>NZ_JALIQS010000029.1 GCF_024704725.1 Shinella sp. CPCC 101442 | reverse complement strand
GATGGAAGGTCTTGCCGTCGAGAGCGCAGATCCGAAGACCGTCATGATTGACGCAGCCTATTTGAAGGCGCATCGCACGGCCTCAAGCCTGCGGTTAAAAAAGGGGGGCTTGGGCGGTTAATCGGGCGCACCAAGGGCGGCATGAACACGAAGTTGCATGCTCTCGCCGATGCGAATGGTCGACCGCTCAGCTTCTTCATAACCGCCGGTCAGATCAGCGATTATACCGGCGCAGCTGCCCTGCTCGATGATCTTCCCAAGGCGCAGTGGATGCTGGCCGACCGTGGATATGACGCCGACTGGTTCAGGGATGCCCTGCAGCAGAAGGGTATCAAACCCTGCTTTCCCGGACGCAAATCCCGGTCCCTGCCGGTCAAATACGACAAGCGTCGATACACGCGCCGCAACAGCATCGAGATCATGTTCGGTCGCCTCATTGGCGCCGCGTCGCCACCCGGTACGACCGATGTCCGACTGTCTTCTTCTCCGCCCTCGCTCTGGCCGCAACCGTCATCTTCTGGCTGTGATTAACGAGTACTGACCCTA
>NZ_JALIQS010000028.1 GCF_024704725.1 Shinella sp. CPCC 101442 | reverse complement strand
CGCGCCGATCTTGTTCAGGGCGATGAAGCGCTGCTCGCCTTCAGGAGACTCCAGGATAAGCCCGCTGTCGTGAAAGCCGCGGTACAGGGCTGCCGGCTCGGTGCGAATGGTCGAGGAGTCGGCAATCACTTTGTTGCCATTGACCCTTTCATATTCGACAGCCACGGCGGCCTTCCGCCGCTGGCCATCGCTAAAGATTAGCGTCCATTCCATAGGTAATCTTTCGATTTTTGGTTGCGGAGAACGAGGAGGCTATTTTGCGGAACTAGCCTTAAGGGCCTTGCCGATCTGTTCAATGCTCTGCGTGACAGTGACGGTCTTGGCGTGCATTTTGCCTTCTTTAGACGGAATTACCGCCGAGAACATGAGCTGGGATCCATTGGTATGCGGCTTAATCTGAATTGCATTGTCGGCGTTCAGTAAGACGGTCTCACCGGAATCGGAGGTAAGCTGTAGCCATGTCATGGGAAGTCTCTTTCGCAGCGCGGGATGCGCAGGACGCAAAGCGGGTTAGCTCTAAGGCGCTTTTGAGGCATCCCTTAAAAAGTCCAACT
>NZ_JALIQS010000027.1 GCF_024704725.1 Shinella sp. CPCC 101442 | reverse complement strand
TCGCGGCCGAGGCCGGAGAGTTTCACACCGCCGAATGGCGCTTCCGCCGTGGAGATCAGGCCGGTGTTGACACCCACCATGCCGTATTCCAGCGCTTCGGCCACGCGGAACACCCGCGACAGCTCCTTGGCATAGAAATACGAGGCAAGCCCGAACTCCGTGTCGTTCGCCTGCGCGATCACATCGTCCTCGTCCTTGAACCGGAACAGCGGCGCGACCGGGCCAAACGTCTCCTCGCGCGCGACGGCCATGTCAGGCGTCACATCGGCGATGACGGTGGCTTCATAGAACGTACCACCCAGCGCATGACGCTTGCCGCCCTGCACCACACGGCCACCCTTCTTCACCGCATCGGCGACATGTTCTTCCACCTTCTCAAGGGCTGCCGTATCGATCAGCGGGCCGAGGATGACGCCCTCGTCGAAACCGTTGCCGGTCTTCAGCTTGCCGACGGCGCTCGCGAGCTTTGCCGAGAAGGCGTCATAGACACCCTCCTGCACATAGAGACGGTTGGCGCACACACAGGTCTGGCCGTTGTTGCGGAATTTGGCGATCAAGGCACCTTCCACCGCCGCATCGAGATCGGCATCGTCGAACACGATGAAGGGCGCATTGCCGCCAAGCTC
>NZ_JALIQS010000026.1 GCF_024704725.1 Shinella sp. CPCC 101442 | reverse complement strand
TCCTCGATGATCTTTGCGACGGCGTTGGGCTGTGAGACATAGACGGCATGGGAGCCGGCCTGGTCGACGACGGTTGCACCGGCGCGCTTTGCCATGCCGCGCTGGGCCTCGACCGGGATCATATGGTCCTCGGTGGCGACAAGATACCAGCTCGGCTTGTGCTTCCAGGCGGGAACCGTCACTTCACCGGTGAGGGCTTCGACACCCCAGGGAACCTGCGAGTCTGCCATGAAGGCGGCGAGTTCCGGTTCGACGTCCGCGGCGAAGGCGGCTGCGAACTTGGCCTTGTCGAGGAAGAGGAACCCATCCTGCGGCGGCAGGATCGGGGGGACGGCAGCGCCTTCCGGCGGGTTGGCGATGAGCTTTGCGATGGATTCGCCGGCGTCCGGTGCGAAGGCGGCGATATAGACGAGACCCTTCACCTTCGGATCGGTGCCGGCCTCGGAGACGACGACACCGCCATAGGAATGACCGACGAGGATGACGTCGCCTTCGGCAGCGGCAATGGCGCGCCTGGTGACGGCGACGTCGTCGGCGAGCGAGAGGGTGGGGTTCTGGACGATGGTGACGTTGTAGCCGTCCTTCTTGAGGATGTTGTAGACGCGCTGCCAGCCGGAACCATCGACGAAGCCGCCGTGGACGAGGACGATGGACTTGGTGGGGGCGGGCTGAGCGTGGGCTGCGGGAACGACGAGGGCGGCGGTGGTGAGCAGCGACGCGGCGGATGCGAGCAGTGTATTGAGCATGGACATGGGGTTCTCTCCTTGATCTGGTGCGACATACGATAACCGTTATCGCGATAATTAAAGCTAGCAGCGATCCAAACTCTTGTCCAGATGTTTTTTATCGCGATATGTATTTTTGTGGTATGGTCCCGCCACGATCCCAAACGGAGACC
>NZ_JALIQS010000025.1 GCF_024704725.1 Shinella sp. CPCC 101442 | reverse complement strand
GGCTCAGAGCGCCTTCTGCAACTCGGGCAGAGCTTCGAAGAGATCGGCGACGAGGCCGTAGTCGGCGACCTGGAAGATCGGGGCCTCCTCGTCCTTGTTGATCGCGACGATCACCTTCGAGTCCTTCATGCCGGCGAGATGCTGGATGGCGCCCGAGATGCCGCAGGCGATGTAGAGCTGCGGGGCGACAACCTTGCCCGTCTGCCCGACCTGCCAGTCGTTCGGCGCGTAGCCCGCATCGACCGCCGCGCGCGATGCGCCGACGGCAGCACCGAGCTTGTCGGCGACCGGAAGGATGACCTCCTGGAACTTCTCCGAAGAACCCAGCGCACGGCCGCCCGAGATGATGATCTTGGCGGATGTCAGCTCCGGACGGTCCGACGAGGACAGGGCGTCCTTGACGTGGGTCGAGAGACCCGGGTTGGCTGCCGCCGCAATGGTTTCGATGGCGGCGCTGCCGCCTTCACCGGCTGCGGCGAAGGATGCGGTGCGCACCGTGATCACCTTTTTGGCGTCGGTCGACTGCACGGTCTGGATCGCATTGCCCGCATAGATCGGGCGCTTGAACGTGTCGGCGGAGACGACTTCGGTGATTTCCGAGACCTGCGCGACGTCGAGCAGCGCTGCAACACGCGGCAGCACGTTCTTGCCGACCGAGGTCGCGGCCGAGACGATGGCGTCGTAGGAGCCTGCCAGTGACACGATGAGCGCTGCCAGCGGTTCCGCCAGGTTGTTGGCGAGGCTGGCATCCTCGGCGACGAGCACCTTGGTGACGCCCGAGAGTTTTGCCGCCTGTTCGGCCGCCGCCTTGGCACCGGCGCCGGCGACGAGCACATGCACGTCGGAACCGATCTTGCCTGCCGCCGTCAGCGCTTTCGCCGTCTGGTCGGAAAGATGCGCATTGTCGTGATCTGCCAGAAGAAGAATGGCCATGGTTTAGTTCTCCCTTTTCTGCCTTAGAGCACGCCGGCTTCGTTTTTCAGCTTGTCGACCAGTTCGGCGACCGACTTGACCTTGACGCCTGCCTTGCGGCCGGACGGTTCTTCGGTCTTCAGCACCTTGAGGCGCGGGCTCGTGTCGACGCCGAAGTCGCCAGGCGTCTTCTTGTCGAGCGGCTTCTTCTTCGCCTTCATGATGTTCGGCAGCGACGCATAACGCGGCTCGTTGAGGCGCAGGTCCGTCGTCACGACGGCCGGCAGCTTCACCTCGATCGTCTGCAGGCCGCCATCGACTTCGCGGGTGACCTGTGCGGAACCATCGCCGATCTCGACCTTGGAGGCGAAGGTCGCCTGTGCCCAGCCGAGCAGCGCCGACAGCATCTGGCCGGTCTGGTTCGAATCGTCGTCGATCGCCTGCTTGCCGACGATGATCAGGCCCGGCTGTTCGGCTTCAGCGACGCCCTTGAGGATCTTCGCGACCGCCAGCGGCTCGACCTGATCCTCTGTCTCGACCAGCACGGCGCGGTCGGCACCCATGGCGAG
>NZ_JALIQS010000024.1 GCF_024704725.1 Shinella sp. CPCC 101442 | reverse complement strand
GCACATCTCTGCCGCGTTCGATGCCGTGGGCAGACTGTGTGTCGCGAGGCCTCCTGGCGATGTAACCGGGCCGAATATCATCGGGCGGGAACATCCGAGCGCGATGCTGGTTATAACTTCAATGAAGGAGGGAAACCAAATGAACGATCAATGTGACATCCAATAGCATTTCGATGTGAGAAGTAGCCGCGCGCTGCTTTCCTGCGACGGGAGGGATTATGTGCTCCCAGATACTTAACTGAGCAAAGATGCCGCGGAGGCGGCAGCAAAGAAATTTGCTTGGGACCGGCTAGGAACAAGATCGCGGCAGGCGATGAAATCTTCCGACCTACCTGTGTTTCATCGCTAAGCTCGGCGCGTTGTTTAGGCATGCAGCCTGGAGATAGCGAAGCCTCCACGTAGGATGGTTTCCGCCGCGCTTTTCGCTGTCCAGACGTATTTTTATTTTGGCGCTACAGGTGACGATGATGGTGCGCGACGCGCGAGCCGGTTATGTCGCCCGCGTATTCAATGCGTCCACCACGTTTCACCCGCACGCGATATCCACCGCGGTTGTAGGCCATGATCATGGCTATTCGTTTCCGGTTTTGATTGAGGTGGACGGCTCCACCGGAGGCTCATACCGTCCCGTTCTGACGCTCGAGATAGCAGATGATGTCGCTACCGGCTGCCACAAGCCGGAACTTCGCCTTTTGCCGCATGTTCTCTTCCTGACGCGATTTCCAGGGAGTGATTCTTATGCCCCACCAACAGGACGAACGTGGTGCCCCACTTAACAGTACCCACGATCCTGACCGGAAGAGCTATGCTGGCCGGGAAACCCGTCAGGGTGGCTTGGGGTGGCCAGTGCTGAAAGTGCTCGCCATCAGCTTGGGACTTGTTTTTCTAGTCTGGGGTGCGCTGGAGATTTGGGGTGAAGCCACGGAACCTACAGTGGAGACGGAAAAAACCTCCTTCACCACCAAAGACACTCAGACGCCCACCCAGGACACAATCGACAATACCGTTCCTGGCGGCGGGGAAACTGTTCCCAGTGACCGCGACCCAACCCAACCGACGAGCACCGGCGGTGATAGCCAAAGCGTAAGCCCAGACGGCACTGGAAACTGATGCGGCGCTCGCTTGGTAGCGGAGCGATACAATGGTGCCTGTTTGATTACTCATTGCACCACGCCTTCGCTGAGACGGCGTTGCCGTCGCAGGGATTTTCGCGCCTCAACTCTCTCGTGGCCGGTGTGTCAGTTTGTGATCGATCGACTCGGCGGTATCGCACTGCGGGTTTTACGGCAGGCGGTACGTCATGCACGGCTTGCAGTTCTAAAAATGGCGATCTTCGTCGCGAAGTAGGCGGCGCTATAGGCGGCGATAAGCTGCTCTTCAGTCGTCACCCCGTAGGCGTAGAACGTCGTCGCGGCCTTGTCTCGGTCTGTGCCATGCGGGACACCAGGCTGGTCAGGCTGTCGCGAAACAGCGCGATAACATTTGCCATTGTCCGGCCTTCCGCTCGGAACGTCTGTGCGGGTTCAAGTGTTTAGGCATTCCTATTGCCAAGACCGTCGATCACAACACGTCTTCGCAATCTGCGCCCGCCACTACATCCGAAAGGCACCCTCATGACCGACGAACATGAATTCGCTGACAAGTTCTGGAAATCCATCCGCTCAGATATGACCGCGATGGTTGGGACGAAGGACGTCCACCCCAAGCCCCTCACTGCTCAGTTCGACGGTGACCGCAAGTCGATATTCTTCTTCACCGCAAAAGGCACCGAACTGGCCGATAGCGCGGCCTCTCCTGTTGCTGCGACCCTTGTCTATTCGTCCAAGGGACACGACATTTTCGCTACCGTTCAGGGCACCCTCGAAGTCGACAATGACCCTGCACTCATCGACCGCCTATGGAACCGCTTTGTGGCGGCATGGTTTGAGGAGGGCAAGGATGACCCAAAGCTTTGCCTACTACGTTTTGAGCCCGCCGACGCAGAGATCTGGAAAGACGCCTCCAGCATTGTCGCAGGCCTGAAAATGTTCCTCGGGATGGGTGACCCGAAAGAGGACTACAGGGACAGCGTTGCCACCGTAAAGCTGTAGCGGCGAAACGTCGGGGCCGGCGCTGTCGGCCCCCTAAATGTTCGCCAAAGTAAAGGTGCTCGCGTTTAGGAGAGCAGGTCTGGCGCTGATCGCGGGTTCGCGCTGAGGTCCGGATAGAGTTTCTCGCTTTCATCCCAGAGGCCGCCTTCGTTGCGGGTCTGTGTCAGTTCGCCGAAAGAAGACCGCGCCGGATGCCGGATTGTCGACATGACGTAGCGGTTCCATGAAAAGAGCCCTCGTCTTCCCGCCGCCCGTAGCGCCGCCATAGATCGCGATGTTAGCCGATGACGAAAGAAAGATCGTCTGTGGCCTTGGTTGCGGCCGGATGAACGTCTGTGCTGCCGCGCCCTGCTCATCCCCTGCCAATGTCGGGCACCTGGAAGATCGTCACCGGCGACACTGGCGCCGGGAGATCCGTCCCGTCCTTCCCTGTCAGCTCACGCCGGTTGGTGTAGCTGCCGCTGACTTCCTCGGTTGCCTACTTGAACAGCGACGAGGCCAGGACAATGTCGCCCCGCGATGGAAGGTCTTGCCGTCGAGAGCGCAGATCCGAAGACCGTCATGATTGACGCAGCCTATTT
>NZ_JALIQS010000023.1 GCF_024704725.1 Shinella sp. CPCC 101442 | reverse complement strand
ACGGGGAGGTTATGTTAATGGCGACGGAGAACACGCGCGGTTTGGCGCGGATGATGTTGGCGCCCTCTGTTGGGTTGCTGTTGATCTGGATGATCGTGCCGCTTGCGATGACGCTGTGGTTTTCGTTCCAGAACTACAATCTCCTGAACCCGGCCAATGTCAGCTGGGCGGGCCTGTTCAACTACCAGTATTTCTACACCGACCCGGCCTTCTTTCAGTCGATCTGGAACACGCTGCTCATCGTGGTGGGCGTGCTGGCCATCACCGTCATCGGCGGTGTCGGCATCGCGCTCCTGCTCGACCAGCCGATGTGGGGGCAGGGCATCGTGCGCATCATGATCATCTCGCCCTTCTTCGTCATGCCGCCGGTGGCGGCCCTGGTGTGGAAGAACATGATCATGCATCCCGGCTACGGCGTGCTTGCCGATATCAACCGGGCCGTGGGTCTCCAGCCGGTCGACTGGTTTGCGCAGTACCCGCTGTTTTCGATCATCATCATCGTCGCCTGGCAATGGCTGCCCTTTGCCACGCTCATCCTGCTCACCGCGCTGCAATCGCTCGACGGCGAGCAGAAGGAAGCCGCCGAGATGGACGGCGCCGGCTTCGTGTCGCGCTTCGTCTACCTGACGCTGCCGCATCTCGCCCGCTCGATCACCGTGGTCATCCTGATCCAGACGATCTTCCTGCTCGGCGTCTACGCGGAAATCCTCGTCACCACCAATGGCGGGCCGGGTTACGCCTCCACCAACCTGCCGTTCCTGATCTATCGCACCGCGCTCCTCGGCTATGACGTCGGCGGCGCCTCGGCCGGCGGCATCATCGCCGTCATCCTCGCCAATATCGTCGCCTTCTTCCTGATGCGCGCCGTCGGCAAGAACCTGGACAAGTAAGGGGATACGACCATGGCTAGAGCCGTTTCGACACGACGCACCGTCGTCTTCACCATCGCCGCCTGGATCGTCGCGCTGATCATCTTCTTCCCGATCCTCTACACGATCATCACCTCGTTCAAATCCGAGACCGAGGCGATCAAGGGCTTCAACATCATCCCCTCGGGCACGATCGAGAGCTATGCGGCCGTGCAGGCGCAGAGCAACTACTTCAAGTTCTTCCTGAACTCGGTGATCCTGTCGCTCGGCTCGACGCTCCTGGCGCTGCTGATCGCCGTGCCCGCCGCCTGGTCGATGGCGTTCTCGCCGACCGCCAAGACCAAGGACATCCTGATGTGGATGCTCTCCACCAAGATGATGCCGGCGGTGGCCGTGCTCGTGCCGATCTACCTGATCTTCCGCGACTTCGGCCTGCTCGACAGCCGCATCGGGCTGACCGTCATGCTGACCATGATCAACCTGCCGATCGTCATCTGGATGCTCTACACCTATTTTAGGGAGATCCCCGGCGAGATCCTGGAAGCCGCCCGCATGGATGGCGCGTCGCTGTGGGGCGAGATCGTCTATGTGCTGACCCCGATGGCGGTGCCGGGCATCGCGTCCACCATGCTGCTCAACATCATCCTGGCCTGGAACGAGGCGTTCTGGACGATCCGCCTGACGACGACCAATGCAGCACCGCTGACCGCCTTCATCGCCTCGTTCTCCAGTCCGCAAGGCCTGTTCTGGGCAAAACTCTCGGCGGCCTCGACGCTCGCCATCGCGCCGATCCTGATCATGGGGTGGTTCAGCCAGAAACAGCTTGTCCGCGGCCTCACCTTCGGCGCCGTGAAGTAACGAACAAAGACAGGGGAGGAACCACCATGGGCAAGATCATCCTGAAGAAAGTCAACAAGTCGTTCGGCGCCACGCAGGTCATTCCGGGCATCGACCTGACCATCAACGACGGCGAGTTCGTCGTCTTCGTCGGCCCGTCGGGCTGCGGCAAGTCCACGCTGCTGCGCCTGATCGCCGGCCTTGAGGACACCACCAGCGGCACGATCGAGATCGACGGCCGCGACGTCACCGGGGAAGCGCCGGCCAGGCGCGGGCTTGCCATGGTGTTCCAGTCCTATGCGCTCTATCCGCATATGACGGTGCGCAACAACATCGCCTTCCCGCTGAAGATGGCGAAGATGGATCCGGCGGCGATCGACAAAAAGGTGACGGAGGCGGCGCGCGTGCTCAACCTCACCAACTATCTCGAGCGCCGTCCGGGCCAGCTGTCCGGCGGCCAGCGCCAGCGCGTGGCGATCGGCCGCGCCATCGTGCGCGAACCCTCGGCCTTCCTGTTCGACGAACCCCTGTCGAACCTCGACGCCGCGCTGCGCGGCACGATGCGGCTGGAGATCAGCGAGCTGCACCACCAGCTGAAGACCACGATGATCTATGTCACGCACGACCAGGTCGAGGCGATGACCATGGCCGACAAGATCGTCGTGTTGAATGCCGGCAATATCGAGCAGGTCGGTTCGCCGCTCGATCTCTACAACAAGCCCGACAACCTGTTCGTCGCCGGCTTCATCGGCTCGCCGCGCATGAACTTCGTCAAGGGCGAGGCGGCCAAGCCGTACGAGGCCCCGACCGCCGGCATCCGCCCCGAGCATATCAGGCTTTCCAAGGAGAGCGGCAGCTGGAAGGGCCTCGTCGGCGTCGCCGAACATCTCGGCTCCGACACCTTCCTGCATGTCAATGTCGAGGGCATCGGAACGATGACCGTACGCGCCGACGGCGACTTCCCCGTCACCCACGGCGATACCGTATGGCTCACGCC
>NZ_JALIQS010000022.1:0-2500 GCF_024704725.1 Shinella sp. CPCC 101442 | reverse complement strand
TTACTGATCCTAACCAAACTCCGAATACCTGGGAGTACTAGTCGGCAGACACACGGCGGGTGCTAACGTCCGTCGTGAAAAGGGCAACAACCCTGACCTCCAGCTAAGGTCCCCAAGTCATGGCTAAGTGGGAAAGGATGTGAGGATCCCAAAACAACCAGGATGTTGGCTTAGAAGCAGCCATCATTTAAAGAAAGCGTAACAGCTCACTGGTCTAAATAAGGGTCTTTGCGCCGAAAATGTAACGGGGCTAAAGCCATGCACCGAAGCTGAGGATACGTCGCAAGACGTGTGGTAGCGGAGCGTTCCGTAAGCCTGTGAAGGGAGACCCGTGAGGGCTCCTGGAGGTATCGGAAGTGCGAATGTTGACATGAGTAACGATAAAGAGGGTGAGAGACCCTCTCGCCGAAAGACCAAGGGTTCCTGCTTAAAGTTAATCTGAGCAGGGTTAGCCGGCCCCTAAGGCGAGGCGGAAACGCGTAGTCGATGGGAACCACGTTAATATTCGTGGGCCTGGTGGTAGTGACGGATTGCGTAACTTGTTCAGACTTATTGGATTGTCTGGGCGGGGAAGCGGTTCCAGGAAATAGCTCCACCGTATAGACCGTACCCGAAACCGACACAGGTGGTCAGGTAGAGAATACCAAGGCGCTTGAGAGAACTCTGCTGAAGGAACTCGGCAAATTGCACGCGTAACTTCGGAAGAAGCGTGACCCCAATGGACGCAAGTCTTTTGGGGTGGCACAGACCAGGGGGTAGCGACTGTTTATCAAAAACACAGGGCTCTGCGAAGTCGCAAGACGACGTATAGGGCCTGACGCCTGCCCGGTGCTGGAAGGTTAAAAGGAGAGGTGCAAGCTTTGAATTGAAGCCCCAGTAAACGGCGGCCGTAACTATAACGGTCCTAAGGTAGCGAAATTCCTTGTCGGGTAAGTTCCGACCTGCACGAATGGCGTAACGACTTCCCCGCTGTCTCCAGCAGAGACTCAGTGAAATTGAATTCCCCGTGAAGATGCGGGGTTCCTGCGGTTAGACGGAAAGACCCCGTGCACCTTTACTATAGCTTTACACTGGCATTCGTGTCGGCATGTGTAGGATAGGTGGTAGGCTTTGAAGCAGGGACGCCAGTTCTTGTGGAGCCATCCTTGAAATACCACCCTTATCGTCATGGATGTCTAACCGCGGCCCGTCATCCGGGTCCGGGACAGTGTATGGTGGGTAGTTTGACTGGGGCGGTCGCCTCCGAAAGAGTAACGGAGGCGCGCGATGGTGGGCTCAGACCGGTCGGAAATCGGTCGTCGAGTGCAATGGCATAAGCCCGCCTGACTGCGAGACTGACAAGTCGAGCAGAGACGAAAGTCGGTCATAGTGATCCGGTGGTCCCGCGTGGAAGGGCCATCGCTCAACGGATAAAAGGTACGCCGGGGATAACAGGCTGATGACCCCCAAGAGTCCATATCGACGGGGTTGTTTGGCACCTCGATGTCGGCTCATCGCATCCTGGGGCTGGAGCAGGTCCCAAGGGTTTGGCTGTTCGCCAATTAAAGCGGTACGTGAGCTGGGTTCAGAACGTCGTGAGACAGTTCGGTCCCTATCTGCCGTGGGTGTAGGAATATTGACAGGATCTGTCCCTAGTACGAGAGGACCGGGATGGACATATCTCTGGTGGACCTGTTGTCGTGCCAACGGCATAGCAGGGTAGCTATATATGGAATGGATAACCGCTGAAGGCATCTAAGCGGGAAACCAACCTGAAAACGAGTATTCCCTTGAGAGCCGTGGAAGACGACCACGTTGATAGGCCGGGTGTGGAAGTGCAGCAATGCATGAAGCTTACCGGTACTAATAGCTCGATTGGCTTGATCGTTCTCATTGTTCATGCTCATCAACCCTCAAAACGAGGGCAAATGACCAAGACGTGTTCATAAAATAAGACAAACGAGGAAGTCTCCTTCCTCTACCAGCTTCTCATCACATTGCCCTTAGCCGACCTGGTGGTTATGGCGGGGTGGCCGCACCCGTTCCCATTCCGAACACGGCCGTGAAACGCCCCAGCGCCAATGGTACTTCGTCTTAAGACGCGGGAGAGTAGGTCGCTGCCAGGTCTGCTAAAGGCAATGTGCTTCTCACGAAGCAAAACAATCTTCTCGACACACATTCGGCCCTGCCGAAACCAAAGGGCCGCTCAAAGCGGCCTTTATGCTTTCTAAAACCTCGGATGTGAGGTCTTCGCATCCAACGGTATTTTGCAATAGGCAAAAACCGGACCGGATAAGACGATCTTTGCCTTCGGCAAAAATCGGTCGGTATTTTGCCTTACGGCAAAAACCTGGTAACGCGGGGTGGAGCAGCCCGGTAGCTCGTCAGGCTCATAACCTGAAGGCCGCAGGTTCAAATCCTGCCCCCGCAACCAAATCATACGCCATACCAACAAAGCCCCCTCGTGGGGCTTTCTTGCGTTTTAAGCCTTCAAACACCCCACATCCGATGGCCTATGCTC
>NZ_JALIQS010000021.1 GCF_024704725.1 Shinella sp. CPCC 101442 | reverse complement strand
GGGCTTATCCTGGAGTCTCCTGAAGGCGAGCAGCGCTTCATCGCCCTGAACAAGATCGGCGCGCGGTGGCACGTCACATATAGAGGCGAAGTAGACCGCATGGCAGGCTAGGAACAAATCCACCGGCCAATCAATTTGTAATGGTCCAGACCTATTAGCCCCGCTCTGTGCGGGGCTACTTGTTTCACATGGTGTTTGAAACGGACCGTGGTGGTGGAAAGTTGGCAGATAGATACCCTTTAACCAAATAAGTTTGGCTCGCGGCTAGAGGGAATAGTCGAGGCCCGTTGCAAAACCAATAGATAAATATTAGCCTCTCCTCCCAAAACCACTTGGGAAGATGCTGTGCCGCTGTTTTCACAAAATGACTGGACTGTCAGGGAAGTAAAAGAAGCTGCAAGATTAGCCAACGCCGCGTATGAGGACGAATCGGCCCCTTCAGGCTGGAAAAAAGTCAGTATCATGCGCCTCTTAGAGAAAGCGAAGGTTCAAGCCGGTAACGACATTACCTTTTCCGGACTTGGCGTGACCAACGATAAAGGTGAGGGTTTCTTACAGCTGCTGAAGTCCGACGACGGACGGTACGCGCTATCGTTTCGTGGAACCGACGGACTAAAAGATGCTCAGTGGTGGCTAGGACTAGCATCCGATAAAAATGGATATGTCCTGTCTTTTGAAATAGCCATCGAAGCTTTGGGCGCGGCATTTAAAAAACTTGGCATATCACCTTCGGATTTGTTGATCACCGGCCACAGCCTCGGCGGCGCAGCCGTTAATCAGTTCTTCAACCACGCAAAATATGTGGCAGAAAATGCCGAAACCGCCCACCAAATTCAAGAAGCCCGGCTGTGGAAAAGCTTCGTTGGGGCGAACTATATCGGCTTCGAATCCCCTTTTATTTCTAAGTGGTCTGATCACGATCAGGTCGTAAATTTCGGGTTCAGCAACGATCCTATTTTCATGGCATCGCATGAGCCAGGGGATGTGAGACAGGGCGCTGTTTACACCCAGAACTGGAATACGATTTGGACCGGAAAGACAAAAGGTACGTCTTGGGACAGAATCTTAGACCCACACAAGAATGTTAAGTTGATCGAGAGTCTCGAGCTTCTGCAGAGCAGTGGCCTCTATGCACTCGAGAAATATCAAGGCTCCGACTTTGCGGACATCACTGAAGACAGCATTGTGTATTTTATCCGCGGAGAAAAACACGCCGCCAACGTGCCAACAGGTAGGGATCCATTTACCCCGAATTACGTGTTCGGACGAGAATCCGTAGATCTCATCACAGGCAGCAAAAGTTCTGACATAATCGATTCATTCGCTGGCGATGACATAGTTATCGGTGGAAAAGGCAGCGATGTAATTCTCGGTGGGGCTGGGGATGACTTAATATATGCGAATACGAAACAAAATTATAAAGCAAGGTATAATTCCAGTGCCATCGACGACGATTCATTGTATGGCGGCAGCGGAAAAGACAAACTTTATGGGTCGTCTCAATATGATTTACTTATGGGCAACTCGGGTGAAGATGAACTCTTCGGTGGAGACGGTGGCGATATACTAAACGGCGGATCGGGGGCTGACAGGTATCTAGGAGGAAGAGGCTCTGACTACTTTTATTTTACAGCCGGAGACAAAATAATAGATAAAGCTACAAAATCAAACTTAGGAGAAGATATCCTATACGTTGATATGCCATCTATTGTGCTAGAGGGTCAATTTCATACTGTTGGAAAGTACATCGCTACTATCGCCACAAAAACAATCAACGTGAGGGCATATAACTTTGATGACGATGACCCCATAGAAATCTGGAGTGGTGAAAAAAGCCTGAAAATTAATATTTCTTATCGCGGCAACGAGGGCGGGGATGTTCAAGTTGAGCTTGGGAAAAGTCAAGACAAGGTAGCAATTGGAGGGATACGTACCTTAGACAATGAAGTTGGTCTGACAGGGGTCCGCATCTCAAACTTCAACGGTAAAGTCGATAAACTTGATCTATCTAGCGCGAAGATAGGGAGGTTCTTTGCCAATCAAGACGCCTTTCGCGAATGGTGCTCTCAATCAGAAACGGACGTCTCGCGAAGCGTTAATGCCTACAGAAGCGGCGATAACGTCTGCGTCACCCGAGGCGAAAGCGAAATATTCTTTGTCTCGATGCTTTCTCCGAGTAGCCTTTCAGGCAGCGATTGGTTGATGATGTGACGGAATGCTACAGTCAAACTGACATTCGGCTCGGGGATAGAGCATTAACGAGGTACGGCCCCTGCTTCACCGAGCGGCAGGTGCCCATTCTGAATTCGCTATGATCTATGTTGTTTCGGCCCTTGCAGTCGTTTCGGCTCTGCTCGCATGGCTGCGGCCGACAATCTTCTCCATGCTAGCGGCGGCGGCCATGAATGCAGCGGCGGCTTGGTTTACGCTGGGCGTCTATCTCGGACGATAGCCGGGAACCGTTTTCATGAACGCAAAACGCCGCCCGGTTCCCGTGGGCGGCGTTTCCTTATCAGTCTCTCGACCGGCGAGATGATCGACATCTGCATGTGGATGGGGTGGTGGTGAAGCCCTTTGTACGATCCTCTCGCCGCTACTATGCTCGTTCCGCCTGCTGCGACGCAGACCGGAAGTCGTAAAGCAGCACCGGCACGTCCTGTCGAGCGGCTTCCGTCACAGTTGTTTCGGGGAAAAACGGTGACAACAAGCACGCTCGTGGTGCTGGATGAGGGGAGCTGGTGCGGGCCTTCGAACCGGTCGACACGGAGAGGGCGAAGTGCGCCATCGAAGCGAATTACTGCGGCTAAGTTAAGGTTGATTAAGAAATGCGATTGCTCCTCTACATAGGGGAAGCTATGCGTTAACAACCTATTGTTACCCAAGCAGGACCAGTCATGTATCGTGATGATATTTTAGCACGGCACACATTTACCGCTCACGACCGCAATGGCGACGGGAAGACAAAATTCGAGAACGCAAGAGAGATGGGCATTGCATGGCAAGGGTCTCTAAACAGCGACGGATCCTTCAATTTTGGCGAGCCTGAACTACGCGGCGGAACTATGACCGCCTTTCTATCGCCTAGGACTAAGATTAGCCTTTCAAGTGTCCCATACACTGATGACGGCGTCAAAAAATACAAGAACGTTGTGTCTATCGATGTAATGCCGCGAGCATTTTTCTTTGGCACAGAGATGCGAATGGACAGTACCCTCTTCCAAGACATCCAACTGAAATATGAATATGCAACATCTTCTGAACAAAGCGCACAAAGTTTGTTCAGCAGGGCAAAGCAGATGATAGACTCGGCCCTACATGCGATCCTCACCGCGGATATGGTCGGCGGTAGTGTAATCAGCAACGGTCGATATCCTAGCCCGATATACACTTTTTACGATCCTGCGAACTATTTTTTCTATCGGTACGAAGGTTCTGTATCTGACGATACATACTGGGCGCGCCTTTACGACAAGAAATTTCTTGGGAACGTTGTCGCAGACCTTGGCGACGGTGACGACAAGTTCACTGGCAGCGATAGGACCGATATCGCCTACGGTGGCGAAGGTAATGATATATTGATGCCGTACTACAATTCTGTCTACAACGGCAGTCGAAGACCGGTGCTGACCAAGGACCTGACTTACGGCGATATCCTTGACGGCGGCGCAGGCAACGATACCATTTATGGTCAAATCGGCGGGACCATGATCGGTGGTGCTGGTGTCGACAAGCTGATCTTTACTTTGGATAAAGGCGCGCCTGCATTCAACTTTAAACTCGCAGCCCAGCAAGCCACCGAAATCAACATTGGTGGATCGACTAAGATATCGGGCTTTGAGATATTTGAGCTCGTCTTGGCTGGGGGCACTAACGTAGTTGATGCCAGAGGCGTGAAATCCGATGGCCTAGACGGTCCGAGCTTGCGCACGGTGATAAACTCTGGGGGAACAACCGAAGGCCAAAACGACCGCCTTCTAATCAACCATCTAACCTCAATGGAACACACCTTTAATGGGTTTGAGTCCGTCAGCATGGATTTCTCGAAAGCAAATCGAGCGGTCGACGTAACGGTCGGCAGCGGGAGCAGCTTTTGGATTAAATTCCATAATGGAGCTGTCCAGGAAGCCTCGTCTTCCCCTGCCCTTAATGGATGGGCTTTCTCCATAAGCGGCACCCCGTTTGCTGATAAACTCGAAGGGAGTAAAAAAGCCGATACCCTTCGCGGCAACAACGGCAATGACACGCTCGCAGGAAAAGACGGAAACGATACTCTTGATGGCGGTGCAGGTAACGACTTTTTGGACGGCGGCCTGGGCGCAGACTCAATGGCCGGAGGCATCGGCAACGATGTTTTCATGGTGGACGACGTACGAGATCGGGTGAGCGACATAACGTCAGGCGGCCGGGATACCGTCAGGACCAGCGTTAACTTTGCACTCGCGGACAATGTCGAGGACTTGGTTCTGCTTGGACTCAAGGATCTTTCGGCCGTTGGCAACAATCTTGCGAACGTCATTACCGGCAATAGCGGGAACAACGTGCTCAATGGTCGTGGGGGCGCAGACACTCTTGAAGGCCGAAACGGAGACGACACCTACTATGTAGACAACGTCGGTGACAAAGTTGTCGAGACATATGGCCTCGATAAAGTGTTGAGTTCCGTGACCTACTCGCTCACGGCGTTCGTAGAGAATCTGACATTGCTCGGAGCCACGAACCTCAACGGGACCGGAAACGGGTTGAGAAATCTCTTAATTGGTAGTTCCGGAGCGAACACGCTGAGCGGAGCGGACGGGAACGACACACTCAACGGGATGGGCGGAAACGATCGCCTGGTTGGCGGCGCCCACGCCGACACACTCTACGGGGGGACTGGCGCTGACACCTTTGCCTTTCTATCCCAAAAGGATTCCTACGGATCTTCAAGCAGAGACACGATCATGGATTTTTCGCGAAGCGAGGGGGACAAGATCGACCTGAGAGTTATCGACGCGAAGCTCAACTCAATGGGCAATCAAGCGTTCGACTTTGTCGGCACTGAAGCTTTCAGCAAGAAGGCGGGTCAGCTACGCTACGAAATTGCTTCGGGAAAAACGATCATTCATGCTGATCTCGGCGGAGACGGCACCGTCGACTTTTCGATCATGCTGGATCAGGCAATTCGGCTGAAAGCGACAGACTTCATTCTGTAATCAGCGGCGAGCTGCCTGCGATGGAAAAGGACGGCACGTGTGGAACAGGATACAGACAACGTCGTTTAATGGGTGCGGCGTTCGATGTGCATCCTAGCTCACGTTGGTTCCCCAGCCCCGCCGCAATAAAGGTCGCTTCGTGGTTGATCCAGATGCCGGGCGTCGCCCCCTACGCCTTCTCCGGCCTATGGGCACATAACGCAAAGTTGGACGTCACGAGCTGCACGATCATCACGGCGCCGTCGATCGCCCCTATCAGCCAAATCCACGACCGCATGCCGATCATCCTCGATCCTGAGGTCTTTGAGGGCTGGCTCAATCCGGCGACGCCGAAGGAAAACCTCAAGGGCATCCTCGCCCGTCACCTCGACGGTGAAATGCAGATGCACCGCGTCAGCAGGGACATCAACAGCTCGAGGCTTACCGAGCGGCCGGCGCCGATCGTCAGCTCGCTTTAAGGAACAAAACCAGCCGAGAGAAAGTTTCTCCGCTGCACTGGTCCAAACTTTGCCCCGCCTCGTGCGGGGCTCTTTGTTTCGCGTGGGGTGTGAAATGGAAATCGGTGGGTGGGAAAGACCAATCACGTTTGAAACCACCAAGCTCGGAAGTACTGGACTGTGACCAGCACTGCTGAAGCAGCGAGAGCGTTGATGGGGCCGGTCGATACCGGGGAGGCGCTTCAGAGAGCGTGCGAAACGTGTCTGGCAGTCCTGGAAGGGAAAGAAGACCCCGCGGTTGCCCGCGAGGCGTTTATCAGGGCGGCGGAAGTTCTTCAGCGCGCACAAAAACAAAAAGCCCGCCGAGATGGCGGGCTTTGTGTTAACGAGACGAAGCTTGCTTAACGAGCCTGAGATCGCTGTCGCTGATCACATATGGACCGCGCTGGCTCTCCGGGCGCTCTAACACATTCTGCGCGGCATCGGTCATGATGGACCAGAGCTGCTCTCCTCTGGTTCTACTCGAAACTGTATCGCTCTTGACAGTTTTAGCATCCATGATTGTATCCCTCCTGAGGCAATCCCGACTCAAACATACAATTTATCCCGGCTCGGCGAAATCTATAATCGGCCTATGGTCGTTAAGTTCCGCTTAAGGTGTGACATGAACGCAAGCACGATAGTCGACAATCCTGAACTCGTCATCGGCCTCGTCGGACCAATTGGAGTCGACATGGACGCTGTAGCCGCCCACTTGCAGAGCGCGCTCGCAGATGTCGAGTACCAATCGACCATCATCCACATCACTTCGGTGATGGCTGACCTGTTGCCTGACCTGAAAGTCGCGGATTCAAGCTACGGTGAGCGGTACAACTCTTTGATCGAGAACGCTGACCGCGTTCGCCGAGAAGCAAAGAACCATGCTGCGTTAGCATGCATCGCGATCAGTGAAATACGACGGCTGCGCGCAACAGCTGCGCCGAAAGGCATGGACGAGAAAGACGCTCGGAACCAACCGATTCTAAAGCATGCCTTCATCCTTCGCCAGTTTAAACGGGAGGAGGAAATTGCCCTGCTTCGAAATGTTTACGGCCGAAAATTTATCCAGGTTTCCGTGTTCTCCGATGCCGATGATCGCAGGCGACAACTTATCAGGAAAATAAAGCAATACCGCACGAGTCTCGTAGAAGATGCAGTGGCAGAGAAGACCGCGATCGACCTAATCGAACGAGACAATAACGAAGTTGGCGAAGATTTTGGGCAACGTGTGTCTGACGTTTTCCACCTTGGTGACGTTTTCGTACCGGGCGGGTCAAATGGTGAAACAAAAGAGGTGATCGATAGGTTTATCAATGCCTTTTTTGGCCACAACGGCATGTCGCCCACCAAGCGAGAGTATGGCATGTACGCCGCGGCGGGAGCATCGCTTAGGTCACTAGATCTTTCCAGACAAATCGGCGCAGCAATCTTCTCCGAGCAAGGAGAGGTGATCACACTAGGCTGCAACGAGGTCCCTAAGCCGTTTGGCGGCACGTACTGGTGCGACGACGCCGATATGAAGCCCCATCGAGATTTCGAAGAAGGCGAAGATGGAAACCACTCGCGCAAGCTTCGGCTTTTATTTGACCTGGTTGAGAGACTAGGTAAGTTAGAATTCCTGTCGGAAAAACTAACACGCGCTGGCAGCACCGTGGAGCAAGTTGAGAAACTACTGTCAGAGAAACTGATCGAAGATTCCAAAGTTATGGACATCATAGAGTTTGGAAGGATAATTCACGCAGAGATGTCTGCGATCACAGACGCGGCTCGGAAAGGCAAGCCACTTCAAGGCTCAATTCTTTTTTCAACTACTTTTCCTTGCCATATGTGCGCCAAACATATTGTTTCTTCAGGAATACGGAAAGTAGTTTTCTTGGAGCCGTATCCGAAAAGCCACGCTAAAGACTTGCACCAAGACTCGATTACCTTTTCCAGCGCTGAAGCGGAAAATAAGGTCCTATTTGCTCCATTTATCGGCATATCGCCGAGGCGTTACAGAGATATATTCGAGAAAAAGAAGCGCAAAGACTCCACAGGGAAAGCCCAGCAGTGGGCTTCTGGCAAGCCGGTACCACGGATTGAGGACAGAAGCTCGTCGTACATCGCGAATGAGGAACCCGCTATCTCTCTTGTCGTGAAAGACATCATGGCCTTTGGCCAGCGATTGGCTGCGGAGAAGGACGCGGAACAACGAATCGCTGAAAGGGCTGCGGTTTCGTGAGGTATCGGCTGGAGCTAATTTACACATTTGCTCTCATGTTGATACCGCTCGATCCCTCCACACTGGCCTACCTCGATGCGCTGAGCAACTCTCACGCCAAGTCACCCCTTCCCTATCAGCACCATCCCTATGCGCCTCCCTCGCTCGATGAAGCGTGGTCCGCCGCAAGATCGAGGGGCTTGCTGCATCCAGTCCGCCGCGACTTTCGTCAGTCGTAATAGCCGGGCGCAAAAACAATTATCGTTTCCACTGAAGAGTTGGGGGCGGATTTGAGGAATGGTGCCCAGCCACCAATACCGAGACGGACTGAGGTGAAACCCTCGGTGTCGATGGACACCTGCGGATCTGCGTCTCGTATTATGTCAAGGAGGTCGATGAACCCGACATTCAGCAAGTCCACGCCATTAAGAGTAGGCTTTGCAGGGGCCGAAAATTCAATAACCTCGAACAACCCGTTCCTATCGGCATAGTAGACAAAACAGCCTAGGCTGATGAAATGGTCGCAAGGGTGGACGTCGGTCGGGTTCCGTTTAAAGCTGTCCGCTTCCGCCGCAAGCAGATGAAGCACCTCTTCGCGAGCCATGCCGAATCGAATTGGACCGGCGCCTTCATGGCTGTGAATGTCCATGTCACCCTTGCGTTTTTGTAAATCGTTTAGCGGCAAGGGTGAATGAAGTATCCCTCTTCGTCAATCGATCCTACCTCCGGTGAGGCGAAAGCCGCGAACGTAGAGAAGGGGACGTCCTGTTGGGCCGATCACCTTAACCCTTCCCGATCACCGCCTACGCAATCCGCTTCAGCGCCTCGCTGAACGTTACGCCGGGGGCCATGGCGGCAAGATCCATCCCTCCCCCGCGAACGCAAAAAAGCGCCGCCATCCCCGAATGAACAGCGGCGCTGGTGTGGTTGTACTTCCAGCCGGCGATCGGACGCGAAATTAAGTCGTGTAGTAATAGACCGGCATTACGAGCCCTGCGCTAAACGTTCCTGGTTTGCCGCCGGCCCAAATCTGAATGTGCGTCAACGCGGAAGTGAGTTTCTTCGTCCCCGCAGATAGTCGTTGAATCCCCTCCCCGCCGTAGTCGAACAGCATGCTCTCGCAGAACCATCTATGCGTAGGCGTTGATAGTCCCAGGCGAGCGTAACCGTAAAAGTCATTTGAGGTCTCTGTCTGGCCGCACATCACGAACCAATTCTCGCTCTCCGACACGCTCTGTACGGTGGAGGTCATACGCGAATGCCCCGCGCGGTATCCCGAGCTTTCGATGCCAGCGGTCGCTCCAAGGCGCAACCCCCAGGGCGTACCTACCGTGGAGGCGATGATACCGTGAAGCCCCAGTTCGACCGTGCAGACATTGGAAATTGTTGTGGGTACAGCGATGGTGTAACCGGTAGTCAGGGAAACTCCTGTCAAATCCACGGTGGCTCCTTGATGTCGCTCAACAGCCATTTCAAACTCCTCTTTTTTGATTGGCGAGAGTTCCACGGCTCAACCAGTGATTTTATTCTACCACACGTTTTATCTGGGCTCTCCGCATCTACTGGTGATCAATTCCGTTCCGCTGCCCCGCCCTCTCCTCCGTTGCCTGAAGTGCGGCAATAAGGGCTCAAACACCTGGATCGTCGCGCAGGTGGTTCGCTAGGACTGACGGTGGGCAGCAGGACGAGGCTCATATAGCCGGTCTAATCGTTCGCCGAGGCCATCAATACGATTCCCAACACCCTCGATCGCTCGCATAATCTGCGCAGTCTGCTCCTGCATCCCGGCTTTTGTGACGTAGGTCTCGGCGGTATGCAGGCGGTGGTCAGCCAGTTCCTGCCGGGTCAGGGAGGCAAGGGCGTTGGCTGCCAATGCCGCGCCAGACGCTTCAGCCTTGGCTTTGTCAACCTTCCCCTCAATCCGCCACCAGATGCCCCAGAGAGTGCCGGACACTAAGATGAAGAAGCCGATCCCGCCGACGAGTTGCGCCCATAGTTCTACCGTCACGGCACCACCCCGCAAAGCTTCGCCAGCTTTTCATTCTCGCGCAGGATCTGCCGTCTCGTCTCTCCGGTCATCTTATCTTCCACGCTTGGCCGCACGGCCCGCGCGACATCGCAGAAATTACCGCTTGCCGTCACGCATCCACTTAGCGAGACCAGCGTCAACATCAGCGCTGCCCATACCTTGAACTGCATCTTCGACGCCCCTCGCCTTCTTGATTGCTTTTGCATTGTTGTGGGCCTGCTCGGCTTCTGCGTCGGCCTTGCCGCCCGACCGGCCATACAGGAAGGCTCCAGCGATGACCGCGAGCGCCACACCGGCCATAGCGAGGTAGCCTTTGAATTTGAGCCAGAGGCTTAGGAGTAGGGTCATGCTGCGCTCCTGCTTACTGGTGGCAGCCAGATCCGGTGATAGGCGGAAGGAATCGCCTTTCGAAGCGCTGCAGCGGCGGTGCTGGATTCGACTTCCTGCCGAATGAGCGTATCATCGCCCGATCGATGGCCATTGATACGG
>NZ_JALIQS010000020.1 GCF_024704725.1 Shinella sp. CPCC 101442 | reverse complement strand
CCCATTGCAAGTTCATCGGCTACACCGCGCCCGCCCTTGCCCTTCTTGAGAAAGCTGGTGCCGGAGAGATGCTGGATGAGGGGACTGTGGAGATCGATGGGGCCGACGCTGTCTCCAGCTTCCTCAAAAGTCTCGGCACGTTGCGGGTCTGGACAAGATAGCCCCCGGTCAAACTGCCCTGAATGGAAAGAGCCCCGGCCTTATCAGGGCTCTTTTTTATCTTATCTGGCGGCGAGGGCGGCGATCAGCAGAAGCGCCACGGCGCCTCCGACGCGCTGCCAACGGGTCATCCTGTCTCCAGAGCGCCGTGCCCAAATCTGCTCTCGCAACGCTGTGACGTCGGCGCGCAATAGCGCGAGGTCGTCAACGAGACTTTGCTCGTTCGATAGCCGGCTACGGGAGTAGCTCGTCGCCTCCTCGATCTCCTGCTGATACTCACGCCATTGCGCATCGCTTTCAAAGCCATGCTTGCGAATGTCCGTCATGGTTTCCTCTCAGATCATGATTTCGCCGCCGGTGACAGGGATCACCGCACCGGTCATGTAGCTGCCGAGATCAGAGGCAAGCAGAACATAGGCCCCAGCGAGTTCGGCCGGCTGGCCGGCGCGACCGAGCAGGGCCTGCTTGCCAAAATCCTTCGTCTTTTCTAGCGGCATGGTGGAGGGGATGAGCGGAGTCCAAATCGGCCCAGGCGCAACGGCATTCACCCGGATACCTCTGTTGGCGACCAACTCGGCGAGACCCGCGGTGAAATTCGAAATCGCTCCCTTCGTCGCTGCATAGGCGAGAAGATGAGACGACGGCTGGCGGGACTGGATCGAGGTTGTGTTGATGATGGCGCTGCCTGGCTTCATATGCGCAATCGCCGCACGCGAAAGAAAAAAGGGCGCATAGATGTTGGTCCGAAAGGTGATGTCCCATTCCTCGGAACTGATGTCGCCGATATCGGCGTAGGTCCGCTGAAAGGCGGCATTGTTCACGAGGATGTCGATACGGCCGAAGTCTTCGAGACAATGGCGAACGAGATCTCGGCAGTGCTCTTCGTTTGTTATGTCGCCTCGCAGGACGACCGCCTTTCGACCAGCCGCCTCCACCCAGCGAGCGGTCTCGTTGGCATCTTGATCCTCACTGAGATAGGAAATTGCTACATCAGCGCCTTCCCTTGCGAAAGCAATGGCAACGGCTCGGCCGATACCGGAATCACCACCGGTGATCAGCGCGGCCTTTCCCTCGAGCCGTCCCGCCCCCCTATAACTCTTCTCGCCATGGTCGGGGACCGGCTTCATCGCATCCGTCAAACCGGGCGGAGCCTGTTGTTGGGCGGGTTGCGGCGGCATGGGGCGTTGCATATCGCTCTCAAACATTTGGATCTCCCTGGGAATGAGGTTCAACGGCCGAACTCGGCACCATGGTGGGATGTTCCGCGGCTCATAAATGCGGCAACGCCAGAGCGAATTGTTCCCGCGCAACGGAACCTTTTCTCACCTTCAACGTTACCTTCGGTTCGCTGCAGGGAAAAAGACATGGTTGGAGACGAGGGTTGGGCACTTGCTGGAGACGACCGGTATAAGGTGCTGGTCAATGCGATCACGGACTATGCCATCTACATGCTGGATCCACAGGGCAATATTGTCAGCTGGAATGCTGGGGCGAGTCGTTCTAAGGGGTACGATGCAGATGAAGTCCTCGGAACGCATTTTTCTCGTTTCTATCGCACCACAGACCGCGACAATGGCCTCCCCCTCCTGGCCCTGACGCATGCCGCCGAAAGGGGCCGCTTCGAAGGAGAGGGCTGGAGGGTGCGTAAGGACGGGTCGGAATTCTGGGCGCATGTCATCATCGACCCAATCAGGGGCGATTCCGGCTGTCTCATCGGCTTTGCCAAGATCACACGCGACCTGACCGAGCGGCGGCAAGCGGAGGAGCATCTTCGCAGAACGGAGCGGCAATTCCGTCTTCTCGTGCAGAGTGTCACTGATTACGCGATTTACATGATGGATGCCGACGGCCGCGTTTCGAGCTGGAACGCCGGCGCCGAGCGCATCAAGGGCTACCGCCCGAACGAGATCATCGGTAGGAATTTCTCCCACTTCTTTCCCGAGCAGGACCGGCTTGCCGGTATTCCGGACCATGCGCTGGAAATCGCTCGCAACGAAGGCAGGTACGAGTCGGAAGGCTGGCGGCTGCGAAAGGACGGCAGCCGTTTCTGGGCGAATGCCATCATTGACGCGATCCGCGACGACGATGGCACTCTGATCGGATTTGCCAAGATCACCCGCGATATAACGGAGAAGCGCGACGCGCAGGCCGCCCTTGAACTGACGAGAGAAGAACTTTTCCAGGCGCAGAAGATGGAAGCCCTCGGCCAGTTGACCGGAGGCGTCGCACATGACTTCAACAACCTCTTGATGGCCGTCCAGGCGAGCCTCGACCTCCTGAAGCGCCGCATCTTGCCCGCACCCGAAGCCCAGTCCCTGATTGACAACGCCCTGCAGGCGACACGCCGTGGCGCCTCTCTCATCCAACGGCTACTCGCCTTTTCGCGCCGCCAGGAACTGGATTTCGAGTCCGTCGATCTGTGGAGCCTTGTCCGCGGCTTGACCGATATGTTGCAACGCTCAATCGGCCCCTCGGTCATGATCGAAACGCACTTCCCGCCGAACCTGCCACCTGTTCGAACGGACCCGAACCAGATGGTGAATGCGCTGCTCAATCTGACGATCAACGCGCGCGACGCGATGCCTGACGGCGGACGCCTTCTTATCGGCGCGCGCCTGGAAGCCGACGGGACCAAAAGCCACCCCGACTTGCAGAAAGGGGCCTATCTTTGCCTTTATATGCAGGATGAGGGACACGGGATGGATCCCGATACGCTCAGGAATGCAGCGTCGCCCTTCTTCACGACCAAGGGCGTCGGCAAGGGCACGGGGCTAGGCCTTTCCATGGTGCAGGGATTGATGGCGCAGTCCGAGGGGAAGCTCGTGCTCCAGTCCAAATCGGGCGCTGGCACCACCGCGGAGCTATGGCTTCCGGTCGTCGAAGCCGGGGCAACGGCGATCGAGTTGGCAAGTAAGGAGGTGCCATCCACACCTCCAGTGCCCAAAGAGGTCCATCCGCTCTGCGTGATCGCCGTCGATGACGATCCACTCGTGCTCATGAACACCGTCATGATGCTGGAAGACATGGGCCACACCGTCTATGAGGCCAGTTCCGGGACGAAGGCTCTGGCATTTCTCGCCGAGCGGACAATCGATCTCATCGTCACCGATCAGGCCATGCCGCAGATGACCGGCTCCCAGCTTGCCGACATCGTCCGCGAGCGCTGGCCGGACATTCCGATCGTCATCGCCACGGGCTATTCGGAATTGCCCCCGGAGGCGCGCGCCGATCTGCTCCGCCTGTCGAAGCCGTTCAGCGAACGCCAGCTCGAGGACATCATAAGAAGAGCGGTGTCCTGCGACCGCCAGCATCCGTCACGTTCGTACGATAGATGACCGGCCCGGTGAGTTTGACAAAAAGCAGCGACACACCCAACCCTTCTCGTTAGGATCAACGCACTTTGGGGGATAGCGGTGCTGCGCGGGCTGAACATTCATTTCACGCTGGCAAGAGCGGCTGCGATGATCATCGTTGCGATGTTCGTCTCGCTTGTGCTCATGCTAGGCCTGTGGCTCAATACGAGCTATCGGGATGCGGTCCGCCGCACCGAGGAGCGGGCGGTCGCCGCCTCCAAGATAGTCGCGAGCAACGTGTCCCTGCTTGATTCTCTGGCACGTCAGGCCCTTCAGCGCATCGACGAGACGCTTGGCGATAACATCGTGCCACCGGCATCCGTAAAGGTACGCAACATCGACGAGGCAGTCGCCGACCTGCCAGGCCAGGTCAAGGCCTATGTGGTCGATGATACGGGGCTGACGCTTTATTCGACCGATCCGATGGTCAAGCCGATCAGCATTGTCGACCGGCCATATTTCTCGGAACTGGCAAAGGGCGCCAGGAAGCACATTTCTGGCCTGCTGATCAGCCGCCTCAACGGCGAGCAGATCTTTGCCTTCAGCCGCAGGCTGGAGCGGAACGGCCGTTTTGCCGGTGCCGCCGTCGTTTCCTTCGAGGTGAAGGTGCTGGCCGATGTCTGGGAGGCCGTCGATCTCGGGCCGAACTCCACCGTGAGTTTCGTCCGCTCAGACGGCCAGCTCGTCGCCCGTTATCCGCTTGCGGACGGGCCGCTCGACATGAGCAAATACGTGCTCTTCACCGATTACCTTCCCAAGGCCGCGGCCGGCACCTATGACGCTATTTCGCCCGTCGACGGCGCCCACCGCATCGTCGCCTATCGAGCCGTTGATGGTACCGGGCTGATCGCACTCGCCTCAGCGGACTACGATTTCGGCATCCAGCGGTTCTGGGGGGATGTGACGGTGGCGATCTCGGTAATGGTGCTGGCAAGCGTCAGTCTTCTTGCCGCCGGCCAGTGGATCCGCCACCTTCGACAACGCGATGCCGCACAGTCCCAATTGCTCCGCAATGCTCTCACAGATAACCAGTTGCTCCTCCGCGAGATCCACCACCGCGTCAAGAACAATCTGCAAGCCGTCCAGAGCGTCATCCAACTGCAACGCTTGGCTCCAGACATCCAGAGATCGTTGACCGATCGCATTTCCTCCATGGTCGCCGTGCATGAGCAGATCTACCGGCATGACGAGTTTTCCCGCCTACACGCGCGCGACCTGATTACATCGGTGGCGGAGAAACTGATCACCGCCTATGGTGCGCCGGTCACTATTGAATACGACATCGACGACCTAGCGGTCTCGCCCGACAATGCAACCCCGCTTGCCCTGCTGACGAGCGAACTCCTCACCAACATTCTGAAATATGCGTTTCCAGAAGGCCGCGAGGGCCGGATTTTCATCGCACTCAAGGCTGTCGGGAAGCGGCAGGCCCAACTTACCATCCACGACAACGGCATCGGTTTTGATCCGCAAACTATAAAGCAGGGCATGGGAAGTCGCCTGATCAGGGGCGTCGTCAATCAATTGAACGGTATCCACAGCTTTGACGGCAGCAATGGAACGACCTTCACTGCTGAACTGGAGATCGTGGAGCCCTAAGCCAAGCCGTGGGTTAGATCGGCCTGCTCAAACAGGGCGAACCTTTCACGGCGAAACGCCATGGACGTTCGGTAGCCTTGCTGATCCCGATGCGGAAAACGTTCGCCGATGCAGGCGCCTCGGATGAGGGCTCCATGGAAAAGGGTGCGTGGAGTACGGAAAGCCCGTTCATCTCGCCGGTGACCGCGAGCGCCTTGCACAGATTGCCCGGACCCGCGCACAGTTTGCGCACTTCGGTTACGGCGCGTCGCTCCACCATCGTCTCAAGCCCGTGCGTCGGCTCCAAGGCGCGGATGAGGACCGCGCTACCCCGCTCACAGACGATGTTGAGGCACCAGTGCAGGCCGTAGGAGCGATAGACATAGACCGAGCCCGGATCACCGAACATCGCTGCATTCGCGGCCGTCTTCCCGCGAAAACTATGGGATGCCTCGTCGTCCTGGCGGTAGGCCTCGGTTTCCACGATGCGCCCTCCGATTCCATCGATAAGCAGGCGTGCCCCCAGTAGATCGGCGGCGACGGTGACCACGTCGCGTACGAAGAAACGTTCATCCATCTTTCAACACGATGCCCTTGCCACTCGGCCCCGCACTACGTTTCGCTCGTGCCGATAAAGCACCACGCGCGAAACGCGGAAGGTACCTGCCATCGCCTCGCGAATGACGAAGACGGCTTTCCTCCACCACCATGTCGTCGGGCACGAAATAAATACGGCGTGTCATACCCGATCCATTCGATCGTCTCACTTGGCACGAAAGAATGGATATCGATCGTGCGCGTGCTATCCAGCGCCACCTCCTCGATCTCGTCATCCTCCAGCATCTCGTAGTCGTCTTCACCGCGTGGATAGCCCTTCACCACGTCGCCTTCATCCCCCGTTTTGCCGGTGACTGACATCGGCATAGCGGCTAGCAACGATATTGCCGGTCTTGCCGTTAAGCGTGCGAAAACGCACCTTGTCCTCGGCCGATATTGCGGGCATCATCGCTACCGGGCATGTCACGAGCGAAGGCTTGAGATAGCCCTTCCGGAAGGAGCGCGGTGCCATCAATCCTTCCTTTCGAGCCGCAGATGTTTCGACAACGCGAAGCCCTCGGCGAACGCGATGTCCTCCTGCGTGACGATCGGGATAGGGTCAGACAGAATGGCGAGTAACGTTTCGCGCGAAATGGAATCCTCTTCCAACGCTTCCATCAGTGCTCCGCGAGTTTCACGTTCGGCGCGAAGCAGTGCGGCAAGTGCTAGTATCAATCTGTCCTTGTTGTCCATGAGAAACTCCAGATCAGTTTGCTGCCAACATCGATAACAATATGCCGAGATCAGTTCGATGCCGCTCCACCGCCGGCGTTTGCCAGAACGCCACCCCCAAGGTTGGCTGGACGCAGCCTCTCAGAAAGTGGTTTCACTTCCAGCTTCAACCCTCAACCTGAGCATCACAAACAGGTGCATCCGTTAAAGCGACTGGAACCTTTCAGCATATATCGGATTTCCGCGCTCAAGATGAGCGACGCTCCCTTTTTGTTAAGGGAGACTCCCCGTCCGGTGCCAATCCTGTCGCTGATCAAACTTTAGTCCGGTCAAACGACATTTTGGATTTCGTGCCGCGGCAACGCTTGAATTGCACATTCGTTCCAAGATCAGATGGTAACTAACGAAGCCGTATGTGCCCGCAGCAATGCTCAATTGTACGGTCGTATTCGCAATTTCAGCCTGGAACACTCAGTGTTTTAGACAACAGCTAGTGATCTAACTGAACGGTGCGACCCTCCGCAAGCGTTACGGCGCTGGATTCTACGTTGAGGCCGATGTCGGGGTTGAACTTTTTGGTTTGGCGAATAGCACCACCCGCGGAGGGCCGCTCCCAGTCTCCCTTAAACTATCCCGGCTTAGACTTGCCGCGATGGATGCAGCGCCCTATTTTTCCCGACGATTTGTGCGCCGCACTGAATGCGCATTGCCTGTTGTCAGATTGAATCCTTGGTATCGAACAAGGACAATCAAGAGGTGAGTGAGCATCGGGAAAATCGGCGTTTTATTTTTGGAGGAAAGATTGGCCGGTAGCGAACGACGCTTTGAACTCAGGAAACGCACGCAAATGGCCCATGAACAGCTGGATGCCGCCGTCGGCAACTTTAATACCCTCGAAGAGTATCGGCGGTATCTAACCGGACTGAGCAGATTCCGCGCTGCTATGGATGAGTCGTTGGAAAGTGTGGTCTGGCCGAATGGCTGGTCCTGGCGCCCGACTGCCGTTGCTAGGTCGCTTGACAGCGACGCAATCGACCTCAATTTGCCGGCTAAGAGACAGACCAGTTACGACATTGATCTTGCAGACGACAGCGTCTTGCTCGGCGCGCTCTACGTGCTGGAAGGCTCTACACTCGGTGCGCGGGTTCTACGACAGCGGGCGGCGGCGCTAGGGCTTGATCAGGCCTTCGGCGCTCGTCATCTCGCCGTTATGTCAAAGGACATAGCGCAATGGCAGTCTTTTCTCATACTGTTGGACGAGAGCCCGGATTTCGACATCGACCGAGCCGCTGCGTCCGCTAATTCCGTCTTCGCCCTTGCCTTGCAATGCTTCGAAAGTGAATTTCTTGTCGTCCAATGAATCCGTCAACCTTGACACCTGCGACCGCGAGCCCATCCATATCCCAGGTCGCATCCAGTCGCACGGATGCCTTCTAGCCTGCGACATCGCCTTGACGACGATCGAGAGGGTTTCCGAAAACGCGCGCACAATCCTCGGCTACGAGGGCAGTTTACTTGGCCGTAGTGTTGGCGACGTAGTCGGACAAAAGCTGCTGCATGACCTTCGCAACGCGCTCGCCACCGTGTCGAGTGCGTCGCGGCCGGCGCTACTTCTCGACATAATGTGCGGTGAGCAGACCTTTGACATCGCCATCCATCACTACAAGTCCGCGGTCATTATAGAATTCGAACCAGCTCCGTCGGTTGGCCAACCGCTCCATATTGCGCGGGAAATGATCGGCCGAATCAGCGATATCACCGATGTTGAGCGCCTCGTGCAGCGAGCGGGCCGGATTGTTGCCGGTGCAACCGGCTATGACCGCGTGATGATTTACCGTTTCGAGCAGGACGGCTCGGGCAAGGTCGTCAGCGAGACAAAACGAGCCGACCTCGAAAGCTTCCTAGGCCAGTACTTCCCCGCGAGCGATATTCCGCAGCAGGCACGCTCACTCTATCTCAAAAATACGATTCGCGTTATCGCCGACGCCAGCGGCGAGCGGGTTCCGGTAAATCCGGTGCTGAATGCATCAGGCGAACCGCTGGACCTCAGCTTCGCACATCTGCGCAGTGTGTCCCCCATCCATTGCGAGTACTTACGTAACATGGGGGTGGCAGCCTCCATGTCGATCTCGATCATCCTCGACGGCACCCTTTGGGGTCTTATCGCTTGCCATCATTATTCGCCACGCGCGCTGCCCATGGCGCAGCGTGTGGCCATGGAGGTGTTCGGCGAATTTTTTTCGCTTCATCTCAAATCGCTCAAGGAGCGCCAGCGTGTCGCAGCCGTTGCCGGCACCAGGGAGGCACTTGACCGTTTTCTCATTCTCTCGTCCCATCACGAGGATGTCGGCAAGTTGCTGCGCCAGAGCCTGCAGGCGTTTTCAGAGCTCCTGCCCAATGACGGCGTGGGTGTGATGTTCGAGGGAAAATGGACCGGCCTCGGCGTAACACCGCCGGACGACATCCTGCCTCATCTTCTCGATTTTATCAGGACCGTTAGCGAAGGACGTGTGTGGGCGACCCATGCACTGTCGCAGAAGATGCCCGAAGTCTCCACTATCAGTGGCCGTGTATCTGGGGTTCTCGCGATTCCCCTCTCGCAGACGGGGTCCGATTGCCTATATTTCTTTCGAAGAGAACTGGTTCAAACGCTTGATTGGGCGGGCACTCCAGAAAAGACTTACGAGACGGGCCCGCTCGGCGACCGGCTTACCCCACGTAAGAGTTTTGCAATCTGGAAAGAGACGGTGGAGGCTCAGGCACAGCCCTGGAGCGAGGCCGAGCGCGAGATCGCCGATATCGCCCGCGTGTCCATCGTCGAGATTGTATTGAGACACAACGAACTTATGGCTGGAGAACGGCGAAAGTCCGAGGTGCGGCAGCGCATGCTAAACCAGGAACTGAGTCATCGTGTCAAAAACATCCTGGCCGTAATCAAGTCGCTGGTAACAAGCCCGCAGCATCACAAGAGCACGCTAGAGGACTACGTCGCCACCTTGCAGGGCCGCATCGAGGCCCTGTCTGTAGCTCATGACCAGGTGGTTCGCGGCGATGGTGGTGGCATTCTGGCAGATCTTCTGCAGGCGGAACTTCAGCCGTACCGAGCAAAGGCATCAACTATCAGCCTTTTCGGGCCCGCCGTTTGGCTCGACAGTCGTGCCTTCTCCGTCATGGCGCTGGTGTTTCACGAATTGGCGACAAATGCCGCCAAATATGGTGCCCTTTCCGTTATTACAGGCGCGGTGGAGATTTCATGGTCGATGACGAAGGACGGCGCCTGCGAAATCCGTTGGCGGGAGCGTGGCGGCCCTATCGTCCACACTCCGTCGCGAAGCGGCTTCGGCAGCGCATTGATCGAACGCAGTGTGCCCTACGATCTCAACGGCGAAAGTGCGATCCGCTTCGAGGCCTCCGGATTGGAGGCAATCTTTAAGATTCCGTCCCCTCACGTGAAACCTACCGCGTCCCTTTCCGAAGCGGCGGCACGGATGGCGGATGATACCTCCATAGGTCCAAACTCACTACGTGCAGCCGATCCTTCGGTGCTCATCGTCGAGGATCAAATCCTTATTGCCCTTGATCTGGAGGCCATGCTTTTCGGCGAGGGATTGTCGAAGGTGGCCACTACGAGTTCTATCAAACAGGCACTCGCACAGATCGAAGCCAGCCCGCCGCGCCTTGCCATCCTCGATATCAATCTTGGCCCGACAACTTCCTTCGCGGTCGCTGAAGAGCTGCGCAGGAGAGGCACGCCCTTTGTGTTTGCGACGGGCTATGGACAAGGCGCTGAACTTCCTGAGGCGCTTGCAGATACTCCGATCGTGCACAAACCCTATAGCAGAAACGCTATTGTTGCGGCGCTTACAGCGCTGTTGGACAATCGACCATCGGGGTAGGCGGATTCAGATAGCTCATGGCAATCCGCGCAACGGCAGAGAAAGATATGGATTTGAACACGGACGTTACAACGTTGTCGCGTGCGCAACTTGAGGAAGAGGTCCAGCGCCTCCGGACATCTCATGAAGCGACGCCCGGTGCAGCCGAAATCCGATATCGCACCCTGTTCGAAGCCATCGATGACGGCTTCTGTATCATCGGGTTCATAGACGGGCCGCAAGGCCCCCTGAGCGACTATTTACATTTAGAAGCCAACTTAGGCTATGCTCGGCAAACCGGATTACCTGATGTTGTTGGAAAGCGACTTAGGGAGATTGAGCCCGATAATGCGGACGTTTGGCTTGACATCTATGGCGGTGTTTTGCGCACCGGAGAACCCGTGCGCTTCGAGCAGGAATTCCGGTCTATTGGCCGATACATAGAGGTTTCCGCTACACGTGTCGAACCGGCAAGCCTGCAGCAGGTGGCTGTTCTTTTCCGTGACGTGACAGCGCGTAAGAAGGCGGAAGCAGCGCTTCGTGAAAGCGAAAGTGTTGCTCGCGACAACGTGCAGCGCGTACAGCTCGCTATGGCCGCCGGAGCGATTGTCGGCACTTGGCTTTGGGATGTGCAGGCCGATCGATTCACCGTTGATGAAGGGTTCGCTACAGCCTTCGGAATTGATCCCGCCAAGGCGCGATCCGGCTTGCATTTCGCCGAAGTTGTCCAATCTGTCCACCCCGATGACCAGGAAGGCCTGAGTACAGCGATCAAGGTAGCTCTGGAAAGCGGTGGTGCCTATGCGCACCAGTATCGTACCCGTCGTGCAGACGGGACCTATTCATGGCTGGAAGCCAATGGCCGTGTGGAAATGTCCGAAGATGGAGTTCCGCGGAAATTTCCGGGCGTTCTAATTGATATCGAGGAAAGACGAACCGTTCAGGCGGAACGAGATCACGCCCTCGCTGCGCTGAGAACGCTAAACGAGACGCTGGAGCAACGCGTCGAGGAGCGAACGGCAGCACTTGTAAAGGCAGAGGAGGCCCTGCGTCAGGCGCAAAAGATGGAAGCCGTCGGGCAGCTGACCGGAGGGCTGGCGCATGATTTCAACAATATCCTTGCTGGTATCAGCGGGAGCCTCGACCTCATGAAAACCCGGCTCGTTCAAGGCCGCATCAGTGAAATCGACCGCTATTTGGCAGGCGCTCAAGGCGCCGTGAAGCGAGCGGCGGCCCTGACGCAGCGTCTGCTCGCCTTTTCCCGCCGGCAAACGCTTGACCCGAAGCCATCCGATATTAATCGTGTCGTTTCTGGCATGCAGGATCTTATCAGCCGCAGTGTCGGGCCAGAAGTGTCCGTTGAAACTGTAGGCGCAGGCGGCCTGTGGACCGCTTTCGTCGATGTGGGCCAGCTCGAAAACGCCCTTCTCAACCTTTGCATCAACGCCCGCGATGCGATGCCCGGCGGCGGTCGTTTGACGATCGAGACGGGTAACCGGTGGTTGGACGAGCGCGCCGCTTCGGAGCGAGGTCTGTCGCCCGGGCAATATGTTTCACTTTGTGTTAGTGACACCGGCACTGGCATGTCAACAGACGTTGTGGCGCGTGCTTTCGATCCATTCTTTACGACGAAGCCGATCGGTCAGGGAACCGGACTCGGTCTATCCATGGTCTATGGCTTCGCTGGCCAGTCCGATGGTGCGGCGCGTATCTATTCGGAGCTCGGAAAGGGTACGATGATTTGTATCTATCTTCCGCGCCATAGTGTCCAGGGTGACTTCGAAGAGGCCACCCTGGACACAAGCCCGGCCCCCGCCTCCCCGGGCGGAAACACCATTCTGGTGGTAGACGACGAACCCTTGGTTCGGATGGTTGCAGTCGAAATCCTTGAGGAACTTGGGTACTTTGTGCTGGAAGCCGGCGACGGCCCCTCCGCTCTCAAGGTCTTGAGCGCACGCCCGGATATCGACCTCCTTGTGACGGATGTGGGCCTTCCCAATGGCATGAACGGACGCCAGCTTGCCGACGCCGTACGGGCAACGCGACCGGAGCTTAACGTGCTCTTCGTGACGGGCTATGCAGAGAATGCCGTGCTCAATCACGGCCATCTTGAACGCGGCATGGAAGTGGTCACGAAGCCGTTCACTAGCGATGTGCTAGCGCGTCGGGTAAAGAGCCTTATTGGGGGCGCCGCTGCCTTCTAACTGCAAGTGTATATTTTTCACCCGTTTACGGGAGATGGCGCTTAGGGTCAGGACCCATTGATTTGATGCGTCGGATGTGATTCCGGGGCCGCAAGGAGACTGATCATGAGCGACCTTTATTGGCTGACAGATGAGCAAATGGCGCGGCTTGCGCCGTACTTTCCCAAGAGCCACGGCAAGCCTCGGGTTGATGACCGCCGTGTTCTGAGCGGGATCATTTTTGTCAATCGCAATGGCTTGCGGTGGCGGGATGCACCCCGGGAGTACGGGCCGCACAAGACGCTCTATAACCGTTGGAAGCGTTGGGGTGTCATGGGCGTGTTTGGCCGGGTGATGGAAGGTCTTGCCGTCGAGAGCGCAGATCCGAAGACCGTCATGATTGACGCAGCCTATTT
>NZ_JALIQS010000019.1 GCF_024704725.1 Shinella sp. CPCC 101442 | reverse complement strand
CCAGGCCGGCTCCCATGCCGTCTATGTCTCACAGCCCAACGCCGTCGCAAAGATCATCGAGGATGCAGCGAACGGCCTGAAGTGATCACAAGAAACAGAAATCGGCAAAGCCCCCGGAGGCATCTGGGGGCCTTGTTGCATGTGGGGATTATGCGACAGCAGCGTCAACGTGTCCGAACAAATCCACGCCTCCGCGATTTTCGCTCAGCAGCCTCTGTTTTGCTCCAGGGGAACCGTAAACCTCGCAATCAACCCTCTCGGCTCATTGTCAAGCAACTCCAGATCGCCGCCATGCGCCTGTATGACCTCCAGTACGATGGACAAGCCAAGGCCGAACCCAACATCCGCCGTGCCTCGCGATACATCCACCTTGTAAAACGGCTCCAGGACTTGTTTGCGCTGCCCGGCAGGAATTCCAGGTCCGTTATCGGCAACGGTAACGACTGCCATGTCATCGACCGGATCGAGAGTTACGTCGACGCGCGTCCCGAACTTTACCGCATTCTCGCAAAGGTTGGTCAATGCGCGGGTCAAGGCAAGCGGCCTGAAATTCGCAACCAGACGGGCTGGCCCGCGATAGCGGACGTCGTGACCACTATCGGCAAATTCATGGCAGACGGTCTTCAGAACGGACGCAAGATCGGCACGTTCACTGTTCTCGCTTTGGGACTGATCCCGCAGATAGCTCAAGCTTTCCGTAAGGAGACGATCGATACGCTCGATGTCCGCTAGGAAGGCCGCGCGCATATCTGCCTCCGCAATCCGGTCCGCGCGGAGACGCAGCCTCGTCAGCGGCGTTCGCAGATCATGGCTGATGCCACGCAGCATGCGTGTACGCGCATCGGCCATCATCGAAATGCGCCTTTGCATCCCATTGAGCGCCCGAGCCAAAGCCACGATCTCGACACTGCCGCGCTCTTCGAAGGGAGCGGACGCGAGTGAAATATCTGTCCTGGCCGCTGCTGCGGCAATCCGGCGGAGCGGCTGGGTGATGGCCCGGACCGCGAAAATGGAAAACAGCGTCATCAGCGAGACAAGCGCTACAAGAAAATTCGACCCGAAACTCAACACATCGCCGCGCAGGAAACGCTCCGGCACTTGTTCCAGAACGACGAGCTGCTTGTCATCGACTGTGGCGGCGAGCACGCGTTCGCCATCGACAAAGGTCCGCCATCCACCAAGGGGAACGGTTCCGTTGTCGGGCGGCAGAAACCAATCGACAAGGCGATGGCCGAGCGGCTCGGTCGGCGAGGTTGTCGTGAACCGCTGCGAGAACGCGGCCGGCCGCAGCGAGAACGTCCAGTCTCCGCGGTTGGCGACATCGAGGATGATATCGCGCTCCGATGGTGCCGCCGAAGCCAGCATGGAAGCGATCACGGAAACCCGATTGGACAGGACCTCAAGGTCAGGCGCGGCCTCATCCTTGCGCACCCAGCGCCCGATCATCGATCCCGCAACGATCACGATGACGAGGCAGGCGAAAATGACGGCCGTCATCTGGCCGTGGAGGGTCCATTGCGGCAAATGTGGTCGAAATCTCAAAGCGTTTTCCCACGTTCCCTGCCCATCGCACCTCAATGAGCGATGGCGCCACTTCATCCGATCCGCGCCGAAGAGAACAGGGCCTGGCAAGCCATACCGAGATTAAGTTTTGTGTCCGCCGGCACGTCATCAGATGGCGCGACTCCTCAGGTCCGCACGCCTGGCCTCCCCGCAACAAAACGCAACACAACGACATCCACCACCCTGCCGCTCCGTGAGACGAAGGTTGCTACATGGCCCTGGCCTGAATGCCGGCGCCCGTGTCAAATCACTGGAGTTTCCATGTTCATTTTCTCTCGGACCGACAAACGCCTTCCAGGCGTACTCTACCTGGCCCTCGCGCTCACAGGCACGACCTCCACCGCCCTTGGCGCCGATGCAGGTTCGACCGACCAAATTCCCGAACCGCAGTTCGATGAGGAACGTTTCACAAACGAACCGGCCAAGCCGGACTGGTCGCTGATCGTCGGCGCAGGAGCAGTCTACAGTCCGGAATATGAAGGCAGCCGCGACTTCAAGGCCACCCCCATTCCGCTCGTCCTGTTCACCTACGGCGAATGGCTCGAAATCGACCCGACCGGCGTCACCCTGAAAGCCTTTGAGCGCAACGGCTTTTCCCTGTCCGGCAAGGTCGGATATGAAATCGGCCGCGATGAGGACGACCACAAGCGCCTCAAGGGGCTTGGAGACATCGATTTCGCTGCGACGGTCGGCGCCCGCGCAGCCTATACGTGGAACGGGCTTGAATTCTATGCAGCCGCTGAACAGACCATCAAAGGGAGCGAGAGCCTGATCGGTACGCTTGGGGTGGAATACTCTGCACCCGTGACGGAGCGCCTTATTCTGGGCGTGGGTGCGGAGGCAATCGCTGCCAACGACAAGCACATGAAGGCATATTTCGGTGTCTCCGGCGCCCAGTCTGCCGCCTCCGGATTGCCTGAATACAAGGCCAAGGCCGGCATCAAGCGTGTCAACGTCTCGGCATCGGGCAGATACCTGCTGTCGGAAAACTGGCTGGTCCGCGGCGAAGCCGGGCTTGGCGTTCTCACCGGCGATGCGGCAGACAGTCCTATCGTCGAGAAGAAGATGCAGCCCTCCGTGTCGCTCTTTGTCGGCTACAAGTTCTAGAGGCTCACCATTGCCGAGCCGGTGACATGCCATCCGGGGGTGCGGAGGCCGGGTTTCGCCCGGCCTCCTTGCACCATGTGCTATCCTCAGATGAGGCATCCCGCTAGGCCTGCTCGACCTTGGCCGTAAACATGTAGCCGCCGAGCCTGACAGTTTGCAGAAGAACCGGTGTCTTCGAATCCGCCTCGATCTTCTGGCGCAGACGGCTGATGTGGACGTCGACACTGCGTTCGATCGGGCCGGCAAGACCGGTATACGTGAGACACAGAAGCTCCTCACGCGTCATCACCCGCCCGGGGTTGCGGCAAAAGCCCAGAAGCAGATCGAACTCCGTGGTGGTCAGGGCCACCCGGGCATGGCTCGGGTCATGCAGTTGCCGGCGCAATGGATCGATCAGCCAGCCATCGAAACGCAATCTCTGCTGGGTCGGGCCGTTCGCCAGGCCATAGGAAGCCCGCCGCAGCAGGCTCCGGATACGGGCAATCATTTCTCGGGGGCTGAACGGCTTGGTGATGTAGTCATCCGCGCCGACCTCCAGCCCGACAACCCGGTCAACCTCTTCTCCGAGCGCGGTCAACAGGATGATCGGCGTGGTTTTCTCCGACCGTATCCGTCGGCAGATGCTCAAGCCACTTTCGCCCGGCAGCATCACGTCCAACACGATCAGATCGAAATCCGTATTGTGCATCAGGATTTGCATGGCCTGGCCGTCCTCGGCAACTGTCGGCATCATGCCACTCTCCTGGACGATCTGCGCCAAAAGCCTGCTGATTTCGCGATCGTCCTCAACGATCAGGATCCTCGGGTTTGCCGGGTATGTTTGCACTGCCTGCTTCCTTGTGACGTTCTCTTGTGTCTGGCCAGCACGCGTTCAGAAGCTTGCGGGCCGGCGGTGCATCCGCGGGCTTTCCCGGCGCACGAAAGCGGCATGGAAAACGGCCATTCCTCGTGACCGTTTGCCATGCCGCGTCTGCGCCGCCGTTTTTAGCCTGGGCAACAATGGAAAGATCAACCTCGGCCCCTTGGGCTCGGGCTGACGAACAGCCATTCGGCAAGAACGGCACAGACCAGGATCGAACCCCAGATGCTGGCGAGGTAGATGTCGCTGAACGTAACCTGCGGCCAGATTGCCATCGCGACACTGCCAAGGCCGAGGAACACCCGCAGAAGGACCGCCGCGAAGGTCAGGGCATAGTTCCGGATCATCCAGAGGCGGTGATCCGCAAAACGCCGTGTCCTTGCCGCCTGATAGCCCTTCCACATCGTGAACAGCCAGGCCATGGCCAGAAGAATGAAGCCGATCTGTGCCGGGATGCCGGATGTGGACATCAGCGCGGATACGAAGCCCGCGACGCTTCCGATCACAATGCACATCGCATAGATCCTGCCCATATAGCGATGCCATTTGGGGAAACGGCTGCGAAATCCGGCGATGAACTGGAACGGGCCGATCAAGAGAGCCACAGCTCCGGGAACACCATGCACCGAAACCCAGAGCAGATGGGAGACGTAAGCGCCGTTGAGCGGGATTTTGCTCCAGTCCGGGTCGAGCGTCAGATATGGCGGCGCGGAATAGAGGGCGATACCCGCTGCCGAAACGATAAAGAGAGCCCATGCTGTCTTGCGGGGCAGGCTGTCAGTGGCGATGCTCATGTTCGATCACTTTTCTTGCGAGGATGAGCACAAAATAAAGCCGCAGCGCTGTAAACTGAATTGCAAGAACGCCGGCACTTGCTAGAAAGAAATTTATGAGCAGGGCAGTATCATGGGACGATCAGCGGATATTTCTTGCCGCACTCGAAACCGGCAGTTTTGCCGGGGCCGCCCGTGCGCTCGGCCTGTCGCATCCCACGGTCCGCGCCCGGATCGCCGCGCTGGAGGAGGCGCTGGGGACGACGCTGTTCACCCGCTCCGTCAACGGCCTCCACCCGACCGACCACGCGCTCGATATGGCCGCGACCGTGCGCACCATGGCCGCCGCCTCCGACCTGTTCGTACGCCAGGCCGCCGCACCATCCGATGCGCCGTCCGGCATCGTCCGGCTCAGCGTGTCGGACTTCATGGCCGTCGAGGTCGTGCCGCCAATCCTCGCCCGGTTGCGCCGATCCCATCCCGGCATCCGCATCGAGCTGGTTGCAAGCGATCGGGTGGCCGACCTGTTGTCGCGTGAAGTGGATGTCGCGATACGCAACACACCGCCGGTTCAAACCGTTCTGGTCGCACAGAAACTGCCGCCGGTGACGCTCGGCTTCTTCGCCTCGACGCAGTATCTCGCTGCGCGCGGCGTGCCGGAATGCGTGGACGATCTGGCCGGGCACGACCTGATCGGACCGGATCGCAATTTGCGCGAGCTCGCATTGGCGGAAGCGCTTCGCCCTGCAGTCACCCATACGAGCTTTGTCCTTCGAACCGACAGTCACACGGCGGTCGCTGCGGCTGTTCGGGCGAGCGTCGGCATCGGGGTCATGCAGGTTCCGTCCGCCTTGCGGGATCCCAGCCTTCGGCGTGTCTTGCCCGGCATCGTTATCGCCCAGCTCGGCACCTGGGTCGTCACACACGAGGACATGCGCGATCTGCCACGCATCCGCGCCGTGTTCGACGCCCTTGTCGCGGGGCTGTCCACATATTCGGATCGCAACGAGCAACGATCTTCCGGCAACCGCAGCGAAGACGCTGCGGGTTGACGGCGGGTTGCGGCCCCTGGCAGCCGTTTTACAAAGATATCAGCCGTCCATGGGCCAGGTATCGGAAACCCGGTAGCCGCCCTGGAACGGATCGGCGGGATCGACCATCAACTGTTTCGTTCCGACGATCCAGGCGCGGCCCGAAAGGGTCGGCCGGATTGCCGGCAAACCGTTGATCTCCAGCGTCTCGTCGATGCTGCAATTAAACTCGCTGTCGAGCAGCGAAATGCCGACGAACCTGTCGCCGGCCTTCATCAGTCCCTTGGCGTGGAGAACGGCCATGCGGGCGGAGCAGCCTGTGCCGCAGGGCGAACGGTCGACCTTGCCGGGGCGGATCGAGACGGCGTTCCTGCCGTGCAGGACGCCGTCCTTCATGAACACCGGATCGGTCATCTGGCAAAAGGAGATCCCGCTCCAGCCATTTGTCGGATGCTTGAAGCCGATCTGTTCGTTGGCGGCCTCCGTGATCTTCACGCCCATGCGCGCAATGTCGCGTGCTTGGTCAGGGTGGAGGCTCAGACCGAGCGACGCGGCATCGACGATGACGAAGCTGTCGCCGCCATAGGCGGTATCGACCGTGATCGTGCCGATCCCCTCTACCTCGAGCATCACGTCAAGCTTGTCGGCGAAGGAGGGCACGTTGCGCACGCGGATGCGCTCGGCCTTGCCGTTTCGGCATTCCGCCTCGACATCGATCAGGCCGCCCGGTGCTTCGAGCGTCAGGCGCGTGACAGGCTCCTGCATGGGGATGATGCCGGTGTCGAGCAGGACTGTCGCCACGCACATCGAATTCGAGCCTGACATGGGCGGTGTATCGGCGGGCTCCATGATGATCCAGCCCATCTGTGCTTTCGGGTCCTTCGGCGGCACCAGCAGGTTGACGTGGCGGAAGACACCGCCGCGCGGCTCGTTGAGGACGAAGTTTCGGAGGGTTTCGTCTTCCGCGATCCAGCGCGCCTGGTCCCAGATCGTTGCACCGGGAGGCGGCGCGACACCGCCGACGATGACGTCACCGACTTCGCCTTCGGCATGGCAGCTGACGACATGGACGATCTTGGATGAGCGCACTGTTCAGGTTCCTTGATTGCTGTCAAATGGACTTCAGGAAAGCCGCGGTTTCCGGCTTCTGGGGGTTTTCGAAGATCTGCTCCGGCGAGCCGATCTCATGAATGCGTCCCTCGCGGAAAAAGGCGACACGATCCGACACTTCGCGCGCGAAACGCATTTCGTGGGTGACGACGATCATCGTCATGCCCTCCTTCGACAGCATACGCATCGTATCGAGCACTTCGCCGACGAGCTGAGGATCGAGCGCCGAGGTGACCTCGTCGAACAGCATGTAGTCGGGCGACATCGCAAGCGCTCTGGCAATCGCCATGCGTTGCTGCTGGCCGCCGGAAAGCCGGGACGGAAACACGGCAAGCTTCTCCTTCAACCCGACGTGAGACAGTTGCTCGATCGCGATCGCCTCCGCCTCCTCCCTGGATTTGCCGAGAACTTTTCTCGGGGCAAGGGTGACATTCTCCAGCACCGTGAGATGCGGAAAGGCATTCCATTGCTGGAACACGATGCCGATGCGGCGGCGCAGCTTGTTGAGGTCGGTGGCCTTGGCGTGAACCTCCACGCCATCGACCGTGATGCGGCCCTGCTGAATGCCCTCAAGGCCGTTGATGCACATCAGCATCGTCGATTTACCGGACCCCGACCCGCCGATCATCGACAGGACCTCGCCCTTCTGCACCGACAGATCGACGCCTTTCAGCACATGCAGCGTGCCGAATTGCTTGTGAACGTTTTCGATGGCGATCATTGCGTGCCCCACTTCTTTTCAAGTTGATTGCCGAGTCTCGCGATTGGAAAGCTCATCACGAAGTAGATCAGCCCCGTGATGCCGAGGATCAGCAGCGGCTCCTGAACCCGCGACGTGACGATCTGCGAGCTGCGCAGGAGTTCGACGATGCCGATCCACAGGACGAGCGCCGTGTCTTTCATCACGCCGAGCGTCAGCCCGATCCAGCTCGGAAAGACGATCCGGGTGGCGATCGGCAGGGTGATCGACGTTAATTCCTGCCGCCAGGTGAGGCCGAGAGAGCGGGCGGCGCGGCGTGTCGTCTGGGGGACCGCGCCGACACCGCTTCGGACGATCTCGGTGCAGAAGGCGGAGGCGTAAATCCCCAGGCAGATGCAGCCGACGGTGAAGGTCGGCCAGTTCAGCTTGAGCATGCTGTTGAACGAATTGAACAGCACGAGCTGAATGAGGAGCGGCACGGACCGGAAGACATCGAGAACGGCGCCGAGCGTGTTGCCGATCCACCAGGGCGCGCCGGCCCGGATCAGGCCGAACAGGACGCCGAGGACCGTGCCGATGATGACGGCGACAAGGGTGATTGAAAGCGTGGTCACGGCTCCCGACAGAAGGAACAGGAAGTCGCCCCACGAAAATGATCCACCGAAATACATCGCGACCTCCTAGTAGCGGAACAGGCGCCAGGCCACGACGCGCGCCGATAGCGTGAAAGCCTTGGAAATGAGGTAGTAGAGGCAGGCCGCGACGAAGAAGTACTCGAAGGTCCTGTAGGTCACGACGTTGAGTTCCTGGGTGACACCCGTCAGGTCCGTGGTCAGGCCGACAATGACCCCGAGCGAGCTCATCAGGACGGACCACACCATCTGGTTGGTCATGGCGTGGAAAACCGCGCGCAGCATTTGCGGGATCACGATGTGCCACTGGGTCTGCACCGCCCCCAGGCCAAGGGAGCGCGCCGCCCGCGTCTGCGTCTCCGGAACGGCTGCGAAGCCGCCACGGAACGTCTCGGCGAGATAGCCGGCATTGTTGAACGTGATACCGAGCAACAGCGCGGTATAGGATCCCACCTGCAGGCCGAGCGAGCCCAGGCCGAAATAGAGCATATAGATCTGGAAGAGCGCGGGTGTGTTTCTCGCCGTCTCGATCCACATGTCGGCCGGCAAGGACAGGTACTTTTTGCCGGATCGTTTGGCGAGAGCCAGGAAGATGGCGAGGACCGTTCCGAGCATCATGGCGAGGCCCGCGATCTCGATCGTTTGCAGAGCGCCCCACAGCATCTCGGGAAGCGAGCGCAGAACCGGCCTCCACTGAAATTCATAGTCCATTTGCGACCTCATTCTCTGTCAGCGCTCGGCTGCCGCGGACGCATATGCGCGCCCAAGGTGGCGCCCGATCGATTGCGACCGGGTGCCTTCTTGCGATGAGACGGATGCTGGTTAGCGGTAGACGCCGGGAACAGTGAGGTCGGGTGCCGCGCCGACATCCTCGCCGATCCACTTCTTGTAGAGTTCTGCATAGCGGCCCGAGCGCACCTGGCGGTTCAGGAAGAGGTTGACGTAGTTGAGCCAACCCTGCTCCTGGCGCTTGACGATCAGGGCGCAGAAGTCGGCGTCGACCGGCGCGGGGCCGACAACCTTGAGGCCCGGATATTTGCCGGATTCGATGATCGCCGCGGCGATCGTCGATGTGGTGTAGGTCGCGTCGATGCGCTTCTGGCCAAGCGCCAGAAACGTGTCCGACTGGGTCTGGAACGTCAGCATCTTCGACGCGGGGTCGTTCTTCTTCTCGATTTCCTTGGCGAGCGCAAGCGTTTCATAGGCGCCGGCCGGGCCGCCGACCGTATGGCCCTTGATGTCGTCAGGCGCCTTGATGCCCGAATCCTCGCGTGCCAGCACGATCGTCTCGAACACGAAGTAGGGGATCGAGAAGCCTACGGTCTTCGCTCGCTCCAGCGTGTCGGAGGCGACGGCGACAGCAACGTCGGCCCGGCCCGACAGGATCGCCGGGATGCGGTCATTTTCCGGCGTGTCGACGATTTCGACTTCGACGCCAAGCGCCGCGCCGAGGTCGTTGCAGTAGTCGACGTCGAAACCGATCGGGTTGTTGTTCGCATCGCGCGAGCCATTCGGCGGGAAGTCGAGCTGCACGGCGCAGCGAAGCTTGCCGGCACTGATGATGTCGTCAAGCTGGTCTGCCTGGGCAGCCGAGCCGCACATTGCCACTGCGGCGAGCGCCATAAGCGGGATCATTTTCTTCATTTGCAGTTCCTCTCTTGTTATGGATTATTTCGAATATCGACTATCGTATACGCTTCAGGATGCCACTATTCCCTGCCGAGATGGAGGGTAGAGATGCCATGAAACGAATCCGATGGTCTTCTCAACTCACCGCGGCGGCTGACCCGAGGTGTCCGCAGCGATCATCAAGCGCGCCACGCGGCATGCCGCGAGGTCCCACGCTGCACAGCCGACGCTCTTGAAGAAGATCGGGCCTGCGACATTTGCCGTTCCCTTCACAACGTCCGACAGGGAAATCACACCGGACCAATCGATGCCGGCCTGGATGAGATCGCCCGCCTCGTGCCGTGCGCCGGCGGGATCATCGACGATCAGAGTGCTGGCCAGCACCGTTTCCCTTGCAACCTCGGCTGCATCCGGCGTAAAGGCCCCTACTCCCACGACAAGCCGATCCCGTGTTGCGGCTTCCGCATAGACGGGCGTCTTGCTGGTGGTCAGCGTCACCACGACGTCAACGCGAGACCAGTCACGATCCGCAAAGGGCCTGACGGCGCAGGCGGCATGCTTTGCACAAAACTGCTCCTCTTCTTCTCGGGAAATCCCAGCAACGACCAGGTCCACGCCGGGAAAGAAGGAGGCAAACGCCTGTGCATGTGTGGACGCCTGCTTCCCTGTTCCGATAATCGCGATGGTCTTCGGCGGCGTTTTCCGAAGCCGGCTGATAGCCAGCAGCGTCACCGCCGCCGTTCGCCGCCCGGTGACGGTCGGACCGTCGAGGGCGAAGAGGGAAACGCCGGTAACGGCATCGTAGGCAACGACCTCACCATTGATCGTCGCAAGATTGCGCGAAACGTTCGACGGGCAGACATTGACGAGCTTGTGGCTCGCAATGTCCTCGGCGCTCGCGGGCATGGAAAGCATGACACCGCCTGCCGCCAGAGGAATGACCAGCCGCTCCGGGCTGACGATCTTTCCGTCGGCATACGCGGCCACGGTTCTTTCCAGCTCTCCGACCAACAGATCGAAGGGCAGCAGGGTCTCGGTGAGCGTTGCATCGAAGTGCTGGACCATCGTCAGCTCACCAGAAAGCCGTATTTGAGCGGATCGGCTTCGTCGATCACCCAGTTGGCAAAGCCGCAAATGTAGGCGCTGCCTTCCACTTCCGGGACGACGGCGTCGAAGTCGCCGACCTTGGTTTCGAAAAGCACGCGTCCCTTGAAGATCGTGCCGATGATCGATTCATTGATTAGCGTATCGGCAGCGGTCATCTCGCCGCGAAGATAAAGCTGGGCAACGCGGCCTGCAGTACCCGAGCCGGTCGGCGAGCGGTCGACGGCTCGGTCGGCATAGACGCAGCAATTGGCCTGGGTGGAGCCCGCATGACGGGGATCGCCATAGACCATCACACCGTAGACATTGTTGAATTCCGGGATTTCCGGATGCACGAACGGCCTCTGGGCGTTCACCGCCGCCTTGATCTCGTATCCGAGCTGCATGACGCGCTGCGCATCGAATTCGCGAATTTGGACGCCGTGCTTGCGGCCATCGACGTAGAAATAGGTCGCACCGCCATAGGCGACATCGCCGGTGACCTCGCCGAAGCTCGGCGTCTGAACGGTCACGTCGCGGCTGAAGATGAACGACGGCACATTGACGAAACGAACCGCGCCGGTGCGCTCGCCATCCCATTGGACATAGGCTTCGATGAAGCCGCAGGGCGCATCGATGCCGATCTTCGTCTCCGGCACCTTCCGCTCGATCCAGCCGAGCTCCACGGCGGCGGTCGCAAGCGCGATGACGCCGTGACCGCAATGGGGGCTGTAGCCCATATTGTTGAGGAAGATCACGCCGAAATCGGCCTCGGGGTGGACCGGCTCGGTGAGATAGCCGCCGTAGAGATCCTTATGGCCGCGGGGCTCCAGCAGCACGGCGCGGCGATAGTGATCCGCGTTCTGTTCGAGCCAGGTGATGCGCTCGACAATCGTTTTGCCGGGGATCTTGGGCAGGCCCTGGGTGACCAGGCGAAAAGTCTCGCCGCAGGTGTGCAGCTCCACCGTGGTCAGGAAGCGATCGAATTTCATGTTTCTTCCTCTCACCGACGACGGGTTCGTCGTCGCTCACTTTTCTATTTCAGATATCGTATACGATCTACCAAATGTGTCAAGGCCGTTTACAGCCTTGCATCGATGATATGTTCAGTGGCCTGACAGACCGGCGAAAAATCGCTCCAGGCTAAATGCCGAGAGATCAGGGGCGGGTTTACCCGTCAGCACGGCCGATACCGTCTCGCCAATCCCCAATGCATGTTTGAACCCATGGCCCGAACAGGCGGATACGAGGAACAGCCCCGGAATGTCCGGATGCCAATCCAGCAGGAATCCGTGATCGGAGGTCGACGTGTAGAAGCAGGCCTCCGTCGCCAGCAATTCCCGGGAAATCCCGGAGAAGAACGGCTCGACGTGCCGCTCGAAAAACCGATCGCCCGACTGGCCGATGCGGGCATCGACCTCCGTGTCCGCAACAAAGAACTTGAGCCCCTCCCCCGGTCCTTCGAGCGGGAAAACCGTCGCGCAATCGCCGCCGACACCTTCGCGGAACCACATCAAGGTCGGGAACCGCTCTGCTCGATAGGCAGCCGCATCGCGCACCTTGAACGTAAAGGTCCTTTGCCGACTAACAGTCAGCAGGCTATCAAACCGGTCGCCAAGGAGTTCGCCCATCCACCGCCCTGCCGCGACGACGACCTGCCGGGCGCGGATCAGCACCCCCTCGGCCTCGATCTCGACACCGCCGGAGACCGGCGTGATCCGTTTGACGGCGGTATTCCGCAGAATCTCGGCGCCCGCCTGCTCGGCAAGCGCGATCTGCAGATCAAGCAGTGGCTCGGGACGGATGAAGCCGGCATCAGGCTCGAGATAGCCCGCCTCCTCGTCGGCTATTCCGATGAGCTGCGGATAGCGTCTGCGCAATTCATTTGACGGCAGGACGTCGTGCACAATGCCATTCGCCTCGGCAATCCCAACGGTATCGCGCAAGAAACTGTTGGCGCTGCCCGTCGCCTCCGATCCGATGATCAACGTTCCCGTCCGCTGCATCAGGCTGACACCGTAGCGGTGTTCGAGGTCACGCAGCAGCGCATTCGAGCGCCGGACAAAATGCAAATAGGCCGGTCCTTCGGCTACGGCTTCTCTCGTCACCTTGTAGCCGCCATGGCTTGCGCCTAGGCCATGCGGGGGGCTGTGTGCGTCGATACCGACGACCGTCCCACCCGACTGGGCCAGGAAATACAGCGTCGAAGCGCCCATGACGCCAAGGCCGATAACAGCATAGTCGACGTCGAGAATGGTTTGAACGGTGGCCATGGATAGCTCGAAACCCCGCTTGCAGTGTCTCAGGACGACTGGCGCATGAAGAAAAGGCCGGGCAGGTTCGCCGTGAACCCCCACTTTTCGTAGAAGGGCAGCATTTCTTCGAGGCAGTAGAGTTCGCGATGCTTGACCCGCGCGAGCACGGGATCCGTCATGACGGTGTCCATCAGCAGCCGGCCGAGCCCGGTGTTCCGCCAGGTCTCCTTGACGATGATGTCGAAGATCATCGCCTTGTAGACGCCGTCCGTCATGGCGCGCGCGAAGGCGACCAGCTCTCCGTTCAGCGGATCGATGAAGGCGAACACCGGCCCGGCATTCTTCATCAATCGTTCGACATCCGGTTTCTCCCGGCCTTTGGTCCACCACTCCTGCTGAAAGAGGTCGACCAGTTGCTCCACCTGCTCGGGCGTGAGGTCCCGTCGAAGTTCAAGTCTGTCCCTCTCGAGCGTCATGTCATGGCCTTCCTGTTTGAGCCGATCCGTTTCGGGTTTCACGGTGCTTCCCCCGCCAGCGTTCGAAGCCGCTGGAGTTCGCCCTGTGCGATCGGGATGCCGGACTGCTCGGCCGCCGCACGGTTTGCAAATCGCCGCACGCCGGGGAGCCGATCCTGGCCGGCATCGATCAGCCGGGTGCACAGATGCGCAAGGCGCATTTCAAATCCGGTAGAGCCGCCCCAGTTCGGATCGATCACGATGAGGAACTGCCCCGCTTTCGGCGTTTGCGCGCCGGGATAACCGGTAAAGTCGGTTTCGAACGAGAACTGCCCCCCTGTGACGGCGCTCGCGAGAATTTCGACGAACAGAGCGATCGACGACCCCTTGTAGCCGCCGAAGGTGTTCAATGCCCCGCCTGCCAGGATTGCGTGAGGATCCGTCGTGGCATTGCCGTCGCAGTCGACACCTGTTCCTGCAGGCACCGACTTGCCGGCGAGAGCCTGCAGGCGGACTTCGCCATTCGCCATGACGCTGGTGGCCTGATCGACGACCAGCGGCGGGGCACCTTCCACCGGCGCGGCAAAGGCAATGGGATTGGTGCCATAGACCGCCTGCCGGCCGCCATGGGGAACCACATTCGCAAGCCCGTTCACCGCCGTGATGGCCATGTAGCCCGAAAGCGCAAAAGGTTCGACATCCGGCCACAAGGCACTGAAGTGGTGGGAATTACGGATCGCGGCAACGGCGATACCCGTCTCGCGAAGAGCGTTTCTGACGAGCGGGTCCGCGGCCACAAGCGCACGCTGGGCAAAACCGTTCCGCGCATCGACGCGGATGAAGGACGGTCCAAGGCGCGCGGCATCGGGCACCGCCAGGCCGTCCACCCACCTCGACCGGAGAGAACCGACATAGCCCGGCATGCGGAAGATGCCATGGCTGAGCGCACCGTCCCTTTCGCATCCGGCGCAGTTTTCCGCGAGAATCTCGGCGGTCTCCGCGGCTGTGCCATTGTTGACGAAAACCGTCTTCAGAAGCGATTTCAGCTCGTGAAAGCGAAGATGGGCGTCTCGGGTTTCGTTTCTCTCAACCATCAGCGAGAAACCTCCTCAGGCAATTTTCGAGAAGCCGCGAGACATTGTTGTCGTAGTTGTTGTGCGACAGGCTCCCGCAAAAGGTGATCGAGCCGACCGCAAAGAGGCCTCCACCCGTTTCGGACTTTCCGTAGACGATGTTGGCGCTGATGCCGCCATGCGCCCGCGGCGCGCCGTCGAACACTTCAGGCAGAAGAAGCTCCTCGAACGTCGTGTGGAACGAAGGCCCGTGACCTTCGGAGAAGGCGACGACCGTCGCAAATTCCGGCGTGCCGAGATCGGTCGCGGCCTGGTCGATCTCGAAACCCGCCGCCCCACCACCGGACAATCCGAAGTCACCGATGCGCTCATCAGGCGATATACCGTCAAAGAGAAAGGCAATATCCTCCGCGTAAGAGGCGGCGGTGCGGACATAATACGAGCCCTCGAACCCACCCTCGGCAGTAAAGCCGACGCCGGCGACGGCCTGGGGCGGAATTCCGTTGCGACGCCAGAGGCCGCCATAGTCTCCATCGAGCTGGTGGTAGTATTCGCCCGGCTGGCTCGCCCATACCCGCATGCCGCCCTCGGCACGCCTGACCTCGATCAGATGGGGCATGTCGTCGTTGCGGCCGATCTTCCAGTAGAAGCCGTTGCCCCCCAGATACATGAGATTGCCGCCGGCTTCCCGATAGGCGATCAACGCCTCCATGGTGCGTCGGGTGTGGTATTCGGGGTGCGTGCCGGTCAGCACGACGTCATAGGGTGACAAGGCGGCAAGGCCATCCCGATCAAGATCTTCATCGGTTATGACGTCAAAGGAGAAACCCTTTTCCTCAAGCCAATCCGTCAGGTGCGAATCCGCCGGGAAATGCCGCATGCCCGATCCGTTCGCATCGAAATAGACGAGATAGTTCGGGCGCATGGTCAGGATGGGCCGCAGGCGCGATGACAGGGTGACCCCGGTTCCGTCGGGATGGCGGCTGTAAGTGGAATATCCGTAGGCGCCGACCTCGTCGGGATTGTGCGGATAGGCGTTCCAGGCCGCGACCCTTTCGGCGAGGCCGCCGGCGAAGTTGCCGCGCGCAAAATTCGCATAGGCCATGTAGGTGAAAGTCGGTGCCAGGAAGACGATTCGCTGCCGCTTGGTCCTCTCCCCCGGGGTGACATAGAACGGGATCGTGTCCTTGCCCGTGCCGTTGTCGATCTCAAGCCCGTAGATACCGGAGCGCATACCCTCCGGCACGTCCATGCGGATCGTTGTTTCCCAGGCGCAGTCGCTGAGGTCGTCGGAATGAAAACGGATCGCGGCATAGTCTTGCGGCGCCTGCTTCCAATCCTGGTTACGCCCGGACCATCCCGATGACTTGACGGCGCGCATCGGCATGTTGATCAGGGAAAGGCGCCGCCCGCGTCCCGTCTCGTCCTCCGCCCAGGCCTCGCGCGCGTCTCCGCCGAAGTTCCAGCTCGCGATGAGGTCCCATGCGGACGATTCCGGGCGTCTTGCCCTCACTGCCGGATTTTCGAGAGCCCCGTTGAAGGTCTGCTCAGGGTGCCCGCGCCACACAGCGGCAAAGCAGATGTGATCAGCTCCCACCAGTGCCGCACTCGTCACATCGGAAAAGCTGGCCTGCCTGCTTTCGTCGCCTCGGGGCGCCCCTTCCGAGACGACCACCGAGAAACTGTCAAGCTCGAAGGTCACATCGAGATGGGACCATCGGCCGAGCGCTATGCCCAAGCCGACATCGAATACCCGACCCGTTTCCAGTTGCTGGAGGAACAGCATGCCGCCGCGAACAATCATCGCCACGCCAGTGGTTCCTTCGACGTTCTGCAAGGAGAAGACCGTTTGTGCGGCCTCTGAGAACAGGGTCGGCTGTACCATCAGCCCAATCCTGGCCGACGCAAAGTCACTCAGATCCGATATTTGGCCGAGCGCGCAGGAGCCGAGATGGGCCCGCTGCTCCGAAGCGGGATATCTTTCGGCCAGGCCGAAATCGACGACCTCGGCCTTGACGCCAGGCCCTGCCGGGTTCGGGTCGCAGCAGATGAGACGAACTACCCGCGCAGCAATCGGTCGATTACCTCGCGACGAAACTTTGAATTCCAGAACGCCACCGGGCGCAGCGCTGAGGGGCGCAACGTAGCCGATCACTCCTGGTATTTTTTGCCCGTCCATCGCTCGCAGCGCTCCCTTCTTTTCCAATATAGAATATCGTATACGATTACGAGTCAAGACAGGCAAGCGTCGATCGTATATACGCTACGGTATTCGAAGCGACCGATGCCACGGCGCCGGTCGACCATGGAGTGAAAGTTGCCGCTGAAAGCCCAGAACCTGCCGTCGCTCGGCAACACGCCTCCGACCTCGGATATCATCGCGAAATACATTCGCGAAGCGATTGTCACTGGCGTCCTGGACGAGGGCGAGCCTATCCGCCAGGACGACATTGCCAAGCTCTTCGACGTCAGCAAAATTCCTGTCCGCGAAGCGCTGAAGCGTCTCGAAGCCGAAGGGCTTGTCGAGTTTCAACGCAACCGTGGCGCTGTCGTAACGAGCATCACCGAACCGGAGATCGCCGAAATCTTCGAAGTGCGGACCATGCTGGAAGCCAACGCGCTGAAACTGTCGATTCCGCGAATGACCGAGCGCACATTCCAGCGCGCTGAAGGCTATTGCGATGAGTTCGCCCGCGAAACCGACGTTGCCCGATGGGCGGAGTTGAACTGGCAGTTTCACTCCTGCCTCTACGAGGACGCCGACAAGCCCTTCCTGCTCAACCTCATCCGATCGGTGAACGACCGGATTGAACGATACCTTCGCATTCAGCTGACACTATCGGGCGGAACCGGCGTCGATGATCGGGAACACCGCCAGATCCTTGCCGCATGCCGGCAACGAGATGTTGCGCTTGCGACAGACCTGCTCGTCACCCACATCACCAAGGCATGTGAATCTCTGCTGAGCAATCTGCCAAAAGTCAGGGGGTATAAGTAGCTGCTCTGCTCCCCCAAAACTGGATCGTTTTTGATTGGAGTTTTTCACGCTCGAGCAAATCCGTGGAACAATGAATCCATTGTGATGTGACGCACAGGCCTGTTTCTGCCTCAACATCCGCTTTGCCGGGGGTGGACGATGGCCAGAGCGTTGGGCGAGGATTTGCGGTTGCGTGTCTTGAAGGCTGCGTCCGAAGGCGCATCGGCCCGTCAAGCGGCTGCGCGTTTCGGGGTCGGAGTATCGAGCGCGATCCGCTGGATTGCACGGGCAAAGATCGGCGAGTTGACGCCGCGGCCACAAGGGCGATGGCGCGGCGCGTGCCTTGACGGATACGCGGACTTCATCGTCGGGATGATCGTGGAGCACCCGGACATCACGTTGAACGAAATGGTCGAACGTCTCGATGCGCATCGGCCGAAGCGCCTTGAGCGACTGGCTTGGCGAGCACGGGTGGACGTTCAAAAAAAGTCCGCCCATGCACTGGAGCAGGACCGCCCCGACATCTTGAGACGCCGCCGCGCCTAGTTCGACGGCCAACTCGACCTTGATCCGGCCCAGCTGGTCTTCATCGATGAGACCGGCCTGTCGACCAAGATGGCGCGCCTGCGTGGCCGTTCACACTGCGGTAAGCGCTGCCGGGCTGGTGTGCCGCACGGCCATTGAAAGATCGCTACCTTCATGGGGCGCACTCCAACTGGCCGACATGACCGCGCCCTTCGTCTACGACGGCGCAATGAACGGCAACGTGTTCCGCGTCTATGTCGAGCAGGTGCTGGTTCCCACACTCGCCGCTGGCGATGTCGTGATCATGGATAGCTTGCACGCCCACAAGGCCGCTGGTGTCCGCGAAGCGATCAACGCAGTTGGCGCAACCCTGCTCTGCCTGCCGCCTTACAGCCCAGACTTCAATCCCATCGAGAACGCCATCACCAAGCTTAAGGCGGTGATGCGGGCAAAGGCCGAGCGGACCATCACTGGCCTCTGGAACGCCGTAAGTTCCCTCATCAAACTCTTCACGCCCGCTGAATGTGCAAACTACTTCAAGGCTGCTGGATATGAACCGGTTTAAAACGGACGTGCTCTAGCGCAAGAAGTATGCGGGCCTGCTGCCCAACGAGATGCGTCGCCTGAAGGCTTTCGCCTCACGCTGACAAACCTCGTTATAGGGAGCATAGGCCATCGGATGTGGGGTGTTTGAAGGCTTAAAACGCAAGAAAGCCCCACGAGGGG
>NZ_JALIQS010000018.1 GCF_024704725.1 Shinella sp. CPCC 101442 | reverse complement strand
CCAGGCCGGCTCCCATGCCGTCTATGTCTCACAGCCCAACGCCGTCGCAAAGATCATCGAGGACGCAGCGAACAGCGTGAAGTGAACCAAGCCGAAATAGGCGAACGCAAATGCATGACGAAGCCCCCGGTGGTGGAAACCAGCGGGGGCTTTTCCATGCGCGGGGTCAGGACGACAACAGCGCCATGCCGAGTGCGCCCACAGCGAAGCCGAGACCCAACGCGAACCACGCGCGATACCCGGAAAGCCACACCGTCGCGAGCTTGATCTTGCGCGGTATGGGGACGTTTCAGAAAGCGGCAAGCCGCAGAGCGAGCCCCTGGAAGACGGACCAGTTCTGCATATCTGACGCTGGCGCCATATATGGCGGAAGATGGTTGAACCCATTAGCTCAGCCCACTCATCTGCCTTCGCAGCTGAGCGGCCCCTTGAACTCGATGGTCGTAAAAGCCAAGCGTGTATCACCAATATTAGTAAGGTCATGAACCATGGTTTCGTTTTCGCCGAAAGCAAAGACCTTGCAGTCACCGGCCTTGTATTCCGTTTCTAACATCCTGCCATCGGAAAACATCGATCGAGAGCGGCCTGGCGTAAGGGCAATCCAGCAATAGTCCAATTCGTGCCGGTGGAACCCGAGGCGTTCACCCGGCGCGAGGCTGATATGCCAGACCCGCACGAGGCCATTCTCGGACACAAGATTTTGGCCCACTCGCGCGTCCGCATTGACTATTTCATCGCGCAGCATCTGTGACATGCTCAGATCACGTCCAGTTGTCGATGCCATCCTGATATCCCTTGTCATGTTGTTGGTATCACACCACCGTCGATGTTGATCACATCACCGCTGATGAACTCCGAAAGGTCTGAGGCGAGATAAAGAACGGCCGTTGCAACATCCCTTGCTGTTCCCAATCGTCCGGCAGGTAACTTCGATTCAGCCAGGAAGCTCCTGACAGCGTCGTCGACTGTCGTACCGTAGCGCTCGGCGAGTGCATGCAGGAAGCCACCCGGTCGATCCCAGAGTTCGGTTCGGATATGGGCGGGCGCAACAACGTTCGAGCGGATGCCCTTCGATGTGAACTCCCGGGCAAGTGCCTTGGAGAGCAGTGTTATGGCTGCCTTCGAGGTACTGTAGTCCGGCAGCAGCGGATGCGGCATGCGCCCGGCCTCCGAACCGCAATGGACAAGCACGCCCTTTTTCTGCTCGAGCATGGCGGGCAGCACGGCGCGCGCCATACGGACATAGCCGATGAGATTGACGTTGAGCGTATGCGCCCAATCTTCGTCCGACACATCAAGGAAACCGCCGCGCGTGGGACAGATGCCGGCATTGTTGAAGAGGACGTCGATGCGGCCGAACGCCGCCAGAGCGGCCTGCGCCACGGTTTCTCCCGAGCCCGCAGCTCCCAGGTCGGCCTCGCAGAGGAGCCAGCGCTCGCGCGGGGCCAGATTTGCTACCGGCGACATGTCGCGGCTGACACCGACGACACGGGCGCCTTCCGCCAGGAACATCTTCGTCGTCTCCAGCCCGATGCCGGAGCTTGCGCCGGTGACGATGACGACCTTGTCTTCGAGATTGAGGTTCATGGCTGCTGTCTCCTCCACATGCTGCTCGTTCGCTGCTGCAAGGATGCCACGGCAAGCAAGGTGCGCGTCAAGGTTCCTTCTGCTTTCCCCATTGCCCGGCGCCCGGTCAAAGGAGCTTCAGCTTCGTCGTGCGCGAGACCACCGATACGGCGATCACGATGATGACGCCCTTCACGATGCTCTGGATGTAGGTGTCCATGCCCACCAGGTTGAGGCCATTGTTCATGATGCCGATGAGAAGCGCGCCGAAGAACGTGCCCATCACCGTCGCCGTACCGGGCCTCAGCATGGTCATGCCGATGAACACGGCCGCAAGCCCGTCCAGCAGGTAGGTTTCGCCGCCGTTCGGTTGTCCGGAACCGAGCCGGGCCGAGAGGATGATCCCCGAAATAGCTGCGAAAAACGAGCTCAACGCCAGGCCATAAACCCGATAGGAGCGCACTTTGATGCCCGAAAGCTCGGCTGCGCGCGCATTGCCTCCCACGGCGTAGAGATATCGGCCAAAGGTGGTGCGCTCCATGACGAACCAGGACGCGGCAACGATCACCAGCATGATCAGTGCCGGATAGGGCAGGATGCCGCCGACCTTGCCCTGGCCGACAGCGAGATACTCCGCCGGAATGCCGCCATAGATCGCCCGGCCGCCCGAAATCATGAAGTTGATGCCCCACAAAATAGAGCCGGCCGCGAGCGTCGCGATCAGCGAGGGCACGCCGACACCGACGACCAGGGCGGAGTTGATGAGGCCGACGGCGAGGCCGGCCGCCAGAGCCGCAAGGATCGCAAGCGGGATCGGCACGCCCGCCACCATGAGCAGCGGCGCCAGGAGGCCCGCAAGACCGACGACATAGCCGACGGAGAGGTCCATTTCCTTGGCCGCGAAGCCGAAGGTCAGTCCGACCGCGACGATGGTCAGCATGGAAATCTGCTGTAGGATGTTCACGAGATTCGTACCGGTGAAGAACCGATCCGTACCGATGGCGAAGCCCAGGAACAGTGCGACGAGTACGGCGAGCGTGCTGTATTTCTGGATGAGGGTGCCGAGGCGCATCGAATGCGATTCCCGGACCGGAAGCGTGCCTGTGGTCATGGTCATTGGGTTACCCCCGCAATTGCATTGATGAAGACGGCCTCGCTGAAGTCGCGACGGGCGATCTGGTCGGCATCGCGGCCGTTCCGGAACGCCACGACCCGATCGGCCACATGGGCGATTTCCAGAAGATCGCTCGAGGCCACGACCACGGCAGTGCCCTTTTCGGCAAGTGAGGTGATGAGGTCGTGGATTTCGCGCTTCGCACCGACATCCACGCCTTCGGTCGGCTCGAGAAAGACGAAGAGCTTGTATTTTCCCTCCGCCGCGAACTGCCACTTGGCGACGGAGACCTTCTGCTTGTTGCCGCCGGAGAGTTCGGCGATCTTGGTCTCGGCGCTCGACGTCTTGATGTTCAGGCGCTTGATCAGGCGCAGCGTTTCACTGCGCTCGCGGCTGGCCTGGACGATGCCGAAAGGTTTCAGGCTGATCTCCTGGATGCCGGCCATCGACATGTTTTCCCGCACCGTCCAATCGCCGATCATGGCATTGATCATGCGGTGATCGGGGATGAGTGCCGCGCCGCGCCGCTTCATGTCCCGCACGCTGGCGCGTCCGACGTCACGTCCCTGAAACTGGTAGCGGCCGTCTCCGGCCAGGCGCGGTTCGAAGAGCGACTGGGCGAACTCGAAATGACCGGAACCGGTGAGGCCGATCAGCCCGAGGATTTCGCCGCTGCGAACCTCGAGGCCTGCCATGTGGAACCGGTCCCCCTGCCAGTCGCGAACATCGACGACGATCTGTGCATCGTCCGCGATAGAACGCTCTTTCTGCGTTCCGTTCAGCAAACGATCCTGCCCGCCGGCCTGGCCGCGGTTGAGCATGAGGTCGATCAGTTGCCGCTCGGTCACGACATGGCCGGCGTTGGAAAGATGGCTCACCTTGCGCCCGTCCTGCAGCACAGTGATTTCGTCGCAAAGATCGATCACTTCCTGCAGGAAATGGCTGATCAGGACGACGGCCATGCCGGCATCGGACAATTGCCGGATCAGCTTCCAGAGGCTCTGCTTCTCCTTCGCGGGCAGCGTAGCAGTCGGCTCGTCGAGAATGAGAACCTTGGGGCGCGAATGCAGCGCCCGGAGGATTTCGATGACCTTCTGGTCGGCATAGGCAAGCTCGTCCACCTTGCGATTGAGCTGGATCGCCGTATCGGGAAACCATTGCTTCGCCAGCGCTTCCGCCTGCCGCTGCACCTCGCGCCGGTTGATGAAGAAGCGGCTCTTCACCGGCTCGAAACCGAGACAGATATTCTCGGCGCCGGTGAGATGGGGCACGAGACTACCCTCCTGCGAGACGAGCGAAACGCCGCTTGCCACCGCCGCTGCCGGGTTCTCGAACGCCACCGGCCCGCCCGCCATGCTGAGCGTCCCGGCCGTCGGCTGGACGGCCCCGCTCAGGATGCTGACGAGGGTCGTCTTGCCCGCCCCGTTCTCGCCAACGATGCCGTGCACGCGCCCCTCGACAATCTCGATGGACACACCGGCGAGCGCGAGCGTTCCGGGCCATTGTTTTGTGATGTTCTCAAGCACGATCGACATGGTGCGTCCTCCGAAGGGGACGGGCGGCATCGCCACCCGTCCGGTCGGTTCACTTGCAGTTGTCCTTGGTGAAGAGCGTGGCGCCGTAGTAGACGATATCCTTGCCGTTGGTGACGGACTTCGGATCTTCCCCGTCCACCTTCACGCGCTTGGCATAGCTCGCCAGGTTGACGCCCCATTCCTCGAACTGCTGGCGGCCGGTGGCAACGAACATGGACTTGTCCTCGCAGATCGCCTTGATCGCTTCCGGGTGCCCGTCCATGCCGGAAACCGGAACGTTCAGGCCGGCACCCTGCAACGCGGTGATGGCCGCCTGCGCCGGCTCGTCCCAGGGAGTCCAGACGGCAGTGATCTCGTCGCCGTAGCGGGTCGCGAAGTCCTGCACGGCGTTCAGCGTTTCCTGATAGAAGTTCGCGACGTCGAAGTTGTACTCGCCGATGATCTTGACCTCGGGATACTCCTTCAGGATCGCGCGCAACGTGTCGGTGCGCTCGCGCACCGGCTTGATCTTGTCGGTGGTGATGATGATGAGGTTGCCCTTGCCCTTCATCTGGCTGATCAGGCTGAGCGACACCTCGGCGGACATTTGCCAATTGTTGGTCGTGATGTCCGCGGTAGAGCCCGGAATCCAGCCGGAATCGACCGTGTAGACCGGTATCTTCGCCGATTCCGCACCCTTGAGGGCGTTGCTGGAAGCGCGAAGGTCTGCATAGGTGACGTAGATGACGTCGACGCCGCGGTTCACGGCATCCTCGATGTTGTTGGCGACCTTTTCCGCGGAACCGGCCGAGTCGAGATAGGTGACCTCCCAGTCCGTGATTTTGTTGTCGCTCAGATATTTCTTGAAGCCGTCCTGGGTGCGCTGTTCGGCCTGGAACGCCGCATTGCCCTGCACCCAGCCGATCTTGACCGGATCGGCCAGTGCGGGCGATGCCGCCCACAGGGCGATCATCGCAACGCTGGTGAATTTCAGAACTGTCGACATGATTTCTCCTCCACTCTGTCGTCAGATTGATAGAAAACCGCCATCGATATTGAGATCGACACCGGTGCAGTAACTGGCCGCATCGCTCGACAGGAACACCGCCGGTCCGCCCACTTCGTGCGGCAGCCCCATGCGTTTCATCGGCGTCATTCCAGCGAACGTGCGGACATTTTCGGCGACCTCGGGCCGGCTGTTCATCGGCGTGGCCATGAACCCCGGGCTCAGGCAGTTGACGCGCACGCCGCGCCCGGCCCATTCGGCCGCAAGGCTCTTCGTCAAGCGGATCACCGCCGCCTTCGTGGCGTCGTAGTGCACCTGTTCAAGGCCCGGGATCGCGGTCGAGCCGCAGATCGAAGCCATGTTGAGGATGGCACCCCGCCCCCGCGCCAGCATGCGGCGGCCCTCGACCTGGCAGGACCAGAACAGCCCGTTGAGATTGATGTCCATCATGCGCAGGAACTGCGCCTGCGGCATCGTCTCGGCCGCGCCGACATTGGCAATCCCGGCACTGTTGACGGCGATGTCGATATCACCGAACGCGCGCTCGGCACGGTCGAACGCCGCCTCGATCGAGGCCGGATCGGTAACGTCTCCGCCGAGCACGAGGGCCTCCCGACCCGCGACCGCTATGGCCGCCGACGTCTCGCCCTGACCTTGCGCGCCCGGCAGGTCGAAGCAGGCGATGTCAGCACCCGCCTCCGCCAGCGCGATGGCGATCGCCTGGCCAAGGCCGCTGCCGGCGCCGGTGACGAAGGCGCGCTTGCCGGAAAGATCGAACCTGTTCACCTGCTCCTCCAAAACATGCTGATTTTTCATAGACCTATTGGCGCTGGCGATTGAGGCCGTTGCCATGAATTCACTCTTCAGCCCCACTGAAGAAGGCTCACAGGATGGCCCGGATCGTGCCGCCTTCGGCCCGCATGGCCATGCCGTTGAGGTGGGCGCTCGCGGCGAGATGCACGACGCTGCGGGCGACTTCCTCCGGTTCGATCATGCGGCGGATGAGTGAGGTCGGCTCGGTCTCATCGAAATAGTCGGAGACGACGGCCTCGCGGGTCGTGCCCTTCTCCTCGGCGATTTCCTGATGGTAGCGGCGAACAGCTTCGGTGTTCGTCGGGCCGGGCAGGATGGTATTGACCCGCACCCGTGTGCCTTTCGTCAACTCGGCGAGGGCGCGCGACAGGCCGAGCAGACAGGTCTTCATGGCGCCGTAATGCGCCATCCAGGCCTGCGGCTTGACGGCGCTTTCGCTGCTGATGAAGACTACACTGCCCTCGCCGCGTGCCAGCATGTCCTTCAGCGCGAGCCGCGACATCCGCACGCCGGTCATCACGTTAACGTCGAAACAACGGAACCAGTGCTCGTCGGTCGTCTCGAAGAAATCGCGCACTTCGAAGATACCGATATTGTTGATGAGGATATCGACGGGTCTGTGCGCGGTGGCAAAGGCGTAGAGCCGCTCGGCCTCGCCCTTCGCGGTGAGATCGCCAGCCAGTCCGCGGCAGCCCTTGCCGAGAGCGCTGATCGCCGCGTCCACTTCGCCGTCGCTGATGCCGCTCACGGTAACGTCCGCCCCTTCGGCCAGGAAGACGGAGGCAATGGCGCGCCCGATACCCGTGGCGCCACCCGTAACCAGCACATGCTTGCCAGCAAGATCGTAGTCCATAGAAAACTCTCCATGCGTCGTCGTTCGGTGCGTTGTCGGACGCGCCGTTGAAGGGAAGGTGATCGCGAAGTTCGGTCAGGCGGCGCCGCGCAGCCTGAGATATTCGTCCCTGCAAAGCTCCACGCTGCGGCTGAGGCGCTTGACGCGGTGCAGGAGGAAATCGATGAATTCGGCCGTCCGCAGGGGCAACCGATGCCTCGGCTCAGACAGGAGGTGGATGATTTCCGGATCGCGCTCGAAATCCCTGAGGACCGCGACCAGCGTGCCCTCCTCGAGCTCCCGCGCCACATCCCAGGACGACACGCGGATGAGCCCCTGCCCGGCTTTGGCGAGGTCGATCAGCGCCTGCCGGTCCGAGACGAGACGGTTGCCGCTCACCCGCACGATCGCAGGCTCCCCGCCGATGTCGAAGACCCATTTGTCGGCCGCCGCCTTGCCGTCGAGATAGACAAGACAGTTATGCGCCGACAGATCGGAAGGCGTTTCCGGCATTCCCACCCGGGCGAGATAATCCGGCGCCGCGCAGATGACCATCGGGTTTTCGCCGAGCTTTCGCGTGGTCAACGTGCTGTCCGGCATGGCGCCGAAGCGGATCGCGATATCACAATCGTCATCGACCAGATTGACGTCGTCATCGCCGAGAATGAGCCGGAAGCCGACTTCAGGATGCGCCAAGCCGAATTCATTGGTGAGCGGAATCAGGTACTTTCGGCCGAATTCCGAGGGTGCTGCAATCGTCACCGTGCCGTTCGGGTTCTTCTTGCGCGCCCGCATCGTCTTGTCGAGCCGCTCGAAATCCTCAAGGATGCCCTGCGAGGTCTCGAAGAGATACCGCCCCTCCTCGGTGAGGCACAGGGATCGCGTCGTCCGCTTGAGGAGCGCGACGCCGAAATGACATTCCAGCGCCTTGAGCCGCCCGCTCATCGTTGCCGGCGAGAGGCCCAGTTTCGATGCGGCAAGCGAAAAGCTGTTCGACTTGACGATCTCGGAGAAGACGCGCAGGTCCTGGATGCTGTTCATCGTCCCGCCCCCGCGTTCGCGATGTGTCCTTCAAGCCGCGGCATGCTTTCCACCAGGCCCGAAACGAAGACGTCGACGCGCGCCCTGATGATGAGATCGAGATCGTCCGGTATCGTGTTGCGGTAGATATATTTGCGCACGCCCATGTAGAAGAAACTGGAGTGGAAGCCCCAGACGATCTCGATCGCCAATTCATCGGCCTGGTGGCCGGTCGGCGCCGCCACGCCGGCTTCCGCGGCAACCTCGGCGAAGATCAAAGGAAAGGTCGTCTCGTGCAGCAGACCGAGATATTTCTTGGTGATCTGCGGGTCTTCGAGCGCCGAGGCGATGAAGATCCGGATCCAGCGCTCGTCCAGAATGGCTTCCGTATAGGCCGTGAGGTAGCGCACGAGACGGTCACGGATCGACAGCGAGCGGTCCGCGAGCTGCGCGTTCCATGCCGGATCCCAGCGTTTCAGGTAAACCTCGTCGTAGATCTTCTGGAGCAGGTCATCGCGGTTCTTGAAGTAGCGATAGAGCAACGGTTGCGACACGCCAAGCGCGTCAGCAAGCTCCCGCGTGGTGAACCGCAGGCCACGCTGCGCGACGAAGTCGATCGCAAACTCGAGGATTTGCTGTTCGCGGTCGGCCGCATCAAGATATTTTCGTGCTGATTTTGCCATAGCCTATCGTTCTGACGCCCGCTGGCGCCAGTCCTCATGCCTTGAAAAACAGACTTGGCTCCGGCCGGTAACGGCCGAGAACCTCCCATGCTCTCTCCCTGAGCTGACATAGAAGTAGCATCGCTCTCAAAACTGATCAAGTGATAATTTATCAGTTGATAATTTCTGGATCAGATCGCCCGCACCAGAAAATCCAGGAACCTGCGGATTCTCTGGGGAACGTGCGTCTGGGCCGAATAGATCGCCGAGATCGGTTCGGTCTCGCCGGCATCCCATGGTTCGAGCAAGCGGATCAGACGGCCTTCGGCAAGGTCGCGGCTGACATGGAACTGGGAAAGCCGCGCAATGCCGGCACCGGCGAGCGCGAAGAGCCGCATGGATTCCCCGTTGTTGACCAAGAGCCGGCCAAGGATATCAACGTGAACCGACGCACCATCCGATGGGTCGCTGAACTGCCACGTATTGAGATGCGGCCGCGCGCCAAATGTCAGGCACGCATGCTGGCGCAGCTCTTCCGGCCGTTGCGGCGTACCGAACCGCGCCAGATAGTCCGGCGATGCGACGATAAGGCGGGGTGAATCCAGCAAGCGTCGGGAACGCAGCGAGGAATCACGCAGGACGCCCGTGCGGATCGCGATGTCCGTCTTCTCCGCAATCAGGTCGACCGGCTCGTCGCTGAATTCCAGGTCGATACGCATGCCCGGATTGTCGTCTAGGAAGCGAACGACGAGCGGCGAGAGGACATGCATGCCGAACGGCATATTGGTGCTGACCTTCAACAGCCCGCCGACGGCTTCGGCCTTGCGCGCGATCTTCGCTTCGGCCTCGGCGATTTCCTGGACGATCCCACGGGAGGTCTCGTAGAAATCCGCGCCCTCGGAAGTCAGGCGAAAGCTGCGCGTGGAGCGCACGACGAGCTGCACGCCGAGCCGCTTTTCAAGCCGCGTCACCAGCTTGCTGATCGCGGAGGGCGACATCGAAAAGGCCCGCGCGGCCGCCGAAAAGCTGCCCGCATCGACGATCGTCACGAAGACTTCCATTTCCAGGGCGCGGTTCTGCATCTCGTTTTCTCGTGAATTTTATTCACTTCAGTTATTCTCCATCCCGACCTACCTGACCAGAGGGTAAAGCGGCATCTTCTCCTTCACACTTCGCAAAGGGAGGAAATCATGTATCAAAAACGCGCATTGATCGTCGGCGCGACGGGCATCGTCGGGCTGAACGTCGCAGAACATCTCCGGGAACTCGGCGGCTGGGAAATCCACGGCGCCTCGCGCCGCCCGCCCGTCGGCGCATCCTATATCCAGCCGCATACGGTCGATCTTCTGAAGCGGGACGAGGCGATCGCCGCCCTCTCCCACCTCGCACCCACGCATATCTTCTACTGCTCGTGGACGCTGGGCGCCAACGAGGACGAGAACATCCGCCTCAACGGCGACATGCTGAAAACCGTTCTCGACGCCTTCAAGGACAAGGGCTGCGTACAGCATGTCGGTGTCGTCACCGGCACGAAGCATTATCTCGGCCCCTTCGAGGACTACGGCAAAGTCCAGCCGGTGACGCCCTTCCGCGAAACCGCGCCGCGCCTGCCGAAGAAGAATTTCTATTACGAACTCGAAGACATCGTCATGGCCTATGCGGACCGGTACGATTTCGGCTGGTCGGTCCACCGCTCCCATACGATCATCGGCTATGCCGTCGGCAACCTGATGAACATCGGCGCGACGCTCGCCACGCATGCCTCGATCTGCAAGGCGACGGGCCGGCCGTTCCGCTTCCCCGGCAGCCCAACGGCCTATCACGGCCTCAACGACATCACGGACGCGCGCATCCTCGCCAAGCAAATCGTCTGGGCCGGCACGGAACCCAATGCCCGCAACGAGGCTTTCAATGCGGTCAACGGCGACGTCTTCCGCTGGGAGCAACTCTGGACGACGATCGCCGACTACTTCGACATTCCCGTCGCGGACTATCCCGGCCACTACAACTCGCTCGCCGACCAGATGAAGGATCTCGGCGACGATTGGGACCGCCTCGTCAGCCAGCACGGCCTCCAGCCGAACAAGCTCGACCGCCTCGCCTCCGCCTGGCACACCGATCTCGACCTTGGCCGTCCCATGGAATGCGTGCACTCCATGTCCAAGGCAAGAGCCCTCGGCTTCAAGGAAACCCAGGACACGGAACAGTCCTTCATCGATGTGTTCGACCGACTCCGGGCAGAGCGCATCATTCCGTGAGGTCAAGCAACCTCGCGGCTATCTACGGCGCGCCTTGGGGCGCGCCGTTTTTGCGTTTCCTACGATGGCCAGGGTCTTTCAACGCCACACCAGTTGCCCGCGACTGCAAGCGGCAGACAATCGCAGCCCTCGATTTTCACGAGGGGCGCATAGTTCGGATTTTGTTGATGTTTTGGTGGGTGATCACGGGTTCGAACCGTGGACCCGCTGATTAAGAGTCAGCTGCTCTACCAACTGAGCTAATCACCCGTCCAGGCTGCTTCGGTGCAGCGAGGGCTGTCTACGAGGCCTGGGCGGGTTTGTCCAGCGCTCTTCGCCCTATCCGGCGATAAGTGGTCTTGATCCCAGCCGCCGGGCGAGGCGATCCAGCGATTTGAGGCTTGCATTGACCTGCTCGCATCGCACCTCCGCGACCCCTTCCACCTCCATCAGATAGGTGCGGATCGGGCCGACATAGGTCATCGCCATGTTCGGGCAGGCCTTGCAGGCGCCGAAGAGCCTGACGCTGACGACGCCCCCCGGGCTGATATCGGCGATCTCGATATCGCCGCCATGGCCGAGGATGAGCGGCCGGATGCGCGCGAAGGCGGCCTCCAGCGCATCAGGTGAGATGGCGGGACGGGTCGTCATGCGACCAGTCCCAGCTCGATCTTCTTGGCTTCGATATCGATGCCCATGCCGCGGGCAAACGCCTTGCCGAGCATGTTTTCCTTCATCTCCCGGGTGATCTCCGGATAGCCATAACGATCCTGCAGCTCGTCCGGCATTTCGAGATTGGCGAGCGTGTCGATGTATGTCTGCACATGCGGCCAGATGAACGCTTCCGAGCCGTAGCAGATGCGGTCGGAGCCGACATAGAGCAGCGCTTCGCCGAGCCGTTCCAGCATCTTCCAGGGTTGCAGATAATACTGGTTAAACCACAGCGGCAGGATCAGGTAGATATTGTCGAAGCGGCTGGCGATCGAGATCGTCTCGTCGACATAGGGGTCACCGAGATGGTGGATACCGAAATTCAGCTCGGGAAAATCGGCCGCGGCGTACTGGATATCATTCGGCTTGAACGCCTCCACCGGACCGAGTTCCAGCGGAAAGCCCTTGTGGAACTGCACCATCTTGATGCCGAGTTCGATGGCCTTTTCCCAGAGCGGATAGGCGATGTCACGATCGTCCGCCCGCCAGGAACAGCCGCGGCGCTGGTACTGGTAGAACTTCATACTGACGGCGCCGAGTTCCTTGACCTGCCGCTCCATCTCCTCCAGCGCGAAATCGAGCCCGTGATAGGCGGGATCCACGCCGCCCGTCAGAACAACGCGCTTGGGGTTTGATTTGGCGAAGGCATCGCTGAGTTCGACCGGGCCGAGGCCGGCGCGCCAGTGCGAGAACAGCGGTACGGAACAGGCGCTCGCCATGTCCGTATCGGAGTTTTCGAACAGCATCCGGTTACCCCATTCGAGATCCGGATTGGAGAAGGTTTCCGTCTCCGGAGGCGGTCCGCGACGACCGGTGAGATTGATGAAACCGGCGATCTGCGAGCGCAGCAGCCGGACACGCCTGCCGTCGCTTCCCGGCTTGATCTGGTTGTCGCCAAAGTCCTGGGTGTGGACCGCCGCGTCGAAAACAAACATCCCGTCTTTCATTGCATAGCTCCTGAAGAAGATCGCCGCCATCACTGCGTCCTCCTCAAGTAACATGGCTCAACCCATTCATTTCTTTGGAATAGTTGAAGATTGTTTTCAGGCATTGAGGCGAGCGGCCGAGCGTTTCTGCGACTACAACTGGCCCCGTGATCAAGCACGCCGTGGAGAAAACACCGCGGCTGAGGACGAGGACAGGACGTGACCCAACCAGGCAAGATCGAAACGACGAGTGGCCGGAACAGCCTAAGACCGACCGACGAGGAGATCGCCTTCCTCAAGGACCGGGCGAAATTCTGTCGCCTTGAGACGATCCGGCTGATCGAGATCGCCAAGGTCGGGCACTACACCTCCGTCTTCTCGGCGGCCGAGCTGTTTTCCGCGCTCTATTACGACGCGATGCGCCTGCGCCGCGGCGAGCCGACGTGGCAGGATCGAGACCGCTTCATGATGGGCAAGGGTCACGCCGCCGTCGGGCTGTTTCCTATCCTGGCCGACCTCGATTTTATCGACCGCGATCTGCTCGACGGTTACACGCGCCTTGGCAGTCCCCTCGGCGATCACCCGGACATGACGAAGGTGCCGGGTATCGACTTCAGCTCCGGTTCGATCGGCCATGCCCTTTCGGCCGGCTGCGGCATGGCGCTGGCCGGGCGCATGATGGACAAAGACTTCTTCACCTTCGTGATGATCGGCGACGGGGAATTGCAGGAAGGCCAGGTCTGGGAGGCCGCCCTGTTCGGCGCCCACAACAAGCTCGGCCGGCTGATCGGCATCATCGATCGCAACGGCTACCAGCTCGATGGTTCGGTGGACGACATCATCGGCGTCGAGCCTATCGTCGAGAAATGGCAGGCCTTCGGCTGGGAGACCCACGTCGTCGACGGCCATGACGTCGCTGCCGTCGCCACCCTGCTGCGCAGCCTCAGGGCGGATGGCGCGCGCACGCGCCCCGTCATGATCGTCGCCCAGACGGTCAAGGGCAAGGGCGTCTCCTACATGGAAACGGAGCCCGGCTGGCACCTCGGCTATCTCGACCCCTCGGATGCTGCACGCGCAGTCGCCGAAATCGAAGCGATGGAGATCTGAGATGAACAAGCCGCTTTCCGAAAAGTCCTGGCAATACCGTCAGCTCAATGCCGTGACGCCCGGCCTCGACGCCCTTTCCGATGCGCTCATCGAGCTTGTGGCCGCAGGCGAACCGATCGTCGCCGGCACGGCCGATCTTCAGTACTCGAACGGCCTTTCGAAGTTTCACGCACAGCATCCGGATCGCTTCGTGCAGTTCGGCATTTCCGAGCAGAACATGGTATCATCAGCCGCCGGCATGGCAGCCGTTGGCATGAAGCCCTACGTTGCGACCTTCGCCTCGTTCCTTGCCCTCCTCTGCTGCGAGCAGATCCGCATGGACGTGGCCTATTCGAAGCTCCCGGTCCGGCTGATCGGTCACCATGCCGGCATCTCGCTCGGCTTCTACGGCACCTCGCACCATGCGACGGAAGACCTCGCCATCATGCGCTCGATCGCCAACCTGACGGTGATCGCCCCGGCGGACGGCAACCAGCTGATGGAGGTCATCAAAGCTTCCAACGACTATCCCCATCCGATCTACATTCGCATCCAGCGCGGCCGCGATCCGGAGGTCTATGCGCAACGCCAGCCATTCACCATCGGCAAGGCGATTTCCCACCATACGGGAACCGACCTCACGATCATCGCGACGGGCTCCACTGTCCATCCCGCCCTCGAAGCCACCCGGGCGCTGCGTGCTGCGGGCGCCAGTGTCGGCTTCCTCGACATGGCGACGGTCAAGCCGATCGACCGGAACGCCATCCTCGAGGCCGCGGCCCAAAGCCCGCAGATCCTGACGGTGGAAGAGCACAATGTTCTGGGCGGCCTTGGCGGGGCGGTAGCCGAGGTGCTCGCCGGCGAGGGCCTGCCCGTAAAGCTCACGAGGCATGGCATCTACGATGAGTACAGCCTCATCGCACCGCCGACACATCTCTACGCCCACTACGAACTCGACGCAAAAGGCATTGAGAAGCGGGCCACTCGACTTCTTGAAGGGCGTGCATGACAGGCGTGGGCAGAGGCAAAACCGTGCCTGTGTACGGTGTGCTCTGATCCCTGCTCTGATCCCCAAAAGCTGGACGGTTCGTAACTGGAGTTTTCCGCGGTAACTTCCCGGCTGGGAACAGGAGCGGAAGCATGAAGGCATCGAAGTTTTCGGACTCCCAGAAGGCGTTTATTTTGAAGCAGGGCGACGATGGCGCGCAGAGGCCAGCCGATACGGGGTGTTTGGTGGCTTAAGACCTTGCATGGTCGAAGGATAACCTAGCGTATCAAAAAAAGCCGAGGCTCTAATCGCAGCAGGATGAAACTTCAGGGGCAGGTCACGCCCCTTTGAAGGCGTCCTTCGATTGGCGTTTTAACTTTTCAATAATGGCATTCAGAATCATCAACAGGCTCCACAGCACTTGGAACGGGATTTCTCTTCAGATGGTCAACATAAGGCTAACCAGGAAAATTTGCGACAGGCCCGGTGAATTCCTTTCAATCGGCGCCTCGTGAACAATTGGGGCAGCGGCGAGAGACGCTGGCCCAACATCACATTCGCGAAACTACCGCGTGATGATGAGGCGAAGGTGATGTGGCCTTATCGCCACATGGAACCTCGCTGCATTCAGAAGCTGCCCTTGACGCCGATGCCGAACATGCGCGGCGCGGTCATGCTCGCCTCGATGCCGCCGATACCGCGGTTCTGCTGCATGTAGGTCGCTGTGCGTTCGTCGAAGATGTTCTTCACGTAGCCGTAGACCTCCATATGGTCATGCACCTTGTAGCTCGCCCGTACGTCGGCGATCGTGTAAGGCTTGATCACGTAGGCTGGCGTATTGGCCGTGTCGGAGTAATAGCCGTCGAGATGACGGACCTGGCCCGATACGTTGAACTTCTCCGTAACGTCCCAGCTCGCACCGAGGCTGACCATGTACCCGGGCGACTTGGCGAACTCGTTGCCCTGGTAAGCGAGATTGCTGGCAATCTCGTCGATCTCGGTACGCAGCACGCCGGCGCTGGCCCTGATCATCAGGTTGTCCAGCAGCTGGTAGTCCGCGCCGATTTCAAGGCCATAGGCGTGGGCCTGTTCGGCATTGATCGTGTAGGACTGGGTCACGCCCGGCGACACCACCACCGGAATGTTATACTGTGCGTTCTTCATGTCCATGTAGAACAGGTTGCCGTTCACCATCAGCCGGTCGTCGAGGAGGCTGGCGCGCGCGAACAGCTCGTAGTTCCAGATCTTCTCTTCCTCGAAGGGCTGCCATTTCTGCGCGGTCATGTTGAGCGAGACCCCACCGGGGTTGTAGCCGCGGCTGACGAGTGCGCCAACGGTCCAGTCGTCGTTCACGGCATAGGCAAGCGATGCCTTCGGCAGCAGAGCTGAGTATGTCGTGTCGAAATCGACCGGCGTTGGGGCATAGACCGACTTGCCGACACGCTGGATGTGATCCTGCTGGTAGCGCAGGCCGGTTGTCAGTGTCCATTGCTCGGCGAAGCGGTAGCTGATCTCGCCGAACAGGCCGAGATTGCGCTTCGTGTCGTCGAAGGAGGATGTGCCGTTCAGGAAGAGCAGTTCGTCGGTCTGCGTATGCGCATAATAGAGACCGGCGACGCCGCTGATTTCGTCTTGCGTATCGCCGAAGGTCACGCGCGTTTCATTCGAGGCGTTGGTCTGGTCGATATCGGCGTCACCGCCATTGATCAGGCCGGTGGTGCGGATCACATTCGAGGTGGAAAGCTGCGCCTGGTTGAAGAGCTTGATGCCGTTCTCGAATTCATAGGAGACGTCGAGAATCCCCGTATTGGTGTGCTGCTCCCAGCTCGGCATCGTCGTGGTGACATGGTTGAGTTCATCGAAGGGCCAGGAGGCCGCCTCCTGGCTCGGCCGGTTGCTGCTGTTGTGGGAATAGGTCAGCTTGGCCGTCAGGCCGGGGATGTCCGTGGGCTCCCACAAGAGCTTGAAGCGGGCATTCAATGCCTTGAAATCCTGATCGGTATCGCCGTGCTGGAAGCCGGAATTGATGTAGTCGATGAAGGTGTCGCGCCCGGAATAATCAATGGCCAGCCGTGCGGCCAGCTGGTCCTCGATAATCGGGCCGGATAGCGCGATGGATGCCCGTTTGCTGTGATAGTTGCCGATCTCCGCCTGGTAGGCCGCCTCGGGCGTGAACGTCGGGTCCTTCGTGTTGACGATGATGGCGCCAGCAATGGCGTTCGCACCCTGTGAGGTGGTCTGCGGTCCGCGGAAGACCTCGATGCTGTCGAGATCCCAGACGGATGACGCGCCGAAATAGAACTCGTTATAATTCAGATAGTGGCCGTCGAGATTGATAGTGGCACGCGGCACGGTACCGGCGAAAAACGCGGTCGCACCGGTGTTCGGCCCCTGCGTGTCCTGCCCGCGGATGACCGGCGCGCTGACCGTGTCGGAAAAGACGACGTTCGGCACATCGGCAATCACTTCCTGGACCGTTGCGTTGCCGGTTTTTTCCCGGTCGATCTCGCGGCTCGTCTTGATCGACACGGACGAGGCCGTGCTCTTCATGTCGCGCGCTACTTTCTCGCCGGTCACGGTGATGGTTTCGAGAATTGTAGCCTCCGTGCCGTCCTGTGCGACGGCGGCCAAAGCCGGAAGCAGTGACAGCGCAGCGACGCTGACGCCTGCGGCCAGTTTGCGATTGATGTGAGTCCCCATAACAGCCCCTAAACATGAGTATTTCAGTCATGTTGACGTAGCGGGACCGTCATCGTTCCGCAATAGGGAATGCTTTCCGCATTTTGAACAGATTGCCGTCTGGCACAAGCCGTGGCATATCCGCAACAGTGCAAACGCTTGCCAATCGACACCGCGTCGAGGCGAACGCGCCGCATCTTGTTGATAGGGAGGATGTCGTTGACCGAATTCGAAGAAAGTGCGGATGAACTGTCGGATGCCGCCGGCGAGAAGCGGGCCGGCATCATTCAGTCTGTTTCCATCGCCTCGCGGTTTCTTACGATTCTTGCCGCCTCCGATGGGGAGTTGCCGCTGGTCGAACTTGCGCGCCGCGCCGGGACGGGCCGATCCACCGCGCATCGCTACATGCAAAGCCTGGTGCGCGAGGGGCTGGTGGCGCAGGACCAGGTCACTGGCTGTTATGATCTCGGACCGACGGCGCTCAACATTGGCATCAGCGCGCTGAAGCGTATCGATCCCGTGGCGGTCGCGGGTCGGCATATGAAAGCCATGGCCTCGCGGGTGGCGGCAAGCTGCGGCGTCGCGATCTGGACCGACCGGGGACCGACCATCGTGCAATGGTATCGCAGCGCGCGCTTCGCGATCAGCACCGTGACGCTGGGCGATGTGCTGCCGCTCGACAACACCGCCTGCGGGCTGGTGTTTCAGGCTTTTATGCCGCCGGAACGCATAGAGGCCGTGCGGCGGTTGCAGCCGGATGCCTTTCGTGGCCGTCCCCCGGTGCCGGGCGTGCTGGAGACCATCCGCCGCGCCGGTGGTGCTGAACTCAATGAGCGGCTGTTTTCCGCGCTGACCGGCAAGGCGGCCCCCGTCTTCGACGTCTATGGGGAGATCTGTTGCGTGGTCACGACCGTCTCTTTCGTCGAGACGGCCGAAAGCGAAGGACACGGCGCCGCACTCGTCGAGGCTGCCCGGCAGGTGACAGTGGAATCGGGAGGGGCGTGAACCGCCCCCCCCTTTCATGTCTTCGAGCGGATGCGCAAATGCGCGCGTAGGGTCTCGCCGTCATATTCCCTGCGGAAGACGCCCCGCTGTACCAGAAGCGGCACGAGGCCTTCGAGGAACAGGCGCAGCGATTCCCGCGAGCCGCCCGGCAGCGCGATGAAGCCATCGATCGCGCCGGCGGCGAACCATTCCGTAATGTCGTCAGCGACGTCCTCGACAGTCCCGACGGAAACCCAATGCGCCGAGCCGACCACTTCCGGTCGCGCCAGCAGGTCCTCCACAAAGGGCTCGTTCTTCTCGATATAGCGGCGCAACAGGTCGGCATGGGTACGGCTGCGCACCGGCTGGTCGTCTGATGGCAGTAGGTCGGCGGTCACGCGTGCGCCGGGTGACAAATGCGAGAGATCGAGGCCGAGAATCGTCTTCACGGCGTCGAGGCGCTGTGCGGGCGTCAGGTGCGCATGCGCACGTCGGTGCATCGCCCACGCTTCCTCTCGCGTTTCAGCGAGGAAGAAATAAAGGCCCGGCAGAACCCGGGGCGCATCCGTCCGTCCATGTTTCAGCGCCCGCGCCCGCAGGTCGTTGCGCAGGTCCAGGGCCGCGGCCATGTCAGGGGTCGAGGCAAAGGTTGCGTCCGCCACCGAAGCCGCAAAGTCCCGCCCGATCTCCGAGGCCCCGGCCTGGAACAGCGGCGGCGGGCCGCTCGCATGGCCGGGCACGTTCAGCGGTCCCATGACGCTGAAGAATTCGCCACGATGGTCGAGCGCCGTTGCCTCGGCCTCACCCTCCAGCGCAGCAAGGGGATAGCTTTGCCAAAGGTCGCGGACAAGTTCGGTGAACTCGGCGGCCTTGCGGTAGCGCTCCTGCGGCGGCGGCATCGGCGCATCGCCGAAATTCTCCGCGCCGTCGATCGAGGTGACGATGTTCCATGCCGCTCGTCCGTTGCTGATCCAGTGCAGCGACTGGAGCTGGCGAGCTACGACATAGGGCGGGTTGAAAGTCGTCGACGCGGTCGTGACCAGGCCGATGCGCCGGGTAGCGGTGGAAATCGCGGCGAGCAGCACCGTCAGGTCCAGTCCGACGAAAGACGGCGACGTGCCCGATTTGCCGCGCCGCATGACCAGCACGTCCGGCTTGAAGACGAAGTCGAGCTTGGCCCGCTCGGCCGCCTGCGCCAGCTTGATGTAGAAGCCGGGCGGGTCCTGCCGCTGTTCGGCAAGCTCGGCGTCCTCCGGCTCACGGCCCTGCAGCCATGTTTCGGTAAGGCACAATCCGATATGGAGTTGCCTGTCCGTCATGGCGCTGAAACCCTCTTCGGCTCCTGCCGAGGGCGTGCCGGGCGATGGCGTCCGAGCGGCACGATGAGCGGGGTGTGCGAAACCGGATCATCGATGACGGTGCAGCGCAGGCCAAACACCGCCTCGACCAGCTTTTCCGTCACCACGTCCTCAGGGCGGCCTTCGGCAAGGATCGCGCCGTCGCGCATGGCGACGAGATGGGAGGCGTAGCGGCAGGCATGATTAAGGTCGTGCAGCACGGCTACAACGGTTCGCCCCTCGGCATTGAGGTCGGCCAGGAGTTCCAGCAGTTCGATCTGGTGGGCGATGTCGAGGAAGGTGGTGGGCTCGTCGAGCAGCAGGATCGGTGTTTCCTGCGCCAGCACCATGGCGACCCAGACACGCTGGCGCTGGCCGCCGGAAAGTTCGTCGACCAGCCGTTCGGCAAGATCGGTGACGCGGGTTGCCTGCATCGCCGCTGCCACGGCCGTCTCGTCGGCCTTCGACCATTGCCGGAAGAACGACTGATGCGGATAGCGCCCGCGCCCGACGAGATCGGCGACAGTGATGCCGGACGGCGCTGTTGCGCTCTGCGGCAGCAGGCCGAGCCGGCGCGCGATTTCCCGTGTCGGGAAGTCACCGATGCTCCTGCCGTCGAGGATCACCTGACCGGTTGCCGGAGTGAGCAGGCGCGCCATCGCTCGAAGCAAGGTGGATTTTCCGCAGGCATTCGGCCCGACGATAACGGTGAAGGAGCCGTCCGGTATGGCGATCGTCAGGTCGCTCGATATGGTTCGCTCGTCGTAACGCAGCGTCACGGAGCGGGCATGAAGGCGGTGGGTCATGGCAGTTCTTCTAGCAAGCGGTGGCGGCAATCCGTATTGCATTGCAGAATGCATTCTGCAATATGGACAAACAAATCTGACTTTAATGCTCATGTTTTAGCGCCGCGTAGCTGCTTTATGCAACCGTTTTTGACCCGGACAGTGGCTGGCATGAGGGATGACAGGAGGCGAGAGCGCCATGGCCGCACCGCGTAATGAAAGCGTTGAAGACCGAAACAATCTGCTTTCGCAGGAAGATCATATGGGCAGCATGGAGCGATTGGCGATGGAAGTCGTCGCCCTGACGCGGCCCGTCCCTTCGGTCGTCCGCGTAACCGGCCGCATCGCCCCGACCGATCCTGCTGCGTGGCGCAGGCCCAATCTTGCGGTGCGTCTCGAGGTCGAGACCCCGGAAGACCAGCGGCCGGTATCGCGCGTCTATACGATCCGCTCCTTCGACGAAAACCGCAGCCTTATCGACATCGACTTCGTGGTCCATGCCGATGACAGCCCGGCCATGCGCTGGCTGGAGCGCGCCGCAATCGGCAGCACCATCCATCTCGTCGGCCCCCGGCCGCATTTCCTGCCGGACCACGCCGCCGAGGGTGGCATTGCGCTTTTCGCCGACGAAACCGCCATTCCAGCCATCCATGCGATCCTCAGCACCTGGCAGAAGGGAAGCCATGGTGTCCTTTACGTCGAAACCGCCGACCGCGCCGCCTTCGATGAGCTGCCGGAGGTCGAGGGTGTCGAGCGGCATCTTCTGCTGCGTGGCCCGAACGAGGGGGCCGGCACGACCGGGAAGTTGGTCGCGGCCGCCCGCGCGCTGCCGGACCCGAAGGGCTGCATGATCTGGGCGGCGGGGGAGCGGCAGGATATCCGCACCATCCGAGCCTATTTCACCGAGGAGCGCGGCCTACCGAAGGACCGCGTGCGCGTCTTCGGTTATTGGCGAAAGGGCATGAGCAGCTCCGAGATCGACCGGATGCGCCTCCAGCAATACGAGGCGGTGCGTGCCGGGGGTGGCGGGCTTGCCCAGACGGAAGATCTCGACATTCTCGCCTGAACCCCTTGCAGCTACGGCAGACACGACCATGACGCTTCGCCGCACATTCCTCACCTCTACTCTCGGCCTTGCTGCTACCGCGCTCCTGCCGCTCCGCACCACGCGCGCCGAGGATGCGTGGCCGCGCACCGTGCGCCATGACACCGGCGAACTGACCCTGCCGGCGCGGCCGAAAAGGGTCGTCTCGACGGCGCCAAGCCTCACCGGCATCCTTCTCGCCATCGGCGCGCCGGTCGTCGCGACCGCCGCGACAACGCCGAGCGCGCTGACGGATGACAAGGGCTTCTTCTCGCAATGGGCGGCGGTTGCTGACGAGCGCGGTGTCGAGATGCTCTATGGCAAACTTGAATTCGACATCGAAGCCGTGATCGGTGCGGAACCGGACCTGCTGATCGTTTCGGCGACGGGCGCCGACAGCGTCGTGGCGCACTATGCCGAGCTTCAGGCGCAGGGCATCCCGGCGATCGTGGTCAACTATTCCAACCAGAGCTGGCAGGACATCGCGCTGGAGCTCGGCAAGGCCACCGGTCTCGAGGAGCAGGCGGCCGATGCGATCCGCCGTTTCGATGCCTATGCGACGGAGGTTGCCGCCGCGCTGCCGCCCGTAGCGGGCACCGCCAGTATCGTCGGCTACAATGTCGGCGGCAGCTATTCCGTCAGCAAGCCCACGAGCCCGCAGGCCCAGCTTCTCGCAGCACTTGGCATGACGCTGGTCGGCCTACCCGAGAGCCTTCGCGGCCAGGTCACCCGTGCTTCCGATTTCGAGTTCATTTCGCAGGAGAACCTGCCGGCGGCGATCGCCGGCGACAGCGTCTTTCTGCTTCGGGCAACGCAGGAGGACGTCGCGGCCTTTCTTGCCGATCCTGTTCTCGCCAATCTTCCTGCCGTCGTCGGCAAGCGGGTCTATCCGCTAGGACCCACGTCCTTCCGCATCGACTATTATTCCGGCCTGCAGATGATCGACACCGTGGCCCTATCCCTGAAAACGCAATGACCACGGCGATTTCGGGCAGGGCGGTGGGCGCCTTGCGCCGCAGGCGGCGGCTCGCAGGGCTCCTCGCCGGCCTTGCGGTGCTCGTGTTGCTCTGCCTTGCCAGCCTTGCCTTCGGATCGCGGCCCATTCCCCTTCATGTCGTTCTCGATGCAGTCTTCGTCCATGATACGCGCGACGACCGGCATTTGATCGTCTGGAGCCTGCGTCTTCCAAGAACCGCCGTTGCGCTTCTTGCAGGTCTCGCGCTAGGTCTCGCTGGTGCGGTAATGCAGGCGGTCACCCGCAATCCACTGGCCGAACCCGGTCTGCTCGGTGTCAATGCCGGCGCCGCCGTTGCGGTTGTGCTCGGTGCTTCGGTTTTCGGAGCAACGACGATGGCAGGCTACGTCTGGTTCGGTATCGCCGGCGCGGGCATGGCGGGCGCCGCCGTCTTCTTGCTGGGACGAGCGCACGAAACCGGGACGAACCCGGTGAGGCTGGTGCTTGCCGGTGCCGGACTGTCGGTCATGCTGGGCGCGGTTACGGGCATCGTTCTGATCAATGCGCCCCTCGCGGTGCTCGACAATTTCCGCAACTGGGCGGCGGGGTCCGTCGCCGGGCGCGGCTTCGACATTGCCGGCATCCTCGCCATCGCAACACTCTTCGGGGTTGGAGCAGCCGTCTCGATTGCCGGAAACCTCAATGCGATTGCCCTCGGAGATGATCTCGGCAAGGCGCTCGGCCTCAACACACGCCTTACACTGGTTTTGGCCTGCCTCGCGGTGATGCTGCTTTCCGGTGCGGCGACGGCCGCTGCCGGCCCCATCGGCTTCGTCGGGTTGGTGGCCCCGCATCTTGCCCGCACCGTCACCGGGCCGGATTATCGCTGGATACTTGCCTATTCCGCTCTCTTCGCCGCCATTCTCCTGCTCGGCGCAGACAGTCTCGGCCGGGTGATCGCCGCACCGGAGGAAATCGCTGCCGGCATCGTCACCGCATTGATCGGCGGTCCGTTTTTCATCCTCATCGTCCGAAAATTCCGACTGAAGCAGCTATGACAAACGCGCCCGTATCCGTCTGCCGTTTCGGCCCGCTGTCGTTTCGCTGGCGATCAAGGGTCGTCGTGCTCTGCTGCGTGCTAGCGCTGATCGTTGCGGTTTTCGCCATCCTGCTGCTCGGCACAGGCACCTTGTCCTTCAGCGCAAGCGAAGTGCTGGCGGCGCTTACCGGGCAGGGCGAGAATGCGAAGGCCGAGCGCGTCATCCTGCGCATCCGGCTTCCGCGGCTGCTGACGGCCATTCTCGTCGGCGGCGCGCTCGGCATGGCGGGGTCGATCTTCCAGTCCATTTCGCGCAATGCGCTCGGCTCCCCGGATGTGATCGGTTTCACGACGGGGGCGGCGACCGGCGCTATCGTGCAGATCATGCTGCTAGATGCCGGGCCGCTCGAGACATCGGTAGCGGCCGTGCTTTCCGGCGTGCTGACGGCGGTCGCCGTCTTCCTGCTTGCCCGGAAGGGCCGCTCCACGGGCGGATACCGGCTTGTTCTGGTCGGCATCGGCGTCGGCGCCACGCTTTCCGGCGTCAACACGATCCTGCTGGTGAGCGGCGATCTCGATCAGGCGGCGTCTGCCCAGCTGTGGCTTGCTGGGTCACTGAACACGCGCGTCTGGTTGCATGTCGTGCCCGCCGCCATCGGCTTTGCGGTCGTCCTGCCGGTCGCCATCGCCCACGCGCGCCGCCTGAATCTGCTCGAAATGGGCGACGATGCCGCCCGCCAGCTTGGCGTCGATGCCGAACGGACGCGGCTCGTGATGATCATGGCGGCTGTCGGGCTGACGTCGATCGCCACCGCCGCTGCCGGCCCCATCGCCTTCGTCGCGCTCGCTGCTCCGCAGCTTGCGCGGCGGCTGAGCGCATCACCGGAGGTTCCCGTCATCTCCGGCGCGATGATGGGCATGGCGCTACTTCTTGCGGCTGACCTCACCAGCCAGCACCTGCCTATCAATGTCCACATGCCCATCGGGCTGACCACCGGCCTTCTGGGCGGGTTCTATTTGCTGTGGTTGCTGGTACGCAGCAAGGCGGTCTGACGTCGTTCGGCGTTGGCGCACGGATCATTTGTCCGGCGACATGGAACCATGTGCTGGCCGACCACACCATCACCTTCCGTGTCCCGGATCAGCGCCATTGAGACAGATCGGGTGTAACTGAGAGGAGAGGATTTCTGGTTCATCGTAGGGAAGCGAAGATGAGACAGAAAGCCGGGCCGCAGAAACCAGCGACCGAACAGGTCATCAAGGAAATCCGCCGTTCGGCGCGCAACATCACTCGGCCGGGGACAAAATCCGCATTGTGCTGGACGGGTTGCGTGGGGAGGAGAGCTGTCGTCATCTTCGCATCGCCGAACACCGACGGCCATTCGCCGAATGCAAGGTTCGTGGTGACGATGATCGAAGTGTGCTCGTAGAGCCTGCTGATCAGGTGGAACAGGAGCTGACCACCGGCCTGCGCGAACGGCAGATAGCCGACTTCATCGAGGATGATGAAGTCGAGGCGTGTAAGGTAATCCGCCGTCCGGCCCTGCTTGCCGTTGCGCGTCTCTGTTTCCAACCGATTGACCAGATCGACGACGTTGAAGAAGCGGCCGCGCGTGCCGTTGCGGATGAGTGCGCGGGCAATCGCGATGGCCAGGTGGCTCTAGTCGGTTCCCGTGCCGCCGACGAGAACGACGTTGCATTGGTCGGCGACGAAGGTGCCGGTAGCCAATTCCTGCACCAGGGATTCACTGACGGACGTGTCGGCAAAGTCGAAGTCGTCGATGCCCTTGGTGAGTGGCAGCTTAGCGATGCTGAGTTGGTGGCGAATGGAGCGTCCCCGCTTCTCGGCGATCTCCGACTGCAGCAGGTCGCCGACGATGCGCGGCGGTTCATGCTGTCGTTTGATGCCAGTCCCCCTGACCTCATCGTAGGCGCTGCGTATCCCGTAGACACTGGCACGCAATGGAAGCCGTCGAACGGCCCCACATAGTGCACGAGGTTGCCACGCTCGGCTTCGAACATCTGCCAGATCGTCTGTCCCGTCTGTTCGGGATGGCTATGAGCCTTGGCATAGGCAATGCACTTGTCAAGCAGCCAGACATTCAGTTCCTCCAGGCTTTTGACCCTGAGGCGTGATGTAAAGAAACGTTCTCGCACGAGGCCGACCTGGTTCTCTACCTGTCCTTTCTCCCAGCCGGATGCTGGCGTGCAGGCTACGGGATGGGCGAGGTAATTGCTGTACATCTGCAGGAAGCGACGATTGTAGGGCCGTTCCTTGCCCATGAAGACGGCTCCACTGAATAGCCCCGAGTTTCGTAGGCACCCTCGGCTCAGATTTTCTGCTGCTTTTCGAACTCGACGGGCGACAGCATCCCGTTTCTGAGGTGTTTGCGTTTCGGATTATAGAACATCTCGATGTAATCGAACACGTCCTGGCGAGCTTCATCGCGTGAACTCTTCGCTGAAATTCGATTTGCTCATGATGCTCTTCTTGCCTCAAAATTAGGAAAGAAGGCGTCTACAAATCTAGGGGCTATTCACACCGCCGTCTTCATGTTGTCGTAGATGCCGCGTGTGCAGGTGCCATGGAAGAAGTCGAAGGCCTTGTCGTGGGCGTCGAACACCATCTCCTGGCTCTCGCGCATATAGGCTCGCGCGAACATCATCCGGCTGTGGCAGAGCCGGACATGCACCACCTTCACCGTCGTCGTCACGGCCCCTCGATCCTTCGACCATCCCTTCGCGTAGCGCCGGATCGCATCGTAGCTGCCGTCGCAACCCAGCGCCCGAAGCTCTTCGTAAATCCGGATCACCGTCAGCCGTTCACGAGAGGGCTTGCCTTCGTTCGCGGCCAGAAAGCGCTCGATTTCGGTCTTCCGAGCCCCGGTCTTCGGCAATAGCTTGCGTTCTCGCTCGTAGGAAAGTCAGTCTCATCGGATCGCAGTATCTTGCGCACCGTGTTGCGGGAAACGTGCAGCTCCCGAACGACCTTCTTCACTGACCAGCCCTGCACATGGAAGGCCCGGCGAACACGGGCAATCGTATCCACTCGCTTCAACTCCCCCTCCATCCGCCAGCAAAAGACGAATGGTCAGACGAAACAGGTGGGGGGGGCAAAACTGGACGCCAGTCACCTCGCCAGAGGGGTCAATATTCCATGCCGAAACACATACCAGATAACCGCCTGGACGATCAGTCACGCCTCAGAATGCCTTCCTTTGAAGTCATTTTTCGACTGGCGTTTCAGCTTTTCGGCAATGGCATTCAGAATCATCGGCCCGCTCCACAACACTTGGAGCGAGGATTTCTCTTCCTATGGTCAACATACGGTCAATCTGGAAAATTTGTGACAAGCCCCTGATTCTGGTTAATCCCCAAAATCTGGCCGTTGCGGAGCGCGAAATTGTGCGGAGCAAACGCAAACCCACTCATCATGATTTACCCGAGATATACTTCGGTCATGGCTGTCCCCACCAACAATTTAACGACTTTGAACTTACTCTCGCACCCAATTTCTCTCATGACGGCATCTTGGGAAGGGCGCTTCAGTAGTATCTACATAAGAGAATACTTTTATCAACTACGATGCAAGGTTGTGTCGCCTCGCGTTTCATGCCAGTCAATAGCCAAAGCGCAGAACGGGCTGGCCGCGACGTGGGATTTTCCCCCTCGTGGCATTCTGTGTGAATAGGGGCGGGATAATGTATAAGCAATGGCTTGAAAAATCGTGCGTTTTGCGCGGGCATCGCGCCAAGCCGGCGTTTTTTTTGTCATTTCTGACCTTGATCTGGCTGATCGTCCTGTGGCCGGTGACAGCAGCTCAGGCGGCTTGTACCTCACCGCAGACCGCGACTATAACCTCGGGCGGCAGCGTAACCTTTACTTGTGCATTCTGGGGCTATACGGATAGCCACCCGTTATTACCATCCCACGGTGATATTTTAATTAACGGCTTCTCCGTCATTTACACCAACAACGGGGATGGGGCGACATCCGACACGTTCATCCTTACAGAAGCCGACACCGGCAATCCGACCGTTACATTCAACATCACGATCAATCCGTCGACCTCTCCGCTGACGGTCACGCCCGCAAGCGTTGCGACGCCCGTCATCGGGACCTCCTATAATCAGGCACTCAGCACGACTGGCGGAACCACCCCCTATACCTATTCGCTCGTGGCAGGCAGCAACCTGCCGCCCGGCCTCACCCTTTCCTCCGCCGGTGTCATCTCCGGCACGCCGACCGGCTCGGGTCCCTACAACTTTACCGTCCGCGTGACCGATTCGACGACGCCGACGGCCAATACGCTCGACAAGGCCTACAGCGTCCTCATCGCTGCGCCTGCCATCGACGTGACGCCTGACAGCCCGCCGGACGGCGGCGTTGGCACGGCCTACAGCGTGCAGTTTTCGGCAAGCGGCGGCACCCCAGGTTACACCTATACCCGCGACAGCGGCAGCCTGCCCCCGGGCTTAAGTCTCTCAGGCAGCGGTCTCCTGTCCGGCACACCATCGGCGGTCGGCAGTTCGACTTTCAAATTGAAGGTCCAGGACAGCACCACCATCTCGACCGGCGGCGTGCACTTCCTCTTGCAGGACGTTACCGTCACCATCAATGCCTTCCCCCCGGTGTCGCTGACGCCGGCAAGCGGCACGGCGCTTTCGGCCGGCGTGGTGGGAACCTCCTACTCCAACGCATCGATCTCGGCGAGCGGGGGATCGGGTGCGATCAGCTATGCGGTGACCGCCGGCGCGCTGCCGGCAGGCCTCGGCATCAATGCATCGACCGGCGCGATCACCGGCACGCCCACAGTGGGCGCGATCGGAACCGCGAGTTTCACGGTGACGGCGACGGCCGCGACCAGCGGCGCGGCCAGCGCCAGCTATTCAATCACGGTGACGGCGCCCCCCGTGGTGCTGACGCCGACGACCGGGACGGCCCTGACCGCCGGCGTGGTCGGCTCGTCTTACTCGAACACGTCCATTTCGGCGACGGGTGGTGCCGGAACGATCACCTATGCCGTAACCTCCGGCTCGGTGCCGGCGGGGCTCACCCTCAACACATCGACAGGTGCGATAACGGGCACGCCGACAGCCGGGGCACTTGGAACGACGAACTTCACGGTGACGGCAACGGCCGCAACGGCCGGGTCGGCCGCCGCCAGCTATTCGATCACGATCACCGCGCCACCTGTGGTCCTGGCCCCGGTCGGCGGTCCATTGACATCAGGCACGGCGGGGGTCGCCTATTCGACGGCTATTTCGGCGACGGGCGGCGTGGGAACCATCACCTATGCCCTAACGGCAGGTGCGTTACCGCCAGGGCTCACCGTGAACACGTCGACCGGAGCAATCAACGGCACGCCGACCGCTATCGGCACGTTCAATTTCACCATTACGGCGACTGCCGCGACAAGCGGCTCGGTTGCAGAGGCCTATCAGATCACGACCGTCGGGCCGCCACTGAATCTCTCGCCGGCGTCAGGCACTGCGTTGACCGGCGGCGTTGTCGGTTCGGCCTATACGGACACGTCGATCTCGGCGAGTTCCCCCTTGGGTGGGGTTACCTTCTCAGCAAGCGGACTTCCGGACGGCCTGACGATAAACGCTTTAACAGGCGAGATCACAGGCACGCCAACGGCCGCCGCCCTTGGCACCGCAAGCGTCGACGTCGCGGTAATGTCGATGTTCGGCAACGTGGAGCAAGCCACCTATCCGATCACAATTGTGGCGCCACCGGTGGTGCTGACGCCGACGACCGGAACCGTATTTTCGACCGGCACGGTTGGCGTTTCCTATTCGAATACGTCGATCTCGGCGAGCGGCGGGGTTGGCGCACTGAGCTACGCCGTGACGGCCGGCGCGCTTCCCGATGGCCTTGCCTTGAATACCACGACCGGTGCGATCACCGGCACGCCGACGGCGGCCGGATTCGGCATGGCGAATTTCACCGTGACGGCGACGGCCACGACCACCGGGTCGGCCTTGGCCAGCTACACGCTGGAAATCGAGGCGCCGCCGGTGGTGGTGACGCCGGCGAGCGGTGCCCTGACGGGCGGCACGGTGGGGACGGCCTATGCGGCGACGACGATCTCGGCGAGCGGCGGGCTTGGCGCCTTCACCTACACGGTCACCGCCGGCGCGCTCCCATCCGGGCTTGGCCTCGACGCATCCAGCGGTGCAATCACCGGCACACCGGCGGCCGCGGCCCTCGGCACGTCCAATTTCACGGTGACGGCAACGGCGGCGACGTCGGGTTCCAGCGCAAACAACTATTCACTCACGGTGGTTGCCCCGCCGATGGTGCTGACACCGGTATCCGGTACGGCGCTGTCGGGCGGCACGGTCGGGACAGGCTATTCGGATACGTCGATCTCGGCCACCGGCGGCGTGGGAACGATCAGCTATGCCGTAACGGCTGGCTCGCTGCCGACAGGACTGAGCCTCAATGCCTCGAGCGGTGCGATCACCGGCACGCCGACGGGTGCTGCACTCGGTACGTCCAATTTCACGGTAACGGCAACGGCGGCCACGACAGGCACGGCTTCGGCCGCCTATTCGATCACGATGGTAGCCCCGCCGATGGTCCTGGCGCCGGCATCCGGCACGGCGCTGTCGGGCGGCACGGTCGGGACAGGCTATTCGGTTACGTCGATCTCGGCCACCGGCGGCGTGGGAACGATCAGCTATGCCATAACGGCCGGCTCGCTTCCGACGGGGCTGAGCCTCAATGCCTCGAGCGGTGCGATCACCGGCACGCCGACGGCTGCTGCGCTTGGTACGGCCAATTTCACGGTAACGGCGACCGCGGCAACGACAGGCACGGCTTCGGCCGCCTATTCGATCACGGTGGTAGCGCCGCCGATGGTGCTGACGCCGGCAACCGGATCGGCGCTTACGGCCGGCACGGTCGGTGCCGCCTACTCGGATGCGTCGATCTCGGCCAGCGGCGGTGTCGGAACAATCAGTTATGCCGTAACGGCAGGGGCGCTTCCCGCCGGTCTGAGCATCAACGCATCGACAGGCGCTATTACTGGTACCCCGACCGCCGGAGCCTTCGGTACGGCGAGTTTCACGGTAACAGCGACAGCGGCAACGACCGGTTCGGCCTCGGCGAGCTACACGATTGCCGTGGGAGGAACCGCGGTCGTTCTGACGCCGGTAACGGGAACTGCCTTGACGGCCGGCACGGTGGGCATTGCCTATTCGAACACATCGATTTCGGCGGGCGGCGGCGTTGGTGCGGTCAGTTTCTCCGTGACGGGTGGCACGCTCCCGGCAGGCCTGAGCCTCAATACATCGACGGGTGCAATCACCGGCACGCCAACGGCTGGCGCGCTCGGCACGTCGAACTTCACGGTCACGGCGACGGCGGCGGTCAGCGGTTCGGCTTCGGCGAGCTATTCGATTGCGGTGGGCGGACCAACGGTCGTGCTGACGCCGGTAACGGGGACTGCTTTGACGGCCGGCACCGTTGGCGTCGTTTATTCGGATACGTCGATCTCCGCGGGTGGCGGCGTGGGAACGATTAGCTATGCCGTGACGAGCGGCGCGCTTCCCGCGGGGCTGAGCCTCAATGCATCGACAGGTGCGATCTCGGGCACGCCGACCGCCGGAGGCTTCGGAACGGCGAATTTCACGGTGACGGCGACCGCGGCGACCGCGGGTTCGGCCTCGGCAAGCTATTCGATCGCCGTGGGCGCACCGCCGATCGTGCTGACGCCGGCAACCGGCACGGCGCTATCGGCAGGCACGGTCGGTGTGGCCTATTATGACACCTCGATTTCGGCAAGTGGCGGCGTGGGGACGATCGGCTATGCGGTTACGAGCGGGGCGCTTCCCACAGGGCTGAGCCTTAACGCATCGACCGGTGCGATCACTGGTACGCCGGCCGCCGGAGCCTTCGGCACGACGACTTTCACGGTGACGGCGACGGCAGCGACATCGGGTTCCGCGGCGGCGAGCTACACGATTACGGTGCGCGGCACGGCGGTGGTGCTGATACCGGCAACCGGCACGGCGCTTTCGGCCGGTACGGTCGGTGTCGCCTATTCGGACACCTCGATTTCGGCGAGTGGCGGTGTGGGGACGATCGGCTACGCGGTTACGAGCGGGGCGCTTCCAGCAGGGCTGAGTCTTAACGCATCGACCGGGATGATCACTGGTACACCGACCGCCGGAGCCTTCGGCACGGCGACTTTCACGGTGACGGCGACGGCGGCGACATCCGGTTCCGCGGCGGCGAGCTACACGATTACGGTGGGGGGCACTACCGTGACGCTGACGCCGGCAACCGGCACCGCGCTTTCGGCCGGTACGGTCGGTGTCGCCTATTCGGATACCTCGATTTCGGCGACAGGCGGTGTTGGCGTCATAAGCTATGCTGTGACGGCCGGCGCACTTCCGGCAGGGCTTGGTCTTGATGCGTCGAGCGGAGCGATAACCGGTACGCCAACGGCCGCAGCACTCGGAAAAGCGACCTTCACGGTAACGGCAACAGCCGCAACCAGCGGCACTGGCTCGGCGAGCTACACGATTACGGTGCGCGGCTCGGCTGTGGTGCTGATACCGGCAACCGGCACGGCGCTTTCGGCGGGTACGGTCGGCGTTCCTTATTCGAACACGTCGATTTCGGCGAGCGGCGGCGTTGGCGCGATCACCTTTGCCGTGACGCAGGGTGCTCTTCCGGCTGGTCTGAGCCTTGATGCATCGACCGGCGCGATCAGCGGCACGCCGACGGTCGCCGCCTTCGGTACGGCAAGCTTCACGATCAAGGCCACCGGGGCATCCGCGGGTGCCGCATCGGCGCGCTATACGTTAAGGGTACGCGGACCGGCTGTGTCGTTGACGCCCGCAACTGGTACAGCCTTGGCGGCGGGCACAGTCGGGGTCTCCTATTCGGACAGGGCGATCTCGGCAAGCGGCGGGGTCGGCAAGATCACCTATGCGGTAACGAGCGGGTCGCTTCCGGCCGGATTGAATCTCAATGCATCAAATGGTGCGATCGCCGGCAAGCCGACTGCGGGTGCACTCGGCACGGCAAGCTTTACAGTCAAGGCGACGGCTGCGACCGCGGGCTCTGCGTCGGCACGCTACACAATTACGGTACGTGGACCCGCCGTCGTGCTAACGCCAGCCACGGGCACGGCGCTTTCGGCCGGCACTGTGGGCAAATCCTATTCGGACACATCGATCTCCGCGAGCGGCGGCGTTGGCCGAATTGGCTATACGGTGACCAGTGGAGCGCTTCCGGCCGGCCTGAGGCTCAACGCATCGACGGGTGCGATCAGTGGCACGCCAACATCCGGTGCGTTCGGTACGGTGACGTTCACAGTAACGGCGGCGGCCGCAACGGCCGGTTCGGCGGCTGCGAGCTACACGATTACGATCAAAGCGCCGGCAGTGGTGCTGAAACCGGGAACGGGAACGACGCTTTCGGCCGGCACGGCAGGCGTTGCCTATGCGAACACCTCGATCTCGGCAAGCGGTGGCGTGGGTACGATCAGCTATGCGGTGACGGCCGGTACGCTTCCGGCGGGCGTGAGCCTCAATGCCGCGACGGCCTCTATCACCGGCACCCCCACGGCAAGCGGTGATTTCTCCTTCACCGTTACCGCGACGGATACAGTCGGCACGAGCGGTGCGGCTAGCTATTCGCTGAAGATCAAGCCGCCCAAGGTGACATTCGTCTTCACCCCGCCAGGCGGCGCTCTGGATGAAGCGATGGCAGGCGAAGATTACAGCCAATCGACTACCGCGAAGGGTGGAACGGGGTCGCTGATCTACAGCGTCGTTTCAGGCAGGTTGCCGAAAGGCCTGGTGTTGAACATCTCGACCGGCGAACTCACCGGCCCGCTTTCCGCCGACGCTGCCGGTACGCATAACTTTACCATTCAGGTGCGCGATGGTGCTGGCGCTACCGGCAAGGCGACGTTCACCTTGCGGGTGAAGCGGCGGACAACCACGGTTATCGACCTCGTCGTGGAGGTGCCGGCTGGCGGGACGCCTGCGAATGTCTACCTCAACCGTGGTGCAACGGGTGGTCCGTTCACGGGGGCTGAGCTTGCCTTTGTCGAGCCGGCCAATGCGGGCAAGGCGACGATCATTCGCGGCGAGGTGGCGGCGGTTGGCGCTGCTGCAGCCCCTGCCGGCTGGTATTTGCAATACAAACCCGATCCCGCCTATTCCGGTGAGGTGCAGGTCGGCTACAGGCTGATCAGCGCGCTCGGCACGTCCAATATAGGTGTCGTCACCTACCGGCTGGCGCATGATGCGGACAGGGTTGCCGAGGACATAGATGCATTGGTACGCGGCTTCGTCGAGACGCGGCAGAACATGATCTCCTCGGCCATCAAGGTTCCCGGGCTTCTGGAACGCCGGCAGATGGAGGCGGCGACCGATCCGGTCACCGCGCGCATGATGCCGTCGGAAGAGGGCATGACAGGCAGCGTTTCCACCAGCCTGCGGCAGATGGAGGCGGCGCGCGACAATGCCGACGGCGTGAGTGCGGCCGCGTCCTCGCCGTTCAACATCTGGATCGACGGCACTTTCCTGGCGCACAACCGGGATGACAATGACGGGCGCTGGGGCAGCTTCGCGATGATCAATGCCGGCGCCGACTATCTCCTGACGGAAAAGGTGCTTGTGGGCCTGTCCTTCCACTATGACCGGATGACCGACCCGAGCGATGCGGATGCAGAACTGACCGGCAACGGCTGGCTTGCGGGTCCCTATGCCTCGTTCGAGATCGCCCGAAACATCTTCTGGAACGCCAGCCTGCGTTACGGCGGCTCATCCAACGATATCGACACGGCGTTCTGGGACGGCACGTTCGACACGACACGCTGGATGGCCGACACCTCGCTCGAGGGGCAATGGGACATCGACGAAGCGACGACCTTCACGCCGAAACTGCGTATTCTGTACTTCTCGGAAAGCGTTGACGACTACACGGTCCGAAACGATGTCGGGGAGACGGTAGATATCGAGGGGTTCGACGCAGAGCAGTTCCGTGTCAGCCTGGGCGCGGAGATCGCACGGTCGTTCACGCTGGAAAACGGCACGCAGGTGACACCGAAACTGGGCCTGACGGGCGGCTACTCGGGCCTCGATGGCTCGGGCGCGTTCGGCTCGCTGACGGCCGGGGTTTCGTTGCAAACCGCGAACCTGTGGATGCTGGACTTGAGCCTGCTGCTCAACATCGCCGACGGCGGCGAGACATCCGCAGGCGGACGCGTGCGAGCTGCAAAGCAGTTCTGAGGCGCACAATCCCGCTTCGACGTGATGAGAGAGAGAGAGAGAGAGAGAGAAGCGGCCGTTGGCATGGCTGGGAGCGATTTCGGTGAAGCCGGTTCATCGGGAAGTCTGACCTGCCACTGAGAATTTTCTCCAGAATGGATTAGCGTCCGGCCGATCGAGGACGGACTTATGAAGAGGCAGAGATTTACGGAAGAGCAGATTATTGGGGTGCTGAAGGAGCAGGAGGCGGGCGTCAAGGCTGCTGATCTTTGCCGCAAGCACGGGATTTCCGAGGCGACCTTTTACAAGCGGACGAGAACGCCAAGCTGAAGAAGCTGCTCGCCGAACAGATGCTGGATACAGCCGCACTCCGCGAGCTTCTTTCAAAAAAATGGTCGGGCCTGCCGCCAAGCGTGACGCTGTCGCGCACCTGAAGGCGGTCATGAGCCTTTCGGAACGGCGGGCCCGCCAGATCATATCCGCAGGCCGAAAGACGATCCGCTATCGATCCTCTCGACCGCCGGAGGTCGAACTGCGAGCGAAGTTGCGCGATCTGGCCGATGAGCGTCACCGGTTTGGCTATCGTCGACTGTTCATCCTGCTTCGACGAGACGGAGAGCCGTCCGGCGTCAATCGTATCTATCGACTGTATCGAGCGGAAGGTCTTTCCGTGCGCAAGCGGAAAGCCGGCGTCGTGCTGTTGGCACGCGTGCGCCGATCCTCGTCGAAACAAAGGCCAATGCCCGCTGTATTTCGTCCACGACCAGTTCGCCTGCGGCAGACGCTTCCGCGTCCTCAATGTGGTCGACGATATCACGCGCGAATGCCTGGCGGCGATCCCGGGCACATCGATCTCCGGTCGCCGTATCGCGCGGGACCTGACGACGCTTGTCGAGTGACGGGGCAAGCCGGGCATGATTGTCTCCGACAACGGGGCCGAACTGACCTCGAATGCCACCCTAACCTGGTCGAAGGATCACAAGGTCGACTGGCACCACATTGCGCCGGGAAGACCAATGCAAAACGGCTATGTAGAGAGCTTCAACGGCCGCATGCGCGACGAACTGCACAATGAGAGCCTGTTCTTTGGTCTCGATCATACCCGCAGCGCCATTGCGCAATGGGCCGACGACGACAACAATTTCCGGCCGCACTCATCGCTCGGATACCAGGCCCCGGCGGACAATGCCGGGATCATCGCCGCAACCGGATCCAACACTCCGCAATGTGGAAGCTTCACGCTTCCGCCGGTTGCTCCCATCGCGCCAACTGGCGTATAAAAACCGCCGTGGCTCTAATCGCAGCAGGATGAAACTTCAGGGGCTGGTCACTGATGGCGAGCAGAGGCCAGACCCCGATGTGGGGTGTTTGGTGGCTTAAAACGCAAAAAGCCCCACGAGGGGGCTTTGTTGGTATCGCGTGGAAGTTTGGTTGCAGGGGCCTGATGGGACGGAGACTTGTAAAGTCTCAATCTCAAACTGGCCCAGCATTGAGAGTTTCTGCTTACGCCAGAAGCGGTCGTATGCGCAGTAATCTCGCCGTCCGAATGGGGCCGGCACTTGTCAGTCGCCATTGGCCTTGGCTTAGCAGATAGCTGCCATTCCGCTGCCGACCTCAAGTCGGCGGTCGCGATTGGCTTCGCTGCATCCTAGCAGCCGATATCGTCGGAGCCCACCCGATCTTCCCCATTCCTGATGTGGGCCTTCGCCTACCTTCAGCCAAGGCAAAATGCCCCCGGTGTTTCCAGCGCATTTCTGGCGGATAAATCCATCAGCGCGAGTTCGGGCCGAGGCGCGAAGCCCCGGCCCGCAGTCATGAGCGTTACTGACCCTGGATGTAGATCACATGGGTTTCGGTGAACTCGTAGAGGCCGTGCTTACCATCCGCACCGCCAATGCCCGACTTCTTGCGGCCCGCATGGAACCCCTGCATCGCCTCGAAATTCTCGCGGTTGATGTAAGTTTCGCCGAACTTCAGCTCACGGCAGGCACGCAGCGCCGAGTTGAGGTTGCTCGTATAGATGGACGAAGTCAGACCGTATTCGGTGTCGTTGGCAAGCGCGATTGCCTCGTCGAGGTTCTTCACGGCCTGAACCGGGAGGACGGGGCCGAAGGTCTCGCGACGCATGATCTCCATGGCAGCGGTTGCGCCGGCGATCAGCGTCGGCTCGAAATGATGGCCCTTGCCCTGACCGGTCACATTGCCGCCGGTCACAATGCGCGCGCCTTCTTCGGTCGCCTTGCGCACAGCCGCTTCGACCTTGTCGAGGGCTGCACGATTGATGAGCGGCCCCATATCGAGGTCGTCCGCTTCCGACGGATCGCCCCAGCGCGTCTGTTCGAACAGAACCTTCAACTTTGCAACGAAGGCATCGTGCACAGACTCCTCGACATAGAGCCGCTCGGCGCAGTTGCAGACCTGACCGGTATTGATCACGCGGGAGGCATGAATAGCCTTGGCCGCCAGGTCGAGATCTGCGTCGGCGAGAACGATCGCCGGCGCCTTGCCCCCGAGTTCGAGATTCACCCGAGTCAGGTTCTCTGCGGCCATCTGCATGATGCGGGTACCGGTAGCGACGCTTCCGGTGAAGGTTACCAGATCGATGTCCGGATGCTTGACCAGCGCCGTGCCGGCTTCGGCGCCCTTGCCGCCGACAAGATTGAAGACGCCGGCAGGCAAATCCGTTTCCGCGACGAGCTCGGCGAAGATGAAAGCATTGATCGGCGTCTCCTCGCTCGGCTTGATGACGATCGTGTTGCCGGTCACAAGCGCCGGCGCCATCTTCCGCGCGATCAGGAAGAACGGGAAGTTCCAGGGCAGGATGCCTGCTACGACACCGATCGGCTTACGCAAGAGAAGCATCGTCTCCTTCGGCCGGTCGCTCGTCAGCACCTCGCCTTCGAGGCGACGTGCCCATTCGGCCATGTAGTCGATGTAATCCGCCGTGAAATCGACCTCGACCTGGGCGAGGCCACGGATCTTGCCCTGCTCGCGCACGATAATATCGGCAAGCTCAGTGCGGTGCTGGCGCAGCTTGCCGCTGATAGCACGCAGATGACCAGCGCGCTCGATCGCCGGCAGTTGTTCCCACGAGGACTGCGCAGCCTTAGCGGCCCGCACGGCCGCGTCAACCTCCTGCGCGGTGCTCTCGGGCACGCGACCGACGACGGCGCCCGAGGCCGGGTTAAGAACCTCGATCTGTGAGGCGGATGGTTCGGTAAAGCGGCCGCCTATATAGTTGCGGTAGCTTTTCACTTCAGTCGAGAAGCGCTCGGACACGATACGAGCCTGGTTATTCGATGACATCGTCTACCTCCTACAGGGGTCTTGCCGATCGCTTCGGCTTTGGGTGGCATTTACGGACCCGGCCCATGAATGCCTGAATTTGTCGCAACGCGGTCTGACCACGGATTTAGTCCTCCGCGACGCGCCGGTGCAGCGCCATGGCCGTAAAGAGATCGAGATGGCCGCCGCCGATGTTCTTGAACACGGTGATGTCGCTGTCAGATGCGCGCCCTGGATGTGCACCGGTTGCCAGCTCGAAAAGATCGGCGCGAATATCCCCGAAGTGGATCACCCCGCTCTCCATCGGCTGGATTATGTCGCCGGTGCAATCATGACCCGCGCGGATATCCATGCAGATCAGGGCTGCGCGGCTCATCACGTCGTCATCTGCCTCGCGCATGCCCGGGAGATAGGAGCCGACCAAATCGACATGCGTGCCCGGCTTCAGGAGCACACCCTTGATCAGCGGTGCTGTCGCCATCGTGACGGACGAGATGATATCGGCCAGGCCCAGTGCATCGTCGAGAGAGGCCTGGACCTCGACTGCGATGCCTTCGTGCGAGAGCTCATCTGCAACCGCCATCGCCTTTCCGGGGCTTCTGTTCCAGATCAGAAATCGGTCGAGTTCCGGTCGCGCGGCGCGATGGGCACGCACCATATGCGGGGCGAGACCGCCGGCGCCGATCACCAGAAGGGTGCGTGCGTCCCGGCGCGCGAGGAAGCTTGCACCCAGTGCGGAATCCGCAGCGGTCTTGCGATAGGTCATTTCGGCGCCGTCACAGGTCATCAGCGCCCTGCCGGTTTGGCCGTCGAAGAGCACGACGATGCCCTGGATCGACGGTTCAGGCGGCGAGCGCCCGACATTTTCGGGAAAGACGCCGACCAGCTTGACCGCGACGGCCCGTCCCTGAGCCCAGGCCATGAGATTAACGAACGTGTCCTTGCCCGCATCGGTGATGCACCGGTCGAGCAACGGCATGCCTTGTCCGGCATGAGCGTCCCTCAGCGCCTCAACGAGGTAGGGATAGTCCAGCAGTTTACGGATGCGTTCAGCATCAAGATGGATCATGGTACGCTCCTCAGACGGCTCGCAGAAGCCGTGCGGCATCGAACATGGCGGCATGGATGTTGCGGCTGTAGACGGCATCGCCGATGCGGAAAAGCTGGTAGCGCCCCGCCTCGTTGTTCACCAGGGTCTGCGGGGCCAGGTCGATGAAGGCCTGGTGGTCGAGTTCGCCAACATTCGTCGCGGCAGGCCGCAGTTCGTGGTAGAGATCGTCGCTCGGCATCACACCCGCCTCGGAGACGATCTGCGTCACTTCCCGCTCCTGATCGCGATCGCTGTAGGCTTCGCGCAGAACCGCGATTAGCGCGTTGCCCTCGAGATACACGGACCGCAGATAGTACCCGGGGGTCATGACCACATCGCGCTCATGCAGGCGCTTCATGAAGTTGATGCGCCCCGTACCGCCCATATGAGCGCCGATCATCTGGTCGGGTGCGGCGATCTCCACCAGCGAGCCACGCTCGGACATGAAGTCTGCTACAGTGAGGCCCTGCGCGTCTCCCGTCACATCGTAGAGCAGCACGTTCTCACCGGGCTTCACGGTGCCAGCCAGGATGTCCCAGCTTGGCGTGATGTGTTCGCGGCCCGGGATCTCGGGGATCGCCGGACGCCCACCCGTGGCGATGATCACGACGTCCGGCTCTTCGGCCGTCACGGCCTGCGCAGTGGCAGAGGTCGATGTCCGCACGTCGACGCGCAGCTTGCGGACCTGCATGTCGAGCCATCGGCTGATGCCACCCATGCTTTCGCGCCAACCCAGCGCGCGGGCCAACCGCAACTGGCCGCCGAGCTGCGATTCCTTCTCGAACAGGACCACTTCGTGGCCACGCAGGGCCGCGACGCGCGCAGCTTCCATGCCGCCCGGTCCGCCCCCCACGATCACAACCTTTTTGCGGGCGGGAGCGCTCTTCACCTCGTGCGGCAACTGGCCTTCGCGTCCTGTCGAGACATTCTGGATGCAGCTTGCCGGATGGCCGTCGGAAACGCGATCGATACAGTAGTTGGCGCCCACGCACTGGCGGATGTCGTCATCGCGGCCTTCCATCATCTTGCGAACGAGATGCGGATCGGCGATGTGGGCGCGCGTCATTGCGATCATATCGACATGGCCCTCCGACACGGCACGCGCGGCGGTGGCGAGATCACGGATCGCGGAGGAGTGGAAGACCGGGATGTCCACTTCCGTCTTCACCGCAGAGGCAAGGTAGAGGAACGCGCCGGAATCGTAGGACATGTCCGGCAGCATGCTCTGCAGACCGCGAACCGTGTCGCCATGTCCCTGGTGGACGTTGATGTAGTCGAGCAGGCCGGTGGCGGCGAGCGCCTGGGTGATGCGCAGACACTCCATGGCGTCCATGCCCCCGTCCTGCAATTCGTTGGCCACGAACTTCATGCCGAGGATGAAGTCCTTGCCGACGACGCTGCGAATTTCCTCCATGACCTCGATCACGAACCGCATGCGGTTTTCACGCGAGCCGCCGTATTTGTCGGTCCGCTTGTTGACAACGGGCGAGAGGAAGGCGTCGAGCAGGTGATGCGCGGTCGCAATCAGTTCGCAACCGTCGATGCCGCCGCGCTGGATGCGCCCGGCTGCCTCCGCGAAATGGCGGCGCACGCGGCGGAAGTCGAAGTCCTCCATCTCCTTGGCATAGGAACCATGCATCTCCTCGCGGTTGGTACTCGGGCCGATCAGCGGCAGCCAGTCACGCGAGTCCCATGAGCCGCGCCGGCCGAGATGCGTGATCTGACACATGAGGGCGGCGCCATGCGCGTGGACGCGGTCAGCAAATTGCTCGAAATACGGGATGACGCGATCGTCGCTGACATCGATCTGGTTAAAGGGCAGCGGCGAGTCCTTCGATACGGAGGACGAGCCGCCGAAGCAGGTGAGTGCAATGCCGCCCTTCGCCTTCTCGGCGTGGTATAGCTGGTATTTGTCCTTGGGCATGCCATCTTCCGCATAGCCCGGTGCATGGGAAGTCGACATGATGCGGTTGCGAAGCGTCAAATGCTTCAACTTGAAAGGTTTGAGTAGAGCTTCAGTATTGGTCATGCGGATTTGATCCAGCGGCGCGGGTTGCGTGGGTTAAAGTCGGAAATCGTTGATTGGACATACGCGGCGACATTGGTCCGGCGCTCGTCCTCGGACCAGCCGAGCAACGGTGCGGCGATGACAGAGACGCTCTCGACATGGGCGAGGCCAAGGTCCTCGTCCCAGCCCAGAGAAAGCCGGCGGCGCAATATGTCCTCGAGCAAACGGGCCTGTTCCTTTTCGATGGCGTATCGCACGCTGGCTTCCGTCGCGCGGTTTCCCTCCGATACCAGCCGGGCGGAATAATCCAGCGGCTGCTTCGGACCGGACGGCGGGAGCCGGCGCGCCACGGCGGCGGTCAACCTGCGTCCGGCATCGCGATGGGTCATCAGCAGGCCACCCGTGAAGACGAAGAAGTTCTTCATGCCCTGGTCGGTCAGATCGTGTTCCATGACCTCCATCGAACCCATCGGCTCGCCATCGCGGGCCGTGCGTGGACGCACGCCTGCCCAAGTGAAGAGGATATCGTCGCGGTGCAGCGGAATGCCCGGATAAACCTGGTTCATGATCCTCAGGATACCGTCCACCTCCGGCTCCGCGGCCCTGTAGCCGGCGTGATCCGCTTGCGACGGCGTGTCCCACGGACCGGCATAGTGCAGGTCGCCCCAAGGGATGAGATAGAAGGGAGCCCCCTCAGGCGTGATCGTCTCCATGCCGATGCCACGCATCGAAGCCGGAAGCCGCACCACGGCATTCGTTCCCTTGGCGCCCGAATTGAGGCGCGGTGCTGCGCTGGAGCAAAGCCCGGTGACGTCGTCCACCCAGGCTCCGGCGGCATTGACGATCGCCCTTGCCTCGAAGGTCCGGTTCGTCCCGTCGGCGAAGCGTGCATCCACCTGCCAACCATCGCTACCGGAGCGCCGGATTGCCACGACCTCGGCATAATTGAAGGCGTCCAGGCCGATATCGCGGGCCTTCATGACCGTGTCCAGGACGACCCGCTCGGGCCAGACATATTGATATTCGGTAAAGGCAAGCGCTCCCCGCACGCCCTCGAGATCGGCCATGCCCTGCAGGCCGGGATGCTGTCGAGCTTCCTTGGCCGACATGACCTTGAGATCGAGAGGCACGCCTCTGTCGAAGAGAGACATGATGCCGAAGGCCAGCCGTGCGCGCGGGCCCGAAATCGCGCTTCGGGCATTGAAAGGAACCACGAATTCGACCTTGCGCACGCGTTCGGGTGACGTCTTCACGAAGTCGCCGCGCTCGCGCATCGCACGCCGGGCGAGTTCCATGCATTCCAGCACGTAGGCCGGACGGCTGATGAAGTTCCACATCGAGTGGTTCGCCGCCGAAAAGTACGTCAGGCCGCAATGCTGCAGGCGCGACGTGCGGCTGCTCGTGGCTACCCCGTAGTCGCCGCGTTCCAACAGCGCGGTCTTGTAGCCGGCGGACGAAAGGTGCTGGCCCGCGCCAGCTCCAATGATGCCGCCTCCGATAACGACGACGTCGTAAGCGCTAACCGTCATTTTCCACTTTCCTGAATGATGTTCTTGTCTCTGAGGAAGTCGAGGATGCGATGCGCCGCCTCATCCGGCGTTAGGCCGACCAAGAGCGCACTGTCACTGGCAGTTTGCCCGGCCGAAATCTTCTTCGGCCTCCGGCGCGCTGGCGCCCGCGCCCAGGTCGAGGCTTCGTGATCCTTCGCAACAATTCCGGCGGTCACCTGCAAGGTACCCCGCCGCGAACGGGCAAATGCTCGGGCGCGCGGCGCCGGTGCCAGTTCACTGGCGGAAATGACCGCCGGAAGCTGGACCGCCAGTCGTCGGCGTGTCGCGCCGCGATAGGCCTGAATTACTATCGCCTCGTTGGGCTCGATCACCTCGATCGAGGCTATACTGGAGACGTGCCTGAATCCGAGGCCATGCGCGAGGAGATAAGGGACCATCCCGCTCGCCTCGCCGGCATCGGCAGCCATGCCGCTCAGCACCAGATCAGGCTTCAATTCGGCGAGGCGCTCGCAAAGCGTGGGCACGATGTCGCCGCCGTCGGTCCAGATCCCGAGAACCTCGATCGCGTCGAGGCCCATGCCGAGGTAGTCTCGCAAACCCGTGTTCGATGCATCGCCGACATGGAGGGCGATGGGATGGGGGCTGAGGCGCAACGCCATTTCCAGCGCGCGCGCATCGCCAGGCGCCATGCGTGTCCTGCCCGAGACAGGGTGCATGCCGACCGAGAGGAGGACGACGACCTTCGGATCACGCATCAGCCTGCCCTCCGGCAAGCCGGGCCAAGGCGGGCATGACCTGCTGGGCGTTGGCGATGATGGCAAGATCGGCGCGCTTGACCATCGCCGCGTGCAGGTCGGTATTGACGGCGATGACATAGCGGCAGCGTTGCACGCCCTGCAAATGCTGGGGCGCGCCGGAAATACCAAAGGCCAGATAGCACCGCGCTTCCACCAGCGTGCCCGAGGCGCCGACCTGGCGATGCCGGGGCAGATGCCCGGCGTCCACGACTTGGCGACTTCCGGCAAGCGTTCCGCCAAGCGCTTCCGTGACGCCGCGAAAAGCCTCCCAGTCGTTGACGCCGTCGCCGGCACTGACGATGAAACGCGCCTCGTCGAGCGGCGCATCGAGTTGCGAGGCGGTGACGGCGCCGAGGTCGCGAACGCCGGAGGTCTTCTCGTCGAGTTCGATCTCGATCCGTCTGCCTTCGCGCGCAACGCCACTCTCGTAGACGTCGAACCGGCCCGGCGCGAGCGTTGCGACCCTCGGCAGTGGTCGGCAAACCTCGGTCCGGCCTCCGGCCTCTTGGAAGGTGGCCCTCTCGCTCGAAAGCAGATGCAGGGACGTGGCCGGTCGCTCTCCAAGCAGGATGGCCGTACGCCGTGCGACATCGGCATCCGCTCCGCCTTCGCCGAAGAACACATGGCGCGCGTTGAAGTGCTCTGTCACGGCCACGACATGCGCTGCGAGTGCATCCGGATCGGTCATCAGCGGCAGCAGGACGGCGCGGTCGGCGCCGATCTGTCCGAGGTCTGTCGCCGGGTCCTGAAAACCAACGCGCACCATGATGACACCGCCGCCTATTTCATCAGCCACCCTGTGCGCCGCACCCAGCAGTTCGCGTTCGGCATCCGGCCACGGCTCCTCCGAAAGGCTGACGACGACGATCCAGGAAACGTCGTCCGCCAGCACGATCCGCTGCGGTGCAACAGGCAGGTGCGTGTTTTGGCCGATGCGGCTGGTCGCGCGGGCGGTATGCAGTTCACGGCGAAGCCTCTGATCCTTGTCCTTGCGAGGATCGCGACGTAGAAGGCCGCTGGCGCCGGAACGTTCGACGGCATCAGCCCGGGTATCCGCTTCATGCTTGCGCGGATCAACGCGTGGCACGGTGCCAGGTGCCGAGGGAGCGCGCCTTTGCCTGTGAATGCGCATCATGGCCGGGCCTCGCCCGCTGTCGCCAGCAAAAGCTCGGCGATATCGATGATTTCGAGCCGGGGCTGCGCGACGCCTTCCAGCATCTGTGTACAGTATGGGCAGGCTGTGATCAGGAGTTGCGCGTCAATTTCCCTTGCATCCCCCATGCGCATGTCGGGAATGCGTCTGTCACCCGCAATATCGGTGATCGGTGCGCCGCCGCCGCCGCCGCAACAGCGCGAGCGCATGCCTGAGCGCTCCATCTCGACGAAATCCGTTGAGATGGCAGACAGCAGCATGCGCGGCGCTGTCGTCTCGCCATTGTAGCGACCGAGATAACAAGGGTCGTGGTAGGTCACACGCCGGTCTTCCAGGCGGCCAGGCTTGAGCCTTCCCTCTTCGACGAGACGCATCAGCACTTCGGTATGGTGCTCGACATGCAGCGGAGTACCGAACTGCTGATACTCGTTGCGCAGCGAATGGACGACGTGCGGATCGATCGTCACGATGCGCCTGAACCGCAGTCCGGAGAGAATGCGCGTGTTCTCCGACGCGAGCCGGATGAAGCTCGCCTCGTCGCCCAGACGCCGCGCGAGATCGCCACAGTCGCGCTCCTCTTCCAGAACTGCGAAGTCGACATCGGCCTGACGCAAGAGTGTGACAAGCGCGCGCAGCGTGCGCTGGTTGCGGCGATCAAAGGCTGCTTCGCCGAGCCAGAGCAGGATATCGACTTCGCAATCCGGCGTCGCTACTGGCAGGGCGAGATCGGCGGCCCAGTCGAGACGTTCAGATAGAGCCCGGCCGGAGGCCGTGTCGGTCTTATCAAGATTGTCGAGCACTTCGGCCGCCTTGCCGGGAGCGGCGGCCTCTTCGAGGGTCTGGAAGCGGCGGATGTCGATAACCGCATCAACATGCTCGATCATCATCGGGCACTCCTGGACGCAGGCGCGGCAGGTCGTGCAGGCCCAGAGTGTTTCCGGTGCGATGCCGAGCGACGTGCCCGCTCGGTCCGAAACCAGTGGCGCAATCGGCCCGGCGGCAAGGCGCGCCAGATCAATATGGGGGTGCGGGCTTCCGGCATAGCTCAGAGGGGTTCCGGGCGCGGAAAGATTCCCGGCGATATCCTGAATGAGACGCTTGGGATTCAGCGGCATGCCGGCGGCGAATGCCGGACAGGCGCTTTCGCAGCGGCCGCATTGGACGCAGGCGTCGAAGCCGATCAGCCGGTTCCAGGCAAAGCTTCCGGCGGTCTCGACACCCAGAACGGGTGCATCAAGATCGAGCGGACGGAGGGCTCCATCCGGCTTATTCGTTCCGAAGCGAGCCGGACGGGGGTGGAAGGCAAGATGAAGGGCACCAGCGATGGCATGGCGCATCGGGCCGCTGGTCACGGTCCAGGCCAGCCAGCCAAGGCCGACTAGGCCGCATGCGAACGCGATGCCATTGGATACGGCCCAGGCGGTAGACGGCGCGGCAAGCGCGGCGACGGAAAGAGTCGCGAAGGACGCGACGACCAGGGCGAAAGCCGGCGTCAGCATCGACCACTTGCCGCCCGAAAGATGAGCCGGCCGGCGAGGCAACCGGCGACGGCCCTGAAGGATCAGGCCGTAAAGCGCGACAGCGCTGGCGGCCAGGATCATCCAGGACAGGGCACGCGTCCCAGCGTGGAAGACGAGGGCAACGGCGAGCACCAGCACCAGCAGCAAGCCGCCGGCGAGTGTGGCGTGCATGCGTGCATTTTCCGGCTTGCGCGCCACGACTTCGTGCACGTCATGCAGATATCGCCGCGGCATGCTGGCGAGACCGGCAAGAACAGGCACTCGGGCGCTGGCGCCCACCCGCCAGCGCATGGCAAGCATGGCGACCCTGACCACGGCAACCAGGACGCCGAAGGCAACAATACCGAACATGGCTGTCGTGGGTTCAGGCACGGGGCTTGTCCAAAAAATAGGAGTTCTATGCGGCAGGCGGGATAGTCTCCCGCCTGCCGGAGCTGTTTGCAGGCTTTCGATCCGCTGGAGAGGGGAATATGTTATTCGATCAGGCGCGGCGCGCCGGTGTCAGCGGCCGAGGCTTCGAGGCCGTGCTTCACGAGGATTTCGGCGATCTTGCCGCTCTCATGCAGTTCGGCGATGTCGGCGTCGATCGCAGCAGAGAAGGCCTCATTCTTCTTACTCATCGGGAAAGTGCCCTGGCCGGCTTCACGCGAGGCGGCGATGCGATCGTCGGCGTCCATGACTTTCACCTGGATGCCGCTCAGCGTGCCCTGTTTGATAGCGCTCATGCCGGTCGAGTAGCCGTCGAAGGCAGCCGCAAGGCGACCGGCAACGAGATCCTGATGCATGGCGACCGAGGTCGGATAGAGCTTGAGGTTTTCGCCGAACACCTTCTGCAAGTCTGCGACCCAGAGGTTGCCCTGTACGGAGCCCACAGGTTTGCCTTCCAGCGTGCCTAACTCGACAAGGCCCTCTTTCGAGAAAAGCGCCATCTGATCGAGGTAGAGCGGCGCTGACAGATTTACGACGCGGGTGCGTGCTTTGGTGCGGTACCAGGCGCCAGTGCTGACATCGGCGCGGCCCGACACAACTGTCTGGATGCCGGCTGCGGCATCGGTCGGCAGGGTCTTGAGCTCCAGGCATTCCATCTTGGCGATTTCCGCCAGAATGTCGGCGTCCACGCCTTGCACGTTGCCCGAGCTATCGATGTAGGAGAATGGAGCAAAGGTCACGGCGCCAACCGTGATGAAGCCCTTGTCTGCAGTGGTGATCTCGTGCTTTGGCTTACAGTCCTGCGCATAGGCCGGAACAGTCATCATGGCAGTCGTCGCGAGTACGGAAGCAAGCAGTGTGATGCGCATTTAAGTCTCCTCTGGAAGTTATCGTTGCGAATACGCGCCTGCCCTGCGTTCCGCCCATGACACGATGAAGGAGGCGGGGATACAGATGGCCACGTAGAATATCCCGGCCACGCCGAGCGCGGGAAAATAGAAGAATTGCATCGAGCCGATGTCGTAGGCACGGCTGATGAGCTCAGGCACGGCGATCGCGAAACAGAGCGATGTCCCCTGGAACACCAGGATGGCGAAGCCGAGCAGCGCGGGTATTGCGACGCGCACACCCTGCGGGATGATGACGAAACGCAAGCCATCCCAACGGGTCATGCCGAGCGCCATCACCGCCTCGTTCTGGCCTGCCGGAACGGCTGCGAGACCCGAACGGATGATCTCGCTTGTATAGGCGCCCGTGTTGAAGCTGATGGCGGTACAGGCTGCAACAAAGGCGCCAATCGACAGGCCGGCACTGGGGAGGCCGAAATATACGAATTGCAGCAGCACCAGTGCAGGCGCGCCGCGGCCGACCTCGACCAGCAGCAGACAGAGATAGCGGACCCCGCGGTTTTTCACCTGCACGCCCAGGGCGAACAGGAAGCCCATCGGAATGCCGATCGCGAGGGACACCAGTGTGATGCGCACGCTGACAAGGAAGCCGCTCCAGAAGGAGGGAAGCCAGCTGCGGATGTCTTCCCAGGTCACGCCCATAAGCAAAGCGTCCATCAGCGAGATACCTTTGCACGAAGGTGATGCTCGGCCTCGCGCGACAGGGCGGCGATCGGCAGGCTCAGAAGGATGTAGAGGAGGCCCACGACCGCATAGACTTCGAGGCCACGATAGGTCTGGAGCGAGACCTGATTACCGCGAAAGGCAAGCTCGGCCACACCGATCGTCGAGGCGACCGCGGAGTCCTTTAGCAGGCCGATCGCGTATGTCGCTGCGGAGGGAATCGATACACGCATCATTTGGGGGATCAGAATGTCGCAATAGAGGCGGTATTTGCTGAAGTTGAGCGCGGTCGCGGCCTCGTACTGACCGTGGTGGATCGCAACCATGCCGCCGCGATAAATCTCTGCCATGTTGACGGCAGCGATGAGGCCGAATGCTACGACTGCGGCAGAGAATGCGCTGAGCGTGATGAGTCCTGATCCGAGCCCAAAGAAGATCAGGAAAAGCCAGAGGATTGGCGGGACCGACCGCACGAGGCTGATGATTCCTACCGTCAGGAGGCGAAGCGGCGCGAAGGTCGACTGCGCGGCCAGCATCAGCGGAAAGCCGATAATCGCCCCGAAGATCAGCGCCAGCCCGGTCACAGCGATCGTGATTGGCAGTCCGGCCAGAATATAGAGCGCGGTGTCGATGGTCATCGTTCGTTGACCGCACGCAGGAAGCGGATGGCGCGCTCCGATTTCGGTGACCGGATGACGTCGCGGCTTGCCCCATATTCGATGACCCGACCGTCGGCCATGATCATCGCGTGGTCCGACACGTTCTCGGCAAAGCCCATCTCGTGTGTCACGACGATCATCGTCATACCGCTTTCGGCGAGCTGACGCATGACTGCGAGCACTTCCAGGCCGAGTTCCGGATCGAGTGCCGACGTCGGCTCGTCAAAGAGCATGACCTTCGGGTCGAGCGCGAGCGCCCGGGCGATGGCGATGCGCTGCTGCTGGCCACCCGAACATCGGCCCGGATATTGCTGTGCCTTGTCGGCCAAGCCGACGCGATCCAGAAGCTGCATCGAGACCTTATCCGCCTCGGCGCGCGACCGGCGGAGCACCCGCTGCTGCGGCAGACTGACATTCTGCAGCACGCTCATGTGCGGGAAGAGGTTGAAGGACTGGAAAACCATGCCCAAGCTGCGGCGCAACAGGAAAAGCTCGTTCCGCTTGGGCTCGGTGCCGCCCTGCACGGCGAGCCCGTTCACCGCGACGACGCCCGAGTCCGGCCTTTCCAGGTAGTTGATGCAACGCAGGAGTGTGGATTTGCCGGACCCGCTCGGTCCGATGATCGCCAGAACCTCGCCGGCCTGGACCTCCAGATCGACATTCTTCAGCACGGCGTGGCTGCCGTAGCTCTTGCAGATGCCTTGCAGTTTGACGACGGGGGAGGCCTTCATGGCGCATCCTTGGCTATTGCCCGCGCGAGGTGCGACGAGGCTTGGCTTGCATACCTCCAGGCGGAGGAGCGAATTGAGCGTGCCGCCCTGCGGCGCAGGCCTTACGTGAACATCAGGAAGATGAGCGCGCCGTTGTGGCTTCCTGCAATGTGGTTCGCGCCCGCCCCCCGGACGACGAAGTCGCCTTTTACGTAAGTCTGGTTCTGGTCGTAGAAGTCTCCCTCCAGCACGAGGAGGTGCTCCATACGGTCATGCGAATGGCTCTCGGCGTAAGCGCCCGGCTCGACCTTAATGATGTAGGCTTGGCGCCCGTCCTCGGCGTTGAGCAACTCCTTTCCGAGAAACCCGTCGCCGCCGCCATCGCCCCACGTCAGGGCCTCGCTCGATACGACATGGAAAATCTCTCTCGCTGGGCGATTTCCCGACGCCGGCTGCATCAGACTAGACATCACATTCCCCTTCACCAGCATTTATCTGCTGTGTTTGTAAGGCCTATTTCAACGCCCGACACGCCAAGCGTCAACGCGAATTCGCATCACCTTGACATAACCGTAGATTATCGGAGAATGCGAGATTATGTGGAGCTCTCCATGACAAAGTTCCGGACTCGCCTGCCCCCTTTCGCCGCTCTGGTCGCCTTCGAGGCAGCCGCCAGGTTGAAAAGTTTCACCGGTGCCGCCAACGAGCTGGGCGTCAGCCAGCCAGCCGTCACACGGCAGATTCGTGACTTCGAAAACATGATTGGCGCACCGCTTTTCGATCGGCTCCACCGCTCGGTCGAACTCACCGAGCGCGGTAGGGAACTCGCACAAACTTTGACACGCTGCCTTGAGGAGATCGCCGGATCTGTCGAGCGGCTTCGAGTTAGCCGGAAAACCGTCGACCTGAAGATCACGTCCTACGTTTCGTTTTCCAGCCTCTGGCTCGTCCCGCGGATCATGAGGTTTGGGGAGAACCATCCCGATGTCAGCTTCCATACTGTGAGCCAGCATCGTGGCGCGGAGTTGCAGATGAGTTCCGTAGATGTCGCGCTACGATACGGTCAGGGCGGGTGGACCGATGGCGAGGTGCATTACCTCTTTCACGACCGGCTGTTCCCGGTCTGCAGCCCAGACTATCTGCGCAAGTGCGGCGGCGAAATCCTGCTAGAGGATCTCTGGCGCCACAAGATCATCGACTGCGACAACTATGGTGAGTGGCCGGACTGGTCCCAGTTCATGGCCTATCACGATATCCATGGCGAACGGCTGAACATCGCGCATCACTACACTTATTACACCGACGCCTTGCTCGCCGCGATCGCCGGCCATGGCATTCTGATGGGCTGGCAGTCGCATGTCACCGACAAGATCGCTGCTGGACAGCTTGTGCGGTTCCAGCCTCACACCATGCCGAGCACCGACGGCCACTACTTGGTCGTGAAGAACGAACGGAAGAACCTTCCTGTGATAAAGTCGCTGATTAAATGGCTCCAGGAGGAAAGCCGCCCTTACAAGCAGTTGCCGGCGTGAGCGGTAGACGGTGTCCTAACATATTGATTTCACAAAATCCTAACAGACGAGGAAGCCCCAAAGGATGCATACCTGCATCCACCGTTTTGAACCGCTCGGGGTTTGCCGGAGGCTCCAACTTCTGAGAAAGTGGAGCCGCTATGAGCAAGACAACGAATACGTTTTCACCTGAAGTCCGTGAGCGTACCATCCGTATGGTGCAGGATCACGAACCAGAACATCCGTCGCCGTGGGCTGCCGTTCCATCTATCGCGACCAAGATCGGCTGTTCGCCTGCCACGCTGCATGAATGGGTGAAGAAAACCGAGGTCACCCGCTGCACAGTCGCCAGGCTTATGAGATCGATGAGCCCGCAGGGCATCATTCGCGGAAGCCGATCCGCACGACCTTGCCGGACATGTCGGCCCCGAGCCCGTTGGATCGCGTGAACCGCCAGTTCAAGCGCCTGCGCCGAACAGGCTGTAGGTTTCGGATTTACCTCTATCGCGACCTGGCAGAGCTTCGTTTGCGTGACCTTCGTCATCGGCGCCTTCGCCCGTCGCATTGTTGACTGGCGGGCACATGCGGGTTTCGTTCTTGATGCTCTGGAGCAGGCTCTTCACAATCGGCGTCCCGTTCATGGCGGCGGCCTCCTGCATCACTCGGACAGGGCGTTCAATACGTGTCCATTCGCTCTTCCGAACGGCTGGTAGAAGCAGGCATCGAGCCTTCTGTCGGAAGCGTCGGCGACAGTTACAACAACGCACACGCTGAAACCATCAACGGTCTCTGCAAGGCCGAGGTCATCCATCGCCGTGGGCCATGGCGCAACGTCGAGGCGGTCGAGTTTGCTACCCTGGAATAGGTCGATTGGTTCAACCATCGACGCCTTCTGGAGCCCATCGGCAAGATACCGCCAGCCGAAGCCGAGGAATTCCCAGCCCCCTGCGGTAAAAGCGATGCCATTGATGGGACCGTCGAGCACGCATGGCGCGACAATGCTGTCGCGGCGCAGACCCGCCAGAACGGTCAGGGTCTTCCAGTGGCCATGCGGAGTTTTTTGAAGGTTTTGCTTTCACTGCGCAGGAACCACCAGGCCGTGCCGTAGGGCACGTCGATCCCTGCAGTCTTCAGGTCCAGGGGCAGCGTCCGTAAATCCAGAGAAAGAGGTCGCGCCATCATGGCTAGCCTCCGCACCAGCAATGATCTTCAATCATAAGCAAGACTGGAAGAGAATCCCAAAACGATTCCGCCTCATGCTGACAAACCTCGTTATAGGGAGCATAGGCCATCGGATGTGGGGTGTTTGAAGGCTTAAAACGCAAGAAAGCCCCACGAGGGG
>NZ_JALIQS010000017.1 GCF_024704725.1 Shinella sp. CPCC 101442 | reverse complement strand
CGGCCTGATCTCCACGGCGGAAGCGCCATTCGGCGGTGTGAAACTCTCCGGCCTCGGCCGCGAGGGCTCGCGCTATGGCATCGAGGAGTTCACCGAGATCAAATATGTCTGCCTTGGTGGTATTGCCTGAGCAGCGTCAAATGGAGCGCCGGCCGGCAATCTTGCCGGCCGGTTTACTTTCGAGAGGGAAAATCGTGGCGGCACCCAAAAACACTTTCAAGGCAGCGCTTCGCGACGGCCGGTTCCAGCTCGGTCTGTGGGCGGCGCTCGGCAGCGCCTATGCGACGGAAATCCTCTCGACCAGTGGTTATGACTGGCTGCTGATCGACGGCGAACACGGCCCGAACGACATGCCGCTGATCAGCGCGCAGATTGGCGCGCTGCGCCATAGCCCGACCCATGCCATGGTGCGCCCGCCGATGGGCGAGGCCTGGATCCTCAAGCAGTTGCTCGACCAGGGTGCCCAGACTTTTCTCATCCCCATGGTCGAATCGGCTGAAGAGGCGAAGGCGCTGGTGCGCGCCCTGCGCTACCCGCCGCATGGTATCCGCGGGGTCGGCGCCGGCCTCGGCCGCGCGAGCGATTTCAACCGCACGCCGGACTACATCACCACCGCCAACGAGCAGATCTGCCTGATCGTGCAGGTGGAAAACCGGGCGGGCCTTGCGGCGGTCGACGAGATCGCCGCGGTGGACGGCGTCGACGGCATTTTCATCGGCCCGTCGGACCTGGCCGCCGACATGGGCCATCTCGGCAATCCCGGTGCGCCGGAAGTGCTTGATGCCATCACACACATCTTCGAACACACCAAGGCGCATGGCAAGGCACGCGGCATCATGACCGTCTCGCTGCCGCAGGCCGAAGTCTACCGCGATCTCGGCGCGGACTTCCTGGCGATCGGCACGGACGTGAACTGCCTTGTATCGGCGGTCGAAAACCTGCGCCGCAGCTTCCTCGGCGAAAAGGAAGCAGAAAAGCGCGGCGGCGGTTACTGACCGCCGGCAATCGCCAACAGTTCAGGCTTGGGCACATCAGGCGTCCAGGCATGGAAATCGACGATGCGGCGGACGAGCTTCTCCGCATGGTGGTTGGCGATGTCGCGCAGGCGGTGATCGAGGAAGGGATTGTCGAAACGCTCCAGTGTGGCGGCGACATAGTCTTGCGCTTCCGTCCCGAGCCCCTTGGCGACAAAGCCCGGCACGACTTCCTGCCTGTAGACGGATAGCAGCCGCTCCCGAACGCGGCTGTCTGCAAGGATCGCCTTGACGGTCTCATCCGCCGGGCGGTTTTCCTTCATCCAGATATCCGCCAGCACCGTATGGCCGAGATTGAGAACGTGCAGCTTCAGCTTCTCATAGGGCGTGAGATCGTCGACGACGAGAATGTCGGGATGCGAGCACGGGACCTTCAGCCCCGGCTGACGTTCGATCGCCCAGAGTGCATAGGGTTCCGCCACGGCGCCGGCGGGCTCTATCGGTTCGGAGACGATCCGATCGACAAGCGTGTTGGCCCAGATCACCTCATCGGACAGCCATTTGCGAAAATCAGACTCCGGATAACGATCGGCCTGCAGGTTCAGGATCAGCCGCTTCAGCACGTCACCGTTGCGCGCGACGAGTTCGCACGGCAGCACGGTGAGGCCCCGCCGGTTCGCGCTGTAGCGGGCATGAAGAAGCGCCAGCAGTTTGCCCGGGAACGAGGCCGGCACGGGTCCGGCAAGGTCGTCAGCGCCGATCTGGTAACCGGTGTCGCCCGTGTTGGAAATCACCACCTCGGCCTCGTCGCAGAACACCGTTTCGACGGCATGCCAATCCGTTGCCGTTGAAAGCGCGCGGGCTATGCTCGTTGCGCGCTGGGTGCTGTCGATATCCTGCCCATCCTTTCGGCCCCGCACGATGACGGGATAACCATCCGGCACGGCAAGTGCGGCGAGCCGCCCGGCGCGTTCCGGCGCTCCGGTCGTCTGCACGACGGTGATGCGGCCGAGCGCCTCGCCGCGCTCCAGCGCTTCGCTGACGAAAAGGTCGGCATGGGCCTGCAGGAAGCGGCTGGTTCCGAATTGCAGGATGGGCGTTGTCATGAAAATCCCGTCAGTTGATGGATTGCAGCAGGGTTTCGCGCGCCGATTTCAGGTGCTGGCGGCAGGCCTTTTCGATACGGGCGGGATCGCGCGAGCGGAGTGCCGCGATATAGGAGAGGTGTTCCTCCAGCGCCCGTGCATTGCGCTGGCGGGCATTCGTCTTGTTCCACTGGTAGTGATAGTGGAAGACGATGGCGATCACGTCGTAGAAATCGACGACGAAGCGGTTCTTCGAGGCGCGGTGCACCAGAAGGTGAAAGCGTTCATCGAGCTCGGAAAAATCGAGATAGCGGTTCTCGATATCGGCAAGGATCGCGTGATGCACCGCTTCGATGGTGTCGAGTTCCTGCCAGGCCGGGTGCTCCTCCGGCAGATGCGCAAAGGCGGCGGCGGAACGCAGCTCGAACATTTCGCGCACCTCCGTCAGTTCCAGCGCGAAGTCGCGGGTAAAGCCTTTCAGCACCCAATGGCTGTTGGGCCGTTTTTCGATGAGGCCGAAGCGGCTGAAGCGGATCAGGAATTCTCGCACGCTCGTCGTGCCGATGCCGATCTCGCGGGCCAGTTCCAGTTCGTTGATCTGCATGCCGGGCTCCGCGCCTCCGGCCAGAATCCGGCGCATGAAGCTGCGCTCGATGATTTCCGACAGCGAATCCGTCTCTTCCGTCGGAAAATAGTCGGCCGCCTCGGGTTTGCGCAACACGATCTTCCGGCGCTTTTCCCAGGTGAGCAGCCCGACCTCCTCAAGCCGGGTCAGGATCGCGCGCACGGTCGTGCGGCTGACGCCGAGCGTAGTACCCAGCTCCGGCTCGGATGGCAGGCTCGGCGTCTGCTCCAGCAGCTTGACGCAGCGATTAAAGGCGTCCTTGAAGACGGTGTTCTGTTTGGCCATGGGTGCCGCCGGTTGTTGGGATTCGCGTCCCTTAATGGCTGACCGGGAAAATGGCCAGACGCGCGGCTGCCAAACCGCCCGTCGTCATCCTCCCGGTTCCTCCTCCCTTCATATTACCCATTGACGGCGATCTGTCTATTGTCGATAAAAGACAAAAGCGCTGACGGGAGGATGTCGGCCGGGAGGGGGCATGAGGACACGGACCATCGGGAGGACGGGCCTTGCCGTGACCGAATTCAGTTTCGGCACCGCTGCCCTTGGCGGGCTCTATCGCGCCTGCCCGCGTGATGTCGCGATGGCGACGCTGGAGGCGGCCTGGGATGAGGGCCTGCGCTATTTCGATACAGCCCCCTGGTATGGTTTCGGCCTGGCCGAGCGCGTCACGGGCGATTTCCTGCGCGACAAGCCGACGGACAGCTATGTGCTTTCCAGCAAGGTCGGCCGCATCATGTTTCCGGTGCCGGACGATAGGGTGCCGAGCTACGGCTTTGTCGATCCGCTGCCCTTCGATGTGCGCTATGACTACAGCTATGACGGCATCATGCGCTCGGTCGAGCTCAGCCACGCGCGGCTCGGCCTCAACCGCATCGACATCCTCTATGTGCACGATATCGGGATCTATACGCACGGCGCTGAGCGCAATGCCCACCATCTGCGCCAGTTCTTCGGCTCCGGCCTGAAAGCCTTGCAGGAGCTGAAATCATCCGGGACCATCAAGGCCTTCGGCCTCGGCGTCAACGAGGTGCCGGTCTGCCTCGACGTGCTGCGGGAGGCCGATCTCGACTGCATCCTGCTTGCCGGCCGTTATACGTTGCTGGATCGCTCCGCGACGGCGGAGCTGCTGCCGCTCTGCGAGCGGAAGGGCACGTCGCTGGTGGTCGGCGGCGTCTTCAACTCCGGCATTCTCGCAACGGGCCCGGTCGAGGGCGCACATTTCGACTATATGCCGGCGACACCTGATATAGCCCGCAAGGTCGGCGCGATGATGGACAGTGCCAGGAGCTGGGATGTGCCGCTTGCGGCGCCAGCCCTGCAATTCCCGCTGCAGCACCCGGCCGTCGCCTCCGTGCTGTTGGGGACGGCGAGGCCGGAGAGCCTGCGCGGCAACATGGCGCTGGCGCGTCTGGATCTGCCAAAAGACATTTACCCGGCTTTCGAGCCGCATACACTGGTGGCGCCCGCGCTTGGGCAAGACGCCGTCAGGCAATAGATTTCGATCGGGAGGATCGGAAAACCATGTTGAAAGGCATTCATCCGCTGCTCGGACCCGAGCTTCTGCACGCCATCCGGACAATGGGCCACGGCGACGACATCGTCATTGCCGACGCCAATTTCCCTTCGAGTTTTTTAGGCCCCAAGGTCATTCGCGCCGATGGCGTGGATGCCGTCTCGATCACCGAGGCCATCCTTGCCCATATGCCGCTCGATACGTTCGTGCCGCAGGCGGCCTGGCGCATGGAGGTGGTCGGCGATCCTGCGGCGGTGCCGGAGGTCTGTGTGACGTTCCAGAATCTGGTGCATCGGCTGGCCGGCGATTTCACCGTTCACTCGGTCGAACGCTTCGCCTTCTACGAGATGGCAAAAAAGGCGGCCTACATTGTCGCCACGACGGAATTCCGCCTCTATGGCAATATCATTCTGAAGAAGGGTGTTTTGCACCCGCATGAGGTCTTCCGGGCGTCGTAGAACGCGGCGGCCACCGTTTGGGAGGACGGGGCGATGAACCGGAACGCTTGGAATTGCAGTTTTTTCGCTGAACTTCATCTGCTTGCCAGGGAAACGGCTCGGGTGTAGCGTGCCGCATAAATGTTTTTTATCGATAAAAGGTCGAGTTGTTCGCTTCCTGCAACACGATCCCGCAAGGAGGACAGGAAGCATCTGAGAGGAGAAACCAGATGAGCATTGTAAGATCGCTTCTGTCCCGTCGCGCCTTCACGGCACTGGCGGGTGCCGCAGTCCTCGCCACCATGGTGCCCGGCGCGTCCGTCGCGCAGGAGGTCACCATCCCGATCATCGTCAAGGACACCACGTCCTTCTACTGGCAGATCGTGCTCGCCGGCGCCCGTGCTGCCGGCAAGGATCTCGGCGTCAATGTGCCGGAACTCGGCGCCCAGTCGGAATCCGACATCAACGGCCAGATCAGCATTCTCGAAAACGCCGTCGCCGGTGGTCCTGCCGCCGTTGTCATCTCGCCGACGGAATTCAAGGCGCTCGGCAAGCCGGTCGATGAAGCGGCAAAATCCGTTCCGATCATCGGCATCGACTCGTCGGCGGATTCCAAGGCCTTCACCTCGTTCCTGACCACGGACAACGTGCAGGGCGGCCGCATCGGCGCTGATGGCCTTGCCGCTGCCGTCAAGGCCGTGACGGGCAAGGAAGAGGGCGAGATCGCCATCATCACCAGTCTGCCGGGTGTCGGTTCGCTCGACCAGCGCCGCGAAGGCTTCCTCGATCAGGTCAAGACCAAGTATCCGGGCCTGAAGGTCGTGGCGGACAAATATGCGGACGGTCAGGCCACCACCGGCCTCAACATGATGACCGACCTCATCACCGCCAACCCCAACCTCGTCGGCGTCTTCGCCTCCAACCTCATCATGGCGCAGGGCGTCGGCCAGGCGATCGCCGAAAACAAGCTCGGTGACAAGATCAAGGTGATCGGCTTCGACTCGGACGAGAAGACCGTCGGCTTCCTCAAGGAAGGCGTGCTGGCCGGCCTCGTCGTGCAGGACCCCTACCGCATGGGCTATGACGGCGTGAAGACGGCGCTCGCCGTCTCCAAGGGCGAGAAGGTCGAGGCTTTCGTCGACACCGGCGCCAACCTCGTGACCAAGGACAACATGGCCGATCCGAAGATCGACGCCCTCTTGAACCCGAAGGTCAACTGATCGGTCAGGCCATGACGGTTTGACCACGCCCCGCCCGGGCGGCATCATCCGGGCGGGACGCTTTCCGCAGTCAGGGAGGACAACGCGATGAGCAGCCTCGAAGAGCTCAGCCATCGGCATGACGACCAGGCGAAACGCGCCGACACCGTGCCGCGCGGCGCGGCGATCCTCGAACTGCGGGGCTTGCAGAAGAAATACGGCCTCGTCGAAGCACTGAAGCCCGCGACCGTGACCTTTCTCGCGGGCGAAATCCACGCCATCGTCGGCGAGAACGGCGCCGGCAAATCGACCCTGATCAAGCTTCTGACCGGCGTTATCACGCGCACGGCGGGCGAAGTGTTCTGGTGCGGCAAGCCCGTCCAGCTCGCGACCCCCACCGAGGCGATTTCGCGCGGTATCAATGCCGTGCACCAGGAGGTCGTGCTCTGCGCGCATCTCTCCGTTGCCGCCAACATGTTTCTCGGCGACGAGATGAACCGCTACGGCATGATGCGCAAGGGCGCCATGGAAAAGGCCGCTCAGGCCGTTCTGGACGATCTCGGTTTCCAGCTTCCCGCCGCCGCACTTCTCGGCAGCCTCACCATTGGCCAGCAGCAGCTTGTCGCGACCGCAAAAGCCGCCATGCGCGGTATCCGCTTCCTCATCTTCGATGAACCGACGGCCTATCTCACACGGCAGGAATCGGCGCAGCTCTTCCGGCTCATTCGCCGGCTGCGCGATCAGGGCGTCACCATCGTCTATATCAGCCACCGCATGGAAGAAGTCTTCGAACTGGCCGACCGCGTGTCGGTGCTGCGCGACGGCACCCATGTCGGCACGCGCCTGATTGGCGAGACCAACGAGACCGAGCTGATCGCGCTGATGATCAACCGCACGATCGAGCAGATCTATCACAAGGAGAAAGTCGCCATCGGCAAGCCGATCGTCGAGACCAAGAGCCTTTCCGGACCCGGTTTCGAGGATGTATCGTTGACGGTGCGGTCGGGCGAGATCGTCGGTCTTTACGGCCTCATCGGTGCCGGGCGCAGCGAATTCGCGCTGGGGCTCTATGGCCGCCAGCCGGTGAAATCCGGTGAAATCTACTGGGAAGGGCAGAAGGTCGAGATTCCCCATGAGCGCAAGGCAATGGATCTCGGCATTGCGCTGGCGCCGGAAAGCCGGCGCGACCAGGGCCTTTGCCTCAACCTGCCCATCGGCCTCAACATCAACCTGCCGGTCTTCAAGCGGCTGAGTTCGGGCCTCGTCATCCGTAAGGGCGACGAGGCTGAGAATGCCGAACGGCAGATCCGCGACCTGCGCATCAAGACGCCGTCGCGCCGCGTGCTGGCGTCCGCCATGTCCGGCGGCAACCAGCAGAAGATCGTCATCGGCAAGTGGCTGAGCCACGGCGCAAAACTTTTCATCTTCGACGAGCCGACCGTCGGCGTCGACGTCGGCACCAAGGCGGAGATTTACCGGCTGTTCGGCGAGCTTCTGAAACGGGGCGCCGGCATCATCCTGATCTCGTCCTACCTGCCGGAGGTCTACGAACTGTCCGACCGGCTGCACGTCTTCCGTGGCGGCCGGCTCGTTGCGAGCCACGACCATCGGGCGGGCACCCATGAAGACGTCCTGACCCAGGCTATCGGCATCTGAACGCTGCGCTAAAAAAGGGAGAAGAAACATGAGCGTGGATACGACGACGGAAAGCGCACCGGCACCGAAGAGAGGCAGGAACATCCTGCTTGGCCTCACGCTGTTCGGGCTTTTGGCGGCGCTGTGGCTGGCGCTCGGCCTGTCCACCAATGCCTTCTGGACTCCGGGTAACATTTCCAATCTGCTGCGTCAGGGCGCGATGACGGCCATCCTCGCCGTCGGCCAGACATTTGTCATCATCACCGCCGGCATCGACCTGTCGGTCGGGGCGATCGTCGGTTTCACCAGCGTCATCGTCGCCTGGCTGCTTCAGGCGGGTGTTCCGCTCTGGGCCTCGATCATCCTGACACTCCTGATGGGTGTGGCGATCGGTGCCTTCCATGGTTTTGGCATCGTGCGCATGGGCCTGCCGCCCTTCATCATCACGCTGGCGACGCTGACATCCCTGCGCGGCATCGGCCTGCTCATCACCAACGGTTCGACGATTTCGATCAACCACGAGGGTTTCACCAACTTCTCCCGCACCGATTTCCTCGGTGTGCCGAGCCTGTTCTGGATGGTCATCCTGGTGGCGATCCCGGCTTTTGTCTTCCTGCACCTTTCGCGCTTCGGCCGCTATCTCTTCGCGGTCGGTTCGAACAGCGAGGCGGCGCGCCTGTCGGGCGTCAATGTCAACCGCACGATCTATCTCGCCTATATTCTCTCGGCCACCTGCGCGGCCTTCGTCGGCCTGCTGCTCGCCTCGCGCATCGGCATCGGCAATGCGACGCAGGCGGAAGGCTGGGAGTTGCAGGCGATCGCTTCCTCGGTCATCGGCGGTACCAGCCTGTTCGGCGCGGTCGGCTCGGTGCATGGCCCGCTGCTCGGCGCCTTCATCTTGGCCACCATCAACAACGGTGCGAACCTGCTCAACGTCAATTCGTTCTGGCAGCGCATCATCACGGGCCTGTTGATCATCGTCATCGTCTATTTCGACCAGTTGCGTCGTCGCGGAAGCCGTTGAGATGAAAGCTGTCGTCTGCATGGAACCCGGCCGCCTCGAGGCGGTCGAACGGGGGCGGCCGGTCGCGGTGCCGGATGGCTGGGCGCGCGTCGCCGTCAGCCATGTTGGTATCTGCGGCACGGATTATCATATCTTCGAAGGCAAGCACCCGTTTCTGGAATATCCCCGTGTCATGGGTCACGAGGTCTCCGCGACGGTTATCCATCCCGGCGCAAGCGGCCTTGCCGTTGGCGCGCCGGTCGTCGTGAACCCCTATATTGCTTGTGGCACCTGCATTGCCTGCCGCAAGGGCAAGCCGAACTGCTGCACGGCCATCCGCGTGCTCGGCGTCCATACCGATGGTGCCTTCTGTGAAGAAATCACCGTACCCGCGGAAAACCTTTACCCGGCTGAAGGCCTTTCCCTGGAGGCTGCGGCGACCGTCGAATTCCTGGCCATCGGGGCCCATGCCGTGCGCCGCTCGCTGGCGCATACCGGCTCCCGCGCCCTCGTCATCGGTGCCGGCCCGATCGGTCTCGGTACTGCGCTCTTCTCGCGCATCGCCGGTCATGCCGTGACGCTGATGGACACATCGGCCGAGCGCCTCGCCATGGCCGCCGGGCGCTTCGGCTTCGCATCCGGCATTGTTGCCGATGAAACTGCCGCCGAAGAGGTGAGGCGGGTAACGGGAGGCGACGGCTTCGATGTCGTCTTCGATGCGACCGGCTACGGCAAATCCATGGAGGCGGCCTTCGGCTATGTCGCCCATGGCGGGGCGCTGGTGCTGGTCAGCGTGGTAAAGGACGAGATTCGCTTCTCCGATCCGGAGTTCCACAAGCGCGAAATGATGCTGATCGGCAGTCGCAACGCGACGCGGGCCGATTTCGAGCATGTCGTGGCGAGTATCCGCGCCGGCCATGTACCGGTGGAGGCGCTCGTCACCCATCGCACGACGCTGGACGACGTGCCCATTGACCTGGCGCGCTGGGCGACTGAAAAGACCGGACTGATCAAGGCCGTCGTGCGCGTTGCCGGATAGGTGCCGGATGGAACGGTGCCTGGAACGGCGGCGGTTCGTTCATTTCCGCGAAAGGTTCACGGGCGTAGGATGCCAGTGTGGCATGTTGCCACGCAGCGAAAACCTGTTAGTGTTTTCGCAACTGCGGAAACCGGGTGAGACGGCGTGGTGCAAGAGCACCGCACCGGGAAAATGGGATAACGCGTCCGATGTATTATCAGCTCTACGAACTCAACCATGCGATGATGGCGCCCTGGCGCGCTGCGGCGGACCAGATGCGGATCGCCTTCCGCAACCCGCTCAATCCGATCTCGCATACCTATTTCGGCCGCACCATGGCCGCGGGCTTCGAGGTTCTCGAGCGGACCACCCGGCGCTACGGCAAGCCGGCCTTCGACCTGCCCACCACGCCGATCGACGGCAAGGACATCTCCGTTCACGAAAAGATCGTCTGGAAGCGTCCCTTCTGCAATCTCATTCATTTCGAGCGCTGTCTGCCGGCCGGCCACCGCAAGGATCCGAAGATCCTGATCGTCGCGCCGATGTCGGGCCACTATGCGACGCTTCTGCGCGGCACCGTCGAGGCGCTGCTGCCGCATGCCGAGGTGCATATCACCGACTGGATCGATGCCCGCATGGTGCCGATTTCCGAGGGCTCCTTCGATCTCGACGACTATATCGACTACGTTATCCAGATGCTGCATGCGCTGGGTCCGGATACGCATGTGATCGCCGTCTGCCAGCCGGCGGTGCCGGTGCTGGCGGCCGTTGCCGTCATGGAGGCGGACAACGATCCGCTGTCGCCCTCCACCATGACGCTGATGGGCGGGCCGATCGACACGCGCATCAATCCGACCGCGGTCAACAACCTCGCCAAGGAAAAGCCGCTCGACTGGTTCCGCGACAATGTCATCATGCCGGTTCCGTGGCCGCAGCCGGGCTTCATGCGCCAGGTCTATCCGGGCTTCCTGCAGCTCTCGGGCTTCATGTCGATGAACCTCGACCGCCATGTCGTCGCGCACAAGGAGTTCTTCGCCCATCTCGTCAAGAACGACGGCGACGCGGCCGAAAAGCACCGCGATTTCTACGACGAATATCTCGCCGTCATGGATTTGACCGCCGAGTTCTATCTCCAGACCGTCGAAACCGTGTTCATGACGCACGCGCTGCCGAAGGGTGAAATGATGCACCGTTCGCGCCCCGTCGATACGACGGCGATCCGCAAGGTGGCGCTTTTGACCGTCGAGGGCGAGAACGACGATATCTCCGGCGTCGGCCAGACCAAGGCGGCGCAGACGATCTGCACCAACATTCCCGACGACATGCGCATGCACTACATGCAGCCGGATGTCGGCCATTACGGCGTGTTCAACGGCTCGCGCTTCCGCAAGGAGATCGCGCCGCGCATCCTGTCTTTCATCGAGACCCACGGCAAGGCCAACAAGGCAAAGCTGGTGCCGCATGTCATCAAGGGCGGCAAGGCCGGCGGCGCAGCCTGATTTTTCGGGCTCGTTTCAGGCACTTGTCCGAATTCATGCGCCATCGTCTTGAACGCGATGGGCGGTCTAACCACATCGGATTCATCGGAAACCGAGGTGGTTTCCGCCGATCGTGAGGAAGATTGCACATGAACCAGTCAGCGCTCATTCGTCCGGACTGGACGCCTGCGACCATCGCCCTGATGGTGCTGGGCTTCGTGGTATTCTGGCCGCTCGGCCTTGCCATGCTTGCCTACATCATCTTCGGCGATCGCCTGAGAAACTTCAAGAAAGACGCCAACGACAATCTCGACGGCATGTTCGCCTCCTGCCGCAGCAAGTTCCGCGGTGGCCGTGGCCATGCGTTCCGCAGCGCCACCGGCAACGTCGCCTTCGACGATTGGCGTGATGCCGAACTCGCCCGCCTCGACGAAGAGCGCCGCAAGCTCGACGAGATGCGCGAACAGTTCGATGCCTATAGCCGCGAGCTTCGCCGCGCCAAGGACCAGGAGGAGTTCGACCGTTTTATGCGCGAACGCCGTGCCGAGGGTCGTGGCGATGTGCCGGGCTTCCCGGCGACCTGATACCATCGGGACAGATGAAGACAGAGCCGGCGCCGCGAGCGCCGGTTTTGCGTTGAGGCATTTCAGCCGGCCTCGAATCGGTTATGAAAGGCAGCATGTTCTCCTTGCTTCGCAAGCCCCGAAAGGCCCTGAAGACGCCGCCTCCGCCGGAACGGCGCGAGCTTGACGTCAATGGCAGGCGCCTGCCGCTCACCATCAAACGGGATTCTCGCGCGACACGGCTGACGCTTCGCATCGAGCCGGGCGGCCGGGCGCTGCGCATGACGGTGCCGTCAGGTATTGCCGAGCGCGATATCCGCGATTTCCTCGATCGCCATCAGGGCTGGCTGATGACGAAGCTCGCCAAATTCCGCACGACGAACGAACTGGCCGACGGCGGTTATGTCATGATCCGCGGCATCGCCCACCGCATCGAGGCGACGGGCCGGCTGCGCGGTCTGACCGAGGCCGTCATCGTCGAGGACGAGGCGGTGCTGCGTGTCGGCGGCATGGAGGAGAGTATTCCCCGCCGCATATCGGATTTCCTGAAGAAGGAAGCCCGGCTGGAGTTGGACCGGCTGGTTGCCGTCCATGCGGGCCGCATCGGCAGGAAAGTGAAGTCGCTGACGCTGCGCGATACCCGCAGCCGCTGGGGTTCCTGCTCCGCGGATGGCGCGCTCAGCTTCTCCTGGCGCATTGCCATGGCGCCGCCGCATGTCATCGATTATCTCGCTGCCCATGAAGTGGCGCATCTTCGCGAAATGAACCATAGCCCGGATTTCTGGGACCTTTGCGAGCAACTGTGCCCAACGACGCAAGAGGCCAAGCGCTGGTTGAAGCGCAACGGCAGCCTGCTTCATGCCGTGGACTTCGGCTAGGCAGCCCGAAGCGCGTTCCGCCAAAAACTAGCGACGATTTGCAAGCGCTTCGCTGATCTTCTTGTCCGTATTGTACTGGCTAAGCGCATAAACTGCCCAGATCGCGGCCGGCAGCCAGCCGATCAGCGTCACCTGCAAAATGAGGCAGATAATGCCGGCAATCGGCCGCCCGATGGTGAAAAACACGAGAAAGGGCAGAAGGATGGCGATGATGAGCCGCATGATGGTCTCCGGTCTGTCGTTTCCTTCCATATGGGCAGCGCTGCGGCCCGTGCAAGGGTGGCGTTTCCGGTCCTGTTGTCGCCGTCTTTCGGCTCGACTCTTCCGGTGATTCGTGCGAACCCGTTCCCCATGAAACGCGACATTAAAATCTGCGGGCTGAAGACCGAAGAGGCCGTCGACAAGGCGGTTGCGCTCGGTGCCACCCATATCGGCTTCATCTTTTTTCCGAAAAGCCCGCGCAACATCGAGCCCTCCGACGCCGGCCGTCTGGCCGACCGCGTTCGCGGCCGCGTGAAGATTGTTGCGGTGACGGTTGATGCCGACAGCGATACGCTGGACGAGATCGTCGACCAGCTCTCGCCCGACATTCTGCAACTGCATGGCGCGGAAAGCCCGGAACGGGTGCTGACGGTCAAGGCGGTCTATGGCCTGCCCGTCATGAAAGCCTTTTCGGTGCGTGAGGCGGACGACCTGAAGAAGATCGATCCCTATATCGGCATCGCCGACCGCTTCCTGTTTGACGCGAAACCGCCGGCAGGCTCTGAACTTCCGGGCGGCAACGGGGTCTCCTTCGACTGGAAACTCATGCATTTGCTTGACGGAAGCGTCGATTACATGCTTTCGGGTGGGCTGAACAAGGATAACCTCGCCGAGGCCATTCAACTGACCGGCGCGCCGGGCATCGACACCAGTTCGGGTGTCGAAAGCGCGCCTGGGGTCAAGGATCTCGGCCTGATGGAAGCGTTTTTTGAGGCGGCGAACAAGGCGGACGACAAGACCGCCGTCGCAGGGAGAGGCAAGTGAACCAGTCACCCAACCTGAATTCGTATCGCGAAGGTCCCGATGAGGACGGTCGCTTCGGCATTTTCGGCGGTCGTTTCGTCGCCGAAACCCTGATGCCGCTGATCCTCGAACTTCAGGCGGAATGGGACAAGGCCAAGACCGATCCGGCCTTCCAGGCGGAGCTGAAGGACCTCGGTGCGCACTATATCGGCCGCCCGAGCCCACTCTATTATGCCGAACGCCTGACGCAGCATCTCGGCGGCGCAAAGATCTATTTCAAGCGCGAGGAGCTGAACCACACCGGCTCGCACAAGATCAACAATTGCATCGGCCAGATCCTGCTCGCCAAGCGCATGGGCAAGACACGCATCATCGCCGAAACCGGTGCCGGCCAGCATGGCGTGGCCTCGGCCACCGTCGCCGCGCGCTTCGGTTTCCCCTGCGTCGTCTATATGGGTGCGACCGACGTCGAGCGTCAGGCGCCGAACGTCTTCCGCATGAAGCTGCTCGGTGCCGAGGTGAAGCCCGTCACCGCCGGCAGCGGCACGCTGAAGGATGCTATGAACGAGGCGCTGCGTGACTGGGTCACCAATGTCGACGACACCTATTACCTGATCGGCACCGCCGCCGGCCCGCATCCCTATCCGGAGCTGGTGCGCGACTTCCAGTCGGTCATCGGCACGGAAGCCCGCGAACAGCTGCTCGCAGCCGAAGGCCGTCTGCCGGATATGGTCATCGCGGCCGTGGGCGGTGGTTCCAATGCCATCGGCATCTTCCATCCGTTCCTCGACGACAAGAGCGTCCGGATCGTCGGCGTCGAAGCCGGCGGCAAGGGCCTCGACGGCGATCTGCACTGTGCCTCGCTGACCGCCGGCTCGCCGGGCGTGCTGCATGGCAACCGCACCTATCTGCTGCAGGATGCCGACGGCCAGATCAAGGAGGGCCATTCGATCTCGGCCGGCCTCGATTATCCCGGCATCGGCCCGGAACATGCCTGGCTGCACCAGATCGGCCGTGCCGAATACGTTCCGATCATGGACGACGAGGCGCTGGAAGCTTTCCAGCTGCTGACCAGACTTGAAGGCATCATCCCGGCGCTGGAGCCGAGCCATGCCATAGCCGAAGTGATCAAGCGTGCGCCCAAGATGGGCAAGGACCAGATCATCCTGATGAACCTCTCCGGCCGCGGCGACAAGGATATCTTCACCGTCGGCAAGATCCTCGGCATGGAGCTCTGAGCATGACTGCACGCATGGACAAACGCTTCGCGGATCTCGCCGCGGAAGGCCGCCCGGCCCTCGTCACCTATTTCATGGGCGGCGATCCGGATTATGCGAGCTCGATCGAGATCATGAAGGCGCTGCCGAAGGCCGGTGCCGACGTCATCGAACTCGGCATGGCCTTTTCCGATCCGATGGCCGACGGCCCGGCGATCCAGCTCGCCGGCCAGCGCGCGCTGAAGGCCGGCCAGACGCTCGCCAAGACGCTCCAGATGGCGCGCGACTTCCGCAGGCAAGATGACGCGACCCCGATCGTGCTGATGGGCTACTACAACCCGATCTACATCTACGGCGTCGAGCGTTTCCTCGATGAGGCGCTGGACGCCGGCATCGACGGCCTGATCGTCGTCGATCTGCCGCCCGAAATGGACGACGAACTGTGCATCCCGGCGCTTGCCAAGGGCATCAACTTCATCCGTCTCGCCACGCCGACGACGGACGAGAAGCGCCTGCCGGCTGTTCTGAAGAACACGTCGGGCTTCGTCTATTACGTCTCGATGAACGGCATCACCGGTTCTGCCTTGCCGGATCCCTCGCTTATCGGCAGCGCCGTCGGCCGCATCAAGGCCCATACGAAGCTGCCGGTCTGCGTCGGCTTCGGCGTCAAGACGGCCGAGCATGCACGGGCCATCGGCGCTTCGGCGGATGGCGTCGTCGTCGGCACGGCCATCGTCAACCAGATCGCCTCCAGCCTGACGGCGGAAGGCAAGGCCAGTGCCGCCACCGTTGCCGGTGTCGAAACGCTGGTCATGAGCCTCGCATCGGGCGTGCGTGCGTCGCGCCTTGCGGCGGCGGAATAAAGTTCCCACATGGGAACCACCATTATAACGGGAGTCTAGACCGTGAACTGGATCACGAATTACGTTCGGCCGAAGATCAACTCGATGCTTGGCCGCCCTGACCGGGATGTACCGGAAAATCTCTGGATCAAGTGCCCGGAAACCGGCGAGATGGTATTCCATCGCGATCTCGAGGAAAACAAGTGGGTCATCCCGGCCTCGGGCTACCACATGAAGATGCCGGCCAAGGCCCGCCTCAAGGACCTCTTCGACGATGGCGTCTATGAGGCTCTGCAGCAGCCGAAGGTCGCGCAGGACCCGCTGAAGTTCCGCGATTCGAAGAAGTATGCGGATCGCCTCAAGGACAGCCGCATCAAGACGGACCTCGAAGACACGATCGTCGCTGGCGTCGGCAAGGTGCGTGGCGTCAAGCTCGTCGGCGTCGTGCATGAATTCAACTTCATGGGCGGTTCGCTCGGCATTGCCGCCGGTGAGGCCATCATCAAGGCCTTCGAACGGGCGATTGCCGAAAAGTGCCCGCTCGTCATGTTCCCCGCCTCGGGCGGCGCGCGCATGCAGGAAGGCATCCTCTCACTGATGCAGCTGCCGCGCACCACCGTTGCCGTGGAAATGCTGAAGGAAGCGGGCCTGCCCTATATCGTCGTGCTCACCAACCCGACGACGGGTGGTGTCACGGCGTCCTACGCCATGCTGGGCGATATCCACCTGGCCGAGCCGGGTGCCGAAATCTGCTTTGCCGGCAAGCGCGTCATCGAGCAGACCATCCGCGAAAAGCTGCCCGAGGGCTTCCAGACTTCGGAGTACCTGCTGGATCACGGCATGGTCGATATGGTCATCAAGCGCCATGACATTCCCGATACGCTCGCCCGTCTTCTGAAGATCCTCATGAAGAAGCCGGCGGCATCGGTGGTCGGAAACGGCGCCGTCGCCATCGCGGCCCAGTAACATGACCGGCCTGGTGGTGAGCGAAGCGGCAGCGGAGATCGAGAAGCTTCTCGGTCTCCATCCCAAGGGCTTCGATCTTTCGCTGGATCGCATCACGCGGTTGCTTTCCGCCCTTGGCGATCCGCATCTGAAACTGCCGCCGGTCATTCATGTGGCCGGCACCAACGGCAAGGGCTCGGTCACGGCCTTCTGCCGCGCGATCCTGGAAGCCCAGGGTCTCAGCGTCCATGTCCACACCTCGCCCCACCTCGTCAACTGGCACGAGCGCTATCGGCTTGGTGTAGCGGGCGGCCGCGGCCAGTTCGTGGAGGATGCGGTCCTTGCCGATGCCGTACGCCGTGTCGCGGATGCCAATGGCGGCCAGAAGATTACCGTCTTCGAAATCCTGACGGCCGTCACCTTCGTGCTCTTTGCCGAACATCCGGCCGATGTGGCGATCATCGAGGTTGGCCTTGGCGGGCGTTTCGATGCGACGAACGTCATGCCCCGCCCGGCCGTCTCCATCATCATGCCGATCTCGCTCGACCATCAGGCCTATCTCGGCGATCGCGTCGAGCTGATCGCTGCCGAGAAGGCCGGCATCATGAAGCGTGGCGTGCCCGTGGTCATCGGCTTCCAGACGGAAGACGCCGCCCGCGACGTGCTGATCGAGACCGCCGAGCGGCTCGGTTGCCCGCACGCCGTCTACGGTCAGGATTTCATGGCGCATCAGGAATACGGTCGCCTCGTCTATCAGGACGAATTCGGCCTTGCCGACCTGCCGTTGCCGCGCCTGCCTGGCCGCCACCAATATGCCAATGCCGCCGCGGCGATCCGCGCGGTGAAGGCCACCGGCTTCACGATTTCCGACCACGCGCTGGAAATCGGCCTCACCCATGTCGAATGGCCCGGCCGCCTCCAGCGTCTGACGGACGGCGTTCTCGCCCGGCTTGCCCCGCGCGCCAGCGAGATCTGGGTCGATGGCGGCCACAATCCCGGTGCCGGCCAGGTGATCGCCGAGACCATGGCAAATTTCGAGGAACGCGAGGCACGCCCGCTTTTCCTCGTCACGGGCATGATCAACACGAAGGATCCGGTCGGCTATTTCGAGCCTTTCGGGGGGCTCGCCGAACGTGTCTTTACCGTGCCGGTCCGAGGCTCCGACGCCGGGCTGGACCCGGTGGCGCTTGCCGAAGACGCCGCGCGCGCCGGGCTGGAGGCTGAACCCTTTTCCGGCGTCGCCGAGGCGCTTGTCGAGATCGCCCGTATCACGGAGGAAGACGCCGTCCCCCCGCGCATCCTGATCGGCGGCTCGCTCTATCTGGTCGGCGATGTCCTGGCCGACAACGGAACCCCACCGACCTGACAAACGAAAAAAGCCCGGCCGAAGCCGGGCTTTTCAGTTGGACCAGTCTGGCCGATCAGGCGGCGCTGGAAATCCAGGAGGAAAGCGCCGTCTTGGGGGCAGCGCCGACCTTGATGTCGGCCACTTCGCCGCCCTTGAAAATGGCAAGCGTCGGGATCGAGCGAACGCCGAACTGGGCAGCCAGTTCCGGGTTCTCGTCGATGTTCAGCTTGGCGACCTTCACCTTGCCGGCGAGTTCCGTCGAGATTTCCTCGAGTGCCGGAGCGATCATCTTGCACGGGCCGCACCATTCAGCCCAGAAATCGACGACGACAGGCTCTGCGGAATTCAGGACTTCAGCCTGGAAGTTGGACTGGTCGACTTTTACGGTAGCCATGAGGCTCTCCTTGAACGATGAGTGTTGCAGGAAATGTGATGCGGCGGGCCGTCTGTTTCAAGGCCTGAATCGTCGGGCCGGCACGATCGGTCCCGCCCGGTATCTCACTTTGCCGTGAGTTCGGCAAGGCTCGTATCCAGCAGGCCGGCGTCCAGCCAATAGGTTTTCGCCGCCTCCGTATAGATCAGCCCGCAGCGGATTTCGCGACCCGGATAGAGCGGTTCGAGGATCGCGCGGTAGATCGCAAGCTGCGCCCGATGCTCGAAGGGTATCTCCGCAATCGATGCCGGCGGCACGCGGTTCGTCTTGAAGTCGACGATCTCCACCGCATGGTCGTTGACGGCCATGCGGTCGATACGGCCGGAGACGGCAAAGTCCCGGCGGCCAAGCGTCAGCGTGCCCATGATCGACACTTCCGCCCGCGCACCCTGTGAAAAGATCGTCGCAAGGCTGTCGTCGCCGATGACTGCGAGTGCCGCGTCCAGCAGTGATGCGCGGGCATGTTCCGGCCAATGCGCCGCTGCCCGTTCCAGATAGCGCCGCGCCGCCGCGGGGCGTTCTTGCGGCGGGAAGGACGGCAGGATCTGCAGGAACCGGTGCAGGATGCGTCCGCGTTCCAGCGCCAGCCCGCTGCCGGGCACGCCACCCTTCCGGCTAAAAAGTGCGGAGGGCACCAGAAGATCGGCCGCATCGGTCTCGATGACGGCAGCCGCACCCGAAGGGCTGAGGGGTCGGGGCAATGCCTTCTGTGGCGGCAAAGGCTTGCCGAGCGCTTCGGGCAGCACCGTTTTCGCCCGATCCTCGGCAAGTGTCACCGAAGCCGCACCGACGACGGCCGCACCCGCCTCGCGCCAGGAGAAACCCTGCCAGCTTTCACCCGGTGTCGAGAAGGCTGTCTCGACGCAGCGTGTTTCGTCGGTAGAGAGCGCGGTCGTGATCATCGGATGCCAGGTGTCCTTGACCTCCTGCCGCCCGCGATAGCCGCAGACGACGAGCCGGTCCGCCGCCCGCGTCATCGCCACGTAGAGCAGCCGGCGATATTCCTCCTCCGCCCCGGCCTTGATGCGCTCGGCATCGGCCTCCGTCAGCGCATTGCCGAGATCCTTCAGCGGCAGCCAGATCGGCAGGCCGCCCGCCGGATGCTCTCCCGCAAGGAAGCGCAGTTTCGGCATATGGTTTGAATTGAACGGTTTGGAGCCGCCATCGACGAGGAAGACGACCGGTGCTTCCAGGCCCTTGGCGGCGTGCACGGTCATGATGCGGATTTCGCCGCGCGCCTTGTCCTGCTCGCGCTTGACGGTCGGCGCCTCCAGTTCCAGCGTGGAAACGAAAGCCTGCAGGCCAGGAAGGCCGTTTTCCTCCTGCTCCAGCGCAAAGGTCAGGAACTCGTCGATGATTTCACCGGCTTCCGCGCCGAGCCGGGCCAGAAACGCGCGCCGCCCGCCACCCGCGCCCAGAATGCGTGCGTAAAAGTCATGCACGGATTGGCTGCGCGCATCGCCGATCATGTTTTCGAGCCGGCGAACGATGGGTTCGAGGATCGAATCGGTCTCCGCCGTCTCCAGCAGCCGCGTCCAAAGGCTCTGCCATTCGCCTCGTCGGGCGGCAAGCTCGAAAACGGTTTCTTCGTTCGCCCCGAAGAGCGGGCTCTTCAGCAGGGCGGCGAGCGAAAGGTCGTCCTCCGGCAGAACGGCGAAGCGGCCAAGCGCCATCAGGTCCTGCACCGCGATGTGTTTTGTCAGCACGAGCCGGTCAGCGCCGGCGACGGGCAGGCTGTGGCGCTGCTTCAGCGTGCGCGTCAGCGCGTTGACGAAGGCGTCGCGCTTGCGCACGAGCACGATGATGTCGCCGGCCTCCATCGGCCGTGCCTTGCCCTTTTCCGTCACCGTCTCGCGGCCGATCCATCCGGCAAGCGTGTCGGCGATGCGCCGTGCCAGCATGTTGATCGGCGCCTCCTCGGCCACCGCGTCGAAGGGGGCCGTCCAGTCCTCTTCGTCGAGCGCCGGGGGGGCGGCGATCACCTCCCATATATCGACGGCACCGGGCTCGCGCCCGCGGTTGGAGGCATGCACGATCTCGCCGCCATCGGGCGACAGGCCGCGGGCATTGGCCGGGTCGAGAAAGACACGGTCCACGGCCGAGAGCACGTCACGCGTCGAGCGGAAGGACAACAGCAGCCGGATCGGGCTGAAGGCTGCATCCGCCGCCTGCGTGCGCCGGGAAACGTCGCGTCCCTCTTCTGCAAAACGCTCCGGCCGGGCGCCCTGGAAGGAATAGATCGACTGCTTCTCGTCGCCCACGGCGAAGATCGTGCGCTCCAGGCGGCGCGCCGTCTCACCGGCAAAGAAATCGTCCGTCAGCGCTTTTACGATCTGCCATTGCCGCGGGCTGGTATCCTGCGCCTCGTCGACGAGGATATGGTCGATGCCCTGGTCGAGCTTGTAGTGCACCCAGGCGCTCACCCGTTCGCGGGTAAGAAGCGTTGCCGTACGGTCGATCAGGTCGTCGAAATCCAGCAGGCTGCGCGCGCGCTTCAGGTCCTCGTAGTCGCCGATCAGCCGCTCGGCGATGGTCAGTGCCGCCAGTGTCGCCTCGACCATGCGCAGGCGTCGCAGCCGCTCGGTGCAGGCGACGACATGGTCCTGCGCGGCGATCAGGGCGTCCTCGAACTGTGGAAACTGTTTCTTGAGTGCTGCGGAGAAAAAGGCCGTGCCGATTTTTTTGGGCGAACCGTCCTTCGTGAAGAACAGCGCATGCAGCGTGGTGCGCCGGGCTTCCGCGTCGGTGAGCCGGCTTGCGGAGCGCAAACCGGCGGCCGATGTCCTGACGGTATCGCTGCCCAGCGTCTCGGCGGCCGAAAGATAGGCTTCGAGCGTTGGTCCCGAAAGGCCGTCCAGCGGCCAGAAGGCGGCAAGAATGTTTTCGGCGGTTTCGGTCGCCGCCAGCCCTGTCTCGCGCCGCAGCACCGCCTCCACGCCGCCGACCTTCGCGGCGCCATCGAGGAAGATGCGGATCGGCCCGCGTGCGGCGACGATATCCGAGAGCAGTTTTTCGAGCCCCGTATCGTCGGCGATGTCGAGCACCGTCGCAAAGGCCTCGGCAAGCGCACGGTCATCCTCGTTCGCCGTCGCGGTCAGCAGCGTGCGGCGCGCATCGGCCAGCAGCACGGCGGCGGAGCGGTCGTCGAGCACGGCGAAATGGCCCGCGACATTGGCCTCCAGCGGAAACTGGTGCAGCAGCGCCTCGCAGAAGGCGTGGATGGTCTGGATTTTCAGCCCGCCCGGCGTTTCCAGCGCGCGGGCAAAGAGCCGGCGCGCCTCGGCGAGCTTGAACAGGTCGGGCCGCGTGCCGTCGATGGCGGCAACGCGGTCGGAAAGGGCCTCGTCGGAAAGCGTCGCCCATTCGGCAAGCCGCTCGAAGACGCGGTTCGACATTTCAGAGGCGGCCGCCTTGGTATAGGTGAGGCAAAGGATGGCGGACGGGCGGCAGCCGGCGAGCAGCAGCCGGATGACGCGCTGCGTCAGGACATGCGTCTTGCCCGAGCCGGCATTGGCCGAAACCCAGGCGGAGCGGGCGGGATCGGAGGCCGTCGCCTGTTTTTGCGAGGTCCAGCTCAGCCAGGCGGCGGGATCTGCGGAAGCGGGGCGGTCCTCGACGGGGCTTTCGGTCTCAGGCATCGTCGCCCTCCTCGCCGTTTTCCGCAGAAGACCATTCGGCGACGCGGGCCAGATGGTCGTATTCGCCGCCATAGTCGCGCTCCTGCTCGGGCACGACGCGGGATTTGAAGCCGAAGCGGCCCTCGATGAGGCCGGTCAGCAGTTTTTCCAGTTCGCCGAGCGCGTCTTCCGCCAGCTCCACGGCTGATTTCGGATTGTTCTTGGCGCCCTCGTTGTTGACCTGTTCGGCATCGAACCGTTCGCCGGGTTTGAGGCGCACATAGAGAAGGTTCGCCGGCTCGCGTTGGCCCGGACCGCGGAAGGCAGCCCGGCGGATGGCTGCGGCCTCCAGCGCCAGCTGCGGATCGAGCAGTGCGCGCGCCACCTTCAGCGAAGGCGTGCTGCCCGTCTTGTAGTCGAGGATATCGGCGCTGCCATCGGGCAGAAGATCGATGCGGTCCGCAATGCCCGTCAGCCGGATGCCCCCGACCGAAAGATCGAGCGAGGCCGGGACTTCCGTCAGGCTTTCGCGCACGCCCGGCGCACGTTTCAGATGCCAGTGCACGAAGGCGCGCGCGACGGCGGCAAAGCGCGGCCGCCAGACGGCGTCGATATGCGGCGGCAGGGCGATGGCATCGAACTCCTCGTCGAGGATATGGCCGATGACGGTCAGCGGCTCGCCGCTTCCCTCCGCGCGAACGAAACGGTCGACGATGCGGTGATAGAGCGAACCGCGCTCCGCCGGTCCCGGATCGAGATTGAACGGGGCGATGGGATGAAGCCGCAGGATATGCCGGGCATAGATGGAATAGGGATCGCGGCGCAGGCGCCCGATCTCGCTGAAGGAGTATTTTTTCGGCTGAAGTTCCGCCGGCGGACGCGGCTCGGGGCGCGCGGCGGTGGGCACGCTGGCGCTTTTATCGATCTGGGCCGCCCAGTCGGTGAGGTTCTTGCCACGGGCGCGCAGGTCGGCCGCCAGCGTCGGCCCGCCGACGGCGATGAGGCGTTGAATCCAGCGTGAGGCGACCGTCGGCGCGGTGCCGCTGCGCAAGGCGCGCGTGAAAACGAGTTTCGGCGTGGCGGCGGCCATCTGCAGGTCGTGACCGAGCTGGCCGATGCGGCGTTCCGGTGGTTCGAGGCCGATTTCCACCTTCATGATGCGCGACAGGAAGGCATCGTTTGCCGACTGTCCCGGCCAGGTGCCCTCGTTGAGCCCGCCGACGACGACGGTATCGACACTCTGAAGGCGCGATTCGAGCGCGCCGAAAATGAAGACGCGCGGATGGCGCATGGATCGCGGCTTGACGCTTTCGCTCGCTGCCAGGGCCTCGATGATATCGCACCATTGCGGTCCGTCGGCCTCGATCTGCCCGTCGGTCTCGATCACGCCCTTGAGAAGATTGGCGAGACTGTCACCGGCTTCACCCGACCAGAGGGCCGCAAGGTCGTTGCGCTCGTCCACCGCAACTGCCTCCAGCGCACGCCCGGTGCGCCCGGCCCAGTCGGAGAGCGGCAGTTTAGAGGTAAAGCGCCGTCCGGTGCGGCTCTCATGAACCAGGAGGCCGGCCAGCGGCTCGACGGCTGCCGCGATGCGTCGGGTGAGGTCGCGGGCAAGCGGGATCGCCGCCTCCGGCAACGCGGTGCGCCAGACGGGCGGATGGCGATCCCCGGCCTGCCGCGCAACGGCGGCTTCGAGCAGCGGCTCCAGTGCCGAAACATCGATCTCCGCGGTGCCGCCGCGCAACGCCGTCAGTTCCAGCGCGGTCACGGCTTGGTGGAGCTCCTCGATCGGCAAACCGAAGCGGGCGAGGGGATGTTTAAGCAGAGCGACGAGCGGCACCGGATCGCCGGGGCGCAGCGCAGCCTCGGCGAGAAGGCGCAGCAGGGTGCCCTGCGGTGTTGAGAGCAGCGGCGTGCCGGCCGAATCGTCCGCTTCGATGCCGAAACGGGCCAATTCCGCCGCGACGCGCCGGCCGAGTTTTCGATCGGGCGTGATCAGCGCTGCCTGGGCCTCGTCGCTGTCCTCAAGCGCAAGGCGCAGCGCGATGGCGATCGCCAGCGCCTCCTCGCGTTCGTTCGCCGCTTCGACAAGAGAGACCGCACGAAAGGCGTCGGCCACCTGGTTTGCATCGAGAGCCTCGCGCACCTCGCCCCAGCCGGCTGTGGCCTGTGTCGGCAGGAAAGCGCTAGAGATGAGTTTCGAGCGGTATTCCAGGTCAGCGGGTGGCGTGCCGAGCACGTCGACATCGTTGCGCGTGCAGCCCATGCGGGTGAGCAGGCGGTGAAGGCCGTATTGCGAATGGCTGCGCGCGGCGGCATCCGGTTTCTGCCCGCCTTCCGCGCCGCCCTGATGGCCGACCAGAAGCCATTCTGCATCCGACATGAAGCGGTCGAGCCCCGGCAGGATGACGACGCCGTTTGGCAATCCGGCCACGGCCGCGATCAGTCCGGCCGTCGCGGGAATGGAGCCGGTCGAGCCGGCGATGATGACTGGGCCGGCCGGTGGCGTGTGGCGATACCGTTCGGTTTCCGCATGCAGCGTCGCATTGCGGCGCAGCGACGGCGAGGAACGGCCGATCTCGGCGAGGCGGGCCGGCCAGAACACGCTGGCGATCTTCAGAAACTCGGCGGTGAGCTGCCACCACAGGGCGTGGTTGGAGACATCGAGCCCGTCGAGCGCCGACCAGTCCAGCTCTTCCGTCTCCATCGCGTCGATGATGTCGGCGAGGTTGCGGGCAAGCCAGACGGCGTCGGCGGGGCTTGCGGGTGCGACGAGCGGACTTTCGGCATGGATGGAGGTGACGGCGGCGGGCAGGCTGTTGCGCCAGGCGAGCACCAGCCGGGCCAGTTCCAGAAGGCGCGTCGGGCCGGACAGCGGTTCGGCCATGTCAAGCAGGGCCGGTGCAACCTCGTCGAAGAAGCCGCTGTCGTCATCGGTCTCGCCAAGCGCGCGGATGACCGGCAGGATCGCCGATTTGCCGCCGAAGAGATCGACGAATTCCGAGCGCAGCACGCGGGCCGAACGCCGGGTCGGTACATAGATGGTGACGTCGGCGAGCGCCAGCGGATCGGCGGGATCGTAGGTGAAGCCGGGAACCAGACGCCCGTCGATCAGGCTTTCCGCCACCGTCTTCAGAAAGGGCAGGCTTGCCGGGATCGAAAAGATGCGGCCGCCGCGCGCACTCGTCACGCTGCCGCCTCGCGCAAACGGCCGATCACGGCTTCCGCCGCGCCGATCGCATCCGGCGTGCCCACCGTGATCCAGTGCCCCTCGAGCATCAGGCCGAAGAGCCGGCCCTTTTCGATGGCGCGGTCGAAGTAGATGTTGAGGTTGAAGGCATCGTCAGGCGCGTCGTCGAGCAGCGCGGGCATCATGGCGATGGCGCCGGCATAGACGACCGGATTGCCGCTCTCCTCGCGGTAGCGGGCGAGGCGGCCATGCGCATCCATGGAAAAATCCTTCTTGCCGTTGTGACCGGTCGTATCCTCCAGCCGCACGCAGAGCATCAGCATGTCCATGCTTTCGGGATCGAACGCCTCCGCTAGACGCTGCAGATTGGTCTTTTCGCCAACCGTCTCACCGATCCAGAAGAGATCGGCATTCATGACGAGGACGGGCGCCCGTCCAAGCAGCTTCAGACCCTTGGCAAGACCGCCACCGGAGTTCATCAGCTCGCTCGTCTCGTCGGACAGGATGATTTGCGGCTCAGAACGCTTTTCAAGATGCGCGGTCATCTGGTCGGCGAAGTGATGGACGTTGACGACGGCGCGCTTCACGCCCGCCGCTGCCAGCGCATCCAGTCCGTAGTCGATCATCGGCTTTCCCGCGATCGGCACCAGCGGCTTCGGCATCGTATCGGTGATGGGGCGCAGGCGCGTTCCAAGGCCGGCGGCCAGCACCATGGCGTCTTCGATCTTCATCGTGATCCCGCGCTTATGATTCGGTCGCGAGGATTCCAGCCTTTTCGCACCACTCGCGCAAGGGGGCGAGGTCAGGATGGGAAAGCGCGTGCGTGAGATTGCGCAAGGTGCGCGGCATGTGGCGCATATAGGCCGGTTTGCCGTCGCGCTGCATCAGGCGCACCCAGATGCCGACGAGCTTGCAATTGCGCTGCGCCGCCATGACATGCCAGTCGCGCATGAACCGCTCGCGGTCGAAACCAGCATGGTTTGCGCGGAGCGAAAGATAGTGGCCGAGCACGCCGTCCGCCACGCCATCAGGCATGTCCACGCGGGCATCCTGCACCAGCGAGGCGACGTCATAGGCGGAAGGGCCGATCATCGCATCCTGAAAATCGATGATGCCGACGCGGTCGGTGCCGGTGGCGTCCGGCCGCCAGATGATGTTGGGCGAATGGAAATCACGCAGCAGCAGATTGTGCTCCGCCGCCGAAAGGCTGCCGATCAGGCCGTCCCAGATCGCGACATAGGCGCTGCGTTCTTCGTCGCTTGCCGGCGTGCCGCGTTTCCAAGGCAGATACCAGTCGGTGAGAAGGCTTACTTCGATCTGCATCGCGTCGCGGTCGAAATCCGGTACGCGATACACGATGTCGTCGGTCACCGGCAGATCGTTGGCGAGCGGCTGTCCATGCAGACGGACGAGGCAAGCGGCACTTTCGCGATAGCGCTCGGCAATGGGAACGCCGTTGCCATCGAGCACGCCGTCGCTACCGAGGTCCTCGATCAGCAGAATGCCCTGCTCGATGTTCGTTTCGTAGATTTCAGGGGCGCGCAGTCCGCGGGATACGAGGTGTTTCCCAACCGCGATGAAGGGGTTCACGTCCTCGGCGATATGGGCGATCTGCTGATAATATTTGCCCTGCGCGAGGATCGGGCCGGGCGTGTGGCGCGGCGCATCCATCAGCACGAAACGCCGGTCTCCGGAATAGACATGCTCGTAGGCGCGCACCGAGGCATCGCCCGTCAGATGGCGTCGGGTGGCGTTCCGGTAGCCGGCGTCGTCGAGGAAGGCGCGGATCGCGAGCGAGCGGCGAATCCGGCTCATGGCCGGTGCAGGGCCCTCGATGGCGACACGACGGCCATCACCCTCATGGGTGAAGGTCAGCACAATACCGTCCGTCGGCAGCGCGCCAAAACCCTTTTCCGGCCACTCGACCAGGCAGATGCCGTCGGAGAGCGCCTCGTCAAAGCCGAGTTCATCGATCTCGGCGGCCTCGGCGATACGGTAGAGGTCGAAATGCGCGACGGGGATGCGCAGGTCGTAGCTTTGCACGAGCGTGAAGGTCGGGCTTGGCACTTCGAGATATGGATCGTCGGCAACCGCCCGGATCAAGGCGCGCGAGAAAGTCGACTTTCCGGCGCCGAGATCGCCTGACAGCGCGATATAGTCGCCGCGCTTTGCGGCCAGCGCCATGTCCTCGCCGAAGCGGATGGTCGCGGCTTCGTCGGCGAGGAAGATGTCGAGCGCCATGCGCACCCTATTCCGCCGCTGCGAAGGAGGTCATCGTCGCCGAGGGAATGCGTACGGTGACGTTCGTGCCGCGGCCCTCATGGCTGTCGATGGCGACGGTGCCGTGGTGCAGGCTGACGAAACTCTCGACGATGGACAGGCCAAGGCCGGCGCCGCCATGACGACCGTGGCTTTCGAAGCGGTTGAACACCGTTTTCAGGACATCCTGTGGAATGCCGGGGCCGCGATCGGAGACCGTGAAGACGAGATCGACGCCTTCGCGCCAGCAGCGCAGGCCGATCGAGCTGTGCGCGGGCGCGAAATTCGCGGCATTGCCGAGCAGCTTGATGAGGATCTGCTTGAGGCGCTGCTGGTCGGCGACGATGGTGCCGAGATTGTCGGGCGCGGTGATTTCCAGCGTCACCTGCGCCTCGTGCAGCCGGTCGGCGAACTGCATCGATACGTCGTCGAGCAGGTCCGTCAGGTTGATCTCGGTATAGTCGAGTTCCATGATGCCGGCATCGACGGTCGCAAGGTCGAGAATGTCGTTGACGATTGTGAGCAGCACGGCCGAAGAGGTCGCGATGTGATCGACATATTCCGACTGTCTGTCGTTGAGTTCGCCCATGGTCGGCGTCTTCAGGAGATCCGCGAAGCCGATGATGTTGGTCAGCGGCGAACGCAGCTCGTAGGAAACGTGCTGGACGAAATCGTTCTTCAGCGCATCCGCTTTGCGCAAGGCATCGTTCTTCTCGGTGAGTGCGCGGCTGACGCGCACACTGTCGGTGATGTTGACGAAGGTCAGCATCGTCTGGGCGTTGGACAGCGGAATGACGGCGAAGTCGAGCACCAGGCCGGTGCGCAGTTCCAGCACGCCCTGGCAGGACGGCCGCTCGTCGTCGAAGCTGGTAATGATATGCGCAAAGCGCTTCCAGCCATCCGGCTTGTCGTAGGAGGGCGCGCAGGCCTGCTCGATGGCGCGGATATGCGTGCCGGATTTCGCCTCGGCCTCGCTGATGCCCCAGAGCGCGCGGAAGGCCGGATTGGACAGACGGATGCGGCCATCCGGGCTGAACACGGCGACGCCTTCGGCCAGATGGTCGATCGTTTCGTCCTGCACCTGCACCAGGGTGTTGTAGCGTGTTTCGAGATCGACCTTTTCGGTCAGGTTCTCGAAGACCCAGGTCGCGCCGCCCTGCGGGCGCGCGGTGGCGAAGACGCGCAGCGTCTGGCCGTTCGGCAGGTGCCAGAGGTCGGTCTGCGTTTCGATGGCGCGGTAGACGGCAAGAGCCGCGTCCTTCCACTGCTTCCAGTTCAGCTGTTCCGGCAGCTTGCCGGCGGCGCGCAGCTTGTCGAACAGCTCGCCATTGCCGGGTTTGCCTTCGAGGAAGGACATGTCGACCTCCCACATATGCTGGAAGGCCTGGTTGTAGAATTGCAGGCGCTGGTCGCCGTCGAAGATCGCGACTGGCGTCGCGAGATGGTCGAGCGTTTCGGCGTGGCTCTTCAGCGTGCGCATGAGCTCTTCACGGACGGCCTCCACGTCGGAGACGTTGACGGCGATGCCGGCCGAGCCCGTCGGGCTGCGGGCATCGACCACGTCGAAGAAGCCGCGGTTGCCGTGCACGACGGTCGAGACCTTGTCGCGGTAGGGCATGTCATAGGTGCTGGTGGCGCGGATTTTTTCACGCGCGATCGTCGGCAGCAGTTCGCGGCCTTCATGCACGGCGCTTGCGGCGTCCTTCGCCTCGACGGCTTCGGCATAGGCTTCGTTGACCCAGGCGAGCGACCCATCGGCGGCGCGCTGCCAGACAGGCAGGTCGATCTGGTCGAGCAGGCCTTGCAGCGTCGTCAGCGCCGCGACCAGCCGGTCGCGTTCCAGCTTCAGCTCGGCAGCCTCGGCGCGCAGGTTGTTCAGCGCCACGAATCGCACGAAGGCCTGTCCGCCGGAAACGCGGCCCTGGGCTTCCAGCACCTCGTCGCGGCTCGTTTCCAGGACGAGGTCGAAGCTCTGGGCTTGCGAGCGCAGCTTTTCCACCGCGCGCTCGATCTCGCCGGCCGACGTGGGCTTCAACCAGCGACCGAAGGCCAGGAATTCGTTGTCGGCCTGGGGTGCGCCGGTCTCGGACGGCAGCTGGCCGAGAAACTCCGGCTTGCCGGACCGTCCGTCCCACACCACGATGCGGCGGTCCTTGTCGCCGATCAGCGCCTGCAGGCGGGAAACATTGTGGTGGGCATCGGACAGGTTGGCTTTCAGCGCGCGGCTTTCAGCCGCCATTTTCGCGCGCAGGCGACCCATCCACAGGGCCGAAACCACCGCCGCCGACATGACACCGAGCAGCATGGAGCCCGTGACGATTTCCGTGGTGGCGAAATAGCGGTCGGCTGCATGGGCCGGGCCGGCAAAAGCCATGAGCGCCGATCCTGCCGAAAGTGCCGAAACGAAACGGCGCCTGCCGGTCGTCAACCATTTGTTAACCATAAGATTATTTTGCAGCGCAAGTCGACGCGCGCAGTCCCGCTCCGGCACGCAAAAAGCCTGCCCGGAACGGCCTCGTTTCAATTCCGCCATCATCCCCGGTATGTCTCCGTCCGTTTGCCGCCTGATCGACAAGACATCCCAACTCGGCGTGAAGGGTCCGCATCTGCACGCCGAATCAATGCTTTAAACGATACTTGTTTCCCGAATCGACGGGAAGGGATGGGCCCAAAAAAGAGGCGGCGCGCTTGTGTCAAGCGCGCCGCCTCTAGATGTTGTGGATAATCCGGGTAAGGATCAGTACCTGTAGTGTTCGGCCTTGAACGGACCCGTCGTCGTCACGCCGATATAGCCGGCCTGTTCGTCGGAGAGTTCGGTGAGCCTTGCGCCAAGCTTGGCGAGGTGCAGGCGGGCGACCTTCTCGTCGAGCTGCTTGGGCAGGACGTAGACTTCGTTCTTGTACGCATCGCCCTTGGTGAAGAGCTCGATCTGCGCCAGAACTTGATTGGAGAACGAAGCGGACATCACGAAGGACGGGTGGCCGGTGGCGTTGCCGAGGTTCAAGAGGCGGCCTTCCGAGAGCAGGATCATGCGGTTGCCCTTCGGGAACTCGATCATGTCGACCTGCGGCTTGATGTTCGTCCACTTGAGATTGCGCAGCGAGGCGACCTGGATCTCGTTGTCGAAGTGGCCGATATTGCCGACGATCGCCATGTCCTTCATCTCGCGCATGTGCTCGATGCGGATGACGTCCTTGTTGCCGGTGGTGGTGATGAAGATGTCGGCGGAGGACACGACGTCCTCGAGCTTGACGACTTCAAAGCCGTCCATGGCGGCCTGCAGCGCGCAGATCGGGTCGATTTCCGTGACCTTCACGCGGGCGCCGGCGCCGCTGAGCGATGCGGCGGAGCCCTTGCCGACGTCACCGTAGCCGCAGACGACGGCGACCTTGCCGGCCATCATCACGTCGGTGCCGCGACGAATGCCGTCGACCAGCGATTCCTTGCAGCCGTATTTGTTGTCGAACTTCGACTTGGTGACCGAATCGTTGACGTTGATCGCCGGGAAGGGCAGCAGGCCCTTCTGCTGGAGCTGGTAGAGACGGTTGACGCCGGTCGTGGTCTCTTCGGTGACGCCCTGGATGGCGTCGCGCTGCTTGGTGAACCAGCCGGGCGTTGCGGCAAGGCGCTTCTTGATCTGTGCGAAGAGGATTTCCTCTTCTTCCGAGCCCGGGTTGACCAGGATGTTCTCGCCGGCTTCGGCGCGCGCGCCGAGCAGGATGTACATGGTGGCGTCGCCGCCGTCGTCGAGAATCATGTTGGAGAGGCCGCCATCGGTCCACTGGAAGATCTTGTCGGTATATTCCCAGTATTCGGTGAGGCTTTCGCCCTTCACGGCATAGACCGGGATGCCGGCGGCGGCGATCGCGGCGGCGGCGTGGTCCTGCGTGGAGAAGATGTTGCACGAGGCCCAGCGCACGTCGGCGCCGAGCGCGACCAGCGTCTCGATGAGGACGGCGGTCTGGATGGTCATGTGCAGCGAGCCGGTGATGCGTGCGCCCTTGAGCGGCTTTGCCGTGCCGAATTCTTCGCGGCAGGCCATCAGGCCCGGCATTTCGGTCTCGGCAATCTGAATTTCCTTGCGGCCGAAATCGGCAAGCGCGATGTCGGCGACGTGGTAGTCCTGCGTGGTGGTCATGAAAATCTCCAGCCTTCTGGCTCTGATCGATGGCGCTTCCTATCAGGAAACACCAGCTGGAGCAACCGGACATAAAGAAGTCTTTATGTCCTTATATTAACGGGAAGATTACATTTCCTCGCCGAACTTGTCGGCGACAAGGGCGTCGAGTGCATCGAGCACCGATTGCGCCTGCGTGCCCGTCGCCGTCACGAAGACGGAGCAGCCGGGGCTGGCGGCAAGCATCATCAGGCCCATGATCGATGTGCCGCCGACGGTCATGCCGTCCTTGGACACGGTTACTTCCGCATCGTAACCGTCGACCGTCTGGACGAATTTCGCCGAAGCGCGGGCGTGCAGGCCACGCTTGTTGATGATGAGAAGCTCTTTCGAGACGGTCATGGACGGCGGGAAACCTTATTTGCCGCTGAGGACGCGGCTTGCCACGTTGATATATTTGCGGCCTGCCTCGGAAGCGTCGATCAGCGCCTTTTCCATGTTGTTCTCGCCGCGGATGCCGGCGAGCTTGATCAGCATGGGCAGGTTGACCCCGGCGATCACTTCGATTTTCTCGCCCGACATCACGGATATCGCGAGGTTGGAGGGCGTGCCGCCGAACATGTCGGTGAGGATGATGACGCCGTGGCCCTGGTCGGCCTTCAGGACCGCTTCCAGGATGTCCTGGCGGCGCTGGTCCATGTCGTCCTCGGGGCCGATGCAGACGGTCTCGATCGCCTTCTGCGGACCGACCACATGCTCCAGCGCGTGACGAAATTCCTCCGCCAGCCTGCCATGGGTGACAAGCACCAGTCCGATCATCAGCAATCGCTCCACTTTCCCAACTCGAAACGGTCGGCCGAATACCGCAATGCAACAATTCCGTCCACCGCTGGGGTGGCCATCTTGTCAATGAAAAGGCCGAGCGCAAGCCCTAAATGGGCGATTTTACGTTTTGGCGGGGCTTTTGCGATCAAGATCGCAGCAATTCCGGGTGAAGTGCGATCAAAGTCGAAAATGCCGTCGCACCCGGAAATAGGGGCAGGCGGGTCAAGGGCAGGAAGCGGTCGGGAAGAACTTCAAGGCGTTCCTCCTCCGGCGGCAGGCGCTCCTCGAACCGCGCCTCCAGCAGGCGGACAGCGCGGTGCAGCACCGCCGCCTCGATGGCCTCGACGGAAACGATGCCCGCACCACGCACTTCCGCAAGCCCGGCAATGCTTTTTGGCGCACGGGCGACGAGGCGGCCGCTCGCCTCGGAAACCAGAACCTGGTCGTCGCTGACGACAGCGGCAAACACGCCGCGCGCGCGCGCCTCTTCGACGCAATGCAGCGCAATCGCACTCTTGCCGGCGCCGGAGGGGCCGGTGAAGAGAAGCCCCGTCGTGCCGATAACGATTGCCGTTGCGTGCACGTTGGCGGGATTGGTCATTTCCGGGGACCGGCGGGAAGGGCAAGGGTGAAACGCGCGCCGCGCACCGCGCCGGTCGCCTTGTCGACGATGTTTTCCGCCTTCAGCGTGCCGCCATGCGCTTCGGCGATCTGGCGGGAAATGGAGAGGCCAAGGCCGGAATTCTGGCCAAAATCCTCGGTGGCCGGCCGGTCCGTATAGAACCGCTCGAAGATGCGGTCGATATCCTCGGCCTGGATGCCGGGGCCGTTATCCTCGATCTGGATGATGCAGCGGTCGTTGCGGCCACGCGACAGCCGCGCGACGATGCGTCCGCCCGGATCCGGCACGAAGGAGCGGGCGTTCTCGATGAGGTTGGTGACGATCTGGCCGATGCGCAGCTCGTAGCCGGAGACCTCGAACTTGACCTTCGGATTGTCCTTGCGATCGACGACGAAGTCGAGGCTGACGGGTTTCTTGCGCGTGTTGACCTGGCGGGAAATGTCGATGAGGTCGGCGAGCAGCTTTTCGAGGTCGACGGTGCGGGCGTCGCTGCGGGCCAGCTCCGCATCGAGCCGCGAGGCGTCGGAGATGTCGCTGATCAGGCGGTCGAGACGGCGCACGTCGTGCTGGATGATGTCCATCAGCCGCTTCTTCGAATCGTCCGTGCGTGCCAGAGGCAGGGTTTCCACGGCGCTGCGCAGCGAGGTCAGCGGGTTCTTCAGCTCATGGCTGACGTCGGCGGCAAAACTCTCGATCGCGTCGATGCGGTCGTAGAGCGCGTTCGTCATCTGGCGCAGCGCGATGGAGAGGTTGCCGATCTCGTCCTGGCGCACGGAGAAGTCGGGGATTTCCTCGCGCTCCTTGGCGCCGCGCCGCACACGGATCGCGGCGGCCGAAAGCCGGCGCAGCGGATTGGCGATGGTGCTGGAGAGCAAGAGCGACAGCGCGATGTTGACGAGGCCCGCGACACCGGCGACGCGCATGATGGCAAGCCGTTCGGCATGCACGATCTTGTCGATGTCGCCCGCCTGCGTCGACAACAGGAGAACACCGAGCACGGCGCGAAAACGCTGCACGGGCACGGCGACCGAGACGATCAGCTCGCCCTTGTCGTTGACGCGCACCACGGCGCCGCGCACGCCGGTCAGCGCGTTCATCACTTCCGGATAGATAGAACCGTCGCCGCCGGGCGCTTCCTTGTATTGCGGCAGGTTGCCCGGCTGGAGCATGCGGTTGAACCAGATGTTCAGCCGTTCGGTGATGCTCGAGCTTTCCGGCTCCACCGGCGGCAGGTCGAAGCGCAGCACCTGGCCCTGCGTATAGAGATGGCGCGAATCGAGCAGCAGGTTGGCGTCGGTGTCGTAGATGCGGGCGCGGGTGCGGGTCGGCGAAATCAGGCGCCTGAGGACCGGGGCGATGCGCTCGGGATTGATCGGGAATTCCAGGTCCTCGTCGTTCGGCAGCGGCGTGATGCTCTGGCCGGCCTGCAATTCCAGCAGTTTTTCCGGATCGATGGTGATCGAATTGGTATCGACGGAGGCGGAGGCTGAAATCGCGCCGGCGATGATTTCGCCCTGCGTCAGCAGGCTCTCGACACGCGCATCGATCAGCCCCTCGCGGAACTGGTTGAGGTAGAGGATGCCCGCTACGAGCACGACCAGCGCGACGAGGTTGAAGAAGAGGATGCGGCGCGTGAGGCTCGAAAAGACGGCATTGCCAAAGAGGCGGCGCGCGATCGTGAAGGGATGCGTCCAGCGGCGGCGCAGCGAGCGCGGCGCGGGCTTGCCCTCGACGTCGTCCCCATCCCTTTCCGGCACGGTCTGCAGCACGTGATTCTGTTCCTCTGCGGGCGGCATCACGCCGCCGACCGCGGCATGCCATTGCCGCCGCGGTTCATGCAAGCGATTTTACGCTTCAGGCGGCTTCGCGGAAACGGTAGCCGACGCCGTAGAGCGTTTCGATCATGTCGAAGTCGGTATCGACCATCTTGAACTTCTTGCGCAGCCGCTTGATGTGGCTGTCGATGGTGCGGTCGTCGACATAGACCTGCTCGTCATAGGCGGCATCCATCAGCGAATCGCGGCTCTTCACCACGCCGGGGCGCTGGGCCAGCGAATGCAGGATGAGGAATTCCGTGACGGTCAGCGTCACCGGCTCGCCCTTCCAGGTGCAGGTATGGCGCTCCTGGTCCATGACGAGCTGGCCGCGTTCCAGCGAGCGGGCGGTCACTTCTCCGGGCTTTGCCGGGGTGCCGGCTGTGCCGCCGGCGGAGGCTGCGGCCTCGCGGCTCGAGGCGCGGCGCAGGATCGCCTTGACGCGCTCGACGAGCAGGCGCTGCGAGAACGGCTTGGTGATGAAGTCGTCGGCGCCCATCTTGAGGCCGAACAGTTCGTCGATCTCCTCGTCCTTCGAGGTGAGGAAGATGACGGGAATGTCCGACTTCTGGCGCAGGCGGCGCAGCAGCTCCATGCCGTCCATGCGCGGCATCTTGATGTCGAAGATGCCGAGATGCGGGGGGCGGGCCAGAAGGCCGTCGAGCGCGGACGCACCGTCCGTATAGGTCTCGACCTTGTAGCCTTCCGCCTCAAGGGCGATCGACACGGATGTGAGAATGTTCCGGTCGTCGTCGACGAGTGCGATCGTCTGCATCCTGTTAGTCTCCATATTCATGGGCGCCTTTCCCGACCTCGGATCCGAGTTCCTGTCCTGGATGTGATGCGCCTTCCTGGGGGTAAAGGTGGAACAAATTGTGGCAAAGATAAAGGGTGACGTTTTGCGGGCATTTTCCGAAGGGCTTTTAAATCGATTATTCAACCGATTAAAAAAGTCAGACAAATATTTAAATCGATTAAATAATTGATATTATTGCCTAATTTCGATTTCCCCCTTGTCTTTGTGACAAGAGCAGATTAGCTTCCGGCAAAATTCACCATGGGTCTTCGTCCACGGAGGAAATCTGGACCATGCAGGAAATTGGCGTTCGCAACCCCGCTCTGGGGCTCACCGCGATGGGTATCAACACCAACGGCACGGTCCGGTACAACTTTGCAGCAGAGGCTCTCTATGAAGAGGCGCTCGGTCGCGGCGAAGCTGTGAAGACCGCCCATGGCGCCCTTCGCGCACTGACCGGCCAGCACACCGGCCGCTCGCCGAAGGACAAGTTCGTCGTTCGCGACGAAAACACCGAAAACGCCATCTGGTGGGACAACAACAAGGCCGTGTCGCGCGAGCATTTCGATGCGCTGCACGCCGACATGCTGGCCCATGCCGGCAGCCGCGACCTCTTCGTGCAGGATCTCGTCGGCGGTGCCGACAAGGATTACGCCTTGCCGACCCGCGTCGTCACCGAGCTTGCCTGGCACTCGCTGTTCATCCGCAACCTGCTCATCCGCCCGGAAGAGAAGGACCTGGCCGGCTTCGCCCCGAAGCTGACGATTATCGACCTGCCGACCTTCAAGGCCGACCCGGCCCGCCACGGCGCGCGCACCGAAACCATGATCGCCTGCGATTTATCGCGCGGCATCGTGCTGATTGCCGGCACCTACTATGCCGGTGAGATGAAGAAGTCGGTCTTCACCGTTCTCAACTGGCTGCTGCCGTCGGAAAAGGTCATGCCGATGCACTGCTCGGCCAATGTCGGCCCTGCCGGCGACGCCGCCGTGTTCTTCGGCCTGTCTGGCACCGGCAAGACGACGCTGTCGGCCGATCCGAACCGCACGCTGGTCGGCGACGACGAGCATGGCTGGGGCGAAAACGGCATCTTCAACTTCGAGGGCGGCTGCTACGCCAAGACCATCCGCCTTTCGGCCGAAGCCGAGCCGGAAATCCATGCGACGACCCAGCGTTTCGGTACCGTTCTGGAAAACGTCGTGCTCGACGCCAACGGCGTTCCGGACTTCAACGACGGTTCGCTGACGGAAAACACGCGCTGCGCCTATCCGCTGCACTTCATCCCGAATGCCAGCGACACCGGCCGCGCGCCGCATCCCAAGACCATCATCATGCTGACGGCCGATGCCTTCGGCGTCATGCCGCCGATCGCCAAGCTGACGCCCGACCAGGCCATGTACCACTTCCTCTCCGGCTACACCGCTAAGGTTGCCGGCACGGAGCGTGGCGTGACCGAGCCGGAAGCCACCTTCTCGACCTGCTTCGGCGCCCCCTTCATGCCGCGTCACCCGACGGTCTACGGCAACCTCCTGAAGGAACTCATCGCCGAGCACGGCGTCGATTGCTGGCTGGTCAACACCGGCTGGACCGGCGGCGCCTATGGCGAAGGCCGCCGCATGCCGATCAAGGCGACACGCGCCCTGCTGTCCGCGGCCCTCGACGGCTCGCTGAAGAGCGCGCTCTTCCGCCGCGACGACAATTTCGGCTTCCAGGTCCCGGTTTCCGTGCCTGACGTCGACACCAAGATCCTCGACCCGCGCTCGACCTGGGCCAATGGTGCCGCTTACGACAAGCAGGCCCAGAAGCTCGTCGACATGTTCGTCGCGAACTTCGAGAAGTTCGAGGATCAGGTGGACGGCAGCGTGCGCGACGCGGCGCCCGGCCTCAAGGCCGCCGCCGAGTAAGACTTTTCGCAATGATTCACGTGAAACCCGGCTCGCAAGGCCGGGTTTTTCGTCTCTGCAACCGGCTTTCCGTTTGTCTGTTTGCCCGCTAGAACGGCCGGGAAAGGAATTTCCATGGCCAGCGACCCTCTCTATATCAGCAACACGATCACGATCGCCGGCTGGGAACTGACCGAGCAGTTCGTGCTGGCGGGCGGTCCGGGCGGGCAGAACGTCAACAAGGTCTCCACCGCGGTCCAGCTGTTCTTCGACCTGCGCAACTCGCCCTCGCTGAACGAGCGGGTCAAGGCGAACGCCGAAAAACTCGCCGGCCGCAGGGTTTCCAAGGACGGTGTGCTGATGATCGAGGCGAACCGCTTCCGCAGCCAGGAACGCAACCGGGAGGATGCGCGCGAGCGGCTGAAGGAGCTGATCCTCAAGGCCGCCGAGCCGCCACCGCCGCCGCGCCGGAAAACCAAGCCGACGAAAGGCTCGATCGAGCGCCGGCTCAAGGAAAAATCAGGCCGCTCGGATGTGAAGCGCATGCGGTCCAAGCCTGGCGGCGAATGATTGCCGCAACTTGGCCGTTAATCGATGGGAATGAAACGAAACCTTTCCTTTGCGGGAAGGCTCTGCTTTAGTTTTAAAAAAACAGGGAGGTAGGCATGGGTCTCTTCAGCTTTATCAAGAACGCCGGCAAGAAGCTCGGCATCGGTGACGACGAGGAAGCGCCGGCGGCCGAAGCGGTAAAGAAGGAGCTCGATTCCTTCGATCTCGGCACCAAGAATGTCGAAGTGTCCGTCGAGGGCGACAAATGCGTGCTGAAGGGCGTCGTGGCCGACCAGACCGCCTTTGAAAAGGCCGTCATCGCCGTCGGCAACACGCTGGGCATTTCCAAGGTGGAAGCCGCCGAGCTCAAGGTTGCTCCCGAATCCGGTCTGAAGTTCGAAAAGCTTGACCTGACGGAACTCCTGAAGACCTCGACGCCGGCAAGCGCGCCGACGCTCTACACCGTCAAGAAGGGCGATAATCTCTGGAAGATCGCCGAGGCGCACTACGGCAAGGGCAAGGGCACCAAGCATACGGTGATCTTCGATGCCAACCGGCCGATGCTCTCTCATCCGGACAAGATCTATCCCGGCCAGGTGCTGCGCATTCCGGACCTTTCGGAAGCGTAAGTGGTAGCGCCCGAGCGCGGCCTCGCTCCGGGGCTGCGCTACTTCCCCGATCATTTCGACCGCGCGGCGCAGGAGGCGCTTGTCGCTGCGATCAGGCAGGTCGTGGCGGAGGCGCCGCTCTTCGTGCCGCGCATGCCGAAGACCGGCAAACCCATGTCGGTGCGCATGACGAATTGCGGATCGCTCGGCTGGGTGACGGACAAGGAGCGCGGCTACCGCTACCAGCCAAGCCATCCCGAGACCGGCCGCCCCTGGCCGGCGATCCCCGAAGCGCTTCTATCCCTGTGGCAGGCCGTTTCCGGCTTCGACAAGCCGCCCGAGGCATGCCTCGTCAATTTCTACGATCCCGACGCTAGGATGGGCCTGCATCAGGACCGCGACGAGAGCGAATTCGCAGCGCCGGTCGTTTCCGTATCGCTGGGGGATCAATGTCTCTTTCGCGTCGGCGGCGTGTCGCGCAACGATCCGACGCGGTCGTTCCGGCTGTCGAGCGGCGATGTTTTCGTGTTCGGGGGCGAAAGCCGGATGATCTTTCACGGCGTCGACCGCATCTATCCCGATACGTCCACGCTTCTGAAAAATGCCGGGCGCATCAACCTGACGCTTCGTCGGGTGAACCCTTAAGCCGGCTACAGTTTGCGCAGCGCCACCGTTTCGATGAGGTGGTTTTCGCCCTTCTGCAGGATCAGGTCGGCGCGCGGGCGGGTCGGCAGGATATTCTGGCGCAGGTTTTTGAGATTGATGTTGCGCCACAGGCCCTCGGCGATCGCGAGCGCCTCGTCCTCGCTGATCGTCGCATAGCGATGGAAGTAGGAATCCGGGTTCTTGAAGGCCGTTTCGCGCAGGCGCATGAAACGATCGACATACCAGGTGTGGATCAGCGCCTCCTCGGCATCGATATAGATCGAGAAATCGAAGAAGTCGGAGACCATCGGCACGATCTTGCCGTCCGCCGGCAGATTGCGCGACTGCAGCACGTTGATGCCTTCGAAGATCAAAATGTCAGGCCGGTCGATGGTGCGAAACGTATTCGGCAGCACGTCATAGGTGAGGTGCGAATAGGTCGGCGCCTGGACGGCCTTCTTGCCGGCCTTGATCGCCGACAGGAAGCGCAGGAGCGCACCGGTGTCGTAGCTTTCCGGAAAGCCTTTGCGCTCCATCAGGCTCTCACGCTGGAGAACCGTATTCGGATAGAGAAAACCGTCGGTCGTCACCAGATCGACCTTGGGGCTGGAGGGCCAGCGCGACAGCAGTTCGGCAAGAATACGCGCCGTCGTCGATTTGCCCACCGCGACCGAGCCGGCAATGCCGATGACGAAGGGCGTCTTCGCCTCGTCGGACAGGGTGAGGAAGCGTTTGCGCTGCTCGAACAGCATCTGCGAGGATTCGACATGGGCCGAAAGCAGGCGCGACAGCGAGAGGTAGATCCGCCGGACTTCATCGAGATCGATCGGGTCGCCCAGCGAGCGCAGGCGCTGGACCTCGTCGGCCTTCAGGGTCAGGGGCGTATCGGCCCGGAAATGGGCCCATTCGTCTGCGGTAAAGAAACGGTAGGGAGAATAGTCGCGGTTGCCGAAATCGTCCGGAATATCCGCCTGGTCCTTGTCACGCGCTGCTTGGATCATCAGCTTTTCCGGCTGGCCTTCTCCGCTAGGCCGGACTGGCTCGTACGCCTTTCCAGCTCTCCCATGACATCTTGTAACGCCACGCCACCGATTTTCAATACGACGATCAGATGATAGAGCAGATCGGCCGTTTCACTCGTCAAAGCGGCCTTTTCGCCCTCGATCGCGGCGATAACGGTCTCGATTGCCTCTTCTCCGAGCTTTTTTGCCGCTTTTTGCTGTCCGGCAGCCACGAGCTTCGCCGTCCAGCTTTCCGACGGATCAGCCTTCGAACGGGCGTCGATGATCGCCTCTAGATCGGCAAGGGTGAAGGTGCTCATGCTCTCTCCTTGTTCATTCCTGCGCATTTCCGGATGCGGAATCGCTTCGCGCTTTTGCTGAAAATGCGCTAGTCGAGCCGCATGGCAATGCCATGCTCGGCCATGTAGCGCTTGGCTTCGCCGACCGTGTAGGTGCCGAAGTGGAAGATGGAGGCGGCAAGCACGGCCGTCGCATGGCCATCACGCACACCCTCGACCAGGTGATCGAGCGTGCCGACGCCGCCGGACGCGATGACCGGAACGGAAACGCGGTCGGCGATGGTGCGGGTCAGCGCAATATCATAGCCGCCCTTCTGGCCGTCGCGGTCCATGGAGGTGAGCAGCAGTTCGCCGGCACCCCGCTCCACCATCCTTTCGGCGAAGGCGACGGCGTCGATGCCGGTCGGCTTGCGGCCGCCATGGGTGAAGATTTCCCAGCGGTCTTCCTCGCCTTCGGCGGAAACCTTCTTCGAATCGATCGAGACGACGATGCACTGGTTACCGAACTTATCGGCCGCCTCGGCCACGAAATCCGGGTTCGAGACGGCGGCCGAGTTGATCGAGACCTTGTCGGCACCGGCGAGCAGGAGCTTGCGGATATCGGCGACCGTGCGCACGCCACCACCAACCGTGAGCGGCATGAAGCAATGATCGGCGGTGCGCGCCACGACGTCGAAGATCGTGTCGCGGTTGTCGGCGGAGGCGGTGATGTCGAGGAAGCAGAGTTCGTCGGCGCCGGCCGCATCGTAGACTTTCGCCGATTCGACGGGATCGCCGGCATCGACGAGGTTGAGGAAGCTGACGCCCTTGACGACGCGGCCGTCCTTCACGTCGAGGCAGGGAATGACGCGGGCTTTCAGGGTCATGCTGCACGTCCTTTCGCGTCGCGGATCATGGCGAGCGCCTCGGCGGGATCGATGCGGCCGTCATAGAGGGCGCGGCCGGAAATCGCGCCTTCCAGCTTGCGAGCCTCCGGGGCGACGAGGTGGCGGATATCGTCCATCGAGGCGAGGCCGCCAGAGGCGATGACGGGGATGGAGACGGCATCGGCGAGATCCAGCGTGGCCTCCCAGTTGATGCCGGTCAGGATGCCGTCGCGGTCGATGTCGGTGTAGATGATCGCGGCGACGCCGGCGCCTTCGAATTTTTTCGCAAGCTCGATCACGCCGAGTTCGGAGGCTTCCGCCCAGCCCTCGACGGCGACCTTGCCGCCCTTGGCGTCGATGCCGACGGCGACCTTGCCCGGAAACTGCCTGCAGGCCTCGATGACGAGCGCGGGATCACGCACGGCGACGGTGCCGAGGATGACGCGGGAAAGGCCACGTGACAGCCAGCTTTCGATATGGTCGAGCGTCCGGATGCCGCCGCCGAGCTGCACGGGGTTCTTCGTGGCCTTCAGGATGGCGTCGACGGCAGCACCGTTGACGCTTTCACCCGCGAAGGCGCCGTTGAGATCGACGACATGCAGCCATTCGAAACCCTGATCCTCGAAGGCTTTCGCCTGGGCGGCCGGGTCGGGATTGTAGACGGTGGCCTGGTCCATGTCGCCGAGCTTGAGGCGAACGCACTGGCCGTCTTTCAGGTCGATGGCGGGAAAGAGGATCATATCAGGGCTTCCAGCGCAGGAAATTGGTGATGAGGGCGAGGCCGAGCGTCTGGCTTTTTTCCGGATGGAACTGCGCGCCGGCCTTGTTGCCATTGGCGACGAAGGCGGTCATCGGGCCACCGTAGTCAACCGTCGCGACCACGTCGTCGGGGTTCTCGGCGGCGAGGTGGTAGGAGTGCACGAAATAGGCGTGCAGCGTTTCCGGAATGCCGTCGAACAGCGCGTGGGCGCGCCTGCGGTCGAGCGTGTTCCAGCCGATCTGCGGGATCTTCAGGCCCTGGTCGGCGGGCGTCATCAGGACGACATCGCCCTTGATCCAGCAGAGGCCTTCGGTCGTGGTCTTTTCGAGACCGCGTGAGGACATCAGCTGCATGCCGACGCACACGCCGAGGAACGGACGGGCCTTGGCCTCGACCACGTCGCGCAGCGCCTCCACCATGCCGGGCACGGCGTCGAGGCCGCGGCGGCAATCGGCATAGGCGCCGACACCGGGCAGCACGATGCGGTCGGCGGTCGCGACGCGCTCGGCCTTGTCCGTCAGGTCGATCTCGGCGGCAATGCCGGCCTCGCGCGCGGCGCGTTCAAAAGCCTTGGTGGCCGAGCGCAGATTGCCCGAGCCGTAGTCGATGATTGCAACGCGCATCTCAGCGTCCTTCCTTGAAACCGACGAGGCCGAGCATGGGAGCGTGCCGGCGTGCGGAGGTTTCAGAAGCCGGCAGGGCGGCGCTGTCGCGCGCCTCCGCCTCGCCGGCCGGGGTTTCCATGTAATAAATCTCTTCCGCCGTTGCACGGTCGTCGGCCACAATCGCCGCATCGACCGTCCAGCCCTTGCGCTCGAGGCCGGCGACGACCATCGAGGGGCCTTCGAGCGCGACCAGCAGGCTGGCCGCAAGGCAGATGCCGAGGCCGGTAAGACCGAAGACGGGATGGTCCGAAATCGCCGAGCCAAGCGCCTGCACGGCGAAGGCAAGCGCTGCAGCCAGCCAGGCGCGGTGCCAGAGCAGCCAGAGGACCGGCACGAAAAGGGCGATCCACGAGAAGCGGTCGCGGATGATCCGGGCTTTTTCGTCACCGGATTTTGTGCCCGGCGGTATCAGAACGAGGAACGTGGCCATCAACAGGCCTCCAGATTAGCCCTTAGGCCAGCGAACCCTTCGTCGAGGGAACGCGGCCCGCCTGGCGGGGATCGATCTCGGTCGCGGTACGCAGCACGCGCGCGACGGCCTTGAAGCACGTCTCCGAGATATGATGGTTGTTCGCGCCGTAGATGTTCTGGATATGCAGCGTGATGCCGGCGTGCTGGGCAAGCGCGTTGAAGAATTCGCGCACCAGTTCGGTATCGAAGGTGCCGATCTTCGGCGCCGAGAAGTTGACGTTCCAGACGAGGAAGGGCCGGCCGGAGACATCCACGGCGGCGCGCGTCATCGTCTCGTCCATGGCGAGATCGAGCGAGGCGTAGCGCGTGATGCCGCGGCGGTCGCCGAGCGCCTTCGCGATGGCCTGGCCGATGGCGATGCCGGTGTCTTCCACCGTGTGGTGGTCGTCGACATGCAGGTCGCCTTCGGTCTTGATCTGCATGTCGATGAGCGAATGGCGCGACAGCTGGTCGAGCATGTGATCGAAGAAACCGACGCCCGTCGAAATGCTCGACGCGCCGGTGCCGTCGATATCGACGGTGACCGATACGGAGGTCTCGTTCGTCTTGCGCGAAACGCTGGCAGTGCGGCTCATTGCGGTCTCCGGTAAATTGTCGCCGCTCCTTAACAGGGCTCTTCACAAAAGGCCAGTCTTTCGAGGGCTTTCGGGCGCAGGCGCAGACGGCCTACACGGGGGGCCGCCGGGGATGTCTGCCCCGACGCTCCAAGCCTCTTCCGCGCCTGCCGTCCGTTGCCGCCGGAAACGAAAGCGCCTCCTTGCGTCCGCATCGACACGATCCGTCCGGTGGCGGAAGGATGTTCAGGACAGGCGAGGTTTTGGGAGAAGGAAAATGTGGGGTGTGAAAAATGCCGTCGGGTAGGTCGAAGCCAGGTTTTTTGGCAAGCCTATCCGGTCCTCCTGGCGTCATCCGCAGGTGGAGCCCGAGGAGGGTGGTGTCGGAAAGAAGAGTGGAAGAGAGGGATGCGAAGTTGTCGGCATCCCTCTGCGTCGCGTTACTTCTTCTTCGTCGCGCTTTCGCTGTTCTTCACCTGCGATCCCAGGGTCGGTGCGGCTTTTTCGGCCACCTTGTCCTTCTTGGGTTTGCGCGTTTCCTTGTTGCTGCGGACTTGCCCTTTTGCCATTGCCGTAACCCCTTTGCGTTGCTGGGAGACCATAACCGCCTCATCAGGTGGGGAAAGCAAGGCTTATTTTGGACGGCGGCATGCTTGTCCCGCTTTCCATGCGTGAGGGCCGGGAGCGACCGGATGCCGGCGTTTGCAATTGGCGAAACGCCGCTTACATAGGAAACAACGAGGCCGCCTCGCTGGCGGCGCCATGCCCGGGATGCCGGGCTTTCGAAGGTATGCTCATGAGTGAACACAACCCCTACGCTTCCATGCACGCCACGACGATCATCACCGTCCGCAAGGACGGCAAGGTGGTGATGGCGGGCGACGGCCAGGTGAGCCTTGGCCAGACGGTGATGAAGAGCAATGCGCGCAAGGTGCGCCGGCTCGGCAAAGGCGACGTGATCGCCGGTTTTGCCGGCGCGACCGCCGATGCCTTCACGCTGCTCGAGCGGCTGGAAGCCAAGCTCGAACAATATCCCGACCAGCTGATGCGCGCCGCCGTCGAGCTTGCCAAGGACTGGCGCACCGACCGGTATCTGCGCCGGCTCGAAGCCATGATGCTGGTCGCCGACAAGACCGTGACGCTGGCGCTCACCGGCAACGGCGACGTGCTGGAGCCGGAACACGGCACCATGGCGATCGGCTCGGGCGGCAATTATGCCTATGCGGCGGCTCGCGCGCTGATGGACAGCGACAAGTCGGCCGAAGAGATCGCCCGCAAGGCCATGCAGATTGCCGGTGACATCTGCGTCTATACCAACCACAACTTCGTGGTGGAGACGCTGGATGCCGCTTGATCCCCGAAGGATCGGCTTTTCCCCCGTGGGGGAGGAGCACTACCCGCTGCTTCGCGCATGGCTGGAAACGCCGCATGTGCGCGAATGGTGGGGCGATCCCGAGGAAGAGATCGGCTTCATCCGAGACATGGTGGAGGGCAGGGACACGACGCGTCCCTACCTGATCCAGTTCGACGGAGAGCCGGTCGGCTACATACAAGTCTGGTTTCTCGGCCATCACCAGAACGAGGACTGGACGAAGGACAATCCCTGGCTGCTGGAGCTGCCGCGGGCGGCTGTCGGTGTCGATCTGTCGATCGGCCATGCCGACAAGCTTTCCATCGGTATCGGCTCCGCAGCGCTTGCCGCCTTCGTTTCCCATCTTCGCGGTCTTGGCCACGAGACCATCATCATCGACCCCGATCCCACGAATGCCCGTGCGGTTCGCGCCTATGAGAAAGCCGGCTTCCGACCGGTGGAAAAGCTCCTGGGCCGCACCGGCGACGACGTGCTGATCCTGCAATTCGACCCGAAAGCGAACGAGAGATCATGACCAACTTTTCCCCCCGCGAGATCGTCTCCGAACTCGACCGCTATATTATCGGCCAGCACGACGCCAAGCGCGCCGTGGCCATCGCCTTGCGCAACCGCTGGCGCCGCCACCAGCTGGAACCGGACCTGCGCGACGAGGTGATGCCGAAGAACATTCTGATGATCGGGCCGACCGGTGTCGGCAAGACGGAGATTTCCCGCCGTCTTGCGAAACTCGCCGGTGCGCCCTTCGTCAAGGTCGAGGCCACCAAGTTCACCGAAGTCGGTTATGTCGGCCGTGACGTCGAGCAGATCGTGCGCGATCTCGTCGAGGTCGGCATCGGCCTGGTGCGCGAGAAGAAGCGCTCCGAGGTGACAGCCAAGGCCCATGCCAATGCCGAGGAACGCGTGCTCGACGCGCTGGTCGGGGCCACCGCCTCGCCGGCGACCCGCGACAGCTTCCGCAAGAAGCTGCGCAGCAACGAGCTGGACGACAAGGAAATCGAAGTCGATGTGGCCGATACCGCAACACCCGGCGGCTTCGAGATTCCCGGCATGCCCGGCGCCAATATCGGCGTGCTGAACCTGTCGGAAATGTTCGGCAAGGCGATGGGCGGCCGCAGCAAGAAGGTGAAGACGACGGTCAAGGATTCGTACAAGATCCTGATCGACGACGAATCCGACAAGCTGCTCGACATGGAGCAGATCCAGCGCGAGGCGGTGCGTTCGGCGGAAAACGACGGCATCGTCTTCATCGACGAGATCGACAAGATCGCCGCGCGTGATGGCGGCATGGGCGCGGGTGTCTCCCGCGAGGGCGTGCAGCGCGACCTGCTGCCGCTTGTCGAGGGCACGACGGTCGCGACGAAGTACGGGCCGGTGAAGACGGACCATATCCTCTTCATCGCTTCCGGCGCCTTCCACGTCTCGAAGCCGTCGGATCTCCTGCCGGAGCTTCAGGGCCGCCTGCCGATCCGCGTCGAACTCAAGGCGCTGACCAAGGAGGATTTCCGCCGCATCCTGACGGAGACGGAAGCGAGCCTCATCCGCCAGTACAAGGCGCTGATGGAGACGGAAAGCGTCGAGCTCGATTTCACCGAGGATGCGCTCGATGCGCTGGCCGATGTCGCTGTCCAGCTCAATGCGAGCGTCGAGAATATCGGCGCGCGGCGTCTTCAGACGGTGATGGAGCGGGTGCTCGACGAAATCTCGTTCGACGCGCCGGACAAGGGCGGCAACAAGCTTCTGATCGACGCCGAATATGTGAAGAAGCATGTCGGGACGCTTGCGGCCAACACCGACCTGTCGCGCTACATCCTGTGACCTTTCGGCACCGGCCACCCAATAGGGGCGGCCGGTGCCGAATTTTTCATGGCCTGCCTCTCGACAGGCAGAACGACGCGGCCTAGGCCTTTGCCCGCGCCTGGCATCATTCCGACACGATTGTCTTGCATCGGTCCCGCCATCCGCCGAGAGATTTGACCAGACAGGAACCGCAATCGTGCGTCAGCTCATCCCTGTGTTTGCCCTTGCCGCCACGCTCGTTTTCCAGAGCCAGACCGTGGCGCATGCCGTGGACGTGGTGCCCGAAGGCAACCGCAATGCCGAGCAGCCCGCCATTCCCGGTGCTTCCGTGCGCCGCACCAAGGCAGGCAAGACCTCCTTCGATGCCAAGTACGAGAAGGTGCGGGACCTGCTGGCGAGCGACGGCCAGCTGACGAGCAAGATCAAGGCGACGGCGGCCAAATACGGTATCGCTCCGATCCACATGGTCGGCGCCATCGTCGGCGAGCACACCTACAATGTCGATGCCTATGACCGGCTGCAGAGCTATTATGTGAAGGCCGCCTCCTATACCGGCAGCTTCCGTTTCGCCTATGACGGCGAGAGCGTCGCCGATTTCGTCGCACGGCCGGAATTCGCCAAATGCGCCGACAAGAAGGGATCCTACGCACTCTGGACCTGCCGTGAAGGCGTCTGGAACCGCACGTTCAAGGGCGAGACGGTCGGTGGAAAATCCTTCCCCGACAACCGCTTCAGCGCGGTGTTCTTCCAGCCCTTCTATGCCGGCCAGACATTTGGGCTCGGCCAGATCAACCCGCTGACGGCGCTGACCTTGACCGACGACGTGGCGCGCATTTCCGGCTACGACAAGCTCGACGAGAACGATGCGGCCGATGTCTATCAGGCCATCATGGATCCCGACATCTCGCTTGCCTACATGGCCGCCTCCATCCGCCGCTCGATCGACGCCTACAGGAAGATCGCCGGCGTCGATATTTCGAAGAATCCCGGCCTGACCTCGACGCTCTATAATATCGGCAATCCCGATGCGCGCGCGAGCGCCTTCGCCGCGCGCCGCGCAGCGGGTGAAGTGACCTGGCCGGAAGAGAATTATTACGGTTGGCTGATCAACGACAAGCTGGCGGAGCTTCAGGGCCTGCTCTAACTTCCGCCTCTATATCGGCCCAGTCTTTTCGTGAGATGGCCGATCACAAGGAGGCGAATGATGGATATGCGTCCCGAGCCGTTCGAACCGCCGGCGCCGATCCCGCGTACGGTGCCGCCGTCGAAGCTCGAAATCATCCGCACGGTCTTCCGCAATCCGCTCGAATTGTGGGGCGAGCCGTCCTACACGCTGCCCTGGATCATGACGAGTTTCTTCGGCGAGAAGACGCTGATCGTCAACGATCCCGGTCTGATCAAATACCTGCTCGTCGACAATGCCGCCAATTACAAGATGGCCGTGGTGCGCCAACTCGTGCTGCGCCCCATCCTGCGCGACGGGCTGCTGACGGCGGAAGGCGCGGTCTGGCGCCGGTCGCGAAAAGCCGTCGCGCCGATCTTCACGCCACGCCACGCCAAGGGCTTTGCCACGCAGATGCTGGCGCAGTCCGAGCTTTATGCGAAGAAGTACGAAGGCGCGGAGGGCGAAGTCTTCGATATCGGCAACGACATGACGGAGCTGGCCTTCGCGATCCTTTCGGAAACGCTGTTTTCCGGCGAGATCGTCACGTCCTCCGACCAATTCGCCGATGACGTGGACGATCTCCTGCATTCCATGGGCCGCGTCGATCCGATGGATCTTTTGCGCGCACCCGCCTGGGTGCCGCGCGTGACGCGTATCGGCGGGTTCAAGGTTCTGAAAAAGTTCCGAAAGATTGTGCGCGATACAATGGATCTGCGGCTTAAGCGCATGGCGGCGGACGATGGTGATGCCCCGAACGATTTCCTGACGCTGCTGTTGCGTGCGGCGGGACCGGACGGGCTGACCATGGAGGAGGTGGAGGACAATATCCTCAGCTTTATCGGCGCCGGTCACGAGACGACGGCCCGCGCGCTCGCCTGGACGCTCTATTGCGTCGCCAATTCACCGCATGTGTGCGAGGCGATGGAGGAGGAGATCGACCGCGTCGTTTCAAGAGGCGCCGATCCCGTCGACTGGCTGGACAGGATGCCCTGGACGCGGGCGGCCTTCGAGGAGGCGATGCGGCTCTATCCGCCGGCTCCCTCGATCAACCGCGAGGCGATCTCCGACGACCGCTGGACGAGCCCGTCCGGCGAGGTGGTCGATATCCCAAAGGACGTCACCATCCTCGTCATGCCCTGGACGCTGCATCGCCATTCGCTTCTCTGGCACAAGCCGCGCGCCTACATGCCCGAACGCTTCCTGCCGGACAATCGCGAGGCGATCCATCGCTTCCAGTATCTGCCCTTCGGTGCCGGGCCGCGCATCTGCATCGGCGCGACCTTCGCCATGCAGGAGGCGATCATCGCGCTCGGCGTGCTGATGCATCGCTTCCGCTTCGACATGACGGAGGATACCAGACCCTGGCCGGTGCAGCGCCTGACGACGCAGCCGGCTAACGGACTGGCGTTGCGGGTGCGGGCTCGTCCCCGCGCTTCTTCGCCTTCTTGATCGTCTTGATCGAGGCGCAGGTCGCTTCCGGGTTCTTGCAGGGCTGGTAGACGACGATCTCGCTGCCGCTGCCGTCGTCCCACACCGCCTGCACGGCGATGGTCTGGGCCTCACCCGGCTTCAGGTTGAGATAGAGCCAGTTCTGGCTGTCGTCCGACGGCAGGTTGAAGGGCAGTTCCGGATCGCATTTCGCCATCGGAAACGTCTTGTCGAGCGTGTCGCTGTTGATCGAGTAGCGCACTTCCCTGAGTCGGCAATGCATGGTCTGCAACGCCGTGAAATAGATGAGCTGCTGGCCGGAGAATTCGCGGAACTGCACCCAGCCGGTCTGCTTGTTGGCGTCCAGCATCGCCTTGTAGATGGAGACGTCGGGAATCTGGGCCTTGTATTCCTCCTCGCCGTCCTCCTGCGCGCTTGCGGGCAGGCCGCAGGCAAGCAGCGTCGCGCCAAGGAAAAGGCTCGCCAGAATCGGCCGTCGAATGGAGAGTTTGATCACTGCAAAGGCTCCTCGTTCTTTCACCTGATGTCGCCGGCGGGATGGTGGCATTTGGCTTGGACATGCAATAACACCATTCCAGACCCGCTTTGAAAAGAGCCCGGCCCTTTTGACAAAGACGGGGCGGCATCCGGAAGAATTCTCGTGGCAGACCATTTGTTACTCGGCATCGATACCGGCGGCACCTATACGGACGCCGTACTCTACAGCGAAACCAGGGGCGTCGTTGCCCGTGCCAAGGCGCTCACCACGCGCCATGACCTCGCGGTTGGCATATCGGGCGCGGTGGAGGCGGTGCTGAAACAGGCGCAGGTGCCGGTCGCGGCCATCGGTCTCGTCTCGCTGTCGACGACGCTCGCCACCAATGCGCTGGTCGAAGGCCAGGGCGGTCGTGCCGGCCTCGTGATGATCGGCTTCGGTCCCGAAGACCTGAAGCGCGACGGGCTGGCCGATGCGCTCGGCAACGACCCCGTGCTCTTCCTGCCCGGCGGGCACAATGTGCATGGCAACGAGACGCCGCTGGACATGGCCGCGCTCGACGAAGCCCTGCCGTTGCTCTCCGAAACCGTTTCCTCCTTCGCTGTCGCCGGCTATTTCGCCGTGCGCAACCCGGCGCACGAACAGCGGGTGCGCGACCGCATCCGCGAAGTCTCGCACCTGCCCGTCACCTGTAGCCACGAACTGTCCTCGAAACTCGGCGGGCCGCGCCGGGCGCTGACGACGCTGTTGAATGCCCGCCTCGTCTCGATGATCGACCGGCTGATCGGCGCCTGCGAGGACTATCTCACGCGCCGCGGCATCCATGTGCCGATGATGGTCGTGCGCGGCGACGGCGCGTTGATTTCGGCGGCCGAAGCGCGGCTGCGGCCCATCGAGACCATTCTCTCCGGCCCGGCGGCGAGCCTTGTCGGCGCGCGGCACCTGACGGGGCTCGACAATGCCGTCGTCTCCGATATCGGCGGCACGACCACCGATGTCGCGGTCCTTGACAACGGCCGGCCGAAGCTCGATTCGGAAGGCGCGGTCGTCGGCGGCTACCGCACCATGGTGGAAGCGGTCGCCATGCGGACCTTCGGGCTTGGCGGCGATTCGGAAGTGCGCATCAACGACCGTGGCCTGAAGGCGAAGATCGATCTCGGTCCGCGCCGCTTCATGCCGCTCAGTCTTGCCTCGGCGCTGCATCCCGATAGTGTCGTTCCGGTGCTGGAGCGCCAGCTGCGCACCGCGCATATAGGCCGCCACGACGGACGTTTCGCCGTGCGCACCGGCGTTCCGGAACGGTTGGCGAGCGGCCTCACGGCGCAGGAACAGGCGCTTTACGAAAAGATCGGCGCCACGCCGCTGCCGCTCGACGGCCTGCTGGTCTCGACGCCGCAGAAGGCCACGCTCGACCGGCTGGTCGCGCGCGGCCTCGTGCATGTTTGTGGCATCACGCCGTCGGATGCCATGCATGTGCTGGGCGGGCAGGGACAGTGGGATGCCACGGCCGCCCGCCTTGGCCTGGAACTTGCCGCGCGCACCAAGGACGGTACCGGCCGGGCGATCGCCGAGACGCCGGAGGCACTGGCGCGCACGCTGGTCGACCGCCTGACGCGGCAGTCGGCGGATGTCATTCTGTCAGCCTGCCTTGCCGACGACGGCGTTGGGGCGCTCGATCCTGCCAATTCCATCTCCATCGACCGGGCGCTGCACCGCGTTCCCGGCATTGTGAAGTTTCGCGTCGCGCTCGACCGGCCGCTTGTCGGCCTCGGTGCCTCGGCGCCGGTCTACTATCCCGCCATTGCCGATATGCTCGGCGCGGAATCCTCCATTCCCTCCGATGCCGGCGTTGCCAATGCCGTCGGTGCCGTCGTCGGCCAGGTGCGCAATTCGGTGACGGTTTTCGTGACACAGCCGGAGGAGGGTGTGTTCATCGTCAACGGCGCGGGCGATAGCGTGCGTCTCGTCAACGAGCACGAAGCCTTCTCGCTGGCGAAGGAACGCGCAATGACGGCAGCGCTCCATGCCGCACGCGCCAACGGGGCCGACGAGCCGGTCGTGACGCTGTCGGAAGCGGTCGATGCGCCCGAGGTCGAAGGGTCGCGCAAGCTGATCGAGGCGCGTTTTACGGCGACGGCCAGTGGCCGGCCGCGCATCGCCGAAGAGGCATAAGTAGGATTTATTCCCGAGTGGAATAAATTCTTTATGCTATTGCCGAATTGACTATGAATGAAAGCTCCGGAAAGTGGGACCATTCGGGATACTCCCCCATTGTCCCGCCATTCGGAGCCTTTTCAGATGACTTATACCGAAAAAGCCGGTCTTTCGATCGACAGCGCCCTTTACGATTTCCTCGTCAAGGAGGCTCTTCCCGGCACGGGCGTGGATGCGGACCGCTATTTTACCGATTTCTCCGCCATCGTGCATGAACTGGCACCCGAAAACCGCGCTCTGCTTGCCAAGCGCGACGCCCTGCAGGAAAAGCTCGACGCCTGGTATCGCGCAAACGGCGCGCCGGTCGATATGGCGGCCTATGAGGCGTTCCTGCGCGAGATCGGCTATCTCCTGCCCGAGGGCGGCGACGTCAAGGTGACGACCGACAATGTCGATCCGGAGATCGCCAGCCTCGCCGGCCCGCAGCTCGTGGTTCCCGTCATGAATGCGCGTTATGCGCTGAACGCCGCCAATGCGCGCTGGGGTTCCCTCTACGATGCGCTCTACGGCACGGACGCGATTGCCGAAACCGACGGCGCGGAAAAGGGCAAGGGTTACAATCCCGTTCGTGGCGCCAAGGTCATCGCCTGGGCGCGCGGCTTCCTCGACGATGCGGCACCGCTTTCCGGCGCATCCTGGCGCGATGCGGCTGGTCTGTCCGTCGAGGGCGGCAAACTCGTCGTCGCGCTTGTCGGTGGCGGCAAGACCGGTCTTGCGGATGAAAGGAAGTTCGCCGGCTATCTCGGCGAGACGGCTACGCCGACGAGCGTCCTCCTGCGCAACAATGGCCTGCATATCGAGATCCGCATCGATGCCACGACGCCGACCGGTAAGGACGATGCGGCGCATATTTCCGACCTGATCATCGAATCGGCGCTGACCACGATCATGGACTGCGAAGACTCCGTCGCCGCCGTCGATGCCGAGGACAAGGTCGTCGTCTACCGCAATTGGCTCGGCCTTATGAAGGGCGATCTGTCCGAAGAGGTTGCCAAGGGCGGCAAGACCATCACGCGCCGCCTCAACCCGGACCGCGCCTACACCGCGCCGGATGGTTCGGCCGGCTCGCTGCGCGCCCGCTCGCTGATGCTGGTGCGCAATGTCGGTCACCTCATGACCAATCCGGCGATCCGCGACCGCAACGGCAACGAGGTGCCCGAGGGCATCATGGACGCCATGGTGACGGCGCTGATCGCGCTGCACGATGTCGGCGTCAACGGCCGCCGCCAGAATTCGCCGGCCGGTTCGATGTATGTCGTCAAGCCGAAGATGCATGGCCCGGAAGAGGTTGCTTTCGCTTCAAAACTGTTCGGCCGCGCCGAGGCCGCCGTCGGCATGGCGGAGAACACCATGAAGATGGGCATCATGGACGAGGAACGCCGCACGACGGTCAATCTCAAGGAGGCGATCCGCGCCGCGAAGGAGCGTGTCGTCTTCATCAATACCGGCTTCCTCGACCGTACGGGCGACGAGATCCACACCTCGATGGAAGCGGGTCCGATGATCCGCAAGGGCGACATGAAGCAGGCCGCCTGGATATCCGCCTATGAGAACTGGAACGTCGATATCGGCCTGGAATGCGGCCTGTCCGGCCATGCGCAGATCGGCAAGGGCATGTGGGCCATGCCGGACCTGATGGCCGCCATGCTGGAGCAGAAGATCGCCCATCCCAAGGCCGGTGCCAACACCGCCTGGGTGCCCTCGCCGACGGCCGCCACGCTGCACGCGACCCACTATCACAAGGTCAATGTCGCCGAGGTGCAGGCGGCGCTGCGCTCGCGCCCGCGGGCAAAGCTCACCGATATCCTCTCCGTCCCGGTCGCGGTGCGCCCGAACTGGACGTCGGAGGAGATCCAGCGCGAACTCGACAACAATGCGCAGGGCATCCTGGGCTATGTCGTGCGCTGGATCGACCAGGGCGTCGGCTGCTCGAAGGTTCCCGACATCAACGATGTCGGCCTGATGGAGGACCGCGCGACGCTGCGCATCTCCGCCCAGCACCTCGCCAACTGGCTGCACCACGGCGTCATCACCGAGGCGCAGATCCTCGAAACGATGAAGCGCATGGCCGCCGTCGTCGACGGGCAGAATGCCGGCGATTCGCTCTATCGCCCGATGGCAGGCAATTTCGACGGCTCGATCGCCTTCCAGGCCGCCGTCGAACTCGTGCTGAAGGGCCGTGCGCAGCCGAACGGCTATACCGAGCCGGTCCTGCACCGCCGCCGCCTCGAGCTGAAGGCCGCCGGCGCCTGATTTGTCTTGCGGCAAGGCGGTTCGACCGCCTTGCGCTTTCCAAAGCGCAGAACGAAAGAAGCCGCCGGATCGCTCCGGCGGCTTCTTTATGAAGAGAGTGTCGTTTGCTTACTGCTGCACGACGACGCGGGCGCCCTTGCCGGGACGGACGCGGCTGTAGAGATCGATAATGTCCTGGTTCATCAGGCGAATGCAGCCCGACGAGGCGGCCGTGCCGATGGAGGCCCATTCCGGCGTGCCGTGCAGGCGGAACAGCGTGTCCTGGCCCTTCTCGTTGAAGAGATACATCGCGCGGGCGCCGAGCGGGTTCTTCAGGCCCGGACCCATGCCGTCCTTGACGTAGCGAGCAACTTCCGGCTTGCGGTCGGCCATTTCCTGCGGCGGATGCCAGTTCGGCCATTCCTGCTTCCAGGCGATATAGGCCTCACCCTTCCATGCGAAGCCGGACTTGCCGACGCCGATGCCGTAGCGCACGGCCTTGCCGCCGGGCAGCACATAATAAAGGAAGCGGTTCGGCGTGTTCACGACGATCGTGCCGGGCTTTTCGCTGGTGGCGTAGTCGACGATCTGGCGGTGGAACTTGGTGTTCACCTTGCTGATCGGGATTGCCGGCAGGGCATAGCCATTATCTTCGACGGCGCCATAATCCGACGTGAAGATAGCATTGGTCGCCACCTTCTCGCCCGGAAGGGAGGTCGAAGACGAGGAGCAACCAGCGAGCGTGACGGCTGCTGCGAGGCCGCACAGGAGGAGGGCATTGCGGAAGCGCATGAGATTCTCTTGTAAAGGAATTAAGAAGTTCCGGGACGCGGGAACTTTCATCGATTATGGTTTATTTTCGATTAAACCAGTCAATGCAAGTGTGTGCGCTGCGGCATGGGCTTCGGCCAAAGCAAAAAGCTGCCGGATTGTTTTTTTGCAACAACAATGCCGGTGTCCCGCCGCTTTCACCGCGCCCGGATCATGCCAAGCACGCCGCGCCGCGCCGTTCAATGGCCTTGCGGCCGAGAGTGCCCAAGCCGCACAAGAACAGTTTCGCGCAGTTAATAGAACCTTTTTCTCGCCGCAGTTTTGCCCGCTGTCTTAACGTTTCCGGCATTGCCGGATCGAATCCGCATGATTCGCGGTTAGAATGCGATTCGCGAGGTTTGAACCGATGACGATCGTTTCCATTCACAACGACAATCCGCTGCTCGACGGGCGGCAGTCCGACCGTGCCATGATGGTGCGCCGCGGCGTGCAGCGCATGCTCATGGAGATGCGCCATGCCGTGATGCCGGAGCTGACGCTGGCGAGCGGCCGGCGCGCCGATCTCATCAGTCTGTCGGACAAGGGCGAGATCTGGATCGTTGAGATCAAGACCTCGATCGAGGATTTTCGCGTCGACCGTAAATGGCCGAATTACCGCCGCCATTGCGACCGGCTGTTCTTCGCCACGCACAAGGATGTGCCGCTCGATATCTTCCCGGAAGAATGCGGCCTGATCCTTTCGGACGGCTACGGCGCGCATATGCTGCGCGAAGCGCCGGAACACAAGCTGGCCGCCCCGACACGCAAGGCCGTCACCTTCGCCTTCGCCCGCGTTGCCGCGGGCCGGCTGCTGCTGGCGGAATTTGCGATGGATTCCAAGCGCGACGGGCCGGATATCTCCGCCATCGTCTCGGGACGGCGCGACGAGCCTGCCTAGTTTTACTTCGGCGCGCGCTTCGCCAGAATGCGCTGTAGCGTGCGGCGGTGCATGTTGAGGCGGCGGGCCGTCTCGGAAACATTGCGGTCGCAGATTTCATAGACGCGCTGGATATGTTCCCAGCGCACGCGATCCGCCGACATCGGGTTCTCGGGCAGCTCGACCTTTTCGCCGGGGCGCTGCGTCAGCGCGGCAAAGATGTCGTCGGCGTCGGCGGGCTTGGCGAGGTAATCGACGGCGCCGAGCTTCACCGCGTTCACGGCGGTGGCGATGTTGCCGTAGCCGGTCAGCATGATGATGCGCGTGTCGTCGCGGCGCTGGCGGATGGCGGAGATCACGTCGAGGCCGCTGCCGTCGCCGAGGCGAAGATCGACCACGGCATATTTCGGCGGGTTCGTCTTGGCCTTGGCAATACCCTCGGCGACCGACTCGGCGGTATCGACGGCAAAACCGCGCGTTTCCATGGCGCGCGCAAGACGGCGGAGGAACGGCGCGTCGTCATCGACGAGAAGAAGCGAGGGGTCCGGCCCGATATCGTCGGGTGCCATCTGCGGTTCGGTGTTTTCTGCCATTGTCTCGTCTTCCGTCGCGGATTTGGTCCATTCTTGATCGGGATCAGCTTATCACCCCTAAGGGTGCGCCGGTAAAGTCATTTTGCGCCCTTGGCCTCCATGCGGGCCCGCGGCCAATCGACCGACACGCGCGCGCCCGGCTGGTCGCCGGTGCGGTTGCCGAAGGTCAATTTGGCGCCGGAACGCTCCAGCAGCGTTTTTGCGATGAACAGTCCGAGCCCGAGCCCGCCCGCCCGCTCGTCCTTCTGTCGTTTGGTGACATAGGGATCGCCGATGCGCTGGAGAATATCCGCGGCATACCCGTCGCCGTCGTCCTCGATGACGATCGTCACCCGGTCCTGCGTGTGGCCGACGGTGACGGTGACGTCCTCGCGTGCGTGGTCCACGGCGTTTTCCAGGAGGTTGCCGAGGCCGTAGAGAATGCCGGGATTGCGGTTGCCGACGGGCTCGCCTGCGCGCTCGCCATTTTCGACGAGGTTGAGCTTGATGCCGAATTCGCGATGCGGCGCCAAAACCTCCTCCATCAGCGAGGAAAGCGGCAGGATGCGCATATGCGCCTCGTCTTCCGTCGATAGCGTCGTCAGCCGGCGCAGGATGTCACGGCAGCGTTCGCTCTGGCTGCGCAGAAGCTGCACGTCTTCCTTGAAGCGGTCGTCCGTGCCGAGTTCGCGCTCCATTTCGCGCGCGACGACGCTGATCGTGGCGAGCGGCGTGCCGAGCTCATGGGCGGCGGCGGCGGCAAGGCCATCGAGCTGCGACAGGTGCTTTTCGCGCTGGAGGATGAGCTCGGTCGCCGCCAGCGCGTCCGAAAGCTCGATGGCTTCCTGCGACACCCTGTAGGAATAGAAGGCGGCGAAGGCCGTGGTGGAAACGATGGCGAACCAGAAGCCGGCCGTCAGGATCGGCGGTACGACGAGCACGGTTCCGGGAAACCAGGGGAGCTGGAACGGCGTGAAGGCAAGTGCGGTGATGCCGGCGACGGCAAGACCGCCCAGCGTCAGGCTGAAGCGGATCGGCTGCAGCGACGAGGAGATGATGACGGGCACGCAGACGAGCGGCGCGAAGGGATTGGCGAGGCCGCCGGTTATGAAAAGCAGCGCCATCAGCTGGCAGAGATCGAAGGCAAGCAGCGTGAAGGCCGAAGCCGGCGTCAGCCGGTGCGCCGGCGCAAAGCGCACGGCAAGAAAGAAGTTCACCGCCGCAAGCAGCGCGATCAGCACCGCCGCCGGCAGGAGTGGCAACGGGAACTTCAGCCAGAATGCGACGACGATGACGCTGATCGACTGGCCGGCAACGGCCAGCCATCTTAGGCGAATGAGCGTTTCAAGGCGCAGCCGCCGGCCGGAGCCCTGGAAGTCGATATCCTGATAGCCTGTCATTCCCGGTCCTTCCGTTCTGTCTCTATGTGCCGCGCGGCTTGACGCGCGTCGTCGGCATGGCCTCGGCCGGATCCTCCGGCCAGGGATGTTTCGGATAGCGTCCGCGCATGTCGGCGCGCACGTCCCGCCAGGATCCCGCCCAGAAACCGGGCAGGTCGCGCGTCGTCTGGATCGGCCGGTGGGCCGGCGAAACGAGTTCGAGCAGCAGCGGCAGCCGCCCGCCGGCAACGGAGGGATGCTGCTTCAGTCCGAACAGCTCCTGCACGCGGATCGCCAGCACCGGCTCGTCGCCATCATAGCGGATCGGATGACGCTGTCCCGTCGGCGCCTCGAAATGTGTGGGTACAAGCTTGCCGATATCGCGCTGCATGTCATAGGGCACCAGCGCCATCAGGCCGTCATGCAGGCTCGCCGCCGAGATGTCGTCGATCCCCCGGGTGTTTTCCTGGAAGGGCACGAACCACGTATCGAGATCGGCAAGCAGCGCGTCGTCGGCCGTGTCCGGCCACGGCACGCCGATCGAGCGGTGCAGGAAGCCGATGCGGTCGCGCAGCTGCGCCGCCTCGCGGGAAAACGGCAGAACCTGGATGCCGAGCTGGCGAACGCCATCTGCCAATGCCTGAGCCGCCTTCGGCCCGGACGGGCGCTTGAGCGGCGTCTCCTCCAGAATCATCGCACCAAGACGCACGACACGGCGCGCCCGGACCTGGCGGTTTGCCCGGTCGAAGACGCATTGATCCTCGCGCACGATCTTGTCCGCAAGTTCGGCCTCGACGGTCGCGCGGTCGATTTCGGCGGCGGCCAGAATGCGCTGCCGCCCGGCCTGGCCGGTGAGATCGGCGACGACGATCATGTCGGCGCCCGCCAGTCGCTCCGTCTCCGGCAATTCGCCGCCGCGGCCGTTCGCCATGACGAAGCGTCCCCGGCCGCCACGTTGCAGGGCGATCCGGTCGGGAAAGGCATGCAGCAGCAGAGCGCCCGGCGTGCTGGCGGTCGCGGCCTTCGCCGTGCCAAAACCTTCGGCCATGCGCTGGGCAAGCCGCCGCGCCGCATCCGCCCGCTCGCCACGCTCGTTGGCGAACCGTCGCAAACGCTCTTCCATGTCGATACCTGAACCGCCAAGCCCCTGCTCGGTGAGCAACACCGCAAGCCGGGCGGCCGCCGCCTGCTCGCCGTCCCGGGCGGCGTTGAGGATCATCGCCGCAAGCCGGGGCGGCAGGGCGAGCGCGCGGATGCGTTTTCCGGCGGGCGTCAACGCTCCATCCGCGTCGAGCGCACCAAGCAGGCGCAGAAGGTTGCGCGCCTCCTCCATCGCTGCTGCCGGCGGCTGATCGACGAAGCGGAGCGCCGCCGGATCGGTCACGCCCCAATGGGCGAGGTCGAGCACCAGGCCGGAGAGATCGGAGGACAGGATCTGCGGTGGCGTGAAGGCCGGCAGTGCGGCGGTCTGGCCGGCATGCCAGAGCCGGATCGCGATGCCCGGTTCCGTTCGCCCGGCCCGGCCGGCGCGCTGGTCGGCCGAAGCGCGCGACACGCGCACCGTTTCCAGCCGCGTGATCCCGGTCGCCGCCTCGAAGACCGGCAGGCGCTGCAGCCCGCTGTCGATGACGATGCGAACACCGTCGATGGTAATCGACGTCTCGGCAATGGAGGTCGCCAGAACGATCTTGCGCGTTCCTGCCAGTGCGGGACGGATGGCCGCGTCCTGTTCCTTCTGGCTGAGATTACCGTAAAGGGGAACGACCGTCGTCTCCGGCCCGAACCGGCCCTCAAGCCGCTCGGCGGTGCGGGTGACCTCGGCCTGGCCCGGCAGGAAGGCGAGGATCGACCCGGCCTCCCCACGATGCGCCTCTGTTATAGCGCGCACCATGCTGTCCTCTATGCGTTCGCCGGTCGGTCGGTCCTGATAGCGGGTTTCCACGGGATAGCTGCGGCCCGCGCTGACGATGGCGGGCGGGTGGTCGAGCAGTGCGCAAAGCCTGTCCACGTCGAGCGTCGCGGACATGACGACGATCCGCAGATCCTCGCGCAGCGCCGCCTGCACGTCGAGCGCCAGCGCCAGTCCGAAATCCGCATCGAGCGAACGCTCATGGAATTCGTCGAAGAGGACAGCGGACACACCGGACAGTTCGGGATCGTCGAGGATCATCCGGGCAAAGACACCCTCGGTCACCACCTCGATGCGCGTCCTCGACGAAACGCGGTTGTCGAGCCGCATGCGATAGCCGACCGTTTCGCCCACCTTTTCACCAAGCAGGGATGCCATGCGCCCCGCTGCCGCGCGCGCCGCGAGCCGCCGCGGTTCGAGCAGGATGATCTTGCCATCGCCGCGCCAGGCCTGGTCGAGCAGGTAAAGCGGCACCAGCGTCGTCTTGCCCGCGCCGGGTGGCGCAGACAGCACCGCGCGCGCTCCCGCGGACAGAGCTGCGCCCAGATCCGGCAGGACGTCCGTTATCGGCAGCTTCGGCAGAGTATCTGATATCGACGCCATGATCGTGCCCGCACGTATATATAGGAAAAGGGCCCGTGATGTTCGGGGCCGGCCAGCGGTGTGTTTCCGTTTGAATAGCCCGCTGGTGAAGTCCGGAAAAGGGTTGAAAGGGTCTTCCGGCCTGCCGAGAGCACGTTATGCGGTCCGGCGAAAAAATTTTACCACCTGGACAAGATTTTAAATTGCGGAATCGCAGTTTTTGCGGGGATCTCGGGTGGACGTCGCACCTGACTTTCAAAATCCAATAATAAAATCAGACACTTGTCGATTTTCTCATTTTTTATGAAAACGGGTGTTGACGGATTGGGTTGGGGGGGCCTATAACCCGGCCATCGAACGAGAGCGGCGGCGCTTCTGGCGGCCGACGAACTCGCTCT
>NZ_JALIQS010000016.1 GCF_024704725.1 Shinella sp. CPCC 101442 | reverse complement strand
GATGTTTTTTATCGCGATATGTATTTTTGTGGTATGGTCCCGCCACGATCCCAAACGGAGACCAAGACCATGATGACCGACGCCCACACGATCCCGCTCGACAGCCAGCTGTGCTTTTCCATCTACGGCACGACCATCGCCATCAACCGCGCCTACAAGCCGATGCTCGATGCGCTCGGCATCACCTATCCGCAATATCTCGTGCTGAGCACGCTGTGGGAGGGCGACGGCCAGACGATCTCGGCCATCGCCGACCGTCTCGCGCTGGAGCCGAGCACCATCACGCCACTCGTCAAGCGGCTGGAGGCAGCTGGCTTCGTCACCCGCCGGCGTTCGACAAAGGACGAGCGGCTGGTCGGCGTGCACCTGACGGACAAGGGCCGGGACCTGCAGGCCGAGACGGGCTGCCTGACCGATACGCTGCTGCAGCGCTCCGGCATGACGGTCGAGGAGATCGTCGCCCTCAACGAAAGCGTCCAGAAACTCCGCGATGCACTCGCCGTGCCGCTGAAGGGCTGAGGCGAGGATATAGGCGCGTGTGCAAAAGCCCCCCGTTCGACAGATGGACCCTGTCTGCTTGCAGCAGGAGCTGCGAACGTTGTGCGCTTGCTGCGAGATGTCATTTGCTGTTTCTCGACCCCTACGCTCTCTTGATAGCCAGGGTCTGCGCATCGGTGAATTCGAGGAGGCCAGCCAGACTGCTTGAGACCGCCGAAAGCGACAGCGGGTGAGAGGTGCTGCACCTCGTTGCCCCATACCGTCCCCGCCTGGAGACGCCGAGCTACGGCGTAAGCGGCGTCGGCATCGGCCGACCATACGGAGCGCTGCGGCCATACTCCGTCGCATTGGCACGAGCCACCACGTCGTCGACATGCGAGAACGTCAAAAGCGGGAGACTGCTGCGTCTGACGCAGCAGCAGGCATGCCCGGAATGGATGCTGTCTGCGGGATAGACATGGCCAGGATCGCCGCGTTTCCCGCGACGATGGCAGGCCGATTGACCGTGACCTCTGCGGATTTCCCGCTTGCGATAGGTCAATCGGCAGGAGCTGATCGCTATTCAGACGGGAAATCCGGCAACGGCCCCTCGGAAGCAACATCCGTCCATGCGCTGACAGCCTTCCACCGCTCGGTAGCAGCGCTTCTCACTGCGTCAGCACCAAGTGCGACTTGGAGTGCGTCCGAGCCGAGAAGGATGTGCGGCGGAAGACGATCGGCTTGCGCGACGCGGACGACGACTTGCGCGATCTTTTCGGGATCGCCCGGCTCATTGCCCCAGTATGCCGCAAGCTGCCGGACGGTTTCTCCGATCGAGGCATCGTAATCCGGCAACATGGAAGGAACGTTTCCAAACGCACGCTTGCCCCAGTTTGTGCGCATGCCGCCCGGTTCGAGTGCCGTCACCTTGACGCCAAACGGTGCGGCTTCAAGAGCGACCGTTTCGGCAAAACCGCCTACCGCCCATTTGGCGGCAACGTAGGCTGCGTTGCCCGCGAGGGCAGACCGCCCACCGACGGACGAAATCTGGATGATGTGGCCGCTTCTCCGTTGGCGCATTCCGGGCAAGGCGGCCCGCGTGAGGTTCACGACACCAAAGAAATTGGTTTCCACAACACGACGAAAATCGTCCGATGAAACCTCTTCGAATGGCCGCGTCTCTCCGAATCCTGCATTGTTGACGAGGACATCAAGGCCCCCGAAAGCGGAGATGGCAGCCTCTACTGCGGCGGCGGCCTCCTGCTCGTCGGTTACATCGAGTCGGACCGGTTTCACGCGCGGACCATAGGACGCCACCAGGTCATTCAACTGGCTCAGGTCGCGCGCGGTAGCCACGACACGATGGCCTGCTTCCAGCGCCTTGATTGTGATTGCCCGTCCCAGGCCCGAGCCACTGCCTGTAACCAACCATACCTTAGACATATCGGATCTCCTTTGTTTTTGACTGTCCAGACAGTCATTTAATGTTGAAATTTTTTAGGCTAACATTCGCCACACAGCGTCGAAACCAGCCTGCGAAGCTTCTTCCGCCATCGCGGGATTTGCGATCATGAAGTCCATTGTTGCGCCTGCCATTCCTTCGACCAATTCCAGAACATAGCCTCGTGGCGCGGCGCGCAATGTGCCGCGCTTGGCCACCTGATCTATCAGGTCGAGGATTGGTGCCGCCGATACGGTCGCTGCTCGACGGCTTGCGTCGGTAATCGTATCGGAGACATGCAATTGCGCCGCAACCTTACGCTTTCCGGGGTTTGCGACACCCCATTGCGTGCGGGCCAGCCAAAAGCACCTGAACTGTGACTTCTCGTCCTGGTCGCTCGGGATAGCGGCCAAAACGGTTTGGATCAGGTCCTCCTTCAGTTCGGAATAGATGGCGTTGAACAGCTCCGTTTTCGTCTCGAAATAGGTGAAGACAGAGCCGTTCGAGATGCCTGCATGTTTTGCGATGTCGGCAGTGGACGTGCTCAAACCTCGTTCCGCGATCAGCGCGGTCGCTGCGATGATGATGGCATTCCTACGATCGTCGCTAAGAGGTCGAGCCATTTCGATTGCGTCCAGAGTTGTTTGCTGTTATTTAAATGACTGTTCACTCACTCATTGTCAAGCGCTTTCTTGGCCGCAAGGAGGGATGGGCGGAAATTCGCGGTCATCCGATCGGCTGCGGGTTGGGGCGACGGTCAGGGGTGCCGATCGCGTCCTTCCTCATTGTTCCTGCACCCTCCCGGGCGAGTTAATTCTCCATGATTGCTACCGTTCTCGTTCCCCTCCTTGCTTTCCTCATCGTGGTCGCAGTCGTCGCTTACGTCGGCACGAGGCTCGGTTCACTCTTGCACGTTCGGCGCAGGCTCTATCTCTACCTCATCACGGGCGTGATCATCGTTGCGGCACTGACGACGAGCCAGCTCACGGCAGCCTGGGATTCCGTGATCATCGACCGCGTCTATCTCGTCTCAGGCGTGCTGCTCGGTCTGCTCTTCTATGTCTTCATCTGGTTGCTGGTGTTCGAGCTGCTCCGTCCGCTTCTTCGGATTCCAGCCCGGGCGGCAGGCATCGCGGTGCTGCTGCTGGCCACAGTCACCACTGGCTATGGCGTCTGGAACGCCTATCGGTTCGAGACGAGGATCATCGATATCACGATGCCGAAGCTCATGCGTCCGATCAATGTCGCCGTGCTGGCCGACGTCCACATGGGCGGACATCGAGGCAAGGCCTATCTTGAACGCATTGTCGCGGCGACCAACGCGATGAACCCTGACATGATCGTAGTGCCGGGCGATCTCGCCGACAGCACCGCGATTCTAAGGGACGAGAATTTCGCGCCACTCGCCCAATTGAAGGCTCCCGTCTATTTCGCGACGGGCAATCACGACACATACATTGACGAGAAGCGGCTGATCGCGATCGCTCAGAGGCACGGCGTCCGCGTCCTTCACAACGAGGTCGTGTCCGTAGAAGGCCTGCAAATCGCTGGCCTCGATTACATGAACGCCGACGACAAGGCGTTCGACCTTCATCCTTCGCCGAACAAGACGACGATCGAGGGCACGTTACCTGGAATCGGCCTCGATCCGTCGCGGCCATCGATCCTCATCCACCACAGTCCGGTTGGCATCCCATATGCCGAGCAAGCCGGCATCGACCTGTTCATCACCGGCCATACGCATGACGGCGGCCAGATTTTCCCGGCGACCGTGCTCGCGAAGGGGCTGTTCTTTCCTTACAGCAACGGACTGTACCGCATCGGCAAAATGCAGCTTTTCGTCTCGCCGGGCATCGGGACCTTCATGTTGCCGCTGCGGGTCGGTTCGCAAAACGAACTCACGCTGCTCCGCCTGCGGCCGGCGCGCTGACGCTGACTGACGAGAGCATCGTCGCGACGGTGGATGTCAGTCCGGCGGAGGGTGTCGATCCCTTCTGCCGCCGGGCGTCGCTTCCTGGCTCAAGGCGAAGGGGAGCAGATCCGCCCGGCCATTGGCCACTGGGCCAGAAGCAATTCTCGCCTAAGACCGTCCGTCGTCAGCGGGTCAACGTCTTCAGGTAGGCGATGATGTCCATGCGATCCTTCGCCAGGGCAAGGCCGATCATCATTGTCGTTCCCGGCACCGCGGTCCGCGGGGCTTCAAGGAACCGGTTGAGGGTGTCGTCGTTCCAGACGAGCCCCGAGCCCTTCAAGGCATTGGAGTATCGCGCGCCGGGGCTCGTTCCCGCAGGGCGGCCGACGATGCCGTCGAGGGGCGGCCCCATCCTGTTCTGGCCGGTCGTCGAATGGCAGGCGCCGCAGCGGGCGAAGACCGTCTTGCCCCGGACCGGATCGCCTTCAGCAAGGGAGGGGGTGGCCGCGAGCAGGAGCGCCATCAGCGCTAGCGGCCGTTTGGCGCGGCTGGTGACGTTCCATCGGCAAGTGCGCGGGATAGTGGTCTGGTTTTCTGTGTTCATGCGTTGCTCCATCAGGCCGGGAGAAGGCCGCTTTTCACCAGCGGGAGGTGGCGGATCCGCTTGCCGGTGGCGGCGAAGACGGCATTCATGACGGCGGGGGTCGCGACCGCGATCGGTGGTTCTCCGCCGCCGCCCCAGAAATCCCGCGATTGCAGGACGACCGTTTCGATCTTCGGCGTCTCCGCGAGCCGGAGGACCCGGTAAGTGTCGAAATTGGTCTGCTGGATGGCGCCGCCTTCCACGGTGCATTCGCCGTAGAGCGCCGCCGAGAGGCCGAAAATGCAGGCGCCTTCCGCCTGCCGCGCGATCAGTTCGGGATTGGCGGCATTGCCGACGTCCGTCGCCACGACGAGCCTGTCGATCCGGATGAAATCGCCGTTCAACGAGACCCCGGCGACCGCCGCCACATAGCTGCCGTAGCCGTTGGCGACGGCAAGGCCGCGGAAGACGCCCTCCGGGGGCCGTTCGTGCCAGCGCGCCCGTTCGGCGGCGGCGTTCAGCACGGCGAGATGCTTCGGATGCTTGCCCATCAGGGCGCGGCGGTAATCCAGCGGATCCCTGCCGGCGGCATGGGCAAGCTCGTCGATGAAGCTTTCGAGATAGAAGAGATTGTGGTTGAGGTTGACGCCGCGCCAGGAGCCCGGCCGGATCGGCGGATTGTACATGACATGGTCGATCAGGAGGTTTTCGATATCGTAGCCCAGGATGCCGTTGCCGTCCGTCTGGTTCAGCCCGTGGAAGGCGCGCACGTCGCCGCCGCCCTCCAGGCTCTCCGGCCGCAGCGACCCGCGGATGGACTGGCCGGAAATGCGCATGTGCAGGCCGGTGATGCTTCCGCCCGCATCGAGGACGCCCGTCATCCGGCAGCGGGTGACGGGGTGGTAGTAGTCGTGGGTCATGTCCTCCTCGCGCGACCAGATCATCTTGATCGGCGTGCCCGGGACTTGCCTGGCGATCAGCACGGCCATGCGCGCGTAGTCGTGGTAGAGGCGCCGTCCGAAGCCGCCGCCGAGATGCAGGCGGTGGACCTCGCAGTTTTCGATCGGCACGCCGCTCGCCTCGGCAACGGTCTCGAGGCAGGCGCCGGCATGCTGGGTCGGCGCCCAGATCTCGCAGCGACCCTCGGTATAGAGCGCCGTCGCGTTGATCGGCTCCATCGCGGCATGCGCCTGGTAGGGGTAGCTGTAGTCGGCGCTGATCATCCGTCCGCCGGCGCCGATGACGGCCCGGGCGTCACCCGCCTGCGCGCCTGCGAAGCCGTTGGCGGCCACGAGACCCTCCATCAGCCGACCGGCGATGTCTGCGTCGGCGAGTTTTTCGTTCGGGCCGGGGTTCCATTCGATCGCCAGCGCGTCGAGGGCGCTGTTTGCCTGCCACCAGCGGTCGGCCACGACGGCGACGGTGGCGTCGTCGACCTTCAGGACATGGCGCACGCCGGGCAGGGCGAGGGCCGCGTCGGCATCGAAGCGGCGCAGCGTTCCGCCGGCGATGGGGCAGGCCCGCACGGCGGCGTTCAGCATCCCCGGCAGGGCGACGTCGATGGCGTAGACCTGCTTGCCGGTTAGCTTGTCGGGCGTATCGAGCCGGCGCAGCGGCTGGCCGGCGATGTGCCAGTTCTCCGGGTTCTTGAGCGGCACGACCGGCGGCGGCTCGATGGCGGCGGCGAGTGCTGCGACCTCGCCATAGGTGGCGCGGCGCTTGCTCTTCGGATGGCGGATCAGGCCCGCGCTCACCCGGCATTCCTCCGGCGGCACGCCCCAGTGCTTCGCCGCGGCCGCGATCAGCATGATGCGTGCGGCCGCTCCCGCATGACGCAGCGGTTCCTGCAGTTCCCTAATCGAGCCGCTGCCGCCCGTCTGGAAATCGCCCCAGACCTCGCCGCGTGCGAGGTTTTCGCGAGGGGACACATATTCGGTGCGCACGCGTTGCCAGTCGCATTCCAGCTCCTCGGCCAGAAGCTGCGCCAGACCCGTCTGCGAGCCCTGTCCCATTTCCGAGCGGGTCAGGCGCAGCACGACCGTATCGTCCGGGTGGATCACGATCCAGTGGTTGATTTCGCTGGGTCGGGTTTCCTGTGCCCCGGAATCCGGCGCGAAACCGAGCACGAGGGCGCCGAGCGCCGTTGCCGAAGACTTGAGGAAAAAACGCCGGGAAACGGGCATGATCGCGGTCATGGGAACTCTCCTCTCAGCTCTTGCCGGCCCGCGTTGCCGCCGCCTGCGCGATGGCGGCGGCAACGCGGGAATAGGTGCCGCAGCGACAGATGTTGGTGATCTCGCCTGCGATGAGGTCGGGCCCGGGATCGGGGTGTTCGGCAAGAAGGGCAGCCGCGGCCATGATCATGCCGGACTGGCAATAGCCGCATTGCGGAACGTCGAGCTCCAGCCAGGCCTGCTGGACGGGGTGCAGCCCGTCCTTGCCGAGGCCTTCGATGGTCACGATCCTCTGGTCGGGCGCAATGGCTTCGACCGGGATCGAGCAGGAGCGCACGGCAACGCCGTCGACATGGACGGTGCAGGCGCCGCACTGGGCGATGCCGCAGCCATATTTCGTGCCGGTGAGGCCCGCCTGCTCGCGCAGCACCCACAGGAGAGGCGTTCCCGGCTCCGCGTCCAGATCACGGATTTCGCCGTTGATGTTCAAGCTGGCCATGGGGTTCTCCTTTCGAGGGGTCGCCGCAGGCGACGGCTGAGGGAAACGGTCTCGATGCGGTCGTTTGGCCGTCAGTCGGGGCACTGCGCGCCGTTCGCGACCCAGACCCGCACCAGTTCGCCGAACTCCCCGGCTGACATCGGCGGCTTTTCGCGCGGCAGGCCGTTGAGGTCGTTGCCCGGGTTCCAGGCCCAGAGAACCAGCGGGTCGTTGTTCATATGCTCGACGAGCTGTTCCGGCGTCATGGTACTGCGCGCCGGATCGGTGAGCTGGCGGCAGATGCCGCGCCGGTCGAGGCCTTCCCAGGCCATGGAGAGCGGCGCGAGATGCCAGTTGGCATTGCCCGGCACGCCGGAGGGCGCATTGTTGTCCTGGTGGCAGGTCGCGCATTGCAGGGCCGGCGTGCCGTGGTTTTCCGGCCCGCGCGCCACGCCCATGTTGTGGCGAAGGCGTGCATTGCCCTGGCGGGGGAAATCCGTGCTGGTGTGGCAGTTCATGCAGCGTGGGTGCTCGATGACGGCCACTAGCCGGTCGAAGGCGGCAAGCGACGCCACCTCGTCCTGCGGAAGGGTGACCTCCTCGGCGGTCACGGCGATGGTTGTCGCGGCGGCGAGGATCGGGGCGAGAATGAGAGAGGGAAAGCGCATCGCCGTCACACCCGGAGATCGTGGTTGCTGATCGGCAGGCTGCGCAGGCGCTTGCCGGTTGCCGGATGGATCGCGTTGGTGAGCGCCGGGGCGAGGGGCGGCAGGCCGGTTTCTCCGACCCCGCCCCAACGGTCGCCATAGCGGCCGAGGCTCGGCACCAGGGCGACGTCGATGACGGGCATTTCCTCCATGCGCAGGTAACGGTAGTTGTGAAAATTGGTCTGCTGGACGCGGCCGTCCTCGACCGTCACCTCTCCGTAGAGCGCCGCCGCAAGCCCCTGCACGATGCCGCCCTCGATCTGCTGGACGGTGATATCCGGATGCACCACGAAATTGGGATCGACCGCGCAGCTGATGCGGTGCACCTTCAGGCGCCCGTCCGTCACCGAGATTTCCGCGATCTGCGCACACCAGGCATTGTCGCCTTCGACGATGGCGATGCCCTGGTGTCGGCCTGCAGGCGGCTTGCCCCATCCGGCGAGTTTTGCCGCGGCATCCAGCGTGGCGAGCGCCCGGGGATTTTCCGAGAGGAGTTCGCGGCGCAGGAGATAGGGGTCGATCTTGCGCATGGCGGCGATCTCGTCGAGGAAGGCCTCGCGGAACCAGCCGTTTTGCGACAGGTTCACGCCGCGCCAGAAGCCGACCGGGATATGGCTGTCGCGCCGCGCCACGCCCACCTCGAAGCTTGCGACGGCATAGGGCATGTCCTCCTCCACGAAGCCGTCCATCAGGGCGTTGTCGACACCCTCCTTCAGCCAGAAGGGAGCAAGCGAGGCGGCGATCGAGGAACCGGAAATGCGCACTTTCCAGCCGAGCAGCCTGCCCTGCGCGTCGAAGCCCGCCGTCTGGCGCGCCAGAACCATCGGCCGGTAGTAGTCGTGGGTGAAATCCTCCTCGCGCGACCAGAGCATGCGCACCGGCACGCCGGGCACCTGCGCGGCGATCTGCACGGACTGCCGCGCCCAATCCTGCGCAAGGCCCCGCCGGCCGAAGCCGCCGCCCAGCTGCAGCTTGTGCACGAAGATCTGCGCGGCGTCCCGCTGCATGACACGGGCGATGGTGTTCGTCGTTCCCTCGCCGTTCTGGGTCGGCGCCCAGAGATCGATGCGCTCCGCCGTGACCTTCGCCGTGCAGACCTGCGGCTCCATGGTGGCGTGGGCGAGGAAGGGCGCCTCGTATTCGACGTCGATGATCTGCGCCGCGCCGCCAAGCGATGCGCCCACATCGTCGATGCGATGGCCGATGGCCGCGGCGGGATCGGCAAGGCCTTCGCGGAAGAGCGTACGAAGCGTCGCGTTCGACACACCCGTTCCGATGCTCTCGTCCCAGGTGACGGGAAGCGCCTCGACGGCGGCATTCGCCTGCCGCCAGCTATCGGCGACGACGGCGACGGCGTCCTTTCCGACCTGGACGACATGCCGCACGCCGGGCAGGCCGGCAACGGCCGCGTGGTCGAAGGCGACGACGCTGCCGCCGATGGTCGGACAGTTCTTGACCGCCGCATGCAGCATGCCGGGCAGGTCGACGTCGGTGGCGAAGATCGGCTCGGCGAAGACCTTGGGCGCTGCCTCGATACGGGCGGCCGACGTGCCGATCAGCCGCCAATCGGACGGAGCCTTGAGGGGTACGTTTTCCGGAATAGGTCGTCGTGCGGCCGCCGCTGCCAGCGCGCCGAAGCGGAGGGCACGCCCGCTTGCCGCATGGGAAACGATGCCGCCTCGTGCGCGGCAGGAGACCGGCGTCACGTTCCAGCGAGCCGCTGCCTCGGCGATCAGCATTTCCCGGGCCTGGGCGCCGGCCTGGCGCAGGTATTCCTGCGAGGCGCGCACGGAAATCGAGGTGGAGGTCACCATGTCGCCCCAGGGTTTGTCGCGAGTGAGGTTTTCGTTCGTATCGGCATATTCCGCGCGCACCTTCGCCCAGTCGCATTCGAGCTCTTCGGCGACCAGCATCGGCAGGGCCGTGAAGATGCCTTGCCCCATGTCGCTTCGGGCAACGCGGATCGTCACCGTGTCGTCGGGCGTGATCACCACCCAGGCCGTAACCTCGCCGTGGCCGGTTTGTGCACGGCTTTCCGGCAGGCCGACCAGCAGGCCGCCGGCGACGGCCGAAATGCCGAACAGGAATTGACGTCGGGTGGGAGCGGGCGTGTTCATCAGATGAACTCCGCAGCGCGGTGGATAGCGGCGCGGACGCGGCTGTAGGTGCCGCAGCGGCAGAGGTTGCCGGACATGGCGGCATCGATATCCGCATCGCTCGGCTTCGGTATTTCACGCAGGAGGGCGGCGGCCTGCATCATCTGCCCGGACTGACAGTAGCCGCATTGGGCGACGTCGATCTCTAGCCAGGCCGCCTGCACCGGATGGGGCGTCGCAGCGGTGCCAAGTCCCTCGATGGTGAGAATTTCGGCGCCGGCGACATCCGCCAGCGTCGCGACGCAGGATCGCAGCGCTTTGCCATCCGCATGCACGGTGCAACAGCCGCACAGAGCGGCGCCGCAGCCATAGCGCGTTCCGAGCAGCCCGAGCGTATCACGCAGCGCCCACAGGAGCGGGGTGTCGTCGGGAAGATCGATCTCGTGCGGCGATCCGTTGACCTTGAGAACCGGCATTCTTGCCTCCAGCAGTTGACCGGAAGCCAAGGTAGAATGAACCTGTCGCAGAATTTTCCCGTGAGGGGCGGGATTTGTATCGGATTGTCGCAGCCGCCTGATGCAATTTTTTACAATTTTTCGCTGCCGGAAGCGCGGCTCCATCCTGTATTGAAAGGCAATGGCTCCATTTCCCCACATCGTCGTCACCGACGACAACGCCGACATTCGTGAACTCCTCGCCGATTATCTCGGCGACCGCGGATTTCGTGTCGATACGGCCGATGGCGGCCCGGCGCTGCGGCAGATCCTGCAGGTGTCGTTGCCGGACCTGATCGTCCTCGACATCATGATGCCCGGCGAGGACGGCCTGACCCTTTGCCGCGACCTGCGTGCCAACATGGAAGTCCCGATCCTTTTCCTGACGGCGAGGACCGACGAGACGGACCGCATCATCGGCCTGGAGCTGGGCGCGGACGACTATCTGGTGAAACCCTTCAATCCACGAGAACTGCTCGCCCGCATCAAGGCGATCCTGCGGCGCGTGCGGTCCCTGCCGCCGCAGCGCGACGTCATCAAGGCGAACTTCGTGCATTTCGGCCAATGGCGGCTCGATACCGGCCGGCGGGAACTCGTCAGCGCTGAAAATGTCGGCGTGCCGCTTTCTTCCGCGGAGTTCCGGCTGCTGAAGGCCTTCATCGACCATCCGGGCATCGTGCTCAGCCGCGACCAGCTCCTCGACCTGACGGCCGGCCGCATCGCCGATCCATTCGACCGGGCGATCGACAACCAGGTCAGCCGGCTGCGCAAGAAGATCGAGGTCGATCCGAAGAATCCGGAAATCATCCGCACGCACTGGGGAGGAGGGTACAGTTTCATGCCCTCCGTCGCAAAATGTTGAAGCTATGGAAGAAGAGCCTTGCGGGCCAGTTCATCGTCGCGATGCTGGTGGCTTTGCTGGTCTCGCAGGCGATTGGTTACATCCTCGCCTCGGGAGACCGCATCCGCGACCTGCGCGCATCGGAGGAGACGGAGTTCCGCCGGGCGGCCAGCGCGTTGGCGGCGGCACTCGACTCCGCTTCGCCCGACATCGCCAAGCGGGTGACGGCGGCAAGCGGCAATGCCTATACGCGTTTCTGGATCGCCGATGCGCCCGAGCCGCAGCCGGGCGCCGTCTGCGTCCTGCCCGGCACGGCCGGCAGCAATCCGCCGGGCGCCTTCCCGGAAAAACCGGTCACGGACTGCACCGAGAGCAGCTACATAGACGGTAACGGGCTCGGCCTTGCCGTTCCCTCCGGCACGCGCTGGCTGAACGGCATCTACTACAAGCGCATCAGCAGCGGTTCCCTGCAGCGCCAGTCGATCATCAGCTTCGTGCTTTTCGCGCTGGTGCTGGCCGTCGGCGGGACCATTTTCGCGCGGCGCATCGTCCGGCCCCTCACGGCGCTCAGCGATGCCGCCGACCGGCTGGGCCGCGGCGAGCAGCACAGCCCCCTGCCAGAGACGGGGCCGGAGGACCTGCGCAAGACCGCCGCCGCCTTCAATCGCATGCAGGACCGGCTGCACCGTTTCGTCTCGGACAGGACGCAGATGCTTGCGGCCATCGGGCACGATCTGCGCACCCCGTTGACCACCCTGCGGCTGCGGGCGGAATACATCAAGGACCCCGCCCTGCAGGATCGCATCATCGCAACGATCGAGGAAATGCAGACCATGGTGGACGCGACGCTCGCCTTTGCCAAGGGCGAGGCGACGGCCGGCGAAACACGGACGGTCGATCTCAACGCCCTGGTCGATAGCCTCTGCGAGGACATGGCGGCGGTCTATCCGGGCATCGAGTTCACGGAAGGCGAGCGCCTCGATTTCCGCTGCCGCCCGGAGAACCTGCGCCGCGCTCTGCGCAACCTGATCGAAAACGCCATGCGCTATGGCAATGCGGCCCGCGTCAGCCTCGCCGTCAGCGATGCGGAGGTGCTGATATCGGTCGCCGACGACGGGCCGGGCATTCCGGCCAATCAGCTGGAAGCGGTCTTCTCACCCTTCGTGCGCCTCGAGGATTCGCGCAACCGCCAGACGGGCGGCGTCGGCCTTGGCCTGTCCATCGCCCGCGCGATCGCGCACCAGCACGGCGGCGACATTCGCCTCGTCAACCGGAATCCGGGTCTTTGCGCCATACTCGCGCTGCCGCGCGAACATCTGGCAAGTCTGGCGGCCTGAGGCCGCGGGCCGGCATCGGGAGATCGGCCCTTCCGCACAAAGAAATACCCGGCATCTCCGTTGTTGGTGATGCCGGGTCACTGGGTGGGGGACAGACTGCTGACGAGGATATCGTCGCCCGGGGCCGGGTCGCCGGGCTTCATCTATGTGCGGCGAAGGCGGCCGATGCAGCACCGGTTTCGAGTTGCGGATCCAGCCAGTGAGAGCGGCAATCCGCCCCGATCGCCATCGCCTCCTTCAACAGCGCCTGGGCCTGCTTGCGCCACAGCTCATTCGTCGAACCGGTCTGCGCCGCCGCGTTGATCAGGCGAAGCGAATGCTCGAAGAGGTCGGCCTTGCGCCGGACGGCTTCGTCGAAGGTTGGCGGCACGCTCACGGCCCGGCCGGCCACTTCCTGCAGGGCGCCCTCCCATATGCCGCTGACGAAGGTGCGTTCGGAAGCCTCGATGTCGGGCCGCTCATCGTTCCAGTCCGCGTCGCGAACCGCCAGGAGGCAGGCTTCCTCCAGCGTATCGGCATTGTAGACCCGATGCCGGTAGATCGGCAGCTTGTAGGTCGTTTCGATCGTGTAGGCGGGCATGGGGATCTCCTTCGCAAACTTTTGCGGATTCCAGTCTGCGGTCAACCTGTCTCAGCGTTTTGCCGTCTTTGTCGAAAATTGTACGCCACGGTCAAATGGCCCCGAAAGGGCGCGCGGGGCCGCGGGATTTCAATGCTGCAGTGCGATACAATTTGATACATTCAGCCGGCCTGCGGGCACATTCCTGAGACGGGGCGACGGTAGGCTCACGAGCAATCCCAACCGTAGCGAGGCCGTCTCATGTGGAAAACAGCGCCCCCCGTTTTCATCGCCCCTCTCCTGGCGCTGGCGCTCAGCGCCTGCACCGAAGCCAGTTCGAACACGGCCGGCCAGGCGGAGAAAGCGGAGACGGAGGTCAGCGTCATCACGCTTTCGCCGGAGGATGTGTCCGTCTCGTCCGAACTCGCCGGCCGCACGGTTGCATCCAGCGCCGCCGAGGTCAGGCCACAGGTTTCGGGGCTGGTGCGCGCGCGCGTCTTCACCGAGGGCCGCGAGGTGAAGGCGGGCGATGTTCTCTACGAGATCGAGCCGGCTTCCTATCAGGCCGCCTATGACAGCGCCGCCGCCGCTCTCGAGCGGGCAGGTGCTGCCCAGCGCAACGCACAGGCGAGGATAGACCGCCTCGGACGCCTTCGGACAGCCGATGCGGTCAGCAGTCAGGACTATGACGATGCTGCGCTGGCGCTCGGGCAGGCGGTATCCGACGTCGCGGCGGCAAAGGCGGCGATCGAGACGGCGCGCATCAATCTCCAGCGCACGGCCATCCGCGCGCCGATCTCCGGCCGTGTCGACCGTTCCTCCGTCAACGTCGGCGCGCTTGTCACCGCCGAGCAGGCCGCTGTCCTGACGACCATTCGCCAGCTCGATCCCATCTATGTAGAGGTGAGCCAGCCGAGCGCGCGCCTGCTGTCGTTCCGCCGCGCCGCCGGCGCGGGAGGCCTGACGCCGGCGACGATGCCGCAAGTGCGGCTCACCCTGGAGGATGGCTTGGCCTATCCCCATGCGGGCAAGCTGCAATTCTACGAAACGACCGTCAGCGAGACGGCCGGGACCGTCGTGGTGCGGGCGGCCTTTCCCAATCCCGATCACCTGCTGCTGCCCGGGATGTATGTTCGCGCCACGATCGACGAGGGTGTGATGGGCAACAGCTTCCTCGTGCCGCAGCGGGCCGTCACGCGCAATCGCGGAGGGGAAGCCCTTGTCAAGATCGTCGGCGAAGGCGGCAAGGTGGAGGAAAGGACACTCGCCATCGACCGCAGAAAAGGCAACAGCTGGGTGGTGACAGCCGGTCTTTCCGACGGTGCCCGGCTCATCGTCGAGGGCGCGCAGAGCGTTCGCAGCGGCGAAACCGTCAAGGCGCTCGAGGTTGCCATTGACGATGCGACGGGTGCCATCAGGCCGGTCGCCGGTGCCGATCCGGCAGAGGGCCGCCCCCCCGTCGAAGTCTCCAGCCGCTGAGGTGCCCATGTCCCGTTTTTTCGTCGACAGGCCGGTCTTCGCCTGGGTCATCGCCATCGTCATCATGCTGGCAGGCTTGCTTGCCGTCCGTCTGCTTGCCGTCGCGCAATATCCGCAGGTCGCGCCGATCACCGTTCGCATCAGCGCCACTTATCCGGGCGCGGATGCGGTAACGGTTGAAAACGCCGTGACGAAGGTCATCGAGCAGGGCCTGACGGGCATCGACCATCTCGACTACGTGACGGCCACTTCGACCGCCACGGGACAAGCCGATGTTTCGGTGGTCTTCACCTCCGCGGCCGATCCCGATATCGCGCAGGTTCAGGTCCAGAACAAGGTGCAGCTCGTCACCAGCCAGCTGCCGCAGGCCGTGCAGGCGAACGGCCTGACCGTCGCCAGGGCGGGAACCGGCTTCTTCATGGTGGTCGCGCTCGCCTCGTCCGACGGCCGGCTCAAGCCGATCGATCTCGCCGATCTTATTGACAGCGACATCAACGACCCGATCCGCCGGATCGACGGTGTCGGCGACCTGCAGATTTTCGGCTCCGGCTATGCGATGCGGCTCTGGGTCGATCCGGCAAAGCTTCTGAAGTATCAACTGATGATCGGCGACGTGCAGGCGGCGGTCGAGGCCCAGAACGTCCAGGTTTCCGCCGGCCAGCTAGGTGCGCTGCCGCAGCTTGCCGGCCAGCAGCTCAACGCCACCGTCACCGCCAAGAGCCGTCTGCAGACGCCAGAGCAGTTCGAAAATATCATCGTCAAAAGCGCGGCGGACGGCGCGGTCGTCCGGCTGCGCGATGTGGCGCGGGTCGAGATCGGCGCCGAGAGCTATGTTCGGTCCGGCACCTATAACAACCGGAACGCGGCCGGCTTCGGCATCCAGCTTGCCAGCAACGCCAATGCGCTCGACGTCGCCGCGAATGTGCGGGCGACCTTGGACCGCGTGAAGGCGGAGCTGCCGGAAGGGGTCGAGATCCACTATCCCTACGACACGGCGCCCTTCGTGCAGCTGTCGCTCGAGAGCGTGGTCGAGGCCCTCTTCGAGGCGATCGTGCTCGTTTTCGTCGTGATGTATCTCTTTCTGCAGAATTTCCGGGCGACGCTCATTCCAACGCTTGCCATTCCCGTCGTGCTGCTGGGCACGTTCGGCATCCTCGCGCTCTTCGGTTTCACCATCAACACGCTCACGATGTTCGCCATGGTGCTGGCCATCGGTCTGCTCGTCGACGACGCCATCGTCGTCGTGGAAAATGTGGAGCGGCTGATGGCGGAGGAGAAGCTTTCCCCGCGGGAAGCGGCGATCCGGTCCATGCGGCAGATCAGCGGGGCACTGGTCGGAATTGCGGCCGTGCTCTCGGCGGTTTTCGTGCCGATGGCATTTTTTCCGGGCTCCGTCGGTGTCATCTATCGGCAGTTTTCCATTACGATCGTCTCGGCGATGGTCCTGTCCGTTCTGGTGGCACTGGTGTTCACGCCGGCCTTGTGCGCCACGCTTTTGAAGGCCCGGCATGATGGCCCGCGTCGTGGTCCGCTCGGCCTTTTCGAGCGTCTGATGGAGCGCATGACCACGGGATACGGGCGGGCGACGGAGGGTCTGGTGCGCCGCGCCTTCCGCTTCCTCGTGGTCTTCCTGGCCCTGTCCGTCGCCGCGGGCTGGCTGTTTTACCGGCTGCCTACCTCCTTCCTTCCGCCTGAGGACCAGGGGCGTCTCCTGGTGACGGTCCAGATGCCGGCCGGGGCGACCATCGACAGGACGACCCGCGTGCAGAACGCGGTGATCGACTATTTTCTCACGCAGGAAAAGGACACGGTCGACGGCGTGTTCGGCAGCGTCGGCTTCAACTTCAGCGGACAGGGGCAGAATGTCGCTCTTGCCTTCGTGAGCCTCAAGGATTTTCGCGAGCGCACGGCGCCGGGGTCTGATGCCCAGTCCATCGCCCGGCGGACGACGCAGGCCTTTTCGGGGCTCAAGGACGGGCGCGCCTTCGTGATTGCGCCCCCGGCGATCCAGGGCTTCGGCAACGCGGCCGGCTTCGAATTCTACCTGCTCGATACCGCCAATACCGGGCGTGAGGCGCTGGTGACGGCGCGCAGCCAGCTGCTGGCCGCAGCCTCACAGAATCCTGCCCTGACCGGTACGCGCCCGAACGGGCTGGAGGATGCGGCGCAATATGCGATCACCATCGATCAGGACAAGGCGAGCGCGATGAACCTGAGCCTTGCGGACATAGACGCGACGCTCTCCGCTGCCTGGGGCAGCCGCTATATCAACGATTTCGATCTGGATGGGCGTATCAAGCCCGTCTACATCCAGGGCGAAAGCGACGCCCGCATGCAGCCCGACGATCTCGACAAGTGGCACGTGCGCAATGCCGACGGCGAGATGGTGGCGTTCTCCGCCTTTTCCTCCGGCGCCTGGACCGCGGGCTCGCCGCGAAGGGAGCGTTACAACGGCCTGCCGGCGGTCCAGATCCAGGGCGCGGCCAATGGCGTCAGCTCCGGCACGGCGATGCGGGAGGTGGAGGAGCTCGTGCGCGCTCTGCCGCCGGGCTATGCGCTCGCCTGGAGCGGCCTTTCCGCGCAGGAAGAGGCATCGGGAAATTCGGCGATGCAGCTCTTCGCGCTTTCGGTGCTCGTCGTCTTCCTGTCGCTCGCCGCGCTTTACGAAAGCTGGACCATTCCCTTCGCGGTCCTGCTCTCCGCGCCCATCGGCATTTTCGGGGCACTGGCGGCGGCGACGCTCTTCGATCAGGCCAATGACATATACTTCAAGGTCGGGCTTTTGACGACAATGGGGCTTGCCGCGAAGAACGCCATTCTCATCATCGAGTTCGCGGTGGAGAAGATGCGCCATGGCGCAGACCTCGTGCCTGCCACCGTGGAGGCGGCCCGCCAGCGCCTGCGACCGATCCTGATGACCTCCTTCGCCTTCATCCTCGGCGTGCTGCCGCTCGCGCTCGCGCAAGGGCCTGGCTCAAATGCGCAAAATGCCATCGGCATCGGCGTGATGGGCGGCACGATTGCCTCCACGATCCTCGGCACATTTTTCATCCCGCTCCTCTTCGTTGTAACATGGCGGGTTTTCAAAACCGGGAGAGGCCGCCGGGGCATCCGGGCCGAGCACGCCGCTGCGCCGGGGACAACTCTGTCGTGACTGGTGGACCGTCTGTGCGAGGCGGGCGGTCATACATAGCCAGGCCCGCGCGCCAAACGCATCGAGGCGGTCATCTCGATACCTGAACGGCAATCCGCCCGAAATCTCTACTGTTCAGCGGTGTTGGCCGGGAGAAACCAGCCGTGACGTAACACGCGGTCGAAAGCGTCACCCAGACGACGATCCTGAAGGCAATCGCGAGAAGGGCTGGGAGGTCGATTTTGCCTCCCATCCATGGTCTCGCCGCAGTTGCATCCATGTTCACTCCATCCGCAAGTCCGTCGGACACATGTTTTCTGTCTCTGGGCGCCGGAATCTTCAGCCAAGACATTCACTCTCCGCTATTACGAGAACGATGTTGTATTATTAGTAAAACCGTGTTTTGTTGTGCGGCGCTTGAGCGGGCATCCTTTTCCCGCGAGCTCTTTCGAAAGAGAAGTGAGACCGAATGCCAGGTGATCCGAACTTGCCCAATCCCCATCGCCGGAATTTCCTGAGAGGATCGGCTGGCGTCGCCATTGCGCCTTTTGCCGTGCGTGCGGCGCGGGCCGAGATACCGGCGCTTGATGCCTCGGAAGATGCCCGGGCGCTGACAGCCGTCGGAATGACGGTCAACGGCCAGCGCCGGCGGCTTTCTGTCGACGCCCGCACGAGCCTCCTCGATGCGCTTCGCGACCAGGCCGGCCTGACCGGTGCGAAGAAAGGGTGCGACCAGGGCCAGTGCGGCGCCTGCACCGTCCATGTCGATCGACGCCGCATCCTGTCCTGCCTGATGTTCGCCGTGGCGTCTGACGGCGCCGACATCACGACCATCGAGGGTCTTGCCGGCGAGGATGGTGCATTACATCCGATGCAGGCGTCCTTCATCGATCAGGATGCCTTCCAGTGCGGTTTCTGTACGCCGGGGCAGATCCTGTCGGCGGTCGCCTGCGTCAAGGAGGGGCATGCTGAGACGGAGGCCGATATCCGCGAATATATGAGCGGCAATCTCTGTCGATGTGCCGCCTATCCGAACATCGTCGCCGCCATCCGGCAGGCAAAGCCTTTGATGGAGGGGTGAGCCATGCAGCCGATCACCTATGAAAGGCCAGAGACCGTGGAGGCGGCCGTGCGGGCGCTCGGTCGGCCGGAAACCCTGTTCGTGGCGGGCGGGACGACGGTCTTCGATCTCATGAAGGTCAATGTTCTGAAGGCCAGCCATCTGGTCGATGTGACGCGGCTTCGCGATCCGCGCCTTTCCGCCATTGAAGTCAGTGATACGGCAATCCGTCTTGGCGCGCTGGTGCGCATGGCCGATCTGGCGGCCCATCCCGGTATCCGGGCGATCTGCCCGCTCATACCTCTGTCGCTCGATCTCGGTGCGTCGGAGCAGATCCGCAACATGGCGCGGCTTGGCGGCAATGTGCTGCAACGCACGCGCTGCGCCTATTTCCGGGATACCAGTTTCGAGGCTTGCAACAAGCGCAATCCGGGCTCCGGCTGCGCCGCCCTCGACGGCCACAACCGACAGCATGCGATCCTCGGAACGAGCACCGCCTGCATCGCGATCTATCCGGGTGATTTCCCGCAGGTGCTCGCGGCAGTCGACGCGCAGGTGGAAATCGCCGGCAGGCAGGGCAAGCCGCGCACCATTCCCTTCACGGACCTGCATCGGCTGCCGGGCGAAACACCTGATGTCGAGACCGTGCTGAAGCGCGACGAGTTGATCACTGGCTTCCTCATTCCACGCGGGCCGTGGCTGCGCCGGTCGCTGTATCTGAAGATCAGGGATCGGCAATCCTATGCTTTTGCGCTGGCAAGTGCTGCCGTCGCGCTCGACCTTGCGCCCGACGGTACTGTGCGGGAGGCCCGTGTCGGGCTTGGCGGCGTGGCGACCGTTCCATGGCGCGCCCGCGAGGCGGAAGCCGCCTTGAAGGGGAATGCATTGACGGAGGCGATCGCGCATCGCGCCGCCGAGGCGGCCTTTGCGGGGGCCGTCACGCGCTCGCACAATCATTACAAGATCCCGCTCGGCAAGCAGACCCTGGTTCGGGCGCTGCTCGGCGCGGCGGCGATGGAGGTCTGACCATGTCGGGACATGAAACCGCGCTTCGCGAACTGCCGCTCATCGGCCGCGGCCATGCACGCTATGACGGCCGGGCCAAGGTGACGGGCCGCGCCCAGTTCGCGGCCGATGTCGTCGTTGCCGATCCGATCCATGCATTTTTGCTTCTCAGCACCATTCCACGCGGGCGCATCGACAGGATCAAGACGGACCGCGCGCTGGTCCTGCCGGGTGTGATCGATATTTTGACGCATGAAAACGCACCCGCGCTTGCAGCTCCTGTCAGCCAGGCGGCGGGCTCGGCGACCAATCACCAGCCATTGATCGATCCGGACATTGTGTTCGACGGCCAGGTCATCGGTGTCGTGCTGGCAGAGAACTTCGAGACCGCCCGTGAAGCGGCCGCGCTTGTCGATATTCACTATGTGAAGCAGCCGGCGGCGGTGACACTGGATAGTCCGGGCGCTGTTACGGAGCGTTGGTCCGAGATCAATCAGAACTTTGAGGATCTGGAGGTTGGCGATGCCGAAAAGGCGTTGGCGGAGGCGCCTGTGACCATCGACGCGACCTATCATATGCAAAGCCAGGTCCATAATGCCATGGAGCCCTTCCCGACAACGGTCCTGTGGGACGGTGACGATCTCATCGTCCATGAGCCCAGCCAGTACGTCGTCGGCCTTCAGCGGGGTGTTGCGCGACAGCTCGGGATCGATCCGTCCCGGGTCCGTATCATAAGCCCTTATATCGGTGGTGGTTTCGGCAGCAAATTGAGCCTGACACCGCGAACGGCGATCCTCGCCGCGCTTGCGCGCAAGCATCGCCGGCCGGTGAAGCTGGTGGCGACGCGTTCGCAGGGCTTCACCTTGTCCACCTATCGCGGCGAGAGCCGGCATCGCATCCGGTTGGGCGCTACGCCTGATGGCAAGCTGACGGCATTCGCGCACGAGGCGTGGGAAATGTGCTCGCGTTTCGGAGCCTATGCCAGCGCTTCGACGGACCTCACGGCGGACATGTATGCAGCGCCGTCGATTCTGACGCGCGTGAACATCGTACGTACTGATCGGACGACGCCCGGTTTCATGCGCGGGCCGGGCGAGATGCCCTATATGTTCGCGCTCGAGACGGCCATGGACGAACTGGCATATCGCCTCGAAATGGACCCTGTCGAATTGCGGCGTCTCAATGAGCCGGCCAGAAGCCCGATCGACGGCTCCCGCTTCACCAGCCGGTCACTTGTCAAATGCTTCGACGAGGCAGCCGAGCGCTTTGGATGGCGCAACAGAAATCCGGTTCCGGGCGCGAACCGCGACGGCGACTGGCTTGTCGGCTACGGCTGCGCAGCCGCGACATTCCCCTGCTTTAACTATGGCGGCAGCGCAACCGTCACGTTGCTGCGTTCCGGCAGGGCGCGGGTCGAAACGGCCGCCTCCGAAATCGGCACTGGCGCCTATACGGCATTGGGTCAAGTGGCGGCGGAGCTTCTGGACCTGCCGATCGAGAATGTCGAAGTCCTGTTGGGGGACAGCCTGCTGCCGCCGACGGCGCCGGCGGGCGGTTCCATGCAGACCGCCAGCACCGTTCCGGCAATCCGGCTCGCCTGCGAGCGCATCGTTTCGCGGCTTGGGAACAGGATGCCTGCCCTGGCCGATCTCGGAGCGGCATTTGACAGGTTGGGAACGCTTTCAATCCAGGAAACGGCACAATATGCCGCCTTCGACGGCAAAAACGCCAACGGCGGCCGAGCCGTCCTTTCGACGCCTGATGGCGACGAGCCCATCGCCATCGCATCCTACGGTGCGCAGTTCGTGGAAGTCAGGATCAATGCCCGCACGAAGGAGCTGCGCGTGCCACGTCTCGTCGGCGCCTTCGCCGCCGGGCGCATCCTCAACGAGCGCATGGCGCTCGCGCAGTATCGTGGCGGCATGGTCTGGGGGCTGTCTTCGGCCCTCTTCGAAGGATTGGCGATCGATCCGATCCAAAGCAGGGTCACCAACACCAACTTCGAGGAATATGCCATCCCCGTGAATGCCGATGTGCAGATGGTCGAAGCGATCCTCGTTCCTGAAGAGGACCATGAGGTCAATCCGCTCGGCGTGAAGGGTATTGGGGAAATCGGCATCGTCGGTGTCGCCGCCGCGGTCTCGAACGCGATCTTCCATGCGACCGGCAAACGCCTGCGCGATCTGCCGATCACCTTGGACAAGCTGTTCTGATGCGAGGGGTCGCGTGGCGCTAACCGTGCGGTTCCAACTCGATCGTCGTCGCAAAGACGAGCACGGCCTCGCCCGCGATACGGATGCCGAACGTTTCGCCGGCGTGGCGGACTTCGACTTTTACGAGACCAGGCCGACCCATGGACTCGCCTTGGCGCACTGTGAATTCGGTTGTTTTTGCTGGCTCTAGGGCAATAAGGCCGTGCCGGGCCAGGTAGGCACCGAGTGGGCCGCAGGCGTTGCCGGTGACCGGGTCTTCTGGAATGCCGATTGCCGGAGCGAACATTCGTCCGTGTGCGAAAACGTCTTCGGACGGATCGGCAAGCACGAAGGTGAAAAAGCCGTTGCAGCCGATCCGTTCACTGATCCGAGAAAGTGCGGCGAGATCGGGTCTCAGCCCATGCAGGATCGCGGTCGACGTCAGTGGGACCATGACCTTGCTATGGCCGGTCGAAACGATCTGGACCGGTCCGATGGCCGAGAGATCGGCGATACCCAGGCTTCGCGGATATCGCCCTTTACCGTCTCGCCGAAGGGTACGCCAAACGTTGCCGGCTTTTGCGTCATCCAGATGCGTGTCGCATCGCCGACCCGCTCGATCTCCACGGGCAGGATTCCCGCTCCGGTGTTCTGCATGTAGGTGCCATCGGTCGCGCCTTCATGGGCGCGGACCCAGTGTGCGGAGACCGTGGCGTGGCCGCAGATTGGCACCTCTGTCGTGGGCGTGAAGAAACGCACAGTCATGTCCGAACCGTCCGCCCTTGCCGGAAAGATGAAGGCTGTCTCGGAGACATTCATCTCCCGCGCGATTGCCTGCATTTGTGCGTCGGAGAGCCCCGTCGCGTCCGGCACGACGCCTGCGGGGTTGCCGGTGAACCGCTCGCGAGTGAATGCGTCGATCTGATAGAGGCGATATGATGTCATGTTCTTTCAGACCTCGTCAGCAAGCCTTTGGCGACCTGGTGAAAATCGGCTATACGATTACACAACCATGGCCGCACTAATAACGCAACAAAGTTTTGATAATGGCGATGACGAACACGTTCCAGCGAGCCCGCAGCGCTGAGGCCAAAGAGCAGCGCGAGAATGACATTCTGCAGGCCGCCCGCAGGCTCGCCGCAGAACAGGGTATTCGCGCGATCACGCTGACGGAGATCGCGAATACGATCGGCATGCACAAGTCAGCCCTGCTACGGTACTTCGAAACCCGCGAGCAGATTTTCCTGGTTTTGGCCGGGCAGGGGTGGCGGGAATGGTCCCCCGCGTTGCGCGCAGCTCTGGAAGAGATCGAAACGCCCGGTTCGCAAACGGTGGCGGAGGCCTTCGCCCGTACACTCGTCGCGCGCCCTCTGTTCTGCGACCTGCTCGCCCACGTTCCGTTGAACCTCGAACGCAATGTCTCGGTGGAACGGGTGCGCGCCTTCAAGCTGATTGCACTGGAGGAAGTGGCGGCTATCGCTGCGAAACTGGAGGGCCGGATAGGCCTGTCCAGAGCACAGGCGGTCAACATCATATCCACGGCGACGAGTATGGCTGGTGCGCTCTGGCAGATGGCGACGCCTGGCCCGGACGTTGCGCGACTCTATCGCGAAGAGCCGCTTCTTGCTCATGCGGTTGTCGATGTCGAGTCGCGGCTGGTCGATATTCTTTCCGGGCTCATGACCGGTTATCTCGCGAAGAACTGTCTTGGGACGTAGCGCCTGCAAGGCGATGCCATGGGTGTAAAATGCCCTAATTTCGAGACCAGGCGTCGAGGGCGAGGTCGACAAGTCGGCGCATGGCAACAGGTATAAGGTACTGGATTTGCCGGGCAGTGGATGTCACCTATGCCGAGCTGCATTCTTGGCTTGAGCGCACCCTCTCGATCGATCAGGATGCAGGTAAATGCCGCTTGCATGCGCGCCCGGTTCGGCGAGGTGGAAGCCCTCATATGGACGGCATTCGCAGCCCTCCGGACTACAATGCCCGCATAGCAGCAGGTTGACGGCCCCGCCTCACGGCACAAAAACGGATATTGCTTTCTCCAGAATCCTGAAATCCACGGGCGTCGTGGTCTTGAGTTCGCCGTCGAGATTGACCGGGCGGGGGCGGCTGGTGCGGATTGTCAACGACTTGGTCGAGAAAGCCCTCACGTCGTCCCATTCGCCGTGCGTGCCCCTGCGCAGGCTGGGAAGCAGCCGCAGAAGCCGCCACCAATGGTCGACCTCCAGGCTGTAGAAATCGAGCATGCCGTCCGTTGCGGTGGCATCGGCGTGCACGGTCATCCCGCCGCCGTAGAAACGCCCGTTGCCGACGGAAACCTGAAGCGTGCGCAATTCTTCGCTCCGGCCGTCATGGTCGAGCGTTGCGGTGAACAGGCGCGAGCCGGCCAGAAGTCGCGCCGCCACGAGGGCGTATCCGAGCTTGCCCCAGCGTTTCTTGGCCTCTTCCGTCAAGGACATGGCGAGATCGGCGCTGAAGCCGATGCTGGCGACGTTGAAGAACGGGTGGCCGTTCGCCTGGCCGAGGTCGACCGCCACGGTGTTGCCCCTGGCGATCACGCCGATGGCGGAGGGCAGGTCGAGGGGGATGCCGACCGTGCGGGCAAAGTCGTTCGCCGTGCCGAGCGGCAGGACACCGAGCGGCAGCCCCGTCTCTAGAAGGGCTTGAGCCGTGCCGTTCAGGCTTCCGTCTCCGCCGCCCACGATCACGCGGTCGATGCGCGCGGCATGCTCGCGCAGGAAACCGAGCGCCGTGGCATCCTTCCCGTCGGGCAATTCGGTGAATGCAATTCCCGCACCGGCAAGCAGTTGGCGAACCTGCGGAAGGTTTTCCCTGCCGCGCCGTGCGTTCGGGTTGACGAGTAGCAGAGCTGTCTTTTGGTTCATGCCATCCTGTCTTTCGGGCCGCTGGGCAACCTACATATGTGCAGTGCAGCATCGCCATTCAATGTGAGAGCATGCGATCAGAGCCAGCCGGCCATCTTGAAGCGCATGAACAGAGTGGCATAGGAGGGGGCGATGACGCCGAGCACGACGAAGTAGCCGTAGCGAGTCTCAAGTACCGGCATGTGCTCGAAGTTCATGCCGTAAATGCCGGCGATCGCCGCCGGGACAGCGAGGATCGCTGCCCATGCCGCAAGCTGACGGGTGATCGTGCCCTGGCGCTGCTGTTCGAGAGGGTTGCTCGCCTTGAATACCGACGTGATAACGCGCGCTCGCCATCAGGATAGATGAAGGGGGCAACGATCGTCATGAAGGCGATTCCCTGAACGTTTGGATGATACTTGAGGCAGCGGATATCCGTCTTGTGCGATGGGGTATGGGGGTAACCTCGGTGTCTTATGCGATCCACCGCCCTCGCAAACTGTATGGGGTTGCCTCTGAATGTGTCCGTTGGCCTCTATGGAATCTTGATTTCTTTCCCCCTCCACCTGAATGGAATCTATATGGGGAAAGCATCAGTCTCTCGGAACGGCGGTTGTCGCCGAAGCGAAGGACTGGAGCACGAAGATGTCCTTGGAGTTCAGGGGCGATACCGCGGCCGTGCTGGCGGAGAGCCGGCGGCTGAACGTGCTGTGCGACCTTCCACTCGACCGGATCGCATCGCAGGCCGAAGCCTACGACATCCTTGCGGCCGCGGAAGACGCCTATAGTTTCGAGCGCGGCGGCTATGCCGTCGTCGGTTCGGGCGAAGCCGTCCGCAAGACGCTTGGCCTCGCAACGCCGATCTTTTCCGAAATTCCGGCCTCGGGTTTGCTGCGGGGCCAGAGGCGGTTCAAACTTCCGGCGGGCGTCATCGGCGCCCAATGCGAACTTGTCTTCTCCATGCTGCGGCCGTTTCCGGATGCGGGCGAGGCGGTCACGCTCGAAAGCGCGGCCGATGCCGTGTTCGGCTGCATGCCGGCCATCGGCATTCTCGGGCGCAGAACCCGTAGCGCCGGCATCGGAACCGAGGCGGCGATCGCCGACTTCGCCCTCCATGCCGCAACGATCTGCGGTGGGGTCGTGACGACCCTCGGTCCGGCCAGCCTCGCTACAATCGAGGTTGGCGTGTCACTCGACGGACGGCAGGTGCTGACCGGGCGTTCAGATTGCGTCATGGGCCATCCCCTGAATGCCGTCGCATGGCTGGCGCGGCAGCTTTCGGCGCGAGGACACAAGTTCGGGATCGGCGACGTCGTCGCAACCGGATCCTGCACCACCATCCTCCAGGTTCTGCCCGGACAGACGATGGTCGCGGATTTCGGCCCGCTCGGCAGCGTCGAATGCAGCTTTCACTGACCATATCCAAGGAAATCGAGATGCGACCGCAGGCGAAACCATTTGTCGTCGAATTCAAGAAAGGCCGCCGCCGCAAAGGGCCGGCAGCGGCTGGGGAGGGGGCCCTCGTTGTCAAAATCCGGCGCGACGCTGCGTTGCTGCGCCGACCCGTCGTAAACGAGGTTCGCAAATGAGCGTGAGCCGCAGCCTTCCCTACGAGTACTTCGTACTTGCCGGGACCCGCAGTGTCGGACCGATTGCGGGCTATGTCCGCGACCGGTCGATCTATGCCGCGGTTATCGATGGCCATGGCCGCCGCTACCGCTTTGTCGGGCTTGCCGGCCGGGATCGAAGCGGTCGGCTGAACGTGTTGTCGTTGCGACAGGACGAATGGATCGTCGCGCCAGACCTCATCTATAGGAAAATGCCATCCGCCTAGTAGTGTTGATCGCGTTCTTCATTCGCCGCAGGGATAGGCGTCGTCCTCGGGGAAGTCGTGGCTGCGCAGGAACTTCGCCAAGGCGGCCGCTGGCGGACCAATCCCCGATGAACCGATGATCATGTGAAAGCTCACCGTTCTGCATCAGGTAGAAACGGGGAGGGATGCAGACGGTCGGTGTCTCGCACGGTGGCAGAACAACGAAAATCCATTGTTTGGCCGATACTCGCGGCTGGATCGCTGCCCTCGCCCCAGCTGATCGCCGACAAAGCCTACGACGCGGACCGGCTACGTCTTTGGATCAGGGAAAGAGGAGTAGGGGCCATTCGCCCCGGAAGGGCAAGTCGCTACGTGGCTTATCCCCTCAACCGGGCCGCTTACAGACGTCGAAACATCAGCGAGTGTATGTTCGGCAGACTCAAAAATTGAAAGCGCACCACCACTCCATACGATCGCCTCGCTGTCCACTATCTCGCTGCAATCGCCCCTGTTGCTCTTGCGACACAGAGGCTTGAATGAGCCCCCTCCCCGGAGGAGTTTTTCGAGCGCGCCAGCTTTGTGAAGTCGTGAGAGATCCATCAAAATGTCGGGGGCGTGCAGACCCAGAGAATGCTGGCCGCGTCGTCGCCGATGTTCCGGTAGGAATGGGGGATGTTCGAGCGAAAGCAGAAGCCATCTCCGGTTTCCAGGCGGAATGCATCGCCGTTGAGGGTCAGTTCGACGGTACCGGTAAGGACATAACCGACTTCCTCACCCTCGTGCGTGATGGTCTCGCCACTTTGCCCGCCCAGTTCCAGGTGGTGGATGTTGCACTGGAGCAGGTGGCCGTCCTTGTAGGGAATGATGCGTTCGAGCATCAGGCCGCGGGACGTTCCTTTGTGCCTGTCGAGGGTTATGAAGGGGCGTGTACCCTTGCGGAAGATGACCGATTCATCATCAGCCGGCTCGTCGAAGAGCCAGCTGATATTGGTTTCCAAGACCTGCACGACGCGGTGGATCATCGGGAGGGAAGGCAGCACCTTGCCGTTTTCCACCTTTGACAGGAGGCTCTCCGAGCATCCGCTGCTTTCGGCGAGTTCCTTCAGCGTCAGCCCCTTCATCTGCCGTGCGAGCCGCAGCCGCACGCCGAGGCTTTTCTTCGTGTCGCTGAGGCTGTCGCGCTGAGAGCCCTGGCTCTTCTCCCGCTTCATTCCGGTTCCTTCTCGGCCGTGGATCGTGCTGGTTGGCTTGTCGTTGAAATTCAATGGGCCATGCCGCCATCGACCATCATCTGCTTTGCAGTGATATAGCGGGATTCCTCCGATGCCAGAAACACATAAATCGGCGCCACTTCGTCCGGCGTACCCTGACGGCCGAGCGGCACGATTCGCTTGACAACCTCGCCATGGGCCTCGACGCCTCCCATGAGAGCGATGGCCGGGTTGTTGAACGGTGTGTCGATCCAGCCCGGCAGGACCGAATTCACGCGAATGTTGTCCGGCGCGAGTTCCTGGGCAAGCGCGACGGTGTAAGCGATGACGGCGCCCTTCGCTGCGGCATAACCCGTCATCCCCGGTGCGCCGCGCAGACCCGCCAGCGACGAGGTGGTGATGATGCTGCCGCCGCCCGCCTTGCGGATGACGGGGACGGCGTATTTCGTCGCGAGGAACGTGCCGCGGGCATTGACGTCGAACACCGCGTCCCAGTCGGTGGTGGAAAATTGCTCGGCATGGCCGAGTTTCTGCAGCCCGGCGAAGAAGACCAGCGTGTCGATCCCGCCCATCCGGCTCTCCGCGGTGGCAACGGCATCGCGCACGCTCGCCTCGTCGCGGACGTCGCAGGTGATGGCCGAGGCGTGGCGGCCTGCTTTCACAAGGTCTGCGATCGTTTCCTCGGCGGCCGGCAGGTTGATGTCGGCGATGACGAGGTCGGCCCCGTTCTCTGCGAACTGGATGGCGGCAGCCCTGCCGATGCCGGTGGCCGCGCCGATCATCAAGGCTTTCTTGCCCGAAAGTCTCATGTCTTTTCTCCTCAGGTCAGGTCGTTACAGGATTGGGGATTGGCAGGCCTGCGCAAGGGCGACCCAGTATTGCGCACCGAGCGGCAGGACATCGTCGTTGAAGTCGAATTCCGGGCTGTGCAGCGCCGTCGATCGACCGTTGCCGATCCAGGCATAGGCGCCCTTGCGCGCGGCGAGCATGAAGGCGAAGTCTTCCGAGGCCATGCTCGGCGGGAACTGCGTGATCGCCGTTCCGCCGGCCGGCGAGAGTGTCGCAGCGCGCAGCATGATGCCGGCGGCGTCCGGATCGTTCGTCGTCACGGGATATTGCGATTTGAGGTCGAGCGCGATCTCGACCGCATGTGTCCGGGCCGTGCCTTCGACGATTTCGTGCATGCGCCGGTGCGCGGTGCGTGCGGTGCCGTCGTCGAAATAGCGCAGGGTTCCGCGCAGCTCCACGCTGTCCGGCAGCGCATTCAGGGATTGGCCGCCATGGATCTGGGTGATCGAGAGCACGAGTTGTTGGTGTGGGTCGATGGCGCGGCTGACGATAGTCTGCAGCGCTTGCGTCAGAGCGCCCGCCGCCACGATCGTGTCGGTGCCGAGATGCGGCAGGGCCGCATGCACACCGCTGCCGCTGATCGTGATGGTAAAGAGGTCCATGGCGGCCATCATCGGTCCCGGCTGTACGGCGATCCTGCCCGTTTCCAGGGAGGGCCAGTTGTGCAGGCCGAAGACGAGGTCGCATGGCGCATGGTCGAAGAGCCCGTCCTCGACCATGACCCTGCCGCCGCCCGCCGCCTCTTCCGCTGGCTGGAAGATGAAGTGCAGCGTGCCTGCGAAATCGTCCTGCCGGCTGAGGTAGTCGGCCGCAGCCAACAGCATGGTCATGTGCCCGTCATGGCCGCAGGCATGGGTGACGCCCGGGCGGGCAGAGCGATAGGGCAGGCAGGACTGCTCGTTCAGAGGCAGGGCGTCCATGTCCGCGCGAAAGCCGACGGTCGGCCCGGACCTCTTCCCCCGCAGGCTCGCGACGAGGCCGGTCCCCGCAAAACCCTGTTTTACCGGCAGTCCCATCTCGCCGAGACGAGCCGCGAGGAAGCCGGCGGTGTCACGCTCTTCGAAGGCGACCTCCGGGTTCTGGTGGAGATGATGCCGCCAGGCGCGGTGGATCGGGGCATGCTCGCTGAAGAATGCGGGCGCCTGTTGAAGTGGGGAGTTCATAAGCTGTCCATTCGTTTCGGGGCGGCCCCGATGCGTGCCTTCGCAAGGATCGACGGCGCAGGCAGGCGATCGACGTCCAGATGGCAAGCGGTCGCGGTTCCGCCCGCCTTGATCGAAAGCGTCGGCTCGACGGTTCGGCAGGTGTCGATGACGAAGGGGCAACGGCTGCGGAAGGAGCAACCTCCGGGGATGTGGATCGGATCCGGCGGTTCGCCTTCGAGCAGGTAATCCCTCGGCAGGAAGGGCTTTGCTTCCACCGTGCTCACCGAACTCAGAAGGGTGCGCGTATAGGGGTGGGCGGGCGCATCGAAGATCGTCTCGTTGTCGCCTATCTCGACGATCTTGCCGAGATACATGACCGCGATGCGGGCGCAGGCGCGCCGCACCATGGCGAGGTCGTGGGAGATGTAGAGATAGGTTATGCCGTGTTTGCGCTGAAGGCTGTCGAAGAGATCGAGGAGCTTTGCCTGCTCGACCTGATCGAGTGCGGACAGCGTCTCGTCGAGGATCAGTACGCTCGGTTCGAGAACCATAGCTCGCGCGATGTTGACGCGTTGCCGCTGACCTGCGCTGAGGCCGACCGGCAGGGCGTCGTAGAGGTCCGGCGGCAGGCCCACTTCCCGCATGACCTCGCAGACCCGCTCCCTCAGCTGCTGCCCCGTAGCAAGCCGATGGATACGCAGGGGCTCGGCGATGGTTGCGCCAATGGAGACGTGCGAGGGGATGGAATTGTAGGGGTCCTGCAGCAGCAGCTGGAACCGCCGCCGCATCGAAAGCAGGGCATCGCCGCGCAGGGTGGCGACGTCGACGCCGTTCACTTCGATCGCACCGCGATCCGGCGATTCGAGCGAGGAGAGCAGGCGCGACAGGGTGGATTTCCCGCAGCCGGATTCGCCGATGAGCCCGAGGCTCTCGCCGCGCCGAACGTCGAAGGAGACGCCGCGAACCGCCTGTACGCGGTTCTTCCTGAACAGGGACGCGCGGTCCTTGACCTCATAGGTCTTGGCGACGTCGCGCACGCTGAGCACGACGGGCTCGGCATTGGTCTCCGGCACGCTGCCGACGTCGTGCCAGAGGCGCGGCACCTTGGCGAGCAGTTCCTTCGTGTAGGGATGGACCGGGTTCTTCTGGATGCTGCCGGTATCCTGGGCCTCCACGATCGTTCCTTTGTCGAGAACGACGACCTCGTCGGCGACCTCGACGATCGTGCCGAAGGATGAGGAGACGAAGACGATGGAGGTGCCGAAGTCGCGTTGCAGGTCGCGCAGCAGCCGGAGGATCTGTGCTGCGACGGTCACGTCCAGCGGCTGGGTGATGTTGTCGGCGACCAGCAGCTTCGGTTTCGAGATGAGCGCATCGACGATCATCGCTCGCTGCATCATGCCGCCGGAGAACTGGAACGGATACTCGTCGAAGCGGGAGCGGGCGGAGGGGATGCGCACGGCATCGAGCAGATCGATGACGCGCTGTCTCGCCTCCCGGCGCGGCAGGTCCGGTTCGATGGTCCGCAGCTTCTCCTCGATCTGGTGGCCCACCGGCATGGTCGGGTCGAGCGCCGTCGTCGGGTTGGCGCCGATATAGGCGATCTCGCGGCCGCGCAGGCGCGCCATGTCGGCCTCGGGCAGCTCGAGCAGATCGCGGCCCTGGTAGATCACCCTGCCGGACGTGACACGCAGCGGCGGACGCACCCAGTTCACCAGGGCGCGCGACAGGAGCGTCTTGCCCGAGCCGCTTTCGCCGATGATGCCGAGGACGGATTTCGGCCTCACCTCGAAGGCGACGTTGGAAATGAGCGTGCGCGCGGCCTCGCCCGAACCGAGGGAGATGCTGAGGTTTTCGACTTTCAGGAGGAGTTCCGCCGCCATCATGCAGCTCCCTGCAGGACGAGGTTCCGGCTTTTTTCCAGAACGCCGCCGATGAGATTGAGGCTGCCAAGCGAGAGGGCGAGCAGACAGCCGGGCACGATGGTGATCCACCAGGCGTTCAGGAGATATTGCGTGCCGCCCGAAATGATCGTGCCGAAGGTCGGTGTCGGCGGCTGGATGCCGATTCCGATGAAGCCGAAGATCGCCTCGAAAATCATCATCCGTGCCACGTCGAGAACCGCGACGAAGGCGATGGGCGGCAGGATGGACGGGGCGATATGGCGAACCATGATGCGCAGGTCCGACGCCCCGATGATGCGTGCGGCGCGGACATATTCCTTCTGGCGTTCGGCAAGCGTCACGCTGCGCGCGACACGGGCATAGATGGGCCAGCCGGAGAGCACGAGCACCGCGACGATGGTGAACGGGTTCGGCCGGGACATGCCGAGAATGGTGATGGCGAGGATGATGACTGGAATGGACATCTGCACGTCGGTGATGCGCATCAGGATGACGTCCGTCCAGCCGCCGCGATAGCCGGAGAAGATCCCGATCGCGCAACCGAGGACGAACATCAGGACGACGCTGACGACACCGATGAGAAAGGCGTTGCGCAGGCCGACCAGCGAGCGGAGCAGGAGGTCACGGCCGAGCTGGTCGGTGCCGAGGAAATAAGGGAGCCTGCCGCCCTCCATGAAGACCGGCGGCAGGAACTTGTCGGCGACGGAGATTTTCGTTGCGGAGGCGTCGATGATGAAAGGTCCGAGAAGCGTCAGGAGACAGAGCGCGAAGAACAGAGCGCTTGCCACCTTCATTTCGGGCGATCGCCAGGCAAGGCGCAGGATGCGGGCATTGACGCTCTGGCCGCGGGCCGGTGCCGGCGATGCCGAGGATTGCGGGGTGGAGGATGCGATGGCCATGATACCCCTCAGAACTTCAGGCGACGGTCGATCGTCGTGGAGGCGAAATCGACGGCGATGTTGATGAAGACGAGCACGGTGCTCGCGAAGATCGCCACTGTCTGGATCACCGGAAAGTCGCGCTGGAAGACGGCGTTGATCGTCAACAGCCCGATACCCGGGAAGCTGAAGATGTATTCGACGACGAAGAGCCCGCCGAGCAGCATGCCGATCATCTGGGCGCCGAAACTGTTGAGCAGCGGAACGGCTGCGTTGCGCAGCACGTGGCGAAACAGCATGGTCCTCGCGCTGAGACCGCGCACCTGACCGATCTCGTAGAACGGATCCTGGACATTCGTCGCGACCGCCACCGAGATCGAGCGGATCATCACCGGGGCCAGCTCCACCGCGACGACGATCGCGGGAATGATGACATAGCCGATATGCTGGTAGCCGATGGCGGGCAGCCAGCCGGTGCGGGCCGAAAGCAGGTAGATGAGCACGATACCGACCCAGACATTCGGCAGGGAGACCAAGAGGGAGGAAAGGTAGAGGGCGACCTTCTGGGGCCAGCCGCTATTTTTCACCCCGGCCATGATGCCGAGCGGTATCGAGACCAGACAGGCCAAGAGAAAGCCGCAGGCGGCGAGCAGCAGCGTATAGGGCAGGGCCTTGGCGATCAGTTCGATCACCGGTGCGCGCTCGACAGGCGGCGAGCCCGCGGCATCTTGGGAGCCGCCGGTGGTGCCGCCCTGCTTGCCGCGAATGAAGGAGTTGCCGAAGTCGCCCTTGGCGATGTCGCCGAGATAACGCAGGAACTGCATCGGAATGGGATCGCGCAGCCCGAGGCGCTCCGCCGTTTCCTCCATGGCGCTCGGCGTTGCCATCGGCCCGAGGATGATGCGGATCGGATCACCCGGCGCGATGCGCAGCAGCGTGAAAATGACGAAGGCGACGGCCAGGACGATGAGAACGCCCTGACTGATGCGCCGCAAGAAGAATTCCAGGGCAAAAGCCATATGTGGTCATCCGGCGAGACGGGAACGAGAGCGGGCGATGCGGTGATGCGCATCGCCCGCAGGCGGCCTAGGACAGTGTCGCCTTGGACAGATCGATCGGGCCGTTCGGATAGAACTTGACGCCGTCGAGCTTCGCACTCATCGCGCGCAGGAAGACCGAGGAGAAGAGCGAGATGCTCGGCGCCTTCCCGGCGATGAGCGGCAGGGTCTCTTCCTGCAGGATCTTCAGTCGTTCCTCCGTGGAGGTGGCGCCGCGTTCCTTGTCGAGGGACTGATCGATCTGCGGATCGCTGATCCCGTTGATGAGCGCGAACGTGGAATGATAGTTCGGCCGCAGCACGAGGTCGGGTTCGGGCGAGCCGGTGATCCAGCCGACGTCGATGATGTGGCCGGGGCCCTGGCCGTCGGCGCGGCGATAGAGCTGTTCTTCCCAGGCTGCCGGTTCGAGCGTCGTGAGCTTCACCGGGAAGCCCTGTTCCTGCAGCATCGCCGTGATGAGTTCACCATATTCGCGGGTCTTCGGATAGAAGCCGACCGAGGTGATGTATTCGATTTCCGGCAGGCCCTGGCCATTCGGGAAACCGGCCTCGGCCAGAAGCGCCTGCGTCTTTGCCGGATCGTATTCCGGATAGCCCTTCACGTCGGCGAAGCCGAACTTGACCGGCGAGACATGGCAGTTCGATGCCTGCCCGGCTTCTGCGACCACGGCAAGGACCTGCGTGCGATCGATCGCGTGGCAGACGGCCAGCCGGATGCGGGGATCGTCGAAGGGCGGCTTGTTGCAGCGGAAGTGAAGATATTTGTTCTCGCTGGAAAGCGAGCGGTCCGTCTTGAGGCCTGCTTCCTTCTGAAGGGAGAGATACTGCTCCGGCTCCAGGCGCTCTGTCAGGTGGTACTGGCCGTTGAGGAGGCCGAGCACGCGGGTGTTGGCATCCGGCACATAGGCCCAGACGATTTCCTCGATGGCGGGCTTGCCCTCGTGGAATTTGTCGAAGGCGGCGAACTTGATCTGGTCGCCGACGGTCTCGACATATTTGAACGGACCGGTGCCGTTCGGCTTCTGCTTGAGCGTGTCGGGATTGGCGACGTCGGCGGCCGACAGGATCGGCAGGAAGCTTGAAACATACCAGAAGTTCAGCGCCGGATAGCCGTACTGCTTGGTGTTCAGCCGCACCGTGTAATCGTCGACCACGTCGACGTCCACGCGCCCGGGATACCAGGCCGAAGCCGGGCGATCCGGATTGGAGGCATATTCGTAGGTCGCCTTGACGTCCGCCGCGGTAAAGGGCTTGCCGTCATGGAACGTGACGCCCTGGCGCAGCTTGTACTCCAGCGTGTGTTCGTCGATCACGGACCACTCGGTTGCGAGGTCCGGCAGGATTTCGCCCGGATTGGCCTCGCTCATGGGGCATTTGGTGAGATGGCCGAAGAGGAACCCTTCGGCGGTAATCTGCGGGGCGACCGTGTGTGAGGTCGGATCCCAGCTGCTGGTCACGGTGCCTGCGGCGGCGAAGATGAGCGGGCCGGATGCGGCTGCCGCCCGGCTGGCGAGGCTCGGCAATGAAAGTGCTGCGACGCCGAGGGCGGTCGCCTTCATGAATTCACGTCGGTTGATCGTCACGGTCAGGTTCCCTCTGGTTGGCAAAAAAGCACGCAAAGGGGCGCCGGCTAACGGCCGGAAAATGTTGAAAAAAATGCTGCCCCTCTCGGAAGGCGGATTTCTTTGGATCCACTTGCTTCCACGGTTTTTGTAAACAGAAACGCAATTCTATTCAAGTGACTTGAATGTGAGTGTGATGTAATTTCTCTTCGCGACTCCCGTCGAGGGAGCGTGGTCGGCAAATCCGCGAAAGGGGCTATGGTCCCAATCGTAGCGGTTTGCGGCGTGTTGCGCCGGGCAGGGCAGGCGACACGGCGGCGACATCAGGGCTTGAAGAACCGCATGTTGACATTCCGCATTTCTCGATCCTATCGTAAGGGAACGTCAATCCGGTGACGGGCGGCAAGGTTGCCGCCGAACTTCTGAGCGCAATGTCGCCTCCTGTGCCTCGCATCGTTCCGAGGCTGGGAGGTTTTTTGTTTTCTGGCGGGAGAAAGAAAACAGGCGCATCCCGGGGGAACGCGGACGGACGACACTTCGGCAAGCTGATGCGATGGGGCGGCAAGACCTCACCAGCGGTGGCCGATCAAAAAAAGGGGATCAAATACAGGGATGAACCGAGACAATGGGAGCTCTCAATCGAAACCAGCGGACTTCTGCGCCATGGCGTGTCGGGGTCCTGTTCTCGAAAACCGGATTCATGTCGGTCATCGAGGAAACGCAGCTACGCGGCACGCTGATCGCCATCGATGAAATCAATGACCGGGGCGGCGTCAACGGGCGCCCGATCGAGCCGATCGTCTACGATCCGGGCTCGGAGATCCGGTCCTACGGGCAATATGCCAAGCGCCTGATGGTCGAGGACGGCGTCAGCACCATCTTCGGCTGCTACACCTCGTCAAGTCGCAAGGCGGTTCTGCCTGTCGTCGAACGGCTCGACGGCCTGCTGTGGTATCCGACGCTCTACGAGGGTTTCGAGTTCTCGCCGAACGTCATCTATACGGGCGCAACGCCGAACCAGAACTCCGTGCAGCTTTGCAAGGCGCTGATGAGCCAGTTCGGCAACCGGTTCTTCTTCGTCGGCTCGGATTATGTCTATCCACGTGAATCCAACCGCGTGATGCGGGAACTGGTGCGCAACAATGGCGGAACGGTCGTGGGGGAGCGGTATCTGCGCCTCGAGGCCGATCGCAGCGAATTCGTGCCGCTCGTGCGCGAGATAAAGCAGGCGCAGCCCGACGTGATCTTCTCGACGGTTGTCGGCGAATCCACGACCTTCCTCTATCAGGCCTATCACGATCTCGGCCTCAATCCGAAAACCGTTCCGATTGCCAGCCTCACCACGACCGAGGCGGAAATCCGCGCGATGGGCTATGATGTCGGGGAGGGCCACTACACGGCCGCAGCCTATTTTCAGGGTATCGAGACGGCGTGCAACAACAGCTTCGTCAGCCACTACCAGAAGCGTTATGGTGGCGACGAGCCGACCAATATGTGTCTCGAAGCTTCGTATTTTCAGGTGAATCTCTTTGCGCGCACACTGGAGGAGACCAATTCCCTCGACACCAAGCAGCTTCGCACCTTCGTCATGGGTGCGGAGTTCGAGGCGCCGCAGGGAAGCGTGTCGATCAACCCCGTCTGGGGGCATGCGGACGTGTGGACACGCATCGGCCGGGCAAACCGGCAGGGCCAGTTCGACATCGTCTTCCAGTCGCAGACGAGCGTGAAGGCCGATCCCTATCTCATCGGCTATGGCCGTTGTCTGGAGAATTGCTGAATGCAGGGAACAGGAACGCGCCGTCCCGCGCGGGAGGAAAAGATGCCGGATATGCCGAGGGCCGACTATGGACATGACCGCTGGATCGGCACCCAGAAGCCGGAGGGCCGTACTGCCGCGGAGGAACGTCCGCGGCAGGCGGGCCTGCCTGCCGAGTTCACCGTCGCCGTTGTCGTCGAGCGGGACGATCATGGCGAGTTCCTGATCCGGGAGCTGCAGCGCCAGCGCGTCGCCGTCCGGCACATCTGGCCGAAGCCGGCGCAGATCCCCTTGCAGTACGATGCGATCTTCTGCCTGCTGTCGGACGATCTACCCCAGCGCATCCCCTGGGTGCCGGGCGAGCCGTCTTCCGCGCTGATCCTCGTGGACGATGGCAAGGCGCCGCTCAACCTGAAGCTCGTCCACAATTGCGCGGCGCATGGCATGCTGCATTATCCGGCGACGGCACGGATGATCCAGTCGGTGCTGATGATGGCGCGCGAGCATTTCCAATATGAGCGGCGCCTTCGCGGGCGGATCGACAAGCTCGACGAAAATCTGCGCACCATGCGTGTCGTCGAGCGGGCGAAGGCGCTGCTCATCCGCTTGAAAAACCTGAGCGAAGAGGAGGCCTATAACTTCCTGCGCAAGCAGGCGATGGAGAAGCGCGTGACGATCGGCGCCGTCGCTGCGGCGGTGATTGACTCGCATGAACTTCTCAGTTAGCGTTTTGGAATTGTCCGCGGCAAAGACGCTGCGCACATAAAGGGTGACGAAACCCCGCGGGTCCGCAAAGAGCGGAACGTGGGGTTTTTTGTTTTTCTACTTGGCCTGAAACAGATCCGGAAAAAGCACGCCGTGGCGTTGCGGCCGGGCCTGAAGGCGGCATAAGCGCATTCCCCGCGGCAGGGCGCCGCAAACAAATCCAGAGGCGAAGAGGCCCCGAAACGATCCGCCATTCCGGCGGAGCGCTTCGGGGCCTTTGTTTTTTGATGGAGACAGAGGGTGAACAAGAACAGGCGCGAATTTCTGAAAGTAGGAGCTGCAGCCGGCGCGGCATCGCTGGTCGGCTTTCCCCATATCTGGTCGAAGAATTCCTCGCTGGCCTTCGCACAGGGCGGCGAGATCAAGGTGGGCGTGCTCTTCTCGCTGACCGGCACGACGGCGATCATCGAGGAGTCGCTCAACAAGGCGACGCTGATGGCGATCGAGGAGATCAATGCCAATGGCGGCATCAATGGCCTGAAGATCACGCCGGTCGTGGAAGACCCGGCATCCGACCCGGCGACCTTCGCCGAAAAGGCCCGCAAGCTGGTGCTCAGCGATCGCTGCGTTTCCGTCTTCGGTTCCTATACGTCGGCAAGCCGCAAGGCCGTGCTCCCGGTCTTCGAGAAGCAGGAGAACCTCTTCTGGTATCCGACGCTCTATGAGGGCCGCGAATGCTCCAAGAACGTCATCTACACCGGTGCCGTGCCCAACCAGCAACAGGATGATTTCATCCCCTGGCTCGTCGAAAAATTCGGCAAGCGCTGGTACCTGATCGGCTCGAACTACATCTATCCGAAGGAAGAGAACAACTACTGCAAGAAGCTGCTCGAAGGGCTCGGCGCGGAAGTCATCGCCGAGGAATACGTACCGCTCGGCCATTCGGAGTTCTCCTCCGTCATCAACAAGTTCCGCTCGGAAAAGCCCAACGTCATCTTCTCGACGGTGGTCGGCGATTCCGTCGTGGCGCTGCACCGGCAGTATCGCGCGGCCGGTCTCGACCCGGCCACCATGCCGATGGCGAGCCTCACCACCTCGGAGAATGAAGTCGCGGCCATGGGCGGGGACGCCGCTGCTGGCCATTTCACCTCCGCACCCTACTTCATGGTCTTCGATTCCCCGGAGAACCAGCGCTTCGTCGAGGCCTACCGTTCCCGCTGGGGCGGCGACAAGGTCACGCACTTCGTGTCGGAATCCTCCTACTTCCAGATACACCTCTTCAAGCAGGCGGTCGCCAAGCTGGCGGCGAGCGACATCAGCCCGCTCGCCATCCGCGAGGCGGTGAAGAGCGAGGAATACAAGGCGCCGCAGGGCCTTGTGAAGGTCGAGCCGGAGAACCTGCATTGCTGGCTGCGCCCGAAGATCGGGCAATGCAAGGCGGACGGGCAGTTCGAGATCCTGACGCAGTCCGCCGACTGGCTCGAGCCCAATCCGTACAGCGCCTATCCGAACCAGAAGTGCACCGCCGAAGGCCTCAAGGAGGTCTGATCCCCCAAGCAGCCGGCGGCCGTGCTTCGAGCGGCCGCCGGCCCAACCTGCGGAGAAGGTGCATATGGATTTCGTCGTTTCGCAAATTCTGACCGGCCTCAGCCTGTCGTCGATCCTGCTTCTCGTGGCTCTCGGGCTTGCGATCATCTATGGCGTGACCGGGGTCATCAATCTTGCCCATGGCGAGTTCGTGATGCTTGGCGCCTATTGCGCCTGGCTGCTGCAGAGCCAGTTCGGCTGGAGCCTGCTTGCAAGCCTCGCCGTCATCTTCCTCCTGGTCGCCGCGCTCGGCTGGCTGATCGAGATCGCCGTCATCCGCCATCTCTACGACAGGCCGCTGGACACCATCCTCGCCACCTGGGGACTGGGGGTGATGACCCAGCAGATCGTCCGCCTGACGGCCGGTGGTGAATTGCGCTACGTCCAGATGCCGCCTGCGCTTTCCGGCAGCGTCGATATCCTCGGCGCCACCGACTCCGCCTACCGGCTTTTCGTGCTCGCCGTGGCACTCGGCCTCTTCATGCTGACCTGGGGCATTTATCGATACACGTCCTTCGGCCTGAAACTGCGGGCGATCACCCAGAACCGCGCCATCGCGTCGAGCTTCGGCATCAATTCCGCCCGCGCCTACCGGCTGACCTTCGCCTATGGCGCCGGCATCGCGGGGCTCGCCGGAGCGCTGATCTCGCCCTTGAAGAGCGTGTCGCCGGAAATGGGCACGACCTATGTCGTCGACGCCTTCATGGTGGTCGTGCTCGGCGGTGTGCAGAGCCTTGTCGGCACGCTCGCGAGTTCCGCCGTGCTTGGCGAGACCTCGGGTCTCATCGCCTATTACAGCAACGACACGATCGCCAAGGCGCTCGTCCTCGTCGCCATCGTCATCATCATCCGGTTCCGGCCGCAGGGCCTGTTCGCCCCGCGCGTGCGCGCCTGACCGTCCGCGTCAACGAGAGGTCCCGTCTTGTCTGGAAAAGTCTCCCGCCAAATCCTTCTCTACGGCATCGTTTGTCTGGCGATCCTGCTGGTGCCCGTGTTCGTCGAAGACGCGTTCCTGCTCAATAAATATGCCCGCTACCTGATCTTCGGCATGCTGGCGATCGCCCTCAGCCTGTCCTGGGGTTACGCCGGCATCCTCAATCTCGGCCAGGCGACGACCTTCGGCATCGGCTCCTACTGCATGGCGATGTTCCTGAAGCTGAAGACGGTGCCCATCCATACCGGCAGCGATGGCCTTCCCGACTTCATGGTCTGGAACAACGTGACGGAACTGCCGTGGATCTGGATGCCGTTCCACTCCATGCCCTTCGCGCTCCTTGCCGGCATCCTCGTTCCGGCGCTCTTCGCGGCCCTGCTCGGCTGGTTCATGTTCGGCGGGCGCATCGCCGGCGTCTATGCGGCGATCATCACGCTCGCCGCCATGGTGGTGGTCAATCTCATCATCATCGACCAGCAGAGCTATACCGGCGGCTTCAACGGCATCACCGATCTCGCGCAGTTCGAGATGGCCGGCTTCACCTTCGATGCCTATTCCGCCTCGACCTACTATCTCGTCGCGATCTGCCTCACGGTCACGCTGTTCCTCGCGCTCGCCGTCTCGCGCAGCAAGACCGGTCTCATCCTGCAGGCGGTGCGCGATCAGGAGGAGCGGGTGCGCTTCTTCGGATACGACGTGGCGCTCTATAAGACCTTCGTCTTCGCGTTTTCCGCCGCCATCGCCGGCCTTGCGGGCATGCTCTACACGATCGTCATGGAGTTCGCCTCGCCGACCTTCCTCGGCGTGCCGCTCAGCCTCTCCATCGTGATCTGGGTCGCCGTCGGTGGCCGGCAAAGCCTCGTTGGCGCCATGCTGGGGGCGGTGCTCGTGACCGGCGTGCAGGGCGCTCTGTCGGAATCCGAGGCCTTCCTCGAAACCTGGACCCTCGTCATGGGCGGCCTCTTTGTCCTCATCGTGCTGTTCATGCCGAAGGGGATGGCGGGCGCCTTCGAAGCCCTCGCGCGCCGCTTCCCTAAGGCGGCACCTGAGGGCGGCGCCCGCCATGCCACCGAGCAGGCACCCAAATCCCAGCCCCATCTCGGAGGTGCGCTATGACCCCGGCACGCGAACAGCTCCTCGCCCTCAAGCAGGTGACCGTCGCCTTTTCGGGTTTCGTCGCGGTCGATCGCCTCGATTTCGAGGTGGCGTCAGGCGAACTGCGCTGCCTGATCGGGCCGAACGGAGCGGGCAAGTCCACGACGCTCGATCTGATTTGCGGGAAGTCCCGCATCACGGCGGGTGAAATCGCCTTCCGGGGCGAACCGATCCATTCCTTCAAGGAATTCCGGATCGCCCGTGCCGGGATCGGCCGAAAGTTTCAGGTGCCGAGCGTCTTCCGCGAACTGACGGTGCGCGAAAACCTCGAGATCGGCTGCTCGCGTGATCCGGGCGTCTGGCGCAACCTGCTCCGCTTTTCCGGCGGGGTGGATACCGAGCGGCTGGAACGCCTCGCCGTCCTCGTCGGTCTTGAGGATCATCTCGAGACCCAGGCAGCACAGCTCTCGCACGGCCAGACGCAATGGCTGGAGATCGCGCTGATTCTCGCCCAGGACCCGGCCCTCATCCTCATGGACGAACCGACGGCAGGCATGACGGCGCATGAAACCAACATGACCGCCGAGCTGTTCAACCGGTTGCGCGGCAAGCACACGCTTGTCGTCGTCGAGCACGACATGGGCTTCGTGCGCGACATCGCGGAAACCATTTCGGTCATGCATCAGGGCAAGATGCTCGCGCAGGGCACCGCCGACGAAATTTCGCAGGATGCGAAGGTCCGCGAGGCCTATCTCGGTTCGGGAGGCATCGGCCATGCTTGAGCTTTCCGATGTCGACGGCTTCTACGGCCGCAGCCCCGCCCTCCAGTCTGTCTCGCTCTCGGTGCGGGAAGGGGAGTTCCTGACCGTGCTCGGGCGAAATGGCGTCGGCAAGACGACATTGCTGCGCACTATCCTCGGTCTCATGTCCCGCTGCGCCGGCTCGATCCGGCTCGACGGCGCGGAGATCAACAACCTGCCAACACACATGAGGGCGCGCGCCGGGCTCGGATACGTGCCGCAGGGGCGGGGGATCCTGCCGAACTTCACCGTGCGCGAAAACCTCCTGCTCGGGACCTTCGCGGCGGAAAAGCCGGCGCGAAACATTCCCGATCACATCTTCGATCTGTTCCCGATCCTCAAGGAATTCCTCGGCCGGCCCGGGGGCAACCTCTCCGGCGGTCAGCAGCAGCAGCTTGCCATCGCGCGGGCCCTGCTGTCGGAGCCGAAGATCCTGCTCCTCGACGAGCCGACGGAGGGCATCCAGCCCAACATCGTCGAGCAGATCGAAGACGTTCTGATCGATCTCAACCGCAAGCACGGCCTCGCCGTGATCCTTGTCGAACAGAACATCAAATTCGCGCGGCGGGCCTCGCACCGTTTCGTGATCCTCAATCGCGGGAGCGTGGCCCTGTCCGATGACATCGGCGCGCTCAGCGATGACCTCATCCAAAGCCACCTCGTCGTTTAAGGAGACCGGAAATGTACCATGGTGACATCACCAGCAGCAAAGATACCGTCGGCGTTGCTGTCGTGAACTACAAGATGCCGCGGCTGCACACCAAGGCTGAAGTGCTCGAGAATGCCCGCAAGATCGCCGCGATGGTCGAGGGCATGAAGGTCGGCCTGCCGGGCATGGATCTGGTCATCTTCCCGGAATATTCGACCCACGGGATCATGTACGATTCCAGGGAGATGTATGAAACCGCCTCGCAGATTCCAGGCGAGGAAACGGCGATCTTCGCGGAAGCCTGCCGCAAGGCCAATGTCTGGGGCGTCTTTTCGCTGACCGGCGAACGCCATGAAGAGCACCCGAACAAGGCGCCCTACAACACGCTCATCCTCATGAACAACAAGGGGGAGATCGTCCAGAAGTACCGCAAGATCATGCCCTGGGTTCCGATCGAGGGCTGGTATCCCGGCGACTGCACCTATGTCTCCGACGGTCCGAAGGGCATGAAGATCAGCCTGATCATCTGCGATGACGGCAATTACCCGGAAATCTGGCGGGACTGCGCGATGCGCGGCGCCGAACTCATCATCCGCTGCCAGGGCTACATGTATCCGGCCAAGGAGCAGCAGGTGCAGATTTCCAAGTCGATGGCCTGGGCCAACAATGTCTATGTGGCGGTCGCCAATGCCGCGGGCTTCGATGGCGTCTACTCCTATTTCGGCCATTCCGCGATCGTCGGCTTCGACGGGCGCACGCTCGGCGAATGCGGCACGGAGGAGAACGGCATCCAGTATGCGCAGCTCTCCGTCTCGGCTATCCGCGACGCCCGCCGCAACGGCCAGTCGCAGAACCATCTCTTCAAGCTCCTGCACCGCGGCTACACCGGCACGATCAATTCCGGCGACGGCGATCGCGGCGTCGCGGCCTGCCCGTACAACTTCTACGCCAAATGGGTGAACGACCCGGAAGGGACGCGCGAGATGGTCGAGGCCATGACGCGCGGCACGGTCGGCACGGACGAATGCCCGATCGAGGGCATTCCGCACGGCACTACCCATCGCTGATGCCAGCCGGACCGCCCGGCTCGGAGGCCGGGCGGTCTTCTTCGACAAAACAGACATGAGGGGAACGAACATGTCGACACACTCCACGCGACCCGGCGATCCGTCGCCGCTTGATGCCGACCACGTGCTCGGCGAGGAATACGAACATTCTCCGGTGCCGCTTTCGGCCCGGCACAGCCTCTTTTCCATGGTGACGGTCTGGGCCGGCTTTCCGGCGATCATCACCGGTTCCATGACCGGCTCGATCCTCGTGCTCGGCATGGGGTTTTCCCGCGCGCTCGTCGCGATGGTTCTCGGCAATCTGATCATGTTCGCCTATGTCGGGGCACTAGGCTTTTCGGCCACGAAGAGCGGCCGGAACTTCGCGCTGATTGCCTCCGAGGTCTTCGGCACGAAGGGATATGCGCTCGCCTCCGGTCTGCTCTCGACGCTGCTGCTCGGCTGGTTTGCGGTGCAGACCGGCATTACCGGTGCGTTGATCGCCAGTACCTACGGTATGAACTATGTCGCGATGACCGTCGTGGCGGGCCTGCTCTACATCGCCATCACCTTCATCGGCGTGCGCGGCCTGCATCTGATCGGTCTCGTCTCGGTGCCGCTGTTCTTCGTGCTCGGCCTTTTCGTGGTGATGCATTCCGCATCGACCACGACGTTCGACGCCATCTGGAACTACGCCGGCAACAACGGCGTCGCGACCATGTCGATGGGCGTCGGGCTGACGGTCGTCATCGCCCTCTTCATCGATGCGGGTACTGTTACCGCTGACTTCAACCGATGGGCAAAGACTGGCACCCATTCCCTCATCGCGACCTTCTCGGCCTTTCCGGTCTCCAATCTCGTCGCCATGCTGGTGGGCGGCATCCTGACGGCGGCACTTGCCGTGCCGAATGCCAACCCGTTCGGGGCGGACAATATGTTCGGTTACATGAACATGCTGCAGGTTGGCTGGCTCAGCGCACTCGCCTTCGTGTTCCTCTACATCAATCTCGGCTCGGTCTGCTCGCATTGCCTCTACAATGCGGCGACGGGCTGGTCGCGCATCCTCGGTTCGAAGATGCGGCTGCTTGCGGTCGTGCTCGGTATCCTCGGCATCGTGATTGCCGCCGGCAATGTCTGGGCCTTCTTCATCCAGTGGCTGTCGCTGCTCGGCATCGTGGTTCCGCCCATCGGCATGATCCTGCTCGTCGAGACCTACATCCTCAGGAGCGGCGGCGCAGCGGAGAGGGAATGGCGCTCGACGCCCTTCATTTCCTGGGCGATCGGCGCGGCCGTGGGCTTCGTCGTCGAATTCTACGCGCCGCAGTTTTCGACCGCGATCAGCGCGGGCATCGTCGCCGGCATAGCCCATCTCACACTCTCTTCACTGAGGGACCGGCGACCCGCCGCAGGTGCATCCGCTTGAAACCGGCGGCGCGCCGTGGCGCGCCCCGAACACTCATTTTCAATGAAGGAAACAGAAATGACGCTCGACTACGAAATCTTCCAGCTTGGCGATTTCACCCTGCAGAATGGCGCGATGCTGCGCGATGCCAAGCTTGCCTACAAGACCTTCGGCACCCTCAATGGCGCCAAGGATAATGCCATCGTCTACCCCACCTGGTATTCAGGCCAGCACTACGACAACGAATGGCTTGTCGGCCCCGGGATGGCGCTTGATCCCGACAAATACTTCATCATCATCCCGAACATGTTCGGCAACGGCCTGTCTTCCTCGCCGAGCAACACGCCGGAACCTTACAATGCCGCCCGCTTCCCGAAGGTGACGGCCTACGACAACGTCCGCGCCCAGCACCGGCTGGTGACGGAGCATTTCGGCATTTCGCATCTGCGCATGGTGACCGGCTGGTCGATGGGCGCGCTCCAGACGTTCCATTGGGGCGCGATGTACCCTGACATGATGGATCTTCTGGCGCCCTTCTGCGGTTCGGCGAAATGCGCGCGTCACAATTTCGTTTTCCTCGAAGGCGTGAAGGCGGCGCTTACGGCGGATGGAGCGTTCCAGGACGGCTGGTACAGGGAAAAGCCGCACAAGGGCCTGCGCGCGGCCGCCCGCGTCTATGCCGGCTGGGGTTTTTCGCAGTCCTTCTACCGCGAGGAACTTGATCTGAAGGCGCTGGGCTACGCCTCGCTCGAGGATTTTCTCGTGGCCTTCTGGGAGGGCTTCTTCCTGCCGAAGGACCCGAACAACCTGCTGGCCATGCTCTGGACCTGGCAGAATGGCGACATCTCGGCAAATGCGCTCTACAACGGCGACTACAAGGCCGCCCTCGGCGCGATCAAGGCGAAGACCTATGTCATGCCCGGTGGAACCGACCTCTATTTCCCGCCGGAGGACAGCCAGAACGAGGTCGCGAACATGCCGAACGCGACCTATGTGCCGATCCCTTCGATCTGGGGGCACTTTGCCGGCGGGCCGGGCACCAATCCCGTCGACGTCAAGTTCCTGGACGACAAGCTGAAGGAACTGCTGGCGTCCTGAATTTCCCTGCGCCGCGATGGCCGGGAGCATCGCGGGGCCAACTCCATGAGGTCCATCTTGACGAACCTGGATGCCTATCGCATTTCCAGCGAACCTTTCTATCGGCCGGTCGAAAGCGAGATCGCGCTGTTCGAGGCCGCGCACAAGAGCCGCATGCCCGTCATGCTGAAGGGGCCGACGGGCTGCGGCAAGACGCGCTTTGTCGAGCATATGGCCTGGCGCCTGGGCAAGCCGCTGATCACCGTTTCCTGTCACGAGGATATGACCGCCTCCGATCTCGTCGGCCGCTATCTGCTCGATACGAACGGAACGGTCTGGCATGACGGACCGCTGACGCTCGCGGTGCGCGAGGGCGCCATCTGCTATCTCGACGAGATCGTCGAGGCACGGCAGGACACCACCGTCGTCATCCATTCGCTGACGGACGACCGCCGTATCCTTCCGCTCGAAAAGAAGAACGAGGTGGTAAGGGCACATCCGGATTTCCACGTCGTCATATCCTACAATCCCGGCTACCAGAGCGTGCTCAAGGACCTGAAGGAATCGACCAAGCAGCGCTTCGGCGCCATCGCTTTCGGTTATCCGGCACCGGCCATCGAGGCGGAGATCGTCGCCCGGGAGGCCGGCATCGAGCGGCGAACGGCGGAGACGCTGGTGCGCATCGCCGAGCGGTCGCGGAACCTGAAGGGGCAGGGGCTCGAAGAAGGAGCTTCCACCCGCATGCTCATCAATTCCGGTCTGCTCGTCGCCGCCGGCATTGCCATCGAGGCGGCCTGCCAGGTGGCCATGGTCGTACCGATCACCGACGATCCGGACCTGCGCGACGCACTGTCCGGTGCGATCGCCGCCTGCCTTTGAGGTGATTCATGCAGGAGGCCGCAACCCTCGACGCGCAAGACGGCTTTCCGCCGGAATGGCGGGAGCGCTGGCATGCCGCGCATGGCCGCATCGATCAGGCCGGTTATGGCGCTCTCGTCGCGGATGCCTATCGCCGTGCCGGCCCGGCCCTTGCAGCGCATGCCGGCCCGGCCTTTGCCGTGCGGCTTGCCTCGGCGGTCTCGCAGGTGGCGATCCGCGCGGGCCGGCTGACCGCGAGCCGCGTGCCGCAGGCGGCGCTTGTCGCGGCGCGGCATTTCGACGAGGTGGCGATGAACGCCTGGGCGGCTGCGGTGGAGGATGTGGCGCGCCGGGCGCCTGAGGCCGCGCTGCCGCTTCTGGAAAACACCGGCCGCCTCACACAAGCGCTCGCTGCGGCGGACTTCACCGCCTTCGTACGCATGGGGCTCCATCTCGGCGACAAGGACAAGGCCCGCCGTCGGGCGTTCTTTGCCCTGGAAAGCAGCGACGCGATCCGCCTTGTCGAGGGGCATCGCGTGGATACCGGCCTTGCCGCATGGCGCCACGGCCTTGGCCTCTACCTCAATGCTCTCTGGGGCATCGCGCCGCCGATAGCGGAAGCCCCGACCGATGCACCGGAGCAGATGCGGCGCCGGCCCGGCTTCGGTGGCGGCGGCGTGCGGCTGCCGGCCGGTTTCTCCGGCTTCGAGGGGGCCGAGGCGAAACTGCTCTACCGCGCCGCCGTCGCGCATATCGGCGCCCACCATCGTTTCACGCGGGCGAAGTTCCCCGTCGCCGGGTTGAAGCCACTGCAGATCGCCCTCGTTTCCCTCATCGAGGACGCGCGTGTCGAAAGGCTTGCCGCGCAGCAGATGCCCGGCCTTGCTTCTCTCTGGCGGCGCTTCCACGTCGCCCGGCCGGAAGGCCCACCCGTTGCGATCGCCCTGATGGCGCGGCTTTCGCGGGCGCTGGCGGACCCTGATTATATCGACCCGCATGGCTGGGTGGAAAAGGGGCGGACGCTCTTTGCTGAGGCCGTCAGCGAGGAGATCGGCGAGCAGCAGTTCAGCCGGCGCATCGGCGGACTGCTCGGCAACGACATCGGCCAGATGCGCCTGCAGTTCGATGCAAAGACCTATGTGGTCCAGCCGGCCTACCGCGACGACAATATGGGGATCTGGGATTTCGGTCCGGACGACAGCCAGGCGCCGGTCGAGATCGAGGCCATGCTCGAGGGGGCGCGGATCGAGCAGCAGGCCGGCGACGACGGGCGGCGGGAACAGGGCGAGGATGGCGAGACGGCGACAGGCCGGCTGACCGAGGCGCGGGACGATGGCGACCGGGTTGTCGCCCGATATCCGGAATACGATCACGTTACCGGTCGCTACCGGCCCGAATGGTGCCATGTGCGCGAGATGCCGGGGCAGACCGGCTCGGCCGCGATGGTGACGACCCTCAGCGAGGTGCGTTCCGACCTTGTCGATCGGCTTGCGGCGCTGATCAAGGCGTCCAGGATCAGCCGCCAGCAGCGGGTTCGCGGCCGGACGGAAGGAGAATTCCTCGACATGGATGCGAGCATCGCCGCCATGATCGCACGACGCGCGGGCGAGGTGCCGGATACACGTGTCTACGGCCGCTACGAGCGGCGTTCGCGCGACATGTCGGTGCTCGTGCTGATCGATTCATCACGCTCCACGACGGAGCGAGTGCGCGGTTCACAAAGCTCCGTGCTGGACATGGAGCGGCTGTCGACGGCGTTGCTCGCCCGCGCGATGACCAATGCCGGCGATCCCTTCGCCATTGCGGCCTTCTGCTCCAACGGACGCGAGGACGTGCGCTATCAGCGCATCAAGGATTTCAACCACGCCTTCGATCGCTTGGCCCTTGCTCGACTAGCGGGGATCACGGGAGAGTATTCGACCCGTCTCGGCACGGTCATCCGTCACGCGGGCAACGACCTTCGCCGACAGCGCAGTCACCGCCGGCTGCTCCTCATCGTCACCGACGGCGAACCCTCGGATGTCGATGTCGATGATCGGCGCTACCTGGTGGAGGACGCGCGCATGGCAGTGCACGAACTCGGCCGGAGTGGAATCGATACTTTCTGCGTGGCCCTGGATTCGGAAGCGGATTCCTACGCGCAACGTATTTTCGGTTCCCGCGGTGTGGCCCTTATCGACTCGATCGATCGGCTCGATAAATTCTTACCTGCGGTTTACCTGAGACTGCGTTCCTAGATGGGTAGATACGTGCATGGGTGGAACGAGGATCGCCGGCGTCGCGACCAAACGAGCGGCGTGCCTTAACGTGGAGCCGACGATGGCTTAGCCTTTCTTGGCCGCCTCATGGATGTTCGTGCGAACCGCAGGTCTTCGTCGGTCACGCTGAAGGGCGTGAGCGGGCGCAAATCCGTCAGGGGGAAGGCTTTCCCCTGTTCGGCGGCGGTGCGCCGCGACAAGGTTGCGGTTCCCGAGGCCGTGAAGAGCACCGGCAGGCGGCTTCCCACCATGATGTCGACATTGACGAGATGTTGGCCGGAAAACTGGCCGACAGTCTCGTATGCAATACCGACAGGGCTACGTGGCGCCCTCTTCGATCCTTGGCAGAAACCAGGCGAGAAGCCCCGCAAGCGGCAGGAAGGAGCAGAGGGTGTAGACGGCCTCGACGCCGTAGCGGTCGGCGGCAATCCCCAGAAGTGCTGCGGCAATACCGCCGAGCCCGAAGTTCAAGCCGTAGAACAGGCCACCGATCAGTCCGATGCGATGCGGCAGAAGTTCGATGGCGTAGATCAGGATCGATGCGAAGGCGCTGGCCATGATCAGGTTGATCAATACGGTTAGAACGCCGGTCCAGAACAGATCGACATGCGGCAGGATCAGCGTCAGGGGCAGCGGCCCCAGGACGGAGATCCAGATGATCCGATAGCGGCCGATCCGGTCGCCGACGATGCCGCCGATAAGGGCGCCCACGGCCGAGGCCAGCAGGAAGATGAACAGCATCATCTGGGCGGAGGGGATGGAGAGGCCGAATTTCTCCATCAGATAGAATGTGTAGAACGAGCGGAAGCTCTCGCCATAGGCGTTCTTGGTGAACATCAGCAGTGTCAGAACCACGAGCCCGATGCCGATCGTCGCCGGTGCGTGGCGGGCAGCGCTGCCAGCCTTTCTTCCATCCGCCCGCAGGGCCGCAAACTCCGCGCTGATCTGGCGCTGCTTGCTGCCGATCCAGACCAGCAGTGCCATGGCCAGCAAGGCGAGGACCGCGAACCACGCGAGGCTCGGCTGGCCCCAGGGCACGATGATCAACGCCGCGAAGACCGGGCCGAGCGCGCCCCCTGCCTGACCGCCGACCTGGAACAGTCCTTGTGCCAGTCCCTGCCGTCCACCGGCGGCGTAACGCGCCATGCGGGTCGCTTCGGGATGGAAGATGGACGATCCGATGCCGATGAGGGCGACCGAGACGAGGATCACCGAATAGCTGTGGGCGAACGCGAGGCTGACCAGGCCTGACAGCGTGAACATCATGCCGACCACCGGCGAATAGGGGGCGGGATGTTTGTCGGTCATCATGCCGATCGCGGGCTGCAACAGCGAGCCGGCGATCTGAAATGTCATGGTGATCATGCCGATCTGCACGAAATCCAGGGCGTAGGCATCCTTCAGGATCGGATAAGCCGCCGGGATCAGCGATTGCATGAGGTCGTTGAGAAGGTGCGTCAGGCCGAGAACCGCCAGAACGGCAATATGTGTTCTCGGCCGCGCGATAGTAGGGACGGCGGCTGTCATGTCTGCTTCCGTGGTCATTCAGACACTACGGTGGAAGATTGGCGACAGATCCGCAAGCGTCACGTGCAAGGGATTGCCTTCGCGGATCGCTCAGAGCGTCTGAACGTTTTCCGCCTTGGACTTTCCGGTCTTACGGTCCTGGCCGATGTCGTAGCTGACCTTCGAACCGTCCCGCAGCGGAGCACCAGGCTGCACGGCCGATACGTGGACAAAAACGTCTGCTCCGCCATTGTCGGGGGTAATAAAGCCAAAGCCCTTGTCTTGATTGAAAAACTTAACGGTTCCGGTTGCCATGGTATCCTCGTGATTGACGCGGCGTTCTTGATGCCGCTTAAGCATATTCGTCGTCTGATGGACCTGCAACCGCTTATTCACGCTGACATGGCGGAATGGGAACAATCTTACGCATGGTATTCTCACGCGTCATTCAAATCTATTCAAGGCCGTTGGCACCGAACATCATCCCGGACAAGCGTGTTGTCCACTGTCATCGCAATGATTTCAGCGCTCGAAGGGCTCTCCAAGCGAGGCGACGCCGTTGAGCTTGAGCAGGCGGCGGTCGGCGGAGATGATACCGAGCACGATGATGGTGACGAGATAGGGCAGGCTCGAGAGGAGCTGCGAGGGCAGGTCGAGGCCGGTCGTCTGGGCGGCAAGGCTCATCAGGGAGACCGCGCCGAAGAGGCAGGCGCCCAGGAAGACGCGGCCGGTGAGCCAGGTTCCGAAGACGACGAGGGCAATGGCGATCCAGCCGCGGCCGGCGATCATGCCGTCGGCCCATAGCGGCGTATAGACCACCGAGGCGTAGGCGCCGGCAAGGCCGGCCATCATGCCGCCAAAGGCGACGGCGGCGACCCTGACGCCGATGACGGGGTAGCCGATGGCGTGCGCCGCCTTCGGATTCTCGCCGACGGCGCGGATGACGAGCCCGGTCTTGGTGAAAGCGAAGGTGGCCCATATCGCCAGTGTGGCCAGCAGCGACAGCCAGACCACGATGTCCTGTACGAAGAGGCCACCGACGACAGGCAGGTCGGAAAGGCCGGGAATGCCGATCTTCGGCAGGCCCTTGACGGTCATGCTCTCGTAGCTCTTGCCGAAGAGGGCGGAAAGGCCCTGGCCGAGAATGCCGATGGCAAGGCCCGTCGCCACCTGGTTGGCGCGGAAGCCGAGCGCGATGAGGGCGAAGACCAGCGAGAGCAGCGCGCCGCAGACGCCGGCGGCCACGAAGCCGAGAAAATGCCCGCCACCGTGATAGACGATGATGAAGGCGATGACCGCCCCGAAGGCCATCAGCCCTTCGACGCCGAGATTGAGCACGCCGGCACGTTCGACGACCAGCTCGCCGAGCGCCGCAAGCAGGAAGGGCGTCGCGGCCGCCAGCATGCCGGCGAAGATGAATTCGACGGCGTTCATGACGGGCTCCGCGCGGTTATCTGCGGCCATTCGAGGCGATAACGCACGAAGGCGACGGCGACGAGATAGGCGAGCAGCAGGCTGCCCTGAAAGACGCGCACCGCGGCGATCGGCAGGTTGGCCGAGACCATGGCATTGTCGCCGCCAATCGAGATCGCGGCCATGACCAGCGACGAGACGACGATGCCGATGGGGTGCAGGCCTCCGAGATAGGCCACGATGATGGCGGAATAGCCGTAACCGGTGGAAATCGAGCGCTGGAGCTGGCCGAGTGGGCCTGCGACTTCCGCCGCACCGGCCAGGCCTGCGGCAAAGCCGCCGATCAGCAGCGACAGCCAGATCGCCCGGCCCTCGCTGAAGCCGGCATAGCCGGCCGCGCGCGGTGCGAGGCCGCCGACCTGCAGCTTGTAGCCCATAAAGCTTTTCTGCATGAAGATCCACGCGGCGAGCGAGAGTGCGAGTGCGATCAAAAGCGAGACGTTGACGCGGGTGCCGGCAAACAGCGTCGGCACCATGGCGTCGTACTGGAACATCACCGATTGCGGAAAATTGAAGCCGTTCGGGTCCTTCCATGGGCCGAGCAGCAGGTAGTACAGGAGCTGTGCCGCCACCAGGCTCAGCATCAGCGAGACGAGAATTTCATTGGCGTTGAGACGCACGCGCCAAAAAGCCGTGATGCCGGCCCAGAGCGCGCCGCCGATTGCACCGAGCAGCAGCATGGACGGCCAGATCCAGCCGCCGGCCGCCTGCGGAAACCAGATCGGAATGGCGGACGCGAAGATCGCACCGAGGATGAACTGCCCTTCCGCGCCGATGTTGAAGACCTTCGCGCGGAAGCCGATGGCGAGACCCTGCGCGATGAAGAGCAAGGGGCCGGTCTTCAGCAGCACTTCGGAAAACGACGACCAGGAGAGAAAGGGCTCCAGCAGCAGAGCGTGCACCACGGCGGCGGGATCACGGCCCATCAGCACATAGAGCCCTAGATTGAGCAGGATGGCGGCGGCGAGCGCCAGCGGCGGAGCCAGCAGCGTCGCCTTCAGCGAAGCGCGCTCCCGGCGCACGAGGGTGGGCAGCAGGCTCGTCATGCTCATGCGTCGGCCTTTTCCGGCTTTGCGCCCATCATATGGCGGCCGATCTCTTCCGGCCTGGTATCGCGCGTCACGAGCGGCGGGCTGAGACGGCCGTGATAGAGAACCTGGATCGTGTCGGCGAGTTCGAACAGCTCTTCCAGCTCCTCCGAGATGACGAGGATCGCCATGCCTTCATTGCGCAAGGCGACGAGCCGGCGGCGGATCGCCGAGGCTGCGCCGATATCGACGCCCCAGGTCGGCTGGGCGATGAAGAGCAGTTTCGGCGCCAGCATGATCTCGCGGCCGACGATGAATTTTTGCAGATTGCCGCCGGAAAGCGACCCGGCCTCGGCCTCGGGACCGGGGGTGCGCACGTCGTAGTCGCGGATACAGGTCTCGGCGAAGGCGCTCGCCGCCGCCTTGTCGACGAGACCGCGCTTCAGGAGTTTCAACGGATGGGCGGTCAGCAGCCCGTTCAGCACCAGCGACATTTCCGGCACGGCGCCGCGGCCGAGCCGGTCCTCCGGCACGAAGGCGAAGCCGCGCTCGCGGCGGGCCGCGGGGCGGAGCTGGCCGACGTCCTCACCCATCATGAAGATGCGGCCCCGCTCCTGTCGCGAAAGTCGCGTTTCGCCCGAGATCAGCGCGGCGAGTTCGCTCTGGCCGTTGCCGGAGACGCCGGCGATGCCCAGGATTTCGCCGGCGCGCACCGCCAGATCGATTCCGGCCAGCGGCACGGCGAAGGGGTCGTCCGGCGTGTAGTCGAGGCCGATGATTTCGAGCTGCTTGTCGCCGCCGGCCCTGGGCTCGGCCGGCATCGGCTCGGGCATGTCGCGGCCGATCATCATGCGGGCGAGATCATGGGCGTCGTGCTCGCGCGGATCGACATTGCCCGTCACGCGGCCGGCGCGCAGGATCGTCGCGCGGTCGCAGATCGCCCGGATCTCCTCCAGCTTGTGCGAGATGAAGAGGATGGAAACGCCACCGTCGCGCAGGCGCCGCAGCGTGTCGAAGAGCTTTTCCACGAGCTGCGGCGGCAAAACCGAGGTCGGTTCGTCGAGGATCAGCAGCTTCGGGTTGGTCATCAGGCAGCGGATGATCTCTACCCGTTGCCGCTCGCCGACGGAGAGCGCGTGCACATGGGCGAGCGGATCGACCTCAAGGCCGAAATCACGTCCCAGCGCGCGGATGCGCTCCGTCAGCTCCGCCTTGTGGCCGGGCACGACGAGCCGGATGTTCTCCACCACCGTCAGGGTCTCGAACAGCGAAAAATGCTGGAAGACCATGCCGATGCCCTGTCGCCGCGCCTCGGCGGGGGAGGCGAGGGCGAGAGGCTCGCCCTGCCAGGAAACCGTTCCGTCATCGGGCTGTTCGACGCCGTAGATGAGCTTCATCAGCGTCGATTTGCCCGCCCCGTTCTCCCCGAGGATCGCATGGATCGACCGGTCGGCCACATCAAGGTCGATGCCCTGGTTGGCCTTGATCTGTCCGTAGCTCTTCGAGATGCCGCGCAGCGACAGAAGGGGCGGGGTCATGGGCTTACTTCGGCAGCGGGGTGGCGACGCCCTTGACGTGCCAGTCCATGGCGACGATCTCGGCATCGGTCATCGTTGCGCCGGCCGCGACACCATCGCTGCCATCCGCCCTGGCGATCGGCCCGGTGAAGGGCGAGAAGCTGCCGTCGGCGATCTTCGTCTCGACGTCCTTGATCTTCGCCATCATGTCGGCCGGGATGGCGGGGTTCCAGTCCGTCACCTGCACGACCTTGTCGGCGACGCCGAGGAAGGCGTTAGCACCCTTGAAGGTGCCGGCAAGATGGGCTTCGACCGAGGCGAGGAAGAAGGGCGACCAGTCGGTGGCGACGCAGCCGAGATAGGTCTTTTCGGCGTATTTCTTCATCGAGGAATTGAGGTTGAAGGAATAGACGCCGGCCTCCTCGCAGGCGGCCACGACGGAGGGCGTATCCTGGGCGTTCGAGAAGATCACGTCGCATTTCTGCGCGATCAGCGCCTTGGCCGCTTCCTGCTCCTTGGCCGGATCGAACCAGGAGTTGACCCAGACGACTGAGACCTCGATGTCGGGGTTCACGGCCTGGGCGCCGAGCGCGAAGGCGTTGATGGAGGTGATCAGTTCCGGGATCGCGAAGGCCGAGACGGAGCCGAGCTTGCCGGTCTTGGAAAGGGCGGCGGCGGCCATGCCGAGCAAGTAGGTGCCCTGGAAATACTTTGCCGCAAACGGCGAGAAGTTCGGCGCGACCTGGAAGCCGGAGGCATGCAGGACGGTGACGCCGGGGTCGCGGCGGGCGATCTGCAGGGCGCCGTTCTGGTAGCCGAAGGAGCCGGCGATCAGGAGCTTGTTTCCGTCGGCGACAGTCTTGGTCATGATGCGGTCGGCGTCGGGGCCTTCCATGATGTTTTCCAGCACCGTGACCTTGACCTTGTCGCCATAGGCGGCCTTCACCGGCTCGAGACCGGCGGAAAGCGCATGGCCCCAGCCGACATCGCCGATCGGCGAGGGCACGACGAGCGTGATGCCGAGCGGCTCGTCGGCGGCAAAGGCAAGGCGGCTGCCGAACGCACCGGCAAGCCCGGTGGCGGCTGCGGCCTGCATCAGGGTTCTGCGGGTCAGGTTGGTCATGATGGTTCCCTCTGTTGGTTCTTTTAGAATTCTACGGTGGCGAGTGCGGCTTCCGCGTCGGCGGCGAGTTTTGCCTCGTCGAGGCCGGGAAACGCGCCGTCCTGCCAGACGATGCGGCCATTGATCATCGTCATGTCCGTCGCCATGCCGATGCCGACACGCGGGATCAGGCTGACGGGATCATGGCGGGTGCCGACATAGTCCATGCGGCGCGTGTCGATGGCGAAGAGATCGGCGGCCATGCCGGGCGCGAGCCGGCCGATGTCCGGCCGGCCGAGCAGGCTTGCGCCGCCCGTCGTGCCGTAGCCGAGAAAATCGGCCGGGTTGGGCACGGCATGTTTGCGCGTCGAGGCGACGAGGCATTGCAGCATATAGGCCGAATGCAGGCAGTGCATGAGGTTGGAATTGTCGTTGGAGGCAGCGCCATCGCAGCCGAGGCCGACGCGCAGGCCGAAGGCTGCCATGGCGGGAATGTCTGTCACTTCGGCGCCGACGAGGTAGACCGGTTCCGGGCAATGGGAGACGCCGGTGCCGCTCGCCGCCATGGTTTTCAGCTCGCCATGCGTCAACTCCCAGCAATGGGCGTAGAACGCATCCGGGCCGGCAAAACCAAGCTCTTCCAGGTAATCGACGGTGCGTTTGCCGTGACGCGCTTCAATCACCGGGCTTTCACCCTCCCCCACATGGGTGTGCAGGAATACACCACGATCCCGCGCGAGCGAAACCGATTCGACGAAGGTTTCACGGTAGCAATTCACCGGCTGGCAGGGCGCAACGACGACCTGGCGCATGCTGAACGGCTTGGCGTCGTGATAGGTGTCGATCAGGCGGGCGCAGTCTGCGATGAATTCGTCCGTCGTCTCCAGCATCGCGTCGGGAATGGTCGACCCTTCCGATTTCGGCAACGTATTGCCGCCGCGGCCGGCGTGGAAGCGCATGCCGAGCAGGTCGGCGGCCTCGAACTGCCGGTCGATCAGCCGCTTTCCGGCATGGCGCGGAAAATTGTACTGGTGATCGAAGGCGGTCGTGCAGCCGTGTTTGATCAACTCGGCCATGGCCGTGACCGAGGAATGGTAGAAGCATTCCTCGTTGAGCTGCGAAAACACCGGATAGATGCGGTCCAGCCACTCGATGACGGACAGTTTTGTCCAGTCGAGATCGGCGCGGTTGCGCACGAAGCACTGGAAGAAATGGTGATGTGTGTTGACGAGGCCGGGATAGACGAACCAGCCGGTAGCGTCCTGAACCTGTATGCCGGGAGCGGCGGCAAGGTTTTCGCCGATCGCCTTGATTGCCGATCCCTCAGTCAAAAGATCGACATTGCGCCGTACTGTCGGGCCGTTGCCGTCGTTGACGATCACCGCAGCGCAGTTCTTCAGGAGATAACCGGTCATGTCAGGCCCCGCCCGCTTCGAGCTGCGGTTCCGGTTTCAGCTCGTGCAGCCGATGGATGCCGGGCATTTCAATGAAACCCTTGAGGGAGCGAAGCGCGCGCGACCAGAGGCGGATTGCCGGATAGGGGTCGAGCGACACGCCGCCATCGGGTGCGAGCGCCACATAGGGGAAACACGCGATGTCGGCGACGGTCGGCCGGTCGGCGGCGAGGAAGCGCTTGCCGCGTTCCGCCTGTTCGACGAGGCCGAGTTCCAGTTCGCGAAGGGCGGCGATGCCCTGCGATTGCAGAACGCCGATATCGCCGGGCCGGAGCAGCATTTCATGCAGCCGCGCACCGCCGAGACTGGCCGTGAGCCGGCCGGAGAACGATAGCCATTGCTGTACGCGGGCAGCCTCTTCCGCATCGCTGCCGGCGAGCCAGCCCGGTGCCGCCTTGGCGGCGAGATAGACCAGCATGGCCGAGGATTCGGTCAGCAGCAGGTCGCCGTCTTCGAGGATGGGGATCGAGCCCGCGGGGTTGAGTGCCAGGAGTTCCGGGCCGCGATGCTCGAGGCCGGGATGGAAGTCGACGGCGCGCAGGTCGAGCTTGACGCCTGTAAGCGCCGCCATCAGGCGGACCTTGTAGCAACTCGGCGAGAGAATGTAGTCGTATAGCTTCATCATTGCGCCACCAGTTGCGCGCCATAGGTATAGTTGTGGCGCTTCAGCCAGCGCCGGTAAGCCACCGAGGTCAGGTCCGCGCGCGTCGGCATTTCCATGCCGGGATCGAGCGGCAGGAGCCGCGGCACCTGGTTTTCCAGGATCGAGCGGTCCTGCAGGAAGATCGTCTGCTGGAAGTGGATAAGGTCGGTCATCGGTGTGTCGTCGTCGAACAGTGCCATCCATGGCCAGACGTCGCAGAGGTCTTCGGCGAGCGGTTGCACGAAAAGCGTGATGACGTCCCATTCGCTCGGCCGTGGCGGGCAGGTCTTGTAGAGCACGGTGGAGGTCGGTCCCGCGACCCGATACATATATTGCGTCGTGATGCCGCCGCTGGCCGATTTCGCCGCCTGCGGCTGGTAGAACTGCACCTGCGTTGCCCAGACCTCGTCGACATCCTCGCGGATCTCGACCTTGTAGGCCTGTACTTCCGTATGCGGCTCGGCGCCGAGGATGTCGGTGTGTACGAAGGGAAAATGGGCAATGTCGAGGAAATTCTCGACGGCCCGCAACGGCGAGCAGCGCACGCGCACCACGCCGACATCGACGAAACGGCGACCCGGCTGGTCGGCCTCGGGAATGGCGAAGAGCTCCTTCTTGGGTTCACCAAGCGAGGTCCAGACATGGCCGTAACGCACGCGCACCGGCAGGATGCGGCCGCTGCTGTCGGTCACCTTGGCGTCGCCGTTTCCATCGCGCGCGACCACGATCGGCTCATCCATCAGCATGGTCTTGCGGCCGGCCTCGTCGAGTTGGCCGAAGATGCCGACCGGGTACCATTCATCGAGCATGGGACCTACAGTCATCGGGCGGCTCCCTTCTTCTGGAAATCCTCGGCCTTGCGGCGAAGGCCCTCGGCGGCGCGTGCGGCGGCGATGCGGGCGGCAGGGCTCGCATCGGCTTCGACCAGCACGTGGATGAGGGTTTCGCCCTCCCTGGCAGACGACAGGAGGAGCCGGATATCTTCCGCTTCCAGCAGTCCCGCGGCATTCGCCCTGGTTCCGGCCGCCGCCTCGATTGCGGCGATGCCCGCGAAGGCGGCGAGCGAGCGCAGCGGCACGAGGCCGGCAAGGGCCGGCGGCGTGCCGGCAGGTTCGCCGACGGCGATCCAGATCACGCCATCGGCCTCCGCCACCGGATGGGTGACGGTGCGGATCGCTTCAGGCGGCGTCAGTCCCGGATGGGCGGGAATGCGAAGACAGTTCCCGGCCTGTCCGTAACTCCAGCCGTGATAGATGCAGGAAAGCGTCTCGCCGCGCACGAAGCCGTGCGAAAGGCTCATCCCGCGATGCGGACATCGGTCCGCCGATGCGGCGACATGGCCGGACTGGCTGCGCCAGAGGGCAAGGGGACCGGCGGGAATTCGCGCCGGCATTACGGTTCCCGATGGCAGATCCGAAGAAAGGGCGACCGGCACCCAGGAGCTCGCCGTACCGGACGGCATGGGGATATTTTCCAAGTTACATCAACCGCTTGATTTGACGGGAGGCGAAAGATGGTCCTACGTTTGCACAAAGAGTTCCGCATTGGCAAGTTTGATCAAATACCAGAACGGCGGCTTTTCCGGCTATCCACCGGCATTGCCGACAGGCCTGCGATCGATCGTTTCAACCCATACGTTAATCGGGCCGAGCAGGCAGCCGACTTCCATCATGTCGATCAGTTCCGGCGCGCCGGAAAGATCGACCTCGATGCGGTCCGGGCCGCTGTGGGTTATGACCTGCGAAACGCCGAGCTTGGCCGCGTGACGGCGGATCCATGGTACGAAGCTCTCCGCGTCGAGTTCGCCGAGGATCGTCATGCGCTCTTGCAAAAGATGTTGGGCTTCACCCGCCATGGGATGCTCCAAGACTGCCATTGCCTCTACAGCATAGCGGCTTGATCGGTTTGTGGAAGAGGTATGCCGCCTGAAGGGTGTGGCAGTCCAGTCTCCACGTTCGCTTATCCCGGATATTGATCTGGACGACCGGCGTGAAGCCGGCTGTCGGGCGCGAACACTACGCGGACCGGCGCAGCATCAGTTCGGACTTGAGCAGGATTTGCTCTCTGCCTGGCGCCGGATGGTCCGCTTCGTCCAGCTTGTGCAGCAGCAGCTGGATCGCGAGACGGCCGATCTCGTCGTAGTTCTGGGCGACGGTGGTGATCGGCGGGCAGGCATATTGCGAGAGGGGATGGTCGTCATGGCCGGCGATACGCAGGTCATAGTCGGTGCCGTGGCCGACCGTCAGGCCCTTCTGCCAGGCGGCGGCGATGACGCCGAAGGCGAGGCGGTCGTTGGCGCAGAGAATGGTGCGGCTCTTCAGTTCTCCCGGTTTTTCGAGCAGGCGGCCTGCTTCCTCGAAGGCGAAGCGTTCGAAATCCCAGTTGACGGCCTCCGACACCGGCAGGATGTGCGGTTCCATGCCGAGGCGCGCCATGGCCTCGAGATAGGCGGTTTCGCGGGTGAGCGCGTTGGTGTTGACGTGCGGCATGCCGAAATAGCAGGGCGGCTCGCCGGAGCGGCAGAGATAATCGACGATCAGGCCGAAGCTCTGGCGGTTGTCGGTGCCGACGAAGGCGGAGGTCTCGTCGAGCGGCGAGTCGACATAGACGAGCGGAATGGACTGGCCCAGCTGTTCCAGTGTCTTCGGCCGCGCAGCGGAGCCGAGCGGGGCGATGATGGCGCCGGCGACGTTCATCGACTTGAACGTCTTGATCGCGTTGTCCTCGATATCGGCCCGGCCATCGGCCGAGAGCACGAAGGCGTGGAAGCCGGCCTCGTTGGCGATGAGTTCGATGCGCCGCGTCAGGGCCATGTAGAAGGGGTCGATCGAGGTCGGCACGACGATGCCGATGATGTTCGAGCGGCGGCGGTTGAGATTGACGGCAAAAATGTTGGGCCGGAAGCCGGATTTCTTCAGCGCTTCCTCGATGACGTCGCGGGTCTTCTTGCGCACGGAGGAGGGGTCGTTGAAGTATTTCGATACCGTGGGCCGGGACAGGCCGACGAACGAGGAAAAATCCTCCATGGTTCTGATCGACTTGGCCAAGCGGCTGCTCCCTGCGGTTCCCGTGTTCGCTTTCTTAGCCGGCCTCATTTCGCGGGAAAAGCTGAAATCGAGGCCGGCCAAGCGGTTCTGCGATCAGTCGGCGACGAACTGTACCTTCATGGTCGCGGGATCCGTTGGCTTCTTGGTGAAGAAGGGCAGGACCTCTTCGAGTGTCAGCCGATGCGAAACGAGCCGGGCCATGCGCCCGTCATCCCTTTCGAGGATAGCCAGGGCATCGGGGATGTTGCGGTTCAGCGAATGGGAGCCGGCAAGCTTGAGCTGGCGGCGGAAGATCTCGAAGGGCGCGACGGATATGCGGGCATCCGGCGCGCAGACACCGAAGAGGAGTGCCGTGCCGCCATCGGCGACGAGATCGATCATGCCTTCGACGACGCTGGCAATGCCGGTGGCATCGGCCACGAAATCGTAGGAGCGCCTGTTGGCTGCAAGCTCGGCGGATCCGGAAACGATCCCGCCGAGACCGAGATCGCCGGCAAAAGCGAGCCTGTTCTCGTTGATGTCGGCGACTGTGACGTTTTGCACGCCCTCGGCCTTCAGCGACAGGGCAAGCAACAGGCCGATCGGCCCTGCGCCGATGACGAGCGCTTCCCGCGGCAACGCCGCGCCGCTGCGCAGGCCCGCGCTGTTGAGGCCGTTCACCACGCAGGCGAGCGGTTCGGCAAGTGCTGCGACGGGGAAGGGCAACGCGCCGATGCCGTGCACCTGGTCGGCGCGCACGCAGCTGTATTCGGCAAAGCCGCCATTGTGCGAAACGCCGTAGGCCTTGAGGTCGCGGCAGAGGTTAGTCAGGCCCTTGCGGCAGGCCGGGCAGGTGCCGCAGGGCAGGTTCGGATCGACAGCGACGCGCGCGCCGACGCGAAGGCCGGTGACATCGGCCGCGATGGCCTCGATCACGCCGGCATATTCGTGGCCCGGCACAAGCGGAAAGGCGCCGTCGCCATAGCGGGCGTGCAGCACGTCGATATCCGTGTGGCAAAGACCGGATGCCTTGACCTTCACGAGGACGTGGCCCGCAGGGATGTCGCCGACCTTGAGGTCGGCGATCCTTGCCTCGCCCTTGGCGGTGAACTGGATCGCTTTCATGCTGCTTGCCATGGCTCAGCTCATCCAGTTGCCGCCGTCGACATTGTATGTCTGGGCGAGAATGTAGTCGCTGTCGCTGGAGGCAAGGAAGAGGGCGAGGCCCTTGATGTCATCGGGCGTGGCGAAGCGGCCGATCGGCACGGACTTCGCGACCGCAGCCTTCTTCTCGCCGGGCTTCAGCCCTTCCCATTCGGCGAACTTGGCGTCGACGATGTCCCAATGCTCGCCGTCCACGACGCCGGGGGCAATCGCGTTGACATTGATGCCGTATTTGACGAGCGCAAGCGCGGCCGACTGGGTCGCGGATATGATCGCAGCCTTGGAGGCGCAGTAGAGTGTTACCAGCGCCTCGCCGCGGCGACCGGCCTGGCTTGCCATGTTGATGATCTTGCCGCCGCGTCCGCGCGCGATCATCACGTTCGCCACCGCTTTCATCGTGAAGAGCGGTCCCTTGAGGTTGACGTCGAAGACGCGCGCATAGCTCTCCTCGGTGATCGCCTGGATCGGTGCCATGTCGAAAATCGCGGCATTGTTGACGAGGATGTCGATGCCGCCGAAATCGGCGTCGATCTTGCCGACGACCGCGTCGATGTCCTGGAGATCGGTAACGTCGATCCTGATGGCGGTCGCGGCGGGTCCGATGGAGGCTGCCGCTTCCTCGGCGCGTGCGAGATTGATGTCGGCGATGACGACCTTTGCGCCTTCGGCAGCGAAGGCTTCGGCAAAGCCGAGGCCGATGCCGCGCGCGCCGCCGGTGATCAGCGCCACCTTGTCCTTGAGTTTCATGTCTCTTCTCCATGCGCTGCGGGATAAAGCCGGCGCCGCGAAATCCATCGGTTGATCGGGAAACCCGGCGCCGAAGCGCCGGGTCCTCCTGGGAGGGCCTGCGGGGTAAACCGCAGGCGGGGAGCCTTTACTTGATGTAGCCGGCGCGCGTCATGTCGCGCTCGACCTGGGTCTGTGCCGCCTCAAGAGCGGCATCGACCGTCTGCTGGCCGGCGAGTGCGGCGCTGACCTGCTGCCCGACGAAAGTGCCGATCGCCTGGAATTCCGGAATGGCGACGAACTGCACGCCGGTATAGGGCACCGGATCCTTGGTGGGTTTGGACGGATCGGCGGACATGATCGCCTCCAGCACGGTCGCGGCGAACGGCGCGGCCTTCTGGTATTCCGGCAGGGCGTAGGTGGATTTGCGCGTGCCCGGCGGCACGGCGACCCAGCCTTCGCTTTCGCCGACCAGCTTTACATAGTCCTTGGACGTCGCCCATTTCAGGAAGGACTTGGCGACCTCGGCCTTCTGCGAGGTTGCCGGGATCGCGAGGTTCCAGGACCAGGACCAGCTGGATCCGTTGGCGGTTTCGGCGATCGGCGAGCGCGTGAAGGCGATCTTGTCGGCAACCTGGCTCTGCTTGGGATCATAGACGCGGCCGGCAGCCGACGTCGCATCGATCCACATGGCGCAATGGCCGGTCGCAAAGAGCGTCTGGTTCTCGTTGAAGCCGTTGGCGGTCGCTCCCTGCGGGCCGTATTGCGAAAGCAGCGCGACATAGTCGGTGATCGCCTTCTTCCAGGCGTCCGAGTTCAGCTGCGGCTTCCAGTCCATGTCGAACCAGCGGCCGCCATAGGCGTTCACCATGGTGCCGACGAAGGCCATGTTTTCACCCCAGCCCGGCTTGCCGCGCAGGCAGATACCGTATTGCTGCTTGTCCTTGTCGGTCAGCTTGGCGGCGAATTCCTTGATCTGCTCGTAGGTCGGCTGCTCGGGCATGGTGAGGCCGGCGGCCTCGAACAGGTCCTTGCGGTAGAGCGTGAACGAGCTTTCCGTATAGAAGGGCACGGCATAGAGCTTGCCATCGACCGTCAGACCCGCCTTGATCGGCTCCAGGAGGTCTGCGTAATCGTAGTCGTCGCCGAGATCGTCGACCGGCGCCAGCCAGCCCTGCTTGCCCCAGATCGGCGCCTCGTAGCCGCCGATGGTCATGATGTCGAACTGGCCGCCCTTGGTGGCGATGTCGGTCGTCACGCGCTCGCGCAGCACGTTTTCTTCCAGCACGATCCAGTTGATCTTGTTTCCGGTTTCCTTCTCCCAGGCGCCGGAAAGCTTCTGCATGATGATCATGTCGCCGTTGTTCACGGTGGCGATGCTGATGTCTTCAGCCTGTACAAGGCCGGTCATCAGGCCAAGGCCGACGGCGGACGACGATAGAATGCGGGTCATGTTCCTCATTGGTCCGTTCCTCCTTTACGGATGTGTACGCATAAAATGCCATGCGTAAAGTTTTATCAGGCGAAGTGACGGTTGTTGTCAAGCGGCAAAATTTGCATCATCGGCGTTCAGGTGGTCGGCTTCGAACGAAAGTTGCTGTTTCTAAAGGCAATAAGCCGCAAATGAATCGGCTGAATGCTAGTTTTCTTCCGCACTGCAAACAAAGGATTCCATCAATAAATTTACGCGCGTAAAAAATTGTTGACTTTTGCTGAACCTTTCCGCTATTACCAATGAGAAATGATCGCGGACCGCCTCGGCGCCGCCGCAGGGAGGGTGCATTGAAGAGAGTGAGCGCATTGGCGCCGGAAGCCCTGGGGCCGACGGTGACTGTCGGTGAAATCCTGGTGGAGATCATGGCGACCACGGTCGGCGCAGGGTTCCTGTCGCCGCAGCCGCTTGTCGGCCCGTTCGCAAGCGGCGCGCCGGCGATCTTCATCGATCAGGTGGCCCGGTTCGGTGGCGGGGCGGGCATCGTCGCAGCCGTCGGTGCGGATGATTTCGGCACGCTCAATGTCGAGCGGTTGCGGGCGGACGGTGTCGATGTCTCGGCCATCGCGATCGTGCCCGGCAAGCCGACCGGCAGCGCCTTCGTGCGGTATCGCGCCGATGGATCGCGCGACTTCGTTTATAATATTGCCCATTCCGCAGCCGGCGATACGCGCATGACCGAAGCGGCGCGCACGCTCATCGCACGCGCGGGCCATGTTCATGTCATGGGGTCCGCCTTCGCGATCCAGGGCATCGGCGCCGTCATTCTCGAGGCCATCGCGTCCATCAGGGCGCGCGGAGGTTCGGTCTCCTTCGATCCGAACATCCGCAAGGAGCTGGCCCAGGGCGGCGAGGGCCGCAAACTCATCGATGACATGCTGGCCGTGACCGATCTCCTGCTGCCCTCGGGAGACGAGCTGCTCGTCGCTGCCGACGAGGCGACGGAGGATGCCGCAGTAGAGCGCCTGCTCGGCCTCGGTATCGGCGAAATCGTGCTGAAGCGCGGCAGCGCCGGCTCCAGCCATTTCAGCCAGGCATTCGGTCGCGTCGACTGCCCGGCCTTCGCCGTCGAGGAAATCGACCCGACGGGTGCGGGCGACTGTTTTGGCGCGGCCTATCTCACGAGCCGGCGGGCGGGGCTGCCGCCAGCCCGTGCGCTTCTCTACGCCAACGCCGCCGGTGCCCGCACGGTCACCCGCCAGGGGCCGATGGAAGGTGTTTCCGGCCGGGAAGACCTCGACCGTTTCATTGCGGCCGCCGGTCGGGAGGTGACGGAATGAGCCGCTTTCTCACGGATATTGCCGGCGCCCGCCGTGCTGGCCGCCCCTATGGCATCGCCTCCGTCTGCTCGGCCCATCCGACCGTGCTGCGCGCTGCGCTGCGCCGGGCGGCGAAGGGTGAGGGGCCGGTGCTAATCGAGGCGACCTGCAACCAGGTCAACCAGTTCGGCGGCTATACCGGCATGACGCCCGCCGATTTCATCGCCTTCGTCGAAGCCATCGCCAGAGAAGAGGGTGTCGCGCGGGAAACGATCATCTTCGGCGGCGATCATCTGGGGCCTAATCCTTGGCGCAAGGAACAGGCTCCCGTCGCGCTCGAAAAAGCAGCCGGCATGGTGGAGGCCTATGTCGCGGCCGGGTTCACGAAAATCCATCTCGATGCCTCGATGGGCTGCGCCGGCGAGCCGGTCGCCCTGGACGATCGGACGGTCGCCGAGCGTGCTGCCGTCCTCTGCGCCGTTGCCGAGCAAACCGCCAGGCGCGGGAACCTGCCCCTGCCTGTCTATATCCTCGGCACGGAAGTGCCGGTGCCGGGCGGTGCCGACCATGCGATTGCAAGCGTCGAGCCGACCGCGCCGGAGGCCGCGCGCGAGACGATCGCCGTGCACCGTGCCGCGTTTGCCCAGGCAGGCCTCTCCGATGCCTTCGAGCGTGTCATCGCCTTCGTCGTGCAGCCCGGCGTGGAGTTCGGCAGCGACAATGTCGTCGCCTACGATCCGCCGCGCGCCGCCGCTCTCAGCGCCCTGCTCGACGAGGAGCCCGCGCTGGTCTTCGAGGCCCATTCCACCGATTACCAGACCGAGGCGGCGTTGGCCGCGCTCGTCGCCGATGGTTTTCCCATCCTGAAGGTCGGGCCTGGCCTTACCTTCGCCTATCGCGAGGCGCTCTACGCTCTCGATCTCATCGCCTCCGACATCGTGTCCGGCTATGGCGACCGTCCGCTGGCGCGGTCGATGGAGGCGCTGATGCTCGCCCTGCCGGGCTATTGGAGCGGCTACTATCACGGCGACGAGACGGCACTGCGTATCCAGCGCCATTTCAGTTACAGCGACCGCATCCGCTATTACTGGACCCGGCCGGAGGCCGAGGCTGGCGTTTCGGCTCTGCTGGCGGCGCTCGAAGGGATACGCATTCCCGAAACGGTGCTGCACCAGTATCTGCCCGGTATTGCGCCGGAGGAGGCGGGCAGCGCCGAAGACATCCTGATCGCTGCGGTGGACCGGGTTCTGGCGATCTACGATACCGCGGCGGCACATCGGCCGTAGGAGACAGCATGCGGCGGGATGATCCCCCGCCAGAGGACACGGGGAGGTTATGTTAATGGCGACGGAGAACACGCGCGGTTTGGCGCGGATGATGTTGGCGC
>NZ_JALIQS010000015.1 GCF_024704725.1 Shinella sp. CPCC 101442 | reverse complement strand
TCTCCGCCCTCGCTCTGGCCGCAACCGTCATCTTCTGGCTGTGATTAACGAGTACTGACCCTAGCGCGCCTGCCACAGGCCGAGCAGGATAAGATCCGAGCATTCACTAACGGCCGGCTGAGCGTACCAGGCGGCGCTGGTGAAGAAATCGATGTTGTCGCATCTGCGGCGCGACGTGAGCTCGACAATCCATTCGCGGCGGGAACGCCGGAAGCGGGTCGTCCCGGCTTCAAATGACCTTATTTGATTTGTTGCTAATACCGTCATGGGCGCGCAAGGTTGTTGCTCCAGTGGCCATCAACACGGGCGCTGCTGTTTGAGGGCTAGCTACCCTGGCCCCAAATGAGAGGAGGACAAGATGTCTTCCCTGCTGGCTCGCTTAAACGAGCAATACTTTATCACTACAACCACGTCTCATCTTTTCCTGGCGGTCGGCCTTATCAGCGCCCTCCACCTCATGATGGGGGAAAGAGTATGGTGATCTTGACGTTCAGGGCACCGAGAGCTGCGGCGAAGCTAAAAAAAACAGTTCTTCGCCAAGTTCTCGGTGACGCAAACTACGAAACCGAAAAACTTGTCGGCGGCGCAGGCCCAGAGAACGAAGAAGCGAGGAATATCGTTCGCCTCATGAAGCGCGCGACAATTGGAGCGGAAGACTATCCGCTTTCCAAGGCAGCGCTGCATCATGATCGGAACGCCGGCATCGATATCTGGGACGATGAAGGCGGGGCTCCTAGCGGCCCGGCGCGACCTATCCGCTAATCCCACCGGGAACGTGAGCGGCTCGATGAGTACGCCTCATTCCTCGCCACCAATCCAGGAGTTCCCCATGACCGCCGACTTAAGTAGAGCTAACGTTACCTTCCGGGTAAAGAGAATTGTCTCGGAGCAGCTTCACGTGCCGAAAGAAGAACTCGAAAACGATGCGTCCTACATGGGAGACCTTGGGGCCGACTCCCTCGAAGTCACCCAGATCATGATGCTCATTGAAGACGAGTTCTGGATCACCTTCCCGGAAACGCCGGTGACCGACCTTTCAACGGTTGGCCGTACGGTCGATTTCGTTTTCGAAGCACGCGAACGCGGCGCTAATAGCTCGCCTCTCATGTGATCGCCGGGCTACCCTCCCGGGCTTGGCCACTAGGCCTTGGCGGCTTCACGATACTCGTGGCGATCCGCGTGACCACACCCTCCGCCGTCTTTTTTCCGAAAAGACGAAGGCACTCAACCCTTACGGGGAGCGCCATTCTAAACCCGGACGACCGCGGACGCGCGACGGATATCGTCGCTGCAGGCAGATCATCGACGACGGGCAGTGAGCGATAGATGGAAAAAGGTATCCGGGAAATCAAGCCCGTCGGGATTGCCGGTCGCCTGAAGCGGCGCATCGAGGCACGCATCGCAAATGCCGCAGCCGTCATCGTCCATGAGTTGGCCAGCGCGACCGCAGCAGACGCAGACCGCAGCCTGTCGGGCAGCGTTGCCGCACGGAGGGGGCGGCAGGATTTCTGCCGCGTCGTCAAAGAGGATGTCGATCGAAATTTCTGTCATCGCGGGCGTCTCCTACGATCCTGGGCAGAAGATAGGAGGGTCCGAAATCTTTGCAATGGTTGGTTCTGGCACCAATCAATCCATCTTGTCCCCTTCCCGCAACGCGCTATCTGCTCGGTCGATGCCTGCAGGCGGAGCTGATGACGATGGGCGATCCTTTCCAACTCAACCGGTTTGTCGATGCGCAGGAGGTAGTGTTTCCTACAGCCCTGGCCGAGCTGCGCGGCGGGCGCAAGGAGAGCCATTGGATGTGGTTCATTTTTCCTCAACTGCGCGCCCTCGGCCGTTCACCGACGGCGCAATTCTACGGCATAGCCTCGCTGGACGAGGCTCGCGCCTATCTTGGCCACCCAGTTCTGGCCGGCCACCTGGCGCAGATGACCGACGCCGTCCTCGCCCATCATGATCGATCAGCCCATGATATCTTCGGTTCGCCCGACGACCTGAAGTTTCACTCATCGATGACGCTCTTCGACGCGGCTACGGACCATAAAACCGCGCGATTTCGGACTGCCCTGGAACGCTATTACGAGGGTGAGCCGGATCAGCGTACCGTGGAGCTTCTGCAGCGCCGGAACATTTGAAATTCCGCAATGGTTTCGTCTCGGCAAGATTGCTGCTTCCAGAGGAACCTCGTGAAGATCGCCACCTACAACGTCAATGGCATCAACGGCCGTCTTTCCGTCCTTATGCGATGGCTGGAGGAGGACGCGCCTGACATCGTCTGTCTTCAGGAACTGAAATCGCCAAACGACCGGTTCCCGCGCGCCGAACTGGAGCGTGCCGGTTATGGGGCAGTCTGGCACGGCCAGAAAAGCTGGAACGGTGTCGCGATCCTCGCGAAGGGTGTGGTGCCCCTTCTCACGCGGCGGGGACTGCCGGGCGATCCAGACGACGCGCATGCCCGATACATCGAAGCCGCCATCGACGGCATGCTGGTCGGCTGCCTCTATCTTCCGAACGGCAACCCGGCCCCGGGCGCGAAGTTCGACTATAAACTGCGCTGGTTCCAGCGCCTCAAAACCTACGGAGCCGAGCTGATCGCGCTTGACATACCCGCCCTGCTGGTCGGCGACTACAATGTCATGCCCACGGACCTCGATGTCTATGCGCCGGAGCGTTGGCGTGACGATGCGCTGTTTCACCCGGAAGTCAGGAAAGCCTACGCAGATCTCGTCGCCCAAGGCTGGACCGACGCCATCCGCCATATGCATCCGAACGAACGCATCTACACCTTCTGGAAATATTGGCGCAATTCGTTCGAGCGCGATGCGGGCCTGCGCATCGACCATCTTCTGCTCAGCCCCATTGTGGCCTCTTGGTTGACGTCTGCCAGCGTTCGCCGCCGGCCGCGAAGCTGGGACCACACCAGCGACCACGCACCTGTTATGATCGAGATCGAACCGCCCACGGATTGAGGTCAGGCCGGCGCCTAGTGCGTCGCCCGGCGCTCGCGCGCCCTCGCGGCTAGCCTTGCCACCGCAACTCGTCGAGGGTCGGCAGCCACCAGCCGCGCTGGCGCTCGTCGTCTCTGGGTTCGGTTCGCGAAGGCCAGGTCTGCACCAATTCGTCCAGCGACGGTGTTCGCCATGTTCCCCAGATATGACCGTCGGCGGTGCCGGGATAGAGGTCGGCAATCTCTTCACGCTCGACCAGCTCCCCGGTGATGTCGGCTACGACGGTAATCCCGTACGGTGTCGTCGCGATCGGCCGGTCCAATGGGGGCAGGTCATGGGCGGGGAGCGGGATGCGACGACGCTTGCGCTCGGCCGCCCGCCGGCGGGAAGTCCTTTCCTCGTCGGTCCCTTTGCGTGCGTCAGCGCGCTTGCGCCTTTCTTCGGGCTCGCACCGCTGTGCTTCCGTCTCGATCGCCTGCCAGTGGTCGACAAGATCGTCATAGGAGGCGAAGGGCACACGCCAGACCTTGTGCTCGCCATCCCAGCGAGCGAAAGGCATCTGCCGGATTTCGTCGACCACTTTGCGGGAATAGGGCGTCGTGATACGGAGTCCGTCCTTATCGACGTTGAGATAGGGGCTTAGGATCGGCTCGAACGCGTACGCATCCCTGCCCATTGCCTCGGCGTATAGATCGACGCGGGATTCTTCCTTGGCCATCCAGCGATCGATGCGTCGGCGCGCCGTCGTGCCGGGAACGATCCAGGCCTTTCGCCGGTCGCTCCAGCGGGCGCGCGGAAAGGTCTCGCGAAACCGCTGCACCGTCATGCGGTCGAACGGGAAGGAGACAGAGGCACGCTCGCCACCATCCTCGACCTGATCGGCAATCTCAACATCCTCCGTCATAACGTCACCGCTCGCGGCCGAGGCAACCAATCCCTCAGCGTTTTGTGCACCGATCACCGCGCTCGCGGTGCCGGGGCAACTTCAGTCTCCGCCGTCTTGCATCCCGCCAGGTTGCGGTCCCGGAAGAACGCGCTCGCACCGTAAAAGATGTAGCGAATCAATGACATATTCGAGACTCGCAGAAAGGGAGACGAGGAGCACCTAAGTTATTGATTTCCGATTCGTTTCGACTCGGAACAAATTCCTCTCTGATTCGCTTGACTCGTTGTGGTTGCGTCGAGTCGGGAGTGTTCAAGATGGCCGGTCATCGTGCTCAGTGGAAGGGCTTCATCAAATTTGGCGAGGTGAGCTGCGGCGTCGGCCTTTACACGGCCGCAAGCACGTCCGAGCGGATCTCCTTCCATACGATCAATAAAAAAACCGGCAATCGCGTCAACCGGGTCTTTGTCGACAGCGACACCGGCAAGGAGGTCGAGCGCGAAGACCAGACCAAGGGCTTTGAGATCGAGAACGGCCAGTACATCATGATCGATCCGGAAGAGGTGGCGGCGACCATTCCCGACAGCGACAAGACGCTGACCATCGAGGCATTCATCCCCTGCTCCGACGTTGACGACGTCTATTTCGACAAACCTTACTATCTAGTGCCGACCGACCGGGTTTCTTCGGACGCCTTCACCGCGCTACGCGATGCGATGGAGAAGTCGAAGGTTGCCGCGGTCACCCGCACCGTCCTGTTCCGGCGCATTCGCACCGTCCTAATCCGAACACACGGCAACGGTCTGATCGCCACCACGATGCAGTACGACTACGAGGTCCGCTCCTCCGAGAAGGCGTTTGAAGAGGTGCCGAAGCTGCGGATCAAGGGCGAGATGCTGGATCTCGCCAAGCATATCATCGCCACCAAGAAAGGAACCTTTGATCCCGCCGCGTTCGATGATCGCTACGAGACGGCGGTCGCTGAACTGGTGAAGGCAAAAATCGAAGGCAAGGCCCTACCGAAGCGCAAGGAGGTCAAAGTCTCCAGACCGGACGATCTGCTGGCCGCGTTGCGCGAAAGCGCCAAGATGCTGAAGGCCAGCGATGACAAGCCGAAGCGCGCCGCTGCGAATGCCAACAAGGGCGCCGGGCGCAAGCGCGCGACGGCATCGAAGGCGCGCGGCTCGTCGTCCGCACATCGTAAAGCCGGTTAAGGAGAACGATCATGGCGCCGCGTCCCTATTGGAAAGGCTATCTGAAGCTCTCCCTCGTCACCTGCCCGGTCTCGATGTCGCCGGCGACCTCGGAGAGCGAGAAGGTCCGCTTCCACACCTTGAACAGGGAGACAGGGAACCGGGTCGTCTCGCAATATGTCGATGCGGTCACGCGCAAGCCCGTGAAGGATGAGGACGAGGTCAAGGGTTATGCCCGCAGCGAGAACGACTATGTGCTGCTCACCGACGACGAACTGGACGCCGTCGCGCTCGACACGGTGAAGACTATCGACATCGACAAGTTCGTCCCGCGCGACAGCATAGAATGGATCTATCTCGAAAAGCCGCACTATCTCGTGCCCGACGATCCCGTCGGCCACGAGGCCTTTGCCGTCATTCGCGACGCCATGGCTTCCGACAAGGTATTCGGCATCTCACGGCTGGTCATTGGCCGGCGGGAACGCGCGGTCGTGCTCGAACCGCGCGGCGAAGGGATCGTGCTCTGGACGCTGCGCTTCGGCGACGAGGTCCGGCCGGAAGAGTCCTACTTCGAGGATATCGACAACAAAGCTGACCCCGATCTCATTCCCCTCGTCGAGAAATTCATCAAGCAGCACACCAAGACATGGTCGGCGGATATGGTTTCCGACCCTGTGCAGGAAGCTCTGCTCGACATTATCGCGAAAAAGAAAAAGGCTCTGAAACCCTCGAAAAAAGGCAAGGCCAAGGATGACGGCGCGGCCACCGAGAGCAATGTCATCGACATCATGGACGCGCTGCGCAAAAGCCTGGCCGCCGGTGAAAAAGGCAAGCGCGCATCCTGAAATCTTCACGGACATCACCTATGTTCGAACTCTCCACATGTGATGGATATCGATGAAACAAAAGCGCCGATCTGTCATACCGTTGTACGATGAGTCCGGCGACACACTGCAGTCTCGCCCGGTTTGCAAACGCGATCCTGAGCAGCCAAGCCTTCCTTTCGATCCGGTGCCCCAGCGCGTCGAGCCCTGTCTCGCCCTTCTTCGTCCAACACCGCCGGAAGGGCCGGAATGGCTCTACGAGATCAAATGGGACGGGTATCGCCTGGCGATCCACATCGAGCCCCACGCGGTGCGGATCATCACCCGCGGTGGCCATGACTGGACACACAGGTTTCCCAAAATTGCCGAAACCGCCAAGAAGCTCGGCGTCGGGACTGCCATTCTCGACGGTGAGGCAGTGGTTCTCAACAAGGAGGGCTACGCGGATTTCGGGGCGCTGCAGCGCTCGCTCGGCGGCCGCGGCGGCAAGCGCACCTCAACGGAGGCCGTTTTTTTCGCTTTCGATCTCCTCCACTTCGATGGCCACGATCTGATGAAGACGGAGCTTCTGGTTGGACGGCATCTGCTTTCGGATTTCCTCGAGGGCGCAATCTGGGCGGTACAGCTTTCGCAGGAGGCGCGGGGCGACGGCGCCGAACTGCTCGCGAATGCCTGCTCGATGGGCCTTGAAGGCATTATCGCCAAGCACCGCGACCGGCCATACCGGTCGGGGCGAACAGGCGATTGGGTCAAGATCAAATGCGTCCAGAGTGAGAGCTTCATGATCGTCGGCTATGAGCAATCCGCTGCAGCGCGTGGCGGGATCGGTAGCTTGTTGCTCGTCGCGCGGCGCGGCGATACCTGGGTTTCTGTCGGTTCTGTCGGAACCGGCTTCAAGACGGCGGACTCCGAATATCTGCGCAAGACGCTGGACAAGCTCAGGACCAAAACGCCTGCCGTGCCACTGAAGGGCAAGAACTACGTGTTCGCGCTGCCGACGCTCATCGCAGAGATCGAATTCCGCGGTTGGACTGACGACGGCAATTTGCGCCACGCCTCCTACAAGGGCCTGCGGGAAGTCCAGGACAATGCCGCTGTCTTCGACATGAAAACCTTAACCGTCGGCAAGTGACTATCGTCGCCGGTCAAGGTTGGCCTGGTCGAGACCGAAGTGATCCAGCACCAGCTGAAGATTGCGGCGGTTTGACTTGAAATAGACGTCAAAGACGTCGCCCAGCACGGGCACGCTGCCCGCGACCGTATCGAAGCCGACATTGACCAGCATCTTGACGAGCTTGTCATTCGGCACGCCGAGACGGCGCGCCTCGTTGACGATGACGAGGCTGACAGCCGCCGAAGCGAAATCGCCGATACCTGGGACAAGGCCGAGGACAGAGTCCGCGCCGAGCGAAATCCGCGTGCCGCGAACGCGAAGGGCGGTGTCAGTCAGCCGCGCAGCCCGCGAATTCGACGGGAGGCGCGCCAGATGCTCGATGGGAAGGTCGTGTTTCGTGGTCTCGACGCTCTCCCGTTCAAAGGTCATGCGGCCGCCTTATGCTTGCCGAAGCGCTTGATCGCCTGTTCCAGCGGGCGCTGGCCATCGCAGTAATCGTCCCAGGCACTCGTCTCCGCCAGCAGCGCCGGCACGGTCCGAACCGTGAACCGCTTCGGATCAAGGTCGGATTTGACCTGCGTCCAGGTGAGCGGCACCGAGACGGTGGCGCCGGGCCGCGCCCGGGGTGACAGCGGCGCCACCGCAGTCGCCATGCGGTCATTCCGGAGATAGTCGAGGAAGATGCGACCTTCTCGCAGACTCTTGGTCATCTTGATGAGGTAGAGGTCCGGGTTGTCGCGCGCCATCTCCTGGCAGACGTCGTGAGCAAAGCCCTTGGCCTCGGCCCAGGAGAGCGGCTTGCGTGCGTTGACCGCGAGCGGTGTGACGACATGCAGCCCCTTGCCGCCGGTCGTCTTACAGAAACTGATGAGGCCGAGGTCGTCGAGCCGATCACGCATCTCGCGGGCCGCCGCAACCACGGCCGAGAATGGCACATCTGGGCCGGGATCGAGATCGAATACCAGTCGGCCCGGCACCGCGGGCTTTCCCGGTTCGCAATTCCACGGGTGCAGCTCGATGCCGCCGATCTGCGCGATGGCGACGAGACCCTCGACACGATCGACCTGTAGGTACGGCTTCTTGTCGCCGAAGACCTTGACCAGTTCCAGCAGATTTGAGGTACCGGGCATGGCGTGGCGTTGGAAGAATTGCTCGCCGCCAATGCCATCCGGAGTACGGATGATCGAGCACGGCCGACCCCTTACATGCTCAATGAGCCAGGAGCCGACAGCTTCGTGATAGTGGGCCAGCTCTTCCTTGGTCACAGGCTTGCCGTCGCCGGCGTCCGGCCACAAAGGCTTGTCCGGATTGGAGATGAGCACGCCCATCACTTCGGCCTTCGCCCCTTTACGGCGCGCGGGTTTCTCCACTGCCGCGGCCGGCTCCGGCGTCTCGGTCTTTGCCGGCGAGGCCGGCTTATCGGCTTCGACCTCGGCGGCCGGCTTATCCTCCCGCAGGCCCTTGAAGGCGGCTTGGCGAACCAGACCGTCCGCGGTCCAGCCGGCGAATTCAATTTCTGCAACCAATTCGGGTTTCAGCCAGACGACCTCCCTCTCCTTCAAGGGCGCGCCGATACCGGTGAAGGGGGATTTCTCTGCCTCGGCGGCTTTGAGCCTGGGCAGCAGTGTCTCAACCTTCTTGGCGCCATAGCCCGTGCCGACGCGGCCGGCATAGACGAAATGCTCGCCGCGATTGACGCCGACCAGCAGGGAGCGAAATTTGCCGTTCGTCTTGGCATAGCCGCCGATGACGACTTCGTGCCCTGCGCGGCATTTCGATTTCGCCCAGGTGTCGGTGCGGCCGGATTGATAACGCGCATCCGTCTGTTTCGAGACGATGCCTTCGAGCGAGAGCTTGCAGGCGGAGCGTAAAACCGCATCGCCGCCCGTCTCGAAATGCTCGACGAAACGCAGATGCGGATCCTTGGTCGCGTCCACAAGCAGCTCCTGCAGCCGAGCTTTCCGGTCGACCAGGTGCTTTTCGCGAAGGTCTTCCCCTCCATCGAACAGGAGGTCGAATGCAAAATAGACGAGATTGCCGGTGTTGCGCTCCGACAGCGCTGCCTGCAATGCTGCGAAATCCGGAGCGCCGGTGTCGTCGAGCGCACAAATCTCGCCGTCGATGATGCAATCCGGAAGCGACACGGCGGCCTCGGCGATCTCCGGATACTTGGCGGTCCAATCCAAGCCCTTACGGGTTTTGAGCGTCACATGGCCATTCGCAACCCGCATCTGAATTCGATAGCCGTCGAACTTGATCTCATGCAGCCACTTATCGCCGGCGGGCGGGCGTTCGAGCGTTTCGCAGAGCTGCGGAGGAATGAAGTCCGGCAGATCGGCCGCCGTCGATGTCGCGATTTCCTTGTGCGTCTTGTTTTTGCGCTCGTCGGCGTGCTTGCTGTCCCAGACCGCGTCCGCCTCGACGTCGCGGCTGGCCGTCATGAACGGTTTCGGCTTCCGCCCCTTGCCGCCGGCGATCTGCTCTATCGTCCGGCCAGACGCGACCGACGTCATGTTCTCGTCCAGGATGGCTGCGCCGTTCTCTTCGACGGAATGGTCGTCGTGGTGCTTGATCAGCAACCAGTTTGTCCGTTTGCCGCCATCGCGATCGTTGCGCATCCTGACGAGCACGAAACTGCCATTCAGGCGCTTGCCATGCAGCGTGAATTTGAAATCGCCCTTCTTCAGGGCTTCCTCCGGCGATTTGTTGCCTTCCGGCTCCCAATAACCTCGGTCCCATAGCATGACCGCGCCGCCGCCATATTGGCCCTTCGGGATCGTGCCTTCGAAGTCACCATAGTCGAGCGGATGATCCTCGACCTCGACAGCCAGCCGTTTGTCATGGGGATCGAGCGACGGTCCCTTGGTCACCGCCCAGGATTTGAACACGCCATCGAGCTCGAGGCGAAGATCGTAGTGCAGGCGTGTGGCGTCGTGCTTCTGGATGACAAAGCGTAGCCGGTTTGAGGATTCGACGGCCGTCGAGCCACTCGGCTCCTGCGACTGCTTGAAATCGCGCTTCTTTTTGTAGGTCGAGAGCTTGTCAGCCGCCATGACCGACCTCACCAGATCCTGCGGTCGATCTGCGAGGCGATCATCGGCACGGCGGCTGCGCCAGGCGCGCCAAGACGGAGACGCTGCACGAGCCGGCCGAGGAGATAGGTCGTGGCGGCCGTGGCGAGAACCCTGAGCCAAGGATGGAGATCCTCTCGCGACGGCCGCGCATCCATGCCGTCGGTCTGCTTTCGGATGGTGGTCAGTCGAGCGCGCAGATCGGCCACTTCTCGCCGAAGAGCCTCAATCTGCTGGTGCGCTGATGGATGTTCGTTCCCAACGATCGGATCCTCGGCAGGGCTTTCTTCTTCGAGCTCGGCGAGATGCTCGCGCAGCTGGGCCGGGCTGTCGAAGCCCTTCGTTCGTATATCGGTCATTGCGTTTGTCTCCCGCGACGTCAATGCTTGCGGCAACCCGAGAATGGTTTTGCCGGCGCCGACATGGAAACACACCTGCGCGATCGTTGTTCCGCGCGCGCATCAGCAGCTTGGTTACCATCACGATCGGCGACGAATATGGTCGGCGCGGCGCTCCCGCCGTTCAATTTTCGAGGATTGCATGGCAATCGGCAAGGTCAAGTTTTTCAATCAGGACAAGGGTTTTGGCTTCATTACGCCGGACAATGGCGGGCAGGATGTCTTCGTCCACGTTTCGGCCGTACTGTCGGGCGGCCCGCTGCGCGATGGCGCAAAAGTCAGTTACGAAATTGGCCAGGATCGTAAAACAGGTAAGTCGAAGGCGGAAGACGTCCGGACGATCTAATAGCCGAGCATCACCGATCCTTCGTCGCTGACGCGGTTGGCGGCTCTATGCCGCCTTTTGCTGTGATCGCGGTTTCGATCTCCCAAATAACCTTGGCCGCTTCGAGAGGGATCGCCTTCATCTCGTCGTCGTAGAGGTGCACCGGCATTCCGCCCGCCTGAGTGAGGTCCATGGCCTCGGCGGATCCCTCAAGACTCGCAGGTTCTCCCAGCACCCGCCAGCCATCCCGTATCGTGACATAGGCGCGGCCGAGCAGGCGGAGCTTCTCGCCCTCGGAAAGGGTAGCTAGGTCCTGTGCCGCCGAGGCTAGCTCGACGATGAAATCCGCGATGCTTTTCACCTGTCATCTCAAATGCGCTGCACCCGCTGGCGCCGCGTTTGTGTCTCCGAGAGGCTAACGCTCATTTTGAGCAAAACAAGTCGGATGCCCGATCCCGGTCGACCAGATCTGCATCGAGATGCTGCTCGAAACTTTTTGCTGTCGAGCGACATTACCTGTTCGAAACCGGAGAACAGTGCGTGGCCAGAGCATTTGGAAACCCATCCGATCCCAAGACTGAATGGTCGGACACCGAAATCCTCGCCAAGGCGCACGACCTCGTCGAAACCTTTCTGACCTTCGTGCGGCTGGAGCGGCCGAGAAACGACATTCTCGACGCGCGTTGCCTGCCGGCAAGCAAACCTTCGCTCATCAACGCTTTCAGGCTGGTGATCGCCACGGAGCCCCGCGGCGACGTGCGAGAGGCGCTATCGTCTGCCGGTCATGTGCTCGCCCAGTTTCAGGACCGCGTCGGAACGCGCATCTCCGTGGCACCGGCCTGTGTGGCGAACGTGGATCCAACACACACAACGGCAGCGAACCTACTCGAGGAGGTTCTTCGCCAGGTCGACGAAGATACTCGTCGGCTGCGCGATCTCCTGGGCAAGGCTTCCTCGATCGCGGAGGGCCGGTTCCAGCGCAGGCATACACGCACACCGTTTCAGGACGATGGAACCTATACCTGGTACGGGCATGCCTGATATCGCAAGTGATCGAGCATCGGCTATTCCACCCCGCCGAGTTCGCGGAATGCGCGCCACTGGTCGTCGGTTGAAACCCCATCTGTAAAGACGCGAAACGCCTTTCCCTGAGCCTTCAACGCTTGCGCGGTTTTCACTGCGTCCGGATAGAGTAGTTTCGGCTCGTCACGCCTGTCCTCTCCGAAGGGGTCCACCGAGCTCAGCGAGATAACCTGAAACCTTGTTGCCATGATCATTCCTTTCGAATGCGCCGAGATGGGTCAGCCTTCGTTTCCATCGGAGACAAAGTCCTTCGGGAGCTCTGCGCGGGCGGCTCGATGCGCCAGGGCCCGGTCGATCCACCTTTCCCTCAAGATGACGTCAAGCGCGACGGCGACGTCCTCAGCACCCCAACCAGCGTCCTGCATTTCGCGCATGAAAGCGGTCAACTTCTCATCGACGATGCTGTGCAGCTCACCGTCCGTCGTTGTCGTGCCTTGGTTCACCATCGTCCCCTTGGAATGAGTTGCCATAGACCGGACAACGCCGCTCCTGCCGGGAGGTTTCGTCGTCGGCAACGCTGGTCCTGATTGTGGGGATTTTCCTCTCCTACGGAGCCGCAAGAGCGGGCTGGACTCTTGACGGCGCGAATGCTTCATTACCTGCCCGGAGGACACGAGTATGGCGTATGAATGGGATGCGGGCCGTGCGCGGCGGGCGCAATTGATTAAGGCGGTATCGATGATAGCGCTAACCGCATCGGTGATCAGCGTGCCGGTCGCGGTGCTGCTGTCGGCCTCGCCGTTCTAGAGTTCCAAAAACTACACCTGCGCGCTCGTCAGCTCGGCATTTTGGCGCTGTCCCCTGCGGCTATCGAATAGGTACCGCCAGACGCCATGCTCGCTTCGTAGGAGGGCGGGTCAACGCCGTGTCTATCAGACTGGGGATGAGCGCGTTGACGGTGATGGCATACTCGCCGAGTTCCATCGCTGCCGACTTCATCGCTCGCTGGCGCATAGTCCAGCTTAGCGCTCACAGGCCCGTCAATGCCGATGCCGACGATATCCGCGCCGGCAGCAGCAAGTGCCGTCGCCGCGGCGCGGCCGGTACCGCGACCTTACTCGACAGGTCGAAAGATCGTTTTGCATCTCTCATAAAAAACTCCTCCAGATTATGACCAGCACGACCAGTCATGCCGGTGCCGGCCGCGGCGCCTGGTACGGTCTTTCCCAATGAAGGGGTGTCAGGCCCCATCTCAATGGATTGCTCTTGAACCGGTTCAAACCGGCGATGGTAGTTACAGACCAGGGCCATCGTATTCAAAATACACGATAATATTCGTTATGATGAGTTACCTCTCAGACGCAGGCTCACCGTTCGTGATCAACATTCTCGCACGGCAGTGAGAGTCTTCTAATGCACGAAGTAGTCATACGCCCTCGGGATAGAGACGAGGGAAAAGAGTATCGAGCGCCTGTACCGGGAACCGCAGCGACACGGCCCCCTTATCGGTAATTGACGCGAGAAGGCCCTCATCGGTCAGGGCCTTCAGAACGCGCCGTGCCGATCGATCTGGCAGGCCGGTGATACGCGAAGCCTCTCCCCGTTCAAATTCGCCGCGGACAAGGGCCTGGAAGCTTTCGATCGCATGCGTGGACAAGGTCTTCCCGATACGCGCGCCTTACAGGCCAACCTGCGCGCCGCCTCTGGACATGACGGCGCATGGCCGACGGTTTTCGTCTGGCAGGGAACGAGCGACAACACGGTCGTTGCAAAGAACGCGGCAGCAATCGTTGAGCAGTGGCGCGGCGTGCATGCCGTTTCGGACCTGCCCCCCGCGGTCAAGACATTCGAGCGTCATTCCCGATCGGTCTGGCGTGACGACCGCGGGTTTGATACCATCGAACTTTACACGATATCCGGGATGGGCCACGGCACGCCTCTCGATACGTCCGTGGGATATGGCCGCGCCGCACCCTTCATGCTCGATATCGGTGTTTCCTCGACGGTGCAGATCGCACGAACGGGGGGACTTGCTGCCTCCTTCGAGCGTCGCGAGCGCGCGCACCTATATCCATGAGCAAGCAGACAACGCAGCGGGCGGCGCCAGGAAGCGGCATCCAATCGGTCATCGAGAATGCGCTGCGTTCAGCCGGATTGATAAAATGAGAAACCGCTCCGAAACCACGCCTCACACGAATTTATTTTTCAGCGCAAGGAACGTCGTCCTCTTCCGATGGTTTGGTGAGTCGCATCCTCTCTAAAACGTGATCGGATTGTACAATGCCAGCGACAGAAAAGACGTTGAACGACCTCTTCCTTGACACGCTCAAGGACATCTATTTCGCCGAAAAGCAGATCCTGAAAGCTCTGCCGAAAATGGCGCGAGCGGCGCAGTCGGAAGAAGGCAAGGCCGGCTTCCTGCAGCACCGCGACGAAACTCAGGGGCAGATCGAGCGCCTCGAACAGGTGTTCGAAATGCTCGGCAAGCCGGCCCGCGGCAAGACCTGCGAAGCCATTCAGGGCATCATCGCCGAAGGCGAGGAGATCATGGAAGACTACAAGGGCACCGCTGTCCTCGATGCCGGCCTCATCTCCTCGGCACAAGCCGTCGAGCACTACGAGATCGCACGCTACGGGACGCTAAAGGCCTGGGCGGCGCAGCTCGGTCTGAAGGATGCGATCCCGCTTCTCGACGCCAATCTCCAAGAGGAGATTGCGACCGACCAGAAGCTCACCGCGCTTGGCGAATCGTCGGCGAATGCCAAGGGTTCAATGAAAAAGGCCAGCTAGACTGCCAGCAGCACCGATCAGGCCGCCTTCCAGGGCGGCCTTTTTGTTTCGCGGCGATCGCCGCCCTTCGACCCTACAACATCCAGGAGCCGTATCATGGCCAAGAAAACCACAACGCGTGACGCGACCGACACCGCGACGATCCACGATGTGAAACTAAAGCGGGGCCCCGGTGGCGAGCTTCACCAGATCGCCGAAGGCGAAGCACCGGTACTGACGACCGCCCAGGGCGGGCCGGTCGCGGACGACCAGAACACGCTGCGCGTCGGCCCGCGCGGGCCGCTCGTCGTCGACGACTTCCATTTCCGCGAAAAGATTTTCCACTTCGACCATGAGCGGATCCCCGAACGGGTCGTCCATGCCCGCGGCTATGGCGCACACGGCTATTTCGAGACCTACGAGTCCCTTGCGGCCTACACCAAGGCCGACCTCTTCCAGCGCGCCGGCGAGAAGACACCCGCCTTCGTGCGTTTCTCGACCGTCGCCGGCAGCAAGGGGTCATTCGACCTTGCCCGCGACGTGCGCGGCTTTGCCGTGAAGATCTATACTAACGAAGGCAATTGGGATCTCGTCGGCAACAACATTCCCGTCTTCTTCATCCAGGACGCCATCAAGTTCCCCGACATTATTCATGCCGTGAAGCCCGAGCCTGACCGCGCCTTTCCGCAGGCCCAGTCCGCCCATGACACGTTCTGGGACTTCATCAGCCTGACGCCGGAGAGCATGCACATGATCATGTGGGTGATGTCGGACCGCGCCATCCCGCGCTCCTTCCGCTTCATGGAGGGGTTCGGAGTGCATACGTTCCGCCTCGTCAATGCCAAGGATGAGTCGACCTTCGTGAAGTTCCACTGGAAGCCAAAGCTCGGCCTCCAATCGGTCGCCTGGAACGAGGCCGTGAAGATCAACGGTGCTGACCCCGACTACCACCGCCGCGATCTCTGGCAGTCGATCCAGTCGGGCAATTTCCCGGAATGGGAATTGCAGGTGCAGCTCTTCGACCAGGATTTCGCCGACAGTTTCGATTTCGACGTGCTCGACCCAACCAAGCTCATCCCCGAGGAAATACTCAAGCCCCAGCCGGTCGGCCGACTGGTACTCGATCGCATGCCCGACAACTTCTTCGCCGAGACCGAGCAGGTTGCCTTCATGACCCAGAATGTCCCGCCAGGGATCGACTTCAGCAACGACCCGCTGCTGCAGGGACGCAACTTTTCCTATCTCGACACCCAGCTGAAACGCCTTGGCAGCCCCAACTTTACGCACCTTCCGATCAACGCGCCGAAGTGTCCTTTCGCGCATTTCCAGCAGGATGGCCATATGGCGATGCGCAATCCCGTCGGCCGGGTGAACTACCAGCCCAATTCCTTCGATGAAGGTCCACGCGAGTCACCGATGCGCGGCTACCGTCACTTCCCCGCCGAAGAGCAGGGCACCAAGGCCCGGTTACGCCCGGAAAGCTTTGCCGATCACTATAGCCAGGCCCGACAATTCTACATCAGTCAGACGCCACCCGAACAGCGCCACATCGCGGCCGCCCTCACCTTCGAGCTGAGCAAGGTGGAAACGCCTGCTATCCGCGAACGCATGGTGTCGCATCTCCTCAATATCGACGAGACGCTGGCAGCGACCGTCGCGCAGAAACTCGGCCTCCAGTCCATGCCGAAACCTGCTGAGGCAGCGGTCGAGACGCGTCAGGATCTCGAGCCATCTCCGGCCCTCAGCATCGTCGAGAACGGGCCTAAGCGTTTCGAGGGTCGCAAGCTCGGTATTCTTGTCACCGATGGTGTCGATGCCGAGCTGCTGAACGGACTTTTGGCCGCCGTTACCACGCAAAAGGCGGTCTGCGAGTTGATTGCGCCCAAGGTTGGCGGCGTTACGGCATCCGACGGATCGTGGGTCGAGGCGCATCACATGATCGACGGGGGTCCCTCGGTCCTGTTCGACGCCGTAGCACTCCTGACCTCCGCCGAGGGTGTCGAGGACCTCGTGAAGGAAGCGACGGCCCGCGACTTCGTCGCCGATGCATTTCAGCACTGCAAGTTTATCGGCTACGACGCGTCGGCAATGCCATTGCTTGAAAAGGCCGGGATCGATGACGCACTGGATGAAGGCGTACTCGCCCTTCCCGGTGAAAGCGGGCTTTCGGGATTCTTGTCAGAGCTCGGCAAGCTGCGTGTCTGGGGGCGAGAGCCGTCCGTAAAGCTCGGCAAAGCCTCGCCGCCGGTAACGTGAGGTTGAAGATACGAGGCAGCGCCGCTGCGCTTGCATGTCTGCAATCACGAACTTCTGAACTTTGAAGGATCCACCCAATGACCACACCGATTTCAACCAACCTCCCAGGCGAGACCCTCTATGGCATCGCACCCTCAGTTGCTCTCAACAAGGTTTCGTGGGGAGCCGTTTTCGCCGGCGTCGCGATCGCCCTCAGCACGCAGTTTTTACTCAACCTTCTTGGCGTCGGCATCGGCGCCGCAGTTCTTGATCCGGCAACCTATGACAATCCGGAAGCAAGCACCTTTTCGATCGCGGGCGGTATCTGGTTCGTTGTTGCCGGCATCATCGCGTCCTTCGTCGGGGGCTATGTGGCAAGCCGTCTCTCCGGTCGCCCGAGTAATTCAACTGGCGGCTATCACGGCGTGACGTCGTGGGCAGTAACGACACTGGTCGTCCTCTATCTTCTGACCACATCGGTGGGTGCGCTGGTCGGGGGCGCATTCAGCGGTCTTTCCAGCATCGTCAGTGGGGTTGGCGCAACCGCTTCAACCGCCGTGACCGCAGCGGCGCCGGCACTTGCAAATTCGACCAATCCGATGGGCGGTATCGAAGCGCAGATCCGCTCGACAACCGGCAACGATCCGCAGGCCCTGCAAAATGCCGCTGTATCTGCGATGCAGGCCGTGGTGATGGGCGGCGAAGCCAGCGCCGATGACGCCCGTAATCGAGCTGCCGACGCTATCTCGAAAGCGCAGGGCATTCCGCTAGACCAGGCCCGAAGCCAGGTTGATCAGTACGAAAAGACCTATCGTGACAACATGGCAGCTGCCAAGCAGAAGACAATCGATGCTGCACAGGCTGCGACGGCGGCGGTCTCCGCGGGTGCCATCCTCGGCTTCCTAGCCCTGGTTCTCGGCGCGGTCGCCGCATGGTTCGGTGGTGTCTACGGTACCAAGCGCGCCCTCCTTGTCGGCGTTTCCGACCGTCGTGCAATCTAAAATGGACGAAGCCGCCGGGACGCACCCGGCGGCTTTTCACCAATCCGGGAGCAAGTATCATGGAAGTCATCAGCAAGCATGTTCGCGAGGAAAAAGCCTTTGTTACCGTCGAATTCTTCGGCGAAGGGGGCGACGTTGTGTGGGTTCAGTTGAAAAAGGACGAGGACGGCATGCTTACCCCTCTCAATGCCGAGGAGAAGGCAAAGGCGATCATGGTCCAGATCGCAACGTTCGACACTGACGCATCTGATGAAGCACATATCAGTGAAACGTCCCGCAGTACCGAGGAGCCAGACATTGAACACGCGCAAGTCTCACAACAGGGCACTCTTGATGGCACGCACGGCGAGCCGGTTTCGCCGGCGGTGATTTCGCTCCTGAGCGCGCGTACGGCCCATGATACCGGCGCGCTCGAGGAGCAACTCGATGAAGGTCTGAAATCGACTTTTCCAGCCAGTGACACTGTGTCGGCGACGGTCAGCTCTATCCCCGGCAGACGCACCGATCACCCGGATGCGAAAAGCGAATGATAGCTCCGGTGCGGCTTCGCACTTCGGCCGCGTCTGTTCTATTTCTCGCAGGCGGCGTGATGTCGCGGATTGAACTAGGGGGTTGTTTTTGTGGCGCGATCACGGCCGAAGCCCCTCGGCGAGCCCTTCTGGATCAACTGGGATCACGATGACGATTGCCAAAGGCGATCGGAAGTCCCATGACGATCTGGATCGGCTATCGCTCCGAGCAGGTCACCTTCACGAACGGCAAGCCGAAAACATTCTCTTAAAGTGTACCAAAGAGTTGGCCAATTCGGCTGGTGCTTCCTCGGCAACATGATGACCGCTCTCGACACCATGTCCCTCGACCCGAGAGAGCCAAGGCCGCCAAACCTGAAGCGGATCGCCGTACAATTCCTCCATGTCATCATTTTGACGACCAAAGGCACAGGGTTGGGCACCGCATCCGCCTGCTGACACGGCGGTCATCTACATGCTCAACTCCACGGCTCTCGTTCGGCAGCGGTGCGTCCAACTTGCATACTTCACTCGCCCCTCATTATACTAGGCGCTCAAATTAAAGGAGCCAGTTAGTGTCTGCGCATATCCTGTCTGAAACTTGAGCGGTTTGCCCCGAGTTTAAATGTCTTAGAGGCATTCCGAGGAACAACTCGCGGAAATTACTGACGGAATGAAACCGACGAATACAACTCATACATATAAATATTGGCATTTTACCTGGAAATTGTCAGAATATAATTACTTTCTGTCCTCGCCGTCGCCAACATCCTCTACTTTAAAGTTTGACATTGCGCGAAGCGTCAGAAATGTGACGAGAGAGAGCACGATTGCCGTGTCGAAAGATCCCAAACCGACGGCAGTCCCGATTGCGCCTGTCGCCCACAGGCTCGCCGCAGTCGCGGTACCGCGGACGCTTGCCTTTACGACGAGTATAGCCCCACCTCCAATAAAGCCCATTCCAGTAATCAACCCTTCGACGATCCTGGCCGTGGCTTCAGCATTGCCGATGGTAAGGGGTTCGGCGGCCTGAATGAAGCCACAACTTGCGATGGCCACCAGAGGGAAGGTCCTGAGGCCAGCACTTCTCTCATGCTTTTCTCGGTCCCAACCGATCGGTAAAGCAAGCACATAGGCGAAGAGAAGCGAGCCAAGATGTGGCAGAAAGTCGAAGTTCGACCCGATCGTTTGCAACCACTGTGTCAAGCGTTCTCCCCACTCTATAACCCTGCTGGTCAGATAGGCTTCGGCGCCCGTGGGACAAGGCCAGGCAATTCACTTGATGCAGGTTCTCGTTTTGTATTGCGGTGGTCGCGCTTGTTAGAATTGCGCTCGCATATGTCCCTATTCGCATGAAGCCGGCGAGCCCTCTCCGCCGGGTCATTTCGAGTTAGTTCAATGTTGACTAACGAACGCCGGGTTTCAGCGCTTCCTGCTCACGCCGGCAGTTCGGTCCCGTCGAGTGCTGGATGGGTAAATCCAAAGTGCTGATGCGCCGGATCGGAAATGATATCGTCGACGCGGCGTACTTCCACCAAGTACCGACCAGGCGTCGCAAGCACTTTGCCATCGATTACAGTCCCCCTTGTGAGGAAATGAGTGATGGCTCGCCACCGATATCGGCTACAGCGCCGCCGGCCTTTAAATGCGATCTAGCCCTATATCGTTAAGTGTGCTCGCGAAAGCCGAGTGAACCATGCGCCCGTCAATGGAAGGCACTCGCGAAAGTAGGCCGTTCTCGCATGCACGATCATTATCCCAACCAAGATGATCCACGATCGGATAGAGACATATCGCTTCCACGGGAACACCTGCGTCCATAGCCGCCAGCACCTCCGAGTAAACGTACTTGATCCAGCTTTCGCGCCGGTCCCCCTCAATCCCTGTCTCCGCAATGAAGATGGGCTTTCCATATCGTGCATAGGTTTCGGCGAGGATCGTGTGAAGCGGCTTATAAAGCGGATGATCGGTATCGATGGGTGGGCCGCCGTGGATCCATTGGTTGTTGTGATAGTAATTGACGCCGACAATATCGAGGTACGTTTCGGCACCGCCGATTTGGGGCCACATTCGTCCGGCCAACAGATCCCAGCCTTGGAACTGCGACAGCCGGTGGCCTTCTGCAACACCACGTTCCCATGGACGGGACGGATCGTTGACGACGTTAATCACCGGATCGCAGTGAACGAACCGCGCCCTTGGCTCGACGGAACGGATGGCCTCCATCGCCGCGATCGACGCCCGCGCCAACTGTATTTTCAGTTCGAAACCTCGTCCATTTGCGAACGGATTGAGATACGCGGCGTCTCCACCGCCCCATGCGAAAAACGAGATTTCGTTGACGGGCGAGTAGAACGGAACGGTGCCGCTTTCCGCACGCACCACTTTTGCCGCAGCAGAGGCAAACCGTGCGAAACGCGAGATAAAATCCGGTTTCCAGATGTCGATGTCATCAGGCCAACCGTAGTGCAGCAAATCCCAAATTACTTCCGTTCCGGTCGCCCTTGCGGCACGGAGCATCGGCAGAAAGCTCGACCAGTCATAGCTTCCAGGTGTTATTTCGATCAAATGCCAGCGTAGCCCGTCGCGCACAGTGCGGATCGCGTGACGGGCGAGCTGAGCATAGTCGATAGCGGCAAAGGCATCATGCCCGGTCGCAGCGATGACATCGAGGCGTTTGCCAACCGTTTGACCTTCGCCTGGGCGCAGACGATGCGTGGAGCATTCGAAGCCGCCTTGCAGGAAAGATTGGAACAAACCCGTCGGCCCGGCTTTCGGCCGTGAGTCAACGACCTCCTGAATGAGGCCCTCCCACTGAGGCACGACGGCGGATTCGCTGTAATATGCGTCTACCTTCTGGCGCAGGGCCTGGCCGAGACTTTGACGCAGTTCCGTCGACGCGATGAGTTGCGTCATCGCGGCGGCGACGGCAACCGGGTCGTTATACGGTACGAAGAGGCCGGACACACCATCGTCGATCTGTTGGAGCGCTCCGTTGTCGGGCGTCGCGATAACGGGAAGCCCGGCCGCACCCGCCTCCGCGATCACATGCGGCATGCCCTCTCCCCGCGAGAGCCAGATGAAAATATCGAAGGCAGACAGGAGCGCGGGAACGTCCGTACGATCGCCAAGAAAGGTCAGCACGCCGGCCAGGCCGTGTGTTGCGGCAAGAAGCTGCAAGTGGACCGCATAGTCCGGCATGAATGCATCCGGTCCGCCGACGATGACAAAGCGCGCCGATTTGTTCTTCGCATAGACCAGTGCCGCCGCGTCGATGAAGTCCTCGACATTCTTCTTCGGATCGAGCCTTCCGACCCAACCGATGAGCACACCGTCATCCCCCACGCCCAATGACGCGCGCATCGGAGTGCGCTGGCTCTGATCGAACTCCGAAAGATCGACCATCGAGGGGATTTCGACCGCATAAGTTTCGCGTCCCGACATGATGGATGCAGCGGCGTCGCGGATGGACCGGCAGACACCGACGTAGCGGCTGGTGAAGTGCTTCGGGCCCGCCAGCGCTTCCGAGACAAGCCCGCCATGCTCGATAAGAGGTGGACGAAGATGCATGCGCTCCAGGGCCGGATAGATATCGGCGACATTCTGGCACGAGACCACCACGTCATATCCAGCGATCTTGATTGCCAAGTAGGAAACCGTGTCCTCGAACGAGAGCTGGTAGGGGGTCGTGTCGACATCAACGCCGAGTTTTGTCAGCTGCTCATGGGTCTGGTCGGGCATGTTGGGCTTGCGGAAACAGGCTACCACATCGATTCGATAGCGACGACGGTCTAGGTTGCGAGCCAGCAGTCGAACCTCCGTCTCTTCACCGCCGACGACCAGCCAGCCGAAAACGAACAGGATACGGATGGGCTGTTGGACCAAGCTCATTGTTCGACCTTGAAGACGATCTGCAGGAAGTCCGGACGGTTTTCAACCAGGTCGGCCAGGAACGCCGGCCCTTCATCGAATGCCACGACATGCGTGATCATATGCTCGCGAATGCTGGTCCCTCGGCTTCTGAGAAGCTGGATCGTCTCCTCGGCCAGTCGGCGCCTGTTCCAGGACGGCGCCAGCCCGCGCGGTACGCGGTTGATCTGCGCGCAACGGATGTTGAGGCCGTTGTGGTGGAATTCCTCGCCCAGGCGCAGCGCATCCGCGCCGCGTTGGTAGAAGGCGAGATCAATCACCGTGCCCTGAGGACGAAGCGCCCTCAACGCCACATGTAGGCTTTGCGCATAGGCGCGAGTTTGGAACACGATGTCGGCCCCCCGATCGCTTACCCCGTTATGCCAAAGCGCTTTCGCGTGCTGCCATGCGTCATCCTCCCCCATTGCCGCAAGGCCCATGGCCTGCGCCCTATTACGTCGAAAGACCGAGGGATCGGCAACGATGACGTCCGACGCCCCGAGCTTCTGAGCAAAGAGCGCGGTCATCAGCCCGACCGTTCCCGCACCGAGCACGATGACCTGGCGGCCGATGATGCCGGCGCCCAGAAACGGGACGGCGAAGCCGAGCGCGTCCGCATCAGCATGCAGGATACCGTTTGCGGCGATCGGGCCCATCTGCGCAACGAAGACGCCCAGCATCGGATCGACGTCGGCAGGCAACGGGACAAGAAGGTCGTGGAATGGATCGGCTGTATGTCCAGTCTTATGGGCATAGGTCGTAGCGAGGATGTCGCCGTTCGAAAAACCGCCAGCGCGCGAGTCCGAAACCCGCGCAACCTCCATATAACCAAGAAACGGCACCGGATACCGAAGGTCCGGCTCATTTTCGACGAACACGCCGCGCCCACCATCGAAGCGGGAGTGGAAGTATGGGTTGGTGTTCTTCATGAACGTCAACTCGGTTCCGGCAGAAAAGCCGGTATAGAGCGTTTCCAGTCGTACCTGGCCATCAGACGGAGGACCTTCCTCGTAGCGGAGGAAGAATGCCTTGCCGGGGCTTTCGATGCCGAGGGAACGGATGGCGCGATGACCCGGCGGAAGCCCGTCCGGCATCTCGGCGCGTGGCTGGTTCGCGAGCGGGGCTTCGGCATTGCGGCTCAGGACGGGCTGAAGGAAACTGAGCGGCTCACCGCTGCGCGCCGACGAGACAATCCCCAGCGCAAGGCGGTGGGTGGCCAGTGCATCGCCGTAGTCGCAACGGATATGATTTTCCCCGCCCCGCACGGCATCGACGAAATCGCGGTCTTCCCGCCAGACCGGGTCGCCTTCGGCCCGGCGGATCGGCCGTCCGGCGCCGACATCGACCATGATGTCATGGTCGGTGAGTTCGATTGCCAACCGGTCGGCAAAGATATTCAATCCGACCTTGTGGTTCCAGCCAAGCAGGCAGGTCGATGCGATATTGGCGATGACGCCGGACTGGAATGTGAGGCTCGCCGTCGTGACGGCGGGCACGTCGAGACCCGGAAAATCGGGACGCTCCTTAAATCCAACGCGGCCGTAGACGTCCGTCACTTCGCCAACGAGATAGCGGGCAAGATCGATGATATGGGTGGTCTGCTCGACCATCTGCCCGCCGGATCCTTCGTTCTTCCACCACCATGGTGGAGGAGGCGTCTGATCGAGCCAATAGCCGGATAGAAGTTGAGCCGGGTTGTCGGCGAGAAGCCCGCGCGCCTCCTCCACCGTATCGAGATAGCGCCAGTGATAGCCGACCGCGGTGATCAGCTTCGCCGCCTCGATTGCGGCACTCAGCTCTTCCGCAAGGCCGATATCGAGCGTAATGGGCTTCTCGACGAAGAACGGGATACGTTGTTCGATTAAAGCGCGTTCGGCCGCGCCATGCGCAAAGGGCGGGATGCAGATATACACCGCATCCAACATCTCCGCCTCCAGCATCGCCTCATGGCTTTGAAAAGCTGTCGCGCCAAAGCGTGCCGCGGCTTGCAAGGCGCGCTCGAAATCCGGATCCGCGAATGCAACGAGCGAGACGTCTTCGAAGCCGGCCAGAATATCGAGGTGACGGTGGGCAATACCCCCGACGCCGAAAAAGCCGATGCGGGTCCTGTTCATGGTCTCTCCTCGTCGGGCGACCGTCCGTTCGGACAGAAAACGCCGATAAACAGCCTGCGTCTCCGCAGCCATGCGCTGCGCTGAAAAGCCGTGCTGAAAACGCAGCCTTCCGGCTGCGCCGACCGCGGCCACGCGTACAGGGTCGCCGAGCGCGTCGATGACGACCTGCGCAATAGATGCTGGATCTGCCGGTTCCGCGAGGAATGGATGATCCGTTCCGAGCGCTTCCACCGTGCCGCCGATGTTGGTCGCGACCACTGCGCGCCCCACAGACATGGCTTCGAGCACTGCGAGCGGCAAACCTTCGAAGCGTGATGGGAGGACGAAAAGTGCTGCCACCGACATCAGGCTTGCGATATCCGAGCGCTGTCCAAGCAGCCGGACATGACCGCTAAGCGCCATCTCTCCGACCAGCGCCTCGACATTCTCACTTTCCTCGCCCTCACCCGCCAGGAGCAGGACAACCGAAGGATCAGCGGCAAGAATTGCCGGCATCGCTCTGATCAGGGAGGCATGGTCTTTCTGCGCCGTGAAACGCGCTACGGTAAGTAGGATCGTTTCACTTCCCAGCTCGAGTTCAGACCGAACACGTTCGCTGTCTGGCTCTAGATCCAGCGCAGTAATGCCGTTGGTCACGACCGTCAGCTTGTCGGGAGCCACGTTATTGGCCTCAAAGCTCGTCCGGGACGCCTGCGAGACCACGATGTGATGCGCCAGGTTGGCGCAGTACCGCTGAAACTGGTCCTTCTGATCTCTATCGGTCAACAAATAGGGTAGGTGTTCGGTACGAATGACGGGGATTGCGCAGGCAACACCCGCGTGTGCAATCGTGTGTCCTTCCCAGCCGATTCCCGCATGAACATGAAGCAATGACACATCGGACGACCGGAGCCAGCGCTCGAAGGATGGCATATCGTCCATGGCCTTGACAGCCAGGCCCCGTCGCGCGGCACGCGCAATCAGTCCGGATGCGTCCAGCGCGGCGAGCACAACATCGAACTCGCCTTGGAACGCTTGAGCGAGGGTCAGCATGTGCTCGCCCATGCCTGATGGATTTAGGCTGTCTGTAGCAAGCACAACGCGCAAACGGTTTTTGTTCATTGCGCGGCGATAGCCACGGCATCCGCCAGATGCTGGCGACTGCTCGTACGCGGCTGCTCCGGCGCTTCCGCCCGGACGATTGCCTTTTCCAGCAGCGATCGCATGGCGAGAAACGTTTCATCCCAGGAAGAACGTGCGAGGATGGCATCGATCGGTGCCAGCCAGCCCGTGCCACGCCGCTTGAGAGCAAGTGCGTCGTCGCAGGCCTTTGCAAAACTTTGAGCATCTCCGGCAAGGAAAACACCGGGGACTGTGCCGTAGTGGCGGACGACATCCTTGATCGGCGTGCTTACGACGGGACGGCCGGACGCCAGATATTCCGGCGTCTTGGTGGGACTGATGAACTTCGTTGCCTCGTTCAGGGCGAACGGCATCAATGCCACCTCCCATCCCGCGAGATAGAGCGGAAGCTCTCTGTATGGCTTCTGACCGAGATAGTGAATGTTCGCCGCCCGCGGAAGGTCGTCAGCCGTGATCTTGGCCAGCGGACCGATGAAGACGAAGGACAGGTCAGGCCTCGCCTGGGCCACGGCACCGATCAGCGCAAGATCGAGGCGCTCGTCGATGACGCCGTAATAGCCGAGCCTGGGGCTTGGGATCGGGCGTTGATCGGAGGGCTCGGCCGTCGACAGTCGCGCCGATCGGAAATGGTTTGCATCAACGCTCGAGGGAAACGGATGCATGTTGCCATGCTGGTGGCGCTTGGCTTCGTAGAGGCTGTATCCGCCCGTAAAAGCCACATCGGCCCGCGCAATGAGCGCCGCTTCCATCTTCTTGATCTCGGGTGGGGCGAACTTGAAGTTGGCCAGTTCGTCCATGCAGTCATAAACAACGGCGGCGGCGGCGACATGGCGCGCGAAGCCATACATCATCGGTGTGTAGAACCACAGGATCGGGCGCTGTGCGCCGCAAAGCCCGAGAAGCTCATCGAGCAGTTTTCCGAGTGCCTGCTCGCGCCGCTCTGCACTCCATCCTTGCGGAATGCGGGGACGTACCGACTTGACGGTCGTCCCCTCGAACGGATGGATTTCCAGGTAAGCAAGATGGTGATCCGTCGGGATGAATTCTTCGAAGTAGAAAACGGGCCACTCTTTCGCGAAGCGTGCCATCAGGTGCTGCGGCCGCTGGAGAACGAAATCCCATCTGAGATGGGAAAAGCAAATCAACGGCGCATCGCGGTTTATCGCTGCGTGTGGGGCCGGGATAATTGAAGTGGGAAAATTCATCGTAGATCCGCGCTTGAGAGTCGCATGCAAACCTCCTTGTGGTGGCAATGTTCCGCAAAAAGTGAAACCGTTCTAATATTCGAAACAATTGATATACATCTGTAATTTCCGGATGGAGTGCGGCCACGTCCAGTTGTCGAGAACCGTCTGCCGTGGGGAGAAACTGGAGGTCGTATCAAGCATCTCAAGGATGCCTTGATGAAAATGTTCCGCGGGCACCTCACGGCCAGTCTGCGGCGTGATATACTGAAGTCCGCAGCGAAGCGCGCTATTCGCAAGCACCGGCAAACCGGCCATCATATATTCGGTGAGGATTGCCGGCGCGCCATCCTCAACGCCGCAGACGACGCCGATCTTTGCACGGTTCATCAATCGGTTGACATCGGCAAAAGGAACGCCGGGCGGCCCGACGAAGTCGACATTGATATTTAGGTCGACAGCCTGCTCCCGCAACGTCTCGCTCATTTCCCCATAGCCGAAAACACACAAGGCGCGGATCGATCGCGGGAGCTTTGACATCGCGTCGAAAAGAATATCGTGCCGCTTGTAGCCCTGAGCCGCCGCGACATAGATGACGTCATAGTCTTTGGAGCCATCGATCGGATGGAACGTGCTTTCCGAGGCGAACTCCGGCCCGATGGGGAGAACGGCGGTTTCCATACGGGGATGTCGGCCGCAAACCTCCTGCGACTGCCACTCGGCGCCGGTCAGCACGAGATCGAAATGACGGCTGACCTCGGGCGGCACACGCAGGGACGGTGCATCGATGGAATTGTAAATTTTGTAGCTGGACTTGCAGGCGAGGAGGATGTCTTCCGCTACCCCAAGCCCCCATACGCACAGAATGTCAGGTGGCCCAAAGGTCAGGATATGCGCCAACATATCGTTGGAACCAAACGGAGCCTCAGGACCATTCATCACGAATGCTCGTCTGATCAGAAACGGAGCATTTTTCATATCTGCAGCGGGCGGACAATCGCCACGCCAATGTGTCCAGATTTCACCGCGATCGACAATGCCCGCCTTTATGCAGGCAAGAGGAAGACGCTCCAGGTAGCCTCCGTTGACGCATAGGTCATTGCGCTGGTCAGTTGTCGGAGCGAAAGCATCTGGTGTGAGGGAAGACCATCTCGCCCGGAAGGCGTCCACCCCCGGATTTCCCTGTTCACCGCGTTCGCCATCCTGAAAATCGCTAATGACAACGATCCGCCGGGGGGAGGCGTTGTTTCTCATGAGATTGCCGATTGCTGCGAAGGAGACTTCAGCAGTTCCGTCAATCGCCGAGCATTTTCGATCGCATAACCGTCCCGATCATTGTTGAAATACGCCCATACGGTTTGGGCGCCGCAACACCGGATGCGCTCCGCCCATACACGCAATTCTGCGTCGCTATAGTTTTGGCGGTACCATTTTTCGGTACCATGGAAGCGGATGTAAATGTCTTCCGACGTCTTTACGAGTTCATCAGGCAAGCGCGGCGCACTGCATGAGCAGAAAATCACCCCGGCGGCTTTGAATGCGAGGAACACCTCCTCATTCCACCAACTCTTGTGCCGAAATTCGACAACGTTTCTGCGGCGGGCGTCGAGTTGCGACAGGATCGAATGCAACATTTCGGGGCTGTAGTGCGCGCTTGGCGGCAGTTGAAACAAGAAGCAACCCATCTGCGGGCCGAGAAGGTCGGCAATGTAGTAAAAATCCTCGATGAGGGACTTTGTCTCCTCAAACCGCCGGATATGAGTCACCAGCTCGCAGACCTTGATCGTATAAACAAAACCTGGTTCCGCCTGCCGAATCCATGTTCTGACGGCGGCGATCGTCGGCCACGAGTAGAACGGGGCATTGAGTTCGACTGTCTCGAAATGACCCTGATAGATCGCGAACATTTGGCTCGAGGGAACATCTGCGGGATAGAACGCGCCTTTCCAGTGCCAGTAATACCAACCGGAGCAGCCCACATGAACTCCGCCAATTACTTCATCAGACGTCGCCGCGATCGTGGCGCGCTTCTTGGTGGACATGCGGACCTCGTGCATCGCGAGAGCGCGAGCAACATTGGCATCACGCTGTTTTTGCCGACGTTCGGCGCGTTGTGCTCGTCTGCTTTCCATCTCCTGCGCAGTGCGCTCCACCACGTCAAGTCCTCTGCAAATATGCGGGCAAACTCCCAATGCACACCGATAGCGGTGCCCGCCATTGGACCGGGATAAGTTCTTCGACGGCATGATGAAATCAAGGCCGTGACGGACGGGTTGGGCGCTCGCCTGGCGCTTCGTTGCCCGCAACGAGAAATCGGAAAAATCGCTGCGTTCGCCATCTCCGTCATGTCCGATTGACACGTCACGACCTCGCAAGAGAAACCAAGGTCGTCCAGGAATGTTCCATACTATGGACGGACTAGGGTCGTAATCTCGCAGAGGTCGTTTCGGATTGTTGTCGCTGCAACGCCCGCTTGCCCCATGGCGTGGCTGATCTGATCCAGACCAATCACCACGTCGCCTGCAGCGTAAAGGCCCGGTATCGTCGTTCTCTGGTGGGTGTCGACAACGACGCATCCCTCCGGTGTCAACGCAGCGCCAATGGCAGAAACGAGTCCGGAACGAACATCGGATCCGAGTGCCGGATAGACAGCTGAGAAGTGCAAAGAACGTAACGGCGTCGTGATTGTTATCTGCTCCGCTCCAACTTCGATCGAGGTGATCGGCCCGGGTTCGACCGCAATCCCATGCTCATTCAACCGTGCCGCCTCTTCATCCGAGAGACCATGCTTCCCCGCGACAGAGACTAATGTCAGATCGCTAGTGTAGCTCCGGAGAAAGACAGCTTCGCGAAAAGCATTCGTGCCCGCACCGATAACCCCCACTCTTTTGTCAGTGATCTCGAACCCGTCGCAAACCGGGCAATACCGCAGCAGTCCGTGGGCAACAGCTTCATCGTGGGAGGCGTCCGGCATTGCAGGCCTGTGATTTGCGACACCGGTCGCAAGAAGGACGGACCTTGCGCGCAGGCTTCCACTATTGAAGACCACATTAAAAACTCCGTCGCAAATCCGAAGCCCCGTGACCTTCTTACGCTCGATTTTCGCACCATAATTTTCCGCCTGCGACCTCATCCTCATCAAGAGATCAACACCGCTGACACCGTCGGGAAACCCCGCATGATTATGAGATATAGGAATGGTCGCGGCTCGGCTGCTCTCATCGTCGAACACGACAACGGATAGGTGATAACGAGCAAGATAGATCGCTGCCGTTAGGCCGGCGGGTCCACCGCCGACGACAATGCAATCGACCTTTGCCACCCCTGGGGAATTCATGATCAAGGTCCTGACAAGTTTGCGCCGGAATGCTCCGGCTACAGCAAATTGATACTCCCCTTCCCTCCATTCGGAGGATATTCCAGTGTTGGATTGTGTGTAACAACTACATCGAAACCGCAGAGTTCCCCGCCACCTACTCTAGCGTCAGCAGAAACCGCTCGGGATCGATTTCATCGCCTCAGTCCGCCGGAAAGGGATACCTCGCGTTATAGAGTTCCTCCTGCTGTTGAATATCGCTTGGATTTGACCCAGTTTTTCATTTGGCGCTGTCCCGGCTAAAGCGACACAAAGGCTTGGGGAAAAAGCGTTCTTCTGGCTACGCGTGGGTCACGGTGAACTAACAATCCGGGTCAAATTCAGGCAACAATCAACACCCTATCTCAGGATCGTGCCCAATCGCGAAGGCGATGTCATCCCATAGTGGAACATCGGACTGTTTCATGCCAGAACGCAGGGCGAAATTTCACCCAAGCCACCTGCAGCAATGTTTCAGGCAATGGTCATGGAACATATCAGAGCGGCGGCAAAGGATGTGGCCGCACCGAAACCCGGCAAGCCTTCACCCAGACGCTGGTGTCGCCGCTTCTGTTAACTTCTGAGGTTCATACGGAAAGATCCCTACGGTTGGAACCCTTGTGCTTCAACGCGGCCAGAGCCGCGCGCACTATGGCGATATCCTGCGTTGCGACACCGGTAAGATCAGCTATGGTAATTTGATCATCGGAGGTCCGCCCGGGTTCCAAACCACTGAGGATAGCCCCGAGTTCCGGGCATTCGGATGGGTCCAGAATCCCGCTTATGACTGCCTTCGCGATTTCTCCGTGGTCCGCGCACTGCGATCGGGAGTCGACTGCGATTACTGCAGCGCGCGCGAGGAGGTCAAGTTGCAGCTCCTGCTTGCCAGGGGCATCGGCGCCGAGAGCGGTGATATGGGTGCCGGGCCGGATCCAGTCGGCCATGACGAGCGGCTCGGTCGACGGCGTCGTGGTGATGATCGCATCCGCTGTCGCGCACAGTGCCACAAGATCGGGCTCTGCAGCGACGGAGAACCCTTCCGACGCCATGTCGCTAGCGAAGGTGGCCGCCCTGGCGCCGTCGCGTGCCCAGTTGCGGAAGGTGAGCCGATGTTCCGAGATGGCGGACAGGGCCCTGATCTGCTGGCGGGCTTGCGTGCCCGATCCGACGACGGCGATGGACAGGCTGTCTCGCCGGCAAAGCGCGAGCGTCGCGATGGCGCCGCCGAAGCCGGTCCTGAGGTCGGTCAGCCAGCCCTCGTCATAGAGCGTGGCCACCACCTGGCCGGTGTCCGAGGAGATGGCGATCATCATGCCGTTGCTCGACGGCAGCCCGAGGCGCGGGTTGTTGTAGAAGCCGGAGGCGATCTTCACCACGAAGACGTCGTCACCCGCGATATAGCCGTACTTGATGTGGCAGTCGGCATTCTGCGCTTCGAGGCGCAGGTAGCCGACCGGGGGAATGTTCGCCCGACCGTCGACTATCGCGACATAGGCGTCCCGGATGGCATCGACGGCGAAGTCAGCAATCGGCAGGCACTTGAGGTCGTCCAGCGAGAGGTTGATCATCATGCATTGCCTTCATTGAGGTATTTGTAGACGGTCGCGCGGCCGAGCCCCAGCACACGGGATATGTAGGGGGCGGAATTGCGCGCGGAAAACGCGCCATCGGAGGAGAGCGCCACGACGAGTTCGCGCTTCTGCTGGCGGGTCATGTCGGTGATGCGGATGCCGCGGGCGTGGGTCCATTGCTGGATATATTCGTTGATCCGCTCGTGCCAGTCTTCCTTGAACAGGCTCGCGGGCTTCGCTTTGTCCTCCGGCAGCCGGATCAGCGTCGAAAGGGTGCGCATCACCGAATGGAAGTCCGACAGATCGACATTGATGCAAAGCACCGCGGCAGGTTTCCCGAGATGGTCTGAGAGCACGACGCTGATCGCCTTGATCGACCGGCCGTCCCAGTTCACCTTCTCGTAGGGGCCGATCAGGCGTTCGTCCGGCTGGAAATCGATCTCGTGCAGCAGGGACGGTTCGCCGATTTCCCGCTTGGAAAAATTGCCCGCGAGATAGACGACCTTCTCGGTCGCGAGATCATGCAGCACGACCTCGGCAAACGGCTGGAAGAGCAGGGCGACGGCGTCGCATATCCGGGCGTAAGTCTCAAGTTCCTGGTTCAAGTCTGTGGCCTCACATTTCATAGCGACAGTGACATTCGTGGACATATTTGTCCAGAATAGAAATTTCATCCACGTCTCTTGACTTTCCCCTAAAACGTCGCTCCTATCGTGGACGGATTGTGTTACATGGACATTTAGTCCACACCAATTTTAGGGCAACACCCATGGAAACCACCACTGCAATCGATGCCATCAGGGACGCCGAGACGCGGATCCGGCCGTTCGTGCGGGAAACCTACCTCGAAGCCTCCCCCTATCTGTCGAAGATGATCGGCCTCAACGTGCATCTCAAGCTGGAAAATCTCCAGCATACGGGCTCGTTCAAGCTCCGGGGTGCGCTGAACAAGATCTTGTCGCTGGGCAACGCCGCCGCGACCACTCGTGTCGTCACCGCCTCGTCCGGAAACCACGGCGCGGCCGTGGCCTTCGCGCTAAGGCAGGTCGGCGGCGAAGGTATCGTCTTCGTTCCGGAAAATGCCTCCGAGGCCAAGGTCGCCGCCATCCGCCGGCTCGGCGCGGAGATCCGCTTCCACGGGACCGATTCCGCGGTGACGGAAGCCCATGCGCGGGCGTTCGCCGAGGCCGAAGGCGGCGTCTATGTGCCGCCTTATAACGATATCGACGTGATGGCCGGCCAGGGCACGCTTGGGGTGGAAATCCTGCGGCAGTTGCCGGACGTGCGCACCGTCATCGCCTCCGTCGGCGGCGGCGGTCTGATCGCCGGCATCGCGACCTATCTCAAGGCCGCAGCCCCCCATGTAAAGATTGTCGGCTGCTCGCCACAGGCCTCCCGCGTCATGGCCGCCTCGGTCGCGGCCGGGCGCGTGCTCGACCTCCATTCCGACGATACGCTTTCAGACGGCACCGCGGGCGGCGTGGAACCGGACACCATCACGTTTGCGCCCTGCCGCAACCTGGTCGACCATTGGATCGACGTTTCCGAGGAGCAGATCGCGCAGGCGATGAAGCTGTTCGTCGAGCATCATCACATGCTCTGCGAGGGCGCCGCGGGCGTCGCCATCGCGGCCGCCATCAAGGCGGAGCGAGGCCTCATCGAAGGCCCGGTCGCGATCGTCGTTTGCGGAGCCAATGTTAGCATTCCGGTGTTGAAGGGCATTCTCTGATGCCCGCCGCAACCGTCGCTGGTTTCCTCACCACCGAGCTGCCGCGCCTTACGGCGCTGCGCCAGAAACTCCACGCCATGCCGGAGCTGTCCCGCCAGGAGATCGAGACCTCCAAAATCGTCGCTGCGGAACTGCGCGCGCTGGGGCTCGTCCCCCACGAGAATATCGGAGGCTACGGCGTGGTCGCCGAGATCGCCGGCAGGGCGGAGGGGCCGACGGTCGCACTTCGGGCGGATATGGATGCGCTGCCGATCCAGGAGGCCACAGGGCTCGGCTACGCATCGCGCCATCCGGGCTGCATGCATGCCTGCGGGCACGACGGACATACCGCCGCTCTGCTGGGTGCCGCGGCCTATCTCGCCGCGACGCGAAATTTTGCCGGCCGCGTGCTGCTGATCTTCCAGCCCGCTGAGGAACGCTACGGCGGCGCACAGCCGATGCTGGACGACGGCCTGATCGCGCGCTTTCCCTTCGAAAGCATCTTCTCGTTTCACAACTGGCCGGGACTGGCCGAAGGCGCGGTGTCGGTCGCGGACGGCCCGGTCATGGCCGGCTCGAACGAATTCGAGGTGGTCTTCCGGGCCGATGGAGCACACGGCGCAATGCCGCATCTCAGCGCCGACCCCATTCTCGCCGGCGGCTATTTTCTCACCGGCCTGCAACAGATCGTCTCGCGTACCGTCAATCCGCTGCAATCCGCCGTGGTCACCGTCGGCTCGTTCCATGCCGGCATGGCGCAAAACGTCATTCCCCAGGAAGCGCGACTGCGCGGCACCTATCGCGGCTTCTCGCTCGACATGCTCGCCCATATCCGCACACGATTGGAAAACGCCGTGCACGCCACTGCCGCGATGAGCGGTGTGGCCGCCGAATTCACCCTCGACGGCCCCGACTTCCCCCCAGTCGTCAACAGCCCCCGCGAGGCACAGATTATGCGCGAGGTCGCAACGGCACTGGGTTCGCAGCAACTCACCTCCTGCCCACCCTCCATGGCCGGCGACGACTTCGCCATCTTCCTCACCAAACGCCCCGGCGCCTACGCCTGGATAGGCAACGGCGCCGACAGCGCCGGCCTGCACCAGCCGGAATACGATTTCAACGACGGCATCCTCGCGACCGCAGCCGAACTGCTCGCCAGGACCGCCGAGGCAAGTCTTCAGATCAATACTGCGTAAGCCGGGACTCCAGGAGGCATCCATGGAAACGAACGCCATCGAAATTTCCAACCTGCATAAGCGCTTCGGCCCGCTGGACGTGCTCAAGGGCGTATCGCTGACCGCAAGGCAAGGCGACGTCGTGTCGATCATCGGCGGAAGCGGGTCGGGCAAGTCCACCTTCCTGCGCTGCATCAACTTCCTCGAAACGCCGAGCGAGGGCTCGATCACCGTTCATGGCGAGGCGATCGCCGTGCGACGTGGCAAGGACGGCGCCATGCTACCCGCCGATCGCCGGCAGTTGCAGCGCATCCGCGCGCGCCTCGGTATGGTGTTCCAGAGCTTCAATCTCTGGCAACACATGACGGTGCTGGAAAACGTCATCGAGGCCCCGACCCGGGTGTTGGGCGTGCGGCGCGACGAGGCCATCCATGATGCCGAAACGCTGCTGCGCCGCGTCGGCCTCTACGAAAAACGCGACGTCTACCCGGCCTTCATGTCCGGTGGCCAGCAGCAGCGCGCAGCAATCGCCAGAGCACTTGCGATCAAGCCGCTCGTGATGCTGTTTGACGAGCCGACCTCAGCGCTGGACCCCGAACTCGTCGGTGAAGTCCTATCGGTCATCCGCGATCTCGCACAGGAAAAGCGCACCATGATCCTCGTCACCCACGAGATGAAGTTTGCGCGCGAAGTCTCGAGCCACGTCGTCTTTTTGCACAACGGCCTGATCGCCGAACAGGGCACGCCTGCGGAGATATTCGGATCGCCGCAGTGCGAACCACTGCGCAAATTCATCAGCTCCATCAACTGACGTCCAGACAATCGTGAAAGGGGAACCCATGAAAAACATCACGAAAATCGCCCTCGTCTCCTGTGTCGCCGGGCTTATGTCCGCCGGCGTGGCACTTGCCGAAACGGTCAAGGTCAGCTGGGCCGCCGAGCCCTATCCACCCTTCGCCTCCCCAGATTCCTCCGGCAGCTGGAGCGGCTGGGAAGTCGAGTTCGCGGCCGCGGTCTGCAAGGAGGCGAAGCTCGATTGCGAAATCACGCCGGTCGCCTGGGACGGCATCATTCCGGCGCTGACCAGCAAGAAGATCGACATGATCATCTCCTCGATGACGGTCACCGACGAGCGCCTCAAGACGATCGACTTTTCCGACAAGTATTATGATGCACGCGCGGCCATCGCAGGTCCAAAGGGCACCGCTTTCGACGCGACGCCGGAAGGGCTGAGTGGCAAGGTGCTCGGCGTGCAGACCTCGTCAATCCACCAGCGTTATGCCGAAAAGCACTTCGGCGCCAGCGTCTCGGAAATCAAGGAATACCAGACGCTCGACGAGGCCCAGCAGGACCTTGCCGCAGGCCGCATCGATGCGATCCAGGGCGATTCCTTCGCGCTCAACAGCTTCCTGAAGTCGACCACCGGCGAATGCTGCGACCTCAAGGGTTATGTCGAGAAGGACGAAGCCATTCTCGGCCACGGCATCGGCATCGGGCTTCGCAAGGGCGACACGGCGCTGAAGGAGCAGCTCAACGCCGCGATCAAGGCGATCCGCGCCGACGGAACCTATGCCACCATCACGAAGAAGTACTTCGACTTCGACATCTACGGCGAGTGAGTTTCGCGCCGGAGCGTTCTTCGTTTCTATGAAACGCTCCATCTCACTCGATGCAAAATCGCTGGCCGGGACGACCGTCCTGGCCGGCGAACTTAGGCTGAACCTGGAAAGTGCCAATAGGTGTTCGATCTCACCCTTCTGTCGTTAAGCCCGCCCGGCTGGGGCGCTACGCTGCTGTGCGGATTTCTCAATTCCGTGACGCTCGCTGCCGGCGGCTATCTCATCGGCCTTGTCATCGGCATCGGCGGCGCGCTCGGGAAGCTGAGCGACAATGCGTTTCTGCGGGAACTGTGCGACATCTACACGACCGCCGTGCGCGCCGTGCCGGAACTGGTCCTGATCCTCGTCCTCTACTATGCCGGCACCGATGCGCTCAATCAGCTGCTTACGGTACTGGGCTTTGCCTCCGTCGATATCAGCGGCCTTGCCGCGGGCATCCTTGTAATCGGCGTGGTACAGGGCGCCTATTCCACAGAAGTACTTCGTGGAGCGATCCTTGCGATACCGCATGGCCAGGTCGAGACCGCGAAAGCCTACGGTATGTCACCCCTGCTGACACTGCGCCGCGTCACCCTGCCGGCCATGCTGCCCTTCGCCCTGCCCGGCCTTTCCAATCTCTGGCTGATTGCGACCAAGGACACCGCGCTTCTCGCCGTCGTTGGCTTCGGCGAGCTCACGCTCGCCACCAAGCAGGCCGCGGGAACGACGAAGGACTACCTCCTGTTCTATACGGCAGCGGCGGCGATGTATCTGTGCCTCACGCTCCTGTCCAATCTCGTTATCAAGCTGATCGACCGTCGCGCGACCCGCGGATTGGCGGTGATGCATGCTTAGCACCAATACCCTGCCGGCGGTCTCGTCAGGCCCGACCGTCAGATCGGTAAAACCCTTTGCACCGATCCGCTACGCCCTCGTTATCGCTATCGTCTGCCTGGCTGTTTATTTCGGCCGCTGGGACTGGATCGGCGATTATTGGATGCGACTGGCAAATGGCATCGGCGTCACGCTCCTTCTCTTGGTTTCGAGCTGCGTCCTCGGTTTCGCGTTAGCACTGCCGCTTGGTGTCGTCCAGGCGACCGGCCCTCGTCTGCTGGCCTGGCCGGCGCGGGCCTTCTGCACGGTCATTCGCGGAACGCCGCTGCTTCTGCAGCTCTGGATGCTCTATTACGGCCTTGGCGCCGTCTTCGCGCAGTTCCCCGAAATCCGCGCGTCCATCTTCTGGCCGGTTCTGCGCACCGCGTGGCCCTACGGGCTGGTGGCGCTCGTCCTGTCCTTTGCCGGCTATGCGGGAGAGATCATGCGCGGGGCGTTCGCCGGCGTGCCGAAGGGTGAACTGGAAGCGGCCTATACGTTCGGCATGAACCGCAGGACCGCTTTCTTCAGAATCTGGCTTCCCCGCGCCGTGCAGCGCGCGTTGCCGACGCTTACCGGTGAGACCATCCTGCAACTCAAGTCGACGCCACTGGTCGCCACGGTGACGGTTATCGATGTCTTTGCAGTGATCTCCAAGGTCCGGCAGGATACGTATCTCACCTACGAACCGCTGATTCTTCTGGCATCGCTTTACATCATCCTGACCATCACGCTCACGCGCCTGTTGCGCATTTTCGAAGCGAGAGCGATCAGGCGCTAGAGAATTTGGGAGACGATCAAATGGCATACCAGACGGACATTCGCGAAAGCACACGCATTGGCTTCGCAAGGGGTGAAACGGAGGGGCGCGGCCGGGTGCTTTTTGCCGCACGGGAGCCCGGCCGGCTCCTGGTCGTCACCGATGCCACGCCGGCTCACCCTGTCAGCTTCCGCTGGCCGGACCAACCCTCGGATATGGGCACTCTTTCCTGGGCGGGCGCATCACAGAAGATAAGCGAGGCGCTGACCGGCCTTGCCAACAGCGAAACCGGCGAACTCCACATCGCAGAGGACGCGAAGGCGCTTGGCCGGGTAGGCCCGGAATGGGTGAGCATCGTCGTTCATGTGCTGGATGGCGGGGCCGCGAACGTTCCTGCACCAGGCACAGAGGTCGATATCGCCATCGATGCCGATCACCGTGGGAAACTGAACGCAGCACATACCGCCGCTCACCTTGCCGCATTCGGCCTCAACCGCGCGCTGGCGCCCTTCTGGACGAAGGAAGGCGCAACCATCGATAGTCTGGGCGCCCCGGATTTCGACAAGGAGGCGATCGTCAGCTCGCAGCTTTCCCCTGAAGGCGCGACGGACACTTACCGCCTCGGCAAGAGCCTGCGAAAGAAGGGATTCGACCACGAAGCGGCGGCGGGCGGTCTTCCGGCAATCACCGATGCGGTCAATGCGACGCTCGCAACATGGCTCGCCCAGCCCGCGGATGTGACGCTTGAACCTGCCGAATCGCTCCTCGACACGCGGCGCGTCTGGCGGTGCCTGCTTGACGGTCGCCCGGCGGAAATATTCTGCGCAGGAACCCATGTCGCAAACCTCTCCTCGATTGCGGCCGCCAACGTCACGATCGCACAGACTGAGGACGGCCTCCGGATGAAGACAATCGTTCGAACCGCTGCTGCGGCAGGTCTACCGCCAAGCGCTAGGCCGAGATGGTAAACAATCGTCTCCAGCCTCTGGGTGCGTCGACCATAGCGAGCCAGCACGTTGTCACCGATTGTTCGCAGAAGATACGCCGGCCGCACAGTACGGCATCGCACCAGCACCGACGCTTCACGACCTTCAGCTCAACCCGCCGGCCACTGAGAGGTAAGTCAGCAGGTCGCTGCTCATATAGGCTTTGAATTCGCCGGCTTGCTCGCCCGCAAGCTGGACAAGCTGCTGATGGATTGCGCGATCGAAGCCGAACTTGAACTATTCCCCTTCACTGCTTCCACTGCAAAGCCAAACGGCGCGAGACTCACATGCGACAATCGATAGCCCATTGCTGATCATCCGGTAACCTCATTCACGACAGCAGCAAATGTGAGTCAGAGCCAGCGCCGCCGGTCAAACAATGTCGGGAACAGGATCTGGATCCCAGCAGGACATCACGATCTACGGCCGTGTCCCCGCGCAAAATACGCCCTTAGCGGGAACTTACACAGACACCGTAGTGGTTACAGTGACGTACTGAAACGAGCCTCGCCTTAGAATGCTTCGCGCCGATTAACAGCCATGCCTCCTCGGCTGAAGTCGATGAGCGCCATGTGTGTTGAATATCGCTGGGATTTGACCCAGTTTTTCATTTGGCGCTGTCCCGGCTGAAGCGACACAAGGGCTTGGGGAAAAAGCGTTCTTCTGGCTACGCGTGGGTCACGGTGAACTAACAAACCGGGTCAAATTCAGGCAACAATCATCATCCTGCCCCTACTGGCAATGAATGCCGTTCATTCAATGTTTTAGTATCTGGCTGAGAAAGAGCTTCGTGCGCTCGTGCTGCGGGTTCTTGAAGAATTCTTCCGGCTTGCCCTGCTCGACGATCTGGCCGGCATTCATGAAAATCACCCGGTCGGCGACCGCGCGGGCGAAGGCCATTTCATGGGTGACGCAGACCATGGTCATGCCCTCCCGGGCAAGGCTCGTCATGGTCTCGAGCACCTCGGAGACCATTTCGGGATCGAGCGCCGACGTCGGCTCGTCGAAGAGCATGACCGCCGGCTGCATACAAAGCGAACGAGCGATTGCCACGCGTTGCTGCTGGCCGCCGGAAAGCTGCACCGGATATTTGTTCGCCTGCTCGGGAATGCGCACGCGCTCCAGGAATTGCAGCGCCGTCTTGCGGGCCTCCGCCTGGGAAACGCCCTTGATCCACATCGGCCCGACCATGCAGTTCATCAACACCGTCATGTGCGGGAAGAGGTTGAAGTGCTGGAACACCATGCCGACGTTCTTTCGCACCGCGCCGACCTCACGCATCTTGTCGTGCAGGATGATCCCGTTGACGACGATGTCGCCCTGCTGGTGCGCCTCCAATCGGTTGAAGCAGCGAATGAGTGTCGATTTTCCCGAACCCGATGGGCCGCAAATGACGATGCGCTCGCCCTTTTGCACGGTAAGATTCACATCGGTCAGCACGCGGAAGGCGCCGTACCATTTGGAAACGTTGCGCACATCTATAATCGTGTCGCTCATCGCACTTTGCTCCTCGCGTAGTGACGCTCGATGCGCGACTGGATGAGTTCGAGTCCAATCGACACGATCCAGTAGAGCATGGCGGCGGAAATCAGCATTTCCATGTGCTGGAAGCTCTTCTGGCCGAGGGTGCGCGCCAGGAACATCAGTTCCCAGACCCCGATGACCGAGACGAGCGAACTGTCCTTCAGCATGGAGATGAATTGGTTGCCGGTTGGCGGAATGATGACGGGCAGCGCCTGCGGCAGGATGATCTTGCGCATGGTTACGCCGAAGCCGAAGCCGATGGAGCGCGAGGCCTCCCATTGGCCGCGGTCGATGCTCTGGATGCCGGAACGGAAGATTTCCGTCATATAGGCACCGTAGCAGAGCGATAGCGCCAGGATACCGGCGGGCACGGCGTCGATGACGAAGCCAATCTGCGGCAGGCCAAGATAGATGAGATAGACCTGCATCAGGAGCGGCAGGCCACGGAAGAACGACGTGTAGAAGCTGGCAATCGCATAGGCAAAGCCGTTGGTCGACAATTTTGCGACCGCGCCAAGGATGGCGATGGCTGACGCGATGACGATCGAGATCGCGGAGACGTAGATCGTCGTGAAAAGCCCCTGTGTGATGAGGAAAGGCAGCTTTTCGGCCATGAACGGCAGGCTGAGATTGAAGGTCGTGAAAAAGGCGAGAAAGAGCAGCAGCAGCTCGGACCAGACGACCGCGACCTGCACCTTCAGCGGCGCAAAGCCGATCAGCACGATGTTGAGGCACAAGGTCACCGCGATGACGAAGGTGATGGCAAAGCGGCCGTACACGCCACTTTCAGCCGGATCGCCGATCACCGGTCGCATCAGGTCGCCAAGCGATGTTCCCGTCAGGTCGAACGCAAGAAAGACGGCGAAAACCACCGCGAACAAACCGGTGATGAACCAGGGCTTGTGGACAAGAACGTCGGATTCGACGGTATCCGGATACAGCATCTCCGCTCCTTCAGGATTGGGCGCGATCCGGCAAGCCGGACCGCGCGCCGGTGGATGTTACTGGGTGACCGTCGGATGTTACTGGGTGACCGTGTAGTCGACGCCGTACCACTTGACGGACAGCTTGCTCAGCGTGCCATCCGCCTGCATGGTCTTGACGGCCTCGGCGATCTTTGTGCTCAGCTCCGTGTCGCCGTGTTCCACGGCGACCGCCAGCGGCTCGAAGAACACCGGCTTGCCGAGCTGCTTGATCGGATATCCAGCCTTTTCAGCGTCAATAATGCTCGGCAGCGACGAAACGACGGCGTAGAGACGTGTGCCATCGCCAAGACGCAGGTCATCAAAGGCGGTCGTCGAGTTGGCGTAGGATTTTACCTCACCCGGCTTGAACGCGTAGGTAAAAGCTGGCGCGCCAGCGGCATCCAGTGTCAGGTCCTGGTTGGCATAGGCCTCGAAGGTCGAGGTCGCCGTCACGCCCACACTTTTGCCCTCGAGATCCTCGAGCTTTCCGGCCTTGCTGTCCTTGTGCACGGCGACAGCTGCTGGTGTGTAATAATAGACGGCCGGGAAATCGAAGAGCTCGGCACGCGCCTTGGTGGGCGTCATCGATCCGATATGCATGTCCCAACGGCCCTGCCACTTGCCGGCGGTGATGATGTCCCAGCCCGGCGTCACGAATTCGACGGAAACACCGAGATGCTTGCCGATCTCCTTGGCGACATCGACGTCGAAGCCGTCCATCTCGTTCTTGTCGTTGACGAAGGATTGTGGTGCCCAGTTGGCGTCCGTCGCGACCTTCAGCGTCTTGGCGGCGAGCACGCGGTCCAGCACTTCGCCGGCCTTGGCGGGCACGGCGGCAAGCGAAAGAGCAATAGAGGCGGCGAGCGCCGCAACTGTCGAAATCTTCATCATGTGTTGTTCCCTCTGTCTATTGTTGTTTCGTGGACGGCGCGGCTTCCTCTTCCCGCCGTTGTGAATAATCTTGCGGCCTGTGGCGCATCCCGTCTTCCGGCGTTCCCAAGCAGCGCCTGCCGCCGGGCTCCGCCGGAATGACGGAAATCAAGCCGCCCCCTCTCCGGCCATCTCGGCCCGCATGGCGCGCGCCACGCGAAAGGCCTCGACGCCGGCTGGCACGCCGCAATAGACCGCGATCTGCACCAGCGCCGCCTGGAGTTCCCTGTCCGTCAGGCCATTGCGGATCGCGCCGCGGAAATGAAGGCCGAATTCGTTCATGCGGTTGCTTGCCGCCAGCATGCCGAGGTTGAGGAGGCTGCGCTGCTTGAGATCAAGGCCATCATCCGCCCAGACCATGCCCCAGCAATATTCATTCAAGAGATCCTGCAGGGGCGCGGCGAAGGCATCCGCGCCTTTCATTGCGCGGTCGACATAGTCGTCGCCGAGTACGCGTCGCCGCACGGCCTCGCCCTGCTTGCGGAGCGCTTCATCCATGGGCTGCCTCCGACTTTATCAGGAACGCGGCCATGGCATCAGCCACGACGTCAGGGGCTTCGATCAGGATGGAGTGCCGCAGGCCGGGGAATATGGCGAGCGTCGAACCGGGAATGCGCTCGTGCATGTAGCGGGCCATGCGTGGATTGGAGCCCACATCGTCCTCGCCGGTTGCAATCAACGTCGGGCAGCGGATCTGGTCGAGAAAACCGCCGAAATCCGTTTCGGCAAGCACGCGGTAGGCGGAAGCGTAACAATCCGGATCATTTTCCGCATCGCGGGCCCGAAGCCAGGCGATGGTATCGGCGTGCGCGTCCTGGAAGCTTTCCGTCAGCCAGCGGGACAGCGAAGCGTTGTGGTGGTCAGATGGTGTACCGGCCTGCAGGGCCGCGAGCCGCGCCAGAACACGCGCGCGCTCTTCCGGCGTCCGGCCGGCGACCGTGGAGAGCAGCACGAGCCGCCGCAGCCGCGGAAGATAAGTCAGCGCGAGGCGCTGGGCGATCAAGCCGCCGAGTGAAAAGCCGGCGAGGTTGAAGGTCGAGAAACCCACTTTGTCTGCAAGCGCCAGCGTTTCGGCGACAAAATCATCGATCTCGTAGCGACCCTTGATATGGCTCGACTGGCCGTGGCCCCTGAGATCGAAGGTGAGGATCGTGAAGCGGTCCTTCAACCGCTCCACCACGCCCGACCAGGCCTCCAGATAGGAACCGACCCCGTGGATGCAGACGAGCGGTTCGCCGCCGTCGCCATCGAGGCGATAGTTGAGCGTAACCTCACCGAACCTGTGCTCCAGCGTTTTCCCCATCGTCAACGCCCCGCAGCGGCTCGTTTGCGGTCGTTCTCGCGCGCAGCAAAGACGGGCATGATTTCCTTCACGAATAGCTCGATCGTGCGCTTTTGCAGTTCGAAAGGCAGGTTGAAGGTGAGGCCGAGGCAATATTGATCGACACCGGCCGCCTCGAAGACCATCAGCTTCTCGATCACCTCGTCCGGCGTGCCGAACATCAGGTTCTTGCGGATGTTTTCCGGATTGTAGTTTTCCTTGCCGCGCACCGATTCATAAGGCACAGCCTCCGGAAAACCGTCCTGCACGGTACCGACATTCTGCATCAGGTTCTCGAAGGCTCGGCCGTAATCCATGCTGTGCTGCACGGCCCTTTCCCAGCCGTCCAGCCGGTCGTAGACGCAGGTGCGCCGCTGCATCATGAAACGAGGACGCGGCACCTCCGGATGATCTGCCACCGCGCGATGGAATTTGTCGGAAAGAATCTGGATTTCCGCAGCCGGGGCGGAAAGCGGCGTCGAGAGGATGCTGGCGCCATTGGCGATTGCCCAGTCGAAGGTACCGGGATCGCGCGCCGCGACCCAGACGCGCGGATGTGGCTGCTGCAATGGCTTCGGCACGGCGGCGGTCAGCGGGAACTTCCAGTAGTGCCCGTCATGGGCATAGTCGCCGGCCCACAGCTTCTTCACCGCCGGCACCAGCTCCTTCAGATAGGCGACGCCTTCCTGCTGCGGCATGCCACCAGCCATCCGATCGAATTCGTACTGGTAGGAACCGCGCGCTATGCCGAATTCCAGGCGGCCATTCGTCAGGTGGTCGCAAAGCGCGGATTCGCCGGCGAGCCGGATCGGGTTCCAATAGGGCGCGACCAGCGTCGAAGTGCCGAGCCGGATATTGTCCGTGTGCTGCGCCAGCCAGACGAGCGTCTGGAACGGGTTCGGCGAGATCGTGCATTCGAGCGTGTGGTGCTCCGCCGTCCAGAGCATCTCGAAACCGCCCTCGTCTGCCATGCGGGCCAGCGTCAGGAGGTTGTTCTTCACCGTGGCCATGGGCACATTCGGCGAAAAGCGTTCCATCGTGAGCGAGACTGCGAACTTCATGGTTCTGCCTTTCGATGCTGATTATTTGAGGCGGATGACGAAGGGGTCCTGCATGGCGCCGGAATAATCGATGATGACGTTCTTCAAACGCGAGAACTCGTGCATGACCTCGAAGCCACCGCGCCGGCCGTAACCGCTCTCCTTGAAGCCGCCATTGGCCGACATGAAGGAGGCTGAGCGGTAGGTATTGACCCAGACCGTGCCCGCCTCGATGCGATTGGCAAAGCGCAGCGCCCGGTCGATGTCCTTCGTCCAGATGCCGGAAGCGAGGCCGTAGCGCGTGTCGTTGGCCAGTTCGATCATCTCCGCCTCGTCGCGGAAGGCCATGACGCCCACAACAGGACCAAAGAGTTCGTCGAGCATGAAGGCCATGTCGTTTTGCGCATCGACCATGACCGTCGGCTCGAAATACCAGCCGCCCGGCGCAAGATCGGCCTTCTGTGGTCGCCCACCGCCAACGGCCACTTTCGCACCCTCCTTCACGCCCGAGGCGACATAGGCCGCGACCTTCGACAGTTGGTCGGCAAGCGCCAGCGGCCCGACATCGGTATCCTCGGCAGTTGGCAGACCCACCCGGATACGCTGCGTGCGAGATATTAGTGCATCGATGAACCTGTCGTAGACGCTCGCCTCGACGAAGCAGCGCGAGCCGGCAACGCAGGTCTGGCCCGCCGCGGCAAAGACGCCGGAGACGACGCCGTTCACCGCATGCTCGATATCGACATCGCCGAAGACGACGTGGGGCGACTTGCCGCCAAGCTCCATGGAGCAGGGAACGAGGTTCTGTGCTGCATTGCCGGCGATGCGCCGGCCGGTCGCCGTGCTGCCGGTAAAGACGTATTTCGCAACGCCCGCATGACGCGTGAGCGCTTCGCCTGCGCTCTGGCCAGTGCCCGTCACCACATTGACCACGCCCGCCGGAAAGCCCGCTTCTTGGATCAGTTCGGCAAGCGCCAGTGTCGAGGCCGTGGCATGTTCGGACGGCTTGATGACGACAGTGTTGCCGATAGCAAGGCATGGCGCCAGCGTGCCGGTCAACAGCATCAACGGAGAATTCCACGGCGTGATCATGCCGACGACGCCGAGTGGTTCGCGCAGGTTGATGTTCAGCGTGTCGAGCCGGTTGATCGGGATCGTATCGCCCTGCAGCTTGTCGGCCATGCCGGCGAAATAATGGTAGCTGTCCGGCATGGCGCGCATCTGCGCCCGCGTCTCTTTCAGGAGCTTGCCATTGTCGCGCGTCTCGATTTCGGCGAGCGCATCGGCATTTGCGCGGACGAGTTCGGCGAGGCGCCGAAGCAGAGCCCCGCGGTCGGTCTGCGTCATGCGTCGCCAGTTGGGATTGCGGAAGGCAGCGCTTGCGGCGGCGACAGCGATCGCCACATCATCCGCATCGGCTTCGGCAAATTCGTACCAGGGCTCGCCAGTCGTCGGATTATAGCTCCGGATATAATTGCCGCCCTTTGGCGCCACGAATTCACCACCGATGAACAGCTGCTGGCGCGAACCTTCGATGGTGCTGACTGTCGTCTTCATGTCATTGTCCTTGGTCTTGGGAGGCCTGGAGCCAGGCGCGAGCCTGCCCGTCGATCATCGCGACGCGGCCGCCATCGTCGGAATCCATGTAGATGCCGAAACGGCCCGCCTGGCGCTCCTGCACGTAGCGCCGCAGCATGGAGCGCAGTTCGTGGGTGGCGATCGCATCGTAAGGCAGGTCCTCGACGGGAAAGAAACGCAGGGTGTCAGGCAGGCTGATCTGCGCACCCTCCCCTGCCAGTCGCGCCCGGTAGACGAGATATCCGGGATCGCTGTCGGCAACGTCGAAGACGGAAAAGAGGAAGGTTTCCTCCGGCACGAGGCGCAGCGCATCCCCGCCGTCCAGCATCAGTTCGCGGTCGGCCTTGCGGCGGCGCGCAGAGGGCAACACCCACCCCCCTTTACCGTCCGAGCACAGCAACAACCCGTCGCCAGCCTCGATGAGATAGCCGATGATCATGCCGTGCGAAGCAAGCCAGCCGGCCGGCAGTGGGTCCTTCACGCTGGCATAGCGCCCGCGGCAGAAGCCAAGCGGTGCGGTTGGGCTCGTGCCAAAGGCGCGCACCTGGCCGATCAGGATCGCATGATCGCCGGCATCGACGGAACTGGTGAGGCTGCAATCGAACCAGGTCAGGCTGTCCGTCAGCACAGGCGCCCCGGTGTGCACCCGGTCGTGGTTGACCGATTTGAATTTGTCCGGCGACTTTGAGGCGAAGATCGCCGAGACATCGACCTGACCTTCATGCAGGATGTTAACTGCGAAACAGTTCGCCGCGGTGAAGGTGGCATAGCTGGACGCCGACTTGGCGACACAGACGAGCAGGAGCGGCGGATCTAGCGAGACGGAGGTGAAGGAATTGGCCGTCATGCCACGTGGCGTGCCGTCGGCCTCGCAGGTGGTGAGAATCGTGACGCCGGTGACGAAGGTACCGAACGCGCGGCGAAGCGCGACGGGGTCGATCGGTGCGTCCTGTGCTGTCGCCTCGTCCGCCATGCCCGCAATCTCTCTCCTCATTTCGTTGGGAGAACGCTACCCGGCGCGGACGGCGGGTGCTTCCCGCTGAACGGAGGGGACGATGGTGTTGTTCTGCTCCGGTTCGGAGGAGAGGCAGGGGGCAGCAAAGGTCTTTACGTTCAGCGCTCGCCGACGGCGTGATTGTCGATGACACTGTGGAGACGAAGCGCAAGCTCCACGGAAAAGCGTCGTTCCGGCGTTTCCACGTCGATGCCGAAGAGTTCCTGAATGCGCGCCAGCCGGTAGCGCAGCGTCGTGACGTGTAGGCCGAGACGGTCCGCGCAAGCCTGGCTGCGGCAGCCTTCCTCCAGATAGGCGGAAAGTGTTTCCAGATAGGGCGTGCCATTTTCCCGGTCGTGCTCGGCGATCGCCCCGACGCTATCGCGCACAAAACTGCGCACGTCGCCGACATCGGCAGCGGAAACAAGCATGGGCAGCGGCCCGAAATCCTGTGTGGAGAGCGCGCCCGTTAACCCGAAGGAACGGCCGATGCGGATCATGCGGCTGCATCGTTCCCAGGCCGTGGCATAATCATCGAGGCCGCTGCAACGGCTTCCGGCAACCACGATCGGCGGTTCTCCGAGATAACGGCCAAGCTCGTCGGCGATACGGCGCATGAGTTTCGTGGTGCGTTCCTGCCGGTGCCCAGCCTCATGTTTCATGAGGCAGACGACGCCGCCATCGATCGCCACAAGTCCGGCCTCGACCGAGGCCTGTTGCATGATGCGCGACAGCGTGTGCTCCACGTCTATGGAGCCGCCGCCGAATGCCTTGGCCCGCACCGGGAAATCGACCACGATCATCTGCTGCGGCAGCGATAGATCAAGCCCGAGCCGCGCGGCACGCTGGCCAATATCGGCCGCATCCCGCCAGCGCCTCTCAACGATCTCGAAGAAAAGCTCGCTTTGCGTGCGCGTCTCGAAGCGGAAACGCAGGAAGCTGCGCATCATCTGCACGCTGAGTGCAAATTTCGCACTGTCGAGCATCAACTGGTCCAGCTCGCCTTCGGCAGCCGCGAAGGGGAAAATCACCAGCGCCCCGACCAACTGGCGGTCCACCATAAGCGGTTCGACGCGGGCGGAGACGCGCAGCCGCCGCGCGCTCTCTTCAAGGAAAATCGGTGTGGTTTCGGTACTGCCGCGTTCCACCGCCTCCCGCGCCGCACGAATGAGCACGCGGGCGAAAACTGTGGGCGCCGCCGCCTGCCAGGCGGGATCGTCAAAATCCGTCGCCAGCGGTGAGCGCCCGGCGATCACCTGGTTGACGGTAAAATCCACGACGACGAGCGGATTGGGCAGCAACCTTCCCACCATCGCGGCGAGCGAAGAGACGGAACCATCGCTGAGTACATGCTCCAAAAGCGAGGTATGTGCAGCAAGTGCCCGGACGAGCCGCTCCGACCCGCGCTTTTCCGCCGCCAGGCGGTGCTGCTTTTCGACGGCGATCGCGCCGAGATGGATGATGGTTCCGAGGAAGGCGAGGTCGTCCTCCGTGACCTCGGTCACCGTGCGGGCGATCACGCTCAGCACCATCGGTCGGCCTTCCGCGTCGGCGCAGTCCATCGGCATGACGAGCACTGTCCGGTAATCGCGCTCGAATGCCTCCTTACGATAGCCGGGAAATTCCGTGCTTTCCCGCGCATCGCGGATGTAGACGGGTTCGTTGCGCTGGAGCGCGATCAGCGATGGGCTGGTCGCCAGCTCCCAGCGGTCCGGCAGGTCGCGCTGAAGGAGTGTCGGGTCATGCCGTACGATGACATGGGCATACCCGTGCGCCGCATCGATACCCATGATGGAGCCGAGCGCCCAGTTGGCGTGCCGGCAGGCGGCCGCGATGAGATCCTGCAGCACAGTCGACAGATCGCCGCCGCTGTTGATCTGGCTCGCAACATCGCGAAGCGACAGTATCCGTGATTTCTGGTCCAACGCGCCGCGCATCCTCATTGCAAGACAGTGATAATGCGGCGCGGCGGCGCCGAAATCTACTTGTTTCCAGAGGACGGTATGTTGCTTCGCTCCTCCGGATGTGAGGAAGACCGGGCACGGCCACACGCTAGGTTGCGGTTAGTTCAACAGACGGTGGAAACGACATGGCCCTCGACATCCGAAAGATCTGCACCTTCCTCGAGGAGACCCATATCGAAGGCGGCAAAGCCGCGCCGCGGCCGTTCAATGTCGTTGTCGTCGCCGCCATCATCCGCAATCCCTGGGCTTGCAAGGGCTTCGTCGAAGACCTCCGGCCGGAGATCATCCGCATCGTCGGGCCGCTCAGCACGGAAATGACCCGCCGCCTGAAGGCGCAGATGCCGGCGGAGACCATCGAAGCCTGCGGAAAAGCCGCCGCCGTCGGCGTCAACGGCGAAATCGAACATGCCTCGGCGATGATCCACACGCTTCGCTTCGGCAATCCGTTCCGCGATGCGATCGGCGGCACCAACTACCTGGAATTCGCCAACACACGCAACGCGCCCGGCGCCCTGCTTTCCCTGCCCATGATGCACAAGAGCGAGAACGGCAAGCGTTCGCACTTCCTCACCGCCAATTTCCAGATTGCCGACGCGCCTCATCCCGACGAGATCGTCATCGCCATCGCCGCCGCCGACGGCGGCCGCCCGCACGCCCGTATCGCCGATCGGTTCCAAGATATTGCGGAAATGGACGCCGAAGCCGCGCTTATTGTTTGTCGAAATTGAACCACAACCCCCGTGATTCATCATCGCACGAAGACCGTATTCAAATGCGGCCAGACGCTAGATTCGCAATGGGTAAGACCCCGCGTGATCATCCCGTTTTCACGAGCCAATCCGCCACGGACGGAGTCCAGGACGGTCAACAGCCCCATTTGCTTTCGACAGGAGCTGAACCAACGACGCATTGTCCAGACAGACTAGGCGCTCGATACAACGGCCAGAATCATGGTGCTCGCTATGCTACCCCCTTAGCATTAGGGGGTGACGGCGCGGTCAATCTCAGGCGAAAATGGCCGCCCGGTCGGTGCGGCCAGTGCCAGCGATCAAGCCGCACCTACGGTGCGGTCGTCATAGTCGGCGGTCCATTGCAGCGGTGGCCGCTCGCCGCAACGCTCAATCCAGGCCTTGACCACGTCGCTATCCGGCGTCGCTGCAGGGTACCAGGCAAAGGGCGAATGCAGCAGCAGATCGACAGCTGTGTACCGCTCTCCCATCAGATATGGGCTATCCCTAAGCGCGGCCTCAAGGCGTGCCGCCAGTTCCGCCGGGCCGCGGAAGGTAGCATCCACAAAAGGATGCGAGATCCCGGCGGCCTGTGCGATGAGCACAGGCTCAACCACGCCGGCATACCAGGCGAGCCAGCTCAGATACCGACCGCGCTGCGTGTCGCCCGCAACCGGCGCCATCTTCTTTTCCGGGAAGAGATCTGTCAGGTACTGAATGATCGCGATGCTCTCCCAGATCACGCCGCCGTCATGGACGAGCAGCGGCACCTTGCCTTCCGGATGCGGGTTCTTGGGATCTTTACGGCCGGTGCGATCGCCGCGGGTGATGTCGACGATCTCGATCGCTACCTTGTCGAGGACGTCGAGCTCGCGAAGCAGCGTGACGATACGCGACGAGCGCGAGCGGGGGGCGTGAAAGAGCGTCAGCATAGTCTGGATCCTCGGTTGCGTTTGGCAATGCGGATCTTGTACAGTCGGCCAACTGCCAGTTTCCGTCAGTAGGCTTCATCTATCCTCCAAAGTCATGGCTCGTAGTGATCGTCTGTTCCGCCTGCTTCAGGCGCTTCGCACTCTCCCCTCCCCGCTAACGGCCGCGCGCCTTGCCGAGGAGACCGGCGTGTCGTTGCGGTCGCTCTATAGGGACATCGACAGCCTGCGCGCCGCAGGCGCCGTCATCGATGGCGAGCGCGGCTTCGGCTACCGGCTAACGGAGGACATCGCCTTGCCGCCACAGACATTCACACGGCTTGAAATCGAAGCCCTGGTGCTCGGCCTCGCCGAGGTGCAGCATATGGGTGAACCCGCCCTCGCGGCGGCCGCAGGTGCCGTGCTTTCGAAGGTCACGGCAACGCTGCCCGACCGACTACAACGCCAGGCGCTGCATACAGCCTCCCAGGTCTATCGCTTCGAACGCCGCGATCCGCCAATTACCGATGTCGGCCTTCTGCGTGAGGCCTGCTGGCAAGAGCACGCTGTGGTGATAGGCTATGTGGACGCGGAGCAGCGACGGTCCGATCGGCAAGTGCTGCCGCTGGCGATCGTCTATCTTGAGCGTGTGTTGGTGCTGCTTGCATGGTGTTGCCTGCGCCAGGATTTCCGAAAGTTCCGCGTCGACCGCATCACGGATATCCTGGTGACGGAAGTGAGTTTTCGCCCCCGCCGCGTTCCGATGCTGAGGGACTTCGTTGCCATTCTGAACGCCTGCGCACCCGAAACATCGAAAATGATCTTGAGCGGCCAATAGCCAAAACGACGATTCGGCCGGTGTTGACACGGACGGCGTTCGGACTGCTTTTCGCAGATGTGGGACATGTCCTAACGGCCGCGCTGGGGCACAATGCCGTCACCGCAAGTGGGCGGCATGAACTCAGGCAAAATTGCCTTGCTCACGTCTTCGCCTTGATGAGGTGCGAACTGGCGACCCTGTTGGTGAATCCTCACCCGCATTTGATTTCTCTTACCAACCGATCGTCTTGCTGCTTGTGTGGCTACGCATCTTGCGGCCGAGGTGCAGTTTGATGAACGCACTTGTTCGCCGAGCGTGACTCCGCATTGCGGTTACACCTCTACTCCCCATGCAAGCCAATTTGGGGCAAGTACCCCGGTTGTGAAATCGACACGTCTAGGCGAGCGCCGCGCCCTATGGCGTGTTGAGCGAATGCCTTGCCTGAGTTCAGGCCACCGCCGCCCGCCGCCCGAAAATGTGTGGATTTCCACGCGATGGAAGATAGGAGGTGCTTATACGTCCGAGTGCGCATGCCCTCAAGGGCTGTGAGAATCTGGCTCCCACCAGTCGCACGCTCCTGCAGAAGCTGCCAGGTTCACATATCTTCGCCCCGGTCCTTTTCGTCGTCAGGCAATTCCGGGTAGAGGCCCTCCAGAAAGACGCTTTTCCATCCCCCGAAGTCACCAACTACTCGACCTCCACGCGGACGCGTAGATTGAAGCGAAGGCTGTCCATCTTCTTTCCCGGCAGCGAAAAACTGTAGAAAACCCGTTTCTGATAGACGTAATGGATCGGCGCAACATGGGGCTGGTTTCCGGAGATGCACCCTAAAATCCGCTAACCCAGCAAACCGGCCTCGAGCACCAAACTTACCGTTTGTATCGTGATAAATTCCAAGGTGGCGCAACTTTCGAGCTTGATTTTTACTTCATACAACGAACACCAGAATATGTCTGCCACCATCCAAGGGCAAGCGTATCGGGCCGCTGGCGTAGGGAAACGACGAGCCGTCCAACGTCGCCGAGGGCGTGCTGTTTGGTCGATCGGACGCCATTCTGACGTGGATATCGTAGCAAGTGTCTCCCATTCTGACCGCCACCTCGACCTGCGGCCATGAATCCGGCAGGCAAGGATCCATCACAAGCACCCCTCCTTCCCGGCGCAGACCGAGGATGCCCTCGATTCCGGCGCGGTACATCCAGGCGGCAGAGCCCGTGTACCATGTCCAGCCGCCGCGCCCGATATGCGGCGCGACCGAATAGACGTCGGCGGCGACGACATAGGGCTCGACCTTGTAGCGCAGCGCCGCCTCCGGAGTGTCTGCGTGATTGATCGGGTTGAGGAGCGCGAAGAGATCGTGCGCCTTGTCGCCCTCCCCCAGCCGGGCGAAAGCGAGGATCGCCCACATGGCGGCATGGCTGTACTGGCCGCCGTTCTCACGCAGGCCCGGCGGGTAGCCCTTGATGTAACCCGGATCACGCGGAGTTGCGTCGAAAGGTGGCGTGAAGAGAAGGGCAAGCCCCTCCTCCTTGCGGATGAGATGGTGCTCGAGCGACGCCATGGCGGCGGCGGCACGGGCGGGATCGGCAGCACCGGATAGGACCGCCCAGGATTGGGCGATGCTGTCGATCCGGCATTCGTCATTGTCCTTCGATCCCAGCCATGAGCCGTCATCGAAGGTGGCGCGCCGGTACCAGGCCCCGTCCCAGGCTTCATGTTCAATGGAGGCCTTGAGCGTCTCCGCATGCGCCTTCCAGCGCGCAGAGCGTTCGGGGTCGCGGCCTTCGGCAAGCGGCACGAACAGGTCTATCGTGCGGATCAGCAGCCAGCCGAGCCAGACGCTTTCACCTTCGCCGCCCTCGCCCACCCGGTTCATGCCGTCGTTCCAGTCGCCGGTGCCTATCAAGGACAGGCCATGCCTCCCGGTGAGCGCGACGGCCTGGTCAAGGCCGCGGGCGCAATGCTCGAAGAGAGATGCCGTCTCGTCGGAGGGCGTTGGCTGGAAGAAGGCGTCGTGTTCCCCCTCCGCAAGGATCGGCCCATCCAAGAACGGGATGACCTCATCGAGGATCGCCGCGTCGCCGGCTGTCTCGACATAGGTCGCGACGGCGAAGGCGAGCCACACGCGGTCGTCGGAAATCCGCGTGCGAACACCCGCGTCCGAATGGGGAAGCCACCAATGCTGCATGTCACCTTCGGCAAACTGCCGACCGGCGGCGCGCAGGATGTGCACCCGCGTCTCCTCCGGCCGGGCGAAGACCAGCGCCATGCCGTCCTGTAACTGATCGCGGAAGCCATAGGCACCGCTTGCCTGATAGAAGGCCGAGCGCGCCCAGATACGGCAGGCGAGCGTCTGGTATAGCAGCCAGCCGTTCAGCATGATATCCATCGCCCGGTCCGGCGTCCTGACCTGCACGGTCTGCAGGAGCGTCTGCCAATGCCCCGTCACATCGGCAAGAACCGCATCGAGATCGGCAGCGCGGTAGCGGGTGATCAGCGCGCCGGCTTCCTCGGCCGAAGCGGCCTCGCCGAGGAAGGAGACGAGTTCGATGCTTTCGCCCGGGTCGAGCTCGATCGTGCATTGCAGCGCAGCGCAGGGATCAAGACCGGCCCCCACCTTGGCGCTGAACGGCACTCGCCTTGCGAGCGCCGCCGGTCGCGCGGAGCTGCCGTTGTGCCCGAGGAATTCCGTGCGGTCGCAGGTCCATGCGGTCTGACGGCCGCCGAGATCGGCAAAGGCGACGCGGCCGGGGAAACCCATGGCCGATCGATTGCGGGCGAAGATCGCCCTCGTCTCGGCGTCAAGGGATGTTGCGATGGACGGTGCACTTGCACCGCGCAGGGTACCGAGCACCCATTCGGCATAGCTCGTGACCGACAGGCGGCGCGACCTGGAGGAATGGTTGGTCAGCGTCAACAGCGAAATGCGGATGGGATCGGCGAGCGGTACATAGGAGAGCAGGTCGCTTTCGATCCCGTTCGCCCGATGCGCGAAACGGCTGTAGCCGAAGCCGTGGCGCGCCACATACCGCCCGTTGTCCCGGATCGGCTGGGCCGTAGGGCTCCAGAGGTCGAACGTCTCCTCGTCGCGGATATACAGCGCCTCGCCGGAGGGGTCTGCGACCGGATCGTTCGACCATTGCGTGATCTGGTTCTCGCGGCTGTTTTCCGCCCAGCTATAGGCGCTGCCGTCGCTCGACACCTGAAAGCCGAAGGCTGGATTGGCGATAACGTTGATCCATGGCATCGGGGTCGTCGCGCCGTTTTCCAGCACGGTCACATATTCCGTGCCCTTCCTATCGAAGCCTCCCAGCCCATTGAAGAACTCCAGGTCTTCCGGTGGCACGACCATCTCGGCCGAGGGCTTCGACGGAAAGGGCGGCGGCAGAGGAGCGAGGCGCTCGCTGCCGGCGGAAAGACGCGCCAGCTGATCGACGATCAGGCCACGATGGGCCAACAGCACGACACGCGCGGTGGCGTTCAGGAGGTTTTTCGTCTGTTGGTTCAGGAAGTCGGCGCGCAGCACATGCACCGCGCCATGCGCCGGCATGTCGTCGAAACGCGGGCGGGACTGGCTGGAGCGCACCGCAGCCTCGACGGCGTTCTGCAGATCCTGCACATAGGAGGCGGCGCGCTCATTGATAATCACCAGATCGACGGCGAGCCGCTTGATGCGCCAGTATTCGTGCGCGCGCAGCATCTGGCGCAACTGGGGAAGGTCCTCGGCGTCGTCGATGCGCAGGAGCACGATCGGCAGGTCTCCGGAAATGCCGTAGGGCCACAGGCCCGACGGTGGACCGGCACCGGCGAGAATGGCATCGGAGGCGGGACGAAAGCGCGCGTCCGCATAGAGGATGGGCGCGGCAAGACGCTGGAAGTCCGCCGCCTCCTCCAGATCCATGTCGAGATGGTGAAGCTGCACCTGCGCCTGGGTCCAGGCCAGCGTCTTCGCCCGCTCGAAGGCGCTCCTGTCATGGTGCTTGTCGATGCGTTCGAGAAGTTCTTCCCGCGAGCTGGCGACGACCGTCCAGAAGGCGACGCGCACCACTTTGCCGGGAAGGACCCGCACGCTGCGCCTTAGCGCGAAGATCGGGTCGAGCACGGTTCCCGCGGTGTTGGAAAGGGCCTGCCCCTCGTGGATGGCCGCGGCGGTGGCGATGGAACGGCCGCGCCCAAGGAAACGGGCCCGATCGGATTCGTATTCCGGATCGGCAATCGTATCGCCCTCGACCACGGTAAAGTGGGCCGCCCAGATCCCGGCCTCCGAAGGCGCCCGTCGCCGCCGAGTGGCGATGAGCGCGCCGTATTCGGCCAGATGCTCGGTCTCGATGAACATCTTTGCGAAGGCGGGATGTGCATTATCGGTCGCCGGCGTGGCGAGCACCAGTTCGGCATAGGAGGTCAGCTCGATCTCGCGCGCCCGTCGCCCGCTGTTGGTGAGGCAGATGCGGCGCACCTCGCCGTCGTCCTCGCCGGAGACGATGACATCCATCTCCGTCGTCAGCGTCTCGTCATGGCGAATATATTGCGCGTGATCCTCGCCGAAGACCACCGAGGCCTCAGCTCTGTCGCCGATTACCGGGAGCGTGGGGGAGAAGATCGAGCCGCTCTGCATGTCGCGGAGGAAGATGAAGGCGCCGCAATCGTCGCAGGTCGCATCCTCGCGCCAGCGCGTGACGGCGATGTCGCGCCAGCGGCTGTAGCCGCCGCCCGAGGTCGTCAGCATCACCGCATAGCGCCCATTGGACAAGAGATGCGTGACCGGCGCGCCGGCAACGGGCAGCGACAACCGACGCACCGACGGCGCCGGGTTCAGCGAAATACCGGCGGATGCCTTGACCTCCTCGGCGCGCGGGCGGGCGATCGCCACGTCGCGCGGCATGCGCTCCGAAAGCAGTAGTTCACTGGCCATGATCATCGGCTCGCGGTGAAACCGCGCCCGCATACGCCCATCCTGCAAGAGGACGGCGATGGCGACGATGGTCATGCCTTGGTGGTGGGCCATGTAGCTGCGGATGATCTCGACGCGCGCGTCTTCGGGCAGGCGGGCGCGGGTGAAGTCCAGCGCCTCGTAGAAGCCGTGAACGCCGCGCGCGCCGAGGGATTCGAGATGTCGGTAGTTTTCAAGCGCGGCGTGGGGATCGACCATAGCGGCAAGGCCCGTGGCATAGGGCGCGACGACCATGTTGCCCGACAGCCCGCGCTTGAGACCCAGCCCCGGCACGCCGAAATTGGAATATTGATAGGTGAACTCGATGTCGCGTGCATTGAAGGCGGATTCCGATATACCCCACGGCACATGCCGCGACCGCCCATAGGCCTCCTGCCGCGCGACGATCAGCCGGTTCGTGTCATCGAGCAGGCTTCCCGCCGGCGCGCGCATCACCAGCGACGGCATGAGATACTCGAACATCGAGCCCGACCAGGAGATTAGCGCCGAGCCGCTGCCGAGTGGCGTCGCCGCCCTGCCGAGGCGGAACCAATGGCGCGTGCTGATGTCACCCTTGGCGATGGCGAAGAAGCTCGCAAGCCGGGCTTCCGAAGCGAGAAGATCGTAGCAGTTCGGGTCGAGCCCGTTGTCGGCGAGCGAATAACCGATGGATAAGAGCTTCCGGTCGGGATCGAACAGGAAGGTGAAATCCATGTCGAGCGCCATGGTGCGGGCCGTGTCAGCAAGCGCCCGGAGCCGGCCTTTCACGGCGACTGCATCGTCCCGGAGCGCCTGCCGATCACGCGCCGACTGGATGACAGATCGCCTGAGTGCCGCGATCCAGAAAGTGAAGTCGGTGGCCGCGCCGTCCTCAGCCGGCCCCGCCAGTTTCAGGGCCTTGTCCAGAAGCCGCGTCAATGCGGGTGTTGCTGCCTCTGTGGATTGCGGGCCGCGCACGAGGGTTTCGGCCTCGTCGAGAATGGCTGCCAGGCTCGCGCTGGGGCTGCAGGGCCTCTCGGCAAGGGCCATGCGGGCGAGCGTCAGCGTATCGCCGAAGCCCTGGCCGTCTTCCGCCGGCGGCACTTCGGCCCACTCCTCGCAGGCATTCGCCAGCGCGATCAGGTGGCCGGCGAGATTGCCGCTATCGACTGAGGAGACATAGGGGGGAGCGAGGGTTCTGAGATCGCGTGTATCGTACCAGTTGAAGAAATGCCCGTTGAATCGGTCGAGCCGCTTGAGCGTCGAAAAAGCCTCTTCCAGCCGTTCAAGCGCTTCAAGGGTTCCCACCCAGCCGAAGTCGCGCGCGGCGACCGTCGAGAGAAGATAGAGACCGATATTGGTCGGCGAAGTCCGGTGGGCGATGACGGTCAGCGGGGTTTCCTGGAAATTATCCGGCGGCAGCATGTTTTCCAGCGGGGTAACGAAGGTCTCGAAGAACCGCCATGTGCGTCGCGCGACTAGCCGGAGTTCCACCGCATCGGTATCCGAAAGCGCTCTCCCCAGCCGTGCCGTCGGCGATCGGCTGACCCAGAGCGCGACGGCTGGCGCGGCCGACCAGGAGAGTGCCAGCAGCAGCGCGAGGGGCCAGGCGGCCGGCGAAAATGCGACGGCTGCGGCCGGAAGGGCCAGCGCAACGGCCATGCCACCCGCCATGTCGCGGTAGAAGCCGGCAAGCGTCAGCCGCGTCCGGTTGCCGGATGTCGCGGCGGTCGTCCATTCCAAGAGTTTCCTGTGCGTCACCAGCAGCCGGCCGGCGGTTGTGAGCACCGCATCGCAATTACGCCATGCCTGATCAGGCAGGAAGGAGAGGCCAAGCCCGGCCTGCATCGCGGCGAGCTTGATATCGCCGGCAAGCCTGACGGCATGACTGCTCAGTTGCAGGCCGCTGCGGCGTGGCAGGATGGCGAAGGCAACCGGCAGAAACGCGGGAAGGAGCATTGAGGACGCGATCAGCAGCGCGGCGGTCAGTCCCGCCTGAAGCGGCATCGCGCAACAGGCCACGAGCGCGGCGAAGGTCGATGGCGCGACGAGGGTGCGGCGCAGGTTATCTAGCATCTTCCAGCGGCCGAGGGCGGGAAGCGTCCGCCGTCCGAAAATCCATGGCAGCAACTGCCAGTCGCCGCGCGTCCAGCGGTGCTGGCGCCGTGCGGCGACGTCGTAGCGCGACGGGAAATCGTCGACCACCTCGACATCGGAGGCGAGCCCCGCCCGCGCGAACGTACCCTCGAAGAGATCGTGGCTGAGAAGGGTATTCTCCGGAATGCGGCCGGCCAGCGCCGCCTCGAAGGCATCGACGTCATAGATGCCCTTGCCGGTATAGGAGCCTTCGCCGAACAGGTCCTGATAGACGTCGGAAACGGCCGCCGCATAGGGATCCATGCCGCCGGGCGCGGAAAAGACCCGCTGGTAGAGCGAGCCTTCGCGACCGATGGGAAGCGACGGGGTGACGCGCGGCTGGATGATCGCATAGCCGTCGACCACCCTCTGCTGGCCGGTATCGAAACGCGGCCGGTTTAGGGGATGCGCCATCTTGCCGATCAGCCGCAGGACCGTGTCGCGCGGCAGTTTCGTATCCGCGTCGAGAGTGATGACATAGCGCACGTCCGGCGGGACGGACGGCGGCTTTCCGCCAAGCGCCATGAAGCTGGTGTCGGTGGCACCGCGCAGCAGGCGGTTGAGTTCGTGCAGCTTGCCGCGCTTGCGCTCCCAACCCATCCAGACGTTCTCGCCGGCATTGAACCGGCGCTTGCGGTGCAGCAGCAGGAAGCGATCGCCGGCAGGGCCTGGCCCGTGCCGGTGGTTGAGGTCGGCCATGGTCTCGACGGCGAGCGCCAGAAGCGGGCCATCGCCCTCGACGGCCTCCTGGGACGCATCCTTTCCGTCGGTCAGCAAGGCAAAACTCAGGTCGCCGCCCGCGCCCGAGAGATGATGGACCTCCAGCCGCTCGATCTGCTCCAGCAGGTCGGCGCGATTGCTCAGGAGCGTCGGCACGACGACCAGCGTGCGGGACGACGGCGGGACGCCCTGCGCAAGCTCCAAACCCGGCAGGCCTGTCGCGCCATGACTCCAGCTCACGAAGCGGTTGACGAGCGCCGTCGCGATATCGCTTGCCGGCAACAGCGCCAGCACCGCGAAGACGATCATGCCGGGCGCGGAGAGGCCGGCGACGGACAGCAGCCATAGCGCAAGCGCCAGAAGCAGCGCCGTCATCAAGCCGATCGCCCCGACATAGCCGGCAAGGCCCGTGCGCTCCGCCAGTCGCCCGGCAATCAGATGCCGGGGGGGGCGGAACCCGATCGTGCGCTCGAAGACCGGCCGGCCTTCCGCGATCAAGTGGTAGCCCGGATCACCGACACGCTCGGCCTGCGAAGCGGTGTCGCCGGCTACCGGTACAGCCTGCGCCGCTTTCACCGCCCGCCCGGCAATGTCGAGTTCCGACAGGTCCGAGCCGCGGGCGAGGTCTTCGATAGCGCTGCGATAGAGGTTGCGCGTGGCAAAATCCATGCGGGCGAAGCTGCCATCGGCCGACAGGCGTGCATCGACGAGGCTGACCTTTTCAAAAAGGTCGGCCCAGTCGACATCGCTGATCAGCCGCATGCTGGTGATGATGTTTCTGATCGTGACATTCGACGCGCCCTGGCGCTGCTGGGCGTGCCGCACCACGGCGGAAACCGAACTGTCCTGCCTTGCCAACCGCGCCTCAAGCCAGCCATGCGCCGGCGTGGTGCTGGGGTCCTGATCGCGCAGCCGTTTGGCAAGCTGGGCTGCGAAGAGCTCGGGCAAGGGGTTGGCGGACACCTTTTCAAGTGCACTGCTGCGACCCTCGTTCGCCAGCAGCCGGTCGGCCAGCGCATCCGCCTCGGCACGCATGCGGCGCCCGGCCGTGATCTGGTCGGCAAGCCTGCGCAGGTTCTCGACGAGCACGATGCGCAGGGTGATCGCCACGGCCCACAATTCGCCGATCGTAAGGGGCTGGACTTTTTGATAGGCGGCAATGAAGCGGACGAGCGTCTCGGGATCGAAATGGCTGTCGGTGTGCGCGACGAAGGCCCAGGCAATGCCGAAGACGCGTGGATATCCGACGAAGGGTCCCTCGGCGAGCTTGGGCAGTTGCCTGTAATAATTGGGCGGAAGATCGTCATGGATCTCGCGGATCTGCTCCTCGACCAGATGGTAGTTGTCCAGCAGCCATTCCGCCGCGGGCACGACGCCGCGCTCGTTCTCCACCTCCAGGGCACTGGCGCGGTAGGCGGCGAGCAGGACCGCCGCGTTGCTCTTCAGGCGCTTGTGCAAGGACTGAACGGATGGCGGCCGCTTCGTTACCGGTTGGGCGAGCGCAAGGGTCGCGGCGTGTTGCTCAAGCCTTTCGATGCCGAACAGTTCTTCCCGCACGGGCATGGTATCTTTCCAAGGCATGCCCGATGCCCGGCGGGAGCCGGACGACGGACCGTCGCCCTCGCCTTTCCCGTCCGCAACTGCTTGCGGCTCCGGCAGAGGTTCGGCAACGGTTCTTTCGACAACAGCGGCATCCGAGTTGCCGATGTCTTGCACGCCATGCTCGTGGCCTCTGGCCATAATCATTCCTTTGCCCAGATGCGGCCAGGCAGCCGGCCGGGCGAAACCCGGCAATCGTTTGGGGATGTGGGGTGCCGAAGCCTGCTCGGGGACGACGCTCTCAGCCGAAATCGGCACGCGTCAGGACATAAACCGGCTTTCGGCCAGCGGAATAGGCGCGCCGCGCCGCCTTGTAGACAGAGACGCGGGCATCGTCGAAAGCACTGAGATAACCGGCTTCGGATATCACTCCCGGGAACAGGTCCGCCCCTGCGAAGAACGGAATCGCGAACATGCCGTCATGACCAATAAAGCGGATACGCTTGCCGGCCTCTTCATAGCTTCGGCTTTGGTTTGGAAAACTGAGACTCATGGAACGTTCCTCGCGGTGAACGGCTGACTCTGCGATACGAAAAGCCGCCATGAGCGCCGGAAATACTCCCGCCGGCGCTGCCTAAAGAAGAATTTCATCAAAAAACTTGATGCAGGCTGCATCAAATTCCGGAAACTCAAATAAAATATGTAACTCATGACTGTAAAAATTCATCGACAACCCATGAATCCATGCGCTTTTCGATTGAATTCATCATATCACAAAAATTAAAATCATGTGTTTTTGTTTTTGACCGGAAAACCGCGCGGAAATTCAAAGAAAAAACTTGAATTTCATTTGCCTTCGGCGTGTTAGGGCGCACACTGAAACTGTCAGGATTGCCATTGGCTCCAGGTCCGAGCGCGGGCCCTTATCAATCCTGATAGTCATCGATTATAGGGAGTGAAGTCATGTCATTCAGTCTGAACATGGAAAAGGCAAAACCCTACATGGTGGGTTTCGTTCTCGGTCTCGTGGCTGCGCCGCTCATCGCCTTCAATGCGGGATGGGTTTCGACAACCAGCGCACGCACCGAGGCGGTCAAGACCGCACAGGTAGATACCCTTGCGGGCATATGTTCTGCTTCGGCAGGCCGCATCGCCACCGCCAGCAGCACCGATCTGGCAACCTACAAGGGGTACGAAAACCGTACGAAGCGGGACGAACTCGTCGCCGCCGCGATGGCCGACATCCAGGTGCCAGCGGATCTTCTCAGCAAGGTCACCTTCGATTGCGGGCGCACATTGTCCTGACAAGCACTGAACTCACAAGATACGAAGCCGAAGGCGTTTTCGCCTTCGGCTTTCGGTGAGAGTAATGCGTGAATTTCAAGCAGACAGCCGTGCCTGTCATGCAGATTCCGACCACACCTCCATCTGTTGCCACTTTCACTTCAACTTCGGCATGGACGTTCGTCGAACCAACATTTCCTGATCGCGAGATTGAATGGCAATCGCCAATGTTCGAAGCGGGCGCTACGTCCTTCGAGTATCAATCATCCACCCGACGTAAAAAAGCCGGCGATTGCCGGCCTTTTCCCGAGATGGTTCAACGCCTGTAGCGCAGCCGCTCCTGTTCGACTTCCGCCGGCCCGTAGGGGTCGAGGGTGTCATCGAACCGGGTCCAGCCCTCGTTGGCATAGACCGCGCGCCGCTGACCGGGATCAACCCAGTTCGACTTGCGAAGGGTGGCTTCGGCCTCCGCCTGGAGGCTTTCGTCAACCTTCGCCGTCACGAGCGTCCCCCCGCGGCGAACCCCCTCCGCATAGACATGCGCATCGTCTTCGGAGACGCCGGATTCGGTCAGCGCGCCGATCAGCCCGCCTGCGGCGCCACCGGCTACCGCGCCTGCTACTGCGCCCGCCGCGGTAGCGGCAAGCCAACCGGCAGCAACCACCGGACCGACACCGGGAATGGCCATGATGCCGAGCCCGGTGAGAAGGCCACCGACGCCGCCGACGGCGGCGCCGATGCCTGCACCTGTCCCGGCGCCTTCGACGGCATTGGTTTCCTTGTTATGACGTTCGTCCGCATTGTTGGAAACGATGCTGATATCGCTGGACGGCACGCCGCGTGCCTCCAGGGCGCTGACGGCAGCGCTTGCATCGGAATAATCGTCGAAAAGTCCTGTAACGGTTTTCATAGGGATCTCCTGAAAGCTGAGTTTAGTTGGCGACGATGTTGCCCTGATAGTCGAGCGCGACGCTCATGGCCTTGCCGTCCTTGGTCGCCTTGGCCTGCCAGACACCCTTGTCATCCAGCATGAGGCCGGTGACATCGGCATAGCCGGCTGCGGTAATGCGTTCCCGCGCCTGGTCCTCCGTGAAGCTGTTCGCGCCTTCGACCGGAGCAGTCGCATTCTTGGTGTCGGGCGTCGCAACAGCCGGCGTGTCGCCATCGGTTGTCGGGGTAGTTGACGTCTGAGCGAAGGCGCCAAAGGTCGATGCGCCCACCAAGGCGGCGACTAGGAGAAGTTTTTTCATGATCTTGTTCCTCGTTGGAGCCTGAGATCAGGCCCTTGGGAACACCCCGCCTGTCGCATGGTTCCATAAGTCAAAAAATAGAAAATACCGCGCCGTTTCATGGAACCTCAGGGGATTCAAAGAGTTGGGGCGCCAGATGCGGGTACTCGCTCGCGCATTACTGGAGGTCTTCAAAATGGGTCGCGGCATTCTTCTCTGGCTTCTGGGTATTCCCCTGCCGATCGTTGTCCTGCTCGTCCTTTTCCTGCGATAGGAGGCGGACATGTCCCTTTACAGTTCGGGTGTTTCCGACGTCGGTGTGGAATCCAGCACACCGGCCCTCGCATGGGGGCCGGTCATCGGCGGCGCGGTGGCCGCGGCGGCCGCCACGATCATTCTACTCCTGCTTGGCTCCGGCGTCGGCCTGACGATGGTCTCGCCATGGTCGGGCGACAGTGCTTCCTTCACCACCGTCGGCGTCACGGCAGCGATCTGGTTCGTGGTCGTCCAGTGGTTGGCCTCCGCGCTAGGCGGCTATCTGACCGGCCGCCTGCGCACCAAGTGGGCCAACGTCCATACGGATGAGGTGTTCTTTCGCGACACCGCGCATGGCTTTCTAAGCTGGGCACTGGCAACGGTGGTTGTCGTTGGCATTGCAGGCTCTGCATTCACCTCGCTCGCCGGCGCCGGCGCCCAGGCTGTATCGACGGCGGCAGCCACCGCCACGGTTGCGGGCACCGCGGCCGCGGCAAACAGCGATGCGGCCGCACCCGATGCTGCGACTGGCTACTTCACCGATATGCTGTTGCGCCCGCAGGATGTCGCGAGCCGCGCTCAAGCGGACAATGCATCGGCCACGGCCGAAATTTCCCGCATCCTGATGCAAGGTGCGGTAAATGACGGCGTGCCGGAGGCCGACCGGGCTTATATCTCATCAATCGTTGCATCACGCGCCGGTATCCCACCCGAAGAGGCGCGCGCCCGGGTCGATCAGGTGCTGACTCAGATCGAGGATGCGAAGAACGCCGCCCTCAAAGCCGCCGACGAGGCCCGAAAATCCGCCGCGACGGCGGCGATGCTTGGCGCCCTGTCCCTTCTCGTCGGCGCCTTTATCGCATCGGCTGCAGCAGCTCTCGGCGGACGCCAGCGTGACGATGAAGAAGCAGCCTTGATTATTACACGATAAGCAATCTGGAAGCCGCCCTCTCGGGGCGGCTTCTTTCCGTTCATTCGCCAGAAGAATTATTGTGCAGTGCAGCAACTTTAATACTGCGGAGGGGTTACAGTGTATGCGGCCAATCCGGCGCGCTACCTGGAGCCCCTCATGAGATCGCTATCTGATACACTCGAACGGCTCGCGCGACTGCGCTCAGTCAAGCCTGCGACATCGCCCGGCTCCATTCTCAAGAAGCTCGATCATTTCGGCGGAAACCCGGGCGCCTTGGCGGCGTGGCAGCATGTGCCGAAGCAATTGCCGGCGGCACCGGCTCTGGTGGTCGTGCTGCACGGCTGCACGCAAACCGCCGCCAGCTACGATGTCGGTTCAGGCTGGTCCGCGCTCGCCGAGGACTACGGCTTCATTGTCCTTTTCCCCGAACAGAACAGGCAGAACAACGCGAACCTGTGTTTCAACTGGTTCAATGCCGCGGACACCCAGCGGGACCGGGGCGAAGTGATGTCGATCCGGCAGATGATCGCCAGCGTGGTCGCCGAACATGGCGTCGATGAGCGCCGAATCTATATCACCGGTCTATCGGCCGGCGGCGCCATGGCGAATGCCATGTTGGCCTGTTATCCAGAAGTCTTTGCCGGTGGCGCTATCATCGCCGGCTTACCCTACGCCGCCGCCTTGACTGTTCCCGAGGCGTTCGACCGCATGCGTGGGCAGGGTCTTCCCGGCACCGACAGCCTGCAGGAAAGCCTGCGTGCCGCCTCACGCCACGAAGGCACCTGGCCGACGATTTCCGTCTGGCAGGGAACGAATGACAATACAGTTGTTTCTGACAACGCGGCCGCGATTATCGCGCAATGGCGGGGCGTGCATGCGGTTCCGGGACAACCCAGCCAGGTCGAAACGATGGGTCGAAATTTGCGATCTGTATGGCACGACGATCGCGGCTTGGAGGCAATAGAACTCTACACCATTTCAGGTATGGGCCATGGCACGCCGATCGAAGCGTCCAGCGGATATGGCAGGGCAGCGCCGTTCATGCTCGACGTCGGTGTTTCCTCGACTGTGCAAATCGCGAGAAGCTGGGGCCTTGCCGCCTCCTTCGAGCGCCGCGGTCAGCCGCATGCGTCTTCCTCCCCAGAAGGAACGGTCAAGCAGCCGCCCTCATCTGCCGGTGCTGACAACAGTATTCAGTCCATCATCGAGAAAGCGCTGCGTTCCGCGGGCTTGATGAAGTGAGGGTGGGTTCGGTTCGTACCGATTTATTTTCCGAGCAGCGGAACGTCGCCTCGGTTCCACGGTTGTTTGAGTCCATTCCTCTCGAAAATTTGATCGGATTCTCCAATGGCTACGGAAAAGACTTTGAACGACCTCTTCCTTGATACGCTCAAAGATATCTACTTCGCTGAAAAACAGATCCTGAAGGCCCTGCCGAAGATGGCGCGTGCGGCCCAGTCGGAAGAAGGCAAAGCCGGCTTCCTGCAGCACCGCGACGAAACCCAGGGGCAGATCGAGCGCCTCGAACAGGTGTTCGAGCTCCTCGGCAAGCCCGCCCGCGGCAAGACCTGCGAAGCTATTCAGGGCATCATCGCTGAAGGCGAGGAGATCATGGAGGACTACAAGGGCGCCGCCGCCCTCGATGCCGGCCTCATCGCCTCGGCCCAGGCTGTCGAGCACTATGAGATCGCCCGCTACGGCACGTTGAAGGCTTGGGCGAAACAGCTCGGCCTGAAGGACGCGATGGCGCTTCTCGACGCCAATCTCCAGGAGGAGATCGCCACGGACCAGAAGCTTACGGCGCTCGGCGAATCCTCGGCAAATGCCAAGGGCTCGATGAAAAAGGCCAGCTAGACTGCCACCAACAAGGATCAGGCCGTCGTCCAGGGGGGCCTTTTTGTTTCCGTCTCGTTGCCCCTCGAACCAGTTTATAGGAGCCATACCCATGGCCAGGAAAACAATCGCTGCCGCAACCGACTCCGCCGCCATCCACGATGTAAAGCTACGGCGAGGCGCAGGCGGCGAGCTTCACCAAATTGCCGAAAGCGACACCCCCGTGCTGACGACCGCCCAGGGCGGGCCGGTCGCGGACGACCAGAACTCGCTGCGCGTCGGCCCGCGCGGGCCGCTGGTCGTCGACGACTTCCATTTCCGCGAAAAGATCTTCCACTTCGACCACGAGCGCATTCCCGAGCGGGTTGTGCATGCGCGCGGCTATGGCGCGCATGGCTACTTCGAAACCTATGAATCGCTCGCCGCCTACACACGCGCTGACCTCTTCCAGCGTGCCGGCGAAAAAACGCCGGCATTCGTCCGCTTCTCCACGGTCGCGGGCAGCAAGGGGTCCGTAGACCTTGCACGCGACGTGCGCGGTTTCGCGGTAAAGCTCTACACGCAGGAAGGCAATTGGGACCTCGTCGGAAACAACATCCCGGTGTTCTTCATTCAGGATGCTATCAAATTTCCCGATATCATCCATGCCGTAAAACCCGAGCCCGACCGCGGCTTTCCACAAGCCCAGTCCGCCCACGACAATTTCTGGGACTTCATCACCCTGACGCCGGAAAGCATGCACATGATCATGTGGGTCATGTCGGACCGGGCCATTCCCCGCTCCTTCCGCTTCATGGAAGGCTTCGGTGTGCACACGTTCCGCCTCGTCAACGCCAAGGACGAGTCCACCTTCGTAAAATTTCACTGGAAGCCGAAGCTCGGGCTTCAGTCCGTCGCCTGGAACGAAGCGGTTAAGATCAATGGCGCTGATCCCGATTTCCATCGCCGTGACCTCTGGCAGGCGATCCAGTCGGGTAATTTCCCGGAATGGGAATTGCAGGTCCAGCTCTTCGATCAGGATTTCGCCGACAGTTTCGATTTCGACGTGCTCGACCCGACCAAGCTCATCCCCGAGGAAATCCTCAAACCAAAGCCGGTCGGCCGACTGGTGCTCGATCGCATGCCGGACAACTTCTTCGCGGAAACCGAGCAGGTCGCCTTCATGACGCAGAACGTGCCGCCGGGTATCGATTTCAGCAACGACCCGCTGCTGCAGGGCCGCAACTTTTCCTATCTCGATACCCAACTGAAGCGCCTCGGTAGCACGAATTTCACCCATCTGCCGATCAATGCGCCGACGTGTCCCTTCGCGCATTTTCAACAGGATGGACACATGGCGATGCGCAATCCCGTCGGTAGGGTGAACTACCAGCCCAATTCCTTTGGAGAAGGACCGCGCGAATCTCCCCTTGCCGGATACCGGCATTTCAACGCGCGGGAGAGCGGTGAAAAGGTCCGACTGCGACCGGAGAGCTTTGCCGATCACTACAGCCAGGCGCGCCAGTTCTATATCAGCCAGACGCCGCCCGAACAGCGACACATCGGCATGGCGCTGACCTTCGAATTGAGCAAAGTCGAAACGCTTGTCATTCGCGAGCGCATGATCTCGCACCTTCTCAACATCGACGAGACGCTGGCCAATAAGGTCGCCACGGCTCTCGGTATCCGCTCCATGCCGAAACCGGCCGATGCAGCGGTCGAGACGCGTCAGGATCTGGAGCCCTCTCCC
>NZ_JALIQS010000014.1 GCF_024704725.1 Shinella sp. CPCC 101442 | reverse complement strand
TCTCCGCCCTCGCTCTGGCCGCAACCGTCATCTTCTGGCTGTGATTAACGAGTACTGACCCTAAGGTGATTTTTGGACCAGCGTCTGGCTGTTTAGTTAGGATATTTCTTCGGCTTTTATAACGGTTTCGCACAGTTGTGGGGAACCATGGCTGCAGTTGCATGTTTTCTAATCGATGCGGGATTGCCCGCTCATAAGGAGAAAAACATGTTGACCAAACTCGCCACGATTGCCGCAGCCGCCACGCTCCTAAGCATTTCGGCTCTCGCCCAAACCAACAGCGGCGACGCCGCCGAGACCACCAACGCCGGTGACCAGGCCCAGATGCAAATGGATGAAGCTACCGGCAACGTCTTCTACAGCGACATGAAGGCACGCACACTACGGCCTGAGGCCGAGTGGTCGAAGAACTGGGCCGGCCTGAAGGATGAACAGCGCGCCAAAATGAAGTCGGACTGTTCGACCAACGGCGCTATGAACCGCAGTGAAGGTGACACCCGCGTCTGCGACTGGGCCGGCAACAACTAGCCGATTCCTGATGCCGATGAATGAGGCTCCGAGTAACTCGGGGCCTTTTTGCATTGCGGCAGGCCCCGCCAGCGAATGCCCCACGCGGGGCTAGGATTAACCCGAAGTCGTTGGTCCAGCGTCTGTGTCAATCGGCGATGTCGTGGGATCGATCTAGTGACCCCAGAACTCAACGGCTCCTCACACAAGTAGCGCTAGCATTAAATTCGCACCAAGCACCTTAACGCAGCAAAGTCGAGACTGCCCTGACTCGCTTCGCGCGCGAAAAACAACCTTCTCGCTGCGCATGGGGGTCCTTCATCACCTGGTGGGAAAGGCGGCCGCCCGAGTGCGGAATGGAGGCGGCCGTTATCAGAGCCAACGCGCCGTCGCAGCAGATGACCCCACTCGGACTTTTGTCAAACAACTGGTCATCTCCGCCAGCCGGGCCTTCGTTCACGACACGCCGCTCGCCCGCCTGGCGTCGGACCATCTCCCGCTCTGTGCTGACCTGGAAATCGCGTGATGTGGCACGAGGCACCCTTTCGCGCGCTGAGGACGGCGCACACGCTGGACGGTGGTTGCGTGGCGGGCCATCGATACGGATCCAACCTCGTCAGATCTTAAGGTGGAAAGCTTAAAGTCGAGCCGAGCTCGTCTGTGGCTAGAAGGATCAGTGAAAGGTCGCCGATAGGTGCGGAGATGCTGAAGCCCACGACCAATTTGCAAAACCGGTTGGCTGTTCCCCAGAAAATGCGAGGGAACAATCGTTGCTGAAATCAGGTGGTCCGAGCAAGACCCATGTGCTGAACCTGCTGCATCGCCTCGTCGACGACAACCTCTTGAGATGCAATTACACCATGTGCACCATGGCCGACCAGTGTGCTCGATGGGCATAGATACGCTGCGTTCACTGCCGGACGAAGAGGTTCCGCGTGCGGAAGAGCATGGAGCAGGCCTGCTGGGATTCAGTCTTCGGAACGACGAGTCGCCTCGACGGCCGAGGCCCTGCTTCAACGATCGCTTCTGCATCGGCCGCATCACTCTTCTGCCGTTTGGCAAAGGGCTTAACGTAGACCGGCGGGATCAAGCGAACATCATGGCCAAGTTTGACTATCTCACGAGCCGAGTAATCCGCGGTGCCGCAGTCCTCGACGCGACTTGGACGCGAGACAGTTTCCTGCGCAAGACCACACTTGCATGGCATCTGGCGGCATCAACCTGACACACACGCTTTGCAAGGTTCAGGCCAACGATGCTAAATTCTTCTAGTCTAAGGTGTCCAGGGTTCAAGCCCGGCGGTGGCCTCCAGCGTGTCACATAAACATCATCCAGCCACCACCGTGCGTTTCTTGAGCCATCGAAACACACTGATTTCTTCTTCATCCAACCATCGCAGCAGTCGTTCACTTGTGCTTTTTAGTTTGAGAACGTCACGCAGCATACCTGACTGAAAGTCCTCGATTACCGCAGGATGGATGTAGGACGACCGGCAGACTGCACGCGTGTTGACGAGCTTGGCGGCCACGGAATCGATCGCTGTATTGAGCTGGCGGTTCAGTTCGCGCCTGGTCACGGCCACCTCGAGCGCCGCCAGCACTTCGACGGCCATGCAGGTGGCGCCCCATGTGCGGAACTGTTTCGAACTAAAATCGTCACCGGTCGCGTCACGGATGTAGTCGTTGACATCGTGTGAGGAAATTGCGCGGCGGCCACCGTCATCGCACATGTACTGGAAGAGGTGCTGACCTGGTAGCTCCTGCAATTTCCGAACAACGTTGGCGATACGCCGGTCATGGTGCGTCAGATTCCATTCCTTGCCGGACTTGCCTTTGAAGCGGAACTTCAGGCTACCACCCTCCACCTTGACGTGCCGGCTTCGCAGAGTCGTAAGACCGTAGGACTTATTGGCCTCCGCATAGGCCGCGTTGCCAACTCGGATGTAGAGATTGTCCAGCATCCACACGACCGTGGCCAGCGCCTTTTCCACGCCCAGACTACGAGAACGGAGATCGTGTTCGACACGTTCGCGTAGATCGGGCAGGCGACCGGCGAAGTCGACGAGCCGTTCGAATTTTGCCTTGTCGCGCTCGGCATGCCAGTCCGGGTGATAGCGGTACTGGCGCCGGCCTCGCGAGTCCCTCCCGATGGCTTGGAGATGTGAGAAGGGATTGGTCGAAATGACGACATCGGTGTAGGCCGGTGGTATTGCTAGCGCGTTCAGCCGTTTGATTTCTTCCGCCTCTTTTATACGCCGACCGTCCGGACGATAATAAAGAAACCCGTTCGCGCCGGATATGCGCGTGATGCCGGTATCCAATTCCGGCACGTAGACGAGCCCAGACCTCAGCTTGGCTTCCGTCACGGTCTTGTCAATTTTCGTGATGATCTCGTTCATCTCGCGTTAACTCGCGGATCGAACGGGTGTTCCTCCACCTTTGGGGATTAGACGGCGCTTACTAGTCCGAGATCCACACCCATCGATCGTCGGGTCATCCGAACCATTCGTGGCAGATTACTCAATTGACTACGAAATAGTCGTATCACGCCTTGGAGAACGGGCGAACGGCGTGCCAAGACCCATTAAGCGAGATCACAAACCGAGAAGTAAAGATCACGTTGATAAAAGCGTCTATGCCTCGTAGCGGACTGGTTACGCACGAGACTGCAAATCCTGTCAGCCTAATTCAAACCCCGAAGAGAGGCTTTCAGATTTCCTACGACACAGCGCCTTGCAATTCACGGCGTTCTAGCCGCTCAGGCCGCAAGCTTGCCGATCTGCACTATATCCTCGCGAAAGCGCGCCAGCTCCTCATCTCGCCTTACTTGATCGGGAATTCGCAACAGGTAAGACGGATGGACGGTCACGAACAGCGTCCGTGTCGCATCCATAACGATTGGCCGACTACGAACGTCTTCCACGCGGTCCTTGCGATCCGTCAGCGAGAAGAGCGCCGTCCCCCCCATTGCCACAACGAGCTTTGGTTTGACTAGATCCATTTCACGCGTCAACCACCAGCGGCACTGCTCCACTTCGCCTTCATTGGGTCGTTGATGGATGCGTCGCTTTCCCCTCGGCACGTATTTGAAATGCTTGACCGCGTTGGTGACGTAGAGGGTGTTCCGGTCGAGACCGGCAAGAGACAGAGCCTCATCGAACACGCGGCCAGCAGGCCCGACAAACGGCCGCCCCGCAAGATCCTCCTGATCGCCGGGCTGCTCACCGACGATCATGACTTTTGCGTCGACAGGTCCTTCTCCGAACACCGTCTGTGTCGCCCGACAGTAGAGATCACAGCGCGTACAGCGTCTAGCCTCCTGACGCAGCGCCTCGATCGTGCCGGCTTCGGTTACCGATGCCTCCGGCACCCGCGCCGCAGCTTCCTGGAGGCGATGATGAAAGGGACGAGGTTCGGTTGCTTGCCGCCGCCCCATATCAATGAGCTTGGCTTCCGCGCCGGCGATAAGACGCGGAATGAGTTCTGCCTCCGGCAGGTTTTTCCAGTACTTTTTTGGCATCTCCGTCATCATCATCTTCACCTTCAATCGTGCCGGATTGAAAATCGAAGCGTAATAGATGCGCCAGAGTTCGTCGGTCTCATCGGAGATATCACGCTTTTGCGCCGGCTCGGTCGACGTCAACAACGTTTTGCCGTCCCAGGATGCCGAACCGCGTGGCGTAGCGATGATCCAGTCCATGTCGTTGAACCGCCGTTGAAAAAATGGTGCAACGCGCGCTACGATGAAGTGGTCGGGTTCGAACCAGGCGAGAAAGCACCGCCGGCCAGCGACGCCGATGGGCAGGTGGATTTCCTTAAAACGGACGAAGGCCGTCATCTTGTGATAATCGCGACCGACGGATTTTTGCATGCGATGGGCCAACGCGACGTCAGCGTCAGTCTTGACGTCCAACAAATGCCGTTCTGCTTTCAGGCGAAAAAGAAGTCGATAAAGCAGAGCAAATCGCCCGGGATCGGAGTGACAGACGACAGCATCTGCCAGCCGAATGAAGGCCGGTGGGACCGACATTTGTGCTGCGGCGTTGGTGGAAACGGCCGGGAAGCTCTCCAGATTGGCTATGTCGTTTGTTCCAGCACCAAACAGCCCCTGCTCTTCGCTTCTCAGCCGCCAATCAATCATCTGGGGTTGGAGGTCAGCCGCCAAGAACCGTCGCGCCGCGTCGCGCCATTCGGACAGGTCGCCACGTCCTTCAAGAAAGCAGGTTTCGCTCATAGCAAGGACAGCTGTTCCGGTTTAGGCATGAACATCGATCGCAGATCGGCGCGATCGATCAGACGGTGTGGGGTCCAGTCCTCTGCGATGATGAATGTTTGCACCTTTTTCAACGACACGCCGAGCCGTGCGACGTCCTCCAGCCGCAACCGCTTGAAGCGCCGTGTCGATAGAATGGACTTTACGGTCTTGGTCCCAAACCCGGGCACACGCAGAAGGGTTTCTTTGTCAGTGCGATTGATATCTACGGGAAAGCGGTCCCGATGTCCGAGCGCCCAGGCCAGTTTTGGATCGAGGTCGAGATCAAGCATGCCGTCAGGCCGTGACGAGGTAATTTCCGAGATGTCGAACCCGTAGAAACGGTACAGCCAGTCTGCTTGGTAAAGGCGATGCTCACGCATCAACGGCGGTTTGATCAGCGGTAAGTTTTTCGAGGAGTCGGGGATTGGGCTGAAAGCGGAGTAATAGACGCGCTTCAGACCGTAGCTGCCGTAGAGTCGTGCACTTGTGCCGAGGATAGTGGCGTCGTCGGCCGCATCGGCGCCGACGATCATCTGCGTGCTTTGCCCGGCCGGTGCAAACTTCTTCCGCCGCTTGGTCTGCAATGTCGGCTCGGCCATTTCTTCGATTTTCAGGCGCAGATTGCCCATCGACTGGCGAATGTTGTCCGGACGTTTTTCCGGCGCCAACTTTCCGATCCCGGCATCGGTCGGCAGTTCGATGTTGATCGAAAGGCGGTCGGCATACAGCCCCGCTTCCTCAATCAGTTGCGGCGATGCCTCCGGAATGGATTTGAGATGAATGTAGCCGCGGAAGTTGTGCATTGTGCGCAGCTCGCGGGCGATCCTAACCATCTCCTCCATCGTATGGTCGGAAGAGCGAATAATACCCGAGGACAGAAACAGGCCTTCGATGTAGTTCCGTCGATAGAATTCGAGGGTCAACCAGATAACTTCCTCGACCGAAAACCGTGCACGCTCGACATTGCTAGAGGACCGATTGATGCAATACGCACAGTCGTAGATGCAGAAATTGGTCATCAGGATCTTGAGGAGCGAGATGCATCGCCCGTCCGGCGCGTAAGCGTGACAGATGCCGGAGCCCTCCGTCGACCCCAACCCCCCGGTAGCGGAGGAATTTCGTTTCACCGTCCCGCTAGAAGCACAGGACGCGTCATACTTTGCCGCATCCGAGAGGATAGCTAAGCGGTCTCTAAGCGACTTCTTCATGGCTTTGTTCACTAAATGTTCACATCGCATTTGTCAATGACATCGGAAGCACACACGCGACACGTGCTAGGCCGTCGACTTGCTCGCATACCGAACCCATCTATTGGGCAAGCCGAAAATCCAAGATGCTACCGTTGAATTATCGAAAACATGGACTTTGTCGTCCGCCGCCACGTTCGGTTCGTCTTTTCGTATCGGGAGCTTGTTCCCGCCTCGAAAAAGGCGCTGTCGCTCGACGACAACGACACAACTCTCACGATGCCAGCGAGCGAAAAAGCAGCGTTCAACGGAGCGGCATCCACCGTCACACAAGCGATGGAGGGCATCGAAGATCTCCTCATTCTCCCCCGTGAAATCCAGGATATCCTTGGGATCAAGGCTTTGGCCGAGAGCTTCTTCAATCTCCTGTAGCGAGAGCGGATACGCCGCAAGGTCTACCGTTCACGCGATGAAGCTCGCCAGGACGTGTTCGATTACATCGAGATGTTCTACAATCCGAAACGCAAACATCTCAGAAACGGGATGCTGTCGCCCGTCGGGTTTGAGAATCAGCAGAAAATCCAACCCAAGGTGGCTACGAAACTCGGGGCTATTTAGCTCGACAAATCTCGCAGCAATCAATGCTAACAATCCGCATGCGACGGCCTCTGCTTGCCGCGCACATGCAGGGTGGCTGCGGAGATCGCAGAAACAATACTCTTCCTGACTATCAAAATGAAAACGAAACCGCCAAAGCTAGCCGTTCCCGGCTGATCGAATCGTTATTAAGCCGCGGCACTAAACCCACGCTGTGCACTTGTCGCCGTGCCCAGCTCGAACTGGTTCAGCAACTGGTTCAGCGCCTGAACTTCCGTGGCCAGTGTATGACTTGCAGCGGTGGTTTCCTCGACCATCGCAGCGTTCTTCTGCGTGTCCTGGTCCATCTGATTTACCGCCGTGTTGATCTGCTGCAGACCCGACGACTGTTCCTGCGCAGATTCGACAATCGCACTGACATGCTGATTGATTTCCTGCACTTCCGCCACGATGGCATCAAGCGCCTTGCCGGTGTTGCCAACCAATTGAACTCCTTCGTCTACCTGCTGATTCGATGTCGTAATCAGGGCCTTGATCTCCTTTGCGGCATTTGCCGAACGCTGAGCGAGTTCACGCACCTCCTGAGCCACGACCGCAAAACCCTTGCCGGCGTCACCCGCACGCGCCGCTTCCACACCGGCATTGAGGGCTAGAAGATTGGTCTGGAAAGCAATCTCATCGATCACCCCGATAATGTTCGAGATCTGGCCGGAGGAGTGCTCGATGCGCTCCATGGCTATCACGGCCCGCCGCACTACCTCGCCGGAACGCTCCGCGCCCACGCGGGTTCGGGCAACGAGCTGGCCAGCCTCATGGGCCCGCTTGGCCGCATCCTTCACTGTGGTGGTGATCTCTTCGAGAGCGGCGGCCGTTTCTTCAACAGCCGCTGCTTGTTGCTCGGTGCGCCTCGCCAAATCGTCCGCCGCAGACCGGATTTCGTTAGCGCCCGCGTCAATACCACGGGCATTTTCCGATACGCGAATAAGGGCATCCTGCAGCTTCTCGGCCGAGCTGTTGAAGTCGTTGCGCACGTCGTCGAGCTGCGCCACGAAGGGCTGCCGGATACGGCAGGAAACGTCACCGTCTGCCAACCTGGCCAATGCATGGGCAAGATTGTCGACGGCAAACTTAATATCGACAGCCTCCTTCGCAGCGTTGCGCTCACGGGCAATGCGTTCGTCTTCGTTGAGACTGCGGTTCGACGCCGCCTCCCGCTCAAGTCGTGCCTTTTCCCGGTTGTTTTCCAGCAACACTTCAAGCGAGCGTGCGAGGTCGCCAATCTCGTCCTTGACCTGGTTATCCTTCAAGTTGAGTTCAAGCTCCCCCTGCGCGATCCGCGCCGTCTCGCCAATGACGTTCGATATACGCCCAATGAAGCGACGTGCTATCAGCCAACCGGCGAGCGCGAGCAACACCGCCGCCACCAAGATGGTGGCGACCGCATCACGCATCATCGCATTCATCTGCGCGAATACCGTGCTCTTCGGCACCGAGACGATTGCGTACCACGTCATGTCCGGACTCAGAGCGACCGGCGATGCAATCGCGAAATGGACTGAGCCGTCCTGCGCGACGATTTCTTTCTCGATACCGGGGTTTGCTATAAGTTGGTCCCAGCCGGCCGTCTCTGCGCCGCCTTCTGCCAGTCCCCTACCAATGAGAGCAGCATTTGGATGCCCGATGATCTTGCCCGCCTTCGTCACAAGGCTGAGAAAACCTGTCTCCATCGGGCGAACTTTTGCAAGCGCCTTGCTCGTCTCCTGCAGCGACAGGTCGAGGCCAGCAACGCCGACGACCTTGCCATCGATGACGATGGGCTTGGCAATAGAGGTGATCAACACGTCCTTACCGTCGATGGCATAGGGATAGGGCTCAATCACAACGGTCTTTTTTTGCGTGAAGGGCAATTGGTAGTAATCGCCCGGCCCGGCGGTCGCGTAATCGGTCAATGCCGTGTTGCTGATTTTACCGTCACCGCCCCGTACCCAGTAGGGAACATAGCGGCCGGTTGCGTCATAACCGGTCGTATTGACGAAACTGGCATCCTTGCCGTCAAAGGCATCCGGCTCCCAACCGGTCCAGAGAGCGAGTACATTCGGATTGTTTTCCAGCATATGCCGGATGACTTGGTCAGCCTTGTTGCGGTCGACATCGCCGGCCTGCTTCATGGTCTCCAGCACTGAGCCAAGTCCGTTGATAATATGAGCGGTCCCGCCGATGTTCTTTTCCGACGTCAATGCTTCTGTCTGTGCAATCTGTCGCATGCGCTCCAGGCTGCTGCTTCTCGCATCCTCATAAGCACGATAAAACAGAACGGATGACGCCACTATGGTTGCAGCAACGCCGCATAATGCAACCGAAAATATATTGCGCCCGGTGGTCGATCTAAACAGCATTTCGCCCTCTTTATTTTTTATCTAATTCTCCTCGGTCCACTCAGAGCCCGAAGCAAACATTTATCCCAAGAAAAAGAGTAAAATTTTATCTTTAATAAATTGCTCTACGGTCTCACCACGGCACACCCGGGTTCGATGTGGCCGGGGGTTTTGTTGCGTGGGGATTGAAGAGGAACGTCTGAGGCGGTGTGATTCCCGGAGGCTGATCAATGGCAAGGCTCCCGGTCAGCAGCCGCGGTTGAATGACCAGCAGCGTGCGGCCCTGGAGTAAGTCATCGCGCAGGCCCTACACATTATCTCGACGGTGTCGTCCGCTGTGTTTGTGCGATCTGGCGAAGTGCTTTGGGAAGGGTTGCGCGTTTCGGGCAAAAATAACAAGGACACTCGCGGGGCTTGGCGCGGAACACGCGCCTTCAGCACCTCACGATCAGCGCGCAAGGTCAGCCTATCTCTTCGGTGCGAGACCGGCGGTCATGTCGCCCACAACACTCGGTTCTGACGGCGACCACTTACAAACTATATGATCTGAAAGTCCGATGCGGACAGCAGATACATATTCGTAAGCAACGCGAACTGGATCGCAGCGGAACCTGAACCACCGCCGTCACCGTCGTAAAAGAGCGCGCCATCATCCGTATCATAGAAGATACGATCGTCGACCTGCATGGCAGAAACATTCTTCCCGGACGAGAAATTCACCGCGTTAAGCGCCAGAGGATAGACGGTCCCCGTCGTATCGGCGGGCCAGGCCGTAAAGGTCTCGTGATTGAGCTGGATTTTGTCACCATTGGCAAAATCCTTGATGATATCGATGCCCAGGGCGCTCGCGGTCAGTGGTCCGGGTGCCCAATAGTCCGCATTGTGTCCACCGAACTGGAATGTATCGGCACCGGCTCCACCGCTCAGCGTATCGACGCCACCGCGGCCGTTCAACACATCGGCACCACCGCCGCCGTTCAATGTGTTGGCAAAACTATCCCCGGTGAATGTGTCGTTGCTGCTGCCACCGTTGATCTGCTCGAAGCCGTAGACGTAATCTTCGACGGCCGCGGATACACCGCCCCGTCGCGCTTCGTAGTAGGCGAGATCCACAGACCAGCCGCCGCTTTCCGTGCGCAAGTCCAGCGTATCGAAGCCGTTGGCGCCATCAAGGAAATCGCTACCGCCCCCGCCGGTGATCGTGTCATTGCCGTAGGAGCCGTAGAGCGAATTGTAGCCGACATCGCCGACGAGCGTGTCGTTACCGCTTCCGGCTTGGATGGACTCAATGGCAGTCAGCTTGTCGTTTGCGACGCCGTTGATGAGCGCCGTCACAGTAGCTCCGTTGTTGAGGGTAACGGAGAGATTTTCCGTGATCCCGAGCAGGCTATACATCGCCATGTCGTTTTCACTGCCGCCATCCAGCGTGTCGATGCCCGCGCCGCCTTCGAGCGTATCGTAACCCGCACCGCCCTTGAGGGTATCGTTACCGCCATTGCCGGTCAGCACGTTGTTGCCGGAATTTCCGGTCAGCTGATCGGCAGCCGATCCGCCCGTCAGGTTTTCGATGCGGACGAGCGTATCCTCGGCCGTCGTGCTGTTGTTGATGTAGGAGTAGGACCGCGTATCACCAGCAGCGAGCGTCACCTTGACGCTCAGGGTCTTGTCGGAGAAGTCGGCCGTATCGGTACCGGTGCCACCATCCAGGAAGTCACGACCAAAGCCGCCCTGCAACAGGTCGTTGCCCGATCCGCCCAGCAAGCCATCATCGCCCAGGCCACCGTAGAACTTGTTGGCAACGCCAATGCCATCACCAGACTCGTAGCCGGTGATCTTGTCCGAGCCGGTAGTACCGATCACGCCTTCTATGTTGTAGAGCGAGTCGCTTTCGACAGGGTTGGCGTCCACTGCGGTGCTGTAGTGGAAAGCCACGCTTTGCTTGGTATTGTCGCTGTTGAACACAAGCACAATGCGGTTGGCACTCTGGGAGAAATCGGCAATATCCGTTTCCGGATAGTAGCTGCCGGTGGTCGTGCCCCCGTCAAGCGTATCGTTGCCGGTGCCACCGGCCAGGGTATCGTCGCCCGAACCGCCCTTCAGCGTGTCCTGGCCAGCGCCACCCCAGAGCTTGTTCATCTGGATATCGCCGATCAGAACATCGTCCCCGCTGCCACCCTTGATGTTTTCGATGCCGTATATCTCATCGGCTGCGATTCTGTTCACCGTGACGGTCTGATAGATCCCGCCGGAATTGACCTTGGTCATGTCGACCTTCACGGCCGCCGTTTCGGCGGAGTAGTCGACGGTGTCTGAACCGTAACCGCCGAGCAGCGTATCGAAACCGGCGCCGCCCTTTAGCGTGTCGTCGCCATCGCCACCGTCGATCTTGTTCTTCAGGCTATCCCCATAGAGGAAATCGTTGCCGCTGCCGCCGACGATGTTTTCGAAGCCGGAAATCTTATCCTCAGTCAGCAGGTCGACAAGCACCGTCACTTCGGTCGACTCCTTGAGTTGAACCGAAACGGACTTGCTGTAGTTTGAGAAATCCACGGTGTCGTGGTCGCCGTTCTGGCCACGCAAGATGTCCTTGCCGCCACCACCGGAAATGTAGTCGTCACCGAAGCCACCTTCGATGATGTTCGCATCGTTGTTGCCGTAGATGTAGTCGGCCTTCGTGCCGCCAAGCACGTTCTCGATGTTGATAAGGATGTCCTCGAAGATCCCGCCTATGAAAGAGGAACCGTTCGACCCCGCCGCCACGAGGTAGCAGTACAAACTCACCACGAGATCAGCGAAATCCGCGGTGTCGGAGCCGGCTCCGCCATCGAGCGTATCCTTGCCCGCGCCGCCCTTCAGCGTATCGTCGCCACCTTCGCCGTAAAGGATGTTCACGCCGGAATTGCCCGTCAGCTTGTCGGCACCGGCACCGCCCTGCAGGTTCTCGACTCCGATGAAGGTATCGTCGGTCACACCATTGACCGTCGCCGTACCGGTTCCCAACCCGTCGAGCGTGGCAATGACCTTCTGCGAGGACGCCTTGTCGAGAAACACCGCCCAGTCGTTGCCGGCACCACCGACGAGAATGTCGATACCGCCCTTCCCCCAGAGCGTGTCGGTCCCACCGTTGCCCGTCAGCGTGTTCTTGCCGGCGTCGCCATAGAGATGGTCGCCACCGGCTCCACCCAACACATTCTCGAAATTGCGGACCTTGTCCTGCAAGACACCTGTCGCGTGCAGGGTCACATCCGAATAGGTGCTGCCATTGAGCGAGACGAAAAGTCCGGTTGTCGCGCCGTAGGCGGTGTAGTCGAGCGTATCGACGTCACCCTCGCCGTCCAAGGTGTCTACGGCGTCGCCACCGGCGATCCGGTCGTTGCCGGCGCCGCCGAGAATGGTATCGACGCCGCCCTTGCCGTTCAGCGTGTCGCCACCTTCATTGCCCTCGATCCGGTTCGCGAAGTCATCGCCCGTCAGCGTATCGCTGACATCGCTGCCGCCGACATTCTCGATGTCGATGAGCGTATCCTTATCTCCCGAAGCGATCGTTGCGATCGTCGTGCCGTCGGAGCTCAGGATCACCGTTACGGCATGCTTCGTGCCCTGGTAATCGGCCGTATCCGTATGATCCCCACCATCCAGCGTGTCGTTTCCGGCGCCGCCCGAGAGCGTATCGTCGCCACCCTTGCCGTAAAGCTTGTCATTGGAGGCGCCGCCATCGAGTTTGTTGGTGGCGGCATTGCCGGTGATTGTGTCCTCGCCCGATCCGCCGACGGCGTTCTCCATCGTCACGCCCTTGGCAATGGCGATGTTGAGTTTCAGGCCGCCAACACTGGAAAAGCTCTCTGCGCTGAGATTGATGGTCTGGCGGTCGCTGTAGCCGGAGAAGTTGAGCGTGTCGCTTTTGCCACCGGCATCCCAGATCGTGAAGACCACCTTGTGCGCCGCGGTGGTGATCTTGTAGACGCCCTTGCCGCCGAAGCCGTAGGTATCGTTCCCGGTGCGCGTCTCCATGTTGGCACCATAGAGGCGCTGGAGAGCCGCGATATCATGCAGCATCAGCGTGCTGGAATAGATCGTCGTGGTCCCATCGACATGGTCAGCGCCGCTATTGACCGCTTCGAAGTAACTCATCACAGAATATTGGAGGGTGTCTTCCTTGTAAGCCGCATTTTTGCTGTAGCTTAGATTGACACCAGGGCCAGCGTTGTAACTTCCGGGATGCGAAAGCCCAAGAGAATGGCCAAGCTCGTGCATCATGGTTTTGAAATCGAAACCGCCAACGGCCACCGCAGGATTTGTGCCCGCTTCCGCATCATTCGTCAGATTGTACCAGAAGTCGCCGTCATTGGAACCAGAGGTGCGATTCTCGGAGCCTACACCGTAGGAAAAACCAGCCGCGTTATCTTTTGAGCTCTTGTAGTTACCTAGTAGCACGGTTGCATTGTTAGAGTAACCTGTCCCCACCCGGTTGAAACTTACACCGCAGACTTCCTCAAAAAGCGCGAGAATAATCTCGGTTTGCTTGATTTGCGTTGCTGTGAAACGGGAAAACGTAGCCCCTTCCTTGCTCGTCGCATCGCCCTGGTAACCGTCTGGGATCGAGGTCCTATATGCGTAAGTGATGGTCGTTCCATCACCCATTTTTGTTCCCCAGAACTCGTTGTCACGCGTAATTTGAAGAGCGGCCTGGTCCGTCGTCTTCGATTTAGTCGGCGCCATTTATCCCCCCCGGAATGCGCATATATTAATACATCATTAATTTAACACATCGCGATACACAAAGGACATGTTCGGGTGGAGACGTCCGGCAGCTTGTCGAGAAAGGAGGTCAGTTCCGGTCCACCCTTGCGGCACTATCTCTTCTGATTGTAGGTAATCCCTCTGTGCTATTAGACTATTAGTTCATTGCAGGGCTGCATGACGAATAAGGCGGGTGGTTCCGCTTCTGTGACCTTGTGCTAGGCGTAACCTGCCTTTCTGGGAGCTGAATTGGAAAGCCGGTCCAATTTACGAAAAGCGAGCGCGCCTCGCTGCTTGACTTTTTTGTAAGAACCCGCGCCGGCCGGCAACTATGACGCCATCATCTCGGCCGCAACCTCGGTCGGCAAGAACGTGTTCCGCGCTGCTTGATTTCGCACAGGTCTCGGAAATCGTCGAGGTCATCAGTGCCGATACGTTCAAGCGTCCGATCTATGCCGACAATGCCATCCAAACGGTGCAAGGTCAAAATCGACCGATGCGGAGAAGGTGACAACCGTTCGCACGGCATCCTTCGCCGCAGCTCCGGAAGGTGCAGCACCTCGATCGAGACCATCCCGGCCGCTGCTAGCCCGGGCTTTCCCATTCACGTGAAGGGCGCACTATCCTTATCGCGTATTGAACACGTTAACGCACTGAGGAGGTGCCAGTTGGCATCAAATTCTCACGAGGCGAATAAGGTCCGACTGTCGATTCACCCCTGTTTTGACGAACACCGATTTCAGGTATTGGCGAGCGGTCCCAACAGATATTGCCATTGCCGCCGCAGCCTCCTTCAGTCTTGCGCCACTGCAGACAAGCGCCGCGAGCTGGGCTTCCCGTTCCGACAAGCCGAATTGTGACGAGAATTGCTCAGCTTTGAAAAGGCTTGTTTTCTCTGGGTCCGTTATCATCAGCACAGCAGACACCGACAGGCCATACCTTTCACCTCCTAACTGGCTGCCCGAAAATACTTTTACCGTGAGCGGGAGCCCGCGTTCCTGTGGAACGGACAAACGGAATAGCGCCGCCGAGCCGAAAACGGGGTGGAGAGTTCTTTTGAAATCGTGATCAGACGCACGCCGTATCGCTGCCTGTAGCGTGATGTCGGTGGCGTTATTCGTTGCTCGCACACGACTGTTGACGCACGACAGACTAGCGCAGTTGGAAAAAAGTGCACCTGCTTCGTGGTTGATGAATACAATCCGTCCCTCCTGATTTAAAAGAACGACCGCCTGGTCAACAAGGTTGAGAACCCCGTAACCTTGTGACTCCCGGTTCCTGCTTGTCTCCATTCGAATTCGTATCTCGTTTGCCTCGATCACGTGCGAGGCTAGAAGATCTATCGTCATCAAATCTTGATTGGAAAAATCAAGCCCCTGTCGGGCGGAGCGGCAGATAAACAGAACAGAGGAGCTTTCTTGGCTTGTCAGCTTGGTGGATGCTCCTAGTCCACCATCTATATGCCGAACGATTTCTTGATAGCGGCTGCTTTCAGTTATCGCTTGGAGCGGTAGAAAATCCGTCACGCGAAACGCTTTGCCTGACGGTATTCGGTTAAATGGCGCGTCTGCGAAATCATTCGCCCAGAGCGGCTCGAGGCTATTCAGCTCATCGCCTGCGAGCCTATTGCAGGCGAGGCGTACATCGGGACCGGACCGGCTCTCACGTGTCAGAATGACATGTTCGGCTCCAACCGCATCACGCAGGATATCTAGGCCGCTATGCGTGGTTGCCTCGTTCGCCCAGCCATAGATAGACCGGATCTTTTCCAGAACGTGTTCAGGTTTCACGCGGCATTACTCCCAGATAGGAATAGCGGAGCTGGTCTAGGCAGGCAATTATGTGTCGGATCACTCGCTTATCGCAAGACATGTTTCAGCATTCAAAGTCGCTGCGTGTCCACAGGAGATAAAAATATGCCTTTTTATATCACCTTGTATGGCGACAACTACGCCAACGTCCTTACGGGCCGCTCATGGATTACAACCGACCCGAGAACCGGCGTAGGTTACAACGATGACAATCAATGGTTTGACACGATCTACGGCCTTGGAGGTAACGATAAACTCTACGGCCTCGGGGGCAACGATACACTTCACGGCGGCGACGGCGATGATCAGTTATTTGGCGGCAGAGGCAATGATCAGCTGTTTGGCGGGCTTGGCAGCGATATTCTGAATGGTGACGAGGGCGACGATACGCTCTACGCCGGGGGTGGAGGATATGATCAACTCTTTGGCGGAACTGGCTGGGATACGTTTTGGGGCGCTGCCGAATACAACAGCGTCATGTGGGGAGATGATGGTGCGGACAGGATGTATGGCGGCACCGGGAACGAAGAGATGCACGGCGGTAACGACGCCGATACGTTGCGAGGCGGTTTTGGCAATGATCAAATGTGGGGTGATCATGGCAAAGATGACATGCAGGGTGGGGACGGCGATGACACCATGTCAGGTGGCGTAGGCGACGACCTGATAGCAGGGGATGCCGGTGCAGACGTTATCTATGGGAACGAAGGCAGAGATAATATTTCCGGTGGGAGTGGCAACGACGTAATCTGGGGCGATGGCGTCAATTTGATCTTCGAGTCCACTTACTATCACAATGACACGATTAATGGTGGGACTGGTAACGATCAAATCTACGGCGGAGTCGGCCTAGACACCCTCAATGGAGGCTCCGGCAGGGACACGATCTATGGCGGCACCGGCGACGATGTAATTGACAGCGGAGATAGTGACAACGGGATGATATTCGTTCTCGGAGACGTCGATTACCTCTATGGCGATGACGGCAATGACAAGATCTACGGCCGCAACGGCACCGACTATCTCTATGGCGGCAGTGGGGGTGATTTGCTGAGTGGTGGTAATGGAAACGACCAGCTTGCTGGCGATTCCGGAAACGACAACCTCTACGGCGATGATGGCGCGGATGCGATACGCGGCGGCACTGGAAACGATAATGTAAACGGTGGCGCTGGAAACGATGCGCTCTGGGGCGACGAGGGCAATGATGGCGTCTATGGAAAGGAAGGCGACGACCAATTATGGGGTGGTGAGGGCAATGACGACATGTGGGGCGACGCTGGCAACGACATTCTGAGAGGCGGAGCCGGCGACGACGTGCTTCACGGGAATGACGGCGACGATATCCTGTTTGGTGATCAAGGGACAAACAGGATATTTGGGGAAAACGGAAACGATCGCTTTATCGCGAGCGATGCGATCGACCATATCAATGGCGGGGCCGGCGTGGATAGCCTGTCCTTTCTCGCCTATCTCTCAGTTGGCGTGTCCGTGAATCTAGCTTCAGGAAAAGGGCTCGCAGGCCACGCACTGGGAGATACTTATGTCGATATCGAGAACGTTGCCGGCAGTTGGGGAGCGGACACTCTTATCGGCAGTGCCGTAGCCAATAAGCTTTTAGGCGATAAGGGGAACGACGCCATTCGTGGTGGCGGTGGGAACGACAGGCTCGAGGGTGGCGACGGTGCCGATTCTCTCAGTGGTGACACAGGAAATGACACTTTGTACGGCGGAGTTGGTAGCGATTCTCTCAGGGGGGGCGCGGGGCGCGATATCATTTTCGGCGGTAGCGGAGCGGATGTTTTCCTCTATTCTTCTACAACAGACAGTGGCAGCGCTGCCGCAACCCGCGACGTTTTGAAAGACTTTGATCGCGCAGAGGGTGATCGTATCAATCTTTCTGGTATAGATGCTTCGGAAATAGCCAGCGGAAATCAGGCGTTCATATTCCGTGGCACAGCGAGCTTTAACGGAGTTGCTGGTGAACTACGTTACAAGGCGACCGATGGTGACGCCTATCTCTATGGAGATACAGATGGCGACAAGACAATCGATTTCTCGATCCAATTCGAGAACATTACTAATCTAATTGCCGCCGATTTTATTCTCTAGGCGAATACCATGAAAATCGCATTCCATTCGGAATTCGTGATGCGGCCGCCGGGCAGCTACTACCTGACATGGAATACTGGACGCAATTTCTCGCAGGCAGCCCACTAGTTTAGGTCTTGGATGAGTCAACTTGGGCGATCAATGGAGCTACCGGTCAAGGTATTGATGAAGGCCTCACACTATCCGTCGCCGGGAGCGACTACCAGTTCAATTTTCCAAATGGCAATACGGCTACGATGTTGGCGTATAAGGCAGCATGCCAAACCTTCGTAGCTAGGTGAGATCAGCAGGATGGCCTTGATGGGGATTTACTCGAGTGATTCAATTTGCTGAGGGGGCCGCTGATTAAGCTATTGAGCGGAGGCAAACCCCGCCACCGCATCAACGCTGAACACCGCAACGCGCGCCCTAGATTGCTTGGGAATAACGCACCGGGATCAGGTTACTGTTAGCAACGCTAGCCCATAAAGGATCGCGGTCATCAGAGCGCTGAGCAACATGCCGCAACTGGCAAGCGAGACATAGTCCGGCGAGACCGCCAAAGTTCGGGCAATCCCCATGGCATGCGAGGAAAGACCGAGGGAGAAGGCCCGCTCCTCCGGGCCGCTCTCGGGCACAAGGTTTTTCCACAGCGCGCTCGAAATGAAAGAGCCACCGACGCCGTTGCACATGACGCAGAGCATGGCGAGATTGTCCCACCCGCCCGTCAGACGCGACAGCGGCAGGGCAACTGCAAGCGTCGTCATCTTCGGTCCCATGCTCGCCAGGTAGGCCTGATTCAAGCCAAGCAGCCAACCGAGCCCGACGGCGGTGAGAATGCCTGTAACCGTCGACGCAAGCGTCGCCAGAAGCATCGCCTGCGCATTCCCACGGATGAGCATCCTTTGCTGCCAGAGCGGCAGAGCGAGCGCCACCGTTGCCAAGCCGACCAGGATTGTCAGCGGCCGGACATGCGCGAGATATTCGCCCGGCGCCACACCCAAGGTCGGCAGAAGAACGCAGAGCACGATGATGCCGAAGAACAGCGGATTGCGAAAGGCGGAGATGCCTAATTTCTCCGTCAAACGCCGGCTGATCAACCAGATCAGGATCGTCGCCGTCAGCCACGCCAGCGAAGGAAGGATGTTATCCATGCTTATTCTTGAAGAGGCAGAAAACCTTGACACCGACGACGAGCGACAGCACGAGCGACACAAAGATCGCGACCAGGATTTTAAGGAGAACCACCGCACCGAACCCATGAAGCGTCAAAAACCCGGCACCCAACGGATAGAGGAACAGCGGAAACTGGCGAAGAAGTGTCTGCCCGGCGGGTTCGACAATACCGACCAGCGACGGCACGCAGCAAAAGCCGAGGAAAAGCAAGGCCAACCCTATGAGCGCGGCAGGTGCCGGCAGGTGCCACCCCATCGCGAGCCCCTCACCCGCCGCCCATGCCGCGAGAATGACGGCAAGAGCACCGATCCATCGGCCGGAGGCCCGAAACCATTCTCTATTCATGCATTCGCCGGGAGCGGAATTTCGGGATGGACCAGGCCTTCCGCTCGCAGGTCCGACCAGAAGCCGGCCGGGATGACGTCGGTGAAATGCTCGACATTCGCTTCGATCTCGGCGGGTTTGACCGCTCCGAAGACGACGGACGCCACCTCCTGTGCGGCCAGGGGAAATTGAAGGGCCGCGGCCGGGAGAGAAACGCCATGCGCCCGGGCGACGTCCGTGAGATTGCGGACCCGCTCGATGATCGAAGGCGAGGCGGCACCATATTCGTACTTCGCGCCTTCGACCGCTCCCGTCGCCAGGATGCCGGAGCTGAATATGCCGCCGACGACGAGGCTCGCACCCCGCTTGCCAGCGCGGGCGGCCTCGTCGAAATAGATGTCATGTTCCAGCAGCGTGTAGCGCGATGCGACGAGGAAGACATCGAGATCGAAACGGTCGAGGAAACGATCGATCATGCCGCGCTCGTTAACCCCGGCGCCGATGGCCTTGATTTCCCCGCTCCGCTTCAATTCCTCCAGCGCCCGATAGCCGCCTTTCTCAAGATCACCGAGACGGGCGTTCAGCTCTTCTTCGCTGCGGAAATAGCCACTGTCGAGGTCATGGATGTAGAGCGCATCTATCCGGTTGATGCCGAGACGCTGCAAGCTGTCCTCATACGAGCGCATGATGGCATCGTAGGTGAAGACGTGGTGGTGCTCGAAAGGCAGGGCTCCGGCCCAGTTCACCGGCTTGAAGGATGCACGGTCGCGCGGCGCGCTCAAGAGGCGGCCGACCTTGCTGGTGAGAACGTAGGAGCCGCGTTCCTTTTCATAGAGCGCGCGGCCCGTCCGGTGCTCGGCCTGCCCGAGGCCATACCAGGGTGCCGTGTCGTAGAGGCGTAGGCCGGAATTCCAAGCCGCTTCGAAGGTTGCGCGGGCGGTCGGCTCGTCGATCGCTTCGTAGACGCCGCCGAGCGGGCAGGTTCCAAGTCCAAGGACGGGAATATGAAGGTTGGTCTGGCCTACGCGCCGGGTTGTATCGGTTCGCATGATCTGTGTCCTAGAGGTTTTTGGCGTCGATGACGCGACCCGTTTCCGCGGATCGATAGGCCGCTTCCGCCAGGGCATAGGTTTTCAGGCTGTCTTCGGCGGAGGTCTCGAAACCGCCCCCGTGCAGAAGCGTGTCGATGAAGTGCTGCTGTGTCCGCGGCACGCTGTCCTGGATCTGCGTCCAAGGCGTCGAGGTCCAGCCACGGCCATCGTCCTTTATCGTTTCGCGCCGCTGCTTACCGCCCGCATGGATCAACAGGACCTCACCCTCCAGAATCTGGATTGTGCCGCGCCGTCCCTCGATCTCACCGAGCGTTTGCGGAAACGGATTGGGAAAACGATGCGAAGCGTAGCTGACATCGACGATCGAGGTTACCTGATTATCGTGGCGCAGCAGGATCGTCGCTGCGTCCTCCCCGGCGAGCCCTTGCTTGACCGACTGGGTGAAGCACGAAACGTCACCGGCGTCGCCGAATAGGAAGCGCGCCAGATCCAGCATGTGGATACCCACATCCATGATCATAAAGCGCTTGGTCTTCAGGAGGTAGGGCTGGTTCGAATAGACATCGATGGCGTTGCGCCAGGAAAGGCGACCAAAGGTCGGTTCGCCGATTTCCCTGCTATCGAGGATTTCGCGGATGCGCCGAAAGATTTTTTGGAACCGAAAATTCTCGTGCACCATCACGGGCACACCAGCTTCGGCTGCGTTCGCGACGATACGACGGCACGTCGCGATATCGGGCGCGAACGGCTTCTGGACGATGACGGGCACGCGATGCCGGAGCGCCAGCGCGACCAGTTCCTCATGCGTTTCCATCGTGGTGCAGATATCCACGAAGTCGAAGACACCGGACGACAGCACGTCCGCTGTGTCGTGCCAGGCGGGAATGGCAAATTCAGCAGCGTAGTTGCGCGCCCGCTCGGCATCGAGATCGCAGACGGCGGCGATTTTTGCACCGTTCGTTTCAGACCAGCCATGAAGCTGGTTACGGGCGAAAAAGCCGCAACCGATGAGCAATCCCTTGAGGGTTTCCGTCATGGGGTATTTCCATACTCCAGGGAGAGGACGCCGTAGGCGCCGATACGAACCGTCTCGGCAAGCGCCTGCGGCGTGTGGAAAGCCGCGCGATCGAGCGCCGCCAGGTCAAAACTTTCCGCGTCCAGCAAAACGCCGGTGACCGCGATTTCGCCAGCAAGGTCGATGGTGACGGAACCGGCCGAGAGATTGGCGAAGAGAGCCTTTCTGCGGCCATCCTTCTCCCACATCACCTTCGCCAGATGACGATCGATGCCGGCAGACACGACGCATCCTCCCGCAGCCTCCGAGATCCAGCGCGCCACGTGGTATAGCGGATAAACCGCGCCATCCGGCCGATGGTCCCATCCATCGCGCTCATAGGGCTGCTGCGAGGCGACAAGCCCAAATGGGCCTGTTGCCGCGCCGAAAGCGAAGCGACCGATACGCCAGGGCGCAATCTGTGCGAGGTAGCCCACATGCCAGGCGGCAGCAAAGAGGCCACGCTGGCGCGGATCCTGCGCGGCCATGGCAACACGCTCGTCCGGCTGGTTGTCGACAGGCGCCGGACCGTAAGGATTGAGCCTTGCGCCGATGCCGACCGGCCCGATGGCCAACGGCAGACCGTTCGAAAGGTTTTGGGCGGAGGAGAGTATATGCGGCAGCGACTGCAACGTCTCGACGACCGACGCATCGTCGGCTGCGTGCACCAGCGGCGTCGTCGCGAAGGTGAGATGTTGGGCGCGTGCCGGGTCGGGCCGCTTGCGATTGAGCTCCGTGAAGAAAGCCGGTGTGCCGCCACCGCGCCAGCTCTCCGGAAACGCTGCCGCAAGTGCTGCTGCAAGCTGCCCTTCGGTAAGGTGCGGCGGACGCGCCTCCCCGGGCTGGAAGGACTGTTCGTCGATCTTCGCAAAGGCCGCGATGTACGAGACGGCGATACCTGCATCCCTGAAGACTTGCGCAAGCCCCTCCAACTGAGCGCTCGCCGCCCCCGGATCGTCGCCGCCGAGAATGACCTGCACATCGAGTGAAGCACCGGTGCGTCGCATCAGTTCCGCAAGCTGGCCAGCCGCCGCGAGCGTATCGCCGCGCGCCGCGTCGTAGCGAAGCAGAAGGCGGGCTGGCTTTAGCTCCGCCAACGCGTCGGCAAACCGGAGCGCGTCCCGCGCATCATCCAGACGGTCGAGCGGGAGCGCGTAACCCGGCAGCGTCTGCCCCTTGAGCGCCGGCACGGAAACGGGGGCGGCCACGGTCGCGTTCGTGCCATCGTCTGCAATCGAGACGATGACCGACTGCCCCATCGGAACCCCGGGATTGAGCATATAGGGATAGGGTAGACCGATGGGACGGCTGTAGGTCTTAAACGAGGCGTCGGACCAGTTGCGGTGATCCTCCATCTCGAAGACGTCGCCTGAGAAACGCGTGGAGACGCGAAGGCCGGCATGCAGTCGATGCGCTATGGCCTGAATGTCCATGAGCGGCTGGCCGGGGCTGATCTGAAGCGGGATGGTCAGCGTCCTTGCAGGCCCGGATGCATGCTCGACCTCCACCTCTGTGCCGGCAAACCCCGACAGGGGATGCAGGATGACGAAGCCCGTGCGGTTGGTTTTAAAAGGTGCATCCGCGTGGATATCCGCCGACGCCTCGACATGGCCTTCGGCCTGCGCCTTGAAGCTGATCTTCGCCAGGACACCTTTGCCGGACTCGCCGAAATAGGCGTCGTAACGCACATCAAAACCAGCTTCATGCTCGTCGATACACAAATCCGCGATGGCAGGCGCAGGCGTACCCCATCCGGGCGTGCGCACGAGGAAGCTGACGCCGCGGAGTATCTCCACGCCGTTCCAGCGTATCCAGCGCAATGCTCCCGCATCGAACGTCGCCTCGAGCGCGCCGGCCTTGAGAACGCGCTTTGCCGGCTCCTCGATAGCAGTGCCGGTCTGGATGACGGAAATCTTCATCGGGATTGCCTTTTCACGAAACTGTCGAAAGCGACGGCGGCCACGATGATCAGGCCGACTAAGATCTGCTGCACGTAGGGGGAGACGTTGAGGATGACGAGGCCGTTGAGAAGGACGCCGGTCAGCAGGGCACCGATGACCGTGCCGATGATGGAACCGGTGCCGCCGCGCAGGCTCGTTCCGCCGATCACGACTGCGGCAATCGCCGTCAGCTCATAACCCGAACCCGCCACCGCCTCCGCCGAATTCAGGCGTGACGCGAGCACGAAACCACCGAGACCCGAGCAGAAGCCGATCACGGCGTAGACCGCCGTCGTCACACGCGTGGTGTTGATGCCGGAAAGCCTGGCTGCATCGGGATTGGAGCCGACGGCATATACAGCGCGCCCAAAGCGTGTCTGGGTCAGCACGATATGCGCCAGGAAAGCCACGACGAGAAAGAGGATGACGGGAACCGGGACCGGCCCGATCATGCCCCGCCCCCACCAGCCGAAGGCGTCGTCGAAGCCCGAAATCGGCCCGCCATTGCCGATGGTCAGCGCAACGCCGCGAAACACCGTCATCCCGCCCAGCGTAACGACGAAGGCCGGGACCGAAAGGCGCGCGACGGCAAGCCCCTGCAGAAATCCCGCAAGCGTGCCCGCAGCGACGGCCGCGATGACGGCGAGAGGCCACCCACAGCCCGTGCCGTCGGCACTGAGCAGAAACCGTCCCTCGATACCACCCTTAGCTATTACGGCTGCCACGAGCCCGGACATCGCCACGAGCGAACCGACCGACAGATCGATACCGCGCGCGAGAATGACGAAGGTCATTCCCACGGCAATAATGCCGTAGATCGATACCTGCCTGAGAATGTTGAACAGGTTGAGCGGCATCAGAAAGCGTGGTTGCAGGACCGCGAAGAGCAGGACTAGCGCCAGGAGGAATATGAGCGGCGCAATCCTGCCGAGAACTGTAAAGGTCTGTGCGCGGTGCGTCGTGGTGAGGGGAATGCTGGACATTGAAATTTCCTTGGAAGTTAGTCGGCCTGCCGGGTCATCTTCGTCATCAGCTCTTCCGCCGAAGCCGATGCACCCGCCGTCTCGAAGACGGAGCGGCCTTCCCGCAGGACCACGATCCGGTCTGAGAGCGCCATCAGCTCCGGCAGATCAGAGGAGATGACGAGGACGGCCACGCCCTGCGAGGCGATATCGCGCATAAGCGCATGCACGTCTTCCTTCGCGCCGATGTCGATACCGCGCGTCGGCTCGTCGACGATCAGCACCTTCGGCCGGCGCGCAATCCACCGGGAGAGAATGACCTTCTGCTGGTTTCCGCCGGAAAGCGTTGCGATGGGGGCATGGAAGGAGCTGGCGCGGATGCCGAGCCGCTCTATGAAACCGCTGAAGAGGAGTTTTTCCGCCGTCAGATCGTTGAGCCAGCGGTAACGAGGCTGACAGGCGCCTGCGAGGGCGAAATTCTCGAGAACGGCACGCTCCGGCAGGATCGCCTGACCCTTGCGGTCCTCCGGCACGAGGCCCAAACCGGCGCGAATGGCCTCGGTTGTGGACGACGGCGAGAAGCGTTGCCCGCCGAGATGGATTTCACCGGCGCCGATCGGATCGATGCCGAAGATCATACTGGCGGTCTCCGACCGTCCGGCGCCGACAATGCCGGCAAGGCCGACGATCTCGCCGGCGCGAAGGTCGAAACTTATATTTGTCACACGGGCCGGGGCGCGTCCCGATGCCCGCGCCGCCAGATTGCGCACCGCAAGCACAATATCGCCCGGCGCAGCAGCCTGCCGCCTGCCGCCGATCTTGACGTCACGGCCGGCCATCGCCCGGATCAACTGCGCATTGCCGACACCGGCGACATCGCCCTCCTCGACCATCCGTCCGTCGCGCAGAACCGTATAGGTCTGGCAGAAGGCCCTGATTTCATCGAGCCGATGACTCACATAGAGGATCGCGACGCCCTCGCGGGACAAACGCCCGATGATCTCGCCGAGGTGTCCGACCTCTTCTGGAGAAAGCGACGCCGTCGGCTCGTCCATGATGACCAGACGGGACTTGCGGGTTAGCGCCCGGGCAATCTCGACCATCTGCTGCTGCGCGATCGAAAGGCTGGCAACGGGCCGGCGGACGTCGAAGGAGGATATGCCGAGTTGGGCGAGCGCATCGCGCGCTGCCTGCTGAACTCGCTTCCAGTCGACCAGCCGAAGACTCGTGATGGGCAGGTGCCCGGCAAAGATCGCCTCTGCGACGGACAGATCGGGAAAGAGCGAAAGCTCCTGACGAATGACGCTGATGCCGGCCTTGTCGGCAGCGCGCGGTCCATCTAATGCGACGGGGGTGCCATCGACCTCGATTGCCCCGGAATCCGCAGGAAAGACCCCCGACAGGAGGTTGATGACCGTGGATTTTCCCGCGCCATTCTCACCAAGCAGGGCGCGCACCTCGCCTTCCCTGAGGGAAAGCGAGACACCATCGAGGACCGTCACCCCGAAGAAGCGTTTGACAAGACCGACCGCGGCTACAAAAGGTACGGGGCGCTCAGCGCGCCCCGACGTCTCGACGTCCACGGTATCTGGACGTGGATGTATAGTCATCAGTTGATGAGCCCTACGCGCTCGGCCTGTTCGAGATTGGCAGGCGTGATCGCAACGGGTGCAACGAGGACGTTGTTGGTTTCCGGCTTCTTGCCCTCGCGGATGAAATCCACGATCGCGCGGATGGCAACGCGGCCCTGCTGTCCCGGGAACTGGTCGACGGTGCCCGCCAGGCTGCCGTCCCTCACGCCCTTCAGAGCATCTTCGGAACCGTCATAACCATAGATCTTGATCTTGCCCTTCAGACCACGGGCTTCCACCGCCTGCGCGGCACCCAGCGCCATGTCGTCATTGCCGGCGACGATAACATCCGGAGCCTCGGAAAGGCCAGTCAGGATGTTCTCGGTGACGGCAAGGCCCTTATCGCGGGAGAAGTTGGCTGCCTGCTCGGAGACGAACGTGTACTTGCCACCTGCGGCATCGAGGACCTTGTGAACGCCGCCGCTGCGGTCGTTGGCGGTTTTGTCGCCCGGAATGCCCTGCAGGTTGACGACCTTCGCGCCGTCCGGGAAATCCTTCACGACGGCCCCGCCCTGCGCTTCGGCACCCTTGAAGTTGTCGGCTGCGACATTGGCCAGGACTTCGGGAACGCCATTGACCGGGCGATCCACGGTGACGACCGTGATACCTGCGGCAATTGCTTCCTTGACTACCGGCGCAAGTGCATCGGCTTCGACAGGCGCAAGAATGATGCCGTCAACGCCCTGCACGATGGCCGCCTCGAGGTCCGCGATCTGCTTGGGCGCGGAAAGCTGGCCGTCCGCCTTAAGGATGGTGACGCCGCCGATCTTCTTCGCCTCGTCTTCCAGTTGGTCGGTCAGGAACACGAAATGCGTGAAGGCAAAGGTCAGGGGCGACACGAATACCGTCACTTCGGCGTCCTTGCCCTTGGGCTCGGCGTGAAGCGCCGAAACGCCGGCAGCAAACAGCGCGAGGCCGGAGGCGACGGTCAGAATTGTCTTGCGAAACATGTTGTGGGATTTCCTTGTTTAGATGCCCAGAAAGTAGCGAGACAGCCAGCCCGATCCAAAGGCGAAACCACCAAAATCAGGAACAAAGCGGAAAATAAAATATGATTATTCGCACGCGATTAGCAAAATTTATCTACTATTTTTATAGAGAAAATGTAATTTCAGCCGCGCCTGGCATTTGCTATTTATATCAGAAACTTACAGCCTCTTTGACTCCTGTCTGGGTGCCAATATCTACACGAAGAGGCCTGAAACGCCGATATACGGCCGGGCCTTTGAAAGGAATGCAATGTCCCAATATCTCTCCTCCCTCTTCTCGCTAGAAGGCAAAACGGCGCTGATCGCGGGAGGCGCCGGCGCCATCGGATCGGCGATTTCGGAAGCCTTCGCCAAGGCGGGCGCGCGCGTGATCGTTCACGACTTGTCCGCCGCGCGCCTTGCCGGTTTGCAGGCACGCTTCGAGAGCGAGAGCCTCCCCTTCCGTGGTCTCCAGGCCGACCTCGACTCCGCGGCTGCCTGCAGCGATCTCGTTGAGAAGGCATGCCAGGTAACGGGACGGATCGACATCCTCGTCAACCTGCAAGGCACCAATCGCCGCAAGCCGATCGTCGACGTCACGCAAGACGATTTCGACATCATTACATCGGTTAATTTCCGAAGCGTCTACTTCCTGTCCAAAGCCGTGCAGCCCGTCATGAAGGCGCAAGGTGGCGGCAAGATCCTGCATTTCAGCTCGCTGTCGGCGAACATCTCCTTCGACACGATCTCGGTTTATGCGGCGACAAAGGCTGCTGTTACATCGCTGAGCCGCTCGATGGCGCATGAATGGGCCAGCGACAATATTCAGGTCAACGCCATCGAGCCTGGTTTCGTCCAGACCGAATTCACGCGTCCGCTTTGGGACGACGAATATCGCAGCCGCTGGTTTGCCGACTACATCCCCGCGGGACATCTTGCCGTGCCAGAGGACCTGATCACCACGTCGCTCAGCCTCGTCGCACCGGCTTCGCGCTACATCACAGGCAGAAGCGTGGTGGTCGACGGCGGCGTGCTCTCCGGAGACTCCTGGGTCGAGAAGCAGGGCCGGCCGGCCGCCTATCCCTGACCGCCCTCCCCCACGCACAAGACTTACAGAAGGAAGACTGCCATGGCCAACTGGCTCATCCAAACCGAAAAGCTTTCCACTCTCCTGGAAAACACGCCCGACAATGTCGTTGTCCTGGATTGCTCATGGTATCTGCCCGAAGCCGGCAAGCACGCCAAGGACGATTTCGTCCAGGGCCACATTCCCGGCGCGCGCTTCATCGACCTTAGCGACATATCGGACCCTGACTCCCCCTATGTGAACATGTTGCCCACCGAAGACTTCTTCGCCGCGCATGTCAGCCAGCTGGGCATCGACAACGAGACGGATGTGATCGTCTATGACGCGGGTTACGTCTCCTGCCGCCTCTGGTGGATGTTCCGCACCTTCGGCCACGACCGGGTCCGCATCCTGAATGGCGGTTGGCGGAAATGGAAAGCGGAAGGCCGACCGGTCGAAGTCGGCGAAAGCCGGCCGATCGAAACGCGCTCTTTCAATGCCCGACTGACTGCCGGCCAGGTTGCTACCGTTGATGACGTCCGCGCTGCCATCGACAAGGCCGATACCACGATCGTGGATGCACGAACGGCAGCGCGTTTCGACGGGCTGGAAGGCTCAGGTTATCCCGGCGTCGCCTCCGGTTACATGCCCGGCGCCATCAACACGCCCTGGGTCCGGTTCTTCGATCCCGAGAGGAATTTCGAGTTCGTAGCGCCCGAAAAGGCCCGCGCCGTCTTCGCGGAAGCGGATGCCGACATTTCCCGCAACGTCATCACCACCTGCGGCTCCGGCGTTACAGCCTGCATCCTCGGCTTCATGGTCGAGCAACTGGGCAATCCAGACTGGCGCCTTTATGACGGCTCCTGGCATGAATGGGGGCAGCGTAAAGACTTGCCAAAACTAGTGAAACAATCCAGGTCTTGAACAGATTCGAACCTTTGGCCGGCCGTTGCAGCTCAGGAGAAATCAACCGCGAATTCCGAAGCGCATTATCGCCTGTCTCTACGGCGGGTTAGCCGCCAGATGACGACACCCTCAAGAAGCAGTTGCAGGGCGTTTTTGAGGACGCCAAAGAATTGGCGTCCTCATGATCTCGAACCACTAAGCGGCTCCAAGGTAGATGTGATGCAAATCATCTCGCACGGCAAGCTCTGCCGAATCTCCCGCCAGCGCGACCCGTCCGCTTTCCAGAATGTAGGCTCGCGATGCATGTTCAAGAGACAGTGCCGCATTCTGCTCGGCAAGGAGGAACGCCACACCCTTCTCGCGGTTGAGCCGGACGATAATCTGGAAGATCTCCTGAACGATCTTCGGAGCGAGGCCCATTGACGGCTCATCCAGCAGAACGAGGCGCGGTTGCGTTAGAAGGGCGCGGCCGATCGCGAGCATCTGCTGCTCACCGCCGGAGGTCAGCCCGGCCAATGTAAGCCTCTTGTCCTTCAGGCGCGGAAACCACGCATAGATATCATCGATCTGACGCGACAGTTCTCGCCGTCCCGGCTTGTGAAGAAAAGCACCGGACAGCAGGTTCTCCTCGACGGTCAGGTGCGGGAAAACATGCCGACCTTCAAGCACATGCACGATGCCGCGTTTCGTCAGGTGGTTTGCAGCGGTTCCGAGAATGTCCTCGCCGTCGAAGCGCACATGCCCGCGGCGAACCGTCGCCCTGTCAGCCGCAGCGAGCCCTGAGATCGCCTTGAGCACCGTGCTTTTGCCAGCGCCATTGGCGCCAAGCAAGGCGACGATCTCACCCGCCCCAACGGCCAGCGAAACGTCGGCAATCGCCAGAATGGCCCCGCCATAGACGACCTCGATGCCCGACACGTCGAGAAGACGGCGGTTGGCGGGGAGCGAAGCAGTCGGTTCATGCTGAAGGGTCATCATTCTCTCTCCGTGACAAACCGGGGCGATATCGGCCCCGGCCCTGATGGATCAGTTGGTGCCAATATCGCGCGGTGTGATGCCGTGCTCCTTGGCATAGGCGGCGGACTTGGCGTCAATCAGCGGGCGCAGCGCTTCGCGGTCGGCCTGAACCCAATCGCTGACGAGATGCCAGTTTTCGCCGGTCCATTGCTGTACGCGTACCGCGCCGCCGCCCTCATGGTCCGCCGGGGTCAGCTGAAGATTCTGGACGAGGCCGAGGAAACCGGCCTTCTCCAGCGCAGCATCATCAAGCTTGAGCTGTTCCAGCGCCCACTGGCCTTCTTCGCCGGTGATTGGCCTGTTGCCGAACTTAGCCTGCGCCTGCCGGACGACTTCGACCGAGATAACCGCATTCACCAGACCGGAATTGTAGTAGACGCTACCGAATGCCTTGGGATCGCGCAGGTCCGACTTGCCGGTATCGATGATGTGCTGCTTCAGACGCTTGTGGATTTCGAAATCGGCGCCTGCCGGATAGGGCGTCAGGGCGAGATAACCCTTGGCAGCGTCGCCGGCGGGAATGACGTCCTCTTCCGAAGAGGCCCAGACATCGCCGATTATGCGGTCTGCCGGGAAACCGAAACGCTGCGCCGACTTGATGGCGACTGGCGTAGAAACGCCCCAGGTCCGCAGGAAGACCCAATCTGGTTTCTGCTCACGAACCTGGCGCCATTGCGAAGACTGTTCGCTGCCCGGATCGGGAACTGGAATCTGGATATTCTCGAAGCCATATTTTTCCGCAAAAAGCGCCAGCGGATCGAGCGTTTCCCGCCCATAGGCACTGTCGTGATAGACAGTGGCGATCTTCTTGCCCTTGAGCTTGTCGAAACCGCCTTCCCTCTCGGCAATATAGTTCACGATGGCGGAAGCTTCACTGTAGAACGTCACCATTACGGGGAAAATGTACGGAAAGACGCGCCCATCCGTCGCTTCCGTCCGGCCATAGGCCATGGTTACCAACGGAATTTTGTCATCAGCCGCACGGTCGGAAAGTGCATAGGCCGCTGGCGCACCGTTCGGGAAGTAAGCCGCAATCGGTGCGCCGTTCAGGCCGCGCTTGAAGCGTTCGTAGCATTCGATGCCCTTTTCCGCCGTCCATTCCGTCTCGCATTCCTGCCAGACGATCGGCACGCCATTGATGCCGCCTTCCACTTCATTGATGTAACGATAGTAGTCGATAATGCCCGCCCAGATTGATGCACCGGATGCCGCATAGGGACCAACGCGATAGCTGGCTATGGGGAAGAATTGCTTTTCGCTCTCGGGTCCCGGCGTCGTATCGACTGCCTGTGCGGAGCCTGCCAGAACCAGCATGGACGCAGCAGTCGCGATGGCGCCGCGCAAAAATGTCTTGATCATAGTGCTCTCCTTCTGAAAACCGGGGCGCAGCACTGGCCGCGCCCCGCATGGATCAATTGGTTTCCGTTTCCGGCGTGCGCGGCGTGATGCCGTTTTCCTTGGCGTAGGCTGCAGCTCCCGCCTGGATCAGCGGATTGAGGAGTTCGTGATCCGCCTTGATCCAGTCGGTCTGCAGTACCCACTTCTCGCCGTCCCAGCTCTGGATGCGAGCCGCACCACCGCCCTCATGGTCGGTCGGCGTGATCTTGATCTGCTGGAGCAAACCCTTGAAGCCGATCTCCTCGAGACGCTTGTCATCGATCGTCAGATGCTCGAAGGCCCAGCGGCCTTCCTCGCCGTTCAGCGGGCGGGCGCCGAAGTGCTTGTAGCCTGTGCGCAGCGCTTCGACGGCAAGCGCCGCATTGACGAGACCGATATTATAGTTGACCGCGCCGAACAGCTTCTGGTCACGCAGGTCGGATTTTCCCTTGTCGAGGATTTCCGCCTTCAGGCGCTTGTGGATTTCGAAATCCGTGCCGCCCGGATAGGGAGCGAGTGCCGAATAGCCGATGGCGGCCGTGCCGGCCGGAATGGCGTCGGATTCGGACCCTGCCCAGACGTCGCCGATGATGTGATCGGCCGGGAAGCCGAAGCGCTGCGCGGTCTTCAACGCCACGACCGTCGACACCCCCCAGGTGCGCAGGAAGACCCAGTCCGGCTTCTGCTCGCGAATCTGGCGCCACTGCGGCGACTGCTCATTACCCGGATCGGCCACGGGGATTTGGATGTTTTCGAAGCCGTACTTCTTGGCGAGAACCTCGACGGCCGGCTGGCTGGCGCGGCCATAGGCGCTGTCGTGATAGACGGTAGCGATCTTCAGACCCCTGAGCTTGTCGAAGCCACCGACTTTCTCGGCAATGTAGTTGATGCCGGTCGAGGCCTGGCTGTAGTAGCTGAAGAGCAACGGGAAGGCATAGGGGAAGACGGTGCCGTCGACGGTTTCCGTCTTGCCACCGGCCGGGTCGATCAGCGGGATCTTGTCAGCGGCAGCCTTTTCGAGCAGCGCGTAGGTCGCTGGCGTGCCGTGGGTGAAGAAGAAGGCGAGCGGCGAGCCGTCCTTGCCGGCCTTTACTCGCTCGTAGACCTCGACCGTGCGGTCCGGGCTCCATTCGGTCTCGAACTCCTCATAGTTGAGCTTCACGCCCTCGACGCCGCCTTCGACCTCGTTGATGTAGCGGAAATAGTCCCGCTCTCCGGCCCACCAGAGTTCGCCCGACGAGGCATAGGCTCCGACGCGGTAGGTCGGCAGCGGGATATACTGGCTCACCTCATCGGCCGAAGCCGGTGTGAGGCCGGAGAGAAGGGTGCCGGCAAGGAGCGCGGCGACAAGCAGACGTTTCATGAGTTCAACTCCTGGGGATCACGATGGGAAAAGACGGCGGCGAGCCCCCTGCGTTCGCCGCAAACTGAGCAGACGGGCCAACCCTTCGGGCTCCTTGATGAGGAACCAAATGATGAGAAGGCCGAAGATGGCTTTCTGAATGTTCTGCAGCAGGCCCGCGTCGACATGGCCGCTGAACAGATGCTGGAACAGCCAATCGAGGGCCAAGGGCAGGAGGCTGACGAAACCAGCGCCGAGATAGGCGCCACGAATGGTGCCCAGGCCGCCGATAATGATGATGAAGAGGATTTGGTAAGAGCGTGTGAGGCCGAAGCTCTGCACGCTGGCCGATCCGAGATAGGCAAAGGCCCATAGCGCGCCGGCGATGCCGAGAATGAAGCTCGACACGGCAAAGGCCTGCAACTTGGCGCGGAAGACCGGCACGCCAATAACTGCCGCAGCCGTATCCATGTCACGGATCGCCATCCAATTCCGCCCCGTCTGACCGCGGATGAGGTTGAAGGACAGGAGCGTCAGGAGCGCGACAATGCCGAGCGTCAGATAGTAGCGCCCGTGCGGGCTGTTCGCATCGAGGCCGAAGAAGGACAGGCCGCGAGACAGCGCAATCGTCGCGGAGGAATTGCCGTTGTAGAACCACGGAAACTTCAGGAACAGCCACTCGAAGAAGAACTGAGCCGCCAGCGTACTGACGATCAGATAAAATCCCTTGATGCGCGTCGATGGGATGCCGAAGGCAAGCCCGACGGCCCCGGCGATGAAACCGGCGACGATCAGCGCCAGCGGTAGTGGCAGCTCGGGCACACGCAGCTGAAGCGAGAAGGTGGCATAGGCACCGACCATCATGAAGGCGCCGGCGCCAAGCGAGAGCTGTCCCCCGTAACCGGTCAGAAGATTGAGGCCGAGCCCGGCAAGCGACAGGATCAGAAACGGCACGATGATAGCATTGATCCAGTATTCCGAGGCGAGGAAGGGCGCGGTGACGAGCAGCGCGAGGGTGGCCACGATGGTCAATACCTTGAGACCGACCTGATCGATGGGTTCAGCGGCGGCGGGCAAATTGATCTCGGACATGGTCAGACCCTCTCGATCTGTCGTTCGCCGAACAGGCCGGCCGGGCGGATGAAAAGAAAGACGAGCGCGAGCGCATAGGCAAACCAGGGCGTGATGCCGCCACCGAGATATGGGCCGATATAGGTTTCCGCCAAACTCTCGCCCGCGCCAACGATTAACCCGCCGACAATCGCGCCGGGGATCGAGGTGAAGCCGCCGATGATGAGGACAGGCAGAGCCTTCAGCACGACGAGCGACAGCGAGAACTGCACGCCCTGACGCGCGCCCCACAAAAGACCGGCGACAAGGCCAACCAGTCCGGCGACCGCCCAGACGATCTGCCAGATACGGTTGATATCTATGCCGAGCGAAAGTGCTGCGCGCGTGTCATCCGCCACGCCGCGCAACTGGATGCCGATGCGCGTGCGGTTGAACAGCAGCGACAGGACGACGACGATTGCGAGCGCCACACCGGCGGCAATGAGGTCGAACTGGCTGATCATGATATCGCCCAGGAAGATCGGCAAATCGTCGATCCCGAGATTGAGCGCCCGCACCTGCGATCCCATGATCCCCTGCGCCACGCCCTCCACGACATAGGAAAGGCCGAGGGTCGCCATGAAGAGCGTCATGGGGCTGCGATTGGTCAGCGGGCGCAACAGCAATTTTTCAATCGTGATCGCGGTGAGGACGAGGAGCCCGATCGTCACGGCAATCGCACCGAGGGCCGGAACGCCTTGATCGGTGAGCGTCACAAAGGTCAGGGCCGCGAAAAGCAGTAGAGAGCCCTGGGCATAATTGAAGACCCCGGAGGCCTTGTAGATTAGCACGAAGCCGATCGCCACGAGCGAATACATGGTGCCAGCAAGCAGACCGCCGATCAGGGTTTCCAGGAACATATTCATGCGGCGGCCTCCGCGTTCTCGGAACCGAGATAGGCGGCGATGACATCGGGATTGTCGCGGATGGTCTCCGGTGGGCCGTCTGCCAGCTTGCGCCCGTAGTCGAGCACCACGACGTGATGGGCGAGTTTCAGGACGATGCCGATGTCATGCTCGATGAGAACGACGGTGAGGTCGAGCTCCCTGTTGAGCCTTGCGATGACGGCGGCAATCTCCTGTTTTTCGGCAGCGTTCATCCCGGCTAACGGCTCGTCAAGCAAAAGCAAACGGGGTTTCGCGACGATGGCGCGGGCGATCTCGACCTTCTTCTGCACGCCGTAGGGCAAGGTTCCAACGAGGGTTTCTGCATATTTTTCAAGATCGAAGAGCTTGAGAACCTCGAGCGCCCGATCCCGAAATGCCCGTTCCTGCCCCAGCGCACGGGGCAGTCGGAACGCCTCTTCGACCAATGTCACGCGGGAATGCCTGGACAGGCCGGCAATGACGTTGTCCAGCACGCTCATGCCAGAAAAAAGCGCGTTGTTCTGAAAGCCGCGGCCTATGCCGCGCCGTGCCGCCTCAAGCGGCTGCATGCGCCGGAAGTGCTCGCCCTCGAAGACGATTTCCCCGGAATCCGGTGTGTAAACCCCGTTCAGAATGTTCAGGAGAGAGCTCTTGCCGGCACCGTTCGGGCCGATCAGGGCGCAGATCTCACGCCGCGTGACCTGAAACGAGAGGTCTGAAATCGCTTTCACCCCCTTGAAGGAAAGCGACACATTTCTGACCTCCAGGGCAGGCCCAGCTGATGCCGTCATCGGATCATGCTCCTTGTTTCGTTCTGAAGCGCACAAAGGGTCCCTCGCCCGCATCGACGATGGGGCGTTTGATCCATGTGCTGGGAATGCCAGGCGGCGGCGGCCGCGCTCGCTCTATGCCGGTGTCATGCGGCTTCACCGGACGCCGCGCGCAGCTCCTCGCGTTTGGTCCGCTCGATATCCCGGAAACGGTGGGCAGGGTGGCTTTCGGGAAGATAGGGACCCTCGCCGAACAGTTTTTCACGCAGCGTGCCGTCGCGGTAGCCGGTTGCGTAGACACCACGCTTCTGCAGTTCCGGCACAAGATAGCCGATCACGTCGGCGAAGGTTTCGTGCGCAAGCGCATAGGCGAGATTGAAGCCGTCGATATCGGTTTCCTCTACCCACTCCTGCAGCAGGTCGGCAACCGTTGCCGCAGACCCGACGAACAGCGGCCCGAGACCACCGATGCCGCCCCACTTCGCCAGTTCCTCGATCGTCCAGACCTTGTCGCCCTCCGCCAAATGCTCGACTGCGGAGATGATGGCGTTGGTCTTCACGTTCTTGACTGTGTCGGCGGGCTTGTAGTGCCCGAAGTCGATACCGGTCCAGCCGGACATCAGCACCAGCGCCCCGTCATAGGAGGCATATTTGACATAGTCTTCGTATTTCGCCCGCGCCTTCGCATCCGTTTCGTCAACAATGATCGTCGCCATCGCGTAGATCAGCACTTTCTTCGGATCGCGACCCTGTGCGGCAGCACGCTGGCGGATGTCCGACACGTAAGCCCGCGTCGCATCCTTGAGCGGGGTGGAGATGAAGACGCATTCAGCATGGCCGGCGGCAAACTGCTTGCCCGCACCCGATGCGCCGGCCTGGAAAAGAACTGGCGTACGCTGCGGCGACGGCTCGCTCAGATGATAGCCCGGCACCTCGAAATATTTGCCCTTGTGGCCGATTTCATGGATTTTTGAGGGATCGGCGAAGATTCCGCGCTCCTTGTCCCTGACAACCGCGCCCTCCTCCCAGCTTCCCTCAAGAAGCTTGTAGAGCACTTCTACATATTCCGTGGCGACGTCATAGCGGTTGTCGTGCGAGCGAAGTCCACCCTGTCCGACATTCTTTGCGCCGCTTTCGAGATAGGACGTCACGATGTTCCAGCCGACACGACCCTTGGTGTGATGATCCGCCGTCGAAAGGCGGCGCGCGAACGTATAGGGATGCTCGAAGGACGTGGATGCGGTAATGCCGATGCCCAGATGTTTTGTCGCTTGGGCAATAGGATTGGCCAGTTGCAGGGGATCGTTGACGGGAATCTGAACGCCCTGGAGAAAGGCGTTGTCGAGATTGCCCTTGTAGACGTCGTAGTAGCCGACGACATCGGCAATGAAGACGGATTCGAAGAATCCGGTCTCCAGGAGTTTCGCGAGGTCCGTCCAGTAGTCGAGATCCTTGTACTCCCAGGAACGGTCGCGCGGATGGCGCCACAGGCCCGGGGACTGATGCCCCACGCAATTCATCTCAAAGGCATTGAACCGTATCGTCTTGGTCATGAATGGCCGTCCGTTTATTTGAGCGGCAGATTAAGAGCCAGAAGTCGCGGAATATAGGTATTCTATTATTTTGATCGATTTTATAAGGAAATAACTTTCCGAAAATTCATGTGCTTTGAGATTTGGGGAGTCACAAGCCGACGGAACGCACAGAGCCATTCACCTCTGCCGGGAACCACATCGAGATTGCAAGGAGATTGAGGTGGCGCTCGAGAAAGCAGCCCCTATCGCCAGGGAAGCCCTCCACTTAGCCTTAAAGCAGCGGATATGCGCGCCGTATGGCCATGAAGCCTACTGTACCCTTCAGGAGGCGTTCATCGTCAGGATGGTTCGCTATTCCAAATACCGCTGGATTTTCTTTTTCCATACAACATATAAATTAAATAGGAATTTCTGGCTGACAGCGCGCAGGGCGGTATTTTCAAGGTGAAGTTTCCTCCTTGAGCACATCCTACATGCCCGCCCGCAAAATCGTTCTCGGTACCATCCTCTACCCCAGCGGCCACCATGTCGCCGCTTGGCGAGCCCCATCGACGCAGGTCGATGCCAATATCTCCGTTGGTCACTACGTTTCCGCCGCGCGTGCAGCCGAAGCCGCTGGGTTCGAGATAGCTTTTATTTCCGATCGTCTCGGCGTGCCAAAAGGTCGTGCGGAGGCCTTGCGGCGGATCGATGAGTGGTCACACGGTTTCGAAGCCCTGACACTCGCCTCAGCCGTGGCGATGGCGACCGAAACGATTGGCATCGTGGCAACGGCATCGACGACTTTCAACGAACCCTACAACCTAGCCCGCCAGTTCGCTTCACTCGATCTCATCAGCGACGGTCGCATCGGTTGGAACATCGTAACCTCCTCGCTTCAACAGGAGAGCGACAACTTCAACGCCGGACCGGATTTCGATCATGCGGCACGCTATGATCGCGCCGGCGAATTCGTCGAGGCCGTGCTATCGCTGTGGCAGAGTTGGGATCCGGGCGGTTTCGTTCGCGACAAGAAAACCGGTGTCTTCTTTAAGCCCGATGCCGTCAAAAACACAGATTACCAGGGCAGGCATTTCCGCAGCAAAGGCCCGCTAAACATCATCCCCTCAAGGCAGGGCCGGCCTCTTCTCGTGCAGGCGGGCTCCTCCGATGCCGGCAAGGCACTCGCCGCCCGCACGGCTGATGTGGTCTTCACTGCGCATAGCGATATCGTCTCGGCACGCGGTTTCTATCAGGATGTTAAGAAGCGCGCTGCTGCCTCCGGCCGGCAGGCCGACGACGTTCTCGTCTTACCCGGCATTTTCCCGGTTGTCGGGAAAACCAGAATGGAGGCGGAAGACAAATACGCAGCTCTTCAGGATCTCATCCAGCCGGATGTCGCGCTGTCTCTGCTGGAAACATATTTAGGTGACGTTGATCTCTCGGGTATCGACATCGACGGCCCCTTGCCCGACTTGCCGGTCTCCAACTCCATCCGCAGCCGCCAGACGCTCCTGAACGACCTTGCTCGCAAGGAGAGCCTTTCTGTCGGCGCCCTTGCCCGCCGGATCGCCGGCGCGCGTGGCCACTGGCAGATCATCGGCACAGCTGAGGACATTGCCAGCGAGATCGAGGACTGGTTTACGAGCCGCGCCGCGGACGGTTTCATGCTGTTGCCGCCGACTTTCCCTGCAGGACAGGACGACTTCATTGCTGGCGTCGTGCCGCTGCTGCGCGAACGCGGTCTTCTTAATCCAGGCAAAGTCGTTGGCTCGCTACGCGAGCGGCTCGGCCTCTCCAAGATTGCACGCTCGGGCCCTAATCATGCCCGAAACCGCGCCTGACAATACACTCAAATCAACGGAAACTCTCGTGTACACAGCTCTCAAAGCCCTTCTCGCCACCTCGGCCGCGCTCGCAGTCCTCATCCCTGCCGTTACCCAGGCAGCTCCTATCACCGTCGCGGACCCCGGCTACGCAACGGCCCAGGGCACCGCCTATGTCGTGAAGGTCTTGCTCGAAGAGCAACTCGGAAAAGAAGTCGAGGCGGTCAAGGCTGGCTCTGTCCCGGTCATCTGGGAAGCTCTGAACCGAAATGGTGGCGAAATCGACATCTGGACGGACGTTTGGCTGCCCAACCAGCAGGCACTCGTCGATCAATATGCCAGCGAAGGCGGCAAGATAAAGCTCGCCGCGAACTCCTATTCTGGCACACAGGGCTATTGCACAACTAAGGCGACGGCGGACAAGCACGACATCCATTCCGTCTTCGATCTTGCCGACCCTGCCAAGGCAGCCGTCTTCTCGCCCGACGGCAAGGGTAAAGGCAATATCTGGGCCGGTGCTGCCGGCTGGCTTTCTACGAACATCGAAACGGTACGGGCCCGCGACTACGGCTTTGCCGACTTCTTCGACCTGCAGACCACCGACGAGGCCGTCGCCACAGCGAATCTCGACGCCGCCGTAAAGGCCGGCACCGGCTGGATCGGTTATTGCTACGGCCCGCACCAAAACTTTGCGCGCTATGAGCTCGAGGTGCTGGAAGAGCCCAAGCACGACGAGGCAGCCTGGACCTTCGTCGAACCGTCGGACCCGAACTGGTTGGAAAAATCCTCGATCAAGTCGGCCTACAAGGATGCCGCGATCCACATCGCCTATTCCAAGTCGCTTGCCGAAAGCGCACCCGAGGTCGCCGCCATTCTCGAAAAGGTGACGTTCTCCACAGATGCGGTCAGCAAGCTCGCCTTCGCAATCGCTGTCGAAGGCAAGAGCCCTGACGAAGCTGCCAAGGATTGGATCGCCGCCAATCCCGATGTCATTGCCGGCTGGATCGGGAACTAACTGTATGATCGAGCTTGAGGACGTCTGGAAAGTTTTTGGCACCGATGAACGCGCGGTTCTCGTCGAGACCCGTCGGCCGGAGCCGGACGAGGACGTCCTCAAGCGGCTTCGCGCCGTCGTCGGCGTACGCGGTGCCAGCCTCTGCGTTAAAAAGGGAGAGCTGGTCTGCCTGATGGGGTTATCGGGGAGCGGCAAGTCGACACTCGTACGCCTCGTCAATCGTCTGCTCGAGCCGAGCACCGGCAGGGTCCGGATCGATGGCAGCGATATCCTGTCCATCGGACCGAAGTCACTCCGCGAATTGCGCTCACGCCGCATTGGGATGGTGTTCCAGTCTCATGCGCTGCTTGCGCATCTCTCGGTACGCGACAACGTCGCGCTGCCGCTCGAAATTCGCGGAGTTGCCCGAACGCAGCGCGAGGATCGGGCGGACGAGCTCCTTGTCCGTGTCGGTCTCGAAGGTCTTGGCGACCGCCGCATAACAGCCCTTTCGGGCGGGATGCAGCAACGTGTCGGCTTGGCACGGGCGCTGGCTGCCGATCCCGATATCCTGCTGATGGACGAACCGTTCAGCGCCCTTGACCCGTTGATCCGCCACGACCTACAAACCCAGTTCATGGCGCTCTCACGAGAGCTGGGCAAGACGACCGTTTTCGTGACGCATGACGTCGATGAAGCGTTCCGCATTGCCGATCGGGTCGTCCTCATGCGGGCCGGTCGCATCGTTCAGGTCGGGACGGCTGACACTCTTTTGAGTCAACCCGCGGATGACTATGTGCGGCGCTTCGTCCAAAACGCCCGCCGTCCCGCGCTGAGCGATTTCCCACCTGCCAAAGCACGAGCCATCGCATGACCCATCACACTGCACGCGACGAAGCGATCATGCATTTTGCCGGCAGGAACGGCCTATATTATCGACAGGCTTTCCAACGCATTGGGGAACGGCGGGGTTATGTGCCCTCCATCAATATCGCCGCAGCCCTGCTCGGTCCCATCTGGCTCGGCGGCCGCCGGCTGTGGTCGGCTTTCTGGCCATACCTCATCGCCGATCTGCTTGCGGTCGTTCTGATCGCCTTCGCGCTTGCCGGCGGCACGAGCGCCGAACAGGGTGCACGAGCAGACCGCCTTGAAAAGCTCGCCGTAACGCGCCTTTCCGAAGCCAAGGCGGCAAACGACAGGGACGCGACATCGACGATCGTCAAGTCATTGACCCGCTCCGCCGCAGCACTTGAAAAAGCCGCAGATGAAGCGCGGCAGGTTGCCGATCATGCCAAGGCTGGCGCCTCCCTGATCCTGGCGCTCGGCGGCAGTCTCCTTGTCGCCACCCGGCTGTCACTGGGTGCGATAGCCAATCATATTGCCGAACGGCGTTTTCGCACGTGGCGGCTTGAAAGCGATCGTAGGAAAGCCGGCTTCAGCCTGTTGCACGCCGGCGGAGCCCCCGTCCTGCTGGCCGCCCTCATTCCCATCATCCTTCTCCATTTCAGCGATCGAACTCTGCTGGATGCCGTCCCGAGCGACCCAGCCTGGAACTCTGCCAGCGCGGCCTGGCTGGATCACATCATTGGCTCGATCAGCAAGGCCGTGGCCCCGGCGGCGGGGACGCTGACCTATGCGATCACCGGTATGCTTGGCCTGCTGGAGGCGGTGCTCACAGAAACGCCATGGCCAGTCGTCATGGCCATCATCCTTGCCATCGCCTGGCAACTCGCGGGTTTTCGCGTCTTCCTTCTAACCTTCGTCGCGATCAGCTATCTGGCAATTCTCGGATATTGGGAAAAGAGCATGCAGACCGTAGCGCTTCTGGGAACCGCGGCACTGATCTCGATTTCTATCGGCATACCGCTTGGCATTCTTTGCGGCTACAATCGGCGTATCGCTGCAATCGTGCGCCCGCTACTCGATTTCATGCAAACCATGCCGGCCTTCGTCTACCTGATTCCCGTTATCGCACTCTTCGGCATCGGCAAACCCTCCGGCATCATCGCGACGGTCATCTTCGGCATACCGCCCGTCGTCCGGTTAACGGCACTCGGCATCGCTTCAGTTCCGGCTTCGGTGCGCGAAGCTGCCGTTGCCTTTGGTGCATCCCGCAGCTTCATCCTCTTCAAGGTTGATCTCCCAACGGCTGGACCGTCGATCATGGCTGGCATCAGCCAGACCATCCTGATGTGTTTGTCGATGGTCGTGATCGCGGCCCTCATCGGGGCAAAGGGGCTTGGCGAGGACGTTCTGCACGCTCTACAGTATGCCGCACAAGGCCAAGGGCTGCTCGCCGGCCTTGCAATCCTCCTGTGCGCGATCGTACTCGATCGAATGGTTCAGGGGGGCCGGACACACTGAAGCGCGAAGCCAACCAACGGGCGCGTACCAAGTACAGATGTAGCCGCACAGCTCAAGACATGTCGTGAGAGCTGCCAGGCAGCGCTGCTTAGACCGCCCGCAATTGGTAACTGTTGCCGGACGCCGTCTAACTCAGACGATGGCGTGTTGCTGCGACAATCGCATCGATCGTCAGGCGAAGACGAGACAACATGATGGGCGAAGCCGGCCACAAGACGTGGACCGGCAAGTGACCGCCAATATTTTCGTCGAGAACAGTCAGGATGCGTCCCGAATGTATATCCTCCTCCACGAGCCAGCGTGGAACGAGGCCAAGGCCATACCCCTCCCGGATTGCTGCCAAAGCCAGCAGGCTGCCTTCGAGTAGTAGCCGGGTATCGGGCGTCCACATGGAGACTCCACCATCCGCCATCTGGAACGGCCAAGGCAATACTTTGCCGTTTCTGGGGGTGCCAATGAGGTCATGACGACCAAGCTCTTCAACCGTCTGCGGCTTTGCCTTGCGTGAGAAATATTCTGCCGAGCCACAAAGAGCCACGTCCTGCCACCCCAGACGCCGGGCCATCAAACCCGCCGTCTCCGGAGTTTCGCCAATACGCACGGCAATATCCACATTGCCTTCGACTAGGTCGGATGGCGCTGTCGTGGCGGTTACATGATAGCGGAGCTTCGGCCAGATCCGAGCCAGAGCATAGAGCGCCGGGGCGATCACATGAGCACCGAACAATGGCGGTAGGCTTATACGGACGAGACCGGCGGGCTCGTCCGGGAGATTGCGTATGGCTTGTTCGACGCACTCGACCTGCTGCCGCGCCGAAGCGCAGACATCCCGATAGGCCGCACCCTCTTCGGTAAGAGAAAGTGTCCGTGTCGTGCGCTTGAAGAGCCTCACGGTCAACCGGACTTCAAGGCGCGCTACCGCCTTAGCCACGGCCGACGGCGAAAGGCCAACCCGTCTTGAAGCTGTTGCAAAGCTTCCAGCCTCACAAACGGCCAGAAATACCCCGACATCATCACCTGTGAAATGCTGCATGACCACATATTAGAGAAAATAGGGAATGAATAAAGGGAATTCCTTTCGCTTTTCCCGTTCGAAAATCGCGAATATCTTTGTCATATGAGCACCAAACGAACCTACGCCATCATCGGGGGCACGGCCGGCATCGGTCGGGCGCTCGCCCACAAACTCGTCGAACGCGGCGATTATGTCCTGATCGGAGGGCGTTCGCCCGACCGATTGGAGAGCACGCTCGCGTCCCTCGGACCGGCCGCCACCGGATGCCGTGTCGACATTGCGGACCGGGCATCGGTGAGCGACTTCCTAGCGGATTCGCCAGCGCTGTCCGGGCTCTTTACACCGGCAGCCTCGTATCAGACAGGCGCCTTCCGCGATGGCGATACGGAAACGAGCGAAGCGCTTTTCATCGCAAAGTTCTGGTCGCAATACTGGGCTGTACACGCAGCACTTGCCCATCTCCGATCAGACGCATCGATTGTCCTTATGGCCGGCGCGGCCTCCATTCGCCCCATCGGTGCTCCCGCCTATGCCGCATGCAACTCCGCACTGGAAGGTTTGGCACGTGGCCTTGCTCTGGAACTCAGCCCTATCAGGGTCAACTGCCTCTCCCCTGGAACCACCGACAGTGACCTATGGCGCAACCGCGCTGAGGACATTCGGGAGCCGGCCTATGCCGCCTGGCGCACTCTATGCCTTGCCCAGCGCCCGGCAACCGTCGAAGAGCAAGCACACGCCGCGCTGTTCCTCCTCGACAATACCAACATGACGGGCAACACGCTGTTCTGTGACGGAGGCTATACACTTCGATAGATACCCCTCGCCCTCGTGCATGAGAACTTCGTGACCGAAGTCACTTACGAATTCCTCGCCTCGGTCGAGAACGTTTTATCTTTTGAAAGGATAAGAACCGCTTAGCCGCGTTTCCTATCGACAAACCGCAGCATTCATTTCCGTTTTCGGGCGCAAGCACCTTTTTAGAGCCAGCAGTCATTCGAAGAAGGAAAACTCCACGATAGAAATTGACTCGGATGTTGCCGTTGCGATCGCCGGTGCAGTTGTTGCCTCTCGCCAGAATTAACCGGCGTATGCGCTGGGCGAGGAGATGCAAATCAGCCGAACCTCCTGTTGATCACCGCTTGAGACTTCAATCTGATGACCGTTGAAGCTTTCGAAGGTATCACCCACACTAAGGGTCAGACATTGGTTATCGTAGAGAAGTGTGATTCTACCGTGCGTAACAATTAGGTATCTTATGGTCGCGGCAGCGCCCTTACCACCCAACAATGTCCTCTCACCGGAGCGCATGGCGATCATATCCACTCGGGGCCTGCCGCCGGAGAACTGGTCAATAGATACGGAATAAGTGTGCCCAACCAGGTGAAAACCGCAGTTTTCCTTGTTGTGGACGATACGGTTCTGAAGCTTTCGACCGATGCCTAGACCGGAGTAGGACAGGTCTAGGCCGTTTGAGATGCGAGCAATCGTCGTCTCATTCGCCCCACATTTTCCGCGCTCAAACTGGCTCAGAAAACTTGGCGTCAATCCTGTTATTGCAGCGAGCGTTCTCAGCGACATGCGTTGAGCAGTCCGTGCAGTGCGGATCAAATGATGGATTTCGAGATTCCCGGTCATTAAGCATCTCCGGCACACTACTCAGGTCACTGAGACGAACTTCGTCACGAGATAAGCGTCGATTGCCTCAGAACCACCTTCGTTGCCGTAGCCGGAATCCTTCAATCCGCCGAAGGGTACTTCAGGCAGTGCAAGGCCGTTGTGATTGATCGTTGTCATCCCGGCTTCGATGCGTGTAGCAAGCGCCTGCGCACTTTCGATCGACTTGGTGAAGGCATAGGAGGCCAAGCCGAACGGCAGCCGGTTGGCTTCTTCAATCGCCGCGTCGAGATTCTTGACCGGATTGATGATCGCGAGCGGCCCGAAGGGCTCTTCGTTCATCACCCGGGCTTCCGTCGGCACGTTCGCCAGCACTGTCGCCTCGAAGAAGTTGCCCTTGTTGCCGACCCGACGCCCGCCAGTAACCAGCCTACCGCCCCGTTCCACGGCATCACTGATGAGTGACTCGAGAACCGGAATTCGCCGTTCGTTGGCGAGCGGCCCCATCGTGACGTCCTTTTCCAATCCATTGCCGATCTTGATGGCGCGTGCGGCTTCGACGAAGACATCGAGGAACCGGTCGAACACTTTCTCCTGAACCAGAAAACGCGTCGGCGAAACGCAGACCTGACCTGCATTGCGGAACTTCGAGAAGGAAAGAACCTGCGCGGCCTTCGCGATATCGGCATCATCGAGCACAATTGCGGGAGCATGGCCGCCGAGCTCCATTGTCGCTCGCTTCATGTGCAGGCCTGCAAGCGATGCCAGTTGCTTACCGACCGGTGTGGACCCCGTGAAGGAGATCTTTCGGATAACCGGGTGCGCGATAAGATATTCTGAAATCTCCGCAGGCACACCGAAGACGAGCCCGATGACGCCAGCCGGCACCCCGGCATCGACGAAGGCACGTATGAGCTCCGCGGGAGCGGCCGGGGTCTCCTCCGGCGCCTTGACGATGATCGAGCATCCAGCGGCAAGCGCCGCCGATAGTTTGCGAACGATCTGGTTAATCGGGAAATTCCACGGCGTGAAGGCAGCAGCGGGCCCGACTGGGAGCTTGATGGTGGTCTGGGAAACGTTGGCGCTGCGGCCGGGGATCACTTGTCCATATGTGCGCCGTCCCTCTTCAGCGAACCATTCGATGAGATCGCTCGCCGCACCGATTTCTCCCAGCGACTCGTTCAGCGGCTTGCCCTGTTCACGCGTCATCAGAACGGCAATCCGCTCTTTGCGCTCCCTCAGGATATCGGCGACCCTGCGCATAATCTTGGACCGCTCATAGGCGGATACGACGCGCCATGACTCGAAACCCGCAGCGGCCGCAGAGACGGCCAATTCGAGATCAGCCTTGGTCGCCATCGACACCTTGCCGATCGCTTCGCCCGTCGCCGGATCGAAAACAGGCAAGGTTGCCCCCTCCAAAGCATCTCGCCACTCACCGTTGATCAGCAGCTTGGTGTCGCCATAGGCATGGTCGTCGATCGTCATTGCTATCTCCGGTCTTTAAGGGGTCATTTATCGGCGCTCGAGCGCGCAGTGAGCGTATCGAGCCAGCCATGGTCCATCTGGGGGACGGACGCGATGAGTCGTTTCGTGTAGTCGTTGCGCGGACTTTTCAGCACCGCATCACGCCCATCCTGTTCGATCACTTCGCCGTTTTTCATGACGACCACCGTGTCGGCGATCGCAGCAACGATCTTCAGGTCATGCGTGATGAAGAGGTAGGTCTTGCCGCTCTGCTTCTGCATGTCGGAAAGCAAATCCAGTATGCCTTCTGCCACAAGCGGATCGAGGCCGGACGTCACCTCGTCGCAGATGATCAGATCGGGATCGGCCGCAATCGCGCGGGCGATGCAGACACGCTGCTTCTGCCCGCCTGACAATTCGCCTGGAAACCGGTCGCCGAGCGCGGGGGAAAGCTCGACCTGCTCAAGGAGTCGCGCTACCTGCTCTGCTGCAGCCTCACCCTTTACGCCATTGTAGAGCGTTAGCGGCCGGCCCAAAATCTCTGACACCTTCTGGCGCGGATTGAGTGCGGTATCCGGCATCTGATGGATCAGCTGAATGCGGCGCAACGTCTCGGAGGCGCGCTGGCCGGTCCCTCTTCCCAGAACGGCGCCATCGAAGCGCAGGGTGCCGGTGTCGGGTGCAAGAAGACCCGTAATGACACGCGCCAGCGTGGACTTGCCGGATCCCGATTCCCCGACGATCGCCATGGTGCGCCCCTTCGGCACCCGTATCGAGATGCCATCAAGCACGCGACGCGCACCATAAGACGCCGACAGATTGTCGATTTCGAGCAGATGACCGTCAGCGGCGCGTTCACGTCGAATGGTCGGATCGGCAGTCAGAAGGCGGCGTGTGTAGTCCTGACCGGGTGTACGAAGAAGGGTTTGCGTCTCGGCTTCCTCCACCATCTCCCCCTGTCGAAGCACCATGATGCGGTCAGCGACCTGAGCCACCACAGCAAGATCATGCGTGATGTACAGCGCGGCGGTCTCCGACCCGCGGACAGCGCTGCGCACGGCGGCAAGCACGCCGACCTGGGTCGTGACGTCTAGTGCCGTCGTCGGTTCATCGAAGACGATGAGATCCGGGTCGCCCGCCATCGCCATTGCAATCATCGCCCGCTGCAATTGCCCGCCGGAAACCTGGTGAGGGTAGCGTTGGCCAAAGCGGGCCGGATCTGGAAGGCCGAGGCATGCATACAAATTGCACGCCTTCGCCGCTGCGGCCGCGCGGTCGGAGAACCCGTGCACTGCCAGCACCTCGATGAACTGGTCGATCAGCCGGTGTGCCGGATTGAAAAAAGCCGCCGCCGATTGGGCGACGTAGGCGATACGCATGCCCCGCAAGCGGCGCAGCTCGCTTTCGGACATGCGCAGAAGATCGCGCCCCTCGAACAGCACTTGACCGCCGGAAAAGCGGCAACCTGGGCGCGCATAGCCGAGTGCGGCAAGGCCGATGGTCGATTTCCCAGCGCCGGATTCGCCGATCAGGCCGAGCACCTCGCCGCGATCGAGCCGTAGTGAGACGCCCTTGACGATCTCTTGCCACCGTCCGCCGCTTTCGCCTTCGATCCTGAGGCCGTTCACATTTAGGAGAATACCTGCCTTTGTCATTGGAACCTCACTGTCCTTCACGCAGGCCGCTGGATTTGTCGAGGAACCAGTCGACGACATAGTTTATGCCGATCGTCAGCACGGCAATCGCGGCGGCCGGCAGCAGCGGGCTGATGTCGCCGTAGGTGATGAGCGTAGCGTTGTCGCGCACCATAGAGCCCCAGTCTGCCGTGGGCGGCTGAATGCCGAGGCCAAGGAAACTCAACGCGCTGATCATCAGGAACACGAAGCAAAAACGAAGGCCGAACTCGGCTACGAGCGGCGACAGGATATTCGGCAAGATCTCGCGCCGCATGATCCAGAGCCAGCTTTCGCCGCGCAGCCGCGCCACGTCGATATAGTCCATCACCGTCACGTTCATGGCGAGCGCGCGCGCAAGACGAAAGACACGGGTGGAGTCGACCAGCGCGATGACGACGATCAACACCGGGATGGACATGCCGAAGATCGTTAGAAGGAACATGGAAAAGATCAGCTGCGGTATCGCCATCAGCACATCGACGGTGCGTGACAGCAGATGATCCGGCCACCCACCGGCCACGGCAGAAAAGATGCCGAGCGTTCCGCCGACTGCGAACGCCAGCAGCGTCGCTGCAAAGGCGATCCCGACGGTGTTTCGTGCGCCAAAAATCAGCCGGGTCAGCATGTCGCGGCCGAGATTGTCGGTGCCGAGCAGAAATTCGCTGCTCCATGCCGAAAATTGCGGCCCGACGATTTCTGCCTCGCCATAGGGGCTGATCCAGGGTGCCAGAAGGGCGAGCCCGACATAGAAAATGACGATGAAGAGGCCCAGCTTTGCGCTGAGCGGGGCTGCAGCAAGTGCCTTCAGCCACTTGGGGGAAAGCCGTCCGCCTGTTGCGGACGACACGGCGCTGCCGCGCGCAAGTACAGTCATGGACGGTTCCTTGGGAAGAAGCATGGTCTCTCGGCGTTTCATCGGCGATGCAACAGGCGCGGATTTGTCACCGTTGCGAGAATATCGGCCGTCAGATTGAGGAGGATGTAGGTTGCGGCAAAGATCAGGCTGCACGCCTGCACCACCGGAATGTCGCGCTTCTGCACACTGTCGACCATCAGCTGGCCGAGACCCGGATAGACGAACACTACCTCGACAACGACGACGCCGACAATCAGATAGGCGAGGTTCAGCACCACGACGTTGATGATCGGGGCAAGCGCATTCGGCAGGGCATGGCGCGTGATGATGCCGAGGGGCGAAACGCCCTTCAGCTTCGCCATCTCGATATAGGGACTGGCGAGCACTCCAACCAATGCGGCGCGCGTCATGCGCATCATGTGGGCCACGACGACCAGCGTCAGCGTCAAGGCCGGCAGGATCATTCCCTCGATGCGCCCGAGAACCGTGCCGTCGCTGGAACCGGCAAGGCTCGGCAGCAGACCTGTCTTCACCGAGAGGAACAGGATCAGCACATAGGCGACGAAGAATTCGGGAAAGGAGATCGATGTCAGCGTCAGCATGTTTATGACGCGATCGAAGACACCGTTGCGGTAGAGTGCGGCAAGAATGCCGAGAGCGAGCGCGAGGGGCACAGCCATGACGGCGGCCAGAAGCGCCAGCTCCAGCGTGCTCGACAGGCGGCCGAAGACGAGATCGCTGATTGGTCGGTGGTTGGCGAGCGATGTGCCGAAATCTCCGTGCAGGATGCCGGAAAGCCAGGCGACATAGCGCTCATGCAGCGGCAGGTCGAGGCCAAGCTGGATGCGGAAGGCGGCGACCGTTTCAGGCGATGCACCTTGGCCCAGCACCTCGGTCGCGATGTCGCCGGGCAAGGCGGATACGCCGAGAAAAATGATCACCGATACGATCCAGAGCGTGAGCACGCCGGTCGCCAGCCGATTGGCGATGAGAACAAGAATGTTGCGCATGACCGGTCCCGTTCACACTTGCCACTGTTTGAAGTAACTGCGCACGGCGATGCTCGCCGTGCGCCGTCCACGCCGATCAGGCGTGTTGTTGCAGGAAGGCCTTCATCGGTTGGCCAACCCGCTCCGACGCTTCGATCAGGATGGCGTGCTTGAGGCCATCCAGGATGATCAGTTCGGAATTCGGCAGCGCTTCGGCGATCTGTTTATTGAGCCGCGGATTGCAGCCGCCGTCGAGTTCGCCCGTCAGCACCAGCGAGGGCGCGCTCACCTCTTGCAGCCACGGGCTCATTTCCGTCTCGGCGTAGATGTCAAAGACGTTCAGGAACACGTCCCCGTCGGTATCGACAACCTGCTTCTTGCGCCATTCGATGACATCCGGCCGAGCAGCCGCGAAATCGTCGGTGAACCAGCGTGCCGTCAATGTGTCGAGAACCTGGGGAATACCCTTCTCGCGCATCGCGGTGACGACGGCCTTCACCTTGGAACTGTCGTCTTCGGTGCGGAACGCTGCCGTCGACAGCAGACCGAGCGACAGCACACGTTCGGGATAACGGCGCGCATAGGCCGGGCCGATCATGCCACCCAGCGAGTGGCCGGCGAAATGCGCCGTCTCGATGCCAAGCTTGGCGCGCAGCGCCTCCAGGTCGTCGACCAGATCGTCGAGGCCGAAGCGGCCATCGGGAAGTGGCGAGTCACCATGGCCACGCAGGTCATAGGAAATGCAGGTGAACTGATCTTTCAGCTGCTCGACGATCTTCGTCCAGCCTGTCTTGCGTGCACCGATACCATGGATCAGGAACAGCGCAGGCCCCTGCCCCTCGATCGCATAGGCGCAATCAATTGCCTTGCTCATCGTGGAAAGCCTCACTTCTTTTCGGCCAACGCGGCGGCAGCTGCTGCCCGGTCCGAGCAAAGCTCTCCGGCAACAGCCCAATCGTCCTGCGCGATCTCGCTGAAGATGATGTGGACCGACTGTGGCGTTGCCTTAGCGGATTCGACGAAGCTATCGGTTACTGCCTTCGCGATGGCGCGCTTCTGTTCGAGCGTACGTCCGGGAAACATTTCGATCTTGATTACAGGCATGGTCATTCCTCGAATCTTGGGTTGAGACGTCGCATTCACGCGACGGATTTCTGGCGAACTCCGGAAAGGTGCGGCATGACGTCGGATGAAAAACGGGCCATCATATCCAGTGTTTCGGATTGCTCCTGGCCGAAGTTCGAAGTGACGATCACCTCGTCGATGCCGGCCTCCGAATAGGCCGCGAGACGGTCGATCATCTCGTTCGTCTCGCAAATGATCAGACTGCGGCCGAGTTCCTCGACCGTCTGCTTGCGTGGCAACGGACGGATACAGCCGTTGTCGACGATACCGGGACCGCTATAAACGTTGTCGAAACGCTGGTAGTAGGTGGAGGCAAGTTCAAGCTTAGCGCGTGCATCCGCCGCGTCACGCGCAAGATAGATGCCGCGCTGGAGTGCGAGGCGGTTATTCTTACCACTTTCGATCTTGCCGCAGCGGAAGGCGTTGACCTGCTCCAGCAGAACCGTATGCGATGCTTGCAACGGCGTCGTCTGCACATGATAGCCCTTGCGCGCTGTGTGGTAGATGCCTTCCGGCGCCATCACAGCCAGCATCAGCGGGATAACGCGCTCTGGGCGCGGCATCACGGTGATCGGATCGAACGTGTAATAATCGCCGTTCCAAGACACTTCTTCCTTCGTCAAAAGCGCCTCCAGCACGGCAAGCGATTCCTCGAACTTCTTCTTGGTCTCCTCAAGCGGCGTGCCGAGGCGGCCCACTTCATAGGCGAAGGCACCGCGGCCCACACCGAGAACCAGCCGTCTTTCACAGAGCATATCGGCCTGCACGACCTCGCCGGCGAAAATCCGCATGTCGCGGATCGGCAACACCGCGATCGAGGTCACCAGTTCGATGCGCGAGGTCGCCGAGGCGATCTTCACGGCAAGCTGCAATGGCGACGGCACGAGCAGGATATTGATGAGATGGTGCTCCGGGATCGATACGCCGCGGTAGCCGCATTTCTCCGCCTGGACCGCCTGTTCGACCATGTCGCGATAGAGCCGGGTACCGCCATAGCTCGGATCGGGCAGGTAACTGGAAAGGAAGTGGTTGAAATCCATCGTGATATGTCCTCTTTTCTTGCTGTCCTAGCGGGCAGTCGCCGGCTTTGCGGACAGGTCGGGCCGCCATTCGGCCCAGGGGCGCGGCTTGCCATCGAGTGCCATAACGCGGCCCCCGTCGGCGGTGTCGTAATAGATGCCAAAGCAGCCGGCTTCGCGCTCCCGGAAAAAGCGCATCAACATGCCCTGCTTCATCTCACCGTCGATCAGCTCCCAGGGGTGTTCCTGAACGCTGAACAGGCGGGTCTCGATACCGTTAGGGCTTTCCGGCTCGGCCTCGCCATTGCTTTCGACGGAAAACATCATCGTCGTGCGCCGCTCGCCCACCTCCTGGAACAGGGAGTAGAGAAGCGAGGCTTCCGCCGGGATACCGAAGCGGGCAAACAGCGAACGCAGCACACCGGTGTGATGCTCGCCCGCTGAGAGTGCCGCACCCGGCAACTCCCAGCGATCGCTGCCCTGCCGCCGGCACAGCAGAACCTTACCGTCGCGTTCAAGCAGGCCTCCGACAAAGAGAGGCGCGCCAAGCTGCTCCAGTTCGCGCACGGCAAGACCGAAGCCGACATAGCCGCCACGGAAATAGCCGAGCGGCTGGCCGTTCTTCGACTGGAAGCGATTCACGGCGCCAAGCAGAATGATGTGATCGCCGGCATCGATGACCCGGTCGCGTCCGCAGATCATCGTTGCCAGGCTTTCGTCAACGAAGGGCACAACATCACCAGCAAGCCTTGCCAGCGCATCCGCCTTCATCGACAGATCGCGCGAGGCGAAAGCGTTGGACATCTGGCGCTGCCAGTCGCCCAGCACGCTGATGCTGAAATTCTCGGCCGAGACGAAGGTGTCGAAGCTGCCGGAGGTCTTTGCCAGGCATACAAGCACCAACGGCGGATCGAGCGATACCGAGGTGAAGGAGTTGGCCGTAAAAGCGCGAACCACACCATCCTCACCGCGTGTCGATACCACGGTTACGCCGGTCATGAAGGAGCCGAGCATGTCGCGGAAAAGACGGCGCTCGCAGCCGTTCGCATCCACCCAGGTGTGTGTCATCCCAAGTCCTCGGGTTCAGGTTTGGCCGTGGCCGATTTCGCCGGCTGATTGCGCCCGCCCCGCCCCCTGCCGCTTCAACAGCGGAGAGCGCGGCAGGCGTTCATGTCAGGCGGTGACCCACCAGCGTTCGATCGCCTTCATGCCATCCAGCGGCAAATCGGCATTCTGGCGCTCAGGGGTCTGTACCGCCTCACCCAGTCCATTGACGTAGTTCATGAACATCGGAACGATGGTGCCGCCGTCATCGCTTACGATGGCCTGCATCTCGCCATACATGTCCTTGCGCTTCACCTCGTCGAGTTCTGCACGCGCCTCGAGGAGAAGGCTATTGAAGCGCTCGTTGTCCCAACGCGTATCGCCGAAGGACGCGCCCTTGGCGTAGATCAGCGAGAAGATGGCGTCAGGGGTCGGACGGCCGGTCCAGTAGCAGGTGCAGAACGGCTTCTTCGCCCACACATTGCTCCAGTAGCCGTCGCTCGGCTCCCGCTTCACGTTGATGTCGATACCAGCGGCAGAAGCGGATTCCTTGAACACGACGGCAGCATCGACAGCGGTCGCAAACGCCGCGTCGGAAGCGCTGAGCTCGACCGACAGGCTATCGAGGCCTGACTGCTTCAGATAGTGCTTCGCCTTGTCCGGATCGTAGGCACGCTGCGGCAGTTCGGCATTGAAATAGCGCTGGTTGGCCGGGATCGGGTGGTCGTTTCCGACGACACCATGCCCTTGCAACAACGTCGCGACCCACTGTTCGCGGTCGATTGCATGTTTCAGCGCCATGCGAACGTTCTTATCGTCATAGGGCTTGATATCGACCAGCATCGGCATGGTGGCATGGCAATAGCCCTGCACCTCATCGACACGCACCTTGCCGGCGCGCTGCAGCAGGGCGATGGTCTTCAGATCAACGCGGTTCATCACGTTGATCTGGCCGGTGACCAGCGCGCTCTGGCGCGCGGTGACGTCGTTGATCGCGATCAGCTCAACCGCATCGACGTGGGCGCGCCCCTGTTTCCAGTAATTGGCAAAACGTGTTGCCGTGGCCCGCACGCCCGCCTCGAAGCTTTCCAGCTTGTAGCCACCGGTACCCATGCCCGACTGCCAGTCGACGCTGCCGTCGGCATTCGCCGGCATGACGCCGAGATGATAGTCGGACAGGAGAATGGCGAGGTCGGCATTGCCGGCAGCAAGCTCGATGCGGACGCTTGTGGCATCCTCTGCCTTTACGTCAGCAATCTGGGAAAAGATGCTCTTTGCAAGCGATGTGGTCTTCTCGCCACGATGATGGTTGATTGACGCGATCACGTCGTTGACGTCCAGCGACTTGCCATTGTGGAACTCGACGCCCTTGCGCAGGCGGAATATCCACGTCTTAGCGTCCGCACTCGATTCCCAGCTTTCCGCGAGCTCTCCAACTGCATTGCCGTCCGCATCGAGCTCGATGAGGTTGTTGCGCAGGCCGCCATAGCTCAGCGCCATCATGAAATCGTCCCAGGCGAGAGCCGGATCGAGCGTGTCCGTGGTGTTGGCGCCGCCGAGACCCATGGTCAGCGTGCCACCGCGCACGGGCTCAGCCCGCGCCGTCCCCGGCAGGGAGAGCCCGCCGAGCATTGCCGCGCCACCAATGGCAGCCGCACCCTTCAGAACCCCTCGGCGGGAGAGGTTGCGCTTGGAAAAACGATCCCAGTCGAAATTGCTCATTTCTTTCTTCCCCAATGGCGCCGCTTCAGTGCGGGCCGCAACGTCGAATATTTGTACATCCGTACGATCTCTATTTCGTACATCTGTACCATTCATCTTGTCAATACGGAAAGTGTGACTTATGAGACGGTTGATTGAACGCTCCGCGAATGCGCGACGCCATGCTCTTGCCGGGAGCGCGATGTGCGATGAATATGGCGCGCGGACAGATGAGGAGGATGCAGCGTGACTGAAGCCAAGAAGAAGCAACGCACCTTCCGCTCCTCGGAGGATCGGCGGGCGGAAATCATCGAGGCGGCCTTTCAGTGCATCCAGGACGTCGGATATGCGAAGTTGACCGCGCGGAAAATCGCCGAGCACTCGAATATCTCGCTGGGCCATATCACCTACCACTTCAAAGATATGAACGAGGTGTTGGTCGAGACCTACCGCTATGCATCTCGAACCCTGCTGGACGCGACGTTTCAGGACGTCGGCCGTTCCTCGAAAACGCCGATCGAGCAGCTGAAGGCCTTCCTTGGTACAGGCTTCAGTCCGGCTTTCCTGAAACACGAATATCTGCGTGTGCGTGTCGATCTCTGGTCGGCGGCACTTTCCCATGCGCAAATTGCGGAAACCGAGCGTGAACTTTACGACCGCTACCGACTGAATCTCTTGGACGTGCTTCAGAAGGTGCGAGAGGAAAGGCAGGGCAGCGAGGGGGACGTAAACCTCCTCGCCGACAGCATAATGGCAATGCTCGACGGCCTTTGGCTCGACTGGGAACGTCATCATAACGATGCATCCATTCGCAACGGGCTGGAAGGCTGTATCCGACTGGTCAACGCAGTCCTTCCAGCTGCGGAACACTCCGTTACTCAACCGATGAACTGAACGCCACGGTGCTTTCCGGCTTCCGCCTGGACCCTGTCGCAGCCCTCTCCAAACCGAGCGCGGCCGTATCGCAATCTCCGATCGGCAAAGGCACGAAAAGCGGCGACCAGCGACCACGACGAGACGTTGCCTCCGCAAGCGGGTGCGCCACCAATATTCGTTGCCACAAAGATAGTTTCGGGCTCGACACGTTCATGGGATTCTCCGATCAAGCGACTGCGTTAAGGTTGCTCTTGCAAAAGTGCGGTGCGACCTCGGATGCGAAACGGTGCATCATCTCAAGCATGTCCGCCTGGCTCTGGCCGAAGCCGCCACTGAGGATGACCTCATCAATGCCGGCCTCTTCATAGGCTCCCAGGCGATCGACCATTTCGGCCGGCGGACACACGAGAACGTTGCGTTCCAGCTCCTCGACCGTCTGCTTGCGGGGGAGCGGCTCAATCAGCCCCTTGTTGACGATGCCTGGGCCGGAAAAGACGTTGTCGAACCGCTTGTAGTACTCATGGATCAACGCGACGCAGCGTTTTGCATCGGCGTCATCCCGCGCAGAATAGGCAACACGCTGCAAGGACAGCCGGCTGTTCTTGCCTTTTTTCCCGGCCGCCGCCTTGCCGCGCTTGAACGCATCCACCTGTTCCAGCAGAACGGAATTCGATTCCTGGAGCGGCGTCGTCTGGACGCTCAGGCCGCGGCTTGCGGCGGCGTAGATCGCCTCCGGCGCCATGGCCGCGACCATCATCGGGATCGGCCGCGCCGGCCTTGGCATGATGGTAATCGGCTCGAAGCGATAGTATTCGCCGTCCCAGGAAACCTCTTCTCGCGACAGGAGGGCGCAGAGCACATCGAAGGATTCGTCGAATTTCTTCCGGGTTTCGGCGATCGGCGTGCCCAGTCGTTCAACCTCGTAGGCAAAGGCACCACGACCGACGCCAAGCACGAGGCGGCCATTGCACAGGATATCCGCCTGCACCACTTCGCCCGCAAAGATGCGCATGTCACGGACCGGCAACACGACGATCGCCGTCGTGATCTCGATGCGGTTCGTCATGCTCGCAATCTTGACGGCCATTTGCAGCGGGGAAGGCACCAGGAGGACATTGACCAAGTGATGTTCGGGGATCGAAACGGAACGAAACCCGAGGCGCTCCGCAAGAAGCGCTTGATCGATCATGTCGCTATAGAGCCGTTCGCCGCCGAACTCCTTCGTCGGGAGATAGCTGGTCAGGAAGTAATTGAAATCCACGGAAAAGTGCTCCCTCTCTGTTACTCGTTGGAACGCCGCACATGAACGACCTTGGCGTGCCGGGGAATCACCACCCGGCTTGCAAGCCGGGTGGTGCATGAAAAGTTCGTTGTGATAGCGCCTACTTGCCAGTCCAGGATTTGACGCGCTCCGGATTTGCCGAAACCCACTCCTTGGCGACGGTGGCAGGGTCTTTCTTGTCGATCGTCATGGCGTAGATCCACGCACCGACTTCGCTCGGCTCGATCGCTACTTTGTTCAAGAAGGCTGCAATTTCCGGCGCACGTTCCTCAAGCGAGGAGGAGTAGGCGATAAAGATCGGCTGCGGCGGAGTCGCACAGGTAATGCGGCTCTGCTTCAACCAATCCGGCGACTCTTTCGGGTCGACATAGTTGTAGCAACCATCGGCCTTGTACTCCGGTGTGGCCTTCTTGCTTTCCATGGCAAAGCCATCGAAGTCCGGCTCTTCAAGCTGTGTCAGTTCATATGCCTGATGCAGGGCTTCCGGTTTCCAATAATAGAACAGCAGGCCGTTCGTCTTCTTTGCCTCGACGCTGGCAAGCTGCGTCTTCATCAGGGCATCAGAGGCAACGATCGGGTCGTAGAACTCTTCCAGTCCATAGCTCACACCCTTGACCCGATAGATGTTCGTAACGCCCCAGCCCGGGGCACCCGGCCAATAGTCGCCGCGGCCGTCGCCATTGATATCGAAGAGCGCGGCGATTTCCGGCTTCTTCAAATCCTCAATCGACTTGATGCCGTGCTGTTCGGCGAAGAACTTCGGAACGTAGAATCCGTCAGTGGCATCGTAGGGCTTGGCATTCAACCTCACCTTACCCTCGCTGGTGACGAAACGGTCGATATTGCTCTGCTGCGCGCCAGACCAGACCGCCGGATGCACATCCACCGAACCGTCGCCCTTTCCCATCGCAGCGAAGATCGCTGTCTGATCGGCGGCGATTAGGCTGACCTCAGCCCCGTAGGTGTTGGTAAGGATTTCGGCGAGAACCGCGTTCACCGCTCTCGGTTCATCCCAGGTGAGATCGGCGAGGACGATCTTTTCTCCGGCACCTGCCGCAAGCGGCTGAATGAGCGCAAGGACGCCGGTAAGAGCAAGCGCACGGATCCGTTTCTTCAACTGCATGTCATTGTTCCCCTTGTTGATTGGAATGGATTCAAAGATCTGTCTTGCGGCCACTGCCCGCCAGGCGATCAAACAGCACGGCACAGAAGACGATTGCGAGGCCCGCGAGGATGCCTTCGCCGTATTGGACGTTCTGCAGTGCGAAGAGGACGTTATAGCCGAGCCCGCCACCGCCGATCAGCGCGGCAACGACCACCATCGACAAGCACATCATGATCGTCTGGTTGATGCCTGTGCGGATGGAGGGCAGCGCCAGGGGAAGTTCCGCCTTGAGCAGCATCTGAAGGGGCGTGGCCCCATGCGCCTGCATCGCTTCACGAACATGCAACGGAACCTGCTCGATGCCGAGGCAGGTGAGCCGGACGAGAGGCGGCAGCGCGAAGATCACCGTCGCGATCAATGCCGGCGGCTTGCCAATGGAGAAAAATGCGACCGCCGGCAACAGATAGACAAAGCTCGGCATAGTTTGCATAAGGTCAAGGACCGGTGATGCTATGGCGCGGCTGGTCGGACTTTTCGCAAGAAGAATCCCGGCGGGGATACCGATGACGACACAAACACAGAGCGACGCCAACACCAGTGCCGAAGTCTGCAGTGCCTCCGCCCAATATCCGAACAGCCCCAGATAACCGAGCGCCATCCAAACCAAGACGAGCAGCCCTGCCCCGCCCCGCTTCCAGGCGGCAAATCCGACGACGGCAAAAAGGACAGGCCAAGGCGCCAATGTCAGGACATTCTCCAATCCCTTCAGAAGCGCCAGAAGCCAGCGTGTCACGATGCGAAAGAAGACATCGCCCTGCACGGTGAGATACGTGACCGCCGCATCGATCGAGGCTGCGGCTGTGCCGCGCACAACCTGCGACGATGGAAATGTAGAAAGCTGCGCTGCGATCGGCCCGGTCATGTTGGCAATAGCGATAGTGGCTAGGCTGAAAACATAGAGTGACAGTTCGATCCACGGCTGCCACGCCGAGACCTCACGACGGAATTTCGTCTCCGGCCCGGCAAACCGTGCCAACGCGATCGCCGCCGCGCGCGAGAGGCCAAAGACGAGAAACATGCTGCCGAAAAGACCCTGCATCGCCAACCACATCGCAGCGCCATCCGCGAGCAGATAAAGCAGCGGGAAACGTCTTGGCCGCGCTGAAGCGCAAAGAGGCCCGACCAGAAGATCGGCAAAATGGAGGATGACCGGTTTTCGGTTGCTTTGGCGTGCCGCCACTGCTGCGGTCAACGTTGCGGAATCAGCGGGCTGAAATACCATCGTCACATCTCCTTCTGTCTCTTGCCATGCCCACCAACGGCGACCAGAATTTCCCGCGGCCCAACAACACCGATGATCAGCCCCCCATCGACCACAGCGATGGGGCGATCACTCTCGGTTTGCAGGGTGATGAGCCTGGCAAGTAGTGTGCCGCGTTCGCAGACCGGCCACCCCTCCGGAACGGCGGAGGCCAAAAGAGCTGCGGCATGCCCTGGATACTGTGTTGGAAGCACCATGATGCGCTCGGCATCGACGAAATGGACCGGCGATATGCCCTCGACGAATTGGGCGACATAGTCATTGACGGGCGACAGCACGATCTCGGCGGGCGTTCCTGTCTGAACGATCTGCCCGTCACGCATGATCGCAATCCGGTCACCAATACGGATCGCTTCGTCGAGGTCATGGGTAATAAAAAGCGCAGTCTTGCCGAGTGTTTTGACAAGCCGCCGGAACTCCGTCTGCAACTGCTTGCGGATCAAAGGATCGAGCGCGCTGAACGGTTCGTCCATCAGCAGGATGTCGGCGTCCGCTGCAAGCGCCCGCGCCAATCCCACGCGCTGCTGCATGCCGCCGGAAAGTTCGCTCGGATAACGATCTCCCCAAGCCGAAAGCCCGACGACAGATAAAGCCCGTTGGACGGCCGCATGTGCCGCGAGACCCGTTTCGCCTCGCAATTCGAGCGGAAGACAGGTATTCGCCTCCACCGTACGGTGCGGCAGGAGAGCGACATTCTGGAAAACCATCCCGATCTTTCGGGCCCTCAGCTCCCGTAAGGCTCTGGCATCGAGAGCTGAGATTGAACACTCGTTGACAAGGATATCTCCGGCCGTTGGCTCGATCAGACGGTTGACGTGACGGATAAGGGTCGACTTTCCCGAGCCAGAAAGCCCCATGATGCAGAAAACCTCGGACGGACGGACGTCGAAGCTGACATTTTTCACCGCGACGACGCAGCCATGCTCTCGGCGAGCGCACTCCACGTCGATCCTCTCAGCAAGAAGCTCGCCTACAATCCTGTCAACGACCGGCTTGTGTCCAAAGACCTTCCAAACGTTCCGGCAGGAAACAACCGGTGCTCGAGCTTCGCCGGGATACCACGTGTCGAACTGCATGTTGGGTACAGCGTTCATTTGACCTCATCGACGGATCGAAGTTGCAGAAGCCGGGCGGGCGGCTTGCGAAAACGTGATCGGGCCTCGTCCGGCAAATCAGTTGCCGACCCGAGATGGAGACCGGCGTGAAGAGTTTTCCCTTCGCGGCCGGTGGATGAAGAAAAATTGACAGAAAGCCATAATCCTGTAAATCAAATTATTATGGTAATAATATTCGTATTTTTCGAACTTTCTCATTCATTTGAAACGGGACGGGACACATGAATCTTTCTCACGTGCACACGTTTGTGGTGGTGATGGAAACGGGTAATCTCAACAAAGCCGCCGCCAAGCTGAACGTCACGCAGTCGACCGTGACGGCGCGCATCAACGCGCTCGAAGATTTGCTTGGTCAGAAGTTGCTGCGGCGGGTTAAGTCCGGCGCCGAGCTGACAGCCACGGGTTCCAAATTCGTCAAGCACGCCCAGATCCTTATGCAGGTCTGGAACCAGGCTCGTCATGACACCTCGCTGCCGAGCGGATTTGACGACGTGTGCAATCTTGGCTGTACCGACGCTCTGTGGAACGGAGCAGGAGAGCTGTGGCTCAATACGACCCGGTCCCGCTGCCCAACGGTGGCCGTGAACGTCGAGAGTGGAAGCGAGGCGGAGATGCGTCCGTGGATCATCAATTCCATTGTCGACGTCGCTATCGCCTATGAGGCACCTCCGGCGACTGGCTTTTCCATTAGCCCGCTTTTCGAAGATATCTTCATCGAGGTGGCGACGGTCGAGCGCGGCCTTATGCGGTGGGACCCTATGTACGTCTATGTCGATCACGGCGAAGAGTTCCGCCGCTGGCACGCAGAAACGTTTCCGGTTGATGACACAGCCGTGGTGACGTTCACCAACGGCGTCTTCGCCTTGAACCATATCCTGAAATGGGGCGGATCGGCCTATTTGCCGTATCGGATTGCCAAGGACCGAATGGACGCCGGCCAGATTTTCGAAGTGAAGGATGCTCCTCGCTTTCGCCGCACCGCCTATCTCGCCCGTAACACAACTCGAACCGAGAACTGGTCCTGGTTCGATGAAGTGCATGCCGGGTTCAGAGAGGCTGCGGAAGAACTCGAGCTTTCCGCTCTGCGCTGATTTTGGCCTAGCGGGAAAGCTTGGGTAGAATAGGTACCTATCTAGGGGAAACAACAGTAGCCCTCTTGGTACATACGTACAAAAACTTCGTACATGTGTACCAATTAGTCAAGTGCTATTAGCAGGCACCCTTCGGACTGGAGTGCCCGCGACACAGAGGTTATGACTCCAAAGATCGAATTGAGCAGCAAGCCTAACATAAGTGCCGACCCCATAGGCAAGACCGTCACCAGACGCCGTCAAGACAATGCTGATACTTATAGGCAGGACAGAATTCTCTACGCTCTTGGGGGGTGACGAACCTGCTACCCGCTCATCAGACCCAATAAGTAACTCGATTGCCATCAATTCGAGTATGCCGGTCGATAGTGAGGCGTAAGGCCATATTATGGTCTGAGACGGCTCTGCCTTTACGCGGTTAAAGCGCATGGCACGCGTATCGCTGCGTTCACTTCGGCCACCACAGTTTCCAGACTGTAGGGCTTCTGAAGGAAACGCTCATTTGGCGGAAGCTCGCCCTCGTTCGGCACTCTCCCGGAGGTGACGATGACAAACATGGAATTGTCGAAGCCGCGGACGAATCTTATGAGGTCGAGTCCGCTCAGTCCTCCCGGCATATCTACGTCGGTAACAAGACAATCTACGTGTCGATTTCCCAAGACAGCAACGGCTTCCAGGACACTAGAGGCCTCGATCACGAGGAAGTCCTCGTGTTCCAGTGCATCCGCCAATACCATTCGGATCAAGGGTTCGTCATCGACAACAAGGACGGTACGCTGTGACATGCTCGCCTCCAAGGTTCGTTAAACAGTCAACTCGTGCCCCATGGGTTTTGGTCGTCCCCGACAAAAACTCTTTGCCAACAAACTTAATAAAATGCCAACGATCAGCCGTCCTGCAAGGCAGATGGGTCTTTGGTTGCGCATGTTCGGAGTCGTCACCCCTTTGCCCCCAAACAGGGTGTGTCGGCACTACAATGCCTTGCCCCCGCCAAGGGGAACATGTGAACCTCCAGGGCGTTACCGCCGCGTATCAAGTACGCGTGATGTTCAGATCGAGCACCGCAATTGACGATACCCGTCTCTACCGCCCTTCCCCACGAAACCGTCCAAACGAACCTTTCGACGCCCGCCGCCATTGACAACATCAGCCGGGGCGCGATTTTCGCAGGCGTGACGATCGCGCTCGCGGCTAATGCAGCCTGAAGGTTGCAGGCCGACATCTTGCCGGACTTGTTGTCACGCTCCAGCTCGTAGCCGAGCCTCTGGCCCTCTACGATTTCGCGCATTCCGGTGCGTTCGACAGCCGAAATATAAACGAACGCGTCAGCGCCGCCGTTGTCGGCTAGATGAAGCCGAAGCTCTTGGTGGAATTGAACCATTTTAGTGTGCCTGTGGTCATGACGATGAACCCTTTCAAAGCAATCTTTAACGACCGCGGAGCCGAAGGTCCGCCGATGGTGGTAGCGATTGATTTTGAGAGGGAAGTTCGTCAGGCGCGGTGCTGATCGCGCGGCAACCAAAGTTCAGCAAGCAAAAGATCGATAAACTCAAAATAGTCGTTTCGGCGCAGATCTCAATCGTTGGTTATCCTCCATCCGGCCCGGGGAGCCAAATTAAAAGCTAAGAGCCCGTTATCGTTGAGAAATCCGATAACGGGCTTTTTCTTCCCCACAATCCCTCCCCGCTTTTGAAATCCGCATCGTTCAATGGTGGAGTCGAACCTCAACGCGGGTTCTCAGCGCCGGCAAGTGCGACCGACTCTGTTTTGCCTTTCCGCGATTCCTCGTAGATCTCTTCGTCGACCTCTTTCTCCGCCTGCAGCCAATGGCTGAGGCTTCGCCCCTCTAGGGACCCTTCAGCCTGCCAGAGATCGAAAGCTCGCGCTGTGATGCGCCTTTCGCGTGGATCGTTCATGGCACTCACCTTAGACCGAGGAACGACAAAACCACCAGGACGACAACGACCAGTCCAACGATATAGATTATGCGGTTCATGACGCTCTCCTGTTTTGATCAGAAGGCGAACGTTGTGTGCGAATGTTTGTTCCTAAGCCGCCGCACCTTGGCGAGCGGCCGTGTGCTTTAGGCACTCTTACGTGGGGGTGACGACTGTCCTTGCTGCCAACTTGGTGCCAAAGCCTCGACAGGTAACCCCGCTTCAAGGCAGGCGGACACAAACGCCTCACGCGCGACAGCTACCGGTGCCATTCGATAGAGTGCAGCGCGACACTTCTCGCACGCGCGCTTGTATCGCGCGCCGTGCCGCAAAGGCCATTCATTATCAAGGAAATCGACGGTGTCGTGCAGGCTCTCAAATGAGCGCGACACCCCGTTGGGGAAACGAACGTGAAGGGGTACAGAGAAGTAAACGTCAGCCAGCATCGTGGTGCTCCTTTCAATTACAATTCTGGCGGATTCGATATGGTTTTCCTCAGGGCGTTTTCAAGATCGGAACAACGTGAGCCCAGGATCGTTTCCAGCGCATTGCTAAGGAGGATTCAATGGCTATCGAAAACGCACCGACCGAAGAAGGCAAGGAAGGCGCCAGGGGCCTACACAAGGCCGCACGGGCCGATGAGCGCAAAGTTGAAGCTGAGAAGGGTTCTGACCTCGCCAAAGGCGCGGATCGCTTTGAGGAGCGCTCCAGAAGCTCTGACGGCAAAAGTGCCGGTGAAAAGCAGCGTTGACGAGAGGCCATTGAGTGACGGGCCTTTCTTTAATGACGGCTGAAGCACGTAACTCTTGTTGTGCGTCGCAAACGACCTATATTGCGACGCAATAACAGGAGAGAAAAATGACGATTAACGTGCCGAACCCCATTGCCGAACTGCGTTCCTCCAAGGGCTATTCGACCGAACAGCTTTCCATCCTGTCGGGCCTCACTGAATCGGAGATCATGAAGCTGGAGAGTGGCACGCTCGTCGATCCGGCTAAGATGGCCAGGTTGCTTGCCGCGGCGGGCGTGAAGGCGCTCTAAGCACGCCGTTTTGGGGCCTTCCTGACGTTGGGTTTAACTCCTTGCAGACAGCGGCATCGCCTCAGGCAATGTGACGGCCATACCTTGAGTGGCCCGCGCTCCGCGGTGTTGGAGCGGGTGGTCAGCGCGGGCCTGTGGTATAAAAGGCCGAGGCAGCCACGAGGGCGCCACCGGCAAGAGCCAGCCGACAATGCGGGAACGGCTGGCGGGAAACTAGTTGGTGTAGGCGATCTCCTTAGAGAGCCCTACCAGCTCGCCATACATTGCTACACTCTCGGTGCTGGACTCTTCAATCCGGATGATGCGTAAAGAGGCAATGTCCTCGAACGAGCAGTCGAAGCGGTGCGGCATTCCGTCATAAAAAAGAGCAGTGAGGTCGCAGCCGTTGATTTCCATGATCATGATTGAGCTGACCGTGCGATCTGCCTTCCGGAAGGTGATGATATCGCCGACCTGGTAGATAGGCGCATCCGCCGCGTGGAAGACCTCTTCCAGGTACGCTTCGGCCGTGTGTGGGTTATTCGCGTGCGGATGCGCTGGCGATCTTCTCGGTACCAGCCGGCGTGGAGCGAGCCTTCTGTCGACAGTATGGGGGGCGGTATGCATGGCTTGGTCTCCTCGTTGACTTGTTACTGTGTAATAGTTATTTGATACAGGGTGTCACTTATGGATCCAAGTCAACTTAGGATGGCTCGCGCTGCGCTAAAAATTGGCGTTCGAGACTTATCCGCTATCGCCGGCGTCACGACGGCGACAATCACTCGATACGAGAACGAGCGCGGTGGGCTTAACGCAGTCACCCATGGAAAGCTCAAGTCTGCCCTCGAAGGCGCCGGGATTCTCTTCATCGATCAGAACGGCAATGGCCCTGGTGTCCGCCTGCGAGATCGACAGGAGTAGCGTACAGAACGTGGGCTATCCGAACCTGCTAGGTTCTTCTTGAGGAGGGCCGTTCAGGACGTAAGTCAGAAGGCGTAAGGCGACATCGCTTCCGTGACCTAGAGGGTCAATAAGTCGAATATATTCCTTCAATATCTGTATCGTAGCCACATCTGGCGCGGCCGCGGCAGCCTCTAGTTCGTTCAGGAGATCCAACGCGTAGCGCGTTTCAGAGTAGCTGGCGGCCATTCGCTGAAATTGCTTCACAGTGTCTCAAACGCGCTCCTCGTACGAACTCGGCCCCGGAGCGATCAGCGTTACCGGCGGGATCGCGCTCCCTATCATGAACGCCAGATCGTCATCCTCCAGCGCGATGCGGGATGGGCTGGCTTTACCCCTCGGTTTCGGCCAAGCCGCTGAGCAAGCCGCTCCCGGCCGGCTCTCTTTCCGTGGAGCAGGTCGGCTGATGCGCTATTGCTTCCCATATAGCCATGCCGCCCTCGGCTGCTAGGTACACGTCGAAGATGCCGAAGCGGCTGAGGGCATGCGCTTGGTGGAGTTCGGCGACGGCATCGCGATGATCGGGGATTGGCACCGGGACGGCGACGACACTCACCTCTGCGTCCCGGCGTATCGCACGGCCGGCGGCATGGATGTCGATATGCGCCGCGGGCGACTGCTCAGGAGCGAGACTGGAACCTGGCGTTCGCGGCGATCAGCGTGACGCACCCTCCGGCGCCTTCCTCCCGAAATGACGAAGGGCGCTCAACCCTTTCGGGGAGCGCCCTTCGAACCCGAATGACTGCGAACGCGCGACGAGTTTCGTCGCTGCAGGCAGATCATCTGTGACGGGCTGTAAACGATAGATGGGGTGAGGCATCCGAGAAATCAAGATCGTCGAGATTCTCGATCGCCTTTAGTGGCGCATCCTTGACGATTGCCTGCCCTAATTGCCATTCACAGGCTGGGAACATACTCGCACCGTTCGCGTCTGCCTTCTTATAGGAAGCCCTAGCCTTTCCGGGAAACACTTGCCTCCTCGATTTGAAGCTCCGCAATGAAGCCGGCCTTCGCAGCGCGTTAATCCTAACTCCTGTTAACCCAGCGTGTTTGGTTCACACGTTTACTCTTTGGGCCTAATCAGTCTTTCGTGTTCGAACGAAAGCTCTTCTCTCCATGGCAAAAATTATCGGTACTGCGTCAAACGACCTCCTCTATGGCACCGACGTCATCGACATCTACAAAGGGCTGGGTGGTGATGACAAGTTCGTCTGGAGCAAGGGGAACGACCTGGTCTACGGAGGTGATGGCTGGGACACAATGTCCTACTATCACTACATAGGCGACGTGACGGTAAAGCTCGCCAGCGAGGGGCGTGGCGACGCTATCGGCTCTCTCGGTGATACGAAATATCTTTACTCCATCGAGGCGGTCATTCTCGGCAACGGCAGCGATGTGGCCACTGGTGATTCGGGCGCAAACACATTCTTCGGGCGGGGCGGCGACGACCGCTTCATCTATTCGCCCGGCGAAGATATCATGTACGGCGATGACGGCTGGGATACGCTCGATTACTTCGCATACGCTGGCAATCTCACGATCAAAATGAACGGCGAAAAAATAGGCACGGTCAAAGCCTCGGATGGCGACCTGCAATACTTCTATTCGATTGAGGCGATTATCCTCGGCCGCGGAAACGACCTTCTCACAGGCGATGCCGGCGCGAATTCGATCTGGGGCGGCGCAGGCAATGACATGCTAGACGGCGGCAAAGGCAATGACATGCTGAAGGGTGGTTCCGGTAACGACGTGCTGCGCGGATACGTTGGCGCCGACCGCCTTACCGGCGGCAAAGGCGCAGATCAGTTCATTTTCAAATCGATCGGTGAATCGACTGTTAGCGCTTCGGGCCGTGACGTCATAACCGATTTCAGCCGATCGCAGGGCGACAGGATCGGCCTGTCCGGCATCGACGCCCGCGATGCCACGAGCAAGAACGATGCCTTCACCTTCATCGGCGAGAAGACGTTTTCCGACAAGGCCGGCGAACTTCGTTATTTCCACAAGAGCGGCGACACCTTCGTCTATGGCGACGTGGACGGCGACGGCAAGGCCGACTTCGCGCTCCGCCTCGACAAGACAATCGACTTGGTGAAGGGCGACTTCATCCTGTAGAGTGCGGCTCGCGCCGATCGCTAATGCGCCGCGAGGAACAAATCCAGCGCTAGCCGGTTTGAAGGCGGTACTGGTCTAAAGCCTATAGCCCCGCCTCGCGCGGGGCTCTTTTGTTTCTCGCGCATTGCGGATCAGCGAACTTGGGAAGGACCGAACCGCAGGCTTCGTACGAGCGATGCATCAGTTTGGGAGGCCTTGAAGCATGGCCGCATCCGAGCGCCGCCGCATTAGCAATGCCTCACTCGTGCGATTTGGATCGGCAAAGCATTGTCATGAAGCTGAAGAAACTGCGTCTCCTCTTCGGGAAGAGAAGCTTGCAGGTCGCAAACGTGGCGGTCGCAAGCAGGCTTTGGGAGCGAGACGGCTTATCGCACGACCATCACGGGCCAACGAATCGAGTCACCGCGCGAAGCGAGGGCTATACCCGTGTCTGCGCCTGGGCCAGGAACAACCAACTGTTGCTCTCTCAAGGATCTGGTTCCAATCGGAGCCTTTTCTCTGACGTAGGCTGCGGAATAGGCTTGCAAGTTCGCCCTGAGGTCTATTCACACGCAGTTCAGATTGACGGTCTTATGTTGTTCTCGGTTGCTGTGCATGCGACCTGAGAGGGGTCCGCATCCCAAGCGCCAAGCTCCTGCGGACCTCTCACAAGGGCCCGCGTACTATCTCGAGCCCCGAGCGCGACGTACCCAAATTAGGCTCTCAGCAACGGCACCCTATCGACTTCAGGCGCGGTGGGGGTGCCTGAGAAAGCTCGCTCAACAGCTACACCTGGATCCCCAATTGACGATTGATTGAGGCAATGCTTAACTAAATCACAAGATGAAAAAGAGGGGATGCGGTGAAGATGAGTGCATTACAATAGGCATCCTTATCGTCGCGCCGTGCGCTGCCTTGGGGTGCGGAAGCAATGAATACGAGCAGTGTTGGAGAGTCGATCTTGGCCCACTGGGGGAGGCAAAGGATTGCAAGTGCCTGCCTAAAATCGGAGGAGACGCTGGAAGATTGGCCGAAGAGGTGAAGCCACACATTGCGCAACTTGCAGAAGAAATTCAAAAGACGCCAGAAGCGCTTCAAGAATGTTTTAGCGACCTAAACAAATGTAAGGATCAGATATTGGCTGCGCCGCTATCTATTCCGGTACAGATTTACATGGATGGCCTCTACAAGCAGTCGCATGGGCGAACGCAGTCCTTTTCTCCAGAATTCGTTTCGCTTGCTCAGCCTAAGCGTCGATGGCGGCGATGTGGCCAAGCCCGCCTTCACCTTTTTTTCATTCCTCTGAGAGGTAGCGACCACTTCACCTAACACATGGCCGACACGCCGATCAAGAACGCCGCGGCATGCTCCGCGGCATGCGCGTCGGCTGGCAGCGGCCAGTTGATGACGCCCATAGTCAACGCGATATGATCTACGTTGGCTCAACCCTAGTGATTGCGTCTGCCATACTCGCCACCATGCGGCAACGATCTGATAACTGCTCGTGGCGGCTGTCTTGAATAGCGTGGCGGCGTCATTCCCGCTGGAGATTTATCTGGGGCGGTAAGCTCGACGGCTGCATAAAGCAAGCGGCTATGCCGAATTTTCGGTACAAATTGACAGTTGTCAGGCGTAGCGGAACCGCCTTGCTGGGGATGCATTTCCAATCGAAAGGAGATGCACATGAGAACGATCACTCACATCACTATCGTCGTCTCGATGATGGTCAATGCCGTCATCTTCGGGGTTGGCACTATCGTCATATTGACAGTGCCCGCACTCAACGATCAGGCGAAGTACCTGCTTCCAGTCTGGACGACCTTCACCTTCTTAGTAAGCCCCGTTGTTGGTCGCTTTCTGGCGCCAACACTTCGTCTGCGTGAACATCCCGGCGACAAGCCGACCCTCCAATAGATTCGGGGGGATTTTTGGGCAGGAACAAACCTGGACACATTCCGATTATCGCTCTGCGCTGATCGAGCCCCTTTGCCCCGACTTCCTCAGCGGGGATTTTTTTGCGTAGCAGGACGAATGCAACGAGGAAGATGGGAATAACGTTTGAAACGATGAAGCTCGGGCAATACCGAGCGATGACCAGCGCAGCGGAGGCAGCGAAAGAGGCAGGGGTATTTATCCGGCAGCCTCTCTTTGACCGCCGACGATCCTGTTTTACGTCGGCGAGCGTTCGGAGATGGAGTGTATCTGGCAATGCAGAACTTGGAGGCCGCTGAATGAACAAGAAATCCGATGAGATTGTCGAGGCCATTGCGGCCATTCATGCCGCCCACACAAACGCGTTGGTTGTTCTGGTCAAAACCCTCAAGGAGGCTGGCGTACTAGATCCGACCCACTACGCCGCAAATATCCGGATGACCATCGAGGCCAACAACTCTCGTATCGGGCCGGACGTTCAGAGGTTGCTCTTCGACCTTGCAGAACTGATGGAGATGCAAGACGAGGTCGGCACTGCGTGAGCTCGCGCGCGGTTACGGGCGTCGCAAGTCGCTGTGCGTCCCTTCGTTTAGAAGTCCCAGGCCGACCCCCATCTTTGTTGGGAACATTCCAGTGCCTTCAGAGTTTCTGTCAATAGATATGCATCACCCGATGCTAATGCAAAGCCTTCTTCAGCTATGAGACGTTTATCAAGGGCCAGCATCGGAAGTCTTTTGGAATATCCCGGTGTCTCAAGACCACCTGGATTAGGGAGGCTGGACATTCCCCCGAGCGGCCAGCCTCCCGTTCCGGTCTTCTGGTCAGTCGTGTCACCGCATCAACCATTCAGATGCGACCGGCGGCGGCAGTGCCGAAAAGAGCCGCTGGCGGATGCTCGCATCTTTTCTCCGGCAAGCAAAATCAGAGGCGAGGATGAATAGGGTTTCCGCTGATCTCGTCTTAGTCGGTAACGATTGGGTTGTTGTGATTCTTGAGAATGGTGAAGAAACGAGCTTCTCCTTCGCTCTGAAGGAAAATGCTGAAAACTGGCTTCTCGCCCAAGGCATTCGGCTGGGTTTCGTTGCCCCACCTAACGCCGCGGTCGGCGATTTTGTCGCCTTTTGTCCAACAGCCCTGTATGAGGGCCATAGTGAGAAGTAATCGGCTCGAAACAAACTGGGCCTGGTGCAGCTATTCGCCGATAGAGGCTCACTTCCCAATCAGTTGAAAAAGAGAAGCACCTGATGTCCGATCAAGCCTCACAACGCATCAACGGCGCTCGGGATCCGCTGATGCTTAATTGCCCCGGCAGAACTTGGGGCGACGCGGACGAGACGAAAAGGGCCGTGCAGGAGATGGCTGACACTGAGCGACGCGCTCGGCAAAAGAAAACAGTAGCTCTCCGGGCTCTGCGGCTTTCAAAGGCACTCGCGTCGCGGGACTAAACGCTCGATGTTCGCTTCTGCCGATGCACTATGCCCCGCCCTGTGCGGGGCTTTTCTGTTAAAGGGAACCAGTGATCCACTTTCGCATTTTTCGAGGGAGCGAAAGATATGGAGCCTGCCGTGTACGCATCGATCCCCTCACCCCGTGAACCCCTTAGCGATACCGACACGCAAATCGAATGCGAGCTTGCAATTGATGCGCCAGTGCGGGACCTGTTTGACTCGATAATCCAAGCCGGCTGGCCGCCAAAAGTGGCCTTCTCGGCTCTGAAGAATGTCGCTGAGCATCAAGCTCTAGCATACGTTGAAGACCCAGATCCCGCAGATGATCCGCCAGAATCGCGGGCGCCTGTAAAAATCCCGCTCGCTCCCTTTTGAGACGACTACGGAACCATTCCCTTGCGCAAGCATTTCAGATCGCCATTTTTTGGTTCAGCCTTTGCCCCGCCTCGCGCGGGGCCTTTCTTTTGAGGAGCAAATGCCCCACCGCATCAATCTTATCGGTATATGCCTTTTGTCGATGTTTATCGTTATCTTCGGGTCGATCTTGGTTATGCCTTTCCTCAGCAGCAAGAGCGGTGCGCCGACGGAAGTCAACGTTGATGCCGCAGCCGCCACCGGCGAGCCGTGACCGACAATCTAGGGAGGCAGGCAAGGCAGAATCCACCGCGACCGTGGAGGCATCGACAATAACGGGACGTGAACCCTTTCTCGTCGCAGACAGCGGCGGTGCTGGATTCGACTTCCTGCCGAATGAGCGTATCATCGCCCGATCGATGGCCATTGATACGG
>NZ_JALIQS010000013.1 GCF_024704725.1 Shinella sp. CPCC 101442 | reverse complement strand
GATGACCGTACGCGCCGACGGCGACTTCCCCGTCACCCACGGCGATACCGTATGGCTCACGCCTGACACAACACGAATCCACAGGTTCGATGACAAGGGACTGGCGATGCGTGGTTGAAGCGCAAAAAAAACGCGGCCTTGGTGAAGGCCGCGCTTCGTAGGGGCAAACGAGGTCTCTTCCTACACGGCTGCCCCTGGAACGCCGGTGTGGTTGAGGCGCAAGCGCCTCACATCAGCATCAGCTTGTCGTTCAGCGCCATCCAGCCAGCGGGTTCCTTGATCAGGGCGGCGGTGTCGTGTTTGCCGAAGATGCGGGTAAAGCTGCGCTTGGTGAAGATTTCGTAGAACATCGCCGAGGCGGGCCCGACGGGGCCGTTGCGCGCACCGAAGGCGCCGGCGATCACGGTTTCCTGATAGGCGCGCCAATGCACTTCCATCGCGGTGCGGGCGACGAGCTTGCTGAGCGTGACCTTGATGCCGAGTTTTGCGACCGTCGTCGCGACGCTGGTGGCAAGCCCGACGGCCGGGATCGGGATGGCGGCGCCGGCGAGGCCCACGCCGCGAACGCCGATCTTGGCGACCTTGGCCTTCAGCATCGCATCGACCCAGCGGGTTACCGTCTCGCTCTTCTTGAAACCCTTGCCGGCGGCCTTGATGCCGACGAGGTGAGCGGCGGTGGTGCCGACGGCGCTGCCTTCGCGAAGGATGCTGCCGACATCGACAGCCGTCACGCCGGAGGCGAGGCCGCCCGCCAGGCTGACGGCACTGCCACCAAGACCCTTGAAGGTGCGGCCGGTAAAGTATTTGCGGGTCTTCGGCGACATGCCGTCATGACCATTGGCGAGGAACGCCGGATTCGGGATGACCTTCTCGTCCGCGTCATCAGCGCCGTAGACCTCGCGCAGGAAGTGCACGACGGCGATGATGCTGGACGCCGTATCGTCCATGTCGGCGATGGACTCGACGACGCACCAGCACACATCTTCAGCGTCGCTCTTGTCCAGAGCGCCAAAATTGATACCCGGCACGATTTTCCCCCTCTATGAGACGCTTCGAGCAGCAGCTGTCGGACTGAAGCCGGCGGCCATGCTACCTCATTGTTTTCACTGGATTGCGTAAGCATCGCGTGATTCCCCTGCGACGGCGCAAGGCCCGTGACAAAGCTACTGCAATGCCTGTGAAATTGACAGGGGTTAGTCGCGTTCCGGCTGCACTTTTCGCGCCTAGCGCAACCGTCTTACGACGAGCACGGTGATGTCGTCGAATTGCGCCGCGCCACCGGCAAAAGCCTGTGCCTTGGCGAGCACCGCGCCGGCCAGTTCCGCCGCGGGAAGCGCCTTGTGGGCGGAGATTTCGGCAAGAACGTTCTCGGTGCCGAACTGGGCCTGTTCGGCGTTCTGCATGTCCGAAAGGCCGTCAGACGTCAGGAACAGGCAATCGTTCAGCGCGAGCGTCAGGTCATGGTCATGGAAGTCGAGCCCGTCGATGACGCCGAGTGCGGGATCGGGCGATGTCGCCACTTCGCTGACGCCGTTTGCGCCTGCCAGAACCGGATAGACATGGCCGGCATTGCAATAGGAAAGGTGCCCGGTCGACAGGTCCAGGAAGGCGAGGAACAGCGTGACGAAGCGCGACTGCGGATTGTTCTTGTTAAGCTCGTCGTTGACGAGCGCGACGATTTCCGAAGGGCGCGGCACCCGGCCGGAGACGGCGTGGAACTGCAACGTGCCGGCGCGCAGCAGGCTGCGCGTGCGGGCCATGAACAGCGCTGCCGACGCACCCTTGCCGGCGACGTCGCCGATGGCGAGCGCGATGAGGCCGGGGGCTACCTCGAAAACGTCGTAGAGATCGCCACCCACTTCCAGCGCCGGATCGACGCTGGCAAAAATGTCGAGCACCGCGGGGTCGACCGGAAAGTCGGTCGGCAGCATGGATTGCTGGCAGAGCCAGGCTTCCGCAAGCTCCCGTTCCAGCCTTTCCAGCTGGCGGCGGTTCACGTCGCGCAGCAGCTTTCGCTCCAGCACCGCACCGACGCGGGCGGCGAGCAACGCCGGATTGAAGGGTTTCGGCAGGTAGTCCTCAGCGCCAAGCTCGATGCAGCGCACCACGGTTTCGATTTCCGAGGCGGCGGAGATCATCACGACGGAGGTGGTTTTGAGCCAGCCTTCGTCCTTCAGGGCCTGGAGCGCGTCGATACCGTTCATGCGCGGCATCATCACGTCGAGCAGGATGAGATCGAAGGGTTCGCTGCGGACTTTTTCGAGTGCATCGAGCCCGTCGCCCGCCTGCTGGATATCGACGAGGCCCTGCCGCTTCAGGCGACGCGCCAGCACGTCCCTGTTGTCCTCGACATCATCGACGATGAGGATTTTCGCCTGGGAGAAATCCAAAGAAGGCCTCGCGAATGCGGTAAAAACAAAACACGAGTGCATTTCCGGTGAACCAGAGTTCACCGGAAATGCACTCGGGGAAGCTGTGCTTCGCGTGTCACGTTACGCCAATCGCGAAACGTTGCAAGGCGCTAGCGGCCGTTGATGGACATCATGCCGGTGACGGGATCGATGGCGGTGTTGAAGATCACGGCTTCGCTGGACGAGTCCGTTTCGAGCAGGGCGTTGATCTGGAAGCGCAGCACGCGCTCGATCTGGTTCTCCGGCACGATCAGCACGACGGAGAGCTCGCGAAAGCGCGGCTCGAAGCGGCGTATGACCTCTTCGAGGTTCTTGCGGAACAGTTCCTGCTGGGTGGGGGAGGCGAGGTGCTGGCTCTGCACCTCCTGCAAGCCGTAGGACAGGATCGACTGGCGAAGCTCCGTCAGCCGCGCATCGTCGGGCAGGCGGCCGGGCCGGGTGTTGAAGAGGATTTCGAGGTCACGGCGCACGGATTCGTGCAGTTCCTGCATGGCGCGGTCGGCGCTGCGGTCCGTCTCGATGCTGTCGCCCTGCAGCAGCCGGTCGAAGAGCGGCAGGCGGGGCGGGACCTTGTTGGGGAGACGAGCCATGAATCTCCCTTACCGTGTTCGCAAGGTCTGCACTTCCGTGCGCATGCGAAAGCCCGAGACGACCTGGTCGAACTGGAAATGCGGCTGGAGATGCAGCACGCAGTTCATGACACCGTGGCGACCGCTTACTTCGCTCATCTCGATGCGCGCGCCGGCAAGCGGATAGCGCGCCTTCAGCTCCGGGCCGGCATCGGTGTTGCCGATCGTATAGTTGCGCAGCCAGTCTTCGAGGTAGCGTTCCAGCTCATGCGGCGTCGTATAGGCGCCGACACGGTCGCGAGCCATGATCTTCACATAATGGGCAAAGCGGCTCATGCACATGACATAGTGCAGCATGGCGGAAAGCCGGCCGTTCACCTGGGCGGGAAGCGCGCTGTCGGGGGGCGCAGCATAGAGCGACTGGGCGCCGAGGAAGACGACGGAACGGTCGAAATTCTGCGGCGTGAGCGCGATGAAGCCGAGTGCCTCGAGGATTTTCTGCTTCTTGTCGGTCAGTTCCACTTCCAGCGGGCGACGATAGGCGACGGCCTCGCCGGTCGAGAAATTGGCGACCGGAAGCTGGGCGATCACACCGCCGGATTCACGCTCAGTGCCGCGCGTCCCGCAGAGATCGGCAAACCAGCCCCGTTCGCGGAAAGCGCGGATGGCGATGACGCCGAAGGCGAAGGCGGCGTTGCCCCAGAGCCAGGAATCGACACCCGTGCCGCCTTCGCTGTAGCGGAAGCCGTCGAGTCGGGAGGCGCTGTCGCGGTAGCGATCGCGCAGCAGGATGCGCGGCATGGCGATGCCGAGGAAGCGGCTGTCCTCGAGATCGCGCAGCTGCCGCCAGCGATGATATTCGCCGAGCTGGAAGCCGGAATCGAGCCGTTGCGCATAGGAAAGGTCGGCGAAGGTGGTGACGCCGAACAATTCGGGCGCGGCGCCAAGAATGCAGGGCGAAAAGGAGGCCGCGGCGACCTGGGCCAGGCCCGTCAGCGTGCCGACATCGTCCTGGGCGCCCGAGCCGGGCGTCGGGCGGTGGCGCACGGCGTGATCGCAGAGCAGCAGGCCATAGGGCACGCCGCCCGGCATGCCATATTCTTCGTTATAGACCTTGGCGAAGAGCGTGCTCTGATCGAACTCGATGGCGCGGTCGAAATCGCGCGACAGCTCCGCCCATGTGGCGTTGAAGAGTTTGACGCGAACCTTGTCGTCGTTGCCGGTTTCGGAAAGAAGAAGATCGACGCCGCGCCAGGAGGCTTCGAGGCGTCTGAAGTCCGGCTGGTGGATGATCGTGTCGATCTGGTCGCCCAGGAGAACGTCGATGGCGGCGATGTCGCGCGTGAGAACCGCGCGGCGGACGGTCTTGGGACCGAACCAGAGGCGGAGGCATTCTTCGGGATCGTCGCTCGTCAGGAAGCGGTCGAGCGCATCGGCCTCGACGTCCGTGCCGGTGCCGAGAGCGGCAGCGACGATGCGAAGCCGGAGACCGGCTTCGCGTTGTCTTGCACCATCGCCGCCGGAGGCGGTGTCCACGGCGATGGTTGCGTTTTCATCCATCCGGGCGTCATCCCATCTGCGGGATGCGGGCGACGAGGCGCATGGAAGCCGTGAGTTCTTCCATCTGGAGCCATGGACGCAGGTAGGCAACGGCATTGTAGGCGCCCGGCGAACCGGGGATTTCCTTCACCGTGACCTGGGCTTCGGCCAGCGGATACTGCGCCTTCATCTCGGCGCTCGCATCCGGATTGCCGTTGACGAAGTTGCGGATCCAGTTGTTGAGCCAGGTTTCGCAGTCGCTGACCTCGAGGAAGGAGCCGATCTTGTCGCGGCCCATGACCTTGAGATAGTGCGAGAAGCGCGAGGTCGCCATGATGTAGGGCAGGCGGGCGGAGATCGCCGCGTTCGCCGTTGCATCCGGCTTGTCGTACTTCTTGGGGCGCTGCGTCGTCTGGGCACCGAAGAACACCGCATAGTCCGTGCTCTTGTAGTGGCAGAGCGGCAGGAAGCCGAGCTTGGAAAGCTCTGCTTCGCGACGGTCGGTGATGCCGATTTCCGTCGGGCACTGCTGGTCGGCATCGCCGTCATCGCTGGTGAAGGTGAAGGTCGGCAGGTTTTCCACCTTGCCGCCGCCCTCGGCGCCACGGATGGCAACGCACCAGCCGTATTTCGCGAAGGCCGAGGTCAGGCGCTCGCCCAGCGCATAGGAGGCGTTCATCCAGGCGAATTCGTTCGATTTCATCTTCGACACGACGCCGTTGGCGTCGATCGGGGCTTCCTCGAACTTGAACTCCTCGATCTCCTTGCCCTGCGAGCCGTAGGGAACGCGAGCGAGGACGCGCGGCATGGTGAGCGTGACGAAACGGCTGTCGTCGCTGTCACGGAAACCGCGCCACTTGATGTATTCCGAGCTGTCGAAGATCTTCTCGAGATCGCGCGGCTTGGACAGTTCCGTGAAGCTCTCGAGGCCGAACATCTTCGGGCTTGCGGCCGAGACGAAGGGCGCGAAGGAAGCGGCGGCGACGTTCGACATGCCCTGCAGCACTTCGAGGTCTTCCGTACCGTTGCCGAATTCGAAGTCGCCGATCAGCGTGCCGTAGGGCTCACCGCCGGGGGTGCCGAATTCATTTTCGTAGAGCTTCTTGAAGATCTGGCTCTGGTCGAACTCGACGGCCTTCGTCAGGTCCTTGTGCAGTTCCTTCTTCGTCATGTTGAGAACGCGGATCTTCAGCGTGGAGCTGGTTTCCGAGTTCTTGACGAGATAGTTGAGGCCACGCCAGGAGCCTTCCAGCTTCTGGAATTCCTCGTTGTGCATGATCGCGGTCAGCTGCTTGGAGAGCTTCTCGTCGATGGCCGCGATCGCCTTGTTGAAGGTCTGCGTCAGGTTCTTGCTGAACGTGACGGTGCCGGAAAGGGCTTCCGACGTCAGGGTGCGCAGGAGGTCCTGGATCTCGTCCGGCTCGGCCGTCTTGGTAACCTGGATGGCCTGGTCGAGGAGGCTCAGGGAACCGGTTTCCTCAGTGGCAGCTGCACTGCCGGCTGCTTGGGTCTCGGCGCTCATTCCCGTTACTCCTTCTCTGCGCCAAGCTGGCCGGCGAGCGCCGTCAGCTTGTCGGTGTTCTGCAGGACTTCCTCGAGCAGGCTTTCCAGCTCTTCGGAACGGTCGACCTTGGACATCAGGTCGCGCAGCTTGTTGCGCACCGCCAGAAGCTTGCGCAGCGGTTCGACCTGGTCGACGATCGCGCCGGGCTCGAAGTCGGCGATCGACTTGAACTTCAGCGAAACGGGCAGCAGCGAATCGTCACCTGCCAGCGTGTTCTCGACCTTGAATTCCGCGCCGGGCGTCATGCGCTGCATGACATCGTCGAAGTTGTCGCGGTCGATCTGGGTGAACTTGCGGTCGCGCAACGGCTTCTGCGGCTCGTAAGGCTTGCCGGAGAAATCGCCGATCACGCCGACGACGAACGGCAGTTCCTTGCGGACCTGTGCGCCTTCCGTCTCCACGTCATAGGTAATGTGGACGCGCGGTGCGCGCACTCTCTTCAGTTTCTGTTGAACGCTCTCTGCCATGACGGCCCCCTCTTCAAGCGGTGGATTTGCTGCAACTCGTTATCAATAACCCTGTTCGGCCGGCTCCGGCGGCTTGATACCCGCCGCCAGCAGGATCCGCTGCAGATGGGACGGGTCTTCGACCAGTTCCAACAACAGTTCGGGCAGGCTCATGCGCGCTCGCCGGACGGCGTCGTCGAGCGTATAGGACATGGGCGAATGGGGCTCCGTCTTGCGGAAGTAGACGGCGATGCGGGACAGTTCCGCCAAAGCCTCTTCACGTGACTGGTAGCCTTCGATCTTGCGCACGACGACGGTGGTTTCCCCCGTCGACGCCCCTCCGGTTTCACCCTCTTGAGCCGGGTCGGGTTCCTCGCTGGTTGCAGAGTAGTTCGCAACGGCAAGCTTGTCAGCGGCGAAGTGGGTGATCGACCTCGATATTTCCTCCAGCAGCTCACGCAGCGCCGAAACGGGCGGCGCGTCCACGCCAGCGACCGCATCGAAGGCGGTGGACATTTCCGCAAGCGCTGCCAGCGCTTCCACGATGGCCGACTGGGTTTCGGCGAAGAACGAGGCCGGCGTATCGGCCACGCTCTCCATGAACTGTTCCATGGTCACGGCGCCGTTGTCGATGCGCTCCTGCCGACGGTTGCTGTCCGTGACCTTGGCGAGATCCGTCGCCTGCTCGTAATTCCACAGCGAGAAGCTGCCCTGCGATCCCTGCGTGATCGACACAAGCCGGATCGGCTGGATGAGCGTGCCGACGGCGCCCGAGCCGTTGAGACCGGCGACCGCCGAGACCTTGCCCTCCACGCCGTCCTCGTCGAGTTCGGGATAGCAGCTTTCCCAGAAGCCGGTGACGAGGCCGGTCATCACCTTCAAGCCATCGCGAAGGCCGGCGAAGCCTTCCCGGCGCAGCAGGGATTCTATCAGCCAGGCGGCGATTTCGAGGTCCTTGCCGTGGCCGCCGAGAATCTCGCTCGCCGTATCGGCAACGGTATCCCATTCCTCCGGCGGCGCGCCGCCGATTTCGACAGCGGCGCGTTCGGCCGACCGGGCAGCGTTGCGGGCATCCTTGGTGCGATAATAGAGAGATGTGGACGAGCTGTCCGAGCGCGGGTCCACGCCCGAAGGTGTTTCCTCCGAGATCGGCTGGAGCAGAGCATCGACATCGATAACCTGCGGCAGAGCCATGGATAGAGATCCCTTCTTCCCTCGCGGGACGATCACGGGGCATCGGCAACAAGCCGCTTCCGCCGCACGTCGAAAACCAGAACGCACTCGTCTTGTTCAGGCAGGTCGGACGCAAAATCGCTGGGCGTTCTGCTGGGCCTGCTTAATCGGATACCGCTACTCGCGCGGGGCTGGAGAGTGAATGCTTAGCCCCAAATACTTAATCGATCTTGAAGCGCATCATGCGATTCTTTCAGGTTCCGGTTGCGCCTGTCGGTCGCTCGCCGGGCAACCACCCATTGCCCCCGTTGGCAACGCTGACCCCACGCACGATGGCCGTTTCGAACCGGTCGGTCAGTGTCGTCGCATCGCCCGCCGTGATCGACAGGAGCACCGAGGCTCCGACGCCGATCGGGCCCAGCCGCGGATCCGCGTCGGCATCCGGCATGCCCTGCGGCGCCAGGCTGCCGCCCGACCAGAACACGGCGAGCGCCGCATAGGCCGCAGCTCCGGTGAAGTTGGCCGATTCGGCGCATTCCATGCAAGAGCGGCGATGCGCTTCGTCCGGCGCATAGACCCAGGCGGCTGCGCGTTCCATGCACAAAAGCTCCAACTCGGTCGGGGCGTGCAGATTGGTCTTCGCCACCACATAGGCCCACCAGATCGCCTCGCGGATCGGCAGTGCGAAGGCGAGGAAGCGGATGGCGTCGCCAATATTTTCCGCATCGACAAGCAGTGACAGGAAACCCTGCGGCGAGAGATTGGGCAGCAGGAAGGGCCGGGCCTCGGCGGACAGGTCCGCGCGGCCGCAGATTTCCTGCGCCGTCTCGGCCGTCACCTTGCGGAAGGCTTCCGTCTGGATCTTCACCATCTGCCCTTCGTTCTACCCAATTTCCAATGCACCCCGCTCAAGGGGCACGCTAGTTGATCTTCACGATGCCGCCCTTGACGACGACCATGCCGTCGCCGGCGACGTTGACGATCGGTCCCTTGACGTCGGTCTTGGCGGAACCCTGGATGGTCAGAGTCACGCCCTTCATGGTAATGCCGCTCGGTGTCAGTTCGATCGTGCTTCCACCGCATTTGAGCGTGATGCCCTGCATCGCCTCCAGCGTGATCTTGCCGGCGCTCGCCTTGGTCGTCTGGTTTCCCTTGGTCAGCGTCAGGCTGTCATTGCCCATGGACAGATCGACCGTCCGGTTGCCCTTCTTGAGGGTCAGTCCGTCATTGCCGGTGGAGAGCGTGACGGTGCGATTGCCCTTGTCGATATCGAGCGTCTCGTTGCCCGTCTCGATCTTTTCCGTCCGGTTGCCCTTCTTGATCGTCAGGCTTTCATTGCCTTCGGTGATCGTCGTTGTGCGGTTGTTCTTGATCGTGCGCTTCTGGTCATGGCCGACATCCAGCGTGTCGTCGTTTTCGACCTCGCGCAAAAAATCCTTCTCGGCGTGGAAAGCGATCTTTTCCTCGCCCTTCTTGTCTTCGAAGGAGAGTTCGTTGGCATTCGCCGTCTGGCCGGATTTGGTGCTGCGGGTCAGAAGACCGCTCTTCGTCATATTTCCGGGCAGCGCCCAGGGCGGCATGTTGTCGGCATTGTAGACCGCGCCCGTCACCAGCGGTCGATCCGGGTCGCCGTCGAGGAACTGCACCACCACTTCCATGCCGATGCGCGGCACGAAGACCGAGCCCCAGTTGCTGCCGGCAAGCGACTGCGCCACGCGCACGAAGCAGGAGCTTTTTTCGTTCTTCTTGCCGTAGCGGTCCCAATGAAACTGGACGCGGATGCGCCCGTATTTGTCCGTATGGATTTCCTCGCCCGACGGGCCGACGACGACGGCTGTCTGCGGTCCCTGCACGACGGGCTTGGGCATAGGCAGCGGATTGCGAGCGATGCGTGCGGCGGGCATGCAGGTGAAGCCGTTGCGATAATAGGGTTTCACCTCGGTGCCGGGCCGCGTGGCGAAATGCGCGCGATCGATGGCTTCGTGGTGGACCTCGGTCAGCACGAGGCGGCGGTTTTCCGCAGCGACGGGGTGGCCTTTCAGGGTGAAGGCGTGCCCGCTGGTGAAACTCGCGCAGGTGCCGGCACCCGTGGCGGTCTCGAAGCCGGCCTCGGCGGCGTCGATGGCGACGGTAGCGAATTGTTTCAGGCTGGCGGCCTTCACGGAGGCGCCGGGGAAGCGGTAGTGCTCCCATTTCTTGGTCGAGGACGGCTGCTGGTTCGTCTTGCGCTCGCCCTCGATATTGTTGGCGGGCTTCTCGAAGTCGTAATCCTCGATATGCCAGGCGGCATCGGTGAGGCTGGCGCCGGTATCGAAGGCATGCACGCTATCGACGGCCTCTTCCTGCGCCTGGCGGTACTCGACCGTCGCCTGCAGGCTGTCTGCATAGGCGGATGCATTGTCGGCCAGCACCAGCTTGTGCTCGCCGTCCTTGTGCTTGAAGAAATAGAAGATGCCCTCTTCGGCGAGGATGCGCTGGAAGAAATCGAAATCCGTTTCGCCGAACTGCACGCGGTATTCCGAGGTCTCGTAGGTGGCGTTCAGCTTCTTCTCGAAGGGCACGTCGCTGTCGCCCAGCAGCTGCTCGGCAATGGCGACGACGGTTTTTTCCTGAAAGACCTTGTGGTCGGACGTGCGTTGCAGGAGCCACAGGCTCGGCGAGATCGTCAGCGTATAGAGCCGGTGGTCGTTGCGCGTGAAGGCGCCGGCCGAGAACGAGGTGACGATGCCGTTGACGAAGCGACGCTTGCCGCCCGGCCGCGCGAGCGACAGCGTCACACTCTTGCCGAGCAGCGTCTTGGGATCGATCGAGGTACGGGGGGAAAGGGCACTGACCGTGAAGGAGAAGAGGCTGGAAATGCCTTCGGTGCCGCGAGCTTCCGTCGCGACAAAGGCGTTTTCCCCGAGCGGTGTCTCGAGGGTGATCCAACGGTCCTCTTGAACTAGGGTCGTCGCCATGGGGTATTATTGCCCGATGGATGCGCGTCGGGCACGCATCGCCGCATGAATGCTGTCGAAATCGGGGCACGGCCGCGGCATCTGCTGCGGCCGTGCCCTGAAGGAGCCTGAAGCGGAGCGATCAGCCGCTCTTCGTCGTGGTGAGGTCGTAGTTGACCGTAACCGGCGTGCCGCCCTTGTTCTTGTCATCATAGGGGATGAACTTGAACTCGAGCTTGGTGAAGTTGATCGAGATCGATTCCGACGGGCGGTCGCCGCCGGAGGAGACGCTGTAGCCCGAGATGAGTGCGTTGGTCAGCACGTATTCGACATAGGTATTGCCCGGATTGCCGGTGCTGACGAGGTGGATTTCCACCTTCTTGCCGGCGGTGCCCGTTACCGATTCCGTAAACAGCTTCGGCGAGGAGCCGTCGAGCAGCTTGGAGATGACGACTTCGCTGATGTTCGGCTCGCTTGCCTCGCGGTTGGCGGTCGAGCCCGCCGGCGTGGAAATGCCACGGCCGGTGCCGAACGACAGGGACTGTACGTCGATCCACTTCTTGTGGGTGTCGTGCGTCGCTTCCCCGTCGATACCTTCGTATTTCAGATAGATTGCCATTATGCGCTCCCTTCGTATCCGGATTGAGATCGATCGATGTGCCGGGTCGGCATGCCGCCGCCCGGTATTGCTTTACTTCGCTGCCGCCAGTTCCGCCGGCTGTTCCGGTTGCACGACCGTACCATCCGAGGGTTGCGCGTGGAATTCGAATTGACCGTTCTCGTCGAGAACAGCCTTCAGTCCGCCGATCTGTCCACCCTCCGCCATGACGGCGAGCACATGGGAGGACAGGCGCGGCAGGAGCCCACGCGAAAGAATGTATTCGATGTTGCGCGCGCCGCTTTCCACCTCGGTGCAGCGGCTGGCGATCGCCTCGACGAGCGAATCGTCCCAGGACAGGGTCGCGTTGTAGTTTTCCGCGAAGCGCTTGCGAATGCGGCCGAGTTGCAGCGAGACGATCTTGCGGATGACGTCGTCGGCGAGCGGGAAATAGGGCACAACCGAGCAGCGGCCGAGGAAGGCCGGTTTGAAGCTCTTCAGGAGTTCCGGCCGGATCGCTTCCGTCAGCTCGGTCAGGTCCGGCCGCTTGTCCGGATCGGCATAGAGCTTGTGAATGAGGTCGGTGCCGGCATTCGAAGTCATGATGATGACGGTGTTCTTGAAGTCGATGTCACGGCCTTCGCCGTCACGCAGCATGCCCTTGTCGAACACCTGGTAGAACACGTCCTGCACGCCCGGATGGGCCTTTTCCATCTCGTCGAACAGAATGACCGAATAGGGACGCCGGCGCACTGCTTCCGTCAGGACGCCGCCTTCGCCGTAGCCGACATAGCCGGGCGGCGAGCCGACGAGCATCGAGACCTTATGCTCTTCCTTGAACTCCGACATGTTGATGACGGTGAGGTTCTGCTCGCCGCCATAGAGCAGGTCGGCAAGTGCGAGCGCCGTTTCGGTCTTGCCGACGCCCGACGTGCCCACCATCAGGAAGACGCCGATCGGCTTGCGCGGATCGAGCAGTTTCGCGCGCGAGGTACGGATCGTTTCGGCGATGGCTTCCAGCGCATGCGACTGGCCGATCACGCGTTCGCGCAGCTTGTCGTTGAGGCCGAGGATCGTCTTGATCTCGTTGGAGACCATGCGGCCGACGGGAATGCCCGTCCAGTTGCCGACGACTTCGGCGATCGCCTGGCTGTCGACCGTGACGCGCATGAGCGGCGTCTCGCCCTGCAGGGCGTCCAGCTCACCGGTGAGCGTGGCAAGCTCGGCCTTCATCTCCTCGGGGCTCTGGTCGGCCGGGGTATCGTCCGGCGCCGTCAGCGCATCGTGCAGGCCGCGGATGCGGGAGACGAGGTCCTGCTCGCGCTTCCACTGGTCCTCGAGCTTTTCGAGCTCTTCGGCAACGCGCACGCGCTCGTCGTTGAGGTCAGCGATGCGCGTCTTGTGATCGGCGCCGATCTTGGTTTCGCGGGTAAGCACGCCAAGATCGACATCGATCATGTCGATGCGGCGGCGGCGGTCTTCAACGGCGGCCGGAATGGCGTTGCTGGCAATGGCGACGCGGCCGCAGGCGGTATCGAGCAGGCTCACGGCCTTGTCGGGCAGCTGGCGGCTCGGAATATAGCGGCGGGAGAGGCGCACGGCGTCTTCCACGGCCTCGGCGAGCACGCGCACGCCATGATGGCGCTCCAGCGTCGGAATGAGGCCGCGCATCATGGCGATGGCCGCCTCGTCGCCGGGCTCCTCCACCTTCACCACCTGGAAGCGGCGTGTCAGCGCCGGGTCGCGTTCGAAGTATTTTTTGTACTCCGCCCAAGTGGTGGCGGCGATGGTGCGCATCTCGCCACGGGCAAGCGCCGGCTTCAGGAGGTTCGCAGCGTCGTTCTGGCCGGCGGCGCCACCGGCGCCGATGAGCGTATGGGCCTCGTCGATGAACATGATGATCGGCTTGGCGGAGGCCTTCACCTCCTCGATCACCTTCTTCAAACGGTTCTCGAATTCACCCTTCATGCCCGCACCGGCTTGCAGAAGGCCGAGGTCGAGCGAAAGCAGTTCGACATCCTTGAGGGCGTCAGGCACCTCGCCCGCGGCGATCTTGAGCGCAAAGCCTTCCACGACCGCCGTCTTGCCGACGCCGGCTTCGCCGGTGAGGATCGGGTTGTTCTGGCGGCGGCGGGTAAGGATGTCGACGATCTGGCGCGTTTCGGAATCGCGGCCGAGCACCGGGTCGATCTTGCCGTCGCGCGCCCGCGCCGTGAGGTTGATCGTGTACTGGTCGAGCGCCGAGCCGCCTACGGCACCGGCGGGAGAGGAGGCCGGCGCACCGTCGGAAGACGCGCCCTTGCTGCTGCCCGCAGCCGATTGGCCGGCTTCGCTGCTGCCCGAAATGATCTTGAGGAGGCTGGTCTTCAGCGCCTCGGCATTGATACGGGCAAACTGTGGGGAGGCGTCGCGGGCAAGCGCGGAAAGGCTATCGTCGCCGAGCAGGCTGACCAGCAGGTAGCCGCTGCGGATCGATGTGTCGCCATACTGCAGCGAGCCGTAGATCCAGGCTTCCCGTACCCATTTCACGACATTGGGCGTCAGCGCCGGGGAACGGCTGTTGCCGGTCTTCATCCGGTCGAGAACCTTGGTGAGGTCGGCCGCAAGCCGGCTCGTATCGATCTCGAAATGGCGCAGGATCGCCGCGACGTCATTGTCCGTCGCCTCGACAAGCTTGGCGAGCCAATGCTCGATCTCGACATTGTAGTGGGTCCGCGAAAGCGTCAGGCCGACCGCGCCTTCGAGCGACGAACGGCAATGCGCATTCAGTCGCCCCACGAGCGATTGCAAATCAACGTTTAGCAAGAAAGCCCCCCAGCTTTTGCCGCGCCGATCAGACGACCACAGATCAGCGCAAAAGACGAATCACATCAAAACACATATAGCGAAATTGTGACCAGTTAATTCCGAGTTCCCGTAAAAGTCCACGGGCCGTGGCGCTTCAGCCGACGATTGCAGCGTCGACCGTCGCATATATCGGAAACAACCTTAAGAAACCGCTCATCTCGAACACCAGCCGGATACGGCTGTTGAGGCCCGCCAGCGCCATGCTGCCACCGGCCGCGCGAACTTTCTTGGCGGCGGACAGGAAGGCGGAAAGCCCGGTGCTGCTGATATAGTCGAGACCTGTCAGATCGATGACGAGATGCACGTCTCCGCGCTCGATGACGGCGGTGAGGTGCCTGTCGAATACGGGCGAGGTCTGGCTGTCGATCCGTCCGCTCGGGATGACGACGAGCTTGTTGCCCTGCCGGGCCTCGGCGATGTTCATGATGATATTGACCTTACGCTTTTCGTTGATCACTCTGGCGCGTCGCCTGACGGCGTCGAATGCGGGCGATGATTCCAGAAAGTTGTATCACTTGCCACAACCTTTTTTGAAACTCCGCGGTGTGCCGGCGTGATGGCGAACGATCCGCTGTCGGATGCCGCGCTGGTCGCGCAGCTGCGTACCGCGCTTGCGCCGCAGCGCTTTCCCGTGCGCCGTGAAACGGAGCTCGAAGGGGGGGCGTGCGATGCGGGCGACACGGTCTCCTTTCACGATCATTTCTGGCCGGCGCGCTCGGTGCTGGCCGTCGGCGCGGTCCGCGTTGCGGGCGGTGACATCGCCGCCGCGCTACGGGCGGCCGGCATCAAGCAGCTGATTCGCGCCGTTCTCGCCAAGGTTCGTACCGCCGGAGAGGCGCTGGACGCGCTTTCCGGGCGGGTCGATACCGCCGGCCTCGACATCGCTCTCCTGGTCATCGACGTCGTTGCCGGTACAGCCTCGGGCGCTACGTGCGGTCAGGCGGCGGTAACGGTCGGGAACCATGCGACGCTGACTTCAGGCGATCTGTTATGGCTTGCGGCGGGGGACATGGACATTCCCGAAGCCGTGACGTTCGCCTCCGTGGAGGGAATTGCCGCCCCGGTGCGCGCCCGGATCGGTCACGGCAAATCGGGTGCGGTCTGCGCGCTGCTTTTCAAGACGCGCGGCCGGCTTGCTCAGGAGACGGTCTTTTCGATCGGCAACACGCATGGCGATATCCAGGCGGCGGGCGAGAAGGTGCGGCGTTTCCTGGAAATGAACGGGACCAGCGAAGAGGATCTGACCGGCATCGATGTCGCACTCGACGAGGTGCTGACCAACACCGTCAATTACGGCTTCGAGGACGGCAATGCGCATGAAATCCTCCTGTCGCTCGCGGTCGATGCGGGGCATCTCACCATCGAGGTGCAGGACGACGGGCGGCCGTTCGATCCGCTCGGCATTCCCGCGCCCGATCTCGACGCCGATCTCGAAAGCCGGCAGATCGGCGGGCTCGGCATGCATTTCGTCCGCACGCTGCTTGACAGGGTTTCCTATGAGCGCCGTAATGGCTGGAACGTTTTGAAACTGGAAAAGCAGCTCGCCGGCCGGGCGGAGAAAGCATCATGAACGCCGCACGCATGGGGGACATGGTCAAGCAGGACGCGCCGCATTGCCATGCGCCGATCCATCCTGCAGCGCTGGTGCCGACACCGACGCCGCATCCGGCCCTGCCGATCGCGATCATCAAGGGCCAGCCCAACGTGCTGATCGGCAACATGCCGGCCGCGCGCGTGACCGACACGACGCTGATATGCTCGCTGCCGGGCTGCATTCCCGGCGGACCGGGCATGATCTCGAAGGGGTCTTCCACCGTGCTGGTCGGCGGCCTGCCGGCCGCACGCATCAACGACCTGACGCTGCACCCCGCCTGCGTCGCGCCGATCCCGAGCCCTGTCGGAAAGATCCTGCCGCCTGGCTGCCCGACCGTGATGATCGGCGGCTGACGTGCGGCTTTCCCATTTCGAAAAGCTGCGGCCGGTCTGCCCCGTCTGCCGGCTGAACGGCCAGGACAGCCCGCTGGCGTTGAGCACCATCGAGGCCGAGGCGGCCGGCGATGTCCAAAGCGGCATCCTCGCCTGCCAGAGCTGCGGCTCGGAATATCCCATTCTCGACGGCATGCCGATCATCGTGCCCGAGGTGCGCCGCTTCGTGCAGGACAATCTCTTTTATCTCTTGGCGCGCAACGATCTCACACCGGCTGTCGAAAGCTTGCTGGGCGATGCTGCGGGGCCGGGCAGCGGTCTTGAATCGATCCGCCAGCATGTCTCCTCCTATGCCTGGGATCACTGGGGCGACCAGGATCCGGCACCCTTCACGCCGGCGCCGGGTGGCGGTCGGCCCGGCGCGGTCTCGCGCAATCTCGCCGAAGCGCTCGATATGCTTGGCGATGACCTGCCGGATGGGCCGGTGCTCGATATCGGCTGCGCGGCGGGCCGCACGGTCACGGACGCCGCCGCACGGCTTGGCCGCGATGTCATCGGCATCGACCTTTCCGTGCCGCTGGCGCGGATCGGTCGGCGCGCGGTGGTGGACGGACGCATCGACTATGGCCTGCGCCGCGTCGGCCTCGTCTACGACCGGCGGTCCTATCCGCTCGGCCATCAGGCGGGTGCGCGTGGCGATGTGTGGCTCTGCGACGCCTTGGCACTGCCCTTTGTTGCCGGCAGCTTCGCGCTCGCCATCGGCATGAATGTGGTGGATTGCATGCGCGATCCCCGTGCCGGACTGATCGAGATCAGCCGCGTGCTGGCGGACGAGGGCCGGGCGGTTCTTTCCATTCCCTTCGACTGGGCGGGGCAGGTGACGCCGGTGGAGGCCTGGCTGGGCGGACATTCGCAGCGCTCCCATCATGCCGGGAGCCCCGAGGCGATCCTTGATCTCCTGCTCTCCGAGGGGCCGCTTGCGGCGGGTAGCCTCAGGCGCACGGGGGCGGTCGGGGAGGTTCCATGGCACGTCCGGTTGCATGACCGGTCTTGCATGTATTATTCCGCTTATCTGGTAGTCGCCCGAAAAACGGTAGGGTAAGATTCTTCCCACTAGCGATTCTGTCTATCCGTGTCGGCGGGGGGAAGCGGATCGCAAGCGGGGGTGGACCATGCGATTGCGACTCGTACTCAGGGGGCCGGAGCGCCTGACGGCCGGTGTGCGGGAAAGGACCGTCGAGACGGGCTCCCTTGTCATCGGCCGGTCCGACGAAGCCGATTGGGTCCTCGCCGATCCCGAGCGCGTTGTTTCAAAGCGCCATTGCCGTATCGAACGCCAGGCCGGCGGTTTCCTCCTCACGGACATGTCGACCAACGGCGTTCTGGTCAACGGCGTGCCGCTCGGCCGCGAGGCGGGCAAGATGCTTGTCGATCGGGACGTGCTGACCCTTGGCGACGCGATCATCGCCGTCGCCATCGAAACGGACCCGCCTGTGGAAAGCACGCCGAGCGTGCAGGCCATCCCCGCCGGCGACCCTTTCGCCGACGGTCCGTTCGGTTTCGACGATGCGGCGCAAGGCGCTGAAAAGGCCGCCGCGTTGCCGGAAACGACGGGGGAGAATGCCCGAGGCAAGGTTGCTGTCCTACAGGATTGGTGGGTGCCTGAAGCAACGGGGTGGCAGGGCGACGCGAAACCTGTGGATATCTCCGGGGGTGTGGACGTTGCCTCGAATGAAAATACCAATGCGACGGGCGGGGCAGTAGCCTCTCCGGTTACTGCAGAGGCGAATCTCGTCGCTGAAGCGGAAGGGCTTGATGTGGCGGTTTTCGCCAGGACTGTTGAAATGGCGATGTCGGTCTTGTCGATAGACGAAAAACGAAAGTTCGAGGGGCGGTTGCGTGACCTTCTTCGCAAGGAGAGGGTGGGTTGACGACTGGATTGTCTCCAGCGGTATCGGGGTTGAACGGGTTGCGCGCGATTTTTTCGCGCCTTTTCGTGTTGGTGTGCCTGTGTGTCGTCGCGGTATCGCTTGCCGGCTGCGGTCTCGGACAGAAGAAACCGCCGCCGACGGAGATCGAGATCAAGCCGGCGCCGGCAGCGGCGAGCCTCGACGTGATCGCCGTCGCATCGCCGTTGATCAATCCGGGGCCTGACGGCCTGCCGCAACCGGTCGTGATGCGACTCTACCAGCTGAACGGCGAGACGGCATTCGCCAATGCCAGCTTCCGCCAGCTCTGGGAGGCCGACGCCGAGACGCTCGGGCCGACCATGCTCGGCAAGACGGAACTCTATTTCGCACCGGGCGAGGTGCAACGGGTGAAAGCGAACCTGATCGAGGGCACCACGATCATTGCCGTGGTGGTCGGGTTCCGCAACTTCGAGGAGGCGAAGTGGCGTGCGATGGTCGGGCTTCAGGGTGACAAGAAGTTCAAGCTCAAGGTCGATCTGAAGACGCTGTCCGTCGAACTGGGACCGCAGGATTGAGGCAAGCCGAGGGGGGCAGGCGGTGTGCGGACAGGGTTCGCGTCACCAGCATAAGGAAGGGTACGGATGTCGTTCGATGACAAGGTGATCTGGTCTGAGGGGATGTTTATCCGTGCCCAGCACTTCCAGCAGGAAGCGCGCCATTTCGAGCGCCAGCTGCGTGCCCGCACCAAGGCTCTCGTGCCCTATGGCTGGGGCCTGACGGAACTGCGCCTCAACCGCGAACTCCTCTCCATCGGTCAGTTCGCCGTCGAGCGCGCCGCCGGCGTCTTTGCCGACGGGACGTCCTTTTCGCTCCCTGACGATGGCGTGCGTCTTGCCCCGCTGATGTTGAACGAGAACGTCCGCAATGCCGTCATCTACCTCACCCTGCCGCTGACGGAGCCGGGTGGGCGCGAGGTGGCCGAGGCCGAGGCGGAATTGACGACGCGCTATACGCTCGCCGAGATCGACGTCGCCGACGCCAACAGTTCCGATCTTTCGGCAGCCCCCATTAATGTCGGCAAGCTGCGCCTGCGCTACGGCCTCGAGACAAGCGACCGCAGCGGCTTCGTCAGCATCGGCCTTGCGCGCATCGTCGAGGTGCGCAGCGACAATTCCGTGGTGCTCGACGAAAGCTACGTGCCGCCGGCCATGGACTGCGCCGTTTCGCCGATCCTGTCGGGCCTGCTCACCGAGATCGTCGGCCTGCTCAACCATCGCGGCGAGGCTATCGCCGGCCGGCTTGCCGGCACCAATGTCGGCACGGCCGCCGAAATCACCGACCTGATGATGCTCCAGACGATCAACCGCTGGCAGCCGGTATTCACCCATATGGCGTCCGCCACCTTCGTGCATCCCGAGCGGCTGTTCGTGGCGATGATCGGCCTTGCCGGCGAGCTTGCCACCTTCACCACCGCCGGCCACCGTCCGCGCCCCTTCCCGACCTATGACCACGAGCGCCTGCAACTGTCCTTCGCGCCGGTGACCGCCGCCGTGCGCCAGGCGCTGAGCGCCGTGCTGGAGCGGAGCGCCATCACCATTCCGCTCATCGAGCACCGCTATGGCATCCGTGTCGCCGATGTGCCGGACCGTTCGATCTACGGGAAATATTCCTTCATCCTGGCGGCCAAGGCCGATATGCCGGCCGATGCGCTGGTGCGCCGGCTCGTCGGGCAGATCAAGATCGGCGCGGCCGAGCAGATCACGGAACTGGTCAATGCGGCGCTGCCGGGCATCATGCTGCGCGCGCTTCCGGTCGCCCCGCGCCAGATCCCCTACCACACCGGCAAGGCCTATTTCGAACTCGACCGCTCCAGCCCGATCTGGAAACAGGTCGCGGCCGGCAACGGCCTTGCCATCCATGTCGCCGGCGATTTTCCGGCGCTCGAACTCGACCTTTGGGCCGTGAAGGATTGAGGAGGCGCATGTGAACGACCCATTCGCCGGTCTTCCCGGCGCCGACGATACGATCCGGAGACCCTTGGGCGGTGCGCAGCCGCGCCAGACGGCCGGCTTCGGCCAGGAAACGCTTGGGGGCAATGCCTTTTCCGGCGGTCTTTCCGGTGGCGGAATGGCCAATGACGGCGGTTTCTTTGCCGCCCGGCCGGCGGCCTCCGAGCGCCAGGACCTCGATTTCGGGCTCGATGCGCTGCCCGCCGAGCGCGCGCGACACCGCGGCGATCCCGCCATCGAAAAGGCCTTCGACCTTGCCGCCGTCAATCCGCTGGTCGGTGCCGCTTCGCCGCTGCTCTGGCTTGCCGGACGGCTGAACGAAAGTGCCGCGCCCGACGACATCACCGAATTCCGCCGCCGCGTGCTGGAGGAAATCCGCAATTTCGAGACCGCCGCCATGGCGCGCGACATACCGGACCGGCTGGTGCGCGTCTCGCGCTATGCGCTCTGCGCCGTCATCGACGACATCATCCTCAACACGCGCTGGGGCGCGACGACCGGCTGGGCGAGCCAGAGCCTCGTTTCCATCCTCTATAACGAGACCTGGGGCGGCGAGCGGTTCTACGACCTGCTGCAGCAGCTTCTGCAGCAGCCGGAACAGAATATCGACGTGCTCGAACTGATGGCGATCTGCCTTGCCATCGGTTTCAACGGCAAATACCGCGTCATGGATGGCGGGCAGGGGCAGTTCGCGCGCCTGCGGCAGGATCTCTACCGCGTCATCCGCCGCGTGCGCGGCCCCTACGAACGCAATCTCTCGCAGGTCTGGCAGAGTGCGGCCGCTCCCCACCGCGCCCCGCGCAGCATGGCGGCACCCTGGGCCGCAGCGTTGGTGCTGCTCGCACTGCTCGCCGTCGTCTGGGCCTTCTCCTCGATCAGCCTGCGCTCCAGCATGGAGCAGACCGCCGCCGAGATCGCGTCCCTCGTGCCCGGCATTCCCATGCTCGTCGAGCGCGCCGGCATCCCGACCATTCCCGATCCGGTGCCGCCGGTGCGCAAGACGCAGATCGAGCGCCTGTCGGAGGCGCTTGCCGCCGAGATTTCGGCTGACCGCGTCGAGGTGGCCGGCATCGGCGACAAGGTTGCGATCCGCATGCTGAAGGCTTCGTTCCCGTCTGGTGGCACGGACCTCGCGCTCGGCGAGGAGCCGCTGATCACGCGGATCGGCGATGCGCTGGACAGCGAAAACGGCGCCATCGTCGTCGTCGGCCATACGGACAACATCCCCGTCGGCGCGGGCAGCCCGCTTGGCGACAACATGGCGATTTCGCTTGCCCGTGCCCGCTCGGCCGCGCAGATGCTGCAGCGCCATATCGACGATCCCGCCCGCATCACCTTCGAAGGGCGGGGCGCCAACGATCCGATCTTGCCCAATACGAGCCAGGAGAACCGGGCGCGCAACCGGCGCGTCGAATACCAGATCCCGGCGGAAAAGATCCCATGAGGCCATGGCTGCTGCTCTTCTGGCTTCTCGGACTTGCGGCTGCTCTGGCCGCGAGCTGGTTTCTGGCGCAGCATCCTTTCGTCGAGAATCCGGATATCCGCCCGCTCCTGCCGCTCATACCCGTCGTGGTCTGGGCGCTTGTGCCGGTGCTCTTTTCTCGTTTTTTCCTGAAGCGCGGCGGCACACCGGAAACGCCGGCCCTGCGTGAGCTGCGCCGGCAGGTTTCCGCCTTCCTTGCCGATCGTGGCCTGAAGGGTGCGCGCGGACGCTATTCGGTGCCGTTCTTCCTCGTCGTCGGCTCGCCCGGCAGCGGCAAGACCTGCCTGCTGGAAGGGTCGGAAATGCGCCTCGGCATGCCGAAGGCCATCGGCCCCGCCAATTGGTGGGTCGGGCCGGATGCGGTTTTCATCGAGACGCAGATCTCGGACGGGGCGGGCGAACTGTTCCGCCTTTTGCGCGCCGTCAGGCCGAAGCTGCCGGTCAACGGCATATTGTTCGCCGTCAGCCCCGCCGATCTCGTGCTCGCAGACCAGCTCGAACAGCGCATGACCGCCGAGGCCGTGGCCGCCTGGTTTCGCCAGGCCGATGAAATGCTCGACCAGACGCTACCGGCCTATGTGTTGCTCTCGCGCACGGATCTCGTGCCGGGCTTCCAGGAGATTTTCGAGCGCATCGAGCCCGCCGATCAGGCGCAGCCCTGGGGTTTTGCCCTGCCCTACGACCCGAAGGAGCCCAAAACCGTCGAGGCGCTGCATGCGGAAATCGACGCCGGCTTCGGCGATATCGTCGAGACCATGCGCCGCCGGCATATCGAACTGCTCTCCAAGGAGACCGACGCGATCCGCTGCGGGCATATAAACGGCTTTTCCGCGCAGATCGCCGCGATCCAGCGCATAGTCATGCCGGTGATAGATGCCATGTTGCCGGGTGGAAACGGCACGTGGCGGGGCGTGCTGCTGCGCGGCATCTTCATGACCAGCGCACGGCAGGAAATGCTTTCCATCGATGCCTTGCTGCCGGAACTGTCGCGCCGCTTCGCCATGCCGCGCAGCGGCATGCTGCCGCCCGACCTTGGTGTCGACGAGGAGCTGAACCGCAGCTACTTCATCAGCGGCGCCGTCAAGAAGGCGATCCTGCCGGAAGCCGGACTTGTGCTGAAGGAGCGGCAGGGTTCCTCGCATCCGGTGCTGCACTGGTTGCCGTTCGCGGCTGTTCTTGCCCTGTGCGCGGCGGGTGGCTACGCGCTGTTTTCGACCTTCGATCATGAGATTGGCCTGCGCCGCCAGGTGCAGGAGGTGATCGGCGAGACGGCGCCGCTCACCAGCCCCGCCAAGCGCAGCGACGTTCCGCGCATGCTCGCGACCCTCGACCGGCTCGATGCCGTCGGCGCGCGGCTGGCGGCGGAAAAGCCGGTACCGGCATACGCCTTCTGGCTCGACAAGCGCGACATGCTGCGAAACGGCATTGCCGATGCCAAACGCGCGGTGCGGGTCCATGCGCTCGTGCCGGAGATGGCCGCCTGGCTCGAAGCCGATCTCGTCGACGATGCCAACGATACGGCCACCCTCAACGAGCTGATCGCCCTTGCCGACAAGGCTGGCGATCCGGCATCGCCGGCGCTGAAGACCTGGCTTGAAAAACGTGCCGCGAAAATTGCCGCTGGGCAGGACCGTTTCGTGGAGGAGGCGCTGGCCGCCATCGGCGAAGCGGGCGGCCTTGCCATCGACCGGGCCTATGTCGACGCGGCGCGCCGGCGCATAGCCTATCGGGATAGTCTGACGTGAGCGTGCGCGGGCAGATCAGGAAGGGGTTTCGGGCGCTGCGGCGGCCGAGCGTCATCCTGACGCTCGCCGTGCTGTTCCTGGCGCTGCTCATCTGGTTCGTCGGCCCGCTGATCGCCTTCGGCGAGCTGCGCCCGCTCGGCTCCGCCGCCTCGCGCCTGTCCCTTCTGCTCGTGCTTGCTCTTCTGTGGGGCGGGCTCGGTTTTCTCGTCCGCACCAAGCGCAGCAGCGATGAGGCGGCCCTCATCGCCGCCCTGCGCAAGCAGGAGGAAGAGGCCGCGTCCCGTACCGACAAGGAGAAGGTCGCCACCGAGGCCGAGATTTCCGCCTTTCGCGAAGCCGCCGGCCGGGCCATGGGCCTCCTGCGCCGCGGCCATGGCGATCTCTTCGTCAGCGCGCGTTATGCGCTGCCCTGGTACATGCTGCTCGGCACGGACGGCGCCGGAAAGACGTCGCTGGTGCGCGCGAGCGGCCTGGCGCTGCCGTTCGACGGCGATGGTGCGGTGGAAGCGCCCTCCGCCCGCTTCCACATCAGCGACCAGGCCCTGCTGATCGAGTTCGCCGGCCGGCTGACCGCCAGCGAGGAACCGCAGGCGCGCCAGCTCTGGTTCGAAGCGCTCCAGCACATAAGGGGCCTGCGCTCCCGCCAGCCGGTCAACGGCATCATCGTCACGGTCAGCATCGACGAACTGCTTGCCATGCTGCCGGAGCAGGCCGTGGCCTATGCCACATCCATCCGCCAGCGGCTCGACGAGGCGGTGCAGCGCCTGCGCGCCAATGCGCCCGTCTATATCGTCGTCACCAAGCTCGACCGGATCGTCGGTTTCGAGGAACTGTTCGAGGATCTGACGACCGAGGAGCGCGCCGCCGCCTTCGGCCTGCCGATCGCGCCCGATATCGGCGGCGATGCGCGCGGACCGTCGGAAGCGCTCGACCGGGGTTTTGCCGGGCTGACCGAGCGGATCATGCAGCGCCAGTTCGTCTGCCTGCAGGAGGAGCCGGACGAACTGCGCCGTCGTCGCGCCTTCGAATTTCCGGCGCAGTTCGCGCTGTTGCGCGAACGCATCCAACCCTTCGTGCAACAGCTCGCCACGCTGCACCGCTTCGGCACCGCCACGAACCTGCGCGGCGTCTTCTTCGTGTCCTGCCGGCAGACGGGCGACAATGTCGATGCGCTGGCCGGCTCGCTTGCCCCGTTGTTCGGTCGCTCGCCCGCCACGCTGTCGCTGATGCCCGATCCTGGCATGCGGCGGGTGCGGCCCTTCTTCCTCTATGGCTTATTTCGCAAGGTCATCCTGCCCGAGGCCGACCTTGGCGGCCTGACGCGACCGGCGCTCGTCGCGGCGCGGATGAAGGACCTTGCGATCAACATCGTGCTCGGCGTTGCGGCCTTCGCCCTGCTTGTCTTCTGGTGGTTCGGTTTCAGCGACGGGCGCAGCTATGTCTCCGGCATCAAGGACCAGACGACGACGGCGCGCGGCGAGATCGCCGAAGCGGTGCCCGGTGGTGCGCTCTCCATGCGCTTCGAGCCCGTCCTGACCGTGCTCGACCGGCTGGCGGCCATCACCGCAGCAGAGCCGCGTGGCGCGACCTTCGGCCTCTACAGTCCCGGGCCGGTGCAGTCGGAGGCGCGCAAGGCCTATGACAAGGCGCTGGCGAACCTCTTTTTCCCCTTCGTCTGGCAATATCTGCGGCAGGGGCTTTCCAACCCCGCGACGCCAGCCGCGCTGCGGTTCACCCAGCTGAAATTCTACCTGATGCTGACGGGTGAGCGCCCTGCGGGTCGCGAGACGGCGGCGCTGCTCGGCCCGGATTTCGCGGCCAACTGGATGCTCTATGACCGCAGCGAGGCTGTCGACCGCCGCCTTGCCGCGCATTTCTCCGAGCTCGCCTCGATCTCGTTTTCGACCCCTGACGCGGACCCGGCGCTTGTCGAAAAGGCGCGCGCGGAAATCACCAACTACAGCCTTGCCCGGCTCGCCTACGATCTCGCGCTCGATCTTCCCGAGGTGAAGGCGATGGCGCCCTGGCGGCCGGTTGATCACATGGGGCTTGCCGGCCCCGAGGCGCTGGCGCGTGTCAGCGGCGCAAGCTTCTTCGACGGCATCGAAGGCATCTATACCAAGGCCGGCGTCGGCGTGATGATGCGTGCCTCGGGCGAGGCCGCCAATACGCTCGCCGACGATCTCTGGGTGATGGGGCGGCCCGACACGGCGCTCGACCGCGAGCGGGAAGAGGGCCGCATCCGCGATGGCCTCGCCGATCTCTACCGCGTCACCTACATGAGCCGCTGGGACAGCCTGCTCGCCGATCTCGGCATTGCCGGCGATACGGACCCGCGCCGTCTCGCGGATGCCGTCGCCATCGTTGCCGGCAATCCGTCGCCGGCCAAGGAGCTGCTCGTCGCCGTTGCCGCCGAAGTCGATCTGCAGGATCTTTCGACGAGTGCCGCGGACGCCATCGAAACGCTTGCCGCCGAGCGGCTGTCGCAGGTCACGAAGACCGTGCGTGCGCCGCGCCGCGTCGTCAATGTGCCGCAGTCCGTCACCAGTCATTTCAAGGCTTTCCGCCTGGCCGTCGTGCCGGCGGCGGAAGGCCAGCAGGCGCCGCTCGACGACATGCTGGCCGCACTCGAACCGCTCTACCGCCAGCTGAACCACGTCGCGGCCGGCGGCGACGTGCTGGAACTCGGTGCCGAGCCGCAGACGCTGCTTGCCCAGTTGACCGACCGCAACGGCAAACTGCCACCGAGCCTCCAGCCATTCTTCGCCCGTATTCTCGCCCAGGCCGGCGCGATCACTGGCGGCAGTTCGCGCGCGCGCCTGGTGGAGATCTGGAACTCGACCGTGCTGCCGCTCTGCACCGCAACGACGGGCGGGCGTTATCCCTTCGATCCGGAAAGCATCAACGACGCCTCGCTTGACGATTTTTCCCGCCTGCTCGGTCCGCAGGGCGCGATTGCCGGTTTCCGCGATACCTATCTGAAACCCTATATCGACCGGACCACGAAGCCCTGGCGCTGGAAGACCGGCCAGCAATTCGGGCTTGGTTTTTCGGACGAGGTTTTGGCCGCCTTCGAGAAGGCCGACGACATCACGACGATTTTCTTCGCCGGACAGGAAAAGCCGAATGTCGATTTCACCGTCGAGGTCGGCAAGCTCGATCCGACGGCGCGTGCCTTCCTCATCGATATCGGCGGCAAGGTGGCGAGCTATACGCATGGCCCGCCGGCCGGCACGCAATATCTCTGGCCGCCGGAAAATCTCGTGGCCGGCGTCGCCATGTCCATGACGCCGGAGATGGAAGGCCAGCGGAACATCCTGACGGAGCAGGGCGCCTGGGCGCTCTTCCGGCTGTTCGACCAGGGCAGGAAGATCGAGAAGAACCCGACCGACGTCGTCACCTACCAGTTCCGCCTCGGCAAGCGCGCGGTCCTGATGCGCCTCATCGCGCCCGCCACGCGCAACCCCTTCGCCCGCGACGTGCTCTCGCCGTTCACCTGCCCGGCGCTGCTATGAGAGGGCCTCGTTTTGTTGACAGGACGCGGATGTCCATGAAACCGTCGCGGCACGCCCGGTTCGAATCGGCAAGGCGGCTTTTGAGAGGGAAACGGCCGGCCCATGTCGGATGATCTGCTCGTCCACTACAACCGTGAACTGCTCAGCATCCGCCGGGCGGCGGCGGCCTTTGCGGCGGAGAACCCGCGTATCGCAGGCCGGCTTCGACTTTCCGAAGATGCCATCGAGGACCCGCATGTCGGCCGGCTGATCGAGGCCTTCGCCTATCTCACCGCCCGCGTGCGGCAGAAGATGGATGACGATTTTCCCGAGCTGACCAATGCCATGCTCGGCATCCTCTATCCGCATTTCGACCGGCCGATTCCCTCGATGTCGATCCTGCAGCTCGATCCGAAGGACGAGCTTGCCGAACCCCATCACGTGCCGTCCGGCACGCTCATCGACACCGAGCCGGTCGATGGCGAGCGCTGCCGCTTCTCCACCGCCTTCGATGTCACGCTGCATCCGGTCACCGTGCGCGCGGCGACATTGACCGGCCGCCCCATCACCGCGCCCGAAACGCCGCAGGCGCACAATGCGGCGGGCTGCTTGCGTCTGACGCTGGAGATGGCTGGCGAGGACCTGACCTTTGCGAGCTACAATCCGGGGCGGCTGCGCTTCTTCCTGCGCGGCCAGCCGCAGCTCGTCTATCCGCTCTATGAACTGCTGTTGAACGACGTGGTGGCCGTCGCCTTTGCCGAAGGGGCGAACGACCGCAATCCGGCGGTGCTCGATGCTTCCGTGCTGTCGCCGGGCGGTTTCGGGGCGGAGGAGAACCTGCTGCCCTATCCGCAGGCCTCGCACCCCGCCTACCGGCTGCTTACGGAATATTTTGCTTTTCCGGAAAAATTCCTGTTCGTCGACCTGGAGTTTCCCGATGCCGCAAAACTCGCCGGCAAGGGGCGCACGCTCGATGTCTTCCTCTATCTCAACCGCGCCGCGCCGACGCTGGAGCGCTCGCTGACGGCGGCGGCCTTCGCGCTCGGCTGCACGCCGATCGTCAACCTCTTCCCGCAGACGGCCGAACCGGTCAAGCTCGACCAGACCGTCACCGAATACCGCGTCGTGCCGGACAGCCGCCGGCTGCATGCGCTGGAGGTCTATGGCATCGAGGGCGTCTCCACCGTGACGGCCGATGGCGACGAGCGGCTGTTGTCGCCGTTCTACGGCATCCGCCACGGCGTTGATGCGAACGAGGCGCGGGGCGAGGAGAAGTCGGCCGTCTGGTGGCTCTCGCATCGCCGCCCGGCTGAGGAGGAGAACCCCGGCAGCGAGGTGTTCCTGTCGCTCTCCGACCCTGAATTCAATCCGAAGGGCCTTTCCGACGACGTGCTCTCGGTCGAAACGCTCTGCCTCAATCGCAACCGGCCGGAGCGGCTGCCCTTCGGCGGCGGTCAGCCGCACTTGCGCATGGTCGAGCCGGTGCCGATGATGAAGGCGATGCGGCTCCTGACCGTGCCGACCGCGACGATCCGGCCGCACTATGGCCAGGGCGGGCGCTGGCGGCTCATCTCGCATCTCGCGCTCAACCATCTCTCTCTCGTCTCCGACGGCGGGGTGGAGGCGCTCAAGGAAATCCTGCTGCTTTACGATTTCCGCAACTCGGCGGAAACGCGGGCCCTGATCGACGGCATCACGGCCTTGTCGTCGCAGAGCGGCACGGCGCGGGTCAGGAGTTTCGGCCAGAGCGCCTTCTGCCGCGGCGTGGATGTCACGATGACCTTCGAGGAGAGCAATTTCTCCGGCAACGGCGTGTTTCTCATGGCAAGCATAATCGAGCGCTTCCTCGGCCTCTATGCGAGCGTCAATTCATTCTCGCGGCTCACCGCCCTGGTTCGGGGGCGAAGCGGAAAGCTGAAGACATGGCCGGCACGGGCAGGCGATCGCATTCTTCTCTGATCTCGCGGGCCTTCGATGCGCCGCAGGATTTCGAGCTGTTCCAGATGGTCCGGCTCCTGGAGGCGCTTGGCGCCGGGGAGGGGCGTGACCTTTCGCATCCGCCGGTCGATCCGGTCGGGCAGGGCGTCGATCCAGAGCGCGCTGCGCTGAAAATCCGCTCTTCGGTGCCGCTCGGTTTCGCCTCGGCGGAAGTGCTCTCCGTGCGCCGGCCGCGTGGCGGCGGGCCCGTCGAGATGACGCAGACGCTGGTCGGCCTCACCGGCCCCTCGGGTGTGTTGCCGCATGCCTTGAGCGAGCTGGTGCAGATGAGCGTGCGCGAGCGCAACTTCGCCCTGCGCGAATTCTTCGACGTCTTCAACAACCGGCTCTCCGGCTTGCTGTTCAACGCCTGGGCCAAGTATCGGCCGGTCATCGAGCGTGAGCGGGCAGCACAGGTCGGTATGCCCGCCACCATCGACCACGCGCTGAAATCCATCGTCGGCTTCGGCCTGCCGGCCATGGCGAACCGCACCGAGGCCGGCGACCACACCTTTGTCTTCTTCGGTGGGCTTTTGGGGCGGCAGGGCCGCTCGGCGGTCGCCATCGAAAGGGCACTGTCGGGCGCGCTCGGCCACACGCTGCGCGTCGAGCAGTTTGCCGGCGAATGGTATCCGATCGCCCCTTCCGACCGCACGCGCCTGCCGGATCGCGCCCAGCCGCACGGTGCCTTCGCCCGGCTCGGTGACGACGCCGTCGTCGGCGTGAAAACCTTCGATATCCAGTCCGCCGTCACGCTGCACGTCGAGGCGCTGGATTACCCCGATTTCCGCTCGCTGTTGCCGGATGGCCGCCGCTCGAGGATCCTCACGGACCTTGCCGCAAGTGCGCTCGGCGCCGACAAGATGTTCAACATCCGCCTGGAGTTGAAATCCGAGCAGGTGCCCGTCCTTCGGCTCGGCGGCAGCCGTGAGGCGCCACAGTCCAGCCGTCTCGGCTGGAACACCTGGCTCCAGCCGGCGCGCCCGCGCAGGGTGCCCGCCACCGTCACCTTCCGTCCGCCGCCGCATCTCACCTGACAGGATCTATCATGAACGACTGGACGCAAGGCTACGTCTCCGACATCGAATATCTGCCCGGCTTCTATGCCGAGCAGACGCCTGCCCATCTCGATGTCGCCTGCCTCCTGCGCGGTGTGGAGCCGCCGGTCGGTGAGGGCGAGCCCTTCGCCTATTGCGAGCTCGGCTGTGGCGTTGGCGAAACGGCGCTGACGATCGCTGCGGCCAATCCGCGGGCGAATGTCTGGGGCTTCGATTTCAATCCGGCGCATATTGCGCGGGGCCGCGCGCTGGCGAAGGCGGGCACTATCGCCAACATCCGGCTGGAGGAGGCTTCCTTCGAAGAGCTTGCGGGTGGAACATCCGGCGATCTGCCGATGTTCGACTATATCGCGGCGCATGGTGTCTGGAGCTGGGTGAGCCTGGAAAACCGCCGCCACATCGTCGCTTTCGCCGCGAAGCACCTGAAGCCCGGCGGTCTGTTCTACGTGACCTACAACGCCCTGCCGCGCTGGACGCCGTCGATGCCGATGCAGCGGTTGCTGTACCTTGCCGCCTCGCTCGACACCGGCCGCAGCGACCGGCGCGTCATGAGTGCGCTCGATATCGCCCGCGCCTTCACGGATGCCGGGGCCGACATGATCCCGGTGGAAATGCTGGACAAGCTCGACAAGGAGCGCGGCGGGGGCACCGCCTATCTCAGCCACGAATATCTCAACGCCCATTGGTCGCCCTGTTATCAGGTGGATGTGGCCGGGGACCTCGCGGATGCAAAACTCTCCTTCGTGGCGACGGCCAATCTCTTCGAAAACTATCCGGACCTCTCCATGACCGACGCGCAGCGTCGTCTGGTCGAGAGTTTGCCCGCAGCCTATGCGGAAACGGCGCGGGACTATTTCCTCGCCCGCAGTTTTCGCCGCGACATCTATATGCGCGGCCCACGGCCCATCGCCGCGCGGCGGCTGGAAAAGCGGCTGGCGGCGCGAAACCTCTGCCTCGTCGTTCCGCCGTCGGCGATCAATCTTTCGGTGAAAGTGCCGGTCGGCGAGGCGACGCTGAACGAGGGCTTCTACGGCCCGGCACTGCGGGCGCTCGCCGAAAAGCCGATGACGATCGGTGCATTACGCAGCCTGCCGGAGGCGGATGGCTCCAGTGCCACGGAACGCGAGGTTCTGGGCATGCTGATCGGCTCGCGCCAGGCGATGGCGCTGCCGAACGCCGTGAGCGAGGAGGCGGTCGCGGGGGTGCGCCGTTACAACCGCGCCCATCTTGCCATCTGCGCCGACGAGGGACGGTCCGTCTGTGCGCTCGCTGCCGCCGGGCTCGGCTCCGGTATCACGGTGCGTCTCTTCGAAATGCTGGCCTATGAAGTGCTGCTCGACGGTATCGAGCCGGAGGCGGATGCCGTCACGAAGGCCATCCGGACGCTGCTGGAGGTGCGCGGCGACAAGTTGCGCAACGAAGGTGTGCCCATCGAGGACGAGGCGGAAGTCCTTGCCGTCATCAGGGAGAATGTCGATCTCATCCTGACCATCGCCCTGCCGATGTGGCGGCGGGTCGGCGCGATCTGATCATGGCTGGCGCGCCTGACGTCGGCGAGGTCTTGCGGGGAAGCGGCCCGGTGCTGGTCTATCGCGCGGCGCTCGGTGAACCGGTCGTCGTCAAGCGCCTCGCCGGCACGGGCGACATCATCGCTGTCAGGCGTTTCGAGCGGGAACGCCGTTTCGCACGTCTCTTGCGACATCCCGCCCTGCCGCGGCTCGTTGCCGAGGGTAAGGACTGGATCGCCTTCGAGGCGCTGGAGGTCGGGCTTCCCGAAGCCCAGCGTCACAGTTCGGCAGCGGTGCGGGCCATTCTCGCGCCGCTTGCCGATGCGCTCGCCTTCATTCACGCGCGCGGAATCGTCCATCGCGACATCAAGCCGGCGCATGTGCTGTTTCGGGGCGAGGCGCCTGTTCTTATCGATTTCGGCATCGCCGGCACGCCCGACGACGACCTTCAGCAGGCGGAACTGTCCGGCAGCCCGGCATGGATGGCGCCGGAGCAGCTTCTTGGCGGACCCGTCGGGTCTGCGGCCGACATCTGGTCCTTTTCGGCGCTTGGCCTGTTCCTGCTGACGGGGGAAAAGCCCTATGCGGGCGAGGCGGACACGGTGCTGCGGCTCAGGAGGGCGGGAGAACCGCCGGCCGTCAGGGCATATGCGGCGCTCGAACGGAACGACACCGCCCTGGCCGGCCTGCTCGAGGCAGGGCTGGGGCCTGCGGCGGGTCGTCCCGCCGCCGCCGATTTTTCACGGCTCCTGGCCGTCAGGCGATGACCAGATTGACCGCAGGGTGCAGCTTCTTCAGGTTCGGCAGTGACTTCGACTGCCACGGGATCTGCGTGCTGCCCTTGACCATGAGGCCGATGCCCGGCTGCTTGCGCACGTCGATGGTGAACTTGGCGAGCAGGTTGATGCCGGAGCTGTTCAGGAATTCCAGGCTCGAAAGGTCGAGCGTGATGGTTTCCGGCTTGTCGTTCAGCACCTGCTGCATCAGGTCGAGGATCGGCGCATAGGCTTCCGTGCCGGAAAGGCGCATCGTGCCTTCGTAGTGGATCGTCGCTCCCTCGCTCCAGACCCGATATTCGTTCGTCTTGATTTCCATTTTCTGCAATAAACTCCCGGTGATGTCCGCTCAGACGATGTCGAGCGCGGCATAGGTGTCGAGGCGCAGGACGTCCGTACCTGCCGTGGGCTGAAAATGCCAGCCGAGACGGGCGCCATAGTCGCTCATTAACGTGAGCAGGCCAAGGCCCGAACCGCTCGATTCCATGTTCTCGGCATTCTGTTCGATCCGTTCGATCAGAAGTTCGCCCGGATCGCGTGTCGTCAGTTCGGCCAGCAGCGCCTGGAAGCGGCCTGCGGTCTCGCTGGTGATGACATTGCTGATGCGGATCTCGAACGAGTTGCCCTCCAGCGATGCCTCCAGCGTGATATCCGCGCCGCGGCGGAATTTTACCGCGTTTTCGAGCAGCTCGTTGGTGAGATAGCCGATGCTGTGGCGCGCTTCGTTATAATCGCCGCCCTCCGCCGCGCGCCTCAGTGCAAAGAAATCGCCGAGGAATTCCGACGTCACGCCGCAATGCTGCCAGGCGAGCTCGAGCGGTCCGTCGGCGAGACGGATGCGGTTTTTCAGCGCGCCTGCGCCGTTGGTGAGGTCCACCTGTCCGAATGTGGCTTCCATCGCGTTACCTGTGCTTCATGACGACGAGCGTGATGTCGTCGTGGATTTTTTGCGTGCCGATATGCGCCATCAGGTCGGAGATAATGCCGTCCTTGATCGCATCGGCGTCCTTCCGGCGGTGACGCTTGGCGCTTTCGCATAGCCGGTCGAAGCCGAAGAGTTCGCCCGCCGGGCTCTCGGCCTCGGTGACGCCGTCGGTATGCAGCACGATGACGTCGCCGGAATCGAAGGGGAACTCATGCGTATCGACGAAGGGGCCGATGTCGCTTTCGAGACCGATGGGGAAGCCGAGATCGACCGTGTCGATGCGCTCGACCTCGTCGTTGTCGCGCAGCACGAGCACTTCCTCGTGCTGGCCGGACAGCGTCATCTTGCGGTCCTGGTAGTCGAGGAAGGCGAGCGAGAGGTGCTTGTCCGTCTTGGTGCGCTGGATGTTCTTGAAGACGGCGCGGTTGAGCACTTCGAGGAATTCGCGCGGGTTTTCGTCGCCCTGCTCCTGCAGCGCGCGGGCGACCGACTGCACCATCAGCATGAGAACGCCGCTTTCGAGGCCATGGCCGGTGACGTCGCCGATGCCGACCTTCATGCGCCCCTCGTCATGCAGCACGTCGAAATAGTCGCCGCCCACCTCGTCGGCCGGCTCCATGTAGCCGGACACGTCGATGCCCTTGATCTCGTCGAGTTCGTCGCGCCGGGGCAAAACCATCATCTGGATGTGCCGGGCGACGTCGAGTTCGGCGCCGAGGCGAAGGTTCTCGCTCTTCAGCTTGGCGTTCAACCCGTTGATTTCCTCGTTGGCGGTTTCGAGCGCACGCGTGCGCTCGGTCACCAGATTTTCGAGGTTTTCCGTGTGGTAGCTGATCTCCTCCGCCATGCGGTTGAAGGCGACACCCACGGCGGCCACTTCGTCGCGGGCGGGGATGGCCACGCGCACGGAATAGTCCTTGTTCTGCAAGCGTTGCGCTGCATCCGCCAGGGCCCTCAGGCCAGCCGTGATGCGGCCGGAAATCGCGAAGACCGCCGAGAGGACGACGAGCAGCGACAGGATGACGGTGCCGATCTGCCAGCTCACGACCTGGCGTGTTTCGTCGGAAATGCCCTGCTTTGCGGCAATCAGCGCGGCATAAATCTCGCGCTCGGGCACCATGAAGCCGAGCGACATGACCTCGCGGGTGACGGGCACCTTGCCGGTATAGAGGTTTTCCGCGTCGAGCTGCTTCATGAGCACGACATAGGGCACGTCCTCGCCGTTCTCCTTCAGCGTCAGCGTGCTGAGCACGGTCTCCTTGTCGGAGGGCATGGCAAGTGCTGCAAGCGCCGGCTGGCTGCTGTGCGCCAGCCGGCGGTCGAAGCCCGCCTCGTTGTTGATCTTGACGCCGAGCGTCTTCTCACCCTGTTCCGTCACGGCCAGCACGTTGCCGTTCGACATGGTGAGGAAGGCGAAGCCCGTCTCGGCGATCTTCACGCTCTTGACGATATCAGCGAGCTGGTCGAGCGTCAGGTCCACGCCGACGATGCCGTTGAGGTCCTTGCGGTCGGGGGTCATCAGTGGCTGGAAGAAACTGACGATGATCTTGCCCGTGATGCCGTCAAGATAGGGCGAGAGCATCGTGATCGGGCTGTCGACCGGGCGCTCGGCCGGGTTGGCGAGCCAGGACTGCCACGTCTCGTAGAGGCCGGGGAAATAGAAGTCCCACCAGTTCGTCTGGTTGTGCCCGGGATAGACCTGGTCGAAGACGGAACCCTGGTCGTTATAGGGCGTCGAGCGCAGGATCGGGTTCTCGCGCGGGCCGATGTAATACATCTGAAGCTTCGGCGGGCCGGCGGAAAGGAAACTCGGGCCGAAAAGGTTGAAGGCGGCGCTGTCACGCACGGTCTTCATGGCCTCGGGCGTCGGCTGCTTGTTCTCGTCGAGCAGGTAGCCCCAGACGGTGACGGCGGAGGCTTCGCCCGGCTGGTTCTGCCACCAGTTTCCGGCCTGGTTGTAGGTGAGCGGGGTCGTCAGCTTGCCATCGCCCTGCAGCTGATCGCCGAGCTTGTCGTAGAGCGAGGGATTGTCCATCAGGGTCTGCATCGACCCGGCAAGACCGGTCACTTCCGAATGATACCGTTCGAGCAGCAGGTCGGTGCGCTCGACCGTCGTCTCGATGTAGTTCTGGAGATATTCGATATTCGCCTTTTCAAGGCCGCGCCCGACTTCGTCCATCGCATTGGTGGAGAGGCGGTTGACGTTCCACAGGGCAATGCCGCCGGCGACAAGCAGATCCACCAGCACGGCGCCGCCGACGACCAGAACGAACTTCGCGCGGAACGAGGTCAGCGAGAAACCCCAGCGCGAGGGAATGGATTCCGCAGCGTCGCTCATAGGGGCTTGCGCCCTGACGCCACCCAGACCGGCCATCCGGCATAGCCGCCGGGATGCAGCGCTGCGGCGATGTGGTCCTCGAAGCCGCGGCGGAATTTTTCGACGAAGGCGGCATCGTCGCCGCGCTTCTCGCACATGCCGCCGGCAAACATTTCTTCCCAGGCCATGACCATGTCGGCAAAGGCCTGCGCGTCGCCGTCACGGTTGGTTACCATGAAGCTTTCGATGCGGATGTCCTCGAGGCCAGCCTTCTGCAGGGCCTGATAGCTCTTCGGGCCGAATTCGAGATCCATGTCGAAATCCGCGAAGAGCTTGGAAAGCTGCTCGTAGGTCCATTGGATGGAGGGGCCGCGCGGCTCGCCGAGGCACTGGGAAATCTTCTCGTTGGAGACATAGACCCGGCCGCCCGGCTTGCAGATGCGCACCAGTTCGTTGACGATCATTTCCGGTTTGTTGAAGATCTGCAACGCGTGGCGGCAGGAGACGAAGTCGAACTGGCCGTCCTCCAGCAGCATCTCGGCGGCGTCGCCATAGATATATTCGATGCCGCCGATGTCGAACTCGCTGGCGACCTGCCTTGCATAGGCGAGGCTCGACTTCGAATGGTCGAGCGCGACGATACGCGAGGGGGCGAATTCCTTGGCGACGAGAACGGCGAAATCGCCGATGCCGCAGCAGATATCGGCCATCGTCACGCCGGGCGTGAGGCCGTGGCGCGGCAGGAGAGAGCGCTCATGTTTCCAGGTCAGCTTGGTTTGCGTGCGCAGCACCGGCACGAAGCCGCCTTCCTCCAGGAAGGACTGGCCGGGATAGAACTCGCTGTCATATTCCTCGACGACGATGCGCGGGTTCTTGGCGGTCAACGTGCCGAATTTCTTGGTCGACCAGCCGATGACGCTTGAGGTGATGATCGAGATCTTGACGTCCGGCCGCTCGTCGGCCGCCTTCAGGAGCGCGCCCGCAAGGGCATGGAAGGCGACGTTGTTGAGCCGCACCAGGCGCTTCACATTGATGTAGAACGTGCCTCTGATCGAGGCGATCGAGGTTTCCAGAAGGCGGATACAGGCCTCCATTTCGGCACCGCGTTCGGGGCGCATCGAGCCGGAAAGCGCGAATTCCTGATTGTTGTCGTCGAAGGAAACCTTGTAGGTCTGGACAAGCGTGTCGGCGATCATGTGTCGGATTCCTCCAGCTTGAGATCCGCGATGAGGCGGATGGCGTTTGCGTCGGTCGGCTCGATGGAAAAGCGCGCGGCATAGTCGACGGCGAGTTCCAGGAGGCCGATATTGGGTTGAAGCGGGCCGTCGGTGAAGAGTGCGCTGTGATAGCGGGAGGCGACGTCGCCCTCGTTGAGCACTTTCACGGCGCTGCGATAAAACTCAGCCGTCTGTGCGTCGACCGGCACGGTAAGCGTGACGCGCTCGCTTGCGCCCTTGCGGGCGACCGAACAGGCGAAACGCCCCGACGGCGCGTGCAGCCGGTACACGGTTTCCAGCAATTCGTTGAGCGCGGAGGAGAACAGGTTGGAATACAGCAGCGAGTCGCTGCGGTTGTGGCTGATCATGCGCGCGAAATAGGTCGACACCCGGTCGCAATACGCCCAGTTGGAGGCAAAGCCGTCCATGTCCATGTCGAATTCGAGAAGCTCGGCATAGTCGCCGGCTCCCATCGGTGCTGCCCCCAGATCCATTGGCCCCCTGCCTTATGATCCCGCAAACGGGCGTGCTGTCGCACGCTCTATCTTTCGCGAATAGACTATGTAATGTCCGAAGTGCCGGCACAAGCGCGGAGGCGGCCAGCGAGGCCGGCCTACGCGATATGATATCGGTGGTTGCGCCGTCCCCTTCGAACTCCAGCCGGAACCTTTCCATACAATCATGAAAGATTCGTCAAACCCAAGCCTTGCTTCTTCAGGATTCAGCGAAAGCGGCGAGGCCGCCGATGTCGCCCAATTACGCATCGATTTCGCGCAACTGCAAGCCGAGTACGACGATCTGAAACTGCTCTACGAAGCGATGATCGAGCATGGCGAGGCGGTGGAAGACCAGCTGGCCGAGCAGAACCTGCTGCTGGAGAGCACGCAGGCGCGTCTGGACGCGGAATTGAACGATGCCGGCCGCTACGTTTTCTCCATCCTGCCGGACAAGCGCGCGGCCAGCCCGGCAACCGACTGGCTGCTCGTGCCCTCGACGGAACTCGGCGGGGATTCGTTCGGCTATCACTGGATCGACGACGACCATTTCGCCATATACCTGCTGGATGTCTGCGGTCACGGGGTCGGCGCGGCCCTGCTCTCCGTCACCGTCATCAACGTGCTCAGGGCCTCGGCTTTGTCCAATGCCGATTTCCGCGATCCCTCGACCGTGCTGAAGGCGCTCAACGACACGTTCCCGATGGAAAAGCAGAACAATATGTTCTTCACCATCTGGTATGGCGTCTACCAGAAGAGCACCGGCGAATTGCGCTTTGCCACCGGCGGTCACCCGCCGTCGATCCTGCTGCGCGCCGACGGTGCCGGCCACGAAATGCTGATCACCGTCGGCGGCGTTGCGATCGGCGCGCTGTCGGAGATGGACTATGACAGCAGCGTGACCCATGTCGCGCCCGGCGACCGGCTGCTCGTCATCAGCGACGGCACCTTCGAGGTGAACGGGCCCGGCGATGCGATGCTGAGCGTCGATGCGCTGGCCGAGCAGGCCGAGACGCACGGCAGCCGCCCGCAGGATATTCACGAATGGGTCCGCTCCTTCAACGCCGCCGGACCTTTGCCGGACGACTTCTCGTTGTTGGAAATCCGCTTCTGACACATGTTTTGTGATGGCGGTTCACGCAATTGTGTTTGCGTGCCGCCGCGCGATGCGCCTGGCCCGAATTGTCGATTGCCGGGCAGTGGAATTGCGTTATGTTTCCCACATCGTACTGCCGGTTTGCAGTCTGTGACGAGGGAGGCGGCCATCATCCCGTTCGTGAAAAGCGGCTTTGCCGCAATCCTGGTTTTTCCCCTGCTCGCAGGTGCTGTTGCTGCCGAAGAGGCCGGTCCGGCCGACCTTGCCATCGCGCGCAGCGTCGCGACGATGCTGCAATCGGCGCGTGCGGTCGTTTCCGTCAACCAGGCGCGGATCAACGATCCCGATATCGGCGACAAGGGGCTTTCGGGCGCCGTCGTGCTGGAAGAGGCCATCGCCAACTACCGGAAGGCGACGGGACGGGATCCCCGCACGGTCGATCCGACATCCTATGAAGGGCGGTTGCTCAAGGCGCAGATGGATGCCGTGGTCGAGGTGATGGACGCCAACCAGGCGACGATCAATACCAAGGGCAAGGGCTTCAAGGGTTTCATTCCCGCCACTTTCACCCGCCTGGTCAATGAGGCTTTCGAGGCCCGTATCGGTGCGGAAGCCAGCATGAAGTTCACCGCGCCGCCCGTGCTGATCCGCAACCGCAAGGCCCGGCCGGACGCCTTCGAGGCCGCGGCGATCCGCGACTATCTCGAGGCTGCCGACTGGCCGAAGGGCCAGATCTATTCGGCGACGGTCGAGGAGGACGGCCGGCGACGGGCGCGCGTCATGGTGCCCGAATATTACGCGCCCTCCTGTCTTACCTGTCACGGCGACCCGGCCGGTGAACTGGATATCACCGGCTATCCCAAGGAAGGCGCGCATGAGGGCGATCTCGGCGGCGTCATCAGCATCGGGCTGATCCCGCAATGACGGCTGCGCCGGGTTCGGGCCTCTCGCTGCGGCGCCTGCCGATCCGCGTGCGGCTCATTCTGCTTGCGGCGGTGTTGCTGGTTGCCACCATCGGCAGCAGCCTCTTCACCCGCGGCGAGCTTTCCGAGGCGCTGCGCTCGGAAGACGAGGCGAACCGCATCGCCCAAATCATCGCCGTTGCCCATGAGGTGCGCGCCGACTTCAACAGCCTGCGCTATTGGCAGGCCGACCTCTCGGTCAGTCTGCTGACGCTTGCCGAGACCCGCGCCGCGGAGGCGCGCACGCGGCTTCGCGAACGGCTCGACACGCTTGCCGAACATCGCCCGACGGAGGCCGCGGCGATCCGCGCGGAGGTCGAGCGGTTCGACGATCTCGCCAACCAGGCGGTCGAGGCCTATACGGACGACCAGCGCGTGATTGGCAACACGCATTTCGCCGAGGCGCGGCGCTACGGCATCGGCGTCGAAGACCAGCTCGCCGCGCTCCAGGCCGATCTCGGCCGGCAGGCGGCGGCAGCGCGGGCAAACATCCTCCTGCAGTTCGAGCGGGCCGCCAATGTCGCCTCCCTGCTGTCGATTGCCGCCGTCATCATCGGTACGGTCCTGACGGTCGTCATCCTCGGATCCATCCTGAAGCCGCTCGGGGAGATCGTCACGGCCGTGCGGGGGCTGACGAAGGGCGATACGAATGTCGTCGTGCCGCCGGCCGGCGCGGATGAGCTTGGCCGGGTGAGCGAGGCGCTGCAACTGCTGAAAGAGGGCCAGCGGGAGCGGGAGCGCCTGACGCGCGAAGCGGAAAACCAGCGCAAGACGATGGGGGACGCCATCGAGAGCATCGCGGAGGGCTTTGCGCTCTATGGCCCGGATGAGCGATTGATTATCACCAACCAGCGCTTTCGCGATATGCATCCGATCCACGAGACCTTCGTGCCCGGCACGTCGATGTTCCGCGATGTCATCGAGGCGGGCGGACGCGAGATCGTCGCACTCGAACAGCCCTTCGACGAGTGGGTTGCTGTACGGCTTGCCGCGCATGACCACAGCGCCACCCGCGTCGTGCCCTTCCGGGATGGCCGCTGGATGCAGATCAGCGAGCGGCCCACCCACGAGGGTGGCTTCACCATCGTCTATGTCGATATCACGGAACTGCGCCGCCGGCAGGAGGAGCTGGAGCTTGCCCGCGACGAGGCGCAGCGCGCCACGCAGGTGAAGTCCGAATTCCTCGCCAATATGAGCCACGAACTGCGCACGCCGCTCAACGCCATCATCGGCTATGCGCAAATCTTGCAGGAGGATGCGGAAGACACCGGCCAGGGCGACTTCCTGCCTGACCTCAAGAAGATCGAGAGCGCCGGCAACCACCTGCTCGGCCTTATCAACGGCATTCTCGACCTCTCGAAGATCGAGGCCGGCCGCATGGAGGTCTACAGGGAGCGTTTCGGCATCTCCGCGCTGGTGAGCGACGTCGCGGCGCTGATCCGGCCGCTTGCCGCCAAGAACGGCAACAGTTTCGTGGTGGAGTGCCCCGAGGATATCGGCTCGATCGAGACCGACGTCACCAAGGTCAAGCAGGCGCTGCTCAACCTCCTCTCCAATGCCTGCAAGTTCACCGACAAGGGAACGGTCACGCTCGCCGTTGCGCGGCAGGGTACTGGCGTCGAAAGGCGGCTGGTTCTAACCGTCGCGGATACCGGCATCGGCATGAACGAGGAACAGCTCGGCCGGCTTTTCCAGGCCTTCTCGCAGGCCGACAGCTCGACCTCCCGCAAATTCGGCGGCACGGGCCTTGGCCTTGCCATCAGTCGCAGCTTTGCGCTGATGCTCGGCGGCGACCTTACCGTGGAAAGCCGGCCGGGCGAGGGCTCGCGCTTCATCTTCACGCTGCCTGATCCGGATGAAGTTGCCGCGCCCGCCGGGACGACGGAGGAGGGCGCCGCGCCGGCAAAAGCGGATCAGGTCGATCGGACCTCCGTGCTCGTCGTCGACGACGACGAGGCCTCGATGAACATCATCGGCTCGCATCTGAAACGCGAGGGTTATCGCGTACTTTATGCAGGCGGTGGCGAGCAGGCGCTGGAGATGGCGCGCAAGCATCGCCCCGCCGCCATCACGCTCGATATCCTCATGCCGCAGATGGACGGCTGGTCGGTGCTGGTCGCGCTGAAATCCGATCCCAACCTGTCGGCCATACCTGTCGTCATCGTCAGCATCAGCAACGAGAAGGCGCTCGGCTTTACGCTCGGCGCAGCGGCCATGCTCGCGAAACCGGTCGATCGCGGCGAACTCAGCGACTTCATTGCGCGCCTCACCGGTGGCCGCGAGGACGGCACCGTGCTTGTCGTCGAGGACGATGCGGCGACGCGCCTCCTCATGCAGCGCACCGTGGAACGGCTTGGCCGCAATATCGCCCTGACGGAAAACGGCCGCCAGGGCATGGCCTGGCTTGCCGAAAACCCGCCGCCCATTGCCATCCTGCTCGACCTGCAAATGCCGGAGATGAACGGTTTCGAATTTCTTGCGGCGCTTCGCGAGCGGGCGGAATGGAACGCCGTACCGGTGCTCGTGGTCACGGCAAAACACCTTTCCAATGCGGAGCGCGAGCTTTTGAGCGCGCGTGCCACGCAGATCATCGGCAAGGGCGGCGCGCATGTCGAGCTGACGCAGGCGCTGCGCGACGTGCTTTTCACGCGTTTGCCGAACGCCAGCGGGACCTGATGTCATGCCAAAAATTCTGCTGGTCGAGGACAACGAGATGAACCGCGACATGCTCTCGCGCCGCCTGGAGCGAAAGGGCTACGCAGTGATCTTCGCCATAGATGGCGAGGAGGCCGTCATGCGCGCTGCCTCCGACTCGCCCGACCTCGTCCTCATGGATATCGGCCTGCCCGGCATCGACGGCTGCGAGGCGACGCGCCGTATTCGCGAAAATCCCGCCAATGCGGGTCTGCCGATCATTGCGCTGACCGCCCATGCCATGAGCGTCGACGAAGCCCGCGCCCGCGATGCCGGCTGCAATGACTTCGACACCAAGCCCATCGATCTGCCGCGTCTGCTGGGCAAGATCGAAGCGCTGCTTCCCGGTATCGGCTAATACAGCGTCAGCTCGCCTGCACGGCGCTCGCCTCGAGCCCCTTCTTGCGCTCCGCATAGACGCGGGCGAGCCAGGCGCAGACCATCAGCTGGATCTGGTGGAAGAGCATCAGCGGCAGCACGATGGCGCCGATCGACTGGCCGGCGAAGATCACGCTCGCCATGGGCACGCCACTGGCGAGGCTCTTCTTCGAGCCGCAGAAGACGGCGGTGATGCGATCTTCGCGGTTGAAGCCGAGGAGTTTGCCACCGACGCTGGTGATGACGAGCACGACGGCCAGCAGCAGGCTGTCGATCAGGATGAGGAGAGCGAGGTCCCCGATAGCAAGCTTCTGCCAGATGCCTTCCGTCACCGCCTCGGAGAAGGCGAGATAAACGACCATCAGGATGGAGCCACGGTCGAAGGGATTGAGCAGCGTCTTCTTCGAGCGGATCCAGTTGCCGATGAAGGGCTGCAGCACCTGGCCGGCGACGAAGGGCAGGAAGAGCTGCAGCATGATCTTCCAGATCATGTCGAAGGATATGCCGGCCTGGCCGCCGGTGGAAAAGAGCAGAGCGACGAGCGCCGGCGTCAGGAAAATCCCGAGAATGTTGGACGTGGAGGCCGCGCAGATCGCGGCCGGCACATTGCCGCCGGCTATCGAGGTGAAGGCGATCGACGACTGTACCGTGGAGGGCAGAACGCAGAGGAAAAGCAGGCCGAGATAGATCGGCTGGTCGATCAGCCACGGCGAGAACAGGCCGAGCCCGAGGCCGAGCAGCGGGAAGACCACGAAGGTCGTGACGAGGATGAAGAGTTGCAGGCGCCAATGCAGGAAACCGGCGATCACCACATCCGTGGAAAGGCGCGCGCCGTGCAGGAAGAACAGGAGCGCGATCGCCACATTGGTGGCAATGCCGAACCATTGCGCCGGCTCGCCCGATATCGGCAGCAGCGAGGCGAGCAGCACGGCGCCGACAAGCAGCAGCGTGAACGTATCGGGCAGGAGGCGTTTCATCGGTTATCGTCCGGATGGTCTCGACAGGCCCCTAAAATGCGCTATCCTGTTTTACGATGCAATCGATAATGCTTATCGAGAAACGTGATATGCTCGATCTCGCCCAACTGCGCAGTTTCGTCATGGTGGCCCAGACCAAAAGCTTCACGCTTTCGGCCGAGCGGCTGAACCTGGGCCAGTCGACGGTCAGCCAGCATCTCCAGCGGCTGGAGCGCAGCCTCGGCCGTCGGCTTATCGACCGCGATACCCATGCGGTACGGCTGACCAGCGACGGCGAGGCGCTGCTGCCGAATGCGCGCCAGCTTCTGGCGCTGGAGCGCCAGACGGTTGCGCGCTTCGATGCCGCGGCGCCGCGCGGCCCCTTCCGCCTCGGCATTTCCGAGGATCTCGTGAGCGGGCAATTGCCGGGGCTGCTGGAAGACTTCATCGCAGATCATCCCTCCGTCGATCTCCAGCTTTCCGTGGCACTCTCCAAGACGCTGGCCGACATGCAGGATCGTGGCGAACTCGATCTCGTCATGGCCAAACGGCGGATCGGCGAGCAGCGCGGCGACGCCATTCTGCGCGAGCCGCTCGTGTGGCTGGCGAACGATCCGGAAGCCATGCTGGCAAAGCCCGCGTTGCCGCTGATCGTGTTTCCGCCGCCGAGCCTGACGCGGGCGCTGCTGATGGAAGCGCTGGAGCGCAGCGGCTTGCCCTGGCGCATCGTCTGTTCCTGCCAGAGCCTCAGCGGGCTGACGGCGGCGGCAAGGGCGGGCATGGGCGTGCTGGTGCAGCCGCGCAGCCTGGCGCCATCAGGCCTTCGCGAGATCGCCCCTCCCTTGCTGCCGGCGCTGGAGGATGTGGAATTCGTGCTCGTCACGGCGAGCTCGGCCGATCACGCCACCGTCTCGGCTTTCTCCCGCAAGGTGCGCGAGCGCTTCGGCAAGGGCTTCGCCATCACCACGGCCCCCTGACGTCAAACCATAAAACCTGCCGCTCGGCAGCGAAAAAACATCCGAGGAGAACAAAGAGAATGCGCAATTTCGAAAGGCCGACCCGCTCCGTCGCCGTGTCCCGCCATGCCATGGCGGCCACCTCGCACCCCTCCGCGACGCTCTGCGCTCTGCAGATCATGGAGGCTGGCGGCAATGCGATGGATGCGGCCATTGCCGTTTCTGCCATGCAATGCGTCGTCGAGCCGGGCTCGACGGGCATCGGCGGCGATTGCTTCGTGCTTTTTGCGCCCGACGGCTCCGACAAGGTGATCGCCTATAACGGTTCGGGCCGCACGCCCGCCGCGCTGACGCTCGACTGGTTCACCGGGCGTGGCCTTGCCGAAGTGCCGCGCCAGTCTCCGTCCGCTGTGACCATTCCCGGCGCCATCGATGCCTGGACGCGACTGCATTCCGATCACGGCCGCATGCCCTTTGCCGACGTTCTGGCGCCGGCCATCCGCTTTGCCGAGGAGGGCTATGCGATCAGCCCGCGCGTTCACTGCGACTGGCAACTGGAGGAAGAGCTTCTGGCTTCCGACCCGACGGCCGCGCGCATCTTCCTGCCGAAAGGCCGGGCGCCGAAAATCGGCGAGGTGCATCGCCAGCCGGAGCTTGCCGCCACGCTGAAACGCATCGCGGCCGAGGGGCGCGACGGGTTCTATACGGGGATGGTCGCGGAAGACATGGTCTCCTATCTGCGCTCGCTCGGCGGGCTGCATACGCTGGAGGATTTTGCCGGTGCGCGCGGCGACTACGTGACGCCCGTGACCACGGATTTTCGAGGTCACACGATCCACGAATGCCCGCCGAACGGCCAGGGCATCATCGCGTTGCTGATCCTCAACATCCTCAGCCGTTTCGAGGCCAAGGGCGATCCGCAATCGCCAGACCGGCTGCATCTGGAGATCGAGGCGACGCGGCTGGCCTACGCGGCGCGCGATGCCTGGATCGCCGATCCGGACAAGGCGCATGTGCCGGTCGAAGAATTGTTGTCGGACGGTCTTGCGGACCGGCTGGCCGGCATGATCGACCTCGGCCGCGCGTTGACGGACCTGCCGGCCTTCGACATGCCGCTGCACCGCGATACGGTCTATATTTCCGTCGTCGATCGCGACCGCAACGCTGTCAGCTTCATCAATTCGGTCTTCGACAGCTTCGGCACCGGCCTCGTCGCACCGCGTTCCGGCGTGGTGTTGCACAATCGCGGCCAGAGTTTTTCACTGAAGCCAGGCCACCCCAATGTCGTGGCACCGGGCAAGCGGCCGCTGCACACCATCATTCCGGGCATGGTGACGCGCGGCGGGCGGGTGGAAATGCCGTTTGGCGTGATGGGTGGCTACTATCAGGCGATGGGCCATGCCCATCTCGTCTCGAAGGTCTTCGACTACGGCATGGACCTGCAGGAGGCGATCGACCTGCCGCGCCTCATTCCCAAGCCCGATGGCACGCTTGTCGAGGCCGAGCACACATTGCCGGCGGCGACGGCGAGCGAACTGACGCGCCGTGGCTTCTCTCTCGTTCCGGCCGAAGGGCCGATCGGCGGGGCGCAGGCGATCCGCATCGACTGGGAGAACGGCACGCTGATCGGCGGCTCTGAATCCCGCAAGGATGGCATTGCGCTCGGGCTTTGAGGGAGAGGATCGTGATGGATACGCAACAGCCGAAACTGGAACTGGTGATGCGCATCGAGGCGGAGATCGCGCCCGCTCTCGTCGTCGGCGAGATCGGCGGCGGCGTACGCGAAATCATCCCGATCACGGGTGGGCGCTTCACGGGGCCGGATATCCATGGCGAGGTTCTGCCGGGCGGTGCCGACTGGTGCCTGACCCGGCCGGATGGCATCAGCGACATCTGGGCACGCTATACGCTTCGCACCCATGACGGCGTCCTGATCTCGCTGATCAATGCCGGAACCGTGCAGGCGGACGAGAACGGCGACTTCCGCGGACGGACGGTGCCGCGGTTCGAGGTGGCCGATGGAGCCTACGCCTGGCTTCGCGATGCGGTCTTTGTCGGGACGCTGCTGACCGACGGAGCGGGGACGCTGGCCAAGGCCACCTTCTTTCGCGTGGCCTGAAACCAATGGGCCGGCCGTCAGAAATGGCGGCCGGCGTCCAGGATTTCCTCGGCGTCTTCCAGCGTCATGGAAAAGACCTGCCGGCCGATCTCGAAGCTGAAGCCGCCGCGGGCGAAGGCGGAAAATTCCTTGGCTTTGCGCTTGTCGTCAAGCTCGACCTTGCGGAACGGCCCGAAGGCGCGTTTGCGGGCGAGCACGACGGCGGCGTAGAGATCGTCCATCTCGGCGACCGCGGCGGCGGCCGTTTCCTTGGCAATGCCCTTCTGCGAAAGTCTCTGCACGACCGCGCGCTTCGACCGGCCGCTGCGCATGCCGGAGCGGCTGCTCATTTCGGCGAAAGCCGTATCGTCGAGCGCCTTGTTGTCATAGGCGAACTTCACCGCGGCATCGGCGAGCGCCTTCACCTGCGCGTCGCTGATTTCCTCGAATTTCTCGCGCGCCTTTCGGGCGATGGCATCGTAGAGCTGCTTTTCCGTGTGCATGCGCCGTTCGATGCGATAGATCGTCGAATTGCGCGCCCAGGAGAACATGCGCGGCGTGGGCACATCGGCGGGCGTGTCGTCTTCCAGGCTCAAGGCGGGCTTTCGGCTATTGCGGTGCTTCGGATCCCGTTCCTTATGGAAGAAGTTCCCCGCCCTGTCACCCTTCCGCCTCTGTCAGCGCTTCGCCACGACGAGGTCGATCTCTACCAGCGCATTGCGCCCGAGTGCGGCAACACCCACCGTCGTGCGCGCCGGCAGATGCGCATCCTCGCTGAAATGCCTGTGATAGACGGCGTTGAGACCGGCATAGTCGCGGGAAAAATGCGTGAGATAGATGCGGGCGAAGACGGTGTCTTCCAGCCGGTAGCCGGTGGCATCGAGGATGTGGCGGAGATTGAGGAAGACAAGGTCCGTCTGCGCCTCGATCGATGCGGGCAGGGGCGCGTCCGGGCTATCGGGATCAATCGGCAACTGGCCGGTTACGTGGAGCAGGCCTGCGGCTTCCACGGCATGGGCGTAGCGGGCGGTGGCCGGTGGCGGAGCGGCGTTGGCGACGACGTGGCGGTGCAGCGGCATGATCGGGTATCCGGTGAGGGACGGGTGCCGGCTGGACCGGCACCCGTATGGAAGGCTCAGCTCCAGGCGTGGCGCGGAGCGTTGATTCCGTTGAGGTAAAAGTTGCCGACGTGGAAAAACTTCCAGCGCACGGGGTCGTGCAGCGTGTGCGCGCGTGCATTGCGCCAGTGGCGGTCGAGATTGTGCTTGGCGAGCGTGGCGCGCGTGCCGGCCAGCTCGAACAGCTTGTTCGTGGCGAGGATGGCGATCTCGGTCGTCAGCACCTTGGCTTCGGCGGTCTTGACGGTCGCGTCGTTGATCGTCTCCTCCGTTGCATTTTTAAGGCCGACGTCGATCGCCTCGCCCGCGATGTCGAGCAGGGCTTCGGCCGCATGCAGGCGGATCTTCAGGTCGCCGATGGCGGCGATGGTGAAGGGATCCTCGCCCGCAGTCTCCTTGCCGCTGTCGATCCACGGTCGGCTCTGGGTCTTGATGAAGGCGATGGTGTCGTCGATCGCGCCGCGCGCGATGCCGGCGTCGATGGCGGCCTGGATGATCTGCGAGACGGGGCCGGCGATGGTCGGCCGGTCGAAGGCGGCGACGGGCAGCAGCCGGCTTTTCGGCACGCGCACATTCTCGATCTTCACCGCGCCGGAGGCCGTGGTGCGCTGGCCGAAACTCGACCAGTTGTTGGTGACCGTAAGGCCGGGCGTCTCGCGGTCGGTGAAGACCAGATAGCCCTTTTCGTCGGCATCGACGGCGACGATCGGGATGATGTGGGAGAGAAGCGCGCCGGTCGTGTAGAATTTTTCGCCGTTCACGACCGCTTCGTCGCCCTCATGGGCAACGCGCGTTTCGAAGGCCCCGACGGTCTTGCTGTTCAGCTCGGAAAAAGCATTGCCGAAGCGCAGGCCGGAAAGAACCCAGCCGAAGAACTCCTTCTTCTGCTCTTCCGTGCCGTCGAGATCGATATGGCCGTTGATGGCGAGGTGGTTCTGGGTGATCTGGGCGATGGAGGAGTCCGCCGCGGCGAGGATGGCGATCACCCGCGCCAGCGTCTTGTAGGAAACGCCCGGGCCGCCATAGGCCTTGGGGACGTTGATGCCCCAGAGACCGCTTTGCGAATAGGTATCAATCTCCTTGAGCGGCAGCAGACCTTCCCGGTCGCGAAGGGCGGCACCCTGCGCGAAGTCGGCGGCCAGCCGCTTTGCGATAGCAATCGCCTCTTCATCGCTCTTGATGATGTGGGCGGGCGTCTGCGGGCGCGGGCGCGGCGGAACCGGATCGTCCGAATTGACGCGCGGATGCTGCGTGTAGTCGATCGGCTGTTTTTCGATAATCCCCATGGCGAAACTCTCCGGTTGGTTTCGGGAGAGTTTCGCAGTTAAAAATAAAATCGATAGATATTATGTATTATAAAGTGGCTCGCTTGGGAAAAATCCTTCGAAAGCGGCCGCCGGCTTCTTTGCCGTTCAGGCCTTCGCGCCATAATATTTCTGCGCAATGCTGGCGGCCGCCGCCATCGTCTTCTGCCCGATATCGAGCATGCGCGTCTTGTTCGTCCGGGCGGTCGGGGCAGCGACGGCAAGGGCGCCGACGGGTTTCCCGCTTGGAGCGAGGATGGGGGCCGCGGCGCTGATCACGCCCATTTCAAAACCCTGCTGGTTGATCGAAAAGCCGCGCTTGGCGGTCTCCTTCAAGAGGAGGCGCACGGCTTCCGGTTCGGTGACCGTCTCGGCGGAAAACCGCTCCATCGGCCGTTTCAGCGCCCGCTCGATCTCGTCGGCCGGCAGGAAGGCGAGATAGGCGAGGCCGGAAGCCGTGGCGTGGAAGGGAAGCGGCGTACCGAGATCGACGATCACGCGATGGGCCTGCGAGGAATCTTCGACATGGATGGTGGAGAGCCGGCCGCCGGTAAATTCCGAAAGATGGACCGTTTCGCCCACCTCGTCCGCTAGCGCCTTGACGAAGGGGGCTGCGACGGAAACGAAGGGAAACCGCTCCTGGCGAATGCGCGCCAATCGTACGGGGGCGGCGCCGAGCCGGTATTTCCGCGTCTCCTCGTCCTGCTCCACGAAACCGTGTTTCTCCAGTTCCACCAGGAAACGCCGCGCCGTGGCCTTGTCGAGTGCGGCAAGCCGCGCGACGTCGGTCAGCCCGATGTCCTTGCCGAGCTGCGAGATGACGTCGAGGAGGGAGAGGGCCTTTCCGATGGTGCTCATGCTTCTCTTTCGCGCGTTTCGTTACGGACCGTGTCGCACCGGATGATCGATGCCGCCACCCCCCGGACAGCCTCTCATGCCTCTCCCGTTCCTGTCGAGATACTTAACATGAGAATTAACTTGACGCGGGTGCAGGCTTTTGCAAGTCTAATATTAAAATAAAGGTTCAAATAATGAACCGCAAGACAATTCTTCGAGTGGGAACCGCCGGGCGCTTCGCGCACGGCACTGGAGGCGGCAGCCGTGTGGGGTGAGCCGCCAGGATGGGAGCAAAATCATGAGCAATGAGACCGTGTCGCCCGGCGGCGCGAACCAACTGCGCAAGAACAGCCTGGGTGTCGGGGCCGTCACCTTTCTCGTCGTGTCGGCCGCAGCGCCGCTGACGGCCGTTGCCGGCGGCGTGCCGCTGTCGATGATGCTCGGCAACGGTGCCGGCATTCCGCTGACCTTCGCCTTCGTGACGGCCGTTCTGCTGCTGTTTGCCGTCGGCTATGTCGCGATGGCCCGCCATATCAGCAATGCCGGCGCCTTCTACGCCTATACCGCGCAGGGCCTCGGCGGCCTTGCCGGCGGTGCGGCGGCGCTGATCGCAATTCTCGCCTACAATGCCATGCAGATCGGTGTCCTCGGCCTTTTCGGTGCCGCGACCGCCGGGTTCTTCGCCGGCTACGGGATCGACGTGCCCTGGTGGGTCTGGACCTATCTCTGCATCGCGCTCGTCGCGGTCTTCGGCTATCGCCGGGTCGATTTTTCCGCCCGCGTACTCGCCGTGCTCGTGGTGCTCGAATATCTCGTGGTCCTGGTCATCGATGCGGCGATCTTCATCAAGGGCGGTGACAGCGGCCTCTCCGCGGTGCCCTTCACGCCGTCCGCCTTCATGAGCGGAACGCCGGCCATCGGCATTCTGTTCTGCTTTGCCGCCTTCATCGGCTTCGAAGCGACGACCATCTATTCCGAAGAGGCCCGCGAGCCGGAAAAGACCGTGCCGCGCGCCACCTATATCTCCGTGGTCCTCATCGGTGTCTTCTACATGCTGACCTCCTGGTTGATGGTCAACGGTGCTGGTGTCGACAAGCTGGTGCCGGAAATCCAGGGCCTTGCCGATCCGACGACCTTCCTCTTCGGTCTGGCGGACCGCTATGTCGGCAATGGCATCACCACCATCATGGGCATCCTCTTCATCACCAGCCTTTTTGCCGGCGTCGTGGCCTTTCACAACGGCGTTGCCCGCTACATGTATGTCGCCGGCCGCGAGGGCCTGCTGCCGAAGGCGCTCGGCGTCACCCATCCGGTGTTCCAGAGCCCGCATGCCGGTTCGGTCGTGCAGACGGTCATCGCCGTCGTCGTCGTCGCGCTCTTCGCCTTCGCGGGACTGGATCCTGTGCTGGCACTGTTCTCCTGGCTGACGAATGTCGGTACGCTGGCGATCATTCTGCTGATGGCGCTGACGGCCTTCTCCATCGTCGCCTTCTTCGGCCGCAACCCCGGTCTTGAAGGCAGCAAGCTCGCGACGGTCGTGCTGCCGGTTCTGACGGGACTGATCCTTGCAGCACTGGTGTTCTATATTGCCACCAACTTCGGCGCGTTGGCCGGGGCCGAGGGGCCGCTTGCCGTGTTCCTGCCGGGCCTCGTGCTGATTGCCGCCGTCATCGGCCTCTTCTGCGCGCTACGTCTGAAGTCCGGCGACGCGATCGCCTTTGCGCGTCTCGGTGTCGGCCGCTAAATCTGAAAAGCACGGCGGCGCTCCGGCGCCGCCCCTTCTTTCGAGGGAATGTCATGCAGGAAAAGATCGAAGCGCTCCGTAACCTCGTCATCGCCCCGCAGGCGTTGTTCATCGGCGGCAACTGGCGCGAGCCGGCCACCGGAGCGGTGCTGGACGTCGTCTCGCCGATCGACGGGCGCCGGCTGACGAGCATCGCCGATGCCGGAACCGTCGATGTCGACAGGGCGGTGAAGGCGGCGCGTGCGGCGTTCGAAAAGGGCCGCTGGGCGAAAGCCGCGCCGGCCGAACGCAAGCGGGTGCTCCTCAAGATCGCCGAACTGATCGAGAAACATGCCTTGGAACTTGCCGTGCTCGGCGTGCGCGACAACGGCACGGAAATCGCCATGGCGCTGAAGGCCGAACCCGGCAGCGCCGCCGGCAGCTTCCGCTACTATGCGGAGGCGATCGACAAGGTCTATGGCGAGATCGCGCCGACGGCGGGTGATATTCTCGGTCTCGTTCACCGCGAGCCGGTCGGCGTGGTCGGCGCCATCGTGCCGTGGAATTTCCCGCTGATGATCGGCGCCTGGAAGATTGCGCCGGCGCTTGCCGCCGGCAATTCCGTGGTGCTGAAGCCGGCGGAGGTGGCCTCGCTGTCGCTGCTGCGTCTTGCGGAGCTTTGTGCCGAAGCCGGACTTCCGGAGGGCGTGCTCAATGTCGTGACCGGCCGTGGCGCCGTCACCGGCGAGGCGATGGGCCTGCATCCCGATATCGACGTTCTGGTCTTCACCGGTTCCGGCCCGGTCGGAAGGCGTCTCCTCGAATATTCGGCCCGCTCCAATCTCAAGCGCGTCTATCTCGAGCTCGGCGGCAAGTCGCCGAACGTCGTCTTTGCCGACGCGCCCGATCTCGACAGGGCGGCAAAAAACTCCGCCTACGGCATCTTCCGCAATTCCGGCCAGGTCTGCGTCGCCGGTTCCCGGCTCCTGGTCGAACGCTCCATCGTCGGGGAATTTTCCGCGAAGGTGGCCAGCATCGCGGCGTCCATGAAGGTCGGTGATCCCCTGCTGCTGACGACCGAGGCCGGCGCGATCTCCAGCGAAATGCAGCTGCGCAAGGATCTCGGTTTTGCCGAGCAGGCGCTGGTCGAAGGTGCGAAATTGCGCACGGGCGGTAAGCGTATTCTTACGGAAACGGGCGGCTTCTACATGGAGCCGACGGTCTTCGACGTCACGCCGGGCATGACGCTTGCGCGCGAGGAAGTGTTCGGGCCGATCCTCTCGATCATCCCCTTCGACACGGAAGAGGAAGCGCTCGCCATCGCCAACGGTACCGACTACGGCCTCGCCTCCGCCGTCTGGACCGCCAATCTCTCGCGGGCACATCGCATGGTGCGCGGCATCCGTGCGGGCGTGGTCCATGTCAACACCTATGGCGGGGCCGACAACACGGTGCCGCTCGGTGGCGTGCGCCAGTCCGGCAACGGTCACGACAAGTCGCTGCATGCGCTGGAAAAATATCTCGACCTGAAGACGGCGTGGATCCAGCTCTGAGCGCAGCCATGCTCGCGAGAAATTGATCGCGGGCACCTCTCCACCATAGCGGTAGACGACCGGGGCAAAAGCCCCGGCGGGGCGGCTGTACGCTCTGTTTCAGCGGGAATTGTTCACGCGCTGCCGCGCCGCATTCATATATTTAACGTGTGAAGTACATTGACAGTCGCCCCTATCTGCGGCAAGCTGATATTGAAAACAAGGTTCACATAATGAACCGAAAGGGAACATCGCTATCATGACTGGGACGCCGCGCGCAGATCTCATCCTTACCCGTGGCCGCATCTACACGGTCGACGCCGCCAATTCCTGGGCCGAAGCTGTCGCCATTGCGGATGGCCGTATCCTTGCCGTCGGCAGTGCCGCCGATATCGAGGCCTATCGTGGCGACAAGACCGAGGTGGTCGATCTCGCCGGCCGCATGGCGATGCCCGGTTTTGTCGACATCCACAATCACATCATGATGGGCGGCCAGGCCGATCTCTTCGAGACGCAGATTGCCGCCGGGGCCTCCGTCGAGGCCATCTGCGCCCATGTGCGCGCCCAGGCCGAAGCCTCAGCGCCCGGCCAGTGGATCGTCGCCAACCAGTGGGGGGCGGACATGATCAGTGCGCTCAACACGGAGGCTGCGCTTCAAAAACTCGATGCCGCCGGTCTTGGCCATCCCGTCCTGCTGCGTGACGAAACCATGCACAACCGCTGGGTCAACAGCGAGGCGATGCGCCTGTCGGGCATCTCCGACAACCAGCCCGATCCGCCGGCCGGCGCTTTCGGCCGCGATCCTGCGACCGGCCGGCTTACCGGCCTGCTCATCGAATCCGCCGCCGGCATCGTCGAGCGTGTGGCCGCCGATCATTTCACCGAGGCGATGGGCGAGGCGGCCGTCGCCCGCGCCGTGGAGATCGTCAATTCCTACGGCGTCACCGCCTTCCAGGACGCCGCGTCGGTTCTCTCCATCCTGAAGGCGCTGAAGGGCCTCGATGAAAGGGGTGACCTGACTGCCTGGGCCGTGACCTCGTTGCCGCTGATCGAGCCGTCCTTCATGTTCGGCCTTTCGGGCGATGAACTGCTGGCGCTGCGCGATGAATACCGCACGCGGCATGTGCGCCCTAACTACACGAAGATTTTCCTCGACGGCGTGCCGGGCGCGCGCACCGGTGCCTTCCACGACGCCTATGTGGACGACGCGGCGCACCCGCACGGCTATCGCGGCGAAGTCCTGGTCAGCTATCCCGACCTCGTCAAATATGTCGACAAGTCGGAAAAGCTGGGCATGGGTCTGAAGATCCACTGTGCGGGTGACTATGCCGTCACCGAAATGCTCGATGCGGTGGAGGCGGTGCGCCACTTCAATGGCCCGACCAGGGTGCTGCACCATATCGCGCATGCGAGCTACATCCGCCCGGAGGATATCGAGCGTTTCGCTGCGCTGCAGGTGGTGGCCGATCTCTGCCCGATGATCTGGTATCCGACAACCTTCCTCGAGGGGCACAAGGAAGCGATGGGCGAAGAGCGTGCCACGCGCTTCTGGCCGATCGCCGATCTCCACAGGACCGGGGCGCTGCTCGCCGGTGGTTCGGACTGGCCGGTCATCCCGATCCCCGATCCGCTGAACGGCATCGAGGGCATGGTGACGCGCCAGAACCCGTCGGGCGCTTTCCCGGGTGTGGCGCTCTGGCCGGAGCAGGCCATCGACCTTGCCACCGCCATTCGCATCTTCACGCTGAATTCGGCCATCGCCATGGGGCTTGGCGAAGAAACCGGTTCCATCGAACCCGGCAAGTCGGCGGATATCATCGTGCTCGACCAGAACCTCTTCGACGTCAAGGCCAACCGCATCGCCGCCACCAAGGTCCTCACCACCTATTTCGAAGGCCGCGCCGTCTATCGACGCTAAACCTTCATCGACAACAACAAGAAAGGGAGCAGCATGACACAGACCCGCAATCTTCTCCTCGCCTCCACGGCGATCCTGCTTGCCGCCGCCTCGTCGGCGTCGGCTGCGCCGACCTGCGAGAGCGGCCCGATCCAGATCGGCGCCGTTTCGACGGTGACGGGCGTCGTCGATTTCTCCGACGCACCGCGCGCGACGGCCGCCGTGTTCCAGCAACTCAACGATGCCGGCGGCATCAATGGCTGCAAGGTCGAGTTCACCATCGCCGACGACAAGGGCGATCCACAGGTCGCCGCTCAAGCCGCGCGCGATCTCATCGACAACAAGGGCGTCGTGGCGCTGGCCGGCGGGGCGAGTCTGCTCGACTGTGCCGTCAATGCCGCGACCTACGACCGTAACGATGTGCTCGCCGTACAGGGTGTCGGCGTCGATCCGCTCTGCTTCAACGCGCCGAGCGTCTCGCCGGTCAATGTCGGTCCCTATACGCTGACGACGGCCGTGCTCGACTATGCCACGAAGGATCTCGGGGCGAAAAAGCTCTGCACGTTCTTCAGCATCATCGGCGGCACGCAGGAGGCCTATGCCGCCGCCGTCGCACGCTGGGAGAAAATCAGCGGCAACACGATCACGCTGACCGACGTGACCCTGCCGATGCAGGGCGATCTCACCCCCTATCTCATCAAGGCGCGCGACGCCGGTTGCGACGCGGTGCTGACCAATCAGGTCGAGCCGGGTGTGGTGCAGTGGATCAAGACGGCGGATGCGCAGAAGATCACGGGCATCAACTGGCTGTTCCTGGCGCCGGGCTACACGGAAGGCGTTTCCAAGGCGCTCGCCGACAGCAAGCAGCCGGTCTATGTCGGCACCGAATGGGAACCTTATACGGAAGCCACCGACGCCAATGCCGACTGGGCCAAGACCATGGAAACGGCCGGCCTTGCCAAAACCGCTTTCTCGCAGGGCGGCTACATGGCGGCCAAGGTCATGATCGACACGATCTCCGGTCTTGAAGGCGAAGTCACCCGCGAAGCGGTGACGGCGGCGCTGAAAGAAGGCAAGGCGCTGACCTATCCGATTGCCGGCAACGCCTATTCCTTCGGTGATGCGAAGGCGCATTCGCCGATGCAGGCCACCAAGATCATGCAACTGGTCGATGGCAAATGGACGGTGAAGACCAAGGACTGGTTCGTCCTGCCTGCGGCGGAGTAGCTGCCGGGAGATCGAAGCCCTGGGGACAAACCCCATGCCAAGCTGGCCGGCCCCATATGGGGCCGGAAAACCATGGCGGCTGGCGCGGTGCGCCGCGCGCATCGACCCGGAGTTCCGGAATGGATTCACTGTTTACTGCCGCCGTTGCGGGATTGTCGGCCGGCGGGGCCTACGCCATCCTCGGCGTCTGTGCCATCTTCACCTACCGGCTCGTCGCCGTGGTGAATTTCACGGGTGCCGCCATCGGCGCTGCCGGTACCTTCGCGATGGTCGCGCTGTTCGAACTGGGCGTGCCGCTGTTGCCGGCCGTGCTGCTTGGCATCGCCGCGGGTGCCGCCGCCGGTATTGCAATCGGTCTCGTCATGACGACCTGGTTTGCCGGGAGCAGCGCCTCGACCAAGGCGGCGGTCACCGCGGCACTGCTCGTCGGCATCATCGCCGTCGGCCTGCGCCTCACCGGCGGCCAGCATCCGCACTATTTCCCGGAGATCATCCCCGGTTCCGCCTTCCGCCTCGCCGGCGTAGAGGTGACCTGGGCCGCCGTCACGACGCTGGCGCTTTCCATCGCCTTTACCCTGCTGACGGAACAGTTTCTCGCCCGCACCCGCACCGGCCTGCAATTGCGTGCGCTTTCGCAGCGCCCGATGGCGGCGGAGCTGATCGGTATCCGTGTGCGCCTGCTGGCGCTCGGTGTGTGGGCCGTCACCGGCGGGGTCACGGCCTTCGCGCTGATGATCATCGCGCCGCTGCGCTCGCCGGATTTCTCCTCGCTCAGCCTGCTCGTCGTACCCGCGCTGGCCGCCGCCCTCATCGGTGCCTTCTCCAGCTTTCGCGCTGCGCTGATCGGCGGCCTGATGATCGGCCTGCTGGAAGGCAGCGTCAGCGCCATCGGGGCGGTCAGCCAGTATCGCGGCGCCGTACCCTTTCTTGTCATTCTCGCGGTCCTGCTCTGGTCGCAAAGGGGAGCCCGTTGGGATGAAGCACGCTAGTTTCCGCGCCGCGGCCACCACCGCCCTGTCGCTCGCCGTGCTCGGTGCGGTCATCCTCCTCGTGCTGCCGAAGTACTGGGTATTCCTCATCACCGCCGTCTTCATCGTCGGCATCGCGCTGCAAAGCCTCGGCCTCGTCACCGGTCGCACGGGCATGATCTCGCTCTGCCAGATGTCGTTTGCCGGCGTCGGCGCCTGGGTGACGGGGTATCTCAACCTCATCGGCGCCCCTGGCGGGCTCGCGGTCTGGATGCTGATCGGGGGGCTGGCCGCCGTACCCGTCGGTGTCGCCATCGGCCTGCCGGCGCTGCGCCTGCGCGGCATCAACCTCGCCATCGTCACGCTCGGCTTCGCTGCGGCCTTCGACACGGTGCTTGCCACGATCACCTTTCCCGGCCAGACGAGCTTCACCCAGGTCGCGCGCCCCGAGGCCTTCGACAGCGACAAGGGTTATTTCGCCTTCGTGCTCATCACCTATGGCATCATCGCCGTGGTGCTGGAGTTCGTCAGCCGCTCGCGGCTCGGCGCGGCCTGGCTTGCGGTGCGCCATTCCGAGCGTGCCGCCGCCGCCAATGGCATCAGCATCCCGCGCGCAAAACTCAGTGCCTTCGCCATCAGCGCCTTCATCTCGGGTGTGTCCGGCGGCCTGCTCGCCGGCTATCTCGGCACGCTGGTTTCCGAAAACTTTTCGATGATGCAGTCGCTGGCGCTGTTTGCCGTCGCCACCATGGCCGGCGCGCATTTCACGCTCGGCGCCATTGCCGGCGGCATGATGATCGTGCTGTTCCCGGAATTGCTGCGCCGGCTCAACCTGCCGCAGGACGTCGGCAATGTCTTCTTCGCACTCGGCGCCGTGCAGGCGCTCTCGACCGGCGAGACGATTGCCGAGACCTGGACGCGGCTTGCCCGCAAGCTCGGGCCGAAGCGGGTGATGGCAGCGGCGACATCCGCCGGCACCCTGCCGGAAAAGACCGCCCATCCCGGCGGCATTGCGCTGGAGGTGCGCGACCTCACCGTGCGCTACGGTTCCGTGACGGCACTCGACAAGGTCAATCTCGCCGTGCCCGCCGGCGCGGTCGTCGGCCTCGTCGGCCCGAACGGTGCCGGAAAATCGACGCTGGTCGATGCCATCGCCGGCTTCCTGTTCCGCTATGACGGGTCGATCCTGCTGAACGGCAAGCCGCTCGAAGGCATCTCCGCGACCTCCCGGTCCAAGCTTGGCATCCGCCGTACCTGGCAGACGACGCGCATCGCGCCGGAGCTGCGTGTGGGCGAATATATCCGGCTTGCGGCCGGGCCGATCAGTGAGAGCGAGCTGGAAAGCCTGCTCGCCTGGTTCGGATGCCCCGGGCCGGACACGCCGATCGCGACCATCGATGTCGGCACGCGCCGTCTGCTGGATGTGGCGGGCGCGGTCGCTTCGCGCGCGCCGGTCATCCTGCTCGACGAGCCGGCTGCCGGCGTTTCCTACGACGAGGCGATGAAGCTCGGCGAGCGCATCGCCGCCATCCCGCAAACCTTTGGAAGTGCCGTGCTTCTCATCGAGCACGACATGGATCTCGTACGGCGAGCCTGCACGGCGATCACGGTGTTCGATTTCGGACGCGTGATCGCCGCGGGCGCTACCGCCGCGGTGCTGGATATGCCGGTGGTGCAGAAAGCCTATATGGGCGTCGAATTCGAGGAGGCCGCCGAGTGACCATCCTTTCCATCGGAGCATTGCAGGTTGATCGCGCCGGCATTCCTGTCATTCGCGGCGTCGATCTCGAAGCGAAGGGCGGCGAGATCAGCGTGCTGCTGGGTTCGAACGGCGCCGGCAAGACGACCTTTCTGGAGAGCCTTTCGGGCATCATCCCCGCCCGTGCCGGCTTTATCACCCTCGATGGCACCGCGCTGGTGAAGCTGCGCCCCGGCGCCCGCGCCAAGGCGGGCTTGAGCCATGTCGAACAGGGCCGAACCGTCTTCCCCGCGATGACGACGGAGGAAAACCTCAAAGTCGCGCTGCATCCGGATGCGGATCTCAAGGAGGCCTACGATCTCTTTCCCGAGCTTCTCCAGCGACGCACCGTCGAGGCCGGCATGCTTTCCGGCGGCGAACAGCAGATGGTCGTCATCGCCCGCTCCATCGTCAACCGGCCGCGCGTCATCCTCATCGACGAGATGTCTTCCGGCCTCGCGCCCGTCATCGTCAGCCGGCTGATGCGGGCGGTGCGGCAGCTCGCCGATGACGGCATGGCCGTGGTCCTGGTGGAGCAGTTCGCAGCGCTGGCGCTCGCCATCGGCAATCGCGCCTATGTGCTGCGTCGCGGCCAGATCGTCTATGACGGCGACTGCGCGGCGCTTGCCCGGGACCCGGGGCATTTGCACCGGCTCTATCTCGGCGATGCCGCTGCCTGATTTGTTTAACAGGTGAATTACATTGACTCGGAGGCAAGGGCGGCGCATCCTTGCCTTCCCGTTCCGCATGTCGATTGTGGAGCGACCAATCTTTGTTGGGAGGCAAAGTTGGATCTCGTTCAGCACAAGACCCTGGTGCCCGAAGCGTGGGCAAGCGTTTCCTACGACCAGTGGGCGGACGATCTGCGCTCGATCTGCGGCAATTTCAATCCGAAGACCATGGAACGCGGCGACAATGTGCTGGGTGCCGCCCGGCGCATCGATGTCTGCGGCATGGAGTTCGCTCATGTCTCCAACGATCTCGAATATGTCCGCCGCGGCTGGGACGATATCCGCCGCGACCCCAACGAACACCTGTTCCTGATCGTGCAGATCGAGGGCAGCTGCGGGCTGGAGCATGGCGACCGGCAGAATGTGCTCGACGTCGGCGAATGTATCCTCGTCGATTCCACCCGCCCCACGACCTTCCATTTCGGCGGGCATTTCTCGAACCACATCTCGCTGCACCTGCCGCGTCAGATGATGTATTCCGACAGCCGCATCCATTTCGACGTCGCGCGCAAACTTTTCGCCTATGATCCGATGGCGCAGATGCTGCATGCGCTGATCGCCAAGATCATGACGACGGCGGAATCGGATTCTGCCTCGCCGCATCTTCGCCAGCTGATGTTCACGGCAACACGGCAGGCCTTCCATTCCAGCCGTGAGACCGAGCCGCTGCATGCGCTGCATGACAGTGCAAGCAAGCGCCTGCAGATGGTCGACATGCTGATCGACCGGCATCTGACGGAAAACGATCTCTCCGCCCGCTGGCTGGCAACACGGCTCGGCGTTTCGATCCGCACCCTGCAGCAGGATTTCCAGGGCATGGGCGTGACCTGCACCACCATCATCCGCGACAAGCGCCTGCGGCTGGCCAAGGAAAAGATCGAGCAGCTGAAGGAGCAGAAATCCGGCGGCACGATTGCCGAGGTCGCCTATTCCGCAGGGTTCAACGACATCTCCTACTTCAACCGCTCTTTCAAGGAACTGTTCGACTGCGCGCCGACGGACCTCTTGAAGGGCGCTGAACGGTAGGCATTTGCGTTCCGGTCCAAGCCGGGGCGCGCTTCTCCCCAAGACGGTTTCGCACCACCCGGCGATACTCCTCCCGACAGTCAAGGGAGGACATGACTTTGAAGCAGTACACGCTGCTCATCGGCGGCGAACGCGTCGCCACGCCCCACCACGCAGAGGTGCGCAATCCGTCGACCGGCGAGATCGTCGGCCTGATGCCGCTCGCAAGCGAGGTCGATCTCGACCGCGCGGTGGCGGCCGCCTCCGCTGCCTTCGAGAGCTGGTCGAAGACCGATGACGCGTTGCGCGCGAGCGCCTGCCGCTCCATCGCGGAAAAGCTCGCGGAAAACGCTGAAGAGGTTGCCCGCCTGCTGACGCTGGAACAGGGCAAGCCACTGAACGGTCTCGGCTCGCGCTTCGAACTGGGCGGCGCGCTCGCCTGGACGCGCCACACCGCCGAACTCAGCCTGCCTGTCGAGCTGGTGCAGGACGACAATGAGGGTCGCGTCGAAATCCACCGCAAACCGGTCGGCGTCACGGGTTCGATCACGCCGTGGAACTGGCCGGTCATGATCGCCTGCTGGCACATCATCCCCGCCGTGCGAGCCGGCAACACCGTCGTCATCAAGCCATCGCCGCTGACGCCGCTGTCCACCATCCGTCTTGTCGAGATCATCAACGAGGTGCTGCCGCCGGGTGTCGTCAATGTCGTGACGGGTGAAAACGCCATTGGCGCCGCCCTCTCGGCCCATCCGGGCATCGCCAAGATGACCTTCACCGGCTCCACCGAGACCGGCAAGAAGGTGATGGCTTCGGCCGTCGCGACGCTGAAGCGCCTGACGCTGGAACTCGGCGGCAACGACGCCGGCATCGTGCTGCCTGATGCCGATCCGGCCCGCATTGCTGAAGGTCTGTTCTGGGGCGCCTTCATCAACAACGGCCAGACCTGCGCGGCGCTGAAGCGGCTTTACGTGCATGACAGCCTCTATGACGACGTCTGCCAGCGGCTCGCCGACTATGCGGCGAACATTCCCGTCGGCGACGGCCTCGACGAGAAGAACATTCTCGGCCCCGTCCAGAACGCCATGCAGTTCGACAAGGTGCGCGAGCTGGTCGAGGACGCGAAAGCGCAGGGCGGACGCATCCTGATCGGCGGCGAAGCGCCGGAGGGCGAGGGGTATTTCTACCCGGTCACGCTCGTCGCCGATGTCGACAACGGCGTGCGGCTGGTGGACGAGGAACAGTTCGGTCCGGTTCTGCCGATCATCCGCTACAGCGATATCGACGAGGTGATCAGGCGCGCCAACGACAATCCCGCCGGCCTTGGCGGTTCGGTCTGGTCCGGTGATCCGGACAAGGCGCGCGCGGTCGCGCTGCAGCTCGAATGCGGCTCCGTCTGGATCAACAAACATGGTGCCATCCAGCCGAACGCGCCCTTCGGCGGTGTCAAGCAGTCAGGTATCGGCGTCGAGTTCGGCGTGGATGGCCTCAAGGAATTCACCACGATCCAGACGGTGCTGAGCTGATGAGCGGGACCTACGATTATATCGTCGTCGGTGGTGGCTCGGCCGGTTGCGTCGTCGTCAACCGCCTGTCTGAAAACCCTGCCAACCGGGTGCTGCTCATCGAATCCGGGCGGCGCGACAAGGATCCCTGGATCCATATCCCGGCGACCTTTTTCAAGGTGCTCGGCAAGGGGATCGACATCCATCCCTATGCGTCCGATCCGCAGCCCGGCCTGAACGGCCGGCCCTCGATCGTGCCGCAGGGCAATGTGCTGGGTGGCGGTTCGTCTCTCAATGCGATGATCTATGTCCGTGGCCATCGCAACGACTACGATACGTGGTCGCAGATGGGCTGCCGCGGCTGGTCCTATGACGAGGTGCTGCCGGTTTTCAAGGCACTGGAAGACAACGAGGTTTTCAACGGCGAATATCACGGGCAGGGCGGCACGCTCACCGTTTCAAACCCGCGTCACCGCCATCCGCTTTCTGAAGCCTTCGTCAAGGCGGCAGTCGAATCCGGCCTGAAGCCGAATGCCGATTTCAACGGCGCGGAACAGGAAGGCGTCGGCTTCTACCAGAGCACCACCAAGAATGGCCGGCGCTGGAGTTCCGCCATGGCGTTTCTCCGTGAAGCGGAGAAACGGCCGAACGTGACCGTGCTGACCGAAAGCAAGGTGGCGCGGGTGCTGTTCGAAGGCCGCAAGGCCGTCGGCATCGCGCTCACGGACGGCACGGTCTATCGCGCGAACCGCGAAATCGTGCTGGCGGCGGGCGCAATCGCCACGCCCCGCCTGTTGCAGCTCTCCGGCATCGGCAATGGCGCACATCTTTCCTCCCTCGGCATCGACGTCGTGTCGGACCTGCCGGGTGTCGGCGAAAACTATCAGGACCATCTGGAAGTGCCGGTTCAGGCCGAGACGCGCGAGCCGATCTCCATCCTCGGCCACGACACGGGCCTGAAGGCCGTCGGGCACATGCTGCGTTACCTCACGTCGAAACAGGGTCTCCTGACGTCGAATGTCGTGGAATGCGGTGGTTTCGTCGATACCGCAGGTACCGGCCAGCCGGACGTGCAGTTTCACGTCTTGCCCGTCCTGATCGGCTTCGTCGATCGCGAGCCGGAATCGGGCCATGGCTTCTCTATCGGCCCGTGCTATCTGCGTCCCCGCTCGCGCGGCTCGATCCGCATCACGGTCGCCGATCCTGCGGCAAAGGTGGATTTCAACGCCAATTCGCTCGCCGACCGTGAGGATGTCGAGACGCTGGTGCGTGGCGTGAAGGCGGCGATCCGCATTCTCGATACGCCGTCGATGCAGGCGATCGTCAAGCGGCGGGTCCTGCCGCGCCCCGGCGTCGAGAACGATGCCGAGGCTCTCGAAAACTACATCCGCCAGAGCTGCAAAACCGTGTTCCACCCGGCCGGCACGGCCCGCATGGGCCGCGACGACGACCCGATGGCGGTGGTGGCGCCGGACCTGAAGGTACGCGGCGTCGAGGGGCTGCGCGTCGCGGATGCCTCGGTCATGCCGACGCTCGTCTCCGGCAACACCAATGCTCCCTGCATGATGATCGGCGCCCGCGCCGCAGCCTTCATGACGGCGCGCTGAAAACGGCCGGCGCGGAGGAGCGCCGGCCGATCAAAAACCAAGGAGGAGGAAACCATGATGAAACTGTTGAAGGGACTGCTGGTCGGCCTGGCGTTCAGCCTTGCCGGCACGGCGGGCGCATACGCGGCCGCATCCTGCGGCGAAAACACCGGTGCTGCCGCAACCGGCGAGCCGATCGTCATCGGCGCCATCACCGGCAAGACCGGTCCGGACGATTTCTCGAATTCGACCAAGGCGGCAAAGGCCTATTTCGACTGCCTCAATGCCAATGGCGGCATCAAGGGCCGTCCGGTGACGTATCTTGTCGAGGATGATCAGTGGGACCCGGAAAAAGCGGCCCAGCTTGCGGCAAAGCTCGTCGATGACGAGAAGGCCGTGCTGATGGTCGGCAACTCCAGCTATGTCGAATGCGGGGCCAACGCCGATTACTACAAGAAGAGCGGCATCTATGTCGTGGCTGGCGTCGGCGTGCCGCGCGAGTGCTTCTTTGCGGAAAACTATGCGCCGACCAATGCCGGCCCGCGCGTCTCCATGCTCGGCGCCATGGGCTATGCGCTCGACAAGCTTGCTGCCAAGTCGGTGGTCTGCATTGGCCCGAACATTCCCAATGTCGGCACCTGGTCCTGCGACGGCGTGATGCTGCTTGCCAAGGAAAAGGGTTTTGCCGCCGAAACGATCCTGATGGATCCCGGCAGTGCGGATGCGACCTCGATCATGCTGCAGGCCGCCGCCAGCAAGCCTGATGTCATCGTGCTCGGCATGTCGAAGGGCGTCGCCGTGCCGCTGCTGGTGGCTGCCGAAGAGCAGGGGCTGAACGAACAGATCACCTTCCTTTCCGCCGCATCGGCCTATGATCTCTCCGTACCGGAAACCATCGGTGCCGGCTGGGACGGCAAATTCTACGTCAACATGGAATTCAACGACCTGGAATCCCAGACGCCCGACAATGCCAACTGGCTCGCCGTGATGGAAGAATACGGCCAGGCCTCCGACCCGCGCGACACCTTCGCCCAGGCCGGATACCTCGCCGCGCGCATCGCCGAGAAGGCGCTGATGAGCCTCGACAGCGCCGGCATCAGCCGCGAAAGCGTCTCGGCGGCCGTGCGCCAGGTGAAGGATTTCAAGAGCGATATCTTCTGCGCTCCCTGGTATTTCGGTGAGGGCCAGCCGCGCCACAATGCCAACTCGACGACCCGCATGGCCGTCAGCGAAGGCGGCAAGTGGAAGGTCGTCTCCGATTGCGCGCCGTCGCCCGATCCGGAGCTGAAGGACGTGCGCGCCTTCGAAGCCAGCCTGAAGTGATCGACCCGGCCCTGCGGACATCGCGTTTCGCAGGGTCCCCTTTCCCGAACGTTCGAGGGGGCCATGTCTCTCCTGCCATTTCTGATTTCCGGCCTCGGGATCGGCGCGGTCTATGCCCTGTCAGGCGTCGGTCTCGTCATCCTCTACCGATCGACCGGCGTGTTGAATTTCGCTTTCGGCGCCTTCGGTGCGCTCGGCGCCCATGTCGCCTGGCAGACCCTGCAATGGGACTGGCCGTTGGCGCTCGCCATCCTCGTCGGCGTCGCCACCTCCACCGCGGTGAGCTTCCTCTACGGGCGGCTGTTTGCGCCACTGCTCTCGCACCGCGATATCGTCGTGCGCGCCGTCGGCACACTGGCGCCGGCCCTTGTGCTGATCGCTGCCATGGGCGTCATCTGGGGCGAGCTGCCGCGCCGCCTGCAGTTTCCGACCGACCAGATGTATCTCACCGTCTTCGGCGTCCGGCTCACCTTCACCCGGCTGATCGCGCTCGTTCTGTCGCTCGCCATGGTGGCGGCCATCACGCTGCTTTTGAACCGCACGCGTCTCGGCCTCGACATGCGCGCGCTCGCCAATGACCGTGACCTGTCCGCCATCCTCGGCGTGCGCGTGCTGCACACCGAAACCGCGGCCTGGGTCATTACCGGCCTGTTTTCCGGTCTTGCCGGCCTGCTGCTGGCCGATCTCGTGCGCCTGCAGGGCACGTTCCTGACCTTCGTCGTCATTCCGGCCATCGCCGCGGCGATCCTCGGGCAGCTGCGCTCGCTCTACATTACAGCCATTGCCGGCGTCGGTATCGGCCTTGCCGAGGCGGTCCTGACGCCGATCACGCTGATCTCGCCCTACCGCGCCGCCGCGCCCTTCGTCATCGCGTTGATTGCGGTCACGATCCTCGGCAGCATGTCCCGAGCCGCGATGAGGGATCGATGAACACGCAAGGAACCCTTCTCCCCGCCGCGGTGCCGCTTGCGGCCGAGACCGTCGTCCGCAAGCAGCGCCCGCTTTTTGCCATCGCGTTCGCCATGGCGGTGTTCTCCACCGCGATCGCCCTCCTCGCCAATGCCTTCTGGCTCTCGGCCCTCACCTCGGCGATGGCGCTGTCGCTCTCCGTCGCCGGTGTCGCCGTGCTCTATGGCCAGCTCGGCCTCGTCTCGCTCTGCCAGTTCGCGCTGGTCGGCGTCGGCGGCTGGGTGACGCTGCGCATAGGCCACGGTTTCCAGCCACCCTTCGAGGTCAGTCTGTTGGCCGGCGGCGTGGTCGCCGCCCTGATCGGCCTGCTCTTCGGCGTTCCGGCATTGCGGCTGCGCGGCCTCTATCTCGCGCTGGTGACGCTGATGCTGGCGGGCGCCTTCCAGATCGTCATTTCCGCCTGGGGTTTTCCCGATGGCGGCCCCGGTTTCCTCGGCCGTGCGGATGGAGTGGGCCGGTCCATGCTCGCCCGCCCGGCGCTAGCGACCGAGGCGATCCCGTATTTCCTCTATTGCGCGTTCATCGCCACGCTCGGGCTGATCCTGGTGCAGGCCCACAAGATCACCCGGCCGGGCCGCGCCTGGGCGCTGATCCGCAAGGGCGAGACGGTGGCGATCGCCTCCGGCGTCAATGTGCTCGCCTACAAGGCTTGGGCCTTTGCGCTTTCGGGTTTTCTCGCGGGCATCGCCGGCGGGCTTCTCGCCGGCAATGTCGGCCAACTCGAGGGCCGCGCCTTTTCGGCCTTCGAGAGCCTCAACCTTTTCGCGTTGGCGACGGTCGGCGGCGCGTTCCACTGGTACGGCGCCGTCATCGCGGGCCTGCTGCTGCGCGCGTTGCCGGCATTGCTCACCGATCTCGGCATCGACGGTTACGTGACGATCGGCATTTTCGGTGTTGCGCTGTTCCATGCGCTGGCAACGGCCCCGACCGGCATCGCCGGCAAGATCGCCAACCTTCTTGCACGCTTCACCAAGGGAGGCGAGCGATGATCGAAATCGAAACGCTGTCGGTCCGTTTCGGTGGCATCAAGCCGATCGACCAGCTGACCGCCATGCTGAGCGCGCCCGTCTCCGGGCTCATCGGCCCGAACGGCGCCGGCAAGACAACGCTGCTCAACGTGCTCTCCGGCTTCGTGCGGCCCGTCGAGGGCGCCATCAAGCTGGATGGTCGGTCGCTGCTGGCGCTGTCACCGCTGCAAAGGGTGCGGGCGGGCTTGCGCCGCTCGTTCCAGACGGAACAGGTGGTGGAAGACCTGACTACCCGCGACAATCTCGCCGCCCTCGCCGACAATGTGGCGTCCGTCGGTGAACGCAGCCGCACGACGGACCGGGCGCTGGAGTTCGTCGGTCTTGGCAGCGTCGCCCACCGGCTCGGGGCGCGGCTGAACCTGTTCGAGCGACGGCTGGTGGAACTCGGCAAATGCCTGATCGGCACGCCGCGTCTCATCCTTCTTGATGAACCGGCCGCCGGCCTGACGGACGAGGAGGGGGCGCGGCTGCGCGACCTGGTGCTCGCCATTCCCGATGCTTTTGGCGCGCAGGTCGTTGTGATTGATCACGACGTGGAGCTCATCCGCGCCATGTGCGCGGAAACGCTGGTGCTCGACTACGGCAAGCGCCTGGCACTCGGCAATACGGAAACGGTCCTCGCCGACCCCGCCGTCCGCCGCGCCTATCTGGGGGAACTGTGATGAGCACGGACATCATTTCCGTCGACAATCTCGTCGTCGAACGCGGCGGCAAAAGGGTGCTGCACGGCATCTCCTTTTCGCTTGAGGCCGGCACGATCAGCACCCTGCTCGGCGCCAATGGCGCCGGCAAATCCAGTACTGTCATGGCGCTCTCCGGTGCCATTCCCACGATGTCGGGCACCGTCTCGCTCGGTGACCTCAAGCTGACGGGGCTTTCGCCCGATGCGGTGCGCCGCCGGGGCGTGGCCATGGTGCCGGAAGGGCACCGCGTGCTCGGCCAGATGAGTGTCGAGGACAATCTGCTGGTCTCCGTGCTGGAGCGTAGCGCGTTGGCGCGGCGCGACGGGCTGGCGCGGGCCTTCGCTATCTTCCCTGAACTCGAAACCCGCCGTCATCAGCTTGCCGGCGATCTCTCGGGTGGCCAGAAGCAGATGGTGGCGATGGCGCAGGCCTTTCTGGCAAAACCGCGCTTCATGATCGTCGATGAACTCTCGCTCGGCCTTGCCCCTACCATCGTCAAGCGGCTGGCGGAGGCGCTCACCCTTGCTGCCGAAGACGGCATCGGCGTGCTGCTGATCGAGCAATTTGCCAATCTGGCGCTGGGCCTTGCCAGCCATGCGCTGGTGATGGAGCGCGGTCGCATCGTCTTCGATGGTTCCTCGCAAACCCTGCGCCAGCAGCCGGATATCCTGCACGGCGCCTATCTGGCGGTGTGAGCCATGGGCACGCTCTCGCCGCTCGAAGCCGCAACCGGCATGGATGTCCGCTTCGTCGCCCGCCGGCTGTTCGGCTCCGTGCGGTTGCATTTTTCCGAGGGACGGGAGCGGGCGAGCCGCATCGTTTCGGCAAAACTCGGCCAGTGCCGGCTGACGCGGCTGAATGCGGAGGCGCATCTGGTCGATGGCCGCCGCGTGCTGTCCGATGGCAACCGGCCGGATATGATCAAGCTGATCATCCAGCCGCACGGTCGCTCGATTTTCCACCAGGGCGGCTGCGATCTGACCGTCAATTCGCAGGCGCTGGTGATCTACGATCCCGCCTATAGCTACCGGCTCGAAAACCCCATGCCCGTCGAGGTGCTGATGTTGCAGGTGCCGCGTGAGACATTGCCGCGCGCCGTGCTCGGACGCCTGCGCCGGCCGATGGCGGCATCGCTTGCGCCCGGCGGGCTGCAAAACATCCTGCTCTCGATGATGCAGGGGGCCGTGGTGGAAATGGACCGGCTCGATGCTGCCGGCCGCGAAAGTCTCGGCCGGGCGATGGCGGACCTGACGCGCACCATCATCACCGACTGCTTGCTGGCCGACCATCAAGCCGATGCGCCGCCGCTGGCCTTGCTGTTCGACCGTATCAAGGCCTATGTGGCGGATAATATCCAGCGAACCGATCTCGACGCGTCGGATATTGCGCGGCGCATGGGCTGTTCCGTGCGCTATGTCTATCGGGCTTTCGAGGCGCAGGGCCTCACACCGGCTGATTTCATCTGGGAGCAGCGTCTTCAGACGGCGGCCGAGGCCTTGCGCAACCGTCCGGTCCGCCCCGGTTCCATCGCCGAAGTCGCCTTCGAATTCGGCTTTTCCTCCAGCGCGCATTTTTCGCGCCTCTTTCGCCAGCGTTACGATCGGACGCCGTCGCGGTGGCGAGAGGCGGCGGAGTGATCCGCCGCCTCAGTCGGTGCCTCAGGCCTGCATCGCCTCGGCGACGCGCAGCGTGTCGGTGAACTGCTCGAAGCGGCGGATCTTGTCGTCCGCCACGCCCCAGACATGCACGACGCGCACATTCATCGCCTTGCCGGTCGCCTTGAAACGGGCCGTGTAGCTGCCGACGGCGACCACGTCGTTGCCGGCATCGAGAAGGCGTTCCAGCGTGAAGGTGTAGTCGTCCCAGGCCGCACCGAGCGCCGCAAAAACGTTTTGCACGATGGCGTCGGGGCCGACATAGGTGCCGGCGCAGGGAAAGCCATCCATCTCCGTCCAGCGGCAATCCTCGGCGATGTCAGCGAGCATGCCGGCCATGTCGCGGCGGCCGTTGGCGTCGTAATGGGCTTTGACGATTTCGTAGGCGGTGCGCATCAGACGGGTGCCTCGCCGGGCTGGTAGAAGGTCTCGGAGGCCTTGCGGATGAAGGCGCCGGCATTGCTGTTCTGGATCGCGCCCTGGCCATTGATGCCGAGGAATTTGCCGGTCGAGCGCATGTCGGTGAAGTTGTAGAAGAAGGTCGAGGCGACCGGGATCTTGAATTCGCGGAAGGTGAAGATGTATTGCGCCTCGGCGAATTTGTAGGTGGTGGCGAGATCCACGTCGCCATGCCCGCGCTGCACGCCGACCAGGCACTGCCAGGCATAACGCTTGGAGGACAGGTAGGTGTGCTCGTAGACATGGTTGGGGCTGTAGGTGAAATGGGCGCGCAGGCCGATCAGGTCCCGCGTTTCCTCCGGCACCATGCCGCTCGCTTCCCCGCCGGCAATCACGCCCGGCCGGAAAATCTGGCCGACCTGCGGTTCGCCCACCGTCTCCTCCTTGGAGCGTACGACCGAAAGGATCGACAGCGCGCGGCGGGAGGCGAGGTTGAGGATGACCGTCTCGGCCTCGAGCGGCTTGTCAGTGAAGGCGATCTCGACGAAATAGGTGTCGGGCGCAACTTCGACCACCTCGACCGAATCGGTGCCCGAACCGGATGCATCCTTCCAGGTCACCTTGTCCTTGGTGAAATCGAGCGAGAGTTCGCGGCCGTCATCGAAATGGACGGTGTGTTTCGTGCCGGCCAATGCCTCGGTCAAAGGCAGGCGGTTGGTGTCGATGCCATAGGCGAACTGGTCGTAGGTCTTCCAGTCCTTGGGGTTTTGCTGAGCCATGTCGGTTTCCTCCTATTCCACAAAAGCAAGGGTCGGCAGATCGACGGTGCCGGCGCCGCCGTCGACCGTCAGGATCGCGCCGCTGATCATCGCGGCCTCGCCGGAGGCGAGGAAGCAGACGGCATTGGCGACGTCTTCGGCGCTTGCCGGGCGGCCGAGCGGCACGTCCCTGGTGACGAGCGCATAGGCCTCGGCAATCGAGGCGAGCTTGTGCTTCTCGACCAGCATTTCCATCTGCTCGTCGGCCATCGCCGTCGTCACCCAGCCGGGGCAGACCGTGTTGGTGCGCACGCCGAGGCGGCCATAGTCGCGGGCGAGCGATTTCGCCAGCCCGATGCAGCCGTGTTTCATCGTGACGTAGCCCACGGCATCCGGCCCGGCGAAGAGGCCGGCGATGGAGGAGAGCACGACGATGTTGCCCTTGGATCGGATGAGATGCGGCAGGCTCTCGCGCGCCGAAACGAAGGCGGTGTTGAGGTTGAGGCGGACGGCGAGCTCCCAGGTCTCGTCGCTCATCGAGACCGTTGGGCCGACGCCGTGGCCGCCAGCATTGGCGATCAGGATGTCGATGCCGCCGAATTTTTCGGCCGTCGCCGTGACGGCAGCCTTCATGCTGGCGGTGTCGGCCGCATCCGCGGCGAAGACGGCCGCGCCGATCTCCTCGGCGACGGCCTGCAGCGGCTCCAGCCGCCGCCCGACCAGCGCCACCTTGCCGCCCTCGGCGGCGATGCGTCGCGCGACGGCGGCGCCGATACCCGTGCCGCCGCCGGTGACGATGGCAACCTTGTTGTCAAAACGCATGGTTTCCTCCCTTTTCCGGATCGATCATGCAGTGATGGTGCGAGGTCGTCGCGTCCGGTTCTGCACATTCTTTTGTCCAGGGCTGCACCCGGTCGCCGCCGGGAGTGCGGCCCTTGCAAAGAAAAAGGCGGCCCGCTGGGGCCGCCTCTGGCTCAGTAGACCTTTGCGCCTGATGGCGCCTCGGCCGGCTCGGTGGCCTTGAAGTCTTTCAGCAGTTTCGTCGTGGCATTGGCGAGCAGCGTCACGTCATTGCCGATGCCGACGAAGGTGGCGCCGAGTTCGAGATAGCGTTTGGCGAGGCCAAGATCGCCGATCAGGATACCGGCCGCCTTGCCATGCGACTGGATCTTTTTCAGCGCCTTCTCCACCTCGGCCTGCACCTCGGGTGCGCCGGGCTTTCCGAGGAAACCCATGTCGGCGGCGAGGTCGGCCGGGCCGATGAAGACGCCATCGACACCGTCGGTGCCGGCGATATCGTCGAGCGCTTCGAGGCCGGCGCGGCTTTCGACCTGCAGCAGCAGGCAGACCTCGTCATTGGCCGTCTGGAGGTAATCCACCGTGCGGTTGAAGGCCGAGGCGCGGGCGAGCGCCGCGCCCACGCCACGCACACCGTGCGGCGGGTAGCGCACGGCCTTCACCATCGCCTCAGCCATCGCCTTGCTGTCCACCATCGGGATCAGCAGCGTCTGCGCGCCGATATCGAGCAGCTGCTTGACGATCCAGGTTTCACCGATCGGCGGGCGGATGATGGCATGGCTCGAGGAGCCCTTCATCGCCTGGAGTTGCGAGACGAGCAGTGGCACGTCGTTCGGCGCGTGTTCGGCGTCGAGCAGCAGCCAGTCGTAGCCGGCCTCGGCGCAGATTTCCACCGTGTAGGGATTGGCAAGCGCCTGCCAGAGGCCGATCTGCGACCGACCTTCTTTCAGCGCCTGCTTGAAACGGTTTTTCGGGGCGGGCATCGAAAACCTCCTACGCGAAGAACAGGCTGACCGTGCCATAGGGGCCGAAATCGCCTGATATGGTGTCGCCATGGCGGGCCTCGACGGGGCGGATGAACGAGCCGGCGAGCACGATCTGCCCGGCCTCGATGCCGTCGCCGTACTGCGCGAGACGGTTGGCGAGCCAGGCGACGCCGCGGGCGGGCTGGTTGAGCACGCCGGCGCCAAGGCCGGTTTCCTCGACCTCCGCATTGCGGCTGACGATGGCGCCCATCCAGCGCATGTCGATCTGGTCGGGACGCACCGCGCGGCCGCCCGTGACGATGCCGGCATTGGCGGCATTGTCGGAGATCGTGTCGCAGATGGTGCGCGCCTTTTTCGTCTCGGGGTCGACGCGCAGGATGCGCGTGTCGAGGATTTCGAGCGCCGGCGTCACGTAGTCGGTGGCGTTCAGCACGTCGAAGACGGTGATGCCGGGGCCTTTCAGCGGCGCCTTCATCACGAAGGCGATTTCCGCCTCGACGCGCGGCTGGATGAAGCGGTCGGCCGGTACGGTGGCGCCGTCCTCGAAGACCATGTCGTCGAACAGCACGCCGGAATCGGGAATGTCGATGTTCAAAGCATATTGCATGGCCTTGGAGGTGAGGCCGATCTTCCAGCCGATGACCTTGCGGCCATCGGCGATCTTCTTCTTCACCCAGGCTCCCTGGATCGCATAGGCATCATCCATGGTGATGCCGGGGTGTTTCAGCGAGAGCAGGCCCGTCTGGACGCGCGTCCGCTCGGCCTCGTCGAGGCTTTGCGCGGCGGCGCGGATCTCGTCTTGCGTCATCATGGTCAGAAAACCTCGTCGGCGATGGTGTTGCGCAAAAGGCCGATGCCCTCGGCCTCCACTTCTACCACGTCGCCCGGCTTCAGCCAGATCGGCGGGTCGAAGCGCGCGCCCGCACCCGTCGGCGTGCCGCAGACGATGACGTCGCCCGGCACCAGCGTCGTGAAGGTGGAGATGTAGTTGATGATCTTGCGGAAGGAGAAGATCATCCGGCTGGTGCGATCCTGCTGGCGCACCTCGCCGTTGACACGGGTTTCGAGCTTGATGTCGGCAAGCTGGCTTTCGTCCCGGTAGGGCACCAGCCAGGGGCCGATGGAGCCGGTGGCGTCGAAATTCTTGCCCTGGGTGACGTTGAATTTCGCATGCCGCACCCAATCGCGGATCGTGCCCTCGTTGCAGAGGGTGAGTGCCGCGATGTGATCGAGCGCATCCGCCTCGGCAATGCGCCGGCCGCCCTTGCCGATGACGATGGTGACTTCGCCCTCGTAATCGAGCTGCGGGCTTTCCGGCGGGCGGATCAGCGGCCGGTCGTGGCCGGTGAAGGAGCGCGGGAAGCGGATGAAGAGGGACGGATTGGCGGGTGCCACCTGACCGTCCTTGTATTCCTCGTTGCGGTCAGGAAAATTCACGCCGACGCAGATGATCTTTTCCGGCGCCGGGATCGGGATTTCGTAGGTGATCTCGGAGAGCGGGAAATCCGGCTGGTGGCCTTCGACGGCCTCGAGAAGTTCATCGAAGGCATTGGCCTCGACGACCTCCCGAAGGGTCGGGTAACGGGTGCCGAAGCGGGCCGAAAGGTCGATCACGCCGGTCTCGGTGATCAGGCCATAGGCGTGGCGCTTGCCCGTGGTGAAGCTGGCAAATCGGGGATGGCTCATCTTCTCTTCCTTCAGGCAATGCCACCAAGGCAGACATATTTGATCTCGGTGAACTCCTCGATGCCATAGCGCGAGCCCTCGCGGCCGAGGCCGGAGAGTTTCACACCGCCGAATGGCGCTTCCGCCGTGGAGATCAGGCCG
>NZ_JALIQS010000012.1 GCF_024704725.1 Shinella sp. CPCC 101442 | reverse complement strand
AGAGCGAGTTCGTCGGCCGCCAGAAGCGCCGCCGCTCTCGTTCGATGGCCGGGTTATAGGCCCATCATTTTCTGGCGTCAACAGCGATGTGACACTTTTTTGAAGAAATCTTCGAAAAAATGCGTTTGCCTTTCATTTGCCGCGCTGCACACCCTGGTTTCCGGGCATTTCGCAGTGCAAACATCGCAAACAGGCCCGATTGCCCTCAGATTATCACAATCGGCACCTCTTAGAGAGAGCATAGAAGCAGCATGATTTGACTCGCGGGCCCGCCTGCGTGCATCTTCCCGCGCTGAAACGACAAAAGGCGAAGTGCAATCGGCATGACCACCGACCGGAACATGATCCGATCCCTCGGCAATGAACCGCCGATCCTCGCCGACGGGCGCAAGGCGCCCGACCGTCGCGAGATTTCGCTGCGCTGGCTTTCGGGTACCTTTCTTACCGGCATCACCTCTTCCATTCTTATGGGCGTGGCCCTCTTCGCCGCGCTCGACGGCCGCCAGCAGCTCGCCATCCCGGCCGAAGCCTATGCGGCGCTCGGCGTTGCCAACCAGACGAACAAGACCGGCGAGACGGCCAAGCGCGGCGAACGCGTGCTGGAGCCCGCCATCGTCACCAAGCCCGCAGACAAGAAGATCATGGAAATCTCCACCATGATCCATGACGGCCAGAAGGAAGTGGTGCGCCGGCAACCCTTCGCGCATGTGAAGATGGCGCTCGCCGCCAACCATGCGACGAGCGAGGACTATCCGCGCTTCGATCCGCTGGCGATTTTCTCCACCAACGGCAAGGACGCAGCGCCCGCCTCGCGCATGGGCACGATCTATGGTTCTGACGTCGAATCCGAGGTGGCGCTGCAGACCGACGCTTTTCCGACCGGCGGCTCGGCCCTCGACTATGCCGACCAGATGTCGATCGAGGAAGTCGAGGAGAACGTGCGCACCAACGGTTCCGTCCTAACGGATGGCAGCACGCAGGTCGCCTCGCTCTATTATGTCGATCCGCAGCGCTTCGCTTCGGAAGGTTCGGATCTCGACCTGTTGCAGGGCCTGACGGCCCGCGTGGTCGAGGAGAACATGAGCGTTTCGAACTTCGACACGGCGACGCCGGACGATACCGAATATGCCGATGACGTCATCCCGGTACGCCGTGCGGCCGATATCGACGAGATCATGACGGCTGCGGGCTACACCAAGGCGCAGGCCGAAGATCTCTCCGCCTATCTCGAGGGCCAGCTCGGCACCAGGCAACTCGCTGAGGGCGACGTGCTGCGCATCTGCATTTCGCAGCAGGGCAAGGAAGCGAGCATCGTGCGCGCCAGCGTCTATTCGCGCGGCCGCCATGTCGTGACCGCCGCACTCGACGACAAGGGTCGCTTCGTCAGCGGCGCCGAGCCGCCGGTGCTCGATGCCGTCGCCACGGCCTTCGACGACGATGGCCGGCCGACCATCATCGCCGGCCGCGACCTGCCGCGCGTCTATGACGGCATCTACCGCGCTGCGCTCTCTTACGGCATGGGACAGGATATGACGGCGGAAGTCATTCGTGTTCTCGCAAGCACGGTGGATTTCCAGGCGCAGCTTCGCCCGACGGACTCGCTGGAAGCCTTTTTCTCGGTGACCGACGAGACGGGCACGGCGACGGAAGGGTCCGAAATCCTCTTCCTCGATGCCAAGTTCGGCGACACGGAAACCCGGGTCTATCGCTTCCAGAACGCGGAAGACGAATCCGTCGATTATTACGACGAGGACGGCAAGAGCATTCGCCAGTTCCTGCTGCGCAACCCGGTCCCCAACGGCACCTTCCGCTCCGGCTTCGGCATGCGCCGCCATCCGATCCTCGGTTTTTCGCGCATGCATACGGGGGTCGACTGGGCGGCGCCGCGCGGCACACCGATCATCGCGGCGGGCAACGGCGTCGTCGAAAAGGCCGGCTGGGATTCCGGCGGCTACGGCAACCAGACGCTGATCCGCCACGCCAATGGCTATGTCTCCTCCTACAACCACCAGAGCGCCATCGCCAAGGGTATCAAGCCGGGCGTCAAGGTGCGTCAGGGTCAGGTGATCGGCTTCGTCGGCACGACCGGTCTTTCAACCGGCCCGCACCTGCACTACGAGCTGATCGTCAACGGCAACAAGGTGGATGCGCTGAAAATCCGCCTGCCCGGCGGCAAGTCGCTGGAAGGCAAGGCGCTCGCCCAGTTCGAGACCGAACGCAAGCGCATCGACGATCTGCTCGGCCGCGGGGACGACCCGACGGAAGTCGCCGAAACCCACTGAACATCCGATCGGCAAAGCTGCCGGACATCCGCACCGGCAGGTCTCTCGCCCGGCAGACCGCAGGGCGGACAGGCGGTCATTTCCTGCGCCTTAAGGATTGTCCGAAAGGCATGGGAAGCCGGCTTTACAATTGCTGCGCGAAGGTGGAAGTTCGCCGCTGATCGTCAGTCCAATCACGGTTTCCGGGGCGATCTTCATTTGTCGGGGGCTTCAATGCGAGACAAATTGATTGCAGCATTTTCACAGGTCGGCGTGATGCAGCCGCTCGGCGAGCATTCAAAGGCATCGTCACTCGGCGCATGCCACAATTTTACGATCGAATGGGTCAGCTTCATGCTCGAGGACAAGGGTCTTGTCTCCGATGCCGCCGCTGCCAAGCGCATGAACAAGCTCTCTGCCCGCCGGGGTGCGGGCAATCCGGTGCTTCAGAAGGTTTTCAGCCAACGCTGGGCTGAGGGCGGCCAATCCTATACGATGGCGGATGGCATGATGATCTCGCTTCGCGGCATGAAAGAGGTCGATCTAACGATACCCTATGAGCCCTTTGATCAGAAGAGACTCCTCACCCAGATCAAAGCACCGAAGGCCGCGGGTTTCGTCTATTCCTTCTGGTTCAAAGGGTCGGTAGTCGGCGCTACCGGCGGCGCGCATACGATCGGGTTCTTCCGGCCCGTTGGCGGCAGCGGCGGTTCCCTGAAGCCAACCAGTGATTATGTCAGCGTTTTCGATCCCAATTTCGGCGAATATTATGTGCCGGCGCTGGAATTCAACTACTGGCTGAACAAGTTCAAGGATTCCTACGGCAAGTTCACGAACCAGATGCTGAAATTCGTTACGAAATGACGGGTTCCGCAGGAGGACGATTGCGTCCGCATCCGGGAAAAACAAAGAAGCGCGGGCTGGAACCCGCGCTTCTTTTTGACCTCACCCTGACTTAGGCAGCCTTGCTCACCGGCGCAGCGCGCGACGAGAAGAGCAGCCGGTCGGAACCGGCCGTTACCTTGACGGTCGAACCGTCGGGGATATCGCCGCCGAGGATTTTCTCGGCCAGCGGATCCTGCAGGTGCTTCTGGATCGCCCGCTTCAGGGGACGCGCACCATAGACCGGATCGTAACCCTTTTCCGCCAGCCAGTGCACAGCGTCCTCATCGAGTTCGAGAAGGATCTTGCGATCTTCCAGAAGCTTGCGCAGACGCGCCAGCTGGATGTCGACGATCGCGCCCATTTCCGACCGCTTGAGGCGATGGAACAGGATGATCTCGTCGACGCGGTTCAGGAATTCCGGCCGGAACGCCATCTTCACGACATCCATGACCTGATCGCGAACCGTGTCGCTGTCCTCGTTTTCGCCGAGCGCCGTCAGATATTCCGCTCCGAGATTCGACGTCATGATGATCATCGTATTGCGGAAATCCACGGTGCGGCCCTGACCATCGGTCAGGCGGCCATCGTCGAGAACCTGCAAGAGCACGTTGAAGACATCGGGATGCGCCTTCTCGATTTCGTCGAACAGCACGACCTGATAGGGCCGGCGGCGGACGGATTCGGTGAGAGCACCGCCTTCCTCATAACCGACATAGCCCGGAGGCGCGCCGATCAGCCGGGCCACGGAGTGTTTCTCCATGTATTCCGACATGTCCATGCGCTGGATCGCCGTCTCGTCGTCGAACAGGAAGCGGGCCAGCGCCTTGGTCAGCTCCGTTTTGCCGACCCCGGTCGGACCGAGGAAGATGAACGAGCCGATCGGCCGGTTCGGATCCTGCAGGCCGGCGCGGGCGCGGCGAACCGCACGGGAGACCGCCTGGACGGCATCGCCCTGGCCGACAACCCACTTGGCGAGCTCGTCTTCCATTCGAAGCAGCTTGTCGCGCTCGCCTTCCAGCATCTTGTCCACGGGAATACCCGTCCAGCGCGAGACGATATGGGCGATGTTGTCGGGCGTGACGACTTCCTGCACCATCGGATCGACATCGCCGACATCGTGTCCTTCGGCGTCTTCCAGCTCTTTTTCGAGCTTGGGAATGATGCCGTAGGCAAGCTCGCCGGCGCGCTGGAATTCACCCTTGCGCTGGGCAATGGCAAGTTCGTTGCGCAGTTCATCGAGCTGGCGCTTGAGATCGGCGGCACGGCCGAGTTTCGACTTTTCCGCCTGCCAGCGCGCGGTGAGCGCAGAGGCTTCCTCTTCGATCGCGGCGAGATCGATCTCGAGCTTTTCGAGACGATCCTGCGACGAGCGGTCGGTTTCCTTCTTCAGGGCCTCGCGCTCAATCTTCAGCTGGATGATGCGGCGGTCGAGTTCGTCGAGCTCTTCCGGCTTGGAATCGACCTGCATGCGCAGCCGCGAGGCGGCTTCGTCCATGAGGTCAATCGCCTTGTCCGGCAGGAAGCGATCCGTGATGTAGCGGTTAGAGAGGGTCGCGGCGGCAACGAGGGCCGAGTCGGAAATCCGGACCTTGTGATGTTGCTCATACTTCTCCTTCAGACCACGCAGGATCGAGATCGTGTCCTCGACCGTCGGCTCGTCCACCATGACGGGCTGGAACCGGCGGGCAAGGGCCGCGTCCTTCTCGACATGCTTGCGGTACTCGTCGAGCGTGGTGGCGCCGACGCAGTGCAATTCGCCGCGGGCAAGCGCGGGCTTCAGGAGGTTGGAGGCGTCCATCGCCCCCTCCGCCTTGCCGGCGCCGACCAGCGTATGCATCTCGTCGATGAAGAGGATGATCTCGCCGTCTTCCGCCTGAACTTCGGCAAGAACGGCCTTCAGCCGCTCCTCGAATTCACCGCGATATTTCGCACCGGCGATCAATGCGCCCATGTCGAGCGCCATCAGCTTCTTCTCTTTCAGGCTCTCCGGCACGTCGCCATTGACGATGCGCAATGCCAGACCTTCGGCGATCGCCGTCTTGCCGACGCCGGGTTCACCGATGAGGACCGGATTGTTCTTCGTGCGGCGCGACAGGACCTGGATCGTGCGACGGATTTCGTCGTCACGGCCGATCACGGGGTCGAGGCGGCCTTCGCGTGCATCGGCGGTAAGGTCGCGGGCGAACTTCTTCAGCGAATCAAAACCCTGTTCCGCGCTCGCCGTATCGGCGGTGCGGCCCTTGCGGATGTCGTTGATGACCTGGTTGAGCTTCATCGCCGTCACGCCGGCCTTGGCCAGGATGTCGGAGGTCGCCGCGGATTTTTCGATGGCCAGCGCCAGAAGCAGGCGCTCGACCGTGACGAAACTGTCGCCGGCCTTCTTGGCGGCGTCTTCGGCAGTCGAGAAAACCTTGGCGAGCGGCTGCGAAAGATAGACCTGCCCGTTGCCGCCGGACACTTTCGGCAGCTTGGCGAGGGCGGCATCGTTGGCGATCCGCGCATCACGCGCATTTCCGCCGGCCCGCTCGATCAAGGATGCGGCCATGCCCTGCTCGTCGTCGAGCAGCACTTTCAGCACATGTTCGGGCGTGAATTGCGGGTGGCCGTCGGCCAACGCCTTGGTCTGGGCGGATTGCAGGAACCCGCGCACGCGTTCGGAGTATTTTTCAATATTCATATTTGCCTCCAGGACTCGGCCGGCCCTTCGTGGCACCGGTCGACGATTGAAGATAGGCTCCCATCAAGGCGAGCCTTTCATGCTTGCGGCGCACCGGCCTTGCGACCGGTCAACCGCCTGAAGGGAATATGGTGGAGGGGGTTGCGGAATTAAAGGATCACCGGAAGCCGCGTGAAACATTTTTCCGCAGGAACTGCGCAAACGCAAGAACCCGGCACAAGGCCGGGTTCCTGATAGTCCTGAAACGCGTTTCGTTATTCCGAAGCGGGTTCGAGCGCCGGGGAATCGTCACCGGACGATGCACCCTCTTCGCCGGAAGCCTCGCCTTCGCCACGACGCGGGCGACGCGGACGAGCGGCATTGCGGCGGCGCGGTGCGCGACCGGCGGGCGCTGCCGCCTCTTCGTCGAGCGCCACTTCGGCAGGCGTACCTTCGATGACAGGCTGCGGACCGGAACCGTCGATGACCGGCTGTTCGACAGCCGGCTTGGCGGCAGGCTTGGCGACCGGCGTTGCGGCAGGCTTGGCGACAGGTGCCGCGGCAACGGGAGCCGGCTCGTCCGCATGCATCGAATCGCCATCGTCCTGATCGTAACCGTCACGGTCGCCGTCGTCGCCGCGGTCGGCATTGTCGGCGCGCTCGTCGCGCGGGTAGCGTTCCTGCATCTGCGCCTGAGCGGCCGCGATGATGCGGTTATAGTGCTCGGCGTGCTGCAGGTAGTTTTCCGCGATAACACGGTCGCCGGCGCTCTGGGCGTCTCGCGCGAGTGTGGAATACTTTTCGGCGATGTGCTGGGCCGTGCCCCTGATCTTCACGTCCGGACCCGAGCTATCGTAGGTCCTCGTCAGGGGATTGCCACCCTTGCGGTGGTTGTTGTGATTGCTGCTGTTATTGTTGTTGTTATTGCTACTGTTGTTGTTACGCCCGCGGCCGCGCTTGTTTTGCTGTCCTGGCCTCATATTTCACTCACCTAACGTATCGTGTCTGGATGATCATGTGTCTGCACGCTTGATCCGGCCATGCCAAATCAAGCATCCTTACCCGCGGGCAAACCACGCCGGTGGGTGGTCCTGTCGCCGTAAGACGTCAAATTAACAGGTACCCGCACAGGGCAGTCTTCAACCCTATCAACTCTTCGAGAGAGCAATCCTCGATCGGGGTCACGCAGGAGCGAATCTCTGTGTCATGACCGCTTGCCTAGTGCGTGGCCGCAACCTAGCCCGCTTCCTTCACAATTCCAAGCCTTTTCTTTGGGTCGATGGAATTTGCTGCGCACATGCAGCAAAACCTCAAGGAGCCGGTGTTTTTGCAAAGACAAGAGCACGGTCGTTGCCACCAAGATCCATGACCGCTTCGATCCGCGTAAAACCTTTTTCGCGCATGATCGCGGTGACGGCGTCCTTCTGGTCGTAACCGATTTCGTAAGCCACCAGGCCACTTTCCCTGAGATGGTCGCCTGCACCGGCGGCAATGGCGCGATAGGCATCGAGCCCGTCTTCGCCGCCATCCAGCGCCAGGATCGGATCGAACAGCCGGACCTCGTCATCCAGCGTCCCGACCACGGAACGCACGATATAGGGGGGATTTGACACGATGATGTCGAACACCCCGGTCACGGCTGCAAACCAGTCGCTCTCGACCGCTTCGAAACGGTCGGCGACACCATTGATGTCAGCATTGCGCCGGGCGGTTTCAAGGGCCCCGGCCGAAAGATCGGCCCCCACGCCCGTTGCGCCCGACACCAGATCGAGCAGCGCAAGGCAGATCGCGCCCGTGCCCGTGCCGAGATCGAGAATGCGGCAGCTGCCCGTCCCTGCGACCATCTTCTGCGCGTAGGGCACGAGCGTATCGACCAGGACTTCCGTATCCGGCCTCGGCTCCAGCGTTTCGGGCGAAAGGGCAAGGTCGAGCCGGGAGAAGGCACGGTGGCCGAGGATGCGGTGCACCGGCTCGCGCGCCGCCCGGCGGGCGATTGCCACCGCAACCGCCGACTGCGCAGCCTCGTCAAGAACACGGGATCCGTCGGTGAGGATGGCCGTGGAAGAAAGCTTGAGAATGCCGGCGACCAATACGCGTGCGTCCTGTGCCGCATCCGCAATGCCCGCATCGGCAAGCTGACGCCGCGCCGCGGCGAGAACCCCGGCGAGCGTCGCGCCGTTCATCGACCCTGCTCGCCGAGCTGCGCGAGCTGGCCGGCCTGGTAATCGGCCATCAGCGCATCGACGATCTCGTCGATCTCGCCGATCATCATGCGGTCGAGCTTGTAGAGCGTCAGGTTGATGCGGTGGTCCGTCACCCGCCCCTGCGGGAAATTGTAGGTGCGGATGCGCTCGGAGCGATCGCCCGAGCCGACCTGGCTCCTGCGGTCGGCAGAGCGCTCGCTGTCTGCCCGCTGGCGCTCGATGTCGTAGAGCCGCGAGCGCAGCACCTGCATCGCCTTGGCGCGGTTCTGGTGCTGCGACTTTTCCGAACTGGTGACGATCAGGCCCGTCGGCAGATGCGTGATGCGCACAGCCGAGTCCGTCGTGTTGACGTGCTGACCACCGGCGCCGGAGGAACGCATCGTATCGATACGGATGTCTTCCGGGCGAATTTCGATATCGATTTCCTCGGCCTCGGGTAGAACGGCCACCGTCGCCGCCGAGGTATGGATGCGTCCGCTCGCCTCTGTTTCCGGCACACGCTGCACGCGGTGCACGCCGGATTCGAACTTCAGCTTGGCGAAGACGCCGCGCCCGGTGATGGTCGCGATGATTTCCTTGAAGCCGCCCGCTTCCCCTTCACTCGACGAAAGGACTTCCACCTTCCAGTTATGCGCGGCGGCATAACGCTCGTACATGCGGAAAAGATCGCCGGCAAAGAGTGCCGCCTCGGAGCCGCCCGTGCCCGCGCGAATTTCGAGGATCGCGCTCTTCTCGTCGGCGGCATCTTTCGGGAGAAGCAGGATCTGCATCTCCTTTTCGAGGCCTTCGAGGCGCTCCTTGAGGTCCGGCAGCTCCATTTCGGCGAGATCGCGCATCTCGCGATCGGTCGTCTTGTCGTTGAGCAACGCATCGAGGTCGGCGATCTCGCCGCTGACCTTCTGGTATTCGCGGATCTTCGTGACGACGGGCTGAAGTTCGGAATATTCCGATGCGAGACGCACATAGGTCTCCGAATCCGGACCCGCCGACATGCGGGCCTCGATCTCGCCGAAACGGCGTTCGAGTTCACGCATCTTTTCAACGGGAAGCTTCGCCACCGTTCAAACTCCAATCGAATATTAAAGCGGAATGCCGTTCTCGGCCGCAAAGTCGGTGAGAATCTGACGGACCGAGGCCGTCGGTTTCGTATCGTCGAGCGCCGGCGTCATAAGCGCTTCGAGCTTGCCGGCATCGAGCGCCAGCAGCATCGACTTGACCGGGCCGATGGCGGCCGGCGACATCGAGACGGACCGGAAACCGATACCCATCAGCGCCATGGCGGAAATCGGCTTGCTCGCCATCTCGCCGCAGAGCGTCACCGACGTGTCGTTGCGTTCGCCAGCGCGCACGATATCGCGCAGGATGCGCAGGAACGGCCGGCCGAGCGTATCGAAGCGGTCGGACACACGGGCATTGCCGCGATCGACCGCCATCGCGAACTGGAAGAGGTCGTTCGAGCCGACCGAGACGAAGTCCACCTCGGCCATCAACTCGTCCATCTGCCAGAGCAGGGCGGGCACTTCGAGCATGGCGCCGAACTGCAGCTTCTTCGGAAGCTGCTCCCCGATCTTCGACTGGCGCTGGATTTCCTTCTGCAGGAGATCGCGGACCTCCTTCAGTTCCGATACCTCGGTCACCATGGGCAGCATCAGCCGCAGGTCAGCCCCGGCGGCCGCGCGCAGCATGGCGCGCAACTGGGTGCGCAAGAGGCCCGGCCGGTCGAGCGACAGACGGATGGCGCGCCAGCCAAGCGCCGGGTTTTCTTCTTCCGCCGCGCGGAAATAGGGCACGACCTTGTCGCCGCCGATATCGAGCGTGCGGAAGGTCACAGGACGCCCGCCCGCCTGCTTCAGCACGTTGCGGTAGAACGCCTCCTGCTCCTCCGCCTTCGGCATGGTCGAGGCGATCATGAACTGAAGCTCGGTTCGGAAGAGGCCGATGCCCGAGGCGCCGGATTCGTTGAGATGCGGCAGGTCGACGAGGAGACCGGCATTCATCTGGAGATTGATATGGCGGCCGTCCCGGGTGACCGGCTCGACGGCGCGCAACGCCCGATATTGCTCCTGCCGCCGGGCGCGAAAACGCACCTTTTCCTCGTAGGAACGCTGGAGATCCGAGAGCGGACGCAGATGCACCCGCGCATCCTCGCCATCGACGATGATGGCGTCACCGTTTTCGGCAAGCGCCACGGCGCCCGCCGCCTGGCCGACAACCGGAATCCCCATCGCGCGGGCAACGATGACGACATGACTGGTGACCGCACCCTCTTCGAGCACGAGGCCGCGCACGTTCTCGCGCGGATAGTCGAGCAGTTCGGCAGCCCCCATGGCGCGCGCGACGACGATCGCATCGTTCGGGAAATTGCTTGCCGATAGTTTCGCGCCGTAGCCGGTCAGCTGCCGCAGCAGGCGGTTGGCCAGATCGTCGAAATCGTGCATGCGTTCGCGCAGATACGGATCCGTCAGGCGGATCATGCGCGCCTTGGTTTCGCTCTGCACACGCTCGACCGCCGCTTCCGCCGTCAAACCGTTTCGGATCGCCTCTTCGAGTTTTCTGACCCAACCGCGGTCATGCGCGAACATGCGGTAGGTTTCCAGAACCTCGCGGTGCTCGCCTTCCATGGAGATTTCACGGCGCGACAGCATGTCGTCGATGGAGATGCGCAGCGAGCCGAGCGCCTCGGCGAGACGGCCGAGTTCGTGTTCGGAATCCTCGTTGAGCAGGTTCGTGACGACGATGCGCGGCTCGTGCAGCACGACATAGCCTAGGCCGATGCCTTCGCCGAAGCTGGACCCTTCGATCGCGACGGGGCGGGAAAGGTCGAGCTCGAGGCCGGGCTTGGTGAGCTTCTTCAGCTCGCCGGTCGCCACCATTTCCGCAATCACCATCGCCGTCGTTTCGAGCGCCTCTACCTCGTCCTCGCGGTAGGTGCGGCTCGCCTTGTTCTGCACGACAAGCACGCCGAGCGCCCTGCCGGTGCGCAAGATAGGAACGCCGAGGAAGGAATGGTAGATCTCCTCGCCCGTTTCCGGCAGATAGGTGAAGGCGGGATGCGACTGGGCGTCGGACAGGTTGAGCGGCCGGGCGGAGGCCGCGATGGTGCCGACGAGGCCCTGGCCCATCTTGAGCTGGGCCAGGTGCACAGCGCCGGGATTGAGACCTTCGGTCGCGTAAAGCTCGAGAATGCCATCGGAGCGCAGCACGTAAACGGAACACACTTCCGCGACCATGTTCTGCGCGATCTGGCGCACGATCTGGTCTAGGCGCTCCTGCGGCTCGAGCGGCTCCGCCATCAATTCGCGAAGCCGCTTGAGAAGAACGCGCGGACCCGCGGAGAGATCTCTCATCGCGTGGCGTCTCCCGAAAATGACGTTACCTCACCGGCGCTTGCCCGCGCTGGCGATCACAGGATCGGCGCCGACTCGGCCGGTCCTTACTTCTTATCGAGACCGTAGACGGAATGCAAAGTCCGAACGGCGAGTTCGGCATAGGGACCGTCGATCAGGATGGAAATCTTGATTTCCGAGGTGGTGATCGCCTTGATGTTGATGCCCTTCTCGGCCAGCGCCCGGAAGGCGGAGGCGGCAACGCCGGCGTGGCTGCGCATGCCGATGCCGATGACGGAGACCTTCACCAGGCCCGTCTCGTGCTGGATCACGTCGAAACCGACCTGCGCCTTGGCGCCTTCCAGAACCTTGAGTGCCTTCTCGACATCGCCGAAGGGAACCGTGAAGGTCATGTCGGTCTTGGAGCCGTCCTCGGAAATGTTCTGGACGATCATGTCGACATTGATATGGGCTTCGGCCAACGGGCCGAAGATCGCGGCCGAAACGCCCGGCCGGTCGGCGACGCGGCGGAGCGAGATCTGCGCTTCATCCTTGGCATAGGCGATGCCGGTTACGACTTCCTGTTCCACGATCTCATCCTCATCACAAATCAGCGTACCGGGCGGGTTCAGAAGATCGCCCATGCCCGGCGCATCGGGGTCCTCGAAAGAGGAGCGAACGAAGGTGCGCACCTTGTGCACCATGGCAAGCTCAACGGAGCGCACCTGCAGGACCTTGGCACCGAGGGAGGCCATTTCGAGCATTTCCTCGAAGGCGATCTTCTTCAGGCGGCGGGCCTTCGGCTCGATGCGCGGGTCGGTCGTGTAGACGCCATCGACGTCGGTATAGATGTCGCAGCGATCAGCCTTGACGGCAGCGGCGATGGCTACTGCGGACGTATCGGAACCGCCGCGGCCGAGCGTGGCGACGCGATTGTCCGGGCCAAGGCCCTGGAAGCCAGCGACGACGGCCACCTGGCCCTCGCCCATGCGACGGATGATGTCCGAGCCCTCGATTTCGAGGATGCGGGCTGCACCATGGGCGTTGTCGGTGCGGATCGGGATCTGCCATCCCTGCCAGGAGCGCGCATCGATGCCCATCGACTGGAGCGCGATGGCGAGAAGGCCGGCGGTGACGAGCTCGCCCGAAGCGACGATCGCGTCATATTCGCGCGCGTCGTAGAAGGGCGAGTTGGCCCCCGTCACCTTCGGCATGTTCTGCACCCAGCCGACGAGTTCGTTCGTCTTGCCGGACATGGCCGAAACGACGACGGCGACTTCGTGGCCGGCATCGACCTCGCGTTTCACATGACGGGCCACATTGTGGATACGGTCGAGGTCAGCGACGGACGTTCCGCCGAATTTCATCACGATGCGTGCCATGAGTGTGTACCGCTATTTTCGATGTTCGCGCGAGCGCGGGAGAAACCGCGGGGTTTTTAGCGGAAGACCCTGCACTGTGCAATGCGCAAACTGTACCAATCGGTACGGTTCGGTCGAAAGGCCGCAGACCGACCGATTCTAGCGCTTGCGGCCGATGCGGTAGACAAAAGCGGGCGGCACGTTGCGTATTGTCCCGCCGGTGCGGACGGCCGAGAGCCCGAGCCGATAGAGCACGGCGCGCGGCACCGGGCATCTGAGGCCATAGGTGAACTGATAGAGCGCCGCGTTCTCCTCAAGACGTGAAAACGTGCCGGCAAGAATGGCGAAAACCTTCTCCGGCCGCATGGAAAGCAGCGGCAGGCCGCTGATGGCCGCCCCTGCCGGCTCAGTGCAGAAACGCGCGATTTTGGCCGCATCCGTACACGCGATCACGGCCTTCGGGAAACGTTGCTGGAGGAGGCTTGCAAATTCCGGCCCTTTTTCCACGAGGACGATGTCCTCCTCCGCGACCCCGCGCCGCAGCAGCGCATGTGTGAAAACGCCGGTGCCAGGTCCAAGCTCGATCACCCTGCCCGTCTCCGGCCCGATCTCGCGCACGATAAGGTCGGACAACGCCTTGCCCGACGGCGTGATGGACGCGACCCGAAGCGGGTCGCGGATCCAGGCGCGGAAAAATTGATAGGAATCCATCGTCAAGGCGGTCATGCGGCGCGCTCCGGGATTGCTGGAAATTGAGTCTTCGTCATGCCTTCGGAAAGCGCCCAGAGGCGGGCTGCCAGGTCCCCGTCGGTCGCCGCCGGCAGCGGATGCACCAGCGAGGGCGAGCCACGCATTTCGCGGAAACCGTCGGGGCCGATGAATTCGCCGCCGCGTAGCCCCTTGGCCGTCGCGGCATAGAGCTGGTTCAGCACGCCCTGCTCGGCATTCTGCGCGAGGAACCGGTTGCCGATGCGCATGAAGAGGCGAAGCACACCTGACGTCGCGCTGGTCTGGAGATTGGTATCCGAATAGCCGGGATGGGCCAGCACACTGATCACAGGCAGGTTCGCGGCCTTGAGGCGACGGTCGAGTTCCAGCGCGAAGAGGACGTTGGCGAATTTCGACTGGGCATAGAAGGCGAGGCGGCTGTAGCTTTTTTCGCCCGTGAAATCGTCGAAATGTATTCGCCCGCGACGATGCAGCTCGGAACTGACGGTGACGACGCGCGCGCCGATGGCCCGGGAAAGCAGGGGCAGAAGGCGCAGCGTCAGGGCAAAATGGGCGAGATGGTTGACGCCGAACTGCGTCTCGTGGCCCTGCCGGGTCAGCCCGCGCGGCGGCATCATCACGCCGGCATTGTTGATCAGGAGATCGACCGCTCGGCCCTCGCTATTGAGAGCGCCCGCAAAGGCGGCGACGGCGTCGAGGTCTGCAAGGTCGAGCCGCCGGAGTTCGACCGCGGCATCGGGAAGCTCGGCCTGAATGCGCGCCAGCGCACGCTGTCCCCTGCCCTCGTCTCGCGCAGTCATCACGACCCGCGCGCCTTTTCGGGCGAGTTCCCGCGCCGTGAGGAAGCCCAGTCCGCTATTGGCTCCGGTGACGACGGCCAAGCGTCCAGTCTGGTCCGGCATTCGGGTCAATGTCCATGGTGCCCTGATTGCCTCATCGGTGGTTGCCACAGTGACGGCACGCATTATGATACCTCGCAGCGAATCTGAACAGTGTTTACATTTGCTAGCGCATAATCTTTACACTGTAAAGATATTCATTCGGCGAGACCTGCGATGAACGAGAAGAAAACGGCCGAACGCGGCTATCACCACGGCGACCTGCGCGATGCACTGATCCGCGCCGCCGACGACCTCATGGCTGAAAAGGGCCTCGAAGGTTTCACGCTGCGCGAAACCGCGCGCCGCGCCGGCGTTTCCCCGGCGGCGCCCTCGCACCATTTCGGCGGCTCGCCCGGCCTGTTGACCGAGGTCGCGGCGCTCGGCTACCGGGAGCTCGCCCGCCGGCTGGTAGCAGCAAGCGAAACAGGCTCGCCCGCCGACCGCCTGAAGGCACAAGGCGTCGCCTATGTGCGCTTTGCCCTGGATTTTCCCGGACGCTTCCACCTGATGTTCCGCCACGATCTTCTCGTGAAGGAGCAACTCTCGCTGGAACAGGCGACCGGACAGGCCTGGGATGCATTGGAAAAGACCGTGCTCGCCATTCGCGGCCAATCGGAAGGCGCCGAGCTCGACGCGGAGGGCGAGGCCATGCTGATCGGTATCTGGTCGACCGCGCATGGCTTTGCCCATCTGACGCTCGACAAGAAACTGGCACGCATCGCCGAATGCGACAGCGACGACGACATGCTGGAAAACCTCTTCCCCGCCATCATCGATACGCTCTGGGTCAAGAAGCTCGGCTGACATGAAAAAGCCCGCGCACCTTTCGGCACGCGGGCGAGCGGATCGAATACCAGTGGGGACGGGCCGTACAGCCCGTCCCCACGTCACTTACTTCTGCCAGCTTTTGACGAGTTCGTCATAGTTGACGGTCTGCGGCTTTTCCTTCTCGTTCTCGATCTTGAGCTGCGGTGCGAGGTTGCCCTTTTCGACGGCATCCTTGTTCCAGTAGGCAAGATCGTGCTCTTCGGCGAGCTTCGGGCCGATATCGCCCTGGACGCCGGCGCGCTCGAGGCGTTCCAGCACCTTTTCCTGCTCGGCGCACAGCGAGTCCATCGCTTCCTGCGCGCTCTTGGCACCCGACGACGCATCGCCGATCGCCTGCCACCACAGCTGGGCCAGCTTCGGATAGTCCGGGATGTTCGTACCGGTCGGCGACCACTGCACGCGGGCCGGCGAACGATAGAACTCGATCAGACCACCGAGCTTCGGTGCGCGTTCCGTAAACGACGGATGAGCGATCGAGGATTCGCGGATGAGCGTCAGGCCGGTCTGGCTCTTCTTGACGTCAACCGTCTTGGACACCACGAACTGCGCATAGAGCCAGGCGGCCTTGGCGCGGTCGTCCGGGGTGGACTTCAGAAGCGTCCAGGAGCCCACGTCCTGGTAACCGAGCTTCATGCCGTCCTTCCAGTAGACGCCGTGCGGGCTCGGCGCGAAGCGCCACTTCGGCGTGCCGTCCGCGTTGACGACCGGCAGGCCTTCCTTCACGAAGTCGGCGGTGAACGCCGTATAGGTGAACATCTGCTGGGCGACCTCGCCCTGCGCCGGAACGGGACCGGCCTCGCCGAAGGTCATGCCCTGGGCGGATGCCGGAGCGTAAGCCTTCAGCCAGTCGAGATACTTCTGGATGGCATAGACCGAAGCCGGGCCGTTGGTGTCGCCGCCGCGCGCAACGCACGAGCCGACCGGACGCGACTTCTCGTCGACCTTGATGCCCCATTCGTCGACCGGCAGGCCGTTCGGCAGGCCCCTGTCGCCGTTGCCGGCCATCGAGAGCCAGGCGTCGGTGAAGCGCCAGCCGAGCGACGGGTCCTTCTTGCCGTAGTCCATGTGGCCATAGACCTTCTTGCCGTCGATCTCGCGGCCGGTGAAGAACTCGGCGATGTCCTCGTAAGCGGACCAGTTGACGGGAACGCCGAGGTCGTAGCCGTACTTCGCCTTGAAGTCGGCCTTGTTCTTCTCGTCGTTGAACCAGTCATAGCGGAACCAGTAGAGGTTCGCGAACTGCTGGTCGGGCAGCTGGTAGAGGTCGCCGTCCGGAGCGGTGGTGAACTTCAGGCCGATGAAGTCTTCCAGGTCGAGACCCGGATTGGTGACGTCCTTGCCTTCGTTGGCCATCCACTTGGTGAGCGAGCGGGCCTGCTGGTAGCGCCAGTGCGTGCCGATGAGGTCGGAGTCATTGACGTATGCGTCATAGACGTTTTCGCCCGACTGCATCTGAGTCTGCAGCTTTTCGACGACGTCGCCCTCGCCGATCAGGTCGTGGGTGATCTTGATGCCCGTGATCGCGGTAAAGGCCGGAGCCAGCACCTTCGATTCGTATTCATGCGTGGTGATCGTTTCAGAGACGACCTTGATCTCCATGCCGGCGAACGGCTTGGCGGCATCGACGAACCACTGCATTTCGGCTTCCTGGCCGGCGCGGTCGAGCGAGGACAAGTCGCCGATTTCCGCATCCAGGAATTTCTTGGCAGCATCCATGTCCGCGAATGCGGAGCCGGTAAACGCCAGCAGCATAACCGCCGTCGTCGTCAGAAGTTGCTTTCGCATATTGATCCTCCCTTAGGGTTTTGCGATTGCAAGTGCGAAGGCCCCATATCTCCCCGAGGCCTCCATTTCCTTTGCCTCACACGAAGCGGAATACGCCGATGGCGTAGACCACGGACAAGGCAAGAGCCCACCACAGGTTGGCGCCGATCAGCCCCAACCATGCGAGATGAATGAACGCCGAGCCGAGCAGCGACACGAAGAGCCGGTCGCCGCGGGTCGTCTCGAAGCGCAGGATGCCGACGCGCGGATTGCCGCCCGGACGGGCATATTCCCAGACGCCCATCAGCGCGATCAGCGTGAAGATCGTCAGGAAGAACATCGCCGTCGGGAACGACCAGGCCATCCAGCCGCCCGGAATGAGCGGTGCGAACCAGTCGCGCTCGCCGTCCTTGAGCGGAAGCGCCATGACCAGGAGCCCGGCGACAACGGTATAGACAGCAAGAACGGCGGCAAGCGCCACAGGCCAGCGATTGGTACGGTTGGCGACAGCAGCAGTCATCAGACCCTCCCCAGGGCAAAGCCCTTGGCGATGTAATTGCGGACGAAGTAGATCACGAGCGCGCCGGGAATGATGGTCAGCACGCCGGCAGCGGCCAGCACGCCCCAGTCCATGCCCGAAGCCGAGACCGTGCGCGTCATCGTGGCGGCAATCGGCTTGGCATCCGTCGTCGTCAGCGTGCGGGCGATCAGGAGTTCGACCCAGGAGAACATGAAGCAGAAGAAGGCGGCGACACCGATGCCGGACGCGATCAGCGGCACGAAGATCTTGGCGAAGAATTTCGGGAACGAGTAGCCGTCGATATAGGCGGTCTCGTCGATCTCCTTCGGCACGCCCGACATGAAGCCTTCGAGGATCCAGACGGCGAGCGGCACGTTGAACAGGCAGTGGGCGATGGCGACGGCGATATGCGTGTCGATCAGGCCGAAGGCCGAATAGAGCTGGAAGAACGGCAGCGCGAAGACGGCCGGCGGCGCCATGCGGTTGGTGAGCAGCCAGAAGAACAGGTGCTTGTCGCCGAGGAAACGGTAGCGCGAGAAGGCATAGGCTGCCGGCAGCGCCACCGAGACCGAGATCAGCGTGTTCAGCACGACGTAGATGATCGAGTTGATATAGCCATTGTACCAGGCCGGATCGGTGAAGATCACCGTGTAGTTGCGAAGCGTCGGATTGACCGGCCAGAGCGAGAACGCCCCGGTGATCTCCGCATTCGTCTTGAAGCTCATGTTGACGAGCCAGTAGATCGGCAGCATCAGGAAGACGATGTAGAGCGTCGGCACCAGCCAGGACAAGCTGCGCTTGCTGTTGGCCCCGGCCCTGCTGCCGGCGCTGCTTGCAACGCTGGCCTGGAGTGTGTTTGCGGTGGTTGCCTGTGAGGTCATGGTTTCCTCCCTCACGCCTGTTCGTCGCTGCTGGTCATGACCGTGTAGAAGATCCACGACAGCAGCAGGATGATCAGGAAGTAGATGATGGACATTGCCGCGGCCGGGCCGAGGTCGAACTGGCCGATCGCCATCTTGACGAGGTCGATCGACAGGAAGGTCGTCGAGTTGCCGGGACCGCCGCCGGTGATGACGAAGGGTTCGGTATAGATCATGAAGCTATCCATGAAGCGCAGCAGGAAGGCGATGAGCAGGACGCGCTTCATCTTCGGCAGCTGGATGTAGCGGAACACGGCCCAGCGCGAGGCGCCGTCGATCTTGGCGGCCTGGTAATAGGCTTCAGGGATCGACACCAGGCCAGCATAGCACAGGAGCACAACGAGGCTCGTCCAGTGCCAGACGTCCATGACGATGAGCGTCATCCAGGCGTCGAAGACATTGTTGACGTAGTTGTAGCTGATGCCGAGCGCATCCAGCGTGCGGCCGAGCAGGCCGATATCGACGCGGCCAAAAACCTGCCAGATCGTGCCGACGACGTTCCACGGAATGAGCAGCGGCAGCGCCATCAGCACGAGGCAGAACGGCACGCCGAGGCCTTTTTTCGGCATGTTGAGCGCGATCAGGATGCCAAGCGGGATCTCAATCGTCAGAATGATGCCGGAGAACAGCAGGTTGCGTCCGAGCGCCTGCCAGAAGCGATCCGATGCCAGAACGTCGGAGAACCAGCCGACGCCGTTCCAGAAGAACTGGTTGTTGCCGAACGTGTCCTGAACCGAATAGTTCACCACCGTCATCAGCGGGATCACCGCCGAGAAGGCGACGAGCAGCAGGACGGGCAGGACCATGAACCAGGCCTTGTTGTTCCAGGTCTTGTTCATCGTCAGCCCTCCCTGCCGACACGCCAAGAATCGGCGTAGATGTTGATGGCGGTCGGATCGAAGGTCACGCGCGGATCGGCCGGAATTTCTCCGTCCTCCGGCACGACGATGGCGATCGGCTTGCCGGCGAATTCGGCGCGCACGATCTTCTGCCGGCCGATATCCTCGACCTTGTTGATCGAGACCGGCATGCCGTCGCGCGAAAGCGTGATGAATTCCGGGCGGATACCGAGCTCGGTCTTGGCGCCGACGGCGACCGTCGGCTTGTAACCGAGGTCAAGCGTCTGCTCACCGACCTTGATGCTGCTGCCGTCGATGGCGGCCGGCAGCACGTTCATACCCGGTGAGCCGATGAAGTAGCCGACAAAAGTGTGGCTCGGCTTCTCGAAGAGCTCGGCCGGCGTGCCGATCTGCACGATCTGGCCGTCATACATGACGACGACCTTGTCGGCGAAGGTGAGCGCTTCGGTCTGGTCGTGCGTGACATAGACCATGGTGAAGCCGAACTGGCGGTGCAGCTTCTTCAATTGCGAGCGCAGTACCCATTTCATGTGCGGGTCGATGACGGTCAGCGGCTCGTCGAACAGGATGGCATTGACGTCGTTGCGCACGAGGCCGCGGCCGAGCGAAATCTTCTGCTTCTGGTCGGCGGTGAGGCCGCGTGCGGTCTTCTTCGCCCAGCTCGAAAGATCGATCATCTCAAGGATTTCGCGCACCCGGCGGTCGACTTCCGGTTCCGCAACGCCGCGGTTGCGCAAGGGGAAGGCCAGGTTGTCGTAGACCGTCATCGTGTCGTAGATGACCGGGAACTGGAAGACCTGCGCGATGTTGCGCTGCTGCGTCGAGAGGTACGTCACGTCCTTGCCGTCGAACAGGATGCGGCCTTCCGACGGCTGCAACAGGCCCGAGATAATGTTGAGCAGCGTGGTCTTGCCGCAGCCCGAGGGGCCGAGCAGCGCGTAGGCGCCGCCATCGTTCCACTCGTGATGGACTTCCTTCAGCGAATAATCCGCTTCCGACTTCGGCTTTTCGCCGTAGGCGTGGCGGATATGATCGAGGGTGATGCGTGCCATGGTCTCCTCCTCAGGCCGCCGCGGCGACCGGTTCGGCGATCGTCCTGCCATCCGTGCCGAACGCCATCAGGTGGCGTGTGTCGACATGGACAGTGATGATCGCGTCCGGTTCGATGTCGTGGATACCCGGCGAGAGCATGACCCAGCGGCTGCCCTCGAATTCGATGTAGATAAAGCTTTCCGAACCGGCGATCTCCGAGATCGCGGTGCGCACCTGGAGGCTTGCCGAGGTCGGATGCCGGCTCGTCAACGCCAGGTGATGTGGATGAAACGCAATGGTGCAGGGACCGTCGGCCAGCGCGGCAAGATGCGCAGGCACCTGCAGCACCGGTTTGCCGCCCACCTCGAAACTGCCGCCGTTCTTCAGGACCTGCATCGTGTTCAGCGGCGGGTCCGCGAAGGTTCGCGCCGTGACGAGATCGCTCGGATGACGATAGACGTCGATGGTGCGGCCGAACTGGGTGATGCGACCTTGCGACAGCGTCGCCGTGTTGCCGCCGAGCAAAAGGGCTTCGGAGGGTTCGGTCGTGGCATAGACGAAGATCGCGCCGGATGCGGCAAAGATTTTTGGCAGTTCGAGGCGCAGTTCTTCGCGCAGCTTGTAGTCGAGATTGGCGAGCGGCTCGTCGAGCAGGACGAGGCTGGCATTCTTGACGATGGCGCGAGCGAGCGCTGTGCGCTGCTGCTGGCCGCCGGAAAGATTGAGCGGCGTGCGGTCGAGATAGGGCGTGAGCTTCAGGAGATCGGCCGCCTTTCGCACTTCGCGGTCGATCGTCGCCTTGTCCGCCCCCTTGATGCGCATCGGCGACGCGATGTTCTCGTAGACGGTCAGCGCCGGGTAATTGATGAACTGCTGGTAGACCATGGCGACGCCGCGCTCCTGCACGCGCACGCCGGTGACGTCCTTGCCGTCGAACCAGACGGAGCCGGCGGTCGGCTTGTCGAGGCCTGCCATCAGCCGCATCAGCGATGTCTTGCCAGACAGCGTCGGGCCGAGCAGCACGTTGAGCGAGCCGCGCTCGAGCACGAGGTTGGTCGGGTGGATATGCGTCTCCGCCCCCACCACCTTTGCGATGTTTCTGAGTTCAAGCATTCATGGTCTCCAATGTTCCTCCCAGCCACCGGATCAGGTGCGGCTAGTGCGGGGCCGCCAGGGCTCCCACCATGTATTCTTCCAGCGCAGCCGCTTCCGCAGCCGAGAGATGCAATCCTCGTTTGGTCCGCCGCCACAGCACGTCCTCTGCATGCCGGGCCCATTCTTCGCTCATCAGCCAGCGCACTTCGCACTCGTAAAGGTCGCTGCCGAAATGCCGCCCAAGGTCGCCAATCGTCTTCGCGCCACCCAGCATCGCCGCCGCCCGTGTGCCGTAGAGCCGAACAAGCCGACGGGCATGGGCCGGAGCGAGGAAGGCAAAGCGCGATGCAAGCGCCTTCACCTCGGCATCGAAACCGTCGACCTTGAAGTCACCGCCGGGCAGGCGGGACTGCGCCGTCCAGCGGCCACCCTTCGCGCCGATCGATTCCGAAATCTTCTCCAGCGCCGATTCGGCGAGACGCCGGTAGGTGGTGAGCTTGCCGCCGAAGATGTTGAGCAACGGCGCCTGGCCATCGCCACCCTCGACCTTCAGCACGTAGTCGCGTGTTGCTTCCTGCGCCTTGCTGGCGCCATCATCGAACAGCGGGCGCACGCCGGAATAGGTCCAGACGATATCCTCGCGCGTCACCGGTTCGGCAAAATATTCGCTGGCCGAGGCGCAAAGATAGTCGATTTCCGCGTCGCTGATGCGAACATCCCGGGGATCGCCCTGATAGTCACGGTCGGTCGTGCCGATCAGCGTGAACTCTTCCTGATAGGGAATGGCGAACATGATACGCCCATCCGGGTTCTGGAAGAAGTAGGCGCGCGGATCGGAGAATTTCTTCTTCACGACGATATGGCTGCCCTGCACGAGGCGGACATTGTGCACGTCGTTGCGACTGAGCGCGGAGGACAGCACCTTGTCGACCCAGGGGCCTGCCGCATTCACCAGCATGCGGGCGCGAAATGTTTCGCGAGCGCCCGTCTCGACATTTTCCGTCTCGACATTCCAGTGGCCGTTTTCACGACGCGCGGTGACGACCTTGGTGGCCGTGCGAATGTCGGCGCCGCGATCGGCGGCATCACGCGCATTCAGCACCACGAGGCGGGCATCATCGACCCAGCCGTCGGAATATTCGAAAGCCTTGCGGAACAGCTTTTTCAGTGGGCCACCGGCCGGATCCTTCGCGAGATCCACCGTGCGGGTTGCCGGCAAAAGCTTGCGGCCGCCGATATAGTCGTAAAGGAATAGGCCGAGGCGGATGAGCCAGGCCGGACGCGGCCCGCCCTTCTGGAACGGCAGCACGAAACGCATCGGCCAGATGACGTTCGGCGCCATGGCCCAGAGCACTTCGCGCTCCATCAGCGCCTCGCGCACCAGGCGGAATTCATAATGTTCGAGATAACGCAGGCCGCCATGGATGAGCTTGGTGGAGGCGGAAGACGTGCCGGAGGCAAAGTCCTTCATCTCGGCAAGCACGACCGAATAGCCACGGCCCGCAGCATCGCGTGCAATGCCACAGCCATTGATGCCGCCACCGATAACAAAAATATCGCGGATCACGTTGCCGTCCAAGTTCCCCTCCCATTTCGCATTGCACAATATGCGCGCAGTTGCGAAAGCAAGAGGAGTTAAAACGAAAACATTTCGAATGTCAAACGAATGCGAGAAGAAATTCCATGCCCTATGTCATGCCTGTGAAGCCGTCTCGACCAGGCGCACGTCGTGCTCCTGGCAAATGGTGCGAATGCCCTCGAAAGGGCAGCTGTCGGTGATGAATGTATGGACCTGCGAGAGGTGGCCGATCCGAACCGGCGCGGTCCTTTCGAATTTCGTCGAATCCGAAACCAGAATGACATGCCGCGCATTCGCGATGATGGCCTGCGCCACCTTGACTTCGCGGTAATCGAAATCGAGCAGCGCACCGTCCTCGTCGATGGCGGAAACGCCGATGACGGCATAATCCACCTTGAACTGGCGGATAAAATCGACCGCCGCCTCGCCGACGATGCCGCCATCCGCCCCACGCACCACACCGCCGGCAATCACCACCTCGATCGAGGGGTAGACGCGCAAGCGATTGGCGACGTTGATATTGTTGGTAATGACCATCAATTCCTTGTGGTCGAGCAGCGCCTCGCCGACGGCTTCCGTCGTCGTGCCGATATTGATGAAGAGCGAGGAATTGTCGGGAATAACGGCGGCGGCGGCGCGGCCGATCGCCTGTTTTTCCGGCGCAGCTATGGAACGCCGCGCTTCGTACTTCACATTCTCGTTGCCGCTCGGGAAGAGCGCGCCGCCATGAATGCGCGTCAAAACCTTGTTGTCGCAGAGATCGTTCAGGTCCTTGCGGATCGTCTGCGGCGTCACGGAGAAGCGTGCCGCCAGGTCTTCCACGAGCACGCGGCCCTCGGTTTTGGCGAGATCCAGAATCTCCGCCTGTCGACCCGTCAGAAACATAGGCACCTCCCACTGCTTTCGTTTTCTTTCATCATATGCAAAAACGAAAGCACATCAATTGATCGATCCTGCCTTCTTGGAGTGCGCCCCACTTTTTGTGATACTGGGTGGATCGCAGATGACGGGAGGACAGTCCATGTTTCATCCAGCCTTGTTCAAGGGCGCCAATGTCGTCGTAACGGGTGCCGGCCGCGGCATCGGCCTGGAAATCGCGAGGCAGTTCCTCGATTGCGGTGCCCATGTGCTGCTGCACGGCGGCCGCGCGCCCGCAGAATCGCTGCCGGAATTCCTCGACATTGCCGTAGCGGAAGCGCGCGCCCACATCGTCTATGCGGACTTCCTCGAGGAAGGCGGCATCGGCGCCATCCTTCAGCGGACGGACAGCCTCTTTCCGCATGTCGATGTGCTCATCAACAATGCGGGCACCATGGTCGGTCGCTTTCCGGCCGCCGATCTCACCGACGAGCAGTACGACACCGTCGTGCGCCTGAACCAGACTTCTGTCGTCGAGGTAACGCGCGCGCTCCTGCGGTCGCTGCGCCGGGCGCCGCACGCCGCCATCGTCAACACGGTGTCGATTTCGGCGCTGACCGGCGGCAGCCCCGGCTCGGCGATCTACTCGGCCACGAAGGCCTTCGTCTCGACCTATTCGAAGGGCCTCGCCCGCGAACTCGCGCCCGACGGCATCCGCGTCAACTGCGTCTCGCCGGGCACGATCACCACGGATTTCCACGCGCGCTATTCATCCTCCGACAAGCTGGAAGCGACGCGCAAGACGATCCCGCTGCAGCGGCTCGGCACGACAGAGGACTGCGCCCCCGCCTATCTCTTCCTCGCCTCGAATGCGCTGTCCGGCTACATCACCGGCCAGGTTCTGGAGGTGAATGGCGGCCAGCTCATCTGCTGACTGTCGCTGCCGTCAGGTCCAAACCCGTCAAGCGTTGACATCGACGACGACGCGCCCCTTCACCTTGCCCTCCAGAATCTGGTTCGCCAGGTCCGGCAGGTCCGACAACCGGTGCTCGACGACCATGGCCTCGAGCTTGTCCATCGGCAGGTCGGTGGCGATGCGGCTCCAGGCATCGACACGCTGGTTATAGGGCCGGTTCACCGAATCGATCCCGAGCAGGCTGACGCCGCGCAGCAGGAACGGAATGACCGTGAAGGACGGCACGGCCGCACCCGCGGCAAGGCCGACGGAGGCGACGGCGCCATCATATTTCATCTGCTTGAGCACGCGCGCCAGCATCTCGCCGCCCACAGCATCCACCGCGCCGGCCCAGCGCTCGGATTCGAGCGGCCTGCTGTTCGGCTCCGCCAGGTCCGCGCGATCGATGATCGTCTCCGCACCCAGCTCCTTGAGGTAATCTGCCGTTTCCGGCCGCCCCGTGACGGCGGCGACCGCGTAGCCGAGCCGCGCCAGAAGGGCCACGGCGACCGAGCCGACGCCACCGGCCGCTCCCGTTACGAGAACCTCGCCCTTCAGCGGCGAAAGCCCCGCCTTTTCCAGCGCGATAACCGACATCATGGAGGTGAGGCCCGCCGTGCCGATCGCCATGGCCTGCCGGGTCGAAAGCTCGTCCGGCAACGGCACCAGCCAGTCGGCCTTCACCTTGGCGCGCGTCGCATAGCCACCCCACCAGACCTCGCCGACGCGCCAGCCCGTCAGCACCACCCGGTCGCCGGGCCGGTAGCGGGGATCGTCCGAGGCCTCCACCGTACCGGCGAAATCGACACCCGGTACATGCGGGAAGGTCCGCACCAGGCCGCCCTTGCCGTTGATGCAGAGGCCGTCCTTGTAGTTCAGCGTGGAATATTCGACGGCGACAGTGACATCGCCATCGGGAAGCCGGGCGTCGTCAAGCGCCTGGATCGATGCGGAAACCGCGCCATCGGCGGCCTTTTCTACCAACAATGCCTGAAACGTCATCGCATGCTCCCTGTGTTTCCTGCGCTGCACGAGATATAGGGCCGGGGGCATTGGTGCCGCCACTGTTCTTTTGTATCAAGAGAAAGGAGGCGTGCTTCTGACATGATAGACAAGCTCGAATATTTCATCGCGCTCGCCCGCGAAAAGCACTTTGCCCGGGCCGCCGAGGAGATCGGCATTTCACAGCCGACGCTGTCTGCGGCGATCCGCCAGCTGGAAGACCAGCTCGGCGTGATGCTCGTGGTGCGCGGCTCGCGTTTCCAGGGCCTGACACCGGAAGGCCAGCGCGTGCTGGAATGGGCGCGCCGCATCGTCGGCGACACCCGCACTATGCGCGAGGAGATGCGCGCGGCGCGAAAGGGTCTTTCCGGCCATATCCGCATCGCCGCCATCCCGACGACGCTCGCCATGGTGCCGCGCATCACCGCGCCCTTCCAGGAAAAGCACCCCGACGTCACGTTCTCGATCGTCTCGACGACCTCGATAAAAATCCTTGGCCTGCTCGAAAACCTCGAGATCGATGCCGGCCTGACCTATCTCGAAAACGAGCCGCTCGGCCGCGTCACCAGCGTACCGCTGCTGCACGAGCACTATTGCCTGATCACCGCCAGGGGAAATGCCTTTTCCGATCGCGAAACCGTGACCTGGCAGGAGGCCGGCAGCATTAGGCTCTGCCTATTGACCGCCGACATGCAGAACCGCCGCATCATCAACCGACACTTCGCGGAAGCCGGGGTTACGGTGGAACCTTCGCTTGAAGCCAATTCGATGATCGTGCTGTTTTCCCATGTCCGCACGGGACGCTGGTCGAGCATCATGCCGCGCAATGTTGCAAAATCGTTTGGATTTCCTGACGAAATAAGTATAGTTTCCCTCGTCGATCCCGAACCGCATCATACGGTCGGCCTCGTGGCAACCCATCGCGAGCCGTTTACACCGCTCGTTTCCGCGCTGCTGCACGAAGCGCGTGTGCTTGCCGAAAAGGGGATGGATTGATAGGAGTTTTCTATCGCCCAACGGCTTTGCTTTATTGACCCGTCGTCCCCCGGCTGAGAAGGTGCTAGACTAAGTCTGCGGGGATCGACAGGGTTCCGGTCTTCGCCGAACATTTTCAATGGTATCGGCGCGCCAGAACCCCCTGTCTCCTCGTGGTTCATTCGTGTCGGTTGGGAGGCCTACCATGAATGTGCACGTTGCCGGCAGCGATGTCGGAGCAAGAACGCTGGCGATCATCAGCGAACTGAAGGGGCTTGAAGGCCCGCTTCTTCCCATCCTGCACGAAATCCAGGCCGAATTCGGCTATGTGCCGCAGGACTGCCTGCCGATCATTGCGCGTGAACTGAACCTGTCGCGCGCCGAAGTGCATGGCGTCGTCACCTTCTATCATGACTATCGCGACCACCCGACGGGCCGGCATGTCCTGAAGCTCTGTCGCGCCGAAGCCTGCCAGTCGATGGGCGGGGACGCGGTCGCCGAGCGCATCAAGGCGCTGCTCGGCATCGATTTCCACCAGACGACGCTGGACGGGGCGGTGACGCTCGAGCCCATCTACTGTCTCGGGCTCTGTTCGTGCGCACCCGCCGCGATGCTCGACGGCGAGGTGCATGGACGGGTCGATGCCGAGCTTGCCAAGGAACTCGTCGCGGAGGCCCGCCGATGACCGTTCGCATCTACGTTCCCCGCGATGCCGCAGCCCTTGCGCTTGGCGCCGACCGCGTCGCCAAGGCACTGGCGAGCGAAGCCCATTCCCGCAAGCTCGACATCGTCATCGTGCGCAACGGCTCGCGCGGCATGCACTGGCTGGAGCCGCTGGTCGAGGTGGAGACGGCCAGTGGCCGCATCGCCTATGGCCCGGTCAAGGCATCCGACGTGCCGGACCTGCTCGATGCCGGTCTCCTCGAAGGCAGGACGCACGCGCTCTGTCTTGGCGGAACGGAAGACATTCCGTTCCTGAAAAACCAGACCCGCCTCACCTTTGCCCGGTGCGGCCTCATCGATCCCGTCTCGCTGGAGGACTACAAGGCGCATGGCGGCCTGAAGGGCCTCGAAAAGGCCATCGCCATGGCTCCGCTCGACATCGTCAAGGAAGTCACCGACAGCGGCCTGCGCGGCCGCGGCGGCGCAGGCTTCCCGACGGGCATCAAGTGGAAGACCGTTCTGGAGGCGCCGGGCGACAGAAAATACATCGTCTGCAATGCCGACGAGGGCGACTCGGGCACCTTCGCCGACCGCATGATCATGGAGGGTGACCCCTTCGTGCTCATCGAAGGCATGGCGATTGCCGGCCTCGCGACGGGCGCCACGAAGGGTTATGTCTACACCCGCTCGGAATATCCGCACGCCATCGCCGTCATGAACGAGGCCGTCGCGGTCGCACGCGCCGCCGGTGTTCTCGGCCCCTCGGTGCTCGGTTCCGGCAAGGCGTTCGACATGGAAATCCGCGTCGGCGCAGGCGCCTATGTCTGCGGCGAGGAAACGGCGCTGCTCAACAGCCTGGAAGGCAAGCGCGGCATCGTGCGCGCCAAACCGCCGCTGCCCGCACTTCAGGGCTTCCTCGGTCGTCCGACCGTGGTCAACAACGTCATCTCGCTCGCCTCGGTGCCCGTCGTCATGGACAAGGGCGCCGCCTTCTATCGCGATTTCGGCACGGGCCGTTCGCGCGGCACGATCCCGATCCAGATTGCCGGCAATGTGAAGCATGGCGGCCTCTATGAAACCGCCTTCGGCCTGACGCTCGGCGAGATCGTCGATCAGATCGGCGGCGGCACCGCCTCCGGCCGTCCGGTGCGCGCCGTGCAGGTCGGCGGCCCGCTCGGCGCCTATTTCCCGCGCGCGCTGTTCGATACGCCTTTCGATTACGAGGCCTTTGCAGCAAAGGACGGCCTCATCGGCCATGCCGGCATCACCGTCTTCGACGATACGGTCGACATGCTGAAGCAGGCACGCTTCGCCATGGAGTTCTGCGCCGTCGAAAGCTGCGGCAAGTGCACGCCCTGCCGCATCGGTTCGACGCGCGGCGTCGAGACGGCGGACAAGATCGCCCAGGGTATCGAGCCGGAGAAAAACCGCGAACTGCTCGCCGACCTCTGCAACACCATGAAATTCGGCTCGCTGTGCGCACTTGGCGGCTTCACGCCCTACCCAGTCATGAGCGCCATGAACCACTTCCCGGAAGACTTTTCACCGGCACCGATGGTGGAGGCTGCGGAATGAGCGAGAAGATCAAAGGCCCGGCCTCCTACTTCCCGTCCATCGAGAAGACATACGGCCAGCCAATCGAGCATTGGAAAGCCATCGTCCGCGCGCAGGACGGCAAGGCGCATATGCAGATCGTCGCGTTCCTGAAGGAAACGCACGGTCTCGGCCATGGCCATGCCAATGCGCTCGTCGCGGCGACCCTCGCCGAGACGAAGTCCTAAGAATTGAACCCAAGTCGCCGCTGAAACGCGGCGCGAGACGATCCGGAGGTTCCCATGTCCCTCGTTCCTGAAATCGACTTCGGCACGCCCGCCGCCCGTTCGGAAAAGATGGTGACGCTCACCATCGACGGGAACGAGATCACCGTTCCCGAAGGCACCTCCATCATGCGCGCCTCGATGGAGGCCGGCATCCAGGTGCCGAAACTCTGCGCGACCGACATGGTCGATGCCTTCGGCTCCTGCCGCCTCTGTCTCGTCGAGATCGAAGGCCGCAACGGCACACCCGCCTCCTGCACGACGCCCGTCGCGCCCGGCCTCGTCATCCATACCCAGACGAGCCGTCTGAAGAGCATCCGCAAGGGCGTGATGGAACTCTATATCTCCGACCATCCGCTCGACTGTCTGACCTGCGCGGCCAACGGCGACTGCGAGTTGCAGGACATGGCCGGCGCGGTCGGCCTGCGCGACGTGCGCTATGGCTATGAGGGCGACAACCACGTCAAGGCGCGCAGCAACGGCGAGGCGAACGCCCGCTGGATGCCGAAGGACGAATCGAACCCTTACTTCACCTATGATCCGTCGAAATGCATCGTCTGCTCGCGCTGCGTGCGCGCCTGCGAAGAGGTGCAGGGCACGTTCGCGTTGACGATCGAGGGCCGTGGCTTCGACAGCCGCGTCTCGCCCGGCATGCACGAGCATTTCCTCGAATCCGAATGCGTCTCCTGCGGCGCCTGCGTGCAGGCCTGCCCGACGGCGACGCTGACGGAAAAGTCGGTCATCGAGATCGGCCAGCCGGAACATTCCGTCGTCACCACCTGCGCCTATTGCGGCGTCGGCTGCTCCTTCAAGGCGGAAATGCGCGGCGAGGAGCTGGTACGCATGGTGCCGTGGAAGGATGGCCAGGCCAATCGCGGCCACTCCTGTGTGAAGGGTCGTTTCGCCTATGGCTATTCGACCCACCGCGACCGCATCCTCAACCCGATGATCCGCGAGAAGATTTCCGATCCCTGGCGTGAAGTGACCTGGGAAGAGGCCTATGCCCATACCGCCTCGGAATTCCGCCGCATCCAGTATCAATATGGCCGGGAGTCCATCGGCGGCATCACTTCGTCGCGTTGCACCAACGAGGAGACCTACCTCGTCCAGAAGCTGATCCGTGCCGGCTTCGGCAACAACAATGTCGATACCTGCGCGCGCGTCTGTCACTCGCCGACGGGTTACGGTCTCGGACAGGCCTTCGGCACCTCGGCCGGCACGCAGAACTTCGATTCGGTCGAGCATACGGATGTCGTCATCGTCATCGGTGCCAACCCGACGGATGGTCACCCGGTCTTCGCCTCGCGCCTGAAGAAGCGCCTGCGCCAGGGCGCCAAGCTGATCGTCATCGATCCGCGCCGCATCGACCTCGTCTCCTCGCCGCATGTCAAGGCGTCCTATCACCTGCCGCTCCGGCCGGGCACCAACGTCGCGGTCGTCACCGCGCTCGCCCATGTCATCGTGACGGAAAGCCTCTACGACGAGAGCTTCATCAAGGAGCGCTGCGACTGGTCGGAATTCGAGGACTGGGCCGGCTTCGTCGCCGAACCGCGCCACAGCCCGGAGGAAACCGAAGCGCTGACCGGTGTGCCCGCCGAAACGCTGCGCGGTGCCGCCCGGCTTTTCGCCACCGGTGGCAATGGCTCGATCTATTACGGCCTCGGCGTCACCGAACACAGCCAGGGCTCGACGACGGTCATGGCGATTGCCAACCTTGCCATGGCGACCGGCAATATCGGCCGCGAGGGCGTGGGCGTGAACCCGCTGCGCGGCCAGAACAACGTGCAGGGCTCGTGCGACATGGGGTCCTTCCCGCATGAACTGCCGGGCTATCGCCACATCTCGGATGATTCCACGCGCGAAATCTTCGAAAAGCTCTGGGGTGTGACGCTCAACAACGAACCGGGCCTGCGCATTCCCAACATGCTGGACGCCGCTGTCGAGGGCACGTTCAAGGGCATCTACATCCAGGGCGAGGACATCCTCCAGTCCGACCCCGACACCAAACACGTCTCCGCCGGTCTTGCCGCCATGGAATGCGTCGTGGTGCAGGATCTCTTCCTGAACGAAACCGCAAACTACGCCCATGTCTTCCTGCCGGGCTCGACCTTCCTCGAAAAGGACGGCACCTTCACCAATGCCGAGCGCCGCATCAACCGCGTGCGCCGCGTCATGACGCCGAAGAACGGCTATGCCGACTGGGAGGTCACGCAGAACCTCGCCCATGCCATGGGACTGGGCTGGAACTACAGCCACCCCTCCGAGATCATGGACGAGATCGCCGCGACGACGCCGAGCTTTGCGCTCGTTTCCTACGACTATCTCGAAAAGCACGGTTCGGTGCAGTGGCCGTGCAACGAGAAGAACCCGCAGGGTTCGCCGATCATGCACATCAACGGCTTCGTGCGCGGCAAGGGTAAGTTCATCCGCACGGAATATGTCGCGACGGACGAGAAGACCGGCCCGCGCTTCCCGCTGCTGCTCACCACCGGCCGCATTCTCAGCCAGTACAATGTCGGCGCCCAGACGCGACGCACCGACAACGTGCTCTGGCACGAGGAGGACCGGCTGGAAATGCATCCGCACGATGCGGAAAACCGCGGCATCCGCGACGGCGACTGGGTGCGGCTGGCAAGCCGCGCCGGTGAGACGACGCTGCGCGCGCTCGTCACCGACCGCGTTTCGCCCGGCGTCGTCTACACGACCTTCCACCATCCGCTGACGCAGGCCAACGTCATCACCACCGATTTCTCCGACTGGGCGACGAACTGCCCGGAGTATAAGGTGACGGCCGTGCAGATCTCGCCGTCGAACGGTCCGTCCGACTGGCAGGTCGAATATGACGAGCTGTCGCGCCAGTCCCGCCGCATCAAGGGCAAGCTGGAGGCAGCGGAATAGGAACGCGCGTGCCGGATTTTCCGACCCACACCAAGGTTGCCGAGACCGCCCGCCGCAACGGGCGGCTCGGCGAGAGCGATCGGTTCGTGCCGGAGGAAACCCCGGTCGCCTTCTCCTATGCCGGCTCGACCCACGCCGTGATGATGGCGACGCCCGCGGATCTTGAGGATTTCGCGACCGGCTTCAGCCTCACCGAAGGCATCATCGCCGATCCCTCGGAGATCGAAACCATCGAGGTTCTGGCGGAAGACAAGGGCATCGACCTGCAGATCCGCCTTGCCGACGCACAGAACGACGCGCTGACCACCCGCCGCCGCCATATGGCCGGCCCGGTCGGCTGCGGTCTCTGCGGCATCGAATCGATCGAACAGGCGGTTCGCGTCACGCCTTCGGTGCGTTCATCACCGCTTACCCTTCTGGAGGACCAGGTCGTCGAAGCGGTTCGCCTTCTGAACGGTCAGCAGCCGCTGCACATGGTGACGCGCGCCGTGCATGGCGCGGGCTTCTATGTGCCGGGCCAAGGCCTCATCGCGGTGCGCGAGGATGTCGGCCGGCACAACGCGCTGGACAAGCTCGTTGGTGCCGCGCGACGCGCCGGCCATGCCGGTGGCGCGGGCGCCGTGGTCGTCACCAGCCGCGTCTCGGTCGAGATGGTGCAGAAGACGGCGATCATCGGCAGCCCGTTCATCATCGCCATTTCGGCACCGACCGCGCTCGCCATCCGAACGGCGGAGGATGCCGGCATGACGCTGATCGCGCTGGTGCGCGGCGAGGACTTCGAGATTTTCACCGGTGCGGAACGCATCGTGCCCGGCGCCGAGCGGCGCCTGGGAAATGGTTAGGAGACGCGCATGTCCGACAACAACAAGATCATCCGGATGGCAAACCAGATCGCCACCTTTTTCCACTCGCAGCCGGCAAGCGAAGGCCCGGGGGGCGTCGCCACCCATATCAACAAGTTCTGGGAGCCGCGCATGCGCCGCCAGCTTTTCGATCTCGTCGACAACCACAATGGCGAAGGTCTCGACAGCCTCGTCCTGCAGGCGGTCCCGCTGATCCATCGCCCCAAGCCGGCGGAAGTCCCGCCCGCGGCGGCCGCACCGGCCTGAAGCCGGCTCTTGCCCTCAAACAAAACGGCCGGCTTTACGCCGGCCGTTTTTGCATTGATGCGCCGGGATCAGAATTCTTCCCAGTTTTCCGCCGCCGCGGCACCGCCGGAGGATCGCATCGTGCGGGCAACGGCATGCAGCTGCGCGGTGGGGGCAGGAGCGACAGCCCTTGGAGCTCGGGCCGCCCCCTGCCCGCCAGCCGCGCCGTTTCCGGCGAGCCGGAACCGACGGATAAGCGCATGCAATGCATCGGCCTCACGCGCCATGGCATGGCTCGCCGCCGTGCTTTCCTCGACCATCGCCGCATTCTGCTGCGTGGCCTGGTCCATCGAGTTGACGGAGGTGTTGATCTCGCGAAGGCCCGTCGATTGTTCGCGCGAAGCCTCGACGATGGCGGCGACGTTGGTGTGAACCTCGTGCACCTGCGCCAGGATTTCCTGCAGGGCGCGCCCGGTCTCGTCGACGAGGGCGACGCCGCTCCTAACCTGCTCGCCTGACGTGGTGATCAGCGCCTTGATGTCCTTGGCCGCACTTGCCGAACGCTGGGCAAGCTCGCGTACCTCCTGCGCCACGACCGCAAAGCCCTTGCCGGCCTCCCCCGCTCGCGCAGCTTCGACACCGGCATTCAGCGCCAGGAGGTTGGTCTGGAAAGCGATGTCGTCGATCACGCCGATGATATTGGAAATCTCGCGTGACGACTGCTCGATCTGTCCCATGGCGCCGATCGCCTTCTTGACGACTTCACCGGATTTTTCCGCGCCCATCCTGGTCTTGCCGACCAGTGTACCGGCCTCGTCGGCGCGGCGGCTCGAATCGGCGACCGTCGTGGTGATTTCGTCGAGGGCGGCCGCGGTTTCCTCCACGGAGGCCGCCTGCTGCTCGGTACGCCTGGCAAGATCGTCCGCCGCCGAGCGGATTTCCTGTGCGCCGGACGCGATGGCATTCGCATTGGTTTCGACTGTCCGCATGGTCTCGTGCAGACCGGCGACAGCCTCGTTGAAGTCCTTGCGGACCGCCTCCATGGAGGGCACGAAGGGAACTTTCAGGTTCTGCGTGAGGTCGCCTTCCGACAACGCCTTCAGCGCGCCGCCGAGCGCATTGATCGCTGACATGCGCTGGGTGACATCGGTCGCGAACTTGACGACCTTGAAGACCCGGCCATTCAGGTCGCGGATCGGATTGTAGGCCGCCTGGATCCAGATTTCCTTGCCGCCCTTGCCATAGCGCACGAATTCGTTGGAGATGAATTGCCCGTCGGCAAGGTTCTTCCAGAAATCCGCATAGGCCTGCGTCTGCACATAGGCTGGATCGCAGAACATGCGGTGATGCCTGCCGCGAATTTCGGAGAGATCGTAGCCGAGCCCCGCGCAGAAATTTTCGTTGGCATTGAGGATTTCGCCCGATGGCGTGAACTCGATCACCGCCTGCGAGCGGGAAATGGCGTCGAGCTTTGCAGCGTCTTCCGTCGCCCGCATCTTCGCTTCGGTGATATCGCTCGCGAATTTGACGACCTTGTAAGCTTTGCCGCCACGGAAGACCGGGTTGTAGCTCGCCTGGATCCAGATCTCCTTGCCGTCCTTGCGCAGGCGCTTGTAGCTGGAGGAGTCGTGTTCCCCACGTCCGAGGCGCGCCCAGAACTGGCGGTATTCTTCCGTCGCCGTATAGGCGGCTTCGCAGAAGATGCGGTGATGCTTGCCGACGATCTCCTTCAGATCGTAGCCGAGCGCCTTGCAGAAGTTTTCGTTGGCGGTGAGGATATTGCCGTTAAGGTCGAATTGGATCACGGCCTGCGAGCGCGACAGCGCGTCGATGATGTGGCCTGCATCCATGGACTTTGCAAATGAAAGCATGACCTGTCCCCTTGTGTGACGACCACTGCTTCTAAGCTGATGGCCAGCGTGGCGATCGTCAGTTTGCGGTGTTGCGCATGGGTCGCGACGCGGCCCACGATAGACCTGCTCAGTTCTCAATCTTTGCGGGAGACGATCACGCCTCCCCAGAACGCATATCTGCAATCAAAGATGGAGCGACAGCTTTAACAATTGATGAAAAACAAGATATCATTTTTAAGTTCTGTTATATAACAATAGCTTACAAATGCAGTCAGCTTTGTGTTGCTGACGTAACGTTAGGCGCCGCTTTCCTTGCGTAACTGCAATTTCTTCCAAAGGTTGCATTATTTTACAGGCAACAAAAAACCGCCGTGCGGCAGCACGACGGTTTTCGATTTTCCAGAAGGATGGGACGGGGAATCAGGCCGCCATTTCTTCCACGTCGCGTTCCTTGAACATGCGCGCAAGGTTGAGGAAGCAGATCATGCCGTTCTCATGGGCGATGATACCCTCGGCATAGACTTTGTCGAAGGAGGTCGTCACCTCGGGCACCGGCTGGATCTGCTCGCTGCGGATGGTGAGGATGTCCGAGACACGATCGACGACGAGGCCGACGACCATGCTGTGCACTTCGGCGACCACGATGGCGCTGCGCTCGTTGGCTTCCGTGCTCTTCATGCCCAGCTTGTGGGCGAGATCGATGATCGGGATGACCGTGCCGCGCAGGTTCATCACGCCGATGACGTCGGGCGGGGAATGCGGGATCGGCGTGGATGGGGCCCAGCCGCGAATCTCACGGATCGTCGTCGTCTTCACGCAGAACTCCTGCTCATGCAGACGGAATGCGATGATTTCGAGCGTGTCGCCGGCAAAGGTGGCCGTAGTGATGGAGGTCATCGGGATCTTTCCAGGTTGATCTGCGTCGTGCTTCGATCCTATGCACGCTCTGGTTAAAATCTTTCAAACTTTTGCCGCATCCGAAAAAAGCAAAGGCCCCGCGTCGCCGCGAGGCCTTGTCTCCTGGCTCCGTCGCGCCCGGTCAGGTGCGCAGAACCGCCTCGAACTGCTCCAGCGCCCAATCCACCTGATCGCCGGTGATGACGAGCGGCGGGGCGATGCGGATCGTATCGCCATGGGTATCCTTGGCGAGGATGCCGCGCTCCTTCAGTGCTTCGCAATATTTGCGCGCGCCGCCGGCGGCCGGGTCGAGTTCCACGGCGAGCATCAGTCCGCGACCGCGTACTTCCTTGATGAGGTTCGACCGGATGCCCTTGAGGCCTGCCTGGAAACGCTCGCCCATGCGCTCCGAATTGCCGATCATATCCTCTTCGACGAGCACCTTCAGAGCGGCCCGCGCGATGGCGCAGGCAAGCGGGTTGCCGCCGAAAGTCGAACCATGCTGGCCGGGCTTCAGCACGCCAAGCACTTCGCTGTTCGAAAGCACCGCCGAAACCGGATAAAAACCACCCGAAAGCGCCTTGCCGACCAGCGTCATATCCGCCTCGATGCCCTCGTGCTCTTCAGCCAGGAGCTTGCCCGTGCGGCCAAGGCCCGTCTGAATTTCATCGAGGATCAGCGTGATACCGTGCTTGGTGCAGAGTTCGCGCACCGCCGTGAAATAGCCCGTCGGCGGGATCAGCACGCCGGCCTCGCCCTGGATCGGTTCGATCAGGAAGGCGACCGTATTTTCATTGATCGCCGCGCGAAACGCTTCAAGATCGCCGAAGGGCACATGGCGGAAGCCCGGCGCGAAGGGACCGAAGCCGCTGCGCGCATCCGGATCCGTCGAGAAACCGACGATGCCCATGGTTCGGCCATGGAAGTTGTTGGAGCAGACGATGATCTCCGCCTGGCCTTCCGGTACGCCCTTGACCTCGTAGCCCCACTTGCGCACGGCCTTGACGGCCGTTTCGACGGCTTCGGCACCCGAATTCATCGGCAGCACCTTGTGCGAACCGGTGAGCGCAGCAATTTCTTCGTAGAAATGCGCCAGCTGGTCGTTGCGGAAGGCACGCGAAGTGAGCGTCAGCTTCTGCGCCTGCTCCATCATCGCGGCCAGGATCTTCGGGTGGCAATGCCCCTGGTTGACCGCCGAATAGGCCGAGAGGCAGTCGAGATAGCGGTTGCCGTCGATATCCCAGACGAACACGCCCTCCCCCCGCGACAGCACGACGTCGAGCGGCTTGTAGTTATGGGCGCCGAGGCGATACTCGGTTTCGATCAGGCTGGCAGTCGACGGCGTCATGGGGTCCTCCGGTTGTTTTCAGGCGCTGCGGGTTGGCCGATCGAGAATACGGCGCCCGAAAAGGCTGGCGGTGAGTTCGACGAGGATGCGCGCGCTCTTGCCGCGGTCATCGAGGAACGGGTTCAGCTCGACGAGGTCGAGCGACGAGACGAGGCCACTGTCGCAAAGCATCTCCATGATGAGATGCGCCTCGCGGAAGGTCGCGCCGCCGGGCACCGTGGTGCCGACGCCCGGCGCAAGCTCCGGATCGAGGAAATCGACATCGAGGCTGACATGCAGGAGACCGTTCGCCGCTTTGATGCGGGCGATGATGTCGTGCATGATATGCGCCATGCCGATCTCGTCGACCGCGCGCATGTCATAGACATTGACACCATGCTCGGCGATTTCCTCGCGCTCGCGTGCATCGACCGAACGGATGCCGACCTGGAAGACATTCTTGGGGTCGACCAGCGGGCGACCGGCTTCGAGGATCGGCGTGAATTCGGCCTTGCCGCAGAAGAAGGCCACGGGCATGCCGTGCATGTTGCCCGAGGGCGACGTTGCCGGCGAATTGAAGTCGGCATGCGCATCGAGCCAGAGCACGAAGAGCGGACGGCCCTGATCGGCGGCATGGCGCGCCATGCCGGAGACGGACCCCATGGAGAGCGCATGGTCGCCGCCAAGGATGAGCGGGAATTTTCCGCTGCGCGCCGCGTCATAGACGGCGGTATCAAGGGCCCGCGTGAAGGCCGCGACGATCTGTAGGTTGTTCGCCTTCGGATGATTGGCAAGGTCGCGGGCCGGCAGGGGATGCAGATCCCCCTCGTCCGTCACCATATGCCCGAGATCCGTCAGCGTCGTATCGACGCCGGCGATGCGCAGCGCCGTCGGTCCCATGGCCGCGCCGCGGCGGCCCGAACCTTCTTCCAAGGGTGCGCCGATCAGCGCGATATGCTTGTCATTTTCCGCCATGATTTCCCCGCGGGTGCGTGAGAGCCGGTTTGCCCGGTTTTACGCGATTATTGCCGTTCGCTCTGTTGGCAAAAAGAGGAAAAACTGGCAAATAGATGGGCGATTTTAGCATTTTGCGCAGCGCTGGATGACAAATTGGTAAGTCTTGATGATCTTGACCATGCATTGATCGGTGCGCTGCGCCACAATGCCAGAACGCCCGTCTCCTCGCTCGCCGCCATGACCGGTGCCTCGCGCGCCACGGTCTCCGCGCGCATCGACCGGCTCGTCTCGTCCGGCACGATTGCCGCCTTCACCATCAAGACCGGGGTGGAACTGACCGGCAGCGGCGTGCGCGCCATCGTGTTGATTGAGGTGCACGGCAAGATGGCCGACCGCGTCAGTGCCCAGTTGCGCGGCCTACCGCAGGTTCGCGCCCTTCACTCCACCAATGGCCGCTGGGATTTCATCGCCGAACTCGAGGACCGCGATCTCGGCGCCTTCGACGAAACACTGCGCCGCATCCGCCTCATCGACGGCATCACGGTGACAGAAACCAATATTCTCTTGAAAACGACGAAAAACGCGCTGGCGTGAAGGAATATCGAGAGCGGGCAAACCGCCTCAATATTCCTTCTCGTAAAAGATACCCGCACCGGCGCTGCCGCCGCTGCCCGCCTCGCCGCGCAGTTTCAGGCCGCGGCCGACATCGAGGTTGATCACGGCCTTGGCGCCATTCGTCTCCGGGTCCTGCTTCAGCTCGATATAGGTGCGCTCGTTCAGGTATTTGCCGGCCGACACCGCGGCACGGCCCTGGGCGTCCGTCGTGATATCGAGATCGTCGACGCCGAGCTTGCTGCGCAGGCTGTCGAGCAGGCCAGTCGAGCGGCCGCCCGCAAGCTGGCTTGCCGCCGAGGCGAGCTGGGCGATCTGCACCGCTGAAAGATTCGACATCGAGCGATTGAAGATGAGCTGAGCGAGGATTTCATCCTGCGGCAGCGAGGGCGACGACGCAAAGGTGACGGTCGGGTTGCTGGCAACGCCGGCCACCGTGACGGTGATTTCCGTCGTGCCAGCCGAACTGCCTGCGACGAGATTGACCGTCGGCACCAGCCCGCCGGCAAAACCAATATGCGCGGAGGTGAAATCAAGCCGGCGCGTCAGGATTTCCATGCGCCCGCGCTCGAGCTCGAAGCCGCCGGAGACGACAGGCGCGGTGGAGGTGCCCGTCACCCTCAGGCTGCCGCCGAGCTCCGCATTGATGCCACGTCCGCGCACGAAAAGCTGGCCGGGTGCCTCGATGGTGAGATCGAGCGCGATGCCGCGCGTCGCACCGCTGCTTCCCTGATCGCGATTGACATCCGCCTTCATGCGTTTGACCTCGGCGGGCGCGTTGCGATGCTTGATGTTGATTTCGGAAAGCGTCGCCGGCAACCGCTGCGGAATGGTGACGTTGGCCCTGTTGATATGCACCTTGCCACCGAGCGCCAGGCCGGCCACCGGCCCGCGCAGGGTGATGTCACCGCTGACATTCGCCGTGACCAGCGTACCGTCCACATAGGTGACGTCGCGGAGCTGCATCGTCACGTCGACCGGAAAGCCGCTCGCCGGCGCGATGCCGACACGGCCGCTCGCCGAAAGCTGCCCGCCGGTCGATACCCGGCCGGACACCGTCTCGATGACGGCCTGCCGCCCGTCCATCGTCACGCGGATCGTCAGGTTCTCCACCGCGAGATTGCGGCGCACATCGACGAGGCGCGCGCCGCCGGCCGTGATGCTGCCGGTGACGGAGGGCGCGGCCGCCGTACCGCCGATGGCAAGATCCACATTGGCATTGCCCGTCAGCACGAAGCCCTGGGCAGACAGCTGGCCCTGCAGGAGCCCGAACGGCACCGTGCCGCGGAAGTTGAGCCCGAGCGGCGTCGCCCCGCCGATACCGACCGTGCCGCCGCCCCGGAAGGAGAGCCCGCCGCCGCCCGAAAGCACGGTATCGAGCGTTACCCTGTTGTTCGCGAAGGCGCCGTTGGCACTGATGGTCAGCGCGCCGATGCCGGCGCTGCGTGTCTGGCTCGTCACGGCGCCGCTCCAGTCGAGCGCATAGTTGACTACCGGCGCGGCCGCCTGGCCCCTGACCGTTACTGTACCGCCGATCGCGCCTTCGGCACCGAGACCGGCAGCGAAATTGTTGACCAGCGCCGCCGGCAGCGCATTGAGCCGCAGCGACAGGTCGAGGGTTTCGCCCGCCCGGCCGGAGACCGCAACCGAACCGCGTCCGGCCTGGATGGTGAGCCCGTCGAGCGTCGCCACGCCCCCGGCCACGCCGATCGTCGTCGGCCTGGCAAGTGTCAATGCGATACGCCGGGGGGCTGCCTCGAAGGCCTGTAATGCCACATCCAGCCCGCCCTCACGCTGAAGGACCTTACCCCTGGTGATGAGCGGCGCGCCGTCGAGACGACCGGTGACATCGAAATTGGTCGCCTGCCCTGCGCGGGAGAATTCAAGTTTCAGAGCGTCCAGCCGGTTTTCGCCCGAGGCGACGCGTTCGGCGCGAACCGTGCCCGAGATCGCAGCGGTCGCAAGGTCAGCGATATCGAGATCGACGGCCGGCCTGGTGATGCTGACGGCGTCCCGGCTGATGGCCGAGCCGGATGCCTGCACCGTGGCCGAGGTCTTGCCATTGCTCGTTGCGATTTCGACCTGGCCCGAAAGATCGCCGGCCGCCTTCTGCCCGGCCATGGCGGCGAGCAGACCGAGATCGGGGAAATCGAAGCGGATGGTGCCATCCGGCATGAAGTTCGGCGCGAGCGCGAGAGAGCCCTTCAACGTGTTCGGCCCGATCTCCGCCTCCAGCACCGGCACCGAAATGCGCCCGCCTTCCGAGGTAATGCTGGACCGCACATTGATCGCCTGGCCGTCGAGCGCGCCCGTCGCCGTCAACTCGCCCGAGGGACTGTCGGCAACGGCCTTGCCCTTGAGCGTCACCACGAGATCGCTCAACGTGCGGCCGGACAGCGTCGCGCCGCTGGACGTCACCTTGGCCGAAACGTCGAGCCCGTCGAGAGGGCCGGTCGCGGAAAGGTCGAAGACGGCCTCGCCCTTGGCATCGGCAAGCAGCTTGCCGAGGTTCAGCACCTTGCCGGTCAGCGCCGCCTGGAGATTGCCGTTGCCGAGCGAGACGGTACCCGTCGTCTCCAGCGTGCCGGACTTCACGGTGAGGCCGGAAAGATCGATTGCGCCATCGCTGCCAAGCTGGACGCGTCCCTCCATCGCAATCGTCGTATCGATTTTGCCGGCAAGGGCCGGCGGCAGCACGGCGGGTAGCGCAAAGAGGCGGAAACTGACGTCGGCCTCGCGGCTTTCGAGCCCGTAGCGGCCGGACAGGGTGCCGCCGATACTGGCGCTTTCGAGCATTGCCGGATCGAAGGCGATCTCCGTCGGCGACACGTTCAGCGTCGCGACGAGCTTGGCCGGCCCTTTCACCGTACGGTCGAGATCGGGATTGGCGAAGGCCGTTACGCCGGTTTCCACCGTCGCATCGATGCGGCCCGACTGGCTTGCCACGTTGAAGGCATCGCTTTTTGCCGTGAGGCGGATGTTCTCGATACGCCCGGCCGGCATTTCGGCGGAGACAATAGAGGCATTGGCGTCGAGCGCCGCAGCGCTCGCTTCTCCGGTGAGGGACACATCGGCACCGGCGATCAGCACACGTGCATCGCCTTCGGCAAGCGGCCAGCGAAAATCGATGGGACCGTCGCGGCCGGAGAGTTTGACGTCGAGGTCGTTTGCGCCCTTGGCACTGACCGTGCCCGAAGCGGCAAGCGTCATCGCACCCGTCGAGATCGCGCCCTTTTCGATGCGCAGCATGTCCGAGCCGTCGAAGGCGGCAATCACGTCGATACCCGTTTCGCCGGCGAAGAGCGGGCGCAATTGCGGCGGCATCAATGCGTCGAACGTGCCGCCGCCATTGAGCGCGATCGTATGCAGCCCGTTGGCCGCCAGATCATGCCGCCCGTCGACGTGTAGCATCTCCGTGCCGTCGAGCGCGGCGGAAAGGCGGCCCTTCCACTGCGACAGCGGACCGTCGCCGGTCAGGCGGATCGAGACCGCCGGATCGTCGGGCAATTTGAGCAAGGCGGCCAGAATGCCGCCCTTGGGCTCGGCGACATCGGCTTCGAGGCGAAGCTGGTTGTCGGCGGGGTTGAAGACGATATCGGCCACGACGCGCGCATCCGGGCGCGCCTTTTCCGAGGCGGAGAGTTTGACGGCCACGCTTTCGGCCGTCGCATTGCCACTGCCCGAAAGCACGATGCGCTGGTCGCGACCGGCGACGGTGCCCGAAACGAACAGCTCCGGCACCTGCAGCGCGCCGACATGCACCTCGACCGGCAGGGAAAAGGGCGCGTCGGATTTTTCCGCGTCCGCCTTGGACTCGGGAAGACGCAGAAGCGAAATGGAAGAGGCGGAAATGCGCTGTGCGTCGAACCGGAAACCGAGCAGGCTCAGCGGTGACCAGTCGACCGAGAGATCCTTGACCTCCGCATAGGTGCCCTTCTCGTCCCCGACGGTGATCATCTTTGCCCTGAGCCGACCCGTGAGCAGGCCGGAGGGTTCGCTGATCGAGATCACCTGTCCGCTCGCCGCAGCGATCTTCTCCACATAGGCGACGGCGAAACGCGCGCCCGCATCGGTAAAGCCGACAAAGCCGACAAGGCCGACCAGAACGAGCAGAAGAATGACGATGCCGTAGCCGAAATAACGGAGCGTGGCGCGGAGAATTCGGGACAGCCTGTTCATGCTTCATCCATTTCGCGTGCGGGGAGCGCTCGATATCGCTCATGTCCGTCTTGAATCCGAATCGCCCGGCCGATCAAGAGTCTAAACGGAAATTCGGGCGGCCGTCAGAACGACTGGCCAATACCGGCATAGACCCCGAAGGAGGTGCCGCCGTCATATTTCTTGAGCGGCACCGCCACATCGAGGCGGAGCGGCCCGAAGGGCGTCGCATAGCGAAGACCGATACCGGCACCGGCCCTGATATCCTTGAAATCGGGCACTTCGTCGGTGGAAACCGTGCCGACGTCGATGAAAGGCACGATGCCGATCGTCTCCGTCACGCCGATTCGCACCTCCGCGGTCGCCGCCACATAGGAGCGGCCCCCGAGGATCTTGCCCTTGCCGTTGCGCGGCGAGATTTCCTGGTAGCCGTAACCGCGCACCGTGCCGCCGCCGCCGAGGAAGAAACGGCGCGTCGCCGGAATGTCGGACAACTGATCGCCGCCAATGATCGTGCCGGCAGCGACCTTGCCGGCGAGGACGAAACGCTTTTCCTCGCCGAGCGCCTGGTAGCCGGTCATAGCGCCTTCGAAGCTCGAGAAGAACGTGCCGCGCTTGATTTCATAGGTCGGCTTCGCGTTGATCATCGCGCGATAGCCCTCGGTCGGGTTCAGCCTGTCATCGCGCGTATCGCGGACATATTCGATCGGGATGGCGGCCGTGAGATACTTGTTCTTGCCGAAGGCGTCCTCGACGTCGCTCCACATGACCTCGCCGCCGGCGCTCACTGTATCCTGATCGGAAAGCTCGACACTGACGCCAGCCGCAGCCGTCGTGGTGAACGCCTTGTAGGCGTCGGGATCGACGATCGACGCCTTGAGGCTAGCATTGAAGGTCGAGGTCGGGCCAAAGGCTCCGGGCTTGGAAAAGAGGATCGCCGTCGAATAGTCCATGTCGCCGAGCGCGGATTCGCCGATACGGCTGACTGCGCCTTCGATGCGCAGGGATTCGGCCTGGCCGAAGAGATTGCGGTGGCCCCAATAGCCCTGCAGGCCAAGCCCGTCGGTATTGGAAACCTGCGCGCCGACGCCGAAATAGCGGTGTTTGCCCTCGGAGACCTCGATGGTCATCGGCAGCGAACCGTCCGGCGCCAGCTTGTCAGCCTCACGGATCGTCACGCTCGAAAAAACGCCGAGCGTGCGCAGCCGCTCAGCTGCCTTGGCGAGCGCCTCCGGCGAATAGGGCTGGCCGGCATTGATGCGCGAATAGCGCTGAACGAAGCCTGCATCGACCGCCTTGGTGCCGGAAACACCGACCTCGCCGATGGGAGCGACCGGCCCGCCCTCGGCGGCGATCACCACGTCCACGGTCACGGTCTTGTGGTCGGCCGTGGCGTTGCGCTCGGTCAGCTTCGCAAGCGGCCGCCCCTCGGCCCTGAGATCGACGACCATCTTCTCGCCGGCCTTCAGGATGATCGTGGAGTCGGCGCGAGCACCCGGCACAAGGCCATAATCGGCCGGATTGCGGCCCTCCGCATCGCCGGAAAAGGCGATATCGCCAAAGGTGAAGACCGGGCCGGGCTCGACGGTGATCGTGACGGGAATGGCACCGCGATCGGAAAATTCCGGGTTGGGCGGCAATTGATCGAGGTCCTGGCCGTCGACCGTGACCTTCACCACGCCGCCATAGCGGGCCTGTTCATAAAGCGCGGCCAGAATGCGATCGCGGTCATCGCGCGCCTTGATGACGAGGCCGAGATCGCCCGAGACCGGCTTGCCCTCATCCTGCTTGAGAAGCGCGGTGTTCTCGATCGCCTCTTTCAGGTCATCGTCATCGGTGCCGGGATTGAGCGTCAGCGTGTAGTTGACGGGATCGATGACGGCGGTCGTGTCTTCCTCGTCCTCGAAGAACTTCATGCCGAAAATTTCGAAGGCGAAGGCGGGGGAAGCTGAGAGAGGCGCAACGGCCAACGCCGCAGCGACCGCGAGGGCGGTGCCAGCTTTCAGAAACGCAAAACTCTTTTCCGGCCGGTTCACTTTATCCCGCATCCGCAGCTATCCGTCGCCTTTCTCCGTAAGGTGCGGTGCGCGCGGTAGACCGACATGCTTCCGTCACAGACTTCAGGCGCCCTGGTTCATCCAGAGCTTTCAGGCAGAAAAGACCCTAACGCGTTAGGTTTTCCGTAATGTTAACGGCGGTTTTACACGCTGACGAACAGGATTTGAAGCGCCGAAGGGCATTTTATCCCGGAAGCGGAAAAGCAAAAGCCCCGGATACGATCCGGGGCTTCGCATGGGCTGCATGCGCGAGGGATCAGTAACCCTGCGGGCAACGATCGATGTAGCGGCGGCCGTGGCGGTCGCGGTAGTAGCACTGGCCGGGCTGCTCGGAGACGGAGCCGATGACAGCACCGGAAACGCCGCCGATGGCAGCACCGACGGCAGCCCCACGGACGTCACCGGTGATCGCGCCACCGATAATCGCGCCGGAGACGGCGCCGATACCCGCACCCTTTTCCGTCTGCGTGCAGCTGGCAACCGCCAGACCGACTAGGACGAGCGCAATGACTTTTTTCATGAAGATGTTCTCCAAAGTTGAGATGCGCCCCGTTTTCGGATCCGCACTATCCCCTTCTTACGTTACGCAACATACGCGCCGTCTTGGACGGTCAGGTCTGTCCGAGGTTCAAAATATAGCCGGATTCCGGGAAGTCCATGGGACTAAACTATTTTTTTGTTCCGCGAATAAACAGCGTTTCCGTTTCGTTTGTTTCGCCTCTCAATATGTTCCGGTCACGAGAAATTTCGATATTGCCTGAAAGTACCGGTTGATCCCGGCCGCGAAAAGTCAAATGATATGACTGTTGATGTCGTGTCGGCTGGAGGAGAACCCCACGCGCCATCTTTGCCGGAATGAAATGCACGCGAATTGAATGCTGGTTTCGTTTGATCCCAGGCCCGCGTCGCGAGGCGCCCGCTGCATGCACCACAGGATCGATCGGCCCAGCGGCTCTGCAACCGCCAGGGAGGAACGAATGGCGAAAGTGGCAATGACCGTCAATGGCCGGAAGGTGAGCAAGGAATGCGAGGACCGCACCCTGCTCGTGCACTTCCTGCGCGACACCCTCAGCCTCACCGGAACCCATGTCGGCTGCGATACGTCCCAGTGCGGCGCTTGCGTCGTGCATATGGACGGCAAGGCTGTGAAGAGCTGTTCCATGCTCGCGGCCCAGGCCGCGGGCTCCGACATCCTCACCATCGAGGGCCTTGCCGCGAACGGCGAGCTGCACCCCGTGCAGGCGGCCTTCAAGGCCAATCACGGCCTGCAATGCGGTTTCTGCACGCCCGGCATGGTGATGACCGCCGTCGACATGATCAACCGCTATGGCGCCAAGCTCGACGAGCAGACCGTCCGGGAAAACCTGGAAGGCAATATCTGTCGATGCACCGGCTACCATAACATCGTGAAAGCCATTCTGGCCGCCGCCGAGGAAATGGGCGCGGCAGGCCGGCAGGCTGCGGAATAACGCCGACGGCGGTCTCCCCGACGGCTGCGACACGTATCCGCCCGCCGGCTGACCGCCTTCAGCATGTCACGCGAACGATATCTCTGGAGGAGATGAAGATGGGTGTCGAAGGCATCGGCGCGCGCGTTGCGCGAAAGGAAGACAAGCGGTTCCTCATGGGCCAGGGCAAGTATACGGACGACATGTTCGTGCCCGGCATGCGTTATGCCGCTTTCGTGCGCTCGCCGCACGCGCATGCGAAGATCAGAAGCATCGATACGTCGGCGGCAGAGGAAATGCCCGGGGTCATTGGCGTGCTCAACGGCAAGCAGATGCTGGACGACGGCATCGGCAACCTGATCTGCGGCTGGATGATCCATTCCAAGGACGGCTCGCCTATGAAGATGGGCGCCTGGCGGCCACTCGCACATGACACCGTGCGCTATGTCGGCGATGCCGTCGCCGTCGTCGTTGCCGATACGATGGGCGAGGCCCGCGATGGCGCCGAAGCCGTCGTCGTCGATTATGACGTGCTGCCAGCCGTTACCGATGCCGTAAAGGCGCTCGGAACCGGCCAGCCGCAACTGCATCCGGAAGCCCCCGGCAACCTAATCTACGACTGGGAGATCGGCGATGGCGCCGCGACGGATGCGGCGATCGCCGCCGCCGCCCATGTCACCGAGATGAAGATCGTCAACAACCGCCTGGCGCCGAACCCGATGGAACCGCGCGCCGCCCTCGGCATCTACGATTCCGCCGAGGACCACTACACCTGCTACACGACGAGCCAGAACCCGCATGTCGCGCGCCTCGTCATGAGCGCCTTCTACAATGTCGCACCGGAAAACAAGCTGCGCGTCATCGCGCCCGATGTCGGTGGCGGCTTCGGTTCGAAGATCTATATCTACCCGGAGGAAATCGTCTGTCTCTGGGCTTCCAAGCGCACCGGCGTGCCGGTCAAATGGACAAGCGACCGCACCGAGGCCTTCCTGACGGATGCGCATGGCCGCGACCATGTCTCGACCGTGAAAATGGCCTTCGACGCCAATAACCGCGTCACGGCGCTGAAGGTCGACACGATCGCCAATTTCGGCGCCTACATGTCGCTCTTTTCCTCGGCCGTGCCGACCTATCTCTATGCGACGCTGCTCTCCGGCCAGTATAATTTCCCGGCGATCCACGCCAATGTGCGTGCGGTCTATACCAACACCGTCGCCGTCGACGCCTATCGCGGCGCCGGCCGGCCGGAAGCGACCTACCTGCTCGAACGCACCATGGAGACGGCGGCACGCGAACTCGGCGTCTCGCCGGCCGAGCTTCGCCGCATCAACTTCATCCGAAGCTTCCCGCACCAGACGCCCGTCATCATGAACTACGATGCCGGCGACTACGAAGCCTCGCTGGAAGCCGCCATGGCCGCCGCCGACTGGGCCGGTTTCCCGGCTCGCAAGGCGGAAGCCGCCGGCCGCGGCATGAAGCGCGGCATCGGCATGAGCTGCTATATCGAGGCCTGCGGCATCGCGCCGTCGGCGGCGGTCGGCTCGCTCGGTGCCGGTGTCGGTCTCTGGGAATCGGCGGAGGTGCGCGTCAATGCCGTCGGCACCGTCGAGGTGCTGACCGGCTCGCACAGCCACGGCCAGGGCCATGAGACGACCTTCGCCCAGCTCGTCGCCGACCGCTTCGGCGTGCCGCTCGACAGCGTCTCCATCGTGCATGGCGATACGGACAAGGTGCAGATGGGCATGGGCACCTACGGCTCGCGCTCCGGCGCCGTCGGCATGTCCGCGGTGGTGAAGGCGCTCGACAAGGTGGAGGCCAAGGCCAAGAAGATCGCCGCCCACCTGATGGAGGCCGACGAGAGCGACATCGTCATCGAGAACGGCGCCCTGAAGGTCGCCGGCACCGACAAGTCGGTTCCGTGGTTCCAGATGGCGCTTGCCGCCTATACCGCGCACAATCTGCCCTCCGGCATGGAGCCGGGCCTCAAGGAAGGCGCCTTCTACGATCCGGCCAACTTCACCTTCCCGGCCGGCTGCTACATCGCGGAGGTCGAGATCGACCCGGAAACCGGCAAGACCAAGATCGTCCAGTTCGTCGCCGCCGACGACTTCGGCAACATCATCAATCCGATGATCGTCGAGGGCCAGGTGCATGGCGGCATCGCGCAGGGTATCGGCCAGGCGCTGCTGGAAGGCGTGCATTACGATCCGGAAACCGGCCAGCTTCTGACGGCGAGCTACATGGACTACACCATGCCGCGCGCCGACGACCTGCCCTCCTTCCAGGTCTCGCACCAGGTAACCCCCTGCCCGAACAATCCGCTCGGCATCAAGGGCTGCGGCGAGGCGGGCGCCATCGGCTCGCCGCCGGCACTGATGAACGCCATCACCGATGCCATCGGCAACAACGACCTCACCATGCCGGCAACGCCCCAGAAAGTCTGGGCGGCGGCACGGGCAGCAACGAACTGACGGGAGGACGCCATGTACGCAACGAGTTATCACCGTGCATCCTCGGTTGCCGATGCGGTCAAGCTGCAGTCCGCTTCCGACGAGGCCAAATACGTCTCCGGCGGCATGACGCTGATCCCGACGATGAAGCAGCGGCTCGCCGCCCCTTCCGACCTCGTGGATCTCAGACACGTCGCCGAGATGAAGGGCATCTCGGTCAACGGCAGCCGCGTGCGCATCGGCGCGGCCACCACGCATTACGAGGTCTCGAGCTCCGCCGAGCTGAAGGCCGCGTGCCCGGCGATCTCTCACCTCGCCGCCCATATCGGCGACCCGCATGTCCGCCACATGGGCACGATCGGCGGTTCCATCGCCAACAACGACCCCGCCGCCGACTATCCCTCCGCCATGCTGGCCCTGGGGGCGACGATCATCACCAATACCAGGGAAATCTCCGCCGGGGACTTCTTCACCGGCCTTTTCGAAACCGCCCTTGAAGAAGGCGAGATCGTTGTCGCCGTGACCTTCGACGCGCCCGCCAAGGCGGGTTACTCCAAGTTCCCCAACCCGGCTTCGCGCTATGCCATGGCCGGCGTCTTCGTGACAAAGGCAGGGGATGGCAGCGTGCGGGTGGCGGTGACCGGTGCGGGCTCCAACGGCGTCTTCCGCCATGCGGGCCTGGAGGCAGCACTTGCCGCCAACTGGTCGGCGGATGCGGCCGCAGGCGTCGATATCGATGCCACGGATCTGCTCTCCGATCTCCACGGCAGCGCGGAATACCGGGCAAATCTCGTAAAAGTCATGGCCAAGCGGGCGGTCGCGGCCGCCTGACTTCTACGAAAAAGCTGAAACTGGTTCGATTAAAAGGGCGGTTGAGGCCGTCCTTTTTTCGTGCAGACTTGACATGCATCAACAGGAAATGGCCTTTGGGGGCTTAGGATACATTGGAATGGTTCAAAGGTGGCGCCGATTTGCCGCAGCGGATATCGTTGCAGCGGAACGGCCTCAGGTGTAGCCGATTGAACGACCGCCAACGATGATGATGTCCGGGTTTTCGCCGGACAGGAGACTCCGGATGGACTTCGAAACTTTCTTCAAGAACGAGCTGGATGGCCTGCATCAGGAAGGCCGCTATCGCGTGTTCGCCGACCTGGAGCGCCAGAAGGGCAACTTCCCCAAGGCGACCCGCTATACGGCCGAAGGCCCGAAGGACGTCACCGTCTGGTGTTCCAACGACTATCTCGGCATGGGCCAGAACCCCAAGGTTACCGAGGCGATGAAGCTTGCCATCGACCAGTGTGGCGCCGGCGCCGGCGGCACCCGCAACATTTCCGGCACCAACCACTACCATGTCCTGCTCGAGCAGGAACTGGCCGATCTGCACGGCAAGGAATCCGCCCTGCTCTTCACCTCGGGCTACGTGTCCAACTGGGCGGCGCTTGGCACGCTCTGTTCGAAGATCCCGGGCCTCATCTGTTTTTCCGATGCCGGCAACCACGCTTCGATGATCGAGGGCATCCGCCACTCCAAGTGCGAGCGCGTGATCTGGAAGCACAATGATCTCCGCGACCTCGAAGCCAAGCTCGCCGCCGCCGACCCGAAGGCGCCGAAGCTGATCGCCTTCGAATCGGTCTATTCGATGGACGGCGACATCGCCCCCATCAAGGAAATCTGCGATCTCGCCGACAAGTATGGCGCGATGACCTATCTCGACGAAGTCCATGCCGTGGGCATGTACGGCCCGCGCGGTGGCGGCATTGCCGAACGCGAAGGCCTGATGCACCGCCTGACGGTCATCGAAGGCACGCTCGCCAAGGCGTTCGGCGTGATGGGCGGCTATATCGCGGCCTCCACCGCGCTTTGCGATTTCGTGCGCTCCTTCGCATCCGGCTTTATCTTCACGACGTCGCTGCCGCCGTCGCTCGCCGCCGGTGCGCTTGCCTCGATCCGCCACCTCAAGGACAGCCAGATCGAGCGCTTCGCCCATCAGGAGCGTGTGCGCAAGCTCCGCGCAGCCCTCGACCGCAACGGTATCCCGCATATGCCGAACCCGAGCCACATCGTGCCGGTCATGGTCGGCGATGCCGCCAAGTGCAAATGGATCTCGGACCTGCTGCTCGACAATTTCGGCATCTATGTCCAGCCGATCAACTACCCGACGGTGCCGCGCAAGACCGAGCGCCTGCGCATCACGCCGACGCCGCTGCACACCGATGCCGATATCGAACATCTCGTCGGCGCGCTGCATTCGCTGTGGTCACGCTGTGCGCTGGCCCGCGCCGTCGCCTGAGACGGCGAAAAACGCAACCGATCAGATGAGCCCGGCGGCCACCCGCCGGGCTTCTTCGTCTGCGGCAAAGACATCGTCCATCGAGGATGCCGGCGGCAGATGGGTAAGCGTGTCCATCACCTGCTCGGCAATATCGGCCATAGACAGGAAGCCGATGCGCCCGCCGACGAACGCGTGAAAAGCCACTTCCTCCGCCGCATTCATGATCGCGCCCTGAAGACCACCGCGCTCCAATGCCGTGCGGGCAAGCCGCAGCGCCGGGAAGCGCGCCTCGTCCGGCGCCTCGAAATCGAGACGCGACAGTTTTGCGAAATCCAGCCGGTCGACATTGAGCGCTGAACGTGTGGGATAGGTCAGCGCATAGCCGATCGCCGTGCGCATATCCGGCGCACCGAGCTGCGCCAGCACGGATCCATCGACATAACCGACCATGGAATGGATGATCGACTGAGGATGCACGACCACCTCGATCTGGTCGGGCCTGACATCGAAGAGATGTTTCGCCTCGATCATCTCCAGCGCCTTATTGAACATGGAGGCGCTGCCGATCGAGATTTTCAGGCCCATCGACCAGTTGGGATGGGCGCGGGCGATATCTGCCGTTACGCCCGCCATCTGCTCGCGGCTCCAGGTGCGGAAGGGACCGCCCGAAGCCGTCAGCACGATACGCTCGACGGCATGGCGCTGGTCGTCCTCCAGCGCCTGGAAGATCGCGCTGTGCTCGCTGTCGACGGGAATGAGACGCCCGCCGCCCGCCGCGACGGCCTGCACGAAGAGATCGCCGGCGGACACCAGGCATTCCTTGTTGGCCAGCGCGATATCCGCGCCCTTCTTCGCAGCCGCCAGCGTCGGCGCAAGGCCGGCCGTGCCGACGATGGCCGCCATCACCCAGTCCGCGTCGCCGGAAGCCGCCTCCAGAAGCGCCGTGCGCCCCGCCGCCGCTGCGATACCGCTGCCGGCAAGCGCATCCTTCAGCGCGCCGTAACGGCTCTCGTCGGCCGTCACCACCAGCTTCGCGCCGCATTCCCTGGCCTGCGCTGCGAGAAGCTCTACATTGCCATTGCCGGTCAGCGCCACGACCTCGTAGCGCTCGCGCCCGCCAAGCTGGCGCACCACGTCGAGCGTGCTGGTGCCGATAGAGCCTGTCGAGCCTAAAATGGTGATGCGGCGCATCTGCCGCGCATCGAGAGCCATGATGGTTTCCGCAATTTTCTTGTGTTCTGCTATTGGCTCTACAGGCGAAAGACGCCAGCAACAAGCCGTCGAAGCGGCGGAAAACCGCCGTTGCACGGGTCTTCTCGAACCCGTGGCTTGACCTTTTCGCCCGGTCGGCCATAACGTCCCCGAAAAGCGGCTTTCCGCCCCGACGCGATTGGAGAAATCTGTGCATCGACGCCTGAGAGTTTGGACCCTCGCCTGCCTCGTGCTTGCGGCAGCAGCTCCGGCCTATGCCGACGAGCCGGTCCCGGGTGGTCTCGGCGGCGCCTGGCTTGCCGAGGATATCGGCGGCAACGGCGTCATCGACGACCTGCAGACAACGCTGGAGATCAAGCCCGACGGCAGCTATGGCGGCAATGGCGGCTGCAACACCTATCGCGGCAAGCTGAAGGTCCAGAACGGCAACATCGCTTTCGCGCCCGCCGCCGCAACGCGCAAGATGTGCGCTCCCGCCATCATGGACCAGGAGCAAAAATTCTTCGATGCGCTCGGCACCGTGACCTCCTGGAAGCTCGAAAACGGCATCCTGCATCTCACCGGCAAGGAAGGCGCCCCGGCGATCCGCCTTGCCGGGCTGAAGAACAGCACGGATATCGTCATCCGCCTGCCCGGGCCGGAACAGAGCGTGGCGCGCGAGACGATCAGCTACCAGTGCGACGCCGACCAGCGCGTCGTTGCCGAATATATCAATGCCGGCGCCAATTCGCTCGCCGTATTGAAGATCGGCGAAGAGACCGTCATCGCGGCCAATGTCCTGGCTGCCTCGGGCGCCAAATATGCCGGCGGCCGTTTCGAATGGTGGACCAAGGGCGACGAGGCGACGCTCTACGACCTGACGAAGGGCGAAAACGCGCCGGGCGTCAACTGCCGCAAGACCGGTTGAGCCCACAGGCTTCCGGCCTTTGCACAGGGACCCTGATGGGGGAGAAAGCGGCATGCCCACATTCCAAGTCGGCCAGAAAGTCGTCTGCGTCAACGACCGTTTCAAGAACGTCTCGATCGACCAGGGCATCCGCAAGGGGCAGATCTATACGGTCCGTTGGGTCGGCCAGTACCGCCACTATATCGACGGCGATTTCTACGGCATCAAGCTGATGGAACTCTACCGCGGCAACGACGATGGCCCGGAAGGCTACGGCGCGGTCGACATGCCCTTCCGCGCCAGCCGCTTCCGGCCGCTGGTTTCCGATCGCATCCGCAACATGCTTGGCATCAAGGCGCCACAGCCGAAGAAGGTCGTCACCCAACCCTCGATCGTGCCGTCCGTGCGCCCCAAGCCGCGTGTCGTCACGCCGGAGCGCGAGAAGGAAGACGTCTAAGCCAGCTCAGGCCTGAAGCCGTTTCGGCGGCAAGCCTGCAAAAGATGTCAGCCGCGCCAGGCTTTCTTCCTGCTCGTAGACAACAGCCCGTCCTCGGCCAGCCTGCTTGGCCCAGTAAAGCGCCTGGTCGGCACGCTTGAGACAGGCATCCGCGTCGCCGGCGCTGTCTGCGATGAAGGTGATGCCGACACTGACCCCGACAACGGCGGATGAGCCATCGATCATATAGGGCATGCTGACGATCTCGATGATCCGTCCGGCAAGGGCAAGACCATCTTCGGGACAGGCGGCATCGTCCTGCAACACGGCGAATTCGTCGCCGCCAAGCCGGGCGACAGGGCCGCTTTCGCCCACCGTGGCACGCAGCCGGCCGGCGACTTCCCGAAGAAGCGTATCGCCAGCCGCGTGGCCCAGCGTATCGTTGACCTGTTTGAAGCGGTCGAGATCGAGATAGAGCAGCGCCCGCAGTTTGCCGTTCAGCGTATCGGCGATGGCATATTCCAGCTGCCGGTGCAGCGTCACGCGATTGGCGAGGTCGGTGAGCGCATCATGATGGGCAAGATGCGCCACGCGGGTTTCGCTCTGCTTGCGCGCGTCGATGTCCTCGATGACGCCGGCCCATTGCAGGACGGAGCCGTCGTCATCGTATACCGGCCCGCCGCGCTTGCGCACCCAGAGCCAGCGCCCGTCTGTAACGAGAAGACGGAACTCGGCATCGACCATGCGACAGGCGTTGCGCGTCTCCTCCAGATTTTCGACGAGCAGCACGCGGTCGTCCGGGTGCACGTAGTCGAGCCACGCCGCGCCGAGCGCCTCGGTTTCGGAAGTGCCCGTCAAAGCGGGCCAACCTTCGATCCAGCTGAGATCTCCTCGCGCGGACCAGCGCCACAGCGCTAGGGAGCCCGCCTGCGCCACCGTTTCCAGCCGCCGCTCGTTGCTGCGCCGCGTCGCCTCGGCCACCTCGACACTGACCCGCAGTGTCTCGAACTCCCGTACCAGCGAGCGGGGAATGGGCGGGAGTGCGTCCGCAGGCTTGTTGGACGCGACGGCCGCGCTATGCGCCGCCAGCGCCTCCACCGGCCGCAGGATCAACCGCCCGATCCACACCGCAGCCACCGTCGCAAGCCCTAGCGCCAGCAGTGCGCCGATGGAAAGGCCGATCAGCGGATCCTTCCAGCGCGCATTGAAGATCGCGGTCGGTTCGCCGACCACCAGCGCCCAGCCAGGCGTCGAATCCAGCTTTTCGAACGCAAGGATCGTCGTCATGCCCTCGGTCGTCACGGCCTCGAACCAGCCGCTGCGGGCATTGAGTGCCTCGAGCTTGTGCCAATCGGGTGCACGCAGACCGATGGTCCGCTCGTGATCGCGCGACCGGGCGATGATGCGTCCATTGCCGTCGGTAACGGCGACAAGGATACCGCTCAGCGCCTCGTTTCTCTGCTGCAGGGCGCGGACAAGCTGCTCCGGCGCGACAGACAGCACGAGCGCACGGCTGTGCCCGCCATCCGGCGGCAAGGGCAGCGCCAGGTCGATCTTGTAGTCCGCCCGCGTGCGTCCAAGGTAAAGATTGGAGAGAGCCGGCGCCTGCGCGCCGACGGCATCGCGCGCGACGTCGGCAATGCGCCGCGCCACGCCGCCGATCGGCATGTCACCGTCAAAGGCGACAAGGGTGATCTGCCCGTCAAGGCCGATGCCCTTGAACCGGCTGGAGGTCAGCGTCGTGGAAACGACATCGCCGGAGAAGGTACGCAGTGTCGCGAAGGCGCTGAGCGCCGTGAAACGTCCTTCAATATCCGACTCGATAGCGCGGGCGAGCGTTGCTGCCGTATCGCTGAGCCGGGTCGTCGCCGTCTGCCGATAGGCCTCGCCTGCCCGCCACATCGCAAAGCCGGATATGGCAACAACCGGCGTCAGACAGGCAAGGGCGAGCGCCAGAAGGAAGACGTTCAGTCCCACGCTCCTCCCGACAACAAACTTCTTGGGCAATCCAGCGACCTCCGCCATTCCATCAGCGGTCAGTTTTATGCGGAAAGACTTAAAAGTCTCCTTCGCCGGAAATGGTGATCCCGCCGCGATTCGAACGCGGGACCCCCAGATTAGGAATCTGGTGCTCTATCCTGCTGAGCTACGGGACCACTGAGTGAACCCATACAAAAGCCGCGGCCCGAAGCCAAGCGATTTTCGGGCCGTCGCTCGTCGGGTTCCATATGGAACAGCGCGAAAGGCCGGCACATGAGACATTCGGTTCATGGGATGGAGATGGCTCCATCCACAAACATTAGAGGAGAATGTCCATGCGCAAGATCATGCTTTCCGCTGTCGTCGCCGCCGTCGCAGCACTTTCCTTTGCCGCCCCGTCACAGGCCGGCGGACTTTCCATCGGTTTCGGCTTCGGCGGCGGCCATCATGGCTGGGGTCACGGCCATGGCCACGGCTGGGGTAATGGCGCCCAGGTCACTTTCTACGATGATGACTACGGCTACGACTGCTTCTGGAAGAAGGTGAAGCGCTACGACAAGTGGGGCAACCTGAAGATCAAGAAAATCCGCGTCTGCGAATAAACCCGCAGCGCACGATCGATACCACCGATCTCCCCACACTTGCCCGGCTGTTCGTCCCTGCAGCCGGGCACTTTTTCGTCACGGGGCGAGCCGGCTCTCGGCGAGCTTCACCCAATAGGTCACGCCATGGGGAATGGCGTCGTCGTTGAAATCGTAGGCCGGGTGGTGCAGGCCTGCCGTGTCGCCATTGCCGATGAAGATGAAGGCGCCGGGGCGCGCAAGCAGCATGTAGGAAAAATCCTCGCCGCCCATCATCGGATCGAGCGACGGATCGACCGCGGCTACACCCGCAATATCCTCGGCCACGGAGACGGCATGGCCGGTCTCGTCCGCATGGTTGACGGTGACGGGGTAGTTGCGGTGATAGCTGACGGTGATTTCCGCACCATGCGCAGCCGCAAGGCCGCCGCAGATCTGGCGGATGCGGGCCTCGGCCTCGTCGCGCATGGCGGGGTCCAGCGTGCGCACCGTGCCGGCAAGCTTGGCCGTCTCGGGGATGACATTGTGCGCGAAGCCGGCATTGAACTTGGTGACGGAGACGACGAGCGAAGCGATGGGATCGGCGACACGCGAAACGATGGTCTGGAGCGCAGTGACGACATACGACCCGATGACGATCGGATCGATCGTCTTGTGCGGCAGCGCCGCATGGCCGCCGCGTCCCTCGACGGTAATGCCGAACTCGTCGGTCGCCGCCATGATCGGCCCCGAACGCGTGCCGAAAGAACCGACCGGCATGCCGGGCAGATTGTGCATACCATAGACTTCGGCAATGCCGAAACGTTCCATCATGCCGTCCTTGACCATCTCGTTGCCGCCGCCGCCGCCCTCTTCGGCCGGCTGGAAGATAACCGCGACGTTGCCGGAGAAATTGCGCGTTTCGGCAAGATATTTCGCAGCCCCCAGCAGCATGGCCGTGTGGCCGTCGTGCCCGCAGGCGTGCATCTTGCCCTTGACGGTCGACGACCAGGGTTTGCCGCTCGTCTCGTCTATCGGCAGTGCATCCATGTCGGCGCGAAGGCCGATGGTGCGCCCTTTGCCTCCACGATCTTCATTGCCGCGGATGATGCCGACGACGCCGGTGCGGCCGATGCCGGTGACAATCTCGTCGACGCCGAATTCCCTGAGCTTTTCCGCCACGAATGCAGCCGTCTTTTCCACGGCGAAGAGCAATTCGGGCTCCCGGTGGATCTGGCGGCGCCATTCGGCGATTTCGTCCTGCATTTCGGCGGCGCGGTTGAGAACGGGCATGCGGGCTTCCTGTCATGTTCGGCCGGAATTTTGGCCATCTCGCTCGGATGGCTTTGCCATCACGGTGCCATATAGGTTAAATAGGGCAACGGTTCGAGACAACTCCCGATTTCGAGGACAGACCTTTGCAGACGAACGGACGATCGATGCGTCGGGCTGCTGCGCTTGCGGGCGCGGCCCTGCTGCTCACAGCCTCCCTGACACCCGCCGCCAACGCCAATCCACGCATGCTGGTGGACGTCAACACGCTGCAGGTCATCGAGCATGAGGACGCGTTCCAGCGCTGGTATCCCGCCTCGCTCACCAAGCTGATGACAGCCTATACGGTGTTCCGCGCCATCAAGTCCGGCGAGATGACGCTGGAAAGCCCGGTCATCATGACGAAGAACGCCGCCGCCGAACCGCCGAGCAAGATGTATTTCAAGCCCGGGCAGAAGATGACGCTCGACAGCGCCCTGAAGATCATTCTCGTCAAATCGGCCAATGACGTGGCCGTCGCCATCGCCGAATCGGTCAGCGGCTCCGAGCAGGGCTTCATCGACCGCATGAATGCGGAAGCCGCGCGCATCGGCATGAGCTCTTCGCATTTCATCAATCCGCATGGCCTGCCCGGCAAGGGCCAGTACACGACGGCGCGCGATCTTGCCGTGCTCGCCGTGACGCTGAAGCGCGAATTCCCGCAATACTCCTCCTATTTCGCGCTGGAAGGGTTCACGACCGGCAAGAAGCAGTATCCGAACTACAACATGCTGATCGGCCGCTTCGACGGCGCCGACGGCATGAAGACCGGCTTCATCTGCGCCTCCGGCTTCAACCAGGTGTCGTCGGCCACCCGCAACGGCCGTTCGGTCGTGTCCGTCGTGCTCGGCTCCGACAGCCTTGGCGCGCGCGCCGATATTTCGGCGGGCATGCTGGAGAAGGGCCTGACCATGCGGACGGCCAAGGTGCCGACGCTCGGCCAGCTTCGCGCCTATGGCGAAACGCGCGACGTGGTCGCCGATATCTCGCAGGAAATCTGCTCGAAGCACGCCGCCAAGATACGCAGCGAAGGCCGCGACGAGGCCGGCCGGCAGAAGCTCCTGTCACCCTATATCCATGAGGTGAACCGGCCGCTGAAGCTTGTCTTTGCCGGCCTGCTGGGCGGCGATACAGCGAAATCCGTCGGCAATGACGAGGTCGCTGCCGGCGATATCGGCGACGCCATCAACATCCCGATCCCGATCCCGCGGCCGACCTTCTGATTGGACAAGACATGACCCTGCTCGAGCGGCGCGTGCCGGTCTCCGTGCTGACCGGCTTTCTGGGCGCAGGCAAGACGACCCTGCTCAACCGCCTCCTGAAGGATCCGACCCTCACCGATACGGCCGTCATCATCAACGAATTCGGCGAAGTCGGCATCGATCACCTGCTCGTCGAGCAATCCGGTGACGGCATCATCGAACTGTCGGACGGCTGCCTGTGCTGCACCATCCGCGGCGAACTGGTCGATACGCTCGCAGACCTGATGGATCGTATGCAGACCGGCAAGATCCAGCCGCTGAAGCGCGTGGTGATCGAGACGACCGGCCTTGCCGACCCCGCGCCGGTCCTGCAGGCCGTCATGGGCAATCCGGTGCTCGCTCATTCCTTCAGCCTCGATGGCGTCATCACCGTGGTCGATGCCGCAAACGGCCTCTCGACGCTCGCCAATCATCCGGAAGCGGTAAAGCAGATTGCGGTGGCCGACCGCGTGCTGATCAGCAAGACGACGCTTGCCGATGCCGCGACACTGGACGCCGTGAAGCGCGAGATCGCCGCTCTCAATCCGCGCGCCGTCGTCTCGGACATCGACACGCCCGGCCTCGCCGGCCCCGATCTGCTCGCCAACGGGCTCTACGACCCCGGCAGCAAGATCGCGGATGTCGCCCGCTGGCTGCGCGAGGAGGCACATGATCACGGCCATGAGCACCATCACGATCACGGGCACCACCACCATCATGGGCATGATCATCACCATGATCACGGTCATCAGCACGCTCATGACGTGACGCGCCATGACGCGACGATCCGCTCCTTCAGCATCGTGCATGACCGCGCCATCGATCCGATGGCGCTCGACATGTTCATCGACCTGCTGCGCTCCGCCCACGGCGAAAAGCTCCTGCGCATGAAGGGTATCGTCCAGCTCTCGACCAATCCGGATCGCCCGGTCGTCCTGCACGGCGTGCAAAGCGTCTTCCATCCGCCGGAGCGGCTGGCTGCCTGGCCGGATACGTCCGACCGCCGCACGCGACTGGTGCTGATCACCAAGGATCTGCCGGAAGCCTTCGTGCGTGACCTCTTCGATGCCTTCACCGGCACGCCGAAGATCGACCGCCCGGACCGCGCGGCACTGGCCGACAATCCGCTCGCCGTTCCGGGCTTCCGGTTTTAAAAACTAGGCTTTCTTGCGAATCAGGAAGCGGTGCCCGGCATCGACACGCTCGCTGGTTTCGAGCACGTGGCCGTCCTCATGGCAGAAATGGGGAATGTCGATAACGGCGAGGGGGTCGGTCGTCTCAACCCAGAGGCTGGCGCCGGCTTGCATCGTCGAAAGGCGCTTGCGCGTCTTCATCACCGGTAGCGGACATTTCAATCCGCGCAGGTCATAGACCTCGGTTTCCTCACGCGCCGCCGTCGCGGTCATTTCTGCCAGAACTTCCAGAACGGCTTCTTCGCGGCCTCTTCAACGACCTGCTGGCCCGCATCGCCGCCAGGAACAGGAAGTGTGGCGACGGCGTCGGTCTGTGGCCCGGCACCGGTATTCGTCGCAACGGCCTGATTGGCAGACGTGGCTGTCTCGACAGACTTCACCTGCTGTTGGCTGCCCTGAAGAACACCCTGTTCGGTATTTTCGGTCTGGGTCGGCTGGACCTGCTCAGCCGTGGCCGGCTCACTGCCTTCCGTCCAGACCTTCCAGAAGGGCTTCTTTTCCTTCTTTTCAATGGTCGATGCGATGCCGGGATTGTGCTCGGGCACCGGCAGGGCGCCTTCGCCCTTGGCCTGCTTTTCCGCCTTCTCGGCGGCCACATCGGCAGCAAAGTCCGCCTCGGCCTTGGCCTTGGCTTCCGCGGCTTCCCGCACCGAACGTTCGGCGGCGTCGATCTTGCGCTGCTCGGCCTCTTCGGCCTTGCGCTTCTGCTCGGCGATTTCGCGCTCGGTCATCAGCTTGCCGGCATCGAGCGAATTGCCCGTCGGCGCATAGGCAAGCTCGCGGCCCTTGCGCTGATCGGCGACGATCGCCTTGCGCTGGGCCTCCGACGGCTCGATCCAGACCGTGCCGTCATACTTCCGCATCGCGGTGGCATAGGACGCCGCATAGGTCTTGTTGTAGCTGCCGAGCGCGGATTCCAGCGCGCCGGGCGTCGTCATGGCGGGGCAGGCGCCGCCGGCCGAGAACGGCTTGTCGGACTGCTGGTTGAAGACGTACTTCTTCTCGCAGACATTGACCTCCGGCGGCCGCTTGGTCACCTCGAAATGGTCGTAGCCGACCTTCAGCATCTTCCAGAATTCGATATGCGGATTGTCGCGGTGGCGCGCCATGTTTTCCGCCGTCATGCGGAAGGGGAAGGCCTGGAGCTGGATGGTGGACTGGCCACCGCCGAAAGCGTCACGGGCAAGCGCGAAGATTTCGACCATCTGCTCGTCGGTCATCGAATAGCAGCCCGACGACGAGCAGGCGCCATGGATCATCAGATGCGTGCCGCTCGCCTTGTTGGCGCGGTCATAGGCATTCGGATAACCGGTGTTGATCGCTAGGAAATAGCTCGAATTCGGGTTCATGTTCGCCTTGGAAAGCGGATAGAACCCTTCCGGCGCCTGACGGTCGCCTTCCTTCGTCTTCGGGCCGAGTTTGCCAGACCAGGCGCAGATCTTGTAGTTGCGCACCTGCTGGAACCGGTTGGAGCGGTCCGCCTTCCAGACTTCCAGCCGTCCCTCTTCCTTGAAGATGCGCAGCATGATCGGCGAGGCACGGTCGATGTTCATCGACGACATCTTGGACAGCACCGCAGACGACAGCTGATAGCTGGTCTTGCTGGATACCCGCTTGAGATCGACATCGACCTTGTCGAACGTGTCGAGGGTCTCATTCGTGCAGCCGGCGGCGGCAACGGCAAGGAGCGATACAGCGGCAAGAACAGTCAGGCGCATTCAAAAGGTCCGTCAACAATCGTCAGATCGCATGCCATCACGCCGGGCGGGCGGACGCGCAGTCGTAACCGGCTTATACTTCATAAATTCTTAACCGGAAATTCTTTCGCGAGGCTGCCGGAAGCCCGCACTCGTCTCAACACGGGGAATGTGGCCGAGATTTGGCAAGGGCGGCACCGCGGCCGCCCTTCGAAAGAAATCGCCTTAAAGCTGGCGCCCGATATTGAGGTAACGCTGGCGGCGGTCTTTGCGCAGCTGGTCACCCGGCTTGACCGACAGTTCCTTCAGCGCGGCGGCGATCACGTCGCCGGTGCGGCCGATCACGCCGGCGGGATCGCGATGCGCGCCACCGACCGGTTCCTGGATGATGCCGTCGATGATGCCGAAGGTCTTCAGATCCTCGGACGTGATCTTCATGTTGCTCGCCGCTTCCTTGGCGCGCGTGGAATCGCGCCAGAGAATGGAGGCAGCCCCTTCCGGCGAAATCACGCTGTAGATCGCATGTTCCAGCATGTAGACGCGGTCGCCGGTGGCGATGGCGATGGCGCCGCCCGAACCGCCTTCGCCGATCACGACCGAGACGATCGGCACGCGGACGTTGAGGCACATTTCCGTCGAGCGGGCGATGGCCTCCGCCTGGCCGCGCTCTTCCGCGCCGATACCCGGATAGGCGCCTGCGGTGTCGATCAGCGTTATGACGGGCAGGCCGAAGCGGTCGGCCATTTCCATGACGCGGATCGCCTTGCGGTAGCCTTCCGGCCGGGCGCTGCCGAAATTGTGCTTGAGGCGCGACTTGGTGTCATTGCCCTTTTCCTGGCCGATGATGGCGACGGCTTCGCCGCGGAAGCGGCCGAGGCCGGCCTGGATCGCCTCGTCTTCGGCAAACTTGCGGTCGCCGGCAAGCGGGGTGAATTCTTCAAAGAGCTGGCGGGCGTAGTCGAGGAAGTGCGGGCGCTGCGGATGGCGCGCGACCTGCGTCTTCTGCCAGGGCGTCAGCTTGGAATAGATGTCGGCCATCGCCTCGCGGGCGCGCACCTCAAGGCGGCCGACCTCATCCGACGTGTCGATGCTCTCATCTTCTTCGGTGAGCTTCCTGAGCTCGTGGATCTTGCCTTCGAGATCCGAGATGGGCTTTTCGAAATCGAGATAGTTGTGCATGAGATGCGTTTCCGATCGTTTGCTCAAACCGCGCCGGGCGGGTGTCGGCCAAGTTTGGGGCCAGTCGCGGGCGAAGGGTCCTAATCCGGTTTTTTTGCCTGTTTGGCAAGAGGGTGATGGGTTTGAACGAGCGTGTGGAGCCGTTCTTCCAGCACATGTGTATAGATTTGTGTCGTCGAAATGTCTGAATGCCCCAGCAGTTCCTGCACGGCGCGCAGGTCCGCGCCGTTCTGGAGCAGATGACTGGCAAAAGCATGGCGAAGGACATGCGGCGACAGCGTCGCGGCCCGAATTCCCGCCCGGCCCGCCAGTGCCTTCAGGTCGCGGGCAAACACCTGCCGCGCCAGGAACCCTTCCTTGCTCTGCGCCGGAAAAAGGAAGGCGCCCGCCGCCGGATCGTCGCCGATCTCGGCCGCCAGCACCTCGCCATAGGCCTCCATGGCGGAGACGGCCGCACGAGAGAGCGGCACAAGCCGTTCCTTGTTGCCCTTGCCCTTCACGACAAGGAAACGCCCGGTCTGCGCCAGCGCGCTGGCCGGCAACGATACGAGCTCGCTGACGCGCATGCCCGTCGCATAAAGCAACTCGACGAGCAGATGCATGCGCCGCTTCATCAGAAGATTGCCGCCCGGCTCCGCGGCCTCCATCTCCGCCCGCAGGATGAGGCGCGTCACATCGTCGACGCTCAAGGTCTTCGGCAGCGAGCGGCCCTTTTTCGGCGCATCGAGAATGCCGGTCGGATCGTCGCCGCGCAGGCCCTCGCCATAGAGGAACTTGAAGAACTGCCGGAGCGCCGACAGCCGGCGCGCCTGGGAGGAGGCGGCAAAGCCCTGTTTGGCGAGATGACCGAGATACGCGCGCAGGTCGTCCGGCATCGCCTCGGTAAGGCGCACATTGCGTTCGTTGAGAAAGGACTTGGCGTCCTCCAGGTCACGCTCGTAGGATTGCAGCGTGTTCGTCGCCGCACCCCGCTCGGCGCTCATCATCTCGAGGAAGGACTCCACCTGGAGCGCGGACGGGTCCCTCATGGCTGCGGGTTCACCCGCTCGGAAGGAATGCGGATCGTCACCTCCCGCTCCGTCGGCTCGACAAAGGTCACCAGCGCCACCATCACGCCATAGACCGTTCCCACGATCACGGCACAGAAGAACAGGAAGCGAAACAGGCTGGGCATGGCACTCTCCGGGGCGAACGCCCACTATATCGCCCTGCGATCGGCCGAGCGCAAGGTTTGGAATGCTGGGCAGACTTGACGCTTCCGGTGGTTTTGTCGATACGGAAGGAACGAAACCCCGGAAACACCAATGACCGAGCCGACCGACCAGGCCCCTGTTTTGCTTGCCCCCACGCTCGCCAATGAGGCCCGTGCCGCGCTCGGCAAGCGCAACCTCGTCCTGATCGGCCTGATGGGCGCGGGGAAATCGGCAATCGGCCGCATGACCGCCCAGACGCTCGGCATTCCCTTCGTCGATTCCGACCACGAGATCGAGCGCGTCTCGCGCATGTCGATCACGGATCTTTTCGCCGCTTATGGCGAAGCCGAATTCCGGGCGCTGGAAACCCGCGTCATCAAGCGTCTGCTGCGCTCGGGCCCGCGCGTCGTCTCCACCGGCGGCGGCGCCTATATCAACGAGAACACGCGTAAGCACATCAGGCGCGGCGGGCTCACCGTCTGGCTGAAGGCCGATCTCGACGTGCTGTGGGAACGCGTCAACAAGCGCGATACTCGTCCGCTGCTGAAAACCGAAAACCCGCGCCAGACACTCGAAAACCTGATGAACGCTCGCTACCCGATCTACGCGCAAGCCGATCTCACCGTGATGTCGCGTGACGTGAAGAAGGAAACCATGGTGGAGGAGGTGCTGACCGCCATCACCGCCACCCGCAAACCGTGACGAGATGACCATGACCGCTTCTGCCACCGCCCGCCGCACCGTGCGGGTCGACCTCGGCGACCGCTCCTACGATATCCTGATCGGCCCCGGCCTCATCGCCGACGCCGGCCGCGAGATCGCAGGCCGTCTCAAGGGCCGCAAGATCGCCGTCATCACCGACGAGAACGTCGCGCCGATCTATCTCGACGGCTTCATGGCCGCGCTGAGGGCCGAGAGCATCGACGCCGTCTCGCTCGTGCTGCCGGCCGGCGAGAAAACCAAGAGCTTCGAACACCTGATCAGCGTCTGCGACAGCGTGCTGGCCGCCCGTATCGAGCGCAACGACGCGGTCGTAGCGCTCGGCGGCGGCGTCATCGGCGACCTCACAGGCTTTGCCGCCGGCATCGCACGCCGCGGCTCGCGTTTCATCCAGGTGCCGACCTCGCTTCTGGCACAGGTCGATTCCTCCGTCGGCGGCAAGACGGGCATCAATTCGCCGCACGGCAAGAACCTCATCGGCGTCTTCCACCAGCCGGACCTCGTGCTTGCCGACACCGACGTGCTCGATACGCTCTCGCCGCGCGAGTTTCGCGCGGGCTATGCCGAAGTCGCCAAATACGGCCTGATCGACAAGCCGGACTTTTTCGCCTGGCTCGAAAACAACTGGCGCGCGGTCTTTGCCGGCGGCGAGGCCCGCATCGAGGCCATCGCCACGAGCTGCCAGGCCAAGGCCGACGTCGTTGCCGCGGACGAGCGTGAGAACGGCCAGCGCGCCCTCCTCAATCTCGGCCACACCTTCGGCCATGCCCTGGAGGCCGCCACCCAGTACGACAGCGCGCGCCTCGTGCATGGCGAGGGCGTTTCGATCGGCATGGTGCTCGCCCACCAGTTTTCCGCCCGCATGAACCTGTGCAGCCCCGACGACGGCAAGCGCGTCGAGACGCATCTTCGCGACGTCGGCCTGCCGACGTCGATGGGCCAGATCCCGGGCGGCCTGCCGCCGGCCGAAAAGCTGATGGACGCCATCGCGCAAGACAAGAAGGTCAAAGGTGGAAAACTCACCTTCATCCTGACGCGCGGCGTCGGCCAGTCCTTCGTCGCCGATGACGTGCCGCAATCCGAAGTCGTCGCATTCCTCACGGAAAAGCTGCCGAAATGACCAGCGACACGCCCGTGGCACTCGCTCCCTTTCCCTGGCTGCTGATATCGGTCGTTCTCGGCCTGATCCCGCTAGCGATCCTGCTCCTGCGCTTTCGGGCACCGCTCGCCACGCTGTGGCGCACGCATCAGGAAGCGCGCGAGGCGGAGGGGGAGCGCCGGCAGGCCGAGAGCACCTCGGCGAAACCCGACCGCGAAAAACTGCTCGGCATGCTCGACCTCGACGCGCTGGAAGTCTCCGACATCATGATCCACCGCACGACCATGCGGGTGCTCAATGCCGGAGACCCACCGGAGGAAATCGTCAAGGCGGTACTGGAAAGTCCCTATACGCGCATGCCGCTCTGGGCCGGCTCCGTCGACAATATCGTCGGTGTCGTGCACGCCAAGGATCTTTTGCGCGCGCTCGCGGAACCGGGTGTCGAGCCGAAGAACCTCGATATCACCAAGGTCGCGCAAAAACCCTGGTTCGTGCCGGATACGACGACGCTGAAGGAGCAGCTCGCCGCCTTCCTGCGTCGCCAGGAGCATTTTGCCACCGTGGTGGACGAATATGGCGAGGTGCAGGGTGTCGTGACGCTCCAGGACATATTGAAAGAAATCGTCGGCGACACCTCGGACGAAGCGGCCATCGACCTGCAGGGTGTGCGCCGCGAGGCGGACGGTTCGCTCGTTGTCGACGGCGGCGTGACGATCCGCGATCTCAACCGCGCCTTCAGCTGGGCCCTGCCGGACGGGGAAGCGACGACCATCGCCGGCCTGGTCATCCACGAAGCGAAATCGATCCCCGAGGAGCGGCAGGCCTTCACCTTCTATGGCAAGCGCTTCATCGTCATGACACGCGTGAAGAACCGCATCACCAAGCTGCGCATCCGTCCGGTCGAACCTGTTCAGTTCAACAGCTAACTACCAGCGGGTCGGCTCTCCGGGCGCCGCCACTTCGACGGCGAGTGCATGCAGCCCGGCATCGAATTCCGCCTTCACGAGATCGTTGATCGCCCGATGGCGCGCCACGCGGCCCATACCGGCAAAGGTCGCGGCGACGATGCGCACACGCATATGCGTCTCGCCCTCCCCATCGAACTCCGGCTTGTGGCCTGCATGCAGATGGCTCTCGTTGATGACCTCGAGCCGCTCGGGCGAAAAGGCCGCTTCGAGTTTCTCGGCTATGCTGGATTTCATGGACATGAACGAACTTTCGGCGGCCGGGAAATCACGCGCCGCAACGCAACAAAATAGTTTCACAAAGCCAGCAACAATCCGCTTTGTCAATTCTTGTTGCGACCCCTGCGCACCCCCATAATGTGGCCCATGAAACTCGATTCTAAATACTTCGACCGCATCCGCACGAAGCGGCGCGTGGAGCGTCCCGAACGCTCTGCGCCGACCTGTCAGTGGGATGGCTGCGAGGAAAGTGCAAAGCACCGCGCACCCGTCGGCCGCAACGCCGAGGGGCAGTATTTCATGTTCTGCTTCGAGCACGTCAAGGAGTACAACAAGGGCTACAACTACTTTTCCGGCCTCTCCGACGGCGAGATCGCCCGCTATCAGAAGGAGGCGATCACCGGCCATCGCCCGACCTGGACGATCGGCGTCAACAAGGCCTCGAAGAACGGCCCGGCGCAGGGTTCGGCACGCTCCGGCACCGCCGGGGCAAATCAGCGCATCCGCGATCCCTTCGGCCTGTTCAACGAGAGCAAGGGGCGCCGGCCGCAGATGGAGCCGCGCGCCAGGAAACTGAAGACGCTGGAGGCGAAAGCCTTCGATACGCTCGGCCTTTCGGCCAATGCGACGACCGACGACATCAAGACCGCTTACAAAACACTTGTCAAAAAGCATCACCCGGATGCAAATGGCGGAGATAGAGGCTCGGAGGAGCGTTTTCGCGCGGTCATCCAAGCATATCAATTGTTAAAGCAGGCCGGCTTCTGCTAGAGCATTCGGCGGCCGGGCGGAATCGCCCGGTATCGTCCTTCTGCGGTCAAGCAAAAGGCATTGTCGGCGAGCACTAAGGTATTGGGGTGGAGGAGAACCCGCCGCCCGCGGAGACGTGATGAGCAAGATGGATCTCGATATTTCCAACCTCCCCGATACGACTGTATCTGTCCGGGAGGTTTTCGGCATTGATACGGACATCAGGGTCCCGGCCTATTCCAAGGCGGACGCCTATGTGCCGGACCTCGACCCGGACTACCTGTTCGACCGGGAAACCACCCTGGCCATTCTCGCCGGTTTTGCCCATAACCGCCGCGTCATGGTCTCCGGCTATCACGGCACCGGCAAGTCGACCCATATCGAACAGGTCGCCGCCCGCCTCAACTGGCCCTGCGTACGCGTCAACCTCGACAGCCATGTCAGCCGTATCGACCTCGTCGGCAAGGACGCCATCGTCGTCAAGGACGGCCTGCAGGTCACCGAATTCAAAGACGGCATCCTGCCCTGGGCCTACCAGCACAATGTCGCGCTCGTCTTCGACGAATACGACGCCGGCCGCCCGGACGTGATGTTCGTCATCCAGCGCGTGCTGGAATCCGCCGGCCGCCTGACGCTGCTCGACCAGAGCCGCGTCATCCGCCCGCACCCCGCCTTCCGCCTGTTCGCCACCGCCAACACGGTCGGGCTTGGCGACACGACGGGCCTCTATCACGGCACGCAGCAGATCAACCAGGCGCAGATGGACCGCTGGTCGATCGTCACGACGCTGAACTATCTGCCGCACGACCACGAAGTCAGCATCGTCGCCGCGAAGGTCAAGCGCCTGTCCGGCGGCAAGGACGGCCGCGACACGATCTCGCGCATGGTTCGCGTTGCCGATCTAACCCGCGCCGCCTTCATCAACGGCGACCTGTCGACGGTCATGAGCCCGCGCACGGTCATCACCTGGGCGGAAAATACCGAGATCTTCGGCGATATCGCCTTCGCCTTCCGCGTCACCTTCCTCAACAAGTGCGACGAACTGGAGCGCACGCTGGTCGCCGAACTCTACCAGCGCGCCTTCGGCGTCGAGCTTAAGGAAAGTGCCGCCAATATCGTCCTGGAGGCGACGGCCTGAGGCCCGGTAAAGCGCATGGCAGCTCGCGGTGACAATTCGAAGCCGAGACCGGGCGGCGTGGTCGACATGGAGCCATTCCGCCGCGCCGTGAGCGGCTGCGTGCGCGCCGTCGCCGGCGATGCGGAGGTGGAGGTTTCCTTCGCCAACGAGCGACCCGGCATGACCGGCGAGCGCATCCGCCTGCCGGAACTCTCCAAACGCCCCTCCCCGACCGAAGTCGCGATCACCCGCGGCCTCGGCGATTCGATGGCATTGCGCAAGGCTTGCCACGATGCCCGCATCCACGCGACCATGTCGCCGCAGGGTGCGGATGCCCGTGCGATCTTCGACGCCGTCGAACAGGCGCGCGTGGAAGCCATTGGCTCCAACCGCATGCAGGGCATGGCGCAGAACCTCAACGTCATGTTGACGGAGAAATATGCCAAGGCCAATTTCGGCGCGATCACCCGTCAGGCGGATGCGCCTCTGGAAGAGGCCGTCGCGCTGATCGTGCGTGAAAAGCTGACGGGCCAGGTCCCGCCCGCCTCAGCCGGCCAGGTTCTCGATCTCTGGCGCGATTTCATCACGGAAAAAGCCGGCAAGGACATGGAAGGCCTGTTTGCCTCCATCAACGACCAGCAGGCCTTTTCGCGCGTCGTGCGCAACATGCTCGCCTCGATGAACGTCGCCGAACAGTATGGCGAGGATGAAAACGAGCCGGACGATTCCGAGACCCCCGAGGACGAAAACCAGCCGCGTAGCGACGAGCAGGAAGACAATAACAGCCAGGAAGAGGCCGGCGACGACAGCGCACCCGCCGACGAGAACGAAACGTCCGACGAGCAGATGGAAGAAGGCGAGATGGACGGCGCGGAGATTTCCGACGACGACCTCGTCGACGACGACGGCGACGAGACGGAAAAGCCCGGCGAGGTCCGCCGCCCGAACCAGCCCTTCTCCGATTTCAACGAGAAGGTCGATTACGGCGTCTTCACGCAGGAATTCGACGAGACGATCACGGCGGAAGAGCTTTGCGACGAGGCGGAACTCGACCGTCTGCGCGCCTTCCTCGACAAGCAGCTCGCCCATCTGCAAGGCGCCGTCGGCCGCCTGGCAAACCGCCTGCAGCGCCGCCTGATGGCGCAGCAGAACCGCGCCTGGGAGTTCGACCTCGAAGAGGGCTATCTCGACAGCGCGCGCCTGCAGCGCATCATCATCGATCCAATGCAGCCGCTCTCGTTCAAGCGCGAGAAGGACACGACGTTCCGCGATACGGTCGTGACGCTGCTGATCGACAATTCCGGCTCCATGCGCGGACGACCGATCACCGTTGCCGCCACCTGCGCCGATATTCTCGCGCGCACGCTGGAACGCTGCGGCGTGAAGGTCGAAATCCTCGGCTTCACCACCAAGGCTTGGAAGGGCGGCCAGTCGCGCGAAAAATGGCTGGGCAGCGGCAAGCCGCAGTCCCCCGGCCGTCTCAACGACCTGCGCCACATCATCTACAAGAGCGCTGATGCGCCGTGGCGCCGCGCGCGCCGCAATCTCGGCCTGATGATGCGTGAAGGCCTGCTCAAGGAAAACATCGACGGCGAGGCGCTGATCTGGGCGCATGACCGTCTTTTGGCCCGCCCCGAGCAGCGCCGCATCCTGATGATGATCTCGGACGGTGCGCCGGTCGACGATTCGACACTCTCGGTGAATCCCGGCAACTATCTGGAACGGCACCTGCGCGCCGTGATCGAGCAGATCGAGACGCGTTCGCCGGTCGAGCTTCTCGCCATCGGCATCGGCCATGACGTGACACGCTACTATCGCCGCGCCGTCACCATCGTCGATGCGGATGAACTGGCTGGCGCCATGACCGAGCAGCTTGCCTCGCTCTTTGCCGACGAAAGCACCAGCCGCCCCGCCGGCCGGCGCCGTGCGGGCTGAACGCGTGCCACGGCACCAAGGCGGAGGCCTCTTGCGAGGCCTCTCCTTTCTCGCTCTCACCGCTGCGCTTTCCCTGCCGCTGCCCTATATCGCCGCGGCGGAGGCCATCGACCTTCCTGTCGTCAATCGCGCCTTCTCGCAATTCGCCGTCGGCTCGGACAAGCGCGTCTTCGGCAAGCTCGAATTCCTCGGCGGCATCAGCTATTCCTCAAGCAACCCGCTGCTCGGCGCCCTGTCGGCCATCCGTTTTCGCGAAGACCACCAGACGTTCGTCGCCGTGCTCGATACCGGCCACTGGCTGACCGGCCGCATCGAACGGGACGATGAAGGCCGGCTGAGCGGGCTGGCGGATCTGAAGGTCCGCTCGATGTTCAACAGCGCGGGGCAGGACGAGAACGTCAAGTACCAGATGGATGCCGAAGGGCTCGCCATCGGCAGGGGCGAAGTCTTCGTCAGCTACGAGGTCTTCCACCGCATCGACGCCTACCCGGATCCCGGCTTCATGGAAGCCCGCCCCACCCGCTCGCTTCCGCTGCCATTCCCGCGCAAGGAGATGCGCAACAATCAGGGCATGGAAACGCTTGCCCTGTCGCCGGAGACGGGGCCGCTCGGCGCAACGCTGGTGGCCGTCACCGAACGCAGCCTCGACGCCGACGGCAATGTGCTTGCCGCTGTTCTCGACGGTCCGCTGGCCGGCCCCTTTGCCGTTGTTCGCAATGACCCGTGGGACATCACGGACGGCGCCTTTTTGCCCAATGGCGACCTGCTGCTGCTGGAGCGCCGTTTCCGCCTGTCCGACGGTGTCGGCATGCGCATCCGCCGCATCGACGGTACGAAAATCAGCCCCGGCGCCGTCGTCGATGGCGAGGTGTTGATCGATGTCGATCTCAGTCACCAGATCGACAATATGGAAGGCCTCGACGTGGTGGCGATGGCGGAGGACGACATCCGTATCCTCGTCGTCTCCGACGACAACCATTCCATTCTCCAGCGCAACCTGATGCTGGAATTCCGCCTGCCGCAGGCAAAATAAAAGCCGCCGGCGCGAGGCAGGCGGCTTCAGACTTCCGTCGTCTCAGACCTCTCAGGCCAGTTTTTCAACGTCCGGCATCGGCTTCAGCTTGCTCATGAGCGCGCCGTAGGGCAGCAGCATGACGAAACCGACCAGCACCTTCACGCTGAAATCGCCGAGCGCCCAGGAGATCCAGCGCGGGGCTTCCGCCGTCAGCACACCCAGAACAGGCGCCCATTCGATGGCGAAGGCGTCGTTCGGACCGAAGACCGAAAAGACCGGCGCGAAAGCGAAGGAGAAGAAGATTACCGTGTCCAGCACCGATCCGAACAGCGAGGCAAACAGCGGCGCGCGCCACCAGGTCTGTCGGCGCAGCTGGTTGAACACCGAGATATCGAGCAGCTGGCCAAGCAGGAACGCCGAGCCGGAAGCTATGGCGATGCGCGGCGATGCGACGGCAAACGAGAAAACCACGGCAACCAGGAAACCGGCGGCCACGACACGGCGCGCGATGCGCGGGCCGAACTGGCGGTTGGTGAGGTCGGTGATGAGGAAGGCGACCGGATAGGTGAAGGCACCATAGGTCAGGAGGTCGCCGAGATTGATACCCAGGAGCTCACCCGAAAGCGGGTACTGCACGAGCACGTTGGAGGCGACGACAACGGCCGTCATCAGGAGGACGTAAAGAAGGGTAATGCGGTTCGCTAGCATTTTTTTATCCTGGGTGATGCCACCAGTTGGAGTGCTATGGGCAATGTCAGAGCGACTTGCGCCCGGCATTGCGTGATCTATACGCAAAGCATTGAGGCCTGCCCGGAACCCGGTCAAGCCTCAATGAAAACGATCTGGCTGCGCCTGAAATCAGGCAGCGACAGCAGCAGCGGTCTTCTTGGCGATCTGGCGGCGCAGCAGACGAGCGCGCATCGACAGTTCGTTTTCTTCAGCCTTCAGCAGGAAGGCATCGAGACCACCGCGGTGCTCGACGGAACGCAGAGCAGCAGCGGAAACGCGAAGACGGAAACGCTGGCCGAGGGCATCGGAAATCAGCGTGACACTGCACAGGTTCGGCAGGAACCGGCGCTTCGTCTTGTTGTTTGCGTGGCTCACATTGTTGCCCGACTGGACGCCCTTGCCGGTCAATTCGCAACTACGGGACATGGTACACCTATTTTTTCTTGGTTCTGGACAATACGTTTCCGGCACCGAAACCGGCCGCAGTCCATCTGGCCTTTTTGAGAAGTCGCGGTTCTATAGTCACAGTCGCCAGCGACGTCAAGCCAAACCTGCCGTTCAGCCTGAATTCAGTTGCCAAAAGCCATGATTTGCAGGCAATAGCAACGAGATCGTGATTGGGCCGCGGCGTAGAATCGCCGCATTGGCCGATTAGGCGGAGCGTCTCAATGGGAGTCGTCGGGATGAGCGGGAAGAGTTGGATTGCTGGCGCGGCCCTGTCGCTTCTCTGCGGGGTGAGTGCCACGCCCGTGTCCTCGGCCGAAATCGAGCACCGGACCGATTACAGCATCCGTCTCTCCGGCCTGCCGGTCGCGACCGCCACCTTCCGTTCGCAGTTCAATGGCGACCGCTACAAGATTTCCGGCAGCATGCAGTCGGCAGGCCTTGCCGATATCTTTTCGAGCACCCACGGATCGACGTCGGTTTCCGGCGTCGTCAGCCATGGTCGGCTGCACGCCACCAGCTACAGCGTCGACTACCGGAGCGGCAAGCGCAGCCGCGCCATCGATGTCACGTTCCGCAACGGCAATGTCATCACCGCCAGCATGACGCCGCCGCGCAAGAAACCGAAGAACTGGGTGTCCGTATCCAAGGCTGACATGCGCGCGGTGCTCGACCCGATTTCCGGCCTTATCATTCCCGCCAGCGGCCGCGTCTGCCCCAAGACGCTGCCGATCTTCGACGGCGAATCCCGCATGGACCTGAAGCTGAGTTCCAAGGGCACCCGGCCCTATTCCACCAAGGGCTTCGAAGGCGACGCCATCGTCTGCGGCATCCGCTTCGTCCCCAAATCCGGCTTCAGGAAAGGCCGCCATGACGTGGAATATCTGCGCAAGCTGAGCACGATGGAAATCTGGTTTGCCAAGGCCGAAGCGGCGAATGTATATGCTCCTGTTTATGTGAAGATTCCGACCTCGCTCGGCCCTGTCACCGTCTCGGCCACGCGCTTCGGCGAATGACATCAGCCCCTGCGGGTCGAGACCCGTGGAGTGACCGGCCTTGAAGACGCGTGCAACCCTGATCGGCTTTACGGCGATCCTCATGTGGGCGTTGCTCGCCCTCTTCACCGCCGCTTCGGGCAAGATGCCGCCCTTCCAGCTCTCGGCCGTCTGCTTCCTGATCGGCAGCCTGCCCGGCCTTGTCGTGCTGGCAATGCGGCCTGAGCGTATCGCGAAGCTCAGGCAGCCGGCGAAGGTCTGGCTCACCGGCATTCTCGGCCTGTTCGGCTACCATTTCCTCTACTTCACGGCCCTGCGCAACGCGCCAGCCGTCGAGGCGAGCCTGATCGCCTATCTGTGGCCGCTGCTCATCGTCACCGGCTCGGCCTTGCTGCCCGGCGAAACACTCAAATGGAACCACGTGTTCGGCACGCTGCTCGGTCTCGGCGGAACCGCGCTCATCGTCGGCCGCAACGGCTTCGATTTCGACAGCGCCTATCTCATCGGCTATGGCGCGGCCTTCCTCTGCGCCTTCACCTGGGCCGGTTACTCGCTCGCCACGCGCCGCTTCGAGGCCGTTTCGACCGATGTCGTGACCGGCTTCTGTCTCGCCACATCCATCCTCTCTCTCGTCTGCCACCTGATGCTGGAAACCACCGTCTGGCCGCAAACAAGTTTCGAATGGCTCGCCGTCGCCGGTCTCGGCCTCCTGCCTGTCGGAGCCGCCTTCTACGTCTGGGATTTCGGCGTAAAGAACGGCGACATCCAGATTCTGGGGGCCGCGAGCTATGCTGCCCCGCTGCTCTCGACGCTCGTCCTGATCCTCAGCGGCTTTGCCGAGCCGTCCTGGAGCATCGGCCTTGCCTGCCTGCTTGTCACGGGCGGTGCAATACTTGCCGCCAAGGACATGGTTCTTCGCAAGAGCCCCGCGGCGGCCTGAGCCTCAGAAGCGGTCTTTTCGCGCGCGAATCTCCGCAAAGACGTCGGCATCGCTTGCCGTCTCCATGCCGAGGTGGCGGCGGACAGCCGGATCGGCGGCGCGCAGAAAAGGGTTCGTCGCCTTTTCGAGGCCGATCGTCGTCGGCGCGGTGAAGGCGCCGGCGGCGCGAAGCTTCTCGATCCCGGCGACCCGGCTTGCGAGGAGCGTGTTTTCAGGATCGACGGTCAGGGCAAAACGGCCGTTGGACAGCGTATATTCGTGCCCGAAATAGACCGTCGTCTCGTCCGGCAGCACGGCGAGGCGGCTGAGCGCATCCCACATCTGCGCCGACGTGCCCTCGAAGAGGCGGCCGCAGCCGAGCGCGAAAAGCGTATCGGCGGCAAAGAGCAGCTTCTCCTCCGGCAGGTAAAAGCAGATATGGCCGAGCGTGTGACCCGGCGTCAGAATGACCTCGACCCGCCGGCCGGCAAAATCGAACGTGTCGCCGCCGTCCACCGTTCGGTCGATGCCGGGAATGCGAGGCGCCTCGCGCGCCGGACCGATGATCTCGACGCCAAAACGTGCCTTCAGCGCTAGATTGGCCTCGACATGATCATTGTGGTGATGGGTCGTGAGGATATGGCTGAGCGTCCAGCCGCGACGGGCGAGCGCATCGAGGATCGCCTGCTCTTCCGGCGCATCGATGCTCGCGGTCGCACCGGAAACCGGATCGTGCAGCAGAACGCCGAAATTGTCGCTGCGGCAGGCAAAGAGGTCGATTTCCAACGGGTTCATGGCAGGGTCCTTGGCACGGCGTTCGGTTTCGCGGGCGAATGTAAGGCAATCGGCCTTGAAGTCCACCGGCCGCCCACTAACATGGAGGCCATGCATGCAGACATCGTCGACCTCCGTGAATTCTACCATTCGCCGCTCGGGCGCCTCGCCGATCATTCGATCTCCATGGCGCTGGCGTCGCTCTGGGCGCGCCTGCCGGACGAGCGGCTGGTCGGGCTCGGCTATGCCGTGCCCTATCTCGAACGCTTCCGCGCCGATACGGAACGCACCTTCGCCTTCATGCCGGCCGGCCAGGGTGCGGTGAACTGGCCGCCGTCGGAACTGTCCTCGACGGCGCTGGTCTTCGACGAGGAACTGCCGCTGCCGGACGCTTCCGTCGATCGCGTGCTGATGGTGCATTCGCTGGAATTCGCCGAAAACCCGCGTGAGACGATGAAGGAGCTTTGGCGCGTGCTGGCGCCGGGCGGACGTCTCGTCATCGTCGTACCGAACCGGCGCGGCGTGTGGGCGCGCATGGAGCACACGCCATTCGGCTCCGGCCGGCCCTATTCGCGCGGCCAGCTGACCGCGCTGCTGCGCGAAACCAACTTCACCCCCGGGGCCAGCGCCGAGGCGCTGTTCTTCCCGCCTTCGAAACTGCGCAGCGTGCTGAAGCTGCGCGGTGTCTTCGAGAAGATGGGACGTATGCTCTGGCCGATGTTTTCAGGCGTCATCGTCGTGGAGGCGCAGAAACGGCTCTATCAGGGCCTGCCCGTCGCCGCCCGTGCCTCGCGCCGCGTCTTCGTGCCCGTGATGGCGCCGCAGGGTGTACCCACCACACGCGACCGTGCCGGACGCTGATCCCCTCGACAAAACCGGGCCTGCCCGCTAGAGCCAACAGGACCACGGCAAGGGAACGACGGGCATGACGGACGGACATTTCGACAAGATCACGCTGATCGGCATCGGCCTCATCGGCTCGTCCATTGCCCGCGCCGTCAAGGCGAAGGGTCTTGCCAAGACCGTTACGATCTCCAGCCGCAGCCAGGAGACGCTGGATCGCGCCCGGGAATTGGAACTCGGTACCGACTACGTGCACGATGCCGGCGAGGCCGTCGAGGGCGCGGACCTCGTCATCGTCTCGGTGCCCGTCGGTGCTTCGGGCAAGGTGGCGGAGGAAATCGCCCCGCATCTGAAACCCGGCGCCATCGTCACCGATGTCGGCTCCACCAAGGCCTCGGTGGTTGCGCAGATGTTGCCGCACATCCCGAAGGGCGTGCATTTCATCCCCGGCCACCCGCTGGCGGGCACGGAACATTCCGGCCCCGACGCCGGTTTCGCTGAACTCTTTCAGGGCCGCTGGTGCATCCTCACCCCCGTACATGGCACCGACAAGGACGCCAAGCGCAAGCTCGCCGCCTTCTGGGAGGCGCTCGGGTCGAAGGTCGACGAGATGGATACCGAACATCACGACAAGGTGCTCGCCATCGTCTCCCACCTGCCGCATATCATCGCCTACAACATCGTCGGCACCGCCGACGATCTCGAGACCGTGACGGAATCGGAAGTCATCAAATATTCGGCATCCGGTTTTCGCGATTTCACGCGTCTTGCCGCCTCGGACCCGACCATGTGGCGCGACGTGTGCCTGCACAACAAAGACGCGATCCTCGAAATGCTCTCGCGCTTTTCCGAGGACCTCGCCTATCTGCAGCGCGCGATCCGCTGGGGCGACGGTGAAAAGCTCTTCGACCTCTTCACCCGCACCCGCGCCATCCGCCGCTCGATCATCGATGCCGGCCAGGATACGTCGGCGCCGAACTTCGGCCGTCCGGTCGCCGACAAAAAAGGCTGAGATCAGAAGGGTGGGATGAAGGCGATCGGGAAGAGCCCGAGATAGACCGTGCCGTCCTCGACCTTGAGCTTCACCACGGCCCGATCGTTGCCTTTCGACAGGCCCTCGATGGCTTGCGCAACCTGCGCCGCCGTATCCGCGATTTCCGGAAACGCTTCGGAAATCCGGTCGCGCCAGACCACGATGCCGGATATGTCGAGATCCAGCGAGCCGGAGAGATACCCGTCGTCACCGACCTTCAGCGGGCCGGACAGAGCCGCCACCTTGCCGTCACCCAGATCAAGCGAGAGCCGACGCAGTTCCACGCTCGCGCCGAGCGGCGCGTCGGCCGGTGGCCCCTCCGTCGAAATCCACTTGGCGGCATCGGAGATCGTCATGTCCACCGCCACATCGAGCGGCGGCAGGGCACGGTCGCCGAGATCGAGCGAAAGCGCGCTAAACGAGGCCGCAAGATCGAGCGCCGCGCCGGACTGGCGGATATGCTTTTCGCCATGGGTGGCGGCCACGCCGATCGAAATGCCTTCCGAGGGCACGTTGAGCCTGCCCTTCAGCCCGTCATAGGCAAGCGAGGCGCGGTCGAGCCCATTTGTCCAGGCCGTGGCGCTGGCACGCAGAAGATCCCAGTCCGCATCGAAGACCAGATCGGGCGTGATGCGCAGCTGCGCTGGGCCATCGAGTTCAAGCACCGCATGCCCTGGCCGATAGACCTGGGCGGCCGAACGCAGCGCGCCGAATGTCGCCGAAAGACCCGTCGGACGGTCGTCGAGCGCGACCGAATCGCAGAAGAGTCCGATGCGGAAAGGGAAGCCGCGCACGGAGAGATTGCTGCAGGAGGCAGAATGCATGCCCTGTTCGGAGGCGGCAAGCTCCCGGTCGACCGTTTCCTTCACCCGGCTTGCGACATAGAACCACCCGCCCGTATAGAGCGCGATGACGACTACCACGGCAACACCGAGCCGGATCAGTTTGCGCGTGACGCCGGAAGCGTCCGTGCGGCTTGACGATGCCATGTTGTTCTCCAATGGTGGCGGACGTGATTTGCCCGCAAGCGCGACAAAGCCGGCAATTGCGGCGGCTTTTAGAGCTGTTGCAGCAAAAGTGTGGAAGCGGTTTTGCACTCGCAACCGCGACAACGAAGAGATGATGACCGTGACGGTGGATATGAACGAATTCTGGGTGTTCGGCTATGGATCGCTGATGTGGAATCCGGGCTTCGAATTCGAGGAACGGCAGCCTGCCCACCTCTTCGGCTTCCGCCGGTCGCTTTGCGTACGCTCTTGGGTTCACCGCGGCACCGAGGAGAAGCCCGGCCTTGTGCTCGGCCTCGATCGCGGCGGCTCCTGCCGCGGCGTCGCCTTTCGTGTCGCACCCGAAAGCCGTGAGCCCGTTACCGACTATCTGCGCGAGCGCGAACTCGTGACCCATGTCTACAAGGAGCGTACTCTGTCGGCGACACTCGGCGACGGGCGGCGCATCACCACGCTCGCTTATATCTGCGATCGCGCGCACCACCAGTTTGCCGGCTCTCTCACGGTCGAGGAGGCGGCGGCGACCGTCAGCTCCGCCGTCGGCAAGTCCGGGCACAATATCGATTATGTGCGCAATACCCTGTCGCATCTGCGCGAAATGGGCATCCGCGACCATTGGCTGGAGGATGTCGGCCGGAAGGCGGACACGCTCCACGGCCGCACGCCGGCCTGATCAGGCGACGCGCCCCTTCAACTCCGCCACGCGCGCCGCCGCGATCGGCGGCAGGGGCAGCGACGGGTTCGCCTCGGCGGTCTCGACCAGCAGGCGGTCGCTTGCCGTTTCCATGACATCGATGAGATGGGCGAGGAAGGCATCGGGATCCATGCCGGGCTGGATCGCCGGCAGGATCTGCACCTTGAAATGCCCGGGATAGCGGATGAACTTACGGCGCGGCCAGAAAAGCCCCGGATGCATAACGACCGGCACGACCGGGACCTGCAGGTCCCGGTAGAGGCGGGCGATGCCGTATTTGTATTCCGGCGCTGCACCCGGCGGACGGCGCGTACCCTCGGGATAGATGATGAGCTGGCGGCCGGCATTCATTTCAGTCTTGGTGCGTTCCATCACGGCAGCCATCGCCTTGCCGCGGGCCGAGCGATCGACCGCCACCATGCGTTGCTTCTTCAGATACCAGCCGAACAAAGGGATCCATGTCAGTTCCCGCTTCAGGATATAGAGGGGATCCTCAAGCCAGGGCAGCGGTGCATAGGCGTCCCAGAAGGACTGATGCTTCGGCGCGAAGATGTAACCGCCCTTCGGAATATTCTCCAATCCTTCGACTTCGAAGGTCGTGCCGACGATCTTGGCGAAGAGCCAATGGTTGCTGCGCGCCCAGTTCTTGGCGATGGCGTAGGATTTCTTGCGCGGCAAAAGAAAATAAGGGGGCGTCATGACGATCATCTGCGCGATGAGATTCATGTAGAAGACGGTATTGAAGAGCACGGAGCGGAGAGCGATCATCGGGCAGCCTGTGTGCGAAACGGTCTTTTCGCCCTACACGATATTGGCGAGCGGGGGAACTCCTGTCCGCCGAACTCAATCGCCCGCCAGATCGCCCCGGAGGCCAGACCAGCTGCGGGCGCCCGCCATGGCGCGCACACGGGCCAGCGTGTATTTCAGATATTCCGACAGCATGACTTTCACAACGCCGGGCTGGCGCAGCCAATTGCCGTTCCGCAGATCCGTATTGATGACGGGATAGGCGATGAATTCCGTCTGGGGATCGCTGACCTCCAGCTCCAGAAGACTGCGCGGCATGTGGTAGTTGTTGGTGACGACCAGCACCCGGCGGAAGCGATGATCGTTGATCCAGCGCGCCGTCTCGTTGGCATTGCCGATGGTGTCCACGGCGTCATAGCCGATATCCACGCAGCATTCGAAAAGGATCGAGGAGCTTTGCGTGAGCTTGCGCAGCTGGTTGCCGCTCGTCGTGGGGTTCACGCCCGAGATCAACAGCCGCTCGCCAGCACCGCGCTTCAACAGCCCGATCGCATGGTCGATGCGCTGGTAACCGCCGGTCAGCACCACGATGGCGTCCGCCTTCGGATCGCGCGGCGCTTCGAGCGTTGCGACGGTCTCGGCAAAATGCAGGAAGCCGGCAAGGCCGGCGGCGGCGGCGAGGATGAGGACGGCGAGCAGAACGCGCACGGCGATACGGACGGGGCCCTTGCGCCGCCGCCCTTCCGTCTCCGGCCGGGTGCCGTCAGACAGCCCCGCTTTTGCCCGTTCAAACCCGCTCATGATTCCGTCCATAGAACCCGATTGCGGCAACGGCTAGCCCGTTTCGCGGCGATGGTTCGGCGACGACGATCATGTGTCGGGCAGCTGATCGGTGCGCGACGGATCGGAGCGGATCTGGTCGATTTCGTGGATCGTCCGCATCACGGTGAAGCGGGCCGTCAGCGTGGTCAAAAGCGCGATCACCGCAATGGTCGCGGCAATGCCGAGGTAACCGGTCAGCCCCATGGAGAAGGAGCCGAACAACGCCGTCGCCTGGTCGCTCTGCGGGGTCGCGATGGAGCGCCCCTGCCAGAAGCCGGCAACCGCAAAGAACAGAGCCGCGAGCGCTCCACCGGCGATGGAACCCTTGAGACTGATCTTCAGAAAATGCTTCTGGAACTCCGATGCGACGAAACCCGCCTCCGCGCCGACGAAATGCAGCACTTCGACGATATGGCGGTTGCCCGAAAGCGCGCCGCGCGTCGCGAAGACGACCGTCAGGACCATGGCCGAGAAGACGAGGACCAGAACACCCGTACCGATGAAGGCCGTGGTGCGCGCCATCGCCACGAGGCGGTCGACCCAGGTGCGGTGATCATCGAGGAAGGCCTGCGGGATCTTCGCCGACAGCGCCTTGCGCATGGCGGTGAAATCCGGCGGGCTTTGTTCGTCGATGGTAACGATGACAAGGCGCGGCACCGGCAGTTCGTCGAGGTTCAACCCTTCGCCGAGCCAGGGTTCGAGCAGGCGTGCGGTCGCCTCGCGATCGACGATCGTGCCGTCGCGTGTACCGGAAAATGTGAGCGCGAGATCGCGCGCATCCTTCAGCGCCTGCTCCATGTCGATGGCGTCGTCGGGCTTGATCTGGATGGTGATCTCGCGGGAAATCTGGCTCTGCCAGCTCGACGCCGTTGCCCGCACCATGTTGACCGCCCCGAAGGTGAGGCAGGCGAGGAAGGCCATGATGGCGATGACGGCCATCAGCGCATTGCCCGACACGTTGGACGGCGGCACGATGGGCGCCGTCGGGCGCACCTTCATTTCCGGGCGGCGGGCGCCTTGCGCTTCCTGAGCGGTCTCGCGGGGGGCCTCAGTCATAGATGTCGAGCCGTCCCTGCGAGAGGATCATGCGGCGCGCCTCGACCTGATCCATCAGCGACAGGTCGTGCGTGGCGATGACGACGGCCGTACCGAGACGGTTGAGCTCGAGAAAGAGGCTGAGCAGGCGTTGCGCCATCGGCGGATCGACATTGCCGGTCGGTTCGTCGGCGAGCAGCAGCTCCGGACGGTCGATAAGCGCGCGGGCGATTGCCGCACGCTGCTTTTCCCCACCCGACAGCACCGGCGGCAGAACGTTGATCCGCTCCCCCAGTCCGACCCATTTCAGAAGCTCCAGCACATCCGCCTTGTAGCTCGATTCGTCCTTGCCGCGCACGCGCAGCGGCAGAGCGACGTTCTCGTAGGTCGTCAGATGATCGAGCAGGCGAAAATCCTGGAAGACGATGCCGATGCGCCGGCGCAGCATGGGCAGCTCGTCGCGCGGGATGCTCGATACCTCCCGGTCGAAGCTTCTGATGATGCCGCGCGTCGGCTGTAGAGACAGGAAAAGCAGGCGCAGCAGCGTCGTCTTGCCTGCACCCGAGGGGCCTGTCAGGAACTGGAACGACCGGCGCGGAATATCGAAGGTCAGATCACGCAGGATCTCCGGCCCCATCCCGTAGCGCAGTCCGACATTCTCGAAGTGAATCAATGGCCAATCCGGTTCATGAGCAATTCCGGCAAAGTGCGAAACGGTTTGCGTTCGGAGTTGCATAATCAAAGAGATGCACGGTCACCCAGCCGTATCGTGGCCGACGTCGCACAGGAAAGCGGCTCTTTCACGGTCAGGTTTCCGAAGCATTAACCAGTATGGTTTACGTTTCGTAAGGATTTCATTCAATGCCCGACTTTTCGCGGATGATTTGCGTGTGAGAAGGGGGAAGCGGAGTTCGCGATGAACGCTTTCAAAGCAAGGCGCGAGGCGAAAGGCCGGATCGACCTGCTGCCGCCCGAGCCGAGGAGGCCGGCGGAAACACACAAGAGGCGCGCGCCCGCCCGGCTCGAAGTGGTCGACGCCGATTTTGTCGTGATCCGCGCCGGCACCACCCGCACCTCCAACGACAATGTCCGCCCGCAACGCACGGCGCAAGCGCCCGATGGCGTCCGGCACGCTCTCGTCCAGGTCGCGGCCGCCATCGCCCGGTTCTGTGAAGCCGGCCTGCAGCTTCTTTCCGGCCGCGCCTTCGCCGGCCTCGTCGCCGCGATCTTCGTTTTCGTCTTCGCCTATGCGGGCGGCCTGACGGCGCTCAGGGCAGCCCTCCCCGCAACCGGCACCGGAACGTCGCTGCGTATCGCCGATGTCATCACCACGATCGACGACCGCAACGGCATGAAGGTGCTGGCCGTCTATGGCCGCCTTCACAATGACGCTGATACGGTGCAAGCGGTGCCTGTGATCGACATTGTCGTTGAAGGCACCGACAAGCCGCTGCACCGCCGCGTGGCTCTGGAAACCGCCACGCTTGCCCCCGGCGCCAGCGAACACTTCGCGCTTCGCGTCCCGTATGGCGGCGGAAAAGTGCCGAAAGTCTCGGTTTCGCTTGCCGCCGAGGGTGCACCCGCCAACTGACTGTGCTAAGCGGCACCTTTGTTTCTGCGCAGATCCGCGCCGCACCAGCCGGAGCCTGCGCCACCCAAGGAGCCGCCTCGCGATGCAGATTGTCCGCGGAAAGAAGATCGAAACGCTCTACGACGCCGGCCAGATCGCCAAGCGCAACGAAGAGCTTGCCGCGCAGATCGCCGCCGGCCCGACGAGCGACCTGCTCGTCATCGCCGTCCTCAAGGGTTCCTTCATCTTCGCCGCCGACCTGACGCGCGCCCTGCATGCCGCCGGCCTCGCTCCGGAGGTGGAGTTCATCACGCTTTCCAGCTACGGCACCGGCACGGTCTCCCAGGGTGTGAAGATCACCAAGGACATCGATAGCGACGTGCATGGTCGCGATATCCTGCTGATCGACGATATCCTGGAATCCGGCCGCACGCTGAGCTACGCCAAGGAACTGATGTACGAGCGCGGCGCGCGCAACGTCACGATCGCCGTGCTGCTCGACAAGCGCGAAAAGCGCAAGACCGATCTCGAAGCCGATTATGTCGGCTTCGAATGCCCCGATCATTTCGTCGTCGGCTACGGCATGGACGTCGCCTACGCCTTCCGCGAACTGCCCTTCGTCGGCATCGTGACGGGCGACGCCGAATAGGCCATCGCCGACCCCCTCGAATTCCCCCCATCGGTCGTTTACCGATCGACAAGGAAAGTCTGATCTTTTCAGGCAAGCCGCTGCGTCGGAATGAACCGGTTCGCAGTGTTGCGCTTTTGATGTCGCGCCTCTCACGATGCGCACGGGACACGGCCGGATGAGCGGCCGAAGGGGAACCGATGGCGAAGATTCTGATCACCGAAGACGAGGATTCGCTGCGCATCTTCGTGGCGCGTGCGCTGCGACTGGATGGTCATGAGACCGTCGAGGCGCCGGATGGCGCAGCCGGTCTCGACGCGCTCACCGACGGCGGCTTCGACCTTCTGCTTTCCGATATCCGCATGCCCGTCATGGATGGCATCGAGCTTGCCCACAAGGCATCCGCCGCGCATCCGGCGTTGAAGATCCTGCTGATGACCGGCTATGCCGACCAGCGCGAACGCGCCGACGACCTCTCGCAGAAAATCGTCGACGTCGTCAGCAAACCCTTCAGCCTGCCGGATATCCGCCGCGCCGTAGCACAGGCCCTCGCCGCCTGATCTTTCGCTAAAATTCTGAATTCCGGCTTGCTCAGCGAATGCCGAGCAGCCGCTCCAGATAGTCCCGCTCGAAGCCCGGCGACGTACCGGCGCCGAGCCGGCGGCGGATTTCGTCGAGAATCTCGCGCGCCCGCTGGATGTCGATTTCCTCCGGGATTTTCGTCGGGCCGCCGAAATCAGGCCCCTGACCGTTGGTGTTGCGCTCGCGGCCAAGCGGATCGCGGCCATTGCGCCCGGCCTGCGGCATGCCTTCGCCCGGTCCCTGGCCCTCGCCCATCGCCTGCATCTGGCTCATCATGCTCTGCGCGCCCTGGCGCAACGCTTCCAGCGCACGCCCCTGGCTGCCGACGGCCGGCTCGCCCTGACCATCCCCGAGCGCTTCGGAGGCGCCCTTCATCTCGCGGCCGGCCTTGCCGAAACCCTCACCCGGATCGAGGCCCATGTCCTTCAGGCCCTTCTGCACCTCGCCAAGCTGCTTGCCCAGGCCGTCCTGCTGCGCCTTGAGGTCTTTCAGCGCCTGACGCAGCTGTTCGGCCGTCATCTGGTCCGTCGGTTGCTGGCCCGCGCCGTTGTCGCCGGGCTGCTGCTGCTCGCCCTCTTCGCCCGGCATCGGATCGCCGCGCTGCTGGCGGTCACGGAGCGCCTGATCGAGCTTGAACGTCTCTTCCATCAGCTTCTGCTGCTGCTGCATCAGCTGGCCGAGCTTGTCCATCTGCTGGCGCATGGCGTCGTTCTGCTGGCCCTGGCCCTGCTGCGGGCGGCCGGCCTGAAGATTGTTCATCATGCGCTGGAGCTCGGAAAGCATCTGCTGCGCCTGATCCTTGGCGCCGGAGCGGGCCAGATTTTCGATCTGGTCCATCATACGCTGCAGATCCTGCTGGCGCAGCACCTGACCCTGCTGCTGGGCGCTCTCCCGCATCTGGCCGTTCTTGGCCGCCTGCTTGGCAAGCTCCTGCATATAGGCCTGCATCGCCTCGCGCAGTTCCTTCATCAGCCCGGCGATCTCCTCATCGGAGGCATTGCGCTCCAGCGCTTCGGACAGCGCCTTCTGCGCTTCGCGCAGGCGCCGGTCGGCGAGCGAAAGATTGCCGTCCTCGATGCCGAGCGCGATCTCCCAGAGATAATCGGCGGTCTCGCGCATCTGGTCGTCCGTGCGCGAAAGCTTCATGCGCGCGGCTGCCGATTGCAGCAGCAGATAGTGCGTCAGGTTCGGGATCGTCTCCTCCGGGCGGATCGTCAGCGCCTCGTTGAGCGCAATGGCGAAAGGAAGCCGGTTGGCATCGAGCGCGAAAACCTGCCGCTGTTCGGCGACGGCGGCGGCGAGCGGTTCGAAAAAGGTCTTTTCAGGCAGGATCATCTCGACCGGCTGGCTGCGGCCCTCCTGCCCGGCCGCATCCTTCGCGACCAGCGTGATCTTCACGCGCTTGCCAGAGAGCGGGTGTTCGGAAAGATTGCGGCTGGTCGTGCCCTTGGCCTCACGCGCACTGCGGCGCGGCAGATCGAGGCGGTATTCCGGCAGCGGGTAGAGCGGACGGGCATCCTTCGCCTCCTCGACCGGCACGATTTCCGCACGAGCCTCCTGAAGCCCGTAGTCATCCTTGGCGATAAAGCTGATTTCGAGCGCCGAGGCGACCGTCTTCTTGGGAATGCCGTTGAAGGCGATATCCGGCACGCGATCCGGTATGACCGAGAAGGTCCAGGTGCGGCCATCGACCGTCAGCGTGCCATCCTTCAGGATCTCGTAGTGCATGGTCTTGGCGCCGGCGACAACCGGCACCTTGGCGCCACTCGCGGCGCTCCCGGTCTTTTCGTCCTTCGGTTTCTCTTCCTCGGGGCGGATCGTCGTGGCGGTACTGTCGCCCGCAACCTGATAGCTCACGGGTTCATCGCCGCTGCCCCCGGTCACGCGGACGGTCAGCTCGCTGAACTGGGGGATGCGGATTCCGCCCTTGCCTGCCTCCGCCTCGCCGCCCTGCCCGTTGCCGGTGAGGAAGACAGGTGCGCGCGACGTATGTGCCGGCGGCGTCACCCAGGCATCGATACGCACATCCGGTGCCGATTCGAGCGGAGCCCGGAAGGAAATCGTATCGGCAAGCAGGCCGCCGCGGTTGGAGTAGGAAAAGGCAAAGGCAATCACGACGAGCAGCACCGGAATGGCGCGCAGCGCATGGCGGTCGTGACGCGCTATATCGGGTTCAGGCGCGCCGGTGTGCAGCGAGCCGACAAGCCGCGCCATGCGGGCCTGATGCTCGCGCCAGAGCACCTCCGCAAAGGCATCGCCGCCCGCCGGTCGGTCGTCCTGTACGCGGATCGCCTGGTGGGCGAGCGCATTGCGCGCTTCCAGCATGCGATAGGCATCATCGGTCGAGGGCCAGGCGAGACCGCGAAGACGCAGCAGAAGCGCAACGAAGCCACCCGCGAAGGCGACGAGCGTGGCAATATGCAGCCAGGCCGGCGCATGGCGGAAATAGCCGAACCACGTCAGCGCGAAAAAGGCCGCGACGAGAAGGAGAACCGGCAGCAATCGTGGCGCCAGCGCTTCGATATAGAGGATGGTCTGGGCGGCGAGGCGTTTGCCCGCAAGCCGGCGCGCCAGCGGATTGTCGCTCGCCCCCGCCTTGCGCTGCTTTTCAATCGCCATCGTTCGCCGCTCTCCGCATGATTTCACAGGCTAAAAGATAACACGCTTTGTGGCGAAGACGAGGGCGCGCGCAAAATCGTGATCACGCGCCTCAAGCTTTTGTCAGGCGAGCCAGGCCGGGACGGAATCGAGGCCGATCAGGTCGTCATAGGTGAGACGCGGGCGGATGACGTGGAATTCCGCGCCATTGACCAGCACCTCGGGGATCAGCAGGCGGCTGTTGTAGGTGCCGGCCTGCACCGCGCCATAGGCACCCGCCGAACCGACGGCGATGAGATCGCCGGGCTTCGGCTGCGCCATTTCACGGTCCTGCGCCAGATAGTCGCCCGTCTCGCAGACGGGACCGACGACATCGGCGCGAATGCGCGGCGCGTTGGCGGCGGAAATGACGACGGGCTGCACCTCGTGCCAGGCTTCGTAAAGCGTCGGACGGATGAGATCGTTCATGGCGGCATCGACGATGACGAAGGTCTTTTCGCCGCCGTCCTTCACATAGATCACCTCGGTAACGAGGATGCCGGCATTGCCGACGATCAGGCGGCCGGGCTCGGTGACGATCTTGCAGTTCAGACCCTTGAGTTCGTTCTTGACGATCTCCGCATAGGCATCCGGCAGCGGCGGCGGCGCGTTGTCGGTCTTGTAGGGAATGCCCAGACCGCCGCCGACATCGACATGATCGATCGTATGGCCATCGGCGCGCAATGTATCGACGAGTTCGCGCAGCAGCCGGAAAGCGTCTTCGAAGGGTTGCAGCTCGGTGATCTGGCTGCCGATATGCATGTCGATACCGGTGACCTGGATGCCCGGCAGGCTGGCCGCACGGGCATAGACGGCGCGGGCGCGCTCCCAGGAAATACCGAACTTGTTTTCCTTCTTGCCGGTCGAAATCTTGGCATGGGTGCGGGCGTCGACATCCGGATTGATGCGGAAGGAGACATGCGCGACCTTGCCGGCCTTGACGGCGCGGGCATTCAGCACGTCGAGTTCCGGCTCGGATTCCACGTTGAAGCAATAGATTCCGGCCTCAAGCGCCAGATCCATCTCGCGCGGCGTCTTGCCGACGCCGGAGAACATGATGCGCGAGGCGGGCACGCCCGCGGCAAGCGCACGACGCAGTTCCCCCTCCGAAACCACGTCGATGCCGGCGCCGAGCCTGGCGAGCGTCTTCAGCACCGCCTGGTTCGAATTCGCCTTCATCGCGTAGCACACCATGGCATCGACGCCATCGAAGGCCTTCGAAAAGACCTTGTAGTGGCGCTCCAGCGTGGCCGTCGAATAGACGTAGAAGGGCGTGCCGACCGCCTTGGCGATTTCAGGAACCGGCACGTCCTCTGCATGAAGAATGCCGTCGCGATGCTCGAAATGGTTCACGGTTGCTGTCCGTTGCAAGCAATTCCAGCAAAAGTGCGAAGCGGTTTTGCGTCCGGAATTGCGTTAAGAAACATTAGAGAAGGGGATCGAGAATGAAGGGCCTGTCCTCGACCTGCTCGACCTTCTTGCCGTCGATCGTCTTGAAGACCGGTTTTGCGCCGCCCGGCAGGTCGAGATCGCCCTTGCGGCCGCAGGCAGTGAGAACCGCTGCGGAAAGGCAGAGCACAAGAGCCAGCCTGCCGATATCGATGCGTGTCATGAAGCGTTCCCTGGAAACTCGGGTGGTCGGGTGGGCATCATCCTTAGCGAATTCGCCCGCCCTTGTGCACCCTTAATCTGCTGATGAGTCCTGCAAGCAACCTGATCAGTTCCGCTGCCGCCACCAGGCGATCTGCTTCCTGACCTCGGAGGGCGCCGTGCCACCAAAACTCTTGCGGCTGGCGACCGAGGCCTCGACCGTCAGCACGTTGAAGATGTCGGCGGTGATCGAGGCATGGATCGCCTGCAGGTCCTCCAGCGACAGTTCGGCGAGGTCGCAACCCTTGCTCTCGGCAAGCGCCACGGCGCGGCCCGTCACATGGTGGGCGTCGCGGAAGGGAAGCCCGGCCTCGCGCACCAGCCAGTCGGCAAGGTCGGTGGCGGTGGAATAGCCGGAGCCGGCCGCCGCCTTCATCTTGTCCGTGCGGATCGTCATGTCGCGCACCATGCCGGTCATCGCGGCAATCGCCAGTTCGATGCTTTCGGCGGCGTCGAAAACCTGTTCCTTGTCTTCCTGCATATCCTTGGAATAGGCGAGCGGCAGGCCCTTCATGACAGTGAGCAGCGCGATCAGCGAGCCGTTGATGCGGCCGGTCTTGGCGCGCACCAGCTCGGCGGCGTCCGGGTTCTTCTTCTGCGGCATGATCGAGGAGCCGGTGGAGAAGGCATCCGACAGACGGATGAAACCGAACTGCGGCGTCGACCAGATGACGATCTCTTCGGCAAGGCGCGACAGGTGGACAGCGGCGATCGCCGCGATCGACAGAAATTCCAGCGCAAAATCGCGGTCCGACACGGTGTCGATCGAGTTGCGCGTCGGCTCGCGGAAACCGAGCGCCTTGGCCGTCATGTGCCGGTCGATGGCATAGCCGGTGCCGGCGAGTGCTGCGGCGCCGATCGGGCTCTCGTCGAGATGTTCGATGGCGTGGCGCACGCGCTGGCGGTCGCGGCCGAACATTTCCACATAGGCCATGCAATGGTGCCCAAAGGTCACCGGCTGCGCCGTCTGGAGATGGGTAAAGCCGGGCATGACGGTGTCGGTATGCTCTTCCGCGCGATCAAGGAAGGCGGCGATCAGGCCGGTCAGCGCCTTTTCCGTCTTCTGCAGCTCTTCCTTCACCCAGAGGCGGAAATCGAGCGCCACCTGGTCGTTGCGCGAACGGGCGGTGTGCAGGCGGCCGGCGGCCGGGCCGATCAGCGTCGCAAGGCGTGCCTCGACGTTCATATGGATGTCTTCGAGACGGCGCGAGAACTCGAACTGGCCGCTTTCGATCTCTGACAGGATCGTGTCGAGACCGTGAACGATCTTTTCCTTATCGTCCGCCGAAATAATGCCCTGATGGGCGAGCATTTCGGCATGCGCCTTTGAGCCGCGGATGTCCTGGGCGTAAAGCTTCTTGTCGAAGCCGATGGAGGCATTTATCTCCTCCATGATCGCATCCGGTCCCGAGGCGAAACGGCCGCCCCACATCTGGTTCGAGGATTTCGTCTCGGAATTGCCGTCAGCCATGGGATGCCTATCCTGGAGAAAGAAATGACAGTGAAGAAGAAACTCGGCCTGCCCGCCACGAAGCTCATCGCCATCGCGGGACTGGCCGGACTTCTCGCCGGTGGTGCAGCGATATACGTGAAGGAAAGCCTGTCTGGCAATGGCGCGGTGGCCTCCGCCGATCCCGCCGCCTGCGCCGCCGCTGCCGAAAAAGCAGCAGCCATCACGCCCTTCTCGAAGGGCCAGGTCGCCGCCATGCGCACCGTCGACGAACATCGCCCGCTGCCCGACCTCATCTTCGACGGACCGGACGGCAAGAAGAAAACGATCGCCGACTTCGCCGGCAAGACCCTGCTCGTCAATCTCTGGGCCACCTGGTGCGGCCCCTGCCGCGAAGAAATGCCCGCACTCAACGCGCTCGAAAGGGAGCTCGGCAGCGACAGGTTCGAGGTCGTGGCGATCAATATCGACACCGGTGACGACGAGAAGCCAAAAGCCTTCCTCAATGAAACGGGCGTCAACGAACTCGGCTACTACCGCGATGCCTCGATGGGTGTCTTCAATACGCTGAAGAAGGAAGGCCTTGCCTTCGGCCTGCCTGTTACGCTGCTGATGGACGACAAGGGCTGCCTGATCTCCGCCATGAACGGCCCCGCCGCCTGGGACAGCGAGGACGCCAAGGCCTTGATCAACGCCGCGCTGGCAACGCCAAAGAGCTGAACGCAGCACGCACGATGGGCGGGGTTCCCCCTCACCCCGCCTCCGCTTCGCTCGGCGGACCTCTCCCCGCGGGGGAGAGGGGAACAGAGATGTTGCGGCATATCCCTTCTCCCTCACGGGGAGAAGGTGCCGGCAGGCGGATGAGGGGGCTTGTTTCCTGCGATGCCGTCAAGCCGCCGCGTAGACGCGCGGCCGGCGGATGTCGATGAAGCCTTCCTCGCCCTTGCGGTGCGGGAATTCCGGCGCGGTATCGAACTCGACGGCTTGGCCGCTGCCGGTCATCGCCAGCACGCGGCGCGAATCCGGCCGGTCGATGACGCGCAGGATACGCGCGGCAATGCCGTGGCCGTGCTCGCGCCAGCTGACATCCGCCGGGCGGAAGAGGATCTGCCCGCTGCCATCGGCGACGCCTTCGGCATCGAAGGCGACTGCATCGACATAGGCCTTGCCGCCGCGGATATCCGCATCGAGCTTGTTGGCATCGCCGAGAAAATTCATCACGAAGGCATCGGCGGGGTTGCGGCAGACCGCTTCCGGCGTGCCCTCCTGAACGATCTTGCCCTTGTTGAGAATGACGACGCGATCGGCGAGGTCGAGCGCCTCTTCCTGGTCATGCGTGACGAAAAGCGTGGTGATGCCGAGTTCGTCATGGATTTTTCGAAGCCAGCGGCGCAGGTCCCGCCGGACATTCGCATCGAGTGCGCCAAAAGGCTCGTCGAGCAGCAACACGCGCGGATCGACGGCAAGTGCGCGGGCAAGCGCCACGCGCTGGCGCTGGCCGCCGGAAATCTGGGCGGGGAAACGATCCTTGAGACCACTCAGCTGTACGAGGTCGAGCAGTTCCTTGACGCGATCGGCAATCGCCTGCGGCGAGCGCTTCACCTTGGAGACCTTCATGCCGAAGGCGATGTTCTCGCCCACCGTCATATGCGGAAACAGCGCATAATGCTGGAAGACGAAGCCGACGCCGCGCTCGCGCACGGGAATGTCGGTGGCGTTCTCGTCGCCGAAATAGATTGCGCCAGCATCGGCATATTCGAGGCCGGCGACCATGCGCAGGATCGTCGTCTTGCCGGAGCCGGACGGACCGAGCAACGCTACCAGCTCGCCGCTGCCGATATCGAGCGAGACGCCGTGCACGGCACGAAACGTCTCGAACTCCTTGACCACATTGTCGAGGCGGATCTTCAAGGTTTGACCTCCGGAATGATGCTGTCGGCGCCGGCAAGTGCTGCGGGACGCTGGACGCGCCCTGCGCCCTGCCGCTCCAGCGCCACTTTGACGACGAGCGTCACGATGGCGAGGCAGGCGAGAATGGATGCGGCGGCGAAGGAGCCGGCCGCGTTGTAGTCGTGATACAGCAGCTCGATATGCAGCGGCAGCGTGTTGGTCTGGCCGCGGATATTGCCCGAGACGACGGAGACCGCGCCGAACTCGCCCATGACGCGCGAATTGCAGAGCACGACGCCATAGAGCAGCGCCCATTTGATGTTCGGCAATGTCACGGAGAAGAAGGTCCGCCAGCCGCTCGCCCCGAGCGATGTCGCCGCCTCTTCGAGATCACGCCCCTGCGCCTGCATCAGTGGAATCAGCTCGCGCGCCACGAAGGGTGCCGTCACGAACATGCTGGCGAGCACGATGCCAGGCAGCGCAAAGAGGATCTTGATCTCCATCGATTGCAGAACCGGACCGAACAGGCCCTGCAAGCCGTAGACGAAGAGATAGGCCACGCCCGCGACAATCGGCGAAACCGAGAAGGGCAGCTCGATAATGACGGTGAGCAGCCGCTTGCCGCGGAAATCGTGTTTGGTGATCGCCCAGGCGGCCGCCACACCGAAGGCCGTGTTGATCGGCACGGCGATAAGCGCGGCGATGACCGTCAGCAGAATGGCGTGGCGCGTATCCGGATCGGCGATCGACTCGGCGAAATAGACTACACCGCGCGAAAACGCCTCGACCGCGATGACGACCAGCGGCGCGACGATCATCAACCCGACGAACACGAGCACGATGCCGAGCAGCGAACGACGGAAGACCGTGTTGTCGCCCACCCGCGGCGGCTTGCCTTTTCTGTTGTGCACCATGGTCAGCCCCGCACCGTGTAGCGCAGGGCGCGCGCCTGCATCAGGTTGGTGATGGCGAGCATCACGAAGGCCGTCAGCAGCATGACGGAGGCGATCGCGGCGGAGGCCGGATAGTCATATTCCTCGAGCCGGATGAAAGCGAGCAGTGCGGTAATTTCCGTCGAGAACGGCTGGTTGCCGGCGATGAAGATGATGGCGCCGAACTCGCCGAGGCTGCGCGCGAAGGAGAGCGACACGCCGGCGAGCAGCGCCGGCGTCAGAAGCGGCAGGATGACGCCGACGAAGATCGAGAGGTCACTGGCTCCCAGCGTCTGCCCGGCCTCCTCCAGCGCCGGATCCAGTTCTTCCAGCACCGGCTGCACGGTGCGCACGATGAAGGGAATGCTGGTAAAGCTCATCGCGACGATGATGCCGAGCGGCGTATAGGCGACTTTGATGCCGAGAAGCGACAGCGGCGCGCCGAACCAGCCGTTGGTGGCAAACAGTGTGGTGAGTGCAATGCCCGCAACCGCCGTCGGCAGCGCAAAGGGCAGGTCGACCAGCGCATCGACCAGCCGGCGGCCTGGAAAACGATAACGCACCAGCACCCAGGCGAGCGCCATGCCGAAGACGAGGTTGAAGACCGTTGCGGCGAGCGCACAGAGCACCGTCACGCGGTAGCTGGCGAAGGCGCGATCCGACGAAATGATGCGCCAGTAATCCGCCGGCCCGAGGCTTGCCGCCTTGAAGACGAGCGCAGCCAGCGGCAGCACCACGATGATGGCCACATAGACAAGGGTGATGCCGAGCGCGAGCGGCAATCCGGGCAGTACACGCCGTCTCAAAGCGCGCGTCCTTTCTCAAGCAATTCCAGGAAAAGGGCGTGGCGTTTCCGACCGGAATACGTCGCGCTTTTCATGCCAACAACCGGCGGGCTCCATGCCCGCCGGTTGCCGGAAAAACAATGGCTTTGGGCGATCAGCGGCTGCCGTAGATCTTGTCCAGCATGCCGCCTTCAGCGAAGTGTTCTTCGGAAATCTTCTTCCAGCCGCCGAAGACGTCATCGACGTTCACGAGGCGGATTTCCGGGAACTGGTCCTTGAACTCGGCGGCAACCTTTTCGTCATGGACGCGGTGGCCGAATTCAGCGGCGATCTTCTGGCCTTCCGGCGCATAGAGGAAGTCGAGATAGGATTTTGCGAGATCCCGGCTGCCATGGCTGTCTGCCACCTTGTCGACAATGGCGACAGGGAATTCGGAGAGAAGCGAGACCGACGGTACGACGCTCTGGAACTTGTCTTCGCCATACTGCTTGGCGATCGACTTGGTCTCGGCTTCGAAGGTGATGATCACGTCGCCGATTTCGCGCTCGACGAAGGTCGTCGTCGCTGCGCGGCCGCCCGTGTCGAAGACCGGCACATTGTCAAAGATCTTGGTGATGAATTCCTCGACCTTGGCCGGATCGTCCTTGAACGCTTCCTTGGCGTAAGCGGTGGCCGCCAGGTAGGTGTAGCGCGCATTGCCCGAGGTCTTCGGGTTCGGGAAGATGACCTTCACGTCGTCACGGGCAAGGTCCGCCCAGTCCTTGATGTTCTTCGGGTTGCCGGCGCGCACCAGGAAGGACGGGAAGGAGTAAAAGGGCGAAGCATTGTTCGGGAATTTCTGCTGCCAGCCTTCGGCGACAAAACCGTTCTTCACGAGGAAGTCGATGTCCGTCACCTGGTTGAAGGTCACGACATCGGCTTCAAGGCCTTCAACGATGGCGCGCGCCTGCTTGGAGGTGCCGCCATGCGACTGGTCGATGGTGACGCCCGGATGCGCCTTCACGAAGGCTTCGTTCTCGGCGGCGAAAAGCTCGCGCGCCACGTCATAGGAGGCGTTGAGCAGCTTGTCGGCGGCATGCGCGGAGAACGGAGCGGCAAGGCCGAGAAGGGCCACGCCGAGAAGGAGCAAACGTTTCATCTGAAAAACCCCGAATGGAAATTGAATTCGGGCAGACAATAGCGACGGGAGCGACGCCATCCGAGGCATGGCCTGCCGCCACTCCGGCGGCAGGCGAAACAATTTTCCCTGAAACGGACAGCTCGGGGATTCTTCCGCCGATCAGCGGGTGGGAACCGGGACCTCGCCGCGGTAGTCGTAGAAGCCGCGGCCGGACTTGCGGCCGAGCCAGCCGGCTTCGACATATTTTACCAAGAGCGGGCACGGGCGATACTTGGAATCGGCGAGCCCGTCATGCAGCACCTGCATGATCGAAAGGCAGGTGTCGAGGCCGATGAAATCGGCAAGCTGGAGCGGGCCCATCGGATGGTTTGCGCCGAGCCGCATCGCCGTGTCGATGGCGTCCACCGAACCGACGCCTTCATAAAGCGTGTAGATCGCCTCGTTGATCATCGGCAGCAGGATACGGTTGACGATGAAGGCCGGAAAATCTTCGGCAACCGTAATCGTCTTGTCGAGCGTGGCGACGAATTCCTTGGCGGCCGAGAAAGTCTTTTCCTCGGTGGCGATGCCGCGCACGAGCTCGACCAACTTCATGACCGGGACCGGGTTCATGAAGTGAATGCCCATGAAACGCTCCGGCCGGTCGGTGGCGGATGCGAGACGGGTGATCGAAAGCGACGACGTGTTGGTGGCGAGAATCGCCTCCGGCTTCAGCACGGAACAGACCTGACCGTAGATCTTGCGCTTGACGGTCTCGTCTTCAGTGGCGGCCTCGATGACGAGATCGGCGTCGGAGAGATCGTTGATGTCGGACGAACCCTTGATCAGCGCCATCGCCTTCTTGCGCTCATCCTCGGTCATCTTGCCGGAGGACACCTGGCGGGCGAAATTGCCGTTCAGCGTCGCGAGGCCGGTTTCGATGCGCTCGGGCGACAGGTCGTAGATATGGACCTTGTACCCGGCAACGGCCGCGACATGCGCGATGCCGCATCCCATCTGGCCTGCACCCACAATACCGACGTTCTTGATCATAGCGGCTATCGCCCCGTCATTTGCGCCCGCAGCGCAGGCAAAAAAACACCGGGCCGGTCAAGCCGGCCCGGTGAAGTGATAAAGCGCCGCGACGCATTTTTCCAGTGAAATCATCGTCGCAAAACGAGACCTTGGTCGGCTCAGAGCGCCTTCTGCAACTCGGGCAGAGCTTCGAAGAGATCGGCGACGAGGCCGTAGTC
>NZ_JALIQS010000011.1 GCF_024704725.1 Shinella sp. CPCC 101442 | reverse complement strand
GGGCTTATCCTGGAGTCTCCTGAAGGCGAGCAGCGCTTCATCGCCCTGAACAAGATCGGCGCGGGGTGGCACGTCACAGATAGAGGCGAAGTAGACCGCATGGCAGGCTAGAAACAAATCCACCAGTAACGAGTTTGCTTGTCGTATTGGTCCAAACCTCTTAGCCCCGCCCTGCGCGGGGCTCTTTGTTTCGCGTGGGGTGTGAAATGGAAATCGGTGGGTGGGAAAGACCAACCACGTTTGAAACCACCAAGCTCGGAAAGTACTGGGCTGTGACCAGCACTGCTGAAGCACCGAGAGCGTTGATGGATAGGTGGCCGGTGGATACCGGCGAGGCGCTTCAGAAGGCGCAGCAAACATGTCTGGATGTGCTCGAAGGGAAGACAGAGCCCTCTGAGGCGCGGAGAGCGTTTCTAATCGCAGCAAAGGAGGCGGAAGGGTCTATCTTTAACCGCCGACGATCCTGTTTCACGCCGGCGAGCTTTTGAAGATGAAGTGAATCAGTCATCTGTAGGGCATGCACCTTGGAGGAGGATGGATGGCAAAGAAATCCGACGAGATTGTACAGGCCATAGCCGCCATCCATGCCGCCCACACAAACGCGCTAGTCATTCTGGTCAAAACCCTCCAGGAGGCTGGCGTACTCGATCCGACCCACTACGCCGCAAATATCCGTATGACCATCGAGGCCAACAACTCTCGTATCGGGCCGGACGTTCAGAGGTTGCTCGTCGACCTTGCAGAACTGGTGGAGATGCAAGACGACGCGGGGACTGCATGATCTTGTGCGCGGGGACGGCCGGCCAGCGTTTGGAGATCGAATAAAGCTGGGCACCCGGAACAAGCGGCCGCGATCACGGTTGTTAATGCGCGGTCGCCCGGTACCCACTGAGCATTTGGTTCCCCCAATCAGATGGCCGCAAAACGAGAGCCGTGAAGCGCGTCTGGGAAGTCGCGCTTTGCGGTTCTCGTCAAGGAAGGCCACCGCGGCGCGGAAGGCGTTTATCGAGGCGGCTGACGAGGCCGGGGTACTTATCCGCTAGCCTGTCGATGGCCCGCCGCCGAACCCGTTACAGGCAGGTGAACTGCCGATTTAGGCTATCGGCTACATCAAGTAGTGTACGGCCTGATTCTGCTGTAGAGGATGAAAGTTGCGAAGTGCCGAGGTGCCTGAATCTCATCCGGCGAATGACTGGAGGATATTATGGCGTTCGATCCAATTGGCGCATTTTCAAAGTACGCCGATGCTGAATGTTCAGTTCAGCTTTGGACGGCAGATCATGCAGCTGCAGTATTGCCCTCGTTGAAGGCCGCCGTAACTTATGCTCGCGAAAGTGGCGCCGGTTGGAAAGAGGTTGAGATCACTGTTCACATGCCGAGAGAAGACATCGTCTACGCGACAGGAAAAGTTCGGTCGTTAATCGAATTTTTGAGCAAATCAGGCGCCTGAAATTCAAAAAGGCGCATGCATACCTCGTGATGGGAAAGAGGCGCGGGTTTGGGGCCTATTGGCTTTGTGCTCCCCTTGCACCGCCACCGCCCGGGCCTAGCCCTTTCCGATTAGCACCATCCCTATTCGCTTCAACGCCTCGCTGAACGTCACGCCGAGCGCCATGGCCGCCAAACCCGTGACACCTAACGCCCCCATCCCCATGAGCTTCCACCGCCTGACCTCGTCGGTGACCGGCTTCATCTCCGTCACATCCTCTTGAACGGTGACGATCGAGGTTTCCACCTTGCCGACGCGGTCGACCACCTCGTCGAGCCGGCGGTGAACGACCGCCCTGCTCGCTTCCGATTTGTCCTCCGATCGCCTGGCTGCCTCCTCCATGCGACGAATGGAATCTTGCAGTCCGTGCATGCCGGCGACCAGCTCGCCAAGTTGGCGATGAACGCCAGCATCAATCTCGGGTGGGCTCATCGTGCTTCCTCGCTCAGCTGCCTTCTTTCGGATCGCCGGTCACCGTCGTCGTAACGGTCCCAGATGCCGCGGTGATCGTCGTGCTGCCTGGAACGTTGCTCGACTGCTTGCCGATCAGGAAACCGAAAGCCGTGCCGGCAAGCCCTGCGACCGTCACCATCCACGTCTGATCGAAGGTCAGCGTCTGGCCGGTGTAGACCTGGACGGCAAGCTGGATTGGTCCGACGGCGATCAGAGCCATGACGACAAGGGCGGAGACGAGCACGCCGGCCCGCTCCCTATAGGTGCTGCTGTCCATGGTGTTTCCTTTCAGGAGAGAAACTGTTTGCGCTCGGCCTGCCGGCGCGCGGTTAGGCCCTGGAGCACCTTGCCCCCCGCCTTGTTCCAGACGAGGAACTGATCGGCCGCCCCGGCCCGATCGCCAGCATTGAGCTTCTTGACGAGGGTGGATTTCGAAAACGCCCCGACGCCGATGTTGAAGGCCAGCGACACGAGCGCATCGAACTCGTTTTGGTTCACCGGCACCTTGACCGCGGCGCGAACGCCGGCCTCGAAGGTCTTCAGGTCGCGACTGAGGATTTCATCGCTTTCGGCGGCGGTGATCTTCATACCCTTGGCGACGGCCGGCGCGCCGGCGGCACTGGTATGGCCGACACCGATAGTCCAGACGCCGACGCTGTCCTGATAAGCCGTCAGGACATTTCCTTCTCGCTGGGTGATCGCCTTTCGGCCGGCGGCGCTGGTCGTCTGTTCGCCGGGCTTTTGGAACTGCTTGCCTTGCAGTTCCGCGAGGTCTTCAAGCGCCGACAGAATGCCGCCGATAGTTTCTTTGCCATAGTCACCGTCAGCGCCTTTCGGGCCGACATAGTAGCCGAGCGCGATCAAGCGCTCCTGCACCTGCAGGGTCGTGGTCATGGTAGTCCTTTCTATGGATAGGCCGGCCGGCTGGAACAAACCGCGCCGTCGGGAATTTTAGCGCCGATCACGCTGGCTGGAGGCCGCTATGAAGGACAGATCGCAGGAACAGAAAGAGCAGGATCACACGTTGTTGGCGGCCGGTGCGCTCATCGTAGCCGGCGCGATTATTATCGGTATGCCGCCTTGGATCCTCTTTGGGATATAGTCAGAACACTCACACCGGCTCGCACTCAAGGAAAACCCTGTACCGTTCGGGCGACTCGACTCATCTCGTCATTTGGTTTCAGGCGAGGAGAAATCCACATGGTCTACGAGTGGGATGAGCAGCGCGCGCGCCGTGCATTTTCGACAAAGTGTTTTTGGTAGCCGCAGTAACGCTGGCGGTTGTAGGATCGCCGCTCTTGCTGGTACTTCACGCAATGGGTTTTCTGCCACTTTGACTATCCCCTAAAAGTTGCGCAATATATTGCGGCCTAGAACCCCTAACTTCTGGGTGTAACGCGATCCGGGCTACCAGACCCGCCCGGGTCGCGAAGCCAAGTACACTACGGCGGCGGTGGCCATTGAAACTCCGGCAGCTCTCCGAGAAACGCGTCCACCGGGGGAACGTCGCGCTCACCGGCCGTCACCTTGGAAAGCTCCGCCGTTGCATAGGTCCACACGGCCGAACGCCAGGAGAACAGCGCCGCGCCCTCTGCGGCGAAGAGCGGATTAGGATCATCGCGATAGGTGATCGCCGTCTGGATGCCGTCGTAGTGGCGCTCCCGCGCTTTGCCGTCGAGATGTGCTTGTATGGCGCCGGAATACCGCGAAAGCAGCGCCGATTCCGCCTCTGCGGCGCGCATGGCCGAGGTGATGATATTTGCCTGTGCTGCTGACCAAGCCATGTATCAACCCTCCAGTTTGGGATCGCGCGGGATGGCGATGACCCCATTGAGCGCGCCGTCGAGTGCAGGGATGTCGAACATTTCCGGCGTCGGATCCGCACTGATCGGCACAACGAGGGTCACGTGGATGTTTCCGCCGGTCCGCTCGACGGGGCTGACGATCCATACGCACGGGATTTCCCCGAGCGGAATGGTCTCGCCCTCCTGAAGCGGTGAGAAGTCGAAAGCCTCACCGTTGATCGTGAGGATGTCCCCGATCTTCGTTACGTTGAGCGTCGTGTTATTGCCGGCGGGGCGCTGGCCGATGAAACTGATATGCATGTCTCTCTCCTAGTACCAAAGGCCGAAGGCCCACGGACGAAAGCCGCGCCCCGTCACCGAGCCAGGCCCCCAAAGCTGCAAGCCGGCGACCGTCGTCGAAACGGGCCTTCCATCGCCCCAGTGGGTTGTGATGTTGCCGCCGGAGCTGATGCCGCAAACGTAACCGGTGTCCCGGAACGCGGCCGGCAGGGTCCAAGGGATGCCGGCAGGGTCGGCAGAGGCGCGGAAGATGTTGCCCGCGGCCAGATTGACGTCGCCAGACATGCCGGCCGGGCCAACGCAAATCTGGAGGCCGTTGGCGCTGCGCAGATACTCCCCACCCGGTGCGCTGCCCCGCTCGAAGAAGCTCCCGATCGGTGTGCCGCTCGCTTGTGCGACCGTTCCCAAGATATCGCGCAAAGCGGCGGCCGTCGTTGATGTGACGACAGGCACCTTCGCACCCGCTGCACCGGTAAGGCCGAGAATGGCGCGAGCCGCCGGCGTCAGATCTGTAAGAGCCATTGTGCCGGCGCCGGTGAAGTAACCGAGCTTGTTTGCCGCCGATACCAATGCTGAGAACGCATAGAGGTTGCCGCCGCTGATGCTCGCCAAGACAGCGTTCATCGCTGTGAGCCCGCGCGTCATATCGCCGACGAAGCGGATACGATACGATGCCGTGGTGCGCGTCGCGCCGGGCCAGGGCTCCGCGAGCGTGATGCTCGTATTGCTGTTGACCGAGAGGATTTCCGCCTGGAGGCCTGCGGCGACGTAGATATCACCGGCCTGAATACCCGCCGTCAGCCAGCTCGTGCCCTGACCGGTAACGGCGGTATCGCCGGCGCTGATCGACGCCGTGCCGGTATTGTAGCTGGATGGGAGCGCCATGGATCAGCCCTCCGCCGGTTTTGCGGAGCGCCGTTTGTTTGCCGTGGCGAAGGCCAGTTCCGTCTTCAGCTTGGCAAGGTCGGCAGCCATCCCGTCCACCTTGCAGGCGAGCTCGTCGCGCTCCTTGCCGAGCGTGTCGAGAAGTTCCGATTGCCCGGATGCAAGCTGGGCCAGGACAAGGTTTCGGTTCTTGTAGTAGGCGAGCAGCGCCGCGTCCTCCTGACGGGCCACGGCAGGATGGATGTCAATCTGGGTCATGGTCTATTCCCTCGTTCGGGTTTGGAAGATGGGTTCTGCGGTCAGCCGCCGACGATGGTGATGGAGACGCTTCCGGTGACGAGTTCCGTCACGACGTCGCCGGTTTCGGGATCCTCGACGATCTCCCCAAAGGCATTGATGACCTGGCGCTTGATTTCGCCGGTAGCGCTGTCGGCCATCAGGCAGTGCAACTGCACGACGCCATCAAGGAGGACTGTCACGCGCCGGCCGGCGTCGACGGTTCGTTGCCACGCAGCAAAGCCGCGCGTGCGCTTTTCGACAGAGATTCGCATGTGAGTTCCTTCAGGGAAGCGGGATGCCGAGAACGAACCAGCGGATACCGACCATGGGTTTTTCATCCATGATGTTGACGATCTCACCGCCGCCGGCCTCCCTGTAGAAAGTGTACCGGGGACGGCCTTTCGCCGTGTAGAACGTCGCTTCCGACTGGCTGTATTTGCAGTACGAACCGTCGCCCGACAGCCCTCCATCGGAAAGGCTGTTCTGGAAGCGCCTGTTGACGCGGGGCGCCCGGATTTCCTCCGAAAGGCCAGAGCCGTGCACTGTCATGTATTTGACGTACGGGAAGAAGCCGGCGGCGTCATAATTCACGGTCGTCGCTGTCGGCGTGGCCAGGCTGCCGGTATGTGTCGGCACACTGAAATACCCGTCTGCCAGGATCTGGATCACCGGGCGGCGGCTGTCGAGAATGATGTCGCTGAAGCGCGGGCTTGCGGCGGCGCCCGGCCGAAGGAATTGCGTGACGTTCTCGCCGCCATCGTCGAACTGTCGCCACACATCGTTCGCCCCACTCGATGGCCCTTGAGGGTCATAGCCGTAGACGATGAAGCGGGCGCGGCAGGCCTTTTTCGTATTGTTGAACCGGATCAGCGGACCGTCGGTCCAGTATTCGACGCCATAGTTGGAATTGCCGCCCGACAGCTTCATCGGGTAGTGGATTTCGCTCGCCGACGCGTCGTAGCACGACATGTCGATTGCCGTTCGATCGGGAAGGGAAATCCCGGTGTTGTACGACGACGCCCCCAAAGGGATGGCGATATCCGCCGCAGCGATGACATTGAGCGGGCGGCCCGTCGCATCGAACGCCAGTTGTGACGGCGTCGCTACATCGACGTCATAGCCGGGCTTCGCCACCTTGCATTGCGTCGACGAAATAAGGAACGTCTCTTTTCCGGCAGGGCTCGGCGGCGATGTCGGCCCATCCAGCGCCGTGTTGTTGCCGGGCAGATTGTAGACGATCAGAACCTGATCATAGCCCGAACCATTCGCATTGGCGTTATAAAGGCTGGTGATGAAGGTCGATCCGTAGTCGACATTGAACGCCGTGGTCGCATCGAACGCCTCGAAGCGCCGAAACCACGTCCCCGTGTCACCCGTTCCGTTGTAGCCCCCCAGAACGCCGGCGGGGCCATATTCCGCGCCAAAGGTGCGTTCAATCATATCGGCGCCTCGATACCGTCCGCTCGCGCGCCAGACCGGGATGAGATCGAACAGCGGCATGTTGTAGCGAATGCTGGGATACCGTGTCGCGCCACGAATGGTGTATCTGGAGCTGTCCAGTGTTGGATTATCGACGCGCATGATCCCGAAGGTGGAATTGTTCGAGCCGGACGGGAACCGCACAGCCCTCTCGCTTCCGCCCGAATAGGGCACGTAGGGACAGTCCTCGATCTCGGGCGTCGTGAGCTGGTTTGTCCACTTCGAATTGAAGTAGAAGCGCCCGCGCAGCGCGTCTGGCGTTGTGATGGGATCGAACGTTCCCTTGGTGATTTTGACGCAAGCAACACCGGTGCTGTCGTCGCCGATCAGTATCTCCGTCATGACGAAATCCTGATCGTGCCAGCGTTGAGGTCGATCCGCATCTTGCCGTTGAGGCTCTGGAGCACACCGGCATTGACCGTACCGATGTTCGCGACATCCATGATGACCTCGCCACCCTGGACGATGAACGGCTTCTTTTTGTTGCTGCCGTTGCGAACCGCGAACTGGTCCGCCTCTACAAGGAAAACGCTGTCTAGGCTCGTATCGCTCGGAACATCGACGTAAAAGCCAGCCGACCGCTCCAAACCGCTGGACGTGTATTTGACGCGGGCGGCAATACGGGCATAGCCGGTTGGGCCGGCAACGGTCGACATCTTGAAGCGCGCGTTGGCGGAGTTGTCGTCAACGGTCGCCGTAAGGCTTTGCAGGAGTGTTGCCGTTGCCTGGACCCGAGCGTCATCGACTGGCACCCAATCCGAGCCGTTCCAGCGGTTGGGCATGTTGCCGTTACCACTGGCGTACCAAACATCACCCGATCGCAAAGGATTGGCGGTCGTGCCCGTGGGCGGATTGATCTGCCGATAGACACGGTTTTTTGAGTCTGCAAGCGCGACGACGTTTGAGACGTCCGTGCGAACAACGGACAGGCCGGTGGCCTTGCCGCCGCTCGGTTGCGCGTCGTCCCAGCCCAGTTCCGATTTGATCAAGGTGATGGCCGACGCGGACGACGTGACGCGCGCATCGGTGACGTCTATCCAAGTCGAGCCGTTCCAGCGCTTGGTGACCTCGCCGTCAGCGGAGTTGATCCAGATATCACCGTTTCGCAGGGGAACCGCCGTGGTGCCGCCCGGAGCGCCGGACTGGCGATAGACCTTGTTCTTGGCGTCGGCGAGGTTATAGGCCACGGTGACGTTGGCCGTAAGCAACGTCAGGGCCGTTGCTTTCCCGCCGGAAGGGCTGGCTTCGTCCCATCCGAGTTCGGCCTTGATCGAGGTCAGCGCGGACGCGGATGATGTGATGCGCGCGTCGGTGACGTCAATCCAGGCGGTTCCGTTCCAGCGCTTCATGATCTCGCCGTCGGACGAATTGACCCAAAGGTCACCGACAACGAGCGGGACAGCGGTGGTGCCGATCGGCGCCGTATTTTGCCGATAGGTCTTGTTCTTCGCGCCGGCGAGCCCATAGGACAACGAGACGTCGGCCCGGATGACGTTGAGCGCGGTGGCGCGCGCGCCGGTCGCGGCACTATCGTCCCATCCCAGGTCGGCCTTTACGCGGTCGATGGCGACGGACGACGCGGCGGTCAGTAGTTCATTGGCCGTGATACGGGTATCGAGGATCGATACCGCCGTTGACTTCGCGAGGTTCGGAATTTCGGCCTGCACCTTCGTAAGTGCGGTACTCGTCACCAGCAGGTTGTCATTCGTCAGTTCGATACGTGTCGTCAGCGTTTGAGCCGCGTCCGCAATAATCTTCTTGTTCTCGATCTGGCCAAGGAAGTTCTGGAAGCCCAGTTCCATGAGCTGGCCAGCCATTGCCAGGAGCTCGTTGCGGATCGTCGTGACCGCGCTGCCGATGCTCGAAACGCCGCCGGCATCGAGCGCGTCAATATTGTTCTGGATGGCCTGCACGGTCTCGATAGAGGCTTTGCCGTCAATCTCCGTTTCAAGGCTGGCGAGAATGTCGCCGTGCGCGGTAATGCCCGCCTCGGTCAGGGCGACGCGAGCTGTCACGCCGGTGACGGCCGTCGAAAGCGCGCCAAGCCCCGTCGTCGGGCTGTTGATGGCGGCTTGCAAAACGGTAATGTCGGTGACCTGCGCGTCATCGGCCGAGATCCGGGCCGTGCGCTCGGCAAGTAGTTCAGCGCGCGAGGCGCCCGGCGATGGGCTGCCGATACCAACCCAGTCGATGAGGTAGTAGTCGCTCGCGGTCTGCGCCGCCGATATATCGAGGCGGATGGCATCGATCGTGCCGGTCCATTCCAGATAGAATGTGATGTTCGCAAAGCCGTTGCCGTCAAAGATCGGCTCGGCAACCGAAACGCGGCGCGCGCTGTCCCAGGTCGTGTCGCTCGTCGCCTTCCACCAGCAATAGCCCACCCATGTCGGCGATCCTGCCTTACGGATGCGAGCGCGCACTTGGCGATACGTCGTGGCGACGATGGCAAGGGCGGTCGGCGAGGTGATGTAGGGCCCGCTCACCTGGTTCGCAGGTCGGATCGAGCCTGCAACCCACGTCGGCGTCCCATTTCCGGTCCAGCTCTCGATTGTGGACGTGAAATTCCACATGACAGCGGGATCAAACTGGTTGTCGGTACCAGCCGAAAGCAAGCTGATTTGCTGCGCCATGGCGTTCAAGCCATCGACGGATGCGGTTTCCACGAAGCCGATAAGGGCTGTCAACTCGGTGTTGCCGGTCTCCAGGCGGGTGATGCGTTGCACCATGCCGCTGTTTTCGCCGGTGGCCACCGTGACGCGCTGGTCGAACTCGGCATAGATGTCGTTGACACGGACCGCCAGCGCCGTGCGGATCTGCTCGACATGGGTAAATCCGGTATAGCTGGCGTTTGCCAGGAGGTCGCGGACCGCACCGACCTCGTCGATCAGCGCGCGGTAATTGACGGCCAGACGGCGCGCGTCGGCGATGCGCTCTTCCTGCTCGGCGATGACCTGATCGGTGCGCGCCTCGGTCTCAGCAATTAGGGCAGCCGTTACCTGATCGATTTCCACCTCTAGCGCATCGACATCAGCCCCGATGAACTCTTCAAACTCGTCGAACCGTTCGTTCAACTCCTCCAGCATACCCGGCAGGTAGACCGGCGCCGTGCTGCCGGCGGTCGTCACCCACGGCGTCCAGGTCTTTAGGCGATCCGGCTGCGTGACGATCGTGGCGCGGGCCGAGTATGGCGAGCCCGGCACGATATTGGTGCCGGTTTCATCCGTCCCATCTTCCGGCTGGTCGCAGCGCCATTTCTGGATGGTCTTGTCGGTTGGATCGACGCCATCGAAGTATTCGAAGCGCACGGCGACGATCGACGGATCATCCGGCGGCGTCCACGTAAACTGCAGCGTCGGATACTCCGTGCCGTCGGGGCCGGTCAGGAGGCCGACGGCAACGCCAAGTTTCTGCACGGTCGAAAGCAGCGACGGGTTGAGCGGCGCCGTCGGCGGAATGACGATCGGGCCGGGCTCGATGGCCTCGTCGTCATAGATGTCGGCGCCGGTCTCGGTCAGCTTCAGGGTGATCTGGAAGCGGTCGTCGAGCGCCCATTCCGAGATCATCCATTCCTTGCCGCGCCAGGAGACCCACTCCCCTTCCTGCACCTTCAGGCCGACGCGCCGGCTCACCGGCAATGTTGCGGTGCCGCCCTTACGATTCTGACGATAACGGATGTTCAGCAGGTATTGCGCGATGTCCGGATCTGTGACCTGCAGAAAATCATTGCTGACCTGGCGGTTACGCCCGTCGGCAGCGATGTCCGCATTCACATAGACCGGCTTCAGGCTCTCGGGGTTCCACATCGCCTCGATCGAGGTGAACTGGCCCGACATGTGATTATAGAGCTCGAACGCCGATTTCCGGTATTGCACCTGCTTGGCGCGATCGGCAGGGATATCGTCGGCGGTGATTTCCATGACCGGGATCTGAGGCGCCCCGGCAATAACACCCGAGAGGCCGCGCCGGTTGAGGCCATAGCCAGCCATGGCGTCGTCGAACTCGCGCAGGATCTCGGTATGGTCATCCTCGCCACCGACGACGAGCGAACACTGATAGGTCGGCTTGTCGTCAAGGCGCAGCGTGTCGCAAACGTTCATCGCCACGAAATAGGTGGCAAGGTCCAGCTGCCCGATGCTCTTGCCTTCACCGATCAGCGTGCGCCCGGAGACCAGCGCGCGCAGGCCGAGCTGATAGTTGAACCTATGGACGGCCGGATTAAGCGTGTGGACCCAGGTCGCGGGATCGTCGAGGCGCTGCGGTCCCGAGCCGCCGGCCACCGTCGAATCCTTGCGAGGATCGTATTCGCGCAGGCCGCGCACCACGAACTCGATATCCGGCTTGCCCTTGTCGAACTGCTCCGGCTTGAAGATCCGCTCCACGACGACATAGGCGATGCCGGCATTGACGCTGGTCGATTTCCACGTCGGGCCGAGGGCTGCGGTGTCATCGACGAGCTTCTGGTCTACGAGCTGATCGGGACGGCCATCGTAGAAGCGGATCGAGAACAGGTGATTGCCACCGGCAAGGAAGCCCTCGACGCCGTAGTGCGCCACCTCGTTGCCAATGATCGGGCGCTCAACCAGCGTCTGCTTCTGGCCGTAGAAATAGACATAAGGCTCCAGGCCGTCACACCAGCCGTTCGCCAGCAGGAAGACCTCGGCATTGCACTTGTTGCCCGCCCCCCACTTCCCATAGAACGTCCGCTGCCCCTTGGTCTTCGACGTGCCGTAGATCGTGCCGACCGGCACGTCGCCGCCGAACTGCGTCTCGGCCTGTACCGCCGAATAGGAGCGCTTCTTCGGCCGATTGAGATACGACAGGCCGATCCGCGCCGCGAAGGCGAGACCGCCGGCAATGACGGACGCGGCCAGCGTGGAGCCAGCAAAAAGCGCGCCGGCAATAGCCGTGCCAAGAAAGCTGAAAATCGCCATTCAGGATTATCCGATGTGAAAGGCTGCGACGACGGTGTCGAGCGGGTAGTCCCGCGCGCCGTCAGGGGTCTTGGTGCGGAACCGCGTGCCGAGGCACACGCCGACATGTTCGGCGCCGTCAGCGAGGAGCAGGATCACCAGATCGCCGAAACGCGCTTCAGCGCCACCAAGCACCAGCCTGCCGAGTTCCGTGGCGAGGAATGACACGAGTGAAGAATGGCCCCGGCGACGAAGCGCACGCTGCGCACCGGCAAGCGTCTTGTAGCTGCCGGCGTACTTCCGGGCGCGTTGCGACCCCTCCAGCGCATCAACGAGCGCCAGCCCCATGAAGAAGCAGTCGGACTGCGCGGGGTTGCCATAGGCATACGGCTTCGCCAGCTCCGCGGTGAGCGTAGCCTCGACTTTTCGGAAACGGTTCATGATGCGATCAGCCTGACCTTTGTCCCCATTCCTCGGGGATCGTGGCATTGGTAGCGACGTATTCGAGACCAGTATCTGTGGCGAGATTGTCGAACTGGTGCTCGGCAAGGCTGCGCTTGACGCCGGTGGAGCCCCGAGCCGACCGACCCGGCGGCTGGAGATCGATCGAGAGCGTCAGGGAACGCTCGGCGCCGGTGACGGCACCTTCGTTGAACCGCACCTGGTCGATCTCGTAGATGGATGAGGCCAAAATGCCGACGACTTCATTCGTCTCGGGCACGCCGGCAAGATGAGCGATGATGACCGGGGCATTCTGATAGCTGTACGTCTCAATCTCTGCGACGGCGTCGCCGGGATCACTCACCGGGATGTTCGAGAACACGATCGTTCGGGTGGTGACGGCCACGCCTACCGCGCTCGTCATACTGCCCATCTCCAGAAATCTGTTGGGCAGATAAACCAAACCATTGTGCGTGTAGGGGCGGCCGCCACGGTGATAGCCGACGGTCTTGCCGGGTAGATCGAAGCGGATGAGGTCAAGCCGCGCCAACCGACCAGCATCGACGAGCGCCTCTACAGCGGGATCAAGCGCGCTCATGAAAAGAATACCTCGGTCGCGGAGAACGATGCCTCGCGATTGCCAAGCGACTTCGGCGCCTGCACGCTTCCCGGATCAATCATCATTACAGTGGACGCCTTCTCCAGATGTACGGTTGCCCCGGTCGTGAAGTTCTCCGTGTCCAGCGCGTACATGAATTCGATCGTCGCCACCCCGCCGGAAGTGGCCGTGGCATTCTCCGCCACTCGGTGGAGCGATCGAATGAGCGGCGTCATGCGAAATTCCATGTAGTCGCCGGGAAGGAATTTGAACGCCGCTGGCAGGCCTGAGATTTGGACGGTGCGGCTATCGAGAATATCGTCCAGGGCAGCCTCTCCGATAAACGAGCCACCGCCGGCCTTGCTGCCCGACAGCGGAACACCCTTGTCCATAGCAATCGGCCGAGGCCGTCCCGGATCGTAGGCGAGAAACGGCACGCCGCGCGCATCCGCTTTCATGATGAAGGCATCAAACAATCCCGACTGCACCGGCAGGAGCGAGCTGGTTGAGTATGAGGCCACCCAGTATGGCGTCATGCTCGCCATCATCTCCGAACGGCGACCCTCCATCATGCTTACGTCTGCCGGGCTAACAGGCATGAAGCTCACTTGTGCCCATGGCACGGTCGGTAGATGGATCGGATTAGCCATAGGCGTTATCACCGTTCGTGTAAGCTTCTTGCCGGTTCTTGTTGTTTTGCTTGACGATTTCGACCGCGTTTCTTGACGTATTTCGCATGATGCGGGACTCAACATCCGCCGACATGCGAACCTCGATGACGGTGCGGCCTTCGCGTTCAGAGACAGAGCTTCCGCCTGATTTCGTATGGTCGATAACCGTCTCATCAGGGTGGAGGAGCGCCATGAAACCGCCCTTCCCGTCCATGCCGCCCGAGCGCGAACGCTTGCCGGTATAGCCACCGCCATCGAAGGAGGTGACGCGCATGCCGGCCCAAGGGTCGGCAGAAGCCCCGCCTCCACCACCAAACAGGCTGAAGAGCCCACTGAGAAACCCGCCGCCGCTGGCCGTCCCGCTGTTTAGGTTCACCATGGCGTCGACAAGGTCATCCTCGATTTTGTCGATCACCTTGTCGAGCACGCCCATGGCGATGTCGCCGAACTCCTCCCAGGAGATCTTGCCGTCGTCTAGGGCGTCGCGTAGATCGCCGAAGATGCCGTGCAAGACATCCTTCTGGAACTCCATCGCTTCGGAGGCTTGGCGGGTCTCCTCCTCGACGCGGGCCATGGTTTCGGCCAGCGTCGTCAGTTGCTCACGTTGCGGTCCAGAGAGGTCGATCCCCTTCTGCTGCGCATCGTTGAACAGATCGGTGGTGTAGAGCAGCCTGGCGGCCGCCTCATCGGTCAGGCCTATAGCGTCTTTTTCCGCTTCGAGGCTGGTGATCCGGCGATTCGCAGCGGCGACGATGTCGTCGTAGAGCTGCGTCTGGGATTTCCCGCCTTTTCGACCCTTGCGCCCCTTCCTGCCGAATTCACCGGGGAGGCCATCGAGTTCGATCAGTGGGCGGCGATTGGGTGTCGGGATTTCAACTGTTGGATCCGGAACGTCTGGGTTCTCGTACCCTAGCGGCGCGTTGAGCCCTCGAATGTTGGAAAGCGTCTGCGCAACGCTCATTTGTTTGACGAGCGTTTCCACATTGCCGGCTGCTGTTAATGCAGCATTCCCAAAGCTGTAGAGCGAGCTAGAGAAGGAATCAATTGCTGGTATTCCAGAGGACTTCGCGGCGTCGGCGAGAGCCGTCTGAAGGTTTTTAAGTTCGTCGGTGGGATCGCTGTTGCTTTCAACAGCCTCTTGCAGCGCCTGAAACGCTCTCTCGAGCTCACCGATATTCTCTTGCTCCTCGCCGGCCAGCCTCAGTTTTGAGGTGAGATCGTCGAACCCAACGATCAGATCAGGAAGCGCTTCTCGCGCCGATCGAAACTGTTCATCGGCGAACACCTGTTGAGCAGCGGCATCCTCAGCAGCGGTTTTAGCGCGATCCAAGGTGTCAATATAGGCCTGAAGAGCGGGCGCGGCTTCGCCCCACCGATCGGCCACCTGGCGGATCAGCTCCTCTTGCTCCTTCAATATCTGGTTTGCATCGTCTCCATCATTAAAGGATGCAAAGTAAGCAAGAACTGCACCAGCGGCGGCGCCGGCCGCGATACCGATTGGGCCGAAGCCGAGTGCGAGATCAGGTAGCTGAATGGCTAGCGCTTGCAGCCAATTCCCCGTTGCCGACGCTTGTTGGGCCACTTGGCTTAGCTGCATAGCCATCATGCGCGAATTCTGTGCCGCATAGACACTCTGCTTCCCGACCTGTTCGGCAGCCTTCCCCACATCCCCGAGAGATTTCGCCGTACGCCTTTCTGTCTTTTCCGCAGTCGTCGCCAGACGATCCAGTGCCTCCTCGCCAGTTACGAGACCACGGCTATCGGCCGCTAGTACAAGCGTAGCGAAATCGGTCATGGCTTTACCTTTGGTGGAATCGCGCAGTATCGTCGCGGCAACTAGGAGGATTACGGCATGGATGGTTGGCTAAAGGGACTGATCGCGACGGCGTGCGTGGTCGTTATCGCCGGCGGCGGATATTTTGCTTTCTCGGAGTACCGGAGATCCCAGGAACACGAAGTGGCCAAGGCGGCCGCTGATCGTCGGTCCCTTATCGTTGCCTGTAAGCAAATGATAAGAGACCTCTCAAAGAACGAAACGAAAGACTACAAAGGCGGTTACATCGCTACTTGCATCAACGACGGCTACGTGACCGAACAGGAATTTAAGGACGCTGGCGCTGGTGGCTACCTCGACCCGGTTCGAAGCCTGATAAGATCCGCCGCCCAATAGAAAAGGCGCCCCGAAGAGCGCGTTGCACATCCTGGAAACAATCTCCGCCTCGCAGGCGTTTCAGCGTTTCTTTGGCACAGGACACCCCCATGACTCTCACCCCCGCAATCGAAGAAGCCCTCGACCGCTTTGCCCTTGAGCAGAACATCACCCGAGAGGAAGCCCTCGCGGTCATCGCTGAGGATTGGCTGGTCGGGCACGGCTACCTGCCGGCGGAGAAAGACACCGACCCGGAAGGCGGCGGTGACCCGTTCGGCATTTAATCAGCGTTGGAGACCACTGGGTTTAACTTACCGGGAATTCTTTTCGAAGAACTTCCTCGAAATTGCCCTCAGCATTTTTTCGAAGCAATCGACACCAACGGGCATCCACTAACGCCGGTAACTCTCCAACAATTACATCAAAAAGCTTACCGGCAACAGCTCCATAGTTTGAGGGAAGTATTTCCGATATAGCCGCCGCTTCCGCCGTCAAGATGTACACGGGGACGCCCAACGATTCGTCGCCCGCTCGAACAAGACCGCGTACTTTCTCGTCGAAAAGCGTTAGCTTTCCTCGAACGACATAAGACGACATCTCAAACACCCAGTCACCCCAACGCGCGTAGTGGCTCGGGGATCCGATAGCATCCGCCTGGGCTAGTTTAGTTACGTGCCCCTCGATCCCAGGATCAATAAGCAAACCGGCACCCACCAGTGCTTTCCTTGTCCTGAAATCGATCTCACCACTGATGCAAATCGGCACGGTGTGTTCGAGGCGATGTTTGCAGAGCTCCTCAAATGTTGCAGCGGTTTCGGCATTTAACTCGTCTACAAGCCGCATCATCTTCGGAGAAAACGTTCCCGGTTTACGCACCTCTGACGCCAAAATCCGCCCCCAGCGCTGCCGAAGCTCCTCAGTAGTCGCCCCCGAAGCGTACGTCTCAAAGCGGTCAAGGAATTCTTCCGTCAGTTGCTTCTCGTCATTGCTTTCAGCTTCCGAGGGCGGGCTGAGCCTGAGCTGTTCTGCAGCCTCCTGTACAACCGCGTCGAGATTGCTCTGATCACTAAGCACCTTGCGGAAGTGCCGCTTGAACGCGCGCTCCGCGTAAGCGGGGTCTGCTCCCAGCTTCTGGACTCCATACTGGGTCACAGCTTCGATCAACTGGGTCTCTCCCTTGGTCTTGGCCTTACGCAGTTCTGTTCGGGCTTCCATATGCGCCGCGCCCCATTCCGCGACACTGCCAAATAGTCGGTCAACCGCTGCGACAAAACGACTCTTTGCCTTTGCCTCAATCCCGGTCTCCGTAATGGCCACCGAAACTGAGGTCTCAAGACTGTTTTTATCCGAATCCTCTGACATACCCACCCCTGTGCGTTTTCACGCATGAAAGCAGGATTCGCAGAAAAGTGGAGTCCCACTCGACTCTCGGTTGCCGCCGTGCTGTTTTTGTGGGATTACGTGATGATTTCTGCCGTTGCAGTCGTATTACTATTTGGTCTGGGTATCCCTGCCTTCCTTATTTTTAATTGGGGTTTGGGTGCCGATTCTGAGAGCGCGATAGTCCGCGCCATTGTTTCCATGCCCGGCGGTGCTTTTGTGTCCGGATTTATCGGGTTCATTATCGCCGCATTAACCGAAACCAAGGATGCGATGGGCGAGGTGGTCGGCGATCCCTGGATGGTCTGGGGAGTGATAACGGCTCTCGGAACTATGCTTTTTGCGGTCGGTGGCTATGTCCAGGGACAAAATAAGGCGCATGAGCGTGCCTCACTACTCGTCAGACCTGAAGCCGAAATAGATCCAGAAGAAGCGGAGATCGAGCGGATCAAGTGGGAAATCTCTATGGGCCGCCGATAGACCGTTCTATCGGCGGTATGCAGAACGGGTCTTTGCCCGCATTGAACTCCCGAAGATAGGCGCTGCACATCCTGCGGACCAGGCGGTATTCCCACGGCTCCAGCGCAAGGCCGCAAGCATTGCCGAATGCTGCCAGTTCCTGCCAGTCGGGGATCGTCAGGCCCATTCCTGTGTTTCGGATTGGCCCGAGCTGTTGCAAGGTGTCGAGCAGATAATCGCCGCCGACGAGCTCCACCAACGGAAGCGGTCGCCCAGCGTCGACAAAGCGCTGCGCGCGCGTCTTGCTCTCGTTTTTGACCGTGGATGCCAGCCAGCCCAGTTGCTCGGCGGCAAGGACTAACTGGCGTTCCCTTCCCCCAGGATCGCGGCCCGATCGGTTGCGAAGGAACGAACCTGCTCAGCAAAGGAAAGCTGGGTGCGGCTGCCGTTGACCATCTGGAGCGTCAAGAACCACTCGACATCGGCCGGCGCCGTAGCTGCCTTGCTGCCACGGTTCACATTCTCGAAACCGACGATCAGCGGGGCAATCTCCTTCACGATCTGGTCGTGAACGTTGGAGATGGTGACGGGCTCGCCGGCCGGGCGCTCCTGCTTTATGCGGGCACGCTGACTTTCGAGGATGGCGCTCTGGCCCGTTTCGCCCTCGATGCCGAGCACGAGCACGCGGCAGGGCTTTGCCTCGTCGGGGTTGCCCTTCGCGTCTACGCCGTCATAGAGCAGCTTTCCCGTGCCGGGATGCTTGAGGTGGAGCGCACGCGGCATCTCGGATGCCTTGCGGCTATCGAACTGACCGAAATCCATGGATCACCTCACGGCGCTTCAGCGACGACGCTGTCGCTGTTGGCGCGGATGGAGAAGGTGAAGCCGGCATAGCTCGTCGTGGAGCGCTCGTTGCGCTGCCAGTTGTAGACGATGCCAGTGATGTACTCCACCTCGCCCGAGGCGTCAGGCTCGACGATCTTGAAGCTGTAGAGCTTGTGTTCGCCCTCAACCGCAGCAGCTTTCACCGCCGTCTGACCGGCGTCGCCCTTGATCTCGCGCAGCGCGATTGCGGTTTCAGAGCCGGTCTTGGCGCCCTTGGCCACCATCACCCAGCCGCTCTCGAGGTCGGGAATGTCGATCACGGCATTCGTGCCGCCAACCGGGCCGATCGACACGACGCCGTTGATCTTGATGGGCGAGGTGGTGAAGAGCGTTTCATAGGCGGCCTCGGTGAACGCCGTCGGCGCCCCGGCCTTCATGTAGATGACGTGGCCGATGTCGGAAGTGGACATGCCTTGATCCTTTCAGGTTTCGGTTAACGTTCTGGCCCGAGGGCTCGGTAATCTATCGTGACCGGAGTGTTGGTCCGGTCGACGGTTTGAATTGGTGGTGCAGACCAAGGCTCACCTACGATGGCGATGCGAACGCCGGACGCGACGAAGCGAGCATTGTTGAAATGGGAGATGATCCGCCCCGCGACATCGAGCGGCTTTATCAGGCCCTCATTCGCTCCCCAGAATACGGAGATTTGCAGCATCCCGTTCTTGAGCTGCGGCTCGTCGCCGAGCGTCAGCCGCTCCGTCTTGTTGGGTATGAATGTCACCGCCAGATAGTTCCTTGGCAGCACCTGCCCTGCTAGCGGGAACGGAACCCCAGGATGCGCAATTGGCAATGCCGGACTCAAGACGAGCGTTTCGAGGTGATGGAGAAGTGCGCTGAGGATGATTGCGTCCTCGCTGGTCGCCATATATCAATCCTCCATGCCAAAGCCGCCACTCACGAACGACGAAGTCTATGAACGCCTGCATGTGGCGCTTCTCGCCTTGGGCACTGACGGCGCCGCCACTGATCTGGGAAACACGACCTTGAAGACTGCCCGGCGGGCGATGGCGACGTTGCAAGCTGGCTTCCTCGCCGCCTCGGACAGGGCGGAAGATCGAAATCCGGCTATAATCGACCCTTCGAAGGGGAGCGAGCCTTCGCTTCGGCCACCGCCTCGGCCACGTTAGCCTTCCAGTTCGCTGAAGCTGCACGCGTCCAGCCGACCGGGGCTTGATTGTAATGTCTGCCGAGAGCGTCGACCCCGACGAACCCGTACTCAAGGCGCCGTGCATACTCCATCGTGTAGGCCGCGACGATGCGGTCACCAGCCACCGCGCCCGCGATCTGCAATTGCATGTAAGCGTCGGTGTACTTCCCCATCCCGTCCTTTTCTTCACGGTTAGCGACGGGAGGAGCCTCATTAACCAGAACAACCAGCGAGGCGCGCAAGAACCCGTCCTGATAGGGTACGGTGCGCTGCATCTGCGTGATCGTCTTCTGTGTCGCGAGCCGGAAAACAGCGTTCATCCGCTTCAAAGTTTGCTGCACCCAGGCATCGACTTCGCTTGCGAAGCGAGCCCTCCCCTGAGAGGCGCGGCCAGCGCGGGTGAATATGCCGGTAGTTGGCCCTCGCGCCATCAGTCGATGTCCGCGAGGAAGTCGATCTTCGTTTCCATCCAGCACCGGCAGTTTACTATTTCGCTTGGGCCGCCGGCCGGGTCTCCGGGATGGAGCATCTGCGCGCCCGAAATGGATTGGAACAGGTCTTTGAACCCAACCTGCTTTTGGTTCAGGTTGAGGTGCGTGTCGCGCGTGCGCTTATCGACGAAGGCATGCCAGACCTTAACGACCAGAGACTCGCTGACCCTGCCTTCGTTGATGGCTTGCTGCATAGCCGCCATCTGCCCCTTATTGAATGCGGTCATCGTTTCGGTGCGCGCGATGGTCTCGCCTCGCAGAAGAAGCAGGCTATCGGCGTAACGGGCCGTCATCTTTTCGATCATCTCCGCCGGGATTTTTTGCCCCGTCTCGATGGCCTTAATAATTGTCCTGTCGAACCGCTTGTCGCGGCGGGACATGCCGAAGACCTTTTCCAGCGACTTAGGATCCCCGGACGACAAGCGAAGCCGCAGGCTTTCGACATAGCGCGATTGTGGGGTGGTCAGCCCGACAATCCCACCTTCGCGTCGGCCAGTTACGCGGTTGATACGCCCAACGATATCAAGCGCCGTTCTACGAGGAGCGCGTCCGGCAGCAATCCCGTTGGCCAAGGCTTCGCGGATCGCCTGCCGCTGATCTTCGACGATGTTAGTGATCAGCGTAGAACTATAGAGCCGCAGCTCTTGCGCTGCGGTCGGATGCTCGACGTCAAACCTGAACAGCGCAGTCGAACCGTTGTTTTGGCTGACGCGCGGCACTCTCCTCGCCGCCTCGTTACCGCCTGCTTCAAACGTCTCGTCCAGCTCCTTTTTCAGGGGGCGAAAGGTCGATGCTTCGATGCCGAGTGTTTGAATGGCTCCCTCAATATCCTTTGCTTCAAGTCGGTCAACGATTTCAGCCAGACGGACGCCCGCTTTCAAGTTGTCGATGCTCTTTTCGAACGCTTTCCGAAGCTCAGGCTCCAATCCGTCGAGCAGCCCCCGAATGTGGTTGCCCTGAGATGGTCGTTTTGCCATTAGGCCCTGCCCTGAACTTCGTAGTAGACCACCAGCCCAGCCGGGTTGATCTGCTTAACGTTCTTGATAGCGAAGGTCTGCTCACCGACGCTGATGGTGTCAGCGCGATCGGGGGCTATGCTGAGGCCCTGCGTGCTGACATAGAGCAGCTTGTCGGTGCGAAGGATCAGCGTGCCGTCAATGGCGCGATCCTCGTAATCCATCACGACCAGCATGCACGGGTAGTCCGTTGGCGTCTGCACCGGGTCATACGACGGCCCGGACTGCACGAGGCGCGTCACGGTGCCCTGCTGGCCGAACTTGGCGATGAGGCGCTGCGCAGTGGCCTGCAGGCGAGTGTAGAGCGGGTTTGCCATTTTGCCTCGCCGCCCTTTCCTTTTGTATTCAACGCCATAGTTACGCCTTCACGGTGCAATTCAGCACCGACTTAAGGAGTTGGGGCATTGGCTACATCTGTTCTCATCAGCATTCTGATCACCTTCCTGGTAATCGTGCTGGTTCTCTATCTCATCGGTCGTCTGCCGCTCGACGGCCGCGCAAAGCAGATTGCTCAGGTGGTGGTCATCATCATCGGCATTATCGCGCTGCTGAAATACATCGCAGTGTTCTAAACGACGGCTATGCCCGGGAGGATTGGGCATAGGAAGGGCCACAGCAGCCCCTCAATGACAGTCACGACGGGCGTTGCCATGGCCACCATGTCAGCAACGCTCGTCGACGATGACGCTGCGTATTCGACCTCAAGCTGGCCGACCTTCTCGCGCTTGACCGTCGATGAGCCCGTGACCACCGGCGAAAGGCTACCGGGGTTGGTGAGCTCGAGGAATGCCGCCTCATAAGAGGCGTTCACGATAGCGACCGGAATGGTATCGGCCGGGATCGCCTCACCGTAGTAGGTGGTGGCACCAGTGCGAGGCCATGCCCGCTCCTGGGCAAAGCCGCTAGTGCGGCGCCCGCTAAACCGTGCTTCATACCGATCAATCACCAGAGAACCGCGCTGCATCGCCGCGTCCTTTTGGGCATCGGTCGTTCCATCGGGGAAGACATAGCCGGCCGCGGTCGCGTAGGTCGTGAAATCCGCTCTCGTACCGTATCCGGCCATGTCGTTCTCCTGGGGTGGTCACCCGGCGGTCGCGCGCCGGGCAAAATGTTAGGGCTGGGTTGCCAGTTCTTCGAGAGCGGCGATCATCTCGTCCTTCTTCGTCGGGGTCTTGTCGCCGAGGAGCTTCGTGGCCGCCGACTTAAAGGTCATGAACTGGACCGTCGGGTCATTGGCCATCGCAAGGACCTCCAGTGCCGTCTTGGGCTTGTCGGAACTGTCGGGCGCCGCCTTGGCGGTCCGCACTCCTTCGACCGTGAGGTGGCCAGCGTCCACCCATGCCCTTACGACGGGATGGTCCTCGACGGTTTCCCAGTCGGCCTGATCGACCTCAAGGGAAGCGCCGGCCTCGATGACGGGACCGCCCGGGATGCCGAAGCCACCGGGACGGGTATTCTTGATCGTGAGCTTGCTCATGAGCGTTCTCCTTAAATCCCGTCAAGGTAGCGAGCCGCACCCGGCCGGCGCCATTCAACGCCGCCGAAGCGGAAGATGCCCGGAACTTCGTACTTGAGAAGGCGCTGTTCCGCCTGGAGCCAGCGGAGCGGCATGGGAATGTGCACCTTCACCACGTCCGGCGTGCGGCGGTAGGCGACCATACGCTGGGTATTGCCGGCGCCGGCCGTCTCCAGACCGAAGACGGCGCGGATTTTGAGCGGCTGGCCGGTGCGGATGGTGTAGATGTTGACGCGCTGGATGTGCTCCAGAATCGTGGTGGTCTGGGTCGAGTCGAGGCGACGGGTCGCGATATAGGCATAGCGATCCTGGCTCAGCAGGAGCGTGTCGGCCTGCTCGATGCCGTTGGAGGCAGTGAACACGACGCCGAGCACGTCGTTGACGTCTTTAACGATCTCGTCGACCGTTTTCGTGGGCCACGTTGCCGTGCCACCTGCACCGTTGGGGGCAGTGAGCGCGGTTACTGAGGTCGAGTTCAGCAGGCCGGTGAGGCCGAGCTTGGAGCGGCCGAGGAAGCACAGGTTGTCGACGAACTGCTCGTACTTGCGGCGAGCAGCATCGGCGCGGGTACCGTCCAGGCGAATGCCGTACGCCTGAGCGTGGGCGAGTTCCTGGAGATTGTAGCGGTAACCGATGCCGGCCATGTAGACGCGGCTGTCGCCCTTATCGAGCTTGAAATCGACGAACGGAATGTCGTCGCCATCCGGCGCGAATTCGCGGGCCTGGCCGACATCATCACCCATTGAGAAGAAGTCGATATGCGTCGTCCAATCGGGTGCCGAATTGTCGACCGGCACCAATTCCCGGTACTGGAAGTCCGGATACTGGCGGGCGTAGATACCCGGCTCGATGTAATTCTGCGCGGTGCGCAGGAAGTTGAGCGCCAGAGCGGGCGCGTCGGTAGTGAACATGCTCGTTCTCCTTTACTTGGTGACGCCAAGGCGGAGACGTGCGAGCTGGTTCGTGGTGCTCGTGACGCTTGCCCATTCGGCATTTTCGATGAGTTGGTTCGCCGACGAGTTGGAGACGTTCGTGAACGTACCGGTCGGGGTCATATAGGCGGGGTCGCCCTGCGCGACGGCGACGAGAGCCGTGACCCAGATCGAGCCGGTCTTCATGACGCTGATCTGATCCAACGGCTTGTAGACCTCGCCGTTGGCGAACGGCAGCGTCCGGTCGACGACAGCGACACCGGCGAACTTGCCGATCGCTGCCGGCAGCGCGACGGTGTCCTCGGCGGTCGCGTAGATCACGCCGCGGCCGAAGGGGATATCACCAGACGACGCGCCGACGATCATCGACGTGATGAAGTGTGGCTCGGTGGTGGCGATCATGCCGGGATAACCGGCCGGCGTGTCGCGCGAGTAGGAGACGGTCGGGAACGCCATTATGCGGACTCCTTCTGGTTGCCCTGCCAGGCGTTGCGATCACGCTGCAGCATGGCTTCGTAGGCCTTGCAGGCATCCGTGATGGTGGCCGGGGTGGTGACGCCGTCGGCGACGGCGCGCGCGAACGGATCCGGGTTCTTGTTCGCGTCTTCGGCAAGGATGTCGAAGCGCGCATTGATGTAGGCGTCGGCCTTGCCGGCAATCGCGGCGTCGCCGAGCTTGGCGGAAACGACCGCCTTGCGGATGGCAGCGTCGGTCAGGCCTTCGGTCTTGACGTCCTTGGCAATCGACTTGGCGACGGTGATGAGATCCGCGCGGGCCTGCACCTTTTCGTCGAGAGCCTTTTCGTCGAGAACCTTGGCCTTGAGGGCGTCGATCTCGGCGTCTTTCTTGGCGAGGTCGGCGTCCTTGGCGGCGATGGCCGTCTGGTGCGCTTTCTCGGCGTCGGCGAACTTCGTGTTGGCATCCGCAAGCCGCGACTGCAGCGTGCTGATCACCGTGGCGCCCTGGTCGGTTACTTCGACCGGGATACCATCGACGGTAACCGTCTTCAGGGTCATGATCTTTTCCTTTTCGGGTTGCTGATCATTGGTGACAGGGGCGGCGCCCCACGCGATCGCACCGTCACCGATGCGAGCTTTGGAACCAGCCCGCGCCCGATCCACGATCGCGAGGTGGTTGATCTTGATGTTCGTCTGGGTGGCGTTGAACGCCTCACCGGTGGGCGTCACGCCGTCACCGAATACGAGCTCGCAGGTGTAGCCGGCCGAGAGTTCGCGCTTGCCCGTTTCAACCGCCTGGATGGCCGCAGCGTCCTTCAGGATCAATGGCAGGTGCACCCACTCGCCGTCCTTCTTGGCGGCCGTGCTGACCTCGCCGACGGCAAACTGCTTCCAGTTGTCGGCCGTCACGGCCTCTACCGGGTGATCCATCGTCACCGGGGCATGCGTGAAGCTCTGTAGGCTGGAATCGGCGAAGACCTGATCAGCGGGGCGGTAGACCCGAACGACGGACAGTTCCGGCTTGCCGACCTCGATGCCCGCGTAAAGCTGAATGCCCGTGCGGACAGAGCGAGCCTCGGCAATCAGATAGCCGTCTTCAGTCCGACGCGTTCCCGCGACGGTTACAGCGTCGGTGAATTGCATGGTCAGTCCCCGCGAAGCTCTTCGAAGATTTCCGGGCCGAGTTCGATCTTGCCGCGGAAAGGCTCGACGCTGTTCAAGTCAGGCCCACCAGCGGCGTAGCTGATGGTGATGTGCGGCTGGTAGTCTTCGCGATCGGAGGAAGCGCCGTTGCGCTTCATGTCCTCGTGCCGCCATGACAGGGCGCTTGACGCGAAGGAAAGTACCTTGGCCTCCCCGTTCTCGCCGAACGCTTCCATGAGCCGAGGACCGCCGGCCGGGATGGTCAAGCCACCCTTGCCGTTGTCCGACCAGTTGTCGCCCATCTTCATCCAATCGACAGGGGCGCGGCTGTAGGTGATGGTGACGTGCAGATCCGGGACGATGTCAATGAACCCCTGCGCTTTCGCCCATTTGACGATCTCAGCGGCGTTCAGGACGTCGCGACGAACATAGAGCGTGCGAGGCGCGGCGTCTGCCATGGGTGTCGTTGCCGGCTTGGCGGCTGCCTGTGCCGCGGCTGATGCTGCAAGCTCCTCGTCTGAGGGCTCCTGCTCGCTCAGCTTCCCATATTCCTCGATGGCCGCATCGAGGCCAGGCAGGACCCCATCCTCGACGAGGCGATTGACCAGAGCGTCCGATACGGCCTCGCGCGGGATGATCTCCTGCCCTGCCGTGGTGCCCACCAGCTGGCGGGCGGCGTCGGCCGTGGTCTTGAAGATGTCGGCCCGCTCCTTCTCGCTCATCTGCTCCAGCGGAGCCCAGCGATAGTGGACATCGGGATCAACGACACCGGCCGATCGCTCGATGCACTCGTCGAGGCCGGCCATGGCCGGCTGAAGCTCCAGTTCCTGCATCGACTGGATGCGGTCGTGGTAGTTCTTCATGTCCGAGGTGCCGGTCGAGTTCATGCCGGCGGGTGACTGACCCAGGAGGCGTGTAACCGGAATGTCTGCGGCGCCGGACACGATCTGCATGAAGGCCATGAGAATATCGGTCAGCCCGGCGAGCGACGCGCTCTTGGTGTCGTACTCCTCTTCCTTGTCGAGCAGCAGCGTTCCGTTGATGCCCTTTGACATATTGGCGAGGGTGTAACGCTCAATGATTTTCGAGCGATACACCTCGTTGTTCAATGAAGCCATGAAGTCGGGAATGCGGATGATATCGACCTTCGCCTCGAATACAAGAGACGCGATATTGCCGGCCGTGCTGTCCGCGTTCTTGATGGCGTCGAGCGTGGACTGGAGGACGCTGTCGCCCCAACCCTGCCATGCGTTCGTCGAGATCTCATCGTCGGCCGGCATCGCGCCGGAGAACAGCACCAGGCGCGACGGGTGGATGACGACCTGCTGGCCGTTGTTGCCTGAGAGGGTGTAGTCCCGCGGCTTGCCGTACCATTCCGATTCTGGATCGCGCTCAATCTCGCCCGCGCTCAGCTTGCGACGCGTGATGAGGTTGAGGTAGCGAATGCCACCCTTGCCAATGCGCTCGACCTCCAGCGGCTTCGACGGATCGCCGTCGCCCGTACCGATGTAAATCGCCGCGCCGCCGAAGAGCCGGGCCTTCTTCATGGCCTCCAGCACCTTGCCCTTAACGTTCAGGCGCTTCTCTTCGTTCTCGATTGCTTCAATCTGCGGCTTCTTCGCCTGCCAGTCGCGCCATTTGCGGCAGGCGTCAAGTGCAGGAATGTCCACGATCTTCCTCGGAAGCCATGCGGTGCTGTAGGCGGCGATCAGCTGATCGTCGGTCAACACCGTGTGGGCATAGAAGGTCGTCGCGGACTTGTCTCGGTCGGTGCCCATGCGGGACACCAGGCTCGTGAGGCTATCACGAGCGAAGGCGAGGATATTCCCCATGGGTGCCTCAGAGGTTGGCGAGCGTGAAGGTGCTCGCGTTCAGGAGCGCATTAAAAGCCCGGCTGGTGCTGTCTGCGTCGTCGTCATGCTTCGCCTCTGGGAAGCTCTCCAGCGCCGAGAACCAAGCGTTATTCCATGGCGCGCGCAGCACGAGGATGTTTCCGGCTTCGGCCTGCGCCGAGAACGGTGAGAAGCGCGTGACCTTGTCGCCGGATTCCGGTGTGGCCCGCACGTTGTAGCCGGCCAGCATCTTCGTCAGGCTCGTGACCTGCGATTTACCCGCCTGCCCCGGATCCTGCGGCAGCGATATCTGCGTTTCCTGTCCGTCCTGCGCGGCCGTGTTCTTGATCAGCGTCTCGACACCGCTTGGTGACAGGAAGTCGGTGACGTGGTGAGCCACGATGTACCGCCCGTCGGGCAACCTGCCGATCTTCGTCCCCGCCGTGGCGTCCGGGTCATTTCCTTCAACCTTTGGCGTGGAGGCCAAGTCCCAGCCACGCATCCAGCGCGCGCCGGCCGGAACCGCGTCGACCACCTCGCACCACCCGCGCTGAAACAGAAGCCCGGCCGCCGGCCTGATCTTCCAGTTGCCACCAAGTAGACGTTCCCGTTCGACCGTCGGCTGCGCCATGAGATTCGCAAGATAGCCGGGGTCTGCGACCATGAGCAGAGCGTTATCGCTGAGCTTGGCAGGGATGAAGGTAACCGACTTTGGCGGGATTGGCTCGCCGTTGAGGGGGTTGACGTGGTGAGCAAGCTCCTCTGGGCTGTCAGCCCAAACGATGGAATCCCCGATGCGGATGAACCAGCGAAGGACGCCGGCCCGTTCCGGGATCGAGAACCCGGTCTCCTGATCGATCCACCAGGCTATGAACTCAGCGACCCAGCTATCCGCATCGGGGTTGCAAGTCGCCCGAACGTAAGGACGGACGCCGCACATCGAGCGGTTTCGGCTGAGCATGTACCAGAACTGCTTCGCGCTGAAATGCGTCAGCTCGTCGAAGCAGATGAGCGGGATCTGAGACCCCTGCCAATTGTAGATCGTCTTCTCGTGTTCAAGGTGGGCGAACGCCACCCCTGCCCCGGAAGGAAACGTCCAGCTGAGATCTGGCGCCGATCGCGGGTTCGCGCTCAGGTGTGGATAGAGCTTCTCGCTTTCATCCCAGAGCCCGCCTTCGTTGCGGACCTGTGTCAGGTTGCGGCGAAAGAAGACCGCGCCGAATGCGGGATTGCCCACATGGCGCAAGGGCTCCATGAGAAGCGCCCATGTCTTCCCGCCACCCGCTGCCCCACCATAGATCGCGATATCTGCCGGCGACGAAAGAAAGGTTGTCTGTGGCCCTGGTTGCGGCCGGATGACCGTCTGGGCTGCCGCGCCCTTCTCATCCCCTGCCATTGTCGGGCAACTGGAAGATCGTCACCGGAGACACTGGCACCGGCAAATCCTTTCCGTCCTTCCCTGTCAGCTCGCGGCGATTGGTGTAACTGCCGCCGACTTCCTCGGCTGCCTGCTTGAGCAGCGACGAGGCGAGCACCATGTTGCCTTGCGTCTCTGCCTTATCGGCCATGCGCTGGAGCGCGCGCAGGCGGACGGCGCGGTGACTGATGGCAATCGACGCGGTATCCTCAAGGAAGGTCTTGCGGGTTTCCTCGAACAGTGCCTTCCAGCGGGCGGCGACATTGCGGCCCGCCTTCTTCGTCGGGTCATATGTCTCGACGAGCTGCGGGCTTAGTGTGACGCCGAAATCCTTCTTGACCGAGGCGACGACGACAGACGGCGTATCGAAGCATGCGAGCGCTTGAACCACGTAGGTTTGCTGTTCGCGCGTGAGTTTCGGTTTTACCATCGGTCTATCAAGGTGCCTTCAAGGTCAGGCGACGCGCAGGTTACAGGTCCCGCATGCATGCTCGATGTGAGCGCGGGCAACCTCGGGCGGTCGGCTGGCGGCGTCGATGAGTTCGCGCACACCAGCGGCGTCTGCCCCATAGCGACGAACCACACCGATGAACTGCTCCACGTCATGCCCGCGAATGGTGAAGACCGGGCGACCAGTCATGCTGTTGAACTTCGGGGCGCCGAAACTGTCGACGTCCTGGGCCGCGTGATAGAGCTCATGCTCGACCAGCGCCATGAACTCGGCGTCGCCACAGGCGGCGCAATAGGTGGCATCGAGCGTGATGATGAAGTCCGGAACGAAGCCGAACCATTCCGTGATCTGTTGTTCGATGCGGGCCTTTGCCCACTTTCCCATGGCGCCTTGTGGCGTTCCGGTCTCGCACTGGCCTATGACGCGTTTGCCCTTTCGGGTGTTCTCGACAGCGGCCCAGAGATAGCCGATGTGGGCGTCGGCCAGGTGAGCGTGCTCAGGGTTGGCGACCAGCGAGGCTTCGTCGAGGAATGTGACCTGCACCCACTCCGGCATGTCGGGCGCGGGCGTGAATGGCGTGCCGCCTACCCCGAACATGCTCTCTTCAGGTTGTGGGCGCTCAATCATGGCTTGCTTTCGGATCAGCGCTGCGCGAACTTCTCATGCCGGGCATTTTTCAGGACTGGCATGGGTCAACCTTGGGGGTATGGAATGGATACCGGGATGCAAGCTACCTACCAGGCAGCCCTTAACTCGTTCGCCGAACAGTTCCGCAGTGACCACATCAATGATGTCACTCGCGCTGAAAAACACCTTGACGAAATTGTCGAGCACTTCGGCTTGACGGACGACCCATTCGAGCAGGCCCGTGCAGTACTTCGAGGCGAGGCAACACGAGTTAAGCACCCCAGCGGGTTCGTCTTCGTTGGCAATGGGTTTCTTCCCTTGCCCTAGCCTAAATGGTCGCCTGAAGAGCGAAATGGCCCTGTCTCTACCCTCCACCGAGGGTACAGAGAGAAGCTTCTCTTTCAAATCGACCCTCGCGACCATGCGTTGTATTCTCAATGATAGCCGAGAGGAGGAATGCCATGACATCGATGGATGCAGAGTCCTATGTCGACAACGTCTTTGCACTGATCGAAGAGACTACGCTTCGCAATGTTGCCATTAGCGCCGTCTGCTCTGCATTGCTTGCCGAGTTATGCATAAGAGACAACGTCCCTTCCGACATAATGCTGACGAAAATTTTGTCCGGCGCCATAGACCTAACCAAAGCCAATGAAGCACATCTTGGTCATGTCGACGACACACCAGCAATGCGCGAAATTCGTGACATTCAACGAGCCGCGAACAAGATCATGAAAGTTCGAGCCCTGAAGAGCCCTTCTAGCAGGTAGACGAAAAGCCTGACCCTGAGCCCGGCTCTCGTTTCATGCATGCGGGGTTTAGGAGATACTTCGGTCGGAGAGAATGGGCATCTGGCTCTGGCGATGAAATGTGATCTCCTGGCGGGCTCTCTGGCGCTTATCGCTAGTTTCTAATGTTTGGGCGAACAGTCGCGGAACGATCAATGATCGGTTTACGAACCGGCGCGGTGCACTACACCATTTGGATGATGACGGCTCCAGCGATGTCGCCCGCCACGGTCTTGCCGCTGTGTGCACCAGCGCGGCAATCTGCTTGACCGGCCCGAAGGCTAACGTCTCCCGCCGAGGCGGGTTTTGTTACGGCTGTCCGTGTGGGGTCGGAAACCCGCAGCGGCTTGTGAGCTACCTAGCGGCAATCACATATCTGACGCCGCGGCCAATGCCATAAAGCGCGGCGGCGATAACGAAAAACACGACAACCTTTTCCAAGTCCCGCGAGCCGCTGCCCAACACAAGGCCAAGCGCCCCCATAGCGGCGGAAAGGATCGCGAGGCCAGTAAAGCCCCAGCAAACCACGTTTGCGAGGCGGGTCATCATGGGCGACGCGGTAGGCTCAGACATGGCAAGCTCCAATTGGGACGTTGCCTTATCGCCTACACCAGAAATCCTAACCGGATTGCAAACCCGGAGTTGCTTGCTGGGCTACCCTCCCGGCTTGGGCGCTGGAGCCGGGCGGCTTCATCCCCCAAGTGGCCACGGCTCCGAATGGTGCGGGGCGCAGTGGCTTCTCCTGGGTTTTCAGCTGGTTGCTATGTGAGCCTTGAGATCCTACATAGGGCCTATCGGCTTAGGCGCGCCTGGTGGCGCTCATGCCTTGCCGCAATCCCCTAGGAGAACCATCATGGCACAATCGAAAGACGCCTCGGCGTCTGCCCAGAATTATGATGCCAAGACACTGGCAAAGAAGCACCGGATTTCCGTTGAGGATGCCGGGAAGATCCTTGCAGACCATGGCTCTAATCGCAAAGCGGCAGACAAGGCCGCAAGACGTATAGCCGTCTAAATTGAATGCGGCGCGCTCAACAAAACGAGGCGCGCCGCTTCCTGCTGCCTGAATTTGGGCAATAGTTTTCAAGATGGTGGGGCGCCGAACTTCCCACGTGGGACCGGCGATACCGCTCTGAACATCCCATAAATCAGCCTTGTGGAACCACTTCTACACTGCTTCGGAAAACTCCGCAATATCAAGCTCTACGGGGATCAGCCCGTTCAACGTTTCAATCACAGCTTTTATGGTGTTGCGGCCGGTGGCGTCCGTGACGAAACCGCTCATGCCGGCAAGATATCCATTGCCGCCGACGGTGATGCGCCGCTTCTTCGGGAAAAGCGCCCTCGCCTCGCGGCGGGTCAGCTTCCGATTAAGCTGCTTTTCCTTCTGGATGCGGGCCAGCCGGCGGCGCTCCATCTGCTCGACCTCGCGCTCTTCAGCTTCGCGGATGGATTCGACCGATTCCGCGTTGATCCGCATCGGCATCCCGGCGACCCCGAGGATCGCGGAAACGCCTTCCACCTCGCCGAGGTCGTAGAAGCTGCGCGGCTTGTTCACGAACGAATAGCCGACCAAGAGCGGAAAGCGCTTCACGATGAACTCCTCTGTCTTGTGGTGGCGGATCTCGCGATAGGTCGACGGCATGAAAATGTCGAAGCCCGCGTCCCGCAGATTGCGCTCGATGATGAACTCGCCTTTGCGGTCGGCCGCCTCGCCTACCCTCGGCTTGGCCTGGCGCTGCGTTCCGGGACGGGTCTTCACAGCGTACCAACGTTCATTGCTTGCCATGGTCATGTTCCTCGTGTTGCCGCCGTTCAATTCGTAGTCAGTGCGTCGTCGATCATCGCCCGCCAGATGTCTTCGACTTCCTCGAGCGTAAGTTCGATGTCATCGCGCTCGCTTCGTACAAGCCCTTTCAGGATCATGTTCGTGGTCGGCTCCCGCAGCCCCGCAATCGCAACTCGCGCCATGGCGTGATAGTCGTCCTTGCGGTCCTGGTAGGCTTCCTCGCCGGTCATGCCGTAGTCGCCGCCCTCGTGGACGTGATTGGCGAGAGCCTTCGCTACTTCCTCGATCTTGCTCATCCTCACCCCTCCCCGCGGCAGAGGATCGAAACCCGCGGCATGGTGTGAACCTCGCCGGTGATGTGCGTCCGCTTGACGTGGTGTATGACGATGTCGTCTCCGAGAGTGGTTTCGCCTCGCAGCGCTCTCACTGGATCCGGCAGCCGGTGTTCGGGAAACAGATCGGGCCGCGTTGCAATGCGGGTGTACGCGGTGCTCGGCTTGACGCCGGTGATTTCAGCGATCTTGTTCGCGTTGGCGCCGCCCATCCAGAGACCTGCAGCCTGCTTGAGCCAATATTCCGGCACCTCGACATAGCTGCCGTCTTCCGACTTCTTGCCTGGGTTAAGCCGGCTCGGGAAACGGTCACGAAATTTGCTGGCGACGGCCGAGACACTTCCGCGCGCCACGCCAAGCCGCTCGGCAATGGCAGGGCCGGTGAATCCCTCTCCCCACATCTTCGCCGCAAGCGCGATCTTTTCTTCCGTCCATTCAAACGTGATCCGCTTCGCGGGGACGCCCTTCTTGGTGATATAGGTCTCGAGCTTGGACTCGACGTTCATGCGGCAACCCTCCCTGTGTCCTGCGCCCCCGGCGGCGCCCAGATTTCACCGATGGCCCAGAGAAAAATCGCGCCGGTCGGCAGCCCCTTCTTGACCCGGCCGACCCAGCTTTCTTGCGACGAGCAGTTTTCGACGAGATACCAACCGAGAAGAGAAAGCTCTTCGGCCCGCAACCGGGCGTCGGTCGTGATGTTCTTGAGGAGCTTGTGTTTGCCTGCCTTGATGCCAAGGGCGGCGTTCTCGCGGACCATCCTCGCCCGTTCGGACATGCGAGCCCTGTCGGCGCGCAGCGATTCCGCTTCGGCATTGGCGAGCGCCGCCAGTTCGGACGGGTTGGGCAAGAACGTGACGTGCTTCGAGTACCCGCCGCGCTTGAGCTTGATGAACGCTTTGCGCAGACCGTCGATCGGCGTTGCGGACAGCGCCTCGCGGTAGAGGTCGATCGCGTCATTCTCGCTAACGGCCGACGGGATCATTAGCCCAGCGTCGAGAAGCGCGTTGATGCACCGTGCCACCTCGTCCGGTCCGGACGGGGCGAGCTTTTCAGTGAGGGCGGTAATCTCGCTCTGGAAGGTCGATGACAGGGCCGGCATCGTCTGCATTTTCATCACCGTAGATTTCGCGTTTGACGTTCTGGCGGATGCGCTCATGGCGCTGCATCGCCGCGCTGGGCGGCTTGCCGGGCGGCGGCGCCTGGCCTCGGTGTTCCCATGTGCCGGCGGCCTTGCGCTTATCCATCGCGTCCTGAATGGCCGGGACGAAATAGTCCCAGGATCGCGCTGGACGGCCGAGGCGGGCGGCGACGGAGCGGACGGTCGGAAGGACGTCGAGGTCGATGTCAGCGCCTTGTCGGATGAGTTCCATCACCGGGCCGACGACGAAGCCGGCATGCGGCTGCATCTTGTCGCCGGCTGCGTCCCGCAATTTGCTTTCGAGGGATTGAGGATCGAGGTCAGGCCCAGCGCAGGATGCTGCTGCTTCGTTAGAAGCAGTAGCAGATAGGTTATCGGTTAAAGGTGGCACGCCCGTATCAGTGCTTTTGCTTTGCACATGCATTGCATTTGCATCTCGGGTTTGCTTTTTCCCCTTGCCGTGCCGTGCTTCTGCGGCCGAGCGGCGCTTCTCGATAATCTCGTCGGCTTTCGAGAGCTCCGCGTCGATGCGCTTGTGCGACCAGTCCGGGCCGAAGAGCATCGCGAGGATATCGCGGCTCTCCTCCCACTGCTCGACGGTGAGCTTGGCGATACGCGCAATGACGCGCTCGTTCGCCGGCAGACTGCCGTTCTGCCAGTAGTGCATGATCATGAGCAGGTAGGCGCCATGCTCGGTTGCCGTCAGGTGGCCGGTATCAGCGAGGTAGTCGGCGATGTGAAGCGGCATCCATGCGCGGTTGCTCATGACCCCACCTCAACCGCTTCCAGCATCGCAACAACGGCCGGTCCGCCGAGATTATCGTCCCACTTCGCCCTCACCTCTTCGGCGAGGCTGTCGTCAGACACGACGCCCGCCGCGACCAACGCGTCGGAGACGGGCTTGATGATGTTGTCGATGTCGCGCGCGCGCTTGGTGCACCAGTCGCGCTGGACGGCGATGTAGAGCCGATACGGGCCTTCGATCCTTCCCGGCCGAGCACCAGCAATTTCCCACGAAGCTGCTTTCTTCCAGGCGGCATAGGCCTTGCTCTTTGTGCTCTTGACCTTGCCGTCGTCGACAAAGTGCGAGCGCATGGCGTTGGCCGAGGGCGGCATATCGGTGATGGGGATGCGGATTGCGCCGGTCATCTTGCCCCGCCAATCTGCTGCCGCGCGCGCCGCAGGGTCTCGGCGACGACACGGTCACACCACCGGTTGACGAACAGCTTTTGCTCGTGGTCGAGCGGCTTGTTGTCCATCATCCAGTTCTTGAGCATGTCGGCGTCGGGGTGTGAAATCCCGAGCGCTGAAGCAAGTTCAGGTACATCGGGGCCGTGGGCGCGGAAAGCTGCGGTGAACGTCATGCCGCCACCTCGTCGAACTTGGTCGCCTCGTTGCCGAAGCTGTGCCAGCCGTCGCGGCTTTCACGCGCGAAGACGTCGGCCCGACGGGCATGAGGCATTACCCGATCGCAGAGGGCATAGAACTCATCCGGCTTGCGGCTATGCTCTCGAGCGATTCCGTCAAAGATCGTCTGCGGAATGCTGGCCTGCTTCGGGTTGCCGAGCGTGGCAACCACAACGACCTCGCCAGTCGTGCGGACGCGATAGCCAGTGCCCATGCGGACCTTGCCGGCGGGCGTGGTCTTTCGCCATACGAGAACAGACTTATACTCGAAGCCCCATGCCTTCACGCAGTCGATTGCCAAGGGGAGCTGCGGTGCGGTGGCCCAGCAATACAGAAGGCAATTCATGGAGGCGAGAGAGCCAACGGGCAGCTGCCGCACGTCGTCGTCGCGCATCAGCTCGTATTTCGCGAGCGCCGACTTCTTCGCACCTTCCTTGCTATAGAGGTCGAAACCCCACGGTGGGTCGATGACGATGTGCTCGTAGTGAAGCGGGAGCAGCGGATCGAAGAACCACGTCATGCCGCCACCTCGTGGAACATTTGCCGGCCTGCGCCGGTTGCGTATCCGTAGAGGAGAGCGATATGGCCAATGACCCAAACGATCCGAAGAAGCCCCTGGAAGTTCCTCCGGAAGAGACTCCAGACGATCTGCCGGACATTCCGGAGCGTCCGATTGAAGAACCGGGACCCGATGTCGTTCCGGAAGAGGCACCGGATGTCACGCCCATACCGGGAGAGGAGATTCCGTCGAAGATGATCCGTTAAGGTCATGCGCTCGCCCTCCTGTTCTCAAGGGCGGCGACTTCGGCCTTGAGCCGGCCCAGCGTGCGGCTCAGCGTCTCAATCCGTTTGCGCTTCACGCCGTTGTCGGCGCGGTTCATCGAGTTCCGGAGACGGAAGATTTCCTGCTCCTGCTCTTTGATCTCTTCCTTGAGGAGGTCGACTTCGGTCATGCCGCAAACCTCATAAAAATTTCATAGAATTGACACGGAACCACCCGCACACGATCTGCATTCTTGGCCCCGAACAAACAGGGAAATACGAAATGCTTTCTGTGACTTGGGACCGCGCTCTTGCTATTCTCCTTCCGGGTATGCCCCGTGCGATGACGATCAGTTGCGCTCGAAACGCCATGTTCGTTCTGGCCGAGAAATGGCCGGTGACCTACGGCCGCGCGTTCCAGCGGGCTCTTGCGTTCTGCGCCCGCGCCATGGAAGGCAAATGCTCCCCGTCGCGTGCTCGACTGGCGTTCCTTGCCGCTGCTCGCGAAGCGAATGTGGTTGTAGAGGCGTGAGACCAGGGTCATTGGAACGCCCTCGCGTCATCCTTGAGAGAGACAACCCACTTGCGGATGAGAGCAACATCGGTCGTGTCTCGATCGCCGAGGCCGCGTTCTAGCTCTTCGCAAGCATAGAACAGCGCGTCCTCGCGGGTTTCAGCGAACTTGCCCCACTTTGCGCCTACTCGATAAGCGCCGCCGCCCATGTCAGCGTTGTAGCTGGTCGACCACATCCAAAGCCCATTGCTGTGACGGTGGATCTCGATCTCGGCCCGGTCCCAGGCCATGCGCGGGTGCGGCAGGCGGAACGTGAAGTCGGGATCATCGCGAACGACAGGTCCGTCGGAATCGACGGCGATGCGAACCGGTGGCCGTCGGAGAGCGTCGAATAGGCCAAGCTGGTGCATCACACGGCTCCGCCACGCCTGCGGCCCAGCTCGCTCGCCTTTTGGTCCAAGCGTGCCATGGTCATCAGGACTGGCTTAAGCTCTTCAGGCGCCGTGTCGTAAGCCATCACTCGGGTCGCGCGCCCGCCGTTGAGCCTCGGAAGGACACCCCGTGGAACTGCGATCCAGTTTGTGGGATCGGTATTGAGCCGATCGCCGTCCAAGCACTTCAGGCAATGCCCATCCGGAACGGAGCCGTTGAGCTTTTCCCAAAGATGGAGGTGCTTTAGAGCATAGCGGCGCTCGTATCCGGTGTGAGGGTTTTGCTCGTCGACACTGATCTCAACGTAACCGTCCTTCGACACACGCTCATGACCGAGGAACTTCGTGTTGTGCGGCAACTGGCCAGATTTAAACTGGGTGCGCTGGGCGTTCGGGTGCCGGCCGCCTTTCCCAGGCGAGCATTTCTTACCCTTGTTGAAGGGCTCCTGCCCTTTCGAGAAGCAGCCAGTTCTTCCAGTCTTCCAGCTCCGGCGCTTGCGCAGCGCATGGAGGTTCGCAGCGGTGACGTCATCGCGGCCGAACTCTTTCACAAACTCCGCGTGATAGTCACCGATGACGAGGGCTTTGTTCTCTTCGAGCCAAGCCATTTCAGCATCACTATAGAGGATGTAGCGGCCCTTCATTTTTCGCTCCCGTCGGCGATGGCTTTTCCCTCTAGCGTGTCGGGCTGGCGGAAGATCGTCGGGAGCATCGGCTTGAACCGGTCGCCGTGATTGGCGACGAGAGTTGCAGCCTTAAGCGAAAGGTCCGAGTTGCGGATCAGCTGTTCGCTCACCGCCACGATTGCATCGGTCCGCTTCACCTCAGTCTCGATTTGCTCAGCCGTCAGGTTCTCCTCGGAAAGACGCTCGAGCTGAGAAAAGAGATGATTGTTGAGGTCGATCAGCCTGTTCTTCATTTTCCATCCTCCTGGTTGTCGCAAAGCTCCGGGCAAATCCACTCGGCGGCCCAAGCGGCCTTGTCACGAAGCCACATCGCAATCGTGTGTCTGCGCTCGAAGCTGAGCCATCTGGCGAAGGCGGGAGGTCTTGGCGATGTATTCTGCATGTTCATTCCTCGCTGCCCGCAGTGCCTCGGCTGTCTCGTAAAGCTCGACCATCTGGAAGTGCTCGACCACCTTGCTTTCCTTGTAGCGCCAGGCCTTCAGCCGTCGCTCCGTCCATCTGTTTTCGGGGTCGTCGCGGTGCGGGAAGCGCTTCGAAAGCTCACGGAACGCAGTAAGGAGCATGTCACCGACGGGGCGCCTGCGTCCTCCGATCTGCTCGACAAGAAAATTTGCCGTGGTTACGTCAGCCATTTTCGTTGCATTTCCCTGTTTCAACTTTTCCGATTTTCCGGACAACTTTTCCGACATTCCCGAATTCCTTTCGTTCATCTTGTCCTTGTCGAAAGGAGCTTCCGATGAACTTCAGGAGCACTCACAATGGTGACGGGGAAGGTCTATCGCTTGCCGGCGATGTGTTGCCTTTCCCGTCTCCGGCCCGCCGCGCTGGGCAAACCGCTAATTCAACATCCCCTGGCTCTTCCGCCGCATCTGCCGGGGATCAGGAGGGCGCCGGGGTATCCTCGGCTTCGGTGCCCTCACTTTTCATTCCGGTCGGGATGGCCGCGCACGCTGTCGTGATGAAGCTGCAGGGCGGCTTTCCGAAAATCAGGGTGAGCGGGCAGCTGGGAGGGGGAAGCCGCCCGCTCGATGATCAGCGGGAGGGGGAAGACCGCTGACCAAAGTGGCGCTGGTCGCCTTCGACGGCGCCAGACTGCTCGTTCCGCTCGTCGTCGCGGCCAGCCCAGATAAAGAGCAAGGCACAGGCGCCGGAGAGGATGGTGAAGGCGATGATCAGCCAGACGATCCAGCTCATGCCGCCCTCCTCTTCAGAGGCTCAAGACCGTCTTTCTGGCGCAGCCCATCAACGAACTCGATCACCTTCGACCAGCCGATCGACTTCGGACGACCGCGCTGGCCCGGGGCTTTGATGATGTAGGTTGAGGCTCTGCCGTAAGTGGTGAGCGTGTAGTCCCGCTCTGCGAGGAAGGTCTTCACGGCGAGGTAGTCGCCTGACGTTCCGGCATCGAAGCGGCGAACACCGTTGCGCGCCACGTAGGCTTTCACGATTTCCGAGACTTCGGCGCGGGCGGCCTGCTTGCGCCCGATGCCGTCGGTGCCTTCGACGATACGCTGCGCTACAGCGTCATATCCGGTTGAGAAACGAATTGCCCTCACGCTACGTCCTCCAGAGCTTCGGCCAGCCCGAAAGCGGCCATGATGTCGTCGGCACGGTGCGGGGATTCCTTCGCCAGTTCGGCGGCGATCTTCTTTTCCTGCGCCGGGGTGAAATTGCGGGCGGCGCGCTGCCACTCGATCAGGTCGAGGAGCAGGTCATTCCCGGTGTATTCCTGGACCGGGTACGCGAAGCCGTATTTGCGGGCGATAGCGTAGCGAGCAAAGCCGTCAATGATCACGTTGCCCTGACGGATGATCGGCTGGCGCACTCGGCTGGCGGCGATGTCCTTCTCAAGACGCTCGTACTCAGCCTTGGAATGATCCGGGAAGCAGCTTGCGAACGGCAGGCGCTTCATACCGGTCGGCGGCACGTATTCCATGACGATGCCGTCGGCGGGGAGAGCGGTATTGGCAGCGCCCTCCCCTGTGTTCGAGGTCGGGTCCGCAAGACCTGCGCGCGGTGCGCTGCTCTCTACATCGGTGCCTCCTGTGTTGGCGGCGGCGCGATCTCGTTCTACCGCCTCATCAAGGTCGGTCTCGCGCTCGTCGCTGGTTGGTTCCGTCGCTTCGCCTTGAGTGGCGACGGTGGCTTTCTCGGAAATGGCGACGGTTCCGCTCTCGGTACCGACAACTGTCACGCACTCGTTTTGCACTGTTGCCTGAGCATTCGCGCCCTCATGCTGGGAGTGTACGTTAACCCGCTGCTCCGTTGCCGTTTCCGGCGAATGGGGTACGACGCTTTCTTCGGCCTCGCGCGTCGTCAGCGAGGAAGGAGCGGAGGGGGAGCCGCCCGAACTGGTGATCGCTTCCGCCTCTTCACGGTCGGTCATGATGTTGATGACGGTCAGGAGCGCGGCACGGCCGGCTTCGGTCTGCGTGCCGTCGACAACCTGCTTGATCAGGCGCGGGTTGGCGTCTTCATCATCGACGAACTCACCCGTGATCGGGTCGAAATCTTCCTCATGCGTGTGCGTGGCAACGGGCGTGCCAGATGCGCGGTGATAAGCCGACAGGTAGGTTTCAAAGATGGATTCGGCTTCATCAACTGCGTCAGCGCCGGACTTCGCGACCTTGCGCAAATGGGCGACGAGCTTGCCCATGACGGTCTTGTCGTAGCCTTCGCCCTTAGCCTCGGCGTAGACTTCGCGGATATCGTCACCGATCGTGTCCTGCTCTTCCTTGAGGCGGAGGACGCGGTCGATGTAGGCCTTGAGTTTCTTGTCGGCGCTCATGTCTCAGCCCTCCGCTTTCGGAGCGGCGGTGAATTGCCCCTCCAGAACGCTCAGGAACTGGTTGAGCGCGTTGTGGCCGGTACGGCGCGGGTCGAAACGGATTTCAACCTTGCTGTCATCGATGCTGTGGGGAAAATCGACCAGCGCCTCGATGATCTTTTTGCGCGTCGTCTGAGTCTTATTCTCCCTCTCCGCCATCACGGCGTCGTTGATCGCCTTGGAAAGGAAGATCGCCTTCTCGCGGCCTGTCGTGCCCTGCATTTGACGCAGCTCGACGACCAGCAGCAAGGCTCGTTGAATTTCTTCTTCGTGGATGGTGTGGGTCTCGGTGCTCATGCGGCGGTCTCCTCAGTGCGTGGGAGGAAATCGTCAGCGCAGAGTTCAAGGCCACGCTCACGGGCTGCAGCAATAAGAAGGGGAAGGTGCTTAAATGGGATTATCCCACCAGTTCCACCGTCCTCCTTCTTGCGAGCCCAGTTCGATACGCGCGTGCGGTGGACACCCGCGATGTCCGCGACCTTGTTTGGTCCACCAAGTCTGTCGATGATGCTACGTGCAGGTTCCATGCCCTTTTGTAGCCATTATCGCTACATCATGCAAGCTGTTTTGTAGCGATGTTCGCCACAGACTTGTACGAGAGGACCCGTTACACATCTCGCATGATCTCAACTTGGCTCTTGGAAGCGATGGCCCATAAAGGGTGGACGCAATCGGAATTGGCCCGACGGCTGACCGAGAGGTATCCCGCTTGGTCGAATGACCGCTCCAAGATATACAAGGCCACCAAAGAAAAGCGGAAGCTGTCAGCCGAAGAACTTTATCAGATCGCTGACGTAACCGGACATCCGATTCCAGACTCGGTCATCTCTCTCGCCGGCCCAAATCCCGAAGCTTCTTTGGCGAACGCCCTAGAAGAAGCGCGGTCAGCCGCGACGCCACGGCTGAAGAAAAACGCACCATCCGATCGCGTTCGTGGACGGGCCGCAATCCTGGCGTTGATATCCAGAATTGACGGCCTCACTCCTCGGAACATCGACATTATAATGTCGACCATCATAACGCAGTTGGAAACTAATCCAGCGACCAAATCATCACAGTCCGATGCTGATGATCAACCTTCGACCTCCACTCTCCGCCGTGAATCTTCGTCATCTCGGCGACAATCCTAGCCGCAGCTCTGTCTATGGCGGTTGCCGGCTCTAGTTGAGGACCACCTGCGAGATCGCGAAGCTTTGCGACCGTATCCTCATTTCGAACAGGCGGCGCGGTGGCGTACCGTATCGCCATGATGCACGAGCCCTCCTAGATCGGCTGCATGTTGCTGACTTCCTCCGGCTTTTCGGCGCCATGGAAATAGATAAGCTTAGGCTCTCCGAAGTCGCCGCTTTCCGGGTCCCCCTCCATCACGGTCGCGAACACCATGGGCTTGGTCAGCGCCAGGCGCTCGGCCATCCGCTTCGCATGCATCACGCTATTTACCTGGACTGCGATATCGGCCTTCATGCCGCGCTTAGCCGGTGAGAAGGATTGAACCACGAAAAACTCTGCCATGTTCATGCCCCTTGTGCTTTTTGAACTGGGCGCAACATGCATTGAAAACCAGAACGGAACAAGAACATAATTAGGAAAATAGTCATACTCGTCAACGGCTACCAGATGTTACGACTGCACGCATGGGGAGTCGCTTTTTCTTGTCCGCGAACGGAATCGCGCTATCGTGAAATTGCATCCGGGGGGAAGAGCGATTTCTGAAAAGCGCAAACAGCAAAATCGTTTCGCGACGCGCGACGATGGCACGGGCAGCCTCGCGGTCTACGACATATTCACTGGCTTCACAGCCCAGGTGAACGGAATTCCGCTAGATGGACTTGACGAGACGGTGGCGATCGATGTGTCGAAGCTGCTGAACGCCGAATACATCGCCAGACGCAAGGGGACGACGCATTGAGGGTACTTTACTCATCCCCTCGCCGATGGCTCGCCGTGGGCGTCATTCTCGCCATCCTGCTCGCCACTGGTCTTACCGTTGGCCTGCCATGAGCAAGCATCCTGAATTCATCACTGAGCTCATCCGTGCGGCGAACAAGATCGGTGAGCTCGAGAAAGGTGAAATACTCCGCCTGCTAGGTCGCGCCTACGTGACCATCCTTGAAGGTCGAGAGCAAGCCGGCATCCCTCCCAGCGGTGGCAACCGTGACGCGGCGATCGATGCTAAAACCGCAACTGGCCTCGTTGAGACGCTTTCCGATAACGAGGTCAGGGTACTGCTGCTCGACGCGGCGGAAATGATCCGGACCCTCAAGATCGTACTCGACGCCAAGGATGAGGTTTTGAACGAGGAGAAAGAGACGTGAACGCCGAGTACATCGCCAGACGTAAGGGAACAACGCATTGATCAAGACCATAGCCATTACCGGCATCCTGATATCCGGCCTGTCACTGCCAGCTTCGGCGGCGCTCTCCGGATTTTACGACAGCGGGAAGCAGATCTCGACGATCCTGACGAGCGAGGCCGTAGGGAATGCGCTGCGCCAGGCCCCGATTGGCTCTGTCTCCAACACCGGCACACGCGAGGACGGCGCACACGAATGGGAAGTGCGAACCCAGGAATGCGACCTGAAGGTTTACCTCGTGCCGAACGAGCCGGTGGGGGTCGGAAAGGTGACGTACACGGTCGAAGTACCGCAGGCTTGCGAATAGCGAGACGCAAGGGGACGACGCATTGAGCGGCGTGTTCGATGCTGCGCGAGAGTTGATTGAGGTTCATCTACGCCCGGATGGAGTCGGATGATTCGTTTGAAAACACCCCTCCGCTCAACCGACTGTAACGAAGCCTTTACCAAGCCACATTACCAATGTAGCCTCCTGGAAGGAGGCTAAGCGATGGATGAGCCGCTTCGCAATTGCGAAATCCGACTGATTATCAAGCCTGCTGACGCGCCGGCTGATTCGTCGCGCCTAATTCCAGCGAGAGTTCTGCATCGAACGTTTACGTCGGTACTTAACGCACTGAAGTCAGCTGACGCCGAGCTTCACGGACGGAAGCACCGAAGTGAGTTCTTCATCTCCAATCTAGCCATGTCGTCCAACATACTGGAGATGCGAGAGCACGCGAGAACTAACGGGAGCGCAGTCGAACTGCTGCGAAATGTGGCCGGCTCTGTCTACCGCAGCGAGTTCGGTCGCGCGACGGAGTACCGGAAGCTTGCACAGTCGATAGTCTCGCTTGGGAAAGCGATCGATCCGGCATACCCGGCTGTCGCGGTGTTCGAGACGGACGTGATCCCGTTTGATGAGTTTTTCGCACGCCAAGCTGAGCGACTCGGCAAAGCAATGTCGCCAGATTCGCTGAAAAGTCGGTTCCATGTTGGCGGGGTGCTGGGATCATTCGACGGGACGCTTGGGAACATTGATTACCGAGGCACGACGTGGGTGGGTCACCTGGTTCTACCAGGCGGTGGCGCGCAGATTGAATGCGTCTTCGACAGATCAAAAGGGGAAGACGCGTTCAATCCATACGGCAACAAGCGCGTTACAGTTAGGGGCCGCGCGATTTACACAGGCGATAGCCAACTCCCCGAACGCATGGAGGTTTTTAGCGTCGAGGAAGTGCCGCTGGCGCGAGAAGCGAGCGATATTCGGGGATCACTTGAGGGGAAGCGCTTTCTTGGCGCGATAAACATTGGCAACACGAACATCCAATAGCACCGATCATTTCATCGATACGAACGTGCTCTTAGTTCATGCAAACAATGCCTCGGGCGAGTTTGCAGGCGACATCGCAAAGATCCTATCTGACGCGACGGGTATGAACCCGTCTCGAAGGCTCTGGGTGAGCAGCGTGCTGTTTGCTGAACTGAGACCAAGCAGCTTTGTGCCGGGCACGTTTGCCACCCTTGATGATCTTGTCCGATACATTCGGTCCATCGCTACCGTCGTGAACCCCGACCCCTACACGATGCTTCGCGCCGCCCAACTTCGCGACTTTAAATGGTCGCGGTCGCCATCGAAACGAGCCAAGGATGAGAAGACGCGATGCATGACGCTTGGTGACGCCATCCATTTATCCTCCGCGTTGTACGTGAAAGAGGCAATGAACGTTCCCGACTTGGAATTTCTGACTTTCGACAATAGCGCGGACAAAAGTGTCGAAACCGACCCCGACACAAAGTCGCTTCCTCTATTGGCCCTTGACGAATACACCCACGATATTAGCAGCGATCCAGATGTGTACGCTGTGGTAAGCTTACCTCGCATACGGCCCATGTTGCGACAAAGCACGCTATCAATCTGAATACGACTGCCACCCATCCTTTAGCCCGCCCTCACCGGCGGGCTTTTCCGTGGGCTTGGAGAGAAAGCGGGCGGCCGCTCGCGATATTCCTATCAGCGCAGGCGGCCGCCCCTCCCCGCGAAGCTGTGTGCCGCTTACGAAAAAGGCCCCCTCGCAGGGGCCTCCTCATCTCGAATGTGGTTCGCCTTAGTTGTTGCCGGCCCAATCACAGATACGGGTATCCCCCTCACTGCGGGGCGTCGCGCCGTTCGTCGAGCAATCGGCCTTCATCTTCGCCCGCTGCTCATCTTTCAGCCCAGCCCAGTTCTTGCTCCACTCCGCTTCGGGGCGGAAGGTGCGGGCCTTCGCATCGCTATAGAAAACGTTGGCCGTCGGCTCATCCATCTGCATAGCCTGGTCCATGGCGTTCGTCGTCGAGCCGGCGTTTGACGATGAATCCTGCGCGAAAGCAGTGAAACTTACGAGGGTGGCGGCGGCGGTAATCGTAGCGAGCTTGGTGAACATATTCTTCTCCTCATAGGCGGAATATTCCGCGTGGTGACAGAACACGAAATGGCGCCCAAGGTTCCTCGCTAATTGAGACGGCACTTATGCGGGCGTTTTCGTGGGCGCTCAGCACCAAGGCTCTCGCCTGCCACTCCAGGTCCTGGCCAACCCTTCTGCCACGAGTTGGTCGCCAAGCGACCGCCCATCTCGCACGACAACGCGGAGCTTGCGACCGTACTTGTCTTCGTCTCGCCCCGACGCTACGAGCTCAAATGGGCCGGTATTCAGCAACTCTCGCAGCCTATCCTTAGCGCGATGGCCAAGGGCTCGTTCGCTCTCGCATTTGGGCTCGCCGATTTCAGGTGTGTCGATATCGGCTATGCGGATCTTCACGCCTTCGATCCAGATCGTGTCGCCATCCACGACACACGTTGTGCGGACAGTGCCGACGCAGATTGGAATGTTACCAATCGACTGAAGCGCCGTTGCCGACAGTGGCGCACTCGCTTCAGCACTGAATTTGCCCCAAGCAAGCACACCGGCAAATACAGCACCGCATGTCCCACCGACGATCCACAGGAACAGTCCAGTTGACATCTCGCGCATCAGCGCCCCCCCGGAAGTTGCTTCAATCGCGTGTACACTTCCGCTTGGATGCGCTGACCGTGCCGTTGTGGCAGAGGAATTTCCCATCGCTGGTGCACGACTTGATCCCACCCTTCTTGCCGGAACACGGTTGATTTTTGGCCTCAACAGCCGGTGCTGTGGCAAAGGCCAACGCAACAGCAGCGACGATGACGTGGCGAATCCTCATAGCTCCCCTTCCCTTGGTTGTGGTGGATACTATCCGGACGCTACGTGAAGTCGAGAGCTGGCCCATCAAAAGGGCTCTTCTCAGATCAAGCCGTCTGCCGTGACCGGCGGACTTATTCGTTTCTGCCCCCTCACCGGCCGGACGATCCAGCCGGTTTTTCGTGTGGTGATTCTAGCAGGTTAGAATCGGCCGTCAAAGTTTGTAGCCACTGTCGCTACATTTTTTCTTGCATAATGTAGCTATATTCGCTACAAAACCCTCATCACCTCCCGACCACCGGGAAAGACGAGGAAGCCACCCATGCAGACCGAAGCAGACCGCATTGCCACCCGCGTCGCTCAGGAACTGAGCAAGCCACATGGCTACATGGTCACCCGTCTCTGGGTGATGGACGCCGCCGGCCTCTACTATGCCGGTAAGGGCGAATTCTCTTACGAGCAGGATGACGCGATCCAGTTCGAGGATGAGGCGGAGGCCGAGGAGGCTTCCGAGCGTCACCCCGGCACGACAGTTGAGCGCTTCGAGCGCTGGTCTCGGTATCCAGATCTCGTTGCGGACCCGAAGGATCGCGCCCTCTCTGAAGCCCTCAACTTCGTCCAGCACTGGCGCCGTGACCGAGACGTCAACCTCGCGCCGACGCTCGAGAGCCTTAACCACGTCGAGACTGTTCTGCGGAACGCGATCGCTTCCGCCGCCTGAGACTGTTGGAGCTTCCTATGTCTGCCGCAGAACACTCCATCGCCCGCCAAACTGAATATGCCAAGCGCCTTCTGGCCGATCTGCGCGCCAGCGGAGACGACGGCGACGCCGAACTGGTCGCCGACACCATTGAAGGCGAGACCGGCCTTCATGAAGCAATCGAAGCGGCCCTTGCCGAGATTGACGAGTGCGACGTCATGGTCGCAGGCCTCAAGGCCAAGGAAGCCGAGTTCGCCAGCCGGCGCGCCGCCGCTGAATCGCGGATTGAACGCGTCCGCGCCATGATCGAACAGGCGATGCTGGCGACGGAACAGACATCGTTCCGACTGACCACAGGCACCGTCACGCTGACCAAGCGTGCCGCCGGCCTGATCGTCACCAACGAGGCGGACATCCCCGGAGAGTTCTGGGTCGAGCAGGAGCGCCCCGCACCCAAGCTCGACAAGAAGGCCCTGCTCCGCGCCCTCAATGACAAGCGAACCGTTCCAGGCGCTGGCCTCGACAACGGCAGTTTCAGCCTTTCCGTCCGGAGGAAGTGATCATGAACGCAATCACGAAATTCGACCTGACCGCCCGCCAAGTTTCGTTGGTCAAGGATACCGTTGCGAAGGATTGCAACGCCGACGAGTTCAACCTGTTCATGGAAGTGGCGCGCGCCAAGGGGCTCGACCCGTTCCTCGCCCAGATCATCCCCATGGTCTTCTCCAAGGGAAATGCCGCTAGGCGGAAAATGACGATCATCGTCAGTCGCGACGGCCAGCGCGTTATTGCGCAGCGCTGCGGCGACTACCGACCGGCGTCCAAGCCCCCGCTGTACGAAGCCGACAAAAGCATGATTTCTCCCCTGAACCCGCAGGGCATCATTTCGGCAACGGTCTATCTCTGGAAGCAGGACCCGAAGACCAGCGACTGGTACGAGGTCGCCGGTCAGGCGTTCTGGGAAGAGTTCGCGCCGGTCAAGGACGAATGGTCCGAGGGGCAGGACGGCCGCAACCACAAGACCGGAAAGCAAAAGCTGGACGATTCCGGCAACTGGTGCCGCATGCCACGGCTGATGATTTCGAAGTGCGCCGAGATGCAGGCGCTGCGCGCCGGCTGGCCTGAACAGTTCACCGGCCTCTACGATGAAGCCGAGATGGATCGCGCCAAGGTGCTGGACTTGTCCGCAACTGAGATCGTCGAGCACGACAAGCAGGAAGGCCGTCTCAAAGCCGTCGGCGCCAAAGATGCAATAACCGTAACCTGGGGCGACGGCTGGACGCTCGAAAACGTTCCGCTCGGCCAGTTCGCCGACCGCGCGCTGGAGTTCGTCAAGAACGAGACCCCGGATACCGTCGCCAAGTGGCGCGACGCAAACCGTGAACCGCTCCGAGAGTTCTGGGCACGCAGCCCCGGCGACGCGGTTTCGGTGAAGAAGGCGATTGAGGCCAAGATCGCCGGCAATCACGTTCTGATGGCTGGCTGACCATGGAAAAGCAGCGCTTCACCCTCATCAACGACAAGGTGCGCCGCAACGCGGTCAATGCCGTCATCCAGGCAGCAGAAGGTTGCTCTGTTGCCATCGGCCCGATCACGCGCAGCGGCGGGCAGAATGCGTTCTTTCACGCGATCTGCACTGACCTCGCCCGCTCAAGCCTGACTTGGGACGGGAAGCGTCGAAAGGCTGACGAGTGGAAGGTCTTGCTGGTGTCAGCCCACACCGTGGCGACTGACGGCGAAGTCGATCTCGTGACGGGCCTTGAAGGTGAGCCGGTCAACATCCGCGAGAGCACCGCCCGCATGTCGGTGAAGCGGGCCGCCAGCCTCATCACCTACGCGATTGCCTTCTGCGACGCGAATGGCGTCCACCTGACCGAGACCATTCGTGGCGGCTTCCACGAGGCTGCGAACGATAGGAGAGTGGCATGATCGCCTCCCTCATCGCCTACGCGCTGAGCGCTCTGTGCGTTTTCTTATCGACCGCCAGCTTGGTCTTGTCGTTCACCCGCACGGGCACCGAAAGCATTGTCGCCCTCGGCTGCGTCTTTGTCTTCGGCATCGTCGCCTGGGGCTTCGCTTTCCTAGGGAGCGTCACATGACCGAAGAACAGCGCCGCATGCTCGCCGCCATGGTCAAGAAGCACCCCGATATGCGGGTGAAGACCCTGATGGGCAAGATCGAAACACAGATCAAGGTCACCCAGCTCCGCAACGAGATCGGCTGCCGCCCCGAGCGCGCAGAAGCGCAGAAGGAAATGCTTTCCGGACTGGAGTGGATGTGATGGCTATGCGCATAAACACCGCGGCATTCCGCACCGAGCCCGAGCCGCCGAAGCGCCGGCCGAAGAAGCGCAGCGACTATCTCGCGTTCCTCCACGAGCTGCCGTGCGTCGTCACCGGTCGCATGGGTGTTCAGGCTGCCCACCTCTCCTACGCCAATCTTTTCCATGGCCATTTCGGTCGGGGCAAGCAGACCAAGGCGCCGGATCGTTTCGCCCTGCCCCTCTGCCCCGAAGAGCACGCCGCGCAGCACGCCATGAACGAGCGAACCTACTGGGAAAGCAAGGGCATCGAGCCGCACGCGCTGGCAAACACGCTGTTCGGGCTCTGGAACGACTACGACGAGCCCGAGGCCCTCACCTATTGCACAAACCGCATCATGCAGGGGCTTGCGATTGCCGGTCGGCTGTCAGCTAGGGGGCCAGCATGACCGAGGTGCAGAACAGCTTGGCCGGTAGATCAGGCGCGAGAGTTGGTCGCGAGGTACTTCGCGATGATCAACTGCTCAACCCGCACCGTGGCGCGATGGAATGTGACCGCGAACGCCACAGCCTTCTTGATGAACCAGCCGGTGATCCGATTTCGAACTTTCATCTGGCTACCTCCATCGCATTTTGCGGACAATCTGCGGAAGAAATGCCGGGGGGTGAATTTTGTTCCCACTCAACTTGTGGTGACGCATGAACTCCCCCTCAGAGACCATAGAGAAGGCAATGGAAGGCGTGACACATCCCGACGCGCCGGAGTGGATCGCTGTTGCTCAGGACGGCAACGGCCCGAACGGCGGGTTCTGGACCTGTGCCGCCGCGACCACCGAAAGCCCCCGCTATATCCGCGCCGATATCTACGCCGCCCTCGCCCTCAAGCTAGAGGCGATGCAGCGGGAGACGGCGGAACTGCGTTCGCTTCTATCCCGAGCTGAGGAATACATCATCGACGGCGTCACCAATGCGAAGGCCGACGCCGAGATGAATGCGGCATACCCCACCAGAGCCACACGATACAACGCAGCGCTTGAGGAAGTGCGTCAGCTTCACGCCGATGTTTCCCGCACCCTCATCCAGGGAGAGAAGCCATGAAGATCGAACTGAAGCCGTGCCCGTTTTGCGGCGGCACCAACATCTGCCCGAGCAGTTGGGATATCCAGTGCTACGATTGCAAAGCCACGGTACCCGGCGAATTCCATCTATCTGCGCCATTCTGGAACCGTCGCGCCGCTCTTGCTGAACAGACGCAGCAGGGGGTGGATGAAGCCGCGATCATGAAGGCGTACAACGCTGGTTTTGAGGCGTCGTCATCCGGGTTCAACTTTGAGTATTGCGAAGACTATGAGCAGAGCAACGAGTTCACGGCAGAACGCGCAGGAACCGTTCGTGAAATCGCCGCCGCCCTTGTCGATGTCCCGGCGGTAGAGAGCGAGCCGGTGGCGTGGCAGCCAAAATATAAGCAGGATGTGATTGATCATCACCGGATCATTGGTGACGGCCTGTGGGAATACGCAATGACCGTCTATCCGACCAAGGCACAAGCCGAAGGTTATGGATACGGTGGTCACGAAGCTCGCCCCCTCTACGCCCACCCTCCCCGTTCCCTCTCCAACGAGGGACGCGAGACAATCAATCTGACCGTCAAAGAAGCCGAGAACCTGGCGGCGCGTCTCGAATTCGAAGCCTTATGGGATAAATGCGACGGCTACCACTCCATCAAGAACCAGCTTCTAGCCCTCTCCACCCGTAAGGGCTCCGCAGGGGATGGTTCCGCCACAGGTACGACCGGAGGCGACCATGGCTGAAAAGCACACCGTGCATTGCCGCGCTGGCGGCAAAGTCGTGATCGACGGCGACCGTGTCGAGATCCACCTTCCGGGTCCGATCGTGGTTCGCCGGCAATCATGGACCATCCATCTGTCGCCTGCCGAAGAGGCGCGCCGATCCATTTCCCACAACACCATAAGCCAGCCTGAAAAGATGCTCGAAGAGGCATTCCAGGCCGTGCCGCAAGTCGTTCACCACGAGGAGGACTGACCATGGCCACCATCGACGCGACCGGGGGCCAGGACAATGGCTGATCGTCCCATCCTTTTCAGCGCGCCGATGGTCCTTGCGCTGCTCGACGGCCGCAAGACCCAGACTAGGCGCATCGTAAAGCCCCAGCCTGATCAGCTGCTGGAGGGGCAGTTGCCGAAGCAGCTGCGAATTACTGTCGACGATCGCCTTTGGGTGAAGGAGAACCACGCCATCGTGCCCCGCACCGCTTATCGGATGAGCGAAGGCGTGCAGCAAACATTGCGCCCTGACGATGACCACGACGCAGCCGTCTACGCTGCGGATTGGGAACGTTCAAAGCCGGGCCGCTGGCGCCCGTCGATCCATATGCCGCGCTGGGCATCCCGTCTGACGCTGACCGTCACCGACGTCCGCGTCGAGCGGTTGCAGAGTATCAGCGAGGTAGATGCTGTCGCTGAAGGTTGTTTCAAAGGAAAAGCGTCAGGCCGCGTCTTCAACAATTCAGCGGCTATGCACCTAGGCGGGGACGAGTGGGCGACCGCGCGCGATTGGTACGCCGATCTTTGGGAGAGCATCAACGGCGACGGTACGTGGGACGCAAACCCGTGGGTTGCCGCCTACACCTTCACCGTCGAGCGCCGGAACATCTATGCGCCCGCCCTCTCAGCGAAGGACGCCGACCATGGTTGATCTCGTGAGCATCCCGCACGACCCCACTCCAGAAATGGAGACGGTCGGCGCCGGCGAACTGGCCCGGCTCGCCGAGTCCGGCCTTGATGACCGGGAGATCTGCGACGTCATCTATCGCGCCATGGTCGATGAGTTTCTGTACCCCACCACAGCAGCGAAAGGCGGTGCGGAATGATCCTCACGAAGGAGATGGTCCTTTCAGCCGTCGACAAGGCGTGCAGCCCATCCACAAACTACATCCGCGACCAGCTTCGCAGGGAGAACCAAACCGGGTTTTCGCCCGCTCTCGTTCTCTCCAGGCTGAAAGCTCTTGAGGCCGACAAGCTCTTGACCCGCTCCCGATATCCCAACGGCTATTACGGATACACTTGGAAGTTCACGGAAGCCGGCCGCGCCGCCATCAACGCCAAATCTGGAAAGGATCAGCCATGACCATGGCTTACATCCGCAACGCCTATCGCGTACCGGCGAAGCGCGGAGGCCGGGTGGAATACACCGGCAACAAATCCGGTTCACGCCTCGGCACGATCATCGGCACCTATAGTGCCAAGCTCAAAATCCGTCTGGACGGCGAGAAGCACGGCGGAAGCTACCATCCGACTTGGAAGCTCCGCTATCTCGATGCGGCCGGCGACGTGCTGCCAGGAGGCGACCATGGTTGATCAGCTGCAGTATCGCCCGTTCGATTATGACGACTGGGGCATGATCCGGAACGGCGATGGTTCTATGCATGCCACTGTGCGCCGGCCGGAAGCATTCGAAGGCGAATTCGATCAGCACCGCACAGAGCAAACGGACCCGTTCGCTGACCTCGCACGGCGCATCATCTTTTTTGACCAGCTGGAACAAGAGAACGCCGAACTGCGCACCGGCATCAAGCGTCTGTCTGATGAGGAGGAGCTTTGCGCCGAGACCACAGGAAACGATCCGTTTTCCATGGTCTACCTCGCCGCGAAGCTCGCGAAAGCCGAGGCCGAGGTAAAGGCACTCCAGATCGACGCCAGCAATCATGCTGCCGACGCCGAAACCGTGCGCCGGGAGCGCGATGCTCTGATCCTCGCCAAGGGCTTTGAAAAGATCGGCTACGTCACCGCTGGCGAGCTTGCCCACCTTCGCCTCGGCGTTTCGTGCATCGACCTCTTCGGCGAAATCGCTCCTGCCGGCTTCGAGATGGTGCCTGTCTTCGTCCCGGCCGCCCTCAATGCAAATGGTCCGGCAAGCGTTGGAGCGCTTCCGGACCGCGGTTCAATCTCACATAGGGATATGGATACGGAAATGAACGAGGCAACGAATACCACGGCCATGAAGGCCGCGCCAGATGTATGCGGAGGTGTGAACCAATGAACGACAACCTCGCTATTCTGGGGCGTCGACGGGCTCTGACGGCGTCGCTCGGTTACCGGACGACGGACGCTGCAGACGAGCTTCCTTCAGTTTACGTGTCTTCTCGTCCCGCGCTTTCTTTTCCGCTTCTGCGATCTCCCGGGCAACGCGTGCGCTCTCATCAAGATCACCCCACAACGACCGATATGCCGGACCAGGTGTATTCGTGCTCATTGGAGATGCTCCGGCGTTCGTCAGTTCATGTAGCAATGAACTTCTTTAGCGGCAGCAAGGAAGTCGCGACGAGCAACCTCGGCATCGGCGCGGCCTTCAACCGCTGCCTTGCACGTAACTTTCGCTTTGACAAAATCGGGGCCAGAGCGATTGGGCCAGTTGTCAATGAGATAGATCAGCGCTTCGAAGGGCCCTTCCACTTTTCGGGTCCCAATTGTCCCAAGCTGAATTTCGATTGGCTCTTTCCATTCCATCTTCAACATTGGCGCCCTCCCATATTTTCGCCTGAAATGCGGGACTGGCAGATTCGTTCCAAGGCAGATCCGAAAAATCTACCCGTGGGATCTACCCGCAATGTGATCGGCAATCATCGCCTATCGAAATCAACTTGCGCCGTCGCGCGTGTAGAACATGCGCGCGGACATCTCGATGATCGATCGATGCTTTCGCGGGTCGAAGTGCACGGCCGGGAAAGTCTCAAAGAGATACTTTGCAAAGCTCTCCTTGCTTTCCTGCGAATTATCGAACCACGGCTGCTCTATAATTTCGTCGAATACCTCCTTCAGCGCGCCCAGTTCTTCGGGCTCGAATGTGCCTCTGGAGAAAAAGTTGGTGGCCATATCAACCTCCTCAAACCGCCTTCCGCGCTAAAAATATATCGCCCTATTAGCTTGTTCAATATCGATCCGCGCGATGCCACCACAGAAGCAACTGGAGCCGCTGCCATCCGCAATATGGGAGGGGGCGCTTTGATCGATCCACCCGCCTGCGGTAATATCCAAAATTTCTCGGAGGCCGGTCATGGTTCAGATCAAGAAGCTTGAGTGGAAAGCATCGTCTGGCGGCAAATGGCTGAGAGCCAAAGGTCCTGGAAGGACTTACGAAGTCGAGGCAAAAAGCAAAATCCGCGATGAGCTTCAGGACCGAGCTCAGGCTGACGTTGAAGCAGTCATCCGCTCATGGATCATTGAAGGCGACGATGATGTCCCGGCCGGCCGCGACGCTCTGGAGAAGGAGCAAGGCGATGGGTGAGGTATCGGCCGATCTTCTGACGCCGGATCAGGCGGCGCAGCTCCTCACCATTTCAACAAAGACCTTGCGCGAACACGTCAGGGCGGGAGAGATTGCATTCATCCCGACAGGCCGGGGTGAAAAGCGCGTTCGGATGGGCTTTGATCGCAAGGACATCCTGGACTTCATCGAAAGCCGCAGGAAACGAGCATGTCCGTCTACAAGCACGCAAAAAGCCCCTTCTACCAAATTGAGTTCCAACTCAATGGTCATACTTTTCGAGGATCTTCAAAGACCCGGAACAAGAAGGAAGCCGAAGCCCTAGAGCGAGCTTGGCGCATAAAGGCTATGGCTGAGATTGAGGAGCGGCGCCGGTCCACCACCGGCCCGCTCACCCTTTCTATGGCAGCCGGGCGGTACATGACAGAGGTCATGACGGGCAAGGCGTCTGAGGGCGATACCTATCGATCGCTCGAGCGATTGATCAAGTCGATCGGTGGCGCCACGCGAATGGACCAGGTCACCGATGTCCATGTGGCGAGCTTCATTGCCAAGCGACGAACAGATAACCGATACGGGAAAAAGAAAAAACACGACGACAGTGCTATGGGCACTGTCTCCAACGCTTCGATCAACCGTGAGACGGCGGTGTTGAAGCGGCTCTTCATGAGGGCGCGCAGGACCTGGAAGCTTACCTTGTCGAACGAGCCGGACTGGCGCGGGCATATGCTGCCGGAAGAAGCCGAGCGAGTTCGTGAGATCCAAGAGGACGAGGCCGACATTCTCTATAGCGGCCTTCGAGACGATTACCTGCCATGGCTTGAATTCGCGCATATGAGCGGCCTGCGGCTCAACGAGACCCTTTTGCGCTGGACATCAGTCAACTGGAAAACTGGCCAGATCCGCACGAAGGGCAAGGGGAACAAGTGGGTTGTGACCCAGATCACGCCATCGATTCGCGCAGTTCTCGAGCCCCTGATCGGCCACAATCCCGAATTCGTCTTCACCTACGTCGCAAAACGCTCGTCCAAACCCGGAGGAAAAATACGCGGCCAGAGATATCCCCTTACTTACTCTGGCATCCAGAGCCATTGGAGACGCTTCAAGGACAAGAGCGGGATCACCGACCTGCGGATCCATGACATTCGTCATGATGCAGCGTCGAAGATCGTTCGCGAGACAGGCAACCTAAAGGTGGGGCAAAAGCTGTTAAACCACAGCTCAATCTCGGTGACGGCGAAATACGCTCATGTTCTCGACACCGAGGTTGCCGATGCGATGGAGCGAGTAGCCAAAACAAGGGAGAATCGGAAAGGCGGTATGAAGGGAAATGGCCAGTGACGTCCGGGAGTTTTCCGGGACTCGTCGTGCCGCTTTCGGGATTTCGTCGCCGTTTCGTTCCCTTATTCCCCGACTCGATGGCAACAGCGGCAGAGAAATAAAGGAACAATATCAAACAATTGAGTGGCGACCCCTGCAGGGCTCGAACCTGCGACATTCTGCTTAGAAGGCAGATGCTCTATCCAGCTGAGCTAAGGGGCCGAAGGACTTTCAGTGGGTCCAAGGCTGCGTGCGGCTGAAGCGGAAATTGTCCGGATAGGCGCAGCGCTTGCGGGTCGCCTCCTTAGGCTCGATCAGGCGAAACTCGATCCCGTTGCGCTCGGCATAGGCAATCGCGTCTTCGCTGGTTTCGAAGGAAAGCTTGATCTGCTGGTACATGTCGCCGGAGCTCGTATAGCCCATGATCGGGTCGATCGTCCGCGGCTTCTCGGCATCGAACTCCAGAACCCAAAGGTTGGACTTGGCCTTGCCCGACTGCATGGCGGTCTTGGCGGGACGATAGATCTTCGCGGTCATCGAAGCAGCTCCAGAATTCTCGCATAAAGGCACGCCGTTCCGCCGGCGCGCGTCCGAGAATGCATAACCCAGATTCCGTAAAGGGGGAATGACCGGAAGAGCATTTGGCATCGAAACGCCCGCCGATGGTCGGAGTGGAGAGATTCGAACTCCCGACCCTCTGGTCCCAAACCAGTGACACGCTCGGCGTTTCCTGGATTCTTGGTACCCGTTGAGGTGCGTTAGTTCCCTTTCGTTCCCCGACCGTTCCGTTGATACGGTGGCGGTTAGGTGGCGGTGCCACCCAACAATCGACCGGTTCTGTGAACAGTTGTCCACAGAATGTCAAGTCCAACATCAATGCGCTCGGATGGAAACGTGGCCTTGCTGTTTCGCTGCACGCCACTTCTCAGCGATCTGGAAGTGCCTCTCAGTCTCTTGGTCCGGCACAAGATGCGCGAGGTTCAGTTGGAAAAGTCCATTCAGATCACCCACGATGACGACGTCACGTGGCAGATGGTCAGCGATTTCTTGCCTGACAAATCGGGTATCCGCGCCGATCTTCTTCAGGAAGCCCGCCGTCCTCGCAATACGGTTCCAGACATCTTCGTCCTCGATCAACGCTTCTAGACCATTGGAGGACAGTCTCGAAACAACGAACGATTCAAGGGAGTCCAGCACCGCCTCCGCACGCAAAGCGTTCTTCAGAGTGATCTCAGCCATGTGCGCCAGTGCCTCCTACGACTTTCAGTTCGGGTTTCGCACCGGGCCTCGGCCGCCGGGGCTGTTTCGCGTCTAAGACACGGTGGACGGGTGAGTATTCCCCGGGGATGACGTGCGAATAGACCTTTTTAATCATCTCCGGCTCCGCCGACAGGTAAACGCCGACGTCATCAACGCTGACGCCTCCCTGAAGGAGAATCGTCGCAGAGGTGTGCCGCAGCGAATGCCGGTTAACGAGTGCCGCGCGCTCTTCCGACAGCACCTTGTTTTTAAGTGTCCAGAAGCCTTTTCGGCAGTCAGCTGGACGGCCTTGATACTCACAGAGATACTTCGTCCCACGAGTCTTCCCGATGCCGTGGTGCCAGATTTTCATCAACGCCAACAACCGCTTCGGGATTTTGACCGGGTCAGCCTGCTTGTTGTCAGGAACAAACTCCCCTTCAGGGCGGCGATAGAAGATGCCGCTTTTGAGGTCGATCCACGGCCGTCCCTTTTCGAGGACAAACGATGCCTGGATGATGCGATTGGCTCGACTCCCCGTTAGAACCGCCACCAGGATGAACTTCGCGATATGGGAGGCCATGCGATAGGTCTTCTTCCCATGCCATGTGTGCCGTGTGCGCATAGCCCCTTTGTACATCGCGATGACCTCGTCGACGTCGAAGTAGTGCATCCGCGGCTGAAGGCGCGGGACCACGAAATTTAGCTGCTTGTCGTACTTCTTCAGCTTGCCCTCGGATGCCGCGAAATTGATCATTGACCGCAAGAGGATGAGTTCGTTCCGTACGACGGACACGCTCTTTCCCTCCTGGTACTTGGTGGAGTTCTTCCGATTGATCTCGGACACCATCTTCTCGCCCCAGAATGCCGTCAGGCGCTCAACCTGGCTGAGAAACTCCCTGCGACGAGGTTTCGTCATCTTGCCGATTTTTTCCTCGTGCTCGAGGAGGTAATAGACGATCAGCTCACCGATCTTCACGAACTCGGCTTCGACGTTGACCAGCCCCTGTCCGGCCTGATGCGCGTATTTGGCAGTCTTGTATTCGTGCAGTTTCAGCTCCGCCTCCGCGGCGGCTACCTGAGCTTCTTCAGGATTGCCGAAACCGCATCCTGTGCTGTGACGGGCTTCGCCGTCGGCGATGATGAAGGTGCCACGGTGAGTGAGACGGCCGGACGCGTCGTAGCGGGCGTTGCGCTTGATGAGGTACGGTCCGTAGTGTTTTTGCTTCGGCATGCTTCAAGCCACTCCTCGATCTGCGCCAGTGTCGTTTTGTTCTTCGAGCTGGTGTTCGTAGTTCCCAAAAGCCCGGCATTGACGGCTGCGCGCAGCGTCTTCGCCGACACGTTCGGTCCGGGGATGCTCAGACTGACGTTGTGATACAACTCACCCCCTAGCACTGGCAGGCATGCCGCCTGTTCGAGGGACAGCGGCTCGTTCAGATGGGGAACATGACGGCCAAAGCCACGTTCGACCCTGCGGAGGTCCCCGACTGCGTCCATCAGACGGTTGAGGACTTTGGCATCATCACGTTGCCACTGCCGCACGTTGGCATCCAACTTCTCCGTCTGGGCATTCATGCGATCGATTACCGCATTCCAGTCTGGCCCTGCTGTCTTCGTCTCACCCATATCATCTCCAACTCGGCACTTAGGTGGCGGCAAAAAGCGCATCAGGAGTTCGCTTTGTCAACAACTATTTCACAACCGGAGATAAATTCTTAAATCAGTTTACAAATGTAGCAGAACGGCCAATTTCTGCGACATTTGTAAATTGATTTCAGTAGCTTGTCGGAGTCTTTAATTAATCGAGATGAATTTAGTAGAATTGGAACTACCTTCTCGAAGAATTCAAGAATTCAACCCTTCCGGGTGTCCGTTGAGTTCTTGATTTTCGAGGTCCAGAGTTCGGCGAAAGGCTCCCTCAGGTCTTCGTATGCATCGGCGGACCGGTGCGGCGTCAGGCGCGCGCCTTCGACGTATCGGCGAAGTAGAGCCTCGGTCTCTTGGCGCAGCGGTTCGGGGATCGCCACGTCCAGCGGCAGGCATGCGTTATTGAAGCGGACCGAGTACCAGATGTATTCCGCCGCAGCTCCCACGACGTCGTGGATATCGGGTTCAGGCCGCATGACGTCGCACCTTCATCCCACGACGGGCTTGGCATTCCGGGCATAGCGGGCGACGGCCCTCGGGCGCGTCAACGAGCCACCCGGGCTTGCCGTCTTCATAGCACGTCCACGCCGACAATAGTCGTGCCTTAGCGGTCACCTCTTGCATCCTGTCGAGCAAGGCGGTGTCGAATTCGACGACGTCTCTGATCTGATCGTGAATGCCGCCGCCGTCCAATGGCACCACACCGACGTCGATGCACATCATCCCGTGCTGATCCTTATAAAGCGCCCCAATGCGGATGTCGGGGTGCAGCGCCGTCAGGGCTTCGATTGCCGTCGACGCCGGCTCAAGCCATCCGCCCGAAATCTGGACGAGGCACGGCTGGCTCAGATAGCGCTCGTACTTCGACGCCAGGACGTGTGACATCAGGCTCTCCATCAGTTTCGAACTCCAAGTTCGGCCGTCGCGGCGGATGCACGGGCAATGATGTCGTCGATGAGCTTCATGCCGGGGTCGGACACCAACTCGCGAGCGCAAGCGATCTGGAACGTGATGTCGCCCTCGGCGTCCCGAAGAATACCGATAACGATCGTGAATGCGCGAACCTCGGTCGGCAGGTCACAGAACTCCTGCATTGCCTGATGAACAGCGGGCATCCATTCGTCCGGGACGGCAACGCGTGCGCCGGGAGAGATCATCGCACCGTACTGTGCGTTCAGTTCGTGATCGGGTTTCGTCATCAGATCATCCCTTTCGTCAGCTCGGAGAATGTTCTCGGCGCGTAGCCGACGTCGGCGCAATCGACACCGACGTCGCGGCTACGGCCCATTGCAGGCAGGTTGCCATGCGAGTGTCCGTAAAAATGGAAGCTGCCCTTATGTGAGCCAGGCCACGTCCGGTGCGCGTAGTGAGAAAGGTAGACGCGGTGACCCTCGTCCGTCGTCTCGAGGGCCGACGTCGGCGAGATCATCCAGTCCAAGCGAGCGAGCGTCGGATGGATTTTGTTGACCTTCGCATAATCGTGGTTGCCGAGGATGAGGACCTTGGAGCCCTTGAGACGGGAGAAGATATCCCGGACACGATCCTCGTCGCCGAGGTTCATCGAGAAGTCGCCCAAGTGGTAGACGATGTCGTTGTCGCCGACGACGGCGTTCCAGCGGTCGATGAGCGCCTCGTCCATTTCCTCGGTCGAGGCAAACGGACGGCCTGGATGCGTCAGCATCAACTGGTGGCTGAAGTGGGAGTCGGCGGTGTAGAACTTGCGTCGATAGAACGACATAGAAGGCTCCTGCGAATGTAACAATAGCGTTGGCGGCCCCGTGGGCGGTCAGTTCGCTATGGCTATTCGCAGTGCGTTCATGTCTTTCGGCTCCGTGTTCTGATCTGGTTGTGCCGGGCACCGAGTCTGCAGTCAACGCGGGGGCCGCGTATCCGGTTAACAGAGTGCGATCGACGATCAGAAAGGTATGTCGGCGTTGTCACAGTCGGCGGAACCCAGGAACTCCGTTGGCTCGGGCATGCCGTAGTCGTAGTTATCGACACCGGTCATTTCATAGACGTCGTCTTCGACCTCGGTCTTCGGGACCTGAGGCTCGGCAACTAGGATCGGCGTCTTGAGTTTCGTCGGTCGGGGCTTGGCGACGCCGACGTCTTCCGCGACGTTGAACGTGCCGAACCGCGAGAAGTCACGCTTGTCGAGCCAGTATTCGAGCACGTCGTCCGCTCCATGCGTGTCGATCAGAGCGATGAACTCGCGCCCGGATAAACCCACAAAGGTGTCGTCGGCATACGATGTGGCACCACGGACATCCATTCTCCACTGCTCCGCGACCATCAGTACGCTGCTGCCGAGCCATGTTGCCGCCTGTCGGAGGCGCGTGATCGTCGGGTAGCGCTCCGCCGGAACAGACATGATGCCCGTGTTGTCGGCTTTGACCTGATCCAGCGCTTCCTTTGTGAGACCCTTGGGCTTCAGTTCCTTCAGACGCTTCGCGGCGTTGCCGAGTTCAATGAGAACGGCGTCGTCGGAGCCGCAACCCACAATGAACGAAATCTTGAAACGGCGGCGGGGTCCCGAAATCGCAAGGAGATCGTCCCGGACGCGACCGATGACGTCTTCGATAACGTTGGACTTTGTGTTGTCGAGACCGAGCGCGGCCGCGAACGTTGCCCTGTCGCCGCCCAGCAGTTTCCGATGCGACCAGTGCTTGCCCGCCTCGTAGGAAGCCTTGATGAAAAGACCGGTGGTGAACTTCGACCTGAAGTGCGCAATAGCGTTGATGTCGATCCAGCCGTAATCCCGGGAGTTGATAACTGCCATGCGAAGCACGTACGGCAGCGCGAACGTAACGACGCCATCGGCGATATCGAACGAGGCGATCATCGGCATGGCGACACGCCCATGCGCACCCGGCTGGTTGACGTGGAGCGACATCGACAGAGAAGCCAGCTTCTCGATCGACTGGATAATGCGGCTGGCGCGTGCGACGCCGAGGAAGTCCTGCAACGCCGCGAGTGTGATCGTAGCCGTGCCTTCCTCAATCCCGTGATGACGGGCCTGAGCGAACAAGCGCCAGAAGACGGCAATATCCTGTGCGTTGAGCGCCTTGACGTCTATACGGAGGGTCTCGACGACCACCCGGGGAATTTCGACTCGCGGCGACGTCTTCTCGTTCGAGATCGAGGTTTCGAGGTCGAGGTCGGCGGCCTTGATGCCCGCGCGCTGATATCCGCGGATGATGTTCGACCCGGAGTTTTGCCAGATGTAGTCGCAAGGCAGACCGTGCTCATTGTACGCAGACAGCCAAGTCCCGCGCTTGCCGTACAGCGGATGCCGCGGCTTAGCGATTTCGTCCAGATCGGTTGGCTGTTGAGTGTTCATCTTGTCTCCCCTGTAACAATGATTGCCGTCGGCGAAGCCTAGCGCAAGTGTATCGGACAAGATTTTCTGAGAGTTGGCGATAATAGTCAGTGATCACGGCGATTCATACCGACGGCCGACGGTGGTATGACTGAAAACTATATGCTGGTTTCTTAGAGCGCTGGATTCTGGTTGCTAGAAGCCCTTGCGATAGCGCATCGAAGTCATGGGTTCGGAAGAAACCAAGACTCTGGTTTCAAGGGCTTCGCGAATAAGAAGAACGGGGCGCTTCGCTTGTTCTGGTTTTGTCAGCGTGCCCAGTGGCGGAGCCTGAAGCAAGCGGAAAGCGGAGCGTCGACAACAGTGAGCGTCAGCGCAGGTTGATAGCAAGACACTGTCGTCCTCGGGTTCAGAGTTCTGTCGACTTTGGTTTCCCACTTCCATGACCACAAGGATACAGTTCTTGAACGAAGTTTGGCGGAGCCGTCGTTTCGAGGCGCACAAAAATGCAAAGTTACATGTAACCAAAATAATTATGGCTACATGTAGTTTTCGATTGTGGGATGTTCCGCCGACGGGCAAGCTCTAGGTATTGGACGCCGCGGGAGAGAAAGATGGCAGCCACTACCTTGGAAATTTCGATGCTTGAAGAACTGATCAGCGAGCCGTCAGCAACGAGGAGACGCCCAGGTCGTCCGAGACGTCAGGACCGTACCGGTGAAACCGAGGACGAGCGTAGGTCTCGGAAGTCCGCCGAGCAAGCCGAAAGGCGGAAGAATCAGAAAGCAAAGTCCGAGGAGCGCGGGTCCGTCCTCCGCGACGCCGACACAACCCGACAGGCGTTGGCCGACGCCGCGATGATCCTGCTCCAACGCGGCGGTCCCATCGCTGACGAGATCGAGGCTATGCTCGCCGAGGTCTTCCGGTATGAGGTCGGCGCGCCGATGTCGATCCGCGCGGAATGTGTGAACCTGAGCCTGAAGCCGAAGTACCTGTCGTATCCGGAGATGAGCCGCGAGGAACGCGTCAGACGGATCAAGCTCGCGATGCTTTGAGATGATGTGAGTTTGGGACACGGATGTCCCATTGTCGATTTATGACGACGTGCGGCGGCTGGGTCTCTCGGCCGCCGTTTTGTCTCATGCATCGAAACGCCGTTTCATGGGGTTCGAAACCGCGTTTGGGGAGATCGCAGTCATGCCAAGGGAATTCTACAAGACAACAGAGCGGCAGCGCACGTCGGCCCAGCGCACCAGGAGCGGACGGAAGGCTGTCGGGAAACCGCAACCGTCGGCGATCGACGAGGCACTGTCGGCAGCCGTGAAGGCGGCGCTGCGATCACTGAAAAAAGACGGCGACGGTCAGGTCCTAAAGTCCAGCTTGCTCAACCGCATTTTCGACCACGCTATCGACCATCTGGTCGAGGTCCGCGCACTCGACCGCGAGCAGTCCCGGATCGCTCTGACTGCTCGACTGATCAAGCGCCGTCGGTATGTCGCCTGATGTTCGATTTCGGATGATGCTGGGGTCATCCTTTCTCTTCGACCTACGCTGGCGGGCTTCCCTGCCTCGCGTTTCAGTGCGTTTATCCGATTTCCCCCCATTACTTCGCAAATGTGAATCGGCGTTACCCGGATAAACGGAGTTTCCCAATTTGACGGCTGCGGCCGCCGACACCATGATCATCGACGGGCTCTGCAATCGACTGTGAGGGGTCCCCCGCCTGGAGACAGGTCCACCCGGAATGGGAGATATCGTGAAGAGGTCGTCGAGTTCGCAGGGAGGTTTCGGCCTCCCTGTTGTTTTTGTACCTTGCATCGCCGACGGCCACTGTTTCCTCAAAGTCTGGGGAGACATTCGACATGCCGCACTTCAACATTTCCGCCGAAGCACTCGGTCACAAAATCAAAGACGCCGCGCGCCGGCACAATCTCGACACCGCGAAATTCGCCAGCCGCTACGCCGCGCAGCGCGTACTCGACAAGCTCGATCTATACCTGACGCCGTTTTTTATCACAGGCGGACAGACGGTCGATCCACGTCTCCGGGAAACCGCCGACGCCGACATCGTCGCCCTCCGTAGGGTTTCGAACCGCGAGATGCACACGGCCTTCAAATGCCTGGTGCGCGACGTCAAGAGTGAGGGAGTCGAGATCATCGCACTGTCCGACACTCCTCGCGAGATCGCCTTTACGTTCGGGAACCCGGCTGATCGTTGGCAGATCACTGCCATGGCGGGCGGCATTCGTGCCAATTTCGGGCTGGACGTCGGCTGGTCTAACGGCTGGGGATCGCGACCTATCGAGCACATCAAGGCTCGGGAAATCCCGTCGCTCATGAACGGTGTTCCGGCATTCCGCGCGGCGATGCAACCGCAGTCAACGTCCGTCGCCCAGAAGGTCCTCGCCGTGCTCATGCAGCCGTCCACCGATTTCCGGGTCAAGCACCTGGCCGATGTCGTAAGTCCACATATCTGGTCGCCGCGACCCGATCCCCGGATGATCGCGCTCGAGATACACCGCATCTGTTTTGACCGCGGCATTCCGATGTCCTCGGTGTGCCCGCAGTATCCGGAGAGCCTCCGGTGGTCGGCAATGGAGAGGCTTGAGAAGACCTGGGATAGCGACGCCAACGCATCGCGGACGGGTCTGACCCTGTTCCAGGCCTGGGCCGACATCAACGCGCTGTGGGCCGACGTACATCATGAACTCGAGCGCGGGATAGCTGATGACTCGCGCCGATCCAAAAACATGCGCATCCGGCCAAGACTGTCTGAAGTACAGGTCCCCGCAAAGCGACCTACAACGGCACGTTCGGTCAGGACGTAACCGACCGAGCAAAGAAATATACAGTAAAATATACAAAGGGGTTGCTTCATTCCGCCGATGGAGCAACCCTTGTTACGAGGGCAACATTCCGCCCACTGGGGAACTACTATGAAGACTGCATTCTACACACTTCTTGAGAACGAAACCCGTCCGCACACCATCTTCGGCAACATCCACCGTCGGCAGAACGAGATCGAATGCGCTCGTGTCAAAGCTGGATCGACAGCGTTTGAGACGCTCAACGACGAACAGGTTCTTGATCTCTTGATCTGCTCCGCGTTTGCTGCACGTGTCTCGAACAGCGAGGGGCGCACCGATATTGACGTGTTCAGCGCCGCCGTTGACCGCATCGACGCTCGCCCGCACAGGAGGACTTACGAGGTCCTGGGGCGGGTTCTCGGGAGCCGCATCATCGGCCCGGAGCAACATGACGAATACAGAGCAATTATGATCGGCAGCATGATTGCTCTTCATGCTGCCTTGGCGACAGACGTCGCCGCCTGAGCACCCCGTTTACCAGGAAACGAACAGAGCCGCCCACGGGCGGCTTTTTTCATGCATCACCCCGGACATCATCATTCCCAGAGACTATGTCGACTGCGATGGGGAGTGAGCGCGATGATGGACTACACTGACGACGAGCGGATCGGCATCAAAATCCTTCTCAATGAACTGGACGCAGAGCCCATGCGCATGGTCCACCAGGTCATCCCTGAACTCATTTCGGAATCGATCGGCAGGCATTTCATCAAGTGGGCGCGTCAGATCGACCGCGACGTCGAAGCGGGTGCGGATGCTCCGCCACCGTCGCGAGACATGCGTAGCTTCGATGCTACGCACCGGAGATGGACGATCTTCGCCGATCAGTTCCTCGGGACATATCAATACGAACTCGTAGAGGTGATTGACTGGCTCCTGCTCGCGGGCGCGGAGCATCACGCCTGGCTTGCTAGAGTTGACGACAAAGGGCGGCCGCTCAAGCTTATGAAATGCGGGACTGTTGAGGCGCTGTACAACGAGTCGGTAAAATCCATGCGCGGCCGCCATCCGCAGCACAAGACAAAGCGCGACCTCTCGGCCGACGACGAGCGTTTCGTCGCCGATCTCGGTGCAGGCTATTCAGTCGTCGAGATGTTGTCCCCAGCCGCCCTGGACGTCGAAAGCTTCAGGATGCGTCATTGTATCGGAAACGGTTCGTACGACCGTAAACTACATCACCCGGGGTTCTACTTCTTCTCGGTCCGAGACGCATCCGGTCAACCGTGCGCGACCGTCGAGCTGACGCCGAAACTGATCGACGGTCAATTCACGAGCGTCATCCGGCAATTCCAGGGGCCGCGCAACACAGCTCCCGAACCCTTCCTCGTCGACCTGTTCATGTCCGCCGTCGACGACATCATGACGTATGGCGTGCCTGTCGCAACGTCTGCGCCACGGCCCTCCGTCGGCCGATTTTGATCCTGTCGTCCGCCAACACCACAATGACTGTAGCCGCCATGGGAAGCGGCAGGGGAGATCACGATGGAAGAAGAACTCGACGTACTGGTCCTGAGCCTGGAGGCAATCGAAGCATACGACGGCTTCTCTCCGCGACAGCGCGAGCAGATCATGCCTTATGTGCGCGGCCTGGCGACGTACAAAGCCACGCGGCCGGGTGCCGCCCTCGAAACCAACGTCATCGATCTCGAGCAGCACACGATCCGCCGCAAACTCGAGGCCGCTATCAAGACGTCGCGGAAATCGGCGCTTGCCGATGGTCTGCGTGTGCACCAGGCTTATGCGTACAGTGTGAACGAATTCGGAGACGTCGAGTATCCGGACATCGACTGACGGAGAGCAGATGCCGCGAAAATCAAAGCCCGAACCAATGCTGACCAGATGGGGCCGCCCGTGGCGTCACGACGACGCCCAGCTCGCCGACCAGTTAGAACGCGAGGCGGACGATCTCCGCAACCGTCTGCGCTATGCGGACAACGGCCGCGAACGAGAACACATTCTCGACGACATATCCCGGATCGAGCGCACGCTCTGCCACATGTGCTGCTAACCCCGCCGAGTGCGGGGTCTTTCATTTGCGGCAGTCTTTTCCCGTCTCGGGATGCTCCCAACCCGACTTGATCGCGGCAACCCTGGCGTCGCGCCCCGGATGGGATTTCGAGGCCCGCCCCGCGAGGATCGGCAGCACGCTCATGGCCGCATCGAGGGGCATCCCCGCCTTGCGCATAGCCGCAGCGGCGAAACGGTCGGCCTCAAGTTCGAGGCTCGGATCGCCATGCTTGCCGAGGTGCCCGCAGTAGTGATGTCCAAGTTCGTGCGCGATGATCATCTGCGCCCCGTTGCCGCCGACCTCCGACGATAGCCTGCGATCGTATAGGATCAGCCGATTGCCGTCCTGAACCGTCGCCAAGGCATTCAGTCCGATCTCGGCGTTCATGGGATAAATCTGGCACTCCTCGCCGACCTTCAGCTCCATGGCGTCGCAGAGATCGAAGAACATGTACATGTAGTCTTCGAACGCCGGAACCGCCCATACTCGCTGCTTCCCGATGATCATGTGCATCGCGGGCGCAGTCTCGTCTACCGTGACCTCAACGCCGTCCTCGGCGACGGCCGTAGACAAGTGGAGTGAGGCGAGAACGAGCAATGACAGGTATATTTTCATCGTTTTCATTTGCCTCGGATCGGCTGTCGCTGCATCAAAACTTCCACCAAATCAACGCCAGCAATAGTGGGATCAACCACCAATATTTCATGAAAGTCTGCTTCGAGGTTTCGAAATCATTCGAAGCTTTGAGCTTGCGGGCGTCTACTCCCGTTAGCACCTCAATTTTGAAGCCCTCAATGGTCTGCTTCTTCTCGCCGTAGACAAATTTTTCTCCGTGGACGATCTCGTTCACACGCCCGACAGCCCCGTCGTCAGGGTCTTGATCGGTTGCCTTTCGCACCCAGAGGATATCGTCGGCGTCCGTAAGCTCTCCGATGTCTTGGCTTCGGAATCTGACCGTGTATGGCGGCAGGTCTGAAATCAGCTCTCCGGTTTCGTAGTCCCTTCCGATCCTGAACTTCCAATCGATCTCGACTTGGTCGTCTAGCTTGAAGAACAAACGACCAGAGTGTTCAGCGCTTTCGCGCCAATGGTCATTTATTTTCGCAAATACAATACGTCGCGCCACGTCCAGTCCCTCAAATGCCCCTCGGCATTAACACCATGATTCCTTGCGGCCCGTCCACGTGTGCGCCAGCCCCTCGCTTACCAGCACGTCACCGAGGCTCTTCCCGTTGCGGACCAAGACCCTGAGCTTACGGCCATATCTGTCCTCGTCGCGCCCCTCCCACGCTCTCGTCTCGAAAGGTCCAGCGTTTACTAGCTCTATCAGCCTTCTAGTTGCCTTCTCCGAGGGCCTTCTCGGCTGCGCATTTGGGCGACCCAATCTCAGGCGTGTCGATATCGGCGATCCTCACTTTCATTCCGGAATGCCAGAGAGTGTCGCCATCGACGACGCAATGCGCCCTCACTGCGCCAACACACCGGGCAAACGGTTTAACGGATACTTGGGCAACAGAGCTTTTCGGCGGCACATCGTTGTCGGTGACAAGATACATCACTCCCGCGCCCGAACAGAACGCGATCGTCATCGAAACCGCTATCAATTGCTCGAATGCCATATTTGCCTCCCTGCAATTCTCGACACCACGTTAACCCGGACAGGTTGAGGCCTCGGAAACGGGTCGCGGACAATTTGAAAAATCGCGCTGGCGAAAACGATGGGTACCGTCGGCGGGAACACAATCACCCGAATGCCGAAGACCCCGTCCTCGCCAACGGGGTCTTCGTTTTCTCAATCTCATGTCAGGAGATCAGAAGCCGACGAACTTGCCGTCGGCCTTATCGATGACTTCGACGCCTTCGGTCTTCGCCGACTTCCACGCCTTGCCGACCCGCCGCGGCACGGCATCCCGCAGCTGCATCATCGTCACCACGTCGCGCGCTGGGTCTGCGATATCGATCAGGGCGTCCAGGCGACCGAGCGCGTGGAGCGCCATGGCCAGCGTATTGATGCCAATTCCCGGATCGCCGCCCTCCAGGCGGTGCAGCGTCGCCCTCGAAATCCCAATCCGATCCGCGAAGTCCTGGGCCGTCATCTTGCGCGCACGGCGAGCGAGGGAGATGTCCTCACCGAGTTTCCGAAGACCGCGTTCGACGCGCGGGTGGACGACGTTGCCGCCTTTCGTCGTGGGGATGTTGGGATTATCGGCCATGTCTCATACTCGATACGTTAGGGCGCGTAACGTCTCATATATGCGACACAAGTCAACGGATTTCGATGTCAGGGCTTTGGCGTGAACATGCTGTGCGACAGGCGATAGGCAACGTAGCCGATCGCGATGCAGCCGAACGTCGCGAGCCAGAATAGGAGGCTGAGGTCCGCACCCGTACGGCACCTGTCACCGATCCTCTCGACGATCTCGCAGACGCGCTCGAGTTCGGCCCCGAGCTTCCCGAACATGCCGCGGGTAATCCAGAATGCCACGCCGAAGGCGATCAGGCCAACGATGGTCTGGCGCTTGGAGTTGGTGATGGGGAACTCGTTGAACATGGGCGTCAGTTGCCTCCTGGCATCAGGCTCTTGAGCCATTCGTTGCCGTACATGCCGATAAGCCAGCCCACCAGGCCTGGGCCGAGCAATCTGAATATACCTGTTACAGAGCCCGCGCCGATCATCTTCGCCAGTTTCCATAGCGCGGTCATGTGCGCTGGATAGTGATGGTCCTCATCAATGATTTGCCGTCTGGTCCATCGGAGCCACTTGATGCGCAGGCTCTGTGTCCATGACGGCTTGAGGTCTATGCTGCTGACATAGGCGTAGGCCATGAGATCACGCATGTCCTGACGGACACCGAGATATAGGTCCCAGTAGTCCATAAACCCAATGCGAAGGATGATGGCGTCTTCGTAGACATTTGCGACGTCGGACTTCACGGGATACATGATCACGGCCATCTCGCCCGACGGCCCGCGGCTGTAGACGAGCGACGGTCCAGACTCGCGGGCGATAGCGCCTTTCTCGGTGCGCCTCCCGCTCATGGGCCTGTTTCCAAACCAGACCTGCATCCATCCAGGTACTTTCTTGTCCGTAGATACGTAATGAGCGACGCTGCGGTCGAACTCGGCAAAGCCTGGTGTTTCGACAAGCCGCCGCTTGATCACCCTCTCACCGAGCCTGACGAACTCGTCGGAGTCCTTCTCCCACTTCTGTCGCTCCTTGTAGGCTTCCGCCCATATGTTTTTCGTCGGCGTCTCGGTCATGCCATCCCCCATTGTCCCCAAGCGCTGCTAACACAACCCCAGGGTTTCGGCATCAAGATTTTCGTCGGCCGATTTGTCCCAGTCGTCGGCAGGTCACACCATTGAAGGAGACAGAGACAAATGGAGAGTTTGATGTCTGAGACTGAGAAGAAGCAGGCAACCTCTTGGATGACGGGGACCCTCCCGATAAAGCGGACGAGCTGGAGCTATCTCGTAAATAATGGCGGCCAGATTTCGACCGCCATCCGTCTCCATTCCCGAAAACCTCGACGATGCCGGATATTCGCGGCAGACGTTTAAAATTGCCCGTTCCGCAAGCGATGTCCGCTAACCCTTTGCTTTAATGCGCCGTTATAAGCCAGCCGCGTATGGCTTACGTGTCGAAACGAACCAACGGAGGCGACATGTCTAACATTCTTCCCGAGCGAATAGGTGCGACCTTGTAAGCTCGGGGCCCGGCTTTTCGCACCGATGCCGGGCTATAAAGGACTTTGGCATGACCAAGGTGAATACGTCTGCCCGCTCCGTCTCGCGTCGCGTTTCTAAGTCTAAGAAGAAGCCGACGCACTTCGAAGCGGCACTCCAGGTGGTGCAGGCTTCCGCTGACCGTGTTGAAACTCTGCTCGACGGTGTTCACGTCGCTGCAATGGTTGATCCGGACGGAAAGTATCTTCAGCCCGTGCTCTTCTTCGCTCGCAATGCAACCGCATTCGGCGAAGGCGAGAAGGTGGCCACGGACCACTTCGAAGCCACGAAGGGTCTCGACGGGGAGATTAAGGGTTTCGATCTGTCGTCGACCCTCGGTCCCTTGACGAAGTCGGAAATCGCCGCTCGTTTCCTTGGCGACGAAGAAACGATGAAGAACGCACTCACTGTTTTCGCTGCGTGCTTCAGCCTGGCGCATGAAGGTTATGGCAACGCTGCCGCGAACGACCATGCGGTTGGACAGCTTGCAAAAGTGTTCGACATGCTCGGAGTGCAGACGAAGTCCTAACTGACTTCGAGACGTAACATTCGACAAACCAAGACCCCGGGGGAACCTCGGGGTCTTTTCGCTATGCCGTTTTAGCCGGCGGAGATCGCTGCGCTGAATCTTTGAGCGGAGGCGATCCGATTCTCTACTGGTTAGGCGTGATTCCCTCCGCGAAATGCTTGAGGATGTACTTATCAAACCGTGACAAGCTTTGGATCGTGAACAGGCTTTCCAACCCGATCTCGTTAAATCTGGCGATGGCGTCGCGGATGTTCACGGAGCTGTCGGCCAGATCGATCACGCCGCTGTCTTGAAGCTTTTTCGAGATCATCCTTGGAAGACCGTACTCTTCAAGGTGGTATACGGTACCCGGAAGGAAGGCTCTGGCCAGCCGCGCGATAAAACGGGACACGTCCACTTTCGGATCAACTATGATCTTGTATAGCTCGTTCGCGTCGCTCACGAGGGCGGAGAGTTTGAAGGTCACCGTCCTCTCGATCTGGAAGAATTCGTCGATCGTGATCCCTTGGCCATTCAGGCTGGCGAGAAGCTGAGAAAGCGGCGTACTCCAGTTCCGGTGTATCGCCTTCGTAACAGCAACTATCTTGCCGTATTGTGCCTCCCATCCGGAACCCTTGAAGTTTATGAGCTTATAAAGGATGTGCTCCCAGCGGTCAGGATCGTTCGAGTTCAGATAGGCAAAGCCATTCCAGTTCTCCGGATTGAATTTCATGTCTGCCGCCAGCGACAACAGGAACGTGGAATCACTATCCTGCAGCACATTTTCGCGTTGAAGCCTAGCCCATTCATCCCGGCCGAGTATGTCGATCATTGAGTTCTTGAACTCGATAACCCGCTCCAGCTGTTCAGAGGTAAGGCGCGAGCCGTCCCGATCCGCGTCGAGGTCACCGAGAATTTGCTCGGGAAACTCTATGGCCAGCTGGGTCTCCTCGTCTTCAGGCGGCGGCTCGAGAAGATAGATGTCACCGACGAAATGCTTGAACATGCGGCCACCTCGGCCGATGATGTTCTTGTAGGTGAAGTCCTTGAGTTTGGTGTTCCCCACCCGATTGCGCCAGATGACCACGTTCTGCGCCGAGGTGTTCACTCCCTCGATAATCGACGAGGTGGAGACAATGTGATCCAGACCGCGTTCGTGTTCGAAAAGCTTGACCTGAATTTGGGTCAGGCACCGATGCATACTGCCATTGTGGACCCCCAGCCCCCGATCGATGACGTCAGGGAGCTGCCAATCCATTCTATAATTTGTTCTAAGCCAGTCCGCGAAGTGGCGAGTAAGTGGACGATCCACCGGAGTCATCCGCGCCTTGACGAGGTCGCATACCTTGCGGATATCGACGTAGGTTCCCGCGTAAATGAGAGACTTCGCATTTCGAGGTCCGATGATCTCGATCAGTTTTTCACCCTTTTTCACTTCGTCGCCGTCTATCTCTCGATAGAGATCGTGCTTGTTCAGATACACGGTATTGAAGTTGAGGAGTTCGACGAACTCCATGTCGTCGGTGAAGACGCTGCGTCCGAGAGTTTTGACATTGGGCGCAAGGTAGTACCGCTGATCCGCTTTGGCTGACAGTTTCATGATCGCTTTGACGAGCGCGGGTGATCGAGCCTTGTCGTGTTTCGCGCTCGCCTTATAGAACTCGTCGACGACCAAAAGGTCGATCCTGTCGAGCTTTCCGAGATATCCAAAGGCCCGTTCCTGCGGGAAAATAAGGATGTTGCGATCACCTAATGGCGTGTCCGGCGCTGTTATGACGGCATAGTCACGTCCGAATTTACGAAATATTCGCCGACGGGTTTCATCCATCAAAGCTATTGTAGGCACGATAATCACGACAGTCTGAGGCCTCTTGGCCGCGATGAAGGCGTCGATAATGAAGCTCTTTCCGAAACTTGTAGGAGCGCTGACCGCGACATTGGTTCCCTCAAGGAGCTTCTTCAGCACATAGGACTGCTCCCTGTGAAGGGTCGCCTTTCTGTCCCCGACATCAACCGAAAATGCCTCGGCAAGGAACCTTTGGTCCCAGCTTCCGCGCTCTATCTCCATGTACGGGAAAAGCCCGGTCGCCCGGATCATGTGGTTTACGAGCTCAGGGAAATCCCTCTCGTCTTCGCCTATGGACGCAAGCAGTCGTATTAGCAGGTTACGAGCCTCGACCTCGTTTCCGCGCTGAATGTGGGCGTTGATGTCCTGACATGTAGAGAATACCTCCATCAGGCCTGATCCTTATAGAACGATACATTCTTCGCGAAGATGTCGACGATGAGTTGCTTGTTCGGAACAGGAAAAAGTATTAGATGGAACTTGATGTCTTTATATTTATAGACTCCACTTGATTTCCCGATCTGTTTCGAAAAGTAGGACTCCGCTCTTTCCTGGTGATGTTCGATCAACTCGTCTTTGTATGCTTTCGACATTTCCGTTTTTCCGGAAGTGATCGAGCATTCATGCAGAAGCATTATAGGGACGTGAATTCGCGAACGTAGTTCGTCTATGGAGGACCGAGTATCCAGTACCGATTTTATTTTCGCGACCAATACCGGGTCGATGGAAAGGAGATCGAGGTCGGCGATATTGGTGATGATCGTGTTTTCTTTTTTAAGCTTGGCGGTCGATAGCATTTCGAACACCGAACCGACAACGGCGTTCAGACGGGCGTCCGCGATCGAGTTGTAGAATTTCGCCTCACCGAACCAGAGCTGGAAATCTGAGCCGTCGATGACGATGTGGACGCTGTCTGCGCCCTTTGCGTTGTCCTGGGAGTTCTGCTTGTAGAAAATCTTCGGAACTACTGGCAAAGCGTTGAAGTGATGCCGCATGACGCCGTAGAGAAAAATCTCGGCGATCTCGCTGCCCTGACCAGCGATGTCGTTGTCACTCAGTCTGAGATTTTTCGCCGCGGCGAGTAACGCGCTGTGGCTCTGGTCTTGCAGTGCCATCCTCTCGCGCTGTGAAAGTGCCGTCTGCGCGACGTTGTCCCAGAGATAACTCTGAAATTTCTTATAGCGCCAAGACCCGTCTTCGAAATCATTGAAGAAGGATAGGCAACGTTTGTTGAGGGCCGCTTTCAAATGAGCCACAGTCGTGACGTCTGATAGAGCCTCGTCGATCAAAGTTTCGAAAGTGAATTTTGTCAAAGATTAACAGTCCGATGTGCTTTTCGGTAGACATCACAGCAGACGCCCACCTCACGCAAGCTGGAGTTGTTATTCCACACAGAAAAAGCTCTTTATGCCATTGTCTCTTGCGCTCGCGGTTGTTCATCGCTCCGACACTACAGCCGAACTCATAAGTCTCTGAGGATATGTCGGCGACGAGCCGGCAGCAGACGGGGGCGTTCGGCTGCCTTGCACCATCTGAAATGGACCGCCGAGCCGTAGAACATGCAGCATGAGGAAGTTAAACTCGAATAGCTGCAATAAAAACGCGTATCACGCTACGAGGTGGGAAGAAAATGCAATCGAGGACTGACGGGGAGCAAAAAGCTCAATTTTTTAAATCCATGGGCCTCAAGTTCAACAAGTGCTTGAGTCCCGAAATGTCATGCACCAATGCCGCGATTCGCGCTCATTCCGTTCAGAAATCAACGGCCCTGTCATTTATTGAGGAACACGGCCACGTGTGCGGGCTGAAGCTAAAGGTTGGCAACGGGGAACCCGTCTGCGAGTTCGAAAAAGTTGGTCGCAACAATGCATCTACATTTACGGGCTTCTGCAATGCGCATGACACAGAAATTTTTCTCCCCGTCGACACCAAGCCGCTCGATCTTGGTGACGCGGAACAGTTGTTTCTCATAGCTTACCGCTCTATTACACGCGAGTTGCATGTAGTTATGGAAAGTGCGGTCAAATTACAGACACTCCATCAGACGCATGTGAATTTAGGTGTCGTCAAACCCAACGAGCCGACGGCCTCAGCCGCCGCTCCTGTAAATGCTATGTTCAAGTCGTGGCTGGTCTGGCGCTACCGTCTGATGCACTACGACATGAATCTTGCGAAAGGTCGATATAGGGAAATAGCACACTCTATATTCAAGATTTCGGGTCGCCGCGCCGCGCTCGCGTCGTCATCATTCTTCCCCACAGATGAGAATCCGCACAATAAAAAGGCCGTCAGGATTGCGTTGAACATGATCCCGCTCTCCGTTGACGAAACAGCCGTCATTTTCAGCTACCCCAAAGTGCATTCTGGCCCTGCCCGAAAGCACATCGCTCCCGTGATGATGAAAAGTGGTGAGGACCAACTGCTGGCTCTCTCCACTCTCGCACTCGACACGACCGAAAACTTTTTCATTCGGCCGTCCCATGTCGATAGCTGGTCGGACGAGAAAAAGGCTTTCATTCAAGAGGCGTATTTTTCAACTGTTAAGGATGGGGCATTCTTGAAGCCCCATGCCAATTTGATGCTATTTTGAGCATCGATCGGCGGCACGGATCGCAAGAGCAATGTGATCACGAGCGACTCGACGAAAGTACTAACAATAAATGGGATCATTCGGCTACTGTGCGCCGATATCAGCCGAGAGCGGTCGGCAGTCAGAAACCATAAAGGAGGGTTTCGAGATTGCGCTCTCCGTCACGTGTCTGGGCCGCTGCCGCAAGTGCCACTCGCGTCAGTTCGCGTGCCGCTGGCTTCTCGAACGTCTCTCCTAGCAGGCGGTTCTGCTCGAGCAAAGCGTCCAGAGGATCAAGCTGGGTGGCGTCGATAGCTGCCTTGCCCGCGGCGATGACACCTGGAGGAAGCCTTGCGATGTTACGTGCCAACCTGGGAATGAAGGCGTCAAGCTCGCCGTCCGGCAACGCGCGATTGATCCAGCCATACCGCTCTGCAGTGTGTGCGTCGAACAGGTCGGCTCCCAGAATGGCCTCCAGAGCTCTGCCTCTTCCCATCAACCGAGGCAGGTGCACTGTCGCCCCCGCCCCGGGGATGATGCCCGTCGGGGCCTCCATCTGAGCGAGGTATCCCCGTTCGAGGCTGGCGAAACGCATGTCGAGCGATTGGAGGAATTCCGACCCGCGGCCGCGTGCATAACCTCGCAGTTTGCCGATCGTCACCTGAGGGAGTTTACGGATTCGCTCGAACAGGCGCTGCATCGGGTTCAATCGCTGATCTTCATCTTTACCGACCGCCAAACTGGCGAACGTCGACGGGTCATCAACGAAGTTCATGTCACCGTGAGGCATACGAGGTCCGCACCGACTTGTTCTGGAATCAGGTGTGTGCTCGCGGCCAAGTGTTATTGGGACGCTGCGGAGTTTCGACCTCGAAGTATCGCCCCCTTGCCTGCCCTACATCTTGGCTGCAGGCCAATCGTTCGCTGGTTCTTCGACAGCCTGCTCCGAGAAGGTATCGGCAGGATCGGGGTCACGGTAGTCGGCCATCTTCAAGCGATCCATCTCGCTGGCAATCGCCGCATATACCTCCGCTTGTCTTGCACCGCGGGTCACCGCCTTGTCCACCAGCTGCGCTAGATCGTCGGCGAGTGTAGCTTTCCATTCATCGACCATTGCGTTTTCTCCTTGCCGTCCGGTTATTCGAGAGTTCGATCCACACTGGGGCGTGGTCGCTCGTATGCTCCCACCCGCGTACATGCTTATCGACGCCCGCTTTTGAAAGGCGAGCGGCGACATCGGGACTGATAAGGAAGTGGTCTATGCGCAGACCAGCATCTCGCGCGTAGGCATTCCTGAAATAGTCCCAGAACGTATAGATGCGCTCACTTGGATGGAGGTGCCTGACTGCATCTACCCAGCCCTGGCCGACAAGTTCACGAAAGGCTCCGCGGACCTCGATGCGAAACAGGGCGTCGTCTAGCCATCGCTCTGGTTTGTAAACGTCCAGCTCTGTCGGCATGACATTGTAATCGCCCGCGAGGATGACAGGCACTTCGAGCTCCAGAAGCTCGGCGGCGTAGTCCGCAAGGCGTTTGAACCAGGCAAGCTTGTATTCGAATTTGGAACCCGGGTACGGATTGCCGTTCGGAAGATAGAGGCATCCGATTACCATGCCCTCGACAGCTGCCTCGATGTAGCGGCTCTGACTGTCGTCCAGATCATCCGGCAGGCCTTTACGTGTCAACAGAGGCTCTGATCCCTTCGCCAGGATGGCGACACCGTTCCAGCTCTTCTGGCCATGCCAAACAGCGCCGTACCCTGCGGCTTCTATCGCCTTCGCTGGAAATTTGGCGTCCGGGGCTTTCAACTCCTGAAGACACACGACATCGGGAGACGCCTCGTCGAGCCAGCGTAAGAGGACTTCGAGGCGACCATTGACCCCGTTGACATTGTAGGTCGCGATTTTCACGGATCAGCGCTTGCGATCGCCTTTGTCACCTTCGCCCGATTTGGCCTCGTGCTTGGCGTCATGCCGCTTGTCAGCCGACAAGGAACGGCTGACATCCACGGATTCCTTGAACTTGCCGTCCTCGTCCCGGCGCACGTAGCGCTTGTCGGTTCCGGTATCGATTAGCTCGCGTTTCGACATGGGTCTGTCCTCCATTGATTCATAGTCGAGATCGCGGCGGATGGGTGGGGCGCTCGCCTGCCTATTCGTTGGCCACGGTGAGAAAGCCGAAAAATCACCGTGTTCACCATCCCCATCGCGTCGGCTTGACACGCCGCGACCTCGTGCATGGAAACCTATGGCTCACTGGAAAGTTCCTACGAAGACAGGAGGTTGACGTGAGCAAGTACCCCGATACGCCAGACGGCAGATATTTCGTCGTACGCGGCCGCCTCTGGCGCAAGAGCAACCCCGCGCTCGCCGAGGACGACCGTCAGCGCCTGGTCAACGACCTCATGTCCGCGCGCCGCGCTGTGCGGGACGCGAAGGGAAACTCGGACGAGATCGCGAAGGCCCGCAGACGAGTAGACGATGCAAAGGTCGCTCTTGGCGAGCGCGGCCCGGTGTGGTGGCACGACGGAACACCCGATCTCAATCGACATATGATCAAGAACACGCCTTACGTCGGCTGGTATTCCCGGCTCGCCGATGCTCGTTGACTTCACCCGCATCGGCACACATTTCTCCCGTATGACGAAAGACAAACCCAGCGATATCGAACTCCTGAGGACGTGGACCTTGACCCCTGCCGCCACTCTAGGATCAGCGGTGCGCGCGAAGGGCACTCTGCTGGAGCTGCGCGCAAGGCTGCCCATGTCGTCGAGGAAGTCGCTCGTTCTCGAGAGCGGCGAGATCGTGCTCACGATGCCGTCGTCGGCTAAAACCGAGTTTCAGGCGGCCGTCGGTATAGTTTCGACGGCCATGAAAGACATCGAAAGCCTGCCGGTCATTCCGCGGGAAATCCAGGACATCCTGACAATCAAGCAGGGCGAGAGGCACCGCTGGCTCGCCGACGGACGCCTCCCCAGCGCCGGAACGCGGACCGTGCGACTGGCGGGGCGTGCCAAGCAGATTACCTTCCACGTCTTCGACCCCCGTGTCGTAGAGGAACTCCTGAACAACGGTACGGTCGACGAGTGGCGAGAGGACGACATCGCGGCTGCGGCGGAAAACAGGCGTCGGGCGGCGTATAAGGCGAAGCTGACACGCTCTTTGAAAAAGCGGGCTAGGAAATCGGCGGTGAGCGGGAAGTCGGAGGACCTGTCCCCATCCCTGGATGACTGGGCCGAATTCGACAGCGCGGGGTTGCTGCGGTAGCGGCCTACAACACGGACGGCGGGTCGGCCGCCTTCTTGCGGGCCGGCAGTTAATCCGCGCGATCCATGGCGATCATGGTGGAGGAACCCTGTTGATCTCACGGATCAGGCGTGCGTGTGGGCCCGATGCCGCCCTCGGGCCACCCCATGTTCGACCTCGCGACTAATCGCATTGCGGTGTCGGTTCACGGTCTCCTCGTTCGTCCTTGATCAAGTATTTGAGGAGAGAGATCATGTTGACGATGCCGCAAACTATCGAGCTCGGACCTAAACCATACGTTGCCGTCCGCCTTCCGGTAACGATCCCTTTCGCCGAGGAGATGGACCCCGCGTTCGACGAACTGTTCGATGCATTCAAAAGGGCGGGTGTTGAACCGGACGGAATGGAATTCGTGAAATTCAACCTCATCGACATGCCCAAGCTCGAAATAGAGGTTGGAATGACGACGGATGCCGCGATCCCGCTTACCGGACGCCTCGTGAGCGGGACGTTACCGCAAGGCCGGTTCGTTAGCATGACATATACGGGGTCTTATGACGGCCTCTACGATGCGACGGCTATGCTGATCGGCTGGGCAAAGGAGACAGGTGTCAAGTGGGATGTCGAGAAGACACCCCGCGGGGAGCGTTTCGCCTGCCGACTTGAAGTACACGAAAACAATCCTTCGATTGAAGCTGACCCTGCAAAACTCGTGACAACGGTCCTTATCAAGATGGCTGCTCACTGAAGCCGCATTGGTGGACGTTGAACGTGGCAGTAAGACACCGGTTGGGGCTGGCGGCGATCGCCACGCCTAAGCGCCAATTGCGGTCACACGTTTTGATATAGTATTCACGTCGAAATGGAGTTGCGATGCAGTCAGTGCTGAACCAATCTGAGCAAGTCCCGGCCGCATTGGCAGCGCTGCACGACAGCCTCGAAGACTGCCTGCGTGCGGTCTATCTGCATGGCTCGGCAGTTTCCGCGGGGCTTCGGCCTCAAAGCGATATCGACCTGCTTGCGGTCATCGATCGTCAAATGACCCAGAGCGAAAGAACGACGCTTCTTTCGTCGCTCCTCAAGCTTTCTGGTCGCCATCCGTCAGCGCCGGGGGGCCTGCGCTGTCTCGAAGTCATGGTCTTCACCCGCCCCGACCTGGCCTCAGGGCATTTTCCAGCCCGAGCCGAGTTCATATTTGGTGAATGGCTTCGTGATGCTCTTGAGGCAGGCGAGACGCCTATGCCGGTGCAGAATGTTGAATTCACGCTCGTTCTGGCCCAAGCCCAACAAGAAGCTATCGCGCTATTCGGACCGGATCGAGATGCAGTTCTGCCCATGATTCCAGTGAGCGACATTCGAAACGCCATGCGCGAACTGCTCCCTGAATTGATGGGAGCAGTTCGCGAGGATACCCGCAATGTTCTGCTGACACTGGCACGAATTTGGTACACTGCGAGAAACGGCACCTTCGTCAGCAAGGACGAAGCTGCCAGCTGGGCAATACCCCAACTCAGTGATCGAAGCGCCTTGATATTGGATTACGCGAAGCGGGCGTATCTTGGTGAAGTCGGCGACAACTGGAACAGGGATCAAGATGGGATAGAGCGTTTGGCGGAAGAGCTGACGACAAAGGCCAGTGACGCAATGTCGGCTTAGGACCGCATGCCGCCGTCAGTGGAAATTCCGGGACCGCACTTTAAGCGTATCGATGTGCAGATCGGGGACGTATATATCCCGAGCCTGCACCGCAGGTTTCGGATTGTCCCGCAGGTCAGGCCCGCCCCCGTATTTGACTTGATCGCCGCGGCCATGCGGGAGGGGGAAGTCCCCGTCCCGTTCACCCAGGCTTGATAGGTCGCTCGAGAAGTCGAACAGCCGCTGGGCAACCAGATGGACGACCTCGCCTTCCCGCTGAATCTTACCGTGGATGCCCATCATGGACGCCGTCATCAGCACCCGTCGCTGGCGTTCGAACAATGACGGCCATACGACGGCATTCACGATCCCCGTTTCGTCTTCCAATGTTAGGAACATGACGCCCTTGGCCGAACCCGGGCGCTGCCTGACGAGGACAAGGCCTGCTGTCCAAAGCCACCTCCCGTCTCTCTCGCTCATAGCTTCTGCGCACGTGACAATCCGCTTGGCCTTGAGGTCGTCGCGCAGGAAGGACATCGGGTGCGCCCTTAGGGTCAGCCCGGTGTGGGAATAGTCCTCGACAACTTCTCTGCCCTCCGTCATCGATTTCAGGATGACCTCGGGTTCCTGCGTTTCGGAAACCGTCCGCGCCTCCCGCTTGGCGGCGGCTGCCCAGAGTTCCAGTGGCTCATCGCGCAGCGCTTTGATGTCCCATAGCGCCTGACGGCGTTCGAGTTTCAGGGACGGCAGAAATGCGTCGGCTTCCGCAAGTTTCACCAGGCTTGCCGTCGGCACGCCCGAACGCCTCCACATATCGTCCGCGCTTTCGAAGGGGTGATCCGCGCGGGCGAGGACGATCCTCGCGGCGTCGTTCTGCGAAAGTCCTTTCACCACCCGCATGCCGAGGCGAACGGCGAAACGGTCCGTCTCCCCGATCCGCTCCATCGTGCAATCCCATCTTGAAGCGTTTACGCAGACGGGGCGGACTTCGACACCGTGCTGCCGGGCGTCGGTGACGATCTGCGCGACCGAATAGAACCCCATCGGCTGACTATTGATCAAGGCGGCGCAGAAGACGTCGGGGTGCCAGCATTTCATCCATGACGACGCATAGGCAATGAGAGCAAAACTCGCAGCGTGGCTTTCGGGAAACCCATAGCTGCCGAATCCCTCGAGCTGGCTGAATGTCCTCTCGGCGAAATCGGCCGTGTAACCGTTTTTCACCATTCCGCTGACCAGTTTGTCCTTGAATTTGCTGACCCCGCCCGTGAACTTGAACGTGGCCATGGCACGCCTGAGCTGGTCCGCCTCGCCCGCAGAGAACCCGGCGCAGACCATGGCCACCTTCATCGCCGACTCCTGAAAAAGCGGTACTCCGAGGGTTTTTCCGAGAACGGCTTCCAGTTCGGGCGTCGGGTATTCGACCTTCTCCTTGCCCTCGCGGCGTCGAAGGTAGGGATGCACCATATCGCCCTGGATCGGCCCGGGGCGGACGATCGCCACCTGCACGACCAAATCATAAAATGTCCTCGGTTTCAGCCGCGGCAGCATGGCCATCTGCGCGCGGGATTCGATCTGAAAAGTCCCAAGCGTGTCGGCTTTGCGTATCATCGCGTAGGTCCGCTGGTCTTCCTGCTCGATGTCGGCCAGTCCCATCGAGACGCCCTTGTACTCGGCGAGCAGCTCGAACGAGCGCGCCATGCACGAGAGCATGCCGAGCGCCAGGACATCGACCTTCATGAATTTCAGGGCCTCGATATCGTCCTTGTCCCACTCGACCACCTGTCGGTCGTCCATCGCGGCCGGCTCGATCGGCACCAGGTCGTCGAGGCGATCCTGCGTGAGGACGAAACCGCCGGGATGCTGGCCGAGATGTCGTGGCGCGCCCATTAGCTGGCTCGCGAGATCAAGTGCGAGCTGGAGACGGTAGTCCGACGCATTCATGTTGTTCTCGCGGAGCTGCTTCTCGCCAACGCCATCCTTCGACCATCCCCAGATGCCGGACGACAGCTGGCCGATCAGGTCTTCCGGGAGTCCGAGAGCTTTGCCGACATCGCGCAGCGCGCCCTTCGCCCGGTAGCGGGTGACGGTCGAGCAAAGGGCGGACCTCGAGCGGCCGTAGGTCTCGTAAATCCACTGGATGACTTCTTCACGCCTGTTGTGTTCGAAGTCCACATCGATGTCCGGCGGCTCGTTACGCTCCATGGATACGAAGCGTTCGAACAGGAGGTCGCCCGTCTCGGGATTGATGGAGGTGATGCCCAGGCAATAGCAGACCGCCGAATTCGCCGCGCTGCCTCTACCTTGGCACAGGATATCCTTGGACCTCGCGAACCTGACGATGCTGTAGACGGTCAGGAAGTACGGGGCGTATTTCATCACCCGGATCAGTTCGAGTTCGTGAAGAATAGCCTTGCGGACTTTCTCGGGGATGCCCTCGGGGTATCTGTCAGCCGCACCTTCCCAAGTGAATTTCGTCAGCGACTGCTGCGCATCGAGACCCGGTACGATTGCTTCCTCGGGATACTGGTACTGGAGTTCGGACATATCGAACTTGCAGCGATCCACGATCTCCCGTGTTCGCGCCAAAGCCTCCGGATACTCGGAGAACAGGCGATGCATCTCCTCGGGGAGCTTGAGAAACCGGTCGGCATGGCGCTCGCGGTCGTAGCCGATGTCGTCGATCGTCGTGCGGTTTCGGATGCAGGTCACGATGTCCTGCAGCTGGCGACGGCTGGGGTCATGAAACAGGACGTCGTTGGTAACGACCGTCTTGACCTTGTGCCGGATTGCCATGTTCGAGAGGTTGTGCAGACGAAGTCGATCATTGGGGCGACGACGAAGGCAGAGGCTCACATATGCCCGATCACCGAATACGGCGGCGATTTTGCGTAGCTGTCCCGCGCAGACATCGTCGGCTTCGTCCGGGACAAGGACAGCGATCAGGCCCTCGCTGTATGCTTCAACGTCTGCGAGATCGAGGATGCACTTGCCCTTGCCTCCTCGAGATTTCCCAAGCGACAGCAGGCGGGTCAGTCGCGAGTATGCAGGCCGATCGGTCGGGTACACGAGGATCGACATGCCGTCCGCGAGGTCGAGACGGCAGCCGACGACAAGACGGACCTTCGTCGTCTTGGCAGCCTCCCATGCGCGTACGATGCCTGCAAGGCTATTGCGGTCCACGACGCCGAGCGCGTCGATGCCAAGGTCGGCGGCCTTCGTGAACAGTTCCTCGGCGCTCGACGCGCCGCGAAGGAACGAGAAGTGCGTGGTAACTTGGAGTTCGGCGTACCTCATCCGAAGACACCGTGAATGAACCAGAGATGGGAGCCTGTCTCGAGATCGACGCCATCGCCGGCGCGGTAGACCCAGTATCGCTCCCCCTGCTCGTCTTCGACGACGAAGTAGTCGCGAACCGCCTGCATCTCGCGGGGGCGTTGCCACCATTCGCCGAATATCCGCTCGGGTCCGTCCGCCCGCTTCACGCGGCGACGCTTGCCACGCCAGGTGAAGACCGCAGGCGGCTGGTCCGGCAGGAGCGCGGTGACCTCGATACGTTCGGGGTGCGCGAACAGGCGCGAGGGCCTCGGCCATTTCACGGCCCAGTCCGCCCCGGTTTCCGGCGCGGTGGGCGCGATCCGCATGACGGAACGTTCGGGTACATCCGATGCGACGGGCGACAGGCGATACAGGCGCTGACCCCGGTTGGCGAGGACATCAATGACGGGCGTGATATCGACGACATCCTCTTCTATCAGCGACGACGCCACCTGCCTTTCTTCGAGGACCTCGGTCATGACGGCGACGAGGTCCAGACGCTCGATGCCGAACCCGGGGTCGATCTTTTCGATCCGGTCGCAAAGGAGCTTGGATAGACGGGCGGGATCGCGCACGGGCTTGGCAAGGCCAGCCCGCAGGCACTGGCGGGTGTTGTCGACGCGATGGATCACGAGGTCAGACCGTCGGACACCAAGCCCGCGCTGCTCGAGTTCGGCGGTCAGTTGTCCGACGAGGCGGCGGACATACTTCTCGATCGTTTCCGCCGCGCCGATCGGTTCCTGGAAGTTCTTGGAGACCACGACGAGGTCGGGGGTCCGCAGCGGCTCGATCGGTTCCGCGACCCGGCCAAACAACTGGTCCAGCCGCCTCCCCGGCTCGGGGCCGAAACGCAGGGTCAGCGGTGCGCGCGGCATGGCCGACAGTTCACCGACCGTTTCCACGCCAAGGACATGTAACCGCTGAATAGTGTCGGGTGGCAAGCGAAGGCAATGGATCGGCAGGCCGACGACGGCATTGGCCACTCCGCCAATGGGAACGACCGTGGTCTCGGCAGTCGTCAGTCGCGCGATCGCGTGAGCCGCACCCCACGTGTCCGCCACTGCGGCCCTCCCCGTCAGGCCACGCCCGCGGAGCATGTTCACAAGCCCTGTGATCATCATCTCCTCGCCGCCACGAAGATGATCCGCGCCTTCCGTGTCCATGACAATGCCGTCGGTACCATCGACAGCGACGACCGGGCTGTATTGTCGGAGAGCCCAGAGAGCCAGGCGCTCGAGAGCGGCGGCATCCGCGACGGGGTCGGCATCCATCATCGTCAGGCCAGCAATGACGGCCTGCGCCTTGCTCGCCGACATACCGATACGCAGGCCGACTTTCCGCGCCGCCGTGTCGGCCGCGGAAACCCATCGCTTTGTCCCGGACCGGGAGATGACGACAAGAGGCTGGTCAGCTGGCACGGCTCCCTCTCCATGACGACGTATCCGGTCGGTCGGCAGAAACGGGAAGTAGACAGATACGACCCTTGGCATCGGTGGCTCCTATTTCGAACTCGGCACACTCGCCCGCTTTGACCCGCATCAGTTCAGCCAGCCAGCGCGCCCTCCCCACGCCCGCCACTGGTAGCGGCTCCGACGGCAGAACGCTTACGCGCCACCTTGTCGTCGAGGCGGTTGGGTTCCCGTAGTCGGATGCCTCGGTTTGTCTTCGCCACCTTCTGACGACAAGACCCATCGTCCCCGTCTTCTCGGCCGCCAGATGAAGACGTCGGGAAGCTGTCATAGGCAGGCGAACCAGCTCCCCGACGACGGCCGCGAAGCCGCCGAACGACAGCCCTTCTTCCATTGACGCCAGGACATCCTCGTCCTTGTCGCCTTCGCAGTAAACAACGCGATCTGGATGCAAACCCGCCTGCGAGACGGACGGAGCAAAGAGATCGGGACGCGTCAGGCACCAGAGGACCTTTCCTTTTGACCTCGCGGCTATTCCCGCGGCGAACAGGGCGGCGGCCGCGCCATCGACAGTACCGGAACCGCCGCCAGCGACTTCGTGGATCGCTCCGCAGACCAGGCCTCCGCCCGGCAGGCGATCATCGATATCCGGAACGCCGAAGGGCAACACGGCGGCCTTGCGCGTCGAGCCGCCCTCAAGGTGGGCGATGCGTTCGCGTAGATCATCGATTAGCCGTGAAGTCCGGGCGTGCGACATCGATCACGGACCTCCTTCGGTTCGCGTTGGACAGGACTTCATATCCTGAAAAATGGTTGACGTTCTTCTTCTGTTCCCATCTAAAAGCAGAGTCAAGCCGGCTGAATCGGACGATCCCAGGCAAACAGAGGGCCATCTTCGTCGAAAGCCTAGATGAATCAGGACTCTAAGGAGAAGCGCTAAGTGACCGGCGTTATTGAAGATTTTTTCCGACGGCGAGATGCAGCCTTGTCAAAAATGCCGAGGAAGTTCATTTTCCACCTCAATCTGCCGAGGCTCACCGACCATGACGCGCTCTATACCATCGGGAAAGGACTTGAACGCCTATTCGGGATCGCTGGGCGAAGCTCTCGACGCAGGCGGATGGAAGCCGCTCGGACGACGGATCAAGATAAAGTGGTCGCCAGTGACCCCGCCACTGCGCCGCTCGCCGCAAACGCACGACACCGGACCAAAGTAGACTGCAGTTTCCTCAGCGGCGGGCATATGCGTGCAGGCTAATTCAACGCTCAGGACCCTCAAGGGTCCGGTTATCGCGGTCGAATGCAAGTGTTGCCGTATGTACGGCGAGCTGGACCGGAAAGACGTCGTGAAGCGCTATCGTGCGAGTATCACGTTGTCACGCCTGCGCCGTTGCCTTGTCGGCGCTTGCGATAAAATGTGCGCCGAAGACGGCGACAAATGCCAGGCGCGGGTGACGGCTCTCGTAAAATAGGGCCATCACACCCCGCTTGACCGCGCGTGTCGGGTTTGGGTAATCGACGGCGAACATCGGATACCTTCTCAATGGCAACCTACATCACCCGGGCATCACGCGTCGCCGATCTCCAACGCAACTTCGAGATTTGGCAAACAGCAGTCGAGGCAACCCACGACTTCCTTTCGGACGAGGACAGGGCGGCGATCGCTGACTTGGTACGTGACAAGTTCCTTCCAAACGCTGAGCTTACCGTTGCTGTGGACGATAGCGACATCGCGCATGGATTTCTTGCTGCAACGGGCGACCATATAGATGCTCTCTTTGTCCACGCAGACAGCCGCGGAACGGGGATCGGAAGCATGCTTCTCGAAGATTTCAGGGCGGAGAGAGACAACGTCACGGTCGACGTCAACGAACAGAACCCGCAGGCCTGCAAATTCTACGAGTCCAAAGGTTTCAAGACGACTGGGCGTTCCAGTCTTGACGATGCGGGTCGCCCCTACCCCATCGTCAACCTGCGCTGGAAATCCTGATAAATCCAAAGGTGATGACTTGAAGCTGCCAATGGGCGGTGATCAGAAACGGGACCCGCCAGCTCTCCTGGTTGGACATCGGCCGCTCGGTGTGCCAGTTGGTTAGCCGTAAAGCCGATTCTTCAGAAAGCTGGCCGCTTCCCGCGCCTGCTCCGACGAGATCGTATGGCCGACGTTCGGGAAGATTTTGAGCGTGACATCGTAGCCAGCGGATTTAAGCTGTCCGCTTGCCGCCACGGATGCCGTCGATGGTATAGTCCCGTCGGCTCCCCCATGTATTAGCAAGACCGATGTGTCGGATGACATCGATGTTGGGGGCAACGGCATGAGGCCAGCGAAGCTTACGAGCGCGCCGACTTTCCACCGTCCCGAGGTGACGGCGTCGAGTGCCATGATCGCCCCCTGCGAAACGCCGACAAACGCGACGTTCTGCAGGTCGTTCTGAAACCCTTCACGCTGGATGATGTCACCGACCAGCTCGTCGAAAGCACGACGCGCGGCTTTGATGCGATCCGGACGGAGGACCTGGTTATCGACAGTGAACCATTGCCGTCCGCCGGACCGATGGGCGAACGGAGCGTCGGGAGACACGAATTCCGTCTCGCGTAACGTTGCTTTCCATGACTCTCCGATCGCAGCCATAACGGAGCCGCGCCCGCGTATACCGTGGAAGAATATCACCAGACGGCGGGCTTGCCGGGACTCCGACGCTGCACCATTGACTTCGGCATTACTTCCCTGAACACGGCGGCCAGCGGCAACATCAGTGCGTTCCGATGCCACGGCTTTCATAGGATGGGACAGCGATGTCATGGCCATCACAAGTGCGATGGCGGATTTTAGGAAATTCCGTGATCTCGACTTCAACTTGATATCCCTGAAAGAGGCCGCAACTGGCGGCAGGTCTGTCATTCGCCTGGACACGCGAAGGGCGCTCGACCCGATCAAGGGGAGCGCCCTTCGGACCCGGACAGCCACGAACGCGCGACGGCATCGTCACAGCAGGTGGTTATCAATCGGGGTGTGAGCCCTAGATGAGAACTCGATTGCTCGATTTCAAGATCACAACGCTTTCGCCGTCGTCTCGAACCACTCGCGATGACGCTGCTCGTCGTGCAATGCCTTCAGGAAGAAGGCCTTCGACTGCGGGATGGCATCCTCGTGCCGGGAGGCCCGCTCGTATGCCGTGACAGTATCGTCTTCGTTCGTCTTCATCGCTTTCAGGATCGCCGAGTCCCCGAACAGGTCCGCCAGCGCGATCTTGCCCGTGGTCAGCATCTGCTTCATGTCGCCCTCGGTCGGCGCGTCCGTGCCGATTTCGCGTGCCATTTCGTTGAGAACCTGAAGATGCTGGAGGTGGTCGTCACGGAAGGTGGAGACATGCGCGCTGAGCTGTTTGTCGTCGAGACGCTCGATCACGGATTCGTACGCGGCGATGGCGTCGTGTTCGAGATAGATGAGGTTCGTGACAAGCTTGTCGATCGTGGATTCGTTTCCGACCATGGTAACCATTGAATACTCCTCGTTTTGGAATGGCAGGACGCAAACCGAGGCGGCCGCGATAAGTTCCCGCGTCAGGCCGATCGGAGGCTCGCAGCTCAGTGCCGTTCGTAGAAGGCCTGGATCGTTGCAAACTCGATGCCAAGCTTGGTCAACGAAGCATGGGCCGTCATGTGGTTCTCGTCGTGGAGAAAGAACCAATCGTTGAAGCCGAACTTCGTCTTCGAACCGTTGGCATCGGGCACCTCTCGATGATATTTCCACTGAAACGCGTTGCCGCTTTGCCTGCCTTGGGCGGTTCCGTTGATCAGCGTCTCGCGCCCTTCATAATTGCCGTCCCCGCGGTTGATGATGGTCCACGTGAGGATGTCGCGGTGGCCATCTTCGAACGCGTATGTCTCCTTGAGCGACAGAGTATTGGCAGACGCCTCGTATCGGCCTTCGGCCTCGATCGTGAAACGGTTCTGAAGGCTGCCCATGCGACTGAGCGTGATCCCCCACCCCCGCAGCGAACCCGAGAAGAAATTCTCCAGCACGAAGAGCGGGCGTTGTTCGGCGAAATCGTCAATGTTCACTAGAGGCCTCCATCGTTGGGATGGATAATGAACCTTGAAATCCGCATCGTGTTCCAGCCGTTGTAACTTAGCTTTCCGCGCGGATACCGTGGGGGCGGCGTTTGCCAGCGGCTGTCAATCAACCAGTGCCGAGCAGGAACTCAGGCCTGACACCCGTTGAGGCAGAGGTGCCCCTGTGTCCCTAAACCACTGAAAACAGAATCGTTTCGAGTCGGAACGAATCGGCCCCGTAACGATTGAGTCGCGAATCAGTCGAGTCGGAGTTTTGCGTCATGGCAGGGCAGAGAGCGCAGTGGAAAGGGTTCGTGAAATTCGGCGAGGTTTCCTTCGGGGTCGCGCTCTACACGGCGGCCTCGACGTCGGACAGGTTGACTTTTAACACCATCAACAAGGCCACCGGGAACCGGGTCAACCGCGTTTTCATAGATAGCGAAACCGAAGAGCCAGTCCCGAAAGAAGCGCAGGCAAAAGGCTTCGAGATCGAGAACGGCCAGTACATCATGATCGACCCCGAGGAGGTGGCCGCGACGATCCCGGAGAGCAACAAGACGCTCGAGGTCGATGCTTTCATCCCCTGCGCCGACGTCGACGATGTCTACTTCGACAAGCCCTATTACCTTGCTCCGGACCGAATGGGTTCCGACGCCTTCGCGGCGCTCAGGGACGGTATGCGGAAATCCAAGGTAGCTGCCATCGCCCGCACGGTTTTGTTCCGCCGCGTGCGCACGGTCCTGATTAGGGCGCACGGCAAGGGTTTGATCGCGACCACCCTGAACTACGACTACGAGGTGCGCTCGTCGAAGAAAGCCTTCGAAGACATGCCCAAGATCAAGATCGAGGGCGAGATGCTCGATCTGGCAAAACACATCATCTCCACTAAGAAAGGTGAGTTCGATCCCGCGGCTTTCGACGATCGATACGAGAACGCACTCGAGGAGCTCGTCAAAGCGAAGATCGAAGGAAAGGCCCCGCCGAAAAGAAAGAGGGTGGAGGTATCCAAGCCGTCCGACCTTCTGGCCGCGCTACGCGAAAGCGCGGGCATTTCCGCCAAGTCGGACGACAAGCCGAAACGCATCGCCGCCAATGCCAACAAAGGTGCTGGCAGGCAGCGTGCGGCGCGCGGGGCGGCCACGAAGACCGCCTCTTCGAAGGCCGCCCCGCAGCGCAAGTCGGCGTAGGAGGTTGAGCGATGCCCCGCCCCTACTGGAAAGGCTACCTCAAGCTTTCTCTTGTCACCTGCCCGGTCAACATGACCCCGGCCACGTCAGAGTCAGAGAAGGTCCGCTTTCACACGCTTAACAAGGAGACGGGCAACCGGGTTGTCTCCCAGTATGTCGACTCCGTCACTGGCAAGATGGTCAAGGACGAGAACGAAGCGAAGGGATATGCCCGCGGCGAGAATGACTACGTCATCCTAACCGAAGACGATCTGGACTCGGTCGCTCTCGATACCGTGAAAACCATAGATATCGATAAATTCGTTCCCGCCGACAGTATCGAGTGGGTCTATCTCGAAAAGCCCCACTACCTGATGCCGGACGACGCGGTCGGGAACGAAGCGTTTGCAGTTATCAGGGACGCGATGAAGTCCGACAAGGTCGTCGGAGTGTCGAAGCTCGTCATCGGCCGTCGCGAACGTGCCGTGATCCTCGAACCGCGCGATGACGGGATCGTGCTCTGGTCGCTCAGGTTCGGCGACGAAGTTCGTCCTGAAGAGAACTACTTCGACGGCATCGACGACGAGGCCGATCCCGACCTGGTGCCTTTGGTCCAGAAGCTGATCAAGCAGAAGATGGAGCGCTGGACACCGGATATGGTGGGCGACCCCATACAGGAGAGCCTTCTCAAACTCATCGCGGAGAAGAAGAAGGCCTTGAAAAAGCCCACGAAAACCAAGGCTCGGAAAAGCGATCCTGAACCCGCCTCGAACGTCGTCAACATCATGGACGCCCTGCGGAAATCGCTCGCCGCGGACCTCAAGAAGAGCAGGAAGGCAGGCTGATATGCACCTGACCGACACCACCGTTTCCAGAGACGCCATCGACAGGTGGACAGTTCGTTTTATCAGCGACGATGGTGACGAGGTATGCGTGACCGTGGCCGCCGCTCAGGAGCTCGATGCCGAAAGCGTCGTTGATCGCGCCCGGACGATGTTGGTACAGCTTACGGCATTCGGCACGCGCGGAGGCGGGCGAAGTGCCAACGCATACGATGCCGCAAGCAATGGCAACTTCGACGATGACGAGCCGATCATGGATACGCGACATTGACATGATCGCGTGGCGATCTCTTAGCCCGTCCACATCCGATGACCCTGCGCGCCGTGAACAACTACGAGCTATGTTCTGTCGAGGGCTTCAGGCCGATGTGCACCCCTTTTGCCCGACTTGGAACTCTCGACGATGATCTGTGGATCAGCCTTTGACGCTTTAACCTTATGACCCTTGATTTCGGTATCCAAGGTCTGCTTTTTCACGACCTTACCTTCCGTCCGGCCCTGGCTTGTTTCCCAAGTGACCCGATCGCCCTTTTTCAAATTCGTGTTCACGTTCGCGTCCCCTTCAATCCGGGCTGATAGTTGATGGCGGCCTGATGTCGGACGCGCTCTGAGCGGTCTTACCGTCCTTCTTGAACACGTTGTCCGCTTTCTGGTTCACCTTCGTGACGTCTTCGGACTGCTGCTCACTTAGCTCGCCCTGTTCCTCGGCGCGCCGCCAGTGCTCCTCATGCGCGCCCTCCGGACGCCCTTCGTCTTCCCAGATTTTATAGGCGCGTTCGCGACGCTGCTGTTCTCTGTCTCCCATCGTTCAAACTCCTCTCGTGTGGATGGACGTTAAGTCACGCATCAGCTCTCAAGCGCTCCGTGCCTGCTCTGGATGCATTCCTTCCCCGAATTCTTCGACGATCTTCGCGCAGAATGCCGGGAGATCGTCAGGATTGCGGCTTGTGACGAGCCCCTGATCACAGACGACTTCCTCGTCTACCCATGTGCCGCCCGCATTCTCGATATCCTTGCGGACGGTGGGATAGGACGTCACCGTCCGGCCTTGGAGAACATCGGCTTCCACCAGCAACCAAGGTCCATGACAGATCACGCCGACGGGCTTTGCCTGCTCAAAGAAGGATTTGACGAGGGACACCGTGTCCGCGTCGGCTCGGAGCTTGTCTGCTCCAACACAGCCACCGGGGATTACCAGGCCATCGAAGTCGCTGGCTGAAACTTCGCTCACCAGCCGATCGACCGTATAGCTGCCACCGGGATCGAGGTCGCTGTTATTGGTGCGGGCTTCACCTTCCTTTAGTCCGATCACCGTCACCGACGCTCCGGCGGCTTCCACTGCCTTTTTAGGCCTTGTAAATTCCGGCTCTTCCGTCCCACGCGGTGCGATCAGGATCGCGATCTTCTTGCCTTCGAGTGTCATTCCGTTCTCCATGTTGTCGATGCGTTAATTAACGACCTGCTTGATCAACCGTTGGGCCGGATCACCACTTTCACGCAGCCGTCTGACTTATCCCGGAAGGTCTTGTAAGCTTCCGGGCCTTCTTCGAGGCCGATCCTGTGAGTGATAAGGAACGAGGGATCGATCTTTCCCTCGACGATCAACTTCATGAGCGGCTCCAGGTAGCGCTGGACGTGCGTTTGACCGGTCTTGAGGGTAAGCCCCTTGCCGACGAAAGCACCAAGCGGCGTCGGGACAGCCGGGCCGATGAACACCCCGGGTAACGATACCGTTCCGCCGGGACGGCATACCATGATCGCCTGGCTAAGCGCGTAGGGACGCTCGGTAGAGGTCAGCGTGGATTGCAGCGACTCCATGATACCGCCAGCACCATGGCTTTCCAGGCCGACCGCTTCGATGACAGCATCTGGGCCCTTGCCGCCCGTGATATCGAGGATGCGTTGTTGAAGGTCCTCGTCAGCGTAATCGAGTGTCTCAGCGCCGGACTGACGGGCGAGGTCGAGCCGTTCGGGAACGGTGTCGATCGCGATGACGCGCTCGGCTCCAAGGAGGAAGGCGGACTTGATCGCGAAAAGGCCGACGGGGCCGCAGCCGAAAACGGCGACCGTCTGTCCGCGCTGGATATCGCAGTTTTCCGCCGCCATGTACCCTGTCGGGAAGATGTCCGAAAGGAAGAGGACCTGCTCGTCGCTGAGACCGTCCGGCACCTTGATCGGGCCGACATCGGCATAGGGCACACGGAGATACTGGGCCTGACCACCGGGAAAGCGGCCGTAGAGTTCGGAGTACCCGAACAAACCCGCCGTTGGATATCCGATCTGCTTGGCCTGTTCGGCCCCATTCGGATTAGACCGTTCGCACAGAGAATAATGACCCCATTGGCATTGGCGGCATTCGCCACAGGAGATTGTAAACGGTACCACGACACGGTCGCCGACCTTTAGTTTCGAATTGCCACGACCGACTTCAACGACTTCGCCCATCGTCTCGTGACCCATGACATCGCCATGGTGCATTCCCGGGACGAAGCCCCCGTAAAGATGAAGGTCGGAACCGCAGATCGCACAGCTTGTCACTTTGATAATCGCGTCTCGGTCGTCCTGGATAATGGGGTCCGCGACTTCCTCGCAGCGGATGTCGCCGCTGCCGTGCCAGGTCAAAGCCTTCATATTCGTCTCCTCGCCTTCTTTTGGTTGTCTACGACCGGACGCCGCGTCAGAGCCCAACATCGCGCTCCTCCCCTGCAAAGGCCGGGACAGAGTGCAGAGTCTGGAGGCGCGCGAGGGGTGTCTCCAACCCACTCAACCGTGGCGCACCCATAATGTTCCAAGGGAACTTCTTGGCTCGCACTCGGTGCGCTACCGAACGGAAGGCCAGCGTGGCGGGGAACATTGGTGGAGAGGTTGGGTTATGGGTGGAGGTCAAACACGGTAGCTTCGACATGGGTATGGATAAGCCGCGCGATGGCGCGCCCGGAACGACGGATCAATCACCGAGATGGGAGGGGCCTGAAGAAACTCGGCCGCGAGGGTACCTTCCTGCGAAGGACGATCCGGACATCGAGAAAGATGCAGTCGGTGAAACCAACAAGTCGCCCGAGCGAAATCGCCCTTCGGATGCCTTTAAAACCAAGAACCACGACGATGGGTAGGATGGAGCCTGACAAGGGCGCGTTCGCTCAGTCACAAGCGGACCCAAAAGCCGATAGCGTTGCGAGTGCCAAGCCGACCGTCGTAACTGGATCGGAAGATGCGACGGTCAACAGAACGCCACCTGGCAAGAAGCGGGAGAAAGACTGGGACGTCGGATTTGACGAGACGGCCTCTGATCTTTCGTGACGAGGAATTTGGGAAGCACAAGGCGGTCGGAACAGTTCCGCTTAGCGGCCCCAGGCAGGCGGTTGCGTTGAAATCGAAACGGGCTCGGTTTGCGATCCACATAACGTGAAAACCGGGTGAAACGGAAACCAGCTAGATCGAAATCCGCCGATGGAAAGCATGGCGATTATGGCGCGGGTCGAGCCATTCAAACCCGGGGTGCCGGCAGTCCGAAGAATTGGCCGAGGAGACGGTGGCTCGACGTGAGGCGCGCAGAGTCCGAACTGGGTGGGAAGTAGCGTGCTAACATGACCGAGAACACCTGTGCGATCCCGACACCGGAACAGCGCAAATACCTGGAAATCAAGGGGGCCGCCGAGCGCGCGATGCTCGACAAGGTCTTCAACGCCATCGACGACGCAGCCGCCGAGGTGGCGGAAGGTTTCGCGAAAGCGGGCCTCGAGTTCGAGCCGACCAGTCGCGACTACTTCACGTTCGCAACCCAACAGGTTCTGTTCGTGCGCCTGTGTGGCGGTGATCCTGACACGCTGAAGGGCGGCGATCCCGAAGTCGGCCAGCGTATCGTGAACAACGGGCAGCACATCATCGATCACTACTGGCGGCACGCCGACAAAGACTAGGAAAACGACAGAGACTTCATCGGCCTCTCACCTCAGCGCTACCTTGAAGAAATCCTCCAGCGCCCTGCGCGAACCCGCAAGACTGTAGCGACCGATCTCGACACCGAAGCTATTCAACACGGTCAACTGTGTTCCGGTTGCGAAGGCTGCCCAAAATTTCTGGATCGCGACCGGGTCAGTCGGGAAATCGAACGCATAGGCGTTTGTTTCGATGTCCGCATTTACAAACAGGCTGAAGGGGTCATCATTTCCGTGGGCGAAGCGCAACTCAAGCTGTGTCGAGGTCCCTGAAATACTGCCCTCGGGCACCATGATCTCGACGAACGTCTGTGATCGCTGCGGATAGTGGGCGATACGCAACAACGGCATCATGGTGTTGCTCTCGAGGGCGATAAAGGGCTGCCTTGTGTGCGTATTCACGAAGACGCCGACGAGCCAGCTCTGACGCAACCACGTCTCGACGGGAAGCAAGTGGGGGACGGACTGAGCCTTGCTAGCGTCTCGGATATTGATCGAGTTTCGTTCCAGTTCCTCGGGAGTGAAGACGTACATATCTCCGGGCGGCGTGCGGAGCATTCGGGAGACAAGATAGCTCGGCGCATTGAACGTAACGAGGTCCTCGTAGATGCGGCCGATGGCGGTTTGCGTGAGGGAGGGGTCATCAACTCCGGACACCTGGTGAACCCCGAGCTTTCCCTGCGCGATCCTTTCACGGCCAGCCAAGAATATGAACGCACACGCCGAATGACATTCGCTACCCGACGGCACGATGGTGTTCAGTCCGGCGGCTTTAATCGCCCGCGCTATCTCCAGAGCGGGAAAGACCCGTCCTCCGGGACTGTTCAAACTGACGGACTTCAAACCCGTGCGACCTGCGAGAGCCGCGAAATCGGCCGCAACCGCCGGGGTGATCTCGCCGTCAATACATGCCGTGGAACCGTCTACGCTCAATGATACGGGAGCAACCGCCTGCGCCCGCACTGGCAAAGGTAGGAATGATACGAGTGCGCTGGCCACAATGACGATGCCAAGCTTGGTGGAAATCGATAAACGCAAGCTTTTCCCCTTCGTTGTCGCGGTTCGTACGCGCGATCACAGATTCCAGCCAGTGGGCAATTTCGATCTCAATGACGACCAACCTTCCGATACCTTTTTACCCACTGCCGTAGTTTTCGAAGGCTCCGACCCGAGAACCTCGAGAAGCCCCGTCAACTCTGTCTCGACGGCAAGGGGGTGAACCTTGGCCGCATCCATGGCAGCTAGGCAAGCTCGTGCCTTCGCTGGCTGGCTGAGCGTCGGAATTGTCGTCTCGATATCGTACGTGACTTCACGGAGAGACACGATGTCGTCCGCGAAGCGCGCGTCGATCCAGTCGTTGATCTCGGGAAGCGTGCCGGGAACGGCGGATTTCTTCGCCTCCAGCATCGCGATCTTGGCCTGAACAGCCGCCAGAAGCGCGGTACGGAACCGCTCGATGGATGCGTCGAGGTCGGCAAGCCATTCGGAAGACAGCAGTCGCGTCGCCTGCTCTCTCGTCCAGCCCGCGCCGACCAGTGCACTTACACCACCGACACCACTCAGGACCAGCGCCCCGGCCGGGCCAAAAGCCATCAGGCCGATAGCCTTGCCAGACAGCGCGCCAATAGCCGAAAGTCCACCTTTGACGCTGGCATCCATCACGACCGTAAATGGCAGGTCCGACAGGGGCATGCGGCCACGCCAGACGCTGTGGAGGTTTCGCGCCGAGGAAACTGCCATGGCGAAGAACGGAACGTTCAGGTCACCCAACGCCTCGGCGGCTCCGAGGGAGGTGGTCATGACGAGGTCGGCGACCTCGCGATCAAATCCATCGACATAGAAGACGAGTTTCGTCCATTCTTCTCCGCTGTTGATCACCGCCTCCGCCAATTCGGCATTGGCGTACACAGGCATGTCGGGATATTTGGCGAAATGCGCTCGCAAGCCGTCTAGGCCCTGTAGGCATTTAACCTGAAACGGGACACCGTCTACGAGGAGATCAAAACCCGCGTTGTTCGAAGTCTCTGGAAAACTGACCACGTGGCCGGCTTCGGAAAGACGGGCGGCCACCAACTGTTCGGAAACATAACCGCGCAGATTATTGCCTACGCCCGCCGCTGCTGCCTCGCTCATCGATCCGACACGTTCGGCAAACACACCGAACTTAAAGATGTCTCCGAGGTCTTCCGATCGCGAGAAGTCGGCCGCGGCGAGAACTATCGGATCGATGGACACCGCGTTGTAGAGCACGTCACCTGCAGACAGAGCCGTTACAGCAGCCATTTCCAGCGCATCGCCGCGGCTCTTCGAGAATACGCCCGCAAGCAGGTCGCTTTGCCGCTCGGAGACGAGCGCTCCGGTCCTCAGATCGCCGAATGCATTTGGCAAACGTCCGCCCGTTGTCTTTGCGATGGCCGCGTTGCGAAGCATGGTTTCGGCCATAGTGGACGGGGATACCGACGCTAGGTCGGCTCTGGCCGCGGTTCGGAAATCGTTCAGTACGACCGCCAGACCGTCTCGTTCTGCCGACAGCCCGCGAAGGGACAACTGGACCGAGACGATAGCGGCGAGCTTGGCCGCCTGCCCGCCGTTTACGTAGTTGTTTGCCAGGTATCCGATGCCGATGACGGCCGGGATACTGAATAGCGGGTTCGCGAGCATGAAGAGCGTCGAAACCACGGCTGGTCCGCTCATGAAAGGGATAAACGCCGACGCCTGGGCAGCGAGGATGTAGGCGCTGAACCCGGCCAGGTTTACGCCCATGCCGATGGAGAACGCCGCGGTTCCGGTGGCGAGCACGGTAAAGGCTGCCCGATCTCCTGCCGTCAGGGCGTCCCGCATAGCGTCATCCCGCAGTTCTGGTGGCAGGCTTCGAATATGGTCACGGACGCGCTGGCCGAGCGCGCTTGCCAGTTCTTCCGGAATCTCACCGGATGTCGCTGCCTCGGCCACTGCCCTGGCGACGAGTTGCGCTTGATCGGCGACCAAGGACGCGAAATCCTGGTGGGGACGGCCGCGTAGCGTCTTCACTGTCTGCCAGGCTTTCTGGATGCCCGTCCGCGATGCATTCTCGCTGTCTTCGGGGACAGGCACGGACATCACCGACGATGCCTTGTATGCCACGCCCGCGCCAACCGAATTGGCCCTTCTCGACGACAGTGGAAGGGAAGCGTCGAGGTCAAGAGCCTCCGCGATCCTAACCCAAAGGCGAATCCTCAGCGCGCGGTCTGAGATATTGGACGCAAACAATTCGTCGGCAGCGAGTTTTAGACGGCGGGCGAAAGCCGTGGCATCTGACGACTCGGCATTCTTCTGAAAGCGGGACAACGTATCGCTGACGCGGTCCATCGACATGGACAACAGCGTTGTGGCCTCGAAGCTTGCGATGAGATTGCACAGTTCGCGGCGATCAAGCGCCCCGAGACCCGCGAAAATCGTCCATGGCGGTACGTACAATTCTTTCCCCCTCAAGCACCCGCATCTTGATGCCGGATTGCTTCCGGGCTGTCTAATGATTTCCCGAGTTGGCGCAGCCTAATCCAGTCTGAATGGGTCGCGTGTTCTCAGTTCTTCAGCTTCAAGGTCACAACCTTACTCTGTCCGCCTACACGCTCATCCCTCGAGTATGCCGGAAGCCTCTGCCGTATCGCTAAGCCAAGCGAAGGCCGTAATGTCTGGCATCGAAATCGGCTGCCTGTTTCAACAGGTGAGGCCCGAGCTGCACAAGGTGGGCTCTAGGCTCGGCCATGATCACCCGCCGACGCTTCCACTGCCTTGCGGAGCATCCCCAAGGCGGCCTTGTCCAGCTTTCCGCTTGCGGCGACGCCCCGCGGGGCCGCACCCTTGTCCGCCGCCGGCTTTATCTTCCTCGGCGTGAATGTTGACTTCTCGAAAGACGCTCGGCAACCCTCATTCACGACCTAGTACCAGACGGGGTATCAGTTCCCCAGTCATCCATGGGCTGCATCTATACGTTTGCGTGAGCCTAACCGAAAACGCTTCAAAACCATGGCGCAAAATTGATTGACGAACAGCGGTATGCGCACATCTCCCTTCACACGCTGGAAGCTAACTAAAGTTAACTTCGCATATCTCCCATGGATAAATTTCAAGCTGGCTACCGATAACATTCATTATCGGCACTTAGCTCGGAGACGTATCCCGAGCTCACCACAGGCTGCTCGCTGGCAAAACGCTTCTCCTCGATACCATGATTTCAACCCTCGCTGATCGCGGGGATTAGCTGGCGGACCTGTGGATTCGACCGCATGATTAAATAGCTGACAGACGCATTGCCGGACAGTTTACCACATCCGTTTACATAACATTTCCAGATACTTCGTATGTAAAAGAGGTCGAAACTAACTGAGGAGTCTTGTGTGGCTGATCATCTCTCAAAGCTTATAGGTGCGACCCTGTAAGCTTATGTCCCGGTTTTCGCACCGATCCGGGCTGGAGAACTTGGCATGGCCAAGCCGACTACCTACCGCATCCCTGAACATGACATCGCGGCGGCCTTCACCGCGATTGCCAAGTTCAAGGATGAACTCCTTTCTGGCACGGCGTCGCCTGTCTTGAAAATCAATGACCCCGTCGTTGTTTTCACGGCCGATGAAATCGTCGCTGGACCGCGTGCGAAACTTGCGAAGTATTTCGCAAAAAATCCGCACACGTATATGGAGATCGATCCGGACGATGGTCTCGACTATCACGATCTGCTCGACATTTTCTTCTGCGATCCTTTCGCTGAAGAAATGCAGAAGTCGATGGGGCTGACCATGGTGGTTCTGCGCGAAGCGCAGGCAGCACTAGCCAACTCCGAACTGGCCGCGTTCAAGTTGGTACAGGAAGCAGAGCGCAAGTTTGTTTTGCCGATGCTGTTGAAGGCAATGGCGTACACCGCCAATCGCTAGATCGAGGTTCCGACACAGGACCCCGGAGGCAACTCCGGGGTCTTTTCATAAACAACCGCGGGTTAGCTCTCCCGGGAGTGCAGCCCTATTGCAACGCTATACTTTCACATCGATGATATATTCGTGAGGGCAATAACGTTCCTCAGATGTCGTGATGTCCAAGAAATGTCCAAATTACGCAAGACGGCCCAATTTCATTTTCAGAATCTCTTGAAAGGACACGCGTTTTTCCACGTATGTCTGGTGAATAAAAGTACTGCCAAAAAATCTTCAAAATATAATACCTGCAAAAATTAATTTCATACTTTCCGGAATTATCTTGTGCACCTCGCCACCTAAGGCAATAGTATAATTATATAAGATGTCCGGGGAGACGAAAATGGAATTTAATACTTGGTACGAAAACGCCGACATATCAGTCAAGCGCAATGGCGTATGGTACGACGAAGAAACTGGCATAGCCTTCATTTCAGATACCGACGCCCTGGAAAAGGCAGAGCAGCGTGCCGCGACCGAGATGGCAGCCGATGCCCGTAAGGCCGCCAAGATGCTCGGCGGTAAGGCGTTGCAGGGCGGGTCCGGCAAACAGAAGAAATGGGCCGAGGAACTTCGTGCAGGGGTAATCGCGAAACTGACGTCGGAAACGGCTGAGAAAGTCCTGAAGCAGTTCCAGTTCCGCGACACGAAATGGTGGATCGACAACCGGGCATCGTTCTCGATCACGCGAAAGGCAATCTGGCCAAACACTGGCAACGTCACGACTTTCAGCCCGACTGAGCAAATGGAATCGGCATTCCAGAAGCACTTCGACAGGCCTCGGATCGTGGCATTCCAGAAGCCGCTGCGCGATGTGCTTCAGACCTTCGAACGTCGGGTCTCGTCGCTGGCGGCTCATCCGTTCGAGCGTAGGATCGTACTCCCGTCCGATAGCGTCCTGATCGACGAATGCAAGAAAGTCCTTGCGACAGACTGCACCGAGATGAAGGTTTTCGACGGTCTGATGACGCGCCTCGTTGCCAGAGCTGAAGCTCTGGGAATCTGAGGATATTATGGACGAAGCCGGATCACGGTTCAGAAGGTGGCCTTTGCGCCACCTTTTTCCTTTCCGTTGGGTCTCAAGCGCCGTCCAGCCCTGACAATCGAGGTATTCCAGTGAGTACCTCGCAATGGTCGCATCGACCTATCCGTCCGCCATGAAGCACCACCGCCGCGATGAAGGCGGTCACGTCAACCACCCGAAGTACCCCGGTGACGCGACCAACTTCGGCATCACCCAGTCGGTGTACGAGACCTTCCGGAAGCGCAGTGGACTTCCGATCCGATTCGTCAAGCCTATCTCCGAAGATGAGGTCTCGACGATTCACATGACGCTGTAGGCCGAGAAGGTCAGCTATGACGACCTCCCTGCGGGCGTGGATTACGCGACCTTCGACGGTGCGGTGAACTCAAGCGTCTCCCGTGGTGGGAAATAGCTCCAGGCGTCCGTCGGTACCGACGGTGCTGTCGGCAACCTGATCCGTCCCACGAGGGCTGAGGTCTTGACGATGTCCGCGAAAGCGAAACGAGACGTCGTGACCCATAACGCCTGAGATGAAGAGCGTGGATGCTGGAAGCCATAATTTCCGCCGGCGGTCTTGATGCGCGCATGTGCCGACCGCATCATGATTATAGCAGACGAGGTTCTTGGTCTCCCCAGTCCACGCCGCGTAAGCTGAAAATGTCCATCGACTAGGCCCGGGGGTTTAACTCGGGCCTTTCTTTTTGCTGCCGACGTAGAAAAGTTGCCACTTAGGCTCCCCTGTCCATCTCCTGAACGACATCCCTGCGAAACCGTTAAGCATTGATGTGTTTCGAAGCCACAGTGTTCACTAATTTTGCGGCACTTCAAAAATATTGTTCGATCTATACATCGATATATACGACATGCCGACGGGATTTGTTTTTGCAATAACTTAGTACAGCATCCCTGTAGGCACATAGGGAGACCACAATGCTGAAAACAATATCCGCCGCACTCGCCGCCGCTGCGAGCAAGATCATTGGATCGATACCGACCATCGGAAAGTGGTTCGACGACATCGTGTCGATGCCGCTCCGGACGCTTTTCAGCGGCGGTCGCGAGGCACCGTCTTACACACCCGATATTCCAGCGTCTGATTACGTCGATGTCCTGAAGAATGCTCGCGAGGCCGCGACATCACAGGCGACGAAATTCGACCGGAACATCATGGAATCTATCCTCGAGTACTGCCGCGCGCACCCCGACATTCGAGCGACTATGAAGCTACCCACCAACCTCGATCCTCGAATTCAGGCACGGCTACTGACGATGAATGACGCCGCTCTGCGAGCGCTGGCAAGAGGCGGCGCGAGCCAGCTGAAGAGGTTCCTCGAAGGCATTCCAAGTGACCAAATCAAGCTTGTCGCCGCGAACGACGGCGTGCCTACGATGTCGCCCCGCGACCACGTACTCTGGAAAGTGCGCGCGAATGCGGAGAAGGATGCCGAGCCTTTCGTTCCATTGAGAGCGATGAGCCTCTAACGATAAAGGCCGCTTCAGTTGGCGGCCTTTTGCTTTGTATTGTCTACGACGAGACGAGGTCGAGGCATCAACTTGAGCCATTGAGCGTGGCACTCGGGATGCTCGTATGCGAGGTCTCCAAACTCCCGACGAAGCCACTGCCATTCGCGATCCGTGACGTCGCTCATGCGCGCCCTACCAAACCGTTGATGACCGCTTGGCGCTGAGCGCATGCCGTTCGAAGACCAGCGACCTCCGCCTCGAGTTCCGCAATCAGTTCGACAGCAACACGGGCGACGTTCTCGATTTCACGGGCATGCGTAGATGCTGCATAGAGCGCGTCATGATAGCGGCGCTGATAGCGAGCCTCAGCCACGGCATCCAGAGCGTCAGATACGCCGCGCGCAAGGCACATCGCGCCGCCAGCGATCACCATCATCCCGGCCGCGTTACCCATCGCCACGGTGTGAGCGGGAGAGCCAAAATTCGCCATATGCCTGCCTCCGTCGTCGTTGTCGGAGGGTGTTGTGCCGGGCTCCAAGGACTCCGGCAAGTCGACACCAGTGATTTTGGCGATCGAAGAGTTAACGGAGCTCATTTAAGGGTGCTACGGCATCGTTGTGGAAGGAGATATCATGAGACGCCCTTTGCTCGTTCAGCTTTGGCTATCCGGTCTACAGGACAGCGACGGGGTCCGCCGTCATCATATCATGCGGACCTATGCTCACGAGCCTGCAACTGTTCGAGAGATGCTCGCGGAGCTAGATGAAAAGCGCGAGCGGGAGGCCCCCGTTAAGACCGCGTACGTGCTTGCGGTGTTGACGGTCGTCTTTCCGATTAGCCTGCTCGCGTGGTTAGTCACGCGGTAGTCGGCCCAGGATGACTTTGTTGCCCGCTGTGTTTCCGCAGGCACGACAGCGAAGGCGGGTGGCGACCTCGGATAGAATGATACTCGAGCGCCCGCGCTGGAGTTCCCAGCGATCCAGCCAGGCCTCTCGCTCGCACTTGGCGCAGCGGCCGCCGATGCATTCCCATTGCATCATACGTGTGACGTCGGCCATCACGTCCATGGCCTCGCCGACGTAGGTCGGCTGCCCGCAGTCCTTCCGTCCACCGGTCAAATCGATGCCTTTTCGGTGTTTCATTTGTTCATGTTTAGTTCTTGTTTTTGCCGTGAGTCAACCGTGCTACGTTCGCGCATTGCGGGAGGACTGCCGTGAAGAAACCGAAGCCTGCGAAGCCGAAGCGGAAGAAAAAATTCAAGACCAAGGGGCCGGATTCGAAGTATGCGAAGCCGTTCAACCCGGAGGGATATCGCATCCTGACGACGGGACTTCGCGGTAAGCTGAAAGATGCCCGCATTCTCGAGGATCAGACCGCCGATATCTCGCAGTACGAGGATGATCGCGAGCCACAGGTTCCAGGTAAGACGATCCGGAATCCATTCAAAGCGTATCCGTGGCGGTCGACGCCATTCAACACTGCAAAAGGTTAGAATGTCATACGAGACCGACGTTGACGATATCGTAGCGGTCCAAGCTGGCTTGGCCGATTTCTGGAGCAATTCTCACGGATGGGCACCTGATGACGGAGCCGCGCTCCTTGCGTCTGCCCGCCTAGACTGGACGCCCTCTCTTGCCCGCTCCCTTAGCCGTTGGGCGGAGCCAGTAGAATTGCCCGATGGCGACCTCATCCTAGCATGGGCTAACCTTGGCAGCATACTCGAAAGCTCGCTTCGGCTATTCCTCGGCGTCTACATCACGGATTACAGGAATTCGAGGGAGGACCTCGAAGCTATCAATGCCATCGAGCAGAAGGGTGCCAATCAGGGCCAACCTTATCCGCCGAGTAGCATCCAGTTCGAAAAAATCAGGCAACTGATGAGCAGAAGAGAAATCTTTCCGGCAGATGACCTCACTTTCGTTGGCCTTATCCAGGCTCGGCGCAATGCAATACACGCCTTCAACAACAGGGAGATCGGCAGCGCCTCCGAGTTTCGCTCGGCGGTTGCGACCTATCGGGTCTTCATCGCCGATCTCGCGACGCGTCTTCCATATCCCCAGGGATTCGGCTTCCATTGGCTTGATCGCGCTGGATCAATTCGGTTGGGCCGCTCGTAACCTTCTTCCCGAACTCCCCTGAGGTATCTCTTTGGATAAGCTTCTCCGCAATGCCATCGACTCAATCGAGATTGGCGTCGAAGACTTCCAGTCGAATGACGAACGACGTGCGCTATCCGCCGTCCGTAACGTCTACGCAGGCGTCCTTCTACTCTGTAAAGCTGTGTTATGGCGTCATTCCATGGATACCGACGGCTCCCTAATCTACACAAAGGTCGAGCCGAGAAAGCTTCCTAGCGGAAAAATTGAATGGCAGCCGAATAAGAATAAAACCGTTGAGGTCCAAGATATTAAGTCGCGCTATAAGCTATTGGGCCTCACGCTCGACTGGGCAAAGCTGGACGAGTTGAGCAGACATAGGAACACGATCGAACACTACTACCTTTCAACGCCCGCCTCGGCCGTAAAAGGGGTCCTCGCGAACGCAATGCCACTTATCAACACGATCATGCGCGACCAGTTGCAGACAGTTCCGGAGCATGAGTTCCGAACAGAGTGCTGGAAGGTTCTACTCGACAACGCGGAGATTCAGGCAGAGATCGCCCGTGAATGCGAAGAGACCTTCTCTAAGCTGGAGTGGCCATCTACAGAGGTGGAGTTCCCGATCAAGCACCTGGCCTGTCCCGGTTGCGGATCAGGCCTGATCAGGCAGCAGGACCCTGACAATACCAAGCCATGCGAAATAGAGTTCGCCTGCCGTTCATGCGGTGACGATCAATTCGATAGCGGAGACTGCATGGAGGCGGCATTGGACGAGGAAGCCGCGGCCCTCTTTTACATCGCGATGACCGATGGTGGGGAGCCCCCGCTTGCCTCCTGTTACGAGTGCGGCAGGAACACTTACATCGTTGATGCAGGCGAGTGCGTGGCGTGCGACGCCGCAGCTCCAGGAGACTGCCTCGTCTGCGGCGAAGGCATCAACATCCACGACTATAATCCAGACCACCCTGGCCTGTGCGGCTATCACGCCAACCAAGCCGAGCGTGCCGCGAGAGACTGACAAAGTAGCCGACGCCTAGTGGCGTCGGCCGTCTATCGTCGGCGCATCAATCGACGGCAAGTGTGACGTCCGCAACTCTTCAGGGATCGGGAGCCCGTTGAACTCCTTGTGGCCGCGGATGGAGATCGTGCCGCCTTTGCGCTCGAACTCGAATTCGACGGGCGAGCGTTCGTCTGCTGCCCACTGTCTGAACCGGTTGACGTTCACCTGACCCAGGAACCGCAGCTCGTGCGCCAGCGCATCGTGGACGCTTTGCATTGACACCAAGATGCGCCGGAGTTCCTTAGCGACAGCCGTGCGCTCCATAGGAGGCATCTGCTGCACAATGGACTCGTTGACATGGCCGACCTTGCGGAGGTCGTCCGCGAGCTTCTCAAGGATCGGGCTAAGCGCCTTGCGATCAGGATTCAGCGCCTTGTATCCCTCGAGCTGGAAAAGAACGGTGTCAATGCGTTCTGTCACCTCTTCCGGCTCTCCGTCGGCTCCAACTTTGACCGTCTTGAACTTTTCCGTCACGCGCAACATGCCGTCCCGGATATTGCGCCAGAGCTTGACCTGCAACGACACCTCGATGCGGTTCTGGATACCAGGGAAGAATGTGTCCGCTTGCTTCGCGACCTTCAGCATTTCGTCTGTCGCCGACCGCCACTGCCCCAGCTTGTCCGCACACCGAAGGATATACTCGAGTTCGCTTTTTTCCCTCTCGCGTCGCCTGAGGTCAGCAATGGCGTTTTCGTGTCCTTCTTGGTTGAGGGAGCCGAAGCAGTCTGGTCCGATGAGCCTGATTGCTTTCTCGTCCGGGAAGTAAGCGATAAGTCCTCCGTCACGTCCGAACTTGCGGTGATCTGGAGAACAGCAAGGGCACGGAGCCCAGTTCTTGGATTCCACCTGTCCTTTGCGAAGGTAAAATCGGCCGACATAGTTCGGGGGGGTTCCGCTCTTCGGCGGCGGAGTGTGGCTGTGGCCGTGCCACATCCACGGATCATGTCCGGCTTCGATGAAGGCTTTAACTTCTTCAGTAACCTCATCACTGGGACAGGTATCAAAAATGGGTTTGTTGATCTTCGCTGTTTCAGGAACCTGTACGTAGTTCGCAGAAAGCTTCGACAATGGCGAATCACTCGGTTGTTGACGATTGCTCTACTTATCAGGTTTCGCTTTTGTTCACGAGTCTCAACCCACGCTATACCCAGATTTCCACATACTCGCTGTGATTCAGTCGTTCCATCTAGCCAGGAAATCGACATCGGCGCGGTATCCCCAATTCGCGGTGTCGCATGTGCATCCCGGGAATGGAAAGATCGTCGCCTCATCGATAGGGATCGTCTTCCCATCCATCGGACCGCAGATGGCGCAGTGCATGTTCAGGACGTCGTATTTCATCCCCTTGAAGACCTTGTCACCGACGAGACCCGCCGCCTTCGTCGACTGGATTGTCTGATATCGCTGGAACGTGAACGTGGCGCGCAGCAGCACCGTCTCATGTGCCTTGAGCGGACATTCGAGGCCTGCCTCCGTCAGATCGTGGAAAGCCTGGCGAGAGAGAAATGCGTTCGACCGCACGCCGATAGCTTTCTTTTCGTCTTTCGAGAGCTGCTCGCCTCTTCGGTATTCGGTGAGCGTCTGGCGCGGGTGGATTTCCATTTCGTCGGCTAGGAACCCGACAATCGTGTCTTCGGCCTCGGCTTTGATGAGACCGAGCGCCGATATCGCCTCCCGAACCGCCTGACGCTTGATGTCGGCCGCCGTCGGGATCGGGTCGGCAGGTTTCGGTTCCGGCGTCGGAGCCGCTGCTGACTTCTTCTTGCCGAACGGCCACATGTGTCCCCCACGCCAGCTCGCCGCCGGCTATTTCACGATGCTTCGCTGTCTGTCAGGATAATCGTGTGATGGCCGTAGCTCAACGGTAGAGCAGCCAACGGCCAGATGTGCCGCAGGTAGTCGGTTCGAATCCTTCCTGCCATCACAGAGCGGCTGCGGTCGCAGCGGGCTTCGGCCCTAACGTCTATCCGCCTGCGGGCGGGGCCAGAGGCGGCTCGTGCATGGTGGCCTCGGTAGTCGCGCACTACCTGGAACCGGGATTACCCGCTGATGTATGTCGGCGGTTTGACGATCCTCTCGAGCCGCCCAACGCGCTGATGTAGCTCAGCTGGATAGAGCGCCAGCTACTTTTTCCGGGCGTCCTTCTGGAGCCGCGTCGCGTATTCCAGAAGCTCGATCTCGGTCATACCGTGGCTTCAGGAAAACGGCCCTCGGCCGCGATCACGGACGTCGCTGTCTTGAATCGCTCGCGGGCTTCCGTGGCTCTGATCTGGCGCTCTTCGTCGGTCATCTCGGCAATGTCCCGGATACGTGACCGTAGCGCAACCGTCGAGCGCCACCGATTCCGAGGTGGCGCAAACCGTATCGGTGGCGGTTTCGGTGGCGGTAATTTTGGGAAGCGACTGTGTCTTGCCGTTTTATCGAACCTTTTCAAGTGGTTCGATGGTCGGAGTGGAGAGATTCGAACTCCCGACCCTCTGGTCCCAAACCAGATGCGCTACCAGACTGCGCTACACTCCGTCCGTCCCGGCGATGGGGAGATACACGCATCCGCCCGTCGCCGCAACAGCAAATGGCAGGTTTTCCCTGACCTTTGAAAGGTTTTGATCGCGTTACTGCGCCTTGCGCAGCTTATCCATCAATTCGTTCTGCACGCGGTTGCCCGCACGGATGCCGAGGCGCTTCACCGTGCCGCCGTTCAGCTCAAGCACATAGTCGACCGGCCCTTGCGAATCGATGATCGCCTCGGAAAGCGGCTCGGCGCTCTCCTTGATCGCGCGCACCTTGCCGTCCTTGGCGATGAACAGCATGTCGAGAGGAATATAGGTGTTCTTCATCCACATGAAGACCTGTCGCGTCTCGCCGAAAGCGAAAAGCATGCCCTTGTCGTCGGCCATCGCCCGACGGTTCATCAGGCCCTGCTCGCGCTGGCGCGGCGTCACGGCAAGCTCCACCGTGAAGGCATGGCTCTTGCCGCCCTTGGTGACGATGGTCAGCGGCTGCGTGTCGAATTTTTCATCCGCAAGGGCGCTGCCAGACAAACATAGAAAAAGCGCCAGAAAGGCTCCTGCCAGGCGCGCGATACCGAAATCCCGCGCGAAAAGCCGCATCAGTGCGCTCTGTTGCCGGGCAGCGGCATGTCGGGGTGGATTTCGGCGGCCATGAGGCCCTTGTCCCCATCGCCGAAGCGTACCAGCACAACCTGCCCCGGGCGAAGCTCCGTCAGGCCGAAACGGCGCAACGTTTCCATATGGATGAAGATGTCTTCGGTGCCCTCGCCGCGCGTCAGGAAGCCGAAGCCCTTGGTGCGGTTGAACCACTTGACGAGGACCCGCTCCAGCCCGCTGGAGGGCGTCACCTGCACATGCGTCTTCACCGGCGGCATCTGCGAAGGATGCACGGCTGTCGACTGGTCCATGGAAAGAATGCGGAAGGCCTGATAGCCGCGGTCACGCTTCTGGATGATCGCGACGACGCGCGTTCCCTCCAGAACCGTCTGGTAGCCGTCGCGGCGCAGGCAGGTGACGTGCACCAGCACATCCTGCATGCCATTGTCCGGAACGATGAAGCCGAACCCCTTGGCGACGTCGAACCACTTGATGACGCCGGTGATCTCGATCAGATCGACAGCGTCATTGCTCTGGTCATCACGCTCCGTGATTTCCTTTGAAGACACCCTGTCCACCATGACCTACCAGCCCCTCGATTACGCGTCACATGAGTTACGGTTAACTGATTCTTGAGGATCAGAATAACATTGTCCCGATGCGGATGCGCAAGCCCCTTTGAAAGTTTTGCTGGCTCCATTGGTAGGCCGCAAGGCTTGCCTCAAGCTGACAAAAACCTCATCTTTCCAGCGATTCCACATTTCGAGGATATTCCAATGCGTTATCTCCACACGATGGTCCGCGTCAAAGACGTCGACAAGTCGCTGCATTTCTACTCGACGCTTTTCGGGCTCGAGGAAGTGCGTCGTTATGAGAACGAAAAAGGCCGATTCACACTGATTTTCCTCGCGGCCGCCGAAGATGTCGCGACGGCGCGTGAAAACGCGGCTCCCTGCCTGGAGCTCACCTATAACTGGGATACCGAGGACTATGCCGGCGGCCGGAATTTCGGCCACCTCGCTTATGAAGTCGACGATATCTATGCTCTTTGCCAGAAGCTTATGGACAATGGCGTGACGATCAATCGCCCGCCGCGCGACGGCCACATGGCTTTCGTGCGCTCGCCCGATGGCATCTCCATCGAAATCCTCCAGAAGGGCGACAACCTGCCGCCGGCCGAGCCTTGGACCTCCATGGGCAATACCGGCGCCTGGTAACTCCCCTCGACGCAAGCCCCGGGCAAAGCTTGCACCTTATGTTCTACCCTACGAACCATCGTTTCGCCGTATTTGACCGGGAATTTCTTGCCTTTCCGGTCAATCGCCAGCGTGAGGGGGCGTTCTGGCCGTTTTGAGCCGGATGCTTCCCGTTCTGCGTTTCACGGCTTCGTTCGCTTCGGCCTTTACACAAGGAGCCGAAACGATAACATCGCGGCAACCGCAGTTCGGCCCCGGCACGTCCAAGGGCTTTGTCTTGCGGTTGCGACTGTTTGAAGAAATGGCCCGATCGGCGGCAAGACCGAGGGCCCAAACGTCGAAAGCGGGGGAAAGCCTTTGCAGGACATGCAAGGAAAGTGGCTCGGCCTGAAGACGCTGCGGTATGGATTGCTGCTGGCCGTTTCGGTTGCCACGCTCTCGGGCTGCGTTTCCGCAGTCTCCAACGATATGCGTGCGGATATGAAGCCTGCGCAGGAAAGCGACGAAACCGTCGCGGATGCCGGCACGGACGAGACCACGACGCCGGTCACGAAAGCCTCGGCCGCAAACGGCACGTCGCAAGACACCTATACGACCGCGAATGCCGGCAATGCTGGCGCCATGGACGCCCAGCAGGGCGGGACGGACGGCGACAGGGCGGGACTTGTCATGCAGTCGACCACGCTGAATGCCGGCCGCTCGAGCATCTATGGCAATGGAACGCAGGCAGTCGACACAAGCAACGCTTACTCCACGACGGGCGGCACCAATGCCGCCGTCAACAGTCTCTATGCCGGTGGCGCACAGGCCACCGACCAGTCGGGCCGCCTGCCCGTCGAGGACATGCCGCCGGTTGATTCGTCCGCACAGCAGCAACAGCCGCTTGAAACGCTCGGCGACGAGCAGTCCGTCGTGCTGCCGGACACGGTGCCGATCCCCAAGACAGCACGCATGGCGCTCGTCGACGAGGCGGCAACCGGCAACGCGGCGGACATTGCCCTTGCCGGGGAAGCGCAAGCCGGTGCGGCCATCGCCGAGCCGGAAACCATCGCCCAGGCAACGCTTGGCGAAACCCAGACCAAGACCCAGCCGCGCAAGACCCTGACGCTCGCCTCGTTGTTCAGCGGCAAGCGCGATGCCAAGACGCAGTTCGATGGTGAACGCTTCTCCGAAAAACCGCGCCGGGTTCTCAATCGTGATACCGCCGGCACGACGCAGAAGGCCTCGCTCGGCACCCTGCCCGGCGTTTCCACCGCAAGCTCGATGTTTTCGACGCATCATTCCGAGGCCGACGAGGTCGAGGACGATTCTCCCCAGTTCAAGGAGGTCGCCTCGCTGGCCGGTCTCGCGCGCCTGGCACCGAACGGGCTCTGGCTGCAGACCGAGAAGGTGAAGACGGGCTGTTTCAAGCCGGAACTGCTGCAGGTGCTGAAGACAATCGAGTCGCACTATGACAAGCCGATCATCGTCACGTCGGGCCTGCGCGACGTGAAGGCCAACCGCGCAAAGCAGTCGCTGCACACGCGCTGCGAAGCGGCAGACATTCAGATCGCGGGCGTCACGAAATGGGAATTGGCGGAGTATCTGCGCAGCATGCCGGACCGTGGCGGCGTCGGCACCTATTGCCATACCGAATCCGTTCATATCGATGTCGGCCCGGAACGCGACTGGAACTGGCGCTGCCGCAGGCGGAAATGACCCATTGAGCGCAAGCTCTTGGAAACGAGTGGTTTTCCGGTCTGGTGAAGCCGTGCGAAGGCGGCTTTTCATTTTTTTGTCACAAGCGCTTTTTCCCGCTTGCGGAAGGCAAAACGCCCTTCTATAAGACGCCCACCGCACGCGCCCTTCGTCTATCGGTTAGGACGCCAGGTTTTCATCCTGGAAAGAGGGGTTCGACTCCCCTAGGGCGTGCCACGGTTCCCTCCCCCTGAAATCGTTGTATCTCCGAACGGAAAACCACCGCGTTTCCGCCGTTGAAAAAGTTGCATCGAATGCGATTTTTCGTCTTGCGCATCTCTCCGGTCCCGACTAGAAGACGCCCACCGCACGCGCCCTTCGTCTATCGGTTAGGACGCCAGGTTTTCATCCTGGAAAGAGGGGTTCGACTCCCCTAGGGCGTGCCACTTCTCCTCAGCAAAATCAGTGCATTGAGCACGATGTGCCGAAATCCGCACGGTAAGCGCTACGCCGTGTTTGCAACTTTTCCCCCCAATCCATAAAATCTCTCGGGCGCGATGTCGTGCGATCTGTCCCTCAAGGACATGCGCCACTCGGGTGCTGCTCCGCACCTGCTAGCCAGTGATGAACGCCTACATCTTTGGTGCTAGAAACGGCGAGGCTTACGCCATCTGCCCTAGGCTCTTCCATCAAATAACATGTGTCTCTCCCCTTTCAGATGACCCTGCACCTCAGATTTCGCGTGGGACAATTGGAGCAACTCTCAATTCTTCTCAATCGCCAGTTCGCGCAAACTGCGGTCTATTTGAGCTGCACATATAAGAGCTCACGGCACAGGAGGCGGCCATGTCGTTAGATCCAAAGACTGACATGCGGTTCAATCGAGCAAGACGCCACTTTCTGGGTCTGTCCGCAGCCACAGGTGCCCGTCTTGCAGCCATGAGTACCCTGGCGGCCACGTTGCTTCCCTCGTCTGCCCAGGCGCTAGGGCGGAAGTGGTGGAAGGGAGACGGAGGAGGCAATGGCGGTATGTGCTTCCTGGCCGGAACTTTGATTCGCACGGTTGCCGGCGAAGTATGCATAGAAAACCTTCGCATCGGCGATCTGGTCGAAACGGTGAGTGGCGAGGCCAAGCCCATCAAATGGATCGGATACCACACCTTCCGGCGCGGAACCCGTCACTGGAGCAAAACCGCGATGCCGGTTCGCATCGCCCGCCATGCCCTTGACGAAAAAACGCCGCATCGGGATCTCTATGTGTCACGGGGTCATGCGCTGTATATCGATGGCGTCCTGATCCAGGCGGCCGATCTCATCAACGGAACCTCGATCACCCAGGCGGTGCCGGAAGATGTCAAAACGCTCGACTACTTCCATATCGCCTTCGAGGCTCACGAGAGCATTTTTGCCGAAGGCGCCGCAGCCGAATCGCTGCTGCTCAAGGATGACAATCACGAGATATTCGCGAATTTCGCCGAATACTCCCGCCTTTATCCGAACGATCCGCACCCGGCCATGACCCCGTTCGCACCAACCGTCGCCTACGGCGGACGTGAGCACCTGAAGGCGTTGATCCGTTTGGTTCTACCGCGATTTGCTCCAACGCGCGTACCTGCGCAACGTCTCTATGAGAGGGCCGCTGAACGCGCAGCGAATTCGGCGGCATAGATAGCCTTCATAGCGATTCCACAGCGAATGCCGCCGCGCATATACGTGCACGGCGGTCAAAGCGTGTGTTCAAGATTCGACGACGAAAGCTCATTACTCAAAGACATCGCGTTGCTGTTTGCTGGTCCATTCTTTCATGAAATTCACTTGGCTCGTTCGCTCGCGCCCGTCGAGGCCACCGCGCCGTGCTGGTTCGCCATCGGTCTAAACCTCTTCCTCTCGTCGAGTTTAGTGAGACGGCTTCAGGCCGTGTTTTTCTCAACGTGTTGCTGCGCGAGAAAATACGCGCGCATCCAAGCGGAAAAACATAGAAAATCCTGCATTTAGGACTTGCACGAATCCATCCGCCCCACTAGAAAACGCCCACCGCACGCGCCCTTCGTCTATCGGTTAGGACGCCAGGTTTTCATCCTGGAAAGAGG
>NZ_JALIQS010000010.1 GCF_024704725.1 Shinella sp. CPCC 101442 | reverse complement strand
GACTACGGCCTCGTCGCCGATCTCTTCGAAGCTCTGCCCGAGTTGCAGAAGGCGCTCTGAGCCTCGCGGCATCGATAGTGGAATTTCCCGCATGGGAGGGCATTGAATTCGACGTCATGATCGCCGCAGGGCCTTCAGGTCTTTCTGCGGCGATCCGGCTGAATTAGGCCAAAAGGGCTCGGAAGCCGGCGCTCATATTCTGTCGGGCGCCCTCGTCGGTTCGCCCGGCATCGATGGCTTGCTGCTGGACTGGCGCGAAGATGCCCGCCACCCGTTCAAGACCGCGGTGACGGACAATTCCTGTCGCCGTCGGCTCTGTATTGACAGAACTAGAGTCGCAGCAGTGTCTTGATCGCCCGCCGCTCGTCCATGGCGCGGTAGCCTTCCGCGACGTCCTGCAAGGGCAATTCGAGATCGAACACCTTGCCGGGGTTGATCTTGCGGGTCATTACGAGATCGATCAAGTCCGGCAGGAAGCGGCGCACGGGGGCGGGGCCGCCGAGCAGGTTCTTCTGGGCGAAGAACAGTTGCTGGCCATCGAGTTGGACGCCGTGCGGCACGCCGACAAAGCCGATCGAGCCGCCGGGGCGGGCGGAAGCGAGCGCCTGCGCCATCGATTCCTGCGTGCCGACGCATTCCAGCACAGATTCCGCGCCGACACCGTCCGTCAGGTCCTTGATGCGCGCCACGCCGTCGGCACCGCGTTCGGAGACGATATGCGTCGCGCCGAATTCGAGCGCGAGATCCTGCCGGCTCTTGTGACGGCTCATGGCGATGATCTTTTCCGCGCCCATCTGCTTTGCCGCCAGCACGGCCATCAGGCCGACCGCGCCATCGCCGACGACGACAGCCGTCCCGCCGGGTCGCACGCGCGCAGCTTCTGCGGCGTACCAGCCTGTGCCGAGCACGTCGGAAACGGCAAGCAGGCTCGGGATCAGGTCGTCGTCCGGCATATTCGGCGTGGCAACCAACGTGCCGTCGGCAAGCGGCACACGTAGCAGCGGCGCCTGCGCCCGGCTCATGAACTCACGATTTTCGCAGGACGAAGGGAAGCCGAAACGGCAATGCACACAGGTATTGTCGGAGCAGCAGAAGGAACCGATGACGAACTGGCCGGGCTTGACGGTCTTCACCGCGCTGCCGACCTCGACGACCACGCCACAATATTCGTGGCCCATATGCATGGGTTCGTTCAACGGCTGCAGTCCGCGGTAGGGCCAGAGGTCCGAGCCGCAGATGCAGGTGGCCGAAAGCTTGAGGATGGCATCGGTGGGGTGGAGGATTTCCGGTTCGGCGACCTCTTCGCAGCGAATGTCGCCGGGGCTGTAAAGCACTGTTCCAAGCATGGGATATTCCTTCGGTTTTCCGGTTTTATCAACGGCCTCAAACGCCGTATTGGGCGTTCGTGACGTGCTCCAGCCAGTCGACGACCTTGCCGTCCTTGACCTCCTGAAGCGCAATATGGGTCATGGCGACGTCAGGTGAAGCGCCGTGCCAGTGTTTTTCGCCCGGCGCGAACCAGACCACGTCGCCGGGGCGGATATCTTCCACCGGGCCACCCTCGCGCTGCGCCCGGCCGAAGCCGGAAACCACGATCAGCGTCTGGCCGAGCGGGTGGGTGTGCCAGGCCGTTCTGGCACCCGGCTCGAACGTGACCTGCGCGCCCTGCACACGCTCGGCGTCGAACGGATTGAAGAGCGGATCGATGCGGACCGTACCTGTGAACCAGGTGTCGGGGCCTTTTGCAGATGAGCGCGATCCCGCACGCAGAATGTCCATGATTGTCTCCTGTCTGTTATCCGATGAGGTCGATTTGAAGCGGGAACGCCCCACGCGTCAGCAGAGGTGCGAAGCCGCCGTCGATGCGGCCGAGCCGGATCAGCCCGCGCGACCAGTGATATCCGGCATGAAAGAGGGCGAGGTTGCCCCAGGGCGCATAGTAACACAGGTCGCCCGGCCGCTCGTCGCCGAACGGCCCGCTGCCCTCCTCGGTGAGTTTGCGCGGCAGATAAGCGATCTTCTCGTTGTTGGCATAATTGTCGATCGACAGGTCATGCAGCGGCAGCATCGATGCGAAGTCGCGGGCGGATGGATTGTCGTCCAGCGCAGCCGTCATGCTCTGGTCGTTGAACGAGATGCGGATCCTCATGGACTGTGCGCCTTGCGCATGTCCCTTCGTTCCTGCGCCAAACGGGGCGGCGACGGCCATCGTGAGAGCAATCTGCAATGTTGTGCGGCGGGTCATGAATAGAGCGGTCATTTTGCATTCGCCCGTTGATCCTGTGCCGCCGCGGCGGCGGCGAATGCAGAACCGAGCAGCAGAACGGCGCCGAGCGCGAAGGGGCTCCACCAGCCGAAGACGTCGAACAGGATGCCGCCCCCGGCTGCGCCGACTGTAATGGCGAGCTGGATGACCGCGACCTGCAAACCGCCGCCGGCTTCGGCATCATCGCGCAGCGCGCGGCTCAACCATGTGCCCCAGACGACCGGGGCCGCCGTGCCGAAGAACCCCCAGCCGACCAGCAGGACCGCAACAGCGACCGGTGTTGAGCCGAACGCGATCAGCAATGCTGCCAGGAGTGCCATGACGAGCGGGATTATGATGACGATGCTGTAGAGCCGTGCTTTCAGCAAATGGCCGATGGCCCAGGTGCCCGCGACACCGGCAAGTCCCATCAGGAGCAGGATCGCCGATAGCGTCGAGACGCCGACGCCGGTGACGGTTTCGAGGAACGGGCGCAGATAGGTGAACAGTGCGAACTGGCCCATGAAGAACAGCAAGATTGCGGTCATGCCGAGCGCCACCTGCCGGCGCGCCAGCAGTCTGAACACGTTGCTCGACCGGTTCCGTCCGCGCGGCGGCAGCGAGGGCATGCCGATCCACTGCCAGACGAGCGCAAGGAGCGCCAGGGGCACGACGAGGAAGAAGGCGCCGCGCCAGCCGACATGCTCGCCGAGCAGGCTTCCGAGCGGAGCGGCGACGGTTGCCGCAATGGCGTTGCCGGCGTTGATCATCGCCAAGCCCTTGGGGACCGCGTCTTCCGGCACCAGGCGCATGACGATGGCCGTCGACATCGACCAGAAACCACCGATGGCGATGCCGAGCAGCGCGCGACCGACCATCAGCACCGTGTAGTTCGGGGCGAAGGTCACCACCAGGCCGGAGACGACGAGCAGCAGCGAGAACGAGATGAGCACCGCCTTGCGGTCGATATGCTTCACCAGGCCGGCAATGAACAGGCTGGTGAAGACGGCGAAGATGCCGGAGACCGAAATCGCCTGGCCGGCCTGCCCCTCGCTAATGCCGAGACCATCGGCAATCGGTGTCAGCAGGCTGACCGGCATGAATTCGGAGGCGATGAGAACGGCAACGCAAAGCGCCATCGAAAAGACCGCGCCCCACGCCGCGTGCGGCTTCACCAGTTGATCGTCATAGGGAATGGCCATCAGCGTCTGCTTTCCTAGAGGTCTCTGGTCGGAGCGAATACGCCCAGCCGTGTTGCCCTGAGAGATAGCATCGGGTGATTGCCTGGATTAGCCACTTCAATTCTCTTGCACTTATCGACTGTAGCCATAAATTCAGCTAGGCATGCTTCAGCTTGAGGAGCGGATGATGCGCGAAAACTTCAATGATCTCCTGTGGTTTCTTGTTGTGGCGGAGGAGCGCAGCTTCACGAAGGCCGCCGCTAAGATCGGCATCACCCAGTCGACCTTGAGCCATACGATCAAGCGGCTTGAAACGCGCATGGGGCTGCGGCTCCTGGCGCGTACGACGCGCAGCGTCTCTACGACGGAGGCGGGGGAACGGCTGCGCCAGTCGTTGGCACCACGCATCGCCGAAATCGAAACGGATATCGCAGCGCTGACCGCATACCGCGACACACCGTCCGGTACGGTGCGCATCACCTTGTCCGACCATGCGCTGGAGTGTCTCGTCTGGCCGAAGCTGCGGCCGGTTCTTGCCAGCTATCCGGACATCAAGCTCGAATTCAGCCGGGACAACGGCTTTCGCAATATCGTCGAGGAGGGTTTCGACGCCGGCGTTCGGCTCGGCGAGACGGTGGAGAAGGATATGGTCGCGGTTCGCATCGGCCCGGACTGGCGGCTCGTGGCTGTCGGCGCACCGCAATATTTTGCCGCGCGCGGCATTCCGCAAACATTGCAGGATCTGACGCAGCACAATTGCATCGGCCTGCGCCTGACCACGGCCGGCGGGCTCTATGCCTGGGAGTTCCACAAGGACGGGCGCGATATCCGCATGCGCGTCGATGGCCAGCTAATCTTCAATTCGACGCTGCCGATAGTCGAGGCGGCCCTTGCCGGATACGGCATCGCCTATGTGCCGGAAGACATCGTGGCGGAACACATCGCCTCCGGGCGGCTGCAACTCGTCCTCGAGGACTGGTCGCCGCCGTTTACCGGCTACTACCTCTACTATCCAAGCCGCCGCCAGAATGCGCCGGCCTTCAAGGTCATTCACGATGCGTTGCGGCAACGAGAGCCATGACGGCAGTAAACTCCTCACTTCGGCGCAAACGCACCGTGGATTGGAGTTTCACCTGCATCCCTAGGCGATAGCGCGCGCTTTTGCTTCCTTGAGGGATACCAGCCGTTGCGACGCCTCGTCCCAAAGAACGAGTTTCACGCAGCGAATGCTGTCCTTGATCGTTATGCGCCCGAGATCTGCCAATTCAGGGTGATCACGCAGAACTTCCGGCAGCCTGTAGAAGGGAACGCGGCTCGAAAGGTGATGGATGTGATGCATTCCGATATTGCCGGTTATCCAGCGCAAGGGACGGGGCAAGTCGTAATGCGACGCACCATGCAGGGCGGCGTGCTGGAAGGCCCACTCCGGCGGCTTCGACCAGTGCGTGTCTTCAAATTGATGCTGAACGTAAAACAGCCAGACGCCCGCAGATCCGGCGAGAAGCACAATCGGCAGATGGACCAGCAGGAACGGGACAAGTCCGACGGCCCATACGAGCAGCGCGGCAAGCACGACGATGACGGCATTCGTCGCCATTGTCGAAACCCAGGGCAGCGCGCCTGATTTCATCATGCCGAAGGGCAGTCTCTGCTTGAAGAGAAAGAGCCAGGCAGGCCCGATGACGAACATGACGAACGGATTGCGGTAGAGGCGGTAGCCAAGCCGCCCGCCGGGCGTCAAGGCCGTGTATTCCGCGACCGTCAGCGTCGTGATGTCACCCACGCCACGCTCGTCGAGATTGCCGGCCGAGGCATGGTGTTCGGCATGGGCGCGCCGCCAGTAGTCGTAGGGTGTCAGCGTCAGGACGCCGATCGCCCGGCCCGTCCAGTCGTCCAAACGGCGTCGGCCGAAAAACGAGCCGTGGCCGCAATCGTGTTGCAGCATGAAAAGCCGAAGAAGAAACCCGGCTGCGGGAAGGACGAGGACGAGGCCGAGCCAATAGCCAAAATGGATCGAAGCCCATGCGCCGGCCCAGAGCAGAGCAAAGGAAACGAGGGTAACGATCAGTTCGAATGTGCTTCGGCCGATATGGGGCTTGCGATACGCGGACAGGATCTTGAGCCAGGGCTTTTCAGGGTCAACGCCGTTTGGGGCGATCGCATTTCTCGAGTTCATCGGCAGCGGGCGTCTTTCTGTCCGTAATTGGTTTCCCGGGGCGGGCGATGTCTTTTTGACGCCACAAGATCTCCTTCGGAGCCCTTGTGGCCGATGGCAAGTTAGCCCTGTCGCGCTTTGCGATTGGCATAGCGCTGGTCGCGTGCAGCCTTTCGCGCGGCTTCGTCTTCCATCACGCGCGCAATACGGGCTTTTTCCGCGTTCTCGCGGGCGTTGGCCTCTTCCTGCGCGGCGGCGTGCGCGGCTGCCTGACGTTCAACGGCCTCGGCCTCGGCACGGGCTTTTTCTTCCAGCTTTGCCTGTTCGCGCTCAAGGCGCCGCGCTTCGCGGGCCGCGGCAACCGCTGCGCGCTCCGCCTGACGCTTCGCCTTCTCCGGCTCTGCGGCTACCTGTGCGGCGCGATATGCATTCAGGAGCGCTGCCTTTGCATCTGCGGCAGCGGTGCGGCGGTCAGAAAGCTGGTTGTCTCTGGAGTTCTTCAAGTCGTCTTCCTACTATAGTCGTTTGGGGGTGGTCACGTTGTAATCGCACGTTTTGCGACAAGGGCGGATGTTGCCGAAGCACGTTCATCGAGTTCCTTGGCAAGACGCGCTTCCCGAAGCCGCAATGTCTTTTCCTCACGGGATCGGGCGATGGATTGACGCTCTTCCAGCGCCTTGTCCTTGGCAAGGAGCGGCGTCTGGATGGTGCTGAAGGCGATCTCCGCCTTCTGGCGTGAGATGCTGTATCTTTCCGTCATGGCGGTTCCGGTCGCGGGCTCGAAAAAGCGAGCAGGAAATAAAAAGGCCAGGCAAACTGCCTGGCCTTGCTTGGATCAACGTGCTTCCGGTTGTGCCAGGTGGTACATGGTCAAAGGAAGCACCAATCCGTTAAGCGGCCTGGAGATTGCAAGCCGACATCTTGCCGGACTTCTTGTCGCGTTCCAGTTCGAAGGAGACCTTCTGACCTTCAACCAGTTCGCGCATGCCTGCACGCTCGACAGCGGAAATGTGGACGAAAGCATCCGCTTCGCCGTTGTCAGGCTGAATGAAGCCGAAGCCCTTGGTGGAATTAAACCATTTAACTGTGCCAGTGGTCATGATGAACCCTTTCATAGCAACATTGAGAGACCGCGACGCCATGGCGTTGCGGAGGATGACAGCGATTTTGAAAGGAAGGTTCGTTCAGGACGCGGTGCCAATCGCGCAATAACCAAAGCTCAGCAAGCAAATTCGACGGCACACTATAACCCGGCCGCCTCGCCGCATCAACCACTACTTTTGCCCTTGTCGCATCTCCTCGAAACATAAAGCTCGAATGCGGGCCGCCGACAGCGCTTCGAACCCGCTTTTGCAAAGGCGACGCCTTGAACCTTCCGCGCTAAGGCGCGGTGGCCTGTTCCATCAGGTGGCGCGCCACGGCTTCGTAGGCCGGCAGCGACGTCGGGTCGTTGGCGGCGTTGCCCGCGACCGGATGCGAAGAGAAGCGGGCGATGACCATATCTGCGGCGGGGTCGATGTAGATCGCCTGCCCGTGCACGCCGCGCGCCATGTAGGCACCGTGGTCGTTGTGCGTCACCCACCACATCGCGCGGTAGCTCCAGCCTTCCAGCGCCGGATAGCCGCCCTTTTCGAATGCCGCCTTGTCGCCGCCGCCGCGGATGCTGTCGATCGCCTTCTGCGGAACAAGGCGCTGGCCGCTCGCCATGCCGCCGTCGAGCATGAGCTGGCCGATGCGCGCCATGTCGCGCAGGCCGGCATTCAGCCCGCCGCCGGCGAAGGCCGTACCAGTGGAGTCGACCGTATAATAGGCATCCTGCTCGGCGCCCATCTTGCTCCATATCCGGTCCGACAGCAGCTGTGCCACCGATTTTCCGGAGGCGCGCGCGATGATCCAGCCGAGCGCATCGCTGTTGATTGTCTTGTAGCCGAAGGCGGGACCGTGCTCCCCCTGCTTCACGACCGTCTTCAGATAATCGAAATAGCTGCGGGGGCCTTCGTAGCCCTCCGGCTTGGGCAGTGGATTGCCGGCGGCCGAATAGATCCAGACGTCGGCATTGGGGTCGGCGTAGTCCTCGCTGTAGCGAAGGCCGGTCGTCATATCGAGCACCTGCCGTATCGTCGCGTCGCCGAAGGCGCTTTGCCCGAGTTCGGGAACGACGGTCGCAACCTTGGCGGTCTCGTCGAGCGTGCCTTCAGCCACCAGCATCTCACCAAGAAGGCCGGTCAGTGATTTCGTCACCGACATCGCACCGTGCTGCCCCGTCTCGGTGAGGCAACCGGAATAGCGCTCATAGACGAGCACGCCCTTGTGCAGCACGACGATACCGTCAGTGTAGTTGGCCGAGAGCGATTGCAACCAGGTCATGTCCCGATCAGCGCCAGTGGGCCGGAAGGTCACGCCGTCGATTGCAGGATCGATCCTGCGCTCGATCATCGCCGGTGCGCCCAGGCCGCGGCTGACATTGGTCGTTGGCATCAACTGGCGGAAATGGCAGACCGTCCAGCGTGATTTCGGAAAGCTGAAATAGTCGCTGTCCGAAAAGCGGATGATCTTGTCGTCCGGCGGCGGAAAGCCCTGCATCCAGCCGAGCGCGCCCGGATCGGACTGTTCCGCCGTGAGCGGGGCGGCATCCTGACTTAAAACGGCTGACGCGGACGCCAGAACCGGCAACAGGGTCATGATCGCAACCGACAGTGTTCTAGAAATTGACAATGACATTGACGAAGCCTCCAAGCCAGTTCGGCGAATTTTCCTTGGTCATGGCATCCATACCCTTGCCGGGGAATGAAATGCTGGCGCCGGCCGTCAGGTACGTGTTTTTATTGATGACGCGCGAGTATTCCAGATAGATGTCGTCAGCGAGGTGGCGGTTGCCCACACCGGCTACCGGGGTGGGCGTGCCGTCGATCTCGTCGAGGCGCGTGCCCTGGCCGAACTGGATCGGGCTGTTCAGTTCATTGGCGCGGATATGGGCGTAGCGCAATGTCCAGGTATCGGCCTCCGTCGGCTTCACCTGCAAACTGAGCTGGTGTGCGTTGACGTTCGTGTTCAGGAACATCATCGACGACTTCGTGCCCGTCGACCAGGCGCTGGGATTGCCTTCGTAGTACAGCGGGTCGAACCGCTCCAGGCGCGACGTGGCCGGATCGTCGCCGGAAAAGGTCTGGTAGCTGTAGGCGATCGTCGGCGCCCAGGACAGGTCCTCGAACACATAACCGATCTGGACGCGGCCGGCCCAGGCCTGCAGGTCGATATCAGGGTTCCATTGATAGGCGAAATCGCCGCCGATGAAAAAACCCTGGAGCGACCCGTCGAACGGATTGGTGCGACCATAGGCGTTGACGAAGCTCAATCCGTCGCGCGCGCCGGGCATGATCACCGGCGGCCCGATGCCGCCGGCTGCGGCCCGCGCATAGGGAGAGTCGGACTCCACGACATGTCCGAACGTGAGGCCGGCGTAACGGCCCTCGTCCACGTCATAACGCAGATCCGTCCCGACGATCTTCGTTCCGCTATCCTTGTCTGACAGTTCGTTCGCATCGATGAAAAAGGCCGTGGCTGCCAGATCATCCTGGCCGAACCGGAGGATGGCCGCCTGTTCCCATGCCTTGCGGGGACCGAGTTTCAACGCGCCGCGCTCGAAGCCGCTCGACCCGCCATTGGCGATCAGCATGCCCGTTCCGGCCTTGAAGGCGCGCGGCCCGAAGGACATGTCGAAGAACGGGCCGGTTTGCGCCGTGGTGCGCAGGCCGAGATAGGCGTCTTCGAGCGTGACGGCGCCCGTACCGCCTGCATCGAAGGCATCCGTGCCCAGCGTGCCCGAAGCGACGACGGACAGCTTTCCATAGATTGCGAACAGGTCGCCGGCATCCGCGGAGAAGCTGATGCCGGGCATCACATATCCCTCAAGCCATCGCGTATCGCTGTCGAACCCGGAGGTCGGCGCGAAGGTGTCGGCGAAGTTCCAGAACAGGTTCTGTTCGGCCACCGCATTGACCCCGACCTGCAGATGCATCCGCACTTCCAGACCCGGCTCGTCGACCAGCAGCATCGGATCCTGCGCGTGTGCGCCGCGCGGCGCAAAGGCGATGCCGAGAAGGAAGAGGACTGCCTTCAGCCGCCGGCCGTTGTCCGCGTCGCTCATGCTCATCCCCTCAAACGTTGCCTGCCCACAAACGTGACCGGCCCTCACACATGACCGGCTTTGTCGCAAATCAGTGGGTGATCTCGCCACTATAGGCCGGACTTTCGCAAGCTGTTCCATGCAGTATCACCGAAACTTCGCAAGCAGGACACGACTTTTGTCGCGCTACATGGGCAGGATATGTCGAATATGTCACTGCGAAGCGCATTCCGATCGATGATCTTCGATCAGGTGCCCCATGGAGGGCGGTGCTTCCTCAGGTAACGTTCCTTGCCAGCAGCAAAGCCAGTGTCCTGACCTCCTGTTCGAGCCGTTCGGGCGTAATTCCTATGAAACGGTTTTCGAGACTGATCGCGATCACGCCATGAATGGCGGCGAAGATGGTGCGGGCGCGGATCGCCACGTCCTGCGGCCCGGCATCTGGCATGTGCCGAGAAAGCGGCGTCGCTATGAAGCCGATCAGGAAAGCGTGCTCGGCAAGATGCCAGTCGGGAACCGCCACGCCCTCCGGCATGCGGTGCTCGAACAGTGCGAACCAGAGATTTCTGTCGGAAAGTGCGAAGCGCAGGTAGGCGATAGATAGATCGGCAAAGGCGTCCTCGATCCCCGTGGAGGATTGGATGGCGCTTGAAAGAGCCGCTTCCATTCGTTTCAGCGTGCCGGAATTGACCGCCAGGATCAGCGCGTCGAGATCCTCGAAAACCGTATAGAGGCCACCCAGGGCCGAGCCTGCGCGCTCGGCGATATCGCGAGCCCGCAAGCCCTTCAAGCCTTGCTCCTGAATGAGTTCCGTGCCGGCGGCGATCAGCCGGTTTCTCAGGTCTTCCTTTTTCGTCTGTCGCCGTTGCGTCATTCATCATGCCTTCGATTTTTGAACGTCGTTCATTTTAATATTGAACGGCGTTCATTTTTGTGCGAAAAGAATATTGAACATTGTTCATATAGGGAGAGAAGCAGATGTTCAAACAGATATTGACACTGATGCGCGGCCGGGCCTACGAGGCGGAGGAGGCGTTCGCCGACCGCAATGCCCTTCCCATCCTCGCCCAGCATATCCGTGACGCCGCGCGCGGCGTCGAAGCGGCGCGTCGGGCCGTCGCCGTCGCAATCGCGCAGAACCGGCTGGAGGCGGAAAATGCCGAGAGGCTGGCCAGCCGCATCACCGATCTTGAAACCCGCGCCATCATCGCCCTCGAAAAGGGCCGAGAGGACCTTGCCACCGAGGCTGCCGGCTCGATTGCCCGGCTCGAAACCGAATTGCAGCATGCCCGTCAGGTCCAGGCTGAATTTTCCGGTGGTATCGGCCGTCTGAGACAGGCAGTGCGGGAGAGCGAGATGCGGTTGGCGGCCCTGCGTCGCGGCGAGCGCCTGGCCCTGGCGCGGGACCGCACCCGACGCCTTTCCCGCGTCGCGCCGGGTGAAAACATCTCCTCGCTCGCCGAGGCCGAGGCGACGCTCGCCCGGCTGGAGCAGCGCCAGCGTGAGGCGGAACTGACCGCCGAGGCGTTGAGTTCGCTGGAGGCCGGGCCGGATCCGGTCGCGCTCGCCGAAAAACTCGCCGGTGCCGGTTGCGGCCATCCACTGGTGACCAGCGCCGACGAGGTGCTTCAGCGCCTGCGCAGCCGCATGAACGCTCAATAAACAAAACCGAAGGGAGCCACGACCATGAACGACAGCCTTATGAAACACTCGCCCGCCTGGACAACCTTCTCCTATGCCAGCTTCGGCCTCGCCGCCTTCATGCTCGCGCTGGGGCTGTATCTCATGCCGCTCGATCTCTGGGGCAAGGGCTACCTCACCATGGGTATCCTGATGCTGGTGCAGACGACGGTGAACGTCACCAAAACCCTGCGCGACAACCAGGAAGCCGATAAGCTGCTGCGCCGTATCGACGACGCCAAAACCGAGAAACTGCTGCTCGGCATCAAGAACGAAGACGTTTGACCGGAAGCTGACCTTACCGCCGCGCTTTAACGTATGAACGAAGCGGCAAGGCTTTTTCTCTATCAGTCCTGAAAAGGGAGATGCGCGGTGCAACAGAATCTCATGACGTCCCGGCGCTTCGCGCCGCTCTTCTGGACCCAGTTCCTGTCGGCCTTCAACGACAACTTCTTGAAGAATACGCTGGTCTTCCTCATCCTCGCCACCGTGGTGGCGGAAGAGGCGGGCTCGCTGGTGACCCTTGCCGGCGCGGTCTTCATGGCACCGTTCCTGCTGTTCTCCGCCCTTGGCGGCGAGCTTGCCGACAAGTTCGACAAGGCCGTCATGGCCGAGCGGCTGAAGCGGGTGGAACTGCTCGCCGCCGGTGTGGCGGTGGTCGGCCTCGCCTTCCATTCCATCACCGTCCTGATGGCGGCGCTCTTCCTGTTCGGCGTCATTTCCGCCCTGTTCGGTCCGGTGAAATACGGCATCCTGCCCGATCATCTCGAGCGCAAGGAACTGCCGCGCGCCAATGCCTGGATCGAGGGCGCGACCTTCATCGCCATTCTCGCCGGCACGCTGGTCGCCGGCCTCGCCGCCGCCGATGGCGTCAATCCCTGGCTCTTCGGCCCGATGATGCTAGGCCTGGCGCTCGCCTGCTGGCTGTCGAGCCGCTTCATCCCCCGCGTCGGCGCCAAAGCGCCGGATCTCGCCATCGAGCGCAACATTTTCCGTTCCACCGGCCGCCTCGTCAACGCATTGCGCGGCGACAAGCGCCTGTGGCGTTCGGCGCTGATGGCCTCGTGGTTCTGGCTGGTCGGCGCGATCGTGCTCTCGCTTCTACCGCCGATGGTGAAGGGCAATCTCGGCGGCAGCGAAACCGCCATCACCGCTTATCTCGCCGTCTTCGCCATCGCGGTCGGTATCGGTTCGGCGATTGCCGCCTGGATGTCGGCAGGCCGCATCGTGCTGCTGCCCGCGCCCATCGGCACGCTGATCATGGCGCTCTTCGGCATCGACCTCGCCTGGAGCGTCGGCCATGCCGATGTCACCGCTCCGGCGGAAACCCTCGCCGCCTTCTTCGCCGGCCCCTACACGATCCGCATCGCGATCGACCTCGCCGGCATGGCGATAGCAGGTGCTTTCCTGGTCGTACCCACCTTCGCCGCTCTGCAGGCCTGGGCCGAGGAGGAGCAGCGTTCGCGTGTCATCGGCGCGGCCAACGTCCTCTCCGCCGGCTTCATGACGGTCGGCGGCGGCCTCGTCGCGGCGTTGCAGGCGGCGGGTGCATCGACGCCGGTGCTGCTCGCCGGTCTGGCCGTTGCCAACATCGTCGCGGCCTGGATCATGCTGCGCACGCTTCCCACCAACGCCTTTCGCGATTTTGTCTCCATCCTCTTCCGCGCCTTCCTGCGGCTGGAAGTGGACGGCCTCGACAACCTGAAGAAAGCCGGCAAGGCGCCGATCATCGCGCTCAACCACGTCTCCTTCCTCGATGGCGCGCTGGCGCTGGCGCTGACGGACGAAGAACCGACCTTCGCCGTCGATTACACAATCGCCAAAGCCTGGTGGGTGAAGCCCTTCCTGAAGATGTGCAACTTCCTGCCGCTCGATCCTTCCAAGCCGATGGCGACACGCACGCTGATCAAGACCGTCAACAATGGCGAACCGCTGGTCATCTTCCCCGAGGGACGCATCACCGTGACGGGCGCGCTGATGAAGGTCTATGACGGTGCGGCGATGGTCGCCGACAAGACCGGCGCGATGGTCGTACCGGTGCGCATCGACGGACTGGAGAAGAGCTATTTCTCGCGCCTCTCGTCGCTCCATGTCCGCCGCCGCCTGTTTCCCAAGGTGAAGGTTACCATCCTGCCGCCTGTACGCCTTTCGGTGCCGGCGGAGCTGAAGGGCCGCAAGCGCCGCATGGCGGCGGGCGCGGAACTCTATCAGATCATGTCCATGCTGATGTTCAGCACCACGGACACCGGCACGACTGTCCTGGAAAAGGTCATCGAGACCGCGAAGGAACGCGGCATGGGCCGGCTCGCCGTGCAGGATCCCGTCACCGGATCGCTCACCTACGGCAAACTGCTCACCGGCGCAGCCGTGCTCGGCGCGAAGTTCAAGTCGCTCTACCCGGAGGACAAGATGCTTGGTGTGCTGCTGCCGAATGCCAACGGATCGGTCGCCACCATTCTGGGCGTCATGTCGGCGGGCAAGGTGCCGGCCATGCTGAACTTCACGGCGGGTTCCGCGAACATCCTTTCGGCCTGCAAGGCGGCTGAGGTGCGCCGGGTGCTGACCTCCCGCGCCTTCGTCACCCAGGCCAAGCTCGGCCCCGTCGTAGAGGAACTGGGCAAGGCGGTGGAAATCGTCTGGCTCGATGACCTGCGCCAGACCATCGGCTTTGCAGACAAGATAGTCGGCCTCCTGCGAAAAAGCCGCCCCCTCATCAAACGCGGGGCGGACGATCCGGCGGTGGTTCTCTTCACGTCAGGCTCGGAGGGCACTCCGAAGGGCGTTGTGCTCACCCATCGCAACATCCTCTCCAACGCCGCGCAGGCCGCCTCCCGCATCGATTTCCATTCGGGCGACAAGGTGTTCAACATCCTGCCGGTCTTCCACTCCTTCGGCCTCACTGCCGGCACCATCCTGCCGCTCGTTTCCGGCGTTCCGGTCTATTTCTATCCGTCGCCGCTGCACTACAGGATCATCCCGGAGCTGATCTATTCCTCCAATGCCACCATCATCTTCGGCACGGATACCTTCCTCAACGGTTACGCCCGCACGGCGCATCCCTACGACTTCCGCTCGATCCGCTACTGCTTTGCCGGCGCGGAACCGGTGCGTGCCACCACCCGCGCGCTCTACATGGAAAAGTTCGGCGTGCGCATCCTCGAAGGCTACGGCGTCACCGAGGCCGCCCCGGTCATCGCGCTTAACACGCCGATGTTCAACAAGGCGGGCAGCGTCGGCAAGATTATGCCCGGCATGGAATATCGGCTGGATCCCGTCCCCGGCGTTGACGAAGGCGGCCGTCTCTTAGTGCGCGGCGCCAATGTCATGTCCGGCTATCTACGGGCCGAAAATCCCGGCGTACTGGAGCCTACACCCGATGGCTGGCACGATACCGGCGACATCGTGATGGTGGACGAGGACGGCTTCATCACCATCCGCGGCCGCGCCAAGCGCTTTGCCAAGATCGGCGGCGAAATGGTCTCGCTGGCCGCTGTCGAAGCGTTGGCCGGTGAGATTTGGCCCAGCACACTCTCGGTCGTCGTCTCGCTGCCCGATGCCAAGAAGGGCGAGCGCCTCGTCCTTCTGACCGACGCGCCGGACGCCACCCGGGCAGCCTTCCTGCGCTACGCCAAGGACCGTGGCGCCATGGACATGATGGTGCCGTCGGAGGTGAAGGTCGGGGCGGTGCCCGTGCTCGGCTCCGGCAAGGTGGATTTCGTGAGCGCCCAAAAGCTGCTGGCGGAAAAGGCGAAGGACGAAGAGGCAGCGTGAGACGACAGGAAAAACCGGCCTCAGGTCGGCTTTTCCTCCAGTACGAGATCTCCCGCCGGCAGGCGGCACTTGGCAGGGGGCGAGGGTGCGGGACCGACGCGCAACACGTTGATCAGGCGGCAACCCGAGGGGAGCGAGAAGCGTTTGCGCAACGTGTCTGCGGCGACAGGGACATCCGCCAGCACCGCCATCGGCCAGCCCGCAAAGCCAAGCCGCGTGAAATCCAGCCAGAACCTATAGAAGGCCCGGCCCGTCGCGACCGGGCTTTCGCCGTCGGGGCGATGGAACAGCAGACACGCTGCCGCCGTCATCGTCTTGCCGGCTTCGGAGACCAGCGGCTTGGCGAGACCGACCCGGTCGGCGAGGTCGAAGAGCGGCGAGGCGAGGATTCTTCCCGCCACCGCGCCTTCCATCCGCCCCATGCGCAGGGCGTCGAGATTGAGGCCGTCAGCCGCGTAAGTGGGGTGATTTGGCGAAAGCCGCATCCAGGCGACGAGTTCCTCGCGAAAGGCGCGTTCGCGCATGACGGTGAGGCTGGCCTCGTCGTTGAGCGTCGCGATGAAGGAAAGCGCGTCCCTTCCACCAGCAAAAATTACGTCATCCGTTTGCAGCGCCCAGCTTTCGAGCTTCGCCAGCGTTTCAGCCGTGGCGGGCGAAAAGGCTCCGCGCCAGGTGAAGCGTTTCTCAGTGAAGGCTGCCCGTTCCGGGCTTGTCGCTTCGCCGGCCAGGGTGACGCGTGCCGCGAGCCGATAACCGGGACGCCATTGCATATCCTCCGGCCAGAAATCCTCGACCGCCGCGCCGATACCGCGTCCGGCAAGCGCCATCGTCAGCCCCTCCAGCGCCGCACCGCAGGAAAGACCCATGTCGCGGTTTGTCGGATCGCCGATGGCGAGACGTCGGGAAAGATCGGCGACGATCAGGATGCGGCCCGCCTCGTCCAGTACGAAACGCGCGGGCTGGGTGTTGTGCGTGGACGGCGCGCGATTTGCTTCCCCGGCGAGGATTGTCAGCGTGGCGGTGTCGATGCGGCTCATAGCGTCTTTCCGAAGAGATGCACCCGGTGCAGCGGGCGGGCGCCGGCCTTTTCGGCCTGGCGCAGGCTCGCCGCATTGGTGTCGGCGATCCAGGTGCCGCCGGCCGTCTCGTAGCCGGCCTTGCGCATTTCGCCGAGGATGTGGGCGAGCATCAGCGGGTTGAGGCCGCGGCCCTGGAATTCCGGCTTCACGCCCTGAAAGATGACGACGGCGCGGCGGCGGCGCAGGCGATGTTTGACGAGATGCCAGGGAGCGGAGAGGCCCAGGCGCGAGCCCATCGCCTTCAGCATCGGATTGACGTCTGGAATGGCGATCACGGCGCCTGCGGGCACGCCGGCCTTTTCCGCGACTGCCGAGATGCGTGGATCCATGATCCACTTCATCTCCTTGGCCTGGAACTCATATTCCGCACGGCTGACAGGCACGAACATCGGGTTGTCGGCGAAGCTCTCGTTGAGGATCAGCCGCGAATCCTCGAGGCGTCGATCGAGTGTCGCGCGGCGGATCGGCGAGAAGCGGAAACCGTCGGCGCGCGGCGCCCGCATCTCCGCCCCGTTCAGAATGCCGTCGAGGGGCGCGTTGCGGAGACCGATCTCGAAGGTCGTCATTGGGAAAGTGGGGGAATAGCCGCGTTTTTCCAGAAGGCGCGGCAAGTGGGGCGGCCCCCAGATCTGATCCGTGTAAGGCGCATGCTCGAAACCGCCGGTCATGATGCCGACCTGCTGCATGGCCGTGAGGTTGAAATTGCCGAGGATTTCGGTGAAGCCCCGTGCGCGCGCCCAATCTTCTGCCCGTTCCAGCAGCACGGCGGCGACGCGCTCGTCGTCAGCGCAGTCGAAATAGCCGAAATAGCCGTGTTTCAGGCCGAAGCGAGCGTTGGCCGCCGCGTGGACGTGGGCAGTGATACGGCCACACACCACGCCGCTCTCATGGGCTGTGAAGACGGCGAAATCGTCCGCTGTTTCGAAAAGAGGGTTCTTTTCCGCCGAAAGGAAGCGCCTGAGGTCACTCAGCATCGGCGAGACGTAGAGCGATTTCTCGCCATAGGCCGCGAAAGGCGCGGCGAAGAAGGCGTCGATGTCACCCTCACGGATCTCGATCATGTGTCCTCTCCGAAATCAGAAGGGCCATGCGCTGGACGACCTTCAGCTCCGTCTCGGCCCCCGGCGTGGCGGAGACGGACGGCATGTTGAGCGCGATCAGCCGAAAGGGCCTGCGTGAAACCAGCATCACATGGGTCGCCTCGTATTTTTCGAGCAGCCAGGTAAGCTGTTCGGCATTCGTTTCCGAAAGGTCGGAGGTTTCCGTGGCCCGCAGCAGCGGGCGGGCGGAAAACAGCTGTTTCAGGCCGGCAAGGTCAAGGTCAGCCAACTCCGTCTCGTCAAGAAGAAGCGCGCCCTCGACGAGCGGGTGGTTCTGCAACTCCTTCAGGAAACCGACCGTGTCATCGATACGGTCTTCGGCAAGATGGCGGATGAGGCTCTGGCGGTGCTGTTCCGTGCGCAATCCGACACTGTCTTTCCAGATCACGCCGAGCAGCGCCGCAGAAATGATCACGCTCGCCGTGCGGACGAGTGCAGTGGCATCGAAACTGTTTTCGAGGCCGATGGCGAGCGCGGCCAACAAGGCGGCCGAGAGCAGGATGACGAAGGAGATGATGGTGTCGCGATGGCTGACGGCACGCTGGCCGAGGCTGATCAGCAGCCAGCACAGGAACAGCACGGCCACCCCGCCAAGCCGCACCGGCAAATCGACATAGGTCGAGCGGAAATCCGTGACAAGCAGCGGCAGGATGAGCAGCAGCGACAGTGCGATGCGGTCCACAGCCTGATTTTCCGCCTTGGAGAGGCTCTTGAGGTCGCGCGTCACCGCCATGTGGCCGGCGAGCGCGAAGGTGACGAGTTGATAGACAAAGAGCAAGACAAAGCGCCAGGGCTCTGCAAAGGCGGCAGGCAGGAAGGCAAGGACGGTAAAGCTCGCCGCGCCGCCTGCGGCGATCACCTTGGTCAAGGGCGGCGCATGGCGGCGCATAAGGCCCTCGGCAAGCAGGATGGCCGCAAGCGGCACGAGGCCAGCCGCGATGTAGGTCGCCGTATTGAACAGAAAGAGCCCGGTCCACCAGGTGAGCACGCGGCAGATCATCAGAGCGGCGAGGACGCGCAGGCCGAAGAGGACACGGCGCGTCAGCGGACTTTGCGTGTTCAATGTACGGATGGAGCGAATGAGGATCACCAGCCCGCAAAAGGCGGCAAGCGAAATGAACATGTCGGCGATGGACGGCGCGATCATGGTTTTGCCGGCGCGGCAAGCCGCCTCAGGTAGCGTCGAACCAGCGGGCGCAACAGGGCGGCGGCGAGGGCGTTGCGCGGCCGCTCGACCCGGCCCGCATGGGGATTGAAGAACCAGCCCCGGTAGTCCGCGCCATGGGGGCGGGCGAGCAAGGTGTTGATCGCCTCATAGGCCATCAGCGTGCCCGTCGAGATGACCATGGGGGCAAACGACATGCGGCTGCGCGTGCCGGCGACCACTTCGCCTGCGAGAGCAAGATCGACATGGTGGCGGGAGGAGGAGTGGACCATGACATGCTCGGCCTCGCGCAGAAAGGCTTCGGCCCGCTGCTCGCCAGTCAGCGCGTTCCAGGGCGTCCCGATGGTCGGATAGCTGAGGCGCTCCTCCGGCATCGGTTCTTTCGGGCGCGTCACGTAGACCGAGGGCAGGGGGGAGGCGTAGGCGTCGATCACCGTTTTGCCCCGGCGCCGCGCGGTGCGGTAGAGAAGGAGGCTTGCGCCGAGATCGTCGGCGCCGTTGATCACCACATTCGCGTCGGCGACGAGCGTTTCCGCATGCTCCGTCCATTCCGGGCCCAGGACGGCGATGTCGAGTTCGGGATTGATCTTCAGGCAGAGATCGCGGGTCGCCTCAGCCTTCGGCTGGCCGATCGTGTCCGCGAAGCAGAAGACCTGGCGGTTGAGATTGGAAAGCTCGAACCGGTCGATATCGGCAAGGATCAGACGGCCGACACCGGCACGCGCCAGCGCCTGGATGGCGGCCCCGCCCATGCCGCCCGTCCCGCAGATGAAGACAGTGGCCTCATGCAACCGGCGCTGCTCGGCCTCGCTGACGAAGCCGATGTTGCGGGTGGTGAAGGTTTCATAGGAAAAGACGTTCATCGTTTGAAAGGCCTCAATATGCCCCATTGCCGACGACCGTCGGTCCAGTGCAGCACGGGCAGGACGAGGCGCTGCGCGAGGATGACGAAACTTGTCACCGCCAGTCGTCCAAGGGCGTTGCGCGGCACGCTTTCGATGAGATAGCGCTGGGCTGCGTTGAGATCGAGCTGGCCGATCTGGAGCAGATCGTCGCCGCGCTCGTAATCGAGTTCGGCGGCACAGAAATCATTGTATTCGGCCTTGCGGTGCTTTGGGGCGGCGTCGAATGTCTTCTTCAGATTATCCGAGCCGCCGGTATAGGCGTCGGTGATGACGAAGCGGTCAGCGTCGAAGCCTGCCTGCGGGCCGACGCCAAAGACATGGCGGTGCGTGGCCATGATTTCCGTCGCGATCAGTTGCTGGCGGAGTGCGCGCCGCGCGCCGCGGGTCGGCGAGGGGAAGACGCCGGAGAACGTCTCGGCCACCATGCCGGCGACGGCCGGAACCTGCGTGACGTTGGAGATCCACAGCGGACGGAGCTGGTTGCGCAGGAAGAGGAGGAAGCAGGTGAGACCGTAGAGCACCCAGGAAAGACCCTGGCTGCGCACGGCGGGATCGATCATGACAAGCCCGAGATGGAGGACTTCCACGGGTTTTCCCGAAAGCGAGAGCGAAATCACCGGCAGCGCATTGAAAGCAACCGGCGCGCCGTCGGAAACGCGGTAGACCAGCGTCACGATCGTGCGGTTCAACGCATCCTCACGTTCGGAGAAGACGCCGTAGTCCAGATCTCCGCCCTGAATGGTCCGGAGCGCAACCGATTTCAGGTCCCGTCGCAGGTCGGCGATATCGGGTGCTGACATCCAGAGGCCGGGGAATTCGACGATCCGCGCGCGAAAATCGGACGACGTGTTGAAGGCAATGTCGAGACGTTTCTTGAGGACGACTGAAAGCGGATTGAGCACTGTTTGAGTCCAAGGTGCCGCTGGCCGGAAATAGCTCAGGATTGCGCAGGCCGCATAGTTGCCGCCAACCCGTTTCTTTTGGTTTAAAGCGCGAGTGACAAGGCCGAACCCGCTGCCATCGACCTCTGTCAGCCGATCCCCATCTCGTCAGTTCCCGAGACGTTCGGCAACCAGCGCCGGAATTTCCTTCAAGGCGAAGGCGCGGAAAGCGGCCGCGACCGGCGAGGGGGGAACGTCGCGCCGCTCGACCAGCCCCACCCGGCGGCTTGCCGCCGCGTCGGCGAGTTCCAGCACCGCCACGCCCTCGTGGGCGCCGTGCATGGTGAGCGAGGGCAGGATGGTGAGGCCAAGGCCGGTTTTTACCAGCGCGACCAGCGATGTGACGTTGTAGACATTGATCAGCGACTGCGTCGCGAGCCGCTTGTAGTCCTCCGCCTCGATCCTGTCGGACGCGCCGTTGCGGATCAGCGTCGCCGCGTTGAGGTCACTCCATTCCACGGCTCGGCCGAGCTGGCACAGTTCATGGTCTTGCCTGCACAGCAGCTTGAACCGGTCGCTGAAGAGCGGCGTGAACTCCACCCCGCCGCCGGCTCGGCTCTCACCCGCAATGCCGATATCGGCGACCCCGCTTTCCACCATGCGCCGCACCTGCGCGGTATCGATGTCGAACAGCTCGACCTGCACCTGCGGACGGGTTTCCAGAAAACGTTGCAGGATCGGCGGCAGCACGTTCGTTGCCACGGACGGTACCGAAGCGATGGACAGGCTGCCGATGCGGCTGTGGGCGAAGGCCCGCATGATGCTGACGGATTTGTCGAAGCTGCGGATCTGCTCGCGCCCGAGATCGAGCATCAGGTTGCCCAGCGCCGTCAGGCTGTTCTTGCGATCGGTCTGGAACAGCGGTCCGCCGATCTCGTCTTCAAGCTGCTTCAGCGTCATCGATACGGCAGACGCCGTGCGGCCGACGGCATCGGCCGCGTCCTTGATGTTCCCGCTCTCCGCCACGGTGACGAAGACCCGCAATGCTTCCAGCTTGATCATGATCGCTCACTTCAATTCTTCTGAAATTTATAACAGAAATATCTGCTTGATTGAAGCATGGCCCTGACGGATTTTTGCTCCAACAGAATGGAGACTGAAATGGCAGAACGCTACGCCAACCTGATCGGCGGCAAATGGAGGCTGGGCGAACGCTTCCATGAAAACCGCAACCCGTCGGATGTCACCGATCTGATCGGTCTCTATGCGCAGGCCGATGCGGCTGATGTGGATGAAGCCGTTGCGGCCGGCCGAGCCGCGATGCCGGCCTGGCGGTCCGTCGGTCTCGAACAGCGCCAGGCGATGCTCAACCGCATCGGCACGGAACTGATGGATCGCTCCGCCGAGCTTGGCGAACTGCTGTCGCGCGAAGAGGGCAAGCCCTTGGCGGAAGGCCGCGGCGAGGTGTTCCGCGCCGGCCAGTTCTTCACCTATTATGCGGCCGAGGTGCTGCGCCAGCTCGGCGAGAACGCGGATTCGGTACGCCCCGGCATCGAGATCGACATCCGCCGCGAGCCGATGGGGCTCGTCGCCGTGGTCTCTCCCTGGAATTTTCCAACCGCCACGGCCAGCTGGAAAATCGCGCCGGCACTCGCCTATGGCAATACGGTCATCTGGAAACCTGCCAACGAAACCCCGGCCTCGGCCTTCGCGCTCGCCGACATCATTCACCGGGCCGGCCTGCCGGACGGCGCGTTCCAGCTTTTGATGGGGCCGGGTGCCGTTGTCGGCAACGGACTTGCCAGCCATCGCGGCATCGACGCCATCACCTTCACGGGGTCCTACGAGGTTGGCTGCCAGGTCGCGGTCGCCGCCGCTGCAAATCTCACGAAATTCCAGCTAGAACTCGGCTCGAAAAACGCGCTGCTCATCATGGACGACGCCGATCTCGATCTTGCGGTCGCCGCCTCCATTGGTGGCGGCTATTCCGGCACGGGGCAGAAATGCACGGCCTCCTCGCGCCTCGTCGTGCATGAAAAGGTCCACGATGCCTTCGTCGGAAAACTCGGCGCTGCCGTCGCGGCCCTCAAGGTCGGGCATGCGCTGGCAGACGGCACGCAGGTCGGGCCTGTCGTCAGCGAACGCCAGCTTGCGGCAAACCTTGCCTGGATGGACCGTGCCCGTGCCGCCGGCGCCGAGGTCATCGGCGGCGGCGAGCGGCTACGGCTTACCCATGACGGATTCTACATGGCTCCGGCACTCCTGACCGGCACGACCAACGCGATGGATTTCAACCGCGAGGAAATGTTCGCGCCCATCGCCGCCGTGCAGAAGGTCAACTCCTACGAGGAGGGGCTTTCTGTCGTCAACGACACCCGCTTCGGCCTCGTCGCCGGCATCTTCACCAGTTCGCTTGCCCGCGCCACGCATTTCCGGCGCCATGTCGAGACGGGCTGCGTCACCGTCAACCTGCCGACGGCGGGTACGGACTATCACGTCCCCTTCGGCGGGCGGAAGGATTCGAGCTTCGGCTCGCGCGAGCAGGGCCGTTCGGCCGCCGAGTTCTACACCCAGGTCAAGACCGCCTATGTCAGGGCGGGAGAGCCGGAGTAAGGTCATGGATGCAAAGATCGCCAGCCCGCTCGTCGATTGCCTGCAATATGCCAACTGGAGCCAGAACGTCTTCACCGAAATGCGCGCCGGCGGCGTGCATGCCGTCCACGCCACCATCGCCTATCACGAGAATTTCCGCGAGACGGTGGCCAACATCATCGCCTGGAACCGGCATTTCGAGCGTCATCCCGATCTCATCTTCGCCGGCCGCTCGGGCAGCGATATCGAACGCGCCATGCGGGAAGGGCGCACGGCCATCTTCTTCGGCCTGCAGAACCCGTCGCCCATCGAGGATGACATCGGGCTGATCGAAGTCTGCCACATGCTCGGCGTGCGCTTCATGCAGCTCTCCTACAACAACCAGTCATTGCTTGCCACCGGCTGCTACGAAGGGGAAGATCCCGGCATTACGCGCTTCGGCCGGCAGGCCATCGCCGAGATGAACCGTGTCGGCATGGTCATCGACATGAGCCATTCCGCCGAACGCTCCACGCTGGAGGCGATAGAGATTTCCACCCGCCCGATCGCCATTACCCATGCCAATCCGCACTGGTGGCATCCGGCGCTGCGCAACAAATCCGACACCGTGCTGAAGGCGCTGACAAAGTCGGGTGGCATGCTCGGCCTGTCGCTCTATCCGCACCACCTGAAGGACGGATCGAACTGCACGCTGGAGAACTTCTGCGCCATGGTCGCGGAGACGGCGGAACGCTACGGCGTCGAGCATATCGGCATCGGCAGCGACCTTTGCCAGGACCAGCCGGATTCGGTGGTGACCTGGATGCGCAATGGCCGCTGGTCGAAGGTGACGGATTTCGGTGAAGGGTCGGCGGCCGCGGCAGGCTTCCCCCGACAACCGACCTGGTTCGGCAGCAATGCGGATCTCGGCAACCTGCGCGGCGGCCTGCGTGATGCCGGCTTCTCCGAAGAGGAGGTCGGCGATATCATGGGCGGCAACTGGCTGCGGTTCTACAACGCGTCCTTCGGGCCGCTGCCATGATCGAAACGGCCCTCGATCTCTCGACAAAACCGGCGCTGGCGCTGCGATCGCCGGATGTCGTCATGCGCCTGCAGCGCATGGGCGCTTCGTTCCCCACGCGGCTCAGCTTCCTGCGCAGCCTGATCCGCCGGCTCGCCGCAAGCGGCGTTACCGTGCACCGACCGGTCTGGAGCATGGACGACGAGGGGTTCGGCGATGCGGTCTATACGCTCAATCTGGCTGGGCACGATTACAGCCTCGTCGCCTTCTCCTGCCCACTTCCCGATGACCAGCGCTCGGACCGCGTGATCGCCGAGGCCTGGGATACGAGCTACGTGCTCTATGACGGCATTCCCGATGCCAGCGAGATCGACCGGCTGCGGGAGAATGCACCACGGCAGGAAGCGGGCCGGTTTGGTCCGCGCGACCTGGTGCTGAGCCGCGCCAACAAGTCTGTCCGCTTCTTCGAGCATGTTGCCGACAGCCTCGCGCAGGGCCGCCAGCCGGATCGGCAGCGCCTCGGCGAGGTCGGCTACCTGCTGCGCACCACGGCCGTCTACGGCAACGGCAAGTTCGGCATCGCCGATCGTTTCGTGCTGGCGGAACGCGAGGGACTGGACGGCCCCTTTCAGGCGGAAATGCTGACGGTCTGGCTGATCCGCGAATTCTCTCACGACCTCGTCGAGCACGTCGCCCGGCGCCGTGCGCCAGAAACCTTCGTGCCGCTCGCGCCGGACCTGCGCCGCCATATCGGGGTCGGCAATTCCACCGGCCTCGGCATGGCGCCGTTCCTGGCCAACCACCCGGTGCTCTTGAACAACTGGGTCCTTGCGCGCGAAACTGCCTTGGCGCGCGTGCGGGCGACGCCGCATTTGCCGATGCCGGCGCTGAAGCGGCTGGCCGATCTCTGGCGGCAGGCGGCTCTGCATCTCGATCAATGGTCGGTCGGCGACAATGCCCTGATGCCGCGCATCCAGCGCCTTCGCGGGGAGTGGGCAGAGGCCGAAGGGTGGATCGACCCTGCGAAATTGCTCACCATTCCATACCCGGTCGCGACGCTCCTCGACCGCTCGCAATCCATGTCCCTGGACTTCCAGGAGTTGCTTGCCGCGCTTGCCATCGAATTGGCCGGCGCTGACAACGACGACCTCGCCGACAGCATGGCGGCCACGCGGGAAGGGGCGCTTCAACCGGGCATGAGCCTTGCGTCCCTCGGCGGGCTCCTTCGTGACCACTATGCCTGGGCCATGGCGATCGCCTTTGACGCGCCGGCCGAAACTGTGCAGTTCTGGTATGTTTCGGAGGAAAAGCTGGAGCCCCGGCTCGGCCGACGCACCGCCGAGCCGGGCGCGGAACTGGAATCGCCGCTCGATATCGCCCGGCAGGTGCAGCGACTTGCTGCCGACCTTGGGGATAACAAGGGAGCGCAGACCGTCGCCACCTTCCTCGCGCGTTTCCCGCAGCATCGTCATGCGGTTCGCCGCATCCAGACGACGGCTGCCGCGCCCTATGCGGAAATCCGCGACAACCTGCTCTCGGACCGATGCCTGCCGATCGACATGCTGCGCTGCAAGCTCGCTTTCTTCGGCGCATCGAAGTTCGATCCGCGTTCGGACCGCTGGACCCGCATCACGCTCTTTCAAGGCGCGCCGACGGCCGGCGAGATCAGAGCCGGCGAAACCGACGACTGCTGGCTTCCGGTGCTGTCATGACGACGATCCTTCTTTCCTACAACGAAGTGCAATCCGTGACCCGCAAGGCGGCAAACGGCGCGGGCCTTCCCCATGGCGTCGCGGAGGATATCGGCCTTGCGGCCGTCTGGTTGTCGGCGCGCGGCGTCGATGCCATCGGGACCGTTGTCGAGGCGTTTGCCGAGGGAGTTGAGCCTCCCCAGTCCATTTTCGATGCTCTGGCGGCGGTCGATGCGCTGTGCAGCGCCGCGGTGAATGTGGTCCCGTTGCCGGATCGGGCCTCCGGTTTGCTGATACTCGGCCTGGGGGGCACCGCAGCACTGGATATGGGGCTCGGTATTGCCCTGGATCGGGGAGACGGTGATGTCGTTCCGCTTGCGCGGCTGAGCGATGCCACTGGCCCGATACCCTCGGTGGCGGTCCTGCGTCGCCTGCCGGGCGAGGACGCTGCGACTGAGTTTCTTGGCGCACCACGCCCGGCGGCGACCGACGCCAAGGCCTATGCGGCAGCGCTGGCGCTGGCGGCAAGGACCTATGTGCCGGCCTCCGAACTGTCGCGCACCCAAGGCGCCGGCGCCGGTACCACCGATAACGATTGAGGATATTCCCATGACGGAACGGATGATGACGCTCGCCGCGGTCGAGCACCTGTGCCTGCGTGCCCTGATGGCTGCAGGAGCCAGCGAGGCCAACGCTGCCGCCGTCGCGCGCTCGACGATGCTGGCGGAGCGCGACGGCATTCGCAGTCATGGCCTGCTCTACGTGCCGATCTATGCGGAGCATGTGCGCTGCGGCAAGGTCGATGGCGTGGCGCGGCCGTTGGTATCTGAGCCGCGCCCCGGCGCCGTCACCGTCGATGCGGCGACAGGCTTTGCGCATCCGGCAATCGATGCCGGCTGGGATCGTTTCATCGCCGCCGCGCGAAAAAACGGTGTCGCCGCGATGACGGTGTTCAACTCCTATAATTGCGGCGTGCTCGGCCATCACGCCGGGCGCATCGCCGAGGCCGGTCTGCTCGGCCTTTGCACCACCCATGCGCCGGCCTCCATCGCTCCGCCCGGAGGCCGCGTGCCGGTCATCGGCACCAATCCGTTCGCTTTGGGCGTTCCGGACGGGGAGGGCGAGGCAGCGCTCGTGCTCGATCAGTCGGCAAGCGTGGTGGCAAAATCGGAAATCCTGTTGCGTTCGCGCGAGGGGCGCGCCATCGAACCCGGCTGGGCGCTCGACGCGGCGGGCAAGCCGACGCTCGATCCCGCCGAGGCGCTGAAAGGATCCATGCTGCCGGCTGGCGGCCACAAGGGGTTCGGCGCCGGCCTCCTCGTCGAAATCCTCGCGTCCTGCCTGTCCGGGGCGGTTCTCAGCAAGGATGCGAGCCCGTTCTCCGGCTCGGCCGGCGGGCCGCCGAAGACCGGCCAATGCTTCATCGCCCTCGACCCATCGGCCTTTTCGGGAGGCTTCCCGCATCAGGTCGCGGCCCTCATCGATGCCATTGCGGCGCAGGACGGCGCCCGCCTTCCCGGTGGCCGCCGGCAGGCTGCGCGGCAGCGTACGGAGCGGGAGGGCGTGACCGTCGATGCCGCGTTGATCGAACGGATCGAAGCCTTCTTGCACTAAAGTTTTTCTGAAATCCGGATCAGTTATTTCGGTTTGATAAAAGTGACCGCTTTCGACATCGTAATCGTCAAGACTGTCACAACCACAACAAAGGGAACGGACATGAAGATCAAGACATCCATTCTTGCGGGGGCTTGCCTTTCCTGCATGGTTCTCGGCGGCACCGCGGCCCAGGCAGCGGAATGCGGCACGACCGACCCGATCACCGTCGCCGAAATGACCTGGCTTTCCGCCGGCACACTCGCCTATGTCACCAAGGCGATCCTCGTCGAAGGCTATGGCTGCACTGTCCAGATCGTGCCCGGCGACACGGTGCCGACTGCATCCTCCATGCTGGCCAAGGGCGAGCCGGACATCGCGCCGGAACTGTGGGTTTCCACCGTCAAATCGACCTGGGACCAGATGCTGGCGAAAGGCACCGTCTACAAGGCGGGCGATATTTTCGCGAGCGGCGGGCAGGAAGGCTGGTGGATTCCGGACTATGTCGCCGAAGCGCACCCCGAAATTCGCTCCGTCAGCGACCTCAAGGACAACTGGAAGGTGTTCGAGGACGAGTCGAACGCCGGCAAGGGCCGCTTCTATGCCTGCCCACCCGGCTGGGGCTGCGAGATCATCACCAACAACCTCGTCAAGGCGCTCGGCCTCGAAGAGACCTACGAGATCTACCCGACCGGTTCCGGCGCCAACCTGAAGGCCACCATTGCCCGTCAGGTATCGCGCAAGAAACCCTTCATCGGCTGGTACTGGGGGCCGACAGAAGTGATCGGCAAGTACAAGCTGAAGGTGCTCGAGATGCCGGCCTATGACGCGGCCAAGTTCACCTGCCTCACCGATGCCAAATGCGAGAAGCCGGAACTGACCGGCTGGGCAGTCGGTGAAGTCGCCGTCGCAGCGACGACAAGCCTCAAGGAAAAGGCCCCCGCCGTTGCCGAGTTCCTGTCGAAGATGCAGGTGCCGAATGCCGAGATCAGCGACGTGCTGGCCTGGGGCGACGACAACAAGGCCTCGCCGGAAGAGGTCGCGACGCATTTCTTCAAGAACTACGAGGCGATCTGGACCAAGTGGGTCCCGGCCGATGTCGCCGAGAAGGTCAAGGCTTCGCTCTGAGGCCCACCTTGTGGGGACGGCGCAATCCCCCCGGTTGCGCCGTCCTTGCAAACTTCCTTTGCCGATGGTTCGCGCCGCGTCGTGGCCGGCAAGAGATGTATCCTGAAAGGCGTGTGCCGTGGCAGACAATTTCCCAGAATTCTTCGATACCCGCGGTCTCCGCTTCGCCATCGACGACGGTTTCAGCTGGGTCGTGGCGAACTACGGCGATATGTTCGAACGGCTGCTGATGCCGCTGCTCAAGCTGCTCAGCGGCATGGAAACCTTCCTGCAATGGCTGCCCTGGTACGTCACCATTGCCGCCATTGCCGCCTTGACCTATTCCGCGTCCCGCAGCCTGAAGGCGACTGCAGGCGCTGCGATCATGCTCGTCTTCATCGGTGCGCTGGGCCTGTGGAACGACGCCATGGCGACCGTCGCGCTCATGCTGGCCGCGACCGTGGTGGCCGTCGTGGTGGGCATTCCGCTCGGCATCGCAATGGCGCGCTGGGACGGGCTGCGCTCGATGGCGCTGCCGCTGCTCGACATCATGCAGACACTGCCGATCTTCGTCTATCTCATCCCCTTCGTCATGCTGTTCGGCCCTGGAAAGATCCCGGCTATCCTCGCCACCGTGTTCTTCGCCATTCCGCCGGTCATCCGGCTCACCGATCTCGGTATCCGCCAGGTCGATAGCGAAGTGGTCGAGGCGATCACCGCCTTTGGCGCGACGCCCCGGCAAAAGCTCTTCAAGGTGCAGATCCCGCTCGCCTTGCCGACCATCATGGCCGGCATCAACCAGACGACGATGATGGCGCTCTCCATGGTGGTCATCGCCTCGATGATCGGCGCTGGCGGCCTCGGCTATCAGGTGTTGCAGGGCATCCAGCGGCTGGAAGTCAGCCGTGGCCTCATCGCCGGCATCGCCATCGTCTTCCTCGCCGTGATCTTCGACCGCATCGCCCAATCCTATGGACGGCGCGCCCAGAAACATCTTGCCAGCGGAGAGTGAGGCCGTGACCGCTTCCGACGTGAAAATCCAGGTCGACAAGGTCTACAAGATTTTTGGCGACCGCCCGGACGATGCGATCGCCGAGCTGCGCGCCGGGGCGCAGAAGACCGAGGTGCTGCAGAAGACCGGTTGTGTCGTCGGTCTCAAGGACATCGACTTCTCGATCCACAATGGCGAGACCTTCGTCATCATGGGGCTGTCGGGGTCGGGGAAATCGACCCTGATCCGCCACTTCAACCGGCTGATCGAGCCCACCGCCGGCCGCATCCTGATCGATGGCCGCAACATCATGGAGATGAATGCCGGAGAGCTTCTGGCTTTCCGGCGCAACGGTATTTCCATGGTGTTCCAGCGTTTCGGCCTGCTGCCGCACCAGACGGTGCTGGAAAACACCATCTGCGGGCCGATCCTGCAGGGCATGAACCGCCGCGAAGCGGTAGCACTCGGCATGGAACAGCTGGAACTCGTCGGGCTCAAGGGCTTCGAGAACCGCTTCCCGCGACAGCTTTCAGGCGGCATGCAGCAGCGCGTCGGCCTCGCCCGGGCGCTTGCCACCAAGGCGGACGTGCTCTTGATGGACGAGGCCTTCAGCGCGCTCGACCCGCTGATCAAGAGCGACATGCAGGAACAGCTGAAGGACATCCAGGCACGCCTGAAGAAGACGATCATCTTCATCACCCACGACCTCGATGAGGCGCTGCATCTCGGCGACCGCATCGCAATCCTGAAGGACGGCGAGTTGCGCCAGGTCGGTACGGGCGAGGAGATCCTGTTCCGTCCGGCCGACGATTATGTCGAGCGCTTCGTGCGCAAGGTCGATCTGTCGCGGGCGATGTATGCCCATGAGGCCTTCACGAAGGTTCCGGTCCTGACGAGTACTGAGGCGACCCCGGAACGGTCGGCTGCGCTGTTGCGGGAGCATCCGGGCGTCGTCGTCACCAATGGTGTCGGACCACGCCTTCTCGCGCGCGGAGCGACGGGCGAGGCGATCTCGGTGGCCTCCGTCGATGCCGGTGCCGCCATCGGCCAGTGTTTCCCGCTGCTCGCCGCGCATGACGCAATCGTGGTGACGGAGGGCGGCGCGGCGACGGGCATGCTGACGCGTGAAATGGCCTTCAAGGCGCTGGCGCGCTCGGTACGCAAGGCCTGAGGATAAGACATCCAAGAGATAAAGAACCGATGAAAAGCCACGTCCTGACCGTATCCTGCCAATCAACCCGCGGCATCGTCGCCGCGATCACCGGCTACCTCGCCGAAAAGGGGTGTTACATCTCGGATTCGTCGCAGTTCGACGATCTCGAAACCGGCCTGTTCTTCATGCGTCTCACCTTTCTCAGCCAGGAAGGCGTATCGGAGGAGGACATCAAGGTCGGCTTCGCCCCGGTCGCGAAAAGTTTGCCATGACCCACCGCTTCAACGACAGCGATGAGCGCATGAAGGTGCTGCTGATGGTGTCGCGCTTCGGTCATTGCCTGAACGACCTGCTCTACCGCTGGAAGATCGGCGCGCTGCCGATCGACATCGTCGGCGTCGTGTCGAACCACTTCGACTACCAGAAGGTCATCGTCAACCACGACATCCCCTTCCACCACATCAAGGTGACGAAGGAGAACAAGCCGCAGGCCGAAGCGCGCCTGATGGAGGTGGTGGAACAGTCCGGCGCCGAACTGATCGTGCTCGCCCGCTACATGCAGGTTCTGTCGGATGCGGTGTGCAAGAAGATGTCGGGGCGGATCATCAACATCCACCACTCGTTCCTGCCGTCGTTCAAGGGGGCCAACCCGTACAAGCAGGCGTTCGAGCGCGGCGTGAAGCTGATCGGGGCGACGGCGCACTATGTGACGGAGGACCTCGACGAGGGTCCGATCATCGAGCAGGACGTTGCGCGCATCACGCATGCGCAATCGGCGGAGGACTATGTATCGATCGGCCGGGACGTGGAGAGCCAGGTTCTGGCGCGCGCCGTGCATGCCCACATCCACCACCGCACCTTCATGAACGGCAACAAGACGATCGTCTTCCCGCCGAGCCCGGGCTCGTATGCTTCCGAGCGCATGGGGTGAGTTATGATGGCGACTGCGGTTTTAGAAAAGGCGCCGGTTTCAAGCCCCGACTTGTAGTCCTCATCGCCGGCACGGACCCGGCGGGCAATACCAATGTCTCAGCGAAAAGCCGCATGGCCAGGAATGCGGTTTCAACTCCACACAGCACAGGCTGAACGCACAAGGCGCCCCGCAGGGCGCCTTTTCAGTTTCCATCATGGCCGAGCCGCCAAGCTCGTCTATTTCCGGATGACCGATGAGAGCGCAAAGGCCGTGAGCGTATCGCGCACGCCGGGCATTTCGGCGATCTGCTGCCATATCTGGCGAATACGGTCGGCTTCGGAGGATTCGACGCGCACCAGAAGGTCGAAATCTCCCGTCATCACGTCGCACGCAACCACTTCCGGGATTTTTCGCAGCGCCTGAATGACGTCGCTGCCGCGCATACGGTCATGCCGATAGACGAACATCAAAGCCACGGTGACGTGCTGCTTGCTGCCGCCTTCGCCGGTAACGATCGTATAGCCCTTGATAAAGCCTTCTCGCTCCAAGCGCTCGATGCGAACGCGGACTGCATTTCTCGACAGGTTGACCTTCGCGGAAAGCTCGGCATGCGAAATGCGCGCATTGGATTTCAGTTCGCTGAGTATCTGTTCGTCGGTTCGGTCAAGAAGATATTTCATGGATGGGGTTTAGCTGCCAATCAGTCGAGAATGTCGGGGGTCACTGACGAAAACGTAAGCATGGCGATTGTCGGCAGGCAAGCCTTCTCCGCCCTGTTTGCATAGCGCCGGGCGGCGGACGCCATCACAAAACCGGGAAGCGCTGCCCTTTCGGCACCCGTCAACGCCCTGACGCTCTGATATCCTTTCAGCATCGATCGCGCTTTGGTCCGATCCAGTTCGCCATTGGCGCGGATCGTCCAGTCGACGAGAGCCTCGGCAATTTCCGAAACCAGCGCATCGTCGTGGCGGAGGCGAAAATTGATAACGCCGCTCACCATGTCACCAACGAAGAAAACGTTCGACGGGACGAGTGCGCCGTGAACCGCGCCGGTGGGCAAGATGTCTGGTCGTCCGTGAAGGCCTCTCCGGAGCACCGTGTGGATCTGGGCCATGACACGCCCCAGGCTCTCGCACTTTGCCGCAGTGGGATCGCCGGTCGACGAGCCGCTTACGAAACTGACAACCGCTACAAGGCGTCCCGCAGCCTTGAAGGTAGCCTGCCCCTCTATTGTTCGTACAGGCCTCGGGCAGGGAACACCCCTGTCCTGGAGCAACTCCATGGTCTTGAACGCACGTTCGAGATCCAATGGCTCGGCGCCGTTTTCAAACAGGGTGACGATGAACTCGCCTTGTCCGGTGCGGAAAAGATAGGTCGTTTCCGTATCGCCGTCGGCAATACCGATGACGGACGACAACGAATGCATCTCGTAGGCGGCCGCGATGGCATCACGATCTTCATCGTGCAGTTCGGTGAAAACAGCCACGCCGTTTCCCTTTCTTGCGGAAGGTTGCGAGATGCCCTTGAACAGCTACCGTCGCGGATCTCGGCCGCCGGCCGGTAAACTCATCGCGCCGTGGGAGAGGAATGGAAGACACCCACGGCGCGCAGCGGACTTTGCAGGCCCGACACGATGACGATCCAAGCGCACCCGATCTCCCCGCTCAGGCGAGAATGCCGGCATGCTGCATGGCACGGTCGATTTCGCCCTGAACCTCAGGGCTTACCGAAACGAGCGGCAATCGCAGGTCACCTTGAATACGGCCGAGCCGCTGCAAGGCATATTTCGGCCCCGCCGGATTGGTTTCCAGAAACAGGGCGCGGTGCAGCGGCATGAGCCTGTCCTGCAGCTCGAGCGCAGTGCCGAAATCGCGCTCAAGGCACGCACGCTGGAAATCGGCGCAAAGCTTCGGAGCCACGTTGGCGGTAACCGAAATACAGCCGTGGCCGCCATGCGCCATGTAGCCCAGTGCCGTGCCGTCCTCGCCGGTCAACAGATTGAAAGCCTTGCCGCAGGCCATGCGTTCCAGCGATGGGCGGAGCAGATTGCCGGTTGCATCCTTGACGCCGACGACATGCTTGCAGTCCCGGTAGATACGCGCGAGCGTTTCGACCTGGATGTCGATGACGCTTCGGCCGGGAATATTGTAGACGATGATCGGAAGGGAGGCCGCGGCGTCGATCGCCTTGAAGTGCTGATAGATGCCCTCTTGCGTCGGCTTGTTGTAATAAGGTGCGACGATCAGCAGGCCGTCGGCACCAGCACTTTGCGCATGGCGCACGAAGTCAATGGCCTCGTCCGTGCTGTTGGAGCCTGCACCCGCAATCACCGGAATACGCCCCTTTGCCGCCTCTACAGTGATTTCGATAACCTGCTTGTGCTCGGCATGGGTGAGGGTAGGGCTTTCACCCGTGGTTCCGCAGGCGACGAGACCTGTGGAACCCTCTTCTATCTGCCAGTCGATGATCGCGCGTAATGCCGCTTCGTCAACGCCGCCATTTGCGAATGGTGTCACCAGAGCGGTGATCGAACCCTTGAACATTCATTTCTCCTGACGACGCGGGACCGTTATCGCGTGCGGTTGATGCAGACGACCTTCGGCTGGGTCATGTCTTCATAGGCAAAGCGAATGCCTTCGCGGCCCATGCTGCCGTATTTGAAACCGCCGAAGGGCATCGCGTCGAACCGGTAATCCGAGGAATCGTTGATCATGACGCCGCCCGCATCGATCCTGCCGGCCGCTTGGAGCGCATCGCTGAGATCGTTCGTAAATATTCCGGCATGCAGACTGTAGTCCGGGCTGTTCGCCAGCGTAATGGCATCATCCAGCGTATCGAAAGGCTGCAGCATCACGATGGGCGCGAACACTTCGTCGTTCCATGCGTCGCAGGAGGTCGGGACACCTTCGAGTACGGTCGGCGGGTAGAGGCTCCGGTCAGGTGTATGGCCGTAGAGGAGCGTAGCGCCCGCGGCAATCGCCCTTTCCACCATGGCTACGGCGCGCAGAACGGCGCGGTCCGATATCATCGGGCCGACATCGGTATCCCCATCAAGGGGATTGCCAGTCTTCAGTGCTTTCGTTGCGGTAACGAACGCCGTCTTGAAGCGTTGGTAGACCGAACGCTGGACGAGAATGCGCTGGGTGCCGATGCAGTTCTGGCCCGCCGCCCAGTAGGCGCCCGAGACGCAGCCTTCGACAGCCGCATCGAAGTCGCAATTCGCCATCACGATCACCGGGGCATTGCCGCCGAGATCCATGGCCAGCTTCTTCAGCCCGGCGCCTTTTGCGATGGCTTCGCCGGTGGCAAAGCCGCCCGTGAAGGAAACCATCCGAATGTCGCGCGCCGCGACGATCGCCTTGCCAAGATCGGCGCCGCCGATCGCAACGGTCACGACCTCTTCGGGCAGGCCGCTTTCGACCAGTGTTTCGACGAGCTTGATCGCCGAAAGCGGCGTCAGTTCGGAGGGCTTCAGAAGGACGGCATTGCCGCCGGCAATTGCCGGGCCGAGCTTGTGCGCGACGAGGTTGAGAGGATCGTTGTAAGGCGTGATGGCGGCGATGATGCCGAGCGGTTCGCGCGTATACCACCCCTGGCGAGCTTCCGAGCCGGCATAGGCGTCGAAAGGAATGATCTCGCCCGCATTGCGCTTGGCCTCCTCGGCGGAAAGCTTGAGCGTGTTGACACAACGGGTCGCTTCCTTGCGAGCCTGCACGATGGTCTTGCCCGCTTCCTTGACGATGAGGAGCGCGAAATCTTCGAGTGCTGCGGCGATTTTGGCCGCGGCGACTTCAAGGATCGCGGATCGCTGGTGGCGCGGCAGCGCGCGAGCGATCTGTGCGCCACGCCGTGCGCGCTCCAGCAGCGGGCCTATTTCCGCCGCGCTCGTTTCAGGAACCGTTCCGATCGTCGAGCCGTCGAAGGGGTTGCTGACGATGATCGCCGCGCCAGCCGTTGTCGTGTTCAGCGCGACGAGCATCAAGCAGCATCCTTCACAGTGCCGGCCGGCCGGGAGGCGTGGATGGCGATGATATCGGAGAGAAGCGCATAGGCGGTTTCGATGCGGCCTGCACCGGGACCGACAACGGTCACGGGACCGAGCAGTTCCGTCTTGAACGACACCGCATTGGTTGCGCCGTTGACGCCAGCAAGCGGATGCTGAAGGCTCAGCCGGACCGGTGCGACGCTGCCCGAGACGCTGCCGTCCGCGTTGCGAACGGCGGAACCGATGAGCTTCCAACGAGCGTTGGCGCCCGAGGCTTCCTGGATATCAGCCGGCGAAAGATTGGAAATGCCCTGGCAGGTTACGTCATCCGGCGTGAGGTTTGCCCCCAGCAGTTCGTTTGCGAGGATCACGACCTTCAGGCACACGTCATGACCTTCGACGTCGGCGGTCGGATCGGCTTCGGCATAACCGAGCGCCTGTGCTTCCTTGACGGCCGACCCGAAGTCCAGGCCAGCCTCCATCTTGCCGAGCACAAAGTTGGACGTGCCGTTCAGGATGCCCTCGAAGCCGTTGACCTCGGAGCCGGCAAGGGTCCGTTCCGCCATGCGGATGACCGGCGTTCCGCTCATGACGGAGCCTTCGTATTCGAAGCGAACGCCGTTCGCCTCGGCAAGCTCCTTCAGCTCCCGGGCAGCAATTGCAACAGGGCCCTTGTTGGTCGTGACGACATGCTTGCCAGACGCGAGAGCCCACCGGCAATGAGATACAGCCGGCTCTCCGTCCCGCGGATTGGTGAAGGTCGCCTCGACCACGATGTCTGCCGGCGCGGACTTGATGACAGCTTCGTTGTCCGCTTCCGCGCTTCCGCCAGAAAGCTGGCCGAAGCCGCCCTTCTCGAAATTGGCTTCGACGAGCGTGCGCGCATCGAGACCGTTCGGGGACACGACCGAGCCGAGATGGAGATCGCTGACCGCCACGATGTTGAGGCCGAAGCCCAGCTCACGCTGCCAGAGCTGGTTCTTGGTGGCAATGAGTTCAGCCAGCGCGCGATTGACGCCGCCGAATCCGACAAGGGCGATATTGTAGACGGTCATGAGGGTTCTCCGAGGAAGTCTGTGGCCTATACTGGAACGCAGACTGCTCATTCGGAACGGCGCAATCAGACCAAGGAGGGGAGCATTTCGCTCAATCTACCGTCGACCTGACCACGCGGCCGTCATCAAAAGCGGGCGGCAGGAACGGGTCCCTATGTGTCCCGCCTCGTTTTTTCCGCAATCTCGCGAAACGGTGTTTTCCGCAGAAAAAATCACGCTGCAAAACTGCCTCGTCCAGCGGGGATGACACTACGTGTCAACGCGGCAAGGGGCTGAAGCGGCGCACCCGAACCCTGCCCGAACCATGCTGGACGAGCCCTCCATAATCGTCTAACTGCAAGGAAGTAGCCGCCGCGAAATCGCGTGCGACCTGTCTATTTTAGCAGAAGAAAGTCCCATGAACGCCATCCCTGCTGAAGCACAACCTTTGCTGCGTGTAGAAAATCTCACGATACGCCTGCCGGCCGGATTTGACCGGCCGTACGCCGTTCAGAATATAAATTTTGAGCTCAATTCCGGCGACGTATTGTGCATGATCGGGGAGTCGGGCTCAGGCAAATCTGTCACGTCCAACGCAATCATGGGCTTGCTGGCGCCCTCTATTCGTATCGAGGCGGGAAGCATCAAGCTCAAGGGCACCGAGCTTATCGGCCAGTCCGAAAGCAACTTCCGCGATATGCGCGGCCGTATCGTCTCGATGGTCTTCCAGGACCCGCTGTCTTCGCTGAACCCGTTGATGACGATTGGCGACCAGATCCGCGAAGTCTTTGACAGCCATAACGTTCTTGCTCCGAGCGAGCGTCAGGCGCGGGTCGTTCAGCTGCTCGAGGAAGTCGGCATTCCCGATCCCGAAAGGACCCAGCACCAGTATCCTTTCCGCCTATCGGGCGGGCAGCGCCAGCGCGTCATGATTGCAATGGCGCTCGCGCTGGATCCGGACGTTCTGATTGCCGACGAGCCGACCACGGCACTTGACGTCACGACCCAGGCTCAAATCCTGCGCCTCATCCGCGAGGTGCAGCAGCGCAAGAATATCGGCGTCATCTTCGTCACGCACGACGTCGGTGTGGTGGCGGAAACCGCAACGCACGTGATCGTGCTCGAGAAGGGGCAACAGGTGGAGCAGGGGACGCCGGACGACGTTCTCAATCGGCCTGCCCATCCCTATACGCAACGTCTGATTGCTTCAGTTCCTCAGCTTCGGACGGACCAGGCACCGTTGAGCGAAACGCAAGCGCCCATCATCGTTGCCCGTAACGTTTCGAAGACCTACACGGTTGCAGCGACCAGCCTTTTTGCGAAAAAGCGGGTTCAACAAGCCGTGAACGCGGTCTCCTTCGAACTCGGGCGGGGAGAGACGCTCGGTGTGGTCGGCGAAAGCGGCTCCGGGAAATCCACCCTCGGTCGCCTGGTCATGAAGTTGATCGAAGCCGATAGCGGCGAGATCATTTTCGACGGGCAGGATGTACGCGCTTTGTCGGAGAAGGAATTCCGCCCGATGCGCTCGCGCATTCAGATGGTGTTCCAGGATCCGCATTCCTCTCTCAACCCGCGCCACACGATCGGAACCTCGCTGACCGTCGGCCCGATGGCCCACGGCATGCCGGAAGCCACGGCGAACGAAAAGGCCCGTGCCCTGCTTGACCGCGTCGGATTGCAGCCGTCGTCATTCGATCGCTACCCGCATGAATTCTCGGGCGGCCAGCGGCAACGCGTCGGCATCGCGCGCGCCCTGATGTTCGACCCCCAGGTCATCATCGCCGACGAGGCGGTCTCCGCACTGGACGTGTCGATCCAGGCGCAGGTTCTGGAGCTGCTTGGCAGTATCAAGAGGGAAAAGAACCTCTCGCTGATCTTCATCACGCACGACCTGCTCGTCGCCAGCCAGATCTGCGACAGAATCCTCGTGATGCGCCGTGGTTCGGTCGTCGAAGTCGGCGCCCCGAAGCAGATATTCTTCGAGCCGCAACACGACTACACACGCCAACTCGTAAGCGCGATTCCCGGCATCTCACGCCATCTCGGTGCAGCGGCGTGAATTGTGGAGAGGGCCTGCCGCATTCGCGCGATGTGGCAGGGAAGGCAAGGTCTCACGGCTGAAGACTTTGTCCCGTGGCTGTCGCACCATATCTTCCGCTGAAGGGCTGTCTGCAAGGCGCCGCCCAGTTTGGTGCGCCATCACGTCGACCGGCGCCGCGGGCGGTCGTCCGGTTGAGTTCTTGGCATGCCGCACTTGAAGAGTGCTATGCAGTCATAGTCACATAAGCTCTATTATGGAACTCATCTCTGCAGTCGTTTGTTCCGATCAGCATTCTATCGATTGATCACGCTCGACGTGAACTAAGCGGCATATCTAACATCCCGACGGCGAAGGCCACCGCGCCATTAACGCGGATATTGCCAATTTTTCCGGCATACGTGATCTGGCGGCACATTCTCGGCGTAGCGCCGCTCCAAATCTGACCGAAATGAGAGAAGTCTGAACCGCTGCGCGAATCAATACGCGCCTTTGCGGCAGGCTTTTTGCGGCTCCATGTCCGCATTCTCGTCTGCATGAAATACGGTCAAGAATTTGCAAACGAATTCAACCTCCGGACTTTAACTCAAAGTTGATTAAATAGTATTTTTCAATTGTGCCAGACGACACGCCGCTACCAAATAAGGCGGAAACAAAATTTCACACGTCGAATAGAATTTCATGGAAAACGGGGCCAAATAGGGCCACATTAAGGCATAGTTATAATGCCTTCTAGTACTATTTCGCTACATTGCCTTTCAAAACAAGCCAGACTACCTTCCCGGCCTCAGCGCTGACCTACCTATAAAGTAGTATCCAACCCGCCAGATCACTAAGCCATTCGCGTGAATGACGGTCGTTGGGAGAAAGGTGACAAGACCATGAAAAGCACAATTCGCGAGGTATCGACCTCCAAGCTTCTGGAGGACACATCGCTCGTTCATAGCGAGCTCGACTCCTTCCTCGATTTCAGCGCTTATGTTGGGAACACCCGAGCACAAGACAGCTTCCAATTCCGTGACCGTGGAAATCTCATCGACGATGAGATCAGCGGCACATTCAGCCAAAAGCTGAAAGCGCATCTCTCAGATACGCACGCTGAAAAGCAGAACCATCGTGTCGACGGTGTTTCATCGTCCGATGACGCAACATCTCTCAAGGTTGCCTCGGCAATGTCGTCGACCGACGTCGAGACGAAACAGGAGGCCGCCACTCCCTCCGCCATCAATAAGACCACCACCAGCGTATCCCTTGCGGCAACGAGCAGCCAAGCTGCAGCCGCGGCTTCGGGCTACCCGGACGCCAGCAACACTGGTGTTGCCAGCGGCACGACGATGACCAAGTACACGGGGTCCTATCACGTAACCCAGGACAATGCCGTCATCAGCAACCTCGAAGTCCATGGCGATATCGTCATCGAGGCCAAGAACGTCACTCTGAAAAACGTCAAGCTGGTCTCCAATACCGAGTGGCACGCGCTGCGCGTGATGGACGATGCGACCGGCTTCACCCTGCAGGACAGCGAAATCGATGGCAGCGGCATTACCGTCAACGCCATCTATGGCTTCGGCACGTTCCTGCGTAACAACCTTCATGATGTCGACAACGGCATCAATGTCATCGCGCCCACGCTGATCAAGGACAACTACATCCACAATCTGCGCGGTGGTAGCGATGCCCACTACGATGGCATCGAGATCAATGGTGGCCACGACATCGATATCATTCACAACACAATCATCAATGACCACGACCAGACGTCGGCAATCATGATGAACAATGATTTCGGAGGCCTCTCCAACATCACTATCGAAGGCAACCGTCTGGTCGGTGGTGGATACACTGTTTATCTCGATGACCGTTTCAACGGCGGCACTGTCGTCGACAGTTCGATCAAGATCACCAACAACCAGATCGGCGGTGGTCATTGGGGCGATTTCGCACTTTATGACAACAAGCCCGTCCTCTCGGGCAACACCGATCTCGACACGCCGGTGAACCCAGGCGGAACTGTCCATACGGGAACGCAGGGCAACGATACGCTCCCCGTCAGCGGCGCGAGCAATGCTGGAAACGAGACCTACAAGGGCCTCGGCGGCAACGATCTGCTGAAGGGCGGCGCGGGCGCAGACGCACTGGACGGTGGCGCTGGTACGGACACGGTCACCTATACGGGCTCGACGGCCGTGAAGATCAATCTCCAGACGGGAGCTGCCTCCGGTGGTCATGCGACCGGTGACAAATTCACCAGCATTGAAAACCTGACCGGCTCCAGCTACGCCGACACTCTGACCGGCAACTCCGCCAACAATGTTCTGAACGGCGGCGCCGGAGCGGACAAGTTGGCCGGCGGTGCTGGCAACGACACCTATATCGTCGACAACACCGGCGATGTCGTTACGGAAGGCAGTTCGGCGGGAACCGATACCGTCAAGGCATCCGTCAGTTACACGCTGGCGAGCAATGTCGAGAACCTGATCCTGACCGGAACCGCTGCCATCAACGGCACCGGCAACTCCGCCGCCAACAGCCTGACCGGCAATGCCGGCAACAATGTTCTGAACGGCGGCGCCGGGGCGGACAAGATGGCCGGCGGCGCGGGCAACGACACTTACATCGTCGGCAATGCCGGGGATGTCGTCACCGAAGGCAGCAATGCCGGAACGGACACCGTCAAGGCATCTGTCAGCTACACGCTCGCAACCAATGTCGAAAGACTGATCCTGACCGGAACCGCTGCCATCAACGGCACCGGCAATTCTGCCGCCAACAGCCTGACCGGCAACGCCGCCAACAACACCCTCAACGGCGGCGCCGGGGCGGACAAGATGGCCGGCGGCGCGGGCAACGACACCTACATCGTCGGCAATGCCGGGGATGTCGTCACCGAAGGCAGCAATGCCGGAACGGACACCGTCAAGGCATCGGTCAGCTACACGCTCGCAACCAATGTCGAAAGACTGATCCTGACCGGAACCAGTGCCATCAATGGGACGGGCAACTCCGGCAACAATACCCTGACAGGCAATGCCGGCAACAACAGCCTGAAGGGTGGCAGCGGCAACGACATCCTTATCGGGGGTGCTGGCAACGACACGTTGGAAGGCCACGCCGGTTCCGACACGCTGACCGGCGGAGCGGGCGTCGACAAATTCGTCTTCCGTCAGAGCCAGGTCAAGACCGCCGGCGCAGACCACATCTCTGACTTCACGTCTTCCGACGTTCTTGTCTTCGATGTGAGTTCAGGGCCGACGGGCAGCCTCGCAACCAGCGCTTTCCGCCTTGGCACTGCCGCTCTCGATAGCAACGACCGCTTCATCTATGACACGAAGGCCGATGCCCTCTATTACGACAGCGATGGCAACGGCGCCGCGACGAAGGTCCTGGTTGCCACTTTCGATAATGGATACAATCTTTCAGCGAGCGACTTCCTGCTCATCTGACGGTATCATGACCATGGGCGGCTATGCCGCCCATGATTTTCCATCATCGCGGTTTGGAATTGTCACGGCATTTAGCGCGGCATGGAAAGCGCACAGATTGAGACTTCGCGCATAAATCGACCCAGCGTCATTTCTCCTGGATCGCACTCAACAGCTGATGATATTTGGCCGCCGCTTCCGTACGGTTGTGCACGCCGAGCTTGCTGATGATATTGTGCAGGTGAACCTTCACGGTATTTTCAGACAGGTTGAACTCTACTGCGATCAGCTTGTTTTGCATTCCCTGGGCTGCTTTCTCCAGGATTTCCATCTCGCGAGGCGTAAGCTTGATGGGGGTATCGGCCTCCGTGTAGAAGGCCTGCCCTCCCCCCGCAGCGTGATGACGCCCCATCTTGGGGCCTGATGGCGAAACCGGAAAATACTCGCCGCCCGAAAGCAGAAGCCGCACGACCGCAAGCCAGATATTGAGCGCGAGGTCCATCGGGAGAAGGCTGAGATAGACGCTTTGCCCGCGGCCGGCCTTCGACAGCTTTCCGGTCTCCGACATTGTCGGATGCGTAAGCGCGATCTGCGCGTCAGGATGCAGGCGACGCAATAGGAACGCCGCCGCCTCTGTGGCAGGGCGAAGAGCGGAATCGATAAGGATCAATCCGACAGGATTGGCGAAGGTCTTGCAGGCCGCCTCGACGCTCGGCAAATGCAAGATGACTGTTTGAGGAAACTCTGCCGGAAAGGCCGCCAGCCGCTCGTAGGTATGCTCGGAAGGCCCCACTATCAGGATCGTGCGCACCACATCCGTTCGAAAGGGCGTCGCCGAAAACGCATCGCTGTTGCTCCGTCGCTCCGGCGCCATGCCGACCTCCTCGCTCCCCACACGAAAACGGCTGCCATCAAAGGCGCCCGCACTGTATCTCCCACGCATTGTCTCCGCGATAACTTCCTATGGGTTATCCCGCAGCAGCTGGCGCTTCCTCCTGATCGAACAAGCCTGCTACTCCCGCTCCGAAAGGATTACGCGGCGTACAATTGGAAGGCCGGCCTTGCCATCGGTCAGCATAAGCGGCGTGGCTTACTTCCAATTGATGATGCCGCTCAACGACTGATCGACTACAGAAAACCCCTTCCCATCAGCAGAATGAAAAGGAGACCAATCACGACGGGCGCCACACGCCCATCGATCTTCGACAGGCGAGTTCCATGGTCATGTTTCGGATTTTACACGATCAGCAGCGACCACTGAAGACCATTTTCACCGCAACCATGCTGACTGCTCTGTGCTGGTCGCCCGCTTTCGCGGGCGCGCCGCGCATCTGGCCCAATACGAGCATTCGCTTGAGCATCGTCCAGTGGATGCCGACGAAGGGACTTTATGAAAAATGGGACGCCCTGAGCGGAGAGTTCGTGGTGGCGCAGGACGGGACATTGTCGCTGCCCGTGATCGGGCGAATTCCGGTCGGGAGCCTGGACGAAGCCGATCTCGCCGCCAGGATTGCCGAGGAACTCAAGGATAAGATCGGGCTGGTGCGTGTCCCCGAGGCGACGGTCGCCGTCGTCAAATACCCGCCGATCTACGTCGTTGGAGACGTGAAGTTACCGGGCACCTATGAGTTCCGGCCGGGCCTGATGGCTTTGCAAGCCTTGGCCGTGGGAGGCGGCGAGAACAGTTCGGACGCGGACGGCTCGACCCTGCCCGACAGGGCGGAACTGGTCGCAAACCTCCTCGGGCTGGATAACTCGATCATGCGGACCCGGATCAAGATTGCACGCTTCCATGCCGAGCTGTCGGACGGGAAGGAACCCAAATTCGATCTGCCGGCCGGCATGGAGAGCCCGGAAGCCCGGGCAGTCTATGAACAGGAGAAGGCAGTCATGACGGCGCGGTCCAATCTCTTGGAGAGGCAGGCGAATTCCTTCATGGAACTGCGGGATCTGCTTCGCGTCGAACTCGAGACGCTCGACAAGAAGGCCGACAGTGCCGATGCCGACATCAAATCCGTCGCGAAGGAGTTGAACCTTTTCAAAACGATGGTGGACAAGGGCATCGCACTTCCCGCCAGACAGGGCGACCTCGAGCGGATGCTTCGAAGCTACTCGGCCGCACGCCTCGACGTCTCCGCGGATGCGATGCGGGCAAAGCAGAACATCTCCGAAGCCTCGCGCAACCTCGAAGGGCTGTACGATCGACAACGCACCGAGGTGAATATCGAATTGCAGACGGAACAGGCGAACCTGGACCAGATGCTTCTCAAACGCGAGGTCGCTCAGAAACAGATGCTGAAAATCCTGTCGAAACAGGACAGAACGTTGGATACGGGCGATCCCACGATGCTCGTCTTTTCGATCGATCGTCTGGTCGATGGCCGGGCACAGGAAATAGCAGCCAGCAGCGATACCGTCCTGCAGCCCGGCGACGTACTTCGCGTTACCCGTCGCGCAAAGGCCACGACGCCGGAAACGCTTGCGCAGAACTCAAAGGCGGATGCGGTCGTCGGAACCAGCCAATGAGTGATCCCTGCGACGCCTCATCCAGCGAGCAGAGCACGCACGAGGAAATCCTGAAATCCACCCTTCTGGTCGGCGCGTCGTCCATCGTTGGTGTCGCCTTTTCGATCATCCGCAACAAGGCGGTCGCGCTGATGCTCGGGCCGGAGGGCATCGGCCTGATGGGGCTCTACAGCGCGCTTGCCGACATGGCCCAGAACCTCGCGGGCATGGGCGTGCAATCGAGCGGCGTGCGACAAATCGCCGAAGCTGCAGGCACGAACGACGACGAGACGATCGCGCGCACCGCTCTGGTGCTTTCGCGCACGGCGCTTGTGCTCGGAGCGGTCGGTGCCCTGCTTCTCCTCCTGCTGGCTGTTCCGCTCTCCGGCCTGACATTCGGCAAGCATCAGCAGGCGGGCGGGGTTGCCCTGCTGTCGCTTGCCGTTGCCCTGCGCATCGTGTCTGGAGGACAAATGGCACTGCTTCAGGGGCTGCGCCGGATTTCGGACCTCGCGATCGTCAATGTCGCAGCCGCCTTCGCCGGCACGGTGATCACCATTCCCCTGATCTATCTCTTCGGCTTGCGCGGCATCGTTCCGTCCCTGATCGCCGTTGCTGTTGTGACCGGCCTCGCGTCATGGCATTTTCGCAGGCGGGTCCAGCTGCCTTCGATCGGGATTCCGCCGCCGCTGTTCGGACAGGAGAGCAGGCGCCTCCTCAAGCTCGGGCTGGTGTTCATGGCAAGCGGGCTGCTGACATTCGGCGCGGCCTATGCAAATCGCCTCATCGTCCTGCACGCCGAGGGGATCGCGTCAGCCGGTTTCTACCAGGCGGCCTGGGCGATCGGGGGCCTCTATGCCGGCATCGTGTTGCAGGCCATGGGCACCGATTTCTATCCGCGCCTGACGGCCGTGAGCGGAAACAATGCCGAATGCAACCGCCTGGTAAATGAGCAGGTGCAAATGAGCCTGCTTCTTGCAGGCCCCGGCGTCGTCGCAACGCTGACCTTCGCCCCCTTCGTGCTGCATATCCTCTATTCCCATGCCTTCGATGGGGCGACGGACCTGCTTCGCTGGATATGCCTCGGCATGATGCTGCGCATCGTCGCCTGGCCGATGGGTTATATCGTGATCGCAAAGGAAGCGCAGGCGACGTTTTTCTGGACCGAGGTCGCCGCGACGGTAATCCATGTCGGCCTTGCCTTCATCCTCGTCCCGTATTTCGGCGCCGCTGGTGCGGGAATGGCCTTCCTCGGCCTCTATGTCTGGCACGGCGTCCTGATCTACGCCATCGTCCGGCGGATGAGCGGATTTCGCTGGTCGAGGGAGAATGCGGGAATCGCCCCGATCTTCATCCTTGCTTGCGCTCTGGTCTTTCTGGCGACACAGGCACTGTCGCTTTGGCAATCGACGGCCACGGGCTCAGCGGTGCTTCTGCTGACCGGCCTGTATTCCCTACGCAAGCTGGTACGGCTGGTTCCGCATTCGTCATTGCCCTCGCCGCTGAAAGTCTTGATCGCCCGGTTCGCGTGACGACACAGGCAGTTTACCGGGCAAAAGGGCTTTACAGGGCCGTTTCCAAAGCGCGTTCCATGCTCGTGGAAACCTTCGCCAGCGCATCGACGACGCGATGCACGTCCTCTTCGGAAAGCTGCGCGAAGAGCGGCAGGATGATGGAGTTTTCCTGGGCTGCCGCGCTGCGCTCCAGGCCGCCGGCCACGCGGTGCGTGTCGCCTCCGGCATAGCTTTGTTCAGCCGTAATGTTCATGACGCCGCGCCGCGTCGAGATGCCGTCGTCGAGCAGCGCCTGCATGATCGCGCGCTGATCGCCTCCGTCAGGGATGCGCGCACAGTAGCTCTGCCAGTTCGTACGTGCCCATGCGGGCTCCCGGGGTGCCGTGAATGCCGGCGCGCTCCGCGCGATCAACCCACTGTAGAGATCGGCGAGTTTTCGCCGGCGCGCGACGAGGCCCGGCAGCCGACGCAATTGCACCCGCCCGAGTGCTGCTTGCAAATCGGTCATCCGGTAATTGTATCCGAGTTCGGGATAGGTCTCGTAAATGACGGACTTCGATCCATGGCGCACGGTATCGGCAACACTCATGCTGTGCTGGCGCCAGAGTCGGAATTTGCGGTCGTACTCCGCATTGGCGGTGGTCAGCATGCCGCCATCACCGGTGGTGATGACCTTGCGGGGGTGGAAGGAGAAACAGGCTATGTCGCCATAGGGACGCCCGATCTTTTCCCATCGGCCCTGTCGCAAAATCTCGCTTCCCGATGCACAGGCCGCATCCTCGATGACCGGGATCGACCGCGGGCCGGCAATCGCCATCACCGCCGCAAGATCGCACGGCATGCCCAGTTGATGCACGACCAGCACGGCTTTCGTGCGCGGCGTCACCGCCGCCTCGATGCGGGAGGGATCGATGTTGAAACCATCCGCTTCGATGTCGACGAAGACGGGAGTCGCATCGCAATAGCGAATGGCGTTGGCCGTGGCGATGAAGGAATGGCTGACGGTAATCACTTCGTCGCCGCGCCCGACGCCGACCACCTTGAGCGCGAGATGCAGCGCCGTCGTGCAGTTGGAAACCGCAGTGGCGAAGGGCGCGCCGACATAGGCGGCGAACTCGCTTTCGAAAGCCGCCACTTCCGGGCCTTGCGTTATCCAGCCCGACAGGATGACCCGTCGGACGGCGTCCGCCTCCTCTTCATCGAGTTCGGGTTTGGCGACGGGAATCTGGGAGAGGGAGCCGCTCACGCCGCCTGCCCTCCCTGTACTCTCTCCTGGCGCCACCAGGAAACGAGATCGCGAAGGCCCGACTCCATATCCACCGCGGCCGAAAAACCGATGAGATCGCGCGCCTTGTCGGTCGATGCAAGACGGCGGGCAACGGCGTTGACCTTGCGGGCCGGCCCATATTCCGGCTTCAGTGTCGATCCCATGACCGACAGGAGCATTTCCGCCAGTTCGTTCAGGCTGGTTTCCGTGCCGCTGGCGACATTGAGGACTTCGTCCGTCACGGAAGACTTGGCGGCCAGGATATTGGCGCGGGCGATATCGTGGACGTGAACAAAATCCATCGTCTGCAGCCCGTCGCCGAGGATGATCGGCGGGAGGCCGGACTCGATGCGCTCCATCCACCGGATAAGCACCTCTGTATAGACGCCGTGCACGTCCATACGCGGGCCGTAGACGTTGAAGTAGCGCAGTGCGACGTAATTCAGGTCGTACATGTCCGCGAAGCTGCGAAGCAGCCCTTCGTTAAAGGCCTTGGCGGCACCGTAGATTGTGCGGTTGTTGTAGGGATGATGGTCTTCGGTCGTCGGAAAGCTTTCCGCCTGTCCCAGTACCGAGGCGGAGGACGCGGCCACGACCTTCGCAACGCCAAACTTCACCGCTGCTTCGAGGACGTCGAACGTCCCGCCCGCGAGAACGTCGAAGGCGAGCCGCGGCTCTTCGGCGCACTGGGTGATGCGGATCGCCGCCTGGTGAAAGACAACGTCGATCCCCTTGAATGTCCGCTCCAGCAAGGCACGGTCGCGAATATCGCCTTCGATGATCGTGACCGGTACGGAGCTTGCGGTCTGCATGAGGTTTTCGCGCCGCCCGCGTACAAAATTGTCGATAATTACGATCTCGCGCGGCCGTTCCGCGGCAAGCTGGTCGGCGATATGCGAGCCGATGAGGCCGGCGCCGCCGGTGATCAGTATCCTCTTGTCCTTCATGTCACACCTCGACGTTTTTTGCCCGAACCGGTGGATTCTCCCGCCATCGCAGGAACTGTGCCGGCACGCCTGCGACGATCGAATAGGGCTCAACATCGGAGACCACGACCGCGCCGGCGCCGACGATGGCGCCTCTGCCGACGGTCACGCCCGGCAGGATCGTGGCGTTCGTGCCGATGTCGGCCTCCGCCTCGATCCGCACCGGCCTGATCTCCAGATCCGTCCGGATGATCGGCACATCGACCGGCATGCCGCTATGGGTCGATCCGAGTATTTTTGCGCCAGGACCCCAGCCGACATCGTCGCCGATGACCACGTCGCGCGCGTCGATGAAGGCCTGCGGTCCGATCCAGACATTGTTGCCGATCCGGCAGGTTCCGTCGTAGCGGCCCTGGATGTTCGCCTGCGCCCCGATGAACACGCCGTCGCCGATCTCGAATGTTTCCGGATGCTTGAAGACCGCGTTTGCACCCACCTGCAGCCCAGTCCCACACCGACGCGACAGGGCCTGCACAATGGCCCGGCGCATCAGGGCGTCCACGAAACCGTCACCACTCGAAAACCGCCCGTAGAGCTCGATCAGGCCCGCCTGCCCATATGTGCTTTTCAGGTCTTCGGCGAGGCCTTGCTGATAGGCGGGATCGACGGGCTTGCCGCGCAGGCCGTGCACCGCCTTGACGATCCGCGGGGTATGGCGAGCCTCAAGCGACATAGGCGTCTTTCTCCACGGCGCGGACGACCTGCTCCACCTGATGGGCGGCCATTTCCGGGTAGATCGGCAGGGAGAGAACCTCCCGCGCAGCAGCTTCGGACACGGGAAAATCGCCCGGCGCGTAGCCGAGATCGGCGTGCGCCGGCTGAAGATGGACGGGGATGGGATAATGCAGGCCGGTCTGGACGCCTTCGGCGAGCAAGGCCCGTTGCAATCCGTCGCGGTCCCCGGTGCGGATCGCATAGATATGATAGACGTGGCGGCGCTGCGCATCGGCATAGGGCAGCCGGATATGACGCATGCCGCCGAGCAGCGCGGTGTAGCGCGCGGCATGGGCGCGCCGTGCTTCGGTCCAGGCTTCCAGATGGCGCAGCTTGACGCGCAGGATCGCGCCCTGAATGCCGTCCATGCGGTAATTGTAGCCCTTCAGGACATGGTGATAGCGCTGTTCCTGTCCCCAGTCGCGCAGCATGCGCAGGGTTTTCGCGTGCCGGTCGTCATCGGTGACGGCGATGCCGCCCTCGCCGCAGGCACCGAGATTCTTGCCCGGATAGAAGCTGAAGCATCCCGCCACGCCAAAACTGCCGGCCCTGCGCCCCCTGAATTCGGCGCCGTGCGCCTGGCAGGCATCTTCCACGACCGGCAGGCCATGGCGTGCGGCGACCGCCTGGATGGCATCCATGTTCGCCATCTGGCCATAGATGTGCACGGGCACGATCGCCTTCGTGCGCGGCGTGATGGCGGCCTCCAGCCTTTCGGGATCCATCGTCAGGGTGGACTGCTCGACATCGACGAAGACCGGCCTTGCGCCGGTATAGCAGATCGCCGACACGGTCGCGACGAAGGTGAACGGCACGGTGACGACCTCGTCCCCGGGGCCGCATCCGAGAGAGAGCAGGGTCAGATGGAGAGCGCTCGTTCCCGAATTGACGGCGATCGCATGCCGGACGCCGCAATATTCCGCGAATTCGCGTTCGAACTGCTCCACTTCGTCGCCGAGCACATATTGGGCCGATGCCAGCACCTTGAGCACCGCGGCATCGATCTCGGGCTTCAGGGATGCATATTGGGCTTTCAGGTCGAGGAGCGGGATCATGCGATCAGCCTCGCCTTCTCCAGTTCTATGACGCGGCCGCGCTGGGCGAGCGACTGGGTGGCGGCTTCGAGGATCCTCACCACGCGCAGGCCCGCATTGCCGTCAGCGATGGGCCTCGCACCCGTTTCGACACAGTGGAGGAATTCCCTGAGTTCCCGGCCGAGCGCCTCGGAAATGTCCAGCTGGGGGGCATGCATGTCGCCGGTGCGGTAGCCGACCAGCATCTGGTAGACCTTCTCGCCGTTCTTTTGCGGGTTGCCGTTCAGCGTTATCCCCTTGTCGTAGACCTTCACCTTTTCGCTGGGTTCAAGGTCGTCGTAAACGATCATCTTGTTGCTGCCGCCGATCAGGGTCCGTCGCACCTTCACCGGCGCCAGCCAGTTCACATGGACATGCGCGATCAGCTTGCTCTCGTAAAACATCGTCAGGTAGGCGATGTTTTCGGGTTCGCCCGGCACATGGCTCATGCCGGTCGCCGAAACGGCAACGGGCTTTTCGTCGAGCACGTAATCCATGATCGAGAGGTCATGTACGGCAAGATCCCAGACAACGCTGACATCGTGTTGGAAGAGGCCGAGGTTCACGCGCACAGAGTCGTAATAGTAGATTTCGCCGAGATCCCGTTCCGCAATCTCCCGCATCTTTCGCACCGCCCCCGTATGGACGAAGGTGTGGTCGACGGCGAGCACCAGGCCACGCCGGGCGGCCTCCTCCACCATGCGCCGGGCCTCCTCCGTGGTCGCCGCCATCGGCTTTTCCACGAAGACGTGCTTGCCGGCCATCAGGGCCATCATGGCGAGCCGGAAATGCGTGGAGACCGGCGTTGCGATCGCGATCGCGTCGATCCGCGGGTCCTGCAGCATCTCGTCGAAATCGGCGGTGATATCGACGGTCGGATAGCGGGCCTTCACCGGCGCGAGCCGCTCGGTCATCAGGTCGCAGACCGATACAAGCCTCGCATCCGTAATATCCGCCAGGTTCCGCACCAGATTCGGTCCCCAGTAGCCATAGCCGACAACCCCTACCCCGATCACGATACAGCCTCCATGATTGCAGCCTTGGAATGCTCATCCTTGACCCGGCCGATGATCCGCGCCGGCACGCCGGCAACGATTGTAAAGTCGGGAACGTCCTTGACCACGACGGCGCCCGCACCGATCTGCGCGCCTTCCCCGATCGTGACGCCAGGAAGGATTGTGGCATTGCTGCCTATGGAGGCCCGACGCCCTACGCGGGTCGTCAGCAATTGCCAGTCGCTGTCACATTGGAGGCTGCCGTCGGTGTTGACGGCGCGGGGATACATGTCGTTGGTGAACATGACCCCGTGTCCGACGAAGACGCCGTCCTCTATCGTCACGCCTTCACAGATGAAGCTGTGGCTGGAAATCTTGCAATGCCGCCCGATATGCGCGTTCTTCTGGATTTCGACGAATGTACCGATCCGGGAGCCCGCTCCGATGGTGCATCCGTAGAGGTTGACCAGATCGGGATGATGGATCACCACCCCCTCCTCCCTGATAACGTCGAGCGATATCATTCGAATACTCCGTAGCGTATTCCTGTTTAAAAACAGGTGTCGGGTCGTGCTTCAAACTGCTTTGAGGACATTTCCTTTTGCCGTTCGAGTAAAGGGAACAATAGGGTTTACGAGTTACACCTTAGGGTGTACGCCGAGGCCACCGATTGAGCCTTCATGATGTTCCTCGCGTAGTGGCGTTGTTCACCATTTTGCCCGCCCCGCCGAAAGGTGCGATTGCACGGCGCAATCCTTCCCCGCAGTTTGAACACAAGAACCAAAAGCGGCCTCAAACCGGGAAAGCGGCAATTGCGCATCCTCGTCTATCCCCATGATCTCGCCGTCGGCGGAAGCCAGATCAACGCGATCGATCTGGCCGCCGGCGCGCAGGCTGCGGGGCACCACGTCATCGTCTATGGCGTTCCAGGGCCGCTTACCGGCTATATCGCCGAACGGGGCCTGCGCTTCCTGCCTGCAAGCGCAACCAAGTATCGGCCTGCGCCGTCACGTATCGCCGAGCTGGCGCGCATAGCACGACGGGAGCGGATAGATATCATCCATGCCTATGAATGGCCTCCGTGCCTTGATGCCTATTACGGTGCATCCTTGCTTTTCGACGTTCCCATTCTCTGTACCGTCCTGAGCATGTCCGTCAGCGGGCAAGTGCCGTCCTCGATGCCACTCATCATGGGCACCGAAGATCTCGGCCGACAGGCCCGCGCGCGGCAGACCGGTCCCGTCTGGGTGATCGAACCGCCGATCGACGTAGACCGCGACAACCCATCGCTGGACGGGAGGCCGTTTCGGGTGGCGCATGGCATTGCTGACAAGGAGTTTCTCGTCGTCAGCGTGTCTCGCCACGCTCTCGATCTGAAGCTGGATTCGCTCGTTCGGGCCATCGATGCGGTGGAAATGCTCGGGCAACAGCACCGGATCGTGCTGGCGCTTGTCGGCGACGGCCCCGCTCGGGCGGCACTCGACAAGCGAGCGGAAGCCGTCAATCAGCGTCTCGGGCGGCGTGCGGTCGTCCTTTGCGGCCAGCAACTCGATCCAAGAAGCGCCTATGCCGCCGCCGACCTTGTCGTAGCGATGGGCAGCTCCGCCTTGAGGACACTTGCCATCGGCCGGCCGTTGATCGTGCAGGGAGAGCGGGCATTTTCGGAAGTCTTCGAGCCCGCGACACTGGACGTGTTCCTCGACCAGGGTTTCTACGGAATAGCCGACGACGAGCCCGGCGCGGCTCGGCTTGCAGCACAAATCGAACGGTTGCTGCTCGACATCGATCTCCGGCTGCATCTCGCAGACTACGGTCGCCGCATCGTCGTCGAACGCTTCAGCCTTGAACGGGCGCTGAAGCTTCAGCTTGAAATCTACCGGGAGGTCCTTGCCAACAGTGCCAGAAAACGTGTGTCAGAAGCCGTCCTGTCCGGCCTGCAGGCCTTGGCAGTCGAGCTTGACAACCACAACCCTCTGGCAAAGCGCCGCAAGAAGCGTCAGGCTCTAGTCCTGCTTTCGGCCGCTGGGTCGGGCCGATGGCCGCCCAGCCTTGAGACCGGCGCGTAAAGATCGCCCCATGGCGCCATGGGCCGGACGCTGTTGCGTCGTCTTCCCTTCGGCATTCTCCTCACCCTTCACATCCAGCAACCAAACCCCGGCGCCAAGGGAAAAGATGAATATAACGTAGGTGGCATTCCAGAAGTGGACGGTCCAGCCGACGAGGAAGAAACCCGTCAGGGATGCGAGGAAACCCATTCGATAGGCGGCCAGTTTTACATCGTCAATCTTCCTGATGGCGACCGCTACAAAGATTGCCAGGAAGGTGAGGAGCATCAACGCTGCCGCTGGAATACCGTAGATTATGGCTTGGTACAGCCAGAACATGTCGATGCTGGGAGGCATCCAGTCCGGCCGGTCCCAGCCCATCATCGTCGTTCCGAAGAGGGGATGGTTCATAACGGAGCCGGTTCCGAAATTCCAGATCAGCACACGATAGTAGGCGTTTTCGGGACTGAACGAAAAATGGGTGATGAAGAACTCGAAGACGCTCTGGTTCGACATCGTCGCGACGACGACATAGCCCGCACCGAGGCCTGCCCAAAGCAGCTTCCACCGTGCCTTGATACGCACGAGTATCTTGTCCCAGGCGATCAGAACGATCTGCGCGAAAAGGCCGCTTATCGGACCTGACGACATGGAGAGGAACGTCGTCGTCGCGATGACCGCCGCCTTCGCGTAGCGTTTCGGAGCCGTTTTTGCGTAACCGAGAACACAATAGACCGGCCCCAGCATGGCACCGCAAATCACACCGAAAAGGATCGGATGCTCCACAACGCTTTGTACACGCCGAAGGCCCCACCGGGTATCATGCAGGTTTGGATGTGTCGTTAACATATGGCGCATCAGGTCGAGCAGTATGTTCTCGCCGGTCAGCGCCTCGAAAAATGCAAACGGCATCAGAAACAAAATGACGCGGTAGAAGAGGCGCGTCACGCGATAGTAGTCTTCCGCCGATCGAATATAGCACCGTGCGAGAAGATACGGTCCCATTGTTTCAATGAACTGGATACCGCCGGACTGCAGTCCCTGGCTGACGCCATGAACGGCGCACAGGCTCACGAAACACCAGAAGCAGTAGAGGAGAAGCGTGAAGTCGGCAAATCGCAGCCGCCCTGCCCCACCTGATGCCCATTTGTACAGGCACGGCAAAACGCTGGCGAGCAGCACCAGACGAAAAGGGCTTAGCTCCAGGCTGCCGACACTGAAAAGAAAGGGCAGGAAAAGCGACAAAATGAACAGCGTGACGGGCAGGGATCGCGTCCCTTGTGCCGAATGGCTATCGGCAGGCGTGCGCGCCGCGCGGGTCCGCGAGCCGCCGCTCGAGCTGACCGGTCGGCTTTGGCCGCCCGCGATATTCGCCCCTCCCAATGTGTGAAGCCGGTCGTCGCTGGAAGGGATGGCTCGCATGGCCGACAGCTGCCTCGTGGAACAGATATGACGCGACGTTCCAGCAACCTATCCCCGCCTATCGCGATTTATAACCTAGCAATCGGATCGATAGACACCGACCGGATACACCTAACGAATTAGCCGCGGGTCATTTTCGGGTAGTGTTGTCCTTCAATGTCGGGCGGCTGTCATAGAAGGCAAAGTCGCCCCACCGCCCTCCGCCGATCTGGTTGCCTGTGATCCGGATCGAGGTGTCGTCGACGTCGCCGCCGCCCTTGCGGCCGTCGAGATAGATCGTATAGCCGCCGCCGAACAGAACGTTGTTCTCTATCGTGATGCGCGAGAGCCCGCTGAACTCGTTGTTCATCATGACTGCCGACGTCTGGTCGTGTTCGTTCACGATGCGGTTGCCAACGATCTGGATATCGTGTCCGCCATTGATCTCGATGCCATCGTAGTGGCCATCGGGCCCGGCACCGAGATCGTGGATGTAGTTGCCGCGGACTATCGATGGCGCAACGACATTGATGCCGTTCTCAACGCCATGGATATCGTTGCGAAGGAAAGTGCCGAAGCCATAGATGGCGTTGACCGTTCGTCCGAGCCCGTTGATTTCGCTATCTTCCAGCCTGAAACCTGTCGTGCCTTCCATCACCCGCAGCGCATGCCAGGGCACATCAGAGACCAGCCGGACGTTCCTCATGGTCACGTTGCTGGCTTCGATGACGATATTCCCACGGATTTCCATGTTGCTGACCGTGGCATTCTCGACAGTTGCATAATAGGTGCCACGAAACACGATGAGCTTTGACGGATCGGACAATCCGGTTTTCTCCAGCGTTACCTGCGCTGACGCGATCAATGATGCTGCCATGGAAAGCAGGATCAGGCCGAAAACCGCCAGTATCCGGAGGATGTGCATTTTATCGTTCGGAATGAGGTTGAAGCGAAGCGAGAGTGGCGGTGTTCAATAGCGCGCGGCCCAGTCGACGAACGAGCGAGCGGGCCACTGACACGACATTGGCTGGGCGGTCCTTAAGCCCCGCAAGCAGGAAGCGCATTGCCGAGCGTTTCTTTCCGGAATGATAGAGACCGATCGCAATCCCGATGCGCAGGCGCGAACGATCCAGCCGCCGCGAGGCGAGAACCCGGCTGTTCTTCCGCAGGATCCTGAACTCGCCCTTCAATTGCCGCCGCCGATTGGACGAGATGCTGTCAGCCGAAATGAACCCCAGCACGACCGGCTCGATATCTTCGAAAACCGTCGTGTGCTGGACCAGGCGTACGGCGAATTCCCAATCCTCGTTCGCCCGCAGACTTTCGTCGAACCAGTCGAGATTCGGCATGCAATCACGCCGGAAGAGGCAATTCTGTACGCTTATTCTGTTTTCGGCGAGAATGTGACCGAGCTGATCCTCGTCGATACGCAATCTGCTTTCGGGCGCCGGCGCATGCGCGACCTTGCCGGCCCCGTAGCGAAAATCCGGATCGCGGCCATAGACGATCTTGCCACCGATGACGACGCGCACGTGATCGGAAAGCGTATCAAAGAACGCAAGCTGCCTTTCAAGCTTTCCGGGCAGCCAGAGGTCGTCGCTGTCCTGAAAGGCAATGAGCCGGCCCCGTGCTGCAGAGAGCCCCGTGTTGCGTGCCGCGGCCGCCCCCCCGTTTTTGTCGCGCCGGATGTAGCGTATTCGCGCATCGGAAAACCCGGTGACCACCGCTTCGACGTCGTCACTGGAGGCGTCATCGACGACGATGAGTTCCAGATCGCCATAGGACTGGCCGAGCACGCTGGTCATCGCCGCGGCAAGCGTTGTTATTCTGTTATAGGTCGGTAGGATGACCGAAATATCGGGTTTCATCGAGGCCTCCGCGAGGCATGCCGCGTGTTGCAAATCATCTACGCAGATCGCCGCAACGGTGGAAAGACCGGCAAAACGGGGTATGGCGCCATCCTTTGGTGTAGGTTCGATAGGGTCGCAACAGGCACAGTATTGCGTATCCTCTGAATGCCTGCCGCCGATCCCCTCCCAAAGGCGACATTGCCGCCGTTTCCGCATTCCCGATAATTCCGTTGCGGAAACGGACCGCGACGGTTTGTGGAGCGTGGGGATTTGGCCAAAGTCTTGCTGATCGCGCCGACCTGCAACGGAGACGATGTCGGAGAGGCATGGGTAGCGTTCCAATGGGCCCGCCGGCTGGCGGAACGACATGACGTCACCTTGCTGACCTATCACAAGCGCGGCGCGAGACCGGCCGCCGAGCAGCTTCCGGCGGTGCGCGTGGTCGAGTGGCAAGAACCTCCCTTGCTTGGCAAGGCCGAGCGTCTAAACAGCCTCATGAAGCCTGCATATCTGCCATTCTACATGCGCGCGCGCCGTTGGATCGCGCAAGCGTTGGCAAGCGGGGAGCGGTTCGACCTGGTGCATCAGCCTGTGCCCGTCGCGATGCGATACCCCTCCCCGGCAGCCGGTTTCGCCTTGCCTTTGCTGATCGGCCCGGTAGGCGGCAGCCTTTCATCCCCTCAAGGTTTTGCCGCCGACGACACGTCGAGCCCTTGGTTCACCAAGTTGCGGGCGCTGGATCGCCACCGCCTGAACTGGGATCCATGGCTGCGCGCGTCCTTCGAGAGGGCTGACTGTGTGCTCGGCATTGCAGATTATGTGAAGGATATCCTTGCGGGAGTTCCCTTGAAGCGGTTCCAGGTCATGAGCGAGACCGGTCTTGACGGCCTTCCTGAGAGGATCGGCAGGGTTGGCCGGCAGGGGCCGGTCAAGCTGCTGTTCGTCGGGCGCCTCGTGCGGACCAAGGGGGTGCGCGACCTGGTCCGTGCCCTGTCGCTCATCCCGGACCTGCCGGTCGAACTCGACATTGTCGGCGAAGGTCCGGAGCGGGCGCCATGCGAAGCACTGATCGCCTCCCTGGGACTGGAGGGCCGCGTGCACCTGCACGGGTGGCAATCCAGGGAGAACGTGGCAACGTTCTATCGCGCGGCTGATATCTTCACCTTCCCGAGCTATCAGGAGCCCGGCGGCAACGTGGCGCTCGAGGCGATGGGATTTTCGCTTCCCCTGATCGTCGTCAACCGCGGCGGGCCGGGCAGCGCGACATCGGATCTCTGCGCCATGAAGCTTTCCGTATCGACACCCGAAAAGCTCGCAAGCGATCTCGCGGCTGCCATTGCGAGGCTGGTGGCGGACGCGGGCCTGCGCGACCGGATGGGACGGGCCGCCTATGAACATGTCGGTAAGACCGCCCTTTGGTCATCCAAGCTCGACAGGGTGGACGCGATCTATGCGGATCTGGCCGGTCAGCGCTGAAGCGCCGCCCGATATTCGAGGTGGGGCCGAAGCGCGGCGGACAGCGCGGCGCGGTGGCCCGGCCCCAGTCCGTACCGCATCACTTCCCCGGTGATGATACCCAGGCGAAACAGGAACGTCGCCGCCGCGCCATGATGCCGTCCATAGTAGTGGATGCGATTGGAGGTCATCAGCGCTGAAAGACCGGTATTGCCATGATATTCACCACCGATGTGAATGGCGCGCGCAGCCGGTTGAAAAGCGACTTTCAGGCCGCAGCGGCGGACCCTCTCCATATAGTCGACCTCCTCGCTGTAGAGGAAGAAGGTTTCATCCCATTTGCCGACGGCTTTGCGCGCACGCGCGGAAATCGCCAGGGCTGCGCCGCTTGCCCAGTCAACCGGACCGCCTGAGCGATACATCCCCTCGTCCTTCACAATCTCGCCGAGACCCAGCCGCCCCGCCAGGCTGGTTCCCAGAAGCGAGTCCGACCATGAGGTGATCAGCGACGGCTCCCTGCGCAACGAATGCGCGGTGCTTCCGTCCTCATGAAGCAGCTGCGGCACCGCCAATCCGATGGCCGGGTCCCGCAACTGTTCCATGAGGGTCAGGGCGCAGCCGGGCTCAAGGCGAATATCCGGATTGAGAATGAGGAGATTTTTCTCCGCGTCGATCGAGGCGTCGGCTGCGTTGATCGCTGCCGCATAGCCCGCGTTCCGACCTGTCTGGATGATGCGCACGCCCACGGGATGGGACGCGGCAATTTCGACCGAGGTATCCCTGGAATTGTTGTCGACGATGACGACTTCCGTGTCGCCAAGCCCGGTCAGCCCTGATGGCAGGGAATTGAGCAGGCCGCCGATCACCTCGGCGCTGTTGTAGGTGACCACCACGATGGCAAGGCGCGTCCCCTCGTGCAATCCCGCCAGCGTGTTCTCATTCATGGCTTTCGACGACGTATCCATTGCGCTGCGCCCGCTCGTTTCAACGAGCCCAGAATTGTCTGAATACAACCGCGCCGAAAGACTGCCGAGAGACGTAAGACACACGCGATGAAGTCGGGCACCTAATCGAATTGTATTACGCCGCCCCCTACCCGCCCTAAGCCCTTCGGACGATCCGGCATGCGTTTCCAGCCCTCCAACGATCTTTCGTCAACCTTTGAGAGCGGTAGATTAAACGCCGGGACTTCGTAGCTTAGGTGACGAATGGACAGGGGTCGGCATCGCTTTTCAGTCGTGCCGATTAATGCCGTCAACCAGGAAACCAAGGCAATCCGATGCCGTCACCGTTGGTGAAAGCCTCCATGTCGAACGAAATTGCCAAATCGCAATCGCAGATTCGCGCCGCGTTCGAAGCCGCCACAGCCTCCCGGTCGGATGAGGGGCGGCAACTGCCACGAGACCGGCTGGCCGTGCTCGCTACCGTTTCTCCTTCATCGCGCGCCCTGGTCGACAGGCTGCTTGCGATTGCAGAGCGCGGCCTGCCAAGAATGTATGATGGCGCCCTCTTCGCACATACGCTGCGAGCGATCGAGACAAGGGACGGATGGACGGAGAGGCTTGAGGGCGTCAACCTTCGCTACACCGCCATGACCGCGCTCGGTCTCGCGAATACCGAGACAGAAACGCAGAGGCAGGCTCTTGATGGCGGCACGATTGGCGAGCTCCTCAAACGGGCGGCCGCACGCTCCGAGCAATCTTCCGACATCGGAGCGATCGCCCTGACGGCCTGGGCAATCGCCGAAGTGACGGGTGTCTACGCTGCCCCGCTTTACACGGCGCTTTCCAAGCATCTGGCATCGGGCTCGACGGTCTCGACGGTGGAATGCGCCTGGTGCCTTAGTGCCGCACTGGCGGCTCGCGAGCTTGCCGATACCTCCGTGCTGATTGACGCCGCAAGGGCCGGCCTCTTCTCCGCACGCTTGGGATCGCCGCTGTTCGGACACATGATACCTGCTTCCGCGAGCGGTCGACTGCGCTCGCATATCGGCTGCTTTGCCGATCAGGTCTACCCGATCCAGGCCCTCTCCCGCCTGCATGCCAGTCTCGGAGATGTCGAAGCGCTGACGGCCGCCGAAGTCTGCGCCGAACGCATCTGTGCGCTACAGGGCAAAAACGGCCAATGGTGGTGGCACTACGACGTGCGCCACGGGACAGTCGCCGAAGGGTATCCGGTCTATAGCGTCCACCAGCATGCGATGGCGCCCATGGCGCTTCTGGAACTGCGGGAAGCAGGGGGACGGGACTTTTCAAGCTGCATCGTCGAGGGCCTTTGCTGGCTGGAGAACCATCCGGAAATGCCGGACACGTTGATCGTCCCCGACAAAGGCGTTGTCTGGCGAAAGATTGCCCGGCGGGAGCCGAACAAGTTTGTGCGCAAAGCAGTGGCAGCGGGAACGGCGATATGGGCGGGGTTCCGGATGCCCGCCATCGACGCGCTGTTTCCGCCCCTCCGCATCGACCGCGAATGCAGGCCCTATGAATTCGGCCTGATGCTCTACGCGTGGCTCAGCGGCGGAACGGTCGCAAAGCTCGCGAACAAAAGGAAAGCAAATTCCACACGCCCTTGATTGATTGGGGAGGTTCTAATGTCAGGCGAACGTCGGCTGCTGTTCGGGATGTATATGGATCCCTTGCGCATGGAAGAAGCCATCGAGCGGTGCAGGACGGCCATCCGAACACGCCAGCGAATGCTTGTCGGCGTGCTGAATGCGGCGAAGATCGTCAATCTTCGCCGCAACGCCATGCTGAGAAATTCCCTGATCGAATGCGACATGATCGTCGCCGACGGCCAGGCCGTCGTCTGGGCGAGTAAACTGCTCGGCCGGCCGCTTCCCGAGCGCATCGCCGGCATCGATCTCTTCGTACGGTTGCTTGCGCTTGCAGATGCTGAGCGCCGCTCCGTGGCTCTCCTCGGCGCTAGGCCCGAGGTCCTGACGGCGATGGAAACGGCAATCCGCGCTCGCTATCCCAATCTCACTATCTCCTACAGCCATCACGGCTACTTTCAGCCGGAAGAGTCGGAAGGCATTGCGTCCGACATTCGCGAATGTGGCGCGGACATGCTGTTTCTCGGCATGGTATCCCCGAAGAAGGAAGTTTTCCTGGCGACCTATGGTCCATCGCTCGGCGTCCCCGTTCTGCACGGCGTGGGAGGTTCCTTCGACGTGCTCGCGGGATTGACCCGGCGCGCGCCGCCGCTCTGGCAGAAACTTGGCATGGAATGGGCCTACCGCGTCCTGCAGGAGCCCCGCCGCCTGTGGTGGCGGTACTTGTCAACCAACAGTAGTTTTCTTCGCCTGCTCGCTCGGGAAATGGTCAACCCGACGCGCCCGTTCGAACACGAAGACGAGCAGGTCGTCGTGAAGTTCGAGCGGCGTGCAACGATGTCCGGGGAGCGCCGTGCATGAGTGAGCTTTTCAAGGGCAAGCTGGCGATTCTTGGCTTGGGATACATTGGCCTTCCGACGGCCGTTGCGATCGCGACCAGAGGGATCGATGTCATTGGCGTGGATATCAATCCCAATATCGTCGCCGCGATCTGCCGCGGCGAAGTGCCGTTCGTAGAGCCCGACCTCGCGGTTGGCGTGAGCGGTGCGGTGGCGATGGGTCGGCTCGTTGCCACGAGCGAAGTGCCGGAAGCCGATGCTTTCATCATCGCAGTGCCTACACCGTTCAACGAGGACCACACGGCGGACCTGTCCTATGTCAAGGCGGCGGCGGAGCAGATCGCGCCTCGCCTGAAACCGGGTAATATCGTGGTGCTCGAATCGACCTCGCCTCCCGGAACGACGGAGATGGTCAGTGCCTGGATCGCGGCCGTGCGGCCCGATCTCAAAATGCCGCGAGACGGTGAGAATGGTGCCGAGATCTTTATAGCGCACTGCCCGGAACGCGTCCTACCCGGCCGGATCATGATCGAGATCATAACCAACGACCGTGTCGTCGGCGGCTTGACGCCGCACTGCGCCGAGAAGGCGGCGTCGATCTACCGTCTCTTCGCCCAGGGCGAAATCCTGCTGACCGACGCGGCGAGTGCGGAATTGGCCAAGCTGGTCGAGAATGCCTATCGCGACGTCAACATCGCCTTTGCCAACGAACTCTCGCTGATCAGCGAGGCGCTGCATATTGACGTCTGGGAAGTTCTGCGGCTTGCCAACCGGCATCCCCGCGTCAACATTCTAAGCCCCGGGCCGGGTGTGGGAGGACATTGCATTCCCGTCGACCCATGGTTCATCGTCTCCGCCGCGCCCGGCCTTGCCAAACTGATCAGGACGGCGCGCGAGGTCAACGACCAGCGACCCCATCATGTGGCCGAGCAGGTCGTGATGAAGGCGAAGCGCTTCCACTCCCCGACGATCGCCTGCCTCGGTCTGACGTTCAAGGCAAATGTAGACGACGTGCGTGAAAGCCCGGCGATCGACGTCGTCGGTCTTATCGCCAAAGCATTGCCGGACGTGGAGGTTCTGGCGGTCGATCCCTACGTGGAGAAGATGCCGAAGCAGCTTGCCGGATACACCAACATCCGGCTCGAAACCGCCTACGACGCCGTCGAGCGTGCCGACATCGTCGTACTGCTCGTTGAACATGATCCCTTCCGCGCAATCCGCCATACGAGACTGGGCGGCAAGATCGTCTACGACACGCGCGGCGTCTGGCGATAATCCCGCAGCACTGACTCAAAGGGGCGGATCATATACTGCCTCGGCTGCGCCAGTTCCGCGAGGGGCGGATTCAATTTGCAACATTCTCAGCATTGATGATGGGCAAATCATCCCAGCCGCCCGCGGACACGATACTCGCGGGCGAAGGAGCTGGCTGTTTCATCCACTTGCCCCCTGGGGCTGCCAGCAATCAACCCGCCAATGCCTCGTTGAGAGCACTGCCATTGCGGGCAAGAGCATCCTGATGGCCGCTCGGCGATGCGGGCAAGCCGTCCAGAACAATCGGCAGTGGAGCCACCGGTGCGAGGCCGGTGAACTCGGCCGGACGATCACAAAGGCCAAAGAAATGCTCAATCGCCTCGGTTGAACGCTGAGCGGCCAGCCCGTCCCCATAGGGATTCACGGCACGGGCCATCCGGCGATAAGCGTCGCTATCGCGGAGCAATTCCGTGACTGCACCCACGATGGCATCCTCGTTCGTGCCGATCAATCGCGCCGTCCCTGCGGTCACCGCTTCAGGCCGCTCGGTGGTCTCGCGCAACACCAGCACAGGCTTGCCGAATGTGGGTGCCTCCTCCTGCACGCCGCCACTGTCCGTCAGGACCAGTATGCAGTCCCGCATCGCACTCACAAAATCCCGATAGTCGAGCGGCCTCGTAATCCTGACATTTTCCAGCCCGGCGAGCGGCGGCAACAAGACGTCCCTTACGGCCGGGTTGAGATGAGCCGGCAGAAGGAAGTTCATATTCGGGAAGGTCTGCGCCAGCCGGGCGATGGCACGCGCAGTTTGCGCCATAGGCTCGCCCCATGATTCCCGGCGGTGGGCCGTGATCAGCACGGTCGGCCTATCGAAAATGCCGTCCAATTCCGGGTTGTCCGAGACGCTGTTTCGCCCCGACACGTGAAGCAGGGCATCGATGACCGTATTGCCGGTGACGACGATATCACTCTCGGCAATGCCGTCCTTCAGCAGATTGGCCTTGGCGGTTGATGTTGGCGCCAGATGCAGCATCGCGAGCTGGCCCGTCAGGCGCCGATTGAGCTCCTCCGGAAACGGATTGTCACGATTGCCGGTTCGCAGGCCGGCTTCCAGATGGACGAGGGGTATCTTGCGATAGAAGGCGGCCAACCCTGCGGCAAAGCACGTGGTGGTGTCACCCTGCACCACCAGGGCATCGGGATTCTCCCGCTCGATCACCGCCGAGACGCCCGCCAGAACGCGGGACGTGATGGTCTCGAGCGTCTGCGACTGCGTAATGATGTTGAGGTCGAAATCCGGGACGATTCCGAACAGATGGTTGACCTGATCGAGCATTTCACGATGCTGGCCGGTCACAGCCACCACCGGTCGACAATAACGCGAGTGTCTCAGCGCATCGATGAGCGGAGCCATTTTCACCGCTTCGGGGCGAGTACCATACACAACCAGGATCTTGAGCATGCCATTTCCTCGTCACCGATGTTGATCACAATTCACGAGCGTGAGGCCTATGTCATCGTCAGCAGACCGCGCCGTGGCGGCATCTGTTGAGCACGACGCCGAGGACGTTGGTTCTTTCGGCCAGCATCCTTTCGCAAGCGTCGATCTCTGCAAATGTGCTCTGCTCGGCGGCCGCGACGAGGATGGCGCAATCCACATTGGGCAAGAAGGCCAGCACGTCATCGTGGGTGAGCATCGACGTCATGTCATAGAGCACCACATCGGCACGCAGGTCCTGAACCATCGCCTTGAGCGCCGTTGCCGCGGCCTCCCCCTGCAGGATTTCCGATGCGAGCCGCGCCGACCAAAGATTTGCGCCCACTGCGAGGTTCCTGCCACACAGGCGCAGGACATCGGCAACGTCGCATTCGCCTCTCAAGAAAAACTCCATGGATGGCGACGCGTCCATCTCCAGCAGCCTTGCTAGGCCGGGATTTCTGAGATCCATGTCCAGAAGAACCGTTCGTGTACCCTCCAGTTCGGCAAGGCTAAGCGCCAGGTTCACAGCGACGAGGGATTTGCCGCAGCGAGGCATCGGGGAGGTAATCGCCACGGATCGCCATCCGTTCTGCTTCAATGTCTGCATGACTTTCGTCCGGAGCAGGTCAAACGCCACACAGGCCGGGTCGGATTTGTTTCCTGCGACGATTCCCCGGTTGGCGCGCGTCTGTGACGAAAGCCGGAATTCTCTGAGGGAAAGCCAGGAACTGTCCTTCGAAAGACTCGAAAGTGCGTCAGGCGCTTGCGCCACAACCCGATCAGCATTGTGGATTTTGAAGGCCTCACGATGGAAGGCGGATCGCATATCTATGCTCATTGCTAAGCCCTCCGTATCGCGAGGTAGGTCCTGCGCCAGTTCTCCCCCCATGCGCTGGTGCTTTGCGCGGGAGAGGAAAACAACCGCTTCCATCGTTTCCGAGGATTGGACATGCCGATCACCGGAATGGTGGCCAGCGGCTCGACCTCGAGAAGATTGGTGATGTCCCGCGGCCTGCGAACAGTTCTGTTGAGCAGTTCGAGGAGCACGACGAGCCCAAGCCCGAGCCCAAGTCCGGCAAGAGCGCCACCGGCGACGATCAGGCGTCGCCCCGGCCCGGCGGCTTTCGTGGGTATGACCGCGGCCTCGAGGAGGGAGAAACGTTCGCCGTCCGAGCGTATCTCGAGCTGTTCGCCAGTCGAAGCCTCGGCCCTCTGCACGACTGCGGCATTATATTGTTTCTGGACGTTGTCGCGATTTCGCTGAAGCGCAGTCAGACCCGCCTCGCTGATCGGCGCCCGCGCGATCGATTGGCGAAGCGCGGCAATGCGCTTGTCGCTGGTCGCTTTTTCGCTGGCTATCGCCTCCAGCCTCTGGTCGATTTCCGAAAGTTGCAGGTCTAGCCCGAATGGCGCGCTTCGAACGTTCTGAGCCTTTCCGTCGGTCACGACCGGGCTACGTACGGCCAGGATGCGCTTTTCGAGTTCGGCTATACGGGTGCGTATGGCGGCGATGTTGGGACTGTCGTCACTGAAGACGGTGAGTTGCTCGGAAAGCGCTTTGTTCAAGTCGACAAGGAGTTGTTGATCAGGCGTCAGTCGCTGCTCGATACCCGGCAGTTGGTCGGTATTGGTGTAAGCGGCAACGAGGGCTCCTCGCTTGCTTCGTAGTTCCGATGCCTCTCGCTCCAGCGACGCCAGCCGGTCGTGCTGGCTAAGCAGTTCGCTTCGATAGAAATCGATGCTCTCGGGAAGAGATTCCCTGTTGTCTTTTTTAAACTGAAGGATATCGGCTTCGAGCTGCTTGAGCGTATCGTTGAGCGCCACTGCCTTCTGGTCAAAAAATTCCAGCGTGTTGCTCGCGCGACTTGTTCTTTCCCGTTGGTTTTTCGAGAGAACCAGTGCCACGAGTTCGTTGGTGACTTTCGCTGCGAGAGCGGGAGTTCCAGCGTCGAAAGAGACGGCATAGATCGCTACGCGCTGAGCCGGATCCTGAGCGTCCAGCTGCAATTGTCTGAAGCCGATACGCGAGCGCATGTCAGCCACGATGTCTTCGTCAGGCGGCGTTTCCGGGCTTGCGGCATAGATGTCGAGGCTGGAGGCAAGAGCGACGAGCGCATCGTGGGTTGTTATCTCCTGCTGCAGGATGAGGAGCTGGGCGGTTGCGCCCATCGGCACCGTGGATCTCGCAAGTTCTGCCGGGATCTGCGGTGCTTCGACAAGCAGCTTGGCCGATGCCGTATAAACCGGCTTTCTGAATTTCGTGACCAGAACCGCCGCGAGGAGAGCGACAAGGGTGACCAGCAGCACCAGAGGCAGTCTGCGCCTGGCGATCGATAAATAGAAGCCGAAATCCAGGTTATGCATTGAAGACAACCTATCCTGACGCGACCGGGGTTTAAGGCATCTTCGAGTGGCCGCTGTTTGCGGGATAGATGACCGTTCGGCGTTGCATCCTTGCCGCTCGTTACCCCCCGTTATGATTTCGGCGGGCGATGCAGCGAAGGGAAAGCTCACGCCCTCCCTCCGAAGAGGGTGGACAGCGCCGGTGGCATGCACTTTCGGATGCGCGAAGGCGGCACAGCGTTAAACCCGCAAAATGAAAATCGACACCGCATGCGCGGGTGGCGTCAAATCGGGGGGCGCCGAACATATGCCCATGCCGCGCCTTACCCCCTTTCCGCTAAGCATCGTCTATCCGCCCGTCCGGAACTCAGACCCTTGCATGTCTTTTCCTCACCGGTACGCGGCGGCATGCTGCAACGCATGGAAGAGTAGTGCGAAGGGCCGGCATGCCCGTCGCCTGAGGAATTGGGACCGAGATGCAGCCGCAACTCACAGTGATAATTCCGCACCTCAACGAGCCGGAGGGCAACCTTCGACGCTGCCTCCTTGCGCTCGACTCACAAACTGCCCCGCATCTGAGGCTTCAGATCATCGTCGTGGACAACGGGTCCGTGTTACTTCCGTCTGCGGCATGTGCCGACATTCCCGATGTGCTTCTGGAGCGGGAGGCGACGCCTGGGCCAGGGCCCGCCCGCAATCTGGGCGCGATGCTGGCGAAGTCCGATCTTCTGGCTTTCGTCGATGCTGATTGCGTCGTCGAGCCGGGCTGGGCCCAGACGATCGTTGACACGATGAACAGCCGCCCGGACGTCGATGTAGTCGGCGGAGATATCGGGATTTTGATGGCTAATCCCGCCCGGCCGACCGCGATCGAGGCCTATGAGTGCGTCTATAGCTATCGCGCGCAACTTTACGTCGAGCGGCACGGATATGCTGCGACCGGCAACATGGCCGTCCGGGCTTCGGTCTTTCGGCATGTAGGCCCCTTCGGCGGGATTGGCACGATGGAGGACACGGCGTGGGGACAACGAGCCACGGCACTGGGTTTCAAGACCGTTTTTTTGCCCGAAGCGAAGGTTCTTACGCCGTCTTGTAAATCGTTCGTCGAGCTCGCGCGCCGGTGGGACCGCCATGTGGCGCACCAGTTTGATGACTGGAAACGCGGCCAGTCTGCCGGGTTGGCGTGGTTCGCTGCTTGCTGCGCTATGGCGGGCTCCCCCGTATTCGAAGCCTTTCGTGTTTTGACGAGTAACAGGATTTCGGGCGCGCGGAATCGCCTGTTTACCCTCGCCTGTCTCACGCGGGTCCGGCTTTACCGTGCCAAGCGCATGCTCGACGTCGCTCGCCGACACCGCGCGGCCTCCCTTGTCGAAAACTGGAACAGGGAAGGCGTCTGAGCCTATTCAGCACCACCTCATCTATAAATATAGATGAAAAAACATAGTTAAAATTATCTATATAAAACTAAATTAAGCAGTATATAAAGATTAACAACCAAATAACTAAAATAAAAATCAACAATATTATAAATTACAAATGCAAACGCGACTGTAAAAAGCCGCGCGATAAAACGCGGGAGGCGCAATTGGCAGACATACTTATCTATAACCCGGGCAGAGAACCTGGGTTATCCAGAGGGCGGAATAAATACCGCATATACCACGTCATAAAGAGGGCATTTGATCTGTCGGTCGTCCTGATGGTCGCACCAGCCGCATTGCTGGCAATAGCCATTATGGCCCTGCTTGTCCGTCTAGATGGAAGCAGTGCATTCTATCGCCAGCCGCGTATTGGCTTGGGCGGCAGGACATTCATGTTGTGGAAGTTGCGGACCATGGTGCCGCAGGCGGAAAGCAAGCTTGAAACCTACCTGGCCGCACATCCGCAGGCCCGGCTCGCATGGAACCAAAGCCAGAAATTGAGGGATGATCCTAGGGTCACGGCTATAGGGCGCTACCTGCGTAAATATTCGCTGGACGAGCTGCCCCAATTGCTGAATGTCCTGCTTGGGGATATGAGCCTTGTCGGCCCGCGGCCGATATTGCCTGAGCAGCGCCAGCTCTATGACGGAACGACTTATTATCAGCTACGTCCAGGCCTCACCGGCCTCTGGCAAATCGGCAAGCGAAACGAAGCGACTTTTGCGGAACGGGCGGTCATCGATACGGAGTATTTTCACAGAATGTCTCTTTTCACTGACATCTGGATTCTCTCGAAAACCCCCATCGTCGTCATGAGAGGCACGGGCGTTTAAATTGCTTGCCGCAAAGGCATCGCTGCATAGGGCTCTGTCAGTCTGAGCGGCATCTCTAATCTCGCCCTGCAGAAAAGCCAGCGGTTGCGTGATACGCCGGCCAGACCGGCGGTCATGATGAATGCGCATGGCGGGCCTATCGCATCGCCCCGGCATGCTGATCTCGCCGCTTTTCCAGAAGCCTTGGCAGATGGCCGCGAACGCGCACGCAGCAATCATTACACACGCGTTGTCGCGATCGGCCTCGAAGGCTCTCATGGCCTGCCGGGCTTGGCTTGCAGGGCAGGATCGCGCGGACGCGGCAGACGCCACCCAAGCCGATCTGCGGCTGGGTGTTTGGGTGTGAGCGCCGCCAGCACCAAGCATCAAGATAGAATTTCCCCCAATTAGGCGGACTGCGGTGAACCGGAACGACCCATTTCCGGTTCATCAGCATTTCAAGCCTCAAGCGGGAACAGCTCGTTGAGCTTGTAAGCGACCTCGGTGCGATTGGTCGCGTTCATCTTCTTCATAATGTTTCTTATATGCACCTTGACGGTGCTCTCACGAAGATCGAGTTCATAGGCAATGATCTTATTGGCCTTGCCGCGACGCAAGGCGTTCACCACTTCGATTTGCCTGGCAGTGAACATGCTGTCGAGCAGCCGCACCGGTGGTGCTTCTGCCGCCAGCATTTGACGCGCGGCGAGAACGCTGCTTGCGGGCAGGTAAACGCCGCCGGCCAACGACAAAGCGATGGCCTCCAGACAAACATCGATTGTCACGGAAGATGGAATGTAACTCTTTGCACCGTATTCGAGCGCCTTCATGATCTGCAGAAGGTCGGCGGAATCCGCGAGAAGGATCACTTGCACCCGGAATTCCTCGGCGAGGCTTCTCACACTTTCAGCCACAACCGGGTTATCAGCGTTGTCTCCACCAATGTTTAGAAGTATTGCAGCGAGTGGTGGAAAATCGTCGCTTACGGACTTCCAATGTTCCGCTGATGTAACTGCAACAAACTCCAACCCACTCTTAGGTGTTCTCAGGCACTTTGCCAGGCACTGCCCGTCCAAAGACCTGCGATCCAGCACCATTATCGACTTTTCCCGATCCGGCAGTGCAATCTGTATTTCCCGGCCATTCGTTTCCAGGAAATCTGCAGAGCCGGAACCCGGAAAATCTCTCCCACTCATATAAACGTGCGTCGCTGTCATGATTACAATACTCCATGTCAAGACCCATAGCCTTCGATTTTGTTTTTCTGAATTCAGCGAAAATTCCACCTCACCGGTGCATGAGCCAAGCTTCCCCAAACGAGCTCGGCATCTAGATAATTCATTTTTCTTAAAGCCTATGACCAATAATACATGGCTAATATATCGTAAACATCACAACCTGTATAGCTCTTTTGTACGACTTTCGCGCTATGCTGATTTGCAACGGATAATAGCCAATCACCTTAGATAATTTTGATTAATTACCCGAGTGAATGCGCATGAAATACCCACTGCTCCTTCATAAAAATACCTGTCATTTATTTCATTGTTTCTCAAAAAGAAGAGAATTTCAAAAATACACGAGAGAATTTCTTTTGAAATTCTTACGGAACGAAAGAATAATTCAAATTTATCCGCACATCTTGGAATTTTAGGAAATTAAAATTTACCGCCAAACAAGCGCTATATTGGTAAAAAGTATTACGAATATTTTTTCGTTCCAAACAGACCCAAAACAATAGGAATTTGCGCTTTGTTTTGACGAATGCGCGAGTTTTCCTACGGGCGCGCTACGATCCGGCCCAGAGCGGACAAATTCCGGAACGAAAGTGACAGATTGCGATCTCACCGGCAGATGATCGATCAGCCAACTCGTAGACTCCGCGCGGATTTGCCACTCGTTCCATCTACAGCCTCCAACGGCCTAGAACCGGAAGTACACTTTCTGCGGTTCAGCGTGTACGAACGCAGCAAAAACGCTTGGAGCTACGCCTTTTGGACTTGGTCCAGTGCGTTGCATTGAACAATTTCCGTAAAACCATGAACATTAGTCGCGAATGAGTTGCAGCCCCTTCCGGTGATAGAAACAACGCGGAGGGCCTATGACACAACTCGAGCGGCTTGCCATAGCAGACATCGTGAAGATCGTGCCGACCCGGCACGGTGACGACAGGGGTTATTTCTCGGAGATATTCAGGGACGCCTGGTTCCGGGAACATGTCGCGGACGTTGCCTTCGTGCAGGACAACCAGTCGCTCTCCGTCGAAAAAGGAACCCTCCGCGGTTTGCACTTCCAAACCGCCCCCTTCACTCAGGGCAAACTCGTCCATTGCATCAGAGGCGCCATTTTTGACGTCGCGGTCGATATCCGCAAGGGGTCGCCGACCTTCGGCCAATGGGCGGGCGCCGAACTCACGGGTGGGAACGGCGTGCAGCTCTGGATCCCCGCCGGATTTGCGCACGGCTTCTTGACGCTCGATCCGGCTACGATCGTGCAATACAAAGTCACGGCCCCCTATAGCGCACAACACGACCGTGGCCTGCTCTGGAACGACCCCGAGATCAACATCGCGTGGCCGGTTGAGGAAGGAAACGTCGTCCTTTCCCAGAAAGACAGGACGCAGCCGCCGTTGGCGAAACTCCTGACATCCTTTGTATTTTCCCCGCATATGGAGAGGACTTGACGATGCGTGTTCTTGTCACCGGAGGTGCCGGGTTCATCGGTTCAGCCCTCATCCGTCACCTCGTGCGAGAGGCAGGTGTCGAGGTCCTCAACGTCGATAAAATCACCTATGCTGGTAATCTCGCCTCCCTAAAAGATGTCGAAAACCAACCAAATTACCGTTTCCTCAAGGCGGATATCTGCGCAAAACGGATCATTGCCGAGGCATTCGATAGCTTCCGCCCCGATCGCGTGATGCATCTTGCCGCCGAAAGCCATGTCGATCGCTCGATCAACGCGGCCGGCAATTTCATCGAATCCAATATCGTGGGCACCTTCACGCTGCTCGAGGCCGCGCGCGCCTACTGGAACAGCCTACCCGCTTTTGCGAGGACGGCTTTCCGCTTCGTGCATGTCTCGACTGACGAGGTCTATGGATCCCTTGGCGACCAAGGCCTTTTCCATGAAGATACGCCTTACGATCCTTCCTCGCCCTACTCCGCGTCGAAAGCGGCAAGCGACCATCTGGCCATCGCCTGGCAGCGGACCTACGGGCTTCCGGTCATTGTATCGAACTGCTCGAACAACTACGGTCCTTATCATTTTCCGGAAAAACTCATCCCCCTCACAATCCTCAACGCGCTCGAACAAAGGCCGCTGCCGGTTTATGGCAAGGGCGCGAATATCAGGGACTGGCTCTATGTCGAGGACCATGCTCGCGCGCTCCACCTCATTGCCGAACGGGGTCGGCCGGGCGAGAAATACAATGTCGGCGGCCGCAACGAGCGCCGCAATATCGATGTGGTCAGGCGCATCTGCCAGGTCATGGACGCGATGCGGCCGAAAGGTAGCCCGCATGAACGGCTGATCACCTATGTCGATGACCGGCCCGGCCACGACGCCCGCTATGCCATCGACGCGACGCGGCTCGAAAACGAGCTTGGCTGGAAAGCCCGGGAGAAATTCGACAGCGGCATCGAAAAGACCGTCGCCTGGTTTCTCGACAATGAGTGGTGGTGGCGCCCGTTGCGTGAAACCGTCTATGCCGGCGAACGTCTCGGCATGCTGGAAAGGCGGGCGTGATCGCCATGAGGATCGTCGTTACCGGCAGGGAAGGTCAGATTGCGCGGTCCCTCGCGGCCCTCGGCCCGCAGATGAATGTCGAGATCATCCCTATCGGCCGGCCGGAACTTGATCTCGTAACACCAGGCAGCATCATGCCCGCGCTCGCAACCGCTCGTCCGGATGCCATCATCTCGGCCGCCGCCTACACGATGGTCGACAAGGCCGAAACGGAACGGGACCTCGCCTTCGCCGTTAATGGAATCGGCGCTGGCGCCGTGGCCGAGGCGGCCGCACGGCTGGGCGTCCCCCTGCTCCATCTCTCCACGGACTACGTGTTCGACGGCCGGAAGCCGACACCCTATGTCGAGACCGATCGGGTAGGGCCGATTTGTGTCTATGGCGCATCAAAGATAGAGGGGGAACGCCGCGCGGAGGCAACCGTCAGCGACCTTGCAATCCTCCGCACCGCCTGGGTCTATTCGCCCTACGCCAACAATTTTCTGAAGACGATGCTCAAGCTGGGAGAAACGCACGACAAGCTTGTCGTCGTCGCCGACCAGCTGGGCTGTCCGACATCGGCTGAGGATATTGCGCGTACATTAATCACGGTCGCACGACGGATGGTTGGGGATCGCGACCGCAGGTATCGCGGCATTTTTCATCTGGCAGGCGCCGGCGAAGCCAGTTGGGCGGAGTTCGCTCGAGAGATTTTCAGCACAGCGGAGTCCTTTGGGCGCAGTCCTGTGGAGGTCGTGCCCATCACCTCCGACCAATATCCCTCGCCCGTCAAGCGGCCCGCGAATTCCAGACTTTCAGGTGAGAAGCTCGCGCGTATCTACGGTATCGCGCTTCCAGACTGGCGGACTTCGACCCGTAAGGTGATCGAAACACTACTCGGATGCAATCACGCGCAAGCTCGAAGCGCTCACTCGGGGGGACGGCAATGAGGGGTATCATTCTGGCCGGAGGCAACGGCACCCGACTGCATCCGATGACCATGGCGATCAGCAAGCAGATCCTGCCGATCTATGACAAGCCAATGATCTATTACCCGCTGACGACCTTGATGCTGGCGGGCATTCGCGAAATCCTGATCATTTCGACACCGCATGACATGCCGCACTTCCAGAAACTGCTGGGTGACGGTTCGCAATGGGGCCTGGAGCTTTCCTACGCCATCCAGGTCAGACCGGACGGCCTTGCGCAGGCCTTCGTGATCGGTGCGGATTTCATCGACAATGCAAATTGCTGCCTTATCCTCGGCGACAACATCTTCTTCGGGCACGGGCTTCCCAAGCTCCTGGCGGATGCTCGTGCCAATATCTCGGGCGGCACCGTTTTTGCGTATCATGTCGTCGATCCGGAGCGCTATGGCGTTGTCGATTTCGACAAGGACATGAATGCGGTCTCCATAGAAGAAAAACCAAAGGCACCAAAATCCAACTGGGCCGTCGCCGGTCTCTATTTTTACGATCCCAGCGTGGTCGAGATCGCGGCCAACCTGAAGCCTTCAGGCCGCGGCGAATACGAGATCACTGATATCAACCGACACTATCTCAAGCGTGGCAAGCTTCGAGTATCGATCATGGGGCGTGGCTATGCCTGGCTCGACACCGGCACGCCGGAGAGTCTCCTCGAAGCCGGGGACTTCGTGCGCACGCTGGAAAAGCGCCAGGGCTTCAAGATCGCGTGCCCTGAGGAAGTCGCGCTCGGCCAAGGCTTCATTTCATGTGCAGAATTCGAGAAACAGGCCGAGCGATACGGCAAGAGCGACTATGGCAACTATCTGAGACGGCTGCTTAGACAGGAGGCATCGCCCCGATCTCAGATGGACGTCGTCAGTGGTGCTGATATGGTTTTATATTGAAGAAATGAGCTTGCGGCGAATATATCTTACATGAACATGGCTGCTGATTTAGACGCCGGCAGCTCACACGATCTGCTTGATAAAGCTTTCGAGCATCGTCTTCAGTCGCTGGGCATCCTCGTTGCCGTAGCTGCCTTCCACCTTTGCCTCATGCTCCTCGACCCGTTTGTTTTGACTTGCAAGCATCGCGGCTCCCTTGTCGGATAGGAACATCCGCACCTTGCGGCGATCGGCGGGATCCGGAACTCTGTAAACCAGTGCATCCTGCACCATGCGATCAACCAGCTTCGTCAGTGTCGGCAGGTTGAGCGCCAGTTCCTCCGCAAGTTTTCCCATCGGCAGCCCACCCGCCTCCGAGAGAACCTTCATCAGCCGCCATTGGTCCAACGACACCCCCTCAGCGGTCAGCTGACGGCTAAGATGCCGGTTTGCCTGGGCGAGCAGGTGTGAAAGGTGGTCGTTAAGCGAGCGTTCGGCCATGATTCTTCAATGAGCAATTGTTTAATCGGAAACTATATATATAGTGCTTCTGTCTCGCCGCATAGGCTGGGACCAACGAAAACAGAAAATTCACAATCCGCCGTTGCGGAGCGTGTCGTCCAGGGTGGAGCGTAGAACGAAAAGGGAGAATGCCGTGACGCTCGATTTTGCTCTGGCCGGCGATGGTGGCAGCATCTGGATGCGCAATCCATCCTCTTCGCGCAGGACTAAGGCGTGCTTGCGCCAGTCGCTGTTTTTGCAGCGCACCGGCCACTCCAATCTATCCGCGCCACGTAAACGCGAGCCTCTTCGCATCGGACTGCTCGTCCCCTTTCAGGGCGCCGATGCAATCTGGGGGCCGTCGTGCCAATACAGCGCCGTCCTTGCTGCTGCCGAATTGAACGAAAAAGGCGGCATCCTTGGCCGGCAGATCGAGCTTCTGGCGGCCGATGCCGGGGGCAGTCCGCAGGCCGTCGTCGAGCGAGCCCGCGATCTTGTCGAGCGCCAAGGTGCAAATGCTCTGGTCGGCGTCCATCTCTCCTCCGTCCGGGTCGAGCTCGCCCGTGCCTTGGCTGATCGCGTGCCCTATGTCTTTGCTCCGCTCTTCGAAGGCGGCACGCAAGGCGAGAAGACTTTCAGCATCGGCGAAGTACCGGAACGGCAATTTTCCGGCCCTGTCAGCCATTTCATGGACAACAAGGGAGCAGGGCGTTGGTTTCTCGTTGGAAATGACTACGTCTGGCCGCGCGCTTCGCACCACTGGGTGCGCGACTTCGTCATAAGGCGCGGCGGCAACATCGTCGGTGAGGAATATGTCGGCCTCGGTCATGATACAACTCATCTTGTCGATATGATCGAGGCGGCCAATCCCGATATTGTTTTCCTCTCGCTCGTCGGCTCGGAATGCGTGCCGTTCAACCGCATGTTCGCCGAACGCGGCCTCTCCCGCCATATCTTGCGTCTATCGGGCGCCATTGAGGAAAATACACTGATGGCGATCGGTGCAGACAACACCGAAAACCTGTTTTGCGCCGCCGGCTATTTCAGCGCCCTGCAGACGCCCGAGAACCGCACGTTTCTCAAGCGCTACCGGGATGCCTTCGGCGTCACGGCGCCCGTGCAGGGCGTGTTGAGCGAAGCCTGCTATGAAGGCCTGCGCTTCTTCGGCGCGCTGGCGACGCGCGCACAGTCGCTTGAAATCGATGCCCTGTCCCGAGCGTTCGAAGGTCTCAGCTTTGAAAGCCCCCGAGGTGTGACGACAGTTCGAAACGGCCTTGCCTCCGGACCGACCTATCTCGCGCGCGCCGAAGGCACGGAGTTCGAAGTTCTACGCAGCTTCGATAACGCCTGATCGGCATTTCACAACGCTGAGCGGCGGCGGAGAAAACCGGTGCCTCCCGGCCGCTTCCCGCAAAGAGCTCCCCCTGAAAGTCAAACATCTATTTGTTTTATAATAATTTTTGTGGCTCCGATTGAAAAATCGGAGGCCGAAAACAAACGCCCCACAAAATACTTGAAAAAGAAAATATTGAATATATAAATATATCCAGCCGCACGAACTCCTCAGCCCGCTTCCAGCGACTTGGGCCGAGCCTGCAGACGACAGTTTGCCGGAGCGGAGTCGTGCGTCCATTTGGATCTATAAAAAGAGGGTGAACTCATGAAAATCAGCAGACGCCTGTTTCTCGGCGGTACGGCCGTGGCCTTGACTGCGCCTTGGGTCAATCGCGGCTTCGCAGCTGACGACATCACGATCGCAAGCATCTATGATCTCTCCGGCGGCCTCGAAATCTACGGCCAGCCGATTGATGCCTGCCTCGATCTTGCCGTTTCCGAGCTCAATGAAGCTGGTGGCCTGCTTGGTCGCCAGATCAAGGTTCAGAAATACGATCCGCAGTCCAATATCCAGCTCTACACACAGTTTGCCACTGAAGCAGCGACAAGCCTTCAGGCTGCAACCGTGTTTGGCGGCATTACCAGCGCATCCCGCGAAGCCATCCGCCCGATCCTCAGCCGCTACCAGACGCTCTATTTTTACTCGCCGCTCTACGAAGGTGGCGTTTGCGATCGCAACACCTTCCTGACGGGCTCGACGCCTTCGCAGACCATCGGCCAGCTGATGCCCTTTGCTGTCAAGAATTTCGGCAAGAAGGTCTATGTTTTGGCCGCCGACTACAATTACGGCCAGATTTCCACCAAGTGGGTTCGCGACTACACCGCCCAGGCCGGCGGCGAAGTGATTGCGGCCGAATTCTTCCCACTCGATGTTACCGATTTCAGCGCGGCGATCCAGAAGATCCAGCGCGAGAAGCCCGATGTCATCTACACGCTGCTGGTGGGCGGCAACCACATGTCCTTCTTCCGCCAGTGGGCAGCCGCGGGCATGGCTGGCCAGATACCGATCGTCTCCACCTCCTTCGGCGGCGGCAACGAGCATATCGTCCTTACGCCCGCTGAATCCGACGGCGTCATGGCCGCCTTCGGCTACTTCCAGGAAATCAAGTCACCGGCAAACGAGGCCTTCGTAAAGCGTTATCACGAGAAGTTTGGCGACAAGGCGCCTTACGTAACGGAGCACGCCTCGGCGACCTACAACGCCGTCCACCATTGGGCAAACGGCGTCAAGAAGGCCAACTCGCTCGACCGAATGGCCGTCATCGAAGCCATAGAGAGTGGCTCGACGGTCAATGGACCCGGCGGCCCTTCGACGATCGACCCCAAGACGCACCATTGCGCCACCGACGTGCATATCGGCCGGGCAAAGGACCATAGCTTCGAAATCCTCGAAAGCTTCGCGAACCAGCCGCCCGCCGATACCGCAGCCGTCTGCGATCTGGTCGCCAACCCGAACGACAACCAGCAATACGTCATCCAGTAAGCGCTGACGCATCGCCTCCCGGCGCGTGGCAGGCCGCGCACCGGGAGCCCGCATGGGATAAATCCAGTGGACTATTTTCTTGTTGTGCTGCTCCAGATTGTTGGAGCGGTGGGCAATCTCGCGCTTATCAGCGTCGGGCTTGCCGTCATTTTCGGCATGATGCGGGTGATCAACCTCGCCCATGGCGAATTCATCATGCTCGGCGGCTTTGCCGCGATCTTCAGCGTGCAGGCCGGCATCAACATCTGGCTCGCGATGCTTGTCATCGCCCCGCTGAGCATCGCGGTGCTTGGCGTGGTCATAGAGCGACTGGTAATGCGCCGCCTCTATGGCCGCATGGTCGATACGATGCTGGCGAGTTGGGGGCTGAGCCTCCTGCTCATCGGGCTTGCCACCACCTTCTTCGGCAATCGCGTCGTCGGCATTGCCGCTCCGGTCGGAAGTTTTCGCATCGGAGACTACAGCCTCGGTGCCTATGATTTCGTACTGGCCGGCATCGTTCTGGTCGTCTTTGCAGGTGGCTACGCCGTGTTGCGCTTCACCCGCGCGGGGCTCATTGCGCGCGCAACCATGCAGAACCGGGAAATGGCCTCGTCGCTCGGCATCGAGCCCTCCCGTGTCTACGCCATTACCTTTGCGATCGGCTCTGCCCTCAGCGGCCTGGCAGGCGGGCTGCTGGCACCGATTTCCGGGGTGCTGCCGACCATGGGCGTCGCCTATATCGCGAAAGCCTTCATCACCGTTATTACCGGCGGCGCCAGTGTCATCACAGGCACGGCCCTGAGCTCGACGCTGCTTGGCAGCATCAACACGGTCTCGACCTTCGTCACAACCCCGGTTCTCGGCGACGTCGCGCTGCTTCTGGCCGCCACCATCTTCCTGCGCCTCCTGCCGACAGGCATCACCGGTCGCATTTTCAAGGGGGCACCATGACGTTCTCAACTTTCTCCCGCGCTGGCAGCATCCATATTGCGCTTGCAGCCATCGCCATGCTCGCAGCCATCATCATTCTCCCAAGCTTTGCCCCGCTCTACACGCTGATCAACGTCACGCTTTACATGTCGATGGGTGTTTTTGCCCTGAGCCTTGCGCTTCTCTGGGGTTACGGCGGCATTCTCTGCTTCGGCCAATCTGCGTTCTTCGGGCTCGGCGCCTATGCCTACGCCATCGCCGCCATCAACTTTGGTGACACGACGCTGGCGGCGGCTTTTGCCATCGTGATCCCCGCTCTGTTTGCCGCCGGCCTTGGCTATTTCCTGTTCTACGGACGCCTCAGCGATGTCTATCTCGGCGTCATCACGCTCACGGTAACGCTCATCCTGTTCAAGCTCATCAACAGCACCGGCGGGGATGCCTGGCGGATCGGCGAGGCACGGCTGGGCGGTTTCAACGGCATTCCCAACACGCCGCTTTTGACAGTGCCGTTCTCCGGCGTCCCGCTATCGCCTGCGCAGATGTTCATGCTCGCTGCGATCATGCTGTTTGTGACCTATGCGCTCTGCAAGGTGCTGATCGTCACCCGCTTCGGCCGCGCCGTGATCGCCGTTCGCGAGAACGAGATGCGAGCGGAACTGCTCGGCTACAACGCCAAACGTCTGAAGCTTGCAGTCTTTGTCATCTCCGCGGGCATTGCCGGGCTCGCCGGCCTGCTGTTTGCCAACTCCGTATTTGTCAGTCCCACCATGTTCAGCCTTTCCATGGCGGCACAGGTTCTGATCTGGGTCGTGGTTGGCGGTCTTGGCACGCTCTTCGGCCCCGTCGCAGCCTGCTTCGCGCTGCAGATCGCAACGGCGGCGCTCGGCAAGCTCGGCATTGTTGATCCCAACATCGTCCTCGGAACGGTTCTCGTCGTGTTCGTGGTCTTCGTGCCAGGCGGCATTCAGCCAGCATTGGCTGCACTCCATGCCTGGATTGCTACCCCGACGCGTCAATCCCGCACGCTTGAAAAGGTGGCACGATGAACGATTATCTTCTCGAGGCGCAGGATGTCGCCATGCATTTCGGGGGCGTGAAGGCGCTCGATGGCGTCGACTTTCGCCTGAAGAAAGGCGAACTCCGCTGCCTTCTCGGCCCGAACGGTGCTGGCAAGAGCACATTCTTCCGCTGCCTCACCGGCACCTACAAACCAACCCGCGGCCATATCCTGTTCAAGGGCAACGATATCGCAGGCAAGGAGCGGCATGACATCGCCCGTGCCGGCATCGGGGTGAAGACCCAGGTGCCCAGCCTGTTCGACGGCCTCACCGCCCATGAGAACCTCTGGCTTGCCCTGCGCACGGTTCAGAGCGCCCCCATCAGGAAGGAGAAGATCGCCGATGTGATGGAGCGCGTGGGCATATCATCCCTCAGCGACCATATCCTCGGACGCATGGCCCACGGGCAACGCCAGCTCGTCGAACTGGCGATGGTCGTCGCCAGCGATCCCGACCTCGTGCTGCTCGACGAACCGGCGGCCGGAATGACCGACGGCGAAGTCGAACGCCTGGCTTCCATCATCCGCGACGTCAACCGCACCCATACCGTCGTTGTCGTGGAGCACGACATGCACTTCATCCGCATGATCGCTGATCAGGTCACGGTCTTCCATCAAGGCCGTATCCTCGCTGAGGGCCATGTTGAAAGCATCCTCGCCAACCAGCTCGTTCGGGATGTCTATCTGGGAAAAAAACATGTCCCCTGAACTCCTTACCGTAGACAACCTTCAATCCGGCTATGGCCGCATTCCGATCCTTTTCGGGATCAGCCTTTCGATAGCAGCAGGTGAGTTCGTCGGCATTCTCGGCCACAACGGCATGGGGAAATCCACGCTGCTGCGCACGCTGATGGGTCACATCACGCCGACCGGCGGCAGCATCAGCTTCGCCGGCCGCGACATGACGAGGGCTTCGCCCGCCGCCCGTTCCCGCGCCGGTATCGGCTATGTCCCGCAGGGGCGCCAGATTTTTCCGGCGCTCTCCGTGATGGACAATCTGCGCGTCGGTGCCGCCCAACAAAGTTCGAAACAGGCAAAGGCGATCATCGATCAGGTCATCGAGGACCTTCCCCGGCTGAAGCCGATCCTGTCGCGGGCCGGCGGGGTTCTATCAGGCGGCGAGCAGCAAATCCTCGCTCTTGCGCGCTGCCTGTGCGCCGACCCGAAGCTGGTCCTGCTCGATGAGCCAACCGAGGGCATTCAGCCCTCCATTATCGAGGAGATGAAGGACACGCTGAAGGCGCTTGCACGCTCGCGCAACCTTTCAATCCTGCTCGTGGAGCAGAACCTCGAATTCATCAGCGATCTCGCCACCCGCGTCCTGGTCATCAAGCGTGGGCAGCTCTCCGGCGAAGTCGATCCCGCCAAACTGCACGACGCCGATCTGGCGGGCGACATCCTGCCCGCCTGATGCCCTTCAACAGCCAGAAACGAGGTCACTATGATCACCATCACCGCCGTCATCCGCGTCCGCAAGGGCTATGAGCAGACTATGGCGCAAGCCCTGCTTGAAGTTGCGGAGCATGTCCGCGCCAACGAACCCAATACGGTCGGCTTCCATATTTCCCAGGATGCGCAGGATCCTTGTTTATTCGCCACCTACGAGCGCTTCACCGATCGCGCTGCAATGGACCTCCACAACAATTCCGACGTCGTTGCCCGCTTCTTCGGTATCGCAAAGCCGATCCTGGATGGTGACGTCATCCTGATCACCGCCAACGAGATTTCCGCCAAGGCCTGAAGATCAACAAAGGGAACATAGGATCATGAACGCACCCGTAACTCTCAAGCGTCTCGGCGCCGATGCAGCCCATTTCGTGGCAAAGGAAAAGAAGCTCTACATAGATGGCAACTGGGTTCCTGCCGCAGAAGGCGGGACCATCGAGGTTATCGATCCCGCAACCGGCACGGTGTTCGATCGTGTTCCGGAAGGCAAGGCTGCAGATATCGACCTTGCCGTCGCCGCCGCCCGCCGGGCTTTCGATGGCGGACCATGGGCCGACATGACACCGGCAGGCCGTGGAAAGCTCGTCTGGAGGCTCGGCGATCTCGTGGAAAAGCATGCGGACGAGCTGGCGGAACTGGAGGCGCTGGACAACGGAAAGCCGGTCACGGACGCTCGAAACGGCGATGTCGCATTTTCCTATGAACTGCTGCGGTACATGGCGGGCTGGAGCACCAAAATCTGCGGACAGACCATTCCGTTGTCGGCCGGCGCGCCGTTCCACGCCTATACGCTGCGGGAACCGGTGGGCGTTTGCGGACAGATCGTCCCGTGGAATTTCTCCTTCATGATGGCCATCTGGAAAGTGGCCCCGGCGCTTGCCGCGGGCTGCACCATCGTTCTGAAGCCGGCCGAGCAGACGCCGCTGACAGCTCTCCGGCTTGCCGAACTGGTTGAAGAAGCGGGTTTCCCCGCTGGTGTTTTCAACGTCGTGACGGGTTATGGCGAAACGGCTGGTGCCGCTCTTGCTGCCCATCCCGATGTAGACAAGGTTGCCTTCACCGGCTCCACCGAGGTCGGCAAGAAGATTCTCGACGCAGCCAAGGGTAACTTGAAGAAGGTTTCGCTCGAACTCGGCGGAAAATCGCCGATGATCGTTTTTGCCGATGCCGACCCGGCCGTTGCGATCCCCGCCATTGCCTATGGCATCTTCTACAATATGGGCCAGACCTGCACGGCCGGAACCCGCCTCTACGTTCACAAGGACATCGCCGACACCATCCTGACCGGTCTGAAGACCTTCGCCGAATCCATGTCTATCGGCGTCGGTCTCGACCCGAAAACCCAGATCGGACCGCTGGTTTCGCAGGAGCAGTTTGACCGCGTCAGCGCCTATGTGAAAGCCGGTCTTGAAGAAGGCGCCAAGCTCTACTGCGGCGGCAACCGCGCCGGCTCGGAAGGATACTTCCTCGAACCCACGATCCTGACCGAAACCACCTCCGACATGTCCGTGGTAAAAGAGGAAATCTTCGGGCCGGTTCTCGTCGTTGCCACCTTCGACGATGACGGTATCGACGCCATCGTAAAGGAAGCCAACAACTCGATCTATGGATTGGCAGGCAGCGTCTTCACGCGCGACGTCAGCCGTGCACACAAAGTTGCAAAAAAGCTGAAGGCGGGAACGATCGGGGTCAATACCCACCACGTCATCGACCCCGCCCTCCCCTTCGGCGGCTTCAACCAGTCCGGTTGGGGCCGCGAACAGGGGTATGAGGCCATCCTTCTCTACACCGAAGTCAAATCGGTTGGCATCGCACTCTAACCAGCCTTCGGCGTGCCGGCTTTGCCGCCACGCCGACAACGCGGCAATGCGAGAAGAAACGAAGACGCATGCACAATCTGACGATCGACAGCGACCGCCTCTGGCAGACGATCATGGAAACCGCCGCTTTAGGCGCAACGCCAGACGGCGGCATCCGCCGCCTTACCCTTTCGCAGGAGGACCGGCAGGTTCGCGACTGGTTTCGCAGACAATGCGAGGCCATCGGCTGTAGCATCAAAGTCGACGCGGTCGGCAACATGTTTGCGGCGCGGCCCGGCATCAATGAACATGCGCTGCCGATCGACATGGGCAGTCACCTCGATACCCAGCCGACCGGCGGCAAGTTCGACGGGATTCTCGGCGTTCTCGCCGGGCTCGAAGTCCTTCGAACGCTGCACGACGCCGGTCACAAAACCGAGCATCCCCTGATGCTGGTCAACTGGACAAACGAAGAAGGTTCGCGTTTTGCACCCGCCATGCTCGGCTCCGGCGTGCATTCGGGCGTTTTCGATATGGCTTTCGCGGAGAGCCGGCTCGACGCCGACGGCGTATCCCTCGCCGAAGCGATCGGGAAGATCGGTTATCGTGGAGAAACGCCGTTGGGGGAAACCCGTTTTGCCGCCATGTTCGAACTGCATATCGAGCAGGGACCGGTTCTGGAGCGGGAAAATGTCGAGATCGGCGTGGTGACGGGCGTTCAGGCGATGCGCTGGTACGATCTAGCCATTACCGGCCGGGAAGCGCATGCCGGCTCTACGCCGATGGACATGCGCTGCGATGCGCTCGCTGATGCCGCCGCGATTGTCCTTGGCGCACAGGAGATTGCCCGCGAGCTGGGCGGGATGGCGACGACCGGACAGCTTTCGATCGGCGCACCTTCCCGAAACGTTATTCCCGGGAACGTAACCATCAGCCTTGATTTGCGTCACGTTACGGATGACGGGCTCGACCAACTGGAGACAAGCGTGGCAGACCTCATCCGCAAGCGGTGTGGTGATCGCGCCCAGCTCCAGACGGTTTGGAACAGCCCGGCCGTGCATTTCAACCCCGGCTGCATCGAAACAGTTCGGTGTGCTGCGGAGCGGCTGGGAGCCAGTAGACGAGAGATCGTCTCCGGCGCAGGACACGATTCGGTCTATGTCTCGCGCGTCGCGCCGACAGCGATGATCTTCATTCCGTGCAGGGATGGCCTTAGCCACAACCCTGCTGAAAGCGCGGAGAAAGACCATTGCGCCCTGGGAGCTCAGATACTGCTGGAAAGTGTCATTTCGCACCGCCCCCATCAAGTATTTAAAGATCGCCAGAGCCTCGATCGGCGTTGATGGAGCACCAACTCTCGGCACCTTGGTTCCTATAGAACTTTCTGTAACGGCCTCGAAAACCGAAAGCGCGCTGTTGAGGCCGCCAACCCGATCATCAGCATCTTGGATCGGAGGGAGAAGGCAGAAAGCCGGCAGCCTGATAGAAGGCCTGTACGGCACTGGGAATTGCATGGACCCAGACGCCGCAAGGCAGCCGGCCGAGCGAAACCGGGCAGCCGTTGTGGGGATGGGAAAGGTCGCCGAAGTTTCGCGCCGATGTCTGGCGCATTCAGCCGGACATCCCACCACCTTCTCCGAGTTGCCATCATAGAGGAGCTGGCGAGCGAGGCAGCGTGATGACATTTCCCATCGACTCCTTCGCCCGCTGGTCGCATCCTGTTCCCATCCGAAATGGAGAAATGCTACGTCATGGCTCGGCAGATCGCTCTGCTTTTTGTTATTGGCGTCATCGCCTACGCTTGCTTCTGGATGGCGTGGCAGTGGCTTTGACACGTTGTTTTCCATCCGGCCGAATCCGCGGCGGATGGAACGCCCTCCGACGCCGAACGTTCTCCCTACTCGCCAACCGAGACCAAGGAGACAGAGATGAATGACGACCTTATCGCCAGCCTCAACGCCGCCAGCAGGGATTTACGAGTGAGAGCACAAGAACTTGGCGGGTCCAGCAAACGTGACACTGCGCTTTTGATGCAAGGATTGGCGACGGCTATGGATGCAATCCAGGCATTGGCCGCGACGGCTGGACGACTCGACGGCCCATCGGGCCTCGGGAGGGGCGGCGACTAGCGTTGTCGACAACGGAGAGAGATCCGTCAGGCTCTGTCAGTGCGCAGGGCCGACGGGAACTCATCATCGGTCTGGCTTGCTCTTCTCGCACAGGCTTTAGATGATCTAGTTTGAACTCTTGCCAAGGCTGCGGTGAGCACACTGGGTTATGTCTTCAGCAACAGTCTGCATTCTCTACGACACGGAAATATCGTGTGTGGAAAGGCCGACAACGTGCTCGTCGGCGGCAAATGCGTCCACAGGAGATCGTTTTAGCATGTGAACGGGATTCCGGTTGCCAAGAGGTGCGCGGTTCGTCTTTGGTCGGGCTTCCGATCCGTCCGGCATGCTGCGAAGCGGCCGCCCACTGCAAGTGAATCTCCATGTCCGTTACGCCGCTTTTCACGCCTCTCCACCTCGGCCCGGTGCTCCTGCCGAACCGGATCGCCGTTGCGCCGATGTGCCAGTATATGGCCAATGATGGATGCGCGTCGGCCTGGCATACGCAACATCTCATGTCGCTGGCCATGTCGGGTGCCGGCCTCGTCATGATCGAGGCGACGGCAGTGTCGCGCCGAGGGCGGATCACGCATGGCTGCCTCGGCCTCTATTCCGATGCCGCCGAAGACGCTTTGGCCGCCGTACTGGATCAGGCGCGCCGCGTGGCGCTTCCGGGCACCGAATTCGGTATCCAGCTGTCGCATGCCGGCCGCAAGGGTTCGGCCCATCGTCCATGGGAAACGCCGGGCGGAAGCCTTTCCGGCAGCGATGCCTGGCAAACGCTGGCTCCATCCGAAATCGCGCATCGCGAGGGCTGGGCTGCTCCGCAAGCGGCGCGTGGGGATGATCTCGATCAGATCGCCGACGACTTCCGCAATGCGGCCGCACGAGCCATACGGCTCGGTATCAAGGTCATCGAGATCCACGTCGCCCACGGCTATCTGCTGCACCAGTTCCACTCGCCGCTTTCCAACAGGCGCCAGGACGCGTGGGGCGGTGATGCGCAGCGGCGAATGGCCTTTCCGCTGCACATTGCCCGAACCGTCCGCGATGCCGCAGGCAACATTGCGGTCGGCGCGCGGATCACCGGCAGCGACTGGGCGCAGGATGGCCTGACGATCGCTGACGCGGCAACCCTCGCAACGCAGTTGAAAGCCATCGGCATCGACTATGCCTGTGTAACCTCCAGCGGCATCCCCGTCAGCAATCCGACGGTTGCCAATGCCGAAGACGAGCATCCCTCACTTGCCGAGGCCGTTCGCCGCGAAAGCGGTATCACGACACGCGCGGTCGGCATGATTACCGGATCGCAGCAGGCAAACGACATCATCGCGAGTGGCCAGGCAGATCAGGTCGCCATCGGCCGCGCGTTTCTCGACGACCCGCGCTGGGGCTGGCATGCCGCCTTCGATCTGGGCATCACGCTACCCTACCCCTCGCCCTATGCATGGGCGGCCCCGGGAGAGTGGAGCGGCGTGCAACGCCGCAGGGCCTGAAACGGACGAGGCGCCCGGCCGCGGGCGCTACCGTCAGCCGGGCAATCGGAGGATCGATGCCGCCACAATGGCCGCGCGCTGCGAAAGCGTCTCGACGAGGATGTATTCGTCCTCCGTATGCGCCTTGCCGCCGACCGGCCCTGTCGCGCAGACCGTCGGTGCCCCGGCGCTGGAAGCAATGCCGGAATCCGCGCACCCGCCGGTGAATTCACCGGATACCTCGACGCCAAGGGAGGCTGCTGCCTGGCGATAGATGTCGGAAAGTGCGGCGTTTTCCGGTGTCGGGGCAAGCGGCAGGGATTCACTCTGACGCCCGAATACGGTCGTCGTCCCCGGAACCGTCGAGCATTCGAGAATAGCCTCGATATCGGCAATCAGGCGATCGCGCTGCCGGCCATCGACGAAGCGGACATCGACTTCACCGGCGGCCTTGGCCGCCACCGTATTGGAGGAAGAGCCGCCGCTTGCAAGTCCCACGTTCAGAGTGATGCCCTGTTGCACGTCGGTCAGGGCATGCAGTGCCGTGATCTTGTGCGCCAGTTCGCCGATTGCGCTGGCGCCCTCCGTGAAGTTGACGCCGGCATGCGCGGCCTTGCCGCTGATCTCGAAACGATAGGTGAAGCCGCCCTTGCGGCCGCTGACGAAATTGCCCGTCGGGCGCGCCGGCTCGGCATTGAAGACGGCGCGGGCAAAGCGGGCCTCCTCCTCAATATGCGCCAGCGACGCCTGGGAACCGATCTCCTCGTCTCCCGTCAGCATCACGAGCAGAGGCACATCGGGCGCGAATTTCTGAAACGCCACGAGGACGAACGCATTCATGACCAGGCCCGCCTTCATGTCGGCGACACCCGGACCATAGGCGCGACCGTTTTCGATGTGGAAAGGGCGGCGCGCAGCCTCGCCCTTGCCGAAAACGGTGTCGCGATGTCCCATCAGCAGGATGTTGTGCCGGCCCGCACCGCGCCGGACCGCCGCCGTGCCGACGAGAAGCGTATCGCCGAAATGCTCGACCGGACGCACAGCCGTCTGAAGGTCGTGCTTCGCGAAGAAGCGCGACAGATGTGCTCCGACAGCATCGACGCCCTCCTTGTCATAGGATCCGGAATCGACATTCACGAGGGTCGACAGCAGGCAGACCATGTCGTTCTGGCGTGAGGATATCCATTGCAGGATCTCGGCGTGCCGTGCGCTCATCGACGTGCCCCATACCTCAGCGATGCTGCGTGTTGGAAATGAACTTGCGGAACCGCTCCGACTTCGGATTGCGGAAAACCTCGTCCGCGGGACCGTCCTCCTCGATGAGGCCCTCATGCAGGAAGACGACGCGGGTTGCGACATCCCGCGCGAACGCGATCTCGTGCGTCACCAGCAACATCGTCCGTCCCTCGTTGGCAAGGGCACGCATCACAGCCAGAACCTCACCGACACGCTCAGGATCCAGCGCCGACGTCGGCTCGTCAAACAGCATGACCTGCGGATGCATGGCGAGCGCCCTGGCGATCGCCGCGCGCTGCTGCTGGCCACCGGAAAGATGGGCCGGATAGGCATCCCGTTTGTCGGCAATGCCGACCTTCTCGAGCAGCGCCATCGCTTCAGCGATGCATTCCGCCCTTGGCCGGCGCTGGACGTGGATCGGCGCCTCGACAAGATTTTCGAGGATCGTCATATGAGACCAGAGATTGAAGCTCTGAAAGACCATCGCGGCCCGCGCCCGGATGCCGTCGATCTGCCGACGGTCGGCAATGGCGAGACCATCGCCCTGCTTCTTGAGCTTCACGCTTTCCCCGGTCACCACGACCTCGCCGGCCGTCGGGATTTCCAGCATGTTGATACAGCGCAGCATCGTGCTCTTGCCGGAGCCGGAGGAGCCGAGGATCGCGATGACGTCGCCCTTGTGCGCATCGAGCGAGATGCCCTTGAGGACTTCGAGTGCCCCGAAGCTTTTGCGCAGGTTGCGCAGGGAGATAACGGGTTGCATGGCCGCCCCTTCAATCATTTGGCTTGCTCCGCTTTGCCGATCGTCGACATGCCGCGCAGATGGGGCGTCAGCCACCAGTCCAGCATCGAAACGGCACGCGTCAGCAGGAAATTGATGATGAGATAGATCGTGCCCGCGGCGATGAAGACCTCCACCGGCCGGTACGTCTCGGAAATCAGCCGTGCCGCAATGCCGGTGACTTCCATCATGGTGATGATCGAGACGAGCGACGTCGCCTTGACCATCAGGATCAGCTCGTTGCCATAGGCCGGCAGCGACTGACGCAGCGCCAGCGGCAGGATGATCCGCCGGTAGAGCAGAAGGCCGGACATGCCGCAGGCACGGCCCGCCTCGATTTCGCGCTTGGAGACCGACTGGAGGCCGCCCCGCAGCACTTCGCTGCCATAGGCCGCGCTGTTCAGCGACAGCGCAAGAATGCCGCACCAATAGGCTTCGCGGAAGAACTGCCAGAGCCCGAGGCTCTGCAGGGTCGGCCGGAACTGGCCGAGACCGTAGTAGATCAGGAAGATCTGGACGAGCAGCGGCGTGCCACGAATGGCGAAAACATAGGCGCCGGCCGGAATGCGCAGGATCCTGAGCCCGGAAATCTGCATCAGCGCGATCAGCACCGCCAGAAGCAAGCCGAGGGCGAAGGCAAAGGCGGTCAGCTCGAGCGTCAGCGGCACACCGGCGAGAAGCTGGACAAAGCTGTCATAGACGAAACGCGGATCCATCAGGCAAGACCTCCAGCCATGCTGCGGCGCGCACGTTTCTCAAGCCATGAAAACACCCGCTGTGAAAGCCACGTAATGACGAGGAAAATGGCCCCGGCAATGAGATAGAACTCGAACGGCTTGCGGGTCGAGCCCGCAGCGATCTGCGACTGGCGGAGCAGTTCCACCAGACCGGTGACGGAAATCAGCGCCGATTCTTTCAGGGCCATCTGCCACACATTGCCGATGCCTGGCAGCGCGTGGCGAAAAACCTGCGGCGCGATGATGCGGCGAAACAGCAGGAACGGACTCATGCCCGCCGCCTTGCCGGCCTCGATTTCACCCTTTGCCAGCACCCGGAAAGCACCACGGAACACCTCGGCCTGGTACGCACCGGAAACGACGCCGATGGCCGTTGCACCCGCAGCAAAGGGCGGCACGCCGACGAAGCCGGTCTCACCCCACACGTTGAAGAGCGCCGTCACGGCCATGCTGCCGCCGAAGTAGAAGAGATAGATCACCAGCAGATCCGGTATACCCCGCAGGACGGTCGTATAGGCATCCGCGGAGAAGCGGACCGGCAGGTTGCCGGCCAGCTTGCCCCAGGCGATGACGGCGCCGATAACACCGCCTATCAGAAAGCCGCACGCCGCCACGGCAACGGTCATCAAGGCGGCGGTGAGCAAGGCAAGGCCCCAGCCGCCGGGACCGAAACTCACCAGTTGCAATAGCTCCGTCATCTCTGCCCTGTCCTTCCAAAACCGGCCTGGCGGCTCAGACGTTGAACTGGAAGCCGTCGACCGTTAGCGTCTGGCCGGTCATGAAGCACGGTTCCGAGGTTGCGAGGAATGTCACGAGCCGCGCCACGTCATCGGCGCAGCCGAGCCGGCCGAGCGCGATGCCCTTGGTCACCTCTTCGGCACGGTCGGTGACGTTCGTGTCAATTTCGGTGCGGATCACACCCGGGCATATAGCATTGATCGCAATGACGGGGCCAAGTTCCTTCGCGAGCGCGCGCGTCATGCCGAGAATACCGGCCTTGGCGGCGGCATAGGCGAAGCGGCTGACGGCTGCCGTCACGCCACCCGACAACGCGTTCAGCGACGACATGGAGACGATGCGCCCGCTGCCCTGCTGGAGCATGTGGGGTGCGGTGTGCTGGATGTAATTGAAACAGCTCTTCAGGTTGATCGCGATTGCGCGGTCGAACTCGTCCTCGGAGATTTCCAGAATGCCGACGGGAGCCGAGCGCCCGGCATTGTTGAGGAGAAAATCGATCCGACCAAAAGTCTCGATCGTCTGCGCGACAACCTCGCCGGCACGCTGATGGCTCGAAACGTCGGCAACGAATGTCAGCACCTTGCGCCCCTCAGCCGAAATCAGCGCCGCCGTCTCGGCGAGTTCCTTTTCCAGAAGGTCGACCAGAACAAGCGCATAGCCCGCTCGCGCCAGATCCATGGCACACGCCTTGCCGATTCCGCGCGCGCCGCCGGTGACGATTGCGACTTTCTCTTGTGCACTCATGTCTCAAACTGCTCCTTTTCAAAATTTCTGGAACATGGTATGGCTGCCCTCATATTCTTCAATGAGAATTTGGTTCACATATATGAACACAAGCAACGACTCTGAAGTGAAGTCCGCCGTTCGCGTTCTGGAGATGCTCGAACTTCTTGCCCGTGCGCAGAAGCCGCTCACCCTGAAAATGATCGTCTCGGAACTGGGATACCCCAAGAGCAGCACGTTCAATCTGCTCGCGACACTCGTGTCCCGCGCCTATGTCACGCGCGACGAATCCGAGGCCTACCGCATCCACGAGGCTTTCCGGAACGGGCCGGGCTGGTCGAGCGGGCGCGACGCGCAGCTGATCGCGACGGCCCAGCCAATCATGGATGCGCTACGTGATGCCGAGGGTGAAACCGTCTTTCTCGGCGCCCGTCGCCGCGATGGTCGCATCAAGCTCCTCGCCAAGAGCGTCAGCCACCAGCTGGTGCGCTTCGATTCCGACCTGACCGGATCGGACGCCTCCTTCTGCACCGCCATGGGGCGCGTGCTGCTCGGCTACTGGAAGCCGGAAAAGACGGCCGCCTATCTCGCTCGCGAACGCATCGTCCAGATCACCGATCATACGGTGATCGACCGGGTGCAGATCCGCAGGATCATCGAGACGGCGCGCCAGAACGGCTATGCGATCAGCGACCAGGAGGCGGTCGCCGGCGGATCCGGCGTTGCCGCACCAGTGCGCGACGCGACAGGCGAGGTCATCGCCGCTCTCAACATCGCGACCGTCACGGCACGTTTCGATGCGAGCCGCGACAGGATGATCGCGGCCGTCATCCGCAATGCGGACGAACTCAGCTACCGGCTCGGCTACAAAGGCCCAAACACGGAAAGTCAGTGATATGGATATTCAATTCGAAGGAAAGCGCGTGCTCGTCACAGGCGCGGCCCGCGGTATCGGACGCGCCATCTGCGAGGCCTTTGCAGCCGATGGCGCTGCCGTCGTGGCGACGGACGTCAATCTGGCCGAGCTCGAACCGCTCCAGGACAGCACGATCGCCAAGCGCGGCGGTTCGATCGTCGCCGCCCGGCTGGACGTGACCGATGAAGACGGCATTGCGGCGCTCGTGGCCGAACAGGGGGGCGATTTCGATATCTTCGTCCATGTCGCAGGCGGCGTGCTGGGGCAGAAGCGTCAGCCGGTCGAGACCGTTCCCGCAGCCGACTGGGACAGCATTTACGACGTCAACGTGCGCGGCGCCTTCCTGGTCGCTCGCGCCGTCGTTCCCGCCATGAAAGCGCGTGGCGCCGGCAAGATGGTGTTTATTTCCAGCGGCGCCGGCCTCGGCGTCAGCCTGACGGGTATCCAGGCCTATGCGAGCGCGAAAGCCGCCCTCATAAGCCTTGCCCGCCAGCTCGCCCACGAGCTCGGCCCGTTCGGCATCAATGTCAATGCGGTCGCCCCCGGCTTCCTGCGCACCAGCCCCGACTACGAGCGCCAGTGGGCCTCCTATGGCGATGAAGGCCAGCAGGCCATGCTCGACCAGATCCCGCTGCGCCGTATCGGCCTACCGGACGACATCTCGAACGCCGTCCTCTTCCTCGCCTCCCCCTTCGCGAGTTGGATTACCGGCCAGACACTTTCGGTCAGCGGAGGGCCGGTCTCGTGAGCGCCGCAAACACAGTCCTTCCGACCTGGACCTGGCCAGAAGAGCGCCTGCAGGGCCTGATGAACCGCGCCCGCGCGGGACGCAGCCTCAAGCCCGCCGCCTGGCCGGGCGGTGCGAAATGCGCGGTCGCGCTCTCTTTCGATTCCGACCACGACACGTTCGAGCTGCGTGATGGCGGCAAGTCCATATCCGCGCTTTCGCAAGGCCATTTCGGTCCTCGGCAAGGCATCCCGCGCATCCGCAGCCTGCTCGCCGAAAAATCCATTCCGGCAACCTTCTTCGTACCGGCCATCACCGCCCTGCACTATCCGGACGAACAGCGTGCACTAATCGCCGAAGGCCATGAAATCGGCCTGCATGGCTGGATTCACGAGCGAAACACGCTGCTGGACGAGGCGACGGAACGGGACCTTCAACACCGCGCCGCCGACACGCTGGAGCAGATCACCGGCGTCCGCCCGGTCGGTATCCGCACGCCGTCCTGGGACTTCAGCGAGAACACGTTGAAGATCACCGCCGAGATGGGTCTGCTCTACGACTCCTCCCTGATGGCGGACGTGGACTGTTACGAACTCCTGCTGGACGGCGCGCCGTCAGGCGTGATCGAACTGCCGGTCGAATGGATCCGCGACGACGCCGCCTATCTGATCATGGACCGCTGGGGCGGCCTCCGGCCCCAGATCGCGCCTCACGACATTCTCAAGATCTTCATGCGGGAATTCGACGAAGCCTATGAAGAAGGTGGCCTTTTCCAGCTGACGATGCACCCCGACATCATCGGGCACCGCAGCCGGCTGTGGATCCTGAAGGAACTGATCGGGCACATTCAGACGAGACAGGGCATCTGGTTCGCAACGCATGCGGATGTCGTGACCCACGCAAAATCCGTCTGCTCCTGAACGGAGCGGGCTCCCTCCCTACGGCCCAGACCCGGCGCGTTTCGATGCGCCGGGCCCTCCCCTTTTGGGGCTGGATGCTCGTCTATTTCCTGAACAAGATTCACATACATGAACGCCATTCCTCTTTTCAGCGACGATTGGCGGGTACAGACTAATCCGCAGTCAGACGCCGGACGGGACTATTCCAAGGTTCGGGCCGCCGACATCCACAACCCGACCCAATAAGAATGAGGGAACCATGTTCAAGAAATCCGCTCTCGCTGCAGCCACGGCGCTCTGCGCATTCTCGGTGCTTCTCGGAGGCGCCGCGCTCGCCAAGGATTGGAAGAAAGTAACCGTCGGCGTCGAAGGGGCGTTTCCGCCTTTCAATTCCACCACGGCCAATGGCGAGCTTCAGGGCCTTGACCTCGACGTGATCAATGAGGTCTGCAAGCGCGCTGAACTCGAATGCACCATCGTTGCGCAGGATTGGGACAGCCAGATTCCCTCGCTTCTGTCCGGCAAGTTCGACGTCGTGTTGACGATGGGGCCGAACGAAGAGCGCCGCAAGGTCATCGACTTCTCCGATCCCTACGTCATCACGCCAAATACGTTCCTGGTGGCCGCAGACGGCCCGCTGACGAAGCTGCCGCACACGGGCGAGCACCTGAACACCGATACCGAGGAAGGCCAGAAGGCCATCGCGGAAATCAAGGAGGTGCTGAAGGGTATGACGCTTGGCGCCTCGCTTTCCACCAGCCAGCTGAAATTCGTTGAGCAGAACTTCGGCGACGTCGTCGACGTCAAGACCTACAAGTCGTCCGAACAGGTTCAGCTCGACATCGAAGGCGGTCGCCTTGACGGCCAGTTCGACAATGTCGTGTTTGCCCGTGACCGCGCCGAAGCCAGCAAAGGCACGCTGACGACCAGCGGCCCGCTCCTCGTCGGCGGCGTTCAGGCAACCAATGTTTGCATCGGCATCCGCAAGGAAGAGCCGGAGCTTCAGGCCATACTCAACAAGGCGCTTGGCGAAATGGCCACGGATGGCACGCTCGCCGAATTGTCGAAGAAGTGGTTCAAGGTGGACCTGAGCCCCAAGGGCTGATCCACACCTTTACAAGCTGTACGCCCTGCATCAACCCCGCCCGAAAGCGGGGTTGTTTCGTTTGGGTTTTTAAGGATTACTGCGCGTACCAAGCTGGCAAGCTCTCGAAGGGGTACGCTGATAGCCGACGCGATATGCTTGTTCTCGCAATGCAATCGGAGTGTGAGGAATATTCTCGGCCGCGCCGTAGCCGTTGGCGCCAAAGCTTCGGAAGTTGCCTGCTCGGGCAGTGGCACTCTTTCAGAGCCCCTTCGAGGCCAGATAAGCCTTGGCAATCTCCTGTAGCCGGGTCTTTCCGAGCGCTGCTCCATGACCGCCATAGACGGTGCGAACATCGAGCTGCAGCATGCGTTCCATGGTCGTCTTGTAGGCTTCGACATCGCATCCTGGCAAATCATCCACCAAGCCGCCTTCGTAGATCGCGTCCCCGCTGAAAAACGTCCCCGTCTTCTCATCAAGAAGGCCGATGGATCCAGGGGAGTGGCCCGGAAGATGCAGTATCTTGTAGCGGGCATTGCCGATGTCGACGATATCGTTCTCCGCTAGGATCGTGGTCAGCGGCGCCGGAGACATCATGTAGGTTTCCGGTGTTGTCCCCATGGGCGGCGCTTTCGTGAGTGCCTCGGGCTGCGTACGAAAATAATCAGCCAGCGTATCGGCGTCGGGCATGCGCGCGAAGGCGGCCGCCTCGGCTTCGTGACCCAGCCGGGTCTCGAACTCATGAAAAGAACCGGCGTGATCAACGTGAACATGGGTCGCAACCGCGAGGACTGGCTTGCCAGGCGGGATGTGCAACTCGCTCCTGAGATTGGCGAGGCCCATACCGAAATCGATGACCAGGTCGGCGTCCTGGCCGACGACATGGTACATGTTGGCCCGGAAGAATTTGTGGACATACGGCTCATAGATGCGGGTCAACCCGCCCGAGATCGTTTCCTTGGAAAACCAGTCCGTGTTGTTCAAGATGGCCTCGCTCAATGCAGCAGCTTGCCGAGGAAGCGCTTCGTGCGCTCATGTGTCGGCGCGGAGAACAGGATGTCGGGACTGTTGCGCTCGATGATCTGGCCACCATCCATGAAGACCACTTCGCTGGCGACCTCGCGCGCGAAATTCATTTCGTGGGTGACGCAGACCATCGTCATGCCGTCGGCGGCAAGCGAGATCATCGTATCCAGCACCTCTTTGACCATTTCGGGATCGAGGGCCGAGGTCGGCTCATCGAACAGCATGATGCTGGGATTCATGCAAAGGGCGCGCGCGATGGCAACGCGCTGCTGCTGGCCGCCGGAAAGCTGGCCCGGATATTTGTCGGCCTTTTCCGGAATGTGCACGCGTTCGAGATATTTCATGGCAATCTCGATCGCCTGCTTCTTCGGCAGCTTGCGCACCCAGCGCTGGGCGACCGTGCAGTTTTCCAGAACCGTCAGGTGCGGAAACAGGTTGAAGTGCTGAAAGACCATGCCGACGTCGCTTCGCACGCGATCAATGCGCTTGAGCTGGTTGGTGAGCTCGATGCCGCTGACGGTAATCGAGCCTTCCTGATGCACTTCCAGACGGTTCATACAGCGGATCAGCGTCGATTTTCCGGAGCCGGACGGACCGCAAATGACGATGCGCTCGCCCTTGTTCACGGTAAGATCGATGCCCTTGAGGACCTGGAAAGCGCCATACCACTTGTTGACGCCGGCGACCTGAATTGCGGTTTGCGTGTTCATTTCCAACCCGTGGGTTTACGGCGATCAGCGATAGCCGCGCGACAGCACATGTTCGATGCGGTTCTGGGCGAGCGTCAGCACCGAGACGATGACGAGATAATAGACGAGGGCTGCACCATACCATTCGAGGAACCGGAAGCTCGTGGCGATCGCAAACTGCGAGACCGTCATCAGCTCCTTGAGTGAGATCACGGTCGCAAGCGACGTGGTCTTCAGAAGCGAGATGAATTCGTTCATCAGCGCGGGAACCGCGATCCGGAGCGCCTGAGGCATGGTGATAACCAGAAAAATCTGCCAGCGATGCATGCCGAGCGCGGCCGCACCCTCTTGCTGCCCACGCCCAACCGCGGCAAAGGCGCTGCGCAGGATTTCCGCCAGATAAGCGATTTGGATCAGCGACAGCGCCAGGAAGGCCGCAACGAAGGGCGTGAACCAGCTGGCGCGGAAGACTTCGGATATCTGCGGCAGACCGTTCCACACGAACAGCAGCACAAGGAGTGCAGGTGCGCCGCGGAACAGCCAGACATAGAGCGTCACCAGCCACCGGACGGAGCGCCGTGGCGAGCCCGCCATGGAGCCGAGCCCCATGCCGAGCACGAGCGACACAGCCATGACGCAGAGAGAGAGGCCGATGGTCAGGAGTGCCCCCTTGAAAAGGGGGGCACTGAAGATCGCCTGCAGGAAGAGGTCGAGCTGGAACAACGGAGACCGCCTATCGTCAGTTTACGTCGTGAGAAACGTCGGTCGAGGTTTCCGGCAGATTCCACTTCTTGAGAAACGCCTTCATCTCGCCGCTCGCCTGCAGGGCCTCGATCGCTTCCTTCAGCATCTGCCGGTCGCCATCGCTTTTACGCAGATAGATGCCGTAGTTTTCGCTTTCCTCGTAGGTGTAGGGAATGGCCAGCCGGCCCGGCACCTGAAGCATGCGGTAGGCAGCCGTCGTATCCTGCGTGATCGTCGCGGTAGCGCGTCCAACCAGGATCTGCTCGATGACGCCGGACGCGGACGGATAGGTCTGCGCCTGGATCGGTTCCTTGCCGGCGGCTTCGAGTTCGGCATTGAGATCGGCGACCGTCTTTTCGTAGGTCGTGCCGGCTTCGATCGCCATGATCTTGCCGCTGACATCGGCCGGAACTTTCGTCTCCGTGTCGCTCGCCGCAGTGACCATGACGACGTGAGAGCCGAAATACGGGATGCCGTCGTATTTTTCGAGGCGAGCCGGCGTGATCATGATGCCGCTCGCGACAAGGTCGCAGCGCTTCGAATCGAGCGACGGCAGCAGGCCCTTGAAGTCACCGACGACATATTCGGCCTTCGCACCCCACTGTTTGGCGATTGCGTCCATGACGTCAATCTCGAAACCGACGAGATCCTTGTCGCCCGGATTTTCATAATATTCCATCGGCGGAAATTCGCCGCTGGTGCAGACTTTCAAAATGCCGCCCGATACGAAATCCGGCTTCTGTTCGGCGGAAAGAGCGGTGTTGGCGCTAAGCAGAGCGGCAAACATGGTGCCTGCCAGAAGCGACATTTTCGTTCCCAGTGTTGCTGTCATCATGGTTGTGTTCCCTTGTTTTTGGTTTCTTGCATCGAGTTTTGTGAAGTCGTATACGAACGCCTTTCGCAGACAAGCTAAATGTTTTGTCCTTAAAACAGCAGAAAAACTAAACTATACAGCTAACCTACAGCGGTGAGAATCTGGCCGTATGTCTCGGTGTCGAATGCGGGGAGGATGAGCGGTTCGACATGCCCGTCCCGGCGCGCCGTGAGCACGTACTGCATCATCGCTTCATTGCCCGGCATCTCGAAAACCTGCATGAAATCATAGGTTCCGAGCAGAGCGTAGAAGGCGATCGACCGCCCGCCGAGCGCTGCGACACGATCTTCGCTGACCTTCCGGCGCTTCGCGCTATCGGTCAGTTCTGTGAGCCCCTTCTGCGTGAGGCGCATCAGGGAAACGTATTTCTGGGTCTCGTTCATTTCGGGGATTTTCCAAGCTTTTTCAGACCTTCGAGCACCGCCGCTGTATCGGTCAGCGCGCCAAAAATGCCGTTCTCGACGGTGACCATGTGGAGGGCGGCCTCGTGGGCATATTGATCGCCGCTGGCGCAGGCGTCCGAGATTGTCAGGCACTGGAAATTCCGATCACAAGCTTCACGCAGCGTCGTATGAACGCAGACGTCAGTGGTGCAGCCGGAAAACAGCAGATGCGTGATGCCCTGGGCACGCAAGACATGCTCGAAATCGGTGTAGGTGAAAGCGCTGTTGCAGGTTTTGTCGACAATGATGTCCTGCGGGCGCACGTCAAGTTCAGGAACGATCTGAAAACCGGGGCTGGAGCGCAGCAATGCGGTTGTTCCTTCAAGGCCTGACCGCTGCCGGCGCCATTTTTCGTAAGGGGTCATATCCGCGAGGTCCCCGCGATAACCCTGCCGCGTGTGAATGATCTGGATACCCGCCTCACGGCATGCGGCAATAAGCTGGTTCACCGCCGGAAGGATCGCGCGAAGTGGTGCGGGATCATAACCCTGACGGGCGAAATAACCTGTGGTCGAGAGAAAATCCTCCTGCAGGTCGATGACAACAAGCGCCGTTTTGCGGGCATCGAGATTGCCGTCATAGGGATAGTCGAATGGTTTTGCCGAGATCATGAACAAGCTCCTCTTTGTTATGGGATAGCACTCCCAACAGTTTTAAAAAATCAATTTAAAATCACCAATATTGTTCTATAATGCTAAACGATCAGCCGGATATCCAGATGAGCCGACTCCCGCCCTACCTGCAGTATCTACCGGCCTTCGAGGCGACCGCACGCCTAGGCGGCGTGCGGCATGCGGCGGAGGAATTGAACCTCAGTCCAAGCGCGATTTCGCTGCAGTTGAAAAAGCTGAGTGATGCGACTGGCATCACCCTGTTCCAGAAGTCAGGCCGGAATGTCGCCCTCACTCAGGCGGGCCGGGATTTTTCGCAGACCGTCGCCATATCGCTCGGACAGCTAGACACGGCGACGCGGGCATCGCGGAAACTAGCCTCCAGCGACCAGCCTGCCTTATTGTCGGTTTCCGTGCCGACCGCACTCGGGATCGCCTGGCTGACAGCGACGATCGTCGATTTCGCGCAATCACACGGCATTTCCAACCTCACAATCAATGAGGCGATCACCGCCGCGGAGGTGAATTGGGAGGACAATGACCTGGCAATCGTCTACGACAATCCGCCCTTCACCGGACAATACTGGCGGTCACTCAGCGAGGTACGGCTCTGCGCTGTTTGCTCGCCAACACTGCTCCCCCGGCTCGACCTGCGCAATCGCGACAGAAAGCTGAGCTCCGTCGCGCTGCTGCATGAAGATGACGGCGGAGAATGGGCAAAATGGTCCGTTGCCGCTCGGATCGCCCTTGAGGACAACACCCGTGTACGGGTGAAGTCGGTGGCGCAGGCGATCGCTTCCGCCGTTCAGGGCCGCGGCGTAGCACTGGTCTCGGATGTGCTGACGCGAAACTACCTGAGCGAGGGGCGGCTCATCCAACCGTTCTCGACCACGATCAATGCGGCGCGGGAATATTACATCGTCTGCCCTGTCAATCGTGCGAACGACCCCGTCCTGCGCGCCCTGGCCGATCGGTTGGTCGAGCAGTTGCGCCCGGGGCGCGACCAGAATGCCTGATCCGTGAACGTTAACTGAGGGAAGAATCCAATGGCGCTGCCACCCCTTCATGCATTTCGCGTCTTCGAAAGCGTCGCGCGACTTGGCAATGTCAGTGCGGCGGCGGCGGAGCTGCATGTGACGCCAGGTGCCGTCAGCCAGCAGATCCGCGCGCTCCAGGTAACACTCGGCGTCGACCTCTTTCAAAAACGCGGCCGGCAACTGGCTTTGACGCCGAGCGGAAGCCAGCTTCAGCGCTCGGTGGCAAGCGCCATGGAGGCGATCCACACCGGCGTGCGCCAGCTATCGGCGCATAAATATGGTGGCGCGCCAAAGCAGGCCCTCACCATCTCCATCCCGCAGGTACACGGCGTTGCATGGCTTGCCACACGGCTTTTCACCTTCATGGCGGAAAGCCCGAATTTCCAGTTGAAGGTTCTCACCTCCAGCCATTTCCACGGCGTCGACTGGCGCAAGACGGATGTTGCGATCGTCTATGGCGCGCCGCCCTGGCCGGGCTTCTGGTGGCGCCTGCTGCACGGCATCCATATGACGCCGGTTTGCAGCCCCCAGCTCCTGCGCGGCCCCAACGCCATCCGCCAACCCTCCGACCTTGCCTATCACAGGCTGCTCCATGAGGATGACGGCTCGCAATGGCGTCGCTGGCAGGCAGAGGCTGGCATCGCCTATACCGGCGAGGCGGACGTGTATTTCGACGATTTCGGCATCGTGCTACAGGCCGCGCGCGACGGTTTTGGCGTCGCGCTCAGCGACGAGGTCGTGTCCGCCCGCGATCTGGATGAGGGTCGCCTTGTGCAGCCGTTGCAACTCAGCGTGCCTGCTCTGCACAACTACTACTGCATCTGCGCCGAGGCGAAGCGGGAAACCGCGGAGGTCGGCTATTTCATCAACTGGCTCATCGAAGAAGCGGCGACACCTTGAATCTCCAGGGGTGACGACGGAAAATCTCCAGGACCTTGAACGGAAGCGAACCGCCGGCGTGCCAACTGGAGGCCCCGAGCCGTTGGTCATCATCGGGTTCGAGCTGACTTTCCGTTTCTGGGCTCGCTTACACCTTCAAGCCGACTAAGCGGTCAAATCGATACGCTGTATCCGGCTAGGTCGGCTAGCTATTTCCTGCCCTCCTCGTTGTCCGGGAGAAAATCCGCCCGCAGATAAATGCGTGTCGTCGGCTTGAGGAAGTCACAGCCGCCGCTGAGGACAGATCATATGTTGCTTCTGCCCTACCGCCAGGCGGCCGGTAATTAAGCCCCAACTTATGGAAGCATCCGCCAATCGGCTGAGTATCTACCCGGGCGGGGTAAACCAAGCGGCAACTGGCGAATGGATGCAAATATATTCTATAAATTTAATAGAAAAAGAAAGACCGATCATTCTCTTTGCGTCTATGGGGGTGCTATACCCTCTTTATGACGCACAGACAGATCCACCATCTCCCACCACCATCGGCGCGACTCGACCAACTCGTCGAGCGCCTTGCAGATCGAGCTGGCTACCATGACGAGAACGCCTCGTTTCCCGCGGACGGCATTCTGGCGCTGCATGAAGCCGGGCTGTTGACCGCAAGCGTGACTCAAGAGCATGGCGGAGCTGGGTACGGTGTCTCGGACATTGTGGAGTTGATGGCCTCACTCGGGCGCGGAGACCCTTCGGTCGCATTGATCGCGCTGATGAACCTGCAGTTCCATGCCAATCAAGGTTCCGGCGACCCTCGCGCAATCGCACCGCATCTCTATCTTCGCATACTGAACGAATCCCGGCAGCGTCCGACATTGCTGAATGCATTTCGGGCGGAACCCGATCTGGGGACGCCAGCGCGCGGCGGACTTCCGGCGACGCGCGCGCGATACAGCAGCGAGGGCTGGATCCTGTCCGGCCGAAAGATGTTTTGCACTGGCTCGACAGGCCTCGACTATCACCTGCCATGGGCGGTGACCGACGAGGCCGAACCGCGTGTTGCGGAGTTTCTTGTGCCTGCCGAAAGCGACGGCATTGAAATTCTTCCGACTTGGAATCATCTCGGCATGCGTGCGACGCAAAGCCACGACGTCGTTTACCACGACGTGGTGGTTCCGCATGATCATATCGTCAATCCGGAGACCATCACCTCCCGCACACGGCAGAACGACCATTTGGCAGCGCCAAGCGTCCTCGCCTTCTCGGCGCTTTACATCGGCGTTGCCCGTGCAGCCCAGGACGCGTTTCACCGTTTTTGCCACGAACGGGTGCCCACAGCACTCGGTAGGCCGATTGCCACGACGGAACGCATGCGCACCGTTGCCGGAGAAATCGAACTCAACCTGATTCAGGCCGAATCGCTTCTTCGGCATTTTGCATCCGGCATGGACGCCGGCGACGTGAACGCATTCCGGCATGCTTCCGCTGCCAAGACCCTCATCGCGTCGGCGGTCATCCGGGCTGTAGAGGTTGCTGTGAAGGCGCTCGGCAATCCCAGCCTTTCCCGGAGCAGTGCGCTCGAGCGCCATTGGCGTGATGTGCTTTGCGCGCGCGTCCACTCCCAACAGGAGGACTACGTCCTCCTTTCCCTCGGCACTGAAAGTCTTGCCCGCAACCTTCACCCCCTCAACCTGGAGAACCGACAGACATGACACGTATTCTCAACGATTCCGGCCGCCTCAAGCTTATCCTCCCTGAAGGCATTCTCGACGTCGCTAACGCCAGCAACGGTCGCTTTTCACATGATCCGCAAGCCATTTTCGAAGACTGGGATGATTTCCAGGAATGGGCACAGTCGGGCAGCAAGTCGGCGGATGCCACCGCACCTGAGAGTGCGCGCATCCTCTCGCCGGTCCCGCGCCCGCGCCAGATCGTGGGCGTCGGCCTGAACTACCATACCCATATCCATCATTCGGGTCTGAAGACACCAACGGAACCGGGCGTGTTCGCAAAGTTCCTGACCTCGCTGGCCGGCCCGCACGCAGACATTCTCCTGCCTAGCGAAACCGTGTTCACGGAGGCGGAGGCGGCGGTCGTCATCAAGCGCGAAGCTTACTTCATCAATGAGGACCAGGCGCTTGACCATGTCGCCGGCGTAACCGTCGCACAAGACCTCTACGATCGCACGGCCATCGTCAACATTCCCAAGCTCGACGGTTCGGGCGGTGCGACGTATCTCAATCCATCCAAGTCGCTGGCGACCTTCACGCCACTTGGGCCGGAAGTCGTCTCGCTTGAGGCGGCCGGCGATCTCGGCTCCCTCGCCATCGAACTCGACTTCAACGATACGGCCATCCAGCGGGGCAATACGTCGGACCTGGTTTTCGCCATTCCCGAACTGATAGCGCGCCTGTCCCGTCGTCTCCGCCTGCTGCCGGGCGATGTGATTCTGACTGGAAGCCCCGCCAGGATCGAAGGCACGGAAGGCATCGCGCTGCGGCCCGGCGATCTTATCAGGGCGTCCGTTGCTGGTCTTGGCACCCAGCTGCAGGTCGCCCGCCCGGCGGAAACCGCCCGCCTCGCGAGCTGATCCCGGTTCCTTGCCGGAGCAGCAGCCTGGCTGTTCCGGCGCTTCCGATACATTTCACGCCAAGCAAGGTGAACTCCATGACACCCGATAGTTCCGACATCCTGCGAACCGGCACGGTCGCCTCTCCCAGCTGGGCCAGACTGGCCCGCACGAGCCTCTTTGTCCTGTCCGCACTCATGGTGCCGGCGGCCCATGCACAGGATGAGAAGGTCACCATCATCGTCGGCCAGAACGGGCCTGAGCTGCAGCCCGCCTGGGAAGCATCCGGCATCTGGAAAGATGCACCCTATAACCTCGAATTCGCGACATTCCCCAATGTCGTCGAAAACGCAACGGCACTTGCGGCCGGCAAGATCGATATTGGCGCCATCGCCCAGTTCACGGCCATTCAGGCACAGGCAGCCGCCAATCCGGACTGGACCAAGGATGATGTCCCCTACAAGTCGGTGCTGGTTTTCAGCACGGCCGACTCGGAAAACCACGAGCGCTTCGTAACCGTTGCCTCGAAGGATTCGGGCATCACCGAACTGACGGCAGATGCCGTCCGTGGCAAGCGTTGGGCCTCGTCCCCGGGCGCGACCAACTTCCTTCTCTACCTGCAAACGCTCAAGCATCTCGGCCTTACTCCCGAGGATGTCGTTCCGGTTACGCTGAACAACGAAGCCGGTGCTCTCGCGCTCCTGAATGGACAGGTGGATCTCGTCTCGGGACCGATCGAATTCTACGACCAGTCGCTGGCGGATGGTGCCAAGATTATTGCCAAGAGCGGCGATGTCGGTCCGGGCAGCCAGAACAGCCTGATCGCCAGCACGGCGTCACTCGCCGATCCGGCGAAGGACGCGGCATTGCGCGATCTGGTTGCCCGCTATGTCGCCTTCCAGGACTGGTACAACACGCATCCGAAGGAAGCTCAGGAAACCCTGGTGAAAGTGCGCAAGCTTACGCCTGAGAGTGCCGCGTTCTTCTGGGCATACAATCGCGTCATTCCGCGCCCGATCACCAAGGAACGCATCGACGACGCACGAAGCATCGCACAGGTCGTGCACGAATTCGGGGTCATCAAGAAAACCGTCGACGTCTCGCTTGCCTACGACAGCCGGTACACCGACACGATCGAGGAGAAGAAGACGTCGCTGAACTTCGACGACAACCTCAAGAAGTCGCTCGCCAGCAACTGATTCATCGAAACAAAAAGGCATGTCGGCCGCGAATACCATTCGCGGCCGACATGTTTGCTCGTGTCTGCCTCATGTCTTGAGCTCCGCCTCTCAGGCGGCGAGAGCGTCACTACAGAATTTTTCCGGGGTTCATGATGCCAGTCGGGTCCAGCGCAGCCTTGATGACGGCCATGACGTCGACCGCGTCGCCATGCTCGGCGCGCAGGTACGCCATCTTGCCGGTGCCTACACCATGTTCTCCGGTGCAGGTGCCGCCGACGGAAATCGCCAGATGGACCATCTTGCCGTTGATAGCGGCAACCTCTGCCAGCTCGTCGGCATTGCCCGGATCGACGGCGAAGACGACATGGTAGTTGCCGTCACCCACATGACCGAGAATGGCTGCTGGGACACGGCAGCCCTCAAGAAGGGTTCTCGTCTCGACGATACACCTGCTGAGTTCCGATACGGGAACGCACACGTCCGATGACCATCCACGGGCGTTCGGACGCATGGAAACGACCGCATAGAACGCATTGTGCCGCGCCTTCCAGAGACGGTTCCTGTCCTCCGGCGAACGCGCCGCTTCGAAGCCCTTTGCGCCGTTGTCTTCCACGATGCCTTTGACTAGCTGGATCTGCTCGTCGACACTGGCAGGGGGGCCATGGAACTCAAAGGCAAGAGTATCCTCGATTGGCAAGGAAAGCCCGGAATAAGCGTTGACGGCGGCGATGAGGCCGCGATCCATCAGTTCCATCCGTGCAACAGGAATACCAAGCTGGACGATGGCGATAGCCGCGGCGGTAGCGTATGAAACACTTTCGAACGAGCAGAGCGCCGCGGCGATGCGCTCGGGTATGCCATAAAGCCGAAGCGTCACCTCCGTCACGATGCCGAGTGTCCCCTCCGCGCCGACGAAGAGGCGCGTGAGGTCGTATCCAGCTGACGATTTTCGCGCCCGCCCTCCCGTGCGGATGACACGACCGTCCGCCAGCACGACGGTCAGTCCCATCACGTTCTCCCGCATCGTGCCGTAGCGCACCGCATTCGTTCCCGACGCTCGCGTCGAGGCCATGCCGCCGATGGACGCGTTGGCGCCCGGATCAATGGGATAAAACAGGCCTGTATCGCGCAGATGCGTGTTTAGTTGCTCACGCGTGACACCGGCCTCTACCGTGCAGTCGAGGTCCTCGGCACTCACACGCAAGACGCGGTTCATACGGGATAGGTCGATCGAAATTCCGCCATGCAAAGCCGACAGATGGCCCTCCAGGGATGTACCGGCTCCGAAGGCGATGACCGGCACCCCGAAACGCGCGCAAAGGCTAACGATCTCCGAGACTTCCTGTGTGCTCTCGGCGAAAACAACACCATCTGGCGACGCTGCGGCGTGATAGGATTCACCACGCCCATGCAGATCCCGCACGGCGTCGGCCACGGAAAACCGCTCGCCGAAGCGGCTGGACAACGCCTCCACGACGTCGGACGGTAGGTTGCTCATGAAATCCTCGTCAGATCAGAGGGCGTCAGGCGATAGCTCTGCCATCGCTCAGATGACGCTCCAGGAAAGGCAGGCTGTCCTGCCCCCAGTACAGCTCGCCTTGATACCTGAATGTCGGCAGGCCGAAGACCCCGGCTGCCTTTGCTTCGTCATGGCCCCGTGCCAGCGCCTCGCGAACGTCGTTGCTTCTTGCGCGCTCCTCAAGCGCGGGACCATCCAGCCCGACCGCCTGCGCTATCTCCAGGCGCACGTCTGGACGGCCAATGTCCTCGGCATGCTCCCAGAACGCTCCCTGCAACGCCTTGGTCAGTCGTATCCAGTCCTGACCATCGAGAATTGCGGCACTCACGACATGACCCGCAGGTGTGGGATCGGACAGGCTGGCGCGGCCTTCAAGCATCAGCGATTTGCCACGAACCGCGGCCCATCGCCTGAGGTCCGTCGACCAGTAGGCACGGCGCGGCTCGGGCCGGTCACGGGAATAGATCGCGCCATTGTCGACGATCAAGGGAATGACGACAGGACGGATAGTGGCGTTGAAGCGTTGCGACAGATCGAGAAACGGCTCGAGGCCGATGAACGACCAAGGGGAGCCGATCCCGAAATAGTAATCGATCGTCTCTGCCATTATCTTGCGCCGCCGACGGCGATATCGCGCTGCGCGACCGCCCAATCGAAAACGGACAGCGCACAGTCGCGCGCTGTCAGTACGGCTTGGGGATCCCTGCTGACTGCGACTGTTGCGAGCGCGCCTTCGTAGAGAAGCGCCAAATGACGGGGCGCCGCGTCATCGGTGATACTGGCGGCTTCCAAGATCGACGTGAGAAGGGAACGGACAGCCCGCTTGTGTTCCTGTGCGACAGCCACCACACGCTCGGATTCGCCATGTTCGGCGACCGCGAGCGCGAAGGCGCAGCCCCGAAACTCCGGACTGTCGGCCTTCTCGAAAAGCCGCTCGAAGATCGTCCTAATCTGTTCGCGCGGTTGGTCGACGACGTTCAGAACCTCCTCAAGCGACTTTACCACCCGATCGTGCCGTTGCTGCAGATAGGCGGCAACGAGATGATCCTTGGACGGGAAATGCCTGTAAAGCGTCGCCTTGGCGACATTGGCCCGCTCTATAATCCTGTCGATGCCGACCGCCCTTATCCCTTCCGTGTAGAACAGGATGCCGGCAACATTCAAAATCTCGTCTCGTACAGGCGTTTTCATCGGCGTTCTCAGTCGTTTTCGTTCGCGCATGGGGTCGAGGGGGCGCACTCGTTGGCACTCTCACGAGTGCAACCATCAGGCCGCTGATGCAAGAGTGTCAACCAGCGCTCTCACGCTGCTCAACGGCACCATTCCAGGCTTGCCGGACGTATTGGCCAGTCGGGCCGCTGCCTCCTGCACGGCTTCGTTGAAGGGGGTCGCGATCCCGTGCAGCCGGCCAAGCAGTACGATCTCTCCATTGAGAAATTCCACCTCGCTCGAAGTGCCGCGCACGTAGCTCTGCCACGTCGATTGCTGTCCTGGCACGATGCCAGCATCCTCGGCGACCCCCCAGTGCGCGATACTGATGCGGCGCTCGACCGGTTGAGCGAACGTATAACCAGCGGTGTCCAGGACCTGCCTCGCCTCTCGCTCCAGCGCCTCGCCGAAGGCGGCATGCTCGTCCGTCGTTCCACCGAACAGCTCCAGCACGTTCTTGACGTTGTAAGCGAGCTTCGAGGCCTTCCAGCGCTTGATATCGCTTCGCACCTCCGCAAGATACCCCGCATTCGCAAGATCCAGCGCGATGCGGCGTCCCACATCATCTTCGCCACCGGGATAGGCACCAAGGACGATGGCCCCGACTTCCGGGTCACCTGCCGCGACCACCTTACCGATCTCCGAGAAGCGCGCCGGCGTCATGATGCTGGCACCATAGACCCTGGCGAAACGCCGCAGCGCGATACTTTCGGCAGCCAGACCATTCTGGAACGTAACGATCGGCAAAGCGAAGCCGGCGGTCGTACCAACCCCGTCAATTGTCCGGGCCGCCCAGTGTGTGGTCGCCACGTCGACGTCCTGCGCCTTGACAGCGAGAAGAAGAACGTCATTGCCGGCAAGGGCCGGCGGCGCATCGGCGGTAAAGGCGTTGAGCCTGACCTGCCGCGTTCCGGACGGCCGGCGATATTCGAGCCCATGCTCCCGAATATGGTCGATCTGGGCACCTCGACCGACCAGGGCATAGGCGATCCCGGCTCCTTCGAACTGCGCGGCAAGGCTTGCGCCAACTGCACCGGCGCCGATGATGATGTAGCGTGTCATGTCGGTGTCTCCTCAATTTCCGGTCAGCGAACCCTGGAGGTTCGCATCGTAATTCGTTGTCTTCAGCGCTTCCTCGATCGTGTCGGTATAGCGAGCGTCATAGGTGAGCGACGCATCTATCGCCTTGCCGATTGCCCCGAACTCGTGGACGACCGAAGCGATGCTACGCGCCTCGTCGATGCGCTCCCCGGTGATGGGCTGCGGACGGACACGGGTGTAGGCCCAGATGAATTTTGCGCTTTCCGGCGAGAGCTTGCGCACTTTCACCAATGCATCCTGTGCCTCGGCTGGATGGGTGTTGTACCAGTCCTGATAGGCCACGTAGCGGGCGATCAGGTCGCGGATCGCAGCATCCTTGGCTGGATCGGACAGGGATTGGGAGTTCGCCAGCAGGCCACCGGGACTGCCTGGCCCGACCTCACCGCTCTTGGAGATGACCTTTCCGCCGTCTGCGAGAGCCTGATCATAGAAATCGATCGGCCCGGACACGAGGTCGACTTCGCCATGCAGCACCGCCAAGGCTCCCGCCTCGTTGTTGAGCGTCACGGGGACGACGTCCGCCGGCTTCAGGCCAAGGTGCTTCAGCGTCTGAAGGTAGAGAAGGAAGTTGGTCGCCCCCGGGGACGATGCCCAGCGCTTGCCACGAACCGAATCCGCCGTCAGCTCTCCGATGCCGGAGGCCCCGGACGCCAAGGTGACGAACCTTTCATGGTTCACGGTGTCAGCCGTTGCCGCCACCACGATCGACTTGTAGGGCACGGTCTCCTTCGTCCAGTCGGGATTGGATGAGGCTTGCGCCTGAATGGCGGTAAACTGCGCGAAATAGCTGACGTCGACATTCCCCGCCGCAAGAGCCGTCGCGTTCTCGACGGCATTCGGGAATGTCGCGAATTCGAGCTTGTACGGCGCGTCCTTCCAGATGCCCGATGCTTCCCAGCCAGGTTGAAGCTCCTGACCGTTTTGACCGATGACGAGCGTGATCGTTTTGCTATCTTCTGCGAAGGCTTGCGCCCCGAGCACGATGACAGCAATGGTGGCAGCGAGGCCGAGTTTCGGTAGGCGGATAAGTGCCATTGCGGCGCTCCTTGGCGTTCAAGGGTTGATATTCAGGCGGTGTGGCCCGGTACGGCGACACCGAGTTCGGCAAGCAGGCGATACTTGAGGGGATTGACCTCGTCCGGCTCCAATTCCTGCCGTTTCCGGTTGCGCACAAGCGCGGGCGGCACGGCGACATCGAGCGAGAAGCGGCCGTCCTTCAGGACAAGAATCCGATCGGCAAGCAGGATCGCCTCATCGACGTCGTGCGTCACGATCAGGACACCCGGCTTGTGGTCGCGCCAAAGCCCTTCGACAAGCGCATGCATCTTGATCCGCGTCAGGGCGTCGAGTGCGGCGAAAGGCTCGTCCAGCAGCAGCAGCGTCGGTGACCGTACGAGTGCTCGCGCGAGAGCGACCCGCTGCGCCTCCCCCCCTGACAGGTGTTTCGGCCAGGAATCGGCTTTCGCTGAAAGCCCGACCTCAGCTAGCGCCCTCTCCGCGATCGCCCGGCCGTTGCCGGGTTGCTTCGTGCCGAGCAGAACATTGCGCCAGGCGCGGCGGAACGGAAGCAGGCGATGCTCCTGGAAAACGACCGACCGATTTCTGGCCACGAGTACTTTGCCGTCGTTGGCCTCATCGAGGGATGCAAGGATACGCAGCAATGTCGTTTTTCCCGAACCCGATGCGCCGAGCAGTGCGACGAAATCGCCCTGCCGGATAGAGAGATCGACGCCGTCGAGGATCGTCTGATCGCCGAATTTCTTGGAAACTCCGGTCAGCGAGACGACGGCTTCCCGCGGGCTATGGGCGGTGGTTGCCACTGGCCGAAGATCGACCACCGGAGTTGCGTCACCGGTTTCCTTCCGGATTTGCACATTGGCCAGCATGGCTATCTCCACGGGAGCAAGAGTTTCTCGACAAGGCGCATCACGAGGTCGATCGCGATGCCAAGGACGGCGTAGACGAGAACACAGGCGACGATCAGATCGATACGCAAGGCGCCACTCGCCACAAAGATCAGGTAGCCGATGCCGGCCCGGCTGTTGGTTTGTTCCGCGATGATCAGTGCCAGGAGCGAGACACCCATTGCAAAACGCACACCGACCAACACGGCGGGCAATGCTGCGGGGAGAAGCACCTGCAATGTGATCTGCACGGGCGAAAGGCCAAAGGTTCTGGCCGCCTCTATCAACCGGCGATCGACATTCCGCACGCCCGAATAGGTATTGAGATAGGCGGGGAACACACAGGCCAGCGCGATAAGCAGAACCTTCGGCTCTTCTCCGATGCCGAACCAGATGATGAACAACGGAACGAGTGAGATGAAGGGGATGAGGCGAACGATTTGAAAAGTCGAGTCGAAGGCCTCTTCGGCCCGTCGCGACAAACCAGTCAGGAGGCCGAAGCCGATCCCAATCAAAAGCCCGATCGCAAGCCCTCCTCCCGCCCTCGCCAACGATGCCGGTAGCGCCGCCTGGAGATCACCGGTCTCGATCAACTGACGGAATGCCTCGATGACGGCCGATGGCGGCGGCAGGGTTCTAGGCGACAGAATGCCGGTCGAACTGGCGACCTGCCACAACGCGAGAACGAAGACCGGGAGCGCTACGCGCAGAAGATTGCGCGGGGCATGCCATTGCGGGGGACGAAGCGCTGCCTGGGGGCGCGTGGCGAGGGGAACAAGGAGGGTCGTGTTCATCGCTTCACGCCATCAGCCGCGCAGGTTGCGACAGCCGCCATGGAGCGTCGCGCAGCAATACCGGTTACGGCAGCGCGGATTTTGAGGCAGCCGGAATGGCGCACGTTTCTGGTCACTTTACTTGCTCCTCGATGTCGGGGTGGTATTGCCTGCTCAGACTTGTCGTACCGAGAGCCAGGAGAACGGAATCGTCCTGCGGCGAATGGATGCGCGCGCAGAGAACGTCGCGCAGATGCCGTTCAAGCGGGTTGGCGCGGGAAAGCCCAGGATTGCCGAGCGCTTTCACGGCAATCTCCACCGAGCGAATGACCGCAGCGGAGATTGCGCTTTTTGCCGCAGCGATGTCGCGGAATGCCTCTTCACGGCCTGCGGCCAGGCCCGAGGCGAAATGGGCCAGCAGTGCCTCGGCCTGCACGATATTCAACTCAATCTCGCCGGCGACGGAGCGGATCCGCTCCGTCGTGGCAATCGGCTTGCCGAGGGCGGTCGGCACGCGCTGATGCGCGTAGCGATGGAAAGCAGCCTGCGCGGCACGCGCCACACCAATATAGATCGACTGGATCAGGAGTACGGTCGGCGCGACCGCCCGCATGTCCTGACGAGTGTCCGGCGTCACGATTTCCGCACCGGCGATGTGATCGTGCGGCACGACGACATCCTGGTAGATCACGTCGTGACTTTCCGTTGCCCGCATGCCGAGATGGTTCCAGACAGGAACGATCTCGATACCCTCGCTGTCTGCCGGTACCAGGAACTCCGCTACACGCGACTGTGCCTCGTCGGTCACCGCCCAAGGCAAATGGTAGGAAAGCCCCGTGGAGCCGGTGCAGAACATCTTGCGTCCGGACAGGACCCATCCCTCGGCGCTGTACCGAGCCACCGTCTTCGGCAGACCACCACGGGCGGGCGAGCCAAGGTCGGGTTCGGCGCGGAAAGCGTTGACGAGGGTCGGAGCTCGCTCCGACCCAGCGAGTATCTTGCGGTACAGATGCACACCGATGGCACGCGGGTCTCCGGGCCGTTGGGCCGCATGAAACTGCAGGTTCATCAACGCGATCAGCGCGACGGACGGATCACCCTTGCCGATCTCGATCAGAAGCCGCGCTAGCTGCTCGACGCCGTAGTCTGCGCCACCATACTCCCTGACGACACTTGCCGTCAGAAACCCCGCATCGTGCAACTGGCGTATGCCGGCCTGTGGGAACGTCGCCGCCGCATCCTGGTTGGGCGCCAGTGCCGCCAGCGCCCTGACTACATCGGGCAGCCTTGCGCGTTGCGGTGCGCGCACGGGAGTGGCAAGGGAAACGGGCTGGGGGCGGGTCATGATATCCTGGCGATTGGACGAAGCGTCAGACGGAAAAGGCGGGCTCACGCTGACGCCGCGACAGCGACCGGGTGATTACGGCTTGCCAGTCCGGCACGAACGAGGGGCACGAGGTAACGGCCGTAGTCGATCACATCGTAAAGATTGTCGTAGCCGCGGATGGATATGAGATCCGCGCCTATGTCGACATACCGCAGGATGGCCTCTGCGACTGTGTCCGGACTGCCGACAAGGGCGGTCGATGCACCGCGAGCACCGGTCGCTGCGGCAGGTTCGAACCAGAGCGCCTTGTCGTGAACATCGGCCTTCGCCGCGAATTCAAGCAGACGCTGGGAACCGACGTTCTGCGGCTCGGCGCCTGTTACGGATTTATGATGCGTTTTGAGTGCCGCAAGAATTCGGTGCGCTTTCGCCCAGGCCAACTCGTCCGTCTCAGCGAGAATCGGCCGGAAGGTCACCCAGATTTGCGGCCGATCTTTCCGCCCAGCGGCCTCGGCCGCCGCGAAGATGCGATCGATCTGCTCCCGGGTCTCGGCAAGAGGTTCACCCCACAGGCCAAAGATGTCACCGTGCAGACCGCCAATTCGATACGCTTCACCAGAGGAACCGCCGACCGATACGGGAATAGACGCCTGTACCGGAGCGACGGCGCTTGAGAAGCGCTTGAATGTGTAGAAGCGTCCAGCGAAATCAAACGGCTCTCTTGAAGACCAGGCACGTTTGAGGATGGCAATGTACTCTTCCAAGCGCGCATAGCGGTCGTCTTTAGACAGGAAGTCGCCTTCCGCCGCCTGCTCGGCATCGCTGCCGCCGGCGATAAGATGTACGACGACGCGCCCGCCGCTCAGTTGATCCAGGGTCGCAAGCGACTTCGCAGCAACGGTCGGATAAACTGTGTTCGGCCGCAAGGCGATGATGATCTTCAAAGTCCTCGTATGAGCGGCAACGGTTGCGCCGAGCGTGAACGGATCAAAGGACGATGAACCATAAGGCAACAGCGTATAGCCAAACCCGGCTTCCTCGACGGAACGCGCGTAACGCGCGAGATAAGCCGGATCCGCAGGCGCATCGGGCAACGGAGCGATATCGGTCGATAGATTGGGGTAGGTCAGACTTATGAATTCGACAGCCATCTTTGCCCTCGTTTCTCGCGGTTGATCAAATCATAGGCGTCAACGACGACAAAAAGAACGACCTGTCTTTCTTTTTCTACTAAATTTGTAGATTATTTTTTCACGCGAGCGCTGTAATTCGCCTCGTCTGACGCTCGGCACCTGGACGGTTACGAAGGCTGCGCCCTTCACCGACTGTAGTTCGCCAGCAATTTCTGCACGCGATCTCAAGCATTTCGGCCATTCGCCGAGCCGCGCCCAGCCAAAAGCGACATGAGGCAGGTAGTGTCTGCCGTTCCGACCTACGCAGGCCGTGCGGCGAGAAGGCGCGATGGTTGCATGCCGAAACGACGCAGGAAAAGCTGAGAAAAATGGCTTGGATTGCTGTAGCCGACGGCAATGGCGGCCTGGGTGACATTCATCTCACCGCTCTCGATGACGCGGTGCGCTTCGAGAAGCCGTTGCTCCTGCAGGAAGGCGTAGACGGCAAAGCCGTACATGCTCTTGAAACCGGATTTCAACCGCTTCTGTGTCAGTCCGACCTCTCGGGCCAGTTCATCCAGCGTCCACGGTCGCGCAAGCTCCTCAATGAGAAGATCACGGGCACGCTGTAGTAGCCGGCGATCCCGGGGAGGAATGGTCTGCGCCGGCTGTGTCCGACGCATCGCGGCGATAGACGCATTGATGATGTCGAGCGCACGAGCCTCGAAAGCAAGGTCGTCGCTTTCCACCATGGCACTGTCGAAAAGCGCGCGCGCAACGGCCAGAAGATCAGGCGGCACCGGCAGTACGCCGACCCAGGTGCCGTTTCCGGAGGCCATATGCAGGGCATGATGCTCGTCGAGGCTGCTCAGAAGGTCGCCTGCACCAAGCTTCTGCCAGAGGCCAATGTCGACTCGGATATCCATACCCTTGAAGCGCGTCCCGATAGGCACATCGTAGAGGCCGATGGAACCTTGCGGCGCCGCCATGATGTAGATGCGGCCCGGCCGATAAGGAATCGATGAAAGCCGCTGCTCGGCATCGCTGCCCAAAAGCCAGCCCTGTCCCGACGCCTCGAACAGGAAGTCAATCGCCACACAGGGTTCTGTTGCGAAACGCCCCACGAAATCGGCGCCGATCACCATGTCGAACACCGAAATGGTGAGGCCCGGCCGCACACCGAGGATTTTGTAAGCACCCTCCGTCGAGGTAGCGGAGAACGTCGGGTCGGCCGGGCTTGGCCCCAGCACGACCACGTCATCCTGATCGGACTGTGCCAGAGCGCGCTGTTCCACACGAAGATTCATATGCCCACCAAATAATAGACCCGATCGCAATATCATTGAACCTGATTACAATAGTCAAGTTTTACGCATCAGCCTAGTAAGGCCGAGACGTGCATTGCGAGGGCTTATGTCGACTGCTTTTACGAATTTTGCCGGGCGTTCGGCAGGCTGGACCGTGCTTGGCCTGTTGGCCGGCCTGTATGCCGCCCAGTCCGTCACCGGCTCGATGGTGCAGACCGCGCTCCCCGTGGTGCTTCGTGATGCCGGAATGCCGCTAGACCAGATCGGCTATCTCGCCGTGCTGTTCCTGCCCTGGGCGCTGAAGTTCCTCTGGGCGCCGCTCATTGACCGGTTCCCGAGTGAGCGAACCTGGATCCTGCTTTGCCAATCCGGCATTATCCTGTGCTTCCTTCTCGCCACCACGCTACCACCGCAGACGCATATGGGCGCGCTGGCAGCGGTCCTGCTCGTCATGGGTGTCTTTGCTGCGACACAGGATGTGGCGACCGACTCGCTCGCCGTCAGAGCCTCGAATGCCGAAACGCGTGGCCTCGCAAGCGGCGCGTCCACAGCCGGTGCCTATCTCGGCTTCCTGATTGGCGGCGGCCTCTGGTTGGTCGTCTATCAGCACACCGGCTGGGCGGTTTCGATGGCCGCCATGGCAGGTTTCGTCTGCCTGCTCACCATCCCGGTTTTCCTGTCGAAGGCAATCATCACCCCGCGCGTTCACGCAACCCCAGGGAAAGGAAAGATCGGTTTCAGGAGAACGTTGCAAAACCGCACCCTGATGTACGGCCTCGTCTTCCTCGTGGTCTATCAGACCGGCCTTCGCATGGGCACGGCGCTTACCGGTCCCTATCTCGTCGACAAGGGTATTGCACTCGATACGATTGGCATTCTGCGCGGCGCCGGTGGTGCGGTTGCCGGCCTCATCGCCTCTTCGCTCGGCGCAGTCTTCGTGCAGGCCGCAGGCATCGCCCGGTCCATCGTGATTGCCGCTATCCTCAACGTCTTGCTGCTTGCAGCCCTGGCTGCTGCCGAATTCACCGGCATCGCCACGTCGATGCTGGCGCTTGGCCTGCTGCTTGCCCAGGTGGCGGCCGTCGCCTTCTCCTTCGTCGCGCTCTATGCCGCCATGATGAACTGGTGCAATCCGGAACAGACAGCAACGGACTTCGCCGCGCTTCAGAGCATCGACGCCATCCTCGCCATTGCCGCCTCCTCCGTTGCAGGCCTGCTCGGAAACGCCTTCGGCTATGGCTGGCTCTTCGCCTCCTCCGCGACCTTCATCGTCGCGGCAATCTTCATCGCCTCCCGTACGCTCGGCGTGTCCGCAAGGACAGCGCAGGGTGTCGTACTATCAGAAAAGGTATCGGAACCATGATGCGTCATCGCTTGTCCGGCGTTTCCCTCCTCGCCCTCGCCGTCAGCCTCTCCCCGCAGATCGCTGCGGCACAGGACAACGCCGAAGCATCCACGCTCGAGCCGATCGTCATCACCGCCACGAAACGCAGCGAGGACTATTTCCTGCTGCCGTCGACGACCGACATCGCCAATGCCGATGAGCTTTTGACCCGAAACATCGAAACGGTCGCCGATCTCGACCGCATCTTTCCAGATGTCAACATTCGCACGCGCTCCAGCCGCGCCTATGCAAATTTCACGATCCGCGGCCAGGCTTCGCTCGACTTCTATAATCCAAGCACGCAGGTCTATGTAGATGGCCTGCCGCAGGACAGCTTCAACCTCACCCGCTCGTTGCCGGGCGGCCTGGAAAGCGTCGAGCTGCTTTACGGCCCACAGGGCACGTTATACGGGCGCGGTGCGATCGGAGGCGTTATCAACATCGTGACCCGCAAGCCCGACAACGAAGGCCGCATCGGCTTCACCTCCAATCTGACCGATCAGGGCGGCGGCGGCACCTTCCATGCCAGTACGCCGATCATTGAAGACGTACTGTATGGCGATGCGAACTTCACGTTCCGCAACGACCACGACACCTACACGACCATGACGGGCGAAGAGGTCGGTGGGACGAAAGACCTCAACGGACAGGTTCGCCTGAGATATGCGCCAACGGATAGCCCATGGGACATGACCGTGACAGCCGGGCGTGGCCATGTTTCCTCCACGGAGGAATACTTTGTCATGGAGTCCATGCTGAAGGACCGCATCGCCTATCCCGCGCCTTCGCAATACGATCTCGACACATGGAACTTCGGCATCAACGCCGCCTATGATCTCGGTTTTGCAACCGTTACGGCGCTCACCGGCTATCAGAAGAGTGACCTCGATCGCACGGTCTTCGGCAGCTACACGCCCGAGAAGCAGTGGACATTGAGCCAGGAACTGCGCATCGCTTCGAACCCCGATCAGGGCAGCGCGATCGACTACGTCGCTGGCCTGTACTATCAGCACCTCGACTTTACGCGCAACGTGCCGATCGCCAGCCAGACGTCGCGGCAGAAGGTCGATTCCTACGCGCTCTTCGGCGATATGACATGGCACGCCACCGAGCGCCTGGATATTTCGCCGGGCCTTCGTCTTGACTACGAACACGCCGCCGCAGACGCGGCAGGACCGGTCACCTTCAGCAATGACAACGGTTTCACCGCGCTTTCGCCGAAGCTTGGCGCAAGCTACGGCCTGACCGACGAATGGCGTGCCTATGGCCTCGTGAGCACGGGCTTCAAGGCCGGCGGCTTCACCCGCAACGTGACCTCCACGAACAACGCCTTCACCTATGATCCGCAACACACCTACAACGGTGAGGCCGGACTGAAGTATCGCAACGATGACGGCACGTTGGAGGCTCAACTCTCGGCCTACTACAACATCACCAAGGACTACCAGATGTTCGTGGACGTGCAGCCTTGGCAGTACCTGCAGAATGTCGGCGAGGTCACGTCCAAGGGCATCAACTTGAAGGTGCGAGCCAAGCCCACCGAGGCGTTCGGCATCACGGCAGGTCTTGCCTACAACCATACGCGCTTCACCGATTACAATAACCCCGTGACACCCGGCCTGGACCTGACTGGCAACACCGTGCCCTATGCGCCTGAATTCACGGCCAATCTTATGCTCGACTACCGCTTCGAGCTGGAAAGCGGACGTGGCGCACTGGTCCCGTATGTCGGCCTCACCTATGTCAGCGAGCACTATTTCGACGAGACCAACACCATTGGCCAGAAGGCCTATGCGCTGGCCGATGTCGGCGTGAAATGGGAAATCGATGAAAAGGTCACGGCCGAAGCTTTCGTGACCAATGTCTTCGACAAGACCTATGCGACTTATGGCTTCCAGTATCCGGGCCTGGGCAATCTCTACCAGCTCGGCCAGGGTCGCACGATTGGCGGCCGCATCAACATGACGTTCTGAGGAGGATAACATGCGTATCCTCATCGTCGGCGGCGGGCCTGCGGGCCTGACCTTCGCAGCCTGCCTGCTTGAACATGGCATCGAGCCGGTTGTCGTGGAAAAGGCGGCCCGCGACCGGACGGGCGGCTATTCCATCGGCCTGCATGTCAACGGCTGGCGTGTTGCCGAGCGCCTTGGTCTCATCGAGGCGTTTCGCGCCAAAGCCATGCCACTCGGCCCCGCCCATCATCTCGACCGACGCGGCCGCAAGCTCTTCTCCTACGACTATCGTGTATTGGCGAACGCGGCGGAAGGCCGCCTCCTCGCCATCATGCGCAATGATTTCCATGAAATCCTGAGCGGCGCCGTTGAGGGCAAGTGCCCGATCCGCTATGAAACGACGGTCGTCGCGCTGGACGATGATGGCGCGGGCGTCACGGCGACCTTCTCCGACGGCAGCACCGACCGCTTCGACCTCGTCGTCGGAGCGGACGGCTATCGCAGCGCTGTCCGGGCGCTGGCCTTTGGCCCCCATGAAGAGTTTCTCCGGCCACTCGGCTACCGGGCCAGCGCATGGCGCGTGTCACTTGCCAGGCCGCTGGACGCGAGTTTCGTCGGCATGATGGATGTCGATCATCAAGGCGGCCTCTATGCCGTCGGAGATGGTACGGCAGCCACGCTCTTCTGTTGGCGGGACGAGCGCACGGATCGGCTCGATCCCGACGCCCGGCGTGCCATTCTGCAGAAGGAGTTCGGCCAATGGCCCGAGCCGGTAGCTTCCGCCCTCACCTCTGCAATCGACTGGGACCAGGCATTCTTCGACACAGTCTCGCAGATCGAGGTGCCGAAATGGTCGAAGGGCCGCATCGCGCTGCTCGGAGATTCCGCCTGGTGCCTCACCTTCCTTGCCGGACAGGGCACGTCCACCGCGATGGCCGGCGCCTATATCCTCGCGGCAGAACTTGCCCGGAAAAGCCATGTGGAAGCGCTCGATAGCTACGAGGCGCGCCTGCGACCGTTGGTGACGAGAATGCAGGCGATCTCGCGCAAGATCGGCGGCCACCTCATCCCGCAAAGCACATTCGGCATGCGCGTGCAGTCGTGGATCCTGCCAATCATGCTCTCACGATGGTTCATCCGGCTCACATCTGGCCGCCTGGCCGCACCGTCCCTGGAACTCGACTGAAATGTCGGTGGCAACCAAGGATCTGGCGCGGGCGGCGCTCTGCAAAGTTGCTTCTCTTGAACGGAAACTCAAGATGAAACGCCGTGAACGGGTGTTGGCGGTCGCGCCACCAAACAACTGAAAGACAATTCTCGGTATCGAGCGACGCCAAAACGCCGCCCCCTGCGCCATGAGCCGCTGTAGCCGCCCATGAGCGCGCTATCAGATTCGAAATTTAGGCGTCGGAGCAATATAAACTTGATTTTCAGATGAGGGTTTTGTCCTGTGCCCCGGCCGCATCTGGCAGCGGTGTGAACATGACGTGACGGCGCAACTCTGAGAAAAAGATGGTGCATCCCGCAGCTTCATCCTCTTCAAGGTTGATCTCCCAACGGCTGGACCGTCGATCATGGCTGGCATCAGCCAGACCATCCTGATGTGTTTGTCGATGGTCGTGATCGCGGCCCTCATCGGCGCGAAGGGATTGGGTGAAGACGTGCTGCACGCCCTGCAATATGCCGCGCAAGGCCAGGGCCTGCTCGCCGGTCCAGCAATTCTCCTATGCGCGATCGTGCTCGATCGGATGGTTCAGGGACACCGGCCAAACTGAGGAGGGGATTGGAGAACGGGCGCGGTACTGCCGACCAAAACATGTCGCGCAATTCAATTGACGCCACGCCGGAGGGCTGCCAGTGCGCGCGACGATCTTTCGCAGGCCGAACGCGGGCAGCTCTTTGCCGGCCATTCGCCGCGTACCGATCTTGCCCCTCGGCCGAACTGACCCGTCGCTACCAGCGCCGGCATGATCGACCGAAACTTGCCGTGCCGACGGCAATGATACCTCAAGAACCGAGCGCTCTCGACAATCCGACGACAACGGGTCCGAGTAGCGGCAGAATAACATTCGAAATAGCATAAGTGACGGTATAGCCGATGACCGGCGTCGAGTTCCCTGCCTGGCCTACCAACGCGCTGATCGTCGGCGTGCTGCAATGCTGGCCGGCGATAATGCCAAGAAGGATCGGCGGCTCGATCTTCATCAGCTTCCACCCGACGAGCAAAGAAACGAATGCCGGCACGGCCGAAACGAGCACGCCGAGAACGGGAAGAATCAGACCGTACTCCATGACCAGGGTCACGGCATCAGGCCCGGCGCCAAGCCCGATGGCGGCGATGAAGACTGCAAGGCCGAAATCCTTCATGAAACCGGCGGCCGCGGTCGGCAGATTGCCATGACGCGGCCTTCGCATGTTCAGCCAGCCGAAGGCGAGACCAGCGATCAACGCACCGCCGCCAGTGCCAAGTGTCAATTCCATCCCAGCGATTTCGGCGGAGAAACGGCCGATCAGCAAGCCGGTGAGCACGCCCAGGCCAAGAACCACAAAATCGGTCGCCTCGCTTGCGGCAACCGGCGCTCCAAGTTCCTTCACCGCCCGCTCAACCGCAGCTTCCGGGCCATAGAGTGTCAGAATGTCGCCGCGCTGCAGGACCGTCTTCGGAAACGCTGGGATCGTCTGCCCCATACGGCGGATGCTCTCGACGAAAAGTCCCCTCGCCATATCGGCCGGAGCGGCGTCGCGCAGATCACGGACATGCATTCCATTGATCTCAGAGCGATTGACGATCACTTCGCGCCGGGCAAGCGGAACCGATATCCCGGCTGGCACCAGTTGCTCCTGGCCAACGGCGGACGCGGCAGCAACCACCGCATTACGCCGCCCATGCAGGATGAGGACGTCGTCGTGCATGATGAGGACATCCCCGGGAGGAGAAAACACTTCTTCTCCCCGCTTTACCCGCTCCACGAAAACCGTCCTGTTCCGGCTGCGCTCGAAGTCGCCAACAGTCATACCGGCGGCAGGACCGGCGGCGAAAGCCCGGCCGACGAAAACCGTGAGGGCCTCAGGATGGTCTTTCTCTTCCTCGACCGCGCCCAGTTGCACGGCAAAAGCCGCAGCCTCCTCGCGAAGGTTGATGCGAAGGATCATCGGCGCAATCTGCGTCGTGAAGACGACGATGGCAACGAGACCAAAGAGATAGGTCAGACTGTAAGCTGTCGCGGTATTGGCCTGTAATTGAAGAATCTCGGCCTCAGGCAACGCAAGATGCCCCAAGGCCTCTGATGCCGTACCGACAACGGCGGACTCGGTCGCAGCCCCTGCGAAAAGCCCGGCGCTGGTTCCCGCATCGAATCCGAATATTACGGTCGCGCCCGCCACCAATGCCAGCACGCAGACGACCTCGATGATCGAAAAGATGCCATAGCGCCATCCGCCCCGGATGTTGGCGAAGAACTGCGGCCCGGCTGAAAAGCCGAGTGCATAGATGAACAGGGCGAAGGCGGTGTTTCTGAGATCCGCGCTGATGCTGACGCCCAGCTGCCCGATGGCCAACGCGACGAAAAGCGTGCCGCAGACCCCGCCAAGCACCACCGGCCCTATCCTCACCCGCCCCAGGAGATGGCCAAGGCCGAGACAAACGAAAAGCGCGATGACGGGATCGGTCAGTAGGGCCATGATCTCTCCGGGCAGCCGGAAGTGTATGCGGCTCCCTGGCCGGGAGCCGCATCGTTCAACTCAGCCCTTTTTCTTCCAGGCTACATGGTATTCATCGGCCATTTTGCGCAAGGCGCGGCCGATGCGGGCATACTCATACTCGTTGAGATTGGCGAGCGAGGCCCGACCCGACGGATGCTGCGTCCCAAAGCCACGCCCAGGCAACAGGACAATGCCCGTCTCGTCAGCAATCCGGAAAAGCAGCTCGTTCGGCCCGAAGCTCTTCTTTACCCATGCAGCGAACTCGGAGCCGTAAAGCGCTTCCGAAACCTTCTCCATGTCGAGCAGGGTATAATAGTCTACCGAGTTTTCGTCGTCCGGCATCTCGATGCCGAGCTCCGCGTAAAGCGCGGCCTGACGGCGGCGGATAACGCCCTTCAGGGCCGTCTTGTAGCTGTCGCTTTCGTCCATCAGCGCAAACAACGAGAAGAGCACCATCTGGACCTGCTGTGGCGTCGATAGGCCCGCAGTATGGTTCAGTGCCACGGTACGGCTGTCAGCGACGAGGCGGTCGATCAGTTTCAGACCGGGTACATCGGTCGTTATCGAGGAGTACCGACGCTCCAGCATAGCCTTGTCCGCGTCGGGCAACGCGGCCAGCGCAGCGTCCAGCACATTTCCTTGCCGAAGCGCCACAGCACCAAGCCGCCAACCGGTCGCACCGAAATACTTCGAATAGGAGTAAACCAGGATCGTGTTTTCCGGGCAGTCCGCGAACAGCGAGCGGAAATCATTGGCAAAGGTGCCATAGACATCGTCGGTCAGGATCATCAAATCCGGCCGGTCGTTCTTCACGATCTCAGCGATCTTGTTCAGGCTGCGGTCGTCCAGTTTCACCGAAGGCGGGTTCGACGGATTGATGCAGAAGAAGATCTTGATCGCCGGATCCTTCAGTTTTTCCAGCTCGCTGTCAGGATATTGCCAGCCGTTTTCCGGATCCGCGTTGATCGATACCTCCTCCAGGCCGTAGACGTCGAGCTCGGGGATTTCGATGTAGGGTGTGAAGACCGGCATGCCGATCGCCACCTTGTCGCCAGCCTTGACCAGCTGGTTTTGCTTCAGCGTGTCGAAGATGTAGGTCATGGCGGCTGTACCGCCCTCTACCGCGAAGACATCGACATCCTGTGCCGATATCTGACCACCCACCATCTCGCGCATCAGGTACTGGCGCACGATCTGCTCGCTCACGCGCAGCATCCGTGGAGGCACCGGGTAGTTGCAGCCCAGAATGCCCTCGACAACTTCATGCAAGAAGTCCGATGCCGAGAGACCAAGCTGGTCGCGTACATAGCTGAGCGCGCGGCCGAGGAAGACGACACCTTCCTGATCGCGATGCTCGGCGATGAAGCGTTCGAACCGCGCCTCAATGCCTTCAATCCGCGGCAACCCGCCGATGCCATGCTGCATGTAGGAATAGGACAGTTCCGATTCCGCCGTGGCGAACAGTCCTAGTCGGAAAAAGGCGCGCCGCGGGAGCGTGGCGAGGAAATTCGGGTTGCCTCTCCCGGCATTCAGCATCATGCGATCTGTCTTGCTCGAGGCCAGCTTGATGAGTTCGTCCTTCAGTTCGAAGGGGCTGAGCTGTGCGAATTGGCTGTAATCGTTCATCGTTTCAACTCCGGTTAACGATTAGACCAGCGCCACGACCAGAGGGCCGAGCAAGGTCAGGAACACGTTGGCAAGTGCATAGGTAATGGCAAAAGACGTGGTTGGAACAGAATTTCCGGCCTTGTCGAGAATTTCGCCGAAGGCTGGATTGGCGCTACGCGATCCGGAGAGCGCGCCGGCGAAGACCGCCACATTGTCGTAACGCAGGATGTAGCGTCCGACGAGCATGGTCAGGACAAGCGGAAGGATGGTGACGACGACACCGATCAAGAAGATCGACAATCCGCTCTGGGCGATGGTCTGTACCGCTTGCTGCCCGGACTGGAGACCAACGACGGCGACGAAGCCGGCAAGGCCAAGATCCCGCAGGAGGGTCGAGGCACCGGTCGGCATATTGCCAATGGCCATGTGGCGGCTGCGATACCATCCGAAGGCAAGACCCGAAAGCAGCGCACCGCCCCCTGCCCCCAGCGTTAGGGGAATAGAACCAATGCGCAGCACCAAGAGCCCGGCGAGAAGGCCGGCGACGAGGCCGAGCCCGTGGAACACGAAATCCGTCTTGTCGCTGGGAATGATGGCCGGACCGACCCGCCCGGCGAGGCGCTGCAGGTCTTCCTGCACGCCATGGACGGTCACGATGTCGCCAGCTTCGATCACCGTGTCGTTGGAAAGCTCCAGCTTCGCTCCGGCCCGGCTGACACCGAGAACATAGATTCCGTGTCGAAGGTTCTCGCTCTTGGATAGGATCTCCGCCACCTTCTGGCCAGCGAACTCCTTGTCGGTAATCTGAATATCACGGGTGGTGACAATCAGCTCCATGCCGTCGGCGCCGGGTGTTTCCGTTCCGATCCGCGCCTCCAGCCCAATCACACCCGAACGGCGGCCGACGACGAGGATGAGGTCATCACGTTTCAGCGTCAGACCAGGCTCGATGCCGATGATCTTGCCGCCGCGTTTGACCCGTTCGACCGTGACCGCACCAGCCCCTTCGACCGCGGCTACAGTCTGGCCTGCTGCCGATTCCACGCGGTAAACACGGCCAACCAGCTCCGGGAGGGCTGGCGCCTCGCCCTGGCCATAGATGCGCGCACCCTTCAGCATCTCTGCCTCAGCCTTGACCGCATCATCGCGAATGCTCCGCTTCATCAGCCAGGGCAGAAGGTTGACACAAACAATGATCGCCCCGAATGAACCAAAAATATAGGTGACGGCATAGCCAATGGCGACGTTCGACTGGAGTTTCTGGACCTCATCCGCAGCCAGCCCTAGCTTTTCAATGGCCGAGCTTGCGGTGCCTATGATCGCCGATTGCGTCAACCCGCCCGCTGCGATACCTGCCGCAAGCCCTTTGTCGAGCGCGAAGAGCTTGGCGAGGACCACAACGGTCGCCAAGCCGCTGAGCGACAGAACGGCTGCCATGACGATCTCGCGGATCGACTGTCGCCCGAGTGAACGGAAGAACTGCGGGCCGCTCTCGAAGCCCACGGCATAGATAAAAAGAGCGAAAAGAACGGCCTTGATGCCGTCGTCGATTTTGACGCCGACCTGACTAATGACAACCGCGACGAGAAGTGACCCCGCCACGCCGCCTAGCTGGAATTTGCCGAACTGGAACTTGCCGATCCAGTAGCCGCCTGCAAGCGCAAGGAATAAGGCGATGATCGGTGATTGTTCGAATATACCTGTCAAGAGCGACATAACACTATCCTTTTTGAGGTTCCGATCCGAACGAATCTCGATCCCGAATTAGATCTGGGCTAGCTCTGAAACGCATGCGCCGAATGGCACGCGGCATATTTGGCAGAATATAACCTTCTGTCCAGACTCAACTTCTTGGCGATCGAATTATTTCTCCACCCCTCGGGAGGATGCGCGAGTGGGCGAGATACACGTGGATTTTTCCGAGATGGACCGGGCGCATCGATTTGCCGGACATCCAATGCGCGCCGGACTAACTTCCCAGCCGGACCCGGTGAGCGAAGGGTAGAGTCTCCGCCAAAGATGTTCGCAACTCATTGTTTGTCCTCGTCTTCGGCATAGGAAACCTCTGCGTCCGGGCAACATCGGGGGCCTCAGACATCAAAAACGGCCTTCGAGACGGGCTTGTGAATTACTTTCGCGGCCTGGTCAGCAGTCATCATGCCACCGATCCAAAGATCCGCCATCGAACGCCGCAGTGACGTCTGCCCCTCACAGCCGCTACAACACCTTAAATGGCAATGCCGTCTTGACCGAGCCAGCCGGTCTCGGCGTCTCGACCATGCCCCAGCTCGGCAGCTCAGTCGAGACGGTCTCCACTAGCGACACGGCCAACGGTGCGATCGCCCCGAAGAAGTGCCCCGGCGCCTTGTTTTGTGATCATGGAAGCTTGTTCAAGCGCACCGATTGACCAGACAACGGCACCGCAGGCGCTTGTTCGTCCTCATCAGCTCACGACGCATCCATCAAAACAACTCGGTTGCCCGGGTTCGGACCCGCTTTCAGGCGCGTGAGCGCTTCCGGCAAAGCCTCGAAGGAAGCGGTCTCGACGATTTGGGCATCGAAACGACCTTCGAGGATATCCTTGGCAATAGACGCGCCAGCAGCGACGAGATTGGCCCATTGCCAATCGTCCCCATGACTGTGCATGGCGTTTAGACCAACCTCGTGCAGTGAGATCGTGGTCGTAAAGGCGGGGAGCGGCGCATTTTCCTGCCGATCCTGAATGCAGACGAGATGACCGTTCGCCGTCAGAAGAGGCGCCAGCGAAGCGGCATGTGCGCCGTTCACCATGTCAAACACAGCCTGTAGCGGCTGGGCACGCGTTCTTTCTCTGATTTCCTCGCGCCATTGGGGGCTGCGATAGTCAGTTGTGGTCGCCGCGCCGATACGCAGCACTCTTGTGGCCTGCGAGGAAGAGCTGACAGCATGAACGATCCAGCCACGGGCGCGCGCCAGCTGCAGCAGGGCGCCACCGACCGCACCGGACGCGCCCGTTACCAGGACATGGGCACCGGGACCGAGTGGAACCTTCGACACGGCTTGGAATGCCGTCAAGCCGGGGCACGGGATGGTTGCCGCAGCAGCAAACGGCAGTGACGTCGGCAACGGGATCAACGCCCTTGCCGGCACCACGGTGTATTCGGCAAATGAACCCGGCTGAACCAGATCGTTGTGATAGGCCACACGCGCGCCGAGCGCGATGTGAAAGACGCCCTCGCCCAACGCCTCAACCTCACCTGCGCCATCGACCCCGGGAACATGCGGCCATTCCCAGGACGGATGCCCCCATTCGATAAACTTCCAGTCGACAGGGTTGAGGCCGATCGCACGATTGCGCACGAGCACTTCGCCCTTGCCGGGTACCGGTCGTGGCCGTTCTTCCAGACGCAGGACATCCGGGGCGCCGGTTTCATGATGAACCCAAGCTTTCATCTCATTATCCTTTCAGCAAACGGAATAGCCACCGTCGATCGGCAGCATGGTCCCCGTGACATAAGCGGCATCTGGCGACAGCAGGAAGCGAATGACCGAGGCGATTTCAGAGGGTTGCGCCCAGCGTCCCATGGGGATGCGGCCGTTGATGAGTCCTGCCCGCTCGCCATCTGTGCGGGCACGCGCCGACATGCGCGTTTCCACCCAACCTGGCGCCACGGAATTGACCCGGACGCCCTTTGGCGCCCAGGCGACGGCCATCGAGCGGGTGACGGCCGCCACCGCACCCTTGCTGGCCGTATAGGCCGGCGCGCCGGCCGAACCGAAAATCGCCCACATCGAGGCGAGCATGACGATCGAACCGCCCGCCGCCTCCAGACGCGGCAAGAGGGCATTTGCGAGTGCGAAACCAGCACTGACATTCACCTTCATCACCGCGTCAAAGTCCGCGATCTGCCATTCCTTTTCATGGCGGAGGATGCCTGCGCAATGAACGAAACCATGCAAGCCGTTCTCGCCGTCAAGCGCCGAAAGCATGGCGACAGTGTCCGTCACATCAGCCTTATGGAAACGGATATCTTCCGGCAGATCGTCATCGCGATCGAGGCCGACAGCAATCACCCGCCACCCCTCCGACAGAAGGCGTTCGGCTGTAGCGCGACCGATACCGGTACCGCCACCAGTGATAACAGCAAGACGACCGGTCATGCTTCGACACTCCTTGCCACAGCCTTCTCCTCGACCCGCAGGATGGCATTCACGAGCATTTCCGCATCAACTTCAAACGGCATGTTCTTCGCGTGCCGCACGGCGAGCGTCGCGTCGGCAAGTGCGAGAAGATCGCTGTGCGAGGGTTGGGACAGGCCCATAGCGCGCAGAGAAAGAGGCAGCCCGACGGCATCGTACAGGCGCACCAGTTCGGGCGGAGGCTCGATCCCCAGCGTTTCGAAATGAATGATCAGCGCCCAGGCAACCTGGATGCCATGTAAGACCTCGCCACCACCGGGAAGAAGCGGAATGCCTCGGGTCAGCGCGTGGGGCAGAGAAAGCCCTCCGCTTTCGAAACCCAACCCAGCCATGAGGATCATCGCTTCGACGGAGGCTTCAAAATCCTCCGTTACCGCGCCGGTTCCGACGACCGACCAGGCGGCCGCGCCATGGCGCACGAGCGTGTCATAGCAGGTTTCCGCGATGCTGTGGGCAAGCCGTGTCGAGCTCGCCAGAAACATTGTTCCGCCACCACTTCTGAAGCAGGCGTCCGCCTCGAACTTCTTGGCGACCGCATCGCCAAGCCCCGCAAGAAACAGCGCCTTGGGCGCCATCGAGAGGATTGTCGTGTCGACGATCACGAAATCCGGATTACGCATAAGATGGCGCACTTCGAGAAGGCGGTGCGCATCGTCGTAGAGTACGAAATTCTTGGAGGTTGGAGCATCATTGGAGGCGACCGTCGGCAAGGTGATGAGGCCGCCGCCGATACGCTCGGCAAGCGCCTTGCCGGCATCGATCGCCCGCCCGCCACCGGCCGCAATGACGATGGAAACTGGGCTCGTCATCCGGGTTTGCAGGTCCTGACCGGTCGTTCTGCCCAGCTCGCCGGAGAACGAAAGCGTCTCGAGCGCGACGCCCGCGGCTTTGCAGCTTTCTTCCACCTGCCCGGCGAGCATGTCGCGGATCGCTCCGTCTATGACGAGGACGGCGCTGGAGCCAAGAGTTGCAGCACAGTCACCCACCAGCCGCCAGGCGTTCTGCCCCTGGATGTAGCGACCCGGCGCACCGAAGACGGTGACGCTCGTATCGAACATCTCCATAATGGGCTTGTGTTTCAACCGCATTTTGATTTCCTCCGCGCATTCGCGTTTACATGATATATGATATATTTTAAGATAGATGCTGTTTCATCTGGAGGGCCCATCAATGGATCGACGCATTACCGGCACGACACGCGTCATCGTGCATCTCGCCTACCCATCCCGCCATCTGCGCACGCCCACCTATTTCAATGCCTACTGCACGAAAAAGGGCATCGATGCCGTTCTCGTGCCTTGGCAGGTCGCGCCGGAAAACCTTTCCGACGCTTTCGCGGGCCTGCGCCGCATCGAGAGCCTTGCGGGTGTGATCGTGACGATCCCCCACAAGACAAGCGTTGCTGGTCTGTGCGACAGCCGTTCCGAAACGGCCGACTTTCTCGGTGTCGCCAATGTCGCGCGGCGCATGCCCGATGGCCGCTTCCACGGCGAGATGTTCGACGGCGCCGGTTTCGTGCAGGGTCTCCTGCGTGAAGGGCATATCATCCACGGGCGCAAAGCCCTTCTCGTTGGTGCGGGCGGCGCGGCAACAGGGATAGCCGAAGCGCTGGTGCGCGGCGGCGTCGATCGTCTTGCCATCGCCAATCGCTCCCTCGAAAAGGCTGAAGAACTCGCAGTACGGCTTCGCAACGCTTTTCGAGGCCGCGACATCGTTGCCGCACCGGCCGATGCGCGTGGCTTCGACCTTGTCGTCAACGGCACCTCGCTTGGCATGAAGCCGGGAGACGCCCTGCCCGTCGATCCCGACACGCTGGAAGCGGGAACGCTGGTGGCTGAGGTCGTGATGGAACCCGACGTCACGCCTCTGCTGCGGCTGGCGGAGGAACGGGGGTGCATGGCCCACAAGGGTGTGCATATGATCACCGGTCAGATCGAGTTACTGGCTGGATTTCTGCTGGATGAGCCGGGCGCCTGAGCGCCCGGTAACGGTTCAGGTCCGCTTCGTTTCACCGCTGACGTTCTGCAGCAGGACGGCGAAGACGATGATGACGCCCTTGATGATCTGCTGCGGATAGGCTGGCACCGACAGAAGGTTCATGATGTTGCCGATAAGGCCAAGGATGAGCACGCCGATCATCGTATTGACCACCGAACCCTTGCCGCCCGACAACAAGGCACCGCCGATCACACAGGCCGCGATAGCATCGAGCTCCAGGCCGAACCCCGTATTGGCCGTGCCGACGGCGGTGCGCGCTGTCGCCACCACGCCGGCAAGCGCCGACAATCCGCCCGCGATGACATAGACGAGGAACTTGTAGCGAGCGACGGGAATGCCGGCGAGGCGCACGGCGACCTCGTTCGAACCCGTGGCGACGACGAGACGGCCGAACTTGCTTTGTGCCATCAGCGTCACGAACAGAACGATGAAGCCGAGCGCCATCAAAACAGGCCACGGCATGCCGATCCCCGGCACTGCGCTGTTGCCGAAAGCGCGCATGAGATCCGCCGCACCTGCATCTCGCGGAAATCGCACGGGTTGGCCGTTCGACACCATAAACGCGATGCCGCGTGCAACCGTCATCATGGCGAGCGATGCGATGAAAGGCGCCATACGGAAGACTGCGACGAGCACCCCCGTCACCGCGCCGAGCAAAGCGCCGGCGGCAACGGCTGCGACGATGCCGGCAAGCAAGCCGATTGCAGCCTGATCCGGCAGATAGGGCAACAGCATGGCGATGACCATCGCACCGATCGCCGCCAGCGCTCCCACCGAAAGGTCGATACCGCCGGTCAGGATCACCAGAAGCATGCCGATGGAAACAAGCGCCAGCGGCACGAGTTGGCGCAGCAGGTTCCACAGATTCTGCGACGTCAGGAACACATCCGACAGCAGTGCGGAGGCAACGACCAGCAGCGCCAGCATGAGGAAGATGTTGTAGCGTATCAAAAACGTGGCGATGCCGGTTTTCTTCTGCATGAGGGTCACGCCTCCGTTCCCATGGCGAGGTCGATGATGGCCTCCTCGCTGATCTGATGTTTCTGAAGTTCGCCGGCGACCTGTCCCTGGCGCATGACGATGACCCGGTCCGACATGCCGATCACCTCCAGCATATCCGAGGAGACCATGACGACGGCCGCACCCGCCTCGGCGAGTTCGTTCATGACGCGGTAGATTTCGATCTTGGCACCAACGTCAACGCCGCGTGTCGGCTCGTCGAAGATAAGCACGCGGCACTTTGCGGCGATCCATTTCATGATCGCCACCTTCTGCTGGTTACCGCCGGAAAGCGTTCCGGCCGAAATGTCTATGCCAGCTGACTTCAACCGGAGTGACTGGGCGATCTCCTCGACGGCGGCGATTTCCTCGCGATTGCGGATAAAGCCCAGGGCCGAGATGAAGGGATTGACCGGCGTCATCATGGCGTTGACGCGGATCGGCTGGTCTAGCAGCACGCCCTGGTGCTTGCGGTCTTCCGGGAGCATACCGATACCATTGGCGACTGCCTGGCCCGGCGATGCGTTGACGATCTCCCGGCCGGCAAGCCTAATGCGGCCCGATTGGATCGGATCGGCACCGAAGACGGCGCGCATGGTTTCCGTGCGCCCCGCTCCCACGAGACCGCTTATGCCGAGCACCTCGCCCGCCCGGACGGAGAACGAGACGTCGCGCACCATTGGTCCGGCATTGAGGCCATCTACCTCCAGCAGCGCTTCGCCGATCACGGCGTTGCGCGGCGGGAAAAGGTCGGAGAGTTCACGGCCGATCATGTGGCGGACAAGGCTCTTCTGATTGATCGCTTCGATCGGCCAGCTGCCGACCGTCTGCCCGTCCTTCAGCACTGTGACCCGATCGCAAAGCGTGAAAATTTCCTCCAGTCGGTGCGAGATGTAGAGGATGCACACGCCGCGCTGGCGCAGCATGCGGATGAGACGGAAAAGCTTCTCGGACTCGTGGTGTGTCAGGACGGCGGTCGGCTCGTCGAAAACCAGGATCGTGCTTTCGCGTGACAGCGCCTTGCAGATTTCCACGACTTGCTGGTAGGCGACCGGAATCTCGCCGGCGGGCTGCATCGGGTCGATATCCTCGAAGCCCATATCGGCCAGCAGCGCGCGAGTACGGCGAACCATATCGGCCCACTGCACGCGCAAGCCCGGCCGGCCCAGCTCTTCGATCAGCACGTTCTCCGCGACGGAGAGATGCCCGGCCAAAGAAAACTCCTGGTAGATGACCGATATGCCCTTGGCGATCGCATCGTGCGGCGAGGTAATATCGGCAGGTTTCCCGTCGAGGTGGATTTCGCCGGCATCCCGCCGATAGGCGCCGGCAAGCACTTTCATCAAAGTGGACTTACCCGCTCCGTTCTCTCCCATGAGGCCATGCACCTCACCGCCGAACGCCTCGATGCTGGCACCCTGGAGGGCGGCAACACCGCCGAAGGCCTTGTCGATCTGCAACATTGAAAGATGCATCTGCTTCTCCTCCCGAAGGGCACCGCCGGTTCCCGGCGATGCCCTGCACAGTTCAACCGCGGATCTGAGAGATCGTGCGGAAGGGCGGAACCTCATACTTGAAGAACGGATTCGCCTGGTCGGGATCGATGAGACCCTCGACATTGTCCTTGGTGATGATCTCGGCCGGGAAATAGGAGCCGAGCGGCAGGTCGTTGGCGTCGAACCCCTTGCGGAAGATCTCGTTGATCAGCACCATCACGCCCTCACCCGTGGCGCGCCCACTGTTGGCGCCCGTCACGAGAAGGTCGCCACTCTTGACGAGATCAAGTGCGACGCGGAAGCCGTCAGCAGCCGCAGCGACCGGAATCTGGCCCTTCTTGCCGATGTTCTCGATCGCGGTCAGCGCGCCGATACCCATGAAGTCGTTTTCGGCGAGGATCAGATTGATGCGGCGGCCATGACCGGCAAGGAGGTCTTCGGCACCCTTGAGGCCGCCCTCTTCTGTCCAGCCGCCCGGCTGGATGCCGACGACTTCAAATTGGCCCTCCGACCATTTGAACGAACCGCCGGTCTTCAACTCCTGAAACAGGTTGAAGCCCTTCAGCATCGCATCCTCGCGGCTGAGGCCGAGATTGAACTGGTTCGAGCGTTCGAAAACAATACCCGACAGAAGTCCGGTGATGCGGCTTTCGGAGGTGGAGTTACCCAGCGTACCAATCGTGACGCCGGAGACGATCGAGACCTCCTTGCCGACATTCTTGGCGGCATAGATGCCGGCCTCGAAGCCATTGCCGAAGGGATTGGCAAGAACGGTCGTGACGAACGGCCCGGACGCATCCGGCACCGTGCCGAGCGCGATCACCGGGATACCGGCATCGACGGCACGCTGGGCGTCCGTCGCCGCGCCGACCACATCGGTCGGATCGACCACGATCACGTCGACGCCCTTGGTGATGAAGGAATCGAAATGCGCCGAGGTCTTCGAAGGATCGCCATCTGCCACCTGGACGTCGATGGTGTATCCACCATACTCGGCCGCCTTGCGCTTGGCCGCCTCAACGACTTCGACGAACCAGGCATTGCCCAGCGTGATTTCGGTCCAGCCGATCACGATGTTCTTCGGGTCCTTTGGTGTCTTGGGCAGCGCCTTGGCGATATCGGCGCGATCCGCCATCTGCGGATCGATCACACCCGACAGCGCAGTATTCGGCATGTGCGAATAAAGTTCATGCTTGTCTCCGGCGAGAACCGGGCCAGACAAAGCCGTGAACAACAACGCCGCAGAAATGAATTTTCCATAGGTCTTCATATGCACTCCTCCTCCTGAATGGGCCGGCGACACTCCCTCGCAAGCCTCTCTTAAATACATGATATATCTTTCATTCCGGCGCAGTTCTGCCGGCACGATCCTCCGTCAGCCGATGGCCTTCAGCACCAGTTCCTCGATGCCCTTCTCATCGAGCTTGTAATGGGCATAGAGATGGGTCGGCGGCGCGATCAGCGCATATTCGTCGTGGATACCGTGACGGATGAGCCGCTTGCCGACCCCCTCGTCCGCCAGCACTTCGGCAACGGCGGCACCAAGACCACCAATGATGTTGTGCTCCTCAATGCTCATCAGCAGCTTCGAACGGGACGCCGCTTCGAGGATGGCATCGCGGTCGATCGGCTTGACCGTCGCCATGTCGATGACGCCGACAGAGCGGCCGGCCGCATTGAGGCGCTTGGCAACCTGAACGGCGGGATGCACCGGCAGGCCACAAGCGATGATCGTCAACTCCTCGCCGCGCGTATGTTCAATCGCCTTGCCGAAGACGAAATCGGCCTTGGGGTCATAGAGGTCGGGTTCACGCCCGCGCCCGGTGCGAAAATAGATTGGACGGTCATGATCGACGCTGGCCCGGATCGCCGCTTCCAGCTGCGGACCATCGGTCGGGGACACCACGGTCAGATCGGCGATCGACCGCATCGTGCCGATGTCTTCCGTCGCATGGTGCGAGGTTCCGTAAAAGCCCATGGAAATGCCAGTGTGATGTCCGATGAGTCGAACCGGCAAGGCGCAGTAGGCGACATCCATTCGGATCTGCTCGCAGGTGAGCAGCCCGAGAAAAGAGGCAAAAGTGGCGACATAGGGCATCATGCCCGTTGTCGCGATGCCCGCTGCCGCCGACACCATGTTCTGCTCGGAAATACCGAAGCCGACATAGCGATCCGGATAACGCGCCGCAAAGCGGTTGAGCCCATTCGAATACTGCAGATCGGCCGAACCTGCCATGACGGGGTACCCCGCCTCCGCCAAGGAAATAAGCCCGTTCGAAAGGTGGTCGAGACCGGGATTCTTCTGGTTCAGTTCGCGATAGTGCCAGGAATTTGGCGACTGGGGACGTGCAAGCGCATGGCTCATGTCAGATAACCTTCGAGAGAATTTCGGCGCGGGCGGCTTCGGCATCGCTCGGATCGAGATAGCCGAGATGCCAGCCAGGTTCGGTTTCCATGTAGCCGACACCCTTGCCCTTGATTGTGCGAGCGATGATGCAGCAGGGCCGAGTGCGGGCCTCGTCCGCCTTCGCCCGACGCAGCGCCGCCGTCAGTTCGCCTATGTCGTGGCCATCGACGACATGCACCTCCCAACCGAAGGCGCGCCATTTCTCGTCAAGCGGCTCGATGCCCATGACATCGTCCACCGCGCCATCCAGCTGGTAACCATTGCGATCGACAATCGCGACCAGGCGGGATAGCTTGTGATGCGCCGCGCCGAGCGCCGCCTCCCAAACCTGCCCCTCCTGCATTTCGCCATCCCCGAGCATGACGAACGTTGTGAACGAACGGTCCTGCATGCGCCCGGCAAGCGCCATGCCGAGACCATTCGACAAGGCATGGCCGATAGAGCCGGAAGAGAAATCGACGCCGGCCACCTTGCGCATGTCGGGATGGTCGCCGAGCGGATTGCCGAGGCGGGTGTAACCGTTCAGCAGGTCGGCCGAGAGATAGCCGAGATCAGCGAGGATGGGAAAGAGCCCGACGGCGGCATGGCCCTTGCCCATAAGGAAGCGGTCACGATCGGCCCATTTCGGATCGTCACCAAGGCGCATCACATCATAATAGAGCGCTGCGAAAATCTCCGCCGCCGAAAAGACAGACGTGTAGTGACCCACTTTGGCGATCTCGATCAAACGGATCGTTTCCAGCCGCACGAACTGCGCCCGATCGCGAAGCCGCGCGATGGTCGCCTCGTCCGGGCGGTAATCGTTTCTCAGTGCCGAATTCACTCTAAATCCTCCCTGCCATTGCCGCCGGATGGGCAGCAACATTCACTTGCCGGATGCGATTTAACATCATATATCATATATGTCACGCACAAATTTAGGGAGGAGAGCATGACCCTTCAACTGTCGAAATCCGACATTCTCGGCATTCGCAGCCGCCTCGCCATCAAAGGCCAGGCGTTTATTTACGGTCGCTTCGTGGATGCGGCTTCTGGAGAAACCTTCGACAACATCTCGCCGCGCGATGGCCAGGTGATCGCCAAGGTGGCAGCCTGCGATACGGTAGATGTCGACATTGCGGTTAAGGCTGCCCGCAAAGCCTTCGAAGCCGGCGTCTGGCGTGATCGTTCGCCAAAGGAGCGCAAGAAGGTGCTCCAACGGTTCGCCGCGTTGTTCGAAAAGCATATGGACGAGCTGGCGGTTCTGGAAACGCTCGACATGGGCAAACCGATCACAGAAAGCCGCACCATCGACGTCAACGTCGTGCTCGACACGCTGCAATGGTATGCTGAGTGCCCCGACAAACTTTATGACGAGATCGCTCCGACCGGCCCGAATCAGCTCGCAACCATCACCCGCGAACCGGTGGGCGTCGTCGGCGCCGTCGTGCCATGGAACTTTCCGATGCTGATGGCCTCATGGAAGCTTGCGCCGGCGCTCGCCATGGGCAACTCCGTCATCCTGAAGCCTGCCGAACAGTCACCGCTGACAGCCATACGCATGGCGGAACTGGCGGCGGAAGCGGGCATCCCCGATGGCGTCTTCAATGTCGTGCCAGGCTTCGGCCCGACGGCCGGCAAAGCGATGGGCCTGCATATGGACATCGATTGCCTCGCCTTTACCGGCTCGGGCGAAGTGGGCAAACTCTTCCTGCAATATGCCGGCCAGTCGAACATGAAGCGCGTCTTCCTGGAATGCGGCGGCAAGTCACCGAACATTATTCTGGACGACGTGCCGGAACTGCGCGTCGCGGCCGAACGAGCTGCCACCGCGATCTGCTTCAATCAGGGCGAAGTTTGCGTTGCGCCGTCGCGCCTGATCCTGTCGGAACGTATTCATGACCAGTTCCTCGAGATCGTTGTCGACACCGCCAAGTCGATTCGGCCGGGCGATCCGCTCGATCCCGAGACGAAACTGGGTGCTCTTGTCGAGGACGGACACCGCTCGCGTGTTGAAGGCTATATCGCCAAGGGCCAGGAGGAAGGAGCGCGCCTTGTGCTGGGCGGCAACCGGCCGGAAACCGGTCTCGGCGGCTACTACGTCAACCCGACCATCTTCGCCGACGTCAAGAACTCGATGACGATCGCCAGGGAAGAGATCTTTGGCCCCGTCCTGTCGGCCATCACGGTGAAGGACGACGAGGAAGCCGTGCGGGTCGCCAACGACACCAGCTACGGGCTTGCAGCCGCGGTGTGGACCCGCGACCTCTCCCGCGCCCACAAAATATCGCGAAAGCTGCGCGCCGGCAGTGTCTGGGTCAACTGCTACGACCACGGCGATGTCACGGTACCCTTCGGCGGCTTCAAGCAGTCCGGCAACGGGCGCGACAAGTCGCTTCACGCACTCGACAAGTACACCGAATTGAAGACGACCTGGATCGAACTCTAAGCCATCTGGAAGGCGGCTCTTGCCGCCTTCCCTTTCGGACGGGAAACCATGAGCACTCAGACGAACTACCAGATCACCCTGCCAACGCGCGTACACTTCGGCCCCGGCTCCATTGCGGCCCTGCCGCAGGAAGCCGCCAAGCTCGGCCGAAGACTGTTTCTTCTCATCGACCCTTTTCTAAAAGGCACACCTCTTGAAGGCAGAATCGTCGGGGAACTTGCCGCCGCCGGCATGAAAACCCGCCTATGGCACGATATCGTGCCCAATCCACGCGCTGCGACGTGTGATGCGGCTGCAGCCGAGGCACGGCTCTGGCAGGCCGACGCGATTATCGCGATCGGTGGCGGCTCGACTATCGATGCAGCAAAAGCCGTTTCCCTCGCTACGACGAACGGCGGCCCCGTCTGGGATTTCACCTCCCGCACCAACGCCGAGATAGGGCAGCTGGAGAAACGCGGACTGCCTCTCATCGCCGTGCCGACCAATGCCGGAACCGGTGCGGAAATTACGCCCTTCGCTGTGCTCTCCAATCCCGAGCTCAAGTTGAAGGCGACGATCATCCACCCATATTGCTATCCTGACGTGGCGCTGATCGATCCCGGCCTGCACCTCAGCAAGCCCCCGCGGCTCACAGCATCGACCGGCATCGATACGTTCCTGCATGCGTTCGAGGGCTATATCGGCACCCGGCCGAACGCCTGGACAGATCTTTTCTCGATCCGCGCCATGGAGCTTGTTGCCACCTACCTGCCAATCGCCTGCGCCGATCCGTCAAACATCGAAGCACGCACACGCATGGCCGAGGCCTGCTACATGGCCGGCGTCACACTCGGCAATGTTGGCGTCGGAATACCGCATGCGCTCGGTCAGGCGCTCGGCGCACTCAAGGATACGCCACACGGCGAAAGCTGCGCAGCTTTCCTCGTTTCCACCGTGCGCTGGACACTTCCGGAGGCCAATGCACCGCTTGCGCGCGTCGCTACGATCTTCCGTCCGGACCTTGTCAACTTGGCTGAGACCGAACGAGCCAATACGCTTCCGGAGGTTCTGCAGGCCTTCTTTGCATCCATCGGCCTGTCGGGGAGACTCGGCGCGCTCGGCCTTCCGCGGAGCGATACCGAAACTCTGGTGGCAATCGCGATGACCAACTATGGGCAGGATGTCGCCTGTTCACTCAGGCCAGCGGGTCGTGACGACCTCCGGTCCATTGTGCTTGCGAGTTTTTGAACCATCAACGGGTGGTCAAACCGCCCGTTTTTTCTCCAGCCAATCAACAAGCACCTTACCCCAAGTGATGTCCTCCTGCATCGCAGCTCTCGCTCCCGCCGCATCCCGCTTGGCCAGCGCGCGCAGGAGGTCGTAGTGTTTGTGCGCACCGCTCGTCAGATCCCTGACGGGCACTGTGATATGGAACGTCCTCAGCAGCGGCCCCATCAGCGTCCACATGTTCTCCACGGTCGCGAAGACGAGCGGCATACCGGCGGCGGCAACGACGGAGAAATGAAACTGCCTGTTGATCAGCGAAGCTTCCTGCGGGTTCTGTCCTGCGGCCACGCGGAAAGCCTCCTGCAGCCTTTCCAGATTGGCAAGCTCCTTTGGGGTGATGCGTTCGGCGGCGAGCGCAGCCGCTTCGCTTTCTAGATGATAGCGAATGAACTGGATCTCGCGCAGTTCACCTGGCGCTAGGTTCCGCACATGGATTGCCGTGGCCGCCTTCATCTCCAGGGCATGCTCGCTGACGAGGCGAAAGATCGCTTCGCGTACCGGCGTGATGGAAACGCCCAACTCGTCAGCGAGGCTGCTGATGCGCAGCCGTTCACCCGGTTCGTATCGACCGTCCATTAGCGTTTCGCGGATCGCCGTATAAACCTGTTCGGAAAGGTTGCCGCGGTCCAGTTTGCTCAAGCTCGTCATAAGGCACCTCCCTTTGGGTCAGCATATCAGGCATTGCTCGGCGGCAGCGGGTCAATGCCGCGGATCAAGTCCGACGCTTTTTCACCGATCATAATCGCCGGTGCGTTGGTATTGCCCGAAATCAATGTGGGCATGATTGAATTGTCCACAATTCTGAGATTTCTCAAGCCCCTCACACGCAATTGTGGGTCTACGACCGCCATCTCATCCGTTCCCATGCGGCATGTTCCCACTGGATGATACACTGTCTTGCCCTTGGAGCGGATATAGGACTGCAAGGTCGCTTCGTCTTCAACATCCGAACCGGGAAAGGCTTCCGTCTTCTCGACAAAAGGCGCGAAGGCGGATTGCGCAAGGATTTCGCGTGCAAGCCGAAGGCCCTTGACGGAGAGGCGCATGTCTTCCGGATGACTTAGATAGCGTGGATCGATCACCGGATGATCGGCCGGATTTGTCGAACGCAAGCGAATTTCGCCTCGGCTCGATGGCCGCAGCACACAAGGATTAATCGTCGCCCCTGCCCGCTTTATCTGCTCCTGGTCACTATCCTGGAACACGATCGGCACGAAGTGCAGCTGCACGTTCGGCTCCTCCTCCATGTCATCGACATTGACGAAGGCGCAGGCCTCCGTGACATTCGACATGACCGGTCCCGACTTGAACAGAAGGTATTGAACACCGTTACGGACCGAGCGGAGGAACGTATCCTCGCCAAAATAGCCATAGCGCCCGGTGCAGTAGCGGATCGCTGGAAATTCGAGATGGTCCTGAAGATTTTGGCCGACCCCCTCAAGCCGGTGATGGACGGAGATGTTATGGCGCTTTAGCTCCCCCTCCGGCCCCACGCCTGAAAGCATCAGCAATTTCGGTGTCTGCACCGCCCCCGCAGAGAGGATAACCTCCTTCTGCGCGCGGATCGTTCGAAGCACACCGTCCTGCTGGTACTCGACCCCGACCGCGCGGTCGCCTTCGAATAGAATACGGGTGACGAAACAACCGGTCTGGATGTCGAGATTTCCGCTTGCGAGCGCAGGTCGCAAGTAGGCGACCGCGGCGCTGCAGCGTCGTGCATTGCGCGTTGTGGTTTGATTATAACCGACGCCACGCTGGCGGCGGCCGTTGAAGTCGGGTGTGAAGGGGATACCCGCCTCCTGGGCACTGCGTACGAAGGCTCGCGTCAATTCGTTGATCTGCCGGAGATCGGAAACCCCAAGTGGACCACTCGTGCCATGATAGGCATCGGAAAAACGGTCATTGTCCTCGGCGCGCCGGAAATAGGGAAGCACTTCCGAATAAGACCAGCCTTCTGCCCCAAGCGACGACCAGGTGTCATAATCACCACGCTGTCCGCGAATATAGATCGTCGCATTGACCGAGCCGCCCCCGCCCAGAACAGCCCCTTGCGGCATGATTGGTGCGCGTCCCTCAAGGCCGGCCTGCTTTTCGGTCTTGTAGTGGTAGAGCAGCTTCGAATCGAGCAGCTTCACGAAACCTGCCGGGATATGGATCAGCGGGTGACGGTCGCGCGGCCCCCCTTCGAGCACTGTCACCTTTCCCGAATTCGACATAGCCAACCGCCCGGCCAGCGCGCTGCCGGCCGATCCTCCGCCCACAATCACATAGTCCGTCAAAACATCCTCCCATACGCGTTTTCATGACGTGCTTGCTGCTCAGGCAATACCACCAAGGCAGACATATTTGATCTCGGTGAACTCCTCGATGCCGTAGCGCGAGCCTTCGCGGCCGAGGCCGGAGAGTTTCACACCGCCGAATGGCGCTTCCGCCGTGGAGATCAGGCCG
>NZ_JALIQS010000009.1 GCF_024704725.1 Shinella sp. CPCC 101442 | reverse complement strand
TTTCCGGAACACGCCGGAACCTTTTGAAGCGTTTTCGATGAACTCTGGTTCACCGGAAATGCTCTCGTTTTTTGACCGCATTTCCGGCCGAAGCGATGCCGCTTCGGCCGGAAATGCTTCAGTGGTTCATGGCCTTGACGATATCGTCCGTCATTTTCTTGGCATCGCCGAGCAACATCATCGTGCCGTCCTTGTAGAACAGCGTGTTGTCGATGCCGGCATAGCCCGAGCCGAGCGAGCGCTTGACGAAAAGGCAGGTCTTGGCCTTGTCGACGTCGAGGATCGGCATGCCGTAGATCGGCGAAGACTTATCGTCACGCGCGGCCGGGTTGGTCACATCGTTGGCGCCGATGACATAAGCGACGTCGGCCTGGGCGAATTCCGAGTTGATGTCCTCAAGCTCGAACACTTCGTCATAGGGCACGTTCGCTTCGGCAAGCAGCACGTTCATGTGGCCCGGCATGCGGCCGGCGACCGGATGGATCGCGTACTTCACCTCGACACCGTTCTTCTTCAGAGCATCGGCGAGTTCCCGCACGGCGTGCTGCGCCTGCGCGACCGCCATGCCGTAACCGGGCACGATGATGACCTTGGACGCGTTCGCCATCAGGAAGGCGGCGTCGTCGGCCGAGCCCTGCTTGACCGTGCGCTGCACGCCATCGTCGCTCGCTGCCGCCCCGCTATCGCCACCGAAGCCGCCGAGAATGACGGAGATGAACGAGCGGTTCATGCCCTTGCACATGATGTAGGACAGGATCGCACCCGACGAGCCAACCAGTGCGCCGGTGATGATCAGCGCGAGATTGCCGAGCGTGAAGCCGATGCCGGCCGCCGCCCAACCCGAATAGGAGTTGAGCATCGACACGACGACGGGCATATCCGCGCCGCCGATCGGTACGATCAGCAGCACGCCGAGCGCCAGCGCCAGGATGACGATCAGCCAGAAATCGAAATGGCTTTCCGACAGCGTCAGGCCGACGATGAAGAAGATGACCGCCGCGAGCAGCACGATGTTGATGACGTGCCGGTATGGCAGCATGATCGGCTTGCCCGACATGCGACCGTCGAGCTTCAGGAAGGCGATGATCGAGCCGGTGAAGGTGATCGCGCCGATCGCCGCACCGAGCGCCATTTCGACGAGCGCCTGGCCATGGATTTCGCCGACCTGGCCGAGGCCGAAGGAGACCGGCGAATAGAGTGCGGCGGCGGCAACCAGCACGGCGGCAAGGCCGACGAGCGAGTGGAAGCCGGCGACGAGCTGCGGCATCGAGGTCATCGGGATGGAGCGGGCGATATAGGCGCCTGCACCGCCGCCGATGGCAAGGCCAAGCACGATGAGCACGAGGCCGCCGAAGGACGGCGTTGCCAGAAGCAGCGTCGTGCCGATGGCGATGCCCATGCCGACCATGCCGAGCATGTTGCCGCGGCGGCTGGTCGTCGGATGCGACAGGCCGCGCAGGGCCATGATGAAGAGCACCCCGGAAACGAGGTAGAGGAAGGCTGCGAAGTTTGCGTTCATCGGGCCGCCCTCACTTCTCTTTTTTCTTGTACATCGCCAGCATGCGCTGGGTGACGAGGAAGCCGCCAAAGATGTTGACGGAGGCGAGGATGAGCGCGACGAAACCGAAGCCGGTCGCGATACCCGAGAGCGAGATGCCGACGGCCAAGAGTGCGCCGACGACGATGACCGAGGAAATCGCGTTGGTCACAGCCATCAGCGGCGTGTGCAGCGCCGGCGTCACCGACCAGACGACATAGTAGCCGACGAAGATCGACAGCACGAAGATCGCCAGACGGAAGACGAAGGGATCGATCGCACCACCGGAAACGCCGTGGGCTGCGGCAGCCGCCGCATCCGGCACATATTCGGAGGCCGTGCGCACGGCTTCCACGGCGCGCTCGAGCTCGATGATCGCCTTGTCGAGAAGTTCGTTCGCCATCACTTGCCCTCCCCTTGCTGAACGCTGCCGCCGAAGTTCGGATGCACAACGGCGCCGCCGTTGGTCAGCATCGTTGCCTTGACGAGTTCATCCTCGACATTGACCGAAACCGATTTCGTTTCCTTGTCGACCATGGTCTCGAGGAAAGTGAGGAGGTTCTTGGCGTAGAGCGCGGAGGCGGACGCCGCGATGCGGCCGGGCACATTGAGGTAACCGATAACTTTCACGCCATCGACCTCGGCGACCTTGCCGGCCTCCGATCCCTCGATATTGCCGCCGCGTTCGACAGCAAGATCGACGACCACGGAGCCGGTGCGCATGGCCGACAGCATCTGGCGCGTCACCAGACGCGGCGCCGGACGGCCCGGAATGAGCGCAGTCGTGATGACGATGTCCTGCTTGGCGATATGCTCGGCGACGAGTGCCGCCTGCTTCGCCTGATAGTCCTTGGACATCTCTTTCGCATAGCCGCCAGCGGTTTCGGCGGCCTTGAACTCGTCATCCTCGACGGCGATGAATTTCGCGCCGAGCGAAGCGACCTGCTCCTTGGCAGCCGGGCGCACGTCCGTCGCCGAAACGGCGGCGCCGAGACGACGGGCCGTTGCGATCGCCTGAAGGCCGGCAACGCCGGCCCCCATGACAAAGACTTTCGCGGCCGGAACGGTGCCGGCGGCGGTCATCATCATCGGCATGGCGCGGTCGAATTCATGAGCCGCGTCGATGACGGCCTGGTAGCCGGCAAGGTTCGCCTGCGAAGACAGGATGTCCATCGACTGGGCGCGCGTGATGCGCGGCATCAATTCCATGGCGAAGGTCGCGAGGCCGGCATTGGCCATCTCGGCGATGGCGGTCTCGTTGCCATAGGGATCCATCGTGGCGATGACGATGGCGCCGCGTTTGTAGCCGGCGATCTCGGCCGAGGTTGGCCGGCGCACCTTCAGGACGACGTCGGCGGTACTCGCCTCACCCGCTCCCACGATGCGCGCCCCGGCAGCCTCATAGTCGGCGTCCAGGATTCGGGACCGAAGTCCCGCGCCGGTCTCGACGAGCACGTCGAGCCCCAGGCTCTTCATTTTCTTGACTGTTTCAGCGGAACCCGCGACGCGGCCCTCCGCTGCATCACTTTCCCGTGCTATAAAAACACACTGACTCAAACCGTGGTCCTCCCCCCGAGACTGGCCGTGTTGAATCACGGCGCCGGATGGCGCCGCGGCAAACTGCAAACAAAATGCAGATGTTCAGATCAACGAAGGACGATGAAGCCCAGAACGTTGAGAATGATGAGCAGCAGCAGCGCGCTGAAGAAACCGGCGCCGGTGAAGAAACCGGCGGCCATGGCAACCATCAGGGAGACGCAGAACAGCGTGCCGTATTTGGCGCCGGCTACGAAGAGGTTGTAGGTCTTCTCGTGCTCGGGATAATCCATCGGAGCGCCCATTTCGACCGGTCCGGAATGATGTTCAGCCATAGTACCTTCTCCTAAGCACCTGCACCCGCCAGCCGGAACTCTCCACCCGATGAGCGCTTAAACTTCCCCGGACCCAGGACGGCCCGGCTTTTCCCTCAAGCGCGAAAGCGCGTGTCTTTCAGGCCATACACAATGGACAGGCAAAGCGCAACGGCAAGGACGGGTGTGGTTTTGCACCTGTATCGTTTCCGAAACAGAACGAGCCGGTTTCGTGCGAAACCGGCTCGTCTGCGACACCAGGACGCGTGTATCAACCGGCGAAGGCATTCCCGGAAAGCTGGATCCGGCCATTGCCGAAATGGGCGCGGCGCGCGGTCGGGCGCACCGTCAGCGGGCTGAACGGCAGGTCCTCGCCGCGGGCGAACATCATGCGGCGCTCATAGGGCTCGGACTTGAAAAACGGGAAGCGCTGGTAGAGCGATGGCAGTGTCTCCTTGACGTTGGTCGCCAGCAGCATCAGGTCGATGATGAACTTGCCATGGTTGCTCTTCGGCGAGGCGACGAAGTCGGCATCGAAGACACGCTTGTAAAAGGCCGAATGGGCAGGCTTGACCATCTGCAGGCAGCGATCCGCCTGGAAATAGTCCGTCGCCATCGTGGCGATGCGCAGCGTCAGATACGGGATCGCCGGCATTTCCCGCCAGACTTCCGGATCGGCGGCAAGGCGCACGGGATCGATCAGCGACAGGCCGGCATCGAGGAAGGCATTGATCTCGTCCGGGAAAACCTTGCCCGACGAAGTGACGCGGTGGTCCGGCGTCACATGATGCAGGCGCACGGTCGAGATCAGCCGCTCTTCATAGTAGATGCCGAAGACGTAGGCCTGGCTGTCGAAATCGGAATCGTCGATCAGCACCGCCTGCTCGTCGAGATGCATGACCGCGCCGGCCTTGTAGGCCTTGTAGCGGATGCGGGCGACGTCTTCCATGTCCTCGCCCGTCTCAACCCGGCGATATTCGATCCTGTCGAGCAGCCCCAGAAGCTTGTCCGAAAAGCGATTGGTCTCCGTCTCCACGCTGGCCATTGTCCCCGTATCCCCGATTGAAAAAGCCGCAGCCACCGCGCTGCTATGCTTAACAATCTCCGATATAAGACAATTTGTGTAAAATACCATTCATTAACCTTAATAAATGGTTAACGCTAAATTTGAAGAAGCTGATATAGCGTATCGAATTCATACGATCCGATGAAATGTCGGGAAAAGGGTTTCAGGCGACGCGGCGACCGCGGCGACGGGAATCACCGGGTTTGCGGGCGAGGTTCTCGTAGAGGTCGCGCAGGGCATCCGGCGACATGGGCGCGGCAAAGACGTAGCCCTGCACGAGATCGGCACATTGGTACTTGTTGATAAGTGCGAGCTGCTCGCGCGTCTCCACACCTTCCACGACAATGCGCAGGCCCAGCTCGCGCGAAAGGTTCACCGTGCCGCGTAGCAATTTGAAACGGCGCGGGTCCTCGCCGATGTTGCGCACGAAGGACCGATCGATCTTGATGACATCGAGCGGCAGCTGGTCGAGATAGCTGAGGCTCGAATAGCCGGTGCCGAAATCGTCGATGGCGATGGTGATGCCGCGGGCGCGCAGTTCCTGCAGGATCGCCTGGACCTTGACCGGCTCCTCCATGAGGCAGCTTTCGGTGACTTCGAGATGCAGCCGGTGCGGCGCAAGTTTTGCGGCCTCCAGCGCCTCGGCGACGAGGTCGATGATGCCGGTGCCGCGCAAATCCTGTACGGAGAGATTGACCGAGACGCCCATATGCGCCGGCCAGGTCGCACAATCGGCGCAGGCCCGCATGACCATGAAGCGCGTGATGTCGGAGACGATGCCCATCTCCTCGGCGATCTGGATGAAGACGGTCGGCGGCACGGGGCCGCGCTCCGGATGCGTCCAGCGCGACAGCGCCTCGCAGCATTCGATGCTCGATCCGTCCGGCACGAACATCGGCTGGTAGGCCACCGACAGCGTGTTGCCGGCAAGCGCATCCCGCAGGTCGTCCTTGAGCTTCTGGCGATCCGTATACCGCTCATCCATCTCATGCTCGAAGACCGTGACGCTGCCCTTGGCGCGCGACTTCGTCTCGAAAAGGGCGAGATCGGCGCGGATCTGCATTTCCTCCAGCCGGAAATCGCCGCTCGGCACGGTCAAGCAGCCGGCGCTGAAGGAAACGAGGAAGGTCATGCCGTCGAATTCGTAGTTGCCGCGCAGCTGCTCGTGGAAGCGGCGCATGCGCGCTTCGAGATCGCGGCGGTTCGTCTCGTTCGGGAAGAACACGATGAATTCGTCGCCCATCAAATGCCCGGCGATCATCTTGTCGCTGGCAAGCCGGCGCAGTCGCTCGGTGATGGCACAGAGCAGCCGGTCGCCGGTGACGTGGCCCTTCATGTCGTTGACATGTTTGAAGTCGTCGACGTCGAGCACCATGAAGCCGACCGTGCCGGGCTTCTTGCGCTCGGCCAGCGCCTCGTGCACGAGATCGGCAAAATAGGTGCGGTTCGGCAGGCCGGTAAGGCTATCGTAGCGCACCATGTGCAGGATCTTGTTTTCCGCCCGCACACGCGCCGTCACGTCTTCGAAAATGAGGACGGCGCCGCCGTTTTCACGGGGCGATGCGGTGAATTCCAGATAGAGCCCGTCCGTCACCTGGATGAGCGCGCGGGATCGCTCGCCCTTCAGGAGTTCGTCAAGCCGGCGCAGGATCGTCTTGCTCTGCTCGACATTGACGAAGGTGTTTCGCACGCCGAAGCGCAGCACGACATCGAGGTGGCAATCCTTCAGCCGCTCCTGGTTGCCGAGATGGAGAAGCTCGCAGGCCCGACGGTTCGCGACAAGAATCCGGTGGTCGGCATCCAGCATGAACAGACCGTGCGGCATGTTGTTGAGCGCCGTGTCGAAACGGTCGGCGATGATCGAGACCTCGCGCGTCGCCAGAACATTCTTGTAGAGGAACTCGCGCACGCCGTTCGCCATCATGCGGGTCGTCATCACGAAGGGTAGGATGAGGACCGCCAGCACCGCGTGGTAGAAATCCTGCAGGCCCAGGAAGCCGACGACCATGGGGAAGCAGGCGGAAAAGGTCATGTAGTCGACCGCCCGCTTCGAACCGCAGTTGCGGCCGACGACGGAGACCATGGTGGCGAGCGTCACCGCGATGGTGGCAAGCTCGGCGAAACTGTCCCTGCTGAAGAGCAGGCTGTAGCCGCACGAGGTGCCGAGCGCCAGCGTCGTGCCGACGGCGCCGAGATTGTACCAGTTCTCCCAGTAGCGGATGCCGTCCATGTCGAGCGTTGTCTGGTCCACCCGGTCGAAATGGCGCATGCCGATGGCACGCAGCGACCAGATGAACACGACGAGCCCGCTCCAGATCAGGAAAAAGGGGTCGGCGGTCTTGGCGTAAACGAAGGAGAACGTGATGACATGCGAAATCATGCCCACGAAAAGGGTCTGGCGGTTCCCGTACAACGAGCTGACGAACGAAAGATACACATCAGCTGGCAGTGTGTTTTGACCCTTATCCTTCATGGACTCGGCACTCCCTATGACGAGTGAGGGTTACCGGCCAACATTTAATGAATGATTTCGGGAAATTACCCAATAACAAGGGTAGCCGGAGGCATTATTGCACGCTTGCTCAACCGAAGGAAGAGCCATTCAACCCAATATTGCAGAAAGAGGCGCTTCCTGGTCACAGACTCAACTTATCATAGGCCCCGCGCGCAACTTCCTGACTCCACGACGACACAGTATTGCGTGAGCTTGCCACAAAGAATTCCGCAGCCTGCAATCGCTGTTTGCAATTGCGTGGTTAACAGCCTGCGCAATGCAAATCATAAAATCTTGTCAGTTCCGGAGAGCAGGCCTAGACTCCATACCGCCTCTTTCGGTGTTTTCGTCGTCATTTCGCCTGAAAGGGGGAATTGACTGAGACAGGATTTGATAGCAAATCCTCAATTGGTATTTCTTTTTTGGAGCCCATCATGTCGAAACCCGTCGTCGCCATTCCCGCCGATATCAGGGAAATCGAAGGCAACGTCTGGCAGGCCACCCCGAACCAGTATGTCCGCGCTGCCGTGAAGGGCGCCGACGTCACCGTCTTCCTCGTGCCGGCACTCGAAGCCGACAACGATTTCGACGGTATTCTCGACCGGGTGGACGGGCTCCTCGTGAGCGGCTCGCGCACCAATGTGCATCCCTCGCTCTACGGCAAGGAAGCCACCGACGCGGAAGGTCCCTATGACCGGGCGCGCGACGCGACCAGCCTGCCGCTCATCCAGCGGGCGCTCGAGCGCGGCATTCCGCTGCTCGCCATCTGCCGCGGCATCCAGGAGCTCAACGTGGTGCTCGGCGGCACGCTCGCCAACGAGATCCAGGATCAGCCGGGCGCGTGGGACCACCGCAAGCCCGACACGCCGGTCCTCGACGTCGCCTATGGCATTCGCCAGAAAGTGATGGTCAAGGAAGGCAGCTGCCTTGCCGGCATCGTCGGCGCGGGCGAAGTGCAGGTGAACTCGCTGCACCGCCAGGCAATCTCCGACAAGGCGCCGCGCCTTGCCGTGGAAGCCATCGCCGACGACGGCACGATCGAGGCCGTCTCGGTGATCGGCGCGAAGGCCTTTGCCGTCGGCGTGCAGTGGCATCCGGAATATTGGGTCGGTTCGGACCAACCGTCGAACAGCCTCTTCGCCGCCTTTGGTGAAGCCGTTCGCGACTATGCGGCTTCCAAGCAGGGACATGACCGCCCGGCGCAAGCCGATGTGCTGGCTTTCGGTTCGGTCAAGTCCGCTTGAGCGCAGCCAGGGACCACAGAGTCAGCGCGGCAAGACTGAAAGCCGCGCCGGCGGCACAGACTCCCGCCCAGCCGAAACGGGCGTAGCTAACCGTGGACGTGATGGCGCCCAGCGCACTTCCAGCCGAATAAAACACCATGTAGCCGCCGACCAGGCGGCTGCGTGCCTCCGGGCGGCGGGCGAAGATCACGCTCTGGTTGGTGACATGTACCGCCTGGACGGCGAAATCGAGCAGCACGACACCAATCGCAAAGACAACGAGCGACCGGGGAAGAAAACCGATCGTCAGCCATGACAGCAAGAGCAGTGCGAGCGAAAACCCGGTCACGCGCTCAGCAAACCCTTTGTCGGCCAGACGCCCGGCATTGCCCGCCGCCAATGCACCGGCCAGGCCTGCAATCCCGAAGAAACCGATCTGCGTGTGGGAGAGCGAAAAGGGTGACGCGCTAAGCGGCAGCACCATCGCCGTCCACAGCGTGCTGAAGCTCGCGAAGATCAGGAAGGCAAACACTGCGCGCAAACGCAATACCGGGTCTTGCAGGAAAAGCCGCGGGATCGATTTCAACACTGCCGCATAGCGCTCAGAACGCGCAACAGGCACATCGCGCGGCAGGACGCGCATGAGAAGCAGGCTCAGCAGCAGCATGACGCCTGCCGAGGCGAGATAGACCATCCGCCATCCGCCTATATCCGCCAACACTCCCGCGACGAAGCGCGCCGCGAGAATGCCGACGACGACACCGCTCGTGACCAGCCCGACGGCTTGGCCTCGCGCCTCGGGTCGGACCAAGGCCGCGCTCATGGCGACCAGCACCTGAACCACCACCGCGAGCAACCCCACCACGATCATTCCGCCGAACAAAGCGATCACATTGGGCGCACAGCCGACGGCGAGCAGAGCCAGCGCGGAAAGCAGCGTCTGGATAGTCAAGAGCCTGCGGCGATCGACGAGGTCGCCGAGCGGAACGATCAGGACCAGGCCCGCCGCATAACCGATCTGGGTCAGAGTCACGACAAGGCCAACGGCTCCGGGCGAAATGCCGAAGGTCGCCGCAATCGTGCCGAGAAGTGGCTGCGCATAGTAGATGTTCGCGACACTGGCTCCGGCAGTCATGGCAAAGATCAGCAAGGTCCAGCGTGGAAACTCCGGTTTGGCACAGGTCTGTTGGCGGGCGCCGGCGCGCATCGTATCCATGGTCGATCCTCATCTATCAAGTCTCATGATGAGACCACTTGCGGCGGCCGGCTTCCAGTTCTATTTTAAGACCAGTTTTGCTGCGGGAGTGCGGACCATGAAACGCAAGAGTTTTCGGGAGGCGGAGTGCCCCGTCGCGCGCACTCTTGATGCGATAGGTGACTGGTGGTCTTTGCTGATCGTGCGCGATGCGTTCGACGGGATCAGGCGCTTTGGCGCCTTCCAGCAGAACCTGGGCATCGCCAGGGGCATGTTGAGCACACGCCTGCGCGATCTCGTGGAGGCTGGTGTTCTCGAACTCGTGCCGGCCTCGGACGGCAGCGCCTACCAGGAATATGCGCTGACGGAGAAGGGGCGTGGCCTCTTTCTCGTGATCGTCGCCCTGCGCCAATGGGGGGAAGACCACCTCTATCGCGAGGACGAGCGACGCTCGGTGCTGGTGGATACCGCAACGGGCACACAGGTCTCACCGCTTGAACTGCATGCCGCCGATGGGCGCCGGCTCGACTGGGCCGCCACACGCATCGACGCCGCCAAGGCTAGTCCGCCGAAATCATCGTGACCATGGCGTCAGCGGGTTCCACCGTCTCGTAGGCGAGCCCGTCGCCATCGACGACGGTCAGGATCGGCTCGCCCCGCGCGTCGGCGACCACCACCGTGCCGTCTCCGTTGTTGATCCACGTCCGCGCCGTCGAAAGACCCGGCCAGACCGCATCGCAATCCGCGCTCGCCGTGAACCGCTCGCTGCGGCCAGAAATACGCGAGCCGCGCTCTGCGAGACAGGCCGTGTTCGCCACGACGTTCGAGATCGTGTAGGCGTGGTTGGCGGCACGTGGGGAGATCGAGTTCGACACGACCGGATCGACCTCGGGCGCCTCGTGGCTGGCCACGCTCCAGAGGCCGAACGAGGCCACACCGGCTACGGCGACCATCATCAGCGTCTTCATGGCTCTCTCCTTCAAACGGTTCGTCGGAAGGATCATGCGCCGGCAAGCTTGCCGAAGGGTTAACGAAGGCTTTCCAGCCTCTACCCGGTTTTTCGCGTAAAGGGTGTCTCCGGCACCGGCGTCAGCGCGACGCCCGTATCGAACCAGGCGTGAAGATTGTCCGCCACGAGATCGGCCATCGCATCGCGCGTCGCGACGGATGCCGAGGCGACATGCGGCAAAAGCGAGACATTCGGCAGATCGAGCAGCGCCTGCGGCACATGCGGCTCGTCGTAGAAGACATCGAGGCCGGCAGCGGCGATGACACCATCCTTCAAAGCCACAGCAAGCGCCTCCTCGTCGACCGTCCAGCCACGCCCGACATTGATCAGCACGCCGTTGGGTCCAAGCGCACGCAACACGGCCGCATCGATGGTGCGATGGGTCTCCGTTGTCTTCGGCACGATGGCGATCAGCGTATCGACTGCCTCGGCCAGTTCGGTCAGCGAGGGATGATAGGCATAGGGCACGTCGGTACGCGGCCGGCGTGTGTGATAGGCGATCTCGATGCCAAAACCCTTCAGCCGCTCGGCAATCGCAAGGCCGATGCGGCCGAGACCATAGATGCCCGCCTTGCGTCCGCGCAGGCTGAGCGGCGTCAGCGGGAAAGCGCCCTCGCGGACCCAGCGCCCTTCCCTCAGCCACGCCTCGGCCTGGGGCAAGCGGCGCACCGTGTTGAGCAGCAGGCCGATGGCGGTATCGGCCACCTCGTCGTTCAGGACATCGGGCGTGTTGGTGACGGCGATCCCGTGCGCGGCGGCGGCGGAGACGTCGACACCATCATAGCCGACGCCAAAGCTCGCGATGATTTCCAGGGCCGGAAGGTGTTCGATCAGCGCCGCATCGAAGCGCCCGGACACGGCAGCGCCGGAAATGCCCGCCGCCTCCGAGCGGGCGATCAGCGCCGGATCGGCCCGCTCGATCCGCACGACATCGAACTGCTCCTTCAGCCGCTCCAGCACCCGCTCACGGATGAACCCGGGCACGAGAATGCGTGTTTTGGCCGACATGGGAAACCTCGCTGGTCTTGATGACCTCAGCCTTCGGGATGCGGCTTCAGCGGTCCGGTGGATTGCCGGATGCGCATTTCCGGCTTGATGAGATGAATGCCGTCAGGCTCGTGACTGCCCGAGAGCTTGTCGAGCAGCGCGCGGGCCGCGTTACGGCCCACTTCCGACTGGCCGTTCCAGACCGTGGTGAGCGCCGGTGTCGCAATCGCCGCCTCCTCGAGGTCGTCATAGCCGGTGACGGACACGTCGCGGCCCGGCACGAGGCCGGCGCGGGCGATGCCGTTCATCAGGCCGATGGCGACGAGATCGTTCCAGCAGACGGCGGCCGTCGGCTTCTGCGGCAGCGACAGGAAATGCACCGCCGCCTCGAAACCGCCCTGCTTGGTGCGCGGGCCGGGAATGCGCAGGCTTGGATCGACCTCGATATTGGCCTTGCGCAGCGCGTTGACATAACCCTGATAACGGTCTCGGCCCGTCGATGTCTGGTCCGTACCGCCCACCATGGCGATGGTGCGATGCCCCAGGCCGATCAGGTGGTTGGTCGCGAGTGAAATGCCGTAGCTGTCGTCGCCGCGGAAGATCGGCACGTCCAGCCCGTCGATGGAACGCGCGATCAGGATCGCCGGCATGCCGTTGTCCTCGGCAAGCTGGATATCCTCCGGTGGCGTGCCGATGGCGGGCGACATGATGACGCCGTCGCCGCCGAGCTGCAGCAGCGTCTCGATGAAGTTGCGCTGTTTTTCGACGGAGTCGTAGTGGTTGGACAGGATGAAGGTCTGCCGGTCACGGTCGAGTTCGCTCTCGATGGACTTCAGGATTTCCGCATAGAACGGGTTCATGATGTCGTGCACGACGACGCCGATGATGCCCGAGCGGGAGGTGCGCAGGCTGGCGGCCCGGCGATTGTAGATATAGCCGAGCGCCCGCGCCTGTTCCTTGATCCGATCCCGCGTCGCGGCTGCGACAAGAGGACTGTCCCTCAGCGCAAGCGATACCGTCGCCGTGGAGACACCGAGCGTCTCCGCGATGGTGGAAAGCTTGATTTTCTGCGCCACGAACCCTCCCGCAGCAACGACCGTTTAAAACAGTTTATTTAAACAGTTTAAATGTCGTCGGCAACAGGTTTTGCGCCATTATCAGGCGCTTCGGGCGCCGAAGCATGGAGATTCTCGTCCATGACGCGAAGCAGCTTGAGGAGGTGGCGCACGTCCTTCTCGCTCAGCCCCTCGGCCGCCTGCCGTTCGCTGAGTCGGCCGGCTTCTGAAATATGCTCGATGGAGGCCCTGCCCGCGTCGGTCAGATGCACGACCGTCAGCCGCCCGTCCGTCTCGTCGGGCCGGCGTTCGACGAAACCCTGCGCCTCCAGCCGTCCGATGGTGCGCGTCATGGTCGGCGCCTTGACGCCGAGGCGGCTGGCGAGAGTGCCCGCCGTCAGTCCGCCCTCCTCCGAAAGTGCGAGAAGCACGCCATCCTGGCCGGCATAGAGGCCGGTGGCGAGTAGGTTGCGCGAGAGCACGGTGCGCATGGACCGGGCGGCATTGACAACGGCGGCGGCAAGACCCGCACCGGAAACATCCTCGTGCGATTTCTTCTTCTTGCCCTTCTTTCCGTCCTTGCCGTCCTTGTGCTTCTTGCCCATCCATCGCCTCCTGCACCGCCCGTTGCCGCCCTTGCATCACGGGCCCGGCTCTGTATGACAGAGGATGAAGGCTTGCGGCAAGGGAGGATCGACATGGCGCATTCCGGGGCGCATTCCCAAGCGCAGCCCAAGCGGCGATGGACGGAAAACGACCCGATGCTGACGCCGGAAGACCGCGCGGACTGGATCGCGGTGCTGCCGCTCGGCGCCCACGAGGGTCACGGGCCGCACCTGCCGCTCGATACTGACACGCTGATCGCCGCGGGCATTGCCGAGAGACTGGTCGCCGTGCTGCCGGCGCACCTGCCCGTCACAATCCTCCCCGCAGAACCCATCGGCTATTCCCCTGAGCATCTCGACGTGCCAGGCACCCGCTCGCTGGCTTATGGCGAGGCCATCGAACGCTGGCTGCTGATCGCGGAAGACCTTAACCGTTTCGGCATCCGCAAGCTCGTGCTGCTCAACGCCCATGGCGGCAATTCGCCCCTGATGACCATCGTGGCGACGGAGGCGCGCGTGCGCTTCGGCATGCTTGCCGTCGCCACCGCCTGGACCCGGTTCGGCCAGCCGGACGGCTGGATCTCCCCTGAGGACAAGGCGATCGATATCCACGGCGGCGACATCGAAACCTCCGTCATGCTCGCGCTCCACCCGGAGCGTGTCGACATGGCAAAGGCCGAGCGTTTCGGCTCACGCCAGGCCGAGTTTGCCGCCCGTTTCGCACATCTGCGCGCCTACGGCCCCCATGCCTTCGGCTGGAAAATGTCCGACCTCAATCCGAAGGGCGTGGCGGGCGACGCGAGCGCGGCGACCGCCGAAAAGGGCGAGCAGCTCATCGCCCACGCACTGCATAGCCTCGTCGGCCTGCTGGAGGATGTCGCCGCCTTCGACGCCGACACGCTTTTATAGCCACATCCGGTATTTGCGCTGGCCCATCCGATCTCCTATATCAGACCCAACCGGACGCTTCCCGGCGTCCCCGTCCTTGCTCGAGGTTCCCATGACCGAAACAGCTGTCCAAAAACCCATTCCCGTCACCGTGCTCACCGGCTATCTCGGTGCCGGCAAGACGACATTGCTGAACCGCATCCTCACCGGCAACCACGGCAAGAAATACGCCGTCATCGTCAACGAGTTCGGCGAGATCGGCATCGACAACGACCTGATCGTCGAGTCGGACGAAGAAATCTACGAGATGAACAATGGCTGCATCTGCTGCACCGTGCGCGGCGACCTGATCCGCGTGGTAGAAGGCCTGATGCGCCGCCCCGGCCGCTTCGACGCCATCATCGTCGAGACGACGGGTCTTGCCGATCCGGTTCCGGTCGCCCAGACCTTCTTCATGGACGACGACGTGCGCCAGAAGACCGAACTTGACGCCATCGTTGCCCTCGTCGATGCCAAGCACCTGCCGCTACGCCTGAAGGACAGCCGCGAGGCCGAGGACCAGATCGCCTTTGCCGACGTCGTGCTGATCAACAAGACCGACCTCGTCAGCCCCGAAGAACTGGCGAGAATTGAAGCGACGGTGCGCGTGATCAACCCCTCCGCCCGCATTCATCGCACGACCCGCTCGGAAATCGACCTCACCAAGGTTCTGGACCAGGGTGCGTTCAACCTGGAACGGGCGCTCGAAAACGATCCGCATTTCCTCGACCACGATCACGAAGACCATGTCTGCGGCCCCGATTGCGGCCACGACCACCATCATCATGGCCACGATCATGATCACCACCACCATGATCACGACCATCACCACGACCACGACCACGATCACCACCATGATCACGATCACGGCGTCTCGCCGATCCACGATGTGACGGTGCAGTCGATCTCGCTGCGCGGTGGCGAAATGAACCCGGACCGCTTCTTCCCCTGGATCCAGAAGATCACCCAGACGGAAGGCCCGAATATCCTGCGCCTGAAGGGCATCATCGCGTTTGCCGGCGACGACGAGCGTTATGTCGTGCAGGGCGTGCACATGATCGTCGAAGGCGACCACCAGCGCGCCTGGAAGGACGGCGAGAAGCGCGAAAGCCGCCTCGTCTTCATCGGCCGCGATCTGGATCGCGAGAAGATCGAACGCTCGTTCAAGGCTTGCGAGGCGCAGAAAGCATGACGCCGAAAAATGTGCAGCGGTCTTCGGGCAACGTCATGCGCGGGAAAGACAATCACTGATGCCGACAGTCGCTCCTCTTGATCTCGACGGCCACGTCGTCGCGGCCGCCTTTCTCGGCGACGTGCCGTTCTTCGCCTCCGCCTCCGGCACCGTTCATCGCCTCGACCATGGCCAGAAGGTCACCGAGGCGCATGACGGCCTGCTGACCTGCATACGCGACGAAGCGAGCGACACGCTGATATCTGGCGGCGAGGATGGCAAGGTGCAGCGCATCGCCGCCGATGGCAGCGTGACGCTGGTTGCCGAGGTGCCCCGCAAGTGGATATCCATCGTCGCACCCGGACCGCAGGGCGCGGTCGGCTTCGCGGAAGGACGCACAGCGCGTGTGCGGCTGGCCGACGGAACGATCAAGGAATTCGCGGAAAGCCGGTCGGTCGAGGGCATCGCCTTCGCGCCGAAAGGCTTGCGCCTCGCCATCGCGCGCTACAACGGCGTCTCGCTGCATTGGGTGGCGATGGCCGGCCAGCCGGTCGATCTCGAATGGAAGGGCGCCCATAACGGCGTCACCTTCTCGCCGGACGGCCGCTTCGTCGTGACCAGCATGCAGGAAAACGCCCTGCATGGCTGGAAGCTCGACACCAAGCCCGGTGCCGACACGCGCCACATGCGCATGACCGGCTACCCGGCCAAGGTGAAATCGCTGTCCTGGTCCACCAAGGGCAAGTGGCTCGCCTCGTCGGGCGCGCCGGCCGCCATCGTCTGGCCCTTCTCGGCCAAGGACGGTCCGATGGGCAAGCCGCCGCTGGAACTCGGCACCCGCGCCGACGTGATGGTCACGGCCGTTGCCTGCCATCCGGCCGAGGAGGTCGTCGCCATCGGCTATTCCGACGGCATGGTGCTTGCCGCCCGTTTTGCCGACAGCCGCGAAGTGTTGCTGCGCCGCCCCGGCAAGGGCGCCGTCACCTCTATGGCCTGGAGCAAGAGCGGCAAGCTCATCGCCTTTGCCAGCGAAGCCGGCGATTGCGGCGTGATCGACATCGCCGGATAATGCCGCCTCGAAAGAGGAGGCAGACATGGTTTCATCGATCACACCATTCCTGATGTTCGAAGGTCGCGCCGAGGCGGCGATGACCTTCTATACCGGCCTTTTCCCGGACAGCCGTATCGCGGAGATCCAGCGCTACGGGCCGGGCGAGGCCGGCAGGGAGGGTTCGGTCTTCCGGGCTCGCTTCAGCCTCGGCCGCCAATCGGTAATGTGTATCGACAGCCCTGCTGCACATGCCTTCACCTTCACCCCGTCCTTCTCCTTCTTCGTCGAATGCGAATCGGAAACCCGCTTGCGTGAACTGCACGCGGCGCTCGGCGCCGAGGGCAAGGACCTCATGCCGGTCGACAACTACGGTTTCAGCCGCCTCTTCACCTGGGTTCAGGATCGTTTCGGCATCTCCTGGCAGCTGAACCTGGAATAAGCCCGGAAGAGCGGCGCTCTCCCGGGCCCACCGACCGCAAGGGCGGGGATGGTGCGGTCAGTGATTGCGCTTCTTGCTGCCGCCGTTGAGGATGCCGAGAGCGTTGCCGTTGAGCACGCCCGACAGAGTGCCATTCAGGTTGTTGTTGAGAACACCGTTCAGGATGGTATTGCCATCGTTGTCGGTGAGGATATCGCCGACGCCGACACTCGGAGCGATGACGATGCTGCCGGTCTTGTTGCCGAGAATGCCGAGGCCGAGCAGGCCCCCGGCGGATGCCTGGCCGGCACCGGCGAGAGCAATGACGGCTGCGATTGCGATGATGCGGGTCTTGTTCATGATCTCTCTCCTTCGGTTGCGCACCTCATTGATGCACAATCGAAGGTAATATAAGACATGATTTACTCAACCGGATTTGCCAGTCATAGCAAAGAGTTAACCATAACAGAGACAGGTTTAATCAACCCTAACCGGCCACAATCATAAGTATATGTATTTGCAAAATATGATTGAAAATCAACCATTGGGGGAATTTTTAACCATGCAACCGTAGAATTTCGTTCCATTAAAGGACGAGAGCGGTTTGCGATGCGTTTTCTTCATGGCCTTGTCTGTACCGCATTTCTGCTGGCCCAGCACAACTCCGCACTTGCCGACACAACCATCGATTACAGCATCGGCGGCGGCTGGAGCTCGAATATTTTCAAGGATCCGACCACGCTATCCACCACTTTCGGCGAGGCCAAGGTCGCGTTGCGCGGATCGCTTGCGCTGGAGGACTCGCAACTCGCCTATGGACTGGCGGCGAGCGTGCAGCGCGTCGCGCGATACCACTTCGCCGACCAGCGCACCGCCGGGATCGAACTCGGCTATATCAGGGATATCGGCGACGCCATCAAACTGACCCTCAAGGGCGGCATCGAGCACCGCCGCTCCGGCGATATCTTTCTGACCCTGCCGGGTCTGCTGATCGGCTACCGCAAGGCCGATATCGCGGCCGCGGGCAGCATCGGCGTCACCGTCACCCATCATGGCGGCAAAAGCCACCTCACGGCCTCGCTTTCCAGCCTGAACCGCGGCAAGGCGCATTTCACGCTGGCGGGCCTTCGGCCCACGCAGCTCGAAGCCGGCAACCGGCTCTACGACCTGACGGCCGGCCACATCCGCCCCCTCTTCGGCGGCGAGGCGGGCGCCACGCTGCAATACCGCACAAACCATATAGATAGAGGCGAGCAGCGTGCCTTCGGCCGTTTTCCCGCCGAAACCCTGCGCGGTTCGCTCGCCTATGGTCGCGTCTTTGGAAAACTCACACTGCTCGCCGAGGCGGGTGTGGTGGGTGTCGCAAGCCCGCATCTCGGTAAAAGCGTGCAGCGCCTTAGGCCTTTCCTGAAAGGCGAGGCCGGCTGGCAGCTGTTGCAGGACACCCTGCTCAAGGCAAAGATCGGGCGCGACATCCAGCTCGCCGACATCGACGATCCACTCGGCGAGGACGTGCGCACGATCGGCCTTTCGCTTGAAAAGGCGCTGACAGAGAGGCTGAAGCTCACGCTCGCCTACGAGCAGGCCTATAGCGACTGGCTCTATTACGACTACCGCACGCGCACGAAAACCGCGACGGCGACACTGAGCTACACGCTCGCCAAGGGTGCAGCGCTGGCGCTGGAATACAGCCATCTCCTGCGCCGCGAAAGCGACAAGGCCGCCGACTTTGAAGTCGACGGCCTTGCGGCAAGGGTGGTGGGCTCGTTCTGAAAGCTCACCACTCCAGTTCCAGATGCGGCCGCCCGTCCGAGGTCTTGTCCGCGGTGCGCCCCGTCTCGTCGACGGTGCAGTTCACACGCTGGCGGAAGGCGGAGAAGCTGTCGAAGGTCACCACGTCCACCGGTTCGTCGAAATGCAGGGTCATGCGGTAGCGGCCGGGCTGGCTCGTCAGGGCCTGCACGCCGAGCACCTGCGCGTCGAAGGGCTGGCCGAGATAGTGGCCGCGCACGCGCGAGCCGAGCATCCACGGATTGAACGGCGGCCGGTTGCCGGCGGCTGCATGCAGCGTGTTCCAGTCGCGATAGCCATATTGGGCTGCAATCAGCTCCAGCGCACGCGAATGGGAAATCGCTTCGCCGTCGGCGGCAAAACGCGCTCGCAGACGCTTCGCCTGGTCTTTCAGGGCATCAAGGGATGGTAGGGGCGTCGATATCGGACGCATGTCGGGACTCCAGTCGTTGCATGTGTCATTTCGGAGGGAGCCCGCATTGCCACCGGTTCGCATGCCAAAAGCTGGAAGACCGATTTCTAAAACGAGAGACTTCACCAAAGCTTGCGCTCGCGGACGGCGGGGGCTCTCACCCTGCCCCGCATATAGGCCCTCGCCGGCCTTTCGTCAAATCCCACCCTTGCATGGCCGCCGCAAGCATGGGAGCAAGTGCCTGGGAGGAACCGTCATGACATCTGTCACCCTCATCGCCTTCGCCGCCGTCGCCTTCATCGGCATCGCCACGCCAGGCCCCACCGTGCTTCTCGCGCTTACCAATGGTTCGCGCTACGGCATCCGACGCGCGCTTCCCGGAATGGTCGGCGCCGTGCTCTCGGATTTCGTGTTGATCGGCGCCGTCGCACTCGGGCTCGGCGCGCTTCTGGCCGCCTCCGAATTCTGGTTCTCCGTGGTCAAATGGCTGGGTGCCGCCTATCTCGCCTTTTTGGGCGTGCAGATGCTGCGCTCCACCGGCTCGCTCGGCAAGGCGCTCGACGATGGCCGTCCAAGTGTCGGCGCGGCGCGGACGATCTTCGCCAAGAGCCTCCTTGTCGCTGTCACCAACCCAAAGGGCTATCTCTTTTTCTCGGCCTTCCTGCCCCAGTTCATCGATCCCGCAGCCCCACAGGCAAAACAGTACCTGCTGCTCGCCCTGGTCTTTGCGGCCATCGATTTCGTCGTGATGTTCGGTTACGCCGCGCTCGGCACGCAGGCGGTGCGCGTCCTGAAGACGTCGGGCGCCGTCTGGCTCGACCGGGTCTGCGGCGGCGCTCTTCTGGCGCTTGCGGGTTCGCTTGCCTTCTATCGCCGGGCCGCAAGCTGAAGCCCGCCCCTTGCGGAGCGGGCTTGGCGTTCGCTCAGAAGCGATAGGTGACGCCGGCGCCCACCAGCCAGGGATTGAGCTTCGCCTTGCCCGTCAGCGGCGCGCCGTTAAAATCGACCTTCCAGTCCGGTTCGAGGAAGAGTTTCTTCACGTCGAAGTTCACGCCCCAGTGTTTGTCCAGCATGTAGTCGAAGCCGACCTGCAGGGCAGCACCGAACGTATTCTTCACGTCGAGATTGGTGAAGGCGCCGGAGCCGGACTGGTTGTAGAACAGCGTGTAGTTCAGGCCCGCGCCGACATAAGGCTTGAAGGCGCCGAAGTCGGTGAAATGGTATTGCAACGTCACCGTCGGCGGCAGAAGCCAGGTCTTGCCCACCTTGCCGAGACCGGCGATCGACCCGTCCCCCGCGATATTCGCATAGGTCGTGCCCAGAATGAGTTCGGCCGCGATGTTGTCGGTGAAGAAATAGGAAATGTCGAGCTCGGGCACCACCGTATCCGAATAGGACAGGCCGGAGCCGGCGATACCGTCAACGAACCCCTTGTCGCTGGTGATGACGCCGAGACCACGCACGCGAACCTGCCACGGGCTTTGCGCGGCGAAGTCCACCGTCGCCTCCGGTGGCGCCATACGCTCTTCAAGATCCGCCGCGAGCGCCGAATTGCCAAAGGTCGCCAGACCCAAGACAAACGCGCCAAGCATCACGCCACTATTCTTCATGCCATCTCTCCATCGCCACGACTCGTGTTTGCGGGGCGACTATGGAGCGGCACGGCGAGGGACCGTTTGAGATGAATCAAAAAGAGGCCGGGCAAAGTTCCGGCCTCCCCGAAATATGCGCAAACATTGACGATTGCCTAATTAAAACAATGACAAGCATCAAGAATGAAGGGTGGCTCGATGCCGAGTTTCAGGCGGCCTTGCGCAGGTCCGGCGCCAGGCGACGGCCGCTTGCGACAAGTACGCCGGCCGCGCCGGAAAGCCAGCCATCCTTCAGCTCCAGCGCCAGGAAGCGGCGGCGCTCGAATGGGCCGGGCATGACGAGATGCTGCGCCTTGTCAGCGAAGAAGCCGAAGCGCTCATAGTATTCGGGATCACCGACGAGCAGCACCGCGCCGTGACCACGATCCCGCGCCTCGGTAAGGGCCGCCCGCATCAGCGCACCACCGATACCCTTGCCTTCATGCTCGCAATCGACGGCGAGCGGGCCGAGAAGAAGGGCGGATACCGCATTGCCGTCGGCATCGACGCCGGCTTCGACGTTCCAAAGACGGACCGTACCAATGACATGGCCATCCGGATCGCGCGCGACGAGGGCAAGGCCTTCGGCCGGCAGACGGCTACGGCGGATCTTTTCGGACGACTTGCGGAAGCGCGCCTCACCCATGACGCGGTCGAGCAGACGCTCGCGCGCCACGACGTCGCCGGCATTTTCCTGGTCGATAGTGAAGGCGGCATGCGCGAAGAACGCGCGGACAGAATCAAGAACAGTGGCCATCTCTGGGCCTCCCGTGCTCAAAACCGATTCAAACGGTATCCAAAACTGATTGTGAATTTGGTGCTCCCGTTCGTAACGGGAGCACCAATAGGCTTAGATGACGTAGGCCTTGAGCGGCTCGAAGCCGTTGAAGGCGACGGCCGAGTAGGTCGTCGTGTAGGCGCCGGTGCCCTCGATCAGAACCTCGTCGCCGATCGAAAGGGTGATCGGCAGCGGATACATGTTCTTCTCGTACATCACGTCGGCCGAATCGCAGGTCGGGCCGGCAAGCACGCAGGGCTCCATCTCGTCCTGATCGCGCGCGGTGCGGATCGGGTAGCGGATCGCCTCGTCCATGGTTTCGGCGAGACCGCCGAACTTGCCGATGTCGAGGAAGACCCAGCGGTGGTTGTCATTATCAGACTTCTTCGAGACGAGAACGACTTCCGCCTTGATCACACCCGCATTGCCGACCATGCCGCGGCCCGGCTCGATGATGGTTTCCGGGATCTGGTTGCCGAAGTGCTTCTTCAGCGCACCGAAGATCGCCTTGCCATAGGCTTCAGCCGACGGAACGTCGCGCAGGTACTTCGTCGGGAAGCCGCCGCCCATGTTGACCATCTTGAGCTCGATGCCCTGCTTGGCAAGCTGCACGAAGACGCGCTTGGCATCGGCAAGGGCCGCATCCCAGGCGTCGAGCTTCGTCATCTGCGAGCCGACATGGAACGACACACCGTAGGAGACGAGGCCGTTCTGGTGGGCGTAGACGAGCACGTCGACGGCCATCTGCGGCACGCAACCGAACTTGCGCGACAGCGGCCATTCGGCACCTTCGCCATCGGTCAGGACGCGGCAGAACACGCGAGCACCCGGAGCGGCACGGCCGATCTTCTCGACTTCCTCATGGCTGTCGACGGCGAAGAGCGAAACGCCGAGCGCATGCGCCTTGGCGACGTCGCGTTCCTTCTTGATCGTGTTGCCGAAGGAGATACGGCTCGGGGTGGCACCGGCATCGAGCGCCATTTCGATTTCGGCGACGGACGCGCAATCGAAGTTGGAGCCCATCGAGGCGAGCAGGCGCAGGACTTCCGGCGCCGGGTTTGCCTTGACGGCATAGTAGATCGAGCTGTCGGGCAGCGCGTGGCGGAACGCCTTGAAATTGTCGCGCACGACATCGAGGTCGACCACGAGGCACGGACCGTCGGGACGTCGGGTGTTCAGAAAGTCGATAATACGTGCAGAAGCCATCTCGGTATTCCCCATATCCAGGTTGCTCCGGGAAAAATCCCAGAGGACAAAGGGCAGAATGCGAGCACGCTCTGGAACCAGCCGGTGGAGACCCCGGAACCAAGCATGCGCATCATGCGCGAACGGTGAACCGAAGCCTGCCTAGGCTTCAATTCGCTTTGTCTGCCATGGATTGGCGGGAGAACCCGACCGCACGTCCGGCAATGAAGGTGTGCCTCTTCAGTAACCCCGGCTGTTGGAAAGCCGGCAGACACCAGAAAGGCCCGCACCGTCGTTGCTTCAAGATGTCCTCGCTCTTCCGGTTGGCCGGAGAAACGACTGGAGGGGTTAATTCCAGGTACCTTACCGAATTCCTCACCAAATCGAGGGTCGGCGGACACCCACAGGCACGTGCGACTTTGGGCAAGGGGGAGATAAGAAGAATCGCTGTCGTAATCAAGAGGTTTTTTGCGGGGTCCTATTGAAAATATTCTCCAAGCCACGACATTCGCGGAACTGGTTTTCGTCGCATTCCTTTTCTACGCCCGGCCACTGAGACGCCGGACAGGCACCGCAACCCTGAAAACAGGCCTTTGCTGCGCAACATTCGAGTGGGGACACATGGATACATTGACCCGAATCCGGGCCTTCATCGACGTCGTCGACGCCGAGGGTTTTTCTGCCGCCTCACGCAAGACGGGGCGGTCGAAGGCGCTGCTTTCCAAATATGTGCGCGAGTTGGAGGACGAGCTCGGCGCGCTGCTGCTCAACCGCACCACCCGCCAGTTCTCGATGACCGAAGCCGGCCACACCTATTACCGCACCGCTTCCGACATCCTGAAAGAGATCGACAACCTCGCCGATCTCGTGCGTGAGAAGAACACGGACCTGCGCGGCAAGCTGAAGGTTTCAGCCCCGCGCACCTTCGTGGATGCCGATATCGGCCAGTCGCTCATCGACTTCGGCAAGGAACATCCGGAACTGTCGCTGGAAATCGTCTCCGACGACCGTTTCGTGGACCTCGTCGAGGAGGGGTTCGACGTCGCCGTGCGCATCACGCGGCTTGAGGATTCGGCACTCATCGCCCGCAAGATCGGCGACTTTTACCTGAAGATGTGTGTCAGCCAGGAATTCCTCGATCGGGTCGGCCCGATCAATCACCCGAGCGATCTCGCGCGCCTGCCCTGCATCATCGATACCAACGGCAAGTCGCACAGCAACTGGCGCTTCATCGACGAGAAGGGCGGCGGTTTTTCCGTTCCGGTCAGCGGCCATATCGAGGTGAACAGCCCGACAGCCGCCGTGCGGGCAGCGGCCAGCAGTCTCGGCGTTGCGCAGGTGCCGGCTTTCATCGCCCGTTCATGCCTCGATTCCGGACGCATCGTCTCTATCCTCGAGGACTATCTTCCCACCGACCGCGGCATCTATGCGATCTATCCGCACCGCCGTTACCTGCCCGCCAAGGTGCGGACCTTCGTCGATTTCCTGCACAACTGGTTCCGCCGCCATCCGGGCATCGAGGCCTGAGGCAGGTCCAGCAAACTTGCGGGGCGGTTTCGCCTCGGCAAAAGGTCCCAATTCCGACCCATTTCGGTTACATTCAACGGACGATTCCGACGCCCGTCACGCATCTGCGAGAGGCCTGAAACCATGCGATTCCTCCCTCTTCTCGCCGCGGGCGCCGTCCTTTTCGCCCCGGTCGCAGCACTCGCCCATCCGCATATTTTCGCGGAGGCACGGCTGGAAGTGGTTGCCGGCGAGGACGGCACGGTCAGCGAATTGCGCAATGTCTGGCGCTTCGACGAGATGTTCTCCGCCAGCGTTGTCATGGATTTCGACAAGAACAGCAACGCCCAGCTCGACCCCGACGAACTGGCCGAAGTCGGCAAGACGGTGCTCGAATCGCTGGAGGAGTTCAGCTACTACACGTCGATCACCGAGGACGGCAAAGCGGTGAAGGTTGGCAAGCCCGACGTCATCAATGTCGACTACAAGGACGGCCAGCTCCTGATGTTCTTCACCGTCAAGCCCGGCGAAGCGATGCCGCTCAAGGGCACGCTCACCTTCGGCGTCTACGACCCCACCATGTATGCGTCCATGGACTTTGCGTCGGACGACGATCTCGTCGCCGTCGGTGACAAGTTCGCCGCCTGCAAGCGCGCGGTCGTGCGGCCCGACGCCGACGAGGTGCTGGCGCAGAACCAGGACAGCCTGACCGAGGCCTTCTTCAACGACCCGACCGGCACCGACATGACGAAACTCTTCGCGACCCGCCTGGAGATGACATGCTGACCCGCGGCCGCGCGCTTGCGCTCCTCACGCTGACCGCCGCCGTCGTCGCGGCTGCCGGTCTTGCCCATGCCGCGTCCCCGCTCGGCATCGGTTCCGCGGAACCGGGCTTCAACACGACGGGCACGTTCGGCAGCCTCTTCGGCTGGATCAATGCGCAGCAGCAGGGTTTTTACCGCCTCATGACCGGCGCGCTGAAGGATATGCGCGAGAATCCGTGGGCGGCGTCGACGCTCGTCGGCCTCTCCTTCGCCTACGGCGTCTTCCACGCCGCCGGGCCTGGTCACGGCAAGGCGGTGATTTCCTCCTACATGCTGGCAAACGAGGTGGAGCTGAAGCGCGGCGTGCTTCTCTCCTTCCTCTCCTCGATTTTGCAGGGCATCGTGGCGATCCTGCTTGTCGGTGCGGCCTATCTCTTCCTGCGCGGCACGGCAGTGTCGATGACCGACGCCACCCGCGCGCTCGAAACCGGCAGCTACGCCCTCATCGCCCTTTTCGGGGCCTGGCTGCTCTTCAAGAAGTTGCGGCCCGCCGAGCGCCGCGCCTCCGCACTTGGTGCGCAGGCGGTCGAGGTGCACGGTACGCATGACCACCATCACCATGATCACCACGCCGGTGAAATCTGCTCGACCTGCGGGCACGCCCACGCGCCGGATCCGTCCCTGCTGAAGGGTGAGCGATTTGCGCTTCGGGAGGCCTGGTCGGCCATCGTCGCCGTCGGGCTTCGCCCCTGCTCCGGCGCACTGATCGTGCTGAGCTTCGCGCTCCTCAACGGCCTCTATTTCGGCGGCGTGCTTGCCGTGCTCGCCATGTCGATCGGCACCGCCATCACCGTCTCGACGCTGGCGACGCTTGCCGTCACGGCCAAGGGTGCGGCCGTGCGCTTTGCCGGCAACGGCACGGCCGCGGCGCGCGTCGGCACCGCCATCGAGATCGGCGGCGCCTTGATGGTGATGATCCTGGGGCTATTGCTGCTCGGGGCTTCGCTGCAGGCCTAGTTGCCGCGGTTGCGCTGGTAGCGGGCACGCAGCCAGAACAGCAGGAAGAAGCCGAGCACCATCAACGCACCGAACAGGCCGGCAAGCCACGGCGAAAAGTCCCCGATCGCGATCATCACGCGCGGCAGGAAATAGAACACCACGCCCGTACCGAGCAGGATGAGGAGCGCCGCCAGCGCCGCCGACTTTCCCTTGCCATCCTCGCTCATGCCGCGTCCGCCTTGGCGATTTCCGCGCGGATGTCTTCCAGCTTGCGCTTCTGCTGCCCGTCGGCGTCGAAATTATCCGGCGACAGCCACGCATCGAAGGCCTTGGCCACGACAGGCCATTCGCCGTCGATAATGGAAAACCAGGCCGTATCGCGGTTCTCGCCCTTGGAGAGCATGTGCTGGCGGAAGACACCCTCGAAGCTGAAGCCGAGTCGAGCAGCAGTGCGCTTGCTCGGTTCGTTGCCGTTATGGCACTTCCACTCGTAGCGGCGGTAACCGAGGTCTTCGAATATGTGCTTGGCCAGCAGATACTGCGCCTCGGTGGAAAGCGGCGAGCGCGACATGCCGCCGCCATGCGCGATACCGCCGATTTCGACGACGCCGTTGGCAGGGTCCGGCCGCATGTAATGCGCCATGCCGACCGGCTTGCCGCTGGCCTTGTCGACGATCACTTCGCGCACCCAGCCGGACTTGACCACCGCGTCGGACCAGGCGTCGAAGCCTTCGATACCGGTGAAATCGGCTTGAGTGAAATAGCGCAGCAGCGGATTGATCTGCATACCGCCGAAGGCATCCCAGAGCGCTTCGAGGTGTTTTGCACGATCATAGGGCTCGAGGCGCACATAACGGCCTTCGAGCGTCACGGGTGCCGGCGGCGGGCACCCTTTCCAATCCGTGAGATCGCGCATCAAATTCTCCTTCGGTCTTGCCGAAGGGATAGAACAGCGCAGGGCGCGACGCAATGTGGAAAGCTCGGCCGAAAGGGAGGAGCGGCGTTCGGCCGCTCCCCGAATGTTCAGACCGTGGCGGCGGAAACCGTCGCCTCGATGTGATCGACCAGCGCATCGGCCAGACCGAGGCGACCGGCGAGCAGATCGAGATAGCCGCGCTCGGTGCGCGTCTTCGGCTCGATGGCAAGGCGGGACGCGGTGTAGAGCTCGACACGCTGTTCTTCGGTCGAGGCCGCGGCAACGATGGCGTCAAGATCGACCGGATTGGCCAGCTCGTCTTCGAGGAACTGGGCGGCATCGGCGCCGAGGCCGGAAACCTTGAGCTTGTCCATGATGCGGGCACGCTCGGCATCGTCGATATGGCCATCGGCGCGCGAGGCGGCGATCATGGCGCGCACGAGGATGAGCGCGAAATCCGTGCTGACGGCTTCGGGATGGAAGCCGGAATCCGTCGGCGGCGGCAGAAGCTCGGGCGTACCGGCCTGCGTCGTCTCGACCGGATCCTGCCCCGCCTTGTAATTCTTGTAGGCCTGGTAACCGAGGCCGGCGATCGCAGCGAGGCTGCCGAGCTTCAGCGCCGATCCCGCCACCTGGCGGCCGGTGCCCGTGCCCAGCAACACGCCGGCAATGGCGATAGAGGCTAGCGGATTGTCCTTGGCAAGCTGGGTGACCTGGCCGGCGCGGTCGCGCACGGATCCCCCGGCGCCGGGCACCTGTGAACCGAGGAACTGGTCAAGCAACTTCTTGGCGTCAAACATGGGGCGTCTCCGTTTCTCGTGTCACCGCTAGGGCCGACTGCAAGGCAAGATAGGAATGCCCGTTCTGAATTACAAACGCATAACGGGCGACCGAAGGCCGCCCGCTTGCAAATCCATTGAACCTTGTTCAGCCCCTGAGGGCAGCGGCTTCCGCGGCAAGCTTTTCGATGCCGGCCCAATCGCCCTTGGCGACAAGGTCCTTCGGCGCGACCCAGGAGCCGCCGACGCAGACGACGTTCGGCAGCGAGAGGTAGTCGTGGGCATTCGAAAGCGAAATCCCGCCCGTCGGGCAAAACAGCGTGCCGGCGAGCGGCGAGGACAGCGACTTCAGGTAAGCCGCGCCACCGGCCTGTTCGGCCGGGAAGAACTTGAGCACCTGGTACCCCTCCTCGCGAAGGCCCATGACCTCGCTTGCCGTGGCAGCGCCGGGCAGCAGCGGGATTTCGGAATCGGCGGCGGCGTCGATCAGCTCCTGGGTCGTGCCGGGGCTGACGATGAACTGCGAGCCGGCCTCGACAGCCGCTTCGAACTGCGCGGCATTGAGGATCGTGCCGGCACCGGCGACGGCACCCTCGACCTCGTTGGCAACCGCGCGGATCGCTTCGAGCGCTGCCGGCGTGCGCAGCGTGATTTCGATCGCCTTGAGGCCGCCGGCAACCAGCGCCCGCGCCAAAGGCACGGCCGTCTTGACGTCGTCGATGACCAGCACCGGCACGACTGGCTGCAGCTTCAGGACGGAAAGGAGCTTGGCGTTCTTCTCGCTCATGGCACGGACCTTTTAAAACGATTGAATTGAGACGCAAATACCGCGTCTGCGACGTCCTGTCGAGCCTTATGCCTGATTCATGGACTTGTCATGACACACTTATCGTGTAGTCTGCCCCTCGCCCAAGCCCATCTCAGAGACAGCGAAAGCGAGCCTATGGCTAAAGAGATCGAGCGGAAGTTCCTGGTGTCGGGCCAGCGATGGCGCACCTTCGCAAACGAAGGCGTCGCCATAAGGCAAGCCTATATCGTGGCTCAGGACGATCGGTCGCTGCGCGTTCGCATCTATGGCGACGGGCGCGCCCGCCTCACCATCAAAGTCGGCCATACCGCGCTCGTTCGCGACGAATATGAAGTCGAGATCGGCCGCGACGAGGCTGACGACATGCTGCGGCACGCCGTCGGCACGATCATCGAGAAAGTGCGCTACAAGGTGCCGCATGCCGGCTATGTCTGGGAGGTCGACGTCTATGGCGGCGCCCATCGTGGACTGGTGATCGCGGAAGTCGAGCTGTCCTCGATCCACGACGACCCGGAACTGCCGAACTGGGTTGGCCGGGAAGTAACGGGCGAGAGCCAGTATTCCAACCAGTCGATGGCGCTCGGCACCAGCGACGGCGCGCACCTGCACCAGCTGGCGTAACGGGTGGCGCGCTTTCGCGCCGCATTGCCTGAAAAGCGCGAAAGCTGTATGTGGCGACCCCATGACAGACATCGCACACGAGATTTCCTCACCCGCAGCAAATGACGGCTTCCTGGTCGCCGCGCTCTACCATTTCGTCTCGGTTCCGCGCTTTGCGGAGCTGCGCGCACCGTTGCAGGCACTGTGCGAGGAAAACGGCGTGCGCGGCACGCTGCTGCTCGCCCATGAGGGTATCAACGGCACGATCGCCGGTCCCGCCGCCGGCATTCGCAGCGTGCTTTCCTTCCTGCGCAGCCAGCCGGAATTTGCCGACCTCGAGCACAAGGAAAGCCATGCGGCCGACATGCCCTTCCTGCGCATGAAGGTGCGGCTGAAGAAAGAGATCGTCACCATGGGCGTCGAGGATATCGACCCCACGCGCTCCGTGGGCACCTATGTGGCGCCTGCCGACTGGAACGCGCTGATCTCGGATCCGGATACGATCGTCATCGACACGCGCAACGACTACGAGACCGCGATCGGCATATTCAAGGGCGCGATCGATCCGAACACGAAAACCTTCCGCGAGTTTCCGGACTGGGTGCGCAACAATACCGGCCTGCACAACAAGCCGAAGATTGCCATGTACTGCACCGGCGGTATCCGCTGTGAAAAGGCGACGGCCTTCATGAAGGAAGAAGGTTTCGAGGAGGTCTACCACCTCAAGGGCGGCATCCTTAAGTATCTCGAGGAAGTGCCGCCGGAGGAAAGCCTGTGGGAGGGCGCCTGCTTCGTCTTCGACGAGCGCGTCTCCGTGCTGCACGGCCTGGAGGAAGGCAGGCTCAAGCTTTGCCGCGCCTGCCGCCACCCGCTGACGGCGGAGGAGATGACGTCTCCCCTCTACGAAGCCGGCGTATCCTGCTCGCATTGCCACGCGACGCGCAGCGAAGAAGATCGCCTGCGCTTTCGCCAGCGGCAGAAGCAGATGGATCTGGCGAAGCAACGCGGCGAGCGCCACCTCGGCAAATAATCAGCCGGCGATGCTCTGCGTGGCGGCCGGCGGGGCGATGAGGTCGCAGATCGCCTTTTCGCTCATCGGCCGACCATAGAAATAGCCCTGCAACTGGTCGCAGCCACACAGATGCAGGAAGGCGGCCTGCTCGGCCGTTTCCACGCCCTCGGCCGTGACGGGCATGTCGAAAGAGGCCGCCAGCGCCACCGTCGCCTGCAGCATCGCCCCACCCTTGATCGACTGCTGCCCGGCCATGGTCAGCGAACGGTCGATCTTCATGCGGTCGAAGCCGAAACGGATGAGATAGCCGATCGACGAGAAGCCGGCGCCGAAATCGTCGAGTGCGATGCGCACGCCACCCGCCTTCAGCCGGTCCATGACGAGTTTCGCCCGGCCGGGATTCTGGATGAAATAGCCCTCGGTGATTTCAAGCGTGATGCGCGCCGGCTCGATTCCCGCTTCCGCTATGATCGCCAGCGCCTGGTCCGGAAAATAGGGATTGCGGAACTGCGCCGGGGAGACGTTGATCGAGACGCCGAGATCGGGCCATTGCCGCGCCGCTTCACACGCCCGCTTGAGGATCATCGGGCCGAGCGCATCGATGATGCCGGTCGCCTCGGCGAGCGGGATGAAGACGTCGGGCGGCACCGGCTGGGTTCCGCGCGTCCAGCGGGCCAATGCCTCGACGCCGCAGATATCGCGCCCGCGTGCCCGGACGATCGGCTGGTAGACGACATCGATCTCACCGCGCGCCACCGCCATCCGCAACGCCTCTTCCATTTCCCGGCGTGCATCGCGGTCGTCGTCCATCAAGGTTTCGTAGTGCATGGCCCGGCCTCGGCCGGCATGTTTTGCGCGATACATGGCGACGTCGGCGCGCCGCAAGAGTTCTTCGCCGGCCACCGCGCCGTGATGCGAGACGGCAATGCCGATGCTGGCACCGACGATGGCGACGCGATCGCCGATGGCGAAAGGCTCGGTGAAGAAGTCGAGGAGCGCATGTGTCAGCCGTTCGGTTTCCGCACCGTCCGAGCCGGCAAGGAACACGATGGCGAACTCGTCGCCGCCGATACGGGCGAGCATGGCATCTTCGGGCACGAGACGGGACAGGCCGGCCGAGACGCCTCGAATGAGCCGGTCGCCGACGGCGTGGCCATAGAAATCGTTGACGTCCTTGAAGCCGTCGAGATCGAGATAGAGCATCAGGACATCGCGCGCCTCGATCGCTGCGCGCGCGTTCAGCTCGTCGAGACCGAGATAGAGGCCGGTGCGGTTGCGCAAGCCACTCAACCGATCCGTCAGGGCCTGCATGCGCGCCGTATTCTCATCGGCCTTGAGGCGAACTGCGAAGATGGCGCCGGTCAGGACCAGCAGTGCGAAGAAGACGACCACGCCGGCAAGAGCCAGAAGCACGAGCGGGCGCACCTGATCGTAGCTCTTGTCGCCCGGCGCCTCCGGCGTCCAGGAGAGATAGCCGAGCGCCCTGCCGTCGGGATCGTTGAGCGCAACGGCATCGCCGTTCGCAGGCGCCGTATCTGTCAGAAGAAGACCGGACACGAGGAAATTGTCCGAAATCTTCGAGATGCGGGCGGGCGTCAGATGGCGCAGGATGAAAAGCGTGCGCAAACCGTTCTCCGGCGCCTTGACGGCATCGGAAACCGGCCGGATAGCGGAAACGGCGGCCACCGCCGGTCCTTTCGGCGTCTGAAGGAACGCGCCGAGTTCCTTGCCGGATGTGAGACCCGCTTCCACCACCTCCCGGCGCATCGTCTCGAAGGCCGCCCCGCCAAAGCTTTGCGCATCCGCCTCGAAGGGCGCGCCGTTGCGATAGGCCAGCATCGTGCCGCCCTTCTCGTCGACGAGGAAGACGGTGTCGAACAAAGGCCCGCCTTCGGTGGCGAGACCGAAATTGGTGATGAGCCAGGGCATGTCGGGCGTACCGTAGACGCCAGCAACCGCATCGTCCCAGACCGAATAATCGCGCGCCGTCGTGACGATGGAGCTGCGCATGGAGGAGAGCGCACCGAACACGGTCTGGCGCGTGCGCTCCTCGTCCAGTTCGTTTGCCCGGTTGGCGAGGAAACCCAATGCCATCATGACAAGCACGGTCGCGAGACTGACGACGACCGCGAACGAGCCGAGCACGCCAAGAACGACTGCGAGCCGCCGGGCGCCGAGCATACTGGAAAGATGGTGTGCAAGCCGCCGCATCAGGTTCTCCGACCAGGAAAGGATGATGCGGCAGAAGCGTTATGAATCCTTTACGGCTCTCATGCCAATACGAGCGATCCTGGTATGCCGGCCTATTCGGCCGGCTTGTGGTTTCCCTTCGGGAAATGGCCGGCGAGTTCGCTATACCAAAGGCCGCTCTTCTTCACCGTGCGCACCTGCGTGTCGTAGTCGACATGCACGATACCGAAGCGCATCCGGTAGCCTTCCGCCCATTCGAAATTGTCCATCAGGCTCCAGGCGAAGTAGCCGCGCATCGGATACCCTTCGCCGATAAGATCGGCCGTGATGCCGAGATGGTCGGAAATGTAATCGAGGCGCGGCTGGTCATCGACCACGCCGTTTTCCACGCCCATATTGTAGCAGGCGCCATTCTCCGTGATGTAGCAATCGGGCAGCGTATAGTCCGCATTGAGCTTGCGGATGAGATCGCCGAGTGCCGGTGCAAACACCTCCCAGCCGATATCCGTCTTGACGTCCACGACCGGCGGGGCCGGTACCGTCGCCGGAAAATCCGCATCGCCGGACGGATCGTCCGCGACGCGCATGGGCGTGTAATAATTGAGGCCCCACCAGTCGAGCGGCTGCGCGATCGTCTCCATGTCGCCCGGTTCGATCTCCGGCATGCGGTGACCGAGGGCCGAGAGGAAACGCTCCGGATACGCGCCCTTGAAGACCGGACCGAAGAAGACGCCGTTGTGGAAATCATTGGCACGGGCAGCGGCATCCCGGTCCGCCGCGCTGTCGCTGCCGGCATAGACGGAATGGGCGTTCAGCACGAGGCCGACGGGGAGATTCGGCTGTTCGGAGCGGATGGCGGCAACACCGAGACCATGCGCGAGATTGGTGAAATGCAGCGCATGCAGCGCCGCATCCATGTTGCGTTCGCCGGGCGCGTGAATGCCGTAGAGATGGCTCAGCCAGACGGAGCACCAGGGCTCGTTGAAGGTCGCCACCGCATCCAGCCGGTCGCCGATCCGGGCGATGACCGTCTTGGCATAGCGCTGGAAGGCATAGGCCGTCTGGCGCGCCGTCCAACCGCCATCGCCCGCCAGCATCAGCGGCAGGTCCCAGTGGTAGAGCGTCGCGAAGGCCTTGATGCCGCGCGCCTTCAGGCCATCGACCAGCCGGTCGTAGAAATCGAGGCCTTTTTCGTTCACCGCTCCCGTTCCCTCGGGAATGATGCGCGGCCAGGCGATGGAGAACCGGTAGGCTTCGACGCCGAGCGACTGGATGAGATCGAGGTCGTCTTCCAGGCGGTTGTAGTGATCACAGGCGACATCGCCGTTGTGGCGGCCATGGACCCTGCCCGGCATGTTGGAGAACGCATCCCAGATCGATGGCTTGCGGCCATCCAGTTTCGATGCCCCTTCGATCTGGAAGGCGGCGGTTGCCACACCGAACACGAAATCACCGGGAAAACGGCCGGCAAGGGTCTTGGAATCGATCATGATACGTCTCTCGATATCGGCAGCGCAGGGTCGCAGCGGCACTGCAACGTTGCAGTAAGGGCAGAATAGCCAAAAATCAATGGCTCGCTACCACGCCGGCATTTTCAGAGCCTTTCGAAAGAGGCGGACTAAAACAGGACTTGCTTAAACAAAGGTTAGGTTTTGTTCCTGCAAACTACCAATACGCGGGGATGGAGACCAACGTGGTACGGAGAATTCCGAAGCATCTCGTCAAAAAGGGCATGTTCGTCGAATCGCTGGAATGTTCGAATGCCGAATTCTCCGGCAGGCGTTTTCTCGTTCAGTCCGATGAAACCGTGCGCGCTATTCTCGCGACATCCGCCGCCTATGCCCTGGTCAATCCGCAACGCAGCACCATCGATATCGATGCGGATGCCGTCGTCACGGCGGAGGACCAGAAACGCACGCAGGAGGCCGTCAGGCAAGGCACCAGCGCGCTGCGCGACAGCTTTGCAGCCGTGCGTGCCGGCGACCTCAAGATCGAGACGCTCGGGCCTGTCGCCGACGAGATTCGCGATCACATCGACGCCGCACCCGAAGTCTTCCTGAAAGTCACGCGCCTGAAGTCCAAGGACGAGGGCACCTATATGCATTCGCTCGCCGTCAGCGCACTGATGATGCGTCTTGCGCGGACGCTCGACTACGACGACGCCATGGTGCGCGAACTCGGCGTTGCCGGCCTTCTGCACGATGTCGGCAAGCTGATGATCCCGAACGCCATTCTCAACAAGGCCGGCCAACTGGAGGCGGCGGAGAAGAGCCGGATGCGAGGCCACCCCGAAATTGGCTACCGGCTGCTGAAGGAACTTGGCGATATATCGCCGCTGACGCTCGATATCGTCCGCTTCCATCATGAAGTGCTCGACGGCAGCGGCTATCCGCTCGGCCTGAAGGCCGAGCAGCTGGGTCAGGAAATTCGGCTTTCCACCGTTTGCGACGTCTTCGAGGCCCTGACGAGCGCCCGCCCCTACAAACGCGCCTGGACGACGCGCGACGCGCTCAACTGGATGTTCGACCGCGGCCACCTCTTCGACAAGAAGCTGGTGCTCCGTCTCGGCAGCATTTTCGAGTAATCACATCGGCCGCCGACATCAGCGACGGCCGATGCTCAAAAGGCCTCAGACCTTGATCCAGGCCCCGTTCCTCTTCGACGACTGCACGCAGGCGTCGACGAAGAGCATGCCCTTCAGCCCGTCATCGATCGTCGGGTAGACGATCGCCGGATCGGCCTTGGCGCCGTTACGCTTGGCGTAGATGGCGCGGGCGGCTTCCGAGTAGATATTGGCGAAACCTTCGAGATAGCCTTCCGGATGACCGGAGGGAATGCGGCTCATGCGGCCGGCGGCGGCGCCGGAACCGGCACCGTTTCGGGTGATGAGGCGCTTGGGCTCGCCGAAGGGCGTGTACCAGAGATAGTTCGGATCGGCCTGCACCCATTCGAGACCGCCCTTGGTGCCATAGACGCGCACCTTCAGGCCGTTTTCATGGCCGGGCGCCACCTGGCTGCACCACAGCAGGCCTTTGGCGCGAGCACCGTCCCTTTCCTTGAAGCGCATCATGACATGCGCGTTGTCATCCAGCTTGCGCCCGGGCACGAAGCTGTCGAGATCGGCCGAAAGCTCTTCCAGCTCCAGGCCCGACACGAAGCAGCCGAGATTGTAGGCATGCGTGCCGATATCGCCGGTGGAACCGCCCGCACCCGACTTGGCGGGATCCGTACGCCAGGCGGCCTGCTTCTGGCCGCTGCTCTCGATGTCCTCGGTCAGCCAGTCCTGCGGATATTCCATCTGCACGAGGCGTATGGTGCCGAGTTCACCGTTGGCGACCATCTCGCGAGCCTGCCGAACCATCGGATAGCCGGTGTAATTGTGCGTCAGCACGAAGAGCGCATCGCTTTCCTCCGCAAGCTTCTTCAGCTTGCGGGCATCCGGCAGCGTCGATGTCAGCGGCTTGTCGCAGATGACATGAATGCCGCGCTTCAGAAACTCTTTGGCGGCCTCGTAATGCACGTGGTTGGGCGTAACGATCGCCACCGCCTCGATGCCGTTCTTCAGCTTCGCCTCGCGGATCGCCATCTCCTTGAAGCTGCCATAGCTGCGCGCGGGGTCGAGCCCCAGCTCGCGCGCCGACTGCTCGGCCTTTTCAGGGGAGGACGAGAGCGCGCCGGCCACCAGTTCATAGTGATCATCGAGCCGCGCCGCCATGCGATGCACCGCGCCGATGAAGGCGCCCGACCCGCCGCCGACCATGCCGAGCCGGATGCGGCGTTCCCGCGTTTCGCTTGCGCTACCTTCGATTGCCATTCCGTGTTCCTCCTTAAAGACCCAGCATACGCCGGTTCGCGGCCTGATCGGTTCCGGCATCGGCGAAATCGTCGAAGGCTTTTTCCGTCACGCGGATGATATGGGCCTTGACGAATTCCGCCCCTTCACGGGCGCCATCTTCCGGATGCTTCAGCGCGCATTCCCACTCGACCACGGCCCAGCCGGCAAAATCGTTGGCGGCCATCTTGGAAAAGACGGCGCCGAAATCGACCTGGCCGTCGCCCAGCGACCGGAAGCGGCCGGCGCGGTTGACCCAGCCCTGATAGCCGCCGTAGACGCCCTGGCGGCCGGTCGGATTGAACTCGGCATCCTTCACATGGAACATGCGGATGCGGTCCTTGTAGATGTCGATATTGTCGAGATAATCGAGGCACTGCAGCACATAGTGCGAGGGGTCGTAGAGCATGCAGGCGCGGGCATGGTTGCCGGTGCGCTCCAGGAACATCTCGTAGGTGATACCGTCATGCAGATCCTCGCCCGGATGGATCTCGTAGCAGACGTCGACGCCGCAATCCTCCGCGTGATCAAGGATCGGCTTCCAGCGTTTCGCCAGTTCGTCGAAAGCGGTCTCGACGAGGCCGGCGGGGCGCTGCGGCCACGGATAGACGAACGGCCAGGCAAGGGCGCCGGAGAAGCTGGCCATCGCGTCGATGCCGAGGTGCCTTGAGGCCGTGAGCGCCATCTTCACCTGGTCGACGGCCCATTCCTGCCGCGCCTTCGGATTGCCACGCACCTCCGGCGCCGCAAAGCCGTCGAAGGCTTCGTCATAGGCGGGATGCACGGCTACGAGCTGGCCCTGCAGGTGGGTGGAAAGCTCCGTGACCTCGACGCCATTCTCGCGCGCCTTGCCGGCGAATTCATCGCAATAGGTCTTGGAGGAGGCGGCCTTCTTCAGGTCGATGAAGCGCGCGTCCCAGCTCGGAACCTGCACACCCTTGTAGCCGATATCGGCGGCCCATTTGGTAATGGAATCCCAGGAGTTGAACGGCGCGGCATCGCCGGCGAACTGCGCAAGAAACAGGGCCGGGCCCTTGATCGTCTTCATAATCGGCTTCCTCCCATGGACCGGGCCGATCCTCGCGACCCGTCTCAGAAATTTTTGCGGTACGTACCGCAGCGCGTGGAAAGCTATCGGCCTTTGGCGGGTCGGGCAATGCGGAATCGCGGACAAGCCGCAAGAAAAGCGGAAAGAAAAACCGCCCGGGCCATCATGTCCCGGGCGGCTCTGGTATTGTCAGATCAGAACGGGGAGTCCGGGAAGTAGAAGTCCTTCGCGTTGTCCTTCGTGACCAGCGTGGCGTCGATCGTGTAGACGCCGCGAACCGGGACCTGGCCGTAGAAATTGGCAACGGTCATTTCGAGCGCGGTTCCGACCATTGCCGGCGGATAGAGCACATCGACCGGGATCATCTTGTCGCCGTCCATGACCTTCTTGATCATGTCCTTCGAGCCGGCGCCGGCGATGACATACTGGATGTCCTTGCGGCCGGCCTGCTCGATGGCCTGGAGAACGCCGACAGCCATGTCGTCGTCCTGGCACCATACGACGTCGATCTTCTGGTACTTGGTCAGATAGTCCTGCATGACCTTGAAGGCATCGTCGCGGTTCCAGTTGCCGTACTGGCGATCGAGAACCTTGACGTTCGAGCCTTCGATACCCTTGTCGAAACCGTCCTGGCGCTGCTGGTCGATCGGGATCGCCATGCCTCTGATAACGACGACTTCAGCGTCCGGCGTCGTGGTCTTGATATATTCGCCGGCCGTCTGGCCGAGTGCGAAGTTGTTGCCGGCAACGTAGAGGTCACGCACGGAATTGTCGTTGGTGCTCGGCGCACGGTCGACGAGCGCGACGAAGGTGCCCTTGCCCTTGACTTCCTTGATCGCGTTGACCAGCGGATCCGGATCGGTCGGCAGGATGACGAGCGCGTCGATGCCCTGCGTTTCCAAATCCTGCACGGCATTCGCCTGGCTTGCCGGATCCGGCGAGGTCTTGACGATGACGTTGAGGCCCGGATTGCGCTCCATGAGGAGCTTGGCGACGCGCTCGGCGTGGTAGACGACGCCGGACGTCCAGCCGTGGTCGGCGGCCGGGATCGAGACGCCGATCGTCACCTTCTTGTCTTCCGCATGAACGGCACCGGCGATCAGCGCCATCGCCGCAACGGTCAGGCCCAAAAGTTTCTTGCGCATGAGTTTCCTCCCAAAAGCAGGTCTTCGTTCCTCACCGGGGACCTGTGAACCCGGCTACGTCCCCGCAGGCCCGGCCGCTTTGCGCGTGCCGGCCCTGCCTGGTCTCACGATTTCCGTACCAGCGAACGCTGGACGAGCATCGCAATGATGATGATCGCGCCCTGGATGGCCCCGATCAGATATTCGCTGATGAAGTTGGAGAGCAGCATGATGTTGCCCACCAGTTCGAGAATGAACGCGCCGCAGATCGTGCCCCAGACGCGCCCTGCCCCGCCTTTCAGCGCGGTGCCGCCGACGACGACGGCCGTGATCGCCTGCAATTCCCACAGGATGCCGGTCGTGGCCGACGTCGAGCCGAGGCGCGGCACATAGAGCAGCACGGCGATGGCGACGCAGAGACCCTGGATGACGAAGGCGATGGTGCGCACGCGGTTGACCGGGATGCCGGAATAGCGCGCGACGTCCGCATTGGAGCCGACGGCAACGACGTGGCGGCCGTAGCGCGTGCGATAGAGGATGAAGGCCGCAATGGCGGTCACGACCAGAATGACGACGATCGGCACCGGCACGCCGAGAATGTAGCCGAAATAGGCAGGCCGATAGAGCGCCTGCAGTTCCGGCTCGCGCAGCGTGATCGCGCCACCCTGTGACAACCAGGTGGTGAGGCCGCGATAGATGCCCATGGTGCCGAGCGTGGCGATGAAGGGCTCGATCTTGCCGACGGTGGTGATCAGGCCGTTGGCGAGGCCGCAGGCTCCGCCGATGACCATCGTCAGGACGATAGCGGCCGCCAGCATCAGGCCCGGATCCGCAATCGCCCCGGAATTCATGAAGATGATCATGATCGAGGCGACGAAGGCGACCATCGAGCCGACCGACAGGTCGAGGTCGCCGGATGAAATCACGAAAGTCGCGCCGACCGCGATGATCGCGATGAAGGCGCTGCGCGTCGCGACGTTCGCGAGGTTGTTGATGCCGATGAAATTCGGATTGACCAGCGCACCGACGATCAGCAACAGCGCCAGCGCCGCAAAGGGCGCGACGGCCCTGAGATCGACATCCCGCCAGCTTCGGCCGCGCGTCTTCGTTTCAACCGTATCTTCGCTTGCGGTCATATTCGTCCCCAACCCAAATGTTGTTCTATCGCTGCCCGGAAAACCTCAGGCGGCGGTCCTTTTCTTCAACCCTGCCGAATAGCGCATGATTTCCTGTTCGGAGATTTCCTCGCCTTCGAGAATGCCGACGATCCGCCCTTCGCGCATGACGGCGACGCGGGTGCAGAGCCCGATGATCTCGGGCATCTCCGAGGAGACGACGATGATCGACTTGCCGTCGCGGGCGAGCGCGGAAATGAAATGGTAAATCTGCTGCTTGGTGCCGACATCGATGCCGCGCGTCGGCTCGTCGATGATGATGACGTCGGGCTCGGTCTCCATGACCTTGGCGAGCAGCAGTTTCTGCTGGTTGCCGCCCGACATGCGGCCGGCGACGACCCGTCCGTCGCGCACGCGGATATCGAAGCGGCGGCGGGCGCGCTCAAGGGCTGCCGCCTCGCTCTTCGGGCTGAGATAACCGTATTTGCCATGCTGATCGAGCGATTGCAGCGTCAGGTTCGCCGTCATGCGCGAGTTGAGCAGCAGGCCCTTGTGCTTGCGGTCCTTGGTCATGTAGGCGATGCCGACGCGGTTGGCCGCATGCACGTCGCCTCCGGCCACGCTTTCGCCACGCACCGTCACCTCACCCGAAAGCCGCGCACGCAGGCCCGCGACCGCTTCCATCAGTTCCGTACGACCCGAACCGATCAGGCCGGAAAAGCCGAGAATCTCGCCCTTGCGCACCTCGAAGCTCGCGTCCTGCACATAATGCGTCGTCAGCCCCGAGACGGCGAGGGTTACTTCCTCGTCGACGCTCGGCTCCTGCTTGCCGGGATAGAGGCTGGAAAGCTCGCGGCCGACCATCAGCTGCGCAATGGCCTCGCCATCGAGAATGCTGGTGGGGGCGGTCTTCACCCATTGACCATCGCGCAGCACCGTCACGCGATCGGTCAGCTCCATGACCTCGTCCAGCTTGTGCGAGACGAAGACGAAGGAGGTACCCTTTTCACGCAGCTTGCGCACCTGCCGGAAGAGATAATTGGTCTCCTCGCGGGAGAGCACGGCGGTCGGCTCGTCCATGAAGATGATGCGCGCATCGCGGCTGATCGCCTTGGCGATCTCGACCATCTGCTTGTCGGCGATGGAGAGCGAACTGATGAATGCATTCTCGTCGACATGGGAGCCGAGCTGGTCGAGCACGCGGCGCGTCTCGGCGCGCATGAACTTGCGATCCAGCACGCCTAAACGCGTGACCTCGCGACCGAGGAAAAGGCTCTCGGTGACGGTCAGGTGTTCGGCGAGATTGAATTCCTGGTGGATGATGACGATGCCGAGATGCTCGGCCTGGCCGTTTGGTGGAAGCTTTACCGGCTGCCCGTCCAGCAGGATCTCGCCGGAGGTCGGCTGTTCGAAACCCGAGAGTATCTTGACGAGCGTCGATTTGCCGGCGCCATTCTCGCCCATGAGCGCATGGATCTCGCCGGCGCGAAGCTCGAAATTGACGCTGAACAGGACCTGCACGCCGCTGAACGACTTGCTGATACGGCGCGCGGAAAGAACGACGGGAGCCCCGTCGGCAGCGTCCGGATTCATCGATTTCCTCCCTGCGGCTCCTCGACCGCTTGAGCATGATGTAAACCTTTACACTGGGTATGTAAAGGTTTACATCATTGGATATCAGGAATTTTCATCAAGCGCCGTTTGACCCTCAGTCCAGTCTGTGTAGTGTCCCCGCAATTCGTTTGATCCACGCCGTTCCGGATATCTTCACGCTGGAATTGCAACGCCGAGTGAGAGCCGTTTGTCAATGTCCAGCCCTGCCACGATCGAGGATGTCGCGCGTATCGCGCAGGTCTCGATCGCGACCGTATCGCGGGCGATCCACACACCGGAGAAGGTTGCGAATTCGACGCGGTTGAAGGTCAACCAGGCCATCGCCATCACCGGCTATACGACCAATGCCATGGCGCGCAGCCTGCGCCTCGGTCGGTCGAACATGATCCTCGTGGTGGCCCCCGATATCGGTGACCCGAACTTTTCCAACATCCTCGTCGGCCTGGAAAACGAGGCGCGCGCGCATGGCTACGGCATCCTGATCGGCCATACGCAGAACGATCCGCAGCGCGGGCTGGAATATCTGAAGTTCCTGAACTCCAACCAGGCCGCCGGGCTCATTCTTTTCACCGGCATCCTGCCCTTCGGCCACCAGAGCATGACCGCGCGCCTACCGCCCAGCGTCGGCGTCTTCGAGCCGGTCTATAATGGCGGCATTCCCTATGTCGGCGTCGATGACATCGAGGGTGCGCGCAAGGCCGTCGACCTGCTGATCGCCGAAGGCCACCGCAAGATCGCCTTCATCGGCGATTCGCGCACCCGTCTGGCCTATAGCCGCCGCCGGCAGGGTTATGACGCAGGAATGGACGCGGCAGGCGTGCCGCTCAGTGAGCGTATCATCCTGGAGGGTGACGGCACGATCGAGAGCGGCCGCCTTGCGCTCGAACAACTCTTCATGCGCGACACGCTGCCGACCGCCTTCATGTGCGTCAATGATCAGACCGCTATCGGCGTGATGATCGGGCTTGGCGCACGCGGCTACGATATCCCGACCGATTTTTCCGTGACCGGCTTCGACGATGTGCCGCAGGCAAGCTTCATGACGCCCTCGCTGACGACGATCCGCCAGCCGCGCACCGCCATCGGCAGGAGCGCCATGGCGCTGCTCTTCGAACTGCTTTCCAACAACGAGCCGGCCGAAACGGAAATCCTGCTTCGGCCGGACCTGATCGTGCGCAATTCGGTATCGGCGCCGGCGCGGCGCTTCGTACGCCGTTAGCCGTAGCGGCGCCGCGCTGGTTTCTCCGTGCGCTGAATGCGCGCCGCCGAGACCGTGAACCGGTCGACCAGCCCCTTCAATGTCGTGCTGATCTGCATCAGATTATGCGTCGCCGCATTGGTTTCCTCCACCATCGCAGCGTTCTGCTGGGTCATCTGGTCCATGCTGCCGACCGCCGTGTTGATCTCGGAAATACCTGCCGACTGTTCGCGGGCGGAGTTTGTGATGGCATCGATATGCGCATTGATAAACACGACCTGCTCGCCGATATGGTGCAACGCTTCGCCGGTCTTGTTGACCAGCGACACACCGAGCAGCACGTCCTCGAAGGATTTGTCGATCAGTGTCTTGATCTCCTTCGCCGCTTCCGCGGACTTCTGCGCCAGTTCGCGAACCTCCTGCGCCACGACCGCAAAGCCCTTGCCGGCCTCACCGGCCCGCGCCGCCTCGACGCCGGCATTCAAGGCGAGAAGGTTGGTCTGGAAGGAGATCTGGTCGATCACGCCGATGATCTGCGTGATCTTTCCCGACGATTCCTGGATAGCGCCCATCGCCGCGACCGTCTGCTCGACGATCTGGCCGGAGCGCTGGGCCTCTTCCGTGGCACTGCCGACGACGCGGCGCGCTTCTTCCGCACGAATGGCCGCCTCGCGCGAAATGGTGGTGATTTCCTCGACGGCCGCCGCCGTTTCCTCGAGCGAGGCCGCCTGCTGTTCAGTGCGCCTGGCCATGTCGTCGGTGGCATTGACCAGTTCGCCGGAATTGCCGGCGGCATCCTCCGCCGCCGTCACGATGGCGCCGAGCGTATCGTCCAGCTTCTCGATGGCGGCATTGAAGTTGGTGCGTAGGCGCTCGAACTGCGGGGCCAGCGGTTGGGCGATGGAGGCCGTGAGGTCGCCGCCGGCAAGGCGGTTGAGCGAGGTGTCGAGCGCGCCGAGCGCCTCTTCCTGCTCGGCATTACGGACCTGCCGCTCGGCTTCCGATTTCTCGCGCTCCTCCTGAAGGGCCTCCAGATAGACCGAGATCGCATAGTCCATGTCGACTAGCGCCGCCTTCACGATGGCGGTGATCTCGCCACTGATCGCCGCCGCCTTCCTGCGATAGAGGAAACCTTCGAGATGTTTGGAAATGACGCTTTCGACGATGGCTTCGAGGATCAGCGCATAGCCGCCGATATACCAGCGCGGCTCGAGGCCCAGGCGGGCGTGGGTCTTGCCGATCGTGGTGACCGCATCGACATAGCGCGCGTCGAACGTTGCCGAACCGATCACTTCCCAATGCTTGACCTGGCGCCCCTTGGCGCTCTGGATATGGGCCTCGTTGGCAAAAAAACGGGCCGTCTCGGGCGTCGCGCGGGCCTTGGCGTAGAAGGTGTCGAGCGCGCCGTCGAGTGAAGCGGAGATCGTCGGCAGGGCATTCTTCAGCGCCTCGCGCTGGGCGTCATCGAAATCGACAAACTGGAGGCGTTCGTTGAGTTGTTGCGTTTTGGCATCCTGCATCGACATCCGACAATTCCTTTGCTGTTGAAGGGCACCCGGCATCAAGTTTCGAATCAGGTCGGGCCTTCCGTATGTCGTGATTTTTCACAGCCGACAGTAAACAAACAATATAATCAACGAAGAAATACTTGAGACAAAATTGACGAAGGACAAAATAGAATCGAAAATATCCGATAAGAGAACCTTATTATTATATTCCATACCAATTAAAACAATCATGAGGCACTTCGTCACAGTACAACAGGAAATATACCTCACCTAACGTCAAGCAGCTTTAAAAAGCAAAAGGGCGCCACAGGGCGCCCTTCTTTTTTCGGTATGACAGCCTGAGAGATCAGACGTAGCGGTTGATCACGTTTTCCAGGAGTTCCTGCTTGCCGGAGCGCGGCTTCGGATTGATGCCGTCCTTCAGCACATAGGCTTCCAGCGCCTCCAGCGACGAACCGCCGGAAAGCACCTTCCGGGCCTCCGGAGACTGCCAGCCGGCATAACGCTCGGCGAGCGGGCCGGACAGCGCCTTGTCCTCGATCATCTTCGCCGCCGCCTTCAGGCCGCGGGCGCAGCAATCCATGCCGCCGATGTGACCGATCAGCAGGTCCGCCGGATCGATCGACTGGCGGCGCAGCTTGGCGTCGAAGTTCGTGCCGCCGGTGGTGAAACCGCCACCGGAGAGAACCTGATAGAAGGCCAGCGCCATTTCCGGCACGTTGTTCGGGAACTGGTCGGTGTCCCAGCCGGACTGGTAGTCGTTGCGGTTCATGTCGATGGAGCCGAAGATGCCGAGCGCATTGGCAAGCGCCAGCTCGTGCTCGAAGGAATGGCCGGCAAGGATGGCATGGCCCTGCTCGATATTGACCTTCACCTCGTTTTCCAGCCCGTACTTCTTGAGGAAGCCGAAGACCGTTGCGACATCGTAGTCGTACTGGTGCTTGGTCGGCTCCTGCGGCTTCGGCTCGATGAGGATCGCGCCCTTGAAGCCGATCTTGTGCTTGTATTCGACGACCATGTTGACGAAGCGGCCGAGCTGGTCAAGCTCCTGGCCGATATTCGTGTTGAGCAGGGTCTCGTAGCCTTCACGGCCGCCCCACAGCACATAATTGTCGCCGCCCAGGCGATGCGTAGCGTCGATGCAGGTCTTTACCGTCGCGGCCCCGAACGCGAAGACATCCGGATCCGGGTTGGTCGCGGCACCGCCCATGTAGCGGCGGTTGGAGAAGAGGTTCGCCGTACCCCAAAGCAGCTTGACGCCGGTATCGGCCTGCTTCCTGGCGAAGTAGTCGACGATCTCGTTGAGGTTCTTCGTGTTCTCGACGAAGTCCTTGCCCTCGGGGCGGACATCCGCATCGTGGAAGCAGTAGAAGGGCACGCCGAGCAGCTGGAAGAATTCGAAGGCGACATCGGCCTTCAGCTTGGCGGCCTGCATGGAATCCTCGAACCAGGGGCGCTCGAAGGTCTGTCCGCCGAAGGGGTCGCCGCCCGGCCAGACGAAGGTGTGCCAATAGGCGACGGCAAAGCGCAGGTGATCTTCCATGCGCTTGCCCGCGACGATCTCGTCGGGATTGTAGTGGCGGAAGGCGAGCGGGTTGGTGCTGTCGGTGCCTTCATATTTGATCTTGGCGATATCGCCGAAAAAGCCGGTGGCCATGGTGTCTCCTCTTCGATTGTTTTGGTGTCAGTAGGCGGCGCGAATTGCCGGATAGAGCCGGCGATAGCGCTGATAGGCGTCCTCATAGGCGGCACTGAGCGCCGTCTCGGGTTCGATCGTTTCCGCGGTCGCGGGTGCCGTGCAGACCGCGACGGGGTCAGCGCCGGTCGCGGCGATCAGGCCGAGACGCGCCGCGCCGAAAGCGGCGCCGAAATCGCCGTCCGCCGGCAGGTCGACAGGCAGGTCAAGCGCGGTCGCGATGGAACTCAGCCAGTAGCGCGAGCGCGAACCGCCGCCGATGGCGGTGACGCGCGACAGCTTCGTGCCGGCTGATTTCAGCGCTTCCAGGCTGTCGCGGATGGCGAAGGACACGCCTTCCAGCACGGCCTGCGTCAGCACAACACGGCTGCTCTCGTGGCCGAGGCCGAGGAAGGCGCCGCGAATGGTGGCATCGTTGTGCGGCGTGCGCTCACCGGAAAGATAGGGCAGGAAGGTGACGCCGGAGGGCGCCTGCAGCGCCTCGCCGAGTTCCCCGGTGAGGTCCGCGGCCGACGCGCCGGTGACGCGGGAATGCCAGTTCAGCGCATCCGTTGCCGAAAGGATGACCCCCATCTGGTGCCAGGTGGCGGGCAGCGCGTGGCAGAAGGCATGCACGGCGCTTTCCGGGTTCGGCAGATAGCTGGCGTTGGCGGCGAAGAGCACGCCCGAGGTGCCAAGCGAAACGAAGGCCGCGCCTTCGCGCACCGTGCCCATGCCACAGGCCGAAGCGGCATTGTCGCCCGCCCCCCCGGCGACGACCACGCCCGCCCCGAGGCCCCATCTGGCTGCAAGCTCCGCGCGAAGAATACCGGCGGCATCCGTGCCCTCCACCAGCGCCGGCATCTGCCTCTCCTCGAGATCAGTGGCGGAAAGAAGCTCGGCGGACCATTTGCGGGCACCCGTATCGAGCCAGGAAGTGCCGGCCGAATCGGACATTTCCGACATATGCTCGCCGGTCAGCCAAACGCGCAGGTAGTCTTTCGGCAACAGCACCCAGCGAACACTGGCGAAGGTCGCCGGCTCGTTGTTCTTCACCCAGGCCAGTTTCGGCGCGGTGAAGCCCGGGAAGACGATGTTGCCGGTAATCTTGCGGAAACGTGGATCGGCATCGAGCGCCGCCGCCTCGCGATGGCTGCGCGTGTCGTTCCACATGATGCAGGGCCGCAGCACCTTGTCGTCGGCGTCGAGCAGCGTCGCGCCATGCATATGGCCGGAAAGGCCGATGCCGCGAACGGCCGAAAGCTCGGCCGGATGGGCGGCACGAAGGCCGGCGATGGCCTCCTCCGTGGCGCGGATCCAGTCCGCCGGGTCCTGCTCGGACCAGCCGGGATGGGGTCGCGCGGTCGCAACGTCCTTGCCGGTCGCCGAGCCGATGACACGCTGGCCGGCATCGATGAGCATCGCTTTGACGCCCGACGTGCCAAGGTCGATCCCGAGATACATGTGGCTCTCCTATTCCTCGTCCGGGCTGGCCGGCGGCAGGTTGTCCTTGATGAAGATGTCGAGGCGGATACGCTCCTGCGCCGCGTTGACCGAGAGGCCATCCGCCTTGGCGCGCAGAATGCGGATGGCACTGCGCACCTCGTGGCCGGCATCCTGGTTGAGCACGGCATCGATGAGGCCGCTTTCGAGCGCGCCGCGGGTTTCGGTGGTAAGTTCGTGGGCGATCACGCAAAGGTCCACACCACGTTTTGCAAGCGCTTTCAGCAGGCCGCGATTGCCGGCGCCGAGGCTGTAGACGCCGGCAAGGTCGGGAACGGCGGCGAGACAATCGGACATCAGCCTGAAGGAAAGGTCCGGGTCGTCCTGGCCTTCCAGGACAGGCAGGATGGTGCGCGCGACCGACATGGCGGCCATAGCGGACAGAAACCCCTCAAGCCGCTCGCCATGGTCGCGCACGCGCATCGAGCCGGCTAGAACCACGACCGGGCCGGGCCGACTGCCAAGGAAGCGGCCCATCAGACTGCCCGCGGTGCGGCCGGCGGCAATGTTGTCGACGCCGATGAAATGATCGCGGCCGGAGCCGGACAGATCCGAAACCAGCGTAACGACGGGAATGTCCGCCTCCTGCGCCCGGCCGATCGCCGCAAAAACCTCGGGAGCATCGACCGCGACGGCAGCGATACCGGCAACGCCCTCTGCAACAGCCGCGTCGATCGCGGCGGCGAGAGCGGCAGGATCGAAAGCCGGAACCGTGACGACGGAAAGGCGCGTGCGTTCGGCGGCGGAATGCAAGCCGGCGCGGCGTATCTCCGCTTCCAGCCCGCGCATGAAGGGATTGTCGCCCTCGGGCAGAATGAAGACGAGAGGATAAATCCGGCTCTTGGCAAGGTTTGCCGCTGCGACATCGCGTACGTAACCCAATGCGACAATCGCCGCCTCGACCCTGGCCTTGGTGACGCTGCGAACACCCGGCCGATCGTTCAGGACGCGATCGACGGTCGCAAGGCTCACGCCCGCTTTCGCGGCAATGTCATGTACCGTGGGTCTCATGGTTCCTCCGTGCCGAGACCCTTAGAGGAATTTTTGATGTACGTAAATCAGAAATTTGCGGCAGCAGTTTTCGAGGCCGGCGTCCTCAGCCGGAAAGGCGTTTGCCGAAGGCGTTCGTGAAGGTGATTTCCCCTGGATTTCCGCCGGCTTGGGCAAGCGCGACATCCAGGAAGCGATCGGTGACCCGCACCAGCGCAAACCCGCCCAGGAAGGCGGCGACGGGCTTGAAGATGTCATAGCCCGCGCTGTTGTAGATCATCGGCGTCGGATGCTCGTGACCGTGGAAAATACCCACGACATTGTAGCCTTTGAGGGCATCGAGCAGTGCTGCGCGCTCGACGTCCGTCCACCAATGGGCGGGTCCGTCCCCGTGCGGATCGAAGGTTCTGGCCGCCGGGTCCCAGTGCTCGGTGGAAAACGGGTCCCAGCCGTAATGCTGGAACAGCACCACCGGGCGCCCATCGGCAGCGGAGGCGGCGAGGTCCTGCTTCAGCCAGGCCAGGCCGCTGATGGCGCCCTTCGTGTCGTCGCCGCCGAAACGCTGGAGCTGCACGAGATGCAGGCCACCCCAATCCCAGGAATAATTGTCCGAGTCGATATCGTAGTTCGCCACCGGCACGGGTGCCTTGTAGAATACGGTGGAGCGATGGTTCAGCTCGACATAGTCGCGCAGCTCCCGCCGATACCAGTCGATATGCGGCGCCACGCCGTCCTGATCGAGATCGTGATTGCCGAGACCGTTATAGACGGGATAGTGCACGCGATCCGGTCCCGTTCCCTGCTGGTAGCGGCTGGCGAATTGCTGGAGCTGCCGGCCCTCGCCCGGCACCTTCACCTGCCCGCCCCCGTCGTCCGTCATGTCGCCGCCGAGCACGAGGCCGAGCGGTGCTGCAATGCGCGCACCTGCACTGAAAAGGCCCGAGGGCTTTCCGCCGACCTGCGCCGGCCAGGTGAGATCGCCAACCGCGTTCAGTGCCGCAACATGGCGCAGAAGCGCCGCATCCGTCTTGCCTTCCGCCGCGCAGTTCGGGCTGAGGCTGTCGGCCGAGACGAGGCAGGCATGCACGTCGCAGGAAAAGAGAAAGGTCGCGTCCGTCGCGGACCGGGCGAGGGCCTCAAGCCGTGACAGGGCAAGCGACAGGCCGAAACCACCGGCTCCAGCGAGAACGTGGCGGCGCGTGGGGCGAAAGGGCATGCGGACGCTCCGATGAAAAGAAGACAGGACCACATTCTGAATCAGGATGACGCTGAGGTACAGCGCGCCTTGAGGCGTGAAAACGAACTTGCTACCAAGGCATCAACGGAGACCGACGATGAAGCTCACCTATCACACGCTGGATGTCTTCACCCGAAGCCGCTTCGGCGGCAATCCGCTTGCCGTTGTGCTGGATGCGGACCGCCTGACGGACGCGGAAATGCAGGCCGTCGCCCGCGAGTTCAACTATTCCGAAACGACCTTCGTGCTGCGGCCGCAGGATGCACGCCACACGGCCCATGTGCGCATCTTCACGCCAACGGTCGAAGTGCCCTTCGCCGGGCATCCCAATGTCGGCACCGCCTATGCGCTGGCGCTGGCCGAGCAGACGGCGGAGGAATTCATCTTCGAGGAAGCAGCGGGCCTCGTGCGGGCGAGAATCCTGCGCATCGACGGCGAGGTGGACACGATACAGCTGACCGCGCCGCAGCCGCTGACCGTCGGCCGAAACTTCACACCGGCCAGTGTCGCAGCCTGCCTGTCGCTCGATGAGGCGGATATCGCGCTTGGCGCGCATCGGCCCTGCATCGCCTCGGTCGGCCTCGGCTTCATCGTCGTGGAAATCGCAAGACGCGACGCCCTGCGGCGCGCCAAGGCGGACATCGCCGCCTTCTCCGCCATCCTGCCGACCGAGGATGCCGACGCGATCTATCTCTACTGCCGGGAATTGTCCGAGGAGGACGGCGCGGTCGATTTCAGCGCGCGCATGTTCGCGCCCTTCGACGGCCTGCCGGAAGACCCGGCGACAGGAAGCGCGACAGCGGCGGCCTGCGCCCTCATCGCCAGGCTGGAAGGCAGCGCCCAGCGCCGTTTCGAGGTGGCGCAGGGCATCGACATGGGGCGCCCGAGCCTGCTCTGCGTCGAGATCGATGCCGGCACGGTGCGCATCGGTGGCGCGTGCGTGCCCGTCATGAGCGGGACGATCAGCGTCTGATCAGTGACCGCCGCCGCCACCGCCGACGGCCTGCGGCTTGCGGATTGCCAGCGCGCAGATGACGAGCGTTGCGAACAGGCCTGTCAGCAGCAGGAAGATATCGATGAAGGAGAGGATGTAGGCCTGCTGCTGCACCATGCCGGCCATCTTCTTGATCGCGATCGTCGGCCCGTCGAGACCATGGGCGTTGAAATTCGCCGCCATGTTGTTGAGCTGCTCGAGAGCCTCGGGATTGCCCCACTGCACATGTTCGGAGAGGCGCAGATAGTGCTCCTGCGTGCGCTGGGTGAGGATGGTGTTGATGACCGCCAGCCCCACCGCACCGCCGAGGTTGCGCGTCAGGTTGAAGAGGCCGGATGCGTTGCGGATGCGGTCAGGCGGCAGCGTCCCGAGCGCCACGTTGTTGATCGGCACCATGCAGATCATCAGCGAGACGCCGCGCAGGATCTGCGGCACCAGCAACTCGTAAAAATCCCAGTCGGCCGTCATTTGCGTCATCGACCAGGTGCCGAGCGCGAAACCGCCGAAACCCATCATCATCATGACGCGCGGATCGAGCCTGGACGACATCATGCCGGCAATCGGCGCCGTCAGGAACATGGCGAGACCCGAGACGAACATGGTCTCGCCGATCATCAGCGAATCGTAGCCACGGATACGGGCGAGATAGAGCGGGTAGAGATAGGTGAGGCCGTAGAGGCCGATGCCCATCACGAAAGAGAAGATCGATCCGAAGGCGAAGTTCCGGTTGGCGAAGGCGCGCAGATCCACCACGGGGAACGGCACCTTGAAGGCTCGCCAGAAGAACACGATGCCGCCGATCACGATGGCGACCGTGCCGAGCACGATATGCTCGTCGCTGAACCAGTCCTTGTTGTTGCCCTCTTCCAGCACGTATTCCAGCGAGCCGAGGAAAACCGCCATGGAGATGAGCCCCCACCAGTCGAAGCGCTTGATCAGGCCGAATTCCGGCTTGTCGAAATCGATCAGGTTGAAGGTCAGGACCGTGACGATGATGCCGGGGATGATGTTGACGAGGAACAGCCAGTGCCAGGAGAAGGCGTGGCTGAGATAACCGCCGACCGTCGGGCCGATCGTCGGCGCAAGCGTCGCGACGAGGCCGATCATCGGCGAAACGATGTTGCGCTTGGAGGGCGGGAAGATGGTGAAAGCCGCCGCAAAAACCGACGGGATCATGCCGCCGCCGATAAAGCCCTGGATGGCGCGGTAGACGATCATCTGGTCGATGTTCGTCGCAGTGGCGGCAAGCGCACTGGCAAGCGTGAAGCCGGCGGCGGAGAAGCTGAAGAGGATGCGCGTCGAAACGATGCGCGCCAGTGTGCCCGACAGCGGGATCATGATGACTTCGGCGATCAGATAGGACGTCTGCACCCAGGCGATCTCATCGGCGCCGGCACCGAGGCCGGCCTGGATTTCAGAGAGCGAGGCGGAGACGATCTGGATATCGAGGATCGACATGAACATGCCGAAGACCATCGCGAAGAATGCGATGACACGGCGGACGGGAACTTTATCGGCCTGGGCAGGCGCGACGATCAGGCTACCTGCTGTCGGTTGGGCGGTCGCGGCCATGGCCCGCGTTCCTTTGCTGGAAGCATTGCAGCCAGGCGATAACGCCCGGCCGCAGGATGCAGTCAAAACAATCCGTTCGTGTTTACTCGGCCTTCGCGGCCACCGCCGTGCCCTCAGGCGCCGTGCGGCTATCGACGTCGACGACGACGCTCAGGCCCGCGCGGAGCTTGCCGGTATCGAGCACATCCCTGGGAAGCGCGATGCGAACCGGCACGCGCTGCGTGACCTTGGTGAAGTTGCCCGTGGCATTTTCCGCCGGCAGCAGCGAGAAGACCGAGCCGGAGGCCGGCGCGATGGATTCGACCGTGCCAAGGATGTCGTCATCCTCATAGGCGTCTACATGCAGATGCACCTTCGAACCGGGCACGAGATGGGCGATCTGCGTCTCCTTGAAGTTCGCCTCGATATAGAGGTCCTTCACCGGAACGAGAGCCGCAAGGCGCCCGCCGGCCGAAACGAGGTCGCCGACCTGCACCGATATGTTGCCGACGACGCCGTCATAGGGGGCCTTCAGCACGGTGAAGCCAAGGTCGCGGACAGCCTTGTCGCGGGCGAGTTCCAGCGTGCGGATACCGCTGTCGGATTCAGCGCGCTGTGCCTGGAGCACGGCGATGCTTGCCTGCGCCGACACGATATTGGCATCCGCGCCGACGAGATTGGCCTTCGCCTGATCGAGCGCGACGGTGGCGCTGTCGAGCGAGGCGGTCGTACCGACTTCCTTCGCCGCCAGTTCCTTGGCGCGCTTTTCCGCGACCTGGGCGCCGCTCAGCGCCGCCTGATAGGCGGTTTTCTGGGCTTCGGCCTGGGCAAGGCTCGCCTTGGCGCCGTCGATCTGCGCATCGATGCGGTGAAGGGCGAGCTTCTGCGTCGCGATCTGGGCTTCGGCCTGTTCGCGGGCGAGCAGGTAGTCGCCATCATCGAGCGTGACGAGCGGATCGCCGGCCTTGACCGCCTGGTTGGCGACGACATTGACGGCGGCGACATAACCGGAGACCTTCGGCGATATAGAGGCGATGTCGCCTTCGATATAGGCGTCGTCCGTCGAGATCATGAAGCGGCCGTGCGTCCACCACTGGTAGCCGTACCAGCCGGCGGCCGAAAGCAGCGCCAGGCCGACAATCGGCAACATGAAGCGGCGGGCACCCTTCTTCTTTTCGGGCTCGGATACTGCAGCGGTGGGCGCGGCCGCCTCGGCGGTCGTCACCGGCTTTGCCTCGGACGTCTCAGCCTGGAAATCGTCGTTGACCGGGCGAACCTTCGCCGTGCCGGCGCCATGGGAAGTCGACATGCGCATGCCACCATTCTCTGGGGTGAAATTGAACTGAACCGTTCGGTTCGATTTGACATAGACCTGTTTATCCCGCATATCAAGTGAAATCGAACCGCATGGTTCGAAATACTTCGCACCAGATATCAGGTTCGGAAAGGCAGATGGACATCATAGACGACAGATCGGCCACCTCGCAGACGGGTCGCCGCGTGGCGGGCGAAGACCCCGCCAAGCGCGAACAGATCCTTGACGGGGCCAAGCGCGTGTTCATGGAGCAGGGCTTCGAGGCCGCCAGCATGAACGATATCACGCGCGCGGCCGGCGTCTCAAAGGGCACGATCTACGTCTACTTCCAGAACAAGGAGGATCTGTTCGGCGACATGATCGAGCGCGAGCGCCGCCGGATCACCGAGACGATCCGTCATGCGCTGGACGGCGGCCAACCGTTCGACCAGGCACTCAGGGAATTCGGCATGCTTTTCGCCACGCATATGACGGCGGACCACACGATCCGCGCCATGCGCATGGTGATTGCCGCCAACCACCGCCTGCCGTCGCTCTGTAGCCGCTTTTTCTCCACATCGTCGATCAACCCGGTTTCGGTCCTGCAGGACTATCTCGACCGGCAGGTCGCAGCCGGGATCCTTGCCTGCGATGACACGACGCACGCCGCCAAGCAGTTCATCGAGCTCACGACCGTCGGCCTCTTCAAGCCCCGCATCTTCGGCGCCATGGAAGAGGTGCCGGCCAAGGCGGTGATCGAGAAAAACGTGACCTCGGCGATCCGCGTCTTCCTTGCGGCATACGGCGCGAAGTAAACGCGCAACCGCGATCAAGTGACGGGCCTTGAAGGACGCCATAAGATGGCTGTCCATGAGGAGCGACCAACGCCGTGCATCCCGTAGCGAAAGCCATCTGGTTCATCGAAAGCCATTTCGGCCGGGCCGTCGCGCTCTCCGAAATCGCCGCCATGGCCGGCATGTCACGACACCACCTGTCGCGGCGCTTCAGCGAGATGACCGGGCAGAATCTCAACCGCTATCTGCGCGCGCGCCGTCTTTCGGAGGCCGCCCGCCAGCTTGCCGGCGGAGCCGAAAACATCCTGACCGTCGCGCTGGATGCCGGCTACGGCTCCCATGAGGCATTCACCCGCGCCTTTCGTGCGGAGTTCGGCGTGACACCCGAAACACTCCGCACCCGGCGCGACCTTGCCGGCCTCACGCTTCAGGAGCCCATCCGCATGTCCACCCTTGAGAAAAGCAGCCTGCCCTCACCCCGGCTCGAAACGCTCGACGCCTTCACCATCGCCGGCCTCGGCGCCGAGTTCGAACCCGGCAAGGCCGCCGGCATTCCCGCATTGTGGCAGAAGTTCAACGCCTATTTCGGCCATATCCCGGGACAGACGGACAGGACCGCCTACGGGCTCTGCACCATGCAGCCGGGCAAACCCGGCTTCCGCTATGTCGCCGGGGCGCGGGTAACGAAAGGCGCTGACTTGCCCGCCGAACTGGAAACCGTCCAGGTGCCGGCGCAGACCTGGGCCATGTTCCAGCATCACGGCCACGTCAACGGCATTCCGGCAACGGTCGATGCCGCCTTCCGCACCTGGCTGCCGGCTTCAGGCCGCACGGTCGGCGCGTTTCCCGACGTGCTCGAATTCTACGGCGAGGATTTCGACCCGGAAACCGGGCTCGGCCGCGTCGAAATCTGGTTACCGCTCGCCGATCAGATGACGAAATCGTGATATTGGCGGGAACGGCGGTCGGCCGGCTTGCCAGCGGTTGAATTCTGCATACATACGGAAGTCCATTCTCAAACCGTATTTTAGGAGAGGAAGACCGGATGGACAGCATTCTTGCGCTCATGCAAGACCCGGCCGCCTGGATTGCACTTGTCACGCTTATCGTGATGGAAGTCGTTCTCGGTATCGACAACCTTATCTTCATTTCGATCCTGACGAACAAGCTGCCACCCGAACATCGTGAACGGGCCCGTCGCATCGGCATCGGCCTTGCGCTCGTGATGCGCCTTGCGCTTCTCGGCACCATTGCGTGGATCGTCCAGCTCACGACCCCGATCTTCGAACTTTTCGGCCACGGCTATTCGTGGAAGGACATGATCCTGATCGCCGGCGGTCTCTTCCTCGTCTGGAAGGCGACCAAGGAAATCCACCACAATGTGGACCCGATCGATCACAAGGAAGACATGGTCGGCGGCCCGGTGACGACGAGCTTTGCCGCCGCCATCGGCCAGATCCTGCTGCTCGACCTCGTTTTCTCGGTCGACAGCATCATCACCGCCGTCGGCATGACGCCGCACCTGCCGATCATGGTGATTGCCGTCGTCGTCGCCGTCACGGTCATGCTGGTCGCCGCCACGCCGCTTGCCAATTTCATCGAGCGGAACCCGACGATCGTCATGCTGGCACTCGCCTTCCTCATGATGATCGGCACGACCCTGATCGCCGAAGGCATGGGCTTCCATGTTCCGAAGGGCTACGTCTACGCCGCCATGGCCTTCTCGGCCGTCGTGGAGTTGCTCAACATGATCTCGCGCAATGCGCGGCAGAAGAACAAGTCGAGCAGACACTGACACAAACGAAAGGGCCGGCGGAACGCCGGCCCTTTTCTTCTAGTGCATCGTATCAGAACGTGCGCTCGAAGCGCAGGTAACCGCCCCATGCATCCGCGTCCGGGATGTCGAAATTGTCGCGATAGGCAAGCTCGGGTGTGACGGTGAAACCGTCGACGACCGTATAGGGAAGATCGGCGACGAAGGCGAAATTCTCGTCCTCGTCATAGGCGGCCTGCGTATAGAAAGCGAGCTTGTCCGTGACCTGGAAATTGGCCCCGCCCCAGACCGCCCAATCACCGTTCCACTGGGCATAATAATTGTTGCTGTCGGTATTGCCGACACCCGTGCCGGCCGGATCGTTGGTGCTGTAGCCGGCCATCGCGAAGACGGAAACCTTGTCGCTCAATGTCAGGTCCAGCCGCAGCTTTGCCGCGCCCTCCTGCGCCACCGCGTCGTAAGCCGCGATGAAGGTGATCGCTCCCCAGTCCTTGGTGAGAGAGGCCCCGGCGACGATGTTCGGGACATAGTCGGAATTGTTGGAGCCATCCCCCGGCAGTTCGAGACCGCCGGTGGCGGAGAAGCCGTTGTCGCCGGTATGGGTGTAGACGATCTGGCTTGTTTCGAAGGGCCCATAGGGAACACCGAGATCGTCGCTGATCACGTAGCCGGCATAGCTTGGGAAGGTGGAAAACAGCGAGTCGTTCATGCCGACGCGGAAGCCGCCGAGCTCGATATAGGCATATTCGACCTCGATATAGTGATAGCTGTCGGTCGCGTCCTGGTCGTAGTTGAAATGCAGGCGCGTGTAGGCGCGCAAGGTTCCGTATTCAGTGTCCGACCGGGCATCGACGTCGAGCGCAAAACGCGCCTGCTGGTAGGATGCATCCCCTTTGCCGTCCCCGGTATCGGCAATGCCGTCACCATCGGTGTCGAAATCATCGGGCGCATCGGCGCCAAGCCCGTAATCGGGCATGTTGCCCACGCCGATATCGAAACGGACATAGCCGCCGATCTTCAGGCACGTTTCCGTGCCGGGAATGTAGAAGAAACCGGTGCCATAGGCATCGCAGACGCGGACATAGTCCATCGGCTCGGGCTCGGCCGCGACAATCGCGTCGGCCGCCTGGGCGCAACCGACCATCACCAACGCCGCCGCCGTCCCGGAAAAGAGAGAAATCCCCTTCCTCGCGTCAAAAAATTTTCGTGTGTTTCCTGTCCTTTCCGCCATGCCGAATCCCCCGATCGCTAGCTGAACATTCATTCAAAGCTACCACACATAATCTTTACAAGACAACATGTTGCGGGAAATCTGATTTGACACTCCGTTTTTACTTGGCTCGACCGTAAGTCGCGACCAAAAGCCCAGCAAGATCAAGGGGACGAAGACGGGCCGGGCGGGTGGGGAGCTCGCCTGCCATTTCGTTGGCCGCCGGGAGAAACCGGAAAAATCCCTGCGTTCTCCATCTCCGTCATGTCCGGTTGACACGACCCGTCTTCCCTTGGAAAACCTTGTCACGGAGGGATTGTTCCAGGAGAGACCGCCGTGTTTCCGTCGTTCGGCAGCGGAACCCGGCCGGCATCGACGGAATTCCATCCAGACATCGTCCCGCCGCACGGACCTACTTCATGACCCTTGAGCAGACCTTCGCCTTCGTCGTCATCGCCCTGATGATGGCGGCATTCATGTGGGGGAGGTTCCGCTACGATCTCGTTGCCTGCTGCTCGCTGCTGCTGGCGCTGGCGCTGGGCATCGTGCCCTTCGACAAGGCCTTTTCCGGTTTTTCCGACGACATCGTCATCATTGTCGCCAGCGCCCTGATGGTGAGCGCCGCCGTTGCGCGCTCCGGCATCGTCAATGTGGCGGTCAAACGCTTCTTCCCGAACCTCACTTCGAAACAGAGCCAGCTCGCGCTGCTGCTCGTCTCCGTCGCCGTGCTTTCGGCCTTCATCAAGAATATCGGCGCGCTTGCCATCATGATGCCGCTCGCCTTCCAGTTCGCCAAGAAATCCAACACGCCGGCCTCGAAATTCCTGATGCCCATGGCCTTTGCCGCCCTGCTGGGCGGACTGATGACCCAGATCGGCACCTCGCCGAACATCGTCGTCTCGCGGCTGCGCGAGGAGATCACGGGCGAGAGCTTCAGCATGTTCGATTTCACGCCCGTCGGCGCGGTGCTGACGGTCTGCGGCATCCTTTTCATGCTGTTCTTCAACCGCATCGTGCCCGAGCGGGAGAACGGCAATGCAAGCATCGAGGAATCGCTGGAGGCGTCCGCCTATTCCTCGGATGCGACGCTGGCGGAGGGGTCGCCCTCTGTCGGCAAGTCGTTGAACGACGTGCTGCGAAACGGCGACGGCGACGTGATCGCGACCGCCATCATTCGCGGCCACGTGCATCTTGCGCCGCTGCCCGACGTGCGCCTTGCCACAGGCGACACAATCCTGATGGAGGGCACGGCAAGCGCGCTCGACAAGGTGGTTTCCGCCGCGGGCCTGACATTGTCGGGCAAACCGATCCGCGCAGGGCGCGGCGAAGCGGATGAGATCAGTGCCATCGAGGTCGTCGTCGGCAACGAATCGCGCCTCATCGATATTTCGGCCCGCAGCATCGCGCTCTTCCATTCCTATGGCATCAACCTGCTTGCCGTCAGCCGCCAGGGCCAGCGCCTGCGTGAAAAGCTGTCCGCCGTGCGCCTGCGTCCCGGCGACGTGATCGTGATCCAGGGCAACAATCGCACCCTGCCGACCCTGCTGCCGGAACTCGGCCTGCTGCCGCTGGCGCAACGCGAAATCCTGCTGGGCTCGCCGCGCAAGGCGATCATTCCCGTCCTGATCCTGATTGCCGCCATGGCAGCGACGGCCTTTGGCCTGGTGCCGGTCGCGACCGGCTTCTTCGCCGCCGCCGTCGCCATGGTCCTGTTTCGCGCCGTGCCGTTGCGCGAGGCCTACGGCGCGCTCGACGGACCGATCCTCGTCATGCTGGCAGCCCTCATTCCCGTTTCCGACAGCCTGCGCACGACGGGCGCCAGCGAACTCATCGCCGGCTGGCTCGGCGCCGTCGCCGTACACCTGCCACCCTTCGGCGCGCTCGCCCTGATCCTCCTCACCGCCATGGCTGTCACGCCCTTCCTCAACAATGCGGCGACCGTGCTCGTCATGGCACCGATCGCGGCAAGTTTCGCGGGTGCCCTGCACTACAAGCCGGAGGCGTTCCTGATGGCGGTGGCGATCGGTGCGGGCTGCGACTTTCTCAGCCCCGTCGGCCACCAGTGCAACACGCTGGTCATGGGCCCGGGCGGCTACAAGTTCGCCGATTATCCGCGCGTCGGCCTGCCGCTATCCTTGCTCATCTTGCTCGTCAGCATCCCTGCACTGCTCGTCGTCTGGCCCGTGCAATAGCGCGGGCGGAGTTTTTCTTGACGCGCCGGGCTGAATATGGTCTCAACCAGCCCAACGGAAAGCCCCTTTCCGCCCATGTAAAACGGCACAAATCCGGGCTCTTCCTTCCATAAGTCAAGACGGGCCATATCATGAGCACTTCCGGAACCGCATCCGGCGTTCGCGTACGCATCGCACCCTCCCCGACCGGCGAACCCCACGTGGGCACCGCCTATATCGCGCTGTTCAACTATCTCTTCGCCAAGAAGCACAACGGCACCTTCATCCTGCGCATCGAGGATACGGACGCCACGCGCTCGACGCCCGAGTTCGAGCAGAAGGTGCTTGACGCGCTGAAATGGTGCGGCCTGGAATGGTCGGAAGGCCCTGACATCGGCGGCCCCTACGGCCCCTATCGCCAGTCCGACCGCAAGGACATGTACCGTCCCTATGTCGACAAGATCGTCGCCAACGGCCACGGCTTCAAGTGTTTCTGCACGCCCGAGCGGCTGGAGCAGATGCGCGAGGGCCAGCGCGCCGCCGGCAAGCCGCCGAAATACGACGGTCTCTGCCTGCACCTGTCCGCAGAAGAAGTCACCAAGCGCGTCGACGCCGGCGAACCGCATGTCGTGCGCATGAAGATCCCGACCGAGGGTTCCTGCAAGTTCGTCGACGGTGTCTACGGCCCAGTCGAGATTCCGTGGGATGCCGTCGACATGCAGGTCCTGCTCAAGGCCGACGGCATGCCGACCTATCACATGGCGAACGTGGTCGACGACCACCTGATGAAGATCACGCATGTGGCGCGCGGCGAGGAATGGCTCGCCTCGGTGCCGAAGCACATTCTCATCTATCAATATCTCGGCCTCGAGCCGCCGGTCTTCATGCACCTGTCGCTGATGCGCAATCACGACAAGTCGAAACTGTCGAAACGCAAGAACCCGACCTCGATCTCCTACTATTCCGCGCTCGGCTACCTGCCCGAGGCGCTGATGAACTTCCTCGGCCTGTTCTTCATCCAGATCGCCGAGGGCGAAGAGCTCCTGACCATGGATCAGCTCGCCGAAAAGTTCGATCCGGAAAATCTCTCCAAGGCCGGCGCGATCTTCGACATCCAGAAGCTCGACTGGCTGAACGGCCGCTGGCTGCGCGAGCAGTTGACGGAAGAGGAATTCGCCGCCCGCGTGCTGAACTGGGCGATGGAGAACAACCGCATCCGCGACGGTCTGAAGCTGTCGCAGTCGCGCATTTCCAAGCTCGGCGAACTGCCCGATCTCGCCGGCTTCCTTCTGAAGTCGGACCTCGGCCTGACGCCGGATGCCTTCGCCAAGGTGAAATCCACTCCGGAAGAAATTCTGGAAGTGCTGAACCAGGTGCAGCCGGACCTTGAGAAGATGCCGGAATGGACCGTCGAGAGCATCGAGGCGGAACTGCGCGCCAGCGCCGACCGGCTCGGCAAGAAGCTGAAGGTCGTCGTGGCCCCGCTCTTCGTCGCCGTCTCCGGCTCGTCGCGCTCGCTGCCGCTTTTCGACTCGATGGCCATCCTCGGCCGCTCCGTCGTGCGCCAGCGCCTGAAGGTCGCCGCGCAGGTCGTCGCCTCCATGGTCGGCAGTGGAAAGTAAGGACAGAAAAGAATGAACGACAAGACAGAAACCGGCCTTTCCTCCGATCCGACGGAAGTTCGCCGCCAGAAGCTCGACCAACTGCGCCAGACGATCGGCGACGTCTATCCGGCGCATTTCCACCGCACGATGACCAATGCGGAGCTGGCTGAGAAATACGAGACGCTGGAACTCGACACCGAGAGCGGCGACGTCGTGACGGTGGCCGGCCGCGTCTATTCCTCGCGCAATTCCGGCATGTTCATGGACATCCATGACGCCTCGGGAAAAATCCAGATTTTTTCGCACAAGGACACGACGCCGGAAGAGGCGCGCGCGCTGCTGCCGATGATCGACCTCGGCGACATCATCGGCGTCACCGGCGTCGTGCGCCGCACGAAGCGTGGCGAGCTGACGATCAACGCGCAGGAGATCGTCATGCTGACGAAGACCCTGCTGCCGATGCCGGAAAAGTGGCATGGCGTGGCGGACGTCGAAATCCGCTACCGCAAGCGCCATCTCGACATCATGACCAACGAGGAATCGAAGCTGCGTTTCCAGCAGCGCTCGAAGATCGTCTCGGGCATCCGCCGCTTCATGGAAAACGACGGCTTCATGGAAGTCGAGACGCCGATGCTGCACTCCGTCTATGGCGGCGCGACGGCCGAGCCCTTCAAGACGCATCACAACACGCTGAAGCTCGACATGTTCCTGCGCATCGCGCCGGAGCTCTATCTGAAGCGCACGCTGGTCTCCGGCCTCACCGACAAGGTGTTCGAGATCAACCGCAACTTCCGCAATGAGGGCGTGTCGACCCGGCATAATCCAGAATTCACCATGATGGAGTGCTACTGGGCCTATGCCGACTACGAGGACATCATGGACCTCGTGGAACGCCTGTTCGCCGAGCTGGCGGTCAAGATCCACGGCTCGACGGAATTCGCCTATGGCGACAAGGAAATCTCCTTCAAGGGCCCGTTCAAGCGCGTGCCGATGCCCGACGCCGTCAAGGAAGTAACCGGCATCGACTTCCTCGCCCTCAAGACGGATGAGGAAGCCCGCGCCGCCGCCAAGGCTGCCGGCTTCGAAGTGGAGAAGGACTGGACCTGGGGCGAATGCCTGGCCTTCCTCTTCGAGGAAAAGGTCGAGGGCACGCTGATCCAGCCGAGCCACGTCACCCATTTCCCGAAAGACATCTCGCCCTTCGCCAAGGAAGTGCCGGGTGAACCACGCCTCGTCGAGCGTTTCGAGACCTATTGCAACACTTGGGAACTCGGCAACGCGTTTTCCGAATTGAACGATCCGGAAGAGCAGCGCGCCCGCATGGTCGAGCAGCTCGAACAGGCCCATGCCCGCGGCGAGAAGTCCAAGCAGCTCGACGACGAGTTTTTGGACGCCATCGACCAGGGCATGCCGCCCGCCGGCGGCCTCGGCATCGGCGTCGACCGCCTGATCATGCTGCTCACCAACGCCCCGTCGATCCGCGACGTCATCCTCTTCCCGGCGCGCCGGGCGAAGGCTGACTGAGGTCTATACAGCGCAGACATTCGCTGCCGCCACTCCGGTTTCGAGCCGAAGTGGCGGCAGTTCTGTTTTTCGCGTTGGATTGTGAAAGAGCCTACGCCGTGCAGGCGTGCGGCGATCCAGGTGAGTGTCTTAGTGCTCGCTTGCTGCTGCGACTTCGTGCGTGCCTTCTTCAGCCGCTTCGGCATGTTCCCCGCCGGCCGATGCCTCGTGGCCGCCTTCGGCAGCTTCGGCCTTGGCTTCACCATGGCCGCCGCTTTTTCCGCCCTCTTCGGCGACGGCATTGGGATCGACGCAATCGGCGCGGTCTTCCATTGCGGTCACGATGGTCTTGATCTCGTCCAGCGAGAGTTCCTTGCGCTCGCCGTAAAATTCACCGTTCTCGGCAGGCTTGCCATCCGTGTAGCGGGCGACGAAGGGCGCCGTCATGCCGGGAATGGCCGAGGGATCGCGCGCGAAGAGCACTTCGGCGCCGATGGCGCGGCCGCGCATGTCTGCCCGGTTTGCCGGACCCGCGGCATCGAGCAGGATGACCTGGTAGAGATCGGCTTCCTCGTGATTGGACACGGCACCGGCAACGCGTAGCGCCGTCTTGATGCGGATGTCGGCTTCCTTCGCATCCGAGCGCACATATTTGCGCAGCCATTGCTGGCCGTTGCGATCGAGGCGCACGGTCGTCACGAGCGTGCAGGCGGCACCGGAGACCTGCTCGGCGGGGGGCCCGAGCAGCGCCTCGCGCCCGACGATGATGGCGGCGGCGCCGGAAGCACCGGTGAGCACCATGACACCGGCAAGGATGATCAGAAGCTTCCGGGACAGGCGGAACGAGGTCGGCAGCAGCTTCACGGGCGGCAACTTCTCTTAAAACGCAGGAACACGAACACGCCGAGAGCGCGTGAACTGTCCGCACTCTACGCGCGGTGCGTTTCGGAAGTTTTAAACGGCGGCGTCCGATTTCGGGACGTTTTTGCGAATGATTTGCAATTGCGTTGACAGGCCGTAAAAGCGCCCTATAGTTTATTGCAACTCATTCGCAAAAGCAGATCAGGAGAGCCGATGCTCCGCCGTTCGTTTCATGCCCTCATCCTAAGCCTGCCGCTTGTCATTGCCGTACCCGCCTTCGCCCAGGAAAAACCCAAGATCGTAACCACCTTCACCATCATCGCCGACATCGCGGCGAATGTGGCGGGTGACGCGGTCGTCGTGGAATCGATCACCAAGCCGGGCGCGGAAATCCACAACTACCAGCCGACGCCACGCGATATCCTGAAAGCGCAGGACGCCAAGCTGGTGCTGTGGAACGGCCTCAACCTCGAACTCTGGTTCCAGAAGTTCCTCGGAAATCTCGGCGACGTGCCTAACGTCACGATCTCGGACGGTATCGAACCGATGAGCATCGTCGAGGGACCCTATCAGGGTAAACCGAACCCGCATGCCTGGATGTCGCCGGACAATGCACTCGTCTATGTCGAGAATATCCGCAAGGCACTGGTCGCGCTCGACCCGGCAAACGCCGCAATCTATGACGCCAATGCCAAGGCCTATAGCGCGAAGATCCAGGCGCTCGGCGAGGAGATGAAGGCGAAGATCGGCGCGCTGCCGGCGGAAAAGCGCTGGCTCGTCACCAGTGAAGGCGCCTTTTCCTATCTCACCCGCGATTTCGGCCTGAAGGAGCTCTTCCTCTGGCCGATCAATGCCGACCAGCAGGGCACGCCCAAACAGGTCAAGGCGGTGATCGACGCGGTGCGCGAGCACAATATCCATGTCGTCTTCTCCGAAAGCACCGTTTCGGCGGACCCCGCCAAGCAGGTCGCCGCCGAGACGGGTGCCACCTATGGCGGCGTGCTCTATGTCGACTCGCTGAGCGAGGCGGATGGCCCCGTGCCGACCTATCTCGACCTCCTGCGCGTGACCTCCGAGACCATCGTGAAAGGCCTGTCGCAATGATGATGGGCAGCAAGACGAAGAAGGTCGACGGCATCGTCGCCGAGGATGTCACCGTCACCTATCGCAACGGCCATACCGCACTCACCAATGCCAGCTTCTCGGTGCCGAAGGGCACGATCACCGCGCTCGTCGGCGTCAATGGCGCCGGCAAATCCACGCTCTTCAAGGCGATCATGGGCTTCGTTCCGGTCGCCGCCGGCAAGGTGACCATCCTCGGCCAATCCGTGCGCGAGGCGCTGAAAAAGAACCTTGTCGCCTATGTGCCGCAAGCCGAGGAGGTTGACTGGACATTTCCCGTTCTTGTCGAGGACGTGGTGATGATGGGCCGCTACGGCCACATGAACTGGCTGCGCATCCCCTCCAAGCGCGACCACGACCTGGTCGACGAGGCCCTGTCGCGGGTGAACATGGCCGCGTTCCGCAAGCGCCAGATCGGCGAACTCTCCGGCGGCCAGCGCAAGCGTGTCTTCCTCGCCCGGGCGCTGGCGCAGGAGGGTCAGGTCATCCTGCTCGACGAACCCTTCACCGGCGTCGACGTCAACACCGAGGAGCAGATCATCGAACTGCTCGGAAAGCTGCGCGACGAGGGCCGCGTCATGCTGGTCTCTACCCACAATCTCGGCAGCGTGCCGGATTTCTGCGACCGCACGGTCTTCGTGAAGGGCACGGTCATCGCGTCGGGCCCGACGGCAGAAACTTTCACCGAGGCCAATCTGGAACGCGCCTTCGGCGGGGTGCTGCGCCATTTCATCCTCGGCGGACACGATCTGCACGACGACGAGGACAAGCGCTCCATAAAGGTCATCACCGACGACGAGCGCCCCTTCGTCATCTATAGCGAGGAGAAGACGCCGTGATCGACGCGCTTCTCGAACCCTTCGGTTACGGCTACATGGTCAATGCCATGTGGGTGAGCGCGCTGGTCGGCTGCATCTGCGGTTTTCTCTCCGCCTATCTCATGCTCAAGGGCTGGTCGCTGATCGGCGACGCGCTCTCGCATTCCATCGTGCCGGGCGTTGCCGGCGCCTATATGCTGGGTCTGCCTTTCGCGGCCGGCGCCTTCCTCTCCGGCGGGCTTGCCGCCGCAGCCATGCTCTTTCTCAACCGGAAGACGCGGCTCAAGGAAGACGCGATCATCGGCATGATCTTCTCCTCCTTCTTCGGCCTCGGCCTCTTCATGGTCTCGCTTTCGCCCACGCCGGTGAACATCCAGACCATCGTGCTCGGCAATATCCTCGCCATCACGCCCGAAGATACGATGCAACTCGCCATCATCGGCGTCGTGACGCTGGTCATCCTGCTGCTCAAATGGAAGGACCTGATGGTCACCTTCTTCGACGAGAGCCATGCCCGCTCCATCGGCCTCAACCCGACGGGTCTGAAAATCCTGTTCTTCACGCTGCTCAGCGCCTCCACGGTCGCCGCCATGCAGACGGTCGGCGCCTTCCTCGTCGTCGCCATGGTGGTGACGCCGGGCGCGACGGCCTATCTCCTGACCGACCGTTTCCAGCGCCTCGTCGTGATCGCCGCAGCCCTTGGCGCCGGCACGAGCTTCGTCGGCGCCTACGCTTCCTATTTTCTCGACGGTGCAACGGGCGGCATCATCGTCGTGCTGCAGACGGCGATCTTCCTTCTCGCCTTCCTCTTCGCGCCGAAACACGGCCTGCTGGCCGCCCGCCGCCGCAGCCGGCTGGCGCTTGAAACCGCGCAAGGCATCCAGCCATGAACGAGACGCTCGAACTCGCCCTTCTGCCCTTCCAGCTCGCCTTCATGCAGAATGCCTTTCTGGTGACGCTGATGATCGCGGTGCCGATGGCGCTGCTCTCCTGCTATCTCGTGCTGAAGGGCTGGTCCCTGATGGGCGATGCGGTCTCGCACGCCGTGCTGCCGGGCGTGGTCATCGCCTATGTCGTCGGCCTGCCCTTTGCCGCCGGAGCCTTCGTCGCCGGCCTGTTCTGCGCGCTCGCCGCCGGCTATCTCAAGGACAACAGCCGCGTGAAGGAGGACACGATCCTCGGAATCGTCTTCTCCGGCATGTTCGCGCTCGGCCTGGTGCTCTATGTGAAGATCCAGCCGGATATCCATCTCGATCATATCCTCTTCGGCGACATGCTCGGTATCGGGGCGTTCGACCTGATCGAAACCGGCGTGATCGCCATCGCCTCGACCGGCTTCATCCTCCTCTTCCGCAAGGACCTGCTGGTGCACGCCTTCGACCGCCAGCATGCCTCCGCCATCGGCCTGCCGGTGAAGCTGCTGCACTACGGCCTGCTGGCGGTGCTCTCGCTTGTCGTCGTGGGCGCATTGAAGGCGGTCGGCATCATCCTCGCCATCGCCATGCTGGTCGCCCCCGGCGCCATTGCGGCCCTCCTCACCCGGCGCTTCCCGAGCATGCTTCTCGTCGCCGTCAGCGTCGCCGTGGGCGCGTCCTTCGTCGGCATCTGGCTGAGCTTCATCATCGACAGCGCACCGGCGCCCACCATCGTGCTCCTGATGACCATCCTCTTTGTCATCGCCTTCGTGCGGCAGATGCTCGAAAGCCGGAAGCCCGGCACGGAGGCCGGGCAACAGGCGACGATGTCATCGCAACCGTCGGATCAGTAGACGTCGACGATCCGGTTGTCGCACTTGCGGACGTGCTCGAAGTAGCGATTGCCGTAGGCGTCATGGCGACGGACCTTCTCGATCATGCAGAAGACGTCGCCCTCGACCTTCACATAACGCGGGCGCTGGTTGATGGCACGCAGGTATTCCTGGCCGTCACTGCCGCCGCGACCACCGTGGCCGCCACGACCGCCGCCATTGTCACCCCGGCTCTGGGCCGCTGCGACACCGGCAAAGGACGATGCGAGCGTTGCGATGGCAAGGATTGTTACGATCGATTTTTTCATGGGTCTCTCTCCTCTTTGGGGGAACAGGACTGTCCGTTCCGTGAGAAGAAAGATCGCATATCCTGATCCTGACGGCTGTTTCCCAAGGCACATGTCCAGCGGATGCGGATAGGGAAGCTGCGGTCGACAGCTTTGCCTTTTCCGTCTATCGTCCGCCGCAATCGCCCGCCGGCCCATCGCATCCGGCGGCAAAAAGACCAGAATACAACGCATACGGGACATCATGGCGCATATCGGTATCGTCGGCGGCGGGCTTATCGGCTGCGCCTCAGCGCTGCATTTGCTCGAACAGGGCCACACCGTCACCATCCTCGAGCGGGACGCCGGTGGCCTGCCAGCCTCCGTCGGCAATGCCGGCATTCTCGCTACGCCGGAGATCGATCCGATGGCGCGGCCGGACATGCTCTTGTCCGTACCGAAATGGCTGCTCGACCCGCTTGGGCCGCTGACGCTGCGATGGCAGGACCTGCCCGCACTGACGCCCTGGCTCATCAGGCTGCTGCTCTCGGCCCGCGCGAGCAAGGTCGCCGCCAGCCGCGCCGCCCTGCTCTACCTCATGAAGACCGCCGAGGCGGACCACCTGCGCCTCGGCCAGTTCGCCGGCATTTCAGGCCATATCCGCGACACCGGCGCGATGACGGTCTTCGACAGTGCCACCACCCGCGACAAGGTTTTTGCGCATGAGACGGAAAATGCCAGGCTGATCGGCTGCAATGTCGAGAAGCTGGATGTGCAGGAAGCCCGCCGCCGCGTACCGGCTTTGCAGGGCGCCTTTGCCGGTGCGGTCTTCAATGACGGCCACAAGACCTTCGAATATCCGCTGACCTTCCTGCGCCGGCTCCAGGCAGCGCTTCGCGAGCGCGCAGCCCTGGTCGATGCCACCGTCTCCTCGGTCGCGCAGGCGGAAAGCGGCGTCCTGGTGCGCACCGAAGGTGGACGTGAATTCACCTTCGACAGGCTGGCGATCACCTCGGGCATCTGGTCGCGCCGCTTCGTCGCCGATCTCGGCCTGAAGGTGCTGCTCGAAACCGAGCGCGGCTACAACACCACCTTCATGAACCCATCGACCACGCTGGAAATGCCGGTGTTCTTCTCCGAACACGGCTTTGTCGCGACACCCTTCGAAAACGCGCTGCGTATCGGCGGTGCGGTGGAGCTTGCCTCGCCGGAAGCGCCCGCCAACTACAAACGCGCCGCCGCCATGCGCAAGAAAATGCGCCGCTACGTGCCGGACCTTCAGGAGGACGGCGGGACGGAATGGATGGGCCGCCGACCCTCGACACCGGACTCCATTCCCGTCATCAGCTTGCATCCGCGCGATCCGCGCATCGCCTTTGCCTTCGGCCACGGTCATCTCGGCCTGACACTCTCGGCGACGACCGGTCGCCATGTCGCCCGGTTGCTGGCCGGCGAAGGCGAAAGCGCACTTGCCCCCTTCTCCATCGCCCGCTTCCAGTAAACGCGCGATCTCCTCACAAAAACAACAAGAAAGGCACCACCATGCATAAGGTCATCTTCGATACGGATCCCGGCGTCGACGACGCGATGGCGCTGCTGTTCCTGCACAATCACCCCGAGATCGATCTCATCGGCATCACCACCGTCTTCGGTAATGCCTCCATCGAGACGACGACGCGCAATGCGCTCTTCCTGAAGCGCGAATGGGGTATCGACGCCCCTGTCGCTCGCGGCGAGGGGAAGACTTACAATCCCATGCGCAACCCGGTCGACTGGCCGGTGTTCATCCACGGCCATGACGGGCTCGGCAATATCGACGTGCCGGACACGATCGACCTGCCGCTCGACCCGCGCCCGGCGCATCGCTTCATCATCGAGACGGTCCGCGCCAATCCCGGCGAGGTGACGCTGATCGCCGTCGGCCGTATGTCGAACCTCGCCTATGCGCTGAAGGAAGCCCCTGACATTGCCGGTCTCGTCAAGCAGGTCATCATCATGGGTGGCGCCTTCGACGTGCCCGGCAACATCACGCCCGCCGCCGAAGCCAATATCCACGGCGACCCGGAGGCGGCCGACGTCGTGATGGGGGCAGCGTGGAAGGTGGTCGTCGTCGGTCTCGACGTGACGATGAAGACCGTGATGCTGCGCAAGCGGCTGGCCGACCTCACGGCGCAGAACGGCAAGCACCTGAAATTGCTCTCCGACATCTCGCAGTTCTACATCGATTTCTACGGCCAGCATGTGAAGGACGAGGGCATGGTGGTGCATGACAGCTGCGCCTGCGTCTATCTCGTCGCCCCCGAACTCTTCGAGACGCGCAGTGGCGCGATCCGCGTCGTCGCCGGCGGCATTGCCGATGGCCAGACGATCCAGAAGCCGGACGCCCGCAGCTTCCCGCCCGGCAACTGGGACGACCTGCCGAGCCAGCATGCCTGCATCGGTATCGATGCGGAAAAGGTGATGGCGCTGCTCGACGAGACGCTGGTACGCTAACCGGGAACCGCCGGCCGGTGCCCGTCACCGGCCGGCGTTTTCATCCCACCAGCGCAGCACGCGCAAAGCCCCAAGCGTGATCCAGCGCGAGGGCTGTCCCGGCACTTCCATCTCAAACCAGACCGGCCCCTTCAAGGTCCAGTCGAGCGGCCAGGTGCCGTCGTCCGACTGCCGGGAGCGCAGATGGCCGATCGCCTCGCGCAGACGAGGATCGGGCACAGCACCCGTCGCCAGCGACGCCGCGCGAAAATACGCCAGCCCGCGCAGAACATCGTAACGCCAGCGGTTTGGGTTGAGAAATTTCAGATAACGTTCATCGGCCGGCGCGCCGGTGCCGAGGCGGCGGAAGAGACCGCGTTCCAGCAGATAGGCTTCACCCGCTGCCCGCGCCGCGTGCGTTTTCGCCGTGGCGCCCTTGGCTTTTTCGTATTCGAGCAGTCCTTCCAGCACATTGATCGTCGTGTGGAAGGACGAGCGGTGCGAGCCGTTGCAGCGCTCGCAGTTCCAGCCGCCATCCGGCTGCCGTTCGCCCAGCAACCGCTCGACGATCGGCGAGACCTCGACACCGAAATAGACGCCCACCATCACCGTGCGGGCATTGATGCATTCTTCGACTTCGCCATCCCAGAAAGGCTGGCCGTCATGGTCCCAGCGCGAATTCTTCGCAATGAGATCAACCGTACGCCGCGCCCGTGCCGATGAAGGATCGAGGCCGAAGTCGTAAAGCTGCTGCAGGGAAAAGCAGGTGGCGGTCCAGGCCTGGCCGAGGTCGCGCCAGTTCTCCTGCGTGTAGCCGGCCGGCATGAAGGCGCCACCGGCCCATTGGCCATCCTGATCCTGATGGGAGAGGAGCCGCGCGCCCCAGCCTTCGGTTTCCACCCTGGCGCGCTCGGCCTGCCATTCCGCTTCCGGCGCATCGAGGAGGTCGCGCATCACCTGCCAGCGGATCGCGGGATCCGAAGCGAGCAGCCAGTCGATGACGGAACCGGTGGGAGCCATGCGGTAGAATCTATCACCGCATGCCGCCGATTTCTATTCCGGCGTGCCCGGCAACTGCCAGTCGATCGGCTTGCGGCCGTGTTTTTCGAGAAAGGCATTCGTCTTGGAAAACGGCTTCGTGCCGAAAAATCCGTTGTGCGCGGAGAGTGGGGACGGGTGCGGCGAGCGCAGCACGAGGTGGCGTTTGCTATCGACGAAGGCCGCCTTCTTCTGCGCGTAGGAGCCCCAGAGGATGAAGACGACGGGTTTTTCCTGCTCGTTGACGGCGCGGATCACCGCATCCGTGAACCGTTCCCAGCCCTTGCCCTGATGCGAGGCGGCGCGGCCCATTTCCACCGTCAGCACGCTGTTGAGCAGCAGCACGCCCTGCTTGGCCCAATGTTCGAGGAAGCCATGGTTCGCCCGCGCAATGCCGAGGTCTTCCTGCAATTCCTTGTAGATATTGACGAGCGACGGCGGAATGCGCACGCCGGGTTGCACGGAAAAGCACAGTCCGTGCGCCTGTCCTTCCCCGTGATAGGGATCCTGACCGAGAATGACGACCCGCACCTCATCGAGCGGCGTCAGGTCCAGCGCGCGAAAATATTCAGGCCCCTTGGGGAAGATGCGCCGCCCGTCCTGCTTCTGCTCCAGCAGAAAGGTCTTCAGGTCGGCCATGTAGGGACTGGAGAATTCCACCGCGAGCGGCGCCTTCCAGCTTTCGCCGATCTTCACATCCGTCATCGTCCGCTCCCGTCACGCTTTCGAGGAGGCGGAGTTTAGCGCCGGATGGACGGAACGACCGGCCAAAGGGCCGGTCATCCACAGCTATCTCAACGAACCCCGAGCACGGTCATCAGGCTTTTCATGCGCTCTGCGGCCAAATCGGGCTTGTCGAGTACGTTCGCCTGGTCGGCGAGGCGGAAGACGTCGGCATAGTGCAGCACGCCGCGCGCGGACTGCATGCCGGCCGGCATGGTGAAGTGATCTTGATGGCCGTTCAGCCAGGCAAGGAAGACAACGCCTGCCTTGTAGTACTGCGTCGGCGCCTCGAAGATCTTGCGCGACAGCGGTACGGTCGGTTCGATGACCGAGCGGAACGTCGCAACGTCGCCGGCGGCCAGCGAAGCCAGCGCCGTCGAGGCCTGCGGCGCCACCGCATCGAAGATACCGAGCAGCGCATGGCTGTATTTGCGCCCATCGCCCTCGATCAGTTCGGCATAGTTGAAATCGTCACCGGTAAAACACAGCACGCCTTCCGGCAGGCGATCGCGCAGCGCCACTTCCTTGGCGTTTTCCAGAAGCGAGATCTTGATGCCTTCGACCTTGTCACGATTTTCGTCGATGATCGACAGCACCGCATCGAGCGCCGGCTCGAAACTGTCCGAGCCCCAATAACCCTTCAGCTGTGGATCGAACATGTCGCCGAGCCAGTGCAGCACGACCTTGTCCTTCGCCTGGCCGAGGATGCGGCCATAGACCTTGCGGTAATCGTCCGGCGATTTGGCGAGACGGGCAAGCGCGCGGCTGGCCATCATGATCGCCCGGCCGCCATGCTTTTCGACGAAACCGACCTGCTCCTCATAGGCCGCGATCACATCGTCCAGCGAGCGGGCATCGGCCGGGTTCAGGTGATCCGTGCCGGCGCCGCAGGCGAGGTCGGCACCCGGCACCGTCCTGGCGTCCGCGAGCGACCGGCGGATCAGCTCCTGTGCGCCAGCCCAATCGAGCCCCATGCCGCGCTGCGCCGTATCCATCGCCTCGGCGATGCGGAAGCCGAGCGACCAGAGGTGATGGCGGAAGGCCATGGTGGCATCCCAATCGACGGCCGGCGCCTCCCAAGGGCGCGTATCGCGACGCGGGTCCGATACCACATGGGCCGCGGCATAGGCGATACGGCTGAAGACGGGCACGCCGGCGGGACGCGCCGTAGGCGTTCCCACGAGAGCGTAGGCTTCGACGCCACCATCGGCACGCGGCAGGGAAAGGTTGATCGGCATGAAATCCTCCCAAGGGTTTCTCAGGGCAATAATTTAGATCGTTCCAAATTTCAAGTGCGATTTTTTGGAGCACTCCAATTGTCGGCAGGCCGCCCCCTGATGAAATGACAGGACAGGAAACTGCCGCGGCCCCTCGTCCGCCCTGCCTATCCCAGCGCATCAAGCTCAAATCAGGCTCTGCCTGGGTTGGGATTGGCCAAAACACGTCCGCCAAGACGGGTGGAGAGAATGTTGCCCAACTAGAAGACCGGGCCGACATATGCCTTCAATCTTCATCAAACGCACTTGACAAATTTGGAACGATCCAATTAACTGCACCCAACAAGCGAGCACATAGCAGCTCGCACAGGGAGGACTGATCGTGAACAAAGGCCGGGTGACCGTCATCGATATTGCGCGCGCTGCCGGCGTGTCGAAGTCGACGGTATCGCTCGTCCTGCAGGCAAGCCCGCTTGTGAACGAAGTGACCCGCGCCAAGGTGAACGCCACCATTCGCGAGCTCGGCTATGTCTACAATCGCGGTGCCGCCAACCTGCGCCAGTCCGCCTCCTCGCGCATCATCGGCATCATCGTCAACGACCTCACCAACTCCTTCTTCGCGGAACTCGCCGTCGGCATGGACATGGTCATGCAGTCTGCCGGCTATGTCCAGTTCCTGTCGAACTCCGCCGAAAGCGTCGATCGCCAGCGCGAGGTCATCGCCTCCATGCGCGAGCATGGCATTGCCGGCCTTATCTTCTCACCTGCCCGCGGCACGGAAGCCGCCGACCTGAAGCCGCTGGTGGCAAGCGGCATTCCGGTCGTCGCCGTGGTGCGCAACGTGGTCGGCGCCAAGGTCTCGACGCTGTTTTCCGACAATTATGCCGGCGCGAAGGATGCCGTGCGCCACCTCATCGCGCTCGGCCATCGCCGCATCGCCTTCCTCGGCGGCATCTCGAACACCACGGTGTTTACCGAGCGTGTCCAGGGTTGGCGTGAGGCGCTGGCGGAGGGCGGGCTTGAGGGTCCGAATTCCCTCGTCATCGCCACGACGGCATCGCGCGCCGGCGGTGTCGCGGCCATCGAGCGCGCCTTGCTGCTGCCCGAACCGCCGACCGCCGCCCTCTGCTTCAACGACGCGGCCGCCTTCGGCGTCTGTGATGGCCTGCGGGCCGCCGGCAAGGAGCCCGGTCGCGATTTCGGCGTGGTCGGCTTCGACGACGTGATCGAGGCCGAAACCGCAGTACCCGCGCTGACGACGGTTTCCGTCGACCCGCAGGGCATGGGCCGGCGTGCGGCGCAACTGCTTTTGAAACAGATCAATGCGGGCCGCGTAGAGCCCGAGGCGATCGTCAGTTCCGTGCGCCTCGTCGTGCGACAGAGCTGCGGCGCCGGATCGAGCGACAAGACGAGGAGGATTTCGGCATGACACGGTGGGGTTTGATCGGGGCGAGCACAATCGCCAAGGAATGGGTGATCGGCGCGATCCGCGCGACGGGCGGCGAAATCGTCTCCGTGATGAGCACGAATGCCGAGCGCGGCAGGGCCTATGCGGATGCGCAGAGCATTGCGAAATCGGTCACCACGCTCGCCGACCTCCTGAACGACCCCGACATCGACGCCGTCTATATTTCGACGACCAACGAATTGCACCGCGACCAGGCGCTGGCGGCGGCCAAGGCGGGAAAGCATATTCTCTGCGAAAAGCCGCTCGCGATGTCGCTTGAGGATGCCCACAGCATGGTCAAGGCCGCAAGGGACGCCGGCGTCGTCATGGCGACCAACCATCACCTGCGCAATGCGGCGACGCACGGTGCCATGCGCGCGGCGATCAAGGCCGGCCGCATCGGCCAGCCGCTGTCGGCCCGCGTCTTCCATGCCGTCTACCTGCCGCCACACCTGCAGGGCTGGCGCCTCGACAAGCCGGAAGCCGGCGGCGGCGTGATCCTCGACATCACCGTGCACGACGCCGACACGCTGCGCTTCGTGCTGGACGCCAATCCGGTGGAAGCGATCGCTTTTTCGCAGGCCGGCGGCATGGGCAAGGCCGGGCTGGAAGATGCGGTGATGGGTGTGCTGCGCTTCGAGAACGGCGTGATCGCGCAGTTCCACGATGGTTTCACCACCAAATACGCCGAAACCGGCCTGGAAGTGCACGGCACGGACGGTTCGCTGATCGGCCGCAACGTCATGAGCCAGCGCGCCGCCGGCACCGTGACGCTGCGCGATGCGAATGGCGAGCAGGAGCTGCCGCTCGATCATCGCAACCTCTACGAAACGGCACTTGCCGCCTTTCATGCGGCCATTGCCGGCAAGGGACAGCCCTCGGCCACAGGCGAGGACGGCGTCTGGTCGCTGGCCACCGGGCTGGCGGTCGTCGAGGCGGCCCGCACGGGCCGCACGGTCAGCATCGAACCTGGACTCTAAAAGACCATGAGCAAGCATATCACGCCACGCCAGGCCGCAGACCTGATCCCTGACGGCGCCGTCGTTTCGGTCTCCTCCTCCTCCGGCCTCGGCTGCCCGGACCTGACATTGAAGGCGATCGGCGAGCGCTTCGACGAGACCGGCCATCCGCAGAACCTCACCACGCTGCATCCGATCGCGGCGGGCGATATGAGCGGCATCAAGGGCGTGGATTACATCGCGAAAAAGGGCTTGCTGAAGACGATCATCGGCGGCTCCTACCCGTCCGGCCCCTCTTCGTCCGAACCGCCGCTGATCTGGCAGATGATCGGCAGCGACGAGGTCGCCGCCTATAACGTCCCGTCCGGCATTCTCTTCGACATGCACCGCGAGGCCGCCGCCAAGCGCCCGGGCGTGATCACCAAGGTCGGCCTCGAAACCTTCGTCGATCCGAGCCGCGAAGGCTGCGCGATGAACGCTTCGGCGGCGAAGACCCCGGTCGTCGAAAAAATCACCTTCGCCGGTGAGGAGTGGCTGTATTTCAAGGCGATCGCGCCGCAGGTGGCGATCATTCGCGCCACGACGGCAGACGAACGCGGCAACCTGACCTATGAACACGAAGGCGCCTATCTCGGCGGCCTCGACCAGGCACTCGCCGCCCGCAACAATGGCGGCATCGTCATTGCGCAGGTCAAGCGCATCGTCAAGGAAGGCTCGCTGAAACCGCATGATGTGCGCGTGCCCGGCATGCTGGTGGACTACGTCGTGGTCGATCCCGACCAGAAGCAGACGACGCAGACGCTCTACGATCCCGCGATCTCCGGCGAAATCTTCCGGCCGCTCGACACATTCCGCGTGCCGGAATTCAACATCCAGAAGGTCATCGCCCGCCGCGTGGCGCAGGAGCTGCAGGCCGGCAGCGCCGTCAATCTCGGCTTCGGCATTTCCGCCAACGTGCCGCGTATCCTTCTCGAAGAGGGGCTGCACGGCGCCGTCACCTGGGTGATCGAACAGGGTGCCGTCGGCGGCGTGCCGCTGCTCGATTTCGCCTTCGGCTGCGCGTCGAATGCCGATGCCTTCATGCCCTCGCCCTACCAGTTCACCTATTTCCAGGGCGCGGGCTTCGATGCCTCGCTGCTTTCCTTCCTGGAAATCGGCAAGGACGGCTCGGTCAACGTGTCAAAGCTCTCCTTCCGGCCGCATGTGACGGCGGGTGCCGGCGGCTTCGTCGACATCACGGCACGGGCGAAGAAGATCGTCTTCTCCGGCATGTTCAATGCCGGCGCCAAGCTCGCCGTCGAGGGCGGCAAGCTGGTGATCGAGAAGGAAGGCAAGCTCAAGAAGCTGGTCAACGCCGTCGAGCACGTCACCTTCTCCGGCCCGCGCGGCGTGGCGCAGGGACAGGACATCACCTATGTCACCGAGCGCTGCGTGCTGAAGCTGACGCCGGAGGGTATCGTGCTCACCGAGATCGCACCGGGCGTCGATCTCCAGGCGCACATCCTCGACCAGTCGGAATTCGACCTCATTGTTTCGCCGGACCTGAAGGTCATGGATGCCGCGCTGTTCACCGATGCGCCGATCGGCCTGACGCTGCCACAGAAGGCACCGCGCCAGCTGGCAGGAGCACACCATGGCTGAGCCGCGTATCCGCATCTCCGTCGAAGGCGACGTCGCGACGATCACCGTCGCGCGGCCGGAAAAGGCGAATGCCTTCGACATCGACATGCTGAAGGAGCTTTCCGCTGCCTGCGACGCGGTCGAGGCGAACGCTGCCGTGCGCGTCGCGATCCTGACCGGCGAAGGCAAGGCCTTTTCGGCGGGCGGCGATATCCGCGCCTGGGCCGGCATGGAAGCCAATGAATTCGGCCATGCCTGGGTGCGCTTCGGCCACCGGGTCTTCGAACGGCTGGCGACGTTGCGCATGCCGCTGATCGCCGCCGTCAACGGCCACGCGCTCGGCGGCGGGCTGGAACTGGCAGCTGCCGCCGATATTCGCATCGCCGAAACGCAGGTGAAGATCGGCCTGCCGGAAGCCGGCCTCGGCATGGTTCCGGGCTGGTCCGGCACCCAGCGGCTGGTGAAGCGCTTTGGCGCGCAGACCGTGCGGCGCATGCTGCTCGGCGGCGAGGTGTTGACCGCCGTGGAGGCGCAGACGCTCGGCATCGTCGATCAGGTTGTGGAAACGGGAACCGCCGTCGAGGCTGCAAAGGCCTATGCCGCGCGCATCGCGGCCCGGGGGCCTGCGGCAACGGAAGTCTCGAAACTGATGATCGCCGTGGCGAACGGCGAAGACAATGGTGCGGCGGTGGAGGCCCTGGGCTCGATCCTCGTCGCCAAGACCGGGGACCTGAAGGAAGGCGTCGCCGCCTTCACGGGTAAACGCCTCGCAGAGTTCAAGGGAGAATGGTAATGACCGCGCATGTGAAGCCGAAGGCGCTGGAAAACTTCAAGGCACGCGATTTCCGCATGCTGATCGACGGCGTCTGGACGGAAGGCGCAGGCCCCGTGCTCGAACGCGTGGCACCGGGCCACGGCATCGTGGTCAGCCGCTACCCGGCCGGCACCAAGGCCGATGCCGAGCGCGCCATCGCAGCCGCCCGCAAGGCCTTCGACCACGGTCCATGGCCGACCATGACGGGCGCCGAGCGCTCCAACATTCTCCTGAAGGCCGCCGACCTCATCGCCGCGCGCGCCGATGAACTGGCCTTCCTCGACTGCATCGAGAGCGGCAAGCCGATCAGCCAGGCCAAGGGTGAACTCGGCGGTGCTGCCGATATCTGGCGCTATGCCGCAGCCCTTGCCCGTGACCTGCACGGCGAAAGCTACAACACGCTCGGCGAAGGCACGCTCGGCGTCGTGCTGCGCGAGGCGATCGGCGTCGTTTCCATCATCACGCCGTGGAACTTCCCCTTCCTGATCGTCAGCCAGAAGCTGCCCTTCGCGCTCGCCGCCGGCTGCACGACGGTCGTCAAGCCGTCGGAGCTCACCTCCGGCTCGACGCTGGTGCTCGGCGAAATCCTCATCGAAGCAGGCGTGCCCGCCGGTGTCGTCAATATCCTCACCGGCACCGGCCCCGAGGTCGGCGCGCCGATGACGACGCATCCCGACGTGGACATGATCTCGTTTACCGGATCCACCGGCGTCGGCCGCCTGACGATGGCGAATGCCGCACAGACGCTGAAGAAGGTCTCGCTGGAACTCGGCGGCAAGAACCCGCAGATCGTGTTCCCCGACGCGAACCTCGACGAATTCATCGACGCCGCCGTCTTCGGCGCCTATTTCAACGCCGGCGAATGCTGCAATGCCGGCTCGCGGCTGATCCTGCACAAGTCGATTGCTTCGGAAGTGACGGCGCGTATTGCGGACTTGGCGAGCAAGGTGAAGGTCGGCGATCCGCTGGACCCGACGACCCAGCTCGGCGCAATCATTACGCCGCAGCATCTCGAAAAGATCGGCGCTTTCGTAACCGACGCGGCGAAGGCCGGCGCATCGGTGGCGCTCGGCGGCGAAGCACTCGATCTCGGCCTTGGCCAGTTCATGGCGCCGACAATCCTCTCGGGCGTACTGCCCGACATGGCGGTCGCCCGTGAGGAAGTCTTCGGTCCTGTCCTTTCGGTTCTGACCTTCGAGACGACGGAAGAGGCGATCCGCATCGCCAATGCCATCGACTACGGCCTGTCGGCCAGTGTGTGGAGCCGCGACTTCGACACCTGCCTGACCGTCGGCCGCAAGGTGCGCGCCGGCACGGTCTGGATGAACACTTTCATGGACGGCGCGTCCGAACTGCCCTTCGGCGGCTACCGCCAGTCCGGCCTCGGCCGCGAACTCGGCCGCCACGCGGTGGAGGACTACACCGAGACGAAGACGCTCAACATGCACATGGGCGCCCGCACCGGCTGGTGGATGCCGCGATGACAAAACCCTTCCCGACAATCATGGATGGGATCGGCTTTGCCGCCCGCTCAGGGCGTCGGGAAGCCGAACTGCGGGCTTTGCAGGATCGTGAGGTCCTCGACGGGTTCGCCGGCGATACGCTGCAAGAGCAGCTGACCCATCGCCTCGCCGGCCGCCTTGAGGTCCTCGTAGATCGTCTCGACCTTGGGCTGGATCTGGCTGAGCAGCAGCGAGGTCTGCTTGGCGACGATGTCGTATTCCGTGCCGAGGGTAAAACCTTGGTCGCTCATGCCGGTGATGGTGGCAAGTGCCGAGACTTCGCCGGGACAGGCGAAACCGTCCGGCGGATCGGGCTCACCGCTGCGGCGGCGCACATAGTCGCGGATCATGTCGGCGGGACTGTCGAGATCGAGCGTGTCGGGAATTTCGTAAGCAATACCGGCCTCGCGCACCGCCGTCATGAAGCCGTGCAGCATGTGCTGGTGAAAGGTCAGGCGCTTCGGCGGCAGGATGATCGTGACTTTGCGCCGGCCCTTGACGATCAGGCGCCTGGTGGCCTCGTAGGCGAAGGCGTAATTGTCATAGTCGACGAAGGCGTGCGGAGTGGAAAATTCCGTGCGGCCATGCGTGACGAAGGGGAAGCCGTTTTCGAGCAGCAGCCGCACGCGCGGATCGAAGGGCTCGGTGCGCGAAAAGATCAGGCCGTCGGCCATGCCGTTGCGGATGATGTAGTTGACGGCATCGACATTGCTGCCGTCGAGGAAATTCGGCGTGACGATGAGATGGTAGGGCGTCGTCTGGAGCGCGCGTGCCAGGCCATGCATGATGGACGTGCCGAAGCCCAGAATTTCCTCGTGCGGATCGAGCAGCACGGAAATGACATTCGTGCGGCCGGTCTTGAGGCGTTGCGCGGCGCGGTCGGGCAGGTAACCGATCTCGGCAGCGACCTCATGCACGCGCCGGCGGGTGTTTTCGGAAATCTGCGGCGCATTGCCGAGCGCGCGGGAGACCGTGGTGATCGCCAGGCCCGTCATTTCGGCAATCGTCTTCAGCGTCGGCTTGCCGGCTCGGGACGGGCTGCGGGCGGGTTCACTGTCGGCGGGCTTTTCGATGCGGGACACGGGTGCGTTTCTTTGGATGGCGGGCGTCGATCGGCGGCACCATACCGACGCGCTACGCCTCTAGCAATCTTGCACCGCACAGAATTTAAAACGTTTTCCGTGCAGCGCAGCAAGCGCCCGAATTTGCGCCAATCGCCTAAACTGCCCGAATTTACCGCATTTGCGAAAGCAGTCGCGGCCGACGCCTTGGGTGGCTTGACTCCGCAAATTTACAACGTTTTAAATTGGCGCGGCACTTTGAGCCGCAAACGAAATTCCGACGCCTTCAAGGGCCTCGGGGAAATCGGCGGGAGGAGGCTCTCGCCCTCGAACTTGCAAACGGGAGGAATACGATGCGCAAGTTTCTAACAACCACCGCAATCGCTGCGGTGATGATGACGATGGGCGGCATGTCCGCCAAGGCAGCGGAAGGCGTCGAGGTTCTGCACTGGTGGACCTCGGGTGGCGAAGCCGCCGCTCTTGACGTTCTGAAGAAGGATCTGGAAGCCAAGGGCATTTCCTGGACCGACATGCCGGTTGCCGGCGGCGGCGGCACGGAAGCCATGACGGTGCTGCGCGCCCGCGTCACGGCCGGCAATGCGCCGACCGCGGTGCAGATGCTCGGCTTCGATATTCTCGACTGGGCCAAGGAAGGCGCACTCGGCAATCTCGATGACATCGCCGCCAAGGAAGGCTGGGACAAGGTCATTCCGACCGCGCTCCAGCAGTTCTCGAAGTATGACGGCCACTGGATCGCAGCCCCGGTCAACGTGCACTCCACGAACTGGGTCTGGGTCAACAAGGCAGCCCTCGACAAGGCGGGCGGCAAGGAGCCGGCGAACTGGGACGAGCTTGTTGCTCTCCTCGACAAGTTCAAGGAACAGGGCATCACGCCGGTCGCCCATGGTGGCCAGCCGTGGCAGGACGCGACGATCTTCGACGCGGTCGTGCTGTCCTTCGGCAACGACTTCTACAAGAAGGCGTTCATCGACCTCGATCCGGACACGCTGGGCGGCGCCCAGATGAAGGAAGCCTTCGACCGCATGACGAAGCTGCGTTCCTACGTGGACGACAACTTCTCGGGCCGTGACTGGAACCTCGCGTCCGCCATGGTCATCGAAGGCAAGGCCGGCGTGCAGTTCATGGGCGACTGGGCAAAGGGCGAATTCATCAAGGCCGGCAAGAAGCCGGGCACGGACTTCGTCTGCATGCGCTTCCCGGGCACGCAGGGTTCGGTCACCTTCAACTCCGACCAGTTCGCGATGTTCAAGGTTGCCGACGCCAAGATCCCGTCGCAGCTCGAAATGGCGACCGCCATCGAAAGCCCGGCCTTCCAGTCGGCCTTCAACGTGGTCAAGGGCTCTGCCCCTGCCCGCACCGACGTCTCGGACGAAGCCTTCGACGATTGCGGCAAGAAAGCCATCAAGGACCTCGCAGAAGCCAACACCAACGGCTCGCTGTTCGGCTCCATGGCACACGGCCACGCCAATCCGGCCTCCGTCAAGAACGCGATCTATGACGTCGTGACCCGCCAGTTCAACGGCGAGCTTTCCTCCGAGGAAGCCGTGACGGAACTCAAGGCCGCCGTCGAGGCCGCGAAGTAAGGGGCTAGCCCCCTCACCCTACCCTCTCCCCGCTGGGGAGAGGGAACTTGAACGTCGCGGCAAAGCCCTTCTCCCCGACGGGGAGAAGGTGGCGGCAGCCGGATGAGGGGGCCACGAGCCGCCCTGTAACCCGATTTCAACGGTGGTACCGACCATGGATAGCCGAAGCCGGCTGCAGGAGCTTCTGCCGAAGCTCGTGCTGGCACCCAGTTTCCTCATCGTGCTCGTCTTCGTCTACGGCTTCATCGCCTATACGGGCTTCCTGTCGCTGACGGATAGCAAGATGCTGCCCTCCTACAATTTCGTGGGCCTCAGCAACTATTCCAAGCTCTGGGCGCTGCCGCACTGGTGGCGGGCGATCTCGAATCTCGCGATCTTCGCCTCGCTCTACATCGTCATCTGCTCAGTGCTGGGGCTCGGGCTCGCCATCCTGCTCGACCAGAAGATCCGCGCCGAAGGCATTCTCCGGCCGATCTACCTCTACCCGATGGCGCTCTCCTTCATCGTGACGGGCACCGCCTGGAAGTGGTTCCTCGACCCCGGCATCGGGCTTGAAAACACCATGCACCTGTGGGGCTGGGAGAGCTTCTCCTTCAACTGGATCAAGGACCGCAACTACGCGATCTACTGCGTGGTGATCGCCGCCGTGTGGCAATCCTCCGGCTTCGTCATGGCGATGTTCCTCGCGGGGCTCCGCGGCGTCGACAACGAGATCATCAAGGCGGCCCAGATCGACGGCGCCTCGACCTCGACGATCTACCGCCGCATCATCATTCCGCTGATGCGTCCGGTCTTCCTGTCCGCCTTCGTCGTGCTCGCCCACCTCGCCATCAAGGCCTACGACCTTGTCGTGGCGCTGACAGGCGGCGGCCCCGGCCAGGCGACCGAACTGCCGGCGACCTTCATGTATTCCTACACGTTTACCCGCAACCAGATGGGCATCGGCGCCTCGTCGGCCATCATCATGCTGGTCATGATCTTCTCGATCATCATCCCCTACCTCTATTCCGAAATCCGCGGAGGCAAAGGCCGATGAGCGCTCAAAACCCCGACAACGTCATCTCGCACAACAAGCTGACGCGTGCGCTGATCTACACCGCCCTCATCCTGTTTGCGGTCTACTACCTGCTGCCGCTCTACGTGATGCTGGTGAATTCGCTGAAGCCGCTGGAGGAAATCCGCCAGGGTGGCATGCTGAACCTGCCGAAGGTCTGGACGATCGAACCCTGGCTGCAAGCCTGGTCGACGGCACAGATCGGCGTGCAGCCGACCGGCCTTCGCCCCTTCTTCATCAACTCGATCCTGATGGTCGTGCCGGCCGTGGCTATCTCCACGATCATCGGCGCGCTGAACGGCTACGTGCTGACCAAGTGGCAGTTCAGGGGCTCGAACGTCTTCTTCGGCCTGCTGCTGCTCTCCTGCTTCATCCCGTTCCAGATCGTGCTGATCCCGATGGCGCGCATCCTCGGCATGCTGGGCCTTGCCGGTTCACTCTGGGGCCTGATCCTGGTGCACATCGTCTACGGCCTCGGCTTCACGACGCTCTATTTCCGCAACTACTACGAAAACTTCCCGACCGAGCTGGTGCGTGCCGCTCAGATCGACGGCGCGAGCTTCTTCCAGATCTTCTACCGCATCCTGCTGCCGTCCTCCGGGCCGATCATCGTCGTCTCCGTCATCTGGCAGTTCACCAACATCTGGAACGACTTCCTGTTCGGCGCCTCCTTCTCCGGCGCGGGTACGACGCCGATGACGGTGGCGCTCAACAACCTCGTCCAGTCCTCGACGGGCGTGAAGGAATACAACGTGCATTTCGCAGGCGCGATCCTCGCCGCACTCCCCACCCTCATCGTCTACATCGTCTCCGGACGGTATTTCGTGCGCGGCCTGATGTCCGGCGCCGTGAAAGGATAATGTCCATGTCTTTCCTGAAGATCAGCAACCTGCGCAAATCCTACGGATCGCTCGAAATCCTGAAGGACATCAATCTCGAGATCGAGCAGGGCGGCTTCCTCGTACTTGTCGGCCCATCCGGCTGCGGCAAGTCCACCCTGCTCAACACGATCGCCGGCCTGGAGCCGATCACCTCGGGCGATATCGCCATCGACGGCCGCTCCGTTGCGGGCCTGCACCCCTCCAAGCGCGATATCGCCATGGTGTTCCAATCCTACGCGTTGTACCCGAACATGACGGTCGGCGGAAACATCGCCTTCGGCATGGAAATCCGCGGCGTGCCGAAGGACGAGCGTGAAAAGGCGATCAAGCAGGTCGCCGACATGCTGCAGATCGGCCATCTGCTCGATCGCAAGCCGGGCCAGCTCTCCGGCGGCCAGCGTCAGCGCGTCGCCATGGGCCGGGCGCTGGTGCGCGACCCGAAACTCTTCCTGTTCGACGAACCGCTGTCGAACCTCGACGCCAAGCTGCGCGTCGACATGCGCACCGAAATCAAGCGCCTGCACCAGCGCATGAAGACCACCATCGTCTACGTCACGCACGACCAGATCGAGGCGATGACGCTCGCCACCAAGATCGCCGTCTTGAAGGACGGCGTGCTGCAGCAGTTCGGCTCACCGGCGGAAATCTACAACAATCCCGCCAACATCTTCGTCGCCGACTTCATGGGCTCGCCGGCCATGAACCTGCTTTCGGCGAAGATTGAGCAGAACGGCGCCGGCATGGCCGTGTCGCTTGCCCGCCCCCAGGCCGAACCGCTCGTACTCTCCGTGCCAAACGCGCCAGGCAGCCTTTCCGCCTACAAGGGCAAGGACGTGATCTTCGGCATCCGCCCGGAAGCCCTGACCGACCCGGACGGTGCGGACCGCAATGCCCGCACCCTCGCCGAAGGCGATTGCCTGATCGAAGTGGTGGAGCCCGCCGGCGCCGACACCTTCGCCGTCACCCATCTCGGCGGCAAGCAGATCGTCGCCCGCCTGCGTGCCGATGTACGCATCGCCCCCGGCCAGACGGCGCGCCTTGCCTTCAACCTCGACAAGGCGGTGTTCTTCGACCCCGCAAACCAGCTTCGCATCGCCTGAGTAGATCATGACCACGCAGCCGGACATCGTCATCATCGGATCGGGCATCGGCGGCTCCACCATGGCCGCCGCTCTCGCCCCGACGGGCGCAAGGATCGTCATCCTGGAGGCGGGCGACCACCTGCCCGACCGCCCGGAAAACCGCGACCAGCGCGCGATCTTCCAGCGCGGCCATTTCCGCCCGAAAGAGATGTGGTACGAGGCCGACGGCACGGCCTTCAACCCCGGAAACTACTACAATGTCGGCGGCAATTCGAAGTTCTACGGCGCGGTGCTGGTGCGCTACCGTAGGGAAGACTTCGAGGAGATGAAGCACCGCGAGGGCGTCTCGCCTGCCTGGCCCTTCCCCTATGAAGAGCTGGAGCCGTGGTACTCCGCCGCCGAAAAACTCTTCAATGTGCGCGGCACGCTCGGCGAAGACCCGACCGAGCCGCACCATTCCGCGCCCTACCCTTTCCCGCCCGTGCCGGACGAACAGGCCATCGCGAAGGTCCGCGCCAGGATGAAGGCGAACGGCCTGCATCCCTATTCGCTACCGCTCGGCATCGACATCGACCGCTGGCTGGCAAAGGCGAAGACGCCATGGGATGCCCATCCGAACAGCAATGACGGCAAGATGGATGCGGAAAGCGTGGGCCTCGCCGAGGCCCTCAAGCACCCGAATGTCGAACTGCGCACCCATTGCCGGGTGACGCGACTTGCCACCGCACCGCACGGCCGCAGCATTTCGACCGTGCACTATATGCAGGGCGATGAAGCCCGGAGCATCTCGCCGAAGCTGGTCGTCCTCTCGGCTGGCGCCGTGCAATCGGCCGTGCTCCTGCTCCGCTCGGCCTCGGAGGCCTTCCCGAAAGGCCTCGCCAACAGCTCCGACCAGGTCGGCCGCAACTTTATGAACCACAATTCGAGCGCCGTGATCGGCGTCTCGCCCTTCTACAAAAACACCTCTGTCTACCAGAAGAGCTTTGGCTTCAACGACTACTATCTCTCGGATGGCAATGGCGGCGCGCCGCTCGGCAATGTCCAGCTGCTCGGGCGCGTCTCCGGAAAAATCCTGAAAGCCAACATGCCCTCCGTGCCGGAATGGCTGCTGGAACAGGTTGCCGCCCACACCATCGATTTCTACGCGATGAGCGAGGACCTGCCGCATCCCGAGAGCCGCATCATGGTCGACCGCGACCGGATCGTCATGAAGTGGACGCGCACCAACTGGCAGGCCCATCTCGACCTCGTCACCAAGCTGAAGGGCGCCCTGAAGAAGGCCGGCTTCCCGATCGTGCTCGCCCGCGCCTTCGACAAGCGCACGCCGTCGCACCAGTGCGGCACGGTGCGCATCGGTAACGATCCGACGACGGCACCGCTCGACATCTGGTGCCGGGCCTACGACCATCCGAACCTCTTCGTGGTCGACGCCTCCTATCTGCCGACCTCGGCAGCGGTGAACCCGGCGCTCAGTGTTGCCGCCCAGGCCCTGCGCGTCGCGACCCACATCAAATCGAGGGACCTTGCCGCATGACGACAACAGCACGCCCCGTCGCCATCGTCACCGGCGGTCGCCGCGGCATCGGCCTCGGCATTGCCAAGGCGCTTGCGACAGACGGTTTCGACATCGCCATCACCGGTATCGGCGACAGCGATGCGGCAACCGACACCATGCTCGCAGAATTCGCGACCGCAGGCAGCCGCGCGATCTACCTGAAGGCCGACCTTGCCAATCTTTCCGGCCACGCGGCGACCGTCGCGGCCATCGAAGACAAGCTCGGCGCCATCGGCTGCCTCGTCAACAATGCCGGCATCGCCTCCGTCATCCGCGGCGATTTCCTCGATCTGGCGCCGGAGAATTTCGACACGATCGTCGCCACCAACCTACGCGGCACGGTGTTCTTCACCCAGGCCGTTTTGAAGGCGATGCTGCATTCGAAACAGGCGGCCGGTCCGCGCACGATCATCAACATCACCTCCGTCTCGGCAGGCCTCACCTCGCCGGAACGGCTCGACTATTGCATGACCAAGGCCGGGCTCGCCGCCTTCAGCCAGGGCCTCGCGCTGCGCCTGGCGGACACCGGCATCGCCGTCTTCGAGATCCGTCCCGGCATCATCCGCTCGGACATGACATCAGGCGTTTCGGCGAAATACGACGCGCTGATCGCGGGCGGCCTCGTGCCGATGAAGCGCTGGGGCGAACCGGACGACATCGGTGCTGCGGCCGCAGCGCTTGCCACCGGCAAGTTCGGCTTCGCCACCGGCTCGGTGATCAATCTCGACGGCGGGCTATCGATCGGCCGGCTCTGAGCCGCCATGCGCCCGAAGCACAAATTCTGAGGACCAAGGCATGACCTACGACTACATCATCACCGGCGCAGGGCCGGCTGGCTGCGTTTTGGCGAGCCGCCTCTCGGAAGACCCCACCGTGCGCGTGCTGCTGCTGGAAGCCGGCGGCGGGGACTGGAATCCGCTGTTTCATATGCCGGCGGGTTTCGCCAAGATGACCAAGGGCGTCGCCAGCTGGGGCTGGGAGACCGTGCCGCAGAAGCACATGAAGGGCCGCGTGCTGCGCTACACACAGGCCAAGGTGATCGGCGGCGGGTCCTCGATCAATGCCCAGCTCTATGCCCGTGGCAACGCCGCCGACTATGATCTGTGGGCGAGCGAAGATGGCTGCGAGGGCTGGAGCTACCGGGAAATCCTGCCCTATTTCAAGCGCGCCGAGGATAACCAGCGTTTTGCCGACGATTACCATGACTATGGCGGGCCGCTCGGCGTTTCCATGCCGGTTTCGGCGCTGCCGATCTGCGACGCCTATATCCGCGCCGGCCAGGAACTGGGCATTCCCTACAACCACGATTTCAACGGCCGCCAGCAGGCCGGCGTCGGCTTCTACCAGCTGACCCAGCGCAACCGCCGCCGCTCCTCCGCCTCACTCGCCTATCTCTCGCCGATCAAGGACCGCAAGAACCTGACGATCCGCACCGGCGCCCGCGTCGCCCGCATCGTGCTCGAAGGTTCTCGCGCGGTCGGCGTCGAGGTGGTGACGGGCAAGGGCGTCGAGACCATTCGGGCGGAGCGCGAGGTGCTGGTCTCGTCCGGCGCCATCGGCTCGCCGAAGCTGCTCCAGCAATCCGGCATCGGCCCGGCCGACCACCTGAAATCCGTCGGCGTTCAGGTAAAACACGACCTGCCCGGCGTCGGCTCCAACCTGCAGGACCATCTCGACCTGTTCGTGATTTCCGAATGCACCGGCGATCACACCTATGACGGCGTCGCCAAACTCCACCGTACGCTCTGGGCCGGCCTGCAATATGTGCTGTTCCGTTCCGGCCCTGTCGCCTCCTCGCTCTTCGAGACGGGCGGCTTCTGGTATGCCGATCCGGATGCCCGCTCGCCGGATATCCAGTTCCATCTCGGCCTCGGTTCCGGCATCGAGGCCGGCGTGGAAAAGCTGAAGAATGCCGGCGTGACGCTGAACTCCGCCTACCTGCACCCGCGCTCGAAGGGCACGGTTCGACTTTCCTCCGCCGATCCTTCCGCCGCACCGCTGATCGACCCGAACTATTGGGAAGACCCGCACGATCGCAAAATGTCGATCGAGGGCCTGAAGATTGCCCGCGAAATCCTGCAACAGGCAGCGCTGAAACCTTTCGTCCTGGCCGAGCGCCTGCCGGGACCGAAGGCGATGACCGACGAGGAGCTGTTCGACTATGGTTGCGCCAATGCCAAGACGGACCACCATCCCGTCGGCACCTGCAAGATGGGCACGGGCGCGGATGCGGTCGTCGGGCTCGATTTGAAGGTGCATGGGCTTGAAGGTTTGCGCGTTTGCGACAGTTCCGTCATGCCGCGCGTTCCTTCCGCCAACACCAATGCGCCGACCATCATGGTGGGCGAGAAGGGCGCCGACATCATTCGCGGCCTGCCGGCACTCCCGGCCCAGGTCTTCCAACACGAACGCAACGACGCGCGCCCGCGCGCCCGCGCCAACATCCGATAGGGGCAGCCATGATCCGCCATTGCGTCTTCATCCACTTCAAGCCGACCATTTCCGCCCACTACAAGGCCGAACTGTTCAACGAGATCGATGCGCTGAAGAGCCGTCTCCCGGGCATGCTCGCCGTGCATATCGGCACCAATGTCAGCCCGGAAGAGGGCATGGACAAGGGGTTTGGCGACGGCTTCATCGTCGATTTCGCGGATAGTTTTGCCCGCGACGCCTATCTGGAAGATCCCGAGCACAAGCAGACCGGCGGCCGTCTGGTCGCCGCCGCAGAAGGCGGCATCGCGGGCATTCTCGTCTACGATCTGGAAACCGACGACTAAACTCTTCCGGCCCGGCGCGAAAGCATGCGCTCGACGGCGGAGAATGCGTCATAGATCAGCACCGCCAGCACCGCGACGACAAGGCCGCCTTGCAACACGAAGGCGAGATTGTTGGATTGCAGGCCCGCGATGATGACCTCGCCGAGTGTTTTCGCCGCGACCGTCGAGCCGATCGTCGCGGTGGCGAGGCTGATGGTCACCGACAGGCGGATGCCGGCGAGAATGATCGGCAGCGCCAGCGGCAGCTCCACCTTGGTCAGTCGCTGCCACGCCGTCATGCCGGTTCCCCTCGCCGCTTCCACGATGGCGGGCGGCAGGGTGGAAAGACCGGTCATGGAGTTTTCAAAGATCGGCAGCAGGCCGTAGAGGAAGAGCGCGATCAGCGTCGGCTTCTCGCCGAAGCCGACTGCGGGCACGGCGAGCGCCAAGACGGCGACGGGCGGAAAGGTCTGGCCGATATTCACGAGGCTGCGTGACAGCGGCAGGAATTCCGCACCGATCGGCCTTGTGACGAGTATGGCAAGGCCGACGGCGACGATGGTCGCCGCGAACGTCGCGATGAAGACCGTCGTGAGATGGGAGAGCGTCAGCGAGAGCAGACTGCCCTGATTGTAGATCGCCGGCGCGTTGGCCTGCACGAGGGGCTTCAGGAGCGGCTCGAACAGGTATGGCTGGAGAAGGAAGAGGATCAGGATGATCAGCACCGCCAGCCGCAGCAGATTGGGCAGGACCCGCTTCATTGCGGCCTCGCGGCGCGGCGGGTGAGGCCAGCCAGCGTGACGCGGCCAAGCGGCGCACCATCCGCGCCGATGACCGGCAGCGCCTCGCGACCGGACCAGAGCAGCGCCGACAGCGCATCGCGCTGGCTTGTGGCCGCAGCGAGCGGTTCGCCTTCCGCGATGCCGGCTTCCGTGGCGTCGCCCACCGTACCGATCGAGAGCAGCCGGAAGGGCCGCTCCCCGGCACCGATCAGCGTCTCGACGAAATCCGTCGCCGGGTTGACCAGCATGTCCTCGGGCGCGGCGTATTGCACGATCTTTCCCTTGTCCATCACGGCGATCCTGTCGGCGAGATGGAAGGCCTCCTCCATGTCATGCGTGACGAGCACGATGGTCGTTCCGAAATGCTTCTGGATCGCCAGGAGGTCCTCCTGCGCCTTGGCGCGGATGACCGGATCGAGCGCACCGAAGGGTTCGTCCATCAGCAGGATATTCGGCTCTGCGGCAAGAGCGCGGGCAACGCCAACGCGCTGCTGCTGACCACCCGACAGTTCGTGCGGATAGCGCGGGCCAAACGCGGCGGGGTCGAGCTGGAAGAGCGACAGGAGTTCCTTGACCTTGGCCTCGATGCGGCTCTTATCCCAGCCGAGCAGGCCCGGCACCGTGGCGATGTTTTCGGCCACCGTGCGGTGCGGAAAGAGGCCGTGGCCCTGGATGGCATAACCGATGCGGCGGCGCAATTCATGACCGGGGATGCCGCGGGTGTCCTCGCCATCGATGCGGATTGTCCCCGATGTCGGCTCGACGAGGCGGTTGATCATGCGCATCAGCGTCGTCTTGCCGGAGCCTGATGTGCCGACGATGACCGTGATCGTGCGCGGCGCGATCGTCATCGAGACATTGTCGACGACGGTCGTATCCGCATAGCGCTTGGTGATGGTCTCGATCTCGATCATGCGGCCCTGCCGGGTTTGGAATTGGAAAGTTCGGTCGCCGCGTCAAGCACGATCGCCGCCGCGAAGGCGAGCGCGACCGTCGGCACCGCGCCGAGCAGCACGAGGTCCATCGCCGTCTGCCCGATGCCCTGGAAGACGAAGACCCCGAAGCCGCCTCCACCGATGAGCGCGGCGATGGTCGCAAGGCCGATGTTCTGCACCAGCACGATGCGGATGCCTGTCAGGATGACCGGAAAGGCGAGCGGCAGTTCGACGCCGAAGAGCCGCTGCCGGTCCGTCATGCCGATGCCGCGGGCCGCATCGTTGGCATCGCGTGGCACGCCGGCAAGGCCGACGACCGTGTTGGCGACGACCGGCAGCAGCGAATAGAGAAAGAGGGCGACGAAGGCCGGCGCGGCACCGATACCGCGGATGCCGATGGCAGCGGCTCCCGGAACATTGAGCGCGATCCAGCCGAGCGGCGCGATCAGCAGGCCGAAAAGCGCGATGGACGGGATCGTCTGGATGATGTTGAGCACGTTGAGCACGCCGGCGCGCAGGCCCTCGACGCGATGGCAGAGGATGCCGAGCGGCAACCCGACCAGCGTTGCGGCCGCCAGCGAGCCGAGCGCCAGCAGGACATGGCGGCTCGCCTCCAGCCAGAAAGTCTCGGCGCGGCTGCCATATTCCTTGAGGATCGAAAGGCCGTTCCACGCGCCGGACATCAGGAGCACGGCAACGGCGGCTGCGGCCGCCGCCAGCAGCGCCACCCGCGCTAGCGGCGAAAGCTTCAGCCGCGCCAGCGCATCGGCGGTGACGAGCGCGAAGGCAAAGCTCAGCAGCCAGAAGCCGGAGGCCGGCGAGACACGGGCATAGGTGTTTTCCGGCGGCGTCAGATGGCCGGCGGAAAGGCCGATGAGGATGGCGAGTATCGACAACGCGGCAAGGCCGAGCAGCAGCCGCAGCAGCGTCGGGGTCTTCAGCACGACGAACACGAGGGCAAAGGCAACGAAGATGAGCAACGCCGCGCCGAAGCCGGCTGGCAGCGCATCGAGGATCGCCCGCGGCTCGCCGGGCACGATGCGGTTGGCGCGAAAATTCGCAAACGGCGCCAGAAAGGCGCCGTAAGCGAGCAATGCGGCGATCACCACGCCGAGCTTGTCAATCCTGAACCGCATGAACGCCTTTCGAGGCAAAACCCTCCGCCCGGACAGGCGGAGGGTTCTCACAGCTTACTTGATGAAGCCGTTCTTCTTGAGGAAGTCTTCGGCAACCGCCTTGGCCGGCTCACCGCCGACCTGGACGCGGCCGTTGAGATCCTGCAGCGTGACGAGATCGAGCTTTTCGAAGACGGGCTTCAGGAGCTCCTCGATCTGCGGATTGGCCTTCAGCACCTCTTCGCGGATGATCGGCGAGGGCTGGTAGACCGGCTGCACGCCCTTGTCGTCTTCGAGAACGACGAGGCCCGACGGCGCGATGCCGCCATCCGTGCCATAGACCATGGCGGCGTTTGCACCGTTGGTCTGGTTGGCGGCAGCCGCAATCGTCGCAGCCGTGTCCCCGCCCGAAAGCGTGATGAGCTGTTCCGGCTTCAGCGCGAAGCTGTAGGTCGTCTGGAAGGCTGGCAGGGCAGCCGCCGAGTTCACGAATTCGGAAGAGGCGGCGAGCACCACCTGGCCGCCACCGGCGACGTATTTGCCGAAATCGCTCAAGGTGACGAGCTTGTTCGGCTCGGCAATGTCCTTGCGCAGCGCGATCGCCCAGGTGTTGTTGGCCGGCGATGGCGTCAGCCAGACGACCTTGTTGGCGTCGTAATCGAGCGTCTTGGCGAGCTCATAGGCCTTGGCAGCGTCCTTCCAGGCCGGATCGTCGGCCTTTTCGAAGAAGAAGGCGGCGTTGCCGGTATATTCCGGATAGATATCGATCTCGCCCGCAATGATCGCCTGGCGTACGACCGGCGTCGCACCGAGCTGCACCCGGTCCGTCGTCTGGATGCCATTGGCATTCAGCACGGAAAGGATGATGTTGCCGAGGACGCCACCTTCCGTATCGATCTTCGAGGAGACGACGACCTGGGCGTCAGCTGCGCCGGCCGTGAGGCCCAAAGCCAGAGCTGCTCCGATAAACTTGACGACTGGGCGCATGTGAAAACCTCTCATTTGTGCGGAAACCCGTGGCGGCATTCTCACCACGTTTCAGAAAGCCCGTCTGGGCAAAGCATTCCATATATGGCGGCAAATCGCAAAAAACAGACCGCGAAGGCGGGATAAGACACGACGTTTATTGCCGCATCCAAAGCGCTTTAAAATTTGTCTCAAGAGAGAGCCTTTGGCAATAGAAACGCATTGCAATTGGCGGTCGCATCCGACAATCTTTCCAGCGGCCCATTCTCATATTCCGATATTGCATTTCATCACCTGCCGGGGACCATCCCGGGCCTGATGTCCGGCGCAGATTTTCGTGAGGGACAATGAGCATTTATATTCTGGCATTGTTGATCGGTGTCGTGGCGGGGCTTCGGGCGATGACGGCGCCGGCCGCCGTGAGCATCGGGGCCGCGCTTGGCTGGCTGCCGGTTTCCGGCACGTGGGCCGCCTTCATGGGCTACCGCTTCACGCCCTATATTTTCGGTGCCCTGGCGCTCGTCGAGTTCGTTACCGACCAATTGCCGAGCACGCCGAGCCGCAAGGTTCCACAGCAGTTCGGCGCACGCATCGTCAGCGGTGCATTCTGCGGCGCCGTTGTCGGCACCGTCGGCGGCTCGCTCGTCGGCGGCCTGGTTGCCGGCATCATCGGTTCGGTCATCGGCACGCTCGGCGGTGCGGAGGCCCGTCAGCGCCTCGTCGCGGCCACCGGTGGCAGGGACCTGCCGATCGCGCTGCTGGAAGACGCGGTTGCCGTGCTGCTCGGCCTCTTCGTCGTCTCGTCGGTTCTCTGATGCAGACCTTCGACGCCATCATCGTCGGCGCGGGCCAGGCCGGTCCGTCGCTGGCCGGCCGGCTGACGGCTGCCGGCCGGAAAGTCGCGCTCATCGAGCGCAAGCTCGTGGGCGGCACCTGCGTCAATAACGGCTGCATGCCGACCAAGGCCATGGTCGCCAGCGCCTATGCCGCCCATCTTGCCCGACGCGGCGCCGAATACGGCGTGGTGACGGGCGACGTTACCATCGACTTCGCCAAGGTCATGGCGCGCAAGGACAAGGTGCGCTTCGATGCCCGCAAGGGCAACGAAGACTGGCTGCAAGGCATGGAGGGGCTCACCTTCCTCCGCGGCCATGCGCGCTTCGAAAGCCCGACGGAAATCCGCGTCGGCGACGCGCTGCTGTCTGCCAGACAAATCTTCCTCAATGTCGGTGGCCGCGCGGTCGTGCCGGATTTTCCCGGCGTGAACGACGTGCCGCATCTCGACAATGTGTCGATGATGGAGCTGACAGAGGTACCGAAACACCTTGTCGTCATCGGCGGCAGCTATATCGGGCTGGAATTCGCACAGATATTTCGCCGCTTCGGCTCCGAGGTGACGGTGGTGGAAAAGGGGCCGCGGCTGATTGCGCGGGAAGACACCGATGTCAGCGACGCCGTGCGCGACATTCTGGAGCGCGAGGGCATCGCCATCCGTACCGGGGCGGAATGCATCCGCTTCTTCAGGAGTGGCGATGGTGTCGGGGTGGGCGTGGATTGCACCGCGGGTGCACCCGAGATTTTAGGATCCCACATCCTGCTTGCGACCGGAAGGCGGCCGAATACCGACGATCTCGGTCTCGACAAGGCGGGTGTGGCGGTGGACAAGCGCGGCTATATCACCGTCGATGAGCGACTGGAGACAAACGTGCCCGGCATCTTCGCCATGGGCGACTGCAACGGTCGAGGCGCCTTCACGCACACCTCGTACAACGACTTCGAGATCGTCGCGGCGAACCTGCTCGACAACGAGAAGCGCAAGGTGAGCGACCGCATCCAGACCTACGCGCTCTATATCGATCCGCCGCTCGGCCGGGCCGGCATGAGCGAAACGGAAGCGCGCAAGACCGGCCGCAAGCTGCTGATCGGCACGCGCCCGATGACGCGCGTCGGTCGCGCCAAGGAAAAGGGCGAGACGCTCGGCTTCATGAAGGTGATCGCCGATGCCGAGACGAAGGACATCCTCGGCGCCTCCATCCTCGGCACCGGCGGCGATGAGGCGGTGCAGAGCATTCTCGACGTGATGTATGCAGGAAAACCCTACACGACCATCACGCACGCCGTGCATATCCACCCGACCGTCTCGGAGCTGATCCCGACCGTGTTCGGCGATATGCAACCCGCACAATGAGAAAGGCCCGGGACAATCCCGGGCCTTTCATTTCCTACTTCGGATTGCGGATCGTCAGCGCCGGGTTATGGGCGAAGAAGTTGTGCGGCATAATGTGCACGGTCTTCCACTCCGTCGACATGACCGGCCAGTCTTCCATGCGCGGAATATGGTGGAAGCCGGCGGAGAACCAGGTGACGATGTCCTTGCCCATCAGGCTCTGGTCCTTCTTCACCCATTCGGCGAGCGTATCGGAGCCATCGCTCTGCATGGCGAACTTGCCGCCGGCATAACGCTGTTCCGGATCGTAGACCGTGTTCCACACCGAATATTCGATATAGGCGTTGCGCTTCATCGGCGGGTCGTTTTCGAAGTCGAACGGGCCATAGGACACGTCGCCGTGGTGGATCATGTAGCCCGGCTCATGGCCGAGATAGCCTTCACGCGACGGGTCGGAGATGTGGAAGTAGCGCGGCTGCGAGGACGACAGCTTGTAGCGCGCTTCCAGCTCCGTCATCGGCATCTTGTGCTCGACCGTCCACATCGACTTGCGCGGGCTCGACGCATCGAGCTTGGCCGGCACGATGTCCATCGTCGAGAAGTGGTTCACCGGCTGGTCGACGTCGAAGTCGATGCGGAAGTTGAAGTAATGGTCATGGTTGGCGGCAACGAGGTTCGGCGCGATCAGCGTGCCATAGGCCGTGTCCGCCTTGGCCGTCGGGTCCTTCATCGAGGTGGAGGCAACGCCCTTCACCGCATCGAGGCCGGTGGCGCCGACATAGATGTTGACCTGGCCGTTCTGCTGCAGGCGGTAGTCGATCAGGTAGTCATAGTTGCCGACTTCGGAGGCCGTGCGCACGACGAGTTCCGTGGCCGGGCGGCCTTCCGCCGGCACCGGTTTATCCGGCGTCTGCGCAAAGACTTCGAAGTGGCGCCAGGCCGGATCACCGATGCTGCGCTCGAAGACGCAGATCGCATCCGGAATGACCAGCGGCGAACCCTTGTCGTCGGCGATCGTCGCCGGCAGGAAGGTGGCGTGCGAGGGGCAATCGATGCCGGCGCGAAGCGGGCTCAGGAACAGGCCGAAACCATATTCCCCGCTGTCCATGTAGGTGCGCCAGTACCAGCCTTCCGTGGGGTCCATATAGGGCACGAAGACTTCGGAGAGATGCGCCTGGTAGATGACCGAGCGCCAGGTGCCGGCGTCGTTGACATCGAGATTGGAGACGACGAGGCCCGGGCGCTTGTCGACGCGGAAATTGAAGCGCCACATGTCCCATTCGATATGGCTGCCGTCGATCTTGTAGTTCGGGCCGCCTTCCTGAACCAGCTTGACGGGGTTCGTCTCGGTACGCAGCGGCACGCGCTTGGCGACTTCTTCCTCCGTGTAACCCCAAGCGTCCTTCGGCGCTTCGACGACGCCGGTATCGATGACGCGCTGCACTTCCTTCTTGCCGATGTCATAGATGGCGAAGAGGCCCTCGACCGGCTTGGCATAGAAGTTGGAGCCTTCCGGAACCTGGTAACACGGTACCTTCATCAGGCGGGAATTCTGGTACTCCTCCGTGAAGAAGTTGCCGCCGGTCAGCGGCAGGCAGAAGGCCTGTTCCGGCTTCAGGCCACGCTTGGCAAGCCCCGCCACCATATCCGGATGGCCGAGCGCGCCTTCCAGCGCATTCATGAACTCGGTGAACAGCACCATCGGCTGGCCCGTCGTCTTGGCATTGCTCTCGACCGTGCCCTTGGTGATGTTGACCACCGCCTCGCTAAAGCCCTCGGCGCTGGTGAAGTAGACCGTCGCCTTGCGGTCGAGGCTGTCGCCTTCCTTCCACGCCAGCACGTCGGCCTTGGCAGGCTCCTTCAGCTCGATCAGCGGATAGAGCGTGTTGTCGTCCGCGACCTTCTCGCCGCGCAGGATCTGGTTGATCTTCTGGTATTCCTCGGCCGTCAGCCCGTCGAGCGGATGCGCGGCCGCGGCACCAGCGGCAAGGCCGAGCGCCAGCGCCGTCGAGGCCAGATGTTTGAAAAGTCTCATGATCGTTCCCTCTTCTTGCTTGGTTCTGTCAGGCGAAGACCACCTGGATATCGGTGTATTCGGCAAGCCCCTCTTCGGCGAACTCGACGCCGATGCCGGAGGCCTTCACGCCGCCGAAGGGCGCATTGGGCTGGATGGCGCCGTGTTTGTTGATCCAGACGGAGCCGCAGGCGAGCCGGCTCGCCACCTTCTTCGCCGCCGCAATATCGGACGACCAGACGGAGCCCCCGAGCCCGTTCGGGCTGTCATTGGCAAGCCGGATCGCCTCCTCCACATCGGAATAACGAATGATCGGCAGCGCCGGGCCGAATTGCTCCTCGTCGACCAGCGCATCGCCGTTGCGAAGCCCGGACACGATGGTCGGCGGGAAGAACAGGCCCTCGCCCGGCTCGCCGCCGAGCAGCACCTTGCCACGCCCCTTGGCATCCGCGACAAGCCTCGAAACCTTGTCGAACTGCATGCGGTTCTGGATCGGCCCCAAAATGCTCGCCTCCTCCATGCCATTGCCGACCGGGATCGCCTTCGCATAGGCGACGAGCGCATCGCAGACGGCGTCATGGATCGACTCATGCACATAGAGCCGCTTCATCGCCGCGCAGGTCTGGCCGTTGTTGATGAAGGCACCCCAGAACAGGCCCGCGGCAATCGCTTGCGGGTCCGCGTCCGGCAGCACGATGCCGGCATCATTGCCGCCGAGTTCCAGCGTCAGCCGCTTCATGGTCTCGGCCGCCGATTGCATGACCTTCTGTCCGGTGGCGCAGGAGCCGGTGAAGACGATCTTGCGAATATCCGGATGCGCCGACATGGCGCCGCCGAGATTGAAGGCCTTGTCGTCGCCCGTCACCACATTGACGACACCCGGCGGCAGCACCTCGTTCATGATTTCGACGAGGCGCAGCGTCGAGAGCGGCGTATAGGGCGAGGGTTTGACGACGACCGTATTGCCCGTGCGCAGCGCGGGAAGAATATGCCAGACGGCGATCATGACCGGGAAATTCCACGGCGTGATGGAGCCGACGACGCCGAGCGGCTTGCGGGTGAGTTCGATCCGACCCTGCTCGTTTTCCTGCAACACCTTGACCGGGATCGAAAGCCCGGTGGTGTAACCAGCCCAGGCGACGGCCCCGCCAACCTCCCAGCGCGAACCAAGGCCGTTCAGCGGCTTGCCCTGTTCCAGCGTGATGATCTCGGCGAGTTCGCCCGCGTGTTCCTCGATCTTCGCCGTCACGGCGGCGCAGGCGGCCTGCAAGGCCTCGTCGCTCTGCGCCGACCACGTCGCAAACGCCGCCTTGGCGACGGCGACGGCCGCGTCCAACTCCGCTCCGCCCATATTCGGCGCGCGGCCGACTTCTTCGCCCGTCGCCGGGTTCAGCACGGCAAAGTCAGAGCCGACTGCTGCCGGCTTACCGCCGATGGTCGCCTTGAATTCCATCATTTCCGCCTCCTCCAAGGAACGGCCCACCTCCGGCGGGCACATCTGGTGGCAGAGAATAGGTCTTGGCGGGGCGTCAGACTTGGACGGTGCCGTCCCGCCTTTTGGACAAAAGCGTCAATGGCAGCGCGCAACCGCACCTGGCGTCGTGCCGTATTTCTTGCGAAACTCGCGGTAGAAATAGGAAAGGTCGTTGAAGCCGCAGTCGAAGGCGACGGCAGTCACTCCCTCTGCAAGGTGCTGCCCCTTGTGGGTGGAAAGCCGCGCATGTGCCAGCTCCAGCCGGCGGTTCAGCAGTCGATGGCCCGGCGTTTCGCCAAGCGGTCGGAAATGTCGCTGCAAGGTGCGCTCCGGCACGTTGAGACGCGACGCCAGTTCGCGCGGGCCGAAGGACGGGTCCGCGCGGTGACGGTCGATCATCGCGAGCGCGCGCGAGAGCAGCGTCTCAGCCGGGTTGGCGGCGCCCATCACACGCGTCGAATGCAGGTAGGCGCCCATAAGGCACAGGAACGCTTCACCAAGCTGCGCCTGCGCGCCCTCCTCCATCAGCATCTTTGCGATGACGGCACGCATGGCGAGCCAGAGCGGATCGTCACGCGAGATCGAAAGACCGCCGGTGCATAGCGTGCCGAAACGGTGGACGATCTCATCGCGCGGAATGTGCAGCGACACCTGGTTGGAGCGCTCGCCGCGATAGAGAAAGGTCGATGGCTTGACGGAATCGACGAGGAACATGTCGCCGGGCAGAAGCTCCGCCACCTGATCGCCCTGCTCGACGCGACATTGGCCGGCATCCTGCACCAGCAGGAAAAAATGCTCGCCGGGATCCTGCCGGATGGAGCGGGTGTTGCGCGCGACCTCCGAGGCATCGAGCGCCACGATCGCCGTATCGAACGGGCCGACGCGCCGCGTGGTGACATCGCCATTGACGACGCCCGTGCGCCGCATCGGCTCTAGATCGAACGAACCGCAGACCCGCCGGATCTCCGCCTCGAGAATTTCCACCTGTACCGGCTTGTGCCCCGGCGTCATCAGCGACTGCATCGCGCCCTCCCCGGCTCCAGCAGAATGCCTGTTCTCCCAAACCTATCTCATCACAGACCGCAGCGCTTGCCTATCGTTCTTACCCTGCAACCGCTGCAAAACCACCGGCTTGCGCCGCCTGGCGCAGCCCCTCGCATGGCGCATCGGCAAGCCCTTCCGCGGCAAGCCGGTCGAGCACCACCACAACCTCGGCAAGTCCGCGCGCTTCGGCATAGTGCATCGGCCCGCCGCGCCAGCGCGGAAAACCGTAGCCGTGGATTTTCACCAGGTCGATATCGGCGGAACGCAACGCCACGCGCTCCTCCAGAATACGCGTCGCCTCGTTGACCATCGGCAGGATGACCGCATCGGCAATCGACGCCTCGTCCCACGTCCGCTGCGGCCGTCCGGCAACCTCTTCGGCAATGATCGCCGCCACGGTTTCCGATGGTTTTGGCGCGCGGTCGCCCGGGTCGTAGTCGTACCAGCCACCGCCCGATTTCTGGCCGAAACGCGTGAGGGCGCAGAGCCGCTCGGCGACGGGAGCGAAGGGTGCTTCGCCCCGTTCGCGGGCGGCCTTGCGCTGGAAGGCGGCGATATCGAGCCCGCCAAGATCCTGTGCCTCGAACGGCCCCATCGGCAGGCCGAAGGCGCGCATGGCGGCATCGATGGCCGAGGGTGTTGCACCAGAGAGCAGCAACCGTTCGGCCTGCGCGCGCGTCACCTTCAGGATGCGGTTGCCGATGAAACCGTCGCAGATGCCGGCACGAACCGGGATCTTGCCGAGCAGGCGGGCAAGCGCAAAACCGGTCGCCAGAACCTCCAGCGCCGTCTCCTCCGTCGGCACGATCTCCAGCAGCTTCATGATGTGCGCCGGACTGAAGAAATGCAGGCCGAGGAAGCGTTCGGGATGGCTTACGCCTTTACTGATCGCAGTGGGGTCGAGATAGGAGGTGTTCGTTGCCAGCACCGCATCCGGCCGGCAGACCGCCGACAGCTTTTCGAAGACGACGCGCTTGACGGCGATATCCTCGAAGACGGCTTCTATGACGAGATCCGTATCGGCAAGCAGGCCATAATCGTCACTGCCAGTGACGCCAGACAAACGGTCATCCGCAACCGTCTGCGTGATGCGGCCACGCTTCACCGAACCGTCGAAAATGGCGCGGATATTGGCAATCCCCCGCTCGACTGCCGCCGCATCGCGCTCGATGAGGATCACCGGCAGGCCGGCATCGCGCAGCGCCGCGGCAATGCCCGCACCCATCGTGCCACCGCCAATCACCGCCGCCGAGCGCATATCGCGTGGCGCCACACCGGCAAGCTCGGGTGGGCGCGGCGCCGCGCGCTCGGCGAAGAAGACACGGCGCAGCCCCGCTGCCTGCTCGGAACCACGCAGCTCCAGAAAGGTTTCCCGCTCGAAGGCCATGGCGCTTGCGAAATCCGTTTCGCTGGCGTTGCGGACCGAGGCGAGTGCCCTGAGCGGCGCGACTTCGCGTTTCGCCTTGGCAGCGACGGCCTTTTCCGCGCCCTCCCAGAACCCGGCCTCGACCGCCGGCACGGCGCGGCCGGAAATCGGCTGTGGCACTGGTTTGCTGGCGCTATCGTTCGCAAAGGCAATCGCGCCGGCACGCAGGTCGCCATCGATCACCGCATTGATGAGGCCAAGCGCTTGCGCCTTCTTCGCCCCGACCGGGCTGCCGCCCGTCACCAGATCGACGGCGGCGGCAGGGCCGATCAAGCGGGGCAAACGGACTGTGCCACCGGCACCGGGGATGATGCCGAGCTTGACTTCCGGCAGGCCAAGGTTGGCGGAGGCGACGGCCACCCGATAGGCACAGCCGAGTGCCACTTCGAGCCCGCCACCAAGTGCACTGCCATGAATGGCCGCGACCCAGGGCTTTTTCGCCGCCTCGACGGTCGCCACCACATCCGGCAGATGCGGCGGCTGTGGCGGCTTGCCGAACTCATTGACATCCGCCCCGGCGATGAAGGTACGGCCGGCGCAGATCAGCACGACGGCCTTCACCGCTGCATCCGCATCGAGCTCCGCCACAGCTTCGATCAAACCCTGACGCAGCGCCTGCGACAGGGCATTGACGGGCGGGTTGTCGACGGTAACGACAGCGATGGCGTTTTCGCGGGTGATGGTGATGGTCATGGTGTCATATTCCCAGGTAAGCGGCGCGGATACGTTCGTCCGCGATCAATTCGGCGGCGGGGCCGGACATGGTGATGTGTCCCGTCTCCATGACATAGCCGCGATCGGCGACGGAGAGCGCGCCAAAAGCGTTCTGCTCGACGAGGAGAACGGTCACGTCGAGCGCCTTCAGGCTCTTTACCACATCGAAGATCTGCGCGACGAGGATGGGGGCGAGGCCCATGCTCGGCTCATCGAGCAGCAGGCAGGAGGGACGGGCCATCAGCGCGCGGGCGATTGCCAGCATCTGCTGCTGGCCGCCGGACAGGCCTCCCGCCGCGAGATTGCGCTTCTCCTTGAGGATCGGGAACATCGCGAAGGCGTCCTGCATATCGCGGTCCACCTTGTCGTCGGCGAAGAGATAGGCGCCGAGCCGGAGATTTTCCTCCACCGTGAGGTTGGTGAAAATCTGCCGACCCTCCGGCGACTGGGCGAGGCCACGGCGCACGCGGGCATGCGCCGGTACGGATGTCAGCGTCTCGCCGCGGAAGACGATCGAGCCGGACGAAACCGGCTGGATGCCGGAAAGGCATTTGAGCAGCGTCGTCTTGCCGGCGCCGTTCGCGCCGACCACCGTGACGATCTCGCCGGACGCCACGCCGAGATCGATGCCGTGCAGCACCTCGATGCGGCCGTAGCGCGAGCGCAGTCCCTCAACCGTCAGCATGCTGGACCTCCGTTGCCTGGACGCCAAGATAGGCTTCGATGACGCGCGGGTTGCGTGAAATCGCCGTTGGCTCCCCCTCGGCGATCTTTTCGCCGTGATCGAGCACGACGATATGGTTGGAAATGCGCATGACCATCTTCATGTCGTGCTCCACCAGCAGGATCGAGACGCCTTCGGCCGCGACCTGTGCGATGAGGTGATCGATCTCTTCCGTCTCAACCGCGTTGCAGCCGGCCGCCGGTTCGTCGAGCAGCAGCACGCGGGGTTTCAGCGCCAGTGCACGAGCGATTTCCAGCCGCTTCAGCGCGCCATAGGAGAGCGAGCTTGCCTCCTGCTCGGCAGCCCGGCCGAGGCCGACACGGTCGAGCAGGGCGCGGGCACTGTCCTCGGATACCTTGCTGCGGCGCCGTGCGGCGGGCAGCGAGAAGAGATCGGCAAACACCGAGCCGCGCTCATGCAGATGATGGCCGGCGACGGCGTTTTCCAGAACGCTCATCGATTGAAAAATCTGGAGGTTCTGGAAGGTGCGCGACAGGCCGCGCCGGGCCAGAAGATGCGGCGGCATGCGGGTGACGTCCTCGCCATCCAGCACGACGCGGCCGCGCGCCGGGGCATAGACGCCGGAGATCATGTTGAACAGCGTCGTCTTGCCGGCACCATTCGGGCCGATGACGGAGACGATCTCGCCGGGTTTCAAGGAGAAGCCGACATCGTTGACAGCGCGCAGGCCGCCGAAATCGATGCCCAAACCTTCGATCTGAAGCAGGCTCATTCTGCCCTCCCCCGGATGCGGCGCGCGATCGAGGGCAACAGGCCCTCGCGCATGAAGATCATGACGAGCATCATGACGAGGCCCAGCATGAGCTGTTCGTATTCCTGGAAGATCGTCAGCACCTGCGGCAGCGTCGTCAGGATCGCCGCACCGAGGATTGCGCCAAGCACCGAGCCCGCGCCGCCGAGCACCGTCATCGTGACCATCTCGATCGAATGCATAAAGCCCGCGACATCAGGCGTGATGAACTTGTTCTGCAACGCCAGCAAAGAACCGGACACAGAGGCATAGACCGCCGAAATGACGAAGGCGACGAGCTTGTAGTGCGCGACATCGACGCCGACCGTGCGGGCCGCGACTTCCGAACCGTGCAGCGCCCTGAGCGCCCGGCCAGTCGGGCTGTGGTAAAGGTTGAGGGCCAGCCACGCGCCGAGCACCAGGACGAGGCCGGAGAAGGCATACCAGAACTCGGTGTTCGACAGGTCGATGCCAATTGCCTTCAGCACCGCACGAAGCCCGAGTTCCGGCACCGCCATGCCATCCGGCCCGCCGGTCAGCTGCGCCTCGTTGGAGAGCACCATGGAGACGAGGATGCCAAAGCCGAGGCTGGCGACGGCGAGATAATAGCCCTTGAGCCGCAGGATCGGCCGGCCGACGAGGTAGGCAATGGCCGCGGACAAAAGCGCGCCGAGCAGCGCGGCGAGTGCCGGATGCAGGCCGAGATGAACAGGCGCCAGCGCACAGGCGTAGGCGCCGATGCCGGCGAAACCCGCATGTCCCAGGCTGATCTGACCGGCATAGCCGATGAGGATGACGAGACCCGCCACCGCGAGGCCGTTGACGAAGATCAGCGAACCGACACGGAAATAATAGGAGGACGGGAAGAAGACCGGCGCAATCGCGATGACCGCGGCGAGGATGAGGAGCGTGGTTACCTTGCTGGAGAGCCGCATGATCACACCCGATCCGTCGACTTGCGGCCGAACAGGCCCTGCGGCATGGCGAAGAGCACAGCGAGAATGACGATGAAGGCGGCCGCATCCTTGTATTGCGAGCTGACATAGCCGGCCGTCATGGCCTCCAGCACACCGAGCAGCAGGCCGCCGACAAGAGCGCCCTTCGGGTTGCCCATGCCACCGAGCATGGCGGCGGCAAAGCCCTTCAGCGCCAATGCAAGGCCGACATCGTAACTCGTCAGCGTGATCGGCGTCACCAGCACGCCGGCAAGCGCCCCGATGGCCGCGGACATGGCGAAGGAGAGCGTCATCACATAGTTGGTGTTGATGCCGACGAGCTGGGCGGCGACGCGGTTGTTCGCCGTTGCCAACACCGCGCGGCCGATCAGCGTGCGGGTGAAGAACAGCCAGAGACAGACGAAGACGGCGAGCGCACCGGCAATCACCCACAAGCTCTGCGGCAGGATCGTCGCGCCGCCGATAAGGATAGGCTGGTCGCCGGAAAAGGCCGGAAAGCGGTGGATCTGCTTGTCGAAGACGAGCTGCGTCGCACCACGGATGAAGATGGAGGCGCCGATGGTGATAATGATCAGCGAGACGACCGGGGCGCCGCGCGCGGGCTCGATGGCGAGCTTGTTGAGTGCCACGCCGATCGCCGCCGTGACGATGATGGCGATGAGCGCTGCCAGCGGCAGCGGCAGACCGGCGGCATGCGCGAAGAAGGTGATCATGCCGCCGAGCATGACGAACTCGCCCTGCGCGAAGTTCACGACGTCGGAGGCGTTGTAGATGATCGTGAAGCCGAGGGCGACCAGCGCATAGACGGCGCCGACCGTGATCCCGGACAGAAGGAATTGCAGCAGTTCGGGCATGGAGGCCTCCGCTTCGCGCACGACGGTATGCGCCGGCCCGCGCCGTAAGGGCGTGGGCCGGCGGCTTCGATTACTCGACGATCTTCCAGCCGCCTTTTTCGATCTGCAGCATGCGGAAGGCCGAGAGATCGAGACCGAGGTGATCCTCGGCCGTCATGGTGACGGTGCCTGTTGTGCCGACGAGACCCTTCGTGCCTTCGATCGCATCGCGGATTGCCGACGGCTCGGCGCTCCCCGCCCGCTTGATGGCATCGACAAGAATGCGAAGCGCATCATGGGCATAACCGCCGAAGGTCGAGACCGGCTTGCCGGTCGCCTTCTCGTAGGCGTCCTTGTAAGCCGTGACGACAGCGCGCTGCGGGTCGCTTTCCGGAAGGAGCTTTGCCACGAGCAGCGCCGTACCCGGCAGGCGAACACCTTCCGCGGCTTCCGCGCCGGCAAGCTCGATGAAACCATCCGAGGCAACGCCATGCGACTGGTAGAGCGGCAGGCCGACGGCGAGCTGGGCGTAGTTGCGGGTGACGATCGCCGGGCCCTGACCGAAGCCGGGGTTCAGCACGGCCTGGATGCCCTCCTTGCCCTTGATGTTGGTGAGCTGCGGCGTCATGTCGGCGTCGGTCGGACCATAGGTCTCGTCGGCCAGCACCTCGATGCCGTAGTCGCCGACGATCGAAAGGCATTGCTTGTGCATGGAAGCGCCAAAACCGTCGGAACCGGAGATCATGCCGATCTTGGTGATGGCGTTCTTCTTCATGTCTTCAAAGATCTTCGCACAGGCCATGCGGTCGGTGTGCGGCGTCTTGAAGGTGTAGGGCTTTACCGGATCGATGATCTCGATGGCGCCGGCCAGCGAGATGAAGGGGACTTCCGCATCCTCGAAGACCGGGATGATCGCCATGGAGGTGCCGGTCGTCGTGCCGCCGATCACGGCGACGACTTCGTCGTCCTCCACAAGGCGGGTCGCGAAGGTGCGCGCCTTGTTCGGGTCGCCGCCGTCGTCATAGATGACGAGTTCCAGCTTCTCGCCGTTGACGCCGCCGGCCGCATTGATCTCTTCGACCAACAGCTTCAGCGTCTTGGCTTCCGGATCGCCAAGGAAGGAGGCGGGGCCGGTTTCGGAAATGGTCGCACCGATCTTGATATCGGCGAAGGCGGGCGCAGCAAGGCCCAGGATCAGGGCAAGTGCGGTGGTGGTGAGCGCAAATTTCATGTCGGTTTCTCCTCCCAACAAAGACAAAGGTTTAAAGCGAAAACTCCTCTTACGCCGCCACGGGGCGGCGCCACATCACCACGCGGAACCGGTTCGCGACGAAAGCCGCATCCGTCAGGCTGGCATTGCCTGCCGGGTTCGCACCGGTGACGTGGAAATCGCTGAAGGCAGCACTCTGATTGACGTAGATGCCGCCGGTCAGGTTGACCGAAAGATTGACGCCAGCCGTGGCGAACCGGTCGGCTGCGGCAAGGATCTGCGCCTCGTCGGTGGCGTAGAGGGCAGCGGTGATCGCACCCTTGCGCTCGGCGAGCTCGGCGGCGCGGTCTACGCCATCGGCGGCGTCATCGACCGCGACGATGAAGGCGATGGGGCCGAAACGTTCTTCCGCATAGGCCTCGCTATCCGCAGCGTCGACGGCGAGGATCAACGGCGTTGCCGTGCGCGCGTCGTCGAGGCCCTCGACCGGTGCGGAGTCGCGCACGATGCGGCCGTGCGAACGGACCGTCGCGATGCGCGCGAGTGTCGCCGGATTGGCAATGGCGCCGCAGACACCGGCCGCACGGGCCGGGTCGGCGAGCAGGCCGTCGACGGCCGCGGCGATGCCGGCAGCGACCGCGTCAAAACTCTTGTGGCCCTCGTTTGTCTCGATGCCGTTGCGCGAGACAAAGATATCCTGCGGGGCGGTGCACATCTGGCCGGAATAGAGCGACAGCGAGAAGGCGATGTTGCTGCACATGCCGGCAAAATCGTCGGTGGCGCTGATGACGATGGAGTTGACGCCGGCCTCTTCCGTATAGACGTCGGCCCCGCCGGCGTTTTCACGCACCCAACTTCCGAACGTGTTGGAGCCGGTATAGTCGATGATGGCGACAGCCGGATGCTGTACGAGATCCTTGGTGATTTCGGAACCGGGCGCATCAGCGGCGAGCAGCACGATATCGGCGGCAAAGCCCTCTTCCACCAGCACCTGCCTAGCAATCTCGACGGTGATGGCGAGCGGCAGAATGGCGGCTGGATGCGGCTTGACGATAACGGTGTTGCCGGTGGCAAGGCTGGCAAAGAGGCCCGGATAGCTGTTCCAGGTCGGGAAGGTGTTGCAGCCGATGGCCAGCGAAACGCCGCGCGGCACGGCGCGCCAGTGTTTTTCCATGACGATCGGCTCGCCCCTGCCCTGCGGCTTCGTCCAGATCGCCTTGGCCGGCGTACGGATCATCTCGGCATAGGCGTAGGTGACGGCTTCGAGGCCGCGATCCTGCGCATGCGGGCCGCCAGCCTGGAAGGCCATGGCGAAAGACTGGCCCGTCGTGTGCATGACCGCATTGGCCATTTCGAAACTGCGGGCATTGAGGCGGGCGAGGATTTCGAGACAGATGCCGGTGCGCACCTCCAGCGAGGCCGCGGCCCATTGCGGAGCGGCGGCACGGGAAGCCGTGATCAGCATGTCGACGGAGGCCGCTGGATAGGTGATGCCGAGAGATGATCCGTAAGGTGACACTTCCGCACCCACGGAACTCTCCGCCGGATGATCGGCGAGAGCGAAGGCCTTGCCGAGCCGCGCCTTGTAGGCAGCGAGCCCGTCGTCCTTGGCGGTCTCGCCATAGATCTTGCCGCTTGGTACTTCAGGATAGGCGGACCAGAAGTCGCGCTTGGCGGCCGCTTGCAAAGCCGCGTCCAGCGACGGGCGATGGCGCTCGAAAAGTTCGGTCATCTCTGGCTCCTCCCAGTCAGTGAATTTATAATTGACCGGCCGTTCGGTTTATGCAAGAGTTTTTTTACGGTCGCCGCTGGGAAGGGCGACAGGGAGGAAAAATGTCCACATCCGACACCATTCTGTCGGCGCTTGCCGATGGCGTTCTGAGCCTCACGCTGAATCGCCCGGACAAGCTCAACGCCTTCAATGAAGAGATGCACCTGGCACTACGCGCCGGTTTCGAGCGGGCGCATGCGGACGAGACCGTCCGCGCCGTGCTGCTCACCGGCGCCGGCCGCGGTTTTTGCGCGGGGCAGGATCTCGGCGACCGCGACCCCAAGAAGGGTGTGCCGGACCTCGGCCATACGATCGAAACCTACTACAACCCGCTGCTCCGCCTGATCCGCAGCCTGGAAAAGCCGGTGATCTGCGCCGTCAACGGTGTTGCCGCCGGCGCCGGCGCCAATATCGCCTTTGCCTGCGACATCACGCTTGCCGCCCGCTCCGCCCGCTTCATCCAGGCTTTTGCCAAGATCGGCCTCGTGCCGGATTCCGGCGGCACCTGGAGCCTGCCGCGACTGATCGGCGAGGCCCGCGCCAAGGCACTGACGCTGACCGCCGAACCGCTCGGTGCCGAAACCGCGGCCGACTGGGGCCTGATCTGGCGCGCCGTCGACGACGACGCGCTGATGGACGAGGCGACCGCACTCGCCATCCGCCTCGCCGCCGGCCCGACCCGCGGCCTCGGCATGACGAAGCGCGCCATCCAGGCCGCCGCCACCAATTCGCTGGACCAGCAACTCGACCTCGAACGCGACCTGCAACGCGAGGCCGGCCGCAGCGCCGACTATGCCGAGGGCGTCTCCGCCTTCCTCGAAAAGCGCAAGCCGGAGTTCAAAGGCAAATGAGCGCCGCCAGCCTTTCCCCCCAGGCGCTGGCCGAAGCCTGCGCCAAGGCCATGTGGGACGACGACAATGCCACCCGCCATCTCGGCATGGAGCTTGTCTCCGTCGCCCCCGGTGAAGCGACGATCACCATGACGATCGCAGACAGCATGACGAACGGCCACGGCACCTGTCACGGCGGCTATATGTTCACGCTGGCGGATTCGGCCTTTGCGTTTGCCTGCAACACCTACAATCAGCGCACCGTCGCCCAGCACTGTTCGGTGACTTTCATTGCACCGGCCTTCAGGGGCGAGAAACTGACCGCGACGGCGCGTGAAGTGTCGCGCCGCGGACGCGGCGGCATCTACGATATCCGCATCAGCAATCAGGAGGGCGAGCACGTCGCGGAGTTCCGTGGCCACTCGCGAACAGTCAAGGGTACGCACCTGCCGGAGTGAGGCAGATCATCCCCACATTCTTGGAGGAGAATTTCATGGAAGACCTGTCCCCCCGCCCCGGCGACCTCGAAGCCATCGAGACGGCGTCGCGCGACGAGATTTCCGCGCTGCAGCTTCAGCGCATGAAGTGGTCGCTGACCCACGCCTACGAGAATTCTCCCTTCTATCGCCAGCGCTTCGACGAGGCCGGCGTGCACCCCTCCGACCTGAAGACATTGTCGGACCTCGCGAAATTCCCCTTCACCACCAAGAAGGACCTGCGCGACACCTATCCCTTCGGCATGTTCGCCGTACCCCGCGAAAAGCTTGCCCGCATCCACGCCTCCTCTGGCACGACAGGCAAGCCGACCGTCGTCGGTTACACGGCCAAGGACATCGACACCTGGGCGACCGTCGTCGCCCGCTCGATCCGCGCCTCGGGCGGCCGGGCCGGTGATATCGTGCATGTCGCCTATGGCTACGGCCTGTTCACCGGCGGGCTTGGCGCGCATTACGGCGCCGAAAAGCTCGGCTGCACCGTGGTGCCGATCTCCGGCGGCATGACCGAGCGCCAGGTCACCCTGATGCAGGATTTCAAGCCGCGCATCATCATGGTGACGCCGTCCTACATGCTCTCCATCCTCGACGAGTTCCGCCGCCATGGCATCGACCCGCGCGAAAGTTCGCTGGCGGTCGGCATTTTTGGCGCCGAACCCTGGACGAACGCCATGCGCGAGGAAATCGAACAGGCCTTCGACATGCACGCCGTCGATATCTATGGCCTGTCTGAAGTCATGGGCCCGGGCGTCGCGAACGAATGCGTCGAGACGAAGGACGGCCTGCACATCTGGGAAGATCATTTCTACCCTGAAATCATCGACCCCGACACGGGCGCGGTGCTGCCGGATGGCGAGATCGGTGAACTGGTCTTCACCACGCTCACCAAGGAAGGCCTGCCGATCATCCGCTACCGAACGCGCGACCTGACGCGTCTCTTGCCCGGCACCGCCCGCTCCATGCGCCGCATGGAAAAGATCACCGGCCGCTCCGACGACATGATGATCCTGCGCGGCGTCAACGTCTTCCCGACGCAGATCGAGGAGCAGATCCTGAAATGTCGCGGGCTTGCACCGCATTTCCAGATCGAGCTGACGCGCGCCGGTCGTATGGACAACATGACGGTGCATGTCGAATGTACGCTGGAGGCGACCGACGAGGGCGCACGTGCGGGGTCGGCGAAGGAGCTTGCCCACCACATCAAGAGCATCGTGGGGGTCTCCACCAAGATTACCGTGCATGAGCCGGGCGGCGTCGCCCGCTCGGAAGGCAAGGCAAAGCGGGTGGTCGACAACCGCCCGAAAGAATGAAACGCCGGACAGAACATTCCCGCAAAAGTGCGGAGCGGTTTTGCGTCCGGAATTGTGAAGAAACAAAGAGCCAGAGTCTCTCCGTTGCTACAGGACGAACGGAGAGACTCTAGCCCGGCACCGGCTTGACTGTGTATAGGGAGGGCGGCCGCCCTTCCGCGCAGCCGCAGCCCGAATGAGCAGAGCAGGACGACATGGCACGCACGCGCGCAGTGGATTTCGAGGAAAAACAGCGAGGCATTCTATCGAGTGCCGCGGCGGTCTTCGCCGAGATGGGCATGGAGAAGGCCTCCATGTCGCTGATCGCCTCGCACAGCAATGTCTCCAAGGCCCTGCTCTACCACTATTATCCCAGCAAGGACGCCCTGATCTTCGACATCGTGCGAACGCACCTGTCGGAACTGGAAGAAGCGATCGAGGCCGCCGACCGCACCGACGTCACCCCACAGGAGCGATTGCGGTTGCTGGTGAAGGCGGTGCTGGCGAACTACGAGGGCCGCGACAACGAGCACAAGGTGCAGCTCAACGGCACCAGCGCGCTCTCCGAGCCACAGCTTGCCGAATTGCAGGCGATCGAGCGGCAGATCGTCAAACGCTTCTCCGGCGTCATCCGCGACATCAACCCGGACCTCAACAAGGACCGCCCACTCCTGATGCCCGTCACCATGTCGCTCTTCGGCATGATGAACTGGGTGTACATGTGGTTCCGCCCGAACGGGCCGATCACGCGAGACGAATATGCGGATATTGCGACGACGCTGATCCTTGAGGGCGTGAAGGCAGTAAGCTAAGACTTACGCATTCTAATTGACGCGTGTCGGCCGCGGCAGCGTACGCTCCGTCACCGGGCAACCGTCCTGGATCCTGGTCCAGGACGAGACATTGAGCTTCATCTCGCAACGCGCGAGGTAGGAACCGCCATCGACCCGCAGGCAGGACGTCTGCCCGAGTTCGAACATGACACCGCGATTTCGGCATTTGCAGTTGTGGGCATCCGCCAGGGTGGGGATCAGGGCCAAAGCCAGACCGGTTATGAGCACTCCAATATGCATGGCCGATGCTCCGGACGAAGGCGATCAGATTACACCGCGCCGACGGAGTCGTCAAAGCGGCCAAAATCAGCCGCGATGGATCTCGTTGCGTAGCCCCCTGCGCATCATTGACGGTCGGGTCTCGCGTCACGGCACAGCAACGAAAATCCATTGCATGGCCAATACTTGCGACCTGATCGTTGCCCTCGCACTGAGGTCCCGGCCTGGAGCGTTCTACTCGCCATCCCTCTCCACATCCTTGCCGGTCGCTGCAACCGACTCCAGCCGTTCGGCGAATTCACGCCGGAGCGTGCGGCGAAGCTCGGCTGCCTTGTAGCGCCGGATATCAACCGTGCTCTTCGGCTCCAGTTCCGGCACCCGCACCGGCCTTCCGGCCTCGTCGACGGCGACCATCGTGAAGTAACAGGAGTTGGTATGCCGGCGGTGGCCTGAGCGGATGTTCTCCGCCTCGACCCGGATGCCGACCTCCATGGAGGTTCGCCCCGTATGGTTGATCGAAGCGCGGAAGGTGACGAGTTCACCGACGTTGATCGGCTCCTTGAACATCACCTGGTCGACCGAAAGCGTTACCGCATATTGCTGCGAGTAGCGCGAGGCGCAGGAGAAGGCGACGCGGTCGAGCAGGTTGAGCAGCGCGCCGCCATGGACCTTTCCGGAAAAATTCGCCATGTCGGGCGTCATCAAGACGGTCATATCCAGGCGGCGCGGGTCCTGCTCCATCGGCGTCATGCGGTCACTCTCTCGTTTTGGCCACCATCGTCAGAACATCGTATTGCGCGACGGTGGCGCCTAGCTGGTTCGTCACGTTGCAATCCCAGCGCACCTCGCCGTGTTCGGCATTGGCCCGTGGGTTGATCTCCTTGCAGGTGAGCTGCACCTTCAACGTATCACCCGGATTGACCGGTGTCAGGAAGCGTAGATTGTCGACGCCGTAATTGGCGAGGACCGGACCCGGCGCCGGATCGACGAAGAGGCCGGCGGCAAACGACACGATGAGATAGCCATGCGCCACGCGCCCGTCGAAGAACGGGTTCGCCTTGGCGGCTTCCTCGTCCATATGGGCGTAGAAGGTGTCGCCGGTGAAGTTGGCGAAATGCTCGATATCGTCGAGCGTCACGGTGCGCGTCGCGGTGATCAGCTGGTCGCCGATCTTGAGTTCGGCCAGCGACTTGCGGAACGGATGCTCGCCGCCCGCCCGTGCTTCCGCGCCCTGCAACCAACGGCCGGTAACGGCGGAAAGCAGCGTCGGCGCACCCTGGATGGCGGTGCGCTGCATGTAATGTTTGACGCCGCGCATGCCGCCCAGTTCCTCGCCCCCGCCGGCGCGGCCGGGACCACCGTGCACGAGGCCCGGCAACGGCGAACCGTGGCCAGTGGAAGACTTGGCACTGACGCGATTGCCGATCATCACGCGGCCGTGGAACGGCGCAAGACCCAGCACGACCTCTTCGGCAAAGCCTGGATCATTGGTGAAGACAGAGGCAACAAGGCTGCCCTTGCCGCGGCGGGCGAGGTCCACCGCTTCTTCCGCGGTGTCATAGGGCATGACGGTGCTGACCGGGCCAAAAGCCTCGACATCGTGCACCGCGCGGGCCGAACCCGGCTTGTCGCAATAGAGCAGCACCGGATTGAGGAAGGCGCCTGCCGCAGCATCGCCAGACAGGATATTTGCTATGTCCGGATCGCCGGCGACGATTTCGGCATCCGCGGAAAGATCGCGGATGCGGGCGCGAACCTCCTCGCGCTGGTCGAGGCTGGCGAGCGGGCCCATGCGGACGGCTTCGTCGGCCGGATTGCCGATCGCCGTCTTGCCGAGACGGGCGCGCAGGCTCTCGATCAGCGCTTCGCTGAAGTCGCGCGGTGCGATGACGCGGCGGATCGCGGTGCATTTCTGGCCGGCCTTCACCGTCATTTCGCGGGCGACTTCCTTGACGAAGAGGTCGAATTCTTCGGTGCCGGGTGCGGCATCGAGGCCAAGCACGGCAGCATTGAGGCTGTCGGCCTCCATGGTGAAGCGCACGGAGTTTTCGACGATCGCCTTGTGCGTCTTGAGGCGCTGGCCGGTCGAGGCCGAGCCGGTGAAGGTCACGGCATCCTGTCCTTCGACATGGTCGAGCATGTCACCAACCGAGCCGCAGACGAGCTGCAATGCGCCGTCGGGCAAAATACCGGTCTCGACGATGCGGCGGACCATGAGTTCGGTGAGATAGGCCGTCTGGCTCGCCGGCTTGACGATGGCAGGCACACCGGCGAGCAGCGTCGGTGCCAGCTTCTCCAGCATGCCCCAGCAGGGAAAGTTGAAGGCGTTGATGTGGACGGCAACGCCCTGCAACGGGCTCAGGATATGCTGCGCGGAAAAGGTGCCGTCCTTGGAAAGCAGCTCCACATCGCCATCGAGCAGCACGCGGGTGTTCGGCAATTCGCGCCGGCCCTTGGAAGCATAGGACAGAAGCGTGCCGATACCGCCTTCGATGTCGACCCAGCTGTCGGCGCGGGTGGCGCCGGTCGCGGTCGAAAGCGCGTAAAACTCTTCCTTGCGCTCCATCAGGGCCTGACCGAGCGCCTTCAGCATGGCAGCGCGTTCATGGAAGGACAGGCGGCGCAGCGCCGGGCCACCCTTTTCGCGGCCGTAGGCGAGCGCTGCCTTGAAATCCACGCCGGTGGAATCGATGAAGGCGACTGGGGCACCCGTGGAAGCGTCGAGCAGCGGCACGCCTTCCTTCGCACCGGGGACCCACTGGCCGCCGACATAGCTTTCGAGCCGGCGCGGCCGGTTTGCCATGACGTTCATCTCAGTATCCTCTCAGTTCAATCCGAGCGCGGAAAGCTGCGCATCGACCTCCGCCCGCCATTCGGCAAGCAGGGTCTCGTTGGGTGTGTGCCGCAGGCCGAAGCGCGACTGCGTCTCGAAGCGGGCCGAGCCGGAATGGCCGAAACTAGCGGCGACGCGCGGATACCAGTAAGCAACGGAGGCCTTGGCCTTTGCGCGGCCTTCCGCATCATCGACGATCTGGATGAGGCCGGCGAGGCCGAGTTCCGCATGACGCGTCTCGCGCGGCAGGATGGCGCGAAAAACCTCGGCGAGCGGCTGGTAGGAGACCCGCGACAGTTCTTTCAACTGCACGACGCTCGCCCGGCCCATCAGCACGTTCATGACCACGGCATCGACCCAGCCTTGCAGCGGATAATGGAAGACGGACAGACGCATGTCGCCGCCCTGCCGCGCCGCGCCGATATCCGCTTCGCGGGAAAGCCGCTCGGCCCAGGGATGATGCACGGCGTAGCGCCCACCATCCGCACCAAAGGTTTCCATCACCCTGAGCACCTTGCCGGCATGGTCGGCCTTTTCCAGCACGATGCGGGCGGCGGAGATGCGCTCCTGAATGCCCGGCGCATCGTTGATCGTATCGGCAAAGCCGGCGGAACCGGCCAGCTCGCTGTCGACGAAACTCGCCATCAGGCGCAGCAACTCGCCGCGATAACGCGGCGGCACATTGGCCGGCGACGACAGCACGCCGCCTTGCGCCAGATAATCCTCGATCGGCATCGTATCGGACATGGCAAGTTCCCCTTACTGGTCGTAGCTGACGACGATGCGGTCGGTGAGCGGGTAGCACTGGCAGGTCAGCACATAACCCTGGCGCACCTCGTAATCTTCCAGCGCATGGTTGGTCTCCATCTCGACCTCGCCTTCCAGAACCTTGGCGCGGCAGGTGGAGCAGACACCGGCCTTGCAGGCATAAGGCGCGTCCATGGCATTTTCGAGCGCGGCATCGAGCAGGCTCTGGCCGTGCTTGGGAAACTTGAAGGTGCGGGTCGCGCCATCGAGCGTGACGGTCGCCTCGCAGGCTGCAGCATGATCGGCACCGTTGACCTGCTCCACCTTGCGCCGCGCCCGGCCGGGCTGCGAAGAGGCAAAGAGTTCGAACTTGATCTGGTCGTCGCGAAGGCCGTGCTCGCGAAGCGCGGCGGCAATCGCCAGCATCATCGGCTCCGGGCCGCAGATGAAGGCTGTTGTCACCGACTTCGGATCGATCCAGTTTTTAAAGAGTGCTGCGCATTTCGCGCCATCGATGCGACCGGTGAAGAGGTCGATATCCTGCGCCTCGCTCTCCAGCACATGCAGCACGGAGAGACGGCCGAGATAGACGTTCTTCAGATCCTCCAGCTCCTCGCGGAACATGATCGAGCTGATCTGTCGGTTGGCATAGACCAGTGTGAAGCGGGCGCGGGGCTCGCGCGACAGCACCGTCTTTATGATAGACAGCACCGGTGTGATGCCGCTGCCGCCGGCAAAGCCGAGATAGTGTTTGGCCGTTTCAGGCTCCAGCGCCGTGAAGAAGGCGCCCATCGGCGGCATGGCTTCCAGCGTGTCGCCGGCCTTCAGGTTCTCGTTGACCCAGGTGGAAAAGCAGCCGCCATCGATGCGCTTGATGCCGACCTTCAAGACACCCTCATCCTTGCCGGCGCAGATCGAATAGGAGCGGCGCAGTTCCTCGTCCTCGAACTTGCGGCGGAAGGTCAGGTACTGGCCTTGCGTGAAATCGAAGACGGCCCGGTCCTCGTCGGACGGCCGGAGCGTGACCACGACCGCATCGCGCGTCTCGCGGCGAACATCGGTTACGGTCAGGGGATGAAAACGTGCCATGCGTAGGCCCTTTCCATAGAGCAATTCCAGCAAAAGTGCTTGAGCGTCTTGCGTTCAGAATTGCGTAAAAACAAAAAGCTCTGGTGGTCAGATGCACTTGAAGTAGTCGAACGGTTCCAGGCAGTTGGTACAGCGGTAACTCGCCTTGCAGGGCGTCGAGCCGAACTGGCTGATCTTCTCGGTATTCGTCGATCCGCAGCGCGGACAGGCGATGGTCAGGTTCGAGCGGCCCGAAAGCCGGTCGACGCGTTTCATCAGCACGCCATCGGCGGCCGTGCCGTCGATCGGCGGGGCGATGCCGTAGTCGCGCAGCTTCTCGCGGCCCTCGGCGCTGATCCAGTCCGTCGTCCAGGCGGGCGAGAGCTGGCGTTCCAGCTTCACCTTGGAAAGCCCCTTTTCCGCGAGCGCCGTCTCGATATCGAGATTGATGATCGTGGTGGCGGGACAGCCGGAATAGGTCGGCGTCACCGTCACCACCAGCGTATCGTCGCGCCAGGCGACATTACGGATGATGCCGAGGTCGGTGAGCGAGATCACCGGAATTTCCGGATCCGGCACTTCAGCCAGCCAGTGCCAGACCTCATCGAGCGAGGGACGGAGCGCCGGGTCCATGACCGCCTCCTACCAGGTAGCGCCCGGATAGGCGCGCTGGAGGAACTGCATCTCGGACAGGATGAAGCCGAGATGCTCGGTGTGCACGCCGCGCCGGCCGCCCTTGTGCATGTAGCCGTCGGCGGACTTCTTCAGTGTGCCTTCGGCCAGCGCCTCGGCTACAATCTCGTCCCAGCCGGCCTTGAGGCTCTGCGGTTCCGGAATGATCCCGGCTTCCACGAGTGCCGCATCCACCGCGTCGGCGGCGAACATCTCGCCGGTATAGGGCCAGAGATCGTCCAGCGCCTCCTGCATGCGGCGGTGGCTTTCGGCCGTGCCGTCGCCGAGACGAATGACGAGATCACGGCTGCGGTCGAGATGGTAGGAGACCTCTTTGAAGGCCTTTTCCGCGATCTCCGCGATACGCGTCTCCGTCGAGCCTTTCAGCGCCTTCAAGAGCAGATAGTGCCAGGCATCGAACAGAAACTGCCGCATCAGCGTCTTGCCGAAATCGCCGTTCGGGCGCTCGACCAGCAGGATGTTGCGGAAGTCGTAGCCGTCGCGCAGGTAGGCGAGATCGTCCGCCGAACGGCCCTTGCCCTCCACCTCGCCGGCAAGGCCTAGCCAGAGCTGCGTCTGGCCGATCAGGTCGAGCGCGGTGTTGGCAAGCGCGATATCCTCCTCCAATGCCGGCGAATGGCCGCACCATTCCGAGACGCGGTGACCGAGGATCAGCGCATTGTCGCCGATGCGCAGCAGGAATTCGAGAAGCGCGGCCTGATCGACCGCCGTTTCAAGTGCCGCGGTCGCCATCACATGTGCCCCACTTCATCCGGAATGTCGAAGAAGGTCGGGTGACGGTAGACCTTGGAATTCGACGGGTCGAACAGCGGGCCCTTTTCCGAGGGGGCACTGGCGGTGATCTCGGAAGACCGCACCACCCAGATGCTGACGCCCTCGTTGCGGCGCGTATAGACGTCGCGGGCATTGTTGATCGCCATTTCGGCATCTGGCGCGTGCAGGCTGCCGACGTGGCGATGGTTGAGGCCATGCTGACCCCGGATGAAAACTTCCCAAAGCGGCCATTCGCTGGACATCGTGCTCTCTCCCTTACTCGGCGGCGATTTTTGCGGCAGCGCGGCGGTCGGCGGCCTTTTCGGCATGCGCCGTCAGGCCGTCGCGGAACCAGGCGCCGTCATTCCAGGCCTTCTTGCGGGCCTCGAGACGTTCCGCATTGCAGGGACCGTTGCCGGCGATCACGTTGAAGAACTCTTCCCAGTCCGGCTCGCCGAAATCGTGGCCGCCCTTCTCCTCGTTCCACTTAAGGTCCGGGTCCGGCACGGTGAGGCCGAGGTATTTCGCCTGCGGCACGGTCTGGTCGACGAACTTCTGGCGCAGCTCGTCGTTGGAATTCTGCTTGATCTTCCAGGCCATCGACTGAGCCGAGTGCACGGAGGCATCGTCCGAGGGGCCGAACATCATCAAGGACGGCCACCACCAGCGGTTCAACGCATCCTGCACCATGGCCTTTTGCGCCGGCGTGCCCTTCACCATGCACATCAGGGCATCATAACCCTGGCGCTGGTGAAAACTCTCTTCCTTGCAGATGCGCACCATGGCCCGCGCATAGGGGCCGTAGGAACAGCGCTGCAACGGCACCTGATTCATGATCGCCGCGCCATCGACCAGCCAACCGATCGCGCCGATATCGGCCCAGGTCAGCGTCGGATAGTTGAAGATCGAGGAATATTTGGCCTTGCCGGAATGCAGCTGTTCGTACATCTGGTCGCGGCTGATGCCGAGCGTTTCGGCGGCACAGTACAGGTAGAGGCCGTGGCCGGCCTCGTCCTGCACCTTGGCAAGCAGGATCGCCTTCCTTTCAAGGGTCGGCGCGCGGGAAATCCAGTTGCCTTCCGGCAGCTGGCCAACGATTTCCGAGTGGGCGTGCTGGCTGATCTGGCGCACGAGCGTCTTGCGATAGCCTTCCGGCATCCACTCCTTCGGCTCGATCTTCTGGCCGGCGTCGACGCGTTCCTGGAAGGCGCGCTCCACGGGATCCATCTCGTCGAGGGACCGGACGCGGGCCGCATCAGTCTTTACCATCTGGGCATACATGGTCTTCTCCTCAGGCTATGCGCGTCAGACGCGCTCGAGAATGATGGCGATGCCCTGGCCGACGCCGATGCACATGGTACAGAGTGCATAACGCCCGCCCTGGCGGTGAAGCTGATAGGTCGCGGTGGTAACGAGACGGGCACCGCTCATGCCGAGCGGGTGGCCGATGGCGATGGCACCGCCGTTCGGGTTCACATGCGGGGCATCGTCCGGCAGGCCGAGATCGCGCAGCACGGCGAGCGCCTGCGACGCGAAGGCCTCGTTGAGTTCGATGACATCCATCTGGTTAAGCGACAGGCCCGCGCGCTCCAGCACACGGCGCACGGCCGGCGCGGGACCGAAGCCCATGATACGCGGCGCAAGACCAGCCGCCGCCATGGCGACGACACGCGCTTTCGGCGTCAGGCCCTGCGCCCTCGCGGTTGCTTCGCTGGCGATGATCAATGCGGCTGCGCCATCATTGACGCCTGAGGCATTGCCGGCGGTGACGGAAAGGTCGGGGCCATTGACACCCTTGAGCTTGCCGAGCTGCTCGGCCGTCGTGCCGGGACGCGGATGTTCGTCGCGGTCGATGACCAGCGGATCGCCCTTCTTCTGCGGCACATGGACCGGCACGATCTCATCGGCGAAGACGCCCGCGTCGTGCGCGGCGGCCCAGCGGGCCTGACTGCGGGCGGCAAAGGCATCCTGATCTTCGCGGCTGACGGCAAAGTCCGCGGCGACGTTGTCGGCAGTCTCCGGCATGGAATCGACGCCAAAGGCCTTCTTCATCTTCGGATTGACGAAACGCCAGCCGATCGTCGTGTCATAGACGGCATTCGAACGGGAGAAGGCACTGTCGGCCTTCGGCATGACGAAAGGCGCCCGGCTCATGCTTTCGACACCACCGGCGATGACGAAGTCACAGTCGCCGGCACGGATGGCGCGGGCAGCCATGCCGACGGCGTCCATGCCGGAGCCACAGAGGCGGTTGACGGTGGTGGCGGGAATGGAAACGGGAAGGCCGGACAGCAGCACGGCCATGCGGCCGACATTGCGGTTGTCCTCGCCGGCCTGGTTGGCGCAGCCATAGATGAGATCATCGACCTTCGACCAGTCGACGCCGGGATTGCGTGCCATCAGGCCCGAAAGCGGCAGGGCCGCCAGATCGTCGGCGCGGACCGACGACAACAGGCCACCATAACGGCCGATGGGCGTACGGACAGCATCGCAGATAAAGGCTTCGGACACGCGGTTTCCTCCCTGTACCCAAGGCCGGCTCGCCTCTCCCGAAACATTCGCCGACCGATCGGTTGGTTATTTACCACCCAACACGTCACAAATCAATGGCCTTTTCTCCATATTCTGTGATGTTTCATTTCAGCAGCCGATATCATAGCACAAACTGCGTTTTTCCGTGTGAAAAGTGCCTCAGATGGCGTCGCGCAACAGCGAAAGACGACGCAGCGTCGCCTCGCTCGCCTCCGGCAGCGCACCATCCGCCGTCACGAAATGGCGGGCGACATGCAGATCCGCCTCGGGCGAAAGACGAAGGTAGAGATCGTTGAAAAGCCGCCGCGCCTCTTCGCCCGGCCAGTCGGCCGGCAATGCCGCCTGCGGCAGGCGCGGATCGCGCAGCACGACGAGGCGAAACTGGTGCACCAGCACCAGCCGGGCGGCGAGGCTTTCGGCCGCCGCCAGCCGCACGCCGCCACCGAGCAGATCGGCAAGCCGCCCGAACCTTTGGATGAAGCCGCGATAGGCATCCGCATGCTGTGCAAGGTTCCAGTGATCGGCCGCAAAGGCGCCAAGGTCGCCTTCGCCGCTCACAACCTCCGCCCGGAAGAGCACGGCCGGCTGTTTCAAGGACGGCATGGGTCGTGCGCCGACGGCAAGCCTTGGCCCCAGTCGCGCATGTCCGGCGCGCTCCAGAGCCTGCATCGCCTCGTCCGGTGCCGCTCCCGTCAACTGCACGAAATGCCAGTCGGCCACTTCCGGCGGGCCGAAGAGCATGCGGGCAGCGGCGGCAAATTCGGTACGCGCCGGCGCTGCCAGCCGATAAAAGCTGCGGCGCCCCTCACGCTCGCCCGACACCTGCCCGGCGGCGACAAGACGCGAGACGGCGGTGCGCACCAGTGTTTCGCTGATGCCGACATCGGCGCAGGTATCGATGAGGTTGCCGGTCCAGACCACACCGCCGCGCGGCTCCACCACGTCGCCATAGATGGTGACGATGAAGCCGGCCGCCTTCAGCGGGCTCTCCTCGATGATCGCCTTGATCAGCGCGCCGAACGCGCTTTCTGGCCTGTCCTGTTCCGACGGCACGCCTGCCCCCTCCCACTGCCTTTGCGCCGAGGACTAGCGCGAACGGACGAAGACGGAAAGCCCCGACGACAAGTGCTACCAGAACCTTCCGGAACCGATAACCACCTCGTCAGCAAATATTAAGTAGCGTCTGCCATCGTCCGGAAACGCCGAAGGTATGCCTGACGGCGGCGCAAGCACACGGAGACGAACTGACCGCAATGAACGACCGGAATGCGCAATTTTCCTTTCGGGGGCTGGGCTACTATATCCCCGCCATCGTGGTCGCATTCGCGGTTCTCATCGCCGTCATGCTCGCCGATGCCCAGAAGCGCCGGCTGGAGGAAGAGTATCTGCGCTCCTCCACCACCGAGCAACTCGGCCTGCTGCGCTCGCGTCTGGAAGGCAACATTCTCGGCAACGTCAAGCTGGTGCAGGGGCTCGTCGCAACGCTGTCGACCGAGCCGGACATGTCGAGCGATCGCTTCGCCGACCTTGCCGGCCGCATCTTTGGCGAGGACAACCAGCTTCGCAGCCTCGCTATCGCCCCCGATTTCGTCGTTACCCTCGTCTATCCGAAGAAGGGCAACGAACGCAGCCTCGGCCTCGATTACCGCAAGAACGAGCTTCAGCGCGCTGCCGCACTCCAGGTGCAGGAACTGGACCGGATGATCGTCACCGGCCCGATCGATTTGGTTCAGGGCGGCCGCGGCGTCATCGCGCGCTATCCGATCCATGCCGGCAAGGACAATGCCTTCTTCGGCATCGCATCTGCCGTCATCAACCTCGACAGACTTCTGGCCAGCAGCGGCTTCAGCGACGATCTCACGATAGCCGCCTCGCTTTCCAGCAAACCGCATGACGGCGGCGAGGCAAGAACATTCTTCGCGACGCCCAATACCGTCGATGCCGACCCCGTTGTCATGACCATCGACATCGGCCACGAGGTCTGGACCATGTCGGCAGCGCCGCTGAAAGGGTGGCATCAGCCCTCGGCCGACCTCGGAATCTTCCGCGGCGGTCTGGCCCTCCTTGCCACTATCATCGTCGCGCCAATGTTCTGGGTCGGTTACCTGATGAAGGACCGCCATCGGCACATCCTCGCATTGCAGGACCGCGAAGACCGGCTCGAAACCGTCTCGCAGCGCCTGCAGCTCGCACTGGATGCCTCCAGGGTGGGGGTCTGGGAATATGACAGCGAGACCACGGCTCTCTCGTGGGATACGCGCATGCGCACGCTTTACAACGTGCCGCCGGACCAGCCGATCTGCGGTTACGACGATTGGCGCGCGGCGCTCCATCCCGACGACATCGAAGATGCCGAGCGCGTCTTCGCGACAGCCATCGCAAGCGAAAAACCCTACATCACCGAATTCCGCGTCATCGGGCGCGATGGCGGCATCCGCCATATCCGCGCCCACGGCATGACCTATCACGCTTCGTCGGGCACCAAGCGCATCGTCGGCGCCAATTGGGACGTAACGGAAGATACGCTCCTGCAGGCCGAACTGCTCGAGGCGAAGCTCACGGCCGAGGCGCAGAACCGCGCGCTTGAAGAGGCGCGCCTCGTGATGGAGCACAATTCGCTGCATGACGCCCTGACCCGCCTGCCGAACCGCCGCTTTCTCGACCAGCAGCTGGCGCTCTCCGGCAATGGCGACGGCCGCCCGCTGACCCTGCTCCACATCGACCTCGACCGCTTCAAGGATATCAACGACACGCTTGGCCACGCCGCCGGCGACGAGGTCCTGAAACATGCCGCCGGCGTGCTGCGCGCCCATATTCCGCTGGAAGACTTCATCGCCCGCATCGGCGGCGACGAATTCGTGCTGCTGTCGCGCCGCGATCCCTCGGACGCCGATTTCACCGGCCTTTCCGCCCGCCTCATCGAGGCCATCAGCGAGCCGATGGTCATCGAAGGCCATGACTGTCGCATCGGCGCGAGCATCGGCATCGCCACGCGCAACGATGCGGACGAATCCCCCGAGCAGCTTCTCGTCAATGCCGATATCGCGCTCTACGAAGCGAAGCGTCGCGGGCGCAACCGGGTCGAGGCCTTCAACGACGAGCTGCGCCTGCGCACGGTGGAGATCAAGCGCCTCAGCGACGATATCCTGCGCGGGCTCGAACGTGGTGAATTCCATCCCTTTTTCCAGCCGCAGTTCGATGCCGAGACGCTGGAGATCGTCGGCGTTGAAGCGCTGGCGCGCTGGCAGCACCCGACGCGCGGCTTCGTCGCGCCCGATGTTTTCCTGCCCGTCGCGGAAAGCCTCAATGTCGTCGCCCGGATCGACGAGACGATTCTCGACCAGGCGCTGTTCCAAGCGATGCGCTGGGAAGGCCAGGGTCTCGGCATTCCGCGCGTCTCCGTCAACGTCTCCTGCCAGCGCCTGCGCGATGAAGGCCTGATCGACAAGCTCAGGGCGATGAACATCCGTCCGGGTTCACTGACCTTCGAACTTCTGGAGTCGATCTCCTTCGATACCGCGGATGACGGGTTGCGTCAGGCGATCGAGGAGATCAAGGCACTCGGAATCGACATCGAGATCGACGATTTCGGCACAGGCCATGCCTCGATCGTCAGCCTTCTGGAATTGTCGCCCAAGCGCCTGAAGATCGACCGCCGGCTGGTGCAGCCGCTGCTGGAATCGACCTCCCAGCAGAGCCTCGTGCGCTCGATCATCGACATCGGCAAGGTGCGAGGCATCGAGACGGTCGCCGAGGGCGTCGAGACGCTTGATCATGCCGCGCTGCTGCGCAGCCTCGGCTGCCATACCTTGCAGGGCTATGCCCTTGCGCGGCCCATGGCGGCCGACGACTTCCTCGCTTTCGCCAAGGCGCGCGGCTGGATGCCGGGCGCAAAGGTCACGCCGGCAAAAGCGAGCTGAGGATATCGGCGACCGCGCTGCCGTCGTGCTGGCCGCGCTGCCAGGGATCCTCGAATTCCCCGATCACCGCCTCCGCGCCGATGCGGGCGCAAGCCTCCTCCAGCGCCCCATTGGCGAGATACGCAAACGCGCCGACGGTCTTTTCGAAGGGCAGCACCTGGCGGTTCGCCAGGACATGGGTGAAAGGGCGGACGTCCACCCCGCCGCGCTCCCGCCAGACGGCGGCCGCAGCCTGAAGCAGCTGCGCAACGTCCAGGCCGCGCGTCTCGCGGCATTGCAGGATGTTGCCGATGAAGACGCGCCGCGCGTGCACATTGCGCGCGATGGCCGGCACGACGCCGTCGACAAGGAGATGCGGCAACACGCTGGTGTAGAAACTGCCCGGTCCGAAGACCACGACATCGGCACTTTCCAGGCTCTCGATCACCGCCTCGTTGGCTGCGACCGATGCCCCCGCCGCTGCGGAGAGTGCAATCTCGCGAATGCCGATCCTGCCCTGCTCCTCGCCAAGCGCGGTGATCCGGTGCTGTCCGGAGATAGCCGTGCCGTCGTTCAGCACGGCCGAGAGACCGACGCTGCTTTCCGCCGTCGAGGGCCAGACATGCCCGGCGATATCGCAAAGCTTGCGGAAGACGAAGATGGCGGTGTTGATATCGCTGTTATGGGCGAGATGCGCACCGGTAAGGATGAAATTTCCGATGCTGCCGTTGCGAAAATCGAAATCCGCGCCGGTCGCGGCACGGAAGGTGCGCAGATAATTCAGGATCGCACCGCGCAGACCCGGCTCCATGCGTTCGAGCAGCGGATGGCGACCTTCGGCATAAAGGGCGAATTCGGTGTACGCGTCCGCCTCGCTGCTGCTGGTGAGGCGCGCGTTGCAGACCTTCACCACATCCCCCGCCCGGCCCTCGCCATGCGCCATGGTCATCAGCGCCTGGCGGATATCGCCGACGCCGAGCACATCGAGGCTTTCGCGGATCACCTTGGAACTGCCGCCGCTGTCCCAGGCGGGAACGATGCGGGTGAGCCGCACCGGCTTGGCGCAGAACGCCAGATTGGTCGAACGGCAGGCCGTGCCGCCGGAAAAGAGCACGATATGCGGCAAGCGGTCGGCGGCCATGCAGTCTCCCAGGCACAAACTCCGGAAAGCGCGGGTGCGGTTTCCGGCGTGGATCTGCCGATAGAATTAGGGCGTTTTCGCGGTGCGGCGCAACGCGAAAACGCCGATGTCAGGGACCGATATTGTAGGCCGCACCGATCAGCGCCTTGGTATAGTCCGCCTTCGGCGCGCTGAAGATCGCGTCCGTTGACCCTTCCTCCACGATCCTGCCGTCCTTCATGACCACAACGTAGTCGGACATGGCGCGCACGACCGAAAGGTCGTGGCTGATGAAGACATAGGAGAGGCCGTGGCGGGACTGGAGATCGCGCAGAAGCTCGATCACCTGGCCCTGAACGGAGCGGTCGAGCGCCGAGGTCGGCTCATCGAGGATCACGGCCTGGGGCTTCAGGATCATCGCCCGCGCAATCGCAATGCGCTGCCGCTGGCCGCCTGAAAATTCGTGCGGATAACGGTTGCGCGCCGCAGGATCCAGCCCGACCTCCGTCAGCGCCTCGATCGCCCGCTTGTCACGCTCGGTGCGCGAAAGCTGCGGTTCGTGCACATAAAGTCCCTCGGTAATGATCTCACCGACGGTCTGACGGGGCGAAAGAGAGCCGTAGGGGTCCTGGAAGACGACCTGCATGCTACGCCGCAGCGGCCGCATGCCCGATCTGTCGAGGCTGGAAATATCCGTCTTGCCGAAGCGATAGACACCCTCGCTGGCGATGAGGCGAAGAAGCGCACGCCCGAGCGTCGACTTGCCCGAACCGGATTCGCCGACGATGCCGATCGTCTGCCCCTCGCGCAGGCTGATGCTGACATTGTCGACAGCGCGGAAGGTGCTGGCGCGCGCCTTCAGGAAGCCGCCGTCGATCTTGTAGTCCACGACGACATTGCGGCCTTCGAGGATGATTGGTGCATCGTCCGCCGGTGCGGCCTTACGGCCGTGCGGCTCCGCCTCGATCAGCATGCGGGTATAGTCGGCCTGCGGATTGCCGAAGATATCGGCCGTCGCCCCCTGCTCCACCACCGCGCCGTGCCGCATGACGACGACCCGCTCGGCGAAATGCCGGACGATGCCAAGATCGTGCGTGATGAGCACGATCGCCATATCGAAGCGTTTTTGAAGGTCGCGCAGAAGTTTGAGGATCTGCGCCTGTATGGTCACGTCGAGCGCCGTCGTCGGTTCGTCGGCGATCAGGATATCCGGCTCATTGGCAAGCGCCATGGCGATCATGACGCGCTGGCGCTGACCGCCGGACATTTCATGGGGATAGCTGTCTATGCGACGCTCCGGATCGGGAATGCCGACGAGTTTCAGGAGTTCCAGCACGCGCGGCCGCGCCTCTCTCTGCGAGCCGCCGCGATGATGCGCGATCACCTCGGCGATCTGCTTGCCAACAGGGTAGAGCGGATCGAGCGAGGTCATCGGCTCCTGGAAGATCATGGTGATTTTCGCACCGCGGATCTCGTTGAGCGCTTTCGGCGGAAGGCCCACCATCTCCTGCCCGCGATACTTCGCCGAGCCCGAGACCCGACCATTGCTCGCGAGCAAACCCATGATCCCCATCATGGTCTGGCTCTTGCCGGAACCGGATTCGCCGACCACCGCCAGTGTCTCACCGAGACGGACATCGAGATCGATGCCTTTGACCGCATGGACGTCGCCATCCGGCGTCGTGAAGGAAACCGTCAGGCCGCGCGCGGCGAGGATCGGTTCCATGGTGTTTTGCGTTCCTGCCATGTCAGCGATCTTTCGGGTCGAACGCGTCGCGCAGGCCATCGCCGACGAAATTCAGCGAGAAGAGCGTGACGACGAAGAAGATGGCGGGGAAGACGAGCAGCCAGGGCGCCGACTGGATATTGTTGGCCCCTTCGGCGATCAGCGAACCCCAGCTCGTCAGCGGCGCCTGCACGCCGAGGCCGAGGAAGGAGAGGAAGCTTTCGAGCAGGATCACCTTCGGCACGATGACGGTGACGAAGATGACGACCGGGCCGATCGTGTTGGGGATAACGTGCCGGCGGATGATCTGCCAGTCCGTCAGGCCGAGCGCTTCCGCCGCGCCGATGAATTCCCGCCGTTTCAAGGACAGCGTCTGGCCGCGCACGATGCGGGCCATGTCGAGCCATTCGACCGCGCCAATGACGAGGAAAATCAGGATGAAGCTGCGCCCGAAGAACACGACGAGCACCACAACGAGGAAGACGAAGGGCAGCGAGTAGAGGATTTCGACGAAACGCATCATCACATTGTCGATGCGTCCGCCCATGTAGCCGGAGATCGCCCCGTAGGTGACGCCGATGCCGAGCGAGACGAGGCTGGCGAGCAGGCCGACAGCGATGGAAATCTGCCCGCCGAGCATGACACGCGCCATGAGGTCGCGGCCGTTGGTATCGGTGCCGAACAGGAAATACTCCCGGTCGACCACGCCCTTCAGCGTCAGCCTTCGGCCCTCGTCCTCGGTCGCCGCAACTTCGGTCTTGTCGAACTCGTTGGCCCGGTCGAAATAGCGCGTGGCACGCGGATCGATCGGGTCCTTGGCGGTAATCACGGCCGTGAAGGCCTCGCCCTCGACGGTAAAGGACTGCAGCTCGACGCGAGCGCGGGTGGCGACACCCTTCATCGCATCCTCCAGCGTGTCCTCGCCCGGCCGTGGCTCGAGGCTCGGCGGGATGGTAACGTAGGAGGAGAAGACCTGATCGTAACCATGGCTGATGAAGAACGGCCCGAAGAACGAGAAGCAGGCGATCAGCACCAGCATGACGGAACCCGCCATGGCGGGCCGGTTGCGCCGGAAGCGCATGACGGCGAGCTGGAAGAGGCTGCGTCCCTTCACCTCGGGCGCGGAGGATATGGCAGCGTCAGTCATGGCGAACCCTCGGATCGAGCAGGCCATAGAGAATGTCGACCAGCAGATTGAACACGATGACGAAGATGGCGATCAGGACGACCGTGCCCATGACGAGCGTATAGTCGCGATTGATCGCGCCGAGCACGAAATAGCGCCCGACGCCGGGAATAGTGAAGATCGTCTCGACAACCGCCGAGCCGGTAAGCAGCGCCGCCGCGCAGGGCGCGAGATAGGAGACGATCGGGAGCATGGCGCCGCGCATGGCATGCACCACGACCACCGATCTCGCCGGCAGGCCATAGGCCCTGGCGGTGCGGATATGGTCGGTGCGCAACGCCTCGATCATCGAGCCACGGGTCAGTCGAGCGAAGACGGCAAGCTGCGGCAAAGCAAGCGCGATCATCGGCAGGACGAGGAAGCGCAACGACCCGTCCCCCCAGCCGCCGGCAGGCAGCCAGGCGAGCGTGATGGCAAAAATCAGCGTCAGCACCGGGCCGACCACGAAATTCGGCACCGTGACGCCGACGGTCGCCACCGACATGACCGCGAAATCGAGCGCGCTGTTTTGCCTGAGGGCTGCGATCGTGCCGACGATGACCCCGCCGACAAGCGCGAGCAGCAGCGCATAGAAGCCAAGCTCCATCGAATAGGGCAGGCCCTTGCCGATCAACTCGGCCACGGTGTTGTCCTTGTAGATGTAGCTCGGACCGAAATCGCCGGTCAGCGCGTTGCCCATATAGGTGAGGTACTGGCGCCAGAGCGGCTGATCGAGATGATAGGCCCGCATCAGGTTTTCCATCGTGGCGGGCGGAAGCGGTCGTTCGAGGTTGAACGGGCCACCGGGCGCAAAACGCATCAGGAAGAATGAGATTGTGACGACGATGAACAGCGTCGGCACGGCGCTCACAAAGCGCCGTAGAACGAAAGCGAACATGACCTGGTCTCCCCAGAAACGCGGTGCGCGGCCCTAAGCGGCCGCGCACCGACGCCGGATCACTCGGAAACGCTGAGGAAGCGGCTCAGGTGCTGGTTGTTCACATTGTCCTGCCAGCCCTTGATCCGGTTCGAGACGAGCCAGAGTTCGGCCTGCATCAGGAACGGCGCGACCGGCTGTTCCTTCATGAGAATCGTTTCCGCATCGTGAAGGATCTTTGCGCGGGCCGCCGGGTCGCGCTCCTCATACGACGTCTTCATGAGGGCGTCGTATTCGGGATTGTTGTACTTGGCGGCCACGGCGGTGGCCACGCGCTCGTGGTTCGGGTTGGTGTTGTAGCGGATCTCGATCTTCAGCGGCTTGCCGCCTTCGCCGTAGCCGGCTTCCTTCATCAGCTTGAGCGCCTCGTCCTCACGGTCGAGCTGCGACATCCCCGCGAAATCGGCGTAGCCCGGCTCATAGCCGGGCAGGCCCGGGGGCACCATCGAATAGGCCGGCACCTGCGAGCCGCTATAGATTTCCTTGGCCAGGAAATCGCGGTCGACCGCCATGGAGAGCGCCCGGCGCACGCGCACGTCGCTATAGGGTTCCTGCCGGGTATCGAACGTATAGTAGTAGTTGGCAAGCGCCGGCGAGACATGCACTTCGTCGCCATAGCTCTTCTTCAGGCGCTCGAGCTGGTCGGCGGAGAAGTTGTAGACGAGATCCATTTCCTTCGCTTCGAAGCGGCGCACGGACGCAGCCTGGTCGTCGATCGGGTAAAAGACCACCTTGTCGAGCTTGACGTTTGCGGCATCCCAGTAGCTGGCGTTCTTCTCAACGACGAGGTTGTCGTTGGGAACGTGGCTGACGAGTTTGAAAGCGCCGTTCGACACCATCGTGCCGGGCTTGACGAAGTCAGCGCCGTTCTTCTCGACGCTCGCCTTGGAGACCGGCAGCGCCGTCTGATGCGCCAGCAGCTCGATGAAGAAAGGGGTGGGACGCTCGAGCGTGATTTCCAGCGTCTTGGCATCGACGGCCTTCACGCCGAGCTGGTCAAGGCCGACTTCGCCCTTGTTGACCTTTTCGGCATTCTTGATCGGGTAAAGGATGTTGGCATAGCCGGCGGCCGTCTTCGGGTCTTCGACGCGGGTGAAGGAGAAGGCGAAGTCTTCCGCCGTCACCGGCGAGCCGTCCGACCACTTGGCGTTTTCGCGCAGCTTGAACGTGTAGACCGTGCCGTCGTCGGAGACGGTCCAGCTTTCGGCCGCACCAGGCACGATCTTACCGGCGGCGTCATAGATCGTCAGACCCTCATAGAGGTCCTTGAGGATGAATTCCTCGATATTGATCGAGGTATGCGCCTGGTCGAGCGTCTGCGGCTCGCCGGCATTACCGCGGTGAAGCACCGCTTCGGCGAGCGCCGGGCTTGCGCCGATGAGGATCGCGCCGGCCAGAAATGCTGCACGAAAGCCAATCATTTTGTTTGCCATTTTGTTGTCCTTCCCCGTTGTTGTTTTTTGGGTGCACAATCAATTGTCGCTGTTTTGTCCGTTGGCAAGACCCGAAAAACAGGAAATGCACAGGCAGGATGCCAACTTTGCGCAGGGTCGCGAACAGCCCCAAACGCACACCTGCAACGTCTAATCTCGGCAAAAGGTGAGAAAAATATTTGCTTTTGCCCAAACAATTCGCAGTTTTCTGCCCATCGTTTTGCAGGGATTTCTGCGATTGATCGCGCAATCGAACATCTGAGCCAGAAACGGAGCCCCAAGATGAACTGGTTGAAGACCCTCGCCGCAGCCGCCGCCCTCCAGGCCGCCATTCTCGCGCCGGCCCATGCCGGTGAAAACCTCGCCGCTATCCAGTCGGCCGGCGCGCTGAAGATCGGCACCGAAGGCACCTACGCCCCCTTCACCTATCATGATACCGACGGCAAGCTGGTCGGCTTCGACGTTGAGATCGGCGAGGCCATCGCCAAGAAGCTGGGCGTCAAGGCCGAATTCCTCGAAGGCAAGTGGGACGGCCTGATCGCCGGCCTCGACGCCAACCGCTACGACGCCGTGATCAACCAGGTCGGCATCACGGAAGCCCGCAAGCAGAAATACGACTTCTCCGAACCCTATATCGCGTCCAAGGCCGTGTTGATCATTCGTGGCGACGACGACAGCATCAAGGGTTTCGCCGATCTCAAGGGCAAGAAGTCAGCCCAGTCGCTGACCAGCAACTTCGGTAAACTTGCCCAGGAAGCCGGCGCCGAACTCGTCGGCACCGATGGTTTCGATCAGTCGATCCAGCTCGTGCTGACCGGCCGCGCCGACGCCACGATCAACGACAGCCTGTCCTTCCTCGACTTCAAGAAGCACAAGCCGGACGCCAATGTGAAGATTGCCGCCGAACAGGAAAACGCCGACTATTCCGGCGTGATCATCCGCAAGGGCGAGCCGGAACTCCTGGAAGCGATCAACAAGGCGCTCGTCGACATCAAGGCCGATGGTACCTACCAGGCGATCTCGGACAAGTATTTCGGTCAGGACGTCTCGAAGTAATCAAGAAAGGGCTGCTTCTAGCCGGCCCGTTCCTGTCCTATAGATGAAACGACCACCTGGCCGGGGATCACTCCGGCCAGCCGCATTTCCGGAGGGTTTCCCGTGCCGCCGTGGCTTCAACTGATGCTGGACTCGCTTGCACCCCTTCTGTGGGCAGCACTTGTCTTCACCATTCCGCTCACGCTGCTGTCCTTCGTGCTGGGCCTGACGCTCGGCCTTTTGACCGCCATCGCGCGGCTGTTCGGCGCGAAGCCGCTCGTCGCCATCGCCCGCTTCTATGTCTGGGTGATCCGCGGCACGCCGCTCCTGGTGCAGCTTTTCGTCATCTTCTATGGCCTGCCGAGCGTCGGCATCCTGCTCGATGCCTTCCCGGCCGCCCTCATCGGCTTTACGCTGAATGTCGGCGCCTATACGTCGGAGATCATCCGCGCCGTCATCTCGTCGGTGCCGCGCGGTCAGTGGGAAGCGGCCTATTCGATCGGCATGAGCTGGTCGCAGGCGATGCGCCGCACCATCCTGCCGCAGGCGACCCGCGTCGCCGTGCCGCCGCTCTCCAACACCTTCATCTCGCTGGTGAAGGACACCTCACTTGCCGCCGCAGTCACCGTGCCGGAACTTTTCCAGACAGCGCAGCGCATCGTCGCGACCACCTACGAACCGCTGATCCTCTATATCGAGGCGGCGCTGATCTACCTGGCATTGAGCTCCGTGCTCTCGGCCCTGCAGGTGCGGCTGGAAAAACGTTTCGCCCGCTATGGCGGCTTCCTGGAGGCCCGCACATGATCGAGCTCAGCCATATCGAAAAACGCTTCGGCGACAACCAGGTCCTGCGCGATATCAGCCTCAGGCTCGCGGAAGGCACGGTAACGGCCCTCGTCGGCCCCTCCGGCGGCGGGAAAAGCACGCTTCTGCGTTGCATCAACCTCTTGGAAACGCCGACATCAGGCTCCATCCGCCTTGGTGACGAAAAAATCGACTTCGCGCCCGGGCGCAAGGTGGGTTGGGACGCGATCCAGAAGCTGCGCCGGCAGACCGGCATGGTCTTCCAGAATTTTCAGCTCTTCCCCCATCAGACGGCGATTGCCAATGTGATGGAAGGCCTCGTCACCGTACTGAAATGGCCGGCCGACAAGGCGCGCGCCCGCGCGCTGGAGCTGCTGGAAAAGGTCGGCATGGCGCACAAGGCGGATGCCTGGCCGGCAACGCTTTCCGGCGGGCAGCAGCAGCGCGTCGCCATCGCCCGGGCGCTTGCGCCCTCTCCCCGCGTCCTGCTCTGCGACGAGCCGACCTCCGCGCTCGATCCTGAGCTTGCCGAAGAAGTCGTGGAAGTGCTGAGCCGGCTCGCTCGCGAGGGCACGACCATGGTCATGGCGACGCATGACCTCAGGCTTGCCTCACGCGTTGCCGACACGGTCGTTTTCCTCGATGGCGGCGTGATCGTCGAGCAGGGCGCACCCCGCGCGATCTTCTCGGCGCCGGAGCGGGAACGCACGAAAAAGTTCATCGCCTCACTCAGCGCGCCGCAGAACTACGACATCTAAAATGCACGCGACTTCACGTTACGGTAGCCGGTAATTCAGCAATGCGGCAGTTGCATCCGCGCCGCGATTCAAGCAGAGTAACGGGATATTCGTATCTTGCCATGCCCCGGCATGCTTCAAGGGGAGAAAGTCTCATGAACAAGAAAGTACCCAATCCGATCGACATCTTCGTCGGTTCCCGCGTCCGCCTGCGCAGGCTGATGGTGGGTATGAGTCAGGAGGCGCTGGCCGACCGGCTGGGCGTAACGTTCCAGCAGGTACAGAAATACGAGAAGGGCACCAACCGCATCAGCGCAAGCCGTCTCCAGGCGATCTCCGACGTCTTCCGCGTACCGCCGAGCTTCTTCTTCCAGGACGACGACAGCAACGCGCCGAGCGCCGGACACGAGACGGGCGACGTCTCGACCTTCGTTTCCTCCAAGGAGGGCCTCGACCTCAATCGCGCCTTCCTGAAGATCGAGGATGCCGGTGTGCGCAAGTCGATCATCCAGCTCGCGACCGCGCTTTCCAAGGCAAGCGCTGCCGACACGGCGGGCGATCGTACTGACAACGCACCGGAACTGCGGATCTGACCCTAAATGCCGGCACGGCTGCAGACGCTCGGCCATCTGCGCCTGCTCGACGAGGGCGGCAACGAGATCGTCTTTCCTGAAAAGGCGCTTCTGATCCTCTGCTACATGCGCGCGCGCGGCCTGACGCACATGCCGCGCGCCGAGGCGGTCAGCCTCTTCTGGAACGAGGCGAACGACGCAGCCTCCTTCGCCAGCCTCCGGCAGACCGTGTCGCGCGTGCAGAAGCGCCAGCGCGACCTCGGCCGCATTTATCTCACCTTCACCGATACGTCGATCACGCTGGGACCGGAGCCCGTCGAAAGCGATGTCGACCGGGTGAACGACGGTGCGAGCCTTGCCGAACTGTCCGGTCTTTTGACCGACGACTTCCTGAAATACGTCAAGCAGCCCGGGCGGACGCTCGCGAGCTGGATCACCCTGCAGCGGGCCGCACATATGGCGCTCCTGCGCCGCGCGCTCCTGGACGGCGGGGTGCAGCGTGACGGCGGCGGAAACCAGCGGCAGGCACGCTCGACGGCCGCACTTCGCCTGCTGGAAAACAGCCCCGACGACGACGATGTCCGGGCAACACTGACGGGCCGGCAACCGGTTCCCGCATCGTTGATGACCCTGCGTTCCCAGGCGCCTATCCTTTCACCGGACGAGGTGGAGATCACGGCTCTCCGGTCGGCACCGCCCCGCGTCGTGCTTCTGCCGCCGGTCACCTCCTTCGCCTCGCGCAATGCCACCCGTTTCTGTGAAGCCCTGATCGAGGACGTGACCATCGGCCTGTGCGCCCTGCGCTCGATTTCGATCATCGCGCCACATACGGCAGCGCAGATCTCGTTGCAGGCCGATCGCGCTGTTACCTATGAGCGGCACAAAATCAGCTACATCCTTGAGACGAGGCTGCGTGACGAGGGTGACAGTCATACGCTTTTCGCCCAGCTTATCTTCTTCGGCAGCGACGAGGTGATCTGGGCCGAGCGCTTCCCGCTCTCGGCGGAAGGACTTGCCCGCTCCCGGCAGATGATGGCCTTGCAGATCGCCGGCGCACTGGCGACCCAGATCGAGCGGAACGAGCTCGTCCGCACCGACTATGAACGGGACGCGGGCGCCTACCGCAGCTTCCTGATCGGAGAGAGTTTTCTGAAGAAACTCGACCTGCGCGACATCCGCCGCGCCCGCAAGAGCTTCCGTGAGTCCTTGCAGGTGCGGCCCGATTTCGCACCGGCCATGGGCGGACTCTCGCGCAGCTACTTCCTCGAATGGCTTGTCACGGCGCGCGGCGACGCCGACCTCTTGAGGAAGGCGGAGCAGCAGGCGGAGGAAACCGTCCGCACCGACGATCACCTTCCCTCCGGCTATCGTGAGCTCGGCGTCGCCAAGCTCTATGCCCGCCAGTTCGATGAAAGCGCCGAGCATCTGGAACGGGCCGAAACCCTCAGCCCGAACCATGCGAACGTCGTTGCAAGCTATGCCGATACGCTTGTCCAGGGTTCGCGACCGGACCTTGGCCTGAAGAAGATCCGTCGGGCGATCGATCTCAATCCCCTGCCGCCGGACGACTATTTCTGGATAGCCGCCGGTGCGAGCTATTCCGTCGGCCTCTACGAACAGGCTCTCGATTACATCGCCCGCATGAAGGATCGCTCCCCGGCAGACCGCCTCGCGGCGGCAAGCTGGGGCATGCTGGGCGATACAAGGAAGGCGCGGCAGTTCATTCGCCGCACCTACAATGTTCATCCCAACTTCGACCTCGACAGCTGGATGGCGATTGTTCCCTTCAAGGAAGAATGGCAGCGCCAGCACTACTACGAGGGATTGAAGAAGGCCGGTTTTTAACAACAACGCTTCATAGAAAGGAATTGCGACATGGCAAACATCGTTGTGCTGGGCTTGGAAGGCGAAGACGGCCTTTGGGTGGTCGATCTCGCTGCGGGCACCGTGGCAGCGCTCCCGGCGCCTTCGACAGGCGCCCTGAAGGCAGCCGATGACCTGCGCAAGGCGGGTGCGACCATCACCAAGGGCGTCAACCTCGCGGCGCTGGCCACATCGGCGGATGCCGCGTCTGGCGGATACATGGATGCCGGTGGCGGTTACATGGACGCCGATGGCGGATACATGGACAAGTGAGGCCACGACAGGCCACAGCGTGACCACCTATTCGGACCGCATCTGCGGCCCCGATGAAACCTGGAGCCGGATCGAGGCGCTGCTGCCTCGGTTCGGTGTCACGCGACTTTCCCGCCTGACGGGTCTGGATCGGCTCGGCATTCCCGTATGGAATGCCGTCAGCCCGAATGCACGTTCCATCGTCATCAATCAGGGCAAAGGCATCACCGATATCGATGCGAAGGTTTCCGCAGCCATGGAGGCTCTGGAGCGGGCAATTGCCGGCGATCCGTTCGTACCTGCGCGAAAAACCTCACGCCGGGCCTTTGCCGAAGCGGGGGAGGCATGCCTGCCGCTTGATATTTTCATTGCCGCAGGCCAGCCCTTCATCGACGAGGATGAGGAACTGCACTGGCTGGCAGGCCGCGATGTCGTGACAGGGGAGCATCTCTGGCTGCCCCGCGAGGCCATTTGCCTCGACCGGACGAACCCGGCACCCCGTTTCTGGCAATCCTCCGATGGTCTGGCCTCCGGCAATTCGGAGGTCGAGGCCATCCTGCACGGCCTGCTCGAACGCATCGAGCGGGATGCCGACCGCCTCTGGCGGCTCCTGCCGCGCGTCCGGCGGCTTGCTTGCGCCGTCGATCCCGCCGATATCGACGACCCCGTCGTCACCGATCTCGCCGGCCGCTTCCGTGACGCCGGTCTCGATCTGAAACTCTTCGACATCACCAGCGATCTTGCCATTCCCACCTATGCCGCCGTACTCGGGAACGAAGGCCTCGCCGAAAAGCAGCAGCCGCTCTTCCACGACGCGACGATCGGCTACGGCACGCACCCGGTGGGATCGCGCGCGGTGATCCGGGCGCTCACCGAAGTCGCACAATCCCGCCTCACCTATATCAGCGGCGCGCGCGACGACCTGTTCGCCGAGAGCTTCACCCGGCCGCTGGCGCCGGAAACCCTGGCGTTGTTCGGGGCCACTCCAGGCCTGGCCAGAACCTATCCGTCACCGGAGGGCGATGCCGCAGCCCTCCTTGCCCATTGCCTCGAAAAGCTTGCGGTGAGCGGGATCAAACCCGTCATCGCCGTGCCTCTCCACGATGCCTCGTTGCCGGTCTCCGTGGTCAAGGTCGTCGTGCCGGCGCTGGAAAACCCTGAGGGCGCGCGCCGGCACACTGTCGGCACCCGCGCGCTCTCCAGCATGCTCTTCGGCGCGCCATGAAAATTCTCTTCGTCGGCCCCAGCCTGCCCGATGCTGCTGCCCTGTGCGGCGATGCTATCCGCGTGCGTCCACCGGCCGCGCACGGCGATGTGCTGGCGGCGGTACGGGCCGGCGCCACGGCGATCGGCATTGTCGACGGCAATTTCGAGCATGTCGCTCCCGTCTGGCACAAGGAAATCCTGCACGCGCTCGACAAGGGGGTGGCCGTCTTCGGCGCCGCCAGCATGGGAGCGCTGCGCGCGGCGGAATGCGATACGTTCGGCATGGTCGGCATCGGCAGCATCTATGAGGACTACGCCACGGGGCGTCGGATCGACGATGCCGACGTGGCGCTTCTGCACGGCCCGGCCGAATTGGGCTACCCCGCACTATCGCTTCCCCTCGTCAATGTCGATGCCACGCTGGATCGGCTGGAGGTTCTGGAGGCCATTGATAAGTATGACATATCTAGATTGCGTGATATTGCAGACAGCCTTTTCTACAAGGAACGGACCTGGCCGGCGGTCCTGAAAAAGGCAGGCATGGGGGAAGGCGAAAAATCCCTCCTGCAACTTCTCCATGCAACAACCGTGAACCGGAAGCGTGAGGACGCACTCACCCTCGTTGCCGCGATGCGATCTTTTCTGCCCGGAGCCCCTGCCAAACAGGGAAACTGGACCTTCCGGGCAACCTCGCTCTGGCGTACCGCAACCGATCAACCCACAGCGCAGCGGAACGTGTAATTTCCCATTCCGCGTGTGTCACGCCCAAGTCACGCGCGCAAATCCCGAGTCACGCCTATAGTTGAGGCAGAGATTGAGACAAGCTTTGCTCTGGGGGCATGGGACATGAACATTGACATCGCAGATACGGAAGACCGCACCACCGAACTGATCGCCTTGGCGCGCCTGGTGGCCTTCGCCATCGAATCCGCCAAATCGCTGGACGCTGAAGTCGTGGAATTTTGCCTCGACAAGGCCTTGCGCGCCGTGCTCGATCAGATCGCCGAGCCGGCCCGCGTGACGCTGACGGCAAGCGATATCACTCTGATGAACCGGTCCCCGCTCTGCTGAGCGGCAGCAGACCCTAGCCGTCATGTGCCTACACGGCGCCGATCGCGCGCGGCCCATATCCGTGGGCCGTCGCGGGTTGCCCTGGGACGAGGCGACGTTGTGGCGAGCCATTGCAGTGGGCGCATCCGGCAAGAAAGACCGGCCTTCGGAACGTTCACAACCGCGTCATCCATTGCCTTCCATGCGGGAAAGTGCGCTTTGCACCTTTTCCAAAACGCAAGCACCGCTTAGGTCGGGAGCAAGACGGCCATTCCGGCGTCCGCAAGGAAGAATGGCATGTTCTATCAGACGCCCCCCACCCGATCAGCCCCAAATGGCTGGCAGTGCGGCCCCGGCCTGACATATCACCCATTGGCCGCATCGCCCCTATCGCCATGAGCGCCCTTGCCGCCTATGGCAGCCTTTTTCTCGCCGCTTTCCTTGCCGCGACAATCCTGCCCGCACAATCGGAAGCCCTACTGGCCGGGTTGCTCGCCATGGGCGACTATGCGCCTGCCATGCTCATCCTCGTCGCCGGCACCGGCAACGTGCTCGGGTCCGTCGTCAACTGGCTGCTCGGCCGAGGCGTCGAACGTTATCGCGACGCCAGCTGGTTCCCGGTCAGTGCCCAAAACCTCGAACGAGCCGGACGCTGGTATCGCCGCTACGGCTGGTGGAGCCTGCTGCTCAGCTGGATGCCCATCATCGGCGATCCGCTGACGCTCGCCGCCGGCATCATGCGCGAACCGTTCCCGCGCTTCCTCGTGGTCGTCGCCATCGCAAAATTCAGCCGCTACATCGTGCTCGCCGTCATCGTTCTGCGCTGGCTCTGATTTTTTTATCGCGGGGATGGAATGAGCGCCGCGCAGCTTTCGTATACTGGGTCATGAACGGAAAGACACCCGGCTTCAACGTGATCGGACAGCTTGCGGCGCTCAGGCGCTATGCCCTGTCGCTCGTCCGCAATCCGGACGAGGCGGAAGATCTCGTGCACGATGCGCTGGTGAAGGCCTATGAGCGGCAGTCGAGTTTTCGCACGGGCGCGAATGTGCGCAACTGGCTGATGTCGATCCTGCACAATGCGCATATCGACCGCCTGCGCCAGCGCCGCTCGCTGGAGCGCCGCCACGACGCAGCGGCAGACATCACTGAACGATCCATGCCGGCAAACCAGGATCACTCGGTACGCCTGACGCAGTTGCGCGATGCCTTTTTCAATCTGCCGGAAGACCAGCGCGCGGCGCTGCATCTCGTGGCGATCGAAGAGCTTTCCTATCAGGAGGCGGCCGATACGCTGAAGATTCCCGTGGGCACGCTGATGTCGCGCGTTGCGCGCGCCCGCGAGCGCCTGCGCACCTTCGAACAGAGCGGCCCGGCCGCAACCGTTACCCATCTCAAAATCGTCGGAGGCACTGGCGATGACAAGCAATGACCCCATCCTCGAGGCCGATCTCAACGCCTATGTCGACGACCAGCTCGCCGTCGGCCGGCGCATCGAGGTGGAAGCCTATCTCTCCGAGCGGCCCGATACCGCCGCCCAGATCATGAAGGATCTGCGCGTGCGCGACGAACTGCGCCTCGCACTCGCCGACCATCGTACCGTGACACGGCAGGAAACGCGCGAGGCCGCGCGCCTGCTCGAACGCGCGCTTTCCCGCCGCCGTGTCTTCGGCTTCCTGCGCCGTGCCGCCACCATCGCGCTGTTCGTTGCCGCAGGCTGGGTCGCCCATGCCGCCTTCGGCCCCTTCGGCGCGACCGAGGTCGTGGCATCGACACCGCCGCCCGCCTTCGTGGAGGAGGCCGTACGGGCGCACAAGACGACGCTTCTGCGCGATACCATGACGTCGCAGCCCGAAACCGAGACCTTCGATCCCGCCGAAATCCGCTCGGCGACGGCGATCATCCTGCCGGACCTGCCGAAGGGCTGGGGCGTGGTCGATACGCAGGTCTTCCCCTCCGCCTATGGCCCAAGCGTCGAGCTGGTGCTGGAGCCCAGGAAGGACGAGCGCCTGTCGCTCTTTGCCGTGCGGCCCGGCTCCTTTGCCGTGCAGCACGTGCTGCTCTTCCACGCCGACAATGCCCGCGCTGCCTACTGGCAGATCGGCGATGTCGCCTATGCGCTGGTGTCGGAAAGCCGCAAGGCCGACGACCTGGCCGAAACCGCGCGGGATCTTTCCCGCACGCTCTACTGATCAACCGTTTCCATAAGGAGATATCAGATGGAACCCGTACAACAGCGATTTGGCTACGGCGCGCAGGCGCAGTCGGCCGCCCTCTTCGACGAGGGTCTGCGCCAGCACATGCTGCGCGTCTACAACTACATGGGCGCCGGCCTTGTTATCACCGGCCTCGTCGCCTTCATCGTCGGCTCGACGCCGGCCCTCTACGTGCCGATCTTCTCCTCCCCGCTGAAGTGGGTGGTGATACTGGCGCCGCTCGCCTTCGTCTTCTTCTTCTCCTTCAAGATCCAGACGATGTCGGCCAGCACCGCGCAGATGACCTTCTGGGCCTTCTGCGCCGTCATGGGCCTGTCTCTCGCTTCGGTGTTCCTCGTCTTCACCGGCATGAGCATCGCGCGCACCTTCTTCATCGCCGCCACGATGTTCGGCACGACAAGCCTTTACGGCTATGTCACGAAGCGTGACCTGTCGAAGGCCGGCTCATTCCTGATGATGGGCCTGATCGGCGTCGTCATCGCCTCGGTCGTCAATATCTTCCTCGGCTCGAGTGCGCTCCAGTTCGCGATTTCCGTGATCGGTATCGTCGTCTTCGTCGGCCTCACCGCCTGGGACACGCAGAATATCAAGGAGCAGTATGCCGAAAACATCGACCAGGAATCGAGCCAGAAAATGGCCGTGTTCGGCGCACTTTCGCTCTACCTGAACTTCGTCAACATCTTCCAGCTGCTGCTGAATTTCACGGGCGAACGCGAGTAGTTTTTACAAGCGATTTCAAAGGCGAACGGCGGGGGAAACCCCGCCGTTTTCTTTTGTGCGCATCGCAGCATAATGTAAGTTAAAGGTTACATATTTTATCCGTGTTGACAAATCGGCCCATAGCGTTTTTGCTAGCCGCATTCACCAGGGGGGTCCCGACAAGGGGCTGAGATACTGCTGGCGCGAGCAGCGCAGTGACCCGTTGAACCTGATCCAGTTCATACTGGCGTAGGGACGGTGCAAGCGCTGCGACTCGTAGTCCGTCATCCGGATTCCGTGTCGGCGTCCTTCCATCATTCCGGCTCTAGGACTGGGTCTCCAAACCAAATTGGAGCCTCACGATGAATATTGCCGCCCAGAAGCTTACCCCGACCGTCACGACCGGTGCCCTGCCCGCCTCGCGCAAGATCCACATTGCCGGCGAAGAGCACCCGGATATCCGCGTGCCGATGCGCGAGATTTCCCTGCATCCGACATCGGGCGAACCGCCCGTCATCGTCTACGACGCCTCCGGCCCCTATACCGACCCCAGTCACGTCGTCGCCATTGACGCTGGCCTGCCGCGGTTGCGCGAAAGCTGGGTCATGGCCCGCGGCGACACCGAGGGCTATGAGGGCCGTCACATCCGTCCCGAGGACAACGGCTTTGCCACCGGCGAGCGGCTGACGCCGGAATTCCCCGTCCGCAACCATCCCCGCCGGGCAAAGGACGGCAAGGCGGTGACGCAGCTCGCCTATGCCCGCGCCGGCAAAATCACGCCGGAAATGGAATTCATCGCTATCAGGGAAAACCTCGGCCGCAAGGCCGCGAAAGAAGCGCTCGCCCGCGACGGCGAAAGTTTCGGCGCCCACATCCCCGATTTCGTGACACCGGAATTCGTCCGCCAGGAAGTCGCGAGCGGCCGGGCCATCATCCCCGCCAACATCAACCACCCGGAAGCCGAGCCGATGATCATCGGCCGGAATTTCCTGGTGAAGATCAACGCCAATATCGGCAATTCGGCCGTCACCTCCTCCATGGCGGAGGAGGTCGAGAAAATGGTCTGGGCGATCCGCTGGGGCGGCGATACGGTCATGGACCTTTCGACCGGCCGCAACATCCACAATATCCGCGAATGGATCATCCGCAATTCGCCCGTCCCGATCGGCACTGTGCCGCTCTACCAGGCGCTGGAGAAGGTCAATGGCATCGCGGAAGACCTGACCTGGGAGGTCTTCCGCGATACGCTGATCGAGCAGGCCGAGCAGGGCGTCGACTATTTCACCATCCATGCCGGCGTACGGCTGCACTACATCCCGCTCACCGTGAACCGCGTCACCGGCATCGTCTCGCGCGGCGGCTCGATCATGGCCAAGTGGTGTCTTCATCACCACCGGGAGAGTTTCCTTTACGAGCATTTCGAGGAAATCTGCGACATCTGCCGCGCCTATGACGTCTCCTTCTCGCTCGGCGACGGCTTGCGCCCCGGCTCGATTGCCGACGCCAACGACGCCGCGCAGTTCGCCGAACTCGAAACACTCGGCGAACTCACGCAGATCGCCTGGAAAAAAGACTGCCAGGTCATGATCGAAGGCCCCGGCCATGTGCCGATGCACAAGATCAAGGAGAACATGGACAAGCAGCTGAAAGTCTGTGGTGAGGCCCCGTTCTATACGCTCGGGCCGCTGACGACGGACATCGCGCCGGGCTACGACCACATCACCTCGGGCATCGGGGCGGCGATGATCGGCTGGTTCGGCACCGCGATGCTCTGCTACGTCACGCCGAAGGAACATCTCGGCCTGCCCGATCGCAACGACGTGAAGGTGGGCGTCATCACCTACAAGATCGCGGCCCACGCGGCCGATCTCGCCAAGGGCCACCCGGCGGCAAAGATCCGCGACGATGCACTGTCGCGCGCACGCTTCGAATTCCGCTGGGAGGACCAGTTCAACCTGTCCCTCGACCCGGAAACCGCGCGCGCCTTCCATGATGAGACGTTGCCGAAGGAGGCGCACAAGGTGGCGCATTTCTGCTCCATGTGCGGTCCGAAATTCTGCTCCATGCGCATCTCGCACGATATCCGCGCCGAGGCGCAGAAAGAAGGGCTGGAGGCGATGGCCCTGAAATTCCGCGAGGGCGGCGACCTTTACATGCCATTGACGGGGGAATGACCATGCGCATCCTCGTCAAGGGCGCCGGCGTCGCCGGCCTGACGGTCGCCTGGCAGCTCTATCGCCACGGCTTCGACGTCACCATCCACGAACGGGCCGAGAAGATCGGCCGAGGCGCCTCCGGTTTTGCCGGCGGCATGCTCGCGCCATGGTGCGAGCGAGAGAGCGCGGAGGAACCTGTGCTCGCCCTCGGCCGCATGGCGGCCGATTGGTGGGAGGCAGCCCTTCCCGGCCACGTGCAACGTCGCGGCACGCTGGTCGTGGCCGGCGGGCGCGATGCCGGCGAGCTCGACCGTTTCGCAGGGCGAACCAGCGGTTGGGAATGGCTGGACGAAGCGGGCATTGCGGCCCTGGAGCCGCATCTCGCCGGGCGTTTCCGCAAGGCGCTGTTCTTCCGGCAGGAGGCGCATCTCGATCCGCGCAAGGCGCTCTCCGCGCTGACTGCAGGCCTTGAGGAGGCGCGCATGCGCTTCCTCTTCGGCATGAGCGCCGAGGGGAAGGCGACGCACTATGACCGCGTGATAAACTGCACGGGAGCAGAACGGATCGGGCGCCTTGCCGATCTCCGAGGCGTGCGTGGCGAAATGCTCGGCCTCGAAACCGGCGATATCACCCTCTCCCGCCCGGTCCGGCTGCTGCATCCGCGCCACCCGATCTACATCGTGCCGCGCGAGCGCAACCACTTCATGGTCGGCGCGACGATGATCGAGAGCAACGACGCCAGCCCCATCACCGCCCGCTCCCTCATGGAACTCCTGAACGCGGCCTACGCCCTTCACCCCGCCTTCGGCGAGGCACGATTGACGGAAACCGGCGCCGGCATACGCCCCGCCTACCCCGACAATTTTCCGCGCGTAACGGAGGAAGGGCACATCCTACATGTAAACGGCCTCTATCGCCATGGCTTCCTGCTCGCGCCCGCCATGGCGGGCGAGGTGGCGCGGCGGCTGCTTGCCGAACCGAGACACCAGGAAAGGAAGGCTTCATGACCTTCATCATCAACGGTGAGGAGCAGGATGTTGCCGCCGCGACCCTTGCCGACCTCCTGCTCGCCCTCGACTACGAGGGCGACTGGCTGGCAACGGCTGTCAATGGCGAACTGGTGCACCGCGAGGAGCGCGCCGCCTTCCCGCTTGGCGCACGCGACCGCATCGAAATCCTTTCGCCCATGCAGGGAGGCTGACATGCTGAAACTCTACGATATCGCCGTGCAGTCGCGCCTGCTGCTCGGCACCGCGCGCTATCCTTCTCCCGCCATCCTGGCAGAGGCGGTGCGGCGCTCGAAGACCGAGATCGTCACGGTATCGCTACGCCGTGAAACGGCGGGCGGCAGATCGGGCGGCGCCTTCTTCGACCTGATCCGCGATCTCGGCGTGCATGTGCTGCCCAATACCGCCGGCTGCCACAGCGTGCAGGAAGCGGTGCTGACGGCAAAGATGGCGCGCGACGTGTTCCGCACGAACTGGATCAAGCTGGAGGTCATCGGCCATCACGATACCTTGCAGCCCGACGTCTTCGGACTTGTCGAGGCCGCACGCATCCTCGCCGGGGACGGGTTCCAAGTCTTTCCCTATACGACGGATGATCTCGTCGTCGCCGAAAAGCTGCTGGAAGCCGGTTGCCGCGTGCTGATGCCGTCGTGTGCGCCGATCGGCTCGGCCATGGGGCCGGTCAATCCGACGGCGCTCAAGAGCTTCCGGGCGCATTTCCCGGATGTGCCGCTGATCGTCGATGCCGGTATCGGCCGCCCCTCCCATGCCGCAGACGTCATGGAACGCGGCTATGACGCCGTGTTGCTCAACACCGCCGTGGCCGGTGCGGGCGATCCTGCTGCCATGGCCGAGGCCTTTGCACTGGCCATCGCCGCCGGGCGGCTCGCCCATCAGGCCGTGCCGCTGCAGCCGCGCGACATGGCCGTCCCCTCCACGCCCGTCATCGGAAAGGCCGTATTCGCGTGAAACTCGATCCGTTCTACCTCATCGTCGACAGCGCCGACTGGATCGACCGCCTCGTGCCTGTGGGCGTCAAGCTCGTGCAGCTACGCATGAAGAACCTGCCGGAGCATCGCCTGCGCGACGAAATCCTCCGCGCCAAGGCCACCTGCGCGGCGCAGGGCTGCCAGCTCGTCGTCAACGACTACTGGCAGATCGCCATCGAGGAGGGTTGCGACTTCGTGCATCTCGGGCAGGAGGATCTTGCGGACGCCGACGTTGCCGCCATCCGCGCCGCCGGAATGAAGCTTGGCCTCTCCACCCATGACGACGCCGAACTCGACACGGCGCTTGCTGCCGAACCCGATTACATCGCGCTCGGCCCCGTCTGGCCGACGATCCTCAAAAAAATGAAATGGGCGCCGCAGGGGGCGGAAAAGCTGCGGGAGTGGAAAACGCGGATTGCGCCGATCCCTCTCGTCGCCATCGGCGGCCTCAATCCGGATCGCCTGCCCGCCGTCTTCGAAAACGGCGCCGACAGCGCGGCCGTGGTGACGGATATCACGCTCAATGCCGACCCGGAGGGACGTGCGCGCGCGTGGATCGAACACACCGCGCGCTGGCGATGATCAGAGCTTCCACAGCCGTCTGGCATTCTCTGCGAAGACGCGACGCTTCTCTTCAAGGCTAACGCCGGAGAGAAGCGCCTGCGTCGCCCCGATCCAGGTGGAAAGCCCGCCGCCCAGCGTGCAGACAGGCCAGTCGCTGCCCCAGACCATGCGGTCGAAGCCGAAATTTTCCGCGACATGCGCGAAGTAGGGCTTCAGGTCCTCCAGCGTCCAGCTGTCGGAACCGTAGGCCGGGATGCCGGACAGTTTCACGGTCATGTTCGGCCGGCGTGCGATCTCCGCGACCGGTCCCTTCCAGACGTCGAAACCGCCGCCCTTGATGTCAGGCACACCGCAATGGTCGAGAACGAAGGAGACATCGGGCGCAAGATCGGCAAGCGCGACCGCCTTTTCGATCTGGTGCGGCAGGACGCAAAGATCGAAGTTGAGGCCGGTGCCGGCGAGACGCTTGATGTTTTCCCGAAACAACGCGCCTTCGGACAGATCATCCGGCATGACATGCAGGACGCGACGAAAACCGCGCACGAAGGGGTTGGCCAGCACCGTCTCGAGATAGGCAGGGAAATCCGGCGATTCCGGCCGGCAGGAAGCGATCGCTCCGACAAGCAGACTGCCGGCCTCGCCAGACAGGTCCTTCACCACGGCCGTTTCGCGCGCAATATCGCTCTCGGCGACATCGACTTCCATATGCAGTGCCGCGACGATGCCGAGCCGCCGGGCTTCGCGGGCGTAGAGATCCTGCGTGAAATCCGCATCGAGCGGCGGTACGCTGGAAAGCCAGGGATAGGAGAGCCGGTCGCGGTAGATAAGATGCAGATGTGTATCGACGATCATTCGGGCCTCCTCCAGCGCAAGAACACTGCCATAGAAGAATGATCCATTCAAATACGAATTATTGGAAGCGGCCTAGCATTTCACCCTATTCCCGCTAAATCTGCCCATGAAACAAAAGGAGACCGGCATGAAAATCAGCGCACGCAACCGCCTGAAGGGCAAGATCGTCGAAGTCATTCTCGGCGCCACCACGGCGCATGTCCGCATCGATGTCGGCGGGTCGATCGTCACCGCCGCCATCACCAATGATGCGGTGAACGAACTCGGCCTTGCCGCGGGGCAGGAAGCCTATGCGGTGATCAAGGCCTCGGATGTCATGGTGGCCGTGGACGACTGAGGAACCGAAAGGTCCTAGTCCAGCTTCTTGCACATATGCACCTCACCGGTCTCGTCGTCGCCCTTCTGGCGCGGCGCGATCGGCTTGAAGAGCGTGCGATCCGGCTTGAGATCGATCAGCGGCGTGCCGTCGAGGCAATCGAGGCCGCGCACGAAGAGCCTGTTGCCCTCGATCTTCTCCAGAAGCACGATCGAGGTGCCGATCGGATTGGGTCGCACCGGCGAGCGCAGCGAAAACGTCCCATGCACCTCGCCGTTTGAAGCCGGGCTTTGCAGCACGAGATCGCGGCGCGACTGGTGCAGCCAGTACAGCACCTCCAGCCGTTCATAGCGCTCGACGCCTGTCAGCGCCTGTATCCAGGGCTCGAAAATCTCGATGACGCAAACCGGCCCGTCAGGGCGCCCCTGCCGCGGCGTTTCCATGCGCGAGGTCCAGGGCGTCGAAATGCGGCCGATAAAGACGATCTCCGCATCGGCAGCGTCCGGCGCTGCTATCGCCACCTCGTTCTCGCGGATTTCGTTCAGCCGGACCACGTTCATCTCCATCGCTATATTTTTCTGAATACGACGATAGCGACCCACAAAATCTTTTTAAAGATGTAAATCTCGATATATCTTGATTTTCGATATATCGAGATTTATATCGACTTCATGAAACACAGAATGGGATGCGGCCCTCACCGCCATTTTTCACCGCCCGACGACCGCTCGGGTCCCTTCCATCGCGGCCGGCACCATGGTCCCGGCCGGGGCGGCCGTCATGGCGGGCGCCTCTTCGACTATGGCGAACTGCGCCTGCTGCTGCTCGCCATCATCTCGGATGCGCCGAGCCATGGTTATGAGTTGATCAAGACCGTCGAGGAACGTTTCGGCGGCAGCTATAGCCCGAGCCCCGGCGTCATCTATCCGACGCTTTCCTGGCTCGACGACATGGGCTATGCGGTCATCGAACCGGCCGAAGGCGGGCGCAAGCGCTACAGCATCACGCAGGAAGGCAAGGCCTTCCTGGCCGCCAACCGTGCCGCCATCGACGAATTGATGGCACGGGCCGGCGGTGGAGGCCCCGGCGGCCGCGAAGGTGTGCCCGCCCCCGTGGTTCGCGCCATGGAGAACCTGAAACTCGCCTTGCGCCTGCGGCTGAGACGTGGCGATCTCGATGCGACCTCCGCCGAAGCCATTGCCGCCGCACTCGACCTTGCCGCCCAGACCGTGGAGAAAAACTGATGACATCGAGCACAACCGCCATCCCCACCGAGCATGCCAGCAAATACCTGCAGCAACTCTGCAAGCATTTTGCCCACAAGCTCACCGTCACTTTCGATGAACATGCGGGTGCGATCACCTTCTCCATCGGCGAATGCCGACTGAAGACTGAGGATGGCGCGCTGCGGATCGACCTCACGGCACCTGATACCGAGAATATGGAACAGCTGAAGGACGTGGTGATCCGCCACCTCGTGCGCTTCGCCTTCCGCGAAGAGCTTGTCCCCACCTGGCAGGATGCCTGATCAACTGGCGCCGGCGGCTTCCGAATTCTGCCGGCGCCAATCCGTGGGCGAAAGACCCGTGCGCTTGCGGAAGAAACGCGAAAAATAGGCCGGGTCCTCGAAACCGATCTCCCGGCCGATATCCTCCATGGGGCGGATGGTGAAGCGCAGCAGGCGCTTGGCCTCCAGCAGGCGCCGCTCCAGCACCATATCCTTCACCGTCTGACCGAACACCGCGCGAGCGGCCTTGTCGAGCAGATGCGGCGTCGTCGCCAAGGTCTCGACATAACGCCCGACCGGCCAATCCTCACGATAGTGCCGGTCGATGGCGCGGCGCAACTCCAGCCCCAGCGCCACCACGGGTGCGGCCGCCTCGAAACCGACCGTGCCGCCGAGCCGGGCCATCAACGACAGCACGACGCCGATCAATCCCGCCATGACCCGCTCGCTCGCCGCTGCGCCGCCGCGATACTCGTCCATCACCATGTAGAGCAGCGCTCCGATGCGCGAAAAACCCGGCGCATCGGCCTCGCCGGAAAGCAGCACGGGGGCTGCAAGCGACAGATCCACCTGCGATGCCATGGCGCGCAACAAGTCATCCGAGATCGACACGACGATGGCGTCCGATTGTTCGTCCACCTCGAAACCATGCACCACGTTGCTCGGCACGAAACTGATCGCCGGAGCGGAAAAATTCCAAGTGCGGTCTTCGATCTGGTAACGCCCCGCGCCCTTGAACCAATAGGTGACCTGCCCCATCAGCGGATGCTTGTGCGGCGCGACCCGTCCGAAATGCAAGCTCTTGCGCTCCATCACGGTTTCGACATGCAGGAAGCCGACATCGAGCGCTCGGCTCGGCTCGCCGTAGACGAAAAAGGCAGGGACATCGCGGCTGGCATTCATGCCGGAAAAAGTACCAGCGAATTGCCCGCTTTGTCCATGGCGCATCTGATGTCCCCGACCTAGCATTTGTCAGGATTTCTGAGGAGGACATCATATGCGCGCGGAAGATCATCGCAGCGAAAAGACCCGGCCGTTCACCGGCGCCGAATATCTCGCAAGCCTTCGGGATGGGCGCGAGGTCTATATCAACGGCGAGCGCATCGCCGATGTCACCAGCCACCCCGCGATGCGCAATTCCGCCCGCTCCATCGCCCGCATGTATGATGCGCTGCACGACCCGAAACGTCAGGAGCGGCTGACCTCGCCGACCGACACCGGCTCCGGCGGCTACACGCACAAATATTTCCGCGTCGCCCATTCCTCCGCCGATCTGGTCGCCCAGCAGGGCGCCATCGCCGACTGGGCGCGCATGTCCTATGGCTGGATGGGCCGCACGGCGGATTACAAGGCCGCGCTGATGAACACACTCGGGGCAAACGCCGACTGGTACGGCCCCTTCAAGGACAATGCCCTTTCCTGGCACAAACGCGCGCAGGAAAGCGTGCTCTTCATGAACCACGCCATCGTCAACCCGCCGATCGACCGCCACAAGCCGGCGGACGCGGTGAAGGACGTCTTCGTGCACATCACCAAGGAGACGGATGCCGGCATCTATGTCTCCGGCGCCAAGGTCGTCGCCACCTCCTCGGCACTGACGCATTACAATTTCCTCGCCCAGAGTTCGGCGACCGTCACCGAAGACCCGTCGTTGTCGGTCATGTTCATCCTGCCGATGAATGCGCCGGGCGTGAAAATGTTCTGCCGCGTCTCCTACGAACAGACGGCCAGCGCCGCCGCCCATCCCTTCGATTATCCGCTGTCCTCGCGCTTCGACGAGAACGACGCGATCCTCGTGCTCGACAATGTCTTCGTGCCTTGGGAAGATGTGCTGGTGTTGCGCGATGCGGCAAAGATCCTGTCCTTCCACCCGGCCTCGGGCTTCATGCACGGCTATTGCTTCCAGGGCTGCACGCGCCTGGCGGTGAAGATGGACTTTTTGGCCGGCCTGCTCGCCAAGGCGCTGCGCGCCACCGGCGGCGATGCCTTCCGCGGCAACCAGGCGATGCTCGGCGAGGTCATCGCCATTCGCCACCAGTTCTGGGCCTTCTCCAACGCCATGGCCTACAACCCGATCCCCTGGGCAAACGGCGCCGTGCTGCCGAACCTCGAAGCGGCATTGTGCTACCGCACCTTCATGTCGGAGGCCTATCCGAAGGTCATCGACATCGTGCGCCGCACCGTCGCCTCGGGCCTCATCTACCTGCCCTCCTCGGCCAAGGATTTCGCCAATCCGGAGATCGACCGCTATCTCGCGCAATATGTCCGCGGTTCCGACAGTATGGGCCACATCGAGCGCATCAAGATCATGAAGCTGCTCTGGGATGCGACCGGCACGGAATTCGGCGGCCGCCATGCGCTCTACGAGCTGAACTATGCCGGGGCGCCGGAGGAAGTGCGTCTTCAGGTGCTGAAGGGTGCCGAACGCGGCGGACGGCTGAAGGAGATGGAAGCCCTCGTCGACCAGTGCATGGCCGACTATGACGAGACCGGCTGGACGGGCGACACCTGGCTGCCTCCGCTGGGCGATGGCGCCCTGCGCGATGCTGCCGAATGAGGGTGCGACCATGGACCTCACCATCTCCAAGACCGAATTCCGCAATGCGATGGCCCGCGTCTGCGCGCCCGTCAATGTGATCACCACAAAGGGAGCCGCCGGGCGCGGCGGCTTCACCGCCACCGCCATGTGCTCGGTGACGGACGAGCCGCCAACCCTGCTCGTCTGCATGAACAGCCGCTCGGCGCAAACAGGCCTGTTCATCGAGAACGGCCGCTTCTGCGTCAACGTGCTCACCCAGGAACACAAGACGCTGGCCGCCTCCTTCGCCGGCCAGCAGGCCGACATGGAGGCGCGGTATGCCGACGCGACCTGGACGGACCTGCCCTCCGGCAACCAGGCGCTGGCCGACGCCATCGTTTCCTTCGACTGCCGGCTGACGGAGGCGCGGCTCGTCGGCACGCACAACATCCTCATCGGCGAAGTCATGGACATCCGCTCTCGGCGCGACGGGCATGCGCTTATCTATTTCGACCGTAACTACGTGCATGTGCCGACCCAGACCGGCAGCTTCGGCGGCTGATGCGTGGCAAAAGCCTCTTGACAAGCGATCTTCTATTTAACATGTTAAATAAAAGCTGCTTGCAGGAGGAACAATGCCGCACCTGACCGTCGAATATTCGGCCAATCTGGAAGGCCGCACCGACCTTGACGCGCTCTGTGTGGCGCTTCTCGAGACGGTGCTGGAAACCGGCCTCTTCGAGGTCGGCGCCATCAGGGTGCGCGCCCTCAAGGCAGAACACTATGCCATCGCCGACCGCCTGGCGGAAAACGCCTTCATCGACCTCAATCTCCGCATCGGCAAGGGCCGCAGTGCGGAGGAGAAGAAACGCACCGGCGAGGCGCTGTTTGCCACGGCGGGCAAGCTGCTCGCTCCCCTTTTCGAGACGCCGCATTTCGCGCTCTCGCTCGAAATCCGCGAGATCGACGCGGAGCTGAGCTGGAAGAAGAACGCCATTCATCCGCGCTTGCGCGGTAAATAACAGGCATCCACGCCTACGCGGCAAATAACAGGGACTATCATGTCGAAACTTCAGGAAAACATCGCGAAGGCGGATGCCTATCTCGCCCGCTTCAAGGAACAGGGCGTGCTGAACCGCATCGCCGGCGAGGATGTCGCGGGCGGCGACGGCACGACCTTCGAAAGCATCTCTCCCATCGACCTGAAGCCTCTGGCGACGGTGGCGCGGGGCACGGCCGCCGATATCGACCGCGCCGCCAAGGCCGCCAAGGCCGCCTTTGCGGAATGGTCGGGTATGCCGGGCGACACGCGCAAGAAACTCCTGCACAAGGTCGCCGACGCCATCGTCGCCCGCGCCGAAGAGATCGCCTTCGTCGAATGCATGGATACCGGGCAGTCGCTGCGCTTCATGGCCAAGGCCGCGCTCCGCGGCGCGGAAAACTTCCGCTTCTTCGCCGACCGCGCGCCGGAAGCCCGCGACGGCAAGACGCTGCGCACGGAAAACCAGGTCAACATGACGACCCGCGTGCCGATCGGCCCCGTCGGCATCATCACGCCGTGGAACACGCCGTTCATGCTCTCCACGTGGAAGATTGCGCCTGCGCTCGCCGCCGGCTGCACCATCGTGCACAAGCCGGCCGAATTCTCGCCGTTGACGGCGCGCCTGCTCGTCGAGATCGCCGAAAGCGCCGGTCTGCCGAAGGGCGTGTGGAACCTCGTCAACGGTTTCGGCGAGGATGCCGGCAAGGCGCTGACCGAGCACCCCCTCATCAAGGCCATCGGTTTCGTCGGCGAAAGCCGCACCGGCTCGATGATCATGAAGCAGGGTGCCGACACGCTGAAGCGCGTGCATTTCGAACTCGGCGGCAAGAACCCCGTCGTGGTCTTCGCCGATGCGGATCTCGAGCGCGCCGCGGATGCCGCCGTCTTCATGATCTATTCGCTGAACGGCGAGCGCTGCACCTCTTCCTCCCGCCTGCTGGTGGAGGAGAGCGTCTATGAAAAATTCACCGCGCTGGTCGCGGAAAAGGCCAAGCGCATCAAGGTCGGCCATCCGCTCGACCCGGAAACCGTCGTCGGCCCGCTGATCCATCCGGTGCACGAGAAGAAGGTTCTTGAATATATCGAGATCGGCAAGTCCGAGGGCGCGACGGTTGCGGCCGGCGGCGAGAAATTCGCCGGTCCCGGCGGCGGCTGCTACGTCTCGCCGACCCTCTTCACCGGCGCCAACAACAAAATGCGCATCGCCCAGGAAGAAATCTTCGGCCCCGTGCTGACGGCCATTCCCTTCAAGGACGAGGCGGAGGCGCTCGCACTCGCCAACGACGTTCAGTATGGTCTCACCGGCTATCTCTGGACATCAGACGTCACCCGCGCCTTCCGCTTCACCGATCATCTCGATGCGGGCATGATCTGGGTGAACTCGGAGAACGTCCGCCACCTGCCCACACCCTTCGGCGGCGTCAAGAATTCCGGCATCGGCCGCGACGGCGGCGACTGGTCCTTCGATTTCTACATGGAAACGAAAAACATCGCGTTTGCCACCCGCGCCCACGCGATCCCGAAACTCGGCGGTTAAGCCGCCGGCCCGAAACTCGGCGGCTGATCCCGCTTATTCCACAAGACTGCGCCCGTCCTCGTGTCACGAGGCGGGCTTGAGGAGGACAACATGCCCGTACCCCAGCCCAATCTCTACCCGCCCTTCAACATCGTGCGCCTCAGCCATGTCGAATTCGGCGTCACCGATCTTGCCAAGTCGCGCGCCTTCTATGTCGATACGCTCGGCCTGCAGGTGACGGACGAGGACAAGGACACGATCTATCTGCGCGCCATGGAAGAGCGCGGCCATCACTGCATCGTGCTCAAGAAATCCGACAAGCCTGAGGCCCGCGACCTCGGCTTCAAGGTGTTCGACGAGAACGATCTCGACAAGGCCGCGCATTTCTTCAAGGGCAAGGACCTGCCGGTGGAATGGGTCGAGCGTCCCTATCAGGGCCGCACCTTCCGCACGCGCGACCCCATGGGCATCCCGCTCGAATTCTACACCAAGATGGACCGCCTGCCGCCGATCCATCAGAAATACGCGCTCTATCGCGGCGTGAAGCCGCTGCGCATCGACCACTTCAACTGCTTCTCGCCCGACGTCGACGCCTCCGTCGCCTTCTATAACGAACTCGGCTTCCGCGTGACGGAATATACCGAGGATGCCGAAACCGGCCGCCTCTGGGCCGCCTGGACACACCGCAAGGGCGGCGTGCACGACATCGCCTTCACCAACGGCCGTGGCCCGCGCCTGCACCACACGGCCTTCTGGGTGCCGACACCGCTCAACATCATCGACCTGCTCGACCTGATGGCGACGACCGGCTGGGTTTCCAATATCGAGCGCGGCCCCGGCCGCCACGGCATTTCCAACGCCTTCTTCCTCTATATTCTCGATCCCGATGGCCACCGCATCGAGATCTACTGCTCGGACTACCAGACGGTGGACCCGGACCTCGAGCCCATCAAGTGGGATCTCAAGGACCCGCAGCGCCAGACGCTCTGGGGTGCCGCGGCCCCGAAATCCTGGTTCGAGCACGGCAGCCTCTTTGCCGGCGTCGAGCCCGAGGATGCAAAGCTGAAATCCCAGCCGATCATCGCGCCGTAAGGAAGTGACCATGACCTTGAAAGACCCGAGCCTTCTGCGCCAGGCGGCACTGGTTGGCACGCGCTGGATCGAAGCTGACGGCAGCGGCATCGCGGTGAAGAACCCTGCGACGGGTGAGCTTGTCGGATACGTGCCGAAGCTCGGTGCTGCGGAAACCAAGGAAGCCATCGACGCGGCCGCCGTCGCCCAGAAG
>NZ_JALIQS010000008.1 GCF_024704725.1 Shinella sp. CPCC 101442 | reverse complement strand
CCCATTGCAAGTTCATCGGCTACACCGCGCCCGCCCTTGCCCTTCTTGAGAAAGCTGGTGCCGCAGAGATGCTGGACGAGGGGACTGTGGAGATCGATGGGCCCGACGCTGTCTCCAGCTTCCTCAAAAGTCTCCGCACGTTGCGGGTCTGGGCAAGAGAACCCTCGGTCAAACTTCCCTGAATGGAAAGAGCCCGGTTTTATCGGGGCTCTTTTTTATCTGATCTGGCGGTGATGGCGGCGATCAGCAGTCGCAAAGCGACCTTATCTCAGATAAAGAACCTGCCCCGCTGAAGAAGCCAGATTTTCCAAGTGAGCTCTTTGAAAGGAGTGGAACCGACGACCCGGTGGGTCCACTGTCTGATGATTGGTTTGAATTCTCCAGGCCGGGAAATGACTTACTCTTTGGAATAGCCGGCATGGGACCGCAGGACAGACAGTCCGCGGCCAAAACAACACGAGCGAAAAGTGGATATCAGAACTTTCCCCGCATAGATCTAAGCTTCGGCCGAAGCCGATGAGATGCGATGAAAACTAACGCTCCGTCGCCGTCGGGCTGGCTTCATCTGAGAAATTTCTCGTACAACTTTATCGCCGCTCTCTCCGTGAGCCACTCCGCACAATACCGTCGCCTACAGAATGAAATAGCCCTTCGATAACACCAACGGATCGTCGAAATGGATGGAGAAATCAGCCTTCCCATCGCCATTGACGTCGCCATAGAGATAGGTGTCGGAAGATGTCTTGTCATATCGCAGCTCACCGGCCTTCTTCGAAAAGGCGTCCGTGCCGATGAAGCTGAAGGCGTCGTTGGCGGTGGCTGCCAGCTTTGCGTCGATCCTCGAAAGATCAATCCGGTCGCCGGCCTTCCCATCGAAATCGTAGATCACATCGCGTCCCGTGGGTGAGCGCGTGGAATCCTTGAGCGCGAGGAAGCTGAAGGTATCCGCACCAGATCCGCCATAGAGCTTGTCTGCCCCCACGCCTCCGATCAGTCTGTCATCGCCCCTGCCCGCGTTGATAAAGTCGGCGCCGATGCCGCCTTTCAACGTTTCCGCCTTTGCAGTCCCTATGATCGCTTCGACCTGATCCATCACGCTGATAGTGAAGGTCCTTGTCCCCTTGTTTACCCCATCGAAGGCCTGCACCGTCACGGTATCCGTCTGCACCTTCTCGAAATCGACAGCCTTTGCGGTAACCAGCTTGTTGCCGACGATCTTGAACAGGCCGCCTGCATTATCCGTCAGTGTGTAGCTCATCGCCTTCCCTTCCGGGTCGGTGGCGGAGAGCGTGCCGACAATAGTTTCGATCTTGCTGTTCTCAGTTACGCTTGCCTTGGAGAGCGCAATCGATGTCGGCGCTTCGTTGACATTCGTGACCCCGATCGAGACGTTCTTGCTCGTGCTTTTGCCGCCTGCGTCAATCGCAACGATCGTGATGGCATGGCTCTTGGCCGTCTCGTAGTCGACCGCTTTGGCAAGCTGCAGCACGTTGCCAACAATTTTGAACAGACCGCCGGGGTTGGACGACAGGCTGTAGGTGATCGCCCCGCCTTCGGGATCGATGGCTGAGAGCGTACCGATCGTCGTGCCGACTTTGCTGCTTTCCAGTACGGTCGTCTTGGAAAGCGCTAGCGATGTTGGCGCTTCGTTGACATTCGTGACCCCGATCGAGACGTTCTTGCTCGTGCTTTTGCCGCCTGCGTCAATCGCAACGATCGTGATGGCATGGCTCTTGGCCGTCTCGTAGTCGACCGCTTTGGCAAGCTGCAGCACGTTGCCAACAATTTTGAACAGACCGCCGGGGTTGGACGACAGGCTGTAGGTGATCGCCCCGCCTTCGGGATCGATGGCTGAGAGCGTACCGATCGTCGTGCCGACTTTGCTGCTTTCCAGTACGGTCGTCTTGGAAAGCGCTAGCGATGTTGGCGCTTCATCGACGACATTGATTACCCCGATCGATACGCTCTTGCTGATACTATTACCGCCCACATCAGTCGCGACGATCGTAATGGCATGGCTCTTGGCCGTTTCGTAATCGATCGCCTTGGCAAGCTGCAGCGTATTGCCAACGATCTTGAAGATTCCACCAGGATTGGACGACAGGCTGTAGGTAATCGCCCCGCCTTCGGGATCAACGGCCGAAAGCGTGCCGATCGTCGTGCCGACCTTGCGATCCTCCGCGACGGTCGATCTGGAAAGCGCAAGCGATGTCGGTGCGAGGTTACGCAGATCCAGCGTGCCGTCGGAGAATCTGGCCATTTCAACGCCTAGCAGCGTGTCTTGCCCGTCATTGGCCCCCGGACGATTGTCCGTGATGGTGACAAAACCGCCAGGGAGTTTCGCCACGGTATAATCCGCTCTCTTGCCCGAGTAGACGGCGACATCCGTTCCAGCACCGCCATCGATCTGATCCGCGCCCCCTCGTCCGCGCAGGGTATCGCTGTATCGCGAGCCGACCAGCCAGTCGTCGCTATCCTCGGCTGCCAGCGTAACCGCCGATGTCAGCGCAGATCCGTTAAGACTGATGCCTGACGTGAGTTTGAGCTTGCCGGACAAGTCGAGCGTCCCCCCGGCACCTGAAAGGGTTAGGTTTTCCAGCCTGTAGATCGTCGAGAACGCCTTCAGCTGCTCAAGGCTAGCGGTGAGTCTATACGACTGCAGGAACTCGACGTTGATGAACGTACTTGTCCCCAGATCGCCGTTAAACCAGAACCAATCTGTTCCCGTTCCGCCGTCGACAGTGAGGGCAAGCTTTGCATCATCGCTCGCCGCCAAGACATCGTCGCCGGCGCCGCCATTCATGACGTCGCGACCCCTGCCCTCGATATGATCGTTTCCATCCTGTCCATTCAACACATCGGTGCCATGGTCGAATTCGATGCCATAAGCGTCGCCGCTGTGACCGATGAGAATATCGTCGCCCGCGCCACCATTGATCGTGTCATTGCCGTCGCCGCCGGTGAAGACATCCCTCGCTGCACCACCATTGAACGTATCGGCGAACTCGGTTCCCACGATCCAACCGCCTTCAGGACCAGCAGTGACGGTGATGGCGCTTTCCAGCTTCGTGCCGTCCATGAAGTAGGATTTTCCCGCGAGATCGAGCGCGCCACCTGCACCGATTAGCCAGATATGATCGACCGATACCTGCGAGAAGAGCGCGAGGTCGGCGAAGCGGATGGAAATGCTGCCGCTCCAAGACACAAGTTCCTCGACATTGGTGTAGGTGACACTGCCAAGCGCGTTGCCAGAGACCACATCCCAGCCGTCACCGCCGTCGACGGTGCCGCTGCTCGTTTCGTCCATGACGAATTTATCATCTCCTGAACCACCGTTGAGGACATCCGTGCCGCTGCCGCCATAGAACGTATCGTTGCCTTCGCCGCCGTTCAGCGTGTCGTCTCCGGCCTCGCCATGCAGCGAATCGTTGCCAGCATCACCGTTGAGCGTATCACCGCCGTCGCCACCCTTGATCTCGTCATCGCCACGATTGCCCGAGAGCACATCGGCATAGGCCGAACCGACAAAAACGTCATTACTGGTGCCGCCCGTCGTCACAAGACCGGAGCTCAGCGCGCTGGCGTCGAGCAAGACTACGCGGTTGGTTTCGATGCGCGGCAACGTCAGATCCAAGTTGCCGCCTTCACCAACGAGACGGATATCGTAATCGTCACGCAAATAGGGGCGGATGCTGGAAACACTCATCAACTGCGAAATCGACGCAATGAAGGTGTAGGCGGTGATCCGCTCTACATTGACGAAGCTCATCGTCCCGAGCGACGCGGTTTCCTCCTCTACGGTTACGACGTCGAAGCCGTCACCGCCATCGAATGTTCCGTCCGCGATGTAACCCAATAGACCCAGCTCGTCGTCCCCCTCTTCACCGTAATAGGTGACGTGCTCGGTGCCCTGGAGGATGTAGAACCGGTCATCGCCTCCGCCGCCGTAGATGATGTCCGTCCCCCCTCCGACGCCGTTTGCACCCAGTACTTCGCTGCTATCGGTTGCCGTTATCGTGTCGTTGCCTGCGGTCATCGTGAAAGTGGGCATGCGGCGGATCCCAATGAAGTGTTGAAATAACGGCACTGTCGTCCGCACACATGGGGCGCGGACCGATCGTGATGATGAAAACTGTGCGGACGGGATCGCCGGCTTGCGGGCTTTTCAGGCGGCGCGATCCTCCGAGCCGATTGCGATACAGGCTGCAGCGGCGAAGGACTATGCAATTCCGGCATGAACGGCAGATTTCGGCGAGCGGTAAGCTTATGAGCCGTTCCGGCGAAGCGTATCGGACGGGCGTTCGCCGAAACGCCGTCGATAGGCAATTGCGAATCGCCCGAGCTCCCAGAACCCGAGCTGCATGGCTACGGTGGTCACCGACGTGGTGGCGGGATCGCCCGCAAGAAGACGATCGCGAACATGATCCAGGCGGCAGTCCCGCGCAAACTGCATCGGGCCCTGGCCGAGAAACTCCTGGCAGGCGAGACTGAGGGTCCGCTGGGCAACACCGACCTCGACGCAGATGTCGCGAAGAGACAGCATTTCCTCCGGCCGATCGTCCATAGCCTGCTTGAAACGGGTGACGATCTGGCGATGCCGGCCGAGCGCGGCACGGTCCCGGCGCACCACACCCTGCGTCAGGCTGCCGACGAGAACGTCTAGGATCGTCCCGGAGAGCGCCCTGGCCGGTTGCGGCTCGGTTATGACCCAGGGAGTGTCGCGCGCGAGGCGGGCCATGTCCGCCATCAGGGCAACTAACGAGGCCATTCCCGCCTCCGGAGCGACGAACATGCGGTCGTCATCGAGCGGCACGCCATGGTCGAGACCGGTCACCTCCGATCCATAGGCTGCCAGCCGTTCGAACGGCACGGTGACGATGCCGAAGGCCCAGGGCTGGCCAGCGGGAGACGAGGTGACGATCCGCTCGTTCGGGCGGAAGTGAAAGATATGTCGGCCGTAGAGGCTGCGGCCGGAAACGCGCCGTACGATGCCCGGCTCGGTCGCGAACATGAAGGTATGAAGGTTCGGCGCTCCCGCCGTTTGCGCAATGCCCTGCGCGAAACGGCCCGCGCCAACGCTCAGACGATCGAACGAGACGCGCGCAAGTGTTCCATGAAATAGCTTCCCACTTCGGCCGGCGGGCCGCGGCGACGCACCTCCGGAATACATTCCTCCGATTGCCGACGCCATCGCCTCCGGATTCACGAAGGTTCCGTAGCTGGCGCGGGCGAGATTCTCAATTGTCGGATGGGTGCTCATTCCGATCCACCGTCAAGAGCGGCCATTGCCACTGAAAATGGTCAACGCTCGGTGAAAATCTCATCTGAGGTCCTTCGGCGGAGAGTTGATGGCATTCCTTCCTGGATCAGACCGATGTCTACCCAGATCAGCCGCCGTTGTCGACAAAAAATTGTAAAAGAGAGTACTGCATCCTAAGGTTATTCTGCACGCCTCCCACTACATTCGCTGGAATGGCGGCCGGTCACCAGTATGTTGAATATCGCTGCGATTTGACCCAGTTTTTCATTTGGCGCTGTGCCGGCTAAAGCGACACAAAGGCTTGGGGAAAAAGCGTTCTTCTGGCTACGCGTGGGTCACGGTGAACTAACAAACCGGGTCAAATTCAGGCAAAAATCAACAGCACTAGGATACCGTGCACGGCGAGATCCGCGTTCAGCGACGCCACCAGGCTTGCGAGTTCCGCTTGCGTGGTCTCCTCCGGCAGCGTGTGCTGGGTGGAGTTGAAGCCGCATTCCTTGGCCATACGGCCCTTGGCGCCGACATAGGCGTGGCTCGCCGGATCATCGCCGACGATGACGACGGCAAGCCCGGCCTTCACCCCTGCCTCATCCTCAAGTGCCGAGGTCGCGGCCTTCACAGCCGCGGTCACCGACGCCGCGACTTTCTTCCCGTCAATGCGCGTCGCGATCCCCATGGTTCAACCCATACGCTCTGACGCGTAGCTGCCGGGGCTCGGCGGGAAGACGATGGTCTTGTTGCCGTTCATGAAGGTGCGGTGGTGGATGTGGGCGTGCACGGCGCGGGCAAGCACCTGGCTCTCCACGTCCCGGCCAATCGACACATAGTCCTCCGCAGACTGCGCATGCGTGATGCGCGCCACGTCCTGTTCGATGATCGGACCCTCGTCGAGATCCTCCGTCACATAGTGCGCCGTCGCACCGATCAGCTTCACGCCGCGCTCGAACGCCTGCTTGTACGGGTTGGCACCCTTGAACGACGGCAGGAACGAGTGGTGGATGTTGATGATCCGGCCCGACATCTTCTTGCACACCGCATCCGACAGAACCTGCATGTAGCGGGCGAGCACGATCAGTTCGGCGCCGGACTGTTCCACCACCTCCATCAGGCGCGCTTCGGCCTGCGGCTTGTTCTCCTTCGTCACCTTGATGTGGTGGAAGGGGATGTCGTGGTTGACGATGACCTTCTGGTAGTCGAAGTGGTTCGACACGACGCCGACGATGTCGATCGGCAGCGCGCCGATCTTCCAGCGGTAGAGCAGGTCGTTCAGGCAATGGCCGAAGCGCGACACCATCAGCAGCACCTTCATGCGCTCATCGCTGTCGTTGAAGCGATGGGTCATCGCAAACTTCTTGGCGACCCGCGCGAAGCCGGCCTTGATGTCCTCTTCCGACACGCCTTCCTGGGACAGGAAGGTGAGGCGCATGAAGAACAGGCCGGTTTCCAGGTCGTCGAACTGCGACGAATCCGAGATGTAACACCCCTTCTCGGCGAGGTAGCCGGTGATCGCGGCGACGATGCCGCGGGTCGATTGGCACGATACTGTCAGGACGTAGGAGGTCATCTTTTCTCTTATTTTCTGCTTGAAGTCTGGAAGGAGCCGCTAGGAGGCAAGCAACTGCTTAAGCTTGATATCCGGGTTTGCAAGCGCTGCGGGATCGGGCCGTCTGCCGGCCGCAATCAGCATTTCGGCGAGGCGAATTTCGCGGGCGACCGCATTGCCCGGTCCGATACCGCTTGCGGCAAGCAGCCGGCCTTCTCCATCGAGGTGGAACATGACAAAGGTATCAGGGGAGAGGTTGCGCCGGATGATCGTCGTCGCCCCATCGGTAAGCCCTGCGACCTGCAGCGTCACCTCGTACTGGTCAGACCAGAACCACGGCACGGATGTCTGGGGGGCGGCCGCGCCGGTCATTTTCGCCGCGGCGCGAATGCCCTGCTCCTGCGCGCTTCGCCAGGATTCAAGGCGCAGGCGTCGGTCACCGAAGTGAGCCGAGGGAAATGAACAGCAGTCACCGGCGGCAAGAATGTTGGGATCGCTGGTGCGCAGGCTGCTGTCGACCGAGATCCCGTTCTCGATGGCGAGGCCTGCCTTCGCGGCGAGCTCCGTGTTCGGAACGGCGCCGATGCCGACAACCAGAATATCTGCGACAACGCGGTCCGCGTCCTCAAGGTCAATCGAGACGTCGGCATCGGTCTCCGTGACGGAACGGATTTTCACCCCGCAGCGGATATCGACACCCGCCGCGGCGTGGCGCTCCGCGATCAGCGCAGCGATCTCAGCGGGCACGCCGCGCGACAGGATAAGCGGTTGCCCTTCGAGCAGGATCACCGACGCACCAAGTCTTCTCGCACTGGCTGCTAGTTCGAGGCCGATAAATCCGCCGCCGAGGATGGCAATACACCGGCCAGCTTGCAGGAATGGCTGGAGACCCGAGGCGTCAGCATGTGTTCGTAGCGAGCGGATGCGACCAAGCGGAGAGGCAACATTTTCAAGCTCTCGCGGTCGCGCGCCCGTCGCCAGAAGCAACATGTCGTATCCGAGCGTGGTGCCATCCGAGAGCTCCACGGTCTTTCGCTGGCGATCGATATCCGTTGCGGTCACGCCGGTCCGGACTGCAATATCGAGGTCTTCGTAGCGGCCAGCATCCGCAATCCATTTAGGCTCGGCTCCCTTTTGAAGGCCCTCCTTGGATAGAGGTGGCCGTTCGTAAGGTAACAGGGTCTCGCTACCAACGAGTGTCACGTTGCCCGCAAAACCAAGCTCGCGTAAGGCCAGGGCAGCACGAGCACCGCACTCGCCTGCGCCAATGATAACGAATGAAGTCATTGCACGAGCCTTTGCTGTTGTACTGGCCAAATTACTGGTTCGTCCGGGCGATGGCGATCAGGTGTTGGCGAAAGGCGGCCCTCATCTCTTTGAAGCTTGCATATCCGCTCCGGGACGCGAGACGGATGATGGTGGTTCCCGACACGCCGCAGATTTGCGCTACCGATTGCAGAGATCCGAACGCGATGATTTCCGGCTTGCTGAGAAGCAGCCGCATGGCTTGTTCCAGAAGGGCCGGAAAATCGATACGGCGTTCGGCAATCAGCTGCTTGATAACCTGTATGCTCGGCGGAGCAGTATCACTTACCGGAGCTAGCATTTCCAATCTCCTCAAACTGTGCGGGACTTCTGGTCGCTCCAACGCAACCGTTTGGGTTGGGCTGTCGGAGGCCTGACGCCCATTCCCGGCGTGAGTGCCTCGGGAAGATCTTGCTCAATCAAGAAGGCTCGCAAGCGAGACGGGGCTGCCGGTTTTGATGGATAGGGTCGCGGCTTCCGCCATGGCGAGCGCGGCGACGCCGTCTTCCAGCGTCACCGGTAGCGGCGTTCCACCTTTCACCGCCTCAACAAACGCCGCCCATTCCGCAGCATAGGCCGGCATGTAGCGCTCGAGGAAAAAGTAGGTGGGCTTTGCGCCCGTTACGCCCTTCGTCGTCGATTTCACCACGGTGTTTTCGAGTATGTTCTGCGCCTGAAGCAGACCTTCGGAACCAAGCAGTTCGACGCGCTGGTCGTAACCGTAGACTGCCCGGCGGCTATTCTTGATGACGGCGATTCGGCCGTCCGCATAGGTAAGCGTCACAACGGCCGTGTCGACATCACCCGCCGCCCCGATTTCCGTGTCAACGATGGACGAGCCGACTGCCGTTACCGTGACTGGCGGCGCGCCCATGATGAAGTTCGCCATGTCGAAGTCATGAATCATCATGTCCCGGAAGAGACCGCCTGACACCTTGATATAGGAAACCGGCGGGGGTGCCGGATCGAAGGACGTGATGGAGAGCAGTTCGGGCTTGCCGATCTCTCCGGCATCGACCGCCTTCTTCAGCGCGGAAAAGTTCGGATCGAAACGACGATTGAAGCCGATCATCACCGGGCGCCCAATGGAGGAAACCGCCTTCTGGCAGGCGCGCGCCCGCGCAAGGCTAAGATCGACCGGCTTTTCGCACAACACCGCCTTGCCGGCAGCCGTCGCCCTTTCAATCAGGTCGGAATGGGTGTCCGTGGAGGTGGCGATCAGCACGGCGTCGATCGCGCTGTCCTCCAGAATGGCGGATGTGTCGTGTGCTTGCGCGCCATATTGGGCCGCGATTTTTTCGGCGGCGGCCGTGTTGATATCGGACACGGCGACGAGCGTGCTGCCGGGATGGCTGGAGATTGCCGTAGCATGCACGCCGGCAATGCGGCCGGCGCCAAGAAGGCCAACTTTAAGCATGGGTTTTCCTCTTCTGATCAGAGACCGAGTTCGGCCTTTAATGCGTTGAATTCCGTGTCGCCGATCGCGACATTGTGCTGGGGCTGCGGATAGGCGCCCGTGTTCACGTCCGCGATAAATTCGCTGAAGGCGGCAATGCGCTCCTTTTGGAGCCTGTCAAATTCGACCGCGAAGTTGCGGTAGGTCTTTGCGTGGCGCGGCCGATGTCCATCGGTGTGGCCGAGCACGTCTTCTGCGAAGAGGTATTGCGCATCGGCGCCGGGTCCGGCGCCCATGCCGAGCATGATCATCGTGGTGTTTTTCGAGATCAGTTCGCCGACACGATCCGGCACGACCTCCAGCTCCGCTCCGAAGCAGCCGATCGCTTCGAGCTGCTTGACGTGTCGGTAAACTCTAGCTGCCTCCTCGGCCGTCTTGCCCACGGCGCGAAACCCGGTCCAGGTAATATAGGAGGGGATGAGCCCTACATGGGCGACGACCGGGACGTGGTTGTCGCAAAGCACCTTCTGGATATCCAGCGAGGCGGCACAATAGAAGCAGTCGCCGCCCATAGCGGAGAAGTGGAAGGCGGCGCGCAGATAATCCTCAGCTGTTGCAAGCGGCCGGCCCTCGAACGTGCCCCATCCGCCGAACGGAAGCCCGACCTGCACGAAGCAACGGCCAGCCGCTTCGCGCATTTCGGGCGAGAAGAAGCGCCCCTCAATCGAGAGCATGTGGATGCCCGCGGCATCCGCAGCAGCGGCTTCCTCGAACGTGGTGACATAGAGCATCGAGATTTTTTCGCCCCGCGCCTTCATAGCGCGGATGTCGGAAACGGTCGGGCGTGTGTTCCTGTGAACCATAGTTACACCGTGAATGCATTGCGGAAGGCTTCGAGGGCGGCTTCTGGATCGCCCGAAGCGAAAGCCTCCATGCCGACCGGGCCGGCGTATCCCATTGTCTTGAGCGCCTTGGCGATGCCATGCCAATTCACCTCGCCGGTGCCCGGCTCGCAACGACCTGGCACGTCGGCAACCTGTATTTCGCCGATCCATGGCAGGCATTTTCGGCATAGCTCGATGAGGTTCCCCTCGCCGATCTGGGCATGGTAAAGGTCGAGATTGAGACTAAGCCGCGGGTGATTGATGCTGGAGACGAGCGCTAGCGTGTCCTCAGCCCGTCCGAACGGCACGCCCGCGTGGTCGACGGGCAGGTTGAGGTTTTCCAGCGTAAAGATGACGTCTTCAGCTTCGGCCATTTCGGCCACACGGCACAGCGTGCCGCGCGCCTTCAACCACATCGCACCGGTCACGACCTCGATGGGTTGGACGGGAAGTCCCCCCTCGCCCAGCCCCGTGCCGTGCAGGTTCAGCCGCTGCACACCGAGACGCCTGCCGATCTGCGCCGTTTCTCGCGCGGTGCGCAGAAGCTCGGCAGCGCCCTCGTCGTCGGTCAGGCGGCCGGCGAGATAGCCGTTCATAATGGTGAAGGTGGCGCCGGTGGCTTTTAGCTTCGCCAGATCGTGCGCCGGCCAGTTCCACAAACCAACACCAAAGCCCATATCCTTTAGGCGGGAGGCCCGCCATTCGATGGGGCGGTCCCGCCAGATCATTTCGGCGCAGGCCGCCAATGCAAACTGTGTCATTGTCTCAAATCTCTATGAAAACGTCGCCATCCTCGACCTTGACCGGCCAGGTGCGAAGGTTGATGCAGGCAGGCGCACGCATCGCCTCCCCGGTCTTGTAGTCGAAGTGCGCACTATGCTTCGGACACTCGATGATGCCGTCCATCACCAGGCCATCAGCGAGGTGCACGTTTTCATGGGTGCAGATGCCGTCGATGCAGAAGAATTCGTCGTCCGGACTGCGGATCACCAGAAAGGTGCGTCCGCTGTGATCGAAACGAATCTGCTCTTCGAGTTCGACGTCCTCGGTTGCGCAAGCGCGGGTCCAGGTCCCCATGTCTTTGTCCTTTGGCAGTTAAGGGTCTGTTGAAGCGGTAGCGTCAGGCCGACGCACCCGCATGCTGAGGCACATGACCGTCATGCGTCTCCATGTAGCCGTCGATCTGGGCTTCGAGTTCCGCCATGGTCTCGCCACCGGCCATCAGGTCGGTGATCTCTTCGCGCGACTTTTCCCCCTTCCGGAAATCGGCGGCGACCGCGCCGCGGATCAACACCGCGAAGTGATCGCCGACCGCCATGGCATGCATGACCTGATGGGTGATGAAGACGACCGCGAGACCCCGCCGCTTCGCCTCGTTGACGATCCGCAGGACATGGGTGGCCTGCTTCACGCCCAGCGCCGCCGTCGGCTCGTCGAGGATCAGGACCTTCGCGCCGAAATGTACGGCGCGGGCGATGGCGAGGGCTTGCCGCTCGCCGCCCGAAAGCCCGCCGACCAGGCGGTCGCCATCCTCGATCCGCGTTATGCCGAAGTCGCGAACCGCCTTGACGGCGATCTCGTTCGCCTTTTTCCGGTCAAAAATCTTGAACGGTCCCCAGCCTTTAGTCGGCTCGACGCCGATGAAGAACGAGCGGCCGATGCTCATCAGCGGGAACGTACCCCCAAACTGATGGACGGTCGCGATGCCGCGGTTGCTGGCATCTCGCGGGCCGGCGAATTCGATGGGCTTACCGTCCATCTCAATCGTGCCGGAGTTCGGGCGATACACACCCGAAAGCGTCTTAATTAGCGTCGACTTGCCGGCGCCGTTGTCACCGAGCAGGCAGAGGACTTCTCCAGGACAGATATCCAGCGAGATGTCCTGGAGGACATCGATCGGGCCGAAGGACTTGCAGATGTTCCTAAGCTTCATGATGGGCGTAGACATGATCGACCCTCACTTCTTCTTAGGCGAATAGGAGAGCGCCATGCTGCGGAAGGTGTTGTTCATAAGCACCGCCAGAAGCAGCATCACGCCGATGATCAGGCTGGACCAGTTGCGGTCGAAGGTCGTGAAGTAGATGCCCTGGTTGACCACGGCGAAAGTGATGGTGCCGAAGAAGATGCCGACGATCGAGCCGAAGCCACCTGTGAGCAGCACGCCGCCCACCACCACCGAGATGATCGAGTTAAAAATGAAGGACATGCCGGCGGAAACCTGCGCGGAGTTGAACAGGATAGCCTGGCACATGCCGACGAAGGCCGCACTCGTTGAGGAGAGGACGAAGAGGGCGATGGTCAGACGGGCTGTCGGAATGCCGGCATTGCGTGCGCTGACCTTGTCGCCGCCCATGGCGAAGATCCAGTTGCCATAGGGCGAGTAGTGGATGACGTAGATGTAGATCGCCGTCAGCGCCAGCCACCAGAAGATGATGACCTGGAACGTGTTCGCCACGAACCGGCCGAACAGAAACTTAGCGAGTTCCGGTGCCTTGAGGGCGACGCTCGTCGTACCTGTCAGCAGAACCGATAGGCCGAGCACGAGGCCTGCGACAGCAAAGAGCGTGCCGAGCGTGACGATGAGGGACGGCACGTTGGTGCGCACTACGAGAAATCCGTTCACCAGCCCAACGACGACACCAAGGCCGAGGGTCGCAGCGATACCGAGCCAGATCGGAAGGCCGTAGTACCCGGAGATGATCGCGACCGTCATGGAGCCAGCTGGGATCATCGAGCCGATCGAAATGTCCAATTCCCCGGCGATCATCAACAGACCGATGGGAAAAGCGACGATCCCGAGATTTGCGGCGACATTCAGCCAGCTTGCCGCACCTGCAGGCTTCAGGAAATCGATGCTTCCGAAAGCGATGAAAAAGACGAAGACGCCGAAAAGGCCGAGACAGGCGCCCGCTTCTGGCCTGCGGAAAAGGCCGCCAATGGAAAAGCTTGTTGCCGGTGATGGCGCCGGTGCCTTGGCAACGACAATCGGCTGGCTTGCGGTTTTCGAGTTCATGATGGTTCCCTACCCGGCTTTGCCGTGTTGTGGCGGTGGCCGCTCCCTGGGGAGGTCACAGGGAGCGGCCCTGAAGCGGGCCGGTCAGCGCGCGCCCTTCGACACGCCTGCAAGCGTCGATTCGATGTTCGACGCATCGACGATGCCCGGTCCAGTCAGAACCGGCCTCACCGGCAAATCCGTTCCGAAATCGATGTGGGAGGCAAGCAGCGACACCGCGAGAAGGGACTGGAGATACGGCTGCTGATCGATCGCAAAGAGCTGCGCACCGTTTTTGATGCGATCGAGGCTGGCTTCGTTGAAGTCGAACGAGCCAAGCTTGACGGTCTCCACCTTGCCGGCTTGCTGAATCCCGCTTGCGGCGGCATCGGCGTCGCCGGCAGCGATCGTGATCACGCTGTCGATAGTGCCGTCTTGGGAAAGCGTCGCCTTGACGGCTTCCGCAATCGCGGTCGGATCTCCGAAGCTTGTCGCCGGCAGCGGCAGCTGCTTGCCCGCACCGCCCGTCTTGGTGACACCATCAATGACGCCCTTGCAGCGTGCTTCCTGGTTGGCGCTGCCCGGCAGCGTGTTGACGCAGAGCACATTCTTCTGACCGTTTTTGCCGAAGTATTCTCCGCCAGCGACACCGGCGATGTACTCATCGGACCCGACATAGTTGATTGCGCCGAGTTCCTTGGCTTTTTCGAGAGAACCAGCGTTCATCAGGATAACTTTGATGCCGCTTTCGACCGCCGCCTTGATCGCTTCGTCTTCCGCTTCCGGAACCCAGTTGGGAATGACGATGCCGCTGACGCCCTGGCTGACGGCGGTGCGCACGAGGCCTGCCGCATCCGGACCGAGATTGTCATAGGTCTGGAGTTGCAGGTAGGTGACTTTGCCGCCATTCGCCTCGACGACGAACCGGCTGTCATCGACCCCCTTCTTGATCTTGGTCCAGAAGGCGTCGTCGGTCTTGCCGCCGACGACCGCAATGTCGGCAGCCAAAGCGACACTTGCGGTGAGACAGACGGCAACCGTGGTTGCGAGCGCCCTGGTCATGGTGGTCAGTTTGGTCATCGGGTTTCCTCCCCTGTGTCCGCCGAATGGCGGGTTGCAATGTTGACTGGATGAGTCGAAGCGATCCGCTTTTGGAAAGCACCCGCCTCCTCGCGGGTGCTGAGCATCAACTGCGATCAGGAATTTGCACGCGCTGCCTTGGCGTTCATGCGCTCTTTCTTCTTCTGGAAGCGCGCCTGCATCTGCACGTCGCCATCCTTCGTGCCGTCGTGCCAGGTGCCGAACCACTTATCGAGCGGGATCAGGCCATCGCCGCCGTAGTTCACCTCGAAATACTTATGGTGCAGATAGTGGGCATAGGCATGCGTATCGATCGGCGTTTCCTCTGTGATTTCCAGCTTGTCGAAGCCGATGTGACCGTTGACGGCGCCGAAGCCGGCAATGTGAAGCTGGAACATCGCGACGATTGGGTTGGACGGGATGACGAGGTGCCAGAAGGCGACAGCATGGTAGAGAAAACCCTCGACCGGATGCATGGACAGCGACGACCACGGCGACGGGTTGACCGAGTTGTGGTGTACTGAGTGGATCCAGCGATAGAGCGGTCCCCAATGGATGAGCCGGTGGATGAAGAAGAAGTGAACTTCGTGGATCATCGGCGCCACGGCGACGAGGAAAGCGAGGTAATACGGATTGTCAGCCCAGCTCAGCCACGGCACCCAGCCATTGGCGAACACCCAGAGGAAGAGGACCTCGACCAGCGTCCACAGCGGGATCGAAATGAAAAACGAGCGCAGAAAGTTGTCAATGTTCTGGCTCTTGAACCAGAAGACATCGGATGGTTGCTCGCCGGGGAATTTGGCGTTGTATTTGAAGCGATTGCCCTGCTTGCGCTTGACGTAGAAGAGCAGCTCGACTGACCCGTAGAAGACGAAGATCGCGCCCGCATTGACGGCGTACAGCCAAAGCGGCCACCCCCAGCTCAGCGTCTTCATCACCGCGACATCCGGGACGACATAGAACCAGTAAAGTAAGGCCGTTGCCATATGAATGGCATTCCAAGGCCAGACATATTCCGGCAGCCACTTCAGCACGGTCATGAGCTTCGGCGGCCAGGCCCAGAATGGCGCAACCTCGATGTGTCCGTTCGGTGCCCAGTCGCCGCGCTTGTTGCGCGTTCCAAAATTGTGATCGTCCATCGTCATGCCTCCGGGCGTGGCGCGCCTTGTCGTCAAAAGGGGAGGAGAAACCGTGCCGGCGCTCTGTCGCGGCCACAGCACGACGGTCCCCGGACGAAAGCCCAAAGCGTGCAGTCCCAACGATGTCGAAGGCAGTTCCTCCAGGCGTGTGCGTCGCGTTTCGCGCCACCCGCCGTCTCTGAACAGACAATGCCAACTTGACGTCTATTAAATCAAGGCGCATTTCTCTTTCAGGGTACGAACGTATCATTCGTCTCATAAAGCCGATCAAATGATATATTTCATCTCATGGGGATTCCGTGCGCAGACCGACCATCCGCGATCTCGCCGAGGCGGCCGGCGTTTCCATCGCCACGGCCAACCGGGTTTTGTCCGGTGCGGAAAATGTGAGCGGCAGCACGCGGGAGAAGGTCCAGGCGGCGGCGGCGACGATCGGCTTTTACGGACTGGGGGCGATACAGGCGCGCAATGCTGCGGCGCGCCCCAAATACCGATTCGGCATACTTCTCCTCCAGCCGCACCGCCCGTTCTACAGGCTGGTCGCGCGCGCCCTCGTGGACGCGGCCGCACAAGCCACCTCGGCCGACGTCGATCTCAAGATCGAGCATCTGGAGGACCTCTCGCCGCAGAATACAGCCGAACGGGCGCTGGCGCTGGCCGAAGAATGCGACGCCATCTGCATCACCACGGCCGTGCACCCTGTCGTCGCCCAAGCACTCGCTGACATCCAGGCAAAGGGCATCCCGGTCTTCGCGCTGATCTCGCAGCTCGCCGCAACGGGGCAGATCCACTATATCGGGCTCGACAACTGGAAAGTCGGCAGAACCGCCGCCTGGGCCTTCGATCACATCTGCAAGGCGCCCGGCAAGATCGGCATCCTCATGGGCAATCCGCGCTATCGCAACCAGGAAATGAACGAGACCGGCTTCCGCTCGTATTTCCGCGAGCACGCGCGGGACTTCGTGCTGCTCGAACCTCTCTCGACATTTGAATCCTCAGCCGTCGCCCAGGAAATGACGGAGCGACTGCTGAACGATCATGCAGATCTCGCGGGCCTCTACGTCGCCGGCGGTGGGATCAGCGGAGCCCTCGCAGCGTTGCGCGCCAGCGACCGCGCTGGAAAACTGGTCGTGGTCGGCTACGAATTGATGGACAATGTCAGGGCCGCCCTGCTCGACGGGACCATAACCCTCTCGATCGCCCACCCCCTGGCCCGCCTGGCAAGCGAGACCATCACCGGCATGACAAGGGCAATGACGTCAAACGGCGAAAATGCCAGCCATACGAGGATCGTCCCATTTGACGTTCATACGCGTGAGAATCTCTAGCGCTAAACAACAATCCTTCAAGCTCTTGAAGGGATACGGACCCACGACCCTCTTTCTCGAATACAGGTAACCCTCTGAAATCCTCAGCGGACGGACGTCGGGTCGTTTGCGGGGACGGCTGATAGGGAGCCGCGAGCGGACCGTCCGGTTCTGGAGGCCGGGGCGGTCGAGCCCTATGACCGCTTCCGACCCTATATCGGCCGTTCGCTATTGAGCTGGAAACTCCAAAAGCAGGCATTCGCTTGCAAACCGAATAGCGGTTCTGCGCCGCAATGTGACAAACGTCTCGCACACCGCTTTTGCGTATCCGGCAGTGCCTTGACAACGTCGTTGCCCAGGAGCATTCAGCGTGCGGTTGCTGACGCCTGCCGCTCGCCGGATAGTCCGATGGTGAAGTTCAGCCCTAGAAACCCTGATCGCTCCTCTTAAGGCGGTTCATGGCAAAGCGAGCTCCCATGAGATGTCCCGCCCTACGAGGCTACGCTCATGCCCTCCGCAAGCCATGGGTTCACCCATGACCCGATCGCGAAGGTTCTCCTTCGCACCGCACTTCCCGTTGTTTTTTTGACAAGCATCAATGGACTTCTCACTGTAGTCGACGCGATGCTGCTTGGCATCTTTGTCGGTCCGGAGGCACTGGCCGCCGTCACCTTGATGTTCCCCGTCTCCATGCTGTTGTTGGCGCTCTCCGCCATGGTGTCGTCGGGCATGGCCAGCATCGTCGCGCGACAGCTCGGCGCCGGTCGCCTGTCGGAGGCAAAGGCTACCTTCGCCGGCGCGCACGGGTTGTCCATTTTGATCTGCGTCATCCTGGGCGTGGCTCTCCTAGCCTTCAGTCAACCCGTGATAGCCGCCGTCACATTAGATCAGGCGCTGGCCGCAATTGGTCATCAGTTCCTGATGATTTCGGTCCTCACATCACCAATCATGTTCCTGGTTTCCGTCCATTCCGACGCTCTACGCGTTGAAGGCAAGATCGGTTTCATGGCACTGGCAGGGCTTCTGGTCTCGCTCGGCAATATTGCTTTCAACATCTTGCTCATTGCGGGCTTCGGACTTGGCGTTGCCGGATCGGCCTGGGGCACTGCGGCTGCGCAAGGCGTCGCCCTCGGAGTGATGCTGGGGTTCCGCCTGGCCGGTAAGGCACGCCTGCCGGTTCCTACGCCGAACCGAAACTGGTTGGCGGGATGGACAGATATTCTTGCGCTGGGGGCGCCACGCAGCCTGAGCTTTTTTGGGATCGCCCTTGGCGCGGCAGCGACCATAACGTGTGTTGGTCTCTACGTTACCACCGGCAACGATGCGATCATTGCCGCATATGGCGTCGTGACGCGGATCATGACCTTTGCCTATCTCCCACTAATGGGGCTGAACCTTGCGATGCAGGCTGTGGTCGGGAACAATTACGGCGCTGGTCATCAGGACCGCGCGGTCGCCACCCTCCGACTGTCGATGCTGCTTGCATTGATTTACTGCGGATTGGTGGAGGCAGTCCTGTGGGTATTCAGAGGAAGCCTGGGGGGCGTATTCTTCTCCGATGACGCTTTGGTCGGGGAAGTCGGACGCATGCTGCCCTTCTATGCTGCGCTCTATTTTACAATGGGGCCGACGATGATGGTTGCCGGTTACCTGCAGAGCATAGGCGATGCCAAGCGTTCGGCTTTGCTTTCTGTGGCGCGGACGTACCTCTTCGCAATCCCGCTCACCTTCGTCCTGCCCCTCTTGATGGGTGAGACGGGTATCTGGGCGGCTTTGCCGGTTGCGGACCTGATGCTGGTCTTTATCACGGTTGTGGTGCTGTCGCGCCGCGACGGGGCTTTGCAGCGAGGCTCGGACGAGACGGACTAGCGTGGTGGATGCCACTCTGCACAACCGCCCTCGATAAACACTCTCTCGGAACGGCAGCTATTGCCGTTTGCCGTTCCGAAAACAGCCAGTCTGTTTCCCAACTAATGAATATCACTGGGATTTGACCCAGTTTTCCATTTGGCGCCGCCCCGGCTAGAGCGACACAAAGGCTTGAGAGAAAAAGCGTTCTTCTGGCTAAGCGTGGGTCACCTTGAACTAACAAACCGAGTCAAATTCAGGCAACAATCAACACTGACGCGGCTGTTATCACCACATCGAAACGCCCCATGAGGCTTGCAAACTCGTCACACAGTTCCCCGGAGCGCCAGACGAAAACATTGTCGCGCCACGCGCCGTTACTGATTTAGGTGCCGAGGAAATCTGCCATTTCGGCATTGAAAAAGGTTTTGGTCCGCGGGCCTGCGAGGATCGGGTCGATCCGGCGTACACATTCCTGATAGTGCGGCGTCTTACGGTGCTCGTCGACGGCTTCCGGCGAGGTGAACACTTCGTAGATCGTGAAGCTGTTTTCGTCTTCGGGATTGCGAAGCACGTCAAAGCGCACATTGCCCCGCTCCTGCCGGGTGCCCTCGTAATTGATGCGGAACGCCTCGAGAAACTCCGCGGCATGGCCCGGCTTGACGTTGATGCTGACCATCTGGATGAGCATGTCTTATTCCTTGTTATATGTTGAAGTCCTAGATGAAAGGGTCAAAGGCCCGGCGCTTTCCACATCGCCGTGGTGACGCCCTCGTCGACGAGCTGGCGCTGCAGCGCATAGGCGCGCGCCCAGCGCTCGCCGGCCTCGTCGTAGATGGCCTTGTGTTCGACATTCGGCTCGAAGCGCCTGTCCCAGCGCACCCAGCCTTCAGCCGCTTCGACGAAATCGCGGCGAAGGCCAATGCCGATGGCGGCCGAGGCGGCGCAACCGAGCGCGGTCGCTTCCTTGACGACCGGGGTTACGACCGGAAGGCCGGTCGCGTCGGAAAGGATCTGCGACCAGTGGGCGGATTTCGACGCACCGGCGGCGAAGACGATCTTGTCCGGCGTCTTGCCCGAGAGCCTGAAGATGGCCGACAGGTTGCGGGACGCGACGATGGCCGCGTTTTCCTGCAGCGCCCGGAATATCGCCGCCTTGCCGGATTTCTCCGGGTCGATCGACAGGTTCAGCAGCGACGGCGCGGCGTGATACCAGTTGCCGTAGTGCATGACGTCGGAGAAGACCGGGATGATGCCGTAGGCGCCGACAGGTACGCTTGCCGCTTTCTCCTCGAGAAGCTTGTAGGCATCGCCGCCCTGCCCGGCCGCCGCCACCTCCTCCGCGCCAAAACTGTCGCGGAACCAGCGCATGACGATGCCGACGAAAAAGCTGATCGCCTCTGCCTGATTGAGGCCGGTTACGACATGCGGATTGATGCGCAGGTCCATGGACGGGTCGGAGACATCAGGGCCGACATTCACCACCTGCTGCCAGAAGGTGCCGCCGAGCACGGCGCAGTCGCCCTCGTTGACTACGCCGATGGCAGCCGCGCCGCTCTGGCAGTCGCCGCCGCCCATGACGACGGGGGTGCCGGGGGCAAGGCCGGTCTCATCCGCCGCTTTTTCGGTGACGCGGCCGATGATCGTGCCCGGCTCGACACTTTCAGGGAAGATATCGTCGCGCATGCCGGCTTTCGCCACGGCTTCCGGCAGCCAGTCGCGCTTCGCGAGGCTGTAGAGGCCGGTGGTACCGGCATTGGAGGGATCGCTGGCGATGACGCCGGAGAGACGCGCCAGGACCCAGTCGGACAGCATGCTGATCCGGTCGATGCGGGCATAGACATCCGGCAGGTTGCGCTTCAGCCAAAGAAGGCGCGGCAGGGCGCCGAGCGCGAAGGTCTGGCCGCTCTGCGCATAGAGGTCGCGTTCCAGGCCCGGAAAATCGCGATTCAGGTCGCGCACTTCGCTGACGGCGCGGCTGTCGACATTGGCGCAGGCCCAGATTTCCCGTCCAGCGCGATCATAGGCGACGATGGCCTCGCGCATGCTAGTGGCGCTGACGGCGCGGATATCGGCGGCCGTTATGCCGGCCTCGGCAATCGCCTGCCGGATGGCGCGCGACAGGAGCGACCAGTTCCCCTCCACATCGAAATCCATGGAGCCCGGAAAGCGCGGATCGGCCTTGTGCCACCATTCGTGCTGGGCGCTGGCGATCTGGTTGCCGTTCTCATCGAAGATGACGGCGCGGCCGCTGCCGGTGCCGGCGTCGACAGCCAGCAGGTAGGAAGTCGTCATAGGTCAGTCCTTGATCTCGATGAGGCCGGCGGCCGTCGTCTCGTCGGTGATGAGGATGCCGACGAATTTACCGCGCAGCGCCGCGTGAATGGCCTGTACCTTCTGGATGCCGCCGGCGGCCGCCACGACCTTTTCGGCACGCGAGAGCGCCGCGAGCTTCACGCCGATCACCCGGTCGTGCAGCGGCAGGTCTAGCGGCTCGCCGCGCTCGTTGTAGAACTGGCAGAGGATATCGCCGACCGCGCCCTTGCGGCGCAACGGCTCCACCTCGTCGGGGCTGACATAGCCCGAGCGCACGACGGTGGAGGCGGCGGAAAGCTCCCCGATGCCAACGAGCTGGTAGGTGGCGTTGAGCGCCATGTCGAGCAGGTTGGCAACCGCCGGCTCAGAGGAGAGATTGCGCGCCACATCCGGATCACGCACGACAAGCGGCGCAGGCACCAGATGCACGCCGCTGCCCCAATTGGCCGTGCGCATGCCGTCGACATATGTGCCGACGCCGCCGGTGAGGCTGACCAGGCCGATATTGCGCTCGTTGGCGAGATGGCCGAGCCGCTGGATGGTGTTGGAAACCGTCGCGCCCCAGCCGACCGCCAGAAGATCGTCCGTCTGCAGCCGCTGCATGAGAAACTGTGCGGCCGCCTGCCCCAGCCGGTCGCTCGGGTCTTGGTCGGGAAGCTGCGGCACGACATAGGCCTCGAGCAGCCCATAGCGCTCCTTGATCTGCCGCTCCAGCGCCAGACAGCCCTGGTAGCGCGAGTTGATGCGCACCTGGATGATGCCGGAGCGTCGGCCGCTCTCGAGCAGGCGCGAGACCTTGATGCGCGACATGTTGAGCTTTTCGCCGATCTCGTTCTGCGTCAGCCCGTCGTTGTAGTAATACCACGCGATGCGGGTGAGGATTTCCTCGTCCGTATCGGCGTAGCTCCATTCCCCGTTGTCCGTCGCCATGCAAGCGGCCCTTTCGGTCAATTTCTGATCATTTGAATAGCAAAAAAACTTTTGATACGTCAACGTATCCGTGCGGCGAAAAATTCTTTGCCGTCGCAATTCGTTGATTTTCGCTGGTAAATCATATTTTGCAGCGCAATATTGGGTCGACATGGCTTCTTCGTGCAGCTTGAGCATATTGACGCCCCGCTGTCGCTATGATCACATGATTGTCACGAATTACATGTGAACAGGTGCAGAATGACGGATAGCCCGGCGGCCGGGAGGGTCGCGAAGCTGACGGACATCTGGAAGTCCTACGGTGCCGTTCCGGTGCTGAAGGGCGTTTCGCTCGCCTTGCAGGCCGGAGAAGTGCACGCGCTTCTCGGCGGCAACGGCGCCGGCAAATCGAGCCTCATGAAGATCATGTCGGGCGTCATCCCGGCCAATTCCGGCGCCATCGAAATCAACGGCCGGGCGCTCGCCCATGCCTCGCCCGCCCATGCCCAGGACCTCGGTCTCTACCTGGTGCCGCAGGAAGCGCATATCCTGCCCAACCAGAGCGTTCTGGAAAATATCTGCCTCGGCCTTGCCGCCTCGCCCAAGGCCCTGCGCCCGCGTGTCGAGCAGCTCGTCGCGGAACTCTCCGTCTCGCTCGACCTCAACGCGCAGGCCGCCGCCCTCGAAATCGCCGAACGGCAGATCGTCGAGATCCTGCGCGGCCTCGTGCGCGATGCGCGCGTGCTGATCCTCGACGAGCCCACCTCCGCCCTCACCCCGTTCGAGACGAGCGCGCTCTTCCAGCGCGTGCGCAAATTGCAGGCGCAGGGCGTCGGCATCTTCTTCATCTCGCACAAGCTGCGCGAGATCCGCGAAATCTGCGGCACGATCAGCGTATTGCGCGACGGCGTCATCGTGCTCTCCGGTCCGCTCGACGGCTATAGCGACGCCGAGATCATCGACGCGATGAGCCGCGTGCAGATCACGGAGGCTTCGGGCAAGGACCGCACCGGCCGCAAGGTCTCGCAGATCGGCCAGCCGCGCCTCAGCGTGCGCGGTCTCAGCGGCGAGGGTTTTCGCAATATCAGCCTCGATGTGCGGGCGGGTGAAATCCTCGGCCTTGCCGGCGTTGTCGGCGCGGGGCGAACGGAATTCGCCGAAACGCTCTTTGGCCTGCGCCCCCAGGCGGCGGGCAGCGTCGTCTTCGACGGCATGGAGTTGAAGAAGCGCTCGCCGCGCCTCTGCATCGACCGCGGCCTCGTCTACCTGCCGGAAGATCGCCAGCAGCATGGCCTCTTCCTCGAAGCCCCGCTCTTCTGGAACGTCTCGTCCTATCTCGTGCACCGACTGCCCTTCTTCCTGCGCCCCGGCGCGGAGCGGAAGGCTTTCGACGAATTCCGCGCCAGCATGGGCATCAAATGCACCGGCCCCGGCCAGGAGGTGCGCGGCCTTTCGGGCGGCAACCAGCAGAAGGTGCTGCTGGCCAAGTGCCTGTCCGCCCGGCCGAAGGTGTTGATTCTCGACGAGCCGACGCGCGGCGTCGACGTCGCGGCCCGCAACGATATCTACGACCTCATCCGCAAGCTCGCCGCCGAGGGCGTCGCCATCGTCCTCATCTCCTCGGATTTCGACGAGATCGAACAGCTCGCCGACCGCGTCGAGGTCATGGCGTTCGGCCAGCCCGGCGGGGAGCTGACGGGCGACATCTCGGTGGACACCATCGCCCGCCTTGCCTTCGGCGCCTCGGAGGCCCGTCATGCTTGACCTCTTCGCGCGCAACCGCGTCGCAACGCTCATCGCCGTCCTCGTCGTCGCCTATGCCGCCATCGGCGCGGCCGCACCCGGCTACCTCTCCGGCGCCACGGCCTCGGTCGTCGTTTCCAACAGCCTTGTCTTGATGCTGATTTCGCTCGGAACGACGATCGTCATCCTGACGCGCAACATCGATGTCTCCAGCGGCTCGGTGCTCGGCCTCAGCGCGGCCGTGCTCGGCCTGTCGCTCAATGCCGGTATCAGCCTGCCGCTCGCCATCGCCTTCTGCCTTGCGACCGGCGCTGCCGCCGGCGCCTTCAACGGATTGATGGTCGCCTATCTCGGCATCCCCTCCATCGTCGCCACACTCGGCACGCTCGGCCTTTATCGCGGCATCATGCTCGTTCTGACCGGCGGGCGCTGGATCGAGGACCTGCCGCAGGACCTGAAGGCGCTCGCCGGCAATCTCGGCCCCGGTTTTTCCGCGCTCACCGTCGTCGTGCTCGCCCTCGCCATCGTCGCATGGCTGATGCTGCGCAAAACGCGCTTCGGCCGCTATTTCTACGCTGTCGGCGACAACCGCGCCGCCGCACACCATCTCGGCGTGCCGGTCAAGCGTGTGCAGTTTACCGCCTTCATCGCGACCGGCATCTGCGCCGCGCTCGCCGGCCTCGTCTTCGCGGCGCAGATCGGCTTCATCCCCAACCAAGCGGGCAGCGGCATCGAGCTGAAAGCCATCGCCGTCAACGTGCTCGGCGGGGTCAGCCTGCTCGGCGGCACCGGCTCGGTTGCGGGCGTCTTTTCCGCCGTCATCTTCATCACCTCCATCGACAGCGCGCTCGTCTTCCTGAAGATCCCCGCCTACTGGAACGACTTCATCGCCGGTGCGATCCTGCTCTCGGTCCTGCTGCTCGACGGGCGCATCCGCCAGATCATCGACCGCCGCATCCGCGCCCGCCGCTATGCCGTGCACGAGCGCAGTCCTGTCCAATCCGCTGAAACGACAACGGCGCGCACCGTGGAGGCAGGCCGATGAAGAAGCTCATCTTCCGCTGGGAGAGCGCCCTCCTTGCCATGCTCATCGCCGAGCTTGTCATCTTCGGCCTCGTCAATCCGCGCTTCCTCAATGTCGCGAACCTAATCTACGGCACCTCCGACTTCGTCCAGATCGGCATCGTCGCCCTGCCTTTGACCCTCGTCATCATCGCCGGCGGCATCGACGTCTCCTTCGCCTCGGTGATCGGCCTTGCCGCCATCGTCTTCGGTGTCGCCACCTTCTACGGCGTGCCGCTGCCGCTTTCGATCGCGCTGGCGCTGGTCTCCGGCGCGCTCTGCGGCCTCCTCAACGCCACGATCGTCCACCTGTCCAAGATCCAGCCGCTCGTCGTGACGCTCGGCAGCCTCTACCTCTTCCAGGGCACCGCGACGGTCGCCTCAGGCCTCGTCGGCGCGGGCGGCTATGAGGGCATCGGCAATTTCCCGGAAGCCTTCAACGCCTTCGGTTATGCGGAAGTCCTCGGCCTGCCGGCCCCGCTCGCGCTGTTTCTCGCGCTCGCCTTCGTGCTGGTGGTGCTGCTGCATTTCACCCGCTTCGGCCGCGCCGTGTTCCTCTCCGGCCAGTCGGAAAGCGCGGCGCGCTTTGCCGGCATCCCGGTCGGCCGCGTGCAGACCATCACCTATGTCATCACGGGCGTTTCGGCTGCCATCGCCGGCCTCGTCATGTCGGCCTATTTCGGCTCCGCGCGCGTCGACCTCGGCTCGGCGACGCTGCTGCCCGCCGTCACGGCGGCCGTGCTCGGTGGTGCCTCCATCTATGGCGGCCAGGGATCCATCCTCGGCACCCTGATCGCCACATTCGTCATCGGCTACCTGCAGCAGGGCCTGCAGGCGGCCGGCGTCCCCAGCCAGATTTCCAGCGCACTTTCGGGAGGGTTGCTGGTTGTCGCGGTCGCACTGCGTCACGGAAGCGCAATGCTGGCCGATTTCATCGCCGTCGCCCGGCAAAAGAGACAGACCCGGGTGGCAGTCACTTCAGGAGGAGAATGAGAATGATCAAGACCGTTATGAAATCCAGCGCTTTCGCCGCCGCGCTTCTCGCGGGCACCGTGCTCGCCTCAGGTGCGGCCCATGCCGAAAACCAGATCGCCTTCATCCCCAAGCTGGTGGGTGTCGGCTTCTTCACCTCCGGCGGGGCCGGCGCGACGAAGGCGGGCGGGGAAGTCGGCGCGAAGGTCACCTATGACGGCCCGACGGAACCCAGCGTTTCCGGCCAGGTGCAGTTCATCAACAACTTCGTCAACCAAGGCTACAATGCGCTGATCGTCTCCTCCGTCTCGCCCGATGGCCTATGCCCGGCACTCAAGCGCGCCATGGAGCGCGGCGTGCTCGTCATGACCTGGGACAGCGACGTCAACCCCGATTGCCGCAGCTATTACATCAACCAAGGCACGCCCGAGCAGCTCGGCAGTCTCTTGGTCGACATGGCAGCTGAAGGTGTCACGAAGGAAAAGGCCAAGGTCGCCTTCTTCTATTCCAGCCCGACCGTGACCGACCAGAACGCCTGGGCGGAAGCCGCGAAGGCAAAGATCGCCAAGGAGCATCCAGGCTGGGAAATCGTCACCACCCAGTATGGCTATAACGACGCGCAGAAATCGCTGCAGACGGCCGAAAGCATCCTTCAGACCTATCCTGATCTCGACGCGATCATCGCACCCGACGCCAACGCCCTGCCGGCCGCCGCGCAGGCTGCCGAAAACCTGAAGCGCGCCGAAGGCGTCACCATCGTCGGCTTCTCCACGCCGAATGTCATGCGTCCCTATATCGAGCGCGGCACCATCCAGCGTTTCGGCCTGTGGGATGTCACGCAGCAGGGCAAGATCTCGGTCTATGTTGCCGATCACGTCCTGAAGAATGGCCCGATGAAGGTCGGCGACAAGCTGGAGATTCCGGGCGTCGGCACCGTCGAAGTCTCGGCCAACAAGGTGCAGGGCTACGACTACGAAGCCGACGGCAACGGCATCATCCTGCTTCCCGAGCGCACGGTCTTCACCAAGGACAATATCGCCAACTTCGACTTCTGATCAGGCATAAGCGGCGGGCGGCTTCGGCTGCCCGCCGTATTCATTCCGAAAAACAGGACGATACGCATGAAAAGCCGCTGGAACGACGAGACCGCTGCACGCTACGTGGAGGCCGCGCTGGCGGCAGGGCAGAGCGAGGCACTCGGCCTTCGCATCTACACCTCCCGCATCATCGGCGGCGATCCCGATCTCGTGCTGCACGGCGGCGGCAACACCTCCGTCAAGGTCACCTCCGACGGTGGCGAAGCGCTGATGCATATCAAGGGCAGCGGTTGGGACCTCGACACGATCGAGGCGCCGGGCCTGCCGGCCGTGCGTCTCGTACCATTGCTGGAAACCCGCGATGGACCCAGGCTTTCCGACCCTGACATGGTGTGGCTGCTGCGCGCCAGCCTGATCGATGCGGACGCACCCAACCCATCCGTCGAGGCGCTGCTGCACGCCTTCCTGCCCTTTGCCTTCGTCGACCATACCCATGCGACGGCCATCCTTGCGCTGGCCGACCAGCCCGACATGCGCGAAACGGTCCGGCGAATCTACGGCGATCGGCTCGCCTATGTGACCTATGTCATGCCGGGCTTCGACCTTTCCATCGTCGCAGACCGCATCTACCGCGAGCATCCAGGCTGCGAGGGCCTCTGGCTGGAGAATCACGGCCTCTTCACCTTCGCCGACGATGCCCGTGCCTCCTATGAACTGATGATCGAGTTCGTCACCATGGCGGAAGACGAGCTTGCCCGCGCCAACGTGGCGCTCACTGGCCCTCAGCAGAGTGACGGCGAAGAGGATCCCGCGCTGAGGGCGCGGCTGGAAAAGGCCCTTGCCCGCGAGGGTTCACCCTTTGCAAAGGGCGTCTTTCTCGACTATCGCTCCACCCCCGCGATCCGCGAGCACACCGCGAAAGAGAACGTGGAGGCGATCGGCCTGCGCGGCACCGTCACGCCGGACCATGTCATCCGTATCAAACCCTGGCCAATGATTGTCGCGCCAGACGCGAGCGCGGAGGCGATAGGTACTGCACTTGACGCTTATGCCGAGCGCTACCGCGCCTATTTCGCACGCAATGCCACTCGCACCAGCGAGCGCAAACATATGCTGGACGTCTATCCCCGTGTGGTCTTGGTGCGTGGAAAAGGAATGTACGCCCTCGGCGCCAACGCTAGGGCTGCAAAGATCGGTGGTGACCTTTGCGAACAGGCAACGCGCGCAATCAACGCGGCAGAGGTCTACGGACGCTTCACTCCAATCGACGAAGCCGATCTCTTTGAGATGGAGTATTGGTCCTTAGAGCAGGCAAAACTAAAGGTCGTGGTTCAATAGCATCGATGCCGACAAATCTCTTTAGGTGCCCGAAGTTCGAAATCGGTGAAAATCGGCGCTCGCCATGCCAAGCTCTTGATTAGGTCTAAATCGACGATCCTCGATGGTTTTTGGCATCGGACCACCTCTCACGACCCTACCACTTTGACTGCCAACCGCAGCCCGTTTCGACGGGCTGGAGGGGTCGGGTTATCCTGGCGTCGCCTCGGGCTACATGCCCGGCGCCATCAATACGCCCTGGGCCAAATTCTTCGATGCCGAGAACAACTTCGAATTCGTCACGATAGAAAAAGGCACGTTCCGTCTTCGCGGCCGCGCAGGCTGACATTTCCGGCGAGGTGATCACCACCTGCGGCTCAGGCGTTACAGCCTGCATCCTCGGCCTCATGGTCGAGCAACTGGGCAATCCGGACTGGCGCTTTTATGACTGCTTCTGGCACGAATGGGGGCGGCGTAAAGATTTGCCAAAACTAGTGAAACAATCCAGGTCTTGAAGAGGTTCGAACCTGCGACAAGACCGTAACAAATCGTCCGGGGCGGTCAGTGCTTGACAATATTGGCAGCATTGCAGTTAAGCTATCTAGGCACGGCTGGCCAGAGGAGGCGGTTCAGCCTCTTGCAGCAGCCATGACACAAAACTCCTGACCGCCGGGTGCTGATCGGCGCCGGTCAAGGCAAGCGCATAATATGCGAACGCCGCCGGTCAGGGCTGCTTGATCGCCACTGCCAGGCGCCCAGCGGCAATCTCCTGTTCAGCGCAAATGCCCCTGATGAGGGCTATACCTTGACTGGCCTCGGCCGCACGAACCAGCAGGAAGTCATCGTCAAACGATGGTCCCCGCTCTATCCGCTATTTTGAGCCGTGACATGGGCATTCCCGCGGACCGGTTGTGATGCACAACTCGCTTTTAGTGCTTGAAGGTATTCTCACGATGCCATTTCAGAAATTGAGGATGAGGTCGCTCGTGGATACCTGCCGGCACGATCGCTTTTCCCGTTCTATTGATGAGGCCTTGGATGCTGTCGCGGTCGTTTGCGTGATGCGAAACCAGAACCTCGAGATCGTCCGACAAGCCGATAAGGCCGCGATCGAACATCCAATGTGCAGTTCCGGAAAGCGCAATGCCGTTCGACAAAATGTCCGGGCCACTCGCTTCAACGGGGCGGATATGGGCAGCATCAACCTCCGCGCGGCCACCGCCGTTGATCAGCTTCAAGCCTGTTACCGCGCAGCGTTTGTCATAGGCCTGCAAGATCAAGCGGCGGAACAGCCGATCGCGAACGACGCGTGATGAAAGCTGTGTAACTCTCGTTCTGTCCAGCTCGAATATGAAAGGAGCCTGGGTGCTCTCAGCGAGCCCGCTTGGCAGTATCCCGTCGATTGCCTCACCCGACCGCGGCAGTTCCGGTTGATTTTCCGCCACCCCAATCGACAGAATGCGATTGAAATCTGCGGCTGAGATCGGCCGTACTACTGCTTGAGCCCTTCCCGAAATCCGTCCGGCGTCGTTGAGCACCCCGTGCTCGATCACACCATTTGGCCCGTTGAAGGGAACGGCATTTACGAAATCAAGATAGCTTCCGGGTTCGATCAGAGCGATATACATCCCGGGCGCTTTAGGATCCGGAATGACCTGCGCGACTTTGGCCACAGCAAAATATCCACGCGTCGCCGCAACCTTTCGAGGCTCGTAGTAGATGATCCAGTCCCCAACGCAGGCTTGAACGCGACCGAGATACTGGCTCGGAAACTGATATTGTTCAGCCGGACTGTCGTCGTAGATCGAATCTGTGCGGTGAATGAAAACCCCGAATCCGATACTCGATCTCTATCATGGTGACCACGATTCAAACCAGGGAGAACGATCACTATTCATGCCCTCAAGCGCGTCGTACTTTACGCGCGTTATTCGACAGATCAACAAAACCCCGCTTCGATCGATACCCAGCTCGATCTCGGAAAGGAATTTGTCATGCGGCAAGGCTGGGATCTGGCCGACACCTTCGTTGATGCTGGTGTCCGCGCCTCGCCATTTGAGACGCGGCCCGGTCTCCGGGCCGCGTTGGCCAGGTCGAGCACTGGCGCCTATGACGTCTTTCTATGCCTCACTCTCGATCGCCTTTCCCGGGACCTCTAGCACAGCGCTCGCATTCTCAAGATCCTGCAGTTTCATGATGTCGAACTGTGGACGGTACACGGCGCCGCGGCGGTGTCGTCAATGGAATTGGGACTGAGGGCGGTTCTCAATCAAGAGGTGCTCGAACAGGTTCGCTACCGCACGCGCGAAGGCATGAAGACTGTCGCCAGGCATGGCCGGGTGCCAGGCGGTGTCTGTTACGGCTACAGAATACGACGTGAGTTCGACGATAACGGGCAGCCGGTGCGCGGCCTGCGTTCGATCAACATCGCTGAGGCGGCAACCATCGTCTGGATTTTTGAGCGATAAGCAGACGGCATGAGCCCGGTCAGGATCGCTGACGAACTCAATGCACGCAGTGTACCCGGCCCGCGCGGTCGACCCTGGCAAGGGACCGCAATTCGCGGTCATCGTAATCGTGGCAGCGGCATTCTGAACAATCAGGCCTATATCGGACTGATCGTCTTCAACCGCCTCGCCTATCGGAAAAATCCTGCGGCAGAACGTCGGGTCTCTCGGGAGAAGGAGGTGCCGTCGCTCAGAATTGTTGAAAGTGCCCTTGGCAACGGGTGAAGACCCGCCAGGAGAACTGGCGCGCGGGCTAGGACAAGCCTCGGTAAGGTTCGGCCGAATGGCTTCACTCCGCGCACGTGCCAAGGATCGGCGTCATCAGCCTTACATGCGTATCGATACGCTCGAGAACCTTCGCCGGAGCGACATTACGCTCCGGCAGCGACCACCAAACTTCGTTGACGCGCTCGACCGTATCGACCACCGCTTCAAGCACGGCCGCTTCCGGCAAGCGCGCGCGATTGGCGAAGGCTTTCCATCGTTGCGCATTCAACGCCTTGAACGGGCGCTCGCCGGCGAGCGACAGAGCCATGGCATCTGCTGGGATGTAAGGGATTGTCGAGAGCACGTCGTACACAGGCGCAAACTCGGGTTTGTCGCCCGCTCCGCGATAGATCAGCGACCAGTTTTTCAGATGCATGTCACCATTGCCGGTTATGGCAGCCAGAGCCAGTCGGCGGACGAACTCGAGCGCAGCATCGGACGAAACGGCAACGTTCAAGGCTGCGGCAATATCATGATATGCAGCTCCTTCGTATTTTCGCGAAGGATAGACGCCGAATACCTGCGCGAAATCCTCGATATGGATCCGCTCGCTGTTTGCGCCACGATCGAAACGTTTGACGAGCAGGACTCTACCGTCCGACAGCGTCTCGAACTCCCTCGGGATACCTTCGAACTCTGATTGCTCGACGAGTTCACGCTCCGGAACCTCCATACCGATCGCTTCAGCCAGTGCAAGATTGGCATATTCATTTTCTGACACGCCGGGAAACGAGGTCGATGGAAATTTGGCAATGTAGGCCCCCTGCTCGTCGCCGATCGGCAACGTCAGTCCACCGCCCTTCCCCGTGGTCTTGATGACCGAAAGCTTCATCTGAACGCCGGCGAGCGAAAACCGGGCTTTCGGCTTGTTAGCGGGCAGGTTGTCGAGACGGGCAATCGTCCTGTCGCTCGGCACGACGCGGACGGCGCCTGGCAGATCTGAACCCAGTGCGACGAGCAGATCGAAATCGTTTCCCGCGCGAACACTACCCGCGTGGTGTTTTTCCATTGCCTCGCGCAGCTTGTCTTCCGGGAGCAGATTGGCGAATAACGCCGGCAACGCTCTGGCGACGGGTGTCGGGTCCTTGCGCAAGCCGCCAGTGACTGCTCGAAAAGACAGGCTGAGCACCGGGAAGCCGCCCGTTGCGCGATAGCTGTCCTCGAAGCTGAAGGCGTTGAAATCGCCGGGCGTCCTGACAATCGTACCGACCTTCACATCGTTCAGCAGCACGCTGAGCGACGAGATGGACCTCGGATTGGAAGATGATTCAGACATTCTCATCCCCGTCCGGATGAGCCATGAATGCCGGGAGATCGTCGAGATCATCCTGTGGCCGCAGCAGCGCGCCGACGGCCGGAACCATGGTCTGCGGTATAAGCATCAGTTCAAGCCCGAGAGCGCGGCCGATGTTGATCAGGGTCGTCGTGCGCGCAGCACTGTTTCCGGCTTCTATCTCACGATAGCGGGGGCGCGATATACCCGCCATGTCGGCAACCTGCTCCTGCGTCAGTTGCCTGTCTTTACGCGTAGCCTTCAGCAACTGCCCGATTTCCAGCAAGGCATCTGACTCAGACCGTGCCATCCTACCTACCCAAAAGTTCTCCGTGGAGCAGGGCAAGCTATCTCAAACATTCTGAGCTCAGTCAACGAAAAAGATATGAATAAGGATCATAGCGCCTTAATTGATCCCTTTATATATCATTCATGCTGTTTTCTGATGGCCGCGTAACGGCCAGCGAGTTCTGTCCACCATACATGCTTTGGCAAAGGCACGTCCCTATTCCGCTCGCCCCCGGCACTGATGCCCGAGAGAAACGGATGAGCATGCTGTTGAATATCGCGGGGATTTGACCCAGTTTTTCATTTGGCGCTGTGCCGGCTGAAGCGACACAAAGGCTTGGGGAAAAAGCATTCTTCTGGCTACCCGTGGGTCACGGTGAACCGGGTCAAATTCAGGCAACAATCAACAGGCTGGCGACTGGAGTTCAACTGAGCGATATGGGGCGCAGAGCGGCGCGCAGGCTGATCGGTACGGAATGCGATCACCGACGAGCTTTGTGGCCAGGTTACGCTGGCGGCTCTAACGAAGCTAACATTTGATCGCGCTTTATACGGTTCGCTCGGTAGGAGTACCCTTTATCGAAAGCTGACCTCAAGGTGCTGACGATCCTGAGCAACTACACGGCAGTTCGTCTCGAAACCCTCCGCTTGGATCGCAAGGACGAACTGCGAAGGTATAGCAGATGTGTTGGAAACAGAGATATTCGCACCGTCTGCTCCAAGCGACCGAATCGTGCAGTCGAGAGTGGAGCGCTTATCGTTGAAGATGATCGTACCAGCCTTCAAGACGCGACGCCGCTCAGCGGCTCCCCGCACTTCCGCAGAACCCCAGGACACGCAACGGTCGCGGCCTGCTTGTTTTGCGCGATACATGGCAGCATCGGCCTGAGCCAGCAGGGTATCGACGTCTCTCGCGACTATCGACGTGGAAGCCGTACCAAAACTTGCGGTTACCCGGATTGTATCCGTCGCCATCTCCACCTGCTTCGAGGATAATGCCTGGCGTAGCTTTTCCGCAACGGCGAGTGCGTCTTCCCGATCGACATGCGGCAGTAGAATAGCGAATTCTTCGCCTCCTAACCGGCCGAGGAGGTCGCCCCCTCGCAGCTGCTCCCGGCAAGTAGCTGCGACCAGCTTTAGGACATCGTCACCCGCCGCATGCCCATAGGTATCATTCACTTTCTTGAAATGATCGACGTCCAGTCCGATACAGGACACATCATGGTTGTGACGCCTTGCCTGCGACAGGATTCGAGTAGCTTCCTCTTTGAAGGCACGGCGTGTGAGGGCTCCGGTCAAGCTGTCCGTCGCGGCCGACTTCAACGCCTCAACCCGATCCATGGCAACACCCGCCAGTTCCCGAAGAATGCTCAAATCTCTGGTGCCGAACGAGCGCGGCTTCCTGTCGATGGCACAGACGGTCCCGACCGTATGGCCGTCTGCCGTTTGCATCGGCACGCCCGCATAGAAGCGAATGTGAGCTTCCCCCGTCACCGCGGGATTTGAAGCAAAACGGGGATCGCGAGTTGCATCTTGGACAACTATGGCCTCCTCGCAGTCAACGACATATCGGCAAAAGGTATCCTCGCGCGGCATCTCGTCCATCGGAAGACCAGAACATGCCTTGTACCACTGACGATGGGCGTCGATAAACGAGACAATCCCGATGTCGACCTTGAATATCTCCTTGATCAACCGCACCAATCGGTCGAAACCCGCATCGCGCGGTGTGTCCAGCATGTCCAACTGGTCCAGGGCTGCAAGCCGGTCCATTTGGCGCTGTGCTGCTTCCGCTGATGATTTACCAAACGCACGAACGACCGTCATCGGAACACCTTGTTTCGTGAGATCATGCGCAGGATTTCGTAAACAGCCGGTTGCACCGAGGGTCTTGAAGGGAATCGAACCAGCGACGAGGAAAGCGGAGGCCCGATACAAGTTTAACGCATTTGCGACCTTGATCTCACGGTTGAGGAGATGTCGGACTGGACAATCCCTGCAAGGCAACCGATATCCCCTTGCGGCTGAACGAATGGGAAATCATATGGCAACCGGACTGATCGCACTCCTCGATGACGTCGCCGCAATCGCGAAGCTCGCGGCCGCGTCGCTGGACGACATCGCCGCCCAGACTGCGAAGGCAGGAGCAAAAGCGGCTGGGGTCGTGATTGACGACGCGGCGGTGACTCCTAGATACGTGGTCGGCCTTTCACCGGCGCGGGAACTGCCGATCATCGCCAAGATCGCGCTCGGGTCCTTGAAGAACAAGCTACTCTACCTTCTTCCGGCCGGAATTTTCCTGGGCTATTTTGCGCCATGGGCGATCACGCCCCTCCTGATGGTCGGGGGCCTCTATCTCTGCTACGAAGGGGCCGAAAAGCTGTGCGAGGCCGTCATGCCTCACGACGCCCACGAACATGACGCAGGGGTGTCGGGAACTTCCGATCCGGTCGCTTTGGAGAACCAGAAAGTGTCCGGCGCGATAAGGACAGATTTCATACTCTCCGCCGAAATCATGGCGTTGACGCTCGCAAACGTCGTCGCCTCCAATATCTACACGCAGGCGGCGGTCCTGGCTTCAGTCGGCATCCTGATCACCCTGGCCGTCTACGGCGTCGTCGCCCTCATCGTGAAGGCGGACGATGCGGGGCTGGCGCTTGCTGGTTCCTCGGCCGGCCTCGTGCGAGCATTCGGGCGTGGCCTCGTCGTCAGCGTCCCGGTGTTCCTCAGTATACTCGCCATGATCGGTACGGCCGCCATGCTCTGGGTCGGAGGAAGCATTCTCGTACACGGAATGGCCGAACTGGGCTACCACGGCCCGGAACACGTCATCGAAAGGATAGCTGGGGGCGTCAGCAGCGTGTCCGCCTACCTCCCGGAGGTCCTGCACTGGACGACAACATCCGCGCTCCAGGCCGCTCTGGCCATATTGGTCGGCGGTGTGACCATTTTCCTCGTGCATGCCTCATCACCCTTGATCCGGCGGCTCCTACCGCAGAGTCAATGATCCAAGGAACACCGAAATTTCGGTCGGCACATCAAACCGCGCTCGCCTAGCTATCACTCCGCGTTCTTCAGGCCTGTACTCTCACAGACTTCAACAAACAAATTATTCTCCGCCATCAATTCGACCATGCGAAATAGGGAATAAACCGCGTTGATAGGGACCGAATAGTCGGCGCCCGACTGGCGATCTTTTCTTACGCCGGGATAAGAATGATGTCCTGCTTGCGCTCAATGACGCGCCCGACTTCCCTTTCGCCCATCGCGACTCGACCTGCGTCCACAGCGGCGATTGTCTCTGCGAGCACTCGGACACAATTGTCAGACAGGCAAACTGGGCCTTGGCCTTCAGAATGGATCATTTTTTCAATCGTCATTGCCAGCAAGCGTGCGAGATCGACTGCGCAGGTATTCATTGCTCCGTCCTCCTGAAGTCCCAATGAAGCACAGCCAATGGCTACAATCCAGCGGTTGGTTAGGAGATCCTTAACGACCAGCAGGGTGCGGCTTGTTAAATCGAGTGCGTTCTGGTCCGGCGTCCGTCCGAAGGAACGGCCCCTTGAGGTAATTGGCCCGCCAGATGGGCTCATCGCTGGTTTTTGATATCGCGGGTTTGTTCAGTTGCTCAGGTAAATTGACTCACGCTCGGTCGTAGGTGAATGACGTCAGCAGCGTAGTGACAAAATTGCTTGCCCTTTCTTTGACGAGCACTTCCGTCCATTCATCCGTGCCCCGGAGTCTCAGGTCCGTATAGATACTGTCGACGGCCGCTTCTTCGATGCGCTTGATATGTGCCTTGAAGGTAGCTTCGCCGCCGTCATGGTACATGTCACGGATGACCATCCTTAAGATCTCCTGGATCGCGATTTGCCAGGATGTATTGATCGACTGGAGTTCGTTCGGATCGGGTGCCATGGCGGCTCCTATAAGATTCGCTAGCCACGGCATAACATCGTCCTGTCGTGGGATTGGCGCAGTGTCAGCATCTGGCGGCGGCAAAAATACCAAAGTTTAAGCTTGTCTGGCCTTGCGGTTCGCGTAACGCCGATCGCGCTCAGCCTTTCGCGCCGCCTCATCTTCGATCACGCGCGCTATCCTAGCCTTTTCCGCGCCCTCGCGAGCTTTGGTTTCGGCGAGTGCCTCAGCCTGCGCAGCCGCTGTCTCTTCTTCTGCGCGGGTCTCAACACGCGTGCGCTCCTCACGCTTGAGCCGCCCGCGCTCAACGCGTCGTTCCTCACGAGCCAAGGCGATGGCCGTGCGTGCCGCCTGCCTTTCCACTTTTGATGGTTCTGCCACTGTCTGTGCTATACGGTAGGCGTTGAGAAGAGAAATCTTGGCGTCTTTGGATGCGGTTCGTCGGTCAGTAAGCTCGTTGTTTCTGGCGTTCTTCAAATCTACATCCTGATATCGATAATGCGCAGTGATCAGCGCGTTTTTGCTCGTTTGGCAAGCAGGGCGCAGGAATTGGCCGAGGTTCGGTCGGCCAATTCCTGCGCCAAACGCGCCGCTCTGAGCCTGAACGTCTTGGCGTCCCGGCGCTCAGCCTCAGATTCAAGCTCTTCAACTGCGTTATTCTTCGCGTAGAACTGCGACTGGACGTTGCTGAACGCGAATTCAGCCCGCTGGCGGGATTTGCTGTGTGTTTCGGTCATTGAAACTCCTGATGGCTTCGACCGGTGATCCGGAACGAAAAAAGCCAGGCGAGATGCCTGGCTTAAACTGATTACGCTCCCGGCAGTGCCAGTACATCCGTGGTCAAAGGGAAGCGTATATCAATTAAGCGGAATGCAGATTGCAGGCCGACATTTTGCCCGACTTGTTATCGCGCTCGAGATCGAAGCCAATCTTCTGGCCTTCGACGAGTTCGCGCATTCCAGCGCGTTCAACAGCCGAGATATGAACGAAGGCGTCAGCGCCGCCGTTGTCAGGCTCGATAAAGCCGAAACCCTTTGTGGAATTGAACCATTTTACTGTGCCTGTGGTCATGATGATGAACCCTTTCAAAGCAATGTTGAGCGACCGCGGAACCAAAGGTTCGCGGATGGTGGTAGCGATTGATTTTGAGAGGGAAAGTTCGTCAGGCGCGGTGCTAATCGCGCGGTAACCAAAGTTCAGCAAGCAAAAGATCGATAAACTCAAAATAGAGATATCGGCGCAGATGTCAACCGGTAGTTTTCCTCATTTCGCTGTCGGGTTCCTTTTGATCGACGAACGAACCGACGATGGAACTATGCCAAGAGCAGCGGGTTGAAATATGACCTTCCTCCATGTTCGCGGGACAGCCTCTGTCTTTCGCGAGCCGAAAGCACGACAATGAAAAATGCTTTAGCAATGTCGGTCGCCGTTGTTTCGCTTGCGCTCTTCGGAGGCTCGGCACATGCCGACGAAATTGGATTCTTAAAATCCCTCCAAGGGAGCTGGAGCGGAAAGGGCACCGTGAAGGTTCGCACAAATTCGCGTGCAATGAACGTAGCCTGCAATTTCAAATCTAATACCACCGCTAATTCGCTTTCACTCAATGGACGTTGCAAAAGCTTGGCGGTCTTTTCTCGTGCGATCAGCGCTGACCTGACGTCAAATGGAAGCGCCTACAGCGGCTCTTATGTCGGCGCAGGCACGGGCACCGCTAATCTGGGTGGGAGGCGCAAAGGCGATGCGATCAATCTCGGCATCACATGGGCAAAGCCTGTGAACGGGGACCGACGCGCGCAAATGACTATCGAGAAGATTGGTGATTTAGGAATGCGTCTCACCACTGTCGACAAGGACCCTAAAACTGGGAAAGCTGTCGTAACCAGCCAAATCAATCTTCGCCGAAATTAACCGATGGCCTCAGGTTCACGCCCGACAGTCGTCCCAGAAGGAGATCGTCATGGAGAACGAACAGGAATTCGCGGTCAGTTCGAATGGAGATCGCTGGCTGCTCAGTAAGGAAGAGCCGAGAGAAGAGATTATTGTGGTTCACAGAGCCAACCAACCCTCTGGAGGCCACGAAACGCGAATGTCGGTGGATGCATTTTTGGGGCAGACCCCCTCTGCACCCGAGCGCGAAGCTTTGCTTGCACTTCTCAACCCAGACCACTCCGCGGGAATGCGCAGCGACGAGAAGACCCCGTCGTTGAGTCTGGCCGAGGAGTATCTTCGCCTTGGCGGCAGTCGCCTCGCGAAGGTCGATGACAATATCGTCAGTACCCGCAAGTGGGAAAGCGAGCCGCCTGAGGCAGAAGCGTTTTGGAAAGAGAACGTCGAGCCGATGGATGAAAAGCGGCGCCAGCAAGTCGAAGTCCACCTTCCATCCATCAGCGAAACGTAACACAAGCTCCAAGCGACCTCCAGACGTCAGGAAACCCCCGCCTGACCGACAAGAAACTCGATCCGGCAAGCGACGCAGCGCGAAGCGATCCAAAAGTGGCGGACGAAAACCGCGATAATCTTGAAACACAGGCTGAACAGCAACTGCGAAAGGCAACGGATCGCCCGATTAGCGAGAAGAAGCCTAAGTGATGAACGGCATATAGGCTGAGCCATGATGATGCTCGTTCTCAAGGAACAGGATTAGACAGCATGAAAACGGTCAATGACTGGCTCGATGCCATGTACGAGGAAATGGCCACCTCTCCGGGGTTCTCGGACAAAGCTGTCGATTTCCAGCAGCAGGCTGACATCTTAAGGCGTCGGGCCCAAAAAGACGGGTACAGTGCCAAAGATCTAGCGGAACACTGCGGTGGCAATATCGCCGCCTATCTCATGAACAGGGTCAACACGATCAACCGTGCCGAGATACGAAGCGCGGTTGAGAGCGCTCCATACAGAGAATGATCGTTAGACATGCCATATTAGACTAAGATGTGAGATGAACTCATGACCAGCTGGAGGTGATACCGCCGGTACTCCTCAGTCTGATGCTCGAGGTTAATACACAACAACTTCATGAGATTTTCGATGAACAAGGACAAAAGTGCGCAAGAAGCTATGGAGGATACGGGCAAAAAGGCACCGATCGCACCGGAAGGCCCCCCGGCGGGCCCTCACGCAAAGCAGCATCTGATGGACAAAAGCAAGACACCTGGAACGGGGTTCTCGCCCGACGTTGAAGACGAGAGCGTTTCGCCCGCGTGCCGCTAACTTCTTCGCCATCATCGTTCGCGTGCGCCCCTCCGGCGCCATATCTCTACCCAACCTGACTTTCACCATGTCGCGGCAAGATGCTCTGACGGCACAAAACTTCCTGGGAGCGCCGTGATTGGTGGTGGCGTACAGACGCTTTCTTGGAGGTAGCGCAGCGCATTCATAAATCCGTGACGAGAGAAGGGTTTTGGAATGACCCCATGTGCACCGCTGAAATCATCGGGGATTTTCTTGGGATTTGCGGTCACGAATATAATAATAGTATTGCTCCACCGCTCCTGGATCAGAGAACAGACCTGGAGGCCGGTGGTGTTACGCGCAAGCTGCATATCGACGAATGCGATGTCGGGCGATTGCGCCGGATCTAGCGCCTCCACATCGTACAGCGACGCCGCTTCTGCCATCACGCGATGGCCAGCATCCTCAACCATCATTTCAACGTCCATTGCCAGCAGTGGCTCATCCTCGACGATGAGGACGCTCAGTGGTGGCTTCGGCCTTTCCATTTTCAATTCCAATCATTCAGGCGAATGGTCACACACGTACCTGGGTCGAGGTTCGACCATTCCACCGTTGCACCAGTCTGCTTCGTTAGACGTTCTACAAGCATGCGCCCGAGCCCCTTCGATGGCTCGTCAGAAAAACCGATGCCATCATCATCTATACGAATTTCCGCACCGTTCGCGGTCGATCCTCCGGAGAGCTTCAAGATCCCCGCACGCCCTTCGCGAAGGCCGTGCTTGATAGCGTTCGTGAGGATCTCATTGAGAACCAACCCAAGCGAAGAGGCGTGACCGGCAGGAATCAAGATCGGTTCCAGATCCGTTGCCAGCAAGATGTTCGATCGCCCGCTTGAACCGACAACATCTTGCGCAAGCGTCACAGCAAATGCACTGACGTCGAACTTAGTCACATCGTCCGATTGGTAAAGGGTCCGATGAACGGTTGCCAGGGCATCGATCCGCTCCATCATAGCCTCGAGCTTGGCTGTTATCTCGGGATCCCCGATCGTGCGCGATTGCAATCGAAGCAGAGACCCTATCATGGTGAGGTTGTTTTTGACCCGATGATCGACCTCATGAAGGAGCAATGTCTTCGCTTCCAGTGCCGCTTCGAGCTGGCCGGTCCTCTTGGCGACCTCGTTTTCGATCTCCTCTCTTTGTGCAATCGCCCTGTCTTTGGCGACGATGTGGTTGGTTACATCCAGCTGGGAAGCAAAGAAGAACTGGATGGAGTTGTCATCGTTGCGAACCGGGCTGAGATAAAGAGCATTCCAGAAGGTGGAGCCATCCTTGCGATAGTTCAACAACTCGATGGCAATGCTCTCGCCCCTCGAGATCGCCTCCCTTATTTTGTCGATTGAACATCGGTCGGTACCAGGGCCCTGCAGAAAACGACAGTTACGCCCCAGAACCTCGTTCTGATCATATCCTGTCAATTTCTGGAACGCCTCATTGCAAAAGACAATCGGATTGTCCGGCTGAGATGGATCGGTGATCACCATCGGCATTCTTGTGGCGCGCACGGCAGCAGCAAAAGGATCCCCACGACCATGGTCGTAGTGAAGCCTGTCAGTTAGGTGCCAATCATCGCGTTGATCCAATGGTACCCCCACTCTCCGTTCCACAAAATTCAGCGTCATTTAACGCGACGTCGAGCATTCTGGTTCCAGTGAAGATCCTGAATTTCTTGTCGTGTGCCATCTGTTGACACAGCCCCGTACCGGTGGCACGAACGCCCATGGTTCATCGTCAGTCACGCAACGTATCGCTCACCCCCGAGCTTGAGAGTTTCATCAACGAGAGCCTGGCATCCGGCGACTTTGCCAATGCCAGCGAGGTCGTACGCGCCGGCCTGCGGGCCCTCAGAGACGCAGATGCAAAGCCGAGGTCGGCTCCTGTTCCCGGCTGGCCCATTGGCGGTGGTGAGTGTGGCAACTTCATCAGAACCAAGGACTGGGCCAGTAACGTCCTTGGCGCGGTTGAGGGCTGGTCCCTGGAATTGCGGGCCACCGTCGCCAATATCGTGAATTCCCCTGTCGCCAAGGTGCTCATGTGGGGTGCCGACCACGTCATGCTGTACAATGACGCCTATCGGGAAATTGCTGGGGAGCGCCATCCTTCAACACTGGGAACACCCGTTGCGAAAGCCTTTCCGGAGATCTGGGACTGGAATCGGCCGATCCTGGAAGCCGGTCTGAACGGCGAGACCGTGTTTCATCGTGACCAGCCGATCGTGTTCCAGCGGCCGGACGGTCCGCAGACCATGATGCTGGATCTCTTCTATACGCCGGTGTACCAGGCGAATGGAACGGTCGGCGGCGTGATGTGCACGATCGTCGATAACAGCGCGAGGATTTCCGCGGAGAGGAAACTTGCCGAGCGAGAGGCGGAGCTGCGCCGGGTTACCGACGCTGTGCCGATGCTGATCTCCTACGTGGATCGCGATCATATCTATCGCTTTGCCAACGAAGCCTACCGCGACTGGTTTGATATCGATCCGCAAACGATGATCGGCCGGCATGTCGAAGCCATGATCGGGGAACGGGCTTACGCAGACCGTAAAGCCTCGATCGATCGCGGACTGTCGGGCGAAACGTTTACGGCTGAAACCAATATGCCCCGGGCCGACGGCTCAGTCCGGCGACTGGAGGTCCGCTATGTGCCCCATGTCGAGCCGGACGGCTCTATTCCGGGCGTGCATATTTTGGGGATCGACATCCAAGAGCGTGCAGCCCGCGAGGCCGCGATCGAATTCAGCAACGCTCGTTTCCGCACCGCGATGGACGCGGTCCACGGAATTCTATGGACCAACAGCGCCGACGGTCGCATGGTCGGAGAGCAACCCGGATGGGCTGCCCTGACTGGACAAACACCAGATGAATATCAGGGATATGGCTGGTCGAACGCCGTCCACCCGGACGATTCCGCTGGAAGCGTGGGGGCCTGGCAGCAGGCGGTCGCGACGAAGACCATGTTTGTCTACGAGCATCGGGTGCGCCGACATGACGGCGCCTGGCGTCAGTTCGCGGTCCGAGCATTACCTATTCTTGGCAGGAATGGCGACATACTCGAGTGGGTCGGTGTGCACGCAGACATCACGCATCAGCGCGCAGCCGAGGCCGCGCTGCGTGATCAGGCCGATACGCTGGCGAAACAGGTTCGCCATCGCGAGCGGGCGGAAGAACAGCTGCGACAGCTGAACGAAACGCTCGAGGCGCGGGTTATCGCGGAAATCGCCGAGCGCCGGCAGGCGGAGATCAAGCTTGCGCATTCCCAGAAGATGGAGGCCGTCGGCAAACTGACGGGTGGCGTGGCGCACGACTTCAACAATCTCCTCCAGGTCGTATCCGGCAATCTAGCCCTGATTGCCAAGGATGTAGCCGGGAACGAACGCGCCGAGAAACGTGTCGCAAACGCCATGGCTGGTGTCAGCCGGGGCGCGAAGTTGGCAAGCCAGCTGCTTGCATTTGGCCGGCGTCAGGCGCTCGAACCGAAGGTCGTCAACATCAGCCGATTCGTACAGGGCATGGACGACATGCTTCGCAGGGCGCTCGGCGAGGCTGTCGAGGTGGAGACGGTCGTCGCAGGGGGACTCTGGAACACGTTCATCGATCCGGCGCAGATCGAAAATGCGCTGCTCAACCTCGCCATCAATGCGCGTGATGCGATGGACGGCCAGGGCAAGCTGACCATCGAACTGTCGAACGCGCATCTCGACGAGCTTTATGCTCGCACGCATGACGAGGTCACGGCTGGTCAATATATCCTGCTCGCCGTCACCGATACCGGCACCGGCATGTCGCCGGAGATTATCGACAAGGTCTTTGAACCATTCTTTTCGACAAAAGCGGAGGGCAAGGGATCCGGCCTCGGCCTTTCGATGGTTTACGGCTTCGTCAAGCAATCCGGCGGCCACGTAAAAATCTATTCGGAGATCGGTCACGGCACGACGATCAAGCTTTATCTTCCAAGGGCCCTCCAGTCGGAAGATATGGAGATCAACGTCGACAACGGACCGATCGCCGGCGGGACGGAAACGGTTCTCGTCGTCGAGGATGACGATGCGGTTCGCGAAACTGTCGTGGCCCTCCTCGCCGATCTCGGCTACCGTGTCCTGAAGGCGGTCGATGCCGCCAGCGCGCTGAACGTCATCGACAGCGGCATACCAATCGACATCCTGTTCACGGATGTGGTCATGCCAGGTACGTTGAAAAGCCCGGAGCTAGCGCGCAAGGCCAAAGAGCGCCTGCCCGATGTCGCCGTGCTCTTCACATCGGGATATACCGAGAATTCCATCGTGCACGGCGGCAAGCTCGATGCCGGCGTGGAGCTCCTCTCGAAACCATATACGCGGGACGCCTTGGCGCGAAAGTTCCGGCACGTCATCAACAATCAGCGGCAGAGGTCCGGCCCCCTGCCCTCCACGCCTCCGGCCCCAAAACCGTCTGAGACACCGTCGCCCGAACCCGCCGCCCGGCTCACGATCATCCTAGTCGAAGACGATGCGCTGATCCGGATGAACACATCCGACATCCTGAAGGAAGCAGGTCACATCGTTGTCGACGCAGGAAGCGCCGAAGAAGCGATGGCTGCTCTGGAGACGGTTCCCTTCGACGTTCTGGTCACCGACATCAGCCTTCCGGGCGTCTCGGGCAAGGTTCTTGCGGAGCGAGCTCGCGCCTTGCGGCCTTTATCGAGGATCATCTTTGCGACTGGGGACGCCTCGGCTGTGCGCGATTCCGACGGGATCGTCCTCTGCAAGCCTTACGATGCCGAGCAACTTAGCCGCGCGCTGCGGGGAACAAACGCAAAAACCCTATCGTGCGACCGGGCAGACGAGGTGGATGCGTCGAAATAGGTTTCACGGCAGGCGGCGGAACGTCCGAGGATGCTCCAATGAACGACAAACCCCAGCCGCCACGCATCGCCGGAAACAGAGAGAACCATGAGTTGTATATTGGCCAGGAGCGACTAAGCGCGCTATACCAGACGGATCCGATGGACAGCGGTCCTGAGAAACGCTTCGACCGTTTGACGCGGTTGGTGGCCGCGACCTTGTCGGTTCCGGTGGCGCTTCTTTCTCTCGTCGATACCAAGCGACAGTTTTTCAAAAGCACGTTTGGCCTGCCCGAGCCTTGGAAAAGCGAGCGCGAGCGCCATTGACGCATTCGTTTTGCCAGAATGTCGTTTCTAGGGCCGCGCCGTTGGTTATAAAGGATGCCGTCCTCGACCCTCTCGTCTGTGACAATCTAGTGAAACCGGAATTGAATGTCCGCGCGTATCTCGGTATGTCCCCTGCTCAGCGAGGATGGTCATGTCATGGGATCGCTTTGCGCCATCGGTTCAGCGCCTCACCAATGGACGGCGCGCGAGCAGGAAATACTTGAGGATTTTGCCAAACTCGTCGAAGAGCAGATAGCCCTTCGCTAACGGGTTGCCGAAATGGCGCGGTTCGACGCGCAGCGAGCCCTTATCGAGGGCGAGCTTGCCTATCGTCTCAAGAACATTTTCTCGGTAATCTCCAGTCTGCTCATCGTGTCATCGAGAACTGAGACCGATCTCGACGGCTTCGTACGAAGCGTCACAGGACGGATACAGGCGCTCAGCAAGGCGAACGACTTTATTGTTAACGTCAAGTCGGGCGGCGATCGAATTGCCAGCGGCCTTGGGGATTTGATCGACGCGCTGCTCGCGCCGTTCAAGCGCAACGACCGCCAGGTTGTCGTCTACTGCCCGACGGTCTCCGTCGGCGAAAAGGCGTCGTCGGCCCTCGCCCTCGTCATCCATGAGCTGGCGACGAACGCGGCGAAGTATGGCGCGCTGGCGACCGTCGATGGCTATATCGATCTGAAGTGCCGATGCGAGGGCGACACCTTCCACATCGTCTGGCGAGAAGTTGGCGGGACACCGCTAACGAACGCGCCGTCCAGAAAGGGATTTGGAACCAGAATGGTCTCAAGGACCGTCGAAGCACAGCTCATGGGAAAGATCGAGCGAAACTTCATGGTCGATGGCCTGGTGGTTACCCTCGACATCCCTGCATCCATGCTTCAGCGGTAGCGCCTACATATACGGAGCGACTTATATTGGTCCCGGCAGGAATCCACGACCTCGCTTCTCATGCGGCAAGATGGCTTTCCTTCATCCTGAGCGTTACCACGAGGCCACCCTCGCCCCAGTCGTGATCGATCGACCCGCCGAGTTGGCCGCAAACTGTGCGCTGCAGTAACTTGCTTCCGTAGCCTTCCGTCAGATCCGGCGCACGCACGCCCTTGCCGCCGTGCTCGTTCCAGACGATCTCGACATTGTCTTCGACCATCGACCCGGAAATGTCGAGCAACCCTGTGTCATTTGACAATGCGCCGTATTTAAGCGAATTCGTCGCCAGCTCATGAATGACGAGCGCAAGGCTCGTCGCCGCCTTCTCCCCTAGTCCCAGTCTTGGAACCGCCACGCGGATGCGCCCGGCAAAAGCGCCAACGTCATCATAGGGTGCGAGCAGCACGGTGAAAAGGTCACCCAGCAAAGCAGCGCTTCCCTGACCGTCGGGAAGCGGGCGGACCAGTTCATGGGCACGGCCGAGAGCCGTCAGCCGCTGCGTCAGCTGCTTGGCCATGTCCTCCTTCGTCTCGGTCGAGCGGGAGGTAAGCGTCGTCAGACCTGCCGCAAGGGCCAGTAGATTCTTCACGCGATGGCTCATCTCGCCAGCGAGCAGTTCATGTCCCTCCTCCGCCTGCTTGCGACCCGTTACGTCAAGAAAAATGCCGGTCATTTTCTTCGTTTCGACATCGCCATCGTTGCCCTGGCCACGCGCGGACACCCACCTGACATCCGACGCATCGGTCAAGATACGAAAATCAATTTCGAAAGGCCCGTCGACTGCGCGGGTCGCGACGAACGCCGCCCTGACCCGATCGCGGTCGGCGGGATGGACCTTCGCAGAGAGGTGCTCGAAAGTCAGGTCCTCCTCGACGGGAATATCCCATAGCTCATAGGCCTTGGCGTCCATAACGAACGTATCGTCGTCGACAATCCAGGTCCACAGCGCGACGCCTGCCGACTTGACAGCCCTCCTAAGCTCTTCGGCACTCCACTCCGGCTGCGATTTCGCTTGGCTCATCCCAAATCTCTTCCACCACAAGCAAAAACTCACCTCGATCCAGAACTAGCGGGCTGGACAAGCGTTATCAATGGCCTATGTGGGCTCTGCGATATTCCAATGGAAGTGTCATGAACCTACAAGTTTCGGACCAATTTCAGGATATTTTCGTCGGCGACGGTGAGATGGCGCGTATGATGCGCCACCATGACTGGGGAAACACTTCCCTTGGTCAACCCGACGAATGGCCCGAAGCACTGAAGGTGGCAGTCCGGCTTTTATTGACGTCGAAGTTTGAAATGTGGCTCGGGTGGGGGCCGGACATCGCGTTTTTCTACAATGATGCCTATCGACCAACCCTTGGCAACAAGCACCCAAACGCTCTTGCCGTGCCGACGAAAGTACTGTGGTCAGAAATATGGGACGATATCAAAGGACGTCTGGCAACGGTTTACGAAACGGGCCACGCAACCTGGGACAGAGCGCTTCTTTTGTTGCTCGAGCGCGATGGCTACGCCGAGGAGACCTACCACACCTTCTCGTATAGTCCGCTCATTGGAGACGGTGGCAAAGTCGAAGGCGTTTTTTGCGCCGTCACCGAGGAGACCGAGAGGGTCATCAGTGAACGCCGCATGTCGACGATGCGGGCTCTTGCCTCTGGACTTGCGGCGGCAAGCACTGAGCGTGAGGTCTTTAGCGCTTCTTACGCAGCGCTGAATGCGAACCTGCAGGACTTACCCTTTAGCGCTCTCTATATCTTCGACGATAAAGGCGACGCGAGGCGGGAGTGGATCTGCGGTACTGCTAACGACCATGGTCTTATGCCCGCCGAAATCGAGCGTGGCGTGGGCATCTGGAGCCTCGACAGCGCCTGGTCGAAACAGGCTGTCGCGCTGGTAGACCTATCGGCGACCCAGGACGTCCCATCCGGACCATGGCCGAACGCTCCATCTCGGGCCGCGATAATTCCCTTGATCGGACAGGGCAGTGACAAGCCGAAAGGAATATTGATCAGCGGGCTCAATCCTCACCGAGCGCTCAATGACGAGTACCTTGACTTCCTAAAGCTGATCGCGGGCCAGATAACCTCACGTCTGGCGAGCGCTGAGTCGTTCGAAACGGAACGGCGGCGAGCGGAGGCACTGGCGGAGGCTGCCAAATTGCGAGAGCGGGCGGCCGTTGCCCTTGAGCAGCTCAATCGCCAGCTTTCCTCGGAGGTTGAGCTTCGCACCGCAGAACGGGACCGCATGCGGGGCTTGTTTCAGCAAGCGCCAAGTTTCATGTGTATCATGAGCGGGCCCGAACACGTATTCGAGCTCGTCAACGACGCCTACCTCCAACTGGTCGGGCATAGGCAGCTCGTGGGCCTCAGTGTCCGCGAAGCGCTTCCAGAGGTGGCCGGACAAGGCTTCTTCGAATTGCTCGATGGCGTCTACCGGTCGGGCAAGCCCTATATCGGCCGTTACCTCCCCGTGTCGCTGCAGCGTGATGACGAAAAGGACCCGGATCAACGCTTTATCAATCTGATCTACCAACCCATTTTCGATCACGAAGGGACCGTCACGGGTATCTTCGTCGACGGCTTTGACGTTACGCACCAGAAACGCGCAGAGGCTGAGCTCCACAGCCTCAATCATACCCTTGAACAGAGGGTGGAGCAGCGCACCCAAGAACTGAGAAACGCTCTTCTGGATCTCGAGAAGGAAACGGTGGAGCGTGAAAACGCCCAGATCGCGTTGAGGCATGCGCAGAAGATGGAGGCGCTGGGTAATCTGACCGGCGGCGTCGCGCATGACTTCAACAATCTTCTCCAGGTCGTCAGCGGAAATCTTCAGCTTCTGTCGAAGGATATCGACGGAAACCCTCGCGCTGCACAACGCCTCGAAAACGCTCTCGCGGGCGTTGAGCGTGGTGCCAAACTGGCGTCGCAGCTCTTGGCGTTCGGGCGCCGGCAGCCTCTTGAGCCCAAGGTCATCAACGTCCGCAAGCTGGTCCAGAACATGGACGATATGCTGCGCCGCGCGCTTGGCGAAGAGATCGAACTTGAAACCATTGTCTCTGGCGGCCTCTGGAACACGGTGATCGATCCCAGCCAGTTGGAGAATGCCATCCTGAACCTGGCGATCAACGCTCGAGACGCGATGAATGGCCGCGGCCGGTTGACGATCGAGACTGCAAATTCGGTTCTCGATGACGATTACGCCCGCTTGCATGAGGACGTACGGCCCGGCCAGTACGTTCTCGTCGCCGTGACCGATACGGGGTCGGGTATATCACCCGAAATCATCGAGCATGTGCTCGAACCTTTCTTTAGCACCAAGACAGACGGCAAGGGCACCGGCCTCGGCCTTTCTATGGTCTACGGCTTTCTCAAGCAGTCCGGCGGCCACCTGAAGATCTACAGCGAAGTCGGCCACGGCACGACGATGAAGCTCTATATGCCACGTACGATGCAGGTCGAGGACAGTCTGATGGACGTCAACGCCATGCCGGCGAAGGGGGGTACGGAGACGGTGCTCGTTGTCGAAGACGATGACGGCGTTCGCGAAACATCCGTGGCGCTCTTGAGCGACCTTGGATACAGAGTTCTAAAAGCACACGACGCGCAATCGGCCTTTGCAATCGTCAAAAGCGGTATGCAAATCGACCTGCTGTTCACCGACGTTGTGATGCCCGGCCCCATGCGAAGCACAGAGCTTGCCAGAAAGGCAAAGGCGCTGTTCCCGGGGATGGCGGTGCTCTACACGTCAGGTTACACGGAAAACTCAATCGTGCATGGTGGCAGGCTAGACGCCGGCGTCGAGCTTCTGTCCAAGCCGTACACGCGCGAAGCGCTTGCGCGCAAGGTTCGTCACGTCCTGAGCAATGCCCAGCAACACCAGATCGCCGTTGAGCGGCTAGAACGCCACGAGCAGGAGCCCGCCCAGAGCCAACAACCGATTAAGAGCAAAGCGATGAGCGTGCTCGTTGTGGAAGACGAGCCACTGATACTGATGTCGACAGTCGATATGGTGGGTGAGCTTGGGTATCTGGTCCACGAGGCGGGCTCGGCCGAGAGCGCACTTTCGATACTGGGAATGGAGAAAGTCGATGTCCTGCTCACCGATGTAGGGCTGCCCGGTATTTCAGGAATCGACCTTGCGCAGAGAGTAATAAAGAGTTGGCCCGAAACGCGCATCGTCTTTGCCAGTGGCGACAACAATGCAAAGTCTGCCTCCGGCATAGCGGATGCGCTTCAATTGCCCAAACCGTTTACATTGGACCAGTTGACAGCCGTGCTTGCAGAAGCGACGTCTTTAGAATGAAAAGCTGCCGACTTTAAGTGACGTCAAGCCGGCAGCATTTTTGCGCGTATACTGCTAGAATTGAAAACCCCGCCGAAGCGGGGTTTAAAATTACCAGGTCTGACGGCCATACCAGTCGTCGATATCCTTGTTCGTCTGATCCTTGGCGTAACCGTAGCGCTCCTGGATCTTTCCTTCGAGCTGATCACGCTTGCCGGCGATCACATCTAGATCATCGTCAGTGAGCTTTCCCCACTGTTCCTTGATCTTGCCCTTGACCTGCTTCCAGTTACCTTCAACACGGTTCCAGTCCATTGGGGTCTCCTTTGGTTGTTATGTGGAGTAAATGGGTTTCCTCGCAGATGGTTCCGGCCTCGCCTTCAACATCCGCGCGACAGCCCGGTTTTACTTGTTGATCTTGTCGTAATCGAACTTCGGCGCCTTCGAGAGATCATCCTTGTTTGTATCGACGTAGGCCTTCCAGGTTCCGTCGTCGTCTGCCAAAGCCAAGGACGCGGGGTCGATCACCACATAGCTGGTGCCGAGGCCAAGAAAACCACCGACGCTTGCGACGACACCGATTACGGATTTGCCGTCGCCGACTACGATGTCGGAAATTTCGCCGATGTTCTCATCCTGCTTGTTGTAGATATCGACGCCAACAAGCTTTGAGGTGACCAGATCGGTGTCTTTAATCTCAACGTACTTCAGCGGCATGGTTGCCGCTTTTCCCATCGTGATCCCTGGCCCCGCCAGAATGGCGTCCGTTCCCGTGGCAACAGTTTCCTGGGCATGGGCGAGGCCCGAGACTGCGACAATCGAGAAGGCGGCGGCAATGATGGAAAGTTTCATGCGTTGACTCCTGTATAACTGCTTGCGACATCGCAAGCCGTCTACAATAGGCGAAAACCAACATTGTTCCGAAGTTCTTTGAAATCATTAACTTAATCGAATGACGGGACGCCGGAATCTACAAGTCGCTGAGCATGTCAGCGATCCGCCTTGCGCGCCGACTAGCAAGACTTGCTCAGTCGGCCACCGACTTTTACATCCGCTATTGCAACGCTAAAATAGCCAGTGATGCAGCGAGCGCCGGTCCCATCACCATGAAGCCGATCTTCAGGAAGGCCCAGGCGCCGATATGCAAACCCTCGCGGCGTAGCGCACTTAGCCAGAGAATTGTCGCGAGCGACCCGGTGACGGAGAGGCTAGGGCTAAGATCGACGCCGATCAGCACTGCGCCTCATAATTCGCAATCTTGGCGGCAGCCTTAATCTGCAACCTTGACCACGACCTTACCCTTGGCGCGTCCGGTTTCGACATAGGCCAAGGCGTCTGGCGTCTGTGCAAACGGAAACACCTTGTCCACGACCGGACGGATGGCGTCGGCGTCGATCAGCTTGGCGATCTGGGCGAGTTGCTGCCCTTCGGCGCGCATGAACAAGAAGGAATAGTCGATACCCCGGCTCTTTGCCTTTTTCAGAATGCTCTGGCTGAGCATGCGCATCACGAAGCGAAAGAAGAGGTTCAGCTTCAGCGACTTGGCGAACGGGCCGTCCGGCGGGCCGGAGATCGAGATCAGCTTGCCGCCCGGTTTCAGAACGATCACAGACTTAGCCAGCGTCTTGGCATCCTGGCTGTTCAGCACCAGATCGTATCTGGAGAGAACCTGCTCGAAGTCCTGTGCCTTGTAGTCGATGACCACATCGGCGCCGAGGCTCTTGACCAGCTCGACATTCTCCGCACTGGTGGTGGTGGCCACGGTCGCACCGAGATGTTTGGCAAGCTGGATGGCGAAGGTGCCTACACCGCCGGAGCCGGCCTGAATGAACACTTTCTGGCCGGGCTTGACCTTGCCCACCTCGACCAGCGCCTGCCAGGCGGTCAGTCCGACCAGCGGGATCGATGCAGCCTGCTCCATGGAAAGGTTGGCCGGTTTCAGCGCGAGGTCTGCGGCATTAACCGCAATCATCTCTGCAAAGGTGCCGGCCCTGTGATCGCGCGGGCGGCCATAGACCTTGTCGCCTGCCTTGAACTGTCGGACATTGGCGCCGACGCGCAGGACCGTTCCGGCCAGATCGTGACCGAGAATGAAGGGCGGGCGATAGGGTAGGAACAGCTTAAATTCGCCGTCGCGGACCTTGGAATCGAGAAGGTTGATCGCCGTGGCCTCGATGCGAACCAGAACATCATTGGCACCGATCTGAGGATCGGGCATGTCGGCCAGACGCCGCGGGCCCCTCTTTAAGGTGGCCAGACACAAAAACGCCCGCGTCATCAGCGGGCGTAGCGTCATTCAGGACGGGCAGGAACAAGTCGCTTAGCGAGCGACCGACTGGCGAGCAACGCTGTGGATGTCGGCGCGATTGATGCCGAGATCCTGCAGTTCGCGGGAGCTCATGCGGCCAAGTTCGGTAACGGTCTGACGGTACTTGCGCCAGTTATTGAAGGAGCGTGCTACGTTCATGATGATCCCCTTTCGTGAGGTCTCTTGACGCCAGCAACCTTGCTTCGGTTCCAACGTCGTTTCGATGATTGGAATATAGGCTCTTGGACGCTCATCGATAAGATAAAAGGCCTCAGGTCGGCCATGCGCTCAAAGCATAGGTCCAATCAGAGATGAGATAAGGGGGCTATAAGGCTCTGAACCGGTCGAAAGCGGTGAGGCGTTTGATGGGTGGATCAGCGTCTGGATAGCGGTAGATTTCGACCCTGAGATAGCGGAGTTCATCATCGAGCGCTTCTTCCCCAACCTCGATCCACCAGGATTTGGGACGGCCGTCGCTGCCGTTGGACCAGCGATAGCCTCGCGTCTTCAGGTGGTCCTTCATATCGAAGGGGCTGTTCTCGGCAAAAATCCGGACACGCGACCTCTGGCTTGCTTCATAGAGTTCGGCAAAAGCGGAGAACGAAGATCCATCATCTTGCCGGGCGAGAACTTCCAAGAGAGCGAAACAATCATCGACCGCACGATGACCCTCATGAAAATATCCCGCTTGCCCGATCAAATATCCAAGCTTGGTGCCTTCATATCCGCGGGAAGCCCAGGCGATCTCGGAGTTGGAGCAAGCCCAGGCCTTACCCGAGAACAGATTAGAAAACGCCTCGCAGAATGGCCGGTCGAAACCGGCATTGTGGGCAATCAGCAGATCAGCCGGTTCAATCAGCGCTTCTAGCGCCGCCATGTCGATCGTTTGCCCGGCGACCATGTCGTCAGTGATCCCGGTGAGCCTGGTGATTTCGGAGGGAATGGAAACGCTCGGCTGTTGCAGTCCACCATAGATGCCGGTCACGTCACCGATGCTTCCTGTCCCATCGAAGGTGAAAGCGATCACGCCAATCTCGATGATCTCATCCTCGCGAGCATTAAGGCCGGTGGTCTCGGTATCGAGAATGACGCCCTTGAGCGGGTATTCCGGACGCGGGAATGGCGCAATCGTCCGCGGCGCAAGTTTCGTGAGGATGCGGTAGCGGCCCGTCAGTGAAAGATGCTGGACCATCTCCTCTTCACTCATGGAGACGGTAGGTTGTTCCGGCTTGGCGTGTTTGGAAATGTCACGCTTGACCACCCGGTCGCGCGAAACCTCTTCCGAAAACATATCGAATTGTTCTGCCATTCTTGCTGTCATCATCCTGCCGCCGGTTCCCAACGCGCCCGCTCGCGGGAAAATCGATCAGGCGACGAGTGGCGCCCACGATCCGTTCGTCAATCAAGATGGCGGCTGAAGGGTTAACCGCCTCGATATATGTGAAAATGCCGTCGCGATCCGATAATGCAAACGCAGACCAAGTGAGCTTCACGATTTGGATGCACCAGATTTGCGGCGCGCCGCTGCTCGACGTTGCGCAAAATGCGAATCGACTTCTTCATCGGACACATCTGGTAGAGTATCGTTCAGCGCTTCGAGCACTCTCGCGCGAAACCAAGCATCGTGCGCTTCGCTTCCCGAAAGGAGTTCAAGTGGCAGCGCACCCTCGTTGGCTGTACGGGTAAGCAGAATACGGACCGCATCAGATACCGTAAGTCCCATGCTCTCAAGCACGGCGGAGGCACGATCCCGAACGTCGGAATCAATGCGTGTTTGGACAAGAGCGTTTGCAGCCATAGCTATCTCCACATCTAAGGATATAGTAATGCAATTGCATGACGAACTCCAGAGTGAAACTCAAACCATTTTCGCGCCGCCATGTGATTATTAAGCTCTTGAGAGGAATCGAACAGCCGTTCACCTAAATAATGACGTTAGTGAAATTCATGGCTTTGGCAGCAGATTTATTTCTGCAACGACAGCGAGTAACGGGTATGCCGACGTTCACCCGTACGCATGAGGACACCAATCTCCACGAGCTGCTGCAGATCGCGTGTCGCTGTTGCGCGTGATGTGTTTGTGATCGAGATGTAGTTTTCTGCACTTAGGCCGCCCTTGAAGCCTGCTGTACCTTCCTTGAAGATGCGCGCGACCACCTTTTCCTGCCGCTCGTTCAGGCGATCTCTAAAACGGTCGTAGAATTTTGCTTTCTGAACGAAGAAATCTATGCGCTCAAGCGTTGCGCGTTGAGCATCCAGGATCGTCTCTGAAAAGAAAATAACCCAATCGGTGATATCAAGCGTGCGTTGGTGCCGCTCAAGCTCGGAATAGTAGGACTTCCGGCTCTTCTCGATCGTAAAGGCGAGGGAAATGAGGCTTGGTTGCCCAATGTTTTGTGCCAGGGATTTTTCGGCGAGCGCGCGCCCAATTCGACCGTTGCCATCCTCGAACGGATGGATGCTTTCAAAGTAAAGATGGCCTACCGCTGCACGCGTCAAAGCTTGAAGTGGCGTCTGTCCACTTGGCCTGGATTGATTGAACCATGTGATGAAGGTCTCCATCTCAATGGCAGCCTGACGAGACGGAGGAGCCTCGAAATGGATTGTGGGCTTATCCAATCGACCTGACACGATCTGCATGGCGTCTTCATGCTTGCGGTAAGCACCAATCGTTTCAATGTATCGATTTCCGGCCATCAACATTGAGTGCCAGTGGAACAATCCCTCATGCTGCAGCGACACCTGCCAGTTTCGATAGACATCCGCCATCATCTCGGCGATCCCCCGCTCTTGGGGACGAACCTGTCTATCATCGGCGTCGAGCCCGAACTGCCGGCGGAGTGATGACTGGACACTTACGCGGTCCAGAAACTCACCCTCGATCTCTGAGGTCTTAACCGCTTCGTCGCTTAGCAACTCAATGCGAAGTTGGTTGCTGTCATCCTCGTTGAAATGCCGAACGGCACCAATGACCTCGCCGGCGGACTGCAGGAATTTTTGCTCCAACGGTACCAGACTTACAGCGTCGTACCTGAAATTTGGCCAGTCGGCATTCTGCCAGTTCCATTTCATGAGCTATAGCCAGCCTTTCTATAGCTCATGGATATTGCCATAAATGAGCTATTGCAAGTCCATCTATCGCTCAGCACCCCATCTGTATCTTTTGGTCTAAGCAGCAGCGATCAAAAGACCGCCAACCTACCTTGAACATATTTTGTTAAAGCTCGCCTCATATTCCCGCTCGCCCTCGGCATTGGCGCCGAGAGAAACGGAATGAGCATGACCAAAAACGACATTTCATCACGTCATTTCCAGCGAAAGATATCTGAATTCTGCGAGCTACGCATCGCTCCCATCGCATCCAGGCGGGTACTAGAGAATATACGACCTTACCTGGTCAGCTTGATTGTTGATTGCCACTGAGAACTGACCCGTCCGCCACCGTGAACCGATTGCCCATCAGATAGTCTCGCGCCGCGAGGCCGATTTCGATGAGATCGAACCGCCTGGCTCACGAAGTTCTCCGAGACGATCATTTCGATGGAATCGCACTGGCGGGCCTTCTCATTGGCGATCGCAACGGCAACGGCATCATCGGCGACCAACAAACCGACTGCGCTTACGCCTAAGTTTTCGATCGTTTGAACCACGTGCGGTGCTCTCGATATGCCCATTGCTGATCTCCCTCAAATGCTGAACGCTTGGTTCTTCTCCACGCAGGTTTCGCGCGGCATTGTCCGTCAGCCCCTATCATGCGCTTGATCTGCTGTTCCCTTCCACTTTTAACAAGCCAGCCAGACCATTGGGCCGGCAGCAGAACCGGGCCAGTTTATGGTTTGATCACTGCCCGAAGCGCATTCGCCAGCTTCTTGACCGCCGCCTCGATTTCGAGAGGTGTGTAGGGGGCAAAGCCCATCAGGAAGCCGGCCTTCGCATCGCCGGCAGCGTGCAGCGCCGACAAGCCGAGAAGCTCGACCCCAACCCGTCGTGCCGCTTCGATGGTAATGCGCTCTGAGAGATCACAGGTCAACACACAGGCCATTTGCAGCCCGCCAACAGGAACATGCGGCTCGACAAAATTCGATAGATGCTTGCGGACGAGACAAACCAGCACGTCAAGCCGCTGCGCATAGATGCCGCGCATGGCACGAACATACGCGCCGAAATGTCCGCCTTCCATGAAGCGGGCCAGCGTCAGCTGCGCCATGGGGGCCGTATGGCCATCCAGCAACGTGCGCGCAACGGTCATCGGCTTCACGAGTTGGGGCGGCAGCACGACGTAGCCAATCCGCAAACCCGGAAAGAGCGATTTGCTGAAGGTGCCGATGTAGATTGTTCGGTCGTGCGGATCGAGACCTTGCACGCAGGCCATTGGCTTGCCTGTGTAATGGAATTCACTGTCATAGTCGTCTTCGATGATCCACGCCCGATTCCGTGCGGCCCATTCGATCAGCGCCAGGCGGCGATCCAGCGCCAGCGTCGAGCCGGTCGGGAACTGATGGGAGGGTGTCAGGAAGACCGCCTTAGCCATGTGCGGCTCAGCCATGATCTGCTCGATGATGAGCCCCTGTCGGTCGACACGAATCGGAACGCAGTCCAGACCCGCCGCATCGAAAGCCTTGCGCGCACCATAATAGGCCGGATCTTCTATGAATATCCGATCCCCGGGATCGAGCAGCATGTTCGCGCACAGCGACATGGCCTGCTGCGAACTGGTCAGCACCAATACCCGGTCAGCCGTGGCGCGTGCGCCGCGTTCGAGGTTCACATAGTCGGCAATGGCGCGGCGAAGCGGCTCGGTTCCCTGCGGATCGCCATGAAGCAGAGTCTGCGCGCCTACCTCTTTGCGAACCTGCCGTTCCAGACGTTCCCAGAGCTGAAGCGGAAACGTGCGCGTTTCCGGCACGCCATGGGCGAACGGCCGCGGTGAAAGCACCTCGCGAACGCCGCCGCTGCGGGAAATGGCGGCTCCCCGCTTGCTGAGGTTGGGGGGATGGTTGCGCAAGAGCGTGTCCCGCGGGGTCAGACGGCGACCGGGCGTGAACTCTGTGATCTCCGAAACGAAGCTGCCGCTGCCGACCCGGCGGTCGATGAAGCCTTCGGCGTGAAGCTGGGCATAGGAAGCTTCGATCGTATCGCGCGACACCCCCAGCGATTTGGCGAGCGCGCGTGAGGCCGGCAGCGGCTTGCCCGGCCCGAGTGCGCCGTCGACGATCAGTTGGCGGATCGCGCGCTGAATCCGTGCGTGAAGCGGCATCGCCGCATGGGCCGGATGGACAACCCATGCTTTCACGGATTCGAGTTGGGAATGCTTGAACAAATGGTCTGGACCTAATGAGGAAAGTGGATGGGCTCATCAGGCCATTAACTGGCTAAATGTCAATGCGCCTTGTTTGCCGCGCACCCTATCTACTGGAGACTTCTCAGGATTATGTCGTCCCGTTCCTCGCGTTCACCCATCCGCCTCAACGATCTGCCACACCCAGTTATCGCGGGCCTGATCTCCGTCATCGTCAACTATGGCGGCACTTTCATTCTGGTCTTTCAGGCGGCGAAGATCGCAGGGCTAAGCCCGGAACTCACGGCATCCTGGGTCTGGTCAGTTTCTATCGGCGTAGGATTGACGGGACTATTCCTGAGCATGCGCTATCGCGAACCAATCATTACGGCATGGTCAACGCCGGCGGCGGCGTTTCTGGTCACCGCGTTTGCGACGACGCCCTATGCAGAGGCGGTCGGCGCCTACATGATCTCGGCGGCGGCTTTCGTCGCGCTTGGGCTTTCCGGCTATTTCGAGAGGGTCATCCGCCTTATCCCGCCAGGTATTGCCTCGGGCTTGCTGGCTGGCATTCTGCTGCAATTCGGCATCGGGGCCTTCGGCGGTGCGAGCGTCGATCCGTTCCTGGTCGGCTCGCTGATCGTCGCCTACGTCGCGTTGAAACGGTTCTCCGCCCGGTACGCCGTGGTCGGCATTCTGGTTCTCGGGCTGGCCTTCCTGCTGACGGAAGGTCGCGTTGGTCTGTCCGGCCTGAAGCTGGAATTTGCAGCGCCGGTCTTCACAATGCCGGCATTCTCGCTGAACGCGCTCCTCTCGGTCGCTCTGCCGCTGTTTCTGATAACGCTGACCGGCCAATATATGCCGGGAATGCTGGTCCTGCGGAACGATGGGTTCAAGACCAGCGCCAATCCCATCGTGACCGTGACGGGGCTCGGCTCGCTCATCATGGCCCCATTCGGCTCCCATGCCTTCAACATCGCGGCGATCACGGCCGCGATCGCCACGGGCAAGGAAGCGCATGAGGACCCGTCGAAGCGTTGGATCGCCGGCATCGCGGCAGGTTGCTTCTATGTCCTGGTCGGTGTGTTCGGCGTGACACTGGCCGCCGTCTTCATGGCGTTTCCGGCGACCTTCATCACCACGCTCGCCGGTCTCGCGCTCCTTGGCACCATCGGCGGCAGCCTTGCCGGAGCCATGGCCGACTCAACCTCCCGCGAGGCAGCGCTCATCACCTTCCTCGCGTCGGCCGCCAACATCAAACTGCTCGGCATCGGCGGGGCGTTCTGGGGACTGCTGATCGGCCTCGTTGCCTATCTCGTCCTCAACGGTCGTCTGCCGCGCCGCGCGCGCACCGACCTGACCGTCAGCGAGGGAGCCGCGAAGTGACAGGCGGGACAATGCCCACGACGACCTCGATCCAGAGCCAGGTCGTGCATGGGCAGGTCGGCAACAGCGCCGCCGTCCTGCGTTGAACTCTATCGGATCGAGACCGAACCGCGCGGCTTTATTCCGGAGGCTCGTCTTGCTGGAGGGCAGGAACGTTCAGCGCCGCTGAACACCGATATGCGGGCCAGGCTCGTCCATCACCGAGCCCGTATTGCAACGAAGTCTCCACTAGGTGTTCAGTCCCGGCATTTGGTGGATTGGATCGAGGATGAATCGCTCCTGCTCTGAAGTCCAGCGTCTGCAGATGAACTCGTATAGGGTGAGCCCCTTCAGGGTCTTCAGACGCCTGCCGAAATTGTAGGCTGAGATAAAGTCCTGGAGGTGGCGTTCGAGCTGTTCGCGGCTGTCGTAGTAATAGCGTTTGACGGTGGCGTCCTTCATGGTCCGGTTCATCCGTTCCACCTGCCCATTGGTCCAGGGATGATTGATCTTGGTGAAGCGGTGCTCGATGCCGTTCTCCCGGCAGCGCATGGCGAACATATGCGTGATGTAGCGGGCTGTCGGGCCATTGGCGTAGCGCGGTGGAAAGCGGAACTGGATGCCGTTGTCGGTCAGGATCGTGTGAATTTTGTGGGGAACGGTGGCGATCAGGGCAACGAGGAAAGCCGAAGCTGTCACCCTGTTAGCGCTCTCCACCAGTTGCACGACGCGAATTTGCTTGTCCGATCAATGGCCACGAACAGGTAGAGCTTGCCCTCTGCGGTCTGAACCTCGGCAATGTCGATATGGAAGAAGCCGATAGGGTAGGACTTGAACCTTTTCTTCGGCTCTTTGTCGCCCTCGATCTCCGTCAATCGACTGATGCCGTGACGCTGAAGGCATCGATGCAGAGACGAGCGCGTCAAATGCGCCATCCTCGCCTGTAAAGCGTAGAGGCAGTCATCGAGCGGTAGCAGCGTATGGCGTCGGAAGGCGACGGTGATTGCTTCATCTTCGGCCGACAGAACCGTCGACTTCGGTTCAGTTAGCCCGGTCGGCAGATCGGCGACCGAAGTGCGCTTCTTCCACTTCGCGACAGTCTTCTGGTTGATCCCGTAGCGCTGCGCCAGAGCCCTCAGACTCTCTTGACTATGTTGTATCGCTCGACGGACCGCCGCTGTCGTCGTGGCGCTCCCGTGGTGAATCTGGCCCATAGCGCATCCCTCCATTCAGGCGAAAGCATTGCACCATCAAAATCCGGGATCAAACACTTCGCCCGTACCACTGTTTGCCGGTGCAGTTGTTCGACCAACGTGGCGAGACGGGCAACTGCTGTTTCCTCACCGGTCGCGACCACACGCACGGCTTCGAGTGCCCTGTCGACCACCCGAGCGCACACATCCTGATCGATTGCGTCCTTCGTCGGGAAGAAGCGGTAGAGGTTGGCTCGGCTTGTTCGCAGATCCGAGGCGATGTCGGCCACCGTCGTCTTGCGATGACCGAAATGGCGAATGAGCCTTTCGCCAACATCCACGATACGTTCCCGGTCGGAGACGGACGTTTCCGTCTCCAGCAACCGCTCATCAGTCGCCCTTCGGAGAGACCTTGCAGCGGAACTTGTATCCAAAATCATCGGCATCACTCCGCCGCCATTTTCAGTGGCAGTTCCGGCTCGTCGTTCGCATGGACCGGATGCGCTATGTCTTCCGTCGGCTTGATCCTGAACCAGGCCGCATAGAGCGCAGGGAGGAACAGCAGGATCATCAGCGTGCCGACGGCAGTACCGCCGATCAGCGTGTAGGCCATGGACCCCCAGAAGACCGAGTGCGTCAGCGGGATGAAGGCGAGGACAGCTGCAAGTGCGGTCAGGATAACGGGCCTTGTCCTTTGAACTGTCGCTTCGATTACTGCGTGATAGTCGTCGAGACCGGCCGCCTGGTTTTCTTTGATCTGCTCGGTCAGAATTAGGGTGTTGCGCATGAGGATACCGGCAAGTCCGATCAATCCGAGAATGGCATTGAAGCCGAATGGCTGATTGAAGAGGAGCAAAGCCGGCACAACACCGGCGAGGCCGAGCGGTGCCGTGAGCATCACCATGGTCATTGTAGAGAGGCTGCGCACCTGAAGGATGATAACAATCAGCATCGCGGCGATCATCAGCGGAAACACCTGGACAAGTGCAACGTTCGCCTTGAGTGATTCTTCGATGTTGCCGCCCATTTCGATGCGATAGCCGAAAGGCAGCGATGCGATCAGCGGCTGCAGGGCCTCCATCACCGCTTGAGAGACCTCAGGCGGCTGCGTCGCTTCGTTTATATCCGACCGGACGGTGATGACCGGTGTGCGATCACGACGCTTCATGATCGGCTCCTCAAAGCGAATTTCGGAGTGGCCGATCTGGTCGAGCGGAATTGCCCTTCCGTCCCTGCTCATGAGAGAGAAATCAGCAAGCCTCGAAGGATCGAGGCGGTTTTCTCCGGCGCTGCGAGCAACCACAGGCACGTTGCGAATGTTCTCGCGAACCTGCGTAATCGGAACCCCTGTCAACAGAAGCTGCAGCTGCTGTGCGGCCTCGGCCGGAGAAAGCCCGATAAGGTTGAGGCGTTCTTGATCCGGGACGAAACGCAGCACGGGAGTACGATTGCCCCAGTCACGATTGACCTGGCGGACATCCGGAACCGTCTTCATGATAGACATGGCTTCTTCAGAGATCTGATAAAGCTTGTCCGGATCAGGTCCCATCACACGGAACTCGACGGGAAACGGTGTAAACGGTCCGAAGACGAGTTGTGTGACACGGACGAAGGCTTCAGGCGCAAGACCATCGGATATGGCGGCGCGCAGGCGATGCTTGAGCGCTTCACGCCCTTCGGCATCCGGCGTGAGTGCGACGATCTTGGCGAAGGCCGGATCCGGCAGTTCGGGTGACATGGCAAAGAAGAAGCGCGGCGCACCTTGTCCGATATAGCTAGTGACGATCTTAGTTTCGGGCTGCTCCTGGAGCCAGCGTTCGACCTTGGCTACGGTGGCCGTCGTGGTTTCGATGCTCGTGCCTTCCGGCAGACGCACTTCGACCAAAACCTCGGGACGGTCCGATGTCGGAAAGAACTGCTGTTTTACACCGCCCATTCCAACGACGGAGATGGCCATGACGATGACGACAACGGAGCAGGTCACGAATTTGTGGCGCACGGCGAACTTGATAGCCGAACGCAGCCGCTCGTAGTTGGGCGTCCCGTAGATGGCCGCATGACCACCGCTGACCGGTTTGATGTCGGGGAGCATTTTCACACCGAGATAGGGCGTGAAGATCACCGCGACGATCCAGGATACGATCAAGGCAAAGCCGACCACCCAGAAGATGTTTCCAGCGTATTCGCCCGCAGCGGATTTGGCAAAGCCTACCGGCATCAGGCCGACGATCGTCACAAGAGTGCCTGAAAGCATAGGTGCTGCGGTATGGCTCCAAGCATAGGCTGCAGCCTTTATGCGGTCCATGCCTTCTTCCATCTTCACCACCATCACTTCGATCGCGATAATGGCATCGTCGACCAGCAGGCCGAGTGCCAGGATCAGCGCTCCGAGCGTGATGCGATCGAAGAACCGTCCCGTCTCGAGCATGATGAGAAAGACGACGGCGAGCGTCAGCGGGACGGCGAGCGCCACGACGATGCCGACGCGCCAGCCCAGAGCGACAAGGCTCACGAAGAGCACGACGCCAAGCGCCATGGCAAACTTGAGCATGAACTCGCCGACCGCTGCATCGATGTTGACGGCCTGATCGCTGACTTTCGCAAGTGTCATGCCGAGCGGCAGTTTCTGTGCGATTTCGGCGGAACGCGCCTCAAGAGCTTTGCCCAGTTCGAGACCATTCCAACCCTGCTGCATGACGGCACCCAGCATGATTGCCGGCTCGCCCTCATGGCGAATGATGTACGTTGCCGGATCCTGGTAGCCGCGGCGAATTTCGGCGAAATCCGACAGCCTGAGGGTACGGCCGCCGGCGACAATCGGGGTATCGGCGATCGATTGGATATTGTCGTAGGCGCCGTCGAAACGAATGAAGACCTGAGGTCCGCGTGTGTCGATCGAGCCTGCCGGGGTGACGGTGTTCTGCTTCTGAAGCGCGGATGCAATGTCTTGCGCGGAAATGCCGAGCGTCGCGAGTTTAGAAAAGGAGAACTCGACAAAAATCTGCTCCGGCCGTTCGCCGAGAATGTTGATCTTCTTGATACCGGGAACGTGCAGCAGGTCCTGGCGGATCGTTTCCGCCTGGCGCACGAGGTCGCGCATCGGCATACCCTTGGCTTTCAGGGCGTAAAGACCGAAACTGACATCAGAGTATTCGTCGTTGACGAATGGCCCGAACACACCGGGCGGAAGGTTCCGCGTCTCGTCCCCCAGCTTCTTTCGTGCCTGATAGAATTCCTCTTCAACGGCGCTTGGCGGCGTGCTGTCTTTGAGGGTCACGGTCAGGTAGGCGTAACCCGGACGCGTCATCGTTTCGACGCGGTCATACCAGGTGAGTTCCTGAATGCGTTTCTCGAGCGGTTCGGCGACGAGATCCTGCATCTCGCGAGCGGTGGCGCCCGGCCAGACGGCTGTGACGGTCAAGGTCTTGATGGTGAACGATGGATCCTCGGCGCGCCCCAGCTTAACGAAGGCGTAGATACCGGCCGCAGCCAGAAGCACGATGAAGAACAGGGTGACAGCTCGCTCGCGGACGGCAAGGGCCGAGAGATTCAGCATCATTAGTTCGCCCCCTCTGCTTTACCGTTCAAAATTCGGACGGTTGCGCCGTTGGTCAGAAGATGCGCCCCGAGTGCGACGACCGCTTCACCGCTCTTCACGCCGGAGACGATCGCGTTTTCTTCACCCAGCCGCTCGATTTTTACGTCACGGAAGTGGACACTCGACGCTTTTGTGTCGATCACCCAGACGCCGGTGCGGGTCCCGTCGTCCAGAAGTGCGCCGACAGGCACTTGGGCATGCGATTGCGCATCGTTGTTTGAGATGCGGATCGTCACCGTCGCGCCCAACGCGGCGCCTCCAGCCGCGCCCTCCAGCACCCAACGCGTTTCATAAGTGCGTGTCTGCGGATCGGCGGCAGCTGACATCTGCCGAAGGAGCGCTCTTTCTTCCGTGGCTTGCCCATAGAGCGTAGCCACGGCGGACGCGCCCGCGGCGGGCCTTTGATTTTCCGGCATCGACACCAAGGCTTCGCGCGCGCCTGCCTTGGCAAGCCTTACAACCGTCTGCCCTGCCGCCACGACCTGCCCGGGTTCGCCGAGCGTCTCGACGATCGTCCCATCGGCATCGGCCAGCAGGAGCGCATACTGCGCCTCGTTTTCGGCCACTTCCGCTTCGGCCTGAAGCGCCGCAAGCTGTGCCTTGGCAGTATCGAGCGCTGCCTTTGAGCGCTCATATTGCTGGGTGGACGCAGCCAACGCTTTGACGAGAGCGGAAAAACGCTTCTCGTCATTCTGGGCTTGCAAGAATGTTGCCTGTGCGGCCACGACCGCGTTGCGCTTGGCGATCAACGCGAGACGCAGATCCGTCTGGTCAATCCGCATCAAGGGCTGCCCGACGCGTACCTCGTCGCCCGTCTTAACCAGCCGCGCGACGATTTTGCCAGGGACGCGGAAGCCAAGGTCGCTTTGAACCCGTGCCGCGATGGTGCCGGTGAAGCTTCGTGAGAGCGTGTCGGGGTCTTTTGCCGTGGCGATGCTGACAAGAGGAGCGGCGTTGCGGGGATCAGAGGCTGCTGCGACTTTTTCGGCAGGCCACAGGACGAAGGCGGCCGCCGCAATGCCAACGCTGGCCAGCACCGCAGCCGAGAGGAGAAGTTTCGTTTTCATGCGCTGACCCTTGTTGACGATCAATGATTTCGAATTAGATTGCACTCTAACTCTAAAACAGATATAGATGTCAAACGAAATCTAAAGGGAGACGGAGATGAGAGTCAGCCGAGTCCAGGCGGAAGCCAATCGGGAAGCCGTTATCAATGCCGCTAGCCGGCTCTTTCGCGAACGTGGCTTTGACGGCATTGGCCTGAAGGATTTGATGAAAGGTGCCGGCCTCACGCAGGGCGGCTTCTACAAGCAGTTCGAATCGAAAGACGATCTTGCTGCGCTGGCTTCAAGGCGCGCCATGGAGAGTGCCACCCGCAGATGGTCGTCCGTCGCTGCATCCAGCGCAGATCCTCTTCGGGCTGTCGTCGAGTTTTACCTGTCCGCCGGCCATCGGGGAGAAAAGGGCGATGGCTGCCCTCTTGTTGCGCTCGGCGCGGATGCCGCTCGCCAGAGCCCCGAGATCCGTGCGCCGTTCGAAGACGGAATCAAAGCGCATCTGCAGGTGCTGGAGGAATTGATGCCGGGTGATGGTGAAATTCCTGCCGACGAGAAAGCGATGGTTGTTCTGTCACTTCTGGTCGGCGCGGTCACGCTGTCACGGATCATGATTGATGAAGACATGTCCAACCGTGTACTCGAAGCGGCAACAAACGAAGTCCGTCGGGTGGCCCCCATCACCGACGATTAGGGCGCGCCATTCCCTCCTCCACCAATCCATCAGTTTGGAGTTATCATGCGTCGCATCGTCGTTACCGGCATGGGAGCGGTTAGTCCGCTCGGTGCCACTGTTTCCAGCTCCTGGACAAGGCTCGTCTCGGGAAAATCAGGTATCCAGCGTCTGTCGGATGACGTCGTCGGTGACCTTCCCGCCAAGGTGGGTGGTGCTGTGCCCTCGATTGAGGAAGACTCCGAAGCCGGGTTCGACCCCGACACCGTCTTTGCGCCCAAGGATCAACGAAGGGTCGATCGCTTCATTCTGTTCGCGCTCGCCGCGGCCGATCAGGCGATCGCGCAGGCGCGCTGGAAGCCCGGCTCCGAAGAACAGCGCCTGCGGACGGCGACGATCATTGCTTCAGGGATTGGCGGATTTCCTGCGATAACCGAAGCGGTCAGGACCGTTGACAATAAGGGGCCGCGCCGGCTTTCGCCCTTTACCATCCCGTCGTTCCTTGTCAATCTTGCGGCGGGTGAGGTATCGATCCGCCATGGCTTCAAGGGCCCGCTTGGCGCACCGGTTACGGCATGCGCGGCTGGCGTCCAAGCTATCGGCGACGCAGCGCGCATGATCCGGGCTGGGGAGGCCGACATCGCCGTCTGTGGCGGAACCGAAGCCTGCATCAACACCGTCAGCCTGGGTGGGTTCGCAGCGGCCAGGTCTCTCTCTTCAGGATTTAACGACACCCCACAGCTTGCCTCACGGCCTTTCGATATGCTGCGCGACGGCTTCGTGATGGGCGAAGGTGCCGGTGTCTTGGTGATAGAGGCCTTAAGCCACGCGATTGCACGCGGCGCCGAACCTCTGGCGGAGCTTGTTGGGTACGGCACGACGGCCGATGCCCATCACATCACGTCCGGGCCTGAGGACGGGTCGGGCGCTGCGAGAGCGATGCAGATCGCCATCCAGCAGGCCGGCATCTCACCCGATGTGATCCGGCATCTTAATGCGCATGCGACCTCCACCTCTGTCGGGGACCGCGGCGAGATAGAAGCAATCAAGACTGTATTCGGGACGCGATCTGATCTCGCTGTCAGCGGTACGAAATCAGCGACCGGCCATCTTTTGGGCGCCGCCGGTGGGCTCGAGGCCATCTTCACGATCATGGCACTCCAGGACCAGATCGCGCCACCAACGTTGAATCTCAATGCCCCCGATCCCGCAGGTGACGGCATAGCCTTCGTCGCAAACCAAGCGCTGCCCGTCGCCCTGGATTACGCGATCACCAATGGCTTTGGATTTGGCGGCGTCAACGCAAGCGCACTGTTCAGGCGCTGGCCGGCAAAAGCGGCATGACCTCAAGCGTAAACGATACCTGATGCTGCCTTCTTTTCGCTCCGGTCATCAGGTCAGAGTCGATGCCCATAACTGCAGGAGGCGGTACACAGACGACCTGAGGCCGCGAATGCTGGACGTTCGCGATTGTGAGCCATGCGGAGCCGCCTCTTGAAAAGCCGACGCGTAACCGATATATATTGAGCATAGTCGAGAGCGCTGATCCGTCGGTGCGTTGAACGATTGTTTCACTCGGCTTACCGAATTGGAGCGGACCGCATGCGGTCCGCTTTTTCGTTTCAGGGGGATTCGTTGCATCTACTATATCTCGACGAGTCTGGTCACTCGCATGATCCAAGCTCCGACTTCTTTGTCCTTGCAGGCTTTAGCATATTCGAGCGCCAAACGCATTGGCTGGAAGCCCAGATAGATCCTGTAGCGGCGCGCTTCAGCTCAACCAATCCTCGAGAAATCGAGTTCCATGGAAACCCAATGCGTTCGGGCAACGGTACCTGGAAAGGTGTGCCTCCCAGCGACAGAGTTCAAGCCGTCGTCGATATCTTGTCGCTACTGGCAGACAAGCAATTGCAGTTGAAGGTCTATGCCTGCGTCATAGAAAAGAAGCTCTTCTCTCCGAACGATATTCTGGCTCGGAGCTTCGAAGAGGTGGCTTCGTGTTTTGATGACTATCTGAAGACGCTTTATAAGAAAAAGAACCCCCAGCGCGGCTTGGTCATCCTTGACAAGAGCAACTATGAGGAGAAAATCCAAACCCTCTCTCATGTGTTTAAGCACGTGGGGCATGCCAACGGCCAACTTCGCAACTTTGCTGAAGTCCCGCTTTTTCTGGGTTCGAAGGCATCGCGCCTGATTCAGATGGCGGATTTGATCGCCTACTGGATTTTCCGTCACTTTCAGTCAGGCGACCAGCGTGGCTACGACCTCATGTGGCTACGACCTCATAAGGCCTTACTTTGCCCGGTATGGCATCGGGCCAGTCTCAGGTCTGCGCTGTCACGTTTCGCCGGAGACAGAGGCGCGCCTCGCTTCGCTTCCAGTTCCAGCTCACCCTTTTCCGAAGCCAACGCCGAAAACTATTGCCGCCGCATCCCAAGTCTCTACGCCTGAGGATCAAAGCGGTTTTTGAGCTGCATGCACTCCCTCGACACGCCCGGTTTGAGCATTTTTCAGTGAAGATTCCGGCTCTTCACCTTCAACGTATCGATATGAAGATCGGGCGTGAACATGTCCCGCGGAACGATCGGCTTTGGCCTGTCGCGTGAATCCGGCCCGCCGCCGCCGTGGGCAAATTCATCGCCGGGACCAAGCGTACCACGCCGCCGTGTACGAAGCGGGTGACCTATTCTAGTTCATTGGCGACACGCCGAAATGCGTTAGTCGCCTCCGCCTTGAGCGGGACCGAACCGGCGGCGACGAATTCGTCTTTTGTGCGAATACATGTTAGAGCAATAGCATGCTGAGAATGACAGTCGGACATCATCTTCAGGTTTGGAAACATTGGACCGAAGCTGGAGAGCATTTATGGGTTGGAAAACGCAAAAGTTTGAATACGTGAATGGGTATAAGATCATCGAGATCGATGGGCCTGCCTTCCAGGTTTCCGACGGCGACAGTCACTTGGGGGAGCCTTTCCCCTATTCCGGCGAGGCTGCTGCTTACGCGAACTCTTTGCCAAAGCGAGAACGGCACTGCGGCTAGGTAGAAGGCCTGTGAAAACCATCAGTAAGCTCCCTCAGTGAATGCGAAGCGGAATTTGACAAACGCACCTCTTCCCACATCCCTGGAGTTGCTTGGTTGGTCTGATTTCTTCGCAGATCAGATCAAGCCTGCCGAGGAAGGCCTCGTGCCACGGCGTGTCGCATCAGTCCACCGGGCACGCATCGAGGCAATCGGTGTTGCAGGGCCAGTCGAGCTGGAACTTTCAGCCAATGCCAACACGGCGGATTTTGCGGTAGGCGACTGGGTACTAGCCGATCCGTCGTCTGACATGTTTGTTCGCCGGTTCGATCGAAAAACCGTTTTTCAGAGACGTCCGGAGGTCGGACGTGGCCAGCAACTCGTTGCTGCCAACGTCGATACACTGTTGATCGTGACATCGTGCAATGCCGATTTCAACACTGACCGGCTGGAACGTTATCTCGTCATGGCCAACCAGGCAGGAAGCAACCCGGTCGTCGTGCTGACAAAGGCTGACACCGCTGACGACGTTGGCCTTTTCCAGACGCAGGCCGAGGCTCTACAGCGTGACCTGCCTGTCATTGCACTGAATGGACGCTCCACCGATGTAAGCCTTCTTCTGCGTCGCTGGTGCGGTGCTGGCCAAACGATCGCCCTTGTTGGATCATCCGGGGTCGGAAAGTCGACGCTGGTGAACACGCTGACCGGTCCTGCCTATGGCTCGGAGCAGAAAACCGGCAGTATTCGCGAACATGATGCGCAAGGCCGTCACACCACGACCGCGCGATCCCTGCATGCCATTCCCGGTGGCGGTTGGGTTATCGATACGCCAGGAATTAGGACGCTCTACGTCAGCGATGTCACCGATGGCATCGACACGCTTTATGCCGACATCGTGGAACTGGCGCCGCTTTGCCGATTTCGAGATTGTACCCATGTGCATGAACCGGGCTGCGCAGTTCAGGCTTCTGTCAAAAGCGGCACTTTGGCCGCCGACCGCGTTGAACGGTGGCGAAGCCTTGTTTTTGAGAACCGGGATAGAACACCGACCATCAGCGGCCCTCGCGGCAACAAAATTGTTCGAAAGCAGAAATATTGAAGGTCAGCTCGCCTTGAAAGGAATCGAACTGTCGACCCGTTGAACGCCTTCCATTTAACCGGCCACTGGGAAGGCCACGTTCTCATGCCGTTATAATTTTGTCGCCGAAACATTATAACGGCAACTTTTGCCGGGAATTTTGAGTAATCGATTGACAAAGAGCGAGCGAGTTATAATGTTTTCTCCCATTCATTATAACGGAAGGCGTGGGCGATGAAACAAGTCGACCTGATTTATCGCACGGCGTTCGCGGAACTCGCGCAGCGAACATTCGACGCTCAGTTCCAAGCCGACTTTCCCCTTATGGGACGTTTCGTGACAGTCCCGGTCAAGGGCCGCAATTATTGGTATTTCGATCTCCCCACTCCCGGAGGCAAGGACAAGCGCAGTTATGTCGGCCCCGAGGATGATGCCGACATCTCCGCTCGAGTGAAAGCCCACAAGGAAGTCAAGGATGACATCCGCGAGCGTCGGCGGCTCGTCGGTATGCTCCTCCGTAGCGGCGGCATGGCCTCCCCTGATCGTTTTGCGGGCGAGGTTACGAAAGCCCTCGCGGACGCTGGCCTCTTCCGTCTCCGTGCGGTCCTGATCGGCTCTGTGGCCTTTAGCTGCTATTCGGGCCTGCTCGGCGTCCGACTCCCTAATACCGCCATCCAGACGGGCGATGCGGACTTTGCGCAGGACTTCGCGATCTCAGCGGGTGTCGAGGACAGCCTTCCGCCGATCCTCGAAGTCCTGCAATCGGTCGATTCGACATTCCGGGCGGTCCCGCACCAAGCCGACAAGGCAAAGGTGGCCGCCTTTATAAACTCAGTCGCCTACCGCGTCGAGTTCCTGACAGGTAACCGGGGATCGGACGAACACACGGGCAAGCCCTCCCCCATGCCTGCCCTCGGTGGCGCGTCGGCGGAGAACCTCCGGTTCTTGGATTACCTCATCTACGAGCCTGTCAGGACCGTGCTGCTGCATAGGGAGGGCGTGAGCGTGCACGTTCCTGCTCCCGAAAGGTACGCTGTACATAAGCTCATCGTGGCCTCAAGACGGCGCAGCGATGGCCTCGGACGTGCGAAGCGGGACAAGGACCTCCTGCAAGCCTCGCTGCTCTGTGAGGCGCTACAAACGACGAAGCAAGGCTATCTGCTTGCCGATGCCTATAATGAAGCATGGGATCGCGGCCCGGCGTGGCAGGATGGCATCCAGTTCGGGCTCAAGATGATGCCTGACACGGGAAAGGAGGCTTTGGCGAACGCCCTCGGGGTGAAATCCGACGAAGTCGGCAGGGTCTAGGGAGATGGCTTCGGAAATCCAAGCCTACTGACTTCGACGGCCCCGCGAATAGAAACCCGGCGCGTCCCTTCGATCGCAAAGTTGAGGTGCTTGCACAAACCGAAGAACTTCCCTTGATCGAGCTCTGGATATCGCTCTAACCCGGAGTACCAACTCAAATAATCGGCTTTGCAACTACATGGCGGATGCAATCCGGCTGACTTCAAGACCGATAGCGGCAGCAAGATTCTGACACTCTCGATGCTGATATCCCGTCATAGCTCGTGCAAAGATCACAATGTGCTCTTGAAAGGACTCGAACCGTCGATCCCTACACTGGTTCTGCGATCTTATTGAATCGTCGTCACTTCGCGCGGTGATGCATTTTTTTTGAGCCCTCGATGTCGCTCAGAGAGCACGGTAGGTTTGAGCCTGAAGGCAGGCATAGTCTTCCTTTCAAGAGGTCGAGTCAGCACTAGTCCAATCAATAGAAAAGAGGGGCGCCGGGAGCACCCATTGTTGAAGATCGGTCGGATTTGACCCGGTTTTTCAACTGGCCTTGCCCCTGCTGAAGCGACTCAAAAGTTTGGAATTAAAAGCAATTTTATAGCTACGCGTGGGTTACGATAACCCAACAAACCGGGTCAAATCCCGGCGATATTCAACACTCACCCTACCTTTCAGCCTCATATCCATATTTACGGCTGCGAAGATCGAACGCTTCGCGGCCACCTTCGATCAGATGGGTAATGTATTTCCTGATCTCTGCGGTTTCGATAGCGCCGTCCACCTGCAGGCTAACCACAGGGCCATCATACTTGCCTCCGGCCTGTGCCTCCCGCGTTTTCAACGCTATGACTTTATCTGCGTCCCCGTTCACAACGATATTCGGGTTATGGGTCGTGAAGACCAGCTGCCGGTTGGATTTTGATGACCGGACCAACGAAACGATCTTCATGATCACCCTGTTGTCCAAATCGTCTTCCGGCTGATCAATAACGAGCGTTCCAGCCGATTGTCGAAGCAGAAGTTCCAGAAGCGCTGACGCTTGCTGTCCCGGCGAAGCCTGCCCAAAGGGCATCTCCCGTCCACTCTCGTCAACATAGGTCATAACAATGCGGTCCTGCGGAACCGCTGAAATGACATCCGCCAATGTACTGTCCGAGAGATTGAGATAGATACGGCCTGCCTGTCTGTCCGTCACCCCCGCGCCGCTGAAAAACACATTGCGCAGGCGGGTTACAATGTCGTTCCCGGGCTCCGTCGGTGAACCTGCAGCAATCTTTAGACTGTAAATAGCCAGAAGCTCGGCGCTGATCTTTGTCCAAGCGAGCTCGTCAGCCGCAAGTGCAGCTTTAACCCAGTCGCTGCATTTCTGCTCAGCGTCCGAAATGTATGCGCCTTCCGTGAGGCGACGCAGGGCGCTCACATACTCTGTCGGGGCTTTATCCTTCCCAAGCCTTGCCTTTAATAGGCCGCTCGACTTTCCTGCCACCTGCCCCGCAGCATCGGCCAGCACTTGGCGGCGGTTGTTCAGCAACTCAATGATATCCAACTGCGCCTTCCTAAACGCAACTTCATAGGCCTTCGTATCCTGTGTCCTAGCGGTAGCCCGTCTCAGTCCCTGTTCAGCCTCCCCTAGTTCAATGCCCAAACGCTTGCTGTCATCAATGAGCGTCCGGTGGGAAGTCTGCGCTTCGTTCGCGTCCAAGAGCCGTGTTGCCAGCTGGACGTCCAGTCCATCTTGCTGATCCCTCACGACGTGTAGGGCCGTCCGCAGCTCCTCCAGTGATTTCCGCGCAGTGTCGTAAGCGGCTGCAATTTCAGCCTTGGTTTTGTCTACAGCCTTCGCGAGACTATGGATGTGAGGGAACTCCACTTCAGAGATTGTTTCAGGAATTGTCACTTCCAGGCGCGAGCTGCTTGGAATGTCCTGTTGTTCTGACAAAAGCGCATCAGACACTGTCTCCAAAAACCCATTTACCCTCGCATGGATACCTGCCGTCTCAATGACATGCAGGTGCTCGTCCGACACTCCGCCTTGAGCGAGCAGCGTGTTCAGCGATTGAACTCGCTGGGCTAGGTCGGCAACTCTTGCTGCGGCCTGATTTATTTCGAGAGTCGCTTGCCAATGGGAGACAAGCTGCTGAAGAGCGGTGGCAACCGTCCTTTTCGCATTTCCTATTGATCGATCAACCTCGCGCCTGCGTGCTAGCGCTTCTGCCGCTGCTATTCCGGTAACCTGATCTGATGCATTCGCCTGATCAGTGGTGAGCGACGACAATCCCTTCTGGCGAAATGCTCGGGCTCGGAATCGCTCCCTTGCCGCGTCAAGAGTCAGCCGTGTAATCACGCCCTGTTTGTCAGTGCATTGGATAAAGTCTCGGGTGGTTAGCTCCCGTCGCCATGTCTCCGCAACACCCTCGCGTTCCAGCTCGATTTCGACAAACCCGCCAATTAAAGTCTGCGAGATCAGCGCATCGCCTCGGCTGTTCTCAGTGCCCCCGTCAGCACGAGGAATGTCAGCATCTGTCCGCGCAAGTCCAAACCTGAGATATTCAAGAATAGCGCTTTTTCCCGTGCCACGTCCGCCAACAAGCGCGTTGAAGCCTGCATTGAAAGTGATATCAAGCGGAGCTTCTCCGGTGAGTGCGGATTGAACACGCAATGCGATGATGCGCTCGGACGGCTCCCGAGGCAGTGCGTAAGCAATCCGCGCTTCGTCGGCCAACAGGGCCTGCCGAAGGGCTTCGATCGTTGGTTCCCCTAACTTGAGCCAGCAAGGATGAGCAGCCACGCGCTCAAAGTTGTCATTCCTGTTGTCGCCTGTGACGACCACGCCGCGCCGACGTCTTCCCCACTCAGCGACAGCTCCCTTGAGCTTTTCTAGGGTTCCGGATTCCAGATCGGAGTAGGGCTTTTCGACATATACACCCTCGCATGTCAGAGCCGCAAATCGGGGTCCAGTGCTGGGGACGTTAAGCGTCTTGTGCGCATTCCCATCGCCAAAATGAGGGAGCAACAGATACTGACCTTGAAACAGCGGATTCTTCTCGAGCATTTCGGCCAGTTGAGCGACGCTGAGATTTGCGTGAGCTATTGATGGGCCGCGAGAATGATGGTCCGCATGGGGAGGGACACCGGGCAGAGCAGCCAGAACCTTTCCGATTATGTCTGTACTCGTGGCAGGGTCAAACACGATTAGGCATTGTGCGTTATCGCTGCACGTTACCTCGACGCCCACATAAACAGTCAGTCCAGAACCCTGGGCCTCAAGACGGACCACCTCGGCAATGCAGTAGTCGTGATGATCCGTGATGGCAATCGCGGTGACCGGGGGCTCTGCACTAAGGCAGTGTTCGATCAGCTTTCTCGCCCACGCTGAGCGCATTGATAGAAGCTCTGCTGTATCGTCGGATTCAATCTCATTCCCGATCCATTTCCCATCTCGGGGCGTGTGCATTTGGAGATCGCTACGTTGCCAGACGGTACCGGGGTGATGTCCGAGTTGATGCATTTTGGTCCTCCCATTGGCCTGAACAGTAGCGCCGCATTCCAACCTGCCAAGGAAAAAATTCGGACCAAATATTTGGTCTCGCCGCGCATGAGCGAGATCTGTCGGTGAGGTGGATCTCCGCTGATATGACGACGTGCCGCGTCGCTGGACATATCCCAGTGCTCAAACTATGCGGGATATCGGAAGGGCACGACTTACCGATAAGTTGCAACCATGTGAAAAATATATAACGTCCCAAAATAGCTGCTGCACTCGCGAGCTTTGACATTCCGGAATGAGCAACGGACGTAACGCTTTGAACCCATTTTCTTTGATCTGGAATTTCTTTTCCCGGAAGTCCGATCCGCAATCACACGAGACCGGATTCGTTGATCTTGCGCCAACCAGCAACGCGGACGAAAGCGGAATCTATCGTCGGGCATTGACGTTCGCAACGAACAACGAGGAGGTGTTCAACATCGCGCTTACCGGGCCTTACGGCTCGGGCAAAAGCAGCGTCATAAAATCGTTTCTGCTCACATACCCGAGGAGACATCTCAAGCTTTCGCTAGCCTCATTCATCCCGGAAGGCGAAGTACCTGGAGTGAAGGTTAGCAAACAAGAGATTGAAAGGAGTATTCTCCAACAGATCCTTTATGGGGCAGACTCCGACAAGTTGCCGCTGTCCCGCTTTAAGCGCATTCAAGCCCCAAGCAAATGGTCACCGATAAGCTCCCTGGCTGCCTGCCTCGGGATTGCCGCCGCCTTACATGTTGTCACCAGCCAAGCTGATATTCTATCAGCAAAATTCTTCAAGCCGTTTGATTGGTCGAACTGGTTCAATATTTCCGCGTTTATACTCGCATCGGCATTTTTCTGGCGCGCAGTTCACAGCATTTATCTCAAAAGTCTTGGTCTCTCGCTGAAAAGCATCTCGCTCAAGGACATTGAGATAGCGCCAAATGCCGCCGACGAAGGCTCGATCCTCAATAAGCATCTTGATGAAATCATCTATTTCTTTCAGTCTACGGACTACGATCTCGTGGTGATAGAAGATCTCGACCGGTTTGATACACCAGACATTTTCGTCACCTTGAGAGAAATCAACGCGCTTGTGAACGAGAACGCAGACGTACACCGTCGGATTCGGTTTCTCTATGCTTTACGTGACGACATATTCCTCAACACAGACAGGACCAAGTTTTTCGAGTTCATCGTTCCCGTTATACCGATAATCAACCACTCCAACTCAATCGACAAGGTGCTGGAACATTCCCAGCGAATCGATCTCGATGCGCGGCTCGACAGACGCTTCATTCGCGAAGTATCACGATACCTCGCTGATCTGAGACTTATCGGAAATATTTTCAATGAGTACACGATCTACGCGTCAAACTTACGGGCTGAGGGAGATGGAGCGCTAGACCCGAACAAGCTCCTTGCAATTCTCATCTACAAAAACGTGATACCCAAGGACTTTGCCGCGCTGCATCGACAGGAAGGTGCGCTCTCGAACGTCCTAAAGCGATATGACGAATTCGTGGAGAGTGCGGCGGAGAAAATCCGTTCTGAGCTTGGCGCAATACAAGCTGAGCTCGCTCGTAGCGATGACCATTCCATCAGGGACATCAATGAGCTGCATGGGATCTACGCTCTGGCAATAATCGAACTCGTTCCGATTCAATATACGCATTTTGAGACCCCAAGCGGCCAAATCGCATTGCTTCAGCTCTCGCGTGATCCCGACTTTGAGGCGATTCTCTCGTCCGGTTCAATTAAAGCGCGGAACGTGAATGGTTATAGAACGGATATCGAGCTTCGTGGGGTTGAGGCCAAAGTCGACTCGACCCGGACCTTCGCGCACCGTAAATCGCTAATCGAGCAGAAGTCTTCGGATTACAGGGAGGCGGCGGCAAAGAGGTCTCAGGAACTAAAGGCCCGTCTCGCCTCATTGCGAACCCGGAAGTTCAACGAAGTTGTAAGAGACAATGCTGCTCTAATCGATCAGGTCTTCGCCGACGTCGGTGAAAGCCGTGACCTCCTGAAATTCCTAATCTTGGAAGGTTATCTCGATGACACTTATTATCAGTACACTTCCCTGTTTCATGGTGGTCGACTGTCGCTCAACGATAATAAGTTCCTAATACAGATCCGCAGTTTCACAACACCCGATCCTGATTTCCAGCTAGACAATATCCCTGAAGTTATTGCCTCGATGCGCGAGGAGGACTTCGGACGGACCTACGTACTCAACCGCTTCTTGATCGATTTCCTCATGGAAAACGCCGAAGAATATTCGTCCCAAGCCAATAGCGCCATAGAGTTTATTCTGACTGACGTTCCGGGGTGCGAAGACTTCTTTTCAAGCTACTACGAGCGCGGGGCGCATGTAGATGAGCTGACCGCGAGGCTGATCCGCAAATCACCCGCTTTCCCTGTTCTCGCCTTGAAGGGAGCCTCGGCGGTTTCGCACGCGGCCCGAATTCTTGCATACGCACCAAACGGCGCGCTGACGAAGGGATCCCCTGGTAGCGTCGCTATGGCACGGTTCGTTGCGCAGCAGCTGAGTAGGATTCTCGACGAAGGCATCTCGTTCGACCTAGACATTCTAAGCGCTCTTGGGGTTCAAATCGAGGACATCTCAACCCTCGTTGGATTTAAAAGCGTACTTGAGCACGTGGCATCGGGGGGACTTTATCGGATCACTGTCGGCAACGTCGCACAGATCATGGAGCAAGTGGTCAGGTACCCGAAGCTCGACGATCTAAGAAGCCGAAACTTTTCCTGTCTGCGTGAAGCCGCTTACGCTCCGCTTTTGAAGCGGCTTGATTCCGCCTTCGAGATTTATATCCGCAACGTCCTGCTCAAGCTCGAAAGAAACACGGGAGAAGATGCCTCAGCTATATTTGAGGTGCTGAATCGAGATGACGTGGCAGTGGAGCAACGCGCGGCATTTCTCACCATGCAGACAGCCGTTTTGTCTTCTCTCGACGGCGTACCAACTGAGTTTCATTCGGCGCTATTTCTCGAGAAGAAGATCGTCAACTCCTGGGAAAACTGCTTGGCTTACCTTTCCGGCAAGGGCTACAAACCCGAGGTGCTGATGGCCTACCTCCAAGATCACGACGTGAGAGCCGAGCTGTCTCAAAACACTGTTCCTGATGGCGACGCCGCCTACCCTCTACGGAAGTACCTCATCGCGAACGACGTATTGCCAGACGACGCCTATCGCTCATACGTCAGGAAGCTACCGAGACCGTTCAAAGCTCTTCAAAAAGTTGGAGCGACAAAAATCGAGATTCTGATCAGAGAGCGCAAAGTCGAATTCTCCGCTGAAAACGTCGGCGAGATTGAGGACGAGGGTCTGAAGGCGCTTTTCATAGAGCACAACTTCGGGGACTACCTCGCAAAACGCACCGAGATCCCCATCGACATCGCGATCCGCGAGAGGTTGCTGAACTCCGGGATTAGCGACCCGCAAAAGATGATCGTGGTTGCAGACATTGAACCCGACCTCATCGTCAGCAGCCCGTCTCTTGCGTCGGCCATCGGGCCGATTCTTGATCGTTCAGTAATTGAAGCGAAGGACAATAAACCGGAATATGTTCGAGCGATCATTCTGAACTCTCGCCCGGAAGAACTGCAAATCTCGCTTCTCAACAAGTTGCACAGCGTGCTTTCAACGACAGAGGTGCGCGAAATTCTACAGAATTTTCCTTCTCCCTATCGCGACATCGCCGAGTATGGAAGATATCCGAAGATCGACAGCAATCCAGTGAATGAGGCCCTCGCCACCTGGCTAGTTGAACGACGCCTTATATCTTCATTCGCGCCAGCGATCTTCGGCGGCATTCGGATCAACACATTTAGGAAGGACCACTCCTCCGAAGGATAACCGCAAGTCGTTTTCGCGGAGGCAGCTTTTACTGCGCTTCCTCGTCGCCGACCTCGCTAGGGAGTTGCTCGGTATGAAGGCCCTGCCGGCTGAGCAACCCCGCATCCTTCAATGCCTCGACATCTGGCAGATGGCGCAACGTCTGCATGCCGAAGGCCGACAGGAAGTGCTTCGTCGTGACATAGGTGCATAGAGTGCCCGACGTCGGGCTGCGTGGACCGGAGGCGAAGAAGTTGGCATGGCGCAGGCTGGGTATCGTATCGCGGCTGACCTCCTTGCCGAAGATTTTCGACAGGTCGCCGCGGGTGATCGGCTGGAAATACGCATGGCCATCAGCACCATGGCCTCGAAGTCGGATAGCGCCGGCGCCCTTCGTGCGAACCTTTGACGCCGCGGCGCCTAGCGTCTCGGCGCGGCGGGCGATGTCAAAGGCGGTGCGCTAGGCCGCGCTTGCTTCCTCGACCAAGGCAAGGCAGAGGGCTCGGGCAAAGGCCGGATCCCCCGGGCGCACGCGGCCCCTGCCCCGGTGCGTATTGAAGGCCGACCCGTAGCGCTCGGCCATCAGCACCGGCACGGCAAAACTCCATTTCAGCAGCGCGGCGATCAGCAGATCGGCCAGCATATAGGCGAGCGGCTAGGCATCCGGCCGCACGGAATGCATGGCTGTGACAAGTTCCACGGCAGCGACCGGCGCCGGCCGGCCGGATTGCAGCGCATCGCCGGCGTGGTCTACGGCCGCGGTGATCTGCCCGTCAGTTTGCTAGGATTATCGATTAGACTTGAAACCTCCGCGCTTCTTGCCTCTGATAGCGCACTCGGAGTCCTTGGGAACCAATTGATGCGGGACATATTCGTCAGCCACGCTGTAGCCGACCGACATCTTGCGGAAATGGTGGTTGATCTGCTCGTCGATGCCATCGGCGTACCGCCGAGATCGATCTTCTGCTCCAGCCTGCCGGGTTACGGAGTTCCGCTGACCCACGACTTCAACGTCGACATGCGGGATCAGATCCAGGAACCCAAATTGGTCATCCTGCTCATGACACCGTCCTACATGGACAGCGCCTTCTGTCTGATGGAAGTCGGAGCGACCTGGGTGAAGTCCTTGACACCGTTGCCCATCGTTGTCCCTCCTGTAGCCTTCAGCGAAGTGACCAGAACCCTCGGCCTTCGGCAGGGTTGGGAAATTACGAATGCCGAAATGCTGCAAGCCGTGCGCAAAACAGTCCTGGAGGTCGTGAGCATTGAAGGGCATGACAACGACCACTTCGACCGCAAGCGGAGGCGCTGGGAGAAGGAGTTGCCTGAAGCGCTGGGCAGAATGCCTTCCTCACCAAAAGTGGAACGTGGAGAGTTCGACAGGATCGAGAATGAGAACCGCGCGCGCGCATCTGACATCGCAAAGCTGACCTCCGTAAACAGGGAACTGGGCAGGCAGCTCTCAGCCCTGCAGAAGCTTCGGCCTGTAGCACTGGTGGTCGAGAGCGAGCCGAGGACTGCGGAAGACCTTTCCCACTTCCTTGACCAGCAGGGATTTCTTGTCGGTGGCGTTGCTCGAACAGAACAGGACGCAGTCGATCTCGCTGCACGCTTGAAACCCGACCTGATAACCGCGGAGATCGTACTTGCCGATGGAAGTTCCGGCCTCGGCGCCGCGAACCGGATCGTGTCCTTCTCGGATGCATCAGTGATCTTCATCACGGCTTACCCGGAGAAGCTTCTTTCCGGACCGAAGCCAGAGCCGACGCACCTAGTGGTCAAGCCGTACGATCTCCAGACCCTGGCCACTATTGTCAAGCAGAGCTACGACAGAACCCTGTCCGAGCGGGCCTCGCGAGATCGGCAAAAGCCTCAAGGATAGATCTGAGCCGCCCTCGCACTATCACGCGAACTTAGTGAGCGATGAGCTGAGACGGTAGACCGCACGCACGATTCCAAAGGGGTGATAAGACACCTCTCAATGAGCTAGCGCAGTAGGTCCCCTCCACCATCTTCAAGTCTGTCACAAGGCAATTCTGCCGATTTCCAAGGCACATATTACCACCCCTATCGATTGCACGCTTGCCTGATACAACATCTTGCACGATAGTCGGCCACACACTCTCTCTTATGGCAGTTTGGGAGACGAGAGCGACTTGGGGTGGGGGCACATTTGCCATTCTACATTCGTAAATCGGTATCGGCAGGCCCGTTTCGCTTCAATTTTTCCAAGGGTGGAGTGGGCGTTTCGGTCGGCGTGAAAGGATTGCGAGTTGGGAGCGGCCCGCGTGGCCACTATATCTATGCAGGCCGCGGCGGGCTTTATTACCGGGCAACGCTCGGCAATGCCGGGCGGGGCCGACCATCGGCAGTCCCTCAGCAGCGATCACCGTCACCTCAGGCCACTTTCGACAACAACGACGTCGCGATGATCGAGATCGATTCCGGCGATGTTATGCATATGCAGGACGAGGCCTTCTCGGAGCTGCTTAGCGAGATAAACTCGAAGGCCGCACAGACCCGCATGTCTGCAGCACTTGCCTGGACCGCTATTGTGATCGGGGTACTGGCCGGGATGGCGACGGGCGGGCCTGGCCTGTTTCTCTGCATCTTCGCCCTACCGGGATATGCGATTGGCAACTGGTTCGATTCCTATCGCCGGACAACGGTGCTCTATTATGATCTCGAAGGAGATGCGGAGACCGCATACAACAGGCTTGCCGCAGGTTTTGACGGCCTGAGCGGATGCGCCGCCAAATGGCACATCGAAGCGGGTGGCGCAGTTCAGAGCCTGACGGCCTGGAAACGCAACGCCGGTGCCTCCCATCTGGTCAACCGGAAGGCGACCACGCTCGCATATAAGCTTCCGGCCGTGATCAAGAGCAACCTAACCCCGCCCGCGTTGCATGTGGGCAAGCAGATCTTGTTCTTCATGCCTGACATCGTCCTCGTGCAGGATGGCAGCCGGGTTGGCGCCGTCAATTACACCGACCTGAATGTCCGCTGGCAGGATTCACGATTTATCGAGACCGAGCGCGTGCCGAGCGACGCGAGGGTCGTCGATCACACCTGGGCGCATCCAAACAAGTCTGGTGGTCCTGATCGCCGCTTTAAAAATAACCGCCAAATCCCGATCTGCCTCTACGAGGCGATGCACTTCACGAGCAATAGCGGTGTAAACGAGCTTCTAGAATTCTCCCGTACCGGAGTTGCCGCTGCCTTTGTCGAAGGTTGCCGGATGCTCGGCAAACTTCCACGCGGGCGAACCTCACCCGCATTGCCCCCGCCCTCTGCAAACGATATCGCCGCCGTAGTCCCAATGCCCGCCACGGAGCGGAAGCGCGAATCCTGGAAAGTCGCTTCATTGGCGCTCCTCGCCATGGTAATCTGGCTTCCGGTTCTGGCGGTTATATTCCGGCCCGACAACAAGAAGGCAGATACTGGGCTTCCGCCTGTATTGGTCGCAGAAAATTCCAATAGGTTGTCCGCCGGGGAGAAGAAGGACACTCTCACCACTGACTCCAAGGTCGACCCCAGCCCGGAGACCACGATTGCCGTGGAAACACCAGTGGCGGTCCCAGCCTCGGAAACCACCACCCTCGATCCGACGGAGACCACTGCCTCCCAGAAGTCAGGCAACGCCACTATACGCATCACGAAGACGGCGGTGAACCTGCGAGAAGGTGCCGGCACGTCATTTCCGGTGCTTACGGTCGTTCCGAAAGGGATTGAGGTTACCGTTCTGGAGGTTGATGCCGGATGGAGCCGTGTTCGCGTCGGAGGAAACACCTTGGGGTGGATGGCAAATTCCACCATGGTCGAGCCATGACCGTATACCCACGCATAAACCAGACCATGCTTCTTGTGCAGCCAGATCTGTTGGCTGATATTCCATCACCTTATTAGGTAGAGTACCGCAATCGTGCAGCGTCCGTTCATTTCGATGTCATTTGTTGAGCTGGAAGGTATCTTCCGAAAAGCCGAACGCGAAAAGGACGCGGAATATCTCAAGCTTCTCGACCATGAGCTTGGCTTTAGAAACAAGAACTCCAAAACCCCGGGGCTCAAAGCAAAGGTCGAAAGGGCGATAACGAAGATTCCTGCCCGACAAGAGGATTTTTTCCAGGCCGCGAGTCACTCGAAGGCTACTAAAAGTGCCGGAAGGAAAAATGGAGCGGCTCACTCCAAGCCAAGCGCCCGCGCGAAGTCGAAGTTCAAGCCGACCGACGAGCAGAAGGTGGTACTCCACGCGTTCCTTGCGGGAAGTTCTCTGAAGATCAACGCATTCGCCGGGACGGGAAAGACGTCCACACTCCAACTTCTTTCGAACGCCACAGGTGCGAAGGGACAATACATCGCGTTCAATCGGAACATTGTCGGTGATGCGAAGGAAAAGTTCGCGGACACGGTTGATTGCTCCACATCGCACAGTCTGGCGTTCCGTGCTGCCCCGGCCGGATACAAGTCCGACATCGGCAAGATGACGAACAGGTGCACTGCGAAGCTTCTCGTAGAGGTATTCGATTTGAAGCGCCGCCGTTTCGCCGACAAGTACACTGTTAACGCGGACTCCCAGGGCTACCTGTACATCGAGACTATCCGGCGCTACGCCCAGAGTGCCGACGACGAAATAGGTCCTCAGCACGTTCCCACGATCGGAGCGCTTCGGGTCGCTCCCGATGAAGTTCTGGCGGAGGTCACGCAATTCGCACTCGACGGGGCGCGCAAGGTCTGGGGGAGAATGCTGTCCGAACGCGATCCCCTTCCCTTGGGCCATGACGGATATTTGAAGCTTTGGGGTCTTTCGCGCCCGATCATCGCGGCCGATTACATCATGTTGGATGAGGCGCAGGATACCAATCCAGTCGTGCTCGACGTCTTGCAAAGGCAACGGGCGCAACTTGTCTATGTCGGAGACAAGTACCAGCAGATCTACGAGTGGCGCGGCGCAGTGAACGCGATGGAAGCGATCGAAACTGATGCCAGTACCTACCTCACGACATCTTTCCGGTTTGGGGATGCCATCGCTGAGCTGGCGACCAAGATGCGGGTCAGACTGGGGGAGACGCGCCCAGTGCGCGGCAACCCGGCCATCGGGAGCCGGATCGGAGGTGGAACTCCTGACGCTATCCTCGCAAGGACAAATGCCACGACGATCACCGCTGTGATCGAAGCATTGGATGCGGGCAAGCGGCCCCATCTTGTCGGCGACAAGAGTGAGCTGATGGAGATGCTCCGAGGGGTCCAGCTCCTGAAAGAAGGCGAGCCGACAAGCTGCCCGGCATTCTTTGGTTTCAAGAACTGGGCGGAAGTGGTGGAGCTTGCCCGGACGGATGAAGGCGCGCATCTAGTCACGTTCGTGAACCTAGTGGAAACCAGGGGGGAGAAGCAGCTCATGTGGGCGTTGAGCCGCACGGTGGAAGCTGACGGTGCGGATCTCGTTATTTCCACAGCTCACAAGTCGAAGGGGCGGGAATGGAAAAGTGTCCGGCTCATGGATGACTTCCTGAGGAGCAGCCCGTCCGGGGAAAACAAGGCAGGACCCGATCCGTCCGAGCTTCGTCTGCTGTATGTTGCCCTAACGAGGGCAAAGGAGCAGCTAGAGATTCCCGACCCGATCACCGAGTTCATCGAACGCGGAATCACGCCGCAGCGCGAGAGGGTCGAAGTACCTCAGCAGAGACATCAACCTTCTTCAATGGAGAAGCAGGTGTCGGCGCATACAGACTCAGCCAAGCCTGAACAACCACGGCGCGTAAACCCAGAGGTTCGCAGCGCCGATCCACCACGCCCAACCGCTGTGCCTGTCCGAAAAGGGTTGCTCGCATGGCTGTTTAGGCGTTAGCTTCAACATCAATCGTTAGGCGATGATGTTGGCACCCCTCCGCCCACCGTAGTCTCCTCCCAGCGTGCCCAAGCTCAAGAAGAAATCCACAGTAGCAAGGGCTTGTTAGACGATACCCCACGCCCGAAACCTCCCCCTCCCCGTCATCTCCCGCAGCCCGAGCTCGCCAACAATCCGTCGCGCCGCCTGCGGCGTGACCCCAAGCGTTTTAGCGACCGTCCCGGCATGAACGAGCGGCGTCGAAATCACGAGATTGACGAGCTCGGGGAGTTTTGACGAGACCCGCCTCCCCTGCAGCTTCCGCTCCATCATTTTTCGCGCGAGTGCCAGCCGGTCATGCTCTTTCAGCCCGATCTCGCCCGCCGCGATCAGTCCGTCGGCAATAGCCAGCAATCGGATCTCGCGGCTCCGATGCCGACGCCGGTCGACGGGAATGGTTCTCAGGCCGAGATTGATGGCGGCGAGATGCACGCCTGTGGTGACGCCGGCCTGGCCCAGGATCGAGGCCGCGAGATGCCGCCCGAGCCACGGGGCGTGCTGCAACACCTCGAGCTTGTTCCAGGCATCGAGGGCGACGATCGCCTGCAGCACCGGCGGCAGATTTTCAGCCTGTCGCAACACGCCGCGCCATTCGTCGAGCCGCACATCCTCGTCCCAGTCAGAATCGTAGACGAGTGGGTCACGATCCCGAGACCGACCTGTCGGCGCGGCCACCTCCTTCAACACCGCTTCCGAGCGCGCCAACACCGCATCGATGGCGGCCAGCTCGGCGTCGAGCGCGCTGGCACCGTCATCGATGTGCTCCCCCTCCCCTTCTCCAGCCAGATCGGCATCCAACGCGGGGGCTTCGCTCTCGACGGCGCCGTCGCCCAGAGATGCTGCAGGCCACGCCTGCCCGGCAACGACATTGTGCCGGCGCAGGCTGCGGAGGCCGTCGGGGCTGAGCGCCCAGCCTGGCGGCTGCGCGGCGATCCGCCGGCGGGTGCGCAGGACATCGCGGGCGATGGTCAGTTCGTGGGTCGGGGTGCGGATGTCATGGCTGGCGTCGTGCAGGACGAGGTCCTCGAGATGGACGAGCTCGCCGTCGATCCACAGCGAGGCACAGGCATCGGCGAAATTTTGGCGTTCGAGAAAGCCGTTTCCGACCTCGGAACGGGCGATGCGCTCGTCGAGCCGGGCGAGCGCGATTCCCGCCTCGAAAACGGGCTTGAGCAGGCTCTGGATGGGTAATTTCGCGAGATCATAAGACATTGAAATCAATGTAAATGATTTACTAAAGGAACTCTATCTATAAGTTATAGTTCCTCACTGGGTATGATTGCAGGTTCGATTATATACCATCGATAAGTATAGGTTATCGATGGTAGATTGATTTCGCGCCGCAAATCGCCGAAAGTGGCCTTCGCTACCGGCCTGAAACACGCCAGAACCGCCCGTTTTTGGAGCCAAAATGCCGCCCGTGCAAAAATCCGCCATCGAACGGCGCGCCGAGGAACTCGACACGATCGCCGCCGTCCTCCCGATCGAGCGCCGCGACGAACTGGCCGAGCTGTTGAGCGATCAGGATGTCGAGACGCTGCGCCATCTCGTCAACCAGGGCATGGGCGACAATACCCTTCGGGCACTGACGTCTGATCTCGCCTATCTGCAGGCCTGGGCGCTGGCGGCAACGGGAAAATCCCTACCCTGGCCGGTGCCCGAAGCGCTGCTCCTAAAATTCGTTGCCCATCATCTGTGGGATCCGCAACGGCGCAAAAGCGATCCCGATCACGGCATGCCTTCCGAGGTCGACGAGAACCTGCGCCAACAAGGGTTTCTCAGAGCCGTCGGTCCGCACGCCCCAGCGACCGTACGCCGCCGGCTGGCCAACTGGTCGACCCTGACACATTGGCGCGGCCTGGACGGCGCCTTCGCCTCCCCTGCCCTGAAATCCGCCATTCGTCTTGCCGTTCGCGCCGTGCCGCGGCCGCGGCGTCGCAAAAGTGCCAAGGCGGTCACGAGCGATGTGCTGGCCAGCCTGCTGGTGACTTGCGCCTCCGGCAGCCTGCGCGATCTGCGCGACAGGGCGCTGCTGATGGTCGCCTTCGCCTCGGGTGGTCGCCGGCGCAGCGAAATCGCCGGCCTTCGCCGAGAGCAACTTTCCGTCGAACCGCCGATTGTGGTGCCCGATGGCCCTCCCCTCCCCTCACTCGCCATCCATCTCGGCCGGACGAAGACGACGAGTGGCGAGGAGGACGAGATCGTCTATCTCACCGGTCGCCCCGTGGAGGCGCTCAATGCGTGGATCGCGGCGGCGAAGATCGAGAGTGGCAGCGTGTTTCGGGCGATCGGTCGATGGGGAACGGTCTCACGCCGGACGCTCGATCCGCAGTCGATCAACGCGATCATCAAGCAGCGCGTCGCGATGGCAGGACTAGAGCCAGGAGACTACTCGGCGCATGGGCTACGATCAGGGTATCTGACCGAGGCGGCGAACCGCGGTGTTCCCCTGCCTGAAGCGATGGAGCAGTCCCGTCATCGCTCGGTTCAGCAGGCGTCCAGCTACTATAACAGCGCTACACGTCGGACCGGGCGAGCTGCCAGCATGCTAGGTTAAGAGGATCTTCCTCCAAGGAATTGGGACCTTAGGCATCCTTTCTTGCCGCTAGAACCGACAACCGGCGGCAAGGCGAACTCGCGCTATTTAAACGCGGCGAGAAACATGTGTTGGTCAATCATCGCGGAGTGATGCGCATCTCTTGAAGAGCCGCTGCCAAACCCTCTACCGATATCGGTTTGGACAGGAAGAGGGATCCTTCGGGCATTGCCCCCTGGTTGGGGTTATAGCGACCGGAGATCACGATAATCCGGCAATCGGGCCAACGTTCCGACGCGATTTTAGCCAAGCCAAGTCCGTTCATTGAGCCGGGCATGTCGATATCGGTGAGGATGGCTCCGACCATAGGGTGCTTTTCGAGGAGGGCGAGGGCCTGATCAGCGTTTGCAGCGTCGATCACTTCGAATCCACCGTCCAAGAGCGTGTCGACGAGGTCCATTCTGATGAGGCCGTCGTCTTCCACGACAAGTATGGAGCGCGCTGCCATTCAATGCTCCTTCTGGAAGCTTTCGAGATCGCCGACGATACGACACCGAACTCCCGAGCAATCAAATTCAATCTCAACCAAGCTATCGGCAGCGCCATTTAAACCGGCGGAGATCAACCGCGTTCCCGACCCTCTTGTTTCTGGCGCTGATACCGACGGCCCCCCTTTCTCCACCCACACCATCTCGAAACGGTCGCGCTTTTCGCCCGCGACACGCCAGGAAAGGTCAACCCTGCCGGACGACGCCGACAGAGAGCCGTGCTTCAGCGCGTTTGTGGCCAATTCATGCAGGATCAACGAAAGTGAAAGCGATGGTCTCGAACCTATTTTCAGGTCGGGGCCTGAGACACGGAAGCGGGGATTGTGCAGATCGTCGTGGAGTGCCGTCATCTGCGCGACGAGTTGCCGGACAGACGATACGCCTCTGCCGCCCTCGAGAATGAGGTCATGCGCCTCGCTCAGAACGGTAATGCGTTCGGAAAGGCGCCGCCTCGCCGTTGATATGTCCTGGGAGCTTCGCAACGTCTGCGAAGCAATCGCCTGCACCATGGCGAGTTGGTTCTTTAGCCGATGACCGAGCTCATGCGACAAGACGGCCTGCCTTTCCTCGTCGGCCCGGAGCTGGGTAACGTCCCTTGCCTGCACCAGAATACCTGTTACCTGCCCGATATCGTCACGCATCGGTTGATAGACGAGATCGAGAAGGCGGCGTTGTTTTTCGCCCTCGGGACCACGGTTGAGCTCGACCGGGAGACTTCTCGCAATGAAGGGCTCGCCTGTTCTATAAACGGTATCGAGGATGCCGATGAAGCCTTGCCGAACAACTTCGACTACAGCCTCGGCCACGGACTTGCCGATGATATCGCGGCCAACCCCGATGAGGGTGTAGTATTCCTCGTTGGCGTAGTCGAAAACATGGTCCGGGCCGACGAGCATGGCAATGCCGCCGGGGCTCAACTCGAACACCTGCATAAAGCGCTCGCGTTGCGTCCGCTCCTTTCTCGCCATCGCAACCTGAGCCGTAATCTCGGTACAGGCGCAAAACATCCCGAGCACCGTCCCCCAGGGATCGCGAACAGGGGTATAGGAAAACGCGAAGTGGGTTTCCTCAGCGTAGCCTTTTCGATGCATCGTGAATTCGATGTCATCCATAGCCGTACCGTGACCCGCATAGGCAGCACTTATTATAGAGTCGACCTGGTCCCAAATGTCATGCCACAGATCGCGGAAAGGTCTGCCGAAGGCGGCAGGATGCCGGTTCCCGCACATTTGCGCATAGCCGTCATTGTAAAAGGTAGTTTGAGAAGGTCCCCAGACGATGAGCATGGGCTGGAGCGACCCCAGCATCACGTTGGTCAGCGTCTTGAGTTCGACGCTCCAGTCTTCACGCGGACCAAGCGGGGTCATTGACCAATCCCGATCGCGGAAGAGTTTCCCGCAATCGGGATTGGTGACGGTCATGAGGATACCCATAAATTGATAGGCAAATAGATAGCGGGCGACGGACTGGTTTCTAGGTCATTCGTCTTGCTTTCCAAAATACCAAAGTCCGCCATCGGTTCCTTCCGTTCCGAGACTTACTTCGGCCCTCTGCTGACGCGGTTTCTGGATTGCGTCTGCAGCGTTTGAGCCCTCCGGATTGGACGTATGCACGGTTCAACTTGAGCTTTCTGGCTGGAGGTCATGCGATCGCATGGCAGCTCTCGGCCAAACAAGCATCCATGCTGCCCGTCGATAGCCACCGACGTCCCGTTTCAGCCCTCTTGTCGCGCACAGCAAATAAAGAAAACTGATACAGGCTTACTTTCGGCAGCGGGGCGTCACCGAAGAGTTTACCGCAGAATAAGAATATCCCGGACCGTATGAGTTTGGTGGTCAATCATAGGCCGAACTCTGGAACAGAACCCGGTCAGATAGACATCGCGCGTTATCAGCTAGCGCCCGAGGCATGACTGCTGGACGGAGAGCATCATCTCCTCAATCCGTGGATGCTCGCGTCTGCCGTTCGCTTGGCCATTCCGACCCCGTTATCGCAAATTTCTAGCGACGACCTGCAACGAAATTCTCCGGGACAGGACCCAAACGGCCGAATTGTCCGATACAGACGTGTCGGCTGCCGTTTATGAGATTGTAGCGGTCATGCGTGATTTCATAAGCGTGAGAGGCTTGGCGACGACATCTTCGACGATACAGAGCTATCGCTTTCTAGGTCCACCATCGTGAACGCGTTTCGGCTGGCAATCGCCACTGAGCCGAGGACGGAGGTTCGACAGGATCTCATTGCAGCAGGATGTTTTCTTCCGCAGTTCCTATCTGGCGTGGGCGTGCGGATAACGGTTACCCCGGCCCGAATAGCGAGCCAGGTAAGGGAACATGAACATCCGTCCCCTACGCACGTCGACTGCCTGTTCAACCAAGTGTCGGCAGATGGGCGTGTTTTGCGCGATCTGTTTGGAAATTCAGCTCTAATCGCAGAGCAGAAATTTGGAAGCGCTCGGTTTCATCCGCCGTTCCAGGATGACGGAACATACACGCCACATGGCCACGGCAACATCACACCACAACCCTCGTCCCTCCTTCCCCTTTCCGCTTCAGCGACTGCATGACGATACCTTCGGGAAACGCTGACGCAAGGTAAGCTTGCCATTGTCCCGGCCCATGTTGCCGAGGAGAAGCGTTTGGTTCCCGAAACTCGCCTATTTCGTTCAAGTACCGAGCGGACCGCCTGGTCAATTGCGGCCCGGCATCTGGCCTGCGGCCAGAAGGATCCGGTCAAGATGATCGTTGAAGCGATCGAGCACGAACGTGGCCGCTGCGTGGCCTTGTTCCAGGCTGCTGGCAAAGCCGACGCCAATATCCCCGGCTACCTCATCGATCCGGATATGGACTGGTAGCAACACCTCCCATGCGCGGTGCTACACTTCTGACCGCCGTCCGCGAAAGCTTCGAAGCGGCGGCAATTGCGAGTGAACGTCAGCAAGGGCCTCGAGCCACGCTGCGAGTTCATCTGGAATCGGCCCGTTTCCGGCCTCCATGGCCTCAATCCAGGAAAGCTCGCATTGCAGCGCCGAGGCGAGATTGATCGGCGTCCAACGGATCAGGATTACACATTTAACAACGAGGGCGGGCATTCCGGCCCCATGGCGACGCGTTGGCAGCAGCTGTTGGAATGGAAATCAGCCGCGATAGCGGCTTAAGATCATTGGTTACGACAGTCTTCTGCCCATCGCCATGGTACCCATCGTCTCAGACCGTTAGGGAACGTAAAGAGACGCTTGAGACAAGCGCATACGCAAAACTCAATGCACTCACCAAACCCTATCGCAGCGCATCCAAGAAACCTAAACGAGGTCACCACAATGGAAACGGTCACGATCGAAAATCGCAGCGATCTTGTACAATGGGCAATCGAGCGGGCAAAGGCGATCGTTTCAGAGGAAGGCGGCAATCTTTGCCTTGCGGCGCGCGACCAGGGTGACGAGCAGATCGCTGCCGCAGCCAACGCCCTTGGCCAGGCCATCGTCGACGCCCTGCTGGAAGTTTTCGACGGCCTGACGCAAGAGTAAAGCGGGGTCTATCGCTCAGAGCCATCCCGGTCATTGCCGCGCTGGCGTTCCTGCTCGGCTTGCCGGAGGATCTGCTGGCGCTGTTCGTCCTGTGCATTTTTGGCAGTGCAGCCTGTTCGGGCGGCACGACCGGCGGCGATGGCGGGTCGAAAAGTAGACCTTGTGATGAAACGCATAACCAAATGAATCCGTGCCTCAATTGCCCCAACGCGAACCGCCAAAATCACCATTTCAAAATATGATGATTTTTCAAAGCGTTATGTGGGTGGTCAGCTGACTACACGAAAATTTCCTGTTCCAGCCCGCAAGCCAGTAAATATCTGTCGATTTATCTACCCGACCTTAAGGTGGCGCTGCCCATTAGCCTTAAATAATGCCATCACCATCGGACCAAGCGAGAATTCCCCGCGCTCGCTTCGGCGCGTCAGATCACGTAAGTAACCTCCTGCAGAGTTGATGAAATTCGCCCTCTCCAGGATGCATGCGATCGCTACGGCCGCATTCTCTGGTCCAAGGGCCTCACACGCTTCCTGATAGGCGGAAGGGCTCACGCCGAGCGTAGATCGAACAACCACAGCAGCCGACATCAGATCGCGCCAGCTCCGTACGCCGCCCAGCGCGTAATCGATGATTGTCGGGCATGCCTTGAGCACTAATCCTAACGGAAACGGCCTCTGCTGCTCATACGTAGGCTGCTGACTAGAGCTCGGGTTTGCCCCCTGCTCTTTTCGTGAGCGAGGTTCAAGTTCATTTAAGGATTCGGGTTTTGAATTATGTATGTGCTGCTCGTTATGAGCGGCATTGGTGCTGTGATTCTGTGAATTTTGCAGAATTTCCAACCGATTAAGGACTTCGTCGCGAAGCATCTGCATTTCCTCGAGAATTGCCGTGAGGGAGGTGAGGGTCGAAACCCGCGGAATCCTGCTCACGGTCCCCACATAGATATCCTCAATAGTCTGCCAATCGCCATCGACACCTTCTTCCATCGCAGCCGTGATGAGTTTGCGGACGTCGCGTCGGCAAATGGTCAGGTTTTCTTTTGCCTGTCGCAATGCAGCTCTATCTGCCATGACCCGCTGCGCCAATAGCGCCAACTCTTCCGAGCGTGCCAAGAGCGGTGACAAGTCGAAGCCGAAAGCGTTCTCGATCTGACCATCCTGGCCCTTGCGGGCGTAACGCTTACCGTTGGCGCTATCCTTACGGACGATCAGTCCAGCCTCCACGAGTATAGCAATGTGCCTGCGCAACGTCGCGCCCGCCATCGCATGCGCCCGAAGCGCTAGTTGTGCGTTCGATGGGAAAACGATCAATTGTGCGTCCTGACGCAACTCGGTGTCAGGAAAGAAGCTCAAAAGCGCGTCGAGAACAGCAAGGCTATTCGACTGAATTCCTAAAAGTCCCATAGCGGCGGAAGCGTCTCTGAAGACTTTCCACTTATCGACGGTCTTTCCTTGCTTGATCTCGGCCATCGCCGCTTGGCGCCGCGCGAGCGCAAGCGACATCGGCCGACGCCCGAACGGCGTCGCCACATTTCCCGATTGCATTGTCTCTCACCCTTCAGCAGGCAAAGGAAATTTGCTCACCAAAACGGCGCCAAAACTCTTGACGAGGATTCGAGGAAATGCGATTCTGTTCTTGCTAGAGAGACAGAAGGGCTTCCGCGACGGCGACGTTGAGGGAGCTCTTTTCTTTTGCGGATTACTCTCCCTGTTTCCGTTGATGCTTTGCGCGATGCTCTTGGTAAAGCGCGGGCAAACGCTCGAGCACGAAAGCCACGAAATCGGGCGTCGCTTTCCTGTCGATCGTAATTTCCACCTTGCTCTTGCTCTGCGTCACCTGCGCGAGTCTGTCGCCATTAGGGGTTGACATAACATCGGGCAGTCCGCGCGCGATGCGACGCGGCTTCAGGTGATCAACCACCGCCTTGAACCGATCCGCCGAGGGAAGCGTCTGAATCTCGTTCGAGGCGGCGAACTTGACTGGGTCGGAGGAAGATGGGGCCTTTTCCAGCAGTTCTGCCAGTTGCTGCCAACTCGGTCGTCCAATGCCCGTAGCAGGGCCGATAGCATCAATCAGTTCCGGGGGAAGGGCATCGACGAGTTGAATCATCTTCGACAAGTTGCTTTTGTCCACTGACATGGCCGCGATGACGATATCACGTGAGAACTGCTTGTTGAGCTTGTGGGCGAAGCGCGCTTTCTCGATGAAAGTGAGGTCTTCGCGCTCGTTGTTCTCCTGACCTTGTGCGACGACCAGTTGCTCGTCGGTTAAATCGCGAACGACCGCCCTGACCGGCAATCCCAATTCTGAGACGGCCCTTAGCCTGCGGTGCCCGAAGGCAACCTGATATCTGGCCGGCTGGGCCGGATGCGGCCTCACCAGAATCGGAACCTGCTGTCCTTGCTCGCGAATTGAAGCACGAAGTCCATCGATGTCACCTTGCATGCGGTCCTGGACGAATGACGGCTCGATCGATGATGCATCCAGCTCGATTACGACCCGACCTTCAGCTAGGCGCCGTTCAATTTCCTCGGCACGCCCAAGACGGTCATTCTGCTCGCGCAATGCGTTGCCGATGTTCGCGGTCAGCTTCGTGGCCGGATCGCGCTCTTTTCTCGCCACGCCCAGAAGCGGCATGGCACGAGTCTTGGCCGCCCTCTGTTCAGCCGTTGTTGTTGCGTCGGGCGCGTCCATGGAGATGTCAAGGAGGTGCTTTCGACTCATGTGGTTCTACCCCATGCTCTTTTAATCAGAGTTTCGATCTCGTCATTGACTGCGTTCATGGCTTCCAGGGCCCTATCATAGGTCGAGCGCGTGAACTGACCCCGTTCAACCTCGAAGAGGGTTTGATTCGTCAGACCGGCGTCCGAAACCGCCGTCGTTTTGAGCATTGGGAAATTAAGGACGTTTTCGCCGAAGATCGAACGCAGGTAACCGACCATCTGGTTCTGTGGGCCATCGCTCGGTTCAAACCGCGTGATGAGGTAGCGCATCCAGTTAAACTTGAATTGGGCGCCTGCATTCTCGATTTCTCGCAGCAAATTCGATGTCATCGCCAGGAACTGGTTCATCGACATGACATCCAACATCTGCGGATGGACGGTCACGAGGATCGACGTCGCGGCCGTCAGCGCGGAAAGCGTGAGATAGCCAAGCTGAGGAGGGCAATCGATAACGACAACATCGTAATTTTCAGCGATGTCTTCAATGACCTGACTGATCCGACCGTAAAAAAGCGTGTCGCCCTCCTTGCGCTTCATCAGCGCGCGTGGCGTGTCGTGCTCGAACTCCATCAGTTCAAGATTGCCAGGAATCAGATGGAGATCCGGAATGTACGTGCCTCGGACAACCTGCTCGATCGGAACCTGTTCTTCATCATACCTGATGGCACCGTAGAGTGTTTCATTCGGACCAACGTCGGTTTCCGGCTGACTACCGAATAGGGCAGATAGGCTGGCCTGGGGATCGAGGTCGATCGCCAGAACACGGTAGCCACGCATCGCCAGGTATTGCGCGAGATGCGCAGCTGTCGTCGTTTTGCCCGAGCCGCCTTTGAAATTCATTACCGAAATAACTTGAAGCTGCTCACCCACGCGACGATGGGGTAGGTAGCGTCGGTTCCCGCGGCCGATCTGGTCCAGATGCTTACGGATTGAATGTATATCTTCTATCGTGAACGTGCGTCGACCGCCGGGGCTCATGCTGACATGTAATTCTGGCATTTCCGAAGCAGTCTGCCTGAGATAGGACTCACCGATCCCAAGCAGCTTTGACGCTTCTGACGGCGCAAAAGAGCGAATGCCTTTTTCGGATGTCGGCGGAAAAACCTTGAGATGATGTGCCTGAAGCTGGCTCGAGAGGGCGTCGGCATGACGCTCCATCAATGCAGTCAATCCTTCGACGACTGATGCTGTTTTTGCGGCGGTCTTCGCCATCTCAAAACCCATTTCCTGCAAGTGGCGGTATTTTTCGCGAAACCTCTAAAGTTTCGCCGCTAGCCATTAGAGCCGATTCTGAATTTTGAGCAAGAGATTTTAGGTTAACAAAAGGTTAACGGGGAAACGCTCGAAACGCGGAGCAATCCGAATTTCCCGTTTATCTCCTATAACTTAGCCAAGTTACTGCGGCCACAGGTTCATTGCTGCTTTACTGTGGATCCAACAAATTCGAGGCTGGCGATCTCGTCGAAAATGAAAAGCGTCCGGGAGGACCGACGTCCGCCCTCCGCGACTCACTTGCCAGAGCATGTAGGATTCTACAACTGACACTCGCATCCGAACTGTGCTGATTTCCCCGTCGTCACTCAACGACGGAGAATTTCATGCGGTTAGCTGCGATCTCGACCCCACAAAACGCCCGCGAAAGGCAGCTGCTCTGGAAGCAGCACAAGCTTCGAGCGGAGGTATTCTCTGACAGGTTGGGTTGGGAGGTCATTGTCAAGGATGGGATCGAGATCGATCGCTTCGATGCTTTGGGCCCCACGTATGTTCTCGCGGTTCTCGATAACGACCGCGTCGCGGGATGCGCAAGGCTGCTACCGTCAAACGGCCCAACCATGGTTCAGGATATCTTTCCCTCACTTCTTCCCGGAGGGAAGCTACACTCCCATGCCGGTCTGATTGAAAGCTCTCGGTTCTGCGTCGACACCCAATGCGAGGGCAGGGGCCAAACCGCAATCCATGAAATTACCCTCTCGATGTTGGCCGGCATCATCGAATGGTCGATAGCTAACGGCTATAGCGAGATCGTCACAGTTACGGATTTGCGGTTTGAGCGGATCCTATCTCGTGTTGGTTGGCCGCTGCAGCGCTTGGCATCCCCGCAGAAAATCGGCGTGACGACGGCCGTTGCCGGTATCCTGCAGGCAAACCAAGCCACATTCGAGCGGCTCAGACCGGAGCACTATCGCTCGCTCATAACACCCCCCTTTGATCAGGCTGCGTAGGAGAAACATGTGACGCAGCTTCGATCCCATTCCCGACTTGTGCGTAAACTTCAGGAGGCGCTCGGCGATCAGCTTTGCATCGCGCTTGATGACAGCAGTGTCGTCGAAATCATGCTCAATCCCGACGGCAAGCTCTTCATCGAGCGGCTCGGCCAGGGTGTGGCGCCGGCGGGCGAAATGTCACCCGCCGCGGCAGAAATGGTTATTGGCACCGTTGCGCACGCCCTTAAATCCGAGGTCGACACGGATCACCCGATCATCTCCGGTGAACTACCGGCCGGCGGACATCGGTTCGAAGGTCTGCTCCCCCCGATCGTCGCGCGCCCGGCCTTCACGATCCGTCGTCGCGCATCGCGTCTTATTCCCCTGGATGAATACGTAAGAAGCGGCGTCATGACGGAGTTTCAGGCGGGGACGATTAGGAGCGCGATTGCTTCACGCTTGAACATCATCATTTCGGGCGGGACGGGATCAGGCAAGACAACACTCGCTAATGCCGTCATCGACGGAATCGTGAAAGGCGTGCCAAAGGATCGGCTGGTTATCCTCGAGGATACTGCAGAAATCCAGTGCGCGGCCGAGAACGCTGTGGTTCTCCGCACCAGTGACGCTGTCGACATGGCGCGTTTGCTTAAGAGCACGATACGTCTTCGTCCCGATCGCATCGTCGTCGGCGAAGTCCGCGACGGTGCAGCCCTCACACTGCTTAAGGCCTGGAACACCGGCCACCCTGGTGGCGTAGCGACCATTCACTCGAACACCGCGAGATCCGCGCTGCGGCGGCTTGAGCAACTGACAGCCGAAGCAAGCCCACAACCCATGCATGAGGTCATCGGCGAGGCAGTCGATCTGATCGTTTCAATCGAGCGCACCCCGCGAGGTAGGCGAGTTCGCGACGTGATCCACGTCGAGCGCTTTGCCAAGGGCGAATACCAAATCCAATCCGACCAACTCATAGAAGATCAGGAAGCGCGCCATGTTGAGTAAAAATAGACCGTTAGTTGTTGCTATCGTCGCCGTGCCAATCATCCTCACGTCTTTCATGCAGGCCGTAGCAAGCTCGGGCGGCAGCCTTCCGTGGGAGGGTCCGCTCGAGAAAATCCAGGAGTCGATCACTGGACCGGTGGCGGGCTACATCGCGCTTGCTGCGGTCGCGATCGCCGGCGGCATGTTGATCTTCGGCGGCGAACTCAACGATTTCGCGCGACGGCTTGTATATGTGGTTCTTGTCGCAGGCATCCTCCTCGGCGCCACAACAATCGTTGGCCTGTTCGGCGCGACCGGAGCCTCGATAGGCGTGTCTCAGCATTTGATCTCCACTCTCCGCCCAATCGGGGCAGGGGAGGGGAGAAATGGCTGACTACCTATCCGGACTACACCGACACCGGATTCATCGCGCACTCTCCAGGCCGAACCTCCTCATGGGCGCGGATCGGGAACTTGTCCTGATCACAGGTCTGGCCGCAGTCATTCTGATCTTCGTCGTTCTGACGATCTACTCCGCACTTTTCGGCATGGCCGTTTGGATCGTAATCATTGGAGTTCTCCGGACGATGACGAAGGCTGACCCGCTGATGCGGAAAGTCTATGTGCGGCACATTTCCTTCAAGCCCTACTACAAACCGACCACATCACCTTGGCGAAAATATTGAGGAGACGGTGATGGCACCGCTGAAACGCTTTCGAGCTACGGGGCCGTCATTCGCGGACCTCGTCCCCTACGCCGGATTGGTGGACAATGGCGTTCTCCTCCTGAAGGACGGCAGCCTGATGGCTGGCTGGTACTTCGCCGGTCCCGATTCCGAGAGCGCAACCGATGTCGAGCGCAATGAGCTCTCCCGACAGATCAACGCCATTCTCTCGCGCCTCGGCAGCGGGTGGATGATCCAGGTCGAGGCGGTTCGTGTGCCGACGATCGACTACCCGACAGAAGATCGTTGCCATTTTCCGGATCCTGTGACCCGGGCGATCGATGCGGAACGCCGCGCGCACTTCGGACGGGAGCAGGGGCATTTTGAAAGCAAACACGCCCTGGTTTTGACCTATCGCCCTCTCGAGTCCAAGAAGACGGCGCTCAGCAAGTACATCTATTCGGACGAGGAAAGCCGTAAGAAATCCTACGCTGACACCGTGCTCTTCGTGTTCAAGAACGCAATCCGCGAGATCGAGCAGTATCTGGCGAGCACGGTCTCCATCATCCGGATGGCGACCAGAGAGGTCAGTGAACGGGGAGGGGAGCGGACGGCCAGATACGACGAGTTGTTGCAGTTCGTCCGCTTCTGCATCACCGGCGAAAACCATCCGATCCGGCTGCCCAATGTACCGATGTATTTGGACTGGATTGCCACGGCCGAACTTGAGCATGGGTTGACACCGAAGGTGGAAAGCCGGTTCCTCGGTGTCGTTGCGATCGATGGCCTGCCAGCCGAAAGCTGGCCGGGCATCCTCAATAGCCTCGACCTGATGCCTTTGACCTATCGGTGGTCGTCTCGCTTTATATTCATGGATGCGGAGGAAGCTCGGCAAAAACTCGAGCGGACGCGCAAGAAGTGGCAGCAGAAGGTCCGCCCCTTCTTTGACCAGCTGTTCCAGACACAGAGCCGTTCCGTTGATCAGGACGCCATGACCATGGTGGCCGAAACCGAAGATGCGATCGCCCAGGCATCATCGCAGCTCGTGGCATATGGATATTACACACCTGTCGTCATCCTCTTCGACAAGGACCGAAAGGCGCTGCAGGAGAAGGCGGAAGCGATCCGACGCCTCGTCCAGGCGGAGGGTTTCGGCGCCCGGATCGAGACGCTCAACGCGACCGATGCGTTTCTTGGCAGCCTGCCGGGAAACTGGTATGCCAACATCCGAGAGCCGCTGATCAACACCAGCAACCTTGCGGACCTGATCCCGCTCAACTCGGTTTGGTCCGGCAGCCCGGTCGCGCCATGCCCGTTCTATCCCGCAAACTCCCCACCGCTGATGCAAGTCGCGAGCGGTTCCACCCCTTTCCGCTTGAACCTTCATGTCGACGATGTTGGCCACACGCTTATCTTCGGGCCAACCGGTTCCGGTAAGTCAACTCTTCTCGCTCTAATTGCTGCACAATTCAGACGCTACGAGTTTGCCCAGATTTTCGCCTTCGACAAAGGCAATTCACTCCTTCCGCTAACTCTGGCCGCCGGCGGTGACCACTATGAGATCGCCGGCGATCACGAAGAGCAGGGGAGGGCATTGTCGTTCTGCCCGCTCTTCGATCTGGCGGCGGATGGCGACCGGGCCTGGGCGACCGAATGGATCGAGATGCTTGTCGCCCTGCAGGGGGTGACGATCACACCGGACCATCGCAACGCGATCTCTCGGCAGGTCGGTTTGATGGCGAATGCGCACGGCCGATCGCTTTCGGATTTCGTCAGCGGTGTCCAGATGCGTGAAATCAAGGATGCCCTCCATCACTACACCGTCGATGGGCCCATGGGCCAGCTGCTCGATGCTGAGGAGGATGGCCTCACGCTGCGCGCGTTCCAGTGCTTCGAGATCGAGCATCTGATGAACCTCGGCGAGCGCAATCTTGTCCCGGTACTGACCTATCTCTTTCGCCGCATCGAAAAGCGGTTGGACGGTTCTCCCAGCCTGATCTTGCTTGACGAGGCGTGGTTGATGCTCGGGCATCCTGTTTTCCGGAGCAAGATCCGGGAATGGCTCAAGGTCCTGCGCAAGGCTAATTGTGCCGTCGTGCTGGCAACGCAGTCGATCTCCGACGCGGAACGGTCCGGGATCATTGATGTCCTCAAAGAGTCCTGCCCGACGAAGATCTGCCTGCCGAATGGAGCTGCCCGCGAACCGGGCACGCGGGAGTTTTACGAGCGGATCGGCTTCAACGAGCGCCAGATCGAGATCGTGTCGAGCGCGATTCCGAAGCGAGAATATTACGTCGCCACGCCCGACGGCCGGCGGCTGTTCGACATGTCGCTCGGGCCGATCGCACTCAGTTTTGTCGGCGCCTCTGGAAAAGAGGACCTGAAGCGTATTCGCGCGCTGAAGGCCGAGCATGGCCAAACCTGGCCGATCAAATGGCTTGAATCGAGAGGAGTTCACGATGCCGTATCGCAATCTAATTTCGCGTAGATTGTTTGCCGTCCTGATGGCGAGCAGCCTGGTGTCCGGGAATGCCGCCGTTGCTTTTGCGGGTTCGGCCACCGGCGCTGCGACCGAATGGACGCAGCTGGCCAACAATGCACAGCTCATCGACCTCATGAAGAGCTCAGGAATCCAGGTCGATAACCAGATCACTCAGATCGGCCAGCTGGCGGAGCAAATCCAGAACCAGTTGAAAATCTACGAAAACATGCTGCAGAACACCGCGCAGCTCCCCGACCATGTCTGGGGACAGGTTGAAGCTGATCTGAATCGACTCCGAGATATCGTCGAGCAGGGCCAGAGCATTTCCTTCTCGATGGCGAACGCAGACGATGTCCTGAAGCAGCGGTTTCAAAGCTACGCAGATCTCAAGACGAATCTTCCGGATGCCGACAGCTTTTCGTCGAGCTATCAAAGCTGGTCCGATACGAACCGGGATACGATCGCCGGCACTCTCAAAGCCTCCAGCCTGACGGCGGACCAGTTCGACAGCGAAGAGGTCACGATGTCCTCGCTCCGCGGAATGTCGGAGGCCGCAGACGGGCAGATGAAAGCACTGCAGGTCGGCCATCAGATTGCCGCGCAGCAGGTTAGCCAGATGCAAAAGCTCCGCGGTCTGGTTTCGCAGCAGATGACGATGATGGGGACCTGGCTTCAGACCGAGCAGACGGACAAGGATCTTGCCCAGGCTCGCCGAGAGAAGTTCTTTAATTCCAAAGTCCGGACGGTTCCGACGGGACAAAAGATGGAGCCACGCTGGTGAGCCGCCCTCTCGTCATCATCGTTGCCATCACGGTCGTTGCCGCCGCTACGGCGGCGGCAACCGTACTCTTCGTCAAAACGGACAGCGCCAGACCGATCATGTCTGAGGAGCAGAAGGCAGTTCGAGAGAAATTCTTTGGCACATCGAAGGAGTTGCCACCGATCAAGGAAGGACAGGAGATGCGCCCCAGATGGTAAGGTTCAGGGTCAACGGCGCATTCGTTACCGTCGGTTTTCTTTTCATTCTCTTGGCCGGGCCGGCTTTCGCGCAGCAAGGTCAAGTCCTGACGGAACTCGAAAACCAAGTCTCGACAGCCGCGAAGGGATGGGAAACCACCATCATGAATGCCGCGAGGTCCCTGTTCTGGATCCTCGCGGCGATCGAGGTTGGCATCGCCGCTGTCTGGCTGGCCATCCAGGCGGCCTCTCTCGACAGCTGGTTCGCTGAACTTGTGCGGCGGATCATGTTCATCGGCTTCTTCGCCTTCGTCCTGAATCAGGGGCCGACCGTTGCGCGGGCAGTGGTCGACAGCCTGTTCCAGATCGGCGCCGGCGGAGGATCGGCGTCTCCTGCCGAAGTGTTCGACGCCGGAATTCGCGTGGCGTCGCAAATGTCGGAGCAAGCCAAGTTCGGGGTGTTTGAAGACAACGCACTCGCGATTGCGGCCGTCCTTGCCATGGGCATCGTCGTGATCTGCTTATCGCTGGTCGCAGCCATCTTCGTCTCTGTCATGGTCGAAATGTATGTCGGCCTGCTAGCCGGCATGATCATGCTCGGTCTCGGCGGATCGTCCTATACGAAGGATTTCGCAGTCCGTTACCTGGTGTATTCCTTCGGCGTTGGCATGAAGCTCATGGCATTGGTCATGATCGCGAAGATCGGTTCGGAGGTTCTGCTGGGCCTCGCCCAGGCGCCGACCGCCGAGTCAGACCAGTTCATCGCGACGCTTGCGATTGCCGGCATCTCCGTCGTGGTCTTCATCATTGCGATGTACGTGCCGAACATCATTCAGGGTGTGGTCCAAGGCGCTTCCGTCACCGGTGGTATGGAAACCATTCGCCATGGTGGCCAGGCCGCGTCGTTCGCGGCGGGTGCTGCAACGCTTACAGCGGGGGCTGTCGGGGCCGGCGCTGCGGCAGCACAATCTGCACGAGCGGGTGGGTCGTCGACTGCGGGCGCTGCGCTGCGGGGTATCGGAGCAGCAATCGGGTCCAGCGCGAAAGCGGCCGGGTCGGCCGCGAAAGAAAAGGCGATCGGCTCGCCGGGTGCTTATGCCGGTTCCCTGCTCGGGCTTGCCAACGCGAAGCTCGATGGCAGCCGGGGCGGCCAAAGCGGCAAACCAACCCCTCCAGAACGAAACGACAAACTGTAAATCAATAAGGAAGCCCGAATGGCCGCGAACCGCGCCCCTGAGAGCCCGTACCTTGCCGCGCGGCAAGAGTGGACGGAAAGATACGGATCCTATGTTCAGGCCGCCCGGGCGTGGCGAATTGTCGGGATCATCGGCCTGACCATGGCTGTGATCGGTTTCAGCTACGCCATGTACCTGAGCACCCAAGTCACGTTGGTTCCCTACATCGTCGAGGTAGACAAGCTCGGAAGCTCCGTCGCAGTCGGATTTCCGCAGCAGATCGAGTATGCCGATGCGCGAGTAGTCCGGGCGACGCTCGGAAATTTCATCACGAGCCTCAAGTCTATCACACCTGATGCCGTGGTTCAAAAACAATATATCGACCGCACCTATGCGCTGCTGCGGGCCTCAGATCCTTCGACGCAGAAGATCAACGCGTGGTTTCGGGGAAATTCGCCTTTCGAGCGGGCGAAGACATCGACGGTCGCCATCGAGGTCAACAACATCGTGGCGCTCTCTAACCAGACCTATCAGATCGACTGGACGGAATATGAGCGCGATCGCAAGGGCAAGGAAATCGGCACCCGCCGGTTTCGCGGCATTGCGACCGTCGCGCTGTCGGCCCCGCAGGACGAGGCGATCATCCGCCTCAACCCGATCGGTCTCTATGTCCAGGATTTCGACTGGACCGCACAGCTCTAAGGGCAGGAGAATACATATGCACAGAAATGGATTGATCGCGGCCGTCGGCTGCATGGCCGGACTCGTCCTCGCGGACGCCGCGATTGCGCAGAGCATGACGTCAAACGAGGTTAAGGGAACGAACATCTCGCGTAAATGGCGAGGTACACCTGGCCTGGTCACGACTGGGCCAGATGGCAAGGTCATCTTCCTGTTTGGCGAAACGCAGCCTTCCGTGGTTTGCTCACCGCTGCAGGTCTGCGATATCGAACTGCAGGGCGGCGAAATCGTTCGCGACGTGCTTGTTGGCGATACCGTCCGCTGGAAGGTGGAACCGGCGACTTCAGGCGCGACGGGAGGGCAAGCGATTCATCTCATCGTCAAGCCGTCGGAATCCGGCCTTGTAACCTCGATGGTCGTCACCACGTCCCGCCGAACCTACCATATTCAGTTGAAGTCCCACCCTAGCCAATACATGGCCCGTGTCGGGTTCGAATATCCGGAGGATACATCGACCAAGCTCACCGACATCAAAGCCAGGCTTGAGACAGTTGGAATTCCAGGGACCGCGCCAGACAAGTTGAACTTCTCCTACACGGTCAGCGGGAACGCATCGTGGAAACCGGAGCGGATCTATTCCGACGGTGTCAAAACCTACATTCAATTCTCGAAATGGATATCTGGCCAGGATGCACCGGTCCTCTTCGTCGTGAGCGGCGGACAAAATCGCATCGTCAATTATCGAATGAAGAACGACATGATGATCGTCGATTATGCGGTCGACAAGGCAATCCTTATTTCTGGTGTCGGCTGGCGCCAACAGAAGATTACCATCCGGCGGGGAGGGTGACCCATGCGAACGCTTATTCTACTCGTTCTCACGGCCGCGCTAACCTCTGGTTGCCAGAGCAAAGATGTGGCCCTGACCACCACCTCCACTCCGGTCGCGCTCACAGGCCCCGCCGCAAGCGCAATTGCCGGCGATATGGCAAGCCGCCTTGCGGAGCAGATCGGACCGGCCGGCACGACGTCCATCAAGATGGACAATGACAAAACCGAATTTGCGACGGCCCTCGAGGCGGCGCTGAAGGGTTGGGGCTACACCGTCATCACTGATGGAAAGGTGGCGAAAGATCAGAAGCCGGTCGAGATTTCCTATTCCCTGGATAGCTTCGACGGGCAACTCCTTGCTCACCTCGGAACGCCAGCAGTCGCGCTCGGGCGAACCTACCGCGTAACCGGCGCCGGCGCCACGCCGTCCAGCCCACTTTCCGTTATGCAGCGAAACTGAGGAGGCGAAACCTATGGTCCAATCGCTCCAACTTGGTAATTCAACAGGGTCTGATGGCCAGCAGGGGATGCGTAGGCTCAATCGGCTACCGATCATCATCGCCATCGCAATTGTCATGCTGTTTTTTGGCGTGGTAGTCATCGGCCTCTCGTGGCGTGGCCTTTCATTCAATCGGAAGAGCGACCTCGACAGTGCTTCCAGCACGCCGGCGACGAATTTCGGTGACCAGCTGAAGCGAGGTGTGACCGACGGGATCATCGGCGAACCGGAGAAGCAGGAGGTCTTCCAGCCGACACCTGTCGTCGTCCACAAAGAACAAAAGCAAGAACCCGCTGTCGAAAGACAAGAATCGGATGAGGACCGTCGGTCACGGCTCGAACCAGAGGAGGAATGGAAGGCACGACTGAAAAGGGAGCAGGACGAACAATACATTCGCGAAGCGCAGCGCCAGCGAATGGTGCGATTGCAGGCAAGAGCAACCGCCTTCGATTCGCCGCTCAAGGTCGACGTGTCGGATGTGGCTGCGAACACGAAGGTTGCCGATGACCGGAACCTGCCAGGCAACGTCACGGCCAATAGCGCATCCGACCTCTACTCGACTGCCATGAAATCAGGGCTTCTCGGGCAGAACGTCGATCCCAATAGCCAGACGACCAAGGAAGACTTCTTCAATCAGGACATCAAAGATCTGGGCTACCTGGCAAACCGGGTCGTGCCTCAGATGTCGCTCTATGAGCTGAAGCGCGGCTCCGTTATCCCTGCTACACTCATTACAGGCCTAAATTCCGACCTTCCAGGACGGATTACGGCACAGGTCAGTCAGGATGTCTTCGACAGCGCCACTGGTTATCGCCTCTTGATACCGCAAGGTGCCAAACTGTTCGGTCGATACGATTCCAAGGTCGCCTTCGGTCAGGGGCGGGTTCTCGTCGTATGGACCGACCTTATCTTCCCGAACGGTTCGACACTGCAGATTGATGGTATGGCCGGCACCGACTCCCAGGGCAATGGCGGGTTCGAGGACAAGATTGATCGTCACTTGTGGAGAATGTTCGGATCCGCGGCACTTGTCGCGCTGATTGGAACTGGCATCGACATGTCGATGCCACAGAGCTCAAGTCTCGCAGCGCAGGGCACCGCGTCCGACGCGGCGCGAAGAAACTTTGCCGAGTCATTCGGCCGAGTGGCCGAGCAAACGGTCTCGAGAAACCTCAATGTCCAGCCGACGCTTAAGATTAGGCCGGGTTACAAGTTCAACGTGCTCGTCGATCAGGACATCGTCTTTCCCTCGGAGCAGAGCCAGTAGGCCTATAACCGTCATGATCGAAAGGCAGGTGGCCATTCCTCGACCGATCGTCCTCGTAAATGCGACTTTTCTCGACCGCTGACACGTGTTCGTCTCAACTGCCCAGTGGGTAACTTAAGCTTTCTGAAATATGGGAGTTGAAACGCGATGGTAAGGTTGCGCTGGAAACTTCTCACCGTATTCCTGTCTCGCGGAAACAAAGCGGATCAGCGTCGCGCTGGGCAAAACAACCCCGCCGAAATTCTCGATGAGGCCGAGCGGCTTGCTCCCAGATCGAATGCGGATCAACGATTGCCATGACATCATCATGCGTGGCCACCAATGCTCCGCGCTGTGTCTCCCGAGACGGTTCAGGTGCCTGACTTCCGCAAGGGCATCTTGAGCCGCCCGCGGAACAGACCTCGCCTCTCGATCGCTTCGAAGATTTGTTCGGGGCCCTCGGGGTCAAGGATTTCATTGTCAGCCAGCCACTGAGTTAGGTCAGCCAACGCTGGCGTCTCGTAAGGGATCAAGGTACGTTTGGACGCTCGTTCTCCCGGACCCGCCGAATGCCGGAGCGCTTCCACCGCCGCGATGACCGATCCCTCGCGCTCCACAACGTCGCGAAAAGAACTGACGGCGACGCCAAGATGCTCGCCCAAGAGGTCATTTCGCAAATTTTCCAGCTTCGCTCTTAGTGCCTCGGAACCAAGCGCCTCGAACGCGACATCGCACTCGTTGTCAAATCGCATAGAACGATTGTTGAAATTCGACGAGCCAACCCGCATCCGCTCATTATCTACGATCATCAGTTTGGAATGGACGTAGATCGGTTCGCCTCTCGCAGTGACCGGATGATAGATGCGCAGTCTGTTGTGCAGATCGTGGCGGCGCAGGGATTCTCTAAGCCTTGCGCGCGCGGAATCCATGGCGAGAGACCCGAGCCAATCGTCAGCTTTCACCGGATTGATAAGTACGAATTCGGGACCATCCGGTTCCGCTAGCCTTCTCGCAATCGCCTGCGCAACAGCGCGCGAGGCAAAATACTGGCTCTCAGCGTAGACGACCTTTTGCGCGGACATGACCATATCTACGTACAGCCGTTCGATTTCGGTTATTTTCTCACGATCATCATAGGCCGGACTCGTGCGAGATATAGCAAGATCGACCTCGCCAAAGGCGATGGCTCCCTCAACGCGAGGAAAATCGGCGTGCTGCTCGACGGGTTCGAGCTTTTCGCCACCAGCCAGTTGCCACCGTTCCCGGCATAGATCGCCTAGCGCGCGCGCCGCTGGGCCGATGCAATAGCTCGAAGCATCGTGCCAAGGTCCATAAGTAGTGCCGTCAGGGCGTCTCCGTTTCGGGGCGTCGTCGAGATGCGCCCGGGTATCCCATCTGTCGGTCGTTACATCGATCCCGCCACAGAAAGCCAGACTGTCATCGATGACCAGTATTTTTTGATGGTGGGAGCTACCAACTGGATGGTTGCCGTCCAGCTTGACTGTAATCTGACGGTTCAGTTTCCACCGCAGCAAATAGGGTACGTTCGCGACCTTGAGCCAGCTCGAAAGCAGGGCTGGGTTCCATAGCAACAGGCGGATTTCCAGATCGGGGTTGCGCTTGGCCAGCCACAGGAGAAAGTCGCCCACACCCTTGGGCGCTTCATCCTGGACATCGGGATGGCCAAGCGCCACCCGCGCGTTGAAATCCCAGCCAACGAGATAGATCGAGCGCTTCGCGGCTTTCATCGCCAACCGCGCGGCCGAGAAATAGATGTCCGCGTCGATTAAGATCGCGAACTCGTTAGCGCGCTCCACCCGCCAACAATTTTCAGACGGCCTCAAAAGCGGCTGTTCAGTCATCCGTTCCTCCCCGGAACGAAAACTATTACCTCAGTGAATTGATGCGGGCTACTCCAGGAAGCCGACCATTCACATTTTCAAGGATGGCTAGGTGTTTGATCCCAGAGTTTGAAGGTGCAATTTGAATAGCCCAACCAGAGGGCAAGGGTTTTATCACTCTATCATTGGCCCGACATCTTGCTGAGCAGTGCAGGTCGCCCTTATAAACCGCAATGACTTCTGATTCAAAAATCTTCGTCGGCCTGCGCTCAACGCGTAGCAAACCGTCGCTTCTTCGCGAAAAGAACGGCCCGCGATGTCAATGGGACGGATGCGATCGAGATGGGAGCCATCGCGCTCCAGTCGGAGCCGATGCCGAGGGCTTGTATCTATTGTTCTGTGAAGGACACTTGAGAGAATACATCAAGGGTTACAACTTCGCTCCGAAGCTATCTGATCCAGTGGTTGCACGCTATCAGAAAGAAGCTGCGAAAGGCAGTCGACCTACCTGGGGCACGCTCGTACACGAGGCAACGGAAATCCCGCTTCCTTCAACGACGCGATCCGGCACGGCAAAGACGTTGAATACACGCAAAAATGCGGCAAGAAGCCAAGCCGCAAGAGTCGTTTCCCAATTGCGAAAACTCAAAGTTCTGGAAGCAAGGGCATTCGAAACGCTGGGTTTGACATGGGAAGCGAGGCCGGATGAGATCAGAACCCGTTATAAGCAACGGCTCAAAATGCATCACCCTGACGTCAATCAGGGCGATCGGACGTCCGAGGAATGCCTGCAGGCCACAATAGAGGCGTACAAGATTCTCAAACTTAATGGCTTCTGCTAGGTTTAGTCCCACCGTATGATGTCGTGTCATTTTCTCGATCAGAGGGAAGCTCTATCGGCCAATTTCTTCACGGCAGCGCTAAGACGGTGTTCGTAACCGAACGGCGGAATGTGCCTGGAAGCAAGATCGGTACGGAGTTTCGACTTCATGCGATGAAAATTTCGATTGGGGTTAGCATTCTGCACCTATTGTGAGGCAAATCCTCTACGGAAACACAGCTAATGGCTTGATGACCTTTGGACCTGCATCTCCAGTCCGTAGATTAACGTTTCGATCAGAAAGTCGTACCCATTGTCGAGCGGAGCCGAGTTCCCGCTTTTCCAGCGCATAACAAACGACTGATTGTACATACGAGGCAGGTATTGCTTGGTCAGAGGAAACGCAGCCGCGTCCAATGCGTCGAGATCGGCATCAAACGTCGTGACCCATTCTGAATCCGCACTCGCCTCGTCCGCGGCTAGCTCGATGGTGACGAAACCTTCCAAAGCCCCAACCACCGCGTTGAAGGCATTGACGAGAGCTTCGTTCTTAAAACCAGCTTGGGCGAGAGCCGTGAGAACGATCTCCACCCAGGGAGCGTTTGGTGCCCCATTGGATCTGATATTAGGACCGAGCAGTGGGGCCGCATTTGGATGCTCGTGAATACGCGAGCGGAACCGCTTAAACAGGGTGCGGATTGTATCGCGCCAGTCCCGAGCAAGATCATCATGAGCCATGAGACCAGCGATAAGAGCGCCGGATATTTCGGCAAAAAGGTCGGTCTTGCTACCGCCAGCATGCCAGTACAGGGCGGCTGGGAACACGTTCAGTCGACGAGCAAGGGCGCGCACAGAAAAACCTGCCAAACCTTCTTCATCTATGAGGGCGATCGCCGCGTCGACAACGCGCTCACGCGTGAGGCCAACTGCGGCGGCTCGCCCCACGCGGCGTCGTTTTATTGGCGCGTCATCGGTCAAAGCTGCGTCCGAAAGCTGCTAGCGGAGATTGACCGCGCCTTCGAGCTCCCGAGCGAAGTGCTCATTCTGTTCTGCCGTTCCAATCGTCACCCGTATGAAGTTGGTGTAACCCGTCTCCATCCAAGGTTTGACGACAATACCCTTCTGAAGCAAGACCCCGGCTACCGTTGCGGCATTCATTGGCAAGGCGATGAACAGGAAGTTTGCTTGCGACGGTATCACTCTCAACCCGAGCCGGCGTATGCGGTCGGCTAAGATATCCCTGTCGTACCGTAACCTCGTAGTCGCTTCGATCATCCAAGCGGTGTCACGCAAGGCCGCGACCGCCGCCGTCTGCGCGACGGCATTTACGTTGAAGGGTGTCAATGTAGCTCGAATTGTCCGAGCCAAGCCGGGATGTGATGTAATTGCATAGCCGACGCGCAATCCAGCCAAACCGTATGCCTTCGAGAACGTTCGAAGGACCGCCCAGTGCAGGTCAGAACGATGGTTCAGAATGGCCAATCCATCTGGCAAGCCTTTTGCGACAAACTCAGCGTAGGCTTCATCCAACACAAAGATCGTACCTGGCTGAATGGCGTCGGCGAGGCGCGAAAGGGCCTGCCCAGATAGGGCTTGACCGACGGGATTTGACGGGGATGAGATGAAGAAAATCTTGGGAACTTTGGCAAGCGCTGCGATAAGCCCCTCGACGTCGAAATCGAGATCTTCAGTCATCGCAACTTTGATGACCTGAACTCCCGCGGCCATTGGCTCGATCTCATGCAAGCCAAAGCAAGGCGACACTGTTAGGACGTGATCAGCTGGCTCCAGATACGCACGGCAGAGCGCAGCGATCAGTTCCTCGGAGCCATTGCCGCATACGATCCTTTCCGCTGCCACACCTAATCGGTCGGAGATAGCTTCACGGAGTGCTGCGCAAGTCGAATCGCTATAACGCGAGGGAACGAGGCCCCAAAGAGCCGCCCCGACCGACGGCGAGGTTCCATAAGGGTTTTCGTTGCTTCCCAGGCAAATGACCTCCTCCTTACCGCTTATCCGACGCGCGACAGCGGCCGGAACGCCGGCGTTGTAGGGTGGAAGCCTGCTTAGAGCCGGCCTTGCACTTGGGCCGTTTGCCTCTTCAGCTTTCAAATTGTTCTCGGCCATATTTCATCCTAACCGCTTTGGACACACCGCTTCGGTAGCCAAAAGCTCATGAGTTTCGAGTGTGGTTGGGCACCCGGCAAAAAAGCCGGTTGACATGACGATAGGTATATACATATCATTTTATTGTCCACCGAACAATTAACGGTGGCAGGAGGAACACCAGCGATGCCCACACCGCACTCGGCCCAGCCCCTGGCGCCGAGCGAGCAATCTGTTGGCAAAGACCTCGCAACGGGAATCGAAGATAAAAATCGGCTCCAAGCCGACATATGGGAGGACCAAAATGAAACTCAGCAAAACCATCATGATGCAACGCAAATGGCTCGTGGCGACGGCGCTGGCTGGCATTCTGGCGACCGCGCCGATGGCGATGGCCGCCACACCCATTGACACCCTGGTGCAGGGTTATGCCCTGGACGAGATCATAACGATGGATCCTGCTGAAGCGTTTGAGCTGTCAACCGCCGAAATCAGCGCGAACATCTACGATCTCTTGGTCCGGTTCGATGTGTCTGACACATCGAAGGTACGAGGTGATCTCGCTCAGAGCTGGACGATCTCTGACGATGGTCTAGTCTATACCTTCAAGCTAAAACCAAGGCTAACATTTGCGTCCGGCAATCCAGTCACTGCAGAGGATGTGGCGTGGTCCTTCGAGCGCGTCATCAAGCTCGATAAAGCCCCGGCCTTCATTCTCGGCCAATTCGGTATTACCGGTGACAACGTCACGGAGAAAGCCAGAGCGGAAGGATCCGATACCTTCGTTCTCACGGTTGATCGGCCGTATGCACCGAGCTTTGTGCTCAACTGCCTGGCTTCATCCTCGTCTGCCGTGGTCGACAAAAAGTTAGTTGTCGATCACGTTATCCCGGTTGTCCCCAGCACAGATTACAAATGGGACAGTGACTTCGGCAACGATTGGCTTAAAACCCACTCGGCCGGTTCTGGAGTATTCAAGCTCCGCGAGTGGCGAGCGAACGAAGCCGTCGTAATAGACCGCAATGAAGGTTATCACGGCAGCAAGGCCAAGCTTGCTCGTGTCGTATATAGACACATGAAAGAGAGCGCCGCGCAGCGACTGTCGCTGGAGTCTGGCGATATCGACGTCGCGCGAAACCTCGAACCCAACGATCTCGAAGCTATGGCCACGAGCGAATTGGTTGATCTGGTTGAGGCGCCGAAAGGCACGGTTTTCTACATCGGGCTCAATCAGAACAACCAACGCCTGGCCACGCCGGAAGTACGGCAAGCGTTCAAGTATCTGGTAGACTACGACGCAATCGGCCAAACCCTGATCAAGGGTGTCGGGCGCGTCCACCAAACGTTTCTCCCGGCCGGCGTGCTCGGCGAATTGAACGACAGGCCATTCAAACTGGACGTCGCAAAAGCCAAGGCGCTTCTGGAGAAGGCCGGCCTGAAGGACGGGTTTTCTGTCACAATGGATGTGCGAAACGCGCAACCTGTCACAGGTATCGCGGAGTCGATACAGCAAACGGCTGCCGCGGCCGGCATAACCATCGAAATCATACCGGGCGATGACAAGCAGACGCTGACGAAATATCGAGCGCGAAACCACGACATTTATATCGGCCAGTGGGGGCAGGACTATTTTGATCCCAACTCCAATGCTCAGGCCTTTGCCTCGAACACCGACAATTCTGATCGAAGCAAAAACAGCACGCTTGCCTGGCGCAATGCTTGGGATGTTTCGGAACTAACAGCGAAGACAGACGCAGCGTTGATGGAAACAGACGGCGCCAAGCGCAGGGCGATGTACGAAGACATCCAGCGCACAGTCCTAGAGACCAGCCCCTTCATTCTGCTTTTTCAGCAGATTGAGGTAGCGGGTGTCCGTAAGAATGTGCGCGGCCTGAAACTTGGACCGAGCTTCGACACGAATTTCGTCGGCAACGTTGCGAAGGAGTAGGCAGGTGATACTGCAACCTCCGAACATTTCCGAAAGCCGACAGACGCTGAGCCGCACCGGGGCTCGGACGTTGGCAATCATTGCTCAATTTGCCCGCTTCTTATTGGTCGTGATCACCACGTATCTCGGCCTGTTGGCTGTAACGTTTTTCATAGGGCGGATCATTCCCGTCGATCCCGTGCTTGCCGTCCTCGGAGACCGCGCGCCTGCCGCAGTCGTTGAGCGCACGCGACGGGAGATGGGGCTCGACCTCCCACTGATCGAGCAGTTTTACATCTACATAAAGGGTGTCCTGCAAGGTGACTTCGGCCGATCGGTGCTAACCACAAATCCGGTCATGGAGGATCTGCGCCGCTTTTTCCCAGCCACACTCGAATTGGCAACGCTCGGCACGTTGATCGGTTCGTGCGTGGGCATCCCACTTGGCGTGCTTGCGGCTGTCAAACGCGGGAGCTGGATAGACCAGGTTGTGCGGATCTTCGGGCTTGTAGGATATTCGGTTCCGATATTCTGGATGGGTCTGCTGCTGCTGGTTCTCTTTTACGTGAAGCTCCAGTGGGTTGGCTATCCCGGCAGAATTGATATTACCTACGAGTACGCGTTCACGCCAACCACCGGGCTCCTGTTGTTGGATTCCGCGCTCCAGGGCGAATGGGACATCTTCTCAAGTGTCGTCCACCACATCGTCCTACCCGCACTGCTACTCGGTTACTTCTCGCTTGCCTATATCAGCCGCATGACACGTTCGTTCATGCTGAACGAGCTAAGCCAGGAGTACATAGTGTCGGCCCGCGCGAACGGCTTGTCAGAAGCGCGCGTTGTGTGGTGCCACGCGCTCAGGAATGCTGCGGTTCCACTCGTGACCGTCATCGCGCTTTCCTATGCGAACCTCCTCGAAGGCTCCGTACTAACCGAGACGGTGTTTTCCTGGCCAGGTATCGGCCTCTATATCACCAACTCGCTACAAAATGCGGACATGAATGCCGTCCTCGGCGGCACGGTGCTGATCGGCTCCGTCTTTATCGCGCTCAATCTTATTGCCGATCTTCTCTACCGACTGCTCGACCCGAGGACGAGGGTACAATGAGCCCACATTTCTCGTCACAGCCGTATCGTTCGGATCGCCAGATCCAGAATGCGAAAATCTTCGGCCATTTCCTACGGAGCACACGATGACTATCGTTGACCGATCGACAATCTCGCGACGCGAATGGCTATCTTCAGAAAAGCCGTCATCCCGGTGGCAGGCACGACTGGGCCACGTCTACAGCACATGGCTGCGCTTCCAAAGCAACAGACTGGCGATGGTGGGCCTCTCAATCATCATCTCGTTGCTGATTGCCGCGGCTTTTGCCGATTTACTCGCTACGCACTCCCCGTTGATCGGCGATTTGAGCGGCGCACGGCTCCAGCCGCCTTCGCTACAACACTGGTTCGGGACGGATGATCTCGGGCGCGATATATTCTCGCGCATTGTTTATGGTTCGCGTCTGACCCTCTTCGTCGTTGTCCTCGTTGCGATCATAGCCGCACCGGTCGGACTTCTCGTCGGCACGACGGCTGGTTATCTCGGGGGGTGGGTCGATGCGATCTTAATGCGTATCACAGACGTCTTTCTCGCGTTTCCTCAGCTCATCCTGGCCCTAGCTTTCGTCGCGTCTCTCGGGCCCGGAATTGAGAATGCCGTGCTGGCAATCGCTATTACATCCTGGCCCGCCTATGCCCGCATCGCACGTGCCGAGACGCTGACTGTTCGAAACGCTGACTACATCGGAGCTGTGGAGCTTATGGGGGCATCACCCTCTCGCGTGGTTCTGCGCCATATCGTTCCGATCTGCACGTCCTCCCTGATCGTGCGCGTGACGCTCGACATGGCCGGGATCATCCTCACGGCAGCTGGGCTCGGTTTCGTGGGCCTTGGCGCATAGCCACCGCTGCCCGAATGGGGCGCGATGATTGCATCCGGGCGCAGGTTTATCCTCGACCAGTGGTGGGTGGCGGCAGCCCCAGGCCTTGCAATCGTCATTGTGAGCCTCGGATTCAACCTGCTCGGCGACGGGCTACGCGATGCTCTCGATCCGCGACGCAGCGGTCAATAAATCCGGAGTCATACCAATGGAAACGCTAAAACTGCCAGCGGGCGAAGCCGCGCCTTGCAGCCTTCTGCAGGTCGAAAATCTAAGGGTATCCTATCCCACGCGGACGGGCTTCACCGAGGTCGTACGGGGTGTCACCCTTTCTATCGGCCGCGAACGGGTGGCAATCGTCGGCGAGTCCGGCTCGGGCAAATCGCAAACCGGTCGGGCCGTAATGGGACTAACCCCGCCGCATGCACGCGTCTCAGCGCAGGCGCTTAGATTTGCTGATATTGATCTCCTAGCGGCGCCAGAACGGGAGCGACGCAGACTCCGCGGCGGCCGCATCGCCATGATCTTGCAGGATCCAAAATACTCACTTAACCCCGTCATGAGCATAGGTTGGCAGATCGTCGAGACCTTGCGAACACATAAAAACGTTGGGGTAAAAGAAGGGCGCGAGAGAGCGATGGATATGCTCGCGGCCGTCAAGATTCGTGACCCACACCGTGTTTTCGATCTGTATCCCCATGAGGTGTCGGGCGGAATGGGGCAACGCGCAATGATTGCGATGATGCTCATTGCCGATCCCGAACTGATGATCGCCGACGAACCGACGTCGGCGCTTGACGTCACAGTTCGGTTGGAGGTGCTGAAGATCCTGGATGAATTGGTGTCAAACCGCGGAATGGGTTTGATTTTTATCTCCCACGATCTTCGGCTTGTCTCCGCTTTCTGCGACCGCATCATCGTTATGTACGCTGGCCGCGTTGTCGAGGAGCTTGCAGCTTCGGATCTCGCGCATGCCCAACATCCTTATACCCAGGGCCTTCTCAATTGCCTGCCAAAAATCGGCGGCAGGCAAACGCCCTTGTCAGTACTGGACCGGAAAGCGGAGTGGGCAGAATGAACATCGGTGCAAACGGGAAAATTCTCACCCTCGATCGAGTGAACGTCTTCTTCAATCAGTTTCACGCGGTTAAAAATATAAGCATGACCATCGCGTCTGGCGGATCCTATGGTCTCGTTGGAGAATCGGGCTCCGGCAAATCGACGCTACTACGCGCGATCATGGGTGCAGTCCCGACTGACAAGGGCGTCGTGACAATCGCTGGAAAACCTTTGCCCCGTCGTCGGCCTAAGGCGTTCTATCGCGACGTCCAGATGGTGTTCCAGGACCCCTACGGGTCATTGCATCCGCGACAGACCGTGGACCGGCTCCTTCAGGAACCGCTTGCGATACACGGTCTTGCGGATGGTGAAAGACGCATCAGGAAAGCCCTGGACGATGTTGGGCTCGGCGGTGGTTTCCGCTTTCGCCATGCGCACCAACTCTCCGGTGGGCAGCGCCAACGCGTGGCGATTGCCCGCGCCCTAATCCTTGAGCCAAAAATTCTGCTGCTCGATGAACCAACCTCAGCGCTAGACGCGTCCGTCCAAGCAGAAGTTTTGAACCTTTTGAACGAGGTAAGGCGTGAGCGCAACCTCACCTACCTCATGGTCAGCCACGACCTCGCTGTGATCCATCACATGTGCGACCGTCTCATGATCATGCAGAACGGTTGCGCGGTGGAGGAGCTGGCTGCGGACGAGCTCGCCGCCGGCGAGGCTCACAACGGCTACACCCAAGACCTTCTGAAAGCCAGCGAGGGCTTCGCCCGATAGCGCGGCGCCTTCATGTCACGCCCTCAATGGTGGGCTTACTCAACAACGGTAAGGATACGACGATGCGACGCCTACTCGCATATTGCATGATTGCATCCTGCTGCGCCGGGTTTCAGGCAAATGCAGACGACGGGAAGTATCTGAAAGTGTGCGACACGTGGGGGGAAGGGTATTTCGTTCTCCCTGGAAGCGAAACGTGTCTGAAAATCAGCGGCAGCTTGACCTTTGACCTATCCGTCGGCGAGGACGTCTATTCCAGTGAACCGCTCGGCCGAGTGGTGCCGGCGTCAAGCGCCAGTATCGATTTCAGCACGGCATCCGAGACGGATCTCGGTGCGCTTAGATCCGTTCTGTCGATCGACCTCGACGAAGCGTCAGACGAAGGTGGTGGGGTGACCCTCTCCGAGGCCGTCCTGGAGCTCAACGGTCTTCTTGTTGGCGCCACCAGCTCCCAATTTGACTTGTGGCTCAATTCGGCCGGCGCAGTCCTGAGCGATGACGTGATCGCCTACGGACCGTCATTCACCAATTTGATCAGCTACACGACGAGTTTCGACGAACTTTGGTCAGCAATGGTGGGCGTCGAACAGGGCGAAACCCGAGACGATTTTGACTTTCTAGTCCACGGAGGCGTTCCTCATGCCGTGGCTGGCATTCGTCTTGGTGCGGAGAGAATCCAGATAGGATCAGTGATGGGCTATGACTCCGTCCGCGAGCACGTCGCCGCGAAGGTTCGGCTCGATCTCGAAATCACCGATTCATTTTCCACGTTTGCAATGGTCGGGTACCGCTCCGGCCACAACGAGCCAGGCTACTTCGGAACCTGGGAAGGTCGGTTCGCTGCATGGGCTGGCTTCTCGCTGGATCTGTCTGAGGAGCTGGTTCTGAACAGTCAAGCTGCCTACACCGACACGGGAAAGTACGCGATCGCTGCCAGCTTCGATTACGTACTTCTTCCTTCGCTTCTTATCAGCACTGAACTTGCATTCACGTCCCTGCCTACGGACGAGGGGGTACGCGACAGTGCGATCGGCGGCCTACTTAGTATCGAACGCGAATTCTAGCGAGCCCGCTGTGTCCATCGAGCGAGCATCGTCCGAGATGACGGTTCACCACGGTCCGTGACCGAAAACCCTGTAAACAAACCCAAAAGGAGAAAAGCAATGTATTCCACGAGACGAGAGCTGATCAAAATTGGAGTTGCAGGAATGTTCATGCCGACTATGGCTTTTGCGTCCGGGACCGAAGAGAAGGTCGGTGCGTTTGAGCGCTGGCGCCGTGAGTTCGAGGCGAGTGTCCCAGCACGGATGGAAGCTGCCAAAGTGGTTGGAGCATCTTTTGCGATCACCTCGAAGAGCAACGCTGTCCACTATGCTTCATCGTTCGGCTTTGCCGATCTTAAAGCAAATAGAAAAATGGTCCCGCAGACGCCGATCCACCTCGCATCAGTCAGCAAGCTGTTTACGGCCTCTGCCCTCGTTCAACTATTTGAGCGCCGCGGTTACGACCTGCATACGGACATAAACAAATTCATCGACTTCCCAGTGAAAAATCCGAACCATCCGCGCCTAGCGATCACTGCTCACCAGTTGATTACGCATACCTCCAGCATATCTGACGAAGGGTATGGGGAATACTCCGTCGAGGGTGACCCCGTGGGGAGCCTCTCAAATTTCATGAAGAGCTATCTGGTGAAGGGCGGCAGCGCTTATTCGCCAAAGACGTCTTTCCTGAAGGCCAAGCCAGGCACCAAGTGGGACTACAGCAATGTCGGGGCTGCCTTGGCGGGTTACCTCGTTGAAGCGATCAGCAAGCAGGACTTTGCGGGCTATGTTGCAGAGAACATCCTCACCCCGCTTCGCATCACTAATGCGCATTGGTATCTCCGCGAGTTTGCTCCAAACGTTCTTGCCAAGCCCTATAGAATTGAAAACGGCGAATATGTCGAACTTCCTCAGGAAGGATATCCTGACGTGCCCGCAGGAATGCTTCGTTGCTCGGTGACTGATCTGGCAAAGGCGATACACGCTATGCTCGGGCTACAGCGCGAGGGAACGCCCATCCTTTCAAAAGCCGCCGCCCGGGAGATGCTCCGCCGGCAAGTTGACCGGAAGATCTATCCCTATCAGGGCCTAGGCTGGACCGAGGAGGAAACAAGCAAGCGCAAGGTCGTTGGACACACCGGGAGCGACAACGGAGCCTCTAACATGGTGGCTCTGACAGGTGATAATAGCCAAGCGGTGATCGTGCTCATGAATATCGATGGAACCGACGAGACAAGCGCATTCCGCGCCGCAATAACCGAGGACTTACTGGCTGGCGCGAAGCTGGCCGGTTAGGCGCTGATCCAATCTCCTGCAAAGACGGTAGCTAGCGGCCTACTCAGACACGCGGTCCTAGCTACCGGAATGCTCCATCCCATTCGAGCATCGCCCACCACCCGTCACGGGCGTAGATAAGTAGATTTCACATGGCCGAAAGAAATCTCGTGCCCATCTTCGATGGACACAACGACATTCTATACAAGCTCCACTACGCCGATGAGGCCGACAAGGTATCCCTCTTCACCGAGGGCTCCCCGAATGACTGGCATATTGATCTGCCGCGCGCAAAGCAGGGAGGGTTCGCCGGCGGCATGTTTGCGGTGTTCGCACCGTCTGCAGACATTCCGACAGAGGCACTCATTGAAAACGCTGCGTCGGTCTTCGCGATCGATGAACCGTTACCAGCGGCGCTTTCGATGGATGATGCACATAGGACCACCGTCGCCATGGCGTCCATTTTGTTCGAGCTCGACCGTGCCGGAGCGATCGCTCTGTGCCGGTCTGCGGCCGACATACGAGCTGCGAGGGATCGCAATACGATCGCTGCCGTTTTCCATATCGAAGGGGCAGAGGCGATTGATCGCGACCTGAGATTCCTCGAAACCCTCTACGGCTTAGGACTGCGTTCAATCGGACCGGTTTGGAGCCGGCCGAACATTTTCGGGCATGGTGTGCCCTTCCGCTACCCGTCTTCGCCGGACACCGGGCCAGGCCTAACCGATGCAGGGAACGACCTGGTGCGGGCCTGCAATGACAAAAAAATCCTCATTGATCTGTCTCACCTTAATGAGCGCGGGTTTCGCGACGTTGCCGCACTCAGTGATGCGCCGTTGATCGCCACTCATTCGAATGTGCATCGCATTTGCCCGCATGCGAGGAACCTCACCGATTGGCAACTTGGTGCGATCCGTGACACCAGGGGGCTGGTGGGATTGAACTTCGAAACAACGTTTCTCCGCTCCGCGCCGGACGATTTGAGTGTTCCCGATGCCGAGGTCTTGCTCCGGCATATGGATGCGTTGATCCTCGAACTTGGTGAAGACGGCGTCGGGATAGGTTCTGACTTTGATGGCGCCACCGTACCGGAATTGATCGGAGACGCATCCGGGCTCCAACGGCTTCTCAACGTTTTCCGGGACCATGGCTACGGCGAAGATCTCATCGAGAAAATCGCGTGGAGGAACTGGCTCTCCGTGATCGAGAGAACAATAGGATAGCCGGCATCCGCATGGGCGGGAACGGTACTTTCGCGTCAATGCCGCGCCCGAACTTTAGAGGTTTACTATGGACGAAGCGTTCCGCTGCCTTATCGATAAACTCGACTCTGCGAGAGGTCATGAGATGATGATCGGGGCGCTCCGTGATTTTGCGGGAAGTATTGGATTTGAGCGGTTTGCCTATCTGCAGAAAGAAGGAATGCACGTAAGAACACTAAGCTCGTATCCCGAACCTTGGAAAAAAGTCTACCTGGAACGACATCTCGTCCGTATCGATCCCGTGGTGCGGGAGGCTCGCCTCCGCCGGGATCCATTCGCCTGGTCCGCGGATCATTGGAAATCTACCGACGATCGAGAGATGAGGGACTTTCGTAATGAAGCGATCTCCCACGGCATCAGATCCGGTATTACGATTGCCGTGGAGGGTAGTTTCGCTTCAATGCTAATGTTGACCCTAGCGTCACCGCGACGCGAAATCGGAACTACTTTTTCCCAGCATGGCGCGAAAGCTATTCAGGCTTTGTTATCCGTCCACTATCGATCGTTGGCCCGTTCTACTCGCGTAGACATAGGGCCACGACAAACGCTTTCTCCAAGGGAATTACTTTGCGTTGAATGGGCGGCGCGAGGGCGAAACGGCCCACAGATCGCAGACATATTGGGGATAAGTGCGCGGTCGGTTCAAGACCACCTAGATAAGGCGCGAAGGAAAGCGGCGGCTAGCACCGTTCCCCATCTAATCGCTATTGCGAAAGACAGGAGCTGGCTTTAACTCCTAGCTCCCGAGCGTCGGTATATAGCCGAGTTCATCGAGTATCGAAGAGACAAATTTTTGATGCTCGCAGAGAGATCGCTGGCGTTCAGCGTATTCCTGTTGCAGCACGTTTACGACCGCGTACGGCGTATGGATGTCGTCGCTGACACGCGTCCACTCCTCGTAGACAATTTGGTCCGAAGCCATTTTTCTTCGATGCTCGACAATCGCGGAGACTGCCAACTTTTCCAAAGCTGCTGTGTCGAGCGCCCTCAGATCATCAGGTTCGGTCAACTTCACCATTCATGGTCATCCGGCATAGCCGAACCCTCGTGCTTCACGACAATTTACATAATATAGTTGATAAACTTTGGTGCAGTAAAGTTCGATTTTCTGCGCATGAACATGCGCACACTAGTCGGCCGCAATCTTGTCCGCCTGCGTCGGGAGCGAGGCCTAACGCAGGAACAGGTGGCCGAACTCTCGGGCGTGAGTCAGCAATATATTAGTGGCCTAGAACGCGGGAATCGCAATCCTAGCGTCGTAACGCTGTTTGAGATTGCTCAGGCTCTCGGGGTTAGCCATGTCGAGCTGGTCGCACCAGATGGGAAGGAGTAGCTAGGGTTCCAAAGCGAAAGAGCACCTGAGTTCAGGGGTAGCAGACTTTACCGTAGAGCAAGGATGCATTATACCTTCTCCACAAGGAGAATAATTATGGCAGCTGCTGCTCGAGCTTACACACCTACCGAGGCCGCAGCCTTGAGCGAAATCGCCGTCAAGGCTGTCCACAATGCCATCGACAAGCGCGTCATATCTGCCGGTTCCGTTGGCGGTGAAGGTCGCGTATTATCCGATGACGATCTCCTTCGCTTGAAACTCTGGTATGGCGTCGGCTCGATTCTCTCAGCTGAACGACGCAAACGCCTGTTCGACACGATCGACGAAAACCCGCACGCTGATACGGTCCGTGCGGATGACTACTTGATTGTCGATGTCGCACGGGCGAGGGAACAACTGGCGGCCCGGGCTGAAGCATTGCACGAGGCAAAGGCCATTGTCGAAAGCACCAAGGGCGTTATGAGTGGAGAACCTGTCTTCAAGTCAACGCGAATCCCTGTAAGAGCTATTGCAGCGATGCGGAGCCAGGGGGCGAGCATACAGGAGATCGTCGATGGGTATCCGGCGCTTACCCCCCGCATGGTTGAGCTGGCAGAAATCTGGGCCGCGGCCCATCCGGCAAGGGGTCGGCCCCGCAAGCTCTCCGATTTCGGGATCACGGCCACGTCCACCAAGCGGCTTACCCTCGGAACAAGACCAGAAGCAAAGCGCGCCCGCTCATTTTCGTGAAATTTCTTATCGATGAATGCCTTCACACATTTCTCGTGGCCGTCGCTCGCGAAAATGGCCACGATGGATTTCATGTAAACTGGCTCGGATGGAGCGGCCAGCCGACTGGGACCTCATGCCGCGCATTATTGCGCAGGACTATACGTTCGTCACATACAATGCCCGCGACTTCCGAAAACTTTGCGGCAGGGAACAGCTACACGCGGGGTTGGTAATCATTGTACCGTTCGTTACCCCTGCATTGCAGCGGGAGCTGTTCGATCTGGTCCTTCGCGAACTCATGGAAGGTGAGGAATTTCTCAACGAAGTGATCAAAATCAGCGTCGATGGGGAGGAAGCGGTAGTAAGCCGATATTCACTTCCAGTAGGGTGATCGACTGCCTACCGGCCGCCGATCCTCGACAGGTCTATGCGCATCTCGGCCGCGTCGGCATCTGTTGCCGCGGCAGCCGGCTGCGCAGGGTATTCTTCCGCTGTCATCGTCTCAACTTCCTCAGATTTCTCGTCATTTTGAACTTTCCGCAAGGGCCTTCCGCGCAGGAAGGTCGCACCGCCAGGATCCTCGGCTTGGAAAACCTTCGTGCCCTCGAACTCGCCAGTGCGCCATGCGTAGACGGCGTCCTCGAACATTTGCGGCGTGACCTCCTTGCTCGTCGGGCTGCCGTACCATTTCGTCACGATACGGGCGACCTTGGCAAATAGCGCCGTGCCGCGCTTGAGGTTCTCGCAGGGCTCGACGAGCGCAGCGTCAAGCTGAGCAATATCGGTCATACCGACACCTGCAGGATATTGCGTGAGACCGACCCGAACGCTCGCCTTCCCGAAATGCTCGCGCACGATATCGAGCGCCGCTTCCGGCGATTGCGGTTTCGGAATGAGAACCAACCGTCCGCCGGACTTCACGGTGATAGCCAATGGATCGTCCGAGCCGGCCGCCGCCACGAACTGCTCGACGATAGCGGGCGTCAGGGATGGATCGGCACATTTTTCGATAAGCGCTACGTCAAGCATGAGGACTGTCCAGTCAGGTATTGAAGGAGAAAATGACAGGTTTGCCGAAGAGGCGCCCCCAGGCCCGGGCGCTTGCCTGTTGGATGTCGATGATTGAGGTTCCCGTCGTCCACCAGCCGTTGCCCACGGCAACGATGACGCCGGGATCATGCAGCATGGACTGGAGAACCGGCCAGACGATGAGATGTTCGTAACAAATCAGCGGGGCAATCCTGGAGCCCGCGACATCGACCGAAGGATTTGCGAAAAGATGTGCCCGTGCGCCGCCACCCTCTCCGAGCAGGCTATTCCACGGCTGCCACATCGAACCCGGAACCGGCATCCGCTCGCGATAAAGGATGGTATTGCCCTCGGCGCTGATTGAAACGAGCACATTGTCGTAACCGTCCGCGTCGATAAGCGTGGCGCCGGCGATCACTGTGGTCTTGGTGCCAGCGAGCGCCGTTTGCCACAGCCGCGCAAGGGTCGGCGTCCAGAAACCGAGGGCGCTCTCCGGCAGGACAGCGATATCTCCCGGCACTTTACGACGAACGATCCCGATCAACGCCTTGTGCCGATCGAGGCTCGTGTCGCGGCCGAGAGACGAGCCCCTTTCTAAGTCGACACCGCTCCACGACGCAGGTAGTGTCGGTTCCGTCCACTTAGCGGCGGACCAGAGCCAGAAGCCAGTCATGGCAATGGCTGCAGCCGGCCATCGGCGTGTTGTCATCACAACCAGGCCGGCTGCCATCGCCGCGAGTCCCCACCAGCCCCAAGCCGGAAACAAGACGCCGGCGGCCGTGATCGGATGCGCCCATCCGGTAATCCCGAACGGCGGGATTGCCATCAGAACACACGCGATCAGGAAGCGGAGCGCTTTTCGGTAGCCGAGCCGTTCGGCCCAGAGGGCGGAATGCACGATGACGAAGCCGGCCGAGGCGATCAGCCACAACAGGAGACCGGGCCAGATGTCATAGGAATAGAAGTTCGCCACACCTTGCGGCAGACCACGCGAAGCAGCCAGGAAATACGCCGCTGATACCGCCGCCGCATGCCAGCGCTTTCCTGACAACGACCAGGTGACGGGGAACAGGGCAGTGATCGGAAGGGACAGGATGTTGCCGCTCCATCCAAGCCAACCGATTGCGGCCGATACCGCAATGAGCGCCGGCGCGCGAAGACGATCAGGGCGCATAGGTCCAGACCTCCCGCGCCAATCCGAGCACGTTCTTGGTCGAAAGCGGTCCGAAGTACCGAGAGTCAAACGACCCCCGAAAATCGGAATGCAGGTAGACCGCACCTGGTGGAATGATGCCCCCGCCATACGGCAGCATTCGCCGCCCCTGACCGTCTCTCTGCATGAGCTTCGCGTGCGGAAGCGAATGTCCATCAATGCGAACGAGATCGCTCACTTCGATGCGCTGGCCTGATATCGCAGCCACTGTTTTGATCAGCGGAGCGAGGCCACCGGCGCAAAGTCCATGGCGAAGATAGCCCCGCGCTCGCGCGTTGAGCATGATGTCCGAGACCGGTGGGCAGACGAACACGAGATCGCTAACCTGTATCGGGCGATCCAGCTGCTGAATCTGCCAAAGACCCAAGGGTTCGCTCGGGGTGAGATTGACCCGGAAGCCCGCGACGCCAAGACCGACGATCCCAGTGAACATCACGACTGCTGCGGCGCCCAGCAGCGACACCGCTGCGCGGCGGCGGCGATACGGCGCAACGCTTTCGATCGAAACCGTCATTTCAGGGTCAATCCCTGGCTCTTCGTCTGGCGCCTGGCCTCGGCTGCTTTGAGTGCCGTTATGGTACGCTCATGGGCCGACAGCTGTTGCACGGTCCGCATCGTGTTCCAGGCCTGCTGCACTTCGCTCCTTTGCATGGCGTTCATGTCCGACGTGACCCGTTGGAATGCTTCGCCTTTGGTGTCCTTCGCGGCGAGGGGCAGGAAGGTTCTTTCCCCGAAGCGCTCTGTGACTGCCTTGGCGAAACCTTCGAGTTCAGCCTTCACCATCCTGTCGGCAAGCGCGTACTCAAGACCCGCGGGCAGGTCGTTTCGGTCGATGGCGTCACGCACCCGCTCCAGCACGCTTTTCGCATTGGACGAGAGAGCAGGGATCTCGAGCACAACCTGCCTGCGCACTGCCAGCTCCTCGGCGTGATTTCGCCGTTCGGCATCGCAGCGCTGGCGCAGATAATGGCTAATGCTGTCGGCAAGCGGCGTCACATTCTTGAGCGCTCGATCGCGGTCCGATTTGTCGGCACGGCTCGCAAAGACACCGATCTTGCCCTTGAGTGCGCCAAAGGCCCCCGGCTCCGTAGCGATCCTCGAAATCGTCTTCGCCGCGGTCGCCCGATCGCTCAGCATCGCATCGACATTCGCTGCCTTGAATGCTGCTTCAGGCTGCGCGTAGACATGGTGGAAGCGCATAGAGACTTCTTCCCATTGCTTCTTGAGTGCGGGATCGGCCGCGAGCTTGTCCTCGACTGCTTGGTCGATCGACTTCGGGAAGGTGTTAATACCGGCAACCATTGGCCTGGCCTCCTTTGCTTCGTTGGGAACTGTTCTAGCCGTGGACGTTGCGAAGCCGAGCCTGGCGCCGATGGCCGCGAGCCGGCCGGCGAGATCGATGAGCTTCTGTTTCTGCCGCACCGTCCATTCAAGACGGTCACGCGCGACGGTTCTGGCGACGTTGACGATGTGAAGCCCGCGCGCTTCGGCAAAGCGGAGCGCTTGGCGGTAGATGCTGCCGCCGGCATAATCGAGCGTGGTTTCCTTGGAATTCTTGCGCGACAGCATCTCGACCAGACCACCAGCCTTCGCGAAGGATCGGCTGCCGTAATAGACGCTGAGATCCTCGCGGTGACGGGTCATCGCTACATAGGTCAGGTTACGATCGAGAGAGAGGGAGGCGAGCACCTTGACGCGGTCGACGGTCGCGCCCTGGCTCTTGTGCACCGTAGTGGCGTAGCCGTGATCGACATTGTTGTAGAAGCGCTGCTCGACCGAAACCTGGCGACGATGTTCCCCATCGCCAATCTCGGCGACGAGCCTGCCTGCAGAGGCCTCGAGAACCTTGGCCAGCATGCCATTCTTGACGCCGATTGAGCCCTCGTTCTTGAGGAATACGATCTGATCGCCGGCTGCGAAGCTTCTGACGCCATCGGCGGTCTTGAAAACGGAACCCTGATCGATAACGCCGCGCGCGACGAGCTTGGCGCGTGCCATCTCGTTCAGCATTCGGACGTCGCGGCGCAGATGGGCGAGGATCAGCGTCGACTTCGCGGGATCGTAGTCGCGACTCCAGTGGGCGATGAGGTTGGTGACGGCATCGGCCTTGAGCTCGGAGCCGATCATCTTGCCATTAGATTGATAGGCTGCGACCGCTTTGCCGACATTGCCGCGCGCCAGATCGAGCGATGCGTCGCGCATCCAGTGCTCGCGCTGGCGATAGATTGTCTCAAGCTCTGCATAGCCGATGCGATCGGCGATTGCCCGGAACGCGGCGCCGGCCTCGATCGGCTGAAGCTGTTCCGGATCACCGACAAGTACGAGTTTGGCGCCGGCCTTCGTGACGGCTTCGACGAACAAGGCCATCTGTCGCGATGACACCATGCCGGCCTCGTCCAGAACGAAGACCGTCTTGTCGTCGAGCGCCCCGCGCCCTTGGCTCCAGCGGAGTTCCCAAGACGACAGCGTACGCGAGACAACACCGGCTTCCTTTTCCAAGCCTTCCGCTGCCTTGCCGGCAAGCGCGCCACCAACGACCCGATAGCCAGCGGCTTCCCAAGCCTCGCGCGCGGCTTTCATCATCGTCGTCTTGCCCGCGCCGGCGCGGCCGATTACGGCGGCGATGCGCTCAATGCCAGCGACATGCTCGATTGCGGCGCGCTGCTCGTCTGACAACCGCTCATGACGCGCAAACGTCGCCTCGAGCACGGGCTTGCGGACACGATGCGACGAGCGCTGGGAGAGCCAGATAGCCCGGTTGGCCATCTCGGCTTCGAGCCTCATCAGCTCGCGTGACGTGTATTTTGCCGGCGCCCGTACCCCGGTCACGAAATCCAACCGCTCTCGATCAAGCCGCAGGGTTTCGGGACTCTGCAGAATGCGCGCCATCAAGCTTTGAAAGAGACCCGTATCGTCGATATAGCGATGCAGGATCTTCGCGACATCGCGTTCGTCGAACACGCATTTTTCTCGCGTGATCAGGTCGAGCACAACCTCCGGACTACGCTGGATCCTGTGGGCATTCTCCGCGCGCCCCTCTTGCTGCAGCTCCAGCCGCTCGAGCGCAGCCTTTTCCTCGGCCCCCTCCGACTTCCTTTCGATCGCCTTCGTGCCGACGCCGAGATGAATGGTCGGCGTCAGTTCGATGCCCTGCTTTTCGAAGGACCGGCCATCGATCCTGATGTCGAGACCGGCGAGCGACAGATGTCGGTTCTGGCAGGCAAACCAGCCGTCCCGAAACGCATTGAAGTCATCGAGCCCGCCTGCCCAAAGCTGATAGACGATCTTGCCGCTATCGTTGCGCAGCACATTGCCGTCGGGTTCCGTGACAGCCATCTTCTTCGAGCCGAACCCATCCTCGGTCAGCGGTCGCAACGTGGTCATCAGATGGACATGCGGATTGCCCGGTGCGTCATGGAAAACCCAGTCGGCAACTATCCCCTGTGACGTGATAAGCTGCGCCACGAAATCCCGGACCAGGTCGATGTTTTGCTCGGCCGAGAGTTCGATCGGGAGCGCTATTGTGACGTCCTTGGCGAGCTGCGCATCCGATCGCTTCTCGAACTCCTCCACCCGGTTCCAGAAGACTTCCGAAGCTCCGGACACCGAGCGGTCGGCGATCATCGACCGGAGCCATCCCGGCGCGTCGGCAGGGATCACGAACTCCTCGTGCAGCAATCCCTGCTTGCGGGTGTAGTCGATCGTCCGCGCTTCCCGCTCATACTCCATCTTGGCGCAATGCCGGTAGGCCGCCGACAGCACCGCGCTGCGGCCAGAACCGCGGGCAACAATGCTGACTGAAAAATGCGGGACGGCCATTGCGGAAAAAGCTCCTTTGATCGAACGAATTCAATGTGTTCGCGGTGAGCGGATGGCCCCGCCGGGGGGCTAAAGGAGAGCGTCGCATCAGCGACGTATAATTGCGCCCTTCGGATCCGCTCCTTCGGAACGGATGGGATCATTCACAAAAGCATCGCCCTTGGCGATTGTAGGATTCACAGTAGTGCGTTCCGCACTCCCGTCTGAAAACCTCTACCTGTCGGCATCGATTTTCAGACGAAGGAGACGCGAAATGCGCAAATCAACGCGGCAGATCAGGAATGACATCGCCAAGATGCAGGAGCAGCTCAAGGCAGCGGAAACCCGCGATGCCGAGCGGATCGGACGCATTGCCTTGAAGGCCGGGCTTGCGGAGATCGAGATTGACGACGCCGACCTTCAGGCGGCGTTTGAGGATGTGACGAAGCGGTTTCGCGGAGGCAAAAGCGGATCGAGCGGGAAGGAGAGGGGAGGTTCTGGCGCCGGGCAAACCTCGGCGAACTCGCCTAGCGAGACTCCGGGCAGCCCTAGTGAGGCTTGAGCGCATGGCGAGGACGACGACATCGGACGCTCGCAAGAAGGACACACGCGAAAAGATTGAGCTCGGGGGCCTGATCGTGAAAGCGGGTCTGAGGTTCGAAAAACGAGCGATGCTGCTGGGTGCGCTGATCGAGCTAGCCGAGCGTCTCAAGACGGATGCCAGCGAGCGAGCGCGACTGATTGCGATCGGTGCGGAGGCCTTCGGCAATGACAGCGAGTAGAGTTCTTCTCATCACCGTGCCGGTCGCATTGATGATCGCCATCGCTATCGTTTTGACCGGGATCGACCAATCGCTTGCGCCCCTGGGGAGGACCGAGGCGCAACGCCTGATGTTCGGCAGGATCGGCATCGCCATACCCTACATCGCCGCCGCCGCAGTTGGCCTGATCTGGCTTTTCACCTCGGCAGGATCGGCGAGCATCCAGTTTGTCGGCTGGAGCGTGGTCACTGGATGTGTTGGCACCATTCTGGTTGCGGGAGCGCGCGAGACATCGCGTCTGGCTGCATTCGCGGACAAAGTGCCTGCGGGCAACTCGATTTTCACCTATCTAGATCCAGCCACGATAATCGGCGCAGCTGGTGTGCTGATGGTCGGTTGCTTTGCCCTTCGTGTTACGGTGATCGGGAATGCGGCTTTCGTCCGACCCGAGCCCAGGCGGATTGTCGGCAAACGGGCTCTTCACGGAGAGGCCGACTGGATGAAGTTGAGCGAGGCCGAACGGCTGTTCGGCGAGGCTGGCGGCATCGTTGTCGGGGAGCGCTACCGCGTCGATCGCGATAGCTCAGCCGCGAGCGGGTTCCGCACGGATGACAAGGAGAGCTGGGGCGACGGCGGCAAGGCCCCACTCCTCTGCTTCGACGGCTCCTTCGGTTCGTCCCATGGCATCGTCTTTGCCGGCTCCGGCGGCTTCAAGACAACATCGGTGACGATCCCAACCGCACTGAAATGGGGCGGATCGTTGATCGTCCTCGACCCTTCGAATGAAGTGGCGCCGATGGTGTCGCAGCATCGAGAAGGAGCGGGGCGCAGGATCTGCATTCTCGATCCGCGTCAATCGAAGACGGGCTTCAACGCGCTCGACTGGATCGGCAAGTTCGGCGGCACCAAAGAAGAAGACATTGCATCTGTCGCGTCATGGATCATGAGCGAAAGCGGGCGCGCCAGCGGTGTCCGCGATGACTTCTTCCGCGCGTCCGGCCTTCAGCTTCTAACCGCCGTAGTTGCCGATGTCTGCCTTTCCGGACACACGCCGGCAGAGCAGCAGACGCTCCGTCAGGTCCGGGCAAATCTGTCGGAGCCGGAGCCGAAGCTGCGCCAGCGGTTGCAGGACATCTACGACAATTCCGAGTCTGAATTCGTCAAGGAGAACGTCGCGGCCTTCGTGAACATGACGCCGGAAACCTTCAGCGGCGTCTATGCCAATGCGATCAAGGAAACGCACTGGCTATCGTACCAGAACTATGCCGCACTTGTATCCGGGGCGGCATTCTCCACGGACGATATTGCATCCGGGAAGACCGACGTCTTCATCAATATCGACCTGAAGACCTTGGAGACCCATGCCGGACTGGCGCGCGTCATCATCGGCTCATTCCTGAACGCTATTTACAATCGGGATGGCGCCATCGAAGGCCGCGCCCTTTTCCTGCTCGATGAGGTGGCAAGGCTTGGCTACATGCGAATCCTGGAGACCGCCCGCGATGCCGGCCGGAAGTATGGCATTACGCTGACAATGATCTATCAGTCCATCGGCCAACTGCGGGAAAACTATGGCGGGCGAGATGCGTCCAGCAAATGGTTCGAGAGCGCCAGCTGGATTTCGTTTGCAGCGATCAATGATCCGGAGACGGCGGATTACATATCCCGCCGCTGCGGTATGACGACGGTCGAGATCGACCAGGTCAGCCGTAGCTATCAGGCGCGTGGGTCGTCACGGACACGCTCGAAGCAGCTGGCTGCTAGACCGCTGATCCAGCCGCATGAGGTTCTTCGAATGCGCGCCGACGAGCAGATCGTCTTCACCGCCGGCAATCCGCCACTCCGATGCGGACGCGCAATCTGGTTCCGGCGCAAAGATATGAAAAACTGCGTCGGGCGAAACAAGTTTCATTGACCGCGTCTCAATCAGACAGTCGTTTGAGAGGGGATCAGTCTGACCTAGCGAGCGCTCAATCTGATTTGCCTCTGGGAGGATCATCACCGGTTTCGGCGAAGACCACTTGCAGGCCTCGTTTACGTCAGTAGTTAGAGGCGTACCACGAAGATTGATGCCACACCTGGGCACGGTCAATTCTTCACAAAACTGAATCGATCCCCGGCGATCGATTCAAAAGTCTCGTTGGACGCCGGAAACGGTTCGCGCGATTCTGGGTGCATGATCGCTCAACCCTATCACCTCTATGTCGAACGCACGGATGCCCAAAAAAACATGGCACGCTTTTACGCGCTGTCGATCGAACCGAACCTGTTCGGTGAGGCATGCCTGATGCGTCGGTGGGGACGCATTGGGACAAGCGGGCAAGCCAAGGTTCATAATTTCGAGCGAGAGCAGGACGCGGTCCAACTCTTCCTCGCTCTTATCAGACAGAAACGCCGACGCGGATATCGGACAATCGGATCGAAAAACCCTTAGCATCGCGCGCTGCTTAAAAACTAAAGGAAGGTTCATCAAAGAAACGTTCCACTAAAACCTCTAAAAATTAGAAGTGATGTTCGCCATATATTGCAGAAGCGTAGCAATTCCGCGTGAGAAATGCGATCCTTGCTGCCATGTCAGTTCCACGCTCGTTGACCTCAAAGGCGGTCCGCAAATAGGCACCATTAAACACACAAGTACCGCTTCCGACCTAAGCGGCCATGAAACGCTGAAGCGTTCCACGGCCGCTGCAGCAGGCGGCCGTCGTTGTCAGGCCGGGTTCATGATGGCAAACAAGCTTTCATAGGTACCGTCGCGCTCGGCCCACCGACGCGGCTGATCGCGCGGGAGGACAAGCTCTCCGCCCGGATGTTGGTTCCTCTCCAGCATCGCCATCACCTCATCCACATATGAGGCCAAAGGCATCGCACGAGGGTCCTTCGCTTGGGCGAAGCCAGTCAGCTCGGTCTGGACGTACGGCGGCGATAGTTCCAAAACCTCCAAAGGTACACCGCGCAACTGGTGACGTAGTGAGATGAGCCATGTGTGCAGAAAAGCCTTGCTTGCACAGTAAGCAGGGAATTCCGCTCGTGGCACGAAGGCAAGCGCGGAGCTTGTCGCTATGATGGCAGCAGCTCTCTGCGTCTTCAAGGCCGGCAAGAAGGCAGCGACCGCTCGTATGACGCCCAAGATGTTGGTCTGCACAATTTCTTCGCCTGTCGATGCATTCCAGTCAGGGGATGTTACGTCTTCGCTACGGGAAATCCCGGCATTTGCAATCAAAACATTCAGCTCCGGGAATCGATCGCGAATATCCTTGGCGGCAGCGGCGATGGACCCGGGGTCCGTAAGATCAAGGTGAAGTCCTACGATGTCGGGGCGGTGTTCGCAGATATCGGTAAGCAGGTCGCGTCGCCGCCCTGTCACGATAACCCGGTTTCCCCGGTCGTGAAATGCTTCCGCGAGCTTCCGTCCGATCCCGCTTGTGCCGCCGGTGATAAGGATGGTGTTGTCAGTCATTTGCATTGTGGGTGTCTTTCCTAGACGTTGCAGGAAAGGCCACGGCATCGTTGTCCGACCGATACAGTTCTTCACACGCCGGGTTGATGCCAGCCGCCAAGATACCGTGGAAGGAAGTGAGTTCACCGCGCCTTCATTCCCGAGATTTCCCTGCTGGGACCCTCTCGACAAAGGACGCGTTGGATGACGGTAACGCCTACGACAGCGCATTTATCGCTGTGACACGAGAGGTAGCTGACATAGTGCAGGGCGTCAACCGTCCCAGACTGATACCCGTTGTTGGCACTGACTCCGCAGCCGTTGCGAGCGCGTGGGTCATGGAGCGCGTGTCTCCCGCGCGAGCGGCCGGCGGAGGAGCCGTAACGCGCATCATTTGGGGGCACCGCCAAGTCCTTGGGGCTGTGCGCCCGTCACGGCAAACTTGGCCTCTCTCAGCTAACATCCCCTCTCGTGCGGCACCCAAAAAGCCGGAGACGGGCTGGATGCCTGTCTCTAGCTTGATCCTGGAGAAGAGCGAGGCCCCGCCCTTTCGGGGGGAGCCTATCGATCTTAGTCGCGGTTTGGGCGGGACCAGATCAGCTGGTAGCCATTTTCACCTTCGACCTCGGAGAGCGTCGCATAGATGGGAGCGGGGAAACTCGGATCGTCGAGCTTGACCGAGAGGTAGTCGCGGTCGCTCTCGTTGGAGCGCTTCTGCCAGGCTGCGCCCAATTCGACGGCTCCTGCGAAGATGCGGAACTGCGGGCCCTTGTCGGAGGGGTTCTCGATGCGGGCGATGCGAGCCTTGACGTTGAGGGCGAGGGTGCGGACCTGGCCGGTGAAGCCGTTCTCGGTGGAGGTGAAGGTGCCGATGGTAGCCATTGTCGTATTCCTTGTTGCTGTTTCGGGTCGCTCTATTGCGGCCTCGATGGCAGTCGCAAAGGCCGGTGACGACCGGACCGCACCCGTAGGGCCGGAACAACGTGGAGGGCGGCGCGAAGACACTTTCTTGTCTCGCGAGGAATGGCGGCGGAGCCGTCAGGGGATGAAAGTTTCGCAGCGCCGTTGCGGGATAGAGGTCGAGGCGAAGCCGGTCTCCGGTCAGACCTGCCCCATCGAGCCCGCACATGGAGCCACGGTGATTGAGCAGAAGGAAACGACCCTGGCGATCCGCACTGTGAGCTCAAGCCAAGGCGCGACTTGCGGGCTCGTTGATCCTATCCTCCCGATCGCATCTGCGCGAGCAGCTTCTGGCGGAAGACCTCGGCCGGTGTCTTGTAGCCGAGGCACTTGCGTGGCGTCGTGTTCAGCCGGTCGCAGATTTCCTTCAGGTCCTGTTCGCTGATCGAGAGCGGATCGATATCCCTCGAAAGCCATTTCCTGGCCCGTCCGTTCGTGTTCTCGACGGTGCCCTTCTGCCAGGGTGATTGCGGGTCGCAGAACCACGTCGCGGAGCCGATGCCGGCCTGGAGGTAGGGCCAGTCGGTGAACTCTGTGCCACGATCGAAGGTGATCGACCGGCGCGCGCGATGGGGCAGGGCCTGCAGCACGCTGATGAGACGCTCCATGATCGGGCGGGATTGCCGGTCGTTGTTGCGAAAGAGAACGGCGAAACGACTGACCCGCTCGACCAACGACGTCACGTTCGCCTTGCCGAACTTCTGGCGGAACTGGATCAGGTCGCATTCCCAATGTCCGAACTGCCTGCGATCGGCAACCACATCCGGGCGGCGCAGGATGTTGAGGTCCGGGCTGAAACGCTGGCCATGCCGGCGCCTCGCATGCCGCGCCCGGCGTCGAGCCCGATGTTCCGGCAGATGTTTCCAGAGCTTGATCGCGTGACCATCCGGCGAATAGGCGAACTTGTAGATCGTCTCGTGGCTGACCGAGATCGGATGGCGCTCCAGCCGCATCCGACCGGCGATCTGTTGCGGCGACCAGCCGTGCACGATCCGCTCAATGACGGACTGGCGGACATGCGAGAAGCGGGCAAGCTTCCTCAACTTGGCACGACGCTCACACGCCATGTCATGCGCCGTCGTGCAATGATAGCCGCTGAGATCAGGCCATTCCTTGTCGATATAGTCGTTTCGCCGAACCTCGCGGAAGATCGTCGAGCGATGACGTCCAAGTTTCTCCGCGATGATATCGATACTCAGGCCGGCGTGGCGCCAGCGGGCGATCCTGCGGCGTTCGTTCAAATCAAGATGGGAGTAGGTGCGTTTCATGACAGCGTCCTTGCGACTGATAACCCATTGGCATCATTCGCAAGTCGCACTTCATCCTTGAACCCACCCGGCTACATACAAAAATCACATAAGATACCTTATGGAACCACGTTCGATCTTTCGGCGCTGCCGTGAACCGGCAGCGGTTTTGAGCGATACAAGTTGAAGGTGGCCCTTCCTGTTCCGGGTATTCCGCAGTGGCATGTGAAAGGGATCGACCAGCGGGCGAAAGGCAGTGCATTGACCATCAATGCCGGGCGCACCATCTAGGCGACATGCCAAAACACGAAAAGAACGACGTCATGCTGATGAGAAGGTGGACCCTAACGCCCGATGCCACGATGGGATCGTCCGTTCGCGCGAAGGGCATACTGCAGGAGATACAGGCGCGTCTGCCCGCTATCTCGAAGAAAACGATCTCGCTCGAAGGAGTTGATCTCGTTCTCGTGATGCCGACCGATGAAAGATCCGCTTTTAACGCCGCGGTATCTGTGGTCACGCAAACGCTGGATGACGCCCAATTCTTACCTGTCATCCCGCGCGAGATTCAAGACATTCTCGGCATGAAGACCAGCGAGCGCCATCGCTGGCTTGCGGACGGGCGCCTACCTAGCGCCGGGACGAGGACAGTCAGGCTGGCCGGGCGGGCTCGTCAGATCACCTTCCATGTCTTCGAACCGTCAGTCGTCGACGAGCTCCTCAATCGTGGAGCTGTCGATGAGTGGCGGGTGGAGGATGCCGAAGCGAGGGCGGAGAAGAGGAATGCCACGTATCAGGCGAAGCTGGCGCGGCCGTCGAAGAAAAGCAAGCGGTCGAAAAAGGCGGACAGTGGCACAAACGATCCCGCATCGGGCCTTCCAGACTGGGAGGATTTCGACGCTGACGGACTGCTTCATTGATTGACAGGTGATTGTTGGCGCGCAGGGCGCCACCATGCCAAGTACGAGCCAAGGGGCACTTGCCCTTTTGACCGGCCCGCAACGGTATGAGAGTTAGGTCTTGAAAGGAGGCGGACAACTGCCGCCCCGTCACTGCGGATGTTGTGACAAAGACGCGAAAATCCGTCGGCAGACCTATGAAAGTCCGGCTCTCCAACTTGAGGCGCGCTTATAAGACAAGCAGCGAAGCGAGTAACGCAGGCGTCATGACGATGGCGCCCAGCTTCATAAACGCCCAGGCCGTCATTTCAATCCCTTCCCGGCGAAGTGCGTTAAGCCATAGGATTGTGGCAAGTGAGCCCGTGATCGAGAGGTTTGGCCCGAGATCGATCCCGATGAGAACGGCCCCAGCCATCGTGTCGCTGCCTTGAGCGCTATGGACCACGCCGCCGGCAACCAACCCGGCAGGTAGATTGTTGACGAGGTTCGTAACGAGCGCGACGAGCGCTCCCACGGCAACTGGCCCTGATGCCGGAAACGCCAAAGTGACACTCGTCAACAGAGATGCCAGCCATTCTACCAGCCCGGACGTCTCCAGTGCCTCGACGAGGACGAATAGCCCGGCGACAAGTGGCAAGACGCTCCAGGAGATATCTCGCAGGAGCATCTGCGGCCCCTTGCGTTCAATCAGAAGGACAAGGGTTGTCGACAAAAGACCTGCGGCGAAGGTGGGTGGTCCAAGATCCCAGCCAAGCACGGAGGATCCAACCATGACGATCGCAGTCACCACCAACGCAATCCCGGTAAGACGCGCGCTGCTTCCGAGGGCCGCGGATTCAGCTGCGACAATCGTGTCGGCTGCGAGTGCCGAGCGCTGACTCCAGTAAAGGGCGATGAAGGTCACGACAATCGCCGTGGCCGAGGGAAGAGCGAACATCGATAGCCAATGTGTCAGCGATGGCATTGTTCCGTTGCTGAAGATAACGAGATTTGCCGGGTTGGATATCGGCAAAACGACACTGGCTGCGTTGGCGATGAAGGCGCAAATCAGAAGATAGGGCAGCGGGTCTTTGACCCTTGCGGCCCGGCAAGCGGCGTATACCGCTGGCGTCAGCACGACGGCCGTTGCGTCGTTGGACAGGAATACGGTCGTCACAATACCGACGGCATAGATCAGGACGAACAAGCGCCTCGGCGACCCGTTCGCATGGGAGGTCGCGACGGACGCGAGCCAATCAAACAGCCCTTGCTGACGGGCAAGCTCCGACAGCATCATCATGCCGATCAGGAAAAGATATACATCGAAGCCCTTGGCAACACCGGACCATGCATCGGCATAGCCTATCGAACCGACGGCAATCAGCAGCAGCGCACCGCTTACCGCCCAGACTGCCTCCGGCCACCGAAACGGGCGTGCTACGACGCCGAGCACCGTCAGTGCCGAAATCACCCAGGTCAAGATCATGCTCACCTCTCCATGGGTCTGCGATGTCATTAGTTCACCGCGACCGCCGAGGGGGTGGCGGCTGCGTCATCACCCTTTGACGACGGAGCAATGCTTTTGTGTCCGGCGGCGAACGCTGCAAGTGCCAATACTGCGAAGCCGCCATGCACCCAGTAGGCCAGGCCATAGCCCCCAAAGTTGGTCAGCCATCCCGCGACGACGTTGCTGAACGATGCGCCGACACCCTGAACCGTCATGACCGCAGCAAGCCCCACGTTGAAGCGGCCTGTTCCAGACAGGATCCTCTCAGCTGCAATTGGCGTGGCGATGCCAATCAGCCCTGCACCGACGCCGTCGAGGATCTGAACAGGATAGATGGACATAAAGCCATCGAATGCTCCGGCGATCGCACCGCGGATCGGCAGAGCGACCAAAGCGATGACAAAGATCGTGGCAAGACCAAAGCGCCGGATAAGGAACGGCGCTGCCAGCGCCATGACGATCATCGCAACCTGAGAAATGCCGGTGATGATAGCCGTCGTCCTGAACGGCGTGCCGAGTTGTATCGAAAAGTCCTGAGCGATCAGCCGGCTCATCGGAGCGTTGCCGAAATGAAATATCATGAGGGTGACGGCCAAGAGGATAAGGCCCCTGCTCCCGGCAAGCACGGAAAAACCTGACGGTCCTGGCGCGCCGTTATCGTGTCCCAGCCCCCGCGCGACCTTGTGATCGATCTTGTCGGGATCGATCGCTGCGACAGCAAATATCGCTGCTATCGCAGTCACGATCATCAGACCAACGACACCGTCGATCCCGAAGGCAAGAGTGACGAAATAGATGCCCACCAACGAGACAACATTGCCAACATGGTTCCAGAACTCGTTTCGAGAGACTTGGCGGGAGAATGCTTTCTCGCCGACAAGTCCAAGCGTCAGGCCCATCAGGGCGGGCCCGACGACCGCACCGACTACGGCTGTCACGGATTGTCCACCGAAGACGGACCAGTTGTTGGGCGCAAACAATGTCCACAGTGCTGCTCCCGTAACCAGCACGACTGGCATCACGATCAGGGCACGCTTGTGGCGAGATGAATCGACCCAGGCACCGAACAGGGGCATCGCAACCATCCCGAGAACGCCGCCGATCGTCGCCAGCATCCCCAAGGTCATCGGAGACCATCCATGAGTGGCGAGAAAGCCATCGAGAAACGGCCCGAGCCCGTCGCGGGCGTCGGCGAGAAAGAAGTTCAAAGCGGCGAGTGCAACAAGCGAACGGCCGGCAAGATGGGTATGTTGAGATCGCTGCATGCCGGCCTCCGAAAGAATGAGCACGTCTGGAAATGCTTCTATGGCCGCCGTAAACGGCGGGTGGGAGCGGCGTGTTCGATGCTCTTATCCCGCCGTCAACTTCATCGCATATCCACAGCTTTATTCGCTTGGTTACAGCTTGAGGTGCTTGAGCATTTCGAGCGGCCCACGATGCGGTGGTTTGCTCGCGGGACCGAGCGACTCGGTGCGCCCGTCCTCATGAACGATGTAGCTGCCATGCAGGAAGCCATCATCGAATCGGCCTTGTACCGTAACGGTTTCGTTCGAAGCAACAAGCTTCCCGCCCTCGCCTTCCGGGCCGGTTTCAACGAGCGCGCGGCCGGTGTCGTCCTGGATCACGAACTTGTTGCCAAAGATCTCGGCAACCTTGCCTTTGATCGTGACGAGGCTGTTGCCCGCCATCGCAGAAATCACGACTGGCCTCATGGGCGCCATCTCGATGCTCGGGCTTGCCAGTTTCATTGCACCGGCACCACCCACCACACCAACGACGAGTCCAAGGGCGGCCAGACCGAATGCGGCGGCATGCTTGCGTCCACGCGGGGGCAGCGGGGGTTGATGCGCGTCGGTGTGATGCAAAGTGTTGGCGTTATCGGAAATGGACATCGAAGTCTCCTTAGGTTTCAGAGGGTACGGTTTTACGCCCCCTTCTCCGCCAACAGCCTGAACCATTCGGTTCAGCTTGAGTTAAGCCGCGAACTCATAAACGTTGCCTATCTCAAGCCAGATCGGACTTTTAAATGCGCGTACTTCTCGTCGAGGACGATAGCGATCTCTCAAGCCGCCTCGCAGCAAGTCTCCGGATGGAAAGCTTTGTGGTTGATATCGCGCGCAATGGCGAGGACGCCCAACATGCCGGTCTGACGGAAATCTTCGACGCTGCGGTCCTTGATCTCGGACTGCCGAAGATCGATGGTGTTTCGGTCCTGAAGTCATGGCGGGAGGCAAATCGATCCTTCCCGGTCCTGATCCTTACGGCACGCGATGGCTGGCCCGAGAAGGTGGCGAGCTTCAAGGCCGGCGCCGACGATTTCCTGACAAAGCCATTCAAGGTCGAGGAACTAATCCTGCGCATTCGCGCGCTTGTAAGGCGCGCCAACGGGCATGCAAGCGCGCGGGTTACCTGCGGCCCGCTGACGTTCGACGCACAGCTTGGCACGTTTGAGTATGACGGTATGCCCCTGAAGCTCACGGCGCTCGAATGGCGCGTCCTGTCCTGCCTGATCCTACGAAAGGAAGTCGTGGTCGACAGGCGTGAACTGACGGAGAGGGTCTACGACGGCGACGCAGAGGTGGATTCAAACTCGATCGAAGTTATCATTGCGCGGCTACGCCGCAAGATCGGCCCCGAATATATCGAGACAGTGCGGGGTCGTGGTTACATGGTGACGGCGGCATCATGAGGATAGGAAAACTCTTGCAGCGTTCGACGATATCCGGGCGATTGATTGCCTTTTCCGCCATATTCGCTGCAGCCGCCGTCACCTTCGCCTCGGTCGTCCTCTGGCTGATCGTCGCAGGGGTTGTCCGTGAGCAGATCGATCAGCGCCTCGATACGCAGATCCAGGCGCTGCGGAGCGCGCTCACATCTGGCCCGGATGGCGCGGTTACTCTTTCCGTGCAACTTAATGGGCCGCCTTTCGATCGGCACGGATCCGGCTGGTACTGGCAGGTTTCCGGAGAGAGCGTTCAACTTGTGTCCCGATCTCTGTCGGGCGGAACGATTGAGACGCCGGGTCACGCTTTCGAATGGCGCCAACTGCTCGGGGAGATTGTCCGGCCCGGTGGGCCGGTAGAGGTGCGCGGGCAGGCTTTGCATACGCGGACGATGGAGGCGACGGTCGGAAACAGGATCGTCACGATCACCGCCACCGCACCCAAGTCTGCTCTGACAACCCCGGCTTTGAAATCACTGATGTGGCTTCTCCCGGTCATGGCGCTGCTTGGCGGAAGCCTTATCGTGGGCACTATCCTGCAGGTTCGATATGGCCTTCAGCCGCTTCGCCGACTGACGGTGGATATCGCATCGGTGTTGACGGGCCATCGGTCGAAACTGCAAGAGCCCGGCGTAACGGAGCTTCAACCTGTGGCGCTGGAAATCAATCGGCTCATCGACCAAAATGCGCAGCGTCTTGTCGACACGCGTGTGCATTTCGCAAACATGGCGCACGGTCTGAAGACGCCAATTGCCAGCATGATGCTTGCTCTCGACGATCGGAACGATCCTGACGGAAGCTTGAGACGGCTGACCAAGCGGATAGACCGGCGTATTCGACATCACCTCGCCGATGGTCGAAGAGCGAGCGCCGGCGATGTCGTTCACTCAGCATCCAAGGTAAAGCCGCGCCTTGACGACCTGCTCCTGGCGCTGCAGCGGATCTACGCGGATAAGCAGCTCTCTGTCGACTTCGATGTCGGTTCTTCAATTGTCGTCGGTTGCGCAGCGGACGACTTTGATGAAATTTTTGGCAACATTCTGGAAAACGCCTTTAAATGGGCCGTTCGCAAGATCGGAATTTATGGGGAGATCAAAGGCCAGGTCACGACGATCAGCATTCGCGACGATGGCCCAGGAATGCCGTCTTCAAGAATTGACGAGGTATTCAGGCCAGGTCTTCGCCTTGACGAGACCGTCCCCGGCGATGGGTTTGGCTTGAGCATATCAAAAGAACTCCTCGGACTTTATGGCGGGAGCATTTCCATCAATCCAGTGGAGCTAGGCTTGAAAGTCGATATTACATTGCCGACTGCTTCGCCGGGCCAGACATAGTTCGCAAACGGCAGCCGCGTGGGTGAGAGCACAGCTGTGCATCCTGGCTGGCGATAGTTTGAGATAGCGGATTTGGGCTCGTCGATTGCAAACCTCGCTACGCGACTGCGCTCAACAACGGTTTTGGCGCCTCTCTGGCAACTGCTTAAGCCATTGACGCAACTGGCTGATATGAGATTTTCCGACACCATAGCAACCACCAACCATTGTCGCTCCGCTTTGGCTCACGACCAAGACGACGATGACCGCAGTGAGGACTGAAATACGAAGCACGCTTCACCGGCACGCCTGACGATGGATCGACCCTCACGTATAAAGACAAAGGTTTCAGGGTCATTGTTCGGCAAAAAAACTGAGAGATCGAGATCGAATTGATCTACTTGGAGCCGCTGGGCCGGTACGTAGAACCGTATTCACTCGGTCAACTTTCAAACCGCATCAGCATCTTCTTTAGCTGAGTATTCTGAAGTCGCAGTTTGTGCGATAGTTGCGCTCGAAGGGCTCTGATCTCTACATCCAACCCTACCACTTCGTCGGGCACGACTGGTGCAATCTGCGCACCTGCCGCTTTATCAGCCCCTTTGCCGCGGTGATTCTGCCTCGTTGGTACACCTCGCACGCGCGTACGAGCGTCGGATGCAATGTTGTCGGCATTGGATTGGCCTGCATCAACGGTGCTGACAGGCTCGGAGCTTTCGAGATCTACCGTTCCAAGAATATTGCTTCCGGTCTCTTCCGATAGCTGAAGCTTTATAGAAGACGCATCGGATTGATGAACACGTGATAGCTCTTCTGTCCGTTCATCGGCATGGCCCGAACCCCCGACTACTGGCGCGCCCGCCGGATCAGAGATAGCCGAAACCTCCGGCTTATCATTGGAAGTCGGTTTGCTTTCCAGGTCATGCTCGCGTCGAGGAGACACCAGTCGCGCCAGAAATTTCCATGGAGACGCCATCGATTCGACCTCGGGATTTATCCCGCACGCAAACTATAAGGTGAATTTTGGCGGCAGTCAAAACTACCACCAACTCTGCTTTTTTCGATAGCAAAAACATTGCGGCGTATGACTGGCCGCATGTTCGGTTCAACCGAGATTTAGCCGCTTCCGCAGGTCGGCATTTTCTGCACGAAGCTTTTCAGCTAGCAACTTACGGAGTTTCTGGTTTTCTGCTTCCAGCTCAAGAAGGTCGGCCATCTCGTCGATCGGCGTCGGGGGTGCAACCGTCGTCGTCTTTGCCGTCTTCGGACCACGTTTTATGGGCGCTCGTTTCACACCGCCCTCGGTTTCGACAGACCTGGGCTTGCGGCCGGGCTTTTGCTTTCCAGCTATACGGCTCGACACGACACCGGCTTCCGTCGCGACCTCAGACGGGGCGGTTTCAAGTGCTACTTTCTTGGCGCGAGGCTTGCGCTGCTTCTTGGGCACGATAGGCGTTTCCACAGCGGTCGCCACATCAGCATTTGATTTTGTATCGATCTCGTCGGCCATGATGATCTCCTGTGTAGCCTGCGAAGTTGTCGGATGCCCAAACGACGGTGTCAACAAAGGTTCGGGCGCATTTGTCTCGGGCGAAGACATTTCATCATCTGTTCTCACATGCTGCGGTAGCGACCACGGACGTGTCATGGTCGCGTCCTCAACATCACGCGCAATCGACTTGAGGTCCATGTTTCCCCAGATCGAATTCGATTTGGCTTCTGGCTTTCGTCGGCCGGACTTGTACTCGATAGAAAAACCGCGTTGGACTTTTTTCAATCTCAGGCCCTAGATACTGGATCATCTTCAGCGACCTGTTCAGCATCGCGGTAGACAAATAGCGTTAACGGCGCCGATGGTCCAGAGCACCGTCGATCCGGCGGGATCTAGATCCGGAGCGTAAGCTGGTCTGCTTCGGCACCCTCGTCATCGACGAAGGATGAGAGTGTGATGCCGAGGAGACGGATTCCTTTGGTCGGCGGGAACAAGGGCTCAAGAAGCGATTGGCATATGACTTCAAGGTCATTGAAGGTGCTGATAGGCGAAGTGGTCGTTTTGCTGCGGGTGATGATCTGGAAGTCGGCATATTTGACCTTCAGCGTCACGGTCCGCCCGTGGAGACCCTTTCCCTCACAGTGGCGCCAGACCTTGGCGGCAAGCGGCGTGATCTCGGCTCGGGCAGCGCCAAGATCGACGATGTCGACCATGAAAGTGTCCTCGGCGCCGATGGATTTTCTCGGCCGATCCGGCTGGACGGCCCGGTGATCGACGCCTCGCGAGATGTTGTAGTACCAAGCACCGGATTTGCCGAAATGCTCCTGCAAGAAGGCGAGCGATTTCGACTTGAGATCAGCCCCGGTCACAATGCCAAGTCGCTCCATTTTCGCGGCGGTCGCCGGCCCTACGCCGTGGAACTTCTTCACCGCGAGTGCTTCGACGAAGGCCGGTCCATTCTTTGGTGTGATCACCGCCTGGCCGTTGGGCTTGTTGAGGTCCGACGCCATCTTGGCCAGGAACTTGCAATAGGAGATGCCGGCCGAGGCGTTGAGGCTGGTGACCTCCTTGATGCGCGCACGGATCAGGGTGGCGATGTCGGTTGCAACGGGAATGTCCTGCTTGTTGTGCGTGACGTCGAGATACGCTTCGTCGAGTGATAGCGGCTCGATAAGGTCGGTGTACTCCGCAAAAATCTCCCGGATTTGGCCTGAAACCGCTTGGTAGACGTCGAAGCGAGGCGGAACAAAGATCAGGTCCGGGCAACGCCGTTTCGCCGTGACCGAGGGGAGAGCCGATCGAACGCCGAAGGCGCGCGCCTCATAGCTTGCCGCAGCGACAACGCCACGCGCGGCCGAACCGCCGACGGCGACAGGTTTACCGCGCAGCTCCGGATTGTCGCGCTGTTCGACCGATGCATAAAAGGCATCCATGTCGACATGGATGATCTTCCTCGTCTGTGGGACGGCGACCTCGCTCATCTCACTTCCACATCGACCGCATGCGCGCACCGACATCGATGCGGATCTGCCGTGCGCTGCGCTCGCTGGCGACCGCCGATACCTTTGGCCAGCTCGTTGCCTCGAAGAACTGCAGGAGCGTCGCTGGAATGAAACGAGTCCGCGACGCATAGACATGGCGATCGCCCTGGGCGTTCTGCCCGTGCGTAAAGAAGCGCTGCGGTGTGACGAGGCTCAGGTTGTCTCGCGCTCGTGTCATGCCGACATAGAGCAGGCGGCGCTCCTCTTCGAGTTCCGCGGTGGTGCCGGCGCCGAGATCCGAGGGAATGCAACCGTCTACGACATTGAGCATGAACACGGCCCGCCATTCCTGGCCCTTGGCGGAATGGATCGTCGAGAGGATCAGGTAGTCCTCGTCCAGCAAGGGCACGCCGGCCTGGTCGCTGGTGGCGTCCGGTGGGTCAAGCGTCAGCTCGGTGAGGAAGCGCTCGCGGCTTGGATAGCCGCCGGCGATCTGCTCAAGCTGGAGAAGGTCAGCCTTTCGGGTATCTGCATCTTCGTGGATGCGATCGAGATGCGGTTCGTACCAATGACGCGCGAGGCCGATTTCTCCGGGCCATCCGCCCTCGGCCTTGCGAAGGGCCGTAAGCAGGTTGATGAAGGCGGGCCAATCTTCGCCGGTCTTGGGCGGCGGCGGGATTTCCGCAAGCGACTGGAGCGGCTCGGGATCCGCAGCGATGGCATCAAGGATCTTGCCGGCTGTCTGGGGACCGATGCCGGGCAGCATCTGAAGAAGGCGGAAGCCGGCGACGCGGTCGCGCGGGTTCTGGGCAAAGCGAAGGGTCGCCAGCAAATCCTTCACATGTGCGCTGTCGAGGAATTTCAGGCCGCCGAACTTCACGAACGGGATATTCCGGCGGGTCAACTCGACTTCCAGCACACCGCTATGGCTCGACGTCCGGAAGAGCACGGCCTGCTGCTTCAACGTCATCCCGGTCTCGCGGTTCGCCAGCACTTGCTCAACGATGTAGTTGGCCTGCTCCGTCTCGTCCTTCACGGTGACGAGCATTGGCCGTTGCTCGGATTCCCGGTCCGTCCAGAGGTTCTTAGTAAAGCGCTCACGGGCTAGATCGATCACGCCGTTCGCGGCGGCGAGGATCGGCTGCGTCGAGCGATAATTGCGGTCGAGCGTGATCACGTCCGCCGGCTTCGGGGAGAATTCTTTTGGGAAATCGAGGATGTTGCGCACCGTCGCCGCGCGGAAGGAATATATCGACTGCGCGTCGTCGCCAACGACGGTCAGGCCGCGGCCGCCGGGCTTGAGGCCCATGAGGATTGAGGCCTGCAGGCGGTTGGTATCCTGGTATTCGTCGACAAGTACATGATCGAACCGGCCGCCGATATCGTCGGCAAGCTCCGGGTCGGACATGACCTGCGACCAGTAGAGTAGCAGGTCGTCGTAATCGAGCACGTTCTGCGCCTGCTTTGCCTCTACATAGCCGGAGAAAAGCTGCTTCAGCTGCTCCTCCCAACCGAGCACATAGGGATAGGCCGTCTTCAGAATCTCGTTGATCGAGCTTTCGGAATTGACCACGCGCGAATAGATCGCAAGGCAAGTGCCCTTGGTCGGGAACCGGGTTTCCATCTTGGAGAAACCCAGCTCATGGCGAACGAGGTTCATCAGGTCGGCGCTGTCTTCCCGGTCGTGGATGGTGAAGTCGATGTTGAGGCCGATCTGCTCGGCATACATGCGCAGGAGCCGCGCGCCGATGCCATGGAAGGTGCCGGTCCAGGCCATGGCGTCCGTCATGACTGCAGCGTTGTCCCCGAACACCTGGCGGCAGATGCGTTGAACGCGACGTCCCATCTCGGAAGCCGCTCGGCGGGAAAAGGTCATCAGCAGGATGCGGCGTGGATCCGCGCCATTGACGATCAGATGGCCGACGCGGTGGGCCAGCGTGTTGGTCTTTCCGGAGCCAGCGCCAGCGATGATCAATAGGGGACCGCCGATCGCTCCATCCGGCAGACCAATGCCATGCTCGACCGCCTCACGCTGGCGGTCGTTCAGTTTTTCCAAATAGGCTGCCGTCATCTGCCCCAAATTTTCCTAAGAAAAAATTCCTGTCCGCTTTCCTTTCCCATCTCCTTGATCGGCCTTGCGGAATCGCAGCGCGAGGTTGGTCTGAGGTGACCGTCATGGTCGGGAACGCCGTTTCGGGTGGATTGACTCGATTGGGCGTCAGGAACAAAAAAGGAACATATCAGCTTACCCCGCTGCTGAAAACCCCTGAAGGAGCGACCTTTCCGCCGTGTCAAAGCCCGCTGTCAATCCTGTGCTTGCCGACCTTCGTGAGCGTATCGGCCGGCTCGAAGGCGGAGCGGCACGCGCCAAAACCGTCCTGCCGTTCGCCGTCCCGGAGATGGACAAGGCGCTGCCGGGCGGAGGGCTTGCCTTTGGCGCGCTGCACGAGATCGCCGGCGGCGGCGGAGGGACGGTCGATGGAGCAGCGGCCGCGCTCTTCGTGGCGGGCATCGCTGCCCGTACGCGCGGCAAGGTTCTCTGGTGCATGACGCGCCCCGATCTCTTTTTCCCCGCGATCTCGCAAGCGGGCCTCCATCCTGATCGCGTCGTCTGGTGCGAAAGCGACAGGGAGGAAGAGGCGCTTTCAGCGATGGAGGAGGGGCTCTCATTCGGCGGCCTTGCCGCTGTGGTTGGGGAACTGGTTCGCCTGCCGATGAACGCCTCGCGGCGCCTGCAGCTGGCAGCGGAAAAGACCGGTGCCATGGGCATCGTGCTTCGGCGGTGGCGACGACAGAACGAGGCCTCGGACTATGGACAGCCGACGGCCTCGACGACGCGGTGGCGCATCAGCACCCTGCCGTCGGAAAGATTGCCAGTGGCGGGCGTCGGGAGGGCGCGCTGGCTGGCAGAGCTGATGCGCGTAAAGGCGGGTGCGTGCGCCGAGTTTGAAATTGGAGCCCCCGATGCCAAGGGTCGTATCTGTCTACTTCCCCTTTCTACCGGTCGACCGGATCAGGCGGCGCGCTTCGGAAGCCTTGCCGGCTGACAAGCCGCTCGTGGTGATTTCCCGCAGCGGCTCGAAACGCTGGGTCTCTGCCGCTGATCCAGCCGCCCTGAAGCTTGGCCTTCGCGTTGGCATGCCGGCCAGCAAGGCGCAGGCCATGGTCGCTGATCTCCTGATGATCGATGCGGCGCCGGGAGAGGATGCAGCCGCACTTGAACGCCTGGCGCTCTGGGCGCTACGGCAATACAGCCCCGTCGTTGCGATCGATGGCGCCGATGGCCTGGTCATGGACACGGAAGGCGCCGATCACCTTCAGGGCGGCGAAGGCGTTCTCCTGTCAGGCCTGGTCAACCGCCTGCGCGGGCATGGGCTGACGGCGCGGGCGGCCATAGCTGATAGCTGGGGGGCCGCTCACGCGCTCGCCCGTCTCCTGGCGGCAGAGACGACCATCGTGCCGGTCGGTGATGTCTCGAAGGCGGTCATCGACTTGCCGATCATGGCGTTGCGGTTACCTGGAGAGATCATAAAGAGCCTGCGCGTGCTTGGCATCGATACCGTCGGACAGCTCTCGGCCATGCCGCGTGCTCCGCTGGCCCTGCGGTACGGGCCGGAACCCGCACGCCGGCTGGACCAGATGTTTGGTCGTGTCGCCGAGCCGATCGAACCAATCCGCACACCGGAACTGATCGAGGTTGCGAAGAACTTTGCCGAACCGATCGGTGCTCCAGAGACCATCACCAAATATGTTCGCCGACTGGTCGGCCAGCTTTCGACCCGCCTTGCGGAAGATGGTCTTGGCGCGCGGCGCTGCGACCTCGTCATCCATCGCGTCGACAACACGCGCCAGCATCTTCGCGCGGGACTTGCCAAACCGGTTCGCGATCCGGCGCGCTTGTCGAAACTGCTGTGCGATCGCATCGAGACTATCGAGCCGGGCTTTGGCATCGAGAAGATGGTGCTCGTCGCCGTTTTTGCCGAGCCGCTCGAGGAGCGTCAGGTCGCGTCCGCGCTCATCGAGGAGGACGTCACCGACATCGCCCCGTTGGTCGACATTCTCGGCAATCGTGGCCACCGGCTCTTCCGGGTCGCGCCCGTCGCTTCTGACGTGCCTGAGCGTTCGGTCAGGCGCATTGCGGCGACGGCACCTGACATCGGCGAGGCCTGGGCTGCCAAATGGCCGCGCCCGACGCGGCTCCTCGCAAACCCGGAACGCATCGAGGTCATTGCTTTGCTGCCGGACCAGCCGCCGGCCGTCTTCACCTGGCGTGGCAGGCGGCGCAAGGTGGTACGTGCTGACGGACCAGAACGGATCTTCGGGGAGTGGTGGCGACGACCACGTGAGTTTCAGGCAGTGCGCGACTATTTCACCGTCGAGGATGAGCTTGGCGAACGCTACTGGGTCTATCGCGCCGGCGACGGCATCGATCCGGAGACCGGCTCGCACCTTTGGTTCCTTCATGGGGTATTCGGATGAGATACGCTGAGCTTCAGGTCACCACGCATTTCTCATTCCTGCGCGGCGCCTCCAGCGCAGACGACCTGTTTGCAACTGCGGCCGAGCTCGGCATCGCGGCGCTTGGCATCGTCGACCGCAACAGCCTCGCCGGCATCGTTCGCGCCTGGGAAGCGGCCAAGACCTCTGGCGTTCGGTTGGTGATCGGCTGCCGGCTCGATCTGACCGACGGCATGTCGATCCTTGTTTACCCCATGGACCGGTCGGCTTACTCGCGACTGACTCGGTTGCTGTCCCTCGGCAAGAGCCGCGGAGGCAAAGGAAATTGCCTGATCGATTTTGCCGATGTCGCCACGCACGCCGCTGGCATGATCGGTGTCCTGGTGCCCGACGAAGCTGATGAAGCCTGTGGCGTGCAGCTCCGAAAAATGGCGGAACTCTTCGGTGACCGCGCCTACGTCAGCCTGTGCCTTCGGCGCCGGCCGAATGACCGGGTGCGCCTTCATGGCATCACAGCAATGGCGGTCCACTACAAGGTGAAGACCGTCGTCACCAATGACGTTCTGTTCCACGAGCCGGGCCGCAGGCAGCTGCAGGACGTCGTGACCTGCATCCGGACGCGCGCGACCATCGATGATGTAGGCTTCGACCGTGAGCGTCATGCCGATCGCTATCTAAAGGCGCCAGATGAAATGCATCGGCTCTTGAGCGAGTATCCGGAAGCGCTCGCCCGCACACGAGAGATCGTCGAGCGCTGCAAGTTCGATATTGCTGAGCTACAGTATCAGTATCCGGAGGAGGCGATTGTTCCCGGTCTCGATCCACAGCAATCGCTGGTCAAGTTCACCTGGGAAGGGGCTGCCAACCGCTACCCCGAGGGGGTGCCGGACAAGGTCCGCAGATCCCTGAACGATGAGTTGGCGCTGATCCGGGCGATGAACTACGCGCCATATTTCCTGACGGTGTATTCCATCGTGCGCTTCGCGCGGTCGAAAGGCATTCTCTGCCAGGGTCGGGGCTCGGCCGCGAACTCGGCCGTCTGCTATTGCCTCGGCGTAACCTCCATCGATCCAGAGACCAACGACCTGCTATTCGAACGCTTCATCAGCCAGGAGCGGGACGAGCCACCCGATATCGACGTCGACTTCGAGCACGAGCGGCGCGAGGAAGTGATCCAGTGGATCTACGAGACCTATGGCAGAAGCAGGTCTGCCCTGTGTGCGACAGTAACCCGCTACCGCGCCAAGGGCGCGCTGCGCGACGTCGGCAAGGCACTCGGTCTGCCGGAGGACATGATCGGTCAGCTGTCATCGGGCGTCTGGGGCTGGTCTGAAGGCGTTTCGGAGCGCCAGTTGAAGGAGAATAACCTGAACGCGGCGGACTATCGCCTCAAACTGACATTGGAACTGGCGCAGCAGCTGATGGGGGCGCCGCGCCATCTCGGGCAGCATCCGGGTGGCTTCGTTCTAACACAGGATCGGCTCGACGATCTCGTGCCGATCGAACCGGCGCGCATGGATGACCGCCAGGTCATCGAATGGGACAAGGACGATATCGAGTCGCTGAAATTCATGAAGGTCGATGTGTTGGCCTTGGGCATGTTGACCTGTATGGCCAAGGCGTTTGCGCTGATGGCCGAGCACAAGGGCGAGGCCTGGGATCTTGCTTCGATCCCGGCAGAAGATTCGCGCACCTACGCGATGATCCGAAAAGCCGACACGCTCGGCACCTTCCAGATCGAAAGCCGAGCGCAGATGTCGATGCTACCGCGGCTGAAGCCACGCACGTTTTATGATCTCGTCATTCAGGTCGCAATCGTCCGGCCGGGACCAATCCAGGGAGACATGGTGCATCCCTATCTGCGCCGGCGCGAAGGAAAGGAGCCGGTCGAGTACCCGACGCCGGAGTTGGAGGCGGTGCTCTCGAAGACGCTCGGCATTCCGCTGTTTCAGGAGAGCGCGATGAAGGTGGCGATGGTCTGTGCCGGGTTCACTGGCGGGGAGGCCGACCAGCTCAGGAAATCGATGGCGACTTTCAAATTCTCAGGCGGCGTTTCCAGGTTCAAGGACAAGCTGGTCGCGGGCATGGTGAAGAACGGCTACACGGAAGAGTTCGCCGAGCGCACCTTTAGTCAGCTCGAAGGGTTCGGATCCTATGGCTTCCCGGAAAGCCATGCCGCCAGCTTCGCCCTTATTGCCTACGCCTCCAGTTGGGTGAAATGCCATCATCCCGATGCCTTCTGTGCAGCGCTCCTCAACTCGCAGCCAATGGGTTTCTATGCCCCGGCACAGATCGTGCGCGACGCGCGCGATCACGGCGTCGAGGTGCGCCCGGTCTGCGTGAACGCCTCGCGGTGGGACTGCACACTCGAGGATGTCGGCGAAAGCGCCGAGAAGGCAGTCCGTCTGGGCATGCGCATGGTGAAAGGCTTATCGATGGCGGATGCGGCCCGAATTGTGGCTGCGCGTACCGATGAGCCGTTTGCTTCTGCCGATGATCTATGGCGCCGCTCTGGTGCGCCGCTGGCGGCGCTTGTCGAGCTTGCGGAGGCAGACGCGTTCCTTGCCTCGCTTCAGCTCCAGCGACGGGATGCCTTATGGGCGATCAAGGCGCTTCGCGATAAGCCGCTCGCGCTTTGGACGGCGGCCGCCGAGCGTGAGGCACGGCAGATTGCCGAAGCCCTGGAACCTGAAGTTGCCTTGCCGTGGATGCGAACCGGGCACGAAGTTGTTGAGGACTACTCCCATGTCGGGCTTACGCTCCGTGAGCATCCGGTCGCGTTTCTTCGTGAGGACCTCCGACAAAAGCGCATGGTAACCTGCGCTGAGGCCAACTCGTCACGGGACGGCCGCTGGCTGATGACGGGCGGTCTGGTCCTCGTTCGCCAGCGGCCTGGTTCGGCCAAGGGCGTCACGTTCATGACGCTGGAAGATGAGACTGGCATCGTCAATGCCGTGATCTGGCCAAAGGTGTTCGAGCGGCAGCGCCGGCTTGTGTTATCGGCCTCGATGGTGGCGATTAACGGCAAGATCCAACGGGAAGGAGACGTCGTGCATCTGGTCGCACAACAGATGTTCGACCTCTCCGACGACCTCGGTAAGCTCGGTGAACGAGACGAACAGTTTCCGCTACCGCATGGACGAGGGGACGAGTTCGCGCGAGGAAACGGCGCGCCGGACTCGAGGGAGCGACCTAAGGCGGCTGCCCCATCGCGTGATATCTATGTGCCCGATCTGTTAATCGACCGTTTGAAGGTGAAAAGCAGGAACTTTCACTAGAATACAATTGCCGCCAGTTTCTTTGTGGACGCGTCTACAAACTTGTTGGTCGCGGGCATGGTTGACCGACGCTATGTCAAAGTTAATAGCGGAGTCGCCTGAGACACTTCAGAGTGAGAGTGTGCCATCCGGGGGTGAGTAAGAACTCGGCTTGGAAACGGGCCGGATCCTTTTGGTATCTCCCCTAAAATATTGCGGGCCGAATCCCATAAGATTCCACTGGTTTTTGATTCCGCAATCGGAACATCACGTTACCATTTCCGTTTTCAAGAATGTTCGAAAACATGGGAGGGTGAGATGTTTCATGCATCTCTTGGAGGCGGCTTTGGCGCGCAGGAGTACGGGTTGCGTGCTTCCATCAAGGCCGCGGTAGCATATGATGAGCTTTGCTCACACCACCGGATCGATATCCGGTTTGAACCGCAAGCCGTAGTCATCCAGGGAAGAGTCCCGCCGGCGGTCTTTCGGCGCGCTCGAGCGATCATAGTGCAGGTGGCAGGCAGCATACCGGTTTGGGATCGGACCTTCTGGCTCGATTGAGTGATTGCGTCTGCCCATTCTTTCTATGGCACCGCCACGGCAGGCCCATACAGCCCAGCTTTTGCTTCATTTTCGTCCGCGAACATCAATATTTACTATGTCAATTTACACCTGAGATTGCTCCGGATATGAGGGCTTCGCAATATTGGTGTAAAAATTCATCAATCATTAATTGGCATTGATCAAACTTTTGTCTGTAGTATCGTTCAAGTTGCAGGCTTTCCCATTTTCTCCTGGGGGGAATAACATGATCAGAAAGACAGAGTTGCGCGCCAATCCAGTCGTCGTAAGAAAAGCGAGCGGTGACGGTTACCTGACCCAGATGCTGCGAGAACTCGCCCTACAGGCGCGCGACCGAGATATCGAACTAACGTACTTCATCGAGATGGCGGTCATCTGTTCCAGTGACCTGGACAGAAAAGAGGCTATCAAAGCCATGGGGCAAACTACGATCGCGTAGTAATCGTAACTTCCCCGCACAACTGTTCCGAGCTTCGATCGTTCTCGGCACCGAAATCATGATCCGAATTATCTAGTCTACGCATCAGAGCAAAGTGGTCGCGCATCTCTTGAAGCGCCTCGATCGGCGACTTTCCGTCGCGCATTGCCGTGCGCGCAACTCCCATAGATAGCCTAAGCTTGGCCTCATGCTTTGTGCGACTTGCCATCGAAGAGGTGCCTCGTATGAATTCCGTAAAGAGTTCTCTACTTCTTTGAGTAAGTCAATCGGAGGGAACTTATCGACAAGTTGCAGAAGCCGTTCGAATTCGAGCTCCCGCGGGAAACCCCAGCGAGTATCAATAAAACCTGCATCGCCGAAAGTTCGTAGAGGCTCTGGTGTTTTGCCGATAGGCTACCTGCGCGAAACCCCTCTGCCAGAGCTAGTGTCAACGCCTTGGACGCATCGCAAGCCTTCCGAAGTCTGCCGCTTTGAGTCGGTGGATAGCGACTTGACGGCAACACGAAAGAGCCCGCCAGGTATGGCGGGCCGAGTTGCATGCCAAGATGCTCTGGTGCGCGGTTAATTGCGACTAAGCTTGTGTCGGGTTGCTGCGTTCGATATCGCTGAGTTCCATCATCGCAATAGCTATGAGATAGACAAGAAACTTGAGACGGCCTTTTTGTGCTAGGCCGTGCGCGGTTTTCAGGCTCGCTCGAACCAATTCAAGCGTATTTGCGTCGATAGAGTCATCCTCAGGCATGATGCGCCTCCCAGAGATGGTCCCTTCCCGTTTGGGTAACACGGTCGGGTGTCACCAAGACTTGGTCTGTGTTGCCTCGCATGAGTTGCAGCATCTCAAGCGTACGCCGGTCGAACTTAGCGATGACCGCGACGACGTCCTCTTCATCAATTTGACGTGGGATTCCGAGGGGCGTTACCATGAAGTTCAACTGCACTAAACGCAGGAGCCAGATGGGCTCCATCTCGATAACGATGCGGTCAACGCCCGTAGCCAACCCCCATTCCACGATCCCGGAAAGCAACTCGTTTGCTACAGGGCTGAGCTTGCGGCCACGTTCTCGGTGGGACTTGGATACGCAGTATCGCGTCCATTCCCAAATGTGAGGGCCGATCGGCCTATCGACCTCACAGAGTGTCGACAGCACCGTTGAAAGAAGATGAGGCTTCGTGGTCGGCAGCATACGTTGATAACCGACCACTTTTCCATCTCTCTTGCAAATCATATGGACGGCGTCCGCGTTGTCGAACTGATCGATTTCTCGCCTGTCGGGTCGTGCCAAATCGCCCCAACCCTTCTCTTCGACAAAAACCTCATGGCGGAGGTTATAAGCCTCTTCCATTTCCGCCGCGTGCCTCATCGTTACGATTTCAATCATAGTGCATCCCCCGATTGCCAACGGAGCAAGATTGGATAGCTCGGCAAGGCTATTGCAGTGGGGAAAAGACTACCTTGACATGGTTAGGTGATAAGCCCGGCCCGAAAGGCTTCCGCGACAGCGTGAGCTCGATTCATCGCTCCTAGTTTCATGCGGACATTGAAAATATGTTTTGCAATAGCGGCTTCGGAAACGCCGAGGATTTTGCTGATTTCCCAATCGGTTTTTCCAGCAGATATCCAAGCAATCACTTCGCGTTCGCGGGGCGTGAGATGCGCTGAGGCCCTAGCAGCATTGGTCTGAAGTTCAATCGCGCGACCAAAGGCGAACGTAGCGATAAGGGTCATTACTCCTTTGGCGTCTGGTGCATCATCAATTTCGGCGCCGGCGAACGAAAAGCCAACCTTGCGACCATCGAGCGCCACCAACGGCACGGTGCAACCATTGCCCAAATGAAAATCTTTAGCTCGATCCATGACGAGCCTCTCGTTGCGAACAACATCCGGGGCCTTCGAAAGCTCCGACCACGAAAATGTCGGAGATGCGTTCAGCACACGGCGGATTGTCGGATCGTGGAAAAGAAATCCGTTGTGAAAATAGATATCAGCCCATTGTTCCGGCCAATCTGCCAGGAGGACGTGGCGCAACTGGTCGTTGGGAAGCATCCCGGATCGCGGGATGTAACCGGCCAGGATACGTTTGACACCATATTCTGCGGTAGCGCGGGCCGCTGCGGTCGTGAGCTCGGGAAGCGTGTTGATTTGCTTTATTTCGGACAGGAAGGACAGCGTCTTATCGAGACCCTCGGAAATCGCGTTGTGCTTCATGGTGCTGGCGCCCGTTATGGTGGCAATCGTTCCACTCAGAAATGGCGGCTGTCAAGGTAGGGCAAGCCTGATCCCCTCCGCTTGGGGCAATTTGCGATAGAATCCTCGACAAAGACTTGGCAATCTTGGGGGGAAATATTAATACAGGTGCCTCAACGTGAGGCTGTCACATGTCAGATGAAATCGGGCACAACGAACTACGTGACATTGTTCGCCGCGAAATGATGCGTGGAACTCCTGTGCAGGATACCTTGAGCATCATTAGGCTCCTTGTTGCGCGGAACCCCGATTTGCTGAGGATTGACGACCTTGAGGCAATGCTGCGGCAAAACAAAGGGCAGCGGGAACTCGAACCAAGCGAGAGAAACAGCGGCGGGCTGTCAGACACCTAATAGAAGTCGCGCCAGAGGACCTACGACTGCAGCCACCGCAGCTAGGAGCAGTATTCCCAGAAAGCCCCAGAATGCCGCTGTGCGAAACATCACGTGGTCAGCCTCACGACGAGGGTGGGCCCACCGTCGGTGGTGAATTTATCGGGATGATTCTTCTGGGATTTTTTAGTCGATATCGATCCTCCTCCCCCCGGGAGGATATAACCAGGGCGAAAGACGAGCAAGACTGCGTACTTCGCCTTTACGCAGTCTGACCGTGCCCCCAAGTTTTATCCAGTTTTGAGTTCGCTCCAGCGGTTTGGGTTGCGGTATTCGGGGCGGTCCTGGCGGGTTGCGGTGCGGAGCCATTCCGGCTGCGCAGCGCCGCATCACCTCGCAGGTTAATTGTCTGAGCGAACTCGTTAGGTGTCATCCTGCCGAGTGCAGAGTGTGGTCGATGATCTTTGTAATCGATGCGGCAATTTGAAAGCGCTGATCGAGCATGGGTCAGTGACGAGAAGAGGGTTTCGTTCGGGAACTCGTCTCGCAGCCGCCCATTGAAGCTTTCGATGAAGGCGTTCATGATCGGTTTTCCCGGTGCGTGTAGTGCCATTCCACTGGTCAGATCCATCCATTGTAGGATCGAGTTGCTAGTGAACACCTCTGTCACACGGAACGCTCAGTCGGCGATTTGCAAATGCTCAATTCCGTCTTGGTCTGCTTATGGCACGCGGATCAGCAGATGTCTCACAACTTTGGCTTCTATATCGCCGGCCTGTTGAATCGAGAAATCGTCCGTCATGCTTCTCCTGGTGAGGGCCACGTGGGCACCCGCGCCCTTACACAAAGGGCCGATGCTGAAAGAGTTCTCGATTATCTTCCTTTGTTCCACGAGCGTATTCTTGAGGAACCTCTGCATCGGCCACTCGTTCCCCCTCGAAGCAGAGGAGGTTGCTATGACGAAATCGGCGGACATCGCGAGGAAATATCAGAGGCTTGGCGGGAAACGGATAGCCAAGATCGACGACAACATCATCTCAACCCGCATGTGGGAAGATGAGCCCGCTGAAGCCTCGGCCTTCTGGAAGAAAAACGTCGCGGGTCTCACTGACGAAGAACAGGCCGAGGTTATCAGCAATCTCGAAGAGACAACGTCGACCAAAAGTTAGTCTGCTCCTGAGAAGCCGTGCCCCCCGATCCGTCACCCTAGGGGTTTCTCATTTCTGGTGAGAGCGATTAGCGAGCGGAAGATCGGCCCTGGGATGCCGAACGCGCTTAACGACCAAGTCATCTCTTAACGACCTGTTCAACTCGCGATCGCCTGCGGCCCTTAGGGCAACGCCACCCAGATCCTCGCGGTAATTGACGCGCTTTTGGCTGTCGAGATCCAATTCATAGAAATGGCTCCCGACAGAATTGACGCCGGCTAGCCCTTCACCCAGCGGAAAGGACGTATTCGATCCCGCCGCTTGCTCTACGGCATCAATGACGCCATCGATACCATCGCCATCTTTCCAATCAATCTCCCCCGCGAGGTGTTCCGCTAGGGAGTCGTGACAGGCTGGCGCTCGCTGCGTGATATGGGCGTGACATCCATAGCACCCCCATCAACCAGTGGTAGCTACGCCATCCACGGCCTCTCAGTCTTTCCGATGGTCAAGTGGGCTAACGACCCTGCATGTTTGAAGCGAAAGCCGGGCTTAGGTCCAGCTTCTCATTAAGATCCGTATGCGCCCTTATTGGGGAGTCTTGGCGCTTCGGCTACCTCCGTTTTCCCGTCTTTAAGGTTGGGTTTGCTACCTGCAGCTGCAACCGGATCGCCTTCGCCGTTCCCCTTCGTGGGTTTCGGCTGCTTGTGTTCCCTCGCTGCGGGATGCGTCCCGTCCGAGATGCTACCGGGATGCGGATCTTCAACGACCGGCGTGGGCATGGCGGTTTTGCTGCTGTCGGGCTTTGTCATGGCGTCTCTCCTTTTCAGGCAGAACGTCGTTGTGGGTTGGCTAGTTCCGCACAGGATGAAGCTTCGGTCAAAACAGTTGCCACGTCATCCAAAAGCAGGCATAGGCGAAAACTCCGATTGCAAAAAACCACGCTATCTGCCGAGCCATAACGCAAGACTCCTCTCGTTCAAGCGAATCCAGAATGGCCGGTTAGCATGGCTAAGTCGACCCGATGCTTCTCTCTGTATCCTCGGTGGAGGGTAGAGAACGGCGCGTTTCACTCTTCAGGCGACCACAAAGACTAGGGCGAGGGAAGAAACCCGTTCCCAACGAAGACAAACACACTGGGGTGCTTACCTCGTATTGCGTCACCTCGAAGCACGCAGCTGGCCTGCTCGAATGGTTCGTCCGTCAAGCCGAAGTGTTGGACGATCTCGGCAAGGTGTTTTTCAGAGCGAGCGACATCATAAAGGCGGTCACCGCGAAACTGTTCGGCGAACGATTTAAGGGCTGCCTGGTAGGCTGCTCGCATCCCGGTATCCATTCCATATTCCCAAGGGTAGCCTATGCCAGTCCTGAAAAATGCCCGGCTTGAAAAGTTCACGCAGCGCTAATCCAAAAGCAAACAATGATTGAGCGCCCACAATCAAGAGGAAGTTTTTTTGGGAAGACGGATCGCCATTCACGCCCACGCCCGACATGTCGGAGTAGCTGCAGGTCACGTTCCTGGGTGGCGCCTCGCCGGTTGCGAATCCCGAATAGGCTCACTTGGCCGACAAAGGCCCGCATCAAGCAGAAGATCACGGAATGGTCGGCTTCTTGCCGGACTTCATAATCACGCTCGATCCCAAATACTGCGCCGCCTGTGGCGATGCAGAGTTCATGGCATTGGTCGAGCACGACCTTTACCACGCTTCCCAGGCCGTCGATTCATTTGGTGCCCCGAAGTTCAACGGCACGACCGGCTGCCCGGTCTTCACAAGTCGTGGGCATAACGTAGAGCAATTCATCGGCGCCGTTCGTCGCTACGGGGCAGATGTCCCCGGCGTGCGCGAGCTTGTAGACGCCGCCAGTCGGCCGCCGGAGATTGCACGAGCTCACATTGAGCATGCTTGCGGAACCTGCAATCTGCGTGTTGCCTAGGTGACGACGATCTGACCCTTTTGCACGTAATCGGTCACATCAAGATCGTAGCGCTGCGCGATAGCGAGATCACCGCCCATGCTCGGTGGAGCGAAGTGCAGGAAGTACGAAGCGTTTCGGCCTCTTGATCGCTCGATCTCAGTGTCGGAGAGTTTCTGCCCAACATAGATTCCGTCCCCGACCTCATGCCCTTCAATCACTACGGCTTTTTTCACGGTGAACTTCACAGGGGTGATGGTCATCGGCTTCCTCCATTTGACTTGACTTTGACACGGCCATTCCGAGAGCGAAACTCTTGGATGAGGCGAAGACCTATCGTTCACGCGCTGATATGTTTCGATAGCCCATCAATTGTCGCTGCGGCATTCAGACGAGTGCCGCGCTTAAAGGTCGCTAGCAAGTGGAAGCAGCGGTCCGGGCGGGATAAAATAGTTTAACCGCGCCCGACTGGCGGCAGCCAAAGCTAAGAACTGCGCATATGAAACTCTCGTCCTATCGTATCGCGTAGGGACCGGACGCAACCGCGTTCCTTCTGTTGAACATTCGTTCAATTCGGTTGGGATCTTTCTAGCTTTGAAGCCGAAACAAGATATTCTCTGCGGTTTATTGGTCGCCGTCCACCAAACGGGTCTTTCAGACTGCATCGCACCCGCGCTACAATCGCGACATGGAAACGGATAGTCACTTCATTTGGCTTGTCGTTGTGGTGGGTGGCGTTTGGATCGCCGCCATGGCGCTTGGTTTTTGGGCTATACGCCGCCGTCCCTAGTTCCCGGCTTTTCGGCATCCAGCCGCCCGACCGCGCTTCTCGTTTTTGCGGCCTATCGATATCCGATAGTTGACACAAATCAGGTTGCAATTGGCATAGCTGATAAGACGTATGGCGCTGCATTCAGCCAAAAGGCGTATGTCTCCACAACACCGGCGTATGAGTTCATGAATTGGACTGTAAATGTTCCGTGCTTCTCGTTCAAGTTTAGTGAACTTGAATATACTCAATCGTGTTTGTTCTTCTGGACGCGACAAATACTGCGCACTATGCGTCAAGGGCGTATTTTCAGTCATAGTCATCGAAAACTAATCATTACTTGATTCAAGTCGCCCAATATGACTATGCCGACATCCTTGTTAGGGCAGCAGTAAATGCTAATGTTCGGAGGCAGTCGCGTGTGCCCCTGTCTCAAGTTGTGACTGTAAGAAGGAACGCGGCTCCGCTAAGTCGCGTTCCTTTTTTTCAATTGTCATCGTGCCCGCATGCCGAATAATCAAGAATGCGCCCATTGCCCGTACGCCTCAAAGCCAGTCGCCATATATCGGTACTTGCCGAGCCGTCCCTGATACCCCGCCTCCTCCAACCAGCCGCCGCCAGCTACGGCGAAGGCGTAGGTGATCCAATCACGCACGAAGCTCGTATAGTTGCAGAGCAACTTAGGGATGGCGATGCGGTTCACTAACGCTATTGAAAAGGCTTTGTCAGCGTATGCAAGGCAGATTGGCCTTACTCGTGATCAGGCGCTTGAGCGCATTGTGAACGGCTGGCTTATTGGCGCTGGTTACTTAAGTGAACGAGAGCCACAGCATAAGCGCCCTCAGGAATAGTGTTTGACACCCGTCGTGGAATTGCGAAAACGCAATTCCAGTTGAGCGGGAGTTGTCGAATGGCGTACGAGAGGGGCATGCAGATCATCTACGATGTGCTCAAAAAGGGAGTGTTCGTGGAGTTCCGAGGCGTAGCTCACTACCTTGGTGGTCCATTTTCTAGTCAGCGTGAAGCAGTACGCGCAGCGGAAGAGCATTGCAGGAAATTGGGTTGGCTTGAAGACCGCAAGCACTGATCATCGACTAACCGTACGAAGGCGAGCGCTCCCGGGCTGGGGGGCTGAGCGCTCGCCTCGCTGCTGTCACGGCGTTAGTCGTGACGACCTCCAACCGCCGAGTTTGTCTAAGGTTCCCGCCTAAAAATTTTTGCAAGATTGCAACCACTTCCGGGGCTCACGCGTATAGTAGCAGAGTAGGAGCCGCGGCATGCAAACACTTTACGGCTATCAAGTTCATCCGGGCAGCGACGACACCCTTTTCTTCGCCCTAAGCATTGAAAAATGCAGAGAAGCCGCCGTCGAGCAGCGCCGTGAAATGCGTGAGGTTTTGAACCAGCATGAGGTTGGCGCAATGGCAATCTATGAATGCTTGGTGCGCGTCGATCTGGTGTCGCTGCTGGAGATGTTGAACGACCCGGATGACGCCTATCGCAAGCTGCTTCTATCGAAGATTCTCGTAGAAGTGGTTGTTGATTAGGCTTCGTTTCTCGACCCGGCGGTTTATCCGCGTCGATGGCAGGGCTCTTTAGCCTTGATAGCTTTGATGTTCTGACTGGCACCGTATTTACCGGCAAGCCTATCACGATCCACCGGCACGGCACGACTGCATTGGTCGCAGAACACGCCAAATTCAAGGTCTGGAAGGAGCGCGCCAAGGGTCGTCACATCGCAGCCGAGAAGGCCTTCGTCTATATCGCGCCGACGACCATTGGGTTGTCGTCGTCATCGAGAACGACAACGAAATCCGAAACCTTTTTCAGATCGAGCTTCGCGGACGGTCAGCTTATTCGGCTTGATCTTCCGCTGATTGGTCAGCATATCAGCAACGCGAGCTTAGACGACGACGCCGGGACTCTATCGGAATAGATGAAGCGTGATGGAAGCCGCAGCCTTTCAATCGGCTTTCGTCTTGAATGATGTCTCGCTCGCGCTAAATCAGTTACGCGAGAGTGCCCACCTCTCGCAACGGCGAAGGGCTTGGTTCGGGAATGAGCCGAGTCCTTTTCAAAAGCGAATTTATTAGACACCCGTAAATATTCGCGTAGTGTTTGAATACCGGTCGCCGACGAAACGGGCGCGACCATGAGAGTGCAATAGCTTTCGCCCCGGTACTGGAGGTGAAGCTATGTCACTTAACTCTGTTTTGCTTTTTGCAGACAAACAACATTGGTCGGTCATCGGTGACGGTGACGGTGACGAGACTCTTCATCCCTTCCGCCTTCACAAGCATGCAGCCAGCTTCGCGAACGGCCAGCGTATCCGGCTCGGCTTCCCGCTTATCGATTTCACGGCTTACAACAACGCCAATCTGCCGGTCGAAGCGGGATAGTTTGACACGTCCACGGGGGACGCCAAGAGCGGCGCGGCTGTTGTTTAGCGTAGCCGCGTTTTTCTTATGGTACGCGCTTGACGACAGCGCCCGGCGAACTAATTGGTTGGCGTTGAAGCCCCTCTAAAAGCATCCGGGACTAAGGCGCGCGATTGCTGAGGCGGTTGCGCGCCTTTTTAGTATAATTTTCGCGACTCTCTAGAGCGCCTGCGATACGACATCCGTTCTTTGGCGGCTCTGCCGTGCCCAGCAAATGACCCGGCGGGAATAGAGGTCGATGACAACGGCGAAATAAGCTAACACCTCGCAGTCCGGTGTAGTTGCATCTCCGCTCTCTGGAACGCCGCCAGTTCCATCATCGAACCTTCACCCCGGCCGAATGCGCCAACTACTTCACTTCAGCAGGATATGAACCGGATTAAATCGGACGTGCTACAGGCTGAAGTCAGCTTTTGCGAAGCCTGTGCTTGCATCAGATTTGATCAGGAAATCAACAATCCCCGCCCGAAAGAATAAATTCGGGCGTGTTTCCGTTCGCAAACCAGTCGTATCGAAAATCGACTTTGTCTTCGAATATCGTGAAAGCAAATGGGCGTAAGGAGCCAACCACGTTCATCCCCTGAATTTTAGGTAATTCTGGGGCAACGAAAAATCGCCGTCAATCCGTGAACCTTAGGACAACATCGGATGTTTTTTGATGGCTCTCGAAATATTCCGCCTGTGACGCGCCATTTTGGAGGCCCTGAAATGGCGGGATCATGCCCCACGCGTCAGGCCGGCCAACCAGTTTAAGATCCTCAAAGATACTCTCGGAGAGAGCCGTCGCGATATTATATTCGATGTTGCCGCTCTCGTACTGGCGCCGAACTGAGATCAAGGCAACATTTGCTTCTCGAATGGCAGCCATAAACGAGATATAAGCCGCCTCGTGACTTATCTCGCCCCTTATGGCCTTAGTGCAATAGCGTACCGCAGCACAATAAAGTGGCGAGCGAGCCATTCTCCAATGATCTAACAAGAAGTGAGCTGCGTCTTGCGTGCTTTCGATATGGGCAAAAGTACTGCCCCTTTCGCCAATTTCTAGGGTAATTTTGCGTGCCCAGTGAGCGGCCATCGCTAGTTCCGAAATTGAATTATTTCTAATATCTAATTGCTCTCCCTTGCGCCTGGCTTGCTGCGCACCAGTTGTGGCGTTGTGAGAGACAAATTCCCATTGTGGCGCGCGCGTCGGGGGCGACTTCGCAGCCAGAGCTTTCCTGGGGGAAACCTCGATCGCCTCGCCGTTGCCTCGTCACTATTCCTTGCTATCAAATAGCGTCGATAGGCGGGCAAAATGCCGGGACGAAAGCGAGCCAACGTTTCGTGCTGCCCTAGGGAACCCTAGACATACTTGCGTGTTGTCTGAGCGATGCGGGATTGCCCGCTCATGAGGAGAACAACATGTTGACCAAACTCGCCACGATTGCCGCAGCTGCCACGCTCATCAGCTTCTCTGCGTTCGCGCAGACGAGCAGCGGGGAAAGCACGTCGAGCACCACCAACGCAGGCGACCAAGCCCTGATGCAGATGGACGAAGCTACCGGCAACGTCTTCTACAGCGACATGAAGGCGCGTACACTACGACCGGAGGCCGAGTGGTCGAAGAACTGGGCTGGCCTGAACGATGAACAGCGTTCCAAGATGAAGGCGGATTGCTCGACCAACGGTGCTACGAACCGAAGCGAAGGTGACACCCGTGTCTGCGACTGGGCCGGCAACAACTAGGCTGTGTCCTGATGTCGATGATGAGGCTCCGAGTAAATCGGGGCCTTTTTATATTGCGGCAGTCCCGCCCCAACGTCCCTCACGTAGTGCTCTTTCAGCCCCTATAAATTTGTGGGTTTCTTGCTCTGACTCGGAACTGTGTCGGCCTTCGCGTTGTTTCCAAGCGTACTGGAAAACATGGGAGGATGAGATGTTTCAAACATCTCTCGGTGGCGGCTCTGGCGCGCAAGGATTTGGGCTGCGCGCGTCAATTGCCGCCGCAGTAGCATACGACGAACTTTGCTCGCGGCACGAAATTGAAATCCGATACGAGCCGCAAGCGATGATTATCCACGGGCGCGTTCCTCCCGAAGTGGTGAGGCGTGTTCGGATAATTGTCTTCGAGATTGCTGGAGGGATACCTGTCTGGGATCGAACGTTCTGGCTCGATTAGGAATTGCCATTACCTATTTGTTTTGAGTTGCGGCCACAGCATCAACATCCAGCTATAGGGGCGATCTGCTTAAGGTAAACGCTGCCGTTCTCAAAAGCGAGCCAGAAAGTTGCGGATAGGCCTTGACGTTGAATTTCATTCGCCACAAATCCTCAAAATAAATGCCTTGCACTGCACGGGGAAAAGAAGGCTACGTGCACGTTAGAACTTGCGGTTAGCCGATAATGATCTTGAACTGTTCGATCGACTGCGTACCGCGCATTTCCCGCCGATCGACACGTCCTTCGCGCACACCTCACAATGTTTCACTGGCTTCCGGGCGAACACGAGGGGCGGATCCGTGATGAACTGATCGATATAGCAGTTAAGACAGAGGGGTATCACCAGACGTCAGTGATTTACGCCATCTCTGGAGCCGGCGTCGAGTTTTCGACCACCAGCAGATCACTGCGTGAGGACGCGAGCGTCTGGCAGTCAAATTGCTTTCGTGGCTGGGCAAGCAGGATCTGCAGAAGTGGCAACCGCCTATCACGATCCCAGAACAATGCCCCCAAGACCAAAGCGGATGCGTTGTACAGAGTTCTGAGCAATGACTTCCTGCCCCACTCTATAGAAATTCGGGGTATCGACCTTTGGGAATATCTCAGCGGCCCGTGGCTGCAACTTGGCACCTACTCACTAAGGCGTTCCATTTCAAATGCAAACGGTGGTTGATCGTGCGCTAGAAAGCGATACGCCATTATCGAATTTACTTCAGAGGCAAGTTGCGAGATCCAGTCTACGCATTTTCAATGAAACGCGCCGAATGGACAGCCTCCACAGACGATCGCCGCCTCGCTCCGGGTATCGAAAGAGCTTCATTTTCTTCATTGCGGGCAGGCTTCTCGCCAAACCATTTTCCGTGACCGCCGACGTGAACCCGATCAGCCGCGAGCGTCGCGGCCGGAACATATAGAAATCATGAACCAAACGTAGGCGGCAGTCACCAGGAAATTTGAAGTCCCCGCCGTTGCTCGTGAGATCTCCGCACAGTCTAATGCCTTGCCGGGCGTCGAGCCGAACGCATGACGATCGGGTTAGCGGGGCGCGTTTGAAAAATCGGTCATTTAGGGTGCAGAGACCATCCGGAACATTGAACATCACAAGCGTTTATCGCCCCATCGCAGCTTGCCGGCGCTGACGTAGCTTCGGCCAGAGAATCAGCCAGCTCACCAGAACAAGGTTCACGACGTTCCACAGGAAGCCATGCAGGAAGGCCAGGCGGTAAGACCCGGTCGCGTCGAAGATGTAGCCGGCAGCAAGGCCCCCGCATGCCATGCCGAGCACCGTCGCCATCAGCACCAGGCTGATGCGGATGCCGGCTTCGCGTGGCGGCAGGAACTGGCGGATGATCACAGCATACATCGGGACTATGCCGCCCTGGAAAAGCCCGAACAAGCCGGAGATCACATAGAGCGAGGCTTGGCTATTGAAGAACAGATAAAGCAGCAGCGCCGCCGCCTGCATGGAGGAGCCGAGGATCAGCATCGGGCCGGCCCCAATCCGGTCCGCGACCACGCCGGAAGCGAGACGGCTGACCACGCCAAGCCCGAGCATCAGCGACACGATTTGCGTGCCTACGGCGACGCCGTACCCGAGATCGCCGCAATAGGCCACGATGTGGACCTGCGGCATCGACATCGCCATGCAGCACGCAAACCCCGCGACGACGAGAATGCCTTGCAGCACATTGGGCTTGAGGCCGAGTTCCTCGCGCGCCGCTTCGGTCGCCGCCTCGGCCTCGGCATAAGCCGCAGTCTGCGGGCGCCGCTTCAGCAGAAGTCCGATCGGCACCATCACCAAAGGGACGAACAGGCCGATGCCTATATGGGTGGCCCGCCAGCCCTGCGCCGTTACAAAATGCTCGATAATCAGCGGCCATGCCGCGCCGGAGAGATAGCTACCCGAAGCGGCGAAAGTGACGGCAAGTGCGCGCCGCTTGCGGAACCAGTGGGACAGATCGGAAATCAACGGCGAGAATCCAGCGGCGGAGCCAAGGCCAATCACGGCGGAAATCGCGGCGAACTGCCAAATGTTGCTTGTGAAGGCGGCGGCGATATAGCCGATGCAGAGCAGAAAAGCGCCAATCAGCACCGGTGCGACAATGCCGACTCGATCTGCGAGGCGTCCCATCGCCACCCCACCGAAAGCGAAGCCTAGCATGGTGCAGGTATAGGGCAGCGAGGCGCCGCCGCGCAGCGTGTCGAATTCGAGCTGGAGGGTCGGCAGCACCACCACGATCGACCAATTGCCGACGCACGCAACAGTGCCAAGAATGAGCGTGAGCACCAGCCGTAACGTGGCATAGCTTGAATCGACGCCGCCGACTTCGATTCCACTAGGCGCGCTCATCCGCTTCTCCAAACCTGCCATGCCGAGTCCGTCTTCAACCCGGTTTTGTACATTGAATGCGATTGGATTTGCAGTGTCGATAGGGCCCGCAATCTGGACTTTTAGCGCCGTGGCACTTGTTGTCTCGCTCACCCGATGGACTGGGTGAGTCCAACTGGCAGAACTCGCCATTTGGGGGGCAATTTAATGGGAAAACGTCGGCGGTCTTCAAGGGATCAGAACCACTGATCCTTTGTTGCTTCAGTCGGAAAGTCGCGCTCGCGCCGCCAGGAAGTCAAGCATCACCCTCACCCGGGACGGAAGCGTACCGCCCTGCCCCTGAAACACCGCATGGAAAGTCTCGCGATCTCCTGGGTTGAGGTGTTCGACAACGGGCACCAGCCGCCCGGCATCAATGTCGCCCCGGACCGTGAACGTCGCCATCCGCGCCAATCCGACACCTGCAAGTGCCAGCCGGCGCAACCCCTCCCCGTCGCTCACACGCACCCTTTCGGATGGCGGCAGCTGGACCGGCAAACCGTTTTCCAGCACCGGCCATCCATCCACAGCCCTGGCATAGTTCAGGCTCAGGCGGTTGTGGGTTCTGAGGTCGTCCAAGCTTTCAGGCTTGCCTTGGCATTCGAGATAGGACGGCGCCCCGACGATCGTCATGGACGTACTGCCGAGCTTGCGCGCGATTAGCGTCGACGACTTCAGCGGACCAGCGCGGATCGCGATATCGACGCGCTCGGCCATCAGGTCGACGACGGCGTCGGTCTGGATAATGTCGACGGCGAGTTCCGGAAACGAACCCAGAAGGTCCGGCAGAAGCGGCATCAGCACATGCGTAGCAAAGGAAGCGCTGGCGTTGAGGCGAACGCGGCCGGCAGGGGTGTCGCCTGCCGCTGCCTGCCTCTCGGCATCATCGATATCGGCGAGGATGCTGGCTGCGCGCTCGTGAAATGCGCATCCCTCCGGCGTCAACTGCAATTGGCGCGTCGACCGGTTGATCAGCCGAACGCCAAGCCTCTCTTCGAGCCTCTGCACCAGCTTGCTCACCGCCGATGGCGTCATGCCGCATTCGCGAGCAGCTGCTGAGAAGCCGCCGAGTTCGACAGCCCTGACGAAGACGGCCATTTCGCCGGAGCGATTGATATGTTGTCGCGCCATGTGACTTCAGCTCACAAATGATGTTCCTGTAAATGGTCTATCTATCAAATCCCCAAGACACCACCTTCCATTTGCCAACGCAGGCATGCTCGCACAAAGGAGTTCGTATGATGGAATACAGACGGCTTGGATCGTCCGGGTTGAAGGTTCCCGCGCTGTCTTTCGGCGCCGGGACGTTCGGTGGCAAAGGGCCGCTTTTCAGCGCGTGGGGCAACAGCAACGACACCGAGGCGCGCCGGATCGTCGACATCTGCATCGAGGCGGGCGTCAATCTTTTCGACACGGCAGACGTATATTCGGACGGGGCCTCCGAAGAAGTGCTCGGCGCGGCGATCAGGGGACGGCGCAGCGACGTTCTGATCTCCACCAAAATGGCGTTGCCCATGGGCGACGGCCCGAACGATGCCGGGTCTTCGCGTTCACGCCTGATCAAGGGAGTGGATGATGCGCTGCGCCGGTTGGGTACCGATTACATAGACCTGATGCAACTGCACGCCTTCGATGCATTCACGCCCATCGAAGAAGTGTTGTCGACACTCGACACGTTGGTCAGCGGTGGAAAAATCCGGTATGTCGGCGTTTCCAATTTCGCCGGCTGGCAACTGATGAAGTCGCTGGCAGCAGCAGAGAAAGGCGGCTATCCGCGCTATGTCGCACATCAGGTCTATTATTCGCTGGTGGGGCGGGACTACGAATGGGAATTGATGCCGCTTGGGCTCGACCAGGGCGTTGGTGCGCTCGCCTGGAGCCCGCTCGGCTGGGCGCGCCTTACCGGCAAGATCAGACGTGGCCACCCCTGGCCCGATGGAAGCCGCCTGCATGATACGGCCTCGTTCGGTCCGCCGGTCGATGACGAAAAGCTCTACGATGTCGTCGATGTGCTTGACGAACTGGCCGGTGAAACCGGCAAGACGGTCCCGCAGATCGCCATCAACTGGCTGCTGCAGCGTCCGACGGTATCAAGCGTCATCATCGGTGCTCGCAACGAAGAGCAGCTACGCCAGAACCTCGGCGCCACGGGCTGGTCGTTGACCCCGGACCAGACAGCGCGGCTCGACAAGGCCAGCCAGAAGACCGCCGCGTATCCGTACTTCCCCTATTACCTTCAGCAAGGCTTTGCTCGCCTGAACCCACCGGTAGTGTGATCCCCTTCCCATTATAACGAGCGGCCGCGTAGGGCACCGCAGAATTGGGATCACGATCTGCGCCAATAACCGCTTGCTAAGAAGCCGGCCGGGTGAGCTTGCCCGGCCTTTTCACGAGGATGCGAAGGCCTGGCCAAACCGGACCTGTCGACGTGGTGCAATCAGTGCAAATCAACAACCTGGGCAGCATCCGGGAGATACGCCTTTGGAAACGCTGCCTCGTTTCACTCGGCTAAACGAAAATCATCACGCCAGCATAGCCGATCGCGATCAGGACGAGCCCGGCGACGAGCATCGGCATCAGGCTGCTGCCGCCGAGGTCACGACCGCTGACATGCTCGCTGGAGAATACCGTGGGTTTAAGCGAGTCTTCCTTGTCCATAGTCATTCCTTCCCCTTTTACACGGCAACTAATACACCACTTGAATGTTGCAAGCGACGTGACCCAACAACGGTGGACAGGGTCATGGCTTTCGACTTCCTCTGCCATGATGGCGGCATGGCCACCCTTACGCGGCAGCCTCCAGGCGTGCACCTGCGAAATGCCCGAGCATTGCCCGGATCGTCTCCGGGTCGGACATTAGGCAAACTGAGGTGGCAAGTGCGTCGGCGATGGCGGCGGACGGCGCTGAGACCGAGACGGACCGCCATGCCGATGCCGCCGGTATGCCCGTTGCGGGATCGAGGATATGGCCGTCGTGGCCCGCCTGATCGAAGGTCGTGCCGAGCGGCGCGGATGTTGCGAGCGCGCGTTGGCGCAACGGCAGGCGTTCGCCCGTCTCCAGGCGTACCGGCCAGTTTCCACCATCCGGCTTGCCCCCGAGCGCCCGCAGTTCACCCGTATCGATCAGGATATTGCTCAGCCCCTCTGCCTCCAGCAGCGCGGCAATCCTGTCAGCGACATAACCCTGGCCGATGCCATTCAGCGTCAGCGCCATGCCGGATTGCAGGGTGATTTCCGTGGCGTCGAGTTTCACCTTCGCCCAGCCGGTCTTGTGCCGCACCGTCTCGAGCGCCCCTGCATCGGGCCTTGTGCCGCCTGCGGCAGCTTCGGCCCAGAGCGCCCAGAGTGGCTGCACAGTCGGATCGAACCGTTCGCCGCTCGCGCGGTGCACGGCACCGGCCAGCGACAGGCAGTCGAGCAATTCGAAAGGCGGCGCTGCAAGATGCCCGTTGCGGTTCAGGCGAGCCAGTGCACTCTGCGGCCGGTAGAGGCTGAGCATATCCTCCAGCCGGTCGATCTCGGCCATGACGCGAGCGGCGATGGCCTCACCATCGGGATGGTCAAGCCGGATTGAAGCGCGCGCGCCCAGCGCCTGTCCCGTCCATTGGCGGGTCGCGCCCGTTGCAGAGGCGCGGGTGGTAGTGGGCAGGATGGCCAGAGCGGCGGAAATTGTGATTAGGCGGCGTCGAGTTATTGCCATGGTTCAACCTCCGGCTTTGTTGGGCAGGGCACGCAGGCGGCCGTCGAAATCCGCATCGTCATCGTCCCCCTGGTCCCCTCCGGCGTCGACCGGCGCGAGAACCATATCATCGGTAATATCGGCGAGCGTCAGCACGCGGCCGCCCTCGACGAGGGCAAAATCCTCGGCCCGCTCCCGGGTGGAAAACGGCACCGCTTCGGGCGCGCCCATGCCGCCGGCGCGCGCGGAGCCAAGGACGTAGAAGGCCTTGTCGGCGACGATCCAGTTGCCGTCGCCGGGCCGGTCCCACGTCGCGCCCGTCTTGCCCATGTCGTTGACATAGACTGCGCGAATGGGCGCGACCTGCTCGGGGCCGCGCATATAGGCGATGGCATCGCGCACTTGGCTGAAGAACAGCGGTGCGGCGTTGCCCTCCAGAAAGACCTGCGCCTTGGGGCCTGGATGTTCCAGGAGGTTCATCTGGCAATAGTGACCGAGGGTCTCGGGCGTCATGTCCTGCGGTGCCATATCCTGAACCACCTCCTCCTTGCAGGCGGCAAGCAGCACGAGTGCCCCGACGAAAAATGCCGAACGAAGCGAAATCCTCACGGCGTCACCTTGCGGAAAGCCGTAACGGCAAGGGCGATGGCGGCGAGCGGCCAGAGGAAGAGCGAGGCGGCCGATTGCCAGAGCGGAATCGCACCCGCCGCACCGCCGATGCCGCCGGCGACCGCGACAGCCTCCGCCGCCGAGAGATTGAAGACGCGGAAGGCATCGGCGGGATTGGCAAGCAGGGCAACGGGTAGCGCCTGCGTCGTAAAAGCGCCGCCGCCGTCCGAAACGATCAACGCAAGCAAAGCCAGATCATAGAGCACCACCGCCACGAGCCAGAGCGCGATTGTAAAACCGGCGGCTCCGGAGGGCCGACGCGCCAAAGCCGAGAGCGCGTAGCCCGCGCCGAGGAAGGTGGCCCCGAGCAGAACCGAGGACCAGATCAGCCGCCACAACGAGCCAAGCCCCCTGATCGCCTCGGCATCGGACCAGACGGCGAGCAGCGCCGCCGAGCCGTAACCGAGCGTGACCGCAAGGGCGAGGATCACGAGATGCGCGAGAAGCTTGCCGAGAAGGATCTGCAGGCGCGAGACGGGGTAGGTGAGAAGCAGCGGCAGCGTGCCGCGCTCCACTTCGCCCGCCACAGCGTCGAAACTCATCAGGAGCGCGAGGAGCGGTACGAGATAGACGGCGAGCGAGGTGAGCGAGGCGACCGTCACCGAGAGCCCGTCCACGCCGACGTCTCCCGTCGGTGCGGCGCCGGCGGCGGCTAGCACCAGTGCAAACAGCACCATCATGCCCGTCGCGATGGAGACCCAGCGATTGCGAAAGGCGATGCGGAATTCCGAAATCGCAGTGGCGAGGATGCGGTTCATTGCCCGTCCCTCCGGCTGAAATGACTGTAGATATCCTCGAGGCTCGGCGGGATCACATCGAGATCGGCGACGTCGCTCGCGAGCGCGGCTATGCGGGCCAAGAGCGGCAGCTTTTCCGCCTGCGCGCAGGAAAGGCGCAGGAGCCCATCCCCACCAGCAACGGCGTCGGGAAAGGCCGCCGTCAGTGAGGGCGCATGGGCGTGCGCGGCGCGAACAAGAAAAGAGATAGGCAGTGCAGCACGGCCGCGCAGATCGGCGAGCGTACCCTCCGCCACCAGTTCCCCGCCTGAAAGAATGAGGATGCGATCGGTGCGTGCCTCCACCTCGGTCAGCACGTGGGAGGAAAGCAGGATCGCGGTCCCCTCGGCAGAAAGACCATCCAAGAGATCGTAGAAATCGCGCCGCGACACCGGATCGAGACCGGAGGTCGGCTCATCCAGCACGAGGAGACGCGGGCGGCCGATCAGCGTCTGCGCGAGGCCGACACGCTGGCGCATGCCCTTGGAGTAGGTGCCGATCCGTCGCCGCGCCGCCTTCTCCAGCCCGACACGGGCAAGAAGCGCCATGGCCTGCTTCGGGCTTTCACCGCGCATCGCGAGATAGTGGCGAAGCTGTTCCTCTCCGGTCAAAGCCGGGTGAAAGGCGACATTCTCAGGCAGATAGGCCACCTGCGCGCGCGCCGCCGGCGAACCGGGCGCCACGCCGCAAACCGTCACGTCCCCGCCGTCATAGCGAATGAGGCCGAGGACGATCTTCATCAAGGTCGATTTGCCCGCGCCATTGTGGCCGAGCAGGGCAGCGCGCCGCCCCGCCTCCAACGTCAGCGAGACGGCTTTCAGCGCCTCCACCTCGCCGAAGCGCTTAGTGAGCCGAGAGATTTTCAGGGTCGGTGTCATCATAATTTCCTTCGGCCCAGCGACCGGCGGCTTCGGCTTCGTAGCCGAGGATTTCAGGCGGGACGGATATGGTAAGAGGCCGCATCAGCGGCGCGCTGTCGCGCACGCCGCCAGGCAGCGTCGCGGGAAAGTCCCGCTGGCTCCAGCGCACGAGTTGCACGGCGGGTGACCCGATGAGCAGACTTGCCGCCGGCTGCGACCAGAGGATCTGGTCCATCAGGTCGTTGGGACGGTAGAAACTGTCGGCGATGCCGTCGCCGTTGAGATCAAAGGCCGGGTGGTCGGACCAGAAATTGCCCCTGCCCTCATGGCTCCATTCCATGTTGCGGGTGCCGACATATTTCACCTGCTCGCGGTTGGCGATGAAGGCGTTGCCGGTCAGCACGTTCTTCTCGGATCCGGCGGTGAAATGGATGCCGATGCCGCAGCCCTCGAAGCGGTTGTTCCAGATCAGGTTCTTGTGGGCATTGTAGATGAAGAGGCATTTCTTCGTGCCGCCGCGCACCAGATTGCCCGTGACGTCGGCGTTGTTGGCATAGTTCAGCATCAGCCCGTGTTCACGGTCGCCGAGGCTCAGATTGTTGAAGATCTTCGCCTTGTTGGAGAACATGATGGCGAAGCCGAGATGGTTGCCGATCGAGATATTGCCGGAAACCTCGGTGTTGCGCGTGTACATGAAGTGCACGGCAAAACGCAGATCGCGCATGACGTTGCCGCGATAGATGCTGTCGGCGCTGGCATTGGAAAAGATGCCGTCACGGCCATAGCGGATGACATTGTTCTCCAGGAGCGTGCCGGGGCTGTTCCAGACATAGATGCCGTTGCCGCGCTCGTTCATGCGCGGGCTTTCGATCCCGATGATCTCGTTGCCGCTGACGACAGCATCGTGGCCGCCATGCACGTCGATGCCGTGCATGTTTCCGGTGACGAGCAGCTTTTCAACGCTTGCCCGGTCGGCGCCCTCCAGGATTTTCACCCCGGCATCGAGATCCTGGTTGACGCGGCCCGAGCCGGTGACGGTGAAACCCGTCAAGGTCACGTCGGCAGCGGAAATCATCATCACGCTGCCCCGCCCCTGCCCATCCACCACCGCACCGCGGGGTCCGGAAATAGTGAGCGATCGGTCGACGACGACGGGGCCGGCATATACCCCGTCGGCAAGGATAAGCACATCGCCGGGTGCAGCCCCGGCGATGGCGGCTGCGAGGCTGCCCGCGCCCGGCACGACGGCACGCTCCGCCGCCGCAAGCGGCGAAGCGAGAACAAGGCCGATCAGGAAAACGGGCAGCCGCATCATTCAGGCGCCCTTCGGTTCCACGAACATGCGCCCGCGCATTTCCATGTGCAGGGCATGGCAGAACCACTGGCAATAGTACCAGTAGACGCCCGCATTGGCGGCGACGAAGGTGACGGAACTCGTCATCTGCGGTCCGACCTCCATGGCGACGCCGTGGTTGCCCATGGTGAAGCCGTGCGTCAGGTCATCGATCTCGTCGAGATTGGTAACGATGACAGTGACCTCGTCGCCCTCCTTCACGGTGAAGCTTTCCTGGCTGAAGCTCGGCGCGACCGACGTCAGGTAGACGCGAACCTTGTTGCCGTCGCGGATGACGGCGTCGGTCCACTCGTCGATATTGACACCGTCGGCCTCTGCCTGCTTGCGGGTTTCGGCCCACATCGGGTCCTTGCGGTCCCATACCGACTTTATGTTCGGCAGGATCGAAGGAGCGACGGCGATGGCGTCATGCGGCTCGGCAAAGTTCGGGCCATCATGCACCAGCACCATCTTGTCGCCGGAGATATCGATGAGCTGGTCGTTCTCCGGCTTCAGCGGACCGACATTCAAGAAGCGGTCCTTGGAGAACTTGCACAGGCACACCAGCCAGTCGTTGGAGGCATCCAGCGTCTCGCCCATGACCGTCTTCAAGTGGCCGGGCTGATACTGGACGTCGAGCTTGTCCTTGATCGGGTTGATCTTCTCACCGGCATAGGCGCGGATGGCCTCGTCGATGTTCCATTTCACCACCTGGCTGTCGAGGAAGAGCGAGGTATAGGCATTGCCGCGACCGTCGAAGGCGGTGTGCAACGGACCGAGGCCGAGTTCCGGTTCCGCCACCACGGCGCTGCGCGGCTCGGCATTGTCGTAGAAGATCGCGTCGAACTTGGTGACGTCGAGCACGGTGACGGTCGGCGAGAGCTTGCCGGCCACGCACAGGTGCTTCCTGTCCGGTGCCATGTTGCAACCATGCGGGTTGTTGGCGATCGGGATGTAGCGCGTGAAGAGCGACTTGGCGTCCTTGCGGCCGTCCACGACCTTGACGCCGTTGACCTCTTCATACTGGCCCGCGGCGATCGCCTTCTCGATTTCAACGAGATTGAAGACGACGACATGGTCCATCTCGGACTTGGTCATCTCTTCCAGCGACATGCCCATTTCGGAATTGTACGAGGTCGAGAACGCCCACTTGCCCTCATAGTCGGCATCGCAATTGTCGAGGTTGCCGGAAACCTTCACCTGCCAGGCGACCTCCCACTTGTCGGCATCGACAGCAGTGAAGATGTTCACGTAGGTCGAGACGTCGGTCATGGTCGAGCCGTCATTGATCAGCGGTGCTTCATCCTCGCCGTTGCAGAAGACGTAGTTCGAGCGTGGCCATTTCTGCGGACGCAGGCCGTGGATGCCCTTGGCGTTCGGGATTTCCAGGATGGCATCGGTCTTCATCACGTCGCAGCGTACGCGGGCCACGCGGGTATTGGCCTTGTCGTTCATGAAGAGATAGCGGCCGTCATACTTGCCTTCGGTGAAGGACATGTGGACGTGATGCAGGTCGCCATTGTCGTGGATGTGCTTGCCGTTTGCGGCGAGCTGCTTCTTGGTCTTCTCCGTCATCGTGCGCTGGTGGATGCGGATCGATTCATTCGTCTGGCCCCAGCCGGTGGCCGAGCAGCGGTTGAACACCGGCACACGCATCAGTTCGCGCATCGACGGGATGCCGAGAATGCGCATCTCGCCGCACTGGCCCGAGGACCAGAAACCGTAGTAGTCGTCCAGCTTGCCGGGCGCGACGGAACCGTCCGCCCCAGAGGCAGCGCGGGCCGGGGTCGAGAGACCCGCAGCCCCCAGGCCAAGGGCCGCCGGCCCCATCGTGCCGGCAAGAACCGCCGTTCCTGCCGTGGCGCTGAAGAGCGCGCGGCGGCTCAGCCCCTTGTTTTCCTTCGATTCCATGATCGACTCCTTCTTCAGTTAACTTTTGCTGCGGGTTGGTGGATCGGCGCGCCGCCCGGGCTTGCCGCGAGCTTGGCCCGCGACTTCATCTTCTTGATCACGACGGGGCACACCGTTTCGGACTGGTAGAGAACCTGGCAGTGCAGGCAGTTGATGCACTCGTTCGGATTGATCTCGCCGGTCTTGTGAATCGCCTGCACCGGACATTGGATGGCGCAGGTCTGACAGGGACTTCCGCATTCGTGGTAGCGCTTGAGCCAGTCGAACATGCGCATGCGCGCGGGTATGGCGAGCGCCGCACCGAGCGGGCAGAGGTAGCGGCAGTAGAAGCGCTCGACGAACAGCCCGGCAACCAGAAGCGCCACCGCATAGGCCACGAACGGCCAGGCGCGAATGAACTTCAGGATGATCGCCGTCTTGAACGGTTCGATCTCGGCCAGGTGCTCCGCTTGTTCGACACTCATCAGCGACACGCCGAAAAGACCGAGGAAGATCATGTATTTGATCGGCCAGAGCCGTTCATGCAGACCCCAGGGCAACGTCCATTGCGGAATACGCAGCTTGCGGGCGATCTGGTTGGTCAGTTCCTGTAGCGCCCCGAAGGGGCAGAGCCAGCCGCAATAGGCCCCGCGTCCCCAGAAGAGCAGCGCGGCGGCAACGGCAAACCACAGGATGAAGGTCAGGGGGTCGAGCAGGAAAGCCTGCCAGCTGAAGCCGCCCACCAGGCTGCCGAACAGCGCCATCAGGTTGACGACCGAAAGCTGCGCATTGGCATACCAGCCTAGGAAGACCAGCGTCACCGTCAGGAAGACAATGCGGAAGATGTAGAACCCCTTGGCATTCTTCACCGCATAGCTCTGGAAGAAGAAAACCCCGGTCAGCACCACCAGCATGGCGCCGAGCACGATGATCTTCAGCCTGGAATCCTGCCAGATGCGTTTCCACAGATCGGCCTGCGCAGCCCCCTCGCCGCGATCGGCAACGGCGACAGCCTCCTTCACCGGGGGCGCCATGGCGTGAAGGTATTTCTGCGGCAGCTGATAACCGAGGTCGAAGGTATGGAAGACCTTTTCGATCGGCCCGACCTCACGGTGTGCCAGAAGCTGGATGCGGAAGGGTTTGGCCGGATCGAAACCGAGGCCAGCGGGAATGCGGAACAGGTCCATCTCGGTGAATTCAGGCGCACCGGCAAGCGCGATGCCGCCAAGGCGACGATGATCGCGGTCGCGAAAGCGCACGGACACATCATCCTGGATCAGCACGATACGGTCGAAGATACCGCCGCGCACATAGCCCGAGCCCTTGAAGGAATAGAGACCCCGCGCCATCACGGCGATGGCGTTCTCGCCTTCTTTCAGCCAGCCCTGGAGATTGGCGTCTTCGGCTGGGCCGAGCAGAGCGCCACCGATTGCGGGAACGGAGACCAGCGCCGCCTGCATGTCGATGAAGGTCGTTTGCGGCGCTTCGACAATTGCACGGTCGCGCGCTCGCTCATCAGGATGCGCGGCGAAGGCGGCATTGACCTGCGCCACGTCGACCGACAGCCGGCGCAGTGTCCCGTCGCCCTCGGCCTCGATCCAGTCCGCTGGCCGGACGGCGGCCGGATCGATCTCGAGACGAGGACCGGCGTTTTCCGCTTCGGGAGTAAGCCCACCAAGACCAAGCGCCCGCGCGACCTTGAGGCCCGAACGAACGATCGAATCGTCGATCACCATCACCGTCACGGTCGCGCCGGAGATGATATCCACCTCATGCGCCGTGCCGCCGGATTTGGCCTCCGCGACGAGGTCTAGCCCGGCATAACCGGCCACCAGCGCCTTCACCTTGGCATCGGGAATGCCGATGAGCACGATGGGTTCAGAATGCTTGACCAGCCGCACGCCGATGATCTTCGCGTCCGTTCCCACTGCCACGAGCGTGTGGATAGGCTTGCCGGAATAACCGGTCGTACCAACAAAATCCGAGGTTACGAAGACCCACGCAATCGTCCTTCCGCCCTTCAGCACCGGCGCCACCGCAATATCGTCGCGAACGGTGCCGAAGCCATCCGCGCCCGGCACGAGATCGGAGGCCATGGTGGACGGCAGATGGTCCTGCAGGACCGTGCCGGCATTCGCAGAGAATGCGAAGCACAGGCCAGCACAAAGGAAAAAAATTAGACGGAATAGTTTCATTCCAGGGCATTCCCGCAGATCGTTGCGAGAGCATTGGAGCGTTCACGCCAAGCGGTCGTTGACTTGCGTCAAACAAGTGGCAACTAGTCAGGCCACATCAACCGATAGCGCACTCCTTAGGCACAGATACTTTGTCCTTAAAGGATCTTGAACGGACCTGACCCGTGAGCCGCAGAACCGGAGGCCTAGGTTACGGACCAAACGTGACAATAGCCTTGAGGCATCCGAAGCCTACTGATCATCACGGGGTGCGCGCCGACCATCCCATCATTGAGCTGGTGCTTCAGATGCCAACGGAATATGCGGAGGGATCCAGCTCGTGAGGCGCACATCCCTTTCAACCCAATTATGCGCCGCGCCATGAAAAAGCAGGCGATAGCGGCTCTAGCGCGCTCGGATCGTGGTGGATCGATATGCCTTCGGCCCAATGCTCAGCATATCGACTGTCGCGAACATTCTGGCGAAGGTGTAGGGCGCCATGGCGTTGGCATCCGGGTTCATCCACCGACGCATTGATCGCGGACCCCAAATCGATCGCCAACAGCACTTTGGGATCCGCGATCGCTTTGCCGCAGACGCGGGCGTGAGCAACGCCGCTGAACCCGCCCGTCTTTCCACAGTTGCCCACCACACGTGAAGTGGGTATCGAGGGCGAAACAAGTGGGGAAGTCGTGCCAGATGAATGACGATTGGGGACATTTCGACGAGGACCTGGAGCGCGCTCGCGTCGCATGGCTCTATTTCATCGGCGGCCAGACCCAGCAGGAAATCGCACAGCGCATGAACATCACGCGGCTGAAGGTGAACAAGATCATCGGTCAGGTGCGCGAATCCGGTAGCGTGCAGGTCAATGTCAGCCTGCCTTTGACCGACTGCATCGAACTCGCCGAAAAGGTCTCCGCCCGTTACGGTCTGGTCGATGCCATCGTGGTTCCGGACCTGGACGATTATCTCGAGCAGAAGAGGGTGATCGGCGAGGCGGCCGGCTCGCTTGCCAGCGACCTGATCGAAGGCCGCGACATGGGCGTCGGCATCGGCTCGGGGCGTACCCTAAGCTTTGCCGTGCGCAGCCTTCATGCCCGGCCGAAATCCGAAAGCTGGGTGGTCGGCTTGACCGGTGGCGTCACCAGCGGTTCGGCCACCAACACATTCGAGGTGGCAACGGCCTTTGCGCGCGCACTCAACGTTGAATGCCACTATCTGACGGCGCCGATCTACTGCGCCAATCCCGAAAGCCGCAATGCGCTGCTGCTCAATGACGAGCTGACGGATGTGTTGGCACGCACCGAGATTGCCGATATCGGCATAGTGTCCTGTGGCGCGCTGGCGCAGGATACGTCGCTGACGCAGATCCGCGTGGTGAAGGACAATCTCGACACGGTGTTGAAGCGCGGCGCGGTCGGCGAATTCATGGGGTGGTTTCTCGATGCGCGTGGCCAGGCGATCGATCATTTCCTCAACGACTCGATCATCGCGCTGCCGCCGGACAAGCTGAAGCTGAAACCCATTTCCGTGCTGGTTTCCGGCGGTATTCGCAAAATCCCTATCATCAGGGCGATCCTGCGCGCCGGCTATGTCAACCGGCTAGTCACCAATGAAGGTGTCGCGCGGGCCCTGCTGCAAGGCCCGCGCTGAACATTCAATCAGGCAAGCGCCTTCTGAAGTGCAGCCGCCATGGCGCGCAGTGTCACGAAGGTCGAGGCCGCACCCGGGTCAATATGGCCGACGGAGCGTTCGCCGAGTTTGGCGGAACGGCCACGGCGTGATTCCAGCGCCGCCGTTGCCTTCATGCCCGCCTCGCCGCCATCGCGAGCGGCAACCAGCACGTCGAGCGCCGAGCCACCATCCTTCGCCGCCTTTTGTCCGGCTTCGACCGCCGGTACCCAGGCGTCGATCATTGTCTTGTCGCCTGGGTCGGCGCGGCCGCGATCGCGAATGCCCTGGCAGGCGGCACTCAGCCATTCGGCCATGCCGGCGCCATCGAGGTTGAGGCGGTGGCTGACAGCTGTGCCGGCGCGCAGGAACGCGGTTGCGTAGAGCGGACCGGAGGAGGCGCCGACCGCATCGAGGAAGGCCTTGGCCATGCGCTTGCAAATGCCCTCGATCGTCTCGTCGTCCTGGCTGTCGTCCAGCGCGCTCTGTACGGCCTTCCAGCCGATCTCCATTGTCACGCCATGGTCGCCGTCGCCGATCACGCCGTCGAGTTCGGAAAGCCAGTTCTTTTCCGCGATAATCTCGTTGCCGACCGCATGCATCATCGTCTTGAAGATCGCCGGCGTGACGTCGCCTTCGGTCAGAAGCTCGCGCGGCTTTTCCTGCGCGGCTGCCGTGCTCTCGACAACCTTGGCGGTCTTGCGGCTGCGCGCGGCAATTCCGTCGGTCCTTTCGAAGGCGCCGACGACGAGGGCTGGCGTGCGGCAGGGGTGATCGAGAAGCGCCTGCAACGTGTCGTCGAGCTTCATCAGCGTGACGGAGGCGCCGGCCATTTCCAGCGAGGTGGCGTATTCGCCAACCCAGGAAGCATGGATTTCGACATCCAGCGCGTCGAGCCGCTGCTTGGCGCGACGGAAGATGAGGTAAAGCTCGATCTGCGACGTGGCGCCGAGACCGTTGACGAGAACGGCAACGCGCTCGCCAGCCTTCAGGCCAAGCTCCTTGATGACCGCATCGACCAGCTCGTCGGTCACCTCGTCCACCGGCGCAAGCTTCTGGCGGCGGATGCCGGGCTCACCATGGATGCCCATGCCGATTTCCATCTCGTCGTCACCGATGGTGAAATTTGGCTTGCCGGTCTGCGGCAGCGAGCAGGGGCTGAGGGCCACGCCCATCGAGCGGGTCGCCTCGTTCGCCGCTTGCGCCAAGGCTTCAACACGCGCCAGCGGCTCGCCAAGATCGGCGGCAGCACCGGCGACCTTGAAGACGAAGAAGTCGCCGGCAATGCCGCGGCGTTCCGATTTTCGCTCGATGGGAGCGGAGGCAACATCGTCGGCAACGGCCACATGACGCACGGCGATCCCGGCCTGTTCCAGCTCTTCCGCGGCCATGGTGAAGTTCAAGACGTCGCCGGTATAGTTGCCGTAAAGCATGACGACACCGACGCCACCATCGACGGCGCGCGCCGCTTCGACGATGTGCGACGGGGAGGGAGAGGCGAAGACGTTGCCGACGGCGGCCGCATCGGCAAGGCCGCGCCCCACATAGCCGGCAAAGGCCGGCTCATGGCCGGAGCCGCCACCGACGACGATGCCCACCTTGCCGTCACGCGGACCATCGACGGCGACGACGGCCCGTCCGGTCGAACCTTCCACGCGCAGCATGTCCGGATGCGCGCCGACCATGCCTTCGATCAACTCCGCTATGATGTATTCCGGCGCGTTGATCAGCTTCTTGGTTTTGACTTCCTGGTTCATTCTCTTGTCTTTCGTCAGATCGATGCGGCGGCTTGTATCAAGCGTCACGGCGCAGATAACGGCGGGAAATAGCGTCGAAGGAAATGGCGAGCACGACAATCGCACCCGAGACGATGCCCTGCCAATAGGGCGAGACGCCGAAGAGCACGATGATGTTTTCGATGATGGCGATGATGCCGGCACCGAAGATCGCCCCGATCGGGCTGCCGATGCCGCCCGTCGTGGCGACGCCGCCGATGACGGAGGCCGCGATCGGCGCCAGAACCCAGGTTTCGCCAATGGACGGCTGGGCGGTGCCGAGGCGCGCAACCATCAGCACGCCGGCCAGTCCGGCAATCGCGCCGGCCACGCCGAACACGAGAAGGCGTATCTTGTCGACCTTGATGCCGAGCATGCGCGCACCGGCCTGGTTGTTGCCGATAGCGTACATGTAGCGGCCGAACGGCGTCTTCAGCATGACGAAGGTGGCGAAAGCCAGTGCTGCGAGCATGATGAGGAAGGGAACAGGCACGCCAAGCACGTCTCCGCGGCCGAGATAGTGCACATCGCGCGGGATTCCGGTGATCGCGACGCCGCGCGTCAGCACCAGGTTCGCACCGCCGAAGATTCCGGCGGTGCCGATGGTGAGCACCAGCGAATGCAGCCGGAGCACGGTGACCAAGAGGCCGTTGAGAAGGCCGAGACAGCCACCGAGCAAGATCGCCAGCAACATGGCCGAATAGGGCTCGAAGCCGAGCCGCACCATAAGGATGCCGGAGATGACACCGCACAGGCCGCCGATCACGCCGAGCGACAGGTCGAGCTCGCCGAGCACCATCAGCATGGATTGCGCGATGGTGATCAGGCCGACGAAGGCCAGCCCGCGGGCGATGACCGACAGGTTGTAGGGCGTGAGGAAGTAGGGAGAAATCAGCGCGGAAAGCGTGAAGATGACCGCGAGGGCGATAAAGACGCCGGCAAGCGGGCTGCGCGCCAGATGCGCGACGGCGCTGGTTTGCGTGGGGCTAGTTTGCATGGGCTTTCGCCTCCGTGCCGAAGATGGCGCCTACGAGGGTTTCATTACTGGTGTTTGTGGTGTCGAACTCGCCGGTGATGCGGCCATGGTGCATGGTCACGATGCGGCTTGCGCATTTCTTGAGTTCGTCGAGTTCGGAGGAGACGAGGATGACGCCGACGCCTTCTTCGGCCAAACCCTTCATGATCTTGTAGATCTCGGTCTTGGTGCGGATGTCGATGCCCTTGGTGGGTTCGTCGAAGATCAGCACGCGCGGTCGGGTTGCCATCGCCCGGCCGATGATGGCCTTCTGCTGGTTGCCGCCGGAGAGCTGCGAGATGCGCTTGCCCATGCCGGAGGTGCGGATGCCGTAGTCGTCAACGATTTTCTGCACCGCCTCCCGCTCGCGGCCACCGCTGATGCCGAACGAGCCCTTGGTGAGCGAGAGAATAGAAATTCCGATGTTTTCGCGCAGAGATAGCAGTGGGAAGATGCCGTGGTGCTTGCGCTCCTCCGAGAGGTAGAGCATGCCGCCGTCGACCGAGGCGGATGTGTCGTTCAACGTCCAGGGCTTGCCCTCGACCGTCACGGCACCCGCCTTGGCTTTCAGAAAGCCAAAGACCGTCTGCATGACTTCTGAGCGCCCGGCGCCGACGAGCCCGGCAAAACCGAGGATCTCGCCACGGCGCAGGGTAAAGCTGACATCGTGGAAACGGGCGCCGGAAAGCCCGCGCACATCCATAATCGTGTCGGTAACAGGCCCTTGTGGGCGAAAATGCTCGTCGAAGGCGAGGTCACGGCCGGACATGGCGCGGATCAGGTCCGCTTCGCCGATGTCGGCAATCCGGCCGTTTTCGACCTTTTCACCGTTGCGCAGCACCGTGTAGTCGTCACCGATCGCAAAGACCTCGTCCATTTTGTGGCTGATGAAGACGATGGCGTGATCACGGTCGAGCAGGCCGCGGATGACCTTGAAGACCCGGTCCACCTCGACGCGCGTCAGCGATGACGTCGGCTCATCGAGGATGAGGACTTTCATGTCGGCATTGGTGCAGGCGCGGGCGATCTGCAGCAACTGCTGGTCGGAGACCGAGATGTTGGCGACCAGCGCGCGCGGATCGGCCTCAATGCCGAACCGCTCGAGATAGGTCCGGGCGTCCTCGACGAGCGCACCACGATTGACGAGAAGCCCACCATGCCCCGTGCGTTCGAACGGCATGAAGAGATTTTCCGCAACGCTCATCTGCGGGAAGAGGTTGAGCTCCTGCGGCACATAGGCGACGTTCTTGTAGAGGCTCGCATCGTCGGCCGGGTCACGCCCGCCGATCAGCACCTGGCCGCGCGACGGACGGTCTGTGCCGGTGAGGATCTTGACGAGGGTGGATTTGCCCGCACCGTTCTCGCCGGCGAAAATGTGCGTGCGGCCGAGTTCGATCGACAGATCGACCCCGTCGAGAGCTGTCACGCCGGGAAAGTCCCGGCCAAGGCCGCGGGTTTCGAGATAAGCCATGGGATACCTGCGCGCAGGATGAAGATAGAAGAGGCGCGGGAAAACCCGCGCCTCGCGGCAATCCGGTTTCGGCCGGATCAGCCGCCGACATTTTCCTTGGTAAGGAAGGCGTTGCCGGTGTCGAGGTAGCCCGGCACCTTCGCGCCCGTTGCCTGCGCCCAGAGCAGCATGACCGACCAGTAGCCCTGCAGTTCCGGCTGCGAGGCTGAGGAGCTGTCGGCAACGCCATCGCGGATCATGTCGAGCATTTCCGGCAAGTTGTCGAGACCGACAAGGGTGACCTTGCCCTGCTTGCCGGCTTCGACGATCGCCTGGCCGATGCCGATCGGACCTGCGGCGTCGGATGCGACCCAGCCCTTGAGGTTCGGGTTTGCCTGCATGATGGCGGCGGCCTGCTGCTGCGCCGTCTCGATGCTGTCATTGTCGATACCTTCGGCAACGACCTTGATGCCCTTGTGTTCGGCAAAGACCTGACGATGGCATTCGGCGCGGATCGAATGGTTCGGCGCGGTCGGAACTCCCTGCATGATGGCGACTTCGCCTTCACCGCCGAGAACCTCGACGAGGCGCCGGGCCGCGATCTTCGCCTGCTCGCAGAAGTCGGAGCCGATATAGGGGATCGCCATGCCTTCCGGTGGGATCGAATCGAAGATCACCAACGGAACGTTCTGGTTCTGGGCTTCTTCGAGCGAAGCGCGGTTGCCCGAGGGGTCGAGCAGGTCGAGCGCCAGGCCGTCGGGCTGGGTCGCGAGCGCGCTGTCGATGATTTGGTTCTGCTGGACGACGTCGGCGGATTGCGGTGCCGAATAGACGACTTCGACGCTGGAGCCGGTTTGCGCCTTGATCGCGGCGGCTGCCGCCTGTGCGCCCTCGTTCACCTTGTCGAACCACGGATGCACGACCTTCGGCACGACGACGAAGCGGTAGCTTTCCTTTTTGGTGGTTCCGGCGGCGTCCTGCGCCGAGGCGACGACGGGCAGGGCGAATGCGGCGGCGCACGCCAGCAACATGGAAAATTTCTTCATGATGACCTCCCTTGGAGCAGGCGAAACTTCCTCCCGCCTGAATGATGGAACGAGGGCTCTGCTGGGGCTTGCTCCCAAAACCCAAAGCCCGAGTGAATCTGATACAGATGTAAATTCCTAAATACAACAGTAAAATGCTATACGAAAATGATCCATGAGCAGGTTCTGTTTCCGTGTTGTGGTTTACGGCAGGATTTGGTTATGGCTTCGATCCGCTGGGGTGGCCTCATCATTCTGCGTCTTTGCGACCTTGCGCTGCGGAGAACGATGCTGGCAGAGACATCTCGCCCTGGTCGAGAACGTCGTCATGCAGCTTGCGATAACCGTAGACCTTGCCGCTCTCCTCCCACGCCGTCAGGAGCAAATCGGTCGGCCGCTTGTCCTCGTTGGCCCGCCTGCTCAGCGGGTTCTTCAGCCAGGTGTAAAATCCACTGGAATGAACTCGCAAAAGGCGGCACATCGTCCGCACCGAAAACTGCAAGCGATGCAGGGCGATGAACGCGTGCTTCACTTTGCATCCCTGGCGAAATACGCGGCCGCTTTTTTTAGGATGTCTCGCTCCTCGGTGACGCGAGCCAGTTCCTTCTTCAGCCGCCTGATCTCCTCGGCCTCATCGTTGCCCTTGGCGTTCGACGCCGCAACCTCTTCTTGCATTCGTAAAGCGAATGCTGGCTGACGCCGAGGCGCTGCGAAACCTTCGCAACCGGATAGCCTAGCTTTGTGATCTGGCGCACCGCGTCACGCATAAACTCTTTGCTGAATTCGATTTGCTCATGGTGCTCTTCATGCCAAAACTTAAAAACAGGGTGTCTACGAATCTAGGGGCTATTCAGAACCCTGGATGTTTTGCCTGGGGAAACTCCGGACTACACACCGGACATTCCCGATCGCCCGATCGAGGAACCTGGACCCGATGTCGTTCCGGAAGAAGCTGCTGATGGCCCGCTTGTCTCTGGCGAGGGCGTGCCGACGAAGATGGGTGAGTAAGTCCGTCACGTTGCACGCCTGCCCCACAAATTTCATTGATCCGTCACGGAACCACCGTCTGCTGATAGGCATTTGTTGCCTCGGTTAGACTAGGAATAATGCAATGCTTTCTGTGATTTGGGACAACGCCCTTGCCATCCTCCTTCCGGGGACGCCCCGCGCGATAGAGATCAGGGATCCGCGGAATGCCATGTTTGTGCTGGCTGAGAAATGGCCAGTGACCTACGGACGCGCGTTTCAGCGAGCGCTCGCGTTTTGCGCAAAGGCTATCGAAGGCAAATGCTCACCGTCCAGGGCTCGATTGGCGTTCCTCTTAGCCGCCCGAGAGGCAAACGTCGTGGTCATTCGCTAGGGTATTGATCGCTTTGCCTGGCAAGACCGGAACCAACCGAATGTCCTCGGCATTGCGGACCCAGCACTCGTACCTGCTTCGCCGCATGGATGCCCAGGGTTCAAAGGAGACGATCAATGAACTTTCGACTTCCACAGCCTCAGCACCCGACGAGTGATTCAGAGGTTGCAGTTCAATGTGAGCACGCAGTCGTGACCGCCTTGCAGGTGCTTGCGGACCGGCTGATCGTGGCTGGCTGGCCGCCCAAGGCGGTTTTCGAAGCAATCAAGCGCGTTGCCGGTCGTCAGGCTGCTGCGTATCAGGCGGGCCCGAATCCGGCAGACTATCCACTCGGGGTGAGACCGCGAATCGGATTTTCCCTCACACCGTTCTGAAGTAACCGGTGTTCTCCCTCCACATTGTCCTCCGCCGTCTGATCTGTGATCGGCTGTCCATGGATGAAGAACGGGAGTTTCTCCATGGAGACTACATTGGAGTTTCTCACAACCGGCAAGTCTGGACGTGAGGTTCACCGACACTGGCCTGATGAGGTCAAGGCTAAGATCGTTTCGGAAAGCTTGAGGCCTGGCACGACGGTCAATGAAGTTGCGCAACGCTATGGGTTGCGAGCGAACAGCCTTTCCACTTGGCGAACGATGGCGCGGCAGGGCAAGCTGATCCTGCCAGCACCGGAGGATGCGGTAGAGTTCGCGGCGGTGATCGTCGATCCGCCTGTTTCGGAACTGCCGCCTAAAATGCTCAGTCGTCCCGAGATAATCCTCGGTCCGGTCACCATCCGCCTTGAGGAAGGCGCATCTGCTGCGCAGATCGCGGCCATCGCGCGTGCCTTAGCGGCGGCGGCATGATCTTTCCGTCGAACCGCGTGCGGATCATGGTAGCGACCAAGCCGGTCGACTTCCGCAAGGGCCATGACGGATTGGCGGCGCTGGTTAAGAACGAGCTGCACAAGGACCCGTTCACTGGAACGGTCTTCGTGTTCCGGTCGCGCAAGGCGGACCGGTTGAAGCTCATCTACTGGGATGGCTCCGGTATCGTCATTGCCTACAAGCGACTGGAAGAGCACACGTTCACTTGGCCAGGCATCAAGGATGGGCTGATGACGTTGACCCACGCCCAATTCGAAGCCCTGTTTGCGGGACTTGATTGGCGGCGGGTTCATGCCGTCCAGGCGAGAACACCGGAGGCTATCGAATAGCTGCGGTACGATGACTCAGCACGGCAAATTCCGAAGGCAAAACCGCGTTCAATTTGGTAGTTTCCGGCCATGCTTGATGCCGCCGACCTTCCCGATGATGTTGCTGCCCTAAAGGCGATGCTGATCGCGGCGCAAGCACGCGAGGCGGCCAAGGACTCTGCGATAGCCAGCAAGATCGAGCATATCGCCTGCAAGGATGAGCGGATCGAACGGCTTGAGAAGCTGGTCGCAGCCTTCAAACAGGCCGCCTTCGGACGCAAATCCGAGAAGACCGATCCCGACCAATTCGATCTGGCACTGGAAGACCCGGAAATGGCTATGGCCCTGATCCATGCCGAGGATGAGGCGGACACCCCGACGGCAAACAGGCTTGCCAAGCCACGCGCGATCAACCGTGGCTCCCTTCCGAACCATCTTCCGCGTGTTGAGGAGGTGATCGAGCCGGAAAGCCTGGTCTGCGCCTGCGGTGGTTGTCTGCATTGCATTGGCGAGGATGTCTCCGAGCGACTGGACGTGATCCCGGCACAGTTCCGCGTGATCGTCATCCGTCGTCCAAATATGCATGCCGTGCCTGCACCGACGGTGTCGTTCAGGCCCCGGCTCCGGCACGGTTGATCCCGGCAGGACTGCCGACCGAAGCGACCGTCGCTCATGTGCTGGTTTCCAAACATGCCGATCACCTTCCGCTCTATCGGCAAGCGCAGATCATGAGCCGTCAGGGCCTTGATCTCGACCGATCCACACTCGCCGACTGGGTCCGTCGAGCAGCCTATGAACTGCGGCCCGTCTTCGATGCGCTGATTGCCGTTCTGAAGCGCTCGACCAAGCTGTTATGGACGAGACCCGTGCCCCGGTTCTCGATCCCGGCTCGCGCAAAACCAAGACCGGATACTTCTGGGCACTTGCGAGAGATGACCGTCCTTGGGGCGGCGGCGCTCCACCAGGCGTGGCCTTCACCTATGCGCCTGGCCGCGGGGGCATTCATGCCGAACGGATACTGCAGGGGTTCTCCGGCATCCTGCAGGTCGATGGCTATGCCGGATACAACAGGCTGATCGCGCCAGAGCATGTCGGCCCAGAGATTCGGCTTGCCTATTGTTGGGCTCACGCCCGGCGCAAGCTGGTGGAGATCACCCGCAACGGGTCAGCACCGATTGCTGAGGATGGCGTCAAACGGATCGGTGAGCTATATCGCATCGAAGCCGAATTGCGCGGCCTTGATCCTGAATCTCGCCTTGCAGGTCGGCAGGAACGATCAGCGCCACTCGTCGCAGACCTGCATGACTGGCTTGTCCATCACCGTAGCCGTGTCGCAACGAAGTCCCCGCTCGGCGAGGCATTGGCTTACATCGCCAAATACTGGAATGGCCTGAAGCTCTTCCTTACCGACGGTCGTATCGAGATCGACAACAACAGTGTCGAGCGGACCATCCGGCCGACTGCTCTCAATCGGAAGAACGCACTCTTTGCGGGTCATGATGCGGGAGCTGAGAACTGGGCCGTCATCGCCTCCCTGATCGAAACGTGCAAACTCAATGGCGTCGATCCGCTGGCTTATCTGACCGCCACACTCACTGCCATCGTCAACGGCCACAAGCAGGGCCAGATACATGCGCGTTTGCCTTGGTATAAACCGACCTTGGAGCGGACCAAGAGGCAACAGTAGCGGGGCAGATGGCTGCGCACGAATGTACACAGCCACGTTGTTCAGTGTAGTGAGGCGCTTGCCGCAAGCCGCTCATCTTTGTCGTGCAGCGCGAAGCGATCAATCATATCAGCACTCGCTTCGTTGAAGCCGAGAACCTCGACCTCATCGCCCGCCTGGCGGAACTTCAACACGATCTTGTCCAACGCGCCAATCGCGGTAATGTCCCAGAGATGGGCTTTTGTGAGATCGATGATGATCCGCTTACCCTTATCTGTGAAGTCGAACGCGTGGATAAAGGCTTCCGCCGACGCAAAGAAGACCTGCCCCACCACTGCATAGGTGACACTGTTTTCTTCGGCATTCTCCAGTCGCGTGACTCTGAACAGACGGGCTACCTTGCCAGCAAAAAAGATGCCGGACAGCAGGACGCCAACGATCACGCCTTTTGCCAAATCATGCGTTGCCACGACGGTGATAACCGTCGCCAGCATGACGACAGAGGACGGAAGCGGATGGCGTCTCAGGTCGAGGATCGACCGCCAAGAGAAAGTGCCAATGGAAACCATGATCATAACCGCAACAAGCGCGGCCATGGGGATGATCTGGACGAGGTCGTTAAGGACGACGATCAGGAACAACAGGAAAGCACCCGCGACGAACGTTGAAAGCCGTCCTCGACCACCAGATGTTACGTTGATGACCGACTGCCCGATCATGGCGCATCCGCCCATGCCTCCGATCAGTGCAGAGGCGATATTCCCCGCGCCCTGACCAACGCATTCCTGGCTCTTGTTGCTCGGCGTGTCCGTCATGTCGTCGACGATTTGCGCAGTAAGCAGCGATTCTAGCAGTCCTACGGCAGCGAGCGTCACTGAGTATGGGAAGATGATCTGCAGCGTCTCCCAGGTCAGAGGCACCTGCGGAAGCATGAGGAAAGGGAGCGTGGACGGAAGTTCGCCGAGATCGCCGACAGTGCGTAGGTCCATGCCAAACCACCATGCCATGGCCGTTAGGACCGCGATGGCCACGAGCGGCGAAGGGATCGCCTTGGTCACGTATGGAAAGAGGTAGATGATGGCGAGGCCGCCCGCGATCATCACGTAGGTGAGTGTCGGAACCCCAATAAGTTCAGGCAACTGGGCCATGAAGATCAGGATAGCAAGTGCATTGACGAAACCCGTGATGACCGACCGCGATACGAAGCGCATCACGCGGCCGAGCCTCAGCCATCCCGCGACGATCTGGATGACGCCCATCAAGATAGTGGCGGCGAACAGATACTGAAGACCGTGGTCCTTGACCAACGATATCATGACGACAGCGGTCGCGGCCGTCGCAGCAGAGATCATGCCCGGCCGACCGCCCACAAAGGCCGCCACGCAGGCAATTGCGAAGGAGGCGTAGAGGCCGACCTTGGGATCGACACCCGCAATCACCGAGAAGCCTATCGCTTCCGGGATAAGCGCGAGAGCGACGACAATACCCGAAAGTACGTCGCCACGGATGTTGGAGAACCACTCCTGACGGTAGTTTGAAAGAGTTCGCATGGGAGATTTTATCACAGTTGAGGCAACGGGCCGAGCAAAACTCGGTCCTCGAAATTGGATAGGTTGCGTTGCTGTGTTGTCTGGCGGATCGGCGGCCAGAAGAGCCACCCGGAGTTTCACCGGGTCCTTGTGGATGACGCTAAGTAGCTCACGCAGTCCAGTTTTGCAATTATGTCTTGGTCTGAACTTGACACCAAACACAGGACGCGGCGGTCAAGGTGCGGATGCGACACCGGTTACGTTCTGAATCGGATTGGGTTCGATGAAGCTCGCGCCCTACAATGTCACCGGTGTAAATGATCGCCTGCCAGCATTTCTTCGATGGCTTAAAGTGGACGCACCCGATGTGGTGGGCCTCCAGGAACTCGAATCGACCGACGAGAAATTTCCGCGGCACGATCTTCAGACGGCCGGATACAAAGCTGTATGGCGTGGACAGAAAAGTCGGAAGGGCGTGGCGAGCCCTCAGTTCCATCAGTACGGTGTCAAAGACTACGTGTTGCGCTCTCGCCGGCCCTCTACTCTCAGTTTTGCGATATCAGTCAATGACCCGACAGCGCTTTCGATATCTCTAAGGCAAGCTGCTGCTGAGTGTAGGGCTTTCCGAGTCGACCAACATCAAGCTCGACACCTGATGGCAAGTCAGCATAGCCCGAAGCAATCAACATCGGGATGCCGGGGATTAAAGCGCGCGCCGCAACTATCAGCTCGCCGCCGGTCATGCCGGGCATCGAATAGTCCGTAATGATGAGGTCAAAGCGTGCATCGCGCTTGAGGATCTCGATTGCCTCTAAACCGGAATGGGCCTCTACAACCTCGTGACCGAGATCCGTCAACATATCTACCGAGCTCATCGCAATGAGAAAATCGTCGTCAACGAGAAGAACTCGCTTAGGACTTTGGTTCTCGCTGACAACATGCTGCTGTGGAGATACCGCCTTGGCGACTTGGTTTTCGTCCGACGCCGGTATCCAAAGTTCCGCGGTCGTGCCGCTCCCAAGCGCGCTCGCCAGCTTGAGGCTCCCATTGAGCTGATGCGCCAGCCCATGGATCATCGAAAGGCCCAGGCCTGTTCCTTTGCCCAGTTCCTTCGTGGAGAAAAACGGAACGATCGCTTTCTCAAGAGTCGCCTCGTCCATCCCATGGCCGCTGTCGATGACCGAAAGAACGCCATAGTCGCCAGATGTGAGATCGCCTTTCTCCGAGGGAAGGCTCACTTGCCGGAGTGCTATACGAATTGAGCCTCCCGCCGGCATCGCGTCACGCGCATTGACGACGAGATTCAGCAGTGCCAGTTCCAATTGATTGGCGTCCGCCTGGACGACAACCTGAACGGCCGGAAGATTGGTCTCGATAATGATGCCGGAACCTACGGACCTCTTCATGAGATCCGCCATGTCGCCGACAAGATTCCCGAGGTTGACCGGACCGACCTGCAGATCCTGGCGCCGAGCAAATGCCAAGAGCCGCTGCGTTAGTGACGCGCCACGCCGTGCTCCCTGGAGCGCGCCTTCGATCAAGCGAACAGCCTTTGGGTCATGCGCCGTGTGCTTGTGCAGCAGCTCAAGGTTTCCGAGTACAGCCATAAGAAGGTTGTTGAAGTCATGGGCGACGCCGCCTGTTAGCTGCCCAATCGCCTCCATCTTCTGAGCCTGTCGAAGCTGCTCTTCTGCTCGCTCGCGCTGAGCCACCTCCGCCATGACGACGGCGTGAGCTCTATGCAGTTCCTCCGTGCGGACAGCAACTCGTTCTTCCAAAGTCTCGTTAAGCTGTCGCTGGTGCTCTTCAGATCGGATCCGGGCGGTGATATCAGACGACACACCAACCAATTTCGAGGCTTTTCCGGCTCGATCCAGATAGAGCTGCGCGCGGATTTCAGCCCAGTGGACGGATTTGTCCGGCCAAACCGTTCGGTACTCGATTGCGTAGTCCGCGCCCGTCTCTACCGTGTTCCTGACGGCCTCCCGCATCCGATCAAGATCGTCCGGATCGATACTCGAAAGCAGATCTTCGTACGTGAAGGCATCGTCGGCACCCCGTCCGAAAATCGCCTTGCACGTCGTTGAGGTGGTCAAACCGTATGTCGCAAGGTCGAGTTCCCAAGCTCCAAGCCGCCCAGCCTCCAAAGCTGTTTCCAGCCGCCGCTCCCCCTCGTCGAGGGCCTCCATTCGCAAGCGCGCTTCATATTGTCTGCTTCGCCCCCGTAAAGCTGAACGAGCGACACTCACGAAGGTTGTGGCATGAAAGGGCCGTTCAACGAAGCTAACATTGCCGAGCGCCTCGGAAAGGCGGGCCGCGCCCGGATTTCGCTCCGGCCCACCGCCACGATGCGTGAGGATGATAAAGGGAAGGTCGGACCAGCTTGGCTGTTCATCGATCCAGGCGGACAGTTGCCGTAGATCCGAGGTGCGCAACGCTTCTTCGGTGATGACGGCAAACGAAACATCTTCCCCTAATCCCTCGACAAATGCACTCAAATCCGTCGCCACAAGGGTGGCAATTCCTGCATCGCCTAGCAAGGCCGACGCAATCTGGGCATCTCTTCCCATCGGCGCGTGAATCAGAGCGGCAGCGCTTATGTTAGGAATGGGTACCACCATCGTTTTCAAGCGTCATCAGTGACTGCTGTTCGCCCACGAATGCTGGCACGCCTCGCAGGATGCCCTGGAAACGAGAGAGCGGTTCTCCCACTGTCAAACCGACATTGCTAATTCGGAACTCACGGATCGTATCCTCATGCGGGCCAGTGCGCTTCTTGATGACCGAGACGGCGCGCCTGATCCTTCCCAAGGCTTCGAAGTATCGGAGTAAAACTACGGTATCGGCCAAATAGGTAACGTCCACCGGGGACTTCATATCGCCCACTAGGCCGTGTTGCGCCACGGTTAGATAGGTGTTGCATCCTTGGCGATTGAGGTATTGCAGAAGTTCATGCATGTGCAGGATGAGTGCGTTCTCCTCCGGCATGGACGCCTGGTAGCCATTAATGCTGTCGATCACGACCGTCTTTGCATCGGAGCTTGCCACTCGGTCGCGCACCCGTTGAGCGAATTCGCCTGGTGAAAGCTCCGCGGCATCCAGTTGCTCGATATGGATATCACCCTGGTCTCGAAGCCCTTCAATATCCAGGCCGAGAGCCTTGGTGCGAGAAAAGAGCAAACCCAGCTCCTCGTCGAAGAGAAAGATCGCGGCCCGCTCTCCACGTTTCACCGCCGCATTTACGAACTGCAGCGCAAAAAGGCTTTTGCCCGTCCCAGCAGGACCGATCAACAAGGTACTGGAGCCACGCTCAATCCCGCCACCCAGCAGTTCATCCATTCTGGGGATCCCGCTTCCAAGCGGCGTGCGTTCAAAAGTGGTTCGATGCTCAAGCGCGCGCAGTCTCGGGAAGACTTCCACGCCGCCCGTCTTAATCGTGAAATCATGATAGCCACCGCGAAACGCCTGGCCTCGATATTTCACGATCCGTAGCCGTCGGCGCTCTGACCCGTAGTTGGGGGCCATTTGCTCGAGATGCACCACGCCATGCACGACGCTGTGCACCGTCTTATCCATGGTCTCCGCTGTCATGTCATCCAGCAAAAGAACCGTTGCCCCGGACTTCGAAAAGAAATGCTTCAGGGCAAGGATCTGACGCCGGTATCGCAGCGAGCTCTGCGCTAGAAGCCTGATTTCAGAAAGACTATCGAGCACCACCAGTGAGGGCTCAAGACGCTCGAAGGCTTCGAAAATCATTTTTGTCGTCTCGCCAAGCTCCAGATCTGACGAGTAAAGCAGGCTTTGCTGCTGATCGGCATCAAGCAGACTTTCCGGCGGCACCAGCTCGAATATCTCGATCTCTGGCGGAAGTTCCATACCATGAGAAAAGGCGGTATCGCGCAGCTCGTCTTCTGTTTCGGACAATGTGATATACAGACACTTTTCGCCGCGGTCCGCCCCATGCTTCAGAAACTGCAGAGCAATCGTGGTTTTGCCCGTTCCCGGCGACCCCTCCAGCAAGAAAACGTGTCGCCGAGTGAAGCCGCCGGAAAGAACGTCGTCGAGTCCTTCGATGCCTGTCAGTGCTTTAGTTTCCATATGTCCTTCCTGAGCTGTGGGTCGTTTAGATAGGGCGGTCGCGTAGCATTACAACGGAACAAGCCGCACCAAATGGCCAAGTTTGTGAGCGTAGTGGCACCGCTTGAACATCAAATTTCCCCACGCCTTAGGAACAATGCGCCAAGCTTGCCGTTAGCGATCCAACCTCGATACGGAAGGCAGAATTTATGGAGATAGCTCTCGAACGTCCGGGGTCGCTAACCTGCCCCCTTGCCCTGACAATAAATGGCAATCCTTATACGCTGGACGTTTATCCTTGGACGACGCTACTGGACCTCCTGCGCAGTAACCTTGAGTTAACGGGAACAAAAAAAGGGTGCGACCATGGTCAGTGCGGTGCATGCACCGTGATGATCGACGGACAGCGCATGAATGCTTGCCTTAAGCTCGCAATAACCCTGGACGGGACTGCCGTCACCACGGTGGAGGGGTTGGGTACCCCCGATGATCTCCATCCGATGCAGAAAGCTTTCGTCGAACACGACGCGTTTCAATGCGGTTACTGCACCCCGGGGCAAATCTGTTCCGCGGTCGCCCTTCTGCAGGAGGGGCACGCTCGCTCTCGGGAAGACATTCGCGAACTGATGAGTGGCAATCTCTGTCGGTGTGGCGCCTATTCCAATATCACAGACGCCATCGAGGAAGTCCTCGCAAAGCAGGCGACCGACCCCTCCCATCGGGAGGCCGCGGAATGAAGCCATTTTCCTATTCTCGGGCCGAGACCGTCGCGGACGCAGTCGCGGCGCTCGTTGCCAATCCGCACGCACAGGTTCTTGCTGGAGGGACCAATCTTGTCGACTTAATGAAATATGAGGTGATACATCCGGAAGCGATCATTGATATCAACCCTTTGCCGATGAAGACGATCGAGGAGCTTCCCGACGGTGGTCTACGCATCGGGGCGCTGGCGAGCAACTCCGCCGTCGCCTATGACGCCCGTGTTCAAGCGCAGTTCCCGCTTCTTGCAAGCGCCATTCTCGCCGGCGCCTCTCCTCAACTTCGCAACGCGGCGTCAACGGGCGGCAACCTGCTCCAAAAAACCCGCTGCTGCTACTTTTATGATCCATCGACGCCGTGCAACAAGCGTGCGCCGGGAAGCGGCTGTGCGGCGATCGGTGGCCTTACCCGGATGCACGCCATTCTGGGTGCTAGTGAGAAATGTATCGCCGTCCACCCCTCCGACATGTGCGTTGCGCTTGTGGCATTGGACGCGACGGTGGAAGTCGAAGGGCCGGACGGCGCGCGCGATATCGCCGTCTGCGACTTTCATCGCCTGCCGGGCGACGCGCCAGAGCGCGACAATACGCTTGCCCGGGGCGAACTCATTACCGGCGTCCGTCTGGAACGAAACCATTTTGCGCAGCATCACAGCTATCTGAAAGTTCGCGATCGCCTCTCCTATGCATTCGGGGTGGTCTCGGTCGCTGCCACCATCGAAATCGCCGGCACACAGATTGCGGATATGCGCGTCGCGCTCGGTGGTGTGGCACACAAGCCATGGCGCGACCAGCTCGCTGAAGCGGACTTCGCTGGAGCGCCCGCCGAGGAGGCAACATTCCAACGAGTCGCCGATCGCTTGCTCGTCAAAGCAAAAGGCCAAGGCGACAACGACTTTAAAATCCCGCTCGTCCGCAAAGCCATCGTTCGCGCGTTGAGACAGGCCGCCAGCGGAACGCCCCAGAGCCAGACAAACAAGAAAATCCAGTAGGAGACGAAAATGTTCGACCAGTCGAAAGTCGTCGGCCTGCCAATCTCCCGCATAGATGGCCCCCTCAAGGTTACCGGCCAGGCTAGATATGCAGCGGAGCATTTCGAGCCTGGAATGCTGTTCGGTCACGTTGTGCTCGCGACCATAGCCTCGGGCCGCCTCATCGCAGTGGACGTGCGTGGAGCAGAGCGCGTGCCGGGTGTGATTAAGATCTACACTCACGAAAACCGGCCGAAGACGGCCTATCGCGATAGTAAGTGGAAAGACGCCGTGGCGCTGCCTGGCCATCCGTTCCGGCCACTCGAAAATGACCGTGTGCTGTTCGACGGACAGCCCGTTGCCTTCGTGGTAGCGGAAACGCCCGAGTCGGCGCGGGATGCCGCCGCACTGGTTCATATGCATTACACGGCCGAACTCACCCATACGGACATTGTCGCCGAGCAACACAACAGCTACGAACCCCCAGTCGCCCGGATGAAGCAGTTCTTGCCCCCGCCACCGCGTGGCGACGCCGAACAGGCATTCGCTGGCGCTTCGTACAAAATCTCTGCGGACTACATACTTTCGGGCGAGCATCACAATCCGATGGAGTTGTTTGCCGCCACCGTCCGCTTCGAAGGCGACGGCGCGTTCACCATTTACGACAAGACGCAGGGCTCCCAAAACAGTCGCGACTATGTTTGCGGTGTCTTTGACCTCGATCCGGACAAAGTCATCGTGAGAAATGACTTTGTCGGCGGGGCTTTCGGTCAGGCGCTCCGGCCCAAGCACCATCTGTTTTTTGCCGTCATGGCGAGCCTCGACCTCAGCCGATCGATCAAGGTCGAAATGTCCCGCCGGGAGATGTTCTACCTCACCTGGCGACCCTCCTGCATACAGACGGTGTCACTGGCCGCGGATACCGAAGGCAATCTGGAAGCCGTCCTGCACCATGCTGTGCACGCAACCTCGCGCCATGAAGATTATCAGGAAAATGTCGCGAACTGGTCCGGCCTTGCTTACAAGTGCGACAATGTGAAGATCAGCTACGAGATCGTAAAGCTCGATTTAGCAACACCGGGCGACATGCGCGCTCCCGGCGCGGCGACCGGCGTCAATGCCCTTGAAACGGCGATGGACGAACTTGCCTACGAGATTGGCATCGATCCGTTGGACCTGAGGATCCGCAACTTCGTTCACCGAGACCAGAACCTGGACAAGGCCATCACCTCCAAGGCGTTACATGCTTGCTATCGCGAAGGGGCGGCCCGTTTCGGCTGGTCGGAGCGCTCTCCCGCCCCGCGTTCCATGCAGGAGGGAAACGACCTGGTAGGTTGGGGTATGGCCAGTGGCATCTGGGAGGCAATGATGTCGAAGGGCGAGGCGAAGGTTCGCCTGTCAGCTGATGGCAAGGTCACCGTAAGCGCCGCCGCTTCCGACATCGGCACAGGTACCTATACTATCCTTGGCCAGATCGCAGCGGAGGTTTTCGATTGTGCTATCGAAGCCGTTACGGTCGATATCGGCAAGTCCGACCTGCCGAAAACCGGTGTCGAAGGCGGATCTTGGACGGCAGCCACCACCGGCTCGGCGGTCCAGACAGCCGCAAGGGCCGTTATCAAGAGCCTGTTGACCCATGCCCAGTCGATGGAACCCTCACCCCTTGCCGACGTGACCGACGAACAGGTCGAAATCGCCGAGGGACGTCTCGTTCTGGAGAGCAACCACCAGATCGGCATCGCGATCGCCGATATCATGGCCGCCAGCGGGCTTATCTCGATCGAGGAGCATGCCAAGGTCGGCCCCGACATGCTCGCAATGAAGAAATATGTCTCCTACAGTCATTCGGCGGTCTTCGTCGAAGTGAAGGTCGACGAACAGCTCGGGATTGTCCGGGTCACGCGCGTGGTGAGTGCCATCGCTGGCGGCCGCATCCTCAACCCAAAGACCGCGCGCAGCCAGATCCTTGGCGGCGTGGTGATGGGCATTGGCATGGCACTGCACGAAGAGAGCGCGATCGACCACCGGACGGGTCGCATCATGAACCACAATCTTGCCGAATATCATATCCCCGCCCATGCCGACATTCACGACGTCGACGTGATCTTTGTCGAGGAGGACGACGACAAGGCAAGCCCGATCGGCGTGAAGGGCCTTGGCGAAATCGGAATCGTCGGCGTCGCCGCGGCGGTGTCGAACGCGATCTTCCATGCCACCGGCAAGCGCATACGTCGTCTTCCGATCACGATTGACAAGATTCTCGAAAGCGAGACCGCCGAATGACCAACCATTTCGCGACCACACCGGTGCGCTACAGTCCTGATGTCGAGCATATCGATCCTGGCGAACCGCAGATTGCACGCGACCTCGCCGAAACGATGCTTTCCATTGCCCAAAAGACATATGCAGACAGTGGTCATGCCACCCGGGCGGTCCATGTAAAGAGCCACGGTCTGCTGAAGGCGCGCCTGGAGGTCTTGCCAGACCTCTCGCCACAACTCGCCCAAGGCCTTTTTGGCGAGGCTCGGACCTATGAGGCCGTCATCCGGCTTTCGACGGCACCGGGCGACCTGCTCCATGACAGCGTCTCCACGCCGCGTGGCATAGCGCTGAAACTGCTCGACATCGACGGCACCCGTCTGCCTGGTTCAGAACGCTCGACCAGCCAGGACTTCGTGATGCTCAATGGCAAGACATTCAATTCAGCGAGCGGAAAGGCGTTCTTGAGAAATCTCAAGGTTCTCGCCCTGACGACTGACCGTTTGGAGGGCATGAAGGAGTTTCTCTCCAAGGTCTTCAAGGGGCTCGAATCCGTCATCGAGGCGGTCGGAGTCGAGAGCGCTACGCTGAAATCGCTTGGCGGCAATCCGCAAACCCATATTCTCGGCGAAAGCTTCTTCTCGCAGCTGCCGCTACGCCATGGCGACTATATCGCCAAACTCGCCATCGTCCCCGCTTCGCACAATCTGCAGGCGCTGGCCGAAAGACGGCTCGACACGAGCAAGGATCCGGATGTCATCCGCCATGAGGTCGAATCCTTCTTCGCCAGGGAGACGGCCGTCTGGCACCTCCAGGTGCAGCTATGCACCGATCTTGCCACGATGCCTGTCGAGGGCGTGGACGCGTGGAACGAGGAGATAAGCCCTTTCTTGACCATCGCCCACCTCGTCACCGAGCCCCAGCCCGCCTGGAATGAAGAGCGGTCCGAGATCGTCGATGACGGCATGCATTTCAGCCCGTGGAACGGTCTAAAGGCCCATCAGCCGCTCGGCTCGATCATGCGACTGCGCAAACTGGCCTATGAGAAATCCGCCGCTTTTCGCTCGCAGCGCAACCTGACACCCGTGAGCGAGCCCGTTTCCTGTCCCTTCGCACATGGTGCGCGTCAATAACTGGAAACGTCTTTCACGCTTGCGAAAGCTCTCATAAGCGATTGGCCCACCGTCGAGCATCCCCAGTCGAGGCCCGGAACATTGCGTCTACTCCTTCCGTTTAGGAAGCTCCAACAGGAGAACGACAATGGATCATACAAACCACATCCGTCTGGCCGCTTCCGAACTCACCCCCGATGTCCTCGAGGGTGCCACCGTTTATGGAGCCGATGATCACAAGGTTGGAAAGGTCGATCACGTCCATGGCGCCGGCGAAGGCATCACAGCCATTATCGATGTCGGCGGCTTCCTTGGTATCGGCGCTAAGCCTGTCGCAGTTCCTCTGGCAGAGCTCGCCTTCATGAGGGACGAGGATGGCGACGTTCATGCCGTGACGGCCTGGACGAAGGATCAGCTCAAAGAGATGCCAGAGCATCGTCACTGAGATCGTCAGGGCTTCTACGTAGCGGCTCGCTCCATGGGGAGCGGGCCATTTCTTCGAGCACCGTTCAGGTGAAAATGCATAGCGCTCCCGGTGCTATTGATCATCCTCGGATGGCAACGCCCGCACAACGTCCGTTTGAGATGGTTGGCCGTCTGCCTCCGTACTCCGCGTTGGGCTTTCCTCAACGTTCGACGTCGTGGCAGATGTCGTCACTCGGTCCGTCGTTATTGGCTGCGATGTTACCGAGCCATCCGCCGCTGCGACGCGCGACACCGTGTTTCCCGCATCATCCGCGATCAGCAGGACACCCTTGCCGTCGATCCCAAGCCCGACCGGTCGCCCGTGCACCCGGTCGTTTTCAAGAAATCCCGTGACGATATCCTGCGCCTTTCCGGCAGGCCGTCCCTCGCTGAACGGGACATAAATGACCCTATAGCCATTGAACGCATTTCGATTCCATCTTCCGCGATTGCCGACAAAGGCACCATTTCGAAAGGGTTCCGGCATCCGCGGAATCATTGGTGAAGAGCAAGACCGAGGGCCGCGACGGGGCTCGACAAGGCGTAATCGGGTGCGATCGCCGTCTCAACGAGATCAGGACGCTCCGGACGGACACGCGGATCGACATCCTAGCTGTACTAGCTCCACGGCCATCCATAAAAGCCGCCCCCCTTCACGGATGTCATGTAGTCAGGGAACGAGATTTGGGCCAAGCTCGTCGCGCTCGTTCACCACCGTCCACAGCGCGCATGTCTGGGGATGAAAGTTGGCGAATGCCCGATGCAAAAACCTTTGCTGCACCCGACTGGCGATCGACCTGCCGAATTGCGGCACGCCCCTTCTCCGCCTGGATCCCCTTTCGCCCTCGTTGGAGTTGGATCCGACCGAAGCGTATAAGAAGCGGCCGTCGGGGCTGAGGGCGAGATCCTTTGTCCAATGGTGGTTGATCGGCCCGCCGGGCAGAGGTGTGAAGATCCGGGGCTGCGCCGTGATCGCGCCGCCACCAAGCTCGTAGGGAGAGGCGACAATTGCATCGGCAGCAGCGACGTTAGAGCGTGTTTTCATACCAGGCGACGCCGATCGGCGAGTTTGAGTCCAGTCAGAAGGTCGCCCCGCTCGTCAACGGTCCCGTTCCGATCGGTGTCGCGTAGGAGGGTGATGCGGTTTGTTTCGCCACCGCCAACCGCATCCCCTGCCGCCATGGACATGATCCAACCGCGGATGATGTCCTTCGGTCGCTGGAGCGGCTTACCGGCCGGCGCCTTCGACTGGACCACAAAGACGTCGCCATTCGGAAGTGTGTGAACGCTGCGCGGGTTTGCCAGATCCTGTGCATAGGCAGTGACCATCAAGGCATCCGGAACTTTTGGAAGCTGGCCACCATGCCAGCCAGCGACCGGCGCGACAGTGAGATCCGGGATAGGGGCCTGCGAGGGCTCCGGCAGAACCGGATTGCGCCCCATCTGTTGAGCTGTATCGAACTCACCTTCGCTTCCGCTGCAGCCTACGAGGGCGGCGCCGGCGAACAAGGCTGCGATTGAAATACGGATCGTAGACATGTGAAGCTCCCCTACGGCCGACAAGCGCCGTGACAGCCATGATCACTACCGTAGCGATCGAAACCGCCAGCCCATAGGGAATGACGCCGGTCCAGCCGTCCGCCGCGTGGATGAAACTATTGAGGACGGCAAGTGAAAACGCGATCACCCGTCCGATGAGAGCGATCCAGCTCGGTCCGTTAACGATAGCAACCGCGCCGAAGACGAGGCCCGCAAGAAGCAACCATTCGGAGAAGTGAAGCCATAGACGGTTCATCTTTTGCCAGTCGGTCACATCCGTCAGAACTCTACCCCGCTTTCAGGGGTTATTGCTCGTAAAGGGGTCCGCTGCGCGAGCTTCATGACGTTAGATCGATTGCCAGAAAGCCACCGCAATCGAATGACGACACGTCCGCCGGAAGCCATCGCGACCTCTGGCGGACTGCGCACACACACACACACACTGCTCACATGTTAACCTTGGCATTATCACCCATGTCCGGTCGAGCGCTGCTGACCGCGGCGGCCGCCATCTTGATATAGCTGATGATGGTACCCGGGCTGTCCCAGTATTCAGCAAAATGCGGAGTAACCTTCAGAACACGGATCGAAGGATCGTCGGGATTGTCCCACCACGCCTTTGCGGGGGTTGCCCAGAGATCACGGATCTTCTCGCGGTCGTCGAGAACCTCGGCCGTGCCGGATATCGATACGTACTTCTGGCCTTTGGAATCGGCGAACGCCAGGCAGACATTTGGCTGCTGGGCAATCTCGTCGTCCTTATGGCTGTTAACGTCCGTCAGAAAGTAGAATGCGTTCTCAATGATCTCGGTATAGGCCGCCATCGGTCGCGCACGCAGCGTGTCTCCGGTGTGCGTCGCAAGCATGCAAAAGCCGATCTTCTCGGCAAGTTCCCATACCTTCCCTTGTTCGTCGTCAGTATGCGCCATTGTCTTCTCCTCAGATTATGAACGGGTTTCAGTGCGTGCCTCTGCTAATCTAGGTCGATAAGCGAAATACCGAGATCAGGCCGATGACTGCGCTTCAGTTCGGCGGGTGTTTCCCGCAGCACTACCTCGAGCGTGGGCCGGACATAACCTTCCAGAAAATGGCCGCCCTTCGTGCTTCCGTCAGAGAAGCCGAGGACCACGTGCAGGTGCAAACTCGCCCTGCCGCTATCGTCCAGGGCAACATCGCCCAGCATGCTGAGCACCTCCGACTGCACCTCGACGGGTATCTTGTGATAGTTTCTCGTTTCGAATTCGAAGAAGGCGATCGTCGCCGCACGAAACGCGCCGATCGCTGTAATCGACGCGGCGGTCACGTTTTCACGTTCGGCAAAACTGGTGATGCATTTGAAGGCCTCGTCCCCTTCGTCGAGCACGAGGATAAAAGTACGCTCGCCTGCGTCGCTGGTCAGTAGTTTGTGCTTCATCGTTTCCTCCGTTGTTAGGAGGAAAGGCGATCGGACCGTTTCTGTTCCACAAAATTTTGGGGACGCCAATTCAAGGTCTGCCGAGCCCACACGTCTCAGATTCTCGCATCAACAGGCTAGTCCGTCGGATGCATGCCAACGAGCCGAAGGATGGCTTCAGGTAAGCCCGCCCATCAGGCGGCGATATTCCGCCTCCGGCCGTCCATAGGAATCGTGCGCGAAGGCCTCCAGGCCGGGACGGTTTCTGATGATGACGCTGCCGCGCAGCGATCGGATGAGCCCTTCGCCTTCCAGAACATGCAGCGCGGTCGTGACACTCGGCCGTCTGACGCCCAAGAGGACAGAGAGGAGTTCGTGTGTTACCGCCATGTCGTCGCTACGTGAACGGTCGTGGCACATGAGAAGCCAGCGGGCGAGCCGCTCGTTCACCTCGTGCACCGCGTTCGACACTGCCGTATGCGCCAGCTGCACGGCGAAGCTTTCCATCGACCGGTTCATGATCTGCACGAAAGGCTTGCTCCGATCCATCCAACGCCGAAAGTCGTCGAAGTCCAAGCTGTAGCCTTCGGCATCGAGCTGAACCGCCACATCGTAGGAACTGATCCGCGCCCCGGTGACAGCGGCGGTGGGAATGTAACCATCAAAGCCGAAGATGCCGGCCTCCGCACGCCGGCCTGTTGGGGTCGTGATCACGACAGAACCGATACCGGAAGTTAGAAAGTACACCGCATCAATCTGCCGATCCCGGTGGGCAAGCTCCATTCCCTTCGGAAGGACAGCGTGCTTCAGGTCCGGCGCCAACATTTCAAAGTCGACATCCGGTAGAAGCTGCAGGAGATTGTTCGCGGGCGCGAAGCGCAGAGGAGCGGCCATGTTCATGCCTCCTGTTTTCGGGCCGCGGCACAGATGAGTGCTTGGCACCGACACTTCGGGGATGATACCGACGATCCATTGAGCTTACGCCTTCCTATGTAAGCCGCAAGGGCGAGAACGCGAACGCCACAATATGTAGGAGGCGACGGAACGCAAGAGCGGCCGGCCCAATCCTCAGGGCCGGCCGTTTCATCAACATCAAACGAATACGGTCTGTCGACCGCTCAGCGCCGGTAACGCAGACGTTCCTGTTCGATCTCGGCGGGACCGTACGGATCCAGCGTTTCGTCGAAGCGTGTCCAGCCCTGCTCGGTATAGGCCGCACGACGCTCAGCCGGATCGACCAGGTTCGAATGGCGAAGGATTGCTTCCGCCTCGGGATAGAGGCTGTCCTCGACGCGGGCGGTCACAAGTGTGCCGCCGCGGCGCACACCTTCGGCATAGACATGGGCGTGTTCTTCAGACACACCGGATTCCGTCATCGCACCGATAAGGCCTCCCGCCGCACCACCGGCAACCGCACCGGCAGCTGCACCGGCCGCCGTGGCGGCAAGCCAGCCTGCCGCAACCACCGGGCCGACGCCGGGTATGGCCATGATGCCGAGACCGGTCAAAAGACCGCCCACTCCGCCGACGGCCGCGCCGATGCCGGCGCCAGCACCAGCGCCTTCCGCTGCATTCGTATCGCCTGTGCGACGCTCATCCACATTGTTCGACATGATGCTTATATCGTCCGAGGGGATGCCGCGTGCCTCAAGGGCGTTGACGGCCGCCTGTGCGTCCGAGTAGTTGTCAAAAAGTCCGGTGGCAGTTTTTGTCATGGGGATTTCCTTTTAGTTGGCGACGATGTTGCCCTGGTAGTCGAGCGCGACGTTGACGGGTTTGCCGGCCTTCGTCGCGGTGCCGTGCCAAACGCCCTTGTCGTCGAGCTTGAGCCCGGCGATGTCGGCGTAGCCGGCTTCCACGATGCGCTCTTTGGCCTGGTCTTCAGTGAAGCTGTTTGCACCCTCGACCGGTGCAGTGGCGTTCTTATCATCCGGCGTCGCAATGGCGGGTGTGTCACCATCGGTAGCGGGCGCCGTGGAGGTCTGGGCGAAGGCGCCAAGGGTCGATGCGCCGACAAATGCGGCGGCGAGCAATAGCTTTTTCATGGTGTCTCCTCGTTGTCAGCCTGTAAAGGCTAGGATCAAACCGAGATCGAAGCGTTTGGTTCCTCAGTAATTTTCGAGCGCGTAAAATAACTGCGGTTGTATCGCCGCATTAGATGACAATGTTGCCATAACCAGGCTTCTGCCCTTGCCGGCGCCGCCCTGCGAGCCATATCCCTCTTTAGGGAACCTCCCATGGAGCACCGCCATTCGCCGTCGCGCCCTGCCCCTCCTCCTGATCCCATTATCCGGGTGTTCCGGCATGCAGTCGGCTCTGGACACTGCCGGCGATGAAGCGGCGGCCATTTATACGCTCTTTCTCGTCATGGTCTTCGGAGGCGCCCTCGTCTGGTTGGCCGTCGTCGCGCTTCTCCTCTATGCCGCAAAGCGTCGCGAGGTCCCCTGGCGTGAGGTGACAGCGGCGCGACTGATCGCCTGGGGCGGGGTTGCCTTTCCGGTCATCGTGCTCGTAACACTCCTCGCCTACGCAGTCTGGCTTTTGCCTGCCATCCGCCCGTGGCTGGCGCGTTCTGCAACCGGTCTAAGGCCGATCGAAGTGACCGGCGAGCAATTCTGGTGGCGTATCCGCTATCCTGCCGTTGAGGGCATACCCTCCTTCGAAACCGCAAATGAACTGCGTCTTCCAGTTGGCGAACGCGCCGTCTTCTCCCTTACGGCAGCCGACGTCATCCATTCCTTCTGGATACCGGTCCTTGGCGGAAAGGTGGACATGATCCCCGGCCGCACCAACACGCTGTCCCTGTTGCCGACGAAGGCGGGCGTCTTCCGCGCGCCTTGCGCCGAATTCTGCGGAACGTCTCATACGCTGATGGCCTTTTCCGTCATCGTCATGGAGCCTGCGGACTTTACCGCGTGGAGGAGCGCGCAGGCGGCCGGTGACAGTCCGCGCGGCGGCGACGGCGAGCACTTATTCGCCCGGTATGGCTGTGCGGGCTGTCATGGAGTGCGCGGAGAGACAGCATCAACGAGTGTCGGCCCGGACCTCACCTTCTTCGGTCAGCGCCAGACAGTCGGCGCCGGCGCGCTCGCCAATACGGCTGAAAACGTCGCCCGCTTCATCCGAAATCCCTCCGTGGTGAAACCCGGTGCCAAAATGCCGGCCTTCGACATGCTGCCCGATAAGGAAATCGCCGTCATTGCCAGGTATCTCGTGGGGCTTAAATGACCGGGGCTGTCGAAACACAAATTTCGGCAGACGCGCACAACGCTGAAGAAGCCGAGCTGCGAGCAGTTTGGCGCACGCCATCCGGCTGGCGCTACTGGACGTCCGTGAACAATACCGAGATTGGCCTTTGGTATGGTGCTGCCGCCTTCATCTTCATGCTGTTTGCCGGCGTTCTGGCGCTGCTCGTGCGTGTTCAGCTCGCCGTGCCCGAGAACGACTTCCTCTCCGCTGACACGTTCAACCAGGCCTTCACGCTCCACGGCACCGTGATGATGTTTCTTTTCGCCGTGCCGATCTTCGAGGCGGCGGCGATCTTCCTTTTACCTTCGATGCTCGGCGCGCGCGAGCTCCCCTTCCCCCGTCTCTCCGCCTTCGGGTTCTGGAGTTTCGCGCTCGGAGGGGTCTTCGTCTGCGGGTCGATCTTCTTCGGCGCGGCACCCAATAGTGGCTGGTTCATGTATCCGCCGCTCGCCACCGACAAGGAATACTCCGGCATCGGCGCGGATATCTGGTTGCTCGGCCTGTCCTTCATCGAGGTGGCGTCGATCGCCGCCGCCGTCGAGCTGATCGTCGGCATCATGAAGTGCCGTGCGCCCGGGATGCGCATCAACATGATGCCGCTCTTCGCCTGGTATCTGCTGATCGTCGCCGGCATGATCCTCTTCGCCTTCCCGCCGCTGATTGCCGGCGACATCCTATTCGAGATGGAGCGGACGTTCGACTGGCCGTTCTTCGACGCGGCGCGCGGCGGCGATCCCCTGCTGTGGCAGCACCTGTTCTGGATCTTCGGCCACCCGGAGGTCTACATCATCTTCCTGCCGGCCATCGCGCTGATGGCGATGATCGTGCCGACCTTCGCGCAAAGACCGATCGTCGGCTATTCCTGGATCGTACTCGCCGCCGTCGGAACAGGCTTCCTGAGTTTCGGCCTGTGGGTGCACCACATGTTCACCACCGGCCTACCGCAGATCTCGCTCGCCTTCTTCTCAGCCGCCTCCGAGGCGGTGGCGATCCCGACCGGCGTGCAGATCTTCGTCTTCATCGCCACCATGCTCGCCGGCCGTGTCATCTTGTCCGTGCCGATGCTGTTTGGCGCAGGCGGACTCGCAATCTTCATCATCGGCGGGCTGACCGGTGTCATGGTGGCACTGGTGCCGTTCGACTGGCAGGCGCACGACACCTATTTCATCGTCGCTCACCTGCATTATGTGCTGATCGGCGGCATGCTTTTCCCAGTCGTGGCCGGCATCTATTATTATTACCCGCTGCTGAATGCGCGGAAACTTTCAGACCGGCTGGGGAAAATCGCTTTCTGGCTGATGTTCATCGGCTTCAACGTGGCCTTCTTCCCCATGCATCTCGCGGGCCTGCGCGGCATGCCGCGGCGCGTCTTCACCTATCCCGCCGATATCGGCTGGGACTGGTTCAATCTGATCTCCACCATCGGCGCCTTCATCTTTGCCGCCGGGGTTGCTCTCGTGGTGATCGATGTTTTGCGACCGAAACATCGCCAGCCGAAGGAGGAGGCGAATCCCTGGAACGCCGGTACACTGGAATGGATCAGCGAACCGGAGGAGAAATGGGGTGTGCGCTCGATCCCCATTATCAAGAGCCGCTATCCCATCTGGGACCAGCCGGGGCTGATCGAGGACATCAAAGCCGGCCGTTTCTACCTACCCGACGTCAAGGACGGTGCACGCGAAACGCTGGTTACGTCCGTGCTTGATGCCGAGCCCATCCAATGCCTGCGTGTCGGCGGCACCTCGACACTCACCATCATCGCCGCCTTTTCGCTCGGCGGCGTCTTCGTCGCGCTGACCTTCCATTGGTGGATCACGACGATCGTTTGCGCGCTCATGACGATTACGGCGATCATTGCCTGGCTCTGGACTGGCACCTCCGTCATTCCCAGGGATGAGATGCGTGACGTCGGCCTCGGAAAGACCCTGCCGCTCTACACATCCGGACCGAGCTCGGTCGGCTGGTGGGCGATGTTCATCACCATGGCGGGTGACGGTACGGCCTATGCCAGCCTGATGTTCGGCTACTTCTTTTACTGGACTATCCACGAGGATTTCACTGCTGGCCATCCCGGCCCCGGCATGCTCTGGCCGCTCACGGCCGCCGGCCTCTTCACGAGCGCCTGGCTAGTCATGCTTCTGGCACGCAGGGTCAACTCAGGCAACAGGTCAGTTCTGACCCGCCTTTCGATCCTGCTCTCTCTGCTGCTCACACTTGCGGCAGGTTGCGCCGGTCTCGCCGGACCCTATTTCACCGGCATGGACCCGACCACGCACGTCTATCCGGCCATCGTCTGGGTCGTCGCCCTTTGGACGGTTGCGCATGGCGGCGTCGGCGTCATTATGCAGGTCTACTGCCTGGCACGGAGCATTGCCAGCAAAATGGACGCGCGCCACGACATGGATTTGCGCAATGTCGTGCTCTACTGGCATTTCCTCGTCATTACGGCGATCAGCTCCTTCGCCGTGCTCGGCTTGTTTCCAGGATTGAGGTGACCGATGCGCCTGATCCCCAAGGAAATCGAAAGCCTCTGGACCCTCTTCACCGCCCCCACCATCTGGGCGCTTCATTTCCTCGCCTGCTACATCACCGTAGCCGTCTTCTGTGCCAAGGCAGGTTCAGCCTCCGTCTCTTTCGATGCGATGCGCCTCGCCCTTGGCGCCGTTACGATCGCGGCACTCGCGGGCATCGCGGCCTCGGCCTATCTTGCGTGGAGGCAATGGGGTTTCGGTTCAGGCGACCCGCCGCATGACGAACCGACGCGCAGGGACCGCCTCCTCTTCCAGGGATTCGCAACGCTGCTGCTCTCCGGCCTGAGTTTCGTCGCGGTTGTGTTTGTCGCCGTGCCGCTCTTATTGATCGGAGCGTGCCAGACATGAAAAGCATTGCGCTCCCCGTCGGCATTGTCATTCTCTGTCTTGCCCTCATCCTCGGCTTTGGATCGAACTCCTTCACAGTCCACATGGTCGTGCACATGGGAATCGTCGCCGTGGCAGCCCCCCTGATCGCCCATGGCCTCGTCGGCGCGCGGCGCGACCCGATGGCGCGTTGGACCTGGATGACCCCGATGCTGGCCTCGCTGATCGAACTCGTCGTGATCTGGTTCTGGCATCTGCCAGTGCTACGCGCCGCCGCAGATGCAAGTCACCCGCTCACGCTCATTGAGCAGATCGGTTTTCTCGCTGCCGGCCTACTACTATGGATCGCTTGCCTACGGCCGGGCGAGGGGCGGCTCGCCGGGACAGTAGGATTGTTGTTCACCTCGATGCACATGACCCTTCTCGGCGTGCTGCTGGCGCTGGCGCCGCGCCCTCTCTATGGCGACGGCGCTGTCCGCTGTTTCGGTATTTCCCTTCCCGCTGCTGCCGACCAGCAAATCGGCGGTGTGGTGATGTTGGTGGTGGGAGCATTTGCTTATCTCGTCGGCGGCATCGTCCTTCTTGCTGGCGTCCTGCGGGACGGTGAAACACTGCGCGAGGGGCCAAGATGCTGATCGGCTGGAGACATATCGTCGTCCTCCTACTTGCCGGCGTTCTGGGTGCGCTTCTTGTTGCCTGGTCTGGACTGATCAGCGTCAAGGCAAGCACCGGCCATTGGAAGATCACGGATATCGTTCTGCACTGGGTGATGCGATCGTCCGTCCGCACAGCCGCGATCGGCACGACTGTTCCGGTCTTTACCGAGGGCATGTTACCGATGGCGGCCGGGCATTTCGAGGCCGGGTGTGCGATCTGCCACGGCTCGCCTGCCGGGTCGCGACCGGACAGTGTTGCTAAAATGCTGCCACCGCCGCCCGATCTGAAGGATAAGATCGCCGCCTGGAGCGACGCAGAGTTGTTCCAGATCGTTCAGCATGGCGTGCGCTATACGGGTATGCCTGCCTGGCCGGTCGCCGGTCGCGAGGACGAGGCGTGGGCCATGGTTGCCTTTCTGCGCCGGTATCCTGAACTCGACGCCAACGGTTATCGTGACCTGGCGGGTAGTTTAGAAACGGAGCCGACGTTGGAAGGTGTGATCGAAACCTGCAACGGGTGCCATGCGCCCGAACGCATCAAACCGCGAAGCCTGATACCACGGCTCGCCGGCCAATCTGCCACCTATCTCGAACAGGCCCTTGCCGCCTATGCTGATGGAACGCGGCCGAGCGGTATCATGGTGGTGGCGATAGAGAGATTGGACGGAGAGGATCGCCGCGCCCTCGCCCGTCACTTTGCTGCCGAGCCCGCGCGCTTACAGGGCTTGGCCTCCGAGAACGCGGCTCGTGGAGAAGCGCTTGCTGTCACTGGCGATCCTGTCCGGCGCATCCCCGCCTGCCTGTCATGCCACGACAAGTCAGAGGCAAATCCCGCCTTCCCGCGCCTTTCCGGCCAGCCGGCTTCCTATCTCGAAAATCAGTTGAGACTTTTTGTCGGGAAAAACCGCGGCGGAGGACCGTTCAGACACGTCATGGAAAAGGCCGTCGCCAACCTCAAGGAGGGTGACATTAATGCCCTGGTGGCCTACTTTGCCGACCGTAAGGCGCAGTAACTGCATTTGCGTGGAATTTTGGATTGATCGGCACCTCAGTGAGCGCGAAAGCGGTCCGCCGCTCGGGTCCATGCTCCCCTCGCGGATGGTAAGTGCGCATCCCACCCGCTCTTGAACACTCCACGTCGAGCGCATGCATCTGAAAAACAGGACTATTTTGAAAAGATCCGCATCGGAGTAGATGCCCTGCACGACGCAGGGCATCTGGATGCGCCAATGCGAAGTGATCTGGCCTAGAACACCGCGATGTACTTCAACAGCGCAATTATCCCGATGATTATCACGATGATCTGCGCGATTTGCTTCGCGCGTCCGTCAAGCGGCAACCGTCCAATGAGATAGAGAACCAGCACGATTACCAGGAAGGTGATCAAAATGCTGATAAGTACCGATGTAGCCAAAGCCCCAACTCCATAAGCCAGCGCTGAATTGCGTGGCAAAGGCGTAAATATGGCGTGAGCGCGCAAAGGAAAGGGTGGGACTGCCGTACTGCGGCTTCTTTCCGACTAGACCAATATGCGCGTAGCGCGAAGCCGGCGCGCTGGCCTCTGATTTTGGTTGTACCAAATCCAACGCCCCATCGCCGGCGATAGCGAACAGCCAGAGGCTCCGTCACAGTCGGCGCTTGTGTTCGCATATACTCGAGAGGAGGTGGCTTCAATGGAAGAAGGGACGCCGAACGCCAAACCGATATTTCTCTACCAAATCAATTTCGTAGATGAGGAAACTCGACGAGAGGGCGGGATTCGAACCCGCGATGCGGATTTCCGTACGCCGCATTTCGAGTGCGGTGCTTTCGACCACTCAGCCACCTCTCCGCTTTGTTGGTCGGCGCACGGGGGCGCGGGCTGTCTCATAGCGGCAAGTCCTGCCGCGGTTGTCCAGGTCAATCTTGCTTCGATGGGAGTGGCCGGAGTGTGCCTGCGGCAGCGAAGCTTCTCCAATTCATACAATTGGCACGTTCCGCTGCAGCGCTGCAGCGTGCAACCGCTCATGGATGCCATTTGTGGCCGGTGCAATCATGTAACCGCTCTCCAGATCGCCAATCATCACTGATTGGTCGCGCGGGGCGACAAGCCAATGAAGTCCGATCAGGCCGCAAGTCAATGCGTCAAGTGTTGATTGCCACTGAGAACTGACCCGGGCGCGGATGCGGATAAAAAGTTGGACTGGTTGTGGGTTAAGCCCAAGGCTGTTTCGATATTCGATGGGACTGAGGACGCCAAGTGACAGTTTGATGCGCTTTTCGTTGTACCAATGGATTTAGGCGTCCACCTCTCTGACAAACTGCTCGATCGTGGTCGCCCTCCAGTCTCTAGGATAGAAGAGTTCTGTTTTCAGCCGACCGAAGAAGCCTTCGCAGGCCGCGTTGTCTTACGAACAGCCCTTGCGAGACATTGAGCGGACCAGCTTTGCATCGCCTGTCCTTGTGAGCAGCCCGGCCAGCGATGGTGGGCTCCGCGATCAGAATGAACGATAGGCCGCGCATCAATATCGGCCACGGTTTCGATAGCGGCTTCCAGCATGGTATTGACCAGCCCCGCATCCGGCTGTGTTCCAATGAGTTTCAGCGCGTCATTTGTCCAAAGACGTTTGCCCACGAGCGGTGATATCCGGCCAAAGGTTTTGGCAGTTCGTTGATGCCTATTCGCTGTCTTGGGCAGAATGCCGGCAACGCCTTTGACTGATGTCTCCAGTCGAAAATTCGAGCGCGTCCTGCCGGGCAGAAAGCGCTCGAACGGCGCGGAGAGTATTCGCCAAACTGGCGGGATACCAGGTTAGACCAAAAGAAAGTCGCTGGTGGAGAGCGTCGAAACGTTGTCTAGGGTCGCGAGGAGGACGGATTCCTTGTCGCCGCCCTTGCCGTCCGCATCGAACCAAAGCCGGTGCGTGTCCTTTTCGTAAAGGAAGGTTGGGCCTGATGTCGTGAAGACGGCGTCGTCGGCGAGCAGGAGCTTGATCCCGCTTCCGGCCTTGATGCCGAAGGCGGTGTCGTCGATGGCGATTTTGTCCTCGCCACGTTTGAAGTCGGTGATCTGATCGCCGCCGTCGGTGACGTAGTTGAACTGGAACATGTCCTTGCCCGATCCACCTGTAAGCTGATCGCCGCCGGACCCGCCAATCAACGTATCGTTTCCGCCACGGCCTTGCAGGATATCGTCCTTGCTGCCACCGTACATCCATTCGCTGGCATTCGTACCCCTGATATCATCGTCCTGGCTGGTGCCCCAGATCCGCTCGATATTCTTGACCGTCAGGCCGCGGGCGAGGCCATCGTTCTTGGTGTTGTCGAGCAGGTCGAGTTTCACCGAGGTGTCGTAGCCGTAATAGTTGAAGTCCAGCGTGTCGACACCGGCGCCGCCATCGAAGACGTCCTTGCCGGTGAACTCGTTGCGGGTGAAACTATCGTCCCCGGCGCCACCCAGCAGCGTGTCATTGCCGGCATCGTCGTAGAGGAAATCCCTGCCGTCGCCGCCGTTGAGCGTGTCGTTGCCCTCCCTGCCGCGCAGCGTGTCGCTGCCGGCGCCGCCGGTCACGATGTCGTTGCCCTTCGTGCCGGTGAAATCGAGCGCTTCCATGCCGGAATAGGAGGTGGTGGCGTTGACCTTCACCGTGCCGGTGCCGGAGGTGAACTTGACGCCGGTCGTCAGCGTCGAGACGTCGACATAGACCGTATCCGTGCCGGCGCCGCCGATGGCGGCGTCGCCGTTGTTGATGTGGACGTAGTCATCGCCGGCGCCTGCATCGATCGTGTCGGCCGCTGCGTCGTCGCTCGATCCGGCCGCCCAGATCGTGTCGCGGCCATCGCCGCCCTTCAGTGTGTCACGGCCGTTGCCGCCATAGATCCAGTCGTCGCCGCCAAGCCCGACAAGTGTGTCGTTACCGTCGTTGCCGTCGAGCGAATCCGACAGGTTGCCACCGGTGAACTTGTCGGCACCGGAGCCGCCGGTAATGTCGATGCGCTCGAAATTCCTCAGCGTGACATCGCCGTTGACGACGGTCGCGTTGGCGCTCAGCGTGAAGGTGAGGGCCTTGGTGGTTTCGTTGCGGTCGATGACGGCGAGGTCGCTGCCTGCGCCGCCGTCGGCGTTGAGCGTGCCGAAGGTGTAGCCGAGGCCGGCGTTGAACTCCACGCTGTCATTGCCCGCGCCGAGATCGAGCGTCGTCGTATCCCCGCCGGCATGGGCCTCGAAGATTGACAGATGCACCTCGTCGTCGCCGTCGCCGGCCGACAGGTTGTTGTTGCCGCCAAGATCGTACAGCACGTCGTCACCCTTACCGGCGACGATCTTGTCGTTGCCGAGTCCGCTGTCGAGCAGGTCGTCGCCGGCGCTGCCGTAGAGCTGGTCATTGCCGCTGTAGGACTTGAACCAGACGCTTTGGGCATTGCCGGCCTTGAGGACGTCGTCGCCATAGGCGGAGGTGAAGATGTTGAAGATTTCGGTGTTCTGCGCGTAGGAGCCGTTCGACAGCGTTCCCTTGCTGTTGACGACGTCGAAGGTGTAATTGATCGTCTGGTAGCTGTAGACGTCGATATAAACCGTGTCCGTACCCGAGCCGCCGTCGATCGCGTCCTTGCCGGAGCCGGCGAATATCGTGTCGTTGCCCGCTTCGCCATAGAGCTTGTCGTTGCCAGCACCGCCATCGACGGAATCGTCGCCTGCGCCGGCCTTGACCGTGTCGTCGCCGTCGTAGGTGACGATGTGGTCCTTTCCGCCCAGCGTGACGATCGTGTTCCTGTCGTTCGTGCCGTAGAGATCGTAGTTCTCGACATTGACGATGGTCGTGCCGTCGGCGAGCGTATTAACGACCGTCGAGGCCTTGGCCGTGAAGGTGCCCGAGATGTTGCGGATCTCGATCTCGTCGATGCCGGCACCACCGTCGACTTTGTCGGCGCCATCCGCCAGGGTGATCAGGATCTCGTCGTCGCCATCACCGGCATTCACGGTGTTCGTGCCGCTGCCGGTGATGATGTAATCCGCACCTGCGCCGCCGTTCAGCGTGTCGTTGCCGTCGCCGGCCCACAGATAGTCGTCGCCGCTTCCGCCATTCAGCACGTCATTGCCATCTTCGCCGTAGAGCGCGTCGTCACCGTTGCCGCCGATGATATTGTCGTTGCCGGTCCCGCCCTGCAGGTTGTCGTCGCCATAGCTGCCGTCGAGCTTGTCGTCGCCGTCGCGGCCGTAGAGATAGTCATCGCCCTGGCCGCCGGAGAGCGTATCCTTGCCGGCGCCGCCGTCGAGAGTGTCGTTGCCCCCGTTGCCGGAAAGCGTGTCGTTCCCGTCCTGCCCGTTGAAGCGGTCGTTCCAGTGGCCACCGGTCAGCGTGTCGGCAAAATTGGTGGCCGTGACCCAATATTGTTCGATGTTCTTGACGGTGAAACCGGCCATGTTGACCGACGTGGTCGGGTCTTGAACCGTGAACTTGATACCGGCCGTGTTGTATTGCAGGTTGATGTCGACCGTATCCGTGCCCAGCCCGCCATCGACGATGTCACCCTTCCAGTCGCCGATGGAATAATCGGTGAAGCGATCGTCGCCCATTCCGCCGGACATCGTATCGGCACCGCCACCGCCCGAAAGCGTGTCATCGCCCTGGTCGCCCGACAGCGTGTCCGTGCCGAGGTCGCCATAGAGGGTATCGTCTTGAAAACCGCCGCTCAGCGTGTCGTTGCCGTCGCCGCCCGACAGGTTGTCGCGGGCAAACACGCCGTAGATCTTATCGTGGCCGCCCTGGCCAAAGATGTAATCCTGGTCAAGGCCGCCGGTCAGCGTTTCCGATGCATTTGTTCCATATTTCGTCGCCACTTTTCTCACCCATAACTCTATTTTTCGGACAACAGCGACCACCCGCCACCCGCCGCATGGGTGGCCGAAAAGTGCTGTATAAACATTGGAGGTCAGGCCGCCGCAGTTCGATGGCGAGTACATTCCCGCCGTGACCGCATCTGCTCACAAGCAAGGGGGCGACCGTGTTCCCTGGGGAACAGGTATCGATACGGGTCGCGGTACGCAGGTTTTAATTGGCATTGGGAACACGGTTGCGGCCACGCACTTGGGAACTGCGGTGCGAACGGATTGACTGGAAGGTCGAGGTCAAATGGTCGCGCTGGAAAAGCAGCCTTCGTCGTTCGGAGAGCTACTCGCCATAAACCAAGCCGCATGCAAATGCGGGGTTAATCGTGGCGCTGAAATTCAAGGCTATGAAAAAACCATTTAAAACAAGCTAGTAGTGAAATTTTGGCAGAAGAGGTGGGGTTCGAACCCACGATACCGTTGCCCGTATGCCGCATTTCGAGAGCGATTACATCAGGCGTCCTCGCGGGAGTAGAACATCCGGGCAGACGCCTAGATGATCGAACGGTGCTTGATCGGATTGAAGGTCATGGCAGGGAACATCTCGAAGAGATACTTGGCGAAACTCTCCCTTGCCTCATCGGAGGCTTCGAAACAAGGCTCCGCAGTCAATTCGTCAAAGACCGTTTTCAACGCAACCAGCTCTTCCGGCTGAAACGTTCCCCTGGAAGTGTAGCTGCCCACGCCCGCCTCCTCTTTGCGATAGGCGCAAGTCTAGAGTTGCGGTGGTTCAATTCCAAGCGGCAACAGCGTACGAGACGGCACCGAGTGGGTCTTTGGCTTGGTTTGGACGTTACTCAGCAACATCTCGGGGAACATGGCTATCGACGCCATACGTCAAAAGTCCACCGGCCCGCACTTCGCGCAGGCCCTTCACCCGGCGTAGGAACTGGATCAGCTAACGCCGTTCGTCCTGGCTATCGACGGCGCCGTCAAGTTCAGCAACCCCATCGCGGATCGTGAGATCGAGCATTTGAAGATCAAACCGCCCGTCCCGATCAAGTGCTTCGAGAACCCATGCCCCAAGAGCGTCGTCCGAAATTGCCTCATGCGCATTTTCAGCAAATGCTCCCTTTTCTCCTTCGACATCCCGCCCGGTCGGGCCCGAAGTGATCTCGATGCCTTCGTTTTCGACCCGGTCCAAACCAGCGCCGGTTATCCCGTAGGGCGCATTCTGACCAGCGCGACGCGCATCATCGCTGTCGGCATAGGGCCAACCGACGCGGACATCGCGCTCCTCGTAGTCGAGAAAGTCTTCCTCGCGTGACACTTGCTTGTGATCGGTCATGGTCACGCTCCAGTCATTCAATCGGTGGGGTATGTAAACAGGCCAATCCCGTGAGGAGCGCCATTGTTCCCTTTAAGGCGCGCTAGGGCGGCCGATCTCGTCCTCAAGCATTTTTCGCGCACGGTTGACCCGACTTTTCACCGTTCCGATTTCGCACGCACATAACCGGGCCGTGTCGATATAGCTGACGCCCATTGCGACGAGCAGCAATGCGCGGCGTGATCGCGGTGGGAGACGGCCGATTGCGCAGCACAACTCGCTGCGCCGAACCGCCCATTCCTGCGGCGCACTGATACTGAGCCGCTCAAAGAGGCCGTCGTCCAGTCCAACCGGTTCCCGGCAGCGGCGGCGATACTCCGTGTTGAACGTATTGCGCATAATCGTGAAGAGCCACGAGCGAAGTTGCGTGTTTGCATGAAACTGGTGCGAGGAGCGTAGCGCGCGCATCACCGTCTCCTGGACAAGGTCTTCCCGTTCGCTCACCGAGCGGGTCAGCCTCTGGGCAAACCGCCTCAGCGCAGGCAACTGCACCTCAATTTCACCATGAACCGTTTGAGCTGGGTCCTCGCAGAGTAGAGCGTCCATTAATCCCTCCATTTTGAAGGGAACGAACCGCTATGGCGATAGTTGCGGTACGATAACGTACGGACGCGACGACAAGAGAATGGAACACATCGCGACTTCGTCAGTCTGTTGCGAAGGCCAATGATGCTCAGAGGCGACCATGACCCATTATTTCTTTCACATTCGCAGTCGAACGGAACGGATCGAGGATCGGGAAGGAGGAGATTTCGATACCTTGCAGGCCGCACTTGCCGAGGCACGCGTCGCGGCCCGCGAAATACTAGCCGAGGATGTGCGCAAAGGGCAACTGGACGAAACGCGTCTTTTCGAGATCGTCGACGATCAGGGAGAGCTGGTGGCGCGCATGCCGTTTTCCGAAGCGCTCACGTAGTCGACTGTCCGAGCGACGCCCCGATAAGCCTTCCATATTCCTTCTCGCATTCGCCGTACGCATCTCGCGCGAATGCTTCAAGGCCCGTCCGGTTTCGAACACTGACGACGCCGCGCTCGGAATAGATGAGTTTCTTGCCTTCCAGCACATGCAGCGCTGTCGTCACGCTCGGGCGCCGGACGGCGAGCATGACCGCCATGAATTCATGCGTTAGGCTGATATCTTCTCCATCCACGCGGTCGTGGCACATCAAGATCCAGCGCGCGAGCCGCTCGTCAATGTGATGAACTGCATTGGAGAGAGCCGTATAGGCCTGCTGAACCGCCAACGCCTGCGTATAGCGCGCAAACAAGGTATGAACTTCGCGATCTTCAGAAAGAACCGCTTTCAGAACCGACGAAGGTATCCGATAGGCGTCCCCTTGCATTTGCATATGGATGGAAAAGGGGTCCGCATCCACACCTAAGATCGCCGCCGTCGGACACATGCCGTCCCGACCAATTATCCCGATTTCGCTATGCTGGCCCTCTGGAGACCGGATAACGACGGATGCGATCCCGCTTTCGAAGAAATAGGCATGCTCCATCGGCTGATGGGGTGAGGAAAGCTGGTGCGAACGCGGCACCTCTATCCTCTCAAGATATGTTTCAAACCGTACCAGGCTCGTTTGCGGTAAGCGCCGAAGCAAGTAGTTTTGAAACCCGCTCTGCCAAACGTCTGCCATCCGACATTCCTATGCGGTTCACCGACCGCACATCTGCCCAAGGCTTCGGTCTTTCCTACAGTCAATTGCTGTCCATCTATGACCGCAGAGCTGATGACACAAGCCAGAGCCAGCTGTCGGTACGGAAGCGGACAAAGGAAAGAATATGTCCCAGGCGGCTGAAGACGCGGAGACGAACAAGAGCGAGTATTGTTCGCTCCCTAGCATTGAAAATGTCGCTTGCGCCGGGCTGAGGTCCATGCGTTCGACCATGTCACCTTATCGGCTATGCAGCGCGACTTCAGAGCTCTTGGCCACCGTGCGGTATCGCCTCGAGAACCAACCGAAACGTCACGATTGGAACACGATTGGCGTCTTGCAGTTCGACGGAGATGGTGTCGATCGGTTCATTTGGGAGCCCATCTATAGCCATCTCTGCCAGGAGGGTCTTTGCCTCGCCCTTTGCCTCATCCAGATTTTCGAAGTCGAAACCGCGGTCCGGCTGCAGCACGCCGTCCTGATCCTGTATCTTGAAGTAAAAACGCCCCATCGCCGCCTCCTGAGTTAGCGGGACAACGCCCAAACGGGGCGAACGTTCCTAGAGGACAGGGCGTCCAACGTTCGGGGGGAACGTTGGCAACAGAGGAGCTTCAGGCCTCCGTCAACTGCCAAAAGCAAGCACGCCCTCCCTTGCGGGAGATCGGTCTGTAACTATCAGCCGAATTCCTTTGGAGAAGGACCGCGCGAATCTCCCCTTGCCGGATACCGGCATTCAACGCGCAGGAGAGCGGTGAAAAGGTCCGACTGCGACCGGAGAGCTTTGCCGATCACTGCATTCAGGCGCGTCAGTTCTATATCAGCCAGACGCCGCCCGAACAGCGACACATCGGTATGGCGCTGAGCGCATGATCTCGCACCTTCGCAACATCGACGAGACGCTGGCCAACAAGGTCGCGCTCCATGCCGAAACCGGCCGATGCAGCGGTCGAGACGCGTCAGGATCTGGAGCCCTCTCCC
>NZ_JALIQS010000007.1 GCF_024704725.1 Shinella sp. CPCC 101442 | reverse complement strand
GCGCAGGACGCAAAGCGGGTTAGCTCTAAGGCGCTTTTGAGGCATCCCTTAAAAAGTCCAACTTGATTGTCGTCCACTAGAGAGAATTGACGATTGGCGCCGGCCGCTCGGTAAACCTCGAGCTGTTGATGTCCCTGCTGACGCGGTGCATCTGCATTTGACCGTCGAGATGATGATCGAGGATACCCTTGAGGTTTTCCTTCGGCGTCGCGGGATTGAGCCAGCCCTCAAACACCTCAGGATCGAGGGCGATCGGCATGCGGTCGTGAATCTGGCTGATAGGGGCGATCGACGGCGCCGTGATGATCGTGCAGCTCGTGACGTCCAGCTTCGCGTTATGCGCCCATAGGCCGGCGAACGCATAGGGCGCGCCGCCAGGCATCTGGATAAGCCACGGGTCCTTGCCGCCATCCTCTTCGTTCTTCGTCCATTCATAGAAACCGTCGGCCGGGATGAGGCACCGCCGCGCCTTGAAGGCGTCACGAAAGGCAGGCGAGCTATCCACCGTCTCGATGCGGGCATTGAACATCGCCGCCTTCGGAATTTCCTTTGCCCAGTGCGGAACCAGCCACCAGCGGCCATCGTCGACCGTCTGATTGCCTTCATCATCCAGTCGGACAAATGGCACAGTCTGCGTCGGCGCGACGTTGAACCGGGCTTCCGTGTTTCTCGACTTGATGCTGTCGGTCAGGCGATAGAGCGCGACCAGATCGCGCCAAGGCAGCATTTGCGTGAAGCGTCCGCACATATTCCCTCGGCTAAAGCTTGATCTTGCGGATGGATACGGCCGTTTGTTCGTAGCATTGCATGGCTAGGATGTGATGGTCCGCCAAGGAAGCAATGGCCGCGCAGGCCTCGCCCTCATCCCATCCCGCCTTCATCGCCTTCCACAAGAGGGTTTGGAACGCAGCTTCCAAGGCCTCTTCACATTGCATGAAGCGGTCCTCTGCATGCTCTGTTGGAAGCGGTCCGACTATATGCATGAAGCGCATCCTCCACCCTGTGAAGGATAAAACGGGACGATCAGCCCTGCAAGGAACCATTTGAAGCGGGCTTTCCTCTTACCAGCCGAATTTTCGCCCGTGCTCCTTTAGGTCCGCGATTCGTCGCGACACCGCTTCAGGCTTTGGATCTGAGAGAGCCACGCCCTCATCGTACCAGTCTTCTACTCGCTTAGCGGCTTCCCACGCTTCTCGCTCCCATCCAGAATGCGGCATGGGTCGACGGAACTCCCACCATGAAGAGCAACCGCCAGCCCATATGAACATGCCCGCCTTAAGGCTCGTCTTGTCGCGATGGATACGGCCAATGTAGAGATCGCCGTCATAGGCTGACCAGTCTTCATCCGCTTCACCGGGCCATGTAAGTTGCCAGCGATATTTCCGCTGCCAGCCGCCACGATCTGAAGTCATCTGTCGGCCCTCGCGGCTACCCAAGTGTTGGTGCCCTTGTTTCCGCACTTCCGGCATCTCAGGAACTGGCGGAGGATGTAGAGGTGTACATCGCCGCCTGCACCCTGCTGAAGTTGCCAGCGATCGACAGGGCCTTCTCTCTCGCAACCTGAGCAGTGGCCTCCCAGTTCATACCACTGCGGCACCTCGCCGAGCGTCGGTCGGTTAGGCGCGAATAGGGCTTCAAGGTCTGTCCATTGGGGCTTGGCGTCGCGCATGTTCTTTTTTCGTTCTTGTCTGCGCGAGAGTCAAGGCGCGAGCGGGCGTGCCCAATGGCGCTCAGCCTCGTTTGTTGATGAGGTACTGCAATCCCGGAATAAGTCCCGGGATGCCTACGAAGGCATGGGCTTAGGCTTTGTATCCAAAACGATTTCCCGACCGCGCCATCCTTGCTTCTAAGCAGAATGTCGCAGGTTCGAGCCCTGCAGGGGTCGCCATGTCATTGCAAGAAAAGGGCAGCCGGTTGGCTGCCCTTTGTCGTTTGCGGAACTGTTCAACCTCAGTAAGGCGAGACGCACTGTTTGCGTGGCCCGTAGTTCGGTTGGAACGTGTTGTCATAGGCGCGGTACGAGCGATAGCGGTTGGCGCACCAGTCGGCATGAGAGCCGCCTGCCGAAGGCTGGTTGGCGATTGCGCCGCCGATGGCGGCGCCCAGGCCGAAAGCGGCTAACGGATACCAGAAGCCGTCCGAATGGCGGCGATAACCCGGTCGACGCTCGCGATAGCCGTGGTGACCCTGCCAGCGGCGCTCGGCGCGGCGTTCGCGACGATCCCGGCGTTCGTAGCGGTACTGCACCTTTTCAACGCTCGAAGCTTCCGGCACGGGCACACGCGCGAAGGTGATGGCCTGGGCGGGCACGACGGACGTGACAGCCATCATGATGGAAAGCGCGCCGGCGGCGATGCCAGTCTTGAGATTAAACATGGGAGACCTTTCCTGATTGTTCGACGGTGGAACGCGCGCCGGCGGAAGGAGTTCCATGAGGCATGGGCCGAGGGCCTGAATTCAAACGGAAAAGGCAAAAAAAAACGGGTTGGTCCGCCTTGTCGGCTCGCCAACCCGTTCCGGTAAATTGCGGATCAGGGTGTTCGGGGTACAGGGGCTCTCACCACAATCTGGCTGCATCTCCAGATCTCCTGTGAGGCCGATCATGCCCGAATGCATTTTCCCCGATTGACATAAGGCGCATCTTTTTTGACTATTTCCACATGAAGAAAGAAGCGTTGTTACAGGGGCCGCTCGACGTCACCATCGTGCTCTTGCCGGAGTCGTCGATCATGTCGCTTGCCTCCGTGCTCGATCCGATGCGCGCCGCCAATCGCGTCGTGCCGGAGCCGGTCTTTCGCTGGAAAATCCTGTCGCCGCATGGCCATCCGGTGCTTCTCACCTGCGGCGTCGAGATCCGCGTCGACGGTGATTTTGCCGATGTGACGAGCGGCGATGCGTTGCTTCTGATCGCCGGCTTCAACCAGGACCGCCACGCGGACCGCGGCTTCGTTGCCCGGCTCAAGAAGATCGCGCGGCGATTCGGGGTCGTTGCCGGCATCGAATCGGGCTGCTGGCTGCTGGCGCGCTCCGGCTTGCTCGACGGACGCAACGCGACCGCGCATTGGGAGGAGCTGGAGGATTTCGCGGCGGCCTTTCCCGCGCTCAATGTGCGCGCGGACCGCTTTGTCACAGACGGGCCGCTGTGGACCTCCGGCGGGGCCTCGCCGACCTTCGACATGATGCTGCATCTGGTGCGCGAACGGTTCGGTTCCGCCGTGGCGCTCGATGTGGCCAGTGTCTTCGTCTACGATCAGACCCATGCGGCGACGGATGCACAGCCGCTCGTTTCGCTCGGCCGGCTCGGCGAGCGCCAGCCGGAACTGGCCGCCGCCATCCGCCTGATGGAGCGCACGATCGACCGGCCTTTGACCATTGCGGCATTGGCGCGCCGCCTCGGCTTTTCGACGCGCAAGATCGAGACGCTCTTCGGGAATGGTCTCGGCACCGCGCCGGGGAAATACTATCTGCGCCTGCGTCTTACCGCTGCCCAGAGAATGGTGCGCGACACGCCGCTCTCCATGCAGGAAGTCGCGCTGCGCAGTGGATTCGACAGTCTTTCGGCGTTTTCGCGCGCCTTCCGCAATCATTTTGGTGCAAGTCCGCTGAAGTTCAGAGCGGAACTGCGCGCCAAATGAAAAAGGCGGGCTTGAGGCCCGCCTTCCGTAGTCCGAAGTCGATCCGCTTAGTGCAGGATCTGGCTGAGGAAGAGTTTCGTGCGCTCGTGCTGCGGATTGTCGAAGAATTCGGCTGGCGAGTTCTGTTCGACGATCTGGCCCTGGTCCATGAAGATGACGCGGTTGGCGACCTGGCGGGCAAAACCCATTTCATGCGTCACGCACAGCATGGTCATGCCTTCTTCGGCCAGCGACACCATCGTGTCGAGCACTTCCTTGACCATTTCCGGGTCGAGCGCCGAGGTCGGCTCGTCGAACAGCATGATCTTCGGCTTCATGCAGAGCGAGCGGGCGATCGCCACACGCTGCTGCTGGCCACCGGAAAGCTGGCCCGGATATTTGTTTGCCTGTTCCGGGATCTTGACGCGCTTCAGGTAGTGCATCGCCACTTCTTCAGCGTCCTTCTTCGGCATCTTGCGAACCCAGATCGGCGCCAGCGTGCAGTTTTCCAGGATCGTCAGGTGGGGGAAGAGGTTGAAGTGCTGGAACACCATGCCGACTTCGCGGCGCACTTCGTCGATCTTCTTCAGGTCATTCGTCAACTCGATGCCGTCGACGACGATCTGGCCCTTCTGGTGTTCTTCCAGACGGTTGATGCAGCGGATCATCGTGGACTTGCCGGAACCCGACGGGCCGGCGATGACGATGCGCTCGCCCTTCATGACCTTGAGATTGATGTCGCGCAGCACATGGAACTCGCCGTACCACTTGTTCATGTTGGTGATCTCGACGGCGACGTCCGTCGCGGAGACCGCCAGTTTTTGCGCCTGGGCTTGATTGGCCATTGTTGTTTCCTCTCACTTATCTCTTGTGGTTCGTATCGAGCCGACGTTCCACGAAGGCCGAGTAGCGCGACATGCCGAAGCAGAAAATCCAGAACGTGAAGCCGGCGAAAATCAGGCCCGTCAACGGTGTGACCGGGGTGATCCAGGCCGAATCCCCAAAACTTGCCTTCACGATACCGAGCAGATCGTACATCGAAATGATCGTGACGAGGGAGGTATCCTTGAACATGCCGATGAAGGTGTTCACGATGCCGGGGATCACGAGTTTGATGGCTTGCGGTAGCACGACGAAGGTCATTTTGTGGAAGTAGTTTAGACCAAGAGCGTCGGCCGCTTCATATTGCCCTTTCGGAATGGCTTGAAGACCACCGCGAATAACCTCCGCCATATAGGCGGATGCGAAGATCGATACGCCGATCAGCGCGCGCAGGAACTTGTCGATATTGTTGCCGGGTTCCAGGAACAGCGGCAAAAGCACGCTCGCCATGAACAGAACGGTGATCAGCGGCACGCCGCGGATCAGTTCGATGAAGGCGACGCAGACCGTCTTGAGGATCGGCATGGTCGAGCGGCGGCCGAGCGCCAGCAGGATGCCGGCGGGCAGGGAAATCGCGATGCCGACGAAGGAGATGATCAGCGTCACCATCAGGCCGCCCCAGAGCGACGTCTCGACGGGCCGGAGACCGAACACGCCGCCCAGCAGCAGGAAGAAGGCGACGACCGGCAGAACGATCAGGAGCAGAAGGGCGTTCAAGCCCTTGCGCGGCATCTTCGGCATCAGGAAGGGGATGAGCAGTCCGACGAACATGGCGACGACGAGCAGCGGCCGCCAGAGTTCGTCGCGCGGATAGGAGCCGAACATGAACTGGACGAAGCGGTCGCCCACATAGGCCCAGCAGGCGCCGTTCCAACCGGCCGGAAGCTGGCCGCCCTGATCGACGGTGAGGCAAGCCGTGCGGTCCGACCCGGTCCAGACCGCCGACACGAACAGCCAGTTGATGAGGCCCGGCAGGAAGTAGACGAGCGCCAGCAGTGCGACGATCGACAGGACGCTGTCCTTCGCCGAGGCGAAGAGGTTTTTGCGGATCCAGCCGATAATGGAGGAGTCGGAGGTCGGGGGCTTCTCCGCTTCGAGGAAATGATCCCGGACGTAGGTAATGCTTTCAGCCATCTCAGCGCTCCACCAGGGCCATCTTGGCGTTGAACCAGTTCATGAACAGCGAGGTGATGAGGCTGATCGAGACATAGATCAGCATCCAGATCGAAATGATCTCGATCGACTTGCCGGACTGGTTGAGAATGGTGCCGCCGACCGCGACGAGGTCGGCATACCCGACGGCCACCGCGAGCGAGGAGTTCTTGATGAGATTGAGATACTGCGAGGTGAGCGGCGGAATGATGATCCTGAGCGCCTGCGGGAGCACGACGAGACGGGTCGCCTGGCCGGGGCGAAGACCCAGCGCAAAGGACGCTTCCGACTGGCCCTTGGAGACGCCGCGGATACCGGCGCGCACGATCTCGGCGATGAACGAAGCCGTGTAGAGCGAGAGGGCCAGATAGAGCGCCAGAAATTCCGGCCCAATGACCATGCCGCCCTTCATATTGAAGGAGCCGGGCACCGGATAGTCCAGCGTCAGCGGCTGGCCCATCACGATGAAGACGGCGAGCGGGAAGAGCAGGATGAGCGCGAGATTGACCCACAGGACAGGCGGCCGCTGGCCCGTCGCGCGCTGGCGGGCATTCGCCCAGACCGTGAAGGCGATGGCCGCGACGATCCCGATCACGAGGGCCACGAGCACGACGCCAAATCCTTCACCGAAGACCGGTGCCGGCATGTAGATGCCACGGTTGGAAACGAAGAACACCGCATCTGGATTGTCCTTCACGTGCTGGAAGATCGTGCGGATCGAGGGCAGCAGGGCGAGAACGCCGAGATACCAGAAGAAGATGACGAGCAGCGGCGGAATGTTGCGGAAGATTTCCACATAGACCGTGCACAGGCGCGCGATCAGCCAGTTGTGCGACAGGCGCCCGATACCGACGAGAAGGCCGACGATCGTCGCGGTGACGATGCCGGCGGCGGCGACCACGAGCGTGTTGAGAAGGCCGACCTGCAGCGCGCGGAAGTAGGTCGAGTCGCTGGAATAGGAAATCAGCGACTGCGCGACGTCGAAACCGGCGCGGCTGTTCAGGAAGCCGAAGCCCGCCGTCATGTTGGCGCGGGCGAGGTTCTGGACGACGTTGTTCCAGGCGTACCAGACGGCGCCGATGATCACGACGAGCGTGACGACCTGATAGACGACGCTTCTGAGCGCCGGGTTGTAAAGAAGCGATACCTTCGGCGGTTCGCCGGACCCTGTTCGGGCATCCGCAAGAGCCATGCATTTCCCCTGACGTTGGTTCGCCCTGTTTGCCGGGCGTTTGTTTTGAAAGGGAGGGCAGTTTTCTGCCCTCCCGAAGTCGGATCCGGGATTAGCGGATCGGCGGAGCGTACTGCAGGCCGCCCTTCGTCCACAGGGCGTTCAGGCCGCGGGCGATCTTGAGCGGGGAGCCTTCGCCGACATTGCGCTCGAAGGATTCGCCATAGTTGCCGACAGACTTGATGATCTGCACGGCCCAGTCCTTCGGCAGGCCGAGGTCGGCACCAATGGTGCTGTCAGCTTCTTCGCCGAGGAAGCGCTTGATGTCCGGGTTGGCGGACTTCTTCATCTCTTCGACATTGGCGGTCGTGATGCCGAATTCTTCGGCAGCGACCATCGCATAGTGCGACCAGGTCACGATGTCGAACCACTTGGAGTCGTTCTGGCGCACGGCCGGGCCGAGCGGCTCCTTGGAGATGATCTCCGGGAGAACCATATGGTCATCCGGGTTGGCCATCTTCAGGCGGATCGAGTAGAGGCCCGAAGCGTCGGTCGTGTAGGCGTCGCAGCGGCCGGCATTGTAGGCGGCGTCGGCTTCATCCTGTGCTTCGAAAACGACCGGCTTGAAGTCCATGTTGTTGGAGCGGAAGTAGTCGGCGAGGTTCAGTTCCGTCGTGGTGCCGGACTGAACGCAGACCGAGGCGCCGGAGAGTTCCAGAGCCGACTTCACGCCGAGTTCCTTCTTCACCATGAAGCCCTGGCCGTCATAGTAGTTTACGGCACGGAAATCGAAGCCGAGCTGCGAATCGCGGCTGACGCTCCAGGTCGTGTTGCGGGCGAGCAGGTCGATTTCACCCGACTGCAGAGCCGGGAAGCGGTCCTTGGCCGAAAGGGGGGTGAACTTCACCTTGGTGGCATCGCCGAAGACGGCAGCGGCCACGGCCTTGCAAAGATCGATGTCGAGACCGGCCCAGTTGCCGGCCGAATCCTGCGCGCCGAAGCCGGCGAGGTTCGAACCGTTCACGCCGCACTGCACGAAGCCCTTGGCCTTCACGTCAGTAAGCGTATCCGCCTGAGCAGCCGTTGCGCCAAGCCCCAGCACGGCAGCGCCAACGAGCGCTGTCACGATTTTTTTTGCCATTTTTTCACAACCTTTTTCTGTTGTCTTTGTTTTGTCCGCAGGTCACGCATTCGATGAACACGGTGCGGAACTCGCCACCCTCCCGGCGCGAGGTTTCTTATCTCATGCTCAAATTTTCACAGGGTCAAGTGACCCGGCTTATTTTCCGGCCGGTAACCTAAATTTGTCGATATTTGCTGCAGTTTTGGGCAAAAAATCGGGGAATTGTGCAGTAAACCGCTCAAAAATTCCGCGCGCTTAATATTTGAAGCGCTTTGGATGGTACGGCATCGTCGTCCATGGGGTTGACCTTGCGGGCCGGCTGGCGAAAAGTCAGCGAACTCAACCCCTTCGCATTTCCGGATCGATCCCCATGAAAAACAGAGACGAAATCCTCGCCGGCGCCGGCGTGAACACCCGACTTGCCCATGCCGGCAACGACCCGGCGGATTATCACGGTTTCGTCAATCCGCCGGTCGTCCATGCCTCGACCGTGCTTTTCCCCAATGCCGCAACGATGGAAAATCGCGCTCAGAAATACACCTATGGTACGCGCGGCACGCCGACGACCGATGCGCTCTGTGCGGCCATCGACGAGCTGGAAGGCTCGGCCGGCACCATTCTCGTGCCATCGGGCCTTGCCGCCGTCACCGTGCCGTTCCTGGCCTATCTCTCGTCGGGCGACCATGCGCTCATCGTGGATTCGGTCTATTTTCCGACGCGCCATTTCTGCGACACGATGCTGAAGCGCCTCGGTGTGACCGTCGAATATTACGATCCGATGATCGGCGCGGGTATCGAGGCCCTGATCAGGCCGAACACGAAGCTCGTGCATACGGAAGCACCGGGCTCCAACACGTTCGAGATGCAGGACATTCCGGCGATTGCCGCTGCCGCCCATAAACACGGCGCGGTCGTCACCATGGACAACACCTGGGCGACGCCGCTCTATTTCAAACCGCTGGATTTCGGCGTCGATGTCTCTATCCATGCGGCGACGAAATACCCGGCCGGTCATTCCGACGTGCTGTTCGGTACCGTCTCGGCCAATGCCGCTCACTGGGAGCAGTTGCACGAGACGCAGATCACGCTCGGCACCTGTGCCTCGCCGGATGATGCCTATCAGGTGCTGCGCGGCCTGCGCACCATGGGCGTGCGGCTTGAGCGACACCAGGAAAGCGCGCTCGAACTGGCGCGCTGGCTGGAAGGCGTCGATGACGTGTCGCGCGTGCTGCATCCTGCACTGCCGAGCTTTCCGGGGCACGACCTCTGGAAACGCGACTTCAAGGGCGCGAGCGGCATCTTCTCCATCGTTCTCGACGGCGGCTCGCCGGAACGTCACAAGGCCAAGGCCCATGCCTTCCTCGATGCGCTCGGCATCTTCGGCCTCGGCTACTCCTGGGGTGGCTTCGAGTGCCTGGCGGTGCATGTGGGTCTCGGCGATCGCCGCGTCGCCAAGGGGCCGGAAGAAGGCCCGGTGCTGCGCCTGCAGATCGGTCTCGAAGACGTGAAGGACATCAAGGCCGACATCGAGCGCGGTCTTGCCGCGGCTCGGGCCGTATAGGAGCAGAGTTTGCCCCTCATCCGGCCATTCGGGCGAGGGGCTGCTTAATCCGGCGTTCGATAGCCGTAGAGCCAGTCGAGATCGCCGGCGAGTTGTTCCGGCTTGCGCAGCGACAGCACGAGGTCACGTGCGAGTGCGACCGGTCCACTGGCGTGGTAGGCGAAGCGATTAAAGGCGCCGCGGCTGCGCACCTTTGCGACACGTTCGCGGCGTTCCTTTTCGAACTGACGCAGAGCAGGCCCGATGTCGGCGGTGCCGGCGAGGCGGTTTGCCAGCAGAACTGCATCCTCGATCGCCATGGCGGCGCCCTGCGCCGCAAAAGGCGTCATGGCATGGGCGGCATCGCCGATCAGCACCGTGTCCTTCCCGTCCGTCCAGGCCCCGTCCGGGCAACCGAAGAGCGGCCATGCCATGGGGTTTTGCGCCTCCTCTATCAGGCGGCGGATATCAGTGTGCCAGCCTGCGAAGGCCTCCAGCAGGCGGCTGTGCGTCAACGCATCGCCCTTGCGCGTCCAGCCCTCCGGTGGCGCATCGTCTTGCGCATGGATGGCGACGACGTTGAAGGCCTGCACCTCCGTCAGCGGATAGGCGACGAGATGGGCATGCGAACCAAGGAAAGCCGTCACGGTTCGTGGATTGAGGAAGGCGGGCGCGGCGGTGTAGGGCACGAGGAAGCGCCAGGCGATATTGCCGGAGTACCGCGCGGGCAGGGCGCCGGGCACGGTTTGGCGCAGGCGCGACCAGACACCGTCGGCGGCAATCAGCACATCTGAGGGTGCAAGGGCACGGGCAGTTTCGGTTCTTTCGATTCGCTGACCCGTTGTCAGCGTGCAGAGCGGGTTTTGACGGACCGAATCAATGAGCAAGGCCTGCAATGACGCGCGGTGCAGGACGCCGTAAGGCGCACCCCATCGGCTGCGGGCGGCACTGCCCGCGGGGACCGAGGCGAGGGGAGAAAGCGTTTTTCCTGAAGAGAGCAGGATATGGTCCGGCTCGCTCCAATGGGCGCTGAGCGCGTCCAAAAGGCCGAGATCGGCGAGGATACGCGATGCGTTCGGCGAGAGCTGCAGGCCGGCGCCGACTTCCTCGAGGGCGGGGGCCTGCTCAAGCACATGGGAGGCAATGCCCTTGCGGGCGAGCGCAAGGGCCGCCGTCAGGCCGGCAATGCCGGCGCCGACGATGGTTGTGGATTTAACGGAGGACATGAGGATGCCGGCCCTTTGGCCGTCACGCCGCTGCCTGGTTCGTGAAGGTGCAGCCGGCGGGTTCCGTCTGCGTTGCCTTCAGGCCGTGATTGTAGCGGTAGAGCGTCGAACAGTAGGGGCAGACCTTTTCGTTGTCGTCGCCCATGTCGAGGAAGACATGCGGGTGGTCGTAGGGCACCGAGGCGCCGACGCACATGAATTCCTTCACGCCGATCTCGATCGTGCGATGGCCGCCGTCGTTCTGGAAATGGGGAATGCTGTGCCCAGCCATGTCATGCTCCGTGAAGTCCGTTTTCTGGCGCGGACCATAATCGCCTTGAAGCCAAATGGGTAGATGCAAAACCGTCGCGGGTGAGGAGATTTCCGCAGGGCGGCCGTTTTCTCCGCGGGCAAAGGGCAGTATGAGCAGGGTCGAGAAAACGAAAGACGGCCCGCGATGAACCTCGACAACCCGCCCTTTTCCCGTTTCACCCACGAAGGCCTGGAACTCGCCTACTTTGACGAAGGCGACCCCTCGGGCGAGCCGGTGCTGCTCATCCACGGCTTTGCCTCCAGCGCCAGCGTCAACTGGGTGTTTCCCGGCTGGCTGAAGACGCTGGGCGATGCCGGCTACCGCGTCATCGCCATCGACAATCGCGGCCACGGCGCCAGCGCCAAGCCGCATGATCCGGCACTGTATACGCCGCCGCTGATGGCAGGTGATGCGGCGGCGCTGCTCGATCACCTCGCGATCCCGGAAGCGCATGTCTTCGGCTATTCCATGGGCGCGCGCATCACCGCCTTCATGGCGCTGGCCCATCCCCACCGCGTGCGCTCGGTCGTTTTCGGTGGCCTCGGCATTGGAATGGTGGAAGGCGTGGGCGATTGGGATCCGATTGCCGACGCGTTGCTGGCGCCGTCCCTCGACGTCGTGACCCACGAGCGCGGCCGCATGTTCCGCGCTTTTGCCGATCAGACGAAATCCGATCGCCAGGCGCTTGCCGCCTGTATCATGACCTCGCGCGACCTGCTGACCGAAGCGGATATGGCGCGCATCGACGTGCCCGCGCTGATCGGGGTCGGCACGAAGGACGACATAGCGGGAAGCCCGCAGGCGCTGGCGGCCCTGATGCCGGATGCCCGCGCGCTCGACATTCCCGGCCGCGACCACATGCTGGCCGTCGGCGACAGGGTGTTCAAGCGCGCCGTTCTGGAATTCTACGCGCAGATCGACGGTCGCTGACGCGCCGTTTGCGACAAAGCGCGTCCGGCCATTCCGCTCGAACGCGCTTTGCTTTATATATGATCCGGTATGGTGATGAAGGAGTGCGGCGATGGTCGCGACGAATGAACTCAGGGCCGGCGACAAGCTGAAGGCCATGGACCCGATCTGGGATAGCCTGCGCGAGGAAGCCCGCGTTGCCGCCCAGGCCGAGCCGCTGCTGGCGGCCTTTCTCTATTCGACGGTGCTGAACCACCGCTCGCTGGAAGAAAGCGTGATCCATCGCGTCTGTGAACGCCTCGATCATCCGGACCTGCAGGCGAATCTTCTGCATCAGATTTTCGACGAAATGCTGGAAGACTGGCCGGAATGGGGCAGCATCCTGCGTGTCGATATCCAGGCTGTCTATGATCGCGACCCGGCATGCCTGCGGTTCCTGGATGCCGTGCTCTATTTCAAGGGGTTCCACGCCATCCAGACGCACCGCGTCGCGCACTGGCTCTACAACAACGGCCGGCGTGACCTCGCGCTCTACCTGCAAAGCCGGTCCTCCAGCGTCTTCCAGACGGATATCAATCCGGCGGCGCATATCGGCAAGGGCATCTTCCTCGACCACGCGACGGGCCTCGTCGTCGGCGAGACCGCGTCCATCGGCGACAATGTCTCTATCCTGCACAACGTGACGCTCGGCGGCACCGGCAAGGAAGGCGGCGACCGCCACCCGAAGATCGGCGACGGTGTGCTGATCGGTGCGGGCGCGAAAATCCTCGGCAACATCCATATCGGCCATTGCTCGCGCATCGCCGCAGGCTCCGTCGTGCTGAAGCCCGTGCCGCCGAAATCGACGGTCGCCGGCGTGCCGGCCCGCGTCGTTGGCGAGGCGGGCTGCAACGAGCCTTCGCGTGCGATGGATCAGTTGCTGGCAGCCTTCGACTACGATCTCTGAGAGGGAAAAGTCGCCTTGCATCGGCGTTCGAGGGTTTACACGCTCTGGAGCAGGTGCGAGAAGCGCGGCAAATCAAACGTTGACGGAGACATGTCGTGACGCCGGAAGAAATCAGGAAGCTCGAGGCCTACTTCAAGCGCAATATCAACAAGGAGATCGTCATCAAGGCCCGTCCGCGCAAGGATGAGTCGGCCGAGGTCTACCTTGCTGACGAGTTCCTGGGCGTCGTGTTCCGCGACGACGAGGATGGCGAACTCTCCTACAACTTTTCCATGGCGATCCTCGACATCGATCTCTGATCTGTCGAAAACCGCAGGACTGGAAGCCCGGCTGCCTTTGGCGCCGGGCTTTTTCATTGTGCGCCAGATGTTGCCGCTGGCTGTATTGTTATTGTTTTGCGACACGTTGCATTTTGACGGCGCCAATAATCATACCTATCGCGCAAGGCGTTGCTTTGCTTGAAAAATATTGCGCCGCACCATTTCATTGACTTTTTTGTGCGTCGCATATAGATTTTGGACCATACCACCGGGATCCAAAGGAGACTTCGATGTTCAATTTCGACGATGCAAACAAGAAGAGCAAGGAAGCCGTGGACACGCTCTTGAAGAGCTACACGACGGCTGCTCAGGGCTGGCAGGCCATTGCCACCGAAACCGCCGATTACTCCAAGAAGTCGTTCGAAAACGGTCTCGCCCATTTCGAAAAGCTCTCTGGCGTCAAGAGCGTCGAAGCTGCCGTCGAGCTGCAGACCGCTTTCGTGAAGTCCTCCTATGAAGGCTTTGTTGCCGAAGCCACCAAGCTCAGCGAACTCTATGCGGAGATCGCCAAGGGCGCTTACAAGCCCTACGAAGCACCGGTCGCCAAGGCAACCGCTGCCGCCAAGTCGGCCGTTGCCGCTTAAGGTTTTTCAGTAGAGCGTACGCGTATAGCGTTTATCGGCCGGCCGTGGGCAACCGCGGCCGGCCTTTTCGCGTTTCGGGGATTGCGCGGGGCTGACGCGTCGGCCGCAAATTTCGCTATTTCCTTCGGACAGTCCGCGATTATGATTGCAGTGCGAAGCAAGGGTCTTACAATCGTGTGACGAAACATTAGATAACAGGTCCAAAGGCTACCTCAGCCGAACGACGCGCCATAAAGGAAGCGGCCGTAATCAGGGCTCGTAATCAAGGAATGACCACGAAAATGACTGTGAGACGGGTCAGAATGCAGGACGGTGACGAGAGCGGCGGCACTCCCGGTCGCAGCACCTCCGTCATTACCCGCACAAAGCCTAAGACGAAGAAGCCGAGCCTGTATCGCGTGCTGCTTCTCAATGACGATTATACGCCCATGGAGTTCGTGATCCACATTCTGGAACGTTTCTTCCAGAAGGACCGCGAAGCGGCCACACGGGTCATGCTGCATGTGCACAATCATGGCGTAGGCGAGTGTGGCGTGTTCACCTACGAGGTTGCCGAAACCAAAGTGACACAGGTGATGGATTTCTCCCGCCAGCACCAGCACCCGCTGCAATGTGTCATGGAAAAGAAATGAGGAACGACCGTGCCAACATTTTCTGCAAGCCTTGAAAAGGCGCTCCACCAGGCACTGACCTATGCGAACGAGCGCCACCACGAATATGCAACGCTGGAACACCTCCTTCTCGCGCTGATCGACGACGCGGATGCGGCCGCCGTAATGGGCGCCTGCAACGTCAATCTCGATGTGCTGCGCAAGACCGTCACCGACTATGTCGACAATGACCTCGCCAACCTGGTGACGGGCTACGAAGAGGATTCCAAGCCGACCTCCGGCTTCCAGCGCGTCATCCAGCGCGCGGTGATCCATGTCCAGTCTTCCGGCCGCGAGGAAGTGACCGGTGCCAATGTGCTCGTCGCGATCTTCGCCGAGCGCGAGAGCCATGCCGCCTATTTCCTGCAGGAGCAGGAAATGACGCGTTACGACGCCGTCAATTTCATCTCGCACGGCATCGGCAAGCGGCCGGGCGCATCCGAGGAGCGCAAGGTGCGTGGCGCGGATGAGACCGAGAACGAGCAGAAGCAGACGCGCGGCAGCAGCAACGAGCAGGAAGAGCCCGCCAAGAAGCAGGACGCCCTGACCGCCTACTGCGTCAACCTCAACGAGAAGGCCAGGAACGGCAAGATCGATCCGCTGATCGGCCGCCATGCCGAGGTGAACCGCACGATCCAGGTTCTGTGCCGCCGCTCCAAGAACAACCCGCTTTACGTGGGCGATCCGGGCGTGGGCAAGACCGCGATTGCCGAAGGCCTCGCCAAGCGCATCATCGAGGGCAAAGTGCCGGAAGCGCTGGCCGATGCCACGATCTTTTCGCTCGACATGGGTACGCTGCTTGCCGGCACGCGCTATCGCGGCGATTTCGAAGAGCGCCTGAAGCAGGTCGTCAAGGAACTCGAGGATTATCCGGGTGCGGTTCTCTTCATCGACGAGATCCACACGGTCATCGGCGCGGGTGCGACCTCCGGCGGTGCGATGGATGCCTCCAACCTCCTGAAACCGGCGCTGTCCTCCGGCGCGATCCGTTGCATCGGCTCGACGACCTACAAGGAATACCGCCAGTTCTTCGAGAAGGACCGGGCGCTCGTCCGCCGCTTCCAGAAGATCGACGTCAACGAGCCGACCATCGACGACACGATCGAGATCATGAAGGGCCTCAAGCCCTACTTCGAAGAGTATCACAAGCTGAAATACTCCAACGAAGCGATCAAGACCGCCGTCGAGCTTTCGGCGCGCTACATCAACGACCGCAAGCTGCCGGACAAGGCGATCGACGTGATCGACGAGACCGGTGCGGCCCAGATGCTGCTGCCCGCCGGCAAGCGTCGCAAGCTGATCACCGAAAAGGAGATCGAGGCGACGATCGCCACCATGGCCCGCATTCCGGCGAAGACCGTTTCCAAGGACGACGAGCAGGTGCTCGCTGGGCTTGAAAAGGAACTGCGCTCGGTCGTCTACGGCCAGGATCTGGCAATCGAGGCTCTGGCGTCGGCCATCAAGCTTGCCCGTGCGGGCCTGCGCGAACCGAACAAGCCGATCGGCAGCTACCTGTTCTCCGGCCCCACGGGCGTCGGCAAGACGGAAGTCGCCAAGCAGCTTGCCGCCTCGCTCGGCGTGGAACTGCTGCGCTTCGACATGTCCGAATACATGGAGCGGCATACGGTCTCGCGTCTGCTCGGCGCACCTCCCGGCTATGTCGGCTTCGACCAGGGCGGCCTCCTGACCGATGGCGTGGATCAGCATCCGCATTGCGTGCTGCTGCTCGACGAAATCGAAAAGGCGCATCCGGACCTCTACAACATCCTGTTGCAGGTCATGGATCACGGCTCGCTGACCGACCATAACGGCAAGAAGATCGATTTCCGCAACGTCATCCTGATCATGACGACCAATGCGGGCGCATCCGACATGGCCAAGGCCGCCATCGGCTTCGGCTCGTCGAAGCGCGAAGGTGAGGACCTGGAGGCGATCAACCGCCTGTTCACGCCGGAATTCCGCAACCGTCTCGATGCGATCATCCCGTTCGGCTCGCTGCCGACGCCGGTCATCCATCAGGTCGTGCAGAAATTCGTCATGCAGCTGGAAACCCAGCTGGCCGAACGCAACGTCACTTTCGATCTCCAGCAGGAAGCAATCGCCTGGCTGGCCGAGAAGGGCTACGATGAGAAGATGGGCGCCCGTCCGCTGGCGCGCGTCATCCAGGAAAATATCAAGAAGAAGCTCGCCGACGAAATCCTCTTCGGCAAGCTCAAGAAGGGCGGCGTCGTGCGCGTTTCCGTCGGTCCGAAGGAAGACGGCTCGAAGGGCCTGATCCTCGACGCCGTGCCGGAAACCGCACCGATCAAGCCGAAGGCCGAAGTGGAAGAGGCTGCCGCCAAGAAGGCAAAGCCGCGCAAGACCAAGGAAACCGTCGCCGCCGAGGCAGCGCCGGCCAAGACCAAGTCGTCGAAGAAGGCGACGGAAGCCAAGGCCCCGGAGCCGAAGGACGAGCCGCCGCGCAAGTCCTCCAGCGCCGTTCCGAAAGTGCCGCGCAAAAAATAACGGCTTTACAAATGATACCAGCCGGGCAGGAAACTGCCCGGCTTTCTTTTTGCCGATGATCCGGGATATCCATGACTGCCGAGACCGCGCCAGAACCCCAATCCCAGATGCACTGGTTCCTGATCGGCGCGCGCGGGCTTTTCAGCCTGCCGGCCATCATCCTCATGCTGTCCTTCGTCGGCTTTGCAGCCTTCACCGCCGAGGCGAAGATCCCGGTCGGACAGGTGATGTTCATGACCGGCATGGTCTGGGCGCTGCCCGCCAAGGTGATCCTCGTCGGCTCCATGCTGTCGGGCGCGCATATCGCGACGGCGTTCATCGCCGTGACGCTGTCTTCCGTGCGCATGATGCCGATGGTGGCCGCGCTGATACCGGAAATCCGCACCAGCCGCACGCCGACCTGGCTGCTGCTCATCGTCTCGCATTTCGTCGCCATCACCGCCTGGGTCTTCGCCATGGAGAATGTGCGCGATGTGCCGCGTTATGGCCGAGTCGCTTTTTTTGCTGGTTTCGGAATCACGCTGACGATCACCAATATTCTGCTGGTCGGCATCGTCTATGGCGCCGTCTCGGAGTTTCCGCCCATCGTGTCGGGCTGCCTGTTCTTCCTGACGCCCGTCTATTTCCTCACCTCGATCTGGATTTCCGCGCGCCATCGGGTGATCTACTGGGCCCTCGGCATCGGCCTCGCGCTCGGCTATCTCTTCGCGGTGATCGCGCCCGAATATGACATCCTGCTGACCGGTATCATCGGCGGCACGCTCGCCTGGTGGGGAGAACGGATGTTGCGGCGGAAGGAGGCCGCGCGATGAGTTTCGAAGGCCCCTGGCCCTATATCTACATCGCCATCGCCGGCTGGCTCGCCACGGATTTCTGGCGCTGGTCCGGCGTCATCGCGGGCAATCGCATCGATGAAAAATCAGAGTTGCTGAACTGGGTGCGGGCGGTCGCGACGGCGCTGGTGGCCGCCGTCATCGCCAAGCTGATCTTCTTCCCGACGGGAGCGCTGGAAAGCTCGCCGCTCTGGCTGCGGCTCGGGGCGGTGCTGGCTGGCGCACTCTTTTTCTTCTTCGGAGGCCGCTTCCGACAGATTCTGGGCATCGCCGCGGCCATCGCCTTCCTGGCCGCGGGGCTTGCGCTAACGGGCGCTTAAAGCGCGCTCAGGCCGAGGCTCTGGCGCAGGTCGAAGCCACCTGCGACGGGATAGCGGACATTGCCGATCTTCCAGTTCGGGCCATTCTTCACGAAGTCGATCTCGACGGTTTTCGTTGCGCCGAAATTCGTCATCTCCGCGCGCACGACTGCGTCCTTCGCGCTCTCCGAAACGAGCGCGACGACGGCGGAGACCTTGTCGAAATCCTGCGCGTCGATGAAGAAATCGAAACCCGGATGGTTTTCGCCCGAGAGTTGCTCCGCGACATCGCGTACATAAGGCACGTCCTGCGGCCCGTTGCCGTCATTGGCGTAGGCAGCGTAGATCTTTTCGACGATCTCTTCCGGGCGCTCGGCTGCGAAAACAGGAAAGGCCGGCAGCGCTGCGGCAAGTGCGGCGCTGGCGAGGCCGAGCAGGACGGTGCGGCGGGTGAGGACGGTCGTCATGCCAGCGCCTTTCTGAGCTTTTCGGCATTGGCCGAAAGCACGCCCTGGTCTTCCATCGTGCCGGAATGCGGCTTCAGCGGTAGGCCTTCGACGCGCGGGATGACGTGGAAATGCAGATGGTACACGGTCTGGCCGGCGGCCGGCTCGTTGAACTGGATGACCGTCACGCCATCAGCCTCGAAGGCTTCCTTCACCGCGACCGCAACCTTCTGTACGACGGGCATGAGCCGCGCCAGCGTTTCCGGATCGGCATCGAGGATGTTGCGCGAGGGCGCCTTCGGGATGACCAGCGTGTGGCCGTTCGCCTGCGGCATCACATCCATGAAGGCGAATGTGTGCTCATCCTCATAGACGCGGTGCGAGGGGATTTCGCCGCGCAGGATTCTTGCGAAAATATTGTTGGTGTCGTAGCTCATGCTCGTCTCCCGGTCTCAGTCTGTCTCGTTGTGCTCTGTGCGGCGGAATGGGCCGTGTTCGGCCAGATAGTCGCCCATCATCTCCACATCTCGGCGTTCGCGTTCGAGGTAGTCGGCGACGGCGCGGCGCAGGCCGGCATGGGTGATGTAGTGGGCGGAATGGGTAATGGTCGGCAGGTAGCCGCGCGCCAACTTGTGCTCACCCTGTGCGCCGGCCTCGACGCGCTTCAGGCCCCTGGCGATCGCAAAATCGATGGCCTGATGGTAGCAGACCTCGAAATGCAGGAACGGATGGTCCTCGATGCAGCCCCAGTGCCGGCCGTAGAGCGTGTCGCCACCGATGAAATTGATCGCGCCGGCGATATAGCGGCCGTCGCGTTTCGCCATGACGAGCAGGATGTCGTCGGCCATGCGTTCGCCGATCAGGCTGTAGAAATCCCGGTTGAGATAGGGGCAGCCCCATTTTCGGCTGCCGGTGTCCATGTAGAAGGTGAAGAACTGATCCCAGATCGCTTCGGTCAGATCCTTGCCGGTCAGCCAGTCGATCGTAATGCCATGTTTCAGCGCCGCCCGGCGCTCCTTCTTCAGCGCCTTGCGCTTGCGGGAAGCCAGCGTATCGAGAAAGGCGTCGTATGAGCCGTAACCGTCATTGACGAAATGGAACTGCTGGTCGGTGCGGTGCAGATAGCCTGCCGCCTCGAAGACCGGGATTTCCGCGTCCGGCACGAAGGTGACATGGGCGGAGGAGACGCCGTGGCGCTTGGCGAGTTCCTTCAGGCCGCCGGCAAGGGCTGCCTGCGCTTCGATGACGGGCTGGTCGGCCCGGTGCAGCAGGCGCGGGCCGGTGGCGGGCGTGAAGGGGATGGAGGCCTGCAGCTTTGGATAATAGCTGCCGCCGGCGCGCTCGAAAGCATCGGCCCAGCCGTGGTCGAAGACATATTCGCCCTGGCTGTGATTTTTCAGATAGACGGGCAGGGCGCCGATAAGGGCCTCGTCGTCGTCTTCCAGAAGAAGGTGCTGGCCGAGCCAGCCGGTATCGGCTGTTGCGCATCCCGATTCCTCGAGCGAGGAGAGGAAGGCGTGGCTGACAAAGGGATTGTATGGTGTTTGCGTATCCGCTCTGGAGGCGCCGGAAAGACGCCCCCAGTCTTCAGCCGAAATATCGGCAAAGCTCGTTTCGACGCGGATGCGCACCGTCACCTCAGGCCGTAAGGGCTTCGCGCGGATCGAAACCTTCGAAGGTCATCTGGTCCGCGTTGAGCGCCGTGATCGTGCGCGCCTCGTCGTCGCGCACCGTCCAGGTGATGATCTGCCTGCCGAGATCGCGCTGCCGGCTGATGAAGGCGTTCGGCAGGTGGCCGTAATAGTAGGAGATGAAGTCGAGGCCGACTTGCATCGCCTCCTCGTGCACGGCAAATTCCTCCGGCCGCGCGCCATCCGCCGTCAGGCCGACCGGGCGGGTCGTGCCGATCTCCTTGAGGTCTTTCAGAAGCCACTGGTCGAAGCTCATCAGGGCGATCGGGCCGTCATAGCTTTCGATGGCATCGAGCACGGCCATCGCAAAGCCGTCGTCGTCGCCCTTGCGGCCTTTCAGCTCCAGAACGAGCGGGACGCGGCCCTTCACGAGGTCGAGAAGCTGGCGCAGCGTCGGCACCTTGTCGGCCGTGCCGCCAATTTTCAGGAGGCCGAGTTCGGCCGCTGTGCGTTGGCGCACGTCGCCGTCGATGCCGCAGAGACGCTTCAGGTCGTCGTCATGGAAGACGACGGGAATGGCGTCGGCGGCATATTGCAGGTCACATTCGATGGCAAAACCAGCCTCGACGGCGCGGGCGAAGGCGGAAAGGGTGTTTTCCCAGACCGCCCGGTTGAGATCATGATAGCCGCGATGCGCGATCGGGCGCTCGGTCAGCCAGTTGAATTTGTGCATCAGGCGATTTCCATGATGGCGTCGATCTCGACGGCCGCATTCAGGGGCAGGGATGCCATGCCGACGGCGGCGCGGGCATGTTTGCCGGCTTCGCCGAGTGCGCCGACGAGAAAGTTCGAGGCGCCGTTCAGCACGAGGTGCTGTTCGACGAAATCGGGCGTCGAGGCGACGAAGCCATTGATCTTGATGATGCGCTTGATGCGCGAGAGGTCGCCAAGCGCAACCTTTGCCTGGGCGAGAAGGCCGAGCGCGCAGAGTTCGGCCGCCTTCTGGGCTCCGGCGACATCGACATCCTTGCCGACATGGCCGGTTACCGCGAGCTTGCCGTCGAGCATGGGAAGCTGGCCGGAAATGTGGAGCACGTTGCCGCTGATGACGAAGGGCACGTAGTTGGCTGCGGGCGCTGCCGCCACGGGAATGTCGTAGCCCAGTTCCTTGACGCGTTTTTCGATTTCAGCGGACATTCTGGTCTCCATTCTTGATCGCCGACTTCCAAGACAGGGACGGCGCGGTGCGGCTGTGAAGGGCATTGCGGCAGGCGCTGCTGCAATGTTGGAAATGAATATGACGTCGCGTGGATATTGCCTCGCTTTTGCCGAAAGAGTTCATATAACATCGCGCTCGACTTCAACAGGAGGAAACGGATGTTTCGTTCAGCCTTTGTCGCGGCCGTCACGGCCGGGACATGCCTCGCCGGCAGCGGCGTGACCAGCGCCTTTGCCTCACCGGCGAGCGGGCTTGCGCCGCACCGCGCCGTCTATGACCTCCAGCTCAAGGATGCCACCGAACGCTCCGGCATCGCCGGCATGTATGGCCGCATGGTCTATGAGTTCAATGGCAGCCCGTGCGACGGCTACACGGTAAGCTTCCGCTTCGTCACGCAGGTCAATACGGGCGAGGAGACACGCCTCACCGACCAGCAGACGACGACCTACGAGGACCTGAAGGGCGGCAGCTTCCGCTTCCTCACCCGTTCCTTCACCGACGAGAAGCTGGACAAGGAAGTGCGCGGCACGGCACGCGAGGAAAAGGCGGGCGTCAGCGTCGACCTGACATCGCCCGACGCGCGCAAGCTGGAACTGGCGGAGAGCCGTTTCCCGACGGAACATATGCTCGATGTCATCGAACACGCCAAGAAGGGCGACCGCTTCTTCGAATCACGCCTCTATGACGGCTCGGACGCCGGCGACAAGACGCTGATGACGACCTCCGTGGTCGGCAAGAAGGAAATGCCGAAAGCTGGCGACCCGGATGCCGACAAGGCCGGAAAATTCGCAAAGCAGGCGTTCTGGCCGGTGTCTATCGCCTACTACAACGACACCAGCGATGGTGACGCGCTACCGGTCTACCGCATGGCTTTCAAGCTGTACGAGAACGGTGTCACGCGGGACCTGACCATGGACTATGGTGAGTTCGTGCTGACCGGAAAACTTGCCAAGCTCGAGATGTTCAAGCAGCAGGAATGCAAGTAAGCGCGGCCCTTTGAGCGTTTTTTAACCCGCGGCCCTTGATTTACCGGGAAACTGGGGGTAAAGGGCCGCTCATTCCACACGTGAGGCTTGGGATTGTCCGGGAGAAATCCGGACCGTTCCGCCCGGTGGCATTTCCCAGGAAGTGCTGTTCGCCTTGCGGAGGTTCAACCGGAAAAGGATAACTAGGCATGGCATTGCCCGATTTCTCTATGCGCCAGCTTCTCGAAGCCGGCATTCACTTCGGCCACCAGACCCACCGCTGGAATCCGAAGATGAAGCCGTACATCTTCGGCGATCGTAACAACGTTCACATCATCGACCTTGCGCAGACCGTTCCGATGCTGTCGCGCGCCCTTCAGGTCGTGTCCGACACGGTTGCCGGCGGCGGCCGCGTTCTGTTCGTTGGCACGAAGCGCCAGGCGTCCGACATCATCGCCGACGCTGCCAAGCGTTCGGCCCAGTATTACGTCAACGCCCGCTGGCTCGGCGGCATGCTGACGAACTGGAAGACGATCTCCAACTCGATCCAGCGCCTGCGCAAGCTCGACGAAATCCTCGCTTCGGAAGGCTCCGGCTATTCGAAGAAGGAACGCCTGACCCTCGAGCGCGAACGCGAAAAGCTTGAAAAGGCTCTCGGCGGTATCCGCGACATGGGCGGCACGCCGGACCTGATGTTCATCATCGACACCAACAAGGAATCGATCGCGATCGAAGAAGCCAAGCGGCTTGGCATTCCGGTCGTCGCCGTGATCGACTCGAACTGCGATCCGGACCCGATCGACTTCCCGATCCCCGGCAACGACGACGCCTCGCGCGCCATCGCCCTCTACTGCGACCTGATCGCCCGCGCTGCCATCGACGGCATCGCGCGCCAGCAGGGCGCATCGGGCCGTGACCTCGGCGCCTCGGCTGAAGTACCGGTCGAGCCGGCTCTCGAAGCCGAAGCGTAAGGCAAAGGTCGGAGCGACGCCGTCGCTCCTGCTTTCCTATCCAACCGAGGCCAGAGAGACGATCCCTGGCCTCGGCTTGTTTAAAGGTCCTGCATGCCCGCTCTCTTTCCGATGGCGGTTGAGGCGGCAGGCCAGCGGTGATCTTCATCACCCTGTCATATTTCCGGGTACATTCGTTCCCAAAACCTTGAGTTCGCCGAGGTTTTCCGGCGGCACGCAACAACCGACAAGAGGCTCACAATGGCTGAAATCACCGCTGCACTGGTGAAGGAACTGCGCGAAAAGTCCGGCGCAGGCATGATGGACTGCAAGAGGGCGCTGGCTGAAAACAACGGCGACATCGAAGCGGCAATCGACTGGCTGCGCGCCAAGGGCATCGCCAAGGCCGACAAGAAGTCGGGCCGCACGGCTGCCGAAGGTCTCATCGGCATCGCCAGCGCCGGCACCAAGGCCGTCGTCGTCGAAGTCAACTCCGAAACCGACTTCGTTGCCCGTAACGACGCCTTCCAGACGATCGTCCGCGGCATTGCCGACGTCGCGCTGACCACCGATGGCACCGTTGAAGCCGTTGCTGCTGCCACCTATCCGGCGACCGGCAAGTCGGTTTCCGATACGATCAAGGACGCTGTCGCCACCATCGGCGAAAACATGAACCTGCGCCGCTCGGTCCTGCTGTCGGTCGAAGACGGCGTTGTTGCGACCTATATCCACAACGCTGCCGCTGACCGCCTCGGCAAGCTCGGCGTTCTCGTCGCGCTGAAGTCGACCGGCGACAAGGAAGCCCTGACCGCCATCGGCCGCCAGGTTGCCATGCACATCGCTGCAACGGCTCCGCTCGCCATCCGCGCCGAAGAAGTCGACGCTGCCGTCGCCGAGCGCGAACGCAACGTCTTCATCGAGCAGTCGCGCGCCTCCGGCAAGCCGGACGCCATCATCGAGAAGATGGTCGAAGGCCGCATGCGCAAGTTCTTCGAAGAAGTCGCCCTGCTGTCGCAGGCCTTCGTCATGAACCCCGACCTGACCGTCGGCGCTGCCGTCAAGGAAGCTGAAAAGACCGTCGGCGCGCCGATCGAAGTCGTCGGCATGGCCCGCCTCCTTCTCGGCGAAGGCGTCGAAAAGGAAGAGTCGGACTTCGCAGCCGAAGTCGCAGCCGTCGCCAAGGGCTGATTTCCCATTCTTCTTGGGAAATAGACGGTCCATTTGGGAAAACAATTGGGCGCCGCGTGACAACGCGGCGCCCTTCGTGTATCCGGCTTGCCGATATGCCTGCCCCGAAATTTCTCTGCGGCCATGGCTGCCTCCTGCGCAACCGCCCCGGTTGCCGCCCGGCAGTCGGTTCGGGTGAGCAGGTGCACGAGTTCAGGAGCGACAATGACGGCCAAGCCAATCTATAAACGTGTTCTGCTGAAAGCCTCCGGCGAGGCGCTGATGGGCTCGCAGGGCTTCGGCATCGACGTCGCCGTGGCAGACCGCATCGCCTCCGATATCGCCGATGCCCGAGCGCTCGGCGTCGAAGTCGGCGTCGTCGTCGGCGGCGGCAACATTTTCCGCGGCGTGGCCGTTGCCTCCAAGGGCGGCGATCGCGTCACGGGCGACCACATGGGCATGCTGGCGACCATCATCAACGCGCTTGCGCTCGCAACGTCGCTGCGCAAACTCGACATCGACACGGTCGTCCTCTCGGCCATCGCCATGCCGGAAATCTGCGAAAGCTTTTCGCAACGCGCGACGCTCTACCATCTGTCGCTCGGCCGCGTGGTGATCTTTGCCGGCGGCACGGGCAACCCGTTCTTCACGACGGATTCCGCCGCGGCCCTTCGCGCTGCCGAAATGGGCGCGGAGGCGATCTTCAAGGGCACCCAGGTCGACGGCATCTATTCCGCCGACCCGAAGAAGGACCCCGATGCCACCCGTTTCGACCGCCTGACGCACAGCGAAGTGCTGGAAAAGGGCCTCGCCGTCATGGACGTCGCGGCCGTCGCGCTGGCGCGTGAAAACCATATCCCGATCATCGTCTTCTCCATTCATGAAAAGGGTGGTTTTGCAGAAATATTGACCGGTGGCGGACGCGGGACCATCGTAACCGACAACTGATTCTCACGTCGGCGCACGCTGGACGCGTGCAGCCGCTGAATGACAATGGGAGTATTCCGATGAGTGAAGGTATTGACCTGAAGGAACTGAAGCGTCGTATGGATGGCGCGATCACAGCCTACAAGAACGACATTGCGTCGCTGCGCACCGGTCGCGCCTCGGCCAACGTGCTCGACCCGGTACAGGTCGAAGCCTATGGTTCGCGCGTGCCGCTGAACCAGGTCGCCAACATCTCGGTTCCCGAGCCGCGCATGTTGTCGGTCTCCGTCTGGGACAAGGGCATGGTCGGCGCCGTCGAGCGCGGCATCCGCGAATCGAATCTCGGCCTCAACCCGATCATCGACGGCCAGAACCTGCGCATCCCGCTGCCGGAACTCAACGAAGAGCGCCGCAAGTCGCTTGTGAAGGTCGCGCACGACTATGCCGAAAAGGCCAAGGTGGCGATCCGTCACGTGCGCCGCGACGGTATGGATGACCTTAAGAAAGCCGAAAAGGATGGCAGTATTGGTCAGGACCTGAGCCGTGCCCAATCCGAAAAGGTGCAGAAGATGACGGACGACACGATTTTGGACGTCGATCGCTTGCTTGCCGAGAAGGAAAGAGAAATCATGCAGGTTTAAGGCTTCTGCCACCTGCATTTTTTCTCTTTTCCGGATTGCCCATGAATCAGCTTTCGCCCAGCACCGTACCGGCACACGTCGCCATCATCATGGATGGCAACGGACGCTGGGCGAATGCACGCGGCCTACCGCGTGCCATGGGGCACCGCAAAGGCGTCGAGGCCGTGCGCGAGGCGGTTAAGACGGCTGCCGAATGCGGCGTCTCCTATCTTACGCTGTTCGCTTTCTCCTCGGAGAACTGGAACCGGCCGGAAAGCGAGGTTTCGGACCTCATGGGGCTTTTGAAGACCTTCATCCGGCGTGACCTCGCCATCTTGCACAAGCAGGATGTCCGCATCCGCGTCATCGGCGATCGGGCCAATCTCTCGAGCGACATCCTGCCGCTGCTTCTGGAAGCCGAAGAGACGACGCGCGGCAATTCCGGTATCACGCTGGTCATCGCCTTCAATTACGGCGCTCGAGACGAGATCGCCCGCACGATGCGCAAGCTTGCCGAAGAGGTTGCGGCCGGACGTCTCGATCCGTCGCAGCTGACATCCGAACGGATCGGCGCCTCACTCGACACGGCCGGCATTCCCGATCCCGACCTCATCATCCGCACCAGCGGCGAGGAGCGTCTGTCGAACTTCCTGCTCTGGCAGGCGGCCTATTCCGAACTGATGTTCGTTCCCGAATTCTGGCCTGATTTTTCGCGCGATACGTTTCGCGCGGCGCTGGCGCGTTACGCCGCGCGCGAACGCCGTTTCGGCGGCCTGCAGCCTGCGCCCACGCTTGCGGTTGGTTCGTGATGCAGAGTGAACTCCGTCTGCGCGTCATCTCCGGCATCGTGCTTGCCGCCGCCGTTCTCGCCGCCACCTGGTACGGGGGCTTTGCCTTCCGCCTGCTCGCCGCCGCGATCTCCGTCCTCGTCTATTACGAGTGGTCGACGATCACGCGGCTTCCCGATTCGGATTTCCGCGGCAACGCCTTCGGATGGGCAACCGTCGCCGGCATTGCCGGCCTCGTCATTTTCGGTTTCGATGAACTGGCGCTGCCGGTGCTTATCGGCGCGACCGTCATCAGCATTCTCTATGCCTTCGCCTTCACGAAGAGCGGCTGGCTGCCGGGTGGCATCGTCTATTCGGGTCTGACGGCGATCTCGCTCGCCTTCATCCGTGGCGACGGCGGCGAAGGCTTCGCAGCGATGATCTTCATCTTCGCCGTCGTCTGGGCGACGGATATCCTGGCCTATTTTGTGGGACGCGCCATCGGTGGCCCAAAGCTGGCGCCGCCGATCTCGCCGGGCAAGACCTGGTCAGGCGCCATCGGCGGCGCGGTTTCGGCCGTCATTGCCGGCACGCTGGTCTATGCCGCCTTCTTCCCGCTGAACGGGGTGTGGATCCCGGTCATCGCGCTCATCCTGTCCGTTTGCAGCCAGATCGGCGACCTCTTCGAATCCTTCATCAAGCGCCGGTTCGGCGTGAAGGATTCCAGCCGTCTCATTCCGGGCCACGGCGGCGTCATGGATCGCGTCGATGGCCTTGTTTTCGCCTGCTTCGCCGCGTTCCTCATTGCAATTGGCAATACGATCGTGTCGGGGGCCGCAAACGCGCCAGCCGGCGTGTTTCTCTTTGGCCCGTGAGCCGCACGTACTCACGAATGACTGGGGACTGAATCATGGACATGCTGGCTAGCTCCGTCGGTTTCTTGACGGGCTATATCGTTCCCTTCCTGATCGTGCTGACGCTGATCGTCTTCATCCACGAGCTGGGGCATTATCTGGCCGGCCGCTGGTCGGGAATCGGTATCACCGCTTTTTCCATCGGCTTCGGTCCTGAAATCATCGGCTTCAACGACAGGCATGGCACGCGCTGGAAGCTTTCGGCGATTCCCCTCGGTGGCTATGTGAAGTTTCTCGGGGACGAAGATGCGGCCTCCATTCCGGACTATGACGCGCTGGCCGCGCTGCCAGAGGCCGAGCGCAAGCGCACGTTCCTTGGTGCGGCCTTGTGGAAACGCGCCATCACGGTTGCAGCCGGCCCCATCGCCAATTTCATCCTGGCCATCGCTATCTTCGCAGTGATGTTTTCCATCTATGGCCGGCAGGTCGCCGACCCGATCGTCGCAGAAGTGCGCCCCGGCAGCGCTGCGGAGGCCGCAGGTGTCCGCCCCGGCGACCTGCTCGTCGCTCTCGACGGCAATCCGGTGGTGACCTTCGACGATGTGCGCCGCTATGTCAGCGTAAGGCCGGAACTGAAGATCACCGTGACGGTGCGCCGCGACGGTGCGGATCTCGACCTGCCGATGACGCCGCAGCGCAGCGAGATCACCGACCAGTTCGGCAACAAGATCGAGCTCGGCCTGATCGGCATCGTCACCAACCAGGAAACCGGCAATTTCCGGGTCGTGGAATACGGTCCGCTCGAATCGATAGGGCAAGGCGTCATCCAGAGCTGGCATATCGTGACGGGCACGTTCGACTATCTGTCGAACCTCGTGATGGGCCGCATGAAGGCCGATCAACTCGGTGGTCCCATCCGTGTGGCGCAGGCTTCCGGCCAGATGGCGACGCTCGGTGTTGCCGCTGTGCTGCAGCTGGCTGCCGTTCTCTCTGTTTCCATTGGACTTTTGAACCTGATGCCGGTTCCGGTACTTGATGGCGGCCATCTGATGTTCTATGCGGTGGAAGCTATCCGGGGCAGACCTGTCGGGCCCGGGGCGCAAGAGATCGCATTTCGCATCGGCATGGCGCTGGTGCTCATGCTGATGGTCTTTGCGACCTGGAACGATATTTCGATGCTTCTGGGCTGAGAGTGCCGGCTGAGCCGGGTGAGGAATATAAGGGGAGCCGCTTGCCGCAAGTGTGAATGCTAAGGGTCTGTTTACCGTAATGAAACTCAGGTAGTGGCCTTAGGGCCACGGTTTGAATTGAAGTAAACAGAAATTAACGCGTGACCTTGCTTGTATGGCAAAAGCGGTTAAAACGGCAAACGTGACCGGACTCGGGTGCACGCCCGCCGGGACGTTGAAACGAAGGTAAGTAGTGAAGATGAAAGCTGGTTCAAACTTTTTGAACGCCGTGTCGGCCGTTGCATTGTCGGCTAGTATGGTTGTCACGGGCGGCTCTTTTGCCACGCTTGTCTCCGCATCCGTCGCGGAAGCGGCCACGATCCGCAGCATCCAGGTTCGCGGTGCGGACCGTGTGAGTGCCGAAACGGTCAAGGCCAACGTCACCATCGTGCCGGGCAAGGCCTTCTCGAACGCCGATATCGACGCCTCCGTGCGCCGTCTCTTCGCGACCGGTTATTTCTCGGATGTGAAGATTTCGGTTTCCGGCAGCACGCTCCTCGTCACCGTCAATGAAAACCAGCTGATCAATCAGGTCGTCATCAACGGCAACCGCAAGATCAAGGATGAGAAGCTGGTCGGTCTTCTGCGCTCGCAGTCGCTTGGCCCGTACAGCGAAACCGCTATCGAGGCCGACAAGCAGACGATTCGCGACGCCTATGCCTCGATCGGCCGCAGCGACGCGACGGTCACCACACAGACCCATCCGCTCGGCAATGGTCGCGTGAACCTCGCCTTCGTCGTCGATGAGGGTGATCGCACGAAGATTTCTCAGATCAATTTCGTGGGTAACCAGGCCTACAGCAATGGCCGTCTGAAGGCGGTCATCGTCACCAAGAAGTCGAACTTCCTGTCGTTCCTGACCCGTAAGGACGTCTACAGCGAAGAGAAGCTGCGCGCCGACGAAGAGGCGCTGCGCCAGTTCTACTTCAACAACGGCTATGCCGACTTCCAGGTCGTCTCGTCGGAAGCGGTGCTTGACGAAGCGTCCAACGAATATGTCGTCACCTTCACTGTGGACGAAGGCCAGCGTTACAATTTCGGTGGCGTGAATGTCGAATCGACCGTCGAAGGCATCGATCCGGAAGAGCTGAAGGGTCTCGTCGAGACCCGCGAAGGCAAGACCTATCGCGCCAAGGACGTGCAGGACACGATGTCCGCTATTTCCCAGCGCGTCGCTGCCAGCGGCTACCCGTTCGCCCGCGTGACGCCGCGCGGCAACCGTGACCTCGGCAACGGCACGATCGCCGTCGACTACCTCGTCGACCAGGGCGAGCGCGCCTATGTCGAGCGCATCGAAATCCGCGGCAACACCCGCACGCGTGACTACGTCATCCGCCGCGAATTCGACATCGGTGAAGGCGATGCCTTCAACCAGGAAGTCGTGACGCGCGCCAAGCGTCGCCTGGAAGCGCTCGGCTACTTCTCGGCCGTCAATGTCACGACCGCTCCGGGCAGCCAGTCCGACCGCGTCGTGCTCGTTGTCGACGTTCAGGACCAGTCGACCGGTTCATTCGGTATCGGCGCCGGTTACGAAACGGGTAACAACGGTGGCTTCAAGATCGAAGCGTCCATCGAAGAGAAAAACTTCCTCGGTCGCGGCCAGTATATTCGCGTGTCCGCAGGTACGGGTCGGAATACACGCGACTACTCCCTGTCGTTCACCGAGCCGTATTTCCTCGGCTATCGCCTTGCTGCAGGTTTCGACATCTTCAGCAATAAGGACGAGAGCGAAGATTACTACACGCTCAACACGAAGGGCTTCAATCTGCGCGTAACGGCGCCGATCACCGAAGACCTCTCGACGACGCTGCGCTACAGCTATGCGCGCCTGGACTACAATTCCAGCGATCTCGACGAGCTGTCCACGCCGTATCAGGATGTTGTGAACAATGGCCCATGGGTGCGTTCTGCCGTCGCCCATAGCCTGACCTACGATACGGTCGACGATCGCACACTGCCGCGTGAGGGTATCTATGCCCAGATCACACAGGAAGTGGCTGGTCTCGGTGGCGACTCCGAATACTACAAGATCTACGGTAAGGCGCGTTATTTCCATACGTTGATGGAAGAGGCCGACGTCATCGGCTCCGTCGCGGTGAGCGGCGGCCACATGTGGGGCTTCGGCACGACGCGGGTCTATGACCAGTTCACGCTCTCGGCCAACGACTTGCGCGGCTTCGAGTCGGGCGGCATCGGTCCGCGCGCGACCTCGACGGGCGACACGATCGGCGGTACGACCTACTTTACTGCCTCGGCCGAAGCATCGTTCCCGATCCCCGGCATTCCGCGCGACTCCGGTTTCCGTGGTGCAGTCTTCGTCGATGCCGGTACGCTGTACGGAAACGACGTCAAGACTGTGGCGGCGGACAAGCTCAAGGGTACTGACATGAGCCTGCGCGCCTCTGTCGGCGCCAGCGTGATCTGGGCTTCGCCGTTCGGCCCGCTGCGCTTCGACTATGCTATTCCGATCAAGAAGGAAGAGTTTGACGAAGTTCAGCGCTTCAAGTTCGGCATCGCGACGCAGTTCTGACGACGGCCGTCCAGAACCTCAGAGAACACAGACGTTCTGGAGTCTTGCCGATGGAACATACCCGGTTTTTTCCGCCCCACGACGGTATTCGTCTGGGTGACCTGGCCGACGCGCTTGGGGCGGAACTTGCCGATGCTGCGCATGCCGACCGCGTCGTGCGCAGTGTTTCGCCTGTCAATCGGGCGAAAGACGGCGATCTTTGCTACATTCTCTCCCGCAAATTTCGCGCCGAGCTTGAGACGAGCGAGGCGTCCGCGATCCTCTGCGATCGCGCGCTTGCGGCCTTGATCCCTGATCATATTGCCGTTCTTGTCTCGAAGCGTCCGCACACCGATTTCGCGCGCGCAGGCGAATTGTTGTATCCGTCCGCGATGCGCCCGGAAGCGATGACGTCCGCCACGGCCTCGATCTCACCGGCAGCCTATGTCGATCCCGCGGCACGTCTCGAACCGGGCGTTTGCGTCGAGCCGATGGCCGTCATCGGCAAGGGGGCGGAGATCGGCGAGGGCAGCCATATCGGTGCTGGTGCGGTCATCGGACCGGATGTGAAGATCGGGCGTGACTGCACGATTGCAGCGGGCGCGACCGTGCAATACGCACTCATCGGCAACAATGTCATTGTTCATCCCGGCGCCCGCATCGGCCAGGACGGTTTTGGTTATGCACCAGGCCTCAAGCCGGGCATGATCAAGATCGTGCAGATCGGCCGCGTCATCATCCAGGATCATGTCGAGATCGGCGCCAATACGACGATCGACCGTGGCACGATGGACGATACCGTGATCGGCGAGGGGACCAAGATCGACAACCAGGTCCAGGTCGGCCACAACGTGCGCATCGGCCGCCATTGCGGCATCGTCAGCAAGGTCGGCATCGCCGGTAGCACCCGTATCGGCGACGGCGTAATGATCGGCGGCGCATCTGGTATCAACGGACACATCACCATCGGGGATGGCGTGCAGATCGCCGCCATGAGCGGTGTCGTCGCCGATATTCCGGCGGGCGAGAAATACGGCGGCGTTCCGGCCCGCCCGATGCGCGATTTCCTGCGCGACATGGCGGAAATCGCCATGCGTTCCAGCACTCGAGTTCAGAAAAAGGGGGGCAACGATGAGTGAAGAAACCAAGGCGACGCTCGGCGTGGCTGATTTGCGTGAGATCCTCACGCTGCTTCCCCACCGCTATCCGTTCCTGCTCGTCGACAAGATCATCGAGATCGATGACGACAACTCGGCGATCGGCATCAAGAACGTCACGGTGAACGAACCCCAGTTCATGGGCCATTTCCCCGATCACCCGATCATGCCGGGCGTCCTTCTCATCGAAGGCATGGCGCAGACCGCCGGCGCGATCTGCGCGCGCAAATCGCGTTCGGGTTCGAACCTCGTTTATTTCATGACGATCGATAATGCCCGTTTCCGCAAGCCCGTCGTTCCCGGCGACCGCGTCGAGTTCCATGTCGTAAAGCAGAAGCAGCGCGGCAATATCTGGAAGTTTCATTGCGACGCAAAAGTTGATGGGCAACTTGTCGCGGAAGCTGATATCGGCGCGATGATCGTGAAAAAGGAAGACGCCTGAAATGATTGCCGCAAGCGCGAAGATCCATCCGCTCTCCGTCGTGGAAGACGGAGCGGTCATCGGCGAGAACGTCGTCGTCGGCCCCTTCTGCCATGTCGGGGCCAAGGTCGTTCTCGAGGATGATGTGGAGCTTCTGACGCATGTGGTCGTCACAGGCCGCACGGTCGTTGGCCGTGGAACGCGCATTTTCGCCAATGCCGTGATCGGCGGGGATCCGCAGAGCGTGCACCACGATGGCGCCGAGACGACGCTGAGCGTGGGCTCGATGTGCGTGATCCGCGAAGGCGTGACGATGAACACCGGCACGACTGAAGGTGGCGGCAAGACCGTCGTCGGCAACAACAACCTGTTCCTCGCCAATTCCCACGTTGCGCACGATTGCCAGCTCGGCGATCACATCATCATGTCGAACAATGTGATGCTCGCCGGCCATGTGACTGTCGAAGACCGCGTGATCCTTGGTGGCGGTTCGGCCGTGCACCAGTTCACCCGTATCGGCCGCCATGCCTTCATCGGCGGCCTTTCGGCCGTGTCCTACGACGTCATTCCCTATGGCATGCTGAACGGTAATCCGGGCATTCTCGGCGGCCTGAATGTCGTGGGCATGAGCCGATCGGGCATCGAGAAGGCGACGATCCACGAAGTGCGTCGCGCTTTCAAACAGATTTTCGAGGGCGAAGGTTCGATCCGCACCAATGCCGCCGCGATCCGCGAACAATATCTCGGCAGTGCGCCGGTCATGCACATTCTCGACTTCATCGCGGCCGACAGCGACCGCGCGCTTTCCTCGCCGAACCGGGGCAAGGGCTGAGCCCCATGGCGGACGGCCGGGCCGAGACGCGCGACCGGCTGGCCATCATCGCCGGCGGCGGCCTGTTGCCACGCTACGTAGCGGATGCTGCCCGCGCCCGCGGTGAGAACCCGTATATCCTCGCCCTCAGCAACGAATCCAGCGAGAACTGGTCCGGTTTTGACCACCAGGTGATTTCCATCGGTAACTATGCCGGCATCGGCGCCGCCTTTCGGGCGAACGGTATCGGTCGCGCCGTGCTGTCGGGTTTCGTGCGCCGCCGGCCGGAGTGGCGTGATATCCATGCGCCCTGGAAGGCGCTGCTTGCCGTTCCCTCCATCGTACGCACGCTCATGAAAGGTGGCGACGATACCGTTTTGAAGATGGTCATCCGCCTGATCGAGAGTGAGGGCGTTCGGGTGGTCGGTGCGCATGAAATCGTGCCGGATCTTCTCGGCACCGAAGGACCGCTCGGCACGGTCGTGCCGGACACCGCCGCTGAGGCCGATATCGCCGCCGCCGCCGCCGCCGCACTGGCTCTTGGCCGGCTGGATGTGGGGCAGGGCGCGGTGGCCGTCGGAGGGCGCGTGGTGGCGCTGGAAGGTGCCGAAGGCACGGATGCCATGCTGGAACGCGTGGCACAGCTGCGCGTCGCGGGACGCATTTCCCAACGGCGCAAGGGCGTGCTCGTAAAGCTCTGCAAGCCGGAACAGGATCTTCGGGCGGATTTGCCGTCGATCGGCGTCGAGACGCTGCGGCGGGCGCAGGCTGCCGGTCTTGCCGGCCTTGCCGTGGAAGCGGGACGATCCCTGGTTCTGGAGCGTGAAGCACTGATGGCCGAGGCGAATGCGTGCGGCCTTTTCGTCACCGGCATCGTGCCATCGCGAACGGAGGGCGCGTCATGACCGATAAAGCACTCAGGATCGGCGTCATCGCGGGCGAAGTCTCGGGCGACCTTCTGGGCGGCGATCTCGTCGCGGCGTTGCGCGAAGCCTATCCCGGCCCGATCGAACTCGTGGGTGTCGGCGGCGAGGCGCTGGAACGCCAGGGCCTGAAATCCCTGTTCGACTTCTCCGAGCTGTCGATCATGGGCATTTCGCAGGTGCTGAAGCGCCTGCCGTTGCTGCTGCGCCGCATCCGGCAGGCCGCGGACGCCCTGATCGCGGCGCGACCGGACGTGCTTGTCATCATCGATAGCCCGGATTTTACCCACCGTGTCGCGCGGCGCATCCGCAAAGCCCTGCCGGACCTCCCGGTCGTCAACTATGTCTGCCCGAGCGTCTGGGCGTGGAAAGAAGAGCGCGCGCCGCGCATGCGTGCCTATGTCGATCGCGTGCTCGCTTTGCTTCCCTTCGAGCCTGCCGCCATGGAGCGCCTTGGCGGTCCCGAGACCATCTATGTCGGCCATCGTCTGATCGGCGACGCGCAGATCCGGCAGGTCAGGGACGCGCGGCTTGCCCGGGCGGATCGCGATCCCGGCGAAAGGGTGTGCCTGCTGCTGCCGGGCTCGCGCTCCACGGAGATTACCCGGTTGCTTCCGGTCTTCGGTGACACGGCAAGAGAACTTGCCCTTCGCAACCCCGGCATCCGCTTCCTCCTGCCCACCGTACCGCGCCAGGAGGCGCTCGCGCGCCGGCTGACCGCAGATTGGCCGGTGAAGCCGACCATCACCGTGTCTTCCGAAGAAAAGTGGCAGGCTTTCGCCGAAGCCGATGCGGCGATCGCGGCCTCCGGTACGGTCATCCTGGAGCTTGCGCTGGCCCGCGTACCCGTGGTCTCCACCTACAAATTCGACTGGCTGGCCAATCTCTTCCTTCGCAAGATAAAGGTCTGGACGGCCGCCATTCCCAACATCATCGCGGACTACACCGTGGTGCCGGAATATCTGAACGAGCAGGTCCGTCCCGGCAGCCTCGCGCGCTGGTTCGAGCGCCTGTCGTTCGATACGCCAGAACGCCGCGCCGTGCTTGAGGGCTATGACCTCGTCTATGCGCGCATGCAGACGGAACGGCCGCCCGGCGAGACCGGCGCGGCGGTGATCATCGATCTTCTCGCAACAAAAAAGTAACGGCGCCGGGCGTCAAGCGCGATCGCTCCATGATTTCGCATTCTGGCATCAGTGACAAACGAGGCCGGAGCATCGTAACCGATGCTCCTGCCTTGAGTGTATACGGGTCTTGCTGAGACAGGCTTTTGTTATTCTGCCGCCTGCGGCACCGGGCAGACACCGCCGCCGCAATTCTCGCCGGCGAGTGTACGCTGGCCGAGGGCTATGGTGAACGCCGCGCCGAGGCCTGCAGCGACGGAGACCCAGAAACCACTCTGTGAGCCGAACGTATCGACGGCCCAGCCGGCGAGGAAGGCACCGAGCGCCATGCCGATTCCGATGCCGGTGGTGACCCAGGTGATGCCTTCCGTCAGCATGGTTTCGGGAACACGGCGCTCGACGAGGCCGAAGGCGGTGATGAAGGTCGGCGAGATAGCGATGCCGCTGACGAAGACGGCGATGGCAAGCAACGGCACCGTGCCGGCGAAGGGCAGCGGCAGGGCGGTGAGCGCCAGTACGGTGACGGCGATCATCAACTGCTTTTCGAGCGCCAGCTTCGGGTTCAGGGCGCCGAGCACGAGGCCGACGACGAAGGAGCCGATGGCGTAGACGCCGATGACGAAGCTGGCGGTGTTCGGCTGGCCAAGGTCCTTGGTGATTGCGACCGCGCTGACTTCGGCCGTGGCGAAGGTGGCGCCGACGAAGATGAGGGCGAGCGTGATGATCTGGACCGGACGCAGGCGGATCGCCGATTTCTGCGGTGGGCTGCCGGCGACATGGCGCACGGCCGGTTCCGTCGCTCGCTGGAGCACGAAGGCGAGGGTGCCAAGCGCCAGGAAGGCTGTGCTGATCAGCATGCCGGCCTCGGGGAAAAGCGCCACGGCAAGGCCGACCGACAGCGAGGCACCGGCGATGTAGACCAGTTCATCGGCCGCCGACTCGAAGGCGAAGGCGGTGTTGAGTTCTGGCCTGTCGCGGAAAATCTCCGTCCAGCGGGCTCGCAGCATGGCAGGCATGCTGGGCATGGCCGCGGCCAGGAAGGCAGAGGCGAAAAGCGTCCAGGCCGACCATCCCTGATTGGCGGCGGCGATCAGCGCCAGGAACGCGAGCACGGAGACCGTTGTCGTCGGTGCCAGCACGGCCGACTGGCCGAAGCGGTCGACCGCGCGGGATATCTGGGGAGCGATGAGGGCATTGGTCAGCGCATAGGTCGCTGAAACCGCGCCGGCGAGCCAATATTCCCCGTGGGTCTGCGACAGCATGGCGACGATGCCGATCGGCGCCATGGCGATGGGAAGGCGGGCGAGGAAGCCGGCGGCGGAAAATCCCTTGGTTCCCGGCTCACTGAAGATTTTCTTGTACGGATTGGACATGGTCTGCTCCTGTAAACGGGCAATTTCGCCACTTACATACGTAGCGTATGTCCAAGAAGTAGTTGCGTACGATGCGTATGTCAATTAAAATACGCGGCGTATGTCAATAGGAGACGCCATGCGCAAACCGCGCGAGGAAATGATCGCTGAAACGAGGGCAAAGCTGATCGCGGCCGGGCGCCATGCCTTCGGCACGGTCGGCTATGCGGCGGCGTCGATGGACGATTTCACGGGCGACGCCGGGCTGACGCGCGGCGCGCTCTACCACCATTTCGGCGACAAGAAGGGGCTGCTGCAGGCGGTCATCCGGGAAATCGACGCGGAAATGACGGACCGGCTTCATCGTATTTCGTCCGCCGCGCCGAATCGCTGGCAAGGTTTCGTCGAGGAGTGCGTCGCCTATATCGAGATGGCGCTGGAGCCGGAAATCCAGCGCATCATGTTTCGCGACGGGCCGGCGGTGCTCGGAGACGTCTCGCAGTGGCCGACGAGCAATGGCTGTATCGCCGCGCTCAGCGACAGCATCGATCAGTTGAAATCGGAAGGCGCGATGGCCGATATCGACACGGAATCGGCGGCTCGTCTGATCAACGGGGCGAGCAGCCATGCGGCGCTGTGGATCGCCAATTCCGAGGATCCGAGCGAAACGTCGAAACGCGCGGTGCGGGGATTTCGCACCTTGCTGGAAGGTTTGCGCGCGAAGGCCTGACGGCCGTCACGAGCCCACCGGGGCTTCCTCGAGTTCGCAGGCATGGGTGCCGATCGTCATCGTGTTGCCGCGCCAGTCGATGGTGCCGCCGATCCAGGCACGCAGCCAGATGGCCGGCATCAAGACATCGCGCACCATCATGGCCGGCACGGACCAGCGTGAAAGACGCCAGCCCTTGGAGCGCGCAAGGGCGGCTTCCGGCAGATAGATGGCAACGAGCACCGCCAGGACCGTCGGAAGAAGCGTCAGGTCGCCGAGGGCGACGGCGGCAAGTGCAAGCAGGAGCGGTGGCAGGACGCCGAGGAGGATTTCCGGCGCAAAGAAACTCGGGAAGGTAACGCGGCGCAGGCGCGACCAGCGAGCCTGGCGCGACCATATCTCCTGCTCCGTGCGTCGGCCGAGCGGCTGCTCGAAGGGTGCGGAGACGAGGTGTACCTTCAGGCCGAGACGGTTCACCAGTTTGGTGGAAGCGGCGTCTTCGGCGATTTCCGCATTCAGGGCATGGATGCCGCCATTGGCATCGAGCATAGGCTTGTACCAGAGCATGCTCTTGCCTTGTGCAAAGCCGAGGCCGATGGCTTCGCCGGCATATTGCCAGCGCGCCTGCTGCGTGTTGAGGAACATGCACTCGACTTCCGCCCAGAACCCCTCCGGGCGCGAGCCGAGCGGCGTGGAGCAGACGAGGCCGGAATCGCTCCGCCAGCTGCCCATCAGGTGCTGGATGTATTCCGGCGGCATCAGCACGTTGGAATCGGCGAGGACGACCCAGTCATGCCGGGCCGCCTGCCAGCCTTTTACGCAGTTGTTGAGTTTCGGATTGGCGCTGATGCGGTCGTCTCCGACGAGGACGCGTGTCTCGACATGCGGATAGGCCGCCGCCGTCTTCTCGATTTCCGGGATGATCGGGTCGTTGCCCTGGGCAACGCAGAACAGCAGCTCGTAGCGTGGCCAGGTGAGGCGGAAAGCGCGTTCCAGCGTCTCGGCTGTAAAATTCTCGATGCCGCGGACGGGAATGACGACGGAGACCGGAGGCTTCTTGCGCAGGTCCGGCGGCAGCGCACCGGCAGCATCCAGCCGCTTGCCGGCTATGAGGATGCTCGCGAGATTGGTCGCGACGAGAGCGCCCGAGGCAAGGGCGAAGGCCTGAGCCATGTCCATTCACGCAGTCTCCGAAAGGCGCTGCGCTCGAGGCGCGTCTGCCGAGGTGCATTCATGCGCGAAGGAACACCATTGTCACATGACAAGGGAATGACGGGAGGAGCGGCGAGGCGTGAAATGCGGGCATCTCCCCTCCGGCCGGAGGCGAAGGGGAGGAAAACATTGCGATTTTCTATGTCCGCTTCTCAGTAAAGGTAAGCAGCGGTGGTCGTGACCTTGCCGTAGCCGAATTCGAGAGCCGACATGATGGTGGCATGCACCTGGGCTGCCGGCACGACCGAATCGCCGAAAGCCTTGTCGCGCGTCGCGCAGGCGTCGTGCACCACGGTCAGATCATAACCGAGATCGGCGGCGGCGCGGGCGGTGGCATCGATGCAGACGTCGCTCATGGCGCCGACGACAACGACCTCCTCGATACCACCGGCTTTCAGCGTTTCCTGCAGCACCGTGTCGCGGAAGGAGTTCGGGTAGTTCTTGATGACGACGGTGTCGCCGGCTTCGGGCGTCACCGCTGCGATCGGGGTGATGCCATCCGTGTCGGGCGCGAAGAGCGGCGAATCGGCTTCCTTCGCGACGTGGTGGACATGGACGATCTTGTCGCCCCGGCTGCGGGCGGCTGCGACGACGCGGGCAGCATTTTCCGCGGCGGCGTCGATGCCATCAAGCGCGAAGCTGCCCGAGGCGAGATAGTCTTTCTGGAGGTCGACGATGATGATGGCTCGCTTGCTCATGGGAAATCCTTGTCCTGAGTTGATGTCGTGGACATTCTGCCTCTATCCTATCCTCTCTCGCCATTGGCGATACCGACATAATCAAGGGTGAAAGTGACATGGCGTCCTCGGCCGAAATCGGACTGGTGCTCTATCCCGGCGCGCAGATGGCGGCCGTGCTGGGCATGACGGACCTTTTCAATTCGGCAACGCATATGGCGCAGGCGAAGTGCGGGGCGGGGGCGGCGATCCGGGTGAGCCATTGGCGGCTGGAGGACGGCAAGCCGGTGCGCACGGCTGCAAGCGACGCGCCGGATATGGCGATGCGGCCGGCCGTGCTCGTGCTGCCGCCGGCACTGGGGGATCCTATCCTCCGCGAGGCGGCGGCACCCTTTGCCGCCTGGTTGCGCGAATGCCACGCCTCGGGCATTCAGCTTGCCTCGATCTGCGCCGGTGCCTTCCTGCTCGGCGAAACGGGCCTGCTCTCAGGTCGCACGATCACCACCAACTGGGTGATTGCGGAAACATTCGAAGTGCGTTTTCCGGATGTGATCGTCGACACCGATCGGCTGCTCAGCGATGACGGTGATATCGTGACGGCGGGGGGCGTGATGGCCTGGGTCGATCTCGGCCTGAAGCTGATCGACCGTTTCCTGGGGCCGACGATCATGCTGGAAGTCGCGCGGCAGTTCGTCGTCGACCCGCCCGGTCGCGAACAACGCTACTACAGCACCTTTTCGCCGCGCCTGCTGCATGGCGATGCGGCCATTCTCAAGGTGCAGCATTTCCTCCAGGCCAACGAGGCGAAGGAGACGGCGGTGGATGTGCTGGCCGCACAGGCGGGGCTGGAAGAGCGCACCTTCCTCAGACGCTTCCGCAAGGCGACGGGGCTGACGACGTCGGATTACTATCAGCGCCTCCGCGTCGCCAAGGCACAGGAACTGTTGCAGTTCACGGCGCGCTCCGTCGATATCGTCGCCCTGGATGTGGGTTACAACGATCCCGGTGCCTTCCGCAAAGTTTTCGCGCGCATTGTCGGGCTGACCCCGGGGGAGTACCGCAAGCGTTTCCGCTCCTGATCATCCGGGGCGCTGGCGGTTGCGCACGACGGTGACGGTGCAGGGCGCGTGCGCGGCCACCTCGCCGGACACGCTGCCGAGCATCGAGCGCATGGCCGATTCGGCCCGCGCGCCCATCACGATATGGTCGACATGGTTCTCGCGGGCATAGGCAAGGATCGCATCGGCCGGCGAGACGGCCTCCAGCACGTGGAAGGTGATGCCGCCGCCGGGTGTCGGCAGGCCTGTGGACCAGGTGCGCAGTTCGACCAGCCGCATCACATGCTTGTTGCGACCTTCCTCATCGAGCGAGGTATCGATGGCGATGCGGTTGATCTTCAGGACGTTGAGGCAGGCGATGCGGGCATCCGGCGTGTTTTCGATGATGCGCGCGACCGTTCGACGCTTCGCCTCGGCAAGCTCGGGCGTGCCGCCTGCAAGGTCGATCGCGACCGCGACGATCGGGGCATTGGAGAGCTGTGTCTCCGCTGTCTGCGGCTTCACGGTCTCGATCGGTACGGGATTGAAGCGGCGACGCAGCACCGTGCCGAGCGGATCACGCTTGATCTTCTCCGCCCGCGCGGTGAGCTTGACGGATGAAAGATCCTGCAGGTCGAGAGCGAGCTGGGCGGCACTCGGATAGCGCCAGGCGGGGTTCACTTCAAGGCAGCGCAGGATGATTTCCTGCAGGGCCGGGGGGATTGACGTGTTGCGGGCGCGTGGCGGCAACGGGTCGCGCCAGAGCCGGCGTTTCAGGCCCTTCAGTCGCTGCGGATCGCCAAAGGGGCGCTCGCCGGTCGCAAAGAAATACAGCATGACGCCGAGCGCGAAAAGGTCACTTCGGAAATCGCTGCGCGTGCCGAGCACCTGCTCGGGCGCCATGTAGGGCGCGGTGCCATAGGGCAGGCGAAACTGCTCGTCCATCAGGTCGGGCAGATGGATATGGCGGGCGAGCCCATAGTCGATGAGGACCGCCTCGCCGCTTTCGCGGAACATGACATTGGAAGGTTTGAGGTCGAGATGCACGACGTTCTGCCTATGCAGCGAATCGAGTGCGGCCGCGACCTGCGCGCCGATGGCGGCGACCTCTTCCGGCGGCAGCGGCAGGCGTTCCAGCAGCGGATAGAGCGAGGTGCCGGGCAGGCGTTCCATGACGATATAGGGAAGTGTCGCGAAATCGCCGTTGGCGACGAAACGCGGCACATGCGGGCCGGAAAGGCGCGGCAGGATCATCTGTTCCATCTCGAAACCGACAATAGCGGCGGGATCGTCGCCTTCGCCGAGGACCGGTACCTTCATGAGGATGGGGTAGGCGATATCCGGCCGCGAGACCTTCCAGATTCGCGCCATGCCGCCATTGTGCGCAAGAGCCTCGACAACAAAACCGTCGATCTCGTCGCCGGGTTTCAACCGCGCCCTTACCATCAGCGTCCCTCGAAAAGTCGGTCGGCGAGCGAGAGCGGCAGACCGGCTGTGCGAATCTTTCCGGCTGCGGTCTCTACATCATAGGCGGTGCGCAGGAAGCGCAGTTCCGCACTATCCGTGTCGTAGAGCGCGAAGGCGGCGCAGGGATTGCCGTCGCGCGGCTGGCCGACGGCGCCCATGACGGCCAGCCAGCGGCGCTGCGGCAGAAGCGGCACGGGCGTTGCGGCGACGGGGCAGAAATGCGTGACCTTGCCGCCGGGGGCGGCGCAGTAGAGCGCAGGCTTGTGAACATGGCCGCAGAAGCTGATGCGCGCCTCGCAGGCGTCCAAGTGCTGGCCGGCATCGCTGGCGTCCAGCACGTAGTTCCAGTCGGACGGCACGCTGGCATCGGCATGCACGAAGAAGCAATCGCCCTCGCGCGCCTTCAAGGGCAGGGCAGCGAGAAAGGCACGCGTGTCGCTGCCGAGCTGCCGGCGGGTCCATTCCAGCGCCATCGTCGCCGTAGAGTTCATCGTTACGTTAGGGTTGCCGACGGCGTCATCATGGTTGCCGCGCAATACGATGGCACCGTCCTGCGCAAGTGCTCTCGTTCTTTCCGCACACCATTCCGGGTCGGCGCCGTAGCCGACGATATCGCCGAGCACGACGAAACGCGCCGCACCTGCCGCCCGTGCCGCCGCCAGCACGGCTTCGAAGGCTTCGCGGTTGCCGTGAATATCGGAGAGGATGGCGAGCAGCATGGTTTTCCTGAGGATTGCAGGTGCCCGAGCATAGCGCGCCTTGTCCTGTGCTGCCATTCAACGGAAGGGGAATATCGCCGCCGCCGGATGGCGTTTCGTCACGGTTTTTCGAAGGCGAAAAGCTCCGCATCGCCATCGCCGTGGCCGGCAATATCAGAGGAGACGATTTCGGCGGCGATCTGGCTGAAGGTGATGCCGTTGCCGCCGAAGCCCATGACGGCAAAGACATTCGGAAGGCTTGGAACACGGCCGATCAGCGGCAGACCGGTACGGGTGACGCCAAAGGGCGCTGCCCAGACGTGATCCGGCTCCGGCAGCGTGATGCCGAGCAGCGCTTCGGCCTTGCGGCGGATGATCTTTGCCTTTCGCTTCAGCTTTGTCCGTGAGCCATAGGCGTCTTCGCTGTCCTCGTCTTCGCCGCCGACGATCAATCGACCGTCCCGAGAGCGGCGCAGGTAGAGATAGGGATCGGCACCCTCCCAGACGATGCAGTCTTTCAGCCAGCCCGGCAGTCTGGTGCCCGGCGGCGTGGCGAGCGCCCATGTGGAGACGATGGCATGGTTCCTGTCCGCCACGGCCTCCAGGAATTCATAGCCGGAGCAGAAAACGGCATACGCCGATGAGAGAATTTCACCCTCCGATGTCGCGAGGAAAACACCGTCAGCTGTCGCACGCACATCGGTGATCTCGAGCGGGCTGACCATTTCGACGCCGCGCGCCATTGCCGCGCGCAGGATCCCCGCGGCCATCTGGGCGGGATTGGCGGATGCGGAGATGTCGCTGAGGATGGCGCCGGTACGTTCTATGGCGAAACGCTCGGCGAGAGTCGCCGTGTCCAGGAAATCAGCCTCTATGCCGGCAGTTTTTCGGTTTTCGACCTCCTTGCGCAGCGCTCGCTGTCCATAGGCGCCGCCTGCAAGGAAGAGGGTCTTCTTGCGCTCGAAGCCGCAGGACAGGTCAAGATCGGCAACGATCTGCGTAAGCTGCTCGACGGCACGGGCGGACCGACGCCAGGCACGCTGGGCGTCAGCTTCGCCGATCATTTCGGTGAGCTTGTGCAGGGGGATATCGATTTCGTGCTGGATCATGGCGGTACTGGCAAGCGTGCTGCCATGAACGGGCTTGCGACGATCGATGACGAGCACGCGGCGCTTTCCATCTGCCAGAGCGTGCGCCATCAGCGCGCCGGAAATGCCGGCGCCGACGATGATGACGTCATAGTCCCGCTGAGAGGGTTTTGGATGCAGGCGTACGGAGAGGCGCGGTGAGTCTGCCCAAAGGGGTCGGGATTCGTGCAAGGGGCGCTGGCGGGTGATGTCCTGGGATTGAGCGATGGCAGAACTCCGGGTGAGATGATCCCCAGCAATGGCCGGCAAGCGGAAAAGTTCCTTCCGTTCCCGATGCGCGCCTTGCGCGCTTGCATTGCAGGCGCAAAGCATGCAAAGCACGGGGCGCCTGAAACACGAGCGGATTTTTAGCCATGACCGTGAGTTCGAGAACGCCCCGCCCGATAGACCATCTGGTGCTGCCGGTGTCCGATCTCGGTGTCGCGCGCGACCGTCTGACCGCGCTGGGGTTTACCGTCGCCAAGGACGCCCGCCATCCCTTCGGCACGGAGAACTGTTGCGTCTTCCTCTCCGATGGCAGCTACCTGGAACCACTCGGCATTGCCAACCGCGAGGAATGCGAGGAAGCGGCGCGCGACGGCAATGCTTTCGTCGCAAGGGACCAGGCCTTCCGCTTTCGTCGCGGTCTCGAAGGTTTTTCCGGCATCGCCATGGCAACGTCGGACGCGCGGGACGATGACAGGCGCTATGGAGCGGCCGGGCTTTCCGGCGGCTCGGTCCTTGAGTTTTCCCGCGACATGCTGCTGCCCGACGGCACGTCGGCCACCGGCAGCTTCCGGCTCGCCTTTGCCGCGGATCTGCGCAGCCCCGATTTCTTTTTCTTCGCCTCGCAACGCGTCCTGCCGCTGCCCTCCGACCGCAAGGCGCTGGAAGAGCACGAGAACGGCGTTGTTGCTCTTGGCGAGGTCGTTTTGTCCGAGCAAAACCCTACGGATTTTCAGTATCTGGTGCAGGAAGCGGCGGATGAGCGCGAGGTCGAGGCATTGTCCTTCGGCATGTCCGTGGATACGCCGCGTGGCCGCATCACCGTTCTGAACGATGCCGGGCTTGAAGGTTTCTACGGTATTGCGCCGACATCCGGAGCGGACCGTGGCTTGAAGGGGCGGGCGGTCGTCTTCAAGGTTGCCAGCCTCGAAGCCTGTCAGCGCGTACTTACGCAGCGTGGTGTCATGTTACAGATACGCGACAACCGTATCGTGGTGCCGCCGGCGCCCGGTCAGGGCGTCCATTTTGTCTTCGGAGAATAAAATGCAAACAAACTCGACCGTCATCGTCGGCGAAGGGCCGAAGAAGGTCACCTTTTCGCAGGCCGCGCGCTTTTCGCTGATTGCCGGCCCCTGCCAGATGGAAAGCCGCGACCATGCCTATATGATGGCCGGCGCGCTCGTCGAAATGACCGACAAACTCGGCATTGGCCTCGTCTACAAATCCTCCTTCGACAAGGCGAACCGCACCTCGCTTTCCGGCAAGCGCGGCATCGGGCTCGACAAGGCACTGGAAATCTTCGCCGACCTCAAGAAGGATTTCGGCTTTCCCGTCGTGACGGACATCCATACGGAAGAGCAGTGCGCGATCGTCGCGAAGACCGTCGATATGTTGCAGATCCCCGCCTTCCTGTCGCGCCAGACCGATCTGCTGGTCGCCGCCGCCAAGACCGGCCGCGTCATCAACGTCAAGAAGGGCCAGTTTCTCGCTCCCTGGGACATGAAGAACGTGCTCGCGAAATTCACCGAGAGCGGCAACCCGAATGTCATGCTCTGCGAGCGCGGCGCCTCCTTCGGCTACAACACGCTCGTCTCCGACATGCGCTCGCTGCCGATCATGGCCTCGCTCGGCGCGCCCGTCGTGTTCGACGCGACCCATTCCGTGCAGCAGCCGGGCGGGCAGGGCGGTTCGTCGGGTGGCGACCGGAAATTCGTCGAGACGCTGTCGCGTGCCGCGATTGCGGTCGGTATCGCCGGCCTCTTCGTCGAGACGCATGAGGATCCCGACAATGCGCCCTCTGACGGCCCGAACATGGTGCATCTGAAAGACATGCCGCGGCTTCTGGAAAAGCTGGTGGCCTTCGACGACATCGCCAAGGCGTGAGACACTTCAAACGGATGACACGATCCCGTGTCATCCGTTTTTTCTTGGGCGCAAACGCCATTGTAATTTCTGCATCCTCGATTAAAAGTGGATTTTAATCGATTAATAAACCCCGAACCAGGACGATATCCATGACTGCTATCATCGACATCATCGGCCGCGAGATTCTCGACAGCCGCGGCAACCCCACCGTTGAAGTGGACGTGCACCTCGAGGATGGCAGCTTCGGCCGCGCGGCCGTTCCGTCGGGTGCATCGACCGGCGCGCACGAAGCCGTCGAACTTCGCGACGGTGGCAAGCGCTACCTCGGCAAGGGTGTCGAAAATGCCGTCGCCGCCGTCAACGGCGAAATCTTCGAAGCGATCGGCGGCCTCGAGGCCGAAGACCAGATCGCCGTCGACCAGACGATGATCGAACTCGACGGTACGCCGAACAAGGCACGCCTCGGCGCCAACGCCATCCTCGGCGTTTCGCTCGCCGTCGCCAAGGCCGCCTCTGAGGCCGCCAACCTGCCGCTCTACCGCTATGTCGGCGGCCCGAACGCCCGTATCCTGCCGGTGCCGATGATGAACATCATCAATGGCGGCGCGCATGCCGACAATCCGATCGACTTCCAAGAATTCATGATCGTTCCTGTTGGCGCCGACAACATCCGCGACGCCGTGCGCATGGGCTCGGAAGTCTTCCATACACTGAAGAAGCAGCTTGCTGCCGACGGCCACAACACCAATGTCGGTGACGAAGGCGGCTTCGCGCCGGGCCTCGCTTCGGCTCCGGCTGCCCTCGACTTCATCATGAAGTCGATCGAGAAGGCCGGCTACCGTCCGGGCGAGGACATGTACATCGCGCTCGATTGCGCCTCGACCGAATTCTTCAAGGACGGCAAATACGTGCTTGAAGGCGAAGGCCGCACGCTGGAACCGGAAGCCATGGCTGAATACCTGGCAGAGCTTGCCGGCAAGTATCCGATCTTCTCGATCGAGGACGGCATGGCGGAAGACGACTGGGACGGCTGGAAGTCGCTGACCGACAAGATCGGCAAGAAGGTTCAGCTCGTGGGTGACGACCTGTTCGTCACCAACTCGTCCCGCCTGCGCGACGGCATCAAGATGGGCGTCGCCAACTCGATCCTCGTCAAGGTCAACCAGATCGGTTCGCTTTCCGAGACGCTCGACGCCGTCGAGACCGCGCACAAGGCGAGCTATACGGCCGTCATGTCGCACCGTTCCGGCGAAACCGAGGATTCGACGATCGCCGACCTCGCCGTCGCCACCAACTGCGGTCAGATCAAGACCGGCTCGCTCGCTCGCTCCGACCGTACCGCCAAGTACAACCAGCTGATCCGCATCGAGGAACAGCTCGGTCCGCAGGCGAAGTATGCCGGCCGCGGCATCCTGCGCGGCTGATCGAAAAACAGTTTTTCCGAAACGGCAAAACCCGCATCGCAAGGTGCGGGTTTTTTCTTTGCCCGGTCCATCATGGTCAATGGTCGGTTAACCGCTCGGCGCTAGTGTGGAAATCGTATTGCGTATCGGGGCACGTGCATGTGGACCAAACATCATAAAAAGCGGAAATTCGGGCGGCTCACGCTGCCGGTAATTACGGTCGCATTCCTTTCCTACTTCGGGTATCATTCCGTGCATGGCGACTTCGGTTTGCGCGGAATGGAGGATTTCGAGCGACAGAGAGTGGAACGGCAGGCGCGTCTGGACGTGCTCGTGCGGCAGCGCCAGATCCTGGAAAAAGAAGTGGCTCTGATGAGTGATGGTTCGCTCGAGCGTGACATGCTCGACGAGAAGGCGCGCTCGTATCTCAATATGTCCAGAGCCGACGAAATCGTTATTTTCCACTGATATAGTCGATTAACTGAAATCTTGTTAATCGTAAATATGCCTTACTAATCAGCGGCTTGCGCGGAATATAAGCCATGCATTTATAGCATTGCTACGCCGGGCATTCTTCCCTATGGTTTCGTCAAAAGGGCAACCAAGGGAGGAACCGATGGCTCCGCGTAAAACCGCGTCCACGTCCAGCCGCAAGACTGCGGCAAAGCCTGCGAAGAAAGACTTCACCGGCGGTACGATCGCCGAATTCTCCAGGGAAGATGACCTCAAGGCCTATCGCGAGATGCTGTTCATCCGGCGTTTCGAGGAGAAGGCCGGCCAACTCTACGGCATGGGCTTCATCGGCGGCTTCTGTCACCTCTACATCGGTCAGGAAGCTGTCGTCGTCGGCATGCAGCTGGCGTTGAAGGAAGGCGATCAGGTCATCACCGGTTATCGCGACCACGGCCACATGCTCGCTTGCGGTATGGATGCGCGCGGCGTGATGGCGGAACTGACCGGACGCCGGGGCGGCCTTTCCAAGGGCAAGGGCGGCTCCATGCACATGTTCTCCAAGGAGAAGCATTTCTACGGCGGCCACGGCATCGTCGGCGCGCAGGTCTCGCTCGGCACGGGCCTCGCCTTCGCCAACAAGTACCGCGGCAACGACAATGTCTCGCTCGCCTATTTCGGCGACGGCGCTGCCAACCAGGGCCAGGTCTACGAAAGCTTCAACATGGCAGCGCTCTGGAAGCTGCCGGTGATCTACGTGATCGAGAACAACCGCTACGCCATGGGCACCGCCGTTTCGCGAGCCTCCGCCCAGACCGACTTCTCCCATCGCGGTGCTTCCTTCAACATCCCCGGCTTCCAGGTGGATGGCATGGATGTGCGCGCGGTAAAGGCCGCCGCCGACGAGGCCGTCGAACATTGCCGCTCGGGCAAGGGTCCGGTCATCCTGGAAATGCAGACCTACCGCTATCGCGGCCACTCCATGTCCGACCCGGCGAAGTATCGCTCGAAGGATGAAGTGCAGAAGATGCGCTCGGAGCACGACCCGATCGAGCAGGTCCGCGCGCGCCTTCTGGAAAACAAGTGGGCCACCGAAGACGATCTCAAGCAGATCGACAAGGACGTCCGTGACATCGTCGCCGACAGCGCCGATTTCGCGCAGGCCGATCCGGAGCCGGATGCATCCGAACTCTACACCGACATCCTGCTGTAATCCGGGGAGGGACACCAATGCCAATCGAGATTCTCATGCCCGCCCTGTCTCCGACCATGGAAGAGGGCACGCTCTCCAAGTGGATCAAGAACGAGGGTGACACCGTCAAGTCCGGCGACGTGATCGCTGAAATCGAAACCGACAAGGCGACGATGGAAGTCGAAGCCGTCGATGAAGGCGTGATCGGCAAGATCCTGATCGCCGCCGGCACCGAAGGCGTCAAGGTCAACACGGCGATTGCCGTGCTGCTGCAGGATGGCGAAAGCGCCGACGCCGTTGCTGCGCCGAAGGCTGCCGCCGCTGAAAAGCCGGCGGAAGCGCCTGCTACCGCTCCGGCCGCTGCCGCAGCACCCGTTCCCGCCCAGCCGAAGGGCGAAGTCGCCGCCGATCCGGATATCCCGGCCGGCACGGAAATGGTGATGACGACGGTGCGCGAAGCGCTGCGCGACGCCATGGCCGAGGAAATGCGCGCTGACGACAAGGTCTTCGTCATGGGTGAGGAGGTCGCCGAATATCAGGGCGCCTACAAGATCACCCAGGGTCTTCTCCAGGAATTCGGCGCCCGCCGCGTCATCGACACGCCGATCACCGAACACGGCTTTGCCGGCGTCGGTGTCGGTGCGGCCATGACCGGCCTCAAGCCGATCGTCGAGTTCATGACCTTCAACTTCGCCATGCAGGCGATCGACCAGATCATCAACTCCGCCGCCAAGACGCTCTACATGTCGGGTGGCCAGATGGGTGCGCCGATGGTCTTCCGCGGCCCGAATGGCGCGGCTGCCCGCGTCGCGGCCCAGCACTCGCAGTGCTATGCCGCCTGGTACAGCCAGATTCCGGGCCTCAAGGTCGTCATGCCCTATACGGCCGCCGATGCGAAGGGCCTGCTGAAGGCCGCCATCCGCGATCCGAACCCGGTCATCTTCCTCGAAAACGAAATCCTCTACGGCCAGAGTTTTGAAGTGCCGAAGATGGACGACTTCGTCCTGCCGATTGGCAAGGCGCGTATCCACAAGAAGGGCAATGACGTCACCGTCGTCTCCTTCGGTATCGGTATGACCTATGCCCTTAAGGCAATCGCGGAACTCGAGAAGGACGGCATCGACGTCGAACTGATCGACCTGCGCACCATCCGCCCGATGGATCTGCCGACCGTCATCGAATCGGTCAAGAAGACCGGCCGCCTCGTCACCGTGGAAGAAGGCTATCCGCAGTCCTCCGTCGGCACCGAGATCGCGACCCGCGTCATGCAGCAGGCCTTCGATTATCTCGATGCGCCGATCCTGACGATTGCGGGCAAGGACGTTCCGATGCCCTACGCCGCGAACCTCGAAAAGCTGGCGCTGCCGAATGTCGGTGAAGTCGTCCAGGCGGTCAAAACCGTCTGCTACAAATAAGGGGAGGGTTGAGTATGCCGATCAACATCACGATGCCGGCCCTTTCGCCCACCATGGAAGAGGGCAATCTTGCCAAGTGGCTCGTCAAGGAAGGCGACACCGTGAAATCCGGTGACGTCATCGCCGAGATTGAGACCGACAAGGCGACGATGGAAGTCGAAGCCGTCGACGAGGGCGTTGTCGCCAAGCTCGTCGTGCCGGCCGGTACGGAAGGCGTGAAGGTCAACAGCCTCATCGCCATCCTCGCCGCCGATGGCGAAGATGTTGGCGCTGCCGCCGCTGGTGGCGGTGGTTCGACCGCGCCGAAGGCGGAAGCCAAGGCTGCGGAAGTGCCGAAGGAAGCCGAAAAGCCGCCTGCTGCCGCTCCGGCTCCCGCTGCTACGAAAACTTTGGACAACGGCAATAGAGTTGGCAATGGTATCTCCCCACTTGCCCGTCGTATCGCCAAGGAAGCCGGTATCGACGCTATGTCGATCAAGGGTTCCGGCCCGAACGGTCGCGTGATCAAGCGGGACGTCGAGGCTGCCATCGCCTCTGGCGGTGCCAAGCCCGTCGCTGCCGCAGGCCCGGCTGCTGCCGCCTCGGCCGCTCCGGCCGCTGCCCCGAAGGGCATGTCGGAAGAATCCGTGCTCAAGCTGTTCGAGCAGGGTTCCTACGACCTCGTGCCGCATGACGGCATGCGCAAGACCATTGCCAAGCGCCTGCAGGAATCCAAGCAGACGATCCCGCACTTCTACGTCTCGGTCGATGTCGAGCTCGACGCGCTTCTGGCGCTGCGTGCCCAGATCAACAGTTCCGCACCGGAGAAGGACGGCAAGCCGGCCTACAAGCTCTCGGTCAACGACATGGTGATCAAGGCCATGGCACTTGCCCTGCGCGATGTGCCGGATGCCAACGTCTCCTGGACCGACACCAATATGGTGAAGCACAAGCATGCCGATGTCGGTGTTGCCGTGTCGATCCCGGGCGGTCTGATCACCCCGATCATCCGCAAGGCGGAGCTGAAGAGCCTGTCTGCCATCTCCAACGAGATGAAGGACCTCGGCAAGCGCGCCAAGGAACGCAAGCTGAAGCCGGAAGAATACCAGGGCGGCACGACTGCGGTCTCCAACATGGGCATGATGGGCGTCTCGAATTTCGCTGCCGTCGTCAACCCGCCGCACGCGACGATCCTGGCGGTTGGTGCCGGCACGGAGCGGGTCGTGGTCAAGAAGGGCCAGATGGTCATTGTCAACGCGATGACGGTCACGCTCTCCACCGACCACCGCGCCGTCGACGGAGCGCTCGGTGCCGAACTGCTCGGTGCCTTTAAGCGCTACATCGAAAGCCCGATGGGGATGCTCGTCTGATACGCGGGGTGCGGCCATGAAGACGGTTCTCTGCTACGGCGACAGCCTGACCTGGGGTTACAGTGCGGAAACGCTCGACCGGCATGCCTTCGAGGATCGCTGGCCGAGCGTGCTCGCAAAGGCTCTGGGACCTGATGTCACCGTCATCGCAGAGGGCCTGAACGGCCGCACCACCGCCTATGACGATCATCTGGCGGATTGCGACCGCAACGGCGTGCGCATCCTGCCGACGATCCTGCACAGCCACGATCCGATCGACCTCGTCATCCTTCTGCTCGGCGCCAACGACATGAAGCCGACGATCTGCGGAACGGCATTTGGCGCGGTGCGCGGCGTGGAACGGCTGGTGGAGCTGGTGCGTCACCACGCCTGGTCGTTCAGCGGCGAGGGCGGGCCGGAGATCCTCATCGTTTCGCCGCCGCCGATCTGCGAGACGGCGAACGTTGCCTTTTCGGCGATGTATACCGGTGGCGTCGAACAGTCGGCGATGCTGGCGACACTTTACGCGGACCTCGCGGATGAGACCGGTTGCGGCTTCTTCGATGCCGGGTCGGTCGCCAGGACAACGCCGCTCGATGGCGTGCACCTCGATGCTGAAAACACACGGGCGATTGGCCGCGGGCTCGAGCCCGTCGTGCGCATGATGCTCGGATTGTAAAAAGACAACAGGCGGCAGCAGCAATCCGCGCGCGGCCCAGAGAAAAGGCAGGAAACGACATGGCTCAGACTTACGACGTCATCGTTATCGGTTCGGGTCCGGGCGGCTACATTGCCGCGATCCGCGCCGCCCAGTTGGGCCTGAAGACGGCCATCGTCGAGCGCGAGCACCTCGCCGGCATCTGCTCCAACTGGGGTTGCATTCCGACCAAGGCGCTGCTGCGCTCCGCGGAAATCTTCCACTACGCACAGCACCCGGGTGACTACGGCATCAAGATCGAAGGCTCGGTGACGCCGGACCTCAAGGCGATCGTTGCCCGCTCGCGTGGCATTGCGCAGCGCATGAACGGCGGCGTCGGCTTCCTGATGAAGAAGAACAAGGTCGACATCATCTGGGGTGAGGCGAAGATCACCAAGCCGGGTGAGATCGTCGTGTCCAAGACGGCGAAGGCCATCCAGCAGCCGCAGGCGCCGCTGCCGAAGACCGTTCTGCCGGAAGGCACCTATACGGCCAAGCACATCGTCATCGCGACCGGTGCGCGTCCGCGTGCACTGCCGGGCATCGAACCGGATGGCAAGCTGATCTGGACCTATTTCGAGGCGATGAAGCCGGAAGAAATGCCGAAGTCGCTGCTCGTCATGGGCTCGGGCGCCATCGGCATCGAATTCGCGTCCTTCTACCGCACGCTTGGTGTCGACGTGACCGTCGTCGAAGTCATGAAGACGGTGATGCCGGTTGAGGACGTTGAAATCTCCGCGCTCGCCAAGAAGCAGTTCGAGAAGCAGGGCATGAAGATCCATCTGGAGGCCAAGGTCACCAAGGTGGAGAAGGGTGCCAACTCGATTACGGCCCATGTCGAAATGAAGGACGGCAAGGTCGAGAAGATCACCGCCGACCGCATGATCTCCGCCGTCGGCGTGCAGGCGAATGTGGAAAACATCGGCCTTGAGGCGCTCGGCGTGAAGACAGACCGCGGCTTCATCGCCATCGACGGCTACGGCAAGACCAACGTGCCGGGCATCTACGCCATCGGCGATGTCGCCGGTCCCCCGATGCTCGCCCACAAGGCCGAGCACGAGGCCGTCATCTGCATCGAGAAGATCGCCGGCCTTCCGAACGTCCACCCGATGGACAAGTCCAAGATCCCGGGCTGCACCTATTGCCACCCGCAGGTTGCCTCCGTCGGCCTCACGGAAGCCAAGGCCAAGGAGCAGGGCCGCGACATCCGTGTCGGCCGTTTTCCCTTCGTCGCCAATGGCAAGGCCATCGCGCTCGGCGAAGACCAAGGCCTCGTCAAGACGATCTTCGACAAGAAGACTGGCGAGTTGCTCGGCGCCCACCTCGTGGGTGCGGAAGTGACCGAACTGATCCAGGGTTTCGTCATCGCCATGAACCTCGAGACGACCGAGGAAGAGCTGATGCACACGATCTTCCCGCATCCGACGATTTCCGAAACGCTGAAGGAAAGCGTGCTGGATGCCTATGGGCGTGCGTTGAACGCTTGAACGTGCTAAAGCCCGCCTCCACATGAGGCGGGCTCATCTTTTCAGTGTCCGCAGGACAGGCGCAAAGCCTGCCAGGAAAGTGGAAACGACATGGTCACCATTCTCGACCGCACCAATCCTTCGCCCGATGCCAAGCGGGTGCGCCATCCGGAAAAGGCCAAGCGGCCGGACACGGAAGTGCTGCGCAAGCCGGAATGGATTCGCGTGCGCGCACCGGTCTCCAAGGGCTACCAGGAGACGCGCGATCTCGTGCGCTCGCATAAGCTGGTGACGGTGTGCGAAGAGGCGGGTTGCCCGAATATCGGCGAGTGCTGGGACAAGAAGCACGCGACCTTCATGATCATGGGCGAGATCTGTACCCGCGCCTGCGCCTTCTGCAACGTGGCGACGGGCAAGCCGAATGCGCTCGACATGGCGGAGCCCGAAAACGTCGCCAAGGCCGTCAAGCAGATGGGCCTGAGCCATGTCGTCATCACCTCGGTGGATCGCGACGATCTGGATGACGGCGGCGCGGAACATTTCGAAAAGGTGATCTGGGCCATCCGCGCGGCCTCACCGCTGACGACCATCGAAATCCTCACGCCGGACTTCCTGAAGAAGCCAGGCGCACTGGAGCGCGTCGTTGCCGCCAAGCCCGACGTCTTCAACCACAACATGGAAACCGTGCCGGGCAACTACCTGACGGTCCGTCCGGGCGCGCGCTATTTCCACTCCGTGCGCCTCCTGCAGCGCGTGAAGGAACTCGACCCGACGATGTTCACCAAGTCGGGCATCATGGTGGGCCTGGGTGAAGAGCGCAACGAAGTGCTCCAGCTGATGGACGACCTTCGCACCGCCGACGTCGATTTCCTCACCATCGGCCAGTACCTCCAGCCGACGCGCAAGCACCATGCCGTCATGAGCTTCGTGACGCCGGAGGAGTTCAAGTCCTATGAGACTGTCGCCTATTCCAAGGGCTTCCTGATGGTCTCGTCGAGCCCGCTGACGCGCTCCTCGCATCATGCCGGCGATGACTTCGCCCGCCTCCGGGCCGCTCGCGAGCGCAAGCTTCTGGCTGCGGCGGAATAGATTTTTCAAACACCTCCTCTAAACCCGCCGTCCTCCCGACGGCGGGTTTTTTGTTTCAGGAGAAGGCGATGACGGTTGCTCCGGCGGCGGATATCGGTCGATGGGGGCATTGCGCTATCGTGACCGCACGCGACCGGAGATGGCGGAGAACTGCCGGAGCGGATCAGCTGAGAGTTCCTGACTTCTGTCTGGAATTTCGAGAAGACGGCAAGCTCGCAGATCGGGCGAAATCTTGCGGCCTATGGCCGCGACGTGCCGGTTTGCGTGTTGAAATCGCGGAACGACAATGACCGCCTACTTGCAAGAGTGGCCGCGGTTCATTAGCTCTCGGCCATGCCTCAGTTCGAAACCCGCCGTCCGGTTCCTCACTCGCCCGAGCAGATGTACGACCTCGTTGCCGATGTCGAGCGCTATCCGGAGTTCCTTCCGCTCTGCGAAGGGCTGAGCGTACGTTCGCGCAAGGAGCGGGACGGCAAGGAGCTGTTGGTCGCGGACATGACGGTCGGCTACAAGGCGATCCGCGAGACCTTTACCACCCAGGTGCTTTTGAGCGGCGCCGAACGCGCGATCGACGTCAAATATATCGACGGGCCGTTCCGCTATCTCGACAACCGCTGGCGCTTCGAGCCGCTGCCGGACGGGGGATGTTCGGTGCATTTCTACATCGACTACGAGTTCAAAAGCCGTATCCTCGGTGCGCTGATGGGTTCGATGTTCGACCGCGCCTTCCGCATGTTCACCGAGGCCTTCGAAAAGCGCGCCGCTGCGATCTATCCGGCCGTCTGAATTTTTCCGCCGGCTAGCCCGTTACCGGGACATGATCACCCGGTTCGCGCCCTTCGCCCTGATCGCCTTGCTCTGCACGCCTGCGGCTGCGCAGGAGGCGCCGGGAGACTACATCCTTCTCTTTGATGAACAAAACCGGCCGCTCGCCGGAAGTTATCGCATCGGGCCGGATGTGAAGATGACGATCCGGGGCACCGATGGCGGCTTGCCACGGAATCCTGTTTATCTGGATCGCGCCTTCTTCCCCACCCGCGAAGCGGAGATGCTGGCCTTCTACAACGCGCGCCATGCCTATTCCTCCGATCCGGCGGCGATCGACGTCGGCGGCGAGATGCGCATCGTGGACACGGAGACGCTGCAGCCGCCGCTCTTCAAGGACCAGAAGCCGGAGCGCGAGAAGGCACTGAAAGTGAAGGTCTCGGCGCGTTTGGCCTTCGAGGTGAGTGGCTACAAGCTCGTCGGCAAGGCCTATACGGTCGAGGGGTTTGAACTTGGCGACGAGGACCGGCGCTTCGGTGATTTTTTCCATGTCGAGACGTTCGATATCGTGCTGCCCGCACCGGCGGCCCGCAAGATCGCCGCCCTCGAGACCGGCAAGGCATTGAGTTCCAGCGATTTCGAGGCGCTCTTCGTGGAGCGGACAAGCCCCATTCCGGATTTCACGAAATGTATAAGCGAAAAGCGCAAGACACCTGATTACAAGGCGCTCGCCGAAAAGCAGAAGGCGAGCGTCGATACTTTCCTCGCGAAGAATTTTCCTGCAGGCCAGGCTTTCTGGGGAGATACGGCGCTCTACGAGGCGAATTTTGCGATGAACATCTATTCGCTTTGCCCGAACTAATCCCGCGCGATCTCGATCAACATTTCCAGCGCGGTGCGCACCGTCGCAAGCCTGACGGCGCTGCGGCCGATATCGCCGTAGCGCATTTCCCGATGCAGCGTCTCGTAACCGGTGCGCGCGGCGGCGAGGTGGACGAGGCCGACGGGTTTTTCCTCCGTGCCGCCGCCCGGGCCGGCAATGCCGGTCACGGCAATCGCGATAGTGGCGCCGGAATTGCCGATGGCGCCCTGCGCCATTTCCAGTGCGGTCGGGCGCGAGACGGCGCCGTGCGCCTTCAGCGTCGCGTTGGCGACACCGATCATTTCGCGCTTGGCCTCGTTGGAATAGGTGACGAAACCGCGGTCGAAGACATTCGAGGAGCCGGGAATTTCTGTGATTACGCCAGCAATCAGGCCTGCGGTGCAGGATTCGGCGGTAGCGATCAGCAGTTTCTTCTCGGTGAAGTCGGCGACGAGGTTGCGTGCGGTTTCTTCGATGTCCTGGGGCCAAAAACTCATGCGTCGGTTCCCTTGTAGACGACGGTCGCGGTAGCGATGGCGGCGATGCCCTCGCGCCGGCCGATGAAACCGATCTTCTCGTTGGTCGTCGCCTTGACCGAGCAGCGGTCAATGGAAATGCCGAGAAAATCCGAGAGGTTCTGGCGCATCGCATCACGGTGCGGCCCGACCTTCGGCGCCTCGGCAATCAGCGAAACGTCGGCATTCATGATCGTGCCGCCCTTCGCGCGCACGATGCTTGCTGCATGTTCGAGGAAGATGCGCGAGGCGGCACCCTTCCACCGCATGTCCGACGGCGGGAAGTGATCGCCGATATCACCGGCGCCGCAGGTGGCGAGCAGCGCGTCGGTGAGTGCGTGCAGCGCCACGTCGGCATCGGAATGGCCGGACAGTTTCTGGTCATGCGGAATGAAGAGGCCACAGAGCGTGACGCCGTCGCCATCCACGAGCTGATGCACGTCGTAGCCGTTGCCGGTGCGCACATCCGGTAATGCGTTGGAGAGGCGCTGATCGGCCATGGCGATATCCTTCTGTAATGTAAGCTTGACGTTACCGGCACTGCCCTCGACGAGATGGACGCGCACGCCGGCCCATTCGGCGATCGAGGCGTCGTCGGTAAAATCCGTGCGGCCAGAGGCACTTGCACGACGATGCGCTTCGAGAATGGTGGCGAAGTGGAACGATTGCGGGGTCTGTGCGGCAAAGAGGCCAGAGCGCGAAACGGTTTCGGCGACATTGCCATTGGCGTCGGCGCGCTTGAGCGTATCGGCGACGGCGACGGCGGGCAGGACCGCGCGCGCACCGTGGCCGAAGGCGGTGAGGATGCGTTCCAGGATGGCGGGTTCGACGAAGGGGCGCACTGCATCCTGGATGAGGACGTGGCTGATGTCATCGTTTGCCAGCACTTCGAGGCCGGCGAGCACGGATTGCTGGCGTGTCGCGCCGCCGTGTACGACGGTCAGACGGTCGCCGGCAGGAAGGGAAGCGATGCGGGCGGTCTCGAACAGCGCGGCGTCATCGGGATGTATCACGACCACGATACGCCGAGCGGGCCGCCAATTGACAAAGAGATCGAGCGTATGGGAGATGACCGGCCTTCCGCCGATGCGGCGATATTGCTTGGGGCCTTCGGCATGACTGCCGGCCCGTTCACCACGACCGGCGGCAACGATCACCACACCGCAGGATAGCGTGTTTTCCGGCTGCATTTCGGTCATCGACCTCCCGTTTCAAAGCGTTTTGGGATGGTTTAGCCGGAAGGATGCCGCAATTCCAGCGTTGTCAGGAAAAATGCAGGCCTGCGTGATTGCGGCTTGGCAAGAACGACAATGATGGCTAAAAATAGTGCAGAGATATGACCTGCTTGAAAGATAAGCATTTGACGATCCCCGTTTTGTCAGCGCCGCTGGCGATCCGCAACCAGACCCTACGCAACCGGGTGGTCCTCGCGCCGATGTCCGGCGTCACGGACCTGCCGTTCCGCGATCTCGCCTGGCGTTTTGGCGCGGGCCTCGTCGTGACGGAGATGGTGGCGAGCCGGGAACTGGCGTTGAATGCGCGGGAAAGCTGGTCGCGCATCCGCAATTGCGGCATCGAGCCCCATATGGTGCAGCTTGCAGGCCGCGAAGCGCACTGGATGGCCGAAGCCGCAAAAATCGCCGAAGGCGAGGGCGCCGATATTATCGACATCAATATGGGCTGCCCCGCCAAGAAGGTGATCGGCGGCTATTCCGGCTCCGCGCTGATGCGTGATCCCGACCATGCGCTCGGTCTCATAGAGGCGACCGTCAGGGCTGTGAAGGTGCCGGTCACGGTGAAGATGCGGCTTGGGTGGGATCACGATTCGCTCAATGCGCCACATATCGCCTCCCGCGCCGAGGCGGCGGGTGCGGCGATGATTACGGTGCATGGGCGCACCCGCATGCAGTTTTATGAAGGCAAGGCGGATTGGGACGCAATCCGCGCGGTGCGCGATGTGTTGTCGATCCCGCTTGTCGCCAATGGCGATGTCGATACGGCCGAAGACGCCGTGGATATCCTGCGCCGTTCGGGCGCCGACGCCGTGATGGTCGGGCGCTCCGCGCAGGGCCGGCCGTGGCATCCAGCGGTTCTTGCCGGGGCGATCACACACCCTTCCACGGAGGAAGTCGCGGCGACGGCGGTGGAGCACTACCGCATGATGCTGGATTTCTACGGGGTCGAGGGCGGCCTGCGTCACGCCCGCAAACATGTCGGCTGGTATCTGGAACGCTACGCCGCCGGTATGGCCGGCGCCGCGAAAGCGGAGATCATGACTGCGCGCGACAGCGCATTCGTTGCTGAACGCCTCCAGTCCGCCATTTTGGGCGAAGGCGCGGCAAGGATAGGAGAGGCCGCATGACGGACAAGGCCGCAGATCAGAACGCTGCGAAGGCGCCCGACCTGGCGCTTGCCGTGCTCAACTCCATCCAGAACCCGGTCATCCTCGTCGATGTCGACGGCCATGTCGTCTTTGCCAACTGGGAGGCCGAATCCTTTTTCGGGGCAAGCGCCAACCATCTGGCAAAGCACAAGGTCTCCACGCTCATTCCCTTCGGCAGTCCGCTTCTGACACTGATCGAGCAGGTGCGCGAGCGAAGGGCGCCGGTCAGCGAGTACCGGGTGGACCTGTCCTCGCCGCGCCTCGGCGCGGACAAGCTGGCCGACATCTACGTGGCGCCTGTGACCACCGAGCCGGCGGGCTCCGTCGTGGTCGTCATTCAGGAGCGGTCGATGGCCGACAAGATCGACCGGCAACTGACGCATCGCGGCGCTGCCCGTTCCGTGACGGGCCTGGCCTCCATGCTGGCGCATGAGATCAAGAACCCTCTGTCAGGCATTCGCGGTGCGGCCCAGCTCCTGGAAACGTCCGTTCTCGACGAGGATCGCGCGTTGACGCGGCTGATCCGCGACGAGACTGACCGCATCGTCTCGCTGGTCGATCGCATGGAGGTGTTTTCCGACGAGCGCCCGGTGGATCGTGTTCCGTTGAACATCCATGCCGTGCTCGACCATGTGAAAGCGGTGGCGAAAGCCGGCTTCGGCCGCAACGTCAAGATAACGGAACTCTACGATCCGTCGCTGCCGCCGGTCTTTGCCAACCGCGACCAGCTTGTGCAGGTCTTCCTCAACCTCATCAAGAACGCCGCGGAGGCGATCGGCGACCGGCCGGATGGCGAAATCCAGCTGACGACCGCCTACCGGCCGGGCATTCGCCTTTCCGTTGCCGGCACGCGCGAAAAAATCTCGCTCCCGCTGGAATTCTGCGTGCATGACAATGGTCCCGGCGTGCCCGGCGACCTGCTGCCGCATCTCTTCGATCCCTTCATCACCACGAAGACCAATGGCTCCGGCCTCGGCCTTGCATTGGTGGCGAAGATCATCGGCGGCCACGGCGGCATTGTCGAATGCGACAGCCAGGGCTCCCGCACCACCTTCCGCGTGCTGATGCCGGCCTCCCGCGGCGTCAGTGAAGACGACGACTTTATCAAGACCAAAGGACATATCTGATGACAGGCGCCACAGTCCTCGTTGCCGATGACGATGCCGCGATCCGCACGGTTCTCAACCAGGCCCTGAGCCGCGCGGGTTACGACGTGCGCATCACCTCCAATGCGGCGACGCTGTGGCGCTGGATTTCTGCCGGTGAAGGCGACATCGTCGTCACCGATGTCGTGATGCCCGACGAGAACGCTTTCGACCTGCTGCCGCGCATCAAGAAGGCCAGGCCGGACCTGCCGGTGCTCGTGATGAGCGCGCAAAACACCTTCATGACGGCGATCAAGGCCTCTGAAAAAGGCGCCTACGATTACCTTCCAAAACCCTTCGACCTGACGGAACTGATCGCCATCATCGGCCGGGCGCTGTCCGAGCCGAAGCGCAAGCCCGCCCGTCTCGACGACGATACGCAGGACGGAATGCCGCTCGTCGGCCGTTCTGCGGCCATGCAGGAAATCTACCGTGTTCTGGCGCGCCTCATGCAGACGGACCTGACGCTGATGATCACCGGCGAATCGGGAACCGGCAAGGAGCTTGTCGCCCGCGCGCTGCATGACTACGGCAAGCGCCGCAACGGCCCGTTCGTCGCCATCAACATGGCCGCCATTCCCCGCGATCTCATCGAATCGGAACTGTTCGGTCATGAGAAAGGGGCTTTTACCGGCGCGCAGAACCGCTCGACCGGGCGTTTCGAGCAGGCCGAGGGCGGCACGCTCTTCCTCGACGAAATCGGCGACATGCCGATGGATGCGCAGACGCGCCTTCTGCGCGTTCTCCAGCAGGGCGAATACACCACCGTCGGCGGTCGCACGCCGATCCGCACGGATGTGCGCATCGTGGCGGCGACCAACAAGGATCTCAAGCAGTCGATCAACCAGGGCCTTTTCCGGGAAGACCTCTACTACCGACTCAATGTCGTGCCGCTGCGGCTGCCGCCGTTGCGCGACCGCGCGGAGGATATTCCCGATCTCGTGCGCCATTTCGTGCAGCAGGCGGAAAAAGAGGGGCTCGACGCCAAGCGCTTCGACCAGGAGGCGCTGGAACTGATGAAGGCGCATGCCTGGCCGGGCAATGTGCGCGAACTGGAAAACGTCGTGCGGCGGCTGACCGCGCTCTACCCGCAGGATGTGATCTCCCGCGAAATCATCGAGACGGAATTGCGCGCGGATATTCCCGACAGCCCGATCGAAAAGACCGTGACGCGTAGCGGCTCGCTCTCCATTTCCCAGGCGGTGGAAGAGAATATGCGGCAGTATTTCGCAAGCTTCGGTGATGGGTTGCCGCCCGCCGGGCTCTACGACCGGGTGTTGGCCGAGATGGAATATCCACTGATTCTCGCTGCCTTGACCGCAACGCGCGGCAACCAGATCAAGGCCGCCGACCTGCTTGGCCTGAACCGCAACACGCTACGCAAGAAAATTCGCGAACTGGGCGTGTCTGTGTACAGAAGTTCGCGCTCTGCTTGACTTCACGGCAGGGGGCGTTGCATTTTGGCCACATTCTGTTGCTTGAGGGTAACAGAGGGGGTTGCGGCCGAATAGGTCCGCGTGCCTGATCGTCAAGGATCCGGGTGCGAACGCGACCGGTCCTCCATACGGTTGGCGCCATCCCGAAAACACGAGAAGAACGCCGCCGCCTTTCGAGGCGTACGGCCGGGGAAGCGATGCGGCAGATGGACCAGGGCATAGACCTGCTTGCAGGCGAGAATGAGGGAAAGGTGTCGGCCGACCGTCGCGCTTCCTTCGCCCTGCCGGGTCTGGTGCTGGCTGGCGGTGCCCTCGTTGCCGCCACGCTGTCGCTGTTCATCCTGCTCGGCCTGACACCGATCAAGCCGGTCGCCAATGTCGTCATCGCCTCGGCGGCGATCAATGCCATCTTCATCGTCGGCCTGATGTTCCTGATCGGTCGGGAAATCCTGCGGCTGCTGCGCGCCCGCAGCCGCGGCCGCGCCGCCGCGCGCCTGCATGTGCGCATCGTCGCCTTGTTCTCGATCGTCGCGATCACGCCGGCCGTGCTCGTCGCCATTTTCGCCTCCATCACACTGGACGTCGGCCTCGACCGCTGGTTCTCCATCCGCACGCAGTCGATCGTCAGTTCCTCGCTGAACGTGGCGCAGGCCTATATGCTGGAGAATGCCAGCTACCTGCAGGGCCAGACGGCCTCGATGGCAAACGATCTCGACCGCAACCGCCAGCTCTACAGTCTCGACCGCACCGGTTTTACGGACCTGATGACGCGGCAGGCACGGGGGCGCGGCATGCTCGGCGCGTTCCTGCTGCGCGCCGACGGTTCCACGATCCTTCAGGCCAATATCCCGACCGAAAACCGGCTGCCGGCCGCACCGGAAGATGCTTTGCGCGCCTCTGCCGCCGGCCAGCCGACACTCATCCCGCCGGGCCAGACCAATCTCGTTGGCGCTATCATCAAGCTCGACAACATACCGGACGCCTTCCTCTATACGATCCGCACCGTGGACCCGGAAGTCATGCGCTCCATGCGGCTGATGGAAGAGAATACGGCCGAGTACCGCGCGCTCGAAGCCGGGCGGACATCGCTGCAGATCGCCTTCGGCGTACTCTATCTCGGCTTTGCGCTCATCGTGCTGCTCGCCGCGATCTGGACTGCCATCGCCGTCGCCGACCGCATCGTGCGGCCGATCCGCCAGCTCATCGGCGCAGCCGACAGTGTAGCCTCCGGCAATCTCGACGTGACCGTGCCGGTGCGCGCGGTGGATGGCGACGTGGGTAACCTTTCGCGCACCTTCAACAAGATGATCGCTGAAATTCGTACCCAGCAGGGCGAAATCCTCGACGCGAAAGACGAGATGGATCATCGCCGCCGTTTCATCGAGGCCGTGCTGTCGGGCGTGACGGCGGCCGTTATTGGCGTCGAGGGCGACGGGCGTATCACGATCGTCAACCTCTCGGCGGAAATCCTGCTGGGGCGCAATGCCGCCGACCTCGTCGGCGAGCCGCTCGTTGGCGTCGCCCCGGAAATCGCCGCCGTGCTTGCCGAGGGATCCGCGCGCCATCGCAATGAATTCCGCAAGCAGATCAATATCATGCATGGCGGCAAGGAGCGGACGCTGAATGTTCAGGTCATCCGCGAGGAACAGAAGGACGCCCAGGAATCCTTCGTCGTCAGCGTCGACGACATCACCGATCTCGTCATAGCGCAACGCTCGACGGCCTGGGCGGATGTGGCCCGCCGCATCGCCCATGAAATCAAGAACCCGCTGACGCCGATCCAGCTTTCCGCCGAGCGCATCCGCCGTCGCTATGGCAAGCAGATCGATCAGGAAGACCGCGCCGTCTTCGATCAGTGCACGGATACGATCGTGCGTCAGGTCGAGGATATCGGCCGCATGGTGGACGAGTTCTCCTCCTTCGCGCGCATGCCGAAGCCGACGAAAGAGCGTTCCGACCTGCGCAACATCCTCAAGGATGCCGTTTTCCTACGCGAGATGGGCAACAACCACGTCGCCTTCCTGAAGGAACTTGGCGATGTGTCGCTGACGGGGCTGTTCGATGCGCGTATGCTCGGTCAGGCCTTCGGCAATCTCATCAAGAACGCAGTGGAGGCGATCGAAGCGCTGCCGCCGGATGCCGAGCGCACCGAGCGAAAGATCCTCGTGCGCGCCGAAGCGGACGATGTTGGCCGGCGTTTCGTCGTCGATATCGTCGATAACGGCAAGGGCCTGCCGACGGAAAATCGACATCGCATTCTCGAACCCTACATGACGATGCGCGAGAAGGGCACGGGCCTTGGCCTCGCCATCGTGAAGAAGATCATCGAAGACCATGGCGGGCAGCTGGAACTGCATGATGCACCCCAGGACTTCGACAACGGCCAGGGGGCAATGATCCGCGTGATCCTGCCCTATGAGGAAACCGCGGCCGTCGATGCGGACAAGAATAAGAGCAAGGAAATGAGCCATGGCGTCTGATATTCTCGTAGTGGACGACGAAGAGGACATCCGCGAAATCGTCTCCGGCATCCTGTCTGACGAAGGGCACGAGACGCGCACCGCCTATGACAGCGACAGCGCGCTTGCGGCGATCAGCGACCGTGTACCGCGCCTCGTCTTCCTCGATATCTGGATGCAGGGCAGCAAGCTCGACGGGCTTGCGCTGCTCGACGAGATCAAGAGCCGCTACCCCGATCTGCCGGTCGTGATGATTTCCGGCCACGGTAATATCGAGACGGCCGTTTCGGCGATCCGTCGCGGCGCCTATGATTTCATCGAGAAGCCGTTCAAGGCGGACCGGCTGATTCTCATCGCCGAGCGGGCGCTGGAAAACTCCAAGCTGCGCCGCGAAGTGACGGAGCTGAAGAAGCGGTCGGGCGATCCGGCGGAGCTGATCGGCACGTCGGTCGCCGTTTCGCAGCTGCGCCAGAACATCGACAAGGTCTCGCCGACCAACAGCCGCATCATGATCCTCGGCCCCTCCGGTTCCGGCAAGGAGCTGGTGGCGCGTATGATCCATCGCAAGTCGACGCGATCGGGCGGCCCGTTCGTGGTGCTGAACGCGGCGGCGATCACACCCGAGCGCATGGAAGTCGCGCTGTTCGGCACGGAGGGCACGCCCGGCCAGCCCCGCCGCACAGGCGCGCTGGAGGAGGCCCATGGCGGTATCCTCTATCTCGACGAGATCGGCGAAATGCCGCGCGAGACACAGAACAAGATTCTCCGCGTGCTCGTGGATCAACAGTTCGAGCGGGTTGGCGGCTCCAAGCGGGTGAAGGTGGATGTGCGCATCATTTCCTCGACTGCCTACAATCTCGAAAGCCTGATCGCCGAGGGCGGGTTCAGGGAAGACCTCTACCATCGTCTCGCCGTGGTGCCGGTTCGCGTGCCGCCGCTTGCCGAACGGCGTGAGGACATTCCGTTCCTCGTCGACATGTTCATGCGCCAGGTCAGCGAACAGGCGGGTATTCGCGCGCGAAAAATCGGCGATGACGCGTTGGCCGTGCTGCAGGCGCATGACTGGCCGGGCAACATCCGCCAGCTGCGCAACAATATCGAGCGCCTGATGATTCTCGCTCGCAGCGACGGTCCGGATACGGCGATCACCGCCGACATGCTGCCGACGGAAGTGGGCGACATGCTGCCGAAGATCTCGACGCAGGGCGACCAGCACATCATGACGCTGCCGCTGCGCGAGGCGCGCGAAATGTTCGAGCGCGATTATCTCATCGCCCAGATCAACCGCTTCGGCGGCAACATTTCCCGCACGGCCGAATTTGTCGGCATGGAGCGCTCCGCGCTCCATCGCAAACTGAAGTCGCTTGGCGTATAAGGCGCCAGGGGACTGAGGGATTCTGCGGCATGAAGGTCATCATCTGCGGCGCGGGACGCGTCGGCTACGGTATTGCGGAGCGGTTGTCGGAAGAGGGTAACGACGTTTCCGTCATCGACACGCAGCCGTCGCTGATATCGGCCATCACCGAGACGCTCGACGTCAGCGGCATCGTCGGCCATGGCGCGCATCCGGAGGTGCTGGCGAAGGCCGGCGCGGACCAGGCGGATATGCTGATCGCCGTGACGCTGTTCGACGAGATCAACATGGTCGCCTGCCAGGTGGCCCATTCGCTGTTCAACGTGCCGACCAAGATCGCCCGCATCCGTGCGCAGAGCTATCTGGCACCGGAATATTCCGACCTGTTTTCGCGCGAAAACATGCCGATCGACGTCACCATCTCGCCGGAGGTGGAGGTGGGCAAGATGGTGTTGCGCCGCATTTCTTTCCCGGGCGCCACGGATGTCGTGCGCTTTGCCGAGGACCGCATCGTCATGGTGGCGATCGAGTGCATGGAGGACTGCCCCGTCGTCGAGACCCCGCTGAAGCAGCTCAGCGAACTCTTTCCGGACCTCAACGCGACCGTCACGGGCATCTTTTCCAACGGCAAGCTTTCCGTACCGAATTCTTCCGATCAACTGCATTCCGGCGACCTTGCCTATGTGGTCTGCGACAAGGGGCATGTGCGGCGCACGCTCGCCCTCTTTGGCCACGAAGAGCAGGAGGCGGCGCGTATCGTCATCGCCGGTGGCGGCAATATCGGTTACTTCGTTGCCAAGGCCATCGAGGACTACCAGCCGAAGACCCGGTTGAAAATCATCGAGAACGACCGGGAGCGGGCCGTGGCGGTGGCGGACAAGCTGCGCAACGCCGTCGTCCTGCATGGCTCGGCGCTCGACCAGAAAATGCTCCTGCAAGCCGATATTCAGGATGCCGACCTCATCGTCGCGCTGACCAACAACGACCAGATCAACATTCTGGGCAGCGTCATGGCCAAGCGCCTCGGATGCAAGCAGAACCTCGTGTTGATCAACGATCCGAGCTACCAGGATTTCACCAAGACGCTCGGCATCGACGCAAGCATCAATCCGCGCGCCGTGACGATTTCCGGCATCCTGCAGCATGTGCGAAAGGGGCGCATCCGCTCCGTCTATGCGGTGCAGAAGGGCTCGGCCGAAGTGATCGAGGCCGAGGCGCTGGAGACGTCGCCGCTCGTGGGCAAGCCGCTGCGTGAAATCGAGCTGCCACCCGGCATTCGCATCGGCGCGATTTACCGCGACAAGACAGTGATCCGGCCGGACGGCAATACCAAAATCAAGGCGAAGGACCGGGTGGTGCTCTTTGCGGCGGCGGCGGCCGTGCGCCATGTCGAGCAGCTTTTCCGCGTCAGCATTCAGTACTTCTAGGATCGTCATGCCGCGCTTTGCCTATGTCAACGGTCGTTATGTCCGCCATGCCGATGCTGCGGTGTCCATCGAGGATCGCGGCCTCGTCTTCGCCGACGCGGTCTACGAGGTCTGCCAGGTGCAGAAGGGTTTTGTCATCGACCTGACGCGCCATCTCGACCGGCTCGATCACTCGCTCGCTGAAATCCGCATCCGCACACCCATGCCGCGCGCCGCGATGACGGCAATCATGCGCGAGGTTCTGCGCCGCAACCGGGTCGTCAACGGGATGGTCTATCTCCAGGTGTCGCGCGGCGTCGCCCGGCGCGACCATGTGTTCCCGTCACCGGAGGTGCGGGCCTCCCTCATCGTCACCGCAAAGAACCTGAACCCGGCGGTGAACGCGGCGAAATATGCTGCCGGCATCAAGGCGGCGACCGTCGCGGACAACCGCTGGGGCAGGGTGGATATCAAGACGGTAGGTCTGCTTCCGAATGTGCTGGCTCGCCAGCAGGCGAAGGACGCGGGTGCGCAGGAGGCGATTTTCGTCGATGCGGACGGTAACGTCACCGAAGGTGGTGCTACGAACCTGTGGATCGTCGACAAGACCGGAACGCTGGTGACGCGCATGGCTGACCACGCGATCCTGAACGGCATCACCCGCACCACGGTGTTGGATGTGGCGGGCAGACTCGGAATTCCGGTGGAAGAACGACGCTTTTCGGTTGCGGAAATGCTTGAAGCGCGCGAGGTTTTCATCACCGGGGCCACGACCATCTGCCTCCCGGTCGTGTCCATCGACGGGCATACCATCGCCAATGGCCATCCCGGCATGACGGCGCAGAAAATCAGGGATGCTTTTTTCGCCGTTGCGGAGAAGACCGTGATTTGATACCAAAATCGACGGTCCGGCACTTTGCTGTCGGGCCCGGGGGCAATTTATTTCATTCAACCGGTCTGAAGGGCCGGCAATCAGAAAGAAGCGGCGCGATGGCGGAACGTTCTCAGAACCTGCAGGATCTTTTTCTTAATACCGTTCGCAAGCAAAAGATTTCTCTCACGATCTTTCTCATCAACGGGGTCAAGCTGACCGGGGTTGTCACTTCCTTCGACAATTTCTGCGTGCTGCTCCGTCGCGACGGTCACTCGCAGCTCGTGTACAAGCACGCGATCTCCACCATCATGCCCGGCCAGCCGCTGCAGATGTTCGAGACCGAGGAAAGCGGCTCCTGACAGGATCCAAGACCATTAAAAAATCTGATTCATCCAAGGATTCCATCGTCCCGGACGTCGAAAAACGCCGGGACGACATGCGCGCTGTCGTTATCGCTCCCGTCCTGAAGGGGCGCACGAAGCCGGATCCGACCGTTGTGACGCGCTCCGACGAGGCCCGCCTCGAAGAGGCTGTCGGTCTCGCGCGCGCCATCGACCTCACCATTGTTTCCTCGATGCTCGTGCCCGTCAGCCAGCCGAAGCCCGGCACGCTGCTTGGAACCGGCAAGATCGAGGAAATCAAGGCGGCGCTCGACGCCAACGATGCCGGTCTCGTCATTGTCGATCACCCGCTGACGCCGGTGCAGCAGCGTAATCTCGAGAAGGAATGGAACGCCAAGGTCATCGACCGCACCGGCCTCATTCTCGAAATCTTCGGCCGCCGCGCCTCCACCAAGGAAGGCACGCTGCAGGTCGAACTGGCGCATCTGAACTACCAGAAGGGCCGACTCGTGCGCAGCTGGACCCACCTTGAACGCCAGCGCGGTGGCGCGGGCTTCATGGGCGGTCCCGGCGAAACGCAGATCGAGGCCGACCGCCGGCTTTTGCAGGATAAGATCGTCAAGCTGGAGCGCGAGCTGGAGCAGGTTCGCCGTACCCGCCAGTTGCACCGCTCCAAGCGCAAGAAGGTGCCGCACCCGATCGTGGCGCTCGTCGGCTACACCAATGCCGGCAAGTCGACGCTGTTCAACCGCATCACCGGCGCGGGCGTGCTGGCGGAAGACATGCTCTTCGCCACGCTCGATCCGACGCTGCGCCGCATGAAGCTGCCGCAGGGCCGCACCGTCATCCTGTCCGACACCGTGGGCTTCATCTCCGACCTGCCGACCCACCTCGTCGCCGCCTTCCGCGCGACGCTGGAAGAGGTTCTGGAAGCCGACCTCGTTCTTCACGTGCGTGACATGTCCGACCCGGACAACGGTGCGCAGTCGTCGGACGTGCTGCGCATCCTCACCGATCTCGGCATCGACGAGAAGGACGGTGCCGAACGCATCATCGAAGTCTGGAACAAGATCGACCGGCTGGAGCCCGAGGCGCGTGACGCGCTGGTTCAGAAGGCCGAAACGCAGCCGAACGTCGTCGCCGTATCCGCGACTTCGGGCGAGGGTGTCGATACGCTGCTGTCCGAAATCAACCAGCGCCTGTCCGGCGTGCTCGTCGATCGTGACATCGTCGTGCCCGTCATGCAGCTCCAGCTCCTGCCGTGGATCTACGATCATTCGATCGTCGATGTCCGCGAGGATATGGAAGACGGTAATGTGCGACTGGAACTGCGGCTGACGGAAACCGAAGCCGCCGAACTCGATCGCCGCCTCGGCATCGGCGGCAAGCCGATGCGCGAGGAATGGGAACGCTAACGTTACGTCAGCTCTCTGACGTAACGTTATGCAGGCTGCGCTCGATCTGCTTTGCGGCCTGCCACAGCTCTTCCATGCGCTCCAGCGTCGCGGCTTCGAGGCTTTCGCCACTGGCGGCGAGACTGTCCTCGATATGCGAGAAGCGGTTGCGGAATTTCGTGTTCGTGCCGCGCAGCGCCATTTCCGGATCGGCGCCGACATGGCGGCCGATATTGACCAGCGCGAAGATCAGGTCGCCGAGTTCGTCGGCCACGGCCTTCTGGTCTCCATCGCGCAGCGCTTCACGCAATTCACCGACTTCCTCCTCGATCTTGTCGAGGATCGGTGCGGGCTCCGACCAGTCGAAGCCGACCGTCGCCGCCCGCTCCTGAAGCTTCAGTGCTTCGACAAGAGCGGGGAAAGAGCGCTGTACCGAGCCGAGATGGCCGCGCAGCGGATCTTCCGGCAGACCGCGTTTCGTGCGTCGTTCCTTGCGCTCGCGTTTCTCCGCCTGCTTGATCGCGTCCCATTGCAGCTTCACCGCGCCCGGCGTATCCGCCTCCGAGCGCGCGAAAACATGCGGGTGGCGTCGGATCATTTTGCGCGTGACGGCCTCGACGACATTGCCGAAATCGAACGCACCAAGCTCTTGCGCCATACGCGCATGGAAGACCACTTGCAGGAGGAGATCGCCAAGCTCCTCGCAGAGGTCGTCCATGTCGTTGCGCTCGATCGCATCGGCAACCTCATAGGCCTCCTCGATCGTGTAGGGCTTGATCGTCTCGAAGGTCTGGACGATGTCCCACGGGCAGCCGGTTTCCGGCTGGCGCAGGGCCGCCATGATGTCGATCAGGCGCTCGATGTCGCGGCTCGGCTGCATGGTTCTTCTCAGTTCAGCGGAATGTTGTTGTCTGTCTTGCCGGCCTGATAGCTTTCCGACAGCGCATCATAGGCGGCGCGGATTGCGGCGTCCTGCTTCTTGAGGTCCGTTTTGGCGGCTTCGTCGGCGGTGGCGATCAGGTCGGCGATGGCGGCGGAGTGCCAGAAGGCGTTGGTCTTCGCATAGCCGCCGGGATCGAGCCGGAACACTTCCTTGAGGATCCGCAGGTCGTGCGGGATGGCGAAGCTGTCGCGCGAATCTTCATGGCTGAAGAAATAGTAGAAATTGTCGAAGCCGGCCCAGGTAATGGCGGAAAGGCACATGGAGCAGGGCTCATGCGTCGACAGGAACACGTAGTCCCTGGTGTTTGGCTTCTCCACGCGCTCGTAGAGACGCTTCAGCGTGTGAATTTCACCATGCCAGAGCGGATTTTCCGTCTCGTTGTTGGTTTCCGCGAGAACGAGCGAGAGGTCCGACTTGTTGAGAATCGCCGCGCCGAAGATCTTGTTGCCGGAGGCGACACCCTTTTGGGTTAGTGGCAGAATATCGAATTCCATCACGTCGAGCAGACGTTTGGCAAGCGCGGCCTGGTCCATGGCGGGGTTCCCTGTTGGCATCATGCGGCATCCTTAACGGGCGCTCGGGCGGGCAGGCAAGTGTGGCCGGTGACTTATGCTCAAAATGCGAGGTCACAGAGCAAAACAATACGCCCCTCCATGACCATTGGAATTTCTGTTTCTTTTGTTTCCAGGTGTTTTTCGCGATAGTGCGCACACTTCAATCGGACCGAACCATGAGCGCAGCAAACCAGAAGCTTTCGACATTCCCGGCGTTCTTCCGCGTCAGCGGCAGGATTGTCGTTGTCGTGGGCGAAGGGGAGGAGGCTTTTGCAAAGGCCCGCCTGCTGTTCAACACGGATGCCCGGATCGTTGTTCTCGCTGAAGCGCCGGAGGCCGATTTCGCCCGTTTCATCGCCGACAAGGGGCTGGAGCTTGTCCGCGCGCCGTTTTCCGAGGATGCGATCGCCGACGCCACCCTGGTTTTTGCCGCAACGGGCGATGCAGTTGCAGATCGCGCGATCTCCGCCGCTGCCCGTAAGCTGCGCATCCCCGTCAACGCCGTTGACCAGCCCGACCACTGCGACTTCTTCACGCCGGCCCTCGTCAACCGCGCGCCGGTCGCCGTCGCCATCGGCACGGAGGGCGCCGGCCCGGTGCTGGCCCAGATGATTCGCGCGCAGGTCGATCAGATCCTGTCGCCGTCGCTTGGCCGTCTCGCCAGCCTTGCCAACGGCTACCGCGACGCGGTCGATCGCATTCTGCCGCGCGGTGTCACCCGCCGCGTCTTCTGGCGCCGCTTCTTCCAGGGCGCTGTCGCCGATGCCGTCAACAACGGCGATATCGAACTGGCGCGCCGCTCGGCCAACACGCTTTTGAATTCGCAGGGCAAGGCCGCCGGCCATGTCTGGCTGGTTGGCGCCGGCCCGGGTGCCGAAGACCTGCTGACGCTGCGCGCCCAGCGGGTGATGATGGAGGCCGATGTCATCGTTTTCGATGCGCTGGTGCCGCAGGCGATCGTCGACATGGGCCGCCGCGATGCCGAGCGCCTGTCCGTCGGCAAGCGCAAGGGCTGTCACTCCAAGTCCCAGGAAGAGATCAACGACTTGCTCGTCGAACTCGGCAAGGCGGGAAAGCGCGTCGTACGCCTCAAGTCCGGCGATCCCCTTGTCTACGGCCGCGCGGGCGAGGAAATGGCGGCACTCCGCCAGGCGGGCGTAACCTACGAGATCGTGCCGGGCATCACCTCCGCCTTTGCCGCCGCCGCCGATTTCGAACTGCCGCTGACGCTGCGCGGCGTTGCCTCCTCGCTCGTTTTCACGACGGGCCACGACCTGACGGGTTCCGTCCTGCCGGATTGGGCGCGTCTTGCGATTTCCGGTGCCACCGTTGCCGTTTATATGGGCCGCTCGGTCGCTGCTTCCGTCGCAGCAAGGCTGATGGAAGCCGGCCTGCCCGACGAAACGACCGTCGCCGTGGTGGAAAATGCCAGCCGCCGCGAAAAGCGCCTGCTGCACGGCACGCTCAAGGATCTGCCGGGGCTCGAGCATCGCGACGAACTGTCCGGCCCGGTCATGGTTATCATCGGCGACGCCGTTGCGGGCGCCAATTTCGAACATTCCGAACCGCTTGCCATCAGGCAGACGGTTCGCGACACAGCAGCATTGGGAGCATGACATGGCCGACAAGGTTCTGACAGCCAACCGCCTTTCCGACGGCATTTCCGTCTGGCTGGATGCCGCCGGCACCTGGAACGAATCCTTGCAGGCCGCCTTCGTCGCGCGCCACAAGGAAGCCGTCGATGCGCTGGAAACCACCGGCAAGCAGGCCTTCGCCGACAACAAGGTGGTTGACGTCAACGTCGTGGACGTTGAAGAAATAGATGGTGTTCTGCGGCCGCTGCGTATGCGCGAGCGCATCCGCGCCGAAGGTCCTTCGATCCCCTATGCCGCCGGTTACACCGGCCTGACTGCGACGGCCCCAGCCGCCTGAGGAAGTTCCAATGTATCGTTATGACGAATTCGATCACGCCTTTGTCTCCGACCGTGTGGAGCAGTTCCGCGATCAGGTCGGCCGCCGCCTGTCCGGCGAGCTGGCCGAGGATGCGTTCAAGCCGCTGCGCCTGATGAACGGCGTCTACCTGCAGCTGCACGCCTATATGCTGCGCGTCGCCATTCCCTATGGCACGCTGAACGGCCGCCAGATGCGCATGCTCGCGCTCATCGCCCGCAAATACGACCGCGGCTATGGCCATTTCACCACGCGCCAGAACATCCAGTACAATTGGCCGAAACTGTCCGAGTTGCCGGACGCGCTGGCCGATCTCGCCACCGTCGAGATGCACGCGCTGCAGACCTCGGGCAATTGCATTCGCAACGTCACGGCCGACCACTTTGCCGGCGCCGCCGCCGATGAAGTCGCCGATCCGCGTCCCTATGCGGAAATCCTGCGCCAGTGGTCCTCCGTCCACCCGGAATTCTCTTTCCTGCCGCGCAAGTTCAAGATCGCCGTCACGGGCGCTGAGCGCGACCGCGCAGCCATCCAGGTGCATGATATCGGCCTGCACCTGAAGAAGGACGAGAACGGCCGCATCGGCTTTGCCGTCTATGTCGGCGGCGGGCAGGGCCGTACGCCGATGATCGCCAAGAAGATCCGTGACTTCCTCCCGGAAGAGGATCTTCTGTCCTACACGACCGCCGTCATGCGCGTGTACAACCTGCATGGCCGCCGCGACAACAAGTACAAGGCACGCATCAAGATTCTCGTGCATGAAACGGGTGCTGAGGAGTTGGCGCGCCAGGTGGAAGTCGAGTTCGCCGACCTCAAGGACACGGAACTGAAGCTGCCGGAGCGCGACGTCGCCGCCATCTCCGCCTATTTCGCCCCGCCGGACCTTAGTCCCCGCGCCGAGGGTTGGGCGAACCTTGCGCAGTGGAAAAAGGCCGATGCCGATTTCGCCCGCTGGATTCACCAGAACGTGCAGCCACACAAGCACCCCGACTATGGCATGGTGACGATCTCGCTGAAGCCGATCGGCGGCATTCCGGGCGATGCGACCGACGCGCAGATGGAAGCCGTCGCGGATATCGCCGAAGAATATGCCTTCGACGAAATCCGCGTCAGCCACGAGCAGAACCTGATCCTGCCGCATGTGGCGCTGGCCGATCTGGAGCCCGTCTATCGCGGCCTCGTCGCTGCCGGTCTTGCGACCGCCAATGCCGGGCTGATCACCGACATCATTGCCTGTCCCGGGCTGGACTACTGCGCCCTGGCCAATGCCCGTTCGATCCCGGTCGCGCAGGAGCTTTCGCTGCGCTTCGGTGCACCGGAGCGTCAGGCCGAGATCGGGGAGCTGAAGATCAAGATTTCCGGCTGCATCAATGCCTGCGGCCACCACCATGTCGGTCATATCGGCCTGCTCGGTGTCGAGAAGAAGGGCGAGGAACTGTACCAGATCACGCTCGGCGGCTCGGGTGACGAGAACACGTCGATCGGTGAAATCATCGGTCGCGGTTTCGAGCCGGAGAAGGTGACGGATGCGGTCGAGGTGATCGTCGACACCTATCTCGGCCTGCGCCTCGATCCCTCCGAAATCTTCCTCGACGCCTATCGCCGTGTCGGGCCGCAGCCCTTCAAGGATGCGCTCTACGGTGATAAGACGGCAGCGGCAGCCTGAGGAGCACGGTCATGGTAAAAATCTGGAACGAATCCGGCTTCGTGGCCGACGATCCCTGGATCATCGAAACCGAGGAGACCAAGGCTGGATCGAACGAGAAGGCGATCTTGAGCCTCGATCATTTCCTGGCGAAGGTTTCCGAGGGCGATGACACCGGTCTTGGCGTGCTGATCAACCCGGCTGACGATGTGCGCAAGCTGGAAGGCCATCTCGACCGGCTGGCGCTGGTGGCGGTCGCTTTCCCGGCCTTCAATGACGGCCGTGCCTTCAGCCATGCCTCGCTGCTGCGCGCGCGGTTGAAATTTGCGGGCGAGGTGAGGGCGGTGGGCGACGTGTTGATCGACCAGATCCCGCTGATGCTGCGCTGTGGCGTCGACAGCTTTGCCGTCACCAATGCGACGGCTCTGAAGCGGCTTGCGGAAAACCGCCTGCCCGGCATCGAAAACCACTACCAGCCGACCGCGCGTTCCTCGCAGGATGCCGGCTCCTACAGCTGGCGCCGCCGGGCCTGATTTCAGGCCCGGTTTTCCCGGATTGGCCGGCGAAACGCCGCAATCGCGGTGTAATCTTGTGCGAGATCAAGGACGCGCATTGCCCTTTGCGGGAAAAGCACGGATGCGGCAAACTATTGCGCGGCCAATCAGCGCATTGGTATGGAATACCTTCCTTTGACGCTCCACATGTAATATCTGCCTATCGTCAAGACTATCAGACGCAGCCAGGATCGATCCCGAAATGAACGCACCTGCCAAGACCGAAGAGTTCGTCCCCGCCATTCCCGCCGGCGTTTTCGCCGAGACGGTGACGAGCGTGCGGCACTATACGGATCGCTTGTTCAGCTTCCGCATGACGCGCCCCGAAAGCTTCCGCTTCCGCTCCGGCGAATTCGCCATGATCGGCCTGATGGTCGGTGACAAGCCTGTCTACCGCGCCTATTCGATCGCAAGCCCCTCCTGGGACGAGGAACTGGAGTTCTTCTCGATCAAGGTGCCGGATGGCCCGCTGACGTCGCATCTCCAGCAGATCAAGCCCGGCGACACCGTGCTGATGCGCAAGAAGCCGACGGGTACGCTGGTTCTCGATGCGCTGACCCCCGGCAAGCGCCTCTACATGTTCTCGACCGGCACCGGCATCGCGCCTTTCGCCAGCCTGATGCGCGATCCCGAGACCTATGAAAAATTCGACGACGTCATCCTGACGCACACCTGCCGCGAAGTGTCGGAGCTGAAATACGGCTTCGACCTCGTCGAGGAAATCCGCAACCACGAATTCCTCGCCGAAGTCGTCGGCAACAAGCTGCGTCACTATGCGACCGTGACGCGCGAGGACTTCGCCTTCCAGGGCCGCATCACCGACCTCATCAGGAACGGCAAGATGTTTGCCGATCTCGGCGTGCCGCATTTCGACCCGGCGGTCGATCGCGGCATGATCTGCGGTTCGTCGGCGATGCTGAAGGAAACCAAGGTGCTGCTGGAAGAGGCGGGCCTGGTCGAGGGCTCCAACAACAAGCCCGGCGAATTCGTCATCGAGCGTGCCTTCGTCGATTGAGCGGATGTGAAATTTCAAAGAAAAAGGCGGCCATCGAGCCGCCTTTTCTGTTTTCAGGCCGAGAGCGCGTCAAGAAGGTCGCTCATCGCGGCTGAAGCGGCGGGCCCATCGCCGTTGCGGATCGCGCGGATGACCTTGACGTGGAGGTCCACGGAACGGTCCATGTGCCTGCTGTCGGCGCGTGCGAACCAGAGACGACGGGCGTGGGTCTGCAAGGGCGCGAGCGCCCCTGTCAGAAAACGGTTCGGGCAGGCTTCCTCGATGATTTCGTCAAAGAGCTTGTCGGCGGCAAAAAAGCCTTCGAGATCCGAGCGGATCGAGCAGGCTGTCATGGTCTGCGCGCAGGCGACGAGCCGCTCGCGATGCTCCTCGCCGGCATGGCGGGCGACGAGATCGGCGGCAAGCGGCTCCAACTGCCGCCGTGCTGCCATCACCTGCGCATGGTCCTCGGGCCGGATCGCCGTGATTTGCAGTCCGGCCCGAGGGCGCACCGCGATCAACCCCTGCCATTCCAGCTTCTGGATCGCCTCGCGCACCGGCGTGCGGCCATGCCCGGCAAGGTCGATCAGCTGCCGCTCCGTGACCAGCGAACCGGGCTTCAGCTTGAGCGTGACGATGAGGCCTTCAAGGGCGAGATAGGCGAGGTGGGCCTGCGAGGCAGCCGCTTCCGTCATTCGGTGATTCCAGTTGATATATCACATGGTGGCATGTCGTATTTTGAATGGCAAACCAGCTGATATATCAGTCTCGCCGCTGTGCGATGCCGAAATGCAAGGAAGGGCTATTCCTTAGCAACGGAAGTGGAGAAAAGGCTCGATGGCGGGAGCGACCGAGAATGTCAGCGAGACGGTTCACGCACCAGCAAGACCTCGCAGGCCGCACCGGCCTCCATGGCGGGAGCATTCGGCGGGCGGATAAGCAGGCCTTCCGACTCGGCAAAAATCTTCATCATCGAGGAATCCTGCTTGCCGAAGGGTGTAACGTGGAGTTCCCCGTCCGTGCCGCGGGTGATACGCGCTCGGACATAGTCCTGCCGGTGATCGTTTTCCTTGATCGGAACGGCAGCAATGGCCTTGCGGCGGCGGTCTCTTGCCGGGAGATGCGCGAGGCGACGCACGAGGGGCTCCAGGAAGAGCAGCGCGCAGACGAGGCTGGAGACGGGATTGCCGGGAAGGCCGACGATCTGCACGTCGCCGAGGCGGCCGACCATCAACGGCTTGCCGGGACGCATGGCGATGCGCCAGAAGTCCAGTTCCATGCCGGCTTCGCCCAGCACCGGCTGCACGAGGTCGAAATCGCCGACGGAAGCGCCGCCGAGTGTGACGAGCACGTCGATATCGAGACTGAGCGCCTTCTGCACGGCATCGAGGATCGCCTGCTTGTCATCGCTGACAATGCCGAGGTCGATGATCTCGGCGCCAGCGGCGCGGGCGATGGCGGAGACACCGTAGGTGTTGGAGGCGATGATCTGGCTGACACCCGGAGATGTGCCCGGCGTGACGAGTTCGTCGCCCGTGGCAAGCACCGCGATGCGCGGACGGGCATAGACGGCCAGCTCCGCGTGGTTCATCGCCGCTGCGACGGTGAGGCGGCCGGCATCCAGCACGGCGCCGGCCTTGAGCACCACCTCACCCTCGGCAAAATCCTGGCCGCGCGGACGGATGTGACGACCCTTTGGGGTGAGGAAGGTGGTGCGGATACGATCCCCGTTCAGCTTTTCCGCGTCCTCCTGAAGGAGCACGGTATCAGCGAAGGTCGGAAGGGGCGCACCGGTGAAGATGCGTACGGTCTCGCCGGGGCCGGCCGTTCCCTGAAAGGCATGGCCGGCAGCCGACGTGCCGACGACCTTGAGGATCGCGCCGAGCGCGGCGATATCGGCGTGGCGGACGGCATAGCCGTCCATGGCGGAATTGTCGAAGGGCGGTTGGGTCAGGCGGGCGGCGACGTCTTGCGCCAGCACGCGGCCTTCCGCGTTGTGGAGCGAAACCATTTCCGTCCGTTGCGTGGGCTTGGCCGCTGAAAGCAGGCGGTCGAGGGCATCGGCAACGGGAAGTAGGGACATCAGGGATCTCTGCGCTTGTAGTCGCCGGAGCGGCCGCCGGATTTTTCGGCAAGACGGACGCCGCCGATTTCCATTTCGCGGTCCGCCGCCTTGGCCATGTCGTAGATCGTCAGGCAGGCCACGCTGACAGCGGTCAGGGCTTCCATCTCGACACCGGTGCGGCCCGTGAGCTTTGCCATGGCTTCGATGCGAAGGCCCGGCAGGTTGCGGTCCTCGCGGATATCCACCGTCACCTTGGTCAGCATCAGCGGATGGCAGAGCGGGATGAGGCTCGATGTCTGCTTGGCGGCCATGATGCCGGCAAGACGCGCCGTGCCGATCACGTCGCCCTTCTTGGCGTCGCCCTTGAGGATGAGATCGAGCGTTTCGGGCGCCATGCGGATATAACCTTCGGCAACAGCGATGCGCACGGTCTCGGCCTTGTCGCCGACATCGACCATGTTAGCCTCACCGGAGGCGCCGATGTGGGTCAGCGTGCGGCCGTCTTCGGCCATCATTCCGCCGCCAGCATACCGGCCGAGCCGGTCAAGAGTTCGCGTGTCGCTGCGGTCACGTCGTCCTTGCGCATCAGGCTTTCGCCGACGAGGAAGGTGGAAATGTCGACCTTGCCGAGCCGCTGGCAATCGGCATGGGTGAAGATGCCGCTTTCGCCAACGAGCAGCCGGTCGTCCGGGACCATGCCGGCGAGTTTTTCCGAAACGGCGAGATCGACCTCGAAGGTGCGCAGATTGCGATTGTTGACGCCGACGAGCTTGGACTTGAGCTTCAGCGCCCGTTCCATCTCTTCTTCGTCATGCACCTCGATCAGCACATCCATGCCAAGCGAGAAGGCGGCGTCTTCCAGCATTTTTGCCGTATCGTCGCTAAGCGAGGCCATGATGATGAGGATGCAGTCCGCACCCCAGGCGCGGGCTTCCAGCACCTGGTAGCTGTCGAACATGAAATCCTTGCGTAGCGCCGGCAGCGCGCACGCTTCGCGGGCAGCCGTCAGGAATTCAGGCGCACCCTGGAAGCTCGGCGTATCGGTGAGCACGGAAAGGCAGGCGGCGCCACCGGCCTCATAGGCCTTTGCCAGCGCAGGCGGATCGAAATCCGGGCGGATGAGGCCCTTGGAGGGGCTGGCCTTCTTGATTTCGGCGATCAGGCCGAAATTACCAGCGGCCTTTTTGTCCTTGAGGCTGGCGAAGAAGCCGCGCGGCGACTCCTGGTCGCGGATGCGGGCGCGAAGCTCGGCAGGCGTCACGCGCGCCTTTGCAGCGGCGATCTCTTCCAGCTTGTAGGTTTCGATCTTCTTCAGGATATCGGTCATGGCCAATCCTACTCCGACGAACCTTCGTTGGAAACCGCGACGAGGCGTTCCAGCGCAATGCGGGCACGGCCGCTTTCGAGCGATTCGGTTGCGAGCTTCATGCCGTCCTTCAGCGTCTCGGCCTTGCCGGCGACCACCAGGGAGGCCGCCGCATTCGCAAGCGAGATATCGCGGTAGGGCATATGGGCGCCGCCGAGCACGGAGAGCAGGGCGGCGGCATTGTGGGCGCCGTCACCACCACGCAGATCGTCCAGCACCACCTGCGGCAGGCCGAAATCGGCGGGCGTGAGTTCGAAGATGCGGATCTTGCCGTCTTCGAGCGCTGCAACCTTCGTGGTGCCGGTGGTGGTGATCTCGTCAAGGCCTTCGCCATGCACGACCCAGATGCTCTCGGAGCCGAGATCGCGCATCACCTCGGCAATCGGCACCAGCCAGTGTGGCGAGAAGACGCCGAGCAGCTGGCGCTTGACGCCGCCGGGATTGGACAGGGGGCCGAGCAGATTGAAGATCGTACGCGTGCCGAGTTCAACGCGCGACGGGCCGACATGTTTCATGGCGGAATGGTGCAATTGGGCGAACATGAAGCCGAGGCCGGCATCGTGCACGCAGCGGGCGATTTCGGCCGGGCCGATATCGAGCTTCACGCCGAGGCAGGAGAGCGCATCCGCCGTGCCGGATTTCGAGCTGAGCGCACGGTTGCCGTGTTTCGCGACCGGTACGCCCGCACCCGCGACGATGATCGCCGCAAGCGTCGAGATATTGTAGGTGCCGGCACCATCGCCACCCGTACCGACGATATCCATGGCATCGGCGGGTACGCTGACGGGCAGCATGCGGGCACGCATGGAGCCGACGGCACCGTAGATCTCGTCCACCGTCTCGCCGCGCACGCGCAGCGCCATCAGGAAGCCGCCGATCTGCGAAGGCGTGGCGGCGCCGGACATGATGATCTCGAAGGCGCCGCGAGCCTCTTCGCGGTCGAGCGCATTGCCCGCGGCAACCTTGGCGATATAGGGTTTCAGGTCGGACATGCGGCTCCCGTCTCCCTATCGCGTCATGTTCTGCTCGGCGAGCGTGCGATTGATGGAGACGCCGTAGGACGTCTGGAGCGCACTCACCATCTGGTCGAGAATGTCGTCGCCGCTGGCGCGGGCGACGGCCTCGATCTGCTGCTCGTCATTGGAGAGCGCGTCGGTCGTCGCATCGGAATTGACTTCCGTCACCTTCAGCAGGATCTGGCCTTCGCCATCGACGCCGGGCGTGTTGGCAACCGTACCGACCGGGCCGGCAAAAGCCGATGCGATGGTTGCGGGGCTGAGCACCGCATCCTGCGCGCCGCGGTGCAGGCCCGTCTTGTTTTCGACGGTCAGGCCCAGCTCGCTGGCGATGGCGGCGAGATCGCCGCCCTTGCGCACGCGCTCGGCCAGTTCTGCCGCCTTCTTGGCGAGCGTCTGGCGCTGCTGCTCGGCCGTCCAGTCGGCAGCGACGCGGTCGCGCACTTCGTCCAGTGTGCGGTCGCGATCGGGAACGACGTCAAGCACTTCGAACCAGGCGTAGCCTTCACGACCCACATTGATCGGCTGCGTTTCCGTACCGACGTCGGTCTTGAAGACCTCGCCGAGGAGGGCGGTCTCTTCCGGAAGACCATTGATCTCGTCGCCCTTCTGGTCGTTGCCCTGCGCATCGGCGGCATCGACCGTCACGGCCTTGAGGTTGTTCTTGGCGGCGGCTTCGGCAAGGCTCAGGCCCTCGGCACGGCTGTCCTCGATACGGTCATGCACGGCAAGAATGCCGTTCGCGGCTTCCGAGAGAGCAAGCTCGTTGCGCAGCTCTTCCTTCACTTCGTCATAGGACTTGGTGGTTTCAGGGCGAATATTGGTCACACGCAGGATGATCGGGCCGAACGTGCCGTCGATGACCGGCGTCGTGCCGCCGTCGGCAACGACGGCGAAGGCGGGCTCGGCTAGTTTCTGGTCCGGAACGTTCGCCTGCGTGAAATCGCCGAGCAGCACGTCAGCGGCAGTCTTGCCGCCTTCGGCCACGAGCGCGTCGAAGGTCGTACCGGATGCAAGCTTGGCCGCAGCGGCGTCGGCGCTCGCGCGATCCTTGAAGGTCAGCTGCTCGATCGTGCGCGTGGCCGGCGTACGATACTTGTCCTTGAGGCGCTCGAATTCGGCCTTGACCGCGTCCTCGGTGATGGCCGCGACGTCCACGAGGTCCTTCGGCTCCAGCGCGACATAGACGAACTTGCGGTATTCCGGCGCGCGGTACTTCGCCTTGTTCTGTTCGAACCAGGGCGCGAGCACGTCGTCGCCCGGGGTCTTGATCGGGTCGATATTGGCGTTGCTCAAAAGCAGGAAGTCGATCGTGCGGGATTCGTTGCGGTACTGGCGAAGCGCGTTCGTCAGCGCCTCCGGTGCCTTGTAGCCATCGGAAACCGCCTCGACGATCTGCGTGCGCACAGCAACCTGGCTGCGGTTGTTGATATAGTCGTTTTCACGCAGGCCCGCATTGCGCAGCACTGCGGAGAAGGCAGTGCGGTCGAACTGGCCGTTGACGCCACGGAAGGCCGGATCGTCGGCGATCAGCTGCGCGAGGCGGCCCTCGGAGAGGCCGAGGTTCATGTCACGCGACAGCTGGTCGAGTGCCGCACCCGCAACGAGTTCGGCAAAGACCTGGTTTTCAACGCCGAAGGCGCGGGCCTGCTCGGCATTGAGGCGCGTGCCGAAGCGCTGCGACAGGGTGGCGAGCTGTCGTTCATAGGCAAGGCGGAAGTCCGTTGGCGATACGCTGACGTCACCCACCGTGACGACGGAATTCGACGCGCCGGTCATAAGTGAGCTCGACACACCCCAAACAGCGAAGGAACCGACCAGTACGATCAGCAGGGCTTTTGCCACCCAGGTCTGGGAGGAGCGTCTCAGGGCTTCGAGCATCGTCTACATTTCCTCAATATCGGCGGCCATGCGGCCGGAGATCGTCTCTTATCGGAAAGTTTGCGCGAATTGAAGTGTGCAGACGGCGTTGGCGCTTCACTAAAAGCAGAGCAGTCGCGGAACGCGCCACGCCCGTCAATTTTGTTCGCCGACGAAACAAATTTTTTTGAAATTATTGATGGATTGCTGTCACAATGCCCTATGCGGCCTGCTTTGTTCGTGATCCGATACGGCTGAGGCGGGTTTGAGTCCCCATTGGGGGCAGGAGGAATATTACGGTGGAATCGACTGTTGTCATGATCAACCTGTTCGGCGCGGTCGCGCTGCTCCTGTTCGGCCTTGCACAGGTGAAGGATGGTATGACGCGCGCCTTCGGCGTGAAATTGCGCTCCGGGCTGGCGCTCGGCACACGCGGGCCGTTCCGCTCCTTCTTCGTCGGCTTCGTCGCGACCATCGCCCTTCAGAGCTCCACCGCTACCGCCCTGATGGTCTCCTCCTTCGTCGAGCGCAATCTGGTGCGCGCCCGCATGGCGCAGATCGTGCTGCTCGGCGCCAATGTCGGCACGGCGGTCACGGCCTGGCTCGTCGCGACAGGCATCGAGTCGGTTTCGCCGCTGGTCATCCTCGTCGGCGTGGTGCTCTACAAATCGAGCAGTTCCACGGCGCGGCAGGGGCTTGGCTCCGCACTCGTCGGCATTGGCCTCATGCTGCTGTCGTTGCACCTGCTGAGCCTTGCGACCGAGCCGATGCGTCAGTCGCCGGCGCTCGCCGCCTTCCTGAAACTGCTCGACGATGCCTGGCCGGTCGCACTCGCCTTCTCGACGGTGCTCGCCATCATTTCCTCCTCCAGCCTCGCGGTGGTGGTGCTGATCCTGTCGCTGACGGCCATGGGCATCCTGTCACCCGCGCTGACCGTCATCCTCGTGCTCGGCGCCAATCTCGGCGGTGCCGTTCCACCCGTCATCGCGACGCTGAAATCCACCGCGTCGGCGCGGCGCGTCACGCTCGGCAATCTTCTGGTTCGTGGCGTCGGGTGCCTTGTCGTCCTCCCCTTTGCGGGGCAGGTCGCGGCCCTTCTCGCAATGCTGCCCATTCCCGCCTCCAAGCTGCCGGTCGATGTGCATCTCGCCTTCAACCTGGTGGTCGCACTGGTGCTGTGGCCGCTCTCCGGCCTGCTGTCGCACCTCATGGAAAAGCTCATTCCCGAAGAAAAACAGCCGGAGACCGGGCCGAAATATCTTGACGACGCCGCGCTTTCGAGCCCGGTCGTGGCCCTTTCGGGGGCTACGCGGGAGGTGCTGCGCGTCGGCGACCTCATCGAGTCCATGCTGATTCGCACCATGCGAGCCTTCAACGACAACAACCTCGCACCGATGAAGGACATCGTCGAACTGGAGCGTCAGGTCGATGCCCTCCAGCAAGAGGTGAAGATCTATCTTTCCCGCCTTGGTCGCCAGGGCGTGACGGGCGAGTGCGCGGCGCGCTCCATCGTCATCATCGACTATGCCATCAACCTCGAACATGTCGGCGATATCATCGAAAAGGGCCTGCAGGAGCAGGTGCGCAAGAAGATCGTCAATGGCCTGAAATTCTCCGAAGACGGCTACAAGGAGCTCGCCAACCTCTTCAATCTGACGATCGAGAATCTGCGTATCGCCCAGACGATCTTCGTCACCCGCGATGCCGGTCTTGCCCGACAACTCATGGAGGTGAAGGTGGATGTGCGGCGCATGGAAAAACAGTCTTCCGAACGCCATCTCGAGCGGCTGCGCGACGGTCGCCTCGACAGCCTCCAGACGAGTTCTCTGCATCTCGACATGCTGCGCGACCTGAAACGCGTCAATGCGCATCTCGTCTCCGTCGCCTATCCGATCCTCGATGAAAGCGGTCTTTTGACCGAAAGCCGCCTGCGCAGCGCCAATTGAGAAATCCCTTTGTGTCCCCCGCTGCGTTTTTGCTAAAGAACGCCGTCGAATACGGCTGAACGAGGGATTCCCATGACTGCTGACCGGACGAAACGCACCTGCCTGGCCGTTATCCTGGCCGCCGGCGAGAGCACGCGCATGAAGTCTTCGCAGTCGAAGGTGCTGCACCCCGTCGCCAACCGTCCGATGATCGCCCATGTGGTGGATGCGCTGGCAAAGGCCGGCATTTCCGATATCGCACTGGTGCTCGGCCGCGATGCGGAAAAGGTCGAAGCGGCTGCCGGAAACGTCGCGGTCCAGAGTTCCGTCCACATCCAGACAGAACGGCTCGGCACGGCGCACGCCGTGCTTGCCGCCCGCGACACGATCGCCAAGGGTTATGACGACGTGCTCGTCGTCTTCGGCGACACGCCGCTCATCACGGAAACGCCGCTGATCGCCGCACGTAGCGGACTTGCAGATGGTGCCGAGGTCGTCGTCATCGGTTTCCATACCGCGGACCCGACGGGTTACGGCCGCCTTCTTGTCGAGAACGGCGAGTTGCTGGCCATCCGCGAACACAAGGATGCCAGCGAGGCAGAGCGTGCGATCACCTATTGCAATGGCGGCCTGATGGCCATCGACGGCCGCAAGGCGCTCGATCTGATCGACCGGATCGGCAACAACAACGCCAAGGGTGAATATTACCTCACCGACATCGTCGAGGTCGTCAGAGCCGCGGGTGGTCGGGCGATTGCCGTCGAGGCGCCCGAGGAGGAGCTGACCGGCTGCAACACCCGCGCCGAGCTTGCCGTCATCGAACGCCTCTGGCAGCAGCGCCGCCGCCACGAGCTGATGATCGACGGCGTCTCGATGATCGCGCCGGAAACCGTCTTTCTCTCCTTCGACACGACGATCGCGCGCGACGTGACGATCGAGCCGAACGTCGTCTTCGGCCCCGACGTTACCATTGAAAGCGGTGCGCTGATCCATTCGTTCTCGCATATCGAAGGGGCGTATGTCGCGGCAGATGCCGAGGTCGGCCCCTATGCGCGTCTGCGCCCCGGCGCAAACCTCGGCGCGGGCTCGAAGGTCGGAAACTTCACCGAAGTGAAGAAGGCGGAGATCGGCGCTGGCGCGAAGGTCAACCACTTGAGCTATATCGGCGATGCCTTCATCGGCGCTCATACCAATGTCGGCGCCGGGACCATCACCTGCAACTACGACGGCATCAACAAGCATGTCACGCGTATCGGCGCGGATGCCTTCATCGGCTCCAACACCGCGCTCGTTGCCCCGGTCACTGTCGGCAATGGCGCCTATGTCGCGTCCGGCAGCGTCATCACCGCAGACGTGCCCGACAATGCCGTCGCCTTCGGTCGCGCGCGCCAGGAAAACAAGGAAGGCCGCGCCGTTCTTGTCCGCGAGCGCAACCAGGCGATCAAGGATGCAAAGAAGAAGGCCGCCAAGTAAGCACTCGGTGGGCGCGCCCAAATTAACGCTTGCAATCGAAAGTGAGCGCGGCCGTGTTGCCCTGCCGCAAAAACACTCTACGAAAGAGCGAAATCGAAGCGTTTCGAAAAAGGGAAGCAGCTCATGTGCGGAATTGTCGGTATCGTTGGAAACCAGCCTGTAGCGGCTCGGCTTGTCGATGCCCTGAAGCGCCTCGAATATCGTGGCTATGATTCTGCCGGCGTAGCCACCATCGTCGAGGGAAAGCTGGCGCGGCGCCGCGCCGAGGGCAAACTCGTCAACCTTGAGAAGCGCCTTGGCGAGGAGCCGCTCGCGGGCACAATCGGTATCGCCCACACCCGCTGGGCGACGCATGGCGCGCCGACGGAAGGCAATGCGCATCCGCATTTCGTCGATGGCGTTGCGGTTGTGCACAATGGCATCATCGAGAACTTTTCCGAGCTGAAGGACGAGCTTGCTGCTAGCGGTGCGACGTTCTCCACCCAGACCGATACCGAAGTCGTCGCGCAGCTGATCGCGAAACTGCGCCGCGACGGTCTCGGCCGTCGAGAGGCCATGCATGCCATGCTGCGCCGCGTCACCGGTGCCTATGCGCTCGCAGTCATCTTCGAGGACGATCCGTCGACCATCATGGCCGCCCGCAGCGGTCCGCCGCTCGCCATCGGCCATGGCAAGGGTGAGATGTTCCTCGGCTCCGACGCCATCGCACTGGCGCCCTTCACCAACGAGATCACCTATCTCGTCGATGGCGACTGGGCCATTCTCGGCCGCGACGGCGCGCATGTCTTCGATCTGGACGGCAACAGGGTCGAGCGCCCGAAACAGATTTCCTCGGCTGCCGCCTATCTCGTCGACAAGGGCAATCACCGGCATTTCATGGAAAAGGAAATCCATGAGCAGCCGGAGGCGATTTCCCACGCGCTCAGCCACTATGTCGACTTCCTCACGCACACCGTGCGCCCCACCGCCGTCGACATTGATTTTTCCAAGGTGCCGAGCCTTGCTATTTCCGCTTGCGGAACGGCCTATCTTGCCGGCCTCGTCGGCAAATACTGGTTCGAGCGCTATGCCCGCCTGCCGGTCGAAATCGACGTCGCCTCGGAGTTTCGCTATCGCGAGATCCCGTTGAACCCGGCATCCGCCGCGCTGTTCATCTCGCAGTCCGGTGAAACCGCCGATACGCTGGCGTCGCTGCGCTATTGCAAGGAGCACGGGCTCAAGATCGGCGCCGTGGTCAACACGAAGGAATCGACGATCGCGCGCGAATCGGACGCCGTCTTCCCGATCCTTGCAGGCCCCGAAATCGGGGTGGCCTCCACCAAGGCCTTTACCTGCCAGCTGACCGTTCTGGCGGCCCTTGCCATCGGCGCGGGCCGGGCGCGAGGCACGATCAGTGCGGCGGAGGAAAAGGATCTGGTTCGCCAGCTCGCCGAAATGCCGCGCATCATGGCAAGCGTGCTCAACACGATCCAGCCGTCGATCGAGCAGCTCTCGCGGGATCTCTCCAAGTGCAAGGACGTGCTCTATCTCGGCCGCGGTACCAGCTATCCGCTGGCCATGGAAGGCGCGCTTAAGCTCAAGGAAATCTCCTATATCCATGCCGAGGGCTATGCTGCCGGCGAGTTGAAGCACGGGCCGATCGCGCTGATCGACGAGAAAATGCCGGTCATCGTCATCGCACCGCACGACCGTTTCTTCGAGAAGACCGTGTCGAACATGCAGGAAGTAGCGGCTCGCGGTGGCCGGATCATCTTCATCACGGATGCGAAGGGTGCCACCGCCTCGAAGTTGGAGACCATGGCGACGATCGTCCTGCCCAATGTCGACGAAATCATCGCACCGATGATCTATTCGCTGCCGATCCAGCTGCTCGCCTATCACACTGCTGTCTTCATGGGCACCGACGTCGACCAGCCGCGCAACCTCGCGAAATCGGTCACTGTGGAATGATCCTTCGCCCTGAACGCGCTGGCGATATCGATGCTATCCGGCAGCTGACGGAAACGGCCTTCAAGACCGCGCCGCACGCCGATGGCACCGAGCATCTGATCATCGATCGCCTGCGCGCGGCCGGGGCGCTTGCTCTTTCGCTGGTCGCGGAGGCAGAAGGCGTCGTCGTCGGCCATGTCGCCTTTTCGCCGGTCTCGCTTTCGGATGGCAGCACGGATTGGTACGGCCTCGGCCCGATCTCGGTCGATCCCGCGCATCAGGGCGAGGGGATCGGCGGCAAGCTGATCAACGAGGGGCTCGAACGCCTGAAGGCGCTTGGCGCCGCCGGATGCGTGCTGCTGGGCGATCCCGCCTATTACAACCGGTTCGGCTTTGTCTCGGATCCGAAGCTGACGCTCGATGGCGTGCCTCCCGAGTATTTCATGCATGTGGCGTTTTCCCCGGTTTACGGCGGGGGAACCGTTTCCTATCATCCGGGTTTCTACGGCTGAGCGACCTCCCACGCTCGCCCCATGCTGGATATCCGATGACCGACCTTCTTCCAAGACAGTCGCTGGCGACGCGGCTGCGCAACAATTTCCTGACCGGCCTCGTCATCTGCGCGCCGATCGCCATCACGATATGGCTGACCTGGACCTTCATCCATTGGGCGGACAGCTGGGTAAAACCCTACATTCCCGCGCGCTATAATCCGGAAAGCTACCTCCAGTTCGCCATTCCCGGCTTCGGCCTGCTGATCGCGCTGGTGCTGATCACGCTTGTCGGTTTCCTCGGCAAGAACCTGATCGGCCGATCCATCGTCGAACTCGGCGATTCGCTGTTCAATCGCACGCCGCTCGTGCGCACGGTGCACAAGAGCCTCAAGCAGATTTTCGAGACGGTGCTGAAGGACAAGGGCACGTCGTTCAACAAGGCGGCGATGATCGAATATCCGGGGCCGGGTCTCTGGGCCATCGTCTTCGTGGCAACGGATGCGCGCGGCGAAATCGCCACGAAGTTCAAGTCCATGGGCAAGGACATGGTCGCCTGCTTCCTGCCGCCGACACCGTTTCCCACTGCCGGCTTTCTCGTCTATGTACCCAGGGAAAAGCTGGTGCCGCTAGATATGAGCGCGGAGGATGCCGCAAAGCTCATCATCTCCGTCGGTCTGGTCACGCCGCCCGAAAACGGATTGCAGCTCATCCAGAGCGAAGAGCACAAGACCAAGGCAAAAGCCAAGAAAAAGGTGTGATGGAAGGGCAAGGTGCCCGACCATCGACTATCTACCTCATTTTGAACAGCAGAACGGTGCGAACGGCCTATTCGGCGGTTGCCGTGTCATTCTGCGTTTTCAGATCGATCTGATCGGTTTTCGCCGGCAGGCGGGACTGTTTTTCAGTGGTGGTGACGCTTGCGGTCGTGATCGTCTTGTCGACCTTGGCTTCTGCCGAAGTCTTGTTGTGCCAAGCGCAATCCGCAAAAGCTGCGGATGCCGTAAGGCTGAGCGTCGCTGCGACTACGAGAACTGTCTTCATGGCATTTCTCCTTTTGCGCTGATGGGGTGAGAAGTATGCCTTCACGTGTCCGTGCGACGAAATCACGATTTTGTGGGCCGGAGCACAACCGGTGAACAGCTGGCTGGATTGCTCAACCCGCGCGCAGGAACCGGATAGCCTCGTCGCGGCGGTAGAGATAGAGCAGCGTACGGATCGCTTCGCCGCGTTCGCTCGTCAGCTCCTGATCGCGCTCCAGCACATAGGCGGCATCCTTGCGGGCGATTTCCAGGAGATCGCCATGCGCTTCGAGGCTTGCCACCAGAAAGCCCGGCGTGCCGGACTGACGGGTGCCGAGAAGCTCGCCTTCACCGCGCAATTTCAGGTCCTCCTCCGCGATGCGGAAACCGTCCTCCGTCTCGCGCAGGATGGAAAGCCGTGCCTGGCCGTTTTCGCTGAGGGGTCCCTTGTAGAGCAGGACGCAGCTCGATGCTTCCTCGCCGCGCCCGACGCGACCGCGCAGCTGGTGGAGCTGGGCAAGGCCGAAGCGCTCGGCGTGTTCGATCACCATGATGGAAGCATCCGGGACATCGACGCCGACCTCCACCACGGTGGTCGCCACCAGCAGGCGCGTCTCGCCACTCTTGAAGGCGAGCATGGCGGCATCCTTTTCCGCTCCGCTCATGCGCCCGTGCACGATGCCGGCAAGCGGGCCGAAGATGCTGGCCAGTGTCGCATGCCGCTCCTCGACGGACATCAGGTCGCTCTCTTCCGATTCCTCGACAAGCGGGCAGATCCAGTAAGCCTTCTTGCCTTCGGCAAGGGCTGCGCGCAGGCGATCCACGATTTCGCCGACGCGCTCCTGCGCCACGACGACCGTCTGGATCGGCTTACGTCCGGCCGGCTTCTCCGTGAGTTTCGAGACATCCATGTCACCGAAAGCAGCCAGCACCAGCGTTCGCGGGATCGGCGTCGCGGTCATGACCAGCATATGCGGGGAAATGCCCTTCGCCGTCAGGCGCAGGCGCTGGTGCACGCCGAAGCGATGCTGCTCGTCCACCACGGCGAGAACCAGGTCCTTGTAGGCGACATTGTCCTGGAAGAGGGCATGGGTGCCGATGACGATCTGCGTTTCGCCCGATGCAATGCGTTCGAGGATAGCGTCGCGCTCGCGACCCTTGGTACGCCCGGTCAGCACATCGATGGTGACGCCTGCCGGCGCTGCCATGCGGGCGATGGTCGTGAAATGCTGCCGCGCCAGAATTTCCGTCGGCGCCATCAGCACGGCCTGTCCACCGGATTCGACGGCGGCGAGCATCGCCATCAGCGCCACGGCCGTCTTGCCGGCACCGACGTCGCCTTGCAGCAGGCGCAGCATGCGTTGCTCGCCGGCTATGTCCTTCAGCACCTCGTCAATCGCTGTTTGCTGACTATTGGTGAGGGAAAAGGGCAGGGCGGCGATGACGGGGCGACTAAGCGCGCCGGTGGCGACGACCGGCCGGCCGGCAACCTTGCGCAGCCGCTGCCGCACGAGAGCGAGCGAAATCTGGCCTGCCAGAAACTCGTCATAAGCCAGGCGGCGGCGGGCTGGGGCTTGCGCATCGAGGTCGGTCTCGTCGCGGGGGTCGTGCAGGCGGTGGATGGCGTCGAAAGCGGAGGGAAAACTCTGGCGCTGGACAAGCGGCGGATCGATCCATTCCGGCAGATGCGGCACGCGGGCGATAGCCGCCTCCACCGCCTTGCGCAGCACACGGGAGGTGAGACCGGCGGTAAGGCCGTGCACGGGTTCGACCAGCGGCACGTTGTCCGCCTCGCTGAGCCGCGCCATGTAGTCCGGATGCACCATGGAGGCGCGCCCGTTGAACCAGTCCACCTTGCCGCTGACGACGACGGTTTCATCGATCGGCAGCGCCTTTTCCAACCAATTGCCTTTGGCGCGGAAGAAGGTGAGCGCCAGATCCCCGGTCTCGTCATGCAGGAAGACGCGGTAGGGCATGTTCGATTTACCGGGCGGCGGCGGCTGGTGGCGGTCGATGCGTCCGGTGATGGTGACGATGACGCCCTGCTGCGCGTTGGCGATGCCAGGCTGGTTGCGCCGGTCGACGATCGAATGCGGGAAATGGAACACGAGGTCGATGACCCGGCAGTCCTCGATGCTCTCCTGACCGAGCAGGCGGGCAAAAAGCTCGCCGAGCTTCGGGCCGATGCCGGGAAGCGTGGAGAGCGGTGCGAAGAGCGGATCGAGCAAAGCGGGTCTCATGGCCGGCAAAATCGCCGGAGAACGTGCCTTTGGCAAGGCTGACAAGCGGCTTTTGCCGGTTTATAGAAGCGCCGGACAGCATCTTAGGGAAGGCAGGACGATCATGACGGGAACGACACGCTCGAGCGCCGAGATCGACCCGCGCCGCAAGCGCATCCTCTTCCGCTGCTGGCACCGCGGCATCCGCGAGATGGACCTGGTGCTCGGCTCCTTCGCCGATGCCGAAATCGCCACGCTCTCCGAAGTCGAGCTGGACGAGCTGGAACGCATCATGGCCGAGGAGGACAACGACCTCGTCAAATGGGTGACGGGCGAAATGCCGGTGCCGGACGCGTTCCGGAACGGGCTTTTCCCGCGCATCGCCGCCTACCGCCCCGATTTCTCGCCGCTTTTCAAAGACGCCAGCGCATGATCCCAGGTTTTTCTTCCGAACGCATCGTGGCCGCCGGCCGGCCGCTGACCATCGGCGCCGTCCCCTCCGGCGTCGAACCGCTGATCCTCGCCGATCTCGCCCGTACATCCGGTCCTGTCGCCTATGTGCTGTCCGATGGCCAGCGTATCTCCGACCTGGAGCAGATGCTCGGCTTCGTAGCGCCCGACATTCCGGTGCTGACGCTGCCGGGCTGGGACTGCCTTCCCTATGACCGCGTCTCGCCGAGTGCCGAGGTGTCGGCGCGGCGCCTTGCCGCGCTTTCGGCGCTGATCGCGCATCAGAAGAAGCCGCATGCGGCCATCGTGCTCGTCACCGTCAATGCCATGCTGCAAAAGACGGCGCCGCGCCAGACCATTGAAAGCCTCGCCTTCTCCGCCAGGCCGGGCAATGTCGTCCGCATGGACGACATTGCCGCGCGGCTGGAGCGCAACGGCTTCGACCGTGTGGCGACCGTGCGCGAGGTCGGCGAATTCGCCGTGCGTGGCGGCATTCTCGACGTCTTCGTGCCCGGCAGCCTTGAGCCGGTGCGCCTCGATTTCTTCGGCGACACGCTGGAATCGATCCGTTCCTTCGATCCCGCCAGCCAGCGTACGACGGGGCAGGCGCGCTCGCTCGATCTCAACCCGATGAGCGAGGTGACGCTGACGCCGGAGACGATCTCGCATTTCCGCAAGCAGTATCTCTCCTCCTTCGGCGCGGCGACGCGCGACGATGCGCTCTACCAGGCCGTCTCCGAAGGCCGGCGCTATGCCGGCATGGAGCACTGGCTGCCGCTGTTCTACGACGCGCTCGAAACCGCCTTCGACTATCTCCAGGGCTTCCGTATCGTCACGGACCATACGGCGCGTGAGGCAGCCGTCGAGCGCTCCCGTCTCGTACGCGACTATTACGATGCGCGCCTCGCCTCAGCGACGCCCGGCAAGGGGCAGGTGGCGCAATCGACGCCCTACAAGCCTGTGCCGCCGGGTCTTCTCTATCTCGACGCCGAGCGCTTCGCCCGCGAACTCGACGAACGCAACGCCATCCGCCTGACCCCCTTCAACGAGCATGAAGGTGAGGCGCGGCACGTCGAAACCGTCAGCGCGCGACCAGGCATACGCTGGGCACGACCGTCGGGCAGCGAGGACGCCGAGGGTGCGCGCGTCAACGTCTTCGATCAGGCCGTCAAACATATCGCCGACAAGCGGGCGTCGGGCGCCAAGGTGCTGGTCACCGGCTGGTCGGAAGGCTCGCTTGACCGCCTGTTGCAAGTGCTGTCCGAGCACGGGCTCGGCAATGTCGTGCCCGTCGAAAAGTTCGGCGACCTGCGCAAGCTGAAGCCGGGTGAGGCGGGTTCCGCCGTTCTCAGCCTCGAAAGCGGCTTCGAGGCAGGCGATATCGTCGTTATCGGCGAGCAGGATATCTTAGGCGACCGCATGGTGCGGCGCTCCAAGCGGCGCAAGCGCGGGGCCGATTTCCTCACGGAAGTCGCCGGCCTTGATGAAGGATCGATCGTCGTTCACGCGGAACACGGCATTGGCCGGTTCGTGGGATTGCGCACCATCGAGGCGGCAGGCGCGCCGCATGCCTGTCTTGAGCTCGTCTATGCCGACGATGCGAAGCTCTTCTTGCCGGTGGAAAACATCGACCTGCTCACCCGCTATGGCGGCGAGGGCACGGATGCGCTACTCGACAAGCTTGGCGGCGTCGCCTGGCAGGCGCGCAAGGCCAAGCTGAAGAAGCGCCTGCTCGACATGGCCGGCGGCCTCATCCAGATCGCCGCCGCCCGCCTCGTGCGCCATGCGCCGGTGCTGGCGGCGCCCGATGGCATCTATGACGAATTCGCTGCCCGCTTCCCCTATGACGAGACGGACGACCAGGCGAATGCCATTGACGCCGTGCGCGAGGATCTCGGCGCCGGCCGCCCAATGGATCGCCTCGTCTGCGGCGACGTCGGCTTCGGCAAGACGGAGGTGGCGCTGCGCGGGGCCTTCATCGCCGCCATGAATGGCGTACAGGTCGCCGTCGTCGTGCCGACGACACTGCTTGCCCGTCAGCATTTCAAGACATTCTCAGAGCGCTTCCGCGGCCTGCCCATTCGCGTCCAGCAGGCATCCCGCCTCGTCGGCACCAAGGAACTGGCGCTGACGAAAAAGGAACTTTCCGAGGGCAAGACGGATATCGTCGTCGGCACCCATGCGCTGCTCGGCAACTCGATCAAATTCGCCAATCTCGGCCTTCTGATCATCGACGAGGAGCAGCATTTCGGCGTGAAGCACAAGGAGCGGCTGAAAGAACTGAAGAGCGACGTGCATGTGCTGACGCTCTCGGCGACGCCGATCCCGCGTACCTTGCAGCTTGCCATGACGGGCGTGCGCGAGCTCTCGCTGATCACCACGCCGCCGGTCGACCGCATGGCGGTGCGCACGTTCATCTCGCCCTTCGACCCGCTCGTCATCCGCGAGACGCTGATGCGCGAGCACTATCGCGGCGGCCAGAGTTTCTATGTCTGCCCGCGTTTGAGCGACCTCTCGGAAATCCACGATTTCCTGCGCCAGGATGTTCCCGAACTGAAGGTTGCCGTCGCGCATGGCCAGATGCCGGCGACGGAACTCGAAGATATCATGAACGCCTTCTACGAAGGCCGCTACGACGTGCTGCTCTCGACGACCATCGTCGAATCCGGTCTCGACGTGCCGACGGCGAACACGATGATCATCCATCGCGCCGACATGTTCGGCCTCGCCCAGCTCTATCAGTTGCGCGGCCGCGTGGGGCGTTCGAAGGTACGCGCCTTCGCGCTGCTGACGCTGCCCGTCAACCGCACGCTGACGGGCACGGCGGAGCGCCGGCTGAAGGTGCTGCAATCGCTCGACACGCTTGGCGCGGGCTTCCAGCTTGCCAGCCACGATCTCGACATCCGCGGCGCCGGCAACCTGCTCGGCGAGGAACAGTCCGGCCATATCAAGGAAGTTGGCTTCGAGCTCTATCAGCAGATGCTGGAAGAGGCCGTTGCCGAGATCAAGGGCGATGAAGAAGTCGCCGACAGTGGCTGGTCGCCGCAGATTTCCGTCGGCACGCCGGTCATGATCCCGGACGACTACGTGCCGGACCTGCATCTGCGCCTCGGTCTCTACCGCCGCCTCGGCGAGATTACCGAACTCGGCGATATCGACGCCTTCGGCGCCGAACTGATCGACCGCTTCGGCCCGTTGCCGCTCGAGGTGCAGCACCTCTTGAAGATCGTCTACATCAAGTCGCTCTGCCGCGTGGCCAATGTGGAAAAACTCGATGCCGGCCCGAAGGGCGTCGTCGTACAGTTCCGCAACAAGCAGTTCCCCAATCCGGCGGCGCTGGTCGGCTATATCGCCAAGCAGGGCACGCTGGTGAAAATCCGGGCGGACCAGAGCCTGTTCCTGTCCCGCGACTATCCGACACCGGAGAAGCGCCTCACGGGGGCCGCACAGGTGATGACCCAGCTTGCCGGGTTGGCGAAGCAGTAAGACACAAAAAAGCCGCCCGGTTTTCACGGGGCGGCCTTTTGGGAGAATTTGCTAGCAAGGTTCAGGCCTGACCGGCGTGTTCCTGCGCCTTCATCGCCGCGATCTCGCGCAAAGCGTTGGTCAGCACATCCACGGATTGTGCGCCCATCACGGCATATTTGTTGTCGATGATGAAGCAGGGGACACCCGTGACGCCCATGTCGCGGGCCATGCCGATCTCTTCCTTGACCGAATCGACATCGGCGCCGGCGGAAAAGAGCGTCGTGACGACAGCGCGGTCCATGCCGGCGGCATCGGCCACATCGAGCAGAACGGCCCGGTCGCCGATATTGCGGCCTTCTTCGAAATAGGCCTTGAAGAGGGCAATCGCGACGCGGCTCTGCACCTCAGGGCCCTCGATCATCGCCCAGCGCAGCAGGCGGTGCGCGTCGAGCGTGTTCGGGCTGATTTTTACCGCCGGAAAATCGAAGGCGATGCCGTCTTCCTTGCCGAGACCCGCCAGCATTTCGTGCGCGCGGTCGACCGCGTCCGTGCCGCCGAGCTTTTCGGCAAGGTGTTTCTTGTGATCGACGCCCTCAGGCGGCAGGTCGGGATTGAGCTGATAGGGACGGAACGTCACCGCGACGGCAAGGTCGTCCTTCACGTTTTCGATTGCCTGTTCGAGCCGTTTCTTGCCGAGGTAGCACCAGGGGCAGACGACATCGGAGACGACATCGATCGTAATGGCTTCCATCCGGATATCCTTTCGAGAGGCCGGAAATTTCCGGCTGTGGCGCGATCCTGTGCAGGCGTTGCGCCGTCACTTCAAACTTACCGCCGAGATAGGCCCACCGGCTACAGCTTTCAACAGGTTACCTCAAGGTAACCCCAATTCTGGGGATAGCCCCTTTACTGCGCGCGCTCGTCCCACCATGCGGGAAGCTGGAAGCCCCAGAGCGGCGTCATCTCCGGCCGCCCGATATGTTTGTTTCGGGCAATCCATTGCTCACCCAGATGGTAGAGCGGGACGACGTAGTTGCCGGAGAGCAGCATCCTGTCCTGTAGGCGCACGGCAGAGCGGAAATCCTCCGCCGAGCGGGCAGCGAGAATGGCGGCCATGACGCGGTCGATATCGGGATCGGCGACACCGGCGAAGTTCTCGCTGCCCTGCCGATCGCGCGCATCCGATCCCCAGCGCCGCACCTGCTCCAGGCCGGGCGACAACGATGACAGGAAGGCCTTCATGATGACATCGTAGTCGAAGGTCTGGCTGCGGCTCTGATATTGCGAATCATCGACGGTCCGGAGGCTCACACGAACGCCGAGCGCAGCGAGGAAGCGTTGATAGGCCAGTGCCAGCTTCTCCTGGTCGGCATTCTGCGTCATGATTTCGAAGGCGAGGGGCTTGCCGAAGGCATCGACCATGCGACCGTCTTTGATCGAATATCCGGCCTTCTCGAAATGATCCATCGCCTGACGCAGAATCTTGCGGTCGCGGCCGGAGCCGTCGGTCACCGGGAAACGGAATGTTCCGTCGGCTACGGCGGGATCGATCCGGTCTGCCGCCGCTCCGATGATGTCACGCTCGCGTGCGTCGAGAGGGGTATTCAGCGAGGAGAGGTCGGAATTCTGCCAGAAACTTTCCGTGCGGGTATAGGCGTTCTCGAACAGCGTGCGGTTGACCCATTCGAAATCGAAGGCGAGCGAGAGCGCTTTGCGCAGTTCCGCATTCTGGAAGACCGGCCGGCGCGTGTTGAAGACGAAGCCGAACATCACGGGGGGCAGTTTCGAATCCACCGCGTCCTTGATGACGGTGCCGGACTGGACCGCGGGAAAATCGTAGTTGCGTGTCCATTTCGTCGGGTTGCCTTCCTGATAGACGTCGATCACGCCCTTCTTGAAAGCCTCGAACAGGGAATTGTCCTGCAGGAAATATTCGACGGAGATTTCGTCGTAATTGTCGAAACCGACCTTGGAGGGAGTTTCCTTGCCCCAGTAGTTCGGATCACGCTCGTAGACGATCCGCTCGCCCGGCTTCACCGCCTTGACCTTGTAGGGGCCGGAGCCGAGCGGCAGGGCGAGCGACGACCGGTCGAAGGTTTCGGGATCGATCGCGTGCTTGGGCAGGATCGGCGAGAAGGCGATGAGGAGGGGGGCCTCACGGTCGCTTTTGTCGTTGAAGGTGAAGCGGACGCTGTGCTCGCCTGTTTTCTCGAGTTTCTCGACCACGTTCAGGCGGGTGCTGAACGGTGCCCGACCCTTGTCACGCAGCAGTTCGAACGAAAAGATCACGTCTTCGGGCGTGACCGGCTGCCCATCCGCCCAGCGCGCTTTGGGATTGAGATGAAACTCGATGAAGCTGCGGTCCTCGTCCCATTCCACGCTCTCGGCGAGCAAGCCATACATACTGAAAGCCTCATCGCGCGAGCGCACCATGAGCGATTCGTAGACGAGGTTGCCGAATTCGGGGTCCCACATGCCGCGTGCGGTGGTGCGCATGCTTTTCAGGATGAAGGGATTGAGGTTGTCGAACGTGCCGACGACGCCATAGGCGATACGTCCGCCCTTCTTCACGTCCGGATTGACGTAGGAAAAGTGTTTGTAGTCGGCCGGAAGCGCCGGCTCACCATGCATCGCGATCCCGTGCAGGGGGGCGGCCATGCCCAGCGAAACGGGCAGGCCGAGCATGCAGGCCGCAAGGGCCGTCAGGATGGGGCGCAAAGGAGGTCTCCTCGTCAATTCCATATGATTCTTGTCTTTATACTGCGCGCAATAGACACAATAGTGCGGCGAGCGTGGGAAATCGGCGGTATGGGCGAATTTCGCAAGGAAAGGCTGGATATCCGGCGCGGCCCATTGTAACAGATGTCGCCGAAGCGGGTCATGCAAATGCCTCAATTCGCCGACAGGAGAGCGCACGACTGACCCAATGCCAGAGGGGCTTGGAGGAGCGTCGTTGCTCCGGCACCGGATTTTCAGGAGACCGAACTCGTCATGATCTTCACATCGAACCTCATCAAGCGGACCGTGCTTTCCGCTTTCGCCGCGTCGGTTGCCCTGGCGGCGGCTCCTTCCGTATCGCTCGCCCAGGAGGCCGCTCCGCCGAAGGGCTGGTTCAAGGTCTGCACCAAGCAGGAAGACAACGACGTCTGCATCGTGCAGAACCTGCTGACGGCAAGCAGCGGCCAGCTCATCACGGCCGTCGGCCTCATCACCGTCACGGGCAAGACCAATCGCAAGATCATGCAGGTTTCGGTTCCGAGCGCACGCCTCATCCCGCCGGGCATCCAGATGCAGATCGACGGCGGCAAGGGCCTGAAGCTCGATTACGCCATCTGCATGCCCGACAAGTGCGTTGCCGAAGTGCTGCTCACCGACCAGATGATCGCAAGCCTCAAGAAGGGTGGCGAACTGGTTCTGACCTCGATCAACTTCCAGCGCGCGCCGAACCCGATCAAGATGTCGCTCGAAGGCTTCACCGGCGTCTTCGACGGCGAGCCGATCGAACAGTCCAAGCTCGAAGAGCGCCAGCGCCTGCTGCAGGAAGAAATGCAGAAGAAGGCCGAGGAAGCTCGCAAGAAGCTGGAAGACGCCCAGAAGGCTGCCAAGAGCCAGTAAGCGTCAAGCTTCATACAGATATGGAAAACCCGGCCAATGGCCGGGTTTTTTGTTGTCCGAGGCTTTGAGAAGACCGGTCAGTGAAAGACGCCAGTTTCTTCTTTCCAGCGATAGTGGCCCTGTTCCACATCCATCAGCGCGCGAACCTGCGGGTGACGAATGGGCTGGCCGCTGTCGTCGGCCACGAGGTTCTGTTCGGAGACATAGGCGACATACTCGCTGTCTTCGTTTTCCGCGAACAGGTGATAGAAGGGCTGATCCTTCGACGGGCGGATTTCGGCCGGAATGGCGTTCCACCACTCCTCCGTGTTGGCGAATTCGGGATCAACGTCAAAGACCACGCCACGGAAGGGAAAGACCCGGTGGCGGACAATGTCGCCGATGGCAAATTTTGCGTTACGCATCTTCATGGCGTACCTACCTTTCCCCCTATATTTGGGTAATTGTCGGGAAACATCAATAGTTCCACCCCTGTCACACGTCCTTCATACACCGGGTGTGGCGCTTGCGCCTCCAGCGGTTTCGGCGTACCTCGAAGAACAGCGTCTCAGGCGGATCGGATGGCATGAACAATCAGTGGGGCAGGAGCGGCAACGGGCAGACCTCGGGTGGCGGCGGGATCGGCGGCATCCTGTTCGCCGTCGTCGTCAGCCTGGCGCTTGGCGCCGCCGCCGGCTACGGTGCGTTCCGCATGATGGACGGCGCCGTGCCATCGGGAGAAATCGAAGCGCGCGACCGGCGTATCGCCGATCTTGCCAGGGAGCTTGATGCCCGCGCCGCGCAGGTCGAAGAAAACAGCCAGAAGGCACAGGCGCTGGCCGAGCAAAACGGCAGCCTCAAGCGTCAGGTGGAAAGCCTGAAAAGCAATACGGATGCCTCCGAGGGCGCGCTCGCGATAGCTGAAAATGCCCGACTTACACAGGAAGTCGTTCCGAAACTCCAGAGCGATCTGCAACTCGCTTCGCAGCTCGTCGCAGATGCCGAGGCCCTGAAGAAGCGCGCGGAAGAGGCCGTGCTCGACCGCGAGCGCCAGCTTTCGCTTCAGGTCGACCGGATTGCCCGGCTGGAAAAAGCCCTCGATGACGCGCAGAATGCACGAAAGTCGAAGCAAAGCGCCGATGCTGACCGCCTCACGGCGGAGGCCGTTACGCTGCGGCGTGATCTCGATGAAGCCCGGCAGGCGGAAGAGCAGCTCCGCACAAAGGACCTTCCGGCGCTGCGCGACATCGTCGCGGCCAGAGACAAGGAAATCGCCACGCTGGCCGACCGCAATATAGCACTTGCCGTACGGATCGAGGCGCTGGAAGCCGCAGCCCGTGCTGCAAAGGCCGATCAACAGAAGGAAAGCGCCAGCAAGCCGGCGCTCGACAATGCCAAGCCTGCCGATGGAGCAAAGCCCACGGATGGCCGCAGCCCGCGCAACGCCACGTTGGTGTCGCTGGCGCTGCAAGGCACACCCGGCATCGACCGTCTGAGCAGCACGGAACGCGATCAGCTCGAGCGCACGCTGGTGTCCGGCGAATGCGTTACCAACGCGCTCGGCGGCGTTTTCAAGCGCGTGCCGGTGCTGGCGCTGCGCAACCTGATGCGCGATCTCGACAGCGACTGCTAATCACCCCGGCGCCTTGCCGGTTCTGGGAAGGAGATTTTTGATGAAGCGATCTGTTCTGGCGGCCGCGCTCGGCCTTGCGCTTTCCGTTGGCGGTGCCTCGGCGCAGAGCTTCGAGCGCAATATCATGACCGGCGGCCCGCAGGGGACCTATATCAAGATCGGCCGCGATATCGCAGCCCTCGGCGCGGAATGCGGCCTCAACCTCAATGTGGTGGAAAGCGCCGGCTCGCTTGAAAACTTCGTCGGCGTGCGCAACCGCCGCAACACCCAGTTCGGCATCGTGCAGAGCGACGTGCTGGAGTATCTGAAGACCTTCGAGGCGAACGACCCGGAGGTGCAGAAGGCGGTCAAGGGCGTTCGCATCATGTTCCCGCTCTACAACGAGGAAGTTCACGTGCTGGCCCGCAAGGACATCGGCAGCATGAAGGACCTCGTCGGGAAGAAGATTGCCGTCGGCAAGAAGGACAGCGGCACCTTCCTGACGGCCACGCTCATCATGGACATCCTTCAGGTGAAGGCCGGCGAGCGACTGGATATCAACCCGGACGAGGCGCTGCCCAAGCTGCTCTCCGGTGAGATCGACGCCTTCTTCTACGTTGCCGGCGCGCCGGCGTCGCTCTTTACCGGCAATACGATCGACAGGGCGAAATTCCATCTTGTTCCCATCACCGAGGCGCCGCTGCTGGCGACCTACACCCCGACCCGCATTGAGCCCGGCACCTATTCCTTCCAGGACCAGCCGGTCGATCTCATCGCGGTCAAGGCTGTGATGATGACCTATGACTACGATATCAAGCGCAACGCCTATCACCGCGACAGCTGCAAGACGGTGGCGGATTTCTCGAGCCTCATCCTCGCGGGTCTCGACAAGCTGAAGACGACAGGCCATCCGAAGTGGAAGACCGTCGACCTCACCGCCTTGCCGCCCGGCTGGCAGGTCGGCGTCTGTGTGAAGGCCGGCATGGCCATGGACTACAAACCCGCCTGCAAACCGGCCTCCGGCAACGCCGCGGGCAGCATGGCCGACGACACGAACGAGGAATATCTGAACCTCCTCAAGCAGCGCCTCCAGAAGTAAGACCGACAAGGCGCAAACCAATAAAAAACCCGGCCATTGGCCGGGTTTTTTATTGGTTTGGAAAGCCTCCCGCCCGAAGACGGGAGGAATTCGCGTGCCGATCAGGCCGAATAATACATGTCGAATTCGACCGGGTGCGGCGTCATTTCGAAGCGCATGACTTCCACCATCTTCAGCTCGATGTAGCTGTCGATCTGGTCGTCATCGAACACGCCGCCAGCCGTCAGGTACTTGCGGTCTTTGTCGAGGCTTTCCAGCGCTTCGCGCAGCGAGCCGCAGACCGTCGGGATCTTCTTCAGTTCCTTCGGCGGCAGGTCGTACAGATCCTTGTCCATGGCCTTGCCGGGATGGATCTTGTTCTTGATGCCGTCGAGGCCGGCCATCAGCATGGCGGCGAAGCCGAGATAGGGATTGCCGAGCGGGTCGGGGAAGCGGATTTCGACGCGCTTGGACTTCGGACCTGTGCCGAACGGAATACGGCACGAAGCCGAACGGTTGCGGGCCGAATAGGCGAGCAGGACCGGGGCCTCGTAACCCGGGACGAGACGCTTGTAGGAGTTCGTCGTCGGGTTGGTGAAGGCATTGATCGACTTGGCGTGCTTGATGATGCCGCCGATGAAGTAGAGGCAGCTTTCCGACAGGCCGGCATATTCGTCGCCGGCGAACTGCGGCTTCGAGTCCTTCCAGATCGACAGGTGGACGTGCATGCCCGAGCCGTTGTCGCCGAAGATCGGCTTCGGCATGAAGGTGGCCGTCTTGCCATAGGCATTGGCGACCTGGTGCACGACGTATTTGTAGATCTGCACCTTGTCGGCGCTGCGAACGAGCGTGTCGAACTTCACGCCGAGCTCGTGCTGGGCGGCAGCCACTTCATGGTGCTGCTTTTCGACGGTGACGCCCATCTCGGTGAGGACCGTCAGCATCTCGGAACGCATGTCCTGGCACGAATCGACCGGGGGAACCGGGAAATAGCCGCCCTTGACGCGCGGACGGTGGCCAAGGTTGCCGGTTTCGTAGTCGGTGTCGTCGTTGGACGGCAGTTCCGACGAGTCGAGCTTGAAGCCGGTGTTGTATGGGTCGGCCTTGTACTTGACGTCGTCGAAGACGAAGAATTCCGGTTCCGGGCCGGCATAGACGGTGTCGCCGATACCCGAGGCCTTGAGGTAGGCTTCCGCCTTCTTGGCCGTGCCACGCGGGTCGCGATTGTAGGCTTCACCCGAGACCGGGTCGAGAATGTCGCACATGATGACGAGGGTCGACTGCGCGAAGAACGGGTCGACGTGAACCGTTGCCGGATCGGGCATCAGCACCATGTCGGACTCGTTGATGGCCTTCCAGCCGCCGATCGAGGAACCGTCGAACATGACGCCATCGGCGAACATGTCTTCATCGACGCAGCCGACGTCCATCGTGACGTGGTGCAGCTTACCCTTGGGATCGGTGAAGCGCAGGTCGACGAACTTGACGTCGTTTTCCTTGATTTGCTTGAGGATTTCGTTGGCAGTCGTCATGTGTATTGGTTCCTGTGTGAAATGACGAGTGGAGTGCCTCGGCCGGACGGCCAGGCGGGATCAGATGGCGTCGACGCCGGTCTCGCCGGTGCGGATGCGGATGACTTCTTCGACGTTGGAGACAAAAATCTTGCCATCGCCGATGCGGCCGGTCTGCGCCGCATTGCGGATCGCCTCGATCACGGCCTCCGCATTTTCGTCCGCCAGAACGACCTCGACCTTCACCTTGGGCAGAAAGTCGACAACATATTCGGCGCCACGGTAGAGTTCCGTGTGCCCCTTCTGGCGTCCAAAGCCCTTCGCCTCGGTGACGGTGATACCCTGCAGGCCGACTTCCTGCAGCGCCTCCTTCACCTCATCGAGCTTGAAGGGCTTGATGATCGCTTCGATCTTTTTCATGAGAAAATGTCTCTCCGCTTCTCCCGTTCGCGCGCGGTTTGCGCCCGCTGCAAACTCTCAATGCACGTAGCATGCCAACTTGAAGCAGAATGCATGCCAGATCGGACGAATTTCGTGTCTCTGTTGATCCCGCTCGTCATCACGCGGCAATGATGCGGCTTTCCGTGCAAAAGGGCTAGTGGAATCTGCCTAAAATTTGTCGCTTTCCATGGCGGTTCGCAGCGGCTCGCGGCTCTCTATAAGGAAGTGGCGCGGAAAGCCGCAAATTTGAGAACAGAGACTATGCAGATGCTTAAAAAATAATCGAAAATACGGATTTGCCGCCGGGCTTGTATCGCTTGCCCCTTTGCGGGCATGGTGTGGTATGCACCAGGAAATCGAAACGCTGATCGTCACGCCCGATGAGATGGGGCACATTGACCGCGCCGCTGCCGCATCGGGCCTTTCGAGCTACGGTCTCATGGAGCGGGCAGGGCAGGCGGTCGCCGCTGCGGCGCTGCGCCTGTTCCCGGATGCGTTGCGTTTCGCCGTGCTTTGCGGTCCCGGCAACAACGGTGGCGACGGCTATGTCGCCGCGCGTGCGCTTGTGGAGGCCGGCGCCGTGGTGATCGTTCACGCACTTGGCGATCCGGCTCTCCTCAAGAACGACGCCGCCATCGCCTTCGCCGCCTTTGAAGGCAGCGTAGGCCCGCTTTCCGACTATGTGCCGCATGCCGGCGATGTCGTCGTCGATGCCCTGTTCGGGGCGGGCCTGTCGCGCAGCGTACCGGACGCGGTGGCAGAGGTGATTGCAGCCGCAACACGCGCCGTTGTGCCCGTGCTCGCCGTCGATCTCCCTTCCGGCGTCGATGGGCGCACGGGGCAGGTGAAAGGGGCTGCCTTCGAAGCAGCGGCGACCGTCACCTTCATGTGCAGAAAACCCGGCCACGTTCTCCTGCCCGGCAAAGGCCTTGCCGGTATGCTCGACGTCTTCGATATCGGAATCCCGGCGCGCATCCTTGCGCGGCATGGCGAGCACCTGCGGATGAACACGCCCGCCGTCTGGCGTCTCACCCTGCCGAGGCAGACAGGTCAGACCCACAAATATGTCCGCGGCCATCTCGCCGTTTTTTCCGGCCCGGCCCCGGCAACGGGCGCCGCAAGGCTCTCCGCGGCGGCAGGTCTTCGTGCCGGCGCCGGCCTCGTCACGCTGCTCTCACAGAAAGAAGCGGTGCCGGCAAACGCTGCGCACCTGACCGCCATCATGTTGAAGACGGTCGATGACGATCAGGATCTCGCAACCCTGCTGCAGGACGAGCGGCTGAAAACCTTCGTGCTCGGCCCCGGCTTCGGCGATGCGGAGACGGCGCGGCGTTTCGTCCGCCTGCTGGCCGAACACGGCCGGCGGCTTGTCTTGGATGCCGACGGCATCAGCGCCTTCCGAGACGATCCGGAAAGGCTGTTCTCCTTCTTTGCGGGCGACAGTTCGCGACTGGTCCTCACCCCGCATGACGGCGAATTCGCGCGGCTTTTCCCTGACCTTGCCAATGACGGCGCCCTTTCCAAGATCGATCGCGCCCGCAAGGCTGCCAATCGCAGCAACGCCGTCGTCATCCTCAAGGGTGCAGATACCGTCATCGCCGCTCCGGACGGACGGGTGCTCGTCAACGACAACGCTCCACCATGGCTTGCGACCGCGGGTTCCGGCGATGTCCTTGCCGGCATAGTCGGTGCGCACCTCGCGCAGGGCATGCCTGCTTTCGAAGCCGCAGCAAGCGCCGTCTGGCGCCATGGCGAGGCGGGGCGGATTGCGGGCGAAGGGCTGACAGCGGAAGAGCTGCCGGCGGCCATCCCCGCCTGGAGCGAGATATGAATGTTTTTGGTGCGGTCGAGAAGACTCGAATTCGGCATCTTGATGGGTCGATGATTTCCTGTCTTCAGACAGGTCTGTCAATCGACCGCGGGCCCGTGATCTCCGCCACATATGGATGTCACGGTTGATCTCGCAGCGTTTGGGTACATGTTCACGCTGCGAAATCGTATGGCCCTTTTGACGGCCCGGGTCGAATTTTCAGCCCACCCGCTTCTGCAGTTCCCGTGCTCCGTTCGGCGCATTCACCTTGCCTGAGGTGATGAAGAAGGCGAAGACGTCGCGTGCCTTCTTGGCCGGCTTGGTATCCGGGTCGATTTTCGGCAGGTCTGACGGTTCGCCACCGGCCGCCCAGTCCTTAAGCCGTCCGGCCCATTCGTCGAGTGCCTTTTCCGGATAGCAGGTCTTGATGTCGTCTGAGCCCTTTTGCAGGCGCGCATAGACGAAATCGGCCGCGACATCCGCGATTTCGGGATAGTCTTCATGCTGTGCGTAGACGATCGCCGCCTTGTATTTGCGGGCGAGGGCTGCGAACTCCGGCGTCATGAAGGTCTCGTTGCGAACCTCAAGGGCATGTTTCAGCGTGAGGCCATCGAGTGTTTCCGGCAGAAGCTTCAAAAATCCCTCGAAATCGTCGGGTTCGAATTTCTTCGTCGGCGGAAACTGCCAGAGGATCGGGCCCAAGTGATCGCCGAGCTCGGTGAGGCCCTGCGTCAAGAATTTCTCGACGGATTCACCGCCGTCGGCCAGAATCTTGCGGTTCGTCGTGAAGCGGCTGGCCTTCAGCGAGAAGATGAAACCGTCAGGTACTTCGGAAGCCCATTTGGCGAACGTTTCCGGCTTCTGCGAGCCATAATAGGTGCCGTTGACCTCGATCGCCGTCAGCTCGCGGCTGGCAAACTCCAGCTGGCGCTTCTTCGGCAGTTTTTCCGGATAGAACGTGCCTTCCCATGGATCGAAGGTCCAGCCGCCGATGCCGGTTCTGATGGTGCCGGATGTGCTCATGTCAGTTCTCCTCGACAGACAGATGGCGGCACGCCTCTCAGGCGGGCGCGATGAAGGGCTGTGAAATCTCCTGGAACACCGGCAGGGCCTCCATGCCGGCGCAATGCGCCGAGAGCGTCGGATAGGCGGCCGGATCGATGAGACCGGGATGCGCCTCGCTCACGTGCCGCCAGGCGCAGGCGACCGCGATATCCGCATGGGTCATGCGTTCGAACCAGAAGTTACCCGGCCGCGCCATACGCTCGGCCTCCAGCGCGGCGAGCACGGTCAGGATCTGCGCGCGGCAGCGCTCGACGAAATAGGCTGACGGTGTGTCGTGCAGATGCAATTCATAGAACAGGCTGACGCCCTTGTCGGCAAAACCGGTTGCGAAGGTCATGACCTTCAAGGCCTTGCGGCGCTCCGGCTCTGCCTGCGGCAGGAGGCGGCTCTCCGCTGGCACGAGGCCGTCGAGATAGTCGAGGATGGAATTGCTGTCGGCCACCATGTCGCCATCGTCGAGCAACAGCGTCGGCACCCGCATCAAAGGATTGATCGCCTGCACCTTCTCCCCCTCGCTGAACACCGACCAGGGCCGGTGTTCGAAGGGAAGACCGTAGAGCCTGAGGGCAATACCCACACGGCGCACATAGGACGAGTCGTACTGGCCGATCAGGATCATCAAGACCTACTCCGCCGCCACCCGTTTCATCGGGCGACGCTCCAGCAGCTCCTTCAGGAAATGGCCGGTATAGGAGCGCTCCACCTTCACGATATCCTCAGGCGTTCCTTCGGCGATCACCTCGCCACCGCCATCGCCGCCTTCGGGGCCGAAGTCGATGACCCAGTCGGCAGTCTTGATGACTTCGAGATTGTGCTCGATGACCACCACCGAATTGCCCTGGTTGACGAGTTCGTGCAGCACTTCCAGCAGCTTTGCCACGTCATGGAAGTGCAGGCCGGTCGTCGGCTCGTCGAGGATATAGAGCGTGCGGCCGGTCGAGCGCTTGGAAAGCTCCTTCGCGAGCTTGACGCGCTGCGCCTCGCCGCCGGACAGCGTGTTGGCCTGCTGGCCGACCTTGATGTAACCGAGACCCACCTGGTTCAGCGTCACCAGCTTGTCGCGCACGGCAGGCACGGCAGCGAAGAACTCGACGCCTTCTTCCACCGTCATATCAAGCACATCGGCGATCGACTTGCCCTTGAAGGCAACGTCGAGTGTCTCGCGGTTGTAGCGCTTGCCGTGGCAGACGTCGCAGGTGACGTAGACGTCGGGCAGGAAGTGCATCTCGATCTTGATGACACCGTCGCCCTGGCACGCCTCGCAGCGGCCGCCCTTGACGTTGAAGGAGAAGCGGCCGGGCTGGTAGCCGCGTGCCTTCGCCTCCGGAAGGCCGGCGAACCAGTCGCGGATCGGCGTGAAGGCGCCGGTATAGGTGGCCGGGTTGGAGCGCGGCGTGCGACCGATCGGCGACTGGTCTATATCGATGACCTTGTCGATATATTCGAAACCGTCGATGCGTTCGTGCTCGGCCGGGATTTCTCGCGCGCCCATGATGCGGCGGGCAGCGGACTTGTAGAGCGTCTCGATCAGGAAGGTCGATTTACCGCCACCGGACACGCCCGTGACCGCCGTAAAGACGCCGAGCGGAATAGCGGCCGTCACATTTTTCAGATTGTTAGCTTTCGCGCCGACAACCTTGATTTCCTTCTTTTTCTTCGGCTTTCGGCGCTCCGCCGGAACCGCAACCGAAAGCTCGCCGGACAGGTATTTTCCCGTGAGCGAGGCCGGGTTTGCTATCACCTCGCCGGGCGTGCCCTGTGCGATCACTTCGCCGCCATGGATACCGGCGGCGGGGCCGATATCGACCACGTAGTCGGCCGTCAGGATCGCGTCCTCGTCATGCTCGACGACGATGACCGTGTTGCCGATGTCGCGCAGGTGGCGCAGCGTATCGAGCAGCCGGGCATTGTCGCGCTGGTGCAGGCCGATGGAGGGCTCGTCGAGCACGTAAAGCACCCCCGTCAGGCCGGAGCCTATCTGCGAGGCAAGCCGGATGCGCTGGCTTTCGCCGCCCGACAGCGTGCCGGAATTGCGCGAGAGCGAGAGATATTCGAGACCGACATCGTTCAGGAAGCGCAGGCGCTCGCGGATTTCCTTGAGGATACGCACCGCGATCTCGTTCTGCTTGGCATTGAGATGCTCCGGCAGGGCCTCGAACCAGTCGCGCGCGACACGGATCGACATGGCCGTCGTCTCGCCGATATGCAGCTGGTTGATCTTGACCGCCAGCGCCTCGGGCTTCAGGCGATAGCCGGCGCAGGCCGGGCAGGGCGCCGCCGACATGTAGCGCTCGATCTCTTCACGCGACCAGGCCGAATCCGTTTCCTTCCAGCGGCGCTCGAGGTTCGGCACGATACCCTCGAAGGTCTTCACCGTCTTGTAGGAGCGTGCGCCGTCCTTGTAGTTGAACTCGATCTTCTCGTCCGTGCCCTTCAGGATGGCGTTCTGTGCCTTTTCCGACAGTTCCGACCAGCGGTTGGAAAGCTTGAAGCCATAGACGGCACCGAGCGCCTCCAGCGTCTGGTTGTAGTAGGGCGAGGAGGATTTTGCCCAGGGCGCGATGGCGCCGTCGCGCAACGTGCGTTCGGTTTCCGGCACGATCAGGTCCGGGTCGATCTTCTGCTGGCTGCCAAGACCGTCGCAGGTCGGGCAGGCGCCGAAGGGGTTGTTGAAAGAAAAGAGCCGCGGCTCGATCTCCGAGATGGTGAAGCCGGAGACGGGGCAGGCGAACTTTTCGGAGAACAGGACGCGCTCATGCGTCTCGTTCAGCGACTTGTTCGCCGAGCCGCCGGCCGCCGTTTCCTCGACGGGCAGCGGCTTGTCGGCGAATTCCGCAATGGCGAGGCCGTCGGCGAGCTTCAGGCAGGTCTCGAGGCTGTCAGCAAGGCGCGAGGAAAGATCGGCACGCACGACGACGCGGTCGACCACCACGTCGATGTCATGTTTGTACTTCTTGTCGAGAACGGGCACATCGGCGATCTCGTAGAACTGGCCGTCGACCTTGACGCGCTGAAAGCCCTTCTTCATGAGCTCGGCGAGTTCCTTCTTGTACTCGCCCTTGCGGCCGCGCACGATGGGCGCGAGGATGTAGAGGCGCGTGCCTTCGCCGAAATCGACGACGCGATCGACCATCTGGCTGACCGTCTGGCTCTCGATCGGCAGGCCCGTCGCCGGCGAATAGGGAACGCCGACACGGGCGAAAAGCAGGCGCATGTAGTCGTAGATCTCGGTGACCGTGCCGACGGTCGAGCGCGGGTTCTTCGACGTCGTCTTCTGCTCGATGGAGATGGCCGGCGACAGGCCGTCGATCTGGTCGACGTCCGGCTTCTGCATCATCTCGAGGAACTGGCGCGCATAGGCCGAAAGGCTTTCGACGTAGCGGCGCTGGCCCTCGGCATAGATCGTGTCGAAGGCGAGCGACGATTTTCCGGAACCCGAAAGCCCGGTCATCACGATCAGCTTGTTGCGGGGCAGGTCGAGGTCGATGCCCTTGAGATTGTGTTCGCGTGCGCCGCGAATGGAAATAGTCTTGAGTTCGCTCATGGTGTCCAGCGTCTGAAGTCGTTGCGCATTCGTAAAAGGGGTAGGCCCCTATGTAGGGATTGATTGAGGCCTGTCCATTGCGCGGTCAGAAGATTCCGTGCCCGTTTCCGATTCGGTTGACAAGAGTGTAGGGAATTATTAGAACAAAAAAAGAACGAAATTTCGCAATTGATCTGTGGATTACCACTTCTGCGGGGCGGCGCCGCGGCGCGGCAGCCGATAAGATGCCGCATTCGTGTAGTGAAGTGATGTCGGGCGGCATGAGCCCGGCGCGACAACAGGAAAGACGGGTATGGCTGGAAGCGTCAACAAGGTGATCTTGATCGGGAACGTCGGTGCGGACCCGGAAATCCGGCGCACGCAGGACGGTCGGCCAATCGCCAACCTGCGCATCGCCACGTCGGAATCCTGGCGGGACCGCAACAGCGGCGAGCGTCGCGAAAAAACCGAATGGCACACTGTCGTCGTCTTCAGCGAGCCACTCTGCAAGGTCATCGAGCAATATGTGAAGAAGGGCGCCAAGCTCTACATCGAAGGCGCGTTGCAGACCCGCAAGTGGCAGGACCAGACGGGCAACGACCGGTATTCGACGGAAATTGTGCTGCAGGGCTTCAACTCGACGCTGACCATGCTGGATGGTCGCGGTGAAGGCGGCGGCGCAAGCCGCGGCGGCAGCGATTTCGGCGGCGGCGGCGCGCCGAACTACGACGATTACGGATCACGCCCCGCTTCGGGAGGCGGCAGTGGCGGCAGCAGTAGCGGCGGTGGCAGCCGTTCGGGTGGCGGCGGTTCGCTGTCACGCGACATGGACGACGACATTCCGTTCTGAGAACGGGACGAAAGGCCGGCAAAACGCCGGCCTTTTTCTTTGGTGCGGCCGGTAACGGCCGATTGTGCGGGAGGCGCGGCAGACGCATGGAAAAGACCGAGACGGACGTGCTTTTCCTCCGACCGGGCGAGGGGCGAACCTATCCGCTCGGGCGCATGAATGCGGTCTTCAAGGCCGATCACGGCGAGACGGGGAATGGGTACTGCGTTTCCGAATGGTGGCTGGAGCCGAAGACATCGGGACCGGGCGCGCATTTCCATGCGGACAATGTCGAGCTGTTCTATGTTCTTTCGGGCGTGGCAAGCATCCTTGCCGGCGAAGAATGGCTGGAGGCGCCGGCCGGCAGTTTCGTGCGCATTCCGGCAAAAGTGATGCACGACTTCGAGAACCGGACGGACGAGCGTGTCGGCCTGCTCAACGTCTTCCTGCCCGGCGGTTTCGAGGAGAACATGCCTTCCATCGTCAAGTGGTTTGCGGAAAATCCCTGACATCAGGCATGGAATGTCGCGCCTTCTGGCACTGTGCTGAAAACAGGGCCATCGCGAGAGAACTGTAATGTCGCCGCTCATGCCGTCTTCCCACCCAAAAACGGTCACCAAGGGCCGAGACGAAGACGCGCTGATGTTCCGTCTCCGTCTGCGCCTCCTCCACCCGGCAGCGCCTTCTCTTCGGCGAAGGAGATCGATACAAAGGCTCGCTCCATGGGCGATTGCCGCGATCCCGAGAGGAGCGGCGAATAGATAGGGGCAGTTGCACGTTTCTGCCGCACGGACGGATATGCGGCAACAACAGGTGCAGTTCGGGGATATTGTGAGCAAGGATATCCGCAAGTTTCTCAGCCTTGTGCTTCGGCACAGCCGCAAACGATCGGCATCGTGCTCGATCCGGGCGGCTGGGTGGCGGTGGAGGAGCTAATCGCCAAGGTGCGCCTTGCCGGGAACGATATCGACGAGGAGCGCCTGCGGATCGTCGTTTCCGAAAGCGACAAGAAGCGCTTCACGCTTTCCGATGACGGGCATCGCATCCGGGCCGCGCAGGGGCATTCGGTGCCTGTCGATCTCGGCCTGGCTCCGGTGGTCCCGCCGGAAATCCTGTTTCATGGAACTGCGGTGACAGCGCAGGACGCGATCTTGCGTGAGGGGTTGCTGCCACAGACGCGGCAGAAGGTGCACCTCTCGGCAGATGCCACGACGGCCATCAAGGTCGGCCAGCGGCATGGGAAGCCCGTGGTTCTGACGGTTGCGGCAAACCGCATGCAGGCCGATGGATTTGTCTTCTGGCAGGCGGAGAATGGTGTCGGGCTGACGGATTGCGTGCCGCCCGCCTATCTCTCGCTGCCATAGAGACGCATCAGAGCGCGAAGGCCGACTTTACCCCGTCCACGACGAACTGCACCGCAAGCGCCGCCAGGATGACGCCGAGCAGGCGCGTGAGGATGGCGCGGCCGGTATTGCCGAGGAAGCGATCGATGCGGTCGGCGATGACGAGCGCCAGGAAGAGGATGCCGATGCAGAGCGCGAGCACGCCGATAAGGGCGGTGCGTTCCAGCGCGGACGGGAAGGAGCCGGAGAGGAGGATCGTTGCCGAGATCGCGCCGGGGCCGGCAATCAGCGGCAGGGCAAGCGGAAACACCGCGATGTTGTGAATGTGATCGCGGGTGATGGCCACTTCGCTCGTCTTCTCCTTCCGCTCGTTGCGGCGCTCGAAGATCATTTCGAAGGCGATCCAGAACAGGAGCAGGCCGCCGGCGATGCGGAAGGCGCCGATGGAGATGCCGAGCAACGACAGCACGCCCGCCCCCGTCAGCGCGAAGACCGCGAGGATGCAGAAGGCGATGATGGAGCCGCGCAGTGCGACCTGCTTGCGCTGCGGCCGCGTCATGCCCACTGTCAGGCCGAGGAAGATGGGCGCGAGGCCGGGCGGATCGATGGTCACGAGAAGCGTCGTGAGCGCATTGACCACGAGATCGATGTTCATGACAGGCGTTCCCCTCGCCGTTGAGCGGCCGTTTTTGATGGCCTTGTCGCCCCATTGTTAGGCGAGCGTGCCCCGTAAGGGAAGGGTGGCCATGAAAATGCGCAAATTGGCGGATTTCCTGGGAAAAGCCTGTTCACAACCCTTGGCAAAATTGGCGCTTCAAGCCTCGGTAGGCTATAAAATTGCATCTGATTCTGAACAACGATCGTGACCGAAATTGACAGAACAATCGACACCCGGCGGCAAGAACCCTCCCGGCATTGAGCCGATTTCCATCATCGAGGAAATGCAGCGGTCCTATCTCGACTACGCCATGAGCGTGATCGTGTCCCGCGCGCTGCCCGATGTGCGTGATGGTCTGAAGCCCGTGCACCGGCGCATCCTCTACTCGATGAGCGAGATGGGCGTCGACTGGAACAAGAAGTATGTGAAGTCGGCCCGCGTGACCGGTGACGTGATGGGTAAATACCATCCGCACGGCGACTCGGCGATCTACGACGCATTGGCCCGCATGGCGCAGGATTGGTCGCTTCGCCTGCCGCTGATCGACGGCCAGGGCAATTTCGGCTCCATCGATGGCGACCCGCCGGCCGCCCAGCGTTACACGGAATGCCGCCTGGAGAAGGCCGCCCATTCGCTGCTCGACGACCTCGACAAGGAAACGGTCAACTTCCGCGACAACTACGACGGCACGATGAGCGAGCCGGTCGTCGTTCCCGCAAAATTCCCGAACCTCCTGGTCAACGGCGCGGGTGGCATCGCCGTCGGCATGGCGACGAACATTCCGCCGCACAATCTCTCCGAAGTCATCAACGGCTGTATCGCGCTGATCGACAATCCGGCCATCGAGCTTTTGGACCTGATGCAGCACATTCCGGGTCCGGATTTCCCGACCGGCGCGCTGATCCTCGGTCGCGCCGGCATTCGCCAGGCCTATGAGACAGGTCGCGGTTCCGTCGTCATGCGCGGCCGCGCCGCCATCGAGCCGATGCGCGGCGACCGCGAGCAGATCATCATCACGGAAGTTCCCTTCCAGGTGAACAAGGCGACGATGATCGAGAAGATGGCCGAACTGGTGCGCGACAAGCGCATCGAGGGCATTTCCGATCTTCGCGACGAGTCCGACCGCGACGGCTATCGCGTCGTGGTCGAGCTGAAGCGCGATGCCAATGCCGATGTCATCCTGAACCAGCTCTATCGATACACGCCGCTGCAGACCTCGTTTGGCTGCAACATGGTGGCGTTGAACGGCGGCAAGCCGGAACTGATGACGCTGCTCGACATGCTGCGCGCCTTCGTCTCCTTCCGCGAGGAAGTCGTCAGCCGCCGCACGAAGTATCTGCTGCGCAAGGCGCGCGACCGCGCCCATGTCCTGGTGGGTCTCGCCATCGCCGTCGCCAATATCGACGAGGTGATCGCGCTCATCCGCCGTGCGCCCGATCCGCAGACGGCGCGCGAGCAGTTGATGGAGCGCCGCTGGCCGGCCAAGGATGTCGATGTCCTGATCAAGCTCATCGACGATCCGCGCCACCGCATCAACGAGGACCAGACCTACAATCTTTCCGAAGAGCAGGCCCGCGCCATCCTCGAACTGCGTCTCGCCCGCCTCACGGCGCTCGGCCGCGACGAAATCGACGAAGAGCTCAACAAGATCGGCGAGGAGATCAAGGATTACCTCGATATCCTCTCGTCGCGCCTGCGCATCATGACCATCGTCAAGGACGAACTGATCGCCGTTCGCGACGAATTCGGCACGCCACGCCGTTCCGTGATCGTCGAGGGCGGTCCGGATATGGACGACGAGGACCTGATTGCCCGCGAAGACATGGTGGTGACCGTGTCGCATGCGGGTTATGTCAAGCGCGTGCCGCTTGCGACCTATCGTGCGCAGCGCCGCGGCGGCAAGGGCCGCTCGGGCATGGCCATGAAGGATGAGGATTTCGCGACCCGCCTCTTCGTCGCCAACACGCACACGCCGGTTCTCTTCTTCTCCTCGCGTGGCATCGTCTACAAGGAGAAGGTCTGGCGCCTGCCGATCGGTACGCCGCAGTCGAAGGGCAAGGCGCTCATCAACATGCTGCCGATCGAGCCCGGCGAACGCATCACCACCATCATGCCGCTGCCCGAGGACGAAACGACGTGGGAAAACCTCGACGTCATGTTCTCGACGACCCGCGGCACGGTTCGCCGCAACAAGCTGTCGGACTTCGTCCAGGTCAACCGCAACGGCAAGATCGCGATGAAGCTCGAGGAAGAGGGCGACGAGATCCTCAATGTCGAAACCTGCACCGAGCAGGACGACGTGCTGATGACGACGGCGCTCGGCCAGTGCATCCGCTTCCCGGTCGATGACGTGCGCGTCTTTGCCGGCCGCAATTCGGTCGGTGTGCGCGGTATCAACCTGGGTGCCGGCGACCGCATCATCTCGATGACGATCGTCAGCCATGTCGAGGCCGAACCGTGGGAACGCGCCGCCTATCTCAAGCGTTCCGCCACCGAACGCCGCGCCAGCGGTGTCGACGAGGAGGATATCGCGCTTGTTGGCGAGGAGGTCGGCGAAGTCGGCGATCTCACGGAAGAGCGTTATCAGGAACTCAAGGCTCGCGAGCAGTTCGTCCTGACCGTCTCGCAGAAGGGTTTCGGCAAGCGGTCGTCCTCCTACGACTTCCGCACCTCCGGCCGCGGCGGCAAGGGCATCCGCGCCACGGATACGTCCAAGACCAACGAGATCGGCGAACTCGTCGCCGCCTTCCCGGTCGAGGAGAAGAACCAGCTGATGCTCGTCTCCGACGGCGGCCAGCTGATCCGCGTGCCGGTCGACGGCATCCGCATCGCGAGCCGCGCCACAAAGGGCGTCACGATCTTCTCGACCGCCAAGGACGAGAAGGTGGTCTCGGTCGAGCGCATCAGCGAACCGGAAGGCGATGAAGACGCCGAGGGCGAGGCGGAAGCCGCGGTTGCCGAAGGCGAAGTCGAGGCCGGTGATGCAGGCGAGGGCGAGGCGTAACAGCCTCGCATCTTCAAGACACGAAAAAGCCGGACGGGCAGGGAACGACCGTCCGGCTTTTCATTTGTTGCGGGCAGCCCGGAGGAAAGGCCACCCGCAGGATCGGCGGCAAGGGGGCGTGTTAAACGCCGAAGCCGCCTGCTTCTGTTTTCAGCCTGGTGGCCTTCAAGGCCGCGCGATCCCGCTTCATGTCGAGGATCGTGCGCGTGAAGTCGAAGGTGAAGACCACGCTGATGAAGATCGTGAAAAGGATGGTGAGTCCGACCATGATTGTTTCCGCGCTCACCGAAGCCACTTGCCACGGGCAGCGAGCTTCGAAGCGGCCGGCCGATCCTCTTCGCGAAGCGCATGGATCGTTGCAAGGCTAAGCGCGATGAACATGGTCATGCAAAGTAGAGCGAGTGCCATTTCGTATTCCTTCCAGCCTAAGGAAACGCGTTACTTGTTCCGTTGTATTCGGTCGAGGAAATGCGCGACTGCGACCTTTGTTCCCGACTTCGATGCAGGTATTTATGCATGGCGCACCTGAAATGCTCTTGAACGACCCGTTCATGCCGGGTTCATCCTCTTGGCAGGGGACAGTTCGGGATGCGACGGGCGGCACCCTTGCAGATTGCGGCGGACCATGACAAAAGGCGGCAAACGGGACCCTGCCGATGACAGTCGCCTTTTATCCTGGCTCTTTCGATCCAATAACCAACGGCCATATCGATGTGCTCGTGCAGGCGCTGAACGTCGCCCCCAGGGTCATCGTCGCGATCGGCATTCATCCCGGCAAAACACCGCTGTTTTCCTTCGAAGAACGCGCCGAGCTGATCCGTCTTTCCATCGCCGGGGCATTGCCGGAGCGGGCAGGGGACGTCAGCGTCGTCTCCTTTTCCAATCTGGTGGTCGATGCGGCGCGCACCCACAATGCGGGCCTCCTTATCCGGGGCCTGCGCGACGGCACGGATCTCGACTATGAAATGCAGATGGCCGGCATGAATCGCCAGATGGCACCAGATGTGCAGACCGTGTTTCTGCCGGCCGGCGTCGCCTCGCGGCCCATTACCGCCACATTGGTCCGCCAGATCGCGGCCATGGGCGGTGATGTCAGCGCCTTCGTGCCGGCGCCCGTCTTTGCGGCCCTCAAGGCCCGCCAGAAGGGCTAAAGCCCAATCATCCTGAACCCCTCAAGGGAGCTATCATGAACATTCTCCGTAATGCCTTTGCAGGAGCCCTGTTCCTGGCATCCGCCACAAGCGCTTTCGTCGCCCAGGCAGCCGATTTCATCACGATCCAGCTGAAGGACGGCCCTGTCGTCATCGAGCTGAACGACAAGGCGCCGAAGCATGCCGAGCGCATCAAGGCGCTGGCCGCCGCCGGCGAATATGACAATGTCGCCTTCCACCGCGTGATCAAGGGCTTCATGGCCCAGACGGGCGACGTGCAGTATGGCGACATGGCCGATGGTTATCAGGCGCAGGGTGCCGGCACGGGCGGCTCCAGCCAGCCGGATCTCCCGGCGGAATTTTCGGAAATTCCCTTCGAGCGCGGCACGGTCGGCATGGCCCGTTCGCAGGATCCGAACTCCGCCAATTCGCAGTTCTTCATCATGTTCGCTCCCGGCGATTTCCTGAACGGCCAGTACACGGTTGTCGGCAAGGTCGTTTCCGGCATGGAGAACGTCGACAAAATCAAGCTCGGCGACGATGCCAACAACGGTTCGGTGACGGACCCTGACCGCATGGTAAAGGTCACCGTCGGCAAATAATTCCACTTTTTGGTGTGTCGCCCGTTGTAATCGCAGAACGGCGACACACCTTTTGCAACACACTTCAAGGAGAGACACCATGGCCGAGATCAAGGATCCGGAAAACACAATCATCATGGAAACCACCAAGGGCAAGGTGGTCATCCAGCTGCTTCCGGATCTCGCACCGGGCCACGTCGCACGCATCAAGGAACTGGCACGCGAAGGCGCCTATGACGGTGTCGTCTTCCACCGCGTGATCGAGGACTTCATGGCCCAGACGGGCGACGTGCAGTACGGCAAGACCGGCGGCAAGGATTTCAACCCGGCCCGCGCCGGCATGGGCGGCTCCGACAAGCCGGACCTCAAGGCCGAATTCTCCAACATGAGCCATGTGCGCGGCACCTGCTCCATGGCCCGCAGCCAGATGCCGAACTCCGCCAACTCGCAGTTCTTCATCTGCTTCACGGATAGCCCGTGGCTGAACAAGCAGTATTCCGTCTGGGGCCAGGTCATCGAAGGCATGGAGAACATCGACAAGATCAAGCGCGGCGAGCCCGTGCGCGATCCCGACACCATCGTGTCGTTGAAGGTTGCCGCCGACGTAGCGGCCTGATAGAACGCCGTCGATTTCGACCGCGCCCGCCCCGGCGGGCGCGGTTTTGTTTGTGCGCTTTTCAAGGACCGGCGATATGGCTGCTTTCCTCTGGGCGCTGCTCGCCATCGCGGCCGGCGCGTGCATCGCAATTCAGGCTCCCATCAATGCCATGCTCGGCCGCGGCCTGAGCATGCCGGTGGCCGCCGCCTGCGTCTCGTTCCTTTCGGGGGCGTTGATTCTCGGCTTCGTCGTTCTCGCCACCGCCTCCTTCGAAGGCCGCTCGCCGGATTGGCGCGGTCCGGACCTCTGGCTCTATGTTGCCGGCGGCGCGCTCGGCACGGTCTATGTCACGACCGCCATTTTTCTCACGCCGCGCATCGGTGCAGCTGCCGTCATGGCCTTTGCCGTTTCCGGCCAACTGCTTGCCGGCATCCTACTCGATCGCATCGGTTTCCTCGGCATGGCCGTGCGCGAAATCTCCGTCGGCCGCGTTGGTGGCGCGATGCTGCTCGTCGCCGGCGCGCTGATGATCCGCTTTCTCTGAGGTCTGCCATGCGTGTCGACCTCTTCGATTTCGATCTGCCGGAAGAGAATATCGCGCTTCGCCCGGTGACGCCGCGGGAAGCCGCGAAGCTGCTCGTCGTGCAGCCGGACAACGCCACGCCCTATACGGACCGCACCGTCGGCGATCTGCCTTCGCTGCTGAGGGCCGGCGACGCACTGGTCTTCAACGACACGCGCGTCATCCCAGCCCAGCTGGAAGGCATCCGTCTTCGTGAAGGGGCAGGCGACCAGAAGGTTTCCGCCACACTGCACATGCGCATTGCCGGCGACCGTTGGAAGGCCTTCGCCAAACCGGGCAAACGTATCAAGCTCGGCGACCGCATCACCTTCGGTGACGATCTCTCGGCAATCGTCGAACAGAAGGGCGAGGGCGGCGAAGTCACCTTGCATTTCGATGCTGCCGGCCCCGATCTCGATCGCGCCATCGCCCTGGTCGGCCATATCCCGCTGCCGCCCTATATCGCCTCCAAGCGCCTTGAGGACGAACTGGACCGGAAGGACTATCAGACGATCTATGCCCGCGAGGAAGGCGCTGTGGCTGCGCCCACCGCAGGCCTGCATTTCACCGACGCGCTTTTCGAAAAGCTCGATGCGCTCGGCGTGGAACGCCATTTCGTGACGCTGCATGTCGGTGCCGGCACCTTCCTGCCAGTCAAGGCCGACGACACGACCGAGCACGTGATGCACGAGGAGATCGGCTATGTCTCCGAGGAGACCGCCGCCGCGCTCAACGCCGTCAAGGCGAGGGGCGGGCGCATCGTCTCCGTCGGCACCACGTCGCTGCGCCTGCTCGAAAGCGCGGCCGACGACGACGGCACGATCCAGCCATGGTCTGGTGCCACCGGCATTTTCATCACGCCAGGCTACCGCTTCCGCACGGCCGATATGCTGATGACCAACTTCCACCTGCCGAAATCGACGCTCTTCATGCTCGTCTCGGCCTTTTCCGGTCTCGAGACGATGCGCGGCGCCTATGCGCACGCCATCTCGACCGGCTACCGCTTCTATTCCTACGGCGACTCCAGCCTGCTTTTCCGGGACCACCGATGACCGAAACCTTCCAGTTCAAGCTTCTCGCCACCGATGGCAAGGCCCGCCGCGGCGAGGTTTCCATGCCGCGTGGCACGATCCGCACGCCGGCCTTCATGCCCGTCGGCACGGTGGGGACGGTCAAGGCGATGTATCTCGACCAGGTGCGCGAGCTTGGCGCGGACATCATCCTCGGCAACACCTATCACCTGATGCTGCGTCCCGGCCCGGAGCGCGTCGCGCGCCTAGGCGGCCTGCATGAGCTCATCCGCTGGCCGCATCCGATCCTGACGGATAGCGGCGGCTTCCAGGTCATGTCGCTGTCCGGTCTTCGCAATCTCGACGAGCAGGGCGTCACCTTCAAGAGCCATATAGACGGCGCACTGCACCACATGTCGCCGGAGCGCTCCATCGAGATCCAGGGCCTGCTCGGCAGCGATATCCAGATGCAGCTCGACGAATGCGTGGCACTGCCGGCATCGCCCAAGGAAATCGAGCGCGCCATGGAAATGTCGCTGCGCTGGGCCGAGCGCTGCAAGGCGGCTTTTAGTGACCAACCGGGCAAGGCGATGTTCGGCATCGTGCAGGGCGGCGATGTCCCGCATCTGCGTGTGCGCTCCGCTCAGGCGCTCACCGACCTGAACCTCAAGGGTTACGCCATCGGCGGCCTCGCCGTCGGTGAGCCGCAGGAGGTCATGCTTGACATGATCGACACGACCATCCCGCACATGCCCTTCGAAAAGCCACGCTACCTGATGGGTGTCGGCACGCCGGACGACATGCTGAAATCCGTCGCGCGCGGCATCGACATGTTCGACTGCGTGATGCCGACCCGCTCCGGCCGCCACGGCCTTGCCTTCACCCGCCGCGGCCGCATCAACCTGCGCAATGCCCGCCATGCGGAGGATATGCGTCCGCTCGACGAGGAATCGAACTGCCCGGCCGCGCGCGACTATTCGCGCGCCTACCTGCACCACCTCGTCCGCGCCAACGAATCCCTCGGCGGCATGCTGCTGACCTGGAACAATCTCTCCTACTACCAGGACCTGATGGCCGGTATCCGCAAGGCGATCGAGGAAGGCCGCTTCGCCGACTTCATGGCGCAGACGCAGGAAGAGTGGGCGAGGGGCGATCTCGCCCCTCTCTGAGAAAACAGGCGGTCAGATTTCGGGACCAGGTGCTGCGCGCACCATGTGCACGCCGTTGATCTTGTAGCTGCCGTCCGGCTGCTTCAGGAGTTGATAGAGCGCCGTCCAGTCCTTGCCGTCAGGCCCCGAGATCAGCACTTCCTGCACCACCATGTCGCCCTCGACCTTGGAGCGGCCGAAGGCGAAATTACCCGGCCGGTAAACCGGCGCATATCCCTTCTTCACCATCTCGAAGAAGACGGCCTCATTGGGGAATTTTCCGCGGATGGTGGGCGAGGCGAAGGAGTAGGCGGTCTTCGCATCGTCGTTCAGAAAGGCGCCGATCTGGCTCTGGATGATGCCTTGCGCCGTGTCCACGGGCTCTTCCGCGCGCGCGGTCGCCAGCGAAAACAAGGGCATGGAAACGCAAAGAAACACGGCGGCAGGCAATCTCATGGCGCACACTCCCGTTTCAACGGAAGTTAGAGTAGCACGTGAAGTCGCCTAGGGCTGCTGCCGAAAAACAGGAATCCAGACAAAATCATGCGCGATAAAATTATTTAAAACCAATATATTGGAAAAGTTTTTTTAATTAAAAAGACGAATATCACTTGTTCGTGATATCTAGAGGAAAGACGTCTTCTTTCAGGACGAGGCTCGGCTCAGGACGATAATGTCGGAGTCCTGATAGACCGATCGCGCAAAGGATCGAAAACCGTGGCGCATGGCGAGGCTGAGCGACGCGGTGTTTCGGGGATCGATGATGCAGGTGATCGGCATGTCGGGATGGTTCGCCGCCGCCCAGACCCACATCGCCTCAAGCGCTTCGCTGGCATAGCCGCGGCCATGCATTTCCGGCAGCAGCCCCCAGCCGGCCTCCATCGTGTTTTCGATGCTCGGTATCATTTCCCGGCGCATCTCATGAAACCCGGCTTCGCCGACAAGATGCCCCGTGGCCTTGTCGGTGATCGCCCAGAAGCCGAAGCCCATGACCGCCCACATGCCGATATGACGAAGGAGGCGGGTCCAGGATTGTTCGCGCGTCAGCGGCACACCGCCGATATAGCGCACGGTCTCGGGCAAGGCCCACATGGCTGTCATGGCATCGAGATCGTCAGGTTGAAAACCGCGCAGGACAAGGCGGTCGGTTTCGAGCACGGGGATGTCGGTCATTTCGGTATCGCTGGTGAACGCAAAAGGGGTAACGGAGTGGCAAGCTACATGGATCATCAGTCATAGTCGACACCGGGCCGGCGAACTCCCATCACCAAAATCACGCTGCTATAACGGTATGGAGGGAGGCAATTCGCACTTCAAACTTGCCCCCACCCGGCTACATACAACAATCACATAAGATAGATTATGGAACCAGTTGATTTACCAAAAGCCTGAAAGACGCTGGAAATCCGGTTTGTGCCTTGACCCGGAACTGTCTGGAGCCGTAAGCGAACGACAGACGGAACCAACAGTGAAAGCCAGCCACGATGAGCGATCTGCGCATTCTCTCCGACGCCCATATTCCGGAACTGCCGAACCGCTACAATGGCAAGGTCCGCGAGAACTACGATCTTGCCGATGGCAGCCGTATCATCATCGCCACCGACCGCCTCAGCGCCTTCGACGTCATCCTGACGGCCATTCCCTTCAAGGGCGAAGTGCTGACGCAGACGGCGCGCTATTGGTTCGAGGAAACCGCCGATATCTGCCCGAACCACGTCCGGTCCTATCCGGATCCGAATGTCGTGATCGGCACGCGGCTCGATATCCTGCCGGTGGAAATCGTCGTGCGCGGCTATCTCGCCGGCACCACCAGCACCTCGATCCTCACCAAATACCGCAAGGGCGAACGCCAGATGTACGGCATCACGCTGCCGGATGGCCTGCGCGACAACGAGAAATTGCCCGAGCCGATCATCACGCCGACGAGCAAGGCGTTCGATGGCGGCCATGACGAACCGCTGTCCGGCCAGGAGATCCTCGATCAGGGCCTGTTGACCGCTGAACAATGGGAAATCGTTTCACGCTATGCACTGGCGCTTTTTGCACGCGGTCAGGCGCGTGCGGCCGAGCGAGGCCTGATCCTGGTCGACACCAAATATGAATTCGGTACGGACAAGGACGGCTGCATCGTGCTGGCCGACGAAATCCACACACCGGATTCGAGCCGCTACTGGATTGCCGAAAGCTACGCGGAAAGCTTTGCCAAGGGCGGTCGCCCGGCAAGCTTCGACAAGGATTTCGTCCGCGCCTGGGTCACCGAGCGCTGCGATCCCTACAAGGATCCGATCCCGGAAATCCCGCGCGATCTCGTCGAGCAGACATCCAAGGTCTATATCCAGGCCTATGAGCAGATCACCGGCAAGGCCTTTATGCCGGACCTGTCCGGCGCAACGGTGCTGGAGCGCATCCGCGAAAACCTGAAACCTTATTTCAGCTGATCGTCCGAAAGTTCGATCTCGAAGCGAAGACCATCAAACGCCGGTTCGACATGATCCGGCGTTTCCTTTTGCACCGTGTCGTAGTCGAGCGGCACATGCATGTGGGTCAGGATGGCGCGCGCCGGCTTCAGCCGCTCGATCCATTCCAGCGCCTGGCCGAGCGACAGGTGGCTCGAATGGAAACGATACTGCAGCGCATCGACGATCAGTACGTCGAGGTTCTGGAGTCGCGGCACGGTCTCTTCCGGAAAATCGCTGACATCGCTGCAATAGGCGATATCGCCGATGCGGAAGCCCAGCGAATGGATCGAGCCGTGGATCTGGAGGTGCGGCTGGAAGGTAATGGAACCCCCTCGCCCATGGATCGTCACCGGCGCATCCCGGGGTTCGATCAGGTTTTCCGTCACGATCGGCGGATACAGGCTGCCTTCCGGCGTCCTCAGGCAGTAGCCGAAACCTTCGCGGATGCGCTCCATCGTCGGCGCATCGGCCCAGATCGGCACCTGCCGGTGGTTCTGCAGCACGAAGCCCCTGATATCGTCAATGCCGTGAATATGATCGGCATGTGGATGGGTGTAGAACACCGCGTCAATGTCTTCGACGCCGGCCGCGATCATCTGCACGCGAAAATCCGGGCCCGTATCGATGACGACAGTCGTCACGCCGTCCGGCCCGAACTGTTCCACGAGGAAGGCGGCGCGGGTACGGCGGTTTTTCGGGTTGGCGGGATCGCAGGCGCCCCAATCGCCGGTGATGCGCGGCGTGCCGGGCGAAGAACCGCAGCCGAGGATGGTGAAGCGCCGCCGGTAGATCACGGCTACACCCGTGGCATCTTCGAGAAGATGCGGAAGGCGTTTTCCGTGGTGATGCGGGCGATCTCCTCGACGCTGACGCCGACTGTTTCCGCAAGCACCGCCGCGGTATGGGCGACATAGGCCGGTTCGTTGCGCTTGCCCCGGAACGGTTTCGGCGCAAGATACGGTGCATCGGTCTCGACCAGCATGCGCTCCAACGGCACGGTCCTGGCGATCTCGCGCAACTCCTCGGATTTCGGGAAAGTGAGGATGCCCGAGAAGGAGACGTAGCCGCCGAGTTCGACACCGATGCGGGCGAGCTCCGGGCCGGAAGAGAAACAGTGCAACAGGAAGGGGAAGGCGCCCTTCTCCGTCTCATCGCTCAGGATCGCCGCCATATCCTCATCCGCAGAACGGCTGTGGATGACGAGCGGCAGGCCGGTTTCCCGGGCGGCGGCAATATGGTTGGTGAGGCCGATCGCCTGCGCCTCGCGTGGTGCATTGTCGTAGAAGTAGTCGAGACCCGCCTCCCCGATCGCCACGACGAGCGGATGCTTCGAAAGCGCCACCAGCTCCGCCACGGTGATGTCCAGCTCCTCATCCGCATTGTGCGGATGCGTGCCCACCGAGCAGAAGACAGAGGGATAGCTTTCGGCGATCGCCAGGATCTCCGGGAACTTTTTCACCCGCGTCGAGATGGTGATCATCTGCCTGACGCCGGCCGCGTGTGCCCGCGCGACGATATCGTCGCGCTCCACGGCGAAATCCGGAAAATCCAGATGGCAATGGGTGTCGATCAGCATCGCGGCATCAAGCCTCGGGGGCGACATAGCGCGGGAAGACCGGGGTCGGTGCTTCCAGCGGCGTTCCCGCAACGAGGCGGCCCGCCGCGCCGAGCGCCGAGAAATCGCGATTTTCGACAGGCGCTGCGACGAGGTCGAGCAGCTTGCGGCTCGATTGCGGCATGTAGGGCTGCAGCAGGATCGCGATCTGACGCACCACTTCCGCGGTGACATAGAGCACGGTGCCCATGCGCACGGGGTCGGTCTTTTTCAGCGCCCACGGCGCCTCGCCGGCAAAGTAGCGGTCGGCCTCCGAAACGACCGCGATGATCGCCGCCAGCGCCTTGTGGATCTGCTGCTTGCCCATTTCCTCGCGGGTGATCGCATGCAGCGCATCGACCGAGGCAAGCATCGCGCGGTCGGCGTCCGAGAGTTCGCCGCACTCCGGCACCTTGCCGTCGCAGTTCTTGACGATCATCGACAGCGAACGGCTCGCGAGGTTGCCGATGCCGTTGGCGAGATCGGAGTTGATGCGGATGGCGATACCCTCCTCGCTATAGCTGCCGTCCTGGCCAAAGGAGACTTCGCGCAGGAAGAAATAGCGGATCGGGTCGAGGCCGAAATGGTTCACGAGATTGACCGGATCGACCACGTTGCCGAGCGACTTCGACATCTTCTCGCCCTTGTTGAGCAGGAAGCCGTGGGCGAAGACTCGCTCCGGCAGCGGCACGCCGGCCGACATCAAGAAGGCCGGCCAGTAGACGGCATGGAAGCGAATGATGTCCTTGCCGATGATGTGGATGTTCGCCGGCCAGTATTTTGCCCGCGGCCCCTCGGGGTCCGTAAGGTAGCCGGTCGCGGTGACATAGTTCGTCAGCGCGTCGACCCAGACATACATGACATGGGCCGGATCGCCCGGAACCGGAATGCCCCAGTCGAAAGTCGTGCGTGAGACCGAGAGATCCTTCAGGCCCGACTTGACGAAGGAGACCACCTCGTTGCGGCGTTCGGCCGGACCGATGAAATCGGGATTGTCCTCGTAGTGCTTCAGCAGCCTGTCCTGATAATCCGACAGACGGAAGAAGTAGCTCTCCTCCTCGACCCACTCGACGGGTGTGCCCTGCGGGCCGTAGCGCACGCCGTCGTCGCGCTTTTCCGTCTCGTTTTCCTGGTAGTAGGCTTCGTCACGCACGGAGTACCAGCCGGCATAACCACCCTTGTAGATGTCGCCATTGGCTTCCATGCGGCGCCAGATTTCGGCACAGGCTTCGTAATGACGCTCTTCGGTCGTGCGGATGAAGTCGTCGTTCGATGCATTAAGAAGAACGGCCATCTGCTTGAATTCGGCAGAATTTCTGTCTGCGAGCTCACGCGGCGTAATGCCTTCCTTGCGTGCCGTCTGCTGCATCTTCTGGCCATGCTCATCCGTGCCGGTCAGGAAGAACACATCGCGCCCGTCGAGCCGCTGGTAGCGCGCCATGGCATCCGTCGCGATCAGCTCGTAGGCATGGCCGATATGCGGCTTGCCGTTCGGATAGGAAATGGCGGTCGTGATGTAGAAGCGGTTCGTATCGGTCATGGCGGGTGCGTTCTGTCTTCGGTTGTGCAATGCCGCAAGGTATTAGACCATGCGGGCGCAGAGGGAAACAGCAAGTTGATTTAAAGCGAGGCCCTGATGTCGTCGAGCACGCTGATGATCGTCTGCTTGCGATCGAGGTTGTAGCCCTGCGCGATGGCGATGCGCTCGCCGAGTTGCGAGGAAAGCTGGGCGAGACGGTCGGCGCGGGAAATGTCGCCGGCAAGGGCGGCGCTTCGGGCGGCGGCAGTGACGAAATCGGTGGCGTGCTGGCAGAAGAAGGAGAAGACCGTCTCGCTGTCCTTGGCCGACAACACGTCGGCAAGTTTGTGCACGTCGCGGCGCGGCGGTTCGGCGGGCGCTTCCACGATCGTGCGGAAGGCTTCCACGATGTCGAAACCACCGTAGTTCGTGAGCTTCAGGGCTTCCGAGACGCTGCCATGCGCGGCGGATAATACGTCCCCTGCCCGCGGTCCGCTCGGTGTCGCGCCAAGGCTGTCGAGCGCGGCTGCGAGCTCGTCTTCCGACAGCGGCGCCAACGCAAGCGGCAGGCAGCGCGAACGGATGGTCGGCAGCAGCTTGCCTGGAGCGTGGGTCAGCACCAGGAAGAGCGAGCGCTTCGGCGGCTCCTCGAGGATTTTCAGGATTGCGTTGGCGGCATTGCGGTTGAGGTCGTCCGCGGGGTCGATGATGACGATGCGCCAGTTGCCGGTGCCGGAGGTCTGCGCCAGGAATTTCCCTGCCCTGCGCACCTCGTCCACCGTGATCGCCGACTTCACCTTGCCGCTCTTCTCGTCGACGGGCCGTGTCAGATGGAGCAGGTTGTGCGACGCGCCGGCGACGAGCTGGCGGGTGATCGGCGAGGCGGGCGATGGATCGGCAATGTGCTCCGGCGCCTCCGCAGGCTCGGGATGGTGGAGGACGTGGTTGGCAAAGCGGAACGCAAGTGTCGCCTTGCCGATGCCCTCCTGCCCCTCGATCAGGATGGCATGATGCCCCTTGCCGGATCGGTAGGATCGCGCCAAAAAATCCTGCGCCTCGGCATGGCCGAACAGTTTCGTCTGTTCGGCCGGGTGCACGGCGCCGTCAAGAATGCCGGGACGATCGTCGCTCACGAGACGTGCTCCGGATCGGGATGGCCATGCGCATTGATCGGTAGCAGCGGATCGACGATGGCGAGCACCTGCGCGGCGATCGCTTCCGGCGTCAACGTCGCGTCCACCACGCGGCAGCGCAGCGGTTCATGTTCGGCAATGTCCAGAAAGGCCTCGCGGCGCTTTTCGTGCGTCTCCAGCTCTTCCTTCTCGAAGCGGTCGGGCTGTTCGCTTTCGCCCGGGCCGGCGCTGCGTTTTCGCGCACGTTCCAGGCCGATTGCCGCGGGGAGGTCGAAGATGATGGTGCAGTCGGGCGTCACACCGTTGATCGCCACGCGTTCCAGCGCTTCGACGAACGGCTGCTCCAGATTGCCTGTTATGCCCTGGTAGACCCGCGACGAATCCATGAAGCGGTCGCAGAGCACCACCGTGCCGGTCGTCAGCGCGGGGCGGATGACCTCTTCGACATGGTCGCTACGCGCAGCCGCGAAGAGAATGGCCTCCATGCGGATACCGTAGGCCTCTGCAGCGCCGGACAGGAGAACGTGGCGCACGGCTTCCGCCCCCCTGGAGCCGCCGGGCTCGCGCGTCATCAACACGGTGAGGCCGCGTGCACGCAACGCTTCCGCCAGAAGCCGGATCTGGGTCGACTTTCCAGCGCCTTCGCCGCCTTCAAACGTGACAAACAAACCGGGTGCGGCCGACAAATCCTGTTTCCGTTCCAGTGGCTGCTTTCGCAGCCCTTCCGACGATATCCGCCGAGGCGGAGACGAGTCGGACCACTACTAACCGATGTTTCCGGCCGGCGAAACGCTTTTCGGGCCGCCCCGCCGCATCCCAACCAAAGAAGTCATATCCAGAAGAAGAAGAGTTCGATCAGCGCATCGACCGCCCGGGCATGCAACGTGCCCTCGCCCACCGTACCGGCCGTCTTCACCGGCACCTCGCGCAAGAGCTGCTTGTCGTTCCAGATCTTCAGCGTCCCGACCGCCTTGTCCGGCTCGACCGGCGCGCGGATCGGCCACGTATAGACGACGCGCGCAACAAGCCGTTGCGAATTGTCCTTCGGCAGGAACACATCCACCTGCTCGCCGGCAACCAGCGGCACTGTCGATGCATCGCCGCCATAGACGGATGCATCGGCAATCGCCTCGCCTTGCTTGAACAGGGTGCGCCGCTCGAACGACGAAAGCGCCCATTCGATGATGCGCCGCGATTCCTCGATGCGCGCCTTTTCGCTTTCCATGCCGCCCATGGCCAGCAGCAGATGTTTGCCGTCCCTGTTGACGGCCGCGACGATGGAGTAACCGCCCTCCTCCGAAAACCCGGTGACGAAGCCCGTCACGCCGATGTTGAGCGCGAGCAGCGGATTGCGGTTACGCTGCTTGATCTTGTTCCATTCGAATTCCGGCTCGGCATAGTAGCCCATGCGCTCCGGATAGGTGGTCTGCAGGTGCCTGGCGAGCAATACCATCTCACGCATCGTCACCTTGTTGGCCGGGTTCGGCAGGCCGGTCGCATTGGCGAAGGTGGATTTTTGCAGGCCGAGGTCCCGCGCCTCCCTGTTCATGCGCTCGACGAAGGCCGTTTCCGAGCCTGCCATGCCTTCGGCCAGGACAATGCAGGCATCGTTGGCGAACTGCACCGTCACGCCGCGCACAAGGTCCTCCACCCTCACATTGGATTTCAGCGCGGCAAACATGGTGGAGGTGCGCGACGGCGCGCCGCCGGTGCGCCAGGCATGCTCGGTGACGGGATACTGGGTTTCGAGCGTGATCTCACCGCCGGCAAGCGCCTTGAAGGCCGTCGCCATCGTCATCAACTTGGCGAGCGAGGCGGCCGGCACCAGTTCATCTTCCGCGCGGGCGAAGAGCACCGTGCCGGTCTCGGCCTCGATCAGGTAGACCTGCTTGGCCTTGACGTCAAAACCCGCCTGCGGCGCTGCCGACTGGGCATGCGCGAGGTTCGGCAGGGACAGAAAAACAAAGAGAAAAACGAACAGGCTGCGATGCATGGCGACTCCGGATGTCGTCACACTCCCACAGCTGTCGGCGTTGCGCAAACGGCTGTGATGCCGCAGGCCATCAGCCTGCGTTGTCGGGAAGCGCGGAGAGCGGCGTCAGCTGGCCGTCGAGTGTCAGGATGGCATCGAAGGCACCGGCGGCATCGCGCACGCGTTCATCCGCATAGGCGGCCGCATAGCTCGGCTCGGCGGAAAGCTGCGGCACGTAGTTCGGCCGTTCCATCGGCAACGGACCGATTTCCGGCAGCAACGCGAACTGCGCTTCCATGGCCTGGAACGCATCCGACGTGGCCTGCGTCTTGTTGAGTGCCGTCATCGTGCTTTGATCCGGGACCTTCAGCACATTCTCCTCGGCCCCGACGCCCGGCAGGGACCGGCTGTCGGCGGAGGCCACCATCACGCCCGTTGCGATCTGGCCACCCGGATCCACGACAGGAACACGCGAGCCCTTCGTGACGTAGGATGCCATGAGATAAGGTGTGTCGTTGCCCTCGAGCGGAGCCTTGCCGACATATTGCACGCGCACCTTGGCCGTGCCCGTGCGCTTCATGTCGAGCAGGTCGGCCGTTTTGGAAGACACGTCGATAACGCGGCCCTCGTGGAAGGGGCCACGGTCGTTGACGCGCACGATGACGGACGTGCCGTTCTCCATATTGGTGACGCGCGCATAGCTTGGAAGCGGAAAGGTCGGGTGGGCGGCGGAAAGATGATAGCGGTCATAGACTTCGCCATTCGCCGTCCGACGGCCGTGGAACGCCGAGCCGTACCAGGAGGCAAGGCCGGTCTTGTTGTAGCCCGGCTCTTCCTTCGGCTTGTACCATTTGCCGCGGACCTGATAGGCCTTGCCGAGCTGGTAGCGACCGCCGCCCTTCGGCACGGCCTGCCCGTCCTCGATGACGCGCGGACTTGCTTTCACGCCGTATTCGGACTCAGAAAAAAACTCCTTGCTGCGGACTTTTTTCTTCGGTGCCGGGGTGGTCGTCGCGCAGGCGGCGAGGCCGGCGCAGACCAACGGAATTGTCAGCAACCTCAAGCCCAAGCCGAACCGGGTCGCATTCTTCGAGATAGTATTATGTCCCACGCCGCTATTGTCCCCGACGGTGCGCCAGCCAACTGCCTTGCCCCTGCAAGTTAGCCGTCAATGCCACTCAGTAAATAACAGTACGTTAATCATGCCAGTAACATGGCAAAATTGCGAATGATTGGGAATCCGAAGGCCAGCTTCGGTGATTTATGGTTTCCGCTTGGTTAATTCATGGCACGGGAGGCGACGTCGATGCGCCTCCCCGCAGGAAAACCCCGTCAGGACGCCCGCACCTGCAGGACATCGAACAACTGATCGGGATCACGCACACCATGGCGGTACAACGTGATGATCGACCGCGCCAGCGCGCGCGCGCGCATCTCATCGAGCGTGGGCGCCTGGACGGAGGTCAAACGAACGAAAACACACTGCAGGATATCGAGATCCTGCGGTTCAAACATGCCGATATGCGTGGGGTCTCGAAGCACGTCCATCTTGCTGCCTCCCCTGCTCGCATCCATCCCGCAACATTGCTTTCGGGTGCCTCATGAAGCTACGATCACAATGCGTCAGCAACAAGTCGGGAAAAGTTGCACTGAGGCCCGGCGCCCTCTCTAAATAGAGGCATCTCGTCGTTGACGATGCCATCAAAGCTGCTAAAAAGCCGCAACGTCGAGGGGATGAACCGCAAGCGCGGCTTTACGGCTTTTCCAAAACCGGGAAAACACCGCCTCGAACGATGGAAGAGTGTCCGAGTGGTTTAAGGAACCGGTCTTGAAAACCGGCGTGCGGGAAACCGTACCGTGGGTTCGAATCCCACCTCTTCCGCCAATGCTCTCCCATACCCGATACATTTGGTTCGGCAACGCCGGTCCGAGACGCAGCGCGAATGTCAGAACATGGAATTGTGCGACGCAACCTTGATTTGACCACAATCCCCTCCTATATCCCCGTCATCGGTAATTGCTTGAGAGCGCTGGAAAGCCTCTGCCGCTCGCAATGGCCGCCATCACCTGATGCCCTTGACCACGGATGTACTGGCACTGGTGAATAGGTGATGATGAGGAAGGTCGGTGCGTTTTCGCCCCGGCCTTTTTTGTTGCCTGTTGCTGCGCGGAACAATCGCGCCGCCTCCCCGGTTTCCGCCTACCACACCAACGGAGGCTGAGCATGGAAACGACACCGACCGCAAAACTTGCCGCAGAATATCTCCGTCTCGGCGGCGGACGGCTTGCGGCGATCGACGACAACACGGTCAGTACCCGGCAATGGGTTCATGGGACGCAGGAGGCCCAGGCATTCTGGAACGAGAAGATCGCCTCCCTCGATGAAGCGCGCCGTGACGAGGTCATGATGCACCTGCCCACGATCAACGGTGTGTGACCGGAAAGCGACGGCGCTCCTCTTCCTGTCGCTGCGGCGCCTGCTGCCCCTACTCCGCCACGATCTTCGCCATCAGATGACAGGCGACCGGGAACCAATGCACCGGATTCGCCGTTATCGTGCCAGCAGAACGAGAAGGAGAGCACAGATGAACAAGAAGCTTGGAGCGGTTTTCGCCCTTACCCTGGCGCAGGCGGTGGCATCGACGGCCGGCGCGGCCGACATGGCCTCCCGCGATCGGGAGCCCGTCTATGTCGAACGCGGTGGCGATCGCGACGGCATCAAGATCGGCATGCTGACCTGCGATGTGGGCGGCGGCCTCGGCTATGTCCTCGGTTCGGCGAAGTCCATCGACTGCGTCTTCAAGTCAACCCGCGGCCGGCAGGATGTCTACAGCGGCGTGATCCGCAAGATGGGCGTCGATGTCGGCTTCACCACGCAGGGCCGCATCGTGTGGGCAGTCTTCGCCCCGACGGCCGGCTACCATGAAGGTTCGCTCGGCGGTCTTTATCAGGGCGCGACGGCCGAAGCGACCGTTGGCGTGGGCATCGGAACGAACCTGCTCATCGGCGGCACCTCGGGCTCGATCCAGCTGCAGACGGTCAGCATCAGCGGCCAGATCGGCCTGAACATTGCCGCGACCGGCACCTCCGTGACTTTGACGCCCCAGGGCTGAGAAACAAAGGCCGGGCGGTTCAACCGTCCGGCCTTGTTCAAAATAAACCGCCTTGGGCCGGATCTCCGATCCACCGGCGTGTCCGAATCGGGTAGGTCTGGGAGAGGCACTGCAACGGAGGCGGACATGCTTGAAAGCACCGACATCGAACTCGAAGAAGAGCGGCTGAAGCAACTCGACATCCTGGCCGCAGAGCGCGCCATGACGCCGCCGGACCTGCTCGGCCACTATTCCTCCGGCTCCTTTGGCTTCCACGAGGCAGTGCATACCACCTCCATCGTGCTCGACCTCGTCGATGACCAGTTGCTCCATCATCCGGCGATTGCTGGTAACAGCGAATGGTTCCGGCTGGCCGCAAAAGCAAGCGAATCGCTGTTCAACCTTTACCAGTCGATGGGCGCGGCGCAACTTGCGATCCGCAATACGGATGAGGGCAAGCGCCCGGAAGACCTTAACGCCAGCAACGACGACTGATCATTTTCGCCTTGCGGAGACCCGGCGACCACCCTACCCTATCCCCTTGAATTCCCACGGAATCAGGATAGACACGCTTGCCTCATGCGACACCACTGATCGCAACGCTGGTCGCCGGCATCTGTCTCGCTTTTGTCGCGGGGCTCGTCGCGCATCGCTTTCGCCTCCCGCCGATCGCCGGTTATCTTCTCGCCGGCGTGATCATCGGCCCCTTCACGCCGGGCTTTGTCGCAGACCAGAGCCTGGCGAACGAACTGGCGGAGATCGGCGTTATCCTTTTGATGTTCGGCGTCGGCCTGCATTTTTCCCTGAAGGATCTTCTCTCCGTCCGCGCCATCGCCATTCCCGGCGCGATCGGGCAAATAGCGGTGGCGACGGTTTTCGGCCTCCTGCTTGGCCTTGCCATGGGCTGGTCCGCCGGCAGCGGATTGGTCTTCGGCCTGTCGCTGTCGGTTGCCAGTACCGTTGTGCTTTTGCGCGCGCTGCAGGAACGGCGCATGGTGGAGACGGAGAAAGGGCGCATTGCCGTCGGCTGGCTGATCGTCGAAGACCTCGTCATGGTGCTGGCGCTCGTGCTGCTGCCACCGCTCGCCGGCATGCTGGGCGGTACGGCGCAGACGGCCAATGTCGATCCTGACCTCACGAGGGCACTGGGTCTCGGCGAAGTCTGGACGGCGGTCGGCGTTACGGCACTCAAGGTGTCGGCCTTCATAGCGCTGATGCTCATCGTCGGCCGCAAGGTCATTCCGATGATCCTGCATTATGTCGCCCATACAGGGTCGCGCGAACTCTTCCGCCTTTCGGTGCTGGCCATTGCGTTGGGTGTCGCTTACGGATCGGCGAAACTTTTCGGGGTTTCCTTCGCGCTCGGCGCATTCTTCGCCGGCATGGTTCTGGCGGAATCGCAGCTCAGCCAGCAGGCGGCGCGCGAAACGCTGCCACTGCGCGATGCCTTTGCGGTGCTGTTCTTCGTCTCGGTCGGCATGCTGTTCGATCCGGTCAACCTGCTCGAACGTCCGCTCGCCATCTTCGCGACGATCTTCACTATCGTCTTCGTCAAGTCGGCCGTCGCTTACCTTATCGTCAAGACTTTCGGTTATCCGCGGACGATCGCACTGACGATCGCCGCGAGCCTTGCCCAGATCGGCGAGTTCTCCTTCATCCTCGTCGTGCTCGGTGTTGGGCTCAACCTTCTGCCCCCCGTAGCGCAGGACCTCATCGTTGCCGGCGCGCTGTTTTCCATTCTCGTCAATCCGCTGCTTTTCATGGCCGTCGATCACTACGGGGCGAAGCTGGAAGCACCGGCGGTCGCGCCGGACCCTGCGGAGAGCGGCGATGCCGCACCGCAGGCCGAAGAACCGACCTTCACGGAAGCCGCTCCCGAGCCCACCACCCTCACCGACCACGCGGTCGTCGTCGGTTATGGCCGCGTCGGAAAGCGCATCGTCGAGCGGTTACGAGCCGCAGGCGTTCCACTGCTGGTCATCGAGGAACGGGCCGGTGTCGCAGAGGCTCTGCGAGAGGCAGGCATCGAAGCGATCGGCGAGCCGGCCGGCAGTCGCGGCGTGCTCGCGCAGGCCAACATTGCCGCGGCACGCTGGTTCGTCACCGCCATTCCCGATGCCTTTGCCTCGGGCACGCTGATCGAGCAGGCGCGCGGGGCAAATGGTGCCCTTTCCATCGTGGCGCGCGCCACGTCGCAGGCGGAAGCCGACCACCTGCGCCAGTTCGGCGCCAATCATATTGTGATCGCAAAGGACCAACTCGCCGCGGCGATGGCCGACACGCTGCTTGCAGGGGAGGCAACGCACAAGCCAACTGCGGATGCGGAGAGGCAGGGTGAACTCAATCTGACCGCCCCCTGAACAGCAAACGACCAGCCCAACGACAAGGGCGCTCCCGCGCGAGGGAACAACACCTGAAACGGGCTATTTTTCTTCGCGCAACGCCTGTACGACGCGCTCGCGGCCGACCCGGATGACATTTTCCATGGCGCGGCGCGCGCCGTCCTCGTCCCGCTTGTCGATCTCCTCGACGATGCGGATGTGGGTGGCCGCGACATCGCCGATCTTGCCGCGATCCGCAGCCGGCGAGCTGAGCTTGAAGACTCCGACAAGGCCAGCCTCGATCAGGCTGCCGACGGTGCGCAGGAAAGGATTGCGCGAGGCCTCCAGCACCGAGAGGTGGAATTTCAGATCCGCCATGGCAAGCGTTTCGGCCGTATGCTCGGGGTCGCCCATGGCGACGGCAAGGCGCATCATCTGGCTGATATCGGCCTCCGAGGCATGCCTTGCGGCCAGTGCGGCGGCATGGGGCTCGAAGGCAAGGCGCACTTCGGAAAGGTGCAGCAGAAAATCCTCGTTGACGCCGACGGCGAAATACCAGGTGAGGATATCGCTGTCGAAGAGGTTCCACTGGATGTTGGGCGTTACGCGCGTGCCGATGCGCGCGCGCGGCACGACGAGGCCCTTTGCCGCAAGTGTCTTCATGGCTTCGCGCAGAACCGTGCGCGACACCTTGAAGCGCGCAGCCAGCTCCGCATCGCCCGGCAGCGTCGATCCCACGGGATATTCACCCGCGATGATGGACCGTCCCAGCGCATTGACCACCTGCGCATGGCTGGTGCGCGTGCTCACGCCGCTGATGACCGTCTCAAGCAAACCTTTGCGCAAAAAGTCCCCTCCTCCGCTCCGCATCACCCCTTTAGATGCGGAACATCCGGCAGGTATAGAGCCACGCGCCGATTCCGCAAAGCCTGAACGCGTCACACATCCTTCGCAAACGAAAAAGGCGCCCTAGAGGGCGCCTTTCGTATCGATTTGGTATGCGACCACTTACTTCGGCAGCTGGTCGTCAACGCCGGCGATGTAGAAGTTCATGCCAAGCAGCGTGCCGTCGTCGGACACGGCGCCATCAGCCAGCCAGTCGGAACCGTCCTGCTTCTTGATCAGACCGGTGAAGGGGTGCAGTTCGCCGGAGCGAATCTTCGCTTCGGTTTCTTCCGCCAGCTTCTTCACGTCGTCAGGCATGTTGGTGTAGGGCGCCATGGTCAGGATGCCGTCCTTCAGGCCGTCCCAGACCTGCTCGGACTTCCAGGTGCCGTCGAGAACGGCCTTGGTGCGCTTGATGTAATAGGCGCCCCAGGTGTCGACGATCGCGGTCAGCTGTGTTTCCGGACCAGCCTTGATCATGTCCGAAGCCTGGCCGAAGGCCTTGATGCCACGTTCGGCGGCTACCTGCATCGGCGCGGTCGTGTCGGTGTGCTGGGTCAGGATGTCGACGCCCTGGTCGATCAGCGCCTTGGCCGCATCGGCTTCCTTGCCCGGATCGAACCAGGTGTTGGCCCAGATGACCTTGACCTTGAAGTCCGGGTTCACCGACTGGGCGCCATGTACGAAGGCGTTGATGCCCATCACGACTTCCGGGATCGGGAAGGAAGCGATATAGCCGGCGACGCCCTTCTGGGACATCTTGGCGGCGATGATGCCCTGAATGTAACGGCCTTCATAGAAGCGCGAGTTGTAAGTCGCGACGTTCGGAGCCGACTTGAAGCCGGTGGCGTGCTCGAACTTCACGTCCGGGAATTTTTCCGCGACCTTGACCGTGGCATCCATGAAGCCGAACGACGTGGTGAAGACGGCAGCGCAGCCGGAACGGGCCATGCGCTCGATCGCGCGCTCGGCATCCGGGCCTTCCGGCACGCTTTCGAGGAACGGCGTTTCGATCTTGTCGCCGAATTCGGCCTGCAGCGCCTGGCGGCCGATATCGTGCGCCTGGGTCCAGCCGCCGTCGGTCTTGGAGCCGACATAGATGAAGCAGATCTTCGTCTTGTCCTGTGCGCTGGCAGCGGCGGCGAAACCCAGCACGGCGGCCGATGTTGCGAGAGCGAGAATGATTTTCTTCATTTTATCCTCTGTGGTTAATAGGAGTGGTTGTTTCCCGTCTTCTTGTTCTTTTCAGCGATCGGGCACGAACGGCTTGCCAAGGCAGGCTGGCGTGTTGATCTGCGTCATGCGCCTGTTATGCGATATCAGGATGAGTACGACAACCGTGGCGATGTAGGGAAGCGCCGACAGGAACTGCGACGGAATACCGATGCCGAAGGCCTGCGCGTGGAGCTGGCTGATCGATACCGCGCCGAAGAGATAGCCGCCCGCCAGCACCCGCCAGGGGCGCCAGGAGGCAAAGACGACGAGCGCGAGCGCAATCCAGCCGCGCCCCGCCGACATGTTCTCCACCCATTGCGGCGTATAGACCAGTGAGAGCTGCGCGCCGGCAAGGCCCGCACAGGCGCCACCGAACATTACGGCGAGGTAGCGCGTGCGGATGACATGGATGCCGAGCGCGTGCGCCGAGCCATGGTTGTCGCCGATGGCGCGGATCTTCAGGCCCGCGCGGCTCTTGAACAGGAACCAGTTGACGCCGATCACCAGCGCGATCGACACGTAGAAGATGATATCCTGCTTGAAGAGCAGCGGGCCGAGGAACGGAATGTCCGACAGGAGCGGAATGACGATCGGTTGCAGCTTGGTGCCGGACATGCCGACATAGGGCTCGCCGATCTGGCCGGAAATGCCGAGGCCGAGAATGGTCAGCGCCAGACCTGTCGCCACCTGATTGGCGACGAGCGTCAGCGTCAGGAAACCGAAAAGCAGCGAGAACAGCGCGCCGCCGGCAATGCCTGCAAGGATGCCGATATAGGGCGAACCGGTAATCTGCGTGGCGGCAAAGGCGATGGCTGCGCCCATCACCATCATGCCCTCGACGCCGAGATTGAGAACGCCCGAGCGTTCCGTCACGAGTTCGCCGATGGACGCGAGTACCAGTGGCGTCGCCGCGGTGATGACGGTGAGGAGGATCGCTTCGACGATACCCATCAGTGCGCGCCCCCTTCATTGGACTGGCCGAGGCGGGCGAAGACCAGCCGGATCTTGTACTGGATGAGCGTATCGCAGGAGAGCACGAAGAAGAGCAGCAGGCCCTGGAAGACGCGGGTGACCTTGTCGGAGACGCTGAGCGTCAGCTGTACCGCTTCTCCACCCACATAGGTCAGGGCGAGGAACAGACCAGCCGCGATGATTCCGAGCGGATTGAGGCGCCCGAGGAAGGCGACGATGATGGCGGTGAAACCATAGCCGGGCGAGATAACCGGCTGGAGCTTGCCGATGGTGCCGCTGACTTCTGCAATGCCGGCAAGACCGGCAAGGCCGCCGGAAAGCAGCATCGAGAACCAGATCATGCGCTTGGAAGAGAAACCGGCAAAACGCCCTGCCCGCTCCGACTGGCCGAGCACGGTGATCTCGAAGCCCTTGAGCGTATAGCGCATCATGATCCAGAGACCGACAGCCGCGACAATGGCCAGCGCGAAGCCGAGATTGGCGCGGCCCGACGAGATGAGTTCGGGCAGGATGGCCTCTGGCGCGAAATCCCGCGTGACCGGGAAATTGTAGGCATCCGGGCTGCGCCAGGGGCCGCGCACCAGCCAGTCGAGGAAGAGCTGCGCGATATAGACCAGCATCAGGCTCGTCAGGATCTCGTTGGTGTTCATATGCGCCTTGAGAAAGGCGGGGATGGCGGCATAGAGCGCGCCGCCGATCATGCCGAAGATCAGCATCAGCGGCAGGACCAGCGAGGAATGCCATTCATGGAAGACGACCGGCACGATGGACCCGGCAATCGCGCCGGCGATGAACTGGCCCTCGGCGCCGATGTTCCAGTTGTTCGAGCGATAGCAGACCGACAGGCCCGCGCCGATCAGGATAAGCGGCGCGGCCTTGATGGCGATCTCGTGCAGCGACCAGACGTCGAGCAACGGCTCGATGAAGAAGCTGTAGAGCGCCGCACCTGGATCCTTGCCGAGCAGCGCGAACATGATCCCACCGGCGACCACGGTCAGCGCCAGCGCAAGAAAGGGCGAGACGATGGAATAGAGCGTCGATGGATTGGCGCGCTTTTCAAGTTCAATGCGCATGGGCCACCTCGCCTTCCGTCTTGCCGTACATGCCGCCCATCAGGAGACCGATCTTCTCCCGCGTCAGGTCGTGAGCCGGATACGAATCCGAAAGCCGCCCTTCGCTGATGACGGCGATCTCGGTGGCGACCTCGAAGATTTCATCGAGGTCCTGGCTGATGACGAGCACCGCCGAGCCGGATTTGGCGAGATCGACAAGCGCCTGGCGAATGCGGCTTGCCGCCCCGGCATCGACACCCCAGGTCGGCTGGTTGACGATCAGCACCGCGGGCTGGCGGTCCAGTTCGCGGCCGACGATGTATTTTTGCAGATTGCCGCCAGAGAGCGAACCGGCCGCCGGGTTCTCGCCGCTCTTGCGCACGTCCATCGTCTCGGAAATGCGCTTGGATGCGATGCGCACCACAGCCTGCCTGATGATGCCGAGCAGGCCGCCGGCCAGAAAGGTCTTACGGTCGGACTGGCTGCGCGCCAGGACGAGATTGTCGGACAGCGGCAGGGTCGTCACGGCGGCGTGGCCATGGCGCTCTTCCGGCACGAAGCCGGCGCCCATCAGGCGGCGCGCGGTAATGCCGAGATTGCCGGCCGCCTTGCCACGGATGGAAACCGCAGTCGGATCCACCACCGGATACTCGCCCGAGAGCGCGTCGAAAAGCTCGCCCTGCCCGTTACCGGCAACGCCCGCGATCGCCAGAACCTCGCCGCTGCGGACCTTGAGACAAACATTCTTGAGCGCAACCGCAAAGGGCGTGCGCGACGGCACGGTGAGGTGCCGGGCCTCGAGCAGCACGTCACCTTTGGTGTTGGTGCCAGCGGCGCTCACCGAGGCGACATCGCTGCCTACCATCATGCGCGCCAGGGAGGCGGGTGTCTCCTTGCGCGGATCGCAAGCACCGGTGACCTTGCCGTGGCGCAGCACGGTCGCCCGGTCGCAGATGCGCTGCACTTCCTCCAGCCGATGGCTGATATAGAGCACCGAGCGTCCCTCGGATTTCAGCTTGGCGAGCGTCTCGAACAGACGGTCGGCTTCCTGCGGCGTCAGCACCGAGGTGGGTTCGTCGAGGATGATGAGTTCCGGGTTCTGCAACAGCGCGCGCACGATCTCGATGCGCTGGCGCTCGCCGACCGAGAGATCGGCGACATGCGCGTTCGGATCGAGCGGCAGGCCGTAGAGATGGGAGAGACGCGAGGCCTCTTCCGCGACCTTGGAAAGCGAAATGCCCGGGCTCAGCGACAGCGCGATGTTTTCCGCCACCGTCAGCGCCTCGAACAGCGAAAAATGCTGGAAGACCATGCCGATGCCGATGCGGCGCGCGGCTCCGGGGCTTGCTATGCGCACAGCTTCGCCCTTCCAGAGGATCTGGCCGCTGGTGGGTGCGAGAACACCGAAGAGCATTTTGACGAGGGTGGATTTGCCGGCACCATTCTCGCCCAGAAGGGCGTGGATTTCACCGGATTTGATGTCGAGGTCGATGCCGTTGCATGCGGCAAAAGACCCGAACAGCTTTGTCAGGTTGCGGACAGCCAGCAACGGGCTGCCCTCGGACGCTCCAACGGCTGACACGCTTCCCCTCTTTCCTGCGATCTCGATCCCCTGCGCCCGTTCGGGTCGTTTCAGGGAATGAGCAACGTCGTTCCACTCGTTTTTCTTGCTTCCAGATCCGTGTGCGCCTGCCCGGCATCCGCCAACGAATAAGTCTGATTAATATTGATACGCACTTTGTTGCTCTGCACAACATCAAAGAGCGAGTTTGCACATGCATCGAGTGCGGCGCGCGTCGCAATATAGGCAAACAGCGTGGGTCGGGTGGCGTAAAGCGACCCCTTCTGCGCGAGCAGGCCCATGTTGAACGCCTCGACCGGGCCGGAGGAATTGCCGAAACTGACGAAGAGGCCGCGCGGCTTCAAGCAGTCCAGCGACTGCGGGAACGTATCCTTGCCGACGGAATCGTAGACGACGTCGACGCCTGCCCCGTTTGTCAGGTCGCGGACGCGGGCAACGAAATCGTCCTTGCCGTAATCGATGACATGGTCATAGCCATGTGCCAGCGCCAGATCGATCTTCGCCTGCGAACCGGCGGTGCCGATGACGGTCGCGCCGAGCGCCTTGGCCCATTGTCCGGCAATCAGGCCGACGCCGCCGGCGGCGGCATGAAACAGGATCACGCTGCCGGGCTTCACAGGATAGGTCTGAAGCAGCAGATATTGCGCCGTCATGCCCTTCAGCATCATCGCCGCCGCCGTTTCCAGCGAAATACCGTCCGGCACCTTCACGAGATGTTTGGTCGCGACATTGCGCTCGGTCGCATAGGCGCCGTCCGCCGAGGCATAGGCGACGCGCTCGCCGATTGCGAAATCCGTCACGCCCTCGCCAAGAGCGGTGATCGTGCCCGCACCTTCTTTACCGGGTATGAACGGCGGCTCGGCCTTGTAGAGGCCGGTACGGAAATAGACGTCTATGAAGTTGAGGCCGATCGCCGCCTGACGGATCTGGACTTCGCCCGGTCCGGGGGCGCCAAGCGCGACGTCCTCGAGCTTCAGAACCTCAGGTCCGCCGAGAGTGCGGATGACGATCGCCTTGGTCATGTCAGTTCTCCCGATAGTCTGTTACCGGCCGAGTTTTGGAAAAGCCTGCAGCACCGCGCCGACGCCGTAGAGATAGAGCCCCGTCGCCACGACGCCCCAGACCACCCAGTCCGGCGTATCGAAATGCAGGAGCAACGCATAGCCGCTGAGAAGAGACCAGACGAAGAAGATGCCGAGATTGAGCGGCCGCAGCCGCTGAACACGCACCGGATGCAGGAAGTTGATGGGCATGAACGTCAGGAAGACGGAGACGAAGACGATGATCGACGCCGTCAGCTCGCTCGCCTTGATGACGAAGAGCGTGAACACCACCATGTTCCAGACGACCGGGAAGCCGGAGAAGAAATATTCGTCCGTCTTCATGCCCATGTCTGCATAGTAGATGGCGCTCGACACCACGATGGCGCCCGCGGCCACGAAGGACCAAGGCTCGCCGATCATGCCGCTCTGGTAAAGCGCAAAGGCGGGCAGCAGCACATAGGTCACGTAGTCGATGACATTGTCCAGCGTGTCGCCGGACCAGTTGGGAAGAACTTCCTTGACGCGCACTTTTCGCGCGATCGGGCCATCGATGCCATCGACGAGAAGCGCCAACCCGAGCCACCAGAACATATCGACGAAACGATGCTCCGCCGCCGCCACGACGCCGAGAAAAGCCAGGAACGAGCCGGACGCCGTCAGCATATGAACGGAAAAGGCGCGGATTTCCGCGTAGGGCACGCGCTTGTAGTTGAAGAACTTCATTGCCGTTCGCTGTCCATCCCTTGGGGCTTTGATCTCGGCCGCGATCCGCCGAACACGCCCTCTTGTGCCGTCACGTCAGGTAATATGCATTGATTGCCCGGCACTTCCAGCGAAAATCGGTTGTCCGTCAAGCGCTTCGGCGGCCTGCGCGGATTCATCCCATGGAAATTGCCTCTTTGCCGGCCTAGTTCTCATGGAGTAGAAGCACTGCAAATCTGTGGGTAACGCGTGCCCCTTGCGAGGTTGGCCATGAGGGAATTCGATATTGCGATCGTCGGCGCCGGCCTTGCCGGCAGCCTTGCGGCGCTTGCGCTGTCCGATTCGGGCCGCAGCGTTGCGCTGATCGCCCCGCCCGCGCGTGCCGCCGATGGCCGCACCACGGCGCTGATGGACCAATCCATCGCCTTTCTGAAGACGCTCGGCCTCTGGGACGACATCGCCCCGCAGGCCGCGGCCCTCGAAACGATGCAGATCCTCGACGGCACGGCCCGCCTCCTGCGCGCGCCGCCCGTTGCCTTCCGCTCCGGCGAGGTCGGCCTGAACGCCTTCGGTTACAACATTCCCAACGCCCCCTTCATCGAAGCGCTCGATGCCCGCATTGCCGCCAATGGCAACATCGTGCGCGTGGCCAACGGCGTGACTGTCGCCAGCAGCTTCGAAAACGGCGTAGAGCTGGTGCTCGACGATGGCGAGCGCGTGCTCGCCCGCCTCGTTGTCGGCGCGGATGGCCGGAAATCAAAGATCCGAGAGAGTGCCGGCATAGGCGTACGCACCTGGTCCTATCCGCAGGCAGCACTCGTTTTGAATTTTTCGCACGACCGGCCACACGGCAATGTCTCGACGGAATTCCATACGGAAAGCGGCCCCTTCACCCAGGTTCCGCTGCCGGGTCGCCGCTCCAGTCTGGTCTGGGTGCTGCCACCGCGGGAGGCGACACGCCTGTGCGGCCTTTCCGAATCCGCTCTCGGCCAAGCCGTCGAAACGCGTATGCAATCCATGCTCGGCAAGGTCACCGTCGAAGGCGGCGCACAGAACTTTCCCCTGTCTGGCATGACGGCTGATCGCTTCGGCAAGGGCCGCGTCGCGCTGGTCGGCGAGGCCGCGCACGCCTTCCCGCCGATCGGCGCCCAGGGCCTCAATCTCAGCCTGCGCGACATCATGGCCTTGAAGGACCTGCTGCAAACAGCCGAGCCCACCGCCTATGACGGCATCGGCGACCGTTTCGACCGCAAGCGCCAGGCGGATATCCGCTCGCGCACGCTGAGCGTCGATCTGCTCAACCGCTCGCTGCTGTCGGATTTCCTGCCCGTGCAGTTCCTGCGCTCGGCGGGGCTGCATCTCCTGTCAGCGCTCGGCCCGCTGCGCAGCATCGTCATGCGAGAGGGCATCGAGCCGGGCGGATCGTTCAAGGCGTTTCGCGATACGCTAAGGGAACGGGTCGCCCGCAAGCAGGCCTGACTTGATGAGATAGAGCAGGATCGTCACCGTCGCGACCGACAGCACCGTCGTGATGAGGATGGTCGCGGACGCCCGCTCCTGCCAGACGCCGTATTGCTGGCCAATGACGAACACATTGGTCGCCGTCGGCAGGGCGGCAAGCAGCACGGCGGTAAAAACCCAAACCGCATCGAAATTGCCGGCAAGCCCGAGTACCAGATACATCGTCACCGGCAGCAGCAGAAGTTTTGCCGGCACGATGTAGCCGATTTCAACGGGCACGCGCTTCAGCGGGCGTAGCGCCAGTGTCACCCCCATGGCAAAAAGCGCGCAAGGTGCGGCCGCCTGGGCCAGATAGTCGATCAGGCGCTGCAACGGCGCCGGGGCCTCGAAGCATGCAAAAGCCGCGACGAAACCTGCGGCCGTCGCGATGATAAAGGGATGCGTGACGATTTTCTTCGCCACGCCGGCAGCAATCTGCAACGGAGCCTGCTTTTCCCCACCGCCCATCGCCATCAGCGCGGGGGCCACCATGAAATGCAGCATGTTCTCGAAGCAGAAGACCAGCGCAACCGGCACCGCCGCCGGCTCGCCGAAGGCCAGCAGCGCCAGCCCCGGTCCCATATAGCCGATATTGCCATAGGCCGCTGCCAGTCCCTGCACCGTCGCCTCACCGATCGTCGCGCGCCGGAGGCAGAGCCCAACCGCGAAGATCAGACCGAAGACGAGATAGGTCGCGCTGATATTGGCGATGATGAAATCGACGCGCGTCAATTGCTCGATCGGCGTCCTCGCCACCAGCTTGTAGAACAGCGCCGGCAGCGCGATGTAGATGATGAACGTATTGAGCCAGCCAAGTGCATCGACCGGCTGTTTCGTGATCCTCGCGACCACATATCCCAAGAGGATCATGCCGAAGAACGGCAGAACCAGTCCGATGATGTCAGCCATGAGCCGAAGCCTGCTCCCGCTCTCTTCCGAGAATGATATCCCGACTAGCCGATTTGCGAGAGAATGGGAAACGTTTGCTGGAACCAGATGGCGACGGCGCTGATGTAACCGAAAATGAAGGCGAGGCCGGTGAGGATCAGCAGCACCCCCATGACCTTCTCCACCGCGCCGAGATGGCGGCGGAACCGCACGAGGAAGCGCATGAAAGCCCCGGAAAAGCCGGCCGCGATCCAGAACGGAACCGCAAGGCCGAGCGAATAGACGGCCAGCAGGGCCGCTCCGTCGCCCACCGTCTCGCGCGCCGCGGCAATCCCCAGGATCGCCCCCAGCACCGGCCCGATGCACGGCGTCCAGCCAAAGGCGAAGGCAAGGCCCATGATGTAGGCGCCCGACGCTGTCGCGGGCTTGCCGCCGCCCTGGAACCGCGCCTCACGGGCGAAAAGCCCGATGCGCAGCAGCCCGAGAAAATGCAGGCCCATCAGGATGATGATGACGCCACCGATCTGGGCGAGCAGGTCGAGATGCCGCCGCAGCACCATGCCGATGGTTGAAGCCCCCGCCCCGAGCGCCACGAAGACGGTCGCAAAGCCCAGCGTGAAGAAGAACGCCGCAAGCAGCACCGCCCCGCGCGTATCCCGCCGCACCGCCGCCGCTTCCCCGCCGCGGAACTGATCCACCGAAATGCCCGCCATGTAACAGAGATAGGGTGGCACGAGCGGCAGCACGCAGGGCGAAAGGAACGAGAGCGCTCCCGCCAGAAGCGCACTCCAAAGAGAAATATCGGCAATCGACAAGGGGCTACTCCGAGACGTCCTGAAGAGGTGACCGATGGCAAACACGGGCCGCCCCCCTCCGTGGGTGCCATCTGATAGCCCCGCCGCCCCCCTCCTGCCAATCACCTTTTGGAGAACGCGGCGAAATGTCTTGGACACAATCCCGCATTCGCAGGTGCTGCCATCATATCGGCTGAGAGGTCGTCTTCAAAAATCCACCGCTACCCTGTCTGACAACGGTGGTCGGTGGTGAGCGCGCAGGGATTCGAACCCTGGACCTACTGATTAAAAGTCAGTTGCTCTACCGGCTGAGCTACACGCTCCCGAGCGGTGCAAGGCGCCCCGCGGAAGTGGGCGGAACATATGCATGAGGTTCCGTCGGGTCAACCCGGAAAATGCGTAGAAAAACAGCTTTTGTCGTGACCTGGCGGCTGCCGGGCCCTGTTGTCGAAAGCGCGCAGCCGCCTTGCTCAATAAACCGTGTATTTCAGCAGCCCCAGCGACCAGTTCACGCTGCGATTTTCCATATCACGCGTCCAGGTTTGCTTCAGCGTCCCGGCGATGTCGGCGATGGTGGTGCGGGCGTCGAGTTCCTTCTGCAGGCCGTAGTCGTTGGGCGCGACCTTGGTCAGGTCGATATCGTCGGCGACGACGATGGCGACGAGAACATTTTCACTCGGTCCGTCGGCTTCAAAATCGAAGCCGTAATAGTCATCCGGAATCGTGAGCGGAGTGTTGGCGGTGAGCGGAGTGATCTTTTTCGCCGCCTCGTTCGGGAATATCTGCGTCGCCTTGCCGTCCTTGTCGACGTCGTAGAGGATGAGGTGCCCACCGGTGCTGCTTGCCACCGTGATGCGGAAGGGGTCGCCGGTTTTCAGGTGGTCGGAAGAGAGCGAGACTTGCACATCGCCGGTCTGCGGCTTGCCGAGGATATCGCTGACCGCATCCACCGGATCCGCCGCGACATAGGCCGTCTGCTGGGTGTTCTCGACCTTGACCTGCTCGACCTTGCCGTAGTCCGTACTCTGCTGCTGCGTGTCGCCGCTGGTCGTGTCGCCCGCTGCCGGAGTCACGGCGGCGGCACCGAGCAGCGCGTAGTTCACCTCGAGCTGCGGATCGAGGCCCTGGCATTGGGTCTGGCCGGCGCAATAGGCCTGTGATTGCTTCTTCACATATTCCAGAAGCTCGGCATTCGAGACGATGCCGTTACCGTTGCTGTCGGCAGCGGAAATCTCGTGGCCGTTGACATAGGAGAGCGTGAAGACGCCGTGGCGCTCTTCCGGCGGCAGGCGCGTGTCGTCCCAGGCGACCTGGTAGGACGAGGCGGCACTCCAGGCTTCCACGCCGTTCTGCTTGACGATCTCGGGCTTGTCCACCACAGCGACATCGATGCGCAGACCGCGCATTTTCACCGCCTCCACCGGCTTGGCGAACGGCCGAGGCAGGAAGCGCGCGCTCTCCATCACATCGGCCACCTTGGTGGAAAGAGAACGCGAGATGGTGCCGGAGTGGCAGGCATCGACGACGATGGAGACGGCGCGGCCCTTCAACTGTTCGAGCATCGCGTCGATTTCGTCGTCGAGAATGACATTCGTCCAGTCACCGTCGCCGGCAGCGATATCATAGGTCGAAAGCGCCTCGTCGAGGCCGTCCTCTTCATCGCCACTGGCATCCTTCACCTGCAAACCGTGGCCGGAGAAGTAGAAATAGACCCGATCACCCGGCTGTGTGCCCTTGATCAGCCATTCGTCGATGCTGGCGAGAATGGCGGCGCGGCTCGCATCCTTGTCGAGCAGCACGCGGATCGAATCGGCCGCATAGCCCTGCTTTTCCTTCAGGAGTTTCTCGATGAGAGGGACGTCGTTCTTCGGCCCTTCGAGGAACATCTTTTCAGGCAGCGACGCATAGGTGCCGATGCCGACGAGGAGCGCCCGGTCGGCGGCCTCGACCGCGGAAAACAGGGAGAGGGAAAGGAGCAGTGCTGCGGCGTAACGGATCATCAGAGCGTTTCCCGCGTATAGAGAGGTTGGATGGCCACGCTCGCCTCCTTGCCATCGAGCCGCGTCGAGAGCGCCTGCAACAAGGCGGCGGCCGTCACGTTCTTGTCGGAAAGCACGGCGCCGATGGCGTCGACCGGCTCGCCGGTCCAGATCGTGATGAGGTGGTCGGCACCGAAGGGTTTGACGATCTCGACATCCGTCAGCTTGAATTCCGAGCTGTTCGTGCCCGCGGCCTGCATGTCGAGGAACTGCACCTCGCCGGTATTGGCAAGGTTGAAGACCAGCATGTTCGGATACCGGCCGGGCGGTGCGTCGAAACGCAGGCGCTGGCCGGCGGCATAGATATCCTTCACCGGCGTCAGCGAGACGGTGCCGGGATTCTGGCTTGCCATCGCTTTGAGGAAATCGAGCAGCACGTATTTATCGACGACCGACTGGATACGCTCCGGGCCGACATTTTCCGCCGCGACATCGCCGTTGGGCGTATAGAAGGTGCCGGCCGCCACATCCCACCGGAAGGGCGTACCAGCGCCGTCAGCACTGTTCGGCCGATCGGCTTGGCCGTCGATCTGCAGGGCGATATTGCCCGTCCAGCCAAGGTCCCGGACGGTCTTTATGGTTTTCGGCGTCGTGCCGGCGTCATTCGTCGTTGTCGTGGTGTCACCGGTGGCGACCGGAATGCCGCGTGTCAGCGTCACGACGACCTCGCTCTCCGAGCGGGCCACCTGTGGCATGAAGTTCGGCACCTGCAACGCCTCGGAACGGTTCTTCACATTGCTGAAGATATAGTCTTCAAGCTCGATGCGCGTGATGATGCCGTTGCCGTCGCGGTCGGCGCTGCCTTCCACGGCGCGGGCAAAGCTCCAGCTGAGCGCGCCGCGCGGCTCGCCGTCGATGATGACCTCCGGCGTCGGCTGGCTTTCCAGCGAGGCGGCAAGCACCGTCACCTGCTTGAAATTGATCTCCTTGAGGTCCGCGCCAGACAGCGCTTCCTGCGAAGGTGGTGCGAGTTTGACCGTCACGGCGGGCGCCAGCCGCGACTTTCCCTTGATCGAACGGCTCATGCCGCCGGAAAAGCAGCTGTCGGACACGAAGAGCACATGCACGCCCTTGCCTTCGGCTTCCGCAAACCAGGCATTCATCTCATTGTCGACGATGATCTCCCTCGACGTTTCCTCGTAGCGGTTGCGGTCGAAACCCGGCAACTGGAGGAACTCGTCGAGCCCGTCGGCTTCGTCGCCCTCGATAAGCTCCGGCATCTGTGCACCGTGGCCGGCATAGGTGAAGATGATCGTATCGCCGGAAGCCGCTTCGGCCACCATGTCCGTCCAGGCCTTGCGAATATCGTCCTTGCGGGCCTCCGCATTGGTGAACTTCCTCGCCTTGAAGCCGGCGGCATTCATCGACCTATAGACATCCTCGGCATCGCGCACGGCGCCGTCAAGACTGACATCGTTCGGGTACTGATCCACGCCCACGACGAGCGCATAGGTTTGCGCCGCGAGGGCAGGCAGCGGAAAAGCGGCCGAGAGCGTAAGCGCCAGCAGACGGGGCAGCAGCGTTCTCATTGCACGTCCACCTCCACGCGGCGGTTCAGCTGGTTCAGGGTGTCCGTGTCATAGGCGCTGGCATCGTCCGGCTTGAAGGGCTCGTCTTCACCCTTGCCGATCGTCGTGACCGTGCCCGCATAGCCGGCATCGTAGAGATAGGTCTTCAGCGTATCGGCGCGGGCGAGCGACAGCTTGTAGTTTGCATATGTCGAGCCGACCGGGTCGGTATGGCCGATCAGCTTGATCGCGGCGGGTTTGACCGCCCTCAGGCATTCCGCCAGGTCTTTTGCGGCCTCGACACCTTCGGGCGTGAAATCGGCCGTGCCGAAGACATAGCGCACCGGTGTCGACTTCTTCTTGATCTTCACACCGCGGAAGGAGATCTTGCAGCCGCCGCGCATGGCGAGCTTGACGGGACGAGGTGCCGCAAGGCGCATTTCGCCGGCAAGCCGATCCAGGCGAAGGATATATTGCTCGTCGGGCGCCATCCAGTCCGGTGTCAGCGTCGTGTTGGAGCCGTCCTCCAGGGCGATCTGGTAGAGCTTGGCCGCTTCCTCATAGTCCTTGCGCTCGCGGGCGAGATCGCCCAACGCATCGAAGACCTGCCAGGGACCGCCGAACTTCTTCTGGAGCATTTCAAGATCCGCCTGATGGTCGGCAAGCCTGCCGCCATTTCCAACCGCGGTGGCAATGCGGTTGAAGGTGGTGAGCGCGGCCACACGGCCGACCAGCGTGCGCTCGTCGGCGCTGCAATTGGCGGTGCCCGCGGCTTCGGCGAAGGATTGGGCCTTCTGCTCGTCACCCGCATTGAACGCCTCGATGACACCGGTAAAGGCGTCGCAAGCCGCGGCGGCCGGTGCCGCGCCAGCCAATACGAAGAGCGTCGCCGCCAAGGCCGTCCCAGCGAGAGAGCAAAGCTTTTTTGCGCCGGAAGCCGCACCAAAACAAACGGATGGAGCGCTTTCGCGTTTCAAGGAAAAGCGGAAATGCTCCAGAGATCGCATCAGCATTGTCGGTCCAGCCCTCGTATACTCTTGAAACGAACAGGCAGGGGACCGCAGGCCCCTGCCCCTGTTGTCACTTGATTTCGAACGTCACCATCTGGAGACCGCTCGCGCCATTGTCCTGCTCGGCCTGTCTGGCGAGGTCGACCGCCAGACCGCGTGTCGGCGGCAGCTTGGAGGATGCCACCAGCTGCTTGGCCTTTTCCGCCGTCATCTTCTGGTCGCCGAGCCCGCCGATGCGGCAAAGGGCGATCATCGTTTCACCGGGCGACGGCGAATCGAAGGTCAGGTTACCAGAACCCGGCTGCGGAATAAGGCGGCTTTCGCCGGCATTCAGCATCGTGTTGCCGATCATCACGTCCGGGATGATTTCGACATTGCCGGTGTCTTCGACATACATCACCTGCAGTTCGCAGCTGTGGTTCGTACTGAGCTCGAAACTGAGGTAGTCGCCGACCTTTGCACTGGTCGTCGGCACGCGCAGCGCCAGCTTCACCTTATCTGCTTGCGCCTTGTCTTCCTGCTTATAGGCGGGCGCGACATAGGCCGTGTCGGTATTGGTCTGGGTGGCATGCTGGTCCGTATTCGCCACCTGACCCTGCGACGATTGCACGGCAGCGGCGTCCGCGTTGACGCCGCGCTTCAACGGGTCAAGCTGTACGAGCGGCTGCAACATGAAGGCATATTGTTCCTCCACCTCGGTGCGCGGGATCGTGGCGCCGGCTTCCAGTGTCGCAACCCAGTCGAGGCCGATGCGCAGGGCATTGACGTCGGTAAGGCGACGGATGTCGGACGAAAACTCTTCCGGCGTCATGTCGAACTCGGCCGCCAGCTGCTCGAAATTCAACTCGTCCTCATACTGGTCGGCGAAGTAGGTGAAGATCTCAGCGCCGCCGGGCGCTTTCAGGCCCGTCTTGCCGCCGCCGGCCGTCGCTTCCGTGATGCCGAGGCGATCGAGTGCGCCGACGAAACGGTCGGTGTCGCGCTTGTAGACCTCGTTCAGTTCCTCCTGCGGCACGTAGACGGCGAGCAGCTCGTCCTGCTGATCCTTGGAGAACAGCGTGGATGTTTCGATATGCTCGCGCAGCTGGTCCCGCTTGGAGAGAATGCCGTCGAAATGGCAATCGAAGCAGGAGCGTGCGTTGATGATCTCGACCCCCTTGCCGATCGGCCGCTTGCGGAAGGAGACGATCGCCGTCGGGCCGATGTCGAGCTGGTCGCCCTTGTTGGTCGACAGGTAGTAGCCCTGCATGCCGTTCGGAAGCGAGAAGATCATTTCACCGCCGTCGTGTTCGAAGGGTTCCAGGCCGGCCTTCAGCTTGACACCATCGGGACCTGCGGGAAAGCGCTTCAGGACCTGGCGGCCAAGGTCGCCTGCAAAGTCATAGGACTTCCAGTAGTAGCCGCCGAAGGGCATGTCGTGCCGTTCGAGCATGCGGTTGTGATCGGAAACGCCGGAGGAACCATCGGCGAAACCGGCGCGCACGATGCGGCGGCGTTCGATGTTCTGGTTGACGTTCACCCCGAAGCGCGTCTCCAACTCGATGATATTGGTCGGCAGCTTCATGAGGCGGTTATAGACCTTCGGCCGGGCGCCGTTGCTCATGAACCAGTCGACACGCATGATCGGAAGCTGGCTCTGCGTCGCCTTGGCAAGGGCGTGCAACTGAGCATTGCTTGCCGGCTCGACGCCATAGAAATACTCGTTGATCAGGAAGTCGTAGTCTTCCTGGCTCCATTCGAGGTCGCGCAGATCGACACGAACGAGCAGGCCGTCGGAGCCTTCCACTTCCTCGGGAAGGACGAGTTCCGGCCCATAGGACAGCGAGTTCAAGAGCTTCTTGAAACCACCGGCGAGGACCTTCATGCGCTTCAGGAAGGTTTCGTGCGTCTCGCAACTCATCATGCCGTTATATTGGTCGCGATAGCTGAAATAACGCATGAAGGGCTGGTCGTGCTCGTCGACCTTGGAGACGTCCTGCAGCGCGAGTTCGACAAAATCGAGATATTTCAGCATCGGGCGTGAGCGCTTCACCTTGGTGGCTGAAACCGCTGTCGGAATCTCCGCCTGGTTGAGCGAGTTGATCCAGTCCGCAAGGCCTTGCACCTCTGCGTCGGCCGGGCGCTTGCCGAGCGGCATGCGGCCGCTGGTGACACTGGTGTAGAGCAGCGACTTGGAGGCATCTCCGGGGGTCACGAAGGCCGGGTTTGCGGCAATCGAGGCAAGGTCTCCCGACGGGAAGGAGCCCTGCGAGCTCTCACCCGGGCCATGGCAGTTGCGGCAATATTTGCCGATGAAGGCATCGGCTGCGGAGGCAAGCTCGGCATTGCCGCCGCCGACGTTCAGCGCGCTTTCGGCAGTCGCCTCGCTGCAGACCGGCGCCGTGCTGGTCTCGACCGGGATCACCTTCACTTCACGGTCGGAAAGGAACGCGTACATGGCCTGCTTGTCCTCGTCCGACAGAGCGGAAAGGCCCTGTGCGATGCGACGCATGACAGGATCGGAGAGCGGAGAACCGGAGAGCTTCTTGCTCTCTTCGATCAGGCCCTTGGTAAAGACTTCATGTGAAGCAAGGCCGGCCATGCGTGCCTTGGTAATATCGGGCGCCACCGCGCCGGTCAGGCCCTTCTCGCCCTCATAGGCACGGGCAAGATCGAGGCCGTAGGTCGTGGTGCGCGGGGTGTGGCAATCGCCGCAGCCACCAACATTTTCCACGAGGTAGCGGCCGCGCTCCATCTGCGTTTCCTCGCGCGGCTGATAGGCCTGCACGGTGAAATGGCTGCGCTTCCAGAGCGTGATCGTCGTCTGGCGGCTGAAGGGGAAGGCGATCTCGTGTTCCTTCGACGCGGCATCCGTCTGCGGCAGCGTCTCGATATAGGCTTTGATATCAAGCACGTCCTCCGGCTTCATGCCGCCATAGGACGTGTAGGGCATGACCGGGTAGAGGTTGTCGCCGTCCTTCTTGAGACCCACCATCACGGCATTCAGGAAGTCCGCATTGGACCAGCCGCCGATGCCGTTCGGATGGGCCGAAATGTTCGGCGCGAAGAATTTGCCGATCGCCGTCTGCATTTCCATGCCGCCGGACAGCAGTTCCATGTTGTCGCCCGAGCCATGACAGGCGCCACAGCCGGCCGCGCCGAACAGGATCTTGCCGTTGTCCGCATTCGCCTGGTAGGTGCCGTAGGCATCGGCTGCGAACTGGTCGATTGCGAACGCGCCGGCGGGACAGAACACCGCCATGGTCAGACCGAGCGCCGCTGCAAAGCGGGAAACCGGTCGCAGAAGTGATGTCTTGAACACGCGCATGGCTTGTTCCCTTCGCTCCAAGAGGCCGGTAGACCGGCTGTAAATTCCAAGCATTCCCGCTTTTCTTAGAAACGCGAAGACGCCCGATTTCATTCACGCAATTCTATGCAGGGCCTGCTCTAGCGAAATTCGAAACGCTCGAACTCCACGCGCTGCGGCGCCTTGCCGAGCTCCCTCAGTCCCTTTTCGATGGCCAGCCGCAAAGGCGGCGGACCACAAAACCACAGGTCGGCTTCGGCCGGGTTCATGCTGGTACCCGCGACAAGCTTCGAGGCATCGAAACGCCCATCGGTCGTCGAGTTGTGCAGAACGAAGCTGAAATTCCCAAGTTTTTCCGCCTGGGTGCGAAACGTGTCGAGGCCGATCGCCTCGGCGCTGTCGCGCACGCAGTAGACCATGTGGATGTCCTGCCCCTCGTCGCCCTTCAGCCGGCTCGCCATGGCGAGGAACGGCGTGACGCCGATGCCGCCGGCAAGCCAGATCTGCTTCTTGCCGCCGCGCTTGTGATTGAAATGGCCATAGCCGCCTTCAAGCGTCAGCGCATCGCCGACCGCCACGCCCTCACGCAACGCTTTCGTGTAGTCGCCGAGCGGCTTGATTGCGAAGCGAACCGAACCATCGTCCTCGATACCGGCAATGGTAAAGGGATGCGGCTCGCGCAGGCCCGGCTTGTTGACCCGGAAGAAACCGAACTGGCCGGGCATCGCCCTGAGCTTGCGGTTGATCGGCCGCGCCGAAATGATGGTCGCGCCATCGTGCCGCTCGACATTCACCACCTCGTAGCGGCGTGTGCGCAGCCACGGCAGCAGCTGCGTATAGGCATAGCTCACGATGCCGATCAGAGCGAAAATGTTGAGATAGGTCGCCAGAAACGCCGTGCCGTCATAGGGCCGCTTGATGAACATCTGATGGAAGGCGACAAGCACGAAGAGCAGGCCGATGAAGCGGTGCGTGATACGCCAGTATTGGTAAGGAACCTGAAAGCGCGTCTTCGGAATGACCTTCACAAGGCTCAAGACGAGCAGGAAGACGAAACCGTAGAACGCCCACTCCCCCATCGTCTTGGCGAGCTGATTGAGACCGCTCGTCACCGAAAGGCCCTGGAAATCCGGCGCAACGAAATAATGGAAGAGGATAAGACAGAGGACGGCAATGCCGATCTTGCGGTGGAATTGATAGATGCGGTCGAGCCCGCCGAAAAGCCTTTCGACGAAGGGCGGGCGCGTTGCCATGAATTGCGCGATCCCCATGGCGACGAAGGCCATGGACGAGGCCATCAGCGAAAAAGTCGTGCCCGCATTGGTATGGCTGACGGCCGGCACGGCCAGAAGGCCAGCAAAGACGATCAGAAGTGTCGCGACGATGGAACCCGCAGTCAACGTGTGCCCCCAAATGCAAACTGGACGGTCCGAATTTCAGGGCATGCTGGCAAGGCCCATGATGTTCGTCAACCGCAATCCTCCTATCGACGGGTCGGCTGACGGCTTTATTCGGGTGCTTTTGGGAGAGGATGTGAAGAAGGCGCCGAAAACCGCGCAGGCGTGCTAAAATAACAATAGAATAAAAGACATACGAGAGGATTACACACATCTTCCCGTTGTGCCGGATGATGTTCAGTCGTTCAAACGCTTCATTTCCTCCTTTGCCTTTGCCGCAAGCGGGTGATCTGGATGCCTTGCAATGAAAAGCTCCAATGCCTCTCGCGTTCCCCGGCCTTTGAGCGTTTCATACTCGGATTCGATAGCCTTTTCCGGATCGCCTGGCTTCTGCATGACCACTCTCACAACTGTCTGTCGATGTGCGGATGCATCCCTGGCGTTCAACACGGAGCCGGAGAAGTTCGGACTGTATGCGGCAGACAATGCAAAATAAACTGCGAATAGCATAGCGATCCCGCGCGTCTTAGAGGTGGTTGCCGTGATAGTGTATTGGTACTGAGGCATTTTTTGGGAAGCCGCTCTCTTTGCGTCACCAGTGGCGCCCAGCCAAAATCCGGAGGGAAACATGTCGGGTTCAGCAACGACTACAAAAAACATCAATGCTACGGGTTCAATCTTTGTCGATTCACTCCTTGTCGGAAAGGGCTGGAGCGCGTCCACGGTTACATACGCCTTCCCCACAGTGGTAACCGATTACAGCTATTCGAAATACAATAGCGGCTTCAGCACTATTTCCTACGCGCAAAAGAACACCGCCCTCTTCGCAATGGAAACGTCCTTCGGTGGGAAAGCAAACGATGGTTTTTCTGTTGAAGGATTTACAAATCTAAACTTCACCGTGGGAAATTCGACCAACGCAACATTTCGCTTTGCGCAGTCCAGCGTGCCAGGCACGGCGGAAGTTGCCGATTTTCCCGGCAATGTCATCAATAGCGATAGTGCCGACGACGGCGATATCTGGTTCGGAACTGCCGATGCGGGCACGATCTATGATCTGCGCAAACCGGTGGCCGGTAACTACGCCTGGCACACGCTGATCCACGAGCTAGGGCATGCTCTGGGCCTCAAGCATGCGCAGGAGGATCTCGTCTACGGCAAAATGCCCGATGCTACCAACAGCATCGAATTCACGGTCATGAGCTATCGGACCTATATCGGCGACACAAACGGTTACTACTCCTATGAAGAATTCGGTGCGCCGCAGACATTTATGATGGCCGATATCGCGGCTCTCCAGCACATGTACGGCGCCGACTACTCCACCAATTCCGGCGCCACCGTCTACAAATGGACACCGGGCAGCGGCGATACGCTCGTCAATGGCGAACTCGCCATCGCCCCTGGTGAAAATCGCATTTTCGCGACGCTCTGGGACGGAGGCGGCAATGATACCTACGATCTCAGCGCCTATACAAACGGTGTCAAAATCGATCTCCGCCCAGGGGAACACTCCGTCTTTGACGCCGCACAGCTCGCCTATCTCAGCGGTGGACCAAATGGCGGTTTCGCGCGTGGTAACATTTTCAACGCGCTGCTCTTCAAGGGCGATCTTCGCTCGCTCATCGAAAACGCAACGGGCGGCAGCGGCAACGACACGATCCGTGGTAACCAGGCTGTCAACAGCATCTCCGGCAATAACGGCGCAGATGCACTTTTCGGCCTTGATGGCAACGATACCCTTAACGGGGGCGCGGGTGCAGATCAGCTCGACGGGGGCAATGGCAACGACACGTTGCTCGGGGGGGCGGCGGCGGACACCTTGATCGGTGGCGCCGGCACGGATACCGCGTCGTATTCAAATGCCACGAAGGGTGTAGTCGCCAATCTTGCCACACCCTCCAGCAATACCAACGACGCTGCGGCCGACACCTATTCGTCCATTGAGAACCTCACGGGTACCAACTTCGTGGACAGACTGGTCGGTAGTACCGGAGATAACAATCTCAGGGGCGGTGACGGCGCGGATACCCTTGATGGCGGAACAGGAAACGATACGCTGAATGGCGGTACAGGCGGCGACACACTGATCGGTGGTTTCGGCACCGACACGGCGAACTATTCGCTGGCGACGATAGGTGTAACGGCAAGCCTGGCAAATGCCGGCGTCAATACCAACGAGGCGAGCGGTGACACGTATTCCTCGATTGAAAACCTTTTCGGCAGCGCCTTTGGCGACAAACTGATAGGCAATGCAGGCTTGAACAGGATTGCCGGTTACACAGGCAACGACACGCTGACCGGCGGGAGTGCCGGCGACATCTTCGTTTTTGCAAGCGGCTACGGACGCGACACGATCACCGACTTCCAGAACAATGTCGATGACATCGATCTCCAGTCCTATAATTTTTCGTCAGCGAGCTCCGTTCTCAGCAAGGCCGTGCAGGTGGGCGCCGATCTCGAAATCCGCCTGTCCAGCGTGGACGTCCTCATCCTGAAGCAGTTCACCAAAGCCAGCCTGGATGCGACCGACCTCATTCTTTGAGTGCCGGGATAGAAGAGCGATTGAGGCCGGCGGCCGGCCTCGGTCTTGTGCAAAACGTGAAGCCAAACCAGAGGAATCGTTTTTTCACCGAGCGATGCACTGGAAAATGATTTATCGCGTGAATGGAAAAATCTGCTGTTCGACGGCGAAGGCAGCAATTTTTGCTGCCGATCGTTACTCTGTGACCGGTAGGTTCGGCAATCACATGTCCAACGCGTCGATTACTTCAGAAGCCACTTGCAGAACACATATGGAACATATAGTGTCCGTTCTGGATTTGTTTCACGATTCTCGGTGGAGAGACCATGCTGACGCGCAAACAACAGGAACTGCTCCTGTTCATTCACGAGCGTATGAAGGAATCCGGTATTCCGCCGTCTTTCGACGAAATGAAGGATGCGCTTGATCTCGCCTCCAAATCCGGCATCCATCGCCTTATCACGGCCCTGGAAGAGCGCGGCTTCATCCGCCGTTTGCCGAACCGGGCGCGTGCCCTGGAGGTCATCAAGCTTCCTGAAGCCTATTCGCCGAGCCTGCAACCGCGCCGGGGCTTCTCGCCCGCCGTCATCGAAGGCAGCCGAGGCAAGCAGCCGCTCCCCTCAACGCCCCCGCAACGTGTCACCACGCCGCAAGCGGACATCATGTCTTCCTCCGTATCCGTGCCCGTCATGGGCCGAATCGCGGCCGGCGTGCCGATTTCGGCCATTCAGAACAACACGCACGATATCACCGTTCCGGCCGAAATGATCGGCAGCGGCGACCACTATGCGCTGGAGGTCAAGGGCGACTCGATGATCGAGGCCGGCATTTTCGACGGCGACACCGTCATCATCCGCAATACCAGCACCGCCAGCCCCGGCGAAATCGTCGTCGCACTCGTCGACGATGAAGAAGCCACGCTGAAACGCTTCCGCCGAAAAGGCGCCTCCATCGCGCTGGAAGCAGCAAACCCTGCCTATGAGACGCGTATCTTCGGACCGGACCGCGTGAAGATCCAGGGCAAGCTGGTTGGCCTTATCCGCCGCTACCACTGATTACCGAGGGGACATGGTTGCCTCTTGGGTCTTTTTTGCCGCCCCGGGGCTGCACTTGGGACGAACGAATATCCAAAGCGGAGAATTTGGATTTGATTGCCGCGATAGATGATCAATTCAGGGATTGCGGCGAATGGGCGGTTTCGCCTGCGTCCCCGGCCCGGCCTTGGCGTCCTTCGCTGGCACGCTCTCGTTCGGCCTCGTTCTCCGCATAGGTGCCTGTCCGCCAGTCATAGAGACGGTGCCGGGACCAGGGTCGGTCCAGCGTGTCAATGGCCGGGGTGATGCTGGCCTGGAGACGGTTTGTTGCGGCCCCGTCTGCACCGGGCCTGATTTCCAAAGCGCCGGTTCGTCGAAGATGACGAGCCGTCACGAGCCTTGCGCCGGAACGGCAGGTCGCGATCCGAAGCGGCACCTGCGTGACGACAAGGTCTGCGGCATCGCAGGCAATGCCGAGGAACGCGACATCCTCAAGCGTGACGATGCGCCAGCCGCTCGGTGAAACAGCAGCGCAGAAAGCCTTTGCCTCGCAGATGAAACCGGCCTGTCGTGTTGCCGCGTCGAGCGCGGACGACATTGCCGCATTGGCCTTTTCCCGGTTCGCCCGACGCCGCGGCGGTTTCCGCTTTTCTGCGTTTTCGACAACCGCTCCGCCCTCTTCAAGTGTCAGTCCAGTGGTCTTTCTCATATCCGGCTTGACGTGCTCGCCCAGCCGTAAAGCTCTTCGCCATTGTGCGTAGACGAAATCCGGCGGGCGGACGCGGTTCGTCGCAACGCGCCCGTCGCGCAACACGGCGACGAGGCGGCCGTCCTCGGAAATCAGAACCTCGGGGCCGACGGGATCGCCCGGCCAGAATGCGATGGCGGTGCCGAGCAGCACGAGCAACGTGCCGGCGTGGCGAAGGCGTGTTCGCAGGATGCAGACAAGCCCGCCGCCCAGGCCGATGAGCAGGAAGGCCACGGCGGGGATACGGCCGGTGACGATCTCGCCGTTCCAGCTTGCGACCCAGGCCGACAGCGCGATCATCCACTCGATCCCCTTGCCCATGATGGCGAAGGGGATGGCATCGAGCCCGAAAGGCATCAGCAGCACGGCGGCAAGGCCGAAAGGCATGACGACGGCGCTGATGACGGGCATGGAGAGCAAGTTGCCTGCCAACCCATAGGCCGGAATCCGGTTGAAATGGCCCACCGAATAAATAAGCGTCGAAAAGCCGCCGATCAGCGAGGAAAGCGTCAATCCGCCAAGGAAACGGCCAGCGGAACCGCCAAGGCCACGGATCGCCCCTCCCCGGCCCTCGTGCCGCACGGGGCGCTCGCGCCAGGCCGCATAGCCGGCGACGAGCCCGAGCGTCGCGGCATAGGACATCTGGAATCCAGGATTGGTGATGGCCGACGGCGTGACCAGCAGGATGAGGACTGCCGATATGGCGACGTTGCGCAGGCTGATCGCCGCGCGGCCGAACAGGACGGCGACGAGCATGACGCAGATCATGATCCACGAACGCACCGCCGAAATCGCCCCACCCGAAACCAGAATATAAAGCGTCACCATGACCAGAGCCCCGGCGGCGGCGATTTTCTTCGCCGGATAGTGCTCGACAAAGCCGGGGATCAGCGCCATCAGCATACGTGCGCCAACGAGAAAGGTGCCGGCTGCCAACACCATGTTCAACCCCGAAATGGCCAGCACATGCGCCAGCCCCGCCTGCCGCATCGCCTCCACGGTCTCCTCGCTGATCGCGCGCTGCTCGGCGGTCACCAGAGCGGCCGCTATCGCTCCGGCATCGCCATCGATCCTGCCGCGTATATGCTCGGTCAGGTTGTTTCTCCAGGTCGCAATTTCCTGCCGGATTCGCTCCTCCAGACCAGCCGCCGCCGTCTCCACCCTTTCCGGCGCCTTGTAGAAATATCCAACCGCTCCGTTGCCGGCAAAGTAGGCATCGAACGCAAAATCGTTGAGGCCGGCCAGCGCTGGGCCTGACGGTGGACTAAGCCGCGCGCGACCAGCAATACCGCCGCCGATCGGGATCGGCTCGTGCCGGCTGCGGGCAAGGACGGTCACCACGCGCGGCGCGCGCTTCAAGACGGGCTCGCGTGTAGCCTCCAATACTATGCGGTAGCGGATTGCGCCGCGCTCATCGCTTTCGCGCGCGAGCACGCGGCCTGTGATCTGGGTGGTCACGGGAGCGTCGAGCAGGACGGTGTCGAGCCGTGCGGTCTCGATACCCGCGAGAAGCATGCCGACGGGCACGAGAAACGCGCCGCCTGCGGCCAGCGCCAGCCAATCCTCCCGGTGCCGCAAACGCCAGGCAGGCCAGAACGTCGCGCAGGCGACGAGAACAAGCGCAAAGACAGACGGATCGGACGCAGCCGCAAACCAGAGCGCCGCCCCCACGCCAAGGAAGACCGGCACGAAAAGGAAGAAGTGGCCATGCTGGCGTTCGGCCGCCCAGGCGGCCGCCGTGTCTTGCCGGGGGATGAAAGCGTGCCGCAGCCGCCCCGCAAGCCGGCGCAGAACGGCAAGTGGCGCGCCACGCTTTGGCGGATCGTCGGGAGCCGTCGCCGGCAGTCGCGCGTCAGACGGCGTCCGCCAGGCTTCGGCCTCGCGCACCGCGTTGCGTCTCTCCGCTTCGTCCACCCCGGCCATGGTTCCGGCCCCGCTTCACGCCACCATAGTGCAATTCAGGAGGAAAATCTTCAATCAAAAGTAGGCGCGAAAAATACTAAGCGAGACAGAAAGGATGCCACCTCCGCATTATGGCGAGCACTCTCAAAGGTTGCTTGCAACTTCGCGCAAACGGTAGATATTGCGTTGCCGGAAAGCCTATTTCCGCAGTGCACAATTTGCCTTTGGTATCGCTTGGCAGGGCGCCGTAAATGGGCTAGCAAAACGAGCATGTTCATGGGTGCGGCACAACTGCGTGCCACCATTCGAAACAACGGAGGATCGTCATGACAGGAACTAGCGCGGGTGTATCGATCGGTGACAAGACAGTCGAACTGCCGACGCGATCCGGGACGATCGGCCCCGATGTGATCGACATCGGTACGCTCTACAAGAATACCGGTGCCTTCACCTACGACCCCGGCTTCACGTCCACCGCCTCATGCGAATCGAAGATCACCTATATCGATGGCGATGAAGGCGTACTGCTGCACCGCGGCTACCCCATCGACCAGCTGGCCGAGCATGGAGACTTCCTGGAAGTCTGCTACCTGTTGTTGTACGGCGAACTGCCCACCAAGGCGCAGAAGGACGACTTCGATCATCGCGTGACGCACCACACCATGGTGCATGAGCAGATGAGCCGTTTCTTCACCGGCTTCCGTCGCGACGCCCATCCGATGGCGGTCATGTGCGGTTGCGTCGGCGCACTCTCGGCCTTCTACCACGACTCGACCGATATCACCGATCCGCACCAGCGCATGGTCGCTTCGCTGCGCATGATCGCCAAGATGCCGACGATCGCCGCGATGGCCTACAAGTACCATATCGGCCAGCCCTTCGTTTATCCGAAGAACGACCTCGACTATGCGTCGAACTTCCTGCGCATGTGTTTTGCCGTGCCCTGCGAAGACTACGTGGTGAACCCGGTCCTGGCCCGCGCGATGGACCGCATCTTCATCCTGCACGCCGACCACGAGCAGAACGCCTCGACCTCGACCGTGCGCCTCGCCGGCTCGTCGGGCGCCAACCCGTTCGCCTGCATCGCGGCCGGCATCGCTTGCCTCTGGGGTCCTGCCCATGGCGGCGCCAACGAGGCGGCGCTCAACATGCTCGCCGAAATCGGTTCGGTCGATCGTATTCCGGAATATGTCGCCAAGGCCAAGGACAAGAACGACCCGTTCCGCCTGATGGGTTTTGGCCATCGCGTCTACAAGAACTACGACCCACGCGCCAAGATCATGCAGAAGACGACGCACGAGGTTCTCAACGAACTCGGCATCAAGGACGACCCGATGCTGGAAGTCGCGATGGAACTCGAGCGCATCGCGCTGACGGACGAGTATTTCATCGAGAAGAAGCTTTATCCGAACATCGACTTCTACTCCGGCATCACGCTGAAGGCGCTGGGCTTCCCCACGACCATGTTCACCGTGCTCTTCGCGCTCGCCCGCACCGTCGGCTGGATCGCCCAGTGGAACGAGATGATCGAGGATCCGGAACAGCGCATCGGCCGTCCGCGCCAGCTCTATATCGGCGAACCGAAGCGCGATTACATGCCGGTTTCCAAGCGTTAAGCGCAAAGAACCCGAAAAGAAAAAGCCCGGCATCGCTGCCGGGCTTTTTTTTCAGGAAGGAAATGGTCAGACGAGGCGGCTCTGTTCCAGGGCCGCTTCGACGAAGCTTGCGAAGAGCGGGTGCGGGTCGAGCGGGCGGCTCTTCAGTTCCGGGTGGTACTGAACGCCGATGAACCACGGATGATCCGGATACTCGACGGTCTCCGGCAGAACGCCGTCCGGCGACATGCCGGAGAAGACGAGGCCGCAGTTTTCGAGCTTCTGCTTGTAGTCGACATTGACTTCGTAGCGGTGGCGGTGGCGTTCGGAAATGTCCGTCGTGCCGTAGATGTCGGCGATCTTCGTGCCGCCCTTCAGGGCCGCACGATAGGCGCCAAGCCGCATCGTGCCGCCGAGATTACCGGAGGCGGAACGCTTCTCGAGCTCGTTGCCCTTCACCCACTCCGTCATCAGGCCGACCACCGGCTCGGCCGTCTTGCCGAATTCGGTGGACGAGGCCTTCTCGATGCCGGCGAGGTTGCGGGCAGCCTCGACGACCGCCATCTGCATGCCGAAACAAATGCCGAAATACGGCACCTTGCGCTCGCGGGCAAAGCGCGCCGCATTGATCTTGCCTTCCGAGCCGCGCTCGCCGAAACCGCCGGGAACGAGGATGCCATGCACCTTTTCGAGATACGGCGCCGGATCCTCCTTCTCGAAGACCTCCGACTCGATCCATTCCAGCTTGACCTTGACGTGGTTGGCGATGCCACCGTGGTAGAGCGCCTCGATCAGCGACTTGTAGGCATCCTTGAGGCCAGTGTACTTGCCGACGATCGCGATCGTCACCTCGCCTTCCGGCGTCTTGATGCGATCGGAAACCGTCTGCCAGGCTTCGAGGCGCGGCTTCGGCGCCGGCTCGATGCCGAAGGCGGCCAGCACTTCGTCGTCGAGGCCTTCCTTGTGGTAGGCAAGCGGCACGTCGTAGATCGATGCGACGTCGAGCGCCTGGATGACGGCGGTCGCACGCACGTTGCAGAACAGCGAGAGCTTCTTGCGCTCGGCTTCCGGGATTTCCCGGTCGGCGCGCACCAGCAGGATATCCGGGTGGATGCCCATCGCCTGCAGTTCCTTGACGGAATGCTGAGTCGGCTTGGTCTTGAGTTCGCCGGCTGCCGGAATGTAGGGCATCAACGTCAGGTGGACATAGACCGCAGTGCCGCGCGGCAGGTCGTTGCCGAGCTGACGGATCGCTTCCATGAAGGGCATGGCCTCGATGTCGCCGACGGTGCCGCCGATCTCGCAGATCACAAAGTCGTAGTCGTCATTGCCTTCGGTGACGAAGTTCTTGATCTCGTTGGTCACGTGCGGAATGACCTGAACGGTCGCGCCGAGATAGTCGCCGCGGCGTTCCTTGTCGATGATGTTCTTGTAGATGCGACCGGTGGTGATGTTGTCGGTCTTGGTGGCCGAGCGGCCGGTGAAGCGCTCGTAGTGGCCGAGGTCGAGGTCGGTTTCCGCGCCGTCGTCGGTGACGAACACTTCGCCGTGCTGCGTCGGGCTCATGGTGCCCGGATCGACATTAAGATAGGGGTCCAGCTTCCGGAGGCGGACGCGGTAACCGCGGGCCTGAAGGAGAGCTCCGAGTGCAGCGGCGGCAATGCCTTTTCCGAGGGAAGAAACCACGCCGCCTGTGATGAATACATATCGCGCCATGGGAGTCACCGGATACCTTTTCAAAATCGATTGCGCTACCGAAAAATCACCTTGAGCGTGATTTCGGAAGTTGCAATCGGCGTTTTACACAGAAGAAGGCCGGTTGGTGTGACCCAACCGGCCGATTTGTTTTTTCTTTTGCGGCTTATTGGCCGCTCGGGACGCCGGCGTTGCCGCCCGTGCCCGTCGTCGCGCCACCCGTCGTACCGGTCCCCGTCGTCGTGGTGCCGGTGCCGGTTGCAGCGCCGCCTTCGGTCGGAACGGCATCGGTGCCGGTCGTCGCGGGCGTCTGGTTGGTGGTGTTCGAGTTGGTCTCGGTACCCTGGTTCTGCTGGCTGCCTTCAGCCGGCTTCTCCGCACCGCCAAGCGCGTCGAGAACGCCGCCCGTGCCGGTCGTGCCGGGGATGCGGTCGAGAATGTCGGTCGGCTGCGATTCCCAGCGGGCGATGATGCCCATGCCGAGTGCCAGCACGAAGAACAGCGTCGCGAGGATTGCCGTGGTGCGCGTCAGGGCATTGGCCGTGCCGCGCGCCGACATGAAGCCGGAGCCGCCGCCGATGCCGAGGCCGCCGCCTTCCGAGCGCTGGATCAGCACGACGCCAATGAGCGCGACGACGACCATGAGATAGATGACGAGCAAGATGGTCTGCATGTTTAAGGATCCCGGCCAGACGGCCCAAAATTCAGGTTTGCGGCTCAATATACCAAGCCGTGCGCCATTCCAAGCCCTAGCCGACAATCCACCCGCCCTTTTCGGGCAGGCGGACGATCAGCGCGTGGTTCAGGCCGTCAGCGCTTCGTATGCGCGGAAGATGGCGAGGAAGTCGTCGGATTTCAAGCTCGCGCCGCCGATCAGCGCGCCATCGACATTGGCGACGCCCATCAACTCCCTGGCATTGCCCGGCTTGACCGAGCCGCCGTAGAGAATGCGCATTTTTGCGCCTTCACCGGCAAAACGGGCCTTGAGCTCCGCACGCATGAAGGCATGCGCCTCTTCCACATCGTCAGCCGTCGGCGTCAGGCCGGTGCCGATCGCCCAGACGGGCTCATAGGCGATGACCGTGTTTTCCGCCGTCGCGCCGTCCGGCACGGAGCCGTCGAGCTGCGTCTTCAGCACCTCCAGCGTCTTGCCGGCCTTGCGCTCGTCTCCGGTCTCGCCGATGCAGATGATGGCGACGAGGTCGTTTTCGAAGGCGATCTCCGCCTTGGCGCGCACCAGCGCATCGTTTTCCTTGTGGTCGGTGCGGCGCTCGGAATGGCCGACGATGACGTGGGTGCCGAAGCAGTCGGCGATCATTTCGGCCGAGACATCGCCGGTATGGGCGCCGGATGCCTTTTCATGGCAATCCTGCGCGCCGATCTGCAGCGGGCTGTCGGTGCAGAGCGCGGTCGCCACGTAAAGCAGCGTCGCCGGCGGGCAGATCAGCGTCTCGACCTTGTCGGAAAGCGGTCCCATGACGCCTTCGGCCATCGCCTTGATCTGGTCGAGCGATGCGCGCGTGCCGTTCATCTTCCAGTTTCCGGCAACAAGTGGGGTTACGTCCGGTGTCATGAGGCCTCCCTATCCCTGAACTTTTCTCGGCTTGCGGCGTAGCAAATCGAAGCCCCCAAGAAAAGCCGGCATGTGACCGCGCGAATCCGAATATTCATGGGATCTGATCCGTGACAGCTGATACCGCGATCTGCGTGTGAGGAAGGCGAAGGGGCATATGCTTCCCTCGAGACTGGGCATCTTCCTTATCCTGACGGTGCTGCTTTCGGCCGGCAGCGCCGCCGCGCAGGATTCGGCCTCTGCCGGCGGCCAGACGCGCGGCCTGATGGGCATCAAGACGGAGGTGGAAAAGATCACCGCCGGCGATACGCTGACGGTGCCCGCCGCATCGTTCAAGCGCATGGCGCTTGTTGTCGGCATGTCCGCCTATACGTCAATCTCGCCTTTGAAGAATACCGCCTCCGACGCGCGCGCCGTTGCCGACATGCTGCAGCGCCTTGGCTTCACGGTGGATCTTGCTATCGACATCCCCCTCATCCAGATGCGGGAGACCGTCGACGCCTTCTCGCGCAAGGTGGAGACTGCGGATATCGCCCTCGTCTACTACGCCGGCCATGGTGTGGAGGCCGCGGGTGAAAACTATCTCGTGCCCGTCGATATCAAGGTCGACGACCCAGCCACGATCCCGGCGCAGGCCATTAGCCTCACGTCCGTCCTGCGCAGCGTCGAGCGGGCGCGAAAACTGCGCATCGTCATTCTCGATTCCTGCCGCAACAACCCCTTCCCCGCGCTTGCCGGCGCGATCGCGGCCGACGGCGCAAAGCTCAGCGGTGACGGACTTGTGGCACCCGATCCTTCGCAGGGCATGTTGGTGATCTATGCGGCCGAGGGTGGCAAGGTGGCGCTCGATGGCGATGGCGAGCACAGTCCGTTCGCCACTGCCATCCTCGAAAGCCTGCCCCGGCCGAATGTCGAGATCGGCCTGGTCTTCCGCCAGGTGCGCGACCGCGTGATGTCGCTCACCGCCAACCGCCAGCAGCCGCACTTTTACGGCTCCCTGTCCGGCGCACCCTATTTCCTTGCCGGCGGGGATGCCGCCGTCGCCGATATGGCAGACAAGGCCTCGCAATGGCAGGCACTGAAACCCGAGCAGGAAGTGCAACTCGCCGCCCTTGCCGAAGAGGGCAATACGCGCGCCCTGCTCGGCCTTGCCTACATGGCACTGACGCCCGATAGGGAGAAATTCCAGCCGGAGAAAGCCCTCGCGTTCTTCCGCAAGGCCGCCGATGCCGGCGACGCGGAGGCAATGTTCGAACTCGGCAAGCTCCACGAAAAGGGGATCGGCACGGCACAGAACGTGCCGGAAGCGATCAAATTCTACCAGCGCGCCGCCGATCTCGGCTTCGCCGATGCGATCAACGACCTCGGCTTCCTCTATTACCAGGGGGCTGAAGGCTTGCCGCGCGATCCGAAGAAGGCCGTCGGGCTTTTCATCCGCGCCGCGGACCTGCGCCATCCCCAAGCGATGTTCAACGTCGCGGCCCTCATCGATGACGGGCTGGTGCCGGGCAAGACCCCGCAGGACGCAGCCAGCTATCTCTACCAGGCATTACGCTCTGGCGTCGACGACGTTCTCCAGCAGCTCTCGACGCGGCCGACCATGTTCAAACCTGAAACGCGCCGGGCGCTTCAGGCCGAACTCAGCCGCAACAAGTTCTACAAGGGCACCATCGACGGCGATATCGGCGCTGGCACCCAGCGCAGCATGCGCATCGCCTTCGGCCAGACGGAATAGTCAAACGGGACAGGAAAGAGGAGGAAGGCATGATCAAGTCGGCTCATCTGCGTTCGATCCATGCGGCGTTGCTCGCGGGTGCGCTCGCCCTTGCCGTCGTGCCCGATGTCCGGGGGCAGACAAGTCCCGGGAATGGCGACAGCTCGAACGGAGACATCGGCAGCAGCGCCGTTTCTGCTACCGTTGCTGTGCCGACGGACTATCTCACATCCTCAATCGTAAAAAATATCAACGGCGCGCGCGCCGAATGCGGCAGCTACGATCCAGCCTATCGCATCGATTGCCTGCGCCAGCGCTTGGCGGATATCGCCCAGCGCATTCCTGCGGGGCCAGCCTATTCCGAGGCACGCCAGATCATCAGCCGCGCCTCCAGCAAGCTTGGTCGCATCCAGGCCGGCATCGTCGACCGGAAAGCGCCGCAACAGCGCTCAAGAGCCAATCCCCGGCTCCGGCAGACGAAGATTTATGCCGCTGCAAAGCGCGAAAAGCTGGGCAAGGCGATGGCACAAGCGCGGCAGGTGATCGAGGAAGCAGAAACGCAATTGCTGCGCGCCGTCCAGAATTCGGACAAACGCGCCGGCCATTACCAGCAGATCGCCGCCGCACTCGATTCGACGAAGGTGCTTTTGCGCTCGTAATATCCTATTGAGCAAAGAGCCAGTTGAGCGTTTCCCGCCAGTCGGTCATGCGCACCGGCGTGCCGTGCCCCCCCGTCTGGAACAGCACGAAGCGGGCGGGCACACCGGCCTTGCGCAGCTTGCGAAAGACCGCGATCTGGTCGTTCGCCGAATAGACGCTGTCGCTGTCGCCATGGGTGAAGAAAACCGGCAGCTTCGCCTTGAAGGCCGGTGTCTTGGCATAATCGCCATCCGCCGCCCCGCCCATCAGCACCATGCCCGAGAGGCTTTCGACGGCCGCCGTATCGCGCGCCACACGCGCGCAGATGAAGCTGCCCATGGAGGCGCAGGCAAGGATGACCGGCGCATCCGGCGACAGCGCCTTGGCGCGTAGAATGAGGCCCGAAATGCGCGCAGCACCCGCATCGTCGAAGGACGGCACGCTCGGGGCGTAGTAGACGCCGCCGCCGCGCACGGTGAGGTTCTTCAGCCGATTGAAATTGCCCCCGAAACTCCAGTCGTTGCTGCCAAGCCGCCGGTCGCCGCCACGGCCATGGACGAAGATGACCGTGAAGGCGGCCCCCTCACCCTTGCCGATCATCGTCACGTCGATCGGCCCGGCCGGCGTATCGACCGTCATGTTCTGCTGCGCCTTCTTCACGCCCGTCGAGACGTAGCTGGATTTCGCCCGGCGTTCCGGCACCTGATCGCGCCCGTTGATGTCGCGCAGTTCCTGGTAATCGACGACGCTCAGCGCACCGTCATCCGTCGTTTCGACCACCGTGCCATAGGCGAAAAGCTCATCCTTCCACGGCTGGAGCGTTAGAGCTGCCGCATCCTGAACGGTCAGGCCGGCGAAGAGAGCGGCGAAAACCAGCCGTTTCAGGCAATGAACTGTGGACTGACGCATGAACGGACGCTCCTTCGGGCTGGCGATACTTGCCATCCACCCGCCTGCAACGCAATCCTTGCGCAACGGTTGGCGCGGCTTGACGACCGACAGACACGGGGGCGCCGCAGTGAAGCGGCATGAACGATACAGGACGACCGTCCGGCGCAAGCCTGACATTGCCGTGCTGCCATCGCGAAATTCCCCGGAATCTGGCAGAGTTGCAAGTGATTCGCCGACCATCCCTTTTGCGCCGAACGTCGATCCCTGCGGATCGACGGGAAAAACCGGCAAACGGAACAAACTCTGAACAGCCCATGCAAGACGACAGCAACGACCTCTTCGCCAAAATACCCTCCGAGCCCGAGCGCCAGCCGGCCAAGCCGGTTGAAAAGCCCGTTGCCGCCGCCGAACCGGCCCGCGAGCCGCGCCAGCCGTTGAGCGAAGGCTCGGGTGGCTACGACGCGTCCGCGATCCGTGTTCTGGAAGGCCTCGAGCCGGTGCGCATGCGTCCCGGCATGTATATCGGCGGTACGGACGAGAAGGCCCTGCACCATCTCTTCGCCGAAGTCATCGACAACTCGATGGACGAGGCCGTGGCCGGCCACGCCAATTTCATCGACGTCAATCTCGACGCCGAGGGTTTTTTGACCGTTACGGACAATGGTCGCGGCATACCGGTGGAAAACCATCCCCAGATGCCGGGCAAATCCACCCTCGAGGTCATCCTCACCGTGCTGCATGCCGGCGGCAAGTTCGACGGCAAGGCCTATGAGACCTCGGGCGGTCTGCACGGCGTCGGCGTGTCCGTCGTCAACGCGCTCTCCGACGAGCTGGAAGTCGAGGTCGCGCGCAACAAGAAACTCTATCGCCAGCGCTTTTCGCGCGGCAAGCCGGTCGGCGGCCTCGAAGAACTCGGCGACGTTCACAATCGTCGCGGCACGAAGGTGCGTTTCCATCCGGACCCGGAAATTTTCGGCGCCCATGCGCGTTTCGATCCCGGCCGTGTCTTCCGCATGGCCCGCTCCAAGGCCTACCTGTTCGGCGGCGTCGAAATCCGTTGGAGCTGCGACCCGTCGCTGTTGCCCGAGGGCTCGGAAACACCGGAAAAGGCCGTGTTCCACTTCCCCGGCGGCCTGAAGGACTACCTGCAGGCGACGCTCGGCAAGGACTACACCGTCACCCGCGAGATTTTTGCGGGCAAGAGCGAAAAGTCCGGCGGCCACGGTTCGCTGGAATGGGCCGTTACCTGGTACGGCGGCGATTCGCTGATCCATTCCTATTGCAACACCATTCCGACGGCCGATGGCGGCACGCACGAGGCTGGCCTGCGCATCGCGCTCACCAAGGGCCTCAAGGCCTATGCCGAACTGACGCAGAACAAACGCGCCGCCGCCATCACCACCGACGACGTGATGATCTCGGCGGTCGGCATGCTCTCGGTCTTCATCCGCGAACCGGAATTCGTCGGCCAGACGAAGGACAAGCTCGCCAGCGTCGAGGCCCAGCGCATCGTCGAAAACGCTTTGCGCGATCCCTTCGACCACTATCTCGCCGACAATCCGGGCGAAGCCGCCAAGCTTCTCGAATGGGTGATCGAGCGTGCGGAAGAGCGCATGCGCCGCCGCAAGGAGAAGGAAGTCAGCCGCAAGACCGCCGTACGCAAGCTGCGCCTGCCGGGCAAGCTTGCCGACTGCTCGCAGAATTCCGCCGAGGGCGCCGAACTCTTCATCGTGGAAGGCGATTCGGCCGGCGGCTCGGCCAAGCAGGCGCGCAATCGCGCCAACCAGGCCATTCTGCCGCTGCGTGGAAAAATCCTCAACGTCGCCAGCGCCGGCCGTGAAAAGCTCAGCGCCAACCAGCAGATTTCCGATCTCGTGCAGGCACTCGGCTGCGGCACGCGCACGAAATACCGCGAAGAGGACCTTCGCTACGAGCGCGTCGTGGTCATGACGGATGCCGACGTCGATGGCGCCCACATTGCATCATTGCTCATCACCTTCTTCTACCAGGAGATGCCCGACCTCATCCGCGGCGGCCATCTCTATCTCGCCGTCCCGCCGCTCTATCGCCTCAGCCAGGGCGGCAAGACGCTCTATGCGCGCGATGACGAACACCGTGAGGAACTCATGCGCACCGAGTTCAACAGTCGCGGCAAGGTGGAAATCGGCCGTTTCAAAGGTCTCGGCGAGATGCTGCCGGCGCAGTTGAAGGAAACGACGATGGACCCGAAGAAGCGCACGCTTCTGAAGGTCGCCATCGACGATGTCGATTTCGAAGGCACGCGCACTGCCGTGGACGACCTCATGGGGACCAAGCCGGAAGCCCGCTTCCGCTTCATCCAGGACCGCGCGGTCTTTGCCGACAACCTGGATATCTGACGGGGTTGCGGCCGAGCTGAACGCCTTATTTTCGCGGTAATGCCGGCCTCTAACCGGCGGCACGGAACCGGAAAGGACAGCCATGAAAGCTGCTCTCATCGTCATGACGATCATGGGCTGCGACGACAGCGCGACCCAGTGCCATTATATCGATACGGTGCCAAAAAGCTGGCAGACCGTGGCGCTGTGCGACGCGCAGGCAGAGACCTACATCAATCGCCATCAGGACAAGAACTATCCCGTCATCGTCGCCGTCTGCGAAAGCTCCGGAGATCGCATGACCGCCGATGTCGCCAAACCCGCGCCCGAGGCAAAGCCGGCGGAAACGGCCACGCAGGCCGAAGTCCCCGTCCCCGCCGAAACGGCCGAGGCGCGACAGGGTCTTGCGACCCGCACGCTGAATTTCGTGAAGAAGGCCATTCCGGATACCGCGTCGCTCAAGGCTGCGGTTGTGAAGCCGGTGCGCTATGCCGAGGACGGCTATAGCTGGGTCATCAAGCGGTTCGTCGACTAGGGGCGTTAGGCGGCTTCACGCGAAGCGATGAGCGCATAGCTGCGCGCCGTCTGGCGCTGTTCGGCGATTGCCAGCCGCTCGACCAGTTCCAGCATCGACTGGCAGGCCGAATTGCCGGCCGAGCGTGCCTGCGACAAAAGCAGTTCGGACACGGAAAGATCGCTCTGCCCGCCCTTCGCCTCGCGCCGCCACAGCATGGTCGCCTCGGCAAAGAGCGCACTGATGTCCCGGCCAAGCCCGGCCGTTTCGTAGAGCGCTCGCACGGCCGCCTCGCGACCGTCGGAAAGGATGGAGCGGACCCGCCGCTCGGCCTGTCCCGAAAGATTGGCGATCGCCGTGGCAAAGAACTCGACGCGGCCGGTGCACAGCGCGTGCATCAGGAAGACGGGCGTAAGACGCCCCGTCAGGCGCAGATGCTCCACCATGTCAGGCATTTCTGCGGCATTGACCTCACCAACCATGCCGATCGTCGCAACGTCACAGGCTTCGCGCGTGACGCGCTCGACCCGGTTCTCGCCGATGGCCGCCTGGATAAGCCCGAATCCGGCCAATGCCGTGCCGACCTTCTCGACCAGGGTATGCCGCGCATCGCTCGGAAGATCGTCGCGGTCGAGCAGCAGGGCGCGGATTTCGGCGTCCTCGCCGAGGCGGTCGGCAATGCGGGTCAGGCTGCGGCGCGAAAGCACGGCACCTTCGTTTTCCAGCAGCGCCAAAACATCCGGCACATCGCCGATCTCCGCCATCGCTGCCGACACGGCGCGCGAGATATAGGCGCGGTTTGCGATCAGCATGCGCGTCACCGCGCTGCCCTTGGCGGCGAGATCGACGAGATCGGCATCCGTCAGCAGTGACGAAGACAAGATGATATGGGCGGCGATTTCCGGCTGGTCTTCAGCCAGCGGCAGGATGACGGCGCGCGGCACGTCTTCGCATTCGGCCAGCGCCTCCGCCAGAGCCAGCCGCACCTTCGGCGCGGGATCGTCGAGCAGGAAGATCATGGCCATTTCGGCGGCGCGGCGATCATCGGGCGCAATACGCAGCTTTGCATAAGCCTTTGCCAGCACACTGGCGGCCTTCGCCCTGTCGGCGGCCCGGGCGGTCTCGACCCAACGGAGAAAAGCATGAACGATCAATGGACGCCCCAAACGCCTGCAATACGCGATTGAAACCACGCTATCGCCAAAGTGTTTAAGATTGGTTCACCATGTCCATTAACGGACCGGTCATTGCCAGAAGCGGCCGCAAAGTCCTATGAAAAGCCATGACACCGCTTCCCCGCGCCCTGCTCGCTCTCGCCCCTGACCAGCCGATCCCCCTTGCGCGGCACGGCGTGCTCATTCCCTCCGGGCGGATCGGCGAAACGGACATCCGTGGCGCCATCGTCATGGTCGAGACCGACTCGGACATCGCAACGCTTCAAATGGCCCTCGCCGCCAGTGCGTCCATGATCGCGCTGCGTGGCTACCGCACCGGTGCAGATCTCCAGCGCCTCGCCACATTGCTTTGTGTCGCGGAAGCGGAGTGCGGTTGCCCCGAAGGCAGCACATCCATCCTTGCCATGACCGATGGACTCCTCCCTGCCCCCGCCGCGCGGGAAAGCCTTGCGGAAAAATCAAAGCGCCTGGCCGGCCTGGTTTGGGACCAGAGAGCCCTCGCTCTCACCCTCGGCGCCCGGCGGACAAGAACGGAAGCCGGCGAATGGACCCCCTCTTTCACCAGTGCCCGCGCCGCAACGCTGTTGACTGCCGCCGCCGCCCGCGTGCCCGCCTACGATTCGGTATTTGACCTCGATGACGACGCCCTGGCTCAGGCCTGCCGACAGTCCCGTGCTGAAGGCTTCTTCGGTCAGCTTACGGCGACGGAGACACAGACCGCAGTGGTCGAAGCACTATACGCAGGATAGCCACGGCGCCGTTCGCCATAGGGCGATGCGGCATTTTCAGCTATCGTGGAACGAAAAAGGCCGCCTATTGGGCGGCCTTTTCCAAATTCGAGAGGATCCGAACCGATTACTCGGCGTCGCCTTCAGCGGCCTTCTTCTTGGCCGAGGCCTTCTTCTTCGGAGCGGCATCGTCGCCTTCCGCAGCTTCGGCCTTGGCAGCAGCCTTCTTCTTCGGCGCAGCCTTCTTGGCATCCTTGTCGTCGCCGTCTTCGTCGTCGGCGAGCAGGTCTTCCTTGGAAACGGTCTTGTCCGTCACCTTGATTTCACCGAGCAGGTGATCGACGACCTTTTCTTCGAAGATCGGCGCGCGCAGCGAAGCGGCGGCACCCGGGGTCTTCTGGAAGTATTCGAGGATCTGCTTTTCCTGGCCCGGGAACTGGCGCAGCTGCTGGTAAAGCGACTGCTGCATTTCCTCGTCGGTTACCTGGACGCCGGCCTTTTCGCCGATTTCCGAGAGAACGAGGCCGAGGCGGACGCGGCGTTCGGCGAGCTTGCGGTATTCTTCGCGAGCGGCTTCCTCCGTCGTGTCTTCGTCAGCAAAGGTCTTGCCGGACTGGGCGAGATCGGTGTTGATCTGGCGCCAGATGTTTTCGAACTCGGCTTCGACGAGGCGCTCCGGGGTTTCGAACTTGTACATCTCGTCGAGCTGGTCGAGGATCTGACGCTTGACCTTCTGGCGGGTGACCGAGCCGTACTGGCTTTCGATCTGGCCGCGGACGATTTCGCGCAGCTTGTCGGCCGATTCGAGGCCGAGCTTGGTGGCCAGCTCGTCGTTGATTTCGACGTCGGCTGCAGCAGCGACTTCCTTGACGTTGATGTCGAAGGTGGCTTCCTTGCCGGCGAGGTTTGCGGCCGGGTATTCAGCCGGGAAGGTGACGGTGATGACCTTCTCGTCGCCAGCCTTCAGGCCGATGAGCTGTTCTTCGAAGCCCGGGATGAAGCGGTTGGAGCCGATGACGAGTTCTGCGTCCTCGTCCTTGCCGCCGTCAAAGGCTTCGCCATCGACCTTGCCGAGGTAATCGATCGTGACGCGGTCGCCGTCGGCGGCCTTGCCCTTTTTGGTTTCGTAGGAGCGGGCGCTTTCGGCGATCTTCAGGATCTGCTCGTCAACTTCCTTGGCGTCGATATCGACGACTTCGCGGGTGACGGCGATGCCGGAATTGTCCTTGAGATCGATCGCCGGGATGATTTCGTAGGAGAGCGTGAACTCGAAATCGGCCTGGCCGTTGAGGATCTTCTCGGCCTCGGCCTGGTCTTCGGTCATCGCGACTTCCGGCTGCGTGGCCGACTTTTCGCCGCGCTCGGAGAGAATCGTGGTCGGACGGTCGCGGACGATCTCGTTGACGAGTTCGGCCATGACGGACTTGCCGTACATCTTCTTGAGATGGGCGAACGGTACCTTGCCCGGACGGAAGCCGTTGATGCGAACGCGGCCCTTCACGTCCTCAAGACGCTCGTTCATCTGAGCTTCCATGTCCTTGGCCGGGATAACGACCTTGATTTCGCGCTTCAGCCCTTCAGCGAGCGTTTCGATAACCTGCATGTTCAAACCTTCATTTCGAGTTGGCGGTGCTCAAACCGGCCTGCCGGTTATGGCGAACACCCCGCCGGTCCATTTGCCGGCAGTGGCTTTACTGAATTCGGTGGCCTTTTGGCAAGCAAAATGGCGCGCTGAAATGCTCCACGCCCGCGCAAACCTGTTGTTTTACGCGTTTCGTGGTCCTGGTGCGGGTAGAGAGACTTGAACTCCCACGCCTTGCGGCACCAGAACCTAAATCTGGCGTGTCTACCAATTTCACCATACCCGCTCTCAGAAACCTCGTTGCCACGGGCGGCCAGGCCGCTCCCATGACGCCTTCCGAGCGCGGCGTCTCTATATCATCCGTTTTCGACGGATCAAAGGAAAAATGACAGTCAAAAGACTGTTTTCCCGGCTCTTTGGCTCAATAGAGCGGTTCGTCGTAGACCGGTTCGCCGCGCAGGATCAGCCGGGCGATCTGCGGTCTGCCGTCTTTCGCCACGCGCGCCTCCACCTCGAGCTCCTCCTGATTGCGAGCCTCTTCCAGCACCTTGCCCTCGCCTTCCGGCACATAATAGCGCTCGAGGCCGTAGCTGACGAAGAGACTGTCCGGCAGCACGCCGTCGGTCACGGAATAATAGTCGAAGGGCAGCGAATGCAGCACGACACTGCCCTCTTCCGCCGTAAGCGTGCCGAAACTTGCCTCGGTCGCCGTCCACAGGCCGTCTGCACCGGGTTTCAGCCGCACGGCAAGACGCTCGCGGCCGTTCACCTTCGGCACCTCGCCGGTGATGATGTCCTTCGGGATCGTCGAGATCGGATAGGAGAGGATGACGTAGTCGCCGCGCAGCAGGTCGCGCGGATCGACCGGCAGCGTCTTCAGCTTGATATCCGCACCATTGCGCAGGATCGAGGCACGGCTTTCGACCATATAGCCGAGCACGGCCGTCTGGAGGCTTGCTGCGATGATGGCGGCGGCAAGCGGCGGAATGCGGAAGGAAGAGAGTGTCGACATGTTTCAGGCCTCCGCCTTCGTTTCAGCCTTGGAAAAACGCCGCTCGACGACGATCACGCCCCAGGCGACGAGAGCGACGACCAGCCCCGAAATCAGGAAGAAACCCGAGGTGCCGATGATCGATCCGATGGTCTCGGAGGCGAGATAGAGCGTTTCGGCCGCGAAGGTCGCGTAGCCGAGGTAGCGCACCGCGCCATTGTTCTTGCCGGACAGCACAATGCCGCCGATGGCTGCGACGAGCGTGATGATGCCGAGAAACAGCCGATCCCCCACGCTGTCGAACTCGGCATGCAGCACGAAAAGGCCGAGCAGCAATACGAGATAGGAATAGAAGGCGGGCGCGGCGCCCGCGCTGCGGGCCAGCGCATGGAGGGGCGATTGCGGCACGCTGGCCAGGAGATAGGCGACCGCACCAAGCCCGGCGATGGTTATGGCGGTCGTCGGGGTCTCGTGTTCGCCATAGATGAAAGCGAGCGAGGCGACGAGCAGCAGATAGGCGAGATGGCGGACACGCCCGGCATCCGTGTAGCGTACCAGCAGAATGATGATGACGGCCATGAGCGGCATCAGCCACAAAAGCAGCGTCTCGTTAGCATTGTAGGCTTCACTCCAGTCCGTCCAGGCAACGGCGAACGCAAGGAAGCCGGCGATGGCGGTCACCGCGCCGGAGCGGAAGAGCGCGGCCGCAATCACCGCGCCGCCGAACCAGACGAGCATCGCCTGAAGCGCATCGCCCGAGAGGTGATACATCTGTCCGACAAGGGCAATGGCGCCACCGAAAGCGAGCGTACCCGTCGCAAGGAAGGCTGCGGCAAGCCGCGGCGCCCCACGCTGGATGAGCAGGCCACCCGCCAGATAGGCCCCCCAGATCAGCGCGACGATGCCGATGACGCGCACGAGGCGCGGTATCGCCTCCCAGTTGGCGGCAACCAGCAACAGCACGGCAGCCGACATCAGCAGCGCGGCAATCATCATCAGCACGCGGCCGAGGCTGAAGGAGCTTTCACGGGAATCGAACTCTTTCAGGAGGCGATCGGCCGTGGGCATGTCGAGCAAGCCCTGCTGCGTCCACAATTTGAGATCGCGCTCCAGCCTGCCTCTATACATCCGCCATCGCTCCCTCGGAAAATGCGCCCGACTCGACCGTTTCGAATCCTGTCAACAGAGACGGTATAGCGCACCCAGAAATTCGCAATCGAAGCGAAATCCACGAAGCGAATGGCTATTCTCGGCAGAACGGCTGCAAACAGCACGACGGTTAACGAAAATCAAAGAAATACCCGATAGATTTAGCAACAAAGCCCCGGTGGGCGTTTCGATTTTGGGCATGCAGCGGATGCATATCATCCATTCCCATATTGCACTGCACAAAATCGAGGGATCGGGTTACATTGCAGTCATCGGATCAGAGATGGTTCGAACCGGAAACCAAGGCGCCGCTGAGGCGACAGGCAGACCGGAGGGCGGAATGGTCGAACGCCCGGCATGATGCCGACAGACCCGATCGCCGGAAACGGTATCGCACAGGAATTCGGAGCAGCGCACTCCTCCTCCCAGCGCTCCTCCGATACGATTGGCAACACTCCTCCTCCCAGTTGCCAATCACTCTTAATGACGCCCGCCGGACCTCCTCCCCCGGCGGGCGTTATTGTTTTCGCCGACCCGCGTGGCGAACCAATCGCCCATCAGCAAAATTCCGAGACCGTCGCCACGCAGCCCAGGCTCCGCGCGACATTTCGCGTGCCCTGCAAACGCATGCATCTCGCGCATGGGTGCCATTCCGAGCGCGCGCTTTTGCTCGCTGCATGGGCAGGTTACATCTCTTTCATCGGTCGGGCGACGATCTCCTCCTCCCAACGTCCCCCGACATGATTGGCAGCCCTCCTCCTCCCAAGCTGCCAATCGAGATCAGAAACGCCCGCCGGATCTCCTCCCCCGGCGGGCGTTTCTTTTTGCGCTGCAACCAATCAATCCCGCATAACTCATTTACCATTGTGGCGCCACATCCGGTATTTGGTCGAAATTTCGCCTAAATTTCCGCTTGACATGCGAAATATGCATAGGTGCCATACAGCAATAGCGCTGTCTTTTTTCGCGGCGCAGCGTATATTTCAATCCATCAGATCAGGGCGGCGCCAAAGACGAGCGGCCGCCCAGTACGCAAGCCCACGAAAGGGGTAAATGACATGAACCTGGCACGCTCTTTCAACAACTGGCGCAAGTATCGTCAGACCGTCAGCGAACTCGGCCGTATGACGGACCGCGAGCTCCGCGACCTCGGCATCGGCCGCAGCGATATCCCGTACATCGCTCGCAAGGCTTCGATCTAAGCCGAACGGACCCTTCGGGTCGCAATTTGAACGCCCTCCGGCTCCCACCGGGGGGCGTTTTCATTTGCGCATCTTTTTGCGGCGCACAATGTCGCAATCCTTCCGCTGCGACGTCATCGCCGCCCGCCGGAAACATCACTCTTTTAGTCTACCTGCTTGGAATTGCGCCACTTTTTGCCTATTGCGCATACAACAAGAGCATCTGCACGATCCTTCATCGTCTTATTGCACAAATGCATAGCAGCTGCATTTTCTTTGCACTGCACATTAACAAGGGTGTCGCGTATATAGGCGTCACAAACCGGTGAGACAGACCTCCCGGCCAACACTTCGAGGAGAAGATCATGAACCCGATCCGCATCGCAAAGAACTGGATGTCCTACCGCCGCACGATGAACGAACTCGGCAACCTGTCGAACCACACGCTGTCCGACATCGGCCTGACCCGTTACGACATCCGTGATATCGCAGCCCGTTCCTTCCGCTAATACATAGCCGGTTTCCGCCGCTGCGGCCGGAAACGGCCCGCGCGAGGGACGATCAAACGGCACCATCTGGTGCCGTTTTTGATTCCGGGGGCATGACGCCCCGCCCCCATGCTTTTCCTTGGAAAAGCGCCGTTGCCCATGGTAACGAACCGCCCATGACCCAGACCTCTTCGCAAAATCCAATCCATGTCATCGGCGGCGGCCTTGCCGGCTCTGAAGCCGCCTGGCAGATCGCCGAAACCGGCGTTCCCGTCATCCTGCATGAAATGCGCGGCGTGCGCGGCACGGATGCGCACAAGACGGACAGCCTTGCCGAGCTCGTATGCTCGAACTCCTTCCGCTCGGACGATGCGACGTCGAATGCTGTCGGCGTTCTGCATGCCGAAATGCGGCTTGCCGGCTCGCTCATCATGCGCTCGGCCGATGCCAACCAGGTGCCGGCCGGCGGCGCGCTCGCCGTCGACCGCGACGGTTTTTCTGCCGCCGTCACCGCAGCTCTGGAAAACCACCCGCTGATCACGATCACGCGTGAGGAGGTGACTGGCCTGCCGCCGGAAGAGTGGGACCAGGCGATCATCGCCACCGGCCCCCTCACCGCGCCGTCGCTCGCTGCCGCCATCCAGGAACGCACCGGCGCCGATTCGCTCGCCTTCTTCGACGCAATCGCCCCCATCGTCCATACCGCCAGCATCGACATGGATATCTGCTGGTTCCAGTCGCGTTACGACAAGGTCGGCCCCGGCGGCACGGGCAAGGACTACATCAACTGCCCGATGGACGAGGCGCAGTACAACACCTTTATCGACGCACTGATCGCCGGTGACACGACGGGCTTCAAGGAGTGGGAAGGCACGCCCTATTTCGACGGCTGCCTGCCGATCGAAGTGATGGCCGAGCGTGGTCGAGAGACGCCGCGCCACGGCCCCATGAAGCCGATGGGCCTGACCAATGCGCATAACCCTGGCGTCAAGGCCTATGCCGTCGTGCAATTGCGCCAGGACAATGCGCTCGGCACGCTCTACAACATGGTCGGCTTTCAGACGAAGCTGAAATACGGCGCGCAGGCGGAAATCTTCCGGCTGATTCCCGGCCTCGAAAATGCGGAATTCGCCCGTCTCGGCGGCCTGCACCGCAACACCTACATCAATTCGCCGACGCTGCTCGACCGTTCATTGGCGCTGAAGGGCCGTCCGGGCCTCCGATTCGCCGGACAGATCACCGGCTGCGAAGGTTATGTCGAGAGCGCCAGCATCGGCCTGCTTGCCGGGCGCTTCGCCGCCGCCGAGCGCCGCGGCGAGACGCCGGTGCTGCCGCCGGAAACGACGGCCTTCGGCGCGCTCTTGAACCACATTACCGGCGGCCACATCGTCTCCGACGAGGAGCCGGGCAAACGCTCCTTCCAGCCGATGAACGTCAATTTCGGCCTTTTCCCGCCGCTGGAAGCAGGCGCCGTCGTCAGACCCGAAGGGTTGAAGCGTTTTCGCGGCAAGGACAAGGCGGTCGCAAAGAAGCAGGCCACCGCCGCCCGCGCGCTTGAAGACTGCGCCCGCTGGCTTGGGTGCTGAGCAGCCCCGGACGTTCGCCGCAGTTTCGTGTCCACTATAGAGCAGACTAGAATCAGGATGTTGTCGCACGACGCGAAAACATCCTGACTCTACGTGTCTAGTTGACAGGCTGGGCGTTGAGGTTTGCCGCCCCCGGCATGAAGCTGCCGAGCAGCCAGAGGGAGACCTCTGCTGCCTCCTTCTCGTCCTGGAACTCATAGGTGCCGCCTTCGAAGGCGGCGTTGGCGAACTGTATGGAGAGGCGCTTCGGGCCGGCGCTGCTGACGCGCACCGTGCCCGGCTCGATCAGGTGGCAGGCATAGTGGTGGCCGTGGGCCTGCATGCAGCCGGCCTTGCCGTCATGCAGACGGAGAAAGACCGTACGCCGATCCCTGGTGGTCACCACGGCGCGGATGGCCTCCTCCGGGAAAGCCCGGCCGAATTCCACGATTGCAAGCCCTGAATCATCGCCCGCCTGCTCCTGCCCGTCGTCGCGGCGGAAACTGTGGCGGAAGATCAGGCCTGCCAGGAACAGGCAGGCGATGATGATGGTCCAGAGCATTGTCTCTCTCCTCCTCCAAAAACATGATCCAATGCCTGTAGCGGACAAGGCTTGCGCCAGTTTTGCGTCTCGTCAGTTGCTCAGAACGGTCCGCGGCGCATTGCCAGCCACATCCACCACTGCCGGCGCCATTGCGCGGGTTGGAGGGATCGTTCAAGCGCAATGGCGCCGGCCTTCTCCACCGCGGCCAATATAGGCTCAACAAGGGCGACTGGCAAAAAGGCCGCACGATTCGCGCGCGATACGCCGCCTGCGGCGCGCGCCTTGGCAAGATGGTCGCGTCCGAGGCCGACGAAGGCTTCGATGGCGCGCGTCGCTGCGGCCGGATCGTTTCCCGCAAGTAGCGCTTCCGGCGTCAGGCCCGTCGCCGCCATAAGATCGGCCGGCAGATAGATCTGGCCGCGGCGACGATGGATCGGCAGCAGAAGCAGCGTGCCGGCGACGGTCTGCGCAACGCCGGCATGGCCGGCGGCAACCGCCGATTCCGGCGCACTTGCAGGGTCGAGGATAAGGCTTGCAAGCTGGATCAGCGCGGAAGCCGTCTCTCCGGCGTAGCCTTCCAGCGCCGCGCGGTTTTCCATCGGGTCGTTGTAGACGTCGAAGATGCGTGCCTCGATCATGTCCGTCAGCACCGCGACGGGCAGTCGATGTTCTTTCACGCAGGTGAGCAGGCCGGCAGCGAGCGGATTGGCCATGGCATCGCCATCGGCCTCGCCCTCCAGAAGGTCACGCCACCATTGCAGGCGGATTTCCCCGGGCAGCGCCTCGCGCACGAGATCACGCACGCGGGCGATCTCGGCATGGAAGGCGTAGAGAGCCGCGAGCGGCCCGCGCTTTTCGGCAGGCGCCAGAAGGCAGGCGAGATAGCGGTCGCGATCAGTGTCGCGGAGCACTGCGAGGCAGTGCGCATAATTGTCCTTGGTATCGGTCACTTCTTGTCTTCCGCGTCACACCGCGATGAGGGCGGCGGCAACTGCCCGGCTCTCGGCCAGCATGACATTGAACGTGCGCACGGCGGCACCCGTGCTCATCGGGTCGGAGCTGATGCGGCGCTCTTTCAGCGCCGCCTTGATATCGGCCGGCAGCGGACGGATTTCCTTTCCCGTGCCGACCAGCAGCACCTCGATCTCGCCCGCCTCGTCCAGCACGCGCTCAAGGTCGGCCAGCGTCAGCGGCGTTTCTTCCGTCTTGTCCCAACCGTGAATGCCCGAGGGAAGGCACAGGATGGAGCCGCGATGCGACATGTCGGCAAAGCGGAAGCCGCCATTGCCATATGCGTCGATCGGTGCACGCCCGGGGAAATGCGCCTCCCGGATTTCGATGCCCTTAGCCATTGGCTCCCGTCTCCGGGACCGCCCCCGCGCCGCCCTTGCCGGGGCGGTAGCGCTCCGGCCGGAGACGGAACAGGATAAGGATCGGTCCGGCAATGTAGATAGAGGATATGGTGCCGATCGCCACCCCGAAGAGCAGCGTCAGCGCGAAGGTGCGGATCGCCTCGCCACCGAAGAACGCGAGCGCCGCAAGCGCGATCAGCGTCGTCGCCGAGGTCAGCACGGTGCGCGACAGCGTGCGATTGATCGCGTCGTCGATGAGGATGGGAAGCGGCATCTGCTTGAAATGGCGCAGATTCTCGCGGATGCGGTCATAGACGACCATCGTGTCGTTCAGCGAGTAGCCGGCAACCGTCAGAAGCGCGGCAACGGCGCTTATGTTGAACTCGATCTTCGCCAGCGCCAAAAAGCCCAGCGTGAAGAACACGTCATGCGCCAGCGAGATGATCGCGCCGATGGCGAAATGCCATTCGAAGCGGATCCAGATATAGGCGACAAGTGCGATGAGGCCGGCAACGAAGCCGAGCGTCGCCGTATCGATCAACTCGCCCGATATGGCCGGCCCGACCACTTCGACGCGGCGGAAATCATAGTCGTCTTCCAGCTCACCGCGGGCGATGAGGACGGATGTCTGCTCGGCATTCTCGCCTTCGCCCTGCGCCGTGAGGCGCACGAGCGCGCGGCGCGGATCACGCGCACCGTCGACGCTCTGGACATCGACACCCGTATCGGTCAGGCGGGCAGCGATCTCGAACGGATCGGCGTTGCCGGTTTTCGCCTGAAGCTCCAGCGCCGCACCACCGGTAAAATCGATGCCGAGCCGCAGTTTGCCGGCATAAAGCAGGCCCGCGACAGCAATCGACAACACGGCCGTCAGCAGGAAGACGCCGTTGCGCACCGCCATGAAACGCAGGTTCAGGCGATCGAAAATCCCCGTGCGCACGCCCTTGGGCAGGTGGGTGATATGGCTGCGGCCAAGCCAGGCGCGCACGAGACGCTGCGTCAGGCCGAAGGTGGTGAAGAGCGTCGCCAGCATGCCGATGCCGACGGCAAGCGCAAAGGCGCGCACGGGCGCCGCCGACAGCAGGAAGAGCACGGCGACGGCAATGAGCATTGTGGCTGACGCATCCAACACTGTTGCGCGGGCACGGTTGAAGCCGGTGTCGACGGCCTCGTCCAGCGACAAGCCGGCCTTTGTTTCCTCGCGGATGCGTTCGAAAATCAGCACGCTCGCATCGACGGCGATGCCGATGGTCAGGACGATGCCAGCAATCATGGAAAGGGAAAGCGGCGCACCGACCAGCGCGAGAACGGCAAAAGTCAGAGCCACGTTGAAGAACAGCGAGAGCGAGGCGATGATGCCGAGCACGCCGTAGAAGAAGGTCATGAAGGCGACAACGGCCAAAACGGCGGCGGCAAGAGCGACGGCGACGGTCCGGGTCGAGGTGGCGCCGAGAGCGGGCTCGATCGAACGCTCCTCGATGATTGTCACAGGTGCCGGCAGGGGGCCGCTTGCGACGATGCGCGCAAGGTTGGCCGCGCCCTCCGCATCGAAATCGCCGGACAGGCGACCGACGCCATCCGTGATGGCGCCCTGGATCTGCGACGTCGAGATCACCTGGCCGTCGAGCAGGACGGCGATGGTGCGGCCGCTGTTATCGCGTGTGAAAGCCGCAAGGCGCTCGGCGGCTTCGCCCCGCAGCACGAACTCGATGAAGGGCTCATCATTCGCCGCCGGCTCCGCCGAGGCGACATCCGCCGCGGTGAAGAGATCGTCCTGGCGCACGAGATAGCCGACGGGCGGCTCACCGGTGGAATAGAGCACTTCCGAGCCTGTCGGCGCGCCGTCCTCGATTGCCGTATTGACCGGCATGCTGTCATCGACAAGGCGGGCGGAAAGCTTGCCGGCTTGCGCCAGGAGGTCCTTGACGCGCTGCGGATCGGTCAGGCCGGGCATTGCGACAACGATGCGGCCGCGCTCGCCGCGACCGACGGAAAGTGCCGGGATATCGAGGCTTTCGACGCGGCGGCGCACGGCATCGACGGCGCCGAGCGATGCGGCCTGGACGGCCTCCTCGACGGCGGCAGACGAGAGCACGACGCGGAACTGGCCGGCCTGCGGCTCGCTCAACGTGCCGAGATCGAGGCCTACCAGCGCCTGGCGGGCGGCGTCGATGCGGTCACTCGCTGTCACCGTGACATCGACGGTGTCTTCCGCACCATTGAGATCGCCATGTGGAATGCGGGCGGCCCGCAGCGTGTTGCCGATGCTCTCCACGGCGGCGCGCAGGCGCTCTGCTGCGATATCTGCGCGGGAAACTTCGAGAACCAGGCGGGAACCGCCGGTGAGGTCCAGCCCGGGAACGAGGCGGTGGGTCGCCATCCAGTTCGGCAAGCCGGCGGCCATGCGGGCCGGCAAAAGGCTCGGCAGAAGGACAAGAAGGCTCGTCACGAGGACGAGCCAGAGAGCAAGGGTCTTCCAGCGGGCGGATTGCTGCATCACGGTCTCGCTACGTCAATTCCGGCAAAAGGCCAAGCCATCTTGCCGGAATTGCGTGAACCAAAAAACAACGCGGCGTGCACGCCGGCTGAATACCAGTCGAGCCACCCGGCCGAGTTTACCCCAGCCGGACGGCAAGCCAAGACTATTCCTTGACGGGCTCGCCCTTGACGCGGACTTCGCTGATGCCGCTGCGCACGACGCGCACCTTGGTGCCCTCGGCGATTTCGACTTCGAGTTCGCCGTCGTCGATAACCTTGGTGACCTTGCCGACGATGCCGCCGCCGGTGACGACCTGATCGCCGCGACGGATGTTCTTCAGAAGCTCTTCGCGACGCTTCATGTTGGCGCGCTGCGGACGGATGATGAGGAAATACATCACCACGAAGATCAGCAGGAATGGCAGGACCGACATGAGAATGTCAGCGCCGCCCGCTGCCCCGCCAGGTGCCGCCGTCTGAGCGAAGGCCTCGGTAATGAACATCAGTTACTCCTTGAAATCTTGAATTTGCGCGGCCGCAGCGGCCATTTCGGTTGCCGGAATATAGGCAAGCGGGCCTTGAATGCAACACACGACCGCGTCAACCCCTCCGTTTTCAAGCACTTTCCCCCTTTTCGCGACCGGCCGTCGCATGCTACCCGGCTCTCACGCATGAGGAGAGACAAAGTGCAGGAAGATCACGTCAAGCTTCTGCTGGCCGAAATCGGCCGCATCACCGTGGCGCTCGAGCGCCTCGCAGGCCCCGCCCCCGCCATCAACGACTGGAACGCCGCCGATGTATTCGTCTGGTCGCCGGCCCGCCAGCATGTCCAGCCCGTCAAGCGGCCGAACCGCATCGAGATCGATCTCATCCGCGGCGTCGACCATGTGCGCGACATTCTCGTCGACAACACCGTTCGCTTCGCGCGCGGCCTGCCGGCCAACAACGTGCTGCTGTGGGGCGCGCGCGGCATGGGCAAGTCGTCACTGGTGAAATCGGTGCATGCGCTTGCGGCGAAGGAAACCGCAAGCGGCCTGAAGCTGATCGAGGTGCACCGCGAGGACATTGCGACGCTGCCCCAGCTTCTGGATGTGCTGAAAGATGCGCCGTTCCCGTCCATCATCTTCTGCGACGACCTGTCCTTCGATCACGACGACACGTCCTACAAGTCGCTGAAGGCCGCCCTCGACGGCGGCGTCGAGGGGCGGCCGGACAACGTGCTGCTCTACGCCACCTCGAACCGCCGGCACCTCCTGCCGCGCAACATGATCGAGAACGAGCAATCGACGGCGATCAACCCGTCGGAGGCGGTTGAAGAGAAGGTGTCGCTGTCGGACCGTTTCGGCCTGTGGCTCGGCTTCTACAAATGCAGCCAGAGCGACTATCTCGAGATGATCGACGGCTATGCCGGCCATTTCGAATTGGAGGTTTCGCAGGAGCAGTTGCACGCCGAAGCGCTCGAATGGGCGACGACGCGCGGCTCACGCTCCGGTCGTGTCGCCTGGCAATATGTGCAGGATCTGGCCGGCCGTCTCGGCAAGCCGCTCAACAAATAATGCTAACGCCGGCCCGGAAACAGCGGGCCGGCGTTTTGCTTTCAGGAAAAAACCGGCCGCATGAAGCTGCGGTCGTAGCTGATGATGCTGCGGTTGCGCTTGTCCATTTCGAAAGCTGCGATGCATTCCGGATCGCTCAGCATACGGGTGCGGTAGTCCTCGTAAGCCGCAAGGCTCGGGAAGCTGAACAGCGCGAGCGCGATGTTGTTTGCGCCCTCGCTCGGCAGGAAATAGCCGTGGTGCTGGCCCCCCATGCGGTTGACGATGGGGATCCAGGCGCGGGCATAGGCTTCGAATTCTTCGAGCTTGTGCGGATCGATGACATATCTGAGATAGCAGGTGATCAAGTGAACTCTCCGTCTTTGATGGCGCGGACCATTTCAGATTCGCGTCTTTAAAGGCAGGGTCCAATGCTCCCAGTCAGCATCGAGCATGCCGCCCTGCCCCGTATAGAATCGCTTCGCCGCCATGTTGTCCGGTAAGACCGTCCAGCGAAGGGCGGAAGCGCCGGTAGCGGCGGCATGGGCATGCAGATGCCCAAACAGCGCCTGCCCCACGCCCTGCCCGCGAAAGGCCTCCGCAACGAAGATCTCCTTGAGCACCACGACGGGTTTCAGGTCATAGGTCCAGGGAATGCGGTAGTGCACCGCAATGCCGGCAATCGCCTCGCCCTTCGCCGCCACGAAGACACCGAAGGGCGGGGCCGAGCCGAAGCCGTGCAGCCTGATATCATCGGGCGTGACAGCGAAAGCATCGATATAGCCTTCGAAGACGGCGAGCGCCCGCATCAATTCCCAGACGGCATCGACGTCGTCGGGCGTAAAGGGTCGGACATGGATGTCGTTGGCGTTCATTCGGCGGCGATCGGCATCAGGCTGCCCGGTTCGCTTCCCGAGGCGAAAGGATGACCCTCGTCTTCCCAACCGGTGATACCGCCGATCATGATTTTGACCGGGCGGCCGAGACGGGCGATCTTGAGCGCGGCCTGGTCCGCGCCGTTGCAATGCGGGCCGGCGCAATAGGCGACGAACAGCGTATCCTCGGCCCATTCGGCCATGCGCTCGGCGCTGATCTGCCGATGCGGCAGATGCACCGCCCCCGGCACATGCCGGCGGGCATAGGCTTCAGGCGAACCGATGACATGCAGGAGAACGAAATCCTGATCGCCGGACGTCAGCGCTGCGGCGACATCCGCACAGTCGGTCTCGACCGACAAAAGCTTCAGGAAATGCGCGATGGCGACGGACGGGGATGCGGCCGCATGGTCGGTGACAAAACTCATTGTCTCTTTCCTTGTTGGGACGAGACAGATGTAGCCGCATCCGGGCACGGCTTGCAGATGGCATGATCGCCATATAGCATCAAGATCATGACAAACGCGATTTCACGTCAACCCATCGCCAATCCGCTGGTCGTGGCGCTCGCCTATGACCAGCTCTGCACCTTCGAATTCGGCATCGCGACCGAGATTTTCGCCCTTCCCCGGCCCGAAATGGGACCGAACTGGTATCGCTTCGCCGTTGCCGGCCTCGACGAAGGTGAAATGCGCTCGACGGGCGGCCTGCGCTTTGCCGTGGATGGCGGGCTGGACCTGCTGGCGGAGGCCGGCACGATCGTCATTCCCGGCTGGCGCGGCATCGACGCACCGGTGCCGCACGTGCTGATCGCTGCGCTGCAGGCAGCCCATGCCCGCGGTGCGCGCATCCTTTCCTTCTGCTCCGGCGTCTTCGTCCTCGCAGCGGCCGGTCTGCTCGACGGCCGGCGCGCGACAACCCACTGGCGCTATACGGACACGCTGACGCAACGGTTCCCGAACATCGCGGTGACGCCAGACGTTCTCTATGTCGATGCCGGCAATGTGCTGACGTCGGCCGGCACGGCAGCGGGGCTTGACCTCTGCCTGCACCTCATCCGTCGGGATTTTGGCACGGAGGCAGCCAATCTCGTTGCCCGGCGGCTCGTCATGCCTGCGCACCGCGATGGCGGCCAGGCGCAGTTCATTCGCCAGGTCGTGCCGCGCTCGCATGAAAGCACCCGGCTCGGACCGCTGCTCGATCATATGCGGGAACATCTCGGCGCCGACCACACGGTGGCCACGCTCGCCCGCCGCGCCGGCATGAGCGACCGCACCTTCCTGCGCCGCTTCGAATCGGCCACGGGCATGACGCCCGCCCGCTGGTTGCTTGTCCAGCGCCTCGGCAAGGCTCGCGATCTCCTGGAGGAAACCAGCGCCTCGATCGAGGAAATCGCAGCCCTTTCAGGCTTCGGCACCACTGGCACGCTGCGCCATCATTTTCGTCTGCATCTGTCGACGACGCCGGTGGCCTACCGCGAGGCTTTCGGGCGGCAAGCCGCAACAACCCGACAGTAAAACGCAAACGGGCAGCCATAGGCTGCCCGCGCTGTCTGTTACAATATTCCAACCCGCCTATTCCAGGAAGGTCATCGGATTGACCGGGGTGGCGTTCTTGCGCACCTCGAAATGCACCTTCGGACGGCTGGCGTTGCCGCTCATGCCCGAGGTCGCGACCGTCTGGCCGCGCTGGATCTTCTGGCCGCGCTGAACGTTCAGTTCGCCGGCATGGCCATAGACGGTGACGGTCCCGTCGTCGTGGCGTACGAGCACGGCGTTGCCGAGTTCCTTCAGGCTCGAGCCCGAATAGATCACCACGCCGTTTTCCGCAGCCTTGATCGGCGTGCCCTCGGGCACCGAGATGTCGATACCGTCATTGCGGTTGCCCTCGACATTGGCGCCGTATGCCGCGATGACCGCGCCGCGTACAGGCCAGCGATATTTGCCGATGCCCGTCGATTCGGGTGCATCGTCCGTCACGTCGGACTTTTCGGTGGCTTCCGTAACCGAAACCGTCTTCACCGGCGCCTTGTAGGATTCCGGCTTCTTTTCCGTCGTCTCGACCTTCTTTTCCTTGTTGACCGGAACGGAGGCCGTGGTCGTCTTGTCCGTGGTCGCTTTTTCCGCGACGACCGCGCCACCGCCGGCCGGGATCACCAGCTTCTGGCCGATGCGGATCGACGCCGTATTGAGACCGTTCGCCTGTTTCAGCGCTTCAACCGAAACGCCGTTGCTGCGGGCGATCTTGGCGAGCGAGTCGCCCGGCTGCACTTCGTAGCCGCTCTTGCCCTTGCCTTCGGCGGCGTCGGCGACGTTGGTGTTCGTCTGGCCGTTCTCCGACTTCTGCTTGTCGCGGCTGGACGTGCCGGGCAGGATGGCGACGTTCTTCTCGCCCTTCTGCTCTGGTGTCGGCAGCTTGCCGTCGACCTTCAGGGTATGGTCCGTCGAGGCCTTGGCGGCGCTGGCCGTGGTGCTGAAGGTCGGGATGACGATCCGCTGACCCGGCTCCGCATCCGACGAGCGTTTCAGGCCGTTGGCAGCGAGAATTTCCTTTTCCGGCACACCGTAGCGATTGGCGAGCGTTTTCACGCTTTCGCCCTGGCGCAACATGACAACCGGTGCGTTGTTCGTGGACCAGCCGGATTTGCCAGCCTTTGCGGTCGCCGTCATCGCGTCGGCTTCATCGACAATGGCCTTGGCCTTGCGCTGCGGCAACTCCTGCGCCATGGCGACATTACGCTCGGCATCGGCTCGGGCGCCAGCGGTCGGGTCGGTCAGCTCGCCGCGCTGAACCGTCATCGGCGTCGTCGCAAGACGCGTGCCGGAGCCATTCGTGGTGGCGGTATTGATCGGGTCGTAGGAAACGTTGCCCTGATCCGGGAAGGGCTGGTTCAACGCTTCGTCGCGCGAACCGCCCATCTGGTTGACCTGCGCCATCTGGCCGCTACCGACCGTGCCGCGCGGAACCGGATCGCCGCCGAGAAGCGTGCGGCGCGGAACTGAATTCGTCGTGATGTTATCCGAGCCGGAGCTGGAGAAGAGGCCGCCAAAACGGGAAACGTCCGAGCTGCACCCGGTCGCAACGCTGGCCAGCAGGGCGGCCGCCATCAGACGGGTCGCAGTCCTACCAAAACTCGGCGATACACTCTTACGCATGAGACTACCCAATCGGTACGCTACTTGATGTAGTCCGATTAAAGCGCGTTAGAGTTACTGCCCGGTTAAAGCCGGGCTATCAACGACGGTTTTTTGATGAATTGATAACCATGGCGTGGCAGCACGGCCGCCCACCGGACCTCAGAAACCGGAGACATACATGCTGTCGGCGCGCGAGATACGGCCGGCAACACGCGCGGCGTTCTCATAGTCGACAGCGCTCGGCTGAAAGATCGCCGAGATCGGCGTTACCCGGCGCTGGTTGCGTTCGCTGGCGGCGGTCGCATTCTCAAGCGCAGCATCCGGCGCCGCCATGTCGAGGGCGCTTTCATTGTAGGCGATGGCCCTCAAGGCGGACACGGCCGGCTCGCGCGTGCCGGCATAACGGTCGCCGCGCTGGTCTTCCGCCGGCATGCTGTCGAAATACTCGATGTAGGCGCGATAGTAGCCCTTGCGGTCACCCTGATCGAGGAAGTGGCCGTAGGCGGCGTATTCCCGCTTTTCCAGTTCCGATGTGTCGAGGTTGTTGCGCTCGGCTTCCGTCAGCGACGGCTGACTGTAAGCGGTCTCTTCCTTGGCGACGCTCAGCACGAGAAGTGCATCGACGGACAGGCCGACATGAGCGGAGGGATCATAGCTGCCGCCGGCCAGATGCGCGGTCGACGCAGCCTCGGCATTCTCCTCGACAGCCTTGCCGGCAGCCTTGGTCGCGAGATACGCGAGGCTGTCATTGGTCGAGCTGCTGGCAATCCTGTTCGAGACGTACATTACCCTCTCCATCGGAACTCCGGTACCTGTTGGAAAACCGGCATTCTGCGTGGAACTTGTGCTTCGTCATCGGCCTACGCCCCGAAGCTTGCGCGAAGCTTACCAAAGTTAACAAATGGTTAACGCGCTGTATTTGCGAAAGGAATTCACGCGACGCGCCTGACGGGCGGCAGCCGGCACCTCGCCTTGCCGCGCAAATGCCGCAAGACTCAGCGAGCAAAAGCCCGTTCAGCCGCAAAATGTTGATTGTGGGATGTGTCGTAAGGTCCTAGAGGGCCTGCGCCATCTGGGGCACGATCGGTAGATAAGGCACCTCGAAGAGGTCCTCGCGATCGAACCGGCTGCCGGTCTTCACCAGCTTCAGCATGCGACACTCGGTTTCGCTGACCATGACGGGTGCGATCAGCATGCCGCCGGAAACCAGCTGCTCGGCGAAGAAGCGTGGCAGGGCCGGAAAGGCGGCAGTGACGAGGATGCGATCGAAGGTGCCTTCGCCCGGCATGCCGTTGCTGCCATCGGCCTGGCGCACGATGACATTGCGGATGCCCGCCTTGTCGATCGACGACTGCGCATTGGTGACGAGCGTGCGGTATCGATCGACTGACAGCACGCGCTCGGTCATGCGCCCCATGACGGCGGCGGTGAAGCCGCTGCCGGTACCGACCTCGAGGATGCGCTGGCCGGTCTTCAGGTTCAAAAGATGCAGGATGCGCACGGAGAGGTCGATACCCTCCATGAAGGAGCCGCATTCGAGCGGCAGCACCCGGCGCGAATATGCCTCGCCGGTAAACTGCGGTGGAACGAAGAGCGTGCGCGGCGTCTGTTCGACAGCCGTCAGGAGGTCGAGATTGTTTATGCCCTGCCCGCGCAAACGCAGAGCCAGCGCAGCAAAACCTTCCTTCTCGATCACCCGCCCCGTGCTCAATCCGCGTCCTCGCCGCTAAGGGCACGCTGCACGCGGTCGAGCACGGAGTAGTCCGTAAGGTCGAGCTTCAGCGGCGTGACCGAAATCTTATGGTTCTTCACGGCATGGATATCGGTACCGGCGCGGAAATCGCCCTTCCGCTCACCGAATCGCAACCAATAATAGGGGAAGCCGCGGCCATCGGCGCGCTCGTCGATCGTCAGACCGAAATCGAGCTTGCCCTGGGCGGTGACTTCGACGCCCTGCAAATCGGAGGGTGCGCAGTTCGGGAAGTTGACGTTGAAGAACGTCCAGTCCGGCAACTCCACATCCATCAGCTGGCGGATGAGTTTCGGTGCAAAGGTCTCGGCCACGTCCCACGGCACGACACGGCCGCCGGCATGGTTATAGGCCTGGCTTAACGCCATGGACTTGATACCCTGGAGCGTTCCCTCGATGGCGCCCGCGACCGTACCGGAATAGGTCACGTCGTCGGCCATGTTGGCTCCGACATTCACGCCCGAGAGAACGAGATCAGGCTTCCTGTCGAGAACTTCGCGCACGCCCATGATCACGCAGTCGGTCGGCGTGCCACGCAGCGCGAAACGCTTCTCATCGATTTTCCGCAGACGCAAAGGTTCCGAAAGCGTCAGCGAATGCGCAAGGCCGCTCTGGTCCGTCTCCGGCGCCACGATCCAGACATCGTCCGTCAGTTCCCGGGCGATCCGCTCGAGGGCCGCGAGGCCCTCGGCATGGATGCCGTCGTCATTGGTCAGCAGAATGCGCATAGGGTGCTCCGCTCTTTACGCGGCCTTCTCGATCTTCTTCAGGCCGCCCATATAGGGCAGCAGGACGTCCGGCACGGTGACCGAGCCGTCGTCGTTGAGGTAGTTCTCCAGAACGGCGATCAGAGCGCGGCCGACGGCGGTGCCCGAGCCGTTCAGCGTATGCACGAACTTCGTCGCCTTGTCGTCCTTGCCGCGATAACGCGCATTCATGCGCCGGCCCTGGAAATCGCCGCAGACAGAGCAGGACGAGATTTCGCGGAACGTATCCTGCCCCGGCAGCCAGACTTCCAGATCGTAGGTCTTGCGCGCGCCAAAACCCATGTCGCCCGTGCACAGCGTCAAGACGCGATAATGCAGGCCGAGACGCTTCAGGATCTCTTCCGCGCAGGCCGTCATGCGCTCGTGCTCGTCGACCGCGCTTTCGGCGTCGGTGATCGAGACGAGTTCGCACTTCATGAACTGGTGCTGGCGCAGCATGCCGCGCGTATCGCGGCCCGAGGAACCGGCTTCCGAGCGGAAGCAGGGCGTCAGCGCGGTGAAGCGTAGCGGCAGCTTTTCCTGATCCAGGATGTCTTCGCGCACGAGGTTGGTGAGCGAAACTTCAGCGGTCGGGATCAGCCAGCGTCCATCCGTGGTGCGAAACAGGTCTTCGGAAAATTTCGGCAACTGCCCGGTGCCGAACATGGCATCGTCGCGCACGAGCAACGGCGCATGCACCTCGGTGTAGCCATGCTCCTGCGTGTGCACGTCCAGCATGAACTGGCCGAGCGCGCGTTCGAGGCGGGCGAGCTGGCCCTTCAGCACCGTGAAGCGCGATCCGGCAATCTTGGCCGCAGCCTCGAAATCCATGTAGCCGAGCGCTTCACCGATCTCGTAGTGCTCCAGCGCCTTGTGGTTCCAGCCGGGCTTGCTGCCCCATTTGTGCTTTTCCACATTGCCTGTTTCGTCCGAACCGACGGGTACGTCGTCAAACGGGATGTTCGGCAGGCGCGACAGGGCGTCGTTGAGCTCGGCGGTGACCTGACGCTCTTCTTCCTCGGCGGCCGGAAGCTGATCCTTGATGACCGAAACTTCCGCCTTCAGCTTGTCGGCAAGTTCGCTGTTCTTGGCGGCCATCGCCGCGCCGATCTCCTTAGAGGCGGCGTTGCGGCGCGACTGCATGTCCTGCGCCTTCTGGATGACACTGCGACGTTTCTCGTCGAGGTCGATCAGGCTCTGTGCAAGGGGGCTTGTGCCACGTTTTGCCAGAGCGGCGTCAAGGGCGGCGGCGTTGTCGCGGATCCATTTGATATCAAGCATTGTCGTTCCAGGCGTTCCGTGGATGAGAGCCCATCCCGCCCGGCAGCGCCCCGGCGGCGAAGCCTCAATCGGCCTCGCCCGGTGTTGCAGCGACCTCGTTTTCCGCATCCTGCGCGTTCGAGACGCTCGCCCGCTGCCGTTCGATGAGTCGGGCCGTATAGATGGAAATCTCGTAGAGAAGGATGGCCGGCAGCGCAAGGCCGATCTGGGAAACCGGATCGGGCGGCGTCAGAACGGCGGCCACCACGAAGGCGATGACGATCGCGTATTTGCGCTTTTCCTTCAGCGTCTGCGACGTGATGAAACCGGCACGCACGAGAAGCGACGAGACCACCGGGAGCTGGAAGACGAGACCGAAGGCGAAGATCAGCGACATGATGAGGCTGAGATATTCGGACACTTTCGGCAACAGCTGGATCGACACCTGGCCTTCGCCACCGCCCTGCTCCATGGCAAGGAAGAACCACATGACCATGGGCGTGAAGAAGAAATAGACGAGCCCCGCGCCGATCAGAAACAGGATGGGCGACGCGATCAGGAACGGCAGGAAGGCGGCGCGCTCGTTCTTGTAGAGGCCGGGCGCGACGAATTTGTAGACCTGCTGGGCGATCACCGGAAACGCGATGACGAAGGCGCCGAACATGGCGACCTTGATCTGCGTGAAAAAGAATTCCTGCGGGGCCGTATAGATCAGCTCGACATTGCGATGCGTCAGCCCAGCCCACTCCACCGACCACTTGAAAGGCAGGACGAGCAGGTTGAACAGCTGCTTGGCAAAATAGAAACAGACGAGGAAAGCAATGAAGAACGCGCCGACGGCCCAGAGTAGGCGCCGGCGCAGTTCGATCAGATGCTCGATGAGCGGCTGGGGCTTGTCGTCCATATCACCGCTCATGCGCCGTCCTTCTTGATCTTCGCAGTCTTGGCCTTCGGCGTCCTGGACTTCGCGGTCGCGGACTTTGCTGTCTCGGACTTCGCGGGGGCCGCTTTCTTGGCTGCCGTCGCCTTGGTGACGGGCTTGGCGACAGTCTTTTTCGGCTCCGCCTCGGCTTTTGCAGCCGATTTGCGCGGCTTTGCCGTCTTGCTCACCGGCCCTGCCTTCAGCGGCACGGCGGCAACGGGCTCGGCGGAGGCAGGCTTTGCTGCCTCGGACGGCACAGCCACCGGCGCGCTGGAAACACTCTCGGCCGTGCTGGCCGAGGGTATCGACGTGGTGACGGAGCCGGTCGATTTATGCAGGTCGGCCTTCAGCTCATCGCCCATCTGGCGCAACGGATTAACCGCATCCCTGATGGTGTTGAGCGGGTTGAGCTTCTGCGCTTCGCCGATGGTCTTGCGCACGTCGTCGAGATCGGCTTCGCGCAGCGCCTCGTCGAACTGCTGGCGAAAATCACCGGCCATGCCGCGCATTTTGGAGACCATGCGGCCGAACGTCCTGAGCATCTGCGGCAGGTCCTTCGGACCCACCACGATGATCAAAACGATGGCGATGACGAGTATCTCGGTCCAGCCGACATCAAGCATAGGAAACTGTCCTCATAGGCCGTAAACAGCGGTCCACGGCCGAATGCCGGTCACTTGACCTCGTCGGCCTTGTGATCGACCGTCTTCGCCTGTTCGGCGGCAGCGGCCTCCTCGTCGGACATGCCCTTCTTGAAGTTCTTGATACCCTTTGCGACGTCGCCCATCAGTTCCGGAATCTTGCCACGGCCGAACAGCAGCAGCACAACCACCAGAACGATCAGCCAATGCCAGATGCTGAAAGAACCCATTTTTTCCACTCCCTTACGAACCCTTACCCCGATGTAAGACGTTCAACCGTTTTTTTCAAACACTAGAATATCGCGCTGGTTAGCCGAAAGCGTGACGTCGCGCAATCCGGCTGCCAACTGGTCTGCCCGCACGCGTGCCCGGATCGGCCGGTCCGCGCCGGGTATGGCGAGGTCCAGCAGTTCCACGACGCCGAGAAACCGGCGCGACAATATGCGCGCGGGAATTTCACCGCCAGTCTCAAGAACGCGAAGCCCCGAGAGGCGCACGGCGACATTCACCTTCTGACCATCGGCAAAACGCTTCCCGTCAACGGCGCCGAGCGGCGTCTCCACGACGCCGCCACGCACGTGCCCCGGAAACTCGTTGATCTCGGAGAAGAACGCGGCGGCGAAGATGTCCTTCGGATGGAGATAAAGCTCCTCCGCCGTGCCGGCCTGCACGAGACAGCCGTCCTTCAGAAGCGCAATCCGGTCACCCATGCGCATCGCCTCTTCGGCATCGTGCGTGACGACGATGGCGCTGGCGCGCGACTGGCGCAGGATAGCGAGCGTATCGGCGCGGATCGAATCCTTCAGCCGCGAATCGAGACCGGAGAACGGCTCGTCCATGAGCAGCACCGAAGGTCGCGGTGCCAGCGCGCGGGCGAGTGCCACGCGCTGCTGCTCGCCGCCGGACAGCACGTGCGGAAATTTCTGGGCATAATGGGAGAGACCGACGCGTTCCAGCGCCACCTCGGCTTCGGCTTCCGCATCGGCGCGCGGCAGAGCCGTCAGGCCGAAGCGCACATTGTCGAGCACCGACATGTGCGGGAAGAGCGCGAAGTCCTGGAACATCAGGCCGACGCCGCGCCGCTCCGGCGGAAGAAACGTGGTGGGACCGGCGATCTCGCGATCGTTGAGGAGCACGCGGCCCGACGTCTGCGCCTCGATGCCCGCGGCGATGCGCAGAAGCGTCGTCTTGCCTGAGCCGGAGGGGCCAAGCAGGCAGAGCACTTCACCAGGCTCCGCCGTCAGCGAAATGCCGCGGATCGTCGGCTTGTTGTGGTAGCTGTGATGAATGTCTTCGAAGGCAAGGCGCGCGGCGAAGGTCACCGCCGATGCTCGTCTCGTTTCGATACCGTTGGAGCCCGAGGGGTCCGAAGCCATTGCCGAAGTCTTTCCCTGTCACCGGTCAGACCGGCGATGCAGTCCTGTCTGCAAGCATTCTCGTCTTTCCTTACGACGGGAACGCTTCGAGCTGTTTGTCTTGAGGCAACGTCCAGACGCGAAACCGCTTCGCCCTTTTGCTGGAGCTGCTCGATAAGCTTCGTCTATTCGTCGTCTTTTCCGCCCGGTGTCAAGAGACCCAGCTCTTCGAGGTCGAGCTGGGTAATGGGGTCCTCGTCCTCCGCCATCTCGTCTTCCCCAAGCGGAAGAGGCACTTGGAAGTTCGAAGGAATGCGGCCGGAGAGCAGGCCCGCCCCCTTCAATTCTTCGAGACCGGGCAGGTCACGCAGTTCCTCGAGGCCGAAATGATCGAGGAAGTCCCGTGTCGTGCCGAAGGTTACGGGGCGGCCGGGGGTACGGCGGCGGCCACGGAACCGCACCCAACCCGCCTCCATCAAGACGTCCAGCGTGCCCTTGGAGGTCTGCACGCCTCTGATGTCCTCGATTTCGGCGCGCGTGACCGGCTGGTGATAGGCGATGATAGACAGCACTTCGAGAGCCGCGCGCGACAACTTGCGCACCTCCGTCTCGTCTGTGCGGATGACGAAGGACAGGTCCGGCGCCGTGCGAAAAGCCCAGCCGTCACCGACCTGCACGAGATTGACGCCGCGCCCGGCATACAACCCCTTCAGTTCACGCATGACATGCAGCACATCGACGCCGCGCGGCAGGCGCTCTGCGATATAGGACTGCGAGACTGGCCCGGCGGACGCGAAGACCAGCGCTTCGGCGATGCGCGCGGCCTCGTGCAACCGGCGTGGATCGACGATCGTTCCGCCCTCCAGTGCATCCCCCTCGCCGTCAATCACGATCCGTGCTCCCCTCGTCCTCTCCGTCGGGCTTCGGGCCGCGCCGGAGATAGATCGGCTGGAACACGCCGTCCTGGCGAAGTTCCAGGCGCCCTTCCCGCACGAGTTCCAGCGTTGCCGCGAACGCGCTGGCGATCGCCGTGGTGCGCTCGGTCGGATCGGTCAGGTAGCGCAGCATGAAATGGTCGAGCGCCGTCCAGTCGTCCTCGAACCCGCCGACCAGCAGCGTCAGGATTTCGCGAGCATCGGACAGCGACCAGACCGAGCGCTTCTCGATGGTGACCTGCGTGATGGCATGGCGCTGGCGCAACGAGGCGTAGGCGTTGAGCAGGTCGTAGAGCGACGCTTCGAAGGCGGAGCGCCGCTCGGTCGGGATATGCTCCGGCATGCCGCGGGCGAAGACGTCGCGGCCAAGGCGGTTGCGGTTGACGAGGCGCGTCGCGGCATCGCGCATCGCCTCCAGCCGCTTCAGCCGGAAGGCCAGGCTCGCGGCCATTTCCTCGCCCGAGGGACCATCGTCCTTGGCCTGCCTGGGGATCAGCAGGCGAGACTTGAGGTAAGCCAGCCACGCCGCCATGACGAGATAGTCGGCGGCAAGCTCGATGCGGATTTTCCGCGCCTTGTCGATGAAGGCGAGATACTGCTCGGCGAGCGCCAGCACCGAGATTCGGGTGAGATCCACCTTCTGCGTGCGGGCGAGATGCAGCAGGAGATCGAGCGGACCTTCGAAGCCGGCGAGATCCACGACGAGGCTTTCCTCGGAAAGCCCCCGCTCCTCGCCGCCGTCCTGCCACAGGCCGTCCATCGGCGCATCTGCGCCGCGGCCTTTCTTCTGCGACTTGCTTCCCGGTCCCAGCACGAAACTCCCTTTGCGGAGCCTCCTAGGACACCGCGATCATGGCATTGAATTCTTCGCGCAACGCCTGTTCGTCCGCGCCATCGGGCGCGGTAAAGGCTGCACGCACCGCCTTGGCCCGCCGAAGGCTTTCGCCCGAGAGTGGCGGCGTGTTTTCAGTCACCATCAGCATTTCGTCCATGATGCCATGGCAATGCAACACCATGTCGAGGCCCGCGGCGATGATTCCCCGGGTTCTTTCGGCAATATCGCCCTTCAGGGCGTTCATCGACACGTCATCGGACATCAGCAGGCCATCGAAGCCCATATGGCCGCGAATAATCTCGCGCACCACCTTGGCCGAGGTCGTTGCAGGATTGTCGGCATCGATGGCGGTGAAGACGATATGGGCGGACATCCCCATCAGCTCGCCGTTCATGCGCCGGAAGGGAACGAAGTCGCAGGCCTCCAGCTCGTCAAGGCCGGCATGCACCACCGGCAGGTCGTGATGCGAATCGACCATGGTACGGCCGTGGCCCGGCATATGCTTCATGATCGGCAGCATGCCGCCCGCCTTCAAGCCTTCAGCCGCCGCCTTGCCCATGACCGAGACGATTTCGGGCTCCTGACCATAGGCACGGTTGCCGATGACGTCGTGTACGCCGGGCACGGCGACATCCAGCACCGGCAGGCAATCGACATTGATGCCGAGGCGGTGGAGATCGAAGGCATGCAGACGCGACATCAGCCAGGCGGCGCGCAGCCCCTTCTCCTCATCCGCACGGTAGATCGCGCCGAGCGCCGCTGCGTTCGGATATTGCTGGACATGCGGCGGCTTGATGCGCTGAACGCGACCGCCCTCCTGGTCGATCAACACAGGGATATCGCTGCCGCCGCCGATGCAGGCGCGCATCTCGGCCGTCAGGTCCGCGACCTGCGCGGGATCGCCGATATTGCGGCCGAACAGAATGAAGCCCCAGGGCCGCTCGCTGCGGAAGAAGGCCTTTTCGTCTTCGGTGAGGCTCAGGCCCTTGCAGCCCGAAATGAAGGATTTCGATTCGCTCATGTCGGCAATCTCAGCGGTTTGGCGTTGGATGGGCAAAGAGAAAGGCGCGGAACCCGTCCCGCGCCTTGCAAATATCTGGTCTTGACCTCAGCGCGTGACGAGGCAGCTGCCGCCGGCGCCCTTATAGCGGCTGCACAGCGCGTTTGCTTCTTCGCGCGAGCCGGCCGGAATGCGAATGCGGAAGAACGTGCCCTTGTTGGGGATTTCCGCCTTCTTGATATCCACGCCGCGGCCACCGATGACGCTGCCGAACTTCGAGGACAACGTCTTGTAGGTCTTCTGCGCTTCGGCTTCCGAAGGCACCGAGGCGATCTGGACGACGTAGCTGCCCGGCGCGACCGCCGCGACCTGCGTCTGTTCCGCCGTCTGCTGGGTCTGGGTTGCCGACGCGGTCTGCGTGCCGGCGACATTGCCGTTTTCCGTGACGGTGCCGACCACGGTGACCGGCTGGTCGACCGGGCGGGTTACCGGAACCGGTGCCTTGCCGTCGGTCGTGGTGCCCGTCGTCGCGCCGATCGTCGTCGTCTTGACGGTACGAACAGGTGCGGTGTCGTCGACTTCAGCGGTCGCCACTTCGGCGAGCGCCGAGCGCGGCTGGCCGTCCGTCGCAATCTGCTCGGCGCGCAACGAGGCGTCGGCGTCGAGGGTGGCATTGGCCGTCGCCGACGCTTCACCTGACGTGGCGGCCGTCGTCGCCGTCGCCTTGGCATCAAGGCCGGCGGTTTCGGCTGCCGGCTCGCTCACGATGTCTTCGCGGGCGACGAGCGTGCCGTCGGGCTTGACGATCATCGTCTTTACCTTACGCGGCGAGACCAACGGCTTGCCATCTGCGGTCCCCGTTTCCGGCTCGTCCACACCCGGCAGCAGACGGTTGCTGTCGTCTTCCGCCGTGGCGGGCGTGTCGATACCATCATCCGGCAAGGTTTCCGGCGTCAGCGTGCGCTGCACGACGTCGATGGGCTCTTCCGTCGAGGTGACGAGCTGTTCCTGCTGCGGCGTGTTGGCATTGTCGCCTGCAACGCGGTCATAGACCGCCTTGTCCTGGTTCGGAACGGTCTTGCCGCCCTTTTCCTCGGGCACGACCTTGATCGGGGCCTTGTCGGCGAGGATGACACGCGGCTCGCCGGAAGCGGCGGTGCCACCCGTGAAGGCGCTCCAGGCATAAACGCCACCGCCGCCAATCAGCAGCAAGCCGGCGATCGAGGCCGCGATCAGCAGGCCGCGGCGCGGACGCGACTGTTCGTCGTCATAGCCATCGCCGCTGTAAAGCTGCGTCGCCTGACCCGGATCGACCGGAATTGCCATACGCTCGGGCTGGCTCAGCGAGCGGCGGAAATCCTCTTCGAGCGCACGCTCGAAATCATCGACATCGTTCATCTGCGCGGCCGGCTGGGCCACGGTGGCCGCGGCAACCGCACCGGCGGCGACGCCCGCCTGCAGGCTTTCGCCACGCGCCGGCTTGGCGGCAGGCTCGGTGAAGAGCTGCGCCATCTCGGCATCGATGTCGAATTCATAGTCCGGCTGGGCGACCGGGGGCTTTTCTTTCTCGATGACCGGCAACTGCGGCACGTCGAGTTCGGTGACCGGAGAAACGCCCACGTCGGTGTCGGCGATCATCGATGGATCGAACGGCAGCGAGCCGTCGGCCATTTCGGCCACAACCGGCTGCGGCGTTGCCGTATAGGTCGATACAGGAACCGCGACGGCGGGTTCGCGGCGAACCGGCGCCTGGGCTTCGGCCGGTTTGGCGACGGTAGCCGTCATCGCGACAGGCTTCACCTCCACGGGCTTCGCGTCCGCCTTGACCGGCAAATCGTCCAGCACGATGTCGGAAAGGTCGAGTTCGATATCGGAGAGATCGAATTCCATCGATTCGAAATCGATTTCCGGCTCGGCGGCAGCAACCGCTGCCGGTGCAACGACAGGCTCCGAACGGGTTTCGACCACCGGAGCAGGCTCGATCCTGGCGACCGGTTCCTTCACGGGTTCTACGACGGGCGTCGTGACCTTGGAGAGCACCGGCTCGCGGTGATGCACGGTCGGCGTCGCGCGACGGCTGAAGATCGAGGCGATGTTCGCGGGATTGCGCGATTCGCCTGCGAAGGGCGTGCGGGCTTCGGGAACCGGATAGCGCTCGACATCGGCCAGCAAGGCGTCGCGGTCATGGACGGCCGTCTCTACGGATTCGACGCGATAGTCGGACACAGCCTCGAAGACCGGCTCTTCAGCCTGCCATTGGTTTTCCACCACGGCGGCAGCGCGGGCACGCTCCTCACGGCTATCGAAGGCGAGGTCCGCGACGAAATGCGGCTCGTCCGCGGCATAGGCGGTCTCGGCCTGGAACGGTTCGGCATCAGCCTCCGCCGGCATCCACTCCTGGAAGGCCGGCTCGGCATTGTTCTCGACGACTTCGACGACCACCGGCTGCGGCTCGACGAACGACGCCTCGGCAACGGAGCGGTCATCAGCAACGAGATCGTCGGCGAAACCATCGCCGATCGAAAGCTCCAGTTCGCGCTCCAAATCCAGGCTCAGATCGTCGAGCGGGTTCTCGTCAGCGACCATCGGCTGAAAGCCGAGAAATTCCGGCTGACGTTCATTGGAGGCCGTATGATTGCTCGGAACGATATCAACGACCGGCTCATGGCGAACGGGCGCTTCGAAGTGCGGCTCCAGGCGATCGGCAAACTGGCGGCCAGTGTGAACAACCGGTTCCACCTCGACGGCAGGCACCTCGTTGACGGCCGCTTCCAGCTCGTCGGCGAGCAGCAGCGACGGATCGGCTTCAAGGACCGGCTCCACGACCTCTTCGGTGAACGACGGCTCGCGTGGATCGACATCCGTGACCGCATCGTCGCGCGTCGGAATTTCGTCGATGACGGCAGCGCGATCCTCGGCAACAGGCCGAAACTCCTCGAAGACGGGCTCGACCGGGCGCGCAACGGGCTTTTCGGCAACGACCGGCTCGGCAGCAACGCGGCTCGGCGCGTCATACTGCTCGAAAGCGCGCATAAGCTCGTCCTCGAGGGCCAGGACAGGATTTTCCCGCCGTGGCACAGTATCGAGGGGCTCCGAGTAAGACTTGGCCACATCCTTGACTGGACGCGGCTCGTAGCCGACGAGACGGGCAAGTTCACTTAGCGGATCATCATCCGCCAAGAGATCTGTGTCCGCGGTTCCGCTTCGCGCGAAGTTCTTGTCTGCCATACTGCTTCCCACTCACAAGCCACAAATACGCATTTGCCAGCTTATTGTGGGCAAATGGTGACGTTATCGCATCTCGTCCGGAGCGGCCGTGCCTGTAATGGCAAGGCCCGACTTGAGAACGGAGGCAACCGCGTGCACCAGCCCAAGTCTGGCGATACTCAATTCTCTATTTTTATCGTTAACAAACCGTAATTCCGGTTGTTCTTTGCCTTTATTCCAGTGCGAATGGAACGAACTGGCGAGATCATAGAGATAAAATGCGATGCGATGCGGCTCCTGCGCCAGTGAAGCGGCCTCGATGACACGAGGATATTCTGCGAGCTTGGCGAGAAGCAGAAGCTCGCTCGGATCGACGATATTGCCTTCGATTGCGCCTGCGAGGTCGAGCGAGGCGATATCGAGGCCCGGGAAGGCCTCGGCCGCCTGGCGGAACACCGACATGCAGCGTGCATGGGCATACTGCACGTAGAAGACCGGGTTGTCCTTGGACTGCTCGGTTACCTTCGCGAAGTCGAAATCGAGCGGTTCGCTGTTCTTGCGGTAGAGCATCATGAAGCGGACCGGATCGCGGCCGACTTCGTCGACGACGTCCCGCAACGTGACGAAGTCGCCCGAGCGCTTCGACATCTTCACCGGCTCGCCGTCGCGGAAGAGCTTGACCATCTGGCACAGCAGGACCGTGAGCTTGGCCTTGCCTTCCGACACGGCCCGCGCGACAGCCTCCAGGCGCTTGACGTAACCGCCATGGTCGGCGCCGAGCACATAGATCATCTCGTCGAAGCCGCGGTCGTACTTGTCCTTGAAATAGGCGACGTCGGCCGCGAAATAGGTGTAGGAGCCGTCCGACTTGATCAGGGGGCGGTCGATATCGTCTCCGACCTCCGTGGAGCGGAACAGCGTCTGCTCGCGATCTTCCCAGTCTTCCGGCAGCTGGCCCTTCGGCGGCGGCAGCACGCCCTTGTAGACATGGCCCTTGAAGGTCAGGTCGTTGATGGCAGTGCGGATCGACGCGCCATTACCGGCATGTAGCGAACGCTCGGAGAAGAACACGTCGTGCTTGACGTTGAGTGCTGCCAGATCCTCGCGGATCATCGCCATCATCATCCCGATCGTCTTTTCCTTGACGATCGGCATCCACTGCTGCTCCGACATGGCGCGCAGGGTCGTCCCGTGCTCGACAGCCAGCGCTTCACCGACCGGAACAAGGTAGTCGCCCGGATAGAGGCCGGAGGGAATTTCGCCGATCGTTTCGCCAAGCGCCTCGCGGTAGCGCAGGAATGCGGACTTGGCCAGCACGTCGATCTGCGAGCCGGCGTCGTTGATGTAATATTCCTTCGTCACCGCATAACCGGCAAACGCCAGCAGATTGGCGAGCGCATCGCCCACCACGGCGCCGCGGCAATGGCCGACATGCATCGGGCCGGTCGGATTGGCGGAGACATATTCGACATTGACCTTGCGGCCAGCGCCGAGCGAACCGCGACCGTAGTCCGTGCCTTCCGCAACGATGGCTGCCAGCAGCTTCTGCCAATAGGGAACGGAAAGGCGCACATTGATGAAGCCCGGTCCGGCGACGCTGACATCGGCAACCTCAGGATCGTTCTTCAGCTCGCCGACGATGAGGTCGGCGAGTGCGCGCGGATTGAGGCCGAGCGGCTTGGCGAGAACCATCGCAGCGTTGGTCGCGACATCGCCATGGCTGGCGTCGCGCGGTGGTTCGACGCTGATGCGGCTGAAATCGACATCGGCGCGCTTTTCACGCACGATCTCAAGTCCTTCGAGTACGTTTTTGATTCTGCTATCGAAGTCTGTAAAAAGGTTCATCTCATCCATCCGCTCGCGGCGGCCATTTCATGGCCAATCCTGCGAAGAAGTTCGGTTCGGCGGGTGACTATCGCAATTCCGGGGTATGGTCAAACAGCCGCCGATGCGTGCTGATAGCGTAATTGTCGGTCATTCCGGCGAGATAGTCGCCGACATGGCGGGCGCGCGCCGATTCCGGCATGCTGGCAATACGGTCCACCCAATAGTGCCCCTGCATGAGCTGCGGCTCGTCGATATAGGCATGGTAAAGGTCCGTCAGGATCGAGGCGGCATTGGCGCGCACGCGCATGACCTCGGGGTGGCGATAGATGCGCGAGAACAAGAGCTTCTTGATCTGCTTGTCGGTCACCGACATTTCCTCGGTGAAGGTCGCCAGGCAGCGGCGGGCCTTGCGCACATCCTCCGCACTTTCCGGGCGCTCCTCGCGGATCGCCGCCTGCGCATAGCCGATCACATCCTCCACCATGCGGGTGATCTGGCGGCGCATGATCTCGTGAGTGAAGCGCGGTGCTTCCAGGCCCGGATATTTGTCGGAGACTTCCCGCATGAGCCCGGCAAGGAACGGCACCTCCTCCAGCATCTCGAATGTCAGATAGCCGGAGCGCAGGCCGTCGTCGATGTCGTGGGTGTTGTAGGCGATATCATCGGCGATAGCCGCGACCTGCGCCTCCAGACTGGCGAAGCTCGCCAGCTCGAGATCGTGTATGGCGCAGTATTCGAGGATCGGGCGCGGCACATCCTCGCCATGGGTGCATTCGCCGGTCGGGCCGATCAGCGGGCCGTTGTGCTTGACGAGGCCCTCGAGGCTTTCCCAAGTGAGATTCAACCCATCGAACTCCGCGTAGCGGCGCTCAAGCTTGGTGACGATGCGCAGCGACTGGGCATTATGGTCGAAGCCGCCGAAGGGTTTCAGCACGTCATGCAACGCATCTTCGCCGGTGTGGCCGAAGGGGGTGTGGCCGAAATCGTGCACCAGCGCGACGCCCTCGGCGAGGTCCTCGTCGAGCCTCAGCGCGCGCGCCAGCGCCCGGGCGATCTGCGCCACCTCGATCGTGTGGGTCAGGCGCGTGCGATAATGATCGCCGTCGGCGGCGATAAAGACCTGCGTCTTGTGCTTGAGGCGCCGGAAGGCGGTCGTGTGCACGATGCGGTCACGGTCGCGCTGAAAGTCCGATCGGGTCGGGCTTTCGCTCTCGGCATGAAGCCGTCCGCGCGTCGTCCACGGGTCGGAGGCGTAGATTGCGCGTTGCCCGGCACCAAACCCGAGCGCATGTCTGTCAAAGGTCATTCGTCACCTGCATTCACGCCGCCCATTGACGCGGCCGCAATGCCTTCATACCTATAGTGTGCACAGCGGCAAGTCCGGCTGCAAGGAAAGCTTGAAATGCAAATCTTTTCAGAGACTTGCAAAGATGGCCCGGAGCAGACGGACCCAAGGCGGCTTCACGGCCGCCACCCGCGCAAGGAAGCGATTCTCTCCGGATCTTGACCCCGGCAGGAGGCAGACATGACTGACAAGTCCGTAACCATCTCCGATGCCGCCGCCCGGCGCATCGCCTCTATCCTCGGCTCGGCGCCCGAAAAGCAGGCGCTTCGCGTCTCGGTCGAAGGCGGCGGGTGTTCCGGCTTCTCCTATAAGTTCGACCTCGTCGACGTCCAGCAGGACGATGACATCGTGCTCGAAAAGGACAATGCCAAGGTGCTGATCGACCAGCTCTCCCTCGTTTACATGGACGGGTCGGAGATCGATTTCATCGACAACCTGCTCGGTCAGTCCTTCCAGATCAGGAACCCGAATGCCGTTGCCAGCTGCGGCTGCGGCACAAGTTTCTCGATCTGATTTCTCTGAAAACCGAAACGGAACCCGCATGCCGATCAAGATTGCCACCTGGAATATCAACGGCGTGCGGGCGCGCATCGACAATCTCGTCGCGTGGCTGAAAGAGTCGAACCCGGACATCGTCGGCCTGCAGGAAATCAAGACGGTCGACGAGAGTTTTCCGCGCACCGAAATCGAGGCGCTGGGCTATCACATCGAGACGCATGGCCAGAAAGGCTTCAACGGCGTCGCGCTGCTCTCGAAGATTCGCCCTGACGAAGTCCACCGCGGCCTGCCCGGCGGCGATGGCGACGAACAGTCCCGCTTCATCGAGGGCGTCTTTTCCGTCGAAGGCGGCTCGATCCGCTTCTGTTGCCTTTACCTGCCGAACGGCAATCCACCCGACGATCCGGTGAAATATCCCTACAAACTTTCCTGGATGGATCGTCTCGTCGCCTTTGCCGAGGACCGGCTCGCGCTGGAGAAACCGTTGATCCTCGCCGGCGACTACAATGTCATTCCCGAACCGCATGATTGCTGGGACGTGAAGGTCTGGGAGCGCGATGCGCTCTACCTGCCGCCGACCCGCCAGGCGTTCCGCCGCCTCGAAAACCTTGGCCTGACCGATGCCGTGCGCGCGTCGTCCGACGCAACGCCGCTTTATACGTTCTGGGATTATCAGGCCGGCGCCTGGCCGAAGAACAACGGGATCCGCATCGACCATCTGATGCTGTCGGCCGAAGCTTCCGATCGGCTCGTTTCGACGGATGTCGAAAAGCATGTGCGCAACTGGGAAAAACCATCCGACCACGTTCCGGTCGTGGCCGTGCTCGACTACGCGCTGTCGGCAGCGGCGTAGCCGCGGGCGGCAGGCCGCCCGCCCAGTATCCTACCGGATCTCTATTCGGCTGAGTTGGAGCGAATGTTTTTCGCCAGCGCAACGCCCTTGCGGCGATCTTCCTCGCTTGCAACCGAGAAGGCTTCTTCCTGCGTTGTCTGAAGCCACGCGCAGTCCTTCGGCGGGCAATGATCGAGGGCTGCCGTCATGAAAGCAAGACCGCGCGCCGCATCACCTTCCTGGAAGATGATGTTGCCGAAGAGGCCCATGGCGCCGGCATGGCCGTTGTTGCGGGCGCGGTTCAGCCACTTCTTGGCCTGGTGCACGCTGACGGAACCACCCTCGCCGCTCAGCATCATGCGGCCGAGCTGGAACTGCGCTTCCGGAATGCCGAAGGCGGACGCCGCCTGGAAATAGAGCTGACGAGCCTGGGTGAGGTCGATCTTCACGGGACTGTCGGCAATGCCGCGACGGTAGTAGCTGGCAAGCGCAATCAGCGCATTGGCGAAGTAGCCGGTGTCTTCCGAGCCCGGCTCCACGCCGGCCTGGGCGATTTCGCTGTAGATCTTGAAGGCTTCGAGATCGTTTTCCGGCACGCCGTCGCCATCGGCATACATGTTGGCGAGTGCCCAGCGCGACCCGGTATGGCCCTTTTCCGCCGCATAGCGATACGCCTCCACGGCGTCGCTCTTGCGACCCTCCTTGTAGGAGAAGAAGCCGAATTTGAAGAGGTCGAAAGGACCACTTTCCCGGCTTACGCCGGACTGCGTGTCAAATGCGAGGGCTTGGGACGCCATCCCGGAGGAAAGCGAAAGACACAGGCCCATTACCAAAAGTTTCATCGGCATCAACTCGGACTTCGGCATCGACTCTACAATTCCGCGCCTGGCCTTCCTATTTGCGCCAAACCGGGAATGCACGGGGCCCGTGCTGATTTCCGGCTTCTCCGGCGGCAATGACATAGGCTGGCTCATCGTTTCCTTAAGCGCGGTTCCACGCGTCTACATGTCCGTATCGCTGCGCCCCGTTTGTGGCGGGAAATGGACATTTCGTCGCTTGCCTAGGGGTGTAGCAAACTCTGGAAAAAAATGTGTTGCGATTCCGTCACATATTTTCAGGCTTCGCTGTGGTTTCCCCAGAAGGCAGGCGACCATGAAACGAAGTGTTAACCAAGAAAAAGGGCCCGGCGATGACGCCGGGCCCTTTTTCCGATGCTTCTGGTCCGCCGATCAGAATTTTACGAGATAAGACAGGCTTGCGCCGTAGGCGAAGTCGCCGTCAACCGTCGCATTGAAATCCGCAAGCTCGCCGCCGGGATCAAACTTCTGCTCGCCCGACGTCAGGTAGCTGACTGCGCCGCCGAGACGGAACTCGCCCGGGCCGGCCTTGATGGCCGTGCCGATACCGACCGTCCACGTGTCGGTCATGATATCGGCGCCGGTGCCGACACCGCGATCCCATGTCAGGCTGATCGCCCCGGAGACGGTATCGGTGAAGGTATGGCCAATGCCGCCCATCACAGTCCAACCATCACGGAACTTGAAGTTCTTCTTGAGATCGCCGAGGCCGGTGATGTTGTAGTTGAGCGTCGGCAGCACGCTCCAGTCCGTCCACTTGATCGAACCGAACGCAAGCCAGCCGGGCGCGATGCCGCTCTGGAGGCTCAGCTCGAGGGACTGCGGCAAGCTGCCTGCACCATAGGCCGGGAGTTCAAAACCTGCCGGCACGCCCAGAATCGGGGAGCCGGCGGGGCTGATGGTGAAAGAACCGTCGCCCGAATGGTCGATCTGCGAGCGGTACATGAGCTCGGCCCGCAGGGCGATATCCGGGATATCGTAAGCGGCGCCGAGGCGATAGCCGAGCTCGCTGCTGTCCTTCAGGCGCAGCGTGCCGTAGCGGGAAACTTCCTCATAGTCGAAGCTCTGCAGGAAGAGGCCGCCAAGCAGCCACAGCCGGCCAGTCTCAAGGTTGAAGTTCGCAGCACAGGTCAGGCCGTATTCCTGCGTTTCGAAGCTCGCCTCGATGGTCGCGTTGCCGATTCTCGAGGTGGCCGCATCGGCGGCCTGTGCCTGCAGACCATAGGTCGAGGACGCGCCGAAGGGCTGGGTGTAGGTCGCCGCGCAGGACAGGTTGTCCGTCAGACGTACCTTGCCGGCCAGACTCGGGATAAAATAGTTGTCCGTGTAGTCGCCGTCCGTGCCCTCGACACCATTGACGGTATCGTATCCGCGCTGCGGAGCGACGAAAGTCGTCTTCGCGCGGAACGCCGCGGTACCGTCTTCGTAAAGAATATCCGTATCCGCTTCGCCGCGGCTGAAGCCACCCGCCTGGGCAGCTGTCGCAAAGGCTGCCAATGCCGCAACGGTGAGAACACCGTTCTTGAAGATCGAGTTGATCATTCACAGTCCCCCAATGTCATGTAAGCGGCCTCTCCACCGCCTGTCCGTCATGACTATCGAAGACACGCGCCACATTAGCAAACCCCACTTCTCGCCCGTAATTTCCCATGAGCATTCACAGAATTACGTAAGATTTTTCGAGGGCACCTCAACAATCAAAACAGCAGGAAGAAAATTTCAGAACGACACAAATTTATCGCAAAATCCGGAAAAATATTCCAACACGGCGACAACATGTCACATTTCGACCACAATGGAAATTTTGCAGCCCGCCACCGAATAAAAAACCGCGCCGGGGGCACCGGCGCGGTTTTCCTTGTCTCTTCACACGCAATGCGTGGAATCAGCCGGCTTCGCTGACCCTTGTCAGTGCAACGGCAAGGCTCGCGAGTTGCTGCTCGAGTTCCGCGAAGCGCTCGCGTTCGGCTTCCACCACCTCTGGCTTTGCATTGGCGACGAACTTTTCGTTCGAGAGCTTGCCCTGGATACGGCCTGCTTCCGCCTTCGCCTTCTCGATTGCCTTTTCAAGGCGCGCCTTTTCGGCGCCGAGATCGATCAGGTTGCCAAGCGGCAGGCAGGCGGTCGCCTCGCCGACGACGATCTGTGCTGCGCCCTTGGGTGCCGCATCCTCGAGGCCGATCTCGGAGACGCGCGCCAGGCGACGGATCGCCGAGTCGTGCGTGGTTAGCCGCTTCTGGGTCAGCGCATTCGCACCGACCACGATGAGCGGTGCGGTGGCGCTCGGCGGCACGTTCATCTCGGCGCGGACCGAGCGAATGCCCGAAACGAGATCGATCAGCCAGTTGATTTCGTCGGCTGCGGCGTCGTCGCCATAAGCGGGTGCGGGCCATTCGGCATGGCAGATCAGGCTGTCGCGTTTCTGGCCCTCGCCCGCGGTGTGCGCCCACAGCTCTTCCGTCATGAAGGGCATGAAGGGATGGAGGAGCTTGTAGGTCTCTTCCAGAACATAGGCCGCGCAGGCCTGCGATTCCGCCTTTGCGGCCTCGTCCTCGCCGGAGAAGACCGGCTTGAGCAGCTCCAGATACCAGTCGCAAAACTGGTTCCAGATGAAGCGGTAGAGCGTGCTTGCCGCATCGTTGAAGCGATAGGTCTCGATCGCCTCCGTGACGTCGCGCGCCGTGCGGGCGAGTTCGGTCAGGATCCAGCGATTGATCGTCAGCGAGGCCGTTTCAGGTACGAACTTCGGATCGGAGGCAACGCCGTTCATCTCGGCAAAGCGCGTGGCGTTCCAGAGCTTGGTGCCGAAATTACGGTAGCCGGCGATGCGGGCCGGGTCGAGCTTCACGTCGCGGCCCTGCGCGGCCATGATGGCGAGCGTGAAGCGCAACGCGTCCGCACCGTATTCATCGATCAGTTCGAGCGGATCGATGACGTTGCCCTTCGACTTCGACATCTTCTGCCCGCTCTTGTCGCGCACCAGGGCGTGGACGTAGACGGTGTGGAATGGCTCGATCGGATTGCCGAGTTCGTCCTTCATCAGGTGCAGGCCCATCATCATCATGCGGGCGACCCAGAAGAAGATGATGTCGAAGCCGGTGACCAGCACGTCGGTCTGGTAGTATTTTGCCAGTTCCGGCGTCTTTTCCGGCCAGCCAAGCGTCGAGAACGGCCAGAGCGCGGAGGAGAACCAGGTGTCGAGCACGTCCTCGTCGCGTGTGAGGATGTCACCCGGCGCAAAATTCTCCAGCTTCTCCTCGACCCAGGCCTTCCACGGGCCTTCATGGGCGATATAGTGCTGAATGGCGGCGTGCAACGCCTCCTCCTCGGTCTTCTCGACGAAGACCTGGCCATCAGGACCGTACCAGGCCGGGATCTGGTGTCCCCACCACAGCTGGCGCGAGATGCACCACGGCTCGATGTTTTCCATCCATTCGAAATAGGTCTTTTCCCAGTTTTTCGGGACGAAGTTGGTGCGGCCCTCGCGGACGGAGGCGATGGCGGGCTTGGCCAGCGTCTTGGCGTCGGCAAACCACTGGTCGGTCAGCATCGGCTCGATGACGACACCGGAGCGGTCGCCGAAGGGCTGCATGACCTTCTTGTTCTCGACATAGGGAATGTCGTTGCCTTCGGCGTCCTTGACGGTGACGGCTAGGCCCTCGGCATTGATCGCATCGACGATGCGCTTGCGGGCTTCGTATCGATCGAGGCCGCGATATTCGTCGGGAACGAGGTTGATGTCGTCGACTTCGGCCTCGTTGGGAACATGGCCGGACTTCGCGATCTCCAGCGCCTGCGCAGCGTAGAACGCATAGGGCTCGCCATCGGCGCGCATCGCGGCCTGCGTGTCCATCAGGCGGTAGAGCGGAATGTTGTTGCGCTTGGCGACCTGATAGTCGTTGAAGTCGTGCGCGCCGGTGATCTTGACCGCACCCGAACCAAAATCCTTTTCCGGATATTCGTCGGTGATGATCGGGATCAGGCGGCGGTGTTCCTTGGGACCAACAGGGATTTCGCAGAGCTTGCCAACGATCGGCGCATAGCGCTCATCCGTCGGATGAACGGCAACCGCGCCGTCGCCCAGCATCGTTTCCGGACGCGTGGTGGCAATCGAGATGTAGTCGCGTTCTTCCTGGAAGACGACGTTGCCGTCGGCATCCTTCTCGACATAGGTATAGGTGGCCCCGTCGGCAAGCGGGTACTTGAAGTGCCACATATGGCCGTCGGCTTCCTTGTTCTCGACTTCGAGATCGGAAATCGCCGTTTCAAACTTCGGGTCCCAGTTGACGAGACGCTTGCCGCGATAGATCAGGCCTTCCTTGTAGAGGGAGACGAAAACTTCGAGCACGGCTTCGGAGAGCCCCTCGTCCATGGTGAAGCGTTCGCGCGACCAGTCGCAGGAGGCGCCGAGGCGCTTCAGCTGATTGAAGATCAGCCCGCCCGATTCCGCCTTCCACTCCCAGACCTTCTCGATGAAGGCCTCCCGGCCCATCTCGCGGCGGCTCGGCAGCTTTTCGGCGGCGAGCTTGCGCTCGACGACCATCTGGGTGGCGATGCCGGCATGATCCATGCCCGGCTGCCAAAGCACGTCCTTGCCGCGCATGCGCTCGAAGCGGACCATGATGTCCTGCAGCGTGTTGTTGAGCGCATGGCCCATATGCAGCGAGCCCGTTACGTTCGGCGGCGGGATCACGATGGTGAAGGTCTCGGCGCCAGGCTTTGCGCCCTCGCCCGCGCGGAAAGCATCCTCATCTTCCCACGTTTTGGCGATGCGCGGCTCGACCGCTGCGGAATCATAGGTTTTTTCAAGCATTTTCGTGCGTGGCCTGCTGTTTATCGGTTGGGTTTTGTAAACCGGATGAGCGGCATGGAGTCAACAATATCAGAAGAAAAGCCGCACCGGGTGGCCCCGGCGCGGCTTAAACCATCTTTTCGAAAATGGCGGCGTCGGTCAGCGGCGCGGGCCGCGCGCCACCCGCTCGATCTCTTCGCGCACCAGCCGTTCGACGAGCGTCGGCAGGTTGTCGTCGAGCCATTCCTGCAGCATCGGGCGCAGCATGTCTTCGGCGATCTCGTCGAAGGAACGGCGCGGGCCGGCATCGACGGCTTCCGCCAGCGCGCCGAAGGACTGCGCGACGCGTTCGCTGACGGCAGGCGACACGAGGGAAGCGATCTCGCGGCCGACAGGGCTATCTTCGATCGTCTCGGCAACGGTGCTCTGCACCGGTGCCATTCGGGGCGCGACGGCCTCCACCGGCTCGACAGTCTCGTTCACCGGCGCAAAACGGCTCGCCGTGGCGGCAACGCGCGCCGTCACCAATGGATTGTCCTCGCGCGCAACGACCGGCTGCATCGGCTCCACCGAGAACGAATCGCGTTCCATCGGCTCGCCACGGTTGGCGGCGACATGGCGCTCGGAAGCGGCGCGGACGCGCGCGGCGACATCGGCCAGCGACAGTGCCGGCTGGCCGCCCTGCAGAGGTTCGGCGCGCGCAACGGCATGCACGGGGGCGGACCGGGTTTCCTCGACGTGGAAGTGTTCCACAACGGAGGGATGGTCGAGAAGGCTGGCATCCCTTTCCGTCGAGATATCGAAGCCGTCATCGTCCTGCGCATCGGCGGCGAGGTCCGGCTGAGCTTCGTTGTTCTCGATGATCTTGCGGATGGACGCCAGGATTTCATCCATGGACGGTTCACGCGCTACACTTGGCTGAGCCATTTCTATCCCCGTTCTCTGCGGCGTCCGCGGCATGGCATGCAAGGCCTGCCGGACATCCCGAAAACCCTAGGCGAGTTCAGCGGCGAACTAAATCGTCGCGAATCATGTGTTAAGAGTGATGCACAGATTTGTTTACCCTGCCAAGGGCAGGGCCGCGGCCGCTCAGTTGCTGTCGACCGTGCGAAGGCCGAACCACTTGTCCTTGACCTTCTCGTAATGGCGCTCGGCGCGGTATTCCGCGACCTCCAGCCCCTGGCTGTGCACCGTAAGCGCGCCCATGGCCGCAATCAGCGAATAGCTGGCGACAACGGCGTCGCGCTGTGAGGCGACAAGGCTTTCCTTCGCGTCGAGCACGTTCTGCTGCGCGTTCAGCACGTCGAGCGTCGTGCGCTGGCCGACATTGCGCTCTTCGACCACGCCGTTCAGCGCCATGTTGGCGGCCTCGATCTGCTGGCGGATCGCCGAAATGGCAGCGACCGACGCCTCATACTGGGCGTGGGCCGAAACGATGGTGCGCTGGACTTCCATGCGGGCGGAATCGACGAGGATCTGGCGCTGGCCGAGCTGTTCCTTGGCCTGGCGAATCTGACCGTATTCGGCGCCGCCCTGATAGATCGGCACGACGACACGGGCCGAGAGCGCACCGGTCAGATTGTCGGCCGGGCCGGCATCGTTGTTCACGGACTTGTAAAGATCGCCTTGCAGCGAGACACCCGGCAGCATCGTGCCTTCGGCCACCCGCACATTGTAGCCGGCCGCATCGACGCTACGCATGGCCGAAAGGATGTTCGGGTTTTCCTGATAGCCCATCGCGACTGCGGCATCGAGCGAGGCCGGCATGGCCTTCTTTGCCGCAGCGGGCTGCTTGATACCGGACGGAGCGACGCCGACGATCTGCACATAGGCCGCCTCGCTCTGCTTGAGCTGGGAGACGGCCGCCGTCAACAGCGCCTTGGCGGCAGCAAGTTCGGCTTCGGCGAGGCTGACGTCCGTCCGCGTACCTTCCCCGACATCAAGGCGCGCGTTGGCGGCGTTGAGCTGCTCGCGCAGGAAGGCGAGGTTCTGCTTGCGGATCGAGACGACCTGCTGATCCCGGGCGATATTGGTGTAAGATTCGACAGCCGCCAGCAAGATGGAGATCTCGTTGGCGCGCAACTGCTCACGACTTGCCAGAACATTCAGTTCCGCCGCTTTCACGCGGTTCAACGTCTGGAAGCCATCGAAAATCTGCTGCGTGACGGTGATGCCGTGGGTGGAAGTAAGCTGCTTTGTCTTGCGGTTGCCGAAGACCGGGCGCTTGTCCAGTTTGGTGCCGGTGACCTCGTATTCCGACACCGCGTTGATACGCGGCCGATAGCCGGCCTTCGCAATGGTCACGTTCTCGTCGATGGCGCGCAGCGCCGCGCGGGCAGCGTTGAGATCCGGATTGTTCTCGTAGGCCTTGGCCATCGCGCCGGCCAGCGTTTCGGCGCAGACGCCCTGTGGCAGGACGAACGCGGCGGAAGCAAACGCAAAAGCAAGGGCGGTTCGACGAAGAATGGACACAGTACAAAACTCCGATCCTGGATCGACCCGCCACAGAGAGCCGCCCTTTGATACACTTTGACCCGCGAAAAGCCGCACACGCCTTTCGGCGATGTGGCATCCGTTCCCGACGGTTCCCGCACCGCTTGCGATAGTGGCTTTAAGTTGCTTGGGAAACAGGGATCGCGCCAGTCCCATCAGGTCCGGCAGCGACAATAGGAAAGGCCCGTTGCCAAAGCGCAACAAAAGCGGGCCTTTCCTCCATCAATCGGACTACACCGTATTAGAAGACGAATTCTTTTGCCCTGCGGAAGCCCGGCAGCGGCTTGACGGCGGTGTTGAACACGTTGCGCTCGGCAACATGGCCGCTTTCCTTGATGTAGATGCGTGCCTGCGAGGCATTGCCATAGCCTTCGACCACGATCAGGCGGCCACCATCGCGCAGCTGCGCGAAAAGTGCTGCCGGAACGAACTCGACGGCGCCGTGCACGAAGATCACGTCATAGGGCGCTTCCGCAGCGTAACCGGCCTCAAGATCGCCCGAGACGACGGCGACATTGTCATAACCGAGGCGGGAAAGCGTTTCCGTCGCCGTCGCGGCAAGCTCCGCGTCGCTTTCGAGCGCGACGACCGAGCTGCCCAGGCGCGACAGGACCGCTGAGGCATAACCGGTGCCGCAGCCGACTTCGAGAACGATATCGGTGCTGGCGATCTCGGCGAGCTGGATCAGCTTGGCGAGCGGCGACGGCTCCATGAGGAAGCGGCCGGGCACCAGCTGGATATCGGTGTCGATATAGGCGAGCGGCTTTACCGCCGCGGGCACGAACTCTTCGCGCGCGACGGTCAGGAAGGCGTCAAGCACCTCGTGCGACGTCACGTCCGTCGTACGGATCTGGTTGTCCACCATCTTCGTGCGCGCTGCTTTGTAGTCAATCATCTCTAGCCCTTGAGTAAAACGGCGAGGACCGGCGCGAAGGCCCGGCCCGCTGCCGGATGCGTCGCAATTCTCTTAGTGCGGTTTCGGGCCGGGTGTCCATAGGTGCGAACGGTTTGCGCGCAAAAACCGCCCTCCTCAGCGGCCTTTGCAGGATGGCCCGCAGCCTGCCCGCGTTATCATGAATAAATTACTCAACATATTATTGCCTGTCCGGGGCATAATGTCGTATTGGACAGTCAGGTTTTAAGGCCGCGCTTGCGGCCGCACCGACGCCCTTTCGCTCGAACGGGCTCCGTTTAAAAGTAAGACATACAAGAGGAATACGCCGTGCTGAAACGGTCTCGACTGCACTTCGCGATGATCCTGATGGCGCTTGCCGCGCCCTACGCCGTTTCGGCGCAGACCCAGGAGACACCCACGGTCCAGACGGACGCCCAGCCGGATACAGGCCAATCCACGCAGAGCCAATCCACGCAGGCGCAGTCTACGGGCACCGCAACGGGCGCGGGCACGACAACGACCGAAACGACATCGCGCCCGACCGCGACCGAAGGCGATGCCGATACGTCGGCCAGCCCGGCAGCGGCGACCGAGACCGATGTCATGGCTGTCGACGACGCGACGGAACTCGACGCGGTCGATGATGCCGCCGGTGCACGCCAGGCCGGCCTGCCGCACGATCTTTCCCCCTGGGGCATGTTCATGGCGGCCGATATCGTCGTGAAGGGCGTGATGATCGGTCTTGCCTTCGCTTCCGTCGTCACCTGGACGGTGCTTCTGGTCAAGCTCGCCGAACTCGGCGCTGCGCAGCGGTCTGCCAGCCGCGCCGTGCGTCGCCTTGTGGCCGCCCGCGGCCTTGAGGATGGCGAACAGGCGCTCGGCCGCAACCGCGGGCTCGTCGCCCGCATGACGCGCGCCGCCCGCGAAGAGATGGAAGCCTCTGAGGCTGTGCTCGACCACGTCTCCGATGGTGGCGTGAAGGAGCGCATCGCCTCGCGCCTCGGCCGCATGGAAGTGCATGGCGGCCGCCGCATCGCCAAGGGGACGGGCCTCCTGGCCACTATCGGCTCCACGGCGCCGTTCGTCGGTCTGTTCGGGACCGTCTGGGGTATCATGAACTCCTTCATCGGCATCTCGAAGGCGCAGACGACCAACCTTGCCATCGTGGCGCCCGGTATCGCCGAAGCGCTGCTCGCCACCGCCATCGGCCTGGTCGCGGCCATTCCGGCCGTGGTGATCTACAATTTCCTCGCCCGCGCCATCACCGGCTACCGCCAGAATCTTGCCGACGCCTCGGCCGCCATCGAACGCCTCGCCAGCCGCGACCTAGACGTACGCCGCGCCGTCCGTCACCCCGCCGCCCAGCGTGGCGAGCGGGCCGCCGGCTCCGTTGTGAAGCTCGGGTGACGTCATGGCCAGCAAGATCAAGGAAGGCGGCGGAGACGACCTGGAGGAAAACAGCGAGATCAATGTGACGCCGTTCATCGACGTCATGCTGGTTCTGCTCATCATCTTCATGGTGGCCGCACCGCTTGCAACCGTCGACATCAATGTCGACCTGCCCTCCTCCGTCGCCCAGCCGACACCGCGCGAGGACAAGCCGGTCTTCATGACGCTGAAAAAGGACCTTACGGTCTCGATCGGCAACGGCGAGATCGGCCGCGACACTTTCGGTCCGGAACTCGATGCCGTGACGGAAGGCAACAAGGATACACGCATCCTGCTGCGCGCGGACAAGGCCGTCGACTATGGCAGCGTCATGGATGTCATGAACCTCCTGCGCGGCGCGGGTTACGCCAAGATCGCCCTTGTCGGCCTGGAAGGCGCACCGGCGCAATAACATGATACGGCGCGCCTCACGGGCGCGCCGCCGTCTTCGAAAGGGCCACTCAAAAGACTACTTGAGACCCCTCTTGTGTATCCGTCAGTCGATGACGTAGACCACGGGCGTAACCGAGCCGCCAACAAAGGTTCCGGCCGCACCACCGCCCCAAATCTGGATGCCGGTCAGTTGCGACGCGACGCTCTTCGTTCCCGCCGAGAGCCTCTGGATATCCTGACCGGAGCATTCGAACAGCATGCTCTCGCAAAACCACCTGTTGTTGCTGGTATTGGCCAGAGACAGACGGGAATATCCGTAGAAGCTGTCGCCCGACGACTCGTTTCCGCAAAGGACGAACCAGGTCCCGCTTTGCGAAACGCTCTGCGCCGACGATGTCATCTTCGAGTGACCGGCCTGGTAGCCGGTCGTCTCAATGGTGGAACTCGCCTCCAACCTCAGGCCCCACCCTGCCCCGGCAGCAGGCGATACGCTGATATCCTGAAATGTCAGTTCGACCATCACCGCCTTTGGATTGATGGGAATGATCACACCTGTGCTCAAAGAGATCCCGTTGAGGCTCTGGACCGTACCTTGGATGCGCTGCATAATACCTGTCATTGTGAAGTCCTTTTCGAGTTTTCTGCTTAAGTGGCGACACAAGATCGCCTCGGCCGACACGATTGCCGGCTGCATCTGCATCGCAGTGGTCGGCTGATTTCTCCTTCCAAGGGCCACCGGTACAATCCAGTTTGCCGCCAACCAACCTGCCTTTCCGCACCCATTCTGAGCGGACATCTCATGATAGGCGCGCAGCAAAGAGCGGGGATATTTTCACGGAATCTGGACAAGGAAAGACCGCTGTACCTCCAGCAGAAGCGCGATAGAGGAGTTGCCATACTGTACAAAAAATGCCCGGGCGCTGCTGGCGCACGAAAGACACAGGGCAGTTGGAGCCCTGAGCCAGGAGGCCTCGTTTCGATGCCAGCGACAAGAATCTCTCGAAAAAAGAAAGGAACAGACATTCCCGATAAAAAAGGAGCCGCTTGAGAATGAAGGGTATTGCGCGCTCCTGAGATTCGTTCTAAACGCCCGTCACCACAACGGATGGCCTCGTGGCGGAGTGGTGACGCAGAGGACTGCAAATCCTTGCACCCGAGTTCGATTCTCGGCGAGGCCTCCAACTTCTTCATCAGTGAAATCAAAAAGTTACCAGCCCTGACGGGCTTCCGTTGCCTTGTGCGTTCCGCATCGTCCTTGCCTCGTTCGGCAGGCCGTTGTTGCCCGTCGGCGGCGTTCTTTCGGCGTGCTTGCGGTGCATTGCCTGCCCTCAGTCAAAAGACCGTCGACAAATGCTCGCCAAGCTCTGATACTTTGCTGGCGCGGGTGCGCAGGGCCGCAGCAAACCGCCGGCCATCACACCGGCTGCGACGATTCGGCTCGACATCGACAAGAGGGTCTCATGAGGTTCGCATCGCTTCTTGCCAGTATCCTTGCTGTGTTCTCCCTCGGCCTCACGTCGGCGCGAAGCGAGGAGTTCTACGCCTATATGTATGAGAACGAGGAACAGCCGGCCGCCCACCTCACCTTCAGTCCCTGCACTGGAGAAGAGGTCTCGGAATGCGCCGCCTACAGCCTCTCCTGCGATCCCGCCCGGAGCCCGCCGCTGCAGATCAGCATCATCACGGGTCCAGTGGAGCCGATGGCGATCGACCTGATCAAGGCTTCCGCAGGTCTTGCCTACGCCAAGGTGGCGCTTTCGGCCGGAGGAAAGAGCATAGACCTGCCGATTTCCATGATCCATGTCGATGCAAACGAGATGGACGGTGGGTGGATGCTCAGTCTGGGTACCTACGATACCGCGCCTATGCTCGACACGCTGTCGAAAGACAACAGCGAGGGAGCGACGATCGCCATCGGCGACAGGACCTTCGCGCTTGCGCCGCAAAAGGGCGACGGGGCGAAGCTGGTGCAATGGCGGGACGCCTGCATTCGCATTCGCGGAAATTGATCCTGCCTGACAACGCAGGCTCTTGCAGACGCGTGCTGCTGTGCGCATATGCCGAACACAAATCAAACGGAATCACCCATGGCGAAGAAACCTCAACTCGAGCATTCCGAACTCTCCGGCGAATTTACGGAGGATGACGTCACCGTTCTCGTGGATATCTACCGGCCGGCCGGCACCCAGCAGGATTGGCGGCTGGAGGTGGTGACGCAGAACGAGGACCTTTTTGAATGGGATGCCCCCTTTGCAACCGACCGGGAGGCCTTCGACGAGTTCCTGGCCACCGTGGCGCGGGACGGCATCCACTCCTTCCTGGAGGAAGAAGACATTCCCTCCACCCACTGAGGCGACAGGCCCGTCTGGGCCTTGCCAGCTTACCTCTATAGCGTACCGCTCTATTTAAGCCATTATTTTCATTACAAAATCGTAATCATATCGTTCAGTTTTGGTTCATCGATGCGGTCCTAGGCTTCTCGTATCAACAACGAGGAACCAACCGATGAAACTCTTCACCCGCACTCTTCTGACGGCCGTCGCTCTCTCCTTTGCCGTCGTACCGATGGCGCAGGCCCAGCAGCAGCACCGCCAAGACCGCAAGCCCGGCCATTCCTACGTCGTAAAGAAGAAGGAGGTCACGACGCGCCATAGCTGGCGCAAGGGCGAGCGCTATTCCAATTGGAAAGGCCGGCCGGCCGTGCGCGACTACCATCGCTACGGCCTGCGCAAGCCCGCCCGCGGTCAGCAATGGGTGAAGGTGGACAATTCCTACCTTCTGATGAGCGTCGCCACGGGCCTCATTCTCGGCGTCGCCGCCGCACGCTAAAACAAAACGCCACCGCCGGCTCGCGGCGGTGGCGTGTTTCCTGTCAGCGAATGAGAAGCGCCGTTCCGTAGAGCCCCAGCGCAAAGATGGTGTGCGACACCAGATTGAGGACGCGCACCGTATTGGCGTTCGGCAGCTTCGAGGCCGCAACGCCAATCCCAAGCCCCGGCTGAAGCAGGAACCACCCCGCACCGACGGTCACGATGCCGAGTATCCAGGCCGGCAGAAAGGTCGGTGCGGCAAACCACGATGTGCCGACAAACACCGCCAGAATGACGCCATAGAGAATGCCGACCACGTAGTGGAAGATCCAGCCAAGCGCCTGCTCCTGCGCATGGGGCTCGGCGGCGGCGATATCGTCATGGAAGACGGTGCCGTTCTTCAGATGCCAGACCCAGCGACCGACCGGCGCCCAGTTCGGCCGCGACTGGCGGAAGGCTTTCCACAGCAAGACAGCCCACACATCCATCAGCACCGTTGCGCCAAAACCGACCACGGCGCCTTTCACCAGCAATTCCATAGGCTTCCCCTCTTCCGATAGCCATCGGGTTAAATCAGGTCAGCGGAAATGACGCAAGGAACGATCAGCGGGCGTTGCGGCGCGCCTTGCGGGTCGCCCACCAAACGGCGAGGCGGCGGCGCTGGCGCCGCACGAAGTGGGAATCGTGCGAAAGCACGAGAAGGCCAAGCGGCACCATCCAGAATCCGAGCACCGGCAGGAAGCCGAGAAGACCGCCGAAGACCAGGAGCACCCCGATCAGCGTGCGCAACCAGCGCGATTCCGGCAGCTTGAAGCGAAAAGAACCGATGACGACCTCCCTGGTGCGGGGATCGATACCAAAATGCATGCTGTTTTTTTTCGCTGTCATCCACCGCTCTTTTCGCTGAAAAGCCCGGTTTTCCAGGCATCATCTCTCTCCCAGTTGGAGACTTCTCCACAATCAATCAAGTCTGATGCATTTTTTTGTCAAAAAGCGCTTGGCAAATCGATCCAGCATTTGTATTACGCGCTCACTCCGCAGCGAGCAGCTAGAAACTAGCAGCAAGCGGATGATCCCTGGTAGCTCAGCGGTAGAGCATTCGACTGTTAATCGACAGGTCGCCGGTTCGAATCCGGCCCGGGGAGCCAGTTTCTTCAGCTAACATGCTGATATTGTTTTAGGAGTCGGTTCTTGATTGAACCGGCTCCTAATTTCATTCCTAACGTAGTTTTCGGCTGCCGCGGTTGGCTCCTATTGGAGTCAAACCTCAACGCGGGTTCGCAGCGCCGGCAAGTGCGACCGACTCGATTTTGCCTTTCCGCGATTCCTCGTAGATCTCTTCGTCGACCTCTTTCTCCCCCTGCAGCCAATGGCTGAGGCTTCGCCCCTCTAGTCACCCTTCAGCCTGCCAGAGATCGAAGGCTCGCGCTGTGATGCGCCTTTCGCGTGGATCGTTCATTTTATGCCCCTACTCTTGGTCGACCGGTTGGCCGCTCTTCGCATCAATATTGATCTCGACCTTCGCCTTGTCACGCGTACGGTACTCGATCTCGTAGTAGCCCTTATCGTTCCACGACATCCCGGAGATTCGCGCAAAGTCAGGGCGCCTTTCGACTGAGGAGAGTATCTCTGAGGCCTGGAGCGAGCTTGTGTCAGACGTGACTTTGGCTTCATCGGCAAACGCTGCAAAAGGTAACAGGATCAGCGCACCGCCGCCGAGAATGAATCGCGTAATCATTGCTCACCTCACGAAATCAGCGGAGACCGAGGAACGACAAAATCACCAGGACGACAACGACCAGTCCAACGATATAGATTATGCGATTCATGACGCTCTCCTGTTTTGATCAAGAGACGAACGCGGCGAACTGAACTTCGTTCCCAAAGGGCGCCGCCCGCCCCAATAGACGAGCGGCGAGCATGTTCAGGCACTCATGCGAGGCGGCGACGACGGTCCTTGCTGCCAACTTGGCGCCAAAGCCTCGACAGGTAACCCCGCTTCGAGGCAGGCGGACACAAACGCCTCACGCGCGACAGCCACCGGTGCCATTCGATAGAGTGCAGCGCGAGACTTCTCGCACGCGCGCTTGTAGCGCGCGCCGATACGGGATGCGGTGTGCGGGAGGATGTTGGGTGCCCCGGCGGCAAGAAACATCTGTCAAGTATCAATAGTAGTTTTCCCCGCTTTCCACTGAAGCGTAGAAATTCTGCGATCCTGTGTGGATAACCCGAAAACGCCGTGCTATATTACCTGTGGATTACTGCGCGAATTTCACGCGCGATGCTTGCGTCCCTTTATTAGACAGTACAAAAAGAGGCGTCACCTTGCGGTGTCGCCTCTTCGTGTTTGCTCGATTGGTCGTGGCCTGGCCGTCGGACAGGCCGAGTCTATCGGCAGACGGTTGCACGCTGGTGATAGTCCCCGAGGTTCCTTTAATCAAGGCCCGGAGTAAGCCGAATGGCAAAAGCTCAAACTGGAAATAGGGCGTCGTCCATTGCCGGCAAGGTGCTAGGTGGTCAAAAGCCAACTGCATCCCAGGTGAAGACGCTTGCCGCCTCTGTCCTTCGTCAGGATGAGACCAAGGGCACGAGAAAGAAGTAACGGAACGGGCCGGCGCGAATGCCGGCCTTTTTCTTTTTATGCGCATACTGCCGGCTAAAGAGGTGAGACTTGAGTGGGTTGAAGTTGGGTCCGGTAACTACCACGCCTTTCATCGACGTCGATGAGGACTCCGAAGACGACATCAGGGAAAGGGTCAAAGACTGGTTTCTTGAGAACTTCGAGGACCCGGCACACAGCACCCCACACGACAGCGCCGAGGGTGGATACCACTGGATTTGGGGAGGCCCTCATGATGTGCGCGAGGTGCTCGATGACCATTTCTTCGAAATCCCTTCAGACCTTCTCGAAGAGATAATCGACGAGCTGGAGGCGATGGCAGTTGATTGGGCGCCTCACGAAGACCGAATTATTCCGGATGACGATGATTCCTATGAGCAGCTTCAAGTTGCGCTAGACGAGGTAGCCGATCTCCTCAAGGATATTCAACTTCCTTCTCCAATGATTGGCGGAAATGGCCCTCCCGAAGAAATTGGGCTTCCGCCGTATGGCGAAGAGGAGAATGAGCGCATTCGGGAAGCTATGGCTGTTCTTAGGCAGCCGAGAGAACGGTTGATCGCGAACCGGCAAGCGGGTCTTCATGCAGCCAACCAACTTCGCACGACCGGCCAGAAACTAATGGACTTTTGCCAGAGGCACGGTGAGACGTTCGCGGAGAATTTTGCCAGTCAGCTAGGCAAAAGAGCGGCGGATTCCCTTACCGCAGGGTTTTGGCTGAAATTGGCGGGAGGCCTGTTTGCTGTCTACGAGATGGCCAAGATGTTTTTCGCCGGTTGAACTTGCGTCAGGACTAGCAATGAAGGGATTAGACGAGTTATCGCGCCTCGGCGCTGAACTTAAGACCCACGTGAAGTTCGGCACACCTCTTGAAGTGGGTATGAAGGCTGCAGGATGGAAAGCTCGAGTAGCCGATTGGATCGCGTGTACATGTCCTGACTCAGGTTTCGCGGCAGAGTGGGCCGCAATGCCGTCGATTGACATTGGCGACCCGCTTGGATTTCCATCGACGACCGTCCGCGAACATGCTGAGTTCAATCTGGACAAGCACCTCCGATGGCTGGCACACCTTCCGGTAAACGCACAGGTTAGACGATTGTCGGTACCGGAAGCCGTAAATGCGCAGGGCGCTGAAATCGGGCGTCGAGAAGTTAAGTTGGCGGTTACATCTCGGGCGATCGTGGATCCTACGCGTATCGAGTCCCTTCGTGCTATAAAATCTTCTAACTTCGATCTAGCTAGGCTGATACGCCTTTGTGAAGAACTCAACCTAGCATTTGCGACAGAGAGCTATCTTTCGATGGCGATGCTTACGCGAGCAATCGTGGACCATGTGCCGCCAATTTTTGGCAAGATGACTTTCTCGGAGGTCGCCAATAACTACGGCGGAGCCACACTGAAGCGCGAACTGAAGCATCTGGATACCACGGCCCGGAACATCGCAGACCTGCACCTTCATTCACAGATTAGAAAAAAGGAAGCTCTACCGACAATCACGCAGGTGGACTCGTCAAATTCGCTCGATGTGCTTTTAGCTGAAATCGTGGTGCTGCTGAGCGACTGAATAGAGGTGTGGAAACGGCCCGCGCTCCGCGGTGTTGGAGCGGGTGGTCAGTGCGGGCCTCGTGGTGACTTTTGCTCGGGTGGGCTACGAGGCGAACACAGCCCACCCTATCCCCTCACGAGGAAGGCGCCGCGGATACCACCCCGTGGCACGAGCATTCGAATAAAAGACCGCGTGCAGCCTCCTACGGCGCGTCAGCGGCAAACTCAAAATTCGTTTCGGATCCAGCTGTCATAGGTGAGCCAATCGATCACCCCTCGCCCGTCGTTGCAGGATTTACAAGCTAGAGCGAGATTATCGAGCGAGTGTCGGCCGCCATCAGCGCGGCGGCGCAGGTGCTCAAGCGTGGCTGCGTTATGCCGGCTTCTATAAAGCGGCGCATAGCTTAACCGCAGGAACTTGCGGCAGTAGCAGCATCGGCCTTCTTGGAGATAGAACAGCAGCGCGGTAATTGCGCGCTTGCGTCGGCCGCTGAGTGACTTCGACAAGCCCATCCTCCATCACAGTCCGGAAGGGGCGACCGGCGGCCTCGCCGGTCAGTTCAATCTGATAAAGCGCCTGCCCTGCGTAGGTTCTTAATCTGCCGCGGATAACCGCAGGCAGATCTCCTCCGAGCAGGACTGGTTGACCTTCTGCGAAGCGGAAAGGTCTTAATCTGGGTGACGTGGCGGTCATCGTTGGCTCCTCGTGTTGCGTTTGTCGAAGTGTGTTTGTACACTGTACCGACACAATAGCCGATTCTGGTTCCGTGTCAATACGCATTTGTACAGGGTACCGAAATGAAGGCTATTCAGCTTAAGATGGCTCGTGCTGCCGTGGGACTCGGCGTTCGCGAACTTGCCGAGTTGGCGGGTGTGACGGCCAACACGATCACGCGGATTGAAAATGGCGCCGATGCAAAGCAATCCACGCTTGATGCGCTTCGGGCCGCCCTTGAGGATAAAGTGATTTTCCTAGCCGATGGAGAAACCACTAGTGGCGGCGCCGGCGTGCGCCTACGGGATCGGCAGGAGTAAGGTGGAAGAGCAGGCCCTTGAGGAGGTCTATGTCCTCTGCCCGGTATCGAACGGCGGGTACCAGCACATCGACACGATTCCTCTGTCTGCCCTCAAAGGTGTGGTGCCGAACCTTGGTGATCGAATTACCCTAGACCTGTGCAACAATGACGAGAGCGATGGCCTTGCGATCGAAGAGGTTGTCGGTCGCCACTTCGTCCGATACATCAACGAGAGTAACGGTGACGAGGCGTATGCCTGGTTTATCGTGGTGCAAACGGTGGAACTCGATCACACATCCAAACTCGCCAAAGCCATTGGAGCCGTCTTTCGGAATGAGCTTCGCCCAATTGCGCCGCCGACCAAAACACTCCCCGCAGTATACGACCCGGTCTCGCCTCCCAACCTGCCCAAGTCTAAGCGGATCAGCCACAAGATAAAGGATCCGGCATTTTGGACGCCTGAGCGGAAGGAGGAGATGCGAAAGAAGCGGGAAGCCAGGCTGGAGAGAATGAAGCGGATGGGAATAGCCGCGCCTGATTAGCACCTCGCTAGCACAAGCCCCGCGCAATAATCCTCCGCACCACCGCCATCCCCTTAACTTCACTCGGTAACTTCGCTCGGTGCAAAATTGCGTTCAGCTGCCTTCGAAACCGGCGACACCTAGCTCGACAACCGCAAGATGCGGTGCGAGGATGCCGTGAGTTACAGGGGGCGTTCAGGTCGGATCGGCGGCGGCAGAGCGCCAGATGATATTGCCACTGGATATTACTTTTGTTGCGAGGACCGAAATGGCAAAAAAAACGAAAATGGCGCAACTCACTCAAAGCCCGAGGGATAAGGCTATAATTGTAACGCTTCAGGCTGGAGAGGAGGCGATAATTACCGGAGTCATGGGCGGGTGCTGCTCTGTCGTTCTCCTGTGGAATAAGCCCATTAATACCAATAACTACTTCAATGCCCGCGGCCATCATGCCGGTGGAGGTCCAGGCAATTTGGACTGGGATGGGTTGCTTGACGGTGTAGACACAAATGACTTCAACACAAAGTTGGTTATGTCGTGCGCTCCGGACGACTACGTCAGCTACATCGAAAAAGTGAAGGATGCTTTGGCGGGGAAAAACATCAAGATCCGCAGAGCCTTCCTAAATCTGACAAATGCGGTCATCTATCGAACCGGCGATTACGCTGATTTCAACAATCTGGACGCGTCAACGCTGTTGATAAGAAAAGACCCACGCCCATTCATAATGTAAGCCCGCTGCGAGGTTTGGCTTAGTCGGCATCACGCGGTAATTGGTCGAGTCCGTCACCTGCCTCGGCTCTCGCAATAATGTCAGCGGGAGAAACGGTCGGAGCTTTATGAGGGCGTCCATCTCGACGCCTTTATCCAGAGACGTTCCAACGATGCGGGTGATGTCGGGACCGAGTTCGCGGGCGCGTGCGATCTTGAGTTGAACGTCGCGTTTAGAGGAACCCGTAACCTCCGAGATCTCAGCGGCGAACTGCTTAAGGTGTTGTTCGCCCTTGCGTCTGCCGTCAGCGCGGAGTTCGTTGGTGTGCAAAATTTTCGCACCAACGGAACCATTAATCTCCTCCCACACAACTTTGCGTCGCAGGATGTATGCGGACTCTTCGGCAGGCGTTAGTTCAGACCGGGCTAGGTTTTCGTCGATCTCCATTAGCTCGGCATGAAGATCATCGACCTCGTAGACGACGCATTCGACGGCAGTCCAACTCCATATTTTTACAATTTTGTCAAATACTTAGCCAGATTTCGCCTATTGCGGTCTCTGACCGTTCGCGTTAGCCTTCCCTCGCTGGCACCAACCGCGCCCGGCTCTGGCCGGTCACCACCTTAGAGGAGCACGACACCGCGGTCGGCATTGGTGCCGGCGGCAATCCTCGCAAAGTGGTGGACAACGATGCCGGCATCAGACGCAAGGGAAATCAGGAATCAAATATCCGTCTTCTGCGGCGCGTGTATCGCCCCGATAGCTGGCCCCGATCTGTACGCGAGCATAACCAGCTATCTGCTTGGTCTGTTGGTTTTTCGAACACCTCCGCCAAAACGGTACGGTCGCCCTGACTGGCGCGCTATTTCGTTGGCTTGCGGGGCGGACGGAGATTTTCCAGTCAACCTCTGCAGAAACATCCAGGTCGGCCTTCTCGTGATCGAGAAATGGATTCGCGAGCATCCAACGCCGACTCATACTTGTGATGCGGCTGCCGAGTTGGCGACCGTGACACCCGCTGTAGCCCGCTTCGACAGCCAATACGACCCGCCTACATTTCGGGAGGCGTTGGCGTTCCAGATGCAGCGCCACGGTGAAACAGCCTCCTTTCTTCACAAGCATGTCGTGATACCAGAAGATCGCTTTTGCTCGACAACTATCCGAACATGGCTGCGCGACCGCAAGGTTCCTCGCGGCGCTCGCAGCATGAAGATTCTGCGCCGGATTGAAGTCCGCTATGGGCTGGAAAAAGGATATCTCAGGATGAAACTTCCCCATCAAGGGCGAGCGCTCATCGGCCATGAGACGGGGCTTTCCGTAGGTCCGGCAGAGAGGCGCCGCCTAGCATGGCATCTCCCCGACGACTTCAACGAGCTACCTGCAAAAAAACAGGCAGAGATAATTCGATGGGCTCGCGAAAACGTCATTTCTAGAACAACGGACTATCGGCGATATCAGGCTGACACGATCAGCGAGAGCTTTGGAATAAGGTTCCCTTCACTTGAGCGACGAACGGCGCGGAAGAGAAGCAGGCGACGTACTGCGCCAGCGGCTTTGGCTGGAGAAATGCGTGACCTCGTTTGCTTTAAGACAGCCACGCTAACGGACAAGGGCCTACTGCGCAATAAGAAGTGGGGCCACTTCACGGCAGGGCAAAAGATCGAGCATCTAGGCCTGTTACTCGGCGCGCTCTCTTCACTCCCATCAGGGCGAGTATGCGGCGCGGGCGTGCCGATAGCTGACCTCACGCTGGCGTTGCTTGTTTTTCCCGGAATCTGGGACTGGTATCTTACCTGGCGCGAGCGCCGTCGCGGATTCTTTACGGTGTGGGAGTGCAACATGTTGAGTTCTGCACTCGAGTTGGTCCGAGAAGACACCGGCTGGCTGCGGCAGCGCCCGGATCTCGCTAACCGGCTCAAACCGATTCCGGGAATCCTCGAAGAAGCGGAGATTGCTGCCGCTCGCGACGACTGGTCAGGAACCTGTAATGTGCTCCGAAAACATGCTGCCGTTCGTTTTGCCGAGGTGCAGCAGGTCTTGCGGGTGCACCGCGACCCGTTCGAACCAATCCTTCCGATACTCGAAGCCGAAAGCCCGGTGCTTGAATATCGGAAGATTACGGATGAGATCCTGCGCAGACTACCAGATGAGAGGAAATTTCCGATGGCCGCTGCCGAGGGCCTAAGGTCTTATCTAATGCTGCGCTTGGGTCTTCATTTGGGGCTCCGTCAGCGAAACCTCCGAGAGCTATTGATTTGCCATCGAGACGCGCCTCCGAGCACGGAGCGGCGCCTTGCCGAACGGCGGTGCGGCGAACTGCGTTGGAATCCCCGTGAGGGTAAATGGGAGGTGTTCATTCCTGCTATTGCGTTCAAGAACTCCGGTTCATCTTTTTTCAGCTCCAACCCGTTCCGGCTGTTTCTCAACGATCTGTCGGAGCTATACGCTCACATCGAGGCCTACATCGAGCGACACAGGCCCCGCCTCTTAGGACTTTCGTCCGATCCAGGGACTTTCTTCGTCAAATCGACTAAGCGCAACACCTCATCCGCCGCATACGACGAAGCAGCTTTCTATGAGGCTTGGCGCCTAACGATCCAAAGGTACGGCATCTACAATCCCTACACCGGCCGCGGAGCGATTGCGGGTCTTCTGCCTCATGGACCACACTCGGTACGCGACGTGCTGGCCACCCACGTCCTCAAGAAAACTGGTTCTTATGAGCAGGCCAGCTATGCGATCCAGGACACACCCGAGACGGTCATGAAGCACTACGGTCGCTTCTTTCCTCAGGACAAGGCGGCTATGGCCGCGAAAATCTTGAACCGAATGTGGGGGGCGGAGTGACCGATCCCCTCTCCAAACTCTCGCTGTTCGCCACTGACCGCGAGATCGCCATCGCGGTCGTAGGCAAGGAGCGCGCGTTGATGTACGTGAAGGTGGTTATCCCAGCGCTTGAGCGCCACGGCTTTCCCAAAATCGATCCTCTTCATGACGGTCGGCCTGTGCCACTCGTAAGGAAGTGGTACAACATCCACATGGGCGTCGACAAAAGCTACATATTGCAATCTCTGCAGGACGGTAAAGAGAACCCTGAGGGTTGGCGATCCGCGAGAGACAAGCGCAATGATCGTAAGCCGAAGCTTGGCTTAAACACCCGCTGCATGAATGCCCTCCGGTATATTGTAGAACATCCCGACGTAAGGACGAGCGCGGAAATTCCGGGCACCACGGATTTTACTATGAATGAGTTGGCCAGCAGGGGCGCCATCAAGGAAGGCAAGCGAGACAGTCAAGGTGATCGTACCTGGATTGTGGCGGATCTCGGGCTTGAAGAAATCGCGCGTCTGAACGACTGGCACGGCGGAAAGCGGCGCATCTGAACACAGGGAAGAACACCAACAATGACCGACGCAGAACGCATCGCCGAGCTCGAGGCGAAAATCCAACAAGCCTACCACGTTATCGGCCAGCTTCTGGGCGGCCCTGACGGCAAGTCGGAGGACCTGGATTCACCGCAGGGACAGCGTGCGCTCGATTACTTCGCGCATGAAGACTTCGACGAGGACTTCCTGCCGTACGTCCATCCTCGCCGAGCAGAGTGACGCTGCTCTGGAAAGCGTGGGTGGCCAAGCCATAGGAATATTTTCCCGATCTCCTTGACTGTTTTCCCAACAAGAACATAATAAGAACACTCCGAAACCAAACGAGTGCCTGCTTTGGCATCAACACAGCAGAACGGGAACGTGCGCGCAGAATCACCTGAGCCTCGCAACGAGGTCGACGAAGCTCTCGCCTGGCACGGGGGCAATGCTCGGGCCGCGGTAGCCACGCTGCTGGCTGACTGCGCCTATCTACGCTGGCAGCTTCAACTGGCAGATAGCGCGATAAGTCGGGGGTTCACTCGTGGCTGGCGACCAACCTTAGACACTGACGATGCTGAGGCACGAAGCCAATGAGCGCCAACGCTGCACCCATAGCCGATCTGCAGGAAAAAATAGACCCGATCGCTGGCGCCCATCGCTCAACTCGCCCTCGCCTTCCCTTCGGCGTTCCGGAAATTGATAGGCGTATCCACAGTGGGTTGGCGTTTGGCTCTACCCACGAAATAGCGGGTGGTGGAAGCGATACGGTGAACGGCGCGACCGCCGCCTCATTTACCGCAGGGGTTGCTGCGCGGACGAAGGGGCCTGTGTTCTGGTGCCTGGTGAACGACGACCTTTTCGCTCCCGCGCTTACGGAAGCGGGCCTCGACGTCAACCGGGTGACTTTCGTCCAAAGCACGGACGAGGACGGGGTGATGGAGAGCGCTGAGGAGATACTCAACCACGGCGGGATCGCAGTCATGGTGGCCGAACTGGTTCGATTGCTTCTGTGGTGTCACCATGATCGCGCCCTTTCGAAGGAACTATTTTAGAGATTGCGAATTTCTGGGTGTGGTCGTAGCGAGCCCCGCCCACGACCGCGAATGTGGTCCGGTGCATGTACAAGCAGTAGCCGGGCCACATTTCGGTGCAGAAATTCATTGCGCACCGGCTTTCGCTAGGTTGGGAGTGCTGTCGATGTTTGTCCGTTCGACGGTGATGCGGCTGCAATAGCGTGATAGATCGCGCTCGGTTGGGATGAGGGTGTCGATGGTGGAGGATACTTTGACTGACTGGAATAAGAGATTTGAGGACAGTCAACCAAAAGAAACCTACGCAGAACAGCGCCATAGAGAGATGCTTGAATGCCTCGATGTGCAGCCCGGGCTCGCGCAGTTTTCTGAAATCGAAAGCAACTTGCTTTCGATTAAACAGTTTTCCGAAAAAGGCTTGAGGTTCGACCGCCAATTTGATGCGGGCACGAACACGATTACTTTGGTGGCTTTCTTCGCAAGTGACAGCAAAAATGCGTTGGCGCATTGGAGTCCTACTGAAAGCCTTTACTGGATAAGACCAGTTGGTACTCGTCCAATTCAATACGTTCATGTGCCATTGGACAGTACCAATGCCGCAACGGAGTATCTGATGGGCAAACTCGGTGAGAACCTCGCCGGTCTCTGAGATTTGCCTCGCACCCCAAAGCACGTTTTCTCCGCGGGTGTGATGCCTAGGAGGCGCAACGCTCTCGCTGTTACAGGCTGAACGATTTTCAGCCATCGATGTTTCCCCTCGGGACTGGGGCGGTTGTGAACGCCATCATCTATTGAGGGATGTTTTCTTTGCGAGTAAGCGCAATTGATGTACTTATGCGAGTAAAATATTCTCGAAATAAGGGCAGCGATAATGGTTTCGCAGGTGAACTCAGGGTCCGAAGTCGTCCTACACGAATCAAGAAGCGGCCCTAAAAGAGAACCGGTTGTGACTGGACTTGCCGACGGAGGGTGGGTCGTCAACTGGAGAGCCGTGGACGCCGGCGACCACGGTATCTACCAGCTTCGCTTCAATGCAGATGGAGAGCCCGTCGGCGAAATAAGCCAAGTTAACACCTACATACCGGATGCCCAATTGGAGCCTTCCACGGCGCTGCTTTCCGATGGAGGGTGGGTGGTTACATGGTCGTCATATAGCGAGAGCGACAGTGGCTATTTGATCTCCCAGCGCCGCTACAATGCCGATGGCGATGCAATTGGCGACGAGATTAGCGTAAGCAGTCGCGCAATTAGAGATCGCAGTGGGCCGTCCGTGACGGCTTTCACAGACGGCGGTTGGGTTGTGACGTGGTCCACCGTTCTGCCGGATGAAAGCGGCTTTGGAATCTACCAACAGCGTTATGGGAGCAATGGTAACGCAGTTGGTGAGGAAAATAAGGTCAACACTTCTACCGTCGGCAAGGAGAATGATACGGCGGTCGCGGTGTTGCCCGATGGTGGTTGGATCGTCACATGGTCTACCGCCGGGCAGGATGGCAGCGGTTCAGGCGTCTATCAGCAGCGTTATGCAAGTAACGGCAATGGCGTCGGGGGCGAGATAAAGGTCAACAGCTTTACAGCGGGGGCCAAGGACGACGTCGATGTTGCCGTGCTCTCCGACGGTGGATGGGTGATCACCTGGGCGTCCTTTGGACAGGACGGCAGCAATTTCGGTGTTTATCAGCAGCGCTACAAGGCCGATGGTAGTGTGTCCGGGGGCGAGAAGCTGGTCAACACGTCAACCGTTGGCCACCAGTCTGAGCCGTCGATTGCAGCGCTTGACGATGGAGGCTGGATAGTTACCTGGAATGCCACCACGGGAAGGAACCTGCTTGATATATACCAGCAGCTCTACGATTCCGATGGAAATAAGGTCGGTTCCGAAGTTGTCGTGAATTATGTCCGGAATAACAACCAACAACAGCCCACGATCACTTCGCTGGCGGATGGCGGATGGGTGGTTGCATGGGCGGATGACACGCCTCGAAGCAGTGTTCACGTAAAATATTTTTCGGAGGCAATCTTCGGCTCTGCAACATCCGAAAAGATCGTCGGGACTTCCGGAAACGAGTATCTGGTCGGCTATGGAGGAAACGATACGCTCAATGGCGAGGGCGGTGCCGATGTTCTGATCGGCGGAAAAGGTGATGACACCTATTTCGTCGATAATCTCAACGCGATCGTGCAGGAGAAGGCAGGCGAAGGCACGGATCTCGTCATCGCTTCCATCTCCTACACTCTCACCGAATACGTCCAGAACCTGAAGCTGACGGGAACATCCCGTTTGAGGGGCACTGGTAATGAACAGGACAACAAGATCACCGGAAATAGCAGCGCCAACCAGCTTGACGGTAAAGGGGGTGTGGACATCCTGGTCGGCGGCGGAGGAAGTGATACCTATTTTGTCGATAGTAGTGCCGATAAAGTGATGGAGAAAGCGAGAGAGGGGACCGATCTGGTCAACTCTTCAGCGTCCTTTGTTCTCTCCGACAACGTAGAAAATCTGACTTTGATCGGTACCAAGAACATCAACGGCACGGGCAATGATATCGCTAACACGATCAGGGGAAATGCTTATAACAACCGGCTTGATGGCCGCGGAGGCGCCGACATCATGATCGGTAGCGCTGGTAACGACACCTATATCGTCGACAGCAAGGCAGACCGTGTGCAGGAACTGGCAGGACAAGGTACCGATCTTATCGTCGTACCATTTTCCTTTTCGCTTACTGACGACGTTGCCAATATTGAGAATTTAACCCTGTCCGGCAGTAAGAACATCGATGGAACAGGTGACAACCTTGTCAACAGAATCACTGGCAATTCCGGAAACAACGTCCTTGATGGCCTTGGTGGTGCTGACACGCTGATCGGCGGCAAGGGCAACGACAGCTATTACGTGGATATCAGTGGCGACAAGATAACCGAATTGGCCGGTGAAGGGGTGGATACCGTCTACTCTGAGGTTTCCTACGCGCTCTCCGGCTCATTGGAAAATTTGACGCTAATCGGTTTCAAAGGTATCAGCGGCGCCGGTAACGGCTCTGCCAACGTGCTTGTCGGCAATTCCGGCAACAACAAACTTTCGGGTTACAGTGGTAAGGATAGGATCGATGGCGGCGGCGGCAGCGATGTAATCAATGGCGGCAAGGGCATCGATCGTCTTTATGGTGGTTCAGGAGCCGATATCTTCGTCTTCGCAAAGGGCGATACGGGTAATACGCGCGTAACCGCAGACACGATCTTTGATTTTTCCAGTTCCGACAGCATCGATCTCAGCGCATGGGACGCCAATTCGAAGAAGTCTGGTGCGCAAGAGTTCAATTTCGTCGGGTCGAAGGCTTTCTCTGGCAAGGCGGGAGAGTTGCGCTACACTAAAAACGTATCGGACACGCGAATCGAGGGTGACACCAATGGCGATGGAAAGTCAGATTTCGTCATCTATCTCGATGATGCCTTTGCGCTGAAGGTCGATCACTTCTTATTTTAGTTTCGGCAACCGATATTTCTGTCAGGTAGTTCATCGACAGCATCATCCAAGTTGGATGGGCGCCCGAAGTAGCATATGCCACCCTACGCGACGTGGTGGCGAACCAGACGCACGCGCATGCCGATCATCCTCGATCCTGAGGTCTTTGAGGGCTGGCTCAATCCATCGACGCCGAAGGAAAACCTCAAGGGTATCCTCGGCCATCATCTCGACGGCGAAATGCAGATGCACCGCGTCAGCAGGGACATCAACAGCTCGAGGCTTACCGAGCGGCCGGCGCCACTCGTCAATTCTCTCTAATGGACGACAATCAGTTGGACTTTTTAAGGGATGCCTCAAAAGCGCCTTAGAGCTAACCCGCTTTGCGTCCTGCGC
>NZ_JALIQS010000006.1 GCF_024704725.1 Shinella sp. CPCC 101442 | reverse complement strand
CGCCAGCGGCTCGACCTGATCCTCTGTCTCGACCAGCACGGCGCGGTCGGCACCCATGGCGAGGGCTGTGCGCAGCGTCTCCTCGGCCTTGGCAGGGCCGATCGACACGACGATCACTTCCTCCGCCTTGCCGGCTTCCTTCAGCCGCAACGCCTCCTCGACGGAAATCTCGTCGAACGGGTTCATCGACATCTTCACATTCGCTAGCTCGACACCCGAGCCGTCAGACTTGACGCGAATTTTGACGTTGTAATCAACGACCCGCTTTACAGGGACCAAGATCTTCATGGCTTCCTTCCTTCATATGCCCGCGAGGGAAAATGCGCCTTTCAAAGGCGCCCTGATTGTCGGTTGGCGACATCGATACGCGTTTTTTCCCCAAACACAATGTGTCACGGGCCCTCCCCACGTGAAAACGCAGGCGTTGTAAATTACCTTTACGTTCACGTCAATTCACCATGTGCGACACGCTCACCGCCCCCAATGAGTCGGCGGCACCGCAGGGCCTGACGGCGTCTCCTCGACAGGAGCGGGGGTCGCCTCGACATGCCGGACGGCCTTGGGCGTGACGATCGTCCGGTCGAACAGCGGCACGCCGCGTCGACGCAGGACGAGCACGAGGATGGCCCCCGCGACGATACCGCCGACATGGGCGCCCCACGAGACACCGCTGTCACCATCGACCACCAGCATGTAGAATTGCTGGGCGATCCAGAAGGCGAGCGGAATGACCGCCGGCAGCGGCAGCGGAATGCGGAAGAACACCAAAACCCAGACGCGCACCTTCGGATGCAGCAGGAAATACGCCGCCACCACCCCGGAAATCGCCCCCGAGGCGCCGATCAGCGGCGCTTCCGAATCCGGCTGAACGAGACCGTGCACCAGCGCGCCGGCCGCCGCGCAGAGCAGGTAGAAGACGAGGAAGCGGAAATGGCCGAGCGCATCCTCGACATTGTCGCCGAACACCCAGAGGAACAGCATGTTGGAGGCGAGATGCATGAAGTCGCCGTGCAGGAAGGCATAGGTGACATAGGTCGCATCTTCAGGCACCAGCACGAGGCTCGGCTCCAGGTCGGCAAAATCGAAGACGACAGCCGGGATGTAACCGAGGCCGACCACCGCGGCGTCGGAAAACGACCGGGTGGAGACAACACCCGTCACCAGCCATACCAGGACATCGATCACGATCAGGCTGATCGTGACATACTGCACCTTGATATATTTCAGGGAGTTCGCGTCATGCAGCGGTATGAACATGGATCCCCTTCCCCAACCTCGCTCGTCAGGGACCTTATCTGTTCTGCCCCGGAACCCACAATATGTCCGTGCGCCCCTTGTCGTTCACCCAGCGCGCCGCGACAAAAAGAAAATCCGAGAGCCGGTTGATATAGGCGACCGCAGCGGCCGACACCGTCTCGCCCTTGCTCTCCTGCAAGGCAACGATACGGCGCTCGGCCCGGCGCGCAACGGTGCGCGCCAGATGCAGCGCCGCCGACGCCGGCGTACCACCCGGCAGCACGAAGGAGCGCAGCGGCTCGAGATCGGCGTTCAGCGCGTCGATTTCCTGTTCCAGCCGGTCGACCTGCGACTGCGCGATGCGCAGCGGTTCGTAGTCGAGCGTCTTGCCGGTCTCCGGCGTCGCAAGGTCCGCGCCCAGATCGAAGAGGTCGTTCTGGATGCGCATGAGCATACGGTCGAGGTCAGGGTAGTCCGCGAGGTGCTCGCGCACCAGGCCGATGCAGGAATTGGCCTCGTCGACCTCGCCGTAGGATTCAACGCGCAGATCATGTTTCTTGCGGCGCGGGCCGGCGACGAGACCCGTCGTGCCGTCATCGCCGGTACGCGTATAGATCTTGTTGAGCTTGACCATCAGCCGCGCCCGCCCCCGGTGACCCAGAGCGTCAGCATGATCAGGATGATGGCGATGGCCTGCAAAAGCACGCGCGCCTGCATCAGCTTGTTGGATGTGTTGCCGCTGCCGCCCTTGGCCATGTTGACGAGACCGCGCACGAGCACGATGGCAACAAGGCCCATGACGAGCAGGGTCAGAAAGGTAAGGAAGGAAGACATGCCAACGATCCGGTTTTGATTTCTGTCAGCCCTATTCACATAGGGCATTCACGACAAATAGCACGCGTTTTCGGGCGAATGCGCCTGCGACGCCGCGCCGCGTCAGCCAAGCCTGCCTATGATGCGATAGAACAGAGCTGCCGGCAGCAGCTTCTTCAACAGCGCACCCTGCTTGGCCGGTGTCGTCACGATATAGTGCGGCCGTGGCGCCTTCGCCGTCAACGCATGGCGCAGCACCGCATGCACCGCCTCCGGCCCCAGCTTGCCGCGCGCCGGCTTGGATTCACCGCGCAACCGTTGCAACTGCCGGCGGTATTCTTCCGCATGCACCGAGTTTTCAAGATCGATGTTCTTCTCGATGTAGGTCAGCGCAGTGGCGGTGAAACGCGAGGTGATCGGCCCCGGCTCGATGAGGCTGACATGCACGCCGGACCCGGCAAGCTCCATGCGCATCGTCAGCGACAGGGCCTCGAGCGCGAATTTCGAGGCATTGTAGGCGCCACGCCAGCGATAGGGCACGATGCCGAGGATCGAGGAGCATTGCACGATGCGGCCGGAACCCTGTCTGCGCATGGTGGGAATGACCCGCCGCGTCAGATCGTGCCAGCCGAAGACATTCGTCTCGAATTGCTGGCGCAACACATCCACCGGCAGGTCCTCGACGGCACCGGCCTGTCCGTAAGCACCATTGTTGAAGAGTGCATCGAGCCGGCCGCCAGTGCGCGAAAACACCGTCTCGACGAGGGCTGCGATCGTGTCCGCTTTGGTGTAATCCATCAGCAGCGCTTCGATACCATCCGCTTCGAGGCTCGCCCGGTCCTCCTCCCGCCGCACCGTTGCAAAAACCCGCCAGCCTTCCGCCTTCAGCGCGCGGGCGCAGTGCGCGCCGATACCCGAGGAGCACCCGGTGACGATGATGCTCGGCGGGGTTGTCGCATGTGGAGAAGACATGGCGGTTTCCTGTACAAATCTGCGTCCGTTTCCCATATCACCACGACAGCACCGCGCGTCGTCCATAAAGCGCGGTATTATGGAAATTTGAATTTGGGCATAACGTCTTAAACTGAATCCGGTTTAAGACGTAATGCCCGGGCAGACAATTGCAGAGCCGGCCGGGCACGGTCGCAAAAGGAACTGGACATTGCCGATGCCGACCGCCATCCGTCTTGCCTACAAGGTCGTCTTCGACGCGATCTGGCATTTTTCCGAGGACGACGGCTGGGCGATGGCGAGCCACGTCGCGCTCTCGACGCTTCTGGCGATCTTTCCCTTCCTGATCTTCGGCACAGCACTCGGTTCCTTCCTCGGCGCCGACCAGTTCGCCGAAACCGCCGTGCACCTGATCTTCGACACCTGGCCGGAATCGATCGCCGCCCCGATTTCCCGCGAGGTCGTCGCCGTCCTCACCATTCCACGCGGCGGGCTGTTGACGGTCTCCGTGCTCGCCGCCGCCTATTTCGCCTCGAACGGGGTGGAGGCGCTGCGCGTCTCGCTCAACCGTGCCTACCGCGTGGCCGAAACGCGCTACTGGTACGTCACGCGCCTCGCCAGCCTCGGCTTCGTCATCGCCGGCGTGCTGGCGCTTGCCGTCATCAGCATCGTGCTGGTTGCAGCCCCGCTTGCCGTGCGCGCCACCGGCGACTGGCTGCCCTGGCTGAACTATGTCTATTCCTGGGTGGAAAGCTGGGGCCTGTTCGGCACCATCCTCGTTCTGTTCGTCGGCCTGCTGATCGCCCATCTCTGGATGCCCGCCGGCCGGCGTAAGATCGCCGACGTGCTGCCCGGCATCCTGCTGACGCTACTGGCCTGGGGCATCGGCGCCTATACCTTTGCCTCCTATCTCACGACCTTCGCCAATTACGTCTCGACCTATGCCGGCCTCGCCTCGATCATGATCGCCCTGGTCTTCCTCTACATCATCGGCGTGATCTTCATCCTCGGCGCGGAGATCAACGCGGCCCTGATGAAGTTCCGCGTAAAGCGCCTGATTCTCGACAGGATCAGGGGCGTGCGCAAGCAACAGCCGCCAGCCGATGGCGATTCAATGGAAGACGAAGCCATAGCCCGCGAGCAGGGCGCGAATGCCGGCAGGTGAAGCACCCTTTTCCCGATAGGCCGCAATCCCGGTATCCTGGTTGCTCTTCGACAGTTTTCGCCCATCCGGCCCCGGCACCAGCCCGTGGTGACGATAGGCGGGGGCCGGCAACCCGAACAGGCTTTGCAGGAGACGATGCACCGCCGTCGCATAAAAAAGATCCTGCCCGCGCACCACGTCGGTAATGCCCTGTACCGCATCGTCGAGCACGACGGCGAGGTGATAGCTCGCCGGCGCATCCGGCCGCGACAGGATGACGTCGCCCCAGCGCTCGGGCCGCGCCGTCACGATGCCCGTCTCGCCCTCCGGCCCCTCGCCCGCCTCCGACCAGTCGAGGATATCGGGTGCAAGCGCCCGTGCCTTGTCCATATCGAGCCGCCAGGCATGCTGGCGGCCCGCTGCGATCCAGGCCTTCGCCTGATCCCGGTCGAGCACACGTTCTTCCGTCGGGTAGAGCGGCGCACCGTCCGGATCGCGCGGCCAGAGACCACCCGCCGCCTCATGCGCCTGAACCCGCGCCTTCACCTCGCCGCGGCTCAAAAAGCCCGGATAGAGCAGACCCATCGCCTTCAGCCGTTCCAGTGCCTCGGCATAGAAGGCCAGATGCTCCGACTGACGCCGCACCGGCTTTTCCCAGTCAAGCCCCAGCCAGGCGAGGTCCCGGTAGATCGCCGCCTCGAATTCGGCGCGCGATCGGGCAGGATCGATGTCTTCCATGCGCAGCAGGAACCGTCCGCCGCAGGCCGCGGCAAGGTCGTGGTTGAGGATGGCCGAAAGCGCATGGCCGAGATGCAGCAGACCATTCGGGCTCGGCGCAAAACGAAAGACACGATTTTTTGACAAAGCACTTTGCATGAGGTCTTCTGGCACGAAGAGGCGTCTCACGTCACTACAGGGCTATGCGTTGAGAATGACGCACAAAGGCCGCTGTTGGAACAAGGATCGAGGCCGCTCGAGACCATGCGACTGCACATGATCCATTCTGAGGCCGATGTCGCGGCGGGTCTGGTCGACCTCGCCCTGCTCGACGCACGCCTGTTCACCGTCATCGACAAGGCCGGCCCGGTGCCGCTCCGCCGCCTGCCACCCGGCTATCGAGGCCTTGCCGGCATCATCGTCGCCCAGATGGTGTCGCGCGCCAGCGCCGATGCGATCTGGCGGCGGCTGGAGGAACTATCCGGCGATATCACGCCCCACCACATCCTCGCCCTTTCCGACGAGGCCTGTCGCACGATCGGGCTGTCGCGCGCCAAGGCGGAGACGCTGCGCCGCGCGGCCGAGGCCGTCGATCGCGGGGAACTCGATCTCGACGCGATCTGCCGCATGGAAGCGAAGGCTGCGACCCACAAGCTCACCGCCATCAAGGGCATCGGCCGCTGGACGGCGGATGTCTATCTGCTGTTCTGCGGCGGCCATCCGGATATCTTTCCGTCCGGCGATATCGCCCTGCAAAATGCCGTCGCCCATGCGCTTGGCCTTGCCATGCGCCCGAGCCCCCAGGAACTCGACCGGATCGCCGAAAGCTGGTCGCCCTGGCGCGGCGTCTCGGCCCGGTTGTTCTGGGCCTATTATGCCCGCGAAATGCGCCGCGAGGTTGCGCCGGTGCTCGAAGGTTGAGCTTTGCGAAATACGTTGTTTTCGCTTTTCCTTTCCCGCTTCACAATGCTGTAACAACGGGCCTAATATAGAAGAGCAGATGCCGAATCGATCAGGAGAAGCCCTTGACGATTTCTGTTTCACCACAGGCCCTGCCAGCTCTTGTCTTGAATGCTGACTACCGGCCACTGAGTTATTACCCCTTATCGCTTTGGTCCTGGCAGGACGCGATCAAGGCCGTGTTTCTTGACCGCGTAAACATCATCGCCGAATACGACCATTCGGTTTCCTCCCCGAGCTTCACGATGCGCCTGCCGAGCGTCGTGTGCCTCAAGTCCTACGTGCAGCCTTCACGCCACCCGGCCTTCACCCGGTTCAACGTGTTCCTGCGCGACAAGTTCGAATGCCAGTACTGCGGGACGCCCGACGACCTGACCTTTGACCATGTTATCCCGCGCGCCCATGGCGGCGAGACGACCTGGCACAATGTGGTCGCGGCCTGCTCCCCATGCAATTTGAGAAAAGGCAGCAAGCTGCCGAAGCAGGCGGGCATGTTCCCGCATCAGAAGCCCTACCAGCCGACGGTTCAGGATCTGCACAACAACGGGCGACTGTTTCCACCCAACTTCCTGCATGAAAGCTGGATGGACTATCTCTACTGGGACGTCGAACTGCAACCCTGACGCAGGTCGCGCGAAACGGCGAAACCGTTTTACGCCATCAACCTGCGTGGCCCGAAGGGTTGCGGCATCTCAGGCTTTCGCGGACCGCACGCCCTTGAAGGCGATCGCGGCGAGGATGAGGCTTGCGATCACATTCCAGCCGGCAAAGGACAGGCCGAGGAAGCGGAATGACGCCTCCGTGCAGGATGGACCGTGCTTGCTGTTGAGATCGGACAAGAGATCACCGGCATTCTGCGTGACGCCCTGGGCGGACGTCGCGCAGGTCGCCGGCCCCTCCCAGAAACTCCATTCGACGCCCGCGTGATAGACGCCCATGCCCGCACCGACCAGCATCATGATGCCGGCGAGCGCCAAAAGCAGACGCGTCAGCCAGGCCGGGCCGCCGAACAGGGCGGAGACCAGCGCCGCAACCGCAACCGGAATGCCATAATAATAGGGATCCCGCTGCAGCAGGCAGAGCGCACAGGGAATGTAGCCGCCAACATGTTCGAAGGCGAGCGCGCCGCCCACGGTCGCCGCCATGCCGAGCGAAAGCAGGCCTGCGGATGTCTTGCGGGAAAGGTCGAGGAATGCCGTCATCAGGATCGTCCAATCGGGCCGGCGGAGGTGCCGGCGAACGGCGCCGAGTTCTATCAGGTGGCACGTCGTTGTAAATCACCTGCACGGATATGTGATCAGACCCGTTTAGCGCCGATTTCCCGGTTGCCGCCCACGAACGCTTCGTGTAAACGGCGATGGCTCACAAGTGCCGTGCCCCATTGGCGGAACTGGTAGACGCGCTCGACTCAAAATCGAGTTCCGAAAGGAGTGCTGGTTCGATTCCGGCATGGGGCACCAAAATCACCGCATCGACGCATCCGATTTCAGCGTTTTTACCCGGGTAAGGACGCGGCCGGCCGCGTTTTTGCAAACAAATCCCTACGAGTTTGGAAATTTGCTTTTTAGCGGGAACAAATTTGGCAGAGCCGCATTTCTCATGGGCAACTGCAGACACCCCCGGATGCGGTTGTGAGGGGGACCCGAGAGCGATGTGCACGCTCTTGGGTCTCAACCATTTCGGGGGTATCCCATTTGGAAAAGCGGGATGCCGGCACCTCGCTCAGAGGATAAAGTCGCCCTTCAGGAGGCTCAACGAGCTGTCGAGGACGATCTTGAAGTCCGCCTTGCCGTTGCCGTCGATATCCCCATAGATGAACGTGTCGCCGCCCGACTTCTCGTAGCGCAGTTCGCCAGCGGCCTTGTGAAACTTCTGCGTGCCGATGAAAGAGAAGTCCTGCACGCCCGTCTTCACCGCGTTCGCGTCGAAGGCGCTGAGGTCGATCTTGTCCTTCTGTGACCTGCTGAAATCGTAGATCGTGTCGGGAGCGCTCGTCGTCGAATCCGCCTTGGAGCGGAAGACGAAGGTGTCTGCGCCCGCACCGCCATAGAGCTTGTCCGCCCCGGTACCGCCTTCCAGGCGGTCGTTACCGGCGTCACCCTTGAGCGTATCGTTGCCGGCCTCGCCCTTCAACTTGTCGTTGCCGCTGCCGCCATTGAGCGTATCGATGCCCTTCCCGCCCGACAGCGTGTCGTTGCCGCCAAGGCCGTTGAGCGTATCGTTGCCGTCACCACCCCAGAAGAGGTCGGCGTACTTCGTCGCGGTGATCACGTCGTTGCCCTTCAGGAAGGCGTTGAGGAACGTGGTCGTGTTGCCGCTGTCGATGGCTTTGGTGAGGTCGCGGCCGGAAAGCGAGAGACCCTTTGCATCCAACAACGTCGAGCCTTCGGCGATGGCCGTGAAGGACGTGATCGTGCCCGCCGTGATGCCGACGACTTGCTTACCGTCATACTTGTAGGCCAGGTCCTTGCCGCGGAAGGTCAGCGACGTATCTTCATCGATGTTCCACATCTTGAAGGAAGTCCTGGTGGCAGCTTCCCGGTCGAAGTCCATGATCGAGTAAAGACTTTCGGAAACGAAATCCTTGAAGCTGGCGCCCTGCGTCGGCTCGTCTCCGCTAATTTTGATGGTGCTCATATGCTATCCCCGGTTGCGATGCCCGATACTTAACGTGAGCTCATCAGGGCGGCAACGTCCATTCCAGGGCAGATCTGTCCGACTTCGAAACACCGCTAATCATCCCTTAAATCGAGACGAACAAATCCGATCCTTCCGCGTTTCCTTTCGTTAACCGGTGAAAGGATCATGTCATGGTTTTCAAGGAAGCGACCTTCAAGGGCAAGAAGCCCGAACATGTCGAGCCACCGCATCCCGCCTGGCTGGAGGCGCAGGTGGCGGATGCGCTGTCCGTCGCCGGCGATGTGGATGCCTCCGACGTCACCGTGACCTGCAAGGGCCGGCGGATCATCCTCTCCGGCAGCGTTGCGACGGCCGAAGAAGCGGAACGCGCAACCACCATCGCCGCCTCGGTCAAGGAGGTCAGCGAAGTGGACAACCGCCTCGCCTGGCCGTGAGCACCCGCAAAAAGCCGCCATTGCCGACGCCCCCTCCGGAATGCTAGTTGCAGTGCAGCAAACTGGAGTGATGCCGGATGCTCGCCGAGAGATCGACCTATGATGCGCTGTACGAGGATTTCCGCTGGCAGATCCCCGAGCGGTTCAACATCGGCACCGCCGTCTCCAATGCCTGGGCCGCCCGCGCGCCGGATCGCGTCTGCCTCGAGCATTTCCTGCCGGATGCCGCTTCGCTTTCCCTGACCTATGGCGAACTCGCCGCCCGTACCGATGCCTTCGCCGCAGCGCTTGCCGCCGAGGGTGTTCAAAGGGGCGACCGGGTGGCGATCCTGCTGCCGCAGGGGTTCGAGACGGTCATCGCCCATGTCGCGACCTACAAGCTCGGTGCCATCGCCCTGCCGCTCGCGCTGCTCTTCGGCGCGGATGCCCTGCTCTTTCGCCTGAAGAACGCCGAGGCCAAGGCGATCGTGACGAACCGTTTCGGCGCCGAACGCCTCGGGCCGATCCGCCATGAACTGCCGACGCTCGATCTGGTTGTTACGACGGAACCGTCGAGCGATCCCTCGGCAAAATCCTTCCACGACCTGGTTGAGAAACACGCCGGCCCGTTTTCCGCCGCCGATAGCGGTCCGGACGATCCGGCGATGATGATCTACACCTCGGGCACGACGGGGCCGCCGAAGGGCGCGCTGCATGGCCACCGGGTGTTGCTCGGCCATGTGCCGGGCTTCCAGATGCACCATGAATTCCTGCCGCAGCCGGGCGACCGCATCTGGACGCCGTCTGACTGGGCCTGGGCTGGCGGGCTTCTCAACGTGCTGCTGCCGGCGCTGCTGCTCGGCGTGCCCGTCGTCTCCTCGCCGGGTCAGAAATTCGACCCCGACATGGCCTATCGCATCATGCAGGACATGGATGTGCGCAATGCCTTCATTCCGCCGACGGCGCTCAGGCTGATGAAGACCGTCGACAAGCCAAGGGAAAAGTACCGGCTGAACCTGCGCACGATCGGGTCCGCGGGTGAATCGCTCGGCCGCGAAACCTGGGAATGGGTGCGCGATACGCTCGGCATCACCATCAATGAATTCTACGGCCAGACCGAGTGCAACATCGTGCTCGGCTCCATCGGCAAGCTCGACGTGTCCCGTCCCGGACCGATCGGCAAGGCCGTCCCCGGTCATGTGGTCGCGATCATCGACGCGGATGGCAAGGAGGTGGCGCGCGGCACGGTCGGGCAGGTGGCGGTGAAGCGCCCCGACCCGGTGATGTTCCTCGGCTACTGGAAGAACGAGAAGGCGACCGCGGAAAAGTTCATCGGGGACTGGATGACCACCGGCGATCTCGGCCGCATGGACGCGGAGGGATATGTCACCTTCTTCGGCCGCGACGACGACGTCATCACCTCCTCTGGCTACCGTATCGGGCCGAGCGAGATCGAGGACTGCCTGGCCGGCCACCCCGCCGTGCAGCTCGCCGCCGCCGTCGGCAAGCCGGATCCGGTGCGCACGGAAATCGTCAAGGCCTATGTGATGCTGCGCCCGGGCCACGCGCCCTCGCCCGCGCTGGCGGTGGAGATCCGCGAATGGGTGAAGTCACGCCTGTCGATGCACGAATATCCCCGCGAGGTGGATTTCGTCGACACCCTGCCGCTGACGACATCCGGCAAGGTCATCCGCCATCTCCTGCGCAAGCGCGCAGCCGAGGAAACGCCCTTCGCGGCATAATCCAATTCCAGCAAAAACGCGAAGCGGTTTAGCCGGAAATTGCGGAAATGGGCTAGCGGCGGGCCAGCGACCGGATCTTGTCGCGCAGCAGGCGCGCCACGTTGCGCGTGTTGCGGTAGAGATGGAGCTGGGCGGCCACCTGGCGCACGTCGCGGTCGCGGTTCTGGTGCAGGCCGACGACGAGCGTGCCCATGTCCTCGCGCTCTTCCCAGAACCGGCTCATGACCGGGTGGTCCGGCACGGCGCAGGAATCCGAGCGGGCAATGTTGGCATCGTCGAGATGCCATTCGGTGAGTTCGGCCACCAGCAGCTTGCCGGGCGAATATTTCGCGAACGCCTCGTCATAGGCCGTCTTCCACGTATAGGCCTCGCCACCCATCATGAAGACGACCATGGAGGCGATGGCGCGACCGTCGAGGTCGAGCGTGTGGATGCGCACGCCGTCGGTTTCGGCAAGATTGCTGATCGCTTCGCGGGCGAAGGCGGCGCGGTAGCGGTCGTTGATCATCGCCGTGCGGCCGCGTCCCTTCCAGCCTCCCGCTTCGAGCAGCAGAAATTCCTCCATGCGCAACCGTATGTCGGCAGGCTGGCGGGCAACATTGTAGCTGAGGTCGCCCATGGCATCGAGTTTGCGCCACTGCCGGCGCAACTCGCGGAAATGTTCCGGAGAGATGGCCTTCTGCAGATAGGTCTGGCCATCGAGCAGGCTGTCCAGCATCGGGCGGCGATAGGTGTCGGTGACGGTGACCGGCAGGTTGCGGCTGATCGCGACAGCGCGCAGCAGCTGGGCGAAAGCGCCGTTGAGGCGCAGGTCCGGCAGAACGAGGACAGCCGGAAGGCCCGTGCCCGGCCCGCCGAGCGCCTCCAGGAAATTATCGAGGGTCTCGGCCGCATCCTCGGCGTCGACCAGCGGCGTGCCGAGCGGGCCGAAGGGGTTCGACCAGGCGCGCAGGATGCTGGAGCCGATGGAAAAACCCGGCTTCTCGATCGAGAACGGCATGAGAAAACGCATGCGGCTTCGCCCCCCCGCCTCGTCGCGGATGACGGAGAGGCGCACGGTGCGGTCTTCGAGCCGCGGCATGGCGGGTGCGATGAAGCGGCCGGTGAAGAAGACATTCGGCTCCATCACGCGGTTCGACAGGAAGTCCAGTTCCTGCTGCAGCTCATAGCCGGCCGTTGCCGGATAGATGGCCAGCGAACGGCCAGACCGGCCAACGACGAAGCGTTGGTCCGCCGGTGGCTGCGCGAGCGGCGCGGCGGGCGGAAGCGCGGCCTGAGCCCGGCCGGCGGCAATCGTGTGGTCGAAGCCGTGACTATCGGTCATCGTGATCCGTCCCGTTGGCAAGCTTGGCCATTACCGGATCGGCAAAGGCAAAGAGAATGATGGAGAGTTTTCCGCGCACCGTAAGGTGCAGCAGCACGGCTTCGACGACCATGGCCCCGGCCGTTGCCGAGGCGGCTCCGACGAGGCCGAAAAGCGGAATGAGCGTGACGTTGAAAGCGATATTGGCCGCAAGCGCCACGGCATAGACGGCGACGCAGAGCTTCTGTTCGCCACACATGGTCAGCAGCACTTCGCCGGGGCCGACGAGCGCCTTGGCGAGGATGCCGATGAAAAGAATGAACATAAGCCCCCAGCCGGCCGTGAAGGCCGGGCCGAACAAAGACAGCAGGAGATGACCGAGCGCCAACACGCCGAGACCGACAGCAAGCGACGGCCAGAAACTCCAGCGCACCGTTTCACCGGCAAAACGCGCAAGCGCCACCCGGTCCCCGGCCGCAAACATGGCGGAAAACCGTGGCGCGGCGGCGGCCTTCACCGAGAAGAACACGAAATGCACCAGCGCCATCGTCTTGGCGGCCGCGAAATAGACGGCGACGCTCTCGGGATCGAGGAAAAGGCCGACGACGATGACGTCCGAATTGGTCAAAAGGAAACCGAACCCCTCGATCAGGAAGATCGGCAGCGCCGCCTTGATCCAGAGGGAGAATTCGATCTTGCGCGGGCCTGCCACATAGCGCTTGCCGAGCCGGCGCACGATGTTGAAGAACTGGGCGACGGTCGTGAGGTAGGTGGCCGCGAGCGCGGCGACCATCGCCGTCAATGCCGTGTGCGGCTGGTCCATCCACACGGCCAGAACCATGAAGGCGAGGATCAGCAGCGGGCGGATGATATAGGTCGGGCTGAGCGCCACCACCGCCCAGCTATGGGCGCGGGCGGTACTCTCCAGCACATCGCCGAGTGCGATCATCGGCATGCAGAAAAGGCCGACGAACAACGGCACGACATAGTAGTCCGCAACCCGGTCGCGGAACAGCCAGAGCGCCAAGAAGCCGGCCGTCGCGAGCGCCGTCGAGGACAAGATGGCGAAGACGCGCGCCGTCGAGGTCAGGCCGCGAATTTCCGCATGGGCGCTGCGGCCGACATAGTCGGGCAGGAAGCGTACGACCGTGGTGTGGAAACCGAGGCAGGACATGTCGCCGAAGATGACGACGATCGCCCAGACGAAGACGAAGATGCCGTATTCGAACTCGCCCATCACGCGGGCAAGGATGATCTGCGAGATGAAGGCGATGGCCGCACTGGCGACGCGGATCGCAAAGGCGATCAGTGCCATGCGTTGGGCAAGGTTGCGGGGATCGTCGCTGGCCAGAATGGTCGCGAGCGCCCGCACCAGGGGCTCCGCCTTGCCGCGAAGGCCCGATGGCAGCAACCTCTCCGCCGATTGAATGACCGCCATCAACACAGGAACCCGAACGCTACGCAGAACTTTACCAGCGTCAGTCTTGTCAGATCACGGTTAACAAAGGGTTGGGCGCACGGCCGAAGTGCCTGTCGGCAGAAAAAGAAAATGCCGCCCGGAGGCGGCATTTTCGATCTTCAGGCCTGTTCGAAGGCGCCGTGGCAATGTTTGTATTTCTTGCCCGAGCCACAGGGGCAGGGTTCGTTGCGGGCAATGCGGCCCCAGGTCGTCGGGTCGTTCGGATCGCGGTCTTCGACGGCCACGGCCATGAAGCCGCCGCCACCTTCGCCGAAATCGTCCTCACCGGTCGTGCCGTCGATATGGTGGCCTTCCATTTCCGGCGGCACCGGCGTCGGAGCATCGGCTGCCTGGCGCACCAACTCGACGCGCATCAGCTGCGAGGTGACGGTCTGGCGCAGGTTCGCCAGCAGCGCCTGGAAGAGTTCGAAGGCTTCAGCCTTGTATTCCTGCAACGGGTCACGCTGGGCATAGCCGCGGAAGCCGATGACGGAGCGCAGATGGTCGAGATTGACGATGTGCTCGCGCCACAGCATATCCAGCGTTTGGAGCAGCACCGAGCGCTCGACATAGGTCATGATCTCGGGGCCGAAGCGTTCCGCACGGTCGGCGGCGGCATCGTCCGTGGCCTTGCGCAGGCGCTCCAGGATGTCCTTCTCGTCGATGCCCTCCTCGGCCGCCCAGGCCTCGATCGGCAGATCGAGGTTCAGCTGCTCGAGAACGCCCTTCTTCAGGCCGGCGACGTCCCACTGCTCGGCATAGGCATTTTCCGGAATGCTGAGGTGAACGAGGTTCTCCACGACTTCGTGGCGCATGTCGTTGACGATCTCGGAGAGGTTCTCGCTGTCCATCAGCTCGATGCGCTGCTCGAAGATGACCTTGCGCTGGTCGTTCAGCACGTCGTCATACTTGAGCAGATTCTTGCGGATATCGAAGTTGCGGGCTTCGACCTTCTTCTGCGCGCGTTCCAGTGCCTTGTTGATCCAGGGATGGACGATCGCCTCGCCCTCCTTGAGACCCAGCTTCTGCAGCATCGAGTCCATGCGCTCGGAGCCGAAGATGCGCATCAGGTCGTCCTGCAGCGACAGGAAGAATTTCGAGCGGCCCGGGTCGCCCTGACGGCCGGAACGGCCGCGCAGCTGGTTGTCGATGCGGCGGCTTTCGTGGCGCTCGGTGGCAAGAACGTAGAGACCGCCGCCGGCAAGCGCCTTTTCCTTGAGCTGCTTGACCTCGGCGATGATCTCATCGCGCTTGGCGTCACGCTCCGGACCCGGCTCCATATCGGCAAGGTCGCGCTCGAGGCGCATGTCGAGATTGCCGCCGAGCTGGATGTCCGTACCGCGGCCGGCCATGTTGGTGGCGATCGTCACGGCGCCGGGAACGCCGGCCTGGCTGACGATATAGGCTTCCTGCTCGTGGTAGCGCGCGTTCAGGACCTGGAAGTCCTTGAAGCCGGCCATCCGGAGGCGCTCGGCGAGATATTCGGACTTTTCGATCGAGGTCGTGCCGACGAGGACCGGCTGGTTCTTCTCGCGGGCTTCCTTGATCTCCTGGATGATCGCCTTGTACTTCTCCTCGACGGTCCGGTAGACCTCGTCGTCCTCGTCAAGACGCTGGATCGGCAGGTTGGTCGGCACTTCCACGACCTCGAGGCCGTAGATGTTGCCGAATTCCTCGGCTTCTGTCGAAGCCGTGCCGGTCATGCCGCCGAGCTTGGAATACATGCGGAAATAGTTCTGGAAGGTGATCGAGGCCAGTGTCTGGTTTTCCGGCTGGATCGTGACCTTTTCCTTGGCTTCGAGCGCCTGGTGCTGGCCTTCCGAATACCGGCGGCCCGGCATCATGCGGCCGGTGAACTCGTCGATGATGACGATCTCGTCGTTACGGACGATGTAGTCCTTGTCGCGGGTGAAGAGCTTGTGGGCCTTCAGCGCATTGTTGATGTGGTGAACGATCGCGACATTCTCGACGTCATAAAGCGATTCCCCCTTGAGAAGACCGGCCTGGCGCAGCAGGTTTTCGAGCTTCTCCGTGCCGACTTCGGAAAAGTTGGCGGAACGCTGCTTCTCGTCGATTTCGTAGTCGGCTTCATCCAGCAGAGGGATATAGGCGTCGATCGTCGTGTAGAGATCGGAGCGGTCGTCGAGCGGGCCGGAAATGATCAGCGGCGTGCGCGCTTCATCGACGAGGATCGAGTCGACTTCGTCGACGATGGCGAAGAAGTGGCCGCGCTGCACCATCTGGCCGCGCTCGTACTTCATGTTGTCGCGCAGATAGTCGAAGCCGAGCTCGTTGTTCGTCGCGTAGGTGATGTCGGAGGCGTAGGCGGCGCGGCGCTGGTCGTCGTCGAGACCGTGCACGATGACACCGGTGGTCAGGCCGAGGAAACCGTAGATCCTGCCCATCTGCGCACTGTCGCGGGTGGCGAGATAGTCGTTGACGGTCACGACGTGCACGCCCTTGCCGGCGAGCGCATTGAGATAGACGGGAAGCGTCGCGACGAGCGTCTTGCCTTCACCGGTCTTCATTTCGGCGATCGACTTCTCGTGCAGGATCATGCCACCGATGAGCTGGACGTCGAAGGGACGCAGGCCGAGAACGCGGAAAGCCGCCTCGCGGGCAACCGCAAAGGCCGGCTCCAGAATGTCGTCGAGCGTCTTGCCGCCTGCGAGCTGTTCGCGGAACTCCACCGTCTTGGCGCGCAGCGCTTCGTCGGACAGTGCCTTCATCTGCGGCTCAAGCGCATTGATGGCATCGACGCGAGGCTTGTAGGAACGGACGCGGCGATCGTTCGAGGAACCGAACAACTTGCGGGCAATGCCGCCGAGGCTGACCATCAGGATGGTCCTTTCTTTGTGGCGCCCGGCGCGTGACAGGTCGCACGTTTATTTGCGCGCAAAGCCGTGAAACGCCCGGAAACTGTTCTGGACGCGGGATTGCGTGACAGATAAGAGGGGGGTCGAATGATGTCAACGGCTGAGGCGGTTGCACAACTGCCACATTCTGGTGGTGTTGAGCCGTCTGGCACCGGATATCGGCCCGATTCCGGCGAGGATGTGAAAGGTCTTTCTTTATGTTGAAGTACAGCAATCTCGCGGCAGTCGCCCTCATCGCGATCGTCGCCGCAAGCACCGGCGCCCGTGCACAAGATGCGGCCGCCGATCCGGTCGTCGCCAAGGTCGGCGCTGTCGAGATCCACGAATCGGAACTGAAGCTTGCCATTGCCGGCCTCGATCCGCAGCTTGCCAATCTGCCGGACGAGCAGAAGCGCGTTGCCGCCCTCTCCTCGATCATCGACGTCAAGCTGCTTTCGGCCGACGCCGACAAGGAAGGCCTGAAGGACGATGCCGAGTTCAAGCAGCGCCTCGCCTTCCTCACGGATCGTGAATTGCACAACGCCTACTTCAAGAAGCACGTCGTCGACGCCGTGACGCCCGACGAGGTGAAGGCGCGCTACGAAAAGGAAATCGCCGCCATCACGCCGGAAGACGAGATCCGTGCCCGCCACATCCTCGTCAAGACCGAGGAAGAGGCGAAGGCCATCATCAAGGACCTCGACGCCGGCAAGGACTTCATCGAGATCGCCAAGGAAAAGTCGACCGACCCGAACAAGTCCGAAGGCGGCGACCTCGGTTACTTCGGCAAGGGCCGCATGGTTCCGGAATTCGAAACAGCCGCTTTCGCGCTCGAGAAGGGTGCCTATTCCAAGGAGCCGGTGAAGACCCAGTTCGGCTTCCATGTCATCAAGATCGAGGACAAGCGCAAGCAGCAGCCCCCTGCGCTCGACCAGGTCGAACCCCAGGTTCGCCAGCTCGTCATGCGTGACAAGTATCTTGAGCTTCTGGAAAAGGCCAAGGCCGCTGCACCGATCGACATCCAGGACGCCGCGCTGAAGACCGCCTATGACGCGGTCAACAAGCAGGAAGCCGCGGGTGAAGGCGAGGCCGCCCCGGCAACCGAAGCCCAGCAGTAACACATCATGGCCCGGCGTTTCACGCCGGGCCTTCTTCACTAGGAAAGCACGAATGTCCGGCTCCATCTCCCCGCTCGCTCCGAAAACCTATGCCGAAATGCCGCCGGTCCGCGGCGTGCGCATGGCGACCGCCGCCGCCGGGATCAAGTACAAGAACCGGACGGACGTGCTGATGATGGTGTTCGACCGCCCCGCGACGGTCGCCGGCGTGTTCACCCGCTCCAAGTGCCCCTCGGCACCGGTCGATTTCTGCCGCGCCAATCTGCCCGGCGGCATTGCCCGCGCCGTGGTGGTCAATTCCGGCAATGCCAATGCCTTTACCGGCCGCAAAGGCCGCGAATCAACGAAAATGACGGCGGAAGCTGCGGCACGGGCGATCGGCTGCGCGGAAAGCGAAGTCTTCCTCGCCTCGACAGGCGTGATCGGCGAACCGCTCGACGCCACGAAATTCTCCGGCGTGCTCGACGGCCTCGCCGCCTCCGGCACCGAGGACTTCTGGTTCGAGGCCGCCAAGGCCATCATGACGACGGATACCTATCCGAAGGTCGCGACCCGCACCGCAGAGCTTGGCGGCGTCACCGTCCGCATCAACGGCATCGCCAAGGGCGCGGGCATGATCGCGCCCGACATGGCGACCATGCTTTCCTTCGTCGTCACCGATGCCGCGATCCCCGCCCCGGTTCTGCAGTCGCTGCTGTCGGCCGGCGTCGGCCCCACGTTCAACTCCGTCACCGTCGACAGCGACACCTCGACATCGGACACGCTGATGCTGTTTGCCACGGGCGCCGCCGAAGGCCAGACGCCCGTCACGGCCGATAACGCATCGCTCGACGGCTTCCGTGCCGCGCTCAACGATCTCCTGCGCGACCTTGCGCTCCAGGTCGTGCGCGACGGCGAGGGCGCGCGCAAGATGGTGGCTGTCACCGTCGAAGGCGCCGAAAGCGACGACGCCGCCAAGCGCATCGCGCTTTCCATCGCCAATTCCCCGCTGGTCAAGACGGCGGTGGCCGGCGAGGACGCCAACTGGGGCCGCATCGTCATGGCCGTCGGCAAGTCGGGCGAAATGGCCGACCGCGACCGCCTCGCCATCTGGTTCGGCGATGTGCGCGTTGCCGTCGACGGCGAACGCGATCCCACCTATTCGGAAGCGGCCGCGACAGCGGTGATGAAGCGGGAAGATATTCCGGTGCGCGTCGAAATCGGGCTTGGCAACGGCCGCGCGACCGTATGGACCTGTGACCTCACCAAGGAATATGTCGAGATCAACGGCGACTACCGCAGCTAAGGGCCGGACAGCGTGACCCTTTCCGGACAAAATTCGATGAGCGACCTTCCCAAAGTCCGACGGCTCGAAGCCGTCGGTTTTCGCGCCTGGCCTGCGGCGAGCGCCCAGTATGACGGCAGCTGGCTTTGCCGGCTGACCGCCGGCCACCCGTCGCGCCGGCTGAATTCCGTCAACCCGCTCGACCCGTCCGATGTCAGGGATATCGCAATCCGCCTGGAAAAGGCGGCAAAACGCTTTTCCGATTACGCCCGCCCTCTGCTCGTGCGCCAGACGCCGCTGACGCCGCCGCAACTGATTGCCTTCATGGACGATGCCGGCTGGGTCGATATCGGCCACACGATCGTCATGACGGCCAATCTTGCCGATCTTCCCCGCGAAGAGGGCGTGGACCATCTGCCGAGCCGCGATGTCGGGCGCTTCGTCGATGCGCGCATCCGCGTTGCCGGCGACGATCCGGCCCTCAAGCCGGGCCTCACCGAGATCATCAACGCCATCAAGCCGGAGGTCGGCCTGTTCATCTTCGAGGAGGCGGATTTCGGCCCGACGGCGGTCGCACTCGCCGTGCAGGACAACGATCTCGCCGGCATCCTCCAGCTAGGCGTCGCCGAAGAACGTCGCGGCCAGGGCACCGGCACGGCCGTCCTGCACGCGGCGCTTCGCTGGGCAAAGCTCAAGGGCGCGCGCCAGGCCTGGGTGCAGGTGGAAGCGGACAATACCGCGGCAATCGCACTCTACCGCCGCGCCGGCTTCAAGGAAGTCTACCGCTACAGCTACCGGGGACCGAAAGCGGCATGACCGAAATCGTCGCGAAACCACGCCGCATCCTTCTCGTCGCCGCCTGCGCGCTTGTCGACGCGGATGGACGTGTCCTTCTGGCACAGCGCCCCGAGGGCAAGTCTCTCGCCGGTCTCTGGGAGTTTCCGGGCGGCAAGGTCGAACCGGGCGAGACGCCCGAGCAGACGCTGATCCGCGAGCTTGACGAGGAACTCGGCATCGCCACGAAGATCCCCTGCCTGGCGCCGCTGACCTTCGCGAGCCACACCTATGACGACTTCCACCTCCTGATGCCGCTCTATGTCTGCCGCCGTTTCGAGGGTACGGCCCACGGCCGCGAGGGCCAGGCCGTCAAATGGGTGCGCCCGAAGGCCCTGCGCGACTATCCGATGCCGCCCGCCGACGAGCCGCTGATCCCGTTCCTCATGGACCTGCTCTGAGCGTTCGGGACGGAGCCATCCCCATAAAAGTGCCGGGAACGCACCGGCCGGCAGGGATTTACCCTCAATTTTTCAGTCTCCGTTAAGCAATCGTTTAGCACCATCGTTCAAAGATTGGGCTTAACGTTGCAATGAATGCTTACGAGACCCTGTTATGCGTGACGAAGACTTCTGGAAGACCGTTCAGGAGAAGGACTTCACGCCGGCCGGCGATACCCGGACCGGTGTACTCAACCTTGCCCTGTTGTTCGGTACGGCGGTGATCGCCCTTGCGCTCGTTCTGACACCCATCCTGTCGGCAAAGACCGACAAGCGCATCATGGCGAACGTGCCTGACGAGTTCGACATGATCTCGACGGGTTCGATCCCTTCGGAAAGCGGCAAACGCTACACCGTTCGCCGCAGCGTCCTGCAGGAAATGCCCGGCGCGGTCTGCATCATAGACGACAACGGGCGGAGCAGCGGCTGCTGAGCCGCAAGACGGAGTGAAGTGCCTCGAGCACGCGGAGAACGGGAATGGTATCGAGACTGCTGAAATCCCTCCGCTCCGCCACCGATGGCGCAACCGCGGTCGAATACGGCTTGCTGGCGGGCCTCATCTCCATTGGCCTTCTCGGCGGCCTTGGCGCCTTCAGCGGCGGCCTGCAGGCCACCTTCGATACGATCACCGCCGCCATCGAAGCCGCCCGGCAATAGACCAACCTATTCTTTGCCGCCCTGCTTCAGCGCATCGGCAAGACGCATCGTCGCGGAACCGGGTTTCAGCGGCTTCTGCTGGCTTTCGTGCGGTGCCCAGCCCGAAACGTAGATGATCGAAAAACTCGCCCGGATACGTCCGTCCGGATCGGAGAACCGCTCGGCGTAGATCTCCGCCGCGCGTAAAAAAATGCCGCGCGTCAAGGGTCGCCGGCTGCGGCCCGTCAGCGGGTTGGCCATGCCCATGGCGCGCAGATCCTTCATCAGCGGGAAGATCGAATCGTAGCGAACCGTGTAGGTTTCCCTGTCCGTCACCGGCAGGGCGAAGCCGCCGCGCTGGAGCAGTGCCCCAACATCGCGCACATCGGGAAAGGGAATGACGCGCGGACTTGCCCCGCCCGTCAGTTCGCTCTCCGCCGCCAACAGAACCTCGCGCAGCTCCTGCAAGGTGCCGTTGCCGGGAATGGCCCCGAGAAACAGCCCATCCGGCTTCAGCGCGCGGCGGATCTGCACGAAGACGCCGGGCGTGTCGTTGGTCAAGTGCAGGGCGAGCGGCGAGACGATGAGATTGGCCGATTGCGGCGCGAGCGGCACCGTTTCAAGCGGTGAAACCATCAGGGCCTCACCGGGCACGGCAAAACGTTCGTCGCTTTCCACCCGTTCGAGGACGTCCACCTTGCCGGTCTCGGCAATGGCCCGCGCGGCAGCGCCCGTATGGCCGTGCAGCTCGACGGCGCGCTCGAAGCGGCGGTCGATGACGCTGAGCCGCTCCGCCAGTTCGCGCGCCACCACGTCGAGCAGGAAGTCCGCCGGCCCGGTGGACAGCGCGCGCCGCCGGTTGGTGTCGATCAGGCTGTGGTCGAAGAGCGTTTCCATGGAAAAAGTCCCTTTCGGATTTCCTTCGCTTTGGCCGCTAAGGGCGGCTAATGTCAACCGCATGGACGAAATCGAGGCCGAGACAGTTCCGGCAGTCCCGCTCCGGCAGGTTTTCGCCCGCCGGCTGAGAGGCCTTGCAGGCGCGGCACTCGATCTCGTCTATCCGCCAGCCTGCGCCGGCTGCGGCGTGCTTACCGGCAGCAAGGCCAGCCTCTGCCCGAAATGCTGGTCGATGCTCGCCTTCATCGAGCGGCCCTATTGCGAGGTGCTCGGTACACCCTTTTCGCACGACCTCGGCCCCGGCATCCTCAGCGCCGATGCCATCGCCAATCCGCCCCCCTTCGATCGCCTGCGCTCCGTCGCATTCTATGACGATCTCGCCCGCGTCCTCGTGCATTCGCTGAAATATCGCGACCGCACCGATCTGGCGCCGATGATGGCTGGGTGGATGCTGCGCGCCGGCGACGGCGCGGTCGAGGCGGCGGATCTCATCGTGCCCGTGCCGCTCCATCGCCTGCGCCTTGTCTGGCGCAAGTTCAACCAGTCGGCGGAACTCGCCCGCGCGCTCGCAAGCCTGTCCGGCAAGCCCCAGCTCGTCGATGCCGTACGCCGCACGAAGCGTACCCGCCGCCAGATCGGCCTTGGCCCGAGGGCGCGCGAGGAAAACGTGCGCGGCGCCTTTTCGATCACACCCGAGGGGCGTGAGCGGCTTTTCGGCCGCCGCGTCGTGCTGGTCGATGACGTCTACACGACCGGCGCGACTGTTTCGGCCGTCACCCGCACGCTGAAGCGCGCGGGTGTTGCCGACGTCACCGTTTTAACCTTTGCAAGGGCGCTTCCCGGACCTATATGAAAAGATGACTTTTCAAGCTTTGGAGCGGAAACCATGCCTTCGGTGGTGATCTATACGCGTCAGTTCTGCGGTTATTGCAGCGCCGCGAAAAAACTTCTGGAAACGAAAGGCGTGGCCTTCGAAGAACATGACGCGACCTATGCACCCGACGTGCGCCAGGAAATGATCAAGCGCGCCAACGGCCGCAACACCTTTCCGCAAATCTTCATCAACGACCGCCATGTCGGCGGCTGCGACGACCTGCAGGCGCTGGAACGCGCGGGCGAACTCGACGCCCTGCTGGCTGCCTGAGAGGACATGAGATGACCGTCACGATCGCCGCCCTCCAGATGTGCTCCGGGACCGATCCGGTCCACAACGTGGAGACGATGCGGCGCCTCGTGCGCGAGGCGGCAGCCAAGGGCGCCACCTATGTCCAGACACCGGAAATGACCGGTGCGCTCCAGCGCGACCGGGCGGGCCTGCGCGCGATCCTGCGCAGGGAAGAAGACGACCTCGTGGTTGCCGCGGCCGCCGAACTTGCCGCCGAACTCGGCATCCACGTCCATGTCGGCTCCACGGCCATCGAGCTTGCCGACGGCAAGGTCGCCAATCGCGGCTTCCTCTTCGGGCCTGACGGCGCAAAGATCTGCAGCTACGACAAGATCCACATGTTCGACGTCGACCTCGACAACGGCGAGAGCTGGCGCGAAAGCGCGGTTTACGCGCCGGGCGCAGTCGCACGCATGGCGGACCTGCCCTTCGCCAGGCTCGGCTTTGCCATCTGCTACGACGTACGCTTCCCCGAACTGTTCAAGACGCAGGCGCAGGCCGGCGCGGAAATCATCTCCGTCCCGGCCGCCTTCACGCGCCAGACGGGCGAGGCCCATTGGGAAACGCTGCTGCGGGCGCGTGCCATCGAGAACGGCGTTTATATCATCGCCGCGGCACAGGCGGGCGTGCATGAGGATGGCCGCGAGACCTTCGGCCATTCCATGATCATCGACCCCTGGGGCCGCGTGCTTGGCTCCGCCGGCGGCACGGGAGAGGCCATCGTGCTGGCCGACATCGACATCGCCGCCGTCAAGGCCGCACACGACAAGATCCCCAATCTGCGCAACGGCCGCGCCTTCACCCTCGAGGTATCGGGTGCGCCCGCGAAGGGAGGCGTTGCCGCTTGATCCGCTACGAACTCTCCTGCGACAACGGCCACACCTTCGAAGGGTGGTTCGGCTCGGCGGACGATTTCGACCGCCAGCAGAAGATGGCGCTCGTCTCCTGTCCGACCTGCGGCTCCGCCCATGTCGCCAAGCGCCTGATGGCGCCTTCCGTCTCGACGGCGCGCAAGAAGGAGACGCGGCAGGAGATGGTCATGCAGGCCGGCCAGAAGGAAATGATAAACAAGCTGCGCGAGATCGTCACGACGATCCGCGCCAATTCCGAGGATGTCGGCGAACGCTTCCCGGAAGAGGCCCGCAAGATCCACTACGGCGAAACCGAGCAGCGCGGCCTGATCGGCAAGGCATCGGCCGAAGAGGTTCGTGACCTGCTGGACGAAGGCGTCGAGATCGCGCCCCTGCCCATCCTGCCTGACGACACCAACTGATGCGCGGCCACCATCTCGCCGTCTACAATTTCGGTCTCCATGTCGATGCGTATGAAAGCCCGCGCGTCGAGGGGTTTCGCCTGCGTGAACCCTTGAATTTCGAGGCGGCGCGCCGGGCGGAAGGATATCTCGGCCGCTCGGGCTATGACGGCGAGCCGGGACCGGAAAGCTGGGGCGAAAAGGTCTATCCGCGTTTCATCAAAGAGAGCGGCTTCGACGACGCCCCCTCCTCGCTCTCGCTCTGGACCGGCCTCGAAGCCCTGATGGCCTTCACCTATAGCGGCGTGCACGCCGACGCCTTGAAACACGCCCGCAACTGGAACCAGCGTCAGGCCTGGCCGGCACTGGTGCTCTGGTGGGTCGGGGAGGATACGCGACCCAGCTGGGCCGACGGTGCCGAGCGTCTGGAATCTCTGCACGACGACGGATCGACACCACGCGCCTTTACCTTCAAGGCGCCGTTCTGTCCCCATGGCAATGCCATAACCATCGACCGCGACAATGTGAAAGCGATCGCCGGCCGCAATGCCACTGGTCAGGAAGCGCTGTTGGCCGTCGTGAAAACGCTGAAGGCCTGATCAGGCCGACGCGCGACGCGCCACTAGCATGTAGTTCACATCCATGTCCTTCGACAGGTTCCACTGGTTCAAGAGCGGATTGAAGAACACGCCGGTGCGGTCCGTCACCGTCAGGCCGGATGCCGTGAGCGGCTTCTCGATCTCTTCCGGACGCACCAGCTTCTCATATTGATGCGTGCCGCGCGGCAACCAGCGCAGCACGTTTTCCGCCGCGAAGATCGCAAGCGCCGCCGCCTTCATCGTGCGGTTGATCGTGGCGACGAACGTCATGCCGCCCGGACGCACCATGGAGGCACAGGTGGTGAGGAAGAACTCGACATCGGAGACATGCTCGACCACTTCCATGTTGAGCACGACGTCGAAGGTCTCGCCAGCCTCAGCCAGCGCCTCGGCCGTCACCGCGCGGTAGTCGACGGGAACGCCGCTGCCGGCCGCATGGGCCTTGGCGATGCCGATGTTCTTTTCGGACGCGTCTGCGCCGAGCACCTCCGCCCCCATGCGTGCCATCGGCTCGGAGAGCAGGCCACCGCCGCAGCCGATATCGAGGATACGCAGGCCCTCCAACGGACGATGCGCCTTCGGGTCGCGGCCGAACTGGGCCGAAACGAGATCGCGGATATAGGTGAGGCGAACGGGGTTGAACTTGTGCAGCGGGCGGAACTTGCCCGTCGGGTCCCACCACTCGGCGGCCATCGCCGAAAAGCGGTCGACTTCCGCCTGGTCGATCGTCGTGCGGGCTGCCTCGCTCATGGCTCGTCTCCTTCGCGTCCTTCTCCCCGTGAAGTCGGCCTCCACGGGGCGGATGTCAAGAGGGCGAAGCGTCTCAGCCGATACGGGTCGCCTTGAGCCGTTCCTCGTCGAGCGTGATGCCAAGACCCGGCGCTTCGCCAAGCAGCAGCCAGCCATTCTCGTGGCGAAGCGGTGAAACAAGCGGATAGTCGCGGCGCTCCTCGCTCCATTCCGGCGCGTCATAGGGATATTCGAGGAAGGGTGCGTCCCCTGCTCCGGCCGTCAGATGCGCATTGGCCAGCACGCCGATGCCGTTGGTCCAGGAATGCGGGGTGAAGGTGACACCCGCCTCGCGCGCCTGGAGGGCCAGCCGCCGGCAGCCGGTGATGCCACCGACCAGCGCCACGTCGGGCTGGATGACATCGAAGGCGCGTTCCTCGATGATGTCGCGGAACTCGTAGAGTTCACGCGTCATTTCACCGCCTGCGATGCGGATATCCGTCGCCTCCTTCAGCGCCTTCATGCCCTTGCGGTCGGAGCGGTGCAGCGGTTCCTCCATCCAGTAGATACCGAGCCGTTCCAGTTCGCGCGCCACGACCAGCGCATCCTTGAAAGTCCAGGGCAGCGTGGTGTCCCACGGCATGCGCCAACCCTGGTTGCAATCGACCATCAGTTCCAGCCGGTCGCCGACGCGCGCGCGAATGGCCTCCAGCGCCTTCACATCGTCGCGCCAGCCATGGCGCCCGCCTGCGGAGGAGGAAAACCGCACCTTCATCGCCGGAAAACCTTCCGCGATATAGCGCTCGGCCTGATCCGCCATCGCCGAGGGCGCACGCAGCACGCCGGAGGAGGCGTAGAGCCGCACCCGATCGGCCCGCCCGCCCAGCATGCGCCAGACCGGTTCGCCCGTCACCTTGCCCGCGAGATCCCAAAGCGCGATGTCGAGCGGCCAGCAGCGGCCGTAGTGGAAATTGATATGCGACAGCACCTCGTAGTGCCGCTCGAGATGGCGCGGATCCTGCCCGATGAACAGGTCCTCGTGGCCTTCGAAGCCTTTCATCAAATCACCGGAGCCGATGCCCTCGCGGCCCTCGTCATCCGTCACGCGCACGATCGTCGCATCGAAATGCCGGCGGGGACGGCCATCCCAGCTCGCCTTGAACGGCGGATCGAGCGGCAGCCGGTGATGACTGATCCCGATGGAAACGATCTTGCTCATGCGCCCTCCCTCAAAAGCAGTTCCAGGAAACGTGTGAAGCGGTTTTCCGTAGGAATTGCGAAAACAACAGCTCAGTTGAACTGCTGCCAGATCGTCTTGTAGTCGCAGTATTTGTCGATCGCATGCACCGAGCGGTCGCGGCCGAAACCGGACTGCTTGAAGCCGCCGAAGGGCGTCGCGAAATTCGACATGTCATAGGTGTTGATCCAGACCGTGCCGGCATGGATGCTTTCTGAAAACCGATGCGCGCGGTCCATGTCACGGGTGAAGACCGCGCCGGCAAGGCCGTAGATCGTGTCATTGGCAATGGCGAGCGCCTCCTCCTCCGTATCGAAGGCGATGGCGGCCAGCACAGGCCCGAATATCTCCTGCCGGGCGATGCGCATGTCGTTCGTCACATCGGTGATGACACCGGGCGAGACGTAGTAGCCACCCGTCTCCGACAACACCCGCTCCGCCCCAAAGGCGCGGCGGCCGCCGTCCTTCTCACCTGTTGCGATGAGGCCGAGCACCTTCTCCATATGCTCCGCCTCGATCAGCGCGCCGATCTGCGCCGAGGGCTCGAAGGGATGGGCCAGCGCGATCTCGCGCTTCACCACCGCCTCGATTTTTCCGATCAACTCGTCCTGCACCGAGCGCTGCACGACGAGGCGCGTGGCGGCATGGCAGGTCTCGCCGGAATTGTAGAAGCAGCCCCAGGCGGCGGCACTGGCCGCCGCATCGAGATCGGCATCCTCGAAAACCACGAGCGGCGACTTGCCGCCAAGTTCCAGCGCCACGCGCTTGAGGTTCGATTGCGCCGCATAGCCCATGACCAGCTTGCCCACCTCGGTCGAGCCCGTAAAGGCGACCATATCGACATCCTGATGCAGCGCCAGCGGCTTGCCCACCTCTTCGCCAAAGCCGGTGACGACGTTGAAGACGCCGACGGGAAGCCCCGCCTCGACGGCAAGTTCGGCAAGCTTCAGCGCCGAAAGCGACGACTGTTCGGCCGGCTTCAGCACGACGGAATTGCCTGCTGCGATCGCCGGCCCGAGCTTCCAGGCATCGATGATCATCGGATAGTTCCACGGCGTGATCGCCGCGATAACGCCGAGCGGCACCTTGCGCACCAGTGCCCGGGCCTTCGGTCCGGTCGGCGCGATCTCGTCATACATCTTGTCGATCATCTCGCCGTAATACTGGATACCGTCGGCGCAGAGCCGTACATCCACGCCGAGCGACGCCTGCACAGGCTTGCCGACATCGAGCGTTTCCAGAAGCGCCAGCTCCTCGCCGTGAGCGCGGATCAACTCCGCCCAGCGCAGCATGACCTTCTTCTTCTCCAGCGGCTCCCTGCCACGCCACACCCCGCTGGCAAAGGCCTTGCGGGCCGAGGCCACGGCCAGATCGACATCCTGGACATCGCCCTGCGCCAGCACGGCACCCGGCTTCCCGTCCATCGGGCGGGTGCGCGTGAAGGTGCGGCCGGATCTTGCCGGCTCGACCTTGCCATCGATGAAATGCCCGCGAGCGAGCGACAGGCCGGCAAGGCGCTGTTCCCAGTAGGCACGGCTAAACTGTTCGGTCATGGCGGGTCCTCAAAGCGTCCTTGGCAGTGCCATCATCGTGGCGGCCATCGTGTCGATATCGGCATCCGAAATCTCGCGGATCGTCGCGCGGCGCATCGGCTGGTTTTCCGGCGCGCGCATCTCACGGGCGAGGTCTTCGGCGGAAAAATCGGCAAAGGCTTTCGGCAATGCGCGAACGATGCCGCAGCGGTCCATGAGGTCGCTGACGAAGCCCGGCAGCAGCGCGGCATCGGAAAGGCCGCAAGCACGGGCGGCGGCCGCGAGATCGGCCGTGTCGGCCTCGGCAAGCCAGGCCAGCGTTGCCTCGAAGCCGAGGGCGGTGGCAAGGCCGTGGTGAACCGGAGCGAGGCCGGCCAGCGCATGGCTGATGTTGTGCGCGATCGCCGTGCCGCAATTGTCGATGGCCACACCTGCATAGCAGGAGCCGAGCAGCACCTTTCCCCGTGCCTCGATATCTGCCGGGCTCTTCACCGCCGTCTCGAGCGCCTCCGTCAGTAGACGCAGCGCCGCATGGGCGTAGAGCGTCGCGCCGGCATGGGTATTGCGGTTGGTGGCGGCCTCGAAGGCGTGTACGAAGGCATCGAGGCCGCACCAGGCCGTCAGGTTCGCCGGCAGTGTCACCGTCAGCGCGGGATCGAGCAGGACGAGGTCAGCCTTCGTTTCCGCTCCCCAGATCCAGAGCTTCTTTCCCGCCGGTCCGGTGAAGATGGTCGTTGCTGACGTCTCCGAGCCGGTGCCCGCCGTCGTCGGCACCATGATCTTCCTCAGAGGCTTCTTCGGCAACGGGTTGGCGGCGAGCGCGTAGTGCATCGGATCGCTGTCCGCCGCCGCCACGCAAGCCGCGATCTTGGCGATATCCAGCGCCGAGCCGCCGCCGATGCCGACGACAAGATCCTTGCCGCGCGCCGCATCGCTCGCCGCCTGCACATGCGCAAGCTTCGGCTCGCCGGCAAAACTCGAGAAAAACTCCGCCGCAATCCCTTCGGCCGCGAACTGGGCGGCAAGCTGCTCTCCAAGTCCGCTGGCGGCGAGAAAGCCATCGATGACGACGAGCGCGCTCCGGGTTTCCAGCGCGCCGGCGGAGGAGGCGATGGTGGCATGAACGCCTTCGCCGAAACGGATATCGGGCACGAACGATGTTGCGAATGTCACGAAAATTCCCCGGAAGTGATTTTCGAGACCGTGCATCACGATTTCAGATTTTCAAATCCTTGGATTTTTCAGGCTTTTTGATAACTTGAGATCATGAAAGCAACTCTGCTCGCCCATATTCCCCTGGAAGCCTTCCGCGTCTTCGACGCCGCCTGCCGTCACATGAACTTTTCCCGCGCGGGGCGTGAACTGAACATCACCCAGGCCGCCGTCAGCCGCCGCATCAAGGGCCTTGAGGACCATCTCGGCGCGCCGCTCTTCACGCGCCGGGGCAAGAACCTGACGTTGACGCCGCGCGGCGAAAAACTGTTCCAGCGCGTGCGTGCCTCGCTCGATTATCTCGAGGAAAGCCTGGAACCCTTTCGCATGGGCGCCGGGCCGAGCATCGCCCTTGCCGCCAGCGGTTCGGTCTCGCATCTATGGCTGGGAAAGCGCCTGCGCGAATTTTCCCGAGACAATCCCGACGTCGCCATCCGGCTCACCACATCGGACAGTCCTGCGGACCTCGCCTCCGAAAACAACGACCTCGTGATCCTCTATGCGGCCGACGACCACCCGCGCTGGGACCTGACGCTGCTTGTGGCGGAAGAACTGGCCCCCGTCGCCGCGCCCGGCTACATCGCCCGCAAGGGGCTCGATGCGACCGCCGTCAGCCTTGCGGATCTGGCCAGCCTCGATCTCATCGACTACGAGCGCTTCAACGCCAACTGGATCTCGTTCCGCCCCTGGCTGGAGCGGGTGGCGCCGGAGACGTTCCGGCGCATGCCGCCGCCCCGGCCGCATCTCACCTTCTCCACCTATGCGCTCGCCATCGATGCGGCGCTGAGCGGCGACGGCGTGGCGCTCGGCAGCCTCGGCCTCATCGCCGAGCAGTTGGACACGGGCGCGCTCGTGCAGCTCGGGCGCATCAGTCTCGCGACGGGCTACGGCTATCATCTCGGCCTGCCGAAATTCCGCACCGCGCCGCCGGCCGTCCTGCGGCTGCACGAACACCTGCTTTGCGCCCGCATGCAGCCGACAATACCTGATCACCAGCAACAGGTTTGTATTGGCGACGCTGGCAAATAGTGTCACACTTTGGAGCAGACAGGACCGAATCCGGAGCGCGGGGATGCGCAAAGGGACAGGAGGCTGGCTGCTTATCCTGAAACAGGATCGGGAAGAATGACGCTGACTGCCTTTCTCATGGCTTTCTACACCTTCATCGCGCTGCGCTTCGTCGATTGCAGCCTGCGCGAAGGCGAGGAGAATGGCGGCAGATGGGATCTGGACCGCGCCCTTGGCCTGCTGCTCTGCCTTGCCTGGCCGCTCGCGCTTGCAGGCACCCTGGTTGTAGCCTATCAGGAGCGGGAGATCGGCTGATCCCGAGGGCTTTGGTCCCGCCTTTGCCAGAAGGCCCGGTATCGACCGCACAGCACGGGCAAAGACGCGGGTCGGCATGACGCAGCGAAAGCAAGGCAGATCCGGCTTGGTCGTCTTCGGGCTTTTTGCCGTCGTGCTGCTCGGAGCGATCTGCGCGACCGTGCTTCTGGCCAACGACTACCGCAATCTCAACCTGCTGCTCGCTCGCTTCGGCTATGCCCCCGTCACCACGGCACCAGCCGAACGCGTGCTGCGCCCCTATGAGCTCAAGGGCAACCGGATGCCGCGCCCGAAGGGTCTCATCTCGGATCGTCTGCTCATCCCGGTAACGCCCATGCAGACACAATTCGTCCGCACCATCCGCAAGGCGCCCGAGGCGCTCTGCGAAGCGCTGCGCCGTGCCGGCTTCGTCAATTCCGGATGGAAGGCCGGCGTCTTCAACAAGGACAGCTGGGAGTGCCAATCCTATCGGGAGTTTCCCGGTGCAGTGGAAGGCGTGCCCCCCTCCTCCGCCTTCCTGTCGATCAAGGGCAATGCGGAGACGCGCGTCTCCTCCTTCCGCATCAAGCTGAACATCGAGGACAAGACGACGCAGAATGCCGTGACGGATGCCGTCATCGCCGCGATCCGCGTCTTTCTCGATGAGATGCGATGGGAGGATGCGCCGGAAGTCTTCGCAGACATCCGAGCGCTGAAAGAATTCGACATCATCCGCTTCGGCAACCGCATCCTTCTCAAGAAGGAATTCAGCGAGACACCGCGCTACAATTTCATCGTCACACCCGACCGCACGCGCAATCGCGGCTCCTACCTGCCCGACTATTTCGACCGCAGCCGCTGGCTGCCGCTGCGGGAAAATTTTGGCGAGCGGCTTGATGTGCCGGGCACCACCGCCCAAACTTCCAGCGATTGAGCGAGGGTGGCGGTGACTTCACACGGAAAGATAAAGCAGACCCTCGTCGCGACGCTTGTCTGCCTTGCGATAGGCGCTTCGGCATTGGCGGCAGGCCTGAAATCTTCCGGCCCCTTGTCCGACGAGCCAATCTGGACCGACAAGCCCATACGCGTCGACCGGAAGAAACAATCCCTGGAGCGCGTGGAAATCGAGCGGAAAATCACGCCGCTCATCCTGAAACCGACCGCCCGCGTCAAGGTTTTCGACAGCACCTCGTTCGAGGAAAACGGGCAGCTTTATGTGCTGACGGATGGTATCGCGGTCGCTCCCAGGCAGCTTTGCCGTGGCCATGACCAGCGCCTCGTCGCCTGCGGCCAGCAGGCACGCATCTACTTCCGGAACCTGATTGCGAACCGGACGCTGACCTGTCTGGAGGATTTCCGCTCCGGTGCGGTCTCTTTCGTGCGTTGTGCCGTCGCGCGGGAAGATCTGGCGCAAACGCTCGTCACGAAAGGCGCAGCCCGGGCGGCGACGCCACGGCTCGACAGCCGGCAGAAGACCGCCATGCAGCAAGGCGCCGGCATCTGGCTCGATGCTGAATGCCGCGCGCGTGGGCGATGCCCGCCGCCGAAGCGGCGAGGCCAATGATGGCGGTTCAGCCTCGGCCGAACTCGTCCTCGATGCGGATGATGTCGTCCTCGCCGAGATAGGAGCCGGTCTGCACCTCGATCAGTTCGAGCATGATCTTGCCGGGATTGGCGAGGCGATGCAGTTCGCCCTGCGGGATATAGACGGATTCGTTTTCGCGCAGCGGGATCGTCCTGTCGCCGATCGTCACTTCGGCCGTGCCGCGCACCACGATCCAATGCTCAGAGCGGTGGTGATGCTTCTGGAGAGACAGCCGCTTGCCCGGCGTCACGAACAGGCGCTTCACCTGGAAGCGCTCGCCGTTCAGCACGGAAGTGTAACCGCCCCAGGGGCGATAGGCGGTGGGGTGCGTCTCGGTCAGCTTTGCCGTCTTCGGCAGGCTCGCGAGATGTTTCACCAGCTTGCCGACATTCTGGCTGTCTTCCATGCGCCCGACATAGACCGCGTCCTCGCTGGCGATGACCGCGATATTGTCGAGACCCTGCACGGCGACATGAATGTCGCGGGAGATGACCAGCGAATTGCGGGTGTCGAGCACGGTCGTGCTGCCGTCGGCGACATTGCCGGCCGCATCCTGTTTGCCGGTCCTCCAAACGGAATCCCAGCTGCCGAGGTCGGACCAGGTGATGGGCGAGGGCACGACAGCGGCGATCGGCGTCTTCTCGAAGATCGCATAGTCGACGGAAATATCCGGCGCGCGGGCAAACGCGACCTCATCGAGACGTTCGAAATCAAGATCGTGCTGCGCCTTGGCGACCGCTTCGGCGGCAGCATCCAGCACCTCCGGCGCATATTGGCGAAGCTCGCGCAGGAACAGGCCGACCGGCAGCATGAACATGCCGGAGTTCCAGAGATAACCGCCCGTCTCCAGCATCGCGGCAGCCTTGTCGCGATCCGGTTTCTCGACGAAGCGGCGCACGGCATTGGCACCATTGCCGAGATCCTCGCCGATCTCGATATAGCCGTAGCCGGTGGCGGGCTCGTGCGGCGTGATGCCGAAGGTCACGAGGCGCCCGGCTTCCGCGGCGGTGCGCGCCTTGGCGATACAGTCGAAATAGGTGGCGTCGGCATCGATCTCGTGATCGGAGGCGAGAACCTGCATGATGGCCTGATCGCCATGCAGGCGGGAAATGAGCGTGGCGGACGCAGCGAGCGCCGGCGCCGTGTTGCGCGCGACGGGCTCGAGCAGGATCGAGGCCAGCGCCATCTCCGCTGCGCGCGCCTGCTCGGCCACGAGGAAACGGAAATCGCTGTTGGTGACGACGACAGGAGCCTCATAGAGCGCCTTGTCGGCCACACGCGCCAGCGTCTTCTGGAACAGCGTCGCGTCGCCCAGGAATTCGAGGAACTGTTTCGGTGCGGACGAGCGCGAGAGGGGCCACAGGCGCGTGCCCTTACCGCCGGCCATGATTACGGGTACGATCTTGCTGCTCATTTTCCTCGTCCTTGCGCGAAGGCCCGCCTTCATGGCAGGCGGCATAGTGCGGCTACTCTCCCGCTACGCCGTAAAGAAACAGCAAATCCCGCGTTCAGGTTGTCTCACCGGGAGGCGTTTTCCTGACGACAAGGTAAAGAGGACCTTCCGACGCACGCCTGCTTTTGACGGACAACAAAAAACCCGCCGGAAAGGCGGGTTCGATGTCAGCAGGTCGGTCGAAAAAAATCAGACCGGAACGACGATGCCCTGCAGCGTCGTCAGTTCGGCGAGATAGGTCTCGATGCCGAACTTCTGGTCGTCGGACTTGGCGTGAGCCAGTTCGGCGCGGGCGGCTTCGATGCGGCGGGTGATCTCGTCGCTCTTGACCTCATCGGCCGGAACGGCGGACTCGGCCAGCAGCGTGCAGCCGGTCGGGACGATGTCGGCGAAACCGCCGAAGACCACGTAGCGGTCCTTGCGGCCATCCGCGAACTTCACGGTGACGACACCCGGCTTGATCGTCGTCATGGTCGGCGCATGGTGGGCCATGACGGTCATCTCGCCCTCGGTCGCCGGAATGACGACTTCGCTGACGCTGCCGGAAACCAGCAGGCGCTCGGGGGAGACGAGTTCAAAATTGAAATTGTCAGCCATGACCATTCACTTCTTGTCATTCATCCGGTCAGGAATGGGCGCCCGTTGCGGGCGCCCAAAGTTCATCAAGCGGCTTCGGCAGCCAGCTTCTTGGCCTTTTCGACGGCCTCTTCCATGGAGCCGACCATGTAGAAGGCGGCTTCCGGCAGGTGGTCGTACTCGCCGTTGACGAGGCCCTTGAAGCCCTTGATCGTGTCTTCGAGCGCAACCAGCTTGCCCGGCGAACCGGTGAAGACTTCTGCCACGAAGAACGGCTGGGACAAGAAGCGCTCGATCTTGCGGGCGCGGGCAACGGCGATCTTGTCGTCTTCCGACAGTTCGTCCATGCCCAGGATGGCGATGATGTCCTGGAGCGACTTGTAGCGCTGCAGGGTCGTCTGGACCTTACGGGCGACTTCGTAGTGCTCTTCGCCGACGACGATCGGGTCGAGCATGCGCGAGGTCGAGTCGAGCGGGTCAACGGCCGGGTAGATACCCTTTTCGGCAATCGAGCGCGACAGAACGGTCGTGGCGTCCAGGTGGGCGAACGAGGTTGCCGGCGCGGGGTCGGTCAAGTCGTCGGCGGGAACGTAGATGGCCTGAACCGAGGTGATCGAGCCCTTGGTCGTGGTGGTGATGCGTTCCTGCATCTGGCCCATGTCGGTCGCGAGCGTCGGCTGATAGCCCACGGCCGACGGGATACGGCCGAGCAGAGCCGACACTTCGGAACCAGCCTGCGTGAAGCGGAAGATGTTGTCGACGAAGAACAGAACGTCCTGGCCCTTGTCACGGAAGTCTTCAGCGATCGTCAGACCCGTCAGAGCGACGCGTGCGCGTGCACCCGGCGGTTCGTTCATCTGGCCGTAAACGAGGGCAGCCTTGGAGCCTTCGCCGCCGCCGTGCTTGTTCACGCCGGATTCGATCATTTCGTGGTAAAGGTCGTTGCCTTCGCGGGTGCGTTCACCCACGCCTGCAAACACCGAGTAACCACCGTGCGCCTTGGCGACGTTGTTGATCAGTTCCATGATGAGAACGGTCTTGCCGACGCCGGCGCCGCCGAACAGGCCGATCTTGCCGCCCTTTGCGTAGGGCGCGAGAAGGTCGACGACCTTGATGCCCGTCACGAGAATCTGCGCTTCCGTGGACTGCTCGACATAGGCCGGCGCATCCTGGTGGATGGCGCGCTTGCCGGAGGTGACGAGCGGGCCGGCTTCGTCAACGGGCTCGCCGATGACGTTCATGATGCGGCCGAGCGTTTCCGGACCGACCGGAACGGTGATCGGGGCGCCCGTGTCGGCAACCGGCTGACCGCGGACGAGACCTTCGGTCGAGTCCATGGCGATCGTGCGGACGGTGTTTTCACCGAGGTGCTGGGCGACTTCGAGAACGAGGCGGTTGCCGTTGTTGTCGGTTTCCAGCGCGTTGAGGATCTGCGGCAGGTTGCCGTCAAAAGCAACGTCGACGACGGCGCCGATGACCTGCGTCACACGACCGGTCGCGACAAACGCAGCCGGTGCGGCAGCCTTCGTTGCAGCGGCGGTCTTTGCTGCCGGCTTACGAGCAGCGGGCTTCTTTTCCGCTACGGTTTCCTTCGGGGTAGCTGCCTTAGCCATGTATCTTACCCTCTTTGTCCTGGTCCTTAGAGCGCTTCGGCGCCCGAGATGATTTCGATGAGTTCCTTGGTGATCTGAGCCTGGCGCTGACGGTTGTAGTTCAGCGTCAACTTGTTGATCATTTCACCAGCATTGCGGGTCGCGTTGTCCATTGCGCTCATCTTGGCGCCCATTTCGCCGGCGACGTTCTCGAGCAGGGCCCGGAAGATCTGCACGGAAATGTTGCGCGGAATGAGGTCGCCGAGGATCGCGCCGGCGTCCGGCTCGTAGTCGTAGATCGCCGTCGCACCCGTCGTCTCGGCAACAGCCGCGGGAGCGGATGCCGGGATGAGCTGGAGCGCGGTCGGAATCTGCGAGATGACCGACTTGAACTCGGAATAGAACAGCGTGCAAACGTCGAATTCGCCCTGTTCGAAGAGACCGATGACCTTGCGGCCGACCTGGTCTGCATTCGTAAAGCCGATGCGCTTGACTTCGCGCAGATCGACACGGTCGATGATCAGCGAGGCGAATTCGCGCCGCAGGATATCGAAGCCCTTCTTGCCCACGCAGACGATCTTGACCGTCTTGCCGCTCGCCAGAAGCTTGCGGGTATGATCACGCGCGAGACGCGCAATCTGCGAATTGAAGCCGCCACACAGGCCGCGTTCGGCCGTGCAGACGACGAGCAGATGAACCTGGTCCTTGCCCGTGCCGGTCATCAGACGCGGCGCGCTGTCGTCCTGGCCGACGGCCTGGGCGATATTGGCGAGAACAGCACTCATGCGCTGCGAATAGGGCCGGGCGGCCTCGGCCGCTTCCTGGGCACGCCGAAGTTTAGCCGCGGCGACCATTTTCATCGCCTTGGTAATCTTCTGCGTCGCCTTGACGGAGGCGATCCGGTTTTTCAGATCCTTAAGTGAAGGCATCCGTTTTCCGTCCTGTAACACGAGCCCCCGGTTTGTTTCCGGGGCGGATCATGCGTCAAATCCAAAATTCGGGGTGCCTTCGCGCTTGTCAGCGCGAAGGCACGGAACCGTCAGCCTCAGCCGAAGGTCTTGGCGAAGGCGTCGATGGCAGCCTTGAGCTTGCCCTTCGTGTCATCGCTGATCGACTTGTCCGTGCGGATCGCGTCGAGGATAGCCTTACCCTCGGAGCGCATATACGCCAGCAGGCCCTGCTCGAACTTGCCGACCTGAGCGACCGGAAGCTTGTCGAGGTAACCGTTGACGCCCGCGAAGATGACCGCGACCTGTTCTTCCGTCTTCAGCGGCGAGAATTGCGGCTGCTTCAGGAGTTCGGTCAGGCGTGCGCCGCGGTTCAGCAGGCGCTGCGTTGCGGCGTCGAGGTCCGAGCCGAACTGGGCGAAAGCTGCCATTTCGCGGTACTGGGCGAGTTCGCCCTTGATCGAGCCGGCGACCTGCTTCATCGCCTTGATCTGAGCGGCCGAGCCCACGCGGGATACCGACAGACCGACGTTAACGGCCGGGCGGATACCCTGGTAGAACAGGTCCGTTTCAAGGAAGATCTGGCCGTCGGTGATCGAGATCACGTTGGTCGGGATGAACGCCGACACGTCGTTACCCTGGGTTTCGATGACCGGCAGAGCCGTCAGCGAGCCAGCGCCCATGTCGTCGTTGAGCTTTGCAGCGCGCTCGAGGAGACGCGAATGCAGGTAGAAAACGTCGCCCGGGTAAGCTTCGCGGCCCGGCGGGCGGCGCAGCAGGAGCGACATCTGGCGGTAGGAAACGGCCTGCTTGGAAAGGTCGTCGTAACCGATGAGGGCGTGCTTGCCGTTGTCACGGAAGTATTCGCCCATCGCGCAACCGGCGAACGGCGCGAGATACTGCATCGGCGCCGGGTCGGAGGCGGTCGCAGCAACGATGATCGAGTACTGCAGAGCGCCACGCTCTTCGAGAACCTTAACGAACTGGGCAACCGTCGAACGCTTCTGGCCGATAGCGACGTAGACGCAGTACAGCTTCTCAGCGTCCGGGCCGTTGTCGTGGATCGCCTTCTGGTTCAGGATCGCGTCCAGGATGATCGCGGTCTTGCCGGTCTGGCGGTCGCCGATGACCAGCTCGCGCTGGCCGCGGCCGACCGGGATGAGGGCGTCGATGGCCTTGAGGCCGGTCGACATCGGCTCATGCACCGACTTGCGCGGGATGATGCCCGGAGCCTTGACGTCAACGCGCGAGCGCTGCTTGGCATTGATCGGGCCCTTGCCGTCGATCGGGTTGCCAAGCGCGTCGACGACGCGGCCGAGCAGTTCCGGACCGACCGGCACGTCCACGATGGCGCCGGTACGCTTGACGGTGTCGCCTTCCTTGATGTCACGGTCTGAACCGAAGATAACGACACCGACGTTGTCGCTTTCCAGGTTCAGGGCCATGCCACGGATGCCACCGGGGAACTCGACCATTTCGCCGGCCTGGACATTGTCGAGGCCGTAAACGCGGGCGATACCGTCACCGACGGAAAGCACCTGGCCGACTTCCGAGACTTCCGCCTCTTTGCCGAAATTTTTGATCTGATCTTTGAGAATTGCGGAAATTTCCGCGGCGCGGATATCCATCAGCCGACCTCTTTCAGTGCAAGCTTAAGAGTAGAGAGTTTGGTGCGAAGGGACGTGTCGATCTGGCGGGATCCCACCTTGACGATCAGGCCACCGAGAATGGACGGGTCGACGGTGACGGCAATCGTCACGTCTTTGCCGGTGACGCCTTTCAGCGCCGCCTTCAATTCTGTTTCCTGCGCTGCGGTGAGCGCATGGGCCGAAGTGACATCGGCCGTGATTTCGCCGCGGGCGCGGGCCGCGATGATGCGGTACGCCTTGATCATGCCGGGGACGGCGAACAGGCGACGATTCGACGCAACCACCTTGAGGAAGTTTGCCACGAGACCCGTGATGCCGGCCTTGGCGGCAACGGCGGAAATGGCCTTGGTCTGATCTTCGGCGGAGAAGACGGGGCTGACGATCAGCCGCTTCAGGTCTTCACTCTCGTCGATCAGGGCCTGAAAACGGTCGAGATCGGCGCCGACGCTGGCAGCGGAGCCAGCTTCCTGCGCGAGGTCGAAAAGCGAAGACGCGTATCTTTCTGCAACACCGGAAACGAGCTGGGATGTGTCTGCCACGGGCACAAGCTTCTCTTCTTTTCATTCAAGAAACAGGGCAGTAGCGAGGCTACGGTCCTAAATCCCTGAAATCGTTGCTGTAATTTTCAGCGCCCACAGGCGTTTTCGCCCGTTTTTTCTGAATTTCGCGGTTCGTCTAGCATAGGAAACCGGGACTCGCAACACGCCGGACGCAGGAATGCGCCATAAGTCGGCCACAGTCGGAGCAAAAGTTGACTGCGCGAACTATGTTCAGGCGCAGACGGAGCGGAAAACGCCGCTTTTCCCTCAGAGGAAGCCGAAGGCATAGCCGAGCGGCAAGGCGGCAAGCACCACCTGCACGACGAGCACCAGAAGGTTCTTGGCGCTGAACGAACCGTCCGACATCAGCGAGAGAATTCGGCCGAAAGCAGCAAGCGCAAAGCCGCCGCCGATCGCCATGTAGATCCAGCTCTGCGCCATGAGCAGCGCAACGATGGCAAGGCCCGCGTAGAAGCCGCCAGCCGACCGCACGAAGGCGAAACCTTCACGACTGACGTCCTTCGGCTGGAGCCCCGCAAGCTTGAGAGCGATACCCGGCGCGAAGAGACCGAACAGGCCGATAAGCCCCGTGACGATGGCCGCACAGAAGGCGAGCAACTCGCCGGTCTCGGTGGGGATGTAGAATTCCATCTGGGTCTCTCTCCGGAACTGCTCGCCGCCCTCTATCGCACAGCCGCAAGACTGGCAGAAGCGGACGGGAAAACTTCGCACAGTTCTTTGTTAACCACGCGCCCTAGAGGAAGCTTTGTGGGTCGATGTCGAGCTGCACCTGTAGCGAGGCGCGTTCCTTTGGCCCATTGGCGAGCATGGTGCGCAGAAACGTCTGCATATCGCTGTTGCGACGGCCATGCACCAATAGACGGAAACGATGGCGGCCGCGCACGAGCGCAAGCGGCGCCTCCGCCGGCCCGAGGATCGAAATACCGGAGACCTGGGGCGCGGCCTGCCGCAGCCCGCGCGCATGCGTCTCCGCCTCGGCACGACTGTCGGCGGACACGATGACCGAGGCGAGCCGGCCGAACGGCGGCAACAAGGCCTTTTCCCGCTCGCCGATCTCGCGATCGTAAAAAGCCTGCGCATCGCCCGAGACGATCGCCTGCATCACCGGATGCGCCGGCTGGTAGGTCTGGATGAGGCCGTGGCTCTTGAGGCCGGAACGCCCCGCACGGCCCGTCACCTGCGAAAGCAACTGGAAGGTCCGCTCCGCCGCACGCGGATCACCGTTGGCAAGGCCGAGATCGGCGTCGACAACGCCGACCAGCGACATCAGCGGGAAATTATGCCCCTTGGCGACGAGCTGGGTGCCGATCACGATATCCGCCTCGCCCCGCGCGATTGCCTCCAGCTCCAGCCGGAGGCGCTTCACGCCCATCAGGTCGGAAGAGAGCACGATGGTGCGCGCCTCGGGAAAATGCTTCTCAACCTCTTCCGCGATGCGCTCCACGCCCGGCCCGCAGGCGGCGAGATGATCGAAGGTGCCGCATTCCGGGCAGGCTTCCGGCGTGCGCTCGGCATAGCCGCAATGATGGCACTGGATCTGGCCGCGGAACCGGTGCTCGACCAGCCAGCTCGAGCACTGCGGGCACTGGAAGCGATGACCGCAAACCCGGCAGAGCGTCAGCGGCGCATAACCGCGCCTGTTAAGGAAGAGCAACGACTGCTCCTGCTTCTCGATGGTGCGCTGGATGCCGCGCAGCAGGATCGGCGACAGGAAGCCGCCACGCGCCGGTGGATGGCGGCGCATGTCGACAAGATGCAGGTCCGGCAGCGCCGCATCGCCATAGCGTGTCGGCAGGTGCAGCTTGCGGTAGCGTCCGACATCGCTGTTGACCCGGCTTTCGACGGATGGCGTCGCCGAAACGAGCACGGCCGGAAAATCGCCGATGCGCGCGCGCACCACCGCCATGTCGCGGGCATTGTAGAAGACGCGGTCTTCCTGCTTGTAGGCGGGGTCATGCTCTTCATCGACAATGATGAGGCCGAGGTTTTCGAAGGGCAGGAACAGCGCCGAGCGCGCGCCCGCCACCACCCGCACATCCCCCGTCGTCACCTGCCGCCAGACGCGTTCGCGCATTCGGGGCGCGAGATCCGAATGCCATTCGGCGGGTTTTGCGCCGAAGCGGTCGTGAAACCGTTCGAGGAAACTCGCTGTCAGCGCGATTTCCGGCAACAGGATGAGCACCTGCCTGCCGCGCCTGAGCGTCTCGGCGATCGCTTCGAAATAGACCTCCGTCTTGCCCGAACCGGTAATGCCGTCGATCAGCGAGACGGAGAAGACACCCTTCTGGACGCTCTCCACCAGCTCGGCCGCGCTGTCCGTCTGCGGCCCTTCGAGCCGTGGCGCGGCATAGTCCGGATCGGGTGCCGCGACCACCGGCGGCGGCGGCAGGAAGACGGTTTCGAACGTGCCCTGCTTCATCAGCCCGTCGATGACGCTCGTCGACGTGCCCGACGCATGGGCAAGACCGGACTTGGTCCAGGGAACGCCATCCTCGATCATCTCCAGCACGCGCTCACGTGCGCTCGTCAGCCGCTCCGGCCGATGACCGGTAAAACGCAGGCCCTCGATCATCGGTTCAGGATCGAACGCCGTCGGCGCGCGCAGCGCCATGCGGGTGACGAGACCCGGCGGCGTCACCGTATAGGCTGAAACCCAGTCGAGGAAATCGCGCATCTCCTTGGAGAGCGGCGGGCAATCGAACACTTTTTCGATCGGTCGCAGCTTCTTCGGATCGACCTTGCCGTCATCGCCGCCGTCCCAGACGACACCGGGCACGAGGCGCGGCCCGAGCGGCACCTGCACGATGGAGCCGGGCTGGACGGCCATGTCTTCGGGCACCGTATAGGAATAGGGCACGGGTGTAGGCACCGGCACCATGACGGGCACCGTGCGCGGGAAAAGCCTGTCCCCGAAAAGATTGGTCGAATCGCTGCTCATTGCCCGCGAAGATGCCTCCGCGACCGCGGGAAGAAAACCGCAAAGATGGCAGCCCCGTCATTCGTCATGGTCATTCGTCATCGTCATCCATCGCGCCGGTCAGCCGCATGCCGTCGATCCAGGTCGCGCCGTCATTGCGCACGACGCGTTTTGCCCTGACGCCGCAGCGTGTTTCCACCTCCTGCGCCAGCCGCTCGGAATGGGTCACGATCCAGAGCTGGCTCGACTGCGCCGCCCGCGCGATCATTTCGGCAAGCGGCGGCAGCATGTCGGGATGGAGGCTCGCCTCCGGTTCGTTGAGCGCGATCAACGGCGGCGTGCGATAGGAGAGAAGGGCCGCGGCAAGCGCAAGAAAGCGGATCTGCCCGTCGGAAAGCTCGCGCGGCTGGAAGACGCGCTGCGGAAACTGCGGGAAGGTCAGGCCATAGGAAGCGAACTCCTCCGGTTCCGGCACGGTGAGCCGCGCGCCGCCAAAAGCATCGGCGACGGCCCGGTCGAGATCGATCGTATCCTCGCGCGTCCAGGTCAGCGTGGCAAAAACCGCCGCCATGTTCGCGCCGTCCTGGTCGAGCAGCGGCGCGGTGACGGCAAGGCAGGGCTGGCGCAGCGCCGAATCGCGGTCGGACCGAAAACCATGGAAGAAGCGCCATTGCGAGACCGCCCGGCGAAAAGTGCCGATCTCGGGGTAGTGTCCGGCATCGCCCAAAAGCGCGATGGCCGTTTCCGAGGTCATCGCCTGTTCCGGATACTCGGCCATTCGGCCGTTTTCGTCGCGCACCATGATGCCTGGTCCCGAGCGTTTCATGACCGTCACCGGCCGGCGGCCGGTCTCGATGCTCAGTTCCTCGGCCTTCACCTGCGGCTCGAAGGCGAAGCCGGCCGCAGCCTTCGGCGGCCGCAGCCCTGCCTCGACGCGGTAGCGGAAGGTGATCGCCCGATCCTCGTCGAGCAATTCGGTTTCGAGACGGATGCGCACCGGATCGTTCGCCCGCCGCTTGCCGGTCCACAGCGCCGAGGCCATGCCGCCCTCCGCCGCGATCTCCTGCGCAAAGGTCCCGCGCACCGCCGCCTGAACCAGTTGCAGCGAGCGGTAGAGGTTGGACTTGCCCGCACCGTTCTCGCCGACAAAGAGATTTACCCGCCCGAGATCCATGCGGATCGAGCGCAGCGAACGGTAGTTTTCGGCGGACATGGAACGCAGCAGCATGATCTTACCGGGCTTCGTGAACAACGCGCTCTCTATACAGGCCACCATGTCTAGAGGAAGGCGGCCCGGTCTGCCCAGACCCTCGGGGCGAATGTTAGCAAAGCCCTAACGCAAATCGCCGATCCTGCGATGAACATCGAAGGCAGGACATGACCGAACTTCTCATCATCGCCGACCCCACGCTCATGGCCGAGCGCCAGGCCTGGCTGGCATCGCTCGCCGACGAACGCCGTCTCGCCGGCCACACGTTGGACGCCTATGAGCGGGACACACGCCAGTTCCTCGCCTTCCTCACCGGACATCTCGCCGCCCCCGCCCGCCTCAAGGATATCGGCAACCTGCGCCCGGCGGACCTGCGCGGCTTCCTCGCCGCCCGCCGCCGCGATGGCGCGGGGGCGCGCACGCTCGGCCGCGGTCTTGCCGGCCTGCGCTCGTTCCTGCGCCATCTCGAGCGCAGGGGCCTCGCCAATGCCGCCGGTGCGTCCGCCGTGCGCTCGCCCAAACAGCCTAAATCCCTGCCGAAACCGCTCTCCGATCGCCAGGCCATCGCCGTCGTCGATGCCCATGAGCAGTTGGCCGAGGAACCCTGGATCCGCCTGCGCAATGCCGCCGTGCTCACGCTGCTCTACGGATGCGGCCTGCGCATCTCCGAGGCCCTGTCGCTGACGCCGGCCGATTTTGCCGGCACGCCCACGTCGCTGCGCATCACCGGCAAGGGCGACAAGATGCGCATCGTGCCGCTGATCGCTCCCGCCCGAACCGGTGTGGAGGACTACATCAAGCTCTGCCCCTTCCCGCTCGGCGCCGACAGGCCGCTCTTTCGCGGCGCGCGCGGCGGACCGTTGCAGCCAGCCATCATCCAGCGCGAGATGCAGAAGATGCGCGGTGCGCTCGGCCTGCCGGACAGCGCCACGCCGCATGCATTGCGCCACTCCTTTGCCACCCATCTCTTGGCCGGTGGTGGAGACCTCCGCACGATCCAGGAACTGCTCGGCCATGCCAGCCTCTCGACGACCCAGGTCTATACCGGCGTCGATTCGGCGCGGCTGCTGGAAATTTATGACCGTGCCCACCCAAGAGCCTGACCCCGTTAAGGGATTGTGAGGATGAGGGCACTAGGGTTCGCCGAAAATGCACGGAGTTCGACCATGACAGTCCTTCTTCACAAGAGCCGATTGGCGCTTGCCGATCGCCTCACCGATGCCGGCCTCTGGCTCATGGCCGTCCTCCATGTGGTCATCGCTCTCTCCTTCGTCATCGTGCTTGCCGGTCTGTCCCCGGCCAGGGCCGAAGAGCTGCCGGCCTGCGGCGGCAACAATCTGCTGACGAAATACGAGAAGGACGACCCGGCAGGGTTCGCAAAGCTGCGCGCCGAGGCGGACGCCGTGCCGAACGGCAAGGGTATCCTCTGGAAGATCGAAAAGGACGGCAAGCCCACCTCCTGGCTGCTCGGCACCATGCATGTGACGGACCCGCGCGTGCTCGCCATGCCGGACGCCGCCCGCGCCGCCTATGCGCAAGCCGCGACGGTCATCGTGGAATCGGACGAGATCACCGACGAGAAAAAGGCGGGAGCCGCGATGATGGCCCGTCCCGACCTCATCATGTTCACCGACGGGAAATCGATCACCGACTTCCTCGACAAGGAGGATGCGGAAACGCTCGCAGAGGGCTTGAAGAGCCGCGGCCTCGCCCTTTCCGCCGTCGGCCGCATGAAGCCATGGATGATCGCGAGCTTCGTCGCCCTGCCCGCCTGCGAAATCGCCCGCAAGACCGCAGGCGCCGCCTTCCTCGACCAGCAGCTCGCCAAGAACGCGCTTGCTGACGGCAAGGCTCTGAAGGGCCTTGAAACGCTGATCGAGCAGATTTCCGCCCTTGATTCCCTGCCGCTCGAACCGCAGATCCAGGGCCTCGTGCAGACGCTGGAACTCGGCGACACGCTGAAGGACGTCATCGAGACGATGAGCCAGCTTTATCTTGCCGGCGATACCGGCATGATCATGCCGATGATGCGCGCCGCCGCACCCGAAGACGACAATGCAAAGGGCTATGCCGATTTCGAACAGCGGATCATCGTCGACCGCAACCACGTCATGGCCGAGCGCGCGACGCCGATCCTCAACGACGGCAACGTGTTCATGGCCGTCGGCGCATTGCATCTTCCCGGCCCCGAAGGCGTGGTGGAGCTGCTGCGCAAAAACGGCTTTACCGTCACCGCCGTGAATTGAGCTTCATCGCCTGCCGTCCGATGCCCGACAGCATGGTGCGAACGATCAGCTTGTGGAACGGCATGACGGCGGCGAGATAGAGCCGGCCGAGCAGATTGTTGCGCTGGACGAGCGTCATGACGCTCAGGGTCTGGCCGGACGGACGGTCCGCCATCACGTCGATGACGATGCGGAAATCCAGATGCCGGTCGTCGAAGCCGAGCACGACCCGGTCGTCGGTCGCACTCACCACCGGAAAGCCGCCGATCTCCGTTTCCGATGTCTTCACCTGCTCCGCCGCCCCCTTCAGCCCGAAGGGCGCGACGAGCGCATTGCGCAGCACCATCAGCCGGCGCACCCAGCCCGGCGGGTGCTCCAGCGCCAGCCGGGCCGCCTCGCGCGCCGTGAGGTTGTCGACGGGCAGGCCAAGCGTAAAACGATCCGCCCAGTCGGCAGATGGAAGAAGTGGATGCGGGAGCGAGACGGGTCTCGATACGGGGGACATGAAGGCCATCCTTTGTGGCTTTCATGGTGCCCCCGTTCGGCGGGCGAGGACAGGCGGCCGGTTGTCGCAGCCGCCTGAGGCGATCACATATGGATCGGCTTGAAGAAGGTCGCGAGTGCGGCTTCCTTGACGGCTTCCGACATGGTCGGGTGCGCATGGCAGGTGCGACCGAGGTCTTCCGACGAGCCGCCGAACTCCATCAGCACGGCCGCCTCGTGGATCATCTCGCCGGCGCCGAAGCCGACGATGTGCACGCCGAGCACGCGGTCGGTCTCCTTGTCGGCCAGCACCTTGACGAAGCCGTCGGTCGCCAGCATGGCGCGGGCGCGGCCGTTTGCCGTAAAGGGGAACTTTCCGGTCTTGTAGGCGATGCCCGCAGCCTTCAGCTCCTCTTCCGTCTTGCCGACGGAGGCGACTTCCGGCTGGGTGTAGACGACGCCCGGGATGACGTCATAGTTCACATGTCCGGCCTGGCCGGTGAGGATTTCGGCAACGGCAACACCCTCGTCTTCCGCCTTGTGGGCGAGCATCGGACCGCGCACCACGTCACCCAGCGCATAGATGCCGGGAACGTTGGTCTGGAAGTGATTGTCGATCTCGACGCGGCCGCGGTTGTCGAGCGCAACACCGGCTTCCTTGAGGCCGAGACCTTCTGTGTAAGGCTTGCGGCCGGTGGCGATCAGAACGACGTCTGCCTCGATCGTCACGGCATCGCCGCCCTTGACCGGCTCGAACGTCACCTTGGCGCCCGAACCTGCCTTTTCCACACCCGTTACCTTGGCGCCGAGCTTGAACTCCATGCCCTGCTTGGCGAGCATGCGCTGGAACTGCTTGGAGACATCGCCGTCCATGCCGCCGAGGATCGTGTCGAGATATTCGACCACCGTCACCTTGGCACCGAGGCGCGCCCAGACCGAGCCGAGTTCGAGGCCGATCACGCCGCCGCCGACGACTATGAGATGACCCGGCACTTTTTCGAGCGCGATGCCGCCGGTGGAGGAGACGATGATCGTCTCGTCGATATCGACCGGTACGCCCGGAATGCCCGCGACGTCGGAGCCGGTGGCGATGACGATGTTCTTCGTCTCCAGGACCTGCTCTTCACCCTTGTCGTTGGTGACGGAGACCTTGCCCGCGCCCATCACCTTGCCGGTGCCCTGGATGCCGTCGATCTTGTTCTTCTTGAACAGGAAGGCGACGCCGTCGACGTTCGACTTCACGGTCGCATCCTTGTGCGCCATCATCTTCGGCAGGTTGAGGGTCGGCTTCACGCCGTCAATGCCGAGTGCTTCCATGCCATGGGCGGCATGGCTGTAGGTCTCCGACGCATGCAGCAGCGCCTTCGACGGGATGCAGCCGACATTGAGGCAGGTGCCGCCGTAGGTCGCTCGCTTTTCGACGACCGCGACCTTCAGGCCGAGCTGGGCCGACTTTATGGCGCAGACATAGCCGCCGGGGCCGGAACCGATAACGATGAGATCATATGCCATGACAAGTCCTTCCTGCGCGGGGGCCTAGCGGCCGCCGCTGACGTTGAGGGCGGCACCCGTCACATAGGATGCCGCATCGGAGAGAAGATAGAGAATCGAATGGGCGACTTCATCGGCCGTACCCGGCCGCTGCATCGGAATGAGCGAGGCAATGTCGCGCGCCCGCTCCGGCAGGCCACCGGAAGCGTGGATGTCGGTGTCGATGATGCCGGGGCGCACGAGATTGACGCGGATGCCTTCCAGCGCCACTTCGCGGGCAAGCCCGATGGTAAAGCTCTCGATCGCGCCCTTGCTCGCGGCATAATCGATATATTGCCCGGCCGAGCCGAGCTGGGCCGCCACCGAGGAAATGTTGACGATCGAACCGCCCTTGCCGCCATGCAGCGTCGACATGCGCCGTACGGCCTCCTGTGCGCAGCGGATCGAGCCCATGACGTTGACGGCGAACATGCGCTCCAGCCGCTCGGCGGACATCTCGTCGAGACGCTGCGGCAGGGCGACGATGCCGGCATTGTTGACCAGCCCGTCGAGCCGGCCGAAGGTGCCGTCGATCGCCGAAAAGATCGAGGCAAGGCCGAGCTCGCTGCCGACATCGCCCTGAACGGCAATCGCCGAGCCGCCCAGCGCATGGATCTGCGCGACGATCGCCTCGGCCGCGTCGAGGTTGGAGACGTAGTTCACCGCAACCTGCCAGCCGGCAGCGCCTGCCATGCGGCAGACACTCGCGCCAATGCCGCGGCTCCCGCCGGTGACGAGAAGAACGGGCGCTTCCGTCATGCGGCGCATCCCTTCCGCTTGAACACGTCCCACGGCGCGACCTTGGCCTTGCTCTCATCCCACAGCGTCGAATAGCGCAGCGACGGTCCGAAGCCGGCCAGCAGCAGCGTTTCGGCGGCCTTGGCGCCTTCCTCCGGCAGGACGGCGGCATCACCGGCGCCATCGAGCACGTAGATCACGCCTTCCCAGACGGTGCAGGCGGCGATCTCCTCGCCGGTCACGTCGCCTTCCGGGCAATTGTGCATGACCATGCCATTGGAACGGACCGGGTCGTCACCGGGCATGACGATGCCGTCGAGAACGGTCTTGCTCGAAAGAACCTTCAGCTTGAAATGATGGCTGGTTGCCGCTGCACTCGACCCGACCGGCTCGAAGGTCAGCTCATAGCCCCCGTCGCGATCCGCATAGATCGCGCGGTCCTGCCGGCACTCCGCCGCGGAAGCGGTGGTCGCGGCAACGAGACCGAGGAAAACGAGGGCGGTGCGCATGCTCAGTGGGCCTTTTCCGTGGCGAGCTTGATGCCGAGCGCGATGAAGACGAGACCGCTGGCGCGGTCGATCCACTGGCTGGCACGGGAAAACGCCGCCCGCATGCGCGGCGTCGTCATGAACAGCGAGACACCGACGAACCAGGCGATCAGGCAGGACGCCATGACAAGGCCATAGCCGAACTTGATGGCAATCGGCGTGTGGGCACTGACGACGGTCGAAAAGATCGACAGGAAGAAGAAGACCGGCTTGGGGTTCAGCGCATTGGCGAGGAAACCGAGGCCGAAGGCGCGCAGCGCCGACTGCTCGCCCTTGCCGTCCTCGTTGCCCTTCACCGTCTCGACGGACATGTCCGTCTTGCCGGCACGCAAGGCCTTGATGCCGATATAGATGAGGTAGGCGACACCGCACCACTTCACGATATTGAACAGGTAGATCGACTGGGAAATGATGAGGCCGAGGCCAAGGATCGTATAGGTGACGTGGAACATCAGCGAGGTGCCCACGCCGAAGGACGTGATGATCGCCGAACGGCGCCCATGCACGATCGACTGGCGCATGACCATGGCAAGGTCGGCACCCGGCGAGACGATGGCAAAGGAGAAGATCGCCATCAGCGAGGCGAGTTCCAGAAAATAGCTGCTCATTGTCTCTCCAGGGGCGCGTTGAAGGCCCAGATATGGCCGAAGGGATCGGTGATGCGGGCGTAGCGGGCGCCCCAGAACACATCGGCGGGCGGCATCAGACCATGGGCGCCGGCATCCACCGCCTTGGCGAAGGCCACATCGACGGCGGACGGGTCGGCCAGGTTAATGCTGATGGCAAAGCTCGTGCCGCCGACCGTCGTCGGCGCGCTGACGGCCATCTCGAATTCCGGGAACTCGTCGTGCAGCATCACCTCGCCGCCATAGATGGCGAGATTGGCATGCATGACGCGCCTGCCATCTTCGGCAAGCTGATGGAACGTTTTTTCAGCGCCGAGCGCCTTTTCGTAGAAGGCGATCGCTTCCAGGCCGCCCTTCACGCAGATATGCGGCTGAAGCGGGGGAACATTGGTGAATGCCATGCCAGCCTCCTAGAGAACGACCACACCCGCCATGACCGCGAGACCCGCCAGCGCGACGAGCCAGACGATCGAACGGATATAGGGGATGCCTGCGAGATAGAGCGGGATATAGACGAGCCGGGCAACGAACCACAGCCACGCCCCGATGAGGCCCCAACCTGCCGGGTCGCCCGCGATGGCAAGCGCCAGCGCGAGAGCGACGAAGGCAGGATAGGTTTCCCGAAAATTCGCCGACGCGCGGGCGGCGCGTCCGGCAAGCTTGCCTGTCGGCTCCCGCGCGCCATCGCGCGGGCCGGCGTTCCAGGCGGAGCCAAGCTCCCTCGTGGAGAGCATGCCCTGGAGCCCGATATGGAAGACGAGCAGCGCCACGCTCAGTGCAAGAAGCACGAGCATCGGCGAAGATGCAGACGCTGCCGCCTCCATAGGGACCTCCCTTACAGATCGAGAACGAGGCGTTCCGGATCTTCCAGGCTGTCCTTGACGCGGACCAGGAAGGTAACCGCTTCCTTGCCGTCGACCATGCGGTGGTCATAGGAGAGGGCGAGATACATCATCGGGCGGATGACGATCTGGCCGCCGACAACGACCGGGCGTTCCTGGATCTTGTGCATGCCGAGGATGCCGGACTGCGGGGCGTTGAGGATCGGCGAGGACATCAGCGAACCGTAGACGCCGCCGTTCGAGATGGTGAACGTGCCGCCCTGCATGTCGGCCATGGAGAGCGCACCGTCACGGGCGAGCTTGCCGAGACGGCCGATGTCCTTTTCGATTTCGGCAATCGACATCTGGTCGGCATCGCGCACGACCGGAACGACGAGGCCCTTGTCGGTGCCGACGGCGACGCCGATGTGGCAGTAGTTCTTGTAAATGATGTCGGTGCCGTCGATCTCGGCGTTGACCGCCGGCAGTTCCTTCAGCGCGTGGGTCACGGCCTTGGTGAAGAAGCCCATGAAGCCGAGCTTCACGCCGTGCTTCTTCTCGAACAGGTCCTTGTAGCGGTTGCGCAGGTCCATCACGGCCGACATGTCCACCTCGTTGTAGGTGGTGAGCATGGCTGCGGTGTTCTGCGCGTCCTTGAGGCGCTTGGCGATCGTCTGGCGCAGGCGCGTCATCTTCACGCGCTCTTCGCGCGGCGCATCGGCTTCGGAAGATGCCGCACGGGCGACAACCTTGACCGGCTCGGCGGCGGCAGCAGGGGTTGCCGTGATGCCCTTGGCAACGGCGGCGATCACGTCGCCCTTCAGCACCTGGCCGCGCTTGCCGGAACCGTCAACCTGATCGGCCGAGACGTTGTTTTCGGCAAGCAGCTTTGCAGCGGACGGGGCCGGCGGCATGGAAGACGCAGCAGCGGCCGGCTTGGCTTCGGCAGCCGGGGCGGCCGCAACCTTCTCGACCTTTTCGGCGGCAGCCGGAGCGGCAGAAGCGCCTTCGGAGATCTGGCCGAGCAGGCCGCCCGGGGCGACGGTGTCGCCGGCATTCGCAACAATTTCCGACAGGACGCCGGCGGCCGGTGCGGGCACTTCGATCGTCACCTTGTCGGTTTCGAGCTCACAGAGCGGCTCGTCTGCCTTGATGACGTCGCCGACCTTCTTGAACCAGGTGCCGACGGTGGCTTCGCTGACGGATTCGCCCAAAGTCGGGACGCGGATTTCGGTAGCCATGAGTGTGTTCCGTTCTTGATTTCGTTGTCGCGGGTGCGGGGAACTGGGCGGATCAACCGCCCAGTGCGTCCTCAAGGAAGGCAGCGAGCTGCGCGAGGTGCTTGGACATCAGGCCCGTTGCCGGCGAGGCTGCGGCCGGACGGCCGGTGTAGCGCACGCGCTGGTACTTGGCGTCGATATGGGCAAGCACCCATTCGAGATAGGGGTCGATGAAGGCCCAGCCGCCCATGTTCTTGGGCTCTTCCTGGCACCACACCATCTCGGCATTGCGGAAGCGCGACAGCTCGTTGATCAGCGCCTTGGCCGGGAACGGATAGAGCTGTTCCAGGCGCAGCAGGTAGACGTCGTCGATGCCGCGCTTTTCGCGCTCTTCCAGCAGGTCGTAATAGACCTTGCCCGAGCACATCACGACGCGACGGATCTTCGCGTCCTTCTGCAGCTTGATCGGGCCGTCCTTGATGACCTCCGCGTCGTCCCACAGCAGGCGGTGGAACGAGCTTTCGCCCGCCATTTCCGACAGCGAGGAGACCGCGCGCTTGTGGCGCAGCAGCGACTTCGGCGTCATCATGATCAGCGGCTTGCGGAAGTCGCGCTTCACCTGGCGGCGCAGGATGTGGAAGTAGTTCGCCGGCGTCGTGACGTTGGCGACCTGCATGTTGTCTTCGGCGCACATCTGCAGCCAGCGTTCGAGGCGGGCGGAGGAGTGCTCCGGACCCTGGCCCTCATAGCCGTGCGGCAGCAGGCAGACGAGACCCGACATGCGCAGCCACTTGCGTTCGCCCGACGAAATGAACTGGTCGAAGACGACCTGCGCACCGTTGGCGAAGTCGCCGAACTGGGCTTCCCACAGCGTCAGCGCGTTCGGACGGGCCAGCGAGTAGCCGTATTCGAAACCGAGCACGGCCTCTTCCGAGAGCATCGAGTTGATGACCTCGTAGCGGGCCTGGGTCGGCGCGAGGTTGGCGAGCGGGATGTAACGGTCTTCGGTCTCCTGATCGTAGAGCACAGAATGGCGCTGCGAGAAGGTGCCGCGTTCGCAGTCCTGGCCGGACAGGCGGATCTTCGTGCCCTCGACGCAGAGCGTGCCGAAAGCGAGCGCCTCGGCCATTGCCCAGTCGATGCCTTCGCCCGTCTCGACCATCTGCATGCGGTTGTCCATGAACCGCTGAATGGTCTTGTGGGCGCGGAAGCCTTCCGGGATCGTCGAGATCTTGCGGCCGATTTCCTTCAGCTGCTTCATCGGCACGGATGTCTTGCCGCGACGCTGTTCGTCCTGGTTGTCGGCCGAGCGCAGGCCCGACCACACACCGTCCAGCCAGTCGGCCTTGTTCGGCTTGTAGGACTGGCCGGCCTCGAATTCCTGTTCGAGGCTGGCACGCCAGTCGGCCTTCATCTTCTCGAATTCGCCTTCGCTGATCACACCCTCGGCAACGAGGCGCGAACCATAGAGGCTGACCACGGTCTTGTGCGCGCGGATCGCCTTGTACATCTTCGGCTGGGTGAACGCCGGCTCGTCGCCTTCGTTGTGGCCGAAGCGGCGGTAGCAGAAGATGTCGAGCACGACCGGCTTGTGGAACTTCATCCGGAATTCGGTGGCGATCTTCGCAGCGTAGGTCACCGCTTCCGGATCGTCGCCGTTGATATGGAAGATCGGCGCCTCGATCATCTTCGCGACATCCGACGGATAGGGCGAGGAGCGCGAGAAGGCCGGATTGGTGGTGAAGCCGATCTGGTTGTTGATGATCACGTGAACCGTGCCGGCGACGCGATGGCCGCGCAGGCCCGACAGGCCGAGGATTTCAGCCGTGACACCCTGGCCGGCAAAGGCCGCATCGCCGTGCAGCAGCAGCGGCATGACCTGGGCCCGCTCGGACAACGGAATGATGTCGCCCTCGAAGATCTTCGCCATCTGGTCCTGCTTGGCGCGTGCCTTGCCCATGACGACCGGGTTGACGATTTCGAGGTGCGAGGGGTTGGCGGTGAGCGACAGATGCACCTTGTTGCCGTCGAACTCGCGGTCCGAGGAGGCACCGAGGTGGTACTTCACGTCGCCCGAGCCTTCCACTTCGTCCGGCGCGTAGGAGCCGCCCTTGAACTCGTGGAAGACGGCGCGGTGGGGCTTCGCCATCACGTTCGTCAGAACGTTGAGGCGGCCGCGGTGGGCCATGCCGAGCACGATTTCCTTGAGGCCGAGCTGGCCGCCGCGCTTGATGATCTGTTCGAGCGCCGGGATCAGCGCTTCGCCGCCATCGAGGCCGAAGCGCTTGGTGCCCTTGTACTTGACGTCGATGAACTGTTCGAAGCCTTCCGCCTCGATCAGCTTCTGCAGGATCGCCTTCTTGCCTTCCGGCGTGAAGTCGACGCCCTTGTCCGGGCCTTCGATGCGTTCCTGGATCCAGCCCTTCTCTTCCGGGTTGGAGATGTGCATGAACTCGACGCCGATCGTCGAGCAATAGGTGCGCTCGAGGATTTCGACCATTTCGCGAATGCTCGCATATTCGAGGCCGAGCACGTTGTCGATGAAGATCTTGCGGTCGAGGTCGGCATCGGTGAAACCGTAGTTCGACGGCGACAGCTCGTGATAGTCCTCGACGGGTGCGGCAATGCCGAGCGGGTCGAGCTTGGCGTGCAGGTGGCCGCGGGCGCGGTAGGCGCGGATCATCATGATGGCGCGCACGCTGTCGCGCGTCGCCTGGTTGACGTCGGCCTGGTTGACCGGCGCACCGGTCTTGGCGGCAACGGTTTCCGCCTTTGCCTGGACCTTCTTCTCAAGCACCTTCTCGACGACGCCCCAGTTGCCGTCGAGCGCCGAGACGAGTTCGCCATTGGCGACGATCGGCCAGTTCGCCCGCTGCCACGAGGCGCCCTTGGCGGCCTTCACAATGTCAGAGGGCTGGTCTTCGAGGGCCTTGAAGAAGGCCTGCCACTCTTCGCCGACGGAAGCGGGGTCCGCCTCGTACTTCGCGTAGAGCTGTTCGATATAGGCTGCGTTCGCGCCGTCGAGGAAGGACGTGGCGAGAAATTGTTCGTTGGCGTCTAGTCGTGCCATGGTGTTTCGCGGGCGTAGCACCCGCCTCCCGAACGATCGTGTTGACCGGGCTTTCCCGGCTTGCCACCCGTCGCGTGCCTGTCCGCACCGCGCCGGGAAGAGACGGACCGGCCGGCATTTTCAGCCGGCCCATCCAGTTCTGATGTCTCAGCCCTTCAGGACTTCGACCAGCGTCTTGCCAAGGCGTGCCGGCGACGGCGAGACGCGGATGCCCGCGGCTTCCATCGCGGAAATCTTGGATTCCGCGTCGCCCTTGCCGCCGGAAACGACAGCGCCGGCGTGGCCCATGGTGCGGCCCTTCGGTGCGGTGCGGCCCGCGATGAAGCCGGCCATCGGCTTCTTGCGGCCCTTCTTGGCTTCGTCGATGAGGAACTGCGCCGCATCTTCTTCAGCCGAGCCGCCGATTTCGCCGATCATGATGATGGAGGTCGTGGCGTCGTCCGCCAGGAACATCTCCAGCACGTCGATGAATTCGGTGCCCTTGACCGGGTCGCCGCCGATGCCGACAGCCGTCGTCTGGCCGAGGCCTTCGTTGGAGGTCTGGAAGACGGCTTCATAGGTAAGCGTGCCGGAGCGCGAAACAATACCGACCGAACCCTTGCGGAAGATCGAGCCCGGCATGATGCCGATCTTGCATTCTTCCGGCGTCAGGATGCCCGGGCAGTTCGGGCCGAGCAGGCGCGAGGAGGAGCGGTCGAGGCGAGCCTTGACGCGCACCATGTCGGCAACCGGGATGCCTTCGGTGATGCAGGTGATGAAGGGGATTTCCGCTTCGATCGCCTCGATGATGGCGTCCGCAGCACCTGCCGGCGGAACGTAGATCACGGAAGCGTCCGCACCGGTCTTTTCCTTGGCTTCGGCAACCGAGGCGAAGATCGGCAGGCTTTCGCCCTTCGAGCCGCTCCAGGTTTCGCCGCCCTTCTTCGGATGGATGCCGCCGACCATCTGCGTGCCGTAATAGGCGAGCGCCTGCTCGGTGTGGAAAGTACCGGTCTTGCCGGTCAGGCCCTGAACGAGGACCTTGGTGTTCTTGTTGACGAGAATCGACATGAGGTCAGGTCCTTCAATTAGCCGTTGATCGCGGCAACGATCTTCTTGGCAGCATCGTCCAGATCGTCGGCGGCGGTGATCGCCAGGCCCGATTCGTTCAGGATCTTCTTGCCAAGTTCGACATTCGTGCCTTCGAGACGAACGACCAGCGGAACCTTGAGGCCCACTTCCTGCACCGCTGCGACGACGCCTTCAGCGATGACATCGCACTTCATGATGCCGCCGAAGATGTTGACGAGGATGCCCTCGACCTTCGGGTCGGCCGTGATGATCTTGAAGGCCGCAGCGACCTTCTCCTTGCCGGCACCACCACCGACGTCGCAGAAGTTCGCCGGCTCCTTGCCGTACAGCTTGATGATGTCCATCGTCGCCATGGCGAGGCCGGCACCGTTGACCATACAGCCGATGTTGCCGTCGAGCGCCACATAGGCGAGATCCCACTTGGAGGCCTCGATTTCCTTGGCGTCTTCTTCGGTTTCGTCGCGCAGCGCCTTGATGTCGTCGTGGCGGAACAGCGCGTTGCCGTCGAACGAGACCTTGGCGTCGAGAACGCGCATGCGGCCGTTCTTCATGACGATCAGCGGGTTGATCTCGAGCAGGCTCATGTCCTTCTCGACAAAGGCCTTGTAGAGGATCGGGAAGAGCTTTTCGGCGTCAGCCTTGGCTTCGCCTTCAAGCTTCAGGGCCGAGGTGAGCTTCGCCAGGTCGTCGGCGGTAACGCCGGCTTCCGGGTTGATCGCGACGGTGAGGATCTTTTCCGGCGTGTCGTGGGCGACAGCCTCGATGTCCATGCCGCCTTCGGTCGAAACGACGAAGGCAACCTGGCCGACGGAGCGGTCGACGAGCAGCGACAGGTAGAGTTCACGGTCGATGTCGGCGCCATCCTCGATATAGAGGCGGTTCACCTGCTTGCCGGCCGGGCCGGTCTGCGCGGTGACCAGCGTGTTGCCGAGCATTTCCTTGGCGTGGGCCTTGGCTTCCTCGATCGAGAAGGCGAGGCGCACGCCACCCTTGGCGTCGGGGCCGAGTTCCTTGAACTTGCCCTTGCCGCGGCCGCCGGCGTGGATCTGGCTCTTGACCACGTAGAGCGGGCCGGGAAGCGACTTCGCAGCCGCTTCCGCCTCGTCGGCGGAGAAGATGGCAACGCCCTCGGCGACCGGGGCGCCAAAGCTCTTCAGCAGAGCCTTGCCCTGATATTCATGAATGTTCATAGGGGAATCCTATCCTGATACCGGATTACTTCAGCGAAGGCGCGATGTTGATGCAGGCTTCGCAAAGACCCGCAACGGCACCAACCGACTTCTCAAAAGCTTCCTGTTCGGCCTTGTTGAACTCGACCTCGATGATGCGCTCGACACCACCTTCGCCGATGATGGTGGGCACGCCGACATACATGTCCTTCACGCCGTACTGGCCGGAAAGATAGGCAGCGCAAGGCAGCACGCGCTTCTTGTCCTTGAGGAAGGATTCGGCCATTTCGATCGCCGAAGCGGCCGGTGCGTAATAGGCCGAGCCGGTCTTGAGCAGGCCGACGATTTCGGCGCCGCCGTCACGGGTGCGCTGGATGATTTCTTCGAGGCGTTCCTTGGTGACCCAGCCCATCTTGACGAGGTCGGTCAGCGGAATGCCGCCGACGGTCGAGTAGCGGGCGAGCGGCACCATCGTGTCGCCGTGGCCGCCGAGAACGAAGGCGGTGACGTCCTGGACGGAGACCTTGAATTCTTCGGAGAGGAAGAGGCGGAAACGGGCCGAGTCCAGCACGCCGGCCATGCCGACGACCATGTTCTTCGGCAGGCCGGAGAACTTCTGCAGCGCCCAGACCATCGCGTCGAGCGGGTTGGTGATGCAGATGACGAAGGCGTTCGGGGCATATTTCTTGATGCCGGCGCCGACCTGTTCCATGACCTTGAGGTTGATGCCGAGCAGATCATCGCGGCTCATGCCGGGCTTGCGGGCAACACCGGCGGTGACGATGCAGACATCGGCGCCTTCGATTGCGGCGTAGTCGCTTGCACCCGTCAGCGAGGCATTGAAACCTTCGACCGGCGAGGACTGGGCGATGTCGAGGCCCTTACCCTGCGGAATGCCGTCGGCGATGTCGAAGAGGACGATGTCGCCCAGTTCCTTCAGGCCGGCGAGATGCGCCAGCGTGCCACCGATCATTCCAGAACCAATAAGTGCGATCTTCTTGCGGGCCATGAAAGCTTCCTTTGCTCCGATCAACAGGCCCCGAATGTCGCAATTGCAGGACCTTTCGGCGCAAGGGCTTACGCTTCTAAGGTTAAAATTTCAACACATACTTTTGGACTGAAGTTTTTCAATCGGTTAGATGCAAAAAATCTTACGTAAACGTAAGAAAATCCGTCATGCTTCCGTCACGTCTTTGCTGTAACGGGCCTTGTGGTCCGCCAGATATTCCGTGCTGCGGATCTCGATGAGGCGCGACACTGTCCGATCGAATTCGAAGCCTTCGGTGCCCTTGCGCGTGACGAGCAGGTTTTCGGGCGCTGCCGCAGCCGATGCGAAAAGCCGCGCGCGATGGTCGTAAATCGTGTCGACGAGATTGATGAAGCGCTTCGTCTCGTTGCGTTTCTCCGCCCCGAGCAAGGGAACATGGTCGACGAACAACGTGTCGTAATGCGCCAGGATTTCGAGATAGTCGGCCGCGCCGAGCGGCTTTTCGCAGAGATCCGTGAAGGAAAAGCGCGCGATGCGTCCCGCCGCCCGCGGCACGGCAATGGTGCGCCCCCGGAAAGAAATGGTTGCCGGAGCGGCGGCCATGCCCGAAGTCTCGCGCAGCCAAGCGGCATTCATGGCCATGTCGGCCTCATCGCCCAGTGGATGGCGGAAGACCGGCAGGCCGCTGTCCTTTTCCATGCGATAGTCCGTCAAGGAATCCAGCGGCACGATCTCGACATACTTCTTGAGCAGGTCGACGAAGGGCAGGAAGAGGCCGCGGTTGAGCCCGTCCCTGTAGAGGTTGTCGGGCTCGACATTCGATGTCGCGACAAGGATGCAGCCGCGCTGGAAAAGCTCGCCGAAGAGGCGCGACAGGATCATCGCATCGGCGATATCGGTTACGGAAAACTCGTCGAAGCAGAGGAGCCGCGCCTCCTCGACAAGGCTTTCGGCGACCGGCGGCACGGGATCTGCCTGCTTGGTCTCACCGGCCTTCAGCCTTTGGCGATGCTTGTGGATGCGGTCATGCACATCGGCCATGAATTCATGGAAATGCGCCCGCCGCTTGCGCTTCACCCGCGCCTGCTCGAAGAACATGTCCATGAGCATGGTCTTGCCGCGCCCGACGCCGCCATAGAGATAGAGACCCTTCGGGGCGCTGACGCTTTCGGGCTTGCGGGAGGCGAAGAGCCAGCCGAGCGCGCTTGATTTGCGCGCCGGGCGCTGGGCATGAAGATCGACGAGCAGACGGTCGAAACGCGCCGCCATCGCCTTCTGCGCCAGGTCCGGCGTCAAGTCTCCACTGGCGACAAGGGCCTGCAGCCTATCCGAGACGCCCTTGTCCGGATGCGTCGACCCGCTGTCCCAGTTCTTGCCCATGGACGGCTTTTATCCGTGTCGTATGAAAATGCGGATCAACGCGAGAGGCTGACGGGCTGACCCGAATTGGTCGTACCGTTGAACTGGGAATCGGCCGTCTTGTAAAGACGCGCGATCGGGCTGCCGTTGCGGTCCTTCAGCACGACCTGCTTGCCCGCCACTTCCCAGGAGCCCATCGCCGTCAGCTCGCCCGCGCAACCGCGCGTACCGCCACGCGAACCGCCACCGAGATTGGTCAGCGTCAGGAACATGTCGCAGGAGGACGGGCCGCTCGCGACACGCCAGTTGCCGACCATGGCTTCCTTCTTGACCTCGAGACCCGCTGCCGAAGCGGCCGCATCACCGGCAACACCAGTGCCCGTCGCCATCGCCGTGTCGGTCGTCGGCTTTTCGGGGAACTGGCCGGAGGTATCGGTCGTCGGATCAGGCAGCTGACTCGAAGAAACAGTACCGATCGGCTGCGCTTCCAGCGGCTGGATGTTCTGCTGCGTATTGACGCTGTCCATCGACGAGGTCCGCTGGCAACCCGCCAGAGCAAGCGCCATCATCAGTCCGCCTGCTACATGTACAATCCGCATGTCGAAACTCCCAATATCTGCCCGATACTGCTGCCCTGCAGCATTTCTCGCCGAATTAACGTGAATCGCCCACACGAATCAAGACGAAACGGCCCGATTGTTCGAGCCGCCTTCTCACGTTTCGTGAATGCCGAATATGTAGGTCAGAGACGGCGCTCGACCATCATCTTCTTGATTTCGCCGATGGCCTTGGCCGGGTTCAGCCCCTTCGGGCAGGCCTGGGCGCAGTTCATGATGGTGTGGCAGCGGTAGAGGCGGAAGGGATCTTCCAAATTGTCGAGGCGCTCGCCCGTGGCTTCGTCGCGGCTGTCGATCAGCCAGCGATAGGCCTGGAGGAGGACGGCCGGGCCAAGATAGCGGTCGCCGTTCCACCAATAGCTCGGACAGGAGGTCGAGCAGCAGGCGCACAGAATGCACTCGTAGAGGCCGTCGAGCTTCTGGCGATCGTCGTGGCTCTGCTTCCATTCCTTGGCCGGCGTCGGCGACACGGTCTTGAGCCACGGCTCGATCGAACGGTGCTGGGCGTAGAAGTTGGTGAGGTCTGGAATAAGATCCTTCACGACAGGCATATGCGGCAGCGGATAGACCTTTACCGTACCCTTCACCTCGTCCATGCCCTTGGTGCAGGCGAGCGTGTTGGTGCCGTCGATGTTCATGGCGCAGGAGCCGCAGATGCCTTCACGGCAGGAGCGGCGCAGCGTCAGCGTCGGGTCGATCTTGTTCTTGATGTAGAGCAGCGCATCCAGCACCATCGGGCCGCAATCGTCGACGTCGATGGTGAAGGTGTCGATCGACGGGTTCTTCCCGTCGTCCGGGTTCCAGCGGTAGATGCGGAACTCGCGGGTGTTCGTGGCACCGGCCGGCTTCGGCCAGACCTTGCCTTCGGTCATCTGCGAGTTTTTCGGGAGAGCGAGTTCAACCATGTCCTGTTCTCCTCGGGATCAATACACGCGGGCTTTGGGCGCGATCTTTTGGGGATCGATCCCGTCCGCGATGAGGTCGGTGTGCACCGGGCGATAGTCGAGCGACACGTCGCCCGCCTCGTTTACCCAGGACAAAGTGTGCTTGCGCCAGTTGACGTCGTCGCGGCCGGCGAAGGGGCCGTCGACATAGTCTTCGCGGGCATGCGAGCCGCGGCTCTCCTTGCGCGCTTCGGCACCGTAGACCGTGGTGATGGCGTTTGCCATCAGGTTTTCCAGCTCCAGTGTCTCGACGAGGTCGGAGTTCCAGATCATCGAACGGTCGGTGACCTTGATATCCGGCAGCTCCTTCCAGATCGCCGTCATGCGCTTGCAGCCGCTTTCGAGCGATTCCTGCGTGCGGAACACCGCCGCGTCGTCCTGCATCGTGCGCTGCATCTTGTCGCGCAGGATCGCCGTCGGCGTGCCGCCATTGGCGTTCCTGAGGCGATCGAAGCGGTCCATGATCTTGTCGCAGGCGGCAATGTCGAGTGCCGGCACGGCGCCGACGCGGTCGATCACCTGGCCGGCGCGGATGGCGGCGGCGCGGCCGAACACCACAAGGTCGATCAGCGAGTTCGAGCCGAGACGGTTGGCGCCGTGCACCGAGGCACAGCCGGCTTCGCCGACAGCCATCAGGCCGGGCGCGATGCGTTCCGGGTTCTCGCTGTTGGCGTTCAGCACTTCACCCCAATAGTTGGTCGGCACGCCGCCCATATTGTAGTGCACGGTCGGCAGGACCGGGATCGGTTCGCGCGTCACGTCGACGCCGGCGAAGATTTTTGCGCTCTCGGAAATGCCCGGCAGGCGCTCGTGCAGAACGGCGGGGTCGAGATGGTCGAGATGCAGGTAGATGTGGTCCTTGTTCTTGCCGACGCCACGGCCTTCACGGATTTCCATCGTCATGCAGCGCGAGACGACGTCGCGCGACGCCAGGTCCTTCGCCGACGGGGCATAACGCTCCATGAAGCGCTCGCCTTCCGAGTTGACGAGATAGCCGCCTTCGCCGCGCGCACCCTCGGTGATGAGGCAGCCGGCGCCATAGATGCCGGTCGGGTGGAACTGCACGAATTCCATGTCCTGCAGCGGCAGGCCGGCACGCGCGATCATGCCGCCGCCATCGCCCGTGCAGGTATGCGCCGAGGTAGCGGAGAAGTAGGCGCGGCCGTAGCCGCCGGTCGCCAGCACCACCATCTTGGCGGCGAAGCGATGGATCGTGCCGTCATCGAGGTTCCAGGCGACGACGCCGGTGCAACGGCCATCGGGGGCCATGATCAGGTCGAGCGCGAAATACTCGATGAAGAATTCCGCATTGTGCTTGAGCGACTGGCCGTAGAGCGTGTGCAGGATGGCGTGGCCGGTCCGGTCGGCGGCGGCACAGGTGCGCTGCACCGGCGGGCCTTCGCCGTAGTTCTGCATGTGGCCGCCGAACGGCCGCTGGTAGATCTTGCCTTCCGCATTGCGCGAGAAGGGCACGCCGTAATGCTCCAGCTCATAGACCGCCTTCGGCGCTTCCATGGCGAGATACTGCATGGCATCGACGTCGCCGAGCCAGTCGGAGCCCTTGACGGTGTCGTAAAGGTGCCACTGCCAACTATCCGGCGTCATGTTCTGCAGCGAGGCCGCAATGCCGCCCTGGGCGGCGACGGTGTGCGAACGCGTCGGGAAAACCTTGGTGATGCAGGCGGTCTTGAGGCCCTGCTCGGCCATGCCGAGCGTGGCGCGCAGACCCGCACCGCCGGCGCCGACGACGATCACGTCGAAGGAGTGGTCCACATAGTTATAGGCCTTGCCGTTGGCCGCCGGGGAGGAGATCGCTGCCATGATGGATTATCCTGCGAAAGCGATTTTGAGGACGGCGAAAAGACAGAGCCCGCCGACGAGAATCGCGAAGAAGGTGTTGAGCATGAGAAGGCCGATCTTGATGCCCTCCGCATGCACGTAGTCCTCGATGATGACCTGCATGCCGAGCTTCATGTGGATGAGGCCGGAGACGACGACGAGGCCCATGAGGACGGCGACGATCGGGTTCGAGAGCGCTGCGGTGACTTCGGCGTAGGACGCGCCGTTGTAGCAGATCAGGAAACCGATGAAGAACAGGATGAGCGGAACGTTGGCGACGGCCGTCAGGCGCTGGCGCCAGAAATGCTCCGTGCCGTCCTTTGCCGAGCCGAGGCCGCGAACCTTGCCGAGGGGCGTGCGCATGTCCATGGGGCTCTCCTCAGCGGGCCAGGTAGGCCACGATCCAGATCAGCACCGTCAGGGCGACGGAGACGACCGGGGTTGCGATGGCGAGTTTGGTGGAAAAATTCTTCTCGTAACCGTGGCCCATGTCCCACATGAAGTGGCGAAGGCCGCCCAGCATGTGCTGCATCAGCGCCCAGGTGTAGCCGAACAGCACGAGGCGGCCGACCAGCGAGCCGAAGAGCCAGTTGGCCCATTCGAAATAGGCTTCACCGGACGCAGCCGCGATCAGCCAGAAGGCGACCAGCACGGTACCGAAGTACAGTGCGGCACCGGTTATGCGATGAACGATGGACATGACCATCGTCGGGATCGGTTTGTAGACCTGGAGATGCGGCGAGAGCGGCCGGCTTCGAGTGACATTCGCCATCTGAACCTCGCGGAATCCCGGAGAGCCAAAAACTGGACAAATTTTCTCCGGAATTGCAGTATGTTGTGCACAATGTAGTGATTGCGACGTTTACTCACCAGAGGGCGGGACCACAAGCCTCATTGCACTGCAAAATGAATTTAATCGATTATACGGCAATCGCCGTTTGCGCCATTTCGAGACGCTTTCCGCCCATTAACGATATCGCCGAAATTCCCGGAGAAATCCGTGACTTTTGCTGCTCCCTGCCTCATCCTGCCATTAACGATTTGTTAAGCGTAATTCGGAAGGCAGGACAGAATGACTCTGTTTTCAGCGTGCCATGCGACCAAAGTTCTAGGACTTGCAATCGCACTCGCCACCAGCGGCATGACGGCCGCCCAGGCCGGCGGCAACAAGGACGGCTTCGGCTGGTCTCAGCCGAACATCGACGGCGGCTCCATCACGCGGCGCGACAGGGACCGCCATCACCGTGAGTCCTGGCGGCACCGCGACCGCGAAGACCGCGGCTCGCGTTATGCCGAACGTCGCCGTGAGCATCGCGGCTGGCGGGACGGCAATTTTTATGGCGGGGCGATCACCGCGTATCGCGACCGCGGCAACGGCACCTACTTCTATATCGACGGCAATGACGATTATGCCGAAGTGATCGACGCACCGCGCTTCAGCCGCGGCGGGCCGAAAGTCATCCATGTCGTTCCGGGCCAGGATGGCTGCTCGTGGGAAATGGGCGTCTGCGTCGTCAGGCCGAGCTATTGAAGCGCCACACCGTGGTCTTCTTGACCTCGCTGTCCTCAAGCGCCCGCGTCACCGGAACCGTATAGGTCGCCAGCGCCTCCATGCGCTCGCGCGGGCAATAGGCGCGGCCGGGATCGCCGACGAGCACCGTCGCGCCCCGCGCCGCCAGCATCGAGAACCACGGAATGAGGACGTCGGCAAAGCCGCGGTCGTAAAAGACGTCTCCGGCGAGCACCACCTCCCAGCCTTCGTCGCGGCCGACCATATTGTCGGACGTCGAGGCGAGGGCGACGCCATTGAGCACCGCATTCAACCGGATCGCCGTAGCGCTCCAGGGATCGATATCGGCCGCCAGTACCGCTGAAGCAGCCGCCATGCGCGCCGCGATGCCGACAAGGCCGGAGCCGCTCGCAAAATCCAGCACCGATTTGCCGGCGACCAGCTGCGGATGATCGAGCACATGGCGGGCAAGCCCCTGCCCACCCGCCCAGGCGAAGGCCCAGAAGGGCGGCGGCAGGCCGATCGCCTCCAGTTCGTCCTCGGTCTTCAGCCAGAGATCATGTGCTTCCGTGGCGAGGCGGAGTTTTACCTCCGGCACATGCGGCGGGGCGAGCACATCCGTGTTCTCCAGAATGAAAAATTCGGGATCGGTTTTCACGCCGGCGTCACTCCGAAACGCTGGAAAGCGATGCGGAGCATCAGCGTGGCGGGTTGTCGAGGCCGCCCATGCGGCAGACCTCGATCCACTCGTCCTCGGTCACCGGCTGCACCGAAAGGCGCATGGAGGTAACGAGCGCCATGTTGGAAAGCTTCGGATTGGCCTTGACGTCCTTGAGTGACACCGGTCTTGGCATGTCGCGTAGGGCACGGATGTCGACGCAGTCCCAGCGCGGGTCCTCGCCGGCGGTCGAATCCGGATGCGAGAGCGCGCAGACTTCCGTAAAGCCGACGATCTCCAGGCCCTCGTTGGAATGGTAGAAGAAGCCCTTGTCGCCGATTGCCATGGCCCGCATGTGGTTACGCGCGAGATAGTTGCGCACGCCCGTCCATTCCGTGCCGGCCTCGCCCGCATCCTTCTGCATCTGCCAGGACCATTTGAAGGGTTCGGATTTATAGAGCCAGAATGCCATTCAGCTTACGCCTCCGGATTGTTGAAGACCCAGTTCCAAGCTTTCACCTCGACGGAGGCGAACAGGCCAGCCTTGGCATAGGGGTCGTTGTCGGCGATCTGCCGCGCCTCTTCGATCGTCTCGGCCTTGACCACGACGAGGCTGCCGGTCGGCTTGCCGTCGTCACCGAGGAACGGCCCGGCAAAGGCGAGCTTTCCGCCCGCATTGAGTTCGTTGAGATAGGCGACGTGTTCAGGCCGTGTATCGAGGCGCACCTGAAGCGCACCGGGCTTGTCAGCGCAGGTGAATGCGAAAAGCATGAAACAATCCTTCTCTTGTTTTTCTGGCCTTGTCATTCCTGGGTGATCGGGCGCGTCATCAGCTGCCCGATCGCTGTCTTCACGTCGAGCGTGCCGTCGACGATGCGGGCGACCGCGTCGGTGATCGGCATGTCGATACCCTTCTGCGCCGCCACGCCCGAGGCGACGGAAGCGGCAAAGGCGCCCTCGACGAGATCGCCGGACCAGCCGGCGGCGGTGCCATGGCGGCCCAGCGCGATGCCGAAACGCAGATTGCGCGATTGGTGGCTGGTGCCGGTCAAGACGAGGTCGCCCAAGCCGGAAAGCCCCGTCACCGTGATACCCTCGCCGCCATGCGCCTCGACGAAACGCGACAGTTCCGCAAGTCCGCGCGAAATGAGCGCCGCCCGCGCCGAATCGCCGAGCTCGGCGCCCTCGATGATGCCGCAGGCAATCGCCAGTACATTTTTCAGCGCGCCGCCGAGCTGCACGCCGATGCGGTCTGTCGATGGATAGAGCCGGAAGGTCGGGCCAGACAGCGCCTGCGCCAGGGCCGCGCCGATCTCGGCCGTGCGCGCCGCGATCACCATCGCCGTCGGCAGGCCCCTGGCGATATCGGCGGCAAATCCGGGGCCGGAGAGCACCGCAACCTCGCGGCCGGGCAACTCCTCTTCCAGCACTTCGGTCAGCAGCCGGCCGGTGCCCTTTTCCATGCCCTTGGCGCAGATGACGACGGCCGTGCCAGGCGCCAGCAGCGGCGCGAGGTTTTTCGCGGCCTCGCGCTGCGCCTGCGATGGCATGGCGAAGAGTACGATTCCGGCGCCGCGAATGGTCTCCACATCGGCGCTGAAGGCAAGCTTTTCCGGCAAATCGATGCCCGGCAACGCCTTTTCATTGCGTCGCGTCGCGCGCATGGCCTCGACGACTGCGGCATCGCGGCCGACAAGCGTGACGTCCCCGCCGCTCGCGGCGACGCTGGCCAGCGCGGTGCCGAAAGCGCCCGCACCGACCACGGCGATGCGCTTTGAAATCGTCATGCCTTGGCTCCCCGCTTGCCGGATCCGAGAAGGCTTGCCGCCTGCTTGTCGAGCGGCCAGCGCGACCGTGGCGCAACCGCTAGATCGTCGGGTGCAAAACCGGCCGCCATGCGCTCCAGCCCGGCCCAGGCGATCATCGCGGCGTTGTCGGTGCAAAGCGCGAGCGGTGGCGCGATGAAATGGAACCTGTTCTTGTCGCAGAGCGCCTGCAGCGTGGCGCGCAGTTCCGCATTGGCCGCGACACCACCGGCAACGACGAGCGCCGGCGCGACAACATCGGGATAAAGCGTGCGGAACCGTTCGAGCCCGCGGCCGATGCGGTCCTTCAGCGTGCGCGAGACGGCGCGCTGGAAGGAGGCGCAGATATCGGCGATATCCTGTTCAGTCACCGGTTCGATCGACTGCGCCGCCTGGCGCACAGCCGTCTTGAGGCCGGAGAACGAAAAATCGAGCCGAGCCTCACCGACGAGCGGACGCGGAAAGGTGAAGCGCTCCGGATTGCCCGACTTCGCCATGCGCTCGACCGCCGGCCCGCCCGGATAGGGCAGCCCCAGCAGCTTGGCGGTCTTGTCGAAGGCCTCGCCCAGCGCGTCGTCGATGGTGGTGCCCCAGCGCTCGTAGTCGTCGACGCCACGGATCAGCACGAGCTGGGTATGCCCGCCGGAAACGAGCAGCATCAGATAGGGAAAGGACAGCCCGTCGGTCAGCCGCGCCGTCAGCGCGTGGCCCTCGAGGTGGTTGATGGCATAGAGCGGTTTGCCCGTCGCCCGCGCAATCGCCTTGCCGGTCATCAACCCGACGATGAGGCCGCCGATCAGCCCCGGGCCGCTTGTTGCGGCAATGGCATCGACGTCCTCGAGCGATTTTCCCGCGCGCAAAAACGCCTCGGAAATCAGACTGTCCAGCGCTTCGACGTGAGCGCGCGCGGCAATCTCCGGCACAACGCCGCCATAGGCACTATGCTCTTCGAGCTGGCTCAGCACGACCTCGCCGAGAATCTCGCCTCTCCCCGACGCATCGCGCACCACGACAGCCGCGGCGGTCTCGTCGCAGCTCGTTTCGATGCCGAGAATGGTCAATTGGGACGACATGAAGCACTAGGATTGATTGCGATAGGCCGGAAACCCGGTTACGAGACATCCCGGTAACAATGGATCAAGGCGGATGCAAACAAAACCTTTCAGGATCGGCACCCGGGGCAGCCCGCTGGCGCTCGCCCAGGCCTACGAGACGCGCGCACGCCTGATGGCGGCGCATGGCCTGCCGGAAGAGATGTTCGAGGTCGTCGTCCTCTCGACGAAGGGGGACCGCATCACCGATCGTTCTCTGGCGCTGATCGGCGGCAAGGGCCTGTTCACCGAGGAAATCGAGACACAGCTATCCTCCGGCGAACTCGACTTCGCCGTGCACTCCTCCAAGGACATGCCGACCAGACTGCCGGAGGGCCTGCACCTCTCTGCCTACCTGCCGCGCGAGGACATTCGCGACGCGTTCATCGGCCGCACCGCCAGACGCCTGCTCGACCTGCCGAAGGGCGCCACCGTCGGCTCCGCCTCGCTGCGTCGCCAGGCGCTCATCCGCAGGCTCCGGCCCGACATCGACGTCATCGTCTTCCGTGGGCAGGTCGATACCCGCCTCGCCAAGCTCGCCGAAGGCCAGGCAGATGCGACGCTGCTGGCCTATGCGGGCCTGAAACGCCTCGGCAAGCTCGATGTGCCGACCGAACTTCTCGATCCCGTCTCCTTCCCGCCGGCCCCGGCGCAGGGCGCGATCTGCATCGAAAGCCGCGTCGACGACGACCGCATCAACAACCTCCTCGCCGCCATCGACGACCACGCGACACGGGCGGCCGTCTCCTGCGAGCGCGGCTTTCTCGCTACGCTCGACGGCTCCTGTCGCACGCCCATCGCCGGTTATGCGACCGTCGAGGGCGATCACCTCCAGTTCCGCGGCATGATCCTGACGCCCGATGGCATCCGGTTCCACGAAATCGAAACGAGCGGCGCCGCAGGTCGCGCCGCTGACCTCGGCGAAGCGGCGGGGCAGGCGATCCGCGCCAAGGCGGGGGCGGATTTCTTCGAAAGCTGGGGCTGAGCCTTGCGCGTTCTCGTCACAAGGCCCGCACTCGCTGCCGCCCGCACCGCGCGCAAGCTCGCGGCTCTCGGCCACGAGCCGGTAGCGCTGCCGCTTGCCCAGGCCGAACACGATGTCGAGGCCGCGCGCGCAGCCCTTGCCGAACGCCACTCGGCCATCGCCATCACCAGTGCGGAAGTGGCGCGCCTGCTCGGCAAGATCGGCCCGGCACTCGACCGTCATCTGCTGACAACCGTCTTTTCCGTGGGACATGTCTCCGCACAGGCAGCCTCAGATGCGGGCTTCCGAACGGTGCTGACGCCCGGCGGCGACGGCAAGGGCCTCGCCGACATGATCGTCGCGCATTGCCGGGATTTCGGCATGCCGGCCGAGCCGATCCTCTATCTCGCCGGCCACCCCCGCGCGCCCGGCTTCGAGGCGCGGCTCAAGGAGGCCGGCATTCCGCTGCGCACCGCCGAATGCTACCGCATGGCGCCCATCATCCCGAAGCGCTCCGACGCCGAAGCCGTGCTTCTGAAGCCCGTGCCGGATGCCGTGCTGCTCTATTCGCGCGAAACCGCCCGGACCTTCTTCGAACTCTCGCCGCTTGCCGAAACCCCGGAACGGTTTCTCTCCACACTGATGCTGTGCATGAGCGCCAACGTCGCCAAAGCCGTGCCGCAGCGCTTTGCCGCACTCACCGTCGTCGCCTCCGCTCCGAACGAGGAAAGCCTGCTCGATCTTCTCTAGGCGGAGGCGGCCCACGGACGAAATTGCCGCAAGGGTCTTTCCCTCGCTGGCTTCGCTGTCTAGGTTTAAGGCAATGCACATGAACGCGAGGAGATCGCCATGGAACCGGAAACCCCGTCCCGCCGCAAGAAGGCCAGTGACGAACCCGTGACGATCGATCTCGAAGCGGTTCCGGCGTCCGACAGCAGCGAAGCGCTGGCCGCCGAGGACAAGGCGGAAGCGGAGATCGGGGCAGCCGAAACGGCAACGGCGGACGCCACCCCTTCCAAACCCGAAACCGTTGAGGAAAAGCAGGAGCCGGTCGAACCGGCCCGCCCGACCTATGAGGAAACCGTCTACACCCAGACCGCACCGCCCGCACATCGCGGCAATGCGGGCCCGCTCGCAGCCGGCATTCTCGGCGGCCTGATCGCCCTTCTGGGCGCCGGCAGCCTGCAATATGGCGGCTACCTGCCCGCTCTCGGCCCGGAGCGCGTGGGCGACACCAGCGCCCTTACCGGCCTTTCCAATGAGGTCGAGGCCCTCAAGGCGCGCCTTGCCGAAACACCGGCAGCAAGCACCGTCGATCTCCAGCCCATTGAAACCCGTATTGCCGCGCTCGAAAGGGGCTCCGGCGAAGCGGGAAGCGCGGCGAGCGGCAACCCCGAGACCGTCAGCAAGCTCGAAGCCGACGTGACCCGCCTGACGACGGAGCTTGCGGCGCTGCGCGACGCCATCGCCCGCACCACCGAAGCCGTCAGCGCGACGGAAAGCCAGCTGACCGAGCGCATCGCCGCCGCCGAGCAGAAGCTCGACGAACCGCGCGGCGACGTCGAGATGGCGCGGGCCGTCGCGGCAAGCGCCTTGAAGACCGCCATCGACCGCGGCGGCCCCTATCTCGCGGAACTCGAAGCCTTTGCCAGCATCGCCCCGGATGATCCCTCCGTGGCAGGGCTGCGCGAGCATGCGGCCATCGGCGTCGCCTCGCGTTCCGATCTCGTGCGCGATTTCCAGGGCACGGCCGACGCCATTCTCGACGCCGTGCATCAGCCGGACGGCGACCAGGGCATTTTCAACCGCCTGATGTCGAGCGCTACCTCGGCCATCCGCGTGCGCCCCGTCGGCAGCATCGAGGGCGATACGCCCGAAGCCGTCGTCGCGCGCATCGAAAACAAGCTGCAGAACGGTGACTTCAAGGGCGCCCAGATCGAATGGCAGACCCTGCCGGAAAACGGCCAGGCCGCGGCGGCCGACTACAAGCGCAAGCTCGACACGCGCGTTACCGTCGAAGGCCTGGTCGGCAGCGCCGTTTCCGGCGCCATCACCGGCAACCAGGGCTGAGGAGAACGGCTTCATGATTCGCATTCTGGTCTTCGCCCTCTTCGTTCTCGCCCTCGCCGCCGGTTTTGCCTGGCTTGCCGACCGTCCCGGCGAACTCTCCATCATCTGGCAGGGCCAGCGCGCCGACATGAGCCTGATGGTCGCCGCCACGCTGGTCGTCTCGCTGATCGCCGCCGTGATGCTTTCCTGGTGGATCGTGCGTGTCGTCTGGACCTCGCCGCACTCGATCCAGCGCTATTTTCGCGCCCGCAAGCGCGATCGCGGTTATCAGGCGCTCTCGACCGGCCTGATCGCCGCCGGCGCCGGCGACGCCGCAGGTGCTCGCAAAATGCTCGGCCGCACCAAGGGCCTCCTCAGCGCGGATCAGGAACCCCTCATCCATCTGCTCGAAGCGCAGGCCGCCATGATCGAGGGCCGTTACGACGATGCGCGCAAGAAGTTCGAGTTGATGGCGGACGACCCGGAGACACGGGAGCTTGGCCTGCGCGGCCTCTATCTCGAAGCCCGTCGCCTCGGCGCCAATGAAGCCGCCAGGCAATATGCCGAACGTGCCGCCGAAAAGGCGCCGCAGCTGCCCTGGGCGACGGAAGCGGCCCTCGAATACCGTTCGGAGGCCGGCGACTGGGACGAAGCGCTGAAACTGCTCGGCGACGGCCGCTCCGGTTCGGCCGAAGAGAAGAAGGCCTATGCCCGCCGCAAGGCCGTTCTCCTCACCGCCCGTGCCAGCGCCAGGCTCGACGCGGACCCGAAGGGTGCGCGCGACGATGCGCACCAGGCGCTGAAGCTCGACGAGAATTTCGTGCCGGCAGGGCTTATCGAGGCCAGGGCCTATCTGCGTGAAGACAATCTGCGCAAGGCCGCCTCCATCCTGGAAAGGCTCTGGAAGACGACGGCACATGGCGACGTGGCAAAACTCTATGTCCGTGCCCGCAGCGGCGATTCGGCCGCCGACCGGCTAAAGCGGGCGGAAAAGCTGGAAGCACTGCGTCCGAACAATGCCGAGGCGCTCTATGCCGTTGCGGAAGCGGCTTTGGAAACCCGGAACTTCACGCTTGCCCGTGCAAAGGCCGAGGCCGCCGCACGCCTGTCGCCGCGCGAAAGCGCCTTCCTGCTGCTGGCCGATATCGAGGATGCCGAGACCGGCGACCAGGGCCGCATCCGCCATTGGATGAACCAGGCGCTGAAGGCCCCGCGCGATCCCGCCTGGACCGCCGACGGCATTACCGCGCCGGAATGGCGCGCCATCTCGCCTGTTACCGGCCGTCTCGACGCCTTCGAATGGAAGACACCCGTCAGCGCGCTGGAAGGACCCGTCGAGGAGGGTTCGACGGACGCCGTCGACGAGGCGATCCGTACCCTGCCGCCGCTCGCCATCGAGGCGAAGCCAGCCGTCAGGATCGAAGAGGTGGTCAAGGCAGAGAAGACGCCGGTCGAAAAACCCGTCGTGGTGACGGCGGTCGTCGAACCGATCCCTGCCAAGGTGGAGACTGCCAAGCAAACAGCACCGGCAGAGAATGAGGAGCGTCCTTTCTTTGGCATGCCGGACGACCCGGGTGTCAAGGACGGCGCGGCTGTGAAACGGGACGGCACAAGCGGCTTCAGACTGTTCTGAAAGCTTGAGGGAACGGGGCTTAAATATCGATGTTTGAACGCTTGCAGCAGTTTCTGGCGAGCCTTTCCGGTGGCGACAGCAAACCGTCCTTCGCCGCCGACGATCCGCGGGTCGCGGTCATGGCCCTCTGCATCCAGGTGATGGAAGCGGATGGCAAGGTGCTGGATATCGAGAAGAAGGCGTTGCGCGACCATTTCAAGGAGCTCTACAGCGTCGACGAAAAGGAACTGGAGGCGCTGGTCGATGCCGGCGCCGACGCGGAGAGCGAGGCGATCGATTTCTTCCGCTTTACCTCCGAGCTGAAGCGCGAGCTCTCGGAAGAACAGCGCGTCGGCCTCATCGGTCTGCTCTGGGAAATCGTCTATGCGGATGGCGAGCGCAGCGAAATGGAGGACCATGCCATCTGGCGCATCGCCGACCTGCTCGGCGTCTCCGGCCGGGAGCGCATCATGAAACGGCAGGAAGTGGCCGAGCGTGTGGGCGCGTCGGCCGGAAAGCAGGAGCCGGACGAGGTCTGAGCCATGCTCGATTTCCCACACAAGCCGCGCACCAAACGCCCGGTCCTGATCGTGCTGCATCAGGAGACGTCCAGCCCCGGGCGTGTCGGCCAGATCCTGCAGCAGATGGGTCATGCACTCGACATTCGCCGCCCCGTGCTCGGCGATCCCCTGCCGGCAACGCTGGAGCAGCATGCCGGCGCCGTCGTCTTCGGCGGGCCGATGAGCGCCAATGACGACGAGCCCTATATGCGCGAGGAAATCGACTGGCTGCACGTCCCGCTCAAGGAGAACCGCCCCTTTCTCGGCATCTGTCTCGGCGCGCAGATGCTCGTGAAAAATCTCGGCGGCACGGTTTTCGGGCACACGGAGGGCTGGACCGAGATCGGCTGGTATCCCCTGCAGGCGACCGAGGCCGGGACGGCGCTGATGCCCTGGCCCGATATGGTCTACCAGTTCCACCGGGAAGGTTTTGATCTTCCGGTCGGCGCAACGCTGCTTGCCACCGGCCACCACTACGAAAACCAGGCCTTCCGCTATGGCGACAATGCCTGGGGCATCCAGTTCCATGGTGAACTGACGCTGGCCATGATGCACCGCTGGGTCGTGCGCGGCGCGCATCGCTTCGAACTGCCGGGCGCCCAGATCGGCAGCCTGCATCTCGACGGACGCCTGCTGCACGACACGGCGCTGCGTCTCTGGATGACATCCTTCCTCGACCGCATTTTTCAGGAAGCCTGAGCCCCAACATTAAACATGTTGCCGCACTGTCCGGCGCCGGCCTTGCTGGCGGGGCCGGCAATGGCTACATGTCGGGACGAAACCAATTGGAGACGTCAATGATAGCGGTCATCAACACCCTATTGTTCATCATCAGCATCGCATGGTTCCTGGTCATCGCCTCGGCGATCTTTTCCTGGCTCTACGCTTTCAATGTCATCAACGCGAACAATCAGGTGATCGCGACCATCGGCCGCTCGCTCTACCAGCTGACCGAACCGATCTATCGCCCGATCCGCCGCGTCCTGCCGAATTTCGGCGGCGTCGATCTGTCGCCGCTCGTCGTGCTCGTCATCCTGTTCTTCCTCGAACAGATCATCCGCACGGTTCTGGCGCCTGCCGTTCTGTGACCATCGCTTCAGCATAAAAAATCCTCCGGATCGCTGGCGACCCGGAGGATGCTGTTTTCAGGCCCGAAAGCGCGCTTGCGCTTATTTCGATGCGTTGTAGCGTTCGACGGCTTCCAGGATCATCTTCTTGGCAACGGTGACATCCTGCCAGCCGGCGATCTTCACCCACTTGCCGGGCTCCAGGTCCTTGTAGTGCGTGAAGAAGTGCTCGATCTGCTTGAGCGTGATCTCCGGCAGGTCGGTGTAGTTCTCGACCTTGTCGTAGCGGCGCGTCAGCTTCGGCACCGGCACGGCGATGATCTTCTCGTCCTTGCCGCCGTCGTCTTCCATGACCAGAACGCCGATCGGGCGCACATTGATCACACAGCCCGGCACGAGCGGACGGGTATTGGCGATCAGAACGTCGATCGGGTCGCCGTCTTCCGAAAGCGTGTGCGGCACGAAGCCGTAGTTACCCGGATAGGTCATCGGCGTGTAGAGGAAACGGTCGACGACGAGTGCGCCGGCTTCCTTGTCCATTTCGTACTTGATCGGGTGGCCGCCGACCGGCACCTCGACAATGACGTTCACGTCTTCAGGCGGATTCTTGCCAACGGAAATCGCATCGATACGCATGGGGGCTCCCTCAGTGAGATACAGTGATTTTCGGGCTTCCTAAAGCGAATCCCGCTGCGGCGCAACATGACTTTCGAATAGACAGGCCGGATGTGCCGTCTTCCTTCCGACCGGAGGACCGTTCCATGCGCCTGATACCCCTTCTTCTTTCCACCGCCCTCGCCGCCTCGACGGCCGTCGCCGCGCAGGCCAACGAGAGCGTCTATACGGAGCGCGACCTCGATGCCTGCAAGACGCTGTCGCAAGTGGAGGAAGGCGCGAGCGTCAGCCTGCGATGCGCCGGCTACAAGGATCTCCCCGTCTACTTCAAGGAAGGCGACCTTCGGCAGAGCATTGCCTATGGCCCGGTCAGCAAGGCCTATCTCGACGAAGCCTTCGAGACCTTCGGGCCGTTCAATCACACGGGCGCCAAGATCGAATGGCGGCTTGGCGCGGACGGCGCACCGCTCGGCACCATCGTGCGCTGGTTCATCGCCGATCCGGAAACGACGGGCGAAGCCAATTCCAGGACAGGCCAGGTTCTCGTCGTCTCCACGGTCGCCACGAAGGCCAATCCGGTGAGCTGCGTCGTCGGCTATGTCGATGCGCTTGAGAACAAGGATGCCAACACGCGCGCCCGCATGGTGGCGGATGAAGAAGCCGCCGGCTTCGTCTGCGGCACGAGCGGGCCGCAATGGCATGGCAAACGGGGAAAGCTGGCAGGCGAGCCGTCACGCACGTTGCCTGACATGGTGGAGTAAGTGGAAAGCCTCAAGGCCAGACGAAGCCGACCTTCTTCAATTCCTTGTCGCCGAAATTCTCCATGCCCTCCGCAATGTCGCGTCCACCGGCCGAGCGGAAGAAGCGGTCGGCGTGTTCGCTGTCCTCCAGGCACCAGGCGATCATGCCATTGCAGCCGAGCGACTTCAAAAGCCGCTGCCCTTCGCCGAACAGCTGCCGGCCAAGACCGATGCCCTGGTATTCGGGCCTCAGGTAGAGTTCGTAGATCTCGCCTTCCTGCGGCAGCGCGCGGGCGCGGTTGAGGCCGAGCGTGGCGTAACCGGCCACCGTGCCGGCGACATCGAGCACGAGCAGCGTCGCGGGGCCGCGCGTCGCCTTGCGCCACCAGGTCTCGTTGCGGCGGTCGACCATCTGGTTGAGCGGGATATGCGGAATGAGGCCGCCATAGGCCTGCAGCCACGATACCCGATGCGTCTCGGATATCGCGCGCGCGTCCTGCGGCTCGGCGCGCCGCACATCGATCGACAGTGTCTTCATAACACCACTCTTATTCCCGCACCGATTCCACCGGAATCCCGCGCCTACACGAAGGCCTCCATTGCCCACAGGCGTGTTCCGGATGGCACCCGGAAAAGTTAACGCTTTTTTAACAAACGTCACAAGTCGTAAAACGATGGCACACACATGAAAAACCCCGGCCTTGCGACCGGGGTTCACTATTGTCCCGTTTCGGGAAGACGCGCTTAGGCGGCGCCGGCCGCACGCTGCTTGTCGAATCGCTTGCGGTCGTTGGCGTCGAGGAACATCTTGCGCAGACGGATCGACTTCGGCGTCACTTCCATCAGTTCGTCGTCCTGGATCCACGACAGCGCGCGGTCGAGCGTCATGCGGATCGGCGGGGTCAGCTTCACCGCTTCATCCTTGCCGGCGGCGCGGATGTTGGTGAGCTGCTTGCCCTTGAGCACGTTGACCTCGAGGTCGTTGTCGCGCGAGTGGATGCCAATGATCATGCCCGCATAGACCTTTTCGCCCGGCTCGATGATCATCGGGCCGCGGTCTTCGAGGTTGAACATGGCATAGGCGACGGCTTCGCCCGAAGCGTTCGACAGCAGAACGCCGTTGACGCGACCACCGATGGCGCCCTTGAAGGGCTGGTAGTCGTGGAACAGGCGGTTCATGACAGCCGTGCCGCGCGTGTCGGTCAGGAGTTCCGACTGGTAGCCGATCAGGCCGCGGGTCGGCGCCAGGAACTTCAGGCGAACACGGTTGCCGCCCGACGGACGAAGCTCCGTCATCTCGGCCTTGCGCTCTGACATCTTCTGCACGACGATGCCAGAATGCTCTTCGTCGACGTCGACGACGACTTCTTCGATCGGCTCCATGGTGGTGCCGTTCTCGTCCTTGTGCATGACGACGCGCGGACGCGACACGGCAAGCTCAAAACCTTCGCGACGCATGGTCTCGATCAGAACGGCAAGCTGAAGTTCGCCGCGGCCGGAGACGTAGAACGAATCCTTGCCTTCGGCCTCTTCGATCTTCAGCGCGACATTGCCTTCGGCTTCCTTGAACAGACGGTCGCGGATGACGCGGCTCGTCACCTTGTCGCCCTCGGTACCGGCGAGCGGGCTGTCGTTGACGATGAAGGACATGGTGACGGTCGGCGGGTCGATCGGCTGCGCCGTCATGGCCTCGGTGACCGCCGGATCGCAGAACGTGTCGGCAACCGTGCCCTTGGAAAGGCCGGCGATGGCGACGATGTCGCCCGCATGGGCTTCGTCGATCGCCGTGCGCTCGATGCCGCGGAAGGCGAGAATCTTCGAGATACGGCCGGTTTCGATGAGCTTGCCGTCCTGGCCGAGAACCTTGACGGCCTGGTTCGGCTTGATCGAGCCGGAATGGATGCGGCCGGTGATGATGCGGCCGAGGAAGGGGTTGGCTTCGAGGATCGTGCCGATCAGACGGAACGGACCGTCGGCAACCGTCGGCTCCGGCACGTGCTTCAGCACGAGATCGAGCAGCGGCGCCATGCCTTCGTCCTGCGGGCCTTCCGGATTGACGTTCATCCAGCCGTTGCGGCCCGAACCGTAGAGGATCGGGAAGTCGAGCTGTTCGTCGGTGGCGTCGAGATTGGCGAAGAGGTCGAAGACCTCGTTCAGCACTTCCTCGTGACGGCCGTCCGGGCGGTCGATCTTGTTGATCGCGACGATCGGCTTCAGGCCGACCTTGAGCGCCTTGCCGACCACGAACTTGGTCTGCGGCATCGGGCCTTCAGACGAATCGACGAGAACGATCGCGCCGTCCACCATCGAGAGGATACGCTCGACTTCGCCGCCGAAGTCGGCGTGGCCGGGGGTGTCGACGATGTTGATGCGAACACCCTTCCACTCCACCGAGGTCGCCTTGGCGAGAATGGTGATGCCGCGTTCTTTTTCGATGTCGTTGGAGTCCATCACGCGCTCGGCGACGCGCTGGTTTTCACGGAACGAACCGGACTGCTTGAGAAGCTCGTCAACGAGCGTGGTCTTGCCATGGTCGACGTGCGCGATAATCGCGATATTGCGGATAGACATGGTTTAATCTCTGAGGTTCGGGGCGCGCAGGGTATGAGGGCGCCGTCTTCAATGGCCGGGCTCTTACATGTTTTTCCGCAAATGCGAAAGGGGCGGACCGCAACTCTGTTGCTCCGATGGCGCAGGGCTTCGCATCATGATGAACGCACGGGCGGCAGCACGACGCGCCAAAGCTCCTGATCCTCCCGGTCCATCAGCCGCACGGTCATCTCCTCGCTCGACCCGTTGATGTCAACCAGACCGAAGAATTGCAGGCCGGCGGAGGGCGGCAGATTGCTGTCGATACCGCCCGCCGAAGACTTGATGAAGCGGACTTCCGGCCCGAAGGTCATGTCGAGCGGCTTCGGCCCATAGGTTCCAGAATGCAGCGGCCCGGAGACGAATTCCCAGAACGGATTGAACTCCTGGAATTTTGCGCGCGACGGGTCGTAGTGGTGCGCGGCGGTGTAGTGCACGTCCGCCGTCAGCCAGACGACATTGTGGATCGCATTCTCCCGCATGAAGGAAAGCAGGTCGGCGATTTCGCGCTCGCGCGCCGCCGGCGGACCGTTGAGACCGTCCGCAACCCCCTCATAACCAAGGCTGTTGGCATAATCGTCCCAGATGACGAGGCCGAGCGGCATGTCGCAGGCGATGACCTTCCAGACGGCTTGAGAGGCGGCCAGCTCTCGGCGCAGCCAGTCCGCCTGCCGCCAGCCGAACAGGCCGTTTTCCGTGCCACCCCGGTTGGGACTGCGATAGGAGCGCAGGTCGACGAAGAACACATCGAGCAGCGGGCCATAGGCGACCTTGCGGAAGATGCGGCCGGGCTCGGTGGGAAAATAGCGGATTGGCGTCATTTCATGGAAGGCACGCCGCGCACGCTCCTCGTAGACACCGATATCCTTGTCCGGATAGCGCCGATCGCCGGTCAGGTCGCTCGATTCCGACCAGTTGTTCAAAACCTCATGGTCGTCCCACTGGAAGAAGGTCGGGCACTGGGTGTTGAAGGACAGCAGGTGGTCGTCGAGCAGATTGTATTTCCACTGGCCGCGAAATTCTTCCAGCGTGCGCGCCACGCTGCGTTTTTCGTCGGTCACGATGCGGTTCTTCCACACGCCGCCGTCGCGCAGCGGAATTTCGTCCGGGATCGGGCCGTCGGCATAGACGGTATCGCCGGAATGGATGAAGAAATCCGGCTCGTGGCGCAGCATGGTCGAATAGGTCTTCATGCCGACATCGTCGATGCCCCAGCCTTGGCCTGCCGTATCGCCAGACCAGACGAAACGCACCGAGCGCTTGCGCATCGGCGCCGTTCGGAAGCGTCCGACGACCGGCTCGGAGATCAGATGGCTGGAATAGGGATCGCTTGCGGTGAAACGATAGAAAATATCCTGGTCCGGCAGCAGGCCCTGCAGCATCGCCTTGACGGTGTTGTCCGTGCCCATCGTCGCTTTCTGCAACGGCAGGCGTGCCGCATCGAGAAAACTCTCGGTGGTCGAATATTCCAGCGTCACCTCGGCCGGCCGGTCGACCCGCGCCCAGACCATGCCGGACGAACAATCGACATCGCCCGACTGCACACCGTGGGAAAAGACCGGGCTGCCATGACGCCGCGCATAATAGGGCACCGCCAGCGCCGAGGACGTCGCAAGCGCGCCGGCCCCTGCGGTCAGAAGGAAAGAACGCCGCGTCAGCGTCTCCGGAACAATCGCCATGCCACCTCCGGCCTGACCCGCGAATCGAAACGCCAGGCGGGCAGACCATGAGTCCCGGCCATGTCAGTCCGGTAACGGGACGATGACGATTCACCGAAAGTTCAGTGACGGGACGATGACGGCGATGGGCCGTCCCTAAGCCGCCAACCCCTTTTTCTCCAGCATCGCCTCCGGGCTCGGCAGCTTGCCGCGGAAGGCCTTGTAGGCGTCTTCCGGGTCGACGGCACCGCCGACGGCGTAGATATAGGTCTTCAGCCGCTCGGCCATGGCCGGGTTGAAGGCATCGCCGGTTTCCGTGAAGGCGGCGAAGGCGTCCGCGTCCAGCACTTCCGACCACATGTAGGAATAGTAGCCGGCCGAATAGCCGTCGCCGGAGAAGACGTGCTGGAAGTGTGGCGTGGCATGGCGCATGACGATGGACGCCGGCATCCCGATCTTTTCCAGCACCTCGGCCTGCACCGCCATCGGATCCTCGACGGCGCCGCGCGTGTGAAACGCCATGTCGACCAGCGCCGAAGAGGTGAACTCCACCGTCGCGAAGCCGGAATTGAAGGTGCGGGCGGCAAGCACCTTGTCGAGCAGCGCTGCCGGCATCGCCTCGCCGGTCTGGTAGTGCACGGCATAGCGCGTCAAAATTTCCGGTACCGTCAGCCAGTGTTCGTAGAGCTGCGAGGGCAATTCGACGAAGTCACGCGAAACGCCGGTGCCCGACACCGACGGATAGGTGACGTCCGACAACATGCCGTGCAACGCATGGCCGAATTCGTGGAACAACGTGCGCGCATCGTCGATCGACAGCAGCGCCGGTTTGCCCTCGGCGGGTTTGGCGAAGTTGCAGATATTGTAGATGATCGGGATTTCGCCGATCGAACCGTTCGCAAGCGGCAGCCGGTGCTGGCTCTGGTAGGAGCTCATCCAGGCGCCCGAGCGCTTGGAGGACCGGGCGAAGTAATCGCCGAGGAACATGGCGACAAGCTTGTCGTCGCGGTCGCGGATCTCGAAGACGCGCACGTCAGGATGATAGACCGGCACATCCTTCTTCTCGATCGCCCGGACGCCGAACAGCCGCTCGGCAACGTCGAAGCAGGCGTCGATGATCTTTTCGAGTTGGAGATAGGGTTTCAGCTCGGCCTCGGAGAAGTTGAACTTTTTCGCTCGCAGCTTTTCCGCGTAATAGCGCCAGTCCCACGGCATGACCGCGTGGTTGCGGCCTTCGTCGGCGACGAGCACCGCCAAGTCCGCCTCCTCTTCCCGCGCCCGCGCCACGGCCTTTTCCCAAACCTGCATCAGGAGCCCGTTCACCGCGTCAGGCGTCTTCGCCATCGTGTTGTCGAGCTTCAGCGCGGCAAAGTTCTCGTAGCCGAGCAGGCCCGCCTTTTCCGCCCGCAGCGCCAGCGTGTCCTTGACGATACCGCGATTGTCCGTCTCGCCTTCGTTCTCGCCGCGCGCCACCCAGGCACGAAAAGCCTGTTCGCGCAGGTCCCGGCGCGCCGAAAACGTCAGGAAGGGTTCGATGATCGAGCGCGACAGCGTGACGGCATAGCGCCCGTCCTCGCCGCGCTCGCGCGCCACGGATGCCATGGCATCCTTCAGGAAATCCGGCAGGCCGTCGAGCGCATCGCCCTCGTCGAGGAACAGCACCCAGCTCTTCTCGTCGGCCAGCACGTTCTGGCCGAATTTCGCGCCGAGCCCGGCGAGCGTCTCGTTGATCGTCGACAACCGCTCCTGCTCCGGCTTTTCGAGCTTGGCGCCGGATTTCACGAAACCCTTCCAGTGCCGCTCCAGCACGCGGGTCTGCTCCAGCGAGAGGTTCAGTGCGTCGCGGCCTTCCCACAGCGCATCGATACGCTGGAAGAGTGCGGCATTGGTGCCGATCTTCGAATAGTGCCGCGACATTTTTGGCGCAATCTCGCGTTCCAGCGCCTGGATCGTGTCGTTGGTGTTGGCGCCCGCCCGGCTCCAGAACAGAGCGGAGACGCGCGACAACTGGTCGCCGGCAATTTCCAGCGCGACGATCGTGTTCTCGAAGGTTGCCGGCTCCGCGTTGTTGGCAATCCCGTCGATCTCCGCCTCATGCGCTACCAGCGCCGCATCGAAGCCCGCGGCAAAGGCCTCGTCCTTGACGCGATCGAAACGCGGCAGGCCGTTGAGGCCGGTCCACTCGACGAGGGCGGGATCGATGCGCGTTTCAGTCATGCGGGCGGTTCCTTCTGGCAAATCACTGTGCGGCGAATATAGGAACGGAGCAGCGTGTTGGTACAGGGCGCCGGCAGAAAATAAGGGAACAGGGGTCGCGCAAACGCGTTGAGGGCGATGCGGCACCCTGCCTCTTGACGTGGAGGGCAACTTCGGTGAAAACAGCCCTTATCGCGGCTTTTGACATCCTGCCGCGGTGAACCCTGGTGCCGGGCCCCTCTGGCGAGAGTTTTTACGGCGCTCTCGTGATGTCGGTACCGCCAGCAATTAGCCGGCGGATTCAAACGCACATGAAAATCCTGACCATGCCTTACCCGCATGCCCGTTGTGGTATGCACAACCTCGCTTCCCGCATTTCCTCCAGCATGGAGGCGCTGTCATGATCGGCAACGGCGAAGGCAAGACCACTCTTTCCTACCTGAAATGGGCCATCATCTCCACCGTCATCGGCCTGGCGCTCGGCGCCTTGCTCGGCTGGCAGACCGAAGGCACGCTCGCCGGCATGGCGACCGTCTTCTTCATCTGCGCGGTTCTCGCGGTTCTGGAGATTTCGCTCTCCTTCGATAACGCAATCGTGAATGCCAACAAGCTGAAGGACATGACGCCGGTCTGGCAACACCGGTTCCTGACCTGGGGCATCGTGATTGCCGTCTTCGGCATGCGTATCGTCTTCCCGCTGCTGATCGTCGTCATCGCCGCCCGCATCGGCCCGATCGAAGCGATCATTCTCGCCGCGCGCGAGCCTGCGGAATATGCCCGCATCATGAACGACGCCCACCTGCCGATTGCTGCCTTCGGTGGCACCTTCCTGATGATGGTCGGCCTCACCTACTTCTTCAACCATGAGAAGGACGTGCACTGGATCGGCTTCATCGAGAAGCACATGGCCCGTTCGGCGACCGTCAAGGGCATCGAGATCGCCTTTGTTCTCGCGCTCATCCTCGTCTTCTCGAACCTGCTCGAGGGTGAAGACGCCAATACCTTCGTCTTCTCCGCCATCTACGGCCTCCTGACCTTCCTTGCAGTGGAAGTCGTCGGCGGCCTGCTCGATGCCTCGCAGAAGGCGATGTCGGAAGCGGCCAAGGGTGGCCTCGGCGCGTTCATCTATCTTGAAGTGCTCGATGCCAGCTTCTCTTTCGACGGCGTCATCGGCGCCTTCGCGCTGACGCAGAACCTCTTCATCATCGCCATCGGCCTCGGTATCGGCGCCATGTATGTGCGCTCGATGACGATCATGCTGGTGGAGAAGGGCACGCTTGCCGAATACCGCTACCTGGAGCACGGCGCGTTCTACGCGATCCTGGTCTTGTCGGTCGTCATGTACTTCCAGACGCTGGTGCACATTCCGGAAGTCATCACCGGCCTTGGTGGCGCAACGCTGATCGGTATCTCGCTCTGGTCGTCGATCCGCTACAACAGGCGTGAACGCGAACTGGGCAGCCATGCCGGCCACGGCTCGGACCGCGTGTCGGCCCAGCTTGGCGAGAACAACGCGTAACGAACATTGAGCCGGCCGTTTCGGCGGCCGGCCATTGCACTTTGAAACCCTCTCCTCCGTCATCCTCGGGCCTGACCCGAGGATCCAGGCCGCGGGCGTCGCGCGGATGGTCGGGTCGAGCCCGACCATGACGATAGAGAGAGAGACAGCGTCCAACAAAGTGAGATCAAAACGGACGCAAATCCCAAAACACAGAAGGCCCGCTGATCTTGCGATCAGCGGGCCTTTTCATTCAGAGAATTCTATACTTCGCGTTAGACGCGCGGGAAGTCGGCAGGGTTGATGCCGAGCGTCTTCAGGTCGCGTTCCTTCGGGCGGCGGTGCCCTTCGACAGCCGCGGCGGCTGCATTGGCAGCGCTCAGTACGGCGAAGGCCCGGCCGAAGAAGCCCTGGGCGAAGGAGTTGCGGAGGGTGGTCATTTGATTGCTCGCTTTCTGTTTTAGCTTACGAGCAGAAGATGATGCTTGCGGCCCGAAAGAACAACTGACGGTTTGTCAGCCCAGCCATGCAACGAATGCAGGCCGGAAACGAGGGTTTCCGGCCTGCACTGCTTTCGATCCCGGGAGGAACCGAGATCTAGTCTTCGTTCGCTGCAAATTGCGAGAGAACTTCACCCTTGCCGCGCGCCCGCAGGATGAGCGGCACGACGACGGCGAGCACGGCCAGCACGAAGAGCACAGCGGCGATTGGCGACATAAACAGCGAGGTCACATCGCCCTGGCTGATTGCCAGCGCGCGGCGCAGCTGCTGTTCCGCCATAGGCCCGAGGATGAGACCGACGACGACAGGCGCGATCGGATAGCCGAAGAGGCGCATGGCAAAGCCGAGCAGGCCGAAGGTGAGCAGCATGCCAAGCTCGAACACCGACGGATTGGCGCCGATCGTGCCGAGCGTTGCAAACAGCAGGATGCCGGCATAGAGCCAGGGCTTGGGGATCGTCAGAAGCTTCACCCAGAGGCCGATCAGCGGCAGGTTCAACACCAGCAGCATGAAGTTGGCGATCAGCAGGCTGGCGATGAGGCCCCAGACGAGCTGCGGATTGGTGGCAAACAGCAGCGGGCCGGGCTGGAGCCCGTATTGCTGGAAGCCGGCGAGCATGATCGCCGCCGTCGCCGTCGTCGGCAGGCCGAGCGAGAGCAGCGGCACGAGCGTGCCGGCAGCGGATGCATTGTTCGCCGCTTCAGGACCGGCAACGCCCTCGATGGCGCCCTTGCCGAACTCGTCCTTGTGCTTGGAGAACTGCTTTTCCGTCGAATAGGACAGGAAGCTTGCAATATCCGCGCCGCCGGCCGGCATGGCGCCGATCGGGAAGCCGATGAACGTGCCGCGCAGCCACGGTTTCCACGAGCGCGCCCAGTCCTGCTTGCTCATCCAGACCGAACCCTTGACCGCCTCCACCTTCTCGGGGATGCGGGAGCCCTGACAGGCGACGTAGAGCGTCTCGCCGATGGCGAACATGGCAACGGCAAGCGTCGTCACCTCGATGCCGTCGAGCAGGTCGGGAATACCGAAGGAAAGCCGCGCCTGGCCGGTCTGCTGGTCGATACCGATGACGGCAAGAGCGAGGCCGACGAAGAGGGCGGTAAGGCCGCGCAGCGTCGAATCGCCGAAAGCGGCCGAGACGGTCACGAAGGCGAGCACCATCAGCGCGAAATATTCGCGCGGGCCGAAGGAGAGCGCGAATTTCACGACGAAGGGCGCGATGAAGGCAAGGCCGAGTGTCGCGATCAGGCCGGCGACGAAGGAGCCGATCGCCGCCGTCGCGAGCGCAGGGCCGCCGCGACCGGCGCGGGCCATCTTGTTGCCTTCGAGCGCGGTGACGACCGAGGCACTTTCACCCGGCGTGTTGAGCAGGATCGACGTCGTCGAACCGCCATACATGCCGCCGTAATAGATGCCGGCAAACATGATCAGCGATCCGGCCGGATCGAGCTTGTAGGTGACGGGCAGAAGCAGCGCGACTGTCAGTGCCGGGCCGATGCCGGGCAGAACGCCGACGGCGGTGCCGAGCGTGACGCCGATCAGCGCATAGAGCAGGTTCATCGGCTGCGCGGCGATGGCGATGCCCTGCAGCAGGAATTCGAAAGTACCCATTGTCAGGCCCTCAGAAGAACAGGTGCTCGAGCGGCCCGGCAGGCAGCGAGAGCTGCAGGAAGCGGCCGAAGATGATGAAGACGACGAAGCTGAAGGCGATGCCGATCGGCAACGAGATCCACAGCTTGCGCCGGCCGAAACCGAAGGCCGTCAGCGCGAACAGCACGCCCGTCGCAATGGAGAAACCCGCGGTCTTGAGCAGGAGCATCTGCCCGGCAAGGCCCGCGACGATGAAGACCACCGGCTGCACCTCGATCGGTTCGCGCTCGGGAAAATCGCCGCGCCAGGCTTCAAACGCCGTCCAGATGGCGAGCAGCGCCAGGCCGATGGCGACGACATGCGGCACGGTGGCGGGGCCGATGCGCGAATAGTTGCTCATCTCCGCAAGGCGGCCGGCATCCCACCAGATCACGGCAGCGATGATGAAGAGGACCGGTGCGATGACCAGCGCCGCCCTGTCAGGGCGGCGCTTTTCGTTGGAGGACTGGACCTCGCTCATTTGACGAGCCCGATGTCCTTGAGGATGCTTGCGGTCGAAGCAATGTCCTTGTCGAGCTGGGCGTTGAAGGCGTCACCGGCGAGATAGGTGTTCTGCCAGCCCTTGGTCTTCAAGATGCCCTTCCAGGCGTCGGAGTTCACAACCTTTTCGATATCGGCATTGACCGCGGCAACCTGCTCGGCCGAAAGGCCCGGAGCTGCGGCAACCATGCGCCAGTTTTCGACGACGACGTCGAGGCCGCCTTCCTTGATGGTCGGGGCATCGATGCCTTCGACACGCTCGGCGCTGGAGATGGCGATCAGGCGCAGCGTGCCGGCCTTGACCTGGGCTTCGAACTCGCCGTAGCCGGAAATGCCGGCCGTCACCTGGTTGCCGAGGATCGCGGCAAGCGCTTCGCCACCGCCGGAATAGGCGATGTAATTGATCTTGGTCGGGTCGACGCCGGCTGCCTTTGCGATCAGGCCGACTGCGATGTGGTCCGTGCCGCCGGCCGAACCGCCAGCCCAGGAAACGGCACCCGGATCGGCCTTCAGCGCCTTGACGAGATCGTCCATGGTCTGGATCGGCGACGCGGCCGGAACGACGATCGCTTCGTACTCGCCGGTCAGGCGGGCGATCGGCGTGACGTCCTTGAGGGTCACCGGCGACTGGTTGGTGAGGATTGCGCCGACCATGACGTAGCCGCCGACGATGAGCGCGTTCGGATTGCCGGAATTCTGGCTGGCGAACTGGGCAAGGCCGATCGTGCCACCGGCGCCCGGAACGTTCACCACCTGGACGCTGCCGGAAATCTTCTCATCCTGCAGAACCGTCTGCAGCGAGCGGGCCGTCTGGTCCCAGCCGCCGCCGGGACCTGCCGGTGCGATGATCGAATAATCGGCGGCAAAGGCCGGAAGCGCCATGGCGCCGGCAATCAGGGATGCCAGGAAGAAATGTTTCAAGAGTGTGTCCTCCGTCAGGCGCGTTTTTTTCGCGCGTCGTTGCTTGTGACGAGAGGATGGCCAACCACACCGGCACGAACACATCGGTTCGTGGGCGCACAAATGTCGGCTGAAGTCTCCTCCCGGTCTTCCATCCGCCTCCACGGACGATGAAGAGCCCTAAACCAGCACAAGAAGCTGACATCTAACTGACATGGGACGCCGATGTCGGTTGTCGAGTGGCAAAACGGGCTATTGCATGCGCAAAACCGAACTTATTGCGTGCGTAGAACTTCGTTCCAGCGGGCAATCAGCCGCGCCCGTTTCACCTGATCGAGATAGACCATGAGGCCGGGGCTGACGGGCACGGGCTTCAGCTGCGCGCCAAGCAGCGCGTTCATCGTACGCGCGGTGTTGGAGCCGGAGACTTCGGGGCTGACGGCCGCGATCTGCAATTCGCGCGACAGGATCTCCTGGCCCTCCTTCGACATGAAGAAGGCAAGGTAGCGCCGGCCGAGTTCGGGAGACGCCGCCGCCTGCGGCACAAGGCCGATGCGCGACATGACGACCGTATAGTCCTTCGGCAGGATGATGCCGACATTCGGATCGCGCGAAGCCCAGTCCGCCGCGTAGGAACCGAGAATGTTGTAACCGAGAACGAAGCGTCCGTCGGCGACACGCTCCAGGATCGCCGAACTGGTCGAATAGAGTTTGACGCCGGCCGCACCCATCGCCTGGATCACCGTCCAGATATCACCGAACTGCTCCTGATCGCGCGCCATGAAGAGGAAGCCGACCCCCGAACGCTCGATGTCATAGGTGCCGATGCGGCCATAGACCTTCTCGCCCTGCCGTTTCAGGTATTCGACGAATTCGGCGCGCGAGGCGGGCGGCTTTTCATCCTTGAAGCTCGGCTTGTGGTAGACGAAGACGGCCGGCTCGAAGGTCAGCGCATAGGCCGTGTTGCGCCAGTTTGCCCATTGCGGCCAGCGCTCGCTCATCGGCAGGTCGCTGCGCTGGGCGTAGCCGTCATTGCTCAGCTTCACCTGAAGGTCCATCGCCGAGGAGAAGGCGAAATCCGCTGTTTTTTCGCCGGCATCAGTCTCGCGCACGATGCGGTCGTGGACCTCGCCGGTCAGCATTTCCTCATAGCGCACGGCGACATCGGGATTGGCCGCCTGGAAACCCCGGATCATCGGCCGGGCAAGCGGCTCGTCGAGCGAGGAATACACGACAAGCAAAGGCGCGTCGGCGTTGCCATCCTTGGCGGGATACGACGTCGCATTGGCGAAGGCGGCAAGCGGCGCGGCAAGAAGCAGGAGAAGGGTGAGGACAAGACGCATGGCGCGACCTTGCCAAAGCGCACGCCCGTTCACAAGTGCGCGCGGCGCCGCTAAGGTCCTGGCGGGAGGACGAAACGCGTGCGCATTCTACTGGTCGAGGACAACGAAGCCCTGGCGGACGGCCTGTCCGCCATCCTCAAGGGGACCGGCCATGCCGTCGACCTGGTGCGCGACGGCGCGTCTGCGGATGCGGCCATCGCGTCGGAAAATTTCGACCTCGTCATCCTCGACCTGACATTGCCGGAAATGGATGGCCTCGACGTGCTGCGCGCCATGCGCGCCCGCAAGGACAAGGCGTCGGTGCTGATCCTGACCGCCCGCGGCGCACCGGAAGAACGGGTGCGCGGCCTCGATCTCGGCGCCGACGACTACATGATCAAGCCGTTCGACATCTCGGAATTCGAGGCGCGCGTGCGCATGCTGCTGCGCCGGCAGGCCGGCCTGCGCTCCTCCGCCATCACCTTCGGCGCCGTGGCGCTCGATCTCAATTCCCGCACGTTTTCCGCCGAGGGCGCGCCGCTCGATATTCCCGCCCGCGAAGTCGGCCTGCTCGAAATCCTCTTCATGCGCGCCGGCAAGGTGGTCGCCAAGGAGGCGATCATGCAATCGCTCGCCGCCTTCGACGACGATCTCTCCGCCAATGCCATCGAACAATATGTGAGCCGGCTCAGGAAACGCCTCGCCCCACATGGGCTGACCGTGCGCACCGCCCGCGGCATCGGCTACTACCTCGACAAGGCGCCTGTCGCTTGACCCTCTTTCCTGCCTCCTCCCTCCGTCGCCGCCTGCTCGCCTGGCTGCTCGTCTCGACGGCGGTGATCGGTATCGTCGCCCTGATCGACACCTATCGCGAGGCCGTCAAGACCGCCAACGTCGTCTCCGACCGCGTGCTCGCCGGCTCGGCGCTCGCCATCGCGGAGCGCGTCGTTGTGGCGGAAAATGGTGCACTGGAAGTCGACATTCCCTATGTCGCGCTGGAAATGCTGACCTCGGCCGCGCAGGACCGCGTCTTCTACCGTGTCGACGGCCCGCCCGGGCGGTTCATCACCGGTTACCAGACGCTGCCGACAATTGCCGACATGCAAGGCCAATCGACCGCCTACCAGGACGCAACCTTCCGCGGCGAACCGATCCGCATCGCCGTATTGCAGCGCTCGGCCTCGACAGGCATCAACTCCGTGCCCTTCGCCGTCACCGTCGCCGAAACCACCATCGCCCGCCGACAGCTCGCCCAGGCGATCCTGATCCGCTCGGCACTGCGCCTCGCCATGATGATCGCGGGTGCGGCCACCATCGTCTGGATCGCCGTCACCGTGTCTCTGCGTCCGCTCTACCGCCTCAGCGACGCCATCGCCGAGCGCAGCCCGAACGACCTGCACCCGATCGAGCACCGTGTGCCGAGCGAGGTTCAGGGCCTCGTCGAGACCGTCAACTCCTTCATGGTGCGCCTGCAATCGGCACTCGATGCGCTCCGGCATTTCTCCGGCAATGCCAGCCACCAGCTCAGAACGCCACTCGCCATCATCCGCACGCAGCTGGCGCTCGCCAGCCGTGCCGGCACGCTTGCCGAGGCGCAGGAGGCGGCCCGCAAGGGAGATGCCGCCGTCGCCCATGCGGAGCGCATCCTCGCCCAGCTTCTGCTCATGGCGAAGATCGATGCGGCGGGATCCAACGAGCCGCAGAAGCCCGCCCCGATCGATATCGCCGCTCTCGCCCAGCAGCTCACCGCCGACCGCGTGCCTTCGGCCGCCGAAGCCGGCATCGACCTTGGCTACGAAGGCGACGGCCCGGCTTTCGCCCGCGCCGAGCCGTTGCTTTTCGGCGAACTGCTGCGCAATCTCGTGGAAAATGCGCTGGCCTATGCCGGCGACGGCGCGATCGTGACCGTGAGCGTGCGCCGGGCCGCCGATGCCGTGCTGCTCACCGTCGAGGACAACGGTCCGGGCATTGCACCCGAGCGCCGCAGCCTCGTGCGCCAGCGGTTTTCGCGCGGCGAACACCGCGATGCACCCGGCATGGGCCTCGGCCTGCCGATCGTGGAGGAAATCGCAACCCTCTTCGAGGCGACCATGGCACTGGAAAGCGGCACGAACGAGCGGGGTCTTCGCGTGACGATCCGCTTCCCTGCCGCCGAAGCGAAGCCGCTCCGGCCGGACATGCTTTAGGGTTTGCGCCAGCCCAACAGGCCGGGGGCGGCGTGCCAGACGGCCTGAACGGCAAAGCCCATGAAGAGCAGGCCGGACATGCGCACGATCGCCAGCTCATGCCGGCGATAGAAACGACGCACCATGCCGGCGCCGATGATGCCGATCAGGATGATGTCCGCCATCAGGAAGCCGAAGAAGGAGACGCCGAGAAGCGCCGGCAACGCATCGAAATCAAGCGCATTGGAGGAGCCCGCGAGCAGTGCCGTGAACGTCGCCAGCGCCACCGGATAGCCTTTGGGATTGGTAAGGCCGAAAACGAGGCCGCGGCGCAGCGGTCGTTCGACGGTCATGACGGCCCCGCCATCCTGCCGCGGCTTGGCACGCAGCGCCGACCAGCCGATCCAGGCGAGATAAAAACCGCACAACAGGCCAAGCACGTCGAACACCATGGTGCCTATCGTCTTGGCGCCGACGATGGCGACCAGCGCCAGGGTCGACCAGAGCAGGTCGCCGGCAAGGTGCCCGCCCATGAAAAGCGCGCCCGCCTTGCGCCCCTGTCCCGCCCCGATGCCGAGAAGCGCGAGAAACGCCGGGCCCGGGATAAGCACGTAAAGCAAGGCAGCCATGAAGGCGCCGAATAGCATCGAGCTGGTCATGAAGAAATCCCCTTGAATCGCAAGACATTCCAATCCGGGCGGCGTGTTTCGTCAAGGGTGCATCTGCCGTTTCGCAGAGCAGCCATGCAATGCGGCTCTAGCTTGACAGTTGTCTGTTTGGGCACCCTATAGTAAGTTAAGCTTATAATAAGCTAGAAAGTGAACATGCCCTCCAGACCCGATCCCGACTCTCTCGGTTTCGTCCTCATCGACGTTGCCCGCATGCTCCGCAGCGCCTTCGAGCGCCGTATCGCCACCGCCGGCCTCGGGCTGACACCAGGCGAAGCCCGCACGCTCGTGCGTATCGCCACGCTGGAAGGCAGCCGCCAGCTCGATATCGCCCAGCGCATGGGCATCGAACCGATGACGCTTTCGACCTATCTCGACCGGCTGCAGAGCCTCGGCTTCATCGAACGCCGCCCGGACCCGTCCGACCGCCGCGCCAAGCTGATCTACACGACATTGACCGCCGGCGCGCTGATCAGCAACATCCGCGACGAGCAGATCGAGCTGATGCGGCATGTGACGAGCGGCATCGGCGAACAGGACCTCGAGGCGATGCGCGAAAAGCTGAAGCGGCTGCGCGCCAACCTGTCCGCCCTGGAAGAAGACAGCGCCGCGCTGAACCTCGTGAAAGAACTGGCGCAATGACATTGCCGCGCATGAGCGAACGGCGCACCAGCATCATCGCCGCCTTCCTCGTGGCGCTCGGTCCGGTTTCCATGGCGCTCTATACGCCGGCCATGCCACAGCTGGTGCATGCCTTTTCCTCGACGGAATCGGCGATCAAGCTGACGCTGTCGCTCTATTTCGCCGGTTTCGCGCTGGCGCAGCTGGTTTCCGGCACCATGTCCGACGTGCTCGGGCGCCGCAAGACGACGCTGATCTTCATGGCCGTCTATCTCGTCGGCAGCCTGATGGCCGCCTTCGCGCCCACGGTCGGCGTGCTGCTCGCCGGACGCCTCGTCCAGGGCATCGGCGCCTCCGTCGGAATGACCGTCTCGCGCGCCATCGTGCGCGACCAGTTCACCGGCACCAAGGCCGCCCGCATCATGAACATGGTGGGCATGATGCTTGCCATCGGCCCGGCGATCTCGCCGACGCTCGGCGGCTTCGCGCTCGGCCTGTTCGGCTGGCAGTCGATCTTCTTCCTGATGGTCGGCTTTGCGCTTGCCGCCTGCGGGGCGGTCTATTTCTGCATGAGCGAGACGACAACGCCCGATCCGGCCAAGGGCCATATCGGCCCGATCCTGCGGGGCTATGGCGACCTTGCCGCCAGCAGCCGCTTCGTCTCCGCCACGCTCGTCATGGCGGGCGCCGTCGGCGCGCTCTACGGCCAGGCGACCATGCTGCCCTTCGTGCTGATCGACCGCGTCGGCCTGACGCCGACCCAGTTCGGCGTCGGCATGCTGATGCAGTCGGGCTTCTTCTTCGCCGGCACCGTCGCGGTGCGCCTCTCGATGCGCAAATTCGCACCCGACCGGCTTGTGCCGGCCGGTCTCTGCTTCATCGGCGTCGCCAGCGTTTTCATCGCGCTCGCCTCGCATCTCGTGGACACCCCGAGCTTCATCAGCGTCATGGGCCCTGTCGGCCTCTATGCCTTCGGCATCGCCTTCGTCATGCCCTATATGATGACCGCCGCCATGGAGCCCTTCCCGCATATCGCAGGCTCCGCCTCCGCCGCCATGGGCTTCATCCAGATGGGCTCCGGTTTCATCGCCGGCCTGATCGCCGCCGCCATCGGCATGCCGCTCTTCGCCTTCGGCACGATCATTCCCCTGATGGGCCTGATGGCGATCCTCTCCTATGCCTGGTATCGCGCGGTGTGCAGCCGCGAGGCGCAGCTTGCGACGGAACCGGCAGAATAAATCTCCTTAAACGAAAAAGGCCCGCTGCCGTCCCCGGCAGCGGGCCTTTTGATCGATATTGTCTTAATCAACCGCGCTTGTTGCGGGCGGCGAGCGTGCGCAGGCGCAGCGCGTTCAGCTTGATGAAGCCCGCGGCATCCTTCTGGTCGTAGGCGCCCTGGTCGTCCTCGAAGGTGACGAGCTTGTCGGAATAGAGCGACTTGTCGGATTCGCGGCCGGTGACCATGACATTGCCCTTGTAGAGCTTCAGTGTCACTTCGCCCTCGACATGCTCCTGGCTGCGGTCGATCAGCGCCTGCAGCATCTCGCGCTCCGGCGAGAACCAGAAGCCGTAGTAGATGAGCTCCGCATAACGCGGCATCAGGTCGTCCTTGAGGTGCGCCGCACCCCGGTCGAGCGTGATGCTCTCGATAGCGCGGTGCGCGGCCAGCAGGATCGTGCCACCGGGCGTCTCGTAGACGCCGCGCGACTTCATGCCGACGAAGCGGTTTTCCACGAGGTCGAGACGGCCGATGCCGTTGTCGCGGCCATAGTTGTTCAGCGCCGCAAGCAGCGTTGCCGGCGACATGCGCACGCCGTTGATCGAGACCGCGTCACCACGCTCGAAGCCGACCTTGATGGTGGTCGCCTTGTCGGGCGCGGCTTCCGGCGAAATGGTGCGCATGTGCACGTATTCGGGAGCCTCGACGGCCGGGTCTTCCAGCACCTTGCCCTCGGAGGAGGAGTGCAGGAGGTTCGCATCGACCGAGAACGGCGCTTCGCCCTTCTTGTCCTTGGCGACCGGGATCTGGTGCTCTTCGGCGAATTCGAGCAGGTGCGTGCGGCTCTTGAACGACCAGTCGCGCCAGGGCGCGATGATCTTGATATCGGGGTTCAGCGCATAGGCCGAAAGCTCGAAGCGGACCTGGTCGTTGCCCTTGCCGGTCGCGCCATGGGCGATGGCATCGGCGCCGGTCTTGGCGGCGATCTCGATCAGGTGCTTGGAGATCAGCGGACGGGCAATCGACGTGCCGAGCATGTAGACGCCTTCATAGACCGCATTGGCGCGGAACATCGGGAAGACGAAATCGCGCACGAATTCTTCGCGCACGTCCTCGATGAAGATTTCCTTGATGCCGAGCATCTCGGCCTTCTTGCGCGCCGGCTCGAGTTCTTCGCCCTGGCCGAGGTCGGCCGTGAAGGTCACGACTTCAGCGTTGAGCTCGGTCTGAAGCCACTTCAGGATGATCGAGGTGTCGAGGCCGCCCGAATAGGCGAGAACGACTTTCTTCACGTCTTTATGTGATGCCATGATGATGAGGTCCGCAGTGGATCGGCAACAGCCGAAATGAAATTTCGTGGCACTTTTAGCGAGATTATCCGCCTGCGCAAGGGAGGCGGCTGGAGCCGAAAAGACAAAAGAGCCAATTGCAATCCCTGGGTGCAAGCGTAAGCTGTTCGCACACCAAGGGAGGATGGAATGGCTAAACTTTACGCCTGGGCGGTTCCTGCATGGTTCAGCGAGTCTTGGCTAGACCACACATGGGTGACCGACTTCGACAATCAAACGAACCAATATCCTGACGCGACAAAAGTTGCAAAAGCAGGCTTCAACTATTGGTTTTGCTGGGGCGCCTATCATGAAAAGGGCGGAGTTCCCGCCAACGCAACCGGCGCATTGGGTAAACAATCCGGCTCCCGCACACTCGCCAAATGCCTCGTTCGACCCAATGTCGAGACCAAACCCAATCCACCGGCTCAGGGCACGATCTTTACTTATGGCCTCGATGGTGTCTGCCATCAATTGGCCAATCAAGTGCTTTATGCAACGAGGACAAGCTCAGCACGACCTTTGACGGTCAAGCAAGCTCGAGGCTACGCGCTAAGCACGTTCCTCTATGGAACATATGGCGCCCAGCAAACGGCTTGGCGGGCCAAACTACAGGGCTGCGGCGCAGTCGCCCCCCGACTGATCAGACGCAGCGGAGGGACGGGAACACAGCACATGATTGATTTACCGGACGATTTCGACGAGCTCGCCTCCGCTGCTCTTGCCGATAACCCAGAACAACTGAGGGCACTGCTTCATCTCAGGACCGAGGTGCAAGCCTATATAAGCGTAAAGGTACCGGGGTTCGAACCACCCGGCGTTGCCGCGTTGAATGCCAGAAATCAGCATTTCATCGACCAGGCAGCATTGCTGCTGGGCGATGAGGCATTCCAACGGCTGTTTGGTGTAGAGGCCGGACAGGCTGCAAACCTGATCGACCCGGAAATGAGCGACAAGCTATAGGGGATCGCCTGAATTCGATCGACCGACAGCATTTCAGCCGGCATCAAGCCGGCTTTCTTTCCATATCTCGCTTTCAGCGCAATTAAGGGCTTGTACTTCCTTCGAGCGGGTTTAACGCCGCCGCAAGCGACCCCATATTGCGCGAGGACTGGACCATGGAAAGGGATGAACCCATGACCGACCTCAAGGACATCATCAAGGGCGACAACGTCGCCGTCATTACCGGCGGCGCCTCCGGCATCGGACTTGCCGCCGCACGCCGCTTTGCCGAGGCCGGCATGGCCGTCGCCATCGCCGATCTCGGCGGCGACCGGCTTGGCAAAGCCCGCCTCGAACTGGAGGCGATCGCCGGCGAGGCCAATGTCATGGCGGTGGAGACGGACGTCGCCCACCGCCACCAGCTGGAAGCACTGGAACGCGCCGTGCTGCAGCGCTTCGGCCGTGTGCATGTTCTCATGAACAATGCCGGCATCCAGCCGGACACCTCGATCTTCAGTGCCGAAGCCAACTGGGACCATATCCTCGCCGTCAACCTGATGGGCGTCATTCACGGCACGCAGGTTTTCGGGCCGAACATGCTGGCCCATGGCGAACCCGGCCTCATCATCAACACCGGTTCCAAGCAGGGCATCACCACACCGCCCGGCAACCCCGCCTACAACGTCTCCAAGGCCGGCGTGAAGGTCTTCACCGAGGCCTTGCAGCACGAACTGCGCAATACCGAGGGCGCAAAACTCTCTGCCCATCTCCTCATCCCCGGCTTCGTCTATACCGCGCTGACGAAGGGCGACCGCACGGAAAAACCGGATGCCGCCTGGACGCCTGCCCAGACCGTGGATTTCATGCTGGAGAGCCTCGCCCGCGGCGATTTCTACATTCTGTGCCCCGACAACGATGTATCGCGTAAACTCGATGAAAACCGCATGGCCTGGGCGATCGGCGATATCATCGAGAACCGCCCGCCGCTGTCGCGCTGGCACAAGGACTATTCCGAGGCCTTCCGGACCTTCCTGGAAGACCGATAAACGCCCATCACAAAGCTTGATTGGTAATTTTCCGGAAGCCGGCTTACGACCGGACGACATCTCGGTGCGCACCGGCTTTCGGGGATTTGCCATGGACTACCTGCCCACGCTCGCAACGCTTCTCGCCTTCACCGCCGCAAGCCTGCTGCTTGCGATGACACCCGGCCCCGACATGACGCTGTCGATCAGCCGCGCGTTGTCGCAGGGCCGCGGTCCGGCGCTCTATGTGGTCGTCGGCACCAGCCTCGGCATCGTGGTGCACACACTGCTCGTCGCCTTCGGCATTTCCGCGCTCATCACAGCCTCGCCGACAGCATTCCTGATCCTGAAGACCGGCGGCGCCGCCTATCTGCTGTGGCTTGCCATCCAGGCGATCCGCTACGGCTCGACCCTGACGGTCAAGGCCGCGACCGGCCCGCGCGGCACGGCCCTCAACAACATTTCGTCCGGCTTCTGGGTCAATCTGCTGAACCCGAAGGTCATCATCTTCTTCATGACCTTCCTGCCGCAGTTCATCTCGGCGGGCGATCCCGACATTACCGGCAAGCTCATCGTGCTCGGTCTGCTCTTCATCGCCATCGGCGTGCCCGTGAACACGATCGTCATCCTCGCCGCCGACAAGCTCGCCACCTGGCTGCAGCAAAACCCGAAGATCCTGCGCAGCATCGACTACACCTTCGCCGGTGTCTTTTCAGTCTTCGCGGCGAAAATCCTGCTTACGCAGGCGCGGTGACGGACGGCATCAGGCGCTGAGCGCCGCAAGGCTCCGCTGCTCCGGCAGGCGGGCCGGAACGGGTCTTTCGGCGGCGGCAAGCTCGGCTTTCTTCCGGCTCACGAAATCGACGAGCTCCTCGACATCGACCCGCTCGTTGGTCTGCGGGTTCACGTAGCGCGACGCTTCGATATAGGCGAAGTGGAAGATATCCTCGATCGTGCGCCTGCGGCTGCGGCGCCCGGTTGCGCAATGATCCACCGTCACGCCCCAGCCCGAATAGAAGGGCGCGCCGTAGCAATAGACCTGCCGGCCGGCCATCAGCGCCTCGAAACCGGTGAGCGACGAGACAACGAAAACAATGTCGGCGAGATCGATCAGCGCATAACCACGCCCGGCGAAGATTTCTTTCTGCAGGCTGCCCCAACCGAGGATGACATCCGAAAGCGGGATCGACGCTTGGCTGGAGGGGGCCCAGTAATACTTGCTCCGGTTGACGAAGACCGATTCATGCGGAATGAGGACCGTCGGAAGCCAAGCTCCTGGCAGACGCTCACGATGGTCCGCATGACCGGCGCCCAATCGAACGTCACAATCACGCCCGCGATGGGCGAGCGGATCGGCACGAGGCGGCGCACCACCATCCGGCGATAGAGATTGGGACTGGAGCGCGCGAACCGCAGGATGCGGCGGCGGTTCTCGTTATTGTCGACATTCTTCATGATGTCGAAGGGTAGAATCTCATAGGCCGGATCTTCGATGCGCTCACGAGAGGATCGCCATTTTCGTATAGAGGGTCGGGCGGGATTGGAACCACGAGGGAATGGAGCGCTCGGCATCCGCCGATGCGCGCGAGCCGGGGGGGGATGGGACCATCAGGAAGCTCAGTGGAATATCGGGCCGGGTCTGCACGAGATCAACGGTAGGGCTGCGAAAGCGCGCGCAGAATGCCTGAATGAAACATGGACGCGGACTGTCTGCGTAATAGATGCGCGACCGGCCATCGGCCAGCAGCCAGGGCGCCCATTTCGTGTAGAATTCAGAGCGGGGCAGGCACGCTATTGCGCGAGCGCACGCGTTCACCGGGAAAATACTGCTGCAGCATGTTTTTCGGGGCCTTGCGCACGAACAGGACACGCAAAGGCTTCTCGAGCGGACAAAACCTCTCCAGTCTGTAGACCGCCCTTGGCGCTTCCAACACCGTAGCTTGCATCACGATCCGCGCTCTATAGCGGCGCTGTGCGACAGTTTTGTTGCACCTTTGTTGCAGCCGGATTCCGCTCCTCGGCTTGCGGCTAACCAATTGGAAACAATACCTATAACGACAAAAGCCGACTGCAATGACAGTCGGCCTTTGTCCTATTGTGACATCGTGCGGCGGTCTCAGCCGATCAACAGGGCGTCGTCATCCAGCGTCTGGCCGCGCATTTTGCGGAACATGGCGATGAGGTCTTCAACCTGAAGGGTCTTGCGATTGTCGCCCGCCACGTCCAGCACGATCTCGCCGCCATGCAGCATGACGGTGCGGTGCCCATAGTCGAGTGCCTGACGCATGGAATGCGTGACCATTAGTGTCGTCAGCTTGCGTTCGGAAACGATTTTTTGCGTGAGGGTCATGATGAACTCCGCCATGCCGGGATCGAGCGCTGCCGTATGTTCGTCGAGCAGCAGCACGTCCGAACCGGCAAGCGTTGCCATGACGAGCGAGACGGCCTGGCGCTGGCCGCCGGACAAGAGATCCATACGATCGCGCATACGGTTCTCGAGGCCGAGATTGAGCTCGGCGATACGCTCGCGGAAATGCGCGCGACGCTGGGGGCCGAGCGCCGAGGACAGGCCACGGCGCTCACCGCGGCGGGCAGCGAGCGCGAGGTTCTCCTCGATGGAAAGCGCCCCACAGCTTCCCGTCAGCGGATCCTGGAAGACGCGGGCGACGCGGCCGGCGCGGGCGGCGGTGCCCTGGCGGGTGACGTCGGTCGTGCCGATCTTCACCTGTCCCTCAGTCGCGATGACGTCGCCGGCGAGAACGCCGAGCAGCGTCGACTTGCCGGCGCCGTTGGACCCGATGACGGTAACGAACTGCCCCTCTTCGATCGTGAGGCTGACACCGTTCAGCGCCTGCTTCTGGAGGGGGGTGCCCTTGCCGAAGGTGACCTTGATATCGGAGACGGAAATCATCAGGCGGCTCCCCCACGGCGAAGGCGTGGCAGAACGAGCGCCACGGTGACGAGCAGCGCCGTCACGAAGTTGAGGTCGGAGGCCTGAAGACCGAGCACATCGGAGGACAGCGCGAGCTGGATGGCGATGCGGTAGAGGATCGAGCCGAGCACGCAGCCGATCAAGGCCATGAGAATGCCGCGCGTGCCAAAGAGCGTCTCGCCGATGATGACGGCCGCAAGACCGACGACGATGGTACCGACGCCGGAGGTGACGTCGGCAAAGCCGTTCGTCTGGGCGAAGAGCGCGCCGCCGAGAGCGACGAGCGCATTGGAGAGCGCAATGCCAAGATAGATCTGGCGGTTGGTGTCGACACCCTGCGCGCGCGCCATGCGGGCGTTCGCCCCGGTCGCACGCATCGAAAGACCCGCATCGCTTTCAAGGAAGCGCCAGACGAGGATCACGGCGACGACGACCAGAATGCCGATGAAGAGCGGGCGCACGTAGAAATCGCGGAGACCATGGCCGAAGAACGGGCTCAGCATCGTCTCGGCGTTGATCAGCGCGACGTTCGGCTTGCCCATGACGCGCAGGTTCACCGAGAAGAGCGCGATCATCGTCAGGATCGAGGCAAGCAGGTTCAGGATGCGGAAACGCACATTGAGCATCGCCGTGACGAGACCGGCACCCGCACCCGCCAGCATGGCGATGAAAGCGGCAAGCCAGGGGTTCACGCCCGCGATGATCAGCACGGCCGTGACGGCCGCGCCGAGCGGGAAAGAGCCATCCACGGTCAGGTCGGGAAAATCCAGCACGCGGAAGGCAAGGTAAACGCCGATGGCGACGAAGGCATAGACCAGCCCCAGTTCGACGGCGCCCCAGAAGGCAATCAGGCTCACGGCTCTCGGCTTTCTCTTTGTCACCCGTTCCGCAGGTCTTGCGGGATGGGTCCTTTAACAGATCAACCGCTGCCGGCGACCCGGCAGCGGTTGATTCCTCATAACGATGTAAAATCGAAGCCTATTCGATGACGCGGGTCGCGCGACCGACAAGGGCTTCCGGCAGGGTGACGCCCATCTTGGCGGCAGCACCCTTGTTGACGACGAGGTCCGTACCGGCGGCTACCTTCACGGCGATGTCGCCCGGGTTTTCACCCTTGAGGATGCGCACGACGATTTCACCCGTCTGCTTGCCGACATCCTTGTAGTTGAAGCCGAGGGCCGCGATGGCACCACGCGAAACGGAATCCGTATCGGCGGTGAAGAGCGGGAGCTTCGCCTCTTCGGCAACGGCGACGGCGCCTTCGAGAGCGGAAATGATCGTGTTGTCCGTGGGCACGTAGATCGCGTCGGCGCGGCCGATGAGCGCGCGGGCAGCACCCTGCACTTCAGCCGACTTGGTGGCGGCGGATTCGACGACCGTGAGGCCGGCCTTTTCGGCTTCAGCCTTCAGAACGGCAAGCAGCGACACGGAGTTGGCTTCACCGGAATTGTAGAGGAAGCCGACCGTCTTGGCGTTCGGCAGGATTTCCTTGATCAGCGCCAGATGCTCGGCGACCGGCGACAGGTCGGAAAGGCCGGTGACGTTGCCGCCGGGCCTGTCCATGTCGGTGACGAGTTGCGCGCCGAGCGGATCGGACACGGCCGTGAAGACGACCGGAATGTCCTTCGTGGCGGAAACCACGGCCTGCGCCGACGGCGTGGAGATCGGCACGATCACGGTCGGCTCTTCGCCGACGAACTGGCGGGCGATCTGCGCGGCCGTCGCGGGGTTGCCCTGCGCCGACTCGTAGATGAATGTCAGGTTCTCGCCTTCCTTGTAGCCGGCCGCTTCCAGCGCTTCCTTGACGCCGTCACGCGCGGCATCGAGGGCCGGATGTTCGACGATGGCGGTCACGGCAACCGTGACGTTTTCGGCCTGTGCCGGCAGCGAAATCGCGACCGTGGCCGCGAGAGCGAGGAGAAGTTGACGCATGAAGGGTCTCCCTAGAATGATTTCAGGGCGGTTCTAGGCAAAACGGCCCTTCAGATCAATTCTCGGATCAAGCTTCATCAATCACATTTTCTGATAGAAACCTGCGGCAAAACGGCATTCGTCCCGCTCGCGGCAATCGCCGGCGGTGGCTTCGTACCGCCGGATGGTCGGCGCTACGGCAATGTCTTCGGTGTTACGAACATATCGAGCGTCCCGGTTCCCGGCACGACATCGCTCCACCTTTCGATGTCCAGGCGGATCACGGCCAAGCCTGCCGTCGGATACTTTGTCTTGAGCCGACCGATTGCATCCGCATCCCCGGCCGTCGCCAGCATCGCAGCCAGATCCTCGAAGCCCGGATTGTGCCCGATGACGAGCAGCGTTTCGCTTTGCTGTGGAGCCGCATGGATCGCCGCGAGGATGGCTGCCGGTTCCGCCTCGTAGATCGAGGCTACGGTCTGGGACGGACAGGCCTTGCCAAGCGCCGGCTCGACCAGCGCCCAGGTTTCCAGCGTTCGCCGCGCGGACGAGACCAGAGCGAAATCCGGCTGGAGACCCACCTCGGCGATATAGGCAGCCATGCGCGGCGCGTCGCGGCGGCCACGGTCGGCGAGCGGGCGGTCATGATCGTCGACACCCTCCGGCCAGGCGGATTTTGCGTGACGCAGCAGCAGAAGGGTTTTCATGGAAGACTCCGGCTTCGAAACGGAAAAGGCCGGCATTACGCCGGCCCTTTTGCTGTGCATGCGTGCGTGCCTTAGCGGCAGCCTTCGATCTGCTTCAGTGCAGCCGAAATACCCGAAAGCGAATAGGAATAGGCCGTGCCCGTGCCGCGGCGCGATTTCGCCTGCACCTGCATGTCCTTGCCGGTCCTCATGGCGTTGACGAGCGCCGGCTCTTCGGCGGCGTTTTCCACCCAGGCCGAATTGCCCTTGGTGAACATCACGAAGGTGCGCCCGTCGATGACGACGTTGACCTTGGAGTTTTCCTGCAGCGGATAGCCCATCATCGCCTGCGGCTCGTAGCTGATGTTCTGGCCCGGGCGCTGCGAGACGAGGAAGAAGACATCGCCGTGATCGACGCCGGGGGGCGTCTTTTCCTTCGGCACGGACAGAACGTAGCAGACCTTGCCGCCATTCGCCTGATAGGAATAGGCGCCCCAGGCGTTGAACTGCTGAATGCGCGTCGGCGACTGGGCCGAGGCAACGCCTGCGGTCGCGATGACGAGGGCGAGTGCGGTTGCGAGCTTTCTTACGAACATGTTTTCCTGCCGGTTGTCTTGCCAGTGATTGCCGGCCGAAGGCAGATGCCTGCCACGCCGGTGTCGGCCTTGCATGATGACGATTTGGTTCATTTTGACTTAATTCAGGTTACCAAACCGTCAACATGCACCCAGTTTCCGAAGGTCTTCCGTGCCGCACCGGGACAAATTTGCGTTGAAACCCGCGCTTGCCCTTGCCTGAAAGGCTAAGCATGCCCAGTCCCCATTTGGTGAGATAGAACCCGTCGAAACTCACTAATGGCACAACGATTAGGGCAAGAATTTGACCCGCGAAGTTGCGGGCAAAACCGGCACAACCACACTAGCCCGCAGGCTGCATGTCCGGCTCATCCTGAAGCGCCTTGTCGGCCGATCTGTAGTGGTCCTCGCGAACGTGGCCGCGGATGGCCGCGAAGGCGGCGGTGAGGACCGCAATGTCATCGGAAAAGCCGACGAGGGCGAAGAAATCCGGAATGCCGTCGAGCGGCAGCACGAAATAGGCGAGCGCCGCGAGCAGGATACCGCGCACCTTTGCCGGTGTGCGGGGGTCGAGCGCGCAATAGTAGGATGCAACGAGATCGCGCGAGAACGGCACCTGCCGCATCGCGCGCTTCAAAACCGGCCAGAACCGCTTCTTCACGCGGCCCCTCTGACGCTCCTGCTCGTCCGGGTCTCCGGGGAGAAGGATCTCTCCGATCTTCACATCATCCATTCAGGCCTCCCTCGGGTGGCAGCGCCGGCAAAGCCCGGCACGGAAGCATATGGGGATGCCTTCACGCGCCTTCAACTCTTCGTGCGAAGGACCGCAGCCTTGTCCATCACGCTCGCCAGCTTGAAGTCGAGTTCGGTCAGGCCGCCGGCATCGTGATTGGTGAGCCGCACGTCGACACGGTTGTAGACGTTGAACCACTCGGGATGGTGATCGAGTTTCTCCGCCGCCAGCGCCGCCTCGGTCATGAAGCCGAAGGCCTCGCGGAACGTCCTGAACTTGAATTTCCTTTCGATGGCGATGCCGTCATCGGCGCGCGTCCATCCATCGAGACCCTTCAACGCCTCGGCGATCGTCGCTTCATCAAGCTTTTCCTGTTTCATGGCGCCCTCGCTTTTTCTCATGATACCACGTGAAAGCGGCGCCCGAGGGCGCCGTGTTCCGTTTCATGGCCGACGGTCAGACGAAGAACTGCCCGCCATTCGCCGAGATGGTCGAGCCGGTGATGAAGCCGGCATCGTCGGAGGCAAGGAAAACGACGACGCGGGCGATTTCTTCCGGCTCGCCGAGGCGACCCACGGGGATCTGCGGGATGATCCGCTCGTTCAGCACCTTTTCCGGAATGGCGCGCACCATCTCCGTGCCGATATAGCCGGGGCAGATGGCATTGACCGTAATCCCCTTGGCGGCCCCCTCCTGGGCGAGCGCCTTGGTGAAGCCGAGATCGCCGGCCTTGGCGGCGGAATAGTTCGCCTGGCCCATCTGGCCCTTCTGGCCATTGATCGAGGAAATGTTGATGACGCGGCCGAAACTGCGGTCGCGCATGCCGGTCCAGACCGGATGGGTCATGTTGAAGAGGCCGGTCAGGTTGGTGTTGATGACCGCGCCCCACTGGTCCGGCGTCATCTTGTGGAACATCGCGTCCTTGGTGATGCCCGCGTTGTTCACGAGAATTTCGACGGGGCCAAGGTCGGCCTCCACCTTGGCGATGCCCTCGACGCAGGATTCGTAGCTTGCGACGTCCCACTTGTAGACCGGAATGCCCGTTTCCGCCTTGAAGGCGTTGGCGGCATCGTCATTGCCGGCATAGCTTGCCGCCACCTTGTATCCGGCCGCCTTCAGCGCCACCGAAATGGCGGCACCGATGCCGCGCGATCCGCCCGTTACCAACGCTACCCTGCTCATCTGGCTCACTCCCCTAAACTGTTTTTTTGAGTCGGCCTGACGCCCTGCGGGCGGCAGGTCTTGGTAAAGCAGAATGTCAGTCGATGCTTACAGGCTCTCGACGCACATCGCCACGCCCATGCCGCCGCCGATGCAGAGCGTGGCGAGACCCTTGCGGGCGCCGCGACGCTTCATCTCGAAGAGGAGCGTGTTGAGGATACGGGCGCCGGAGGCACCGATCGGGTGACCGATGGCGATGGCGCCGCCGTTGACGTTGACGATGGCGGGATCCCAGCCGAGATCCTTGTTGACCGCGCAGGCCTGCGCCGCAAAGGCTTCGTTGGCTTCCACGAGGTCGAGGTCGCCGATCTTCCAGCCGGCGCGCTCGAGCGCCTTGCGCGACGCCGGGATCGGGCCGGTGCCCATGATCTTCGGATCGACGCCGGCCGTCGCCCAGGAAACGATGCGGGCGAGCGGCTGGATGCCGCGGCGCGAGGCTTCGGCTTCCGACATCAGAAGCGCCGCGGCGGCACCGTCGTTGAGGCCCGACGCGTTGGCGGCAGTGACCGTACCTTCCTTGTCGAAGGCGGGGCGAAGCTTGGCCATCTGCTCGAGCGTCGCGCCATGGCGGATATATTCGTCGGCATCGACCGACACGTCGCCCTTGCGCCCCTTGACGATGAAGGCAGCGATCTCGTCCTTGAAGCGGCCCTCCTTCTGGGCGGCCTCGGCCTTGTTTTGCGAGGCGACGGCAAAAATATCCTGCTCGTCGCGGGAAAGCTGCCACTGCTTGGCGACGTTTTCGGCGGTAATGCCCATGTGGTAGCCATGGAAGGCGTCGGTCAGGCCATCCTTGATCATCGTGTCGATCATCTTGAAGTCGCCCATCTTCACGCCGCCACGCAGATGCGCGCAATGCGGCGCCATCGACATGGACTCCATGCCGCCGGCCACGATGATGCCGGCGTCGCCGGTGGCGATCTGCTGCATGCCGAGCGCCACGGCGCGAAGCCCCGAGCCGCAGAGCTGGTTCATGCTCCAGGCGGTCGCCTCCTGCGGGACACCGGCCTTCATGGCGGCCTGTCGGGCCGGGTTCTGGCCTTCGCCCGCCTGCAGAACCTGTCCGAGGATCACCTCGTTGACCTCGCCCGCTTCAACGCCCGCGCGCTCCAGAACCGCCGAAATGACCGTCGCCCCGAGTTCGTGGGCAGGCGTGTTGGCGAAGGATCCGTTGAAGGACCCGACCGCGGTACGGGCGGCGCTGGCGATGACGATGGACGGAGTGCTCATGGTGTGCTTCCTCAATTCTGCGACCGGATGGTCGGTCTTGGAACCGGCCTCGACGCACGAACGGCGCGAGCCGGCGGTTCTCCCGAAATCAAAACTGGCAAAGCGAACGGGGAGAGTCAAACGGGATATCCCGTGCCGCTAAAATTTCATGCGGGAGGCCCGCAGCATGAAAATCCATGTTGCGCAGCATTCCTCGCCGCATCGCACAATTCGATTGTCAGCCGCCGACTTTTTGCGGATACTCCGCCGGATCAAAAAGAACTAGAAAACGGGGATGAGGAGACCCTAATGGCCAGGAACGACGGTCAGATCGTCATCAAGAAATATGCGAACCGGCGCCTCTACAACACCGGCACGAGCACCTATGTGACGCTCGACGATCTCGCGGTCATGGTGAAGAAGGGCGAGGACTTCACCGTACAGGACGCGAAATCCGGCGAGGACATCACCCATTCGGTGCTGACCCAGATCATTTTCGAGCAGGAATCCAAGACCGGCAACACGCTTCTGCCGATCTCGTTCCTGCGCCAGCTGATCTCCTACTACGGCGACCAGATGCAGATGGTGGTGCCGAGCTATCTCGAGCACTCCATGCAGGCTTTCACCGACCAGCAGTCGCAGATGCGCGAGCAGATCAACAAGGCGCTGGGCGACACGCCGCTCGCCAAGAACCTGCAGGTGCCGATGGCGCTCATCGAGGAAACGACGCGGCGCAACACGGAACTCTTCCAGCAGGCGATGAAGATGTTTACGCCCTTCGCCAATGCCGCGCCGCCGAAGGAAACGCGCAAGGCGGAGCCGAAGGATCTCGACGAGCTGAAGGAACAGCTGCGCGCGCTCCAGACGAAGCTCGACAATCTGAGCTGAGGAAACCGGGTTGGCGCGGGCAAGCCCGCGCCGCCTCAAAGCCCGATCGAAAGATCCCGGCCCGCCGTGCGGATCGATACCGCAAAGCCGGCAATGACGTCGATGAAGCAGATCGTCATGAGAATGAAGAAGATTTGCGTCGCTGCGGCCTGCACCAGCAGGAACTCGACCAGTGCGGCCACGAACAGCACCATCGACAGCATGTGATCGAGAAGAGCCCGCGAGCCCGGCCGCGTGGCCTTCAGGATTTCCACGAAGAGCAGCACGAGTGCGATGAAGATGAGCAGGTCGCCGAAGGCCATGGTCCAGGTCGTGCCCGAGAGCATGTTGACCGCCAGCACCTCGTTGTCGAGCACGGCGATGCCGCCATCGCCGAACAGCCCTGTCATGGCGAGGTTGTAGAGGGCGAAGGGGATGATCAGCAGCGGTATAGCCAAAAGCATCGGCAAGGGCTCCAGTGGCCGCACGGATCTGGCGGCGTTCCCGTGGTCTTAGCGGAAGATTCGGTTCGAGAAAATGTCACGCCTGCCGGAAAGGCCAGGCCAAAAGAAAAGGCCCGCTTTCGCGGGCCTTGATCTCAGCAGATGCCGAAGCGCAGATTATGCGCTTTCCTTCGGCGTCAGGACCTGGCGACCGCGATACATGCCGGTCTTCAGGTCGATATGGTGCGGACGGCGCAGTTCGCCAGAATTCTTGTCTTCGACGTAGGTCGAACCCTTCAGAGCGTCTGCGGAACGGCGCATACCGCGCTTGGACGGGCTCGTTTTTCTTTTAGGTACAGCCATTTCACTAACTCCACTTATCGGGCAAACACATCCTCACGCCACCGAATGGCTGACAAGGGACATGTCTTTATCTCGGAAATTGGGCCGGCTTATACACAGCAAAACCCCGCTTGACCAGTCCCCGAACCGTTTTTTTCGATTCCGGGGTCAGACTTCGTCTTCCGGAACGATCCAGGGCTCGGCCTCGGCCGCTGCCTGCCACTTCTGCCAGGCCGGGTGGGCTTTTATCCGAGCCATATAGGCGAGTATCGTATCGTCCCTGGTCAGGCAATAGGCCTCGAAGCGACTGACGACCGGCGCATACATCGCATCCGCCGCCGAAAACGCGCCAAAGAGGAACGGACCGCCGGAGCGGGCAAGCGCCGTCTTCCAGATCGTCTCGATGCGCGCGACGTCGCCCATCACGCCCTCGGGCAGGTCGATTGCGCCCGGCTTGCGGCGGATGTTCATCGGGCAGGCATTACGGATGGCGCGGAAACCGGAGAGCATTTCCATAGAGATCGCCCGCGCCTCGGCACGCATGGCCGCGTCCTTCGGCCAGATGCCCTTCTCCGGAAAAAGCTCGGCGACATATTCGATGATGGCGAGCGATTCCCAGACCCGCACCGCGCCATGATGCAGCACCGGCACCTTGCCCGTCGGGGAGATGTCGCGGAACTGCGGATTGCCAGCGGCAAAATCGAAGGGAATCACCCGGTCCGTAAAGGCGACGCCCGCCGCTTCCATCGCGATCCAGGGCCGGAAGGACCACGAGGAATAGTTCTTGTTGCCGACATAGAGGATGAGGTCCGACATAGGATGCTCCTTGCGAGCGGGGACCGTAGAGGTTCAGCGGCTACAGCGCCAATGAAAAGCCCTGACGTCACTCATAAAGGCATTTGATATAATCGCCCGAGCCGCTCGCCCGCCGTTCGATGAGCCGTGCAAGACGCTGCAGCCCGCGTCCCGGCTTGCCGGCATTGCGCTCGTAGGGATTGGGCAGCGAGACGGCGAGCAGAGCCGCCTGCCGGCGCGAAAGCTTTGCCGCCGGCACATTGAAATGGTGCTGGGCCGCCGCCTCGATGCCGTAGATACCCGGGCCCCATTCGGCGATGTTGAGATAGATCTCCATCAGCCGCTGCTTGCTCCAGACGAAATCCGCCGCGACCGCCAGCGGCAGTTCCATGGCCTTGCGCACGAAGGAGCGCCCGTTCCAGAGGAAGAGGTTCTTTGCCGTCTGCATGGGGATGGTGCTCGCACCGCGTGTCTGCTCGCCCGCCAGCGCCTCGTTGACGACGGCGCGCATCTGCCCCCAGTCGACGCCGGCATGGCGGCAATACTGCCCGTCCTCGGACATCATCACCGACTGCACCAGCATGGGCGAGATATCCTCGAATTCCACCCACTGCCGGTCATAGCCGCGCAGCAGCACGAGATCGCGCAGCATGAGGGTCGAAACAGGACGGATGAAATCGATCGCATAGAGCAGGATCAGCACATAGGGCAGCGCGACGAAGGCCAGAACGGCAAGAACGATCCGTCGCCAGTTCCGGCGAAGGCGGGTCATCCAGCCATCCTTGCCACCGGCGTCTGTCTCCGAATTGATCGTTTCTGCCCGTGTTTCCGGTACGATGTCCAAATGCCGGCGCCCATCCTTGCGTCGTTGCGCTTTCATACCGTCACGGCGTGCCAAAAACCAGCACTCCGCCGCGATTCTTTGCCGCCATCCCGGCATTCCCGTTGCCTCGACCGGGCACCCATGCCAAAGAGCGGCCATGAGCGAACGTCACCAGGAATTCCAGTCTCGCCTGAAGAGCAATGCCGAAGCGGTCGAAACACTGCTGGCGGCGCTCTTGTCTGCCGACACGCAACCGGACGAAATCGCCCGCCCCGAGCGCCTGCTGGCCGCCATGCGCCATGGCGTGCTGAACGGCGGCAAGCGCTTGCGTCCCTTTCTCGTCATCGAAGCCGCCGCCCTCTTCGCCGAGGTCGAGCGCGAGACGGCGCTGCGCATCGGCGCGGCCCTCGAATGCGTCCACTGCTACTCGCTCGTACATGACGACCTGCCGGCCATGGACGACGACGACCTGCGCCGCGGCCAGCCGACCGTGCACATCGCCTTCGACGAGGCTGCCGCCATCCTTGCCGGCGACAGCCTGCTGACCTTTGCCTTCGACATCGTCGCCGCGCCCGAAACACGTCTTCCGGACGCCACGAAGACGGCGCTGGTGCTGGCGCTCGCCCGTGCCGGCGGCCTCGGCGGCATGGCCGGCGGCCAGGCCCTCGACCTTGCTGCAGAGAAGGTGGCGCCGGACGAAAACGGCATCGTCACCCTTCAGGCGATGAAGACCGGCGCGCTCCTGCGTTTTGCCTGCGAGGCTGGTGCGATCATCGCCGGCGCTTCGGATCGCGAGCGCGCAGCCCTTCGTGGTTACGGCGAAACCGTCGGCCTCGCCTTCCAGATCGCCGACGATCTGCTGGACCTCACCGCCGATGCGGCAGCAATGGGCAAGGCAACGGGCAAGGATGCCGAGCGCGGCAAGGCGACGCTCGTTTCGCGTCGCGGCCAGGCCTGGGCTGAAGATCGCCTTCAGGCGCTTGTGACGGAGGCTGAGGCGCATCTTGCGCCGTTCAGCCATCGGGCCGGCATCCTTGTTGAAGCCGCCCATTTCATCGCCAATCGCAGGAACTGACGTCATGAGCAAATTCTGGTCGCCGATCGTCGCCACGCTCAAGCCCTATGTCGCAGGCGAACAGCCGCGCATTCAAAACCTCACCAAGCTCAACACCAACGAGAACCCCTACGGCCCGTCACCCAGGGCCATCGCCGCCATGCAGGCCGCCGTGGCCGACAGTCTGAAGCTCTATCCGGACCCGTCGGCACTGGCGCTACGCCAGTCGATCGCCCGCTTCTACGATGTCGGTGCGGACGAAGTCTTCGTCGGCAACGGGTCGGACGAGGTTCTGGCGCACGCCTTCGTCGCTCTTCTCAAACACGACAAGCCGCTGGTCTATCCCGACATCACCTACAGCTTCTATCCGACCTATTGCCGCCTCTTCGGCATCGAGTCGGAAGAAATCCCGCTGACGGATGATTTCACCATCGATCTCGGCGACTATGAACGCCCCTGCGGCGCCATCATCATCCCGAACCCGAACGCGCCGACCGGCATCGGCCTGCCGCTTGCGGCCATCGAGAAGCTGGTCGCCGAGCATCCGGACCAGCCTGTCGTCGTCGATGAGGCCTATATCGATTTCGGCGGCGAGAGCGCGATTCCGCTGACGAAGAAATACGACAACCTGCTCGTCGTGCACACGCTGTCCAAGTCGCGCTCGCTTGCCGGCCTGCGCGTCGGCTACGCCATCGGCCAGCGCCCGCTGATCGATGCGCTGGAGCGCGTCAAGGACAGCTTCAACTCCTACCCGCTCGACCGCGTCGCGCAGGCCGGTGCCGCCGCCGCCGTGGACGACCGGGAATGGTTCGACGAGACGCGGAACAAGGTCATCGAGACGCGCGAACGCGTCACCGGGGCGCTGCGCCAGCGCGGCTTCGAGGTGCTGCCCTCGCAGGCGAACTTCGTTTTCGCCCGCCATGCGGCCCACAGCGGCGAGGCGCTCGCCAAGGGCCTGCGCGAGCGCGCCGTGCTGGTGCGCCACTTCGCCAAACCCCGTATCTCGGACTTTTTGCGCATCACCATCGGTACGCAAGAGGAATGTGACCGGCTGATTTCGGCAATCGAAGAGATCGTCTGAGGCGGTTGGACGCTAGCCTTCTCATCCGGCTTTTCCGGGCCGGATGAGGGGGACATGTGGTGCAATTCTCCGTATAGGAGAGAAAAAGGGGATGGATTATCGTTCACCGACATCAAGCGGTGAACCATGACCGATCTCACGCCCTACCTGCCCCAGCTCGCCGTCGCCTGGACGGCCTATTTCATCGCCACGGCCTCACCGGGCCCGGCGATCATCGCCATCATCGCAACCTCGATCAGCCAGGGAAGGCGCGCCGGCCTGGCGCTCGCGTCGGGCGTGCTGACGGGCTCCTATATCTGGGCGATCCTCACCGCGTCCGGCCTTTCCGCCCTTATCCGCACCTATGGCGAAGCGATCGTCGTCTTGAAGATCGTCGGCGGCTGCTACCTGCTGTGGCTGGCCTGGAACGCGTATCGCGCCGCGCGCAAGAGCGAGGAGACCTATCGCGCGCAGATGGCCGCCCTTCCGGCTCTCTCGCCACGCCGGCAATATCTGAAGGGCCTTGGCATTCACATCACCAATCCCAAGGCGATCTTCAACTGGATCATGCTGACATCGCTCGGCATGCCGCCGGGCGCGCCGGGCGGGGTCATGGCAACCTTCATCGCCGGCTGCATGGTGATCGGCGTCTGCGTCTTCCTCGGCTTCGCGCTGGTCTTTTCGCTCGGCCCGGTGCACCGCGCCTATCTCAAGTCGCGCCGTGCCATCGAGGGCGTCATGGCCGCCTTCTTCGCCTTTGCCGGCTTCAAGCTGCTGACGACACGACTCTGATCACTCGGCGGCAGCCTGCCCCTGGCCGTAGCGTTTCTCGATATAGTCGTTGACCAGCGTCTCGAATTCGCCGGCAATGTCGGTGCCGCGCAGCGTCATCGCCTTCTTGCCATCGACATAGACGGGCGCGATCGGCAGTTCGCCGGTGCCCGGCAGCGAGATGCCGATATCGGCGTGTTTGCTCTCGCCCGGCCCGTTGACGATGCAACCCATGACGGCGACCTTGAGGGCCTCGACGCCGGGATATTTTTCGCGCCAGACCGGCATGTTCTTTCTGATATCGTCCTGGATTTTTTGCGCGAGTTCCTGGAAGACCGTCGAGGTCGTGCGGCCGCAGCCCGGACAGGCGGCGACAATGGGAATGAACTGGCGAAAGCCCATGACCTGCAGCAGTTCCTGCGCCACCTGCACCTCGCGGGTACGGTCACCGCCGGGCTCCGGCGTCAGCGAAATGCGGATCGTATCGCCGATGCCCTGCTGCAGGAGGATGCCGAGCGAGGCCGAGGAGGCGACGATACCCTTGGTGCCCATGCCGGCTTCCGTGAGGCCGAGATGCAGCGCATGATCGGAGCGCGTCGACAGCATCGCATAGACGGCAATGAGGTCCTGCACATTGGACACCTTTGCCGAAAGGATGATGCGGCTGCGCGGCAGGCCGATCTCTTCGGCGAGTTCCGCAGACATCAGCGCCGATTGGCAGATCGCTTCGCGCATCACCTGCTGGGCGGTCAGCGGAAAACCCTTGGCCTGGTTGTCGTCCATCAGCCGCGTCAGCAGTTCCTGGTCGAGCGAGCCCCAGTTGACACCGATGCGCACGGGCTTGTCATAGCGGATCGCCGTCTCGACGATCGCCGAGAACTGCTTGTCCTTCTTGTCCTTGAAACCGACATTGCCGGGATTGATGCGGTATTTCGCCAGCGCCTCGGCGCAGGCCGGATGCTCGGCAAGCAGCTTGTGGCCGATATAGTGGAAGTCCCCGACGAGCGGCACGTCGAGGCCGAGCCTCTCCAGGCGTTCGCGGATCTTCGGCACCGCCGCGGCACTCTCGTCGCGGTCCACCGTGATGCGCACGATCTCGGAACCGGCGCGATGGAGGGCCGCCACCTGCGCCACGGTGCCGTCGATATCGGCCGTATCCGTATTGGTCATCGACTGGACGACGACAGGCGCGCCGCCACCGACAAGCACGCCACCGACATCGACACCGACGGACGAGCGTCGCGGCTTCGGTTCAAAATCGAAGGAAAAGGACATTTTGGAGCCTCTTGCTCGAAACGCGGCCACCGCCAGCCTGGGACGCGGCCTTTGCCCTCAGGTGGATCAGGAAACGGGGCTTGTCAACCGCAAGGGCGGGCACGCGCGACGATTTGATCGCCGCGCGCCGCTCTCTCAGTGGTGTTCGCGCACGTCCGCATGCACCGCATGGCGCGACAGCAGGAGCACCACGATGAAAAGCACCGGCAGGAGCGTGAAGATGATGGCAAAGCCGGTATGCTCGGCGATGAAACCGATGACCGAGGGGGCGAAGAGCGAACCGGAATAGCCCATGACGGTCGCGACCGACAGCGCCACGCCCTGCGCGAAGCCCGGCAGATTGCCGGCGGCGGAGAAGGCGATCGGCACCATGTTGGAAATGCCGACACCGCACAGCGCAAAGCCGATCATCGCCACATAGGCGTTGGGCGCCTGGCCGGCGATGACCATGCCGACCATCGCCGTGACCGTGCAGAAGCGCAGCGTCTTCACCGCGCCGAACCGGTCGCGCACATGGTCGCCGGCAAAGCGCATGACGGCCATGGTCAGCGAGAAGGCACCGAAGGCGAAGCCGGAGAGCGCCAGCGACGCGCCGAGTTCGTCGCGCATGTAAAGCGCACCCCAGTCGAGGATCGCGCCTTCCGGCACCATCGAGAACAGCGCCATGATGCCGATCAGCCAGGGCAGCAATGTCATCGGCAGGCGCACCTTCTGGCGCTCTTCGCTCGGATGCGGCGCATCGTGCAGCACGAAGGGCCAGATGACGAGAAGCGCGACCGCGCCCACGGCGGTAAGCAGGCCCGCATGCCCCATGACGCCGAGCGTCTCGATGAGGAAACCGCCCGTCGCCGCGCCGATGAAGGCGCCGAGGCTCCAGAAAGCGTGGCAGGACGACATGATGGCGCGCCGCATCGACTTCTCCACCTCCACGGCGTTGCCGTTCATCGCGACATCCATCCCCCCCATCAGCCCGCCGAAGAAGAAGATGGCGACGGCACCGACGGCGATGTTCGGTGCAATCGAAAGCAGCAGCATGGTCGTCAGGAAGAGGAGCGTCGCCCCCTTGACCGTGCGCGTCGTGCCGAAATGGGCGATCAGGATGCCGGCAATCGGCATCAGCACGAGCGAGCCGACCCCGAAGAACATGATCATCAGGCCAAGGCCCGATTCGGAAAGGCCGAGGCGCGTGGCGAATTCCGGGATCTTCGTCGCCCAGGCACCGGCGAAGGTGCCATTGAGCAGGAAGAGGCCGGAGACGGCAAGCCGCGTCGAGGGGAAGTAGGTTCTTGCGAAGGATTTGCCGGAGACGGCGTTTTCGGACGGTGTCATGGGAGGTCCATTGCTTGGGAGATCTGCGGCCTAACTGGCCCGGATGATTTCGATGCCGGCGCGCTCGAGGGCCGCCGCTTCCGCGTCGTCCGCATCGGCCTCCAGCACGGCGCGCGTAACGCGCGACAGCGGCACGACCGAATAGGGCGCGGCGCTCGAAAGCTTGTCGTTGGTGACGGCGATGAGCACGGACTTGCTGCGCGAGACAAGGGATCGCTTGAACTCGGCATCCTCGAACGAATAGGCGGTGACACCCGCTTGCGCATCGATGCCGCAGACGCCGAGCACCAGGATATCGGGGCGAAAGGCCTCCGCATCGCGCAATGCCTTTGCGCCGACGGCCCCGCCGACACCCGGATCGATCATGCCGCCGAGCTGGATTGTCCTGATATCGCGCTCCAGCACCGCCGCCGCGATGGCGGGGGCATTGGTCACCACCGTGAGGTCGCCGCCAATGGGCAGCACGCGGGCAAGCGCCAGATTGGTGCTGCCGGCATCGAGGAAGACGTTGCAGCCGGCCGGAATGAGTTCTGCTGCGGCTTGCGCCAGCGCGGCCTTGCGCTCGCCGCCGATCGCGATGCGCTCGGTCATCGAGACCTGCGACTGGGAAATGCGCAAAGCCCCGCCATAGACCCGGCGGCACAAGCCGGCGGACGCCATTTCGCGCAGATCCCGCCGGATCGTGTCTTCCGACACGCCGAGTTCCTGCGCCAGTTCCGCCGCAATCACCCGTCCCGACAGGTCGAGCCGCGTGCGAATGAGCGCCTGTCGCTCCCCGAGAAGAAGGTCCTGCATGGACATCGTCGTCACCAAATCATGCGTTACTATGCATAAATACGCACAATCAGGCATAAACGTCAACAAACGAGGATCGTCACATTTGATTGCAGACGGACACGAACGCCCGAGGACGTTCGTGCATCACGTCTGATTCGCGGACACGGGAATGAGAATGGGGGGAAATCAGCCGGCCGGTTTGCCCAGCGCCTTTTCGATCGCCGGATAGAGGCCATCCTTGAGGCTCTTTTCGTCGAACGGCCCGACCCGCTTGTAGAGGATCGTACCGTCAGGGCCGACGAGATAGCTTTCCGGAATGCCGTAGACGCCCCAGTCGATGGCCATCTTGCCGACGGGATCGAGGCCGATGGCGGAGAAGGGATTGCCCAGTTCGCCGAGGAAGCGCAGCGCGTTTTCGCTGCCGTCCTTGTAGTTGACGCCGACGACGGTGAGACGCGGATCCTTGGAGAGTTCAAGGATGACGGGGTGTTCCTGCCGGCAGGGCACGCACCAGGAGGCCCAGAAATTGACGAGGGTCACCTTGCCCTTGCCGGTTTCCGTTGTCAGCGCCGGCACCGGCAAGCCGTCCTTCGTAGCGCCAACGAGCGGATCGAGATTGCGGAAGGGCGCCTTGGTGCCGATCAGCGCGGAGGGGATTTCCGAGATGTTGCGGCCGGAATTGAGCTGCGTCCAGAAGATCAGCGCCAGGCCGAGGAAAATCGCAAGCGGCAGCGCGGCGAGGATGAGACGCATACGCGTGCCGCCCCGTTCGGCATGGTTTTCCGTCTCGCTCATCGGGCATCCTCTGATCGGGCCGAGCGGCGGCGGATGCCGGCCGCTTCCAGGCGCTGCAGCTCACGGTGACGGCCACGGTGATCGAGCCAGACCCAGAGCACGAGACCAAAGGTGACGGCAAAGGCAGCGACATAGGATGCCGTGACGTAGAAGGCGTGGCTCATGCGGCATCTCCGGCCGAGCGGGCGGCATGGCGGCGCAGCACGGCGATGCGGCGACGCAGGATTTCATTGCGCATGGCGAGGATGTGCAGCGTGAAGAACAGCATGGTGAAGGCGATCGCCATCACCAGCAGCGGCCACAAAAACGCGGGATCGATCGTCGGGCCATCCATGCGGATGACGCTCGCCGGCTGGTGCAGCGTGTTCCACCACTCCACGGAAAACTTGATGATAGGGATGTTGACGAAACCGACGAGGATGAGGACGGCACTCACCTTGGCGGCGCGCGTCGGGTCGTCCATGGCGCGGTTGAGCGCGATCAGGCCGAGATACATCAGGAAGAGCACGAAGACCGAGGTGAGCCGCGCATCCCAGACCCACCACGTGCCCCACATGGGCTTGCCCCAGAGCGAGCCGGTGATGAGGGCGACGAGTGTGAAGCAGGCGCCGATGGGGGCGGCGGCCTTGGCCGAGACATCGGCGAGCGGATGACGCCAGACCAGGGTGCCGAGCGCCGAAAGCGCCATCACCGTGTAGCACATCATGGAAAGCCAGGCGGCCGGCACATGCACATACATGATGCGCACCGTCTCGCCCTGCTGGTAGTCCCCCAGCCCCGTGAAGGAAAGGTAGAGCCCGATCGCGAACAGACAGAGCGTCAGTCCGGCAAGCCAGGGCCAGACGGTCGAAACCAGCGCCAAAAACCGCGTCGGGTTGGCGAGGTCGCTGAATTTGCGGATGGCAAGGCTCGGTTCGCTCATGATGGTTCTTTAACGCGGAAGCCCCTCGGCTTCAATTGATCTGCCGCAATCACATTCCCGTCAGTCGCTCGAAAGACGAAGCGCCGCGGCCGCCGCGACGGGACCGATGACGGCAAAGAACAGGTTGAGCGCCACGAGAATGAGGAACGGCGGCAGGAAGGGAGCCGGTTCCTGGATCGCCGCATAGACCGCGCTGACGCCGAAGATCAGCACGGGAATGGCGAGCGGCAGCACGAGGATGGAGACGAGCAGCCCGCCGCGCGGCAGCGCCACGGCAATGCCGGCGCCGGCAGCCCCGATGAAAGTGATGGCGGGCGTGCCGGCCAGGAGCGTCAGCGTCGTCGCGCCGATCGCCACCTCGTCCATGTTCATGAACAGGCCGAGCAGCGGCGAGGCGATGACGAGCGGCAGGCCGGTCGCTATCCAGTGCGCGACGCATTTGACGAAGACCGTCAGGACCAGCGGCGTTTCCTGCATGAGGAGCAGGTCGAGCGAGCCATCCTCGCGCTCGGCCTGGAACAGCCGGTCGAGGCCGAGCAGCGAGGCGAGCAGAGCGCCGATCCAGAGGATGGCGGGGCCGATTCGCGAGAGAAGGTTGAGGTCCGGCCCGACACCGAAGGGAATGACGGCGACGACCGTCATGAAGAAAAGCACGCCGATCAGCGCACCGCCGCCGGAGCGGACGGAGAGCTTGAGATCGCGCAAGAGGAGCGCGATCATGCCCAGGCCTCCGGATGGGCGTAGACAAACCCCTCCATCCTGAGTTCCTTCACCCCCTCCAGCCCGAGCGGCTGATGCGTTGCGGCAATCGCGATGCCGCCACGGGCAAGGTGAGTGGTGACGAGACCGGTGAACATCTTTTCGGCGTCCACATCGAGCGCCGCCGTCGGCTCGTCGAGGATCCAGACGGGACGCCAGGCGACGAGCAGCTTTGCCATGGCCATGCGGCGCTGCTGACCGGCGGAGAGATAGCCGAAGGGAAGATGCGCGATGCTGCCGAGGCCGACCGATTCGGCCGCTTCGTCGACGGAGACCGCGGCGCCGTTTGCGAAATCACCCAAAAAAGCTTTCCAGAAGGCGAGATTCTCCTCGACGGTCAGTTCGCGCTTCATCGCGTTGCGGTGGCCTAGATAGTGCGCGGCCTCACTCAGGCGCTCCACCGGTTGCGCTGCAGCAAGGAGTTTCGCCGTGCCTGCCTCCGCCGGCAGAAGGCCCGCCAGAACGCGCAGCAGCGTCGACTTGCCGGAACCGTTCGGCCCCTTGACGACGAGCGCCTCGCCGGCCGCGATTTCAAAGGAAATGTCTTGGAAAATCAGGTCTTCGCCGCGCCTGGCGCTCAACCCTTCGGCGACGAGCCGCATGACTGTTCACTTTCCCTTTACGACCTTGGTCGCAACGCAAAAAAATTGTCCCGATTTGCCCTTTGGCGCTCTGGAACGTTTCTTAGAAATTATCTATAACCCCCGCAACACGCCAGCGGTCGGCGTGAATTTCATCCAAGCGCCGAACCGGAATGAATTCCGCGTACGGACAGCGGAAATGACCGCACCCGCATCCCATAACGCGCTTGAACAGCGCAAGGGCGTTCGTACGTCAGCTTTCTGGCGCCAGACGAGACGGGGTATCAAGTGTCCAAATCCCTAGACAGTTTCAATTGTCGTTCGACCCTTACGGTCAACGGCACCGACTATGTGTATTACAGCCTTCCCAAGGCTGAGGCGAACGGGCTGGCCGGCGTCTCGAAGCTCCCCTATTCGATGAAGGTGCTTCTGGAGAACCTGCTGCGCTTCGAGGACGGTCGTTCGGTCACCAAGGAGCAGATCCTCTCCGTCGTCGACTGGCTGACGAACAAGGGCACCGTCGAAAACGAGATCGCCTATCGCCCGGCGCGCGTGCTGATGCAGGACTTCACCGGCGTTCCGGCCGTCGTTGACCTTGCGGCCATGCGCGACGCGATGGTGTCGCTCGGTGGTGATCCGGAAAAGATCAACCCGCTCGTTCCCGTCGACCTCGTCATCGACCACTCCGTCATCGTCGACGAATTCGGCACGCCGACCGCCTTTGCCCGCAACGTCGAGCTGGAATACCAGCGCAACGGCGAGCGCTACCGCTTCCTCAAGTGGGGCCAGCAGGCGTTCAAGAACTTCCGCGTCGTTCCCCCGGGCACCGGCATCTGTCATCAGGTCAATCTGGAATATCTGGGCCAGACGGTCTGGACCAAGGAAGAAGACGGCGAGATCATCGCCTACCCGGATACCTGCGTCGGCACCGACAGCCACACGACCATGATCAACGGCCTCGGCGTTCTCGGCTGGGGCGTGGGCGGCATCGAAGCCGAAGCCGCCATGCTCGGCCAGCCGGTCTCCATGCTGCTGCCCGAGGTCATCGGCTTCAAGCTGACCGGCAAGCTCAAGGAAGGCGTCACTGCGACCGACCTCGTGCTGATGGTCGTGCAGATGCTGCGCAAGAAGGGCGTGGTCTCCAAGTTCGTCGAATTCTTCGGCCCCGGCCTCGACAACATGACGCTCGCCGACCGCGCGACGATCGGCAATATGGGCCCGGAATATGGCGCGACCTGCGGCTTCTTCCCGGTCGACGGCGAAACCGTCAACTACCTCACCATGTCCGGCCGCGAAGAGCAGCGCATCGCGCTGGTCGAAGCCTATTCGAAGGCGCAGGGCATGTGGCGTGACAATGACGGGTCTGACCTCGTCTTCACCGACACGCTCGAACTCGACCTCGGCGCCGTCGTGCCCGCCATGGCCGGCCCGAAGCGTCCGGAAGGCCGCATCCCGCTCGAAAACATCGCGTCGGGCTTCGCCGGTTCGATGGACACCGACTACAAGAAGCCGGGCCAGCTTTCCAACCGCTACCCGGTCGAAGGCACCGACTATGATCTCGGCCACGGCGACGTCGCCATTGCCGCCATCACGTCGTGCACCAACACGTCCAACCCGTCGGTTCTCATCGCCGCAGGCCTCCTCGCCCGCAACGCGGTCGCCAAGGGCCTGAAGACGAAGCCGTGGGTCAAGACGTCGCTGGCACCGGGGTCGCAGGTCGTCGGCGAATACCTTGCCAAGTCCGGCCTGCAGGCCGACCTCGACAAGCTCGGCTTCAACCTCGTCGGCTTCGGCTGCACGACGTGCATCGGCAATTCCGGCCCGCTGCCGGCGCCGATCTCCAAGACGATCAACGACAAGGGCCTGATTGCCGCCGGCGTTCTCTCCGGCAACCGCAACTTCGAAGGCCGCATCTCGCCGGATGTGCAGGCGAATTACCTCGCCTCGCCGCCGCTCGTCGTCGCCTACGCACTCGCCGGTTCGGTCCAGAAGGACCTGACGACGGAGCCGCTCGGCGAAGACAAGGACGGCAACCCGGTCTACCTCAAGGACATCTGGCCGACCTCGCAGGAAATCCAGGAGTTCATCCTGAAATACGTCACCCGCGCGCTCTACGCCGCGAAATATGCCGACGTGTTCAAGGGCGACGAGAACTGGCAGGCCGTGCAGGTACCCGCCGGCCAGACCTATGCCTGGGACGACCACTCGACCTATGTGCAGAACCCGCCCTACTTCGTCGGCATGGGCAAGACCGGCTCGGGCCTCAAGAACATCGAGGGTGCCCGCGTCCTCGGCCTGTTCGGCGACAAGATCACCACCGACCACATTTCGCCGGCCGGTTCGATCAAGGCTGCGTCTCCGGCCGGTGCCTACCTGACGGACAACGGCGTTGCCGTTGCCGACTTCAACCAGTACGGCACGCGCCGCGGCAACCATGAAGTGATGATGCGCGGCACCTTTGCCAACATCCGCATCCGCAACCACATGCTCGGCCCGAACGGCAAGGAAGGTGGCTACACGATCCACTATCCGACGAAGGAAGAGATGTCGATTTACGACGCGGCCATGAAGTACAAGGCCGAGGGCGTTCCGCTCGTCATCTTCGCCGGCGTCGAATACGGCAACGGTTCGTCGCGCGACTGGGCGGCCAAGGGCACCAACCTGCTCGGCGTCAAGGCCGTGGTGGCACAGTCCTTCGAGCGTATCCACCGCTCCAACCTCGTCGGCATGGGCATCGTGCCCTTCGTCTTCGAGGAAGGCACGACCTGGGCGTCGCTCGACCTCAAGGGCGACGAAGTCGTCACGATCGAGGGCCTGGAAGGCGACATCAAGCCGCGCGAGAAGAAGATCGCCAAGATCACCTATGCCGACGGCACGGTGAAGGAGGTTCCGCTGCTTTGCCGCATCGATACGCTCGACGAAGTCACCTACATGAACAATGGCGGCATCCTGCAGACCGTTCTGCGCGACCTCGCCGCCTGATCGGTTTCAGCGTGAAACAAGAAATGCCGGGGCCTCAAACCCCGGCATTTTTCGTTTTGGGAGGTAAAAATCTCACTCCATCGTGACTTCCTGTTGAAGGGCCAAGCGCGTATGACGGCTTCAAAAGGTCGGCCTTTGCCGGCGCTTCATTGGAAATGATCATGCCGAGACCGTACATACCGGAATGTCTGGCGATCCTGCTGATGCTCGGGGCCAGCACCGCCTCCGCTGAGGAAGCCATCAAGCCCAAGGGCGTCGTCGAGCTTTTCACCAGCCAGGGCTGCTCCTCCTGCCCACCAGCCGACAAGGCGCTGGAAACGCTCGCCCGCGAGGGTGAAGTCGTGGCCCTCTCCTATCACGTCGACTACTGGAACTATCTCGGCTGGGCTGACACGCTCGCCTCCAAGGACAATACCGACCGGCAATATGCCTATGCCCGCATGTTCGGCCGCAACGGCGTCTACACCCCACAGGCCGTGCTGAACGGCCGCGAGCACATCAACGGCGCCGACATCAGCGGCATCCGCGCGCGCATCGGCGCCATGCCCGACGAAGGCAAGGGGCTGACGGTGCCGGTCGATGTCGAGGTGAAGAACGATGAACTGCGCATCCGCGTCGGCCCCGGCGAGGGCAAGGCCAATATCGTCATCGCCTATTTCGAGCGCGAGCGCACGATCAACATCGACAAGGGCGAGAACGTCGGCAAGACGGTCAACTACTGGCACGCCGTCACCGACATGGAAACGATCGGCATGTGGGAAGGCAAGGAAACCAACCTCGTACTTCCCGCCGACATGCTGAAGAAGAAAAAGAAATCCGGCGGCTGCGCCATCCTGCTGCAACGCATGAAGACGGCCGATACGCCCGGCGACATTCTCGGCGCAATGGTGCTGACCGGGGACAAAGCGACCCGATAACCTCCCCCGCGGGGGAGGTCCGGTCCGGCTTCTTCGAGGGGCTGGGGCTTGAGGGTTCGAAGGAGACGGACCGGACCGGGACGAAGCTGCCGACAACGGAATACAGGGCAACTTCGACAGACGCTGGCCGGACCGGCCAGGCTTCCGCGTGAAGCGGATGGCCGGGACAGGCTGCGACGGGCGAACTCTCTCTTTAAATTTGGGCGTCTGTTTGTCTGAAATGCGGCAGGACGGATTTTTGCGAAAACGCAAGTCCGGGCCGCAGACTTGGCCACGCGCCTTGCATTTCATCTCCGGTCAGGCACACTGTCACCGTGCCGTCACAGGTAGAGTGCGGAGATTCGATGACTGATCAGCCGGATTTGCAGGCGTCCGATGTCGTGGTCGACCTCAGGGAATACAAGAGCAGCAAGGATCCGCTGCCCGTCACGTTCCATCGACGCGAGCTCGATGCGATCCTGTGGGTCTATGGCCGCATGGTCGGCGAAGGCGAATGGCGCGACTACGCCATCGACCATATGCGCGACAAAGCGGTCTTTTCCGTCTTCAAGCGCTCCGGCGAAATGCCGCTTTACCGCATCGAGAAGGACCCGAAGCTCGCCGCCAAGCAGGGTGCCTACAGCGTCATCAACCAGCACGGCACGATCCTGAAGCGCGGCCACGAGCTGAAGCAGGTGCTAAAGCTGTTCGACAAGGTCTTGCGCCTCATCGAGACGTGATCAGGCCATCGTGCCCGGATAGTCCGTCGCCGAAGGCTCATTTTCCGCGCCCTCTCCCAATGCGCGCTGCATGAAGACCGTATCCAGCCAGCGCCCGTGCTTGAAGCCCGTCGCCGTCATGCGGCCGGAATGCTCGAAGCCGGCAGCACTGTGCACGGCGATCGATGCGGGATGGGCGCCGCCGATGACGGCCACCATCTGGCGAAAACCGAGATCGGTGGCGCGGCGGATCAGTTCGGCGAGCAGCGCCTTGCCGACGCCCTTGCCGCGCGCTTCGGGCGCCAGATAGACCGAATCCTCGACGAGCCAGCGATAGGCCGGCCGCGTGCGAAACGCCGAAGCATAGGCATAGCCGAGGATCAGCCCGGTCTGTTCGACCGCGACGATATAGGGATAGCCCTTGCCGGTGATCGCGGTGAAGCGCGCCTCCATCGCGTCGAGCGAGGGCGGGTCGATCTCGTAGCTCGCCACCCCGTTCAGCACGGATTCGCGATAGATTTCAGTGAAGGCGGCGATGTCGCCGAGCGCGGCAGTGCGGATGACGAAGCTCATGGAAGCCATGGTTTGTTGAACAATTTCGTCGCGTTGTGCGTCCGCAATTGCCGGAAAGCAAGATAAAAAAAGGGATGGGGTTAATCCCCATCCCTATCAATCAGGCCTTCACGTCCTTGCGCCGGTCAGGCGCCGTAGACGATCAAGAGGTCCTTGGCGTCGATCTGGTCGCCGGCGCGCACCAGCACTTCCGAGATCATGCCGTCCCTTTCGGCGTGCAGCGCCGTTTCCATCTTCATCGCCTCGATGGACAGCAGCACGTCGCCGGCCTTGACCGGCTGGCCGGCGGAGATCGAGACCGTCGAGATGACGCCCGGCATCGGGGCGCCGAGATGGGCAGCATTGCTGCTTTCGGCCTTGCGGCGCACGGCAGACGTTGCGGCACGGTTGCGATCCGGCACCTTGATGAGGCGCGGCTGGCCGTTCAGCTCGAAGAACACCTTGACCATGCCCTGCGTATCCGGCTCGCTGATCGCCTGGTGCAGGATGACGAGCGAGACGCCCTTCTCCAGCTCCGGCTGAAGCTCCTCACCCGGCGCAAGCCCGTAGAAATAGGCCAGTGTCGGCAGGACGCTGACGGGACCGTAGGTATCGACGGCCAGCGCGTAGTCGGTGAAAACCTTCGGATACATCAGATACGAGGCGAACTCGAAGTCGTCGAGCGGACGCTCCAGCTTGTCCTCGATCGCCTTGCGCTCGGCAGCGAGATCGGCAGGCGGCAGCAGCGAACCCGGCACGGCGGTATAGGGTTCCTCGCCCTTCAGCACCTTCTTCTGAAGGGCGGCAGGCCAGCCGCCCGGGGGCTGGCCGAGATCGCCCTTGAGCATCGACACGACCGAATCGGGGAAGGCGATGTCCCTGGCCGGGTTCTCGACATCGGCGACGGTGAGGTCCTGGCTGACCATCATCAGCGCCATGTCGCCGACCACCTTGGAGGAGGGCGTCACCTTGACGATATCGCCGAACATCTGGTTGGCGTCGGCATAGGCCTGGGCGACGCGGTGCCACTTGGTCTCTAGACCGAGCGAACGGGCCTGCTCCTTGAGGTTGGTGAACTGGCCGCCCGGCATTTCATGCAGATAGACCTCGGAGGCCGGCCCCTTGAGGTCGCTTTCGAAGGCGGCATACTGGAAGCGCACGGCCTCCCAGTAGAAGGAGATGCGGCGAATCCATTCCGGATCGAGGCCCGGATCACGCTCGGACCCCTTCAGCGCCTCGACGATCGAGCCGAGGCAGGGCTGGGACGTGTTGCCCGACAGCGCATCCATCGCGGCATCCACGACATCGACGCCGGCATCCACCGCGGCAAGCACGGTCGCCGCCGCAATGCCCGACGTGTCATGGGTGTGGAAATGGATCGGCAGGTCGGTCGCCTCGCGCAACGCCTTGAACAGCACACGGGCAGCGGCGGGCTTCAGGAGACCCGCCATGTCCTTCAGCGCGATCATGTGCGCGCCGGCCTTTTCCAGCTCGCCGGCAAGATTGGTATAATACTTCAGGTCGTATTTCGGGCGGGCGGCATTCAGGAGATCGCCGGTATAGCAGATCGTCGCCTCGCAGATGCGGTTCTCTTCGGCGATGGCGTCCATCGAGACGCGCATGTTGTCGACCCAGTTGAGGCAGTCGAACACGCGGAAGACGTCGATGCCACCCTTGGCGGCCTGGCGCACGAAATACTTCACGACATTGTCGGGATAGTTCTTGTAGCCGACGCCGTTGGCGCCGCGCAGCAGCATCTGCAGCAGCAGGTTCGGCGCATCCTCGCGGATGCGGGCCAGACGCTCCCACGGATCTTCCGTCAGGAAGCGCATGGAGACGTCGAAGGTCGCACCGCCCCAGCACTCCAGCGAGAAGAGCTGCGGAAGCGCCCGGGCATAGGTGCCGGCGACGCGGGCGATGTCATGCGTGCGCATGCGGGTCGCCAGCAGCGACTGATGCGCATCGCGCATCGTCGTATCGGTCAGCAGTACCTGGTTTTGCGCGCGCAGCCATTCGGCGAACTTCTTCGGTCCGAGTTCGTCGAGCTTCTGCTTGGTGCCGTCGGGAATATCCCCGTTGATATAGGGTACGACGGGCTTGGCGACGTCGGACGGCGGCTTCGGCCGGCCCTTGGCTTCCGGATGGCCGTTGACGGTGACGTCGGCGATATAGGTGAGCAGCTTCGTCGCGCGGTCCTGGCGCTTCACCTGCTGGAAGAGCTCCGGCGTCGTATCGATGAAGCGGGTCGTGTAGGTGTTGTTGCGGAAGGCCTCGTGGCCGATGATCGCCTCGAGGAAGGTGAGGTTGGTCGCAACGCCACGGATACGGAACTCGCGCAGCGCGCGGTCCATACGGGTAATGGCCTCTGCCGCCGTGCTGCCCGATGCCGTGACCTTGACGAGCAGAGGGTCGTAGTAGCGGGTGATGTAGGCGCCGGTATAGGCCGTGCCACCGTCGAGACGGATGCCGAAGCCGGCCGCCGAGCGGTAGCCGGTGATGCGGCCGTAGTCCGGGATGAAGTTCTGTTCGGGGTCTTCCGTGGTGATGCGGCACTGCAGCGCATGGCCGTTGAGACGGATGTTTTCCTGCGCGGGAACGCCCGATTCCGGGGTGCCGATCGCTTCACCGTCGAGGATGTGGATCTGCGCCTTGACGATATCGATACCCGTCACGACTTCCGTGACGGTGTGTTCAACCTGGATGCGCGGATTGACTTCGATGAAGTAGAACTTGCCGCTCTCGACATCCATCAGGTACTCGACCGTGCCGGCGCCGATATAGTTCGTCGCCTGGCCGATCTTCAGCGAATAGTTCGCCAGTTCCTGGCGCTGCGCCTCGGAAAGATAGGGGGCGGGCGCGCGCTCGACGACCTTCTGGTTGCGGCGCTGGATGGAGCAGTCGCGCTCGAAGAGATGCACGACATTGCCGTGGGTATCGCCGAGAATCTGGCTTTCGACGTGGCGGGCACGCTCGACGAGCTTTTCGAGATAGACCTCGTCCTTGCCGAAGGCGGCCTTCGCCTCGCGCTTGGCTTCCGTCACCTCGCGGATCAGATCCTTCGCATCGCGGATCGCGCGCATGCCGCGCCCGCCACCGCCCCAGGAGGCCTTGAGCATGACGGGATAGCCGATCTCGGCGGCGAGGCGATGGATTTCAGCCTCGTCGTCCGGCAGCGGATCGGTGGCCGGCACGACCGGTACGCCGACGGACATGGCGAGGTTGCGCGCGGCGACCTTGTTGCCGAGCTGGCGCATGGTGGCCGGACGCGGGCCGATGAAGGTGATGCCGGCGGCGTCACAGGCATCGACGAATTCCGGGCTTTCCGAGAGCAGGCCGTAGCCGGGATGGATCGCGTCGGCGCCCGAAAGCCTGGCGACACGGATCACTTCCTCGATCGCCAGGTAGCTTTCGATGGGGCCGAGATCGCGGGCCAGATGCGGGCCGCGGCCGATCTGGTAGCTCTCGTCGGCCTTGAAGCGGTGCAGCGCCAGTTTGTCCTCTTCCGCCCATATCGCGACCGTTTTCAAGCCCAGTTCATTGGCCGCGCGGAACACGCGGATGGCGATTTCTGAACGGTTGGCGACAAGGATCTTGGATATGGGCAAGTCGAACTCCTCATTGACTTGGGTGGGGACTCGAAAACGGGAAATGCTGCACCCGCGAAGAGAATTATTAGCGGCTAATTTCCAAAGTGCAATTTTGTAGTCGTCACGGAACAAAAGATTTGCGCCGCAGGAAACAATCCCGGTCGCGCCAGAGGGTAATTTTCCGCCATAGGTTGTTTCAAAACAAGCAGTTGATGCACGCGCGCGAAAACGTGCGCTTACGACACAAGGCCCAGACGGAAAGCGATCGCAACAGCGTGATGGCGATTGCGGGCGTCGAGCTTTTCCTGGATGCCGTTCATGTACCAATCGACCGTATGGCTGGAAATGCCGAGGACACGGCCGATATCCGGCGAGGTCATGCCTTCGGCAAGCAGGCTCAGCGCTTCCATTTCACGCCGCGTCAGCTCGACATCCACGACGGCCGTCAGACGCGCCGCCATATCCGGATTCTCGATATGGACGAGCTTCCAGTAAAGCCGCCGGGCGATGCTGTCGAGAAGGCCGATCTCGACACCTTCGAGTTCGACGGGCTTGCCGCCCAGGCTGAGGCTGCCGACAAGGCCGCGCCGCCCGTGGACGGGGAAAAGGTAGCCATCCTCCAGCCCGTTCTGCCGCGCATCCACCATCATGCGCTCCATGCGCTTGCGATGCGGGCTCGCGCGGAAGGCGCTCAACGTGTCGCGCCAGCGGAAACCCGTCTGCGCATGACCGAGATACCGCACCGTCGGATCGACCTGCATGTAGCGCTTCTGAAGATAGGTTTCCGGCCATCCTCGCGGCCAGCGCCCGGCGAGCATCAGACCGGACAAGCTCTCCACCGGCTTCGGTGCCAGGGTCAGCCAATAATAGTCGAAGCCGCAAAGTGTCAGCAGACGCTCGAATTCGGCCGTCGTCTCCTCACGGCCCCGCAACTCGTCGATCAGTGCAAGGAACTGCACCAGCAAGTTGATCTTCATATGCCCCGCGCTCGAAGCGCCCCAATTCAAATTCGAAGAAATAACCGACCGTATTCCGGCCAGTCATGTCCCATTCATGTTGCCCCGCCTACACTTGGCAGGATCGAATGATGAAAATCAATCGGATAAGGACGTCGTGGCGCGCAAAACACTGACATCACGCAAGATTTCAATTGCGTCATGAAATTTGCTCCGCCGCGAAGAACTTTCGCCCCTTGCGCTGCTTAATGCCTGAAGCCAAGGGATTGAGAGGTGCGAATATCGCACTGCACAACAGGTTTTGCCCGGAAAGGCCGCATTCGTGTCTTTGTTTCAGGTCTATGCAAGGGCGCTCAGCTATCTGAGCGTCTACAAGCTCCGTGTTGGTTCGGTTGTCTCCGCCAACGTCGTGCTCGCCGTGATCGCCATTGCCGAACCGATCCTGTTCGGTCGCATCATCGATGCCATCTCTTCCCAGGGGAACGTCACGCCACTGTTGCTGATGTGGGCGGGCTTCGGCCTGTTCAACACCATCGCCTTCGTGCTCGTCGCCCGCGAGGCCGACCGGCTGGCCCATGGCCGCCGCGCCAGCCTGCTGACGGAAGCCTTCGGCCGTATCATTTCCATGCCGCTCGCCTGGCATAGCCAGCGCGGCACCTCGAATGCCCTGCACACGTTGCTGCGCGCCTGCGAGACGCTGTTCGGCCTCTGGCTCGAATTCATGCGCACGCACCTTGCGACCGCCGTGGCGCTCGTGCTGCTCGTGCCCACCGCTTTCGTGATGGATTATCGTCTTTCGATGGTGCTGGTCGTGCTCGGCGCGCTCTATGTGCTGATCGGCAAGGTGGTGATGAACCGCACCCGTGAGGGCCAGGCCTCTGTCGAGAACCACTACCACACCGTCTTCTCGCATGTGTCCGACTCCATCAGCAACGTTTCGGTCGTACACAGCTACAACCGCATCGAGGCGGAGACGCGCGAACTGAAGCGTTTTGCCGAGCGGCTGATCAATGCCCAGTATCCGGTGCTCGACTGGTGGGCGCTCGCCAGCGCGCTCAACCGCATCGCCTCGACCATTTCCATGATGACCATCCTCGTCATCGGCACGGTTCTGGTGCAGCGCGGTGAAATCAAGGTGGGTGACGTCATCGCCTTCATCGGCTTTGCCGGCCTGCTCATCGGCCGTCTCGACCAGATGAAGGCCTTCGTGACGCAGATCTTCGAAGCCCGCTCGAAGCTCGAGGACTTCTTCACGCTGGAAGACGCCGTCAAGGAGCGCGAGGAGCCTGCGGGCGCCGGCGATCTCGGCGACGTCAAGGGCCGGGTCGAATTCCGCAATATCAGCTTCGACTTCGCCAATGCCACCCAGGGCGTGCGCGACGTCTCGTTCACGGCGGAAGCCGGCCAGACGGTCGCCATCGTCGGCCCGACGGGTGCCGGCAAGACGACGCTCGTCAACCTGCTGCAGCGCGTCTACGAGCCGCAATCGGGCCAGATCCTCATCGACGGCGTCGATATATCCAAGGTGACGCGCAAGTCGTTGCGCCATTCGATTGCCACGGTCTTCCAGGATGCCGGCTTGCTCAACCGCTCGATCTCGGACAACATCCGTCTTGGTCGCGAGGGCGCCACGGAAGACGAGGTCATGGTGGCCGCGGAAGCCGCAGCGGCGAACGACTTCATCGCGTCGCGCCAGAGCGGCTACGACACGCATGTCGGCGAGCGCGGCAACCGCCTTTCGGGCGGCGAGCGCCAGCGCATCGCGATTGCCCGCGCCATCCTGAAGAACGCGCCGATCCTGGTTCTCGACGAGGCGACCAGCGCGCTCGACGTGGAGACGGAAGCGCGGGTCAAGGCGGCGATCGACCAGCTGCGCCGCAACCGCACGACCTTCATCATCGCGCACCGCCTCTCGACGGTCCGTGAAGCCGATCTGGTGGTTTTCATGGATCACGGCCAGGTTGCCGAAATGGGCACGTTCAACGATCTCAGCCAGAGCAACGGCCGTTTCGCCGCCCTGCTGCGCGCCAGCGGCATCCTGACGGACGACGACGTGCGCAAGAGCCACACCGCAGCCTGATCCCAGGCAGTGCTTCGGGCTTCGCGCCCCTTTTAACCGGCAGGGCCTCGCACGCCCTGCCGTTTTGCATTCGTGCTGCCGATAACGGCGGCCTGCCAGTCGAGATACCGCGCATAGACGACATGCAGCACGATGCCAGCAAGGGCATAGAGCGTGCCGATGAGGGGGTTCTTGCCCGTGACGAACATCATCACCTGCCCGACCATGGCGAGGATCGTGCCGAAGATGAAGACGGCGAGCGAATGCCGGCCGACGGCCACCAGCGGATGGGAGAGCGGCAGCGCCGCCCAGTTCGACAGAACCGGGATCGTCGCCACCAGATAGGCGCCGGCAAGCACATGCAGCAGGCGGGTGGCCGAGAGGAACGTCTTGTCGAAACCGGTCAACACGGCCGGCAGACCGTAGGAGAAGTCGATGTTCCACCAGGAAAACACGACCCAGAGCATCGCGACGAAAAGATAGGCTGCGGAAAGCACCGTCAGCCCGATGTTGCGGGGAATACCCGTTCGCTTCGCCTTGAGCACGCCGACGAAGCCGATGACGAAGAGGAACTGCCAGGACAAGGGATTGAGGAACCACTTGCCGTCATCGAGAAAATTCGACGGCGCGATCTGCCAGATGCCGGCGCAAAGCCAGAGCGTGCCGGAGACGGCGAGCAACAGCAGCGCGCTCTGCCGGTAGAGCCAGAGGAAGCCCGGCAGCATCAGGAACAACACGGCATACATCGACAGGATGTTGTTGTAGCCGAACTGATGGCCGAGCAGCACCATGCTGACGACACCCTGCTCCGTGCGGTCGACGACGGCGCGCAGGTTGATCTCCGAGATCAGGTCGGGGCGTTCGAACCACAAGGCACCGCCCGCGAAAATCGCGAAGGTCAGAATGCTCGTCATGATATGGGCGATATAGAGCGTCAGCGCCCGGCGCAGGATGCGCAGCGTCACCGCCAGCCGCTCGCCGACGGCGAAGCGCGATCCATAGGCGAGGCCCACCGACATGCCCGAAATCAGAACGAAGGCTTCAGCCGAATCGGAAAAGCCGAAATTCTTGTGCGTCAGGTGTTCCAGATACTGGCCCGGAACGTGATTGACGAAAATCGTCAGGAGGGCGATGGCCCTGAAGACATCAAGGCGCGTGTCGCGTTGCCGCGGCACGGCGCCCGTCAGTCCAGCTTTGTCTGTCATGTCAGTCTGATCCACATCTGTGGATCAGAGCAAATAACCCTCGTTTGAAGATTTGATGACAGTGCCGTTCACACTTGCCTGCCATCCACCATCGTCATCGCGATCGACGCGGATCGTGACCTTCTTGCCATCGAGGTTGAGCGTCGCGCCATAACCGTTCCACGCCGTGGGCAGGACCGGATTGACGAAGAGGCGATCGCCTTCCTTGCGGATGCCGAGAATGCCCTCGACCGCCGCGCGGTAGAGCAGGCCCGCCGAGCCGGTATACCAGCTCCAGCCGCCCCGCCCTGTGCGCTCGCCTTCGCCATAGACGTCAGCGGCCACCACATAGGGCTCGACGCGATAACGTTCGGCCGCTTGCGGATCGAGCGAATGCTTGACCGGGTTGAGGATATCGAAGCAGGCGAACGCGTCGTCCGCCCGGCCCTGGCGAGCCAGCGCCAGCACGACCCAGGTCGCGGCATGGGTATATTGTCCGCCGTTTTCGCGAACGCCCGGCGGATAGGCCTTGATGTACCCGGGATCCTGCGGGGTCTCGACCAGCGGCGGGGTGAACAGGCGGATGATGCCGTTTTCCCGGTCGACGAGATTTTCCATGACGGCATCCATCGCCAGGCGCGACCGTTCGGCATCGCCCTCTCCGGAGAGCACGCTCCAGCTCTGGGCGATGGAATCGATCCGGCATTCGGCACTTGCCGACGAGCCGAGGGGCGTGCCGTCGTCAAAGTAGCCGCGACGGTAGTAACCACCGTCCCAGCCCGCCGTTTCCAGCGCCTGCTTGAGACGGCCGAGATGGCCTTCCCACGCATCCGCCCGGCCATGATCGCCACGTTCGCGCGCAATGGCGATGAAGCCGCGCAACGTGCCGGCAAGGAACCAGCCGAGCCAGACGCTGGTTCCGCGGCCGGCTTCGCCGACCCGGTTCATACCGTCGTTCCAGTCGCCGCCGAGGATGAGCGGAAGGCCGTTCTCGCCGGTGCGCTGGATCGCGAGATCGAGCGCACGGATGCAATGCTCGTAGAGCGATACCGCCTCGGAAGAGCGGCCCGGCTTGTAGAAGGAATCGTGCTGCCCCTCGGCGAGCGGCTGGCCCTCGATGAAGGCAAGCGTCTCGTCGAGCACGGCACGGTCGCCCGAGGCACGGCAGTAGTATTCCACCGCATGGGCAAGCCACACCACGTCGTCGGAGATCATCGTACGCACGCCGGCACCGCTGTCCGGCAACCACCAATGCTGCACGTCACCCTCGACAAACTGGCGCGAGGCGGCGTTGAGGATCTGCTTGCGGGCAAGCTCCGGCCTGTGCAGCACGAAGGCCAGCGTATCCTGCAGCTGGTCACGGAAACCATAGGCGCCGCTTGCCTGGTAGAAGGCCGAGCGCGCCATGATGCGGCAACCGAGCGCCTGATAGGGCAGCCAGTCGTTGACCATGCGGTCGAGTGCTGCGTCCGGCGTCTTGATCTGCAAGGTGCCGGTAAAGTCTTCCCAGAAGGCGCGCACCGCCGTCATGACGGCATCGAAATCGACCTTGCGGCTCTTTTCGGCCAGCGCCCTGGCGCTTTCCGCATCGGCCGTGTCGCCAAGCACGAAAAGCAGCTCGCGCTTTTCACCCGGCTTCAGCGTGATGTCGACATTCAGCGCGGCGCAGGGATCGCCCATGCCGTCGGTCGCGCCGGAAAGCGGCTGACCGGCAACAATGGCCGAAGGAGACGCGATATCGCCGCCCTTGCCGATAAAGTCCCGGCGCCTTGCCGTGAAACCGGCAAGCGGCGCATCGACGGCAAAGAAACTGGTCCGCCCCGAGAAATCGAAGCTGTAGGGATTGGCTGCAAGGAGCGCACCGCTCTCCTCGTCATGGCTCGTCAAGATGAACGGAGCGGTCTTGGCGGGATTGTTGCCAAGCACCCATTCGACATAGCCGTAGACGGAGAGGCTGCGATCCGTTTCGCCGGTATTCTTCACCACGAGGCGCGAATATTTGACCGGGTCCTGCGGATCGACGGTCTGCACGAGATCGAGCTCGATGCCGTCCTCCCAGCTGCGGAAGGCCGTGTAGCCGAGGCCATGCCAGGTCTCGAACTTCACCGACGGGCGCTGCGACAGTGCCGCAAACGGCGACATGACCGTGCCCCGGTCGCGATCGCGCACATAGAAGGCCTCGCCGGGGCGGTTGACGACCGGGTCGTTCGTCCAGGGCGTCAACTGGAAGTCGCGTGAATTGCGGCTCCAGGTGAAGCCCGCACCCTCCGCGGAGACGTGGAAACCGAAGTCCTTGTTGGCGATGACGTTGATCCACGGCTGCGGCGTTGCCGCGCCGCCGCGCAGACGCACGGCATATTCGCGACGGTCGGCATTGAAACCGCCGAAGCCGTTCCAGAAGGTAAGGCCTTCGCCGTCGATCTTGACCGGCTCGACGGCAACGGGCGCTGGCAACTTCGAAGGGGCCACCGTTGCTTCCGTCTTCGTCTCCTCCTCGCCGCGCGGCGAGGAGAAGAGCGAAACCGTTCTTGCGATCTGGTCGGAGAGCGTGCCGTTGCGCGCATGGAAGACGGCGCGGGCGGTCGCCAGCAGCGCCTGCCAGGTGGAGACTTCCATCAGGTCGCGACGCACCGCGAAGACATGCTGGCGCATGCCGTCGGACTGGCCGCGCAGGCGCAGGTTTTCGCACAACTGGTCCAGTGTGTGCTGCATGTCTTGCGCATAGGAAGAGGCGCGTTCGTTTAGGATGACCAGATCGGCGGTCACGCCGCGATGGCGCAGATATTCCTGCGCACGCAACGCCCCGCGGGCAACATCGAGATCGATCTCGTCGTTGATGCGCAAAACGAAGATCGGGAAGTCGCCGGAGATCGCCAGTGGCCACAGCGCCGACTGGGCGGTCAGCCCCGTCTGGATGGTGCCGGCGTCGGCGCGCAGATGCATGTCGGGATAGATGAGATAGCGACCGAGCATCTGGAAGCTCGCCGCCTCCTGCGAGGTGACGCCGACATGGCGCATATGCACCTGCGAGCGCGTCCAGGCATGGATCATTTCCTGGTTGAAGCTTTCCGGGTGGCGGTAGCGATCGATCGCGGAATCCACCTCGGTGCGGCTCGGGGCCGCAATGGTCCAGAAGATGACCTTGACCTTCTTGCCGGCGGGCACGCGCACCACGCGGCGCAGCGCCAGAACCGGATCGAGCGTGAAGCCGTCCGTGCCCGAAAGCTGCGCACCCGGATCGAAAGCCGCAGCGGTGGCGAGCGTGCGGCCTCGACCGATGAAGCGGCGGCGGTCGGTCTCGATCTCGGTGCGGCGCGACGGGCCGGCATTGTCGACGATCAGATGGGCGATCGTCATGTCCGGCTCGTTCGGATTGCGCTTGTTGCGCTCCGCCCGGATAACGTCGCCGCGCTTGCCGATCTCCGTGCGGATGAACATCTTGGAAAACAGCGGATGGGCGCTGTCGGCGTCGTCCGTTGAAATGACGGGCTCCAGATAGGAGGTCACTTCGATGAAGCGGTCTTCCGTGCCGGTGTTGAGAAGCGTCAGGCGACGGCCCTCGGCATCGTGCTCGGTGGCGACGATGACCTCGACCTCACTGGTCAGCGAACCGATCGTCTTGACGAATTCCGCTTTGTCGTCGCCGAACTGCGTCTTCGTCTTCTCGCCTTCGATGCGCTTCGGCTCCGCGGTGGCGGACCACCATTCACCGGAAACGGTGTCGCGCAGGAAGAGGAAGGAACCCCAGCGGTCTTCCGTCGGATCGGGCTTCCAGCGCGTGACGGACTGGTTGTTCCAGCGCGAGTAACCCGAACCGTTCGCCGTCAGCATCACCGAATAGTGTCCGTTCGACAGGAAAACGGTTTCCCGCTCCTTGGCGAAGGGGTTTTCGATGATGCGGATTTCCGGGCGCAGCAGGTCGGCCTGCGTGCTGCCGACGGTTTCCGGCTCGCGCTTGGCGTTGATAACCGGAATGTCGCGCGGCGCCTTTTCCTGCAGGAGAAGTTCGGCGGCCTCGATGACCGGATCGGCATGGAAGCGTTCGCGCAGCGCACCATTGAAGACCACGTTGGCAACCGCGGCGATCGACATGCCGTGATGGTGGGCCATGTAGTTGCGCACCACCGCGCAGGTCTTGCCTTCGGGCACGCGCGTCGGCGTGAAATCGACGGCATCGTGGAAACCATAGACGCCGAGCGCGCCGAGCTTGCGCAGGCGCTCGAGATTCTCAAGCGCCTCCTTCGGTGCGTATTGCGCGGCGAGCAGCGAGGCATAGGGCGCGATGACGGCATTCTGGCCGAGACCGCGCTTGAGGCCGAGCGTCGGCACACCGAAATTCGTGTACTGGTAGGTCAGTTCGTGGTCGCGGGCATTGAAGGCCGCTTCCGAAATGCCCCAGGGCGTGCCGAGACGGCGGCCGTGGTTCATCTGTTCCTTCACGACCAGATTGTTGGTCTGGTTGAGGATACCGCCCTGACGCTCCTGCATGACGAGCGGCGGCATCAGATATTCGAACATCGAGCCGGACCAGGAGACCAGGGCCCCGCGCGAGCCGACCGGCACGACCGGGCGGCCGAGCTTGTACCAGTGCTCGGTCGGAAGGTCGCCCTTGGCGATGGCGAAGAGGCTGGTGAGGCGGGCTTCCGAGGCCAGAAGGTCGTAGCAGGCCTCGTCGAGTTCGTTGGTCTCGACGCGATAACCGATGGAGAGCAGGCGCCGCTCCGGGCGGAACAGGAAGCCGAAATCCATCGAGAAGGCGATGTCGCGAGCACGGTCGCGCAGAACGATGAGCCGGTCGCGCAGGCCCTCGATCGAGCCGAGGTCGAAGACGCTGTCGGCGATATGCGCCTCGCAGGTGGCGACCAGCGCGCCCGCCCATTTGGCCAGTTCGCCGCTGTCAGCCGACTTGATTTCGTGGTCGAGATTGACGATCAGCTTGTTGACGTCGCGCGCCAGCACCGAGAGGTTGATGACGCGGATCGAGGCGAATTCGTGCTCGCGTTTGACGGCGGCGAGCGCATTGTGGAAGCCCACGATGCGCTCCTCGATGAGACGGCGCAACGGACGCACGGTCTTGCGGTCATCCGGCAGCTTCTTCAAGGTTTCCGACAGGATCGAGGCGACGTCGCCGATACCGTCCAAACTTCCCTGAAGGTGCGCCGAGGGCGCTTCCGCCCATTCGCGGCACATGGAGGAGACGGCGATGAGGTGGCCGGCGAGGTTGCCGCTGTCGACCGCCGAGACGTAGCGGGGGCCGAGCGTTTCCAGCGTGTTGGTGCGATACCAGTTGTAGAGATGGCCGCGATATTTCGGCATGCCGTCGATGGTGGCGATGGTCTGCTCGAGGCGACGGACCGTCTCCTCGAAGCTGATCCAGCCGAAATCGCGCGCCGAGATGGCGGACAGCAGGTAGACGCCGATATTGGTCGGCGAGGTGCGTTCGGCCAGCACCGGCTGCGGCGTTTCCTGGAAATTGTCCGGCGGCAGGTAGTGCTGCTCGGCGGTCACGAAATCCTCGAAATAGCGCCAGGTGCGACGGGCATATTTGCGCAGTTCCGTCGCCACATAGTCGGAAACGGCGAGCTGGTCTTCGGTCTCCGCCGTCTGGCTGACATACCAGGCGATCGCCGGCGAGAGCGCCCAGACGAGCGCGAAGGGCACACCGATGAAAGGCAGGCCCGTATCCGAGATCATGGCGAGCGCCACGGAAACGGCGGCCAGCGCCGGTGCCTGCCACATCGACTTGTAATGATCGAGAATGCCGCCGCGCGAGGCACTGTCGGCCTGTGCGGCCGTGCGCCATTCCAGCATCAACTTGCGGCTGACGAAGGTACGGTAGAGCGAGCGCACGATGGCATCGGCCATCAGTCCCGCCGAATGGGCGATGAAGGCGATGCGCAGCGCGACCTGCGCATTGGAAGCACGGATATCGGAAAAGACCCGATGCACGTGGGCGCGCGCGACGATATCGCCGCGGCGCGGCATGATGCCGGAAATGAGCGACAGCGTGGGGGCGACGAAGAGCAGGAAGATCAGCACGAGCTGCCAGATCAGCGCCTGGCGGGGCTCCATGTAATACCAGCCCATGACGGAGGCGACGAGCCAGGCGATCGGGATGAGGCTGCGGCGCAGGTTGTCGTACATCTTCCAGCGGCCGAGCATGGAAATGCCGCTTGCCGGATTGAAGATGTAGGGCAGCAACTGCCAGTCGCCGCGCGCCCAGCGATGCTGGCGCGAGGTTTCCACACCGTAGCGGGTCGGGAAGTCCTCGATGAGCTCGACGTCGGTGACGAGCGCGCAATGCGCGAGCGAGCCTTCGAGCAGATCGTGGCTGAGCACGGCGTTTTCGCCGATGCGGCCTTTCACGGCGGCCTCGAAGGCATCGACGTGATAGAGACCCTTGCCGGTGAAGGTGCCTTCGCCGGCAAAGTCCTGATAGACGTCGGAGACGGTGAAGACGTAGGGGTCGACGCCGCGGTCGGCGGAGAAGATGCGCTGGAAGGTCGAGGCTTCCTTGCCGGTCGTGAGCGACGGCGTAACGCGCGGCTGGAGAATGCTGTAGCCGGCGGTGACTTTACCCTTTTCCGCGTCGATGACCGGGCGGTTGATCGGGTGGTGCAGCTTGCCGACGAGCTTCGTCACGGCATCGCGCATCAGGCGCGTGTCGGAATCGAGCGTCATGACGTATTTCACATCCGGCGGCACCATGTTGGCGCCCGGCAGGAAGGTCGTGTCACCGTCGCCGCGCAGGAGCAGGTTCAGCTCGTGCAGCTTGCCGCGCTTGCGCTCCCAGCCCATCCAGGCACCCTCGGAGGGATTGTAGAGCCGGCGGCGGTGCAAGAGGTAGAAGCGCGTGCGGCCGTCATAGGAATAGCGCGCCGAGAGGGCTGCGATCTCCCGCTTGGCATATTCCAGCACTTCGAGGTCGGCGGGCGTTTCCTCGACCTGGGCGTCCGTCCAGTCGCTGACCAGCGAGAAGTAAATCTCGCCGCGCGGATTGGCGAGATAGTGCACTTCGAGATTGCGCACGAGTTCGTCGACATGGTCGCGCTTGGAAATGAGACAGGGCACGACGACGAGCGTGCGCGCATCGTCGGGAATGCCGTCCTTGAACTCGTAGCCGACGAGGCGCGAGGGCGTGACGAAGAAGGTGACAAGCGTGTTGAACAGGCCCGACGCCCCCTCGGAGGCCGGCAGCGCGAAGAGCACCAGCATGATCAGCCAGGCGCCGTTCGGGATGTCGAGCTGATCGAGGAAGTAGAAGACCGCGATCATCGCGAGCAGCGTCAGGAGGATAATCGGCCCGGCAATGGCGAACCAGTCGAGCTTGCGACCGAAGCGCACGATGCGCTGGACGATGGACGGGCGGTAGCCGATGCGCTTTTCGAGCTGCTTGCGCTTCTTGCCGACGAGAAAGGCGGCGACATTGGCCTCGTAGTCGAGATCTTCGACATGGGCGGCCGCATCCTCGGCCGTCATGGCGAGCGCGATCTCGGTGACTTCGAGTTCCGTCTTGCCGGAACGGCGGGCGAAGCGCTCGATCGTGTTGCGGTACTTGTTGCGCGAGCCGAAATCGAGATCGGAATAGTCCGAGCCCTGGCGCAGCGCCTCGTCGAGGCGGCTGACGCTCTCGAACCAGACGGGCCATTCCGTGTCGTCGACGGTGCGCAGGCTCTTGATGAGCGAGCTCATCGTCGCATTGCCGGAAGACAGGCGGTTGTTTTCCGAGACGATCAGCTCTTCGAGATCGCTGCCGCGGCTCTCGATCTTGCGTTCCAGCCACTGGATCACCGCACCGGAGGCCTGCAGGCCATCCCGCAGCCGGTAAAGCAGCTGCGTGACGAACGTGTTGTCCTCGACGAAATTCTCGATCGAGCGCAGATACTGGATGCTCTTCTCGGGATCGTTGAGGCGAACCAGTTCGTCGGCGACATCGTTGGCCTTGAAGCGCATCTTGCGGGAGCGCTCGACGCGGCTGGAAATGCGGCGAAGGTTTTCGAGTAGCACGAAGCGAATGAACGAAGGCAGCGCCCAGAGTTCGCCGATCTTCAACGCATCGATCTTCTGGAAGCCCTGCACGAAGGCGGTCAGGCTATCATGCGCGATATTGCTCTGGGTGTGGGCAACGTAGAGCCAGGCGAGCACCAGCGTGCGCGGCACCTGCTGCCCGTCGATCTCGATGGTCGGGAGCTGGCGGTAGAAACGACGCGGGAAGTCGCGGCGGACCTCCTGGATGGCCTCTTCGATGACGTAATAATTGTCGAGCAGCCATTCGGCGGCGGGCGTGATCTGTGCCCCGGATTCAACGTCCTTGGCCGTCGTCTGGTAGACGCGGAAAATTTCCTTCTCGTTTTCCTTGTGGCGCGGACGGAATTCGAAGGGCCGGTAGCCCGGCAGCGGCGCGGTCTTGTCGCGCGCCAGAGCCTCGCCGCAATCGGCCAGCTCCTCCAGCGTCAGATAGTTGGCGCGGATCGAATCGTTATAATCGATCTGCTTGGCGTCTGCGTCGCGGGAGGCGGGCGGCGTATTGTTAAGGGACATATTTCTTAATCTGGATCCGGCCATGTTGAACCATCCGACAGCGGCCTTTGCGCCGGAAGGTTTTTTGCGGGCAGGTTTCGTCTCTGTGCCGCGATCAGCCATGACACCATACGGCACCTTCGAGGCGCGAATGGATGGAACATGGCTCAGGCGACACGCTGTTTGGCATCCTGGCCGCGTGGTGCATGAAAACGGCATTTTTTAGCCGTAAGGACAGAGACTTGCAACATCTGAGCGTGTCGGGATGGCTCGGCATAGGTCCTCATCTGCGGTTTTGGTGAATCACGCCCTCGCCAGCGAGACGGGCGAGGGGCAGGAGACAGGCGGAAGGCCAAATGCACTGGGTGGAAAAAAGTTCCGGGCCTGTGCATCATCACCCCGCACCATTGACTTGCCCTCCCCGCCAAGCCAGTCTCCGGCCGTCAGGGTCTTCCGAGTCGTTTGCGGCTCGGAGGCTAAGAGGGAAGCCGGTGCGATGCTTGAGAGAGCATCAAGACCGGCGCTGCCCCCGCAACTGTGAACGGCGAGCCGATGTCGATCCATGCCACTGGTGTGAACCACCGGGAAGGCGAGACAAAGGCAATGACCCGCAAGCCAGGAGACCTGCCCCGACACGTCAGTAACGTCCATGGGCGGGGTGTCCCAAGGGTGCGCTTGTTGTCGCCCTCGGGCGAGCCTCCATGAGCGTGCGTCCGGTCATCCCCCAATTTTCGATTGGGGAAGAAATGTTTCAATTCACCGACATCAAGCCATCCGGCACCGGCAAGCCGGAATCCGTCTTCATCTCCTGGCTGCTCTGGCAGCCGCGCGGCGCCGACCTTGCGGTCGAGGCGCTGAAGGAGGTGGAAAATCTCGCCCGCTGCCAAAGCGCCGATCCCGATATCCTCCGCCTCAGGACGCTGTTTGCCTCCCTCGCGGGCGCGGACGGACCTAAACACTAGGGTCAAGCGCATAAAGGTATATTGACATAAAGATATCTTTATGTGAACTCCGATGCAGTATCGCCTGCATCGGAGGGTTTTCCCATGGCCGCATCCCACCTGGACACCCTGTTCGGCCCTGAACAGCCGAAACGGAATGGCGCCGAGATTCGCTCGGCGCTTGAGAGCGCTGCGCGCGAGCGCATTCTGGTGCTCGACGGAGCGATGGGTACGGAAATCCAGACGCTGAAACTGGTCGAGGACGATTTCCGTGGCGACCGCTTCGGCGACTGCGCCTGCCACCAGCAGGGCAACAACGACCTCCTGACGCTGACCCAGCCGGGCGCGATCGAGGACATCCACTACCGCTATGCGCTGGCGGGCGCCGACATCCTCGAAACCAACACCTTCTCCTCCACCACCATCGCCCAGGCCGATTACGGCATGGAAGACATGGTCTATGAACTGAACCGCGACGGCGCGCGCCTTGCCCGCCGCGCCTGCCTGCGCGCGCAGGAAAAGGACGGCCGTCGCCGCTTCGTTGCCGGCGCGCTCGGGCCGACGAACCGAACCGCCTCCATTTCGCCCGACGTCAACAATCCCGGTTACCGCGCCGTCTCCTTCGACGACCTGCGCATCGCCTATGCCGATCAGGTGCGCGGCCTCATCGACGGCGGCGCCGACATCATCCTCATCGAAACCATCTTCGACACGCTGAATGCCAAGGCCGCGATCTTCGCGACGCGGGAAGTGTTCGAGGAAAAGGGCATCGACCTGCCCGTCATGATCTCGGGCACCATCACCGATCTCTCCGGCCGCACCCTGTCGGGCCAGACGCCCGAGGCGTTCTGGAACTCCGTGCGCCACGCGGACCCGTTCTCCATCGGCCTCAACTGCGCCCTTGGCGCAAATGCGATGCGCGCCCATCTCGCCGAAATCTCCGGCATCGCCGAAACCTTCGTCTGCGCCTACCCCAATGCCGGCCTGCCCAATGCGTTTGGCCAGTATGACGAGACGCCGGACGAGATGGCCGCCCAGATCGAAGGGTTCATGCGCGACGGGCTGGTCAACATCGTCGGCGGCTGCTGCGGCTCGACCCCGGACCACATTCGCGCGATTGCCGAGGCCGCTTCGCGTCACCGACCCCGCGCCATTCCGGCCATCCCGCGCCATATGCGTCTTTCCGGCCTCGAGCCTTTCACGCTGACCGACGCCATTCCTTTCGTGAATGTCGGCGAGCGCACCAACGTCACGGGCTCGGCCAAATTCCGCAAGCTGATCACGGCGGGTGACTACGCGGCCGCGCTCGACGTCGCGCGCGACCAGGTGGCGAACGGCGCGCAGATCATCGATATCAACATGGACGAGGGTCTCATCGATTCCGCCAGGGCGATGGTGGAATATCTGAACCTCATCGCCGCCGAACCCGACATCGCCCGCGTCCCCGTGATGATCGACAGCTCGAAATGGGAAGTCATCGAGGCCGGCCTGAAATGCGTGCAGGGCAAGCCGCTCGTCAATTCGATCTCGCTGAAGGAAGGCGAGGAAGCCTTCCTGCACCACGCCAAACTCGTGAAGGCCTATGGCGCCGCGGTCGTCGTCATGGCTTTCGACGAAAAAGGACAGGCGGACACGAAGGCGCGCAAGGTGGAAATCTGCACGCGCGCCTATAAAATCCTCACCGAAATTGCCGGCCTCGCACCGGAAGACATCGTCTTCGACCCCAATATCTTCGCCGTCGCCACAGGCATCGAGGAGCACGACAACTACGGCGTCGATTTCATCGAGGCGACCGCAGAAATCACCGCTACGCTGCCGCATGCCCATATTTCAGGCGGCGTCTCGAATCTCTCCTTCTCCTTCCGCGGCAACGAGCCCGTGCGCGAGGCGATGCACGCCGTCTTCCTCTACCACGCCATCCAGGCTGGCATGGACATGGGCATCGTCAACGCCGGCCAGCTTGTCGTCTACGATACGATCGAGGCCGACCTGCGCGAGGCCTGCGAGGATGTGGTTTTGAACCGCGTCCCCAAGGCCGGCGGCACGGCGACCGAACGCCTGCTCGATATCGCCGAACGCTTCAAGGGCGCGGCCGGCAAGGAGGCCCGGGAACGCGATCTTGCCTGGCGCGACTGGACGGTGGAAAAACGCCTCGAACACGCCCTCGTCAACGGCATCACCGAATTCGTTGAAGAAGACACGGAGGCGGCGCGGCAGAACGCCCAACGTCCGCTGCATGTCATCGAAGGCCCCCTGATGGCCGGCATGAACGTCGTCGGCGACCTTTTTGGCGCCGGAAAGATGTTCCTGCCCCAGGTCGTCAAATCCGCTCGTGTCATGAAGCAGGCCGTCGCCGTGCTCTTGCCCTACATGGAGGCCGAAAAGCTTGCCAATGGCGGCACCGGCGAACGCCAGAGCGCGGGGAAAATCCTGATGGCCACCGTCAAGGGCGACGTGCACGATATCGGCAAGAACATCGTCGGCGTCGTGCTCGCCTGCAACAATTACGAGATCATCGACCTCGGTGTCATGGTGCCGGCGACGAAGATCCTCGAGACGGCCAAGGTCGAGAAGGTCGATATCATCGGCCTGTCCGGCCTCATCACCCCCTCGCTCGACGAGATGGTGCATGTCGCCTCGGAAATGGAGCGCGAGGGCTTCGACATCCCCCTCCTCATCGGTGGAGCAACGACGAGCCGGGTTCATACGGCGGTGAAAATCCACCCGCGCTACGATCGCGGCCAGACCGTTTATGTCACCGATGCCAGTCGCGCCGTCGGCGTCGTCGGCAGCCTGCTGTCGGCCGAAATGAAGCCCGGTTACGTCGAGACGCTGCAGGCGGAATACCGCAAGGTGGCCGATGCCCATGCGCGCAGCGAAGCGGAAAAACAGCGCCTGCCGCTCGCCAAGGCCCGTGACAACGCCTTCAAGGCCGACTGGTCCGCCTATCGGCCGAAGGTGCCGTCCTTCCTCGGCACCCGCGTCTGGCAGGACTGGGATCTCGCCGACCTCGCCCGCTATATCGACTGGACGCCGTTCTTCCAGACCTGGGAACTGAAGGGCGTCTATCCGAAAATCCTCGATGACGAGAAGCAGGGCCCGGCCGCCCGCCAGCTCTTTGCGGACGCACAGGCGATGCTGGAAAAAATCATCGCGGAAAAATGGTTCACCCCGAAGGCCGTCGTCGGCTTCTGGCCGGCCGGCACCGTCGGAGACGATATCCGCCTCTTCACCGACGAGGCACGCGACAAGGACCTTGCGACCTTCTTCACACTGCGCCAGCAGCTTTCCAAGCGCGACGGCCGGCCGAACGTCGCCCTGTCCGACTTCGTCGCTCCGGTAGACAGCGGCAAGCAGGACTATCTCGGCGGCTTTGTCGTGACGGCGGGCATCGGCGAGATCGCCATCGCCGAACGCTTCGAGCGGGCGAACGACGATTACAACTCGATCCTCGTCAAGGCGCTGGCCGACCGCTTCGCCGAGGCCTTCGCCGAGCGCATGCACGAAGTCGTGCGCAAGGAGCTCTGGGGCTATGCAGCCGACGAGACCTTTGCCCCGACCGATCTCATCGGCGAGCCCTATGCCGGCATCCGCCCGGCGCCGGGCTACCCCGCCCAGCCCGACCACACGGAAAAGACCGCCCTCTTCCGCCTGCTCGATGCGGAAAGAGAGATCGGCGTGACGCTGACGGAGAGTTTTGCCATGTGGCCCGGCTCCTCCGTCTCCGGCCTCTACATCGCCTCGCCCGAAAGCTACTATTTCGGCGTCGCCAAGGTGGAGCGTGACCAGGTGGAGGACTATGCCCGCCGCAAGGGCATGACGGTTTCCGAGGTCGAGCGCTGGCTCGGGCCGGTGCTCAACTACGTGCCCTCGACCGTGCGGGAAAACGCGGCCTGAGGCTTCTCAGGCCGTCGCAAGGTCGAGAAGCAGCACCATGACGTAGCTCGCGGCCATGAGGACACCGAGCGACAGCACCACCGCAACCGTCACGCGCGGGCCGGCGCGCATCACCCGGCGAAGATCGATGCCGAGCCCGAGGGCTGCCATGGAAAGGATCGTCAAGGCCGTCGCGACGTCACTCATCCGGCCCGCGAGCGCGGCATCGACAAGGCCGACGCTGCGGGCAAAAAGCAGCGCGAGGAAACCGAGGATGAACCACGGCACCAGCCGGTGGATCGCCGGACGTTCTCCGCGCGCGGTGCCGGAGGCGAGCGACAGCAGGAAGATGACCGGACCGAGCATCAGCACCCGCACCAGCTTGACGAAGGTGCCGATCTGGATGCTGAGCGCCGAGACCGGCGCGGTGGCGGCCAGCACCTGCGGCACCGCATAGACCGTCATGCCCGCCATCACGCCATAGCCCGTCGCCGAAAGCCCGAGCAACGGCACCAGCACCGGCAGGGCGAGCACGGTCAGCATGCCCAGAACCGCGGTAAAGGCGATGGAAGAGGCGACATCCTCCGCATCCGCCCGGATGACGGGCGCCGTCGCGGCGATCGCGGAATTGCCGCAGATCGAGTTGCCGCAGGCGACAAGCAGCGCAACGGAGCGGGAAAGCCCCAGCCCACGACCGATCGCATAGCTTGCGAGGAGGGCGACGCCGACCACGATCGCAATGGCCCCGATGAGCGGAAAGCCCATTTCCGCGACCGCCGTCGCACTTACACCCGCGCCAAGCAGCACGATGGCAATCTCCAGAAAATACTTTGCCGAAAAGGCGATACCCGGATCGAAAACTTCCGGCCGGCGCAACAGCAGCCGGCAGAGAGCGCCGACGAGGATCGCCAACACCAGCGCCTCGATCCAGGCACCGCCCGTCAGCCGCAGTTCCAGCCGCTCGACGACAAGGGCGACGCCGGAGACCAGCGCCGAGAGAATGACACCGGGAAGGAGGGATCGAATTCCAAGATTCTTGCGATTATTGGCTGAATTTTCCATGCGCCAAACGTGCGCTTGAAAATTCATTCGATCCATCGGTAAATATCGCACATTTCATTCGATTGGATCGAACAGATGATGACGCTCGAACAGCTCCGCATTTTCATCGCCGTGGCGGAGCGTGAGCACCTGACCCAGGCGGCCGAGGCACTGAACCTCACACCATCGGCCGTCAGCTCGGCAATCCGCGTGCTGGAGGAGCGCTACGGTATCGCGCTGTTTCACCGTACGGGCCGGCGCATCGAGCTGACGCAAACGGGTGAGGCCTTTCTGCCCGAGGCGAAGGCGACGCTCGCACGGGCGGCGAGCGCCGACCTCTTCCTCACCGAAATCGGCGGCCTGAAGCGCGGCACGCTGACGCTCGCGGCAAGCCAGACGGTCGCGGGTTCCTGGCTGCCGCCACGGCTGATGCGCTTCAAGGCAGCCTATCCGGCCATCGATGTCAGGCTCGAGGCCAGCAACACCGAACATGTCGCGGAGGCCGTGCTGGACGGGCAGGCGGAACTGGGCTTTGTCGAAGGCGCCGTGGACCACCCCGCCCTGGCCGAGCGCATCGTCGCCCGCGACCGGGTGATGATCGTGGCGCCGCCCGGCCATCCGCTCGCCGGCCAGCCGGCGGATGCCAAAACGCTGGCATCGGCCCGCTGGGTGTTGCGTGAGCCGGGCTCCGGCACGCGCAGCGCCCTTACCGCGACACTTGCGGCGCATGGCGTGAAGGAGGATGCGCTTGACGTGATGCTGTCGCTCCCCTCCAACGAGGCCGTGCGCAGCGCGGTGCTCACCGGCAATGCGCTGACGGCGGTCTCGTTTGCCGTCGTTGCGGACGACATCGCGGCCGGGCGATTGTCACCCGTCGGCTTCGACCTGCCGGAACGGGCCTTTCGCCTGCTGCGGCACAAGGAGCGCTACCGCTCCAAGGCCGCGCTCGCCTTCGAGGCGCTTCTTGCCTAAAGCGCTTCCAGCAAAAGTGCGACGCGGTTTTGCGCCCGGAAATGCGCTAGAACCCGTCGCGGCCGCGAAAACGACGCTGATAGGCGGGATCGTAGAGCGAGCTTTCGCGAAAATCCTCCGCCGCCAGCGAATGGCCGACGAAGATCAGCGCGGTGCGCTCGATTGGCTCCTGCGCCACCTGCGCCGTGATGTCGGAAAGCGTGCCGCGCACGACGCGCTCATCCGGCCAGGAGGCCTTGACGACGATCGCCACCGGGCAATCGGCGCCATAGAGCGGCGTCAGTTCCGTCACCACCTGGTCGAGCGCATGAATGGCGAGGTGGATGGCGAGCGTCGCGCCCGTCGCGCCAAATCCCTGCAACGTCTCCCGGTTCGGCATCGGCGAGGCGCGGCCGGAAACGCGGGTGAGCACGAGGCTCTGCGCCACGGCGGGAATGGTGAGTTCGCGGCCAAGCGCTGCGGCGGCGGCCGCAAAGGAGGGCACGCCCGGCGTCATCGTATAGCCGATGCCGTTTTTCGCGAGCCGCCGGATTTGCTCGGCAACGGCGCTCCACACCGAAAGGTCGCCCGAATGCAGCCGCGCCACGTCCTCGCCCGCCGCATCGGCCCTGATATATTCCGCCTCGATCTCGTCGAGCGACATCGGCGCGGTGTCCACGATGCGCGCACCGGGCGGGCAATATTGCAGAAGCTCCGGTGAGACGATCGAGCCGGCATAGAGGCAGACCGGGCATTTACCGATGAGGTCGCGGCCACGCACGGTGATAAGGTCGGCGGCACCCGGGCCGGCGCCGATGAAGTGAACGGTCATTGCTGATCCTCAAACTGTTTGGCCGGCTTCACCCAGCTCCATTGCGTGACCGGCATGGCCGGCCTCCAGCCCGTCATCTGTCCGACAGGCGACGCGCGGGCGATATCGATGCGAATGAGCGACCCGCCCAGCCGGGCATGGCGGGAAAGCAGCACCGCCTCCATTTCCGTCGTCACCGCATTGGCGACGAGCCGGCCGCCGGGCTTCAGCCCGGCCAGCGCCGCCGCCATCACGCCCGCCTCGCTGCCGCCGCCGCCGATGAAGATGGCATCGGGCGCAGCGAGCCCTTCCAGCGCCGCGGGCGCGGTGCCTTCCACGACGACAAGGCCCGGCACGCCGAAATTCTGCGCATTGCGCCGGATGCGCGCGGCGCGGTCGCTATGGCCCTCGATGGCGATCGCCCTGAGCGAGGGATCGGCAAGCATCCATTCGATGCCGATGGAGCCGGAACCGCCCCCGACATCCCACAGCAGTTCACCCCGCTTCGGCGCCAGCGCCGAGAGGCTCAGCGCGCGCACCTCGCGCTTGGTGATCTGGCCGTCATGCTCGAAAAGCGCGTCGTCGAGACCCGGCGTATAGGCGAGAATACGCGCCGTCTCGTCGGCCGAAACCTCTACCGCGCAGACATTCAGCATGTCGGCATCCGCCAGCGCGAAGGTTTTCGCCTGCTGGCTGCTTGTGCGTTCGCGTGCTCCACCGAGCGCTTCGAGAACCGTCAGCGTCGATCTTCCAAAACCGCTTTCAGCGAGCAGGGCGGCGAGCGCAGCAGGACCGTCACTGTCGGACGTCAGTGCGAGGATGCGACTGCCCGGATGCAGATGCGGGCGGATCAGGTCGATAGGTCGACCGTGCAGCGACAGGCAAACGGCATCCTGCAACGCCCAGCCCATGCGGGATGCCGCGAGGCTGAAGGCAGAGGGCGCGGGGAAGACCCGCATTTCCGCACGCGGGATGCGGCGCGAGAGCGTCACGCCGACGCCGTAGAAAAAGGGATCGCCCGAGGCGAGCACGACGGCCGGTCGTCCGCGTACGGCCAGAACCGCCTCCACGGAGCGCTCGAACGGGCTGAGCCAGCCGCAGCGCTCGCCGCGAATGGCCGTATCCGCAAGCTCCAGGTGCCGCGCGCCGCCGAAGACGATGTCCGCGCGGCTTATCGCGGCCTTGGCCTCTTCGCCGAGACCGGCTAGACCGTCCTCGCCGATCCCGACGATGGAAAGCCACGGGGCGGCAGGCACAAGGGATCGATCAGGCGTGGACAAGCGACGCATCCTCATATTGGGCGGCACCACGGAGGCACGCGACCTGGCGGGCCGTCTCGGCGAAAGGCCTGATCTTGCCGTCACGTTGTCGCTCGCCGGCCGCACGCTCGATCCCGCGCAGCAACCCGTGCCGGTGCGCACCGGCGGTTTTGGCGGCGCGGAGGGCCTTGAAGCCTATCTTGCAACGCATGCGATCGATCTTCTCATCGACGCGACCCATCCCTTCGCCAAGCAGATTTCCGCCAATGCCCGCACGGCAGCGGCGGCGGCCGGCGTTCCGCTGCTGCGGCTGGAGCGGCTTGGCTGGGAGGCGGTTTCCGGCGACCGCTGGACGCATGTCACCTCGGTCACGGCGGCGGTGGCGGCGCTGGGTGGGATGCCGCGTCGCGTCTTCCTCGCCATCGGCCGGCAGGAGGCGAAAACCTTCGACGCCGCCCCGCAGCACCACTATCTCGTGCGCAGCGTCGATCCGGTCGATCCGCCGCTCGAGGCGCCCGATGTCGAATACCTGCTCGCGCGGGGACCTTTCGCGGTGGAGGAAGAGGTCGCGCTTCTGCGGACGAGAAAGATCGACGTGATCGTCAGCAAGAATTCCGGCGGAGACGCGACCTACGGAAAAATCATCGCCGCACGCGCACTCGGCCTTCCCGTCATTCTCGTCGAGCGCCCGGCAGTCGCCGATGAGCACCGGGCCGAGACGGTCGAGGATGCGGTGCGGCACGCCGATCATTTGCTGGCGTCCTTCAGGAAACGCGGCGTATAGACCAGCTCCGGCAGGCCGGGCCGGGCAATGACGCGGGTTTCCGGCGAGCCGATGACGACGCAGGTCGCCATGTCGGCGCGCTCCGCTTCCGCCTCGCCGAGCGGCATGACCAGCATGCGCTCGTCCGGCCGGCCGGCGGCGCGGCCGAAGATGACCGGGGTCGTGGCCGGCAGGGTTTCGCGCAGGATTTCGAAGGCCCGGCCAAGCTGCCAGGGCCGCGCCTTGCTGATCGGATTGTAGAGCGCGATCACCAGGCCCGCCTCGGACACCATACGCAGCCGCTTCTCGATGATGTCCCAGGGCTTCAGGTTATCGGAGAGCGAGATGGCGCAGAAATCGTGGCCGAGCGGCGCACCGATGCGTGCGGCGACGGCCAACATGGCGGTCACGCCCGGCACTACGGTGAGATCGACGGATTTCCACTCCTCCGGCCCGGCATCGATTGCCTCGCAGACCGCAGCCGCCATGGCGAAGACGCCGGGATCGCCACCCGAGACGACGCAGACATCGACGCCTCCGGCGGCCCGCATCAGCGCGGCCTGTGCGCGGTTCAGCTCCTCGCGGTTGTCGGAGGCGACCTTGATCTGGTCGGGCCTGAGATTCAGCCGGTCGATATAGGGGAAATAACCGAAGAATTCGGTCGACGCCTCGACGGCCCGCAGCGCTTCCGGCGTCAGCTGATCCGGATTGCCGGGACCGGTGCCGATGACGAAGAGTTTGCCCGTCATGCGCGTTCGCTCCAGCCCGGCACGAGCACGAGCGAGAAGTAGGGCGCGGTGTCGTCGAGCTTTTCCGAGAGGCGCATGGACTTGCTTGCCGCCGTTGTACCGCGTTCGACATAGACGGCCTCGCCGAGGCGGCCGGCCATGGAGAGCGCACGCCGGATCTTCGGCAAGTTGCGGCCGACCTTCATGATGACGGCGGCCTCGGTATCCCCGAGCCGGCGCGACAGTTCCTCCTCGCGCATCGTGCCCGGCAGGACCGAGAGCACATCATCGCCCTGCACGATGGGCAGGCCCGAAAGCGACCAGCAGCCGGACATGGCGGTAATGCCGGGAATGACTTCGGTGGGAAAACGATCGGCGAGCCGCACATGCAGATGCATGTAGGAGCCGTAGAACATCGGGTCGCCCTCCGACAGGATCGCAACCGTGCGGCCGGCGGCAAGATGCTCGGCGACGGCCGCGGCGGAGGCATCGTAGAATGCCGTGATCTGGCTCTTGTAGTCGTCGTGATCCTTGTCGATCTCCGTCGTCACGGGATAGTAGAGCGGCAACTCCGTCATGTCGGGCTTCAACAGACCGTCGACGATGGCGCGGCCATTGCCCGAGCGGCCGGCCTTGGCGAAATAGGCGAGCACGTCGGCCTCGCCGATCGCCCGTACCGCCTTCAAGGTCAGAAGCTCCGGATCACCCGGTCCGGTGCCCACGCCATAGAGTCGTCCCGTCGTCATCGTCATACTCCCGGCCGTGCGAGCGAATTGAGCGCGGCGGCCGTCATGGCGCTGCCGCCGAGGCGGCCACGCACGATGGCGAAGGGCACGCCATAGGAATTTTCCGCCAGCGCCTCCTTGGATTCCGCCGCCCCGACGAAGCCGACCGGCATGCCGAGGATCGCAGCCGGCTTCGGCGCGCCGTCACGCAGCAGTTCGAGCAGGTAGAAGAGCGCGGTCGGCGCATTGCCGATGGCGACGACAGAACCCGCCATGCGCTCCAGCCAGAGACGGATGGCAGCGGCCGAACGCGTGTTGTCGATCTCCCTGGCAATGTCGGGCGTGCGCGGATCGCGCAACGTGCAAATCACCGCGTTGTCGGCCGGCAGGCGCGCGGCGGTAACGCCGCGGGCGACCATTTCGGCATCGCAGAAGATCGGTGCACCGGCCTGCAGCGCGCCGCGGGCGGAGGAAACAAAATCCGGCGAGAAGACGAAATGCGGCGCAGCCTCGACGAGGCCAGCGGCATGGATCATGCGCACCGCGACATCGGCTTCGCCTTCGGAGAAGCGCGAAAGATCGGCTTCGGCGCGAATGATCGCGAAGGATTTTTCATAGATGGCCGTCCCATCCTTGATGTAGTCGTAATCGGTCATTGTTGGCCTTGATATGCGGAAATGAAGGTGGCAGGTGCCGTGCGGTCGATCAGGTTTTTCGCCTTTTCGTCACCTGCACGACGCGTGCGCAAAAGAGTACCGAGACGCTGGATTGCCGGCGCAAGCTCGGTGGCGGGAATGGTTGCAAGCGGTGCGTCGCCCGCCCTGCCATCCAGAACAAGGCCAATGCCGGCTGCCGTGCCGCAGAGCGTGACGGCCGCACGCGCCGGATGAGCGCAGCCCTTCGGGCAGCCGGAAATATGCACGTCGACGGAGCCGTCAAGCAGTTCGGCGGCATGCGCTACCATTGCGTCGGCAGCGGCGTGCGTGTCGAAACCCGCTGACGCACAGCCGGCGGCCCCGGCGCAGATCGAGATGGAACGGCCCGGCGCGTTGTCCGTGCACCAGAAGCCTTCACGTTCTGCAATGTCTTGTGCGGCTGCAAGCGTGTTTTCAGAAAGGCCGCGCACCAGCAGCGTACGGTGCGGCGCGAGCCGAAACTCAGCGACGCCACAGGCCGAAAGACCTCGAACCAGCGCGGCAAGGCGATCGGCATGCACCTGCCCATAGGCCGGAGCGACGCCGAGCAGGAGATGATCGCCAATACGGTGCACACCGACCGGATGAGACGGCACGAGGAAGACCGGCATTCCCGGCTTGGTATCGAAGCCTGCCGCCAGTGCGGCGGCATCGAGATCGCGACCGCGTGCCGCCGGGCCGGCAGTAGCCAGCGCCGCCATGATCGTCATGGCACCGGCGACCACCGTTTGAGGGCAGAGCAGCGCTATGGCGCGCGCCGTCCGACGATCACCGCCAAGCGACAGACGCCAAAAAACGCCGTCGTTCGTCGCGACGGCATCGAGCCTGACATCGGCGATCATATCGGCAAGCGACAGCACGCCACCGCCATCCACGACGATGGCGAGCTTGGGCGCGAGGATGAGCGCGGCACCCGCAATGGCCTGGCGCAGTGCGGCGGCAACCGGCGTCGCATCGACAATCTCGGACGGATCGATGCCGGAAAGCGGCGGGGTTTCGATGGCGACACCTGTTTGCGGCACGATGCCGGCGGCGGCAAGACCCTCGGCCAGATGCGGTACCGAGGTGGCCGTCAGGCCGCGCAACTGGATATTGCCGCGAGCGGTGATTTCGACAAGGCCGTTGCCGTTCTCGCGGGCAAGGTCGGCCAATGCGAGGAGATCCTTAGCGGCGAGCGCGGCCGCCACCGGGCGCAGGCGCACGAGCAGACCGTCACCGGTCTGCATCGGAGCGGCGATCGATGGGCAGGCGCCGCGACGAAGGGTGGTGAGATCGCAGGCGAGCCTCGTCATGCCGCATCCTCCCCTGTTTCCACGGCGGGGCGGCGGATCAGATAGGTGTCCATGATCCAGCCGTGTTCCTCGCGCGCCTTGCGACGGGTTTCGGTGATGGTCCCGGCCATTTCCGTCAGCCGGCCCGACAGCAGGATTTCATGCGGCGTGCCGAGATAGGCGCCCCACCAGATTTCCGCCTCGGGATCGTCGACCGTGCGAAACGCCTGCACACCATCGAGCATGACGAGCGCATCCCGCACACCCTCCGGCCATCCCTCGGACAGACGCCGGCCGGTGGTGATCTCGACGGGAAGCCCGATGCGGTTGAGCGCGATGCCGTGGCCCGCGCAAAGCGCCTGCACGCTGGTGATGCCGGGAATGACCTCCATCTCGAAAGCGACCCGGCCCGTGGCACGCACATGTTCGACGATGCGCAGCGTGCTGTCATAGAGCATCGGATCGCCCCACACGAGCAGGCCCAGCGTCTGGTCGCCGGAAATCTCGTTCAGCAGCGTGCGCTCGTAGATGGCGGCGATGGCATGGTGCCAATCGTTGACGCCGTCCTCGTAGGAACCATCGGCGCGGCGCACCGGCACGGCATAGTCGAGGATGCGGCAGGCGGCATTGGTGAGGAAGCGATCGCAGATGTCGCGACGCGCATCGGCGAGAAAGGCTTTTTCAGCGCCCTTGGTGGGGATCAGCAGCACATCCGCCCGGTTCAGCGCATTGATCGCCTGAACGGTCATGTGCTCGGGATTGCCCGCGCCGATCCCGATGACCAGTATCTTTCTCAAACCCGTCTCCCGTGCGGCTCGCGCTCCCGGTTTGCGGCCCGATGTGGGTCCCGCATCTCTTCCTAATCCCAAATGCGACAGGAAAACAGCCCCCGGATCGCGTCCTTTGCCGGTCTGTTTGAGACGCTTACGCGGCCTTGCGGCTGGTCAGATAGGCGCGGGGCGAGGTGCCGAGCATGCGCTTGAACATCGTTGTGAAGGCCGGCACGCTCTCATAGCCGGCATCGAGCGCCACGCGCGTCACCGGTTCGCCGGAAGCAAGCCGCGGCAGGCAGGCGAAAAGACAGGCCTGCTGGCGCCAGGTGACGAAGCTGACGCCCGTCTCCTCGCGGAAGAACCGCGTGAAGGTGCGCCGGCTCATGTTGAGATGCCGTGCCCAGTCGTCGATCTTCGCTGCCGGCGACGGCGTCTCGACGAAATCACGGCAGAGGCCGGCAAGCCGTCCGCTGGCCGGAAAAGGCAGGCCGAGACGACGCTCCTGCAAACGCCCGATCTCGTCGAGCAACAGCGCCATGACCAGCGCCGCCCGTCCACGATCCTCACTCTTCTTCAAAGCCTCCGCGATCAGCTGGCGCGCAAGATCCGTCACCTCGAGCACCGCCGGCTCCTGCGATGCCGCGCGGCCCTCGGGCGAATAGATATAGACCGAGCGCATGCTGACATCGCTTGCCATCTCGACGGAATGTTCGAGACCGCGCGGGATGAGCAACGCATGACCGGGCGGGATCATCCAGCGCCCCCGGTTCGTCGCGACCAACACGACGCCGGCGAAAACGCAGAGGAATTGCGTACGGCGATGACGGTGCGGCGGCACGGTGTAGCCGCTCGGGATATCCGAACTGTGGACCAGAACGTCCTCGTTCGACTGTTCCATGCGCGAAAGATTGCGAATGTGATCGTCATCGAGCGCCTTGAGGCGCGCTGCTGTCAATTTTTCCATCTTTGGCCCACTCGCGTAAGAAATGGACCTCAGCACAAAAGCAGGCCGCAGGCAATCCTAGTATGGGAACGACAAAGACGCCAAACCGGGCGGATCATTCGAGGCTACCCATGTCGACTGTCGTTCCCGCAGCGCCCCGCAGCGCTGCCACCGCCACCTATTCCATCATCGTCGCCGTCAGCGCCTGCCATATGCTGAACGACATCATGCAATCGCTGCTGACGTCGCTCTATCCGCTGCTGAAGGAAAACTACGCGCTCGACTTCGTGCAGATCGGCCTGCTCACCATGGCCTTCCAGGTCACGGCCTCGCTGCTGCAGCCTGCCGTCGGCATCGTGACGGACCGCTGGCCGATGCCCTTCTCGCTGCCGGTCGGCATGGGCAGCACCTTTGTCGGGCTGATCCTGCTGGCCTACGCGCACTCCTTCCCGATGCTGGTCTTCGGCGCCTGCCTGATCGGCCTCGGCTCGGCAATCTTCCACCCGGAATCCTCGCGCGTCGCCCGTCTCGCCTCCGGCGGCCGCCACGGCCTCGCACAGTCGATGTTCCAGGTCGGCGGCAATGCCGGCACGGCCATCGGCCCGCTGCTCGCCGCCTTCATCGTGCTGCCCTTCGGCCAGACGAGCGTCGCCTGGTTCTCGGCGATCGCGCTTCTCGGCATGGTCATCCTGACCTGGGTCGGCAACTGGTATGCCGGCGAGCGCCGCTCGTCCGCCGGCCGCCCCGCCGTCAGCCGTGAACTGCCGCTGCCGCGCGGGCGTGTCGCCTGGGCGCTCGCCGTACTCGTTCTGCTGACCACGACGAAGAACGCCTATCTCGCCAGCATTTCGAGCTACTTCACCTTCTATACGATGGGTCGCTTCGGCCTCGACATCCAGCAGGCGCAGCTCATGCTGTTCCTGTTTCTCGGCGCCTCTGCCGTCGGTGTCTTCATGGGCGGCCCGATCGGCGACCGCTTCGGCACGCGCTTCGTGATCTGGTTCTCGATCCTCGGCGTCATTCCCTTCGCGCTGATGCTGCCCTACGCCAACCTGTTCTGGACGGGCGCCCTGACAGTGCTGATCGGCCTGATCTTCTCGTCGGCCTTCTCGGCCATCGTGGTCTTCGCGCAGGAGCTGATACCGGGCCGCGTCGGCATGATCGCCGGCATCTTCTTCGGCTTCGCCTTTGGCGCGGGCGGTCTGGGTGCCGCCCTGCTCGGCGGCGTCGCCGATAGCCGAGGCATCGAGTTCGTCTTCCAGGCCTGCTCGTACATGCCGCTGCTCGGCATCCTCACGATCTTCCTGCCGCGCCTGCCCGGCAAGCACTGAGACCCGAAAAGAAACGCCCGGCTTCGACCGGGCGTTTTGCTGAAGGTCCTTAGATGCGCGCGCCCGCAAAATGGGCGACCTGGGCGCCGAGTTCGTAGTAACCCTCCCGCAGCGAACGGAAGGACTGGGCCTCGGGATCGCTGACCGGCAGCGGCAGGTCCATCTCGGCGATCTCGCCGGAAACAAGCTGCGCCAGCGTGCGACCAAACACCGTACCCGGCGCGATGCCGCGGCCGTTGTAGCCGGAAAAGCCGATGACGTTTTCGGCCAACCGATGAAAGCGCGGCAGGTTGTCGGCAGTCATGCCGATCTTGCCATACCATTCCGCTTCGAACGCGACGTCACCGATCTCCGGAAACAGTTTTTTCAGCGCCCGCCGCGCCCAGGATTTGTGGATGCCGGTCCCCATCCCGCGCAATGCCCCGACGCTGCCAAACACCAACCGGCCGCGCTTGTCGAAGCGGAAGGAGGAGAGCACCTCCTTCGTGTCCCACGCGCCCTGCTTCTCCGGCAGGATCTTCGCCTGCATCTCCGCCGAGAGCGGCACCGTGGCGAAATTGAAATAGGGCAGATGGAGAAGCTCGGCGCGCACCTCGTTCCAGGGAGCCACCGTATAGGCATTGGTCGCGACGACGACCCAATCCGCCGTCACCGAACCGCGCGGGGTGTTGACCGTCCAGCGTTTGCCGGTCCGCTCCGCACCCGTCACCGGGCTTCCCGTAAAGACCTGCGCGCCCGCGGCAATGGCCGCGCGGGACAGGCCGCGCGCATAGGCAAGCGGCTGGATCGTGCCAGCGCGCATGTCGAGCAGCGCGCCAGCATAGGCATCGGTCCCGACTTTCACCGCCGTCTCCGCGGCATCCAGCAGGCGCACCGGCGCACCGCGGCGCGACCATTGCTCCGCGCGTTGCTTCAATTCATCGAGGCCCGATTGACCAACGGCACAGTGCAGCGTGCCGGCCGGGTTGATCTCGCAATCGATCTTGTGTTTTTCGACGAGATCGAACACCAGGCGCGGCGCATTGCCGAGCAATTCGAGCAACCGGCTGCCATAGAGATCGCCAAGCACGCCCGGCAGCTCGTCCGGCATCACCCACATGCCGGCATTGACGAGGCCGACATTGCGGCCCGAGCCGCCGTAACCGATTTCGGCACCCTCCAGCAGGATGACCCGCGTGCCGCGCTCGGCAAGATGGAGTGCTGTCGAGAACCCGGTATAGCCACCACCGACGATGACGACATCCGCATCCGCCTTGCCGGAAAAGGCGACCGTTTCGGGGGCGGGCGGTGCGGTCATCTCCCAAAGGCCATGGGAGCGCGGGTCGTTGAGCATGGTGGTCTGCTTTTCGGAAGGAGGAGAATCTATCTCCGCACAATCGACGATGCGGCACCGTGACTAAAGCAAAAAATCAGAACGGGGTCATGCCCCGTCCGCATGACAGGCGCATTAACGCCGGTCGGGAACCTGGTTGACGATCCAGGCACGAAACGCCTGGCTCAGCGGATTTTCCAGCTTTCCCTCGGGCACAACGAGATAATAGCTGTTTTCCGTCTCCATCGGCCGATCGAAGACGACGGCCAGCCGGCCGCTCGCCAGTTCCTGCTCGATCAGGTAATGCGGCAGAAGCGCGACGCCGAGACCGGCGACCGCCGATTCGATGACCATGGCGAACTGGTCGAAGCGATGGCCGCGATAGGCGGTATCGGCAGAACCACCGTTCAGCTCGAACCATTGCGCCCAGAGCTTCGGGCGCGTCGCGAGATGGAGAAGCGGTGCCGTCTCCAGATCCTTAGGATCGGAAAAATTCCAGGTCTTCAGAAGTTCCGGGCTTGCCGCCGGCAGGATGACCTCGCTGCACAGATAGGAGCAGGCGGCGCGCGCCCAGACCGGCTGACCGTAATGGATGGCAAGGTCGAAATTCTCTTCGTCGAAATCGAACGGTTTCGAACGCGAGGCGATGTTGACGATCGTGCCCGGATGCTCGCTGAGAAATGCCGGAATGCGCGGTGTCAGCCAGCGGCTGCCGAAGGTCGGCAGCGTCGCGATGCTAAGACTGTGTTCGGACGACGCCGACGCCATGGCGCGCAGCATGGTCTCTTCCGTCTGGTGCAGCAGCTTGCGCACTTCCGGCAGGAAACGCCGCCCGTCATCCGACAGCACGACCCGCTGGCGCACGCGCTCGAACAGCAGCACGCCGAGCTGTTCCTCGAGGTCCTTGATCTGACGGCTGACGGCACTCTGGGTGAGGTTCAGCTCGTGCGCCGCCTGCGTGAAACTGCCATGGCGGGCAGCGCATTCGAACGCCTGCAGCGTGGTGACGTCCGGGATCAGCCTTCGACTGAGCTTCATTCTTTCCTCGCATCAACATAGTCAGAACGGTCGCAATCGCTCAAGGAAACGATCCCGTATGATCCGTTTTGAGAATGATCAGGGCCTTCCCACCCTTGTAAGATGAGACCGCTTCCCATGAAAGCAAATTCGTATGTTTCTGCGGACAAGATCCGCTCCGACTTCTCCGCTGCGATGTCCGCCATGTATCGCGACGAAGTGCCGGCCTATGGCACGCTGATGTCGCTGGTGGCCAAGGTCAACGACGAGACGCTCGCCGCCGACCAGCACCTCAAGGCCCGCCTCGAAGCCACCGATTCGCTCGACCGCATCTCCGAAGAGCGTCACGGCGCCATCCGCCTCGGCACGCCGGAAGAGCTGTCCCTGATGCGCCGCGTCTTCGCCGTCATGGGCATGCTTCCCGTCGGCTACTACGACCTTTCCACGGCCGGCGTCCCGGTTCATTCCACCGCCTTTCGCCCGGTCGGCGCCGAAAGCCTCAGCCGCAACCCGTTCCGCGTCTTCACCTCGCTGCTGCGTCTCGACCTGATTGCGGATGAAACCCTGCGTAAAGAGGCCGCCGACGTTCTGGCAGCCCGCAGGATATTCACCGACGAAGCGGTCAGACTGGTCGAAAAGGCCGAACGCGACGGTGGCCTCGATGGTACCGACGCCGCCCGTTTCGTCACCGAAGTGCTCGAAACCTTCCGCTGGCACGACCGCGCCATCGTCAGCACCGACATGTACAAGCGCCTGCACGATGCGCATCGCCTGATCGCCGACGTCGTCTCCTTCAAGGGCCCGCACATCAACCACCTGACGCCGCGCACGCTTGACATCGACAAGGTGCAGGCCCGCATGCCGCAGGAGGGCATCGCGCCCAAGGCCATCGTCGAAGGCCCGCCGACCCGCAACTGCCCGATCCTGCTGCGCCAGACCTCGTTCAAGGCGCTGGAAGAGGCCGTCTCCTTCATCGGCGAGGATGGCAGCTGGCAGAAGGGATCGCACACCGCCCGCTTCGGCGAGATCGAGCAGCGCGGCGTCGCCCTGACGCCAAAGGGCCGCGCGCTGTACGACACGCTGCTCAACGACACCCGCGCCCGCGTGCGCCCGGCCGCCGACGGCTCCAATGCGAGCGAATACGAAGCCGCCCTTGCCGACGTCTTCAAGGCCTTCCCGGACACCTGGGACGGCATCCGCAAGGCGGGTCTTGGCTATTTCCGCTATTCCCTGACGGAAAAGGGCCAATCCGTCTCCGGTCGCCGGGCCGATCTCGAAACCGCCATCGAAGCCGGACTCATCCAGTTCGACCCGATCGTCTACGAAGACTTTCTCCCGGTCAGCGCCGCGGGCATCTTCCAGTCGAACCTCGGCGACGACGCGGCGCAGGATTTTGTCGCGAGCCCGAACCAGGTGATGTTCGAGCGCGATCTCGGCGCAACGGTCCTGGACGAATTCGCCCACTATGCCGGCATCCAGCGTGGATCGCTTGAAATGTGCCTCGGCATCGTCAACATGGCGGCCGCTGCGGAGTGACGGACGAGAGAATGATCGAGGCAAGCCATATCGAAACGCTGAAAAGCCTGCTCGGCGAGAAGGGTCTTCTCACCGAGGCCTCGGACATGGCTGCCTACGAAACCGGCGCGCGCTACGACAAGGGCCGCGCCGCCTTCGTCGCGCGTCCTGCAACGACGGCCGAGACCTCCGCCGTCGTCTCCTACTGCGTCACGAACGGCATCGCCCTCGTCCCGCAGTCCGGCAATACTGGCCTCGTCTCCGGCTCGACACCCGACGGCAGTGGCCACCAGGGCATTTTGAGCCTCGATCGCCTCACGGCCCCCTTTGAGCTCGACCGCGTCAACCGCACCATCAAGGCAGGTGCTGGGGTTCGCCTCTCCGATCTCAACGGCAAGCTGGAGGAGAGCGGCCTGTTCTTCCCCATCGACCTCGGCGCCGATCCGCGCCTCGGCGGCATGATCGCCACGAACACCGGCGGCTCGCGCTTCCTGCGCTACGGCGACGTGCGCCGCAACACGTTGGGCCTCACCGTCGTGCTCGCCGACGAGGCCGGCACGGTGCTCGACCTGTCCTCGGATCTGCGCAAGAACAACACCGGCGTGGACTGGAAACAGCTCTTCATTGGTACGTCCGGCGCGTTCGGCATCGTCACCGAATGCGTGCTCAACCTCGAACCCGCGCCAAAACAGTCCGCGACAGCGCTCCTCGTTCCGTCTTCGGACGAACAGGTTTCCGCCCTGCTCGTCGCCATGGAAGATGCGCTGGGCAGCTACCTCTCGGCCTTCGAGGGCATGTCCGGCAATGCGGTGCGTGCAGCACTCGACCACGTGCCCTCGCTCAGGAACCCCTTCCAGGGCGGCATCGTGCCGGAATTCGTGATCCTCGCGGAAATCTCCCGCTCCAGCCCGCCGCGCGAGGGCGAACAGCCGCTCGATGCGGTGCTGGAAGAGGTGCTGGCCGCCATCTGGGAGCGCGAGGACGCGCCGCTCGCCGACGCTTTCGTCGGCCCGCCGCATGAGATCTGGGCGCTGCGTCATGCCTTGTCCGAAGGCGTGAAACATAGCGGGCGATTGATCGCCTTCGATCTGTCCTTCCGCCGGGGTGACATCATGCCTTTCCTTGCCCATATGAAGGCGGAAATGCCCGATCACTTCGAAGACGTGACGATCTGCGATTTCGGCCATATCGGCGATGGCGGCGTGCACTTCAATCTCGTCGTCGCCAAGGACGATCCGCGCCTTGCCGACCCGGATTTCGAAATGGACCTGCGCGACTGGGTCTTCACGGTGGCGGTCGAACAGTTCGACGGCAGCTTCAGTGCGGAACACGCCATCGGCCGCAAGAACCAGGCCTTCTACGACAAATATACGCCCGAAGAGATCCGCCGGCTTGCGGCCGGGCTGAAAACCATCACCTCGCCGGGTTCGCTCGGCGCCATGACCTTTTAACAAGACATCAGGGAGAATACCCATGACGAAAGTCGACGTGAAACAGGAAACTGCCGCCCTTCTCGACAAGCTCGGCGTGCCGCGCGCCGCCTGGCAGGGTGGCGACATGGCCTCCTACAGCCCGGTCAGCGGCGAGGAAATCGCCAAGCTGAAGTCCATTTCCGCGGCCGATGCCGCCAAGGCCATCGAAGCCGCCCATGAAGCCTTCAAGGAATGGCGCCTCGTTCCCGCTCCCAAGCGCGGCGAGCTCGTGCGCCTGCTCGGCGAAGAACTGCGCGCCGCCAAGGCCGATCTCGGCCGCCTCGTTTCCATCGAAGCCGGCAAGATCACGTCGGAAGGCCTCGGCGAAGTGCAGGAAATGATCGACATCTGCGATTTCGCAGTCGGCCTCTCCCGCCAGCTCTACGGCCTGACGATCGCCACCGAGCGCCCCGGCCACCGCATGATGGAAACCTGGCACCCGCTCGGCGTCGTCGGCATCATCTCGGCCTTCAACTTCCCGGTCGCCGTCTGGTCGTGGAACACGGCACTCGCCCTCGTTGCCGGCAATTCCACCGTCTGGAAGCCGTCTGAGAAGACCCCCCTCACCGCGCTTGCATCGCAGGCGATCTTCGAGCGAGCGCTTGCCCGCTTCGGCGAAGCCCCGGCAAACCTCTCCCAGGTCCTCATCGGCGACCGCGCCATCGGCGAAGTCCTTGTCGACCACCCGAAGGTCGCACTCGTCTCGGCCACCGGCTCCACCCGCATGGGCAAGGAAGTCGGCCCGCGTCTCGCCAAGCGTTTCGCCCGCTCGATCCTCGAGCTCGGCGGCAACAATGCCGGTATCGTCTGCCCGTCCGCCGATCTCGACATGGCGCTGCGCGCCATCGCCTTCGGCGCCATGGGCACTGCCGGCCAGCGCTGCACGACGCTGCGCCGCCTCTTCGTGCATGACAGCGTCTACGACCAGCTCGTACCGCGCCTGAAGAAGGCCTATACCAGCGTTTCCGTCGGCAACCCGCTGGAAACCTCGGCTCTCGTCGGCCCGCTCGTCGACAAGCAGGCCTTTGACGGCATGCAGAAGGCGCTGGAAGCGGCAAAGGCCGAAGGTGGCTCCGTCACCGGCGGTGATCGCGTTGCCGATGCCGGCAAGGACACGGCCTACTATGTGAAGCCGGCCATCGTCGAAATGCCGAAGCAGGCCGGCCCGGTTCTCGAAGAAACCTTCGCGCCGATCCTCTACGTCATGAAGTATTCCGACTTCGACGCCGTGCTGGACGACCACAACGCCGTCTCGGCCGGCCTCTCCTCGTCGATCTTCACGCTGAACGTCCAGGAAGCCGAGCGTTTCCTCTCGGTCGACGGCTCGGATTGCGGCATCGCCAATGTCAACATCGGCACCTCAGGTGCGGAAATCGGCGGCGCATTCGGCGGCGAGAAGGAAACCGGCGGCGGTCGCGAATCCGGCTCCGACGCCTGGAAGGCCTATATGCGCCGCGCCACCAACACGGTGAACTACTCGAAGGCCCTGCCGCTCGCCCAGGGCGTCTCGTTTGACATCGAATAAGGGCGATATCGAGTAAACCGCCATGAACAATCAGACCAAGGTTGAGGAGGCGGGCTTTACGCCCGCCTCGCGCATCGCCGCCATCGGCGTTTCAAAAATCCTGCAGATCGGCGCCCGCGCCGCTGCCATGAAGAAGGACGGCCTGCCGGTCATCATCCTCGGCGCCGGCGAGCCCGATTTCGACACGCCCGACAACGTCAAGGCCGCCGCCAAGGCCGCCATCGACCGCGGCGACACCAAATACACCGCGCTCGACGGCACGCCGGACCTGAAGAAGGCGATTTCGGAAAAATTCCGCCGCGAAAACAACGTCGACTATGCACTCGACGAAGTCACCGTTGCGACGGGCGCCAAGCAGATCCTGTTCAACGCCTTCATGGCTACGGTCAATCCTGGCGACGAGGTGATCATCCCGACGCCCTACTGGACCTCCTATTCCGACATCGTGGAAATCTGCGGCGGCGTGCCGGTGCTGATCCCCTGCGATGCGGAAGCCGGCTTCCGCCTGAAGGCCGAGCAGCTGGAAAAGGCGATCACGCCGAAGACGCGCTGGGTGTTGTTCAATTCGCCGTCGAACCCCTCGGGTGCGGCCTATAGCGAGGCCGACTACCGCCCGCTGCTCGACGTGCTGCTGAAGCACCCACATGTCTGGCTGATGGTCGACGATATGTACGAGCACATCGTCTATGACGGTTTCAAGTTCGTCACCCCCGTGGCCATCGAGCCGCGCCTGAAGAGCCGCACGCTGACGATCAACGGCGTCTCCAAGGCCTATGCGATGACCGGCTGGCGCATCGGCTATGCCGGCGGCCCGAAGGCGTTGATCAAGGCCATGGCGGTGATCCAGAGCCAGGCGACCTCCTGCCCCTCCTCCGTCAGCCAGGCTGCTTCGGTCGAGGCGCTGAATGGTCCTCAGAACTTCCTGAAGGACCGCCAGGCGAGCTTCAAGCACCGCCGCGACCTCGTCGTGTCGGCGCTGAACGCCATTCCCGGCCTCGCCTGCCGCACCCCGGAAGGCGCCTTCTACACCTTCTCCGGCTGCGCCGGCGTGATCGGCAAGGTGACGCCCAAGGGCAAGCGCATCGAAGCCGACAGCGACTTCACGGATTACCTCCTCGAAGACGCCCATGTCGCCGTCGTGCCCGGCTCCGCCTTCGGCCTCTCGCCGTTTTTCCGCATCTCCTACGCCACGTCGGAAGCGGAATTGACGGAAGCGCTGAAGCGCATCACGGATGCAGTCGCGCGGCTTTCCTGAGCCGCACCAGACAATCGACAAAAGAAAAGGGGCCTCGAAAGAGGCCCCATTTTTATGTGTCCGCGCCTTTTGGCGTTCTCTGCTTCCCCGCAGCCTTGGGCCACAGATGCGAAAACGCCCCGGTCTTTTCGGCCGGGGCGTCGAAGGTCTTTGAAAGGATCAGGCGGCGCGGGCGCCGTGCTGATCCTGGGCGTAGTAATGGCCAAAACGGTTGGCGAGGAAGGCCTCGAGGGCGATTTCTTCCTGGCGAACAAAACCTTCGGCGCGCAGCGTCCCATCAGCCAGCATGTCGAGCACGGCGCAGATCGAACCAGCGGTCGTGATCTGGATGGCGGAATGCAGGGCGCCGGCGACCGGTGCGCTGTAGACTTTGTTGGCGTAGGTTTCCTGGATCAGGCGGCCGCCCTTGCGACCGGAAACGGTCACGAAGATGATGACGACGTCCTGCGTGGTGGTCGGCAGGGCGTTCTCGAAGATGTCCTTGAGGACTTCGCGGCGGTGACGCAGGCCGAGATCGTTGAGCAGCGCCTTCATGATGGCGGCGTGGCCGGGATAGCGGATCGTCTTGTAGTTTAGCGTGCGGACCTTGCCCTTCAGCGATTCGCAGAGCGTGCCGAGGCCGCCCGACGTGTTGAAGGCTTCGTAGGTGACGCCGTCGAGCGAAAACTCTTCGCGCTCTTCCAGCGCCGGAACCTCGATCAGCGCGCTTTCGACGATCGCTTCGCAGGGCTCGATATATTCGTTGATGACGCCGTCCGTGCTCCAGGTGAGGTTGTAGTTCAGAGCATTGGAGGGGTACTGCGGCAGGGCGCCGACGCGCATGCGCACGCTTTCGAGCGAATCGAAGCGGCTGGCGAGGTCATTGGCGACGATCGAGATGAAGCCCGGTGCCAGGCCGCACTGCGGAATGAAGGCCGTCTTGGCGGTTTCTGCGATGCGCTTGACGTGGCGGGTGGATTCGACGTCTTCCGTAAGGTCGAGATAGTGCACGCCGGCAGCCGCTGCGGCTTCGGCAATCGCGACCGTCAGGTGGTAGGGAGCCGCCGAAAGAACGGCGAACTTGCCGGTCAGCAGGGCCTTCATGGCGACAGCGTCGGCGATGTCGACGACGACGGTCGAAACGGCATCGTGGCGTTCGACAGCGGCGAGCTGCTCGTCCGAACGGTCCGCGACGGTGACGCGGTAATCCCCGCTGTGAGCCAGCATGCGGGCGATGGTCGAGCCGATCTTGCCTGCGCCGATGACGACGATGTCTTTCATGTGATTTCCCTCCGGCATGAATTGATGCGCTTATTTTGAGAGGGATGACTGTCGATTTAAAGCGCCATATATGACATAATCAATTATCGATATCGGCAGAATGACGGCAATAATGAGCATTTCGACGCTAGGCGCCAAGGACCGCGAACTTCTCGCCATCCTCAGCGAAAACGCCCGCGAACAGACCGCGACCATCGCCCGCAAACTGGGGCTCTCCCGCACCACCGTGCAGGCCAAGATCGACAGGCTGGAGCGCGACGGGGTGATCGCCGGCTACGGCGTCAAACTGTCCGACGCCTATGAAAGCGGCATGGTGAAGGCCCATGTCCTGATCACCATCGCGCCAAAAACGCTGGCGCGCATCACGACGGAGCTGCACGCCATCTCCGCCGTGCGCACGCTGCATTCGGTGAGCGGCAGTTTCGACCTGATCGCAATCGTCGAGGCGGCATCGATCGCCGAACTCGACCACCTGATCGACAGGATCGGCGCGATCGACGGCGTGGAACGCACTTTGTCCTCCATCATTCTGTCGACGCGAATCCGGCGGTAGGCCGGTTCGATAAAGCGAAAGACCCGGATGCAGGGGAACATCCGGGTCTTCGGGGAGGCCAGTGACAGGGTCGCTTAGCGGCAGACCTTGATGCGCTTGATGATCACATTGCCGTAGTAGTCGTAGGACTTGATCTTCTTGATGAAGCAATAGGGCTGGTAGTCATAGCTGTAGTAGCCGGCCTGCGAGGGGGCGGCGAAGGAGACGGCGGCGACGAGAGCAACGGCGGCGGAAACGATGATCTTGCGCATGGGTCTCTCCTGATCGGTTAAGGATGAGCCTCTCTCATCCGGTGATCTGAAGGTCTCATATTCCCACCTGGACCGCTGTTCCTGACGGAACAGGGCCAACGCCGCACATCCCCACCCCTTGCGCCACAACGGTTCCGGGATTATGCCTTTTCCCGCTCTAACGGGGTGCCTGCAGGTTTGCGGGCTGAGAGGCTTCATCGCCAACCCGAAGAACCTGATCCGGTTTGTACCGGCGGAGGGATTAGACGGCACATCCAGCGCCCTATTCCCGTTTTTGACGAAACAAGGAGGCGCAGATGCGCAAGGCATTTCTCATTCCCATCACGGCGCTTGCCATTTCCCTCGCCTTTCCCGCCTTTGCGCAGGAAAAGACCCTGACCGTCTACACCTATGAGAGTTTCGTTTCCGAATGGGGGCCAGGCCCGAAGGTCAAGGAAGCCTTCGAAAAGACCTGCGGCTGCAAGGTCGAATGGGTGGGCGTGGCCGATGGCGTGGAGCTTCTGACGCGTCTGAAGCTCGAAGGCGAAGGCACCAAGGCCGACGTGGTGCTCGGCCTCGACACCAACCTCATCACCGAGGCGAAGGCGACCGGGCTTTTCGAAGCGCACGGCCTTTCGCCCGAGGGACTGACGGTGCCGGGCGATTTTTCCGACGACACGTTCCTGCCCTATGACTACGGCCATTTCGCCGTCGTCTACGATACCGAGACGGTGAAGACCCCGCCGACGAGCCTGAAGGCGCTGGTCGAGGGCGATCCGTCGCAAAAGATCGTCATCGAGGATCCGCGCACCTCGACACCGGGCCTTGGCCTGCTGCTTTGGGTGAAGTCCGTCTACGGCGACAAGGCGGATGAGGCCTGGGGCAAGCTGAAGGACCGCGTCCTGACCGTCACGCCCGGCTGGTCGGAGGCCTATGGTCTCTTCACCAAGGGCGAGGCCCCGATGGTGCTCTCCTACACGACCTCGCCGGCCTATCACGTGATTGCGGAAAAGTCCGAGCGCTACAAGGCGGCCGCCTTCTCCGAGGGGCATTACGTACAGATCGAGGTCGCGGGCCTGACGCGCACCTCCCACGACAAGGATCTCGCCCGCCAGTTCCTCATCTTTATGACGAGCCCGGATTTCCAGTCGATCATCCCGGAAACCAACTGGATGATGCCGGCCGCCAAGACGAAGGACCCGCTGCCGGCCGCCTTCGACGCGCTGGTGAAGCCGGAAAAGACCTTCCTGATGCCGTCGGACGAGGTCGCGGCGAACCGCAAGGCCTGGATCGACGAGTGGCTCGCCGTAATGAGCACCAAGTAAGGAACGCCTGAAACCATGTTCGCCCGCACCGAGCGACGGATGCTGCGTGTTGCCGGGGGCCTTGCCCTCGGCTTCGTGCTCGTCTTCGCAGGGGCTGCGACGGCGGTGCTGCTCGCTCATGCGGGCGGCAGCGGTGCGCCGCTCTTCGACGCCTATACATGGCGGGTTGCACAGTTCACGCTGATGCAGGCGACGCTCTCGACGCTTCTGTCGATCATGCTCGCCATTCCCGTCGCCCGGGCACTCGCCCGTCAACGGACCTTTCCCGGCCGTGTCTGGATCCTCAGGCTCTCCGTCGTGCCGCTCGGCCTGCCTGCGCTGGTGGCCGCGCTCGGCATTATCGAGATCTGGGGACGGCAGGGCCTCGTCAACGATCTCCTGCGGCTCGGCGGGCTGGAAAGCCCGGTCAGCGTCTACGGCCTTGCCGGCATCCTGATCGCCCATGTCTTCTTCAACCTGCCGCTCGCCGCGCGTTTCCTGCTGGCAGCACTCGACCGCATCCCGCCCGAATACTGGCTGACCTCGGCCAATCTCGGCATGGGCAGCGGCGCCACCTTCCGGCTCATCGAATGGCCGGTCATCCGGCGCGTCCTGCCTGGCATCGCAGGCCTCGTCTTCATGCTCTGCGCGGCGAGTTTCACCGTCGTGCTGACGCTCGGCGGCGGACCTGCGGCAACCACCATCGAGGTCGCGATCTACCAGGCCCTGCGTTTCGATTTCGATCCCGAACGCGCCGTCCTGCTTTCCGGCCTGCAGATCGCCGTGACCGCCGTGCTGATCTGGCTGCTCTCGCTCTTCGGCCGCCCGCCCGAAGAGGGCATGACGGCAGGCCGCGACATCCGTCGCTTCGATGGCCGGGGTCGCCGCCTGTCCGATGGCCTTATCCTTTCCGTCTTTACGCTCTATATCGCAGCCCCCCTCGCCGCCACGCTCACCTCCGGCCTTGCCGCCGACTTCGGACGGCTTGCGCTCGATCCGCTGCTCCATCGGGCGCTGATGACCAGCCTTGCCATCTCCTTTGCCTCTGCCTGCCTCAGCGTCGCCATCGCGCTGCCGATCGTGCTGGTGCCGCGATTGGCTAAAGCCGGTGATGCCGGGATGGCCACGCGGCTGATGGCGCGCGCCCTGCCCGCGACGGGATCGCTGATCCTGCTGGTACCGCCTGTCGTGGTGGCGACCGGCTGGTTCCTGATGCTGCGCACCTTCGGCGAGACCGGGCGTTTTGCACCGGCCATCATCACCATCATCAATGCGCTGATGGCGCTGCCCTTCGTCGTGCGCGTGCTGGAGCCGGCCTACAGCACCCACCTTTCGCGCACGGCACGCCTAGCGCTCAGCCTCGGCGTCACCGGTATGCATCGTCTGCGATGGGTCGATTGGCCGGCGCTGAAAAAACCCTTCCTGACCGCCTTCGCCTTCGCCATGGCGCTGTCGCTCGGCGATCTCAGCGCCGTTGCGATCTTCGGCGCGGAAGGCTTTGCCACGCTGCCCTGGCTGCTCTTCTCCCGCATGGCAAGCTACCGTACCGCGGATGCCGCCGGCATCGCGCTGATCCTCGGTGTGATATGTCTCCTGCTCACATTGCCCTCCACGGCGACCGAGCGCCCAACCGAAAGGTCCGGCCCCGATGAATGACGCCGCCATTCGCCTGAAAGACGTCACCGTGCGCTTCGAGGAGAAGCGGCTTGCCTTCGACTGCACCATTCCCACGGGTTCGGCTGTCGCCGTCGCCGGTCCGTCAGGCGCGGGCAAATCGACGCTGTTCAACGTCATCGCCGGGTTCCAGAAGCCGGCCTCCGGAAGCGTGGCGCTGATCGGCGAAGACATGGCAGGGCGCGATCCGGCGGAGCGCCCGGTCTCGATCATCTTCCAGGACAACAACCTCTTTGCCCATCTTACCATCGCCGACAATGTGGCACTCGGCATCCATCCGGGGCTGAAGCTTGACACGGCCGCGCGCCAGAGCGTGTTTGCAGCCCTCTCCCGGGTCGGCCTCGGCGGTTATGAGCGACGCCTGCCCGGTTCGCTCTCCGGCGGCGAGCGGCAACGCGTGGCGCTCGCCCGCGCGCTGGTCCGCCGCCGGCCGATCCTTCTGCTCGACGAACCCTTCGCCGCCCTCGATCCCGCCATGCGGGCGGATATGGCGCGCCTGCTTTCAGAACTTCGCGCCGAGACGAAAAGTACGATGCTCTTCATCACGCATCAGCCCGACGATATCCGCCGGCTTGCCGACAGCGTGATCTTCCTGGAGGCCGGTGTGATCCTGCTGGACGAGCCGGCGCGCGATTTCCTCTCCCGCCGCGAGCCGTCGACGATTGCAAAATTCCTCGGCCATTCCGCCCTTTAGCCGGAAGAGTTGCGTTTTGAGCGTTTGACGCGCCACAATTTGGACGCCCACCTGTGTCACCGGAGCCACAAGGGAACCGTTTGTCGGACAGGGAGTTGCCGGCCGGCTGTGGTGCGTCTATCTCATCCCTATGAGGACGCGAATTTTTGCACCTGCGCTGCACCTTAGGGCTGCATAACAGGCGTGAACCCATCAAGGGGCGTGGGCAAGAGATATGGCGAAGGCAACGCAGGAAGCTGCAATGGTATCCGGGCGCGGGGTTTTGAGACCCATCGCGGCGCTGATGCTGGCCGGCACGCTGCTGGCCGGCTGCCAGTCGATCATCGAGCAGACCTATGAGCCGACGATCTCGCCCTCTTCCAATCCGCAGATCGTCGACGAGGTGCAGAAAAACGATCCGCGCGCCCAGATGGGTGCGCGCGAGCATCCCCGCATCGTTGCGAGTTATGGCGGCGAGTACAAGGATGCCAAGACGGAGAAGCTTGTCGCGCGCATCACCGGCGCGCTGACGCTCGTCTCGGAAAACCCGAACCAGTCCTACCGCATCACCATCCTGAACTCGCCGGCCATCAACGCCTTCGCGCTGCCGGGCGGTTATCTCTACGTGACGCGCGGCCTGCTGGCGCTTGCCAACGACGCCTCGGAAGTCGCCGCCGTGCTGTCGCACGAAATGGCGCATGTGACGGCCAATCACGGCATCGAAAGGCAGAAGAAGGAAGAGGCCGAGGTCATCGCGAGCCGCGTGGTGGCGGAAGTGCTCTCCAGCAACATCGCCGGCAAGCAGGCGCTGGCGCGCGGAAAGCTGCGGCTGGCCGCCTTCTCGCGCAACCAGGAACTCCAGGCCGACGTGATCGGTGTGCGCATGCTGGGCGAAGCCGGCTACGACCCCTATGCCGCCGCACGGTTCCTCGATTCGATGGCGGCCTATGCCCGCTTCACGGCCGTCGATCCCGACAACGACCAGAGCCTCGACTTCCTTTCGAGCCATCCCAACGCGCCGCAGCGCGTGGAGCTGGCACGCCTGCACGCCCGCGCCTTCGGGGCTGAGGGCACGATCGGCGACCGCGGCCGCGACTATTATCTCGCCGGCATCGACGGCCTGCTCTACGGCGATGCGCCGGAAGAAGGCTATGTGCGCGGCCAGACCTTCATGCACGGCAAGCTGGGCATCCGCTTCGACGTGCCGCCCGGCTTCCAGATCGACAACAAGGCCGATGCGGTGCTGGCAACGGGTCCGGGCGATGTCGCCATCCGTTTCGACGGCGTTGCCGACAGCCGTGGGCAGGATCTGGTCAACTATATCTCGAGCGGCTGGGTAACGGGCCTGAAACCGGAGACGATCCGCCCCATCTCGCTGAACGGCCTCGAGGCCGCGACCGCGAGAGCCGCGGCCGACCGCTGGGAGTTCGACGTCACGGTCGTGCGCATCGACAAGCAGATCTATCGTTTCCTGACGGCCGTGCCGGCCGGCTCGAAGGCGCTGGAACCGACCGCGACGATCCTCAAGAACTCGTTCCGCAAGCTGACGCCGGCCGAAGTCGCCTCGCTGAAGCCGCTGCGCGTGCGCGTCGTGACCGCGCGCGCCGGCGATACGGTCGCCTCGCTTGCCGGCCGCATGATGGGCACCGACCGCAAGCTGGACCTCTTCCGCCTCATCAATGCGATGACGGCAACGAGCACCGTGCGGCCCGGCGAAAAGTTCAAGATTATCAGTGAGTGAAGCTGGCGCCCCTTTGAGGGGAAGCGCTGTTTCGACGGATCCCCGGGCTTGCCCGAGGATCAATTCCCATGATGCCGGCGTCCCGCTTCAGGCGTAGGCAAAATCCGTCGTCTTGCTGACCAGCACGGCCTTGAGCTTTTCCAGCGCCCGATTCTCGATCTGGCGTACCCGCTCTTTCGAGATGCCCAGCACCGTCCCGAGCTCCTCCAGCGTCGCGCCATTTTCGGCAAGCCGGCGCGCGCGAATGATCTTCATTTCGCGCTCGTTGAGCTGACCGAGGGCCGCATGCAGCCAGTGATGGCGGCGTTCGCCATCGATGCTGTCGGCAGCCTGTTCGTCGGGAAGCGGAGCGTCGCTGGTCAGAAACTCCATGCGGCTCGTGCCTTCCCCTTCGCCGGCCGAGATCGGGGCCTGGAGGGAGACGTCCGAGGAAGAGAGACGGGCATCCATGGTGCGGACGTCGGCGGTGCTGACGCCGATCGCCGCCGCGATCTCCTGGTGCATCGCCTCGCTGGTCAGGTAGCTGTCCCCTCGGGCAAGGCGGGCGCGCAGGCGCCGGAGGTTGAAGAAGAGCGCCTTCTGGGCCGAGCTGGTGCCGCCGCGGACGATGGACCAGTTGCGCAGCACGTAATCCTGGATCGAGGCCCGGATCCACCAGCTGGCATAGGTCGAGAAACGCACCTGCCGCTCCGGCTCGAAACGGGCGGCGGCTTCCAGGAGGCCGATATAGCCTTCCTGCACGAGGTCGCCGAGCGGAAGGCCGAAGGTGCGGAATTTGCCTGCCATCGAGACGACCAGACGCATATGGGCCATGGCGATGCGATTGCGGGCTTCCTGATCCTTATTGTCTCTCCAGGCCTGCGCCAGCGCCTGTTCCTCATCCCGTTCGAGATAGGGGGCGGACATGGCGATCTTGATCATGCGGCGGTCTGCGGTCGTCGTAGCCATGGCGGTTTCTCTCCACGTAAGCCGAACCGGCTCAGGGAGGCGCATGGCCAACCCCGTCGCCCTTGAGAGGTAACGTTTCAGAATGACCGGCCGATCGCCCGAAAGTCGCTTTCGGGAAAATATAGTGGCGATGCCACCCAGCCGGCCCACTCCTCAAACAGTCATCCTCACCGCCGTAACGATCGCGAAGCAAAAAAGTTCCAATAAAAAACCCGGCTGTCGCCAGCCGGGCTTTAAAAGTTTGAACTGCGCCCTAAATCAGGCCGCTTCGTCCTGGCTATCGTCTTCTTCGATGGCCTTGCCGCGCTTCGGACCCTTGGCGAGGTTCGTTTCGACGAGGCGAACCGCTTCGGTTTCCGACATCTTGTTCACGGCGGCGATTTCGCGGGCCATGCGGTCAAGGGCGGCTTCGTAAAGCTGGCGCTCGGAATAGGACTGTTCCGGCTGGTTCTCGGCGCGATAGAGGTCGCGGACCACTTCGGCGATCGAGATCAGGTCGCCGGAATTGATCTTGGCATCGTATTCCTGCGCGCGGCGCGACCACATGGTGCGCTTCACGCGGGCCTTGCCCTGGACAACCTTCAGCGCGCGCTCGACGAAATCAGTCTCCGACAGTTTGCGCATGCCGATGGAAACGGCCTTGGCAACCGGCACCTTGAGACGCATCTTGTCCTTTTCGAAATCGATGACAAAAAGCTCAAGCTTCATGCCGGCGACTTCCTGCTCGTCGATGGCGACGATCTGACCGACGCCGTGAGCGGGATAGACGATCGATTCACCGGTTTTGAAGCCGTGGCGCGTGGAAGATTTCTTCTGCTGGGTCGTCATTCTGTTCAAATACTCCCTGTTACGCTCCCGGCCGTGGCCGGGTGGGTCCGAGGACCCGGGAAAGACGGGGGCACCATTGCGGTGTCACCACTCTGGTCCGTCCGCCGACGCAAAAAGGTCCCTAGCGACGCGATCACATGTGAGCAACCGAGGTTGCCTATGGGAGGTGAGCGACGTTGAGGGATCGATTGCTTTCGTGGTGGTGCTCGGGCATGCGAAATGCCGCGATGTGGATCAGTATTCAGACCCTACCACAAAAAAGTGCCGAAATCAATAATTTGCTTCGCATGGGTCATCAAGCCTGTCCCATCGCCTTTTGGCGTGGACAGGCTTTTTTCCCCAGATCGCTTGCCGCCGGTGGCGGAGCTCAGTCGCCCTGGCCGGGGTTCGGCGAGAAGAACTGTTCGTATTTGCCTTCCACGCCGTCCATTTCCTTGGCCTCGGGCATCGCATCCCGCTTGACCGTGATATTGGGCCAGATAGAGGCGAAGTCCGCGTTGACCTTCAGCCACTTGTCGAGGCCCGGCTCGGTATCCGGCTTGATCGCCTCGGCGGGACATTCCGGTTCGCAGACGCCGCAGTCGATGCATTCGTCGGGATGGATGACGAGAAAGTTCTCACCCTCGTAAAAACAGTCGACGGGGCACACTTCCACGCAGTCCATATACTTGCAGCGGATGCAGTTGTCGGTCACGACATACGTCATGATGAACTCCAGAAACGTCACGAAGCGGGCGGTGGCTCACTGTCACCTGGACGGTTGGCCGGGGCGAAAAGCCCTACCCGCGCAAGGCTGTCCGGTGGTGGAGGTAAAGGCTTTGCCGGCGCTTTGCAAGCGCAATACATGCGCCCGCAGGCCCTTCCGAGGTATAGAATTCTAATCCTCGTCGCCCGGCCCGCCATGCAGCCGGTCGGTCTCGCGGCGCTCGCGCTTCGTCGGGCGTCCCGAACCGCGCTCGCGCGTCGCCTGCGCAAAAAGATTGCGCTCTTCGGGCGGCGGCGGAGGGGGCGTCATGTCTTGGTAAAGCAGGCGAGCTTCCTCATAGGGCCCACGGCGCTCGCCCGGATGCAGCACCTTCACCACCATGTCGTTACGGTCGAGCGAAAGTACGATCACATCGCCTGGCCGCACCATATGCGAGGGCTGGCGGATCTTGACGCCATTGATGCCGACATCACCCGTTTCGACCGCTTTTGCCGCAAGCGAACGGGATTTGCGCAGGCGCGCGAAGAACAGCCACTTGTCGATGCGCTGTCGCGCTGCGGGCTGTTCTTCGTGTCGCGCCATGCCTTACTTCTTCAGCTGCTCCTTGAGCGCCGCAAGCTTTGCGAAGGGTGAATCCGGATCGATCGGCTTTTCCTTACGGGGCGGCCGGGCCTCGAATTTCGCCTGCTGCGGCTTGCCCGAACGCTCGTTGCGCTCGCCCCGGTCCGGACGGTTGCCGCCCTGCGGCTTTCCGTCGCGGCCACCCTTGCCCTGATCCGGACGACCACCACGGCCGCCATCACGGCGTTCACCCCGTTCACCGGCCCCGCGTTCACCAGCCTGCTGGCCGCGATTGCGGTCGCCGCCGCGGCGTTCGCCCCGGTCCTGACGGTCGCCATTGCGATCACCCTGGTGGCGCTCGCCACCCTGGCGATGACCGCCCTGGCGCTGGTTGTCGTGGCGCGAGCCCGGACGCCAGAGCAGGACGGGCTTGGCTTCGACAGCTTCGCCTTCGACGGGAGCGGCTTCGGCCGTTGCCGGAGCCTCCACGGTCTCGGCAACCGGCGCTTCGGTCGGCGCGACCGGCGTTTCGCTTTCGTCGGACGCGTCTGCGTCGTGCTCGTCGGAGGTTTCCGTTGCTGCATCCGCCGGGGTTTCGGTGGCGGCAGCAGCAGCAGGAGCCTGCGCTGAAAGGAAGGCGGCAGCTTCTTCCGGCTTCACGCTGTCGGCGCGATAGCCGAGACCCTTGAGGATCTCTTCCATGTCGTCGGGCGTGGCACCGAGAATGGACAGCATGGCCGTCGTCGCCATGAAGCGGCGGCCGTCATAGGCGCCATCCGGACGCGTCGTGCCCGGCTTCCACTGCAACAGCGGGCGGATAAGGTCCGCGAGGCGTTCGAGGATATCGATGCGCACGGCGCGCTTGCCGAGGAAGCGGAAGCCGGCGAGCTTGTAGAAGGCGCGCTCATAGGTCGGATCGGTGACGACAGAGGTACGGCCGGCAGCCAGCACCGGAATGAGGTCGCCGTAACCCGGCTTGTCGAGGCCGTCGTTCTTCAGCGCCCACAGCAGGGTGATGAGTTCGGCGGGCGCCGGCTTCAGCAGCGCCGGCATGAAAATATGGTAGGCGCCGAAGCGGATGCCGTGCTTGCGCATGGACGCGCGGGCGTCCTGGTCGAGCGTCTTCACGTCGTCGGCGACATCGCGGCGGAACAACACGCCGAGGCTTTCGACGAGCTGGAAGGCAAGACCCTTGGCAAGGCCCTGCAGATCTTCCGCGCGGGAGAGATCGTCGAGCGGCTTCAGCACGGTCGCGATATGATGGTTCACGAAGCGTTCGATGCGGGCGGCGACGTGGTCACGCGCGTTGCCGGTCAACTGCTCGTCGGAGAGCAGGATGACGCGCGGACGCATGATATGGTCGGAGGGTGCAAGACGCGCGACGGGATCGCCGAGCCAGCGCACGGTGCCGTCGGAGCCGAGCGCGAGGTCGGCATTGCCGGCCGCATGCAGGCGCGCAGCACGGGCCTCGAACTCCAGCGCAAGCGCCTTCTGCGCGGCAGCCTGCACGGCCTTCGCATCGGGGCCTTCCGTTCCGGAGACGAGCGTGAACCGGAAACCGGCCAACTGCCCGACATGATGTCCCTCTACGAAGACATCGCCATTCACACTGATTTCAGCTTCCAACATCGCATTCTCTCTCAGGCGCTTCATGAGCACAGATGTCCTGCGATCAACAAAGCGTTTCGTCAACCGTTCATGTAGCGCATCGGACAATCGGTCTTCGATTTCCCGCGTCTTTTCCTGCCAGTGTGTCGGATCGGCAAGCCATCCGGGCCGATTCGACACATAGGTCCACGTCCTTATCTGCGCGATTCGCGCCGAAAGCGTGTCGATTTCACCGTCGGTTCTATCAGCCCGTCGGACCTGATCCGCCATGAAATCTTCGTTAACCGTACCGCGCTTTACGAGGTCCGCATAGAGCGTCGAAATCAGGTCGGCGTGCTGGGCGGGGGTGATGCGGCGGTAATCGGGAAGCGCGCAGGCCTCCCACAGTTTCTGCACGCGTTCCGGCGTCGTCGCGAGGTCGCGGACATCAGGATAGCGCGAGAGATGTTCGAGCGCCTGCTGGTCGACGGCCGGCAGCGCCCGCGTCAGACCGGCGATCGGCGGTGCGGCGTCGAGCGATTTGCGGAGCGTCACGAGCGACGAATAGTCGAAGCGCGTCGTGCGCCATTGCAGCACTTTGACCGGATCGAACTGGTGCGTCTCGATGCGCTTGACCAGTTCGTCGTCGAAGGGATCGACGCGGCTCGTGATGCCGAAGGTGCCGTCGCGCAGATGCCGGCCGGCGCGGCCGGCGATCTGCGCGAGTTCGGCGGGGTTCAGATTGCGGAACTGGTAGCCGTCGAATTTTCGGTCCTGCGCGAAGGCGACGTGGTCGACGTCGAGATTGAGGCCCATGCCGATCGCATCGGTTGCGACGAGATACTCGACGTCGCCCTCCTGGTAGAGCGCGACCTGCGCGTTGCGGGTGCGCGGGCTGAGCGCGCCGAGCACCACCGCCGCGCCGCCGCGCTGGCGGCGGATCAGTTCGGCGATCGCATAGACCTCGTCGGCGGAAAACGCGACGATGGCCGTGCGCTGCGGCAGGCGGGTGATTTTTTTCGAGCCGGCATAGAAGAGCTGGGAGAGACGCGGGCGCTCGATGACGTGGATGCCCGGCAGCATCTGCTCGAGGATAGGCTTCATGGTGGCGGCACCGAGCAGCAACGTCTCGTCGCGCCCCCTCAGATGCAGCACCCGGTCCGTGAAGATATGGCCGCGCTCCAGATCGCCGGCAAGCTGCACCTCGTCGATGGCCACAAAGGAGGCGCGCGTCTCGCGCGGCATGGCCTCCACCGTGCAGACCGAAAACCGCGCCATATGCGGCGTGATCTTCTCTTCGCCGGTGACGAGCGCCACATTGTGCTGCCCGACCTTCTCCACGACACGCGTGTAGACCTCGCGCGCAAGAAGGCGCAGAGGCAGGCCGATAACGCCCGTCTCATGTGCCACCATGCGCTCGATTGCGTAGTGGGTCTTGCCCGTATTGGTCGGGCCGAGCACCGCGGTGACCCCGCGGCCGCTCAAGATCATGGGTGCTTGCGACAAGTCACGCCCCGGCTGTTTCTACTTCGGCTCACAGATGCCCATCGGGGCGGCCGATGGCAAGGGGCACGGCGAAATCCGACCATTTTCAGGATCGTTTGCCGGCTCATGGAACAGTTTGTGAACGAAACGGCGACGAATCGCTGACTCCCGCGGATTCAGGGTTTGTTCGCCACAAGGGATTGATGAAATTCGCCTCGCCACCACAAAATGCTGAATCGCATCAAAGAGTAAGCGCTAGAGCCGGAACACCAGACGCTCCCCCTCTTCCGAGAAGGGAATGCTCGCTCCAATGGCCTTGAGATGGGCCGCCTGGCTTTCTTCCATTTCCCTTTTCGATTGGGCGCTTACCGCAAAGGTCGCGATCCATTTGCCGTTTCGCTTGCAGGCTACACCGAGCGTTGTCGCCGCGCCGCTGAGGGAAAACGAGCGGCAATGCTGGCCACGCCGGTTTCGGATGGTCGCAGTCGGAAGCACCGTCAAAGTCCCGAGATCGCTTTTCCGGCCGGACATCTGCGTCGACATGACAGCCGCGATGTGGCCGGGAAGCGGTTCGCCGATCGCGATATCGTTCGCTTCCGCCCGCAGCGAGAGAACGCCGGCTACCACGGCGACGGCGACCAGAGAGAGGGCAGCCAGCCCATAATACCCGGTCCGCGACGTCCGCCTGCTGACAACGGCCCGAGGCCGCGGAAACGATTCGGCCGGTCTGCCGGAGAGGATGCCGGAGCCCTTGAGCAGGCCAAGGGGGACGACCATCGCCAGCGTGACCACGCTGACAACATGGCTGAAATAGAGAAAGACCGGGTCGGGCAATGGAAGGATCAGGCCGGGGATGCCGGGAGCCTCCCGCATCGAAAAACCGACACCACCATAGTTCATCACCCATTGCTTCCCCCCAGCCTGGCCAAGGAGCAGCAGGAGATTAAGCAAAAGGCAGAGTTTCACGTCCCATCCACTGTTGCCGCGGTCGCGGCGGCGCTTGATGGAAATGGCGTAGAGCGGATAGGCGACGAGAAGGAAGGACAGCAATGTCCACCAGCCGTAGAAGCGATGAAAGGCCACCATCTTCCCGCCGTCAGGATCCGACAAGGTTTTGAAGGCGACGACCGCCGGTACGATCGACAGCAGCAGCAAGACAAAAATGATGCACCCGACACCAAGCCACCAGGTTTTTCGCGGAATGCTGCCCGTTGCGTCAAAAAACAGCTGACCAAAGCGGCTGAGTCTCACAGACACGTCTCCCATGGATAGGCCATGGGCGCTGTTCTACACGGATCGGGTATCGTTCGCTTTAACGCAGCACTTACAAGTTGAGGAAATCGGCCTTTCGTTCCGGACGATCACAAGGGCCTGTTTGCGAAGGCCCGGTGATCAAACCGGATGGTCGTGCAGATCCGCCCCCTCCCAGCTGCTGCCCGTCTCCGACAGCGGAAACACCTCTTCCGTCAGGTACGGCCCGCCGCCGACGGATTCCTTCGAGGACATCAGCACGAACCGGTTCACGGTGAAGGGAGCGGTGTGGAAATTTCCGCGGCCCGAAAGATAGTGAGCGACGTCCTCGGGGCGCACGTTGCGCAGGCGGGCCAGCGTGACATGCGGCGTGAACTTGCGCGGGTCGGCGGGCAGGCCGAGGCGTTGGCAGATGCGCTCGACTTCCGCCTGCAGGGCATGCATTTCCGGCGCCTGCGTCACCCCGGCGAAAATGGAATGGGGTTTCTTCGAGCCGAAGGAGCCCATGCCCGAAAGCGCGAGCTGAAATTCGGGGCGCTCGATGCGGTCGAGCCTGTCGACCACCTCGTCGGCGGTGCGGCCATCGATATCGCCGATGAAGCGGAGTGTGATGTGAAAATTCTCGACATCGATCCAGCGGGCTCCGGGAAGACCGCCTCTCAACAGGGAGAGGCTCATGGCCGCGTTGCGCGGCACTTCGAGGGCAACGAAAAGTCTCGGCATAGCGACTTCTCCCTACTGGAAAGTATTGTCAGCGAATCACGCGATGCATTTTTTCGCAACCCTTATTTCGCACCCGCGAAAACTACTCCCCAGCCGCGATGGATTTGAAAAAACTCTCCGCCGTGGGCAGGATCATCTCGACCATCACGTCGACGCCCGCCGGATTGGGATGCATGCCGTCGTCGAGCTGCAGCTCGGGCTTGGTCGTCACGCCGTCGAGAAAGAACGGATAGAGCGCAACGCCGTGCTTTTCGGCAAGGCGCCGGTAGATGCCGTTGAAGCGCTTCTCATAGTCCGCCCCCATATTGGGCGGAGCGAGCATGCCGGCAAGCAGCACGGAAATGCCACGCTCCCCAAGGCGGGTGAGCATGGCGTCGAGGTTCTTTTCCGTCTCCTCCGGCGCAATGCCGCGCAGCGCATCATTGGCGCCGAGTTCGAGGATCACGCCTTTCGTGCCGTCCGGGATGGACCAGTCGAGCCGGGCAAGGCCGCCCGAACTCGTATCGCCGGAGACCCCGGCATTGGCGATCTCCACGTCGTGGCCCCTGGCCTTGAGCGCCGCTTCCAGCTTCACCGGAAAGGCGTCCGAGGCGGGCAGCTGGTAGCCGGCCATCAGGCTGTCGCCGAAGCCGACGAGCTTGACCGGCTCCGCACGCGCGATGCCCGCGGATAACAAAGCTGTGATCGCGAGTGATGTGAAAAATCCGAGCGCCGCTTTAAACGACATGGAGCTATCCCTAGATTGCTGACATTCCAGTACTTCCAAGACATATAGGGCAGAATTCCTTGGCCAAAACCATCATCGATCTGAAAAAAGCCGATCTCACCCTCGGACAGGCCGCCGCCTCCGTGCATGTGCTGAAGGGGATCGACCTGTCGATCGATGCGGGCGAATCGGTCGGCATCGTCGGGCCCTCGGGGTCCGGCAAGTCGACGCTCCTGATGGTGCTGGCCGGCCTCGAGCGGCTGGACGGCGGCGAAATCCATATCGACGGTGCGGGCCTGCACCGCATGACCGAGGACCAGGTGGCGGACTTTCGCGGCCGCAATATCGGCATCGTCTTCCAGTCCTTCCACCTCATTCCCAACATGACCGCACTGGAAAACGTCGCGGTGCCGCTGGAGCTTGCCAACATTCGCGATGCCTTCGAGATCGCGCGGCGCGAACTGACGGCCGTCGGCCTCGGCGAACGGCTGTCGCACTATCCGGGCCAGCTTTCGGGCGGCGAGCAACAGCGCGTCGCCATCGCCCGGGCGCTCGCGCCATCGCCGAAACTGCTGATCGCGGACGAGCCGACCGGCAATCTCGATACCGAGACCGGACGGCAGATCGCCGACCTCCTGTTTTCCAAGCAGGCCGAGCGTGGCACGACGCTGCTGCTGGTGACGCATGATCCGTCGCTTGCCGCCCGCTGCGGCCGGCAGATCGCCATGCGCTCCGGCGAAATCGTTTCGGGCGCAACCCCCGTGCGGGCCGCTGTCCAGGCGGTGCCGGCATGAGGATCGGCACGATCCTCCGGCAGTTTCCGCTGGCCTTCCGCCTGGCGCTGCGCGAAATGCGCGGCGGGCTGAAAGGTTTTTACATTTTCCTCGCCTGTATCGCGCTCGGCACGGCGGCGATCGCCGGCGTCAATTCGGTATCGAGCGCCATCACGCAGGCGATCGCCTCGCAGGGCCAGTCGCTGCTGGCCGCAGATGTGCGCTTCGAGTTCAACAACCGTTTCGCGACACCCGACGAGCTGAAACACTTCCAGTCGCTTGGCGACGTCTCGCTGTCCTCGGGCCTGCGCTCCATGGCGCGCCTGCCAGACGGATCCGACCAGACGCTGGTCGAGGCCAAGGGTGTCGATGGCGCTTATCCGCTTTACGGCACGCTGGAGACGGAGCCGCAGCGACCGGCCGCCGATCTCTTCGCCAGGCAGGGTGAGGCCTATGGCGCGGTCGTCGCTCCCCTGCTGCTCGACCGGCTCGGCATCGCCGTCGGCGACGAGGTGCTGCTCGGCACCGCGAAGCTGAAGGTGACGGCGACGCTCACGCGCGAACCGGACGCCGTCTCGGAAGGGTTCGGCTTTGCGCCACGCCTCATGGTCTCGGAGGAAGCGCTCACGGCGAGCGGCCTCGTGCAGACCGGCAGCCTTGTCGAAAACGCCTACCGCGTTCGCCTCGCCGATCGCGATGTGTCGCTCGCCAAGGTTCGGGCGGACGCCAACAAGGCCTTTCCCAAGGCCGGTTGGGCGATCCGCACCTCCAACAGCGCCGCTCCGTCGCTGACGGCCAACATCACCCGCTTCTCGCAGTTCCTGACGCTCGTCGGCCTGACGGCGTTGATCGTCGGCGGTGTCGGCGTTGCGAATGCCGTGCGGGCCTATCTCGATTCGAAACGCTCCGTCATCGCGACCTTCAAGTGCCTCGGCGCACCCGCCTCGCTCGTGGCGCTGATCTATCTCATCCAGATTTCGCTGATTGCCGCCGTTGGCATCGTGATCGGCCTCGTCGCCGGGGCGCTGATGCCCATGGTGGCGATGCGTTTCCTCGATGGCGTGCTGCCGGTGCCGGCGGAAACGGCACTCTACCCCTCGGCACTGCTGCTCGCCGCCGTCTTCGGCCTGCTGACGGCGCTTGCCTTCGCCATCCTGCCGCTCGGCCACGCCCGCGAGGTGCCGGCAACGGCACTCTTCCGCGAACAGGGTTTCCAGAAAGGCCGCCTGCCGAGCTGGCCCTATCTTCTGGGCGCGGCCGTCTTCCTTGCCGCGCTCGCCGGCCTTGCGATCTTCACGGCCTATGACCGCTACATCGCGTCGATCTTCCTCGGCGCCATAGCCTTCGCCTTCATCGTGCTGCGCGTCGTCGCCATGCTGATCACGGCGCTCGCCAGACGCAGCCCGCGCGTCAACTCGCCGGCGCTCAGGCTCGCCATCGGCAATATCCACCGGCCGGGCGCGCTGACCGCCTCCGTCGTACTGTCGCTCGGCCTCGGCCTGGCATTGCTGGTCACGCTGACGCTGATCGACGGGAACCTGCGCCGCGAACTCACCGGCAACCTGCCGGAGCGCGCGCCCAACTTCTTCTTCATCGACATCCAGGGCAGCGAACTGGACGGGTTCCGCGACGTGCTGAAGGCGAACATGCCCGACGGCAAGATCATCGAAGTACCGATGCTGCGCGGCCGCGTCATGGAGCTGAACGGCGTCGACGTCGCCAAGGTCAAGGTGCCCCCGGGCGGACAATGGGTGCTGCGCGGCGACCGCGGCATCACCTATGCCAAGCGCGCGCCGGAGAACTCGACGCTCGCCGAGGGCGAATGGTGGCCGGAGGATTATTCCGGCGAGCCGCTCGTCTCGTTTGCCGCCGAAGAGGGCAAGGAACTCGGCCTCAAGATCGGCGATACCGTGACGGTCAACGTGCTCGGCCGCAACATCACCGCGCGCATCGCCAACTTCCGTACCGTCGAATGGGAATCGCTGTCGATCAACTTCGTCATGGTCTTCTCGCCGAACACCTTTGCGGGCGCGCCCCATGCCTGGCTGGCGACGATGATCGACCCCAAGGCAAGTGCCGCGCAGGAGGCCGCGACATTGAAGGCCGTCACCAACGCCTTCCCGACGATCACCACCGTTCGCGTCAAGGATGCGCTCGACGTGGTCAACGAACTCGTCGGACAGCTGGCGACCGCGATCCGCGCGGCGGCGGCGGTGGCGCTCATCGCCTCCGTCCTGGTGCTGGCCGGAGCGCTTGCGGCCGGCAACCGGGCGCGCGTGCACGATGCCGTGGTGCTGAAAACCCTGGGCGCGACGCGTGCGACGCTGATCCGGGCCTTCAGCTACGAGTATCTCATGCTCGGCCTCGCGACCGCGATCTTCGCACTGCTTGCCGGCGGTGTGGCCGCCTGGTTCGTGGTGAGCCGCATCATGACGCTACCGTCGAGCTTCCTGCCCGATGTCGCCGTCGTCACCGTCGTGACGGCGCTCGTCATGACCGTCGGTATCGGCCTTGCCGGCACATGGCGCATTCTGGGACAGAAAGCAGCACCGGTCCTGCGCGAGCTCTAGGTTTCACGCAATAGCGGACGCAAGCCCGTAACGCACTTTTGCTTGAATTGCCCTGAATTCGGCAAGCCCGCGGCTCCCGCCAGGGTCGCGGGCCTTGTGCGCAACGCAATTCATGCTCATATTTACGTCAGGCAAGCTGGAGTCCCGCAGCGGTTGCCTGGACCCCGCAGGATGCTCCGCGAACCGGAGCGAACAAACGGGGCCTCGACACCGTATATTCCATGGGGCTTGAACCAAGAGGACAACATGTCTGATCTCCGCAACTACCAGACCCGCACGGCCAATGCCGGCGCGCAGACCGGTGCCGTCATCGACGAGGGCCTGCGTACCTATATGCTCCGGGTCTACAACCTGATGGCCTTCGGTCTCGTGATCACCGGCCTCGTGGCCTATTTCGCCGCGCAGGCGGCCTTCGCTGACGGCCAGCTGACCGCATTCGGCCAGGCGATCTATGTCAGCCCGCTGAAGTGGGTCGTCATGCTCGCGCCGCTCGCGCTGGTCTTCTTCCTGAGCTTCCGCATCCACACGATGAGTGTCGGCACCGCGCAGGCGACCTTCTGGGTCTATGCCGGCCTGATGGGCCTGTCGCTGTCCTCGATCTTCCTGATCTACACGGGCGCCAGCATCGCGCAGACCTTCTTCGTCTCGGCCGCCGCCTTCGGCGCCCTGTCGCTGTTCGGATACACGACGAAGCGGGACCTGTCCGCGATGGGTTCGTTCCTGGTGATGGGCCTGTTCGGCCTGATCATCGCGTCGCTCGTCAACCTGTTCCTGCAATCCTCGGCGCTCGATTTCGCGATCTCCGCGATCGGCGTGCTGGTTTTCGCCGGCCTGACCGCCTGGGATACGCAGAAGATCAAGGAAATGTATTTCGAAGCCGATGACAGCGCCGTGGCCGGCCGCAAGGCCATCATGGGTGCGCTGACGCTCTACCTCGACTTCATCAACCTCTTCCTGTTCCTGCTGCGTTTCATGGGCAACCGCAACTAACGTCTGCAAGGCCGGAAGGCTGATCGAAAAAACCCCGCCGGAAACGGCGGGGTTTTTGTTTGTCCGGAAATGTCAGGGCGCCTTGCCCTCTTCGGGCTGCTCGATCGAGTGGCGCATGATCAGCGGCATCTGGGAGAGCGTGAAGAGGATGGTGATGGGCATCGTGCCCCAGACCTTGAACGCCACCCAGAAGTCGGTCGAGAACGACCGCCAGACGACTTCGTTCATCACGGCAAGCACGAGGAAGAACAGGCCCCAGCGCAGCGTCAGCTTGCGCCAGCCTTCGTCGGTCAGCTTGAAGGCGGCGTGGAAGACGTAACCGAGCAGGGATTTGCCGAACAGAAGGCCGCCGAGCAGGATGGTGCCGAACAGCGTGTTGACGATGGTCGGCTTCATCTTGATGAAGGTGTCGTTCTGCAGCCACAGCGTCAGCGCGCCGAAGACCAGGACGACGATGCCTGAGATCAGCGGCATCATCGGCAGCGTGCGGGTCAGGATCCACGAGACGATCAGTGCGAGCGCGGTGGCCGCCATGAAGAGGCCGGTGGCGATGAAGATCGGCCCGCCCATTTCGGCAAGCACCGGAAACTGCGCCGCCAGCCATTCGCCGCGCGAATTGGCGAAGAAGAACACGACGAGGGGGCCGAGCTCCAGCACCATCTTGAGGAGGGGGCTGACCTTCTCCTCCGTCTTGGCCGGGGTTTCCAGCGTAACCTTGCTCATTCTCCAACTCCTGCGATCGCTTCCGCGAAATCCTTGGCCTCGAAGGGTTCGAGATCGTCGACCCCCTCTCCGACACCGATGAAATAGACCGGCAGCTTGTGTTTGGCGGCAATCGCCACAAGGATGCCGCCGCGGGCCGTACCGTCCAATTTTGTCATGATCAGGCCCGTGACGCCCGCGACATTGCGGAAAATCTCGACCTGGTTCATCGCATTCTGACCGGTCGTGGCATCAAGCGTCTGGAGAACCGTGTGCGGTGCGTCCGGATCGAGCTTGCCGAGCACGCGCACGATCTTTTCCAGCTCCGCCATCAGCTCCGTCTTGTTCTGCAGGCGGCCGGCCGTGTCGACGATCAGCACGTCGCTCTTCTTCAGCTTGGCCTGTTCGTAGGCCTCGTAGGCGAGGCCCGCCGCATCGGCGCCGAGCTTGGACGAGACGATGTCGGAGCCGGTGCGCTCCGCCCAGATTTTTAGCTGCTCGATGGCGGCGGCGCGGAACGTGTCGCCTGCTGCCAGCATGACCTTCAGGCCGGCGCCCGAGAGCTTGGCGGCGAGCTTGCCGATCGTCGTCGTCTTGCCGGTGCCGTTGACGCCGACGACGAGGATGACATGCGGCTTGTGGTTAAGGTCGAGCTCCAGCGGCTTGGCGACCGGCGACAGCACCTTGGTGATTTCGCTTGCCATGATGCGCGAGACGTCGCCGCCCGTCACGTCCTTGCCGTAGCGTTCGGAGGCCAGCGTGTCGGTGATGCGCAGCGCCGTTTCCACGCCGAGATCGGCCTGGATCAGCAGGTCTTCGAGGTCCTGCAGCGTCGCGTCGTCGAGCTTGCGCTTGGTGAACAGGCTGGTGATCTGGCCGGTGAGCTGCGAGGAGGTGCGCGAAAGCCCGTCGCGCAGGCGCTGGAACCAGGTGCGCTTGGGCTGCACCACCAGCGTCTCCACGACGGCCGAGCGTTCGGCTGTGGCAAAGCCCTTCGGCAGAATTTTCGGCTCGGTGCGGATTGCCTCTTCGAGAACGGGATCTTCGACTTCCGCAGGCGGCGCTTCCTCTATCGGGACGATTTCCGGTTCCGGTTCGGCGATCTCTTCCACTGGCGGGGCCGGCGCATCTTCAACGATGGCCTCTACCGGAGCCGCCGGCTCTTCTTCTACAGGCGCTTCAATAACGTCTTCCTCGGAGGCGACGTCGTCACTCTCCGGTCCGGCGGCAGTTTCCACCTCAGCCGGCGCGACCGGATCCTCGGCAACCGGTAGATCCGGGGCATGCGGCAGCGGATAGATATCGGGCTCCGCTTCCTCCGGCACATGATGGGTGGCCTCGGGATTGGCGGCTTCCGCCTCGTCAAGCAGCGCGTCACGCTCCTCGACAGCATCGATGACGGCGATTTCCTCGCGCCTGGCTGCCTGCTCCGGCGCTGGTTCGATCACCTCGGGCGCAACGACGGGGGCTTCCGCCTCCGGCTTGGGCGCAGGGGCGGTGTCTTTTCCGAATGTGAAAATTTTCTTGATGAAGCCGAGGGCCATAAAAGTGTCCGCTAGTTGCGAAGGGGGGCAGTGCCGGGAGCATTCGCCGGCTGCATCGTCAGGTGTCTGCCATTGTGGCCGGTGATCGTCACCGGCACAAGGTCGCGAGGTTTGAGGCCCGCGACATCGACGAGCGTGAAGTTTTCCGTATGGGCGAGGCCGTTGTTCTCGACGAGGATTTTTTGCACGGTGCCGACCATCTGCTCGAGATGGGCCTCATGCAGCCGTTTTCCAGTCTCGCGCAACCGGCCGGCGCGTTCCTTGACGACAGCGCGGTCGAGCTGCGGCATGCGCGCGGCCGGCGTGCCGGCGCGCGGACTGTAGGGAAAGACGTGCAGATGGGCGATGCCGCAGTCTTCGGCATGCCGCCCGGCATTGGAAAACATCTCTTCCGTTTCCGTCGGGAAGCCGGCGATCATGTCTGCGCCGAAACTCGCATCCGGACGCAAGGTTTTGACCCGCTCGCAGAAGGCGACGGCGTCGGCGCTGGAATGGCGCCGCTTCATGCGCTTCAGGATCATGTCGTCGCCATGCTGGAGCGAGAGATGCAGGTGCGGCATGAAGCGCGGTTCGTCTGCGATCAGGTCCCAGAGGTGATCATCCGCCTCGATGCTGTCGATCGAGGAGAGGCGCAGACGCTGGATTTCCGGCACCTGCTTCAAAAGCGCCTTGGCGAGTTGGCCGAGGCTGGGTTTTCCGGGCAGGTCGGCGCCGTAGCTGGTGGCATCGACGCCGGTCAGCACGATCTCCGAATAGCCGCTCTCGACGAGCCTGCGTGCCTGGTCGACGACGGCACCCATCGGCACGGAGCGGGAATTGCCGCGGCCGTAGGGGATGATGCAGAAGGTGCAGCGATGGTCGCAGCCGTTCTGCACCTGCACGAAGGCGCGCACATGGCCATCGATCAGTTTTACCATCTGCGGCGCGGTTTCCCGCACGCTCATGATGTCGTTGACGCGCAGCTTCTCTTCCGCCGACACGCCGAAATCCGGAAGCGCCCGGTAGGAGGCGCCCTTCAGCTTCTCCTCGTTGCCGAGCACGGCGTCGACTTCCGGCATCTCCGCAAAAGTGTGCTTTTCCGTCTGCGCGGCGCAGCCGGTGACGATGATGCGGGCATGGGGATTGTTGCGGCGGGCGCGGCGGATCGCCTGTCGGGCCTGGCGCACGGCCTCGCTCGTCACGGCGCAGGTGTTCACCAGCACGGCATTGTTAAGCCCCGCCTTCTCGGCCTCCGCGCGCATCACTTCCGATTCGTAGGTGTTGAGCCGACAGCCGAAGGTTATGACCTCGACGCCGCTCAAAGGGCGGCCGCCTCGGCATCGTCCCGGCGGAAGGCGCCGGTCGCGGGGTCCAGCGTGCCCGACCATTCCCATTCGGCCGGGCCGGTCATGATGACGTGGTCGTCGTCGCGCCACTCGATCTGCAGCGTGCCACGGTTCGGGCTGCTGGCAACGGTGATCGTGACCTTGCGGCCGGTGCGGCCGGTGCGTGCGCCACTGACGCCCGAAGCGCAGGCGGCGGAACCGCAGGCGAGCGTCAGGCCGGCGCCGCGCTCCCAGGTGCGCGTCGTCATGGACGTCGGCGACGTGACCTGCGCCAGCGTGATGTTGGCCTTTTCCGGGAACATCGGGTGGTTTTCGAGCAGCGGGCCGAAACGGTCGAGGTCGAACGTCATCGGATCGCGATCGACCCAGAAAACGGCGTGCGGATTGCCCATCGACATGGCGGCGGGCGAATGCAGGATCGGATCGTCGATCGGCCCGATCTGCAATTCGATGCGGCTGGTGTCGTAGAATTCTTCCGCCAGCGGAATGCGGCTCCATTCGAAGACCGGCTTGCCCATGTCGACCGAAATCGTGCCGTCCTCGTGCTCGACGGCATTGAGGATGCCGGCGACGGTCTGGAAGGTGAAGACCTTGCGGCCGGTCTCGGCGGCGAGCGCCTGCACGACGCAGCGCGTGCCGTTGCCGCAGGCCTGCGCCTTCGTGCCATCGCAATTGAGGATGTCGATCCAGGCATCGGTGCCGTCGATCCTGGGGTCGTGGACGGCCATGATCTGGTCGAAGCGGGTGGCGGGATCGGCAGCGAGCGCGATAGCCGCGGCCGGCGTCACGACATCCTTGCGGCCACGCATGTCCACGACCAGGATGTTGTTTCCCAGCCCGTTCATCTTCGCGAAGTCGACCGTCTTTGTCATCACGTCTGCCCGATCGGGCCAAAAGGCCCTGTTGGGGGCGTATATGGCGGAAAAGCCCGCGGATTTCCAGTGCCTTGCATCAGGCCGTGGCGGCAGGGACCTCGAAGACTTCGCCGGGCCTCAAGGCGCGAAAACGTGCCCGGGCAACGCCGGCCGCGTCGAGGGCGGTTTCCAGCGCGGCGAGCGGCTCGTCGACGCCCTCGTTTGTCAGCCGAAACGTACCCCAGTGATGGCCGGCGACATAGGCCGCACCGCTCGCCACCATGCCCTGCACCGCCTCGTCCGGGTTCTGGTGCTGCGGGCGCATGAACCAGCGCGGCTCATAGGCGCCGAAGGGCAGGTTGGCGAGGCGGATCGCGCCGTGTTTCTCGCGGATCGCCCGGTAGTTGATGCCCTGGTGAAAGCCGGTATCGCCGATATGGTAGATCTTGCCGCCGGGCGTTTGGATGAGGAAGGCCGCCCACAGGGCCATGCGGCGATCGCCGAGCCCGCGGGCCGACCAGTGGTGGCAGGGTTCGCAATGGAGGGTTACGCCGTCGGCGACCGGAATGTTGCCGCCCCAGTCCATGGTCGTCACGCGCCCTTCGCCGACAACCGGTCCGATGATCCTGTCATTGCCAAGCGGTGTGACGATGCGGCAATCGTCCCGCTCGGCCAGCGCCTTCAGCGTGGCAAGGTCGAGATGGTCGTAGTGGTTGTGCGTGACGAGCACGAGGTCGATCTTCGGCAGGTCGGCAAGCTTTATGCCGGGCGGATTGACGCGCTTCGGGCCGGCAAAGCCGATCGGGCTCGCACGGTCGCTCCACACCGGGTCGGTCAGGATGTTGAGGCCGGCCGTCTGGATCAGCAGCGCGGCATGCCCTGCCATGGTGACGACGAGGCGCTCGCCATCGACCCGCGGCTCCGGCACGGCGAAGGGAAACGGACTTGGCCAGTCGAGCGGCCAGGCCGCCTGACCGCCACCCAGTTTCCATCGCATCAGCTCGAAGAAGCTGTTCGGCTCTTCCCCATCGGGATTGAAGAAATAGGTGCCGTCGAAATGATCGCTGACCGGGCCGTCATAATAGCGGTTGGCGGCCATGCTGCGGCCGGCGAAAGCTCCGCCGGCAAGCGTTGCCAGGGCACCAAGGCTCGACCATTTCAGGAACTTGCGACGGTTCATTGACAATACATAAGTCCTGCCAGGGGCCGTCGCAATGTGCCGCGCGGGCCTCGCGGAAATGTGACCGACGCCTCGCCTGCCGGCTGATCCTTGACTTTCCAGCCTCTTTGCTGTTTAAGCCGCGCATCTGCGACAAGTGAGACGACTTGAAGCCACCGACCGGGACCCATTGCGGTATAAACAGATCCCGGAGGTCAACACCCGACAGCGCGATGCGCCCTCGGGTGCTTTTTGGCTTTGCGTCTTGTTTTTGTCACGGATGGCACCGACGTTTCCGTTCCGTGCGGAAACAAGAAGGATGACGTGATGTTTGAAACACTCCAGGACCGCCTTGGCTCCATTCTGAATGGATTGACGGGCCGTGGCGCGCTTTCCGAGGCCGATGTCTCGGCGGCGCTGCGCGAGGTCCGCCGTGCGCTGCTCGAAGCGGACGTGGCGCTGGAAGTGGTGCGCTCCTTCACCGATGCGGTGCGCGAAAAGGCCGTCGGTGCGGAAATCCTGAAGTCGATCAAGCCCGGCCAGATGGTCGTCAAGCTCGTGCATGACGAGCTGGTCTCAATGCTCGGCTCGGAGGGCGTGTCGATCGATCTCAATGCCGCCGCCCCCGTCGTCATCATGATGGTCGGTCTGCAGGGCTCGGGCAAGACCACCACCTCGGGCAAGATCGCCAACCGGCTGAAGACGCGCGACAAGAAGAAGGTCCTGATGGCCTCGCTCGACACGCGCCGTCCAGCCGCGCAGGAGCAGTTGCGCCAGTTGGGCGTCCAGGCGGGCATCGATACGCTGCCTGTTATCGCCGGCCAGTCGCCGACCGATATCGCCTCGCGCGCGGTGCAGGCCGCAAAACTCGGCGGCCATGACGTCGTCATCCTCGACACCGCCGGCCGCACCCATATCGACGAGCCGCTGATGATCGAGATGGCGGAGATCAAGCGGAAGTCCAATCCGCATGAAATCCTGCTCGTCGCCGATGCGCTGACCGGTCAGGACGCCGTCAACCTCGCCCGCAATTTCGACGAGCGCGTCGGCATTACCGGCCTCGTCCTGACCCGTATGGACGGCGATGGCCGCGGCGGTGCCGCCCTTTCGATGCGCGCCGTCACCGGCAAACCGATCAAGCTGATCGGCGTCGGCGAAAAGATGGGCGAACTCGAAGAGTTCCATCCCCGCCGCGTCGCAGACCGCATCCTCGGCATGGGTGACATCGTTTCGCTCGTCGAGAAGGCAGCGGAGAATATCGACGCCGAGAAGGCGGCCGCCATGGCCGCCAAGATGGCCAAGGGCAAGTTCGATTTGAACGACCTCGCCGACCAGCTTGGCCAGATGCAGAAGATGGGCGGCATGGGCGGCATCATGGGAATGATGCCCGGCATGGCCGGCATGAAGGACAAGATGTCCGCCGCCGGTCTCGACGACAAGCTTTTCGGCCGCCAGATCGCCATCATCAATTCGATGACCAAGGCCGAGCGCGCCAACCCGGACATGCTCAAGCATTCCCGCAAGAAGCGCATCGCCGCCGGCTCCGGCACCGATGCGGCCGACATCAACAAGCTTCTGAAAATGCATCGCCAGATGGCGGACATGATGAAGATGATGGGCGGCAAGAAGGGCGGCGGCATGATGAAGCAGATGATGGGCGGCCTTGCCGGCAAGATGGGCCTTGGCGGCGGCATGGGCGGCATGCCCGATCTGTCGAAGATGGATCCGAAGCAGCTCGAAGCGCTCGCCAAGCAGGCGGAAGCCGCCGGCATCAAGCCGGGCAGCATGCCGGGCCTGGGCGGCGGTGGTCTTCCCGGTCTCGGCGGCGGCCGTCTTCCGGGTCTTGGTGGCCTGCCGGGCCTTCCCGGCCTGCCGAAGAAGAAGTGAGGAATTGAGGCATGACGATCGATCCGACGGTCAAGCAGCAATTGGGGGAATACCGGCAGTCGATCGACAATATCGACGCTGCCCTTGTGCATATGCTCGCCGAGCGTTTCCGCTGCACCCAGGCGGTGGGCGTTCTGAAGGCGACGCATGAACTGCCGCCGGCCGACCCGGCGCGCGAGGAATACCAGATCGAGCGCCTTCGCCGCCTGGCGAAGGATGCCAATCTGGATCCGGATTTCGCGGAGAAGTTTTTGAACTTCATCATCCACGAGGTGATCCGGCACCACGAAGCCATTGCCGCTGAACACAGCGGCGCAAACCAGAATACCGCTTGAAACAAGCGGTCACCTACATCCAAGGAGAAATGACATGGCACTGAAAATTCGTCTCGCCCGCGGTGGCTCCAAGAAGCGTCCTTACTACCAGATCGTCGTTGCCGACGCCCGTTCGCCGCGCGATGGCCGCTTCCTGGAGAAGGTCGGTTCGTGGAACCCGATGCTCGGCAAGGAAGACGCCACCCGCATCCAGATCGACGCCGACCGCATCAAGGAATGGCTCTCCAAGGGCGCCCAGCCGACCGACCGCGTTGCCCGCTTCCTCGATGAAGCAGGCGTCGTGAAGCGCGAAGCCCGCAGCAACCCGGAAAAGGCAAAGCCCGGCAAGAAGGCGCTCGAGCGCGCTGCCGAGAAGAAGCAGAAGGAAGAAGACGCCGCTGCTGCTGCTGCCGGCGAATAATCCGCCCGCATAACCATTTCGGGAACGGGCGGCATGGTTCATGCCGCCCGTTTTCATTTGCGTCTGCACATATCCGCGCACGCACTTTTGCTGGAATTGCTCTAGGAGCCTCGACGCGAACGTCGTATGAGGCTTCACACGAACGCTCGGAACAGAACCATGGCGAAACTGGAAAACCCCGTCCTCATGGGCACCGTCGGCGCGGCCCAGGGCCTGCGCGGCGAAGTCCGTGTGAAATCGTTCACCATCGATCCGACGGCGATCGGCGATTACGGTCATCTGCACACCGACGACGGCCGGTCTTTCGAAGTGCTGGAAGTGCGTGAGGCGAAGAACGTCGTCGTCGTGCGTTTCCGTGGCGTCAACGACCGCGACGCCGCCGAGGCACTGAACGGCACCGACCTCTATATCGAACGCGACAATCTGCCGGACGACGAACTGGACGAGGACGAGTTCTTCTATGCCGATCTCGAAGGTCTGGAAGCGGTCGATACGCAGGGCCGCAGCCATGGCACGGTGACAGGCATCTTCGATTTCGGCGCCGGCGACCTGCTGGAGCTGAAAGGCCCCGGCAAGCGGCCGGTGCTCATTCCCTTCTCCGAAGCCGCCGTGCTGGAAATCGATGTCGAGGGCGGACGCCTGGTGATCGATGCGATCGCTGCGGGCCTCGAGGAAGAAGAGCAGCAGGGTCCAGGCAGCCGCCGGCGTCGCCCGCCGGAAGACGACGGCGAATAACGTGGCTTTCCGCGCCACCATCCTCACCCTCTACCCGGAGATGTTTCCCGGCCTGCTCGGTCAGTCCTTGTCCGGCAAGGCTCTGTCGCGCGGGGACTGGGCACTCGACTGCGTGCAGATCCGCGATTTCACGACAGACCGCCACCGCACCGTCGACGATACGCCGGCCGGCGGCGGGGCCGGCATGGTGCTGAAGCCGGATGTGCTGGCAAGGGCCATCGACCACGCATCCGAGAGCGACAGCCGTCCGCGCCTGCTGATGAGCCCGCGCGGAAAACCGCTGACACAGAGCCGCGTGCGTGCGCTTGCGGCGGGCGACGGCGTCATCGTGGTTTGCGGCCGCTTCGAGGGCGTCGACCAGCGCGTCATCGACGGACGGCAGCTCGAAGAGGTTTCGATTGGCGACTACATACTCTCGGGCGGCGAGCCGGCGGCGATGATCCTGCTCGATGCCGTCGTGCGCATCCTGCCCGGCGTCATGGGCAATGCGCTTTCGGGCGAACATGAGAGCTTTGAGGGCGGGCTGCTGGAGCACCCGCACTATACACGCCCGCAGGTCTGGGAAGGCCGGGAGATTCCCGGCGTGCTGACGTCAGGCAATCACGCGGCTATCGACCGGTGGCGCCGCGAGGAGGCCGAAAAACTGACGCGCGAGCGTCGGCCGGACCTTCTGTAGCAATTCCAGCGAAAGCGCGAAGCGGTTTAGCGCCCGGAATGGCACGAACCAATCCTCAGCCCGTCACGAAGTAATAGACCGTCAGCGCGACGCCGACCGCGACCACGAGGCCGCGGATGACCGGCTGCGGCACGCGCCGCGCCGCCCAGACGCCCGACCAGCCGCCCAGTGCGCCCGCCGGCACCATGACGGCGGCCTGCGGCCAGCCAACCACCTTGCCGCTGGCAAAGACGACGATGGCGACGCCCGCGATGACGACGGCCAGGAAATTCTTCAGCGCATTGAGCCGGTGATAATCGCCGCCCTTGGTGAGGCCGAGCACGGCGAGCATCATGATGCCCATGCCCGCACCGAAGAAGCCGCCATAGATCGAGGTGACGAACTGGCCGGCAAGGCCGAGCGGCGAGACCGGTGTTTCGGCGTGCAGCGTCTTCGGCTTGAGATAGGGGCCGGCCGCGAAGATGACGGTTGCGGCGAGCAGCAGCCACGGCACGAGCGCCCGGAAGGACGGGTTGTCGAGCGACAGCAGCAGCAACGCGCCACCCAGGCCGCCGACGAGCGACAGCACGCCGAGAGCGGCGGCTTCCTTCCAGTCCGCCCTGATCTCCCTGGCATAGGCGAGCGAGGAGGTAACGTAGCCGGGAAACTGGGTGATGGACGACGTGGCATTGGCGACGATCGGCGGCAGGCCGGTCAGCGTCATCGCGCCGAAGGTAAGAAACGTGCCGCCGCCGGCAATGGCATTGACCACGCCGGAGAGATAACCCGCGGCGAACAGCAGTATGGCATCGGCAATGGTCATGGCATTCCTCACAGGCAGCGGCCATCGCCGCTGCTTCCTCCCGCAAAGCGTGATATCGTGGGGTCATCGGGGCGGCAAGGCCGGAAAAACCGCCAATCCCGCATGGATTCTTTTGCGCTCGGGGATGACAAACGGCTCTGTCTGGTGTATTGGCCCGCACGGATTTGGGAATTGGGACCAGCAAATTGGCCCCGGTCCCGCCGACCTGCAATCAAAGAATGGCGAATCCGCTCCGTCCGGTAACGGACTACCTTCACGAGGCACGACCTCAAAGGGACCGTCGAGCGCTCTGGCTGTTTCAGAAAAACCGAAGGTTTGAACCGATGAACATCATCCAGCAGCTCGAAGCCGAACAGGCCGCGAAGATCGAAGCCAAGCGCACCCTCCCGGAATTTTCCCCGGGCGACACCGTCCGCGTCAATGTGCGCGTCACGGAAGGCACGCGTACCCGCGTCCAGGCCTATGAAGGCGTCTGCATCGCCCGTTCGGGCGGCGGCATCAACGAAAGCTTCACCGTTCGCAAGATCTCCTACGGCGAAGGCGTCGAGCGCGTATTCCCGGTTTACTCGCCGCTCGTCGAAGGCGTCGAAATCGTCCGCCGCGGTAAGGTCCGCCGCGCCAAGCTCTACTACCTGCGCGATCGTCGCGGCAAGTCGGCTCGTATCATCGAGAACACCGGCACGCGCGCCCGCAAGCTGAACGACGCCGAGCGCGCCGCCGTCGCCGAGGAAAAGGCCCGTCTGGAGGCCGAGAAGGTCGCAGCCGCACAGGCGCTCGCCGCTGAAAAGGCCGCAGCTGAAGCCGCCGAAAAGGCAGCCGCTGCCGAAGCCGCAAAGGCTGCTGAAGCCGCCGCCGAATAATCCGGCAGCCGCATTCAACGATATCGAAGCCGTCGGCCTTGGCCGGCGGCTTTTTGTTTTGCGGAAAAGCGCAAGCGCCATGCTTGCTTCGCCGCCTGAACCTATGACAGTGTTTCGCCGCCACAATCAGGAGCATATTTTGATGTTTTCCCGCCGCACCGTCCTTGCAGGCCTCGTCGCCGCTGCCCTCATGCCCGCCGTAACCATGGCTTCGGATCTGCCCGATCTCGGCGGCAAGACCGTCGTCGTCGTCACGGAAAACGCCTATCCGCCGCTGCAGTTCGTCGATCCCAAGACCGGCAACCAGATCGGCTGGGAATATGACGCGATGAACGAGATCGCCAAGCGGCTGAACGTCAAGGTCGAGTACCAGAACACGTCCTGGGATGCGATGATCCAGGCTGTTTCCGACAACCAGTACAATATCGGCATGACCGGCATCACCATCAAGGACGACCGCAAGGAGAAGGTCGACTTCTCCGATCCCTATATGCGCTCGCAGCAGTTCATGCTGGTGCGTGCCGATGAAAGCCGCTTCACGGATGCCAAGTCGTTCGGCGCCCTCAAGGACGGCCTGATCGCCGCCCAGCCGGGCACCTCGCCCTTTTACACCGCCGTCTATGAAATCCTCGACGGAAACGAACAAAATCCGCGCATCAAACTCTTCGAGACGTTTGGTGCCACGGTGCAGGCGCTGCAGGCCGGCGACGTCGATCTCGTGCTCACCGACAGCGTCGCTGCGAAAGGCTATGTCGATGCGTCCGGCGGCAAGCTGAAGGTCGTCGGCGAGCCGCTCGGCACGGAAGATTTCGGTTTCATCTTCCCGAAGGGGTCCGATCTCGTCGCGCCGGTCAACGCGGCGATCGCCTCGCTCAAGGCCGACGGCACGCTCGACGGGCTGAACAAGAAGTGGTTCCTCGACTACAAGATGGGTCAGTAGCCGGCAGCCATGGCTCCCGCTTCCTCTGATACCGGCAAGGGCGACTATCCCTGGTGGCTGGTCGCGCTTTCCGTAATCGCGGTGGCGCTCGCTGGCGTCATCGTCGCCAATGATCTCTATGCCCAGGTGTTCAGCGTCGTGCTGAAGGGGCTTTGGGTCACGATTTTCGTGACCCTCGTCGCCTTCCTGCTCGCCACCATGCTTGGCCTCGGCGTGGCATTGATGGCGCTTTCCGAAAGCAAGGCGCTGCGCCAGATCGCACGGTTCTACACGGAGGTCATCCGTGGCGTGCCGGTCCTGGTGCTTCTGTTCTACATCGCCTTCGTCGGCGCGCCGGCACTGGTGGCGGCCATCAATTTCGTGATCAGCCCGCTCGTTTCCCTGGGCTATGCCGAACCGATGCTGGTGCGCGACCTCTCCTTGATGTGGCGGGCGATCATCGCGCTGATGATCGGCTATTCCGCCTTCATCGCCGAGGTTTTTCGCGCGGGAATCCAGTCTGTCGACAAGGGACAGGTGGAGGCGGCGAAGGCGCTGGGGCTGTCACGCTTCCAGCGCTTCCGGCTCGTCGTCTTTCCGCAGGCCGTGCGCGTCATCCTGCCGCCACTCGGCAACGACTTCGTGGCGATGGTGAAGGATAGTTCCCTCGTCTCCGTGCTCGGCGTTGCCGACATCACGCAGATGGGCAAGGTCTACGCGTCCGGCTCCTTCCGGTTCTTCGAGACCTATTCCATCGTCGCCTATGTCTATCTCATCCTCACCATCGGCCTGTCGCTGGCGCTGCGCGGCCTTGAAAGACGCCTGCGCCGAACGAGCTAGGCGTTACTGGCGTGCGAGGATGATCAGCCGATCCGACGGGTCGAACGACAGCTTCTCCGATTTTGCGGGATTGACCACGACCCCGCCCATGTTGCGCGGATCGTGCCCGGCCGTGACGGCGCGACTGTAGCCGAGCGCCACTTCGCCGCGGATGAGAGCGGCGAGCGTGACGGTGTAGAAGTTCACGGGGCGGTCGATGGCGATGTAGTCGGTGACCGGGCGCATGTAGATTTCCGAACCGTCCTCGTCGAGCAGTTCGTCGAAGATCTGCGCCATCAGCTCGTTTTCCGAGGCCTGCGCCAGCATCAGGCTCACCAGCTTGTTGCTGACGACGAAATCGTCGGCGCGGGTGACGGCGGCCAGGTTGCGGTTGCGCACGTCGATCATCTCGCTGACGATGCCGATATGCTGGTTGGCCGCCTCCGCGATCTTGCGCAGTTGCAGCAGCGTCACCAGCGTCGTGGTATCGGCCGGCTGGGGCGCCAGGTCGTCGCTGTAGCCAAGCACCAGCACATGGTCGTAGGACGGCACGTCGAGTGCGTCGAGGGCCGCGCGGTTCGTCGTATCGATGACGGCGGAGCTGACGGAGAGGTTCTCCCTGAGATAGGAAAGCCCGGCAACCTCGGTCGCCAGATCCGGCCTGTTGGCCGCGATCAGAAGCTCCGAGCCCGGCGCCACATAACGCGACAGTTCCTGCGCGATGATCGGCCCGCGGCGGTTCCAGCCGAGCAGCAGGGTGCGTTCCGGCCCCTCCGTGTGCTGCACGGGCGGGCGCACGATCTCGCGGTCGACGTCGAACTCGCCGGTGCGCTGCTTGATCGCCGCATCGTCCTCGGCAATCAGGATCGCCCGTTCACCGGCCACGATGACCCGGTTGTTCGGCGGGTTGAGATGCACGGCGCCGTCAACGTCGCACAGACCGATCAGCGTCGAGGTGTCATAGGCCATCACGGCATGGCCGAAGGACTTTCCGACAAGTGCGGGCTGCTCGAGCGCGTAGATTTCCGAACCGTCGAAATCGAGCAGTTCCGTATAGACCGCCGAAAGGCCGGCCTGCCGGCTGGAACTGACGACGATGCGCGAGATCAGCTCATCGGCCAGCACCAGCTGGAGCTCGGAACCGCCGACGATGCGGGCGACCTCGGCATTCCCGGCATCGCGGATTTCCGCGGCGATCCGGTAGGGCGCCGCGCGCCGGCCCGGATCGTTGACGAGGGCAAGCACGGTCTTGATGACCTGGGAATCGGCATAGTCGCTTTCAGGCGACAGCACGATGATCGAGCGCGAGGCCTGCGGGTTGACGATGTTGACGTCGTAGAGGTCGGTCGGGTCGCCGCTGCGGCAGATGATCCGCGTGTTGCGCAGGTCTGCGATCTTGTCGGCGATCTCGTCCTCCATCTCCACCTTGTCCTTGTGCGCCATGATGACGATGCGCGGATTGCGCCGGCTCTCATTGGCGATGACGAGTTCGGAGATCACGTCGAAAATCGAGGGCGACCAGTTGAAGATGATCGTGTGGTCCTTTTCCAGCACATGCGAGCGTCCCTTGCGCAGCTCGTCCAGCTTCTCGTCCAGGCCGGAGGAGAGAACGCCGATCAGGGCGGAGAAGACGAAGATGCCGGCGACGGTGACCACGAGCGAGACGCCGCGGAAACTCCAGCCGGCGTCGCCGCCCATGGTGCCCGCATCCATGGTGCGCATCAGCGATTCCCAGGAGCCCTCGATGAAGGAGACGGGCGAGCCGCCCTCCGGAGCGATACCGGTCAATGCCAGGAACAGGCCGGCGAGGATGATGACCACCAGCGAGATCACGGTAAGCCAGCCGATAAGGGCGATCGGCCCCGCCGCCATGCTCTTGTCGAACTGGTAGCGCAGGCGGTCGCGCCAGGTAATCGTCTTCATATCTGTCCCCTAAAGCCGGCTTCCCGCCGGATACGTCTATCGAGTGTCAAAAATTCGCGATCCCGGCAAGGAGGCGCGCCGGAAATTTTCGGAAGAAGCGGACATGACAGGGACGCGGCACCAACTTGCCGAAGCCTCGAAAAATCGTTATATGCGAGCGTATGGAATCCAAGTTCGGATGCACGGAAACGCACGTCGTCGTGCTGCAGGATCACAAACGCCTGCCGGCACGCTTCTTTGCGCGCGTCTTCGGGACGCTCACCGGCCGCCTATCCTGATCGTTTACGGTCCTGCAGCCTCGCGCTGTCGATTTCCACTATCCCAAACATGCCAGACGGATGAAAAGCCATGAGCGCACCCCGTACCCTCTATGACAAGATCTTCGACGACCACATCGTCTCCCGCCAGGAAGACGGCACCTGTCTTCTCTACATCGACCGTCACCTCGTTCACGAAGTGACGTCGCCACAGGCCTTCGAAGGCCTGCGCATGGCCGGCCGCAAGGTCCGCGCGCCGGAAAAGACGCTCGCCGTCGTCGATCACAACGTTCCCACCTCGCCGGATCGCCATGAGGGCATCAAGAACGAGGAGAGCCGCATCCAGGTCGAGGCGCTCGCCACCAATGCCGCGGAATTCGGCGTCGAATATTACTCGGAAAAGGACGTGCGCCAGGGCATCGTGCACATCGTCGGGCCGGAGCAGGGTTTTACCTTGCCGGGCATGACCATTGTCTGCGGTGACAGTCACACCTCGACGCACGGCGCTTTCGGCGCGCTCGCCCACGGCATCGGCACGTCCGAGGTGGAACACGTTCTGGCCACCCAGACGCTGATCCAGAAGAAGGCCAAGAACATGCTGGTGCGCGTCGACGGCCAACTGCCGCCGGGCGTTACCGCCAAGGACATCATCCTCGCCATCATCGGCGAGATCGGCACCGCCGGCGGCACCGGCCACGTCATCGAATTCGCCGGCGAAGCGATCCGCGCGCTGTCGATGGAAGGCCGCATGACGATCTGCAACATGACGATCGAAGGCGGCGCGCGCGCCGGCCTCATCGCCCCCGATGAAAAGACCTTCGAATATATCAAGGGCAAGCCGCGCGCGCCGAAGGGCCAGGCGCTCGACATGGCGATCGACTACTGGAAGACGCTCTACACGGAAGAAGGCGCGCATTTCGACCGCGTGGTCGTGCTCGATGCCGCCAACCTGCCGCCGATCGTTTCCTGGGGCTCGTCGCCGGAAGACGTCGTCTCCATCGAAGGCGTCGTGCCGAATCCCGACGAGATCGAGGATGAAACGAAGCGCACCTCCAAGTGGCGCGCGCTCGACTATATGGGCCTGAAGCCGGACACCAAGATCACCGACATCGCCATCGACCGCGTCTTCATCGGCTCGTGCACCAACGGCCGCATCGAGGACCTCAGGGCCGTTGCCGCCGTCGTCGAAGGCAAGCAGGTCGCCTCGACCGTCAGCGCCATGATCGTTCCGGGCTCCGGCCTGGTAAAGGAGCAGGCGGAGCGAGAAGGTCTCGACAAGATCTTCAAGGAAGCCGGCTTCGACTGGCGTGAGCCGGGCTGCTCCATGTGCCTTGCCATGAACGACGACCGCCTGAAACCGGGCGAGCGCTGCGCCTCCACCTCGAACCGCAATTTCGAGGGCCGCCAGGGCTTCAAGGGCCGCACGCATCTCGTGTCGCCCGCCATGGCAGCGGCCGCCGCCATCGCCGGCCACTTCGTCGATATCCGCGAATGGAACTGATCACGGCTTCGTCGCCGTCGTAGCAAAAAGGCCGGGAGCTCCTCCCGGCCTTTTTCGTTGCGCCGTTCAAGCACGGGCACGCCGTGAAGCGGGGACGGAAAGAACCAGCGCCGCGAGGATCAGGCCCGCTGCCACGGCGAATGTCACCTGCATGCCGGTGGCGACGGCGGCGGGGTCCGCACCGGCGAGATCCTTCGTGCCGGCAGCGAGGGTGAAGATCGTGCCCATCAGCGAAGCGCCCGTAATGAGGCCGAGATTGCGCGACAGATTGAGCAAGCCCGACGTGACGCCGCGTTCATCCGCCGCAATGCCGGTCATGACGGCCGCATTGTTGGCGGCCTGGAACAGCTGGTAGCCGGGCGTCAGCACGACGATCGCAACGATGTAGCCGGGAAGACCGAACAGGGCGGAGAGCAAAGGCAGGCCGGCAGTGCCGGCCGCCATCGCGACAAGTCCGGCGGCGACCATGGGGGGTGCACTGAAACGATCGACAAGGCGCCCGGCAAGCACGCCGGTCAGCACGGACACCGCCGGGCCGATCGCCAGAACGAGGCCGACCTGGGCGGGGCCGAGGCCGAGCGTTCGCGATAGGTAGAAGGGGCCAACGACCAGCGTCACCATGATGACGGTCGCGACGAGGATGTTGGCCGCAAGGCTCGCGGGAAAGCCGCGGCGGCGGAAGGCGGCCGGCCGGATCAGCGGAAAGGCGGCTTTCCTTTGCCTGAGGACGAAGAGCACGGCACCGACGGCGGTGGTGGCGACGAGCGCTGCATTCAGCGGCCCGAGCCGTCCTTCACCCGCCGTCATGGCCAGTGCATAGGCCGCAAGCGTTGCCGACAACAGTCCGGCACCGGCGAGATCGAAACGGCCGGCTGTGGCGATCTTGCGGTCGGCTGGCAGGAAATGATGCACGAGAGCGAAGGCGACGAGGCCGAAAGGCACGGCGACGAGGAAGATCGACCGCCAGCCGAAGCCCGAAATGAGCAGGCCGCCGAGCGAGGGGCCGAGTGCGGTTCCGACGGCCGACATGGTGCCGAGCAGGCCCATGGTGCTGCCGATCCGCTCCTTCGGCACGGTTTCGCTGACGAAGGCCATGGCGAGTGCCATCATCGCCGCAGCCCCCGCCCCCTGGATAGCCCTGATGGCAATGAGGAGCGGCAGCGACGCGGACAGGCCCGCGAGAAGCGAGGCGGCGGAATACACCGCAAGACCCGCCAGCAGCAGCCGGCGCCGGCCAAAAATGTCGCCAAGACGTCCGATGCTGGCGATCAGCACGGTGCTGGCGAGCAAGTAGGCGAGCACGACCCACTGAACGTGCGGAAAGGGTGCGGCAAAAGTGGTCGCCAGCGTCGGCAGGGCGACATTGGCGATGCTGGTCCCGAGCGAAGACAGCAGGATCGCGAGCGAGAGGCCCGCAAGCGCTCCGGCCCTGTGTCGTGCCGCTGTTATTGCCTCTGCATTCTCCATGGCTCTGCTCCTTTTGAAATCTCTCCAGAGCAGATAGGCCGCCGCATGACATGGCGGAATACGTATCGTTTGCACTATATTCGTGCGTTTGACGCCATGCCGTTTCCCAGACGACGTGTTAGGATCGCGTCATGTCCGGACCAGACCTCAATCTTCTCGTCACGCTCGATGTGCTTCTGGCAGAAGGCAGCGTCGCGCGTGCGGCGCGGCGACTGCGGCTCAGCCCGTCGGCGATGAGCCGAGCCCTCGCGCGTCTGCGCGAGGCGACCGGCGACCCGCTGCTCGTGCGGGCAGGCCGCGGACTGGTGCCGACACCGCGCGCCATGGAGCTTCGGCTGGATGTCGGGAGGATCGTGCGGGAAGCGGAGGCTTTGCTGCGGCCGGCCGCTCTCCTCGACCTCAAGAGCCTCGTGCGGACCTTCACCCTACGCAACCGGGAAGGTTTCGTCGATACGTTCGGTCCGGCGTTGCTGGCCCGCGTGGCGCTTGAGGCGCCGGGGGTGAAACTGCGCTTCGTGCCGAAGCCCGACAAGGAGAGCACGCCGCTGCGCGACGGGGTCGTGGACCTGGAAACCGGCGTGATCGGCGATACGACGGGACCGGAAGTGCGAGCACAGGCGCTCTTTCGCGATCGTTTCGTCGGTATCGTTCGCACCGGGCATCCGCTCCTGACCGAGCCGGTGACACCGGAGCGCTACGCGGAGGGGGATCACATCCTCGTCTCGCGCGGCAGGCGTGAACGCGGCCCGATCGACGAGGCATTGGCGCAGAGAGGACTGACGCGCAACATCGTCGTGACGGTGCCGAGTTTTACCGAGGCCGTGGCACTCGCGCGGAATTCGGACCTGATCGCACAGGTCTCGGACCGGTCGACGATGTCGCTTCACGATGGGGTGACGCGGTTTTCCCTGCCGTTTGATCTGCCGGAGTTCACCATATCGATGCTCTGGCATCCGCGCATGGATGCCGATCCGGCGCATCGCTGGCTCAGAACGTGTCTTCGCGAGGTCTGCGTGAGGCAGGTGACTTTCGGCGGGAATGATGCTAAAGGGCCGGCAACTGGGCCGTAAGCCGCATTGTCGGCGTTTCCTGGCCCGCAACGAACTTCAGTCGAGCATGGACCGCTGTGGCGCAAAAGCCTGCGCCGACGCCGGCTGTTCTTGAGGAATGACCCGATGGCAAGCATGGATTTTCTCAACACGGCCGACCCGGCCAAGGCACCTGCCGTCCGCACCGTTCCGGCGGCGGAAAAGCCGACCCTGATTGGCCTTTCGCGCGAGGACATGGGCCGCGCGCTGGTCGAAAAGGGTGTGGCGGAGCGTCAGGTGAAGATGCGCGTCAGCCAGCTCTGGCACTGGCTCTATGTGCGCGGCGTCTCCGATTTCGACGACATGACGAATGTCTCCAAGGACATGCGCGAGATGCTGAAGAAGCATTTCACCATCGCCCGCCCGGAGATCGTCGACGAGCAGATTTCCAATGACGGCACGCGCAAGTGGCTCCTGCGCTTTCCCGCGCGCGGCGCCGGCCGTCCGGTCGAGATCGAGACCGTCTATATCCCGGAAGAAGGTCGCGGCACGCTGTGCATTTCCAGCCAGGTCGGTTGCACGCTGACCTGCTCCTTCTGTCATACCGGCACCCAGAAGCTGGTGCGCAACCTGACGGCGGAGGAAATCCTCTCGCAGCTGCTGCTTGCCCGCGACCGGCTCGGCGATTTCCCGGACCGCGACACCCCGGCGGGCATGATTGCGCCCGCCGAAGGCCGCAAGGTCTCCAACATCGTCATGATGGGCATGGGCGAGCCGCTCTACAATTTCGAGAGCGTGAAAACGGCGCTGCTGATCGCCACAGACGGCGACGGCCTGTCGCTTTCCAAGCGCCGCGTGACGTTGTCCACCTCGGGTATCGTGCCGGAAATCTATCGCACGGGGTCGGAGATCGGCGTGATGCTGGCGATCTCGCTGCATGCCGTGCGCGACGAGCTGCGCGACATGCTGGTGCCGATCAACAAGAAGTATCCGCTGAAGGAACTGCTCGAAGCCTGCCGGGCCTATCCGAGCCTGTCGAATGCGCGCCGCATCACCTTCGAATATGTGATGCTGAAGGACGTCAACGATAGTCTGGAGGATGCCAAGCTGCTCACCCAGCTGCTGAAGGGCATTCCGGCCAAGATCAACCTCATCCCGTTCAACCCCTGGCCGGGCACGAACTACCAGTGTTCCGACTGGGAGCAGATCGAGCGTTTCGCCGATTTCATCAACCAGGCCGGCTATGCCTCGCCGATCCGCACCCCGCGCGGCCGCGACATCCTGGCTGCCTGCGGCCAGCTGAAGTCGGAATCCGAGCGCATGCGCAAGGTCGAACGCATGGCCTTCGAAGCCATGATGATCGTCGGCCACGGCGAGGACGACTGAGGGGCTTTTTAAGGCCCCTCCTCCGCCGGATCAGAACGTCGCCGTCTTCGGATCGGGACCGATGCGCTTGCCGTCCTTTTCAAGAGTGGCGAAGGTCGCCATGTCCTCGGCGTCGAGCTTGAAATCGAAGACCTGGAAATTCTCCGCGATACGCGACGGCGTTACCGACTTCGGGATCACGACGAGACCGTTGTCGATGTGCCAGCGGGTGATGACCTGCGCGGGCGTGCGGCCATGCTTGGCGGCAACCCTGGCGACGATGGGGTTTTCAAGCAGCGTGCCCTGACCGAGCGGGCTCCACGACTGGGTGACGATGCGGTGCTTGTCGTGATAGGCACGGGCTTCCGTCTGCGGAAAATCCGGATGCAGTTCGATCTGGTTGATCACAGGCGTGATGCCGGTTTCGTCGATCAGCCGCTGCAGGTGCTCGGGATAGAAGTTTGACACGCCGATGGAGCGGGCGCGGCCTTCCTTCTGCAGTTGGATGAAGGCCTTCCAGGTCTCGACATACTGATCGCGGTTCGGCGCCGGCCAATGGATAAGATAGAGGTCGACATAGTCGGTACCGAGGCGCTTGAGGCTGGCATCGAAGGCCTTCAGCGTCGTGTCGTAGCCTTGCTCTGAATTCCACAGCTTCGTCGTCAGGAAGATCTCTGAACGGGCAACGCCGGAAGTGTGAATACCCTCGCCGACACCCTCTTCATTCTCGTAGATCGCAGCGGTATCGATATGGCGGTAGCCGGCGCCAAGGGCCGCCTTGACGGCCGTTACGGCCGTGTCGTTGGGGGTCTGCCAGACGCCGAGGCCGACCTGCGGAATGCTGTTGCCGTCGTGAAAGAGAATTGTCGGCTGATCGCTCATGAGAATGTCTCCATGAAAAGGGATGAACCCGGGCGGGTTTTTGGAAGGCGAGGCTGCATATAGGTCCACGCGCGCGCCATTTCAGCGGCGCAGCGAGAGAAAAGCTTAGAGGACGCGCACGACCGTACCGCGACGCAGATGCGGCAGGATGCGCAGCATGTCCTGCCGGGAGACGGCGACACAGCCCGCCGTCGGCTCGTAGCCGGGACGGATGAGGTGGAAGAAGATGGCCGAGCCGGCATTGCGGCGGCGCGCGCTCACGTTCCAGTCGAGCACAAGGCAGATGTCATAGAGTTCATCCTTGCGCTGCATCTCCTCGTGGCTCGGCTTGAAGGGGGCGCGGACGAGGCGGTTGTAGCTTGGATGGCCGGAAGCGTCGCACCACAGCATTGCCGGACGGGTGCGCTGGAGCGGCAGTGCGGTCCTCGGCTGGGAAAGCCTGTCGCCGCGCAGAAAACCCGAGAGGATTTTCATGGCGGCGATCGGCGTCGCGCCATCGCCCTCGCGCTTGTTGCTCGTGCGCCCCGTTCGGCCGATGGCGGCGGGGATACGCAAAGGCCCGACCTGCACGATGGCGCGGGTTTTCCGCCCCGGCGCCGGGCGCACGAGGATGGTGTTCACGCATTGTTTAGGAGATGTGATCCGGCTCATCCGTCCCTGCCATATTCGCGCCACGCGTCAATTCGACTGGCTAAGCCACAAAGAGGTCAGCCGGCCAACCCTTCTATTTGAATTTTGGCCCTAACTCCCTTACTTTCCTGGGAAATGCCGAGAGGTAAAGCATGACATCCCGCACGATCCTTCTTGTCGATGACGACAACGACCTTCGCGAGACGCTCGTCGAGCAGCTTTCGCTCTACGAGGAATTCACCACGCTCGAGGAAACGACCGCCGGCAAGGGCATCCAGGCGGCGCGCGCCAACCAGATCGACCTTCTGATCATGGATGTCGGCCTGCCGGACATGGACGGGCGCGAGGCGGTGAAACTGCTGCGCAAGGGCGGCTTCAAGGCACCGATCATCATGCTGACCGGGCATGACACCGATTCGGACACGATTCTCGGCCTGGAAGCCGGCGCCAACGACTACGTGACGAAGCCCTTCCGCTTCGCCGTGCTGCTTGCCCGTATCCGCGCGCAGCTGCGCCAGCACGAGAGCAGCGAGGACGCCACCTTCACCGTCGGCCCCTATACGTTCAAGCCTGGCCAGAAACTGCTGACCCTTGAAAACGGCCAGAAGATCCGCCTCACGGAAAAGGAAGCGGCGATCATTCGCTATCTCTATCGCGCCGACCAGAAGGTCGTGACGCGCGACGTGCTGCTGGAGGAAGTCTGGGGCTACAATTCCGGTGTGACGACCCACACGCTGGAAACCCATGTCTATCGCCTGCGCCAGAAGATCGAACGCGACCCTTCCAATGCCGAGATTCTCGTGACAGAGAACGGCGGATACAAGATCGTTCCATAGAGTTTCACGCAATTCCGAACGGAGAGCCGTCACAGGCTTTTCTGGAATTGCCTTTCAGGGAGAACCCGCCGTGGCTCTCAGCGACGACATCGCCCTTCTTTCCCGCGTGCCGCTCTTCGCGGGCCTCGCCGACGACAAGCTGCGGCTGATGGCTTTTGGCGCGGAACGGCGGCGGCTGGTGGAAGGGCAGACGCTGTTTCGCGAGGGCACGTCCGCCGATTGCGGCTTCGTCGTCGCCCAGGGTTCGTTCCAGCTCACCTCGACGCTGCGCGATGGCGCAACACGGGAGGAGGGTGTGGCGGACTACGGCACGCTGCTTTCGGAGCTTGCGATGATCTCGGCCGTCGAGCGCAAATATACCGCCGTGGCACGGGAAGACAGCGAGGTCATCCGCATCAACCGCCCGCTCTTCCGGCGCATGCTGGAAGAGTACCCGGACGTCGCCGTGCTCGTGGATGCCCGCATCCGCGAAAACCTCACGGCCATGATCACGCAGATGCGCGGCCTCGCCCGCCGCTTCGCCTGAATTCTATTCCGAAATTCCAGACGTAAAACCGCTGCACGCTTTTGCTGGAATTGCTGTTAAAAATCGAACTCGGCAATAACCGGCACGTGGTCCGACGGCCGCTCCCAGCCGCGCGCTTCGCGGATGACGGAAATGTTCGTGAGATGCGGGTCGAGGTCGGCCGAGGACCAGATATGGTCTAGGCGGCGGCCCTTGTTGGCGGCCTGCCAGTCGGCCGAGCGGTAGCTCCACCACGTATAGAGCTTTTCCTCGGCCGGCACCTTGCGGCGCATCAGGTCAACCCAGGCGCCCCTGGTCATGACCTCGGTCAGGCCTTCGGTCTCGATCGGCGTGTGACTGACGATCTTCAGCAGCTGCTTGTGCGACCAGACGTCATGCTCCAGCGGGGCGATGTTGAGGTCGCCGACGAGGATGGAGGAAATCCCGGCCTCTGCCTCGGCGTGCAACAGCTTCATCTCCTCGATGAAATCGAGCTTGTGGCCGAATTTCGCATTGATCATGCGATCCGGCTCGTCGCCGCCGGCCGGCACATAGAAATTGTGCACGCGGATCGACTTGCCGCGGTGATGGAGGAGCACCGAAACGTGGCGCGCATCGCCGACGCCGCAATAATCCCGCCGCTCGACGATCTCGGTCAACGGCAGGCGGGAGATGGTGGCGACGCCGTGATAGCCTTTCTGGCCATGGATGACGATGTGCTCGTAGCCGAGCGCCTTCAAGGGCTTGGAAGGGAACTGGTCGTTCGGGCACTTGGTTTCCTGCAGGCACAGGATGTCGGGCGAAAAGGTCTTCAGGAAATGCTCGACGAGCGGCATGCGCAGCCGCACGGAATTGATGTTCCAGGTCGCGATCGAAAGTGCCATGCCAGCCCCGCCTCAAAAACATCCGGCCCGTCGAGCGGGCCGGTTTCAAGGCGTCTTAGCGCATGCGTGCCGAAACGGAAACGCCTATTACTTGGCGCCGCGCTGGCGGACTTCGTCATAGGGTATCGTAAAAACCTTGGCGTCGAGCGGGATGCCGGTCTTCACGTTGAAGATCATCACGGACGTGTCCTTGCCCTGGGCGTCGGTGATCGTCCACTGGCGCAGGTCGTAGGTTTTCGGGTCGAACATCATGGTGATGGTCGAATCGCCGAACATGTTGCGGTCGCCGAGCACGATCGTCGTCAGATCGGCCTCTTCCTTGACGCTGCGCACCATCTTGGCCGACAGGTCGATCTTCTCGCTGAGCAGCAGGTTCAGCGGTGTCTTGGAGAGCGGATAGAGATCCCAGGTCTTGAGCTTGCGGTTGCCGATGACGACGGAGCGGCCGTCGGCGATCACGCGCATCGGCGAGGGGTCTTCGTAGTTGAAACGGATCTTGCCGGGGCGATCGATGAAGAACTTGCCGCCGGTCTGCTCGCCGCGCGGGCCGAACTGCACGAATTCGCCGGCCATGGTCTTCACCGAGGCGAAATGATCGGCGATCTTCTGGGCGGCAGCACTTGCCTGGGCCGAGGCCTCGACGGGCGACAGCAGCGAAAGGCCGGCAGCAAATGTCAGGGCCATGAGGCCGGTGAAGCCGCGGCGCGTCAGCGTTCCGGCTTTTTCGGATCGGGTCATCTTGGTCTCCTTCATGCGTTTTTCATGCGGGCCAAACGCGGCGCCATAATGGCATTCAGCCCTGACGCGAGACTTGCCGGTCGAAACGTCGCAGAAGGCACTCCGTTCCCGGTCATCGTCCCGAAATTTCGTCTTCCGTCGGCACGAGGATTTCGCGCTTTCCGGCGTGATTGGCAGGGCCGATCAGACCCTCCTTCTCCATGCGCTCGATCAGCGAGGCGGCGCGGTTGTAGCCGATGCCGAGGCGGCGCTGGATATAGGACGTGGAGGCCTTGCCATCGCGCAGCACCACGGCGACCGCCTGGTCGTAGGGATCGTCGGAATCATCGAGATTGGCGGTTCCGGCCGGACCACCGCCGCCGCCCTCGCCATCCTCGTCGTCGTCCTCGGTGATGGCGTCGAGATATTGCGGCGCGCCCTGCGCCTTCAGATGCGCGACGACCGCCTCGACCTCGCCGTCCGATACGAACGGCCCGTGCACGCGCTGGATACGCCCGCCGCCAGCCATGTAGAGCATGTCGCCCATGCCGAGCAGCTGTTCGGCGCCCTGTTCGCCAAGGATCGTGCGGCTGTCGATCTTCGACGTCACCTGGAAGGAGATGCGGGTGGGGAAGTTCGCCTTGATCGTACCGGTGATGACATCGACCGAGGGGCGCTGCGTCGCCATGATGACGTGGATGCCGGCGGCACGCGCCATCTGGGCGAGGCGTTGCACGGCCCCTTCGATATCCTTGCCGGCGACCATCATCAGGTCGGCCATCTCGTCGATGATGACGACGATGTAGGGGATCGGCTGGAGATCGAACTCTTCCGTCTCGTACATCGCTTCGCCGGTCTGGCGGTCGAAGCCGGTCTGGACGGTTCGGGTCATCGTCTCGCCCTTGGCGAGCGCCTGCTCGACGCGGCTGTTGAAGCCGTCGATGTTGCGCACGCCGATCTTCGACATCTTCTTGTAGCGCTCCTCCATCTCGCGCACCGTCCACTTCAAGGCGACGACGGCCTTCTTCGGATCGGTGACGACGGGGGAAAGCAGATGCGGGATGCCGTCATAGACAGACAGTTCCAGCATTTTCGGATCGATCATGATCAGGCGGCACTGTTCCGGCTTCAGGCGGTAGAGCAGCGAGAGGATCATCGTGTTGATGGCGACCGACTTGCCTGAGCCGGTGGTGCCGGCAACAAGCAGATGCGGCATCTTGGCGATGTCGGAGATGACCGGTTCGCCGCCGATCGTCTTGCCGAGCGCCATGGCGAGGCGGGCCTTGGAGGTTTCGAAATCACGGGATGCGATGAGCTCGCGCAGATAGACTGTCTCGCGGCTCTGGTTCGGCAGTTCGATGCCGATGGCATTGCGGCCGGGCACCACGGCGACGCGCGCGGCGATCGCGCTCATCGAACGGGCGATATCGTCGGCAAGGCCGATGACGCGCGACGACTTGATGCCGGGCGCCGGCTCCAGTTCATAGAGCGTCACGACCGGGCCGGGGCGAACATGGATGATCTCGCCCTTGACACCGAAATCCTCCAGCACGCCTTCCAGCATGCGGGCATTCTGTTCAAGCGCGTCGGCCGAAAGCGTGGTGTCGCGCACCTGGCCTCGCGGCTCGGTGAGAAGATGGATCGGCGGCAGCTGGAAGCCGTCGGGGCCGACGAAGGACGTCTGGGCTTCACGCTCGCTGCGCTGGCCGGGTTTCGGCCGGGAGGCGGCGGGCACGACGCGGGCGCTGGCGGCCGGAGCCGGCTGGCGGGTCGGCGCACGACGCGGCGCCCAGTCGGCGGCGATATCGTCGGAATCCTCGTCCGGCAGGATGCCGCTCGGATGTGCGAGGCGTTCGTCCATCTCGAAGGGCAGGTCGTCGTCATCCCCGGGGCTGATCGACGGGGCGGTTACCGCGCGCCGGCCATCCATGGACGGCTCGACACGTTCGCTCGAGCGCGTGGCGGCACGGGCGCGCACCGGCTCGTTCAGCGTGCCGAACTCGTCCTCGTTGAAATCATAGGGCTGCTCGATACCCCGCGCCTTCCGGCGCCGGTTCGAGAGGCCAAAAAGGCGGCGCATCCGCGCCTGGCCGGTATACCAGGCATGCGTCATGGCGCCGGCAAGCACCGTCAGCGGTCCCTCGCGCTCTTCGTCGTCTTCTTCCTCGGCAACCGTGCGGGCGCGGCTCTGGACCGGGACGGGAGCGAAGTTCTCCTCGTCCTCGATCGTCACCGTGCCGATCAGGCCGGCGCTGAAGACCATCAGCCAGGCGGCGGGAATGGCGATGATACCGCCGAGGATGCTGGCCAGCGTGCCCGTCGGATAGGCACCGGTGAAGAGCGCCGGAAACCGCAGGATCATGTCGCCGAAGACGCCGCCAAGCCCTGTTGGCAGCGGCCAGGTGACCGGGCCGGGCACGCAGGCGAGCGCGGCCGAAGCCAGGACAGCACCGCCGAGCCAGGCGGCGGCGCGCTGCGGAATGCGGTTGAAATGCCGGCCGCTGATCAGCCCGATCGCCCAGGCGACGACGGGCAGAAGCGCAATCACGCTGGCAAGGCCGAAAAACTGCATGAAGATGTCGGCGAAGACGGCGCCGGGATAGCCGAGCAGGTTCGCAGGCGTGCCGCTCGAGGCATAGGACAGGCTGGGATCCGAGACGTTCCAGGTGGAGAGCGCCGCAATCGCAAGGGCGAGGCTGAGGAAGATGCAGAGCCCGAAGAGGATCTGCGCCTGTCGCCAGACGAATGCCGACAGAACGAAACGGTCGTGACGGTTGTCCAGCCCTGCCGAAATGCTTCTGCTCATGGTTACAGCCTGTGCCCACGCAATGGAAATACGCACGGTCTCCGCGCGATTCGCGGATGTGCCTGACTGCAAACCCTACGAAGGAAGCCTTAATGGCACATTAACCATGCCGTCCCCGGTCATGGTTTCTTGCACGTAAACGAAAAAGGCCCGGACCGAAGTCCGGGCCAAAGGCGGCATGGTTTTCCCATGGCCGCGACGGGCTCGTGGCGGCGGCCCGAAAGCCGCCGCGGTCCTTTTACGAATGATAGGCCGCTTCGCCGTGCGACGACAGGTCGAGACCTTCGCGTTCCGCTTCGACGGACACACGCAGACCGACGATCATGTCGACGACCTTGTAGAGGATCGCCGAGACCACGGCGCACCATACGATCGTGATGGCGACGGCGATGATCTGGGTGGTGGTCTGCGATGCGATCGAGAAGTCGGCCGCACCGGTGCCACCGAGCGACGGAGCCGTCAGGATGCCGGTTCCGACAGCGCCGATGATGCCGCCGATACCGTGGACGCCGAAGACGTCGGCGGTGTCGTCGTAGCCGAACTTGTTCTTCACCGTCGAGACGAAGAAGTAGCAGACCGGCGAAGCGATGAGGCCGAGAACGATGGCGCCCATCGGACCGACGGAGCCGGCAGCCGGAGTGACGGCGACGAGGCCGGCGATCATGCCCGAGGCAGCGCCGAGCATGGAGGCCTTGCCGCGGGTGAAGGTTTCAACGAGCGACCAGGCGACGATCGCGCCGGCCGTGGCGAGGAAGGTGTTGATGGTCGCGAGGACCGCACCGCCCGAGGCCTCCAGGTTGGAGCCGGCGTTGAAGCCGAACCAGCCGAACCACAGCATGGCGGCACCGACGAGGGTCAGCGTCATGGAGTGGGGCGCCATCATGTCCTTGCCGAAGCCGGTCCGCTTGCCGACCATGATCGCGCCGATGAGACCCGCAACACCGGCATTGATGTGCACGACGGTGCCGCCGGCAAAGTCGAGCGCGCCCATGGTGAAGATCAGGCCGTTGGCGTCCCAGACCATGTGCGCGATCGGGAAATACACGAACGTCGCCCAGAGCACCGTGAAGAGCACGGCTGCCGAGAACTTGATGCGCTCGGCAAAGGCGCCGATGATCAGGGCCGGCGTGATGGCCGCGAAGGTCATCTGGAAGGCGATGAAGGCATATTCGTAGATCACGACGCCATCGCTGAACGTGGCGGACGTGCTGTCAAGCGTCACGCCGGACAGGAAAAGCTTGGCGAAGCCGCCGAAATAGGGGTTCGTCGAACCGCCGAAGGCGAAGGAATAACCATAGACGACCCAGACGATCATCATGACGGCACCGATGACCGTGCACTGCATCAGGACCGAGAGCATGTTCTTGGCGCGCACCAGGCCACCGTAGAACAGGCCCAGTCCCGGAACGAGCATGAACAGGACGAGGATCGTGGCGAGGTACATGAAAGCGGTGTCCGCCTTGTCCGGAACCGGCGCTGCGGCGGCAACTTCGGTGGCCGCGGGTGCTGCTTCCTGTGCGAAGGCGACCACGGGGGCAAACACGGCCGTCGTGGCGGCAGCCACGCGGGAAAGGGTATGAAAAAGGTTGAATGACGACATCTTGAATAGGCTCCCTGAAAGGCCGTTTGCTTAGAGCGCTTCGGAATCGGTTTCGCCGGTGCGGATGCGCATGGCGTGGTCGATGGCGTAGACGAAGATCTTGCCGTCACCGATCTGGCCCGTCTTGGCCGCACCCGCGATCGCTTCGACGGCCTTGTCGACGACGTCGCCCGGCACGGCGATCTCGATCTTCAGTTTGGGCAGGAAGCTGACGGCATATTCCGTGCCGCGGTAGATTTCCGTGTGGCCCTTCTGGCGGCCGTAACCCTTCACTTCGGTCACGGTCAGGCCCTGGATGCCAACGGCAGTGAGGGCTTCGCGCACCTCATCGAGTTTGAACGGCTTGATAATGGCCATTACGATTTTCATCTGGATTCCCATCCTTCGTGCTTGTCCCCAGCCGGGGCCATCTCTCCTCGCCGTTTGCAGATGCAACGACTGAGACCTACACATTCAAGGGGCGTGCCAGATTCGAACGCCTTGACTAAGACGCTGAATTTAAATCGATAAAAATGACATTGATGGTGCGGTGCAAAAAATCACCACTCCAGAAGATCAAAAAATAGGCGATAATAGTATTATGATTAAAGTTTAGTCAGTTGCCTTTTTCCGAATCAACCCTTCCTGGGCGACCGAGGCAAGGAGGGTACCGGAACGGCTGAAAATTGCGCCACGCGTCATGCCGCGGCCGCCAAACGCCGAGGGGCTGTCCTGGCTGTAGAGCAGCCAGTCATCGAGAACGGGCGGGCGGTGGAACCACATGGCGTGGTCGAGGCTCGCGACCTGCAACGAGCGATCGAGCACCGAGGTACCATGTGCGAAGAGCGAGGTATCGAGCAGCGTCATGTCGGAGAGATAGGCGAGCACGGCGGCTTGCAGATGGCGCTCGGCCGGCACCGGCCCTGTCGTGCGCACCCAGATATCCTGGCTCGGCTCCAGCTTCTCCGCCGAGAAATAATGGGTCAGCGAGACCGGGCGCAGCTCGATCGGCCGGGGGCGCTCCCAATAGGCGCGGATGTGCGACGGCGCCTGCGTCAGGAATTGCTCCTTGAGATCCGCCTCGCCAAGCAGCTTTTCCGGCGCCGGCACATCGGGCATCGGCGCCTGGTGCTCCAGACCGTCCTCGTCGTCCTGAAAGGAGGCGGTCATGAAATAGATCGGCTTGCCATGCTGGATGGCGGTGACGCGTCGCGTGGCGAAGGACCCGCCGTCACGGATGTTTTCCACGTCATAGATGATCGGCACCGAAGGATCGCCGGGCCGCACGAAATAGGCGTGCAGGGAGTGCGCGAAGCGGTTCTCTTGCTCCACCGTTCGCGTTGCCGCAACCAGCGCCTGACCGATCACCTGCCCGCCGAACACCCGCTGCCAGCCGACCTGCGGGCTCTGGCCGCGGAAGAGACGCGCCTCCAGCCGCTCGAGATCGAGCGTTTCGAGAAGAAGGTCCATGGCGGGGTTCTTGGGGTGATGGCGCGACATTTGGACGTGGCTCCGAAACTAGGCCCGAGGTAGGAAAGCAGTCTCTCCTCCTCTATATAGGGGGAAAGAAGACCTCAAGCGGCGAGGAATAGACCATGACAGACGCGACCAAGCCTGACGCCCCCATGCTCGATGTTCTCGTCGCCGGCGGCGGTTATGTCGGCTTGTCGCTGGCTGTCGCCGTCAAGAAGGCCGCACCGCACCTGGCCGTCGAGGTCGTCGATGGCGCGCCCGGCCACGCCTGGCAGAAGGACGAGCGCGCTTCGGCGATCGTCGCGGCTGCCCGCAACCTGCTCGACGTGCTCGGCGTGTGGAACGAGATCGCCGCCGAGGCCGAGCCGATCCGCCGCATGGTCATCACCGATTCGCGCACTGCCGATCCCGTTCGCCCCGTCTTCCTGACCTTTGAAGGCGCCGGTTCCGGCGACGACGGCCAACCCTTCGCCCATATGGTGCCCAACCGCGCCATGACCGGCAGCCTGCTCCGTCAGGCCGAACTGCTCGGCATTCCTATTCACTGGTCCACCTCCGCCGACGGTTTTGCGACCGGCCAGCACGCGACCACGGTGACCCTTTCCGATGGTTCCGTGCGCCAAACCCGCCTGCTCGTCGCCTGCGACGGCGTACGCTCGAAACTGCGCGACATGGCCGGCATCAAGACCGTGCGCTTCGACTACGGCCAGTCCGGCATCGTCACGACCGTCGAGCACGAGCGCCCGCATGACGGCACGGCCGAAGAACACTTCCTGCCCGCCGGCCCCTTCGCCACGCTGCCGCTGACCGGAAACCGCTCGTCGCTCGTCTGGACCGAGCGCACGGAGGACGCCCGCCGCCTCGTCGAGAGCGACGACCTCGTCTTCGAGGAGGAACTGGAGCGCCGCTTCGGCCACAAGCTGGGCGCACTGAAGGCCATCGGCGGTCGCCGCGCCTTCCCGCTCGGCCTGACGCTTGCCCGCGCCTTCATCGCTCCCCGCTTTGCGCTTGCGGGAGACGCGGCGCACGGCATCCACCCGATTTCCGGCCAGGGCCTCAATCTCGGCTTCAAGGATGTGGCGGCCCTTGCCGAAACCATCGTCGAGGCCGACCGCCTCGGCCTCGATATCGGCGCCGTCTCGGTCCTGGAGCGCTACGAGAGCTGGCGCCGCTTCGACACGGTGCGCATGGGCATCACGACGGATGTGCTGAACCGCCTGTTCTCCAACGACGTAACGCCGATCCGCGTCTTGCGCGATATCGGCCTCGGCGTCGTCGATCGCCTGCCGGGCCTCAAATCCTTCTTCATCCGGCAGGCCGAAGGCACCACCGGCGGCGGGCACCCGCGCATGCTGGTGGGGCAGCGGATCTAGTCCTTGATCTCGCGTGCTTCCGAGATCAGCATGATCGGAATGCCGTCGCGGATCGGATAGGCAAGCCTGGCCTTTTCGGAAATCAGCTCGCCGGCCTTGGCGTCATAGGTCAGCCGGCCCTTGGTTAGCGGACAGACGAGCAGTTCGAGCAGTTTCGGGGCGACCCGGCTGGTGCTTTCGTCCATCGGCTTCTCCTACTGCAGCCGCGTATCGACGTCGCCATAGGCACGGGCAAGCACGATCTCGGTAATGGCGATCAGCGTTTCGGCACGCGTCTTCAGGTCGGGCGCTTCCAAAAGCGCCTGCTTTTCCGCTGGGCCGTAGGGCGACATCATCGCCATCGAATTGACCAGCGTCGTGTTGCTGGCGCGCTCCACGCTCTCCCAGTCCGCCTCCAGCTTGTTGGCGTCGAGATAGGCCTTGAAGGCGGCGAGCAGCGCATCCCGATCGACACTCGTCTCGTCGTCCTGCACCGTCAGGTCGCCGATGAAGGGGGCGATGCGGAAGCTGCGGTAGGATTTCGCGCTGGAGGCTTCCTCCAGAAGGCGATAGCGGCACACACCGGTGAGCGAAACGACATAACGCCCGTCACCGGTCTCCGCAAACGAGGTTATACGGCCGATGCAGCCGACCTTGCACAGGGCCGCGCTGTCGTGGCCGATCTCGTCTGCGCGGTGCTCGCCGAAAACCGGCTGCACCATGCCGATCAGCCGATGCGAGGCGAGCGCATCGTCGAACATGGAAAGATAGCGCGGCTCGAAGATATTGAGCGGCAGCTGACCGCCGGGCAGGAGAAGCGCACCCGTCAGCGGAAAGACGGGGATGGTCTCCGGCAGGTCCGTCGGCTTCAGATAGCGCGCATTTCCCACATGCATGGCATTGCCTTCCCATTCCGCGGCGCGGTGCTGCGTCTGGATGCCCCGTCCCGGCCCCTTGCCGACGCGCCTTTTGCGAATGTGGTGTAGGCGCGCCGTTTCTCAAGGGATGCCGTCGCACCCGCGGGCAAAAAACCTCAGGAAAACAGGATCGACGACAACCTGCGACGGGCAGAAATCGTCGCCGGGTCCTTCGGTCCCCAGACGTCGAAGAACTGCAGCAATTCACGGCGCGCACCGTCATCGTCGAAGGTGCGGTCACGCTTCATGATGAAGAGCAGATGCTCGGCCGCCGCCTGCCGATCGCCCTCGACATTGCGGATTTTCGCAAGATTGAGCCGCGCCGCGTGGTCGTCCGGGTTGAGCGCCAGGGCCTGTTCGAGCGCCGCGGGGTCGCCGAGCTTGCGCGCCTCCTCGATCTGGTCGAGTTTTTTGAGGACGGCGGCAATAGCGGGGTCGGCAGCGACCTCTTCCGGCAGGCCCGTCAGCGCCTGGCGGGCATTTTCCGGCTGACCGACGGCGATCATGCATTCGGCAATACCCGCAAGCGCCGACGCGTTTTCGGGATCGGCCTGCAGCAGCGCGCCGTAGAGATTGGCCGCACCGTCGATGTCGCCCGCGTCGAACAGGGTTTTCGCTTCCGTGAGCAGCGCTTCGATCTCGGCCTTCTCGTCGGCGCCCGCCGGGCCGGCGATCTTGTCGATGAACTCCCGGATCTGGCTTTCCGGCACCGCGCCCATGAAGCCATCGACCGGCCGGCCGCCGACGAAGGCGATCACGGCGGGAATAGACTGGATGCCGAGCTGGCCGGGAATGGACGGGTGGTCGTCGATATTGAGCTTGACGAGCTTTACGCGGCCGGCACCCTCGCGCACGACCTTCTCGATGATCGGCTGGAGCTGCTTGCAGGGGCCGCACCAGGGCGCCCAGAAGTCGACGAGAACGGGCTGCTGGCGCGAAGCCTCCAGCACGTCGCGGGTAAAGTTCGCCGTCGACGTGTCCTTGATCAGCTCATCCGCCGGTGCCGCGCCGCCATAGCTCGCCGAAACGTTCATCTGCCCGCCATAGGACGATGCATAGGGGTTTTCGCCTGCACTCATGGTCTCTCCTGTGGCGCCGGGCGCCCAAATCACGTGTCTGCGCTGAAAATCGTATGTCAGGCCGTAACTTTCAAGACAAGCGGTTCATGTCCCGTCGCCTCGATGAAGCGCAGGAGGTCCTTCGAGCCGATCGAGGTCGTCGCGTCGTTGCGCAACGGATGGCAGTTGATCGTATCGAAGACCATCAGGTCGGCATCGACGATCATCTTCACCTTGCCTTCGGCATCGTTGAGGACCCCGAAAGCCGTGACGGCACCGGGAATGACGCCGAGATATTCCATCAGCTTCTCCGGCTTGCCGAAGGACACGCGGCTTGCAGCACCGATGACGGTATGGATCGTCTTCAGGTCGACGGTCGCGTGCTCCTCGACGGTCATCAGGAAATAATTGTCCTTCTTGTCCTTCACGAACAAGTTCTTCGTATGGCCGCCGGGAATCTCGTCGCGCAACGCTACCGATTCGGCGACCGTGAAGACCGGCGCATGCTCCTTGGTCGCATGGACGATGCCGAGCCCGTCGAGAAACTGGAAAAGGTCCTTGTCGGTCTTCGGCTGCGTATCGCTCATGTGATCATTCCCGGCGTGATTTGCTCCTGCCCGCTGATAGGGCTTCGATGCCCCGAGCGCAACCGCCTGAAAATCCGGCCCTTTGAAAGCCTTCGCAATTTTTTCTCCAAAATCCGGCATTTCCCTGTTGCCTTTTAAAAGGCCTTGGGCCATATACCGCCCGTCGCCGCAACGCAGCGACCTTCGGCCAAGCGATCTACCCCAGGCCGTCGAAATGAGCGGGTGTAGCTCAGGGGTAGAGCACAACCTTGCCAAGGTTGGGGTCGGGCGTTCGAATCGCCTCACCCGCTCCATTCTCTCAAAAGTTTCAAAGCCTTGGTTCACCGGGGCTTTTGTGCGTTTTGGCCTTTGTATCGGCGATTACTCCCTCGGTGGCGATCGGTTTTCCGCGCGCCAGGTCGCCGGGCTTTGGGCGGTGACGCGGCGGAATTCGCGGTTGAAGTTCGATTTGGTCTGAAAACCTGATTCGAGCATGGCCGACGTCACGGGCATGTCGGTCTCGCGCAGCAGCCGGCAGGCCTCCGTGATGCGAAAATCATTGATGTATTGCGAGACGTTCTTGCCGGCGAGGCGATTGATCGCGCCGGAAATCTGCCGCGCCGGCACGCCTGCTCGCCGGGCGAGACGCCCGAGCGTCAGCGTGTCGTCGCGAAACAGCTTCTGATCCGCAAGCAGCCGATCGATGCGCGCCAGCACGTCACGATCCCGCTCGGCCGTCGCGAAGTCCTCTTCCGTTTCCTCCGAGGGCAACGACGGTACGCGGGCGCGCGCTGCGACCGTCGCGGTGAGGCCGACGAGGAGAATACCGAGCAGGTTGGCGTTGCTGACGATCATCGGCACGTTCTTGCCCTGGCTCCACTCGAACGCCAGAAGCACGACGATGTCGAACGACGCCGAAACGCAAAGCGCGCCCGCGGCGATCAGGAGGGCCTTGTGTGCCCCGGCGGCGCCATCGAGCCGTGCCTCGTCCAGCCCGTCGGGACCGGCATAAGCGAGCCTCAACAGGATCATGGCATAGCCGACGAAGATGACGACGAGCGCACCGTCGATCAACCCGGGTGCCAGCAACACCAGGGCCAGAATGACCAGCGGCGGCGTGGCGTTCAGCCCGGGAACTTGGGCCCGATCGCGATGAATAAGGCTTTGAAAACTCGCCAGAACCAGCGGCGGCAGACCGCCGGCCAGCACGGGCAGGACGAACCTCATGGCCTCCACGTCATATCCCCAGCGCAGGCCGGCGGCGAGCGACTGCGCGATGCAGAGCCCGATCAGGGCGAGAAACGGCCGGTTGCCGCCCTCCTGCTGGCGCAGCAGCGCGACGAAGCGCGGAAGGAGGAACAGGGCGATGACGAAGGGTAAGGGAATGAAGAGCACGGCAGGCACGGAACGATTGATGTTGGGGACATCATGATCCGGATCGCGATCGAGGGCGACCTCAAACACGATCCAGGACGCGACGGGAGGCCGTTGCGGCGAGGGTTTCCCCGCCAAAGACAAGCAAACGAGGTCTCCATGCCCATCCTTCCTCTTTTTTCCGCCCTTCTCCTTGCCAGCGCAGCCATCCCATCGGCCCATGCCACCGAGGTCGGCGTTCGCACGATCGCTGTTTTCGCGCCGGAGCGCGGGCACGATATCGCGGTCACCGTCTGGTATCCGGCGACGGGCGGCGGCACGCCGGGCCTTGTCGGCGACAACAGGCTGTTCGAGGGCGCGCCGGCGCTCAGGGATGCGCCCATCGCCGAAGGAGATTTTCCGCTGGTGCTCTTCTCGCATGGTTCGGGCGGACGCATCGAGGGCATGAGCTGGTTGGCGACAGCGCTGGCCGAAGCCGGTTTCGTCGTTGCCGGGCCAAACCATCCCGGCACGACGAGCGGCGATTCGACACCGGCGGCAACGCCGAAGATCTGGGAGCGGACCGCCGATCTCTCCGCCCTGATCGACCGGTTTTCGACGGATGCCGGCTGGAGTTCCGCGATCGACACGACGCGCATCGGCGTCGTCGGCTTTTCCCTCGGCGGGGCTGCGGCGATGGAAATCGGCGGCGCGCGGGCCGATCTCGAAACCTATGCCCGCTACTGCGATGACTATGGCAAGTGGGACTGCGCCTGGTTTGCCGGCCGTCGGGGTTATGTCGACGATATGCCGGTCGCGGTGGAAAAGGTCGACCTGCGCAAACTCGACAAGGCCCGCTTCGAACAGTCGAACCGCGATCCGCGGGTGCGCTCGGTGGTCGCGGTGGATCCCGGGCTGGCCCAGGCCTATGTCGCGGAAAGCCTGAAGGCGATCGACATCCCGATCAGCCTCATCAATCTCGGCAATCCGGATACGATCCCCGAGGCAGTGATTTCGGACACGCTTGCCGCACACATCCCCCAGGCGCGTTATGCGACGGTGGCGGACGCCGTGCATTTCAGCTTCCTGCCGGAGTGTAAGGAGGGCAGCGCCGCGTTGCTGAAATCGGTGGGCGAAGTCGATCCGATCTGCGACGACCCGGGCAGCCGCACTCGCGGCGACATCCACGCCGAGCTGAAGCGGCTGATCGTCGACGCGCTCCAGCGCAGTCTCAAGGCATCGTTCTGATCCAAAGGGAAGAAGGGCCGGCGACCGGTTCCGGCCGCCGGCCCTTCAACATGTCCTGCAGGAGCCTCAGGCAGCCCGGCGCTGCGGCACAAACTGCCCGCGTCCCTCGGCGATGTGGAACTGCGAGAGTGCGACCTGAAGCTGGGCCGCTTCGCTGGCGAGAACCTGGCTGGCGGCGGTGGTTTCCTCCACCATCGCGGCGTTCTGCTGGGTCATCTGGTCCATCTGGTTGACCGCCGTGTTGATTTCACCAAGCGCCGCCGACTGTTCCTGGGCCGCACGGGTGATCGCGACGACGTGGTCGTTGACGCGGTTGACGAGATCCTTGATGTCCGAGAGCACATCGCCGGTCGAGAGAACCAGCGAGACGCCGCCCTTCACTTCGCCGGCCGAGGCATTGATCAGTGTCTTGATCTCCTTGGCAGCATTGGCCGAGCGCTGGGCGAGCTCGCGCACTTCCTGGGCGACAACGGCAAAGCCGCGGCCGGCTTCGCCGGCGCGGGCCGCTTCCACACCGGCATTGAGCGCCAGAAGGTTCGTCTGGAAGGCGATTTCGTCGATGACGGAGATGATCTGGCCGATCTTCTGCGAAGACTGCTCGATGCGGCCCATGGCCTCGATGGCGCTGTTGACGATGTCGCCGGATCTTTCCGCGCTTTCCTTGGTCTCGCGCACGATTTCAGAGGCTTCGATAGCGCGCGTGGTGGAGGTCTTGACCGTGGTGGTGATTTCCTCGAGCGCGGCGGCCGTTTCCTCGAGCGAGGCGGCCTGCTGCTCCGTGCGGTGAGCGAGCTGGTCGGCGGCGGTCGAGAGTTCGCGGGAATTGCCTGTGATCGTGCCGGCGGTGGCGAGGATGCCGCCCATCGTGCTGCGCAGCGTCTGCATGGCGCCGTTGACGTTGGCTTGCAGCTCTGCGAAATCGCCCTGGAAATGGCCGGTCATTTCCTGCGTCAGGTCCGCATGGGAAAGCGAGGCGATGACGCGGCGCACTTCGCTGACACCGCGGTCGACATTCTGCACCAGTTCGTTGACGCCCGTGGCGAAGCGGCGCAGATCCTCGTCCTCATAGGCCTTGGTGATACGGCGCGAAAAGTCGCCGGCCGCGGCGGCCGCGACGATCGCGCTGATGTTCGACTGAAGATCCTTGCTCTGCGCCTGCAGGACCGCTTCCTGCGCCTCCATCTCGCGCATCTGCATCTCATTGGCGCGGAAGACGTCGAGCGTGCGGGCCATGGCGCCGATCTCGTCCTTGCGCTCGGTGCAGGGGATCGTGTCGTCGAGCTTGCCGCCGGCAAGGTTCGACATCACGCCGGTCAGAAGCTGGATCGGGCGCACGATGCCCTTGCGGGCCAACAGCATGCTGAACAGCATGCCGGCGACGATGCAGACGAACGCGGTGGCAAGCAGCAGGACCTGCGTCGTCGTCGAGCGGGAGATCGCGGTAGCGCGCGATTGCGAGAGCGTTTCGGCCGAATAGGTCGTGTATCCCTTGAGAGCGGCGGTGACGGCCTTCTGGCCCTCCAGCGCCTTGTCGAGCGCGGCCAGAATGGCGGCGCGATCGTCGCCCTTCTGCGCGGCGACGGCGACCATCGCGCGGATGTCGTCGAAATAGGGTGTCAAGGCGGCGCGCACGCCGTCGAGCAGCTTCTGCTCGTTGGCATCGGCCGTCGAGGCGATCCTTGGCAGACGGTCGAGCATTTCCCCCGAGCGCTTGTCCGTCTCGGCGGCAAAATCGGCGGCCTTTTCCGGCGCCAGCGCCAGCTGATAGGTCATGCGGCTGATGGCGATGACGTCGATACGCAGATCCATGGCTTCACGGGCCACCTCTTCGCGCGCGCCGGTGTCCTGCAGTGCGCCGCCGAGCGAGGTAAGGCCACGGCTGCCGACGGTGGCGATGGTGCCGGCGGCAATGCCCATCAGCAGCACGAGCAGGCCGACCTTGCGGGAAATGGAAAGATCCGAGATTTTCATGGACAGAAGTCCCCTGGGGCGACGGCGCTGTCCTGGCGCGTTCATCCCGCACAACCCGGCATCATTCCGGGTCCATGGGGGCGTTGTGCGGCACAAAAGTTTCGATTCTCTTGCGTTTCGTCAACTGCCTTTGGGGGATGCGAAACCGCCCGTCAGGCCTTGCGGAAGACGTAGTCCGTCTCCTGCCGCAACGTTTCACCGGGACGCAGGACCGCCTTGGGGAACCCGGCGTGGTTGACGGCATCCGGCCAGATCTGCGTTTCCAGGCAGAAGCCGGCAAAAGCACCGTAGCGCCGGCCTTCAAGACCCGGAACGGCAGGACCCACCTTCGAGCCGGTATAGAACTGCACACCCGGCTCGGTGGTCAGCACGTCAAGCGAGACACCCGAGAGGGGGCTGCGGACTTCCGCGACATGGCGCTTCGCCACCCGCTCCGGCGACAGGCAGAAATTGTGGTCGAAAGCGACGCCGCCCTTTTCCGTCTGGCGGGCGAGAGGGGTCCACGCCCTCAGATCGAACGGCGTGCCGGTGACGGGGCGAACCTCGCCGGTCGGGATAAGGTTCTCGTCGACGGGCAGGTAATGCTCGGCAGCAAGGCGAGCCTGGTGGCCGAGCGCGTCCGCACCGCCATCGAGGATGAAATAGCTGTGCTGGCAAAGATTGACCGGCGTCGGCGCGTCCGTGGCCGCCTCATAGCTGACGGAGAGGGTGCCGTCGCCCGGCAGCCGGTAGGTGCAGGCGATCGCGCAATTGCCGGGATAGCCGGCGCGGCCGTCGGGATCGGTGAGCGTGAGGGTGACGAAATCAGCGCCCCGTGCCGTGATCCGCCAGTTCTGCCGGCCGGTGCCGTCGCTGCCGCCATGCAGATGCGTGATGCCGCGCTCGTTGCATTCCAGCTGGTATTCTGTGCCATCGATCGCAAAACGGCCGCCGCCGATGCGGTTGGCGCAGCGGCCGGGCGTCGCGCCGAAGAACGGGGAATGATCGAGATAGGACGGCAGGTCTTCGAAGCCGAGCACGAGCGGCGCATCGTGGCCCTCGAGCCGAAGGTCCTGGATGACGGCGCCCCAGGTCAGGACATGGGCTGTCAGCCCGCCGCCTGATAGCGTGATGCGCTCCACCGCTTCACCTGAAACCAGCCGACCGAAGATATCCTGTTCCTGACCCACGCTTGCGTCTCCTCCGCCGGCCTTTTCACAGCGCGGCAACCTGCTTCAATTTCCTGCCGGTCGCAACAGAAAAGTCATACTTTTTAAAAATCCATCAGAAGTTCTTCTGATAGACGATGAAGGGCGTCTTGTCGGCGATGCGGTCATAGAGCGTGCGCGCGGTGGCGTTGAACTCCTGCGTCATCCAGTAGACCTCGGGCGAACCCGCCTCTTTCGCCTTGGCATAGACACCCTCGATCAGCGCGCGGCCGATGCCGCTGCCGCGGACATCGGGATCGGCAAAGAGATCCTGCAGGTAACAGACATTGCCTGTCGTCCAGCAGGAGCGGTGGAAGAGATAATGCGCCAGGCCGACGGGCTTGCCGTCGAGCGTGGCGAGGAGGCCGCGATACTCGCCCTCGGCCACCGCGCCGGTCAGGCGGGCGAAGGTGCTGGCGAAAATCTCTTCCGGCAGCACCGTCTCGTAGAAGGCGAGATAGGCGGTCCACAGGCGGCGCCATTCGCCTTCATCATCCTTGTGCAGCGGGCGAATGACGACGCGGTTCATGTTCAGGCTCCCGTTCCGATCTTGTCGAGGTCGTATGGTGTGGTCTGGTAGATTTCGTTGATCCAGTTGCCGAAGAGCAGGTGGGCATGGCCGCGCCAGCGGTTCTGCGGCGGCAGCGCCGGGTCGTTGTGCGGGAAATAGTTCTTCGGCAGCTTGATCGGCACGCCGGCCGAGACGTCCCGGAAATATTCGTCGGCGAGCGAGGTCGAATCATATTCGACATGGTTGAAGATGTAGAGCCGGTTGCCGGCCTTTTCCTGCACGAGGCAGACGCCCGTCTCGTCGGAATCCAGTAGGATGTTGAGGTCCTGCACGGCACGGATATCCTCCGGGCGGATTTCGGTCCAGCGCGACACGGGCACTTCGAAATCGTCGGAAAAACCATTGAGATAGACGGACGAAGGCTTGCGGTTATGGTGCCGGTAAACCCCGAAAGCCTTTTCGTCGAGCGTGCGCTTCGGCACGCCATGGAAATGGTAGATCGCCGCCATCGCGCCCCAGCAGACATTCAGCGTGGAATGCACGTTGGTCTCGGTCCAGTCGAGGATCCGCTTCATCTCGTTCCAGTAGGTGACGTCCTCATAGTCGAGCGTCTCCACCGGGGCGCCCGTGATGATGAAGCCGTCGAACTTGCGGTGCTTCACCTCCTCCCACGTATCGTAGAAGGCAAGCAGGTGATCTTCCGAGGTGTTTTTCGCACGGTGACCGCCGACGCGCACCAGCGACAGCTCCACCTGCAAAGGCGACGCGCCGACGAGGCGCGCCATCTGCACCTCCGTCTTGATCTTGTTCGGCATGAGGTTGAGAAGCCCGATCTGCAACGGGCGGATATCCTGCCGGATCGCCATCGTTTCGGTCATCACCCGGACACCCTCGTGAACGAGGGTTTCGAAGGCGGGGAGCGTATCGGGAATCTTGATGGGCATGTCTCAACTCGATCCAAAACAAAACCGGCCGCAACGATGTCGCAACCGGTCCACGTAAGGGTCTTCCTCGCGCGGCCCTTTAGCGACTTGTTTAACGTGGCTGCAAGCCGGCCGGCCAAATCACCACGAGTGCCTTAAATAGCGCCACTCCGCCGACGAATCAATCCATGCGCCTTATGCGGCAAGACCCGGATGCGGTGGGCATCCGGGTCCTGGTTTTCATCGGAGGCTATGGCTCAGTAAGATCCGTAATAGCTGCTGTAGCCATAGTTGTTGTGACCGTAGCCGTAGCTCTTGTAGCCATAGTGGCCGCCGTGATGCTTCTTGTAGCCGTAATGGCCGCCATAGTGCTTCTTGTAGCTGTAGTGCTTCTTGTAGCCATGGTGCTTGTGGCCATGGCCGTAGCTCTTGTAGCCGTAATAGCCGGCCTCCGACGGAGCGGCGAAGGAAACGGCGGCGACGACGGCGACGACGGCGGAAATGATGAACTTGCGCATGGGAGGCTCCTGATCTCTTTCGGGTTGCAGGATGAGCTCCTCTCATCCAATGACCCGACTATCCCATGCCATTGCCGACCGCGCTGTTTCGGATGGAACAAGCCTCGAAAGGCTCGGCGTCAGCCCTCGAGTTCCTCCCGCAGCATCTCCAGTTCCAGCCATTCCTCTTCCATTTTCGTCAGCGAGGCGCGCAGCTTTTCCATCTCCGCGGCGAGTTTGTTGAAGGTGGCGGGCTCCTTGGTGAAGAGGTTCGGATCGGCCATCCTGGCCTCGCGGGCCGCGATCTCCTTTTCCGCCTTCTCCATCTCCTTCGGAAGGTTTTCGAGGGCGAATTTCTGCTTGTAGGAAAGCTTGCCCTTGGCCTTGCCGTCCGTCGGCGCTGCGGCGGGCGATGCCTCGGCTACCCGTGCCTTCTCGGCCTTTTCGGCCCTGCGCTTTTCTTCGATGGCGCCGCGGCGCTGCGCCATCATATCCGTGTAGCCGCCGGCATATTCGATCCAGCGTCCGTCCGGGTTTTCCGGATCGGCGGGCGCGATGGTGGACGTGACGGTACGGTCGAGGAAGTCGCGGTCGTGGCTGACGAGCAGCACCGTGCCGGCAAAACCGGCCACGATTTCCTGCAAGAGATCCAGCGTCTCGATATCGAGATCGTTGGTCGGTTCGTCGAGGATGAGCAGGTTGGTCGGACGCGACAGGATGCGCGCCAGCATCAGCCGGGCGCGCTCGCCGCCCGAAAGGTTGCGGATCGGCGTGCGGGACTGTTCCGGCTGAAAAAGGAATTCCTTCATGTAGCCGGTGACGTGACGCTGCTCGCCATTGACGAGGAGGTTCTCGCCGCGCCCGTCGGTGAGGTAGTGGGCGAGTGTGTCGTCGAGGTTCAGGTCCTCGCGGCGCTGATCGAGCGTGGCGATCTCGAGATTGGTGCCGAGTTTTACCGTGCCGCTGTCGGGTGCGAGCTGGCCGGTTAGCATCTTGAGCAGGGTCGTCTTGCCCGCACCGTTCGGGCCGACGAGACCGATGCAGTCGCCGCGGTGCACGCGGATCGAGAAGGGCGCGACGATGACGCGTTCGCCGTAGTTCTTGGTGATCTTTTCGGCTTCGATCACCAGCTTGCCGGATTCCTGGGCGTCGGAGGCGCTGGCCTGCACGCTGCCCTGCGGACCCTTGTGGCCGCGATAGCGCGAGCGCAGGTCATGCAGCGCGCCGAGGCGGCGCATGTTGCGCTTGCGCCGCGCCGTCACGCCGTAGCGCAGCCAGTGCTCCTCGCGCTCGATCGACTTGCCGAGCTTGTGCTGTTCCAGCTCTTCGGCCTCCAGCACCTCGTCCCGCCACGCTTCGAAATGGCCAAAACCCCGGTTGAGCCGGCGCGACTGGCCGCGGTCGAGCCAGACGGTGGCGTTCGAAACCTTTTCGAGGAAACGACGGTCGTGCGAGATGACGACAAGCGCCGAACGGGTCGATTGCAACTCGCCTTCCAGCCATTCGATGGTCGGCAGGTCGAGATGGTTGGTCGGCTCGTCGAGCAGAAGAATGTCCGGCTCCGGCGCCATGACGCGGGCAAGGGCCGCGCGGCGGGCTTCACCACCCGAAAGCGACTTGGGGTCTTCCGTGCCGTCGAGGCCGAGATGTTCGAGCAGGTAGGTGACGCGATACGGGTCGTCGCTGGGACCGAGGCCGGCTTCCGCGTAGGCCGCGACCGTGTCGTAACCGTCGAAATCCGGCGCCTGGTTCAGGTAGCGGATGGTGGCCGAGGGGTGGCGGAAGACTTCGCCCGACTGTGCTTCGGCGAGGCCGGCGGCGATCTTCATCAGCGTCGACTTGCCCGAGCCGTTGCGGCCGACAAGGCAGATGCGGTCGCCGGGCTCCACCTGGAGGCTCGCACCGGCAAGCAGCGGCGTGCCGCCGAAGCTCAGGAAGATGTCGTCGAGTTTGAGAATGGGCGGTGCCAAGGGTCAGGCTCCTGAAAGGTCATAGGGCCGGGCAATCAGGATCGCGCGGCCGGAGGCAAGCGAAAGACGGATCGGGCCTTCCGCGACATTGGAGATGGTACGCGATGCGCCGAAGGGCAACGAAAAATCGTTGAGCGGATAGCGCACGTTGCCGATGAACAGGCCCTCAAGCGGCGAGAGGCCGAGGATGGAAAACAGGCTGCCCTTCGGCAGGTCGACCTCCTGGCTGCCCGGCAGCACTGGCCAGGCCTCCTCCTCGCCCGAGGTGAGCTTTACCGCCAGGCCTTCCTGCGCCAGCGACACCGCATGGAGAAGGTGCATCAGCGCATGGTCGCTGCGCTCGCCCCCCAGCGCGCCCGCCAGCACGATCTCGCGCGCACCGCGTTCGACGGCGACCGACACGGCGATTGCCCCATCGGTCTCGTTCTTGGCGACGGGATAGGGCTGGCGCTCAACGCCCGGCCAGGCGGCGATAAGCTCCTGCGACGTAGAATCGAAATCCCCGACCCAGATTTCCGGCGTGACGCGCAGCGCCGCCGCATGCCGCATTCCTCCATCGGCGGCCACGAAGCGCGCGCCAAAAATATCGGCCCGCACGCGCGGCGTCACCGCAAGCGCGCCGCCGAGAAGGACGACGAAGGTCTGATCTGCCAGGGCCGGTATGGTCATGGCTGATGCCCTTAGCGCATGTTCCCCGGAAAGGGAAAGAGTTTGGCGACAGGCCTGCGCTTATCAGGCGATGAAGCGCTCCGGCCGATAGGGCCCGATATTGATCACGGTGCGCTCGCCCAGCATCTTTTCCGCCAGCACGCGGCCGGTGATCGGGCCCAGCGTCATGCCGTGATGGGCATGGCCGAAAGCGAACCAGAGGCCGGAATGGCGCGGGGCCTTGCCGATGACGGGCATCATATCCGGCGTGCAGGGACGGCACCCCATCCACGGCTCCTCGTCGCGGCGCTCCGCGAGCGGGAAGAATTCGCGGGCGACCTTTTCCGCGCGGCGCAGCTGCACCGGCGTCTTGCGCGTATCGCGCCTGGCGAATTCGGCGCCGGTGGTGAGGCGAATGCCGCGCTGCATGGGGGCCAGGAAATAGCCGCGCTCGGCATCGAGCACCCAGTTGTTGAGCGTCGCGCCCTCTTCCGCGCCGTAGTGCATGTGGTAGCCACGCTTGACGGCAAGCGGGAAACGGTAGCCGAGCTTGCGCGTCACCGTGTCGGCCCAGGGGCCGAGCGCGACCACGACTTCCTTGCCTTCCAACGGACCCTCCGGCGTTGCGATACGCCAGCCCTCGCCTTCCAGCACATGTTCGATGGTCGCGGCGTCACCCGACTTCAGCTGGCCACCGAGCGACTGGAAATAGGCGAGATAGCGCTTCATCAGGCTCTGCGGATCGAGGATCGACCACGGGTCGGTCCAGCGCAAACCGCCGGTCAGCTCGGCACGGATGGAGGGCTCCACCTGTGTGACCTCGGCCGTCGTCAGCTTCTGGTGGTTGACGCCGAAATTGGCCGAGAGCTTTTCAGCCTCCGCATAGGCGGCATCGCGCGCCTTCTCCGTGCGAAAAACCTTCATCCAGCCATCCTTGCGGATGAGGTCCTCGGCGCCGGAGGCGGCGATGAGGTCGGCATGTTCGGAAATCGAGTTCTCGATGAGGGGCGCATAGAGATGCGCGATGCTCTGGTGCTGGCGGAAGCCGGAATGCCACCAGTAGCGGGCAAGGAAGGGAATGATGCCCGGGATCGCCGAGGGGTGATAATGCGCGTCGATCGTGTTGTTCAGCGCGTAGCGGAACAGCGCGCCGAAATCGTGCGGGAAACCGTAGGGGAAGACGCCCTCGCGCTGGATGAGACCGGCATTGCCGTAGGACGTCTCTTCGGCAGCGCCACGACGATCGACCAGCACCACCGATTTGCCGCGCCGCGCCAGATGGATCGCGGTCGAAATGCCGATCACGCCCGCGCCGAGAACAATGACATCCGTCTTCATGTGCTGCCCCATACTCCACATTCACATGCGCTGATCCATTGCATGGGCCGAACGGGGGATGCAAGCCGCTTGCTTGCGTCAAAGCGCCATCAGGCCGCTCGACAGCCCGCGGACGCAACGCTAGCTTCGCGGCGAATGAACGAGGAAGATAGCGGCATGCAGCATGGCACCATACGCGAGCTCTGGCGCTATCCCGTCAGTTCGCTGACCGGCGAACGGCTCGACCTGATCGATCTCGACGCCACCGGCGTTGCCGGCGACCGGCAATGGGGCCTTTTCGATGCGGGCAGCATGGCGGTTGCCGCCCCCGAGAGCGAACGGCGATGGCGACCCGCGCCAGGCCTTCAGGCCCGCATGGGCGCGGACGGGCCTGAAATCAGCACCGACGGCAGCGCCTGGCATAGGGTGCCCTCGCCCGCCGCCGACGCGGCCGCATCGAACCATCTGGCCTTTCCCGTCCGGTTCCAGCACTTCGGTGAAATCCACGCGATACCGCGCTACGAACGCGACCCCCTGCATATCCTGACCACCGCCTCACTCGCCCGTCTGCAGGCATTGTTGCCGGCGGCGATCGTCGACACGAGGCGCTTCCGGCCCAACATTCTCGTCGAGACCGGCGACGGCGAGGTCGATTTCGTGGAGCAGCGGTTCATCGGCAAACGGCTTCTGATCGGCGCCGCCGTCGTCGAGATCACGGAGCCTTGCACACGCTGCGCCTTCACGGCGCTCGGGCAACCCGGACTGCCTTTCGACAAGGATGTGCTTCACGCCATCGCCAGGCACGGCGACGGGGGATTCGGGGTGCTCGCCAAGGTCGTTGCGACAGGCCGGATCGCGCTCGGCGACACCGTCGCCGTCGAGGAGACCTACTGACCGGCCAGCCGCAGCAGGTTCTCGATGGCGGCGCGTTCGAAGCCGCCGATCCCTTCGGAAATATCGGCCTTGATCGCCGCGGCCACGGCATCCTCGTCGCGCTTGCGAAGTGCGGCGATCGCCTCCTGGTGGCGATCGACGAAATAGAGCTGCGCGACATGTTCCATGGCAATGCCGAGGAAGGGGCCGAGCTGGAGCCAGATGCTCTCCACCATCGGAATAATCGCCTGCTCGGGATTGGCGGAATAGAGCGTGCGATGGAACTCCTGGTTCAGGAGCAGCGCGGTCGCATTGTCCTTGCGGGAAATCGCCTCGTCCTGCGCCCTGTCGACTTCTTCCAGCCGGTCGATACAGCGTTCGGTGATATGCGGCACGGCGCGGCGGGCAGCATGCTGCTCCAGGACGGAGCGCAGCGAAACCAGTTCGCTGAAGCGGTCCGCCGTCATGCGCGGCACCATGATGCGGCGGTTGTCGAGCACGCGCAGCGCGCCCTCGGACGACAGACGGCGCAGCGCCTCGCGCACCGGTGTGGGGCTCGATTCCATCGCTTCGGCAATACCGCGGATGGTCAGCGATTCGCCCGGCCTGATGGAGCCGACCATGATCGCCTGGCGCAGCCGCCGATGCGCATATTCATGCGTCGTCATGCCTTCCGGCCGGTCCATCGGTTCCAGCGCCAAATTGCCCAATCCATCCCTCCTGTGAAAGGCTGCAAGGTGCTACCCTATCCTTCGTGACAGGTTCTAGCAGCTTGACCCACGACAAGAAAGTGTGCATATTTTGAAAATGTGATCACAAAAATAATTATGTGATATGGAAGGGAACCATGGCTCTGAACGAAGATTCCGAATGGCTGATCACCGCCGACGGCGTAGAGAGCATTCAGGCCGTCGTCTGCGACCTGAACGGCATTCTGCGCGGCAAGCGCGTGCCCGTGGGGCAGGCGGAAAAGGTCCTGAAGGGCGGCATCCGCATGCCGCTCTCCATCGTCGGCGTCGACGTCTGGGGTGAGGACATCGTCGGTTCCAGCCACGTCTTCGCGTCAGGCGACATGGACGGCATCTGCGCGGCCACCGGCCGCGGCGCGCTTCCCGTCAGCTGGACGCTGAAGCCGTCGGCCGTCGTGCCGCTGTGGCTGTTCAAGGAGAGCGGCGAACCCTTCCTCGCCGATCCCCGCCAGGCGCTCGCCAACATCGTGCGGCAGTATCACGAGCTCGGCCTTCGCCCCGTCGTCGCCTCCGAGATGGAATTCTACCTGATCGACGCCGAGCCCGACCATGCCCAGCCGCCGATTTCGCCCTATACCGGCAAGCGGCTCGATTCCGATGCCATCCTCTCCATCGACGAGCTGGACGATTTCGGCCAGTTCTTCTCCGACGTCTATGCGGAATGCGAGCGGCAGAACGTACCGGCGGATTCGGCCGTCGCCGAAAACGGCATCGGCCAGTTCGAAATCAACCTCATGCATTCCGACGATCCGTTGAAGGCCGCCGACGACGCGCTGTTCTTCAAGCGCATCGTCAAGGGGATCGCGCGCAAACACGGTTTTGCCGCCACCTTCATGGCAAAACCCTACGGCATGCGCTCGGGCAGTGGCATGCACATGCATTTCAGCCTGATCGACGCGGACGGCAACAACGTCTTCGACGACGGCACGCCCGAGGGATCCGACATCATGAAACATGCCGTCGCGGGGCTTACGCGCGGCATGGCGGAATCGACGCTGCTCTTTGCACCGCACTTCAACTCCTACCGCCGCCTGCGCCCCGATACGCACGCGCCGACCTCCGTCTCCTGGGGTTACGAGAACCGCACGGCCGCCATCCGCATTCCCGGCGGCAGCAACAAGGCGCGGCGCATCGAGCACCGCGTCGCCGGGGCGGATGCCAATCCGTACCTCGTCATGGCCGCCATTCTGGGTGCCGCCCTCGTCGGCATCCGCAACAAGTGGGAACCGCCGGCGCCCGTCTCGGGCCGCGCCTATCTCTCGCAGCTGCCGCGCATCCCCTCGGAATGGGGCTCGGCCGTCACCGCCTTCGAGAACGGCTCGATCGTCTCGGAAATTTTTGACGCGGATCTCCGCTCCATGCTGATCGCCTGCAAGCGGCAGGAAATCGCCGGCTTCGCCGAACAGGTGACCGACTTCGAATTCAGCGCCTATCTGGAAATCGTCTGATGGCCAACACCCAGTCCTATGCCGGCAACGGCGCCTATCCCGACAGCTACTACGCCGCCTCGCGCAACATCGTCCGCACACCCAAAGTGCTCGAAGGCGCCGTCACCGCCGACGTCGCCGTGCTCGGCGCCGGCTATTCCGGCCTGTCCACCGCCATCCATCTTGCCGAAAAGGGCTACAAGGTGGTGATGGTCGAGGGCGCCGGCATCGGCTGGGGCGCGTCCGGCCGCAACGGCGGCCAGATCGTCAACGGTCTCAATGCCAGCCTCGACACGATCAAACGCCGTTACGGCGATCAGGCCGGCGCCTTCGTCGGCGGCCTCGTGCAGGAGGGCGGCAAGATCATCCGCCGCATCGTCTCGCAATACGATATCGATTGCGACATGAAGCAGGGCAACATCTACGCCGCCTACACGCCCGCCCACATGAAGGACCTCGAGCACAAGAAGGCGCTCTGGAAAAGCTACGGCATGGACGACCACCAGATGCTGGACAAGGCCGCCATCCGCAAACTGGTCGACACCGACGCCTATATCGGCGGCATGCTGGACACGACCGGCGGCCATATGCATCCGCTCAACCTCACGCTTGGCGAGGCGAAGGCGCTGGAATCGCTCGGCGGCGTCATCTACGAACAGTCGCCCGTCATCCGCGTCGAGCATGAAGCCGAGAAGCCCGTCATCCATACGGCCAAAGGCCGCGTGACCGCCAATACCGCCGTCATCTGCGGCAACGCCTATCTCGGCCATGTCGTACCGAAGCTCGTCTCGCGCGTCATGCCGGTCTCGACCCAGATGGTCGCTACCGAGCCGCTCGGCGACCGCGCCGACGCGCTGATCCCCTCCGACATGTGCGTGGAGGACGTGCGCTACATCCTCGATTATTTCCGCCTGTCGGCGGACAAGCGCATGATCTTCGGCGGCGGCACCGTCTATGGCGGCACCGACCCGGCCGACGTGCGCGCAAAAATCCGCCCGAACCTCGAAAAGGTCTTCCCCTCGCTGAAGGGCGTGAAGATCGACTATGCCTGGAGCGGCAATTTCGCGCTGTCCTTCTCCCGCGTGCCGCAGATGGGCAAGATCGGCAAGAACACCTATTTCGCCCATGGCTACAGCGGCCACGGCGTCACCGGCTCGCATCTCTTCGGTCGCATCCTCAGCGAAGCGATCCATGGCGATCTCTCCCGCTTCAGCCAGTTCGAGAAACTGCCCTGGATCCCCTTCCCCGGCGGACGCATGTTCCGCGCCCAGTATTCCACCATCGGATCCTGGTGGTACCAGTTCAAGGACGCCTTCGGCCTCTGACGGCAGTTGCTTCCTGAAAGGAAAAGGCCGGCGTTTTCGCCGGCCTTTTTGTTTTATCCCATGCGCTCCGAAGCATACGAGCCCGGGCTCGGCGGGAAGACGATGGTCTTGTTGCCGTTCATGAAGGTGCGGTGGTGGATGTGGGCATGCACGGCGCGCGCCAGAACCTGGCTCTCCACGTCCCGGCCGATCGAGACATAGTCCTCCGCCGACTGCGCATGCGTGATGCGCGCAACGTCCTGCTCGATGATCGGACCCTCGTCGAGGTCTTCGGTGACATAGTGCGCCGTCGCCCCGATCAGCTTCACGCCACGCTCGAACGCCTGCTTGTACGGGTTGGCGCCCTTGAACGACGGCAGGAACGAGTGGTGAATGTTGATGATCCGCCCCGACATCTTCTTGCACACCGCATCCGACAGAACCTGCATGTAGCGGGCGAGCACGATCAGTTCGGCGCCGGACTGTTCCACCACCTCCATCAGGCGCGCTTCGGCCTGCGGCTTGTTCTCCTTCGTCACCTTGATGTGGTGGAAGGGGATGTCGTGGTTGACGATGACCTTCTGGTAGTCGAAGTGGTTCGACACGACGCCGACGATGTCGATCGGCAGCGCGCCGATCTTCCAGCGGTAGAGCAGGTCATTCAGGCAATGGCCGAAGCGCGACACCATCAGCAGCACCTTCATGCGCTCGTCGCTGTCGTTGAAGCGGTAGGTCATCGCGAACTTCTTGCCGACCGGCGCGAAGCCGGCCTTGATGTCCTCCTCCGACACACCTTCCTGAGACAGGAAGGTGAGGCGCATGAAGAACAGGCCGGTTTCTAGGTCGTCGAACTGCGACGAATCCGAGATGTAACACCCCTTCTCGGCGAGGTAGCCGGTGATCGCGGCGACGATGCCGCGGGTCGATTGGCAGGATACGGTCAGGACGTGGCTTTTCATCGGTTCGTTCTCGCGTTCGGCCGATGCGGGGGCAAGCACCGGCGATCCCCTTGTCTGCCGCCGAATTTACGGCTCGGCGCATATTTCAGGCCGCCTGCGCCAGCGCAAGCCCCTGGAATGACGCGAAGCTACGCCGCCTCTTGCAAGGAATCCCTCCGGTTCGCGACATCCAATGCATCGAAAATGCCGCCGATGCGCTTCGAAGCCCGCTGGCGGCGGCGAAACGGAATGCGACATGATCCCATGTGATGGGCAGTGCCTTCAGTTTCTCTCAGGAATGCAAGCGGCCGCCCATCCGGCTGAAAATCTGGCTGGACACTATTATGGACACATGTTCTATACACTGGACAGATTCGACGGGAGCCGACCATGCATCTTTCCATGTGGACCTACCCCTGGGACGTTCAGGACCAGGGACTTGAGGCGGTCGCCGCCGACCTTGCCGGCCGCGCCGGCCTCAACACGGTGAGCCTTGCCACCTCCTACCATGCCGGCCGCTTCCTCCAGCCGCGCAGTCCCGGTCAGAAGGCCTATTTCCCCGAGGATGGCACGGTCTATTTCCGCCCGGACGAAAACCTTTGGCGGGACAAGGCGATCCGCCCGCTGATGGCGCAAAACGTCGCCGAGCGCGGCGACATGCTGGACGCGCTGACGCGCGCACGCGCGGCGACCGGCCTCAAGGTTTCCAGCTGGACGGTGTGCCTTCACAACAGCCGGCTTGGTGAATTGCATCCCGATCACGTCACCCGAAACGCCTTCGGCAACGCCAACACTTACAATCTGTGCCCGTCGAGCCCTGCCGCGCGCGATTATGTCGTCACGCTCGTGCGCGACATCACCACGAACTACAAACCTGACATGCTGGAGTTGGAAAGCCCGAACTTCATGGGCTTCGCACACGAACACCATCACGAAAAAGACGGTGTCGGCCTCAATGCCGAGGACGATTTTCTGCTGTCCCTCTGCTTCTGCGACCATTGCGCCGCCCGCGCCAAAAGCGCAGGCGTACCGATCGAGGGCGCGCAGAAAATCGTTTCGCGCTTTATCGCCGAGCTTTGCGAGCGGGCCGTGCCGGAAAAGCAGTTCCCGGGCTTTCCGGATGCCGGCATCGACGCCTTCCGCGCCTATCCGGAGCTGCACGCTTTTCTGGCCTGGCGCTTCGAGCCGGTGACGAGCCTGATCGGCGAGATCACGGCAGCCGCCGATCCTGCGACCCGCATCGTGCTGATCGACCTCAAGGACGGCTGGCTTGGCGGCGTCGATCTCGTGGAGGTCGGGAAGCTCTGCGACGGCGCAATCCTCTGCTGCTACGACATGACACCCGAGGCCGTCGGCGACGCCATCCGCGCCGGCCGGGCCATGCTTGGCAAGGACAAGTTCCTGGGGCTCGGGCTTCGTGTCTTCTATCCCGAGGTCGACGGTCCCGCGATCCTCGCCGCGCGCGCCAAAGCCGCCGTCGACGCGGGCGCCGACGGCGTCAATTTCTACAATTATGGGCTCATTCCGGCGAAACGCCTCGACTGGGTGCGTGAAGCCGTTCGCGCGATCACCTGATCGCGCGAAGGTTCAGCCGTCGATCGGCTCGGCGACCTGGATCAGGCAGTCGCCGGCCTGGCTGTCCGTGTGCAGGCGGTGGGAAATGACGATGCCCGCCTCGGCAAAACACAGTTCCTCCTCCGGTAATTCCAGCCGTTCGAGATCGTGATACCAGCCGGCGAGGTTGCCTGCCTCGACCCGTGCGCCGAGCGGCACCGCCGGCTCGAACCAGCCGCGCCTCTCGGCATAGATGCCCTGGCTGTGCCGCGAAAGCGACAGAAGCTGCAAGGCGGGCGGCTCGGGGAGCGGCTCGCGCGAGAGCTGCGGCGTTTCCACGATGCCGAGCGCCATCAACAACCGGTCGATCGCCGCAGCCGTGAAGGCCATGCTGTCCGGCGTCACCGTACCGCCGCCGCCGAATTCGCCGGAAAGACCGATCGTGCCGGCCCGGCCTGCCGCTCCCATGGAGGTCGGCGCCGCAGGCCCGTTGTCGGCGATGAAGGCATGGGCGGCGCCCATCGCCCGCATCAGCGCCACGGAGCGCTCGAACCGCGCAGCATCCGCCTGCCGCTCGATAAGCGTGCAGGCAAGATGCGCCATGGACGTGCCGCCGGAATGAAGGTCGAGCACCGCATCATGCCGCGGGAAGAGCGTATGTTCGAGGAAATGCGCCATGCGCGCCGTCGGCGTGCCCGCGGGATCGCCCGGAAAAGCCCGGTTGAGATTGCCGCCGTCGAAGGGCGAGCAGCGTTTTGCCGCCATCACCGCCGGCAGGTTGGCCATCGGCAGAATGGTGACGGCGCCGCTGATGTTTTCGACCTCGAGCCGGCGCATCAGCCGGCCGAGCTGAAGCTCGCCCTCATATTCGTCGCCATGGTTGCCCGCCATCAGAAGCAGGCTCGGCCCCGCGCCGTTTTTCAGGCGCAGGATCGGGATGCGGATCTGGTAGTAGGGCGATCGATCGATCGAATAGGGAATGGCAAGGTGCCCGGCCTGCCGGCCCTCGCTTTCGAAATCGATCGGATTGACGACGCCGCTGTGCATGGCCGCTCCTTAAAGTGCCGCGACGGCGGTCATCTCGACGCGCAGGTCCGGATCGGCAAGGCGGGCCTCGACGCAGGCGCGGGCCGGCGGGTTTACCGGATCGATCCAGGCATCGTAGACACCGTTCATCGCGTCGAAATCGACGATGGCAGGCAGGAAAACGTTGACGGCGAGCAGCTTCGAGCGATCCGTGCCGGCTTCCTTCAGGAGGGCGTCGATCTTGCCCAGCACGTCGCCCGTCTGACCTTCGATGCCGGCCTTGCGGTCTTCCGCGACCTGGCCGGCGATGTAGACGAGCCCGCCGTAGCTGACGGCCTGGCTCATGCGCGAACCCTTCTGGTAACGCTGGATCATGGAGTGTTTTCCTTTTCTTGCCTTGGGAGGATAAATCAGCCGAAGCTGGTGAGATAGGCCGTCGTGACCGTGTGGTCGGGACGAAGGCCGTAGAGGATGGCGTGCCGGTCGAGGCAGGTGCAGGGATGCGAGATGCCGAATTCGACGACATCGCCGACAGCCACACCGGCACCGGCAGGAATTGCCATGAAGGCATGCTGGTCGTTGAGACGCAGCACGGACGCGGCCCTGAAATCGCCAAGCGGCGCACCGTCCCGATAGAGCGCCAGCGGGCGCGGCAGGTCCTGGTCGATCGCGACGTCGCGCATTCCCATGCCGCAGATGGCGAGACCCGGCTCCGGCAGCGAAAGGACTTCCGCCCAGACCCGGAGCGCCGGCGTGAAATCTCGCGACGCGGACCGAACATCCCGGCCGATACGAAAACCGTCGCGCGCATCGAGACCGGCAAGGCCGCGTTCGTAAACACCGTGATCGTGGAAGAAGATCGCCCCGCTGCGCAGGACGAGCCGGCAATCGGGATCGGCGTCGATGGCGGCGGAGAGGCCGGCAACCACACGGTCGAAGAAGACCGAGCCGCCGGCCGTCACGAGGAGCGGCCGCGCGTTGCCGATCCGGGCGCGGACATGCGGCAGGAACGCCGCCGTCAGGCCCATCAACCCGTCGATCCGGGCAAGTGTTTCCGCCGCATTTGCCGTCGCGGCCGCGCCTTCATAGGCGGCGATGCCGGTGAGCTTGAAGGTGGATGTTTCCGAGGCGAGGATGACGTCGAGAATCTTCTCAGCATCCTCGACGTTGCGCGCACCGGCGCGTCCGGCACCGAGTTCCACCATCAGCCCCAGCGACGGCAGGTCCCTGCGGGACTGCCAGGCATCGCGCAGGGCTTCCGCGAGAGGAACGGAGTCGACGAAGATATGCATCTCCGCGTCCCCATAGCCGGACAGCAGGGCCGCCAGCCGGCGGGCAGCGGCGGGGCCACCGATCTCGTTGGCGAGGATCAACCGGCGTTGGCCGGCTTTCAACAGCACGGCGGCCTGACGGATATCGGCGACCGTCGTGCCCCAGGCACCGGCGGCCAGCAGCGCACCGGACAGCGCAGCCGACATGGGTGTCTTGGCATGAGGAGCGATTTCGATGCCATGGCTCTTCACATAGGCCATCATCGCCTCGACATTGCCGGCAAAAGCCGCCTGGTCGAGCGAAATCAGCGGCAGCGCCATTTTTCCATCAAAGGGCTTCCAGCCCTGCCCGCCGATCGCCTCGAGCGGCAGCGCCGCACGGCCGGGCGGAAAGCCACGGATGCGGTCGTCGATCAGGATATCGGCGGCATGAAGGTCAGACATGCATTTCCCCCTTGGCCGGGACTGGCTCGGCCAGTTCGAGACGGTAGGTTTCATTGGCGGTCGTGAAGAACAGCGCTTGCTGTTCGTCGAGCGAAAGAACGGCCGCCAGCCCGCGGAAGACGTCGTAGATTTCGTCGAACGAGGCATGCAGGCCGGCAACGGGGAAATCGCTGGCGAACATCGCGCGCGAAGGGCCGAAACAATCGAGACAATGCTCGATGACAGGCGCCAGGCTTTCCGGCGTCCAGTCATTGTCATAGGCGACGAGGTCGGAGATTTTCAGCCGCACATTCGGCTCGCGACCCAGTACGCGAAGGCCGCTACGCCAGAGCGCCATGCCGGTTTCGCTGCGGTCGGCGGGGCTGCCGCCGTGATTGAGCACGAAGAGCGTTTCGGGAAAGGCGCGCACGAGGTCCAGCGCCTCGCCCATCTGCGGGGGATAGAGCATGAGGTCGAAGACGAGCCCGTGACGGGAAAGCTCGGCAAAACCCGCGCGCCAGTCCGGATCGGCCATGCGATGAGCACGCGGCGCAAAGCTTTTCGACGGATCCGGATGCCAGCTGACGATATCGCGGATACCGACGACATTGGGGTTCGCCGCCTCCGCCTCAAGCCGGCGCGCGGCATCCGGACTGTCGAGCGGGACACGCGCGACATAGCGCCTTGCTATGCCGGTGCTGCGGTCGAGGCCTTCAAGCCAACGGCTTTCCTCCAGCGGATGGGCGTCCGACCAGCCGGCTTCGACATGCACGGTGGCGACGATGTTCTGGTTCGCGACATCCCTGCGATAGTCTTCCACGCCATAATCCCGCAGGATCGGCGCGAGGCTGCCATAGACCATCTCGCCACCGGTCGCCCGCGCCTTTTCCAGCCAGGGGTGCCGGCCGAGCGAGAGGTCCCAGAGATGGTGGTGCGGATCGATGACCGCTCCGCTGTAGCGCCCCGTCATCGCCGCGCCTCTCGGCCGGAAATGAGGAGGAGCGCGAGGATCAGCGTTCCGAACATGATGGAGCGCCAGCCGGGCGAGGCATTGACGACGGTGATCAGCGCCGTCGTCGTGACGAGCAGGATGGCGCCCGGAATGGTGCCGGCATAGGTGCCGCGTCCGCCGAGGATGGACGTACCGCCGAGCACGACGGCGGCAATCGACGTCAGCAGGTAGGGATCGCCGATGCCGACATAGCCCTGCCGGTTCATGCCCAGAACCAGAATGCCGGCAAGTCCCGCGAAGAAGCCCGAGAGCGCATAAAGGATCAGCGTGTTGCGCGGGAGGCTGACACCGGAAAGGCGGGCGGCGAGTGGATTGGCGCCGATGGCGAGAAAACGCGCGCCGATCGGCATGCGGTGGATGAGAACGAGCACGACGGCCGAAACGGCGAGCCAGAGCAGGACGCCGGAGGGAATGCCGAGCGGCCGGGACTGACCGAGCAGAATGACCGCCGGGTTGCTGACGGTGACGGCGCTGCCGCCGGCGACGATGACGAGCAGGCCCTGGAGGAATGTCGCCATGGCCAGCGTCATGATGATCGGCGGGACACGGAGATAGGCCGCCCCCGCGCCGTTGAGGAAACCGATACCGGTTGCGATCGCAAGTGCCGACGCGATGCCGACGAGGCCAGTCGGATCCCAGGCCGGCGAGATCAGCGGCAGGAGGATCGCCGTGACGGTTATGACCGCGCCAACCGAGAGATCGATACCGCCCATCAGGATGACGAGAGTCTGGCCGGCGGCGGCGATGCCGATGACGGCGGCGAGCTCCAGCAGGTAACGCAGGTGCCCGTAGGCGCCAAAACCGCGCAGCGTGAGGCTGGCGACCAGCCAGACGAGCGCCACCAGCACGAAGGTCAGCAGTGGCGGATTGCGGAAGATGGTTTTCACGGCATTCATCGTCTAGCCCTCCACGACTTCAGAAGCTCCGGCACCGCGACGGCGCCGACGATGATCAGGCCTTGCGCCAGATATTGCGCGACCGGCGGAAAACCGAGGAAGAACATCACGTTGATCATGACCGAAAGGAGAAGGCTGCCGCAGATCGCTCCGCGCATCGTGCCCTTGCCGCCGAGGAAGCCGACGCCGCCAAGCACCGCCGCGGCGATGGAATTCAGCGTGAAGGGCGCGCCGATGACGGGATCGCCAGACCCCGTCTGTGCCGCGACGAAGAGGCCGGCCAGCGCCGTAAGCAGGCCGGAGAGCGCGAAAGCGGCGATCTTTGCCCGCTCGACCCGCACGCCCGAGCGGAAGGCGCCGACGGGATTGTCGCCCGCCGCATAGATGCCGAGCCCAAGCGGCGTCGCCAGGAATGCCTTCCACAAAAGCAGCACGACGACGAGCAGCAGGAAGGCGACGGGCGTGTGGCCGGCAAGCGTGTTCGACAGCCAGTCGGGAATGAAACCGCCGGGACGTGGCAACAGGATGAGCGCGACGCCCGTGATGATGAAGGAACCAGCAAGCGTGACGATGATGGCCGGAAGCCGCAGATGCGCGACGATCGCCCCGATGACCGCGCCGATGGCAAGACCGGTGAAGGCGACGGCGACGATGCCACCGGGCACACCGAACACGCTTTCCATCGTCGTCGCCGCGATGACGGCACCGAGGCTGACGAGCGGGCCGATGGCCAGCGTGATACCGCCATTCAGCATCAGCAAGGCCTGCGCCATGGTCACGAGGGCGAGCGGGAACCAGTTCTGCGTGAACTTGGAAAAGCCGCCGACCGAGAGAATGCCCGGAAAGAGCACGACATAGAGAACGAGGAAGGCGGCGACGACGAGATAGAGACCGCCGAGGCCACGGTTGCGGCGGCGCTGGATGGCACCGTAGAGCCAGGTTGGCGACGAAACGGAACTCATGCGGCCGCTCCCTTTCTGTCGACGCCCATGGCCGCGCCGACGATGGCCTCTTCGCTGATCGCTTCACCGGAAAGCTCGGCGGCGACCGCGCCCTCGCGCAGCACCACGACGCGGTCGCAAAGATGCACGAGCTCCGGCGTATCGGAGCTGGCGATGATGACGAGACGGCCTTCGGCGGCAAAGCCGCGCAGCATCAGGTAGATTTCACGCTTGGTCTCGATGTCGACGCCACGCGTGGGGTCGTTGAGCAGCAGCACCGAGGGGTCGAGCGGCAGCCATTTCGCCAGCGCTACCTTCTGCTGGTTGCCGCCCGAAAGCGCCTGGACTGGTCTTGCGACATCGCCCTTGATGGTGAGACGGCGGGCCAGATCCGCGATCAGCCCTCCCTCGGCCGTACGATCGCGAAAACCGTTGCGGGCAAGGCGGCCGAGCGAGGGCAGAATGAGGTTTGATGCGATGGAATGGGGAAGGACCAGCCCCTCATGCTTGCGGTCGGCCGGCACATAGACGAGACCGGCGGCATTCGCCGCGCCGACATCGGCAGGCAGGCCCGGCCTGCCGGAGACTTCGGCCTTCGCGGCCTTGGCGGGAATGGCGCCGTAGAGGCCGAGCAGCAGGTCTTCCTGTCCCTGTCCCACCAGGCCACCGATGCCGACGATCTCGCCGGCATGGCCACGGAAAGCGATGTCACGCACGAGACCGGCGGAAAAACCTTCGGCGCCGATGCGCAATGCACCGGGATTTGCGGTAGCACGCGGCGGAAAGAGATCGCCCGTCTCGCGGCCGACCATCAGACGCACCAGCCCCTCGCCATCGATGCCCGACAGCGACTGGTCCGCCGTCACACCGCCGTCCTTGAGAACGGTGACATGCGAGCAGAGCGCCTGCACCTCGTTGAGACGATGCGAAATGTAGAGGAGTGCGGTGCCGCGATCGCGCAGCGTCTCGATGACATCGGCGAGAATGCCGGCCTCATGCGCCGAAAGCGATGAGGTCGGCTCGTCGAGGATGAGCACGCGCGGCTTGCGGTAGAGCGCCTTGGCGATCTCCACCATCTGGCGGCGCCCGAGGGCCAGATCCGCCACGGGCATGTCGAGCGGCTCGGTGAGGCCGACCATGCCGCAGACGTCTCGCACGCCGCGATGCAGTTCGGCATAATCGATGAGACCGAAGCGACGCGGGAAAGCACCGAGGCCGATATTTTCGGCGATCGACAGATCCGCGGTAAGGCTGAGCTCCTGCTGCACCACGGCGATGCCTGCCGCGCGGGCGGCGGCCGGGCTGAAACGCCCGACCGGCCGGCCATCGACGGCAATCGTGCCGCTATCCGGCTGAAGCGCGCCGGAGAGAAGGTTGATCAGCGTGGATTTTCCCGCACCGTTCTCCCCGAGCAGGGCATGCACCCTGCCCGGGTGAAGGGCGATATCGACGCCCTTCAGAACGGGATTGCCGAAAAATCCCTTGAACACCTGCCGGGCTTCCAGCAGGGGTTTTTGGTCCGTCATGACGGCATCCTTCATGCGGATTACTGGGCAAGCAGCTTGTCGAAAAGCGCCTTGTCGTAATCCGAGTAGATGTAGCCATCGGCCGGGAAGTTTTCCGCACGCGCAAGGTAGCTGTCGATCGTGCTGTCGTCGATGACGGGCAGCGGCACCTTGATGAAGGCGGGAACATCCTTGCCTTCCAGCGCCTGCACGGCCGTATAGACCGAGAGCGCGCCGAGCCAGTTCGGCTGCATGGTGGCCCAGCCCTTCAGGCCCTTTTCCTTCCACAGCTCCAGGAACTGGCGGGCGTTTTCACCCGTCACCGGCACCTGCTCGCGGCCCTGGCGGTCGAAGGCCATGACGGAGCCGGCCGAAATCGCGCCACCGAGCGACAGCACGCCGTCGATTTCCGGATTGGCGAAGAGCAGGCTGGTCATCGCCTCCTGCGCGGGGGCAGCGTTGTATTCGGTGTTGGTCTCCGTGATGATTTCGAGACCCGGATTGGCGTCGAGCACCGGCTGTGCGCCCTTGCGGCGGTCGTCGCTGACGGAAATGCCGGCCGGGCCGTTCATGACGATGATCTTGCCCTTGCCGCCGAGCTGGTCGGAAAGCCACTTGGCAGCGCCTGCGCCCCATTCGGCGGAATCGGTGTTGATCTTCGCCGTCACCTTGTCGGTGTTGACGAGGCTGTCGAAGTTCACGACGGCGATGCCCTTGTCGCAGGCATCGGAAATCACGCGATCGAGCGCGTTGGACGAGCCGGCGATGACGACGATGGCGTCGACATTGGCGTCGATCATCGACTGGATGTGCTGGATCTGCGTCTGGGCATTGCCCTGCGCGTCCGTGATCATCAGGTCCTTCACGAGGCCGGCTTTCTTCAGCTCCTCGACTTCGGCGGCAATCGTGCCTTCCGTCTGCTTCATCCAGGTCGGCACCGAGTAGATGTTCGCCCAGCCGACCGTGTAGGGCGCCTTGCGGTCGCCCTTGATGCAATTGGCCGCGGCGGACGCCGTGCCGGCGGAAAAGACGAGCAGGGTTGCAGCGACGGCGGCGCCCGCGAGGAGGCGGCTGCGCAGCGAGGCGGACGGGTTGTTTTCAAAAGTCTTCATTGTCGATCCCCTTTTGTGTGCGGCAGCAGGTACGGGCTTGCCATCCGTTTTCGTCCAATATAATGTACACATGATCTAAATACCGGACGCCGCAATCTTATGCGGAATTTTCCGCCCCGCAAGAGGGGTGCTGAAATTTCGTTGGCGGTTGAGACCGGCCACATTGACAGCGGGCGTGCCCGGCGTGAGAAGCTTGACGCAACGAAGGCAGGAAGGAACGACGATGGATGCAGGTCTGGACGAAGCGGCGGGAAAGCGCGCACGCGGGCTGGATCGCGCCTTCGAGATCCTCGACTTCCTGCGCCAGAAGCGCCAGGCGCTGAAGCCGAACGAGATCGCAGCCCAGATCGGCGCGCCGCGCTCATCGGTCTACGAACTGGTGAACCTTCTTTTGCGCAACGGCATCCTGGAATTCACCGGCGGCGAGGGCCGCGTCTATCTCGGACGCAAGCTCTACTTTCTCGGCGCGGCCTATGAGAACCATTTCGATTTCACCCGCGAATGCGAGGCAGCACTGGAACGGCTGGCCGACGAAACGCGCGAAACCGCACAGTTCTGCATGCTCGACGGCAACAAATACACGGTCGTGCGCATGCGCGAGGGCGCCCGCCCCTTCCGCATCTCGACGGATATCGGCCAGTCGGTGCCGATCCCGTGGACGGCGTCCGGCCGCCTGCTCGTCGCGCATATGACCAACGAGGAAATCCTCGCCTTCATTCCGCAACAGGATTTTCAGTTGCCGAGCGGCGAATGGCTGGATCCGGCTGCGTTCCTCACCGAAGTGCGGGATACCGAACGGGACGGTCACTTCACCTTCAACAGCATCGTCGACAGCTTTACGCACTGCTTCGCCGTGCCTGTCATGGGCGATGCGGGCCATGCCGCCGCAACGCTCTGCCTTGTCGCCCCGCGTGACGATGGGCTTGCCAACCGCGACCGCTATCTCGACTGCCTGAAGGACGCCGCCCGCCGTCTCAGCCATGCGCCGCTTCAGTCGAGGCGGGCCTGAAAAAGGCTCAGGCTCTTTTGGACAGCCAGCGATCGATGCCATCCGCAGCCGCGCGGCCGGTCGCAAGGCAGGCCGTCAGCAGATAGCCGCCCGTCGGGGCCTCCCAGTCGAGCATCTCGCCAGCGGCAAAGACGCCCGGCAGCGCGGTCAGCCCATAATCCTCGCCGATCGCGGCGAAGCGAACCCCTCCGGCCGACGAGATCGCCTCGGCAATCGGCCGCGGGCGCAGGAGGCGAACCGGCAAGGCCTTCACCGCGGCCGCCAGCGCCTGCGGCGCCAAACCGGAAACATCGGCCATGCACTCGCGCAGCAGAGCCGCCTTGACGCCGTCGAGCCCCGTCCCCTTGCGCAACCGAGTGGAAAAGCTCGCCTTGCCGCCCTGTCGGGCAAAATCCGTCGCCAGCCGTTCGGCGCTGCGCCCGGGTGCGAGATCCAGGAGGAGCGTCGCAGCCCCCTTCTGTTCCAGATCATCGCGCAACGCCGCCGCATGGGCATAGACCAGGCTGCCCTCGATGCCGGTTTTCGAAACAACGAACTCGCCTGATATCGTGCCGGCCGCTGACTGCGCCGTGACGCCCTTCACCGGCGCGCCCGCAAATTTTTCGACGAAGCCGGTCGACCATTCGACGTCGAAGCCGCAATTGGCCGGGCGGAACGGCGCGATCCCGACACCTTTCTCCACCAACGCACTCACCCAGGCCGCATCCGACCCGAGCCGCGGCCAGCTTGCCCCACCGAGCGCCAGCAGCACGGCGTCGAAAGCCATCACCGCCTCGCCATCCGGCGTCTCGACCCGCAGTCCGCCTTCGGCAAAGCCCGTCCAGCGATGCCGCACGCGGATATCGACATTCTGCTTTTCCAACCGCGCGCGCCAGGCGCGCAGCAGCGGCGACGCCTTCATGACCTTGGGAAAGACGCGGCCGGACGTGCCGACGAAGGTTTCCGTGCCGAGAGCCTCCGCCCAGGCCTTGAGATCATCGGGCGTGAAGGCATCCAGCGCCGCACGCAGCCGCCCGTTCGCCGCACCGAAGCGGGTAACGAAGCGCGAAAATGGCTCGGCATGGGTGATGTTGAGGCCCGACTTGCCGGCAAGCAGGAATTTTCGGCCGATGGTCGGCATCGCCTCCAGCACGGTCACGGCATGGCCGTGCGCCGACAGAACCTCTGCCGCCATCAGCCCGGCCGGCCCGCCGCCAACGATCCCGATCCGTCTTCCGCCCATCCGCTTCCGCCTCAAAACCTGTCGCGCCGTCATAGAGCGTCTGCGGCCGCTTCGCCAGTAATCCTCCAGCAGCCCCATTGGCAAGTGATCACAAAGCGCTGCCGGTATAGGATCGCCGACACGAATCGGGAGACATCCATGGATATCAAGCGCAACGGCACCAATCCCTCGACCTCCGGCCCGGCCGACTATTTCACCGGCACCGTCCGGCTCGACGCACCGTTCAAAGCCGAGACACCCGGCCGCGCCGGCGGCGCGATCGTCACCTTCGAGCCGGGTGCGCGCACCGCCTGGCATACCCATCCGCTCGGCCAGACCATCATCGTCACATCGGGCCTCGGCTGGGCGCAGCGCGAGGGCGGGCCGATCGAAGACATCCGCCCGGGCGACGTCGTCTGGTTCCCGCCCGGGGAAAAACACTGGCACGGCGCCACCGACAAGACCGCCATGACCCATATCGCCATCGCCGAATCGGAAAACGGCTCTCCCGTGACGTGGCTCGAAAAGGTGACGGACGAGCAATATCTTGGCCGGAGCGGCTGAAGCCGAGAGCATTTCCGGTAAACTCTGGTTCACCGGAAATGCTCTCGTGTTTTGTTTTTACCGCATTATCCGACGCCGAAGCGAACTCGCTTCGGCTGAAAATGCTCTAGTCGGATGACGGCCGGTATTTTCGCGTGAAGGGCACGCCGTTGAAGGTGTGCGTGCAGCAGGCACAGCCCGGCTCCATCTGCTCGACGCCGAGATCGGGATCGACGCGCTGCAGCCGATTGTCGTCATCGACGAAGAGGCCGCTGTAATAGGCGCTCTCCCCCATCCGCACGAAGGGTTTTCGCTCCGCCGGCGAGCGCGCGACCATCCAGAAGATCGGCTCGGCCCTGTCGAGCCGCACCACCGCCTCGGCATGTACGGCATCCCAATTGTCGCCGACGCGCGACAGCAGAAACTTGAAGAGCGGCGTGTAATCGAGTCCATGCCGCTGCCTGCCGCCCATGGCGCCCGCCTGCACGCGGCCCTCGCGCCGCCGCGAGTCGCGATAGTCCTCGCCCCCACCATGGCGCACGCCGTGCGTCCGCGTGTTGACGCTGCGATAAAGCGGCTTCTTTCGGTCCATGCATCCCTCCGGTCCCGTCTGTTCTGACGCACGGAACCTCCAGGTTACAGCAGCCTCAGACGGGGAGGCCCGGCGCCTCGTGGCCCGATTGGGCGACATATTCGGTATAGCCGCCGGGATACTGATGCACATCGTCGCCGTTGAGCTCCAGCACCCGGTTCGACAGGGCACCCAGGAAGTGCCGGTCGTGCGAAACGAAGAGCATCGTGCCCTCATAGTCGGAGAGCGCCTTGATCAGCATCTCCTTGGTATCGAGGTCGAGATGGTTCGTCGGTTCGTCGAGGATGAGGAAATTCGGCGGATCGAACAGCATCGCCGCCATGACCAGGCGCGCCTTCTCCCCGCCCGAGAGCACGCGGCACTTCTTTTCGACATCATCGCCGGAAAAGCCGAAGCAGCCGGCAAGCGTACGCAACGGCCCCTGCCCGGCGCGCGGAAACTCCGTCTCCAGCCATTCGAACACCGTCAGGTCGCCGTCCAGAAGATCCATCGCATGCTGTGCAAAATACCCGACCTTGACGCTCGCCCCAATCGTCACGCTGCCTTGGTCCGGATTTGCCGCGCCCGCCACAAGCTTCAGAAGTGTCGACTTGCCGGCGCCATTGATGCCCATCACGCACCAGCGCTCCCGGCGGCGGATGAGGAAGCTGAAATCGCTATAGATCGACCGGCTGCCATAGGCCTTGTCGACATTCCTGAGATTGACGACGTCTTCGCCCGAACGGGGCGCCGGCTGGAACTCGAACATGACCGTCTGGCGCCGGCGTGGCGGCTCGACGCGCTCGATCTTGTCGAGCTTCTTCACGCGGCTCTGCACTTGCGCGGCATGGGAGGCGCGCGCCTTGAAGCGCTCGATGAACTTGATCTCCTTGGCGAGCATCGCCTGCTGGCGCTCGAACTGCGCCTGCTGCTGCTTTTCGTTCTGCGCCCGCTGCTGCTCGTAGAAACCGTAGTCTCCCGAAAAGGTGGTGAGTGAACCGGCATCGATCTCGATGATCTTCGTCACGATACGGTTCATGAACTCGCGGTCATGCGACGTCATCAGCAACGCGCCGTCATAGCCCTTCAGGAACTGCTCGAGCCAGATCAGGCTTTCGAGGTCGAGATGGTTGCTCGGCTCGTCGAGCAGCATGACGTCGGGCCGCATCAGAAGGATGCGGGCCAGCGCCACGCGCATCTTCCAGCCGCCGGACAATTTGCCGACGTCGCCGTCCATCATTTCCTCGCTGAAGCTCAGACCGGCCAGCACTTCGCGCGCCCGGCTCTCCAGCCCGTACCCGTCGAGCTCCTCGTAACGCGCCTGCACCTCGCCATAACGCTCGATGATCGCGTCCATCTCGTCAAGCCGGTCGGGATCGACCATCGCCGCCTCGAGTTCGCGCAGTTCGGCGGCAACCGTGCTCACCGGCCCCACTCCGTCCATCACCTCGGTGACGGCGCTGCGCCCCGCCATCTCGCCGACATCCTGGCTGAAGTAGCCGATCGAGACATTCTTCTCGACCGAGACCTGCCCCTCGTCCGGCGCCTCCTGTCCGGTGATCATCCGGAACAAGGTCGTCTTGCCGGCCCCGTTCGGCCCCACAAGCCCGATCTTCTCCCCCCGGTTCAGCGCGGCGGCGGCCTCGATGAAGAGAATGCGGTGGCTGTTGGACTTGCTGATATTCTCGATGCGGATCATGAAAACGGGCCTCGTCGTGTCCCGCGCCCTATGCCATGGCGGGAGGCTGCGAGTCCATCGGGGAAGCTCCGAGACGTGAGGACAAGGTCGCTATTGTCTGCTTCACACGCAACCCATGCTTTACGATGAACATAAACAATCTATACTTGCATACGGCGATTTTGAAAGTTGGGGCAGCATGCATCTCTCAGACAGTGAACTGAAAAGCGAAGGGCCAACACTGGTCGAGCGCCTGAAGCAATTGAACCGCAAGGAGCGCTATTGGTTACTGCAAAATGCACTTGTCGAGACAAACGGCGATTTGCCGCTCGCAGAGCGTTTCAGGAAAGGCCTGGCAAAGGAAATCGGCGTATCCGTCGTGCCCGCCTCAGCCTGGTGGGCCATGGACTATCACATCGATTGGTTGTTTTCCGCTCTCGTTCTCGACCGCTTCGGCCCTCAACCTCCAGATCGCTTCCTGAACTATGAAAACACAGACAACGCGGAGAAGCCGCCTCGGCGTCTGATTCGGGGAACACAGGAAGATTTCGACCTGATCATCGGCTTCGAACGCACGCTCATTCTGGTGGAAGCCAAGGGTGTCACGAGCTGGGGAAATTCACAGCTGACCCGCAAATGCGAGCGCCTGCAGGATTGGGCAAGTATCTCCAGAACAATCCCACACCATGCCGCCTATCAGCCGCCCGAAATCTACATGGTCTTGATGTCGCCCAAGGAATCCGAAGGATTGGAGCCGCAGAAATGGCCGGATATCATCAAGAACAAGACACCGTATTTCCTTCCCCTGACCTTCGGCGACGCAGCCAGCTCGTTTCTTGCAACGGAGCGCTGCGACGAACAAGGAAACAGATGCGATACAGGTATCTATTGGAAGATGAAATCAAGACCACACGGTCTTCAAGAGCGTGGAAGCTCAACAAAACCGAAAAAATAGCGGCGTGATCCGATGGCGGAGAGGGTGTCCGCCTAACCGCTTTCTTATAAGACGCCACCGTGATACATTTCTCCTCGTAAATACAGCAGCTTACACCATAAAATGTCTCATGTTGTAACTTGCTGCCCCATGTAATCTCATCGATATTGTTGGGGCCGGTGTTGGGACCCTCGGAGGAGTGAAATGGTACGCGCAGTCAATCGACTTTCTGCTCGCCAAGTGCAGACGCTAACGAAACCCGGCCGCCATGCTGATGGGGACGGTCTTTACCTCTCGATTTCCGCAGACGGACTACGCCGCCGATGGGTGTTTCTTTTTCGCGACAAACGGACAGGCAAACTGCGGGAAAAGGGATTGGGTACTCCGGTATCCGTGACACTCAAGGACGCTCGCGAAGCGGCCGCAAAGGCACGCCATGTCCTCAAAGAAGGTCGCGACCCGCTTGAACGCGCGCCGGAGACCAAAAGCGCGCCAACATTCGGCAATCAAGTTGCTGAACTTCTGAAGAGCATCGGCGGAAGTTTTCGAAACTCGAAGCACCGGAAGCAATGGGAGACGACGCTGACTACCCACGCATCCTCTCTTTCTGAATTACCTATTGATACGATATCGACCCAAGATGTTTTAGGAGTCTTGGCCCCGATTTGGGAAAAAACCCCCGAAACGGCCCAACGGCTGCGTGGACGCATCGAACGAGTTTTGGACTCCGCGCGCGTTAAAAATCTGCGTATCGGAGAAAACCCGGCGCGCTGGAAAGGTCATCTGGACCTCCTTCTTCCAGCACGGGGGCAGCTGAGTCGAGGACATCACAAAGCTCTTGCATTTAACCAGATGCCGAATTTCATAGGCAGGCTTCGTGATAACGGATCAATTAGCGCCCTCTGCTTGGAGTTCACAATTCTGACGGCCGCAAGGACAGGCGAATCCAGAGGCGCTAAATGGAGCGAATTCGATCTAGAGAACAACCTATGGACTGTCCCAGCTGAGAGAATGAAAGCCGGAAAGGCCCATCGCGTCCCTCTATCTAATCGAGCCAAAGCAATTATTACTCAACTGCAAGACGTTAAGATAAGCGAGTTTGTCTTTCCCGGCCAAGAAAACTTTCACCGCAGCACTCGAATCACAAGGGGCACGCCGAAGACAAAGGAATTGTCGAATAATGCGATGCTCATGCTTCTTCGTCGCATGAATGTAGATTGCACGGTCCATGGTTTCAGGAGCACATTCCGCGATTGGGTAGCAGAGTCTACGGTCGTAGACTCTGACGTTGCGGAAGCCGCGCTGGCTCATGTGCTGAACGACAAGACAAAGGCTGCATATCGACGCACTGACTTTTTCGACAAACGCCGTAAATTGATGAATGATTGGGCCGATCATTGTAACGGCGCAGGAAGCGATGCCGCCAAGCCGGCATCGCCGTCTGATTTCGCTTAACAACCCAATTCCTACAATTTGGCCCGGGGCGCACCAAGGGCGGGTAGCAAAGCTAAATATCTATCTACTTCTGCTGCCATTATAACGGTGCGCCCACCAAGCTTTTTCGCTGCAAGCTCACCGCATTCAATCTTGCGATATAGCGTTGATCGGCTAATTCCGCCCAATCGCTGGCAAGCGGTTTTCACGGAATACGCTTGAGCCCTGATCGAGTTCTCGGGGTAGTGATCGGGTGTGGCTACTATTGGTGAATCATGTTCGGCAGACATGCCAGTCTCCAAGGTCGGTTGGTAACCTCGGACTTCACAAGTTGCTGAAATCCCTAGCTTCGCGCGCTGTATGCACGTTTATATGATAAATGTCGTTTTCACGAGTTCATTTTCAATAATGATTTTAGACAGTTAGAATTTAACTTCCATTCGTATTTTTAGAGAGAATTGAGGATCGCACGTTTATAACGAGGCGACTGAAAGCCGATTCATGGCCAGTCGAGAGACACAGGATATGCGTTTAATTTTTGGGTACTTGCGCAGCACGAATTTGCGACCAGGCCGGAACTCCAGCGATTTGGCTATCCAGCGCGCATCACTGCAAACATGGTCAGACTCAATGGGAATTCGAATATCGGAGTTCGTTATCGAGCCTCACTTTGAGGCAACGACTGCGTTTGACAAACGGACAGTGTCCAAAACGCTGATCGAGCATGCGGGAAATGGCGGTATGGTTGTCGCTGCCTCATTCGGTCATCTTTTTGGTACACCGGAGGACGCACACCGTACACTCTTACTAGCGAGGCTGATCGGATGTCACATCCGCGCATGCGATATAGAAGATGGGAGGCGAAACATAGAGAATTACAATACGTTGCTGACGGCCCTATTGGCGGTGTCGGCCAGTTCGACCTATCCCGCTACCCTTAGAAACCGCGCGGTGAAAAAGCGCGAGGCCGAATCCAGCCGCTACCGAGGCGGTAACGTGATTTTCGGCTGGACCAAGTTACCCGATGGCTCGCTGACAGCAGATGAGGCCGAACAGAACCATATTGAGCACCTTCAGCGATTGCGGTTTCAGAAGTCGACTTATGAAGAACTAGCAAAATATTCAGCTGAACAAGGCTTTCACCTGACCGCACCGGGAATTCATAAGATTCTTCGACGAGTGAAGCTGGGCTAAGGAATCGCAATTCCACAACTTCGCTGTCTGCGGACCCTCCGGTTAACTGAGCTATGATATATTTGACATTTCATCAAATATATCATATGGTTAAGGTTATAGACGACCCGTCTCACGAGCACTCTTCACCAATCACAATACTGGAAAACCTATGATCGCACCAACCCTCGGTCGGCGGCGCGCGTCCGTGCGCCTTCGGCATACAGCATTAATCGACATGGTTCTCGCAACCATTGAATCCGCCGCCGTTCCCCCGACCCTATTGAAGGATAGCTTGAACAGGCTCACCGCTTGGGACAAGTCACGGCGTAGAAAGCGGGTACGCGACAGTCCCCTGCCCCCCTCGTTAATCTTTTCCGAGACAGGATTAGAAACAGCCGGGCTCCTGTTCGGCAGAAGCACCAAGCGCCGGGACCAAGTTCGCCTCTCAATCGAACGCATGTTTTCGGTGACATCGCAGCGCACGGATACGTCGGTCGGCCACAGCGGCCTTTCGGCTGAACTGATGGCCGATTGGGCGTGGGCTTTAAACGCACCTTGGAGGCTGCTGGGCGGCTTCCATAGTCATCCGCTGCTCGGAACGCCGTTGGATGACATTGAGGAAATGGCACTATACAAGCCGAGCCAGAGCGACCTTCTGGGAGGCCCGTTCTTTATTGGCAACAGCGTAGGATTGATTGTCGCCGTTGCCGAGGCCGGCGAGCAGTTGCCACGCCAGTGCATGCGGCCATCAAACGTCGTCCATTTTCGCGTTGGCCAATTCGACCTATGGATTTCGGCCTATTCGAAAACGTTCAAAATCGAAAACCTCGACGTCGAATTGCCGGCTACGCTTCGTGACCCAGCGGACAGTCCCTTCCGTTTCGAAAACTGGTTTCCTGACCGCCTGACGTTGCCGTAGTCCACGAGTAACTGCCCATGTGGCGGCGATAAGCTTCCTGTCCGCTCCGAACGCGGTCCAATAAGGCGTGAAGCTTCACAACTTCCTCTCAAAAATTAGGATCACCCATGAAACCTTCGACAAAGGATCGACGGCCAGTGCTCGTGCGCGTGTCGCCCAGTGCATTTTTTGACCTCATCGTCGCGGCCACTGAGTCTGCGATGATCGCGCCAGAATTCAATGATGACAGCTTCAAAATCCTGAGTGAGTGGCAGAATGAGCGGCAAAACCGCTCACTTCGCACCGGCCCGCTTCCGGGGTGCCTTGTGTTCTCTGACACAGGGCTTGAATTCGCGGGATGCCTTTTAGGCACCACAACCGAGAATGAAGCGCAGGTCATTTACTCGGTTGAGCGCGCGGTCCCGGTCACCGCGTTGCGGAGTGACGATTGGGTAGCCCAATCAGAACTGTCGCCGCTGCTGATCGACGACCTTGCAGCGGCGGCGAACACGGGGTGGCAGGTCATAGCGGACGTACATAGCCATCCGTTCATCGACACCAAACCAGCAGAAGTCCACGAACGGAGATACTACGCGCCAAGCCCGACAGACAAAACGCCTCTTCCGTATCCGGGCTTTCACTTCAGCCTCATCGTGACGGTGTCCATGGGCGGGCGAAAGAAAATAGGACACTGCAACTCGCCGGGACCGCTCCACCAGAGCCGCGTCGGCGACTTCGAAATATGGCTCTACGCACACCTAAGATCGCGGAGGGCAAACGGCAGACCTATTACGCTGGAAGTTCCCCAGCTACCAGCACCGGCTGCGCGGCGCACAAAGCTAGCTAATGCCGGTTGAAGCAAGGGAAAAGGTCGTCGTCGTTTCCGGCAAAACGGCGACCGCCCCCGCTTTCGCGTTCACTCTCCGACTTCGGATAGAGCAGTACACCATCGTGCGCATCTGGATTGCCCGCATATGATTTCATCATGTAGTTCCATACGCGGTCCCAGCGCTCATCCATCGGCACCACGTGGACATTTCTCAACCCGCCCCTAACGAATTCGTCTCTATGACTGGCGGAATACCGGTGAAACGGGAAAACCTTCGAGCGGCTCAACGGGTGAAGAATGAGGATCGCATGGTAATGCCATCCGTCATTGGGGCGCGTGTCAGCGACGTTGCAGCTTTTGACCGCTGCTTTCCATCGCGTTTCGGGAACCGCCAGCAATATCGGCATGCGGTCGGTTTGTTTCGCACGATGCACAACATGTCTCACGACCATGGAATAATAATCATCCAACCGTTTGCGCATATGCTCTAATCGAGCATGGTGGCGGCCGGGCAACTGGTTGAACACGAACGTCAAAAAGTAGAGCGTGGAGCCGCTCGCTTTGAAATCTGAAAGCCAATTCATATAGGCTTCATCAATCGAGCCGGGTTGTGGTCGATCACGAGACGCAGGGCGCTGGCTCGACAAAGATGCGCCCGTCACCTTGTCCGAAGCCGCTTTTCTCCGCCTCCTTCCACCATCAATTTTATCGTTAGCCAGATTTTGCGCGGTCTCACCGCCCTTAATCGAGTTGTCGACGGAAGGCGTAAGGGTCCGACGCTGGATAGCGATGTACTTCTTATAAACCAAAAAAAACCGATTCACTTTCATGTATATAACCCCCATTCCCGATCAATTTATCTAGAAAATGATCATCTGAATTGAATTCAAAATTCGAAAATATCCACCATGACACTACTTCTCCATTTAGAGGCCAATTTCTTTAGACTCTATTTGAATTTCCGATGAAGACCTACCTTCTCTTCGGCCCACCGTTAAGAGAATTTCTCAGCCACATGAAATTAGTCATTCTCGAATTCACTTTACAACTTGAGTTTTGGCAATAGAAGAATTCTATATAGGACTCCTCCTAATTTCACTGAGAACACTGAGCCACCTGTTCACGGTGCGATTACGAGGAAGCGACAGATGCAAAAAGCTACAGCATCATTCAAAGACCTGACGTTCGGCCGGCTGTTCGTGCAGCCATGTGGAACAAGGCAAATCGAATTGCTTTTTTCGACTTCCAACGGTGCGGCCGGAAATATCGCCATCGAACTCGGCGACTTAGCCGACACCAAAGCTCTCCAGCGGCACCTGAGAAACGCCGGCTTCACGGGCCCAGCGCTCACGAGAGCGGATGCGATTGCACTGGACGATCTTGTCATGCGCTACTCGTCGTCGGCCAAGGGTCGGAAAGCGCTGACAATTATTCGCCCATCAGGCGGCTGGAACCCCAGCAGCACGATATTCGCCTATGGTAACTCGGAGTTGCCCTCCGGCCGGGCGGTCATCAACACTGAAGGCGCTATTTCCAGAATCTTGGCCGTCAAAGGAACACTCGACGGTTGGAAATCGTCTGTGGGACGCGCGGCCGCCTATTCATCGCGGGCCATGCTCTTCATCGCCGCAGCCCTTGCGGCTCCCACATTAAAACTGATCGGAGTCGACGCAGGAGGCTTTGGATTCAATCTGTGGGGAACGTCTTCGACAGGCAAGTCAACGGTTTTGCGGGCCGCTGCTTCTCTAGCCGCTTCTGGATTTGCCGGAACGTGGAATGCGACCGCAATCGGTATTCAGGACCTCGCCCGGCAATACTGCGACTTGCCGCTGACAATTGACAGCCTTGAGTCCATCAGTGGCGAGGCGTCGCGAGAGATCACCGAATCGGTCGCCTATGCCCTCGGCAATGGAAAGCCGCGGGTCCGAGCGACAACATGGAATGCGTATGAGGGAGCAGAAAAGGGGGAGTGGCGGACGGTATTACTCTCGACATCGGAGGCTCAGCATCAGCGGGCCCAGCGAACCGGGGCGGCAGTGCGTTTTGTCGATATTCCAGTTGCCCGTGATTTGGTCCGTAACCTTGGGATCATTGACTATCTGCCACCGGCAATCAGGCCAGAACGGGAGGCCGCCTTTGCTGTCTCTGCCGTTCACCAGCTGACGGAAGGCGCCGCCCGACATAGCGGCGTCGTGATGCCAGCGTTCATCACGATGCTGACGAAAAATCCCGCACTAGCGAGAAGACGTTTGACCGGACACAGCGCTGATTTTTTAAATACTTTCGACCGCGCCGATCTAACGAATGCGGAGTTGCGGGTTTTGGCGCATTTCGCGACTTCATATGCGGCTGGTGCGCTCGCGATTGATATCGGCTTGTTGCCGTGGACCAAAGAACATTTGCGGGACGCGATCAACCGGTGCGCGGCTGACGCCCTGTTGAATTCCAATGATCGCTCAAAGCGAAATGCAAAGAATGCCGAACGGGTCGTAGCGTGGCTATCTGATCCGCACCGTCGCCTGCTGGAATACTCGCCTCAATTAGTGAAAAGCGCTATCGCGACCGCAGATGCGCTGTGTGCTGAAGTGGCAGGCCCTGAAGATGCCGACGACGAGTTTCGAGCAACAAGACTCGTTATGCGCGGCACGTTGCAAAGAGCTTTGGGCCTTTCAGGAAAGGAGCTTGCTGGAGCAATGTCGTATCTGCGGCAGCGCGGACAACTAGTCACTGAAGGGCGGGATGACACGATGACGATCCAATACAAGTTTCGTGACTGCTCATCCCGCTTCTACGCGGTCTGCGTTTAGAAAGGCGGCGGTCAGAATCAGAAATCCTTCTCTGGTATTGTCGACGCGGGGTCGAGTTTGGCGAGTATCCCATCAATCTGGGCCAGAGAGTGCTTGCAAGGCGCACCTTCCCCATCCGACAATGCCATGAGAGCGACGTATGCTTGCTCTCGCTCTGTCATTCCGACGGCACCCGGCTTCGCAGACTCCGTCCAAATTCTCTCGGGGTCCATCGCCGTGTCTTTCGCCTGCAATAGCTGCTCAATACGCTTCGCCGCCGTGCGGGCTCGCTCCATTTCCGCGTCTGAAATGTAGACGACGGCATAACCGTCGCGAGAGTCGTAGCATCGTTTGACAATACGGTAATGCTGGTACGTGCGACTCAGGATGTTTTCGGGCTGCTGCGCGGCCCGCTGCTCATCCGCCTCATTCTGCGTTTTCTCGTTCTCAAGCCTGCGCTGTTCTTCAGCCTGCTGCTGCCGATGATCTTCAATGCCAGCAAGCGCTCTCGCGAAATTTGGGAGGCAGGCTGCAAGCTCGACCGGCGTCAGACGACCGATACCGGTTTCGATTTCACTATGCAGCATCACGTCATCGGCCAATCGCCCCGTTCTAAGGTTCTTGGTGGCCTGAGACACAGCTACTTGAAAGGTAGAATTCAGATCGTACTCGTCTTTGAATTCTCTACCCTGCTCATTGATTGAAGCGTCCGCGTATTCTGCCACGGACTTAGCGGGGCCAGCCTGCAAGAGAGCAGGGCACACGGGGGAATGACTATCGAGAACGTTGGAATTTCCGGCAGCATTGGTCACTGCATGTTCTATTGTAGGTTTTTGCTCGCCGTCCTGAGTGCTATCCGCGCCAATGACCTCCTCTCGGAGGAGGCGCGCTTTCTGCGACCCCGTCAGAAACCCGGATTGCTCTTCCCCTCGCGACCCTTGATAACCCGCTATCGCGGCTCGCGTGGATAGACCGAAAACCCCATCCGCGCTGCCTTTCAAATACCCGTCATCGATTAAAGCCTGCTGAACCGCGACATGGGTCCCCGGCGACCATAAGGCTTCCTCCAAAGCATCGTTTTTGAGGGCTTCTCGATATTGCCGTGCCCTACTTTTGTAGTTTTTGACGATGCATGCAGCGGGGCGAGAAGCCGACTTTTCACCGCATACGGCCGATAGCCGGTTCATCCAAGCCACATGTTGGTCGCGAAAAGTGGTACGCGTGGGCCCCGATTTCATCGCGTAAACGGGCCAGTACGCACTGATAAGCTCCCAGTCCGCAGCACGCGCTTCTGCATTTCCGCACACAGTCGCTATTATCAGCTTAGAGGGCCATTTGGCGGTATTGCAGTCGAATGTGGGACGACTGCTGGGGTCCATTTCAGAGAGAACGTCGTCCGAAATTTCAGTTGGACCGGCAGGGACCGGGTCTGAATTTGCGCTTGCAGAACTCCACTCTGCGCTAACAACGCCGAGTGTCACCAGCAGCCTGCATAGAATGCGAGCTTTTTTCATTCAGACTTGTCCCGTCTTCACCTGACTTCGCTTAATTCAACGAACCGGGAGGGTTCAATATCGCAGATATGATGATCAATAGAGGTAATGCGAGAAATAGCATTCCGAATGTTACTATTGCAACTGCAAGAACAATTTTTGACCCACCACCCTTCTTATTTATGATCTGCAACATTTTTTCTGGGGGAATTGATACATCAGAGATAAGGCGGCGAAAACGCCGATAAAGGAAATAATTTCCAAAGGAGCAAAACAGCACGCTGGCAGAGAATGGACCCAAAAGGATTAGCTGCGGAATAGGCCAAGGAGCCGTAATTATTAGGGTGAACAGCGATCCAGTCAGGACTGCGAGGATCGGAGCGGAATAGAAGACTAAGAGGGACACATAGAAGCGCCGATACATCAGCCAAAAAGGCGTCAGCAGGAGTGCCGCCAAATTGGCGTGAAATTTTATTCCATTCCTTTCCATGTCCGTAAATACCGGGGCGTAATAGTCAACGTTCCGCTGAAGAAACGACGTCAGCACATCATCCAACAGGAGCCCTTTAATACGAAGTGGTGGTTCGGCCGTCGAAACGGCGACGTCCATTTTTTGACTGTCGAGATCAATACCGCTCATCATTTGTCCTCTGGACGATCACAAATTATGGATTTTAATCCATATGTGGCGAGTGGCAAGTACCTGTTCTATCTTTGGATGGAAATCCAACGGTGCGTCGGTAAAAATGTAAGAAATGCGCGCTTAGCTGCTGGGCTTTCCCAGTGGGACTTGGTCGCCCGACTTGAAGTGCGATCCCACGACCACGGTATGGATCAAGCGTACATCAGCCAGCTGGAAAATGGCCGAAGAAATCCCACTCTGACTACGCTGTGGCTGATAGCGCAGGCTCTTGAAGTTCCGCTAACACAGATCGTTCAGTCTGAAAGTAAATCGGATATGGCGCCTTAGGTAAACATTAATTCATCCGCCAAATTTTTTATGTTCTATGGCCGCCAAAAACTCATCCTTACTCTTAAATTTCTCAATATTTTCCACCGCAACAGATAAAGACGCCCGAATATTCTCAAAAGATTGGTCCAATTCACGAACGTCCACTGTTGCCAATCTGTGATGTATATATTGTGAGCGCATATTGTATGATTTCTTAAAGTTATCAACTATGGACTTTCTCTCGGCTGGTGTGTTGGCGATCAAAAACGCTACTCTCTCCGCAACATTCTGCTGAATTGCCTCACTGGAGTTTTTTAGCATTAAGCTCTCTATCGCAGAGAATGCAAAAACCAGTCTATCGGACAATTCAGCGAAAGTAATAGCACGCGAAAAAGCCAAAATACTGGAGCGCACAGATTGTTTAAAGTCATTTAGGTTGTCTGCATCCAACAGCGCCCCCACCGCAGCAAGACCTTCCTGCGACATTTCAGAAACATCTGTATTACTTATACGCCAATAGTCGACGTCTTCGACGGCGACCCCAGATGAATAACTTATGCCGTCAGGGCTTTCGACAAGAACGTGACTTTTAGGAACGGAAAGTGCGCCTAACGGCGTAACAGGGCACATCACATTAGACGCTACAGTGGCGACACTGAAGAACCGAAGCAAACCTACGGCATCGGTAGCCTGCTGCAACGCGGCGTCTTGAGCGTAACTAGGCTCCGCGAATACAGCGAGCCTAATTAATGAACAGTCCTCCATATCCTTCTGCATCTTGCTTATAAGCGTATCAACAGCGTCAATTTTCTCAGGATTAATATCTTTGAGTTTTTCCCGAATAGAATTGAAATACGGAATGCCCATTGGCATAATTTTTGTAGGACCAAAATCAAACGGAGCCTGAACGGCTAGATTTTGGATAGGTATATCCACGCTTAGATTTCTTACATCTTCACCACATTTTTGAAGAAAGAACTTCGAAAAATCAACCATAGAGCGAGCCAAAAAGCGGTCCCGCGCCCAATTTACAAAGACCCGCTCTGCATACTTCGAGCTAATCGCTTTCTTCGCCCATTTCTGCTTGAGAACAGCATCGATCAACTTCGTTACTTTGTCGTGATCCGTCTGCGTAAAGCCAAATGCTCGGTTACCTTCCCACAAGAACACGAAAGCCAGTTCTCCACCAACTTGCGGAAGCCACATAATTGGATCACCGATGATATCGCTATCGGTAACTGTAATAGCATTGTCCGGCTGCCACCAGCCATCAGTGCTATTCTTTGGTTTTGCCAAGTCTAATTCGCGCACTGCGTCAAAAGCATCATTTGCTAGCGCTTCTATAGAAGCTTGCGCGGAGGGATGTAATTCAAATACAGGCGATACCATTAACACACCACCCACAGTGAGTCGCTACAGTCCGCACTATATTGTTAATTGAGGACCGCCGCTCAATGGGTTTCGCTACGAATTTTGGCACCGGCAACAGTTTTGCTCAGAAGCTTGCACGGTGGATGCAGACCACTTCCATGGCGGCGATCTAGACAGTAACCAAGCGCGTTGGGGCCTGAGTAGGGGCCCACCGTAGGTGCTTGATGAAATTAATCAATAAATCAACGAGTTGAAAAGGGTTAATGGCGGAGAGGGTGGGATTCGAACCCACGATACGGTTGCCCGTATGCCGCATTTCGAGTGCGGTGCTTTCGACCACTCAGCCACCTCTCCGCTTCGCTGGTCGGCGCCTTGCGACGCGGGGCGGTACATAGCGGGTGTCGGGCGGGGGCGCAAGGGGGCCAAGCCGCAGAATATTCATCTATTTGTCACGGTGACGGGAATTTCCTTGACAGTTTCCAGCGCCTCACCTATTGCGCAAGGTGCAGTGGCATAGGTCTCACTTGTGCCGCAACGCTGGTTCTTTGTGTCGCGCGGATCTTGTCTTTTCAAGCACCGCCTCCTGCAAAGAACCGTTTGAGCCGGCGATGCGCCAATGCATCGTCATTTCCGCGACTGATAAAAAGACGGCCTTGCCCTCTGGGACAAAGAGCCGGCACGAACATGAAAGGATATAAAATGTTCGCAGTCATCAAGACCGGCGGTAAGCAGTACCGCGTGGCCGCCAACGACGTTCTGACGATTGAAAAGCTGTCGGGCGACGCTGGTGCGAAGATCGAATTCACCGAAGTGCTGATGGTCGGCGTCGGCGCCGATGCGACGATCGGTGCGCCCTTCGTCGAAGGCGCAATCGTCACCGCAGAAGTCGTCGAGCACGGCCGCGCCAAGAAGGTCATCGCCTTCAAGAAGCGTCGTCGCCAGAACTCGAAGCGCTCGCGCGGCCATCGTCAGCACAACACGACCGTCCGCATCATCGACATCGCCGGCGCCGGCAAGGCTAAGAAGGCTTCCAAGAAGTCTGAAGCCGCCGAAGCTGCGGCCGAATAATCCGGACAGGTAAAGGAGAACTCCCATGGCACACAAAAAAGCTGGCGGCTCCTCGCGCAACGGTCGCGATTCCCAGTCCAAGCGCCTCGGCGTGAAGAAGTTCGGCGGCGAAGCCGTCCTCGCAGGCAACATCATCCTCCGTCAGCGCGGCACGCAGTGGCATCCCGGTGCCAATGTCGGCCTCGGCAAGGATCACACGATCTTCGCTCTTACAGCTGGCAATGTGAATTTCCGTACGAAGGCCAACGGTCGCATTTACGTGTCTGTAGCCCCGAAAGCGGAAGCAGCGGAATAAGCCGGTAGCGCTCTAAAACAGCCGGTGTCTCATGACCCGGCTGGCGCTACAGGTTTCAGGCCTGAAGAAGAAAAAGGGAGATGAGGCAAGACCTTATCTCCCTTTTTCGTTCTGGAGGACTGAACCATGCAAACCGATTTGTTGAGGGGAGACCAATCGCGGTCTCCCAAGGAAAGGCTGAGGCCTGACCGGTCAAGGACCGATTGCCCGATCTTATTGTCGCCGCGGCTCGTCATGAGAGCCCCGCACGAAGACGACATCGACGCCCTTGCCCATCTCGCCAACAACGCCAATATCGCCAACATGGTCGCCCGCATGCCGCATCCCTACACGGTTGCGGATGCCGCCGATTTCGTGCGACGCACACGCGCCGGCGCGATTGGCAAGTGCGTCTACGCCATTACGAAAGCCGACAACGGCGCCTTCCTCGGTTGCTGCGGGATAGAGCCGCATGAGGACGGACGCACCGTCGAGCTGGGCTATTGGCTGGGCGAGCCCTATTGGAACCAGGGATATGTCACGGAAGCCGCGCATGCGCTGATCGACATGGTCTTCCGCACGCGGGACGTCGACCAGATCGATGCGCGCTGCCGGGTCATGAACATCCCGTCGCGGCGGGTCATCCAGAAGTGCGGCTTCCAGTTCCAGGCGACCGGCATGGTGCAGAGCCTTGCCGTCGGTGGCATGGTGCCCGTCGAATGGTACAGGCTCGACCGCAAGACCTGGGTCTCGCTGAAAAGCTGGGGAGGCATGCGATGAACGCCATGCAAACCCCAGTCGAACGGCCGCGCGTCAGCGGTCCCGGCCCCTGCCCGACCGTCACAACGGCACGCCTGACGCTGCGCCCGCACCGCATGTCCGATGCGGATGCCATCGCCCAGTCGCTTGCCGACTTCCAGGTCTCGCGCATGCTGGCGCGGGTCCCCGCCCCCTATGACCGGCAGGATGCGACCGAATGGCTTTCGCTCATGACCACCGATCTCAACGAGGGCTGGGCCTTCGCCATCACCGCCGGCGACGACGTGCATATAGGCTGCGTTTCCTTCGAGCGGCGCGGCGGCGAATGGGAACTCGGCTATTGGCTGAACCGCTTCTACTGGCGGCGCGGCTATATGAGCGAGGCGGTGCATGCGGCAACCGCCCGTTTCCTGATGCGCATGCCGGGCACGGCGATCCGCTCCGGCGTCTTCGCCGACAATGCTCCCTCCCTCAGGGTGCAGGAAAAGGCGGGCTTCCGCATCACGGGATGCAGCGACGTGTTCAGCGTCGCCCGCGGCGCGATGGTGCCGCATATCGAAACGCTGCTGGAGCCGGGTGATTTTCGCCCGGCGTCCCCGCGGCGGTAAAACAGGAACGGGGCGGAAAAATCCGCCCCGTTCTCAGGACAGCTCGAACCAGACGGGCATGTGGTCGGAACCGAAGGCGGTTTCATCGACCCAGGCATCCGTCAGGCGCTCCACGAGGCCATGACTGAGGAAACAATAATCGAGGAACATGCGGTCGGCATGGTCCTTCGGGTTGATCCAGCTGAAGCTCGCCGCATGGCGCTTGCCGAGGCCGGCCAAGGCATCGACCGGGTTGGTGGCGCGGATCTGGCGGCCGTAGAGCGCATCGACATCGCCGACCATCTCGCAATATTCCGGCGATTCCGGCACCATGTTGAAATCGCCCATCAGGACGTAATCCTCGGGCACAGGCGGTTCGGCAAGGCCGAATTCATGAGCGCCGGAGATCGCGCCGCCCTCCAGGCCGTAGCGTTGGGCACGGTCCTTCAGGGTGCGGATCTGTGCGAGGCGCTCGTCGCGGTGAACGTGATCGAGATGCACCGAATAGACGCGGATCGACCCGCCGGGCGTGGCGATGACGGCCTCGGTCGCACCACGCTGCAGGTTCAGCGTGTCCAGGGTGCGCGTGCGCGGCAACGAAATGAGGCGGGTCGAGAGGATCGGCCAGCGGGAAAAAATCATGTTGCCGAACTGGAAGCGGCGGTTGACGACGCGCCCCTTTTCGATGGCCGAGCCCGCATCGAGATCGCAGGCCGGCCAGAAGACGGAATAGTGGTTGGCAAGCAGCGTCTGCAGTTCGGCGACCAGGTCGATGCCGCCGTTGCGGTGAAAATTGCGCGTCACCTCCTGGAGCGCGATGATATCGGCGCCGTGGATGCTGGAAACGATGCGCGGCAGGTCGAGACGATCGTCGAGACCGATGCCGTACTGGATGTTATAGCTGACGAATTTCACGATAGTCTTTGACCTCTGCGGGAAGCGGCTATATCGAAGACGGCAAAATGACCATGTTGATCAGAGTAAAGCGAACGGCGAGCCGATGAAGTTCCTGGACGAAGCAAAAGTCTATATCCGGTCCGGTGACGGCGGGGCAGGGGCTGTCTCGTTCCGCCGCGAAAAATTCGTGGAATTCGGCGGACCCGATGGTGGTGACGGCGGACGCGGCGGCGACGTGTGGGTGGAGGCCGTCAACGGCCTCAACACACTGATCGATTTCCGTTTCCAGCAGCACTTCAAGGCCTCGACCGGTACGCACGGCATGGGGCGCAACCGCACGGGCGCAAACGGCGCCAGCGTGACGCTGAAAGTACCCGTCGGCACGCAGATCTTCGAGGAAGACAACGAGACGCTGATCATCGACATGGTGACCGAGGGACAGCGCTTCAAGCTGGCCGCCGGCGGCAATGGCGGCTTCGGCAATTCGCATTTCAAGTCCGCGACAAACCAAGCGCCGAACTGGGCCAATCCGGGCCTCGAGGGTGATGAAAAGACCATATGGCTGCGGCTGAAACTGATCGCCGATGCCGGCCTCGTCGGCCTGCCGAATGCCGGCAAGTCGACTTTCCTTGCGACCTGCACCCGCGCCCGGCCGAAGATCGCCAACTATCCGTTCACGACGCTGCATCCGAACCTCGGCGTCGCGACCATCGACGGCTCCGAGTTCATCTTCGCCGACATTCCGGGCCTTATCGAAGGCGCGCATGACGGCGTCGGGCTCGGCGACCGCTTCCTTGGACATGTCGAACGCACACGTGTTCTGCTGCATCTCGTCTCCGCCCAGGAAGAGGATGTCGGCAAGGCCTACAAGACGGTGAAGCACGAGCTGGAGGCCTATGGCGGCGGCATCACCGACAAGCCGGAGATCGTTGCGCTCTCGCAGATCGACCTTCTCGACGAGGACGAGCTGAAGAAGAAGACCAAGGCGCTGCAAAAGGCCTGCGGGCAGCCGGTGCTGCAGCTCTCCGCTGTCGCCAATGTCGGCATGGTCGCCGCCCTTCGCGCCGTGCGCGACGTCATCGTTCAAGCCAAGAATGCCGGATCCGACGACTGAGATGACGAAAAACCGCAAACCGCTCGGAAAATACCGCCGGATTGTGATCAAGATCGGCTCCGCCCTGCTCGTCGACCGCGCCACCGGCCTGAAAAAGGCCTGGCTCGATGCGATGTGCAGGGACATCGCGGCGCTGAAGGCGGGCGGCACGGACGTGCTTGTCGTCTCCTCGGGCGCCATCGCGCTCGGCCGCTCCGTGCTGAAGGTGCCGGCAGGTGCCTTGAAGCTGGAGGAAAGCCAGGCGGCGGCGGCCGTCGGCCAGATCGCGCTGGCGCGCGCCTGGTCGGAGAGCCTCTCGGCGGACGATATCGTTGCCGGCCAGATTCTCCTGACGCTCGGCGATACGGAAGAGCGCCGTCGCTATCTCAATGCGCGTGCGACGATCAACCAGCTGCTGAAACTCGGCTCCGTGCCTATTATCAACGAGAATGACACGGTCGCCACCACGGAAATCCGCTATGGCGACAATGATCGGCTGGCCGCCCGTGTCGCGACGATGACGGGTGCGGATCTGCTCGTGCTGCTTTCCGATATCGACGGGCTCTATACGGCCCCGCCGCATCTTGATCCCGACGCACGCTTCCTCGAAACGATCGACGCCATCACGCCCGAGATCGAGGCGATGGCCGGCGGTGCGGCTTCGGAACTGTCGCGTGGCGGCATGCGCACCAAGATCGATGCCGGCAAGATCGCCACAGGGGCGGGCTGCGCCATGATCATCGCGTCGGGCAAGGTCGACCATCCCCTGCGTTCCATCGAAGAGGGTGCACGCTCCTCGTGGTTTGCCCCTTCGGGTTCGCCCGTCACGGCGCGCAAGACCTGGATTGCCGGGCAGCTGCAGCCGGCCGGCCGGCTGGAAATCGATGCCGGGGCGGAAACGGCGCTGAGCGCCGGCAAAAGCCTGCTGCCCGCCGGTGTTCGCGGTGTCTGGGGCTCTTTTTCACGCGGTGATACCGTCTCGATCTATGGCAGCAACGGGCGCGAGATCGCCCGCGGCCTTGCCGGCTACGACGCGGACGAAGCGCGCCTGATCGTCGGCAAGAAATCCGCCGACATCGCAGAAGTCCTCGGTTATGCCGGCCGCGCCGCGATGGTGCACCGGGACGACCTCGTGGTGACCGGCCTTGCCGCGTCGGCCGCGGAGGCGGGAAAGGACGTGAGCCATGCTTGACCAGGTCAAGACCGAAATCGATGCCCTGATGGCCGAGATCGGCCGCAACGCCCGCGCCGCCGCCCGGCCGTTGGCCATTGCCACGCCCGGGCAGAAGAACCGCGCGCTGGAAGCCATGGCGGCCGAGATTTTTGCAAACCGCGAGACCATCCTGGCCGCCAATGCCATCGATCTGGCCAATGCACGGGAGAGCGGCGTCGCCGCCTCCTTCATCGACCGGCTGACGCTGACACCGGAGCGCATAGAGGGCATCGCCACCGCCATCCGCGATATCGCGGATCTGAAGGACCCGGTCGGCGACATCATCGCCGAATGGGACCGGCCGAACGGCCTGCATATCGAGCGCGTGCGCACGCCGCTCGGCGTCATCGGCGTGATCTACGAGAGCCGCCCGAACGTGACGGCGGATGCGGGTGCTCTCTGCCTCAAGGCCGGCAACGCCGTGATTCTGCGCGGCGGTTCCGACAGCGCGAATTCATCGCAGGCGATCCATTCCTGCCTTGCCACCGGCCTCAAAGCCGCCGGCCTGCCGGAACACGCGATCCAATACGTGCCGGTAACGGACCGCGCCGCCGTCGGCGCCATGCTGTCCGGCCTCAATGGCGCCATCGACGTCATCGTACCGCGCGGCGGCAAGAACCTCGTCGCCCGCGTGCAGAGCGAGGCCCGCGTGCCGGTCTTCGCCCATCTCGAAGGTCTCTGCCATATCTATGTCGACAAATCCGCCGATCTGGAGATGGCGAAGAAGATCGTCGTGAACGCAAAGATGCGCCGCACCGGCATCTGCGGTGCTGCGGAAACGCTGCTGGTCGACCGCGCGGTTGTCGATACGCATCTGGCACCGCTCGTCGAAGGCCTGCTTGCCGCCGGCTGCGAAGTGCGCGCGACAGACGAAATCCGCAGCCGCATTGAAAATCTCGTCGCGGCGAGCGAAACGGACTGGTCGACGGAATATCTCGACGCCATCATCTCCGTCTCGCTGGTCGACGGCATCTCAGGTGCCATCGAGCATATCAACCGCTGGTCCTCGGCCCATACGGAAGCCGTTATCGCCGAAGACCCCGCAGTCGTCGAACGCTTCTTCACTGAAATCGATTCGGCGATCCTCTTGCACAATGCCTCCACCCAGTTCGCCGATGGCGGCGAGTTCGGCATGGGCGGCGAGATCGGCATCGCGACCGGAAAGATGCATGCGCGCGGCCCCGTCGGCGTCGAACAGCTTACCTCCTTCAAATACCGGGTGCGCGGCACCGGACAGGTGCGGCCCTGAAGTGACGGCGGACGCGGTCGAGACACGCTATCTGAAGATGCCGCATGTCGAAAAAGGCATGGCGGTCGGCCTGTTCGGCGGCTCCTTCAACCCACCGCACCAGGGCCATGCGCTGGTCGCCGAAACCGCGCTGCGCCGCCTCGGCCTCGACCAACTCTGGTGGATGGTGACGCCGGGCAACCCGCTGAAAGATCACAAGGAACTGGCCCCGCTCGCCGAACGCATCCGCCTCAGCGAGGCGATCGCGCCTGGGCCCCGGGTTAAGGTGACGGCCTTCGAGAAGCGGCTCGGCCAGAGCTATACGGCCAAGACGCTGGAGCGCGTGCAGGCGCTGAACCGCGGCGTCAACTTCGTCTGGATCATGGGCGCCGACAATCTCAAAACCTTCCACAAGTGGCAGAACTGGCAGAAGATCGCCGGCACCTTCCCCATCGCCGTCATCGACCGTCCGGGCTCGACGCTCGCCTACCTCTCCTCGCGCATGGCCAAGACCTTCGACTATGCCCGTGTCGACGAGGAGGATGCGATGAGCCTGCCGGGTCGACGGGCACCCGCCTGGACCTTCATCCACGGGCCGCGTTCACCACTCAGTTCCACGGCGCTGCGCAAGGGCGAAACCTAGAGAAAACCATCCCTCAGAAGTGACGTCTTGAAAGTGGTAACCATTGGTGCCTACATTTAGTATGTGCCGGGGCCTACATATACCGGCACGAGACGTGCCAGACCTGTTTTACGGAAAGGAACGAACCTGACAACAGCGCACGCAAAGGGAAACGTCATCGGCGTTTTCTCCAGGAGCGCGGGCCGCAGCGACGATGCCGCCGACCGTGCCCTTCACCTGGTCCTCACAAGCCTCGAGGACTCGAAGGCAGAAGATATCGTCACGATCGACATTGCCGGTAAATCGGCGCTGGGCGACTACATGGTGGTCGTGTCCGGACGCTCGAACCGTCACGTCATGGCGATTGCCGATCACCTCATTTCCGACCTGAAGGACGAAGGCCTGGGCAATGCCCGTGTCGAGGGCCTTGAAGCCGGCGACTGGGTGCTGATCGATACGGGCGATATCATCGTCCATGTGTTCCGGCCCGAGATCCGGGAGTTCTACAACATCGAACGGATGTGGGCGGCTCCCGAAATGGAAGACGGCACGGTTCACTAGCAATTCCGGCAAAAGTGCGAAGCGGTTTTGCGTCCGGAATTGCGGCAGAGAAAAGAGCAAACGCCGGGCACCTGTCTGGCGAGGAAACCGGTGGCGCAAGGCTTAGGCGCCACCCGAACGGACAGGGCTTCGGGCGATGCGGGTTGGACTTTTTGCAGTTGGACGGCTCAAGGCCGGCCCTGAGAAGGATCTTGCGGCCCGCTATATCGACCGCTTCGCGAAGGCCGGTCCCGCCATCGGCCTGGAACTCGGCAAGATGACCGAAGTCGGCGAAAGCCGGGCCGGCAACGCCGAGACGCGCAAGCGCGAGGAAGCGGCGATGCTGGAAAAGGCGCTGCCCGACGGCGCCGTGCTGATCCTGCTCGACGAGCGCGGCAAATCGCTCGATTCACCCGGCTTTGCCAATCTTGTCGGCGGTTTTCGCGACGCGGGAAAACGCGAGCTGATGATCGCCATCGGCGGCGCCGACGGGCTCGACCCTTCCCTCTACGACCGCGCCGACACCATGTTGTGCCTGGGCAAGATGACCTGGCCGCACCAGCTCGTGCGTATCCTGCTTGCCGAACAGCTTTATCGCGCCGTCACCATTCTTTCCGGCCACCCCTATCACAGAAGCTGATGTTTTCTCCGCAATTCCGGACGCAGAACCGCTGCCCGCCTTTGCTGGAATTGCTTGAAGTCATCGCGGCGCAAGCCCCAGAGTTCAGGATGGCAGAGGCCGTATTTTTGGCGCTCTTCTGTCCAAGTGATTTCCGGGCTGCGGGATTTCTTGGCGAAAACGCCAAATCAGCATAGAGCGGTGAAAACGGATTTTTGGAAGACGATGAGAAAAACCGGCACAGCCAGTCCGGGTAAAGCTGCCAGCCGCCTGCTGCGGCCGGCAGTGCTTTCGGCTGTGCTCTCGCTCGTCCTGTTGCCCGCCCCCATCTTCGCAGAGCCGAACGAGGCCGACGTCACGCTGGAAAAGACCGGATCCCTGCCAAAGGCCGCGGTCGATCCCGCCGCCGCCCTGTCGCTGCGCCGCGACAGCACGCGCCGCGAGCTTGAAGCGCTTTCCCAGTCGATCACCGTCTCCGACGAGAAGACGAAGGCGCTGGAAGCCGAAATCGCCAAGCTGGAAAAATCGCGCCAGAGCCTGCGCGACGAAATCCTGAAATCCGCGGCGATGCGCAAGGACATGGAAGAGAAGATCCTCGCCGGCGAAAAGCGGCTCGAAGGCATGCGCGAGCGCGAGGCGGGCGTGCGCGCTTCGCTGCACGACCGCCGCGGCCTTCTTTCCGAAGTGCTCGCCGCCCTCCAGCGCATGGGCCGCAATCCCCCGCCCGCTTTGCTGGTGACGCCGGATGACGCACTCTCTTCGGTGCGCAGCGCCATCCTGCTTGGCGCCGTCGTGCCCGGTATCCGCAAGGAGACGAACGAACTCATCGACGACCTCTCCGCACTGATGGACATCAAGAGCGACATCGACCGCGAGCGCACGGAACTGACCGACGCCATGCAGTTGCGCGTCGAGGAGGAAAAGCGGTCCGAACTGCTGATTGCCCAGAACGAGGCGCTTGCCACGACGAACAATCGTACGCTCGCCGCCGAGCGCCGCCGTGCCGAAGAACTGGCGGCGCGCGCGACCAGTCTCGAAGGGCTCATCGGTGGCCTCGAGCGCGAGATCGGTTCGGTACGCGATGCCGCAGCGCTCGCCAAGTCCCAGGAAGAAGAACGGCGCAACCAATCGGACGCCGAACGCGAGAAGGCGAGGGCTCTCGCCCGCGACAGCGTGCCCGACAAAAACCGCATTGCTCCGGCATACGAATTTCAGGAATTGCAGGCAAAACTCGACTATCCCGCGGCGGGCGACGTGCTGCGCCGGTTCGGCGAAGCGGACGGCACCGGCCACGAATCGCAGGGCGTGACGCTGGCGACCAATGCGGGCGCCCTCGTCACGGCGCCGTCGGACGGATGGATCGTCTTTGCCGGAACGTTTCGCAGCTATGGCCGCATGATCATCCTGAATGCCGGCGAGGGCTACCATCTGGTGCTCTCGGGCATGGACAAGGTGAACGTGCGGGAAGGACAGTTCGTCGTGGCGGGTGAACCGCTCGCCGTGATGGGTGAAAAAAGGGTCGCGAGTGTCAACGCTTTGACGCTGGAAACAGACAAGCCGACACTCTACATTGAATTCCGAAAGAACGGAAAACCGGTTGATTCCCAACCGTGGTGGTCCGCCAAATATTCTGGAAAGGCACGCAATGATTCGTAGGGCTTCACTCGTTCTCGTCGGTGCACTCATGGGTGCGACGGCCATGAGCGTCATCAACACGGCAACGCTGCCCGCCGAAGCCGCCGGCTCGTCGACCTATCGCGAGCTTTCCATCTTCGGCGATGTGTTCGAGCGTGTGCGCGCGCAGTACGTGACGCCGCCGAAGGAAGACCAGCTGATCGAGAACGCCATCAACGGCATGCTCACCTCGCTCGACCCGCATTCGTCCTACATGAATGCCAAGGACGCCGACGACATGCGCACGCAGACGCGCGGCGAATTCGGCGGCCTCGGCATCGAAGTCACGATGGAAGATGAACTCGTCAAGGTCATCACGCCGATCGACGACACGCCGGCCGCCCGCGCAGGCGTTCTGGCCGGCGACTTCATTTCGAAGATCGACGGCGCCGATGTGCGTGGCCTCAAGCTTGAAGAAGCGGTCGAGAAGATGCGCGGCGCGGTCAACACGCCGATCAAGCTGACGCTGATCCGCAAGGGTGCCGACAAGCCGATCGAGCTGACGATCATGCGCGACATCATTGCCGTCCGGGCCGTCAAGTCCCGCGTCGAGGGCGACGTCGGCTACCTGCGCGTCATCTCCTTCACCGAGAAGACCTATGACGACCTGGAAGCTGCGATCAACAAGATCAAGGAAGAGGTTCCGGCCGACAAGCTGAAGGGCTACGTGCTCGACCTCCGCCTCAATCCGGGCGGCCTGCTCGACCAGGCGATCAACGTCTCCGATGCCTTCCTGGAGCGCGGTGAGGTCGTTTCGACCCGCGGCCGCAACGAAGACGAGACCCGCCGCTTCAACGCGACCCCGGGCGACATCACCGACGGCAAGCCCGTCATCGTCATGGTCAACGGCGGTTCGGCGTCGGCGTCGGAAATCGTCGCCGGCGCGTTGCAGGACCTGCGCCGTGCCACCGTGCTCGGCACGCGGTCCTTCGGCAAGGGCTCGGTCCAGACCATCATCCCGATGGGCGATGCCGGCGCGCTGCGCCTGACGACCGCGCTCTACTACACGCCCTCGGGCAAGTCGATCCAGGGCACGGGCATCACGCCTGACATCACGGTCGAGCAGCCGCTGCCGGCCGAGTTGCAGGGCAAGCTCGAGACCGCTGGCGAATCCAGCCTGCGCGGCCATATCCAGGGCCAGAGCGAGACGGACCAGGGTTCCGGTTCCGCCGCCTACGTGCCGCCGGAAGCCAAGGACGACCTCCAGCTCCAGTATGCGCTGGAGCTGCTGCGTGGCCAGAAGACCGACAAGTCCTTCCCGGCCAATCCGGAAAAGGCAGAGCTGAAGAACTGATCCGCCTCATCCGGGCCCGTCACTGCACGGGCCTGGATTTCCTCATGCAGCTTCCGGCCAGCGCGGACTGACCTTGGGCACAGACATTCACGCACCGCTCGGCCAGGACCGCAAGGCAAGGCCGCAACCGGCGGGACCATCGCGGTTCTCCGCCGGCACAGTCGTGTTTGCTGTAGCGATTGCCGGTCTTTTCGGCTTTTCCGGCTGGACGGCAATGGCGCCGAGCGGCCTCATCACCACGCCGCTGCCCGTGCCTTCGGAAGAAACCGCCACCAACAGCCAAACCGACGTCAAGGCCGACCAGAAGGTCGCCGTGGCCAAGGAACGCGTGCCGCGCACGACAGGCCTCTCCGGCGCACGCGTCGAGGAGACATTGACCGACGACGGCAACGTCGTGCGCACCTACAAGCCGGGCGGGCGTAGCGGCGACGGGCCACTGATCATCGAGGCGAACCGCGTCGGCCAGGATTCGCGCACCGCCGCCTTCCCGAACGAAGACCTGCTGGAGGACACGTCCGACGGCAAGATCCCGATCATCGGCCTCGATGGCACCCGGCCGATGGACCAGTATGCCCGGCCGTGGTCGGGTGCGCGCGGCACGCGCGTCGCCATCGTCGTCGGTGGCCTGGGGCTCAGCCAGACCGGCACACAGCGCACCCTCAAGCAACTGCCGGGCGAAGTCACGCTGGCTTTTGCCGCAAGCGGCAACAGCCTCTCCCGCTGGATGCAGGAAGCCCGTCGTGACGGCCACGAAATCCTGTTGCAGGTGCCGTTCGAACCCTTCGACTATCCGGAAAACGACCCCGGCCCGCACACGCTGCGCACCGATCTCGGCGAAGCGAAAAACCTCGCCGAACTGCACCGCGCCATGGCGAAAACCACCAACTATACCGGCATCGTGAATTTCATGGGTGGGCGCTTCCTCTCGGATGCCGATGCGCTGGAGCCTGTCATCCGTGATGTCGCAAGCCGCGGCCTGGTCTTCCTGGATGATGGCAGCTCGGCGCAATCGCTGTCCGGCACCATTGCCGGCGCCGTCGAGGCGCCGCACGCCTTTGCCGATCTCCAGCTCGATTCGGACCTTTCGCGCGAATCAGTCCTGAAGAAACTCGACGAACTGGAACGCATCGCACGGCGCAACGGCACCGCCATCGGCGTCGCCTCGGCCTTCGACGAAAGTGTGGACGCTATCCGTGAATGGTGCGAGGAAGCGGGCAGCCGCGGCATCGAAATCGTCGGCGTCGCGTCTCTCGCAGATATCCCCGCCAAACAATAGGAACATTCGGATGGGCAAGGACAAGGACAAGGGGATCAGGGCCGAGGACCTGCCCTATCGCCCCTGCGTCGGCATCATGGTGCTGAATGCGGACAACAAGGTCTGGGCCGGCCGGCGCATTGCCATCGGCAATTCCGAATATGACGGCTCACCGCAGCTCTGGCAGATGCCGCAGGGCGGTATCGACAAGGGCGAGGATCCGCTGGAAGCCGCCTATCGCGAGCTCTACGAGGAAACCGGCATGAAGAGCGTTTCGCTTCTTGCCGATGCCGGGCGCTGGATCAATTACGACCTGCCGGAACACCTGATCGGTATCGGCCTCAAGGGAAAATTCCGCGGCCAGACCCAGCGCTGGTATGCCTTCCGCTTCGAAGGCGCAGAAAACGAAATCGCCATCAACCCGCCGCCGGGCGGCCACGAACCGGAATTCGACGAGTGGGGCTGGAAGCCGATGCATGAACTGCCCGAGCTCATCGTGCCATTCAAGCGCAAGGTCTACGAAGAGGTCGTCGCGGCCTTCGCCCATCTCGCCCCGTGAATGCAAAACCCCTCCCCGGCGAACCGGGGAGGGGTTTCGGTCTTCTGCGATCAGAGGAAACCGAAATCGCTGGTCGACAGGGTCTTGATGCCCTGCAGCGTCGCGACCAGTTCGAGGTCCGCTTCCGAACCGTTGCCGTCCGAATCGAACCAGAGGCGGCCATTGTCGCTTTCGAACAGGAACGTGCCCTTGCTCGAGGTCGCCACCGGATCGGCACCGACGATAAGCGTTACCGCCGCGTCGCCGGACGCGATGCCGTAGTCGCTGCGATCGATCATCAGCTTGTCCTGACCGCGAGTGAAGTCGGTAATGACGTCACCCTCGCCATCCCGGCCGGCGCTGTCGAAGACGAACTGGTCGTTGCCGGAACCACCGGTCAGCCAGTCGTCGCCCGCGCCGCCGACGAGCACGTCATTGCCGCCGCGCCCCTGCAACACATCGTCGGCATCGCCGCCGTGGAACGTGTTGTTGCTCGCATCGCCCTTGATGTCGTCGTCCGCATCGCTGCCGTGGATGATCTCGAAACCCTTGACGGTCAGACCGAGAGCAAGGCCCTTGTTTTTCGCCTGGCTTTCGAGATCGAGCACGACGGAAGTCGGGCCATCGTAGAACATCAGCGTATCCGTGCCCGCTCCGCCGTCGAAGATGTCCTTGCCGGTGAATTCGGTACGGATAAGCGTGTCGTCGCCGAGATCCCCGAACAGCTGGTCGCTGCCCGCGCCGTCATGGAGACGGTCGTTGCCGCCGGCACCATGCAGCACGTCGTTGCCAGCATTGCCATAGAGCTTGTCGTGCAGGCTGCCGCCGGTGACCGTGTCCTTGCCCTTGGAGCCGTCATAGACGAGCGCCTCGAAGGCATTGAAGCTGGTGGTGGCATCGACGGTCACCTTGCCGGTCGTGAACGTGAAGGTGATGTCCTTCGTCTGTTCCGCAACGTCGAGGTCGAGAACGTCGGTGTCCGCGCCGCCATCCGCAAGATCGCCGATTCCGGCATAGACGGTGTCGTTGCCGGCGTCGGCATAGAGCGTGTCCCTGCCGCCGGTTCGGTTGAGACCGTCCCCGTAAAGCGTATCGTTGCCGTCGCCGCCGCGCAGCGTGTCATTGCCGGCGTCACCCGCGAGGACGTCGCTGCCCGCACCGCCGGTCAATGTGTCGTTGCCGGCACCGCCACGAAGCTCGTCACTCAGCGCGCCCCCGGTGAAGACGTCGTTGCCCGCGCCGCCATAGAGCGCGACGCGCTCGATGCTGGTTACCGTGACCGGCGTGCCCGCGACGACGACACTAGGGGCCACCTTGAAGGTAATGCCCGATGCATACTTGCTGAAGTCGATGGAGGCGAAGTCCGTGCCGGTGCCGCCGTTGAGCGTGAGCTTGCCGGTGGATGCCGTGCGGTAGAAGCTGTCATTGCCCGTGCCGAGATCGACCGTGTTATGGCCGATCGACGAGCCGAGATCGCCGACGCGCACCACGTCGTTGCCGTCACCGGCATTGATCGTGTTGGTCCCGCCGGTATCGTACAGGCTATCGTTGCCGGCACCGGAGGTGAGCTTGTCATTGCCAGCGCCACCGTCGAGCACGTCGCCGCCAGCCGTTCCGATCAGCGTGTCGTTGCCAGCCAAGCCGTAGAAACGGACGCTGCTGGCCGAACCGACCGATTTCACGACATCGCTGCCAGAGCCGAAGGACACCTCGATCGTCTCGAAATTGCTCAGCGCCGTGCCGTCGCTGATCTTGGCGGAAGCACCCGTCGCCTCGAAGGTGAGAGCCGTCGTCGCGGTCTTGCGGTCGACGGAAACCGTATCGAGGCCCTTGCCGCCATCGGCCGTATCGGCACCGCCGTCGCCGAGAAACACATAGTCGGCACCCGTGCCGGTCGTGACCTTGTCCCTGCCGAGGCCGGCATCGACACGGTTGCTGCCGTCACCGGCATTGACGATGTCATTGCCTGCGCCGGAGTTGATGATGTCGTTACCGGAAAGCGTCGTGATCGTGTTGGCGCCGGTACCGGTCGCATTGATCGTGTAGTGCTCGAAACCGGAAACCGTCGTGCCGCCGCCGATCGTGTTGACCACGGTTGCCGCCTTGGCTGTGAAATTGCCGGTGAAAGCCTCGATCACCAGACGGTCGCTGCCGCTTGAATCGGCGATCGTGTCCTTGCCCTCGCCGTACCGGTAGGTGACCGTGTCATTCCCGGACCCGCCATTGATCGCGTCATTGCCCGCACCGCCGTCAATGAGGTCGTCGCCGGCTTCACCGTAGAGTTTGTCATTGCCGGCATCGCCATTGATCATATCCATGGCCGCACCGCCATAGATCGTATCGTTGCCGGTACCACCGCTGAGAAGATCGGTACCCTGGTCACCGTAGATCAGGTCGTCATCGGCACCGCCATCGATAATATCGATGCCGTAGCCGCCACGTAGCGTGTCCTTGCCCTCGTCGCCGTTCAGCATGTCCATGCCGCGACCGCCGGAGAGGATGTCGTCGCCACGACCGCCCGTCAGCATGTCGGTGTAGTTGCCGCCGGTGATGCGGTCGGCAAGGTCCGTGCCAGTGATCTGGTAGCTCTCGACCTGAACCACGCTGACATTGCCCGTCAGCGTCTGCGGCGATATCCAGTCCTTGATGGTGATGTTGAGACCGGCCGCCTGGTCGGAATAGTCGACGATCAGCTGGTCCGTGCCCGAACCGCCGTTGACGACGTCGCCCGAAGCCGTCTGCAACTTGCCGACCGTCAGCATGTCGCGGCCCGAACCACCGAAGAACTTGTCGGCTCCCTCACCGCCGGTGATGAAATCGTTGCCGCTATCGCCATAGAGCGTATCGTTGCCGTCGTCCCCCATCAGGAAGTCGCCCTGGAAGGAACCGTTGGCGGTATCGTCGCCGGCACCGCCCATGATCTGGTCTACGCCCATGCCACCGTTGATCTTGTCGGCGCCGCCAAGCGCCATGATGAAATCGTCTTCGAGATCGCTGCCGAGCAAGTTGTCGACGCCATCCGTACCCATTACCATACCCATTCGGGCCTCCTGATCTTGCGTTCTGGACACGCGCCGGCCCTCGTCGCGGTCCGAATGGAATCGCGTCGCAAAGCATGAAGGGTCCGGGGTGAGGCGCTGCATCGCGCCGGGAGCGTCCGTGCCGGGCCGTATCGCCCAGGCTGAAACTGCATCCTTTTCGAGCCGGGACCGGCATCGTCTGTTCAGTCGAACGCTGCGGACTGCATGCGTTCTTGCCGGCTATATTGTGCAGAAAAAGTCGCGCCCCTGTTCCCCCGGGAACTGACAAGGGGGTGCGCGGGGCCGGCGCGAAGCACCCCTGTTCCCAGGGGAACAGGCTGAAAAGCGTCGGGCCGAAAACAAAAAAACCCCGGACAAGCCGGGGTTTTCATCAATCGGGATCGCTGGCCGCGAGGGCCGGACGCCTTATTCGGCTTCGTTGGCCGGAGCGGCGTTGAGTTGGCCGTACTTCTCTTCGCCAAGCTTGCCGAGCAGCTCCAGCTGGGTTTCGAGGAAGTCGATATGGCCTTCTTCGTCGATGAGCAGCTCTTCGAAGAGCTTCATGGTGACGTAGTCGCCGGCCGCGTGACAGATGTCGCGCGAGTTCTTGTAGGCCTTGCGCGCGTCGAACTCGCCGGCGAGATCGGCTTCCAGAACTTCCTTGACGTTCTGGCCGATGCGCAGCGGTGCGACGGTCTGCAGGTTCGGGTGGCCTTCAAGGAAAATGATACGGGCGACGAGCTTGTCGGCGTGCTGCATCTCTTCAATGGACTCGGCGCGCTCCTTCTTGGCGAGAAGCGTGTAACCCCAGTCCTCGAGAAGGCGGTAGTGGAGCCAGTACTGGTTGACAGCACCCAGCTCGAGATAGAGCGCTTCATTAAGCTGCTCGATGACTTTTTTGTCGCCTTTCAAGATCCGCTCTCCTGTTTTCTTCATGGAATTGTTTGAGGCGGGTCATGAAATCAAAAATCTCGTCGCCCGTCGAGTCGCGACGGGCGTGGTACTGCTCGGTTGTGCGGATGATGATATCGACGACGTTGGGGAAACAGCCGCAGCAGCGGCCACGTTTCTGCATCGCGTGGTAGACTTTTGCAGGCACGATGAGCTGCCAACAGTCCTCATCGAGGAGGCTGTTGACCACGTCGACAATGTCCTTGTCGGTGATGAAATTGCAGCTGCAAACGAGCATTTCGTCTTGCCTGTCATACGCAAAGCACTGAGTTTCAGGCATTAAGCAAAAGAGGACATTGGGTGTCAAGAATGAACAGGTCAGGCTTACTGACTCAATAATTTAGAGTCATTCTAATCTTGATTGGAATCGTCGTCTTTTCAGCAGGTTACAGTTTGGTGACAGCGCGCGAACCGCCATGCAGCTGCGTCAAACCGACCGATCACGAATTGTTGCAAAAGCCCGTTTCGGCCATCCGCTTCCTGAATCCAGCTACCTAACGGGAAAAGCCCCGACGTCGAATCGGCAGGTACACCTCCCGGCATTCCCGAAGCACCCGGCGCGCTTTGCAAATTCGACCCTCGAAAAACCCCAGAAATCGTCTATATGACGGGCAAAGGAGAGCCCATGGCCCGCATTGACCAGACCGAGGATTGGCGAAACCGCCATGCCCCGACCATCAGCACGTTCGAATCGCTGGCACTGGAGTCCTATGGCCACCTGCCGGAAGAATTCCGCGCGTTGACGGGCAACCTCATTATCGAGATTGCCGAGTTCCCGAGCGACGACGTGTTCGAGGACATGGCGCTGGAAACGCCGTTCGATCTGCTGGGCCTGTTCGAAGGCCGCGGCATCAGCGAGCGCTTCACCGTCGAGACCGGTGAAATGGCGAACCGCATCACCCTGTACCGCCGCCCGATCCTCGACTACTGGGCCGAGAACGAGGAGACGCTCGGCGATATCGTCACCCATGTCCTCATCCACGAGATCGGCCATCATTTCGGCCTGTCGGACGACGACATGGAGCGCATCGAGGCAAGCGCCGAAGTCGCGGCGGGCTGACCCGCCGCCAACGGCCTACCGGTTATTGCTCGGACAGCTTGATGTCGGGCGTGTATTCCTTGCCCGGCACATCCTTCACGACCGCCTGACCGCACTGCATGACCTTGGCATCGGGATTGTATGCGTAGGTCGGCGAGCCGTGCAGCTCCCAGCCCTTGTTCAGCGCCAGGGTCACCTTGTGGCAGAACGAGGCGTCGTCGGGGGCGGTCAGGAGGCGATAGACTTTCATGCGTTTCTCTTTCTCTCATTGATCAGGTCGACCTTCGCGAGCACACGCCCGGCCTGGTCGGCATGGAGCTTTTCGACCATGCGGCCGGCAATGGTAACGACCGCCTTGCCGGCATTGTCGGGTGCGGCAAAGGCGGCAATGATGGCGAGCGCTTCGGCCGCCTCGGCCTCCGGGATGCCATAGGCCTCGTTGGCGGCGGCGATCTGTGTGGGATGGATCAGCATCTTGCCGTCGAAACCCATTTGCCGGCCTTGCCGGCATTCGGCTTCCAGACCGCCCGTATCCGAGAAATCGTTGAAGACGGCATCGATAACATCCAGCCCGCAAGCGCGCGCCGCAACGACCACCTGCAACAGCAGCGGCACCAGGAAAGGCCGGCCGGGAATATCGGCGATGCCGGTTTCCTTGCGCAGGTCGTTGAGGCCGACGACGAAACAATCGAGCCGGCCGCCACGGGTGCGGCCCGTCTCGGCGATGGCGGCAAGGTTGAGGAGGCCGGCCGCCGTCTCGATCATCGCCCAGAGCCGCGGTCCGTCGTCGGCGCCCGCCTCGGAGAACCAGTCGGCGACGGTCAGCACGTCCTGCGGCTCGGAAACCTTCGGCAGCAGCACGGCGTCGGGCATGCAATCGAGCACCGCTTCCAGATCGAGCACGCCGTCCGGACCGTCGAGCGCATTGATGCGGATGACATACTCGCGGCCGGACGTGCGGTCGAGTGTCTTGAAATGGTCGATCAGCGCCGCCCGCGCCTCCGCCTTCTTTTCCGGCAGGACGGAATCCTCCAGGTCGAAGATGATCGCGTCGCAATCGAGCGTCGCCGATCTGGCGAGTGCCCTGGCATTGATGGCGGGGACGCTCAGCACCGAGCGGCGCAGGTGAAGCGGATGGTGGTGCGGGGTCCTGTTCATTGGTCCTTTTTGCCGCGCTTTTTCGCGGCCGGCAAGCACAACGGTGCCGCGCGTCGTGCATGATGCGCAAAGCACGTCATAGCACTTCAGTCTAATGATAGCGGCCTTGCAATGGACAAAATCCGTCCCCACATTGCTCTTTGCAGAAAGGGCAAATCAAAATGCAGCGCATCCGCTCTATCGTCTTCACCGTCTTCGCCATGCTGGTCGCAGGAGCAACCGTCCTGTTCGCCGCTTCGATCGGCCTTGCCATCGCCGGCATTGCCGCCGTGCTGATGCTCGGTTCCATGCTCGCAGGCAAACTCCAGCCGGCACCGGTCCGCGCCACGGCGCGCGCCCGCAACACCCGCGCGGCCCCCGGCCAGCGCGAGCCGCGCATCTGGAACGACGGTCGCGGCACGATCATCGACCTCTAAGCAGGGTCTCATCCCGTCAGGGACATCCGGGCGCCGCTTTTTCGCGCCCGGCGGCTGCGTTTGCGGCCCTTGATCAAGATTTCCCTTCAAATTGCGGGAAAACTGATCTAAACGCTTGGCAAAATCACACCACCGCATTTCGAGGGTTTCCGCATGGACAAGTTCGTCAAGCTGACCGGCGTCGCCGCGCCGCTTCCCGTCGTCAATATCGACACGGACATGATCATTCCGAAGGATTACCTGAAGACGATCAAGCGCACCGGCCTCGGCAAGGGTCTGTTCGCCGAAGCACGCTTTCATGAAGACGGCAGCGTCAACGAAGATTTCGTGCTGAACAAGCCCGCCTACCAGAACGCCTCAATCCTGGTCGCAGGCGACAATTTCGGCTGCGGCTCGTCGCGCGAACACGCCCCGTGGGCCCTGCTCGACTTCGGCATCCGCTGCGTCATCTCTACCAGCTTTGCCGACATCTTCTACAACAACTGTTTCAAGAACGGCATCCTGCCGATCGTCGTCAGCCAAGACGACCTCGACAAGCTGATGGACGACGCCAGCCGCGGCTCGAACGCCATCCTGACCGTCGACCTGGAAACCCAGGAAATCACCGGTCCCGACGGCGGCCGCATCACCTTCGATATCGACGCCTTCCGTCGCCACTGCCTGCTGAACGGCCTCGACGACATCGGCCTGACGCTGGAGAAGGCGACCGCCATCGACAGTTTCGAAAAGCAGAACGCCTCCTCGCGCCCCTGGGCCTGAGACCATGCGCCGGCTGATCTCGTCCGGCTCTCCTTTTGAAGCGACGGCGGGCTATTCGCGCGCCGTCGTTCAGGGCGACTGGTGCTTCGTTTCCGGGACGACCGGCTACGACTACGCCAGCATGACCATGCCCGATGGCGTCGAAGACCAGACGCGCAATTGCCTCGCCACTATCGGCAAGGTGTTGTCCGATGCCGGGTTTTCCTTCGAGGACGTCGTGCGCTGCCACTATTACGTGACCGAAGCCGCCTTCGCCGACCGCGTCTTCCCGATCCTCGGCGAAACCTTCGGCACGATCCGCCCTGCCGCCACCATGGTGGTCTGCGACCTCATCCGGCCGGAAATGCTGATCGAAATCGAAGTCACGGCGCTGCGCCGCAGCTAGCCGAAAGGCCAAGGCCTTCGCGCAAAAATCTTTCGTTGTGACGATTTTCCTTGAACGGAAGTTGCGCTAAGAAGCGCGCGACCAATCCGTGACATCAAGGAAAATCCCATGACAGCGCGTAACCTCCTCCTCCTGCCCGGCGACGGCATCGGCCCGGAAGCCATGGCGGAAGTCCGCAAGATCATCGCCTATATGAACGCCGAACTCGGCGCCGGCTTCACGACCGACGAAGGCCTCGTCGGCGGCTCGGCCTACGACGCCCATGGCGCGGCGATCTCGGAAGGCGACATGGAGAAGGCGCTTGCGGCGGATGCCGTGCTGTTCGGCGCCGTCGGCGGCCCGAAATGGGATGCCGTTCCCTATGAAGTACGCCCGGAAGCCGGCCTGCTGCGCCTGCGCAAGGACCTGAAGCTGTTTGCGAACCTGCGCCCGGCGATCTGCTACCCGGCACTCGCCAACGCCTCCTCGCTGAAGCCCGAGCTGGTCGAGGGCCTCGACATCCTCATCGTGCGCGAACTGACCGGCGGCGTCTATTTCGGCGAGCCGAAGGAGATCATCGACCTCGGCAACGGCCAGAAGCGCGGCATCGACACACAGGTCTACGACACCTACGAGATCGAGCGCATCGCCGGCGTCGCCTTCGAACTGGCCCGCACGCGCGGCAACCGCGTATGCTCGATGGAAAAGCGCAACGTCATGAAGTCCGGCGTTCTGTGGAACCAGGTCGTGACGGAAACGCACAAGCGCGCCTATTCCGACGTGCAGCTCGAGCACATGCTGGCTGACGCCGGCGGCATGCAGCTCGTTCGTGCGCCCAAACAGTTCGACGTCATCGTCACCGACAACCTGTTCGGCGACATGCTCTCCGACGTTGCCGCCATGCTGACCGGCTCGCTCGGCATGCTGCCGTCCGCCTCGCTCGGCGCGCCTGATGCCAAGGGCCAGCGCAAGGCGCTCTACGAGCCCGTGCACGGCTCGGCACCGGACATTGCCGGCAAGGGCATTGCCAACCCGATCGCCATGATCGCCTCCTTCGCCATGTGCCTGCGCTACTCGTTCAACATGGTCGCGGAAGCCGACAATCTGGAAAAGGCGATCGCCAACGTGCTCGACAGCGGCGTTCGCACCGGCGACATCATGTCCGAAGGCAGCCGCCAGGTCGGCACGACGGAAATGGGCGACGCGATCCTCGCAGCGTTCAAGAAGCTCTCGGCCTGAGCCGAGACGCAATGCTGAAAAGGCTCCCGGCGCACCCGCTCCGGGAGCCTTTTTCGTTTGCTTCCCTTGAAAAGCCGCCTTGCGCCAACACATGGAAGCGACGCCATCTGCAAGGGAAAGCCATGAACCGATCGCTCGCGACCTCCTCGCTCTGGATCTTCGCCGCCACCGTCGTGCTCGTCGTGGGGCTCATCCCGTTCGATCCGGCGATATCGCAGCGCGCACAGGGTCTTCCCGGCGCCGTCGTCGCCTTCAACGAGCGCATCACCGATTTCGGCACCTTCAGCTGGATGATCTATGGCTCCGGTGTGCTCGTCATGCTCGCCTATGTCGCGCATCGGATCGGCAGGAACGAGACGCTGGCGGGCAGGACGAGAACCGCGTGGCGGCTGCCGCTCTATTTCCTTCTGACGATTGGCGCGACGAGTGCGCTTGTCCACCTCGTCAAGCTGGTCGTGGGGCGGGCGCGGCCGGAACTCTTTGCCGAACACGGCGCCTACAGCCTGACGCCCTTTGCCTATGACGACCTCTATTCCAGCTTTCCATCCGGCCATTCGGCGGCCGTCGGCGCTTTCTTCGGCGCCTTCTCGATGCTGGCGCCGCAGCTCAGGCCGCTCTTCCTGCTCGGCGCCCTGACGATCGGCGTCTCGCGTGTCATCGTCGGGGCGCACTACCCCAGCGATGTCGCCGCAGGTCTGCTGCTCGGCCTCTGGACGGCCGTCGCCACCGCTTTCCTCTTCGCCCGCAAGGAATGGCTGTTCCGCTTCGATCCACGCGGCTGGCCGCTGCCCAAATCGCTTCTGCCAGATCCGTGAAACAAAAACCCGGCCCGTGTTGCCACGAGCCGGGTTGCCATGAACTCATCGGAAGGGGGAGATCAATCCATGGCGTGGATATCGCGGTCCTTCGTTTCCGGCAGGAAGAGAAGACCGATGACCAGCGTGAGGCCTGCGAAGATGATCGGATACCAGAGGCCGAAGTAGATATCGCCCTGGGCAGCGCTCATCGCGAAGGCCGTTGCCGGCAGCAGACCGCCGAACCAGCCGTTGCCGATATGGTAGGGCAGCGACATGCCGGTGTAGCGGATGCGGGTCGGGAAGAGTTCGACCAGCAGGGCGGCGATCGGGCCGTAGACCATGGTGACGTAGATCACGAGGACCGTCAGGACGGCAATGATCGTGACCCAGTTCACGTTTGCGGGATCCGCGACCATGGTGAAGGCACCGCCACCGGCAATCGAGTAGACCGTCATGTCGGTGACGCCATTGGCTTCTTCGGCCGTCAGCAGCTTCGCCTTGACGAGGTCGGCTGCCGGCATGGTCGTCTTTTCGCCGGCGCGGATGGCAGCCGCATCGAGCGCGAGTTCGGGGTTGGCTGTGACGAAAGCATCGAGCTTGCTGTCCAGAACCTTGGCCGCACCACGGACCAGCGGGTAGCCGGCATCGTGAAGCGCGATGTTGGTCTGCTTCTGGAAGGCACCGTCAAGCGCCTTGGCCTGGTCGCCGGCCGCGATCGCATCGTAGCTGTTGATCGTCTGTTCGCCGATCTTGACCGTCGCCGCCGTGCCGGCAGCCGCCGTGGTGACGACGTCATAGGGCACCGAGTTGCGGGTCAGGAACGAGGTCGCGATATCGCACGAGGTGGTGAACTTCGCCGTGCCCGTCGGGTTGAACTGGAACTTGCAGTCATCGGGAGCGGCGGTCACCGTTGCGCGAACCGTTGCCTGCGCCTGTGCCAGCGCCGGGTTGCCGGCCCAGGTCAGCGCCTTGAACAGCGGGAAATAGGTCAGCATGGCAAGCAGCAGGCCGGCCATGATGATCGGCTTGCGGCCGATCTTGTCGGACAGCCAGCCGAAGAAGACGAAGAAGCCGGTGCCGAGCAGCAGCGAGCAGGCGACCATGATGTTCGCCGACTGGCCATCGACCTTCAGCACGCCCGTCAGGAAGAACAGCGCGTAGAACTGGCCGGAATACCAGACGACGGCCTGGCCGACGACGGCGCCGAACAGCGCGAGCAGCGCGATCTTGGCGTTGCGCCACTGACCGAAGGCTTCCGTCAGCGGTGCCTTGGAGCCCTTGCCCTCTTCCTTCATTTTCGCAAAGGCCGGCGATTCGTTCATCTTCAGGCGGATCCAGACGGAGACGCCGAGGAGAACGACCGACAGCAGGAACGGAATGCGCCAGCCCCATTCGGCGAAGGCTTCCTTGCCGACAATGAACTGTACCGCGAGGATGACCACCAGCGACAGGAACAGGCCGAGCGTCGCCGTCGTCTGGATCCACGAGGTGAAGTAGCCGCGCCGGCCCTCCGGAGCGTGCTCGGCCACGTAGGTGGCAGCACCACCATATTCACCACCGAGTGCCAGGCCCTGCAGCATGCGCAGCAGGATCAGGATGATCGGAGCGGCGATACCGATGGTGGCGGCACCGGGCAGAAGACCCACGACGAAGGTCGAGACGCCCATGATGAGGATGGTGACGAGGAAGGTGTATTTGCGGCCGACAAGGTCGCCGAGACGGCCGAACACCAGCGCGCCGAACGGACGAACGAGAAAGCCGGCAGCAAAGGCCAGCAGCGCAAAGATGTTGCGCGTCGTTTCCGGATACTGGCTGAAGAAGGTGGCGCCGATATAGATCGCCAGCGAACCGTAAAGATAGAAATCATACCATTCGAAAACTGTGCCGAGCGAAGAGGCGAAGATCACCTTCTTCTGCTCGCCGGTCATCGGCGCCGCCTTGGCGGTGCCTGCCGTCGAAACATTTGCCATTTGTTTGTCCTCCACAAAAACGGCGTGTCGGGGCAGCCCATGGGGTCCGGAGTTTCTCCCTAAAAACACCGGACGGGGTGCGCCTGATGGAAGGATGGCAGAAAATGGATTGTGACATCAGCGCTGCTTTGGGCTTATGACTTTCGGCCTACGACTTAAGTTACAGGCTGCTGGTCTCACTGAAACGCCGCATTCATCCTGCAAGGCTTGACTCTTCGCAAGATGAGCGTATTCAGCACGCACGCAAGGGAACCGACATGAACCGCTTTGGTCTTACCATCGCCAGCATGATCGCTCCGGCCTTCAACGCCGGACGGGTTCGCTATTGCGTATCGATTTCCAAAACAACGGCCAAAACGACGACGAAAACCGTCTGACGTCTCTGGCCCACCGCTCTCTCCCCGGTATGGCCGGGGACCGAAACCCGCGTCAAGGCCGGCGGGTTTCCCCTCCTGACCCCGCGGAGAGACAGAGAAAGAGAGCATAAATATGGGTTTCAAGATCGCAATCGTCGGCGCGACCGGCAATGTCGGCCGTGAGATGCTGAACATCCTTTCCGAGCGGGGCTTCCCGGCCGACGAAGTCGTGGCGCTGGCCTCCAGCCGCTCGTTCGGCACCGAAGTGTCCTTCGGCGACAAGACGCTGAAGGTCCAGAACCTCGAAAACTACGACTTCTCGGACACCGACATCTGCCTGATGTCGGCCGGCGGCACGGTTTCGCAGAAGTGGTCGCCGAAGATCGGCGCCAAGGGCTGCGTCGTCATCGACAACTCGTCCGCCTGGCGCTACGACGCCGACGTTCCCTTGATCGTTCCGGAAGTGAACCCGGACGCCATCAGCCTGTTCACCCGCAAGAACATCATCGCCAACCCGAATTGCTCGACCGCCCAGCTGGTCGTCGCACTGAAGCCGCTGCATGATCGCGCCAAGATCAAGCGCGTCGTCGTCTCGACCTATCAGTCGGTTTCCGGTGCCGGCAAGGAAGGCATGGACGAACTCTTCCAGCAGACCCGTGCCGTCTTCGTGGCCGACCCGGTCGAAACGAAGAAGTTCACCAAGCGCATCGCCTTCAACGTCATTCCGCATATCGATAGCTTCATGGAAGACGGCTACACGAAGGAAGAGTGGAAGGTTCTCGCCGAAACCAAGAAGATGCTCGACCCGAAGATCAAGGTAACCTGCACGGCCGTGCGCGTTCCGGTCTTCATCGGCCATTCCGAATCTGTGAACATCGAGTTCGAAAACGAAATCACGGCGGACGAAGCCCGCGAGATCCTGCGCGAGGCGCCGGGTTGCCAGGTCATCGACAAGCACGAGGACGGCGGCTACATCACGCCGTATGAATCGGCCGGTGAAGACGCCACCTACATTTCACGCATCCGCGAGGACGCGACGGTCGAAAACGGTCTCAACCTCTGGGTCGTCTCCGACAACCTGCGCAAGGGTGCCGCCCTCAACGCCATCCAGATCGCCGAGCTGCTCGTCGCGCGCGGCCTGATCAAGGCGAAGAAGCAGGCCGCCTGATTTTTGGGGAGGGGTCGCGCATTTCGGTGAAATGTGGCAACGATCCTTTAACCAAGTTTAAATAAAAGTCCCGGTTGTTCCGTTTGAGAACAATCGGGACTTCGCTTTGACCCAGGCCTCGCGGCCTGAAGTTCACGGCAAGGTGCTATGACAGGAACAGGGGGCATGCCATGCTCCCGCAGCGGAATTCACGAGATCACGGGGTTTTTCATGGGCATGATCAAGAGCGTGGCCAAGGTGCTGGCCGCAATGATCGCCACGGCGGCGGTACCGGCAGCGGCACAGGCCGCCAAGTGCGGCAACGATGCGAGCGGTTTTTCGGCCTGGGCCGAGGCGTTCAAGGACGAGGCGGCCGGCCGCGGCATCAGCCGCTCGACGCTCGACAAGGCCTTCGCCAATGTCAACTATGCCAAAGCCACGATCCGCGCCGACCGCGGCCAGAAAAGCTTCAAGCTCTCGCTTGACCAGTTCATGCAGAAGCGCGGCGGCAAGGCCATCATCAACCGCGGCAAGAGCCTGAAGAAGCAGAATGCCGCGCTCTTCGAGCGTATCGAAGCCCGCTACGGCGTGCCGGCCGGCCCGCTGCTCGCCATCTGGGGCATGGAAACCGGCTTCGGCGGCTTCCTCGGCAAGGAACATACGCTGTCAGCCGTTGCGACGCTCGCCTATGACTGCCGTCGCTCGGACTACTTCACCAACCAGCTCTACGCCGCCCTGCAGCTCGTGCAGAACGGCACGCTGAGCACGACGGCCCGTGGCGCGGCCCATGGCGAAATCGGCCAGACGCAGTTCCTGCCGGCCAACGTCCTGAAATACGGCGTCGACGGCGACGGCAACGGCCGCATCGACCTCGTCGGCTCGAAGGCCGACGCGCTCGCCTCCACAGCCAACTTCCTGCGCGGCCACGGCTGGAGCGCTGGCGGCGGCTACCAGCCGGGCCAGGGCAATTTCGGCGCCCTTCAGGGCTGGAACGCGGCAAGCGTCTACCAGCGCGCGATCGCCATCATCGGCGCGGAAATCGACGGCGACTGATCGCACGACATCCCGAAGTTCGAAAAAGCCCGGCGCGGGAAACCACGCCGGGCTTTTCTGTATCCGTATCGGGCTGGAAATGCCTATGCGCTCGGACGTGTGAAGTCGCCCGTGGCCGCGTCCATGATCCACAGTTCACCGGTCGAGATGTCGAACCAGGAGCCGTGCAGCTGGATGCGGCCCTTCTCTTCGAGAATGCGCACGCAGGGGAATGTCCGCAGGTTGGCGATGGAGTTGCGGATCGAGACCCGCTCCAGCGCGCGTTGGCGTTCGGCCTGCGTGAGGATTTCCGCGCCCTGGATCTGCTCTGCGACGGGCTTCAGCATGCCCATCCACTTGCCGATGAAATCGCCCGGCGACAGCGGCTCGGCGTCCAGGTCGAGGGCGGCGGAGATGCCGCCGCAGCGGCCATGACCCATCACCAGGATATCCGTGACCTTCAGCGACTGGACCGCGAATTCGAGTGCGGCCGAGGTGGCGTGGAACTGGCCATCCGGCTCATAGGGAGGCACGAGGTTGGCGACATTGCGCACGACGAAAAGCTCACCCGGACCGCTGTCGAAGATCGTCTCCGGCGCGGCGCGGGAGTCACAACAGGCAATGACGAGGGTTTTCGGTTTCTGGCCGGTTTCGGCCAGCGCCCGGTAGCGGGCGGATTGCTCGGCATAGCGGCCGGACATGAAATTGCGATAGCCATTCAGAAGACGATCGGGAAAGCGGTTCATAGGTCGGAATACCCCCGTGATACGATCCACCGGACGAGGCTCCATCCGGTTTCCCGCATAAACCATCCGGACGGGATCGGCGCAAGTCAGGACCGGCGTGTTTGCGCCGGATGCACGAGACGACGCATGTGCACCATGGCCATCGGTGTGGAAATGCTCGATGCGTCCTGCTCCAGCGTCAGCTCGTCGGCGCCGCGCTTGGCAGTGCGCGCCACGATCTCGAAGACGCTCGCCGTCGCCAGCATCAACGCCCGCTCCTCGGGCAGGTTTTCCATCAGCCGGGACAGGAAGATTGCCGCGAGCAGGTCGCCGGTACCGTTCGGCGGGCTTTCCACGAGCCGATGTTCGGCCAGCAGCGCGCTTCGCCCTGAGAGATAGAGATTGCCCGTGCTGCCCGCCATCAGCGGCAGCGAGGAGGTGACGAGCATGCGCGACGGGCCGAGCGAGAGGGCCGCTTCCACGATCGCATTGTTGTTGTCCAGCGGCGCGCCGGCAAGCCAGGCGAGTTCGAAGCGGTTCGGCGTCGCGATCGAAGCGAGCGGGATCAGGCTGTCGCGGATCGCGACCGCCGTCTCCTCCGGCACATAGAGACCGCGCTCGTCACCGCAGACGGGGTCGCACATATAGAGAAGGTCGGGATTTTCGGCCCGCAGGCTCTCGACCAGCCGCGCGACGGAACGCGCCTGCGCCGCGCTGCCCAGATAGCCCGACAGGACCGCCTTCACCTCGCCCCGCCAGGGCGCGCGGATCAGGTCGGAAATGATTGCATCGAAATCGGCTTCGGAAATGGCGACGCGCGTGGCGCGTCCATGGCCCGGATGCCAGGGCAGGATGACGGTCGGCAAAGCCCAGACGGGATGGCCGAGCGTTTCGAGCGCGAAGACCGCCGCACGGTTGCCCACCGTGCCGCGCACCACGTGGCTCGAAATGACGATGACGGTGCCCTTGTCGCTCCCGCTCATAAGCCGGCTTCCTTCGTTGTGCCTGAGTGATGGCAAGGGGGCGCCGGACTGTCAACGCCCGAGGCATTCCTGCCGTTTTGTTGCAGGACAGCACAGCACGCTCTCCGCCGGTTTTTGGCTGCTTTTCGACGAAAAATCGGCGATTTTCCGATAAAGCGACAGCAGAACTGACCTATCTCGGACAAAATCGATTGAATTTTCTCGCAAATGCACAAATTTCGTCGCGCGTATTTTTTCTTCTGCTAACGTCCGGCCATCGGATTCGAGGGAGAATTCCATGGGTGCCCGGACCAACGTGAAACGAGAAAAACACATCGAGGCCGCAAAGGCCGCAGCCGCCGCTCTCGGCGCAAAAACACTCAACCCCGACATCCTTTTCGGGCGTGCCAGCAAGGACGATCTGGATCACTATACCGGCCCGATGCTCGCCGCCGCCGCCGCCCATGCCATGGCGGAAATCGAGGCCTGGGACGGCAGCGCACCCCGCGTCACCGTCACCACCCTGCCGGACGTGAAGCCGCAGGGCCAGCCGGTCTCCGTTCTCTCCGTCACCGACCGCAACCAGCCGTTCCTCTACGATTCGGTCATGGGCGAAGTGACGAGCACGCACCGTGATGTCCACCTCGCAATCCACCCGATCCTCGTCGTTTCCAAGGACGAGGCGCCGAAACTCTTCTCGCCGGACGAGGAAAGCGAACCGGCGCAGCGCGTCAGCCATATCGAGATCCATCTTTCCGAGCTGGCACCCAATGAGGCAGCAGCGCTGGCCGACCGGGTGATGCACGTGCTCGACCAGGTGCATCTGGCCGTCGATGACTGGCCGTCCATGCTGGAAAAACTCAACGGCGCCACTGCCGACATGGAGCGCTACGCCAAGGACAAGCCCGGCAAGGGCGAAGCGCTCGCCTTCCTCGACTGGCTGCGCGGCAACAATTTCACCTTCCTCGGCATGCGCGACTATTCCTATTCCGGCAAGGGCGAGCAGGCGACCGTGGAACGCGGCGACGAAGGCCTCGGCATTCTCTCCGACCCGGATGTGCGCGTGCTGCGGTTGGGCAAGGACGCCGTCACGACGACGCCTGAAATTCTGGAATTCCTCGAAGGTCCCGACTTCCTCATCGTCACCAAGGCGAATGTCAAATCCGTCGTGCACCGCCGCGCCTATATGGACTATGTCGGCCTGAAGCGCTTCGACGAGAAGGGCAAGGTGGTGGGCGAGCTGCGCATCGTCGGCCTCTTCACCTCGACGGCCTATACGCACGCCGCCGGCCAGATTCCGCTCCTGCGTTCCAAGGTCGAGGCGGTCATCGAGCACTTCGGCTACGACCCGAAGAGCCATTCCGGCAAGATGCTGATCAACACGCTCGAATCCTACCCGCGTGACGATCTCTTCCAGATCGATCCAGGCCTTCTCGCAACCTTCAGTGAGCAGATCAACGAGCTTTCCGACCGGCCGCGCATCCGCGTCCTGCCGCGCATCGACCGTTTCGACCGCTTCGTCTCCGTCATCGTCTACGTGCCGCGCGAGCAGTACGATTCCGACGTGCGCGAAAAGATCGGCAATTATCTGAAGTCGGCTTATGACGGCCGCGTCTCGGCCTATTATCCGGCTTTCCCCGAGGGTGGCCTTGCCCGCGTGCACTTCATCATCGGTCGTTCCGGCGGCAAGACGCCGCGCATCGCGCAGAACAAGCTGGAACAGGCGGTGCGCGAGATCGCGACGCGCTGGACCGACCGTTTCGAGGCGCTGTCCAGCGCCGACGGCCTGCGTCTCGCCACCGATCCTGGCTACCAGGAAGACTTCACGCCGGCCGAAGCGAATGCCGACCTCGCCCTCATTTCGACGGCGACCTCACAGAACCCGATCCGCATCTCGTTCTACCGCAAGGCCTGGAACACCGACCTTGCCTCGGTCGAGCTGAAAATCTTCCACGCCGACGAGCCCGTCTCGCTGTCGCGCCGCGTACCGCTGCTCGAAAATCTCGGTTTCAACGTCATCAGCGAACAGACGCATGACCTGACGCTCGCGACCTTCGACGGACATGAGCGCCGCGTCATCCTGCATGACATGGAGCTGAAGCAGCGCGACGGCCTGGAAATCAACCTTGCCAAGCTGAGCCCGATGCTGGAGGAAGCCTTCCTCGCGGCCTGGCATGGTGACGTGGATGACGACGCGCTGAACCGTCTCGTGCTCACCGGCGGCCTGTCGGCCCGCGAAATCATGGCGCTACGCACCTATTCGCGCTATCTGCGCCAGACCGGCATCGCCTATTCGCAGGGCTATATCGCCGATACGCTCAACAAGTATCCGGCGATTGCCGCCAACCTCTTCCGCCTGTTCGAGACCCGCCTCGATCCGAAGCTCAGCGACCGTCAGCGTGAGAAGAAGTCAGGCGATGCGGCAACCGCCATCGAAGACGCCCTGGCGAACGTGCCGAGCCTCGACGAGGACCGGATTCTCCGCCGCTACGTCAACGCCATCCAGGCGACGCTGCGCACCAACTACTTCCAGCACGATGCCGACGGCAAGCCGCGCAAGACGTTTGCGATCAAGCTCGATCCGAAGGCGCTCGACGGCCTGCCGGAGCCACGCCCGTTCCGCGAGATCTTCGTCTATGGCGCGGAAGTCGAAGGTGTGCACCTGCGCTTCGGCAAGGTCGCCCGTGGCGGCCTGCGCTGGTCCGACCGCGCGCAGGACTACCGCACGGAAGTGCTCGGCCTCGTGAAGGCCCAGCAGGTCAAGAACTCGGTCATCGTGCCGGTCGGCGCCAAGGGCGGCTTCTATCCCAAGCAGCTTCCCGTCGGCGGCAGCCGCGACGCCGTCTTCAAGGCCGGCACCGAGGCCTACAAGACCTATATCCGCACGCTGCTGTCTGTCACCGACAACATCGTCGGCCAGGACGTCGTGCCGCCGGCCGATACGGTGCGCATCGACGGTGACGACCCGTATTTCGTCGTCGCCGCCGACAAGGGCACCGCGACCTTCTCCGACACGGCCAACGGCCTGGCGCAGGAAGCCGGCTTCTGGCTCGATGACGCCTTCGCCTCGGGCGGCTCGGCCGGCTACGACCACAAGAAGATGGGCATCACCGCCCGCGGCGCCTGGGAAACCGTCAAGCGCCACTTCCGCGAGATGAACATCGACATCCAGAAGACCCCGTTCACCGTCGCCGGCGTCGGCGACATGTCGGGCGACGTCTTCGGCAACGGCATGCTGCTGTCGCGCAAGATCCGCCTTGTGGCGGCCTTCGACCACCGCGATATCTTCATCGATCCGAATCCGGATACCGACACGTCCTTCGCCGAGCGCCGCCGCATGTTCAACCTGCCGCGCTCGAGCTGGCAGGACTATGACCGTTCCGTCCTCTCCAAGGGCGCGATGATCATCCCCCGCACGGAAAAATCCGTGACGCTGACGGCGGAAGCCATGGCGGTCATCGGCATCGACAAGGCCAAGGCGACGCCGTTCGAGATCATGACGGCGATCCTGAAGGCGCCGGTCGATCTGATGTGGTTCGGCGGCATCGGCACCTATATCCGCGGCCAGAGCGAGACGGACGCGGAAGTCGGCGACCGCGCCAACGACCCGATCCGCATTGTCGGCGAAGACGTGCGCGCCAAGGTGATCGGCGAGGGCGCCAACCTCGGCGTCACCCAGCGTGGCCGCATCGCCTTCGGTCTCAAGGGCGGCCGCAGCAACTCGGACGCCATCGACAACTCGGCCGGCGTGAATTCGTCGGACGTCGAGGTCAACATCAAGATCGCGCTCGCCTCGGCCATGCGCGACGAGCGGCTGACGCGCGCCAAGCGCAACGTGCTGCTCGCCTCGATGACCGACGAAGTCGGCCATCTCGTGCTGCGCAACAACTACCTGCAATCGCTAGCGATCTCGCTCATCGAAAAGCAGGGTACGGCCAACCGCGCACCGCTGACCCGTCTGATGGACCGCTTCGAGGCCGCGGGCCTGCTCAACCGCAAGGTCGAGACCCTTCCCGACGACCGCACGCTCGCCGAACGCTACCAGGCCGGCAAGCCGCTGACGCGGCCGGAAATCGGCGTGCTGCTCTCCTATGCCAAGCTGGTGCTGTTCGACGAACTTGTCCATACCAGCTTGCCGGACGAGCCTTATTTCGAACCGACGCTGACCGGCTACTTCCCGGCGAAGATGCAGAAGGCCTATGCGGACGATATCCGCACGCACCGTCTGCGCCGCGAGATCATCGCGACGATCCTCGCCAACGAAGTGATCAATCGCGGCGGCCCGGCCTTCATCAACGGTTTGACCGACGGCACCGGCTTCGGCCCGGCCGATGCGGTGAAGGCGGCGGTGATCGCCCGCGACGGTTACGGCTTGACGGCGCTCTATGCTGGCGTCGATGCGCTGGACAACCAGGTCGCCGGCACCCTGCAGAACGAGCTCTATGAGGAGATCGGCCGCATCTATGCCAGCGTCACCAGCCTGCTTCTGACCACCGGCGCCGTCTCCGGCCCGCTGGACCAGGCGGTGCACAAGCTCAAGCAGGCCCTGAAGCAGCTTCGCCCGCAGCTTTCGACGCTCGTGTCGGACGCCGCCGGCGACGAGGCCCGCCGCAAGGCGCATGCCTATGAGGACGAAGGCGTACCGGCCGAGCTTGCGGAAGAAATCGCGACGCTCTCCATGCTCACCTTCGTGCCCGAGGTCATGCTGATCGCCAACGCGACGGGCGATTCGCTCGCCAAGACGGCACAGACCTTCGCCGGTATCAGCGCGACGCTGAACGTCGGCCGGCTCCTGTCCTCGGCAAGCCGCATCCCGACCGGCGATCTCTACGAGGCGCTCGCCCTCCAGCGCAGCCTCACCGACATCGCGAATGCCCGCCGCGACCTCGCCACCGTGGTGCTGACGCGCCACAAGGGCGACAAGGCGCCGCTTGCCACCTGGCAGCAAGGCGAGGGGGAACGGCTCGCCCGCGTGACGGCAAACCTCTCGGCCCTGACGGAAGGTGGCGAAGCGACGCTCGCCAAGGTTTCCGTCGCCGCCGGCATCCTGAGCGACCTTGCGCAGGAAAGAGCGAAATGACACAGTCCTCAAGCCGGCTGACGGACCCCGTTAGCCGGCTTGAGGACGGGCGCGGTCATCGCTCCCGCCGAATTGGGGAGGAGCGATGACGGTTGTGACGGAAAGCCGGGAGCCACGGACAAGCCGTCTCGGCATAACAGGCTGGATGCTGTTCGACTGGGCGGCCCAGCCGTTCTTCACGGTCATCACCACCTTCATCTTCGGCCCCTATCTCGTCTCGCGCCTCACGCAGGACCACGCCGCCGGCCAGGCGGCCTGGAGCTATACGCTCACCCTCTCCGGCATCGCAATCGCTCTGCTCGCGCCCATCATGGGCTCGATTGCCGACGCCTCGGGCGCGCGAAAACCCTGGATCGCCGTCTTTGCCGCCATCAAGATCGTGTCGCTTGCCGCGCTCTGGTACGCCGCACCCGGCAGCAGCCTGCTTTTCGCCATGGCGCTGATCGTGCTCGCCACGGTCGCAGCGGAATTCTCCATCGTCTTCAACGATTCCATGATGCCGCGGCTTGTGCGCCCCGAAGATATCGGCCGCATCTCCAACATCGCCTGGGGCCTCGGCTATCTCGGCGGCATGATCGTGCTGATCGCCGTCGTCGCGCTGCTCGCCGCCAATCCCGAGACCGGCAGGACCGCCATCGGAATAACCCCGCTCTTCGGGCTCGATGCCGATACCGGCGAGGACGCCCGCATCACAGGGCCGATCTCTGCACTCTGGTACTTCGTCTTCATCCTGCCGATGTTCTTCTTCACGCCCGACCAGAGCAAGGGCCTGCCCATCGCCAGCGCCGTGCGCGCCGGCTTTGCCGACCTCTCGGAGACGCTGAAAGACCTCAGGAACAGGCCCGGCATCTTCCGATTTCTCGTCGCCCGCATGATCTACCAGGATGGCGTCAACGGCCTTCTGGCGCTCGGCGGCACCTTCGCCGCCGGCATGTTCGCCTGGCAGACCTTCGAACTCGGCATCTACGGCATCATTCTCAACGTCGTCGCCATCGGCGGCTGCCTCTATGCCAGCCGGCTCGACACGCGCCTGGGATCGAAAACCGTCGTCATCATGAGCCTCGTCTGCCTGACCATCGCGACGGTTGGCATCGTCTCCACCGGACCGGGCTTCACTTTGTTCGGCCTCATCCCCCTTCCGACAACGGATTCCGGCGGCCTGTTCGGCACGGCGGCGGAAAAGGCCTATATTCTCTACGGCCTGCTGATCGGCGTCGCTTTCGGCCCCGTGCAGGCTTCGGCGCGTTCCTATCTCGCCCAGAGCATCCATCCGGACGAGGCTGGCCGTTATTTCGGCCTCTATGCCCTCTCGGGCCGCGCCACGTCCTTCCTCGCCCCGCTCTCCGTCGCGCTCATCACCACCGCAACGGGTTCCGCCCGGGCGGGCATGATGGCACTCATCGCTTTCCTCGTCGTCGGCTTTCTGCTGTTGCTGCGCACACCCTATCCAGCCGCCAAAATCGAAGCCTGAAACGTAAAACGCCCCGCAAGCGGGGCGTTTCCATTTCCGGAACGACTCCGGCTAAAGGTCAATGGCGGAAGTGGCGCATACCGGTGAAGACCATGGCGACGCCGGCTTCGTCCGCCGCGGCAATGACTTCAGCATCGCGCATCGAGCCGCCGGGCTGGATCACGGCCGTTGCGCCGGCGGCAATCGCCGAGAGCAGGCCGTCAGCGAAGGGCAGGAAGGCTTCGGACGCCACGGCGGAACCGCGCGTCAGAGGCTCCGCTAGCCCCATGGCCTTGGCCGCTTCCTCGGCCTTCAGGCCGGCGATACGGGCAGAATCCACACGGCTCATCTGGCCGGCGCCGATACCCGCCGTCTGGCCGTCCTTGGCATAGACCACGGCATTCGACTTGACGTGCTTGGCGACCTTGAAGGCGAACTTCATGTCGACAAGCTCCTGCGCCGTCGGTGCACGCTTGGTGACGACCTTGAGTTCGAGATCCTCGACCATGCCATTGTCGCGGCTCTGCACGAGCAGGCCACCGGAGACCGTCTTGGCGGAAAGGCCGGGTACGCGCGGATCGGGCAGGGCGCCCGTCACCAGCAGGCGCAGGTTCGGCTTGCCGGCGATGATGGCGCGGGCCTTCTCGTCGGCATCGGGCGCGATGATGACTTCGGTGAACAGCTTGACGATCTCTTCCGCCGTCTCGCCGTCGAGCGTCGAATTGAGCGCGATGATACCGCCGAAAGCCGAGACCGGGTCGCAGGCAAGCGCACGCGCGTAAGCGTCCTTCAGCGTCTTGCCGGTGGCGACGCCGCAAGGATTGGCGTGTTTGATGATCGCGCAGGCCGGACCGTTTTCCGGCAGGAACTCGGCGACCAGCTCGAAGGCGGCGTCGGTGTCGTTGATATTGTTGTAGGAAAGCTGCTTGCCCTGCAGCAGGGTCGCGGTGGCGACACCGGGACGGTTCTCGCCGGTGACGTAGAAGCCCGCCTTCTGGTGCGGATTCTCGCCGTAGCGCATCTCTTCCTTCAAGACGCCGCCAAGCACGCGGTGGCGCGGCATGGCGATATCGAGCGCCTCGGCAAACCAGTTGGAGATTGCCGCATCATAGGCGGCCGTGCGGGCATAGGCTTTTGCCGCGAGGCGCTGGCGGAAAGCGTAAGAGGTCGAACCGTCGGCAAGCTCCTCGAGCAGGACAGGGTAATCCGAGGGATCCGTGACGATGGTCACATAGGCGTGGTTCTTTGCGGACGCCCGGATCATCGCCGGCCCGCCGATATCGATGTTCTCGACCGTCGTCGGATAGTCGCCGCCCTTGGCGCGAACCTCTTCGAACGGATAGAGATTGATCACGGTCAGATCGATGGCACCGATGCCATGGGCCTTCATCGCCTCGACATGCTCGGCGTCGTCGCGGATCGCCAGCAGACCGCCATGCACGGACGGATGCAGCGTCTTCACGCGGCCATCCATGATCTCCGGAAAGCCCGTGACCTCCGAAACGTCGGTCACCGCGAGGCCAGCCTCGCTGAGCGCCTTGTGCGTACCGCCGGTCGACAGCAGGCGAACGCCTTTTTCCGCAAGCGCCCGGGCAAGCTCGACCACGCCAGCCTTGTCGGACACGGAAAGAAGCGCGGTGCGGACGGCAACGCGATCGGGGGCGGGGATTTTCTTGGAAACAACGGCCATGGGGCGCTCCGTTCTGACGGCCCCCTTGAGCAGGGGGCGGATGGTCATGCGCCCCGTTATCACAGGCATGGCCTGGAGAAAACCTTGAAAGTCCCGAATTCGCAGCCGCAAGCGCTTAGCGCTGCCGCGCCAGCGACCACTGAACCTCGGGCACCTCGGCAAGCGGCATGGTCAGCGTCAGCTGGCGGGAGGGGCGTACCCCGGAGGGGTCGGCGAAGAAGACGTCCTCCTCCTCCTCGACCGGCACATCGAGGCAGGTCAGCGACCAGGCCTCGCCATCCGGCGCCACCAGCCGCGTCTCGTTGGCCGAGGCACGGTAGAGCTGGATGGTCGGATGGATATGGAAGCGCACGACCGCCGTACCCTTTTCGATGACCGCATTGGGCGTCGCCGGCTTGAAGAAGCGCTCACGCCCTCGGATTTCGCCGCCCGTCGCCGAAACGAGGATATCGCGCTCATAGAGCAGGCCAAACCGCTTGAGGTAGCCGTCATGGCTGGCAGTCACGCCAGCGGCCCCGGAATCGCGCTCGATGCGCGAGACATTCACCTTGCTGACGCCACCGATGATGATCGGCCCGAGGAACCGTGAGCCGGAGATGCGCGAGGACGATGTGTCGTTCAGCGTCGCCACCGAATGCGCCGCCGTCATGCGCGACATCTGCCGCATGCCTTCGCCGGCAAAACGCGGCCGGCCGGAATTGACGATGAAGCGGTTCTTTCCGGAGGATATCTCGACGGAGAGCGCGCCGGCCGCAGCCGTCGACGAGAGATCGACGGATTTCGGCGCGCCCGTATCCATCAGCACGACGGTGTCTTTCACCGCCACCCGGTCATAATTGAGCGAGGGCAGCGCCTTGAAAGGTGCGCCCCCCGTCTCGTCGTAGCGCAGCGCCGACATCAGCTCGTTTGCCAGCGTATAGGTGGCACCGTTGAAGAGCGCGAGTTCGCCGCCCTGATGGCGGAAGAAGCGCAGGGCCGGATAGATGCGGTCGATGCAGGGAATGAGCTGCGCCGGCATGTCGTGGCCGAGATTGACGTAGGTCTGGCGCAGCGGCAGCAGATCGAGAAGGAGATCGAGGGCCGCGCGCGGATTGCGTGAGCAATGGCCGCCGTCGGGCAGGATCTGCCGGTCGAGTTCCTCGTCGAGATGGCGCGCGGCTTTGCGCATCTTGGACGGCGACGACGGCATGGCGATGGAGGCCATGGCAAGCGCGATGCGCACACGCAACCGTGGCTCGCCGTCGCGCGTCGTGTCTGCGACATGGCGCAGATAGCGCACCTGGAAGGCAAGGCTCTTCAGGAAACGGCGGTAGAAGGGATAATCCGCATCCTTCAGCACGACGGGCGAATGGGAAAGCCAGGCGATGATGCGCTGCGCCGTGACGTCCGGCCGCCAGGCCAGCCCACCGATGACGCGGCCATGGCTCTGCAGCCAGTCATCGACGATGAAGCGGGTCGTTTGCGCCGCCCGTTCCGGATCGACGAGCCGCATATGGCGCAGCCAGCCGAAGCAATGCAGGCGAACGGCGAACTCCTCAGACGGCAGCTCCAGCGCGAAGGGCGATTCGCCCTCGCAATCAAGGCTGCGGCCGGCGAGCGGAAAGCGGCCCGCGGTAATTTCTTCGCCGGCGAAGGAATCGGCGGGGTGCAGGTCCGTCGGCGCGACGATCAGACGGTCCGGCGTGCCGCCGGAAAAGCGCATGGCACTGATTCGTCCCAAGGCAAGCCTTCGCGAGAAGCGCCGCCAGCCCTCACGCATATACAGATAGGATAGCCGCTGTCTGTCGGAAAGCTGCATGGTTAACGAATGCCTCCAGACCTATAGGTAGGCCGAGCAGAGGAGCGTCGTCAATTCATCGTCTGCTGATGGACTGTTGATGACCCCGGCAATATTTTGGGATGGTTTTGCGCTCAACCGGCTTTTCTCAGCCTAACCGCGTAAAATCCATCCAATCCGCCGGCATGATCCGCCGTTACCGGCAGCATGGCGGGCGTCGTGCGCAGTTCGCCGCGCGGTGAGACCGCGCCCTCGAGGCCCGGCCAGTCGGCGGCGTCCGTGGGGATGATTCGCCAATCCTCGTTATCGGCGAGAACGCGGGAGACCATGTTCTCGCCCTCGTCGGGATCGAGCGAGCAATTGGAGAAAACGAGGTCGCCGCCGGGCTTGACCAGCGTCAGGGCATGGCGGAGCAGGCGCTCCTGCAGCCGCGCGAGTTTTTCGATATCCTCGGGCCCCTTGGTCCACAGCACGTCCGGATGTTTACGGATCGTGCCGGTGGAGGAGCAGGGCGCGTCGAGCAGCACGGCATCGAAGAGATCATCGGAGCGGAAATCCGCCATGTTGATTTCCTGCGTCGTCGCCGAAAGACGAAGCCGCTCAAGATTGCCGATGAGCCGCTTCAGCCGGTTGCCGGACTGGTCGAGCGCCGTCACCTCGGCACCGGCGAGCAGGAGCTGCGCCGTCTTGCCGCCGGGTGCCGCGCAGAGATCGACGACGCGCTTGCCCGCGAGATCGCCGAAAAGCCGGGCCGGAAGGCTTGCTGCCGCATCCTGCACCCACCATTGACCGTCTTCAAAACCTTCAAGCGCCGGAATGGCGCCGGCTCCGGCGGGAAGGCGCACGGATCCCGTCGGCAGCACGAGGCCGCCGAGCCGCGCGGCCCAGCCCTCAGCATCGGATTTGACAGTGAGGTCGATGGCTGCGGGTTCAAGCATCATGTCGGAAATACGCCCCGCATGCTCGCGGCCATAGATGGCGACGAGGCGGTCATAAAACCACTCGGGAATGACGGGAATCGCGCGGGTCGCGATCAGATGCGACGCCTTTTCGCGTGACAGGCGACGCAGCACCGCGTTGGTGAGGCTGGCGAAACGGCGGTTGCGCGGGTCGAGCTGCGCCTGCTCGACGGCGAGATCGACAGCGGAATGGTCCGGCACGTCGAGATAGAGGATCTGTGCTGCGGCGACGGTCAGAACGTGGTGCAGCGCACGCGCACCATCGGGCAGCGGCGTGCCGACAAGCGTGTCCAGAATGGCCTCGATACGGGGGAGGTGGCGCAGCGCCGTATTGAGAATGGCGCGCACCAGCGCACGGTCGGCATCGTTCAGCTGGCGATAGGCGGGGTTGCCGTTTTCCAGATCCAGCATGCCATCGAGCGACGTCCTGCGATCGACGACGGCCGCGAGAATTTTTGCGGCCGCCTGACGGGCGCGCAGACCCGGCTTTTCCGACTGGCCGTCGGTCACCTCGGGCTCAGGCCGCCTGGAGCCGCCATGACGTTTCGGATGGGGTTTGTTTCTGCGCGTATCGTCGTTCAAGACCAGGGACCTTTGGGCGGTTCGGAACCACCGCGTCCCCAGCCCGTCGTCGGTACAGAGCGCGATTTGCGTGACGGAGTATCAGCCCGAACCGGTTCCGTCGAGCGGGCCTGCATGCCACGGGCCATTTCCTGGAGCGCCGCGATGCGGTTTTCCGTGTTCGGATGCGTCGAAAACAGGTTGTCCATGCGTTCGCCCGACAGCGGGTTGATGATGAACATATGCGCCGTTGCCGGATTGCGCTCGGCGGCATCGTTGGGGACACGGCCGGCGGCAATGGCGATCTTCTTCAGCGCCGAGGCGAGCCAGAGCGGGTTGCCACAAATCTCCGCGCCGCGCTTGTCGGCGGAATATTCGCGCGTGCGGCTGATCGCCATCTGCACCAGCATGGCGGCGAAGGGCGCGACGATCATCGCGACGATGACACCGATGAAGCCGAGCGGATTGTTGTTCTCGCGGTTGTTGCCGCCGCCGAAGAACATGGCGAAGTTGGCGAGCATCGAAATCGCACCGGCAAGGGTTGCCGTCAGCGTCATGGTCAGCGTGTCGCGGTTCTGGATGTGCGCCAGCTCATGCGCCATCACACCCGCCACTTCCTCATAGGAAAGAGCCTGGAGGAGGCCTGTGGAGGCGGCCACGGCGGAGTTTTCCGGATTGCGGCCGGTGGCGAAGGCATTCGGCTGATCGCTGTTGATGACGAAGACGCGCGGCATGGGCAGGCCGGCGCGCTTCACGAGGTCGCGCACGATGCCGTAATATTCCGGCGCCGAACGTTCATCGACCTCCTTGGCGCCGTACATGGACAGCACCATCCGGTCGGAATTCCAGTAGGAGAAGAGGTTCATGGCGATCGCGACGACGAGTGCGATCATCATGCCGCCCTTGCCGCCGATGAGCAGGCCCACGCCCATGAAAAGCGCCGTCATGACGGCGAGAAGCATGGCTGTGCGAACGATGTTCATGCGTTTTCGGCTCCTGTGTGGTCTCGCGCTTGACTATCCATGCCCGTTGTCAAGGACATGTTTCACGTGAATCACTGCTTTCCACAACGTCTTCACGCTTCTATATGATGGTAAGCCAACAGCAGTTCTTCAATATCCCGCAAGGATGCCGATTTTCATGAACAGCGACAACGACAATCATTTGGACGGCCGCAAAGTACTTCCACCCGCGGCACTGCGCGCCCTTCAGGAAGCGGAGGAACGACGCAAGGCGGCCGAACCGGCCGCGCATGCCCCGGAGATTGGTGGACGCGGCGGCGAGGACCCTGCGCGGTTCGGCGATTGGGAGATCAAGGGCAGGGCGATCGATTTCTGAAGCGCGGAATCCGGCTCAGAAACGGAAAATGGCGGCCACTGGCCGCCATTTCCTTTTGTTTCGCGATGCGTTCAGCCAGCCGCCTTGTTCTGGCGATTGGCGATCAGATCGTCCACGACGGCGGGATCGGCAAGCGTCGAGGTATCGCCCAACGCACCGAAATCGTCCTCGGCGATCTTGCGCAGGATGCGGCGCATGATCTTGCCCGAGCGGGTCTTCGGCAGGCCGGGTGCGAACTGGATCTTGTCCGGCGTGGCGATCGGGCCGATTTCCTTGCGCACGTGCTTGACGAGATCCTGGCGCAATGCGTCGTTGCCCTCCTCGCCGGCCATCAGCGAGACATAGCAATAGATGCCCTGGCCCTTAAGGCTGTGCGGATAGCCGACGACGGCGGCTTCCGAGACGAGATGGTGCGAGACGAGCGCCGATTCGATTTCGGCCGTGCCGAGGCGATGGCCGGAAATGTTGAGCACGTCGTCGACGCGGCCAGTGATCCAGTAATAGCCGTCCTCGTCACGCCGGCAGCCGTCACCGGTGAAATACTTGCCCTTGTAGGTGGAGAAGTAGGTTTCGACGAAGCGCTTGTGATCGCCATAAACCGTGCGCATCTGACCCGGCCAGCTATCGGTGACGCAGAGATTGCCGTCGGCGACCCCTTCCAGCACGTTGCCCTCATTATCGACAAGCTCGGGCTTGATGCCGAAGAAGGGCCGCGTTGCCGAGCCCGGCTTGAGGTCGGTCGCGCCGGGCAGGGGGGTGATCAGGATACCGCCGGTTTCCGTCTGCCACCAGGTATCGACGATCGGCGAACGGCCTTCGCCGACGACGTTGTAATACCATTCCCAGGCTTCCGGGTTGATCGGCTCGCCGACCGAACCGAGCAGGCGCAGCGACGACCGCTCGGAACGCTTCACGAAGTCGTCGCCCGCACCCATCAGCGCGCGGATCGCGGTCGGCGCGGTGTAGAAGATGTTGACCTTGTGCTTGTCGACCACTTCCCAGAAGCGGCCGGCATCCGGGAAGTTCGGCACACCCTCGAACATCAGCGTCGTGGCGCGGTTCGCCAGCGGGCCATAGACGATGTAGGAATGGCCGGTGACCCAGCCGACGTCTGCCGTGCACCAGTAGATATCGCCGTCCTGGTAGTCGAAGACGTATTTGTGCGTCATCGAGGCATAGACGAGGTAGCCCGCCGTCGTGTGCAGCACGCCCTTCGGCTTGCCGGTGGAACCGGACGTATAGAGGATGAAGAGCGGGTCTTCCGCCTTCATCTTCGCCGGCGGACAATCGCGCGGCACGGACAGGACTTCCTTATGGTACCAGAGATCGCGGCCCGGCGCCCAGCCGGTCTTGCCGCCCGTGCGGCGCACGACCAGAACCTTGTTGACGATGACATGGTTCTTCGCCGCAATGTCGATCGCCGTGTCGGTGTTTTCCTTGAGCGGGATCGGCTTGCCGCCGCGCACGCCCTCGTCGCAGGTGACAACGAAGGTCGATTCGCAATCGACGATGCGGCCGGCCAGCGCATCCGGCGAGAAACCGCCGAAGACCACCGAGTGGATGGCACCGATGCGCGCGCAGGCGAGCATCGCATAGGCGGCTTCCGGGATCATCGGCATGTAGATAGTGACGCGGTCGCCCTTCTTCACGCCGTGCTTCTTCATCACGTTCGCCATGCGGCAGACGTGTTCGTGGAGCTCGTTATAGGTGATCTTCTTGTCGATATAGGGGTTGTCGCCTTCCCAGATGATGGCGACGTCGTCGCCATGCGCCTTCAGGTGACGGTCGATACAGTTGTAGGAGACATTGGTGATGCCGTCCTCGAACCACTTGATCGGAACCTTGCCGTTGAAGGAAGTGTTCTTCACCTTCGTATAGGGCTTGAACCAGTCGATCCGCATGCCGTGTTTGTCCCAGAAACGCTCCGGGTTCTCGATGCTCTCGCGATACCATTTCTGATAGGTGTCGTTGTCGATAAGCGCACGGTTTTTTGCGGATTTCAGGACCGGATAGGTCTTTACGGACATGGCTTCCTCCCTATGACTGCGCATGCGCGGAAACCGTATTCTCCTCCGGTCCCGCCGTCTCGGCGCCATTCATATCAGGTCAAAGCATTACGGCAATTAGACAAAGGTCATTTGTCTCTTGAAGAATTGCATTTCTGCGACAGTGAGGGTATAGAGGGCGCAATTCCCGGAACATAGTGGTTAACTACCCGACGACCCGCGACACCGGCGCGGACGGACAGAAGGACTATATGCATGGCTCAGCAGCTCCTCATGCCAAAGGCGACAGCGGTCTGGCTGGTCGACAACACGGCGCTGTCGTTCGAACAGATCGCGACATTCTGCAAATTGCATCCGCTTGAAGTGAAGGCGATCGCCGACGGCGAATCAGCCCAGGGCATCAAGGGTCTCGACCCGATCTCGACCGGCCAGCTGTCGCGCGAGGAAATCGCCCGCGCCGAAGGCAACCCGAACCACAAGCTGAAGCTTTCCGAGCCGAAGGTCCGCGTTCCCGAATCCAAGCGCAAGGGCCCGCGTTATACGCCGGTCTCCAAGCGCCAGGATCGCCCGAACGCCATTCTCTGGCTCGTGCGCAATCATCCGGAACTCAAGGATGCGCAGATCTCGCGTCTCGTCGGCACCACCAAGTCGACGATCGAGCAGATCCGCGAACGCACCCACTGGAACTCGACCAACCTGACCCCGATGGATCCGGTGACGCTCGGCCTGTGCTCGCAGATCGACCTCGACCTGGAAGTCGAACGCGCCTCGAAGGGCCGGCCGCTGCCGACCGCCGCCGAACTCGGCGCCACGCTCGAATCCGCCCACGAAACGGAAAAGCTGCCCTACAGCGACCGTGAAGAGGAAAAGGAAATCGACGCAGACGCCGTCTTCGCCAAGCTGAAGTCGCTGAAGTCGGCCACACCGGATGAGGACGAAGACGACCGCTTCTAAGCGTCTCTTCATCGCAGAATATCAAAACCCGGCAGTCTCGAGCGGCCGGGTTTTTCTTTGCCTACCAAACTCCGAACCTAGCAAATCCGGCGGGTGGACAAGACCTCGACGATTTCGTCGAGGATGACAGGATCGTCGATCGTCGCCGGCATCTTCCAGTCCTCGCGGTCGGCGATCTTCTGCATCGTGCCGCGCAGGATTTTTCCCGACCGGGTTTTTGGCAGGCGTTTGACGCAGATCGCCATCTTGAAGGCGGCGACCGGGCCGATTTTTTCGCGCACAAGACCCACCACTTCCTGCTCCACCAGCGATGATTCACGTGAAACATTGCCCTTGAGAACGAGGAAACCGGCCGGTACCTGACCCTTAATGCCATCGGCAACGCCGATGACCGCGCATTCGGCGACATCAGGATGGCTCGCGCAGACCTCTTCCATCGCACCCGTCGAGAGCCGATGGCCGGCGACATTGATGATGTCGTCGGTGCGCGACATGATGAAGACATAACCGTCATCATCGATATAGCCGGCATCCGCCGTCTTGTAGTAGCCAGGGAATTCCGACAGACAGGCCGTGCGGAACCGCTCATCGGCGTTCCAGAAGGTCGGCAGGCAACCCGGGGGAAGGGGCAGCTTGATGGCGATATTGCCGAGCGTGCCTGAGGACACTTCATGGCCGGCGTCGTCGAGCACATGCAACTCGTAGCCCGGCATGGGTACGGTGGGCGAACCGTGTTTCACGGGCAGCGCGTCGAGACCGAGCGGATTGCCGACGATCGCCCAGCCCGTTTCCGTCTGCCACCAGTGATCGATGACGGGAACGCCGAGCACCGCTTCGGCCCAGCGGATCGTATCGGGATCGGCCCGCTCGCCGGCGAGGAACAGCGCGCGAAGGCTGGAAATATCGGAGCGGCGGACAAGATCACCCTCCGGATCCTCCTTGCGAATGGCGCGGAAGGCGGTGGGCGCGGTGAAGAGCACTGAAACATCGTACTCCTGCACCACCCGCCAGAAGGCGCCGGCATCCGGCGTGCCGATCGGCTTGCCCTCGTAGAGCACCGTCGTGCTGCCGTTCAGCAGCGGCGCATAGACGATGTAGGAATGGCCGACGACCCAGCCGATATCGGATGCCGCCCAATAGACCTCGCCGGGTTTCACGCCATAGAGCGCCCGCATGGTCCAGGCGAGCGCGACCATATGGCCGCCATTGTCGCGGATGACGCCCTTGGGCTGCCCGGTCGTACCGGATGTATAGAGAATGTAGAGCGGATCGGTCGCCGCAAGCGAAGCGCATTCGACCGTGCGTCCGCGTGCTGCGGCCAATGCCGGACCGAGATCGACATCGCGATCCGCCTTCAGTTCCGCCGCAAGCTCCGGCCGCTGCAACACGAGGCAGTGGGCCGGCTTGTGGCGGGCAAGATCGATGGCCGCGTCGAGCAGCGGCTTGTAGGCGACCACACGGTTCGGCTCGATGCCGCAGCTCGCCGTCACGACGACCTTCGCGGTCGAATCATCGATGCGCGCGGCGAGTTCGCTTGCGGCAAACCCGCCGAAGACCACGGAATGGATCGCCCCGATGCGCGCGCAGGCCAGCATGGCGACGATCGCCTCGGGGATCATCGGCATGTAGAGAATAACCCGGTCGCCCTTTTCCACGCCCTGATCGGCCAGCACCGCCGCCATGGCATTCACCAGATCGAGCAGCTGCGCATAGCTGTAGCGCGCTTTGCGGCCGGTCACGGGGCTATCGTAGATCAGCGCCGCGACATCACCCCGCCCCGCCACCACGTGGCGATCGACGCAATTGTAACAGGTGTTGCCGCGCGCATCGGGAAACCAGCGCCCATAGACACCCTGGGCAGGATCGAAGATCTGCGTCGGTTCGGTAAACCAGTCGATCGCCCGCGCAGCCTCGGCCCAATGCCCCTCGTGGTCATCCTTCCAGGCGCGATAGATTTCGACATAGGTGTTTTGCATCGCTTCCTCCCGCCATGCCCGGCCGCCGAGCGGCCGGTTCCTCCACGGGAAGAATAGGAGAGGGGAGGCGATCCGCAAAGCCAGACCAAAGCCTCACACGAGGAGGCGGTCCGTTGCGCTTCGTCAAGTCGTGTCAGCGCGTCCCGAAGATGGCCGAACCGACACGCACCGACGTCGCGCCAAAACCGATGGCCACATCGTAATCGCCGGACATGCCCATGGAGAGTTTTTGCAGACCGCACCGTTCGGCCAGCTTGCCAAGCAGCGCGAAATGCGGGCCGGGATTTTCATCGGCTGGCGGAATGCACATCAGCCCTTCGATGGAAAGGCCGAGTTCCTCGCGGCAGAAGGTCACGAAGGCGACCGTATCGTCAGGTGCGATGCCCGCCTTCTGCGGCTCGAGCCCCGTATTGACCTGGACATAGAGCCGCAGGCTGCGGCCCTGCCGCTTCATCTCGTCGGCAATCGTGCGCGCGATCTTCTCGCGATCGACCGTCTCGATGACATCGAACAGCGCGACAGCCTCGGGGGTCTTGTTGGATTGCAGCGGACCGATCAGATGCAGCGCGATGCCATCGGTTTCGGCGCGCAGCGCGGGCCACTTGCCCTGCGCTTCCTGCACGCGGTTCTCGCCGAAGACCCACTGCCCGGCCGCGATCGCCGGGCGAATCGCATCCGCATCAAATGTCTTGGAGACGGCAACAAGTGTGACCTCGTCCGGCTTGCGGCCAGCCTCGGCTGCCGCCTTCTTCATCCGGCCCTGCACCTCTTCGAGACGGTCCTCAAGCTCCACGGTCACTCTCCATCGCTATCGAAGTCAGGACCTAGCGAAAACGGCGCCGCTTGCCAAGCGCGGCAGGCCCGCGCGGGGCCGGAAAACTTGACGCTTCGGCGGTTTCATGATGAAGGTCTCGCCACCATATTCGCATGGGCGAACCGCCCTCCAAGACTCCCAAAAGACTTCCGGAACATCAAAGACATGGCCACCGAACGTTACAATCCGCGCGATGCCGAGCCCCGCTGGCAGGCAAAATGGAACGATGAAAACGTCTTCCTGACCGACAACGACGATCCGCGCGAAAAGTACTATGTCCTAGAGATGTTCCCCTATCCCTCGGGCCGCATCCATATGGGCCATGTGCGCAACTACGCCATGGGCGATGTGGTCGCGCGCTACAAGCGGGCACGCGGCTACAACGTTCTGCACCCGATGGGCTGGGACGCGTTCGGCATGCCCGCCGAAAACGCCGCCATGCAGAACAAGGTCCATCCGAAGGGCTGGACCTACGAAAACATCGCGACGATGCGCAAGCAGTTGAAGTCGATGGGCCTGTCGCTCGACTGGTCGCGCGAATTCGCCACCTGCGACGTCGAGTATTATCAGCGACAGCAACACCTCTTCCTCGACTTCCTGGAAAAGGGCCTCGTCTACCGCAAGCAGTCCAAGGTGAACTGGGACCCGGTCGATCATACGGTTCTCGCCAACGAGCAGGTCATCGACGGCCGAGGCTGGCGTTCGGGCGCGCTCGTCGAACAGCGCGAACTGACGCAGTGGTTCTTCCGCATCACCGATTTCAGCCAGGACCTGCTCGATTCGCTGGATACGCTCGACCAGTGGCCGGAAAAGGTCCGGCTCATGCAGAAGAACTGGATCGGCCGTTCCGAGGGCATGCTGGTGCGCTGGGAGATCGCCGAAGGTGCAGGCCGCACCGGCGAAAAGGACGTGACCGTCTACACGACGCGTCCCGACACGCTGTTCGGCGCCTCGTTCCTGGCGATTTCCGCCGATCATCCGCTGGCTAAGGAAATTTCTGCCGCCAACCCCGAGATCATGGCCTTCTGCGAAGAATGCCGCCGGGCCGGCACGTCGCTGGCCGCTCTGGAGACCGCCGAAAAGAAGGGCATGGACACCGGTATTCGTGTTCGCCATCCCTTCGACCCCAGCTGGGAACTGCCGGTCTATATCGCGAACTTCGTGCTGATGGATTACGGTACGGGCGCCATCTTCGGCTGCCCGTCCGGCGACCAGCGCGACCTCGACTTCGCCCGCAAATATGACCTGGCGGTCGTTCCGGTCGTCATGCCGAAGGACGGCGACGCCGCCACCTTCACGATCGGCGACGAAGCCTATGTCGGCGATGGCGTGATGATCAATTCGCGCTTCCTCGATAGCCTCGGTACCGAAGAGGCCTTCGAAGAGGTCGCCAGGCGTCTCACCGCCGCCACGCTCGGCAATGCGCCGGTGGGCGAGCGCAAGGTGAACTTCCGTCTGCGCGACTGGGGCATTTCGCGCCAGCGCTACTGGGGTTGCCCGATCCCGGTCATCCATTGCGACGACTGCGGCGTCGTTCCCGTGCCAAAGGCGGATCTGCCGGTAAAACTTCCCGACGACGTCACCTTCGACAAGCCGGGCAACCCGCTCGACCGGCACGCCACCTGGCGCCATGTCGCCTGCCCGCATTGCGGCAAGGATGCCCGTCGCGAGACGGATACGATGGACACCTTCGTCGATTCGTCCTGGTATTTCGCCCGCTTCACCGCGCCGTGGGAAAACAACCCGACGGACCCGGCCGCCGCCAATGCCTGGCTACCGGTGGACCAGTATATCGGCGGCATCGAGCACGCGATCCTTCACCTGCTCTATTCGCGCTTCTTCACTCGCGCCATGCAGGTCGCCGGCCATCTCGACATCAAGGAGCCGTTCAAGGGCCTCTTCACGCAGGGCATGGTGGTGCACGAAACCTACAGCCATGGCGAGGGCGCGAAGCGCGAGTGGGTAACTCCGGTCGAAATCCGCATCGAGGAGCTTGATGGAAAGCGCAAGGCCGTCCATCTCGAATCCGGCGAAGAAATCACGATCGGCTCCATCGAGAAGATGTCGAAGTCGAAGAAGAACGTCGTCGATCCCGACGATATCATCGCCTCCTACGGCGCCGATACCGCGCGATTCTTCGTCCTGTCCGACTCACCGCCGGACCGTGACGTCATCTGGTCGGAAGCCGGCGTCGAAGGGGCACACCGCTTCGTGCAACGTGTCTGGCGCCTCGTTTCCGAGGCCGCTGTAGCCTTGAGGGGCGCCGAGAGCCGTCCGGGTGCGGAAGGCGAGGCCCTGGCCGTCTCGCAGATCGCACACAAGACGCTGAAGGCAGTTCAGGCCGACTACGACAAGCTCGCCTTCAACAAGGCCGTCGCGCGCATCTACGAATTCGTCAACGCGCTTGGCGCGCCATTGACGACCGCCGCCGCCGGCAATGCCTCGCCCGAGCTGGTCTCGGCGCTGCGCGAAGCCGTCAGCATCCTGATCCGCATCGTCGCGCCGATGACCCCGCACCTTTCGGAAGAATGCTGGCGCGAGATCGGCGGCGAAGGCCTCGTTGCCTCCGTCGCCTGGCCGGCCTATGAAGACCGCCTGGTTGCCGAAAACGAGATCACGCTGCCGGTGCAGATCAACGGCAAGAAGCGCGCGGATTTGACAATCGCCCGCGATGCGGACCAGAGTGCGGTCGAAGCCGCCGTGCTCGCGCTCGAGGCCGTACAGGCTGTGCTCGGCGGCCAGCATCCCAAGAAGATCATCGTCGTACCGCAGAGGATCGTGAATGTTGTTGTCTGACGGAACCGGTCTTTTGCGCCTCGCAAAACTCGTCGCCGGCATCGCCCTTGTCGGCGCGCTGGCCAGCTGCCAGGTTCGGCCGCTCTATTCGACCGGTGCCGGTACGGATACGAAGCTCTCGGCCGTCGCCATCTCGCAAGCCGATGACCGGGTGGAGCAGCAGGTCCGCAACGATCTGATCTTCCTCTTCGCTGGCGGCGCCGGCGAAGCGCAGAACGCGATTTACCACCTGGAACTCAACGTCTCCGTCCGCAATATCGGCGTGCTCATCGATGTCACGGATGATATTTCGCGCGCCGGCCGCATCGTCGTTTCGGCAGACTACAACCTGACGAAGACCGAAACCGGCGAAACCGTCACTTCCGGCAAACGCTCCAGCGTCGCCCTTGTCGATTTCCCGGTCCAGGAATTCGCCAAGCTGCGCGCCGTACGGGATGCCGAGAACCGCGCCGCGCGGGAACTGGCAGAGCTTATCCGCGCGGACGTCGCTTCGGCGCTCGCACGGCGATGACCGAAGTCAAGTCGCACGAGTTTGATGCTTTCCTGAAGCGGAAGCCTCTGCCCGTGCGGCTCTTCCTGATCTATGGGCCGGACCGCGGGCTCGTTTCCGAGCGTGCTGCAGCTCTTGCCGCAGCAAGCGGCGTCAATCTTGCCGACGCCTTCTCCGTCATAAAGCTCGATGCTTCGGAAATTGGCAGCCACGCCGGCAAGCTGATGGACGAGATGAACGCCATCGGCCTGTTCGGCGGCGACCGTCTGGTCTGGATCCGCAATGCCGGCAGCGAAAAAGGCATTTCGGACGCACTCGAGATGTTGGCCGCAATGCCGCCGGGCGATTGCACCCTGCTTATCGAGGCCGGAGACCTCAAGAAAGGCGCGGCCTTGCGCAAGGTGGCAGAATCGGCATCGCAAGCCGCCGCCATTGCCTGCTATGCCGATGATGGTCGCGCCCTCCAGGCGCTGATCGATCAGGAACTGGCCGCCGAAGGCTTGCGTATTTCCCCCGCGGCGCGTGGGCGGCTGATGGAAACGATTGGCGGCGACCGTCTCGCCTCCCGCAACGAGGTGCGCAAGCTCGCGCTCTATTGCCGTGGCAAGGAGAGCGTCGAAGAGCAGGATGTCGAGGACATCGTCGGCGACGCGAGCGCCATCTCCACGGACGATGCCATCGACGCCATTCTCAAGGGAGACCGGGATGGCTTTCTTCACGCCATCCAAAAGATCGTCTCATCCAAGACACCGGTCTTCCTTGTCCTGCAAGGTTGCCTCCGGCAGTTCCAGCTTCTGGAAATCATGCGTGCCGAAATGGATGAAAAACGCGCGCCCGCCGGCCAGGTCATGGCAACCTTGGGCCGCCACCTGCATTTCCGCCGCAAACCCATCGTGGAAAACGCTCTGAAAACCTGGACCGGCCCCGCCATCCGCCGGGAAAGCCAGCGCCTGCAGGCCGCCATCCTGCAAAGCCGACAGCGACCGGTGCTGGAAGACACGATCGCCATGCAGACGATGCTGGCGACCGTACTTCAATCAGGTCGCCGCTGAATCCGGCTAAGCTTCTTAGCGACGCTCCAGGAGCCGGCAGATCTCTTCCAGCTGCTCCAGCGTCTTATAGGCGATCCTGAGCTGGCCGCCATTGCCCTTGTGGTTCACGGTAACATCCAGTCCGAGCACGTCCGACAATGTCCGCTCAAGCGCCAGCGTGTCCGCGTCCTTCGCGTCCCTGGGTGCAGCAGCCTGACCGTGATTCGGGTCGTTCTGGGCCTTGATGTCGTTCTGGGCCAGCCGCTCGGCATCGCGCACCGACATGCCCTTGGCGACAACCGCCTTTGCGAGCGCGATGGGATCGGAGGTCGGAATGAGGGCCCGGGCATGTCCCGCCGAAAGCGTACCGGAGGCCAGCATGTCCCGCACCGGCTCGGGCAGTTTCAGCAGGCGAAGGCTGTTGGCCACATGGCTGCGGCTCTTGCCGATGATTTCACCCAGATCGTTCTGCGTGTAACCGTGATCGGCGATCAGCAGCTCATAGCCCATCGCCTCTTCCAGCGGATTGAGGTCCGAACGCTGGACGTTCTCGACGATTGCGATTTCCAGCGCCGTACGGTCGTCTACATCGCGGATGATAACGGGAATCTCGATCAATCCGGAAAGCTGCGCGGCGCGCCAGCGCCGTTCGCCGGCGATGATCTCAAACCGGTTATCCGCCGTCGTGCGCACGACCACCGGCTGGACAATACCATGCTGGCGGATCGAAGACGCAAGATCCTGCAGTTCCGATTCATCGAAATAGCGACGCGGATTGCGTGGATTGCGGCCGACAAACTCGATGGGCACGAGCCGATCCGGATTGACCGCCGGGCGCGCACCGATATCGGCAGCCGGCAATTGATCCATTTCACCGATCAGAGCGGCAAGGCCGCGGCCCAGGCGCCGCTTTGAGTTGTCATCATTCATCGGTTCTACTCACGGGTACGGAAATCAGGCAGCTTTCCGCTGCCTCTCACGCTGGATCACTTCGGAAGCGAGCTGAAGATAGGCCTGACTTCCGGCGCATTTGAGATCGTAGAGAATGGCCGGCTTACCGTAGGACGGTGCCTCGGACACACGCACATTGCGCGGAATAAGTGTGTGATACACTTTTTCCCCGAGATGCGTGCGTACATCATTGACGACCTGCTGCGCCAGATTGTTGCGCGAGTCGAACATGGTCAGCACGATCCCCTGGATATCGAGCCGTGGATTGACGGTACGCCGGACTTGATCGACCGTCTCCAGCAACTGGCTCAAACCCTCCAGCGCGAAAAACTCGCATTGGAGCGGCACCAGCACGGAGTGAGCGGCCGCCAACGCATTCATCGTCAAAAGATTGAACGACGGCGGGCAATCAACCAGCACGTAAGAGTAAGACAACGCCTCGGTCGAGGCCAGGGCGCGCTTGAGGCGAAAGACCCGGTCGTTCTGCTGGGAGATCTCCATCTCGACGCCGAGCAAGTCCATTGTCGATGGGACGATGGAGAGATTCGGCACGGCAGTCGGCATCGCCGTCTCGGCCACGCCGTGACTGCCGACCATCAAGTCATAGGACGAAAGCTCGCGGTTGCGGCGGTCGATCCCGAGACCCGTGCTGGCATTGCCTTGCGGATCGAGATCGACGATCAGCACGCGTTCGCCGATCGCTGCAAGGGCCGTTGCGAGATTGATCGCCGTCGTCGTCTTACCGACGCCGCCCTTCTGGTTCGCAATGGTAATGATCCGGTTCTTTTCGCCTATCATGGACGCCGCCAATCCCTAAGATTTTCGCGAAAGCCTGGCCAGTTCGAGCACGACAGAATCCGGCTCGACGACACTGGCATGTTTTACCAGATCGAATCTCCAGCGACCAAGCGCTTTATCGACCTCCCGTTGGTAATCCCGGCCTTTGTGGAGAAAAAGGCGCAAATCTGGATTGCGCTCCGCCCAGGGAAGGCTGAATTCCATCAAGAGATCGAGGTCGGCAAGGGCTCGCGCCGAGATCGCGTCGCATTCCGCAACGACCAATGGAGCGTCTTCGATACGAATCGCATGCACAGTCGCCCGCGCACCGGTCTCAAGAATCGCCGTTCGCAGAAAGGCAGCCTTCTTGTTGTTGCTCTCCACAAGATGAACCCATCCATCGCCTGTTCCGGCGAGCAGGATACCGGTTACGATGCCTGGAAAACCACCACCGCTGCCCAGATCGGCCCAAATGCGAGGCCCGGGATTGAGCGCATAGATCTGGGCGCTGTCGGCAATATGCCTGCTCCAGACCTCGGCAAGCGTCGACGGCGCCACCAGATTGATGGCTTTTGCCCATTTCTTGAAAAGAGCGACAAAGGTGTTCAGCCGGTCCACAGTTTCACGTGAAACATTCAGACCGTTCAATTCGCGCGGCAGACTCGTCATGCGTGAGCAACCTGATCCCTGTTTTCATCCGGCAAGCGCTTGATATGCACCAGCAACAACGTCAATGCAGCCGGCGTCATGCCATCGACGCGCGCGGCCTGCGCCAGATTGGCCGGGCGTGCGGCGGAGAGTTTCTGCCGCAACTCTATCGACAGACCCGGAAGAACACCGAAATCGAAATCCGGCGGTATCCTGCGGTCTTCCTCGCGGCGTGCCTCGACAATGTCATTTTGCTGACGGTTCATATAGACCGCATAGCTTGCTTCGATCTCGATCGCCTCACGAACCCGCCTGGTAAAGCCGCCCAAGACCTCCGGCCAGATCGGCACCAAGCGCCCGTAGTCGATGTCAGGATAGGCCAGAAGCTCGTAGCCACTTCGACGAACGCCGTCCTGATTGATCTTCAAACCGTGCGTAGTCGCCTCATTGGGAGAAAGTCTGAGATTTCGCAGGCTTTCGCGCGCCGAAGCCATCTCGTCGGACCATACCTCAAACCGGTCGCACCGTTCCTTGCCAACGATACCAAGCGACTGACCCAACGGCGTCAAGCGAACATCCGCATTGTCCGCGCGAAGGGAAAGCCGGTACTCCGCCCGCGACGTAAACATGCGATATGGTTCGGTGACGCCGCGGGAGGTCAAGTCATCCAGCATCACGCCGATGTAGCTGTCCGTTCGGCTGAAGACATGGCCATCGCGTCCGCCGGCACACCGGGCAGCATTCATGCCGGCAACCAGACCCTGCGCCGCGGCTTCCTCATAGCCCGTCGTCCCATTGATCTGGCCGGCAAGGAACAGCCCCGGCTGGCGTTTCACTTCGAGCGTGGCGAACAGCTCACGCGGATCGACGTGGTCATACTCGATAGCATATCCGGGCTGAAGGATCGTTACCTGCTCCAATCCGGGGATGGTGCGGATGAAGGCCTGCTGTACGTCCGCTGGCAGCGATGTCGAGATACCATTCGGATAGACGGTGTCGTCATCGAGGCCTTCCGGCTCCAGAAAAATCTGATGGCCATCCCGCTCACCGAACCTGACGATCTTGTCCTCGATCGAGGGGCAATAACGGGGACCGACGCCTTCGATCTGGCCGGAATACATCGCCGATTTGCCGATATTGTCTTCAATGATCCGGTGTGTCGCCGGTGTCGTGCGCGTCACACCGCATTCGACCTGCGGCGTCGTGATGCGGTCCGTCATAAACGAGAAGGGCACAGGTTCGTCATCCGCCGCCTGGCGGCCGACAGACGCCCAGTCGATCGTGCGACCGTCGAGGCGGGCCGGCGTACCCGTCTTGAGGCGACCGAGTTTTAGGCCCAAACGTTCGAACGTGACGGACAGGCCAAGAGACGGCTGTTCGCCAACACGCCCGGCTGGAATCTTTTCGTTCCCGATATGAATAAGGCCACGAAGAAACGTACCCGTGGTGATAACGACGGCAGCACATGACAGCCGGCGTCCATCCTTCGTATGCAGGCCCGTGACTTTGCCGTCAACGATGTCAAGATCGAACGCATCGCCTTCAATAATGTCGAGGTTGGCAATCGCTGCAATCTCCTGCTGCATCGCCTCGCGATAGAGCTTGCGATCTGCCTGCGTGCGGGGGCCGCGCACAGCAGGGCCTTTGCGGCGATTGAGCAGACGGAACTGGATACCCGCGCGATCCGCCACGCGACCCATGAGGCCATCCAGCGCATCGACCTCGCGAACGAGGTGACCTTTGCCAAGGCCGCCAATAGCCGGATTGCAGGACATGACGCCAATCGTCGATGCCTTGTGGGTCAGGAGCGCCGTTTTTGCGCCAAAACGTGCGGCGGCGGCGGCGGCTTCGGTACCGGCATGACCGCCGCCGACGACAACCACATCGTAGTGTTTTGTATCCGTCATTTTTCACCTACCTGTTTCACGTGAAACGTTCGATTTGACTCGTGCACGTTGTGCTGTTTCACGTGAATCATTTGCCTATGCAAAATTCCGAGAAAATTACGTCGAGAAGATTCTCGACATCGACCCTGCCAGTCACCCTGCCCAAGGAATGGCCGGCCAGGCGAAGATGCTCAGCCTGGATATCCAACCCAACCGCCTCAGCAGCCAAAGCCGACTCTATGTGCCCACGTGCGTCCTGCAGATTGGCAAAATGCCGTTCGCGGGTCGGAAGCGAGAGCGCCTGTCCCGACTCGACATCCGGCAGGAAAGCACGCACCGCATCCAGCAGGTTCGTCATACCCTCTCCGGATTTGACGGAGATCATAACATCCGCAGACCCCGTCGGCAAAGCGGTGTCTCGTTCGTCCGCTTTAGTCAGGACGCGGAGAACCGGGCCGGTATAACCGTCCGTGAGGCCAGTCCATTCAATATCGGGATCACTCGACAGAAGAAGAACGAGATGGGCCTCGGCGATGGACCGCTGCGCGCGCCGAATGCCCTCTTGCTCGACCATGTCATCGGTATCGCGCAAGCCCGCGGTGTCATAGAGACGAACAGCGAAACCCGACAGGTCGAGATCGACATGCAGAACGTCGCGCGTCGTTCCGGGGATATTCGTGACGATGGCAATGTCTCTTTGCGCCAAATAATTGAGAAGGCTGGATTTTCCGGCGTTTGGCGGGCCTGCGATCACGACATTCAAACCATCGCGCACGATTTCACCCGCCTGGAATCCGGACAGATGGTTAACGATTTCCTGTTCCAGCCGGCGCATGTCCTGCCAGATCGTCGATGCGACGGAGCCGGGCACATCCTCCTCATCCGCGAAATCGAGTTCCGCCTCGATCATCGCGCGCGCATGCGTCAAACGTTTCGCCCACGAATCGTAGAGGGTCGAAAGGTGGCCGGAAGCGTGCTCGGCGGCGAGACGCCGTTGCATCTCCGTCTCCGCCGCAACCAGGTCTGCAAGACCTTCCACTGCCACGAGATCCATCCGGCCATTCTGGAAGGCGCGGCGAGAGAATTCACCGGCCTCGGCGGTGCGGAGGCCTTCCAGCGCGCCAAGCGTGGATAGAACGGCTTTGACCGTCGCTCGGCCGCCGTGAATCTGAAGTTCGGCCGTGTCTTCCCCCGTGAAAGAAGAAGGCCCGGGGAAAAACAGGACAAGTCCTTCATCCAGGACAAGACCGTTTCGATCGCGAATCGGCAGGAGAGACGCCCGTCGCGAAACGGGCACGCGTCCGCAGACCGTTTCCAGCGTTTGCCGGCTTTGGGGTCCGCTCAACCTGATGATCGCGACGCCGGAGGGCAGGCTCCCGCTCGACAGAGCAAAAATCGTGTCCTGGCTCACTACATCATCCGTTTCAAAAGTTACGATAGCGAATCGATCAGATCGTTTCGGAAGGGAATCAATCCTCGCTCCTCAAACGAAAATGGCCCCACCTTTCGGCGGGACCATGAAATTCCAGTGCTTGCACCGTCGATCAGGTGTTCATCGAGTCGAAGAAGTCGCCGTTGGTCTTGGTCTGCTTCAGCTTGTCGATAAGGAACTCGATCGCATCGGTCGTACCCATGGGCGCGAGGATGCGGCGCAGGACAAAGATCTTTTGGAGATCCTGGCGCGGCACGAGAAGGTCTTCCTTGCGCGTACCCGACTTGAGGATATCCATGGCCGGGAAGATGCGCTTGTCGGCGACCTTGCGGTCGAGCACGATTTCCGAGTTGCCGGTGCCCTTGAACTCTTCGAAGATGACTTCGTCCATGCGGCTGCCCGTATCGATCAGCGCCGTCGCGATGATCGTCAGCGAGCCGCCTTCCTCGATATTGCGCGCGGCACCGAAGAAGCGCTTCGGGCGCTGCAGCGCGTTGGCATCCACGCCACCGGTCAGAACCTTGCCCGAAGACGGCACGACGGTGTTGTAGGCGCGGCCGAGGCGCGTGATCGAATCGAGCAGGATGACGACGTCACGGCCGTGCTCGACGAGACGCTTGGCCTTCTCAATGACCATTTCAGCGACCTGGACGTGGCGCGTCGCCGGTTCGTCGAAGGTCGAGGAAACGACCTCGCCCTTTACCGAGCGCTGCATGTCCGTCACTTCCTCGGGACGCTCGTCGATGAGGAGGACGATCAGGTAACATTCCGGATGGTTGGCCGTGATCGAATGGGCGATGTTCTGCAGGAGAACGGTCTTACCCGTGCGTGGCGGAGCGACGATGAGGCCGCGCTGGCCCTTGCCGAGCGGCGCCACGAGATCGATGACGCGCGGAGACAGATCCTTCGAGGTCGGGATCTCGAGCTCCATCTTGAAGCGCTCGTTCGGATAGAGCGGCGTCAGGTTGTCGAAATGGACCTTATGGCGGATCTTTTCCGGGTCGTCGAAATTGATCGTGTTGACCTTCAGGAGCGCGAAATAGCGCTCGCCTTCCTTGGGTCCGCGGATCGGGCCTTCGACGGTATCGCCTGTCTTCAGCGAAAAGCGGCGGATCTGCGAGGGTGAGATGTAGATATCATCCGGGCCCGGCAGATAGTTCGCATTGGCCGAGCGCAGGAAGCCGAAACCGTCCTGCAGCACTTCTACGACGCCCTCGCCAATGATCTCGACATCCTGCGATGCCAGCATCTTCAGGATGGCAAACATGAGCTCCTGCTTGCGCATCGTGCTCGCGTTTTCGACCTCGAGTGATTCGGCAAATGCCAGAAGGTCGGTCGGAGTCTTGTTCTTGAGGTCTTGTAGCTTCATTTCGGCCATGAATGGTCCATGCTGCGGGTCTTCGGGATGGGAAAAGGCGTGCGGGTCAAGGACGAACTGCGGGGGATTCGGTGCAGTTCACTGAACGAATACACATGCCATGAAAGATGAGATGGGCGGAAAATAGCGGTTCCCGAGCGCCGTCGCAAGGGGCCTCGTGCATTTCGTCCGTTTTGTCGCGCAACGGCTAAAAGGGTTTGACGACAGCCATGATGACGATGAGGACCATCAGCAGCGCCGGCGCCTCGTTCCAGATGCGCCACTGTCGTCCGGTTTTTTCATTGCGGTCTTCGGCAAAAGCCTTCACGGCACGGCCGAAATAGTGATGAACGCCCGTCAGCAACGCGACAAAAGCGAGCTTGGCGTGCAGCCAGCCGCCCTGAAATCCATAGATCGACCAAGCGAGATAGAGGCCGAGCAGCCAGGCGAGACCCATCGCCGGTTGCATGATCGTGCGGTAGAGCCGCCCTTCCATCACCTTGAAGGTTTCCGACTGGGCCGAGCCACGCGGCGCATCCGTATGGTAGACGAATAGGCGTGGCAGATAGAGCAGGCCCGCCATCCAGGACATCACCGCGATGATGTGCAACGCCTTGATCCAGAGATACAGATCGTCGGGCGGATAAAGGATCAGCAGAAGCGCGAGAACAGCGAAAACGGTAAGCGCAACGGCGGCGCGCAGTCGTGCGCGACGCCCGGCACTCTCGGCCGTCTGCTTCTCGTTCACCGGTTTTGCCCCCGCACCCGCGCAACGAGGCGCGCGACGTTCTCAGGATCGGCCTGTGGCGTGATGCCGTGGCCGAGATTGAAGATCAGCGGACCGTTTCCAAGCGCCTGCAGGATGGCGTCGATGCCCTCGTCGAGCGCTGCACCTCCGGCAACCACGCGCATCGGATCGAGATTTCCCTGAATGGGACCGTCCTTCTGCAACTCGGCGGCGAAAGCGAGCGGCACCGACCAGTCGAGGCCGATCGCATCGGCGCGCGTGTCCTGCCGATAGGTTTTCAAGAACAGGCCGGCACCTTTGGCAAAGGCGATGATCTTTGCCTGGGGTCGGCGGGATTTGACGGAATCGATGATCTTGCGGACCGGCTTTATCGCTAACTCCGAAAATTCCTTTTCGCCGAGAACGCCCGCCCAGGAATCGAAAATCTGGACGGCATCCGCGCCGGCATCAATCTGGGCGACGAGATAATCGGCGGAAAGATCCGCGAGCGTATCGAGGAGATGCGCAAAGGCTTTCGGTTCCCTGTAGGCGAAAAGCCGGGCCGGCGCCTGGTCGGGCGTGCCGTGGCCGGCGATCATGTAGGTCGCAACCGTCCAGGGCGCGCCACAGAAGCCGAGCAGCGCCGTTTCCTCGGGAAGGGTACCCCGCAGGCGCTCGACGGTCTCCAGGACGGGCTTGAGGTGATCCAGGACACCTTTGCCCTCGAGAGCAAGGATCCCGTCCGCGTCGATCGGATCAAGACGTGGACCGTGTCCCTCTTCGAAGCGGACGTTCCGCTTCAGCGCATCGGGGATGACGAGGATGTCGGAAAACAGGATCGCCGCGTCGAAGCCATAGCGGCGGATCGGCTGCAGCGTCACTTCCGTCGCCAGCTCCGGCGAGTAACAGAGATCGAGGAAACTCCCGGCAGCGGCACGCGTTGCCCTGTACTCCGGCAAGTAGCGGCCTGCCTGGCGCATTAGCCAGAGGGGAGGAGGAGAGACCGTCTTCCCGTTGAGGACATCGACGATCTTCCGGTTTTTCGAGGACACCGCAGGGTTCTCCCAATAATGAAATAATCTCTTAGAGAAGGTTTCTATTTCTTAGAGTCGGTGACTATCAAGGATTAAATCCTCTCCACATGAATCCTGCTTTGTTCCACGGCCTGGGGAAAAAGCGGACCGCATCCGCCGATTTTGTCGGAGAATCTTGGGAAACCGGATTCCCTCTATGGAATCAAGGCGATCTGACTACCTCGAAAAATTGCTGTCTGTGGATAGTCTGTGGAGAAGCGCGACACTTTGCCGTGTCATGAGTCTTATCCACATGCCGGGAGAATCCGTCTCCCGCAAACCGCCAATTGTGGATAAATCGGCACTTATCCTCTTGCGTCCCGACCGCGGCGGCTTTTAGCTCACACTTGTCCCAGTCCATCAACAGGGCGCGGAGGATATTGTGGAAAGCACCAAAAACTACTTCCATCTGCACCTGATATCGGACTCGACGGGCGAGACTCTCATCGCCGCCGGCCGGGCCGCCGCCGCGCAGTTCCAGTCCTCGCAGGCGCTGGAGCATGTCTATCCGCTGATCCGAAACCGCAAACAGCTGATGCCTGTGCTCGATGCGATCGACGGTGCGCCGGGCATCGTGCTCTACACGATCGTCGATCGGGAACTGTCCGACGTCATCGACCAGCGCTGCCGGGACATGGGCGTACCCTGCGTGTCCGTGCTCGAACCGGTCATCGATCTCTTCCAGTCCTATCTCGGTGCGCCATCGCGCCGGCGGGTGGGCGCGCAGCATGTGATGAATGCGGAATATTTCGCGCGCATCGATGCGCTCAATTTCACGATGGATCACGATGACGGGCAATTGCCGGCCGATCTTGAGGAGGCGGATGTCATCCTGATCGGGATCAGCCGGACTTCCAAGACACCGACCAGCATCTATCTCGCCAACCGCGGCATCAAGACGGCGAATGTGCCGATCGTTCTCGGCGTGCCGTTGCCCGAGCGTCTGTCGACGACGGAAAAGCCGCTGGTCGTAGGGCTCATCGCCACGACGGACCGGATCGCCCAGGTGCGGCAGAACCGGATTCTCGGCCAGACGCAGGATTTTCGCGGCGACGACTATGTCGACCGGGCGCAAATCTCCGAGGAATTGAAATATGCCCGTGCGCTTTGTGCGCGCAACAACTGGCCGATCATCGACGTCACGCGCCGTTCCATCGAGGAAACGGCGGCCGCCATCGTTGCTCTTCGCCCGAAGCTCCGCTAACGCGGAAGGAGAATTGGGAGAAATCGATGACGCTGATCCTTGCCTCGCAAAGCCCCTTCCGGCGCATGCTGATGGAAAATGCCGGTCTGAGCTTTACGACGGAAGCGGCCCGGATCGACGAGCGGGCGGTGGAGACCGCGCTTGCGGCGCGCAATCCATCGCCACAGGACGTCGCCGAGACGCTGGCCATCGAGAAGGCGCGTGAGGTTGCCGGGCGCCATCCGGGTGCGCTTGTCATAGGATCGGACCAGACGCTGTCGCTGGACGGCCGGGTGTTTCACAAGCCCGCAGACATGGTCGAAGCGAAATCGCACCTCACGTCCATGGCGGGTCGCATCCATTCGCTGAATTGCGGCATCGCGCTGGTTCGGGACGGCGAGACGCTGTGGAGCGACGTCTCCGTTGCGCATCTCACGATGCGGCCACTGTCGGAAAGCTTCATTGACCGCCATCTTTCACGTGTCGGCGACAAGGTGCTGGCGAGCGTCGGCGCCTACCAGCTGGAAGGCGAGGGCGTGCAGCTTTTCGAGCGCATCGACGGCGACTATTTCACCATTCTCGGCCTGCCGCTTCTTCCGCTGCTGGCTAAGCTTCGCGATCTCGGTGCAATCGATGCATGATTCACGTGAAACATTTTTGCGCAACGCCTTCGTCACGGGCTGTCCGGTCAAGCATTCGCGCTCGCCGCTGATCCATGGTCATTGGCTGAAAACGCTGGGTCTCGAGGGATCCTATACCCGGCAGGAAGTTGCGCCGGAAGATTTCGCCGGTTTCGTTTCCCGGTTGAAGAGTGGGAAATCCGGCTTTGTCGGCGGCAATGTCACCCTTCCGCACAAGGAGAGGGCTTTCAGCCTCGCCGACCAGCCGGATGCGCTGAGCGAGGAACTCGGCGCGGCGAATACGCTCTGGCTGGAAGGCGGTGTGCTTCACGCCACCAACACGGATGGCTATGGATTTCTCGCCAATCTCGATGCGGCGGCTTCCGATTGGGACAGGACGGAGCGCGCAGTCGTGCTCGGGGCGGGCGGCGCCAGCCGGGCGATCCTACAGGCGGTGCGCGATCGGGGCGTCGGTGAAATCCACGTCGTGAACCGCACGTTCGCACGGGCGCAGGAGCTTGCTGACCGGTTTGGTCAGAAGGTGCACGCCCATGCCATGGCTGCGCTGCCGGAGGTGATGAAAGGCGCAGGCCTGTTCGTCAACACGACTTCGCTCGGCATGGACGGTGACGAAGCGCCCGATTTCGATTTCTCGCCGCTCGCCGAAGGCGCTGTCGTCACCGATATCGTCTATGTACCGTTGATCACGCCGATCCTGCGCCAGGCGGTGGATCAGGGTTTTGCCGTGGTTGATGGTCTCGGCATGTTGTTGCATCAGGCAGCACCCGGCTTTGAAAAATGGTTCGGCGTTCGCCCGGCCGTGGACGACGCACTGCGCCAGCTTATCCTTGCGGATATGGAGAAACATTGATGATCGTGCTCGGCCTCACCGGATCGATCGGCACGGGAAAATCGACCACCGCAACCATGTTCCACGATCTCGGTGTGCCGGTGCACGATGCGGACGCGACGGTCCATGATCTCTACCGTCGCGAGGCCGTGACGCCGGTTGCGGAGCGTTTTCCCGAGTCGCTGAAGGATGGGACTATCGATCGCAAGGTCTTGTCCGCGATCCTGTCGCAGGCGCCGGAACGGTTTCGCGAACTGGAAGCCGTCATTCATCCGCTGGTGCGCGCACGGGAAATGGCGTTCCTCGAAGCGGAACGGAAAAACGGCTCGGCCCTCGTCGTTCTCGATATTCCGCTTCTCTACGAGACCGGTGGCGAACAGCGCGTCGACAAAGTCGTGGTCGTCACGTGCGATGCCCAGACGCAGCGCCGGCGCGTGCTGGCCCGGCCCGGGATGACGGAAGAAAAATTCGCGCTCATCCTCTCACGCCAGATGCCCGATGTGGAAAAGCGCAAGCGTGCCGATTTCATCGTCCATACCGACGAGGGACTTGAAGCGGCGCGCAAACAGGTGGAAGAGGTGATCGAAACGTTGAAGCAAGGGCGGGACTGATGCGCGAGATCATCTTCGATACGGAAACCACCGGCCTCGACAACAAGCTCGACCGCGTCATCGAAATTGGCGGCGTGGAGCTGGAAAACCATTTCCCGACCGGCCGCACCCTGCACCTCTACATCAATCCGGGTGACCGCAAAGTCCATCCCGATGCGCTCGCCGTGCACGGCATCACGGATGAATCCTTGAAGGACAAGCCGCCCTTCGCCGCCGTGGTCGACCAGATTCTCGAGTTTTTTGGCGACGCCCGCTGGGTGGCGCACAATGCCAATTTCGACATGGGCTTCATCAATGCCGAGCTAGACCGTCTCGGCCGGCCGCCGATCCTGATGGAAACGGTGACGGACACGCTGGCACTCGCCCGCCGAAAGCATCCGATGGGGCCGAACTCGCTCGATGCGCTCTGCCGTCGCTATGGCATCGACAATTCGCACCGCACGCGCCACGGCGCATTGCTCGACTCCGAACTGCTCGCCGAAGTCTATATCGAGATGATCGGCGGCCGGCAGGCGGCGCTCGGTCTCGGTTCTGCGGAAAATGGCCGCCGGACATTCGTCGATGCCGAGGATGAGGTGATCCTGCCGCTCGGCGCCCGCCCGCGGCCGCTGGCGCCCCGGCTTACCGATGCCGAACGTGCAGCGCACGATGCCATCGTGGAAAACATGGGTGCAAAGGCGATCTGGGGAAAATACGACGCCTGAATCCGGCTCAGCATCTGTCCTGAAAGGAAAACGGCCGGTCACCAGGTGACCGGCCGTTTCCATTTACGACGTGTAAATCGGCTTAGTTGGCCTGAACCTTCGCCTTGATCTGTTCTTCAGCCATACGCTGGGAGAACATCTGGGCAAAGTCGATCGGGTCGATCATCAGCGGCGGGAAGCCGCCGTTGCGGGTTGCGTCGGAAATGATCTGGCGGGCGAAGGGGAAGAGCAGGCGCGGGCACTCGATGAAGAGAACCGGCAGCATGTGCTCCTGCGGGAAGCCCGTGACGCGGAAGACGCCGCCATAGGCGAGTTCGGCGTTGAAGAGCATCTTGTCGCCGTCCTTGGCTTCCGCATTGAGCGAGAGGATGACGTCGAAGTCGGTCTCGGAGAGCGGGTTGGCGTTGACGTTGACGCTGATATTGATGGCCGGAGCCTTGTCGCGGGCCTGCAGCGACCGCGGAGCACCCGGGTTTTCGAAGGAGAAGTCCTTCACATACTGCGCCAGGATGTTGAGCGAGGGGCTCGCGGCGTTGGTGTCGGTTGCTGCGTCGGTCATGGAAGTATCCTTGGGGACTTTGGCGTGGGACGTTGGAAAGTCAGGCCATCTAGCATTTCGGCCCCAGCCTTACAACCCTGGGACCTCCGGGACGGCTAGGATCGGTCGTCGCGGCGGTAGTCGTTTTCGTCGAGATCGATGGTGCGCTGGGGCCCTGTCTGAGGCTGCCCCTGGCCGGGACGCATGCCGCCGATATCGACGACGACGATGTTGCGCATCAGCCGATTCCAGAGAAGGGTCCGCACTGGCGGCAGGAACAAGGCCAGGCCGACGACGTCGCTGATAAAGCCGGGGATCAGAAGCAGGATACCGGCAATCATGATCATCGCCGCATCGAGCAATTCTTTGCCGGGCGCGCCGCCGTCCTGGCCGGATCGCTTCAGCCGCGTCAGAACGCCAAAACCCTGGATGCGCATCAGCACGATGCCGGCGACACCGGAGAGCACGACGAGCGAAAGTGTCGGCATGAGGCCGATGCGCCGCCCGACGAGAATGAAGCAGGCAATCTCCGCCAGCGGCAGGAGAAGGAAGAAAAGGGGAAGAAGGATTCTCAACATGCGTTGCCAATCTCGCACAGATTTGCGTCATTCGATACTGCCGACCGGTCTTCTGCGCGTCTTCGCCACATTCACGTCATCGCCATTTGAATGATCCGACATTGCGGACTATATGGAAAAGGAACAAAAAACAGAAACCGCAGCGGATCGATAATGGGCTCATTCGACTTTGTAACGATTTTCTTCCTCGTGGCTGCGGTGGTCATCTTCCTGCAATTGCGCAGCGTGCTTGGCCGCCGCACCGGCAGCGAGCGCCCGCCCTTCGATCCCTATTCGAAGCGCGAGAGCGCCGCCGAAACTGATTCGGCCGATCGCGGCAAGGTGGTGACGCTGCCGAAGCGCGACGCGGACGAGGACGAAAATCCCTACGCCGCCATCGATTCGTTCACCCCTGCCGGTACGCCGCTCAACGAACAGCTGCGAGCGCTGGTGAAGACGGACCCGTCCTTCGACCCGAAGGAATTCGTCAACGGCGCCCGCATGGCCTACGAGATGATCGTCGTCGCCTTTGCCGATGGCGACCGCAAGACGCTGAAGAACCTTCTGTCGCGCGAAGTCTACGAAGGGTTCGATGCGGCGATCTCCGAACGCGAGAGCAAGGGCGAGGTCGTACGCTCCAGCTTCGTCGGCATCGAGAAGGCCGATCTTGTCGGCGCCGAGGTCAAGGACAGCGAGGCCAATGTGACGGTGCGCATCATCAGCCAGCTGATCTCTGCCACCTATGACAAGGCCGGCGCGCTGATCGACGGCGATGCGGAAACGGTGGCCGAGGTCAACGACCTCTGGACATTCGCCCGCGATATCCGTTCGAGAGATCCGAACTGGAAGCTGATCGCCACCGAATCGGAAGGCTGAGCGAGGCAAGCCCATGGACTATCGTCTGGTTCCGGCCCGGTTTTCGGCGCTTCCCGGCTGGGACGAGGACGACCCGACGCCGCTGATGGCGGGTTTGGCCCGCTGTCGCGACCATATCCGCGACGTAAAGCCCTACAAGACAGGCTCGCTCGGCATCACCGCCGGCGAGCTTTTGGCTTTGCTGGATGCGGCGGCGGCGGAAAAACCGCAGGGCGCCGCTGCCGTGCGCGCCTTCTTCGAGGCGCAGTGCGTGCCGTTCCTGATCGAGAAGGCCGATGGTTCCGCCGGCTTCGTCACCGCCTTCTACGAGCCTGAAGTGGCCGTGAAGGCAGAGCCGGATGCAGACTACCGTTATCCCTTCTACCGCCGGCCCGACGACCTGGTCGATATCGACGACGGCAATCGCCCCGACGGCTTTCCCGATGGCTACGCTTTCGGGCTTCGGAAGGACGGCCAGATCGTCGAGCATCCGGATCGCGGTGAAGTGGAACGCGGTTATCTCGCCGGCCGCGGCCTCGAAATCGCCTATGCCCGCTCGAAGGTCGATGTCTTCTTTGCCCATGTGCAGGGCGCGGCGCGGCTGGTCTATCCCGATGGATCGGTGAAGCGCGTGACCTACGCCGCAAAGACCGGCCATCCCTTTTCGGCCACCGGCAAGCTTCTGATCGATCGCGGCGAGATCGATGCCGCGACCGTTTCCATGGCCTCGATCCGCGACTGGCTGGCGCGGCATGAGGACCAGGTGGACGAAGTCCTCTGGCACAACCGCTCCTTCATCTTTTTCAAGGAAGCGGCGGTGGACGGATCTGCCCTCGGGCCGATCGCCGCCGCCAAGGTGCCGCTCATCGCCGGCCGCTCGCTGGCCGTCGACCGGATGATCCACACTTTCGGCCTGCCCTTCTTCATTTCGAGCGACAGCCTCACCCATATGGACGGCGGCAAGCCGTTCCGCCGGCTGATGCTGGCGCTCGATACGGGCACGGCCATCGTCGGCCCGGCGCGCGGCGATATCTTTACGGGGTCGGGCGATGCCGCAGGCGCGCTGGCGGGCCATGTGCGCAATGCCGCGACCTTCCACCTCCTCATCCCCAGGGCGGCAGCGGAGCGCTACCTCCATGCCCAGGGATAAGACGCTTTCCAGCGAGGAGCGCATCCTCTGGGGCAAGGTGGCGCGCTCGACGCGCGCCATGCCGGGCAAGCTTGACGCTTTGACGGAATTCGAGGCTGCCTTCGCCGAGAAGGTTTCCGAGGAGAAAGCGCCGGAGCCGAAGACGAGCAAGGCGGAAAAGCCGGCCGCCGAGGGCATTGCGCTCACCATCGGCCGCGGCAAGGATACGAAACACCATCCGCTGGAGCGTCCGGTCAAGCGCAAGATCGCCAAGGGCCATTTGGCGCTTGAGGCGCGCATCGACCTGCACGGCATGATCCAGAGCGAAGCACACGGCTTCCTGCTCGGCTTCCTCATCAAGGCGCATGGACGGGGCCTGCGCCATGTGCTCGTCATCACCGGCAAGGGCACCTCGATCGGCAGCGACGGCGCCTTGAAGCGGGCGGTGCCGCTGTGGTTCTCCCTGCCGGAATTCCGTCCGCTGATCTCCTCCTACGAGCCCGCCGCGCGCAACCATGGCGGCGAGGGTGCGCTCTATGTCCGTCTCGCCCGCCTGCCGGGGGAGAGGCGATGACGACACCCTTCGGCAAGGCCGTGCGGCATCTTCGGGACCGCAAGGGCGTCTCGCAGAAGGACATGGCGGCCGCGCTCGGCGTCAGCCCCGCCTATCTTTCGGCGCTGGAGCATGGCAAGCGTGGCATGCCGAGCTTCGATTTCCTCCAGCGCGTCGCGGGCTATTTCAACGTCATCTGGGACGAGGCGGAAGAGCTCTTCCGGATTGCGCAGATTTCCGACCCGCGCGTGGTGGTCGATACGGCGGGCCTGCCGCCGGAATATACGGCCTTTGCCAATCGCCTTTCGGCCGAAATCGCCACCCTGCCGCCCGAGACCGTGCGCCGTCTTGCCGGTATTCTCGAAAAAGCGTGCAATTCCCGGGTAAAACCGGTTTGATCCCCTGAATTCTGCCGTGTTTACGGCTCTCAGATTTGGAACTTGGGGCCACAATCCCTATATTCCAAGACTTGGAAAGCGGTGATTCGCCGCGCTTCCCGCCTTCAGCGAAACTTCTGGAAAGACGTTTGAATGACCGATGCACCCGAGACCGACAGCGGCCCGGCCGAGTATGGCGCAGATTCGATCAAGGTCCTCAAGGGCCTCGATGCCGTGCGCAAGCGCCCGGGCATGTATATCGGCGATACCGATGACGGTTCGGGTCTGCATCACATGGTCTACGAGGTCGTCGACAACGCGATCGACGAGGCGCTGGCCGGCCATGCCGATATCGTGACGGTCACGCTGAATGCCGATGGTTCCGTAACGGTCACCGACAACGGTCGCGGCATTCCCACGGATATCCACAAGGAAGAGGGCGTTTCGGCGGCCGAGGTCATCATGACCCAGCTCCACGCCGGCGGTAAGTTCGACCAGAATTCCTACAAGGTCTCGGGCGGCCTGCACGGCGTGGGCGTTTCCGTGGTGAACGCGCTGTCGGTCAAGCTGAAGCTGAAGATCCGCCGCGCCGGCAAGATCCACGAGATGAGTTTCACGCACGGCGTGGCCGATGCGCCCCTGGCGGTGACCGGCGATTGCGGCGGCGAGACCGGCACGGAAGTAACCTTCCTGCCGTCGAGCGACACCTTCACCAACATCGAATTCGTCTATTCGACGCTCGAACATCGCCTTCGCGAACTCGCCTTCCTGAATTCCGGCGTGCGCATCCTGCTCACCGACCGCCGCCATTCGGATGTCAAGCAGGACGAACTGATGTACGAGGGCGGCCTCGAAGCCTTCGTGCACTATCTCGACCGCGCGAAGAAGTCGCTGGTCTCGAAGCCCATCGCCATCCGCGGCGAAAAGGACGGCATCACCGTCGAAGTGGCCATGTGGTGGAACGACAGCTACCACGAGAACGTGCTCTGCTTCACCAACAACATCCCGCAGCGCGACGGCGGCACGCATATGGCGGGCTTCCGCGGCGCGCTGACCCGCCAGGTCGTCTCCTATGCCGATACGTCCGGCATCATGAAGCGCGAAAAGGTGACGCTGCAGGGCGAGGATTGCCGTGAGGGCCTGACGGCCGTGCTGTCGGTCAAGGTTCCGGACCCGAAATTCTCCTCGCAGACCAAGGACAAGCTGGTCTCCTCAGAGGTTCGCCCGGTCGTGGAAAACCTCGTCAACGAGGCGCTTTCCACCTGGTTCGAAGAACATCCGTCGGATGCGAAGATTCTCGTCGGCAAGGTGGTCGAAGCCGCTGCGGCCCGCGAAGCCGCGCGCAAGGCCCGCGAACTGACGCGGCGCAAGGGCGCGCTCGACATCTCGTCGCTGCCCGGCAAGCTCGCCGACTGCTCCGAACGCGATCCGGCCAAGTCCGAAGTCTTCCTCGTCGAGGGCGATTCGGCCGGCGGTTCGGCCAAGCAGGGCCGGTCGCGCGAAAACCAGGCCATTCTCCCGTTGCGTGGAAAAATCCTGAATGTCGAGCGCGCGCGCTTCGACAAGATGTTGTCCAGCCAGGAAATCGGTACGCTGATCACCGCGCTCGGCACGTCGATCGGCAAGGACGAATTCAACGCCGACAAGCTGCGTTACCACAAGATCATCATCATGACGGACGCCGACGTCGACGGCGCCCATATCCGTACCCTGCTGCTCACCTTCTTCTTCCGGCAGATGCCGGAGCTGATCGAGCGCGGCCACCTCTACATCGCCCAGCCGCCGCTCTATAAGGTGGCGCGCGGCAAATCGAGCCAGTACCTGAAGGATGAAAAGGCACTGGAAGAATACCTGATCAATTCCGGTCTCGACGATGCGGTGCTGGAATTGGGCTCCGGCGAAGTGCGCGCCGGCCAGGATATTCGCGAGCTGATCCAGGACGCGCTGCGCCTGCGCACGCTGATCGATGGCCTGCATTCGCGCTATAGCCGCTCGATCGTCGAACAGGCGGCGATTACCGGTGCACTGAACCTCGAACTCAGCCATGACCGCGAAGCCTATGCCGCCAAGGCGGACGAGGTCGCCCGTCGTCTCGATCTTATCGCCGAGGAGACGGAACGCGGCTGGACGGGTTCCGTCACGACCGATGGCGGCCTGCGCTTCGAGCGCATGGTGCGCGGTGTCAAGGAATTCGCTCATATCGATATGGCGTTGATCGGTTCGGCAGATGCCCGCCACATCGACCAGCTGTCGGTGCGTTTCCTCGACACCTACACGGTGCCGCCGGTGTTGCGCCGCAAGGATGGCCAGGTGGAAATCACCGGTCCGCGCGCCCTGCTGGACGCCGTCTTTGCCGCCGGCCGAAAGGGCCTGTCGATGCAGCGCTACAAGGGCCTCGGCGAGATGAACGCCGAGCAGCTCTGGGAAACGACGCTCGATCCCAACGTCCGCTCGCTCCTGCAGGTCAAGGTTCCCGACGCAACGGATGCCGACGGTCTTTTCGCCCGCCTGATGGGGGACGAGGTGGAGCCGCGCCGCGACTTCATCCAGGAAAACGCGCTGAGCGTCGCAAACCTCGATATTTAACGGACGATCGAGACGCCCGCCGTCATGCGGCGGGCGCGTCCGGCTTGCAGCGTTTGCAGGCCCGATAGCCGGCTTCCGATGCCTGGCCGGCGCTGCGTAGAAGCGGACATTTTTCCTGAGCGGCGCCGGACGGCCAGCCGAAGCGGCAATAGATACCGCTCGACGAAACGGCATAGACCCCATTCTGGCATGCATCACGCGCCGTCAGCGCCTCTCAGAGGCGGTCGTCGTCAGGCATTTGCATGCCTATCGCTCCGGTATAGCCGGATCAGGGGGCGATGAAGCGTCCTTCGGAGGCGAACTCCGCGACCTTCTTGCGACCGCTTGGCACCTCGCGCTTCAGGAGGTCCTCCGGCAGGGTTTCCTTGGGCGCGATCTTGCCGATGGCGACGGCCGCTTCCACCCGAAAACCGTCGGAAATGCCGAGAACCTCTTGCGCCTTTTCCCTGTCGATGCCGCCCATGCCGTGTGCATGATAGCCGGCATGGATCGCCTGCAGCGCGAGATAGCCCCAGGCCGTGCCGGTGTCGAAGGCATGGGTATAGGCCGGACGCATCTCGCCCGCGGCATTCTTGCGGTGGGTCTGAGAAATGATGACGATGAGCACCGAAGCCTTGTCCGCCCAGCGGCGGTTGCCCTCGTCGAGCGTGTCGTAGATCGTCTGGAACGCTTCGGTGCCGCGATGGCCGTAGACGAAATACCACGGCTGGCCGTTCGCGGCCGACGGCGCCCAGCGCGCGGCTTCGAACAGCGACAGCAGCGTATCCTGCAGCATGGCCTCGCCGGTGAAGGCGCGGGGCGACCAGCGGTCGAGGAAGACGGGGGCGATGGCGTGGTCGGCGGCGCGGCCGGTGGGATGGGTCATTGTAAGCCTCATATCAAAATCTGCCCGCCGACCTTAGACCCGTCGGCGAGCGCCGCGAAGCGTCAAAATCGCATGCCTGCTGCATTGTCGAAGGGGTGGCGGAGGCAATATAACGCTTGCCGACACATGAGACGACATCGCGAAATGGGAGAACTCCGATGACCTTGAAAGACCCGAGCCTGCTGCGTCAGGCGGCACTGGTTGGCACGCGCTGGATCGAAGCTGACGGCAGCGGCATCGCGGTGAAGAACCCTGCGACGGGTGAGCTTGTCGGATACGTGCCGAAGCTCGGTGCTGCGGAAACCAAGGAAGCCATCGACGCGGCCGCCGTCGCCCAGAAG
>NZ_JALIQS010000005.1 GCF_024704725.1 Shinella sp. CPCC 101442 | reverse complement strand
GCGCCAACATCATCCGCGCCAAACCGCGCGTGTTCTCCGTCGCCATTAACATAACCTCCCCGTTTCGCCCGCGGCGTCAGGCCCCGGGCAGGCTTTCCACCCTCCCATCGGATGGAACCCTAGATATTCTCGTCACTGCCTGGATCGTCCGGCGCAGGGTGGCGGCGGGCCGCGCCGCGCCGGAGAGAGCACCCCGGTTTCACGGCTGCCCGGAACGCATTCCGGGCAGCCTGTCCTTGGGGAGGAGGGTGTTACTTGATGTAACCGGCGCGGGTCATTTCACGCGTCGTGACCTGCTGTGCCTGGGCGAGCGCGTCATCGACCGACATCTGACCGGCAAGGGCTGCCGAGAAGAGCTGACCGACCGTCGTGCCAAGTCCCTGGAACTCGGGGATCGCCACGAACTGCACGCCGACATAGGGCACCGGCTTGACGGCCGGGTTCTTCGGGTCGGCGGCGTTGATCGAGTCCAGCGTCATCTTCGCGAAGGGAGCGGCCTTTTCATACTCGGCATTCGCATAGAGCGACGAGCGCGTGCCCGGAGGTACGTTTGCCCAGCCTTCCTTCTCGGCGACGAGCTTGGTGTAGTCCTTGCCTGTCGCCCAGGCGATGAACTTCTCGGCCGAGGCGGTCTTCTGCGAGCCTGCCGGGATGGCGAGGTTCCAGGCCCAGAGCCAGTTGCCGCGCTTGCCGAGACCCGTATCGGGAGCGAGCGCATAGCCGACCTTGTCGGCGACCGTCGATTCCTTCGGGTTGGAGACGAAGGACGCCGCGACCGTGGCGTCGATCCACATGCCGCAATTGCCCTGCTGGAACAGCGCCAGGTTCTCGTTGAAGCCGTTGGAGGACGCGCCCTGCGGGCCGGCGTCGTTCATCAGCTTGACGTACATGTCGAGCGTGTTCTTCCATTCCGGCTGATCGAACTGGGGCGTCCATTTCTCGTCGAACCAGCGCGCGCCGAAGGCATTGGACGTGGCCGTCAGGAAGGCCATGTTCTCGCCCCAGCCGGCCTTGCCGCGAAGGCAGATGCCGTTGATGCCGGCAGCACGGTCGGTCATCTTGCGGGCTGCTTCGCCGATGAACTCCCAGGTCGGGGCGTCGGGCATGGTAAGCCCCGCCTTTTCCATCAGGTCCTTGCGGTACATGACCATCGAGCTTTCGCCGTAGAACGGCGCGGCGTAGAGCTTGCCGTCCTCGCCGGTCAGACCCGAACGGATGGCCGGCAGCAGGTCGTCGACATCGTAGTCGGCGCCGAGATTGTCGAGCGGCACCAGCCAGCCCTGCTTGGCCCAGATCGGAACCTCATAGGTGCCGATCGTCATGATGTCGTACTGGCCGCCCTTCGTCGCGACGTCGGTCGTGACGCGCTCGCGCAGCACGTTCTCCTCGAGTGTGACCCACTCGAGCTGAATGTCCGGGTTCTTGGTTGTGAAATCTTCCGTCAGCCCCTGCATGCGCACCATGTCGCCGTTGTTGACGGTGGCGATGGTCAGCGTTTCGGCATGGGCGAAACCGGCAAGGAGGGCAGCCGAGCTGACGCCCAGCAGAAGGGTTCTCAAATTCATCATCTTCCTCCCAGAAGAGTTATGAGCATTTGCTTCGCTCATGAGCAATTACCCACAGTATGGTGTCAGAAGTCAACGACCAATCGTTGCTGCATCGCACAACGCGCGGCAGCAGCCATTGAATCACATGGGAAATTTCTACGTGGAGAAGGATATTCAGCGGGGGTGCAAAGCCCGCGGATCAGGCCGAAAGCAGATAACGCGCCGTCGCTTCGTCCGTGATGAGGCCGTTGATCATGCGCCCCCGCAGGGCCGAAAGGATAGCGAGATACTTGCGCTTGCCCTTGGCGAGACCGATGACGGTGGTCGTTTCGCGCGGCGGCAGCGGCACGGCGGCGACCCGCTCGTTGATGCTACCTTCGAGCAGTTTGCCGTTGCGGTCGAAAATCCAGCCGCAGATCTCGCCCGCGCCCCCCTCGTCCATCACCTGGCTTACCTCTTCGGGCTTGAGGAAACCGTCAAGGCACAGCGGCGCGTCTTCACCCATCTGCCCGACGCCGACGAAGGCCACATCCGCCTCCCGCCCGAGCTGCAGCGTCGTCTGGACGAGGCTCTGCTTGTGCAACAGATCGCGCTCCTCGGCCGAGGAGACGAGAACCGGCAGCGGCATCGGAAAGTGCCGCGCCTTGATCGCATCGGCCATCGAAAAGATGACGTTGTAGTAGGACGCCGAGCCGTCAGGCCCGATATTGCCGGTCAGCGACATGATGCGGTGCTGCGGACATTCCATCGTCGGCAGCTGATCGATGGCCGCCTTCAGCGTGCGGCCGGTCCCGACGGCAAGCACGATGGGCTCGGATTTCTTCAGCCAACGCTCTATTTCCGCAGCCCCCGCCTCGGCGATACCGATCGTCGTCGAGCTCGAACCGGGGTCGCTCGGCACGATATCGACATGCACGAGGTCGAATTTCTTGCGCAGCGCCTCACCCAGTTCCAGGCATTCGGCGATCGGGTGGTCGAGACGCACCTTGATTAACCGTTCGGCGACAGCGAGTGAAACCAGGCGTTGCGCGGACTGGCGGGAAATGCCCATGGCGGACGCAATCTCGTCCTGCGTTCGACCCGCGACGTAATAGAGCCAGCCGGCCCTTGCCGCATCGTCCAGCCTGCCGGCCGTCTCCGTCCGCTTCGCCATCGTAGTCCCCTTGTTTCCGATGATTTGCTGCATCTTTTCCCGTCACCTGTCAAACGTCATCTGATGGCGCAGCAAGGACAGGTGGGTGCCCATGCTCCTGGCGGCGAGCAAAAAACATAACCAAAAACCTCATGTTTATTTTTGCTGCAAGCACTGAAAAACCAGCATTTTTTCTGAAGTTTTACCGTTTGATAAAAAAATAAAGCTGAGTTACCGTTCTCTTATTCAAAAAGCCCACTCGAATGGGAGATAACTATGGGAACGACGCAATCTGGGATTCATCGGGGGCGTCTTGCGCCAGCCGAATACGAGACCAACTTTTCCGACCTTCACCCGCGCCTCGACGACCATGAGGCGCTGGTCGCAGCCGACCGCTGCTACTTCTGTCATGATGCGCCCTGCATGACGGCCTGTCCGACCTCCATCGACATTCCGCTGTTCATCCGCCAGATCTCGACGGGCAACCCGATCGGCTCGGCCAAGACCATCTTCGACCAGAACATTCTCGGCGGCATGTGTGCCCGCGTCTGTCCCACCGAAACGCTCTGCGAACAGGCTTGCGTGCGCAACACCGCCGAGCACCGCCCCGTCGAGATCGGCCGCCTGCAGCGTTACGCCACCGACGTCGCAATGACCGAGAACAAGCATTTCTATGAACGTGCCGCGCGCACCGGCAAGGCAATCGCCGTCGTCGGCGCCGGCCCGGCGGGCCTCGCCTGCGCGCATCGTCTCGCCATGGATGGCCATGACGTCGTGATCTTCGAGGCACGCGAAAAGGCCGGCGGCCTCAACGAATACGGCATCGCCACCTACAAGGCGGTCGATGACTTCGCTCAAGCGGAAGTCGACTATGTGCTCGCCATCGGCGGCATCGAAGTGAAAAACGGCCTGAAGCTCGGTCGCGATTTCACGCTCGCCGACCTCACCGCCAATTTCGACGCCGTCTTCCTCGGCATGGGGCTATCAGGCGTCAATGCGCTTGGTGCGGAAGGCGAGAATCTGGCCGGTGTCTCCGATGCCATCGATTTCATCGCGGAGTTGCGCCAGGCGGCGGACAAGGCGACCGTCCCCGTCGGTCGGCGCGTCGTCGTCATCGGCGGCGGCATGACGGCCATCGATGCCGCCATTCAGGCTAAGCTGCTCGGCGCCGAGGAGGTGACGATCTGCTACCGCCGCGGCAAGGAGCATATGAACGCCTCGACCTTCGAGCAGGACCTTGCCGCCTCCAAGGGCGTGATGATCCGCCACTGGCTGCAGCCGAAGCGCGTGATTGCCCGTGACGGCCACGTCGCCGGCATCGAGATGGAATATACCGAAATGCAGGACGGCAAGCTCGTCGGTACCGGCGAGACTGGCGTTCTGACCGCCGACCAGATCTTCAAGGCCATCGGCCAGACCTTCGAAGCGGCCGGCCTCGGCTCCCTCGCGCTGGCAGGCGGCCGCATCGCCATCGACAGTGAAGGCCGCACCTCCATCGCCAATGTCTGGGCGGGTGGAGACTGCGTGAAGGCCGGCGAGGACCTGACGGTCACCTCCGTCGCCCAGGGCCGCGACGCGGCCGATTCGATCAACCGCATGCTGGCCGCCGGTGCGCAGCCGGCCTCTGCCGTCGCTTGAGGAGATGAGACATGGCTGATCTTCGCAACAACTTCGTCGGCATCAAATCGCCCAATCCGTTCTGGCTCGCCTCCGCACCGCCGACCGACAAGGCCTACAATGTCGAGCGCGCCTTCAAGGCGGGCTGGGGCGGCGTGGTCTGGAAGACGCTCGGCGAGGAAGGCCCGCCGGTCGTCAACGTCAACGGTCCGCGCTATGGCGCGATCTGGGGCGCAGACCGCCGCCTGCTCGGCTTGAACAACATCGAACTGATCACCGACCGCGACCTCTACACCAACCTGCGCGAAATGAAGCAGGTCAAGATGAACTGGCCGGACCGGGCGCTGATCGCCTCGATCATGGTGCCCTGCGAGGAGGAGAGCTGGAAGGCGATCCTGCCGCTGGTGGAAGAGACCGGCGCCGACGGCATCGAGCTCAACTTCGGCTGTCCGCACGGCATGTCCGAGCGCGGCATGGGTGCCGCCGTCGGCCAGGTGCCGGAATATATCGAAATGGTCGTGCGCTGGTGCAAGCAGTATACCCGCATGCCCGTCATCACCAAGCTGACGCCCAACATCACCGACGTCCGCAAGCCGGCCCGCGCCGCCAAGGCCGGCGGCACCGATGCCGTGTCGCTGATCAACACGATCAACTCGATCGTCTCCGTCGACCTCGACAATTTCGCTCCGAACCCGACCGTCGGCGGCAAGGGAACCCACGGTGGCTATTGCGGCCCGGCGGTAAAACCCATCGCGCTCAACATGGTCGCCGAGATCGCCCGCGATCCGGAAACCTACGGCCTGCCGATCTCGGGCATCGGCGGCGTCACGACATGGCGCGACGCGGCGGAATTCCTGGTGCTGGGCGCGGGTAACGTGCAGGTCTGCACGGCCGCCATGACCTATGGCTTCAAGATCGTCGAGGAGATGATCACGGGCCTGTCGAGCTGGATGGACGCCAAGGGTCATCGCAATCTCGACGATATCTGCGGCCGCGCCGTGCCGAACGTCACGGACTGGCAATATCTCAACCTCAACTACATCGCCAAGGCGCAGATCGACCAGGATGCCTGCATCAAGTGCGGTCGCTGCCACATCGCCTGCGAGGACACCTCGCACCAGGCGATTACGCAGTTCGTCGATGGCGTCAGGCACTTCGAAGTGATGGAGGACGAGTGCGTCGGCTGCAATCTCTGCGTCAACGTCTGCCCCGTCGAGAACTGCATCACCATGGTCGGCCTCGAGCCCGGCACGCTCGACCAGCGCACAGGCAAGACGGTCGATCCGAACTACGCCAACTGGACGACCCACCCGAACAACCCGATGGCCAAGCAGGCCGCGGAATAAACGAAAGGCCGGGGCAAGCCCCGGCCTTTTCGCTTTCATCCTGCATCGCGCCGCCTCGAAAGCGGCGCCGGGCCTCACCCGAGGAAACTGTTGCCGGCGCTGTAGGCAAGGAAAGCCAACGCGGCAAAATAAACGATCGTCAGCACCACCATCACGTAGCCCGCGAGCACGATCAGGCCGTCTCGCTGCGAAATGCCGGCGGCAAGCAGCAGGATGGCGACACCCGGCAGGGTGTTGGAGAACGGAATGAGCCCAAGTGGCGCCATGAGCAGAATGCCCGCCCCCATCAGGACGAGGCCGTTGACGCGGTTCATGACGGCACCCGTCGTAAGACCTGTCATGCGCGGCTTGAAGAAGCGATCGATCTTGCGCAGGAAGGTGACGCCGCGCTCCAGCACCGGCCGCAGCTTGCTGCTCTCGAGCCGCCGATCGGCAACCTTTGCCGGCAGCCAGGGCAGGCGGTTGAGCGTGATGGCCGCACTGATCAGCACGATACCGGCACCGAACACCGTCGAAACGCCGGGAATGGAAACCGGGAACAGGAAGGGCAGCGACAGGAACGCGCACAGGAGCAGAAGGCCGCTTTCACCCATCATCGCCAGGAGGTCGCGCAGCGTGATGTGCTCGCCCTTGATCGCGTGAATGATGTCCTCGAGCAATTCGCTCGTCTTGCGGTCGGTATCCTTGAAGCCGATGGCCGTGGTCATTGCATGTCCTTTGTTAGGTCGCCGGGATATGAGGGGCGATTGCGGCAATCCTGTGGGGTGGCGCGCCGACACGCACCGGTCTATGACCATGCCGCGCCGCAGACAATAGGATGATTTTCTTGACGAAACGTATGCCGGCCCGGGCGGGCCTTTCCGTTCATGCCAAGGGCCGTGAAAAGCTCAAGGGGCATCTCGCCATGCTGCTTTTCGCGGTGCTGATCGCCGGCTCCTTCTCCTTCGGCGGTCTGGCGGCGCGCAGCATGGACGCCGAGCCGCTGACACTCTGGCGCTACATCATGACCATCGTCGTCATGGCCGTGCTCGCCTTCGGCGCCTTCAGGGTCCCGGCCGTCTGGCCGCGAGAAATCTGGCGCTTCCTCGTGCTCGGCGGCCTCATCGCGATCTACATGCTCACCATGTTCACAGCGCTGGAATTCACAAGTCCCATCGCCACCGGCGCGGTCTTCACGCTGATGCCGTTGCTGAGCGCCGGCTTCGCCCTGCCCTTGCTCGGCCAGAAGACGCGCCCCGGCGTGCTGGCCGGCCTCGTCATCGCCGCCGCCGGCGCCGTCTGGGTGGTGTTTCGCGGCGATATCGCCGCCATCCTCGCCTTCGATGTCGGCACCGGCGAAGTAATCTTCTTCTTCGGCGTCATCTGCCATGCGCTTTATGTGCCGTTGATCCGCCGCTTCGATCGCGGCGAGCCCGCGGTCGCCTTCGGCTTCTGGGTCACCGCCGGCGCCACGGTCTGGTTGATCGCGCCGGGCATCCGCGGCCTCGTCCAGACCGATTTCTCCGCCCTGCCGCTCGCCGTCTACGCCTCCGTCACCTATCTCGCGGTCGTCACGACGGCCGGCACCTTTCTGCTCCTGCAATATGCCTCGATGCGCCTGCCCGCCCCGAAAGTGCTGGGCTACGGCTATCTCACGCCGAGTTTCATCATCCTGCTCGAAGGCGTTCTGGGCCACGGCTGGGCAAGCCTTCCGGTTCTCGCCGGCGCGTTGATCACGGCATGCGGTCTCGCGCTTATGGCCTTCCTGCCGGACTGACCGTCAGCCCGGCTGCTCGCTGACATGCAGGCCGCCGAGGAAAAGCTGCTCAAGGAAGCGTGCCGCATCCTCGAACCGCCCCTCGCCGGCCTGATCCTGCCCGAGCACGGCGCGCACCTGCACGTCGAAGTCGGCATAGTGCTGGGTCGTGGACCAGATCGAGAAGATCAGGTGATAGGGATCGCATTTGGCGATCTTGCCCGCCTTCGCCCAGCTGCGGATGACCTCGGCCTTTTCGTCGACGAGCGATTTCAGCGGGCCTTTCAATTCATCTTCGATATTGGGCGCACCCTGCAGGATTTCATTGGCGAAAAGCCGGCTTTCACGCGGAAAATCCCGCGCCATCTCGAGCTTGCGCCTGATATAGCTGCGGATTTCCGAAACGGGATTTCCCTGTGCGTCGAACTCGCGCAACGGATCGAGCCAGGTGTCGAGCACGCGGGTGATCAGCGCCCGGTGCATCGTCTCCTTGGTACGGAAGTAATAGAGCAGGTTGGGCTTCGACATGCCGGCCACTTCGGCGATCTGGTCCACGGTCGCCCCGCGAAACCCGTGCAGCGAAAAAACCTCCAGCGCGGCCTCGAGGATCTGCTCCTCCTTCGCCTCCTGGATGCGCGTGCGCCGCTGTGTTCTGGCCGCCCTTGGTAGTGCCATCTTGCCCCCTCGACGCTTTCCACAATCAGGAAAAGTGCCGCCAAATTCACCAGTTTAACCAGCCGCCATTTTCTTGGGCGAGACCTCAAGGTTTTTGGTTTTTCGGCTTGAGTGCCGCAACGGAAGCTGTAATGTTTACCAACCGGTCAAATTATCAGGCAGTTGTCAAGTAAAGGCAACTGCTGAGTCGGACAGGCGCAAAACAAACAGAGCGTCGCCACCGGTGGGAACAGATTGAGGCTTTCAAAGCCCGAAGACGTGGGAGCATACGACATGGCCGCACCCGGCGAGAACATGCGCGTCAACGCGGACCGCCTGTGGGACACCCTCATGGACATGGCGAAGATCGGCCCCGGCATTGCCGGTGGCAACAATCGCCAGACCCTGACCGATTCAGACGCCGAAGGCCGCCGCCTCTTCCAGACCTGGTGCGAGGGTGCCGGCCTTTCGATGGGCGTCGACACCATGGGCAACATGTTCATGACGCGCGAGGGTTCGGACCCCGATGCCCTGCCCGTCTATATCGGCTCGCATCTCGATACCCAGCCGACCGGCGGCAAATATGACGGCGTGCTCGGCGTGCTCGCCGGCCTCGAAGTCATCCGCTCGCTGAACGATCTCGGCATCAAGACGAAGCATCCGATCGTCGTCACCAACTGGACGAACGAGGAAGGCGCGCGCTTCGCGCCCGCCATGCTCGCCTCCGGCGTCTTTGCCGGCGTGCACGGCCAGGATTACGCCTATGGCCGCAAAGACCCCGAAGGCAAGAGCTTCGGCGACGAGCTGAAGCGCATCGGCTGGGTCGGTGACGAGACGGTCGGCGCGCGAAAAATGCACGCCTATTTCGAATATCACATCGAGCAGGGCCCGATCCTCGAGGCCGAGGGCAAGGATATCGGCGTCGTCACGCACTGTCAGGGCTTGTGGTGGCTGGAATTCACGCTGACCGGCCGCGAGGCACATACCGGCTCGACGCCGATGAACCTGCGCGTCAATGCCGGCCTTGCGATGGCGCGCATCCTCGAAATGGTGCAGACGGTCGCGATGGAAAACCAGCCGGGTGCCGTGGGCGGTGTCGGCCAGGTGTTCTTCTCGCCGAATTCACGCAACGTGCTGCCCGGCAAGGTCGTCTTCACCGTCGACATCCGCTCGCCCGACCAGAAGAAACTCGACGGCATGCGCGCCCGCATCGAGGCGGAAGCGCCGAAGATTTGCGACGCGCTCGGCGTGGGCTGTTCCGTCGAGGCCGTCGGCCATTTCGATCCCGTCACCTTCGATCCGACACTGGTCTCGGCCGTGCGCAAGGCAGCGGAAGACCTCGGCTACAGTCACATGAACCTCATATCCGGCGCCGGTCACGACGCCTGCTGGGCCGCCAAGGTCGCGCCTGCCACGATGATCATGTGCCCCTGCGTCGGCGGCCTTTCGCACAACGAGGCGGAGGACATTTCGAAGGAATGGGCCGCTGCGGGCGCGGACGTGCTGCTGCATGCGGTGATCGAGACGGCGGGGATTGCGGAATAGATGAAGCCGTCAGGCCGATGCATGCCTGACGTTTTTAGCCAGAGATATTTCAACGAAACAGGCCTCCCGCCGGGCTGGTCTGACCTTATCGGGGAGAGACAGCATGGCAAGCAAATCTGTAACGTTCACTTTTACCGGACCAAAAGCAGAAGAAGCCGCCGAGACGCTCTGGGACCAATACCTGGACGGCGGTTTGAATGAGGAAATCGAAAGCCGGCTGCTTCAACAGGGCATCGGCGAGACGGAATACAACTGGGATACCGATACCCGCACGATCACCATTTCCACAAAGCGGTAGGAAATTGCAATGAGCACAGTCATCAAGGGCGGAACCATTGTTACGGCCGACCTCACCTACACCGCAGACGTCAAGATCGAGGGCGGTCGGATCGTCGAGATCGGCCCCAACCTCTCAGGCGACGAGGTGCTGGATGCGGCGGGCTGTTATGTCATGCCTGGTGGCATCGATCCGCATGTGCATCTCGAAATGCCCTTCATGGGCACCTATTCGGCCGACGATTTCGAAAGCGGCACGCGCGCCGGCCTTGCTGGCGGCACGACCATGGTGGTGGATTTCTGCCTGCCCGATCCCGGACAGTCTCTGCTCGATGCACTGAAGCGCTGGGACAACAAGTCGACCCGCGCCAATTGCGACTATTCCTTCCACATGTCCGTCACCTGGTGGGGCGAGCAGGTCTTCAACGAGATGAAGGCCGTCGTGGAGGAGAAAGGTATCAACACCTTCAAGCACTTCATGGCCTACAAGGGCGCGTTGATGGTGAACGACGACGAGATGTTCGCCTCGTTCCAGCGTTGCGCCGCGCTCGGCGCGCTGCCGCTCGTCCATGCGGAAAACGGCGACGTGGTCGCCGCCATGCAGTCGAAGCTGATGGACGAAGGCAACAACGGGCCAGAGGGACACGCCTATTCCCGGCCGCCCTCCGTCGAGGGCGAGGCGACGAACCGCGCGATCATCATCGCCGACATGGCAGGCGCCCCGCTCTATGTCGTGCACACCTCCTGCGAACAGGCGCATGAAGCCATTCGCCGCGCCCGGCAGAACGGCATGCGGGTCTATGGCGAACCGCTGATCCAGCACCTGACGCTCGACGAGAGCGAATATTTCAACAAGGACTGGGACCACGCCGCCCGCCGCGTCATGAGCCCGCCCTTCCGCAACAAGCAGCACCAGGATTCGCTCTGGGCCGGCCTTGCGAGCGGTTCGCTGCAGGTGGTGGCAACCGACCATTGCGCCTTCACCACCGACCAGAAGCGCACGGGTGCGGGCGATTTCCGCAAAATCCCGAACGGCACCGGCGGCCTGGAAGACCGCATGCCGATGCTCTGGACCAACGGCGTCAACACCGGCCGCCTGACCATGAACGAGTTCGTGGCCGTGACCTCCACCAATATCGCAAAGATCCTCAACGTCTATCCGAGGAAGGGCGCGATCCTCGTCGGCGCCGATGCGGATATCGTCGTCTGGGACCCGAAGCGCTCCAAGACCATCTCCGCCAAGAGCCAGCAATCCTCGATCGACTACAATGTCTTCGAGGGCAAGCAGGTCGTGGGCCTGCCGCGCTACACCTTGACGCGCGGCGTTGTCGCTATCGAAGAGGGCACAGTGAAGACGCGCGAGGGCCACGGCCAGTTCGTCAAGCGCGAGCCCTTCACGGCGGTCAACAGGGCGCTATCGACCTGGAAGGAAATCACCGCGCCGCGCAAGGTGGAGCGCAGCGGTATTCCGGCGAGCGGCGTATGAGACACGCCGGCCGCTTTCTCCCCACCCTACTTCTGGGCTTTGCTTTCGCGGGCACGGCGGGGGCGGCGGCCGATATCGTCGATGGCAGCTATGGCAATGCCGAGGGCTGCCATTATTCAAAAACCGGTGAATCCTCCGGCGCCGACGTCTTCTTCCTGCTGAACAAGGAGGGCGTCACCACGGCCGCCTCCTATTGCGAGTTCAAGGGCACCAGTAAGGTCGGCGGCGCCACCATCGTGAAAGCCGAGTGCAGCGAAGAGGGCATGACGGAAACGACGCCCCACGAGCTGACGCTGACACACGACAATGGCGGCTACACGATCAGCTTTCCCGATGGCACGCGTTGGGGGCCGCTGACGCGATGCAAGAAGTGAGTGTCACGCATCCGGCATACCGGTCTTCAAGCCGGAACCAGCGCCTCGAGATGCGGCAGAAGCACCACGCTCTCCTGCTCGTGGGGATCTGTCCGGGCGATAACGGCAGATGCCGGCTCACCGGAAAGATTGGCAGGCAGATGCGGCATACCGGCGGGAATGTAGAACATCTCACCCGCCTTGACGATGATGTGGTTCTCCAGCCGCTCGCCATACCAGGTATGCGCCTCTCCGGAGAGCATGTAGATCGCCGTCTCGTGGCGCTCATGCATGTGGGCCTTCGCTCGTCCGCCCGGCGGGATCGTCAGAAGATGCATGCAGATGCCGGAAGCCCCCACGCTCTCGCGGGCAATGCCCTCGAAATAGCTGAACCCCTGCTTGCCGTCATAGGTGCTGCCCGGACGCACGATCCGGCATTCGGCTTTCATTTCACCCGTCATTTTCATGTCCCCCGAAAGAATTCCGTGCCCAAAGTGATACCGCAGACAATGCCGATTGCAATGCCGGGAAGGGACATGCAGTCTGCCGAAAACCGCGCCGCGCGAGGCGCCGAAAGATGATGAGCATGGCCCCAGCGAATACCGTCGTCTCCGCAAAGGATCTCGGCCTCACTTTCCAGACCGCCGATGGCCCTGTCACTGCGCTGACCGGTGTCAATCTCAATGTCGAAAAGGGTGATTTCGTCTCTTTCATCGGCCCGTCGGGCTGCGGCAAGACGACCTTTCTGCGCGTCATCGCCGATCTCGAAAAGCCGACCTCCGGCACGATCACCGTCAACGGCCTCACGCCGGAAGAAGCCCGCAGGCAGCGCGCCTATGGCTATGTCTTCCAGGCTGCCGCCCTCTATCCCTGGCGTACGATCGAGAAGAACATCGCGCTTCCGCTGGAAATCATGGGTTACTCGAAAGCCGACCAGCAGGCGCGCATCGCGCGCACGCTCGACCTCGTCAATCTCACCGGTTTCGACAAGAAGTACCCGTGGCAGCTCTCCGGCGGCATGCAGCAGCGCGCCTCCATTGCGCGTGCACTGGCCTTCGACGCCGATCTTCTGCTGATGGACGAACCCTTCGGCGCGCTCGACGAGATCGTGCGCGATCATCTCAACGAGCAGCTCCTCGAGCTCTGGGCACGCACCAACAAGACGATCTGTTTCGTCACGCATTCGATCCCGGAAGCCGTCTACCTTTCGACGAAGATCGTCGTCATGAGCCCGCGCCCCGGCCGCGTCACCGATATCATCGAATCCCCCTTGCCCAGGGAACGCCCGCTCGGCATTCGCGAGACACCGGAATTCCTCGAAATCGCCCACCGCGTGCGCGAGGGCCTGCGTGCCGGCCACAGCTACGAGGAGCACGCCTGATGAAGCTCTCCTACATGCTCTGGCTGTTCGGTGCGACCGCCGTCTTCATTGGCGCGGCAACCTCTTCGCGCGCCTATGTCGGCACCACGAACATCCTCTATCTCCTGCTCTCCATGGCGCTCTACATCGTCGGCAACCTGATGATGCTGAAGCTGATGCGGGAGGGTGGGCTCGGGCTTGCCATCTCACTTTCCGCCATCACCCAGCTGTTGCTGATCAACGTCATCGCCTTCATCTTCTTCGGAGAGCGGTTGAGCAGCACGCAACTTGCCGGGGTCGGCCTCGGCATCCTTGCCATGGGGCTGATGCTGATGCCGACCACGGCGCGGAGCTGAGCCATGGGAGAGGCAAGTTTTCTCAAAGACCGCCTTCTTCCCGTCGGCACCGTCGTGCTCGCCCTGCTTGCCCTCTGGTATGTCTTCGTCGTGGTGCTGAATACGCCCTTCGAGCGCGACACCGCCGCACGCGCAGGAACGACGATCAGCTTCACCGAATTGCTGCCGAAGACGATGGCGCAGGAACGGCCCGTTCTGCCGGCACCGCACCAGGTTTTCGCTGAACTCTGGGACACGACCTTCAACAAGGCGATCACCTCGAAGCGCAGCCTGGTCTACCACGCCTGGGTTACGCTCTCGGCAACCTTGATGGGCTTCGGCATGGGCGGCGTGCTCGGCATCCTCCTCGCCATCGCCATCGTGCACAACCGCGCCATGGACCGGTCGCTGATGCCCTGGGTCATCGCCAGCCAGACGATCCCCATCCTCGCCATCGCCCCGATGATCATCGTCGTGCTGAACGCCGTGGGTGTTTCCGGCCTGATGCCCAAGGCGCTGATCTCGACCTATCTGTCCTTCTTCCCGGTTGTCGTCGGCATGGTGAAGGGCTTGCGCAGTCCCGAGCAGATCCAGCTCGACCTGATGCACACCTACAATGCCTCCGCCGCCCAGACCTTCTGGAAGCTGCGCTGGCCCTCCTCCATGCCTTACCTCTTCACGTCGCTGAAGGTGGCGATCGCCATCTCGCTCGTCGGCGCCATCGTCGGCGAACTGCCGACCGGCGCCGTCGCGGGCCTCGGCGCGCGCCTGCTGGCCGGATCCTACTACGGCCAGACGGTGCAGATCTGGGCGGCGCTCTTCATGGCGGCGGCGGTTGCCGCGCTGCTCGTCATCGTCGTCGGCTTCGCCCACACCCTCGTACTCAAGCGCATGGGGGCACGGGCATGAACCTTTCCATTCTCTTTGCGGCCATCGTCTTCTGGCTCGCCGCCTGGGCCTTCAACGAATGGCTGGTTCGCCGCAAATTCCTGAGCCCCGCGGCCGACCGCGCGGCGCGTATCGCCGTGCCGCTGATCTTCGGCGCGACCATTCTCGTGCTGTGGGAAGGCATCGTGCGCGGCTTCAACGTGCCCTCCGTGCTGCTGCCGCCGCCGAGCATGATCTGGGCCCGGCTGATCAGCTCGCTGCCGACGCTCTGGGCGGATTTCCGCCAGACATTCCTGAAATCCGTGATCACGGGCTATGCGCTCGGCTGCGGCCTCGGCTTTCTCGTCGCCATCCTCATCGACCGCTCGCCCTTCCTGCAGAAGGGCCTGCTGCCGCTCGGCAATTTCGTCTCGGCGCTGCCGGTCATCGGCGTCGCCCCTATCATGGTCATGTGGTTCGGCTTCGACTGGCAATCCAAGGTTGCCGTCGTCGTCATCATGACCTTCTTCCCCATGCTGGTGAACACCGTCTCGGGTCTCGCCGCGACAAGCCACATGGAACGCGACCTGATGCGCACCTATGCCGCAGACTGGTTCCAGACGTTGGTCAAGCTCAGGCTTCCCGCCGCCTGGCCCTTCATCTTCAATGCACTCAAGATCAACTCCACGCTCGCGCTCATCGGCGCCATCGTGGCGGAATTCTTCGGAACCCCCATCGTCGGCATGGGCTTCCGGATTTCCACGGAAGTGGGCCGCATGAATGTCGACATGGTCTGGGCCGAAATCGCGGTTGCCGCGGTGGCTGGCTCCGCCTTCTACGGGGCGGTTGCGCTCATCGAGCGGATCGTCACGTTCTGGCATCCGTCTGTCCGCGGTGGACAGGCGTAAAACAAAGAAAAAGAGGGAACTGACATGAAAAAGACGATTGCATCGATGTTGCTGGCAAGCGCCTTCTCGCTTGCCGCGTTCCAGGCCGAAGCCGCAGACAAGGTGACACTCCAGCTGAAATGGGTGACCCAGGCCCAGTTCGGCGGCTACTATGTCGCCAAGGACAAGGGGTTCTACGAGGAGGAAGGCCTCGACGTCGAAATCAAGCCGGGTGGACCTGACATCGCTCCCGCGCAGGTGATCGCCGGCGGTGGCGCCGACGTTATCGTCGACTGGATGCCGTCAGCGCTCGCCACCCGCGAAAAGGGCGTGGCGCTCGTCAACATCGCCCAGCCGTTCAAATCCTCGGGCATGATGCTGACCTGCCTGAAGGAATCCGGCGTCAAGGGTCCGGAAGACTTCAAGGGCAAGACGCTCGGCGTCTGGTTCTTCGGCAACGAATACCCCTTCCTCTCCTGGATGAGCCACCTGAAAATCCCGACCGATGGCGGGCCGGAAGGCGTGACCGTGCTCAAGCAGGGCTTCAACGTCGATCCGCTGATCCAGAAGCAGGCCGCCTGCATCTCCACCATGACCTATAACGAATACGGTCAGGTTCTCGATGCCGGCATCAAGCCGGAGGACCTCGTGACCTTCAAGTACGAGGATCAGGGCGTCGCCACGCTGGAAGACGGCCTCTACGTGCTGGAAGACAAGCTCAAGGACCCGGCCTTCAAGGAAAAGATGGTCAAGTTCGTGCGCGCTTCCATGAAGGGCTGGAAATATGCCGAGGAGCATCCGGACGAAGCCGCTGGCATCGTTCTTGAGAACGACTCGACCGGCGCGCAGACCGAAGCCCACCAGAAGCGCATGATGGGCGAAGTCGCCAAGCTGACCGCCGGCTCCAACGGCGCGCTCGACGAGGCGGATTACAAGCGCACCGTCGCTTCGCTGCTCGCCGGCGGCTCCGACCCCGTCATCTCCAAGGAGCCGGTAGGCGCCTGGACGCATGAGGTCACCGACGAAGCGCTGAAGTAGTCGCATCGCCAAACGACATCGACGTGCGGGGCCCCGGCTCCGCACGTTTTGTTTTGGGCGCCAAAACTGCGGCGTCCTGTCGCGATTGCCATGGAAAAGCCAAACGCATAAAATAATGAGGCACCATTCCGTTACCTCTTGTAAGGCTGACGGGCGCCAATTACATAGACCGCACAGTGGGAAACCTGGGAGAGGCCGGCATTGCCGTTTCCGTGTCCGCCATACTGGCAGGAATAGATCCGGAAAATCAAAAAGAACGCCCGGATCAAGATCATACAAGTCATGCTTTTGGGAAAGTTCGGCCTATGGCTTCTGGACACAGGAAAGTTCTCTCTTTTTCCGTCGCGGTTTTCATGACGGTCACGCCGGTCGTTGCCTTTGCCGCCGATGCGGCAACCCAGACCGGCGAAACGCAGCAGCAGACCCAGAATCTTCCGGCAATCGTCGTCAGCGCCGCCGAGGCGCGCACCATCGTCGACCGCGTCATCGCGACCGGCACGGTGCAGGCGGTCGAGGAAGTCTATGTGGTGCCGCTGGTCGATGGCCTCTCCATCCGCACGCTGGCCGCCGATGTCGGCGACACGGTCAAGGCGGAGGGCACGCTCGCCACGCTGAACGACGACACCCTCGTGCTGCAGAGAAGTCAGAACGAGGCTTCGCTGGCCAAGGCGAAGGCCGCGCTGGAGCAGATCAAGGCGCAGCTCGTCGAGGCCAAGGCCAACGCCGATGAAACCGTTCGGGTTCGTGACCGCGCCTTGAAGCTTGTCAAATCCGGCTCACAGTCGCAGGCATCGGCCGATCAGGCGGTTGCATCGGCTGATGCGGCGCTGGCCCGCGTCAACTCCGCCGAACAGGCGGTCGCCGTCTCGGAGGCCGACATCAAGGTGGCGGAAACCCAGATCGACGACATCGCCCTGAAGTTGGCGCGAACCGCCGTGAAGTCGCCGGTTGCAGGTGTCGTTTCCGCCCGCACGGCCAAGGTCGGTGCGATCGCCAGCGGCGCCGGTTCGCCGCTCTTCACCGTCATCCGTGACGGCGAGATCGAGCTGAAAGCCGATGTCTCGGAAGATACCGTGCTCAAGCTCGCATCCGGCCAGAAGGCGACGGTCAAGCTTGCCGGCGGCGCTGCGTCCCTCACGGGCACGATCCGACTCGTCGAGCCGACGCTCGACCCGCAAAGCCGCCTCGGCCGCGTCTATATCCGCTTCGACGAGCCGGGCAAGGCTCGCGCCGGCATGTTCGCCAGCGCCGAGATCGTCGTTGAGGAGCGCGAAGGCATCGTGCTGCCGCTCTCGGCGATCACGACTTCCGATGGCAAGACGGTAGCCCGCAAGGTCGAGAATGGCGTCGTCAAACTGGTTTCGGTCGAGACCGGCATCCAGGACGGCCAGGTCATCGAGATCGTCAGCGGCCTTGCGGCCGGTGACGAGGTGGTGGCCAAGGCCGGCGCCTATGTGCGCGATGGCGACAAGGTCAACCCGGTGCATGCCGAACAGGCCTCGGCGACGAAATGACGTGAAGGCGCCGCTGCGGCGGCGTGAATGCCGGGCGGGGGCGCCCGGTGACATGGCGGGTGATCCGGGAGGGGCCGGAGCCCGAATACCGTCTGGTCTCTCTACAAGGACTTTGGGGACATGAACTTTTCAGCTTGGTCCATTCGCAATCCGATTGCGCCGCTGCTCGCGTTTTTCCTGCTGATCTATGTCGGCGTGTCGTCATTCTTTGCGCTGCCCATCACGCGCTTCCCCAATATCGACGTGCCGATCATCGCCATCAGCGTGAGCCAGAGCGGTGCCGCCCCGGCCGAGCTCGAGGTCCAGGTCACCAAGGAAATCGAGGATGCTGTCGCCGGCATCGAGGGCGTCGACGACATCATGTCGACCGTCACGGACGGCAGTTCGGTGACCTCGGTTCTCTTCGAGATTGAAAAGCCGACCAACCAGGCCCTCCAGGACGTCAAGGACGCGATCGACCGTATCCGCAGCGACCTGCCGGCCTCCGTCGACGAGCCCGTCGTCACCAAGATCGACGTCGAGGGACAGGCAATCCAGACCTTCGCCGTCTCTTCGCCGAACATGACGCTCGAGGAGCTTTCCTGGTTCGTCGACGACAAGGTCAAGCGCGCGCTGCAGGGCCAGGCCGGCATCGGCAAGATCGATCGGTTTGGCGGCGCCGACCGCGAAGTGCGCGTCGACCTCAACCCCGACAAGCTCGAATCCTACGGGATTTCCGCCGCCGACGTGAACCGCCAGATCCGCAGCATGAATGCGGATGCCGGTTCGGGCCGCGGCCAGATCGCCGGCGCCGAACAGGCGATCCGCACGCTCGGCGACGCCCGTTCGGTGGAAAAGCTCAACAACACGATGATCGCCCTGCCGAACGGCCGCTTCGTGCGGCTTTCCGAAATCGGCACGGTCAGCGACACCTATGAGGAGCCCCGCTCCTTCTCGCGCTTCAACGGTAACCCTGTCGTGACCTTCGCGGTCTTCCGCTCGAAGGGCGCCAGCGAGGTGACCGTGGCCGAATCCGTCGAAAAGGCGCTCACCAAGGTGCGCGCGCAATATCCCGACGTCTCCATCCAGATGGTCGACGACAGCGTCTACTTCACCTACGGCAACTACGAAGCGGCGCTGCATACGCTGATCGAAGGGGCCCTTCTCGCGGTCCTCGTCGTGTTCCTGTTCCTGCGCAACTGGCGCGCCACGCTGATTTCGGCCGTGGCGCTGCCGCTTTCGGCGATCCCCACCTTCTTCGTCATGGACATGATGGGCTTCTCGCTGAACCTCGTCTCGTTCCTGGCATTGACGCTGGCGACGGGCATTCTCGTCGACGACGCGATCGTGGAGATCGAGAACATCGCGCGGCATATCCGCATGGGCAAGACGCCCTACCGGGCCGCGATCGAAGCCGCCGACGAAATCGGCCTCGCCGTCATCGCGACGACCTTCACCATCATCGCGGTCTTCGTGCCGGTTTCCTTCATGCCGGGCATTCCGGGCCAGTATTTCATCCAGTTCGGCCTGACGGTGGCGGTTGCCGTCTTCTTCTCGCTCGCGGTCGCGCGTCTCATAACGCCGGTCATGGCGGCCTATCTCATGCGCTCCGGCGATGCGGATGGCCACGGCGAAGAGAAGGAGGGCGCCTTCATTCGTGGTTACACCTGGCTCGTCAGCAAGACGACAAGCACGTGGTATGCGCGCTATGCCACCCTGCTCGCCGCCTTTGCCTTCCTGATCGGCTCCGTCATGCTGCTCGCCACCGTACCCGGCAGCTTCCTGCCGCCGGAAGACGCCTCGCGCGTCGTGCTCTCGGTCGAGCTGCCGCCGGATGCGATGCTTGAAGATACCGACCGCACGACCACGCAGATCTTCGACCGAGTCAAGAACATCGACGGCGTCGCCAGCGTCTTCGTGCTCGGCGGCTCCTCGCCGAAGGGCGACCTGGAACTGCGCCGCGCCTCCGTCACGGTCATCCTCGACAAGCTGGAACATTCACTGCTCCACAAGCTGGTCAACGACGTCGCCGGAAAGATCCCCGTCATCGGCGCCTATCTGCCGAAGATCGAAGCCAAGGGCCGCCTGCGCCCGCAGTGGGATATCGAGAAGGAAATATTCGCGACGCTGCGCGACATTCCCGACGTGCGCATCATCAAGCTCAACGACCGCGGCGAGCGCGACCTGGCATTCAATCTGCTCTCCAACAACGAGGCGGACCTCAACGCCACCGTTGGCGTGCTAGAGGCGAAGCTGCGCGCCGATCCGGTCCTGTCCAACATCAGCTCGGAAGGCTCGCTGCCACGGCCGGAATTGCAGATCCGCCCGCGTGACGACCAGATGGCCCGCCTTGGCATCACCACGGCGCAGATTTCGGAAGTCGTGCGCGTTGCCACCATCGGCGATATCGACTCGCAGCTCAGCAAGGTCTCGCTGGACGACCGCCTGATCCCGATCCGCGTCCAGGTCAACCGCGACTTCCGCGCGGACCTCGGCGCCATCAGGAACCTCAAGATCCAGACATCCGCCGGACAGTTCGTACCGCTGTCGAGCGTCGCCGACATCGACTATTCGGAAGGTCCGAGCTCGGTGAAGCGCCACAACCGAAACCGCGTCGTTTCCGTCGGCTCGGACCTCAAGCCCGGCGTCGCACTCGATACGGCAATCGCCCGCTTCAAGGAAATCGCCGCCAGCATCGACATGCCGCCGACCGTGCAGTTCGCCGAAAGCGGTGACGCGGAAATCCAGGCCGAAATGCAGCAATCCTTCGGCAACGCCATGCTGCTCGGCCTGCTTCTGGTGCTGATGGTGCTGATCCTGCTCTTCAAGGACGTGATCCAGCCCTTCACCATCCTGCTCTCGCTGCCGCTCGCCATCGGCGGCGTGGCGGCCGGCCTGATCCTGACGCAGAACGCGCTCTCCATGCCCGTTCTCATCGGCATCCTCATGCTGATGGGCATCGTGACGAAGAACGCGATCCTGCTCGTCGATTTCGCCATCGAGATGATGCACAGGGGCATGAACCGCGTGGAAGCGATGATCGAAGCGGGCCGCAAGCGCGCCCGGCCGATCGTCATGACCTCGATCGCCATGTCGGCAGGCATGCTGCCCTCCGCACTCGGCGTCGGCGAAGGCGGCTCGTTCCGCTCGCCGATGGCGATCGCGGTGATCGGCGGCATCATCGTCTCGACGGTGCTCTCGCTTGTCGTCGTTCCCTCCTTCTTCCTGATCATGGATGACCTTTCGCGCCTGCTCGGCTGGCTGTTCGGTCGCTTCGTCGGCAAGAAGGACGAGGAACTGCTGGCCATGGAGCCGGAGGCACTGACCCGCCTTGCCGACCAGACGAGCCGCGATGTCACCGACCTCGAAAAGCGCATCGAGACGCTTGAGAAGAAGAACACCGGCGAGCGCAAACCCTTCACCGTGGTGCACCACTCCCCGCTCGCCGCCGAGTAGACCTCCACCGCTTCGACAAGACGGCCGGTTCGATTGATGTCGAGCCGGCCGTTTTTGCTTTGATTGATCGAAATCAAGTAAGGCTTGCCCGTCCTCCACTATCGTTCTCCCGTCAAAGAGCAAGAAATGCCTGCGGGAGCACGGAGTGAGATCAATGAACAGGCTGATGAAACCCGGCGCACGGGAACGGGAAACCCTGCTGAATTCAGGCCTTCTGGCAGCACTCGGCGTGGAAAGCGTTGCGGCGATGATGGAAATCGCGGTGATCGGCAACCTGCCGGCGCGCCAGATCCTCTTCCGGGAAGGCGAACCTGCCGATCTCCTGCATTGCGTGCTGTCGGGCTACATCCGCGTCTACAAACTCGACCCCGACGGACGCGAGGCCGATGTCGAGCTTTACGGTCCCGGCGATCTCATCGGCGCAAGCGTCGTGCTGGATGGCGGCCGCTATACGGCAACGGCGCAGGCCGCCGAACCGGCGCTCATCGCCCGCTTCGACCTGAAGCGCGTGCGCGACATTGCAAACCGTCGGCCGGACCTTGCCGTGGCGCTCACCAACGCCCTCTCCGCCCAGCTGGCAAAGGCCTTTGCAAGCCTTTCCAATGACCGGCTGCACACCGCCCCGCAGCGCGTGGCGCGCTACCTGCTTGCCCATTGCACAGCCGAAGGCAAGGCGATCAGCTTCCGCCTGCCCTACCAGAAGAGCCTGCTCGCCGGCAAACTGGGGCTTGCGCCGGAAGCGCTTTCGCGCGCCTTTTCCATGCTGCGCAGCCACGGCGTCAACGTCCGCGGCCGCCTGGTCCATATCGGCGACCCCGAAGCGCTTCGCCGGCTCTGACCAGAGACCGGTTCGCACGCACACCGCCACATCGATATCCGTGACGGCATGCGGGCTGGATCGGCGATGCGGGCGATGCCGCCTCAGTCATGACTGTGGTGATGGTGCCCGTGGTCGTGCCCATGGCCGGAACCGTGATAGGCGCCGCGTACGGGATGGAACGGCTCGGAAACGTCGCGCACCGCAGCGCCGAGCCCGATCAGCATATCCTTGATGACATGATCACGCAGGATGAGGATGCGCGCCTCTTCGATCTGCGCCGGCAGATGGCGGTTGCCGAGATGCCAGGCGAGTTCGACGAGATGCAGCGTATCGCGCGGCATCACCTCGTAGAGCAACTCCTCGGCCGCGATCACCTCGATGGTCTCGCCGGTTTCGGTCAGAAGCAGGTCGCCATGGGCAAGCTGCACCGGCTCCTTGAGATCGAGCATCACCACATCGTCGTGCTGCATGTGCAGCAGCTTTCGGCGCACATGGCGCTGGTCATGCGCCAGCACCACGACATCGATGGGCGAGCGGTCCGTACCTGTGCCGTGCGATAGAATTTGTGTGGAGCGATAGGGCAAGGGGCAACCTCTGAAATCAATGGATTGAACCCATCGACAAAAGCATGTTTGCCCCGGCAAGGAAACCGCCGATAGACCTGCCTACGTTATTTCCGCACGTGTCAGCGCCGACGGCCGCCGGCAGCGACGCGACGGCTGGGTGCCAGCAGTTCATCGCTCTCATCCTCGTGGACGGCTCGGTCGCGGCCGAAGGATTTTGCGAGATAGAGCGCCCGGTCCGCCGCCTCGAAGATGGCCGCGAAAGACCTCTGGGGCGTGTGGTCGGCAACACCGGCGGACAGGGTCACCGATACCGTCCCTTCGCCTGTTTCGATGCGGCGTGCCGCGACCGAGCGGCGCGCCTGCTCGACCAGCAGACAGCAATCGCCGCGGTCGTCTCCGCAGATCATCACCGCAAACTCCTCACCGCCGAAACGGCTGACGAAATGGGCTGGCTCGAAGACCCTTTGCAGCTCCTGCGAAACGGCCACGATGACTGCATCTCCCACAGCATGACCATGGGCGTCGTTGACGGCTTTGAAGTGGTCGACGTCGAACAGCACGAAGAAACCGTTGACTTTCGTCTCCGCCATCACATCGGAAAATGCCCGCCGGTTGAGCAGGCCCGAAAGCGGGTCGAGCCGGCTCAACCGCTCGAATTCGGCCCGCGACAGGGAGAGTTCATGGATCGCCGCCCCGATCAGCCAGGCAAGCAGCGCCGTGACGCTTGCGGCGATCAGCATCGTCGTCAAACCGCCAAAACCAAGCGCGGTGCCGAAGGGATAGGGCAGAAGGCCTAGACTCGCCAGAACGGCGGCAAACATCAGGTATATCGCAGTCGCAAGCGCCACCGCCAACAGAACGATGTTCAGCACGAAAGTACCGATCTCGGCTTTCGTCTCGAAGCGGACGAAATCTATCTGGGCCCTCAGCCGAAGGGCCAGCCTGGAACGCATAAATCTCTCCATAGAGCAATTCCGTCAAAGCGCAGCGGATATGCGCGTGGAATTGCATCAACAAAAACAGAGCGTTTTCGCAAACACGCAAGCGAAGACGCCTGACCTGCCGGTGACCTTAGGGCATTTTCTTTCAGAGACGACTAAAGCATTCGATAGAAGTTTAACCGTCCCGTTTTGCGACGGGAGGTGGTGCCGACGAGCAGCCATGGGCAAGACAGAGGATTGCGGAGGCAGGGTCAATTCTTCCCGGAGGCAGAGAAAGGATCGAGACGATCGAGGCGGCCGGCAGCGACATGCGCATCCACCCAGCGCCGCTCGGCGGCGAAGGGATGCCATTGCCAGCCCTCGTGGCCAAAGCCGGCAAGGGACACGCGGTCTCCCGCCGTAGCGACATTGGAAAGCACATGGGCAATGACGACCAGCCCCGAACTCGGCACGATATAGGGCGGCGGATCGAAAGCCGATAGTTCGGCATCGACGACGTGGTGCATGGCAGCCGGGACGACGCTCAGCCGTCTGCCGGTGACACGGGCGAAGGTTTCGAAGCCGACCGTATAGTCATCACAGAAATCGTCGAGGTCAGGATGGCTCTTCGCAAGCGGCGCGCGCATGGCGGCAAAGACCTCCGCGGTGCGCACGCACCAGATTTCTGTCGCCTGCCGCACGGTCTCGCTTGCCTTCCAGCGTCCGCCGGCCAGCATCTCCAGTGCCGGGCGCCCGGTGTTGCAGGCAGCGATGACATCCGTCTTCCAGCCGCCGCGGCCAGCCGAACGGCAGCCATTGAAACGAATCACGAGATCGGCGGCATCGATCGTCTCCGCCACCCCTTCCGGAATGCGGCCGTTCCCGACGATGGCGATCCTGCGCGGCATCGGTACTGCCCTCAGTTTTCCTGCTCGTAGCCCGCCTTCAACTCGACCGTCCGCTTGCGCGTGAGGTCGGCAAGGCAGCTTGAAACGAGCAGAGGCTCCATCGACCCACCCCGCGCGCCGAACCCGGCGAATTCGCATTGGCCGTCGCGATAGCCTATCCACGCCCGCTGGGCCCTTTTCAGGGCATCCGCCGCGCCGACATAGTTCTCGCCGAGGTCCGCGACGCCGTCGTCCATTTCACGCGCGGCCGAAAGGGCCTTCTTGTAGGCGGCGTTCAACGCGACGTCGGCTTCCTGATAGTCGCGGTCGGCACAGATGTTCATGTCCATCTGCGTCATGGCGTTCTCGCAATCGACATCAGGTTCCTGCGCCGCGCAGACGGACGCAGAAAGAAGCAATGCGGCAATAGCCAGTCGGGAGGCAGTGTGGATCACCATGTCAGAGTTCCCCCTGCGTTTGACGGAAGCCGGAGAACTCCCCCATGCTGGCGAGCAGCCTCCCTCACGCGGCATCCGCCGGCCTGCAGCCTTCGGCTTTCAAGACCCGCTTGGTAGATGCCGGATATTTTGCCAGCATGGCGGCCGGGCGCACCGGTCGGCGCTCGAACGTACCGCCGCAATTCGGGCAGGACCCATCGAGAACGCCCGTCGCGCAGTCCGTGCAGAACGTGCATTCGAAGGTGCAGATCAGCACGTCCCGGCTTTCCGGCGGCAGGTCGCGGTCGCAGCATTCGCAGTTGGGTCTGAGTTCAAGCATTCGATGTCACCGGATCGGTTGGTGCACGGTCGCCAGCGTCGTGCCATTGCTGAAAATCGCCCCGGATGACCAGGCTTCATGCCGCTGTTTTGGGCGCGCGATGTCTGCCTTCGGCCTCGCTGGGACGGGCCTCGGAGCGTTCCGATTTTCGGCACGCCCGCGCCGTTATGCAAGTGCGAAATGATCGGGGTGCGTATTTTTCGAAACGTGAAATTATCCGCGCCGTGACGCGCCCGCCGGCCCTTGGCCGATGCCGCAGCGCCGGTATGCGGATGGTATAGACGCCCGTCATCCGCGCAAAGAAATAGCCCGGCACGAAGGCCGGGCTTGAAGCGAATTCGGTTGGGCGGCGTGCATGCGCCGCCCGTTCCCGTGAAAACCGATTACTGGTTTTCGACGTAGGTGTACTTGCCGTCTTCACCCTTCTTCCAGGTGTACATGACGTAGTCCGGACGGGTGATGTCGCCCTTTTCGTCGAAGCCGAGTTCGCCGATGGCGGTCTTGAACGGACCCTTGGCCTTGATGGCTTCGGCAACGGCCTGCGGATCTACGCCGCCGGCAGCCTTGGCGCCTTCAGCGATGACCTGAACGGCAGCGTAGGAATACAGCGTGTAGGCTTCCGGCTCGAAACCGGATGCACGGAACTTTTCAACGAGTTCCTTTGCAGCTTCGTTCTTGCGCGGATCCGGAGCGAACGTCATCAGCGTACCGTCGACGGCGTCGCCGGCGATCGAAGCCAGTTCGTTCGAAACGATGCCGTCGCCCGACATGAAGGTTGCCTTCAGGCCCTGGTCGGCTGCCTGGCGTTCCATCAGGCCGAACTCGGTGTGCAGACCGCCCCAGTAGACGACGGAAACGCCGGCTTCCTTCATCTTGGCGATGAGAGCGGAGAAGTCCTTGTCGCCGATGTTGACGCCTTCGTAGATCACTTCCGTGATGCCGGCTTCGTTCATCGCCTTCTTGGTTTCGTCGGCAAGGCCCTGACCATACGGAGTCTTGTCGTGAACGACGGCAACCTTGGCGTCCTTGAAGTTGGCGGCGATGAAGGAACCGGCTACGGCGCCCTGCTGGTCGTCGCGACCGCAGGTACGGAAGGTGTTCCACAGGCCACGTTCCGTGTAGGTCGGGTTCGTGGAAGCCGGCGTGATCTGCAGGATGCCGTTTTCAGCGTAGATTTCCGATGCCGGAATGGAAACGCCCGAGTTGAAGTGGCCGACAACGAACTTGACGCCGTCAGCGACGAACTTGTTGGCGACCGAAACGCCCTGCTTCGGGTCGGATACGTCGTCGCCGAGCACGATCTTGATCTGCTCGCCGTTGATGCCGCCGGCTGCGTTGATGTCGGCAGCAGCCTGCTCGGCACCCTTCTGCAACTGCGCGCCGAAGGCGGCGTTCGGGCCGGTGATCGGGCCACCGACGCCGATCAGGATGTCGGCCCAGGCGCTGCCGCTGAAAGCGACCATTGCAGCCAAAGCAACAGCCGACATGAGAGACTTCTTCATATTATTACTCCCAAATTTAAGAGCGGGTTCGTTTCGACCGGTCGCAACACCCGCATTCATTGCGCCGGTATCTTGTCCCGCGGCCGAGGATCGGTCGCGGTGTTTCCCTCTGGTTATTTCGATTTCCAGGAAAAGGCCGAAGCCTTTTCATAGAGCCAGTAGTAGTTGCTGGTCATTTGCCGCGTACGGTAATAGCGGAAGCCGAGCGTAGCAAACAACAAAAGCACGGCGGTGTCCACGATATAGTATTGCACCGTCAGCATGCTGCCGTGAAACAACGCATGATGGATGAAACGGATCGCGACACCCAGAAGAAGGATGTAGACGACCAGCGTCGTGTAGTTCTGCCAGTTCTCGGCCACGCTCTTGCCCGTGCGCCAGGCGGTCCAGCCGCCCATGATGACGCTGACGAACAGGAACTGCCAGACGGACGGTTCTTCGTAGAGAATTCCTTGCATTTTTCTTCTCTCCCTACAGCGCCTTAGTGGCGTCCGCCTTCCAGATAGGCGGCGCGCACTTCCGGGTTGGCCAGAAGTTCCTTGCCCGAACCGCTCATCGTCACCTGGCCGTTGACCATCACATAAGCTCGATTGGAAAGCTTGAGCGCAGCAAAGGCGTTCTGCTCGACGAGAAACACCGTCAGCCCCTGCTCCTGGTTCAGAACCTTGATGGCGTCGAAGATCTGCTTGATGATCAGCGGCGCGAGGCCGAGCGACGGCTCGTCGAGAAGCAGAAGCTTCGGGCGCGCCATCAGCGCGCGGCCGATGGAGAGCATCTGCTGCTCGCCGCCCGAAAGCGTGCCGCCACGCTGGGCCTGGCGTTCCTTCAGACGGGGAAAGAGCGTGAAGATCTTTTCCACGTCCTCGTTGAAGTATTTCAGATTGTCGAGGCTCGCGCCCATCTGAAGGTTTTCATAGACCGTCATGCGCGGGAAGATACGGCGTCCCTCGGGCGACTGCGCGATACGGCGACGGGCGATGAGATGTGTCGGCAGGCGGGTAATATCCTCGCCGTCGAAAATGACCGAGCCGGTGCGAGCCTGCGGGCTGCCGCAGACCGTCATCATGAGCGTCGACTTACCGGCGCCGTTGGCGCCGATCAGCGAGACGATTTCGCCCTTCTTGACTTCGACATTGACGCCGGCGAGCGCGCGGATGTTGCCATAGTAGGTTTCCACGCCCTGGACGCTGAGAAGCGTATCGCTCATGAGTGCGTACCTCCCTGCGGACCTTCGCTCTCTGCGATAACCTCGATTTCCTCGATCACCTCTTCGACCTCATCATCTTCCACACCGAGATAGGCCGCGATAACCTTCGGATCGTTCTTCACATGGTCCGGCGTGCCGTCGGAAATCTTCTGGCCGTATTCCAGTACGACCACATGGTCGGAGATTTCCATGACGACCGACATGTCGTGCTCGATGAGCAGGATCGACGTGCCGCTGTCCTTGCGGATGGAGCGCAGGAGTTCGTTGAGTGCCAGCGACTCGCGCGGGTTGAGGCCGGCGGCCGGCTCGTCGAGGCACAGGAATTCCGGCCCCGTGCACATGGCGCGGGCGATTTCCAGGCGGCGCTGGGCACCGTAGGGCAGGTCGCCCGCCGGATCGTCCGCACGCTCGATGAGATTGGCCTTTTCCAGCCAGTACTTGGCGATGTCGATCGATTCGGCCGCCGCCTTCTTGTAGGTCGGGAAGCCGAGTAGGCCGAGGATCGTGTAGCCGGAGGCCTTCATCAGCATGTTGTGCTGGGCCACGAGCAGGTTTTCGAGAACCGTCAGGCCCGAGAAAAGCCGGATGTTCTGGAAGGTACGCGCCACCTTGGCATCGCGGGTGATCTCGAAGTCGGTCATGCGTTCCAGCAGGAACGCCTTGCCCGCCTTCTGGCGCATGGTGATCATGCCCATGGTCGGCTTGTAGAAGCCGGTCACGCAGTTGAACACAGTGGTCTTGCCGGCGCCGTTCGGGCCGATGAGCGCCGTGATGTCGCCGCGCTGTGCCTCGAAGGAGAGGTCGTTGATGGCCATGAGACCACCGAAGCGCATCGAGAGGTGCTCGACTTTCAGGATAGGATCGTTCGTCATCGTATTCGTTCCGGGCGCCATCAACCGTGCCCTTCCTTGGTGAAGCTACCGGAGACTGCCTTGCGTTCCCGAAGGAAGGCGGTCGGTTCACGGCTTCCGACGAAGCCGCGCGGCTTCCAGACCATGACGACGACCATGGCGAGGCCGAAGATCAGCATGCGGTAGAGTTCGGGCGTGAACTCCGGCCCGAAGATGGCCTTCAGGAACGTCATTTCGCGCAGCAGTTCCGTGCCGCCAACCATGACCACCGCAGCGACGGCGATGCCGACAAGCGAGCCCATGCCGCCGAGAACCACGATGGCGAGGATGATCGCCGATTCGAGGAAGACGAAGCTTTCCGGCGAGACGAAGCCCTGGCGCACAGCGAAGAAGGAGCCGGCAAAGCCGCCGAACATCGCGCCGATGGAAAAGGCCGTCAGCTTGGTCGTCACCGTGTTGATGCCGAGCGAACGGCAGGCGATCTCGTCTTCACGCAGCGCCTCCCAGGCGCGGCCGATCGGCATGCGGCGCAGGCGGATCGTCACATAGGCGGTCAGCAGAGCCAGCGCCAGGATGAGATAGAACAGGAAGATCTTGTAGTAGGCCGACGACATCGGCAGACCGAAGACCTTGGCGAAGTTGTTCGGCGCGCTGACGTCGAAGGACCAGATGCCGAAGACCGAAGCCTTCGGAATGCCCGAGACGCCGAAGGTGCCGCGGGTGACTTCCGTCCAGTTGATCAGCACGAGTCGGATGATTTCCCCGAAGGCGAGCGTCACGATGGCGAGATAGTCGCCCTTCAGACGCAGCACCGGGAAACCGAGGATCATGCCCCAGAAGGCGGCAAGGATACCGGCGAGCGGCAGAAGCACCCAGAAGGAGAAGCCGAACTGCTGCGAGAGCAGCGCGTAGGAATAGGCGCCGACCGCGTAGAAGGCGACATAGCCGAGGTCGAGCAGGCCGGCGAGACCGACGACGATGTTAAGGCCCCAGGCGAGCATCACATAGATGAGGATCTGGATGCCGAAATTGTCGACCCACTTCAGCGAGCCCTGCACGCCGAAGAGCATGACCATCAGCGGCGGATAGATCAGAAGGGCCGCGATGGCGATCTTGCTGAAATTACGCTTGAAGAAGCTTTCCTCCGTCTCCGCGACCGCCTTCGAGGCCGCTGCCTTGCGGGCAGCCATCGAGGGGCGGATATAGGCGACGGTCACAAAGCGGCCGACGGCGGCGACGATCACGAAGACCGCGAGCAGACCCCAGCGCTGGTTGAGCACGAGCTCGTTGCGGATGTTCTGCGTGGTCTCGAGACCGACGAACAGGACGAAGAGGCCGAGCGCGATGATACCGGCAAAAATGCCCTCGCGCAGAGCCCGCGCCGTCAGATTACCGCCGGCGCTCTCATTGGTGTTCGAAATGATGGACATGGATCAAACCTTCTCGACTTCCGGTCGTCCGAGAATACCGGACGGCTTGAAGATCAGGACGATGGCGAGGATGGAGAACGTCGCGACGTCCTTGTAGTCGATGGTGAAGTAGGCGGACCACAGGCTCTCGATGAGGCCGATGAGAAGGCCGCCGAGAACCGCACCCGGCAGCGAGCCGATGCCGCCCAGAACCGCAGCCGTGAAGGCCTTGACCCCCGGAATGAAGCCGTCGGTGAAGACGGTCACACCGTAATACATCAGGTACATGGTGCCGGCGACGGCAGCGAGCGAGGCGCCCATGATGAAGGTCACGGAGATCGTCCGGTCGACGTCGATGCCGAGCAGCGCCGCCATCTTGCGGTCCTGCTCGGTAGCGCGTTGCGCTCTACCAAGCGAGGTCTTGTTGACGATGTACCAGAACACCGCGAGCAATGTGACCGTCAGGACCATGATGATGAGCTGCTTCAGCGAGATCGCGATGCCGAAGACGTTGTAGACCGACGACACCATCGGCGGGATCGGCTTGTTGCGCGGACCCTGCGTCACCTGGATGAAGTTCGACAGCGCAATCGACATGCCGATTGCGGTGATCAGCGGCGCGAGGCGGAAGGATCCGCGCAGCGGCCGGTACGCCACCTTCTCGATCGTCCAGTTCCACAGCGATGCGGTGAGCATCGCGGCGGCGATCATGACCAGCAGCAGAAGCACGACCGGAAGGCCGGCAAAAACGCTTGTCAGAAGAAGGAAGGTGATGAGAGCGGCAAATCCACCCAACATGAAGATATCGCCGTGGGCGAAATTGATCATGCCGATGATGCCGTAAACCATGGTGTAGCCGATGGCTATCAGACCATAAATAGATCCAAGAGTCAGCCCGTTGACGAGCTGCTGGATGAAGTACTCCATATATAATCCCCCGGATGCAGTTCCCTGAGGGCCGCATCTCTTGTTCTTGTCGCTCATTTTTGAGCTTGTTTAGACAATGGGATTCCATACCGCTTTCGATACAAAAGGGAAGCCCAAAATGCCCCGATCGACAATTTCTTTAGTAAGAAGCGTTAAATGACGTAATTAACGCCACGGAAACCAAAAAATTGGCAGCGAAACCGACGCCGTTGCGCAAAATGATGCACAAAATGGGAAAACGGCGACGTCCCGTCTTGGGACATCGCCGCCTCACGTCACGGGACAATCAGCCACGCATTTTCGCACCCGACGGATCGAACAGCGGTTCGGCTTGCAGACGCGCCGGCAACACCTCGCCGAGAAGTTCAATCGACCAGCCGGTTGCAACGTCCGCGATCTCCTTCGACACGTAGCCGACCGCGACCGAAAGGCCGGCGGCATGGGCATAGCCGCCCGACGTCACCCAGCCGCGCACCTCGCCATCGAGATAGATCGGCTCGTCGCCGATCACATCCGCATCCTTCGCATCCAGGATGAAGGTACGCAGACGCAGCGTCCCGCCCGTCTCGCGCTCCGCCCTGGCTGCGGCCTTGCCGATGAAGTCTGCGTCCTTGCGGAGCGCGACGAAACGCTCCAGCCCGGCCTCCAGCGGGCCATAGAGCGGACGATATTCGCGCGACCAGCTGCCATAGGATTTTTCGAGACGCAGCGCATTCAAGGCGCGGAGCCCGAAGAGGCGAATACCGAATTCGGCACCGGCTTCCAGAATGAGATCGTAGAGATAGCGCTGGTATTGCGGCTTCATCCAGATTTCATAGCCGAGATCGCCGGTATAGCTGACGCGCCCGACAATGGCCGAGGCCATGCCGAGATCCATGCGGCGCACGTCCATGAAAGCGAAAGCGGCCGTCGACAGGTCCTGATGTGTCAGTTTCTGCAACACATCGCGCGCCCTCGGCCCGGCAATGGCGAGGCCGACGAGCGAAAGATTCAGCGCTTCGAGCGTCACCGAACCGTCAGCCGGCAGGTGATTCTCGAACCAGCGCATATGATAGTCTTCGGCAATGCCGGAGCCGATGAGCAGGAAATCCCCCTCGCCGAGCTTGGCCAGCGTGAAATCGCCGATGAGCTTGCCGTCGTCCTTCAGCATCGGCGCCAGCGTCATGCGGCCCGTCGCCGGCATGCGGCAGGTCAGCAGCCGGTCGAGCCAGGCCTCCGGTGCCCTGCCCTTCACCGCATATTTGGCAAAGCCCGAGGTTTCCATCAGGCCGACGCTCGCGCGGACGGCCTTGGCCTCCGCGCCGACCGTTTCGAAGTCCGTCGAGCGCCGCCAGGAGAAATGGTCCTCGACGCCCTCGGGCGCGAACCACAGCGGCGCTTCGAGACCATAGGACGCGCCGAAGACCGCGCCGGCCTGCTTCAGCCTGTCGTAGATCGGCGTCGTCAAAAGCGGCCGGCCGGCCGGCAGCTCCTCGTTCGGATAGCGGATCGAGAAGCGGCGCGAATAGTTTTCGCGCACCTTGGCATTGGTGTAGCCGAGCGTCGCAAAGTCGCCGTAGCGGGAAACGTCCATGGCGAACACGTCGAAGCCGGGGTCGCCGTGGATCATCCAGTTGGCGAGCGCCAGACCGACGCCGCCGCCCTGGCTGAAACCCGCCATGACCGCGCAGGCCGACCAGTAGTTCGTCATGCCGCGCACGGGACCGACGAGCGGATTTCCGTCCGGCGAGAAGGTAAAGGGGCCGTTGATGACCTTCTTGATGCCCGCCTTGTTGAAAGCCGGGAAATGGCGGAAACCCACCTCCAGCTCCGGCGTGATGCGCTCGATATCCTCTTCCAGCAGCTCGTGGCCGAAATCCCAGGGGGTCGTCAGCGGCGACCACGGGCGGCAGGCCTTTTCATAGGTGCCCATCAGCATGCCGTTGCGCTCCTGGCGGAGATAGATTTCCCCGTCGAAGTCGACGCAGTGCATCAGCTCCTTGCCGCGCGTCTGGTTGAATTCGATGACCTCGGGCATGTCCTCGGTGATGAGATACATATGCTCCATGGCGAGCACCGGCAGCTCGAGCCCGACCATGCGGCCGACCTCGCGCGCCCAGAGGCCGCCGCAGTTGACGACATGCTCGGCGATGATCTCGCCCTTGTTGGTGATGACGCGCCAGCTGCCGTCCTCGCGCTGCACCAGGTCTTCCACCTTGGTGTGCAGGTAGATGTCGGCGCCGTTCTTCTTGGCCGATTTCGCATAGGCATGCGTCGTGCCGTAGGGATCGAGATGGCCTTCGACCGGATCGAACACCGCCCCGACAAACTGGTCGGGATCGAGCAGCGGCATCAGCTCATGCGCTTCCTTCGGCGTCAGAAGATGCGCGTCGAGGCCCATATAGCGGCCCTTGGCGAGGATCGACTTCATCCAGTCGAACCGGTCCTTGGTCGATGCCAGCATCATGCCGGATGTCATGTGCAGGCCGATATCCTGGCCGGAATAGTCCTGGATCTCCTTGTAGAGTTCCACCGTGTATTTCTGCAGCTTGGCGACGTTGGGATCGCCGTTGATCGTGTGCATGCCGCCGGCCGCATGCCAGGTCGAGCCGGAGGTCAGCTCCGAGCGTTCGACGAGCACGACATCGGTCCAGCCGAACTTGGTCAGGTGATAGAGGACGGAACAGCCGACGACGCCGCCCCCGATGACGACGACCCTTGCATGGCTCTTCATGAAAAACTCCGGCTTGGCGGGTTGAAAGGGAACTTCGTGCTGCAGACGAAACGCAGCCTATTTTGTCCCCCGGAGGCCTCACAAGCCCGTGGTGCGAAACCTCATGTCGCTTTGTCGATTTTGGATGTCGGGCAGCGGCGCGCGGACGCGGTTCAACGCGTCGCGAAATCCACCGACAGGTCGTGGCTGCGCGCCATGACCTTGAGATCGTCCACCAGGGCCCCGGCGAAGCTGCGCATGACCACGAGATCAAAACTCTGGTCGCCCGTCCGGACAAGATTGAGCGAGAGGTGATTGCACAGCACATTCGCCGCCCGGCCGACGGGGAAGGCATCGGCATGAAGATCGACCGCGATGCCGTTCGCCAGAATGCGCGCGGCATCCGGCCCTGAAAGGGTCAGCACGACACGCCCGTGGCTCTGATCGACGACAAAGGCGAAACCGCCGAGGCGGACGGAAAGCTCGGCGGCGAGCGTCTCCGGCGCATGCACCTGCGACAGGACGAGCCATTCGCCGGGGCCGGAAAACCGCGCTTCGAATTCGCCGTTCGACACGAGAATGCCAGCAGCCTCGGCCGTCTGCCCGGGCCCGGCGAGAACCATGGCGATCGCCATCGTGCGATGGACGGAGAGGTGATTCGCCCGCCGCTCCGCGATTGCGCCGATCATGCCGTCGAGAGCATGCACCGCCTGATAATCATAAGCCATCGCCTCTACCTCACGCCATCAGCTTGGTGTTTTCACGGTCGACGAAGACGGGATCGCAGACTTCCGCAAACGTTTCCACGCCGCGCAGCTGATCCCAGACCACGATTTTCTCGCCGTAGCGTTCCCGGCCGGATTTCAGGAAGGCGAGCGCGATGTGCCCGCCGAGCGTCGGTGAGAAGCAGGCGGAGCTGACCCAGCCCTGATCGTTGAGCGTCGAGGGTTTTGCCCCGTCCTTCAGCAGATGCGCACCTGCGCGAATGTCTTTCTCCGGTTCCAGCACCTTGAGACCGACAAGCTGCGCACGGTCGGCCGCCGTCAGGCCGAAGCGGGCGGAGAGGCGCTTGCCGATGAAATCCGGCTTGCTCGTGCCCATCATGCGGCCGAGACCGGCGTCGTCGGGCGTCACGCGACCGTCAAGTTCCGCATGGGTGACATGGCCCTTTTCGAGGCGCAGCACGTTCAGCGTTTCCACGCCATAGGCGCAGATGCCATGCGGCGCACCCGCCCGCATCAGCGCATCCGCCACCGCCTCGCCATATCCGGCCGGCACCGCCAGTTCATAGGCGAGTTCGCCGGAGAACGAGATGCGGAAGAGCCGCGCCTTCAGATTGCCCTTGAGCCGCACCGCACGCGCCGCGAGGAACGGGAAGGCCGCGTTTGAAATGTCGTCCTCGACGACAGCCTGCAGGATTGCGCGTGCCTTTGGTCCCGCAATCGACATCTGCGCCCACTGGTCGGAGACCGACAGGAAGCGCACCCGCAGGTCCGGCCAGAGCACCTGCGCGGCAAATTCCATATGCGAGAGCACGCCGCCGGCAAGGGCGGTGGTGGTCGTGACGAAGAAATGATCCTCACCTAGCCGGCTCACCGTGCCATCGTCATAGACCATGCCGTCCTCGCGCAGCATCAGGCCATAGCGGGCCTTGCCGACGGGGAGTTTCAACACGGGATTGCAATAGAGCCGGCTGAGGAACTCCGCCGCATCCGGCCCGAACACTTCGATCTTGCCGAGCGTCGAGACATCACAGAGGCCGGCGTTTTCGCGCACCGTGCGCACTTCGCGATCAACGCTTTCCCGCCAGGTCTTCTCACCTGCCTTCGGGAACCAGGAGGAGCGATACCAAAGCCCTGCATCGATGAAGACCGCGCCGTTGCGCGCCGCCCAGCCATGCAGCGGCGAGCGACGTATCGGCATGGCGTGTCCGTCGACGGACGTGCCGGCGAGCGCACCGAAGGAGACCGGCGTATAGAACGGCCGGAACGTCGTGGTGCCGACTTCCGCGGGGCTGACCCCGCGCATGCCGGCGAGAATGCCGATGGCGTTGATGTTGCCGAGCTTGCCCTGGTCCGTCGCCATGCCGCCCGTCGTGTAGCGCTTGGCATGTTCGACATGGCCGAAGCCCTCGCGCACGGCAAGGCCGAGATCCCCGGTGTGCACGTCGTTCTGGAAGTCGACAAAGGCCTTCGATTTCGCACCCGGCACATGCCAGAGCGCGGTGAAGGACGGATCGGTTTCCTCACCGATGACAGGCCGCTCGATCCCGACTGCCTGCCGACCGATCGCCTCGACAATCGCCGACGCCTTGCGCGCGCCATCGTCGAAACATTCCGAGAGACGATAATGTCCCGCCGCCGCGCCCGCCGTCACCAGAGCCGGTCCTGCTTCGGGTGCCATGAACGCCTGAAGGGCCTCCGACCAGACCGGCTTGCCACCACGCTGGCAGGCCAGGTGGATGACAGGGCTCCAGCCGCCTGACATGGCCACGGCGTCGCAGCCAATCAGCTCTTCGAAGCCACCGCGGTCCGCAACCACCGCCCGGACCCGCTGCCGCCCCTTCGTATCGACGATGGACCCGCCGCGAACAAGCCGCACGCCATCGGGCGCCACATCGCCGGACGCCGCGCGGCTATCGATGAGCACAGCGATTTCGACGCCCCGGGCGGCGAGATCCTGCGCCGTTCGATAGCCGGACGAACCATTGGTAAAGATCGCGACGGATTTGCCCGCCGCAACGCCGAAGCGGTTGGCATAGGTGCTGACGGCGCTTGCCGTCATTATGCCCGGCCGGTCGTTGCCGCCGAACACCAAAGGCCGCTCCTCGGCACCGGTCGCAAGGATCGCGTGCTTCGCCACGATGCGCCAAAGCCGCTCGACGGGCTTTGCGGCATCGAGCGCCGCAACGTCCTTCTGCACGCGTTCGAGCGCGCCGAAGACATTGTCGTCGTACCACCCGAAGACGGTGGTGCGCGGCATAAGCGTGACGTTCGGGCTGTTCTGCAGTTCCTCGACCACACGCCGGGCGAAGACATAGGGCGGCTCGCCGCCGACAGGTGCGGTTTCGGAAAGCAGCGCGCCGCCAAGAACGAAATCCTGCTCCGCAAGAATGACGCGCAGCCCCGACCGCGCCGCGACAAGGGCTGCGGCAAGGCCCGCCGGACCGGCGCCGACCACGAGGAGGTCGCAATGCGCCCAGCTTTTCTCATAGGCATCGGGATCGCGCGGCAGGTCCGTTCGGCCGAGGCCGGCGGCGCGGCGGATCAGCGGTTCGTAGACCTTTTCCCAGAAGGCGGCCGGCCACATGAAGGTCTTGTAGTAGAAGCCCGCCGACAGGAAGCGCGACATCAGGTTGTTTACCGCGCCGATGTCATAGGCGAGGCTCGGCCAACGGTTCTGGCTGCGGGCTTCGAGACCATCATAGAGCTCGGCAACCGTCGCCTTGGTGTTCGGATCGCGCCTTGCACCGCTGCCGACCGTCACAAGCCCGTTCGGCTCCGATGGCCCCGCCGTCATGATGCCGCGCGGGCGGTGATATTTGAAGCTGCGGCCGAGGAGAAGCCTGTCGTTGGCAAGCAGCGCCGAGGCGAGCGTATCGCCGGCATGGCCGGTGAGGCTAGCTCCGTCAAAGGTGAAACGCAGGGTGTGGCTGCGATCGACAAGGCCGCCGGAGGCAAGGCGAAAGGCACTCATCGCGCACCCTCCCCGGCCTTGGCCGCATCCGTCACGGCAAACACCTCATGGGTGAAATTGTCCCGCTCCACAACCAGCCAGCGCCGGCAGCCGGCCACGTGCTGCCAATGCTCACGGATACGCCCGCGTGGGTTGACCCGCAGATGCACATAGTCGTTCCACGCCTCGTCGGTCGCCATGGGCGCCGGGCGGACGGGGTTGGCGTCACCGCGGATGAAAAACTCTTCCTTGGGACGCGTGCCGCAATGCGGACAGGAAATCAGGCTCGCCATGGTTCAGCTCAATGCAGGTTCGGCTGGGTGCCGGCACCCGCCTCGTCGATCGGGAAACCGCGCTCGAAACGATCGAGCCGGAGCGCACGCGCCACGTGATGGCTCTCGCCCTTGGCGATGAGATGGGCAAAGCAGAAACCGGACGCCGGCGTCGCCTTGAAGCCGCCATAACACCAGCCGCAATTGAGGTAGAGGTTATCGATGGGCGTCTTGTCGATGATCGGCGAACCATCCATCGACATGTCCATGACGCCGCCCCAACTGCGCAGCACACGCACGCGCGAAAGGCCGGGAATCATGGTCACCCCCTCCTCCATCACATGCTCCGCCGTCGCGAGGTTGCCGCGCTGCGCATAGGAAGAGTAGCCATCGATCTCCGCACCGAAGACCAGCCCGCCCTTGTCCGACTGCGAAATGTAGAAATGCCCGGCGCCATAGGTGATGACGTGATCGATGCAGGGCTTCAGCCCCTCCGTCACGAAAGCCTGCAGCACATGGCTTTCCAGCGGCAGCTTCAGCCCCGCCATCGCGCCGACGCGCGATGAGTTGCCCGCCGCCGCAAGCCCCAGCCTGTTGCAACCGATAAAACCCTTCGTCGTCTCGACGCCGATGACGACGCCGTTCTCCCGGCGAATGCCGGTAACCTCGCAATTCTGAATGAGATCGACACCAAGCCTATCGGCGCCGCGCGCAAAACCCCAGGCGACGGCGTCGTGCCGCGCCGTGCCGGCGCGCTTTTGCAACAGCCCGCCGATAATCGGGAAACGCGCATGGTCGAAATTGAGGAAGGGCAGCATCTTCTTCAGCGTCTCGCGATCGAGCTGCTCGGCGGCCACCCCTTCCATCATCATAGCATTGCCGCGCCGCGTATAATGATCGCGCTGACCATCGTTATGATAGAGGCTGATAATGCCGCGCTGCGAGAGCATCACATTGTAGTTGAGCGCCTGCTCCAGCCCCTCCCACAGTTTCAGTGAAAACTCGTAGAACGGCTCGTTGCCGGGCAGCATGTAGTTCGAGCGCACGATCGTCGTGTTGCGGCCGACATTGCCCGAGCCGAGATACCCCTTCTCGATCACCGCGACATTGCGGATACCGAATTCCTTGGCGAGATAGTAGGCTGTTGCAAGGCCATGTCCGCCGCCACCGACGATGATTACGTCGTAATGGGATTTCGGCTCGGGCTCCCGCCATGCAGGTTTCCAGCCGAGATTTCCGGCAAAGGCTTGTTTTAGAATGGAGAGAGCGGAGTAACGCATGAAAAATCCCGGATCAGTCGCACCACATTCGCATATGCAGCACAAACGGCAAGGCCGTGGCGCAAGTCCGGCGCGGTTTCCACACGCAGTATTTGCTTTCCAACCGAGCCGCGGCTAAGCCATGGGGCAGAAAGGCTAGGGACGATGCAGGCAGAGACAGCAGAGCTGAAACGCGTCATGGAGAGCGCAGCCCTCGCCGCCGGCCGCGCCATCATGGCCATTCACAGCGCCGGCCCCGACGTGCACTACAAGCCCGACAGTTCCCCGGTCACCGAGGCGGACGAGGAGGCCGAACGCGTGATTCTCGAAGCGCTCGCCCGGCACTTCCCTAAAATCCCCGTCGTTGCGGAGGAGGCGGTCGCCGCCGGCCAGATGCCCGACATTTCCGGCGGCTTATTCTTCCTTGTCGACCCGCTCGACGGCACCAAGGAATTCGTCGCCGGCCGCAACGAGTTCACCGTCAACATCGCCCTTGTCGAAGCAGGCGTTCCAATTGCCGGCATCGTCTACGCTCCCGCCCTTGCCATCGGCTTCATCGCCGTCGATGGCCACGCCGAACGCTTCACCGTGGCAGATGGCCGCACCCTCAGCAACCGGCAAGGTATCGGCTGCCGCGGTCGCGGTGAGGCGCTGACCGCCGTCGCCAGCCGCTCGCACAATACACCGGAGACTGCCCGCTTCCTCGACGACCACGGCATCGACGCCTGCACCGCGATCGGCTCCTCGCTGAAATTCTGCCTCGTCGCCGAGGGCCTTGCCGATGTCTATCCCCGCTTCAGCCGCACCATGGAATGGGACACCGCCGCCGGCGATGCCGTGCTGCGCGCAGCAGGTGGCGAAACCCGCACGCTCGACGGCAGTACCCTTATCTACGGCAAACGCCGGCAGCTCCACGACACCGATTTCGCCAATCCGAACTTCATCGCCTCGGGCGCCGGATGGTGCGGCGCGGCGACCCCGGTCACAAAATAACCCGATTGCTCGACGAGAAGACGCACGCAGTGAGAACTCGAAAATGCGGGAATTCGCCTTGGAGGACTGTTTCGCAGAATTCCAGGCGGCATTTTTGTTGTCTGTAAAGGTTATTTCGAATAATCTGCCGATGGTAAGCATTTAGGCGACTAACCGGTTTTCTTTGGGAAAGAGTGGTCCGACGTGAAAGAAGAGAAGACGCCCGTAGAGGCGGAAGCCCAGCCCCACGTCGCCACCGGAGCCAGCAGCCTGCTCGATATCGCCAAGCAGCGTGTCAAACAGCGGGCGGAAGACAAGAAGGTCGTTGCCCTCAAGAGGGTGCCCTCCAGGCGTGCGCCAGATCCCGATGCCAACGACGAAGAAGACCTAGGCGCGCGCGCGCGCACGAAAACCGACATCGTCAAGAAGATCATGACCCTGCCGGAGATGCCGAAGCGGAAGCGGAAGCTCCCGTGGACGCAGATATCCTTCGGCCTCGTAGTGGTTGTCCCGACGATCCTGACCGCACTCTACTTCGCCTTCATCGCCAGCCCGCAATATGTCGTCGAAACGCAGTTTTCGGTTCGTGGCGCCAACCAATCATCCCTCAGTGGTCTCGGAATACCCGCGCTTGTCGGAGGAGGCTTGCAGTCCGGCGATTCCTATATCGTCGCGGACTATATCCACTCCGCCCAAATTTTGCCCGACATCCGCGAACAGACTGGCGTCGACATCAGGACGGTCTACTCCCGACCGAACATCGATTTTCTTTATCGTGAAAATGACACGCGCTCGCTGGACGAATTCCGCGACTATTGGCGCGACATGGTCGATGTCAGCTTCAACTCCACCACCGGCAACGTGACGATGCGCGTCTTCGCGTTCTCCCCGACCGACGCGACGCAGGTGTCTCAATCCATTCTGTCGGTTTCCGAGCATCTCGTGAACACCCTTTCGGACAAGACGCGCCGACAGGTTGTCGATGTTGCCAATCAGCAGGTAGCGCGTTCCGAGGAACGTCTGCGCAATATTCGCAAGCAGATGACCGAATTGCAGATCAACGAGCAAGCGGTCGATCCGGCGACAGTTGCCACTATGGAAGCGACGATCATCAGCTCGCTCGAGCAGGAGCTGGCAAGCCTTCGCACACGCTACAAGGCGCTCGTCGATTCCATCAGCAGCGACGCCCCGTCCGCACGCGTGATCGAACGCAAGATCAGCGCGCTGGAAGCGCAATTGATCGAACAGCGGAACCGCCTCACCGGTGACGTCGATCAACCAGCCGACGGCAAGACGACGCGCAGCGGCACCGACACCTCGAGCGCCCTGCCGCAGATGATCAGCCGTTTCTCGGAACTCGGTGTCGAGCAGGAATTTGCAGTGAAGGCCTATACGGCGTCGCTGGCGGCACTGGAAGCAGCGATGCAGGAAGCTCAGAAGCAAGAGCGGTATTTCGCCGTCTATGTCCCGCCGCGTGAGCCGGAAGTCGCCCTCTATCCTTTCAGCCTGCTGAACACGGGCATCGTCCTCCTGTCGTCGATCAGCCTTTGGGTCATCGGCTACTTCGTATTCCGCTCCGTCAAGGATCATGCGATCTGACGGCGCGAAGAGACCGAGCGGTGTGATGAAGGTGGTAACCGAGAAGAATTTCGCCTACGCTCTCAGCGAGAACATGCGGATCATCGCTGCGCTGGTGGTGAGAAGCGCAGTGACACGTTTCGGCGAAAGCCGTATGGGCTTCGTCTGGGTTCTGATCGAACCAGTCGCCTATGTCAGCGTCTACCTTCTCATCCATGCGTGGATGCGCGCGGGGGTACCATTCGGGGATAGTGCCCTACTCTTCTTTCTGACCGGCATTTTCGGTTTCCGTATGACGCGTGGCATCGCGCGCAAGACGGAACGGGCAATCATCAGCAACCAACCGATGTTGACCTATCCGCTGGTCCGTCCGCTGGATACCATCATTGCCACTTTCCTCACCGAATCTACGATCTGGCTGATCATCTGCTGGCTGTTCATGGGCGGACTTTCTCTCATGATGGATAGATCAGTTATCGTTTATCCCGCCGATTTTGCGGAAGGCCTGCTGGCGATCCTGTACTTCGCGCTCTCCTTTGCGACGTTCAACGCGATGTTCAGTGCTCTTGTTCCGCGCTATGACACCTTCATGAATATGCTCAGCATGCCCCTTATGCTGGCGTCCGGGGTTTTCTTCGTGCCGACCCAGCTGCCGCCGGAATTTCAGGCCATTCTCTGGTGGAACCCGTTTTTGCATTGCGTTGAATGGTTCCGCACATCCACCTATCTTGATTATAACGCCTTGCTGAGCAAACAGTATCTGCTTGGTGTTTCTACTGGCCTGCTTGTGATCGCCTTGAGCGTCGAGCGCATCTTCCGCCGAAAGATCGTCGCCTCATGATCATTTTCGACAACGTCAGCAAAGCCTACCCTCGCCCCGGCGGTGGCAAGAAAATCATTCTCGAAAACTTCACCGCAACCTTTCCTCCCGGCATCAATATCGGCATCCTCGGCAGGAACGGTGCGGGAAAATCCACGCTCATGAGCATGATTTCCGGCAGTGAAATGCCGGACTCTGGGCGCATTCTGCGCGATGGCAAGATTTCCTGGCCGCTGGGATTCAAAGGTGGCGTACACGGCAAGCTCACCGGCGCCCAGAACACCCGCTTCATCGCCGATATCTACGGCAAGCCCCGCAACAAAGTGCTCGACTTCGTCGCGGAATTCTCGGAACTGGGCCCATATCTGGATATGCCGGTCAGGACCTACTCCGCCGGTATGAAAGCGCGCCTTTCCTTCGGCATCTGTATGGCGATCGAGTTCGAGTATTACCTGATCGATGAGGTCATCGCGGTCGGGGATTCGACTTTCAAGAAGAAGTGCAAGGAAGTCTTCGAGCAACGGCGGGAAAACGCCTCTCTTCTGCTCGTCTCGCACTCGGCAGGTCTGCTTCGATCGTTTTGCGATGTCGGCGGGGTGATGAACAATGGGACGCTGACCTTCTTCAACGATATCGAGGAAGCCATTCAGGTTCATGAAGAGATTCTGCGCTCCAGTTCGGCAGCACAGCGCAAATCGGCCTGAAAGCCGATCCCCCCTTCAACGATGTTGTGAAATCAGATCGCTGTCCCACCGACGGAGCGCAAACGCTCGGGCGCATAGTCCACCGGCAGACGTAGCGGGGTAACCGATCCAGCAGCCTCATCAATGGCGCGAAGCTTTGCCAGAAGCGAGTTCGCCGCCACTTCCATGCCCTCGTAGGCGTAAAAATCGCCGGGCTGCAGGCATTTACGATTGATCCAGTTCAGATACTCGCGCCGCAGGTTCGCAGGAGCCACATGGCCAGACGACCAAAACTGATCAAGCTCGATGCCCTTGTTTACACAATGGGCAAGGACTGGATGCCGGTAGAATGCCTGCCCCAGGACAGCAAGTGGAACACCATGCAGCAAGGCCGAAAGACCGGACGTGCTGTTGATCGTCACCATGCCGGCGGAATGGCGCGTCAAAAGCCCCAGCGAACCACCGTCAAGGATATGGACCCGGTCCGCCACATTGTTCAGGACGCTCACCTGGCGGATGAACTGACTGTCCTGGCTGTGCCCCCGCTCCATCGGGTGGATCTTGAACACGAGCTGAGATGCCACCGGCGCATTTCGCGCGAACGAGACGATCGACTTCAGAATGAGCTTCTGGTTGCTCCAGCCGCCTGCGGCGGCGCCAAGCTGGCCATCGTCATGCACCTGCAAGGGGACCAGATAGTACCGCTTGTCGTGATGCTCGAGCAATCGCTCCATACTGCGATAGTTGCGGCCGAGATTGCTGAACTTGCGATAGTAGTTCTTGATCCAGTAGAACATTTCCCGCACGAACGAGCGCTTAGGCTTATGAAAAAGCTTGCGCTCGCTTGGCTTGGAAAACACGCCGCGAGCGGCAAAATAGGTATAGGCGTAGGTCGCCATAGCACCGAAAGAGGAGGGGTAGCTCACGCCCTTTGGTCGCTCCAGCTTCGATTCGGCGTCGTCCTCCGCCGGCAGCTTACCCATGATCGGGGAGCGCCAATTGTTGCCGCCAAGCTCCATCGTCACGAAACCGGGGCGAATATAGCCCTCTTCGAGACAGAGGACGGGAACGCCCACGGCTGCACACTGCTCTATCGCGATCCTGTGAACTTCGCGCTCGCAGCCGAAAAGCACCACATAGTCGAAGCCGTGCTCACCAACGATCTCGGTAAACCAATCACGCCAAGCCTCTGCCGTGCCGGAGAAATGAAGATTCTGGCTGCCGCGGGCAAAAAGCCGATCGCCTGCATTGAAGCAAACGCGCCAGGCCTCAAAACCCTTTTGGTTGAGAAGGGCCTGCACTTTCCGGAAGAACGGACCGACCGGACCCTGCAACATGAGCACGCGTGGCGCGCTCTTGGAGGGAAAACGCTTCGAAAGCTTACGACGTAGCGAAAGATTGATCAGGCGCGGGCCGCGCAGAGAGGCGTGCTCGGACTCGGAGTGATCCGCCTTCAAATCTTGATCATGCTGTACAGTCATGACAGGCTGACTCAACTCGGAATAGTGCTGAAGGCACTCGTCATCGCATAAACCTGTCTTTTTAGCAACCGCATCCGCCGCCCTTCCCCGAAAATCCCATGCACTGCATGTACAAGCAAACTGCTTCCACGGGAACGCGTGCCCGGGACGCATTCCCTACGCATTTGCCGCTGACCACACTAGCGCAACTTCGAGTCGCGCAAAAGTACTCCCAAGCGGTTAATTTGCTGCGCCGCACCTAAAAGAAGCATCGCCAGCGGACCGGACTTTTTCAAGGCACCGCTGGAAATTTCCTCGACGAGGTCTTCCGGCCGGCACGGCAAGCCGCTCAGCGGATGCACATAAAGCGGATAGAGAATCAGGCTTGCGGCAACAAGCATGTCGAGATCGATTCGGCGCGTGCGGCGCGGCATGACCAGGCGATCTTCGGTAAGACCCCAGCCGGCATAGAAGGGCATGCCGTGCACGCCGACCGCCTTGCCACGCAGAAGCGCCTCGAAACCGGTAAGCGAGGTTATGGTCTCCACGCGATCCGCCCAGGCAATCCACTGAAGGATGTCGCCGCTCCGCACGATCCTGTCGGCATCGCGCGGCTCCTCGCCGCCATCCCTTACGCCTGACACCACATCCGGATGTGGCTTGTAGACGATGAAAGCACCTGGATAGAGCCTGCGCACCGCAGCGACGAGACCCGCATTGGTACGCACCTGCGGTGAACCGTAGCGGATAGAGGCATCCTTCTCCACCTGGCCGGGGACGAGGATTTTCACGCGCCCTTCCGCCACGACAGGCAGGTCGGCCGCCGTACCGAGATTGTATTTCGAAACACCGCGCTGGATAAGGAGCTGGGCGAGGCTCCGCGCCCGCGCCCGCAGCGGCTCGTCGAAAACGCCCTCCGCTATGATGGTTTCAAGCCGACTCGCCCCCCGCGCGTCGTAATAGACATGTTCGTCGTCGATAGCGATGGAGGAGGGCAGCGTCAGGGTCACGCCGAGGCCTTTCGAGCGGATGAAACCGTCCTCGAGGCGAACAGCAGGCACGGAAACAGGCAGAGGCCTGTCACTGCCCCAGACCGCCACGACGCCGCCCGCCGCCTGCGCCGCCGGCACGGCAGCGTCCATTCTGCGCATATGAACGGGATCCCCCACCATGCCCTTGAGGAATGGCGTCATGGCGCGGCGCTTCCACGGTGAAAACCCGACCGTAAAAACCTTGTATTCGAGGCGGGAGCGTTGATTGCGAACGGCGACCGCCTGCTCTACCGCATGCTCCGCGGTGCAGGCCAGCCGCGTGTGAAGGTCTAGATAGCGCGCATATTCGAGAAAGGCCGCGTGAAAAACCTGTTCCAGCGAGGCCGGCGGCTTGCCGGCATTCAATTCGCCGTGGTCCGTCGTCAGCCCTCGGCCGGAATAGTAGGTCGAACCGAAACAGTGAACCGGCCGGCCGGCCATGAGGGCTTCGAAACCGAGTTGGCTCGATACCGTGTAGACGCTTTCGGCCTCTTCCAGCAACGGCCACGGATTCATGCGCTCCGGCACGACGATCGACAGTCCGAGCGCCGTTGCGGCCTGTCGCAACAGGCTTCTCTCACCGGCCGCGGGATGGATGCGCACGACAAGCGTCTTGCCGGGATTGGATGCGGCAGCATGCTCCAGCATCGCCTGGAAACGCCCCGCGCTCGCGCCGGCTCCCGCAATGGAGGCATCGCCCGCGACCTGATCGACGAGAAGGACAAAGGGGCGGCCCTGCGGCACGCCGGCAGCTGCGGGGGTGAGCAGCGGGCTGTTGTTGTATTTGGACAGGCGCTCTTGCCGCAGCTGCGCGATCAGCCGGCGCGCGCGGCCGAGCGCCTGAGGATCGGTCTGAGGCTGGGCCAGCAGGCTATCGAGATCGCTCGGATAGCGTGCATCGAAATAGATGCCCTGCCGGTCGATCACATAGGAATGGCTCGGCTCCCCCTGCCCTGGCGCAAAGCCACGCAGAAAGCCGTCCTCCAGCGTGAGGATTTCCTTGCCGAACCGTTTGGCAAGCCGAACGGCGCGCATACCCGACGGGCGCCGTCCCCAGCCGACAAAGCCGTCGATCCTGCCTGGAAGAACGAAGGGCCAGGCAACTATGTCGGCATCGAGCAACCGTGCGATATCCTGCCGCTGCTGCCAGAGGCCACGTGATAGAAGCGCATAGGTTTTGCGTGCCCGATCGGCCATCCAGCTTCCTATCGATCAGGCGGATCGCCGCAAGCGCTCCGCAGCATTTTCGGATGCCACGGCCTATCCGCTCAAAACGCCGTCAGAACGTTCTGGTCGTGCGCGTGATATTGTAGGCCGCGCTGGATCCGCTGGAAATGATGCTCAGGAATTTCGCGAGGTCCGTCGCCACATGGCGCGACAGATAAATCACGTCCTTGTTCCGCACTGGGAAGTTCTGCGCAACGATGTAGCTTTGCGTCGCTCCCAGATCCAGGCGATAGACGATCGGGTAGCGTCCCTCTCCATCCGGGGCCATGCCGCGGGAAATCAGGTCACGGAAGCGATCGTCGCCGACGACACTGCGGTAGACGCTTTCATCCTCGTAACGGAAGACGAAATAGCCCTTGGGATCGGCCGTTGCGATATTGCCGCCACCAGCGAGCGCCGCAGCTTCGACGAGGCTGAGCTTTGCGGCGTTGAAGGCAATCTTGCCGCTCTTTTCCGTCTGGCCGAGCGCCGAGAAGGTCTGCGGGTCGAAGGTAACGTAGATCTGATCGTCCGGCTTGACGTAGATGTCGTCCCTCGGATTGTCGATGATCGTCTGCAGCAGTACCGAGCGCGAGCGACCGCCGCGCTTCAGGCTGACATAAGTATCGTAAGGCGCGTTGGAAGCGCCGCCCGCCATGGCCAGCACTTCGCTGAGATGCAGGCCGTTGAGCCCGAGTGGAACGATAGTGGACTTGTTCACCGCGCCCTGCACAGAAACCGTGCGTGAGGCATTGTCTCCCATCGCCACGATCACGTCGGGCTCGACAGCTTTTGCCTTCAATGCATCGACGATCGTCGAGCGGGCGGAATCGATGGTCATGCCGGCGAAGCGGACGGAACCGACATAGGGAATCTGGCCGTGGCCATCCGGCTGCACGACGACGGGAATGCTCGTCGATTTGCGCTCGGACGTCGAAAACAACCCATCCGGCCCGGCTTCGAAGATCGTGACTTCAAGACGGTCGCCAACGCCGATAACCGGTGTGCTGCCGCCGCTGCCCAGACCGAAGGTGCTGGCGAAGCCCTGGCGCGTACCCGCGTTCACGCTGGTGGCCACGCGCTGGTCGATGCTGACGACATCGAAGATAAGCTTGGTCTGAGGGATTTCGTAGGCTTTGCCGCCAGCGCCGGCGGAGAGCACTTCCTGGGTCAGAGGCCCGTCGTTCGGGACCACACAACCCGAAAGCGTCAAGGCCGCACCGGCCATGAGGATACGCGCAAAAACACTCAACCCCTTGCGCGGCCCACTCACGTCTTCAATTCCGATCATCACACTGCATTTCCTGTTGACCGCGCCTTCATAGACACGAGGCAGAAGCTGGCCGCTCGCCACGACGGATCGGCATAGACATGCAGTTCAGACGTTTCGTCAAGTCCCATGACCAAACCTTGTCCCAATCAGACACATCCATGCAGCCCCCGCCGACACCATGGAGCAAATCCCTTGCACATTCGTTACGGCCTGAAAAGCAGCCCTGCCCGTTTGCGTTCGAAATCAACTTTTTCCACCGGCTTTTTCATGAGAGGTGCGACAAAAAGAACGCAACCATCCCGCCGCGATACGAAGACCAGGATGCTGGCCGAAAGCCTGCTGCAGGGAATCAGTTGAGCCTCTGGCACGGCCCCTTTTCGGAGCTGTACCTTGCTCGACCCTGTCGAGGGATATGGGCGAAATTGAGAGCACGCTATGCAGCCTCGATCGATTCGGGTGCCGCCTTTTCCTTCTCTTCCGGTCTGATGCGGAACCAGGCGATGTAGAGAGCCGGCAGGAAGAGCAGCGTCAACACCGTTCCGACGATGATGCCGCCCATCATGGCATAGGCCATCGGGCCCCAGAACACTTCCCGGGAGATCGGGATGAGCGCAAGGCTCGCCGCCGCCGCCGTCAGCATGATCGGCCGCATGCGATGTTCCGTCGCCTCGCGCACCGCATCCCAGGCATGCATGCCCTCGCGCCTCAGATCCTCGATCTGCACGACGAGGATGACGGAGTTGCGTATGAGGATGCCGATCAGCGCCAGCACACCGAGAATTGCCACGAAGCCGAGCGGCGCGCCGCTGCCGAGCAGCGCGATGACGACCCCGATCAGCGCGAGCGGCGCGACGGCGAAGACGAGAAAGAGCCGCGAGAAGCTCTGCAGCTGCAGCATCAGGATCGTCGCCATGGCAAACAGCATCAGCGGCACGACCGCCACGATCGGCGCCTGGCTGTTGGCGCTTTCCTCCACGGAACCGCCGACGGCGATCTGGTAGCCCGACGGCAGTGCTTCGCGGAAGCCTGCGACATCCTTGTCCATCTGCGAAACGATGGTCGCCGGCTGCACGCCGCCCGTGATGCTCGCCTTGACCGTGATCGTCGGTTGGCGCGAGCGACGCCAAACGACGGGCTGCTCCATCTCGTAGCGGAAATTCGCGACGGCCGCGAGCGGCACGGAGGTGCCGTTGGCCGTCGGCAGCTGGAGCTGGCGCAGGGTCTCGATCGATTCGCGCTCCGCCGCCTTTGCCCGACCGATGACGTCGATCAGGTAGACGTCGTCGCGGATCTGGGTGACGGTCGTGCCGCCGGTGACGCCGTTCAGCGCGAAAGCGATATCCTGCGAGGTGACACCGAGCTGGCGGGCCTTGTCCTGGAGAACATCGACCTTCACCACGCGCGCCGGCTCGTTCCAGTCATAGACGATATCGCCAAGCAGGGTGTTCCTGCCGAGCAGTTCACCGAAGGCCAGCGCCTGGCTGCGCACCTCCTGAATGTCGGGACCGCTGATGCGATACTGGATCGGCCGGCCGACCGGCGGGCCGATATCGAGCAGCTTGACCAGTGCATCCGTACCGACAAAGGTTTCGCGCAGATACTTCTGGAGATCGTCCTTCAGACGGTCGCGCGCCTCGAGATCCTTGCTGACGATGACCGTCTGGCCGAAGGCCGGTGACGGCGGCTGCACATCGAAGGACAGAAGGAAGCGCACGGCCCCCTCCCCGATATAGGACGACCAGCGCTCGATATCCGGATTGCCCTTCAGCTTCTCTTCTTCGAATTTGGCGATCTGCGCATTGGTCTCGGCAATCGAGGCATTCTGCGGCAGCGCCCAGTCGACCACGAGCTCCGGCCGGTCGGAGGACGGGAAGAACTGCTCGGGCACGAAGCGCATGGCGAAGACCGAGACGAAGAAGATGAGCACGGTCGCGACGATCGTCGTCCACTTCCAGCGCATGCAGACATCGAGGATGCGTGCGAAGATGCGGCCGAACCAGCCTTTTTGCTCGTGGTGCTTCTTCATGCTCTTCGGCAGGATCGTGACGCCGAGCAGCGGCGTGAAGATGACTGCAACCACCCAGGACACGACAAGCGAGATCGCGATGACCACGAAGAGGCTGAAGGTGAATTCGCCGGCGGCACTGCTGTTCAGGCCGATCGGAATGAAGCCCGCCACCGTCACCAGCGTGCCGGTCAGCATGGGAAAGGCGGTGGACGTATAGACGTAGGTCGCCGCCTTGCGCAGCGAATCGCCCGCTTCCAGCCGCGCCACCATCATCTCGACGGCGATCATGGCGTCGTCGACGAGAAGGCCGAGTGCGATGATCAAGGCACCGAGCGAAACGCGCTGCAGGGATATGCCATCGTAGTACATGAAGACGAAGGTGATGGCGAGCGTCAGCGGAATGGAGAGCGCGACGACGAGGCCGGCGCGGATACCAAGGCTGACGAAGCTGACGACGAGCACGATGGCGACCGCCTCGAACAGCGCCTGCGTGAAGCCGGACACCGCCTCCTCGACCACCTTGGGCTGGTCGGAAACGAGGTGCACGTCCACGCCGACGGGAAGATCGTGCGAGAGTATCTCGATCTCCCTTTCCACCGCCGCACCGAATTCGAGAAGGTTCGCGCCCTGTTTCATGCCGATGGCAAGGCCGATCGCCGGCTCTCCGTTGAAGCGGAAGAGGCCGGACGGCGGATCCTCGTAACCACGGGTGATGGTGGCGATGTCGCTGAGGCGGAAAAAGCGGTTGTTGACGCGCAGATTGACGTCGCGAAGGCTCGCTTCGGAAGAAAACTGCCCGCCCACGCGCACGCTGACCCGCTCGCCGCCGGCCTGCACCACGCCAGACGGCGCAATGGCGTTCTGCGCCTGCAGGGTCGAGACGACCTGCTGGGTGGAAATGCCGAGCGCCGCGAGCTGGCGGGTCGAGAATTCGAGATAGATCACCTCGTCCTGTGCACCCACGAGATCGACCTTGCCGACATTCGGCACGGTAAGAATGCGCGTGCGCGCTTCCTCCACGTAGTCCCGCAGCTGCCGCGGCGTCAGGCCGTCGGCGGTGAAGGCGTAGATGTTGCCGAAGACGTCGCCGAAGCGGTCGTTGAAGGCGGGGCCGACGACACCGGACGGGAAGTCGCCCCTGATATCGTTGATCATGTTGCGGACGGTCAGCCAGGTGGACGGCACATCGCGCGCCCGCGTCGTCGGCTTCAGGTTGACGAAGACGAGCGTCTGGCCCGGCGTCGTCACGCTGCGGCTGAAATCGAGCGATTCCAGCTCCTCCAGCTTGCGTTCGATGCGCTCGGTCACCTGCCGCGTCGTCTCCTCCACGGAGGCGCCGGGCCAGGCGGCGCTGATCGTCATGGTCTTGATGACGAAGGACGGATCCTCTTCGCGGCCGAGATTCTGGTAGGTGAAGAAGCCGAGCAGCGCAAAGACGATCATGAAGTACCAGACAAGCGATGCGTGATCGAGCGCCCAGTCAGAAAGATTGAACTTCTTCATAGGTTTACCTCGTCTTCGATCTTCACTTTCTGGCCTTCCTCGAGGCTGTGCACCCCGGCGGTGACGACACGGTCGCCCTCCTTCAGACCCTTTGTCACCGGCACCGCGCCGCCAAGGGCCGGCCCCGTCTCGATGGCGGCAAGACGCACCTCGCCCTTCGCGGCATCGACCAGCCAGACATGCGGCGCGCCGTCCTTCTGAAGCACCGCCGTCTCCGGCACCATGATCGCCGTGAGGTTCGGCCCTTCGAGTTCGGCCGTGATCGTCGTGCCGAGCCGCACGGTATCCGGCGGGTTTTCCAGCGCGATCTTGACCCGGCGCGTACGCGTCGCCGCATCGGCGGACGGCGCAACTTCGCGCACCGTGCCGTTGACGGTGATGGCAGGGTTGATCTGCAGTGAAACAATGAAGCGGCTGCCGACCGCAATGGTTTCCGCCGTTTCGGGAATATCGACGACCGCATCGCGTTCTTCCGGGCGGGCAACCGTGACGATGGCCTCACCCGGCGAGACGGTCTGCCCGACCTCGGCACCGGTTGCGACGACCACGCCGTCGAATTCCGCCTTGATGCGCGTATAGGAAAGCTGCTCTTCCGCCTTTACCAGCGCCGTGCGCGCACGGATGAGCCCGGCATCGGCCGCCTCGCGGGACTGTTCTGCGCTTTCGACGGCGGCCTTGGCGGCGGCGTTGGATTGCAGCAGCGTCTTCTGGCGATCCTCGCTGGCAACGGCGCTCGAAAGCGTCGCCTCGGCGCTGGAGAGCTCCGCACGGGCCGAGCGGACGGCAAGCTCATAGGCCGTCGCATCCAGCACGGCGAGCACATCGCCCTTCCTGACGAGATCGCCGACATGCACGGAACGCGACACGAGCCGGCCTGCTACACGCGAACCGAGGGCCGCCTGCACCTTTGCCTGCACCGTGCCGGCAAAGCGCGTGCCGGGCAGGGCCGTCGGGGTGACGACCATGAACAGCACAGGCCTTGGCGGGGCCTCGGCCTCCTCTTCCTTCTTGCATGCGGACAATGCCAAGGCGGCGGCGATAGCCATAACGAACGCGATGGAAGTCCTCATTGGGCGGCTCCTTCGATGGCGGCCACGCTCTGGCCGGGGCGCAGCAGCTTCGTGCCATCGGCCACGTAAGTCTCGCCCTCCTCGACGCCATCGGTCACCAGCGCAGAGCCGGTCTCGAAAGACAGCACCTCGACAGGCCGCAGGCTGACGGTGTTCTTCGTCTTGTCGACGATCCAGAGTGCCGGCTTGCCCTCGACACCCGACAGCGCCTGCCACGGCACGACCGCAACGCGGCGGGGTGCAAGCGAACCAACGCCGACGACGGAGGCACCCAGCGTCATTTCCGGCGGTGTTTTATCCATCGCGATCTTCACACGCACCGTGCCGGTCTGCGTATCGATGGTCGGCGAGACCTCGCGGACATTGCCGGTGGTGCGCACCGTGTCGTCGCTGAGCAGGGTGACGACCACGCCATCCTTTGAAGGCTGGGCGAAGAACAGCGATTCATAGACATCGAAGACAGCATCGCGCGGGCCGGTATCGGCGATGGTGAACATGGTCTGCGCCACCTGCGCCACCTGTCCGGTTTCCGCGAACCGCGCCGTCACGATGCCATCGGCGGGCGCCCTCAGTTCCGTATAGGAGAGCACGTCCTTCGCCGTATCGCGCTGGGCGATCGCCGCCTCTCGGGCGCTTTCGGCGGTGCGCAACGCCGTTTCGGCATCATCGAAATCACGCCGCGTGCTGATCCCGTCATTCAGAAGGGATTTCTGGCGGTCGAAATTGGCGCGGGCGAGTTTCAACTGCGCATCGGCTGCGCGCACGCCTGCTTCCGCCGCCTCCACATCCGCCTTTTGCTCCTCGGGATCGAGCCGGGCGAGGATCTGGCCTTCCTTGACCGCGCCGCCGACATCGACGAACCAGCCGGTTATGCGTCCCCCGACGCGGAAGGAGAGGTCCGTCTCCACCCGCGCGACGACTTCACCCGTAATGGTCACCGATTGTTCGCGCTCCTCGAAATGCACCGGCGCGATACGCACCGGCCGCGCCCTGTCGTCGGCGCGCGCCGGCAAGGCCGTGGCCGATAGCAAAAGGACCGCCAGCATCATTCTGCCCGATCGGGTCATCGTCGCCTCCACCTTTGCAGACACCCCATTTAATATGGGTCCTCATTATATCGCGAAGATCAGACTGGCAAGCCTTCATGCCATCGGGCGTCGAGCCCCAGGCAGCCAAGTGTGGCGAAGTTCACGGAAAAAGCCAATCGGGCAGGCCCAATGACAGAAAAATATAATAAATCATGTTTTTCAGCACAGTAGCGTTCAGCCAGTGCGAGGGCGTCCCGCGCCGAAAACAAAAAAACCGCCGGCAGCCGCGAAACCTTCATGGTTCCCACAGAGCTGCGCGGCGGTTTTATCGGAGCGTCATTCTTTGGACGCTTCTCTTTCGGTCCCCTCTGGACCTGCCTCAAAGAAAGCAGGAAGCGTGCCAACCGTGAAGAAAGCCGATTCAAAAAATGATTTCATATTACTAAAGAAGTCACTAAATCACGGGGAATACCGACCTGTTTTCACGACCTGTGCAATTCCAGGGCAACGCCCAAAATTTGCGCGCATTTCCGCAAAACAAAAAGGCGGCCCGTTGCCGGACCGCCCTTCCCGTCAGACCCCTGGAACAGGTGTCAGAACTCTTCCCAGTCCTGCGCCGCCGTGGCCGTTGCGGCCTGGCCGCCGCCGAACGCGCGGGCCAGCTTGCCGCCGAGAGCGCGGGCGCCGGACGCGGCCGGGCGGTGCTCCGTGGACGAAACCGCAACCGGGCGGGTGGCGGTGGTGCCCGAACCGAGGCGGAATTGCGCCAGCAGCGTGTTGAGCGATGCGGCTTCCGTCGCCAGCGCGTGGCTTGCCGCCGTCTGCTCTTCGACCATGGCCGCGTTCTTCTGCGTGCCCTGGTCGATGGAGTTCACCGCCGAGCTGATTTCATGCAGGCCCGTCGACTGTTCCCGGGCCGAGCGCACGATGGCAGCAACATTCTGGTCGATCTCCTGCACCTGGTCGACGATTTCCGAAAGCGCCGAGCCAGTTTCGCCGACAAGCGCCACGCCGAGATGAACCTGTTCACCCGACTTGGTGATGAGCGCCTTGATTTCCTTGGCGGCATTCGCCGACCGCTGGGCGAGTTCGCGCACTTCCTGCGCCACGACCGCAAAGCCCTTGCCGGCTTCCCCGGCGCGCGCGGCTTCGACACCGGCGTTCAGGGCGAGCAGGTTCGTCTGGAAGGCGATTTCGTCGATCACGCCGATGATGTTGGAGATTTCGCGCGACGACGTCTCGATGCCGCTCATCGCGGTAACGGCGCGGCGGACGACCTCGCCCGATTTTTCAGCACCCGCACGGGTCCGCTCGACCAGCTGGCCGGCGTCTTCCGCCCGCCGGGTGGCGTCCTTGAGCGAGGTGGTGATCTCTTCCAGCGCCGCAGCCGTCTCCTCGACGGAGGCCGCCTGCTGTTCGGTGCGCTTGGCCAGATCGTCGGAGGCGGAGCGGATTTCCGCAGAGCCAGCCTGGATGGCGTTTGCATTGCCGCCGACCGAACGCAGTGCCGCCTGCAGCTTCTCGACGGAGGCGTTGAAGTCATGGCGCACTTCGTCGAGCGTGCCTGCAAAGGCGTGATCGATGCGGTGGGTCATGTCGCCGTCGGCGAGTTTCTGAAGGCCCTCGGCCAACGCCTCGACCGCAAGGCGCGTCTGGCGTTCGCGCTCGGCAGTCTCCTCGACGCGCTGGCGGCGCTCCTCCTCGGAAAGCGCGCGGTTCTGCTCCGCCTCGCCTTCCAGGCGGACCTTGGCGAGCGTCGCATCGCGAAGCACGGCAAGCGAACGGGCCATCTCGCCGATTTCATCCTGGCGCTCGGATTCCGACAGATCCACATCCGTGCGGCCACGGGCGATTTCGCTGGTGGCGGTGATGACGGTGGCAAGGCGCTTGCGGAAGCGGGCGGCGAGCAGCCAGCCGATGGAAATCATCAGGCCCGCGGCAATCGCGATGACGATGATGGAGGTGATGGCGAGCGTCGAAAGGCTTGCGAAAAGCACCGACTTCGGCACCGAAACGACGGTGTACCAGGTCGTGCCCGGCACCAGCGGCACCGGCACGGCGACCGCCACGGAGGGCACGCCGGCAGCGTCCGTCATTTCAGCGGCCTTTTCCGGATTGGCGATCAGGTTCTGCCAGGCCGCGGCATCGAGTCCGGAATCGGCCAGCGTCTTGCCGAGGACGGCGGGATCGGGATGGCTGACGATGCTGCCGCCCTGGCTGAGCAACACGACGTGGCCCTCGCCGAGCGGCTTCAACTGCGCCATGTCGGAGGCGAGCGCATCAAGGGCGATATCGACGCCGGTCTCGCCCTCGAACTTGCCGTCGAAAAGCAGCGGCACCATGAAGGAAGTCATCAGCACGTTCTTGCCGCCGATGGCATAGCTGTAGGGCTCGGTCAGAAAGTCCTTGCCGGTGGATTTCGGCACTTGATAATAGTCGCCGGCACCCGGCTTGTCGTAGTCGACAAGCGCCTCCATGCCGACCTTACCGTCGTTGCGCACGAAATAGGGAACGTAGCGCCCGGTCGCATCGTGGCCCGGCTTGTCCTTGTACTCTTCATCCTTACCGTCGAAGGCGTTCGGCTCCCAGCCGGTGCTGACGCCGAGCGCAAAGGCATTGTCGGCCATCAGCCGGTCGAACATCAGGTTCATCGTCTCACGGCTGGGCGCGGGCGAGGCCTTCATCGCGTAGAGCGCGGAGCGCATGTTCCAGCTCAGCGCCTTCACTTGCGCAAAATAGGTCTCCACCTTGCCGGCGCTCGCCTCCGCGGCGTTCACCATCTCGGAAATCGATCGCTCTTCGACCGCGCGGTAGGAGAGAAAAAGCAGAACGCCCGCAGTCGCTACAGTCGTGGCAACACCAGCCGCCACAATGGCGAACATGTTTCGGGCAGTCGCAGTCTTAGGCAGCATGAAACGTCTCCTGAAGGGCGCGTAAACCGCACCGGCAATCATTAAAAAAATTGCGGAACATGCCGGCAGCGCGGCGAGACAGGGACGAAATCATTTCGCAAGCCGTCAGCGTAAGCGCATGCTGGTTTATGAAACGATAAAATTCTAGCGAACGCAGATTGGAACAGAATGGGTGGATAAAGCGCTGTTTCCGAGGGCTTGACCGGCACGGCATGCAAACGACCCTCGGGAGAACACCGCACCGTTCAGGAAAAGTGAACAATCCGTTCGCCGCACCCGGTCTTCCGGTGGCGCCGGCAAGGGGCGATATTCACTCCAACAGACGGGCCCGACGGCGGGACCGCACGAACATCCCGGACGCTTCCGGAGAGGAGTTTGTCATGACCCTTCAGCTTACCGGCATCCACCACCTGACCGCGATCACCGCGAATGCGGCGGAAAACCTGCGTTTCTACACGCAGACCCTTGGCCTGCGCCTCGTCAAGAAAACCGTCAACCAGGACGATACGAGTGCCTACCATCTCTTCTATGCCGACGGGCTCGCCTCACCGGGCTCGGACCTCACCTTCTTCGACTGGCCGGTCGGCCACGAGCGGCGCGGCACGCACAGCGTTTCCCGCACGGGCCTGCGCGTTGCCACCCGCGCCACACTCGAATGGTGGAAGGCGCGCTTTGCCGAGGAGAAGGTCAAGGCCGGCGACATCAGGGATATCGACAACCGCGCCACGCTCGACTTCGAAGATGGTGAAGGCCAGCGTTTCCGCCTGACCGTCGACGATGCCGGCGCGCCGTCCAATCCGTGGGAAAAGAGCCCCGTTCCCGCCGAACACCAGATCAAGGGCCTCGGCCCGATTACGCTCAGCGTGCCGGATATCCGCAACACGGAGACCGTTCTGGTGCAGGTGATGAACATGAAGGAAACCTCGACCTATCCGAACCCGGACGGCGAAGGACAGGTGCATGTCTTCTCGATGGGCGACGGCGGCCCGGCTGCCGAGTTGCACGTCGCGGTCGAGCCGGATCTGCCGGCTGCCCATCAGGGCGCGGGCGCCGTACACCATGTCGCCTTCCGCGCCCCCGACGTCGAGGCGCTGAATGCCTGGACAGAGCGCCTGCGTGGCTTCCGCCTGCCGTCCAGCGGCGAGGTCGAGCGCTTCTACTTCCGCTCGCTCTATTTCCGCGAGCCGAACGGCATCCTGTTCGAGATCGCGACTGACGGTCCCGGCTTTGCCGTGGACGAGCCGATGGAAACGCTCGGCGAGAGCCTGTCGCTGCCGCCCTTCCTCGAGCCGCGCCGCAGGCAGATCGAGGCAAGGCTGAAGCCCCTGGCCTAATCGCAAACAAACCCCGGCGTGACAAACCGTCCGCCGGGGTTTTTTATGTCTGAAAACGGAGAGACGACATGACGAAACTGGTGGTTATCTCGGGCAGCCTGCGCAAGGGCTCCTTCAATACGGCGCTGTTGCGCGCGTCACTGGCGATGGCGCCCGATGGTGCCGAGATCGTCGAAGGCTCTATCCACGGCATTCCGCTTTACGACGGCGACGCCGAAGCGGCAGACGGCATTCCCGACGCCGTGACACGCCTAAAAGACCTCGTCGCCGACGCCGACGGCGTCATTCTCTTCACGCCGGAATACAACAACGGCATTCCCGGCGTCTTCAAGAACGCCATCGACTGGATGAGCCGCCCCTCCTCCGATATCGCCCGCGTCTTCGGCAACAAGCCCTTCGCTATTACCGGCGCCTCGCCCGGCAATTTCGGCACGCTGCTCTCGCAGGAAGCCTGGCTCCCCATCATGCGCACGCTCGGCACCGTACCGTGGTTCGGCGCCAAGCTGATGGTTTCGCGCGCGGGAACGGTGATTCAGGATGGCAAGATCGCCGACGAGGCGACGGAGAAGAAGCTGCGCGATTTCGTCGCCGGTTTTGCCGCGTTCGTGGCGAACTACACGCGATAATCCACCGTCGTAAAAAAGGGGCGTGTCGCAAGACACGCCCCTTTTTTCATGTTCGCATCGTCAGCGTCAGCCGATGATGCGTTCCTTGTAGGCCTTGGCCAAGTCCAGGTCGGCCGCGCCGATATCGTGGCCGGCGGCCAGCAGCTTGTTTTCGACCTTGGCGCCGGCTGTCCTGAGCAGCGCTTCCAGATCCCCGGCAAAACGGCCATAGGGATCCGACTGGCCCGATACCATCAGCACGTTGGCATCGGAGAGATCGGCCGGCGGCACGGTCTCCAGGACATTCATGCCCCGCAGCAGCACCGCGTTGCGAATGATGCCGGGATGCAGCAGCATGACGGCACCGATCATGTTCGCGCCGTTGGAATAGCCGACGAACAGCGTCTTTGCCGGGTCGAGCCCGTAGGCCGCATTCGCCCCCTCCATGAAGGCAGCGAAAGCCTCCGCCTCGCCGGCAATGTCCTTCTGGTCGAAGGTCGTCGCGGTGATGCGGCGAAAGAAGCGCGGATAGCCTTCGTCCGCGCTGCGGCCGCGCGGGCTCAGCAGCACGGCGGCGGGCGCTAGCCGCGCGCCGAAGGGCAGAAGGCTCGTCTCGTTGCCGCCCGTGCCGTGCAGCAGCACCACCGCCGTGCCGTCAGGCGCCTCCGGGCGATGCACCCGGTGGATGAAGGGGAGATCCCGTTCGGTCATTCTTTCTTCTCCTGGCAAGGAAAACTGCGGAAGGCGCGCCCGGACATCCTCCGGGTCTGCGCCAAAATGTTTCGGCACGAAAAGCCTGCGGCCCAGCGCCTCCGGAGGCTCGTCGATTGCCATGCCGGGACCGTCCGTCGCATATTCGACCAGCGAGCCCCCGGGTTCGCGCACATAAAGCGAATAGAAATATGTGCGGTCATGCATGTTGACGTCGCCCGCCTCCTCGGCCGCAAGCCTTGCGGCTGCAGCCTCGACGGCGGCGCGGTCCGGCGCACGCAGTGCGATATGGTCGATCGTCCCGGTGCCCGGTGCCGACGTCCAGAAACCACTGGCATCGCGGATATCCAGGATGTCGCCGGCATCACCCGCAAGCCGCGTGACGCCGTTCGCCTCGGCAACCTTGCGGAAGCCGAAATGGCCACCGATGAAGGCCGCCGTCTCCGCAGGCTTTTCCGAAAAGATCGTCGCGCCGCGAATACGCTGGATGGCATCGCCAGCCGCAATGTCTTTCGTGACATGCGGAGCCACGCCTTCCACACCGGCCTCGCCGACGAGCTTGACGATGATACCATCAGGATCCTTCAGCCGAAGCACGGGTTCACCGAACTCCTGCGCTGGACCGGTCATGGCGACATTCTTCGTCAAAGCCCGCGTCAGCCAGAAACCGATGGCCTCCGGCCTGATCGCGAGCGCGATCTCCGCGGGTTGGCCGAGACCGACCCGCCCGGGAGACCCATCCTCCCAGGCAAGAAACGTGATCAGCGAGCCTGGACTGGCCGCCGCGTCGCCATAGAAGAGATGAAGCTGATCGGCGTCCTCGAACCCGGCCGTGCGCTTGACGAGCTTGAGGCCCAGGAAGCCGGCGTAGAAATCGACGTTCGCCTGGACTTTACGGGTAATACCCGTGATGTGATGGATGCCACTCTGCATGGGGCACCTCCTTTCGAAAGACACCCAATCAAAATTCGGCACCCCGCGCCAGCCAGCGTCCGGTGAATGGATTGTTCACAAAAAGAAACGGGCCCCGCGCAAAGCAAGGCCCGTCGTCAACCAGTACGAAACACGACTGGTACTTGAGAATTTTCGTTCAGGCCGCGACATTGGCCGGGTTCATCGCCCGCTGTGCAGCGGACGGATCGTTCAGGAGACGCCGGATAGCCGCGCGCACCTCGTCCGCCGAGGAAAAGCGCTGGGAATCCAGATCCCATACGGAATATTTGACAGCCACGAACTTCAGCCGATCCTCATCGGGAACGACGACGCCCAGGGCTTCTCCACCGATTTCGATAACCTGCTTTTGCATAACAACTCCTGCGGCACCCGAGGGCACAGCCAATTTTCATTTGCGCTAAAATCGAAGAGGGAATTTCAGATTACATTCGACGGAGCGTCGATGTTTTCCCGGTAATCGTTTCACGACAGGAGTACGCCACACACGCGGAGGCGATGCTGTTGATATGATACATGTCACACTCCCTCTGGTTGGCGCTGACGCTGAAAAAGGGCGCGTCAGGGATAGACCGAAACAAAATGCACGCGGCCTTCATGCGATGCTGCAACACATAATAGGGTCTCCTCTCGATGTCAATGGAATCCGCAGAATTTTGGAATAAATTGCTGCCGGATTTGTGTGACAATTCGAATCGCAAAATACTGTTCGCGCTCGCAGCATTTTTCAGAAAAATATGTCGCAAAGACGAACATTCCGGGGAAATGCCGTGACGCAACCTGACGGAGCGTCCAAAAGTCGGCGCTTTCGCCATGCGGGCAAATTCACAACGTCAGAGCAAATACTCCCGTTGCCCTGAAGGCACACACATCCATCGAAGCGGGGAAAAAACGCTGTGGGACCATTCTTTTCTTGCGTAGGACTCGATCTGGCGTTCAAACATGAATAAAGAGTGAATCGCGAATATGTTCCGTTAAGTTTAGTAGGCCCCGATGGCCGGCAGGATAGACCCATGAATTTCACCAGGACACTTTTTCCTCTGAGCATGCTCCTCCTGTCAGGCTGTGTTGTCGGCCCCGACTACCAGAAGCCCGAGACCGCGCTTCCCGCGAAGTTCTCGGAAAGCAAGTCGGCAAGCGCCGACAATGTGACGCTCAATCCGTGGTGGGAATCCTTCCGCGACAAGCGCCTCAACGATCTCGTCCATCAGGGCATGAGCGAAAACCTGACCGTTCTGCAGGCATTGCAGCGCATCGAAGCGGCCGAGGCGAACGTCATCATCGCGGGCGCCGGCGCCTTGCCGAGCCTTGGCGCGTCGGCCAGTGGCAATGTGAGCGGCCAGGACGGCAGCTATCTGCGCCGCACCACGGGCAGCACGCATGCCGAATCGAAGTCTATCAGCGCCGGCCTCAGCGCGTCTTGGTTGATCGACTTCTTCGGCCAGTATCGCCGCCAGAAGGAAGCTGCGAACGCATCGCTCGACGCCGCTTACGACGATATCAACGTCGCACGCCTCGCCTACTTCTCCGATCTGGTGTCGAGCTACGTCAATGCGCGCTACTTCCAGGAGGCGCTGGCGCTCAACCGCAAGAACCTGGTGTCGCGCCGCGAGACGCTGAAACTCACCAACGAAATCAAGGAAGCCGGCGCGGCTTCCAGCCTTGACGTCCTGCAGTCCGAAGGCCTCGTCAACCAGACGCTCGCCAATCTGCCGGCGCTCGAAACCGGCTTCCACCAGGCGGCAAACCACATCGCGACCCTGCTCGGCGTGCCCGCCAGCACGATCACGTCCAGCCTGCTCAAGGGTTCCGCACAGCCGATGCCGCGTTACGCGACGCGCACCGGCGTTCCGGCCGATCTCATTCGCAACCGTCCGGACATCCGTGCAGCTGAACGCCGCCTGCAGGCCGCAACGGCGGCAATCGGCGTGGCGGAAGCCGATCTCTATCCGAGCATCGAACTCGGCGGTTCGATCGGCGCGGCGCGCAACTTCAATGCCCGGGTCGGCAGCCTTTCCAGCTGGTCCTTCGGCCCGTCGCTTTCGCTGCCGATCTTCAACGGCGGCGCACTCAAGGCGCAGGTCAAGATCGCCCGCTCGGACGCCGAGCAGCAGTATCTGACCTGGAAGTCCACGGTGCTGAACGCGGTCGAGGAAGTCGAGAACGCCCAGACGGCGCTGATTCGCGATTACCAGACGGTCGCCGCCCAGCGCAGGGTCGTCGATACCTTCGACCAGACCCTGGTCCTCGCCCGCGAAAGCTACCGCGGTGGCGCCAGCACCATCCTCGACGTGCTCGATGCCGAACGCAACGTCGCCGATGCCCGCCTGTCGCTTGCTTCGGCAATCCGCCAGCTCGCCCGCGACTACGTCTCGCTGAACGTTGCCATCGGCGGCGGATCCGCGATCGGCACGCCGGCAGTCGTCGCCACCAAGTAACTAGACTGCAAAAAACCCTTCGAGCGCTGCGGCCGTCAGGCCGTAGTGCTCGCGAAGGGCACTCGCCGCACCCTCGGCATCGCGCGCCAGCGCAAGCTCCACCAGCCGGCGATGCTCGCCGGCGACATCTCGCGCGCCGCCGCTCAGGCTGACGGACAGGCGCCGGTAGCGGTCGGCCCGCGAAAACAGCTTCTCGCAAATTTCCAGCAGGACCGGCGAACCGCAGGCGGAAACCAGCGCGGCATGGAAGGTCGCGTGCCGGGCCTCCCAGTCTTCACGCATCGCCGTCGGCATGTCGTCCCGCACCTGCGGGATGCGCGCCATCAGGTGGTGCGCGGCGACGAGCCTTGCCTCCCAATCCGCATCACCGTTCAGCACCGACAGCCTGACCGCCTCACCCTCGCAAAGCTGGCGCGTCGCCGTGACGTCGCGCAGTTCCGCCAGCGACAGCGGGGCGACACTGTAACCGCGGTGATCGTCGAGCACCGTGAACCCTTCTGCCGTCAATCGGGCCAGTGCTTCGCGCACCGGCGTGACGCTCATGTCGCAGAGCGCCTGGAGATCGGCAAAGCGCAGCCGGTCGCCCGGCTTGAAATCCCCCGCACCGATCGCCTGGCGGATCGCCTCGTAGGCGTCTCCCGCAAGCGTCCGGCTACCTGTACGCTTCTGCTGCATGTCGCCCCGCATTTTGTAAAATGGAGAAGATTTTCGAAAATCGTTGACTCCATGTAAAACCGGATAGAAGGTGCGTGCAACCGAAATCGGCCGAGCCGGCATCAAGGGCCGGCATTTGAATGGAGACGGACATGAAACTGGTGCGCTTTGGCGCGGCGGGCGCGGAAAAGCCCGGATTGATCGACGCGGATGGCAAGATCCGTGACCTCTCGGGCATCGTTGCGGATATTTCCGGCGATGTGCTCGGCCGCGCCGGCCAGGAGCGCCTGCGCGCGCTTGACCCGACGAGCCTGCCGCTTGCACCGGAAGGCAGCCGCTATGGTGCCTGCGTCGGCCGCGTCGGCAATTTCATCGCCGTCGGCCTCAACTATGCCGACCACGCCGCCGAAAGCGGCATGGCCGTTCCGGCCGAACCTGTGTTGTTCAACAAGGCCCCTTCCTGCATCGGTGGCCCCGATGACACGATCCTCATCCCGCGCGGCTCGGAAAAGACCGACTGGGAAGTGGAACTCGCCGTCGTCATCGGCGAACGTGCGTCCTATGTCTCCGAAGCAGACGCGCTGGATTATGTGGCGGGCTATTGCGTCTGCAACGACATTTCCGAGCGCGCCTACCAGATCGAGCGTGGCGGCCAGTGGACCAAGGGCAAGGGCTGCCCGACCTTCGGCCCGATCGGCCCCTGGCTGGTCACGACGGACGAGGTGGATACGGCCGACCTCGCCATGACGCTGAGCGTCAACGGCGAACTCGTGCAGAACGGCTCGTCGAGCACCATGGTCTTCAAGGTGCCCTTCCTCGTTCACTACATCTCGCAGTTCATGGTCCTGGAGCCCGGCGACGTCATCACCACGGGCACCCCGCCCGGCGTCGGCATGGGCATGAAGCCCCCGCGCTATCTGAAGCCCGGCGACCGCATGGAAGTTTCCATCACCGGCCTCGGCACCCAGCGCCAGGTCGTCGCGGCGGGTTAAGCAATAGCTGGAAAAGCGAGAGGGGCCTCAAGGGCCCCTCTTTCGTTTCAGCGATCAGTGGAAGGTCGCGGGCGACGCTTCGTCGTCGAGAATCCGGAAGGCTTCATCCAGTGCGGCCACCAGAATGTCCGTCAGTTGATCCGCGTCGTTTTCGAGGAGGAAGAGCGCGACCGTAGCATTGTCAGGATCGCTGTAGCGCTCGAGGTCGTTCGACATGTCATTGTCCCTTTTCAGCCGGCACCATCCCGGTTCACGGAAAGCTTAGGGAAGCAGGCTTGCGCATGGCTTGTGCCGGAAAGGAACAGCTTTCGCAAGAAAGAATGTCAGCCGCACCACGATTGATGGCGCCCCGTCCAGGGCCTGGCAAAGCCTTCCTGCACGAGCCTGTGGCCGATCGACTGGCCGTTGCGCAACACGAGATGCCGGCCTTCAACGTTCTTCGCAGCGACCAGCGACACATCGCCTTCGCTGAGGATTTCCCGCAGCCGAAGCTTTGCATCCCCACCGCGCGAGCGCTCCGCGTCGCACTTCGCCTCCGCGATCGCCGGCGCATCGATATCGGCAAGCCGCACCTTGCGCCCGGCATAAAGAATGGTGCTGCCATCGAGCACGCAATAATCGGTCTGCGTCGTACAGATGAACCACTTTCCGGAGAATGCCGGCAGTTTCTCCGCGGCCGGGAGCGCCATTTCTTCAAGCTGGGATGGCCGCTGCTTCGGCTTGACCTGCACCGTCTCCCGCTCGACCTTCTTTTCCTTGCGCTCGATGGAGGCCGTGCGAATACCGGTCGCCACCGGTTCCGGCCCCGGCCCGCGATAATCCATATAGGCGATCCCGCCGATCACGGCCGCGCTGAGCACATACCAAGGCGTCATGCCGCGCCGCGCCGCCGGCGAGGCCCGCTTCGCACCCGTCGTCTTCTTTCGCCCGGTCGTCTTCTTTGCCATAGCCGATCTCCTGGGCAGGACAGTGCGACGATCTCTTGAAGATATGGTTACCGAAACATCCTCACCGCATGTGACGTGCCGACCGTCCACAGGAGACCATGGCAATCCGCGACGAATGCTGTATGAACCCACGCATTGGCCGATCGCGCGCGCGACGGCGCCTTTTTCGCAGACGATGGCAGCAACTACGCCCTACATATCGCTTGCAAAGCGCTTTCTCACCTTCGGGGGCGGCTCGCTCATCGGGGCGGTGATCGACTATGCGGCGACCCTGCTCCTGATTTCCCTTCTTGGGGTTTCACCGAGCGTGGCGCTTGCTCTCTCCATGGCTGTCAGCGCCTCCGTGGTCTTTGCCTATCACGAGAAGATCACCTTTCCCGGCAGCAAGGCGGGCTGGCAACGGCGCTACATACGTTTCCTGCTGCTCGCCGTCGTGGTCTTCGCGCTGCGTGCCCTCCTGCTGCATGTACTCGTCCTTGCCGGCGTTCCGGTTCCCATCGCCCTTGCCATCGTCATCGTCATCGTGTCGGTGTTCAATTTCGCCGTCTCCTCCATGCTAATCTTCCTGAAGGGAAGCGAATGAGCACCATCGCGATCGTCGTGCCCATCTACAATGAGGCGGAAAACCTTGTCGCACTCGTCGGAAGGCTGAACCTTATCGCCGCGCGCCTGTCGGACGAACACGGCGTGACGACCTCCTACGTCTTCATCGATGACGGCAGCCGCGACGGCAGCTTCGACCTGCTCGCACGCACCGACTTCCAGGGCCGCACCGTACGCCTGCTGCAATTCTCCCGGAACTTCGGCAAGGAGGCCGCCCTGTCGGCCGGCATCGAAGCGGCGCTCGATGTCGATGCCGTCGTGATGATGGACGCAGACCTGCAGCATCCGCCGGAACTGGTCCTCGATCTCGTCCGCATCTGGCGCGCCGAGGGCATCGACAGCGTCTATGCCTATAAGGAAGACCGCCGCGCCTCGGAAGGCTGGCTGAAATCCGCGCTCACCGGCGGCTTCTACTGGATCATCAACCGCGGCACGCGCTTCGACATCACACAGAATGCCGGCGACTTTCGGCTGATCAACCGCCGCTTCGCCGACGCGCTGCGGCGCCTGCCGGAAAGCGAACGCTTCATGAAGGGCCTCTACGGCTGGGTCGGCTTCCAGCAGCGCGGCATTCCGATGACGCCGCCGCCGCGCCAGCACGGCGTTTCCAGCTTCAATGCCTGGCGCCTCGTGGCCCTGTCCTTCGATGCGATGACCAGCTTCACCACGGCACCGCTCAGGCTCATGGGGTTGGCCGGTCTTTTCGTCGCCGGCCTCAGCGCGCTCTATGGCCTCTACATCGTCATCGAACGGCTCTTCTTCATGTCCGGTGGTATCGGCATTTCCTCCGTGCTCGCACTCGTTTCCTTCTTCGGCGGCATCCAGATGATCTTCCTCGGCCTTCTCGGGGAATATATCGGCAAGACCGTCCTCGAAGCCAAGCGCCGTCCCGCCTACCTTCTGGCCCAGGACGTCACGCTCGATGCACACACACAGATCGCCGACGACAAGGCGAAGGACAATCAGGCTTCCCCATGACCGCAGGCAAAGACGCATTCTTCACGAAGACCACGCCCTTCATCCTGATCCACGCGCTGGTGTGGTGGCTGATGACGATCGCCGCCAAGACCGTGCTCGACGGCTATGGCGACATGGCGGAGGTCTATGCCTGGTCGCAGCACTGGCTGCTCGGATCCGACAAACATCCGCAGTTCCTGCCCTGGATGGCAAAGCTCTGGTTCATGGTCGCGCCGCAGAGCGTTGCGTCCTTCTACCTGCTCTCGGCCGTCAACCTTGCCGTTGCGCTGTTCGGTATTCGCGCGCTGGCACGGGCCTTGAAGTTCGAGGAACGGCATACCGCCGTCGCGCTTGCCCTGTGCGCCCTGGCGCTGCCCTACCTGACGCTCACCAGCAAGCTCAACATGAACTCCATCTGCCTTGCGACATGGCCGTGGGCCGCCTGGGCCTTCGTTCGCGCAACGGCCCCGGAATCTGCCCGCAAGAACTTCTATGCCGTGCTGTTCGGCGCTCTTGCCGCCCTGTCGATCCTTGGCAAATATTATTCGGTCGTGGTGCTCATCCCGCTTTTCGCCAGCACGTTGACGCCGGCAAGGCGGCACCTCTGGCTGACGGCCGTCCCGTGGGTCGCTTTTGTCACCTTTCTTCTGGTCCTCTCGCCGCATCTGTACTGGCTTGCCCAGCACCATGAAGCCATTGCCTATGCGGGCGAACAGGGCGGCAGCGGGGGGCTGAAAGAGGCCCTGTACTACATCGCGAAATTCGCGGTCTCGCCGTTCTTCTACTGGCCGATACCGCTTATCCTGGCGGCCCTCTTCCTCGTCACCGGCTCGCCGCTGCGACGCCTCGGCAAACTGCTGAAACGCCCCGCCGGAGACAGCATGCTGTCGTTCGTCGCCATCGGCCCGTGGCTCACCACGCTCGGCTTCGCCGTGGCGGGTCTTGCGGTTCTCTCCACCCCCTGGGCGATCCCGATCGGCTTTGCCTTCACGCTCTACCTCGTGCGCAATGCGGATCGGCCGGCACTGGATGTGAACGGCCCCAAGATCGTCGCCGCCTTCCGCTTCATCTGGCCGCTCATGATCATCGGCGGCATCGTGTCCGGCGTCATGGCAAGCACAAAGGGCAATGTGGAACAGTACACGCCGTGGGAGGAAAGCGCCCGCGCCATCGGCGAGACCTGGAAGGGTGAATACACGCAGCCGCTGCGGTGGATCGCAAAAGGCAACGATGCGGCAACACTTGCTTTCCTTTCTCCGGAAAGGATCGAGGCCCTGCCCGCACTGCCCGGCCGCCTGCCCGGCTACTATCCGCCGCGCGCCGACTGGAAGAGCGAAGCCGGCGTCATCGTCTGCTCCCTGGCCCTGCCGGGCAAGGTCAAGACGGCCTGCATGACCGAGGCAACCGCCTGGGCGGCAGAAAACGGGTTCAAGGCCGAATCGAAGATTCTTACGCTGCACCGCTCCGGGTTCCGCTTCCCCAAACAGATCGATTTCGAACTGGCGCTCGTCTATATCTGGCCGGAGTGAGGACAGGATGCTGATCGCCGACGATTTCGGTCTTGGCCGGGAGCACGATAAGGTCATCCTTGATCTCATCGAGCACCACCGGCTGGACGGTACATCGGTGATGATCGACGGCGATATCGCGGCGGCCGACATGGACCGCCTCCGCCTGTTGCGCAGCCGTGGCGCACGGGTAGGGCTTCACCTCAACGTGACGCACGACTTTTCCGAGAAGGCCAATCATCGCAGCGTCGGACGCCTGTTGCTCGCTTGCTTCTCGGGGAACCTGCCGGACGACATTCGCGGCGAATTCCAGCGACAGGCGGAGAAATTCCAGGCGAGCTTCGGCTTCCTGCCCGACTACTATGACGGACATCAGCACTGCCATTGCCTGCCCGGTCTTGACGCGCTTGCCGCTCGCCTGCCGCACGACGCCAAGACCTGGATCCGAGTTCCCCTGCCCGCGACCTTCGCCGGCCTCGTCCTGAACCTTCGCGCGGGCGGCCAGAAGGTGCTGTTGATCGCCGCCCTTGCCGCCCTCGCAAGGCGAACCTTCCGCAAGGCGGGCTGGGCGACGAACCGTGATTTCTCGGGTTTCCTGCGCCTCGACCGCCCCGATCAGGTGGCCCGCTGGCTCACGCGCCTGCTGGCCGCAGCACCTACTGACGGCGTAACGATGGTACATCCCGGCTCCGCAACGGACCCGGTCCAATGCCCCGGCCACGTCGCCGAAAGCCGTCGGATCGAGGCGTCTATTCTTTCTTCCATGTGAAAAGGCCTGGCTTCCATATGAAAAGGCCCGGCACTTGGCCGGGCCTTCCAGTTGGCGCCTTACTGCGCGATCGGCGCGTAGTTGCCGTTGGTCCAGCGGTTGATGTCGTAGCTAGCGTCCTTCAGGTCGCCCTTCTCGTCGAAAGTGACGGTACCGACGACGGTGTCGATCGGCTGGCCGTTCTTCAACGCCTTGGCGACCTCGGTCGGATCATCAGAACCGGCACGCTCGATACCCTGCGCGAAGGCCTGGATCACGGCGTAGGAGAAGAGCGTGAATCCTTCAGGCTTGAAGCCGCCGGCCTGGATCTTCGCGACGGCTTCCTTCGCCTCCGGCTTTGCCTGCGGATCGGACGGGAAGACGAACATCGTGCCTTCGCCGGCCGGGCCTGCGACCTGCCAGAATTCCGGCGAGGCGATGGAGTCGGGCATGATCAGCTGGAACTGGTAGGCCTGCTCGGCGGCCTGGCGCAGGATGAGGCCTGCCTCCGGGTGATAACCGCCGAAATAGACGACATCGACCTTGGCGTCCTTCAGCTTCGTCACGAGCGCGTTGTAGTCCTTTTCGCCGGCATTGATGCCTTCGGCCAAGACTTCCTTGAGACCGTTTGCGTTCATCGTGGCGCGCACGGCATCCGCCACGCCCTGGCCGTAGGCCGTCTTGTCATGCAGCACGGCGACATTCTTGCCGGCATATTGCTTGGCGATCCATGGACCGATGAAGGCGCCCTGCGCATCGTCGCGGGTGTAGAGGCGCATGATGTTCGTCCAGCCCTTGGCGGCAGCATCGTCCGTCATGACCGGGTTCGACGAGGCCGGGCTCATCATCAACGTGCCGTTTTCGGCATAGACAGCCGAGGCCGGGATGCTCGAGCCCGAGCAGGCATGACCGTCAACGAACTGGATGCCGGCTGCGGCAATGCGGTTGGCGACCGAAACGGCCTGCTTCGGATCGCACTGGTCGTCCTCGAACTGCAGCTTGATCTGGCGGCCCAATACGCCGCCCTTGGCGTTGATGGCATCGGCGGCGGCCTGCGCGCCCTGCTTGAACTGGTCGCCGATCGTCGCGAGCGGACCGGTGAGCGGACCGGCGACCGCGAAAGTCAGGTCTTCGGCGCGCGCAGCGGTGCCCATGAGCAGGCCAAGCGCCGTGCCGAGGATCAGAATTTTTCTCATTGTCTCAACTCCCTTTTTGCCCGCATCCGTGCGGGCTTCTCCCAAAATGAAATTCCTACCCTTGCAAAAAGAGTGGCGGACATTCGAAGCACTCCCGGAGGGAAGGAGCAAGCCCCCTATCCACATGAATCCGCAGGGTTTCGATATCGGTTTGCCGAGACGCCGCCAAACGGCACGGCCGCGCAAGGTCCAGGATTGTCGGGATCGATCGGGGTTGCCCGCGCCGAAAGATCGCGCCCCTTCGCCCCAGGCTTCGAATAGCCGTTGAAGAGCGCCGCACCCGAGGTGCGGCCTGTGCTTCCGTCTGGATTTTCCGCTCCGGCGCACCGGCGCCGTAATAGAGGTGCACGGTCGGCATGAACCGACAGAAGAATCGGGAAGCGGCGTTAGCGGGCGGCGGGGGCGCCGTTTACAACCATGACAAGCTGCGCCTGCCTGTTCACCCCGACCTTGTCGAAGATGCGTGACAAATGCGTACGTGCCGTGTTGGCTGAAATGCCGCAGCGCTTGGCGGCAGCGGCCCTTCCGTCGCATTCGAGCATCTCCACCGTCAGCCGGGCTTCCGCTTGTGTCAGACCGAAGGCAAGCCGAAGATTTTGAATGCGCACCGCGGCTTCGTCGATCTCCTCATCGACCAGAACCAGCACTCGCACACCCGGAACCGGGATCGCCGGCACGTTGCCCGTGCAGGGGGCAATGCAGACCTTGTAGGTTCGACCATACCCGGTCACGGTTGTCGTTTCCAGATGCGCCACCGTGCCCGCCGAGCCAGCCAGTGAGCGGCGCACCGTATATTCAAGCGCCGCCTGCCGTCGCGGATTTGCAAGGCACAATCGGCCCGCTCGCACGGTAAAGGGCATGCCGGCCTGGAGCATTTCTTCACCCGTCCGGTTTGCAAAGATGAGCCCTCCATCCGCGCCCACGCCGAATGCAGCCATGCGCGACGCCTTGCCGGCGTGGCTTTCGACCCAGAAGTCGAAGTCCAGCTTTCGAAGCTTCGTGCCGATTTCGATCGATCGGGCGACATGGGGCACGAGCTGCTCGAAACGTCTACGGACCTCGGACGCAAACTCGTCATGCCGAACGGAGGCCTGGAGGATAAGGCAGCAATGGCTTCTACCGTCGTTGATGATATTGGCGGCAAGCCGTTCGGCGCCAAGTCCCGTGCGCCGCCAGTATTCATTGTGGAACGCGCTCGCGAAATAGGCCTCGCGACCGCAGTCATCGAGGCTCCTCACCACGCCCACTCTCGTGCGTGTGTCGATGATCGGATTGAGGCTCCACCAATGCTGGCGGTATTCCGACACGATCGTCGGATCGGCGCGCGGAGTGACGACACCGGAAAAGCCGCATTGCCGATAGTCATAAACGAGGGCCGAATTCGCTCCCCCGCAGAAATCGGCGATCTTGCATAGAACACCGTTCCAGGGATCAGGATCGAGCGCGGTCTCGTAGATCGCCGTCAGGACCGAATCAAACGAAGGCAAGCTCATCACACCCTCCGTCCCAAGAGAAATCACGAGGACCGGCGGGGTCTCCTCTCCGCCGGCAGCCATCTGGAAAACAGAGACGCAGCCTGTTCTGTCTTTCTAACGGGCGGGGCAGCCAATCCATTCGCGACAAACCGCGAACGGCGCGGAATTGGTAAAGCAGACCCTAAAAAAGCCACTGACCGCCGCCCCGTTTGCTCCATTTCGCGGAAAAGCCCGGAGGACTAGGCTTTCCCTGTTTTTTGGTCGCCGTCGCTCCGGGCAACGATGCCGGAGCAACCTTAGGGCTGGCGCATCACGTCTCCTTGCGTTTCGTCGCCTTCGTGGCCGTCATTGGAGATCGGCTGCAGGGCGAAGCTGACATTGCTGTACAGGTCGTCGCCGCCGGCGCGCCAGAATTCGGCAAGGTCCAGCAGGGACGCCGTCGTCTCGGCGATGCCACTACTCATGGCGGATTCCACCATTGCGCTGCTCGCGAAAATTGCAGACATCGGAGCTGTCCTGAATAGATCGTCCGAGCGCAATCATTCCGCCGTCGCGTTGCTTCATTGTGCTTGAAGTTTCGGCTGATCTAATTGGGCCTGCCCATAGGACCCGGCGGAACCACTTTGATAGCGCCAGCTTCCGAACACATGTTCCTGTCTGAAACGGGGTGGCCGAAGCCAATGAGAATCTGGGCAGCCTGTTCCTTCCTCGCACGACCGGCCCGATACGGAACCGGTGGTCTCTTCCGATTAGGCGATCCTGCTAAACGCAATATTCCTCAATAACCAAGTGCGGTCATCAGGCCGTCCAGATCTTCCTTGCCTTCAAAAAGCCACCACACCTCGTCGGGGGACAGGTTTTTCTTCGCTTCGCGCGCTAGAAGGCGGGCGATCGGGTAGTTCCATTCATAATTGTATTTGGCCATAGGCTCATGCAAGGCGAGCTTCAGCGCGGCCGCATAGTGATGACAATAGACATATTCGTCCCGTCGCCAGACCAGCACCGCGGCCGTGTATTCGGAGTGGCTGAAGGTCTCGAGATACTGCAGAAGCGCGGCTTCTCCGACGAAGGCGCAAATCTCGCGCGTGACCGGCGGTGTGAAGATGCCACCGCTGGCGATGAACTGCAGGGCATGGGCAAATTCGTGCGCGATCGCCATCTGGCTGGCCGCACCGCCATCGAAGGAAAAATAGACGGTCGGAAAACCGTCGCCGCCGTCGGCGACGGTCATCGCCCGCGGCGCGCGGATATCGCCGGCCGCCCTCACCTTGTGCGTCCCGGTATAGGCCCGTGAGATACTGTCGGCCCGCTCCGGAAAATAATCGAGCATCGCGGCAAGCGCCCGTTGCCATGCGCCATTCGGATCAAGCGGCCCCGGCCAGTTTGCCGTCGGCGAAAAGGACAGATTGTCCATGGCATCATCCTCGACGGCACGCAGGAGCGCACAGCATCTCGGTTCGCTCAAGCCGTGAAGGTCGAGCCATTCGCCGAGATTGTTCGAGGTCTTTCTGTCGAAATTCTCATCCACGACGATCATGTTCGACGTCCCTGCCCTCCTTTGGGCGTCAGGAATGGTCGCCCGGACACGGGCGAAGGTCCTGTGCTTCAGATGTCAAAGGCTGCTCCCTGGGAAACAACTTCGCGATGTAAGCGAGCCGATTGGGCACGGCCTCACGCACCGTCTGCGTATCGACGGGAGGAAACCGTTCCGGATGATGCAGAAGGGCGAAGGCGAAAAGCGCCGTCTCCGCCAGATCCTCGCGGTCCGGCGTCGCCTGGGCATAGGACGTCAGGAATCCACCATCCCGACGCTGCGCCTCCTGCCAGGCGGCAGCCATCCGGTGCTCGTCATCGAGTGTCGCATGGACGGCCTCGTGAAAGAGCGATTCCTCCAGATGCGCCTGCGCGATCCGGCGGGTGGTCCGCTCCGCATAGACGACGATCTGGCCCTTTCCCGCATGAAACCCCTCGTTTCCGCCATGGATACTGAACCGGCCGATGCCTGCCCGCAGCAGCGAGGGCAAGCGTCCGAGGGGAACGGCATGGCGCATCGCTTCCGCGCGCGCCCTGTCGACCGTCGCAAATTCCGGATTGACGGCGATCTCTATCGATGCCCCGTCGGAATAGTCCGCAGTGAACAGAAACGCCTCGACGACCGGTTCGCCATTCACCCGCTTGTCCCAGATCTGACGGGCGCCGCGGCCGATATCGGTCAGGCACCGGAAGCTGGTCGGATCGTCCGCCTCGATGAGGTCGAAGACGGTATCGGCCGTGCTGTCATAGGGGGGCGTGCCGCTACCCGCGGCCGGGCACGCGCTGGCGCCCAAAAGCAGCAAAGCCGCTCCGCAGATACGCGTTTTTTGGCAAAACAGGCCCATGAACCGATCCTATCCCGAGGGCATCCTCCGCAAGAGCGCGGCGCGGTCCTGCATATGGAAAATGCGCCAATTCCCTCTGACCGCCGGAATACCGCAGTCATCTGACCGGGAAATCTAAATGATGATTTCCTAATCCGCATCACACAAACGTCGCACGAAGACGACGATTCTTGCGCGTATGACAAACAGGCCGACCGACAGCTGATGCGTGGCGTGCGAGCCGTCTGCGGCCACTGGGACAGACCGGCGGGTAGAGGAAACGGCACCCCATCGAATTGCGCGTAAGGACGATGAACGAAATGGTGAACATCAGCCGAACCGACTATTTTCCCACGATGGTCTATCAGTTCGACCTTCCCAATCCCGACGGTCTCAATGCGTCTCTGATCGACCTCATCTACCGGGAGCGCGAGGCCGACAAACTCGGCATCACGAAATCGAACACGGCCGAACTGGGAAGCTGGCACAGCAACACGAACCTGCACAAATCCGAGGATTACAGCGCCATCCTGTCACATATCCATGAGGTCGGCGGGCATATTTCCAATGAGCTCGGCTATGCCCGTGATCATGAACTGATCGTCACCGCCATGTGGTCGATCATCAATCCGCCCGGCAACGGCAACCGCATGCATGTTCATCCGGGCGCGATCTGGAGCGGAGTCTACTATGTCCAGACGCCGGAAGCCTCGGGCGACATCGAGTTCGTCGATCCGCGCACCGCGCTTTTGATGAACCAGCCGAAATACCTGCCCAAGAGGAAACGCCCGCGGAATTGCTGGACCAAGATCAACTACAAGCCGGTGGCTGGCAGGATGCTGTTCTTCCCGAGCTGGCTCTACCATGGCGTCGATTCCAACATGGCGACAGCGCCCGGCCGCAATGCCGACCGGGTCATCATCTCCTTCAACATCAACCAGGTGAAGAAGAAGAAGTAGGCAGGCCCGCGGGTTGAAGGCGAACTGCCTTCGCCCGGGATGGCCGCATTGGCGAAGAAGGATCGGGAATGTGGCCGGCAGGCGTTGCGCTTACGGCCATTCTTCCCGCGGGTCAGCTCATGTCCACTGCTCCAAGCCGTACGATACTGCGTCAGGCGATGCACAGGGTTCGTTACATCTTCCTGTTCTCCCTTGCCTTCAGCTTCCTCTACAACGTCCTGCGGCTGACGGGGCCGCTCTTCATGATCCTCGTCTATGATCGCGGTCTGGCGTCACGGGCCGCGGAAACGCTCATCGCCCTCTTCGTGCTGGTCGCAGCGCTCCTGGTGTTGATGGCACTGATCGACTACTCCCGTCGGCGGATCATGGCGCGGTTTGGCGCGCTGTTCCAGGAAGCTGGTGGAAACCGGGATTTTCCAGGCACGCAACCGCAACGCCGATCTGACAGGTACGGGATCAAAACCCGCGCAGGAACTCAACAAACTCGACCGGCTGCGGGCGTTCTTTCATTCCGGTTCGCTCATCGCGATCCTCGACATCATCCGGTCGCCCATTTTCCTCGTGCCGATTTTCATCCTGCATGCCACCCTCGGCTGGATCGTCGTCGACGGGCTTCTGGTCATCCTCGCCATTGCCGTTCTGCGCCAGCACTTCACAAGGGAATATGACGCGCGCGCCACACAGGTGAGCGACGCCATCGGCACGTTGAAGGACCAGATCGGCGGGTCGAGAAGCGTCATCCGGGTGCATGAAATGACGCCCGCCTTCATCGACCGCTGGCTGGCGGCACGCAAGGATTCCCGCGACCGGGCGATCGAGCTGAAGGACTGGGACGCCTGGTTCGAGATCGTCTCGAAGCATCTTGCGATGCTGCTACAATACGCCCTCCTGGCCGCAGGCGCCTACTTAGCCATCAAGGGCGATCTTTCGATCGGCACGATGGAGCCGGCGTATCGATCCTGCTAGACGCCCTCCCCCTCAGTCGTCGCCTCGCAGTCCTACCGCCGCTCCCAAGCAGCGACAACCGCTAGGATCCACCCGTCGTCAGACCTGCTTGCGCAGCGGCCGGAACATTGGCCAGATCCAGTTCGGCGATCGGCCCGTGCTCACGACTTTGCGCTACATCCGGCTGCCCATGATTTCGAGGGGTATCATCGGCATGCGCAGAAACGCACCTTTGAGGAGCGCGATATTGGCTGAATTGACCACATCAACCGTTATCACGCTTTTCCCCGTTTGAGGGGATGACGAGTTCTCGGCACGACCATCGGCGTGCCTGATATGGGATCATCGATGACGATACATTTGAGCCCGAAGACGTCGCGGATCACCTGTTCGGTGACGATGCACTGTGGCTTGCCTTCGGCAACAATGCATCCGTCCTTCATGGCGATAAGGTGGGAAGCGTAGCGGCAGGCATGGTTGAGGTCGTGCAGGACGGCAACGATGGTGCGGCCTTCCTGGTTCAGATCAGAGAGAAGATCGAGCATCTCGATCTGGTGCGCGATGTCGAGATAGGTGGTGGGCTCGTCCAAGAGAAGGATCGGCGTTTCCTGTGCCAGCACCATGGCGATCCACACCCGTTGGCGCTGGCCGCCAGAGAGTTCGGATACGAGACGGGCAGAAAGGTTGATCACGTCGGTCGCCTCCATCGCAGCCGCGACGGCTCTCTCGTCGGCCTTCGACCACCGCCTAAGAAACGATTGATGCGGATAACGCCCGCGGGCGACGAGGTCGGCAACGGTAATGCCCTCGGGGGCGATAGCGCTCTGCGGCAGGAGACCGAGCCTGCGGGCAACCTCCCTCGCCGACAGCATGCCGATCGCCTTGCCGTCGAGGATGACCTCGCCGGTGGATGGCTGGATCAGCCGCGACAACGCCCTCAACAGGGTGGACTTACCGCAGGCGTTCGGCCCGACGATGACAGTGAAGGAACCGTCGGGAATCACGACGGAGAGGCCCTGCGAGATCGTGTGCTCGTCGTAGCGGAGCGTCAGGTTCCTGGCCTGGAGGCGATCTGAACAACCGCTCATTGGGGTCACTTGCAACCCTCCCGGATGATGAGCCAGAGGAAATAGAGACCGCCGATGCTGACGGTCATGACGCCGACGGGCAGATGGACGGCAAAGGCATGCTGGGCGGCCCAATCGGCAACAACGAGCAGGAGGGCCCCCGTCAAGGCGGAAGTGATGAGCCCCAGGCCGGCCGAGCGCGTCAGGCGCCTTGCAATTTGCGGAGCGGCAAGCGCGATGAAGGCGATGGGGCCGGCCGCCGCCGTGACGATCGCCGTCAGCGCAACGCCGAGTATCAACAGGCAGAGGCGGACGCGGCCAGCGGCAACACCGGAGGCCATGGCAACATCGTCGCCCATCTCCAGCTGGCGCATCGGCCGCGAGAGACGGAGGGCCGGCGGTACGGCCAGGCAAAGCATGACGACCGTAGACATCACTTGCTCGAAGCCAAGCCCGTCAAGCGAGCCGGCCGCCCATACGGCCGCACTCATAGCCACCTGCAGGTCGGCTTTGCGGATCATCCACGCGTTGAAGGCTCCGAGCATGGCCGCCACACCGATGCCGACGACGATCAGGCGAAATCCATCGACACCGCGCCGGAAGGCGAGCAGGTAGACGGCGAGTGCGGTGACAATGCCGCCGACCAAGGCGCCCAGCGCCGTCTCGTAGTAACCGCCCGACAGCAGGAGGATAACCACCAGCGCCCCGGTATGCGAGCCGGCGGCAAAGCCGATGACATCGGGCGAGCCCAACGGGTTGCGCGTCAGCGACTGGAAGATGGCGCCACTCATGCCCAGCGCCCCACCGAACAGCAGGGCAAGCAGCACCCGCGGCAGGCGCCACTCTCTCACGATCATCATGACCATCTCCTCACCACGGCCGAGAAGCGCTGTGGCGACCTCGGTCATCGAGGCCGGATATGCGCCGCTCATCAGCGAGACGGCGACGACCAGGAGGCATAGCGTGAGGACGGCAGCGCTCACGCTGGTGGCGCGCAAATCGAGATGACAGGAGACCCGCCCGCCCCACAGACGGATCGTCACGACCGGCCGGCCGAAGGCAATCGGCAAGGGTTGTTCCTGTTTCATAGCCCACCGGCCTTCCTGCGCCGAGCGAGCAGGATCAGCACCGGCGCACCGAGGAAAGCCGTGACAATCCCCGCCTCGACCTCGCCGGGGCGGACCACAATGCGGCCGGCGATATCCGCAGCCAGAAGCAGGACCGGAGAGAAGATCATGGTGAGGACAACGATCCAGCGCTGATCCGGCCCGACGAACCAGCGCACGGCGTGGGGCACCATCAGGCCGACGAAACCGATGGGGCCGGCCGCAGCCGTTGCCGCACCAGCCAGCAGCGTGACGGCGATCACCACGAGGATGCGGGCCTTCAGCACATCTGCGCCAAGCGAACGGGCAAGCTCCTCGCCGAGTGCCACGGCATTGAGTGGCCGCGCGGCGGCGAGCGCGACAACGAGCCCCGCCCCTATGAAAGGCGCAACGGCCAGGACCACCTGCATGTCGCGTCCTGCCACCGAGCCGACCGACCATTGACGCAGCGCATCGAAAGAGGCCGGGTCAAGTAACGTCACCGCCGATCCGAGACCGCCGAGCACCGCAGACAGTGCCACGCCCGCCAGCACCAGGCGCAGCGGCGTCGCCCCTATCCGGCCGACCATGCCAAGCGCCTGGACCATCAGGGTGACGACGATCGCGCCGAGAAACGCCGACCAAAGGGACGCTTCGATCGATCGCCATCCCAGAACACCAACAGCCAGCGTCACGAAGAACGCCGCTCCCGCATTGACCCCCAATATGCCCGGATCCGCCAAAGGATTGCGTGTCGCAGCCTGGATCAACGCACCCGACACACCGAACGCCGCCCCGCACAGAATCGCAAGCAGCGTCCGCGGAAGGCGGTAGCCGCGGATGACAAGATGGTCCGGGAGGCCGGGGTCGTAGGAAAACAAGGCATCGAGGGCGACCGGCAGCGCAACAGGCCGCACACCGATCAGGAGACTTCCGGTGGCAAGGAAGAGGACGAGCAGCAGACCGAATACCAGCCAGGCGGCACTGGGAACGACGGCGGCCCGTGTTGCGGATCGGAGGCAGCACATCTCTACCGCTGCCGGCAGGTTCTTCATACGCGCGCCTGTCCCTCAATCCAGTAACCGATGGCGTCTATACGGTCCTTGTCAAAACCGAGCCTGTCTCGGAAATGCGATCGACAGGCGGCGGCAGCCCTGGCTTCCCCGGCGATGTAGATATAGCCCGGCCCCTCGGGGAGTTCGCGGATCCCGGCGGCGATCCTGGGCAATTCCGTATAACCCAACCGCTCCGGCCGAGGTCCATGGCAGGCATGCCAGGTGATGGAAACATCGCCCGCCGTCTCGATCATCTGGCGGTCCGCGTCTGAGGGAATCTCGACATGGACGATCGCCCGGAAGCCGGCCGGGAGTTCTTCGAGCACTCTCCCGACAGCCGGCAGACCCGTGATATCGGTGAGCATCATCAGCCAACGGCTGCCCTTCGGCAGCCAGAAACGGCCTTCCGGATTACAGAGGCCCACGACATCGCCGACTTTCGCCGCCATCGCCCAGCCGGCCGCGACGCCGCCTTGGTGCGCGACGATGTCGATCACCATCTCGCACGCTGCCGGGTCCCAGCGGCGGATCGTATAGGGACGGTTCGGGCAATGTTTCGAGCCGTCCGGCCGACCCCACTTGCCGTTTTCCATCAACACCGGGAGCGTCACGGGCGTGTCCGCATTTGGCTTCAGCGCCAGCCGCAGCCATTCATCCGGATGACCGCTCGGGACCAACCGATGGCCGCCGTCCACTTTCAGCACCACGCGGATGATCGACGGCGTCAAGCGCTCCACCGCCCTCGTCATGGCGAGAAAGTAGTCCTCCACATAGTGGTCGTGATCGTGATGATCCGCCCCCGAGAGGGCCTTGGCATTCGCCGTCATCTCACTTCTCCCCAGCCCGCGCTGCCGCTTCGGCAAGGCGAGGCACGAATCTTGGAAAGCCATAGGGGATCGACAGGGCGCTCAACGCCGACGTCGACCAGACATCCACCGGATCCTCAAGTGCGACATAGGCCCCACGCTTGACCGCTCCCAGCATGTTGAACAAGGGTTGTGCCTCCGCTGCGGCGCGTGCGCCGGGGCCGTACCACATGACCAGGATATCGGCATCGAGCGTATCGATTTGCTCGAGGCTGATTTCGACGGAGCCCCGGCCGGCATTGGCAACAGACAGCGCCGCAACACCGGGAGACACATCAAGCCCCAGTTCCCTCAGGGCTGCGACGCGGGGTTCCTCCTGGAGATAGACGACGATGCCGGATGCGCCTACGAAGTAGGTCCCGAAGGTAAACGTCTTACCGCGCAGGTTCGGCCAGCGATCACCCATCCCGGACAGGCTTGATGCTGTTTTTTCGGTCAGTGCCTTGGCTTCGACGCTCTTGCCGAGAGCGTCGCCCACCAAGGCCATCTGTTCCTTCCAGTCAGCCGACCATGGTGCGGAGCGATACACGACCGTCGGTGCGATGCTGACAAGCCGCTTGTAGGCGTGCTCATCAATGCCCGAATAGATACCAAGAATGAGATCGGGCCGTAACGCCGCGATCGCCTCATAGTCGGTTGCGCCGTCAAGAAGATACGGGCGGGTCGCACCCAACCTCTCCTCGTTCCAGGGAAAAATCCCGCTTTCAAAAAAGCGGTATCGCGGCATGCCGACAGGGCTTCGGCCAAGCGCGAGAACGGCATCTTCGCTGCTCCAACCGAGCGTCACGATCCGCTCCGGTGGCTTCGACAAAATCGTCGTCCCCAGGGCATGCGCCACCCGTCGCGGGAAGCCGTCTTCAGACCGGGCGGGTCCGGCAACGGCGAGCAACGTCAGCGCCAGAAGGATGGCTTTCGCAAACGCGCAAAAAGACCTCATGAACGTTGCCGCCACCTTTGCCGATTTCCGGAGGCCATTTCGGCGGCCTCCGGTGTCGGATTGGGGCGTAGCAAGTTCTCAGCTATGGCTGTCACCATTGGAAACTCAGATTGGCATAAACCGAGCGCGACTTTCCATAGAAGCAGGAATTGATGTTGCTGCAGCCGTTCACATAGGTCTTGTCGAAGAGGTTTTGCGCTGTGATGTTCAGCTCCAGCCCCTCCAGATCGGGATTATTCTTCCCGAAATCATAGGAAATCGCCGCATCGACGACAGTGTATGCCGGGTACTTGAAGCTATTGGCATCATTGCCATATCCGCTGCTTGAATGACGCACTCCCGCGCCGAGGCCAAGGCCACTGAGCGGACCGTCCTCTATCCGGTACTTCGCCCACAGAGAGACGTTCACCGGCGGCATGAACCGGACCTTATTTCCCTGCGTGCCGTCATCGGCCTTGGAGTAAACCGAATCCGTGTAGGCGGCCGTCGCGATGAGATCGAGGCTGTCGAACACCGTTGCCTTGCCTTCGATCTCGACACCCTGAACGTGTATCTCCCCTCGCTGGGAAGGCAGGAAGGTCAGGCTGTCATAGGTCGGCACGTTCTGCTGCTTGAGATCATAGGCGGAGACCGTGATCAGAGCGTCATAGCCCTCCGGCTCGAACTTGATACCGATTTCCGTTTGCTGCCCGGTGGTCGGCTTGAACGGATTGTTCTGCCCGTCGAAACCGGAATACGGCATGAAGGAGGTGGAATAGCTCACATAGGGCGCCAGACCATTATCGAAGAGGTAGATGAGACCGGCCCGGCCGGTAAATGCACCATCCGTCTTCTTGGCCACGGTGGAGGTGAGGAGGTCTTCGTCGGTTTGCCAGGCCCAGTCATATCGCCCGCCAAGCGTCAGAATCCAGTTGTCCCATTTGATCTGGTCCTGGAGGTAAATGCCGAGCTGGCTGATCCTGTTGTCCCATCGGGCGCCGACCGTCGGTTCCTTGTAGGATCCGTAATCGGGATTGAAGACGTCCAGTGGCGTATTGCCGAAGCCATAGCGGCCCGTATAGTCGTTGCGGAACCACTTGTAGTCGGTGCCGACGATCACCGTATGCTCGACCGCGCCGGTCGAAAATTCGGCCTGCAGATTCGTTTCCGTCGCAAATACCTGATTATCGGACGAGTAATCGATCGCGTTGCGCTTCATCTTCGAGTAATCGACCACGCCATCGGTTTCGACATAACCTCCGCTGAAAAACGTGCGATAGGAATCGTCGACCGAGATATATTTCGCATTGTGTCGAACCGACCAGACATCGTTGAAACGGTGTCTGAAGTCGTAGCCGATGATCGCTTGTTTGCGATCGTAGCTGTTATAGGCCGGCTCGCCGGTGAACAGGTCCCGATCGATCCGCCCGAAAGGCCCCGCCTCCACCGTTCCGATGTAAGGGAGGGGCTGATAGTCCGGCACCCCGCCGTCCTTCTGGTAGTGAGAGAGGATCGTGAAAGACGTGTCCTCGTCCGGCTTCAGCGTCAAAGAGGGTGCAAGCAGCAGACGATCGTCCTTCGTATAGTCGATGTTCGTCTCCGTGCGCGTCGCCACGCCGGTCAGGCGATAGAGAATGGCGTCATTGTCAGCCACAGGGCCGGAAAAATCGAACGCGCCGTAAGCGCGGCCATCGGTTCCCGTCCCGGCGACGACTTCATGGAAGGGCGTGTCCGTGGGCCGCTTGCTCACCATGTTGACGATGCCACCCGGATAGTTCTGGCCGTAGAGGACGGACGACGGTCCCTTCAGGACCTCGACCCGCTCAAGGAGATATGGATCGATCTGCGGCGAGCCACCGAGATCACCGATATAAGGCAGATACGTGCCTTCGAAATACAAAGGCGTCGGCGCGAAACCGCGTATCTCGATATTGTCGAACGCACGGGTGGATGCACTGCTGCCGCCGACGTGGACACCGGCCGTATAATTCACGGCTTCCTTGATGGTTTCCGCACCCCGCGCCTTGATCTCGTCCGCAGTAATCACGGAAATCGACTGTGGTACTTCAATCAGCGGGGTGTCGGTTTTCGTGCCGGTCGCCGACCGGCTGGCAACGATGCCATTGACAGGCCCCCAGGCGCCCTCCTCGCCCTCGACCGTGATGGTTTCGAGCGCGGTCGAATTGCCGGGATCGACGGAGCCGGTAACCCCATCGACCGGGCCGACCAGTGCTGCCGATCCCGGCGCGCCGATCTTGACGGCCAAGCCCGTTCCGGCGACCAGGCGGTGCAGAGCGGTCCCCGCGGCCGCACTCCCCCGAATGCCGCCAGACTGCTTGCCGCGAACCAAAGCCGAGGAATAGCTGATCTGCCAGCCGCTCTGGCGAATGAAAGCATCCAGCGCCGAGGCCAGCGATTGCGGCGGTATGTTGAAGGAGATCGACTGCGAGGCGGAGGCGGCAGGCTGGCTTTGTGCCATCGCCGATGTCTGGATGACGAGAGGTGCAGCGCCGAGAATAGTGGTCGCCAGCAGCATTTGAATGGCTTTGCGCGCACCGCTGCTTGCTCCCAGTCGCGCCCTATACGATTTTGACTGCCCCATCGTCATTCCGAAATACCCTCATTTAACTCACCCGAGGGTCGATCCGCATTGCCCAGACCGCTGCCCTCAATCAGGTTGACGCAGCGGGTCTGGAAATCCGGCAAAAAAAGTTGCCTTTTTAACGAAGGATTATCACACCCCCTGGAATGCGGGTCATTTTGACACCTGCGGCATCCGCCAGGCTGCGGAATGCTCCCTCGATATTGTCCAGGCGATAGTTCCCTGAAACGACAAGCCGCTCAGCTCGAGCGCTCATTACGAACACGCGTCCGCGATAGTAGCGGCCTAATTCCGCAACCACTTTACCAAGTGCTACATCATCGAAGGAAACACGGCCGTCTCGCCACGCAAGAGCGCGGCCGGCATCGACATTGGCGACCTCCGACAGGGCAGCGGCGGACGCGGTCACTGTTTGCCCGGGCTGCAGTTGGGCTTCGCCGCCAGCGCTGCACAGACAGGTCACATCGACTCGACCACGTTCCAGGACCACGGCCGTTTCAGCCTCGTCGGTGCGCACGGAAAAGGCCGTTCCCTTGACCTCGACTTCACCATACGCGCCCACCACCTCGAACGGATGGTCTGTATCGTGGAGGACGTCGAAGAACGCTTCGCCCTTCAGCAGCCGAATGCTTCGCCGGCCACCCTCGAAATCCATCGCAACAGCGGTGTCCGTATTCATGATCATCCGGGAGCCGTCCGCAAGCGCGACGACCGATTGCTCACCGGGCGCGGTGATGTAGTCGGCCTCCCAGGCAAGGACTACGCTCGGCCCTTGCCACGCCCCCGCCGCAACAAGGATCGAGGCGGCAGCGGCGATCGTCTTCATCGGCCACCGTCGGCGGCGATCGTCTCCGGCTTCCGTGCTCACTGTCGCATCGAAAGTGGCGAGCCCCGCGACCGCATGTTCGAAGGCCTTCGAACCCCAGATGTCCTCAAGCGCGCGAAACTCACGCTCGTGTCGAGAATCCTGCTTCAACCAGGTTTCGAGCCGGGCGCGCAGGTCCGCATCCATCTTGCCGGCCTGAAGGCGCGTGAACCAGTCGAGAGCGGCATCGACGGTCGGATCGTCGTGGACGAAATCCGCCTCCCGCTCATGTCGGTCACCAAGTCTGTTGCGTCCCACCAAAGCCATCCAATCCCGCGCGCGATGCGGTTCCCTCTATCCTAGACGTATGGACAGCGGCAAACCGGAAAACGCCAACCTCTTTCTCGTCTCTGGCACTGACGAACGGGCGACCCACACACCGCAAGCAGCCGCCTGTCATCTCTCGTGTCGTGCGATGGCATCCCGGCAATGTGCCATCGCCATTTTCAGATCGTTGAAAACCGTACGCTCGGAAATACCGAGATGCTCGGCGATGCAGTGTTGCGGCCAATCCTCGATGCGGCTCAGAATGAGAACCGCCTGTGCCCGCTTCGGCAGTCCTTGCAAAGCCGCCTTAAACGCCGAGAACCTCTGCCGCTCGATAATGGCATCCTCGATCGAAATGACCCGACTCGCCACTGTCTCAGCTGCCGTCTCCTCCAGGCCGCCTGTCTCCACAGCGGCGCGGGTGCCTGCCTTACGCAAGTGATCGAGCGCCAGGTTACGGGCTGTCTGATGCAGGAAACCTTCAGGATGCTCGACGGTCCCCTCGTCAAATGCCCGCTTCGCCCGAATGTACGTTTCCTGCGCAAGATCCTCGGCCGTATGAGGGTCGCGAACGATACGCATGACGGTCCACAGGAGCGAGCGGCGATGCAGTGCGAAAAGAGCGTTGAGCGCAGCCGACATCGTCACCTCGAAAAGGAACGAGTGCCGCGGCAACGCACATGCACAGCCAACCGCCAGAACGGTGCGCCGCTGACGCCGTCTCGTGGGGATTGGGATTGCTGCACGTTCGGATTCCGCTGCTATGAGACCTCCGCCGTCTGTCCGTCAGCGGATGCGAACCCAATACACGAAAAAGATGATTATAAAAGTAAACTTTTAACCGCACATGCTTTGCCGCCTTCCAGATTGGCAGGGCTTGCTTTTGAAGGGATTGAAACCTGCGGCGCGTTTATCATTTCATCTAAGCGTTTGATAAATATGTGATCCGTGCGCCATGGCGGAGCTGCTCCACGCGACGTCACGCTCAAAACCAACTGAGACCGGCGAACAACTCTCAACAAACCGCCAACCAACGGTTCAAAACTTTTGACTGGCGGAACAACCTTCTGAGACACAGCGGCAATTGGCACGACAAGAGCGCAGAAATCCTGCGAAAAACAGAAAACACAAAACTCAGTGAATTTGCAGAACCTAGAAATCATCAGATTTATACCTGACAATTTCTTTAAGAAATCGGACACTGAAAGAAATCGAGCTCGTGGCGTATCCACAGAAAATGCGATGATCTTAAAACGATGCACGCAGCGACGTGTCCAACATCGGGTTGGCTTCCACCGCTAAATGCTTCGCCTCACCTCGGAGGGAACTTTGCCCCTCCGAGGTGACATGCTTGGTTACTTTCCGCCCCAGCGCTCGGGATATCCCGGCAATTCCTGGCAACCGCAAAGGCTGTAGTGCAGCGGCGGCATGCGCTCGTCGATGTATTTGGCGAGCACATCCTCGGTGATAGCAGGCTGCGGGAGGACCCATTCCGGGCCGGGAACCTGCTTGCCGTCGAGCACGTCGAGGGCGGCAATGACGGCCGTGCGCCACTGGTAGGTCGGATAAGACGGGCCGATCGCCGTCAGCTTTTCCGACTGCCATTTGCGCAGGAAGTCCTGCTGATCCTCGCCACTGATGACCGGATAGGGCAGGCCCGCATCCTCGAAGGCCTCCAGTGCAGCCGTTGCCGTATCTCCAGCATCCATCCAGACCGCATCGATCTTCTCGCCGCGATTGATGTAGTCCTCGACAACGGACTTGGTCTTCGCCCGGTCGCTGCCGGTGAATTCCGAGCCAACCACATTGATGCCGGCTTCATCGAAGATGTTCTTGGCTGCCGAATAGCGGGTTTCCAGCACGTCGACGCCGGGCATGATGCGTAGCGCAAGCACGTTGTCGCCCTTCTTCAGCTTGCTCGCAATGAACTCGCCCGAGGTGATGCCAAAGCCGTAGCCACCGACCGGGTGGATATAGGTCACGGGGCAGCTGGTGTTGACGCCGCGGTCGAAGACGATGACCGGGAGCTTGGCGCAGGCCGCCTCGACGGCCGGCGTCAGCGCCGCCGTCGTATTGGGCGAGACGATGAGCGCGTCGCATTTGCCGCCACTGACGAGGGCCTCGATATCCGAGATCTGCTTGTCGTCCTTGCCCTCGGCATCGACGACGATCAGTTGCTGGAGGCGATCCTTGTGCAGTTCGGCCTCGGCATTGAGGTTGTTGAGGCCGACCACGCGCCAGGGGTTGAAGACACCGGCATTGGAAAAGCAGAGCGTGACCTGGCCGTCCTTCTTGTATTTCGCCGTATCGACCATGCCGTCCCCGAGATGCTGCGCCCAGGGCTGCCCCTCCGGCCCCTGCGGCGTCATGGAAAGCTGCTCGCGCTGCTTCTTGAACTCGGCCGGATCGTTGAAATCCTGCGCCAGCGCCTGACCGGCGAATGTGAGCGCCACCGTCGTCGCCAGTAGTGTCCTCATAGTCATGTCTTCCTCCTCCAGAAAGCCGGCCGCGCCGGCGGTTGATGTCGAATGTCGGGTTCAGTTTCGTCGGCGGGTGCGCCACATGCTGGCGCCGACGGCCGCGATCAGGATCACCCCCTGAATGCTGTCACGCAGCGCCTGCGGCAGGCCCAGGAGATTGAGCAGGGTGAAGAGCGCGAAGAGGCTGAGCGCGCCGAAGACCGCGCTCCAGACGGAACCTCGACCGCCAAGGAGCTGCGCGCCGCCGATGACGCACGCGGCGATCGCCTGCAATTCCAGCCCTTCACCCGCATTGACGGAGACGCCGGAGAAACCGCCGAGCAGAATGCCCGCCGTCACGGCCGAAACCGCTGAAACGACAAAGGCAAGAATGCGTGTTGCCGCGACAGGCGTTCCGGCAAGCTCCGCAGCCCGCGGATTATCCCCGACGGCGAGCGCCCGCTTGCCATAGACGGTGCCGTTAAGTCCGAACCAAGCCAGCGCCACGAAGCCGGCGAGAACCACCGCCGCCAGTGGCAGCGTTCCGATCACGGAAACGTCGCGCCAGACGAGCCGTCCGAGGTTGCGGAAATTGTCCGGTAGATCGCCGCGCGCCGCCCCGCCGGACCAGGCGAGCGCCAGCCCGTTGACGAGCAGCATCGTGCCGAGCGTCGTGATGATCGAGGGAACCTTGAGGAAGGCCACTACGAAGCCGTTCACCAGGCCGATGGAGACGCCCATGACATAGAGCGCGCCGATGACCGCCCATGTCGTGTCAGGGTCGCCATTTATGAGGATCGACGCAGCCAACACCACGAGCGTCGCAACCGCGCCCATGGAGAGATCAAAACCGCCCGTCAGGATGACGTAGAGTTGCCCGCAGGCGAGGATGACGAGCGGTGCCGCCCGCCGCAGGAAATTCATGAACAGACCCGGCTCCAGATAGTTCGGCTGGAGAAAACCGATGGCCGCATAAAGCGCGATGAAGATCACGAGACCGGCATTGATGGCGATGCGCGCCGGGCGGCGCAGGGAGGCGGAAGTCTGCGGAACGGTCATCATGCGACATGCCCCTTTGTCCGAACGGCATGGACCGCGACAGCGGCAATCACAATTGCTCCGCGCAGAACCTGTTTCAGGAAGGCATCGATGCCGAGCATGTTGAAACCCGCATCGAGGGTGGCAAAGAGCAGGACACCGGCGAGTGTGCCCGCAACGCCCCCCTTGCCGCCCGCAAGGATCGTGCCCCCGATGACCGTGACGGCGATGGATTCGAGATCATAGATGCCGTCGCGACCGATCCACGGGGTGCCGGATTGCAGCCGCGCGGCGAGATAAAGCCCTGCCGCACCGGCAAAGAGGCTGGCAACCATATGAGCGGAGAGAATGACCCGTTCCGTGCGGATACCGGCAAGCCGCGCACCGTCGGGGTTACCGCCGACCGCATAGATCCGTGCGCCGAAAAGCGTGCGATCGAGCACGAAACCGGCGGCAAGCGATAGCGTAGCGAGCAGCAGCAGCGAGTAGGGCACGCCCAGCACACTGCCATAGGCGATGACCTGGAACTCCCGCGCAACAGCCCCCTGCAGGACACCGAACGAGGCGGCGAGCACGCCCTGGATGATGAGGCCGGTTCCAAGTGTCACGATCAGTGGATTGATGCCGCCATAGGCCACCAGCGCGCCGTTGACAAAACCCACCACGGCGCAAAAACCGAGGCACAGCAGGACCGCCGGCAACATCATCGCCGGGTCGCCCTGCATGACATGCGAGGCAAGAACCGCGACGGCGCTGATCAGCGCGGCGACGGAGAGATCGATCGAACCGACAAGGATCACGAAGGTCTGGCCGAGCGCGACAAGGCCGAGCGCAACCATACGCTGGAGCAGGCCGGCAATGCCCTCCCCGCTCAGTTGCGCGGTTTCGCCGGTGACAAGCGCCACGACGGCGAAGAACCCGATCGAGAGCCCCGCAAGCAGGACGGCGACAGGCAGATCAGGAATAGCCGGCTTCGGCTTTGCTATGTTCGTCGTCATGCGCCGGCCTCCCCACGCGGTGCATCCGCAAGGCCAAGGGCGAGATGCATGATGTCCTCCTCGTTCGCTCCTCGCGGCACTGCGCCGGACACACGGCCCTGATGCATGACCAGCACGCGGTCTGCGATGCCGATCAGTTCCGGCATGTCAGAGGAGATGACGACGATGCCGCGGCCGGAGTCGGCGAAAGCGCGCATCGTCTCGTAGATCGCCGCCTTGGCCGCGATGTCGATGCCGCGCGTCGGCTCGACAAAGACGAGGATATCGGACGCTTGGGCCAGCCAGCGCACGATGATCGCCTTCTGCTGGTTGCCCCCCGAGAGCGTGCCGATCTCCTGGCCGAAATCCGCCGCACGCACATCCATCGCGCCCAGCCTTTCGTCGATGACGTCATGCGCCAGAGCACCCTGTTGCGGCCGCGTGAAAAGGCCCATCAAGGAACGCAGCGTCAGGAGCGCGTTGTCGCGCACGGACTGGCGCAGCGCCAGGCCCTCGCTCTTGCGGTCGCCCGGCAGGTAGCCGATGCCGGCGGCTGTCGCCTGCCGCGGCGTGCGAAGCGCAATCCGCTTGCCGCGCAGCGTGACCGCACCACCCGTAAAGGGAACATCCCCAACAAGCGCCTGCGCCAGCGCACCCTTGCCGGAGTCCTCAAGGCCCGCCACACCGATGATCTCACCGGCCCGAACCTCGAACGTGAGGTCGCGCAAGCCGGCATTCGTCCCGCCCTCGACGGCAAGCAGGACCTCGCCCGGCGCGGAAACGGGCGTGGCGGGATAAAAATCCTTGAGATCGCGACCGACCATGGCGCGCACGATCTCATCGATAGGGGCGGCATCGCATGGCCGCGTCCAGACCTTCTTGCCGTCCTTGAGGATGGTGATGCGGTCGGCGATGGCCATGACCTCGGGCATGCGGTGGGAAATATAGATGATCGATACGCCCTCGCGCCTGAGCCCTTCGACCAGCCCGAGAAGGGCGCGGCTATCGCGCTCGTCGAGTGCGGCCGTGGGTTCGTCCATGACGAGGATGCGCGCATCCATGAGGAGCGCCTTGGCTATTTCGACCAGCTGCTGCAACGCGATGGAAAGCGAGGAAACCAGCGCCTGCGGATCGATCGCCGCGCCGATGCGGGAAAGGAGCGCCGCGGCTTTCCTGCGCATCCCTGCCTTGTCCAGAAGGCCACGCCGGGCGATCTCCCGCCCCATGAAGATGTTTTCCGCCACCGTGCGATGGGGCAGAAGGCTGAGTTCCTGGTGGATGATCGCGATGCCAGCCTCCGCCGCCTGCCGGGGGTGCGTGAATCTTACGGCCTGCCCGGCGAGTTGAATGGTGCCGGCGTCGGGCCGGTAGCTGCCGCCGAGGATCTTCATCAGCGTCGACTTGCCAGCGCCGTTTTCGCCACAGATGGCGTGGACCTCGCCCGACAGGCATTCGAAATCGACACCGTCGAGCGCGCGAACACCCGGAAATACCTTGCTGATACCGGTCATGCTGAGAGCGGGAACGGCCATCATGCCAGCCGCTCTCCAGCCGCGGCCCATTCCCGGCGGATGAAGGCGACACTTTCGGCAAAGAGGCTGTCGAGATCGTCGAACAGGTCGCGCCAGACACGCGTCGCGCCGGCAAGCTCCGGCAGGGCACGACCGAAGGATTCGACCGTCAGCCAGCCATCATAACCACAGCGGCGCAGCGCATCGAAATGCGCCGCAAATGGCACATGGCCGGAACCGGGCACGCCACGGTCGTTTTCGGAGACATGGAAATGATTGATCTCGCCGTGGTAGCGCTCATAGGTCGCCGGCGGATCCTTTTCCTCGATATTGGCGTGGAACGTGTCGAACATGTAACCATAATTGGGGTGATTGACGGCGCGGTGTATCGCGGACGCCTGAGCGATGGTCGACATCATGTAACATTCGAAACGGTTGACGGCCTCCGCCGAAATGCGAATGCCGGCGGGCGCCGCATAGTCGGCCATCGCGCGCATCGCTTCGACGCAGCGGTCGAATTCTTCGGGCGTCGGACCGAAACCGGTAAAGACGCCAACGGGCGAATGGAGCGGACCTGCAATGATCTCGCCACCCATCGCCGCCGTGCAGTCGACGATCCAGCGGTGATGATCACGCGCCTTTGCACGCACGGCCACATCCGCACTCACCGGATTGGCCTCGGGTGTCGCGACGGCGGCCGCACCGGCGACGAGACCAACATCGCCAAGCAGCCGGCCGAGCGCCGTATAATGCTGTTCGTTACCGGAGAACACGGGGATTTCCACGGCGTCATAGCCGAGTGCCTTCAGCCGCTCGAGCTGGCGCGCGTGATGCAGGCCGATGTCGGCGCCGATGACGAGCAGGTTGAATGCGACCTTCACTGGTGTCCTCCCCTTCGCTGCGCCGACACGTCTCCTTCGTGCCATCCGCAACGAAGTCACAATGGCAGGCTTGACTCGGCAATTCTTGCGGACGACAACAGTGGTAAATTTCTTAAGTCATTTTGTGTTGGGAGGCGCGAAGTGAACAGACATGCCGTAATATCCCCAGCCGATTGCCGACCTTCGGTCTTCCGTCAGCCCGACTCCGTCATGTATGCGGACAATTGCAAGGAGTTGCAGGCCGCCGCCCGGCAGGGTGAGGTCGAGCTTCACGCCTGGACGCGCGGCAGCTATCCCGGCATTTCGCTCGGCGAACGCCTGCCGGGTATCCGCACTGTCGGCTTCTGGGATGCGCGCCACAGCCAGTCCTGGGGACTCGGCCGGCACTGCAACGAAGGCTTCAAGATCGCCTATCTGGCGCGTGGCAGCCTCGATCTGGTGGTGGACGACCGAACCTATGCGCTCAAGCAGGGCCAATTCATCGTCATCCGCCCGTGGCAGCTGCACGCCATCGGCAACCCGAATGTTGGTCCAAGCCGGCTCCTCTGGATCATCCTCGATGCGGGCCTGCGCCGACCGAGTGAGAGGCCCGAGTGGCCGGACTGGCTTGTCCTCTCGCAGGACGAGGCCGAACGGCTCGGCGAAATCCTGACGCAGAACAACCAGCCGGTCTGGGACGGCGGCGCTGAACTCTGCCGCGCCTTCGAGGCGATCCCGTCCATCCTGCTCGACCGCAGCCCACAGGACGGAGAAACGCGCCTGAAGGTGGCGATCAACGCCATGATGCTCAGCCTGGTCGACCGGATGGGCGAACAGGCGCCGACGCTCGACCCCGATCTTTCAACCTCGCAGCACACAGTCGCGATCTTCCTGCGGCGGCTCGCCTATGCGCTGGAAGAGGATTGGTCGCTTGAAGGTATGGCCGAGGAATGCGGACTCTCGCGCACGCGCTTTGCCGACTACTGCAAGAAGCTCACGAATATGGCGCCGCGCCAGTATCTTCAGCATCTACGCCTGGAGCAGGCCTCCCGACTCCTCCAGGAACCACACAATACAAGCGTCACCGAGATCGCATTGAGTTGCGGCTTTAATTCGAGTCAGTACTTCTCCAACGCTTTCAAGAAACGCTACGGGCATGCCCCAAGTAGCGGCAGATAGCCAGAAAACTCCCGGGAGGGGAACGTTTCGCACTGTTCATCGGCCACACCGAATGATGCGGATCCTCGATAACTCGGGTTGTCGGTATTGGTGGCGATCTAACCGGAGGCCCGGTCTCATTGTGTGAAAAAAGTTAAAAACTCGACCCGGCTATAGCGAAACAACATTGTTCGACATACATCGCCAAATCGTCCCGGAACCCACTTATCCCGGAATGAACCCATGGCAATCATTTCGCCAGATATCCTCCATCGGCATCAAAACATGTGCCCGTAACGAAGGACGCGGCATCCGAGAGCAGGAAGAGAATGACATTGGTAATCTCATCCGCCTGCCCAACCCGTTGCATCGGGTGAAGTGCGGCTGCGGCTTGGCGCTTTTCGTCGCTCAGATGGCCGAGCAACGGCGTGTCGATGAAGCCCGGCGCAACGGCATTGATGCGGATGCCTTGCGCAGCATGGTCGAGTGCGGCCGCCTTGGTCAGGCCGATGACACCATGTTTGGCAGCCGTGTACGCCGGCTGGCCGGCAAAGCCGCGAAACCCCATGATGGAAGAGACATTGACGATGGATCCGCCGCCACGCACCAGCATGGCCGGAACCTGGTGCCGGACCGCATTGAAGACGCCGGTCAGGTTGACCCCTATGATCCTGTCCCATTGCTCAGACGGATAAGACGCCGTCTCGCAGCGCGGCAGGTCGATGCCGGCGGAATTGACGGCGAGATCGAGGCCGCCGAACTCGCTGACACCACGCACGATTGCGGCTTCCACGCTGGCGATCGCCGTGACATCGACTTCGACCGCCAGCACGTTCTCCGGTGAGAGTGTTTCGGCGAAGGCGTCGAGACGTACCTTGTCCCGATCGGCGAGAACGAGTTTTGCACCGAGATCGGCCAGTCTACGGGCGGTCGCAGCGCCGATACCCGAAGCGGCACCCGAAACGAAGGCGACCTTGCCCGAAAATGCCGAGGGATCGAAAAGGGAAGATGCCATGCGTGCCCGCCTGCCGTGATCTACTTGTAAACGCCGACCCAGATGATGATGGTCGGTTCCGTCTTCGAGGGATTGTGGGAGCGATAGGTCGACGAGCGGTTGAAGCGGTAGCTGTCGCCCTCGACGAGCTCGAACTTTTCTTCATCCACCCAGAGTTCCAGACGCCCCTTGAGGATGTAGCCATATTCGGCGCCTGACGTCGGAACGTTCTTGGGTTCCGTCTCAAGGCCAGGTTCGAAGGTCGACATCATGAATTCGACATCGGAATCGAGCTGCGGCGTCAGGAGTTCTGTTCGTGCACCCCGATGCAGCATGAAGCGACGTTGCCCGCTGCGAACGACGATATCCTTTTCGCGCTCGGCTTCCGGCTGCTTCTCTTCCAGATCGACAAACCAGCTCATCGGCACACCGAAGATCGTACAGGCCGCGTAGAGATCCTTCAGTGTCGGCTGCGACAGGCCGCGTTCGAGCTGGCTGACATAGCCCGTCGAGCGGTTCAGCCCCTCGGCAAGTTGCTGAATGGTGATGCGCCGAGAGCGTCGAAGCTCACGCAGCGTCTTCCCCACATGATCGGGCGTCGGGGCTTCAAAAACAGAATTGGACATCGAACATAACCTGATAAATTCACTTGAATGATGGAATTGATCAAACACTTCATCGAAGTCAACGCCAGCCTTAGATTGCAATCAACGCCGGGCCGGTTGTCCCCATCTACCGGGCCATGTCAGCCAAACGTTCCCGCCGTGGTGCCGCCGTCCAGCATATAGACCATGCCGTTGGCATAACTCGCCTGCGGCGACAGCAGATGGCCGATGGCATCGGCCACTTCGTCCGGCCGGGCGAAACGGCCGAGCGGCACGCGGCGCTCGTAAAAGGCGCGGTCGTAGCCGCCGCCTTCCTTCAGGAGACCGTCGGCCATCGGCGTGTCGACGAAGCTCGGGCAGACGACATTGCTGCGCAGACCTTCGGGGCCATGGTCGAGCGCCATGCAGCGGATCAGCCCGACCACGCCATGCTTGGACGCGCTGTAGGCGGCATAACCACGCGAGCCTCGCACGCCAGAATCCGAGCTGACCGCGACAAAGGCGGAGGCCGGGTTGTGCAACAGATGCGGAACCGCATGCCGCGCCAGCAGGAAGGGGCCGGTGAGGTTCACAGCCAGCGTTATCTCCCAGGTCTCGTCGGTCAGCGTCGTGACGTCGCCTTTCCGCGCAACGCCGGCTGCGGCAACCACGCCGGAGAGAAAGCCGTGTGTTTCGACGGCTCGGCCAACCACAGCGCCAACGTCGGCATCCGAGGAGGCATCGCCCGCCACCGCGATGACCGCCGCTCCCTCGATTTGGCAGGCACTTGCCACCTCAGCCATCGCCAACGCATTGCGATCGAACAGGGTGAGCGCAGCGCCGTCTTTCGCAAGGCGGAGCGCCGTCGCCCGCCCGATCCCGGAGGCCGCGCCGGAGATCAGGATGGATGTCTCGGCTTTGGACATGTTTCCTCCTGAAATCCCCGGTCAGGCGCCGAGATAGGCAGCCTTGAGATCGGGATCGTTGAGCACGTTGTTTGCGCCCCCCTCCACCGAGCAGCGGCCGGCATCGATCACATAGGCATAGTCGGCGATTTCCAGCGCCACCGCCGCATTCTGCTCGACGACGATGAGGCTGATGCCGGACTTCGACAGCGTGATGATAATCTCGAAGATCTGGTTGATGATTTTTGGCGCCAGGCCGAGCGAAGGCTCGTCCAGCATCAGCAGCTCGGGTGTTGCCATCAGCGAGCGGCCGATCGCCAGCATCTGCTGCTGGCCGCCGCTCATGCGGCTCGCCAGCGAATTCCGCCTCTCCTTGAGGATCGGGAACATGTCGTAGACCTGGGTCCGAATCTCGTCGAAGCTGCGCCCGCGACCAGGGATGTAGCCGGCCAACAGGTTCTCCTCGACCGTCAGCCGCTGGAGAATTTGGCGGCCCTCCGGGCAGTGGGCGAGACCGAGACGGGTGATCTCTTCCGGCGGCAGGCCCTTGATCGGCCGGCCCTTGAATTCGATCTCGCCGGAATAGATCTGCGTCAGGCCGGAAATCGAGCGCAGGGTCGAGGTCTTGCCTGCACCGTTCGCGCCGATGATCGTGACGATCTCGCCGGCGCGAACTTCCAGATCAATGCCGAACAATACCTGCGTTCGCCCGTAGCCCGCCTTGAGCCCGGCGACTTTGAGCAAGCTTGCGGATGTCGTCGAGTTCTTCCGTGGTTCCAAGATAGGCCTCCTGCACTCTTTCGTTCGTGCGCACCAGATCCGGCGTGCCGGAGCAAAGCAGCTCGCCATAGTTCAAGACGTCGATCCGGTCGGAAATGGACATCACCATGTCCATGTCGTGCTCGACGAGGATGATCGCGCGGTCTTCACGTTTCAGGCCGGCGATCATCGCCGCCATGTCCTTCGTTTCGGTATGGTTGAGACCGGCCGCCGGCTCGTCCAGCAGCACGATCGGTGCCTGCGTGACGAAGGCACGTGCCAGCTCGAGGATTTTCTGCCGGCCGTAAGGCAGGTCACCGGCCAGAACATCCGCCACATCCGACAGATGAAATTCAGCAAGGCAGGCGTGGCAGATATCGAGCCGTTCGGCCTTGCTCAGCCGTTTCGCACCGGTGAGGAAGGTCAGCCACGACTGCGGGAAGAAGCAGACCTCGAGATTCTCCAGAACCGTCATGCCGTCGAAGAGGCGGAGGTTCTGGTAGGTGCGCGACACGCCGAGCTGGGCGATGCGGTGCTTGGGCAACCGGTTAAGCGCCGTCGCACCGAGCCGGATCGTGCCTGAAGTCACCGAATAGGAGCCGGCGATCATGTTGACGACGGTCGATTTGCCGGCACCGTTCGGCCCGATGATCGAGTAGATCGAACCGACGTCGAAGGACAGCGACAGGTTCCGGATCGCGACGAGCGAGCCGAAGTGCTTGCTTACGTTTTCGAGGGCGAGAGCCATAGGGTCCGGACCTTTCGAATGATGAAGCCGAGGTTGAAGCGGGGCGAAACGAGGCCGCCAGGGCGAAGCACGATGACGGTCACGAGGACGACGCCGTAGATCAGAAGGCGGTATTGCGCGGCGAAATGCAGGATTTCCGGCAGGATCACGAGGACGACCGCCCCCGCGATGACGCCGACGATATTGCCGACGCCGCCGATGATGATGATCAGGACCACGAGCAGCGATTCCTGGAAGGTGAAGCTTTCCGGGCTGACAAAGCGCTGGAACGCGCCGAAGATCACCCCGCCTGCCCCGCCGATCGCCGCACTGAGCGCGAAGGCCAGCAGCTTCAGCGTCGTCGTGTTGATGCCGAGGCCGCGCACCACGTCCTGGTCCTCGCGCAGCGCCCTCCAGGCTTTGCCGAGGATCGAGCGTTCCATGTAGTAGACGCCGGCGCAGACGATGACGGTCAGCACGAGCAGTAACCAGTAGAAATGCACCGGACTGGTCAGCGGCAGGCCGAAGAGGCTCGCCCTGTCGAGGCCGGCAATGCCCTGCGGACCGTTGGTCAGCTCATCGGCATTGTTGATGGCGATGCGGATGATTTCGCCGAAGGAGAGCGTGACGATGGCGAGATAGTCGCCGCGCAGCTTCAGTACCGGGAAACCGAGCAGGACCCCAGCTATGGCGCCGGCCGCAGCACCTATGAACAGGACGACGATGAACGGCAGATGGATGTCGAATTGCCCGCTGGCAAGCAGGGCATAGGCATAGGCGCCCACCGCGTAGAAGGCGATGAAGCCGAGATCGAGCAGACCCGCATAGCCGACCACGAGGTTCAGGCCGACAGCGAGGATGATGTAGATCAGGATACTGTCCGCGACGCGGACGTAGTAGGACGGAAGGTACGGCACCAGCGCCAGCAGAACCACGCAAAGCGCGAGGACTGCGAGAAGGCCGAGCCGCCGGACGATCACCGAATTCCCCATGGGTCAGTAATCCTTCTTTGCGACGGTCGTTTCTTCCGAGACGGTCTCGCCGAGCAGGCCGGCGGGCTTGAACAGAAGAACGAGGATGAGGACGGCGAAGGCGAAGACATCGCGATATTCGGTGCCGATATAGCCGAAGGAGAGGATCGGCAGGAAGGCCGTGCCGAAGACCTCGATCGCACCGAGCAGGAAACCGCCGAGCATGGCGCCCGGAATGGATCCGATGCCGCCGAGAATGGCCGCCGTGAAGGCTTTCAGGCCGATGACGGAGCCCATGGTCGGTTGCATGATGCCGTAATAGGAGGCGTACATGATGCCGGCCATGGCACCGAGCCCGGGGCCGATGAAGAAGACGAGGCTGACGGCGCGGTTGACGCGGATGCCGAGCAGGCTCGACGTCGTCCAGCTTTCGGACGCCGCGCGGATCCAGATGCCGAGGCGCGTGCCGTTGACGAAGAGCGCGAGCCCGACCATCAGCAGGACGGCGGCAGCGAGGATGCCAAGCTGTACCGTCGTTACCATGCCGCCGAGCGCATCGATCGGCGTGCTCTCCACGATCGCCGGGAAATGCACCGGCTGCGGGCCGACCGTCACACGCACCGCGCTCTGCAGCACGATGGACATGCCGAGCGCGCTCAGCATCGGCGCAAGGCGGCCGTAGGCGCGCAGCGGCCGATAGGCGAAACGCTCAATCGCCACGCCGAGCAGGCCGACGATCACGAAGCTCGCGACGATGGCGATGGCGGAATCCAGCACCGGGGCAAGGCCGCCGAGACCAAGGAGGCCGCTGAAGAGGAACGTGTAGATATACGGGCCGAGCATGAAGAACTCGCCGTGGGCGAAGTTGATCAGGCGCATCACGCCGTAGACCATCGTGTAGCCGAGGGCGATCAATCCGTAGATCGCTCCGATGGCGAGCGCGAAGATCAGCTGTTGAAGAAAATAGTCGAACAAGGGGATCGCCTTTGTGACGACGGGCCGGCACGGACTGCGCCGGCCCCGTTGAACAAATGTCTCGCTGATTACTGCTTGATCAGCTCGAACTTGCCGTCCTTGACGACGTAGAGGTACATCGGCGCGGTGGTGTTTTCACCATTCTCGTCGAAGGCGACCGGGCCGAGAAGTGTATCGACCGTGACGCCATGCAACTGCGCGAGAACGCCTTCGCGGTCCAGGCTTTCAGCCTTTTCCACGGCGGCCGCCATCACCTGCGCATTGGCGAAGCCGAGCGAGGCATAGGGGCCGGGTGCGCGGCCGAAGCGTGCCTGGTGGCGATCGGAGAAATCCTTCAGTTCCGGCGAGGAATCGTAGGGCGGAAGCTGGAAGGTCATCAGCGCGCCCTCGGCGGAGGCCGCACCGACCTGCGTGATGAAATCGACGGTGAAGCCGATATCGGGGCCGATGAACTGGGCCTTCAGGCCCTGCTCGCGCATCTGCTTGAGGAAAAGAGCAAGCTGCGGCATGCCGGCACCCATATAGACGACATCCGGGTTTTCCAGCTTGATCGAGGCGATCAGCGCCGAGAAGTCCACGTCCTCGGGGTTCGTGCCGTAGGTACCGGAGACCTTGCCGCCGCCGGCTTCGAAATTGTCCTTGAACACGCCGGAGATACCCTGGCCAAAGACGGTCTTGTCGTGCACGAGCACGGCATTCTTCAGACCAAGCTTTCCGGTGACGTATTTCGCCGGCAGCGCACCCTGGACGAAGTCGTTGGCGACGGGTCGTACGACGGTCTTGAAGCCCATGCGCATGAGTTCCGGGTTCGTGGCGGGTACGACCTGCGGCATGCCGCATTCCGAGTAGATATCGAGGGCCGGCATGGTGACGCCGCTGTTCATGTGGCCGATGACGCCGATGACGGCGCTGTCGTCGCAGAACTGCTGGGCAACGAGCGTGCCCTGGCGCGGGTCGGCGCGGTCGTCGAGCGGGCGGAAGACCACCTTGTTGCCCTTGATGCCGCCCTTCTCGTTGAGCTGGTCGAAATAGAGCTGGGCACCGTCGATCTGCGACTGGCCGAACTCGGCCTGCGCACCGGACATCGGCGCACTGCCGCCCAGCACGACGTCATCCGCCAGCACCGGCATGGCGCCGGAGGCGAAGAGGAGGGTTGCAGCGGAAAGAAGTATACGGGTTCTGTTCATTTTGGTTCCCCTTTTGCTCGTTGAGATTCGTTGCACGGAACTCCCGTCCGGGCAACGCATGCGTGAAATTATTAGATACATTCTTCACGACAGTGACCAGGCGTGCGACTACCTGAAGTTTCCCTTCATCCTCCTCATTTCGCGAGATAACCACCGTCCACCGCCAGCACATGGCCGGTGGTCATTGCCGAGGCCGGGCCAGCCAGGAAAATCATGGCGGAGGCCACTTCGTCCGGTTCGGCCAGGCGCTTCAGCGGCGTCAGGCTGCGGATCTTTTCCATCTGCGCCCTATCGGCCATCAAATGATCGATCAGAGGCGTACGAACCCAGGTCGGCGCCACCGCGTTGACGCGAATGCCGTTGTCGGCCCATTCGACGGCCAGCGTCCGGGTGAGGTTCACCACGCCGGCCTTGGTCGATTGGTAGGAGATATTCGGATGGAGGCCGCCGCCCGAGTAGCTCATGATCGAGGCCGTGTTGATCACCACCCCGGGAATGCCGCGAGCGATCCAGGAGCGGGCAGCCGTCCGTGAGCACAGGAACATGCCCGTCAGGTTGACCGAGACGACGCTGTTCCAGTCTTCGATCGCAAGTTCGGTCGCTGGACGGCGTATCGAGATGCCTGCATTGTTGACGAGGATGTCGAGGCCGCCGGCTTCCTGTTCCGCAGCAGCGAAAACAGCCAGAACATCGGCCTCGTCGGTGACGTCGAGGGCGGAGGCTGTCGCCGCACCGCCAGCCTCCTGCACCTCCCGGCAGACGGCTTCCGCCGCCGTCCGATCCCGGTCGAGAACCACCACATGCGCCCCGAAAGCCGCGAACATCAGTGCCGCAGCGCGGCCGATGCCTCCACCGCCACCGGTGATGAAGACCCGCTTTTCATCGAGTCTGAACATCTTTTCGGGCGCTTTTGCACACATCATGTGTACGGTTCCCTGTTAATCCGTCTTCAGCCGACGATCTTGCCGAAGCCGAGGACGAAGTTGGCGACGATCATTTCCGCGCCGACGATCTCGCGGATCTGGAAATCGGAGAACGGATCGCTGGCACTGCCGCCGATCTTGATCTCGGCCGTTCCGAGGGCATGACGAAGCGTTTCGGACTGACCCAGCGAGTTCTCGATGATCTGCGTTTCGACTGCCGCACTTTCCGGCGAGGGAATGATGCGGGTCTGAAAACGCGGATGCAGAGCCGGCTTCTCGAAGGCCGGGCCATCGGCCTTGAAGTCGATCTCGATCAGCGAGGTGCCGCGGCGCGAGAGCTTGGCCGTGATTGCCGTATCGCTCGCCTTCCAGTCCACTTCACCCATCTTCTTCGGATAGCCCCAGACCTCGCGGCCGACCGCCATGGAGTCGTCATTGGTGACGATCTCGTAAAGCACGTGACCGCCCGGGCGACCCTGATAGCTCATCGGCACGACGATGCCGCCTTCCGCATAGGACCCGAGCGAGCCGCCGGCCGGCACGTCCATGATGAAGAATTCGATCACGTCGCCCCGGACGTCGAACTGCTCGGGCAAAGCCGCGCGGATTGCCGCTTCGTCAACGCGGCAGAACACGCTGACCTTGCTGAAGGCTTTGTAATCGAACGGCGGCGCCTGATAGAGGGGCGCGCGCTGCGGGAGGGCATAGGTGTTCTGGGACATGGCAGAGAGGGTCTTTCCTGTGTGTTCACTTCGACATGAATTTCACACTAGTGAAAAAATGAAGTCAAGATTTCATTTGAGTGATTTTCACAAATTCGTCTGTGAAACGAACTTGATCGTCTGAAACGTCTCCAGCGCCTCCGGACCGCCCTCGGAGCCGTAGCCGGAATCCTTCACGCCGTTGAAGGGGACTTCCGCATAGGCAAGGCCGTAATCGTTGATCGAAAGCATGCCGGTTTCGATATCTTCGGCGAAACGCTGCGCATGTCTCTGGGACCGCGTGAAGGCATAAGCGGCCAGGCCGAACGGCAGCCGGTTCGCCTCGGCAATCGCCGCATCCACGCCCGCAAAACGGTTGACGACCGCGACAGGCCCGAACGGCTCCTCGTTCATGATCGCAGCGTCCTGCGGCACATCGGCCAGCACCGTCGGCTCGAAGAAGAAGCCGGCATTGCCGATGCGGTTGCCGCCGGTCAGCAGGCGGCCGCCCTTTGCGACGGCGTCGCCAATCAGCCGGTCCATCGCGTCGAGCCGGCGGGCATTCGCCATCGGTCCCATGTCCATGCCGTCGGAAAGGCCATCTCCCACCCTCACGGCCTTCGCCGCGTTGACGAAGTCTTCAAGGACATTGTCAAAGACAGGCTCTTCCACCAGCACGCGCGTCGGCGCGATGCAGACCTGACCGGCATTGTGGAATTTGTGGCCGGCCAGCATCGAAACGGCGGATGAAAGATCCGCATCGGCGCAGACGATGTACGGCGCATGTCCGCCGAGCTCCATCGTCACCCGCTTCATGTGGGCGCCGGCAAGCGCGGTCAGATGTTTGCCGACCGGCGTCGAGCCGGTGAAAGACACCTTGCGGATCACCGGATGCGGAATGAGATATTCGGAGATTTCCGACGGTACGCCGTAAAGAAGGTTGATCGCGCCTTCCGGGAAACCGGCATCGGCAAAGGCGCGGACCATGGCCGCACAGGACGCAGGCGCCTCTTCGGCGGCCTTCAGGATGACGGTGCAGCCGGCGGCAAAAGCCGCGCAAATCTTGCGGATCGCCTGGGCGACCGGATAGTTCCAGGGCGTGAACGCGGCGACGACGCCGATCGGCTCCTTCATGACCATCTGCTGTACGCCGGGCTTGCGCGCCGGGATGATGCGGCCGTAGGAGCGAATGGCCTCTTCCGCGAACCAGCGGATGACGTCATCCGCATTGCGCAATTCCGACCGGGCCTCGGCAAGCGGCTTGCCTTGTTCCATGGTCAGGATGGGTGCGATGTCCTCAATGCGGGCGCGCAGATTGTCGGCTGCCGCATGCAGCATTTTTGCACGGTCGCGCGCCGTCGTCTTGCGCCACTGTTCGAAGGCTTTGGCGGCGGAGGCAAGCGCGCGATCCATGTCTGCGCTCGTCGCTTTCGCGACGCGGCCGATTTCACCGCCGGTTGCAGGATTGAGCACCGCAAGCGTTTCGCCATCCGAGCCGTTCGTCCATTCGCCGGCGATGAAGAGTTGGGTATCGGGATACATGATCTGTCTCGTTCGATTTCGTTGTTCAGCGGTCGAAGCACACGAGCGTGCGGGCAAGGACGCCCTGCTCCAGCCAGCGGAAGGCCTCATTGATCTGTTCCAGCGGCACGCGTGCGCCGACCTGGCGGTCGAGGTCGAAACGGCCGGCCCGGTAGAGGCCGAGGATGCGTTCGAAATCACGCTCCGGAACCCCGCCGCCATAGTTGCTGCCGATGATGCGCTTCTGGGTATTGGGCAAGGTCGAGGCCGGCAGGGAGACCATCTCGCCCTTCGCCGCGATGCCGACGGAAATCACCGAACCGCCGAGCCGGACGCTGTCATAGGCAAGTGCGATTGCCGCGGGCCGCCCGGTGCAGTCGATGATGCTGTCGGGTCCGCGGCCGCGGCTCAGCGTCTTCAGTTCCGCGGTGACATCCTGCGTTGCCGAATTCAGGAAGTGCGTCGCACCGAACGAACGGGCGACCGCCTCCTTGTCCGGATTGATATCGATGGCGATGACCGCTTCCGCACCGGCGACCGAAGCCGCATGGATGGCATTGATGCCGACACCGCCGACACCGATGACGCCGACGATCTCGCCGGGCTCGACGCGCGCATCGTTCACCACCGCCCCGAAACCCGTCGTCACCGCGCAGCCGACGAGGGCCGCGACTTCGAAGGGAATGTCGTCCTCGATCTTGGAGCAGCCCGCTTCCGGCACGACCGCGAGCTCTGCAAAGCTCGAAACGCAGGTGAAGTGATTGACCGGCTTCTGCGCACTGCCGAGCCGGAGCGCGCCGTTCCAGAGCGTGTTGCCGCCTGCAGCGTCACCATAGGTGTCGCACATGGTCGGCAGGCGCTTGTGGCAATAGAAGCATTCGCCGCAATTTGGCGCCCAGGAGAGGATGACGTGATCGCCCTTCTTCACCTTCGACACCGCCGAACCGGTGCGCTCGACAATGCCGGCCGCTTCATGGCCGAGGATGACGGGCAGCTTCGGGCGCGACTTGCCCTTTGCGGCGCTGAGATCGCTGTGGCAGACGCCGGTCGCGATGATGCGCACCAGCACTTCGCGATCGCCGGGATCGGCGATCGGCACATCCTCGATGACGAGGTCTTCGTTGAACGTGTAGAGAACGGCGGCCTTCATTCTGACTGTCTCCCCTCGGGGTATGCGGTTGGTGCGTGTCGGGACCGGACCTTATCGGCCGGTGCGCTGCTGTCTGTCCCAGCTGCCTTCGACGGATGCGGGCAGCCGGTGTTTCATGATGCGCTGGCTCGGCGTGCGCTCGAAATCCTCGACGAGAGCGAGGTAGCGCGGGTTCTGGAACGGCGCCAGCCGATGGGCAAGCCAGTCGGAGAAGGCCGGATAATCGATAGCGGCCCCTTCCTTCGGCTTGATGAACAGCTTGATCTCCTGTTCGCCGACCTCGGCCTTGACGCCGATCAGCGCGCAGTCCTCGACCATCGGGTGGCTGCCGGCGACATGCTCCACCTCGAAGGCCGAGACGTTCTCGCCCTTCACCCGCACGCTGTCCGTCAGGCGGCCCAGGAAATAGAGGTTGCCGTCCGCGTCGATCATGCCGAGGTCGCCGGTGTGGAAACCGTCCGGCCGTAGCGCCCTGGCGGTCGCCTCCTCATTGCGGAAATAGCCGGCGAAGACCGCGCCCGCCTGACGCGGATGGACGACGATCTCGCCATGCACGCCCGCCGCCGCGGACGCACCCTGTTCGTCGAGAATCTCGACGGAAAGCCACGGCACGGGCGTGCCGACCGAGCCGAGCACGCCGGCGGCATTGAACGTGGTGATACTGGAGGATTCGGTCATGCCATAGCATTCGCGCAGCGGCGTGCCAAAACGCTCCTCGAAGGCGCGCCAGATATCGCGCGGGCACCCGCCGCCCCAGGCGACACGGACCTTGTGATCGCGATCACGCTCGCTCTCCGGCTGCTTGAGGAGGATCTGCAACACGCCGCCGAGATAGTGGATCTGCGTCGCGCCGCAATCGCGCACCTGATCCCAGAAACGGCTGGCGCTGAAGCGCTGCACCATGGAAAGCGTGACGTCGCGCAGCAGCGGGATCGGGATGAGCTGCGCACCGCCGATGTGATAAAGCGGCTCCCAGACAAAGAAGACGTCGCCATCGCGCGCATCCGAGCAAAGCATCGCGCCCTCCGCCGCATAGCGCAGCATGCGATGGGTAACGCGCACGCCCTTCGGGCGGCCGGTCGTGCCGGACGTATAGTTCAGCGCGAAAAGGTCATCGGCAGACGGCAGCGGCTCGGCGAAGACGTGATCGCCGCTGGCAAGCCGGTCGAGCGATTCCGTGTCGCCCGCCTCTGCGACGAGCCGGAATACCGAGGTGTCGGCACCGCACTCCGAAATATTCTGGAAAAGGTCGCGATCGGCGAAAACGACGCGCGGATCGCAATGTTCCAGGATGTATTTCAACCCGTCGCCGCGCAGCTGCACATTCACCGGCACCCAGACAGCGCCGCACTTGGCGATGGCGAACAGCACGGCGAGGCTGTCGGGGCTGTTGCGCAGCATCAGCGCGACGCGATCGCCCTTCTCGACGCCGAGGCGACGAAGCGCGACGGCAACACTGTCCGACTTGCGATGCAGGTCGGCAAAGGTGATCGGCTCGCCGTCGAACGTCGCATAGATGGCATCGGGCGAGGCGATGGCCCGGGCCGGCAGACGAGAAATGAAACCTTGGTCTTCCACGCTACAGTCCTGAAAAGTCATTGATCTTGAAAAGCGGATTGCAGGTGCGGCTCAGCCGGATTTCGCCTTGGATTTTGCGGCAAGGAACTGTTCCATCATGCGGTTGGGCTCGCCGTCGCCATAAGCGATGCGCTGGTTGCGCACGCCGGCTGCAAGCGCGTCGCGGAAACGGGCCTCGGTGACTTCACGGAAGCGCTGCTTGTTGAGCTTCATGGCAAGCCGCGGCTTGGCGGCAAGCTGTTCGCCGAGCGCCAGCGATGCTTCCAGTACCTCCTCGCGCGGGACGATCCGGTTGATGAGGCCGATGGCGACGCATTCCTCGGCCTCCATCATGCGGCCGCTGAGGGTCAGGTCGGTGGTGCGCGCAAGCCCGATCATTTCCATCATGATCCACGGGCCGGTCGTGCTGGCGATTCCGGAATTGATCTCCGGCTGCCCCATCTTCACGCCGTCATGGCCGATGCGGAAATCGCCGAGCAAGGTCACCTGGAAGGCCGAGCCTGCGGCCAGGCCGTTCAGCGCCATGATCAACGGCTTGGAGAGGCTGCGGATCCGATCGTAGAGCCGTTCCCATTCGCCGATCCAGAGTTCCGCGCGGTCGGGGTCGAAGGTCTTGGTCTCGTTGAGATCCTGCCCTGCGCCAAAGGCGCGCTCGCCCGCTCCGGTGATGATGATCGCACCGACGGCGGCGTCGTCTTCGGCGTCATCCAGCGCAGCCATGAGATCAAGGCGCATCTGGGAATGCCAGGCGTTGAGAACCTCGGGGCGGTTCAGCGTGATCACGCAGCAGGAGCCGCGCTGCTCTGTCAGAATGAAGTTTGTCATGCGATCCATCGTATCGTATTGTGATACATCGTATCGTATTTCAATACATGAAATTGTCAATGGCATTTTTCACGGCACAGGAAATCCTTCACCGGCAGGCCGGCGAAGGTTCAAAAGTCGTCTTTTGCGAAATTAGAAGGTGGAAGCGGCCTGCGAGATCGAGCGCGTGGCGGCAACGACGAGGGGCGCGAAAGTCTCTTCCGCCTTTTCGGGCGTGTAGCGCGCGTTGGAAACACCGATATTGACCGCCGCGACGGGACGGCCGGTCTGATCGAGCACCGCGGCAGCGACCGAGAGATCGCCAGGGAAGAATTCGCCCCAGGTCGTGGCATAGCCGGCATTGCGTGCGGCATCGAGCCGCTCGACCAGAGCATCAACCGTATGCACCGTCTGCGGCGTGAAGGCCTGCAAGGGCGACCGCTCGATGAGCGACAGGGCTTCCGCGGCCGGCAGGCGGGAGAGGATCGCCCGGCCCGGCGCCGTGCAGAAGGCAGGCATGCGCGTGCCGACGACGACATCGGTGTTCAGCATATGCCGGCTCATGAAACGGGCGGCGAAGACGATCTCCGTACCGTCAGGCAGCGTCAGGTTGACAGCTTCCTCCGTCTCGCGGCTGAGATGGAGGAGATAGGGCATCGCCTGGTTGACCAGCGGATTGGCGGTGATGAAATGGCGCGCCATTTCGAGGCTGCGCAGGCTGAGCTCGAAACGCTTCGTCACCGGGTCCTTTTGCAGGTAGCCCAATTTGTTCAGCGTGTGGGTAAAGCGTTGCGCGGCACTCTTGTCGAGGCCGACATTCGCGCCGATCTGCGCAAGGCTAAGGCTCCGATTGGTGCCGTCGAAGGCCTCCAGAACCCGGAACGCCTTTTCCACCGACCGCACCATCAGCGGATCGGTATCGTCGACATTCTTCGGGTCATCAGAGGACAAGCGCGTCACCTTGGCAATCGCTTCACCGCGCCACGGGGCGGCATTGCAGAACTCGTCTCGTGTAACCCGGCCCCCCGGTATCGGCAAGCCCGCCGGTGTTTAGCCCAGACTGCGCATGTTCATCGGACTTACACCAGTCGCTCATCGGGAATGTAGGACTCGGCTTGTATCGAACCAGTGCATCCAATAGCGTTGTCGAGCGGTTGCAACATTCGTATCGTCGCAGCATCGGTTATAGCGGGTTGCGACATTCGCATCCGACCCGACTTCATCACAAGGAGTATCCTTTTGCGCTATATTCGCCCAAGTTCGTTGGAGGATGCCGTTGGTCTGCTGGCTGAGGCGTCAGGCAAGGCCGCGATCCTGGCCGGCGGAAGCGATTTGCTGGTAAGGATGAAAGGCGGCTTTATCGAGCCTGAACTTATCATCGACATCAAAGCCATAGACGCGCTGGGACGCATCGTCGAAAGTGACGAAGGTTTCGTCATCGGCGCCGCTGTGCCGTGCGCGGTCCTGGGCGAGAATGCAGCCCTCCGGCACGCTTGGCCGGGTGTTGTCGAGGGAGCGACCTTGATCGGCTCCAAGCAAGTGCAGGGGCGCTGTACTATCGTCGGAAACCTCTGCAATGCGTCCCCGGCAGCTGACAGCGTGCCCGCGCTGGCGGCGGCCGGCGCCAAGGCTGTGATCAGAGGCCCGGCCGGTTCCCGCACGATCGCGGCCGAAATGGTGCCAGTCGGTCCCGGCAGGACATCACTTGCGCCCGGCGAGATCATCGAAGCCATTCTGCTCGGCAAGCGCCAGCCACATTCGGGCGACGCCTATCAACGGTTCACGCCGCGAACAGAGATGGACATCGCCGTCGTCAGTGCCGCAGTCAATCTCACGCTCGATGATCGGGGCGTCGTCGTGTCGGCGCGCGTCGCGCTCGGCGCCGCGGCGCCGACGGTGCTCCTGGTCGAAGAGGCGGCCAATATTCTCGTTGGCTCCCGCGTCGACGGCAGCACGTTGGACCGCCTTGCCGAGGTCTGTTCCGGCGCCTGTCGCCCGATAGACGACAAGCGAGGCACTGTGGAATTCCGAAGGAAAGTCGCGGGCGTGCTGGCCAAGCGGGTCGCGCTGACCGCCTATCAACGTGCAGGACAAAAGTGATGGCAGGCATAGCAGTTTCGACGACAATCAATGGCGATCACGCCGAGTTCCTCTGTCACCCCGACGAGACGCTGCTTGAAGTGCTGCGCGAACGCCTGGGGCTCATGGGGGTGAAGGAAGGGTGCGGCACGGGCGACTGCGGCGCCTGCAGCATCATCCTCGACGACCGCCTGGTCTGTTCCTGCCTGGTGCTTGGGGCAGAGGCGGAAGGCCGTCAGGTCGCCACCGTCGAGGGCATGGCAGAGGGCGACAAGCTCCATCCGTTACAGCAGAAATTCCTCGAGCATGCCGCTTTGCAATGCGGCATCTGTACCCCCGGCTTTCTCATCGCGGCCAAGGATCTGCTGGCCAAGAACCCGGATCCGACCGAAGAGGAAATACGCTTCGGCCTTGCCGGAAATCTCTGTCGATGCACCGGCTATGACAAAATCGTGCGTGCCGTTCAGGACGCCGCCAGCGTTATGAGAGGAGCATGACCATGACTTTTGATCCCAGCCACGCGGCACGCAGTTTCTCCTCCGTTGGCACGCGCCCCATCCGGCCTGATGGCGTCGACAAGGTGACGGGCCGCGCGCGCTACGGTGCCGATTTCAATATGCCCGGCCAATTGATCGGACGGATTCTGCGCAGCCCGCACGCCCACGCCCTCATTCGCAAGATCGACACGTCGAAGGCCGAGAAACTTCCTGGCGTAAAGGCCGTGGTGACGGCGGCGGACCTGCCCGACCTCACCAATGGCGATGCGTCGATGTATGACATTCTCGATAACTGCATGGCACGCAGGAAGGCGCTCTACGACGGGCACGCCGTGGCCGCCGTGGCGGCAATCGATGCACGCACCGCCAAGCAGGCGCTCAAGCTCATCGAAGTCGAGTATGAACTCCTGCCGCACGTCACCGACGTTGATCAGGCGTTCGCCTCGGATGCTCCGTTGATCAATGAAACGATCATCACGACGGGCATCGATCCGAAGCCCGATCGCGCTTCGAACGTTTCGATGCGCAGCCAGTTCGGGCATGGCGACGTCGATGCCGGCATGGCAAGGGCCGACTTCGTGGTCGAGCGGACTTTCAAGACCGAACAGACCCATCAGGGCTATATCGAACCTCATGCCTGCGTGGCCAATGTCAGTTCGGACGGCACGGCGGATCTGTGGGTCTGCACGCAGGGCCACTTCGTCTATCGCCAGCATTGTGCGCAACTGCTCGGTATGGAAGCCTCCAGGCTACGCGTGACATCGTCGGAAATCGGCGGCGGTTTCGGTGGCAAGACCCATGTGTGGGCTGAACCGGTCGCGCTCGCGCTGTCGCGCAAGGCCGGCAGGCCGGTCAAGCTTGTCATGACGCGTGACGAGGTATTTCGTGCAACAGGCCCGACCAGTGCCACGTCGATCGACGTGAAAATCGGCGCGCTGAAGGACGGAACGATCATCGCCGCCGATGCGACGCTTCGCTACTCGTGCGGTCCCTATGCCGGATCGTGGGCCGAGGTCGGCGCCATGACCGCATTTGCCTGCTACAAGCTCGAGAATGTCAGGACCGTCGGCTACGAAGTGCTGGTGAACCGGCCGAAGACTGCGGCGTATCGTGCGCCTTCGGCGCCGATGGCGGCGTTTGCCGTGGAAAGCGCCATCGATGAACTTGCCAAGAAGCTCGGCATGGATGCCGTGGACTTCCGTATCAAGAACGCCGCGCAGGAAGGGACCAAGGCATCTTACGGTCCGGTCTATGGCCCGATCGGCATTGGCCCGACATTGGAAGCCGTGAAAAACCACCCGCACATGAAGGCACCCCTCGGCAAGAACCAGGGACGTGGCATGGCATGCGGCTTCTGGTTCAACTTCGGGGGCCAGACATGTACCGATCTGAATATCGGAATGGATGGCACCGTCTCGCTTGCTGTCGGCACGGTGGATGTGGGTGGTTCGCGCGCGTCGCTCTCGCTGGTGGCCGCAGAGGAACTCGGGATCGACTACGCGCAGGTCAGAGCGGTGATCGCCGATACGTCAAGCCTCGGCTACAATGACATGACGGACGGCAGCCGCGGCACCTTCTCGTCCTCGATGGCCACCATCTCCGCCGCTCGCAACGCAATCAAAATCCTCCGCGCGCGTGCGGCACAGATGTGGGATATCCCGGTCGACGACGTGACCTGGGAAAAGGGCCATGCCGTCGCCAAGGGCGAGACGCACGGAAACCTTCCAAATCTGTCTCTGAAGGAGATCGCGGCATCATCGGGCACCACGGGCGGCCCGATTGCCGGTCATAGTGAGATCGTGGCCGACGGCGCTGGCGTGTCCTTCGCGACCCATATCTGCGATATCGAGGTCGATCCCGAAACCGGGGCCACCAAGGTCCTACGCTACACCGTGGTGCAGGATGCCGGCAAAGCCGTGCATCCGACCTATGTCGAGGGACAATACCAAGGCGGTGCCGCGCAGGGCATCGGCTGGGCGCTCAACGAAGAATATATCTACGGCAAGGATGGCCGGCTGCAGAATGCAGGCTTTCTCGACTACCGCATTCCCGTATGTTCGGATCTGCCCATGATAGACACGCAGATTCTGGAGATCCCCAATCCCAACCATCCCTATGGGGTTCGCGGCGTCGGGGAAACCTCTATCGTCCCCCCGCTTGCGGCAGTGGCCAATGCGGTGTCCAATGCGGTGGGTGTGCGGATGCAGCATATCCCCATGTCGCCGCCGCGGATCCTGGCGGCGCTCGAAGCATAAGGAGGCCCGATGGTCGAGGTGACGCTCTGGGGTGCCCTCGCCGCAGCGGCCGAGGGCAATAGCAAGGTCGAGGTCGAGGCAAAAGACATCAGGGAACTGTTCAAGAGGTTGAGCGAACGGTTCCCTGGGCTCGAGCCGCTGATGGATCGAGGGATTGCGGTTGCGATAGACGGGACGATCTATCGCGACACATGGTCGAAGGAACTACCAACGGGAGCGGAAATCTATCTTCTGCCGAGGCTGGCGGGCGGATAACGCCGACAATAAGATTGCAGCGTCGAGGTTCAGTTGAACGACTGAGATCCGCGTGGCCCTCCAGACATTCGCACCTCGCCCGCCTTCACCACTGACCGTCATAGCCTCGCGGGCGTGACGAAGCGCGTGTTGCCGTCGCTCTCGACTCTCTCCCTAGCTCGGTCCATCGTGGACCGACTAGGCGGCACATCATCATGGTTGCAATTTTTTCAGGCACGCGAACCCCATATGCTTGTTCATGAAGGCGATACCAGAACCCACGCGATAGACGTGATGCTGGCGTCCATTCTGTCACTCGTGGCAGGCAGCGTTAACAGCGCAGGCTTCATGGCCTATCACTTCTTTTCAGCCAATATGACCGGCAACATTTCGATGGCGTCCGAACTCTTGGCTGTTTCCCAGTTTGATGTGGCGATCAGCTTTCTCACGATCGTCGTGATGTTCATATTCGGCGCTTTCACCGCCTCCGTCTTCATCGAGATTGGCAGGAGGCGGCAGCGTCGCAATATCTACGCCCTGACATTGATCGTTGAAGCCGCAATCCTCGTACTCGTCGGACTAACCTCCGTCGGGACGACAGAGGTGTCGAATGGTACGGTGCTCGTAGGGCTCCTGAGCTTTACCATGGGCATTCAAAACGCCGCTTCGACAAGGATCTCGGGCAGCCGTGTGAGAACGACCCATGTCTCGGGCGTGGCAACCGACATCGGTGTGGGTCTTGCAATGCTTGCGAGCGGCGAGGCCAACGAAAAGGCGACGGTCCTGCGTCGTTTAAGTCTTCATCTCGCCACGGTTGCTGCTTTTGCGATTGGAGGCGTTTTCGGGGTGATCGGATATCAGCACTTTGGAAGCGCAACATTCTCTCTGCTCGCCGCACCGCTAATCGCCTTGAGCGTGCTATACCTCAGATAGCAAAGCGAAATTCAGTTCGTTGAAGGTCACACGACCCTAGTCGCGGCTACCTTTGGAATCCATCGCGGGTGGCGGATGATCTCGCGGTCACGCCCGACCCACGCCTTCCATCCCTCGCTCGTCGTATCCACCGCTGTAAACGTGTTCCCGGTCAACGTCTTCGCCGGCTGACACTTACCGCGAAGTTAGAGCGGCGAGAGCGGAAAACGAACTGCCGTCACTCAACCTTCCACCAGGACCGAGCATCTCCAACAAACCTCCTGATCGGGGCTGTCGGCCCGGTCTCTACAAATCCCCGCCGCCTTTTGCCGAATAGCCAATTGACAAGAATGGAAGCTCTCCCAATTGAGTGCTCCCTATCATTTGATAGGGAGCACTCAATTGGGAGAGCACAGCAGGGGCAGATCGTTGTCCCGCTGCCGCCCCCTATCACTCCAGGTGGCGGGAGGCTTTTTAGCGTCAGTTACGCGATGATGTCGAAATCGGTGGCCGTCATTTTCAGGGTCGCGTCGAGCAACGCGAATTGGATGGGCTTTATGGCCCCTGTCCCATCGGCGTCGTACCAGAGCTTGCCGCTTGAACTATCGTAAATGATCCGATCACTGGCATCATGCGCTTTGGTGCCGATATAGAAAGCGGCCGAAGAAAGGTCGCCGGCCTTCCCTGCCTTGGTGAAGATATCGTCATCAAGCCAGATCGTATCGTCCTTCACTGAAAAATCATCAATCGTATCGATGTTGGTGGAGCCGAGCTTGGTGTTGAACACGAAAATATCGGCCCCCGAGTTGCCGGCAAGGACATCTTTGCCCAGTCCGCCGGCAATCCGGTCGTCCCCCTTCCCGCCCGCAACCGTGTTCGCCCCGTCGTTGCCGACGAGAATATCGTTGTGACGGCCTCCCATCAGGTTCTCGATGGAAGAATAGCTGTCACCCTTCGCGTCGTTGGTGTTGGAGGACGGGCTTTTGAGATTTGCGGTGACACCCTTGGCCGCATCGGTATACGTAGCGGTGTCGGCTCCCGATCCGCCATCCAGCCGATCAGCGCCCAGGCCACCGTTCAAGATATCCGCCCCTCCCATGCCGAGCAGAATGTTCGCTCCCGCATTGCCGACGATCCGCTGAGCGAGCTCGTTTCCCGTCAAATCAATGGCCGCGGTGCCGGCATAACTCCTGGTGGATAGAACTTCGATAGAAACGCCGCTGGCCAACACATAATCGACTTCCGACAAGATCCGGTCCGTCCCCTGACCAGAGGTTTCGACGACCACATCTTCGGCAACAGAAACGTGAAAGGCATCGTTGCCGGTGCCTCCATACATGACATCGGCTCCCGACTTACCGTCAAGAATGTCATTGCCAGCCCGGCCGTACAACGTATTGGCACCGGAGTTGCCAGTTATCACGTTGTTGAGCGAAGACCCCCGACCATCGAAGTTGCCTGTGCCGGCCAGGATCAGATTCTCGATGGTACCTTTTACGGTCGTCGATGGTGACGCGAGATCGTAGGTTGCGGCGATCTGGATCGTATCGATGCCCCCGGAGCCCGCTATGCTTTCATCAACGATATCGTTGAGGTCGATATAGTAGGTATCGTTGCCGGCTCCCCCTCTAAACGTATCCGCACCCCCACCGCCTGAAATAAAATCGTTGCCCCCGCCGCCGCTCAGGAGATTGATGCCGGAATTGCCATAAATCACGTTGTTCAGTGCGTTGCCTGAACCGTTGATGTTCGCCGAGCCGATCAATGTCAGGTTTTCCACCGCTCCGGAAATCACCGTCGTGTTCGCCAGCGAAAAGGCGAAATTTGCCTGCACAGTATCGATGCCGCTGGAGCCGACTATCGATTCATTGACACGATCGAGCAGGCTGTCGATCACATATGTATCGTTTCCACTTCCGCCACGTAACGTATCGCCACCCGCACCTCCGTCGAGAAAGTCGTTTCCCGCGCCGCCTGTCAGCGTATTGACACCTGTATTGCCGTAGATGGTGTTGTCGTCGCCGTTGCCGGTGCCATCGAGATTGGTCACACCGAGCAAACGCAGGACTTCGATTTGCCCCTTGAAACGGGCCGCATTGCTCATATCGACGGAAGCGATCGCCTGGATCGTGTCATAACCGCCAGAGCCGAGGTAGCCCTCGTCGAAAATATCCTCGTTATCGTAAATGTAGGTGTCGTCACCGGCGCCGCCGCGAAGGAGATCAACGCCCGCACCGCCCACAAGAAAATCTGCCCCGTCCGCTCCCTTGATCTCATCGGCGCCGCCGTTGCCTCGCAGATCGTTCGCGCCTGCATCTCCCGCAAGCAGGTCGGCATATTGGGAGCCGCTTATGTTTTCGAATCCGGAAAGGATATCACCCTGGGCGTCGCCCCCGGACACGGTGCCGTTGAAAATGACGGTCACCCCGGATGGGGAATCGAGATAGCTGACGGTATCGATGCCATCGCCACCGTACATCGTGTCGCCGCTACCTCCCCCGGCGATGAAGTCTGCACCGCCGCCGCCAGTCAACACATTGCCGGCCGTGCTGCCGATCAAGATGTCGCCATAGGCGCCGCCAATCACGTTTTCAATGTTGTAGAGTCTGTCGCCTTCTGCCTCGGCCCCGACCCCATAATGGCCACTGAGACTGATCGTCACTTTGCCGGTCGAATCGGAATAGTCGGCGGTATCCGTTCCCGAACTTCCTTCCAGATAGTCGGCGCCGGAGCCGCCCGAAAGCCAATCGTTGCCTGTGCCGCCATTCAGCCAGTCGTTCTGCTCTCCACCGTATAATTTGTCGTCACCGCCGCGCCCTTCGATGAAGTCGTCGCCTCGAAGGCCCCAGATGGAATTGGCAACGCTGTTCCCGACGATGGTTTCGGTCTCGTAAACGTTGTTTCTGCTGATGACATTTTCAATGTTGACGTAGCGATCCCCCTCGGCGTTGACACCGTAGCCATACCCCGTTTCCAGATTGACGATCATGTTGCCGCTGAAGCTGTACCTGCTGAAATCGACGGTATCAATTCCATCCCCGCCGTCCAGCCAGTCCGCGCCGAAGCCGGATTCGAGGATATCGTCTCCTCCAAATGCGTACACAATGTCGTTTCCATCGAGGTCGATGATGCGATCAGCGTCATTAGTGCCGTAAAGAGTATCGGCAGAGTTCGTGCCATGAATAACGGCCATGAGGGACATCCTTCCAGTTCTGTGTGGATTTGCTCAAAGAGCCATCGCGCGCTGGGCATGTCGGTCGACGAACTGATTGATCGTAAGCCGTGCCGGCCTCATGCGGCCGTCATTGTAGACGCGCCTAAAATATAGGGCCTCGCAGCCTCTCGCCACCTGGCGCGCAGCGTTGAGAAGAAGGCTGTGTGCGCGTGGCGTGTCCGCTGACCAGACGTTGATTATGATACAGTCGCCCTTCTGGGTGCCCGAGCGCGCTTGCGATTTTCCTTGAAGCCAGGCTTCGGCAGTTCGTCGATCGGCAAAAGTCCATCCCAGCATTCCGGCAACGCTGCCGTCCGCGGAAAGGACGAACCTGTAGTGGCCTCGATTGATCTGGCCGATAAGCACTTTCGACCATGTATTGAATTTGAGCTGATCGTATGCGGGTTTGCCCGCCAGGTGGTTGACTGCAAGCCCCAATGCCATTCCGGCGTTTCTGGCTCGCCCCACGCGAAGCATGTCTCGTGTTCTCTCCACAGCGGGGAGATCTGCAAAATCGGCCGCGTGGCTGCCGGGAATATCAAAAATCTCCTCGGGCCAGTCGACCGCTGCATTTTCTTGGGACGGGATCAAAGCCTTCCACTCTCCTGCTCGAACACCCGCAAGACACGCCGCCGATCCATCGACCGCGAGCTGCGATGCGTTATTCAATTTTCAGGTTGAAGCAGACGATCGGCTTTTACAGTCGGCAAATGACGACTGGCGAAGCTTTTTTCAGTTGCGGCCTGTTACTTGGCTTGCCCGGGCGCCGTAGTGATCTTCGCCGTCACTGGGTAGCTGTTATGGCGCATGGGAAACATGCAAACCCAAAATTATCGAAACGTTTCAGCGCTTTTCAGAAGCGCAACCAGCTGGCTTTGCTGTTTGGTACCCGTTTTTGTAAATATGCGTTCGAGATAGGTACGCGCGGACTTTACCGTGATCGACGCTTCGAAGGCCGCTTCCTTCAGCGAGCGTCCGGCGGAAAGTGCAGTTGCCAGATTTGCCTCGGCCGGCGTGAGGTCGAAAAGCGCGTTCAAGACTTTGGCAGAAGGGCTGAAAACACTCTTCCCGACCGAAGTCGCGGCGACCAATATGTCAGCGCCGGAAAAGATGTCCCGAGCGGCCCGCCTCAGCGGAAGGACATGAATGATCATCGTTGGACCGTCATTCCTTGTCGTGACTGGTATCGACCGAACCAACGGTTCCGTGTTGCTCCCTGCAGCGGAAATCGCCAACTGAAAAAGTCGATTGGCCGCGGAATCTGAAATCGCCAACCCACCGAAAGCAACCGGTAGAAAGAGTGATGACATACCGTCAAAAAGCGAATTGGCGGCCAACACTCGTCCATGCGAGGAAAGCACAGCGGCAGGGAGGCCCATGGCTTCCATCGCCGCTACCGTGTTCTCCGCCTGTTGAAGGCCAAGCCTCGAAGCGACAAGACTTGCGCGCGCGAGATGGGGTCGCAACAGATCCAGAGCGTCGATGTTGCTTCGTTCGTACTGTCCATTGTCGAGGGCGCGCTGCAAAACGAAGATGCCAAGCTCTCCGCTTGGCATCGGTATGGCGGTGCAGAGATGCGCTCCTATACCCATGGCGCGAAATTTGACGCGCACGGGGTCGGTCTCGATCTCGTGCGGCATCATAAATCTGTCAACGTCGACGAAACTTGCCGGTTGCACACTGCACATCCGCGTCACACCAGCAGAAAGCTGCAGTTCATTGTCCGAGAGAAATTCGGCCAGCATCTCGCCTTGATGGGGAAGCGCTCTTCCTCTTGCGGGAAGTCCGTGGGCGAATAGAAATATCGCAGCTCCCACAGAATCCGACCTGACTGCCAATTTCTCCAAGACGACCTGCCAAAGATCCGGCAAGAAGGCGGCTTCATAAATGGTTTCAGTCAATTCGGCGTCTAACAATTGTAGTCCTTCAGAGCCATCCGTTTATGCTATCGAATAAGCATTTATAGCGCGCCGCAGAAATTTCAATTTTGCACTTTGAGATTAAGATGTTTCTGCGTCGGCTAGATAGCCGTTCGCCAATGAGTTCTGCTGATGAAAGCGGCGATGACATGCCAACAAGCTTCAGAGGTTCTCCGTATTTTGAACTGTAACCGTAGAGATGCGACTTCGCATTCACCTGATAAGCGATGTCATGCTGTTTCATCGATGGGCGGTATGCGGCACGTCAAATTCAATGGATTTCCGGGCTGCCGCAACTCGACGGCCAAGTGGCGCTGGTCTGCACCATGAATTCAGCGGCACTGGCGCCGGCACCACCTATTCAACTCGCTGAGTCCAGGCGCACACCGCTACACAAGCGGGAGCGTCAACGCTCCATTGTCGTCATTTCGGGCGGCGACGACCTGTAGGCTACCGCCATTTGCCGGCAAAGCCGCGGCGGGATGACCCGTGTGATCGAAGAGGCAGGTCAGCCGGACCAGTCCATAGGTGAAGTCCAGCCTCTTTGCACCGACATCCAGGCTTGCCGCGGCTTTCGATGCTTTGGCCATTGCTGTCGCGGGACTTACGATTACCGTGCCTCCTTCAAGGATCGAATCGACCGCTGCCCGCATCTGCTGGCGGTCGCGGCAAGCGGCAAGATATGCCGACATGCTGATCGATTCCGCATAATCGATGGTACTCCGCCCCGCTCGCGGCAATTCGGCGCCGGGGAAGACGGAACCGCGGTAGAAGGCGGCCGTCTCGACGCAGAAGATCGTGCTGTGAATGCCGCTCACCCGGTCGAGCGCAGGGAGGCGGGTTTCGGACAGCGTGATGCCGCTGCGTTCCAACTCTTTCAGTGTTTCGGCAAACGTTTCCTGTACGTCGCCCGCGCACTCAGCAATCCAATCCGGGTCGAAAACGACATGCCGTGCTGCGGGACGGGGCGACAGGTCGGGCGCAAGCGCGTTGGCCACAAGCGATAGATCCTCACGCGTGCGGGCCATCGGACCGACATGATCCAGCGACGGCACGAGCGGCCAGACACCCGCCAGGGACCATCGGCCGAAAGTCGGTTTTAAACCCGCGACGCCACACAGGGCGGCAGGGATGCGGATCGATCCACCCGTATCGGTACCGATTGCCGCATGGCAAAGCCCCGCCGCCAGCGCCGCGGCGGAACCGCCCGACGAGCCGCCGACGGAGAGACTGGGGTCCGCCGGGTGCACCACCTCGGCGGTTCGCACCCCGAAGGCGCCGGGATCGCTGATCGTGGTGCCGACGATCGTCGCGCCGAGCGCCCGCAGCCGTGCGGTGATCCAACTATCCTCCCATGCCTTGCGGTCGCGCAGGAAGCGCATACCGGCGCTCGCATGCGCGGGCACAGTGTCAATATTTTCCTTTACCGCGACGCATAGACCTGCAAGCGGCCCCACGTCGCGACCCGCCGCCCTTGCAGCATCGGCGGCACGAGCCTCGGCGAGCGCCGTTGCGTCCAATATCTCGCGATAGGCGTTGATCCGTGGATTCTCCCGCGCGATACCCGCGAGCATCGCTCGGGCGATCTCCTCGGCGCTTGCCGCGCCGGACACGAAGGCGGCTCTTGCCGCCTTCGCCGAGGTGAGAATGTCGCTCAATTCAGGGTGCATCCAGGCACATCCGGGTCGATCTGGCCAAAATTCTCGACGGTTTCCCAATGGCCGTCAGGCGTGCCGCGGGCGAGGATCGAATTTGCGCGCAAGCAGTTGTTGGCGGCGAAGTTCACCTTACCCTGCGGGGCGTCGAACTCCACTTCGCGCAGCGCCTTGATGACGGCGTCGCTGTCTATCGATCCAGCCTTCTCCACGGCAGCAGCATAGAGGTAGACGCTGTCATAGGCCGCCTCGCCGATGGCGTTGATCGGCTTGTCGGCGCCGTATTTCTTGGCGAAGGCCTCGGTGAAGATCTTGTTGCGCGGCGTGTCGAGTTTCATGAAATAGGCTTGGTTGGAAAGCGCGCCAGCCGTCAGTTCCGGGTGGGCGAAGGAGAACAATTCGTCCAGCGCATTGGAAAAGAGCTGCTGCTTGAAGCCGAAGGACTGGTATTGCTTCAGTGCCGTGATGACATCCGCACCCGCCACCATCATCCAGATGAAATCGGGGTTGGCCGCCCGCGCGCGGTCGAAGATCGGCGCGAAATCCTGCGTGCCGAATGGCGCGAACTCGGCGCCGAGCAGCTTGCCGCCGAGCTTTTCGATCTCGGTCTTGATGACCTCGGACGAATTGCGTGGCCAGATGTAGTCGGAACCGATGACGTAGACCGTCTTACCCGTGTTCTTCGTCAGCCAGCCGAGCGAGGGAACGATCTGCTGATTTGGCACCTGGCCCGTCGAGAAGAAGCTCTTGTCGCAGACGCCACCCTCGTAATAGGTCGAGTACATCAGGATATGGTTCGCGGGGCTGGTGACCGAGCGGGCGGCGACATGCTCCAGCGAGGCGATCATTCCCATGGTAGCGGCGACCTCGTCCTCGAACACCAGCTTGCGCGCCTTTTCGATCGCACCGCGGGTCGTGGTCTGGTCGTCCTCGACGACATACTCAATCTTGCGGCCGCCAATGCCATTGGCCGCGTTTAGTTCTTCTACCGCAAGTTCGAAGCAGTGGAGCTGCGTTTCACCGAGAATGGTTTCAAGACCGGTGAGACCCGACAGGAAGCCGAGCTTGATCGTGTCGGCAGCGCGCAGGATGGACGGTGCGCCGAGCGCCGAGGCAGCGGCGATGCCGGCAAGGCCCTGAAGTGCGCGGCGGCGGGTGATAAGCGTCATTATAGTTCCCCTTTTTGGTTCGCCTTGATGCAATCCTAGCCATCCGGGCGTCTTCAAATGGCCAGATACCGGTGAAGCGTCTCCTCTTTGAGCGTCTGCGGTGCGCTTTCGTGAACGATGCGTCCCTTTTCCATGAACAGCACCCGGTCGGCGGCCGAGAGGCCGAGATCGAGGTTTTGTTCAACCAGAAGCACACCCAGCCCCTTTTCGGCCGCGAGCTTGCGCAGGATATCGCCGATCATCTGAACGATGTTCGGCTGGATACCTTCGGACGGTTCGTCCAGAAGCAGGAAATCCGGCGCCGCGGCGAGCGCCCGGCCAAGTGCCAGCTGCTGCTGCTGCCCGCCCGAAAGCGTGCCGCCCGGCTGGTTGCGGCGCTCTGCCAGAATGGGAAACATCTCGAATATCTCGGCCGGCACCGTCGCGCTGCGGTCACGACGCGCGCGCGTGCCCATCGTCAGGTTGTCGATCACCGAGAGCTTGTGAAAGATCCCGCGGCCTTGTGGCACATAGGCAAGGCCGGACCGCGCGATCTTTTCCGGCGGCAAGCCGGCAACGGCCCTGCCGCCCAGCGTAACCTGTCCGGCCCATGGCCGGTTGAGGCCTATCAAGGCCTTCATTAAGGTCGTCTTGCCGACACCGTTGCGACCAAGGATCGATACGACCTCGCCCTTTCGAACCGACAGGGTGGCGCCTTGCAGAACCTCGGTGCTGCCGTAGCCTGCGCGCAGATCGTTCACATCCAGCATCACGCCCGCCCCAGATAGATATCGCGCACCATCGGGTCGCGCTCGATTGTCGCAAAATCGTCTTCCGCGACGAGCCGGCCCTGATGCATCACGACAGTCCGGGCGGAAAGCGCCCGCACGAAATGCATGTCATGGTCGATCACCACCACGGTGCAGGTGCCGCGAAGCGACAGGAGAAGGCCGGCCACGGCCTGGGTCTCTTCCGGTGAAAGGCCCGCCGTCGGTTCGTCGAGCAACAGCAGGCGCGGCTTGCGGATCAGCCCCATGGCGATTTCCAGCCATTGCTTCTTGCCATGGGCCAGCACGTCGGCGCGGGTATCGCGCTCGGCGGCAAGCCCGGTGCGCGCCATCACTCCCTCCGTGTCCCCACCGCCGGCCACGGCCAGGTTTTCCGCGACCGTCAACGAACCGAAGACCGATGGAACCTGGAACTTGCGGGCGATGCCGGCCCGGGCGATCGCATGGCGCGAGAGCCCATCGATCGGCTTGCCATCGAACAGGATGCGGCCGGAACTCGGCGCGATCGCACCGCAAATCATGTTAAGCAAGGTGGATTTGCCGGCCCCGTTGGGGCCGATTACGCAGGAGACCTCCCCTGGGGCAAAGGTGACACTGACACCCTCGACCGCGACCAACCCGCCGAAGCAACGGCCAAGACCTTCCGTGCGCAATTCACCGCCGACCATCATGCAGCTCTCCCTTCATTCATTCGCTTCCAGCGCGCCCAGAGTTTCTGCGCGGCGGCCGGCAGGCCATCGGGGAAGAAGAACACCATGGCCAGAAAGAACACGCCGATGAACAGCGGCCAGGCCGAGGCGCTGAGCGTGGAGACCTCCTGTTGCAGCCGCCAGACGATCATCGTTCCCGCGACGGCGCCGATGAGCGATCCACGACCGCCGACTGCGACCCACATGATGACCTCGGTCGAAAGAAGAAGGGCGATCATGTCCGGAGCGACGAAACCGGTTCCCGTTACATAGAGCGCGCCCGCAAGCCCTGCGATCAGGCCCGACAGAACAAAGACCGCAAGCAGGTGAAGCGACGTGTTGTAGCCAAGCGTCTGGGCTTTGCGCTCATCATCCTCGATTGCCTTCAGGACGAGCCCCCTCTGGCCGCGCAGCCCCGCCCAAAGGGTAAGCACGATACCGAACAGCACGGCGACCACGACATAGTACAAGACCTTGCCGGTGATCGGGATGCCGATGGTGAGCGGTGGCACGCCGATCAGACCCGCATCTCCGCCGGTGATAGAGGACCAGCCGATGGCGATCTGCTGTGCGATCAGGGTCAAGGCCAGCGTGACGATGGTGAAGTAGGCTCCGCGCACACCGCCGAAGATAACGAAATAGCCAACGGCCAGCGCAACCACGCCGGCAAGACCGACGCCGAAGGCAAGCCCCGCAACACTACCCCAGGCCGCGCCTGGCGCCACGTGGATCGTCATGATCGCCATACCGTATGCGCCCGCGCCGAAGAAGGTGGCGTGGCCAAAGGAGAGGACGCCGGTGCGCCCCCAGAAGAGATCGAGCGAAACGGCGAAGAGCGCGAAAAGTAGGATGTCGCGAAGGCCGGATACCCCGGAAAACGAACCGAATGCGGGGTAGGTCATCAGCGCCGCCATGATGGCAAGGGTGATGAAAAGCCAGGTTTTGTCGCGTTGCGTCATGCCGGCACCAGCCCCTGCGGACGGAACCGCACGATAACGACCGCAAGGATCAGCACACTGGCTTGCGCCACTGTAATCGGTACGGTGGTGGAGAGCAGCGACTCCAATCCTCCCACGAAGGCAGACCCGGCGACGACACCGGGGATGGAGCCCGCACCGCCGACGAGGACGACGAAGAAGGACCGCGCGAGATAATTGACGCCCATTAACGCCGTCACGGCAACGAGCGGGGCTATGAGAACGCCGGCGAGGGCCGCGAGCGCCGCTCCGCTTGCAAAGGCCCGGCGATAGACCCTTTCGGCATTCACGCCGAGCACCCGCGCCATGCTTGCATTCTGGATCACCGCCCGGACATCAAGGCCGAAGGGCGTCTTCCGGAAGGCCAGCACGCAACCCGCCATGACCGCGAAGGCGAAGACGATCAGGAAGAGTCGGTAGGCGGGATATGTGGTGCCAAGCAGGTGCACCGAGGCCTCGAACGGTGCGGTCACCGGCCGGGGTGCCGCACCATAGGTCAGGATGATTGCCTGCTGCAGGATGAGGCTCAGGCCCCAGGTGGCGAGAATGGTGGAGATGGGCCTGTCGTAGAGACGCCGGATCACGGTGACTTCAAGAACCGTGCCGAGAAGATACCCGACAGCCGGCGCAACGATCAGCGCAAGCCAGAACGAGCCGCCCGCCGCCTGTACTGTGAACAGCGTATAGGCTCCGATGGTCACGAACTCGCCGTGGCTGAGATTGATGATGCCCATCAGGCCGTAGATGATCGCAAGTCCCAAGGCGACGAGCATCAGGATGCTCATCAGCGTCAGCGCATTGAGGGAAAGTGAGACGATATCCGGCATCACTGTCCTCCCACCAAGCGGCTAGCCGCCTCGGCGGCATCGAGTACGAAGCCGTCTCCACCGCGGGGGCCGACGATCTGCAGGCCGATCGGCAGTCCTTCTGCCATTCCGCAGGAAAGGGTGCATGCCGGCTGCTGCGATAGGTTGATCGGGTAGCTGAAACCTGCCCATTCGGTCCATCGCGACAGGCCGGAACCCTCTGGTACCTCCCGCCCAACCGCAAAGGGCAGGCAGGCGGTGGTTGGAGAAAGAAGGAGATCATAGTCTGCGAGCAGGCGGTCCATCGCCGCACCAAAACGGGCGCGGGCCTGTTGGGCGGAAATATAATCGATCAGGCTGAAGCGAGATCCTTCCGCCGCGGCCTCGATAAATCCAGGATCGAGGTTCTCATGCATACCGGGCGGGATTTGGGCGAGGCGGCTCGCCGCACCCGTCATCCAGTGCGCGTGGAACATCTCGTGCAGGTCGTCGGCGGGCAATCGAACCGGCTCGACGATTGCGCCTGCCGCTTCGATCTGTCGGACGGAATGCGAGACCGCCCGTTCGATAGCAGGATCGAGCGATCCCGTTGGCGGCGTCATCCAGAGAGCGACCTTCCGCCCCTTCCAGTCGAAAGGTCGGGGGTCGAGCGAGGGCATCCCGCCCCAGGGCTGGCTCCAGTCGCGCAGGCTTCGTCCGCCCATGGCGGAAAGCATCGCCCGCGCATCCGCCGGGCTGCGTGTCATCGGGCCGATATGAGCGACTGTTCCGAAGACGCTTGGCGGATCGGCCGGGACACGGCCGAAGGTCGGCTTCAGGCCGAAGGTTCCGGTGAAGGCCGCCGGCACCCGGATCGATCCACCGCCATCCGTGCCGAGATGGAGAACACCAGCGCCAGTCGCAGAAGCGACAGCCGCGCCACCGGAGGAGCCACCCGGCGTCCGCTCCGGATTCCACGGGTTGCGCGTGATCCCGAAAGCCGGACTGTCGGTCACGGCCTTCCAGCCGAATTCCGGCGTCGTGGTCTGGCCGATGAAGACGGCCCCGGCCGCACGCATGCCCGCTACGGAGGGCGCGTCGCGGGTCATCGGCATGGCATCGGTGGCCCGGCTTCCATACCGCACCGTCCAGCCTTCGACATGCACGATGTCCTTGAGAGTGGTGGGCACGCCATCGATGGCCGAAAGCGCCGCGCCTGTCCGCCAGCGGGCTTCGGCCGCGCAGGCCGCCTCCAGTGCCCCCGCATGATCGATGAAGGTGAAGGCATTGAAACGCTGCTGGACGTCCTCGGCCCGGGCAAGAGCCGCGCGGGTGACCTCCACCGGCGAAAGCGCGCCGGCCCGGAAGGCCGCGGTCAGGGCAGCGACATCCATGCGGCAAAGGTCAGGCGCATCGGAGATTGGCGAGATGGACTGGCGGCTGTTCAACGGCGTCTTCCCTCCTGAAAACCAGTGAAGACAACATGACCGAAACAATGCATCCTATAAAATGCAAAATATGATGGTTCTTACTACATGGAATGAATGAATGAATTTGACCCTTCGCCAGCTTCGCTATCTCGTGCTTGTCGCGGAAACGGGATCGATATCGGCTGCGGCGCGCGCCTGCCGCATTGCTCAATCATCCATTCTGGCGGCAGTAGGACAGGCCGAAGGTGAGATGGGCTCGCGGCTCTTTGACCGCCGCCCCTCCAAGGGCGTCATGCTCACACCGGCCGGTGAGCGCTTCATCGCGTCGGCCCGGCGTCTGCTCTCCGCCGAGGCCGAATTTGAGCGCACGATGGACAAATTCACATCCGGGATGCCGCCGGTCCTGAAGATCGGCTGTTTCGAGCCCTTCGGCGCCCTGTTCATGCCAGAGCTCCTGCATCGGTTCGTCGCGGGGTACGGCACGGAAATCCAGCTCTTCGAGGGCGAACAGCCGCAGCTCCTGACCTGGCTTGAAACGAACATAGTCGATGCAATCGTGGCCTATGACATCGGCCCCGGCCTTCCCTCGGATGCGGTCACCCTCGCGCATGTGCCGGCGCATGCCCTGCTTCATGTCGACGATCCCCTCGCCCAGAAGGAATACCTCAACCTTGCCGAACTGGTGACGCGCCCACTGGTGCTGCTCGACCTCCCGCAGACCTCCGGATATCTCGTGACGCTTTTCGATCTCGCAGGGCAGAGGCCGCAGATTTCGTTTCGCACGCGCGGCTACGATACCGTTCGCGCCGCCGTGGCATCGGGCTTTGGTATGTCGATCCTCAACATGCGCCCCATCGGGCTTGGAAGCCCCGATAGCGACCGGCTCGTACGCCGCCCCCTGATCGAAGTCCTGCCGACGCCACGCCTAATGATTGCGGATCGATACGGAGGCGCAAAGCCGCTCTTCCTCCGCCGCTTTACCGAGCTAGCACGTGATTTCTTTTCGGAAATCGGACCCGAACGCTACGCCGTCGCCCTACCAGATCGATATTCCAGCCTCGTGGCGAGTTGATGAAAACGACGCACAAACAAATTCACGCAAGTCGGTAGCGGCTCTCAAAGGGAGCCAAACCTACAATCCCGTAACCATTTGAGACCAACTTTCGCGATGAGATGTAGGGGCATACCGTTTTAGAAACGCGTTCTGGACACGGTGTATCCTCAAGTGGTTGATATCACCGGAAAATTTGCACTTTTTGGCGCACCTCGTGACAAAGGCGAAATGTACGAAGGCCACGTAGGATGTGCAATTTCCCTCCATTGTACGCGCAAAGTGGCTGCAAAAAACACTTAAAATCAATCAGCGCCTTTCACTGACGCTCATTCATCCGTCAACTTGTCGGTTTCTGGCCAATTTGGTTCTTCCGGCTCGGATGAATGTATAAACTCTAATAATTTGCCATCGAATGTTAGGCTCCTTCTGGCAAAGGCTAGTTTATTGGCCCATGCGATCCTGGCTTCCCGCCCATCAACGCGAACTACTTTCCCCAACCAAAAATAACTATGAGTTTGACGTTTAGACCACTGGCGAGACAGGCCTTTTCGCGGTTTTCTTTGAATGGACGAAGTTCATTCTGCTGGCGGGGCGAAAGGACGGATCGCCTCGATGTCGAGGCGCGCCGAGCCATCCTGCGGACGGAATTTGGCCATTGGCCAGAACCGGTCGCCTCCGCCCTCACATCTGCAATCGACTGAGACCAGGCCTTCTTGACACGGCATCGCTGATCGAAATTCCGAAATGGTCGAAAGGTCGCATAGGGTTGCTGGGCGATTCCGCTTGGTGCCTTACCTTTCTTGCCGGCCAGGGAACGTCAACGGCGATGGCTGGCGCTTGCATTCTCGCATCGAAACTCGCGAGAAAAAGCCTTCCGGAAGCGCTCGACAGCTATGAGGCGCGCATGCAACCGCTGGTGACGAGGATGCAGGCGGTTTCGCGCAAGATCGGTGGCACTACATTCCGCAGAGAACGTTCGGCATGCGCCTGCAGTCGTGGATCTTATCGATCATGCTCTCGCCGCTCCTTATACGGTTCATTTCGAACCGGCTGGCGGCACCGCCGCTGGAACTTGACTGAGCCACCCGCTACCTCAATCGCAAAGACGCCGGCGCGGCACGTAGGTGATAGACACCCCACCCCCTCCCCTTCGAGTGGTCCCCAAGGAATATATCCACCACAGCAGAGCAAAAAGTCAGCTCTGCGCCATCTTCCAGCCGCGCATTTCGACTGAGCGCCTCCACAACCGTTGATAGCTCGGAGATGAGGTCAGCAGAGCTTCGTGGCTCCCGCTGGCTTCGATCCTGCCTCCGTCGAGAAGCACGATCCGATCCGCGGCCACCACAGAGGAAAGATCATGGGCGATGACGAAAAGGCTACGGCCAACGGCAAGTGCTGATATAGCCCGCTGGATCGCCTCTTCGTTTTCCGGATCGAGCGCCGACGTCGCCTCATCGAGAATGACGATCGGCGCGTCCTTCAAAATCGCCCGGGCGATACAGATCCGCTGACGTTCGCCGCCGGAAAGTCGGGCGCCCAGCGCACCGGCGCGGGTCTGGTAACCGAGCTCAAAGCGCATGATCGCGTCGTGAATGGCGGCGGCTCTGGCTGCGGCCTCCACCTCCGCATCGGAAGCAGACGGCCTACCGACGCGGATATTGTCCGCAATGGTTTCATTAAACAGCAGGGCCTCCTGAAAGACCGGAGCGATCATTGAGGCGAGCGCCCGACTGTCGATATCGCGGATATCCTGACCGCCGATCAGGATTCTGCCGCGATCCGGCTCCCAAAATCGCATGAGGAGTTGCATGCAGGTGGTCTTTCCGCTGCCATTGGCGCCGATGAAGACCGTCATTTCCCCTCGCGTCGCCGTAAACGAGATGTCTGCCAGAGCGGGCGCCTTTCGTCCCCGATGCGTGAACGTCACATTTTCATAACACACGTCGAAGGCCTCGGGGCGGCCATCACGGCCGACTGGAGGTAGCGGAATGGCAAGAAGCTCACAGACATTCGCGCGGCCGATCCGCGCGAGCTCCAGCATGGCCGAGAGACTTGCAAAGTTTCGCGCCGGAATGGTCGCACAGACCACAAGAAGCGCCGAGATTGCGAGCCGGGCAGCGTCGACACTCGATGCATCGCCAAAGGTAAGAACCGCCAGGAAAATCGCTAGCGCGGCCGACAGATCGATCACCATACGAAACAGCACGGCAATCGGTGTGACCTTACGCACGCCGCGCCATGCGCCATCTCGCAGGCGCTCGACGGCGCGGGCGAAAACGCCACCGTCATCCGTGCCACCGGCAAAGGCCCGCAGCACCGAAACGCCTTCGGCCTGCTCCTGCAGCATCAACGACACCTCTGTCAGGCTGCGCGCCCGGCGCTCCAGCCCCACGGCAAGCCTGCGCCGGGCAAAGACAAGAAGAGCCAAGCCGATCGCCATGCCGAGGATGGCCGACAATCCGGTAACCGGCCAGACGACAACCGCTCCAGCGAGACAAATGGTCAGTGCTGCAGCATTGACGGCGATTTCCGGGCGCGTATGGGACGCATGGTTTTCCAGCCAGAGAACGTCTTCCGAGACGGCCTGCATGACCTTCCCGCCGCTGATGGCACGAAATGCGCCGAGTGGCATGCGCACGAGGCGGCCCAGGATGGTGCGCCTCATACGCACCCCGCCGTCATAGGCAAGCGCATAAAGCCGGCGTGAGGCGGGCCACAGCAAAAGGCGGCGCAGAAGGGCAATTCCTACAAGAGCCACGATGCACCACAAAGCCGCAGAGGCTGGATCTCCGCCGATCGCCCGCCACAGGAAAAATGCAGCGACGACCGGCTGTGCACCGAGCAGAATGCCATCGACCACGCGGCCGACCAGCCCTGCATCACCCACGGAACCGAAATCAGGAAGGCTGTCGTGCACGCCCATCAGACCGCTCCAGACATTCGAAGGGTGAAGGATCGGGCGGCAGCATGTGAGCGCCATTGCCGCGCATAGGCCCCGTCTAAAGCCATAAGGGCATCGTGCGAGCCGTATTCGGTGATCCGCCCGCCCTCAAGATAGACGATACGATCGAAGTGACGCACCGAAGACAGGCGGTGGGCGATGGCGATCACCGTCCGACCTGTAGCCAGCGCATTCAAGGCCGCCTGGATCTCATATTGACCGTCAGGATCAAGATAGGCTGCCGCCTCGTCGAGAACGAGGATTGGCGCATTCTTGAGAAAAGCGCGGGCAATCGCGATCCGCTGTTTCTGTCCTCCGGACAACCCCTCCCCCCTATGCAGCACGGTGTCGTAACCCTCCGGCAGCGCGCGGATTAAATCATCCGCCCGGGCAAGACGCGCGGCCTCGGCAATCTCCGCGTCGCTTGCTCCAGGACGCCCGATCGCTATGTTGGCGCGGATCGTTTGGGAAAACAGGAAGTTGTCCTGAAATACCGCGGTGAACCTCTCGGCAAGATCGGCTTGCGCAAAAGAGCGGATATCGCGTCCGCCGAGCGTGATGCACCCGGTATCTGGGTCGAAGAAACGCAGAAGAAGCCGCGCCAGCGTCGACTTGCCGGACCCGCTCGGCCCAACAAGGGCGATCTTCTGGCCGGGGTCGATGTCTAGATCGATGTCTTCGAGCATAAAACCCGTTCCATAGGAAAACCCGACCTTGTCGAAGCGAATATTCTCGCCCTCGGCTGACGCGCTTTCGAGCAACGGCAGGTCTGGCAACCGGAGCAAGGCACCGACGCGGGAAAGCGACGCCTCCTGAATCCTGAGGCGTCCCATCGCGCCGAAGAGACGCGCGCCGATGGAGGACAGGAAGAAGGCCCCCAGCAGAAAAAACATCAGGACGGAGATGCTATCCGGCAACGGATAGAGCCATAGCCCAAGCGGGGCCACGAAAAGGAGGCTGGACGTCGTGGCGAGGAAAAACCAATTCGTCCCTGATGCTGCAAAGGCAAGCCACCGGCCCACGACATCTCCCAGTTCCTGAAAGGCGCCCTCCGCCCGGCGCAAGTTCTCGGGAGCTATGCCGTAGGCCTTGATGACGGGCACCATGCTGACAGCCTCCTGCAGGGCTGTGTCCACCCCCGCCTGCGCCGCGACGAAACGTGCCGACAGACCGCCATCATCGCGCAGAATGAATGAGAAAATGAGGAAGCCGGCTAGGACCGGCAGGAAAACGGCCAGTGCCAGACGCCAGTCAATAACCAGCATGGCGAGGCCGATGAAGAGCGGCGCGACGAGGGCGGTAACCAGATCGGGGATCAGATGGGCGACGCCGTCCTCGATGCGCTCGACATCCTCCATAAGCGTGCGGCGAAGCTGAGCGGCATCAATGCGCTGGATAGCTCCAAGGGGCGCAGACCAGAGCTTTCGGCCGATGGCGAGCCTCGTTTCCGCCTGGATGTCGATCGCTGTGCGATGCGCAAGAAGGTTGGAGGCCGTTTGCAGGATGCAGGACAGGAGCACCGCGACCAAAAGGCCGGCAGACCAGAACAACGCCCCACTCCGATCCACCGCGACCAGTGCGCCCACGGCGAGCGCGACCAGCGCCGCACCAGCCGTTTCCAAGGCCGCAGAGACGGTCGCAAGCGCGATGACGGTCCCCATTCGGCCACGCCGTCCCCGTGTGAGGGACCAGAGTTGGCCGGCCGCACCCTTGCCCGCCACATCGTTTTCCCGCCCTGCCCCTTCGGGCTCGCCTGTCTCGTTCCCTCTCATCGCAAACTCAGAACTTGACCTTGAAGCTGCCGCCGAGGGTCAGCGGGTCCCCCGGAGAGACGAGCTTACCAGTGCCGAGATCGGCGGCGACGATGCGATAGTCGACATCGCCGATATTCTTGGCGAAGACATAGGCCGCATAACGGTCGTTCTCGAGGCCGGCATAGGCGTCCACGAGGCCGTAGCCCTTCTGGCTGATCGTGTTCTGGACATCGAAATAGTAGCTGGAACGATAGCGATAGTTCACGCCGACCTTGCCGACGAGATCGTCCCATCCGGTCTCCCATTGATAGGTGACACCCGCCGAGCCGGTGAAGCGCGAGACGAACTGCTGCTGGTTGCCGCTAACATCAACCGTGCCGGAACCATCGAGCGCCCGCGCGTTGCGATAGTCCTTGTAGGTCGCATCCGCATATCCGGCTCCGGCCGTAAGCGTCCAGTGATCGTCGAGATCGTAGGCGACGGACAGTTCTCCCCCCCAGGATTCGCTGCGCGGAGCATTGGAAATCGGCGTTGCACCGGTCAGCACGTTGAAGCCCTGAACCTGCTGGTCGCGCCAATCAATATAGAAGACGGATGCCTCCACCTTGAGCCGGTTGTCGAGCGTTGCCGACTTCAGGCCGAGCTCGTAGCTGACGATGCGTTCCGAATCATAAGGCCCCTCATCACCAAGACCGACGAAACCGGAATTGAAGCCGCCAGACTTGTAGCCGCTGGAAATACCACCATAAAGATTCAGCCCATCCATCGGCTCGAACTGCAGGCCAACGCGCGGTGTGACATAGGCTTCGGAAAGCTTCGCGCTGTATCCCGGCGCAAAGGCTCCCGTCAGGCCGAGAAGCTGAGCCGTGGCATTGGCGTTGAAGTCATAATCGAAGGTCTTTCGATCATGGCCGATGCGAATGCCGCCGAAGAGTTTCCACTGGTCGTTCAGTGCATAGGTGCCGTCCGCGAAGGCGGAGAGTGAAACCGTATCCGTATCGCCGCGGGTCGAAAGCGTCGCCTCGCCACCCGTGAAGGTGCTGTTGGCGCCATAGACACGCGATGCCCGGGAAAACTCGCCGTAGAGACCGGTGACCCAGTTGAAGCGTTCGTTGTCCTCGGAAACGTAACGCACCTCCTGCGACCACTGGCGATAACGGCCGTCGAACGGGTTGTCCGCACGATAACGGAAGTCCGGGAAACCCATAGACTGGAAAAGCGCGTCATAGGCGGCGAAATAGCCGAGTGGGAAGCCATTGCCGCTCACTTCCACCGCGCTTTTCTGGAAGCCGGTGATCGAGACGATCTTGTCGCCATTGTCGAGCTGGTAGGTCAGTTGGCCCGAGGCAGTGGCGAGGTCGCTGTCGATGCGGGTCGGATCATCGACCGCGACGCCGCGCCTGCCCTTCAGGAAATCCGCCTCCGGCATGCCGAACATCTCGCCGTCCAGCACCTGGCGCTCGATATCGACGATGCCGAGAAATTCGAGATTGTCGGTGATGTCGCCGGCGATACTCAGGCGGCCATGCACGTCCTTGCCGCCGCCAAGATCACTGCCATCCACCGTCGAATGAAGGAAACCGTCCGTCTTCGAGGTCGAGAGAGCGCCGCGCACCGCCCAGCCATTGTCGCCGATCGGCGTGTTGAAGATGCCGGTCGTTCCAAGCGTGCCGAACCGACCAAAGTCCACGCCGATTTCCCCGCCGGTATGATCCGGATCGGGAAGGTTGGAGATGATGTTGACGGAGCCGGCAATATTGTTGCGGCCATAAAGCGTTCCCTGCGGACCACGCAGGATTTCGATGCGATCGACATCGAGCAGAGTGCCGCTATGGGCCTGCGCATTGCCGATACCCACGCCGTCCACGTAGATGCCGACGGATGGATCGCTCTCTATGAGGGCGGAGCCGACACCGCGGATGGCCGTGAAGGATGTATAGAGCTTTGCCGTGACCGCCCCCGTCTGGGCGTTCGGCTCGGCAGCGATTGCATCCTCGCGGCGCTTCGTCTTGCGCAGCGAAAGCGTTTCGCCCGTCTTCACCGCGATGCTGGCCGGTATGTCCTTGCTTTCGGCCCTGCGTTTTTGCGCCGTCACGATGATCGGCTCCAGGGCGGTTCCCTGGGGGGCCTCCTGCGCAAGAGCAAGAACAGGCAGGCTGATGCCAGCCAGAAGCGCGGCAAGGCCGATAGCAGTCTTCATTGATTAATCCTCGAACCCGATTTGGCGCGGATTATCATCATGGCGGGCGGGAGGGTCGAGGCGATCGGCTTATGCGTTTCGACAAAAAGCTTACGATTCTTATCCAGTTTAAAATCGTTCAAGATTTCAATCGGCTAGGCGGGTAGCTGAAATGCTTCGTAAAGGCGGCGGTGAAGTTCGCCGGGTGTTGGTAGCCAGCCTTGTAGGCCGCTTCGGCAATGCTCAATCCATCACGCAGGATGGCATTGCGCCCGATCAGGAGGCGCCGTTCGAGAAGGTATTCCCGCGCACTGGCACCAAAGGCGCGGTGGAAATCCTGCTTGAGCTTGCTCTGGCTGATGGCGAAGCGGGCAGCGAGCGCGGCAAGGGAATCGATTGCCGCGGCATTGGCATCGATATGCCGCCGGATCTCCAGCATGCGCTCCAGCGATTTTGCTGTGAGACCAGCCGTCGCCGCGACCTCGGACGGCCGGAACGCTTCAGCAAGGTAGCCGAGCAGGCTCATTGCGCTGGCGTCGAGATGCACGTTGACGAAGGCGCCGACCGCAGATGGATTAAGCACGGACCACGCGATCTGCCGAAGCCGCGCGTCCAGCGGATGCCGGCGGATCATGACGGGCTGGCGCATGGCACGCTGCATGGCCTCGAAGGTCGGATCATCCTTCATGGCAGAAAGGTTATGCTCCGCCCAGGCGGGGGTCAGGAGCAGTTCCACGACGCGCACGGGCTGGTCGGGATGGATGGTCATGCTCGTCGGCTGGCTCTCACCAGTGGACGTGATCCATACCTCATCCGGGCAGAAGCCACCCTCGATGCCTTCAGTCGTGTTGGTCGCATAGCCTTCGAGTACGACCGACAGGCAGATCGCGGGAAAGGTTCGGCTCTGATAGGCAAGCGGCTGCGCCAACGAAAGATCGGTGATGCCGAGGAACATGCCGGGACCGGCTTCGCGCCAACGTCGCGAGTCGCCCTGCATTTCCACCGGTTCCGCAATTGTCGCTGTAGCGGAAGGCTCGCCTCCAAACGAAACGACATCTGTCACGGCTCGCCCTCTTTCGCCAAATTACGGCCCAGTATAACGGCCATTAATATGACTTTAATAGTCATGTTTAATTCATCGACGTAGCCGGCTGAGAAACGTGTGACAAGTGGGAATGTAAGCAGACTAGGTGCGTCATCCCGATGAAAACAGGTCAAATCGCGTCCAGAACCTTGGCTAGTCGATACGTCGCGATATCAGCGTCCCTTTCTGACAACGCAGAGAAGCCGAGCAGAATGCCGTGTCGGGGCTTTTCGAGAAGTGACATTGGCGAGATCGGCAGCAGCGTAATGCCTGCCCGGCCAGCTGCTTCCGCGATCTCGATGTCGATGAGATTATCGAGCGGCTCGGCAAGCAAATGAATGCCCTGCTGCGGAAGTTCGGTCTTTAGATGGGCCGATGTCCGTTCTTGCAAAAACTGAAACAGCGTGTCGCGTGACGTCCGATAGGTTTCGCGCTGCCGACGCAGATGTCCGGAAAAATGCCCTTCCATCAGAAAATCGGCTACCACCAGCTGATGGAACGTTGCTGGAAAGCGGTCAAACACCGCCCGAACGCTGCGAAACGCCGGTACCAGCGCTTCCGGCACGACAAGATAGCCAAGGCGCAGGCCCGGCAGCAGCGCCTTGCTGAAGGTGCCGATATAGATGACGCGGCCATGCTCATCGATACCTTGCAGGGCAGCGAGCGGCCGCTCGTCGTAGCGAAACTCGCTGTCGTAATCGTCTTCGACGATCCACGCGTTCCTCGCCGCCGCCCAATCGATCAGGGCCATTCGGCGCGCCATGGAAAGCGCACTGCCCGTGGGGTATTGATGTGACGGCGTAACGTAGACGGCGCGAATATCCGTGCCGGATTGCTGCAAGATATCCACTTGGATTCCCGCGCCATCCACCGGGATCGGCGTCAGTGCCGCACCAATGGCGCTGAAGGCGAGCCGTGCCGGCGGATAACTGGGATCCTCGATCGCAACACGCTCGCCGGGGTCAATGAGCGTTCGGGCGGCGAGGTCGATCGCCTGTTGCGCACCCGACGTAATGACCACTCGCTCAGAATCGCAACGCAGCCCGCGCGCGGCCGACAGATAGGTCGCGATGGCCTCGCGCAACTGCGGCAATCCACGAGGGTCGCCGTAGATGCCAGAGGCGGCATCAACATGGCGATGCCCAAGCCGCGTCAGGATCGCGCGGGATTTCTCATCCAGCGCCGCGCGCCCGGGAACGAATGCGACCTGCGGCGGCGGCTCAAGTGCAGGCGTCGACAGCATCAGCGCCGCGGCCCTCGATACACACAACACAGCCGGGTCCCTGGCTTTGTTTTCCTTCCCGGCTCTCCCGCGCATCGGCACGTCGTCGGCAACATAGGTTCCCGACCCGGGACGGCCATCGATATACCCCTCGCTGAGCAGCATGTCGTAGGCTTGAACGACGCTTCCGCGTGACACGTTCCACAGGGCAGTGGCTGCACGCGTCGATGGCAGCCGCACCCCGGCCGCCATGCGGCCGGCAACGATCGCCTGCCGCAAGGCGAGATAGATCTGCCGCCCGATGGCAACGTTGCTTGCGCGATCGATATCGATATCCACCAGGTGGGCGGCACTCTCGCGCCGTCGGGTGATATCCAGTGTCATCTGCCCATCCCGCCGAGTGGTCCGGCTCCCATTGATGAAGTGGACCTTTAATATCGGCAGAAAACGCGAAATGAAAGGTCCACATAACATCAACCGGAACCTCCCATGCGCTCGTCCCACGCCTACCTTCTTTTCACGGCAACACTCCTGACCGCACTCGGTTATGGGGCGACCTTCCTGATGACGGAACATTTCCGCACGCTTGGCGGAAGTGAGATCGAGACAGGCAAGACGTTGTTCGGCGCCATGGTGGGTACGCTCGTCGGCGTTCCGCTCGTCGGCTGGTTTGCCGGTCGGCTGGGTGCTGCGCGCATGGCGTCGCTCGGCGCCCTTCTGGTGGCGATCGGCTATGCGCTCATCGCCGCGCAGACCGCTATTTCGCCGCTGCTGACCATCGCGGGCCTCTTCATCGGGCTCGGTTGGGGGGCTTTCTACCTTGCTGCCCCATTGGCATTGTCCGGCCGCGTGACGGATCAGGATCGCGGCTTCTGGTTTCTTCGCTTCGGTGTGTTCCAGATGAGCGGCATCGGCCTCAGCCCCATAGCCTCGACGGCGTTGATCAACCATCTCGGGCTGAGCACCGCCGCAGCGTTCAGCGTGATTGCCGGCGCCTGCGCCGTGGCTTCAGCCATGCTGTTCTCCTTCGAAGTCATTTCCCCGCGTCCGCGCGCGGCGCAAAACACCGAAGAATCGACCGCCTGGGTGCGCGCCCTGCCCGCTTTGGTCCGCAGTCGTGCGCTGTTCCCCATCCTGATGGTCGGGCTCGGCGCCTCCGTCTTCACTGGCCTGATGACCTTCCAGACATCGCTCATCCGCGGAACCACGCTGGAGGCAGGGACCTATTTCGGTGCCTATGCCATAACGGTCGTTGGCTCTCGTTTCTTCCTGGCACCAACGCTGACAAAGGCGGATTCGGACCGCATGGCGGTGCTTCTGTTGGTGTTGATGTCGCTTGGCGTCGGCCTGGCCTTCGGCTTTCCGGCAGGTGTTCTCGTTCAGCTGGCCTCGGCAATCACGCTCGGCCTCGGCTATGGGCTGGTCTATTCGATCATTCAGACCCAAGCGGTCAACGATGCGCCATCGCCGCTTCGCTCGGCGGCGCTAACATGGTTCGTCATTGCGTATTTCGTCGGTATTTTCGGTTTTCCCATGCTCGGCGGCTGGCTGATCGTGCATATTGGCAACCACTGGTTTCTCGTCGTCGTGCTGTCTCTCGCTCTCGCCGAACTGGCGCTTGCCCTCATCCGTCTTGCCGGAAGACAGAAAAAGGTCGTGTCGGCGGCTCAATGAATTTGTAGGAGGATTTCACCGTGACAAACTTTTCCATTCGCCCGGTTCGCGCCGATGACAGATCGCAGTGGGACACGCTCTATCAGGGCTATGCCGACTTCTACAAAGTGGCCCAGACGCACGAGATGCGGGAAACCGTCTGGTCCTGGCTGCTCCACGAGACAAAGGAATCTCGCGGACTGCTGGCCGTCAGCCCTGACGGGAAAGTGCTCGGACTTACCCATTTCCGCCCCTTCGCTCGCCCGCTTTCGGCGACGACCGGCTGCTTCCTGGACGATCTTTTCGTCTCCCCGGACGCGCGCGGGCTCGGCGTCGCCGACGCCTTGATCGAAGCGGTGCGCGACGTTGCGGCCGAAAACGGCTGGTCGGTGGTGCGCTGGATTACGGCGGAGAACAATTATCGGGGCCGTGGCGTCTACGACCGCGTGGCCAGCAAGACGAACTGGGTGACCTACGACATTAAACCGTAACGCTACGGGGCACTATCCTCATAAGAATACCGGCAGAGGAAGAGGGGCGGAGTTGTGACCAATTCATAGGTTTAGTTCGAAAGCATCTCGCTCTAATTTAGGCTCTGACTCAGTTTTGCTGCTGTCTCGGAAGAAGATTCTGCTGATTCACCGGAGGATCAGCTCATGCAACAGCGACTTCCGATCGCAAGCCTCGCACCATCTGGCTTTGCAGTCGATGAAGTTGAGCTTGTCGCGGACAGTGTTCGAGTTCGGCTGCGCCCACGCCATCTCTCAGCAGTTTGTCCGGACTGCGGGCGTATGAGCCGGAGAATTCAAAGTCAGTATATGCGCCGGCCTTTGGACCTTCCTCTCAGCGGTCGGCGCGTCGAACTGAGGATTGTGGCGCGTCGCTTCTGGTGCGATGCAGTTCTTTGCGGGCGGCGTATCTTCTGCGAACAGTTCGACAAGGACGTGCTAGCTCGCTACGGTCGCCGGACTCAGCGGCTCGAGATGATCGTCCATCACCTTGGCCTGGCGCTTGGAGGCAGACCTGCTGCTGCTTTCGCCCATCGCCTGATGATGCCGGTGAGCAATGATACGCTGCTGCGGGTGGTTCGCCGTCGCACCGTTGATCAGCACGACGATCTCAATGTCATCGGCATTGATGATTTTGCCTTCAGGCAAGGTCACGACAGATCGTGCGAGAGACCGGCCACAGCCGGAAGCTCGTCCGAGACGTCTTGCGGGGACAGCGTCTCGATGTGTTCCGCATACGGCCCAGCTCTCTGAATAGCTGGCTGCCCTGGCTCAACGCGCGTTGGGAGGAAGGGGCGCGAAACGCATTGGCGCTCTGGCGAGAAATGAAAGCAAAAGGCTTTCGGGGACAGAGCGGTGTCATCTCGCAATGGGCTCAGCGTCGGCGTCTTGCCGAAAAAGCCAATCGGATTGGCCTCGCAAGAACGCCGTCGGCACGGGTGATCGCCCGGCTGATGACCACTGCACGTAATGACCTCGCAAAGGCAGAAGCCATTTTGGTAGCGGCAACCGAAGGGAACGTACCTGAGTTGGTGGTCGCGCGCTCAGTTATTGGTGACATCCAATCCATGATCCGCTTGAAGAACGCGCGGAAGCTCGATGACCGGCTCGCCGCTGCAAAGGACAGCCTGATGGGCTCGTTTGCAGGCGGTCTCGCAAGAGGCCTCGCGGCAGTCAGAAACGCGATAATCTCCCCGTGGTCGAATGGGTAGACTGAAGGCCAGATACGCGGCTGAAGCTCATCAAACGTCAGATGTACGGGAGGGCAAAACTCGACCTACTGCAGGCTCGATTGGTGGGTGTAAGGTAGCCTTTCCGCTTCAGCAAAAGTGCGTCAGAGCCGAGCCTAGACCGTGAGGTGCGCACCAAGCACCCCGAGCATTTTCGCCATCGTTCACGACAATTGAGCGGCAATGCCAATAGAAACCCGGAGCCGCCTTTGTACGGTGATCGTTTTTTGATGCCATCTCAAGGCAAGTCAAAAATGGACGGAGACTCCCTCCGGATCTTCCGTTAGGCGTGCCTGAAGCGTGAGTTTGGCTCCATAGATGCGCCGGAGCAAGGTACTCGATGTCCGCGATGTGTGAGGCGTTTCGGATATGGGTCAGCCTTAGCTGCGTGTCCTATGTGGAAAATACAACTGATGCTGGACATCCCCCCGATATTCGGGGAGATATGCAATATTGGTGTGATTTATTGATTTGTTGATGGCGCGATGCCGTCGCTGGGGGACGATTTCGATGTGGGCATGGGGAACTGGAGCCTGGGGAGGCCTCGGCGCTATCTCCAAGCGCGGCTATGAGAGCCTCATTTGCGCTTTGCTTCTGGTGTTTTCGGCGATTTTAGCGCGCTTGCTCAAGCCTCTTCGCGGCCTTTTTTCCTCATCGGGCGCGCTTCCCAATCGTAATCCCGCTCCGGCATTTCAGCGTGTTATCGCGCGGCCTTTCTCGGTACCGGCGTCCTGCCTTGGGCGGTTTGTGTCGGCCACGCGGCTTTTCATGGCTGCTCTCCCCGGCTCTAAGCGCGAGCGGCGTACCGTGGCCATGCAAATTCCTTCTGCCGATGCCATCAAGGCGCCGAAATCCGTATCGGCAAAGCTTTTTGGCCTGGTTCGCGCCCCTGCGTTGGGGGGACTGCTCTGGCTGGCCGGCACCGCTGCCGCCCAAGCTTGCACATGGAATGTGGCGTTCACCGCCGTCGGTGACACACAAACGATCACCACCAGTTCCTGCGAGACGACCTGGAACGGCGACTACAGCAGTTTCTACAATACGTCGATGGACATCACGAACGACTATGGCCTCGGTGCAAACAACGGCACCGGTGCGATGGAGGCCGAGAGTGCGTCTGGAAGCAATGGCGGAGAGTATGAATTCAAGTTCGACATCGATACCGCCCAGCTCGAGATAAAGCTGCTGACTGCCCCGCCTTCGGGCACGGATACCTATTCCGGCTACATGTTTACGGGCGCGAACAACGCCAATCCTCCGATTGCCGATACGCCTGCGGTGATCAATTTCACCTATGCTGTGGCGCCAACGGTGACGGCGGTGTCTCCAACTGCCGGCCCGACGGGTGGTGGCATGACGGTCGTCATCACGGGCACCGGGTTCTCGGCTGCGGCTGGCACGGGGGCGGTGAAGTTCGGGACGACGAATGCGACCTATACGATCAACAGCAACACGCAGATCACGGCGACGGCGCCGGCCGGTTCGGTGGGCACGGCGGACATCACCGTCACAACGCCCGGGGGCACGAGTGCGGCGAGCGCGGCGGATCAGTATACCTACGTGGCGGCGCCGACGGTGACATCGGTGTCTCCGACAGCGGGTCCGACGAGTGGTGGGACGACGGTAGTCATCACGGGCACCGGGTTTTCGGCTGCCGCTGGCACCGGGGCGGTGAAGTTCGGAGCGACGAACGCGACCTATACGATCAACAGCAACACGCAGATCACGGCGACGGCGCCAGCCAATTGGGCAGGCACGTACGACATCACCGTCACAACACCCGGGGGTACGAGCGCGACGAGTGCGGCGGATCAGTACACCTATGTTTCGGCGCCGACGGTGACATCGGTGTCTCCGACAGCGGGTCCGACGGCGGGCGGCACGACGGTCACCATCACGGGCACAGGTCTAACCAGCGCGACGGCGGTGACGTTCGGCGGCACGGCGGCGACCGGGTTTACGGTCATTAGCGACACGCGGATCACAGCGACGGCGCCGGCCGGTTCGGCGGGCACGGTGGACATCCGCGTCACCACCGTCGGCGGTACGAGCGCAACGAGCGCTGCTGACCAGTACACCCACGTGGCGGCGCCCACGGTGACGTCGCTGTCTTCGACAGCGGGCCCGACGGCGGGCGGCACGACGGTCACCATCACGGGCACAGGCCTAATCAGCGCGACGGCGGTGACGTTCGGCGGCACGGCAGCGAGCGGGTTTACGGTCATTGACGACGCGCGGATCACGGCGACGGCGCCGGCCGGTTCGGCAGGCACGGTGGACATCCGCGTCACCACTGTCGGCGGTACGAGCGCAACGAGTGCTGCCGACCAATATACCTATGTGTCCCAGCCGACGGTGACGTCGGTGTCCCCCACCGCGGGCCCAACGGCGGGCGGCACGACGGTTACCATCACAGGCACCGGGTTCTCGGCTGCGGCTGGCACGGGGGCGGTGAAGTTCGGGGCGACGAACGCGACCTATACGATCAACAGCAACACGCAGATCACGGCGACGGCGCCGGTGAGTTCGGCGGGCACATACGACATCACGGTTACGACGGTGGGTGGGACGAGCGCGACGAGCGCTTCCGACCAATACACCTATGTCGCGCCGCCGGTGGGCAGCAGCTTCACCTATGGATCGATCGTACCGTACAATGTCGGCTCGAACACGAGCGTGTCGATCAGCGTGGCGGGCAATGTCACCAACACTCCGACCAGCTATGCGGTCGGCTCGGCGACGACGGCCCAGGGCGGCTCTGTCAGCATCGACAGCAGCGGCACGGCGACCTATACCCCGCCGGTCGGCTACCGCAATGCCAATGACAGTTTCACCTTCACGGGCACCAATCTGGGCGGCACGTCGAGCCCGGCCACGGTGACGATTACGATCGGCAATCCGACGATTACGGTATCACTGGCCTCGACCACGGCCACGGTCGGCAGGACCTATAACGGCGGCAGCGCTGCGGTGACGGTCTCGGGCGGTCGGGCCTCCTACACGATCAACAGCATCAGCGGCCTGCCATCAGGCCTGACCGACAGCGGCAGCGGCGTCATCAGCGGCATGCCGGATACCAACGGCGTCTTCACGGTGAGCGTCAACATCACTGACAGCTCGCTCGGGGCAGGTCCCTACACCGCCAATGCGACGGCGACACTGACGGTCTCGCTGCCGCCGGCGCCGGTGGTCTCGTCCACGGCGGTATCGGGATTCGTCTACAATACGGGCTCGGCCTCGGCCACGACCTTCAGCCTTGCGGCGCTGGCGACCGAAAGCCCGACCGGCTTCCAGGTGGGGGCATCGTCCTATGGCGCGGCGGTCAGCGTCGATAGCGCCGGTCTTGTCAGCTATACGCCACCCGTCGGTTTCCGCGGTACTGACGTCTTCAACTATGTCGCGACCAACCAGGGCGGCACCTCAAATGTCGGCCAGGTCTTCGTGACGGTGAACGATCCCGTCTTCTTGGTCACGCTGCCGGCCGCCACCGGCACGGTCGGCGAGGCCTATAACAGCGCGATGGCGGCCGTCAGCATCAGCGGCGGTAATGCTCCCTATTCCAATTTCTCGGCCACAGGCCTGCCTGGCGGCCTGTCGATCAGCAGCTCGGGCGTCATTTCCGGCACGCCGACGGTGGCGGGCAATGCCACGGTCGTGATCACCGCAACCGACAGTTCGGGCGGAAACGGCAGCTATACCAGCACGGCTTCGGCCAGCCTCACCATTGGCGCTCCGACGATCACCATCAATCCCGCGACGCTGTCGGACGCAGGCATCGGCGTGCCGTACGGTGCGACGCTGACCAGCACGGGCGGTCTTGCTCCGGTGACCTTCGCGGTCACGGCCGGATCGTTGCCTGCAGGTCTGGCGCTCGATCCCAATGGCTCCATCTCGGGCACGCCGACGGGGGGCGGAACCTACAACTTTACCGTCACCGCAACCGACAGCGCGACGGCATCCGGCCCCTATACGGGTGCTCAGGCCTATGCACTGACCGTCGATGCGGCAACGATCGTGCTATCGCCTGCGGCGGGTGCTCTGCCGGGCGGAACGACAGGTCTTGCCTACAGCCAGACCATCACGGCGGCGGACGGAACGGCACCCTACAGCTATGCCGTTACCGCGGGCGCGCTTCCCGCCGGCCTCACGCTGGCGGCGGGCGGTACCGTGTCGGGCACGCCGACAGCCAGCGGCACATTCAACTTCACGATCACGGGAACGGACAGTTCGACCGGACAGGGTCCCTATTCGAATTCAAACGCCTATTCCGTGATGATCGTCACGCCGACGATCGCTCTCTCGCCAGCTGCGGGGGCACTGCCCGCCGGTACGGCCGGCACGGCCTACAGCCAGACCTTTACCGCCTCGAACGGCACGGCGCCCTATAGCTATGCCGTCACCAGCGGCACGCTGCCAAGCGGCCTGACGCTGACCGCTACCGGTGATATCTCGGGAACACCCGATGCCGATGGGTCCTACAGCTTCGATGTGACGGCGACCGACACCCATGGCGCCACGGTCACGGCAAGCTACAGCCTGGCCATCGGCGCCCAGCTGCCGATTGCCAATGCGGTGACGTTGACGGTGGCGGCCAATGCGTCGGCCCAGCCGGTGACGCTCAATATCACGGGCGGCGCGGCCAGCACGGTCGCGGTGGCGACGGCGGCCTCGCATGGCACGGCGACGGCCTCCGGAACGACGATCACCTACACGCCGACGACCGGTTACTCCGGCACGGACAGCTTCACCTACACGGCCACCAATGCGACCGGCACATCCTCGCCAGCAACCGTGACGGTGACCGTGACGGCGCCGACGATCGCTCTGTCGCCGGCTGCGGGGGCACTGCCTACCGGCACGGCCGGCACGGTCTACAGCCAGACCTTTACCGCCTCGAACGGCACGGCGCCCTACAGCTATGCCATCACCAGCGGCACGCTGCCGAGCGGCCTGACGCTGACCGCTGCCGGTGAGATCTCGGGAACGCCTGAGGCGGGCGGGAGCTACAGCTTCGATGTCACGGCGACCGATGCCTATGGCGCGATAGGAGTGGCAAGTTACAGCCTCGTCATCGGCGGACAGGTGCCTGTCGCCAATGCGGTGACGTTGACGGTGGCGGCCAATGCGTCGGCGAAGGCGGTGGCGCTGAACATCACCGGCGGCGCGGCCAGCACGGTCGCGGTGGCGACGGCGGCCTCGCATGGAACGGCGACGGCCTCCGGAACGACGATCACCTACACGCCGACGACCGGTTATTCCGGCACGGACAGCTTCACCTACACGGCCACCAATGCGACCGGCACATCCTCGCCAGCAACCGTGACGGTGACCGTGACGGCGCCGACGATCGCTCTGTCGCCGGCTGCGGGGGCACTGCCCACCGGCACGGCCGGCGCGGCCTACAGCCTGACCTTCACCGCCTCGAACGGCACGGCGCCCTACAGCTATGCCGTCACCAGCGGCACGCTGCCGGGCGGCCTGACGCTGACCGCTGTCGGTGAGATTTCGGGAAAGCCTGAGGCGGGCGGGAGCTACAGCTTTGATGTCACCGCGACCGATGCCTATGGCGCGATCGGATTGGCAAGCTACAGCCTCGCCATCGGCGGACAGGTGCCTGTTGCCAATGCGGTGACGCTGACGGTCGCGGCCAATGCATCGGCCAAAGCGGTGACGCTCAACATCACCGGTGGTACGGCGACATCCGTTGCGGTGGCCTCGGCCGCAGCACATGGCACGGCAACGGCCTCCGGCAAGAAGATCACCTACAAGCCGGCCGCCGGCTACTCCGGCACGGACAGTTTCACCTATACGGCCACCAATGCATCTGGCACGTCGTCGCCGGCAACCGTCACCGTGACGGTGACGGCACCAACGCTTGCGCTCTCGCCCGCGGCGGGTGCGCTGCCGGAGGGCACGGTCGGCGGAGCCTACAACCAGACGTTCTCGGCCAGCAAGGGCACGGCACCCTACAGCTATGCGGTCACGTCAGGAGCGCTGCCGGCGGGCCTCACGCTGGATGACGCGACGGGCAAGCTCGGCGGAAAGCCGACGGCGGCGGGCAACTTTGCCTTTGCTGTCACCGCAACGGATACCCATGGAGCCATGGGCACGGCAAGCTACAGCCTCGTCATTGGCGGACAGGTGCCTATCGCCAATGCGGTGACGCTGACGGTCGCAGCCAATTCGCCGGCCAAGGCGGTAACGCTGAATATCACTGGCGGGGCCGCGACGTCCGTTGCCGTTGCGACGGCCGCCTCGCACGGCACCGCGACGGCCTCCAAGAAGGCGATCACCTACAAACCCGTCGCCGGCTATTCCGGCACGGACAGCTTCGCCTACACGGCCACCAATGCATCCGGCACGTCGTCGCCGGCGACCGTGACCGTGATCGTGACGCCTCCGAAGATCGTTCTGTCGCCGGTAGCCGGTACGCTGCCGCGCGGCACGGTCGGCAAGAGCTATCGCCGCGCGCTGACCGCCTCGAAGGGCACGGCGCCATACAGCTATGCGGTCACGGCGGGAACGCTGCCGGCAGGCCTCACACTCGATGGAGCAGCGGGCACGATCGGCGGGACGCCGTCGGCGGCAGGCAGCTTCGGCTTCACCGTTACCGCAACCGATGCCTATGGCGCGACGGGATCTGCCACCTATGAGATCGTCGTCAAGGTGCCTGTCGTGATCTTCGCCTTCACGCCGCCCGCGGGCAACCTTGGCAAGACGATGGCGGGTGAAGCCTATAATCAGCAGATCAAGGCGACCGGCGGCACGGCGCCGCTGCTCTACAGTCTGGCCTCCGGCAAGCTGCCGAAGGGCATGGTGCTGAATGTCTCGACAGGCGAACTGACCGGTCCGCTCGATGCAGCGAGCAAAGGTAACTATACCTTCAGCATCGCGGTCCGCGACAACAACGGCGCCACCGGTTCGGCAACCTATTCGCTGAGTGTCACCGCGCGTCAGGTCACGGCCTCGAACCATGTGGTGGACGTTCCTGCGGGCGGATCGCCTGCCGATGTCTACCTCAACGGTGGTGCAACCGGTGGACCGTTCACCGCAGCCGAGACGACCTTCGTGGAGCCTGCCAATGCCGGCACGGCGAAGATCATCCGCGGGCAGGTCGCCCAGGTGGGGCCGGTGGGCGAGCCGATCGGCTGGTACCTGCAGTTCAGCCCGAACCCCGCCTTCTCCGGCGCGGCAAAGGTCGGGTACCGATTGGTGAGCGCACTCGGTTCTTCCAATGTCGGGACGGTCACCTACAATCTCCATCACGACGTCCAGCAGGTCGCAGAGGACATCGACGCGCTCGTGCGGGGTTTCGTGGAGACGCGCCAGGGTCTGATCGCCAATGGCATCCATGTGCCGGGTCTTCAGGAGCGGCGGCAGTTGGAGCAGGCGACGGATACCGTGACGGCGCGCATGACGCCTTCGGAAGACGGCATGACGGCGAGCTTCTCTACCAGCCTTGCGCAGATGGATGCCGCCCGCGATCGTGCCGACGGTATTGAAGGTGCGGCTTCCTCCGCCTTCAACGTCTGGGTCGACGGTGCCTTCCTGGCGCACAAGCGTGACCAGAACGGCGGCAAGTGGGGCAGCTTCGCCATGCTCAATCTGGGCGCCGACTATCTGATCTCGGACAAGGCGCTGGTCGGTCTGTCCTTCCATCTCGATCGGATGACCGATCCGAGCGACGCGGATTCGGAACTGACCGGCAACGGCTGGCTCGCCGGCCCCTATGCTTCGCTGGAGATCGGCAAGGGCGTGTTCTGGGATACGAGCCTGCTGTATGGCGGCTCGGCGAACGACATCGACACAGCCTTCTGGGACGGTTCGTTCGACACGCAACGCTGGATGATCGACACGGCCATCAAGGGTGAGTGGCAGATCGGCGAGGCGACGGTGCTGACGCCGAAGCTCAGGGCCGTCTATTTCAACGAAAAAGTCGACGACTATACGGTGCACAACGACGATGGCGAGGAGCTGGATATCGATGGCTTCGACGCGGAACAGTTCCGGGTGAGCCTCGGTGCGGAGATCGCACGCTCCTTCACGCTGGAGAGCGGCGCGACGATGACACCGAAGCTGGGCGTGACCGCCGGTTACGCAGGCCTCGACGGCTCGGGCTTCTACGGCTCGCTCACCGCCGGTGTCGCCATGCAGACCTTGGACTTCTGGATGCTCGAGGCTAGCCTGCTGCTCAATATCGAGGGCGACGGCCAGAAATCCGTCGGTGCAACCGTGCGAGCCGGAAAACAATTCTGACCAAAGGCTGCGAGGAGGCATATCTTCCTCGCAGCGGCCGCTCCTGTCGTAGGGTAGCCTTCTCTGCGAGATGATTGAGGACAGTCTCTATTTCCGCCCACTGGGCCTCACGAAGAACAGTTTACCTATCTCAGGTTTTCGGCGATTGTGAAGGCAAGGTGGTTGCACTTACCGACGGTGCCGCACCGCCTACGATCGCCTAGCGTCAGCCCCCTTTGAATTGGAACCACTGGAAGACTCCGCTGAATAGCCCCTAGATTTGTAGACGCCTTCTTTCCTAATTTTGAGGCAAGAAGAGCATCATGAGCAAATCTAGGGGCTATTCACCACGCGGAAAACTGTGGTCCCCGTCCACCCTCATTGGTTCGGCTGAACGTGGTTCAGGAATACTGCAAAATCCGATTTATATTGGCCACCTTGTATGGAATAAAAATCGGATGGTCAAAGATCCAGACACTGGTAGGCGCGTCAGCCGGTCGAATCCGCCAAGCGAGTGGGAACACGCAAGCATACCCGAACTACGAATCATATCAGATCATTTGTTCGAGGCCGTCCGACAGCAATTGACAGGTCGGTCAATTAATAACGGGGAGATCGGGTCGCAACGCCGTCCGAAGCGGCTGCTATCTGGCCTTCTGAAGTGTGGCGCATGCGGCTCTGGAATGGCCGTTTCGGGTTTGGACAAGACCGGACGAACGCGGCTGCGCTGTTCAGCACATGTAAATTCCGGTGCCTGTACTGCTCCGAAAACCTTTTATCTAGATGATGTATAGGTCCTGACTATTGACAGCCTTACACGCGAACTTGCCACTCCTACTCAGATTCATGCATACGCCCAGACGTACATGTCGACGCTCCATAAAAAAGTGGAAGACGATGACGCGCGGCGAAAACACATTGGCCGCCGGTTGGCTGTAATAGAAAAAGATAATGAGCGACTGACCGATATGCTTATAGACGGCATTGGCGACAGCCGCGTAATCGACAGTCGCATCAAAGCGCAAGCTCAAGAAAGGACGCAGCTAGAAAACGAGATCAAAACTCTCCCTCAACTCCGTAGCATCTCCGTACATCCATCAGCAATCAAAGCGTTTGCCGAAAAGATTTCAGTTCACCGCCCAAAGTTTGAGATGGCGTTGTACCTACTGGACGAGATGGGAGAACTGTCTCGGCTGATTCGGGAGATAGTGAAATCGATAACGGTAAGCCGAGACGATGAAGGGCGCTTGCACCTCGCTGTAGAAAGCTGGCTAGACCCGTTTCTCCACCCAAAATCCGAGCTCATGAAAGCACACAGGGGATGGGGGGCTGTATCGTTGGTAGCGAAAGCAGTCTGAAGCGAACTCGTCTCGGAAGCAGGTTTCCCTGATATTGGTTGATTTACAGGGATTTTTCGATTTTTCGGCTGCTCTTATTATAGACCATCGGAAAATTCCTAAATTCAATCAGGCGTTTCGAGAAATTTCCCGGCAGCGAAAACAGGGAAATACAATGCGTATACGCGGCAAGGGGAATAGCAAGGTAGGCGAGAACGGCGGTGGCTTTCATGTTTGCTCCGTTTGGCACACGCAAAAGACGGCCGGCCGAAGCCGGCCGGAGGTGGCACGGCTCGATGGAGCCGCTCGCGATCCTCCCCGGCCGCCCGGAGGCGGCCGGGGAGGATCGCGGTAAACCTCAGATCGACCCGGCTCCCATCTCCTTGGCAATGTAATCGGCCTGTCGGATGGCAAGCGTGACGATGGTCAGCGTCGGGTTTTCGGCAGCTCCCGTGGTAAACTGGCTACCGTCAGAGACGAACAGGTTCTTGATGTCGTGCGTCTGGCCCCATTTGTTGACGACGCCGTCCTGGGCCTTCTCGCTCATGCGGTTGGTGCCGAGATTGTGCGTCGAGGGATAGGGTGGCGTCGGGAAGCTGCGCGTCGCGCCGACCGCCGCATAGAGCGCCTCGCCCTGCTTGTAGGCATGGTTGCGCATGGCGATATCGTTCGGGTGGTCTGTGAACCAGACATCCGGGATCGGCATGCCGTATGTGTCCTTCAGATCGCCGTGCAGCTTCACCGCGTTCTGTTCCTGCGGCATGTCCTCGCCGACGATCCAGAGGCCGGCCATGTTGGCGTAGCTATCCATGGCGGAGGCGAAGGGGCGGCCCCAGCCGCCGGGATCGAGGAACGCCGCCATGAAGGGCACGCCGAGCGCCAGCGTCTCCAACTCATAGCCGCCGACGAAGCCGCGCGACGGATCGTGTTTCGCCTCATCGCGGACGATGCCGGCCATGGTGGTGCCGCGGTAGAAATGCACCGGCTTTTCGAACACCGCATAGACCGAGCCCGTCGTGTGGCGCATATAATTTTTGCCGACCTGGCCAGAGGAGTTTGCAAGCCCGTCCGGATATTTGCTCGATGCGGAGTTGAGAAGGAGGCGTGGGCTTTCGATGGAGTTGCCTGCGACGCAGATGATGCGGGCCTTCTGGCTTTGAAGCTTGCCGTCCTTGTCCGCATAGACGACAGCCGTCACCTTGCCACTGTCGTCATGCTCGATCTTGACGACGTGAGAATTCGGTCGCACTTCCAGCCGGCCGGTCGCTTCGCCCTTCGGGATTTCCGTATAGAGCGTCGACCATTTGGCGCCCCATTTGCAGCCCTGGAAACAGAAGCCGGTCTGCTGACAGCTCATGCGGTCGTCGCGGTCGGCCGAATTGATCGCCATGTTGCCGGTGTGGCATTCCTTGTAGCCGAGCTTGTCGGCGCCAGCCTTGAGAATCTTGAAGTTGTTGTTACCGGGCAGGCCCTCGATGCCATGGGTGCGGGTCACGCCCATCTTGTCTTCGGCCTTGGCATAGTAGGGCTCAAGTTCGGCGAGTGTTACCGGCCAGTCGAGCAGGTTGGCGCCTTCGACCTTGCCGTAGTGGGTGAGCGTCTTGAACTCGTGTTCCTGGAAGCGCAACGATGCGCCGGCCCAGTGTGTCGTGGTGCCGCCGACGGCCTTGACGATCCAGGCCGGAAGATTCGGAAAGTCCTTCGAGACGCGCCAGCCGCCGCCCGTCGTGCGGTGGTCGAGCCAGGCGAGCTGGGCGAAGCTGTCCCACTCGTCGTTGATGAAGTCCTCGTGTTCGATGCGTGCGCCGGCCTCGAGCACGACGACGTCGATGCCCTTCTGCGCCAGTTCATTGCCCAGCGTGCCGCCTCCGGCACCAGAACCGATGATGACGACCACGCCATCGTCATTGAGATCATAAGGAGCTGTCATGGTTTCCTCCCGAAACATGTGCGGTCGGCGTCAAAGCCGCGGTCGCGCCTCCTCCGGCGCGTTCCGTCATACCGCCGTCAAAGCCATTCGATGTCGTCGAAGCCGCGGGCGATGTAGCCGCCCTTGGAATAGGATTCGCCCTCGTAGCCGAAATGCGGCCACAGCTCCTTCTGGTTATAGAAGGAGACGACGAGATCGCCGCGCACCGCCTGGAAGAAGGGCGTTGTCTCGATGTCGCGGAGAATCTTCACACGGTCATCCTCCCAGCCGAGGCCGCGATAACCGCCCTCGCCGGCCCGCTTGTCGAGATCGGCGACGCCCGCCTCGATCAGCTCCTTGTGCGCCGCATCTGTGCCGGCCTTGGTGTCGTGGCCTTTCACCGCGATGGCATAGAAGCGGTCGGCGACCGTATCATGCGGGTAGATATCTCGAGCAAGCTTGATCAGCGTCGCCATCGTCTCCGGCTTCAGCGCTGCCGTCTCCAGGCCCCAGGCCTTGTCGGCGCTGATCACCGCACCGCCGGTGATGATGAGTGCCGCGCCAATCGTGCCGCGCTTCAGAAGCTCGCGGCGGGAAAGTCCCGGGCGCTGCTCGTAGATCGTCGTCATGTCAGGTTCCTCCCATTGTGTCTGAGACCGGCGGTCCACCTCCGGCCGCCAGCCCGTTCATTTGAAGCGGCCGTGCCGTTGCAGGACTTCGATCCTGTAGCCGTCCGGATCCGTCACGAAGAAGAAGCGGGCGAGAAGGCCGCCGTCGCGATTGAACTCGACGATCTTGCCGGTGGTGAAACCGAGCCCCGAGATGCGGGCATGCTCGCCGTCGAGGTCGGTGACCGATACGGCGAGATGGCCGTAACCGTCGCCGAGATTGTAGGCTTCGGTGCGGCCCTTGTTGATCGTCAGCTCGAGTTCGAACTCGCTCTCGGCATTGCTCATGTAGACGAGCGTGAAGGTCTCGAACTCGAGCCTGTCGGCGACCGCGAGCCCGAAGGCCTTGTTGTAGAAATCCGCGGACCGGTCTTCGTCCAGAACACGGATCATCGAATGAATGGACTTTGCCACGCTGCCCTTCCCCTGCTTGCGGTACGACTTGCGGAGTGAAGATAGCGCCCAGAATCACGCCCGTGGGTAGCAGCCCATTACCGCACGCCGATTTTCGTTTCTGGAGTTTTACGCGAAGGATTTTTCGTGTTTCACGACGACACGGGATGATTTGACCAAAATCAAAGGCCGCCGCATAATCGCCTGTATAAAAACAAGACTGGAGGATAAACCATGTGTGAGGTCTTTGCGGGCCAGGACCCGCAACGCTATCGGCCTGTCAACCGCTCGGTGCGGATCGGCGGCCATTCGACGAGCATCCAGATCGAGGCGGCCTTCTGGGATTTGCTCGACGAGATGGCCGCGGGCCAAGGCCAATCGACATCCCGCTTTCTCTCGACGCTCTATGACGAGGCGCTGGAAATCAACGGTTCGGTGTCGAATTTCGCGTCTCTGCTGCGAACGAGCTGTCTCATCTTCATCATGGGTGATACGAAGAAATGTGACGGCGCGCGGGAGTTCCACATCGTCGCCGCAGAGTAGACGGACCGATCCGAGCCGCAGACTATGTCGACCAACTTCGCAAGCGGCGAACAGCGTCCCCACTCGCCTGATTGTCACGATCGGCCGTCAGCGTCTCGAACATATGCTGCCGAATACGGCAGCCATCAGTGGCTGAAGCGCATACTTGATCACCAGCCGACACCCGCCGAAGACAGAATCCTGCCCTCAAGGCTCGGAGGTTCTTGGCGAAGCCTATATCCGCGATGCAAAGGGCTGATCGTGCCCGCGGCTCGCATGGGACATTGAACGGTTCATCATTCCAGAGCGGCCGAATTGGCTTGCACGCCGGCTACTTTTCTCGAACGTGCTTGTAAACCGTCGTTCGCGATAGATCGAGCTTGCGCGCCGTCTGCGAGATGTTGCACGCCGTTGCCCGGTAAACAGAGCGGATTTCCCGGCATTTCGCTCGGCTCAACGGGCGCGACCGGCAGAGATCACAACTGTCCTGATCCGCGTGCGCCGGGATACCGATATCCTCGAAGCAGCTTTCGTCGACAAAGGGCGCGCGGCGACGCAGCAGCGCGCGCTGCAACGTTGTCCTCAGTTCGCGGATATTTCCAGGCCAGGGGCGGAGCGAAAGGGTAGCAATCGCCGCGTCGGTTATGGGTATTCCTGGTGCGAGGCTTTCCATCAGGTGACGCACGATCTCCTCGTCTTCCCCGAGCGCGTTGCTGTAGACGCTCTCACACTGGCATGCCCGATCATGGCGATCGACCGTCCGAGGCTTTCGGCTGGCGGCATTTCCGCGCCACAGAGAGGGCGTGCCTGCACCTGGCGGCACAATCCGCAAAACGGACATCTGGAATGCCGCTGGGCGACCGATCCTCTTCCTCAGGAAGGGGACAGTCGGCGGTCCGTTCTGCCGACCGCGGCGTAGCGGCTTCATCGCCGCCGCGCTTCCCCACGATCGCAAACAACATCTAGCATCCTGCAGCACGCAACGGCGACATCACCCGCCTTGCGAAGGTTTGCCGTTGCCGATCGATGAACACCACAGGAGAACTCACATGTTGATTACAAGTTGGATCGCATCACCAAGACCGCCGCAACCAACAACGGTCCCCCGCCGCTGGAGCGAGAGGTCATTTTCTCGACCGTCATACTTTATCTGTTGATCTGCGGTGCCTTGCTCATCGTCCACTACCTGCAACCGTCCAGGCAGGAGACCCTCACCTCCTCGTCGTCACCGTCCCATCAGGGGTTTTCGACCTCGACGAGCAACTAGGCTCCGTCAACCCACGCCAACACGACAGAAGAAGAGGCGAAATATGAACACGTTGGAAAAGGTCGGCGTCGCCGCATCGGAGAAGGTCTGGATTCGGCTGCTGGCCGATGACCAGGACGCGATTGCTGTCGCTCGCGAAGCCTGGAAGGTCGACTTTCCGTCTTCGGAAACGAGCCTTACGGAGGACGATCTCTACTATTATTTGCCTGTAACGCTGACATTGCAATTGGGAGAAGAATTCCACGCCGAGACAGTCGTCTTTGCGCTCGGCGACGGCCCATTGATCACGCTGCAGACGACGCCCGATCTGGCGCCACTCGACCGTTTCGTACACCGGCTGACCGGCAACCCGGCAATTGCCAAAAGCGGAAAGGACGCGATGCGGATGATGCTGCGGGCGATGAACCTGGCCTCGGCCTGGCCTGCCCCCTGCAAACGGGGATCGATCCCGAGCGAGCGCAGGAACATGATGCGCTCCGTCGACCCGACCAGATTCTCCGCACCCGGTGCGTCGGGTGCGGAGCGCAGCCAGTGAAAGCGCGTCTGCCCGTTTGCTGGATCAACGGCCAACAGGGCATCAAGGGTTTTGAGTTTCTCGGGATCGAGATCAGAGATCAGCGCACTCTCAGCACGACGGCGAGCAACGGCGCGGGCCGCGCCCTTTTCAGGCACGGTCGACCTCGGCTTCACCAACGGCCGGATCTATACCGGCGATCCCGGCCTGCCCTGGTGCCAGTCGCTGGCGATCGCGGGCGGCAAGATCATCGCGCGCGACGAGGTTGTGCGATCAATAAGACGAAGAGCAAGCGGCTCCTTAAAAGGCAAACCGAAACAGCGGCTTGGCTGCGCACGCTCTCCGTGTATACTGACCTCAACGGGGGATGAGCAAAAATTGAAATTGCGCAAGGCTTTCGCGGTTACTGGAGTGTTTGCACTGGCCGTCCTAGCAGCAGCGTCGGCGGCAGCCGATGAGCGCACGCCCAAGGAAATCCAATAAGCCTTGATCAATAGAGGTTTCAACCCGGGAGCGGCTGACGGCCTGTGGGGAAAAAAATCCGCCAAGGCTCTTAGGGACTTTCAGAAAAGTCATGGCTTGGTCGTGACCGGCAAAATCGACGACGACACGACCTCCGCACTCTTTCCAGAGTACCCTGGTCTGGAGAGCAGTAAAAGCAAGCCCACTACCGACCCGGTAGGTGAGCAAACCATTCCTGAAGCGAGGTCAATACCTGTCGCCGAGACGACAACCGACCAAAAGACCAACCGTGTTTCTTCGGAAACTATAGAATCTAAGGAGAGAACCCAGGATCCGGTCGAAACCCACATCAAGCCTGAGGCGGTGACACTCACACCTGCGTTAGACGTGGGAACGAATGACAGCTCCCCGCCCTCAGCCAACGACAGCGAAGTGAGAGGCATCTATGTGATAGCCGCGCTCATACTCGGAGTATTCATTTTCGCGCGTCATCGAAAGAAGGCCAAAGCAAAAGCTGAGTGGTCGCCCCCGCAACTGGATTTGGCAGCAACGGAGAACACTCGCGATAGTTCTCGAAGCGCGAGCCAAGTATCGAGAGAACCTATTGGCCGTTCGGGCGGCACCCCACTACCGAAGCGGCCTGAGCAAACCCCCTCGCCCGCAAAACCGATTACAGCAATCCGCTTTGAGCAGGACGACGCCGCGAAGCGCCCACCTCCAGTATTTACCCCGAATAATGACATCCCAAGCCCGATCGAGGAACGGCCGACGGCGAGCGCCACCAACGCGACAACTCTCACTGCGCACGCCGCGTCCGTAAAGCAGTGGGTAATCGACAACGCTGAAGCTTCAAGAAAAAGGTATGACGAAGCTCAACGGCAGCATTTCGATACACGAGCAGACCCTCCTGCCACCTGTGTGTCGTCCAGTGGATGGAGGGAGCAAGGTTCTGAGGTCATTGTTGCAGGCGTCAAGATATCGAAAGGCCTGATCTACGTTGGGAAATCCCTTGACAAGCAAGGCCGTCGCCATGAGGCGGAAAACTGTCTGATCAATCCGGACTTGCGGGTCGCGCAATGGGGAGATCGGGAGGGGCGTACGATGGGCTATTGGCCGTCGTATTCCTCGATCACGCCTGAGGCTCGCCGAAGCTATCTAGACTGGCTTGCCGGAGACCGCTCCGATCCAAGCGCGTATATCGGTTACGTCTTCCTCTACTTTTATGGTCTTGAACGCCGATTGGTGCTGGAAAGGAGCACTTCCGATGCGGCAGTCGTCGCAGCCGAGGTCAAACGTCTCCTTGACGTTTATGGCAGCAACCACTCATTCAATCGTTACGCAACCGAACTCCTGACTGCGGTCGAGTTGAAGAGCGGGGAGCCATCTGCTCAATTCCTCGCTCGCGTGGAGCCGAACGGGTACGAGGTGCCAACTGCGATCAAGATTGCGCTCGGTGTCCGAGTTCGGGATGGCCGTGCGATGGAGCCCGATCTGCTTTATCGGTTTGCCGTGACGCATCCCGAGACACGCGCCAGAACACCTGCAAGGCGCGCGCCGGAACTCATGCGACAACTTTTCGCGCAGCAGATGCTGGCCGAATACCCTTCAGGCTTTTGCTATAAGGCGGCTCGCGCAAAGCCTCTTCAGAAGCATTACAAGGCATGCAGCGGATCGTTCGAAGTCGATATCGACGTCTTGGGTGGCAACATTCCGGACATCGCTCACCACTCCCAGCCAATTGGGGTCGCTCGACGAATCTTCGACGCCTGCTCGGACGCCCTGGACGATTACAGCCGCACGCTCGGCAGGCTGCCGGGTCTGACACCAAACCTCATGGCGGTATCGAAACTGCCGAAACCGCTGCGCATGCAGCAAGCTGGCCTTCTCGAAGGTAATCCCCTTGATCAGTTCGCAATCCTGTCACGTGATGCGGCGATAATAACCGTGGAAGATGTTGCCCGAATTGCAGGCGCGGATATCGGGACTCCTCCAACCAAGCCGAAACTAAGAGAAGTCTCTCAACTCCTTGCAGCTTTCGGGTTTGGCGTAACGTTCGACCCTGGGTTCGCAACAAAGACGCTTGGCTGGAACGACCCGGCCTTGGTGTTCCCTATTGACGCCGAGGCAACAGCCGAACCCCCCGACCGATTTCGTCATGTGCAACTTGCCGTAATGCTTGGCCTTATTATCGGGCATGCTGACGGCCATTTCGATGAACGCGAGAGGGACGCACTCATTCAACGCATCGAGCGTGAGCCGTCGCTGACGAGCGACGAACGCAACCGCCTGCGAGCCGAAGTGCGGGTGAACGAAGTTTATCCGGACCGTCTTGAAGATTGGATGAAGCGCCTGAAAGACGTCAGCCCCGACAGCAAAATGTCCGTGGCCGACGAGCTTATTTGCGTTGCATCCGCTGACGGCAACCTTCACGCAGCAGAGGTTCGAAAGCTGGAACTCATTTTCAAGCGAATGGGACTTGGAAATCAGGTGCTTTACGATCGGCTTCATGCCGGGCCGAATTCCCCGACCGCTACGGCAGACAGGACATCGGCGACGACCCAGGATGGTTCGCCCAGCGACAAACTTACGACCCGGATCGATCTCTCCAGGCTTCAGAGCATCCGGTCCGAAACGAGTGTGACCGCGAATGTGCTTGCTGACATATTCGCCGATGATGACCCCACGACATTTGAACCCGTCGCCGTAGACATAGAGGCCGCGCTCTCCGAAGGGGAAAGCTTCGAAGGCCTGGAACAACGATATGGCGCTCTTTTGAACGAGCTACGCCTGCGTTCATCGTGGTCGGCCGCGGATTTCGAACATCTTGCGCGTGATGCAGGCCTGATGCCGGGTGCTGCTCGTGAGGCCGTCAACGACTGGGCAATGGATCGTTTTGACGAGTTGCTCATCGAAGGCGACGATCCTGTCGAGATAAATCTGCATCTACTCCCCTCGCCCGAAGCGGCGATATCCAACGCCACAATGGAAGGCATATCAGCATGACGACGAAGCCACCCGTCATCCGACCGCGTGACCGAGACACCATTATTAGCGCCCTGCGGGCAGGTGTTGTGCCGCGATTGGGCCTTCAACACATCCAAGTCGGGCGGCAGCGCGAGATCGAAGCCATGATCAGCGATATCCGTCGAGTGGGCGATGGTGGGGCGAGCATTCGGTTTGTAATTGGCGCTTACGGCGCGGGGAAAACGTTCTTCCTCTTTCTCGTGCGGCAGATCGCTCTCCAGAGTAAGCTCGCTGTCTGCCAGGCTGATCTTTCTCCCGACCGTCGTATCCACGCCTCAAACGGCCAAGCAAGGACGCTCTACGCCGAACTCGTCCGAAGTCTCTCGACGCGAACGGCCCCGGATGGCGGGGCGCTCAGAAACATCCTCGAGAGCTACATTCAGAAGGCTACAGAGCGCGCGGCCGCTAGAGGCGTCTCCGTGGAAAACGCTATACGGGACGGCCTTGGCGACATACGCGAGATGGTCGGCGGTTACGACTTTGCGACCGTGATTGCGGCATATGCCCGGGGATACGAAGAAGGGAACGGCACCCTGCAGGACGCGGCACTTCGCTGGTTGCGGGGAGAGTATACGACGAAAACGGAGGCTCGCCAGGACCTCGGCGTTCGAACGATCATCGACGACACTTCGTTCTACGATGGCCTAAGATTGCTTGCGCGTTTTGTCAGGATCGCAGGGTTTGGCGGACTTCTCGTCTGTCTCGATGAACTCGTGAACCTATACAAACTCCAGAGCTCTCAAGCGCGCAACCAGAACTACGAGCAAATCCTGCGCATCCTGAACGATGTTCTCCAAGGCACGACCGAAGGCATCGGTTTCATCATGGGCGGCACTCCCGAATTCCTGCTCGATACGCGGCGTGGTCTTTACTCCTATCAGGCGCTTCAAAGCCGACTTGCCGAGAATACGTTCGCCGTGAACGGTATAGCGGACTACTCTGGGCCGGTCCTAAATCTCCCAAGCCTGACGCCTGAAGAGCTTTACCACCTCCTCGAACGGTTGCGGGATGTGTTTGCGGCTGGCGAAGCCGAAAGGCACCTGGTCCCCGACGAGGCTCTTGTCGCGTTCATGGACCATTGCTCGAACACGATCGGCGACTCCTATTTCAGAACACCGAGAAACACCGTCAAGGCTTTCGTCGATCTCCTGGCGGTCCTGGAGCAGAACCCGGGCGTCGGTTGGCAGGATTTCCTGAAGCAGGTGAACGTCGCGGAAGACCAGCAAGGGCCCCAAGACCACGACGTTATCTCCGAAGCCGACAATCCGGACGACGAACTTGCAACCTTCCGGATTTGACCGTCTCGCCCAGCCCATCCAGCGCTGGATATGGCAGAAGAAATGGCAGAGACTTCGGGACGTTCAGGAAAAGGCCATCCCGGCCGTCCTCTCTGGTGGAGACGTGGTCATTTCCGCTCGCACGGCAGCGGGAAAGACCGAGGCCGCGATCCTCCCCCTCCTAACCCGCGTCCTTGCAAAACAGAACCGTGACGGCTTTGCTATTCTCTACGTCAGCCCATTAAAGGCGCTTCTCAACGACCAGCACCGCCGCCTCGAGAGTCTTTGCGACGCCTGCGATGTTGGGCTGCACAAATGGCACGGTGACGTGTCGGCCGATGCCAAGGCACGGGCACGTAAAAGTCCAAGCGGAATTGTGCTGATCACACCGGAATCCCTCGAGGCACTCCTTGTCCGGCGGGGGCGTGAAATCCGCTTTCTGTTTTCCGCGCTGGAGGCGGTCGTCATCGACGAACTCCACGCCTTCATCGGAACGGAGCGAGGTATGCAGCTCCAATCGATCCTGAACCGGATCGAGATCGAATGTGGGCGGGAACGCATCGACCGGGTTGGTCTATCGGCAACATTGGGCGACATGGGGCTTGCCGCAGAAGCCATGCGGCCGGGTGAGGGCGCATCCGTCACGCTCGTGCATGGAAATGATGAAGGCAACGGCTTAAAGCTCCAGATAAGGGGCTATATCGAGGACGAGCCATCGCCGGATGTAGACGGAGAAGGACAAGAAACGGAACCGGGAGAAACCGAAAGCCATGGCATCCCACCCCGCGTCGCGTACGACCTCTCCAGGTTTCTTCGGGGAAGCAGAAACCTCCTGTTTGCTGGCTCCAGGCAGCGGGTCGAACTATACGCCGATCGGCTGCGCACCATGTGCGAAGAAAGCAATCTTCCGAATGAATTCTTCCCGCATCATGGCAGTCTGTCGCGCTCGGAGCGCGAGGACCTGGAAATTCGGCTGAGAGACGATCCGAGACCGACAACCGCCGTCGCGACCACCACGCTTGAACTGGGCATCGACATTGGCGACGTGGAAAGCGTCGCGCAGATCGGCCCGGGCTTTACGGTGTCATCCCTTCGACAGCGTCTTGGCAGGTCTGGTCGGCGCGCGGGCAACCCGGCGATCATGAGACTCTTTGTCATCGAAAGAGAGCCCGGACGCGGCCAACATCCCGTGGATCGCCTCAACCTCGGCCTCATACAATCAATTGCTATGATCGAGTGCCTCAAGGAGGGCTGGTGCGAACCGCCTGAACCTTCGGGTTTCCATCTATCCACTCTCCTCCATCAGATCCTCGCGCTGATCTTGCAGAAAACCGGTATCCGGCCACATATTGCCTATCGCATTCTATGCGAACGCGGACCATTTAGATCGGTCGGCAAGGGGCTCTTTGCCGACTTGCTTAGATGCATGGCGTCGCCAGAAAACCAGCTTATCGAGCAGTCTCCTGACGGACTTTTGATGATCGGGGGGAACGGCGAGAAAATCACTGAATCCCATGAATTCTATCCGGTCTTCGCAACCGAGCGCGAATATAGGGTCATGCATGAAGCGCGGATCCTCGGAAACTATCCCCTGGATTCCGCAATCAAGAACGGTGAGACGTTGATCTTCGCAGGACGTCGGTGGCTGGTACTCTCTGTCGACGATGCCACGCGCGTGATTTCCGTTCGGCCAAACCGTGGCGGAAAGCCCCCAAGATTTAGTGGGAACGGCGGTAATATCCATGATCACATCGCCGAAAAGATGCGCCAGGTCCTCTCCTCGGACGAAGAGTATCCTTACATCGACCGCGTGGCCGGAGAACTGCTAGTGGGTGCGCGCGAGACCTTTCGCAAACTCCAGCTTGAGAAGCAATCCGTCATCCCGTACGGCGATGGGGTCATCGTTTTCCCGTGGGTGGGGACCAAAAAGCTTAATACGCTCGCTCTGGCCTTTCTGAGCCGGGAGTTCAAGACAGCACCGTTTGCATTCGTGATTGAACTGCAGGAGTGCAATGTCGACGGTGTCGATTGCTATCTGAAGGCGTTCGCCCAGGGTGACCTTCCATCGACGGAAGCGCTGATGGAGGGCATTTCGAAGCCGAACATCGCGAAATTCGATGGATTTCTGTCATGGGAATTGATGACGCTCGTAACCTTGCGGGAACGTCTGGATATTGAAGCGCTGCCGGGAGTCGCATTGCGCGTTACGAGGGAATAAGCTGAAGCTAAGACCTATGAGGATAATAAGTTGGCGGCAATCAACTTTCTAACCTCGCTACAATAGATATATCTGGGCAAACGCCTCAGTAACCCGCATCGGCAGGGTTGACGTGCGGATGCCGGGAAATAATTGTCCCAACTGAGCGGGGAGACGTGTTTCAGCAACGCGTCGGGAGTATTCCGGCCCTGCTGTCGCAGATGGGTCCTTGCCCGGCTGAGATAGACGGTGTTCCAATGGACGATGGTGCTGACCGCCAGGTTGAGGCCTGAAGCTCGGAAGGCCTGACTGTCAAAGGAGCGATCACGGATCTCGCCGCGCTCGTGGAAAAAGACGGCGCGTTTGAGCTTGTGAGCGGCCTCGCCCTTGTTGAGCCCGGCCTGGCAACGCCGGCGTAGCGCCGGGCTGGAATACCACTCGATCATGAACAGGGTGCGCTCGATGCGGCCGAGCTCGCGTAACGCTTTGGCCAGATCGCTGGATTTCGACGACGCGGAGAACTTCTTGAGGATCGCCGACGGCGCGACGGTGCGCGTCGTGATCGACGCGGCAAGGCGCAGGAGTTCGTCCCAATGTTCCATGATGAGGGCAGTGTTGATCGGCACGCCGATATGATTTGCCAGCGCCGGATAGCTATCGGCCTTCTCGAAGGTGTGCAGTTTCCGGTCCTTGATATCGCGAAGTCGGGGTGCAAAGCGCTTGCCGATTAGGCAGAACAGCGCAAAAACATGATCGCTGGCGCCGCCGGTATCGGTAAACAGCTCCTCGATCTCCAGAATCGTGGCGTGGTCGAACAGGCCGTCGAGCACATAGACAGCCTCGCTTTCGGTCGGGCTAATCGGCAGGATGCTGTAATAGCCGTATTGGTCGGAAAGCCCGCTGTAGAACTTCGAGCCCGGCTCACTGCCATAATGCAGGTTGATGTCGCTGCGGCTGGCGGCCCGGTCACTGGCGCGGAAGAATTGCCCATCGGATGATGGCTGTCGTTCCGTCGCCCCAGATTTGCGAATGCGGATGGCGGGTATGGGCGTCGGTGACGCAGGCCTGTGCGGCCCGATAGGTTTCGGAGCGGGCATGGAAGCTGCGCATCCAGCCGATCTGGTGGGCGCTGATCCCCTTCGACGCCCCCGCCATGCGTTTCGGGCCGAGATTCGTGCCGTCGGCAAGCACGCCGGCCAGCATGGCGGATATGTTCAGCGGCGCATCTCCTGTCCCGACATGGGTGAACTGGTCGGCAAATCCGGTCCATTCATGCACTTCCCGCAGAAGATCGGGCACCTCGACCAGAGAATACATCTCCGTGATTTCGGCATTGAGGGCTTCCGCCGCGGCGGGAACGTCACTGGTATGCGGCGTCACGATCAACGTGCCGTTTTCCATCCTGACGCCATCGAGCTTGCCGAAACGGGCGCGCCAGGCCAGCCTTTTGAGATTGACGTCCATCATCTCCCGGACCTCGGCGAGCCAGGCCGCACCGTCGCTCTGGACACCGAGGCCGAGCTGATCTTGCCCCTTCAGAACGACAAAGGTTGGCTTCGGCATGAGATCTTCGTCTATCGGCCGGAACGACCGGCTGCCCTCGACCCACACATCCCGCGAATGCAGCCGGTCCCGTAAATGAGCGAACGTGGCGATTTCATAAAGCCGCCGATCCGGCTTGCCATCGTCGAAGATCAGTTTCCTTTCGGTCGCTCCCAGATGGCCGACCGGCACACGATCCGGCAGGATACGACGTCCTTCCACATAGAGCATTTTCAGGGTCGCGACCGCCGCAAGCAGTGGATCGTGCCGGCGGCGCGAGCGGAACGTGAATGCCTGAAGGAAGGCCCCGCGAACTTGCGGATGTTTCCATGTTGCTCGGCCACCAAAATTAGCGGCGAAGCGTCGGCGCTCTTCACCATCGCCTCAAGACCGGGTTTGATCTGCAGCAGCCGGTGCCAGCCGACATGCCGGTTTACCGTCTCGATCGCATCTTCATCGGCATCATGGGCAGTCTGCAGGGCGACGATTGTGTCGAGGAACAGCCGCAACGCCCTGGACGTTTCCATGCGGGTGTTCATGTGACGCTGCTTTTTCCGGTTGTTCGCCTGGGAGAACAGCCAGCCCATCAGCTTGATGAACATGGTCACCGCATCGTCGGTGAGCTTCTGGCCGAGTTTGATGACCTGCACCACGATCGTGGCGCGCCGACGACTGGCACCGAAGTCTCCGGCAAGCCAGGCCGGTGCTGCATCCCCCTCTCGGACCGTCTGGTCCCATCGTCCAGAGGGGACGCGGGCCTGCAAACGAGGATCAATCCCGAGCGAGCGCAGGAATGCGATACGTTCCGTCATTCCAACCAGGTTGCCCGCTCCGGGGGCGTCGGGAGCAGAACGCAGCCAATGAAAGCGCGTCTGTCCGATCGCCGGATCAACGTTCAGCAGGGCGTCGAGGGCTTCGAGCTTTTCCGGGTCGATATCCGAGATCAGGACGCTCTCAGCGCGATGGCGGGCAGCAGCGCGCGCGCTGCCAGCCCCATGCGTTCGATCATGTTCGCCACTGGCAACAGAACCCGGCGTTCCCGGTAGGTGGCAATGATTGCCTTTGCGATCGCCGCCCCCTTATCTGTTGTCGAAGCTGCCTTGATAGCTGCCAGCAGCGCCGCGCGGCGGTCCTTGCCCGTTGGACTTTTTAATTCGAGGTAGCGCAGCAGGTGTGCGGTGTGATCACGGCGAGTTTCCTCTCTGCGGGCGTAGAGCGCAAATAGCCTGGGGTCTACGTCGATCTACTCGGCGACATAATTGAGCATCGCACCCGGAGGGATCTCGTTCGGCATGAGCGTCCGGCCGGGATAAGCGCATCAGGCAGAGCTGCACCGCAAAGCCGAGCTGGTTGTGCTTGCGCCCGCGAAGCTCGATTTCCAGCCGATCGGCCGGCGATAGGGAACAATGGCGGATCAGGCCGTCTTCGTCGGTCGGAATGTCGAAAAGCTCCTGACGATCATGAGCCTTGAGAAGCGTTCGCCGGGCCACCGTTTTTACTCCTTACAATGTACGCGAGTAGCCAATCCTCTGTCCGGAAACGGACGATTGCGTACAGGGCAAAACACCCTGTCCACAAATTATCTTGACAGTATTTCGAACAGATTGGGTATTCTGGACAGCCTATTCAGACGAATTTGAGCCTTATGCCCCGCACCTTTGCCTATGTCCGCGTCTCCACGACTGGGCAAACCACCGAGAACCAACTCCAGGAAATCGAAGCCGCCGGTTTCCACGTCGAGCCGCGCCGGATCGTCACCGAGACAGTTTCCGGCAGCACCGCCATTGCGCAGCGCCGCGGCTTTTCCCAGCTCATGGACAAGCTGGAGTCCGGCGACATTCTGATCGTGACCAAACTCGACCGCCTCGGCCGTGATGCGACCGACGTCAGCACCACGGTCAGAACCCTGGCCGAAATGGGCGTGAGGGTCTATTGCCTCGCACTCGGCGGCGCTGATCTGACCAGCTCGGCAGGCACCATGGCCATGAACGTGCTCAATGCCGTCGCCCAGTTCGAGCGGGATTTGCTGATCGAGCGGACCCAATCCGGCCTCAAGCGAGCCAAGTCGGAAGGAAAAGCCCTCGGCCGCCCCTCGACGCTCAGCGAAAAACAGAAGCAGGATGTCCGCGAAGATCTTGCGGTAGGGATGAGCGTTTCAGCCATCGCTAGGAAATTCGCGACCAGCCGGCAGACCATCATGCGGGTTCGTGATGAAAGTTCACGATCGGTTCGACCTTAGCGTACGATTTTGAACAGACCTTGTTCCGACCCCATTCATCGAGAGCAATCGGCTGATAAGCTGCCTCGACGATTGGATCATGCCGGAAGAGTGGCTTTACCTGTACTATCCGGCACGCAAATATCTATCAGCCGGCTTGCACGCGATTATCGAAACAATGCGGGCAGGTTCATCAGCGTAACCTTCGCGATGGCAGCAACCCCGCGCACATCAATTCGGACGAGAGCAACTTCCTATCTCGACAACCAGGGCATCGATCAGCATTCGCACCTTGGCGGGGACATAGCTGCCCGGCGGGCGAAGCGCATAGATGCCGTATTCGGGCTGCGCGAATTCGGGCAGCACCTCCTCCAGCAAGCCTGACGCCAAAGCTTCATCCACCAGGAAACTCGGCACATTGCCAATGCCCAGTCCGGTGGCGGCCCAATGCACGATGGTATCGCCGCTGTCCGTGCGCAGCCGTCCCGAAGGACGCACGGAGACCCATCGGCGGCCCTGCCGAAACTGCCAGTCTCCGCCACCCGAGTAGACAAGGCACTCATGCCCGCCCAGCTCCGCGAGCGTTGAAGGGCGGCCATTCTGATTGAGATAGGCGGGCGACGCGACAAGCATCGCCCGGACGGGCGCGATCTTGCGCCCGATCAGGCTGGCCTCGCGCGGCTCACCGATACGGACGGCCAGGTCGAAACCCTCGCCGACCATATCCACGACACGATCGCTGAAAGCCACGTCGATCTCCAGCCGTGGATAATCCCGCGCCAGCCGCCCCAGCACCGGCGCGACGTAGCGTTGCCCCAGCACTTGTGGAGCGGCCACGCGCAGTCTTCCACCGAGGTCGCCGCCCTTTCCAGAGACAACGTCACGCGCCTCCGCCACCTCGGCCAGGATGCGATCGCAGCGACGACGGAACTCCAGCCCGGCTTCGGTCGGCACGATGCCGCGGGTGGTGCGGGTCAGAAGCTGTACCCCGAGATCCTCTTCGATCGCTGCGATACGGCGGCTGACGATGGACTTCGACAAGCCGAGCCGGATCGCCGCGCGGTTCAGTCCACCCGTGTCTATGACCTCCACGAGGCAGCGCATATCGTCCAGTCCTGTCGTCAAGGTGTTCCTCCAAGCGCAACATCGCAGCGAATTTTTACACTCTAGTGGCTCGGTTTGAGAAACGCCAGATTAGGCAGGACAAATCGTCCCCCAAAGGAGTTTCGGCCATGACAAAAGTACTCGCTATCCGCAGCAGCATCCTCGCCGAGGCTTCCGCCTCGAACAAGCTCGTCCACGGTGCTCTGTCGAACTTTCAGGCAGCCAATCCGGCGGCGCGGATCGTCGAGCGCGATCTCGGTACCCATCCGATCCCACACCTTGATATCGAAGCAGCCACCGGCCTGAGGTCGGCACCCGTCAATCCGGTGCAGGAGAAGGCGCGCGCCCTGTCGGACAAGCTGATCGAGGAGGTCAACGACGCCGACGTCCTGCTGATCGGCGCACCGATGTACAATTTCGGCATCCCGTCGGGGCTCAAAAGCTGGTTCGACTACATCCTGCGTGCCGGCATCACGTTCCGCTACACCGAAGCCGGTCCCGAGGGGCTGGTGAAAGGCAAGCGCGCGGTCGTGGTCCTGACGCGCGGCGGGCTCTACAGCGAAGGTCCGATGAGCGTCATGGATGCGCAGGAGCCGCATCTGCGCACGCTCCTGAACTTCATCGGCATCACCGACGTGACCTTTGTGCGCGCCGAGAAACTGGCCTTCGGCCCCGAGCACCGTGAAGCCGCCATCGCAAAGGCGCTGGACGAAATCGTCGCGGAGTTCCGCCCGGCGCTTGCCGCTGCCGCCTGACCTGCAATCCGCAATGCCGGTGAATGACGCAACACCGCTGCATTCGGCGAAACTCAAAACACCGACAAAGATCGATGAAAGGGACCGCCATGGCTGATCATGGACACGATCTGGAATTTGGAATCGGAACCTTCGCCTTCCAGACCAACAACCCGGACGGAACGAAGGTCGATGGCCGGCAGGTCGTCCGCGAGGTCGTCGAAGAGGCCGTCGTCGCCGAGCGCGCTGGCCTCGACTCGTTTGGGATCGCCGAGCACTATCGCCCGGGGATGATGGATACCGCCGCTCCGGTGATGCTCGGCGCGATCGCGGGGCGCACCTCGACCCTGCGCCTGGGCACGGCGGTGACTGTGCTGAGTACCCAGGACCCGGTGCGGGTATACACCGAGTTCGCGACCTTGGACGCCGTCTCGGGTGGTCGCGCGCAGCTCATCGTCGGCCGGGGTTCGGCGATCGAGTCGTTCCCGTTGTTCGGCTACGACCTCTCCGACTACGAGGAGCTGTTCGAGGAGAAGCTCGACCTGCTCATCAAGCTGCTGCGGGACCAGCCGGTCACTTGGTCGGGCAAGTTCCGGCCGCCGCTCGTCGATCAGGTGCTGGAGCCTCCTGTCGCGCAGGGATCGATCCCGGTCTGGGTGGGTGTCGGGGGGAGCCCCAACTCGGCCATCCGCGCCGCCCGGTTCGGGCTGCCGCTTATGCTCGGCGTGATCGGTGGGTCGATCGAGCGCTTCGCGCCGCTGGTGGATGTGTACCGGCGGAGCATGGAGAAGTTCAGACAGGAGCCCCAGCCCGTGGGCCTGCATGTGCATGGCTACATCGCCGACACCGACGCCGAGGCGGTCGAGACGTTCTGGCCCGTTTGGCAGGCGATGATGAACACCGAAGCCCCCAAGCGCGGCTGGGCCCCGTTCCGGCGCGAGCGGTTCGACGCCGAGGTGCGGGCCGGGTCCCTCGTCGTCGGCTCTCCCGAGACCGTCGCACAGCGCATTGCCCATGGAATGAAGGTCGCCGGCGCCACCCGGTTCGACTTCGTCGCCGCCGCGAGCCGGATGCCGCACGCAGACAAGGTCGAGAGCATCGAACGGTTCGGCCTAGAAGTCGTCCCACGCGTGCGAGAGCTGCTGGCCGACTGACGCCGAGCAACCCGAAGGAGCCATCCAAGGAGGAGAGATCATGAATATCCCGCGCCCCGCGACACCGACCGGCCAAGCTCTGGACGCCGTCAATCCGATCCGCACGATCGCAATCCTCGGCGCGGGGAAAGTGGGCCTGGTCCTTGCCCGCCTCGCACTCGCGGCCGGCTACCGCGTGCTCATCGCCGCCTCCGATGACCCCGCACGGATCGCGATCACGGTCGACGTATTTGCCCCTGGCGCGTTCGCCGTGAATGCAGCCGATGCCGCCCGCAACGCGGACGTCGTGATCCTGGCGTTGCCTCTTGGCAAGTACCGGAGCCTCCCCAACGATCAGTTGCGCGACAAACTCGTGATCGATGCGATGAACTATTGGCCGGAGACGGACGGAGTCCGCGACGACCTCAGCGACCCGCGCACCTCCACCAGCGAGATCGTTCAGGACTTCTTGTTCGAGTCCCGCGTCGTAAAAGCCTTGGGTCACATGGGCTACCACGACCTTCAGGACGAGCCGAAACCCGCTGGCACCCTGGGCCGCAAGGCGATCGCCGTCGCCGGAGACAACGAAGCAGACGTCGCCAGGGTCGCAGCACTCGTCGACTCCCTTGGCTTCGACCCGGTTCCCCTGGATTCGCTCGCGTCAGGTATCGCCCTGCAACCGGGAAATCCCGCCTTCGGGGCCGACGTCACCGTCGCTGAACTCCACGCCCTCATTCGAGAGGCGAGCATGCACACGGAGCTTTCAAGCATCGGAATTCAGTCCGCCCCGTGACGCCGCTGAACAGCACGGCAATCGACGAAACCCAGGCATCAACACAGATCCAAGAATGAACACATCATGCCAAACAGATTTGCCGGAAGAACAGTCATCGTAACAGGCGCCAGCAGCGGCATCGGGCGGGCGACGGCGCGCGCATTCAGCGCAGAGGGCGCCCGCGTCATTGCCACCGATGTAAACGCGGCGGGACTTGAAGCACTGGCCGCGGAGTTGGGCGACTCGGTCGTCACCGTGACCGGGAACATCGCAAGCCAGGAAACCGTCGACGCGGCGTTGGCCTTGACCAACGGTCGGGTGGACGTACTCGCCAATGTCGCGGGGATCATGCACAAGTTCCTTCCCATCGGCGAGGTCGACGACGCGACCTGGGACAGGGTGCTCGATGTCAATGTCACGGCGCTGATGCGCCTGACCCGTGCGGTTCTCCCGCTCATGATCTCGGCCGGCAAGGGGGCGATCGTGAATATCACGTCGGCGGCGGGGCTGCGTGGATCGGCCGCTGGGGCCGCCTATACGACGTCCAAACATGCTGTGATCGGCCTCACCAAACACACGGCCTTCATCTATGGGCCGAAAGGCATCCGGGTGAATGCAATCGCCCCGGGTGCTGTTGCAACGGGGATCGAGGCGCGGCCGACGTCTGCGCTCGCCGAAGAGAGGATCATGCCTCTCTCAGCGGTCATCGTGCCGCCGGCCGCTTCCGCCGAAAGCCTCGCGGCGAACATTCTCTGGTTGGCAAGCGATGAGGCCGAGAACATCAACGGCGCAGTATTGCCTTCCGATGGAGGTTGGTCAGCGGCCTGACGAGATGCGTTTCAAAGCAAAGGCCCGACTGGGTTCATTGGGTGCCCTGCTGACAGCGGGCTACCTCGACACACAAGGATAGGAAAAATCATGTCTACGGCTTCCACATCCCAAACGCCGGGTCGGCCTCTTCCTCGGAGCATCTCACGGATCACGCAGGCTGGAACTCCTGCTGCAGGCTTCGCTGGACCAGGTCACACGGCAGCCCAGGTGTTCGGGCCAGAGCAGCTCAACCGCACCGACCCGTTCGTCATCTTGATGGACGACCGGCTCGACTTCCATTCCGGACAACCAGTGGGGGATGAGCACCCGCACGCCGGTATCGAAACGGTGACACTCATGCTCGAAGGCTCGCTCAACGATCCGGCAATCGGTGTGCTTGAGACAGGTGACGTGGAGTGGATGACCTCAGGGCGAGGTGTCATCCATAGCGAAGACCTCAGCGCAAACGGCTGGGCACGTATTCTCCAAATCTGGATCGCCCTGCCCTCTGCGGAAAGGACGACGACGCCAGACCTGCAGATCGTGCCGTTGAGCACGTTGCCCACTCGTCGAGAATCGGGCGTCGAGGTGCGGCTCTATAGTGGGCGGACGGGCGATCTTGTTTCGCCGACGCACAATCGCGTGCCCATAACCATGGCGGACTTCCATCTTGACGCTGGCGCCGGCGTCGCTCAAACCCTGCCGGGGGCACAGACAGGCTTCTTCTATGTCATAGGAGGGTCGTTGCAGGTCGGCGGCGCACAGCTTGGTGACGGTGACGTAGCTTGGTTCGACTGTGCTGAAGCGGCCGAAACGGAATTCCTTCTGCAGGCGGGAGATACTGGCGCGCGGGCTGTTCTCTACGCCGGCACGCCAATCGACGAACCGCTGGTCCATCGCGGTCCGTTCGTCGCTGGATCACTCAATGAGCTTGATGAAGCCTATCGAGGTTTTCGGGTGGGTACGTTCGAACGCCTCAGCCGGATCAGCCAACGTGACTGACCGCGTTAACCCTCGGAGCACCTGCTCCATAGCGCGGCTCTGTCGCGGCTCCAGCTTGTAGTCACGCCCTCGCAACGGTCTCCCCAAGAATTCGGCCGACCGCATTGGGAAGGCATGCCGGATATCACTTCACATCTTCCCCCTTGACTTACATATTTCGATCGAGCTAGTGATACGTATCACTAATACGTATAAGCGATATGCCGACATGAAACCAAGAGCAACACAAAAAGACGTCGCGAAGGCCGCCGGGGTATCGCAGGCGACCGTCTCGATGGTGTTGAGCGGGGGTGGTGGCTCCATACCAGCCGAGACTTGGAGGCGCATAACCGACGCGGCCAAGGAGCTGGGATATGTGCCGAACCGTTTTGCGCAAGCACTCAAGACAAGCCGGTCGATGACGATCGCCTGCATTGTTCCCGACATCACCAATCCATTCTATCCCTCGCTCATCCGCGGTATTCAGACGGTCACGGACGGCGTCAGCTATGATGTCATCGCCGTCAATACGGATGGTCTGCCCGAACGAGAGCGGCACTTTCTCGATTGGGCGCGCCAAGGACGAGTCGATGGCGTGATTGGTGTGTTCTTCACGCTTCGCGCCAAGGATTTCGAACCGCTAGTGGAGGCTGGCGTTCCGGTCGTACGGATCGAAGCATCCAGAAAGGCGGGTGGCGACATCGCGGTGGACGACCTGTTTGTCGATAGCCGGGCTGCCGCACGCGCGGTGACCGAACATCTGATCGGCCAGGGCCATCGCAGGATCGCAATGGTGGCTGGCCGGGGCGGCCCTCAGGCTCATCGCATCGAGGGTTATCGCGCTGCGCTCGCGATCGCAGGATACGAAGAACATATCGTGGTTGACGAGGAGTTCTCCGAACTCGGTGGCACGCGTGCGGCCGAGACAATGCTCGCAAGCACCTTTGCGCCAACGGCGATCTTCGCCGCGAACGATCTCATGGCGATCGGGGTCATGCATGCGCTCCGCGAGCGGGACATCAATATTCCGAATGAAATAGCGGTCGTCGGCTTCGACGATATTTCCGCCGCGAGGCTTGTCACGCCATCGTTGACGACGGTGGCGCAATTCCAGCGACAGATGGGAGAGCGCGCTGCGCAAATCCTGCTGGAGCGTCTGCGCGGAACGAAGACCGGACGAGGAACTGCAACGGAAATGCCGTTCGAACTCATCGAGCGCGGCTCGACAAGAGCCCACTGATACAATCGGAGGAACCAAATATGCAACGTCGTACAGTTCTTAAAGCCGGACTTGGTCTGGCCAGCCTGCCTCTCCTGTCGCGTTTCGGTTACGCAGCCGACCAGAAGCCCGTGAGCTTCTGGTATGAATCCGCAACGCCCGAAAACCAGGAGGCGCTTCAGAAGCTTCTCGTCGAAGGGTTCAACGCGGCCCATCCCGATCAGCTTCTTAGCATCGACGTCCGCGGCTCGGACCTCGACAAGCAATTGCGCGTCGCCATGCTGTCCGGCACCGGTCCGGACGTCGTCTTCACGGCGGGCCCGAGCTATGTCGCAGCTATGGCGCAGGCCGGCCAGCTTCTGCCCCTCGACGACTACGCCCAGAAACTAGGCTGGAACGAACGCGTTCTACCGCTGTTCCTCGATCTCGGCCGCTACAACGGCAAGCTCTACGCGCTCGCCAAGACCTACGAGACGCTCGGGCTCTTCTACAACAAGACCCTTTTTGCCGCGAACAACTGGAAGGCGCCGACGACCATTGCCGAACTGGAAGCGCTCGCCGACGAGATGAAAAGCAAGGGCATCGTCCCCTTCGCTGCCGGCAATGCCGACTGGCGCCCCGCCAACGAGTGGCATTTCTCCATTGCGATGAACGCGATCGCCGGTCCGGAGAACGTCTACAAGGCGCTGACCGGCGCGATCCCGTGGACGGACCCCGCCTTCATCGCCGTTGTCGACAAGCTGGCCGAGTGGTGGGACAAGGGCTACTATGGCGACAACTACTTCTCGTTGACGCTGGAACAAAGCTTTGCCCAGCTGGCGACCGGACAGGCGGGCATGGGGCCGACCGGCACTTGGAGCTTCACAAACGTTCCGACCTACTTCCCTCAGAACAATGCGGAGCCAGGCTTTGCCGGTTTCCCCAGCGCATCCGGCGACCCGATCTTCCCGCTGGGCATCGGCTCCACGCTATCCGTGAACGCGCAATCCGCCAATGCGGACGGCGCAGCCGCCGTGCTCGACTACATGTTCTCCGACAGGTTCTACAGCGAAATGAACTCCGTCTGGCAGGGGGAATGGAACCTGCCGCTGGCGGACCTTTCACAGGTGAAGCTCGCCGACAGCGTCCTGCCGCTCTACACCGAAAGCATGAAGCAACTGGCGAGCGCCGTTGGCGCCGGCAACTACGGCTACACCACCTGGACGTTCCTGCCCCCCGCGACGAACACCTACCTGGTCAGCGGCCTGGAAGAAGTCTGGCTCAAGAAGACCTCCACCACGGACTTCCTCAAGAAGCTCGACGAGACCTTCAGGCAGGAAAAAGACGCCGGCAAGGTGCCCGCCGTTCCCCCTCGCGCCTGACATGACCGTCGAGGGCGGCGCATTCCGCGCCGCCCTGCCCCGGAGGAGATCCCATGCATCGGCTTTACATCGTTCCCACGATGATTATCAACATCGTCATCGTGGCCATACCTGCGCTGCTGACAATCGTGCTCGCCTTCTACAATTGGGACGGCATCTCGACGCCGACCTTCGCGGGCCTCGACAATTTCCGGGCATTGGCGGCGGACCGCGTGTTCTGGACGTCCCTCGGCAACAATCTCATCTGGACGCTGCTCTTCCTGACCGTGCCGATCCTGATGGGCCTGCTGGCGGCCTCCATGCTGCTCATCGTGCGGCGCGGCAGCAATCTGTTCCAGGTCGTCTATTTCATACCCGTCGTCATCGCGACAGCCATCACCGCCCGTGTCTGGCAAGGCATGATCTACAGTCCCGTGACCGGCGTTTTCGGCATCCTGCAAAAATACGGCATGCCGATCCCCAATCCGCTCACCCAGCCGCATCTGGCGCTGTTCGGCGTGGCTACCGTCGACCTGTGGCACTGGTGGGGTTTTCTCTGCGTGATCTTCTTCGCCGCACTTCGCCAGGTTCCGCAGGAGCAGATCGAGGCGGCCCGGCTGGAAGGCGCGACCTATTTCCAGATGATGCGTTATGTGCTGCTGCCCGGCATCTGGCCGACCATCACGCTGATGATGATCATGACGGTGATCTGGTCGTTCCTCGCCTTCGACTTCGTCTACATCATGACGCAGGGCGGCCCGGCCTTCTCCAGCGAGCTCATGTCGACGCTCGCCTACCGCAAGGCCTTTTATGATTTGAATGTCGGCCAGGCCGCGGCCGCCGCGCTGGTCATCAGCTTCTTCGGTCTCGTCGGCACCTATTTCTATGTCCGCATCCAGACGCGGGAGGGCGAACAATGAGACTGGTCGAAAGCCGCCTGACCCTGACGGTCTCCTACGCGCTGCTCGCGCTCTTCGCCTTCATCGCCCTGTTCCCGATCGCGCTTCTGGTGCTCAACTCGCTGAAACCCGCCGCGCAGATCGTCCAGAATCCACTCGCCCTTCCGGAAACGATCCGCTGGGAGAATTTCACGAACGCCTGGAACCATGCGCGGTTCTCTACCACGTTCCTGAATTCGTTCATCATCACGGGCACGACCATCGTCCTCGTCTGCACGACGTCGTCCCTGACGGCCTATGTGATCGCTCGACGCAAGATCAAATCCTGGAAGATTCTCACCTTCTATCTGCTGGCCACGACCACTGCGCCCATCCAGCTCTATATTTTCCCGCTTTATTTCGGCTTCGCCAAGCTTGGGCTCATCAACAACATCTTCGGTGTGGCACTCATCTATACCGCGCTCTATAGCCCCTTCGCAGTCATGTTGCTTAGAACCTATTTCATCGCGGTTCCGAAGGAGCTCGAGGAAGCGGCGATCGTCGATGGAGCGACCCATTGGCAGGTGTTCTGGCGGGTGATGCTGCCGATCGTCTCTCCAGGCATCCTTACCGTCGCGCTGATCATCGGCCTCAACTCCTGGAACGAGTTCCTCATCGCCATCACCTTCCTGCAGAAACAGGAAAACGTCACCGCCGTCATCGCTTTCTTCCTCCTGTCCGGACAGTACAGCTCCGACTGGGGTGAGATCATGGCCGCTGCCCTCATCATCGTCATACCCGTCGTCGCCCTGTTCGTCTTCATGCAGAAGCGCTTCATCGAAGGCATGGCCGGCGGATCGGTCAAAGGCTGATCGATTTTCATGGAATACGTGGAGTAAAACAATGCAGCTTCCCAACGATTACCTTGAGCGCGTCTATGCCGGCGTGCTTGGAAAACTGATCGGCGTCTATCTCGGACGACCCTTCGAAGGCTGGACCTACCAGAAGATCATGGAAGAGCTCGGGCCTATCGAGTATTACGTGCACGAACGCCTGAAGCAACCGCTGGTCGTCACGGACGATGATGTGGCCGGTACCTTCACCTTTGTCCGCGCACTGGAAGACTACGGCATCAGACCCGACCTTTCCGCGGAGGAAATCGGCAAAGCCTGGCTGAATTACTTAGTCGAAGAGCGCTCGATCCTCTGGTGGGGCGGCAACGGCAATTCCACCGAACATACCGCATGGCTGAACCTCAAGAAGGGCATCCCGGCGCCACAGTCCGGTTCGATCGAGACCAACGGCCAGGCCGTCGCCGAGCAGATCGGAGCACAGATCTTCATCGACGGCTGGGCCATGGTGGCGCCGCGCCAGCCGGAACTCGCAGCCAGGCTCGCCGAACAGGCCGGCAAGGTCAGCCATGACGGCGAATCCGTCTATGCCGCAATGTTGTGGGCGGCGATGGAGGCCGAAGCCTTCGGCTCCTCCGACATCGATCACCTGATCGACACTGGCCTGAGGCAAATTCCGGCAGACAGCCTCATCGCCAAGCTGATCGCCGATGTACGCGCCTGGCACAAGGCCCACCTCGACTGGCGTGATACCCGACAGAAGATCGAGGACCACTACGGCTACGACAAGTATCCGGGCAACTGCCACGTCGTTCCAAACCACGCGATCATGATCATGACAATGCTCTATGCGCCGCACGATTTCCAGAAATCGCAGATGATCATCAACACATCTGGCTGGGACACGGATTGCAACGCTGGCAATGTCGGCTGCCTGTTCGGCATCATGAACGGGCTCGACAGCCTGGAGGAAGGCCCGGATTTCCGCGGTCCGATCGCCGACCGCATGCTGATCTCTAGCGCTGACGGCGGCAACTCCATCAACGACGCCGTTCGCCAGGCCTATGTCCTCGCCAGTCTCGGACAGCAACTGGCCGGCGGCAAACCGCTGCCGGCCCCGAAAGACGGCGCGCAATTCCATTTCTCGCTTCCGGGCAGCCAGCAGGGTTTCCGCCCGCAGGCAGGGCTTGCGGTTCCCGGCGCTACGCGCGTCGGCAACGTGGAATTCGAAAGCGGTCGCGCGCTGACCATCGAATACGAGGCGTTGGGCCCGACGCAGGTCGCAGCCGTGACGAGCCCGACCTTCTCGCCGCCGGAAGTGCTCGACATGCGCACCTACGATCTGATGGCGACACCGCTCGTCTATCCCGGCCAGACACTCAAGGCCCGCGTCAAGGCGCCCGACGCCAACCGCGGCGCAATCGAGGTGCGTCTGCGCATCCGGGTCTACAACGAACACGATACGTTGGAGGATACCGACTTCACTCCGGTCACCATTGAACCCGGTCGAGAGGCCCTGCTTGAATGGACCTTACCCGAGGTGGACGGGCAGCCAATCGGCGAGGTCGGCCTTGCGGTAACGGCTGCCGGGCGGCGCGCGGATGGCCGGCTGATCGTTGACTTTGTCCGCTGGGAGGGTGCGCCCGACCTGACGCTCAAGCGGCCCGCAGGCGACGGCGATTTCTGGCGCATGGCCTGGGTGAACGGAACAAGCTTCTTCTCGAAGCGCTTTCCATCGGCATTCCGCATTTCGCAGGCCGTCGGCGAGGGCATCATCATTCACGGCACACGCCAGTGGACCGACTATCAAGCCGCGGGCGACGTGATGCTTCATCTCGGCAACTACGGGGGCCTTGCCATCCGCGTCCAGGGCCTGCGCCGCTACTACGGTGCGCGCGTCACGCGGGACGGCAGGATGCAGATCGTCAAGGTCCGCGACGAGAACACCACGGTTCTTGCCGAGACCACGTTCGACACCACTTTCGAGAAGAACATAGCGATGAAGGTGAGCGCAAGCGGTAACCGCATCACCTTCGAAGCCGACGGCGTGTCGCTTTCGGCCGACGACGCAGGGCACGATGCCTTCAACGACGGCGGCTTCGGATTGCTGGTGCATGAAGGTGCACTTTCCTCCAACGAACTCAGGATCAGGGCTGTCTGATGGCAAATGTCGCGATTGAAAAGGTTCGTAAATCCTATGGTGCGGTCGATGTCCTGCACGAGGTCTCTGTCGATATCGCCGACGGGGAGTTCGTCGTGCTCGTCGGCCCGTCCGGATGCGGCAAGTCCACGCTTCTGCGCATGATCGCCGGCCTGGAAGACATATCTGGCGGCACGATCAGCATCGCGGGGCGGGTGGTCAACGATCTGCCTCCGAAGCAGCGGGACATCTCCATGGTGTTCCAGAACTACGCGCTCTATCCGCATATGACCGTCGGGGAGAACATGGCGTTCTCGATGACGCTTGCCGGCGCGCCGGCTGGCGAAAAGCAGAAGCGGGTTGCGGAGGCGGCGCAGATCCTCGGGCTGACGCCTCTGCTCGACCGCTATCCGCGCCAGCTCTCGGGCGGCCAGCGCCAGCGCGTCGCCATGGGCCGGTCGATCGTGCGCAATCCGCAGGTCTTCCTGTTCGACGAGCCGCTCTCCAATCTCGACGCCAAGCTGCGCGGCGCCATGCGCGCGGAAATCAAGAGCCTGCATCGCCGGCTGGCGACCACCATCGTCTATGTGACGCACGACCAGGTGGAGGCAATGACAATGGCGGACCGGATCGTCGTCATGAACGGCGGCCATATCGAACAGATCGGCAGACCTCTCGATCTTTACGACAACCCGCAAAGCACGTTTGTCGCCGGCTTCATTGGCTCGCCTTCGATGAACCTTCTCAATGGCCGGTTCGACACGCTGGGCGCACGCGATATCTTCAGGCTCGATGACGGCACCGCCCTCCCCATGCCCGCCGGCACCTCGAAGCAAGGGAGCACGAAGGGGGTATATGGTATCCGTCCGGATTATCTAAAGCTGTCGACCGGAGAGGTCGGCTTTCCAGCAAAGATCGTGGTCGTCGAGCCGCTAGGATCGGAAACACAGATCACTGCGACCGTTGGCGACCAGACCGTCGTCATCCTTTCTCATGATCGTGTCAGCGTCGAGCCGGATGAGACTATCTTCCTCGCCCCGCAAGTGGAGCGCGTTTGTCTTTTCGATGAGGCCGGGCGACGCATCAGCCGTTCCGATGCATGAGACAACCGTGCCCCCATTCTGGAGGATATCTTGAACCCATCGAAGCTTGTCAGACATATCGCCATCGACATGCAGCGCCTTGTGGCTGAACAGACCGCGTGGCACTCGCCCATCGTCATGGACATCCTTCCGAACGTGCTCAGGCTCTGCAAAGGGTTTCCCGAGGGCACCCTCTATGCACGTTTCGTCGCGCCGCAGGATATCGAGGCCGCACATGGAAGCTGGAAGGCGTTCTATCGCCGGTGGCCGATGATCACCGGCGCCAGGCTCGACCCGGCGCTGACCGATCTGGTCGCCCCGCTTGCCGCATTGGCGAAACCGGATCAGGTCTTCGACAAGCTCGGCTATTCCGTCTTTTCCGCGCCAGGTCTTCACCCCGCCCTGCAACAGGCCGGCGTCGAGACCCTGATCCTCTCCGGCATCGAGACCGATGTCTGCGTTTATTCGAGCGCACTGGCAGCGATCGACCTCGGCTACCTCGTCGTTCTCGCCTCCGACGCCCTCGCGAGCCCGGACGAACAAGCCCACCGGGTGGTGCTGGACCGGTTGGCGCTACGCCTTCCCGACCAGATCAAAGTCATGACGACCGACGAAATCCTGGCGACCTGCGAGGCAAGTGAATGATTGCGGTTCTCGGCTCAATCAACATCGATCTTGTTGCCAGGTCCACGCGCCTGCCGAGGCCGGGTGAAACCGTCGCCGGTTCGTCCGCCCAAAGCGTTCCCGGCGGCAAGGGCGCCAATCAGGCGCTGGCCGCCCATCGCGCCGGCGCGGCCGTGCGCATGATCGGGGCGGTCGGCAGGGATATGTTCCGGGAAGCGGCGCTTTCCATCCTCGACGCCGACGGCGTCGATATCAGCGCTGTTCGCCACACCGAGAAAACAACGGGGATCGCCGTCATCATGATCGGCGAGGACGGCGAGAACATGATCACCATCGTGGTGGGGGCGAATGACGACCTGACGGAAGCGGATGTCGACAAGACGCTCACGGCGATGGCAGCCGGCGACATCTTGATGCTGCAACTCGAAATTCCGGCGAAACTGGTGGAATATGCGCTTCGCTTAGCCCGCGCACGCGGCATACGCACCGTGCTCAACATCGCACCGGCGACCCTCGACGTCCCCTATCTGGCCCCGCTGGCCGACATCCTGATTGCCAACGAGACCGAGTTCGAGCTTCTGGCGGCACAAAGGCTTTCGTCATCCGAGGCGCAGCGCGAGGCACTTCTCAACCTCCATGCCCGAAATGGCCAGACGATCGTCGTGACGCTCGGCGCACAGGGCGCCATGGCCGCCGTCGAGGGCAATATCCTGCACGCTGACGGCCTCGCCATTTCGCCAATCGATACGGTGGGAGCCGGCGATACCTTCTGCGGCTATTTCGCGGCTGCCCTCGACCGCGGGGATAGTCCCGAAATCGCCCTGCGCGACGCCGCAATCGCCGGCTCCCTCGCCTGCCTTCATCCGGGCGCCCAGACGGGCATTCCCCGACATGCGGATATACGCGTTCACACGAACGACCCCGCCTGACAAACTGGAAGACATTCCGTTTCCGATTGGAAGAAGCCGGTTCGCAAAGCCTTTGCCAGCGGTCCGGCAGTTTCGCGCTCGCCATATCCCGTGGTTACGGCCTGTCGTCGGGTGTGACCTGTCCGCCCAGCCAGCAACCGACGACGTCGCTGCCAACGGTCTCCAGGCGCACCGATATCAGGGAGGGGCGTTTCATCGCTCTGCCCTGGTTGACCAGAATCGGACGGCCGGGATCGCGCACCATGCCGTTCGTCAGAAGGCCGAAGGCCAACGCCGCAGCGGCGATGCCGGTGGCCGCATCCTCGGGATAGCCCGAAGACTTCGGGAACTGGCGCGCATCAATGACCTGCTCGTCAAGATCGATGACGGCGTAGGGATACAGTCCCGTCGAACCGATGCTTTCGCAGAATTTTTCGATGCGATCGAAATCCGGCGACAGTTCATTCAATGTCTCGACACCGGCGATCGGCACCAGGGTCTTCACGCGGCTCGTCGAGGCGTTCAGGATCGGCAGCGGCGCAAGGTCGGTTTCGGTGATCCGAAGAATGTCGAGAAGCTCGGCCTTGTCGAAGTCGCTCTCCGTCAACTCGTCCACCACGCCTGCAGGCTGCGAGACCTCGACGGCGATCGCCGGCGAGCCGCGCCCGCCAACGGCGACGTTCACCGTGCCGCTCCTGGTCAGCACCCGCAACATATCCGACCGCAACATGCCTTCCCGCGCCAGCAGCCACACAGCACCGACGGTCGCGTGGCCGCACATCGACATCTCGTGATTGGGGACCCAGAAGCGGAGCTCGTAGTCGTGGCCACTTCCCGGGGGCGCCGGCAGAACGAAGCCACTTTCGAAGCCGTGGTGGCGTGCGACCCCCTGCATGTCCGCGTCCGACATGCCGGACGCATCAAGGACGATCGGGGCCGGGTTGCCGCCACCCGGGCCAGCGGAGAACACATTGACCACCACGGGCCTGGAATGATCCTGCATCGTAAAATCCTGAATGCGCGTTGCCTGCATCCAGTCAGATTAGCCTTTGTGGGATTTTCCACCGCATCCGGGCGGGCCCTCGTTCTTGACCATGCGGGCCATGCCGAGGCGAATTTCCGATGGCGAACGACCCAGCGTCCGGCGCATGGCGCGCGCCAGCGCCGCCCCGCTCTCGAACCCGACCCGGAAGGCGATCTCGCCGATCGGAAGCGCGGTTTCGCACAGCAGGCGCTCGGCCTGTTCCAGGCGAAGGCCTGCCTGGAACTCGGCTATCGACTGGCCTGTGCCCTCGCGAAACAGCCGGGTGATGTGGCGTCTCGAAATGCCAAAACGATCCGCCAGCATGTCGAGTGGTATCTCCCGATCGGCATTGGCGGTCAGAAAAGCCCGCACATCGGCGACAAGCGCCATGCCGTGCGCACCGCTGGAGGCGTTCGACAGGGCCTCGCCCGAAATCACATCCGATATGCACTGCACGAGAAGCGCGGACGAAAGGTCACGGCGTATCGTGGCGCCGCCAATGCGACCGAAATCCGCGCGCAACGCCACGTCCTGCAAAGCCCGCAACGCCGGCGACCGGCGAACCTGAAGCGGTAGACGCGTGCGGCGCCGGAAGTCCGCAAGCGAACCCAGTTCCCCGGCCAGCCGTTCGAGAGCGTTCGGCGTGACATAGAACGCGACATGCCGGTTCGACCCGACACCGGCCCTCGTCGTATGGGGCGAACCGGCGGGCACGACCGCAAAGCGATCCTGCGAAAGCCACGTTCCCCGCGTCTGGCCCTCGCTGGTGAGTTCGACAGCACCCTGGCTCGGCAACATGAACATGAGGCAATCGTGCCAGTGCCACGGCGTCGCATAGGATTTCCCGCCACCGGCCAGCGCTGCCTTCTCCTCATCTGCGGCGATGAGCTGGCTCTCGACCTTGGGATGACGGATCTCTTCGAATGGTCTCAGCATCGGGATGGGTCACATGGCGTTTGATGAAAGGCTACACCTCCCGGCATGGTACGCAACCGGATTTTTTGCGCGGCCGGACCGGGGCGCAGGGTTCACGGGTGCCCCTGGCCCGTTCGGCCAAGCCGATGGGCCTGCTCGGACGCGCCTGAACGGCGCGCCGTGGATAGTCTTCTCATCGATGTTTTCCGATCCCGCGGAACGCCGGTTTGACCCCGACCACACCGCCCCTCTACGCACGCAGGAAGCCGCAAGAGATGACGAAGAGCGAATTTTCCACCCGATGGGGTTTCGAGAGATCGGAGGTCAGCCTCGCCAACTGGCGGGAAGCGCCATGGAGCGCCTGGTCTTTCCGCAACGTCTCGGAATTCGTGCCGTCCGCCCGGATCGCGGCGGAGCGCGCCGAGACACAGCCGGCGGTCGGCGATCCGACCGGCCTGTTCCAGCATGAGATCGGACTGTCGGACGGGACCGCCTCGGCGACGGGCATCATGGCGGCCACATCCACGGATGCACTCGTCGTCATGCGGGCAGGGACCATCGTGGCGGAATATAATAAGGATCCGACTGCGATGGCGCCGCACGTCGTCTTTTCGGTGAGCAAGTCGATCACCGGGCTGCTTGCCGGCGTGGCGATGGACGATGGATGCCTCGATCCCGAAGCACCGGTCATCCGATATGTTCCAGAGGTTCAGGCCTCGGCTTTCGGCGATGCCACCGTCCGGCACCTGCTCGACATGCTGGTCAGCCTGGATTTTTCGGAAGACTACCTGACCGCGGAGGGCGACTACGGCCGCTATCGCCGCGCGGTGCTCTGGAACCCGGTCGAACCGGGTGGCGCAGCGGGCGCCCTTCTCGGCTTCCTCTCGACCTTGCGGAAGGGGCGGACACCGCATGGGGAAACCTTTGTCTACCGGTCGCCGGTCTCGGACATGCTGGCCATCGTCGTCGAACGGGCAACCGGCCGGCGATATGCGGACTATGCTTCCGAGCGGCTCTGGAAACCGCTCGGCGCGACGGAGGACGCCTTCGTGACCGTCGATGCCGTTGGCGCCCCGCGCGGAGCCGGCGGCGTTTCGATGACCGCACGCGACCTCGCCCGCGTCGGGGAACTTCTCAGGCTCGGAGGCCGATCTCCGTCGGGAACCAGGATCCTGTCGGAGAGCTGGGTCGCCGATACCGTTGCCACGGGTGGGTCGCAAAGGGCCTGGCGAGCGGCAGGCAATGCCTGGCTTCCGGACGGCCGCTACCGGAACCAATGGTACCAGACAGGCTATCCGGAAAAGGCGTTCGCAGCGATCGGCGTTCATGGTCAATGGCTTTACGTCGATCCTTCAACAGAGACCGTCATCGCAAAACTCTCCTCCCAGCCGTTACCGAGCGACGACGAGGCGGACCGTCTCTCATTGGACCTGCTGCGCCACCTGTCGAAGGCGCCGGTCTGAGCACCCCCGTCAGTGGCCGGTATAGGCCGGCTTGCGCTTCTCCTTGAACGCAAGGCGCCCCTCCCGAGGATCCGCGGTGTCGCGCAGCACGCCCCAGGCGAGTTCTGTGAGCTGGAAAGCCTGGGCTCTCGACATATTGGCCGACTGCGTAGCGATCATCTTGACCAGCTGCACGGCGATCCGGCCGTTCGTGGCGAAGGGTAGATCTAGAGCACGTCCGGATATCGATGAATCGATTATGATGTGACGCGCGGGCTGATTTTTTGCTTCAGCATCCGCCTGGACGGATATGAGGTTGGTTATGGCCAGAGCACTCGGCGAAGATTTACGGTTGCGTGTCTTGAAAGCTGCGGGTGAAGGGGCATCGGCCCGGCAGGCGGCATCCCGATTTGGCGTTGGAATATCGAGCGCGATCCGCTGGATCGCACGGGCGAAGATCGGCGAACTGACACCGCGACCGCAAGGGCGACGGCGCGGCTCGCGCCTCGACGGATATGCAGACTTCATCATCGGGATGATCGAGGAACACAAGGACATCACGTTAAACGAGATGATCGGGCGCCTCGATACGGAACGCTCTATACGCATCGGCCGAAGCGCCTTGAGCGACTGGCTTGGCGGGCACGGGTGGACGTTCAAAAAAAGCCCGCCCATGCACTGGAGCAGGACCGCCCCGATATCCTGAAGCGCCGTCGCGCCTGGTTCGACAGCCAACCCGATCTCGATCCGGCCAAGCTGGTCTTCATCCACGAGACCGGCCTGTCGACCAAGATGGCGCGCTTGCGCGGCCGTGCGCCCTGCGGTGGGCGCTGTCGGGCCGGTGTGCCGCACGGCCATTGGAAAACCAACACTTTCACCGGGGCACTCAGGCTGTCCGGTATGACCGCTCCGTTCGTCTACGACGGTGCCATGAACGGCAACGTGTTCCGCGCCTATGTCGAGCAGGTGCTGGTTCCGACCCTTGCGCCCGGCGACATCGTCGTCGTGGACAATCTGCCCGCCCACAAGGCCGCCGGTGTGCGCGACGCCATCGAAGCGGCGGGCGCGAGCCTGCTCTACCTGCCGCCTTACAGTCCCGACTTTAACCCCATCGAAAACGCATTCGCAAAGCTCAAGGCGTTGATGCGGGCAAGGGCCGAACGAACCATCTCCGCTCTCTGGAACGCCGCCAGTTCCATCATCGAACTCTTTTATACCCCGACACATGAGAAAACCCCCGACAAAATCAGGTCACCCGGCCGCGCGCAGCCACTCGCTCCGCGCGAACATAGTGCTCTCCTCTGACGAGATGGACTGAGTCGACCATGTTCGAGACGACGCAGGCATGGTTGGGAATAATACGCAGGAGGTCGCCCACCACCGGCGCTGGCCCACCAGCGTATTCAATCCTCCCATGCTCTTCATTAAGTGAAATCACTGTCCAATCGGGGTGGTCCAGCACCAAGCCGTAACCGCTCATACCGAAGAGATCGGAGGTCAGCACCTTTGTGCCAGCGTCCACGATGGCGCGACCGTGTTCCGGCGAACTGATGACAGTCGTCAGAACTGTCAGCGCGCAACCCTCAACGCCGCATGCGCCGGCAGTGACGAGTGAGCGATCGTTGTAGATGTAGCTACCCGGCCTGTATTCGGTCAGGACTGGGTGGTGTTTCATCGCGTAGAGATCGGGGGTCCCTCCGCTGGAGACGATGGGCGTCTCAATGCCCGCCGCACGGATTAGGCACGCCGCATGGTCCAGCCATTCGCAAGCTGTGTTGCCTTGACCAGGAGCTGGATACGTCATCAATCCGGCGAAGCGCAGGCCCGGGGACTCGGATATCAGCCGGGCAAGCTCGAGCGCACTCTCCGATGTCAAAACACCGCATCGATGCATTCCGGTATCGCATTCCACCAGGACGCCGATTTCGCGCTCTTCGTTCGCGAATGTGCGAGCAAGGCCCTCGACGACCGCAGCACTATCGGCAACCACGGATATACGGGACCGTTCAGCAAGTCGTTTAAGACGCTCAAGCTTGCGGTCACCGACAATGTTGAAGGTTATCAGGATGTCTTCGATGCCCGCGTCGGCCATGATCTCGGCTTCGCCGATCTTTTGCGCAGTGATGCCAATTGCCCCTGCCGCCAGCTGTGCATGGGCAAGCAGTGGCAGTTTATGCGTTTTGATGTGAGGCCTGATTGCCACGCCCAGGCGATTGCACTGATCCTGGCAGCGTTTGATGTTTCGTTCGACGATATCGAGGTCGATCAGTACTGCCGGGGTTTCAACAACATCGCGCCAGCGCAGCGTTCCGGCCATCGGCAGCTTCAACGGTTCATCACTCATTTCGGTTCACCCGTCGTCTTGACGTTGCGGAGATAGTCGAGAACCATCTCCGTCATATGGGCGAGCCGCTTCTCCTCAGCCCCCTCGGCCAGCAGATCGCGATTGAAAACGACGCTCAACGTCCACCGGTTGGACAAGAAGAAGTAGCCCAGACCAACTATCGAGATGTAAAGCTCAATAATATCGACATTCGCGCGGAATATACCCTGTTTTTGGCCGCGGCTGATCAATTCACCCAAACGCTGGGAGAGCGGCGAAAACATGCTGCGGACACTCTCGGATCTCGCCAAATGTTCGGATTTCATCAGGTTTTCGGAGTTCACCAACACGATGAACTCGGGATGATTGACGAAATAATTGTACGTATGCGCAATGAGTTCGCGAATACCCGCTTCCGGCTCGAAATCAGCCAGAACCAGAGCTTCGTTCTGGGAGCGCAGTTCCCGATAGATGTCCTCCAGAACGGCGACGAACAGTTCGTCTTTCGAATTGAAGTAGTGGTAAAGCACACCCTTGCTCATGCCGGTACGGGTGGCGATGCGATCGGTACGCGCACCATCGTAACCGTTTTCGGCGAACTCCTCGCGAGCCGCTTCGATGATCGCGAGCCGCGTGCGTTCGGGGTCACGCTTTCTACCAGCCGGTTCTGCTCCGCCATCGGAGCCTCGCTTGCGCATTGTTACCATCAAATACGTTCCTTCGTTTCGGCTGCGAAGAGGTGGAGGTTGATCGGGTCGAAGACGAGCCCGACATGCTCTCCTTGCGTGAGATGCTGGCGGTTGCGAGATTGGACAGTCCATTTCTCGGAACCGACTGAAAGAATGACATTCGTCTCACACCCGGTATGTTCGACGAGGTCTACCATTCCGGTGAGCTTGGCACCTTCTGGAGAAACAACTTCCAGGTGTTGCGGCCGGATTCCGGCCACGACGTCCCTGTGAGCCGAGGGCGCGACATTGGCGAGGTCGATCGGACCAGAACCGGCATCGAATTCGAGCCTGGCTGATCCGTCCGCGGCATACAGCGTTGCGTTGCCCAGGTTGATCGTCGGCGAACCGAGAAACCCGGCGACGAAAACATTTGCCGGTTTGTCGAAAAGCTCAAGCGGAGTGCCCACCTGCTCGACTTTGCCTCGGTTCATCACGACGATGCGGTCAGCCATGGTCATCGCCTCGATCTGGTCATGCGTGACATAGATCGACGTGGCGCCCAGCGACGTGTGCAATTGGCGCAACTCGATGCGCATATGATGCCTGAGTTTCGCATCGAGATTGCTCAATGGTTCATCGAATAGGAATGCCCGCGGCTCTCGTACCATGGCTCGGCCCATCGCGACGCGTTGACGCTGCCCGCCGGAAAGGGCGCGCGGTTGCCGGTCAAGAAGCGCATCGAGATGTAGCGTGTTGGCAACCCCGGCGATAGCACGGTCAATTTCGTCCTTGCTGGCGCCGCGCAGTTTGAGGGGAAAGCCGATGTTCTGGGCAGTCGTCATATGCGGATAAAGCGCATAGGTCTGAAAGACCATCGCCAAGTCGCGGTGCTGCGGGCCAACGTCGTTAACGACCTTGCCGTCAATGGCGATGGTACCTCCCGAGATCGATTCCAGCCCGGCTATCATCCGCAAAAGCGTAGATTTTCCGCATCCAGACGGGCCGACCAGTACAACAAACTCCCGATCCTCGATTTCAATATTGATGTCGTCGATGATCGTAAGCGAGCCATATTGCTTGCGAATGTTGGTGAGATTGATCGAAGCCACTTTGCTCCTCCTACTTGACGCCACCCAACGCCATTCCCCCGATGAGGTAGCGCTGGATGGATGCAAAGACGATTGCGACAGGCACCGACGCAAGCAGCGTCGCGGCCATGATGAGATGCCATTCAATTTGGTAGAGCGTCCCTGTCAGGAACGCGATCTGGACCGGTGCGGTCTGCTGGCTGACCTGACGCAGCAGTGTCAGCGACATCGCATATTCATTCCAGGAATTGACGAAGGTGAAGATTGCCGTCACGACGACGCCGGGAAGACACAGCGGCAGGAAGACACGGACGAAGGCGCTGAAGCGGCTGGCACCATCCATCCACGCGGCTTCTTCGAGATCTTTCGGGATTGTCGCGAAATAGCTTTGCAGCATCCATACGGCAAATGCCATGAAGAAGGCGCTGTGGGCGATTATGACCGATAGGAGGCTGTTGACCAGGCCGAAATAGGCAAACATTCGGAACAGGCCGACAATCAGGACGATCGGCGAGATCATCTGGGTGATGAGCAGGTAGTTGGTCAGCGCACCCTTGGCTGGAACCCTCATCCGGGTGAGCGCATAGGCGGCAGGGATAGCCACCGCAAGGGACAGGACGGTCGCCCCGACACTGATGGCCAGCGAGTTCACCAATGCCCGTCCGAAACCTTTCTCGAAAATGAGTTCGGCAAAATTGCCCAGATAGAAATCACGTGGCAGCCAGGTTCGATGGAAGGTGAATATCTCGTCCTTCTGCTTCAACGACGTCGACAGCATCGTCGCATAGGGAAAGAGAACGACTACCAGGAACGGCGAAAGCAGCGCCCAGCAAACAAGACTTTTCTTCGCCTTAGACATCGTTGCGTGCCCCCTGCGCTTTTGTCAGAAACAGATAGACGATGGCGAAGACCAACAACATAGCAAACATTACAACAGAGCCGGCTGCAGCGTTGCCAAGCTTCCCGAAGGCGAAGGCTTGCTTGTAGACATAGGTGATCAGAATGTCGGTCCGGTTGGCGGGACCTCCGTTCGTCATGATCCAGATGATCGGGAAGGAATTGAAGACATAGATGACGTTGAGGACGAGCGCGATCTGCATGAATGGCCAGAGCAGTGGCATCGTGATGTAGTAGAACTTCTTTGTCGACGACGCCCCGTCGATGGCGGAGGCTTCGTACAAAGACTCCGGAATAGACGTCAGTCCACCAAGCAAAATCGTTACGGTAAATGGTACCGAGACCAAAATTCCGACCATTATCTCGATGAGGAACGCCATCCTGGCGTCGGCCAACCAGGGATAGTTCTCAAATGGCAGACCAAGTGCGGCCAGCGTCATGTTGAGCGTGCCGAAATCACCGTTGACGACATAGCGCCAGACCACCGCCGTCATCGCCAGTGAAATGGCCCACGGCAGCAGCACGATCGTTCGGGCGATCGTCCGGCCATAGAAATCCTCATTGAGGATGAGAGCGATCGGCACCGAGACCAGCAGGGTTCCACCCACCACGCAGACAGTCCAGACGAAGGTCTGGCGTGCAGCCTGCAGAAAAACCGGGTCGGCGAACGCTTTGACAAAATTGGTCAGCCCGGCGAACTCGCGGACCATGCCCGTGCGGCTCACATCGAAGAGCGACATGCGGATCACGTCGAATATCGGATAGCCGATCACGGCGACCGAAAGCAGCAGACAAGGCGCGATCAGGATCATCGCCAAGGCCCGATCCGGTTGCCCAGCCCTGTTCGGCCGACCCGCGTTAACGCCCCGCCTTAGAGCGGTATTCTCAATTCCTCGCATACGCGCTTACCTTTAAGGAAGAGAGGTGGCGTGGTTATCACGCCACCTGAGGAGAGTGGGGTCGCCTGCGGACGACGATTTCAGGACCTATTCGTCTTCGGCAAGGATCGCATCCATCTTCGCGGCCGCCTGCTTCAGGCCTTCTTCGGCTGAAACTTCGCCCGAATAGATCCTGGACAATTCGGTCTTGAGGCCGTCCGCCATCTCTTCCCAACGCGGGAACAGGGGCGCAAACTTTGCCAGCGGCCCCATTTCCAGGAACACTGACATCTTCGGATTCTCGGTGAAGAAGGGCTCGGTCGATTCCGCCTTCAAGACCGGGACAAAACCTTCGAGCTTGCCGAATTCAAGCCTGTTTTCCTTATTGAAGATGAACTCCAGGAACTTCATCGCCTGGGGCTTCACTTTCGAGGATTCCAGGACGGCGATCGTGTCGGTGACGCCGTAAGTCGCCTCGGTCGTGGCGACCGGAATGCGGCTGATTCCGTACTCGACATCCTTGCCCTGCTCGGCGAGCTGTGCATTGAACCAGGGGCCCGACAAGACCATGCCCATCTTTCCAGCGGCGAAGAGATTCTGCAGGTCTTCGCGGCTGGCACCGGTAACACCCGGCTGCGTGACGCTTGCCTTGATCATCCGCAGATAGTTGTTGGTCGCCAGCACGGCCTCCGGGGAGGCGAAACCGCTCTTGCCGTCCGGGCCGAGAATGCTTCCACCGTGGGTCCAGAGGCTGTAGAACCAATAGCCTTCGGTATCCAGGTCCCGGCCCTGAACGCCGATGCCGTAGACGCCATCGCCGAGCGCGGCGATTTTCTTGGCTGCTTCGAATGTTTCGTCCCAGGTCGTCGGCGGCTTCGCGATACCAGCCTTGTCGAAGAGCTTCTTGTTGTAGAACAGGCCGCGTGCCGATGCGGCAATCGGCAGGCCCCACGTATGACCGTCCTGCTTCTGAAGATCGAGATATGTCGGCACGAAGGTGTCGGCAAAGGCGGGCGACATCAGGTCCTCGATCGGAGCGAGCGCCCCATCCTTGGCAAATCCCGCCATCCAGCGCGTCGCCATATGCGAAACATCGGGTGCGGTACCGGCTGAGATGTCGCTGACGAGCTGCTGCTGCATCTCTGGCCAGGGAAGATGCTCGATCTGGACCTCGATATCAGGATTCGCAGCATTGAACTTTTTAGCAAGCTCCTGGAAAAATGGGCCCGTTTTGGCGCTGTATTCCGCAACCCGGACCCGCACTGTGTCCGTGGCCCAAGCACTGCCAGAGTGCAGCAACGCCGCTGCAGTTGCCGTACTGATTACCAATGCGGCCAAAAACCTGTTGCCCATAAGAACCTCCCAAATGGTGCTGTGAATGTCGAATGACACAGCCATCTGAAATGAAAATAGCGCCGCTGTCAATATTGACTGACTAGTCAGTATGTGCTTTTTTGATGCGCAGATCACCACCCATCTTGAACGGCCCGCGCCAACAACAGGCGCTGCATAGGGCCCTAACCGGAGACAAGTTCGCCAATGGCACGAAGAACAATTCTACAGGGCGGCCATGTCCTGGCGTTTGGCGACACACCGGCTGCAACAGCAGATGTCGCCATCGTAGACGGTCGCATTGCGGCCATTGGCACCGGCTTGGCGCGTCAGGACGATATTGTCGTAGATGTCCGAGACGCAATCGTCCTGCCGGCGTTGACCGACATCCATACACATATTTACTGGGGCGCCACCTCCTTGGGGGTCCGGCCGGAGCTGGTTGCGCATCGATCCGCGACCGGGACCTTCGTTGATGCCGGCTCGGCCGGAGCAGGAAACTTCGAAGGCCTGAAGACCTTTATCTTCGAGGCCCTGCCGTTCCATGCCTTTGCCTTTCTCAACATCTCGTTCCCGGGAATCTTCGGTTTCTCCAAGCGCGTCATGGTCGGGGAATGCTGCGATATGCGCCTCGTCGACGCAGAGAGCTGCATCGAAGCCGCGCAGGCTTACCCAGAGAGAATCGTCGGCATCAAGGTGCGAGCCGGCCGGAAAGCTTCCGGCGAAAACGGCGGCGCAGCCCTCGAAGTGGCGCTTAAGGTGGCGGAACGCCTGAAACTGCCGGTGATGTGCCACGTCGACCTCGACCCTCCCACCATCGAGGAAGTCCTGCAGCGACTGCGGCCCGGCGACATCATCACGCATTGCTGCCGACCAGACCCCAATGCGGCGACCGAAAATGGCCGCGTCCGGGACGCGGTATGGCGGGCACGCGAGAACGGCGTCCATTTCGACATCGGCCATGGCATGGGCGGCTTCTCGTTCCGCGTCTGCCGCGAGATGTTGGCCGAAGGTTTCGTGCCCGACCTGATCAGCTCGGACATCCATTCCCTTTCGGTGAACGGCCCTGCTTTCGACCTTCTGACCACGATCAACAAGATGATCGCGCTCGGCGTGGATCAGACGACGGCTCTGGCTGCCGGCAGCGCCAACCCTGCAAAGGTGATCGGCCGCCCTGATCTTGGCCGCATCGCCGTTGGCGACGAAGCCAATGTTGCTGTCTTGAAATGGCGGGATGAGCCCTGGACTTTCAGAGACGCGGCCAGCGAAGGCCTCGAAGTTTCCAGAAGATTGGTGTGCGATCGCCTAATCGTGAAGGGTCGCGAGATCGACCCAGCGGGCAGCAGCCATCCCATGCAATCCCAATAATACACCAAGCGGAACAGCGACAATGGATCACAGTGTAGTTCAGGCGCACCATTTCATAGCCGGCAAGTGGGTACCGTCAAACGGCGGCAAGACGTTCGAGGCGAGGTCGCCTTACGACGGCCAGCACCTGGCGGTGCTCGCCGAGGGCGACCGCAGCGACGCGCAAGATGCGATCAAGGCGGCGCAGGCTGGCCACAATGCGCTATCCAGGTTGTCGCCATGGGATCGCTCACGCCTCTGCAACCGCGTCGCCGACGTCATCGAGAGGCGTCGCGACGAACTGGCGCTCACACTTGCCCGCGAGCAAGGCAAGCCGCTGGCCACGGAAGCCTATGGTGAGGTCGATGCTGCCGCAACCGGTTTTCGGGAGGCTGCTGAGCTGATCAAGTGGCTCGAAGGCGAGTTCATCCCCGTTGAGACGCCTGGCAAGAGGGTGATAAGTTTCCGCCAGGCGCGTGGTGTCTATGCCATCGTCACGCCGTGGAATTTTCCAATCAATATTCCTGTCGAGTATCTCGCCCCCTGCCTTGCGGCAGGCAACGCGGTCGTCTGGGTACCTGCGCCAACCACGTCGCTTTGTGCGGTCAAACTGATGGAATGCATTGCAGAAGCTGGCATTCCCGATGGCGCCGTCAATCTTGTCTTAGGGCCGGGCGCGATCGTCGGGGATGAGATCGTCTCCAATCCAGGCACGCATGGGATCGGTTTCACCGGCAGCCCGCAGACCGGAAACGCAATCGCGAAACGCGGTGCTGGAAAACCGATGCTGCTGGAGCTAGGCGGCAATGGACCGGTCGTCGTGCTGGATGACGCCGATCTGGATCGAGCAGCTCAAGCTGCCGCGTTTGGCAGCTTCTTCAACGCCGGGCAAGTCTGCGCAGCTACGGGGCGAATACTCGTCACCGAGAAGAACCATGACGCTCTCGCAGCCCGCATCGCGAGCATTGCCGCGGCCATCCGCCTTGGCGATCCGCTTCTTGCCCAGACGACAATGGGGCCGCTGAACAATCAGCAGGTGATCGCCAAAGTCGAAGAGCACGTGGCGGATGGGTTGGCCCGAGGCGCAGATATCCATGCCGGCGGCAAGAGGGGCACGGGCCTATTCTACGAACCCACAGTCCTCGGACGCGTCGATCGCCAGGCCCTATTGAATACTTCCGAAACGTTCGGGCCAGTGGCGCCCCTGGTGGTTTGCGCAGACGATGCCGATTTGCTCGATACGGCCAACGCGTCCTCACATGGGCTCGCCGCCAGTGTATTCACCCGCGATCTGAGCCGCGCCTTCGCATTTGGTGAAAAGCTCCGGGCCGGTCTCGTCAACGTCAACAGCGCAAGCTGCTACTGGGAGCTGCACCTGCCGTTTGGCGGCGCCTCGGGCAAGGCAAGCGGCCTGGGCCGCCTTGGCGGCAAGCATACGTTGCGCGAAGTCACCGACGTCAAGACGATCACCTTCGACATCAGCTGAAGACCAGGATGGGCGGTACCGCCCGTCCGGTTCTCCACACCAACAATCAAACATGGATCGGCATCGTGCCGGCCGCAAACCGGCACTCGGTTTGCGAGGACAAATACCGTTCAATCGCAGTGAGGAACAATGCGCCTTTGTAGCTTTCTCCATGCCGGCCGAGCCGGATACGGCGTCGTGACGGACGACCGCGTCATCAACATCAGCGGCGTCCTTGGCGATCGATTTCCGACGCTCGCAAGCCTCCTCGCCGAGGATGACTTCCTCGGCATCTGCACTCAGGCGATCAGCCACAGCTCAGGGCTGGCGCTTACCGACATCGAACAGCAAGCGCCAATTCCCAATCCGGGAAAGATCATCTGCGTCGGGCTGAACTATCACGACCACATGGTCGAAACGCGCCACGCACCGACACAGCATCCGACCTTGTTTGCCCGCTTTGCCGACTCGCAGTGCGCGCATGGCGAGCCGATGCTGATGCCATCGGTTTCGACCCAGTTCGACTTCGAGGCGGAGCTTGCCGTCGTCATCGGCAGAGGCGGCCGCAATATCCAGCAGGATGCCGCGTTGGATCATGTCGCTGGCTACTCGTGCTACAATGACGGCTCGGTTCGTGACTGGCAGATCCATACGTCGCAGTTCCTTCCGGGAAAAAATTTCCCGGCGACCGGCGCATTCGGGCCGTACCTTGTCACTGCCGACGAGATCCCTGATCCGCAAGACCTGGCCATCAGCTGCCGTTTGAACGGGGACACCGTCCAGGCTGCTCGCACCAGTCAGATGATACATTCCGTAGCGCAGCTGATTGCTTACATCTCGCGTATTACGCCGCTTTCTCCCGGCGACGTGATCGTGACCGGCACGCCTGGCGGGGTGGGCTTCGCGCGCGTCCCTCCCCTCTTCATGAAAGATGGTGACGTCGTCGAGGTCGAAATCGAACGCGTCGGAGTGTTGCAGAACCGGGTCATCGGTGAAGCGGCCGGAGCGGCGAACACCCGAACGCAACACGCGCTTCCGGCCTGATACCGGCACGCTGAGAACCCAACAAAATATTCGCCGTTTGCCTGAATTGCACACGGTGTTCTGACGACCCCATTCCAGATGGTCTGCAACCAATCTGGCCAGCCCCTGCAGGAGATATACACCATGGGCGAAGTTATTGACTTTCAGTCTGGCGGCTACCGTTTCATCAAAGGTGTCACGCAATATTCAGGCGGCGTGGCCGCCCTGCCGGGCTTTCGCCTGGAGAGGGTGCGGTTCGCGACACCCTTGCCCCTCAAGGAAGGCTTTGCACAGATCAAAGAAATCATCGGTGCTGCCGGCAGGCCGCTTACAGCATTCGCGGCGTGCGAACTGCGGTCACCCGCACCATTTACCGAGGAGGGCTTCGTTGCTTTCAACAGCAGCTATACGGAGACCCTCAAAGCCTGGGGCCTCATCGACACTGGTCTGAACCCCGTTGCGCGCAGCAACGTGTGTCCGCAGGTCACGCCGCCACTCGTACCGTCCATCTATGCCTTCTCATACACAGTGCACAGTGCTGAAGCCGCACCGTCCTTCGTCGTCTCCGGTTCGGCAGAGGTGCCAGAAGGCCACGCCGCCTATCGCGATCATATCATCAACCGTGGCGATCTTTCCCCGGCGGGATTGCGCGCCAAAGCACAATTCGTGCTGGCGGAGATGGAGCGGCGTTCCGGGCTTCTGGGCTTCGGGTGGAAGGACGCAACCGCGGTCCAAGTCTACACGATACACAACCTCCATCCGTTCCTGGCTGACGAAATCGTCAAGCGCGGAGCAGCAAGCGCCGGCCTTACATGGCACTTCAACAACCCACCCGTCCTTGATCTCGAATACGAAATGGACCTTAGGGGTATTGCCGTAGAGCATGTCGCTTGAGGCGTCAGATGAGCAAACGCATAGAAATTGGCAGCTACGATTATATAATCGTTGGGGCTGGCTCGGCCGGTTGCACTCTTGCAAACCGGTTGAGCGCCGACCAGGGCAAGCGTGTGCTGCTCCTGGAGGCTGGTGGCTCGGACAACTACCACTGGATCCACATTCCGGTGGGCTACCTCTATTGCATGGGCAATCCGCGCACCGACTGGGGCTACCGTACAATGGCGGAGCCCGGCCTGAACGGACGGTCGCTGGCCTATCCGCGTGGCAAGGTAATGGGCGGCTGTTCGTCGATAAATGGCATGATCTACATGCGCGGTCAGTCCGCCGATTACGATCACTGGCGCCAGCTCGGCAATCCCGGCTGGGGCTGGGAGGATGTGCTGCCGCTGTTCAGGAAGTCGGAAGACCATCACAGTCTTTCCGGCCCCTTCCACGGCCAGGGCGGTGAGCTCAGGGTAGAACGCCAGCGTCTGAGTTGGCAGATTCTCGACGCGGTGCGCGAAGCGGCGGAAGAGCTCGGCGTGCCCAAAGTCGACGATTTCAACGCTGGCACCAATTTCGGCTCATCCTACTTCGAAGTGAACCAGAAATCAGGGTTCCGTTTCAATGCCGTGCGCGCGTTCATCAGGCCGGTGCGGCATCGTAAAAACTTGACGATACTCACCCACGCGCACGCCGAGCGCATCGTGTTTTCCGGGCGCCGGGTTTCGGGGCTCGACCTGCGTCTCAACGGCAAGCCGGCGCATGTGGCGGTGCAGGGCGAGTTGATCCTCTCCGCCGGGGCGATAGGCACGCCGAAGCTGCTGCAACTATCGGGCATAGGACCTGCCGCGCTTCTCAAACGCCACGGCATAGAAGTGATACATAATCTTCCCGGCGTAGGCGAAAACCTGCAGGACCATCTGCAAATTAGGACCGCCTTCAAGGTATCGGGAGCAGAAACGCTAAACGAGCGCCAGGCAAGCCTCACAGGCAAAGCTTTGATTGCGCTGGAATATGCCCTCAAACGCTCCGGGCCCATGTCGATGGCGCCAAGCCAACTCGGTATCTTTATGAAGTCGGACGCGGGCTTCGAGACGCCCAACATCGAATTCCATGTTCAGCCGCTCTCCTTGGAATCTTTCGGCCAGCCGCTGCACAACTTTCCGGCCATCACCGTTTCGGCGTGCAATCTCAGGCCGGAATCGCGCGGGCATGTGCGCATCATTTCAGCCAAGCCCGACGATCATCCGGAAATCACGCCCAACTACCTCTCCACCGCGAGCGACCGTGAAGTCGCGGCCTCTTCCATAACCATCGCCCGCCGGTTGATGGAAACCAAACGGATGGCCCAGTTCCGCCCCGAGGAATTTAAGCCGGGCAAGCATATCCAGACGCCCGAAGACCTCGCGCATGCCGCAGGCGACATCGCCACGACTATTTTCCATCCCGTCGGCACTGCGCGGATGGGCGGTGACGACGCAGCGGTGGTCGATCCGAAGTTGCGGGTACGCGGCATCAAGGGACTGCGTATTGCCGATTGCTCGATCATGCCAACAATCGTCTCGGGGAATACCCATGCAGTCGCGGTCATGATCGCTGAAAAGGCAGCCCAGTTAATCCTATGAATTTCGGGTGCGCTACCAATATGAGCGCTACGGACGCCCTCCACATTTACATCGCTGCGGCTCTCAGTTTTGCGGACATCTGCGGCCGAGATACCGAATTTGCGGTTCAAGTTGGCCGCAAAGCTCGCCTTCGGGCGGCATGTTCGGATTCAGCTTGATACGGGTGGAAGCGGAACTGAGGCTCGACCACGTCGCTGGTCCGCTCAAGGGCGATCTCGAGCGCAAGAAGGCCCATCAGGCAGTAGGGACACGAGACATCGGAGACGAAATCAACTGTCATCTTGGTCATGGGAGACCCTTCGTTCGTGGTGATCGTTCAGGCGAGAGTTTGCTGCTAAAAGGCCCGCATCGCTTCGCGACGCGTGCCTCCTGTGCAACCCTCGGGGGTTTCAGATCAGGGCGCCGCCGCTGACTTCGATGCGCTGGCCATTGATCCAGCGGTTGTCGTCGGAGAGGAAACTCGCCACCATTCCCCCGATATCGTCCGGCTGACCGAGCCGAGCGAGCGGGGTGATGCTCTTGAAGTAGGCCTGGAAGTCCTCAGAATTGCGGAGCGCGCCGCCGTTGAAATCGGTTTCGATCGCACCCGGCGCGATGGTGTTGACGGTGATGCCGCGCGCGCCCAGTTCGATCGCCTGGAAACGAGTCAGGACCTCGAGCGCACCCTTGGCCGCGGCGTAGGTCGAGAAGCCCGCCGCCGAATTACGGGCCAAGCCTGTGGAGATATTCACGATACGGCCGCCGTCTGCGAGCACGGGCAGCAGGGCCTGAGTGAGGAAGAATGGCCCTTTGAAGTGCACGTTCACCATCTGGTCGAAGGCGTCCTCTGTCACGTCCGGGATCAAGCTGTATCCGCCATAGCCGGCGTTGTGAACGAGGTGGTCGAACGTATCGCGGCCGAAGGTCGAGCCGAGGGCCGACTTGAACGCTTCGACGAATGCGGGAAAGCTTGCGACGTCCTCGACATTGAGCGCAAGGGCGACGGCCTTGCCGCCCGCGGCGGTGATATCGGCGACGACTGCGTCGGCCGCATCTTTACTGGCGTTGAAGGTGACGATGACGTCGCCGCCCTGGCGCGCGATGTTGAGGGCCATGCTACGGCCGAGGCCGCGGCTTGAACCGGTAACGAGGGTAATCTTGCGCACGATATTGTCCTTTCGAGATTGGCGCCGAGGATTGACCCTTTGGCGCCCCAGCAGTGCTGGTCGGCTTACCCTCAACGTTCTGCTGTCCTTTGCTCAGTTCGAACGCGAGGTCACAGCAGAGCGCATCCGCGACAAGGTAGCAGCCTCCAAGAAGAAGGGAATGTGGATGGGTGGCAATGTCCCGCTCGGCTACGAGGTCTGGGATCGCAAGCTGGTTATCGATGAAGATGAATCCAGGACAGTTCGCTGGCTGTTCGAGCGGTATCTGGATCTGGGATCGATCCGGGACCTCTCGATCGAAGCGCGCGCCGCCCACCTGTATCGACGCCCAACACGACGGGTCAGCGGATCGGCGTTCGGACGCGGCAATCTCCATCATCTTCTCACCAGCCCGATCTACGTCGGCAGGATCCGGCACAAGGATGCGGTCTATGACGGCGAGCATCCTGCCATCGTTGATCGGGTCGTCTTCGATCAGGTACAGGGGATGTTGACCGAGCAAAGCCCTAAACGGCGCTCGGCAAAAAGCCATCGCGACATTCATCTTCTCTATGGCCTGCTGCGGGATGAGGCGGGTAAAAACCTTGTCTCCACCCATGCGAACAGTCACGGCAAGAGGTATCGTTATTATGTCTCGCGCACCGGTGATGGGAAAGAGCACGACCAAACCGATAAAACGAATGTTCGGACGGTCTGGCGATTGTCCTCAACGATAATCGAGCCGCTGGTCGAGCAGCAGCTTCATGCCATCCTCTCGGATAAAAAGCAGCTGGCAAGCTGGTGCGAAGATACGGAATCAGCAGCAAGGCTTGCCGATGTGCTGACCGCAGCAGTGACGCTCAGCACTCGATACAGCGCCATCGAGAATCATATCGAAAAGCAGGAAATTCTGCGCATGGTCTTTGCCGGCATAACGTTGCGGAACGATGCAATGGTTTTAGAGATCGCATCCGACAGGCTGATTGCGGCGCTGCTGGACGGCGCGGTAAATCCGCAGGGCTCGGCACAGCGCCATAGCAGCCATAATGCGATCGCTACCATCACCGTCCCGATCATCCTCAAACGGCGCGGCGTCGAGGCCAAGATCATACTGGAGAACACACCGCTCGCCGCGCCGCAGAAAGATCAGATGCTGATCGCCATGATCGCAAAGGCGCATCTCTATCTTGAAGCCCTGACCGATGGTTCCGGCGCCGGTCACACTGAGGTCGCCGAGCGGCTGGGCATCCATGGTCCTGATATCAGCCGAATCCTGCCCATCGCCTTCCTGTCGCCAAAGATCACGGAGGCCATCCTCACCGGCAGACAGCCGGCGGATCTCACCATCGCCAAACTGACGCGCATGCTCGACCTGCCGATGGGCTGGAGCGATCAGGCGGCGCTGCTCACGGCCTGAGCAACAAGGGCAAACGACATGGATCGATGCGGCTCGTCTCTTCGGAGGCGGGCCGCAAACTGTTAGGGCGGATCTTGGCAGATGGGTGCGTTGCTCACTCGGCCGACGACGAAACCGGAAGGGACATGCGAACCGTTCTCTCGAAACCGGCAGCCAGCAGTTCAAAACTTTTGGCTGCTGGGAATGGCACTTTGAGACACGGCGGCGAATGGGCGCCAAATGGCGTAGTGGGACTGATAATCTAGCGAAACTCGCGCCCCAGATAACGCGCAAGCCTTTGAAAATAAAATGGAAATTTGAAATTCAGCGGAAGCGCCACGTTTGGGCGGTCTGTTTGGTAGCGGAGGAGGGATTCGAACCCCCGACACAAGGATTATGATTCCTCTGCTCTAACCTACTGAGCTACTCCGCCGACCGAAGGGAGGATAGGAGCGAGGTCCGTTTTCCGTCCGGTGGGCGGCTTATAAGGGGCGGCTCCTGCGGGTGTCAAGCGACCTTTGCAGGAAAAATCGCTTTGTCCGCAAAGGCCTGGGGACACGCGGCTTTTCAGGCCGCCGCCGGGGCGGAGAGAATGCGCTTCAGCGCGTCTTCGGCCGCCGCTTCACGCTCCGAGCGCAAAATGAAGCCGCCGCCATAGATGCGGGCGTCCTCGCCTTCGCCGGAATAGAGCGCGCAGGCCTGGCCGGGAGCGACGCCTGCCTCGCCTTCGGACAGCTCGACATAGATGCCGCTCTCGTTGGAGGCGAGCCGAGCGGGGCGCGGCGGGCGGGTCGAGCGGACCTTGGCGTAGCAGTCGAAGCCGCCGGCGGCCACCGCTTCCAGATCGCCGTCGCCGAGCCAGTTGATGTCGCGCAGGTAGAGGCGGCGCGTTTCCAGCGCCTCCTTGGGGCCGACGATGACGCGGCGCGAGCGGGCGTCGAGATAGACGACGTAGAGCGGATCACCGGTCGCGATGCCGATGCCGCGACGCTGGCCGATCGTATAATGCAGGATACCGTCATGGCTGCCGAGCACGCGGCCGTCGATATGCACGATCTGGCCGGCCAGCGCCGCGTTCGGCTTCAGCTTGTTGACGATATCGGTGTATTTGCCCTGCGGCACGAAACAGATGTCCTGGCTGTCCGCCTTCTTGGCGACAACAAGGCCCATGTCCTCGGCAAGCGCCCGGGTTTCAGCCTTGGAGAGATGGCCGAGCGGGAAGCGCAGGTAATCGATCTGTTCCTGCGTGGTGGCGAAGAGGAAATAGCTCTGGTCGCGCTCGGCATCGACAGGACGGTAGAGCGCGCGGCGCCCCGGCGCATTCGGCGTCGGGTTGGGGCGCGAGCGGATATAGTGGCCGGTGGCCAGCGCATCGGCGCCGAGGTCCTTGGCGGTCGCCAGCAGGTCCGCGAACTTGACGGTCTGGTTGCAGGCGACGCAGGGGATCGGCGTTTCGCCGGCGATATAGCTTTCGGCGAAGGGATTGATCACGGTCTCGCGGAAGCGCTTCTCGTAATCGAGAACGTAATGCGGAATGCCCAGCGTTTCGCAGACGCGGCGCGCGTCATCGATGTCCTGGCCGGCACAGCAGGAGCCGGCACGGTGCACGGCGGCACCGTGATCGTAAAGCTGCAGCGTGATGCCCAGAACGTCATAGCCCTGGCGTTTCAGGATGCCGGCCACGACGGAGCTGTCGACGCCGCCGGACATGGCAACGACGACACGGGTATCTTCCGGCTTGCGATCGAAATCGAGACTGTTCACGCGAGGGTCCGTTCCGGTGGTGCGTCAATTGTCGCAAGACACCTTGGCTTGAGGCCGAAACCGGCCGTTGCGGCGTTCCGTTGGAACGGAACGCCTTCGGGCGACATATAGAAACTTGCCGCACCGAGAGCAAGAGAAGGCCGGAAACCTCGTTTTCCGGCCGCGCCGGGATTGCCCTCCCGGTCCGCGGGAAGGGGAAATCTCAGCGCAAGGGAAATCAGATGAGGCGCAGGCGCAGCGCTATCGCGATCGCCTGCATGCGGTTGACCGCCTGCAGCTTGCGGGTCGCGCTCTTGAAATAGCTGCTCACCGTATAGACGGAGATGCCGAGAATGATGGCGATCTCGTCGCTGCTCTTGCCGGCCGCCGCCCAACGGAGACATTCAACCTCGCGGCTGGAGAGCTTTTCGCGGCCCGCCGTCGCGGCGACGAAGGTCTTTTCGAGGCACTCGAACAGTTGCAGGGCAGCGAAGTGCAGTTCCGCCAGCTCGGCCCGGGCAAGCGGCGTGCGCGTGCCGGAAAATACCATCAGATAGGGATCGCCGGTCGTGGAATGCAGCAGGAAAGCGGTGGACGTGGCCAGGCCGTGGCTTTCGGCAAGCGAAATCGCACTGCCGGCCTGCGTGTTTTCCCAATCGGAAGGCGCGAGAAGCGAACTGTCACCCTGCACCGGCAGTTTCGTCATGCCGGTTTCGATGGCCAGCCGGCTGATATGAAACAGCGTCATCGCGTCATACTTGCGCACGAGATCGGCCGGCCAGTTGCTGACGAGCAGGCGCTCGGCGAAACGCTGCTGCTCATTGGCCGGGAAGCGCGACACCAGGAAATGGCTGAACCGGAAATGATTTGCGCATTGGCGCATCAGGTGCAGCACTTCATATTCGGTCTGCACCGACCCTATGGTCGCCATCGACAAGAACTCGGGCGACCAGCCTTGCTGCAGGAGCATGTTGTCTGGATCTCTCATTTTCCGTTTCCAACAGCCGGCGCGACGCGCCGGGCTCGTGTGCATTCTCGGTCCGGAAAAATCTTGCCGCATCCTCGGGCAGGCAGCGTCTAAAAACGCCACGGCAGCCGTATCCCCAAGGGGAACAGCGCGCGCAAAAATTTCATGTTGATGCTTCCAGGGGACTTCCGGTGGCATCGATCTGATGCCGCCCCCTTAAATTTGAGGGCGTATTAGCAGCATTTGAATAAAATAGAAATGAAATATTTGCATGGCTCCCATGCGGGCTCTGCGAAGAGGCGCGCGGCCCAACGTAACGGAAACCAATGCTTTGCGGGGCGAACGGTAATAGCGAAGCCGCTCAAAAGATTAGAAAATTGTTAGTGTGCGCTTAGGCAAATCTTAAATGTGGCGGGCTAGAGTTCCGCCATATGGTCTTGAGTTTATGTAGAGAGTCCAATGACCGAACTGATACGACCCCGCGTTAAATACGTCATCGGCCCCGATGGCAGCCCTCTGACGATCGCCGATTTACCGCCAGCCAACACGCGGCGGTGGGTGATTCGCAGGAAGGCAGAAGTCGTCGCCGCCGTGCGTGGCGGGCTTTTGAGCCTCGAAGAAGCCTGTGAACGGTATACACTGACGGTCGAAGAATTCCTGTCCTGGCAGTCCTCCATCAACGATCACGGACTTGCCGGCCTGCGCACCACGCGCATCCAGCAATACCGCCACTAGACCATACCATTCCGGATCAAGACCCAGCGGCCGCGTTTGACGCGGCCGCATTCTTGTTAAGCCCTGCTCCGTTCAATGCGGCCGCAGCTTCATCTGGAGAAGGCCCGTCATGATCGCGGACGCGGCGTAGAACCAGAGACCCGGCTGCGTGAAGGCCGAGGCCATGCCGCTCGTCTTGGCGGCGACGATCACCAGCGCCACCAGCATCACATCCATCATCGACCATTTTCCAAGCACCGGCAGCAACCGGGCGAGCCAGTTCGCCTTGCCGCCGTTCAGCTGCGCAGGCACGGTCGCCTCCAGGGCCATTCCGAAGAGTTTCACGATCGGAAAGACGATGGAAAACAGTGCGACAAGCACGGCCAGCCCGCCACTTCCCTGCCCCCAGAGCGAGACGACGATGTCGATCAGCGACGGCGTCTCATCGAAAAAATAGAGTTTTTCGAACCGAACGAGCGGCAGAACGAGGCCGAAGGCGAGGCAAAGGCTGGAAAGAACCAGAAGCGCTGGAACGACGAGGATCATGGGATGTTTCGCGTTTGAGATCGCTTTGCATAGCACCCGTTTCGTTCCGATGCAGCACGGACTGTTCACATCCCTATGACTTGCCGGATCGGGTTGAACGGGAAAGGATGGCGCCAACCCAATATCAGCGAGGAGCACAGCATGGACATCCGGCACGAAGACAACGGCTCGAAGGGCCGCTATTCCGCAACCGTCGAGGGACACGAGGCGGAAGTGACCTATTCCCGCGCATCGCCGAAGCTGATCATCGTCGACCATACAGGCGTGCCGGACGCGCTGCGGGGCAAGGGCGTCGGCCAGGCCCTGGCGGCTCATGCGGTGGAAGACGCGCGCAAGGGCGGCTGGAAAATCATGCCGCTCTGCCCATTCTTCAAGGCGCAGGCCCTGCGTCACAAGGACTGGTCCGACGTCGTCAATCTCTGATGTCTGCGGGACAATTCCGGATGCAAAACCGCTTTACGCTTTTGCTGGAATTGCCTTGAAAAAACGCGAAGAGCCCTCGTGAGCGGTCTTGCGGCCGCTCGCGAGGGTTCTTCAGAACCGAAACGGGATCAGGCGCGCAGCCGGACCGCGTTGTCGCGCTCTTCCAGCGCCGAAGCCTTGGCGAACTCCGCCTCCGCCTCCTCCAGGCCCAGTTCAGCGGCGTCCTGCTGCACCTTCAGTTCCCGGATCGAGACCTGCAGGTTGTCAGAGCGCTGCCGCGCCGCCTTGGCGAAGGTGGGGTAAGCGAAGTGGTTGGGATCGGTAATCCCGGATTTCTTCTCTTCGATAGCGATCTGGCTCTCCAGCTCTTTCGACATCCGTTCGAATTCGGACATCATGAGCTGCAATTGAGACAGCTGCCGTCTTTTGTCTTTCACCTGAAATTCCTTCAGGCGAACTAGGCTCTCACGCGACTTCATACGCAATACTCCCGTGGATAGCGAGACCCCGGCATTTGAGGCAAACGGTCGCCGAACACGATGGCGAACGCCTGACCCGGCATTCCAAATCAGTTCCCAACAAGGCGTTGACCGCCTGCCGGAACCGGCATTTTCACCCGTAACCCGGAAAAACAAACCGAGCGTTAAAAAAAACCTAGCGAGAATTAATGAATCCCTACCGCTGGTAACCTTTCGTTTACGGGCATCGTTAATCATAGGTCCGATGATTTAAGGCTCAGTAAATGCGATTCACAAAAAACAGGGTGGTTCGCATTGATGAGTCTAAAGAGTCGGTTAGCGTTGTTTCTTAACGAGAAAAATTAAGAGACACATTTCCGATTCACATTTGAAATCAGGAGTCTGCCTAAAATAATTAACAGATCGATACACCTTGCCAAAGTGAATCAGGATTTGTTAACCATTTCGTGGCAGCCTCCAAATCAGGCAACGACTGGATCCGTATCGCGTAGGGGGCCAGGTACCTTGAGCGGCGGAAAAGGGGACAGATATGCGGGTTCTACTCATTGAGGACGACAGCGCGACAGCGCAGAGCATCGAACTGATGCTGAAGTCCGAAAGCTTTAATGTGTATACCACCGACCTCGGCGAGGAAGGTGTCGATCTGGGCAAGTTGTACGATTACGACATCATCCTGCTCGATCTCAATCTGCCCGACATGTCGGGTTACGAAGTTCTGCGCACGCTGCGCCTTTCCAAGGTCAAGACGCCGATCCTGATCCTCTCCGGCATGGCCGGTATCGAGGACAAGGTGCGCGGCCTCGGCTTCGGCGCCGACGACTACATGACGAAGCCGTTCCACAAGGACGAACTCGTTGCCCGCATCCACGCCATCGTGCGCCGTTCCAAGGGCCATGCCCAGTCCGTCATCTCGACGGGCGAGCTCATCGTCAACCTCGACGCCAAGACGGTCGAAGTCGGTGGTCAGCGCGTGCACCTGACGGGCAAGGAATACCAGATGCTCGAGCTGCTTTCGCTGCGCAAGGGCACGACGCTCACCAAGGAAATGTTCCTCAACCACCTCTATGGCGGTATGGACGAGCCGGAACTGAAGATCATCGACGTCTTCATCTGCAAGCTGCGCAAGAAGCTGGCGAACGCCGCTGGCGGCGCGAACTACATCGAGACGGTCTGGGGCCGCGGCTACGTACTGCGCGAGCCCGATGGCGACTACGCCGAAAGCGCCTGATAGCCCCCTTCCCGCTCAAGAATTCAACCCGCCGCTTGCCGGCGGGTTTTTCTTTGCCTGGATGGGCGTGAGCAGGACACCCAAAAGCAAAACGCGGCCGGCTCCTTCGAGCGGCCGCGTTCGCAAATGGGATCGACTGATCAGCCGCTTACGCGGCGATCGAAAGGTTGCTGAAGACCTGGGTCAGGATCTTGCGGTCGAACGGCTTGAGGAGAAAATCGTCCGCGCCGGCGCGCTTGCCCATCATCATCTTCTTCAGATCCGCCTCGACGACGCAATAGAAGATGCGCACCGACTTGCCCTGCGGCAGGTTGCGGATGTTGCCGATCAGTTCGAGCGCACCATCCATGGTGGCATCGACGATCAGGATGTTGGGAAGCTCCGCCTCGCAGCGCACCAGCGCTTCGAGCGAGCTCGACGCTTCCAGCACGAGGAAATTGAAGCCGGAAAGAATACGCTTGCCGACCTTGCGGACGACATCGGAACCGTCGGCGATCATCAACCGCTGCATTCGCTGCTCCTTGGTCTCCCGCCCGTTAAGCGGGAACAATACCAAAACGACAGTACCGATCACTGGCAAACAAAGCGTTACCGGCCATGGTTAACGCCAGGCCGGTCTCGCATCATTCGGACACCGCCGCCATGCGCGCGCTGAAGACGATCTCTTCCGGGCTCGGCGCAACATCGAGTTCCATGCCGGCTTCGTCGGCAAGCAGCACCGTGTAGTAGGGCTGGATCGAATGGGCATCCACGGACTCATCCGGCGTACCCGTCAGGATTTCCGCGAATTTCGGCGGCACGCGCAACATGCGGCCCTTGACGGCAAGCTTGAAGACCGCGTCGAATTCCGGATTTTCCAGCGTCACGTCAATCGAGCCGCCGCGCGGAATGGCGCCGTAGGCGACCAGGAAGAGGTTGAGCAGCAGCTTGACCCGGTTCTTCGGAATAATCGCGCGCGGGCCGGTCCAGCTGATCTCGGTCTTCTTTTCGGCGGCGGCGAAATCGCGCGCGGCCTTTTCCGCCTCGCCCGTATCGATCGACGCGCCGACCGAGCCGGAAGCGCCAAAGGCCAGGCGTGCGAATTTGAGGCGCACGGAGGCATTCAGCGCGCTGGTGCGGATGAGGTCCATCGCCTCGGCATCGGCACCGCCTTCGTCGAGCAGTTCGAGACCATTGTTGATCGCGCCGACCGGCGAGATGACGTCATGGCAGACGCGGCTGCACAGAAGCGCTGCCAGATCGGGACCTGTCAGCGTGAGGTTCGGATTTTTCGCCATAAATTTCTCCTGGATCCACGCATTCATTCATCGCGGGACACCTTGTGAAGGGCGCACGCGGGACCATTCCGCGCGACGCATAGCACGCCATGATTGCGCGAGGCGTGCTCGATTTGAAGACAGCCATAATGACACCACATTTGGTAAACCGATTGTTAAGACCATCGGATCAAATTGCAGCAGGGAACGGGGCCGAGACATAGGAAGGCAAACGGGACATGGCTGTTACAAATCTGGTCACGGCGGCATTCAGGCTCGCAATTGCGGCCTTTGTGGCGTTGCTCCTCGCCCTGCCGGCGCAAGCACAACAGTCCAACCAGTATTCGATGCAGGAAATCGTCGATGCCGGTCACGGTTTCTTCGGCTCGACGTCGGGCGGTCTTGCCAGGGTCGTCGAGCGTGCTTTCGAGTCCTACGGCCTGCCCAACGGCTACATTCTCGGTCAGGAAGGTTCCGGCGCCTTCGTCGCGGGCCTCACCTATGGCGAAGGCACGCTGAACACCAAGAATGCCGGCCAGCACTCCGTGTTCTGGCAGGGCCCCTCGCTCGGCCTCGACTGGGGCGGCCAGGGCAGCCGCACGATGATGCTCGTCTACAATCTGCCCGACGTGAATGCGCTCTACGACCGCTTCGGCGGCGTCTCGGGCTCCGCCTATGTCATTGCCGGCGTCGGCATGCAGGTGAACGTCAACAAAGACATCGTGCTCGTACCGATCCGCACCGGCGTCGGCGCCCGTATCGGCATCAATGCGGGTTATCTCAAGCTCACCCGCCAGCCGACCTGGAACCCCTTCTGATATCTCCGTTCCGAATGAACCGGGCCGCTCGGCCGTCTGGTTAACCGAGAGTTGATTTCGCGGGAACGCCCCCTCCCGCAAATCCGGGCAAGTCGCTATAGTGTGACTGCCCGACATCCGTTTGGTTCAGACCCGTTTGGACCAGGACCCGTTTTGAAGCGAGTTGACCCGTGATCGAGTATGCCCTTCTCTTCGCGCTTGGCTTTCTCGCCGCCACGTTGACCGGACTGCTGATTGCGCCGGCCATCCAGAAGCGCGTCGTCAAGTTCACCGAAGCGCGCATGCAGGCGACCATGCCGCTGAGCCCGCAGGAAGTGCGCGCGCAGAAGGACATGGCCCGCGCCGCCTTTGCCGCTGAAAACGCCCGGCTTTCCCAGAGTGTGCGCCGCGAGCGCGAAAAGCATACGCAGCAAATGGTGCGCAACGAAAAGCTCCTGGCGCAGGCCGCCGCCATCGGCACGGAAAATGCCGAACTGCACGCGCAGATCGCCGACATGAACATCGAGTCCGGCGACATGCGCTCGGCCTTCCGGCGCGAAGAGATGAAGGGCGAGCAGCTGAAGACGGCACTTGCCAGCGCCGACCGCGAGGTGCGCAGCCGCCTGACCGAGATCGACAAGCTCAACACCACCATCACCCATCTGCAGTCCGATATCGACACGATGAAGATCGACATCGCGACGCAGGAAACCACGATGGAGAACCTGAAGAGCCGCATCGGCAATCTCAAGGACGAGCGCGACAAGGCACGCGGCGACCTGAAGAGCGCAAGCGAAAAGGCGAAATCGCTGGAACTGCGCCTCACACGCGAGGAGGGCCGCGTGCACCAGCTCGAGACGCGGCTGACGCGGGAACTCGCCGGTGCCGCCGACAAGGACAATGCAATCGAACGACGCATCGCGGAAATCAACCGCTTGCGCGACAAGGTGAAGACGTTGAGCGTCGAAAACAAAGAGGCCGCCAAAGCGGCCCGCACGAGCGGCATTGCCCGCGCCCTGACACCTGGAAAGGTCGGCCCGCGCCGCACTGAGAAAGCCGCTCCTCCCATCGACATCGTTGCGCTGGAGCAGGATGTGCGCAATCAGGGCACAGCGCTTTCCGAACGGCTTTTGGCTGCCAGAACCGGGACGAACGATGCCGCGTTGCGCGAAGAGATGGCCGATCTCGCCAGCAAGATGATCGTGCTGACCACCGCGCGCGAAGGCGCAAGCTCGCCGGTGCACGACCTCATCGCAACGCTCGACCCTAGCCTTGACGGCGACGACCGCAGCCTGGCCCAACGCGTGCGTGAGCGGATCGGCCGCGACGAGGCCTGACCCCGAAGGAGCGCGGCATGAAGGCAGCCATAATCGCACTCTCGCTCGGCCTCACCGGTGCAAACGCTCCATCACCCAAACAGCAGGCGACCGCCGCCGGCCAGTATTGCGGCCGGCTCTGGAGTAACGGCGCGCTCGTCCAGGCCATCACGGAATTCAGGACGGAAACCGACGGCAGCCTGATGGGCACCTACCGGTTCGCCGATGCCGGCACCATGACCTCTGGCACCCTCAACGAAGCCGCCGCCACCACCGGGCTTGACCATACGCTCACCTGGAAGGACAAATACGGCAGCGGCAGGCTCATGCTCACCTTCAAGCCCGACTACAGCGGCTTTACAGGCAAGTGGCAGGACCAGACAGGATCGCCGAACGAATTGTGGGATGGGGTACGCTGCTGAGCGGCATCAATCGATGCGCCCCATCGCCAACGCGATCTGGTAGAGCGCAATCCCGCTCGCCGTCGCGACATTGAGGCTGTCGAGGCCGGGGCGCTGGGGGATGCGTGCCGTTCTGAACGCGGAAAGGATGCTTGCCGGCAGCCCCTCGCCTTCCGTGCCGAGCACCAGCGCGATGCGCCGCGCCGCCGGAATGGCCGCGACGGGAACCGTGCCGCGCGGCGAAAGTCCCCAGATCTCGAAACCCGCAGCCGCCAACCCTTGCAGCATGGCCTGTGCCCCGAGGCCGCGCGAAAACGGCACGCTCAGCACCGAACCGACGGAAACGCGGATCGCCTTGCGGTAGAGCGGATCGCAGGAGGTTTCGTCGAGGAAGACGGCATCGGCGCCGAAGGCGGCGGCGTTGCGGAAGATCGAGCCGACATTGTCGTGGTTGGAAAGGCCACAGCCCACAAGCACGAGGCTGGTTTCCGGCAGGCCGCCCAGCAGCGCGGCACCGGCCTCCGGCGTCGGCTTGCGGCCGAGCGCCAGCACGCCGCGATGCATGTTGAAACCGGCAACCGCATCGAAAACGCCCGCCGAAGCGATATAGACGGGCACGTTTGGTCCAAAAAGGGAGAGCACATCCGCGAGGCCGGCAAGCCGGCTTTCGAGGAGCAGGACGGCTTCGCAGGCAAAGCCGTTCGTCATCGCCTGCGCGCTGCCGAGCATGCGCAACACGACCGTACCCTCGGCAATGAACAGGCCGTCGCGGCCGGTCAGATCGCGCTCGCGGATCGACACGAAGCCCGCGATGCGCGGATCGGAGGGATCATCGATGCGGACCGGCTCGCCTGCCATGTCGGATCAGTTGCCCTTGACGTCGATCTCCGCGACGATGCGGCCGGTGGTGATATCGAAGAGGATGGCCTTGCGCGCGCCATCGGCCGTCACGCCGTAGAACAGAATCTGCCCGTCCGACTGCGAGATCGCCGAAATGGCAAAACCGTCCGGCAGCGTCACGGTTGCCTTGACCGGCGCATCGCTCGGCACGCTAACGGCGCCTGAGGCTGAAAGGGCGGCGTCCGGCTTGCTTTCCCGCGTGTTGATCTTGTAGACAATGGCCGCGAGCACCGCCAAGAACATCAGGAACATGATGCCGCCCGAGACGAGTTGCAGACGCATCATCTTGCGGCGCACATTCTCCATGACAGGGTCGAGCGGCTTGTCTTCCTGATCGTCGTTTTCGATATTGGACATGGCGAACGCCCTTCCGGCAATGAGTAGATTGAACGATGACCGACCCCTTTAAAGAAGCCGACGCCACAATGAAAGTCCTGACGGTGCCTGAAGACGCCGAGGGGCGCATCGACGCGTGGCTTGCGGCTACGCTTGCCGGCGACTTCTCGCGCAGTCGCATCAAGGCGCTGATCGAGGAAGGGGCGGCCCTCGTCAACGGCACCGTCATCGACGAACCGAAGCGCAAGGTGCGCCCCGGTGATGTCATCGAATTCACCATGCCGGCCCCGCGCGATCCCGAGCCGAAGGGCGAGGACATCCCGCTCGACGTGCTCTACGAGGACGGCGACGTCATCGTGCTGGTCAAGCCCGCCGGTCTCGTCGTGCATCCGGCCGTCGGCAACTGGACGGGCACGCTCGTCAACGCGCTGATCTACCATTGCGGCGAGAGCCTGTCGGGTATCGGCGGCGTGCGCCGGCCCGGCATCGTGCACCGACTCGACAAGGAGACGAGCGGCGTCATGGTCGTCGCCAAGAACGATCTTGCCCACCGCCATCTCTCCGACCAGTTCGCCGACCACGGCCGCACCGGCCCGCTGGAGCGCGCCTACCAGGCCATCGTCTGGGGCCGTCCGCGCCAGATCAAGGGCACGATCGACGCGCCGCTCGGCCGCGGCAACGACCGCACCAAACGCGCCGTCAAGCGCGAGGACGCCGACGACGCGCGCGAGGCGATCACCCACTACGAGGTGATCGAGCGCTACGGCGAGACCGAGGACGGCACCAGCCTCGCCTCGCTGGTCGAATGCCACCTCGAAACCGGCCGCACGCACCAGATCCGTGTCCACATGGCCCATATCGGCCATCCGCTCGTCGGCGACCCCGAATACGGCGCTGCCTTCAAGACGAAAGCCAACCGCCTGCCCGAGGGTCCGAAGAAAGTCGTCGATCGGTTCCGCCGGCAGGCACTGCACGCTTTCCTGCTACAGTTCGAGCATCCCTCGACCGGCGAAACCATGCGTTTCGAAAGTCCCCCGGCAAAGGATATGGAAAAGCTGATTGAGGCCTTCCGGTCCATCGACGAGCCCGCCGACCCTTGATTTTCGGGCATCCGCCCCCACTTTAGCAGAGTGTCGCAAAACCCAATTCGTCCTCCCGCCTTCACGCAGCCGTGAAGCCTGCGGCACCTTGAACCATTGTTTCGCCATACCTATCTTTATGATCAGTGGGGCCGCCATACCCCACGGGGAGCATGGTTGCTGACGGGGATCCGGTCTTCAGGATCAAGCTCCGTACCAAGGCTTGCCGAAATGGAAGCCGTCTCAGAAAGGGGTGCTGAATGGCCCGCAATACGCTGCCGTCTATTACGGCTGGAGAAGGTGGTCTCAACCGCTATCTCGATGAAATCCGCAAATTTCCAATGCTTGAGCCGCAGCAGGAATACATGCTCGCCAAGCGTTACCAGGAACACGGCGACCGTACCGCCGCCCACGAACTCGTCACCAGCCATCTGCGCCTCGTGGCGAAGATCGCCATGGGCTATCGCGGCTACGGCCTGCCGATCGGCGAAGTCGTGTCCGAGGGCAATGTCGGCCTCATGCAGGCCGTCAAGAAGTTCGACCCGGAGCGTGGCTTCCGTCTTGCGACCTATGCGATGTGGTGGATCAAGGCTTCGATCCAGGAATATATCCTGCGCTCGTGGTCGCTGGTGAAGATGGGCACGACGGCCAACCAGAAGCGCCTTTTCTTCAACCTGCGCCGCATGAAGAGCAAGATCCAGGCCATCGACGACGGCGACCTCAAGCCTGACCAGGTCAAGGAAATCGCGACCAAGCTCAAGGTTTCCGAGGCGGAAGTCGTTTCGATGAACCGCCGCCTCACCGGCGACGCGTCGCTGAATGCGCCGATCAAGGCTGGCGAAGGCGAATCCGGCCAGTGGCAGGATTGGCTCGTCGACGACCATGACAGCCAGGAACAGACGCTGATCGAGCAGGACGAACTGGAGACGCGCCGCGCCATGCTGGCACGCGCCATGGATGTTCTGAACGACCGCGAACGCCGCATATTCGAGGCACGCCGCCTCGCCGAAGACCCGGTCACGCTGGAAGAACTCTCCTCCGAGTTCGACATCAGCCGCGAGCGCGTCCGCCAGATCGAAGTCCGCGCCTTCGAGAAGGTGCAGGAAGCGGTGCAGAAGTTTGCCGCCGAACAGGCCCGCGCGGTCCGCGTCATCGAAGACGCATAAGACCCGCGACAGCATGCAAACAAAAAGGCCCGCCGGATCACCCGGCGGGCCTTTTCTTTGCGTCCCGTTTTCTTATTGCGTGCCCGCCGTCGACCAGGCCTTCATCACCTTGTCGAAGGCTTCCGTGCCAGCCGTGCCCTTGTCGAGGGTAATCAGCGCGCGGCGGCCGTTGCGATAGGTGATCGGGATGTCGATCCAGCTGCGGGTGCGCAGCAGTTCCGTATTCTTGGTGATCGCCTCGGGAAAATCGTTGAGCGCGATCATGTGGAAATCGTCGGTGATCTTCGCGGGCACCGCGATCAGCGCATCGCCGCGATCCTGCTCGGTCCGCTTCATCGCCACACGCTGCACGCTTTCGATACCGCCGCCTTCAAAGCTTTCCGGCAACGAGAAGACCAGCTCGACGATATGGCTCGCCGGCAGCGACTTGTCAGCGTTGCGACGGAAGGTGATGAGCGCGGTCAGGCCCTTCGAGGGCACGTTGATCTGGGCGCGCACGACCGGTTCCGGCTTGGCATCGCCACCGGGCGATTCCTCGGCGGTAGACCAGGCAACCGTCCCTTCGATGGCCGTCGGCGCCGTCTGGCCGAGACGCTCCTCATAAAGGAACATCTTCTGCGTGACACCGATGGCGGCCGGCTGTTCGCCGGTGGCCGCGGGTGTCTGCGTATCGGTCGTCGTGGTCGTCGCCGTACCGGTGTCGGTCGGCGTCGTGCCGTCCGTGCCGGTGGCGGGCGTTGCACCATCCGTCGTCGCAGTGCCGGCGCCCGTCGTGCCGGCGTCCGTTTCCGTGGCGGCGCCCGCCGTCTCCGGCGTCTGGGCCGCGACGGACTTGCCTTCCTCGGTCGTAACCCCTTCGGGCGCCGCTGCCGGGCCCTCATCCACTTCCGTACCGTCCGTCAGGAGGCGCTGGGTGAATTTGCCGCTGCTCTGGTCGGCGGCGGCAACTTCGGTCGCCGGCTTGGTCGCCGCGCCGTCGGTCTGCGTGTCCGTCGGGGTGGTATTGTTTGTCGTCGTGGTCGCCGGCAGGTTCCTGCCGCCATCGGCGGTGTCGGTCTTGGCCTCCGGCGTTTCCGTGCCGGGCGTGGACGGCTTGGTCACGGAAGCGACGATCTCGTTGACCCAGCCGTTCACCGCATCGCGGTTGAACCAGTAGGCGGCGCCTGCGCCACCGGCAATGGCGAGAACGCCGACCAGGGCCGCAAGTGCGGCGACATTGACGCGCGACTTGCGCGGCTCGGCGCGGAAGGACCGTTGCGGCGCCCGCGCCTCGACGGCCGGCGACGTGGCCGTCGCATCGGCAACGCCAGCCTGCTCCATCGACGTTGTCTCGGCGGCGGCGGCCTTCGGCGTAAAGCCGATCAGGTCGTCGAGGTCACCCCACTCGCTCTTCTCCGCCGGCTGATCCTGTTTTGCGCCTTCCGGCTTTGTGGCCTTCTCCTCCGGCCATTCCCAGGCCATCGGATCATTGCCGGCGGCAACCGCAGGCTCTTGCTTGTCGGCCGGCGTCGCGACCGGGCTCACATCGTCCCAGTCCCACTGCGCCCCGGCCGCCGGCATGCGGGCGTCCGTGACAGGCGCGGAATCCGGCACCAGCGCGTCATGCACCGGATCGACATCCGCAACCGGTTCCACCTCGGCCGCAGTCGCGGCCGACTGCGCTCCTTCGGCGGGCGTCTCGTCGCGATGTTCCGGCTCGCGCCAGGAAGGAACATAATCGCTCGCCGGCTCGGCCTCGACCTGCCAGGACGGCTCGATATGGGCCTCCACGACGGCAGGCTCCGGCTCGGCCTCTTCGACCGCCGGCTCTTCCGAAACCGCTTCCACGACCGGTTCCGGCTCTGGCTCGGTGACCTGTTCCTGCTCGGCAGCGATCTCGGCGACCGGTTCTTCGACCGGCGGCTCTTCGACCGCGGGCTCGTCTACGACCTGCTCGGCCGGTTCTTCAACGGCCTCCGGCACGGGTGCGGCATGGTGCTCCGGCACGGGTGCGGCATGGTGCTCCGGCTCGGCTTCGCCGGATTGTTCTTCCGGCTCCTCGACAGCGGCGGACACTTCCGCCGCCGTTTCAACGGGTTCGGGTTCGGGCTCGACGGCCTCGACAACGGGTTCAGGGACGATTTCCGGCGCTGGATCGTCGGCGGGCAGCGCCTCGGCATGCTCGACTTCGACGTCGTTGATCGCCGTCTCGAGCTTGTCGAGCTGGCGCTTCACGAGGTCATCGGAAGGGCGCGGGTTCATGGATTCGAGTTGCCTGCGGACGGCGCCGCGAGCCTTCTCGTAAACCTTCAGCCGCATCTCGGCATTGTTGTCCGAGAGGCCATCAACGGCCCTTCGAATGACTGCTACAAAATCCGCCATCAGAACTTTCCGTGGTGTCCGCGCGCTATCCCATTGGAATAGAGCACGGAACTGGTGTTAGGCTTGAGATTAATCCTCAAACGGGTCCGTCACAAGTATGGTGTCGTCCCGCTCCGGGCTGGTCGAAAGCAGGGCGACCGGCGCGCCGATCAGTTCTTCGACCTGACGGACATACTTGATCGCCTGGGCCGGCAGGTCCGCCCAGCTGCGCGCGCCGACCGTCGATTCCTTCCAGCCTTCGAGCGTGATGTAGATCGGCTCGACCCGCGCCTGCTGGCTCTGGCTTGCCGGCAGGTAGTCGATCTCCTTGCCATCAAGCTTGTAGCCGACGCAGATCTTCAGTTCATCGAGGCCATCGAGAACGTCGAGCTTGGTGAGCGCGATGCCGGTGATGCCGTTGGTCTTGACCGTCTGGCGCACCAGGACGGCGTCGAACCAGCCGCAACGACGCGGACGTCCGGTATTGACGCCGACCTCGCGGCCGACGGTCGCCAGGTGCTTGCCGATCTCGTCGTCCAGCTCGCAGGGGAACGGTCCCTCGCCAACGCGGGTGGTGTAGGCCTTGGTGATGCCCAGCACATAGTTGATCGCCGTCGGCCCGAGGCCCGAACCGGCAGCGGCCTGGCCGGCAACGGTGTTGGACGATGTTACGAACGGATAGGTGCCGTGGTCGTTGTCGAGCAGCGCGCCCTGCGCGCCCTCGAACAGGATGCGTGCGCCGGACCGGCGCTGCTTGTCCAAGAGATCCCAGACCCGGTCGATATAGGGCAGGATGTGCCCGGCGACCGACGTCAGTTCCTCTTCGATCGACTCGACGGAGATTTCAGGAAGGTCCATACCGCGACGCAGCGCGTTGTGATGCGTCAGCAGGCGCTCGATCTTCGGCCGAAGCGTCTCGGGCTCCGTAAGGTCGATCACGCGAATGGCGCGGCGGCCGACCTTGTCCTCATAGGCCGGGCCGATGCCGCGGCGCGTCGTGCCGATCTTGGTGCCGCTGGCGGAGGCCGCGTCTTCACGCAGCGCATCGAGATCCCGGTGCAGGGACAGGATGAGCGGCGCGTTGTCGGCGATGCGCAGCACGTCGGGCGTCACCGCCACGCCCTGCGCGCGCAGCTTCTCCACTTCCGCGACGAAATGGTGCGGATCGACGACCACGCCATTGCCGATGACGCTGAGCTTTCCGCGCACGAGACCGGACGGCAGCAGGGCCAGCTTGTAGCTGATACCGTTGATGACGAGGGTATGACCGGCATTGTGGCCACCCTGGTAACGAACGATCACCTCGGCCCGTTCCGAAAGCCAATCGACAATCTTGCCCTTGCCTTCGTCACCCCATTGCGAACCGACAACTACGACACTTGCCATTTCATCTTTCCCGTTTTCGCGCGCGAGCGCTCTACCGTTTAAGCACACATACAGGGGTGCGCCTGACACAAACCCGCGCATCTATACTGTGTTGTCTTTGGGAATGCGACCCTGTTATGACGGCCCACATCCGCTTTTTGAATGACAGTCCGCGCTTTTTCACCTTACCTCGACAACCTGCCGGCGCGCCCTGCCCGTCCCTTTCACCATCCGGATCCTGTCGCCTTGAACAAGAGAGCCTATTTATACCTGTGCATCACATCGCTCTTCTGGGGCGGGAACTCGGTCGCGGGAAAACTCGCGGTCGGCCATGTGAGCCCGATGGTGCTGACGACCTTCCGCTGGGTCGTCGCGCTTCTCATCATCCTCGCGCTCATGACGCCGCAGGTGAAACGCGACTGGCCGGTCATCCGCAAACACTGGCTCCAGCTGCTGCTCTACGGCGTCTTCGGCTTCACGGCCTTCAATGCCCTGCTCTACACCGCGCTCGGCTTTACCAGCGCCATCAATGCCGTCATCGAGCAGGCCGGCATTCCCATGCTGATCTTTGTCTTCAACTTCTTGCTCTTCCGCATCCAGGCATCCATCGCGCAGATCATCGGCTTCACGGTGACGCTCGTCGGCGTGCTGATAACAGCCGCTCATGGCGAATTCTCGGCACTCGCCGAGCTCGAGTTCAATTTTGGCGATGCGTTGATGCTGGTCGCCTGCATCGTCTATGCCGCCTATACGGTCTCGCTGCGCTGGAAACCGAATCTGCACTGGCAGAGCTTCATCGCCGCGCCCGCCCTGGGCGCACTGCTCAGCGCCATACCGCTCCTCTTTTGGGAACTGTCCCGCGATGCCGCGATCTTCCCGGATGCGACCGGCTGGGCCATCGTCTTCTATGCCGGCATCTTCCCCTCCCTCCTCTCACAGGTTCTCTACGTGCGCGGCGTCGAGATGATCGGAGCGAACAGGGCCGGTCTCTTCATCAACGCCATTCCGGTGTTCGGCACGCTTCTCTCCGTACTGCTCATCGGCGAAACCATTTACGCTTTCCACTTCGTCGCTCTCCTTCTCGTACTCGGCGGCATAGCGATTGCCGAGTGGGGACGCCCGAAGGAAAAAAAGGTCTGACAATCCCCGGAAGTCACGGGTAAATCCTTATATTTCAAGGGTTTTATCCCTAAAACTGGGGCGGCCGCTTAAACTTTGTTTAGATTTTTAATGGTGCTGTTTGCGCACCATTGCTCTCTTCAGGTTCAAGCCGTGAAAAACATACGCATTTCCACCCGCATTTATCTCCTCACCGCCATGGCTCTCGTCTTCATGGCAGCTGCCATGATCTACAAGACGCAGGTCGCCAACGAGGAGGTGAATGCCGAACGCCGCCTGATGTTGCGCAACGTCACGGAGTCAGCCATCTCCGTCATCGCATCCTACGAAAAACTCGCCAACGAGGGCGCATTGCCTGTCGAGGAAGCCAAGACGCGCGCAATCGCCGACGTGATGGCCATGCGCTTCGGCGAAGGCGGCTACTTCTTCATCAACGGCTTCGACGGCATGATGATCGCCCATCCGCTGAACGCCAAGCTCATCGGGACCGATGTCCGCGGCCTCAAGGATGCCAACGGCAAGGCCTTCAACGTCGAGCTCATCGCGCTCGCGCAGAACCCCGGCAGCGGTTTCGTCGACTACGTGTGGGACAAGCCTGGCCAGAGCGAGCCGGTCGAAAAATTCTCCTACATCCAGGGCTTCAAGCCCTGGGGCTGGGGCGTCGGCACGGGCGTCTACGCGGATGACCTTGCCGCGCAATACTACACGTCCATGGTGACGACGATCGTCATCACGCTGATCGCCGGTATCGCGACGCTGGCAGCCGCCCTTTTCATCGGCCGTTCCATCAGCCGCCCGATCAATCGCCTGAAGGACGTCATGCTCGAGGTCTCGCGCAACGAGACGCGCTCCGACGTGCCGGACACCGACCGCAAGGACGAAATCGGCAGCATGGCCGATGCGCTCGTGTTGCTGCGCAACTCCGTCATCGAGCGCAATGCCCTGGAAATCCGCCAGCGTGAACAGCAGGTGGTCATCGACGGCGAACGCAGCGCCAACGAGGAGCGCCAGACGGCCGTTGCCCGCGGCCAGTCCCGCGTGGTCGATACGATCGGCTCCGCCCTGGAACGTCTCGCGCAAGGCGATCTCACCGTCTCCGTGCCGGAACTCGGCGCCGAATACGAAAAACTGCGCCGCGATTTCAACGGCGCCGTTGCGTCCCTGAAATCCACCATCGCGGCGATTGCCGAATCCACCGCCGTCGTCAACTCCAGTGCCGCCGAGATCAGCCGCGCGGCCAACGACCTCTCGCAGCGCACCGAGCAGCAGGCCGCCTCGCTGGAAGAGACCGCCGCGGCCCTCGACGAGATCACCGCCGCGGTGCAAAACTCCACCACCCGCGCCGAAGAGGCCAAGCGCATGGTCTCCGACGCACGCTCGGGCGCGGCAAAGTCGAGCGAAGTCGTTCGCAACGCCGTCGATGCTATGGGCCGCATCGAAAGCTCGTCCTCCAAGATCGGCGAGATCATCGGCGTCATCGACGACATCGCCTTCCAGACCAACCTGCTCGCGCTGAACGCCGGCGTCGAAGCTGCCCGCGCCGGGGAAGCCGGCAAGGGTTTTGCGGTCGTGGCACAGGAAGTGCGCGAACTCGCCCAGCGCTCGGCCAATGCCGCCAAGGAGATCAAGACGCTGATCAACGCATCCTCCACCGAGGTTTCCGCGGGCGTCTCGCTGGTCGAGGAAACCGGCACGTCGCTCAGCGACATCGAGCGCCGCGTCAACGAGATCAACGATCGCATCGTCTCGATTGCCACTGCGGCGCAGGAACAGGCCGTCGGCCTGCGGGAAATCAACACGGCCGTCAACCAGATGGACCAGATGACCCAGCAGAACGCCGCCATGGTGGAGGAGACCTCGGCCGCCAGCCAGACGCTGGCACAGGAGAGCGGCCAGCTTGCCAGCCGCATCGCCCACTTCCAGTTCGCCGGCACCGTCACCAGCAAGATGCGCCGCGCGGCCTGACTTATCGCCAGAACCGTCTTCAATCAAAAGGCCCGCCGGATCGCTCCGGCGGGCCTCTTCTTTTCCGTCTTGGGAGGACGAAGGTCAGTCGACGTTGAAGACAAGCGGCTTGATCTGGCGGATCGCCGGATTGGCGCGCAGCTTGTTCAGCACGTCCTCGGACACGGCGGCATCGACATAAAGCAGCGCGATGGCATCGCCGCCCTGCTTGTCACGGCCAAGCTGGAAGTTCGCGATGTTCACACCGGCTTCGCCGAGCGTCGTGCCGATGAAGCCGATCATGCCGGGAACGTCGGTGTTGGTGATGTAGACCATGTGGTTGCCGACGTCGGCGTCCAGGTTGATGCCCTTGATCTGAATGAAGCGCGGCTTGCCGTCGGAGAAGACGGTGCCGGCGATCGAACGGGTCTGGTTCTCGGTCTTCACCGTCAAGCGGATGTAGCCGTCGAAGACGCCCGATTTGTCCCGCTTGACCTCGGAAAGGATGACGCCCTTTTCCTTGATCATCACCGGGGCCGAGACCATGTTGACGTCGGCTACCTGCGGACGGATGAGGCCGGCAAGCACGGCGCTCGTCAACGCCTTGGTGTTCATCGAAGCGGTCGCGCCGTCGTAGAGGATCTCGATTTCCTTGATCGCGCTTTCCGTGACCTGGCCAACGAAGGCGCCGAGCACGTCGGCAAGGCGGATGAAGGGCTTCAGGAGCGGCGCTTCCTCGGCCGTGATGGACGGCATGTTGATGGCGTTGGAGACCGCGCCTTTGACGAGGTAGTCCGACATCTGCTCGGCGACCTGCAGGGCGACATTCTCCTGCGCTTCCGTGGTGGAGGCGCCGAGATGCGGGGTGCAGACGACGTTTTCGAGGCCGAACAGCGGGCTCTCCGTCGCAGGTTCGACTTCGAACACGTCGAAACCTGCGCCGGCGACATGGCCCGACTTGATGGCTTCGGCGAGTGCCGCCTCGTCGACCAGGCCGCCACGGGCGCAGTTGATGATGCGTACGCCCTTCTTCGTCTTGGCCAGCGCTTCCTTGCCCAGAATGCCGCGCGTCTTGTCGGTCATCGGAACATGCAGCGTGATGAAATCGGCGCGGGCGAGCAGGTCGTCCAGCTCCACCTTCTCGACACCCGTTTCCCGGGCGCGTTCAGCCGAGAGGAAGGGATCGTAGGCGATGACGTGCATGCCAAGGCCGATCGCTTTGCGGCAAACGATGCCGCCGATATTGCCGGCGCCGATGACGCCGAGCGTCTTGCCGGTGATTTCGACGCCCATGAACTTCGACTTTTCCCACTTGCCGGCCTGCGTGGAGGTGTCGGCGGCAGGCAGCTGGCGGGCGACGGCGAACATCAGCGCGATGGCGTGTTCCGCCGTGGTGATCGAGTTGCCGAAGGGCGTGTTCATGACGATGATGCCGCGGCGCGAGGCGGCCGGGATATCGACATTGTCGACGCCGATGCCGGCGCGGCCGATGACCTTGAGGTTGGTCGCTGCCGCGATCAGCTTTTCCGTCGCCTTGGTGGCGGAGCGGATGGCAAGGCCGTCGTAGTTGCCGATGATCTCGGCGAGCTTTTCCTTGTCCTTGCCGAGCTTCGGCTGGAAATCGACTTCAACGCCGCGATCGCGGAAGATCTGGACGGCGGTTTCCGAGAGTTCATCGGATACGAGTACGCGAGGTGCCATGGGAGGCCTCCTTCAATGGGTCCGGGGAGATGAGATCAAAGGTGGCTTCGCCCAGAGGACGAAGCCGGTCGCGAATTCAGGCCGCAGCCTTGGAAAGCGTCGCCTTCTGGGTCTCGAAGGCCCAAGTCAGCCACGGCATCAACGCTTCGAGGTCGGCCGTATCGATGGTGGCACCGGCCCAGATGCGCAGGCCCGAGGGGGCATCGCGGTAGGCGCCGATGTCATAGGCGACACCCTGCTTGTCGAGAAGGGACACGAGGCCCTTGGCGAAGGCCGCCTGTGCGTCGGCGTCGAGCGCCAGCACATCCTTGTCTGATATCGTCAGGCAGACCGAGGTGTTCGAACGGGTCGCCGGGTCCTTGGCAAGGTTGGCGATCCAGTCGTTCTTGTCGACGAAATCGAAGATGACCTTGGCATTGGCATCGGCGCGAGCCATCAGGCCCTTCAAGCCGCCAACCTGCTTGGCCCAGAGCAGCGCATCGATATAGTCCTCGACGCAGAGCATGGAGGGCGTGTTGATCGTCTCGCCCTGGAAGATACCCTCGATGATCTTGCCGCCCTTGGTCATGCGGAAGATCTTCGGCATCGGCCAGGAAGGCGTGTAGCTTTCGAGACGCTCGACGGCACGCGGCGACAGGATGATGACGCCATGCGCGCCCTCGCCGCCCAAAACCTTCTGCCAGGAGAAGGTGACGACATCGAGCTTCGCGAAATCGAGATTTTGGGCAAACGCGGCCGAGGTCGCGTCGCAGATCGTCAGGCCCTTGCGGTCATCAGGAATGAAGTCTGCATTGGCGACACGCACGCCTGATGTCGTGCCGTTCCAGGTGAAGACCACGTCACGGTCGAAATCGATCGTGGAAAGGTCGGGCAGCAGGCCGTAATCGGCCGTGATCTTGCGCGTATCCGGGAGCTTCAGCTCCTTAACGACATCGGAAACCCAGCCCGAACCGAAGCTTTCCCAGGCGACCATGTCGACGCCACGCGGGCCGAGCAGCGACCACAGCGCCATCTCGACGGCGCCGGTATCGGAGGCCGGCACGATGCCGATGCGGTAATCCGCCGGCACTTCCAAGACGTCACGGGTGAGATCGATAGCCTGCTTGAGCTTGGTCTTGCCGATCTTGGCGCGGTGCGAACGACCGAGCGGAGCATCGGAAAGCGCATCGAGCGACCAATTGGGGCGCTTCGAGCACGGGCCAGAAGAAAAATGGGTGTTGTTCGGACGTACGTCCGGCGCGGTGACGGTCTTCGTCATGATCGCTATCCTTCCAGATAGATAGCCCTTCGTTGGGGAAGGGTGTCCCGCCGTCGTGAATATGGGAGAGTCGCTTTTCCGTCAAGAGGATTATGTCGCGAACGAAGAATAATCCGACGCAATGGAAACGGCGCGCCGGTTGCCCGACGCGCCGTTGAAGAGATTTGCGAGAAAAGGCCTACCAGGTGGTGACGCGGATGCCGGCGCGGATTTCGTGCTTCTGGAAACCGTCGTCTCGGCCCTTCGTGCCTGCACCGCCCCAACCCGCTTCCGTGGCGCCGTACCTGTACATATTGCCACCGGCCGTGTCGGAATAACGATAGCCGAGGTCGAGCTTGACGCGGTTCGTCAGATCCACGGATGCGCCCGCCATGAGGGCGTAGGTGAAGCGCCAGCTATCCTCGCCGCTGAGACGCTCGTTGGCATAGAGCCGACCCGAGCAGCTGGCCGTGCCGTCTTCGCAGAACGGCTTCTGATTCATGGTGTTCCACCGGAGATAGGTCACACCCGCGCCCGCGCCGATATAGGGCGTGATGCCGGCATAGGTGCCGAGATCGACATATCCGTTGGCCATGACGTTGAGCGCGTTGTAATCGCCCTTGTGGCCGAAGCCGCAGCTCGTGCCCGCCGGCTCGTCGCTGCTGCAGGGCAGGTTGACGTTCGAACGGCCGCTGAGGCTGCCATTGAAGAAGTCGGTCGTCAGGTCGGTGCGCAGGAAATTGTTGAACTGGTAGCCCATGCCGACGCCATAGGACATCGGCTTGGAGAAACGTGCGCTGTCGAAGCTTTCGTTCGAGAAGACCGTGCCGCCCGGCTGATAGACCGTGTAGTGCGGCTTGCCGCCCTTCATCCAGCCCGAATAGCCCAGGTCGCCGCGCAGATACCAGCCCTCGGCAACCGTGCTGCCGGAAACGTCGATCTCCGGAGCGTTGATGATGTCGAGGTCGCTGGCCATGGCGCCGGTTGCGACGAGGCCGGCGAAAACGGCGAAACCGGCGAAACCAAGCGGTGCGATACGTCGAAACATAGCTTCGTTCCCCTGAAGCCCGGACCTGCCGGCGGTTGCGATCGGCTCGGGCGCAAACGACGACGTTGCTGCCCTATACCGTTGATTAACCATAGCTGTTAAGGAATGAAAAAACGGTTAAGCGCCCTGAATCGGGACAACCGAACCGAAGCAGCAAGAATGCAAAAGGCCGCCCCGAAGGGCGGCCCTGGATGCTGGTCCCGTGAGACGGGATTATTTGTAGACCGGCTGCTCGATCGGAATCTCCGCCGGCGGGATATAGGCCTGCTGGTCGCAACCGTTGAAGGAGTAGCGCAAACCGGCGCGAGCCTCGTGGCTGTAGAAGCCCTTGTCGTAACCCGGGCCGCCGCCCTCGTTGAAGCCGAACATGCCGCCCTTGGTGACGTGACGGAAACGATAGCCGACATCGGCCTTCAGGTTGCAGGTCACGTCGATCGCCGTACCGGCCATGAGGGCGTAGGTAAAGCGCCAGTTCTTCTTGCCGCGGTGAACGAAGGTCGGATCGCAGTTCGTCGGATCGCCGTCTTCGCACGATGTGTTCTTGAGGTCGTCCCAGCGCACATAGGTGCCGCCGATACCCGCGCCGACATAAGGCGTGAAGAGACCATAATGACCGATATCGACATAGGCGTTAGCGAGCAGGCTGAGCGCCGTCAGGGACGCGACGTCGGTGGAGGTGCAGCTGACAGCCACACCGCAGCCGCCGGAGGTGGAACCGCGGAAATTCGACTTGAACATGTAGTCGAGCGTCACGTCCGTCCGGAAATGGTCGTTGATCTGGTAGCCGACACCGCCGCCGAGCGTGAAGCCGCTCTTGAGGCGCGTGGAGTCGAACTCACGGACATTGCCGTTCGAGCCCTGGAAATACTTCGCGCCGCGGATCTTGTTGTAGGACCAGCCCATGTCGCCGCGCAGATACCAGCCGCCTGTCTCGACGATGGCCTCCTGAACGGGTGCTTCGATGACTTGCGGCTGGTAAACGTCGGCCGCATAAGCCGACGTGCCTGTCAGCAGGACGGCTACGACGCCACTCAAAACTTTCCTCATGGCCTTGCTCCAATAGGCTTCAACTTGGCGCGGCCGGTGCGCCGGTCCCCAAGTCCCTCGATCAGGAATGGATAATGGAGAGGAAAGGTTAAGGGGCGATTAACTACAAAGATTCACCTTATTTGTTAACGGACGTTCACGAATTCGGTAAATTTTAAATAAAAAACATCAATTCGGCACGAAAGCTTCAAGGCCTACTTGCACGACAAAGAAAAGGCCGGGGCAGAGCCCCGACCTTTTCAAATCGTCCCAGAATACCAGGATCAGGCGGCGCTTCGTACCGATCCGATAACGCTGACCAGTTCGTCCACGATGCGCTCCACCTGGCCGCGATCGTCGCCTTCGGCCATGACGCGGATCAGCGGCTCCGTGCCGGACGGGCGGATCAACAAGCGACCGTTCTTGGCAAGTTCGCTTTCCGCATCGGCAATCGCCTGGCGGACGCCTGCGTCCTCCAGCGGCTTGCCGGCCTTGATACGGACGTTCTTCAGCACCTGCGGCACCGGCTCGAACCGGTTGCAGACCTCGCTCACCGACTTGCCACTGCGCTTGACACAGGCGAGCACCTGAAGGGCTGCAACGAGGCCGTCGCCCGTCGTGCCAAAATCCGACAGAACGATATGGCCCGACTGTTCGCCGCCGACATTGTAATCGTGGTTGCGCATGTGCTCGACGACATAGCGGTCGCCGACCTTGGTGCGCTCGAGGCCAAGCCCCTTGTCCGTGAGGAACCGTTCCAGGCCAAGATTGGACATGACGGTCGCGACGAGGCCATTGCCGCGCAGAATGCCGTCCGCCGCCCAGCTTTCGGCAATCACGGCCATCAGCTGGTCGCCGTCGATGATCTTGCCGGTCTCGTCGATGATCTGCACGCGGTCCGCGTCGCCATCCAGTGCGATACCGATATCGGCGCGCACTTCGTGCACCTTGCGCAGCAGCGTTTCGGGATGGGTCGAGCCGCATTCGAGATTGATGTTGAGGCCATCAGGCTCGTTGCCGATCGTCACGACATCGGCGCCGAGTTCCCAGAGGGCGGCCGGAGCCACACGATAGGCGGCGCCATTGGCGCAGTCGATGGCGACGCGCAGGCCCTGCAGGGTGACATCGCGGGGCAGTGTGCGCTTGGCATGTTCGATATAGCGGTCATGGACGCCGTCGATGCGCTTGGCCCGGCCGATCTCGTCGGACTTGGCGAGCTGGGCCATGAGGTCCTTTTCAAGCAGGTCCTCGATCTCCAACTCGATTTCGTCGGAGAGCTTGTAGCCATCAGGCCCGAAGAGCTTGATGCCGTTATCGTAGAACGGGTTGTGCGAAGCCGAGATCATCACCCCGATATCCGCACGCAGCGAGCGCGTCAGCATGGCGACAGCCGGCGTCGGGATCGGGCCGAGAACGAAGGCATCGATGCCGGCCGCGGTGAACCCGGCAACCATGGCATTTTCCAGCATGTAGCCGGAAAGCCGGGTATCCTTGCCGATGACCACCCGGTGACGGTGCGCGCCGCGCCGGAAGATGGTGCCGACCGCAATGCCCACGCGCATGGCAAGATCAGGCGTCATGGGAAAGGTATTGGACTGTCCCCGGATACCATCCGTGCCGAAGTAACGACGTTTCATATGTGCTCCTGAAATCGCCCGCTGTGACGGCATTCTCTGATGCGCTCGGCTCTGGAGCTTTTGCTCACAAGCCCGGCGGCGTCATACATCAAGCCGCGAAGAGGCGGAATAGTCTAAATCCGTAACCTTGCCTTAACCTTAAGGCGCAGCCGGACATGCTGTCTCTTTGCCACAGAAGTCGGGAAATAGCATCAAGCTACAGATCAGGAATGATTACAGCCCGTTACCGAAAGAAAACGGCCGGGAACAACGTCCCGACCGTTCTTTCATTCCTTGCGCAGGATTTACTGCGGTTGCGGCTCGAGCCCGCCTTCCGTTTCGCCGCCCTTCTTGTGGCCAGCCTTCGGAACGGCGGAACCACGGTGCGGCGGCGTGTCGTCGCCAAGATCGCGCGCCGGCTTTTCGCCGCGGATCAGCGCCTTGATCTCCTCGCCCGTCAGCGTCTCGTATTCGAGCAGGCCTTCGGCGAGCGCCACGAATTCGTGGTGCTGCTCGGTGATGATGCGTTTCGCCTCGGTATAGGCCTCGTCGATCAGGCGGCGGACCTCGTTGTCGATCTTCTGCGCGGTGGCTTCGGAAACATTCTTCTGCTGCGACACCGAATGACCGAGGAAGACTTCCTGCTGGTTCTCACCATAGGCGACAAGACCGAGCTGGTCGGAAAAGCCCCACTGGGTGACCATCGCGCGGGCAAGCTTGGTCGCCTGCTCGATATCGGAGGATGCGCCGGAGGTGATGTTGTCCTTGCCGAAGGTCACTTCCTCGGCAACGCGGCCGCCCATCATGATGGCGAGGCGCGAGACCATCCATTTGTAGCTCATCGAGTAGCGGTCGCCCTCGGGAAGCTGCATGACCATGCCGAGCGCACGGCCGCGCGGGATGATCGTCGCCTTGTGCAGAGGATCGGCGAGCGGCACCTTGAGCGCGACGATGGCGTGGCCGGCCTCGTGATAGGCGGTGAGCTTCTTTTCCGCCTCGGTCATGCCCGAGGAACGGCGCTCCGCGCCCATCATGATCTTGTCCTTGGCGTCCTCGAACTCCTGCATGGTGACGAGGCGCTTGTTGCGACGCGCCGCCATCAGGGCAGATTCGTTGACGAGGTTCATGAGGTCGGCACCGGAGAAGCCGGGCGTACCACGGGCCAGAATCTTCAGATCGACATTCGGCGCCAGCGGCACGTTGCGAACGTGAACCTTGAGAATGCGCTCACGGCCGATGATGTCGGGGTTCGGCACGACGACCTGGCGGTCGAAACGGCCGGGACGCAGCAGCGCCGGATCGAGAACGTCCGGGCGGTTGGTCGCGGCGATCAGGATGACGCCTTCATTCGCTTCAAAGCCGTCCATCTCGACGAGCAGCTGGTTCAGCGTCTGCTCGCGCTCGTCATTGCCGCCGCCGAGACCGGCGCCGCGGTGACGGCCGACGGCGTCGATTTCGTCGATGAAGATGATGCAGGGTGCGTTCTTCTTGGCCTGCTCGAACATGTCGCGCACGCGGCTGGCGCCGACGCCGACGAACATTTCGACGAAGTCCGAACCCGAGATCGTGAAGAACGGCACGTTCGCCTCACCCGCAACAGAGCGAGCGAGCAGCGTCTTACCCGTACCGGGCGGGCCGACGAGCAGCACGCCGCGCGGAATGCGACCGCCGAGGCGCTGGAATTTCTGGGGATCGCGCAGGAATTCGACGATTTCCTCAAGATCCTGCTTGGCTTCGTCCACACCGGCAACGTCCGCGAAGGTGACGCGGCCATGCGCTTCGGTCAGAAGCTTCGCCTTGGACTTGCCAAAACCCATCGCACCGCGCGAGCCGCCCTGCATCTGGCGCATGAAGAACAGCCAGACACCGAGGATCAGCAGCATGGGCAGCAGCGTGCCGATATAGCTGAGGAAGCCAGAGGAGCCATCCGTTTCCGGACGCGCGCTCACCACGACATTCTTCGCCTCAAGCCGCTGGACGAGCGAATTGTCGCCCGCCGGCGCATAAGTCTGGAAAGTCGCGCCGGTCTCGACATAGCTGCCGACGATCTTCTCGCCGGTGATCACCACTTCCTTCACCCGGCTCGAGTCGACCTCCTTGAGGAACTGCGAATAGGGGATTTCCCGCGAGCCGGTCTGCGCCGGGCTCGTCTGGAACATGCTGAACAGCGCGATCAGCAAGAGGGCGATGATCGCCCAGAGGGCGAAGTTACGGAAATTAGGATTCATCGAGCGTTCCAGGTACTTTCCCGGCCGGGGTCTCCCGGCCGCTTCTTTAGCGCCTAACATAGGGTCGCCATGCGGCCTTGCCAAGGCAAAGCGCACGGACCGCGGGCATTTCTCACGCTATCGTCAACGAGAAGGGTTGTCTTCTTTCACCCGCCCATCGATCTCAGGCACAATTCTAGCACAACGCGCGGGCCCGCGCCTTCATTCGTTCGGCGGAGACGGAAAATCCGGCGCGCCCAGAACGGTCGCGAGCGCAGCGGCCAGCGGCAGATCGAAACGTGGAAGAAACTGCGCATAGGGCGCAAGGATGGCTTCGAGGGAAGCCACGTCGCCGGTGACCGGCGCGCCATCCTCAAATCTCAGGCACGGCATGGCCTTTCGGGCGCGCAGAGCGGGTCCACGAAGCCCCTGCCCGTCGGTATGCCCGTCATTGCCGACGGCGCCGATCACAATCGATCCGCGACTGCCATTGCTCACGCGATAGCGCCCATCCCAAACGGCCGCCTCACCCGCCGACACCACCAGACGCTCGATCCCGCGGCATTCCCGATACAGAAACAGCCCCTCGCGCCGCCGGTCGAAAACCACGCGGCCGGCGGTAAGCCGCGACAGTGTGCCGCTGGCGAGGAATGCGCGCAGACGCTCGGCCGAGGCGGTCTCCAGCACGTGAACTCGTCCGCCCGCCGTCGCCGCGAGCACAAGGAGCCCCCGCCATGCGGCGCAATCGGCAAGAGCAGTATCGACCGCCTCGGTCGCCAAGATAAATGCGCCGTTTTCCATGCACACATTCCGGGTCAGAAACCCGGCGGCCTTTTCGGAGAGCGCCAGCCTGTCGCCGCCGCCGTTCCCCTGCTCGCCCACGCCCGCGCGCTGGCGGACACGAACGCGCTCGAAACGGGTGTTCGCATTGCTGGGGTCATCGATCCACGTCTCGCCATGTGCGGAAAGAAACGCTCTGACAGCCTCCCGGTCCACCGCCAGAAACGGCCGGAACAACCATACGGCACCGTGCAACAAGACGGCATCGGCCATCCCCGACAGCCCGACGCCCCCGGCCGACCGCTCGGCGCGCATCGCAACCGTCTCGTTCTGGTCGTCGCGCGTATGGGCCGAAAGAATGGCATCGGCACCCGCAGCGATGGCGGCCTCGGCAAGCAACTCGTAGCGTTTGGCGCGGGCCGCTGCCTGAAGGGCGGTGGCGGGTTTGTCGCCATCCCATCGGCGGGTGGTGTGAGGGATGCCGTATCGCGCGCAGAGTGCCGCAACGACCACGGCCTCTTCGGCAGAGCCCGGGCGGAGCGCATGGTCGATGGTGCAGGCGCAGAGGGAAATACCGGGATAGCGCCCGGCGGCGCAAAGCGTGGCAAGGGCCACGAGCAGTCCGGTCGAATCGCTGCCACCGGAAATGGCGATCAGCAGGCGCACCGGGCGCTTGAAACTTTCGAGAAAACGGCCGGCTGCCTCGACGACGGAAACTTCCGCGCGGGCCACGGCCTTGGCTTCGTCCGCAATCAGCAGGACAGGCGGCTCTGTTCGGACGTGACCTTGCTCTTCACGGCTTTGGACGCGTTCGGGTAGCGCTTGCCGACTTCGCGCAGCGTCGCGCAGGCGGTCTCGCGGTTGTCGAGGGCAGCGAGTGACATGCCAAGCTTCAGAAGCATTTCCGGCGCCTTCTTCGACTTGCTGAAGGTCTGGTGCGCATTGAGGAAGGTCTTGGCGGCATCGTTGAAATTGCCCTGGGAATACTGGGCTTCGCCGAGCCAGAAATTGGCGTCCGCCGCTTTCTCGCCCTTCGGGAAAATGTCGAGATAGTCGCGGAACTCGCGCTCGGCCATCTGGTAGTCGCCGGTCAAGACATGGCCATAGGCGACATTGTAGAGGTCGTCGGGATTGTCGAGCGAGGCGGTTGATGACTGCGAGGCCGCCGGCAGGTTGCCGCCGCCGTCGACGCCTGGAAGCGTGTTCCCGTTATCATTGCCAAGCGAGGCACTCTGATTGTCGAGGTCCGGATTGGAGGACGCCCCGACCGGGTTGCCGTTCTCGTCGAAGCGGATCGAGCCCAGCTCCTGCGGTTGCGCGCCGCTGCCGTCGTTTGAAGCACTCTGGGTGTCGGTTCCGGCGGTATCATCCGCCGGCACCTGGTTCGTTGCGGTCTGCTGGCCGGCCGTGCCGTCATCCACCGGTTTGTCGAGCGCGCCGCTCTTGCCTTTCGCGCCGCCCTTGCCGCTTTCCAGATCCTGGAAGCGGTATTCGTTGTCTTCCTGCGTCTTGCGGAGCTGTTCCTGCATCTGCAGGAGCTGGTAGCTCATTTCCTCGATCCGCCCGTTCAGGCTGCGGATCTGCTCTTCGAGCTCACCGACGCGCGGGTCCATGGCCTGCGCCAGGATCACATCGCCCTTCGCCGCGCGCTCGTTCTGCGCCGGCAGGAAGCCATTCGTCAGCGTCGAGAGCGGCGATGCGCTGATCGGACCGACCATGCCTGCTACCGCTGCGAGACTGAAAACGCCTGCCGCGACAAGTTTCTTCATCTATCTTCGTCCTGTTGGTGTCGTTGTGCGCCGAAGCGCCGCCGCAAGAGTTTTCCAAATGCTTTTAAAAAGCAACGGAGTTCGGCCAAAGTGTGTTGAAAAAAGAAAGGCGGCCGATGGGCCGCCTTTCGGATCGTTCCTCTTTTCGAGGAATTACATGCCGGCACCACCGAGAACGGTGACGGCGCGGCGGTTCTGCGACCAGCAGGAAATGTCGTCGCAGACAGCAACCGGCTTTTCCTTGCCGTAGGAAATCGTCTTGATGCGGCCTGCCGGAATGCCACGCGAAGCGAGGTACTGGCGGGTCGAAGCCGCACGGCGTGCGCCGAGCGCGAGGTTGTATTCACGCGTGCCGCGTTCGTCGGCATGGCCTTCGACCGTGATCGCGTAGTTCGGATACTTCTGCAGCCACTGGGCCTGACGATCGAGCGTCGCGGCAGCGTCCGCGCGGACCGACGAGGAGTCGGTGTCGAAGAAGATGCGGTCGCCGACATTGACGGTGAAGTCCTGCTGCGAGCCCGGGGTCGCCGCACCTGCACCGCCGAGACCGAGGTCGCCGGCGCTGTTCGGCAGGTTCTTCTTGGAGGCGCAGCCTGCGAGGGCCAGCGTCATGACAAGCGCGATCATCACCGGATTGCGGGCGATGGTCTGCATGCGGCCAGCGGCCGGGGAATGAATGCGGCTCATGAGCCGGTCTCCTTGCATCAGTTTTTGCGTCAAGTTCGTTGAAGCGCGGTTTTCAATCAGGGTTGCCAGACTGTAACCGCAGTCGGTTAATCCGCACTCAACGATTATGGTTAACGATTGCTTGTAAGACCGTCCCCGGCCCCTCGCATTCTCTATTGCTCGTCCTCCCGGCCACGAATCCACTTCGCCCCTGCCGGATTGACGTCACGCGAAAACGGGTCTGCCGCTTCTCGCCTTAAAGCCTGATTTACAGGACTTTGCGGCAAGAACGCGGCAGACCCGCCTTATATGCGATCCTACTCCAGAAGCGGTGACCAGGCCGGGTCGGAGGCGAAGCCCTTCGTCTGCACGGGCTGCTCGTTGTAGCCGGAAAGGTCGATCGAGTAGATCTGCGGACCACCGGCGCCCGCACCCTGGCGGAAGAACATCAGCACGCGGCCGTTCGGCGCCCAGGTCGGGCCCTCATTGTGGAAGCCAGAGGTCAGGATACGTTCGCCCGAGCCGTCCGTCTTCATCACGCCGATCGAGAACTTGCCGCCCGACTGCTTGGTGAAGGCGATGAGATCGCCGCGCGGAGACCAGACCGGCGTGGAATACGAGCCGTCACCGAAGGAGATACGGCGCTGGCCGGAACCGTCGGCGCCCATCACATAGAGCTGCGGCCTGCCGCCACGGTCGCTTTCGAAGACGATCTGCGAACCGTCGGGCGAATAGGACGGGGAAGTGTCGATGGCCGCCGTCGAGGTCAGACGCGTGGTGGTGCGCGAGCGCAGGTCCATCGTGTAGATGTTGGAATTGCCTTCCTGCTGCAGGCTCATGATGACCTTTTGGCCATCGGGCGAGAAGCGCGGCGCAAAGGTCATGCCCGGAAAGTTGCCAACCACTTCACGCTGCCCCGTCTCCAGCTGGAGCAGGTAGACGCGGGGCTGGTCGCCCTCGAAGGACATGTAGGTGATTTCCTGGCGGTTCGGCGAGAAGCGCGGCGTCAGGACGAGATCATTGGAGTTCGTCAGCGCGCGGGCATTGAAGCCGTCCTGGTCCATGATGGCGAGCTGGCGCTTGCGGGCCGTCTTCGGGCCGCTTTCGGCGACATAGACGATGCGGGTGTCGAAGTAGCCTTTTTCACCGGTCAGGCGCTCATAGATGGCGTCGGCGATGATATGGGCGACGCGGCGCCAGTTTTCCGGCTGGGTGTAGAACTGCTGGCCCGTCAGCTGCTGGCCGGCAAAGGTATCCCAGAGGCGGAATTCGGCGCGCAGGCGGCCATCGCCTTCCTGCGTCACACGGCCCGTCACCAGCGCCTGCGCGTTGATGACCTTCCAGTCATCGAAGCGCGGCGCCTGGTCGGGGTTCGAAATCTTCTCGATGAAGGCCTGCTTGTTGACGGGCGCGAAGAGGCCGGAGCGCTTCAGGTCAGCCGCGATCACGTCGGAGATGCGCTGGCCGAGGTCGCCGCTGGCAACGAAGTCCGTTACCGCGATCGGCAGCGGCTCGACGTTACCCTTGTTGATGTTGATTTCCACGACCGCCCAGGCCTGCGGCAGGAAAGCCGCGAGGCCGGTCAGCACGACCAGCATACGGAGGAGAGTGCGTCTGAACATCTTTTCTAGGCCTTCCTAGTTCTTACATCATCTGGCTGGGGTCGAAGTTCACGACAACTTCACTCCAGGCGTCATATTTTTCAGGCGGCAGACCCTTGAAGGGTCGCGATTTCATGATGGCGCGGCGGGCACCGCCGGCGAGCGCGCGACGCGCGGATTCCGAACCGCCGGTGGCCGTCACCTCCGGCTCGCCGATGATGTCGCCGTTCTGGTCGAGCTGCATCGTCACCTTGATGCGCACGTCCGTGGCATCGGCCATGCCGGGGATGATCGACCAGTTGTTCTGGATCTGACCACGCAGCGCATCCATCTCGCTCATCGAAAGCTTGGTGCCGCTCGTGGTCTTCTCGCCGCCGAGTGCCGCCTCTTCCTTCGAACGTTTTTTTCCGCCGCCGGCTGCCTTTTCCTTGTTGAGAAGCGCGGTAATCTCGTCGGCATTGAAGTCGCTGTCGTTCAGCGACCTCGCCTCCTCCTGCTTCTTCTTCTGATCCTTTTTGCGGTCCGGCGTCTTGGCGGTTTCGGCCTTCGCCGTCTCCACCTTCTTCTCAGCCGGCTTTTCCGTCGTCTCGGTCTTCGCTGTCTCGAGCTTCGGCTTCATCTCGGGAAGCGGGATCTTGTCCGGCAGCGCCTCGGCTTCCGGATCCGCCGTCGGCTTTTCTTCCGAAGGGGTCGCCTCAGCCTTGGGGTCCGGCTTCACCTCCTGCTTGGCCTCGGCAACGGCTGCGACTTCCGTCGAGGGCTCGCTCGCAGGCTCTTCCTGCTTTACCTCTTCGACGGGCTTGGTGTCGGGCGTCTGCACGGCCTTTTCGGCCTTTTCAGGCGAAGCAGCCGTCTCGATATCGCGCGGCTTTTCTTCCGGCGTCGGCATGTTCTTCAGGTCGAGTTCGTTGTCGCCGGCATTTTCCGCATTCTCGACCGGCGTTTCCTTCTTCGTCGGGATCGGCGCGGCCTTTTCCTTCATTTCGGCTTTTTTGTCGCCCTGCTGGATCTGCGTCAGTTCCTCGATCGACACGATATCGACCGGCAGCGCCTCGACGTCGGCGACGTCGAAACTTTCAGGACTGCCGAGCGAAACCAGCGCCCAGGTCAGAACCAGGGTGTGGAGCATGGCGGATGTGGCAAGGCTGCCCTTCATGGCGTGCGGTTACCTGTCCGGTTTCTGCTCGGTGACGAGACCGATATTGGTGAAGCCGCCGGCCTGGATGCGCGACATGACGTCGGCAATCACGCCGTAGGGTGCCGTACCGTCGCCGCGCACGAAAACACGTTCCGTGTAGCCGGTCGTCGCCACGGCCTGGAGCTTGGCAGCCACTTCGTCGATGGGGATTGCCGTCTCCTGCAGGAAGACCTGACCGTCGGCCTTGACCGATATGGTGATCGGCTGCGTATCGGCGTTGAGCGCCTTCGCCTGCGTCTTCGGCAGATCGAGCGGCACGCCGACCGTCATCAAAGGTGCTGCCACCATGAAGATGATGAGCAGCACAAGCATGACGTCGACGAACGGCGTCACGTTGATTTCGCTCATCGGGGCGCGTTTGCCGCCGCCGCGGCGACGGCGACCGCCACCTGAATTCTTCGCTCCGACTGACATGCCCATGGCGTCGTCTCCGTCTGTTCTAAACGATCGTCACTGCGCCGCGGCGCGCGGCTGCAGCTTCTCGTCGATCTGGCGCGAGAGGATGGCGGAGAATTCGTCCGCAAAACCTTCCATGCGCGCCGTTAGCTTGCCGGCATCGGCGGAGAACTTGTTGTAGGCAATAACCGCCGGAATTGCGGCAAGCAGGCCGATGGCGGTCGCGAGAAGCGCTTCGGCAATACCGGGAGCGACGACCGCGAGGCTCGTCTGCTTGGAACCGGCGATGGCCTGGAATGAGGTCATGATACCGACGACCGTACCGAAGAGACCGACGAAGGGTGCGGCCGAACCGATGGTGGCGAGCGAGCCGAGGCGCGCCTCCAGCGTTTCGGATTCACGCGACAGCGTCACGTCCATCGCCCGGTCGATACGCATCTGGAGACCGATCGGAGAGCGCGCGCCGCGTTCGAAACTCTTTTTCCACTCACGCATCGCCGCCACGAAGATGGCGCTCATGCCCGAGGTCTGGCGATCGGAGAGCGTGCGGTAGAGCTCCTCCAGCGACTGACCCGACCAGAAGACCTGCTCGAAGCTGTCGAACTGGCGGCGCGCCTTGCCGTAGCTCACCGTCTTGTCGACGACGATGGCCCAGGTCCAGACGGACGCTGCGATAAGGCCGAGCATGACCAGCTTCACGACGAACCCGGCCTGCATGAAGAGCCCCCAGAGGGTGACGCTCGCAGCCGCTTCCAAACCTACTTGTTCCATAGACCTATGTCCCCGAATCCAAACACCCGGCACGGGCCCTTGCGGCTCGAACCGGGTAACATTCACGCCGCACGGTCTCCTGGGAGGTCGAACCCGCATCGGCATTCACAGAAACATGCGTTGCAGACCAGGATTTTGCCCCACCCGCTTCGCCTATCCGTCAAGAATGTCCGGTTGATGCCGCCGGCAGCCAAATGCCGGTCAAACGCTTACAACCTGCCTTCTTCACGGCAATTTTGGTTAAAGGATGACGTGCAGTGCACAAAATCCTCACGAACCGAGTAAGACATCATTATGGTTAAGGGAGTGTTACCGCTAATGCGCGCCCGAAGCTTCTTGCGCCCTGGCAAGAAAACGCGCCGCAAGTCCTTCCGGCAGGCGCCGCGGCCGGCCCGCCGAATTGATGACCGCGATGATGACGCGCGCGGCGATCAGCAGTTGCTCGCCGCGTCGGATTTCCTGGTTGAGGATCATCTTCGCCCCACCCGCCTTTTCGGTGGAGGTCTGGATGGTCAGGATATCGTCCATGCGCGCGGGCGCCTTGAAGTCGATCTCCATGCGATGCACGACGAAGACCAGCCCCTCGCGATCCTCCTCAAGGACAAGACTGCCCTGCTCCACGCCGAGCAGGCGCAGATAGTCCGTCCGTCCTCGCTCGAGGAAATGCAGGTAGCGCGCGTGATAAACGACACCCGAAAAGTCCGTATCCTCGTAATAGACGCGCTGCACGAGCCGGTGGCCCGCTTCGGTTAATTCACCGGAGAGATGATGGGGGATATCCGTCAAAATGCGGTCTCCTTCGCGGCGAGCAACGGCAGGCCTTCCCGGACGATGAGATGTTCGGCCGATGCCGGCAGCCGGTCGATGCGATCTGCGATAAACTGCGGCTTCAGGCGATTTCCGCTCAGCGCGCCCGGTGTCGCGCGCAGCCAGCGGAACTCCACCTCGACACCATCGACGACCCGGTGGACGATGTCCGTCTCGTGAAACGGAAATGCCTCGTCCAGCGTGAGCAGGTAGTAGAAGCCGAGTTCGTGCGCGGCGTAGCCTTCATAGGTAAAGAAATTCTCGACCGTCCACAGCAGGCGTTCGATACGCGCTTCCCGATGCAGCTCCTCGCGCATTTCACGCAGAACCGTCTCCTGGGAGCTCTCGCCGATCTCCGCCCGCCCGCCGGGCAGCGCCCAGTAATCGTCCTGCGCCCCGCGCTGGGCGAGCACATGCCCGTCGCGGAAGATCAGGCCAGCCACACGGAAGCTGAAGAGCTGCGGCTTGCGGTCTATCCGGATCATATGGCGATCCGGCTCACTCATCCTCGAGCCCCAGCCGGAACTGCGACGCCTCCAGATCCCGCGGCGGCGTCAGGCCCATATGCTTCCAGGCATTGGCGGTCAGCACGCGGCCGCGCGGCGTGCGCTGGATAAAACCCTGCTGGATCATATAGGGCTCGATGATGTCCTCAATCGCATCGCGCGGCTCGGAAAGCCCCGCCGCGATCGTCTCGATACCGACCGGCCCGCCGCCGAAATTATGCGCGATCATCGAAAGATAGCGCCGGTCGAGCTGGTCGAGCCCCATATTGTCGACGAGCAGCCGGGTCAGCGCCTCATCCGCGATTTTCTGGGTCACCGCTTCGGCCCGCGCCACTTCGGCGAAGTCTCGCACGCGGCGCAGAAGACGGCCCGCAATACGTGGCGTTCCGCGCGCACGCCGCGCGATCTCGCGCGCGCCGTCTTCCGTGATACCGAGGCCCATCAGGCGCGCGCCGCGGCGCACGATCAGTTCCAGTTCCTCGACGGTGTAGAAATTCAGCCGCACCGGAATTCCGAAACGGTCGCGCAATGGCGTGGTGAGCAGGCCGAGGCGCGTGGTGGCGGCGACGAGGGTGAATTTCGACAGGTCGATCTTGACCGAACGCGCGGCAGGGCCCTCGCCTATGATCAGGTCGAGCTGGAAATCCTCCATGGCCGGATAGAGGATTTCCTCGACGGCCGGGTTGAGGCGATGGATTTCGTCGATGAAGAGCACGTCGCGCTCTTCGAGATTGGTGAGCAGCGCCGCGAGATCGCCCGCCTTGGCGATAACGGGGCCGGAGGTCGAGCGGAAATTGACGCCGAGTTCCTTCGCCATGATCTGCGCAAGCGTCGTCTTGCCGAGGCCGGGCGGACCGACGAAAAGCACATGGTCGAGCGCCTCGCCGCGGTTCTTCGCCGCCTCGATGAAGATCTTGAGGTTCGCGCGCGCCTCCGCCTGGCCGGTGAAATCGTCCAGCGTCTGCGGCCGCAAGGCGGTATCGATGTCCTCGCCGCGCTTTTCCGGCGCAAGCAGTCTGTTCTCGTCGCTCATCGCGCCCTAATCCCATTGTCCACGGCGGAAGGCAACCGCATCACCGCGACAATTCCTTGAGGCCGAGGCGGATGAGCCTGGCGCTGTCGGCCCCCTCCCCACCATTCTTCAGCGCCGCCGCGACGGCATTGGCCGCCTGGTCGCGCGAATAGCCGAGATTGGTGAGCGCCGAGACGGCATCGGAAACGGGCGCGGAGGCGACACCTTCGCCGATCTCCTGCTTGAGCCCTATGGAAGCGGCCGCCTCGCCCGCGAAGGCCGGCGCCTTGTTGCGCAGTTCGGTGACGATGCGCACCGCCACCTTCGGCCCGACGCCCGGTGCGCGCGACACCACGATCTTGTCCTGCAGCGCGATGGCGTTGGCCAGTTCGCCGGGTGTCAGCGTCGAGAGCACAGCAAGCGCCACCTTGGAGCCGACACCCTGCACGCTCTGCAACAGCCGGAACCATTCCCGCTCCAGCGCCGTCAGGAAGCCGAACAGCTTGAACTGGTCCTCGCGCACATAGGTCTCGATGAACAGAACGGCCGCCTCGCCGGACGAACCGAGCTTGCCGAGCGTGCGCGCCGAACAATGGGCGACATAGCCGACACCGTGAACGTCGAGCACCACATGGTCGTCGCCGATCTCGTCGATGGTGCCTTTGAGTTTGCCGATCATGGTGGGTATCCGTCAGGGATGGGTTTCAGGAGAGATGATGTCGAGCGTCGGGAAATAGGTGCGGTAGCGCGCGGCGTCGCGGGTGAGCAGCCGGTGCCTGCGTATCTCCGCATGAGCACCAATCAGGAAATCCGGCAGTGTGCGCTCGCGCTGCCCGCCGGCCCGGCGATAGCGCTGGTGCGCAATTCCCGCCTGATAAGCGGCAGAGAAAGGCAAAGCTTCGCGCACCGGATTGAGGCGCGATAGTGTGAGCGCCAGCTCATCCTCACTCGGCATCATGCCCGCCAACTCCGCCCAGACGATCGGCGACAGGATGAATTGCGCATCCGGCTTGAGCGCAAGGATGACATCGGAAGACCAAAGCTTGAGGGGTGTCTCCGGTCCGAAAACGTCGATGATGATGTTGGTGTCAATCAGAACCGAGGTCATCACGCGGTCCCCGAAGCCACTCTACATATTCATCGCCCGTCATACCGCCGGTATCGAACGTCCCGGACCGGCTCTTCAGCCACGTCTCGAAATCATCGGGTTCGGCAACCTTGCCACCCGAGACGACGATGAGTCGCGCGCCCTTGCCATCGGCAACGAAGTCGACCTCCGATCCCGGACCGATATTCAGCCGGTCGCGGATATCCTTTGGAATCGTCACCTGGCCTTTTTCCGTCACACGCATGGTAATACCTCTGCGGTATTACTTATCGCCACAACCGGAACAAGTCAAGAACAAATCAACCGACGAGCTTGGCGAGGCGGCCGGAGAGACCCTGGCGATTGTGGGCGTGGCAGATGGCGATGGCGAGCGCATCGGCGGCGTCATTGCCGACAAAAGTCGCCTTCGGCATCAGAACCTTCAGCATCATGTGGATCTGCTGCTTCTCGCCGTGCCCGACCCCGATGACGGCCTTCTTCACCGCATTTGGCGCATATTCGGCGACACGCAGACCGGCGCGGGCGGGAACAAGCATGGCGATGCCGCGGGCCTGGCCGAGTTTCAGCGTCGCCACCGCATCCTTGTTGACGAAGGTTTGCTCGACGGCGGCTTCGTGCGGCTGGTAGCTGTGTATGATCTCGGCAAGGCCGTCATGCAACTGGCAAAGACGAGAGGCAAGATCCGCGTCTCCATCGGACGTCACCGTACCCGAGGCGACGAAGCGCAGCGAGTTGCCGAGCGTCTCGATAATCCCCCAGCCGGTGCGGCGAAGCCCCGGATCGACGCCGATGATGCGAATCGTTTCCTGCATAGAAAAATCCTAGTCCTGTCGAGCGGACCCTGCCAGCGAAATGTGAACAAAACAAAAACATCGAAGGTCGCGAACGAAAAGCGATTTCTTCTCGCTTGGATTTCGCAAAACTGAACCTACATGGGAGGACGATCAAATTCCCTTACAAGAGGCCGCTCCCATGGTGCCCTTCTCCATCCTCGACCTGTCCCCGGTCATCGAAGGCGGCACCGTCGCCCAGTCGCTGGCCAATTCCCGCCGCCTTGCGCAGGAGGCCGAAGCTTACGGCTACAAGCGCTTCTGGCTTGCCGAGCATCATGGCATGCGCGGCATTGCCAGCGCCGCCACCTCCCTCGTCATCCAGCATGTCGCCGCCGGCACGGAAAAGATCCGCGTCGGCTCGGGCGGCATCATGCTGCCGAACCATTCACCGCTCGTCATCGCCGAGCAGTTCGGCACGCTCGAAGCACTTTTTCCCGGCCGCGTCGATCTCGGCCTCGGGCGTGCGCCGGGCACCGACATGCGCACGGCGCAGGCGTTGCGGCGCAATCTCGACAGCAGCGCCGACAATTTCCCGCAGGATGTCATCGAGCTGATGCAGCTGATGGGACCGACCAGCCCGCAGCAGAAGGTCGTGGCCATCCCCGGCGCCAACAGCAACGTGCCGGTCTGGCTGCTCGGCTCGAGCCACTATTCGGCACATCTTGCCGGCATGCTCGGCCTGCCCTTCGCCTTCGCCTCGCATTTCGCGCCGGAAATGCTGCTGACGGCGCTGGAAATCTACCGCGAGCGCTTCACGCCCTCGCAATATCTCGACAGACCGCATGCCATGGTGGGCGTGATGGGGGCCGCGGCCGATACGGATGTCGAGGCGAACCACCTCTTCACGTCGATGCAGCAATCCTTCGTGCGCCTGCGCCGCGGCACGCCGGACGCCTTCCCGCCGCCGGTCGACGATATGGATAGCTTCTGGAACGAGCAGGAGCGCATCATGGTCGAGCACACGCTGCAATATGCCGTGGTCGGCGGGCCGGAAACCATTCGGCGCCGCATCGCCGATTTCATCGACCTCACGAAGGCGGACGAACTGATCGTGTCGATGCCGATCTACGACATGGAGGCGCGGCTGAAATCGGTGCGGCTCTTTGCGGAGGCACAACAGCGCCTTGCGGTTGCCGCCTGAACGAAAAAGGCCGGGGCCTTGCGGCACCCGGCCTTTTCATGTCCGTCTCCGATCGATCAGGCCGAAAGCTTGGCCATGACTTCGTCGGAAATTTCGAAATTCGCATAGACGTTCTGCACGTCGTCGTCGTCTTCCAGCGTGTCGATGAGCTTCATCAGCGACTGCGCCTTTTCCTCGTCGACCGGCACGGTGTTCTGTGCCTTCCAGATCGCCTTGACGGTCTCGGCTTCGCCGAGCTTGTCTTCCAGCGTCTTGGAAACGTCGCCGATATCCTCGAAGCCGCAGATGATGGTGTGGCCGTCCTCGTCCGTCGTCACGTCCTCGGCACCGGCCTCGATAGCCGCGTCCATGACGGCATCGGCGGAGCCGACCGAAAGCTTGTAGGTGATCTCGCCGACGCGGTCGAAGGAGAAGGAAACCGAACCGGTTTCACCGAGCGCGCCCCCGGCCTTGGAGAAGGTCGAGCGAACGGAGGAGGCGGTGCGGTTGCGGTTGTCGGTCAACGCCTCGACGATGACGGCGACGCCGCCCGGGCCGTAACCCTCGTAGCGGATTTCTTCGTAGTTTTCGCCATCGGCGCCCGACGCCTTCTTGACGGCGCGCTCGATATTGTCCTTCGGCATCGACTGCGCCTTGGCGTTCTGGATCGCCAGACGCAGGCGGGCGTTCATGGCCGGGTCGGGCAGACCGGTCTTGGCCGCAACCGTGATTTCACGGGCGAGCTTGGAGAACATTTTCGACCGCACGGAATCCTGTTTTCCCTTGCGGTGCATGATATTCTTGAACTGTGAATGGCCAGCCATGGCACCCCTGTCTCGTTTTTGGCGCCCCTCCTCGGGTCGCCGTTCGGTTCATGGGACGTGCGGAGCGCGGGAACGCGCCAGCTTGCTGCCCCGATTTTTGGAATGCCGCCTTATAATTTCATTGTCGCGCGACGTCCAGCGGCTTCAATCGGCTCGAATGCGTGCACGGCTCAGAAGGAAAGAGTGGCCGTCGCTGCGCTCGCAGGTCAGCCCCGTGCGCTCCGAATAGCAGGTAAAAGGCCCCGCCGACCACGTCTCGCCATAGTCGACGGTCCTGTCGCCGCCGCAGCAGCCCTGATCGCCGACATTGGAGAGGACCACCGCCTTGCCGCTGCGCCCGAGCGTCGCGCGCACATATTTCGGCTCGATGCGATCGCAGGAAAGCTCCGGCCCGCCATCGACCGGCTGGTACACGGCCGTGCCGCCTTCGGGGATATAGATGCAGCCGATATTGCCCGACGGCATGACGAAGGTTTCCGCAACGCCAAGGGTGCGCGCGGGGACCTTTTCGGCGGGCTTGGTTTCCGTCTGCTTCTGTTGCGGCTTTCCGGCCTCGCCTCCCGGACCGCCCGGCGTTGGCGCGCTGCTGGCGAAAGCCACAGCGCAAGAGAGCAGGACAACACAGGCGGCAACGGGAAATCGCATCGAAGACTCCGGATCAGACGCCGGAGAGAATATGAATCGTCGGCCGTTTCGGCAAGTTGCCGATTGAAACGGTGATCGACGCGCTATCGGTCTTCACCGCATCGAACGCCTTGCCGAACATCGACAGGAACTGGCTGATCGGTGGGCCGCGCCGGTGCATGGGCAGAATGAGCGCCGAGCGCAGCCGCTGCACCACGCGGCTCATACTCTCGGCTCCCATGGTGAGCCCGCCGTCGACCGGCACCATCAGGACGTCGAGCCGGCCGATCTCGGCATATTGTTTTTCGGTGAGTTCATGATGCAGGTGACCGAGATGGCCGATGCAAAGGCCAGCCACCTCGAAGATGAAGATGGAATTGCCGTTCGGTTCCGTTGCCCCGCCCCAAGCGCGAATATCCGTCGGCACGTTGCGGATATAGGCATCACCCACCACGACATCGTGGTCGGCTCCCTCCACCGAACCATCCTTCCATCCATGCAGGACATATTCGATGCCGGGATCGGGACTGAGCGTATAGTGGCTGGAATGTGCCTTGTTCATCGTCACGACGGTCGGCAGCGCCGGCGGCTTGAACCAGCCGTTGAAGTCCGTGGCGATCGTTACGCCCGCAGGCGTCTCGATGAAGAAGGTGGAATGGCCGATATAGGTGATGCGTACCTGCTCGTTCGCCTTCGTCTGCACCTGAAGAGCCGGCACCGCCGAAAGGGTGGCGAAGGTGACCGTGGGCAGAGAACGGGCGATCATCTGGCACTGGCTGACCGGCGTTTCGGCCTGCGCAAGGGCGGGCCGCGGCGCGGTGAAGGCCGCAAGGACGGCCAGCAGCAACGAAATGAAGAGGAGATGCGGCATCGGCGGCTCCGTTCATTGATCGGCCGCGACTATGCACCCACGCCCCTGGCGGGTCGAGGCGTGCCAAGGCAGGAGGCAATCACGATCGGTTGAGCGGTTTTGCTGGAACCTTGTCTGCCCCCTCACGTTTCCCGTCCATCAACGTCAACGCTTGAGAGGAATATCCATGTCCAATCTCACCCGTGCCCGAGAAAACCCCAAGGAACAGCTTTTCGACGAGATCGACCGGATCCATGCCGGCATGCTCGGTATCGAGGGTGCCCATATGCATATGCAGCCGATGGCGCCGCAACTCGACCGGCAGGCTGCGACGATCTGGTTCTTCACCAAGACCGACGCGGAAATCGTCGAAGCCATCGTGCCCGGCTCGCGCGCGCATTTCTGCGTCGTCGGCAAGGACCACGACTACCACGCCTGCATCGCCGGCCGGATCATGGTGCGCAAGGATCCGGCAAAGGTCGACGAGTACTGGAGCTCGGTCGTCGAAGCCTGGTTCGATCACGGCAAGAACGATCCCTATCTGACCATGCTGGCGCTGGAGATCGAGGATGTCGAAATCTGGGCCTCGACCGGCAGCAAGCTGAAATTCGGCTGGGAGATCGCCAAGGCGAACTTCAACCCGGAAGACGAGCCCGACGTCGGCGTGCGCACCCACATCAACCTGACCGGCGGGTCCGCCGATCACCTGCGTCACATGCTCTGACGCTGACCACGCATGGTAGAAACGGTTATCGCCAGAACTCCGGCAACGCTTCCGCAAGACGCGGGCCGAGCCGGAGGGGCGCTACCCTTTCGGCAAGTCCCGTGCGATCGGAAATCTCGACCGCAAGACCGCAGATCGTCGCCGGCCCCGAGGCCGCCTCGAAGCGGCTTTTCGGCATTTTCGAGATGAAGCGGTTGAGCGGCTCTTCCTTGTCCATGCCGAGCGAGGAATCGTAATCGCCGCACATGCCGGCATCCGACATATAGGCGGTGCCACCGTTCAAGATCTGGCAATCGGCCGTCGGCACATGGGTATGCGTGCCGACGACGACGCTGGCGCGGCCATCGACGAAATGACCGAAGCACTGCTTCTCGCTGGTCGCTTCCGCGTGGAAATCGAAGATGATGGCATCCGCCTGTTCGCCGAGCGGGCAGGAGGCAAGGATTGCCTCGCCCGCCGTGAAGGGGTCATCGAGTTCCGGATGCATGAAGACGCGGCCCATGACGTTGGCGACGAGAACGCGCGCGCCGTTGCGGGCAATGAAGAGGTTCGCGCCGCGGCCCGGCGTGCCTGCGGGATAGTTGGCGGGCCGCAGGAACTGGTCGTGCCGGCCGGCAAAGCTGACGGCTTCCTTCTGGTCCCAGACATGATTGCCGGTCGTCACGACATCAGCGCCGGCATTGATCGTCCCAAGGAAAATCTCCTCGGTAATACCGAAACCACCGGCCGCATTCTCCCCGTTGACGACGACGAAATCCAGCTTGAAGTCGCTGATCAGGCCCGGCAGGCGCTCCCAGACGGCTGTCCGCCCGGTCTTGCCCACCATGTCGCCAAGAAAAAGAAAACGCATCTGATTGCCTTACGAAACCGGTTGGAACAAACGGAAGCCGCTTTCGGTGAGGATCGCGTCCAGCGCGACGTCATGCGGTTCCGCGGGTACTGATGCCACTTCCTGGCAGTCGAAGGCAATGCCGATGAGTTTTGGCGCATGGCCTTTTGCCGTCAGGCGGTCGATGGCGCGGTCGTAGTGCCCGGCACCATAGCCGATGCGGTGACCCGCCTTGTCGAAAGCCGAAAGCGGCACGAGCAGGATATCCGGATCGAGCACCGCAGCCTCCTCTCCAGGTCCCGTCGTGCCGAAGCCCGTCTTGACCACCGGCGCTCCCACGACGAGCTCGCGAAAGATGATTGTCTCGCGATCGAGCACCACAGGCAGGCAGAGCCGCGCGCCGCGCGTGCGCAAATGCGCCATCAGCGGACGAATGTCGGCCTCGGAACGGATCGGCCAGAAACCAGAGATCACCGTGCCGGGCGCAAACTCCAGGCGGTCGCCTGCGTGCTCCGCCATCGCAAGACTGCCCTCGATGCGCGCGTCCGGCGTCATCGCATCGCGCAGCGCCAGCCGCTCGTTGCGGATCGCTGCCTTCCTCTCCTTGAATGTCACTGTCGTCTCCGGCCTGATTTCCGCGTGCCTTATCAGCTACCAGCCGCGGAAGGCAAATTCCCTTCCTTTTGCGACACGGCAAGACATGCCCCACAATGAGACAAAGTAGCGAAAAGCCGCCTGCGGTCGTTAAGCATTGAAACAGCTTGCGCTTTGCCCCGGCCGGCCGAGCCCCTAAGCGGGACGCATGTCTTCGGAAAATGATCTTTCCCCTCTGCCCGCGCTGACCGAAATCGAAAGACGGTGCCTTTTCCTTGCCGCCCACGGCAGGACGCCGGCCGAGATCGTGCTCGAAACCGACCTGACGATGCCGCGCGTGGCGGAAGCCATGCGCGGAGCGATCGACAAGCTTGACGCCCGCAACCTCATCGGAGCGATCACACGGGCCATTCGCCTCGACCTTCTCTAAAGCCGATGTTTCACGCCGCGGCAGCGGCCTCCGCAAGCCGCAGCATCGCCAATGCCGCCCCCTCATCGGTGATCAGCGTGTTGCAGCCGATGCGGCGGATCGTGGCGCGGATGGCGGGTGCCCGGTGCGCGCCGCCCGAAACCAATACGATGTGGCGCGCCTTCTTCACCGTATCGAGATCGATCGACATGACGCGGTGGCGGATCGGATGGTCGATCGTCTGGCCCTCCGCATCGAGAAAATTGCACATCGTATCGCAGACGCAGCCCGCCGCGATCAGTTCCTCCAGCTCGTGCCGGGCAATGAAATCGCGCGAGAGCGAGCTCGCACGCGGTCCGATATCGCCGCAGCTCACCACCGCGATGTCCATGTTCTCCGCCAGGTCGAACAGGGTCCTCAGGCCGCATTTCTCGATGAGGCTGCGCTTGGTCTCGCGGGAATCGACGAGCAGCGGCGCAAGAAAGAGATAACACTCCGCCCCAAGCTGGCTCGCCAGCCGCCAGGTGTATTCGATTGGATTGATGTGGTGCGCCTCGACGACGCCGCCGAGCAGCGACACCACCTTTACCCGTTCGCGCCGTGCCGGGCGAAAACTGGCAAGCGAAGCCGTCAGCGTCCGCCCCCAGCCGACGCCGACCGTGCAATCGTCCGGAATGGCTTCCGTGAGGAACTGGCCGAGCGCGAGGCCGACACCCTTGGCGGTCGCCTCCGCACTCGCGGCCGCGGGCACCACGACGGCCTCGTCGAGGCCATAGGCCTTTTCCAGCCGCACGGCGAGCTCGACGCAGTCGCCGACGCCTTCGTTGATCCAGATCTGCACCTCCGAGCGCTTCAGCGCCTCGTCGAGCATGCGCACGACGGTGGTGCGGCTGACGCCGATCTTCTCTGCCACATCCTTCTGCGTGAGGCCCTGATTGTAATAGAGCCAGGCGGCCCTGAGCCTCAGGGCCGCCGATTCCGAATAGGCCGTATGTGTGTCGCGCCGGAGCCTGGCCACGTCGCCTCCATCTGTCTGCAATCGCTCTGAGGGCAGCTTAGCACAGCAAACCAGAAATGCGACATATGTTCAGGAGATTGTGCAAAAGTGCTTGACTTTCGCCCCTGGAAACGATGATAGTCCGCCTCAGATCAGCTGGCGCAATTCCGCCGGAAGATTGGTTGTGCCAGTGCACACGGCGGCTGAAACAGGAAGCACGGTCGCCGGGTGCGCTTTCACAGGGAACATGGAGGAGGGTCCGGCGTTTCCAAGGAAACCGGCCCGCAACAACCATTCGGGATTTCGGATATGACATCCAAGCTTGAACAACTCCGCACGATGACGACCGTCGTGGCAGACACCGGCGACATCGAAGCCGTGCGCCGCCTGAAGCCAGTCGATTGCACCACCAACCCCACCATCGTCCTGAAGGCGCTTGGCACGCCGATGTTTGCCGATACCGTCGCCGAGGCCATCCGCTGGGGCCAGTCGCAGGGCGGAAACCGTGACGGCGTCGTCTCGGCCGTTGCCGACCGTCTCGCCATCTCCGTGGGTGCCGCCCTCGCAGAGCTGGTGCCCGGACGCGTCTCGACGGAAGTCGATGCCGACCTGTCCTTCGACACAGAAGCCTCCATCGCCAAGGGCCGCGAGATCATCAAGGCCTACGAAGCGCGCGGCATTGCCCGCGACCGCATCCTCATCAAGCTCGCCTCCACCTGGGAAGGCATCCGCGCCGCGGAAGTGCTCCAGAAGGACGGCATCGACTGCAACCTGACGCTGCTCTTCAACAAGGCCCAGGCGATCGCCTGCGCCGATGCCGGCGTCTTCCTCATTTCGCCCTTCGTCGGCCGCATCCTCGACTGGCATGTCAAGGCCTCGGGCAAGACCTTCACGGCCGAGGAAGATCCGGGCGTGCTGTCGGTCCGCGCGATCTACGACTACTACAAGTCCAACGGCATCAACACGATCGTCATGGGCGCCTCCTTCCGCAACACCGGCGAGATCGAAGCGCTTGCCGGCTGCGACCGCCTGACCATCAGCCCGGCGCTGCTCGAAGAGCTCGACGCGGCAGAAGGCACGCTGGAGCGCAAGCTCTCGCCGGAGAAGTTTGCCAAGGTCTCGCCGGTCAAGGTCGACGAAAAGGCCTTCCGCTGGATGCTGAACGAAGACGCCATGGCCACCGAAAAGCTGTCCGAAGGCATCCGCGCCTTCGCGAAAGACCTCGGCAGCCTGCGCGCCATGATCGACAAGGAACTGAAGGCCGCCGCATAAGGCTTGCCGACAGCTTCGGAAAAACAAAGGCCGCCCTCGGGGCGGCCTTTGTTTTTTGCCGCTTAACCATGGAAATTCAAATGCTCCAGCCGGCCTCGCGAAGCCAGCCATGCTCGCCTAGATTACAACAAACGAGGCGGCGAAAGGGTTTTGGCATGAGGCATTTTCTGGCGGCAATCCTTGCGTTTTGCTTGGCGGGCTTCACCACGCCGGCCGCCGCCGAAGGCACCTTCCACGGCGAATGGCAGCAGGTCTCCTCGAATGCCGGCGAGTGTGCGACCTGCCGCCTCACCATTCACCAGTCCGGCACCTCGCTCCGGGTCATCGCAAACAACGACTGGAGCGCCATCGCGGAGACCTCCGGCGATGGCATGGCCGACGGCGCCGGTTTCTGGAAACGGGGGACGCGCAAGACCTATTCCGGCAAAAGCTTCGACATCAAGCTTCGCCGAAACGACGCCGACGAGTTGATCCTGCTGATGCGTATCGAGCCGATCCGCGGTCAAGGCCGCACGATCAAAGGCGTGTTCCAGCGGATCGAGCGATTGCAAATCTGAAGGGCGCTTCACCGCCACGAAAACCGGAATCCACTCTTCAGCCTCGCAGCGCTACAGAATGAAATCGCTTCCCTTCATCGCCAGACTGAGGTCGAGCTTGATGCCGAAGTCCGCCTTGCCGTCGCCATTGGTGTCGCCCAGGATGACCGTGTCCCCGGATTTGAGCACATAGCGAAGCTCGCCCGCCTTGTTGTGAAATTGTTCGGTCGCAATGAAGGTAAAGGCGTCACTCGCCCCTGTCTTCGCGTTGGCGTCGATTGCGCTCAGGTCGATCTTGTCGCCTTGCTTGCGTGAGAAATCGTCGATCGCGTCACGGTTACCGACTGCGACGGCAGCCGCTCCCTGCGCCGCGACGAAGACGAATGTGTCGGCGCCCGACCCGCCGTAAAGCTTGTCCTTGCCGCCACTGTTGCCGCCGATCAGCGTGTCGTCACCGGCACCGCCCCTCAGCGTATCGGCACCGCCCCTACCGTTCAGCGTGTTGTCTGCACGGTTGCCGACGATGATGTTGTTGAGGCCGTTGCCGGTCCCGTTGATCTCCGCAGAGCCTACGAGCGTCAGTTTCTGGATATAGGCCGAAAGGGCGTACGACACCGAAGCCCTGACGAGATCGGTCCCCTCTCCCGCCTTTTCGACGACCTTGTCTTTTGCGTTGTCGACGACATAGATGTCGTCACCCTTGCCGCCGACCATCCGGTCGGCCCCTGCCTTGCCATTGAGCACATTGTCGGCGGCATTGCCGATGATGACATTGGCAAGGCTGTTGCCCGTGCCAGAGGCCGCCGTTCCCATGAGCGTCAGATGTTCTACATTGGCGGAGAGCACGTAGCTGACCGAAGCCTTGACGAGGTCCGTGCCGGCACCCGTCCATTCGACGACCTTGTCCTTTGCATTGTCGACGACATAGATGTCACTGCCCTTACCGCCCGCCATGCGATCGGCGCCCGTTTTGCCGTCGAGCGTGTTGGCGGCGGCATTGCCGCTGATGGCATTGGCAAGGCCATTGCCCGTACCGTTGATCTTCGCCAGACCCGTCAGCTTCAGATTCTCGACATTCGCGGTGAGTGCATAGGTGATGGAGGCCCTGACGAGATCCGTGCCCTCGCCGGCCGTCTCGACCACCGTATCCCTGGCATTTTCAACGAAATAGGTGTCGTCACCCTTGCCGCCGACCATCCGGTCGGCGCCCGTCCTGCCGTTGAGCAGGTCGGCGCTGGCATAGCCATAGAGGATATCGCCATGAATGCTGCCCTTCAGGCTGTCATTGCCGGGCGTGCCCTTGAAGATGTCGGGCTCGACACCCTTGACCGTCACCGTTACGTCGGCCGTCGTCTTGCCGCCATGGCCGTCGGAAACGGTGTAGCGAATGATCACGGAGCGTGTCTCGTTCGCCGCGATGTTCTGGTTGGGCGCCGTCGTGGGATCGTAGACCAGTCGGCCGTCCGCCCGGATCGACACGCTGCCGAAGCCGGAACGGACGGACGCAGAGAGGATGCTGAGTTTGTCGCCGTCATCGTCGTAGGCGGCGGACAGCACATCGATGAGGACCGACGCGTTTTCGAACGTCCCGGCGGTGATGTTTGCCGGCAGCGCCGGCGCATCGTTGAGGTTCTTGACCGTCAGCGTGAAGACCTCGCTGACGGACAGGCCGCCCTTGTCGGTCGCAGTGACGCGCACGGAGAGCCCACCGACGTCGCTTTTGTGCGGCGTACCGGAGAAGGTGCGGGTCGCCGCGTTGAAATGCAGCCAGTCCGGCAGCGCGCCGCCGCCGGCAAGCGTGGCCTTGTAGGTGAGCGCGTCAAGCGCATCGGGATCGGCAAAGGTGCCGGCAGGCACCGTGAAGGAGAAGGGCTTTGCCTCCTGCGCCGTCTGCACCGCGATGTCCTTGCCGATCGGCGCGTCGTTCAGCCAGAAGGTTCTCTGGTATACGCCCTCCCCACGCGCCCCGTCGACGGTCCAGGTGATCACCCATCCGCCATCCGAAAGCGCCGTGATCTCCGGACTGTAGTCGTCGTCCAATCCCCCGGAACTCACCCGTGTCTTGCCGCCGTGGAGCGTGCCGTCGGCGTTGAAGACCTGCTGGTAGATGTCGGTGCTTCCCCCTGCTTCAAAATTGATCCAGGTGACCACCCATCCACCGTCCGAAAGCACCGTGATCTGCGGATCTACGCCATCGGTGGTGATAGTGGCTTCCCCACCCTGCTTTGTGCCGTTGGCATTGTAGGCTTGCTGTCGGAGGCCCTCCAATGCCAGCCAGGCGACGACCCAGCCGCCGTCCGGCAGCGCCGCCACCTCCGGCAGGCTGATCGCCACCGAGTTGACCTGGACTTCATTGCCCTGTTTCGTGCCGTTGGCGTTGTAGACCTGCTGGTTGATGCCGACTTCATCGGCGATCAGATCGGAAGACATCCAGGTAACGACCCAGCCGCCGTCCGAAAGGGCCGTGATCTGCGTGCCGATCTGGAAGTCCGCCGTATGGGTATTGACCCGCACCGCGACCCCGCGCGCCGTGCCGTTGGCATGGTAAGCCCGCTGATAGATGTCCGTGTCGAGCGGACCGGAATCAGTCGATCCCTCGGTGGACGACCACATGACGACCCAGCCACCATCCGAAAGGGCCGTGATCTGCGGCGCCAGCTGGTCGCCGCTGGTCGCTGTGTTGACCAGGATCTTGCCGCCCCGCGCCGTGCCGTCGGCACGGAAGGCCTGCTGGTAGACGTCGTAGTCGGAGGAGGCTCCTCCGGAAGGGCGCTCCCAGGTAACGACCCAGCCACCGTCCGAAAGGGCTGTGGTCTGGGCACCAAGCAAGCTCTCGGTATCGATTCGGGTTTCCGCGCCCCTGACGGCGCCGTCCGCACGATAGGCCTGCTGCCGGGCGCCACCGGAACCGAACCACGTGACGACCCAGCCACCATCCGAAAGCGCGATCACCTGCGGCCCGTACTGGTCGAGTGCCGTATAGGTGTTCACTCGTGTTTCGCCACCCTGTTTCGTGCCGTCGGCGTTATAGACCTGCTGGGAAATATCGAGGCCGGACGCGTCCGGCTTATCGGATTCCCAGGTAACGACCCACCCGCCGTCCGCAAGCCCCGTGACATGCGGAAACTGCCTGGAAGATGCCGTACCGGTATTGACCTTGCTGAGCGTGCCGCTTGTGATCACCATCGCTGCCGTTTCCCCCTGATAGCGAATTCAGCGTGGCTGCGCCTCGCGCCCCGCTGGCCATAGTCCCTCACGCAACCCTACACAGGCTTCGAAGAAACCGCATTACCCATACGAGTAGAGAAGCCGGTTTCTTCTAAAGAAAATCTGCCGGAGCCGACGGCGCCGTGACCTCATGGGATTTTGATACGCTGCGGCGGGCGTTCTACCGATCGGCAAAATGACCGTGACACATCGCATGCTGGCATGTCCTTGCCAAAGGCCTATCGGCCCACGCCGACTAAAATCTCTGGAGGAAAAGCGTATCAACACCGGCGATGGAGATCTGCGATCTGGGTGCCTACAAACTTAGTGGACAGCACATGCCCAAGCCCACGAGCCCGGCAGAGGAAAGCTGCCCTTGGATCGAGCATGGCAAGCATCTGGTTTCCACAAAGCATCCAGAAAGACGCGACTACGCAAAACTCAAGCCGCGCCTTTCTTTGCGTCCCCCGTGGACATGTCAAACTATCTCGCTTCGACCGGCAGATTGGCGTTGTCGCAAGCCGCGAAATCGATAAGCGGAAAGCCGAGCCGGACACGCTGTCCGTCCGCGAAACTGGCTGCATGCTTGTGAAGACGGAAGGGATGACGAGACTCGCCACCGTCCTCAATGACGATGACCGACCACTCTTTGTTTTCTGCGAAAAGTACAACAGAGCTACGCGACATAGCCTCACCTCCAATACCGGGGCGAAAGCTATCGAACTCTCATGGTCGCGCCCGTTGCATCGGCGACCGGTAGTGCAACCATACGCGAATATTGGCGTGTGTCTAACGAAAAGGACCCGACATCATCGCTGACACCGGGTCCTCCATCCCACCCCCGGATGGCTCTTATCTCGTGCGGCTGTAGTGCATGCGCGCCGAACCTTCCACGATCGTCCGGAACCGCGCCGGTTCGATTGAATCAATCGAATACGTCTCGATCAGGTAGCGCGCGAACGACGAGCGCGCATCCTCGTTGTCATCAAACCAGTCTTCCGCAACGATATCGTCGTAAACCTGCTTTACCGCAGACAATTCTTCCGGCTGAAGGTGCGTCGAGTGCATGGCAATCTCCCGACTTGTCAGCGAAAACATCAGCGCTTTTTTGAATGGTTGTGGCGCTCGCATGCTGCCGATACGCATAATGTAGGAGTGTGCGCTGGCTGGCGCTATTAACAAAGACATATTGCCGGTCGATCGACTGACGCTCCGAAACGCTTGAACGGGAGGGCAGACGGCGAAGTGCCTCCCGGAAATCACGATTGCCTCAGGAGCGCGCCTCAATCTGAGTGCCGTGAAACCGGCGCATGTCAAAGGGTGTTTGGCTCGACGATAAAGGCGATACTGATTTACCGTGTTTCGACCGGTCAACCTCGACACCGGCATGAAAATCGGCGTCAAAGCCTAACGCTCAGTCGAAATCATCGAAACATAAGAAAAAGTGCGATCCACGGCGACCGATGGATGTTTACGATCCTGGGTGCCTACAAACGTAGGTGGGCGCCATATGTCCAAGCCCACGGGCCTGGCCAGGGACAGCTCCCTTTGGATCGAGTATGGCCCCAGGGATTGTGGTTCCTGTCGGGAAGCGCAGACCGCATCTCACATATAGGACGAAAGCGTGTGCTTCGCCAGTGGCAATCGCGTGATGTCAGTTGACTGGCGGCTTGCCGTTCAGTTTCGCGGCCATGCCCTGGATCTGGCTCGTCAAATCGCCGAGCGCCTGGGCGATCGCCTCTTCGTTGCGCGAAACCTCGCCCATCACGCCCTCGCGCCCCTTGCGCAGCTCTTCGGCTTCCTTTTCCAGCTTGCCCAGCCGGCGCTTCACGTCGTTCAGCTCGTCCATCACCATGATGCCGGCCATGACGGTCAGGCGCAGGTCGCCGATCTCGCCGAACTGGCTTTTCAAGTGCCCGACATACTGATCGAAGCCGGCGGCGAGCTCTTCGAGATGCGCCTCCTGGCCCTCTTCGCAAGCCATGCGATAGGCCTTGCCATCGATCTGTACGGTTACCTGTGCCATGCGGATTCTTTCTGCTTGCGATTAAAGCATTTCCAGCAAAAGTGTGAAGCGGTTTGCGCCCGGAAATGCGCTACTCTAACGGTCGAGCACGGCCCGGATGGTTTCCATCGCCGTCACGAGCCGGCGGGAAACCTCTCGGTTGACCTCCTCCAGCCGGTTGGCACGGAATTCGGACTGGTCGAGTTCCTGGGCAAGCCGCGAGCGGTCGGTGTTCACCCGCCGCACTTCGCCTTCCACCTCGCCGTGATCGCGCTCTCGGTCGAAGCGCATGTCGAGCGCATTGTCGAGATTGCTGAGCGCCTTGCGAAGCTCCTCGATCGCTGCCCGAACTGTTTCCCCGTTGGTCATAAAGCCTTCACCGGCACTCTCAAAAAACGCGAATCGCCGCCGCCAGCGCCGGTTCTCTTACCTTGACAGTATTCAACTGCGGGCATGAGCGTCAACAGCGCGGCCCGCTACGCCCGAAACCCGTTGTGGATCAGCCGCTCGGCGGGTTGCAAAGCGCGCCTGCGACACCTTTTCGCAAAGGCCGCAAAAGGCGGCGGAATTGACCCGCAAAGGCCGGAAAAACGGCCGAATTCGTTGACTCCGACGGCGCACCTGCTATGTGTCTCCCGCTTCCTAACCGATGCTCCAAAAGGCATCGGGCCCAACACTCCGAAGAATACGGAACAGTCATGATCTCTCGCGAAAAACACGACCGGATGGCGAACGCAATTCGCTTCCTTTCCATGGATGCCGTGGAAAAGGCGAACTCCGGTCACCCCGGCCTGCCCATGGGCGCAGCAGACATCGCAACGGTTCTTTTCACCCGCTTTCTCTCCTTCGATCCGAAGACGCCGTCCTGGCCGAACCGCGACCGCTTCGTGCTGTCGGCCGGCCACGGCTCGATGCTCCTCTACTCGCTGCTCTATCTGACGGGCTACGAGGACATCACGATCGACGAGATCAAGAATTTCCGCCAGCTCGGCTCGCGCACCGCGGGTCACCCGGAATACGGCCACGCCGCCGGCATCGAGACGACCACCGGTCCGCTCGGCCAGGGCATTGCCAATGCCGTCGGCATGGCGATTGCCGAGCGCAAGCTGCGCGACGAATTCGGCGCCGACCTGATGGAGCATTACACCTACGCCATCGTGGGTGACGGCTGCCTCATGGAAGGTATCAGCCAGGAAGCACTCTCGCTCGCCGGCCACCTGAAGCTCAACAAGCTGATCGTGTTCTGGGACGACAACAACATCTCGATCGACGGCCCGATCTCGATTGCCGACTCGACCGACCAGCACGCCCGCTTCCGCGCCTCGCACTGGCACACGATCGCCGTCGACGGTCATGATCCGGAGGCGATCGCTGCCGCCATCGAAGAAGCCCAAAAGTCCGACAAGCCGACCCTGATCGCCTGCAAGACGACCATCGGTTTCGGTGCGCCGAACAAGGCCGGCACGCACAAGGTGCACGGTTCGCCGCTCGGTGCGGAAGAAATCGCCGCCACCCGCAAGGCGCTGAACTGGGAATCGGAAGCCTTCGTGGTTCCGTCCGACGTGCTCGACGCCTGGCGCCTCGCCGGTCTTCGTTCGACCAAGGCCCACAAGGAATGGGACGCCCGCCTCGAAAAGACGGACGCCGAGAAGAAGGCGCAGTTCGTCCGCCGCTTCGCCGGCGACCTCGAAAGCGGCCTCGATTCGGCCATCTCCGCCTACAAGAAGAAGCTTGCCGAAACCAAGCCGAACCCGGCGACCCGCAAGGCCTCCGAAGACGCGCTGGAAGTCATCAACGGCGTGCTGCTCGAAACCATCGGCGGCTCGGCCGACCTGACCGGCTCGAACAACACCAAGACGAGCCAGACCAAGTCGATCACGCCGACCGACTTCTCCGGTCGTTACATCCACTACGGTGTTCGCGAGCACGGCATGGCTGCCGCCATGAACGGCATGGCGCTGCATGGCGGCCTCATCCCCTACTCCGGCGGCTTCCTGATCTTCTCGGACTATTGCCGTCCGTCGATCCGCCTTGCTGCGCTGATGGGTATCCGCGTCATCCACGTCCTGACGCACGATTCCATCGGTCTTGGTGAAGACGGCCCGACGCACCAGCCGGTCGAGCACATGGCGGCACTGCGCGCCATCCCGAACCTGCTCGTCTTCCGCCCGGCCGACGCCACGGAAACGGCAGAGTGCTGGCAGCTTGCGCTCGAGAGCCACAACCGCCCGTCGGCGATTGCGCTCACCCGCCAGAACCTGATGCCGGTGCGCCTGGAATACGAGGAAGAAAACCTTTCGGCGCGCGGTGCCTACGATCTCGTCTCGGCAAGCGACGCCAAGGTCACGATCTTCGCCTCCGGCTCGGAAATCGAGATCGCGGTGAAGGCCCAGCAGGCGCTGTCGGCCAAGGGCATCTCGACCCGCGTGGTTTCCGTTCCCTGCGTCGAGCTCTTCGCCGAGCAGCCGGAAGCCTACCAGCAGGCCGTCATCGGCAACTCGCCGGTCAAGATCGCCGTCGAAGCCGGCATCCGCCAGGGCTGGGATCACTTCATCGGTTCGGACGGCATCTTCGTCGGCATGTCCTCCTTCGGCGCCTCGGGTCCCTACAAGGAACTCTACAAGCATTTCGGCATCACGCCGGAAGCTGTCGTCGCCGCTGCGGAAGCCAAGCTCGCCTGATTGTCTGTCGGGCGCGGCCTCCCGTCGCGCCCTGACGTCGCCTAGAGATTATCCATAGGGAGAGACCCCACATGACTGTGAAAGTTGCCATCAACGGTTTTGGCCGCATCGGCCGTAACGTGCTCCGCGCCATCGTCGAGTCCGGCCGCACCGATATCGAAGTCGTCGCCGTCAACGACCTCGGCCCGGTCGAGACCAACGCGCACCTCGTTCGCTACGATTCCGTCCACGGCAAGTTCCCCGGCACCGTCACCGTTTCCGGCGACACGATCGACGTCGGCCGTGGCCCGATCCGCGTCACCGCCATCCGCGATCCGAAGGAACTGCCGTGGAGCGATGTCGACATCGCGCTCGAATGCACCGGCCTGTTCACGACGAAGGAAAAGGCTGGCGCGCATCTCGCCAACGGCTCCAAGCGCGTCATCGTCTCCGCACCGTGCGACAATGCCGACAAGACGATCGTCTTCGGCGTCAACCACAACACGCTGACCAAGGATGACCTGGTCATCTCGAACGCGTCGTGCACCACGAACTGCCTGGCGCCGGTCGCCTACATTCTCGACAAGGCCTTCGGCATCGAGAAGGGCTACATGACGACGATCCACTCCTACACGGGTGACCAGCCGACGCTCGACACCATGCACAAGGACCTGTACCGCGCCCGCGCCGCAGCCCTGTCCATGATCCCGACCTCGACGGGCGCTGCCAAGGCCGTCGGCCTCGTGCTGCCGCAGCTCGCCGGCAAGCTCGACGGTTCGGCCATCCGCGTTCCGACCCCGAACGTCTCGGTCGTCGACCTGAAGTTCGTGCCGTCGCGCAATGTCACGGCCGACGAAGTCAACGCTGCCATCAAGGCCGCCGCCGAAGGCGAACTGAAGGGCATCCTCGACTACGTCACGGGCCCGCTCGTCTCGATCGACTTCAACCATGACAGCCACTCCTCGAACTTCGCTGCCGACCAGACCAAGGTTCTCGACGGCAACCTCGTTCGCATCCTGTCCTGGTACGACAACGAATGGGGCTTCTCGAACCGCATGTCCGACACGGCTGTTGCCCTCGGCAAGCTGATCTAAGCAAAAATGCGAAACACCCGGGCAGCGATGTCCGGGTGTTTTTTCTTGACCAGACACCAGACTTTCGGAGCCGCGCCATGACCTTCAAGACCCTCGACAACCTCACCGACATCACCGGCAAGCGCGTGCTCGTCCGCGTCGATCTCAACGTGCCGGTCAAGGACGGCAAGGTAACGGACGCAACCCGCATCGAGCGCGTCGCCCCGACCATTCTCGAACTGTCGAAGAAGGGCGCCAAGGTCATCCTGCTCGCCCATTTCGGCCGCCCGAAGGGTGAGGTCGTCGCCGACATGTCGCTGGAGCAGATCCTGCCGGCGGTGAACGAGGTGCTCGGCACGAAGGTGCATTTCGCCTCCGACTGCGTCGGCGAGACGGCCGCGGCCGCCATCGCAGCGCTCGACAACGGCGGCATCCTGCTCCTCGAAAACACCCGCTTCCACAAGGGTGAAGAGAAGAACAACCCCGATTTCACCGCAGCGCTCGCCGCCAACGGCGACCTCTATGTCAACGATGCCTTTTCCGCCGCGCACCGCGCGCATGCCTCGACCGAAGGCCTCGCCCATCTGCTGCCCGCCTATGCCGGCCGCACCATGCAGGCGGAACTCGAAGCGCTGGAAAAGGGCCTCGGCAACCCGAACCGCCCGGTCGTCGCCATCGTCGGCGGTGCCAAGGTCTCCACCAAGATCGATCTCCTCATGAACCTCGTGAAGAAGGTCGATGCGCTGGTCATCGGCGGCGGCATGGCGAACACCTTCCTCGCCGCCCGCGGCACCGATGTCGGCAAGTCGCTCTGCGAGCATGATCTTGCCGAAACCGCCAAGCAGATCATGATCGAGGCTGCGACCGCGACCTGCGCCATCGTGCTGCCGGAAGACGGCGTCGTCGCGCGCGAATTCAAAGCCAATGCCAAAAACGAAGTGGTCGACGTCAACGCCATTCCGGCCGACGCCATGATGCTCGATGTCGGCCCGAAGACCATCGAAGCCGTCAATACGTGGATTTCCCGCGCTTCGACGCTCGTCTGGAACGGCCCGCTTGGCGCTTTCGAAATCGCCCCCTTCGACACCGCGACGGTGTCGGCCGCCAGGCACGCGGCCGCTGAGACCAAGGCCGGCAAGCTCGTCTCCGTCGCCGGCGGCGGCGATACGGTGGCAGCCCTCAACCATGCCGGCGTCGCCGACGATTTCACCTATGTCTCGACGGCCGGCGGTGCGTTCCTGGAATGGATGGAAGGCAAGCCGCTTCCGGGCGTCGACATCCTGCGCCAGCAGAAATAACGGCGGGGGACTTGCGCTTCGTCACGGATCGCCTACATTTCCAGTCAGTATCAACGAACAGAAAGGAAGGTGATCCAATGTCTAATGAGATTTCGGTCTTGGCTTCGGGCATGGGAATTGTGGTGAATGAAACGAGGCAGCCCTCGTTCTGACCCCACCTTCCTGCGGGCCCAAAGGCCCGGGTCCACGCCGGACCAAACCTCATGGGGGCCACCTTCGGGTGGCCCTTTTGCGTTTCAGTCCATGCCCGGCGCCTATGGCCGGATGAGTACCGTCAGCATCATCAACGCAATGGCGACGACCGCGATCTTCCAGAAATCCGCGCGCCGTCTCAACCCCGGCAGGCCGATGGGGCGGATGAGATGCAGCAGCATGACGGCGAGCAGGAGGACAGGGAGGATTTTCGACATGGTGGCCTTTCCTGGCCCTTCCTGTCACACCTCAGACACTTTTCCAAGCGATCAGCGCAAGGGTTGAAAATCATGCGCCATGTCGCCTTTGCATCTGGCAATCGGCGTGAGGCGCGCTATTCCTATTGCATCGGCGAACCTGCGGAAATCACATGCGCAATAACCTCATATCCGTCTTCGCACTGCTCATGGGCACGCTGTTCCTGTTCCTCGGGAACGGCCTGCACGGCCTGCTGCTTCCCATGCGCGGCGCCTTTGAAGGCTATGAGACCACGATGCTCGGCCTGCTCGGCACGTCCTGGGCCTCCGGCTTCGTTCTTGGTTGCCTGCTCGCACCGACCATCGTCAAGCGCATCGGCCATGTGCGCGCCTTTTCCGGCTTCGCCTCGCTCATCGCCATCATCGCGCTCCTGAGCGGTATTCTGGTCGATCCCGTCTGGTGGATCGTGCTGCGTGCCGTGACGGGCTTCTCGATTGCCGGCACCTCGATGATCATCGAGAGCTGGTTGAACGAACGCGCCACCAACGAGAGCCGTGGCCTGATCTTTTCCCTCTACATCGCCATCACATTGATCGGCACCGTCGGCGGCCAGATGACGGTGGCGCTTGGCGACGTGACGACGCCGATCCTCTTCATGTTCGCCGGCATTCTCTACTGCTTCGCCATGCTGCCGACGACGCTCTCCACCGCGGCCTCGCCGCAGCCGCTGAAGCAGGTGCGCCTCGATATCCCGGCACTCTTCCGCACCTCGCCGATCGCCTGTGTCGGCATCGTGCTGATCGGCATTTCCAACGGCGCCTTCGGCACGCTCGGCGCCGTGTTCGGCGCCCAGGTCGGGCTTTCCTCCAGCATGATCGCGACCATGATGAGCGTGGCGATCTTCGCCGGCGCCGTCATGCAGTTGCCGGCCGGCCGCATGTCCGACCGGATCGACCGGCGCATGGTGCTCGCCGCGCTCTCGGCCGTGGCCGCCGCCGCCGGACTTGCCCTCTTCGTCTTCCAGCCGGCCAACGTGACCGTGCTGCTGGTGCTGACCGCCCTTTACGGTGCGATGGCCAACGCGCTCTACCCGATCGCCGTGTCCCACGCCAACGACTTCGCCAGCCCCGAAGACTTCGTGAAGGTCTCCGGCGGCCTGCTTCTCCTCTACGGCATCGGCACGATCATCGGCCCCACGCTCGGCGGCCCGATCATGTCGGCCATCGGCCCCTATGCACTGTTCCTCGTCACCTGCTGGGCGCATATCCTGATCACCGCCTACGCCATTTTCCGCAGCCAGCGCCGCGCCGCAAAGCCGGCCGAAATGCGCGATGCCTATACGACGATCAACCCCGGCACGCTGATGACGCCGGAAAGCCTCCAGCTTTCACCGCGCGCCCTGCCCCAGCAGCAGGCCGCTGCCGACGAGCAACAGGGGAATGAGACCGCATGAGCCTCTTCGATGACGACCGCCCGCTGAAGAAGACAGTCCATGACATCGGCAGTGACCTCTCGCTGCTTTCGGTCGACGAGCTTTCCGCGCGAATCGACCTCCTCAAGGCCGAAATCGTGCGTCTCGAATCGGAGAAGGCAAAAAAGGGCGCCAGCCGCTCGGCGGCGGAAAGCCTGTTCCGCTAGAGCCTTTCCAGCCGAAGCGAGACCGCTTCGGCGTCGGACAATGCGCCAAAAAACCGGCGCATATTGCCGCAGCCTTGCCGAAAAAACACAGAACAAGGCAAAACAACAATAGAGTTAACCGGCCATTAAGCCTTACACGTTATTACTTGCCTATCCGGTCCTTCCGGGTTCAGACATTTTCGCCCTTTGGGGTATCGGTCTGATTTTTCTCCCTGTTTTACCTTGAGAGCCGCTTTCCGCGGCTCTTTTTTTATTTGCGCGCGCATCCTCCTGTGCACTGTCCCGAAAGAATTGTGGAGATTAACCCTTTATTAAGAATGCCCTTGCGCGAATTAGGTTATGGGATCATCCTCAAGACATAAAAGGCGGCTCGGAACCGAATGAGCCGATCCTCCATTACCTGCAAGTCGTGCGTTCAACAGGGATAAAACCATGTCCGAAAGAGGATTGAATACCGTCAGCTTTGCTGGCCACGTTGCGTCGTCGGCGCAATTCAAGTCCCTGTACGCTGAGGGCATGGGTCTCGTCGAGGAAACCGCGAGCTATCTCGACGGCGTCGGCCGCCAGGCCTCCAAGGTCTTGCCCCGCATGGCCTCGGTGCTCTATGCGGCAGAATCGATGCGGCTGACCACCCGCCTGATGCAGATGGCCTCCTGGCTGCTGCTCCAGCGCGCCGTCAACAATGGCGAGATGAGCCGCGACCAGGTGCTGTCGGAAAAGAACAAGGTCCGTCTCGACAGCTTCAACGTCGACAAGACCGCGCCCGGCTGGAACGACCTGCCGGAAGCCTTCCGCGACCTCATCGAACGCTCGCTGCGCCTGCAGAACCGCATCGCCCTGCTCGACCGCGAAATCTACCGTCCGCAGGACGTCCAGGCCTTCGCACCTGACAACCAGAACAGCGTGCAGGCCCAGATCAACCTGCTGCAGACCGCTTTCGGCAACAGCTGAGCGGGAAAGACAGAACGCAGATTGAAACCCGGCTTCGGCCGGGTTTTTTGTTTCGAGAATCAGCGGGACTGCAGGCAACAAAAAACCCGGCCGGAGCCGGGTTCTTCAAAACCGTCTGCGAAGCGCAGATTAGAGGCCGAGGCCTTCGAAGCGCTTCTTGAACTTGGAAACGCGGCCGCCACGGTCCAGCATCTGCTGGTTGCCGCCGGTCCAGGCCGGATGCGACTTCGGATCGATTTCGAGGTTCATCGTTGCGCCTTCCGAACCCCATGTCGAGCGGGTTTCGTACGTGGTGCCGTCGGTCATGACGACCTTGATGACGTGGTAGTCGGGATGGATATCAGCCTTCATGACACTCTTCCTGCCTGTTCCGGGGGCCATTTGTCGCAACGCATTGCGGCAGCGGGGCCAAAGACGTAAATGAAGCCGCGGCCGGTCGGACCTGCGGCTTCCCAATTCGATGGCGAGCCTATACATGAAGGCCGTCTGGATAACAAGAGCCGAAAGACAATTCGTGCCGCAAGGCGCTGGAAACGGGGGTATGGTGTCCACAGACAGAGAACAGGCCGCGCAGGAAAAGCCCGCGCGTAAAAATATTCGTCCGCTGGGCAGGCTCACTCCCTATATCCGCCGCTATCGAGGCCTCGTCTGTGGGGCTCTGGCCGCATTGGTCATGGCCGCCGTCACCACGCTGGCGCTGCCGATCGCCGTGCGCCGCATGATCGACCATGGCTTCTCGGGGGCCGATGCCGGCTTCATCGATACCTATTTCACCATGCTCTTCGCGCTGGCCGGGCTGCTCGCGCTGGCAAGCGCCATGCGCTACTACTTCGTCATCACGCTCGGCGAACGGATCGTCGCCGATCTCCGCCGCGAGGTCTTCGCCCATGTGACGCGGCTGTCGCCCGCCTTCTTCGACGTCAACCAGTCCGGCGAGATCGTCTCGCGGCTGACGGCCGACACGACGCAGATCAAATCCGCCGTCGGCGCCACCGCCTCCGTGGCCCTGCGCAACCTCATCCTGTGTCTCGGCGCCATCGCCATGATGCTCTATACGAGCCCGAAGCTCTCCAGCCTCGTCATCGGCGCTATCCCGATCATCGTCTTCCCGCTTGTCGCCTTCGGCCGCTCGGTGCGCCGTCGCTCGCGCGAGGCGCAGGACACGCTCGCCGCCGCCTCGGCCTATGCCGGGGAGGCGATCGGCGCGGCACGCACGCTACAGGCCTTCAATGCGGAAGAGGCGGCACGCACCCGCTTCTTCGGCGCCGTCGAAAGCGCCTATGAAGCCGCCCGCTCCGCCATCCGCGCCCGTTCGCTGCTGACCGGCTTTGCCATCGCCATGATCTTCGGCTCCGTCGTTGCCGTCCTGTGGTTCGGCGCACAGGACGTGCTTTCAGGAACGATGTCGGCCGGCACGCTCGGACAGTTCCTGCTCTACGCCGTCTTCGCCGCCGGCAGCCTTGGTGCGCTTTCGGAAGTCTGGGGCGAACTCTCGCAGGCCGCAGGCGCCGCCGAGCGCCTGACCGAACTGCTCGCCGAAAAGCCTGCCATTGCAGCCCCCGCCAATCCCGTCGCGCTGCCCGTGCCCTCGCGCGGCGAACTGGCTTTCGAGGACGTGCATTTCTCCTATCCCGCCCGTCCCGGCTACCGCAGCATCAACGGCCTGTCCTTCAGCGTGAAGCAGGGCGAGACCGTCGCCGTCGTCGGCCCGTCGGGCGCCGGCAAGAGCACGATCCTGTCGCTGGTGGAACGCTTCTACGATCCCGATACCGGCACCGTGCGGCTTGACGGCGTGGATCTGCGCACCACCGATCCCGAGGAACTTCGCCGCCGCATGGCGCTGGTGCCGCAGGATGTCACCATCTTCGCCGCGACGATCCGCGACAACATCGCCTTCGGCATGGAGAATGTGGGCGACGAGGCCATCCGCGCCGCCGCCCGCGCCGCGCAGGCGGAAGAGTTCATCGAGCGGCTCGACAAGGGTTATGACACGATGGTCGGGGAACGGGGCGTCACGCTCTCCGGCGGCCAGCGCCAGCGCATCGCCATTGCCCGCGCCATCCTCAAGGACGCACCGCTGCTGCTGCTCGACGAAGCCACGTCGGCGCTTGACGCCGAAAGCGAGACCCTGGTGCAGAAAGCGCTCGACGGCCAGATGGGTAAGCGCACGACGATCGTCATCGCCCACCGCCTCGCGACCGTGCTCAAGGCCGACCGCATCCTCGTCATGGAAGCCGGCCGGATCGTTGAGGAAGGCACGCATCAGTCGCTGATCCGGGACGGCGGGCTCTATGCACGCCTCGCCCGGCTGCAGTTCGACCATGGCGGCCAGGCGTTCCTCGGAGAGGATCGCGCGGCGGGCTGACCGGTTCGCCCTTGCCACGAGAGGCTGGCGCCCTATCCTGAGTGTCGGACCCAACGTCACCCTGGGAGGAGACCACCGTGGCATTTTCGACGATCACCCGCCGGACCCTGATTGCACTCGGCGCCACCGCACTTGCGGCGCTCACGCTCGCCGCACCGGCCAGCGCCCAGCAGTTTCCCGATCGCACCATCACGCTGGTCGTGCCCTTCGCGGCCGGCGGCTCGACGGATGTGGTGGCCCGTATCATCGCGCAGAAGATGTCGGAAAATATCGGCCAGCAGATCATCGTCGAAAATGTCGGCGGTGCCGGCGGCAGCCTTGGCGCGGACCGCGTCGCCCGCGCGGAGCCGGACGGCTACACGATCCTGATGGGGACGGTCGCCACCCACGCTCTGAACCCGCTGATCCTGAAGACCAAACCCTACGACGCGGAGAAGGATTTTTCGCCCGTCTCACTGCTGGTGATCGTCCCGAACGTGCTGGTGGTCAATCCCGAACTGCCCGCCAAGACCGTCGAGGAACTGCTGGCCCTGCTGAAGGCCGATCCGGAGGGCTACAGCTACGCTTCCTCCGGCAACGGCACGCCGCTGCATCTCTCCGGCGAACTCTTCAAGTCGATGGCAGGCGTCAGCATGCAGCATGTGCCCTATAAGGGTTCCGGCCCGGCGCTGAACGACGTGATCGGCAACCAGATCCCCATCATGTTCGACAATCTGCCCTCCTCCTCCGGCCATATCAAGGCCGGCACGTTGCGCGCCCTTGCCGTCACCACCAAGGAGCGCGCCGCATCCTTCCCCGATGTGCCGACGATCGCGGAATCGGGCATTCCCGGCTACGAGACCTATACGTGGAACGCGCTGTTTGCGCCGGCCGGCACGCCGAAGGAGGCCGTCGACAAGCTCAACGAAGCCGCCAACACCGCCTTGAAGGACCCTGCCGTCATCGAGCGCATGAAGGAGTTCAGCGCCACCATCGTCGGCTCCACGCCGGAAGAACTCGGCAAACATGTGACGGCCGAACTCGCCAAGTGGAAACCCGTCGTCGAAGGCGCAAACATCCAGATGGATTGATGAAAAGTCCGATCGGCGCCTCAGGCGCCGATCGCCCTGCCCGCGATGCGGCCGGAAAACAGGCATCCGCCAAGGAACGTGCCCTCCAGCGCATTGTAGCCGTGCACCCCGCCACCGCCAAAGCCGGCTGCCTCGCCCGCCGCATAGAGGCCAGGCACCGGCTTGCCCGACAATTCCAGCACCCGGCCGGAAAGGTCGGTCTGCAACCCGCCAAGCGTCTTGCGCGTCAGGATGTTGAGGCGCACCGCGATCAGCGGCCCGGCCTTGGGATCGAGCAGACGGTGTGGGCAGGCCGTGCGCATCAGCCTGTCGCCAAGATAGTTGCGCGCACCGCGGATGGCCGTCACCTGCGCATCCTTTGAGAAGGAATTGACGATCTCCCGGTCCCGCGCCTCCACCTCGGCCCGCACCTGCGCCGTGTCGAGCAGCGGCTCGCCGGTCAGCCCGTTCATGCCGGCGACGAGGTCATCGAGATCGTCGCGCACGACGAAATCCTCGCCCTTGTCCATGAAGGCCTGCACCGGGCCGGGCGGGTTCCTGCCAAGCCGCTTCAAAAGCAGCGGAATGTCCTTGCCCGTCAGATCCGGGTTCTGCTCGGAACCGGAAAGCGCGAATTCCTTCTTGATGATCGCCCGCGTGAGGATGAACCAGCTGTGATCATACCCCGTCGCGCAGATGGCCTTCAACGTCGCCAGCGTATCGAAGCCCGGCATGGCCGGCGCCGGGAAACGGCGACCGCGCGCATCGAGCCACAAGGAAGACGGGCCGGGCAGGATGCGGATGCCGTGGCCGGGCCAGATCGGGTCCCAGTTCCGCAAACCCTCCGTATAGTGCCACATGCGGTCGCCGTTGATGACCGAGCCGCCAGCCCGTTGCGCGATGCCCAGCATGCGCCCGTCGACATGGGCAGGCACGCCGCTCACCATGAAAGCGGGCGGTTCTCCGAGCCGGTCACGCGGCCAGTTCTGCCGCACCAGATCCTGATTTCCGCCAATGCCGCCCGACGAGACCAGCACAGCGCCGGCGCGAAGCTGGAAAACGCCGACAACCTCCCTTGAGGTGGACCGCCCGCGAGCCGCATGATCCGGCTCCAGCACCACACCCTGCGCGCCGACGACCGCACCACTCTCGACGATCAGGCCATCCACGCGGTGGCGGAAGCGGAATGCAAGCGTTCCGGCGGCGCGAAGCGCTTCGGCACGCCGAAGGAAAGGCGCGAGAACACCGGGGCCGGTGCCCCAGGTCACATGGAAGCGCGGCACGGAATTGCCGTGGCCAGTGGCAAGCCCGCCACCACGTTCCGCCCAGCCGACGACGGGAAACCAGCGCATGCCCATGGCATGCAGCCAGGCACGCTTCTCGCCGCTGGCAAAGTCGAGATAGGCTTCCGCCCAGCGGCGTGGCCAATGATCCTCCGGCCGGTCGAAGCCCGCGGACCCCAGCCAATCCTGCCGCGCCAGCGCGAGCGTGTCGCGGATGCGCAGGCGCCGCTGCTCGGGACTATCGATGAAGAACAGGCCGCCGAGCGACCAGAAGGCCTGCCCGCCGAGGTTCTGCTCTCCCTCCTGCTCGAGTACAATGACCTTGAGGCCCCGTCCTGCCGCCTCCGTCGCCGCAACGAGACCGGCAAGGCCCGCCCCGATCACCAAAAGATCGCAGTCCATCACAACGCCTCCCGCCGTAGATCGCAAAAACTTACGCTGACGTTCACGTCATATCAATAGGCGGGAAATACCTGTCGCGCGGGGTGGGAGTGTGGTCATTCCCATCCCGGTGCCTTGGTGGCTACCTCTCGGTGAGCTTCAGCTCGATACGGCGGTTGGTCGCCTTTGCCGCGTCGTCGTTGCCTTCGGCAATCGGCTGGAACTCGCCGAAGCCCGCAGCAACGAGGCGATTGGCCGGAACACCGTTGGCGATGAGGAACTTCACGACCGACGTCGCGCGGGCGGACGAGAGTTCCCAGTTGTCACGGTAGCGGCCGGTGCCTGAGAGCGGAACGTTGTCCGTGTGGCCGTCGACGCGCAGCACCCAATTGATCTCGGCGGGGATTTCCTTGGCGAGATCGAGCAGCGCGGTTGCAAGCTTCTTCATCTCCGCCTGTCCCGCCTCGTTGAGGTCATTGCCCCCGGAGGGGAACAGAACTTCCGACTGGAAGACGAAGCGGTCGCCGACGATGCGGATGTTCTCACGGTCGGAGAGGATTTCCCGCAGCCGGCCAAAGAAATCGGAGCGATAGCGATTCAGTTCCTGCACGCGCTGCGCCAGCGCGACGTTGAGGCGGCGGCCGAGATCGGCGATCTTCGTCTGCGAAGACTTGTCCTTGGCCTCGGAAGCCTGAAGCGCTTCTTCCACGGCGGCGATCTGGCTGCGCAAAGCCGCGATCTGCTGGTTGAGCAGTTCGATCTGGCTTGCGGCCCGTGCGCTCACCTGCTTTTCCGAATCCAGCTCGCCTTCCAGCGTCGTCACGCGGGCATTGGCCGCGTCGGAGGCGCCGGAACCGCTATCGAGCAATTGCTGAAGGCGCGTGCGGTCGCTTTCGGACAAAGCGAGCGAAGCCTGGAGATTGGCGAGCGTGTCCTCGAGGTCCTGCTTGCCGCTCTTTTCCAGCGCCAGAAGCTGCGTCAACTCGTTGATCTGGCTGGTCAGCCGGTTGAGCACATCGTCCTTGCCGGAGATTTCACGGCTGAGGAAGAACTGCGCCAGCACGAAGACCGTGAGCAGGAACATGATGGCGAGCAGCAACGTCGAGAGTGCATCGACGAAGCCCGGCCAGTAATCGACCGAGCGCTGGCTGCGCCGATTGCGGGCGAGCGCCATCTCTATTCGCCCCCGGCCTTGTGAGCCTTCTCGGTGGTGCGTTCGGGCAGTTTCTCGACCGACCGTTCGCCCGAGCGCGCGGCAAGCCGGTCGAGCGTGCGGCGGAGCGCCTTGGCTTCCTCCTGCTGCGCCTCGATCCAGTCGCGCAGCATCTGCTGCTCGCTGCGCATGTTTTTCACGAGACCCTGAATACCCTCGGCAAGGCTCGCCATCGCCGCCGTCGAGCGCTGACCGCCGCCCTCATGCTGCGCAAGTTTCAGAATCTGCTCGGCGAGCGCCTGAACGTCGGTGGAGGACGTGGCGGCCAGGTCGGCCGCCGGCTGGAACTCGGTGCCGACATCGGTCACCGAGGACAGCCAGTTTTCCAGCTCGGTATAGAACCGGTTCTGCGCGCGGCCCGCCTGCAGGTCGAGGAAGCCGAGGATGAGCGAGGAGGCCAGACCGAAGAGCGAGGTGGAGAAGGCCGTGCCCATGCCTTCGAGCGGCGCGGAAAGGCCCTGTTTGAGGGCCGTCAGAATGTCGTTCGCCGTGCCGCCACCGGCATCCAGCGACTGGATGACCGCGCTGATCGAGCCGATCGTGCCGAGCAGACCCCAGAAGGTGCCGAGCAGGCCGAGAAAGACCAGAAGGCCGATCAGGTAGCGGGAGGTGTCTCGCGATTCGTCGAGACGCGTGGCGATGGAATCGAGGATCGAGCGAAGCGTCGCGGTCGAGAGCGCGACGGAATGGCGCCGGCCGATCAGCGCCCGCATCGGCGCGAGCAAGACGGGATCGCGCCCGACCTTTTCGGCGCTGCCGGCCGCGCGGAACGAATTGAACCAGCGCACTTCGGGCCGCAGCGCCAGAACATGGTTGAACACCAGGAGAACGCCGATCAGAAGCACGCCGACAATGAGGCCGTTGAGCCCGGGATTGGACAGGAACGCCGTCTGCGCCTGGCGGAATAGGATGGCCGCGACGAAGCCGACGATGATGAGGAAGATCACCATCGTCCAGAAGAACGCCATGGGGCTCGAAAGTTTGTGCGGGTAGTCGTCTCCGGTCTCGGACGACCCTCCCCAGCCCGACAGCGCCAGCTTAGCCATGTAGTCGCATCTCCGCTTTCTCGTCGGGGCGGAGACTAGAGGAAGATTGTGTGGAATTGAAGGGCTTAGCGGCAACAGCGGCGCTTTGATACGCCGCCGTCCTCAACGCATCAGCGCGTCGGCACCGGGCGGTGCAGCACGTCGCGCAGCGCCTTGTGGATATATTCGTTGCCGGCGACCACGGTGCCGGTGTTGAACATGTCATTGCCGCCGTCGAGGTCCGTCGCGTAGCCACCGGCTTCACGAATCAGGAGCATGCCGGCCGCCATGTCCCATTCCGCCAGTTCGCGCTCCCAGAAGCCGTCGAAACGGCCGGCGGCGACATAGGCGAGATCGAGCGCGGTGGAGCCGAGACGGCGCATGCCGGCGACTTCGCCCATCACATGGCGCAGTTCGACAAGGAACTTGCCGTGGTTGCCGTTGCCAAGATGCGGCACGCTGCAGCCGATGACGCAATCCGACAGGGCCTTGCGGGCCGCCACGCGCAGGCGACGGTCGTTGAGGAAGGCGCCGCCGCCGCGCTCGGCGGTGAAGAGCTCGTCCGTCGCCGGGTTGAGAGCGACGGCGGCCACGATTTCGCCGTTGCGCTCCAGCGCGATCGTGCTGGCGAAGGCAGGAATGCCGTGCAGGAAGTTGGTCGTGCCGTCGAGCGACTTGACGATCCAGCGATGCGCTCCATCCGTGCCGATGACCTCTTCGGCCGCGTCGTCGAGGAAACCGTAGGTCGGGCGCGCCTTCATCAGCTCTTCGCGAATGATCTTCTCGGCCTTGCGGTTGGCCTGCGCCACGTAGTCGGCGGGGCCTTTGAGCGAAACCTGCAGGTTCTGCACTTCGCCGAAATCGCGCGAAAGCGACTTGCCGGCCTTGAAGGCGGCCTGAACCATAACGTTAAGAAGAGCTGAACGAGCCATAAAATGAATGTCCTTCGGGAATGTCCGGCGCATCGGGACGGCAAAAGCCGCGGCGCGCAAATGCACGGGGACCGGATGTGCGGGCTTCAAGACCACAAATCCGGCGAAGTTTCAAGCCTTCAGCCCCTGCATCGGCTGCAATGCAGGGGCCACGATCGTGCAACAGGGTAAATATGCGGCGTCCTACGACCCCGAGCGATACTTGTTCGCCGCCGTGATCGCAGCTTTTTGCTGCTGGTCCGTCAGGCCGAGGTAGAAATCCTCGAGGGACGGATCGTTCAGCCCTGCGCGCCGCGCCAGCACGAACCATTTGCCCGCCTCGATCGGATCGGGTCGCGTGCCGATGGCGTGGATATAGAGCTGCGCGAGCTTGCTCTGGGCGACGACATTGCCGCCATCGGCGGCGCGCTTCAGCCATTTGAAGCCGGTGTCGTAGTCGCGATCACCGGCCGTACCGTTCACCAGCCACATGCCGAGATCGAGCTGGGCCGTGTCGAAACCCGCACGCGCCGCGCGCAGCAACCACTCGCGCGCGCGCTTCGTCTTGTCCTCGGGCAGGTCCGTCAGATTGATATAAATCTGCGCGACGGCATATTGCGCATCCGCGATGCCCTGCTCGGCCGATTTTTCATAATAGGGCAGCGCGTTGCGAAGGCCTTTGTCGCCAGGCGTATCGGCCACCAGCACCTGCGCATAGTTGAACTGCGCCGACGCATTGCCGAGATCGGCCGACTTCTTCATCAACACGTCGGCCTTCTTGCGGTCATCGGCCGAAGCCGAACGCTCCATCAGCAGGATCGCGTATTTGAACATGCCGGTCGGATCGCCGCCATTGGCCGCCTGCTCATACCAGAACATCGCCTGCTTGCGATCGCGCTTCACGCCGAGACCGCGGTCCAGAATTTCCGCAACGAGGGTCTGCGCGGCGGGATCGCCGAGCTGCGCGCGCGGAAGAGCGAGTTCCATCGCGGTCAGGTAATGGCCACGCTGGAAAGCGCCATAGGCCTCGTCGATCTTGCCGGAAAACGGCTTTTCCGCCGGCAGCGCCGGCAGATCGGCGCCCATGCGGTCGAGCACCGAAAGACCGGTGGAGGGGCCATCGTCCGGCTTCTTGTCATCCTTCTTGACCTCAGGTTGCTCGTCGAGAGCGGCAGGCTTCACCTCGCTTGCCGCATCCTTGTCACCGGCCTTGGCATCGTCGACGGTGACCGACGGCCCTTTCTTGGCGGTCTCGGCAAGCGACGGCGCGGCGACGAGCACGCCCGTGGCGAGAAGCGCCACCGGCGCGATACGGCAAGCTTGTGAAAGAAGGGCCCTGATCATGAGCGCCTACTATTGCTCAAACCGTGGCGCTTTTTCGTCCAGAAGAGCATTGACCGCGGCAACGACATGCGGCGCCTGCTCGGGGTCGGCAAAAACAGCCTTGTCGAGCGCGACGAACTCCGCACCGCTCTCGGCGACGGCAAGGGCGGACTGCGGGTCGGTCCCGCCGAGCACGATGCAGGGAATTTCCACCATCGAGGCCCACCATTCGGCAAGCGCGAGGTTCTTCGGATGCGCCTCGGGCTTGATGTCGCCGCCGATCTTGCCGAAGAAGATATAGTCCGGCTGGATGTCACCGATTTCCAGCGCCTTGTGGCGGTCCGTGGCATTGCCGCCGCCGACGATGAGCTTCGGGGTGAATTTTTCAACGGCTTCGCTGAACACCTCCAGCCCGCCGGTAATATGGATGCCGTCGGCCTTCGCCCGGCCGGCAACCCGCGTGTCGCCGGCGATAAGCGCGGCGGCGCCGGCATCCTGAACGATCTGGACGAGCGCCTCCGCATGCTTCTGGAACAGGCCGTCATCGAGACCGTATTGCGGCAGGATCACCGAGGCGACATCGCCACCCTTCAGCGCAGCTTCGAGCATTGCAGCGCGCGCGGAAAGGTCCTCGCCTTCGGGAAGGATCAACACGAGACGGCAGCGTTTATCGGCTTCGGACATGGATGGGCACTTTCCTTGAATTGCGGCGCTCTAGGCTCGTCATAACAGATCAAAGCGGATAGACGGAAGAACGAACAGGATCAATCGCCTTCCATGTCCATCGACCCGTCGATTTATTATGCCGCCATCCCTGCAGTTCTCCTGGTCGGCCTGACGAAGGGCGGCATGGGCGAGGCACTCGCCCTGATGGGCGTGCCGCTGCTGGCGATGGCCGTGCCACCTGTGCAGGCCGCCGCAATCCTCCTGCCGATCCTGGTGGTGATGGACTGCGTGTCGCTCTGGATCTGGCGCGAACACAACAACCGCCCGCTCCTGAAGATGCTGTTGCCGGGCGCGCTTCTCGGCATCGCCATCGGCTGGGCGACGTCGGCCTATGTGCCGCGCGATGCGCTGCGCCTGATCATCGGCCTCATCACCGTGCTCTTCGTGCTGCGCTACTTCTACAATTCCTGGCGCGTCCGGCACGGCTATGTCATCGCGCCGAAGCCGCACCGGCTCGTTCCCGCCGCCTTTTTCGGCACGCTTTCCGGCTATGGCAGCTTCGTGGCGCATGCCGGCGGCGCGCCCTTCCAGGTCTACGGCCTGCCGCTGAAGCTGCCACCGCGCGACTATACGGGTGCTGCCGTCCGCTTCTTCGCCATCCTCAACGTCATCAAGCTCGGGCCCTATTTTGCACTCGGGCAGCTCGACACGACGAACCTCGCCATTTCGGCCACGCTCGTGCCGCTCGCTATCGTCGCCACGGCCTTCGGCGGTTTCATGGTCAAGCGCATGAGGCCGGACGTGTTCTATCCCTTCATGTATTCCATGGCGCTGATCGCCGGCCTGAAGCTCGTCTATGACGGCGTGGTCGCCTTTCTCTGACGGTTTACTTCGCACCGCACAAAATACTTGCCGCTAATGCTGCTTTGCCATAGCGTTCGGCCATGGCGCACCCGGATCCCTTTGCTGCGATTGCCGACCCCAACCGCAGGTTCCTGCTGGAAGAGCTGCGCCGCGCGCCGCGCACGGTCAACGAACTCTCCGAAGGCCTGCCGATCAGCCGCCCAGCAGTCTCCCAGCACCTGAAAGCACTGCTCGATTCCAACCTCGTCAGCGTGAAGGCCCAGGGCACGAAACGTGTCTATGCCATCAACGCCAAGGGTTTCGACCGGCTCAATCTCTGGCTCGACCAGTTCTGGTCGTAAGCCTCATCGTCCCATTTTGAAATAGAACGCCCCGGCAGACCTTCCGGTTTGCCAGGGCGTCACGACATCTATGATTTCATTTTCGGAAGCGGTTTCGCGAAATGGGCTCCTACCCCGGTCCTCCCATACGGACCATCTGTTCCGCGACTTGCCTCCCTATAATCCTTTTGGAAAAATCCCTGTCGTTTCAGTGGGCTGAGGAGCGAATACGCTCGATCTCGTCCTTGATGCGCAGCTTGCGACGCTTGATGTCTGCAATCGTCTCATCCTCCGAAGAGGGCCTTTTGATCGCAGCATGGAGCTCTTCTTCAAGAGCAAAATGCTTCTTTTCGAGCGTAGCCAGATGGGCCTCAATCGTCATGTGACAGTTCCTTCCTTTTGCTTGCACCCGGTCACTTGCGTGCCGGATGATCCAGGTTGCAACAGAACCAGTGTGCCATGTCATTTTTCATTTGTCGAAGGCGAAAACGTGGCAAGGGATAACTTCCCGTTACCAGGGGTTTCGTGGTAGGAGCACCCTCTACAGACTGGGACAGACGGGCAAACCGCTGTTTCCGACGACGGGGAACTAAAGCATGGCAGACCAGGAACAGGCTGAAATGCGGCTTGCCGCCGCGCGGCTTCGCCAGGAACATGAAGACTACGACGCTGCAATCAACGCCATGATCCAGGTCGGCTGCGAAGCCCTCAAAATCCAGCGCATGAAAAAGAAGAAACTGATCCTCAAGGACAAGCTTTCCAAGCTGGAAGATCAGATCATTCCCGATATCATCGCCTGAACCGGACGAGACGCTTTGGACACCACAGAAACGCCCCCCGTCGCCATCATCATGGGAAGCCAGTCCGACTGGGAGACGATGAAGAACGCGGCCGATACACTGGATGCGCTCGGCGTCGACTACGAGGCCCGCATCATTTCGGCGCACCGCACGCCCGACAGGCTCTATAGCTTCGCGCGCGGCGCCAAGGCGGAAGGCTTCAAGATCATCATCGCCGGCGCAGGCGGTGCGGCCCATCTGCCCGGCATGGCCGCGGCCATGACGCCGCTGCCGGTCTTCGGCGTGCCGGTCCAGTCAAAGGCCCTGTCCGGCCAAGACAGCCTGCTCTCCATCGTGCAGATGCCGGCCGGCATTCCCGTCGGTACGCTCGCCATCGGCAGGGCCGGCGCGGTCAATGCAGCCCTTCTTGCGGTCGCGGTCCTCGCCCTCAACGATCCGGAACTTGCCCATCGCCTCGATGAATGGCGCGAGAACCAGTCCAACGCCATTGCCGAATATCCCGTGGACGGCCCGCTATGAGCGCGCGCACCATCGGCATCATCGGCGGCGGCCAGCTCGGCCGCATGCTCGCCATGGCGGCTGCGCGCCTCAACCTGCGCACCGTCATCCTCGAGCCGCAGGCCGATTGTCCGGCAGCCCAGGTCGCCAACGCGCAGATCATAGCCGCCTATGACGATGCGCACGCACTCACCGAGCTTGCCCGCGTCTGCGACGTCGTGACCTATGAATTCGAAAACGTGCCCGTCGCTGCGGCGGCCGCACTGGCAGAAGCCGTCCCGGTCTATCCGCCGCCGCGTGCGCTGGAAGTCTCGCAGGACCGCCTTGTCGAAAAGAGCTTTATCCGCGACTGCGGTATTCTCACCGCTGATTTCGCCGCCGTCGACAGTCAGGCCGACCTTGAGGACGCGCTCGACCGCTTCGGCGCCGTCGGCGTCCTGAAGACGCGCCGGCTCGGCTATGACGGCAAGGGCCAGCGCCTCTTCCGCTCGCCGGCCGAAAGCCGCGAGGGCGCCTTCGAAGCGCTCGGCGGCGTACCGCTCATCCTCGAAAGCCTCGTACCCTTCGAACGCGAGGTCTCGATCATCGCCGCGCGCGATCGCGACGGCACCATCGCCTGCTACGATCCGGCCGAAAACATCCATCTCAACGGCATCCTGCACACCTCGACCCTGCCGGCGAGCATCGGAGAAGCGACAGCGGACCAGGCCCGCAAGGCGGCACGCGCCATCCTGGACAGCCTCGCCTATGTCGGCGTCATCGGCGTCGAGTTCTTCGTTCTGGCGGATGGCGGGCTCGTCGCCAACGAGATCGCACCCCGCGTACACAATTCCGGCCACTGGACGGAGGCGGCCTGCGTGGTCTCGCAGTTCGAACAACATATCCGCGCCGTCGCCGGCCACATGCTCGGCGATCCGCGCCGCCATTCGGACTGCGTGATGCAGAATCTGATCGGCGACGACATCGACGACGTGCCGGCCTGGCTCGCCAAGCCGGGTGTGCTTGTCCACCTCTACGGCAAGACGGAAGCCCGTCCGGGCCGAAAAATGGGGCATATTACCCAGCTTTTCGACTGAGATGGTCTGGAAAACCGGCCTTGGAGGCGGAAAACCCGTCGTCTATGGTTGACAGCGGAAATGTCACGGGTTACATGCCTGCCAACGTGAAAGCGCGCCCGAAACGGCGCGTTTTTGATTGAAGAAATCCGGCGAACTCGTGTCGCCCTGCAATACGCGGATCAGAAAAATGAAGATCAAGAATTCGCTCAAGTCGCTCAAGGCTCGCCACCGCGAAAACCGCCTTGTTCGCCGCAAGGGCCGCATCTACATCATCAACAAGCAGAACCCGCGCTTCAAGGCTCGTCAGGGCTGATACGGCGTCGCGGTTGCCTGTCCTTGTCGAGGACAGTGTTGATCGAGAAATAACAAATTGAAGTTCGGCGCATGGCGGTTTACCATAACCGCCATGCGCTTTTTCATGCTTTCGGCACTTTGCTGTTCCCTTTCCCTCGCTGTGTCCGCGCCATCGGTTGCCCTCGCGCAGTCGGCGGACAAGGCTTCGCTCGATTCGTCTTCAGGCACGTTCACCACGCAAGCCCAGCGGCTGGACAAGCTTTTCGGCGAACTGAAGCGCGAGGCCGACCCCGACGCCGCCACCGGCGTCGCCAACCAGATCCGCCGCGAATGGCAGGACTCGGGCAGCGCCAGCATCAATCTCCTGATCCAGTGGGCCGATACGGCCATGGTCGAGGACAAGAATGCCGCCGCGCTCGATTTCCTCGACGAGGCGATTCGCCTCAGGCCCGACTATGTCGAAGGCTGGAACCGCCGGGCGACGCTGCATTTCAAGATGGGCAACTATCGCAAGTCGATGTCCGACATCAACCAGGTGCTGAAGATCGAACCCCGCCACTTCGGCGCGCTCGCCGGCATGGCCGCCATTCTTTCGCAGAGCGGCCGTGACGAGCTTGCGATGAAAGCCTGGGAGCGTTTCCTCGAGGTCTACCCGACCGAACGGCAGGCGCAGAAGGAAATGGGCGATCTGGCAGAGAAGCTGACCGGTCAGCGCACCTGAGACCGTTCAGGTGAACCGGCATGGCGCCACCTGCGTAGATCGTTTATTCGACGTCGAAGACCGGACCCCTCCTTGCCCTCCCCGCTCCGCCTCATGCTGACAATCCTCCTCGCCGCTCCCTTCGCCCTCGCGCTCGCCGGCTACGCTTTCACGGCCTGGAAGGCACGCGCCATCGAGCAACAATTTCCCAATGCAGGCGAACTGATCGATGTCGGCGGCTTGCGCATGAACAGCGTGCTGGTCCCTGACGGCGAAAAAGCCGACCTGCCGCCCATCGTGTTCATCCACGGCGCCAGCGGCAACCTGCGCGACCAGATGCATGCCTTCCGCGCCAGGCTCGAAGGCCGCGCAACCCTGCTCTTTCTCGACCGACCGGGCCACGGCTATTCCGAGCGCGGCGGGCCCGAGAATGCCTGGCCGGACGGTCAGGCCCATGCCATCGCGCGCCTCATGGAAAAAAGGGGCATCGACAAGGCGATCATCGTCGCTCATTCCTTTGGCGGCGCCATAGCGGCAAGCTTCGCGCTGGAGCATCCGGACAAGACCGCCGGTCTGCTCTTCCTTGCGCCTGCGACCCATCCCTGGCCGGGCGGAGTCGACTGGTACTACGATCTTGCCAAGGCACCCTATATCGGCTGGCTGTTCACGCGCGTCCTAGCGCTGCCGGTGGGCTTGTCACGCATCGAGAGCGGCACGCATTTCGTCTTTGCGCCCAACCCTCGTCCGGACGACTATATCGCGGCGACCGCACCCGCACTGGTGCTGCGTCCCGCCGCCTTCCGCAACAACGCCACCGACGTCGCCAACCTCCTGGAATATGTCCGCCGCGTGCAGCCGCGATATCATGAAATCCACACGCCGACGGTGATCATCACCGGCGACACCGATGGCGTCGTCTATGAGGAAATCCATTCGCGAGGGCTGGCGCGCGATATTGCGGGATCGGAGCTCGTCTGGATCCGCAATCTCGGTCACAAGCCGGATTACGTGGTGACGGACCTTGCCGTCGAGGCGCTGGAGACGATCGCGGGGCGTGACCGCGACCTCCAGGAATCAGCAAGGCGGGCCGAAGCCCGCCTTGCAAAGGATCACGAAAGATAAGCGGGACTCAGATGCCGCTGACGCCGTCGGCGCCGATATAGGCGATGCGCAGCATGTTCGTGCCGCCGGGCGTGCGCAGCGGCACACCGGCCGAGATGATGATACGGTCACCCGGCTTGCCGAACTCTTCCGTCACGACGATGCGGCAGGCGCGGTTCACCATGTCGTCAAGGTCTTCCGCATCGCCGGTGACGACGCAGTGCAGGCCCCAGACCACGGAGAGGCGACGCGCTGTCTCGATGACCGGCGAGAGCGCCAGGATCGGCACTTCCGGCCGCTCGCGGGCAGCACGCAGGCCCGTCGTACCCGACGAGGTGTAACAGACGATGGCGGCGAGCTTCAGCGTCTCGGCAATCTGGTGGGCCGCAAGCGAGATCGCGTCGGCGCCGGTAGCCTCCGGGGGCGTACGCTGCGCGTAGATGATGCCCGGATAGTGCGGGTCGAGCTCGACCTTGCTGGCGATGGAGGCCATGGTGGAGACGGCTTCGACCGGATAGTCGCCCGAAGCGGATTCAGCCGACAGCATGATGGCGTCGGCGCCTTCGAAGACGGCGGTCGCCACGTCGGAGACTTCGGCGCGTGTCGGCACCGGGGCCGAGATCATCGATTCCAGCATCTGCGTCGCCACGACGACCGGCTTGCCGGCGCGGCGGCTAGCGCGGATAAGCTGCTTCTGCAGGCCCGGAACGGCTTCCAGCGGCATTTCCACGCCGAGGTCGCCGCGGGCGACCATCAGGGCATCCGAGAGTTCGATGATCTCGTCGATGCGCTCGATGGCCTGCGGCTTTTCGATCTTCGACATCAGGCCGACGCGGCCGCGCGAGATCTTGCGCACTTCGGCGAGGTCTTCCGGACGCTGGATGAAGGAGAGCGCGACCCAGTCGACGCTGCCGGTTGCCAGAACCGCATCGAGGTCGACACGGTCCTTTTCAGTCAGCGCGCCGACGCCAAGCAGCGTGTCGGGCAGGCTGACGCCCTTGCGGTCGGAAATCTTGGTGCCGGAAACGACGGTGCAGACGATCGACTTGCCGTCGGCGCTCTCGGCGCGCAGGTGCAGCTTGCCGTCGTCGATCAGCAGGCGATGGCCGGGCTTGACGGCTTCGAGGATTTCCGGATGGGGCAGGAAGACGCGGGTGTTGTCGCCAGGCACGTCCTTGTTGTCGAGCGTGAAGGTCTGGCCGGGTTTCAGCTCTTCCGAGCCGTTGGCGAACTTGCCGACGCGCAGCTTCGGACCCTGAAGGTCGGCGAGGATGCCGATGGGGCGTCCACAACGGGCTTCCACGGCGCGGATGCGGCTGATCAGCATGCGCATCACGTCGTGGCTCGCATGGCTCATATTGATGCGGAACAGGTCTGCCCCGGCCTCATGCAGCTTCTGGATCATCTGCTCGTCGGACGATGCGGGTCCGAGCGTGGCGAGGATTTTGACTTTTCTGTTCCGTCTCATCAGTTCTGGCTTTCCTGGGTCCCTGGCGTGTCGGAAAGCTGCACCATCCAGCTTCCCTGTCGGCCCGTGTCATATTCCTTGAAGCCCATGCGCTGGAAACCGCGTGCGAAGCAGTCCTGCACGCCGGTGATCTTGAACTCGTTCTCGGCGACGCACATGTTGACGTCACCGGTCCAGCGGCCGCCGCGGGCGGCATCTTCGGCATAGAGATAGTAGTAGCGCGACTGCAGCTCGCCTTCGATCAGCGTGGCGCAGGTCGTGGCGGGCACCTGCCACCAGCCCTCGGTCATCCAGCCTTCCTTGGCGCGGTAGCCGATGGCGACGCCGACGAGGTTCTGCGTGCCGTTGCAGACACGGAACTCGGCTTTCGCCTCGCCGGGCACGGAAAGGGCAAGGAAGCCCGCACAGGTGAAAAGGACGGCCGGCAGAAGGCGCGTGGCTTTCGGGAAGAAGGGGCTATGGCTCTTGGCTCGCACGGCTTCCAATGGAACTCCGTTGATTTGAATATGCGCTTTCTTGCGACGACGGGGCATGAATGTCAACGCAACACTAATCGATTACAATTTCACGAAAGTAGATGGAATCTTTCCCGCAACCGCAGGCCCCGTGCCTTGCAGGCCGGATCGCCCCATGCGATCAGTCGAGATGAGTGACACAACTTCGGCAGAGGGCATGCAGAACCATCCTTCCTTCGAGATCATCGACGGCGACCTCTCCCTCGGGCTCGTCATCCTGGCGGACCACGCCACCAATCTCCTGCCCGAACGCTATGGCCGCCTCGGCCTGCCGGAAAGCGCCTTCGAGCGCCACATCGCCTACGATATCGGTGTCGAGGGCGTGGTGCGCGGCCTCAATGCCCGGCTGAACGCGCCGGTCGTGATGAGCCGTTTTTCCCGCCTTCTGATCGACCCCAACCGCGGCGAGGACGACCCGACACTCGTCATGCGTATTTCCGACGGTGCGATCATTCCAGGCAATCACCCAATCACATCAGAAGAATGGCAATACCGGCTCGATACCTATCATCGTCCCTATCACGATGCCGTGTCCCGCACGATCGGCGCGGTGGCGGAACGAACGGGCAAGGCGCCGCTCGTCATGTCCATGCATTCCTTCACGCCCGCCTGGAAAGGCGTTTCGCGCCCCTGGCAGGTAACGGTGCTGTGGGACAGTGACCATCGCGCCGTCGGCCCGCTGCTTTGCGAACTGGAAGGCCTCGGCGATGTCAGGGTCGGCGACAACGAGCCGTATGACGGGGCGCTGCGCGGCGACACCATGTTCCGCCATTGCATGATATCAGGCATTGCTCACGCCCTCATCGAGATCCGCCAGGACGAAATCGGCGACGAAATCGGGATTGTCAGCTGGGTCGACCGCCTTGCGCCGATCTTTTCGCGGTTGAATGCGGACGAAGCCCTGCACACATACGAGATACACACCTCCCGCACCGGACCCTATTGAGACCGACAATGACCGAGCTTTCCAAAGAGCAGCAGACCGAATTCGAGGCCGCCGCCTTCCGCCGCCTCGTCAGGCACCTGCGCGAGCGCACGGATGTGCAGAATATCGACATGATGAATCTGGCGGGCTTCTGCCGAAACTGCCTGTCCAACTGGTATCGCGACGCGGCCAACGAGGCGGGCGTTTCCCTCGACAAGGACACCTCACGCGAGATCATCTACGGCATGCCCTACGAGGAATGGCGCGAACGCCATCAGCGCGAGGCGAGTGACGCCCAGAAGATCGCCTTCGAGGTCAACCGCCCGAAAGAATGACGCCACGGCGGCGTGAAAAACCGGAAGCACCGCGCGATAGGCCTTGATCTTGCCGAAACTTCACGGCAAGTCACGGCCTTCGAATTCTAGCCCATCCAAGGAGAAGACCATGTCGGATGCCCACGGCGTCGCACGCGACCAGCTTCGCGCATTCATCGAGCGCATCGAGCGTCTCGAGGAAGAAAAGAAAACCATCGCCGACGATATCAAGGACGTCTACGGCGAAGCCAAGGGCACCGGCTTCGACACCAAGATCCTGCGCAAGGTCATCCAGATCCGCAAGCAGGACAAGGACGAGCGCATGGAACAGGAAGCGATCCTCGACACCTACCTGCAGGCTCTCGGCATGATCGAACTGCCACAGGACACCGAGTAAGACGTCAGCACAGCCCATAGAAAAAGCCCGCCGGAGCGATCCGGCGGGCTTTTTTGATATCTGTCATTCAGTTCAGTCGAACTTGCGGACTTCCATGAAGTTGACCGCAGTGCCGCTGAAGCGGCCGGCATCGATCGACTTGCCCTGCGACTGGAAGCCGGCCATGTAGACGGTCGTCGGCGCAGCGCGCAGCTTCCGGCTCACGAAGCGCGGTGCTTTGACCGGCTTGGAGAGCGTCGCCATATTGCCCTGCTCGAGCGCCCACCTGGAAATAATCTTCTGCGTCAGCTTCGGCTCGGTGCGAATCGCGCCACGGCTTGCGGCATCGGCATCCTTCTTCTTCGGGCGTCCGCCCTTCGACGGCGTCTCCTCGACCGGCACGCCGTCGAACGCATCGACACCTGCCAGCGAACGCGTGCCACCGGTATTATTGGAAACCAGCGCGGCCATCTCGACCGGATTGCCCTGATCGTCACCCGTCGTCGGATCGGCGAGAGCCGCAAGCCCCGAGCGGTCGGCAGACGAGGGAAGCGCGACCCTGGCCTCGGCCGCGGCCATGAGGGCGGTCTGCGACTGGTCGAGTTCGACCTGCGGGCGAAGGCCCGGGACCGGCACCATGGCCAACTCCTCGCCGCCTTCAGCCGTTGCAACGTCAGTCTCCGCCGCAGCGGTGGCAACGGCCGCGGTCATCGTCTCGCCGGGCTGCGCATCGCCAGCCTGGGTGCGGGCGCCGAGCATGACAGGCAGCGGGACCTTGTAAGCCGACAGGTCTTCGAATTCGGGCTTCTGCTCTTCGGTCGTCGTTGCCGCTTCGAGGGCGGCGACGGCGCCGCTCGTCGTCGGAGCGACAAGAGCAAGCTCGCTGGCCGTCTCGGCCGCCTTGAAGGCGGGACGGCTGCCCGGAACCGGCGCGTTGAAGGCAAGCTCGGTTTCGGCTTCCGCCGCAACCGGCTTTTCTTCGGCAACGGCCTTCGCCGGCTTGCCACCCGATTCACCGCCCTCATCGAAGGCGTCGGCGATCGTGACCTTGCTGCTCGCGATCATTTCGGGTTCTTCATCCTCGTCGCCGCCGCCACCGAAGAGCGCAGCCAGGAAGCCGCCCTTCCGCTTGGAAGCGGTCGGCGTGGAACCGCCACCGGCAACCTGGATGGCGTCAGAACCGACGCGGCGCTTGTAGTCTGCCACGGCTTGCTGGTAGCCCGGCAACGGCTTGCCGTCCGTCGGAACATGCATGGTCTTGCCGTCGGGAAACAGGCGAACGAGTTCCTGGCGGCTCATGCGCGGCCAGGCGCGCACGCTGCCGACGTCGAGATGCACGAAAGGAGACCCGGAGGTCGGATAGAAGCCGACACCGCCGACCTGGAACTTCATTGCGGCGGCGCGCAGGTTCGCAAGCTTTACGCCGGGAATATAGAAATCCATCGCCTTGCCGAGCATGTGCTGGCTTTTCTTGGCGACGCCCTTGGAGCGCGAACGCAACATGCCGTTCGTCGCCGGCGAGCGATAGGCGGAGACGACGTTGATGTAACCCGTGCCGCCGACCTTCTGGTAGACTTCCCATACCAGATCGAAAAGACGCGGATCCATGCGCGTCGGCTCGTTGCGGCGCCAGTCGCGCAGGAACGTGTTGAGCTGCTTCAGGCCGCGCTGGTCGAAACGACCGTTGCGCTTGAAGGTGATCTCGGCCTTTTCCTTGGTGTGGATGAAATAGAGCTTGAGCGTACGGTTGCCGCTCTCGGCCTGAACCGTCGCGGGAATGGCCGTCGGGAGAATGAGGGCAGCAGAGAGCACAGCCGTGGTCAAAGCCTTGGGCAGCTTTTGCAACACTGTTTTGCAGAGGCTGCCAAGGGCGATCCCCGGGCGCTTCATCGATGCGAACAAATTTGCCAACTCTTTCCCCGTCCGAAGGACAACGAACGTCCGTTTTTCCAGATGCCTATCAATTGCGGTGAGAGCATGGCAAATCCGCCACACTCTTCACCGCGCACCCGTTATAGTGAACAATCCACTAACAGGGAATAAACGGCAATCAGGAAATCTCAAGCGGCCGGGATTCCAACGGTTTTTACGCAGCTTCCTTCAACGGATTGTCCGGATCGATGCCGTAATCCTTCAGTTTCCGGTAGAGAGTCGAGCGGCCGATGCCCAATTTTCGGGCAACCTGGCTCATCTGGCCATGATAGAATTTCAAGGCAAAGCGGATGAGTTCCTCCTCCACATCGGCGAGTTTGCGCACGTGACCGCCCTTGTCGACGCTCGGAATGGCGTTGTCCGACGCGCCATGGACATCAGCCGAAGCTGATTCGTTCGGCCGGAAATCCGGATAGACACTCGGCAGGCGCGCATCGCTCGACAGGTCCGAGCTTCGCGCGGTTGCCGCCTCCCAGGTGACCGCGCCGTCTTCGGCAAGGCCATAACCCGGCACCTGTGCGGCGATCTGCGGGAAATCGGCGGCATTGAGCTCCGCCCCCTCGGAAAGCACGACCGCGCGGAAGATGGCGTTTTCGAGCTGGCGAATATTGCCCGGCCAGTCATAGGCCGTCAGAAGCGCCATGGCGCCTGCGGAAACGCTGAGCGGGCGGGCGAGTTTCTGTTCGCCGGCAAAACGCTGCACAAAGGCGCGCACCAGGACCGGAATGTCCTCCTTGCGTTTGCGCAGCGCCGGAATGGTGATCGGGAACACGTTGAGACGGTAGTAGAGGTCTTCGCGGAAGCGGCCCTCGCGCACCTCGTTGATGAGGTCGCGGTTGGTCGCCGAGATCAGGCGCACATCGACCTTCTGCGGGAAGCGCGCGCCGATCGTCTCGATCTCGCCCTGCTGCACGGCGCGCAGGAGCTTTACCTGCACTTCGAGCGGCAGATCTCCGATCTCGTCGAGGAACAGCGTGCCGCCGTCCGCCTCCATGAATTTGCCGGTATGGCGCTCCGTCGCCCCCGTGAAGGCGCCCTTCTCGTGACCGAACAGGATGCTTTCGACGAGATTGTGCGGGATAGCGCCGCAGTTGACGGTGACGAAGGGCTTGTGCGCCCGGTCGCTGCCGGCCTGGATGGCGCGGGCGACCATTTCCTTGCCGACGCCCGATTCGCCTTCCAGCACGACGGGAATGTTCGACTGGGCGGCGCGGCGGCCGAGCTCGATGACGCGCAGCATTTCGGGGCTGGCCGAGACGATATCGTCGAACTGCACGGTTTCGCTACGCCCGCGGCGTCCGCTGCGGCTGCGGCCCTCGCGCTGGTCGACCTTCAGCGCATTGCCGATGGCAACGCCGAGGCGTTCGGGCGAAACCGGCTTCACCACGAAATCGAAGGCACCGGCGCGCATGGCCATGACGACGGTCTCGATGCCGCCCTGCCCCGTCTGCACGATCACGGGGATCGTGTTCTCGCGCTCGGCGAGCGCGTCGAGGAAGGCCGAACCGTTCATTTCCGGCATCATCAGGTCGAGCAGGATCACATTGATCAGACCGCCCTTGCGATCGAGCATGTCGAGGCCGGCGCGGCCGTTTTCCGCCATATGGGCGACATGGCCGGAGCGCTCGATCATGTTCTTCAACAGCCTGCGCTGGACAGGATCATCGTCGATGACAAGAATATGGGCCGTCACTGGAACCTCCTTGCCGAAGGCATGCGTCATGCACGCCCAAGGGAACTGAACACCAGCGGACCTTGGCAGAAAGGGTTGAACATGCCGTTTTGAGAAAGGCTTGCATTTTAACCAACGCCGACGCAAGCAAGGGGCCGATCTGCCCATCCAGGAAGAGAGATAGAAATGACCCGTAATTTCCCCGCACCCCGGATCACCTTCGCCCCGGCGGAAGCCGCCGCGAGCACCGAACTGGGCGACCTTCCCGGCTGGAACCTTGGCGATCTCTATCCCTCGCAGGCTTCCCCGGAATTCCAGGGCGACATGAAGAAGGCCGAGGCTGATTCACTTGCCTTCGAGGCGAGATGGAAGGGCAAGCTCGACGCCGCCACGGAAAAGGCCGGCGACGAGGGCATCGGCGCGGCCGTCAAGGAATTCGAGGCGCTGGAAGACGTGATGGGCCGCCTCATCTCCTTTGCCGGCCTCACCTATTTCACCAACACGACCGAGCCTGCCAACGGCAAGTTCTACGGCGACGTGCAGGCCAAGCTGACCGATCTCGGCGCGCATCTCCTGTTTTTCTCGCTTGAACTCAACAGGATAGCCGACGAACGCATCGAAGCGGCGCTTGTGAACGACGCCCTGGCGGCGCATTACCGCCCGTGGATCGAGGACCTGCGCAAGGACAAGCCCTACCAGCTCGACGACAAGACCGAACAGCTCTTCCTCGAAAAATCGATGACCGGGGCTGCCGCCTGGAACCGCCTGTTCGACGAAACCATGGCGTCGCTGCGCTATACGATCGACGGCGAGGAACTGCCGCTCGAAATCGCCCTCAACCAGTTGCAGTCGCCGGACCGGGACGCCCGTCGCAAAGCTGCGGAAGCGCTGGCGAAGACCTTTCAGGAGAACATCCGCACCTTCTCGCTGATCACCAACACGCTCGCCAAGGACAAGGAAATCTCCGACCGCTGGCGCGGGTTCGAGGATATCGCCGACAGCCGGCATCTCGCCAACCGCGTCGAGCCGGAAGTGGTCGCCGCACTCGCCGCAGCCGTGCGCGAAGCCTATCCGCGCCTCTCGCACCGCTATTATGCGATGAAGGCGAAGTGGCTCGGAATGGAGCAGATGGAGTTCTGGGACCGCAATGCGCCCCTTCCCGAGACACCCGATGCGATCATCCCGTGGAATGAGGCGCGCGATACCGTGCTCTCGGCCTACGGCGCCTTCGCGCCCGAAATGGCCGGCATCGCCAAGGAATTCTTCGACAAGGGCTGGATCGACGCGCCGGTGCGCCCCGGCAAGGCGCCGGGCGCCTTCGCGCATCCGACCGTTCCCTCGGCGCATCCCTATGTGCTCGTCAACTACATGGGCAAGCCGCGCGACGTGATGACGCTCGCCCACGAGCTTGGCCATGGCGTGCATCAGGTGCTCGCCGGCGGCCAGGGCGCGCTGATGGCCTCCACACCGCTGACGCTGGCCGAAACCGCTTCCGTCTTCGGCGAGATGCTGACCTTCCGCAGCCTGCTCGACAAGACGAAGGACAAGCGCGAGCGCAAGGCCATGCTCGCCCAGAAGGTCGAGGACATGATCAACACGGTCGTGCGCCAGATCGCCTTCTACGAATTCGAGCGCAAGCTGCACACCGCCCGCAAGGAAGGCGAGCTGACCGCCGAGCAGATCGGCGAGCTCTGGCTGTCCGTGCAAGGCGAAAGCCTGGGGCCTGCGATTCGCATTTCCGAGGGCTACGAGACCTATTGGGCCTATATCCCTCACTTCATCCACTCGCCCTTCTATGTCTACGCCTATGCCTTCGGCGATTGCCTGGTCAACTCGCTCTATGCCGTCTACAGCCAAGCCGAAGCCGGCTTCCAGGCGAAGTATTTCGACCTGCTCCGGGCCGGCGGCACGAAGCATCACTCGGAACTCCTGGAGCCCTTCGGCCTCGATGCCAGCGATCCGTCGTTCTGGAGCAAGGGACTGTCGATGATCGAGGGGCTGATCGACGAGCTGGAAGCGCTTGATAAGGCCTCCTCTTAAAAGAAGCCGGATGCCCGCATGACCGACCGCGAACGCTTTGTGCTCCTCAGGGACGACCGCGAGGACCGGACGGTGGTTTTCGCCGATCCGATCGCGGTCATCACCGTGCGCGACCGCGCCGGCTTCGAGCCGGCCTTCGCAGCGCTGCAGGCCGCCCATGACAAGGGTCACTGGATCGCCGGCTTCATGAGCTATGAGGCCGGCCATCTCTTCGAGGAGAAACTGGCGCCCTTCGCTGAGGAAAACCGCCCCACGCCGCTCATGAGCTTCGGCATCTTCGAAAAGCCGGCGGACGGCCATCCGCTGGCAAAACCGCGCCAGCGCACGGAGAACGAGCCTTTTCTCACCGAGCCGAAAGCCCACTGGGATTTCGAAACCTACCGCGGTCGCTTCAAGCGCCTGCACCAGCATCTTCGCCAGGGCGATTGTTACCAGGCGAACCTCACCATGCCGATCCGCGCCCGCTGGACCGGCGACCCGCTCGCCGCCTTCTGGTCGCTGATCGAGCGCCAGCCGGTGCGCTACGGCGCCTTCGTTTCGCTCGACGGCCCTCTCCTTCTTTCCCGCTCGCCGGAACTGTTCTTCGATATCGACAAGGACGGCTGGATCGAGACGCATCCGATGAAGGGCACAGCCGCGCGCGGGGCGAATGCGGCCGAGGACGCAGACATCATCGCCGCCATGCAGGCCGATCCGAAGTCGCAGGCGGAAAACCGGATGATCGTCGACCTCCTGCGCAACGATATCTCCCGCATCACCGAGGTGGGTACGTTGCATGTGCCGAAGCTTTTCGCCGTCGAGACCTATCCGACCGTGCACCAGATGGTGAGCCATGTCAGGGCGAAACTTCTGCCGGACATCTCCATCCGCGACATTTTCGCTGCCCTCTTCCCCTGCGGCTCGATCACCGGGGCGCCCAAGATGAGCGCCATGAAGATCCTGCACGACCTGGAGGACGGCCCGCGCGATGCCTATTGCGGCGCCATCGGCATGATCGCCCCTAATGGCACCATGCGCTTCAACGTCGCCATCCGCACGATCTCGATTTTCGAGCATGGAGAGGCCGTTTTCAATGTCGGCGGCGGCATCGTTTTCGATTCCACCGCCGAGGCGGAATATGACGAGTGCCTGCTGAAGGCCCGCTTTGCCGTGGGGGATCAATGGATTTCTCGCTGATCGAGACCCTGCGCTGGGAGCCCGGCATCGGCTTCGTACGACTGGAGCGGCATCTGGCGCGGCTGACGCATTCGGCGGCATTGTGCGGACTGACGGGCGCTGAAAAGGCCGAAGATGCCTTGCGCGCCGCACTTCCCGATTCCAACACGCCGCTGCGCATCCGGCTGGAGCTTTTTCCAGATGGCCGGATCGAGGTGCAGGCGGCCGCCTTCACTCCACTCGCCGCCGATGCGATCTGGCGGCTGAAGATTGCCGAAACTCGCCTCGCCTCCACCGACCCGCTGCTGCGCCACAAAACCTCACGCCGCGCGCCCTATGTCGCGGCGCGCGCGGAGTTCCCGGCAGGCGAGGCCGACGAGGTGATCCTTCTCAACGAACGCGGCGAACTCTGCGAGGGTACGATCACCTCGCTTTTCCTCGATGACGGCGCCGGCATCCTGAAGACGCCGCCGCTCGCTGCCGGCCTGCTTGCCGGCGTGCTGCGCGCCGACCTGCTGGAAAACGGCAAGGCGGTCGAAGCGGTGCTGCGGCCGGAAGACCTTTCTGGCGGAAAAATCTTCATCGGCAATTCGTTGCGCGGGCTCATCCGCGGCACCCTCTCGTAGCGCGCATTGCGGGCGGTTAACGCGGTTAAGAATATCACCGCAGAAAACCGTGCTTTCCCTTTATTGTGACAGAAATCTGTGCTCTAGCGCTGCCATTATGCTATGGGGCGCCACAAAGCCCCGATTTTTAGCGCAAAGCGGCCGTCCGCAGGAGACCCAAATGGCAGACAGCACCTATCCGGTATATGGCGAAATCACCGGCCCGATCGTGATGATTGGCTTCGGCTCCATCGGGCGCGGCACGCTCCCGCTGATCGAGCGCCACTTCAAGTATGACCGGAACCGGCTGATCGTCATCGAGCCGCGCGAAGATGCCGCCGACGCGGAAATCTACGCCCGCCATGGCGTGCGCCACATCAAGTCGCATGTCACCAAGGACAACTACAAGGACCTGCTGAAGCCGCTTCTCACCGAAGGCGGCGGCCAGGCGTTCTGCGTCAACCTCTCCGTCGATACCGGTTCGGTCGATCTGATCAAGTTCTGCCGCAAGCTCGACACGCTCTATATCGATACGGTCATCGAGCCCTGGCTCGGCTTCTATTTCGACAAGGGCATGAAGAACGCCGACCGCACGAACTATGCGCTGCGTGAAACGCTGCGCAAGGAGAAGGACAAGAACCCGGGCGGCACGACGGCGGTTTCCACCTGCGGCGCCAATCCCGGCATGGTCTCCTGGTTCGTCAAGCAGGCGCTGGTGAACCTCGCCAAGGACCTCGACGTCAAGTTCGAAGAGCCCGCGCAGGATGACCGCGAAGGCTGGGCGAAGCTGATGAAGAAGGTCGGCGTCAAGGGCGTGCACATCGCCGAGCGCGACACGCAGCGCACCAAGAACCCCAAGCCGTTCAACACCTTCTGGAACACCTGGTCGGTCGAAGGCTTCATCTCGGAAGGCCTGCAGCCGGCGGAACTCGGCTGGGGCACGCACGAAGAGTGGATGCCGAAGAACGCCAAGAAGCACAAGAAGGGCTGCAAGGCCGGCATCTATCTCGAGCAGCCCGGCGCCAACACGCGCGTGCGCTCCTGGTGCCCGACCCCCGGCCCGCAATACGGTTTCCTCGTCACCCACAACGAGTCGATCTCGATTGCCGACTTCTTCACGGTGCGCGACAAGGACGGCGACGTCACCTATCGCCCGACCTGCCACTATGCGTACCATCCGGCCAACGACGCGGTGCTGTCGCTGCATGAAATGTTCGGCAATGGCGGAAACCAGCAGCCGGTGCTGCACGTTCTCGACGAGAACGAGCTGGTCGACGGCGTCGATGAACTCGGCGTGCTGCTCTACGGCCACGACAAGAACGCCTACTGGTACGGTTCGCGCCTGTCGCTGGAAGAAACCCGCCGCATCGCCCCCTACCAGAACGCGACCGGCCTGCAGGTAACCTCCGCCGTGCTCGCCGGCATGGTCTGGGCGCTGGAAAACCCGAAGGCCGGCATCGTCGAAGCCGACGAGGTCGATTACAAGCGTTGCCTCGAAGTGCAGACGCCGTATCTCGGCCCGGTCGAAGGCCACTACACCGACTGGACCCCGCTCGACGGTCGCCCGGGCCTCTTCCCCGAAGACCTCGACACGAAGGATCCGTGGCAGTTCAAGAACATCCTCGTTCGCTGAACCAGACCGTAAAACAGATTGCCAGACGCCCGCGGCCAAACCGCGGGCGTCTTCGCTTTCAATGGGATAATGCCCGCTCGCGACCATGCGTATCTTGCTTTCACGGGCTCTTCGCGGCATGGTTTGCCGAATTGGACGGGCGGTTTGCCGCCGTGACCCTGGAGACCCCTATGAAGCCGATCACAGTCCTCAGCCTGCTGGCCGCCGCCGTTGCACTTTCCGCCTGCCAAAGCGACCGCGCGCCGAGTGGCCTGCCCGCCGCCCAGCAGCCCGTGCAGCAGACAGGCGTCGAGGGCGCCTGGGTCGATCCGAACGGCATCGTTTCCACCTTCCAGGCCGGCACGTTCTCGACGCGCACGACGGACACCAACCAGCTTCTGGCCTCCGGCACCTATATCAACACCTCCCCGACGCTGGTCGAAATCAACATGACCTCGCTGGTGCGAAACACCCAGTCCAAGGTCAATTGCGCCCTCGTCAGCCAGCGCCAGCTGAACTGCACGACCGCCGAAGGTGCGCAGTTCTCGCTCGCCCGCCGCGCGTAAAGGTGAGGCACATATCCGACGAAAGGGCCGCAAGGCCCTTTTTTCGTTTCAGCGATGAACACTCCCGGGTTTCGGTATCCGTCTTTTCCCTTGAAGTTGCCCGCAACCGGTGAAACCATTCGACCGGCCGGCTGTCATGCTTGCGTTCTAGAAAAGAAGTGGGCAGCCCTCCCGTGCCTTTGGCGCGGGCACAAACAAGGAGATGAGGACCATGACGATTTTCCGATCCGGCTTTCTCGCCGCCTCCATCATCGCACTCTCCAGCGGCTCGGCATTTGCCGATTACGAGCTGAACATCCTGCACATCAACGACCTGCATTCGCGCATCGAGGCGATTAACAAGTTCGATTCGACCTGCTCGGACGAAGAGGAAGGCAAGGGCGAATGCTTCGGCGGCGTGGCACGCCTGAAGGCCGCGATCGACGCCCAGCGCGAGGCGCTGACGGGCAAGAACGTGCTTCTCCTCAATGCCGGCGACAATTTCCAGGGCTCGCTCTTCTACACGACCTACAAGGGCGCTGCGGAAGCGGAGTTCCTCAACCTCATGAAATTCGACGCCATGACCGTCGGCAACCATGAATTCGACGACAGCGAGGACGGCCTTGCGACCTTCCTCGACAAGATCCAGTTCCCGGTCGTCACCGCCAACGTCGCCGCCGGTGCCGGCTCGAAGCTCGGCGACCGCATCAAGCCCTTCATCGTGCTCGACCAGGGCGGCCAGAAGATCGGGATCGTCGGGGCGGTCGCCAACGACACGCCGGAACTGTCCTCGCCCGGCCCGAACGTGCTGATCGGCAACGACGTCGCCGACATCACCGCCGCCGTCACCGAATTGAAGAAGCAAGGCGTCGACAAGATCATAGCACTCACCCATGTCGGCTATCCGCGCGATCTCGCAGCCATCGCCAAGATTCCCGATGTCGACGTGGTCGTCGGCGGCCACACCAACACGTTCCTCTCCAACACCTCGGACAAGGCGGAAGGCCCCTACCCGACGCTGGTCGACAACCCCGGCGGCTACAAGGTGCCCGTCGTGCAGGCCGGCGCCTACAGCAAGTATCTCGGCAATCTGAAGGTCGTCTTCGACGATGCCGGCGTGGTGAAGGAAGCCTCCGGCGAGCCGATCCTGATCGACAATTCCATCAAGCCGGACGAGGCCGTGCTCGCCCGCATCAAGGAACTTTCCGGTCCAATCGAGGAGTTGAAGAACAAGATCGTCGCCGAAAGTGCGGCCCCGATCGACGGCTCGCGCGAAGTGTGCCGCACCGCCGAATGCAGCATGGGCAACCTCGTGACCGATGCGATCCTCGACCGTACCAAGGACCAGGGCATCGCCATCGCGATCACCAATGGCGGCGGCCTGCGCGCCTCCATCGATGGCGGTCCGGTCTCGATGGGGGAAGTGCTCTCGGTCCTGCCCTTCCAGAACACGGTTGCCACGTTCCAGCTCAAGGGCTCCGACCTCGTCGCCGCGCTCGAAAACGGCCTCAGCCAGATCGAGGAGGGCGCCGGCCGCTTCCCGCAGGTATCCGGACTGAAATATTCCTTCGACAAGTCGAAGCCGGCCGGCAGCCGCGTCGTTTCCGTCGAGGTGAAGGAGGGCGATGCCTTCGTGCCACTCGATCCGAACAAGACCTACGGCGTCGCCTCCAACAACTACATGCGCTCGGGCGGCGACGGCTATTCGGTCTTCGCGAAATCCGGCCAGAACGCCTATGACTTCGGCCCGAACCTCGAACTGGTCGTCGCCGACTATCTCGCCGCGCACCAGCCCTACAAGCCCTATACCGATGGCCGCATCACCGAGGTCGCCGCCACCGCGCCGGCAACGGCCGACACCGCAACCAGCACCGAGGCAAAACCGGCGACGGAGGGGGCTGCAACAACGGGTGACGCTGCTTCCGGCACGGTAACGACGACCGAAGCCAAACCCGAGACATCCACCGAAACAGTTGCAAAGCCGACGGAGGGGGCCACGGCAACCGAGACGGCCGCGTCTGCCGTCATGGCCGGCGGAAAACACGTCATCGCGCGTGGCGACACGCTGTGGGATCTCGCCAGGGCCGCCTATGGCGACGGCACGCTGTGGCGCAAGATTGCGGAGGCCAACGGCAATCCACGTCCCCGCGCTCTTCGCGTCGGCAACGAGCTGTCCATCCCCGCGAAGTAGGCTCGGTGAAATAAGGACAATTTGTCTCCACTATTTCTGCCGGCCCGGACTATCCCGGGCCGGCATTTCTTTTTAGAACCATTCCGAACCGGACGGCCCCTCGCCGCGTAGAAGAACACCGAACGCCAACCGCACGCACTGGACCGAGACATGCAGGACATCACCGCCAAGCCCGCCAGCCATCCACCCGTCAAGCACGGCAAGGTCGGCGTCCTGCTCGTCAATCTCGGCACGCCCGACGGGACCGACTATACGTCCATGCGGCGTTACCTGAAGGAATTCCTGACGGACAAGCGCGTCATCGAATGGCCGAAGATCGCCTGGTATCCGATCCTGTTCGGCATCGTTCTCAACACGCGCCCCGGCAAGGTCGGCAAGGCCTATGAGACGATCTGGAACAAGGACAGGAACGAAAGCTACCTGCGCACCTATACCCGCAGCCAGGCAGAGTTGATGGCGGCCTCGCTTGCCGAGCATGCCCACGTCGTCGTCGACTGGGCCATGCGCTACGGCCAGCCGTCGATCGCCTCGCGCATGGAGTACCTCCAGAAGCAGGGCTGCGAGCGCATCCTCATCTTCCCGCTCTATCCGCAATATGCGGCAGCGACGACGGCGACCGTCAACGACAAGGCTTTCGAATTCCTGCTCAAGCAGCGCTGGCAGCCGGCGCTGCGCACCGTGCCGCCCTATCACGACGATCCGACCTATATCGACGCGCTCGCCGTCTCCATCGAAAAGCATCTGGCGACGCTCGACTGGGAGCCCGAGCGCGTGCTGACCTCCTTCCACGGCATTCCGCAGAGCTATTTCGAGAAGGGCGACCCCTATTATTGCCAGTGCCAGAAGACCGCGCGCCTGTTGCGCGAACGGCTCGGCTGGTCTGAAGAAAAGCTGATGATCACCTTCCAGTCCCGCTTCGGACCTGAGGAGTGGTTGCAACCCTATACCGACAAGACGGTCGAAAAGCTCGCGCAGGACGGCATCAAGCGCATCGCCGTGCTCAATCCCGGCTTCGTTTCCGATTGTCTTGAAACGCTGGAAGAGATCGCCGAACAGGCGGCGGAAAGTTTCCTGCACAATGGCGGCGAGAAATTCGCCCACATTCCCTGCCTGAACGACAGCCCCGAGGGCATGGCCGTGCTGGAGAAGGTCGTGCGCCGCGAACTCGCCGGCTGGATCTGAGCCGGGATAAATCCTTCTCCCATCCAAATAGACTGGCGTCGCGGGCCGTATTCCTTAAAGTGGCGCCGCACTGTTGATTGCTCGGGAGAAAGAATATGGAACTGGCCGGACTGGATATCGTCGTCATCGCCCTCGTGGTGCTTGTCATCCTCATCCTCTTTGCCGGGATCAAAACCATCCCGCAGGGTTATCAGTACACGGTGGAGCGCTTCGGTCGCTACACGCGCACCCTTGAACCCGGCCTCAACCTCATCGTCCCGTTCATCGACCGCATCGGCGCGAAGATGAACGTGATGGAGCAGGTGCTCGACATCCCGACGCAGGAAGTCATCACCCGCGACAATGCGAGCGTCGCGGCCGATGGCGTCGCCTTCTATCAGGTTCTGAACCCGGCCCAGGCGGCCTATCAGGTCGCCAATCTCGAAAACGCCATCCTCAACCTCACCATGACCAACATCCGCTCGGTCATGGGCTCGATGGATCTCGACGAGCTTCTGTCCAACCGCGATGTGATCAACGACAAGCTGCTGCGCGTCGTCGACGAGGCCGCCAATCCCTGGGGTATCAAGATCACCCGCGTCGAGATCAAGGACATCGCACCGCCGAAGGATCTCGTCGATTCGATGGGCCGGCAGATGAAGGCCGAGCGCGAAAAGCGTGCGCAGGTTCTGGAGGCGGAAGGTGCGCGCAACGCGCAGATTCTGCGCGCCGAAGGTGCCAAGCAATCCGCGATCCTCGAGGCCGAAGGCCAGCGCGAAGCCGCGTTCCGCGACGCCGAAGCCCGCGAGCGTCTTGCCGAAGCCGAAGCCAAGGCGACGAAGATGGTGTCGGAAGCCATCGCCGCCGGCAATGTGCAGGCGATCAACTATTTCGTCGCGCAGAAATACACCGAAGCCATGGCGGCAATCGGCAAGGCGCCGAACTCGAAGATCGTGCTGATGCCGATGGAAGCCTCCGCGCTGGTCGGCTCGCTCGGCGGTATCGGCGCCATCGCGCGGGAGGTGTTTGGTGACGGTGGCTCCGCACAGCCCGTAAACACGCCCCGTGCCCGCCAGACGACGTCGGCGACGACGACCACCGCGTCAACGCCCGCCTTCCGCAATCCGTTCGATACGCCGCAGGGAAGCTGAGCATGATCCAGCGCATCGTCACGGAACTCGGCCCCTGGGCCTGGTGGGTGCTCGGTATCGTGCTCCTGATCCTCGAAGTGCTGATGCCCGGCGTCTTCCTCGTCTGGATCGGCATTGCGGCGATTGTCACCGGCGCGCTCTCGCTGCTGCTGTGGGACGCGGCATTCTGGACGTGGCAGGCGCAGTGGCTGGTCTTCGCGGTCCTGTCGCTGGTCGCCGCTCTCGTTGGCCGGCGCATCGTCAGCACGCGCGGCCAAACCTCCGACCAGCCGCATCTCAACCAGCGCGGCCAGAGCCTTGTCGGGCGGACGGCGACGCTGGAGCAGCCGATCGCCGAAGGGCGCGGCCGTATCCGTCTCGACGATACGATGTGGAGCGTTCAGGGCCCGGACCTGCCGGTTGGCACGCGCGTGCGGGTCACGGCCAGCAATGGCCGCGATCTCACGGTCGAGCCGCTATAGGGATCAGGCGACGCCGATCCTGAGCAGGTCGTGGAAGTGCACGACCCCGACGGGGCGGAACGCCTCGTCGGTGACAAGCAGCGCGGAAATGTTGTGCTGGTTGAGCAGGCCGAGAGCCGATGTCGCCAGCGTCGCGGGCTTCACCGTCTTGGGATTGCGCGTCATCACGTCGTCGACGTCAAGTTCGGCGAGGTTGCGCGTCAGGTTGCGCGCGATATCGCCGTCCGTGACGATGCCGACGAGGATGCCTTCCTCGTTGACGACACCGACGCAGCCGTAACGCTTCTGGGCCAGCGTCATGACGGCATCCGGCATTGACGTGCCGAGAGCCACCAACGGCATGTTCTCGCCGCTGTGCATGATATCGCCGACATGCGAGAGGCTCGCCCCCAGCTTGCCGCCGGGGTGGAAGGTCTTGAAATCCGTCGCACTGAAGCCGCGGGCTTCCAGCAGGGCAACCGCAAGCGCATCGCCGAGCGCAAGCTGCATCAGCGTTGACGTCGTCGGCGCAAGGCCATGCGGGCAGGCTTCCTGTTCCTTCGGCAGCAACAGAAGCGTGTCCGCCTCGCGCGCCAGCGCCGAGCGTTCGCCGGAGGTGATGGCGATCAGCGGGATCTGGAAGCGGCGGGAATAGTTGATGATGCCCTGAAGCTCCGCGCTTTCGCCGCTCCACGACATGGCAAGGATGACGTCGTCGCGCGCGATCATGCCGAGATCGCCATGATTGGCTTCGACGGGATGCACGAAGAAGGACGGGGTTCCGGTCGAGGCGAAGGTCGCCGCGATCTTCGCGCCGATATGGCCGGACTTGCCGATGCCGGTCACCACGACGCGCCCGCTGATATCGCCGATCAAGCGCACCGCCTCGCAGAACGCGTCGTAAAGCCCGCCCTGGAGCGCAGCCGAAAGGGCAACAAGCCCGGCTTTTTCGGTTTCGACGGTGCGGATTGCGGACGCGATAGCGCCGTTGCCGTCAACTTTTGCCTGTCTCTTGATCATTCGGCCTCGTTAGACCGTTTGTCTATCATTGTCCATGCACGAATGAAGGCAGCCCGTTACGGCAGGTGAATCTGCACCGTCTCAACCAAGCGTTAACCACAACGGTTTACGTTCGCTTAGGAAATTCGGAAAGATCGCAGGCCGCAATCATGGCAGAGGTACACGGAATGGATCGCGGGACAGCCCTGTCCCGCCAGTCGCGGCGTCTCGCCGGGCTTCTGCTCGCCGGGACGATGCTTGCAGCCATGCCCGCCCTTGCCCAGGATGCGACGGGCACCGGCACCGCCGATACTTTCAGCACCCCGCTCCCGACCCAGACGGGCACGGCCACGAACGTCACAGCCGCGGACGCGACGCCGGCGCAGCCTGTGCTTTCCGCCGACCAGCAGGCCGAGGTGGCCGACGACGATCTGACCGGAGCGATCCGGCGCACCGATCCGGAAGCCGAGCGCCTGAACCTGGCGGAGGGGACCATCGACAATGTGCGCAGCCCCGACGACGATCCCTATGAGCCGACCGGCATCCGCCTCGGCACCTTCGTACTCAAGCCCTCCCTGACGCAGGGCCTCGGCTACGAGCGAAACCGCACCGGCAGCACCTCGACGAGCCGCGCCTTCTCGCAGACCGGCATCCGGGGTTCGCTGACGTCGGACTGGTCGCGTCACCAGCTCACCATCGATGCCGACGGTATCTATCAGCGCAATCTCAGCGGCACCGGCGAAACCGAGCCGCAGTTGCGCATCAACGGTGACCTCAGGCTCGACCTCAGCGACGATACGATCGTCAATATTACCGGCGGGTACGCCTTCGAGCGGGAAAGCTCGAGCGAGCCCAACGCCGTCGACGGGGCCAGCGCCCAGTCCGGCGTGCAGACCCTGACGGGCGGCGCGCGCGTCACGCGCGATTTCGGTCTCATCCGCGGCACGCTCGGCACCGAAATCGAGCGCCGCACCTATGGTTCTGCGACGCTCAGCAACGGCAGCAAGCTCGACCTTTCCTACCGCAACTATACCGAAGCGACCGTGACGGGTCGCATCGGTTACGAACTTTCCCCCGCCCTCATTCCCTATCTGGAAGCCTCCGTCGGACGCTCGTTCTATGACGACAAGACCGATCCGCTCGGCTACGAACGGTCGGCTACGACGCTGGGCGGCCGGGCAGGCGTGGAGGTGGACCTCGGCGAAAAACTGCGTGGCGATCTCGGCGTCGGTTACGAACAGGCCTCCTTCGACGACAACGACCTCGACGCAATCCGCGCCCTGACGGTCGACGGCTCCGTCTTCTGGTCGCCGCAACGCGGCACGGATCTCAGGCTCGGCCTGCAGACGCAGATCGAACCGTCGACGGCTGGCGGCCAGAGCGGCTATGTGAGCTATGCGGCCAATGCCGAACTGACGCATGAACTGCGCGACAATCTCGTCGCCCGCCTCAGCGCCGCCTATACGTGGCGCAACCTGCCGGCAGCCCTGGGTCCCGACCAGAACATCTATCTCGTCGGCACCGGTCTGACATGGAACATCAATCGCTGGCTCGCCATGACCGGCGACGTCTCCTACGAGCTGACGCGCCAGGCAAACGCATCCGACACCGGCGTCACGCGCGCCGGCATCGGCCTGGTTCTGCGCCGCTGATTATTTCAGGCTGGCGACGAGCTCGCGCAACGGACCTTCGACGGACGGGCGGATATCGGCGCGCGCCAGCGCAAAGGCGATATTGGCAAGAATGAAGCCGTCCTTGGCGCCACAGTCATAGGTCTCGCCGCGGAAGTGATAGGCGGCGAACTGCTGGTCATTGGCAAGCCGCACCATGGCATCCGTCAGCTGGATCTCGTTGCCGGCGCCGCGTTCCTGATTGGCAAGAATCGGGAAGATCTCCGGCTGGAGGATGTAGCGGCCGTTGATGAAGAAGTTGGAGGGCGCAGTGCCTGGCGCCGGCTTCTCGACCATCTTGGTAATGGCGAAACCATCGCCGACCTTGTCGCCGACGCCGACGATACCGTATTTATGCGCCTGATCGGGCGCACATTCTTCCACCGCGATGACGTTTGCACCGCTATGCTCGAAAAGCTCGACCATGCCCTTCATACAGCCTTTCTCGGCCTTCATGATCATGTCCGGCAGCAACAGCGCGAAAGGTTCGTTGCCGACGAGTTCGCGGGCACACCAGACGGCATGGCCGAGACCGAGCGGCTCCTGTTGGCGGGTGAAGCTCGTCGAACCCGCGACCGGAAGGATGCTTTCCAGCAGCGTCAGCTCGGCCGTCTTGTTGCGCTGGCGCAGCGTCTGCTCCAGCTCGACCTGGATGTCGAAATAGTCCTCGATGACCGCCTTGGAGCGGCCGGTGACGAAGATGAGATGTTCGATCCCGGCATCCATCGCCTCGTCGACGACGTACTGGATGACCGGCTTGTCCACGACGGTCAGCATTTCCTTCGGCACGGCCTTGGTGGCGGGAAGGAAGCGGGTGCCGAGACCGGCCACTGGAAACACTGCTTTGCGAACCTTACGTGTCTGCGACATTCTTCACCTCTTCGAGCCCGTCGCCTTCATGGCCGGGGTCCATATGTGTGGAATTAGAATCGAATTACTATTTTTTTGCAAAGAGAGACGAGACAAAAGTTTGATGGTAAAGAATTTGTTGACTTCGTTTTTATAAGTTTTGCGTTCAGCCGGTGGTTCCGCGCCATCGTACCGAAATTTGAGAAACGGACACGACAGCCGATGACACAGAATCTGAAGACCGTTCTGCGCCGATCTGCGCTTACCCTTTTCCTCTCGGCAGGGCTTTTCGCCCAGGCGACCGCCGCCCGTGCCGATGCCGGCTTCCAGAAATGGATCGCCGACTTCTACCAGACGGCGTCGGACGCCGGCATCAGCAAATCGACCTACCAGCGCGCCTTCTCCGGCGTGAAGACGCCCGATCCCGACGTACTCGAAAAGGCGGCCTACCAGCCGGAATTCAAGCACAAGATCTGGGATTATCTCGATTCGCGCGTCAACCCGTATACGGTGCGCATCGGCCAGGAAATGGCCGCCAAACATGGCCGCACGCTTGCAGCCCTCGAGCGCCATTTCGGCGTCGATCGCAATATCCTGCTCGCCATCTGGTCGATGGAATCGAACTATGGCGAGGTCCTGAAGAAGGACGACCGGCTGCACTATGTGCCCCGCGCACTGGCAACGCTTGCCTATGCCGACAAGAAGCGCGGGAAGTATGCCCGCACCCAGCTGGTCGCCGCCCTCAAGATCATCCAGCGCGGCGATATCGCCGCCGGCGACATGACCGGCTCCTGGGCCGGCGCCATGGGCCACACCCAGTTCATCCCGACGAGCTACCTGCTCTATGCCATCGACGCCGACGGCAACGGCCACCGCGATATCTGGAACTCCGTCCCGGATGCGCTGGCGACGGCCGCCAACCTGCTTGCCAAGAACGGCTGGCAGGGCGGCAAGACCTGGGGATACGAGATCGTCGTACCCACGGGCGGCAGCAAATATTCCGGCCAGACCAAGACGCTCGCCCAGTGGGCCAAGCTCGGCTTCCTGCGTCCGAACGGCAGCGGCTTCAAGAACGGCTCCGACCGCGCCGAGCTGAAACTGCCGGCCAATGGCGGACCGGGTTTCCTGATGACCAAGAACTTCTTCGTCATCAAGCGCTACAACGCGTCGGATTCCTACGCCATGGGCGTCGGCATGCTGGCCGACCAGATTGCCGGCTACACCGGCGTCAAGCAGCGCTGGCCGCGTCCGGACGGCACGCTCGACATGACGGAAAAGTTCGAGTTGCAGACGCGCCTGAAGGAGCTCGGCTATTATGAAGGCGAGGTCGACGGCAATTTCGGTTCCGGCTCCAAGGCCGCGATCCAGGCCTTCCAGAACCGCATGGGCATGGATACCGATGGCGAACCAAGCCAGAAGCTCTTGAAGGCTCTGCGCCGATAACCTCGGCGGTAACGGAAATTGGGGCGCTTCGGCGCCCCTTTTGCATTGAAGCGCTTCCGCTGGCCTCCAGCTTTTGCCATCATGCCGCCACCGCGCTCCAGCAGGATCGCGGAGAAGACGAGAGACAATCGCGATGAGCATGACGATGATCCGGATTGCGCGCCTCACCCTCGCTTTTGCCGTTGCGGCAAGCGTGATGATGCCGGCCGCGCCCTCCAGTGCCCAGGAACGCGTCCAGCGCAAGTCCATCCTCCAGCTTCTCTTCGGCTCGCCGAAGCGTCAGGAGATCGAGCCCGAGCAGCCGATCAGGAAGCCCCGCACGGTCAACCGCAAGAAGAAGCAGGCGAGCGCCGTTGCGGCAAAACCCGAACCTGCCGCCGTCGAAAAAACGCCGGACGCAAAGGTCGTGCTCGTCGTCGGCGATTTCATCGCCGGCAGTCTTGGCGAAGGCCTGATCGCAGCTTTCGAGGCGACACCCGGCATCGTCGTCGAGCGCCGTACGAACGGTTCCTCCGGCATCGTGCGCGACGACTATTACGACTGGCCCACCTCGTTGCCGGGCCTCCTGTCCGAAACGAAGCCCGCCCTCGTCGTCGTCAGCATGGGCGCCAACGACCGCCAGCAGATGACCGTGGCCGGCCAGAAGGAAAAGTTCCGCTCCGAAGCGTGGACCAGGGAATACGAGGCCAGGGTCGATCGCATTGCGGGCCTCGCGCGCAAGGACGGCAAGCCGCTTCTGTGGATCGGCATGCCCGCCTTTCAGTCCTCAGCACAGACGGCGGACATGACGACGCTGAACAATCTCTACCGCGCCGGCGTGGAAAAGGCCGGCGGCGAGTTCATCGATATCTGGGACGGCTTCGTCGACGAGAACGGCAAGTTCGTCACATCGGGCTCCGATATCAACGGCCAGCAGGTGCGCCTGCGCGGCTCCGACGGCATCAACTTCACCAAGGCCGGCAAACGCAAGCTGGCCTTCTATGTGGAGAAGGAGATTCGCCGCGTGCTCGGCGATGCCGCCAGCGGCGTCAGCCAGCAGGGCGACCTGAAGGATCTCATCGTCGCGACGCCATCGACGGAAGACACGGAAATCACCAAGACGCAGCCCATCGGCCTGTCCGACCCCGCGCTCGACAGCGGCACCGCATTGCTCGGCGGCACCGTTATCAAGGGCAATGGCAAGAGCCTGCGCGAAAAGCTGGTCGAGAAAGGCGAAATCGCCGATGCGCCACTCGGCCGCGTCGATGATTTCAGCGTGAAGAAAACCGCGACACCCTGACCTGGAGCCTTTCCGCTTTTCTTCGAATCGCGAAAAGGTTCCAAGCTCCTGTTCTGTCGTATTTCCGGACGCAAAACCGCTTCGCACTTTTGCTGGAAATTCTCTAAGCGACAATCCGCGGCAGAGTGATCCGGGCGCGGAGGCCGGGATTGTGGTTCTCGAGCAGAAGCGTACCGTTCGCCTCTTCGACGAAGCTTTCGACGATGGCGAGCCCCAATCCCGCGCCCTCGCTGGTCGTGTCCAGGCGGCCGCCGCGCTTCAGCACGAAGCCGATCTCGCTTTCCGGTATGCCGGGGCCATCGTCGGTGACCTCGATGATCGCGATGCCCTCGTCTGCCCTGCCGGAAATGCAGACGGTCGTGCGTGCATAGCGGGCAGCGTTTTCCGCCAGGCTGCCGAGGATTTCCGCCAAATCCTCGGCGTCGATCCGCAAAAGAAGTCCCGGCTCGATCTCCTGCTGCCAGTCAAGGTCGCGGCCCGCCGGCGTACGCGAGACGACGCTCACCACCTGCCCGGCAACGCGGCCGAGATCGCTGCGGGCCGTGTGGCCGCGCTCGGCCTGCCGGGCGCGCGCCATTTCATGGTCCACATGGCGGCGCATGCGCAGGATGATCGCCTCGATATCGCGCGCGACGCCCTCCTCACCGCGCTCGCGCAGCCGCAACACATCGCCGGACAAGATCTGCAGCGGCGTCTTGAAGCCATGCGCCAGATCGGCCGCGCGTTCGCGCGCCTTGCGCAGCTGGTTTTCGCGCGATTGCAGAAGCGCATCCACCTCTCCGGTCAGTGGCAGAACCTCATCCGGGAAGTCGCTTCCCAGCCGCTCCGCCTTGCCGACGCGGATGGCGGAAAGACGCTGTGTAAGCGTTGCCAGAGGCCTGAGGCCGACGACGATCTGCACAAGGCTCGCCGCCAGCAGCAGAACCGCAAGCGCCTGGAGATAGGGCAGAAGATCGGCCTCGAATTCATCGGTCGCACGGGAAATGTCAGACCGGTCGATGGCAACCGCAACCCGCAGCGGCTTTGCGCCAGCCCGCGCCGAGGTCACCACCGCGCGCTCGACCAGAAGGAGTGTGGCCTCACCGGGACCGGCAACGGTTTCCATATGGACGCCGCCGACTGCGATATCCGGCAGGGCGAGCACATCGTCCCACAGCGAACGGGAGCGCAGACGCTTTCCCTCGCCCTCGATCTGCCAATAGAGACCGGAGAGCGGGCGGTCGAATCGCGGATCGACCGGCGGCTTGACGAGATCGAGCGCCGAGCCCGGCTGCTCGGCGATGCCGGCGATGATCTGGTTGAGATGCAGAACGAGCTCGGCGCCGATGCGCCGCTCCACATGCCGCTCGAACAGGGTGGAAAGAACGAAGAAAGCCGCCACGAGGGCGGCCACGATGGAGGCAGCGCCCGCAAGCGCGAGCCGCAGGCGCAGGGAGCGGCGCGTCATGGCGCGCTTTCGCCCATATAGTAGCCGAAGCCCCGGCGCGTGCCGATCGCCACAGCACCCAGCTTCTTGCGCAACCGCGCGACCAGCGCCTCAAGCGCATTGGCGTCGCGCGAAAAATCGTCGCCGTAGAGATGCTCCTGCAATTCCGTCGGCGGCACGATGCGATCCCGGTGGTGGCCGAGATAGCTGACGAGACGGTATTCGAGCGGTGTCAGCGATTGCGGCACGCCATTGACGCTGACGCGCATGGCCCGGGTGTCGATCGTCAGCGGCCCGACGGCGATCGTCGCCGCGCCATGCCCGACGGAACGGCGGATAAGCGCACGCGAGCGCGCGAGCAATTCCTCGAACTGGAACGGCTTGGGGAGATAGTCGTCAGCGCCAGCATCGATGCCCTCGACGCGCTCGGCCCAGCTGCCCCGCGCCGTCAGCACCAGCACCGGCATATGGCGGCCGTTGCCGCGCCAGCGTTTCAGCACGGACATGCCATCCAGGCCCGGCAGGCCGAGATCCAGCACGATGAGGTCGTAATCTTCCGTATCGCCGCGGAACCAGGCGTCCTCGCCGTCGGACGCGGTCTCCACCGTGTAGCCGGCTCCCGTCAGCACAGCGGAAATGTCGGCCGCGATGCGGGCATCGTCCTCGACGAGTAACAGGCGCATCAGTCGGCATCGTCCTCGATGATCGCCATCGACTTGGCATCGAGCTGCAGCTCGATGATCTGGCCGGACGGCTGGATGAATTCCAGTTCGTATATATAGCGCCCGTCCTCGCGCTCAAGCTCCACTTCGATCAGATCGCCCTGAACATGCTTGCGCGCCTCCGCGATGATCTCCTCCAGCGGACGCACGAGGCCCTGTTCGAGCGCCAGCCGGGCCTGTTCGTGCTCCAGCGCATCGTCATCGTCGTCACTGTTGTCCACCGGTGCGCCGATAGAGGGTGCCAGCGAGAAGGCAAGCAGAAAGACGAGGGCCGTCGGGAGGGGGGAAAGGAGCTTCTTGATCATGGTGCACGTCATACGCGACTGAAGCTGACAATTCGCTGACAGGCGCTGTCAGGGAAGCGACAGGCGTCACATGGCAAACCCCTTTCCGACATCACAGGAAAGGACCTGCCAATGCGTATCAGAACGATCGGCCTTCTTGCCGCGAGCCTCGCCGGCCTCGCCATTGCCACACCTGCGACGGCCGAGACCACACCCAGCCGCAAGACGCTGGAACAGGTGGTCACCGAGCTCTCGGCCAAGGGCTATGCGATCCGCGAGATCGAGATGGACGACGGTCATTTCGAGGCGACGGTGATCGACCCCAAGAACATCGTCAGCGAAGCCAAGATCGATGGCTACACCGGCGAAATCCTGCGCCTCGAGCGCAAGCACTGATCCCTTCCATCCCCAGACCATCATTTAGAAAGGAAAACTCTCATGGCAAAGATCACCGGCACCTCCGCTGCCAACACGCTCAAGGGCAAGTCCACCGCTGACGACATCCACGGCTACGCCGGCAACGACAAGCTGTTCGGGTATGGTGGTGATGACGATCTCGAAGGCGGCGCGGGCGACGACTGGCTGCATGGCGGCACGGGCAATGACGAGTTGAGTGGCGGCGCCGGTCGCGATACTTTCGTCTTCTCCAGCGGCCGTGACGAGATCGACGACTTCTCCACCCGCGACGACAAGATCGTCATCGACACCAAACTCGGCATCACGTCCTATGCCGACCTGATGAAGACCGCGAAAGTGGTCGATGGCGGCGAAGACGTGCGCTTCGATTTCGGCAACGGAAACACGCTGACGCTGGAGGATACCCAGCTTTCGGGCCTCAAGGCCAGCCACTTCTCCTTCAAGAATGTCGGCACGACCGAGCCGAAGGATGCGCTCTCGGGTAACGACACCCTTACGGGCAACGCTAAGGCCAACACTATCTCCGGCGGCGCTGGCAACGACACGATCAAGGGCCTCGGTGGCAACGACGTACTGAACGGCGACAGCGGTAACGACAAGCTCCACGGCGGCGACGGCAATGATGAGCTGAATGGCGGCGCAGGCAACGATCATCTGTCGGGTGGCAGAGGCAACGATGAACTGGATGGCGGTGCCGGCAATGACCGCCTCGACGGCGACACGGGCGTGAACGAACTCGAAGGCGGCGCCGGTCGCGACACTTTCGTTTTCAGAACGGGCAAGACGGAAATCGAAGACTTCAAGGCCGGCGACGACACGATCGAGCTTGGCAAGTCTCTCGGCGCTTCGACGTTCTCCGATCTCTCGAAATTCGTCCGCACCGCTGACGGCGGCGAAGACCTCGTACTCGACTTCGGCAAGCACGAACTGCGTCTCGAAGACACCAAGTTCTCCGAGCTCTCCGCTTCGGATTTCCTCTTCGTCTGAGAACACACTGCGCAAAATAAAAGGGCGCGCCGGTTTCCCGGCGCGCCCTTTTCACGTTTTTAGTAGCTTAGCGCGGCAGCGTGGTCGCGCCCATCAGCGCCTCGTCGATGGCACGGGCGGCCTGACGGCCCTCGCGGATCGCCCAGACGACCAGCGACTGGCCCCGGCGCACGTCGCCGGCGGTCCAGAGCTTGTCGACCGAGGTCTTGTAGTCACGCTCGTTGGCGATGACGTTGGACGAGCCGCGCTTGTCAGTGTTGATCGCAAGCTTGTCGCCAAGGTCCTTCAGCACGCTGTCCGTGAACGGACCGCGGAAGCCGATGGCGATGAAGGCGAGATCGGCCTTGATGATGAACTCCGTGCCGGCGATCGGCTTGCGGCGGTCATCCACCTGGCAGCACTTCACCCCGGTCAGGACGCCGTCCTCGTCGCCGACGAATTCGAGCGTGCCGACCTGGAACTCGCGCACGGCGCCTTCGGCCTGCGAGGAGGAGGTGCGCATCTTCGTCGCCCAGAACGGCCAGACGGCGAGCTTGTCTTCCTTTTCCGGCGGCTGCGGGCGGATATCGAGCTGGGTGACCTTCACGGCACCCTGGCGGAACGCCGTACCGACGCAGTCGGACGCGGTATCGCCACCACCGACGACGACGATATGCTTGCCGCCGGCCAGAATCGGATCGGACGGCCAGCCGACGCTGTCGATGTTCTCGCGGCCGACGCGGCGGTTCTGCTGCACGAGATAGGGCATGGCATCATGCACACCGGCAAACTCGACACCCGGAATGCCGGCATCGCGCGGGGTTTCGGAGCCGCCGCAGTAGAGAACAGCGTCATGCTCGGCGAGCATCTCGTCCATCGGCTTGTCGACGCCGACATTGACGCCGTAATGGAAGGTCACACCCTCGCCGCGCATCTGGTCGACACGGCGGTCGATGAAGTTCTTCTCCATCTTGAAGTCCGGAATGCCGTAGCGCAGCAGACCGCCGGCCTTGGATTCGCGCTCGTAGAGATGGACTTCGTGGCCGGCGCGGGCGAGCTGCTGGGCAGCCGCCATGCCAGAGGGGCCGGAGCCGATGATAGCAACCTTCTTGCCGGTCTTCACCGTTGCCGGCTGCGGCACGATGTAGCCCATCTCATAGGCCTTGTCGGCGATCGCCTGCTCGACGGTCTTGATGGAAACAGGCGCATCCTCGAGATTCAGCGTGCAGGCCTCCTCGCAGGGTGCGGGGCAGACGCGGCCGGTGAATTCCGGGAAGTTGTTGGTCGAATGCAGGTTGCGGATCGCGTCTTCCCAGTTGCCGTTGTAGACGAGATCGTTCCAGTCCGGGATCTGGTTGTGAACCGGACACCCGGTCGGGCCGTGGCAATAGGGAATGCCGCAATCCATGCAGCGCGCGGCCTGCTTCTGGACCTCGGGGTCCGACATCGGGATGGTGAATTCGCGGAAATGGCGGATGCGGTCGGAGGCCGGCTGATACTTCGCCACCTGCCGGTCGATTTCCATGAAACCAGTTACCTTGCCCACGTCAATATTCCTTGCTCAAGACGGTGCCTCGCGGCCCCGGACCGGTGCGCAGCTCCGCTGTCGCGCCGGTTAAGATGAATTCGATCCGGATTTCGCTTTCGCGCAACCGGTCAGTGAAGGGAGATGGACCGCTGCCTTATTCGGCAGCGACCCCCATCCTCATGCGCTCCATCTCTTCGAGCGCGCGGCGGTACTCGACCGGCATCACCTTGCGGAATTTCGGACGATACTCGGCCCACTGGTCGAGGATCTCCTTGGCCCGCGGCGAGCCCGTATAGTGCAGGTGGTTCGAGACGAGCTGATAAAGCCGCTCCTCGTCATGGCGCGTCATGTCGTCGGACACGTCGACCATGCCCTTGTGCATGAGGTCGCCACCGTGGTGGTGCAGCTTCTCCAGCATGTCGTCTTCTTCCGGCACCGGTTCGAGTTCGACCATCGCCATGTTGCAGCGACGGGCGAAATCACCCTCCTCATCCAGCACATAGGCGACGCCGCCCGACATGCCCGCCGCGAAGTTGCGGCCGGTCTGGCCGATGACGACGACGACGCCGCCGGTCATGTATTCGCAGCCATGGTCGCCCACGCCCTCGACGACCGCGACGGCACCGGAGTTGCGCACGGCGAAACGCTCGCCAGCCACGCCGTTGAAGTAGCACTCGCCTGAGATCGCGCCGTAGAGCACCGTGTTGCCGACGATGATCGATTCATGCGGCACCGCGCGGTTGCCCTCTGGCGGACGCACGACGATGCGGCCACCCGACAGGCCCTTGCCGACATAGTCGTTGCCGGCACCCACCAGATCGAAGGTGATGCCGCGCGCCAGGAACGCGCCGAAGGACTGGCCGGCCGTACCGTGCAGCTTCACGGAGATCGTGTCGTCCTTCAGGCCCTTGAAGCCGTAGCGCTTGGCGACCTCGCCGGCGAGCATCGCGCCCGCCGAACGGTCGACGTTCTTGATGTCGACCTCGAAGGCCACGGGCGTCTTCGCCTCGAGTGCGGGCTTCGCCTGCTCGATCAGCTTGCGGTCGAGCACGTCGTGGATCGGGTGGTTCTGCCGCTCGGTCCAGTAGGTCGCCTCCTTCGGCGCATCGACCTTGTGGAAGATGCGGCTGAAATCGAGACCGTTGGCCTTCCAGTGCGAGATCATCGTCTCCTTCTCGAGCAGTTCCGAGGCGCCGATGATCTCGTTCAGCGAACGAACGCCGAGCGACGCCAGGATTTCGCGCACCTCTTCGGCAACGAAGAAGAAGTAGTTGATGACATGCTCAGGCGCGCCCTTGAAGCGCTTGCGCAGGACCGGGTCCTGCGTCGCAACGCCGACCGGACAGGTGTTGAGGTGGCACTTGCGCATCATGATGCAGCCGGCAGCAATCAGCGGCGCGGTGGCAAAGCCGAACTCGTCGGCACCGAGCAGCGCGCCGATGACGACGTCGCGGCCGGTCTTCAGGCCTCCGTCGACCTGAAGGGCGATGCGCGAACGCAGCTTGTTCAGCACGAGCGTCTGGTGCGTTTCGGCAAGGCCGATTTCCCAGGGCGAACCGGCATGTTTCAGCGAGGTGAGCGGCGACGCACCCGTGCCGCCGTCGAAGCCGGCGATCGTGATATGATCCGCACGCGCCTTGGCGACACCGGCGGCAACCGTGCCGACGCCGACTTCCGAGACGAGCTTGACCGAGATATCGGCCTCGGGGTTGACGTTTTTCAGGTCGTAGATGAGCTGGGCCAGATCCTCGATCGAATAGATGTCATGGTGCGGCGGCGGCGAGATGAGGCCGACGCCCGGCGTGGAGTGACGGGTTTTCGCGACCGTCGCATCCACTTTGTGACCGGGCAGCTGGCCGCCTTCGCCGGGCTTGGCGCCCTGCGCGACCTTGATCTGCAACATGTCCGCATTGACGAGATATTCCGTCGTCACGCCGAAACGGCCGGATGCGACCTGCTTGATCGCCGAGCGCTCGGGGTTGGCGGAACCGTCCGCCAGTGGCAGGTAACGGTCGGCCTCCTCGCCGCCCTCGCCGGTGTTCGACTTGCCGCCGATCCGGTTCATGGCGATGGCGAGCGTCGTGTGGGCCTCGCGGGAAATCGAGCCGAAGGACATGGCGCCTGTCGAGAAGCGCTTGACGATGTCGACCGCCGGCTCGACCTCGTCGATGGCAACAGGCTTGCGGCCGGCCGCTTCCGCGCCCTTGATGGAGAACAGGCCGCGGATCGTGTTCATGCGCAGCGACGAGGCGTTCACCAGCTCGGCGAACTCCTTGTAGCGATCGGCGGCGTTGCCGCGCACCGCATGCTGCAACGAGGCGATGACGTCGGGCGTCCAGGCATGCTCTTCGCCGCGCATGCGGTAGGCATATTCACCGCCGATATCGAGCGTGTTGGCGAGCAGCGGATCGCGGCCGAAAGCGGCCTTGTGGCGGTTGAAGGTTTCCTGCGCGATCGCATCGAGGCCGATGCCCTCGATGGTCGTCGCCGTGCCGAAGAAGAACTGGTCGACTAGCTCGGACGACAGGCCGATGGCGTCAAAAATCTGCGCACCGCAATAGGACTGGTAGGTCGAGATGCCCATCTTGGACATGACCTTCAGGATGCCCTTCCCGATCGCCTTGATGTAGCGGTAGACGATCTCCTCCCCGTCGACTTCCTTCGGGAACTCGCCGCGCTTGTGCATGTCGGTGAGCGTATCGAAGGCGAGGTACGGGTTGATCGCTTCCGCGCCATAGCCGGCCAGAAGGCAGAAATGGTGCACTTCGCGCGGCTCGCCGGTCTCGACGACGAGGCCGACGGAGGTGCGCAGACCCTTGCGGATTAGGTGGTGGTGCACGGCGGCAGTCGCCAGCAGTGCGGGGATCGCCACGCGGTCCGGACCGATCTGGCGGTCGGAGAGCACGATGATGTTGTAGCCGCTGCCGACGGCCTGCTCGGCGCGCTCGCAGAGGCGGTCGAGCATTTCCGGCATGCTTTCCGCACCGCGCGAGACATCATAGGTGAAGTCCAGCGTCTTGGTGTCGAAGCGATCCTCGACATGGCCGATGGAGCGGATCTTTTCGAGGTCGCCATTGGTAAGGATCGGCTGACGCACTTCCATGCGCTTGGCCTTGGCCGCACCGCCATGGTCGAGCAGGTTCGGGCGCGGGCCGATGAAGGAGACGAGGCTCATGACCAGTTCCTCGCGGATCGGGTCGATGGGCGGGTTCGTCACCTGCGCGAAGTTCTGCTTGAAATAGGTGTAGAGCAGCTTGGTCTTGTCGGACATGGCCGAGATCGGCGTGTCCGTTCCCATGGAGCCGATCGCCTCCTGCCCCGTCGTCGCCATCGGCGACATCAGCAGCCTGGTGTCTTCCTGGGTATAGCCGAAGGCCTGCTGGCGGTCGCGCAGCGAGACGTCGCGGCGCAGCGCGCGCGGTTCGACCGGGCCGAGGTCTTCCAGAATGATCTGGGTGTTGTCGAGCCAGTCACGATAGGGATGCTTGGCGGCGAGCGCGGACTTCACCTCCTCGTCGGAGATGACGCGGCCCTCTTCCATGTCGATGAGCAGCATCTTGCCCGGCTGGAGACGCCACTTCTTGATGATGCTCTCCTCCTTGACCGGCAGCGTTCCGGCTTCGGAGGCGAGGATGACGCGATCGTCATCGGTCACGAGATAGCGGGCCGGGCGCAGGCCGTTGCGGTCGAGCATCGCGCCGACCTGCCGGCCGTCCGTGAAGGCGACGGCGGCAGGGCCGTCCCACGGCTCCATCAGGGCGGCATGGTACTCGTAGAACGCCTTGCGCTCGGGGCTCATCAGCTGGTTGCCGGACCAGGCTTCCGGGATCAGCATCATTGCCGCATGGGCCATGGAGTAACCGCCGCGCACGAGGAATTCGAGCGCGTTATCAAAACAGGCGGTGTCGGACTGGCCCTCATAGGAGATAGGCCAGAGTTTTGTGATGTCTTCGCCGAACAGCGGCGAGGAGACGGAGGCCTGGCGGGCCGCCATCCAGTTGACGTTGCCGCGCAGCGTGTTGATTTCGCCATTATGGGCGACCATGCGATAGGGGTGCGCGAGCTTCCACGACGGGAAGGTGTTAGTCGAGAAGCGCTGGTGCACGAGGGCGACGGCGGACTCGAAGCGCGGGTCGGCAAGGTCCTTGTAATAGGCGCCGACCTGATAGGCGAGGAACATGCCCTTGTAGACGATGGTCGTGGACGAGAGCGAGACCGGGTAGAAGTTGCTCTCTTCGCCCTCGTATTCGTCATAGATGCGGTTGGAGATCACCTTGCGCAGCGTGAAGAGACGGCGCTCGAACTCTCCGTTCGTCGCAGCCTCGCGGCCGGCGCCGACGAAGACCTGAACGTGACGCGGTTCGGTGGCGGCGATCTCGGGCGCTTTGGAAAGAGAGGAATTGTCGACCGGCACGTCGCGGAAGCCGATGAGGATCTGCCCCTCTTCGGCAACGACGTCTCCGATGACCTTCTTGAAATGATCGACCAGCTTCTCGTCCTGCGGCATGAAGATGTGGCCGACGGCATATTCGCCCGCCTTCGGCAGGGTGATGCCCTGCTTTGCCATCTCCTCGCGGAAGAAGCGGTCCGGAATCTGGACGAGGATGCCTGCACCGTCACCCATCAGCGGATCTGCGCCGACGGCGCCGCGATGCGTCAGGTTTTCGAGCATGAATAGCCCGTCCTTGACGATCTGGTGCGACTTCGTGCCTTTCAGATGCGCGACGAAACCGACGCCGCAGGCATCGTGCTCGTTGCGCGGATCGTAGAGTCCCTGTTTTTTCGGCAGGCCCGGAACGGAAGCGCGCGTTTTGGCGGCCGTCGCAGTCGTCTGCGTCCGGGACTGCCGCAAATCATGTGCTTGGGTCTTCACCATTTTCTTTCCTCCTGTGGGGCCGCATCCTGCGGACAATCGTTTCCGCCCGTGCGGTCGTCGCCTGCCTTCCGGCAGGCTCGATCACCGAGCGTGTGTTTCTGAACCTGATGCGACCACAAGGGACGGCCGATCAGCATGCGATCATCGGGACCGTCAGGCCTCGGGCTTTCGGGAATGGCTCCCGCCCGGGCCGTTTTCGGCGCCTTCGCACGGTCGCGAAAGACGCCTTCTCGGTCTCTAGACCGAAATAGGACAGCAACCCTGTCCTATTTCAGGAGCTCTATGCCAGAAACGACCCTCCCCTGCAAGGCCATCATGCCAAATAATCACCACCTCATGAAGAAAAATTGCCCACACCCCCGGTGACTTGAAATTAAATTACGAGCTTGCGTCGCATTGTTTCCGTTCCTTTCATTCTCGGGGAGGATGGTGCTTTCGGCCGTCTCGGGCGATTGATCGCCGACATTTCTCCATTATGGTCCTTCCGAAGCCCCTATTCGCACTGGAAACCGCATGTATTTCGCTTCCGACAACTGGGCTGGCGCCCATCCCGACATTGCAAAGAGCCTCGTCGACGCGGCCGGTGGCTTCGCTTCCGCCTATGGCACCAGCGATCTCGACAAGCGTGTGGAAAAGACCTTTTCGGAAATTTTCGAGCGCGACGTCGCCGTCTTCTTCGTGGGCACGGGCACGGCGGCGAATTCGCTTGCGCTGGCAAGCTTCAACCGTCCCGGCGGGCAGGTGTTCTGCCACCGCGAGGCGCATGTGAATGTCGACGAATGCAACGCGCCGGAATTTTTCGCGACGGGTTCCAAGCTCGTGCCGATCGATGGCCCCGCGGGCAAGATCGCGCCGGATGCGCTCTCCGCCGCAATCGGCCGCTTTCCGCCGGATTTCGTGCATGGCGGCCAGCCGATGGCCGTGACCATCACGCAGGCAACCGAAGCCGGCACCGCCTACTCGCTGGACGAAATCGCCGCCCTTTCCGACGTTACGAAAAAAGCCGGCCTGCCGCTGCACATGGACGGCGCGCGTTTTGCCAATGCCCTTGTCAATCTCGGCACGACGCCGGCAGAAATGACGTGGAAACGTGGCGTCGACATCCTCTCCTTCGGCGGCACCAAAAACGGCTGCTGGTGTGCCGAAGCCCTCGTCCTCTTCGACCGCGCCAAGGCGCAGCAGATGCATTTTCTGCGCAAGCGCTCCGCCCAGCTCTTTTCGAAATCCCGCTTCATCGCCGCGCAATTCGACGCCTATTTCCGCGATGACCTGTGGCTCTCGCTCGCGCGCCATTCCAACAGCATGGCCGCCCGCCTCGCCGGCGGCTTCGCCAGGTCCGAAAAGGCCCGCCTCGCCTGGCCGACGGGTTCCAACGAACTCTTCGTCATCATCAGGAACGACGCGATGAAGGTCCTGCAGGACAAAGGCGCCGTCTTCTACGACTGGCCGGCCGGTCCCGAGCTCAAGGCGACCATGCGCGACGACGAAACCCTGATCCGTCTCGTCACCAGCTTTGCGACGCGCGAGGCCGACGTCGACACTTTCCGTTCGGCGCTCTGAAACGAAAAAGGCGGTGCCTTGCGGCACCGCCTTGCTCATTCCGACGCGCCCGAGCTTAGTTGTTCTGCGCTTCGATCTGCTTGGCTTCGCGGTTGACGGCCGCAATCTCGATACGGCGCGGCTTGGCGGCTTCCGGGATCTCGCGAAGAAGATCGATGTGGAGAAGGCCGTTCTTCAGCGAAGCGGCGCGCACTTCCACATGATCGGCGAGCTGGAAGCGGCGCTCGAAGGCGCGCTTGGCAATGCCACGGTAGAGATACTGGCTTTCCTCAGCCGTTTCGTCCTTCTTCTCGCCCTTGACGGTCAGCGCATGTTCGCGCGCTTCGATCGACAGTTCGCTTTCGTCGAAACCGGCTACCGCCATGGTGATGCGATAGGTGGTCTCGCCGGTGCGCTCGATGTTGTAGGGCGGATAGCTCTGGGCCTGATCAGGCTGACCGAGGCTGTCGAGCATGGTGAAGAGACGGTCGAAACCAACGGTGGAACGGTAGAGGGGGGAGAAATCGACGTGACGCATGGTGTCCTCCTTCAGAGCAACGATTGCGATTTTCAAAGTGCCGCCCCTGATTTCCGAAGGGTACGGCCCGGTTCAACCGGCCTCCGCCCCTTTCTGGCGACGGAAACCTCGACGGACCCTTTCGGCGCCCGTGAAGATGAGATGGGAATGCTTTTGCGACCGTTCAAGAGTGCCGTTCAACGAATAGGACGGATATGATCCAGGTCCGGAACGAGGCACAAATGGGGGCATGATTGCCGATGCTGCGGCCGGAGGGGAATTTCGACAGATGACCGTTTTGCAGACAACACAACTGACCCTCAGTCCTTGCACCCCGCATGACCGCGCCGACTTCATCGCGCTTGAGCGCGATCCGGACGTCATGCGTTTCCTCAACGGCGGCTACGCCGTCGATCCTGAACGGACCGATCCGAACGCCACCTTCCTCATGCCCAGGGGAACCGAGCCCTACGTCTGGACTGCGCGTCGCACCGCCGGGGGCGCCTTCGTCGGGTGGTTTTGTCTGTGGCCGGAGAACGAGAGCCTGGCCGAACTCGGATATCGCCTGCGCTGGATGGACTGGGGCCAGGGCCTGGCGGCGGAAGGGGCTTCGGCACTCGTCGACTGGGGTTTTGCGAGCTGCCGCTATGACACGGTCGTCGCCACCACGATGTCGGTGAACCACGCCTCGCGCCGCGTGATGGAAAAGATCGGCATGAAGCACACGCGCACCGTTGTGGCCGACTGGCCCGATCCCATCCACGGCAGCGAGCACGGCGAGGTCTGGTACGAACTGATGCGTTCGGAATGGAACGCCTGTCAGATGAATGGTGGATGAACGACCACTTCGGACAGCGTTCAGCTTCGCGCTGCTAGAACCGCAGCATCGGAAGCGAAAACTTCCGACGACCGGGGCGTAACGTCCCTTCCTCCCCGGTTAAATTGCGCCGGCTGCATGTGTGCCACCCCCGTTGCCACATGCATCCGGCTTTTTTCTTTGACGCTTGCGGGATCAGCGCCTATCCATCAGATAGCCAATCCGAGATCGCCTGCCTTGATGGATTCCATCCTCCACGCCACTGCCGACAATCCGGTTCCGGAAAATCACTTCGCCGGCTTCATGGACGGTCGCGGCGGGGTTAAAATCCGCTATGCCGTGTTTCGTTCGAGGGAGCGCGAGGCCAAGGGCACGGTGGTGCTGCTCGGTGGGCGCAGCGAGTGCATCGAAAAATACTTCGAGACGATCAACGACCTGACCGCGCGCGGCCTCTGGGTCGCCACGCTCGACTGGCGCGGCCAGGGGGGCTCGGACCGACTGATACCAGGCAGCCGCGCCGGTCATGTCGCCCGCTTTTCCGACTACGAAGCCGATCTGGCGCTCTTCCTGGAAAAGATCGTGCTGCCGGATGCGCGCCTGCCCTTCTTCATCGTCGCCCATTCGACGGGCGCGCTCGTCGCGCTCTCGCAGGCGCCGGAGCTTGAAAACCGTATCGAACGCATGGTGCTCGCCGCCCCCTTCATCGCGCTCGCCGGCCAGTCGATGAGCCAGCGCAAGATCACGATCATCGCCCGCCTCGCCTCGCTTTTCGGGCTCGGCAAGCGCACCTTCCGCAGGGGCGATCCAGCGCTTGATTTTTCACGCAATATCGTGACGTCGGACGAGCGCCGCTTTGCTCGCAACACCGCGATTTTCACCGAACATCCCGAGCTTTCGATCAGCTGGCCGAGCGCGCGCTGGCTGAACGAGACGCTGAAGGTCATGGCCCGCGTGACACATCAGGATCACCTGACGCGTATCCGCATCCCGACCCTCATCCTTTGCCCCACAGCGGACAAGCTGGTGCCGCGCCGGGCGATCAACAATCTCGCCCGCATTTTCCGCGCCGCCCGTCTCATCGAGATCGACGGCGCGCGCCACGAACTGTTTCAGGAAACCGACCGGTTTCGCGCGCAGGCGCTGGCGGCGATCGATGCCTTCATTCCAGGCAGCGACGCCGAGGAAACCAACCTCGGCGCCTGAACGCACGCGCCTTGACCGGATCGGTTAAGGGAAGGAATCGCGCGCAAACACGCGTCAAGCGTTCAAAATTGCCATCGCCTGATCATAGACCGCCCGGCTGCCTGCCGCGATGATCTCGCCGCCATTCTCCGCCGGCCCGCCATCCCAGGCGGTGATGATGCCGCCCGCCTGCTCGATGACCGGGATAAGACCGCCAACATCATAGGGCTTCAGGCCGCATTCGACGACGAGGTCGACATGGCCGGCCGCCAGCAACGCATAGGCGTAGCAATCGACGCCGTAACGGAACAGCCGCACCTTGTCCTGCACCGTCTCGAAGCGCGCCTTGCCGCTGTCCTTGAAGAGATGCGGCGACGTCGTGAACAGGATGGCATCCGACAGGTTGTTGCAGGGCCGGGTCGAAAGCACCTTGCTGCCATCGGGCCCGGCATAGTGCGAGGCCTTGCCGTCGGCAAAATAACGCTCCTTCGTAAAGGGCTGGTCGACAAGGCCCATCACCGCATCGCCGTTGCGATACAGCCCGATGAGCGTGCCCCAGACCGGCACGCCGGAAATGAAGGCGCGCGTGCCGTCGATCGGGTCGATGACCCAGACATATTCGCGGTCGAGACCCACCGAGCCATGCTCTTCGCCGAGAATGCCGTGATCGGGGAAATGCCGTTCGATCAGCGTGCGGATCGCGGTCTCGGCGGCGCGGTCGCCCTCCGTCACCGGATCGAAGCCGGCGGCCTCCTTGTTGACGACGTCGGCCCCGACACGGAAGCGTGGCAGGGTTTCCTTCGCCGCCGCATCGGCAAGAAGGTCGAAAAAGGCGCGATCAGGCAACATGGAGGCTCTCTCGGAGGGATTTCTGACGCTTTTCCTTACTGCATCCAAAGGCAAAACGGAACCGGATTGACGCGGCGTGACACCGAAGGCCGACGCAACATTGTTGCTTGACGGATCGCAAATTTGCCCCGCAGTTGCGCTTGACATTTGTGCAGCGCAATATTACTCTTTCCTTACAGTCTTCACCGACTGTAAATACCCTCCTTGGGTGTTTCCTCCCTAGACTTGACCGCGCCACAAGCGCGGTTTTTTTTGAAAGGAGGCGGGCCTATTCGGCGGCGAGCGCCCGGTCCGCGGCATAATCTTCCACATGATCGGAAAAGTCCTGCAGGAAAGCGGAAATCGCCGTCTGCAGAACGGCAAAGTCCGGCCTCTTTGCAAGCGTCGTCTCATCGACATAGAGCGCGCGGTTCACTTCGATCTGCAGCGCATGCAGCCCCTTGGCGGGCCGGCCATAGTGCTCGGTGATGAAGCCGCCCGCATAGGGCTTGTTGCGCACGACGGTGAAGCCCATGTCCTCCAGGAGCCGCATCGCGGTGCGCGACAGCTCGCCCGAGGCGCTGGTGCCGTAGCGGTCACCGATGATGAAATCCGGCCGGAGCCCCGAGCCCGCGACGCGGATATTGCCCGGCATCGAATGGCAATCGATCAGCACCGAGAAACCGAACCTCATATGGGTGTGCACGACAAGTCCGCGCAGGCGGGCGTGATAGGGCTTGTAGACGGTTTCGACGCGATCCAGAGCCTCTTCGACGGGGAAACGCTGGCGGTAGATTTCCATATTCTCCGCCACCACCCGCGGCACCGTGCCAAGGCCGCCGGCGACACGAATGGAATTGATATTGGCATAGGACGGCAGCACGCCGTCGAACATGCGCGGATCGAGTTCGTAGGGCTCGCGGTTGACGTCGAGCCAGGCACGCGGGAAATGGGCGATCAGCATCGGCGCGCCAAGCGCCGGGGCTACGGAGAAGAGTTCATCGACATAGTGATCTTCCGAACGGCGGATGCCGACGGCATCCAGGCGCGACTGCGCAAGAAAGCCCTGTGGATAACGCCGGCCGCTATGAGGCGAGTTGAAGACGAGGGGCACGCTCTGCGAAACCGGCTCCAACACCTCGAAGTGGCTGTTTTCGCTTGGGGCCCCCACCATTGCCGTCCTTTACCATGCCTGAAAGTCATTGCGTCGCCCATGTTGCCAGCGGCATGCGCGCGTGTCCATACTGAGAACATTGGGGCACAAGCCTTGCCCTGCCACATTCACCGGATATTTACCGGAATACGATTGTGTATCAGAACCGCCCGTCCGCGGGCCGACAACCTTCAGCAATGGTTCCCGAATTCCATGACCCCCAAGATTCTCCTCGCCGAAGACGACAACGACATGCGCCGCTTCCTGGTGAAAGCGCTCGAAAAGGCAGGCTATCAGGTGCTGTCCTACGACAACGGCGCCAGCGCCTATGACCGGCTTCGCGAAGAACCCTTCTCGCTGCTGCTCACCGACATCGTGATGCCCGAGATGGACGGCATCGAGCTGGCACGCCGCGCCACCGAACTCGATCCGGACCTCAAGGTCATGTTCATCACCGGTTTCGCCGCCGTCGCGCTCAACCCGGATTCCAAGGCCCCGAAGGACGCGAAGGTCCTCTCCAAGCCGTTCCACCTGCGCGACCTCGTTGACGAGGTCAACAAGATGCTGGCCGCCTAAGCCCCGGAAAAGACCACAAAATCGGCGTGTAAAAAAAGCTTCAAAAAGCCTATTGACGCCGCCGGATGTTTTGTGGTCTATGCCCCTCATCGGATGGGCGTGTAGCTCAGCGGGAGAGCACTACGTTGACATCGTAGGGGTCACAGGTTCAATCCCTGTCACGCCCACCATCCTTTTCAAGGCCTTGGCGGTAATGCGCTGAGGCCTTTGTCGTTTCTGGTGCCAGATGGTGCCAAGTTCGGATGGTGCAAAGCGCATCTTGAGAAAGAGAGGTTGCCGGTGCCAAGAGTTTGGCACAACGGCATGGAGCGATCTTCACGCGGCGCGCTTACCAGTCGACCTCATCTTCGACAAATCAAAGATGACAGCCCTGTGATCGTCGGGTGTCGTATGCACATAGACCTGATCCGTAACCCGCGATCCGGGCGCATGGCCGAGATGAGATTGAATGATACGTGTCGGTACGCCCTTCATTGTCATCCAAGTCGCAATGGCCTTGCGAAAGACGTGCATCGTCAGGTGGATGGGCTGTTCACCGCGCAGCACCTTCGCTTTTTTCACGGCGGAAGCCAGTGCCTTGCGCATATCGGTACGCTTGCCGCCAAACCGACCCGGAAAAACGTAGCGCACCGAAGGCCCGTTGTTCTCACGCGCCGCCGTCTCGTCATCAGCTTTGGCCGCGATAAGCCTTTTCATCAGCGTGTCACAGATAGGAATACCGCGCTCGCTGTGGCGAGACTTCGGCGTGAACTCTTCCTTTCTCTGGATCATCACGAGCAGCGCCTCCGGGTCTAGATCGGACCACTCAAGCGAAAACGCCTCGTTCTTTCGCAACCTGTTTCAGCAAGAAAGAGCGCAAGAAGGCCGGTTCTGTCTGCCAAGTGCTCGACAATCCGCGTTACTTCTTCCGGTGTCGGAATGCTGACCTTCCGGGGAGAGACCGGAATTCCTTCATGCCTTGGTACTTGCCGGATCAACTGAAGTTCCTGCGCCCACGACAATATCTGCACCAATGTCGCCACTTCGCCGTTGATGGTGGGCGGCTTGCAGGCGTCCTCCACCGTGCGTTTCTTCTGATAGTCTTCAATGTCCTTCGTCACGACACGGGAAATGTCCTTAACGGCAAACGTCTTCAGCAAGGCTTTCACCTGATAGGCATTCGTTAGGAGAGAGGACGAACGCTTCTTGCCGGTCGCCACCCGGTCACTCTGTTTCTCAAGCCACCGTTCCGCGAACTCGGCGAAGGTGATACCGCTCGGCTTGACTGCGCCATCGCCCCGGATCGCACCCATCAACTGCAAATCACGCAGCATACGTTCCGCCGCATTAAGCGCGGCGGTCTTGGTTTCGTGCGTCTCGCGAACGCGCTTGCCCGAAGGGCTAACATGAGGCGGAATATCAACGACCCATGCACCCGTCAGCGACCCGTCGCGCTTTCGAGGCCGAATGGTGAAGGGACCGCGTTTCTCCGTCTTCAAACTCGGTTTGCTCATTTTCCACCACCCACAGCCAGCACCTTGGCGACGGGATCGAACGTCGCTCCTCTAGCGGCACTCTCGATGCTCCCGGCTTCGCCTGACACGACGCGGAGCTTTTTATCGGGGACATAATGGCGGGAGGCGCGCTGTATCCGTTGCGTGATATACGCATCAATATCGGTACGGGCATAAATCACGCGCTTGCCCACAATGGCGGCGGGCAACTCTTCGCGGCTGATCCGGCGAACGAAATCGACCGTCGCCCCCAACATCGCTGCCGCATTCTCCACGAAAAGCCAATTCGGTCCCAGACCATCGACCGCATTGACATAGCGGTGTGGATGGAGTTGCCGATCCCGATCATCGAATTTGCGCATCCGCTCTATTAAGGGCAGCTTTCCAGCTTGCCCCTGTTCATCTTCAGTATCTCGAACTTCCATTTCCAACTCCCAGACAGCAGAAATCCACCGGTCGCTCACGTGCGAGCGCCGTTAAGGCCGAGACCAGCGGAACAGGTGATGCTGACGACCATCGCCAGCACACCGAAATTGCCACGGAGTACGGCGAACAATCAAGTGAAAATAGAATTAAGTGATTGATTTTATTGAAAAAGATATAAGATTTCGGTGATCGAGAAACCGTGCAACATGTTGCAAAATCCGTCTCACGAGGCGCTGGATTTACCGCTCATGTAAGGCGTTGCTGAGGGACGCTTCGGAGGACGCAAGCTGCGTGCCGTCGTGGCAGTGAGCCCCAGAGGGAGTGAAGGATATGGAAATGCATCCGTCTTCTACATAGAAGTGTTGATTTGCACTGAGAGCTGACCCGGGATTTGTGCCGAGAAGTGACCCGCCTTAGGTATCGTCCGTCGTGGTTGGGATGGTCAAGTTCCTCCGTTTCTCCTTCGTCGCTTTGGGCTCATGGGCTGAGCTGTTTTTGAATCGGAAGCTGTCGTTTCCGGTTTCGAGGATATGGCAATGATGCGTGAGGCGGTCGAGCAGAGCGGTGGTCATCTTGGCATCACCAAAGACGCTGGCCCATTCACTGAAGCTCAGGTTGGTGGTGATGATGACGCTGGTGTGCTCGTAGAGCTTGCTCAGCAGATGGAACAGCAGCGCACCGCCTGAAGCACTGAACGGCAGGTAACCGAGCTCGTCGAGGATGACGAGATCGGAGTGTGCCAGGCGGTTGGCGATCTGGCCTGGACGACCTTGGGACTTCTCCTGCTCGAGAGCATTGACCAGTTCCACGGTCGAGAAGAACCGAACCCGCTTGTGGTGATGCTCGATGGCCTGGACCCCGATTGCCGTCGCAATGTGCGTTTTGCCCGTGCCGGGGCCGCCGACCAGAACGATGTTGTTGGCGTCGTCGAGGAAGTCGCAGCGATGAAGTTGGCGGACGAGCGCCTCGTTGATCTCGCTGCTGGTAAAATCAAAGCCATTCAGATCACGATAGGCTGGAAAGCGTGCTGTCTTGAGCTGGTAGGCTGTCGATCGAACCTCTCGTTCCGCGGTCTCGGCCTTGAGGAGCTGCGACAGGATCGGGACGGCGGCCTCGAACGCTGGCGATCCCTGCTCGGTGAGCTCGCCGACGGCCTGGGCCATGCCATGCATCTTCAGTTGCCGCAACATGATGACGACAGCGCCACTTGCTGGATTATGACGCATGGCGAACCTCCGTCTTTCTCAGGGCATCGTATCGTTCGACATTGGCCTTGGGCTCGTTGGTGAGCGTCAGGGCTTGAGGCGCGTCGATGGTGGACGGCGTGAAGGATTTGCCGTCGACGAGGCGATGCAGCAGGTTCAGCACATGCGTCTTCGTGGGGACGCCGGACTTCAGCGCCATGTCGACCGCCGATAGCACGGCCTGCTCGTCGTGCTGGAGGACCAGCGCCAGGATATCGACCATCTCGCGGTCGCCACCCGGCTTCCTCAGGAGATATTGCTGCAAGGCCCGGAATGCATTGGGGAGTTCGACGAACGGTGCACCATTGCGCAGAGCACCTGGCTTGCGTTGCACCACCGCCAGATAGTGCCGCCAGTCGTAGATCGTCTGTCCCGGCCGATCGTGAGAGCGATCGATGACGCGACGATGCTCGCAGACGATCTGGCCTTCCGCAGCGACCACGACCCGATCCGGGTAGACCCGCAGGCTCACCGGTCGATTGGCGAAGGATGCCGGCACGCTATAGCGATTGCGTTCCAGATGGACGAGGCAGGTCGGCGTGACCCGCTTCGTATATTCGACGAAGCCGTCGAACGGCCGCGAAACCGGCATCAACGCCAAGGCCTCCTCGGCCCAGATGTCGGCGATGGTGCCGCGCATCTGTCCGTGCGGGGTCTTTGTCCAGAACTCCTTGCATCGGAGCTCCAGCCAGTCGTTCAGGGCATCCAATGATGGAAAGCGCAGGATCGGCTGGAAGAACCGATGACGCGCATCCTGAACGTTCTTCTCAACCTGCCCTTTCTCCCAGCCGGACGCAGGGTTACAGAACTCCGGCTCGAACACATAGTGACTGGCCATCGCCAGGAAGCGCACATTGACGTCTCGCTCCTTGCCACGGCCGACCTTGTCGATTGCCGTGCGCATGTTGTCGTAGATACCGCGGTCGGGGATGCCGCCGAAGACCCGGAATGCATGATTATGGGCATCGAACAGCATCTCATGCGTCTGCAGAAGATAGGCCCGAACAATGAAAGCACGGCTATAGCTCAGCTTCGTATGGGCCACCTGCAGCTTGGTGCGCTCATTGCCAATAATGGCCCAGTCGTCCGACCAGTCGAACTGGAACGCTTCGCCCGGTCCGAAGGCCAGAGGCACCAACGTTCCACGCCCTGTCGTCTGGAATTCCCTCTGACGGTCTGCCTTCCATTCCCGGGCAAAGGCCGCAACACGGCAATAGGAGCCGTCATAGCCAAGGCTCACCAGGTCGGCATGGAGTTGCTTCAGGGTGCGCTTTTGCTTGCGGCCCTTCTTGGATTCCGTCTTCAGCCAGGCCGAAAGCCGATCCGCGAACGGATCAAGCTTGCTCGGCCGCTCCGGGACCTTGAACTTCGGCTCCACGCCGTCCAGGCGCAGGTATTTGCGGACAGTGTTCCGGGACAGACCGGTCCTGCGGCAAATCTCCCGGATCGATAGATGCTCTCGAAAATGCCAGCGTCGGATTACGCTCAGTACGCCATGTCGATCACTCCAGAGCCCCCGCTGAAACCTCGCGAGGGATGATTGAAACATGGGTCAAATCTCAGTGATAATTTCCCGCTATCCCGGGTCAGCTCTCAGTGCAAATCAACACCCAAATTGGGGTGGTCGTCGCGGTACGTCCCCGCGAAAGTGCCCCTTGATCTATGATCGGGGAGTTGGAAACCGTTCGAAACGGCCCTGAGCTTTTAGTTCGGAGAACCTGGACATAGCGTCAGGCTCCCCGACCTAAAGGTCAAGGAGTGTGGTGCTGTATCGGCCAACACCAACCGTTCGAAGGGGTTTCCACGCCCCGAAGCGGCACGTACCGCTCTGCATTCTTATTCGCGTGGCTGAGCACGCTTGTCAAAGGGGAACCCAACGATCTGCCCCCTTCCCCGCGCCCTCAAGGTACGTTAATTGCAGTCACACGACGAAACCGACCTTGGAAACCGCAGTGGGTCTCAAACCGGACAACGACAACTCTGCACCGAAGTAGGATGCGGACCATCTCGCCCGAGATAAGGCATATGACTACGGGCAGGACGCAGCCAAGCAAGGCATTCCTCCAACCGAGTGCCCTTTCAATGAAGATGATGACGCTGATCTGGCAGCCGCATGGATGGACGGCTATTATTCCGCTGCCGACATGCTTGCAGATGTAGATGACGACGATAACTGACGCCGTTTGCAGGCCCCGGAGGCATTAGGGGCTCCGCCGCTTCGCAATCTTGGCAACAGTTGCACGGGACGCGCCCGTAACGCTCTGGATTTGGGACCATGACATTCCCGCTTGGAGCATTGAGGCTATTCCGGCATTGCGCTTTACGTCCTCGGTACGCCCACGGTAGCGGCCTTCAGCCTTGGCTTTAGCTTGCCCTTGCGCCTGTCGGCGGCGACGATCCTCGTAGTCCTTGCGGGCCACGGCAGCGAGGACATCCAACATCATAGAGTTGATGGCGCTAAACATCCTTCCGGTGAAATCATCTGAAGGCGCTGCTAACATCCACGATGTAGGAAGGTCCAGAGCAACCACCCGCACTTGCCGGGCGTCGAGTTCTCCTCGGAGTTTCTGCCAGTCGGATGCAGTCAGACGCGACAGGCGGTCCACCTGCTCGATCAGAAGAATGTCGCCGGGCCGGGCATCCGACAGAAGGCGGAACAGTTCGGGACGGGCGAGCTTCGCACCGCTTTCGTTCTCCACATATGTAGACGCAATGATCAGGCCTCGCTCTTCGGCGAACGCCTCAAGCTGAGCGCGTGCGCGGGTAGCGTCTTGCTCGTCTGTTGACGCGCGGAGATAAGCTCGGGCGAGCATGGAAACCTCATCGGTTTAGTTAGGATGGTTTCCATAACAGCGGTTTATTTTGAATAGTCAAACGATCAAAATGAACCAGAAAAAGACTGGTTCAGGATCAGCACACCTTAGTAAACTAGCAGGAAAAGCTCATAGCGACGGGCTCCAATGCCCGAGAGATTAGATTTACAGCAAAGGAGATTGCAGCTTGAAGTTTTAAATTGCGCCACCTAGAAGACTATAACGATATATGCAGGAGCAACCCATGGCGACGATTGAGGGCACTTACTCCGACGAAACTTTAAGTGGGACCTCCAACGGTGATGTTGTTTTAGGCTTAGAAGGTGATGATACGCTGTACGGCTACGGTGGGAACGATACGCTGCTCGGTGGAGAGGGCTATAACACGCTCTATGGCGGAGCCGGAGCCGACATCTTCATGGCGGAAGAGCGAGCCGGTTCCACCGACATAAACAACACGATCATGGATTTCGTTCAGGGCACCGACAAGATCGATGTTTCGGCATTCGGTATTTCCAGCCTCGACCAGCTTCAACTGATCCTAGAGGCTAGCGGCACCAAGGATACCTATTTCAGCGCCTACTACGGCACCTACAACTACGATTTCGGTATCACCATCAAGAATATCGGCAGGAATGCCCTGAAGGCAAGCGACTTCATCTTCGACAAGCAGGTCGGGCGGGACGTTACCGGAACCGGGGGTGACGATCGCCTGTTTGGCAGCACCGGAGCAGAAATGCTCGACGGCAGGGGTGGGAATGACCAGCTTTTTGGCGGCAACGGGAATGATACGCTGCTCGGTGGAGAGGGCTATAACACGCTCTATGGCGGAGCCGGAGCCGACATCTTCATGGCGGAAGAGCGAGCCGGTTCCACCGACATAAACAACACGATCATGGATTTCGTTCAGGGCACCGACAAGATCGATGTTTCGGCATTCGGTATTTCCAGCCTCGACCAGCTTCAACTGATCCTAGAGGCTAGCGGCACCAAGGATACCTATTTCAGCGCCTACTACAGTTCCTACGGCTACGAATTCGGCACCACCATCAAGAACATCGGCAGGAACGCCCTGAAGGCAAGCGACTTCATCTTCGACAAGCAGATCGGGCGGGACGTTACTGGAACCGGGGGTGACGACCGCCTGTTTGGCAGCACCGGAGCAGAAATGCTCGACGGCAGGAGCGGAAACGACCAGCTTTTTGGCGGCAACGGGAATGATACGCTGCTCGGTGGAAGGGGCTATAACACGCTCTATGGCGGAGCCGGAGCCGACATCTTCATGGCGGAAGAGCGGGCCGGCTCTACCGACATAGACAACACGATCATGGATTTCGTTCAGGGCACCGACAAGATCGATGTTTCGGCATTCGGTATTTCCAGCCTCGACCAGCTTCAACTGATCCTAGAGGCTAGCGGCACCAAGGATACCTATTTCAGCGCCTACTACAGTTCCTACGGCTACGAATTCGGCACCACCATCAAGAACATCGGCAGGAACGCCCTGAAGGCAAGCGACTTCATCTTCGACAAGCAGATCGGGCGGGACGTTACTGGAACCGGGGGTGACGACCGCCTGTTTGGCAGCACCGGAGCAGAAATGCTCGACGGCAGGGGTGGGAATGACCAGCTTTTCGGAGGAAGCGGTAACGATATGCTGTATGGCGGCGGCGGGAATGATTGGCTTTATGGGGAGGCTGGCGACGACATCATGATCGGTGGTTATGGTCAGGATGTCTATTTCGTAACTGACAATGAAGACGTCGTGGATGAAAGCGCGGGGGACGGCATTGATGAAGTTCGAAGCACAATCTCTCTCAGCATTTCCTATAGCAGTCGAGTACTTGGCGAAATCGAAAACTTAACCTTGCTAGGAAGCGGGGCCATCAACGGCACCGGCAACGGCCTCGCAAATGTCATCACTGGCAACACCGGCAACAACATCCTCGACGGCAAGGCAGGCGCGGACACACTCACCGGCGGCAAGGGCAACGATACCTACATCGTTGATAACGCTGGCGACAAGGTGATCGAGAAGGCGAGCGAAGGCACGGACCTCATCAAGGCGTCTCTCACCTATACGCTTGCGACCTATGTCGAAAACCTGACGCTGACTGGCTCCGGTGCAATCAACGGCACTGGCAACAGTGCGGCGAACGCCATCACCGGCAACGCCGCCAACAACATCCTCGACGGCAAGGCGGGCGCGGACACGCTCACTGGTGGTAAAGGCAACGATACCTACATCATCGATAACGTTGGCGATAAGGTCATCGAGAAAGCTGGCGAGGGCACCGATCTCGTCAAAGCATCAGTCAACTACACCCTCACGGCCGATGTCGAGAACCTCACGCTGACTGGCTCTGCTGCCATCAGCGGCACGGGGAACAGCGTCGCCAACGTCATCACAGGCAACACCGGCAATAACATCCTCGACGGCAAGGCGGGCGCGGACACGCTCAACGGTGGCGAGGGCAATGACACCTATGTTGTCGATAACGCTGGCGACAAGGTGGTAGAGAAGGCCAGCGAGGGCACCGAGCTCGTCAAGGCCTCCGTCAGCTATACCCTCGCGGCCAATGTCGAAAACCTTACACTGACTGGCTCTGCCGCTATCAACGGCACCGGCAACAGTGCCGCGAACGTAATCATCGGTAATGCTGCCAACAACATTCTGAATGGTGGACTGGGCAACGACATCCTCACAGGTGGGGCAGGCAAGGATACGTTCTTCTTCAACACAGCCCTCAGCGGATCGAACAATGTGGGTCGCATCACGGATTTCGTTGCCGAGGATGACACCATTTACCTAGAGAACGCGATCTTCAAGGCGTTGACCGCAACGGGCAAACTCGCATCTTCCGCTTTCGCCGCCAACGTGACCGGCACGGCGACGGATGCAAAAGACCGCATAGTCTACGAAACAGACACCGGAAAAATCTTCTACGATGCAGACGGCTCCGGGAACGGATCGGCTTTTCACTTCGCAACGCTCAGTGGGAAACCGACCATATCGGTTGCTGATTTCTTCATTATCTAGCTCTTGCTAGGTGCCAAATGGTGCCAAATCCGAAGGCAAACCCAACACATGACGACTACAGCCGAGCTACAATCTTCAAGAACAGCAAGACGCAGGCCGCCGAGAACGCATTCAAGAAATTGATTTAAAACGATTTTCCGTCAAGCCAAAAAACAGGCTAGAGGAACTCGCTAAATTGACATCGTAGGGGTCACAGGTTCAATCCCTGTCACGCCCACCATTCGAATTACGTTGAGAAATCCGCTTCGGCGGATTTTTCCGTTTTCAGGGCTTTTCAAAGCTAGCAACCGCCTGCGGTTGCTAGTATTTTCCATCTATCCCTCAGCAAAATGCCGATCATCGAAGTGACTTTGATTCGGAAAAGAACCCAATCGAGCCCCTGAAGCGCCGCCCTCGTAGGGTAGGCTCTTTGCAGTGAGTTTCAGAGAATCCGGCGAACTCAACGCACTTGATTGCGCTCTCCGCAGGGTGCGAGAACAAGGGTGTCAGACGGCTCCGAAATAGAGGATATTTGCCAATTCATTGGCAAATATGGGTGAGCTCCCTTCCGTCGTCGTTCGAGCTTACCAAGTGTCCTTTGGCCGGGGCAGGCCAAGTCGAATACACCGGGGTAAATCGCATTCGGCGGCACCAGAACTTTTCACGAGAGCGTCCTTCGGGGCGCTCTTTTTTGTTTCAGGAAACTTGATCTGACCTCTGAAAAGCAATCCTTCTTGAAGTACGGCTTCTGAGTCTCAGAAGTACATTGAAACGGCAATGAAAGACACATAGCGAAAGAGACAATAAACCAAAAGGCTGAACGTTCATCAGGGAAAACTTACAGAGGCCACCTCTGCATGCGCACCGAATACAGCTTGAAGTTTTAATTTACAGATCCTAAGAGATAGTAAAGCATGAGTAGGGGCAATGAATGGCAACGATCACAGGCATCACCACCTCCAATGAAAGCTTGAACGGCACTTCGAGCAATGATGTTCTGGTCGGCGGGGCGGGTGAGAACACGCTGCATGGCGGAGCTGGCAAGGATGTGTTTGCCGCCTCCATCAGGCTCCCCTTCTTCGACACGGTATACACCATCCAATCCTACGACATTGTCGCAGACTTCGTACAAGGCACGGATCGGATTGACTTGTCCAGCTATGGTATTTCCAGCTTCGACCAGTTGAAAGCGATCCTGGAACCGTCCCCGAGCAATGCCAATGACGCCTATTTCAACGCCTATTTCGGCGGCATTGACCACGAGTGGCTGATCAAGGGCGTAACCTTCGCGCAGTTGAAAGCGAGCGACTTCATCTATTCAACGGCTTCCGGCTCGATCATCCAGGGCACAGAGACTTGGGGAGGCCATGATCGACTGTTCGGTTCAACGGGCAACGATACGATCGAGGGTTACGGCGGCGATGACCAGCTCCTCGGCGGCAATGGCGATGATGTTCTGGTCGGCGGGGCGGGTCAGAACACGCTGCATGGCGGAGCTGGCAGGGATGTGTTTGCCGCCTCAATCAGGCTCCCCTTCTTCGACACGGTATACACCATCCAATCCTACGACATTGTCGCAGACTTCGTACAAGGCACGGATCGGATTGACTTGTCCAGCTATGGTATTTCCAGCTTCGACCAGTTGAAAGCGATCCTGGAACCGTCCCCGAGCAATGCCAATGACGCCTATTTCAACGCCTATTTCGGCGGCATTGACCACGAGTGGCTGATCAAGGGCGTAACCTTCGCGCAGTTGAAAGCGAGCGACTTCATCTATTCAACGGCTTCCGGCTCGATCATCCAGGGCACAGAGACTTGGGGAGGCCATGATCGACTGTTCGGTTCAACGGGCAACGATACGATCGAGGGTTACGGCGGCGATGACCAGCTCCTCGGCGGCAATGGCGATGATGTTCTGGTCGGCGGGGCGGGTCAGAACACGCTGCATGGCGGAGCTGGCAGGGACACTATGATCGGAGGTTACGGCGACGACATCTATTTCGTAACCGACAGCGGCGACATCATCGACGAAAGCACCGGAGACGGCATTGATGAGGTTCAAAGCACAATCTCATTCAGCATTTCCAATAGCAGCAAAGTGCTCGGTGAAATCGAAAACTTGACCTTGCTGGGAAGCGCCACCATCAACGGCACCGGCAACAGCCTCGTGAACGTGATAACCGGCAACACCGGCAACAATATCCTCGATGGAAAAGCAGGTGCAGACACGCTGGTCGGCGGCAAGGGCAATGACACCTACATTGTCGATAACAAGGGCGACAAGGTCGTCGAAACAGTTAATGAGGGCACCGACCTCGTCAGGGCATCCGTCAGCTACACGCTCGCGACCAATGTCGAGAACCTCACGCTGACCGGCTCTGCCGCCGTCAACGGAACCGGCAACAGCACCGCCAATGTCATCATCGGCAACACCGGCAACAATGTTCTCGACGGCAAGGCCGGAGCCGACACGCTTTCCGGCGGCAAGGGCAACGATACCTACATTATCGACAACAAGGGCGACAAGGTCGTCGAAACAGTTAATGAGGGCACCGACCTCGTCAGGGCATCCGTCAGCTACACGCTCGCGACCAATGTCGAGAACCTCACGCTGACCGGCTCTGCCGCCGTCAACGGAACCGGCAACAGCACCGCCAATGTCATCATCGGCAACACCGGCAACAATGTTCTCGACGGCAAGGCCGGAGCCGACACGCTTTCCGGCGGCAAGGGCAACGATACCTACATTATCGACAACAAGGGCGACAAGGTCGTCGAAACAGTTAATGAGGGCACCGACCTCGTCAGGGCATCCGTCAGCTACACGCTCGCGACCAATGTCGAGAACCTCACGCTGACCGGCTCTGCCGCCGTGAACGGAACCGGCAACAGCACCGCCAATGTCATCATCGGCAATGCCGGCAACAATATTCTCGACGGCAAGGCCGGAGCCGACACGCTTTCCGGCGGCAAGGGCAACGACATTCTAACAGGTGGATTAGGCAAGGATACGTTCCTCTTCAATAAGGCCCTAAATGCATCGAAAAATGTGGACCGCATCACAGATTTTTCAGCCAAGGACGACACCATCTACTTGGAGAACGCTGTATTCAAGGCTTTGACCACAACCGGCAAACTCGCATCTTCAGCTTTCGTTACCAACAGCGACGGCACAGCCATGGATGCAAAAGACCGCATAGTCTACGAAACAGACACCGGAAAACTTTTCTACGATGCAGACGGTTCAGGCGATGGAGCGGCGGTTCACTTCGCAACGCTCAACGGGAAACCGGCGATCTCGGCTGCTGACTTCTTTGTCCTTTAATCCGGTGTCGAATGGTGACAAAAGCCCAGGAAACGGAGCGCGGACCGTCTAAAGGTGACCTGCAAACCGCGATTGGCGGGGAGGGAAAAGCCCATGAAAGCCTTGACAGTAGCTTGATATAGAATGCCTTTTTTGAAGCCAAAAGCATTCTCCACGTCAATCTCGCTAGATTGACATCGTAGGGGCACAGGTTCAACCGCTGCCCCGCCCACCATTCGAATTCAGGGCCTCATCGGGAAACCGCTGAGGCCTTTCTCATTTCCGGGGAAACAAAGACTTTCTCCCCACTTCCCTGTCCCCTGCGGGGCGCTATCTTCCGCTTTCGCAGCATGTGGAACGGAAACGCCCGTCTACCCTTCATCGGCAACGCGGGCTGGTCGGGAGATGAAGCGATGACTGTGCTTCTGGGAAAATGTCTGTGCGGGCAAGTCGAGGTATCGGTGCATGGAGAGCCCCTTCGCATCGGCATCTGCCATTGCATGGACTGCCGCAAGGAAAGCGGCTCGGCCTTTACTTACTACGGCATCTGGCCAGCAGACGCTTTCGAATGCAGGGGCGACCCTGCCGAATTTCGCGGGCAGCGCTTCTGCCCGCATTGCGGCTCGCGGCTTTTCGCACGCGATGGCGAAGAGGCCGAAATCAAGCTCGGCATCCTCTCGATGGCTCCGGCGGGATTGGTTCCGAGCTACGAACTCTGGGTCAAACGCCGGGAGCCGTGGCTGCGGCCGGTCGACGGCGCCGAACAGTACGACGAGAACCGAACCTGATCGGCGCACGCCTTCGTCATCGCCAACGGAGATGAATCAATCGGCCGCCCATTCCCTCAGAATCGAATCGCCCACGAGGCTGCGGGCGTGGTCGATGTTGACCCGCGCGGCTTCGTGATCGCCAAGGCTGCGATAGCTCTTCGCGATGGTCAGGGCCGGAAGCGGCCGTTTGCGCGCGGAGCACCAGTCGAGTGCCTGCTTCGAGACGGCGATACTCTCGGCATAGGCGCCGATGTCGTAGAGGGCGGCACCGAGGCCACTCTTGATCCAATAGTCGATATCGGCACCGGAGAGATGCGCATCCGCATACACCGAAGCCGCTCTCCAGGATGCAACCGCGTCTTCATGCTGCCCGTGCGCACCGGCCTCGATCCCCTTCTGCGCCAAGGAAAGAGCCTCGGCTTCTGCCGGATTTTCAGGCGATTTTTCGCCCATGGCGACACTCCTTCAGGCACGTTGCGCGATGACGGGGCAGGCGGCGGAAATACACATATGCCCTGCAGGAAACAGTTGACGACCGCTTGTCTTATGCGCTCAAATAATGCTTGGAACAAGCCATATCCTGCATCGGAATTCTACGCCAACTTTCTGAAAAGGCGTCGATATTCCAGAAATATTCAGCCTGTGGCGACGCGTTGCTGCCGCACGATTACCCCTGAAATACGTAAAGTGTTTATCACCTGACTATGCTTGCCGCGTACTACCGCCGCGCAAAGGATGCCCCACCCGTTGGAGGACGGGGCAGGTACGGTCGACGTGATAGGAGGAGTATCCATGAGCGACGCATCCAGCATACATCCGGTGGACGAGAAGCTGCCCGTGGGCAGGCTCGCAACGCTGGGCATCCAACATGTCCTCGTCATGTATGGCGGCGCGGTCGCCGTGCCGCTGATCGTCGGCCGGGCTTTGCAGCTCAGCCCGCAGGACGTGGCATTCCTGATCTCCGCCGACCTCTTCGTCTGCGGCCTCGTCACCATCATCCAGTCGCTCGGCGTTGGCCGGCATGTCGGCATCCGGTTGCCGGTCATGATGGGTGTCACCTTCGCCTCCGTCGGCCCGATGGTTTCCATGGCCACACTCAACCCCGGCCAGGAAGGTGCGCGCATGATCTTCGGCGCCATCATAGGGGCCGGCTTCATCGCCTTGCTGCTTGCACCCCTCATGGGACGCCTGCTGCGCTTCTTCCCGCCCGTCGTGACGGGCACGATCATCCTCGTCATCGGCGTGTCGCTGATGCGCGTGGGCATCAACTGGACCTTCGGCAATCCGTTCGGCCCGACCGCGCCGAAGCTGATCGACCCGTCGCATGCCGAATGGCTGTCCCAGATGAAGGAACTCGCCAGGACCGGCGGCCCGGCCGTTCCCGATGGCCTCGCCATCGCGCCGAGCATCTCCAACCCGGTCTATGCGGAACCGAGCCATATCGCGCTTTCGGCCGTCGTGCTGATCTCCATCCTGCTGATCGCCCGCTTCGGCAAGGGCCTGATCAGCAATAGCGCGGTGCTTGCCGGCGTCGTCATCGGCTGTATCGCCGCCTCGATTTTCGGCATGATGCATTTCGACCGCGTCGGCGATGCCGGCTGGTTTGCCGTCGTCACGCCGCTGCGCTTCGGCATGCCGATCTTCGAACCCGTTCTCATCGCCACCATGGCGCTCGTCATGATCGTCGTGATGATCGAATCGACCGGCATGTTCCTGGCCCTCGGCGAAATCACCGACAGGCCGATCGGCCAACAGCAGCTGACGGCGGGCCTGCGCGTCGATGGCATCGGCACGATGATCGGCGGCCTGTTCAACACCTTCCCCTATACGAGCTTTTCGCAGAATGTCGGCCTCGTCGGGGTCACCGGCGTCAAGAGCCGCCATGTCTGCGTGGCGGCGGGCGTGATCATGATCATCCTCGGCCTCATTCCGAAGATGGGCGCCCTCGTGGAAGCGGTTCCGACCTTCGTGCTCGGTGGTGCGGGCCTGGTGATGTTCGGCATGGTCGCGGCAACGGGTGTTCGCATCCTCGCCAATGTCGACTTCAAGTCCTCGCGCAACAACCTCTTCGTGGTTGCCGTTTCAGTGGGCTTCGGCCTCATTCCGCTGCTTGCGCCGAACTATCTGATGTGGATGCCGCATGCGATCCATCCGATCATCGAATCGGGCATCGTGCTCGCCTCGATCGTCGCCGTCATCCTCAATGCCTTCTTCAACGGTGTCGGGTTCAACCAATCCTCCGCGGTCGAAGCGGCCCGCATGGCCGACTCGCACTAGGCGTTTCACACCCGCCATGAAAACCCGGCTTGCATCCCAAGCCGGGTTTTTCGTACCCAGCGGTTGCCTGGACATTTTCCCATCCTACTTCCAAGGCGGGACGAAACGTGTGCCACGTTGTCGTCAATAGAAAGCAGCTTGGGGAGCATTCATGGCAGGCATGTTGAGCGGGCGCGAGGCGCTGGTTTTGGCACTCACCCTGTGGACGGCGCTGTCCATCAACGACATCCTGATGCTGCCTGGCGGTCTGCCGCTCATCGCCCCCGGTTGGCTGAGCAGCATTCTGCTCGCTTTGGTTCTCGCAAGAATACTCCAGCACCTGCAAAACCAGCCGAAGGCGCTAGCCATAGGTTTTGGCATTCTCGCCGTCTTCACTGCCGGGATCGGCCAGGCCATGTTCGATATCGCCGTCATCATGCTGGCCGGTCCGCATGTGTTGCCGGGCGGCCTAAGCGTTCCCGGCTTCGCCATCGCCAATACGTGGGAGAAGGCCCTCCTGCAGTTCCGCTTCAGCATGATCTGGAACGTCATCGTTTTCGGCTTCTACGTGGCGGCGCTCTCGTTGCTCAATGCACAACGTCGCAAGCTGGACGCGGAAATGCGGGCATTGCGCTACGAACTCAATCCGCACTTCCTTTTCAACACGCTGAATTCCATTGCCGGCCTTATCGAGGAGGGATCGGCAGGACGGGCGGACCGCATGGTGCTGTCCCTGTCGCGCTTCCTGAAGACGACCCTTTCGCTCAACCCCCTGCACGACGTGCCGCTCGCGCAGGAAATCGCGCTGCAGCGCGATTATCTCGAAATCGAGCGCGAGCGCTTCGGGGACCGTATGGCGTTCGATATCCGGCTTCCGGCGGAACTCGAAACCGCGCTGGTCCCCAACCTCATTCTTCAGCCGCTGATCGAAAATGCCGTCAAACACGGCGTTGCCCGGTCCACCAAACGCGTGACCATCGTGCTGGAAGCACGGCAGGAGGGAGACCATCTGCTGATAAGCGTGGAAAACGACCTGCCGGCCGGGCAGATGGATCGCCAGCCGGCCGGTATGGGCATCGGCCTCAGGAACATCGCCGATCGGCTTCAGGCCCGTTTCGGTAGCCGATGGCGGTTCTCGTCGGGCCCGATGGACGGCGACCGCTACCGGGCCGCCATCACGCTACCGCTCCGCAAGGCCTGAAGATCGTTACGTCTCCCAGCCCCGCAGGATATCAGTTCAGCGGAATCGAAATCGCACCACCCGATGCGGCAGGACGGGCATAGGTCGTGTTGTCGGCTGCCGTCGTGCTGCAGCCGGCAAGCGCCAGAACAGCGAGCGCGGCGACAATGAAACCGGAAATGGGACGCATGAATCTCTCCTTACTTGATACCCGTAAGACATAGGAACCTGCAGCGATTCCGTCCACCTGCCAGAGGCATGAAAAACCCGATGGCATGCGCGACAAACCCGCACCGACCAAACAAATTGTCTCTGGACTTCGGCACCGCGCGACCTATCTCGATGTTTTGGCAAGCCTGAAACCGTCTCAGGCCTCAGCCTGCGCATCGTCCGCCGCACGACATTTCGGCTCGCCCTGCGCTTTCATCCCTCAATCTCACGCATATGAACCGTGCAACCGGGAGGTTTCCCCATGGCCGATGCCCAATGCGCCTGCGGCGCTCTCAGACTGACATTCGCCGAGCCGCCGCAACTGACGGCGCTCTGCCACTGCTTCGCATGCCAGCGGAGAACGGGAGCGCCATTCAGCGCCAACACGTTCTATAGGATAGGCTGCGTCGAAGTTTCAGGACCGTCCACCCAGTTTCTTCGCACCGCCGAGAGCGGCCGCAAGGTCCGGATGCATTTCTGCCCGACCTGCGGTTCAACCGTCTATTGGGAGGCAGAGGCGTCGCCATCCTGGATCGGGGTGGCGGTCGGCGCGTACGCCGATCCGGGCTTCGCGCCGCCCACCCTTTCCGTCTTCGAGCAACACAAACATGTCTGGTTGCAACTCGACGAAACGCTCGAACATTTCAACGGCCTTCCAGACCGCTGAAAACAAGGCAGGCGGCCGGGACATCCCCGGCCTTTTCATCAACGATGCCGGCGGCTCACCACTCGGCAACGCTGCCGTCTTCATGCCGCCAGACGGGGTTGCGCCAGCGATGGCCTTCCTTGGCGCGCTCGATGACATACTGCTCGTCCACCTCGATGCCGAGGCCCGGTCCCTGCGGGATCGAGACGAAGCCGTCGGCATAGTGGAAGACCTCCTTGTTGGAGATGTAGTCGAGGATATCGTTGCCCTTGTTGTAGTGGGTGCCGAGGCTTTGCTCCTGGATGAAGGCATTGTGGGAGACGGCATCGACCTGCAGGCAGGCGGCAAGCGCGATCGGCCCCAGCGGGCAATGCGGCGCCAGCGCCACGTCATAAGCTTCCGCCATGGCCGCGATCTTGCGGCATTCCGTGATGCCACCGGCATGCGACAGGTCGGGCTGGAGGATGTCGACATAGCCGTCCGCCAGCACCGACTTGAAGTCCCAGCGCGAATAGAGCCGCTCCCCGAGTGCGATCGGCGTCGAGCAATGGTTGGCGATCTCCTTCAGCGCCTCGCGGTTTTCGGACAGGACCGGCTCCTCGATGAACATCAGCTTGAACTGTTCGAGCTCCTTGGCCAGCACCTTGGCCATCGGCCGGTGCACGCGGCCATGGAAATCGACACCGATGCCGATATAGGGGCCGATCGCCTCGCGGATCGTCGCAATGGTTTCGACGGCCTTCTCCACCTTGTCCCAGGTGTCGACGATCTGCATTTCCTCACAGCCGTTGAGCTTGATCGCCTTGAAGCCACGGGCGACCACTTCGCGGGCATTGTTGGCGACGTCGGCGGGGCGGTCACCGCCGATCCAGCTATAGACCTTGATCTTGTCGCGCACCTGGCCACCGAGCAGCGCATGGATCGGCTGGCCATAGGCCTTGCCCTTGATGTCCCAGAGCGCCTGGTCGATGCCGGCAAGCGCCGACATGTGCACGGCCCCGCCGCGATAGAAGCCGCCGCGATACATGACCTGCCAGTGGTCCTCGATCAGCAGCGGATCCTTGCCGACGAGATAGTCGGACAGTTCGTGCACGGCGGCTTCGACGGTCAGCGCGCGGCCCTCCACGACCGGCTCGCCCCAGCCGACGATGCCCTCGTCCGTCTCCACCTTCAGGAACAGCCAGCGCGGCGGCACGATATAAGTGGTGAGCTTGGTGATCTTCATGGTTCCATCCCTCGTCAGTCTGCTTGCATCGCGAGCCTCTTCCACCCGCAAAATTCGTCAGGTTTCGTCCGCCTTGCCCATCAGGCCGGACAGGTCGCGCGCGGCGAGATCGAGAATGTGGCGGGAGCAGGCTTCCGCCCGCGCGCCATCACGAAGCCGCAGCGCATCCACGAGATCGCGATGCACATCCAGCGCCTCGTCGCGCTTTGCCGATGCCCGGTTGGACGCGTACAGCGCATAGGAAAGGGCGGCATGGATGATGGACGACAGCTGGTGAAAGACCCTGTTGTGGCTGGCCCTGAGCAGGGTCTCGTGGAAACGGGCGTCAGCAGCCGTGAAGGTTTCCAGATCGCCTTCGGCCTCGCCCATCTCGTCGCAGGCCCGTTCGAGATCGGCGATCTCCTGCGCGGTGGCGCGCGAGGCGGCGAGGAAGGCGGCGGCGGGCTCCACCGTGCGGCGCGCCTCCAGAATGGAGCCCAGCAGTTCGGCCGAAAGCACGTCCGGCCCCATCCATTCGAGGATCTGCGCGTCGAGCACGTTCCATTCCGAGCGGTCGCAGACGAGCGTCCCGACACGGGGACGGCCGCGCACAAGGCCTTTGGTCTCCAGAACCTTCAGGGATTCGCGGATGACGGTGCGGCTGACACCATAGGTCTCGCAAAGGTCGCTTTCGCGCGGCAGAACCGTTCCGGGCGGAAAACGGCCACCGCAGATGTCCGTGCCAATCGCCGCCGTCACGTTGTGACGCACGCGCGGACGGCGCGACAAAGACCGCTGGGCCTGTCTTCTTGCTTTCTCCGGCACGCAACCTCCCGATCTGCAGATTAAATCATCGTACAATTACGACGCAATGATATGACAAATTGATGGCGGCAACCATGCCCCTGCGTTTTTCGGCGGCAAAAATCCCCATGATTGACTTTTGCCGGCAAAGTGCATAATGCGCCGATCCCACTGGAGGAACCGCCATGCTCGCCGACCTTCCCGCCGTGCTCGTGCTCAACCCGAAAGACAATGTCGGCGTGGTGCCCGCCAATATCGATGCCGGTCGGGCGCTGGTGAACGGCGTCACCGCCGCCGAGCGTATTCCGCGCGGCCACAAGGTCGCCGTCGCACCGATCGCCGAAAACGCGCCCGTGCTGAAATATGGTCAGATCATCGGCTACGCGACGCGAGAAATCCGCCCTGGCGAGCACGTGCACCTGCAGAACCTCGCCATACTCGATGTTGCCCTCAGGCACGAATTCTGCGTCGACAATGCCCCGCCTGTCATGGTGCCGCAGGCCGAGCGCCGCACCTTCGATGGCTATGACCGGGGCAACGGCCGCATCGGCACGCGCAACTATATCGGTATCCTCTCGACGGTGAACTGTTCCGCCACGGTCTCGCGCTACGTGGCGGAGCACTATGCCCGCAGGTTCCGCGAGACCGGCCATGAGAACATCGACGGCGTGGTGGCGCTGACCTATGGCGGCGGCTGTGCACTGAACCTCAAGTCCGAAGGCGGGCGCATCCTGACGCGTACCTTCAAAGGCTATGCCCGCAACCCGAACTTCGGCGGTATCCTGATGATCGGGCTGGGCTGCGAAACCTTCCAGTACGGCCCGCTCGTCGAGGAAGCCGGGCTCGAGGAGGGAAAAACCTTCCGCAAGATGATGATCCAGGAGCAGGGCGGCACGCGCAAGACGATCGAGGCGGCCTGCGCCATGATCGACGACATGCTGCCGGATGTCGTCCGCATCCGCCGTACACCGCAACCGCTCTCCGGCATCAAGCTGGCGCTGGAATGCGGCGGCTCGGACGGCTATTCCGGCATCTCCGCAAACCCGGCACTCGGCGTCGCGTCCGACCTTCTCGTGCAGCAAGGCGCGACGACCGTGTTGTCCGAAACCCCCGAAATCTACGGCGCCGAGCATCTGCTGACCCGCCGCGCCGCCCGACCGGAGGTTGCCGAAAAACTGCTCGCCCGTATCGAGTGGTGGCGGGACTACACGGCGAAGAACGACGCCGAACTCAACAACAATCCCTCCTTCGGCAACAAGGCCGGCGGCCTCACGACCATTCTCGAAAAGTCGCTCGGGGCCGTCGCCAAAGGTGGCTCGATGCCGCTCAACGCCGTCTATGAATATGCCGAGGAGGTGACGGAAGCGGGCTTCGTCTTCATGGACACACCCGGCTACGACCCGGCCGCCGTCACCGGCCAGATCGCCGGCGGCTGCAACCTCGTCGCCTTCACCACCGGCCGTGGCTCGGTCTCCGGCTACAAGCCGGCGCCCTGCATCAAGATCGCCACCAACACGCCGATGTACGAGCACATCAGGGAAGACATGGACATCAACTGCGGCACGATCGTCGATGGCACGGAAACCATCGAACAGGCCGGCCGCCGCATCTTCGACTTCGTCATCGAGACCGCCTCCGGCCGCAAGACGGCGAGCGAAGCCTTCGACTATGGCGACAACGAATTCGTGCCCTGGCAGGTCGGCGCGATCACCTGATCAGCGCGTGTGCATGACGATGTTGACGAGCGTGCCCGAGGGATCGCGCACGAAAAAGCGCCGCACGCCCCAAGGCTCGTCCACCGGTCCGTATTCCACGGCATAACCGCCCGTGAGGACGGCCTGATAGGCTGCCTCGACATCGTCGACCTCGACCGAAAGCCCAGGCACCGGCGTGCCCGAACCGCCCTCGGAGGCAAAGCTCACCTGCAGCGGCATGGTGGTGCCGTCGCTGCCATAGGTGGCGATCCAGCCATGGTCCATCAGGAGGTCCAGCCCGAGCACGTCCTTGTAGAAGCGCGCGACCGCGCCCGGATCGGCCGTCTCGATATTGGCGACGATGCGCTTGACCTTCATGGCAGCTCCTCAGCGCGGAACCGGCGTCGCATAGGCGGGAACATCGGGCCGGTGCGCCGCGCGCAGTTCCGCGACGCGGCTGATCACCTTGGGCAGCGAGACGACGATGTGATGGCGCAAGGTCTCGGCCGCCCGCGCGACATCCTCGACATCAAGCGCGCGGAACACGGCCAGATGCTCGGCAATGAAGGGTTCGGCGGCAGGCATGCGGTGCGAGACGCCGATGATGTGCTTGCTGACATTCAGCATGAACCGCGCGCGACGCAGCGCGATCAGCAGCTCCCGGTTCGGGCAGTAGCCGAGGCAGGTGATGTGCAGGTCGGTTTCGAGGTCGTCCATCGCCTCGACCGAAAGATCGGGATAGGCGGCCAGCGCCTCCTCCAGCCGGTCGCTCATCATCCGGCGTTCGGCGGGTGGAATGAAGGGCGCCGCCTGCATCAGGGCCACGGGCTCCAGCGCGACGCGGATATCGTGCAGGTCGCGCATGCGGCTCTCGTCGAGCGGCACCAGCGTCCAGCGCATGCGCTCGTCCTTCTCGACGATGCCAAGAGCTTCCAGCCGCGTCAGCGCATCGCGCGCCACCTGCCGGCCGACGCCGCGGGCGCGCGCCAGTTCCACCTCGTTGATGCGATGGCGGCCGAAGACGGAGAGATGCACCATCTCCCGCTCCAGGTTCTCATAGATCGCCTCCCAGCCCAAAGCCTTGCGCAGGCCGGGCGCTTCCTCGCTGAGGCCGAGCATGTTTGATGTCAGCGCCACGCGCTTCGGCCCGCTGCGTCCCTGCCCGACCAGAAAGCCACGCCCGTCGAAGCGACGGATCATGCCGCCCTCCTCAAGGAGGACGAGCGCCTGACGCACCGGCGTGCGGGTGGAGGCAAAGAGGGTCGCGACCGGGCCTTCCAGCAGCAGTGCGCCCTTCGGCAGGCGGCCGGCGGAAATCGCCTGCGCCAGCACGTCGCGAATGCGCAGATAAAGCGGGCTCTTGTCGAGCCCCGCCTCGGCGCCCTCAGCACCCGCTTCCGCCAAATCCTGTCCCGTGCCGTTCATGGCGTGGACCATGGCACGAATGCACCATGCCGACAACGGTCGCGACACCGAGAGCCGCCGGCAAGGAAATTGCGTCGCACCGTCAAAAAATCGTCATTCCTTTCGTGACGTGGGGGGCGTTTTGCGCTAGGGAAACCCTCGTAAGGCTCGCAATCCGGCTTGAAGACGCCCATATGCCAGCCACGTCCACCTCGAGGAATTGACCATGCCCGCATATCGCTCCCGAACCACCACCCACGGCCGCAACATGGCCGGTGCCCGCGGCCTCTGGCGCGCGACCGGCATGAAGGATTCGGATTTCGGCAAGCCGATCATTGCGGTGGTGAACTCCTTTACCCAGTTCGTGCCCGGCCACGTGCACCTGAAGGACCTTGGCCAGCTCGTCGCCCGCGAAATCGAGAAGGCCGGCGGCGTCGCCAAGGAATTCAACACGATCGCCGTCGACGACGGTATCGCGATGGGCCATGACGGCATGCTGTACTCGCTGCCGTCGCGCGAAATCATCGCCGACTCGGTCGAGTACATGGTCAATGCGCATTGCGCCGACGCCATGGTCTGCATCTCGAACTGCGACAAGATCACGCCCGGCATGCTGAACGCCGCCATGCGCCTCAACATCCCCTCCGTCTTCGTGTCCGGCGGCCCCATGGAAGCCGGCAAGGTCGTGCTGCACGGCAAGACCCACGCGCTCGACCTCGTCGACGCCATGGTCGCCGCCGCCGACGACAAGATCTCCGACGAGGATGTCGCCGTCATCGAGCGCTCCGCCTGCCCGACCTGCGGCTCCTGCTCCGGCATGTTCACCGCCAATTCGATGAACTGTCTGACCGAAGCCCTCGGCCTGTCGCTGCCGGGCAACGGCTCGACGCTCGCCACCCATGCCGACCGCAAGCGCCTGTTCGTCGAGGCCGGCCACCTGATCGTCGATCTCGCCCGCCGCTACTACGAGCAGGAAGACGACAGCATCCTGCCGCGCAACGTCGCCAACAAGAAGGCTTTCGAGAACGCCATGTCGCTCGACGTCGCCATGGGCGGCTCGACCAACACCGTGCTGCACATCCTCGCAGCCGCCTATGAAGGCGGCATCGATTTCGACCTTGATGACATCGACCAGCTGTCGCGCCGGGTGCCGTGCCTCTCCAAGGTCGCGCCCGCCAAGCAGGACGTGCACATGGAAGACGTGCACCGCGCCGGCGGCATCATGCGCATCCTCGGCGAACTCGACCGCGGCGGCCTCATCCACCGCGACACGCCGACCGTCCATGCCGAAACGCTCGGCCACGCCATCGACCGCTGGGACATCACCCGCACGACCAGCGAGACGGTGCGCACCTTCTTCCGCGCGGCACCGGGCGGCATTCCGACCCAGGTCGCCTTCAGCCAGGAAGCGCGTTGGGACGAACTGGATACGGACGGTGAAAACGGCGTCATCCGTTCCGTCGAACACCCGTTCTCGAAGGACGGCGGCCTCGCTGTTCTCTCCGGCAACATCGCGCTCGACGGCTGCATCGTGAAGACGGCCGGCGTCGATGAATCGATCCTGAAGTTCTCCGGTCCGGCGGTCGTCTTCGAGAGCCAGGACGCGGCGGTCAAGGGCATCCTTGCCAACGAGGTGAAGGCCGGCGACGTTGTCGTCATCCGCTATGAAGGCCCGAAGGGCGGCCCCGGCATGCAGGAAATGCTCTATCCGACGAGCTACCTGAAGTCGAAGGGCCTCGGAAAGGCCTGCGCGCTCGTCACCGACGGCCGCTTCTCCGGCGGCACGTCCGGCCTGTCGATCGGCCACGCCTCGCCGGAAGCGGCGCAGGGTGGCACCATCGGCCTGGTGCGTGACGGCGATCTCATCGAGATCGATATCCCGAACCGCACGATCAACCTCGCGGTTGCGGAAGCGGAACTCGCTGCCCGCCGCGACGAGCAGGACAAGCTCGGCTGGAAGCCGGCCGCGCCGCGCAAGCGCAATGTCACGACGGCGCTGAAGGCCTATGCCGCCTTCGCTTCGAGCGCCGACAAGGGCGCCGTGCGCATCCTGCCGGAATGATCTTTTGCCGGGCGCGGATCTCTTCCGCGCCCGGTTTGCTTTTCAGAGGTGCTTCGTCACCTCCGGCGTGTTCCACCAGGCATTGTTTCGTCCGTCGAAATACTGGATCGGCAAATCCGCCAGTTCGCTCTGCTCGATAGTGTCGAGGCAGGCGACGTTGATGGAAACATAGTCCCCGCCGATTGCCTCGATGTAGCCGTGCCCGAACGGCGCAACACCGCAATTCCTGCAGAAGCGGTGATGCCCGCTCATCGTGCCGAACTGGTAGTCGCCAAGGTCCGCTTCATCGCATTGCAGGCGGAAAGCGTCAGGCTTGATCTGGGCCCCCCAGTACCGTTTCTTCGAGCAGATCGAACAATTGCAACGGCCCGTGCCGGCGGCGAGGTCAATATCGGCCTCGTAGCGGATCTTTCCGCAGTGGCAGCTCCCCTTGTAGGTCTTCAGCATCGCTTTTTCCTCGCTTGCCTTATCGGTCGCAAAATGACAAGATGTTGTCAAATGCACTTTTACAGACTGACAGCATGTTGTCAATATGAGTTCTGATCGCACCCCTGCCGGCGACGCCTTCGCCGCCTTCGCCATCTCCGTGCTGCGCCTTGCCGGGCATTTGCAGAATGCCGGAGATGCACTCGCCAAACCCGCGGGCCAGACCAGCGCACGCTGGCAAGTGCTCGCCGCCGCGGACCACGCGCCGATGTCCGTCGCCGATGCCGGCCGCGCGCTCGGCATGACGCGGCAGGGCGTGCAGCGCGTCGCCGACCTGCTCGAGAAGGATGGCCTCATCCTCTACGCCGACAACCCCGCCCACCAGCGCGCCAAGCTGATGACGCTGACGGAACGGGGCGCCGCGGCACTCGATACGATCAAGGCCCGGCAGGCCGTCTGGGCCAACGCGCTCGGCGATGTGCTCGGTACAAAAGAAATCGCGGAGGCAACACAAACCGTCATTGCCGCGTTACAGGCCGTTGAGAAACAGTCCGTGCCGGAAGGGTGAGACCGGCTTGCACTTTGACACGAGCCAAAAATGTTGATACCAACGCATTCGTCGAAAGCCCGCGAAAGAGGAGTTCCGAGCATGAGACCGAATCACGAGGTCGTATCCCGGGAAGAATGGCTGCAAGCCCGCAAGGCGCTGCTGGCCATGGAGAAGGAGGAAACGAAGCTGCGCGACAAGGTGCGCGCCGAACGTCTGACCCTGCCCTGGGTCGAGGTCGACAAGATCTATACTTTCCAGACGCCCGAAGGCCGTAAGACGCTCGCCGAGCTGTTCGACGGCCGCAGCCAGCTTATCGTCTACCATTTCATGTATGGCCCCGAATGGGACGCCGGCTGCCCCGGCTGCTCCTTCATGGCCGATCACATCGACGGCATGCTGCCGCATCTCAACAACCACGACGTCACCATGATCGCAGTTTCGCGCGCGCCGCTGGAAAAGCTCGAGGCCTACAGGAAGCGCATGGGCTGGACATTCCCCTGGGTGTCGGCCTTCGGCAGCGACTTCAACTTCGATTACCACGTCTCCTTCACCAAGGACGAGTTGGCGAGCGGCAAGGTGATGTACAATTACCGCGAAACGCCATCCGCCGACGCGCATGACGAGTTGCCCGGCCTCAGCGCCTTCTCCAGAGACGAAGACGGTACGGTCTACCACACCTATTCCGACTATGCCCGCGGCGGCGAGGAGGCACTCGGCACCTTGATGATCCTGGACAGGGCGCCAAAAGGCCGCAACGAGACGGGAACGCTGAGCTTCGTCAAGCGCAAGGACGAATATGCCGAGACGCCGAAGACGCATTCCTGCTGCGGCTGACGGCGAAAAGGCAACGGCCCCACCACAGCCCAACGAGAACAGAAGGGAAGAACACATGCACAAGGACTATGGCAAGTTCTGCTGGTACGAACTGATGACACCGGACGTCGCCGCGGCCGAACGCTTCTATGCGTCGGTCGTCGGCTGGTCGACCCGCGATTCCGGCATGGAGGGCATGAATTACACGCTCGCCTATTCCGGCGAAAACCAGGTGGCCGGCCTGATGTCGCTGCCCGACGAGGCCGGCGAGATGCCGCCGATGTGGATGGGCTACATCTTCACCGACACGATCGAGGATACGCTGGCGGACATCACCGAGAACGGCGGCAAGGTGCATCGTCAGCCGCAGGACATTCCCGGCATCGGCCGCTTCGCTGTCGCCGCCGATCCGCACGGCGCCATCTTCTCGCTCTTTTCCACCGAGGATGAAGGTCCGCCGGAGCCCGGCATGATGGAGGCCGGCCGCATCGGCTGGCACGAACTGATGGCCGGCGACCTCGACGAGGCCTGGACCTTCTATTCGAAAACCTTCGGTTGGACGAAGGACATGGCGGTCGACATGGCGGATGCCGGCATGGGCACCTACCAGACGTTTGCCGTGCGCGGCGGAAATGCGATCGGTGGCATGATGACAAACCCGCCCGGGTCGCCCATGCCGCCGGCCTGGGGCTACTATTTCGTCGTCGAGGGGCTGGACGCGGCGGGCAAGCGCGTGACCGACGGCGGCGGCCAGGTCATGATGGAGCCGATGGAGGTGCCCGGCGGCGCCTGGATCATCAACTGCGCCGACCCGCAGGGCGCGTATTTCTCGCTGGTCGCCATGCATCGCTGATAGGGCCGCCGGCCGACGAACGAGCGGGGTGCCGGGTTCGCCGGCGCCCCATGCCATTCCCGCTTGCAATCTCTCTTCGCATTGCACAAACTCCCTTCGATGGCGGCATAGACCGCCCGAGGGGAACAGAGCGCGCATGTCGATCAAGGCCGGTATCTACCACCTCACCCACTACATCTATGACAATCCGGTCCGCCTTGGACCCCAGATCATCCGGTTGAAACCGGCGGCGCATTCCAAGACAAAGGTTATCAGTCATTCGCTGAAGGTTTCGCCCGAAAACCATTTCGTGAACCTTCAGCAGGATCCCTACGGCAACTATCTCGCCCGGTTCGTTTTCCCCGATCCGGTGACGGAACTGAAGATCGAGGTCGATCTCGTCGCCGACATGACGGTCTACAATCCCTTCGACTTCTTCGTGGAGGAGGAGGCCGAGCAGTGGCCCTTCGACTATCCGGAAGACCTTCGCGAAGACCTGAAGATCTATCGCGCGCCCGAACCGATGGATGCCGCGCTCGAAGCCTTCATGAAAACGGTCGACCGCACGCCGCAACAGCGTACGGTCGACATGGTCGTCGGCCTCAATGCGCGCCTCCAGCAGCAGATCGGCTATGTCATCCGCATGGAACCGGGCGTGCAGACGCCGGAACAGACATTGACGAGCGCGCTGGGCTCGTGTCGCGATTCGAGCTGGCTGCTCGTGCAGATCCTGCGCAATCTCGGCTTCGCCGCCCGCTTCGTCTCGGGTTACCTCATCCAGCTCGCGCCGGACCTGAAGGCGCTGGACGGCCCCTCCGGCACCGAGGTCGACTTCACCGACCTGCACGCCTGGTGCGAGGTCTATCTGCCCGGCGCCGGCTGGATCGGCCTCGATCCGACCTCGGGCCTGTTGACCGGCGAAAGCCACATTCCGCTGGCTGCAACGCCGCATTTCCGCAATGCGGCGCCGATCAGCGGCGGCTACTTCGGCGAGGCGAACACCGAATTCGACTTCGCCATGACGGTGAACCGCGTGGCCGAACATCCGCGCATCACCAAACCCTTTTCCGACGAAAGCTGGGAGGCGCTGAACGCGCTCGGCCACGACGTCGATGCCGTTCTTGCGGCCAATGACGTGCGCCTCACCATGGGGGGTGAGCCGACCTTCGTCTCCATCGACGATTTCGAGGCAGGGGAATGGAACACCGAGGCCGTTGGCCCCACCAAGCGCGAAAAGGCCGACCAACTGATCCGGCGCCTGCGCGAGCGCTTCGCCCCCGGCGGCTTCCTGCACTATGGGCAGGGTAAATGGTATCCCGGCGAGAGCCTGCCGCGCTGGACCTTCTCGCTCTACTGGCGCAAGGACGGCAAGCCGATCTGGCACAATCCCGCGCTGATCGCCACCGAGGCCGCCGACACCGATGTCACCGAAAAGCAGGCCGAAGCGCTTCTGGCCGGCATCGCCGCCGAACTCGATATCGAACCGGAGATGATCATCCCCGCATTCGAAGACCCGGCGGAATGGATCATCAAGGAAGGCAGTCTGCCGGAAAATGTCGATCCCTCCAACTCCAAGCTCGAAAGCCCGGAAGAACGGGCGCGCATCGCCAAGGTGTTCGAGCGGGGGCTTACGACCGCGACCGGCTATATTCTGCCGGTGCAGGCCTGGAACGCCAAGGCCGGCGGCCGGCGCTGGGTGAGCGAGCGATGGCGCACCCGCCGTGGCAAGATCTTCCTTATACCGGGCGATTCGCCGATCGGCTTCCGCATGCCGCTCGGCACCCTGCCCTATGTGCCGCCCTCGCAATATCCCTACATTCACCAGGCCGACCCCTCGATCCCCCGAGAACCGCTGCCCGACTACAGCGCTCCGGCGAGAACGCTGGCGCAGGTATCGCTGCGGGCGAGCGAACCCCAGCAGGACCGCAACGAACAGAATATCGCGGGATCGACAGGCGATATCCGCGGCGCCGTGCGCACCGCGCTCAGCGTCGAACCGCGTGACGGCCGTCTGTGCGTCTTCATGCCGCCGGTCGAGCGTATCGAGGATTACCTCGACCTGATCGCCGCCGCGGAGAAGGCGGCGGCCGATCTCGGCCTGCCGGTCCATATCGAAGGCTATGCGCCGCCGCACGACGAGCGCATCAATGTCATGCGGGTCGCACCCGATCCGGGCGTCATCGAGGTCAACATCCATCCCGCCGCCAACTGGCAGGATTGCGTGGCGATCACCACCGCGACCTACGAGGAAGCCCGTCTCACCCGGCTCGGCGCCGATAAATTCATGATCGACGGCCGCCATACCGGCACGGGCGGCGGCAACCATGTGGTCGTCGGCGGCGACAATCCCAACAACAGCCCGTTCCTGCGCCGGCCGGATCTACTGAAGAGCCTCGTGCTGCACTGGCAGCGCCATCCGTCGCTCTCCTACCTCTTTTCCGGCATGTTCATCGGCCCGACGAGCCAGGCTCCGCGCTTCGACGAGGCGCGGCACGATAGTCTCTACGAGCTGGAAATCGCGATGGCGCAGGTGCCAGCACCCAATGGCGGCGCACCGCCGCTACCGTGGCTCGTCGATCGGCTTTTCCGCAACCTCCTGACCGACGTCACCGGCAACACGCACCGCTCGGAAATCTGCATCGACAAGCTCTTTTCACCTGACGGGCCGACCGGCCGTCTCGGCCTCGTCGAGTTCCGCGGCTTCGAAATGCCGCCGAATGCCCGCATGAGCCTTGCCCAGCAGCTTTTGATCCGCGCGCTGATCGCCCGCTTCTGGCTGAACCCGGCGCAGGGCGGCTTCGTGCGCTGGGGCACGACCCTGCACGATCGTTTCATGCTGCCGCATTATGTCTGGCAGGATTTTCTGGACGTGCTCGCCGACCTCAAGGCCAACGGCTTCGACCTCAGGCCCGAATGGTTTTCCGCCCAGCTCGAATTCCGCTTCCCCTTCTGCGGCGAGGTCGAATACGAGGGCGCCAATCTCGAAGTACGCCAGGCGCTCGAGCCGTGGCACGTCATGGGGGAAGAGGGTGCGGTCGGCGGCACCGTGCGCTATGTCGATTCCTCCGTCGAACGGCTTCAGGTGAAGCTGGAGACCGCCAATCCCGAACGTTACACCGTGGCCTGCAACGGGCGACCCATGCCGCTTCGGTCGACAGGCACCGGGGGCGTCTCCGTCGCGGGCGTGCGCTACAAGGCGTGGCAGCCCGCATCGGGCCTGCATCCGGTGCTGCCCGTCAACACACCGCTTACTTTCGACATTTATGATACATGGTCGAAGCGAGCGATCGGGGGCTGCATTTACCACGTTGCCCATCCGGGCGGACGCAACTATGACACCTTCCCGGTGAACGGAAACGAAGCCGAGGCGCGCCGGCTGGCGCGGTTCGAGCCCTGGGGGCACAGAGCGGGCGGTTACACATTGTGGCCGGAAACGCCGTCGGCGGATTTCCCGCTGACGCTGGATCTGCGCCGGCCGCCAGGCATCTAGCCCTCGGGGAGCAATGCCTGCAAAGCGCGTAGCGGTTTTGCCTGCGGAATTGCGCGAAAACAAGGAAACGGAGCATTTTCGCGCATTGCGGCAATGCTCCAGGAGAAATGGATTGAAGACCACGAGTGTGGAAGCGGGGCGTATCGAAGCCGATATGGTGGAAGCGTCCCCCCGCGCCTATGCGCCGCTGCCTGACGTGGCCGACGAGATGGTCGACACGCAGGGCAAGGTCCGCCCCGTCTGGCGGCATTTCCTTTCGGCGCTCGAGCGCATGGACGAGACGGACCTTGCCGGCCGCTTCGCCCGCGCCGACAGGTATCTGCGCGATGCCGGCGTCTTCTACCGCGCCTACGGCAAGGAGGCGAACGGCGACCGCGCATGGCCGCTTTCCCACATACCCGTGCTGATCGACGAAGCCGAATGGCAAAACCTGTCACGCGGCCTCATCCAGCGCGCCGAACTGCTGGAAGCCGTCGTCGCCGATATCTACGGCAAGAACGAGCTGGTCGCGAACGGCCTGATACCGCCCGCCCTCGTCGCTTCCAACAATGAATTCCTGCGTCCTCTCGTCGGCGTGCATCCGCACGGCCAGCATTTCCTGCATTTCGTCTCCTTCGAGATCGGCCGCGGGCCCGATGGCAACTGGTGGGTGCTTTCCGACCGCACCCAGGCTCCCTCCGGCGCCGGCTTTGCGCTGGAAAACCGCGTTGCGACGACGCGTGCCTTCTCCGACGTCTATGCCGAAACCCACGCCCACCGCCTGGCCGGCTTCTTCGGCGCCTTCCGCGACACCCTGCAGGCGGAAAAATCGGCGGAAGACCGCATTGCCGTTCTCACACCGGGTCTCGCCAACGAAACCTATTTCGAACATGCCTACATCGCCCGCTACCTCGGCTTCATGCTGCTGGAGGGCGAGGACCTGACGGTCGTGGGCGGCAAGGTCATGGTGCGCACGGTCGCGGGCCTGAAGCCCGTCGGCGTGCTCTGGCGCCGCCTGGACGCGGCCTTCGCCGATCCACTGGAACTGAACCAGAACTCCCATATCGGCACGCCCGGCATGGTGGAAGCGCTGCGCTCCGGCTCCGTCACCTTCGTCAATGCGCTCGGTGCCGGCATCGTCGAAACACGCGCCATGCTCGCCTTCCTGCCGAACATCTGTCGGCAATTGCTCGGCGAGGAACAGCGCCTCCCCTCCATCGCCACCTGGTGGTGCGGCCAGAAGGAGGAGCGCCAGCACGTCGCGGCCAATATCGAGCGCATGGTCATCGGACCCGCCTATTCGACGCGCCCCTTCTTCGACGACAACGAACAGTCCGTGCTGGGCTCCACGCTGCGCGACACGGCAAAACAGTCGATCGCCGAATGGCTGGCGACGGACGGTCCCAAGCTCGTCGGCCAGGAGGCCGTCACGCTGTCCACAACGCCCGCCTTCGTCGATGGAAAGCTGGTGCCGCGGCCCATGTCGCTGCGCGTCTTCGCCGCCCGCACGCGCGATGGCTGGCAGATCATGCCCGGCGGCTTTGCCCGCATCGGCGCCGGCGACAACGTCTCGGCCATCGCCATGCAGGAAGGCGGATCGGCCGCCGACGTCTGGATCGTCAGCCCGAAGCCTGTCGAGCGCACCTCGCTTTTGCCGGCGGAGGAGGTGTTTACCCGCAACATGCCCGGCAGCCTGCCGAGCCGCGCGGCCGACAACCTCTTCTGGCTCGGCCGCTATATCGAACGGGCGGAAGGGGCGCTGCGCATCCTGCGCGCCTGGCACGGCCGCTACGCCGAATATGCCAATCCCGAACAGCCGCTCTTGAAGGATGTCAGCGACTATCTCGAAGCGCTCGACATCGACACGTCGGAAGCCGTGCCGTCGACCCTCATCCGCAGCATCGACAGCGCCGTCTTCTCCGCCAGCAACATCCGCGATCGATTTTCGCCGGACGGCTGGCTCGCGCTGAACGACCTGGCAAAAACCGCGCGGCGCTTCCATGTCAGCATCCAGCCGGGCGACGACGCGACGCGCGCCATGACCGTGCTCCTGCGCAAGCTCGCGGGTTTTGCCGGTCTCGTGCATGAAAACATGTATCGTTTCACCGGCTGGCGCTTCCTCTCCATCGGCCGCTATCTCGAACGCGGCCTGCACATGACGCGCCTGCTCGGCCACATGTCCGGCGAGGACGCGCCCGACGGCGCGCTCGACATGCTGCTCGAGATCGGCGACAGCGTGATGACCCACCGCCGTCGCTACAACGTGGCGACCGCGCGCCTCACCGTCACCGACCTGCTTGCGCTAGACCCCCTCAACCCGCGCTCGATCCTCTACCAGCTGAACGAGATCAAGAACGAGGTCGAGCAACTGCCGAACGCCTATTCCAACGGCCAGATGTCGCCTTTCTACCGCGAAGCCATGCGCCTTCACGCGGGGCTGGCGGTGATGACGCCGGAGGGGATGACGGATGCGGTCTACAAGCGCTTCGAGGCGGAACTCGAAAAGCTCTCGGACATTCTTGCGAAAACCTATCTGAGCTGAGCGAAAGGGAGGCGCGCAAACCATGCTCTACGACGTCAACCTTCTTATCAGCTACCTCTACGATACGCCGGTCTCCGGCGGGCGGCACATCGTGCGCGTGCTGCCGCTCTCCATCGGCGGGCGCCAGCGGCTTGTCGCCGGTACGGTCGGGGTCACACCCGGACCGGGCGAGCGGGTCGATCACAGCGATTTCTTCGAAAATCCGATGAGCGCCATCCTCTTTCGCAGCGCGCATGACCGGCTGGATATCCGCATGCAGGCGCGCGTGCATGTCGACGTGCCGGAACCGGCGGCCGATTTCTCACCGCGCGTCGCGGACCTGCCGGAGGATATCGCCGGCTACTGGTCGCTCGATGCCGGCTCGCCGCACCACTATACCGGCCCCAGCCCGCGGCTGAAGGATTGCTCCGAGATTGCCGAATACGCCCGCGCGATCGCAAAACCCGATATGACGATCCGCGCCGTCGCAACGGCGATCTGCGCGCGCATTCACAAGGACTTCACCTACGATCCGAAAGCGACGAATGTCGACACGACCCCGCGCGAGGCCTTCAAGCTGAAGCGCGGCGTCTGCCAGGACTTTTCCCATGTGATGATCGTGGCGCTCAGAAGCCTCGGCATTCCCGCCGGCTATGTCAGCGGCTTCCTGCGCACCATCCCGCCCCCGGGAAAGGAACGGCTGGAGGGCGCAGACGCCATGCACGCCTGGGTGCGCTACTGGTGTGGGCGGGTGAACGGATGGATGGAACTCGATCCGACCAACAACATTCCCGCCGGCACGGACCATATCGTCGTCGCCTACGGTCGCGACTATGCGGATGTCGCACCCGTCATCGGCGTGCTCAAGGGATACGGCCAACACAAGACAAGCCAGGCGGTTGACGTCATACCGGTGCGCCAGACGGCGTGAAATCCCGATTGGAAACAGCGGGAAATGCCGGAATTTCAAGGCCGGTAGAATTTTACGAAAACTATACCACGGCTCCGAACCGTTAAATAACACTTCATTGCTAGCTTCTGCCCACATTATGAAGATGGTGGGTGAAGTCTCATGACGACGAAGACTGAAAAACGGACCTTGATCGCGCGGCTCCTTGGCGACCGCGGCGGCAATTTCGCAATGATGACGGCGATCGTCTGCCCGCTTATCCTGGCGGCCGGCGGCGTGGCGATCGATCTCACCAACATCGTGATGACGCGGGCAAGCCTGCAGGACGCCGTCGATTCGGCGGCCCTCGCAGCCGCCTCGGCCCTTGCGAACGACAGCAAGAGCCAGGCCGAAGCCAAGCTCCTCGCCATGCAGTTCCTCAAGACGCAGATGTACGGCGGCACCGGTGGCGAAGTCGATCCCGCCATCAATGGGACAGGCGAATTCGAGTCAGCCACGCAGATCTCCATTACGGAGACGGCCATGCTCGGCAACGGCAAGTCCTACAAGGTGGACATCTCCACAAAGCACACCCTCAACTTCAACGCCTTCACTCGGCTGCTCGGCCAGCAATCGACGGAATTGAAGGCCAAGAGCACTGCAGAGAGCGCAACGGAATCGAAGAACGCCCTTTCGATGTTCCTGGTCCTCGACAAGTCCGGCTCGATGGCCTGGATCACCAACGAGAAAGACAAGGTGCTGACGTCCTGCATCAACTGGACGGAAGCGAACTGGGGCAACAACAAAACCAAGGCGACGAGCCCCTGCTACGTCTCCAAGATGGCCGCCCTGAAACTCGCAGTCGCAAGCCTCTTCACGCAGTTCGCCATCGCGGATCCGACGAGCACCTTCGTCCGCACCGGCACCATCGCGTATGACTCCGCAACCTACACGCCGAGTGAACTTGCCTGGGGTTCCACGGCATCGCTCGCCTATGTCAACCTGCTCAACGCCGATGGCGGCACCGCCTCGGGCAATGCGACGAAGATCGCCTACAACAAGCTGATCGCCACGTCGGAAAACACCGTGCACAAGACCAAGAACGGTCAGGTGCCGACAAAGTACCTCGTGCTGATGACGGATGGCGCCAACAATTCGTCCGCCGACGACACGAGCACCAAGGCCACCTGCGTCAGCGCCAAGGCTGCCGGCATCGAGGTCTACAGCGTCGCCTTCATGGCGCCGACTGCCGGACAGAACCTGCTGAAGGCGTGTGCGACGGACGCCTCGCACTACTTCGAGGCCGAGAACATGGCGGCCCTCGTCGCAGCCTTCAAGGTGATCGGCGAGCGTACCTCCGCCGTGGTCTCCCGCCTGACGAAATAACGCGCGTCACAACAGCCGAGAATCGAACCCGCTGCGTCGAACGCAGCGGGTTTTTTAGCATTTCGGCCATGTTTCAGACATGTCGAAAATGCATGGGGCATTTCTTGAAAACGCATATTGCAAGCGCTTCGGATAGATGCATAAATTGATTTAAAGGCGATTTCGCACGAACGAACGCATTGAATGCGAGGGGGGTAAAGTTCACCAATGATGAACCGGGTTACCAACAACGATCTCGCGCCCGCCCTACGAACCTCCGATGTCGAACAACTCGCGACGGAGCTTCTCGAACGCCTCAAATACCGCATCGGCAAGGACCCGAAAGTCGCCAAGCCGCATGACTGGTTGACCGCTGCGATCCTGGTCGCACGCGACCGCATCACCGACAAGTGGATGGATAGCACCCGGCGTACCTATGCGACGGGTGCCAAGCGCGTCTACTACCTATCGCTCGAGTTCCTCATCGGTCGCCTGATGCGCGACGCAATGACCAATACCGGCATCATGGACGAGATGCGCCAGGCGCTCGCCATGCACGGCGTCGATATCGACGTCATCGCCGAACTGGAGCCGGACGCAGCCCTCGGCAATGGTGGCCTCGGGCGTCTTGCCGCCTGCTTCATGGAGAGCATGGCGACGGTCGACGTGCCGGCCTATGGCTACGGCATCCGCTATGTCCATGGCCTCTTTCGTCAGCAGATGGCCGATGGCTGGCAGGTTGAACTGCCGGAGACCTGGCTTGCCCACGGCAACCCCTGGGAATTCGAGCGCCGCGAAAGCTCCTATGAGATCGGCTTCGGCGGCGGCGTCGAAACGATCAATATCGGCGAGGACAAGCAGCGCTTCGTCTGGAAGCCGGCCGAGCGCGTCATCGCGACCGCCTTCGACACCCCGGCCGTCGGCTGGCGGGCCAAGCGCGTCAACACGCTGCGTCTGTGGGCGGCAAACCCGATCGATCCGATCCTGCTCGAAGCCTTCAATGCCGGCGACCATATCGGCGCGCTGAAGGAAAGCAACAGGGCGGAAAGCCTGACACGCGTTCTTTACCCGGCCGATGCCACGCCCGCCGGCCAGGAACTGCGCCTGCGCCAGGAATTCTTCTTCTGCTCCGCCTCGCTGCAGGACATCCTGCGCCGCCATCTCCAGCAATATCCGGACTTCACGTCCCTGCCGGATGCCGTCGCGATCCAGCTCAACGACACGCACCCCGCCGTCTCGGTCGCCGAACTCATTCGCCTGCTGACGGACGTGCACGGGCTCGATTTCGACATCGCCTGGGATATCGGCCGCCGTACCTTCTCCTATACGAACCACACGCTTCTTCCCGAAGCGCTGGAAAGCTGGTCCGTGCCGCTGTTCGAACGACTGCTGCCCCGCCACATGCAGATCGTCTACGCGATCAACGCAAAAATCCTCATCGAGGCCCGCAAGGAAAAGGGTATCGAGGACGAGCGCATCCGCAACATCTCGCTGATCGAGGAATCGGGCGAGCGGCGCGTGCGCATGGGAAATCTCGCCTTCGTCGGCTCCCATTCGATCAACGGCGTGTCGGCGCTGCACACGGAGTTGATGAAGGAAACGGTCTTCGCCGACCTGCACAAGCTCTACCCGGATCGCATCAACAACAAGACGAACGGCATAACGCCGCGCCGCTGGCTGATGCAGTGCAATCCGGGCCTGTTCAACCTGATCCGAGATTCCATCGGCGAAGGCTTCATGGACGACGCGGAGGCGCTGAAGGCGCTCGACGCCTTTGCCGACGACAAGGATTTCCAGGCGCGTTTCGCCACGATCAAGCGCGAGAACAAGAACCGTCTCGCCAACCTTGTCGGCAGCCGCATGGGCGTGCGCATCGATCCCTCGGCAATGTTCGACATCCAGATCAAGCGCATCCACGAATACAAGCGCCAGCTCCTCAACATCATCGAGGCCGTCGCACTCTACGACCAGATCCGCTCGCACCCCGAACTGGACTGGGCACCGCGCGTCAAACTCTTCGCGGGCAAGGCGGCGCCAAGCTACCACAATGCCAAGCTGATCATCAAACTCGCCAACGATGTGGCGCGCGTGATCAACAACGACCCCTCCGTGCGCGGTCTGCTCAAGGTGGTCTTCGTGCCGAACTACAACGTTTCGCTCGCCGAGATCATGGTGCCCGCGGCAGACCTCTCCGAGCAGATTTCGACCGCCGGCATGGAAGCGTCGGGAACCGGCAACATGAAGTTCGCGTTGAACGGCGCGCTGACGATCGGCACGCTCGACGGTGCCAATGTCGAGATGCGGGACCATGTCGGCGAGGAGAACATCGTGATCTTCGGCATGACGGCGGACGAGGTGACGAAGGTACGCTCGGAAGGACACAATCCGCGCGCCATCATCGAACAGTCGAAGGAATTGTCGCAGGCGCTCGCCGCGATCTCCTCCGGCGTCTTCTCCCCCGATGACCGCGGCCGCTTCGCCGGCCTCGTCGACGGCATCTACAATCACGACTGGTTCATGGTGGCCGCCGATTTCGACGCCTACGCCAAGGCCCAGCGCCAGGTCGACGGCATCTGGGCGGACAAAACCGCCTGGTATTCGAAAACCATACGGAACACGGCCCGCATGGGCTGGTTCTCCTCCGACCGCACCATTCGCCAATATGCCAAGGAAATCTGGAGGGCTTGATGACCGCACCGCCGAACAAAGGCACGACGGAACAACCGTCAGGGGTCCTGGCGAAGGCGGATATCGACGCGATCTTGGAAAGTCGGCACTGGGACCCGTTCGCAGTGCTCGGCATCCACGCGGCCGGCGACAAGTACATCGCCCGCTGTTTCCTGCCGGGCGCTGCCGAAGTGACGGCCGAGACGCTGTCCGGCAAGGAGATCGGCGTCCTCCGGCAACTCGATCCGGCCGGCATCTTCGCCGGCGAGATTGCGGTCAAGAAATTGCAGCCGATCCGCTACCGCGCCCGCAACGAAGGCGGCGAGTGGGTGGTGGTCGATCCCTACAGCTTCGGCCCGGTGCTCGGGCCTATGGACGACTACTATATCCGCGAGGGCTCGCACCTCAGGCTGTTCGACAAGCTCGGCGCCCATCCGATGACGCTCGAAGGCATCGATGGCTTCCATTTCGCCGTCTGGGCGCCGAATGCCAAGCGCGTGTCCGTCGTCGGCAATTTCAACGAATGGGACGGGCGGCGCAATGCGATGCGTCTGCGTCGCGACACCGGCATCTGGGAGATATTTCTCCCCGGCATCACCGAAGGCCACGCCTATAAATACGAGATCGTCGGCACCGGCGGCGAGGTTCTGCCGCTAAAGGCGGACCCCTTCGCGCGGCGCTCGGAACTGCGCCCGAACAACGCCTCGATGACGACAGGCCCGATCGAGCAGGCCTGGGAAGACGAGGCCCATCTCCAGCATTGGGCCACCACCGACGCCCGCCGCCAGCCGATCTCCATCTACGAGGTCCATGCCGGCTCCTGGCAGCGCAATGGTGCCGGCGACTTCCTCACCTGGGACGAGCTCGCCGACCGGTTGATCCCCTACTGCGTCGATATGGGCTTCACCCATATCGAGTTCCTGCCGATCACAGAATATCCCTTCGATCCATCCTGGGGTTACCAGACGACTGGCCTCTATGCGCCGACCGCCCGTTTCGGCGAGCCCGAGGGCTTCGCCCGTTTCGTCAACGGCTGCCACAAGGTCGGCATCGGCGTCATCCTCGACTGGGTGCCGGCGCATTTCCCGACCGATGCCCATGGGTTGGGCAAGTTCGACGGTACGGCGCTCTACGAGCACGAGGACCCGCGCCAGGGTTTTCACCCGGACTGGAACACCGCGATCTACAATTTCGGCCGTGCGGAAGTGCTCTCCTATCTGATCAACAACGCGCTCTACTGGTCGGAAAAGTTCCATCTCGACGGCTTGCGCGTCGATGCCGTGGCCTCGATGCTCTATCTCGACTATTCGCGCAAACACGGCGAATGGGTGCCGAACGAGTATGGCGGCAACGAGAATCTGGCGGCCGTGCGCTTTCTTCAGGAGATGAATGCCCGCGTCTATGCCGCCCATCCCGGCATCCTGACGATCGCCGAGGAATCCACCTCCTGGCCGAAAGTCTCCGCACCCGTGCATGACGGCGGCCTGGGCTTCGGCTTCAAGTGGAACATGGGCTTCATGCACGACACGCTGCAATATCTGTCGCGCGAGCCTGTTCACCGCAAGTTCCATCACAACGACATGACCTTCGGCCTGCTCTATGCCTTCACCGAGAATTTCGTGCTGCCGCTCAGCCATGACGAAGTGGTACACGGCAAGGGCTCGCTGATCGCCAAGATGGCCGGCGACGACTGGCAGAAATTCGCGAATCTCAGGGCCTATTACGGCTTCATGTGGGGCTATCCCGGCAAGAAGCTGCTCTTCATGGGTCAGGAATTCGCGCAGTGGCAGGAATGGAGCGAGGAGAAGTCGCTCGATTGGAACCTGCTCGAATATCCGCTACACGAAGGCATGCGCCGGCTGGTGCGCGACCTCAACGGCACCTATCGCCGCAAGGCGGCGCTGCATGCCCGCGACTGCGAGGGCGAGGGTTTCGAGTGGCTGATTGCCGATGACCGCGAAAACTCGGTCTTCGCCTGGCTGCGCAAGGCGCCCGGCGAAAAACCGATCGCCGTCATCACCAATTTCACCCCCGTCTACCGGGAGAATTACGGGGTGCCGCTGCCAATGGAGGGCCGGTGGCGCGAAATCCTCAACACCGATGCTGAGATTTACGGCGGCAGCGGCAAGGGCAACGGCGGTGCCGTCGAAGCCAGAAAACAAGGCAACGGAAGAATAGCAGCCGCCATCACCTTGCCGCCGCTGGCGACCGTGATGATCGAGCTGGACGTATAACAGAGCTGGGAGGCGACACTATGGAGCAAAAGCGTATTCAACCCCTCGCCCGTGACGCGATGGCCTATGTCCTGGCAGGGGGACGGGGAAGCCGCCTCAAGGAACTGACCGACCGGCGCGCCAAGCCGGCCGTGCATTTCGGCGGCAAGGCGCGCATCATCGACTTCGCGCTCTCCAATGCGCTGAATTCCGGTATCCGCCGCATCGGCGTCGCCACCCAGTACAAGGCGCATTCGCTGATCCGCCACATGCAGCGCGGCTGGAACTTCTTCCGCCCGGAGCGCAACGAGAGCTTCGATATCCTTCCGGCATCCCAGCGCGTCTCCGAGACGCAGTGGTATGAAGGCACCGCCGACGCCGTCTACCAGAACATCGACATCATCGAGGATTACGGCGTCGAATACATGGTCATCCTGGCCGGCGACCATATTTACAAGATGGACTACGAGCTGATGCTCCAGCAGCACGTGGATTCCGGTGCGCAGGTGACAATCGGCTGCCTCGAAGTGCCGCGCATGGAAGCCACCGGCTTCGGCGTCATGCATGTCGACGACAAGGACCAGATCATCGCCTTCGTGGAAAAGCCGGCCGATCCGCCGGGCATTCCCGGCAATCCCGACATGGCGCTCGCCTCCATGGGCATCTACGTCTTCCACACCAAGTTCCTGATGGACCTTCTGCGCCGCGACGCGGCCGACCCGACCTCCAGCCGCGACTTCGGCAAGGACATCATTCCCTACATCGTGCAGAACGGCAAAGCCGTCGCCCACCGCTTCAACGCATCCTGCGTCCGTTCGGATTTCGAGCGCGAAGCCTACTGGCGCGACGTCGGCACCATCGACGCCTACTGGCAGGCCAATATCGACCTGACGCACATCACCCCGGAACTCGATATCTACGACGGCTCCTGGCCGATCTGGACCTTCGCCGAGATCAAGCCGCCGGCCAAGTTCGTGCATGACGACGAGGACCGCCGCGGCTCGGCGATATCCTCCCTCGTGTCCGGCGACTGCATCATCTCCGGCGCATCGCTCAACCGCAGCATGCTGTTCACCGGTGTCAGGGCGAACTCCTATTCCCGCCTGGAAGGGGCCGTCATCCTGCCGAACGTCATGATCGGCCGACATGCCAATCTCAAGAACGTCGTCATCGACAGCCGCGTCGTCATTCCCGAAGGCCTTGTCGTCGGCGAGGATCCGGTACTCGATGCAAAACGCTTCCGCCGGTCGGAAGGCGGCATCTGCCTCATCACGCAACCGATGATCGACAAGCTGGAGCTCTAGCCGGGACATGAACATCCTTTCGGTGGCATCCGAAGTATTCCCGCTCATCAAGACGGGAGGCCTCGCCGACGTCGCCGGCGCGCTCCCGATCGCGCTTGCGGGGCACGGAATGCGCATGCGCACGCTCATGCCGGGCTATCCCGCGGTCATGCAGCGGCTGGCGGGGATAGAGGTGGTCGCCGGTTTCGACGACCTCCTTGGCGAACCCGCACGCATTCTCGCCGCCACGCATGAGGGCCTCGACATCCTCGTGCTCGACGCGCCGGCCTATTACGACCGGCCCGGCGGTCCCTATGTGGATGCCACCGGCAAGGATTTCGTCGACAACTGGCGGCGCTTCGCCGCCCTCTCCTTCGCGGGCGCCGAGATCGCCCGCGGCCTGCTGCCCGACTGGCGGCCGGACGTGGTGCATGCCCATGACTGGCAGGCGGCGATGACCGCGGTCTACATGCGCTACACCGGCCTGCAGCACATTCCCACCGTCCTCACGGTGCACAACCTCGCCTTTCAGGGCCAGTTCGGCCCCGATATCTTCGAAGGTCTTGCGCTGCCGCCGGAGGCCTTCACCATGGACGGGCTCGAATATTACGGTGACGTCGGCTACCTCAAGGGAGGCCTTCGCACCGCCTGGTCGATCACCACGGTCAGCCCCACCTATGCGCATGAGATCATGACGCCGGAATACGGCATGGGCCTCGAAGGTCTGATGAATGCCCGCGCCACCGATCTCCTCGGCATCGTCAACGGCATCGACACCGCCGTCTGGAACCCGGAGACCGACGCCAATATCGCGCGCCCCTATGCGGCCGGCTCGCTCAAGCAGCGTTCCGTCAACCGGCAGGCCGTCGCCGAACGGTTCAGTCTGGACGACGATAGTGGACCGATCTTCTGCATCATCAGCCGGCTGACCTGGCAGAAGGGCATCGATCTGATCGCCGAAGTCGCCGACTGGATCGTCGAACAGGGCGGCAAGCTTGCCGTGCTCGGTTCCGGCGACCAGGCACTGGAGGGCGCTCTGCTCGCCGCCGCTTCGCGCCATCGTGGCCGCATCGGCATCGTCATCGGCTACAATGAGCCCCTGTCCCATCTCATGCAGGCCGGAGCGGATGCTATTCTCATTCCCTCCCGCTTCGAGCCTTGCGGCCTGACCCAGCTCTATGGCCTGCGCTACGGCTGCATTCCCGTCGTCGCACGCACCGGCGGACTTGCCGATACGGTCATCGATGCCAACGAGGCAGCCCTTTCCGCCCGGGTCGCCACCGGCTTCCAGTTCACGCCGATCAATGCCGAGGGCCTGCGCCAGGCGCTGCGCCGGGTGTTCAAAGCCTATAACGAACCGAAAATCTGGGGTCGCATCCAGAACCAGGGCATGAAGTCAGACGTTTCCTGGGAAAACAGCGCCGCGCGCTATGCCGACCTCTATTCCAGCCTTCTTTCGCGAGTGTAAACCATGACCATCAAGACCGTCTCGACCACGCCCTATGGCGACCAGAAGCCCGGTACATCGGGCCTGCGCAAGAAGGTCCCCGTCTTCCAGCAGAAGAACTATGCGGAGAACTTCATCCAGTCGATCTTCGACAGCCTGGAGGGATTTGAGGGTCAGACGCTGGTTATCGGCGGCGACGGCCGCTTCTACAATCGCGAGGTCATTCAGATCGCCATCAAGATGGCGGCCGCCAACGGCTTCGGCCGCGTGCTGGTCGGCCGCGGCGGCATCCTCTCGACGCCCGCCGCGTCAAACGTCATCCGTAAATACCAGGCCTTCGGCGGCATCGTCCTGTCGGCCAGCCACAATCCCGGCGGCCCGACGGAAGATTTCGGCATCAAATACAATATCGGCAATGGCGGTCCCGCCCCGGAAAAGATCACCGACGCCATCTTCGCCCGCACCAAGACCATCGACAGCTACAAGATCGCCGAAGCCGACGATCTCAACCTCGACATTGAAGGCAGCCATGAGATCGCGGGCATGACGGTTACCGTCATCGATCCCGTCACCGACTATGCCGAACTGATGGAGCAGCTTTTCGACTTCGATGCCATCCGCGGCCTGCTTGCAGGCGGCTTCCGCATCGTCTTCGACGCGATGAGCGCCGTCACCGGCCCCTATGCCAAGGAAATCTTGGAAAACCGTCTTGGCGCCGCCAAGGGGTCGGTTCTCAACTTCATGCCGCTGCCGGATTTCGGCGGCCACCACCCCGACCCGAACCTCGTGCATGCCCGTGCGCTCTACGAAACCATGATGGCCGAGGATGCGCCGGACTTCGGTGCGGCTTCCGACGGCGATGGCGACCGCAACCTGATCATCGGCAAGGGCATCTTCGTCACGCCCTCCGACAGCCTGGCGATGCTCGCCGCCAACGCCCATCTCGCGCCCGGCTATGCCAAGGGCCTCGCCGGCATCGCCCGCTCCATGCCGACCTCGGGTGCAGCCGACCGCGTCGCCGAAAAGCTCGGCATCGGCATCTACGAGACGCCGACCGGCTGGAAGTTCTTCGGCAACCTGCTCGACGCCGGCCTTGCCACGATCTGCGGCGAGGAAAGTGCCGGCACCGGCTCCAATCACGTGCGCGAGAAGGACGGCCTCTGGGCGGTGCTGCTCTGGCTCAACATCCTCGCCGTGCGCAAGGAAAGCACGCTCGACATCGTCGAACAGCACTGGGCGACCTACGGCCGCAACTACTATTCCCGCCACGACTATGAAGAAGTCGACACGGACGCCGCCAACGGCCTGATGGCCAATCTGCGCGACCAGCTCGCCACGCTTGCGGGCAAGAGCTTCGGTGCGCTGACCGTCGAGACATCGGACGACTTCGCCTATAACGACCCGGTCGACCAGTCCGTCAGCAAGAACCAGGGCATCCGTATCCTCTTTACCGGCGGCTCACGCGTCGTCTTCCGCCTCTCCGGCACCGGCACCTCTGGCGCGACGCTGCGCGTCTATATCGAGCGCTTCGAGCCCGATGCCGCCCGCCACGACATCGACACGCAGGAGGCGCTGGCCGATCTCATCGCCGTCGCCGACGAGATCGCCGGCATCAAGACCCGAACCGGCCGCACCGAACCCACGGTGATCACCTGACATGACCGTCACCGCCCCCTCCTTCGCACCGGGCGCCACGCTCTCCGGGGACGGGGTGGAATTCGCGGTCTATTCGCGCGATGCCGCCCGCGTCGATCTCTGCCTGTTCGACAATGACGGCGACAAGGAACTCGCCCGCCTCACCATGGGGCGGGACGAAAGCGGCTTCCACCGCGTCTTCGTCGAAGGGGCCACTGCGGGCACACGCTACGGTTTTCGCGCCGACGGCATTTATTCGCCGGATCACGGCCTGTGGTTCGACCCGGCCAAGCTGTTGGTCGATCCCTATGCCAAGGAACTGGACCGGCCCTTCCGGCATGACGGCCGCCTCGCCGTCTTCAGCATCGAGACGGCGGATATCGTGCCGAAAGCCATCGTCGTCAGGGACCGGCCTGTTTCGATAGAACCGCCGATCTTCCGACCCGGCGGCTTCGTCTACGAGGTCGCCGTGCGCGGCTTCACCATGCTGCATCCTGAGGTGCCCGAAGCGATGCGCGGAACGGTCGGCGCACTCGCCCATCCCGCCGTGCTCGAGCATCTCAAACGCCTTGGCGTCGATGCCGTCGAGCTGATGCCGATCACGGCCTGGATCGACGAGCGCCACCTGCCGCCGCTCGGTCTTTCCAACAGCTGGGGCTACAACCCGATCGCGCTGATGGCGCTCGATCCGCGCCTCGTGCCCGGCGGCATGAAGGAGCTTGCCGATACGGTCGCGACCCTGCGCGCGGAAAACATCGGCGTCATTCTCGACCTCGTCTTCAACCATTCCGGCGAAAGCGATCGCCATGGCGCAACGCTTTCCATGCGCGGCCTCGACAACCTCACCTATTACCGCCACGTGGCCGACCGCCCCGGCGAGCTGATCAACGACACCGGCTGCGGCAACACCATTGCCGGCGAGCACCCGGTCGTGCGTCAGCTCGTACTCGACAGCCTGCGCCATTTCGTGTGCCATGCCGGCGTCGACGGTTTCCGCTTCGACCTCGCCACCATTCTCGGCCGAGAGGCGGACGGCTTTTCCGCCCGCTCGGCCTTGCTTTCCGAAATCTGCGCCGACCCGCTCCTGAAAGACCGTGTACTGATCGCCGAACCCTGGGACATCGGCCCGGGCGGCTACCAGCTTGGCAATTTCCCGGCGCCCTTCCTCGAATGGAACGACCGCTACCGCGACGACAACAGAACCTTCTGGCGCGGCGACAGCAACCGCCTCGGCGCCTTCGTCACGGCCTTAGCCGGCTCTTCGGATATTTTCTCCCGTCATGGCGGCAACGAGACGCGCAGCGTCAACTTCCTCGCCGCCCATGACGGGTTCACGCTGATGGACCTCGTCTCCCACACGGTGAAGCACAACGGGGCGAACGGCGAGGACAACCGGGATGGCCACAACGAAAACCACTCCTGGAACAACGGCGCCGAGGGGGCCACGACGGATGGCGCCGTGCTCTCTGCCCGCCGCGCCGATGTAAAGGCCCTTCTCTCCAGCCTTTTCCTCTCGCGCGGCACCGTCATGCTGACGGCGGGCGACGAAGGCGCGCGCAGCCAGGGCGGCAACAACAACGCCTATTGCCAGGACAATGCGATCACCTGGATGCATTGGGAGAAATTGGACGAGGGCCTGATCGAGCACACCGCGATGCTCTCGGCGATCCGCAAGCGTTTTCCGGCCCTCGCCGAAACAACATTCCTCCGTGACAGCGATGTCGAATGGCTGACGCTCTCCGGCCATCCGATGAGCGTCGCCGACTGGGAAGCTCCCTTTAACGGCACCCTGCTGGCGCTTCTCAAGACACCGGACCTTCAGCAGCAACAGAGCGTCCGCCTCGCTATTGCCATCAACCGCACGCACGGTGAGCAGGCGCTGACCTTGCCGCCGCCCGAAGGGTACGGCTGGGTGAGCCTTATCTCTGTCAACCAACCGCCCGCCGGCCTGCTTCATCCCCGCAGCGTCGAAATTTTTGTCGAGAAGCACTGAACTTCATTGCCCGGACAAACCGCCTCTTTAGAAGAGGCGCCGAATCGAGCGGCAGGAAAGCCATATGCCAGACAGTATCCACCTGAAGGACATCCCCGCCCTCGTCGGCACGGAAATCGGCCTCTCGCGCTGGTTCACCATGGACCAGACGATGATCGACCGTTTTGCCGTGGCGACGGAAGATCACCAGTTCATCCACACCGACCCGGTGCGGGCCGCCGCCGAAACCCCCTTCGGCGGCACGATCGCGCACGGTTTCCTGACGCTCTCCCTGCTTTCGGCCATGAACTATGACTGCGTGCCGCGCATCATCGAGCAGACGATGGGCATCAACTACGGTTTTGAAAAAGTGCGGTTCATGGCGCCGGTGAAAAGCGGTGCGCGCGTGCGCGGTCGTTTCCTGCTCGCCGAAGCCCGCTTCCGTGGCGCCGGCATGGTGACGATCCGCTACGACGTGTCCGTCGAAATCGAGGACGAGCACAAGCCGGCCCTGACGGCCGACTGGATCACCATCATCCAGTTCGATCCGAAGGATCGGCCGGAGGACGTGTGAAGGTCCGCCCTGCCCTTTCCGGGGACCTGGCGGTCCTCGGCGCCTGCGACTTTTCCTTCCTCGTTACCCGCGAAGCTGCGCCACCCTATGAGGGCGACTGGCTGGCCCATGCGCGGCCGGTCGAGCCCTACCCGAAAAACTACGGCTTCGAGCCCCAGGAGCTCGAAAGCGTCATGCAGGCTGGGGACAAGGCGCTGTTCGTCGTCCTCGGTGATGAAATACCCGTCGGCTATGTCGCACTCTCTGTCGGTTGGAACCGGTTCGCCGTCATCGACGACATCGCGGTGGATGCAGAATGGCGCGGCACGGGAGCCGCACAACGGCTGATGCTGCAGGCTATCCATTGGGCGAGGGAGATGGCCCTGCCCGGCATCCGGCTCGAAACGCAGACGAACAATGTCGCGGCCTGCCGCTTCTATCTGCGCCAGGGTTTCATCCTCGGCGGCTACGACCGGCACCTATACGAAGGGCTGTCCCCCGGCTCGCGGGAGACAGCCCTGTTTTTCTACCGTTTCCTCTGAGATCAGAGGCCGGCGTCTTCCGCGCCATCGACGAGCATGCCGAAAGCGTAAGGCGAGAACGAGCGCCAGCATTCGACGCGATAATCCTCTTCCCCCGTGCGCAACAACACGATCTCGATCTTGCCGAGCACCGTGCGCGCAGCCGCGCCCACCGGAAAGATCGTCTTGCCGAGATCGAGCGGGCAGGCGGCAGCGATGGCAGCGGCTGCATCGGGGCCGGAGACGAGGATCGCCGTGTTGCGGTGGGACACATCGGTCGCCGAATGCAGCGCCGAAATGCCGGCGGCGATACCCGCAAGGTCGGCACCGTTCTCGTCGATCAGCAGCCATTCGTCCGGACCGAGCCAGAGCGCGTGGCGGCCGCTGATCGAGGCCGAGGTTTTCGGCCGCTGCGGCAGTTCAAGGCCGAAAGCCAGCGACAGCGTGCCGATGGCATCGGTGCCGGCCCGCAGCGACAGGCGGGTTGCCGGGGCAGCGGGCGTGACGCGTGCGCCTGCGGAACCACCGTGACGGCCGGCGAGCGGCGCCTTGCGAAGAGCTTGATCAGCCATTGAGGCGTCCTCCTTCCTTGTCGACAAAGACCATGTCGCTGACCTCGACTGCGATGGTGCGGTCCGGCATCGGCACGTAGAGCGTCTGGCCCAAACGGGCCTGGCCGCCGGCGACGAGCGCCATGGCAATCGAGCGACCGCAGTTTTCCGACCAGTAAGACGAGGTCACGTGGCCGAGCATCTTCATGGGCTTCGGTTCGTTCGGATCGGCGACGATCTGCGCGCCCTCCTCCAGAACCACGTTCGGGTCCTTCGTCAACAGGCCGACGAGCTGCTTGCGGCCTTCCTTGACGAGGTCGGGCCGCTTCAGGCCGCGAATGCCGACGAAGTCCGTCTTCTTCTTGGAGACGGCCCAGCTCAGGCTGGCATCGTGCGGGGTCACCGTGCCGTCCGTATCCTGACCGACGATGATGTAGCCCTTCTCGGCGCGCAGCACGTGCATGGTCTCGGTGCCGTAGGCGCAGGCGCCGAGCGGTTCGGCGCGGGCCCAGATGGCTTCCCAGACGGCCTGACCATAATCGGCGGGCACGTTGACTTCATAGCCCGCCTCACCGGTGAACGACATGCGGAAGAGCCTTGTCGGCACGCCGCAGAACTTGCCTTCGCGCACGCTCATATGCGGGAAAGCGTCGTTCGACATATCGATGCCTTCGACGAGCGGCTCGAGGATTTCACGCGCCTTCGGGCCCTGCACGGCGATGACCGCCCACTGTTCGGTGGTCGAGGTCAGCCAGACCTTGAGATGCGGGAATTCGGTCTGGAGATAGTCTTCCATGTGGTTCATGACGCGCGGCGCACCGCCCGTCGTGGTGGTGACATGGAAGCGGTCTTCCGCAAGACGCCCGACGACACCGTCATCATAGACGAAGCCGTCTTCGCGCAGCATGATGCCGTAGCGGCAGCGGCCAGGCTTCAGCGTGTCCCAGGCATTGGTGTACATCAGGTTCAGGAACTCGGCGGCGTCAGGGCCGACGACCTCGATCTTGCCGAGCGTCGAGGCGTCGAACAGGCCGGCGGCGTTACGCACGGTACGGCACTCGCGGTTGACCGCATCGTGCATGGTCTCGCCGGAGCGCGGATAGTACCAGGCGCGCTTCCAGTTGCCGACATCCTCGAAGACAGCGCCATGCGCCTCCTCCCAAGCATGCATGGGCGTCTTGCGGGCCGGGTCGAACAGTTCGCCGCGCGAATGGCTGATCAGCGCACCGAAGGTCACCGGCGTATAGGGCGCACGGAACGTCGTGAGGCCGATCTTCGGGATCTCGCGGTTCAGCACTTCCGATGCGATGGCAAGGCCATGGATGTTGGACAGCTTGCCCTGGTCCGTCGCCATGCCGTTGGTGGTGAAGCGCTTGATGTGCTCGATCGAGTGCATGCCTTCGCGCACGGCAAGGCGGATGTCCTTGGCGCAGACGTCGTTCTGGAAGTCGACGAAGGCCTTGACGGTCGTATCGGCGCCGGCACCTTCGCCAGCGCCTGCCATGCCGCCGGTCCATTCGAAGGCGTTTTCGCCGCGAAGCTCAACCTTGCCACCGCCCTCGTTGCCGGTGGCGCGGGCCATCAGTTCCCCGGCCGCCAGCGATTCCTCGATGGTCGCCTGCAGACCGTCCGTACCGTTGCACGAACCGACAGAGAGGCAATCCTGCGCGTAGGTGCCCGGCAGGAAGCGGCCGGAGGCAGCATCATAGGCCACCTTGCCACGCGACTGCGAGAACAGATGGACGGAGGGCGTCCAGCCCGCAGACATCAGCAGCGCATCGACGGCGATCGACCGCGCCGAGCCGCCGCCATTGCGGGCGACCGAGATGGCGGAAACGCGCAGCTTACCCTTGGTGTCGATGACGGAATGGCCGGTCAGAACCTCGATGCCAAGCTTACGGGCTTCGGTCAGCACGGCGTCGCCGGGCTTCTCCCGGTTATCGACGATAGCGGCGATGGTGACGCCGGCACGCTTCAGGTCGAAGGCCGCTTCATAGGCAGAATCGCTTGCCGTATAGACGCCGACCTTGCGGCCGACGGCAACGCCGAAATGGTTGAGATAGGTGCGCGCGGCCGAGGCGAGCATGATGCCCGGACGGTCGTTGTTGGCGAACACCATGTGACGCTCGATCGAGCCGGTCGCAAGCACGACGCGCTTGGCGCGGACCTGCCACAGACGCTCGCGCGGCAGCTTCTTGTCCGGCTTGGCGAGATGATCGGTGACGCGTTCGACGAGGCCGACGAAATTGTGGTTGTAGTAGCCGAAGGCCGTCGTGCGGGTGAGAACGGTGACGTTCTCCATCGCCTTCAGCTTTGCAGCCGTCGCCTGCGCCCAATCGTAGCCGTTCTGGCCGTCGATCTTGACCGACAGGTCGTAGTGCAGCGCACCGCCGACTTCCGGCTGCTCGTCGACCAGGATGACGCGGGCACCGGCTTCAGCAGCGGCAAGTGCCGCCGAAAGACCGGCAACACCGGCACCGGCGACCAGCACGTCGCAATAGGCATAACGGTTGGCATAATGATCCGGATCCTCTTCCGTCGGCGCGACGCCGAGGCCGGCGGCCTTGCGGATGAAGGGCTCATAGACCTTCTCCCACGCGGCCTTCGGCCACATGAAGGTCTTGTAATAGAAGCCGGCGGCGAAGAACGGCGACATCAGATTGTTGACACCGCCGATGTCGAAGGCAAGCGACGGCCACCGGTTCTGCGACGCCACTTTCATGCCGTCGAAGACTTCCTGCACCGGCGCACGCACGTTCGGCTGGCGGCGGGCGGCATCGCGGGAGACGTCGATCAATGCGTTCGGCTCTTCCGGGCCGGCCGAAAGAATACCACGCGGGCGGTGATACTTGAACGAACGGCCGACGAGATGCACGCCATTGGCAAGCAACGCGGAGGCGACGGTATCGCCCTCGAGCGCGTCGATGGCCTTTCCGTCGAAAGTGAAACGCGCCGTCTTGGCGGGCGTCAGGCGGCCCTGACCGGCAATGCGATTGGCGCCGCTCATTTCGCGTTTCCTCCCGTGTTTTCGTTGGTTGCCGCAGCGGATGTCACACCCGGAACATCGGGCTTCGGCTGACCGGCCTTGTAGCTCATGTAGAACTTGTCGCTCACCGTATCGCGCGCCGCATTGAAGAAGCGGCCGCAGCCATGGATGTGGCGCCAGCGTTCGAAGATCAGGCCCTTCGGATTGTCGCGCAGGAAGAAGAACTCCTGGAACTCCTCGTCGGTGATATCGGCCATGTTGGTCGGCCGGGCGATGTGCGCGTCGCCGCCATGGCGGAACTCGAGCTCCGAGCGCTCTTCCTCGCAGTAGGGGCAGTAGATCAGCAGCATTTTATCCTACCTGTTTAAAGCTCTGGTTCCGTCACGAGCGTGCCCGGTTCCTGATCGCAAAGTCGCTGTCCCATGGTGACGAAGGGCGCAATCCGATGAAGCAGTTGCGCAGTGTCGTCGTAGGGGGCCAGCACGTCGGTTATTCCGATATTGGCCATGCTCATCGCAAAGAGGTTGATATCGATGTGATAGGCGCGCTCCACGTCCTCGTCGGGAATGAAATAGACCACCCGTTCGCCGAGCATTTTTGCGCATCCCAGCATCCCGCTCTCAGCGATGAAGGGCCAGTTCCGCTCGCCCGCCGCCTTGTGGATCGTCTGAAAACGGAAATCATCTGGTTCGGGAATGATCGAACCCACCGGCATCACACCGGCCGTCATCAGCAATCCGGCGACGAGCGCGCCATTCATCAGTGTGCCACGGCCGCCGCGGCTGCCTCGTCGATCAGGCGTCCAGTGCGGAAGCGGTCGAGCGTCAGCCCAGCCGCCAGCCTGTGCGGTTCGCCCTTGGCGATGAGATGCGCGAAGAGATGTGCCGAACCCGGCGTCGCCTTGAAGCCGCCGGTGCCCCAGCCGCAGTTGACGAACAGGTTTTTCACCGGCGTGACGCCCTGGATCGCCGAACGGTCCGGCGTGTTGTCGGTGATGCCGCCCCACTGGCGCATCATCTTGACGCGGCGGAACATCGGGAAGAGTTCGCAGATGGCATCCAGCGTGTGCGTGATGATCTGCAGGCCGCCGGTCTGGGAATAGGAATTGTACTGGTCCGTGCCCGCCCCGATGACCAACTCGCCCTTGTCCGACTGCGAGATATAGGCATGCACCGAATTGGACATGACCACGCAGGGGAAGATCGGCTTCATCGGCTCGGAAACGAGCGCCTGGAGCGGAACGGAGTGCAGCGGCAGCTTCACATCGGCCATGGAGAGGATGACCGAGTTATGGCCCGAGGCCGACACGGCGACCTTCTTGGCGCCGATGAAACCCTTCGACGTCTCGACGCCGGTCACCGCACCATCGGGACCACGGCGAATACCCTTCACTTCGCAGTTCTGGATGACATGCACGCCGCGATCGGACGCCGCGCGGGCATAGCCCCAGGCGACGGCGTCATGGCGGGCGGTGCCGCCGCGACGCTGCAGGGCTGCGCCATTGATGGGGTATCGGGCGGAGGCCGAGATATCGAGAACCGGCACGAAGTCCTTCGCCTGCTGCGGCGTCAGCCATTCGTTGTCGATACCGTAGAGACGGTTGGCATGGACATGGCGCTGGAAGGACTGCTTGTCGTGCACATTGTGCGACAGCATCATCACGCCGCGCGGCGAATACATGACGTTGTAGTTGAGATCCTGGCTCAGGCCTTCCCAGAGCTTCAGGGAATGCTCGTAGATATCCATGCTCTCGTCATAGAGATAGTTCGAGCGGATGATGGTCGTGTTGCGGCCGGTATTGCCGCCGCCGAGCCAGCCCTTCTCGATCACGGCGATGTTGGTAATGCCGTGCTCCTTGGCGAGGTAATAGGCCGCGCCCAGACCATGGCCGCCACCGCCGACGATGATCACGTCGTATTCCTTGCGCGGCTCGGGAGAGGTCCATTGCGCCTCCCATCCCTTATGGCCACGCATTGCCTCGCGGGCCACGGCGAAAACCGAATATTTGCGCATCCCGTATCCTCAAACGCTCGCCGACCGCAGCCGGCTGTTTCCTGCCCCGATAGAAAGCAAATCCTGATGCCGGACGCCGTATCCTTTGCGACGCATTCAGGCGCACCTTGTACCACATGCGACATGACTGGCATCGCTTGTCTGGTTTGGCCCGAAAAGCGCGCCCGGAGACCGCCCCCTTTGAAAAGTCGGCCACCCGATAGCCTCGACGAGGCACCTTCACCCGCCTTATCCACCCGGATTTCCGGTCTGCCGCGCAAATATCCTTAGCAGGCGCACGCTTCAGACTGGACTCGCCCGGCGGCATCTGCTAAGCGACGCCCCAATTGCCGGCCTCCGGGCTGCGCGAACGCAATCAATTTGCCTGGCGACCTGTGCTCGCGGGGCATACAACAACCAAAGGAACGGGATTCTCGTGCAGGTACTTGTCCGCGACAACAACGTCGATCAGGCTCTCCGCGCTCTCAAGAAGAAGATGCAGCGCGAAGGCATTTTCCGTGAAATGAAGATGCGCGACTATTTCGAAAAGCCGTCGGAGAAGCGTGCGCGTGAAAAGGCTGAAGCCGTTCGTCGCGTCCGCAAGCTGGCCCGCAAGCGCGCCCAGCGCGAAGGCCTCGTCAGCGCTCGTCCAGGCGCCCGTTAATCGGTCGTCTTTTCGACGCTTTCGGATGCAAGACCGGGCGGGGGCGAACATTTCGCCGCCGCCTTTTTTGATGTGACCGGAAGATTTTCACGGAAGTGAAAGACTTTTCCGTGCTATTCCGGGCGATATCGCTACGCACCCTTGCCGGAATTGCTCTCAAGGCAGTAGCGTATGTCTTCACGCATGAGGCGTGGAAGACGCCCATTTTGAGGATTTGCACTTGGACATGGCTGCATCTACCGGGTTCCCGATCGATCGTCTCCCCTCCTCGGCCGCCCGTCTGCGCCGCCCCCTGATGGCCGCCGTGGCCGCCACGTCGCTTGCGCTCCTTCTGGCAGGCTGCCAGTCGACGACCTCGACGGATGTGCTGAAGGTCGAACGCGCGCAGGGCTCGCAGGAGAACATCTCCTCGCTCTCCGCCGTCATCTCCGCCAATCCGCAGGATCCGGAAGCCTACAACGTGCGTGGTTCGGCCTACGGTCGCGCCGGCGAACACCGCCGGGCACTGGAAGACTTCAACCGCGCCATCGAACTCAAGCCGCGTTTCTACCAGGCCTATGCCAATCGCGCGCTCGTCGAGCGCAGCATGGGCGACCAGACGCAGGCGGCGGCCGACTACAACACGGCGCTGCAGCTCAACCCGAGCTATGACGTCGCCTATATCGGCCGCGGTAATCTCTACCGTCAGGCCGGGCGCCTCGACGAAGCCTTCCGCGACTTCAACAAGGCGATCGAACTCGACACGACCGATCCGCGCGCCTACCACAATCGCGGCCTGATCTACCAGGCACGCCGCCAGCATGACAAGGCGATCGAAGACTTCTCGAGAGCGATCTCGCTCTCGCCGAACTCCGCCGAACCCTATAACGGCCGCGGCATTTCCTACGCCGCCAAGGGCGACGACGACAACGCATTCCAGGATTTCAACACCGCCATCAATCTAGACGGCAAGCTTTCCGAATCCTGGGCGAACCAGGCGCTGATCTATGAGCGCCGCGGCGAGATGAACAAGGCGTCGAAGTCCTATTCGCAGGCGCTGCGCCTCGACCCGAACTACGCCCCGGCCAAGGCCGGCCTCGCCCGCACGCGCGGCGGCGCCAAGCCGGCCTGATATACGACGCAGCTCCCGCCAAACAAAAAGCCCGCGAGATGATCGCGGGCTTTTTCATTTCCGGAACACGCCGGAACCTTTTGAAGCGTTTTCGATGAACTCTGGTTCACCGGAAATGCTTCAGTGGTTCATGGCCTTGACGATATCGTCCGTCATTTTCTTGGCATCGCCG
>NZ_JALIQS010000004.1:535740-776583 GCF_024704725.1 Shinella sp. CPCC 101442 | reverse complement strand
AGAGCGAGTTCGTCGGCCGCCAGAAGCGCCGCCGCTCTCGTTCGATGGCCGGGTTATAGGCCCCCCCAACCCAATCCGTCAACACCCGTTTTCATAAAAAATGAGAAAATCGACAAGTGTCTGATTTTATTATTGGATTTTGAAAAATCCTGATCGCAACTGCCCGAAACCACCCGTTAGGTCGGGAAAGCATCGCACGAAGCATGTGCCATGCGGTACACATGTACCGCATCCCCTCCCCTCTTCCGTGAAAACAGGAAAACGGCCCGGTGCATAACGAGAATGTCGGGGACAGCGGCGGTCTTTCGCTTGACTTCACACCAAACAAAAAGGGCGCCTGCGGATATCCGCGGCGCCCTCCCCTTTTCGCTTTTTTGCGACGGATCAGCCCTTGAGCTTGCCCATGATCTGCTCGAGGAAACCGAGCAGCACGGCCGAGACGACAAAGGCGAGGTGCATGAGGGTCAGCCACATCAGGCGCCCATCGGTATATTGCTGCACGTTGAGGAAGACCTGCAGCAGGTGGATCGACGAGATCGCGACGATGGACGAGGCGACCTTGATCTTCAGGCTGCCGGAATCGAGCTTGCCGAGGAAGGAAACGTCCTGCTCCGCCTCATCGAAACGGCTGACGAAATTCTCGTAGCCGGCGATCATCACCATGAGGATGAGGCTTGCGACCAGCGCGGCATCGATCAGGCCGAGCATGGCAAGGATCATCTGGGCATCGTCATAAACGAAAACGTTCTTTGCCACCTTGAGGAACTTGTAGAGGAAGGACACGGCATAGACGGCAAGCGCCGCTACGAGACCGAGGTAGAAGACCACAAGGATCCAACGGCTCGACAGGATAATGCGTTCGACGAGGAGTTCGAGGGATTTCATCGAAAAGGCTCCAGGGAATCGGCTAGTCGATGGTTGAATTAACCAATGCCCGTGCAGCCCGCAAGCCCAAGCGACGCATGGCAAAAGGGCGGTGTTGAAACACCGCCCTTCCTCAAAGGATTTGTTGGCTCTTTATCGGGCCCGACGGAACAGGCCCGCGACGAGCGACAGGACCAGAAGCGCCAGGAAGACGAAGAACAGGATCTGCGCGATCCCGGCGGATGCGCCAGCAATGCCACCGAAGCCGAGCAGGCCGGCGACAAGTGCAATGACGAGAAAGACCACAGCATAGTAGAGCATTTTTGAACTCCTTCTTTGTATCGCAGGAAAAACGACCGGATTTGAAAAAGGTTCCAGCACTTTCCCTGCACGAAACACATCGGGGCCGCTTTTTTCTTTTCATAAAACGATGCCGCCGCAGCCTTTCGGCTGCGGCGGCATGAGCGGAGACCAATATGGTCAGCGGCCTACCTAGTGGCGGCGCTCCCAATCATCGATCTGCCGCTCGGCCTCCTCCTTGGCGAGGCCATAGCGCTGCTGGATCTTGCCCGAGAGCTCGACCCGGCGCCCCTTGATCACGTCGAGATCGTCATCGGTGAGCTTGCCCCATTGAGCTTGGGCCTTGCCCTTGTATTCGTTCCACTTGCCTTCGATGATGTCCCAATTCATGTCGCTGTCCTTTCTGTTCCGTTGAACGCCATGGCGTTGACGATAGGGAAATCTTGTAGGCCCGGAAAAGTTCCGGGTATTCGTCAGTGCATTCTCGCCGTCGCTTGTACCGGATGCACATTTTCGGCGACGAGCATGCCATCGGCGGGCGGGGCTACCTGACGGACATCGATCTCGAGCCCCTTCTCCCGGCTCATATGCCAGCTGATTTCGACATCCTCCTCCACCCAGGCGGGATCGATTGCGGCGCAACGGGCATGCACGATGCGTCCTTTCACACCGGCCCCGCCGAGCGCGGCCGGCAAGGCGCCGACACATTCCTCCATGGATTCGAAGGCGACCTGCGGCGCTGGAAGCTCTTCGCAGGAAAGGCCGCCCGCGTTGCAGCCGATCAGAAGCATGAATGCGGCAATGTGTTCCATTTCACTCTCCATACTCATCCGGTTGGCACGCATTGGAATGGCCGGGAAATGGAGCGGGAGCAGAAAAGTTCCGTGGATCGGGACTGACGGGCCTGTCACATTTTTGGGAACAAAGTGCCTGCCGGCCCGTTGTCGGCCCATCGCTCCATTGCGAAGCGGACGTGAAAGGAAGCGCAGATGCTCGGCACCATTCTTCTCATCATCCTGATCCTTCTTCTGGTCGGCGCACTGCCGAACTGGGGATATAGCCGCGGCTGGGGTTACGGCCCGTCGGGCGGACTGGGCCTGATCGTCCTCATCCTTCTCATCCTCGTCCTCATGGGACGCATCTGATCACCTGAACCAGCCAGGAGCCGGAAACATGAAGAACATGATCATCGCGCTTGCGCTCGTTGCGTCCACCGTGACGCTTACCGCCTGCAGCCAGACCGAACGCGGCACGGCGATCGGTGCGGCCTCGGGCGCCATCATCGGCGGCGCCGTGACCGGCCGGGCCGGTGGCGCACTGGCAGGCGCCGCCATCGGTGGTGCCGCGGGCTATCTCATCGCCCGTTCGGACCGCAGCGGATACTGCATCTACCGCGATCGCCACGGTCGCCGCTACGAAGCACGCTGCCGGTAACCGGCAAGCCACTGAAAAACGAAACGGGCCTCCAGGCCCGTTTCTTCACGTCTGTGCAAGGAATATCGGATGTATTCAGGGATTGCCGTTGGCTTTCCGTTCGGCCTCGTCGAGCTTTTCCAGGAGATCGAGCAGCCGGTCAGGAACAGCCTCCGTCTCGATGACGTCGTAAAAGGATTTAAGCTTCCGGCCAACGGGACCGTTGGGGTCAAAGGCAGCCTTGGCGGGGGCGTTGCCGCTGCCACGTCTCTTGTCTTTGCTGGGCTCGATCATGGTCTTGTTTCCATTGCGTGCTGCCCGCTATCTTCCTTTTGCCCAAGATTCCCAATAGCAAGTCAGACTTAGCATGCTACCAATAGGTTTCCGCACAATGAACTCTAGCGGAAACGGTTCCGATGCGGAACATATTCAGGGAGAACTTCATGTCGCTTTCCACCCGTATCGCACCGCATCTCGCCTATCTCAGGCGTTTTTCCCGTGCCGTCACGGGCTCCCAGACCTCTGGCGACGCTTATGTGGCCGCCATGCTCGAAGCGCTCGTTGCCGATATTTCGATCTACCCGCAGGATCGCAGTGATCGGATCGCGCTTTACAGGCTTTATTGCACGCTCTTCGAGAACCTCGACGTCAGGTTGCCGGAGAACACATCGCCGTTCGGCTGGGAGCGCCAGGCCGCGGCAAACCTCGCCAACCTGCCGCCGGCGGAGCGCAAGGCCTTCCTTTTGATCGCCGTCGAGGGTTTCGACATGGTCGAGGCCGCCGACATTCTCGACGTTTCGGAAGAGCGCTTCGCCGAACTGCTCGACGAGGCCTCGCGCGACATTTCCAGCCAGGTCGCGACCGACATCATGATCATCGAGGACGAGCCGCTGATCGCCATGGACATCGAGGACATGGTGAAGGGCCTCGGCCACAATGTGACCGGCATCGCGCGCACCCATTCGGAAGCGGTGGAACTCTATCATCGCACCTCACCGCGCATGGTGCTCGCCGATATCCAGCTTGCCGACGGCTCGTCGGGCATCGACGCGGTCAACGACATCCTGAAGAACAGCACGATCCCGGTGATCTTCATCACCGCCTTCCCGGAACGGCTTCTGACCGGTGAAAAGCCCGAACCGGCCTTCCTCGTCACCAAACCGTTCAATCCCGACATGGTGAAGGCGCTGATCAGCCAGGCGTTGTTCTTTGACGAGCAGGCGCGGCTTGCCAAATCCGCATAACAAAAAGGCCCGCGAAAGCGGGCCTTTTCATTTCTGCCGTCCGGCTGCGCTTAGACAGCGGCGACGACGATGACTTCGACGAGGTATTCCGGCGTCGCGAGCTTGGACTCGCCGGTGGCGCGGGCGGGCGTGTGACCCTGCGGCGCCCAGGCGTCCCAGACCGCGTTCATCTTCGGGAAATCGGCCATGTCGGCGAGCCAGATCTGGGTGGAGAGAATGCGGGTCTTGTCCGTCCCGGCGAGCGCCAGCAGGCGATCGACCTCGGCCAGCGCCTGCTTGGTCTGCTCGGTGACGTCGGAGCCGGCCTCGCCGACCTGACCGGCCAGATAGACGGTACCGTTGTGCACGACGGCGCCGCTCATGCGGGGACCGGTTTCAAAGCGTTTGATGTCCATGTGTCGTTCCTGTCAGGTCGAAAAAATCTCTTGGAAACCCGCAGGCGCGTAACCCGCAGGCCCGTCGTCTATAGGGGGCGAAGCGCCGGGGCGCCAGTGGTCACCGGCAAATTCCCCCATGCATCATGCGCATCTCGCCAATCCTTCAAAGGCAGCGTCGACAATCGTCTCGATGGAGGCATCGATATCGACGGTGATGACACCCGGTTCGCCGGAGGGATCTTCCAGCGTCGCCAACTGGCTGTCGAGCAGGCTGGCCGGCATGAAGTGATCGCGGCGCGCGGTCATGCGGCTCAGCAGCAGGCCGCGACTGCCCTTCAGAAAAACGAAGGCAAGTTTGCCGCCGGCAGCCGCCCGCAGACGGTCGCGGTAGATCTTTTTGAGCGCAGAGCAGGAAATGACGATGCTCGCGTTCTCTGCAAGCGCATCGGAAAGCGCGTCCCCGATGATATCGAGCCAGGGCCAGCGGTCCGCGTCGTCAAGCGGAATGCCCCTCGACATCTTCTCGACATTCTCGGCCGGATGCAGGCTATCGCCTTCGATGAAGGCGGCAGGAAGGGCTGCGGCAAGACCCTCGGCGACCGAAGTCTTGCCGCAACCGGAAACGCCCATGACGACGATCGCGCGCGCGTTCGTCATAGCGTCAGGTCTCAGGCGACGCGCTTGCGGCGCTCGACGCGGGCGCGGATGGCGTCCACATCGACGCGAGGCGTCGCGGCGAAGAGCGTTTTGGTATAGCTGTGCTGCGGGTCCTCGAAGACCTGGTCGCGGCTGCCATATTCCACCGCCTCGCCGAAATACATCACCATCACATCATTGGCGATGTGGCGCACGACCGAGAGGTCATGGCTGATGAAGACGTAAGTCAGGTGGAACTCGTCCTGCAGGTCGGCGAGCAGGTTCAGCACCTGGGCCTGTACCGAGAGGTCGAGGGCCGAGACCGGCTCATCGAGCACCAGAAGGCGCGGATTGAGCATCAGCGCGCGGGCGATCGCCACACGCTGGCGCTGGCCGCCGGAGAACATATGCGGATAACGCGCATAGTGCTTCTCCTCGAGGCCCACCTTCTTCAGGATCGCCATGGCGCGGTCGCGCCGTTCATCCGCCGGGATTTTCGTGTTGATGACCAGCGGTTCCGTCAGGATATCGCCGATCTTCTTGCGCGGGTTGAGCGAACCATAGGGATTCTGGAAGACGATCTGCACCTTGCTGCGCATCTCGGAGGTCAGCGGCTCGCTGGCGATATCGACCTTGCGGCCGTCGATCAGCATGTCGCCTTCGGTGATCGGGTCGATCATCGTGACCATGCGGGCAAGGGTGGACTTGCCGCAGCCGCTTTCGCCGACGATGGCGAGCGTCTTGCCCTCCTCGACCTTGAAGCTCACGCCCTTGACGGCATGAACGGTCTTGGCCGGTTTGAAGAGGCTGCCGGGGATATGATAATCGCGCTTGAGGTTTTTTGCTTCGAGAACAGGGGTCATCGTACGGCTCCTGCAAAAATCTCGGCGTCCGTCAGCTTTTCCGTGATCGTGGGAAGACGGCCGCCGGTGGCGTTTTCCGGCAGGGCGGCGAGCAACGCCTGGGTATAGACACTCTTCGGAGCCGAGAAGAGCGACAGCACATCGGCCTGCTCGATCTGGCGGCCCTTGTACTGCACGATCACACGATCGGCGGTTTCGGCGACGACGCCCATGTCGTGGGTGATGATGATGAGGCCCATGCCGTGATCGGCCTGAAGCTTCATCAGCAAATCGAGGATCTGCTTCTGGATCGTCACGTCAAGCGCGGTGGTCGGCTCATCGGCGATCAGAAGCTTCGGATTGCAGGCAAGCGCGGTCGCGATCATCACGCGCTGGCACTGGCCGCCCGACATCTGGTGCGGGAAGTGACCGAGGCGCTCTTCCGGGTTCGGAATGCCGACCAGCTGGAACAGCTCGATCGCCCGGTCTCGGCGCGCCTTGCGGCCGAGATCGGTATGGATGCGCAGCACTTCCTCGATCTGGAAGCCCACCGTGAAGCAGGGGTTGAGGCTGGCCACGGGTTCCTGGAAGATCATGGCGATATCCTTGCCGATGATCTTGCGACGGTCGCTGTCCGACATGGCCTGCATGTCGCGACCGTTGAAGGTCAGCACATCGGCCGTCACCTTCGCCGTCCAGGGCAGAAGCCCCATGGCGGCGAGCATGGAGACGGACTTGCCCGAGCCGGATTCACCGACGATGGCGAGAACCTCGCCCTCGTCGACCTTGAGGGAAACACCATCCACCGCCCGGAAGGGGCCGGTGGCCGTCTGGAATTCAACGGTGAGGTTTTTGATTTCGAGAAGCGACATCACGACCTCTTCAGCTTGGGATCGAGGGCGTCGCGCAGGCCGTCACCCATCAGGTTGATGGCCAGCACGGTGATGAGGATGGCAAGACCGGGGAAGGTAACGACCCACCAGGCGCGCTGGATGAACTCGCGTGCTTCGGCCAGCATCGTACCCCATTCCGGCGTCGGCGGCTGGGCGCCCATGCCGAGGAAGCCGAGGGCTGCCGCATCGAGGATCGCCGCCGAGAAGGCGAGTGTCGCCTGAACGATGAGCGGTGCCAGGCAGTTCGGCAGGATCGTCAAGAACATCAGCCGCATGGTGCCGGCACCCGCGACCTTCGATCCGACGACATAGTCCTTGGACTTCTCGGTCATCACCGCCGCGCGCGTCAGACGCACGAAATGCGGCTGGTTGACGAGCGAGATGGCGATCATGGCGTTGACAAGGCCCGGACCCAGCACGGCCACCAGCACAAGCGCCAGCAGCAGCGAGGGGAACGCCAGGATGATATCCATGATGCGCATGATGAAGGTGTCGACCTTGCCGCGGAAATAGCCAGCGACGAGACCGATCAGTACGCCCGAAACCACCGACAGCGTCACGACGACGAGACCGATGAAGAGCGAGAAGCGCGCGCCGTAGATGAGGCGCGAGAGGATATCGCGACCGACGGCGTCGGTTCCGAGGATGTGTCCCCAGCTGCCGCCTTCCTGGAAGATGGTCGGCATGAGAAGGAGTTCGCGGTTCTGGTCGCTCGGGCTGTGCGGCGCGACGAAAGGCGCGAAGACAGCCACGAACAGGATGAACAGGAAGACGAAGAGGCCGATGACGGCGCCCTTGTTGCGCGAGAAATAGAACCAGAATTCGGAAAGGCCCGAGGGCGGCGAGCCACCCGTCTTGGTTTCGGCCGTGTTTTGAACAGTGCTCATGGACCGTCTCCTAGTGCCGGATACGCGGGTTGATCCAGCCGTAAAGCAGGTCGACCACGAGGTTGACGATCATGATGACGGCGGCGATCAGCATCAGGCCACCCTGCACCACGGCATAGTCGCGCTTGAAGACGCTATCGACCATCCACTTGCCGATGCCCGGCCAGGAGAAGATCGTCTCGGTGAGAATGGCGCCCGCCAGGAGCACGCCGACCTGCAGGCCGATCGTGGTGATGACGGGGATCATCGCGTTGCGCAGCGCATGGATGCCGATGACGCGGAAAGGCGACAGGCCCTTGGCGCGGGCGGTGCGGACATAGTCCTCGCCGAGCACTTCGAGCATGGCCGAACGCGTCTGGCGCGCGATGACGGCAAGCGGGATCGTCGCCAGCACGACCGTCGGCAGGATCAGGTAGGTGACCGCCGACTTGAAGGCGCCCGCCTGCCCCGAGATCAGGCTGTCGATCAGCATGAAGCCGGTGACCTGCGGGAAGAAGTACATCAGCGAGATGCGTCCCGAGACCGGCGTCCAGCCGAGATAGCCGGAGAAGAAGATGATGAGCAGCAAGCCCCACCAGAAGATCGGCATCGAGTAGCCTATGAGCGCGACGCCCATGATCGACTGGTCGAGCCACGTCCCCCGTTTCACCGCGGCCAGCACGCCGGCGGGAATCCCGAGCAGCACGGCAACGATGATGGCGCAGAGCGCCAGCTCCAGCGTCGCCGGGAAGAGCTGCAGGAAGTCGTCCAGCACCGGCCGCTTGGTCACGATCGACGAACCGAAGTCGCCCGTCACGAGACCGCCGAGATAGTCGAAATACTGGATATATATCGGCCGGTCGAGGCCGAGCTGCTGCATGAGCTCGGTATGCCGTTCCGGCGCCATGACGCGTTCACCCGACATCAGCATGACCGGATCGCCCGGCAGAAGTCGAATGAAGGAGAATGCGATGAGCGATACCCCGATGAACGTGGGTATCAGGACGGCGAGCCGTCCGAAGATAAAGCGAAACATGGGAGCCAATCCCTTCTTATTTTTGAAAAACCGGCGGCCCGAATGTCTTCGGACCGCCGGCCATAGCACGCTCTTGGCGGCGTGCGGTCGTCGTATTAACCGATATTACTCGGCAATGTCCACGCCGTCGAAGACGAAGTCACCGAGCGGCGACTGAACGAAGCCCGAGACCTTCTTGCTCATCGGAACGACGGCAAGCGAATGGTCGAGCGTGTTCCAGGGCGCTTCGCGCTTGAAGATGACCTGGGCCTCTTCATAGAGCTTCGTGCGCTCGGCAACGTCGGCGGTTTCCTTCGCCTTCGTCATCAGGTCGTCGAACTCCTTGTTGCACCACTGAGCGCGGTTGTTGCCGCCGACAGCGTCGCAACCGAGCAGGGTGTCGAGGAAGTTGTCCGGGTCGCCATTGTCGCCCGTCCAGCCGAGGATGGCCGCACCGTCGCGGTCCTTGGCGGACGAGAGCTTCAGGTATTCGGCCCATTCGTAGGAGACGATCTCGGCAGTGACGCCGATCTTGGCAAGGTCGGCCTGCATCAGTTCAGCTGCACGGCGGGCGTTCAGCATGTACGGACGGGCAACCGGCATCGCCCAGATCTTCATCTTGAGATCCGAGACGCCAGCATCCGCAAGCATCTTCTTGGCCGCTTCCGGATCAAACGCGTCGTCAACGACGGCGTCGTTATACGACCACATGGTCGGCGGGATCGGGTTCTTGGCAACCGTTGCGGCGCCCTGGAAGACGGCGTCGACGATGGCCTGGCGGTTGATCGCCATGTTGAGGGCCTTGCGGACCTCGACCTTGTCGAACGGCGGCACGAGCGTGTTGTAAGCGAGGTAGGCGACGTTGAGGCCGGCCTGCTCAGAGACGTGCAGGTTCGGATCAGCCTTCAGCTCGGCGACATCGGCAGCGTTCGGGTAGGACATCAGGTGGCATTCGCCGGCCTTCAGCTTCTGGGCGCGAACGGCAGCGTCCGTGGTGATCGCGAAGACGAGATCGTCGATCTTCTGCGCGCCACCCCAGTAGTCCGGGTTGGCCTTGTAACGGATGGCGGCATCCGGCTGGTAGGCAACGAAGGTGAACGGACCGGTGCCCAGCGGCTGCTGGTTCATCAGTTCCATCTTGCCGTCAGCCTGCAGCTTGTCGGCATATTCCTTCGAAACGATCGAGATGAAGGGCATGCCGAGGTTGGCGAGCAGCGGGGCTTCCGGGCGCTTCAGCGTGATCTTGACCGTCAGGTCGTCGACCTTCTCGATCTTGTCGATGACGTCAGGCAGGCCCATGCCGGCGAAGTATTCCCAGGAGGCGCCCGGAACATACTTGTTCCACGGGTTGTCCGCCTTGTACTGGCGTTCGAAGGAGAAGATCACGTCGTCGGCGTTCAACTCACGCGACGGGGTGAAATATTCGGTCGTCTGGAACTTCACGCCCTTGCGCAGGTGGAACGTATATTCCTTGCCGTCCGCGGAGATTTCCCAGCTTTCAGCCAGCGCGGGTTCCAGCTCGGTCGTGCCGCGCTTGAACTCCACCAGACGGTTGTAAACCGTGTGTGCTGCGGCGTCGAAGGTCTGACCGCCCGTGTAGAGACCGGGGTCAAAGCCTTCCGGCGACGCTTCCGAGCAATAAACGAAGGTCTTCGACCAGGCGGCCGTCGACATCAACGAGACGACCGCCGTCGCCGCGAGAAGAGTAGTCAGCTTTTTCATAGTGAGCTTCCCAGGTTTGCTTTTTTGTTCTCTTGTTGCGAGCGCGGGTGCATTTCCAGCCCCGGCTTGCGGGGATGGAACGACATTTGCCGCTCGATTGCAATAAGTCCGCGAACAAATTTGTCCAATCGGAAAAAACCGCAGAACTTTATTCTCCACAGCATTCGAAACCGCTTTAAAAGCACAGCGAATCAGTCACCAACCCTTGGTCAATCCCCACCACTTCTGATAGCGGCGATGCCGGGCCCGTGTCATATCGGGACAACGAGGCGAGAGGGGCTGTCCTTTTCTGCTTTCCTCCGTGGCGGCGGGGTAAAGCGAAAAGAAAAGGACAGCCTCGCTTTCATTTTCAGCCTTTGTTTCCAAAGGCTTGCCCCTCCCGCCCTCAAAAAAATGTCCTCCCCCGCGAAATTGTCCCGCAAAACCCTTTGCCGCCAGAGATTGCGGCGCTAGATTTCCCTTGTGGATTCTGGGGGTGGAGACCACGTGCCCGTGTTGAACAGACATTATCGACGGTATGATTTCGAAGGCGATCTTGAGAAGGCTCTCAATCGCGTCGATTTCTTTCGCATATTTCACACCATGGCGCTGCGCTACGACTTCGAGCATTTCGGCGTGCTGCAGCTCATCAACGAGCACGAGACGAGCCAGCTCGCGACGCGCCTGATGCTGCACGATCTGCCCGCAGGCCTGGCAGAAACCTATGACAAGCGGTACCGCCTCAACGACTCCACGCTGTTCAAGAGCTTTTACAAGTCGACGATCTCGACCGTGTGGCGCACCGTCGATCATTTCGAGAACGGTTCGCGCGACGGTTCCGATTTCCTTGACCAGATCGGCTTCGACATGGCGCTGTCCATTCCCGTGCATTCGGTAAACGGCATGCGCTATGTCGTGCTTTTCCTTGGCGACGGCGACGACATTACCCGTAACGAACACTACGAGATTTGCTACGAGGCGAATTGCGCCTTCGATTATTTCCATCGCCAGGTGCTGGCCAACAAGGCCGGCATGGGGTTGACCCCGCGCGAAACGGAGATCCTGCGCTGGATTTCCTACGGCAAGACGGCAAGCGAGATAGCCCTCATCGTGTCGGTCTCCGAGCATACGGTGAACTCGCACACGGCGACGATCCTGAAGAAGCTCGACGTGGTCAACCGCACGCAGATGGTGGCCAAGGCGATCCGCGAGCAGATCATACAGTAACGCCGCAAAACAGATCCCGAGCCACGGCCCCATTGACAGCCCACCCATATCAGCTTGGGATGACCGTCATTGGTGCCTGGGATAGTAGAGTTAGGGACTTGTTAATGCCCTCGCCCTTGATCAGAGTAACCTTGGGCGCAGCCCATCCGTTCAATGCAATCAGGTTCACCTACCGCCATGACAGCACCCGTGCATATCCTGCTCGTCGATGACGACCCCGCGGAAAACGTCATCCTCAGCGCGCTGATGCGCAAGGTCGCCAGCTATGCGATCACGCTGCATTATGTAGAGACGGTGGAGAGTGCGCTGGATTTCATTCGTACGACCGGCGGGCCGCTGGACATGATCCTGATGGACAACAGGCTCCAGCCGCAGGCGGACTTCCGCGAAACCGTTCCGGAACTGCGCCGCAACGGCTATATCGGGCCGGTCGGCGTTATCTCGTCGTCGATCAGCGATGCCTATTTCCAGAAGATCGACGACTACGGCGTCGATTTCCGCATCGACAAGGCCGAACTCGACCCGACGGCCATCGAATTCATTCTGCAGGAATATGTAAAGCGGGACGTCAGCGCCGGGGAATAACCATCGGCGTAACGTACCCGCTTCAAAACGTGCCGAACCGGCTGATGCCGGCGTCAGGCTGCCGGCTGCTGTATGAGCGGCGCGGTTTCGAGGCCGAGCAGCAGGCCGATCTGCGGGCGCGCCTTCACGAGGTCGTCGATCGTGTACTGCTGCAGCACTTCGAAGAAAGCGTTGAGCGCCTTGCGCAGCGCCGAATTGAGGCCACAGCTGTCGACCAGCGGGCACTCGACCTCACCCGCCTCGAAACATTCGGCCATGGCGAAGGAATCCTCCGTCACGCGCACCACGTCGAACAGGGTGATCTCGCTTGCCGCTCTCGGCAGCCGCACGCCGCCATTGCGGCCGCGCACCGTCTCGATGATGCCGGCGCGGGTCAGCGGCTGGAGAATCTTGAACAGAAACAGTTCCGAAACGCCATAGGCCCGGGCGATTTCCGGAATGCGGCTGAGCTTTCCACTATTCGCCGCGCAGTACATCAACATGCGCACGGCATAGTTGGTTTGTTTTGTCAGACGCATCGGAAACTCCGAATCCGGTTTTTGAGGTTCCACGACATATAGGGCAGATCGTGATTTAGAACAATTCCAAAAAGCGGAAAATCACATTCATGTTATGCCAGTGGTCGCACGGTTGACTGCGAGGGGCAAGCCGCTAAAGACGACTTTGGCAGTAAAGAATAAATACGCCAGGAGGACCCGATGCCATTGCTCAAGACGTCTCTCGCCGCCCTCGCCCTCTCGACCGCCGGTCTGGCTTTCGCCGCGCCCGCTTTCGCAGAGGGTGAAGTCAATATCTATTCCTATCGCCAGCCGGATCTGATCAAGCCGCTGCTCGACGAATTCACCAAGGAAACCGGCATCACGACCAACGTGCTTTTCCTTGACAAGGGCTTGGTGGAACGCATCCAGGCGGAAGGCGCCAACTCGCCGGCCGACGTCATCCTGACGGTCGATATCTCGCGCCTCACCGAAGCCAAGGATGGCGGCGTGACGCAGCCGATCGCAAGCGACGTCATCAGCAAGGACATCCCCGCGCAATACCGCGACCCTGACGGAAACTGGTTCGGCCTGACGACGCGCGCCCGCGTCGTCTATGCCTCCAAGGATCGCGTCGCGCAGAACGAGATCACCTACGAGGAACTTGCCGATCCCAAGTGGAAGGGCAAGATCTGCACGCGCGACGGCCAGCACTCCTATAACATTGGCCTCACCGCCTCGATGATCGCCCATCACGGCGAAGCAGAGGCCGAAAAGTGGCTGACGGGCCTGAAGAACAACCTCGCGCGCAAGCCCGACGGCGGCGACCGCGACCAGGCCAAGGCCATCCTCGCCGGTGAATGCGATCTCGCGCTCGGCAATTCCTACTATGTCGGCCTCATGCAGACCAACGAGAAGGAGCCGGAGCAGAAGGATTGGGCGGCCGCCATCAAGGTGCTTTTCCCGAACGCCAACGACCGTGGCGCGCATGTCAACGTTTCCGGCATGGCCCTGGCCAAGAACGCGCCGAACAAGGACAATGCGCTCAAGCTGATGGAATTCCTGTCTGCCGGCACCGCGCAGCAGATCTACGCCGAACAGGTCTACGAATATCCGGTCCTGCCGGGCGCGGAGCCCTCCGCCGTCGTCAAATCCTTCGGAACGCTGAAGGCCGATGCGCTGCCGCTTATCGACATCGCGGCCAACCGCAAGAAGGCCTCCGAGCTGGTCGACAAGGTCGGCTACAACGACGGTCCGGCGCAGTAACAACCAGCCTCCCAAGGCAAACACGGAAACGGCGGCTCTCGGGCCGCCGTTTTCATTTCCGCCTGCTGTCCGCCCTATTGCAGGTCCGGATCCGACTGGCCGGAGATGATCCGGGCGTAATCGGTGATCTCCTTCTTGCGCTGCGGCGTACCGGGATGGGTGGAAAGAAGGCTGGTATCCGACTTGTCGCCGAGCTTTTCCTCCAGCAGCGTGAAGAAGCGGGCAATCGCCGTCGGGTCGTATCCGGCCTTGGCCATCAGCTCGACCGAGCGGCGGTCGGCGGCGCTCTCGGCATCGCGCGAATAGGACAGCGCCAGAAGACCGCCGCCCTGCACCAGCACGTCCTCGACACTGGAGCCGACATCGCCGGCAATCAGCATGATGAGGCCCGTCATGCCCGCGGCGCGATAGAGTTGCCGCAGGCTGTGTTCGAGTTCGACATGGCCGATCTCGTGCGCCAGAACGCCGACGATCATCTCCGTGTCCTTGCCAGCCATCTCGACCAGCTGGTCCGTGACGACAAGCGTGCCGTCCGGCAGCGCGAAGGCGTTCGGCCCGATAAAGCCGCCATCGCGGAAATTGAGCGTGTAGGCGCCGGTCCCGCGCGGCGACTGCGCGGCGATGCGCGCAAAGCCGTCGGCGATCTCCTTGCGTTTGTCATCGGGGAGTTTGGTCGGCGAGAAGGTCGTCTTGTCGAGTGCCTGCAGCGTGCCCTGCGACATCAGTTCAGGCACGATCGGCGGCGTGGTGAGGATCGCGACCTCGACCAGCGCCGGCACACCCCAACGATAGACGATGCCGCCGAGCACGAAGGCAGCGAGCACGATGACGATGAGGCGCAGACGGAACTGCTCCAGCCAGTGCACCAGCCCCGCCCCGCCCTTGCCGCGCGCCGCGAGATAGCGGTCGACGCCGTCATTGTCCCAGGTCTCGAAGACCGAGCCATCCGGAAAGGTCACCCGGCGCGGGATCGAGCCGACGCGAGCGGAAATTTCTATCCAGGAAAGACCTGCACCGGCGAGCGGCTTTTCGCCCGCCACCGGCAGCGCGGCAATCTCCCCGGCGCGCTCGACGAGGCGAGCCTCGATCGAGCGGCTTGAGCCGGCGGGGTGCCAATCTCCACTGGCGATGGCCCCGTCGGCGGCAATTGCATTCTCAGAAGCCAAAGTCGAAACCTTCAAAGTCCATGAACTCGGCCCCAACGGCCGAACCCTGCGCCTCGAGCGTGCTAAACAGCTCGCCGACATCGCCGTTGAAGGTAATGCCTGTGTGCTCCCAGGTATAGCGCGCCATGCGAACCGCCGCCCAGGGCCGCATCAGGCCGAAGGTGAGGAGCGTGACGATGACGTTGCTGATGGCGATCCAGGTGTAGCGGGTGCGCGACAGGTCGCTCATCAGCTGGTGCTTGGCGTCGAAGGTCGTTGCCGACCAGGCGATGTTGCGCACGCCGGCACGGTAGAACAGGCCGGCGATACCCAGCGTCGAGAACAGCACGACGTAGCCGACGGCGATGCTGATGAAGACCGGAATCTGCTGCTCCGGCGTCAGAGAGCCGGGCGTTTCAATCATCGGCAGGATGAGGGAGAGGTTCGCGACGACGAGAAGCGCCACAATGCCGAGGCCGACGACGGCGATCAGGAACGACAGGAACCAGGATTTGTAGATGGCGCCCAGCTTCGGGTCCGTATCGAAGGCCTTGCCGCCGTAGCGCAGATTCGAGCCGATGTAGCGCGAGACCCAGCGGCTGGCGAGCGGCGTGAGGATGCCGAGCGTGATAACGGCCAGGAGACCACCGAGGATGAAAGCCTTGAAGGCCCCACCCGCGCCGCCGACGAAATCAAAACGTACGTTGCGGTAGCTCGTGACGCGTGCACTGAAGCGCAAGCCCTTGGCGACGAGCCACGGCAGCGCGATCAGCACGGCCAGCGTCGGCAGGAGAACAAGGATGGGCAAGACGGCTGCGATGATGTTGAGCACGACGAAGGCGCCGAGAACGATCAGTCGACCGATGAGGATTTGCACGCCCCTCGCATGATATTCGAAGGACCGGCCGAGCAGCACGGTGTTGCCGAAGAAGTAACGGTTACGCCGGACCTTCGCCCAGGCGGAATAGATGCCGATCGTCAGGATCGTCAGGAGAACGTTGACGATCCAGATGCCGAAATATTCCGACGCCTTGCCGGTAAAAGTAACGCGATGAAAGCCGCCCGCCTGCCCTGCGGGTTGCGGCGATCCTGCCAAAGACATGGTTGCCCCCTTCAAAATACAAAAAGCACGAGGGAGTAACGGGCCGCGCTTGCGGCCTATTCTTCGCAAAGCACAAAAAACTGGCAATGCAAAAAGGGCCCCCATGCGGGAGCCCTTTCCTTGGTCAATCCTCTCGGAGGATCACTTCATCGTCGGCATGACGAATTCGGCACCGTCCTTGATGCCGGACGGCCAGCGGCTCGTGATCGTCTTCGTGCGGGTCCAGAACTTGATCGAGTCAGTGCCGTGCTGGTTGAGATCGCCGAAGGACGAGGACTTCCAGCCGCCGAAGGAATGATAGGCGAGCGGAACCGGGATCGGAACGTTGACGCCGACCATGCCGATGTTGATGCGGCTGGCGAAGTCGCGGGCGGCGTCGCCGTCACGGGTGTAGATCGCGACGCCGTTGCCGTATTCGTGCTTCATCGGCAGGTCGAGGGCTTCCTCGTAGTTCTTGGCGCGAACGACGGAGAGAACCGGACCGAAGATTTCGGTCTTGTAGATCTCCATGTCCGGCGTAACGTTGTCGAACAGGCAGCCGCCGACGAAATAGCCGTCTTCATAGCCCTGCAGCTTGAAGCCGCGGCCATCGACGACGAGGTTGGCGCCCTCTTCGATACCCTTGTCGATGAGGCCAAGGATGCGGGCCTGGGCTTCCTTCGTGACAACAGGACCCATATCGGCCTTGTCGTCGGTGTAGGGGCCGATGCGCAGGCTCTCGATCATCGGGGTGAGCTTTTCGATGAGGCGGTTTGCGGTTTCCTCACCGACCGGGACGGCAACCGAGATCGCCATGCAGCGCTCGCCGGCCGAGCCGTAGCCGGCGCCCATCAGGGCGTTGGCGGCCTGGTCGAGATCGGCATCGGGCATGATGATCATGTGGTTCTTGGCACCGCCGAAGCACTGGGCGCGCTTGCCGTTGGCAGCGGCCGTACCATAGACGTAGCGGGCGATCGGCGTGGAACCGACGAAGGAAACGGCGGCGATATCCGGATGCGCCAGGATGCCGTCGACCGCACCCTTGTCACCGTTGACGACGTTGAGGATGCCGGCGGGCAGGCCGGCTTCGATCATCAGTTCGGCAAGGCGGATCGGCAGCGACGGATCGCGCTCGGAAGGCTTCAGGATGAAGGCGTTACCGCAGGCGATGGCGGGTGCGAACATCCACATCGGGATCATGCCCGGGAAGTTGAACGGCGTGATGCCCGCGCCGATGCCGACCGGCTGGCGGATCGAGTACATGTCGATGTTCGGGCCGGCGCCTTCGGTGAATTCACTCTTCATGAGATGCGGAATGCCGATGACGAATTCGCAGACTTCGAGGCCGCGAATGACGTCGCCCTTCGAATCTTCGACCGTCTTGCCGTGTTCCTTGGAAACCAGCACGGCCAGTTCGTCCATATGCGTGTTCAGGAGCTCGACGAACTTCATGAAGACGCGGGCGCGGCGCTGCGGGTTGGTGGCGGCCCATTTCGGCTGCGCGGACTTCGCGCTGTCGATGGCGGCCTGGAGATCGGCATCGCTGGCAAGCGCGACCTGCGCCTGAACTTCACCGGTTGCCGGGTTGAAGACATTGGCGGTGCGGCCGCTGGTGCCGGGCACCTGCTTGCCGTGGATGAAGTGACCGATCTGGTACATGGGGAGTCCTCCGTGGTTATGGAGAGATCATCGCACTTCAATTTGCACAACTCAATCGCCTCATGTAAGGAACCGTTGTGCAAAAATCAAAGTCGGAGGCCCGATGAACTGGGATGACGCACGGCTGTTCCTGGCGGTTGCCCGCACCGGCCAGATCCTCGCCGCCTCCCGCCGCCTCGGCGTCAACCACGCGACGCTCAGCCGCCGCGTCAGTGCGCTGGAGGAGGCGCTGAAGACCCGTCTGCTCATCCGCCGCACCAATGGATGCGACCTTACCGCCGAGGGTGAGGCGTTCTTGCGGGCCGCCGAGCGGATGGAGACGGAGATGCTGGCCATGCAGGCGAGCATCGGCCGCATCGACACGGCCGTTGCCGGCACCGTGCGCGTCGGCGCGCCCGACGGCTTCGGCGTGTCGTTCCTCGCACCGCGCCTCGGGCGGCTGACGGCGCGGCATCCCGAACTGAAGATCCAGCTTGTGCCGGTGCCCCGCTCCTTCTCGCTTTCGCAGCGCGAGGCCGATATCGCGATCACGCTGGAGCGGCCGGAACAGGGACGGCTCGTCTCGTCGAAACTGACGGACTATACGCTCGGCCTCTATGCCTCCCGCGACTATCTCGAGGAGAATGGCACGCCCGAGAACGTCGAGCACCTGAAGGCCCATCGCCGCGTCGGCTATGTGGAAGACCTGATCTTCACGGCATCGCTGAATTTCACCGGCGAGATCATGCGCAGCTGGGATGCGAGTTTCGAGATTTCCAGCGCCACCGGCCAGACGGAGGCGGTGCGCTCCGGCGCCGGCGTCGGCATCCTGCATGACTATATCGCCCGGCAATATCCCGAACTGGTGCGGCTGCTGCCGGCAAACACCATTCGCCGCGCCTACTGGACGACGTGGCACGAAAGCGCGCGCGACCTTGCCCGCGTGCGCACCGTCGCCGAGTTCGTGCAGGAACTCGTTCGACAGGAACACGCCATCTTCCTGTGAGGATCACTCGGCGTTGAGCGCAATGGTCCCGGGCATCGGCACCAGCGCGCTCCTTGCCTTTGTCTTCGGCTTTTCGATCGGCTCTTCCAAGACGGCGACCTTCACCTTCTTTTCGCCCGGCAGGGGAACGCGCACGGCATTGCGGATGACAACCCGCTCCTCCGCCGGCCTTTCCTCCACCACGCGGCGCTTCGGCAAACGGCGCGGCTCGATCTCGACGCTGTCATCGGCCACGACGACGGGCTCGGCACGAACCAGCACTGGCTGGGTCTGCGAGTAGCCGCTACCGCCTGCATATTGCAGCATGTCGAACGTGTTGCGCGTCACCGGCTTCATGCGCAACCCGCCCATGACGGCGGCGATGCGCTCCTGCGACATCGCCGGATGGCAGAAACGCAGGCGCACCTGCGCCGCATAAGCGCTCACGCGCTCGGCCGAAACGCGCTTGGCGAGCTGCCAGGCATAGAGGCAGCTGCCGGAAGTGCCGAGCGGGCCGGTCGCGTAGCCATAGACGCCCTGCCCGTTCTGTCCCGGCACGTCACTGATCCGCATGGCGACGCCCGGCAGCGCCTGGCGCATCTCGGCGATGACGGCGCGGCGTGTCGGTGCGCGCAGGAAGGTCATGCCTTCGGAGGGCTGGCCCACCCGTACCGTCAACACGTTCTCGCCGGCCGAAGCCGTCGCGTTGGAATAGACGATCGCCTGCTCGAAGAAGCCGCTGCGCGCCGTCTGCCGCACGCTCTGGATACGACCCGAGGCCGATGGCAGATAGGCCACCGCGAAATCAGGAGAAACCTCGGTCGAGAGCGGCGGCGCATCCGGATGGATAGCGCCGGTTTCCAGAAACGGGTCCTGCACCGTCGTGGAGCAGCCGGCGGCGAGGAAAGGGAGTGCGGCGAGGATCAGCCAGCGCATGAGGGTCCTATCGGAGGGTGGTATTGGAGGCGGAAAGACCGACGGCGGACGCCGGATCGTAGAACTGCATGTTCAGGCGGGCGAAAACGGCCTTGGCCTGCCCGCGATTGCCGAGATGGTAATAGGACCAGCCGCGCAGCTGGCTGAGATCCGCCGGTTCGGCAACGAGGCTGGCGCGAGCGTTCAGCGCATCCAGAACGTTCTGATACTGCTTGTGATCGAAGGCCGAGCGGGCGCGCTGCCAGTAGATTTCAGCCCGGACCTCGCGCTCGCGCTTTTCCGACATCGCATAGGTCGCGACCATGGCTTCGGCGTCGTCCGTCAGACGGCCGCGCAGCAGCGTGAGGGCAGCGCCATAGGCGGCATCCTGTTGCGTGCGGCTGTTGTTCAGCGCGGATTCGAAGGCGTTGCGGGCGTCCGCGAGGCGGCTGAGTTCCAGATAGCACCAGCCCTTGATCAGCATGGCATCGGCCGAAACCTTGCCGCGCGCTTCCAGGGCGGAAACATCCTTGACGCAGGCGCTGTAACGCTTGGCCTTGAAATGCGCGAGGTAGCTGGTCCCGCCACCGCCGGTGGACGACGCAGTGGCGACCGGCATCTCGACGGCCACGCTGCGGCGCCCCTTCGGCGGGGTCGCGACCTTTATCTCGACCCAGATCTCCGGATAGATATCGCGGTACTCGTCCTCCAGCGCCGCATAGTCCTTCTTCGCGCCGAGACGGAGCAGGCTGAGGGCAAGCCCCTTGACGCGCACCGGTGCGCTTTCCCAATCGAGCGACTTCTCGAACCAGGCTTTTGAAGCCTCGAACTGGCTGGAATTATAGGCATACCAGGCGAGGATTTCCGCGTGGTCGGCATCCGAGGTCGCAAGGATCGCGTTGCTGTAGGCCGTCACCGTCTTGATGTCGGCATCCGGCTGGTCGGGCTTCGAGAAGCGCAGTGACAGCGCGTTCATCAGGAATTCCGGATCGTCCGAAAACTCCTCGATATAGTCTTCCGCGACCGCATAGGCCTCCTCCTGCTTGTTTTCTGCGGCAAGCGAGAGATACAGGCCCTTGGCGTTCTCCTCGTCGCGGCGCTTGACCAATGCGGCCTTGAACCAGCGTGCGGCGCTCTCGGGCGCCTTCAGTTTCAAGTCGTACCAGCCGAGCAGCGACAGGTCTTCGAGGCGCTCACCTTTCTCGGCCAGCGCGCGCAGCTTGGCGACCTCGCCTTCGGCGATCGGCGTCTGGCGCTTTTCATCCGCGTTGAAATCCGCGACGTCCTTGCGCGTCAGGTCGAGTTCGACGGGCTGAAGACCGGCCTGGAGCATGGGGGACGTCGCCAGCACGCCCATCGCCTTGCGCACATCCTCGGAGGAGAAGTCGCGGGTCGACTTCTGCAGCGTGGTCAGGATCCGCGCATCCGGCAGGCGCTTGTCGCCCTCGCGGAAGAGTAGGCCGCGATAGGCACCGGTCAGCGCATCCTTGGCGCCCGTCTCGGCATAGGCGTCGAGCAGCATCCAGACGAGATCGACTTCCGTTTCCGTCGACGGATCGAGCGCCTTGGCCGCCTCGATAACACCTATCCAGTCTTTTCGCGCGGTGGCGGCCATCATCTCGACGCGCTGCTTGCGGCGGGCAAGTTTGCCGGAGAAATCCTCGCTCGGGCTCCACTGCGGATTCTCCGTCTGGCGGCGGCCGATTTCGGCGGCGATGCCGACGAAATCGTTCTTCTCGTAGAGCGCCCAGAGCGTGGTTTCATCCACCTGCTGTGCCACCGGCGCATAGACATCGGCCGGTACGACGAAGTCCGGATATTTCAGCCGAAGCCGGCTCGTCTCGGCCTCAAGCCGGTCCTGCTGCTGCTGTTCCGCATAGTAGTAAAGCGCAGCAAGCTCGACTTCGCCAGGGCCGGACTTGGTTTCCTCCGCCAGCGCGCAAGGCGAAAGCGCCGAGGAGCCGAGCAGCAGGGCGGTCAGAAAAAGAGATGATCTCATCGGTCGGACCTCACGCCCTTGCGCGGCACCGTCAGGCCAAGCCAGACGGCGAAGAGGCCGAGGCAGGCGAGAACGAGCACGACATAAATCTGGAAATTGTCGGAGAACCAGGCGGCCGCGACGCGACGCAGGTTACCGGGGCTGCGATCGGCGAGATCGGCGACATAGCGATCCGCCGCCGGAAGGCTGACGAGCGACAGGCTTGCCGTCTCGATCGTCGCCGTGCCGCCCTGAAGATCGCGCCAGACCGCCGGTTCGACGAGCCGTTGCACGCCGGCATCGATATCGCGCGGCGAGTTCGCCTGAAGAACCGTCCAGGTGGCGAGGCCATCGGGCGAGCGCATCTGCGACAGCGTTACCAGCGAGCCCTCGCCATGCGGGACCACGCGCGTCGCATTTTCGCCCTCGTAGCTCAGCCAGCGGCCGAAGCTGCGCGACGCAGCCGAAAGCCAGAGCTGCGCGCGTGACCCGAAGGAAAGCTCGCCCTCGTCGGCAGCCGTCGAATTGTGGAAGGCCTGAAGCAGGTCGGCGGTGTCGTTGCCGGTGCCGGCGGCGGCATCCGACACCGAAGCCGTGCTGACCGGATCGGGCTTCAGCAGATCGGCGACAGAGGCGTTGATATCGCCGGCATCAGGAAAGGCCGCCTTGCTGGACGCACCGAGTTCGGCGAAGTCGTTCTGCGAGGAAACGATGAGCGCATCGCGCCCTGTGCCTTGCGCCGGGGCACCGATGGCGATCTTCGCCGTCAGGGGTGCACGGGCCGACAGCGCGAGGCGCGTCAGCATGGAGAGGCCGGCGGCGGCGGACTGGCTGTCGGCACGGTCGATCACCAGATCGAACGGCTTGCCGCCGCCATAGGGATAGGCCTTGCCGGCAAGCGCCGCGAGATCCGGCAGCCGGCCGATGCGGGCAAGCGCCGGGACCTCGATCGCCGTCGTGTCGAGCAGGATGAAACGCGGCTTGCCGTCGTCACGCTCTTCCGGCCGGCAAGCGGCGTCCGCGACCGTCGGCAGCTCGGCCAGCAGTTCGACGCGGTTGGCGCCGGGGCGAAAGGCACGCAGCGGCAGCTCTATGCGCTTGCCGTCGAACTGCTCGCCCTCGCGGTTGCGGAAGGGATAGCTTTTCACGACCTTGTCGTTGACGCGTACGAGAAGCTGCGCGGTCTGTTCCAGCCCGGGTGACGTCGCCGCATGGAGGCGAAGGTCGAGCGTGGCATATTCCGCCGGATAGAAATCGGCGGGCATGTCGACGGTGAAATCGGTGCGCGACAGGCGGCCGGAGAAGACGCGGGTCTCGTAGCCGGTCTCTTTCAGCATGCGCCGTTCACCGGCATCGACCACCAGAGCGCCCCTGCCCTTTGCGAAGACGCCCGACTTGAGGCCATCGGCCATCGGCCCCTTCACGGCTGCCAGGACGGCGGCATTGACATCGCCGAGATTGGCGGCGTGCAGCACGACGGTCGCGCGGTCCGGCGTTGCGCCGGCCTGTACCGACAGTCCGCGCGGGACATTGGCGATGCCGAGCTTTGCGAGCGTCGCCGACCCGCCGCGGTCCATGGCCATGACGAGATCGACGCCCGCTCCCGTGCCGGGCTTGTCGTCCACCGAGATCGTCACATCGTCACGGTTGAGAAAAAGGATGAGCGATTGCAGGATCGGCGCGACCTCATTCAGCGCTTCGGTGCTGAGAGCCCCGGGCACGACGACGCGCACATCCGTGCGACTGTTGGCGTTGCGACGGACGGCGAGCAGGCTGTCGAAATCGGAGAACGACGCGGAGGACGACGTGGCAAAACCGCTTTGCGCGGGATCGAGCTTCGTCCAGAGTTCGTAGGTCGCGTCCAGCGAGCAATCGACGCGATGGTGCTGGCGCGCGCGGATGCGCACCACATTGCGGCCAGCCTTGAGAAGGTCAGAAGCGATGGCGATTTTTTCCGTCAACACGCCATTCGGCGAGGCGATGGCGAAGCTGCCGGCATCGCGGCCATTGACCTCGATATCCATCTTCGCGGTATCCGGAAGCACAGAGACGGCGTTGATATAGGCGAGGTTCAGGGTGCCCCCGGCGGAAACCTGCGGCCCGTCGAGCGCGAAGGTGAAGGTCGCGACATCGTCTTCGCCCGACAGCGTGTAGGCGTCGGCCGACTGTTCGAAGGGGACGAGCCTATTGCCGGAGGCAACGGCCTGCCCCTTCTGCGTTCTAACCTCGACGGGTTGCGGCAGGAGGCCGCCTGACAGCGTCGTGCTTTCCAGCAGCGGCTTGACGGCATCGGCAACCAGCCCTTCCGCCCGGCCGGCATCGGCCGAGGCGACGAGGAGGGCCAGGCCCAGCATTCCGAGAAGAGAGGTCTTAGCCATAGGCCTGGGTTCCTGTGAGGACCGGCGGCAGCTCGGCTGCGCGACCGGGAATCTGGGCGTTGTTCTCCTTGACGACGATCGGGGCGTCAGCGGACGATTTGACGGCGTTCTCGCGGATGAGGCCGGCGGAGTAGCGCAATGCCCGGAACGTCTCGCGGATGCTCCAGAGCGCGAAGCGCGAGGTGCCCCAGAAGAAGCTGCCGCGCACCTGACGACGCACGAGGCGCTCCTGCAGGACTGCCTGGTCGGAAAACATCAGCTCGGCGATGGCCATGAAGGTTTCCGGCGTGCGCTCCTTGTAGGCGAAGCCGTAGACGGCGCCTTCGCCTTCGCCGCGGCTGGAGCGGCAGATCACGTCGAAGGCGATGATCTGGCCGGCGCGGCGCAGCTGTATCGTCGCTTCGAGCGGATTGTCGAGATCGAGCGCCAGAGCCTGTTCGACGAACTCCACCGAAATGCCGCCCGAGGAGGCATCCTGGATGATGATGTTGTGGAGCTTGCCATCGACCTTCATCAGGGCATGACGCTTGACCGGCAGGCGCTGGTTACGGCGCAGTTCCCGGCGCTCGGCGACGACGCCGAGGGCGGCACCGGCCAGACCGAGATTGATGAGGTTCCAGCCGGCGACGATGGTGAGCAGTTCGGTCGCGACCGGCTCCGTCAGGAAGCGGTAGCCGGAATAGAGGGCAGCCGCGAGCAGGACGAAGAAGATGATGAAATAGGGCCGTGCCAGCGGCGACAGCATGCTGCGGTCGAGCGTCTGGCCCTTGGCCGTCACGTTGAAGGTGGGCTTCCTTGGATTGCGGATCACGCTGACGATCGAGCCGAAGAGCAGCACCGACTGGATATATTCGTAGAGTTCGGAGACCCAGGGCCAGCGTACGCGGCCGTAGAGGTAGCTCTGCATGGCGAAGGAGCCGATGAGATAGGTCACCGCATAGGAGGCGAATTCGAGAATGTTCGCCTGGTAGATCTCCAGCGAGAAGAAGATGTAGAGCAACGGGGAGAAGACGAAGGCAAGACGCGACAGCGGGAACAGCCAGAACAGGTTGATGCCCGCGTAGCAGATACGCTGGGAAAGCGTCAGGCCCTTGGCGAGGAACGGACGGTTCAGGAGCAGGATCTGCAGCATGCCCTGGCACCAGCGGGCGCGCTGGCCGATGAAGGAGACGAAGGTCTCCGGCTGGAGGCCGGCGATCAGCGGCTTGTCGACATAGAGGCTGTGCCAGCCCTTGGAATGCAGCGCCAGCGCCGTCTCGCAATCCTCGGTGATCGACTGGCCGGAAAAACCGTTTGCCGTGGCCAGCGCCGAGCGTCTGAGTACCGCCGCCGAGCCGCAGAAGAACGAGGCGTTCCATTTGTCGAGCCCGCGCTGCAGGATCGAATAGAACATCTCGTTTTCCGACGGCATGCGCGCGAAGGTCTGGAGGTTCTTTTCCAGCGGGTCCGGGTTCAGGAAGTAATGCGGCGTCTGGACAAGGAAGAGCTTCTTGTCCTTGGCGAAATAGCCGACGGTCTCGCGCAGGAACTCGCGCACTGGAGCATGGTCTGCATCGAAGACGACGACGAGTTCGCCATGCGAGACCTTTAGACCCTCGTTGAGGTTGCCGGCCTTGGCATGGTCGTTCTGCTTGCGGGCGTGGTAGACGACGCCGAGCGAGGCGCACAGCGCCTTCAGCTGCTCGTGGCGGCGGATGGCGGCAATCGAGATGCGCGGATCCCTATGGTTGCGCTTCGCCTCGGTACCGCCGTCGTCGAGCAGATAGACGGTCAGCTTGTCCTTCGGGTAGTGCAGCGACTTGGCGGCCGCGAGCGTGCCGGCCAGAAGCTCCGGCTCCTCGTTGTAGGACGGGATGAAGACGTCGACGGTCGGGAGATCGGCGGTATCGCCAAGCTCCGGCGCCTTGCGCTTCAGGGGATCGGCCAGCATGAAAAAGCTGATCGCCAACATGGCGAGGCAATACATCTCGGCGAGATACAGGATCAGGCCGGGAATGAAATTCAGCGGTTCGTAGATGCTCGGCAATGTCTCGGTGGTGCGCCAGAACGCGTAGCGCATGGCGAGAATGCCGGCAAAGATGAAGGTGACGAGCCGCAGGGTGGTGTTCTCGGGACGAGTCATCGCCAGGAACATCACGCCGAGCACGGCGAAACTCAGAATAAGCTGGGCCTGGAGGCTGAGCGGCAGCCAGAGAAGGAACAGCCCGACGAAGCCGGCGGGCACAGCCAGCCACTTGACGCACGTCATGTGCATTTGAAGAACCCCATTTGCATCGCGGCAGCGCGTCATGCGAACCGGCCCCCGTCATGGGAACGGGATGACCCTAGGGATTCATTGGTCAACGGATTCCTAATACAGTCCCAAATCGGGAAGCCGGTCAAAGGCGTGGTAAATGAAGGGTTTACAGCCAGCTAGTCGTGCAGCACCGGCCGCGCCCGTGCCACGAGGACGATACCGCCGAGCGACACGAGAAGGCCCAACGCCATGGCCCAGGACAGCGGCTCGCCGAACATCACGAAGGCCCAGATCATCGTGACGGGCGGGCTGAGATAGAGGATCGCCGTCACCCGCGCCGGTGAGGACTTGCGCAGCGCGAGATAGTAGAGGCTCCAGGCGCCGAAGGTCGCGACAAAGACGAGCCAGATTAAGCCGCCGATGAAGCTGCGATCCAGGACCGGCATCACCCCGCCCTCGTTCCAGGCGAGCACGGAAAAAATCGCGGCGGCCGACAGGCACTGGAAGCACAGGCTCTGGTAAACCGGCATGGCGTTCACCGCGCTGCGTTTTTGCAGGAGTGTTGCGAGCGCCAGCGACAGCGTGCCGAGCACGGGAAGTCCATAGGCCCAGAGCGGGACATTGCCCCAATCGAGCGATCCGGCCGAGGCGATGATGACGCCGGCAAGGCCGATGAAGGAGCCGATCCATTGCCGCCCCGTCAGGACCTGCCCCAGAATGGGCCAGGAGAGGAAGGCGACGGCAAGCGGCAGCATATCGGTGATGAGCGCGACGAGGCCGGTCGGAACACCGAGCCCGATCGCCAGCGCGAAGCCCGAGAGATAGCCGGCCATGGCAAGCGCGCCGAGCAGCATCTGGAAGAGCACGTCCCTGCCCCGGATCTTCGGCCCCATGGTAAGGGCGAAAGGCAGCAGCACGAGGCCGGAAACGAGGCTGCGCCACAGCAGGATCAGGAAGATCGGCGCATGGTCGCTGGCAAAGCGCACACCGATAAAGCCGGCGCTCCAGCACACGACGAGCGCAGCCTCCAGAAGGATGAGAACGGCAAGTGCCGTGAACCGGTTCGGCCGGCGCAAGGGCAAGGCGAGATCGGAAGAGGTCATAGCTGGTCCACGATTGAAATGGCGATCCGGCGGGCCGCCTTCAGCCGCCCGTCATGGCCGTCCAGACCCGCGCGGGCCATGGCGCCTTCGAGTACAAAGGAGAGATGCTCGGCCGTCTCGTCGATTGCAGCAGCCGGTTTCATCTGGCGAAGGTAGTCCTTGAAGAGCTGCTCGACCTCTTCCTTCTGGAAGGCAACCGTCGCCCGGCCGGCGTCACCGACGGGCAGTTCGGCGGCGGCATTGAGCAGTCCGCAGCCGCGAAACCCCCACCCGTAGGCGAGCTCGGCATGGTCGACATAGGAATCGAAGACAGCCAGCAACTTTTCACGCGGTGTCGCGGCCGTGGCGAGCCGCTCGCGGTAGAGCACATGCCACTCTTCCAGCCGCGCATCGAGATAGGCCTTCACGAGATCCGACTTGGAGGCAAAATTGTTGTAGAGGCTCATCTTGGCGACGCCGGCATGGGCGGTGATCGTATCGATCCCCGTCGCACCCACCCCATCGCGATAAAACAGCTCCGCAGCCGCTTTCAGCAACCGCTCCCGCGCCGGTACCCGCTCACTCATCATCGCACCTCATCTTTATGTAGACCGATCTACCTATTTTAGATGATTGTCAAGAGGCTCGGCAGCACCGGGATTTTTCGTTGTCGCGATGTGCAGATCGGTAAACTTGCAGCAGCCGCGTCAACAGGGTCGCAACACCCTCGCCTTACAACCCTGAGGGCAATGACAGGAGCGATTTTCATGAAGTTCATTTTTGCCGCATCCGCCGTTTTCGCCACCACCCTGCCGGCAGTCGCGGCAGACTGGCCTCAGGCCGATGTCGATGCGGCCCTTCAGATCGTCACGGCGCGAGAGAAGGACAGCGGCATCGAGGAATGCGTGACCTCGGCCGGCACCACGGTCGCCTACATTGCCACGCAGCGCGATATCGATGCCGACGGCGTCAACGAGGTGCTTGTCAGCAGTTCTCCCGCCAAATTGGGGAACGGCGTCACCGGCTGTTACGGCATGACTGGCCAGAATGTCTTTCTCCTGTCCAAGTCCGGCGGGAACTGGACGATGCTGATCGAGGCTGACAATACGCAGGGGCTGATCTTCCATCCCCGCAAGACGGGTGGGATGCCGGATATCGAGATGACCGGCCCCGGCTTCTGTTTCCCGGTCCATCGCTATGATCGCGGCGAATATCGATACTGGAAAGTCTGCGACGGCAACCAGCAGTTTTTCGCCGACGCGGCACCATGGATCGCTGACAAGTCGAGTGTCGCACCGCGCGACGGCGAGACGATACAGGCCGAGACCGCTTCATTCGAGGCCAGCGATGCCATCGACATGCGCAGCCTGTTCGACCACAACGGCTCCGATGTCCGCATCGATCCGGGCGCTGGCACGATCGTCTACGAAAAGCCCAAGACAAAGATTGCAGGCACGGTGAAGGCCGGCATGCTGCTGTTCAAAGCCAGCGCGCCATGGGATCCCTATGACGACAGGGCGACGATCAAGGGCACGGCATATGTCTTCAAGAAAGGCTGCGAGCCGGCGCCGTACAACGTGGCGGGACGGCAGGAGGGCTGGCACACATTGGTGCTGAAGGGCGCCGCACCTGTCCGCGCGAAGAATGGATGCGCAGTCATCGGCTACAAGATGAATGGAAACGCGACACTGAAATTCGTGAGCTGGGGCGACTGACAGCACGCCACCGGCACGGCAACCGGATCACGATGTGGAAGGCAAATGATACGATTGGGAGAATGTTTCCTCTCTCCCGATAAGTCCTATCGAAACAACTTATCAGGAGAGAGGAATGGTACGGTTGAGTGGGGTCGAACCACCGACCTCAGGTGCCACAAACCTGCGCTCTAACCAACTGAGCTACAACCGCACAAGGGCGCGTTGACCGCGCTTGGTGCGTCACATACGGGCAGCCGCACCATTTTTCAAGCGTTTTTTGCGACGCTCCGAACGAAAATGGCCGGACGATCCGCCCGGCCATTCTATCACAGGATCGAAATCCGCACTATCTGCAGCTTAGACGGTCTTGAAGGACTTCATGGCCTTCTCAGTGGCCGACTTGCCCGGAGCCGAAACCTTCTCGGCAACCTTCTTGGAGGTTTCCTGAAGCGACTTGGCCTGTTCGACGACGACTTCGGCCTGCTTGCGCATGAACGCGGTCTGCAGTTCGAAGAGTTCGGCAACGGACTTCACGCCGAGCAGGGCTTCCATATGGGAAAGCGAGTTTTCGGCATTGGTGCGCAGCGCATCGATTGCCTTGAGGCCGAGTTCGACGGAGCCGGCCTGCGCGCTTTCGAGCGTCGCTTCAACGGTCTTGGTCGCGTCTTCGGCGGCTTCCTTCATCTTGGCATAGGCTTCCTTGGTCTGTGCGGCGCCCTTTTCGGCGAAGTCGCGGAAGCTTTCGGAAATCTTGGAGGGATCGATGGAAGCGATCGAGAATACGTCGTCGGTCTTCTTGGTAGCCATTGCATGCGCTCCTTGGTTTGGCCCTCTCTAGAGGCGCCGTGTTCTTGGATGAGCCCTATATAGCCGATCTTATTTCGCATTGCAACAATTTTGTGCGCTGCACAATAAATCCTTGGGACGTTAACCCTTCCGCCCGAAAGCCGCCGCGTTTCAGGCCCCGGCGCTGGACCCCCCGAGGCACCACGGCTATTAATAAAGCGTTAATTGAAAACCGGGACGCCGGAAGCCAGATACAGGCCTGAACATGTCCGCAAAGCAGTATCCCTTTATCGACGTTGCCGTCCACGAGCGGGTGCGCCTGCCCTTCGCACGGGGCGAAGCCGTCGTGCTGTTTTCAAAGGACATGAGCCGCGTGCTGTGGTCGAACGGCCGGGGCGCGGCCCTTTTCGGCGAAGAGAATATCTACGATTTCCTCGATGCCGGCCCGGATCGCGGCGATATTACCTTCCGTCAGCTTTCCGCCACCGCCCGACAGGTGCAACTGCCTGGAGACCGGCGCAGCCTCGTCATGCGCATCGGCAGCGGCTTTCGCAGCATGCCCGTCACCGCCACGGTCGAGGCGATCACCATTCGCCCCGGTGACGAGGCCATCCTTTTCCACACCCCCGTCGCCGGTGGCCGCCAGAGCCAGGAGGAAACGGCCGTCGCCATGCTTGCCGGCTTCGACGATCCCGACACGCATATGGCCGTGCTCGACGAAGAGGGCACCGTGATTGCCGGCTCCGACGGCTTCGATCGCCTCGCCATCAGCATCGAAACGCGTCGTGCGCTCGTGCAGGCGGCGGGCCGCAGTCCCGAGCATCTTGTAAAGCGCCCCGTCGCAACGGGTCGCGGTCATCTCCCGGCCGCCATCGGCCGCATATCCAGCGACCCGGCCCTGCATCTGCTGTTTGCCGTCGAAACGATCCTCGGGCATCTCGATCCGGATGAAGAGGAAGCCGCCCCCGCCGTACTGCAGGACGTGGTCGAGCCGGAAATCGCGGTCGAACCCTCCGCAACCGAAACGTTCCCGGCGCAGGACGAGCCTCTCGCCGAGACGGTAGAGATGGAAGCCGAACTGGAGCCGATCCCCAACGAGGCCGAGCCTGAAATCGCAGCCGGGATCGAAGACCCGACCGCAACGCCCGGCGGAGTGGAAGAGACTGTCATCGACGAAGCGACGCCGCAGCATGCGCACGAACCTGCGAACCCGATCGCCGAGCTTGTGGATCTCTCTTCAAAAGACGCGCCCACCGAGCCAGTGGAAGAGATCGCGCACGAAACCGCAGGCGAAGAAACCAACGTCGCGACGACGGACGAGACGGCGTCGGGCTTTCTCTTCAACCGCCAGGGCAGGCCGATCCGTTTCGTCTGGAAGATCGATGCGGAAGGCCGGTTCAGCGAGATTTCGGAAGAGTTCGCCGCCGCCGTCGGGCCGCAGGCCGCAGCGATTTCCGGCGCGCGTTTCGTCGATGTCGCCGCCCGTTTCGATCTCGATTTGGATGGCAAGATCGGCGACCTGCTCAGCCGCCGCGACACGTGGTCTGGCAAGACGATCTTCTGGCCGGTCGAAGGCACCTCCCTTGTCGTCCCGGTCGATCTCGCCGCGCTCCCGACCTATTCCCGCAACCGCGAATTCGATGGTTTTCGCGGCTTCGGCATCGTGCGCATCGCCGATGCCGTCGAGGATGCCCATGCGCGCGGACTGATGCTCGGCGATGTTGCTGAGACGCAGGAAGAGGTGATGGTCGACCGGCTCGATGAGGCCGACCAGACGGCCGAAGCTGCCGTGGACGAAACGCCAGCCGTATCCGAGGAAACAAACGGCGAGATCGACGCACCCTCCGCCTCCGAACAAGATGACAATACGGCCGACGCATCTGTTGACATCGAGACGGGCGCAACACCCCTGGTCGGCGACGACGAACCGGACGCATTTCGCGGCGAGCGCCCGGCGCTGCGCCTCGTGGAAACACCCAACCGCCGTCATTCCGACAAGGTGGTGCAGCTCGAAACCCGACGCAATCGCGGCGGCCTGTTCGATGGCCTGTCGACTGGCGAGCAGGCCGCATTCCGCGAAATCGCCCGCCAGCTCGGCGAGTCCTTTGGAAAGCGCAAGCCGGAAGACCGCCCGGTGGATGACGCTGCGAATGAAACACCCGCAAACATTCCTGCCGAATCGGCAGATGTGAACGAAGACACCGTCGATACGATCCTCATCGACACGGATGAGACCGAAGCGGAAATGCCCGGCCTCGAAATAGGCCCCCATGCCGATGATCTCCTGACTGACGACCATGGCGGCGAGCGCACGGCCATCGCGCCGCCGCGCACGCAGATGGACTACGGCCTGAACGCTACCGTGGTCGATGCCCTGCCCGTCGCGCTGCTCGTGCATGTCGGCGACCGGCTGATCCATGCCAATCCGGAATTCTTCCGTTTCAGCGGCTATCGCAGCCTGGAAGACCTAGAAGCCTCGGGCGGGCTCGATATCCTGCTGGCCGCCCCGGATGAGGACACCGAAGACGGCGACGGCACCATGGCGCTGCGCCATGCCGACGGCGAAAGCACGAGCGCGGTGCGCGCCCGCCTCCAGTCGATCCGCTGGGAGGACGGCACCGCCCTGATGCTGGCGCTGACCCCCGCGCATGAGAAGCCCGCGCTGACACTCGTCGAATCCGTGCCCGCGCCGGTGGTGGACACCGATGAGCCCACGGCCGACCAGGCCGCTGCCGCAGCACTGCGAATCGAGATCAGCGAATTGCGCTCGATCCTCGAAACCGCGACAGACGGCGTCGTGGTCGTCGGCCAGGATGGCGACATCCGCTCGATGAACCGCTCGGCCAGCGCCCTCTTCAACTATGACGAGGACGAGACGCGCGGCCGGCCGTTCGCCATGCTGTTTGCCCATGAAAGCCAGAAGGCCGTGCTCGACTATCTCGCCGGCCTCTCGGGCCATGGGGTCGCAAGCGTGCTGAATGACGGCCGCGAAGTCATCGGCCGCGAGGCGGCTGGCGGCTTCATTCCGCTCTTCATGACGATGGGGCGCCTGTCGTCCTCCTCCGGTTTCTGCGCCGTCATCCGCGACATCACCCAGTGGAAGCGCACGGAAGAGGAACTGCGCAGCGCCAAGCGCGCTGCCGAGACGGCGAACGCCCACAAGAGCGATTTTCTCGCCCGCGTCAGCCATGAGATCCGCACGCCGCTCAACGCCATCATCGGCTTTTCCGACATGATGGCGACGGAACGCTTCGGGCCGATCGGCCATCCGCGCTACATCGAATATGCCAACGACATCGGCCGCTCGGGCCGCCATGTGCTCGATATCGTCAACGACCTGCTCGACATTTCCAAGATCGAGGCGGGCGAGATGGATCTCGAATTCACCGCCGTCGGCCTCAACGAAACGATTTCGGAAGCCGTCTCGCTGGTGCAGCCGCAGGCCAACGGCCAACGCGTCATCATCCGCACGTCGCTCTCCAACAACGTGCCGCAGATCGTCGCGGACCTGCGCTCCATCAAGCAGATCGCCCTCAACATCCTGTCGAACGCCATCCGCTTCACGCCCTCGGGCGGGCAGATCGTCGTCTCCACCGCCTATGAGGCGAATGGCAGCGTGGTGCTGCGCATCCGCGATACCGGGGTCGGCATGACGCGCAGCGAGCTGGAGCAGGCGATGAAGCCTTTCCGGCAGGTGACGACCGGCGCGCGCAAGCGCGGCGACGGCACCGGTCTCGGCCTGCCGCTGACCAAGGCGATGGTCGATGCCAACAGGGCGAGCTTTTCGATCAGCTCCACACCGAACGAAGGCACGCTGGTCGAGGTGAGCTTTCCCTCGCCGCGCGTGCTGGCAGATTGAGGCTGATGGCCAGGTGACGCCGATTGTCCGTCGGCATCACCCTCGTTTCCCGCATTTGTACGACGCCAGGTGATTTCGCCCGGATGCAAAATGCTCTAGACCGGCAAAAACGCCTTTCGGCAGTCCCAGAACGTGAATGGGATTTCCGCATCGTCGGGGGAACGCCTTGCAGGTCCATTTCGAAAGCGCGCCGCGTGCGCATCGCCGCTCCGGTGCCGCCCGCCACCCGCTTCTTTCCGCCTCCGCGATACTTGCAGCAGCCATCGTGCTGATGCCGGCGATCGCCATTGTCGTCATCGCGGCGACCGGCGGAGTGGACGACTGGCCGCATCTCCTCAGCAACGTCATCCCGCGCGCGACGCTGCGCACTCTCATCCTGCTCGCCGGCGTCGCCACCATCACCGCCGTCGTCGGCGTCATCACCGCCTGGCTGGTGGCGAGCTGCGATTTCCCCGGCCGCCGGATGCTCTCGGGCCTGCTCGTCCTGCCGCTTGCCATTCCCGCCTATCTCGGCGCCTATGCCTTTGCCGAATTCCTCTCCTTCACCGGCCCGGTGCAGACGGCGTATCGCGCCCTCTTCGGCTTTCAGACGAGCCGCGACTACTGGTTCCCGGAAGTGCGCACGACAGGCGGCGCCATGCTGGTCCTGTCGAGCGTGCTCTATCCCTACATCTATCTCGCCGCCCGTTCGATGTTCCTCATGCAGGGGCGCGCGGCTGCCGATGTGGCGCGCACGCTCGGCGCCGGACCACTGAAGGTTTTCGCACGGATCCAGATCCCGATGGCGCGCCCGGCAATCATGGTGGGACTGACGCTTGTTGCCATGGAAACGCTGAACGATATCGGCGCGGTCGAATATCTCGGCGTGCAGACACTGACCTTCTCGATCTTCGATACCTGGCTCAACCGCGGCAGCCTTGCCGGTGCAGCACAGATCGCCTGCATCATGCTGGTCTTTGTCGTTTGCCTCATGATGGTGGAACGCGCGGCCCGCCGCCGCCAGCGTTTCGCCAGCCAGAAGACGACGGCCGCGGTGCATGATTCCGTGCGCCTGAAACTCGTGGGCTGGAAAAAATGGGCGGCAAGCCTCGCCTGCCTGCTCCCGCCCGCCATCGGTTTTGCCATTCCGGTCTATGTGCTCGGCGGCTACGCCGCGCGGCGACTGGAGGCGTTCGCCTCGACGCGGCTGCTTTCGGCGCTGTGGAACAGCGTGTTCGTCTCCGGCGCGACGGCAATCGTCGCCGTTCTTCTCGCCTTCCTGCTCGCCTATGCCGCGCGCACGACCCGCTCGCGCCTCAATGCCGCCGCCGGGCGCTTCGCCTCCTTCGGCTATGGCGTGCCGGGCACCGTTTTGGCGATGGGCGTGCTCATCCCGCTTGCCACTTTCGACAATGCGGTCGATGCCTTCCTGCGGGCCAATCTCGGCATTTCGACGGGACTTCTTCTTTCCGGCACCGGCTTTGCCATCATCTACGCCTGCACGGTGCGGTTCCTGACCATGGCGGAGGGCACGATCGATGCCGGCTTCCACAAGCTCTCGCCGCATCTCGACATGGCCGCCCGCACGCTGGGGCGGACCAGCAGCCAGACGCTCTGGACCGTTCTTCTCCCCATGATGCGTCCGGCTACGCTGACGGCCGCCCTCCTCGTCTTCATCGAGACCATGAAGGAACTCTCGGCGACGATCATGCTGCGCCCGTTCAACTTCAACACGCTGGCAACGCTGGTTTATGAGGACGCCTCGCGGGCGAAGGTGGAGGATGCCGGCGTGCCCGCGATCATCATCGTCGCGGTCGGGCTCATTCCGGTCTTCCTGGTGTCGCGCTCGCTGGACAAGACCGGCGCATAAAAAAAGGGCGGCATGAGCCGCCCCGATAGTTTGAATGCTGTCCAACAAAAGCCAGGGTGAACGGCCTCATGCCATCGGGTCGGGTGCGACCGGTACGCCCTCTCATCGGGCGTGCTCAAGTTGGGACGACCTTGCGCCATTGCGGATTAACAATTCCTTACCCGCCCCGTTCCGGCACAAACCTTTTGTTCACAACTTCGTGTGTTTGGTTAATGCGGCCGGTCGAAATCCGTTCATGCCGGCGGCGCTCAGGACTGGAGCGCCGCAAGGTTGGCGAAGAGATCCAGCGCGTCCGGATTGGCGAGCGCTTCCTTGTTCTTCACCGGCCGCCCGTGCACGACCTCGCGCACCGCAAGCTCGACGATCTTGCCGGATTTGGTGCGCGGGATGTCCGTAACCTGGACGATCTTTGCCGGCACATGCCGAGGCGAAGCGCCGGTACGGATCTTGGTCCTGATCGTCTTTTCCAGCGCGTCATCGAGCACCTTGCCGGGCGCGAGGCGGACGAAGAGCACGACGCGCACGTCATCGTCCCAGTCCTGGCCGATGCACAGGGCTTCGACCACCTCCTCGAGCTGCTCGACCTGATTGTAGATCTCGGCCGTGCCGATGCGCACTCCACCGGGGTTCAGCGTCGCATCCGAGCGGCCGTGGATGATGATGCCGTCATGGCTGGTCCACTCGGCGAAGTCGCCGTGGCACCAGACATTGTCGAAACGCTCAAAGTAGGCGGCGCGGTATTTGGCGCCGTCGGCATCGTTCCAGAACATGACCGGCATGGAGGGGAAGGCCTTCGTGCAGACCAGTTCGCCCTTTTCGCCGCGCACTGGATGGCCGTCCTCGTCCCAGACATCCATGGCCAGACCGAGGCCCGCACCCTGGATTTCGCCGCGCCAGACGGGCTTCAGGGGCACGCCGAGCACGAAGCAGGAGACGATATCCGTGCCGCCGGAGATGGAAGCGAGCTGCACGTCGGGCTTGATACCCTCGTAGACGAAGGAAAAACCTTCCGGCGACAGCGGTGAGCCGGTGGAGGTGAGGAGCCGCAGGCTCGACAGGTCATGCGTCGTGCGCGGCGTGAAGCCGCCCTTGCGCACGGCGTCGATATATTTCGCCGAGGTGCCGAAGACGGCAAATTTCTCGTCCTGCGCATAATCGAACAGCACGTTGCCATCCGGGTGGAAGGGCGAGCCGTCGAACAGGCCGAGCGTGGCTCCGACCGCAAGGCCCGAAACCAGCCAGTTCCACATCATCCAGCCGCAGGTGGTGAAATAGAACAGGCGATCGCCCTCCACGAGGCCGCAATGCAGGCTGTGTTCCTTCAGGTGCTGCAGCAGCGTGCCGCCGGCCGAGTGCACGATGCATTTCGGCACGCCCGTCGTGCCCGAGGAGAAGAGAATGTAGAGCGGGTGGCGGAAGGGCAGCTGCACGAAAGCGAGCGGCTTTGCCTCATAGGGCGCCGTCAGCGCATCGAGCGTGCGGCCATCCGGCAGGGTGCTGGCGAGCGCGTCCGCGTCGCCGGCATAGTGTACGACGAGAACCGGCACGCCGAGCTTGTCGGCGACGGCCCGAACCTTCCCCGAGACATCCTGCAGCTTACCGGCATACCAGTAGGCGTCGCAGGCGATGAACAGTTTCGGCGTGATCTGGCCGAAGCGGTCGAGCACGCCCTGCTCGCCGAAATCCGGCGAACAGGAGGACCAGATAGCACCGAGCGAGGCGACGGCGAGCATGCAGGCGATGGTTTCCGGCATGTTCGGCATCATGGCGGCGACGCGGTCGCCCTCGCCGATACCCATTGCGGCAAAGGCCTGCTGAAGCTTCGAGACGCGGGCGCGAAGCTCATCCCACGACCAGCGATAGGAGACCTTGTCCTCGCCGCGGAAGACGATGGCATCGCCGGCACCGGTCTTCTTGAGAAGGTTTTCTGCGAAATTCAGCCGTCCCTCGGGAAAGAACCGGGCCTCCAGCATGCGCTCGCCGTTCTCCAGCGCCGTGTCGCCCTTTTCGCCGACAGCGCCGCATTCATCCCAGACCGCCGTCCAGAAGGCGGCACGGTCTTCGACGGACCATGCGTGAAGCGCGTCATAGGACTTGAGTTCTCGCCCAGCGATGCGGCTGGCGGCCTTCATGAACAGGGCCATCGGGCTTGTCGCCAGGATGTCGGCCGAAGGTTCCCACAGGGGCAATTCTGACGTCATTCTTTCCTCCACTCCATCGCATTTCTATAACATGTTGCGTCGCAATATAAAGCGCCGGCGGCCGGTTCGCGGCACCGGCGAACGCAATTCCGCCATGGCGGCATTTGATTTCTTCGCCTCGAGCGCCTATCCCCATCGCGCGACCCTATATGAGAGCCGACGGCAGAGGATCCGTACCCGAATGACCCCGTCCCGTTTCATCCGATCGAAGCACCTGGTGCGGGGTATCCTTGTCGCGCTCGTGCTGCTTTTCGGCCTGCGCGTCGGTTTTCCCTTTCTCCTGCAGACGGACGCGGTGGGCAAGGCGATCGAGGAGACGCTGGAGGCCTGGACGGGCGCGGACGTGCATATCGGCGCGCCACCGGAATTCTCCTTCTGGCCCTATCCGCGCGTGACGCTCGAAAATGTGCGCATCACCAGCCCGGAAGTAAACGGCAAGAGCGAGGCGCTGGCGTCCATCGAGGCGGTATCGGCGACCTTCGACCTGGTCGGCGCCGTGCGCGGAGCGCCCGTCTTCAGCGATCTCGAACTCGTACGCCCGACCGTCCTTGTCGGCTGGAGCCCGGCGGGCGTCTTCAACTGGAAGCATAGCGGATGGCTTACACAGGCGATCGACGCGACAGCGTCGGCGCCCGACGGACAGGCGATCCCGGCCCTGCCGAGCGAGCGTCTCGGCGCCATCACCATCACCGACGGTATCCTTAAAGTCGCAAGCGCCGGCGAGCCAAAAGCCTATCGCATCTCCGACATCAACGGCACGGTCACCTGGCCGTCGCTTCGCCAGCCGATGGACCTTTCCCTTTCCGGCATCGTCAACGGCGAGATGACGCACTGGACCTTCGGCTGCGACCAGCCGCTGGCACTTTTGGCCGGGCGCAACGCCAATACCCGCACCAGCCTCTCCGCCGATCCGGCAACCGTCAACTTCGAAGGCATGGCCAACCTTTCCCACAACGCCTTCGTCGCCGGCACCATGCAGCTTTCGACACCCTCGCTCACTCAGCTGCTCGCCTGGCAAGGCAAGGAAATTTCTGCCATCGGCGAAGTCGGACAGGTGAATGTCGAAGCGAAAGTGACGACGGCAGGTTATTCGGCCAAGCTTGAGAACGTGAAGCTCGGGCTCGACAACGCCGAGGCGAGCGGTGTGCTTGATATCAATCTGCCACCCGACGGCGTACCCCAGATCGGCGGCACGCTCGCCTTCGACCATATCGACCTCAAAGCCCTTCTCACGGCCTTTTCGCCGCTGCCGGACAGCAAGGAAACCGCGACACCCTTCGACACGGCCTTCCTGCACCAGTTCGGCATGGATATCAGGCTTTCCGCCAAGACAGCGGATTTCGCACCCTTTTCGCTGCAAGGTCTCGCGGCAGGCATGCGCATCGAGAACGGCCGCGCCTCCTTCGATGTCGGCGACAGCACTCTTCTCGACGGCCGCATGACCGGCCGCATCGCGCTCAACGAACAGGGTTTAAGGGGCGGTGCGAAATTGCAGATGTCGCTGAGCAACGTCGATATCGGCGCGATCGTCAGCACGCTCGCCTTGCCGGGGCCGCTGCCGTCGGGCCACGGTTCGGCCGATTTCGAGCTTTCGACGGACCAGGCGCTCTGGACAACCACGGTGTCCGATATGTCCGGCCAGTTCCGTCTGCGCATGGGACCGGGCACGCTTACCCATTTCAATCGTCAGGCTTTCGAGGAAATGGCGGCGAAGAACGCCTTCTTCAATTTTTCCGAGGCCGCCGATGGCTCCTTCGATTTCGTGCGCGCCGATGTCGAGGCGCGGCTCGACCGGGGTATCGCCGAACTCACCAAGGCGGAAATCGAAGGGAACGAGAAGCTTCTCACGCTGTCCGGCATGATCCCCTATCGCTCGGCAAGTCTGGCCCTTGCCGGGACGCTTGCGGACCGCCCGCAGGCCGATGCGACCGTGGTCAATCCGGCCGTCAGCTTCTTCGTCGGCGGCTCCTGGCCGGAGCCGGTGATCTCGCCGGTTTCGATTCTGACGGGGCAGCAGCCCCGCCAGTAATCTCGTCCGGATTTCCCGGAATGCTCAGCGGCCTGCGAAGGCCGCCTGTTCGTCACGCTGGCGTTGCACCTCACGTCGCTTCGTCATGATCGAGGCGATGATGACGCCAATGGCGACGAAGCCGATGAGGATGGTGCAGGCCGCGTTGATTTCCGGTGTCACCCCGAGACGCACCTGGCTGTAGATCTTCATCGGCAGCGTCGTGGCACCCGGACCTGACGTGAACGAGGAAATGACGAGGTCGTCGAGCGACAGCGTCAGCGCCAGCATCCAGCCGGACAGGACGGCCGGCGCGATGACCGGCAGCGTCACCTCCAGGAAGGTCTTTACCGGCGTAGCACCCAGATCGAGCGCGGCCTCCTCGATCGAGCGATCGAAGGAGAGCAGGCGCGACTGCACCACGACGGTGACGAAGCACATCGAGAAGGTGATATGCGCGAGCGTGACCGTCACGAAACCGCGGTCGAAGCCGATGGCGACGAAAAGCAGGAGCAGCGACAGGCCGGTGATGACCTCGGGCATGACGAGCGGCGCATAGACCATGCCGGAAAACAGCAGCCGGCCGCGAAAACGCGTGTAGCGCGTCAGCGCCAGCGCCGCCATGGTGCCGAGCGCAGTCGCCACCGTTGCCGAGATCAGCGCCACGCGGATCGTCACCCAGGCGGCGTCCATCAGACCCTGGTTTTGAAACAGCGAGACGTACCATTTGAGCGAGAAGCCGGCCCAGACCGTCACGAGCTTTGACTCGTTGAAGGAGAAGACCACCAGCAGCACGATCGGCAGGTAGAGGAAAGAAAAGCCGAGAACGACCGACGCGATATTGAAACGGGACCAGGTGTTCATGGGCTTACCTCCCCTGCTCTTCGGCCTTGGCCTGCGCATTCTGGAAGAACACGATGGGCACGACCAGGATGAGGAGCAGGATGGTGGCGACGGCGGCCGAGACCGGCCAGTCGCGGTTTGCGTTGAATTCGTTCCATAGCGTCTTGCCGATCATCAGCGTCTGCGACCCGCCGAGCAGATCGGGGATGACGAACTCGCCGACCGCCGGAATGAAGACGAGCATGCAGCCAGCCACCACGCCCGGAATGGAAAGCGGGAAGGTTATCTTCCAGAAGGCGGAGATCTGCGGGCAGCCGAGATCCTGCGCCGCCTCGATCAGCGTGTTGTCCATCTTTTCGAGCGCGGAATAGAGCGGCAGCACCATGAAGGGCAGGTAGGAATAGACGATGCCGATATAGATCGCCCAGTTGGTGTTCATGATGATCAGCGGCTGGTCGATGATGCCGATGTTCATCAGGAACTGATTGAGCAGCCCCTCCGGCTTCAGGATCGCGATCCAGGCGTAGACGCGGATGAGGAAGCTCGTCCAGAACGGCAGGATGACCAGCATCAGCAGCGTCGGGCGCAAGGTGCGCGGCGCCTGCGCCATGCCATAGGCGATGGGATAGCCGATCAAGAGCGTGACAAGGGTCGAGACGCCGGCAATCCAGATGCTCGACATATAGGCGTTGAAATAGAGCGAATCCTCGGTCAGCCAGATGTAGTTGTCGAAGCTGAACTGCCCCATCTTCTCCCAGATGCCGGACAGACCGTCCGACCACGCGAAAGCCGGCTCGTAGGGCGGCTGGGCAATGGCGGTGGTCGACAGCGAGATGCGGAAGACGATGAAGAAGGGGATCAGGAAGAAGAACAGCAGCCACGCATAGGGAATGATGATGACAAGGCGGCTGAAGATGGCGGAGCCGAGCTTGTTCATCGGTCAATCCTTCAAGACGACGCCGGCGGTCTCGCCGAAGGAGACCCAGACCTTCTCGTCATAGGCGATCGGATCCTCGACCTCGCGCTGGGCATTCAGCATGGAGGCCTTGACCACCTTGCCGCTGGCCAGCTTGACGTAGAAGACCGTCATGTCGCCGAGATAGCCGATATCCCAGATCTCGCCCTCGGCCGCATTGACGGAGGCGTCGACCGGTGCCGCGCGCGTCACCTTCAGCTTTTCCGGGCGGATGGCGAAACCGGCCGACGAGCCGGTTGCCGGTGTGTTGCCGGTCGCGGTGCGGACGGTGAAGCCCTCGTTGACGGCGAGCTCGATCTTGCCGTTGCCGCTCGCCGAAACCTTGCCGTCGAGAATGTTCACGTCGCCGATGAAGTCGGCCACGAAGCGGGAATTGGGCGCTTCGTAGATTTCGGCTGGTGTCGCCACCTGGATGACCTTGCCGTGGCTCATCACGGCGATGCGGTCGGCCATGGTCATCGCCTCCTCCTGGTCGTGCGTCACGACGACGAAGGTCAGGCCGAGTTCCTGCTGCAGGTCCATCAGTTCGAACTGGGTCTCCTCGCGCAGCTTCTTGTCGAGCGCGCCGAGCGGCTCGTCGAGAAGCAGCACCTTCGGGCGCTTGGCAAGCGAGCGGGCGAGCGCCACGCGCTGGCGCTGGCCGCCGGAGAGCTGGTGCGGCTTGCGCTTGGCGAATTTTTCGAGTTTCACCAGCTTGAGCATCTGCGTGACGCGATCGGCGATCTCGTTCTTCGGCATGCCGTCCTGCCGGAGGCCAAAACCGATATTGCTCTCCACCGTCATGTGCGGGAAGAGCGCATAGGACTGGAACATCATATTGACCGGCCGCTTGTAGGGCGGGATACCGGCGATATCCTGGCCGTCGAGAATGATTTCACCCGAGGTCGGGCGCTCGAAACCGGCAAGCATGCGCAAGAGCGTGGACTTGCCGCAGCCCGATGCACCGAGCAGGGCGAAGAACTCGCGATGGTAGATATTGAGGGTGAGATCGTCGACGGCAGTGAAATCGCCGAACCTCTTCGTGACATTGCGGAACGTTATATACGGTTTTGCGTCCGGATCCGTCCACGGCGCGAAGGAACGACGGATATTGCCGAGAGATTTCATTGCCTGTCCCCATCTCTTATTTTTAGGCACTCTTAAGAAAAATGCCCGGAAGAGACTTCCGGGCAATTCGCTTTGGACCGGTTACTGGCCGGTCACGATCCTGGTCCAGGCGCGTGTGAACAGGCGCTGCGTCTTCGGATCGAGCGTCGTATTGGTGAAGAGCTTCTTCAGCGTCTCGTCATCCGGATAGATCGTCGTGTCCTTGATGATTTCCTCCGGCATGACGGCCTGCGCCGCCTTGTTGCCATTGGCGTAGTGGATGTAGGTCGACGCCTTGGCGATCACTTCCGGGCGCATCATGTAGTCGAGGAAGATATGCGCCTCTTCGACATGCGGCGCGTCTGCGGGGATCGCCATCTGGTCGAACCACATCTGCGTGCCCTCCTTCGGGATCGCATAGCCGATCTCGACGCCGTTCTTGGCTTCGTCCGCGCGGTCGCGGCCCTGGAAGATATCGCCCGACCAGCCGACCGCGATGCAGATGTCGCCGTTTGCAAGACCGTTGATGAATTCCGACGAGTGGAACTTGCGAACGAAGGGGCGGATTTTCTGGAGCGCTTCCTCGGCCTTGGCGAGATCGGCAGGGTCGTGGCTGTCAGGGTTCAGGCCCAGATAGGCCAGCGTGACAGGGATGATGTCGGTCGGAGAATCCAGCAGGTTGATGCCGCAATCCTTGAGCTTTTCGGCATTTGCCGGATCGAAGATCACATTCCAGCTGTCGATCTGGTCGGTGCCGAGCGCTTCCTTGATCTTGGCCTTGTTGTAGCCGATGCCGATCGTGCCCCACATATAGTTGATCGAATATTCGTTGCCCGGGTCGAACGGCTGCATGCGGGTCGCAACCATGTCCCACATGTTCTTCAGGTTCGGCAGCTTCGACTTGTCGAGCTTCTGATAGACGCCCGCGGAAATCTGGCGTTGCAGGAAGGTGTTGGTCGGCACCACGACGTCGTAGCCCGTGCCGCCGGCCAGCAGCTTCGTCTCGAGGATCTCGTTCGAGTCGTAGACGTCATAGATGACCTTGATGCCGGTTTCCTTGGTGAAGTCGTCGATGATCGAGCTATCGATGTAATCCGACCAGTTGTAGACGTTGACAACCTTCTCCTGCGCGAGCGCGCCGTTGGCACCCAGCACCGCGAAAAGTGCGGCGGTCGCCAAAAGAGTACGTCTTCTCATTGATTTATCTCCCAGTTTTTTTTGCGGGCCTATGAGTTGGTATGAAGAACAGGTGCCGATTATGGTTGTTTTTCTGGAGGCGACAAGCTGCATTCTACGCAAATCTAGGGCGAATTTTGATATCACATTGTTCCCATTCCTATCAGATTTCAAAACCTATCGGCGATGGAAATCAAGTGGAAATTTACTGGAAGTCGAAAAGGCTCAAGCCGGCGACCATTTCGTCGAGCCCGAGCGGCCGCGTGACGGGCGGTTCGGCGCGGGCGAGACAGCCCTGGCGTTCGCACAGCCGACAGGCCGTTCCGACCGCAACCGCCCCCTCGCGGCGCACCGCCTCGCCGTAAACCGTCTCCTCGGCATGGGCGCCATCGCAGCCAATGAGCAGCGCCGTGCGGCGCACCCGCTCGGCAAAGACGCCCTGCGGGCCGTCCAGCGTGCGCGACACCGTCAGAAAGGCGGCGCCATCGGGCATTTCCACGCGGTCGACGAGGATCTGGCCCGGCTGGGAGAACGCCGAATGCACCCCGAGCTTGGGACAGCCCCCGCCGAAGCGCGCCTGCGGAAAACCCTGCGCACCGGCCCGGCGAAAACGGTGGCCGGCATTGTCGATCTCCAGCATGAAGAAGGGCACGCCTGTCTTGCCGGGCCGCTGCAGCATGGTCAGGCGATTCGCCGCCTGCTCGTAGGAGACGCCGAAACGCGAGCGCAGCACGTCGATATCGTAACGCACACGCTGCGCCGTCGCATGAAAAGCTTCATAGGGCATCATCAAGGCATGAGCGGCATAACGCGCCAGCTCGAAACGGGCGATACGCTTTGCCTCCGCCGTCGAGAAGGCGAGCAGGTCGAGCTCCGCAAAGATTTCATCCTGAAGCACCAGTTGCACCGTCTCCATGGCGATTTCGCGCAGCTGGTCGAAGGGCGACAGGCGCTCCGACAGGAAAAGGCGCATGGAGTGCCGGTCGAAGCGGCGCCGCAGATTCGGCATCGTGTGGACGGGCAGCGAGCGCACGACGACACCATGCTCCTTGCGCAGCCATCCCTTCAGCGCCACCGCCAGATCGTCTCCCGGCGCAAGGGCTGCGTGAAACCGTTCCGCAGCCTCATCGATCGCGCCGAAATAGTTGGGGCGGCTCTCCAGCTTGTCGCGCACCTCGTCCATCGGCAAGAGCGCGCCGGAGAGTGTCGTTGCATGGCCTTCGCGGGCAAGCAGGTCAGCGAGATCGGTGAGGCGGGCAGCCTGTTCGCGATAGGCGCGGTAGAGTTTCAAGATGCCGCTCGCCACGTTCGGCGCCGCATCGGCGATCTCCACCAGTTCCTGATCGCCCGGCAACTCGCCTGACAGCAGCGGATCGGCGAAGACCTCGCGCAATTGGCGTGCATTGCCGGCGCTTTCACCCTGGAGGTCGTCGAGATCCACCTTGTAGACGGAGGAGAGCCGCAGCAGGAGCTGCACCGTCAGCGGCCGCTGGTTGCGTTCGATGAGGTTGAGATAGGAGGGCGAGATCGACAGGCCTTCCGCCATGGCCGTCTGGGTCAGGCCGAGCGCGTTGCGGATGCGTCGCACTTTCGGGCCGGCAAAGATTTTGTTCTCCGCCATGTGTCACATCCTTTACACAGATCGATCGAATTTCAATTTTACAATCTTTACTTTTTTACAGACCAGAATTGTCAAAGACAAGACATCATTACCCGATTGCATCGCTGATTTTCCGGTTTTCTCTCGCCCTATTGTGCGCTGCGATGTAAATACTGTCACATGAAATCGGGCAACGAAATGATACCAGCCCGATCCCGAGACATCGCATTGGAGGATATTATGACCGATTTTTACAACCTCGTCCCGAGCGCACCGAAGGGCCGCTTCGACGGCATCGAGCGCCCCTATACGGCCGAGACGGTCGAGAAGCTGCGCGGCTCGGTCCAGATCCGCCATACGCTGGCTGAAAACGGTGCGAACCGTCTGTGGAAGCTCATCCACGAAGAAGATTTCGTCAATGCGCTCGGCGCGCTCTCGGGCAACCAGGCCATGCAGATGGTCCGCGCCGGCCTGAAGGCGATCTACCTCTCCGGCTGGCAGGTTGCCGCCGATGCCAACACGGCATCTGCCATGTATCCCGACCAGTCGCTCTATCCGGCCAATGCCGCACCGGAGCTTGCCAAGCGCATCAACCGCACGCTCCAGCGCGCCGACCAGATCGAGACGGCGGAAGGTAATGGCCTTTCGGTCGACACCTGGTTCGCGCCGATCGTCGCCGACGCAGAGGCCGGCTTCGGCGGGCCGCTCAACGCCTTCGAGATCATGAAGGCCTTCATCGAGGCGGGTGTTGCCGGTGTTCACTTCGAGGACCAGCTGGCATCGGAAAAGAAGTGCGGCCATCTCGGCGGCAAGGTTCTGATCCCGACGGCGGCGCATATCCGCAACCTCGATGCCGCGCGCCTTGCCGCCGACGTCATGGGCACCTCGACGCTGGTCGTCGCCCGCACCGACGCCGAGGCCGCAAAACTGCTCACCTCCGACATCGACGAGCGCGACCAGCCCTTCGTCGACAGGGACAAGGGCCGCACGGTCGAGGGTTTCTACCAGGTCAAGAACGGCATCGAGCCGTGCATTGCCCGCGCCATCGCCTATGCGCCGCACTGCGACCTGATCTGGATGGAAACCGGCAAGCCGGACCTCGAACAGGCCCGCAAATTCGCCGAAGCGGTGCACAAGGTCCATCCGGGCAAGCTGCTCGCCTACAATTGCTCGCCCTCGTTCAACTGGAAGAAGAACCTGGACGACGCGACGATTGCCAAGTTCCAGCGCGAGCTGGGCGCGATGGGCTACAAGTTCCAGTTCATCACGCTTGCCGGCTTCCACCAGCTGAACTTCGGCATGTTCGAACTGGCCCGCGGCTACAAGGATCGCCAGATGGCGGCCTATTCGGAGCTGCAGGAGGCTGAATTCGCCGCCGAGGTCAACGGCTACACCGCGACCAAGCACCAGCGCGAAGTCGGCACCGGCTATTTCGATGCCGTCTCCATGGCCATCACCGGCGGCCAGTCCTCGACGACCGCCATGCACGAATCGACCGAGCACGAACAGTTCCGCCCGGCCGCCGAGTAACCCTGAACGTCAACCTTCAAGAACCCCGATTAAAAGAGGAGAAATGCCATGACAGTCCAGACCCGAGTCAAGGAACGCGCCGAAGAACAGGCGTCCGCCATGACCCCCGACCAGCAGGCCATGATCCGCATGGTCGCAAACGATCTGCACCGCCTCAACCAGTCCGTCATGAAGGCGGTTGAGGCCGGCGTCTCGGTCGAACTCGTCCGCTCCGCCCGCCACCACGGTGGCGAGGGCAACTGGGGCGACCTGCTGATCCCGGTCATCGTGACGCAGGGTCGCGGCTGACAGGCAAAATCCAGTCAAAGAAAATCCCCGGCGTTCCCTGCGCCGGGGATTTTTCGTTGCGGGTGGCTTGTCACCCCTCGACCCTCGCGGCAGCCGGCCGGAACATCTGCGCGAAGAACGTCCGGTCCGAAAGGCGGCGAAGCAGGGCGGCGATGACGGCCGTCGCCGCGATGGCGAAAACGACCCGCCCGACGAGCACGCCGTAAACGTCCGCACCGAGGGCGAGTACGATGAGAGTGTCTTCGATCACGCTATGCGCAAAACCCATGAAGACGCAGGACAAAAAGATCTGGCGCGGTGACGCACCGCCCGACTGCGCCTCGCGGATCAGCAGGCCCGCACCGTAGGAAATGCCGAGGAACAACCCGACGGCGGTGAGGTGTTCCGCCTCGCCCCGGATGCCGGCCAGCCGCAGCACCGGCGAAAGCGCCTTCATCAGCAGGCCGAGGATTCCCGTCACCTTGAGGATTTCAAGGCTCCAGGACAGAGCGACGAGGATGACCAGCATCCAGATTAACGTCTCTCCAAGGCCGCGAAGATATTCGATCCAGTCCGGCGTCGCGCTGATCGGGATCCAGGCGGGATCGACCGCGGCCGACAGCCAGCCGGTGGCGGCGAGCACATGGTGCAGCAGGAAGGCGTAGAGCAGGCCGCCTGCCATGCGCAGCGCTGTCGTGGCGATCAGGCTCGGGCCGGCCTGCTGGATGATCTTCTGCTCGATGGGAAGCGCATGTGCAAACAGGATGAGCGAGGAGAAGACCGTGACATCCGCCACGCTGAGCGAGGAGACGGGAACGAGGGTGAAAAGAAGCGGAACGGCGCCCCAGATCCCGATCAGCATGCCGGTCAGCCACGCCAGTCCCAGTTCCGGGGGAAGCCCGACGAGGCCCATGACAGGTGCGAAGGCGGGCGTGATCACCTCGATGACCCCCATCCGCGAGAGCAGCTCCGTGACGAGCGCGATGGGGACGGTTATTCGAACAAGCACCCAGTAGATCGCGAGTGTATCCCTGGTTTTGTGCAGGACTGAAATCAAGAACGGCATGGCAGGCTCCTCTTCCGTTGCCTCGATTCCTAGCCCGAACCGTTTCGCAGTTTCGGTCAAATATTGCACCTGAATGCAATTTTATTGCAAAGATCGCGCCGACAAATATGCTCGGCCAATGGACCGCATCGACAAGAAGCTTTTGAACCTCATGCAGCGCGATGCAGCGCGCACCAATGTCGATATGGCGGACGAGGTGGGCCTGTCCCCTTCCAGCTGCCTGCGCCGGACGCAGCGGCTCCGGAAATCAGGCGTGATCGACCGCATCGTCGCAATCCTGAACCCGGCCAAGGCCGGGCGCACGATCAAGGCGCTGGTCACGGTGGAACTGAAACTGCACGGCGAGCAGCATATGCGCCGCTTCCTGGATATTGCCGTTACCGAAGAGGCCGTTTCGCAGGCCTATGCCGTGACCGGCGAGACCGACGTCGTTCTGATGCTGCGCCTGCGCGATATGGAGGAGTATGTGCCCCTCTGCGACAGGCTATTCAGCGATCAGAACAACGTCGCCCGGTACTTTACCATGGTGGTCATCCGGACGGCGAAAGAGGAAACCGCCATCCGGCTTTGAGCGTACCTTACGCCGCGCGATAGACCGCGTGTTCGTCCGCCTCCAGGCGGAACTGCTCGACCAGCATCATCAGCGTGTCGGCATCGCCGGCAAGCTTGCGGCTGGCGGTGGTGGTAAGATCCACCATCGAGGCGTTCTGCTGGGTCATCTGATCCATCTGGTTGACGGAGCCGTTGACCTCCTGCAGCGCCGCCGCCTGGTCGCGGCTGGCCGTCGCCATCATGTCCACATGGTGGCTGACGGAGACGATCTGCTGGCTGATCGAGGCGAGCACCGAGCCGGTCTCCTGCACGAGATGCGCGCCGGCGCTGACCTCGCTCGTCGACTTCTCGATGAGCCCCTTGATCTCGCGCGCGGCACTCGCCGAACGCTGGGCGAGTTCACGCACTTCCTGCGCCACGACTGCAAAGCCCTTGCCGGCCTCGCCCGCACGCGCCGCTTCGATACCGGCGTTCAGCGCCAGCAGGTTGGTCTGGAAGGCGATGTCGTCGATGACCTCGATGATCTGCTCGATCTGGCGCGAGGCACCCTCGATACGACCCATCGCAGCAATCGCGTTGTTGACGACGGAGGCGGAACTGTCGGCGCTGCGCTTGGTGGCGCCGACGACGACATTGGCTTCATGCGCCCGCTCGGCGGAGGAGCGCACGGTCGCCGTGATCTGCTCGACGGCGGCGGCGGTCTCCTCCAGCGAGGAGGCCTGCGATTCGGTGCGCTTGGAAAGCGCATCGGCCGATTGCAGCATGTCCGAACCGCTGCGCTGGATCGACAGCGCATTGGTGCGGATCTGGCCGAGTGTATCCTGCAGGCGTTCGAGCGAGACGTTGAAGTCCTGCCGCAGCTGCTCGAGGCGACCGGTGAAGGGCGTCTCGATCTGGCGCGACAGGTCGCCCTGCGCCAGACGGCCGAGGCCGGCCGCAAGCGCGTTCACGGCAAAGTCGATCTGCCGGTCGAGCGCCTGCTTCTCCGCGTCGTTGCGGATACGCTCGGCATCCGCTTCGGCGCGCTGCTGCTCGCTTTCGGCTTCCACGCGGATCTTCGACAGGGCGTTTTCCTTGAAGACGCCGAGCGCGCGGGCCATGTCGCCGATTTCATCGGCACGGCCCTCGCCGGAGATGCCGGTGTCGAGGAAACCATCGGCCAGGCGGCGCATGGCGCCGGTGATCTGGCCGATCGGTCCCTTCAGCGTCAGCACCAGCGCGATGCCGGCGAGAATGGCGATGGCCGCACCGACGATAGTTGCAAGAACGGAGACCTGATTGGCCTTTTCGCGTTCCGTGCCGGCGCTTGTCTTCTGTTCCTCGGCAAACTGGCTGAGCAGGTTCCAGATCGAATCGATGGACTGGCCTGCGGCATCGAAGTCGGCATTGCGCTGCGCGCTGATCTTGACCAGCGCATCGCTGTCGGCCTGAATGCGCTCCAGCACCGGCGACAGCGTTTCATCGACCTTGTCGAAGAACGGCAGGCCGCTCGCCGTACCGCGCAGGCCCTTGATGTCGAGCTGCAGCATCGACAGGTTGCCGAGCAGCTTGACGCGGTTGTCCTCCGAGGTCTGGCCAAGGAAGCGCACAGCCGCCACTTCGATATCATCGATCGACGAGACCAGCTTGCGCGTCGAGGAGAGAACCGCCTCGGACTTGATGATCGGCTCGTCCAACTCGCCGAAGATGCGGGTCGCCTCGCGCATCTTTTCGGCCGCAGCCCCCTGAAGCTGGATGGTCACCTGGCGGAAGCGGTTCACGCGACGCGCGATTTCCGGCACCGTCACGGCGGCCGGATCCGACGACGACAGGAAGCCGCCCAGTTCGTCGATCGTGTTGCGGATGGTGATCGAGACGACCTTCTGGCTCTTCGGCAGGATCGTCGAGATGGAGCGCTCGGTCTTCGAAATGAACGGATAACGTTCCTTGATGACCTTCAGTTGATCCTCCGGTGTCGCACCGCGGCTGAATTCGGAGAGAAGATCGCCGAAGAACTTGCTGGCCGTCGTCAGGCGCTCGGCTTCACGCAGCATGCTCTTTGCGGCATTTTCGTTCTGCCGCACGGTGCGCTGCAGCTTCGTCGCCTCGTCCAGGATCTTCACCTGCTCGCTGGAGAGCGTGCCAAGGTTCTTGACCATCTTGTCGTGCAGCTTGTTCTCATTGACATAGAGAAGCCACAGCCCGTCCATGCGCGCTTCGATATCCTTGGTCTGCTTCTGGGCGTCCAACAGCTTGGACGCATCGACGTCGGGCGTCAGGCCGTCCATCGTCTGGCGCAGCAGAGCGACCTGCGCCTTCAGCCGCGCGTTGACCGCATCGCGCGTTTCCTCGCTGGTGTTCTGAAGGAACCGGTTCATGCCGGCATAAACGTCCTTGAAGCCGCTCAGCGACTGGAGGACACTGTTGGAAATTTCCATGCGGCCCTGCAGGAGGCCGGAGGCGTAAAGCCCGGTAAAGCCCACGGCGCAGATGGAGAGCACGAAGGGCAGAATGAAGACCAGCACCTTCGTCTGGATCTTGAAGCGTGCGAGAATACGATCAATAAACATTGGCGGAACATCCGTTGTCGGCGTGCTCCACCCCTGCCCTTTTTAGGGCCTCCCCGGGATTCGGACGCCGGATTACCGACTTCATGCGGCTGCAATGCCGCGCATCCGGGGGAGCAGTCATTGCACGCCGCATACATCCGTCATGGGACGCGGCTTCCGGAACCCTATGACGGGATCATCGGCGGCAATCTTTAAAATTCCATCACCAATTTAAACCGATTTATGACGGTCCAAAATGTCAGAGCACAGCGACAGCAAGGGCTGCGACAAGGAGGGCGGCAAGCCCGCAATTGATGCCGATAGCCACGAAACGGCGGCGGCTCTCTTCAGCGGCGATGGCAATAGCGCGGGCGGGGCGGTTTTTTTCAGGCATGCGGCGGTACTCCGTTACGCGAGAACAGGTAACCCGGATGATCCGGCCAGCCGGCGCACATCATGTAGTCTCCCAAAACCGGGAAACGCCGACATTCCGGCAGCATCCGCCGCGAGGTCTTAACGGGCGGTAAAGACCCAATCGCTATTCATGCGTCCCGGTTTCAGACGTCCTGGCCCGCCGCATGGCCGGAGGCCCAGGCCCATTGGAAATTGTAACCGCCGAGCCAGCCGGTCACATCCACCGCCTCGCCGACGAAATAGAGCCCCGGCACCGCCTTTGCCGCCATGCTGCGGGAATCGAGTGCCGCCGTATCGACGCCGCCAAGCGTCACCTCCGCCGTGCGATACCCTTCGGAACCCGGCGGACGGAAACGCCAGTCCCGTAGTTTCTGCACCAGCGCCTCGATGCGTTTTCCCGGCTGCTCGGCGAGCGTCCCGTCGATGGCGAGTTCGGTCACGAGCAGTTGCGCCAGCTTCTTCGGGATATGCTCGGCCAGCACCGTCTGCACCGCCTGTCGGCCGTTCTGTTTGCGGGCGGCGGCAATGACGGCGGCAAAGTCGAGATCGGGGCGGATGTGGAGCGAGATTTCCTCGCCTTCGCGCCAGTAGGAGGAGATCTGCAGGATGGCGGGGCCACTGAGGCCACGATGGGTGAAGAGGGCCGCCTCCGAAAATTCCGTCTTGCCGTGGCGCGCGATGACATCCACGGCGACGCCAGGCAGGCCGTCATGCGCGGCTAACGTTGCGGGATCGAGCATCAGCGGCACCAGGCCGGCGCGGGTGTCCGTCACCGGCACGCCGAACTGCTCGGCGATGCGGTAGGCGAAACCCGTCGCGCCCATCTTCGGGATCGACTTGCCGCCGGTGGCAATCACCAGCGAGGCCGCCTCGATGAGGCCGTGCTCCGTGGCGATCCGGAAGGAATGCCCGTCATGCGAGATGTCACCGACCGGCGTCGAAAGGCGCAGGTCCGCGCCCGCCGCCTTCATCTCGGCCAGCAGCATGGCGATGATGTCCCTGGCCGAATTATCGCAAAAAAGCTGGCCCAGCGTCTTCTCGTGCCAGGCGATACGATGGCGCTCGACGAGATCGAGGAAATCGCGCGGCGTGTAGCGGGCCAGCGCCGACTTGGCGAAATGCGGGTTGGTCGACAGGAAATTCTTCGGGCCGGCATGGATATTGGTGAAGTTGCAGCGCCCGCCGCCGGAGATGCGGATTTTTTCGCCCGGCGCCTTCGCGTGATCGAGCACAAGCACGCGGCGACCCCGCCTGCCCGCCTCGATGGCGCACATCATGCCTGCCGCACCGGCCCCGATAATTACGACGTCCCGCCGTTCTGCCACGTCCATAATCCCCGTTCGCCTCTCCTTTCTGCTATCGCGCCAGAAAGTCAATCGGGACAGGAAAAACAAAAAATACCGCAAAAATCGCGTTTTCTACCCCCCGGGGGGAGCTAGTAAAGGGTTTAACTCTGTCTATGATGGCGCCATCATCAACAAACCCGGTGTGCCATGCCGTCCAAAAAGAAAGTCGTTACCCCCACCATCGAGAAAGCCGCACGCTCTGCAAAAATACCTCCCTCCATCAGCGTGCCACGAGGGGTAAAGACCTGGAAGGACGCCGCAGACTGGCTTCGGGCCCGCGGTATCGAGGATATCGAATGCATCACGCCTGATCTTGCAGGCGTCCCGCGCGGAAAAATGATGCCGTCGTCGAAGTTCACATCGAACACCTCGCTGGCGCTGCCTTCCGCTCTCTACCGCCACACGATATCAGGCGACTACCCGGAAGAGACCGGTAATTTCCGCTATGAGCCGCGCGACAGCGACCTGAAGCTGCTGCCGGATCTCTCGACGCTCTCCGTCGTACCGTGGGAAAGCGATCCAACCGCGCAGGTCATCTGTGACATCGTCGGTTCGACCGGCGAGAATGTGCCCTATACCCCGCGCAACGTTCTCAAGAACGTCGTCAAGATGTATAGCGACCGTGGCTGGAAACCGGTCGTCGCGCCGGAAATCGAATTCTATCTCGTCGCGATGAACGAGGACCCGGACTATCCGCTGCATCCGCCGAAGGGCCGGTCCGGCCGCGCCATCCAGGGCGGCCAGGGCTATTCCATCGCGGGGATCAACGAATTCGACGAACTGATCGACGACATCTATCACTTCTCCGAAAAGCAGGGTCTCGAGATCGACACCCTGATCCACGAGGAGGGTCCCGCGCAGCTCGAAATCAACCTGCGCCACGGCGATCCGATCGAACTCGCCGACCAGGTGTTCCTCTTCAAGCGCACGATCCGCGAGGCCGCGCTCAAGCACGACATCTACGCGACCTTCATGGCAAAGCCCATGCAGGGCCAGGCGGGTTCGGCGATGCACATCCACCAGTCGGTGGTCGAGATCGCGACGGGCAAGAACGTCTTCTCCAATCCGGACGGATCGGCTTCGAAGGAGTTCTTCCACTTCATCGGCGGCATGCAGACCTATGTGCCGAAGACGCTGGTGATGATGGCGCCCTATGTGAACTCCTATCGCCGCCTGACGCCCGACATGTCGGCGCCGGTCAACAATGCCTGGGGCTACGACAACCGCACGACGGCCTTCCGCGTGCCGGTGTCGGACGCCGCCGCACGGCGCGTCGAGAACCGCCTGCCGGGATCGGATGCCAATCCGTATCTGGCGCTCGCGGCCTCGCTCGGCTGCGGCCTGCTCGGCATCATGAACCAGATCGAGCCGAGCGAGCCGACGGGAGACACCGCAAACGAGGGGTCGATCGATCTGCCGCGCGGTCTGCTTGAGGCCGTTTCGCTGCTGGAATCCGATCCTGCGCTTGCGGAGGTTCTGAGCCCGGAGTTCATCGGCCTCTATGCCGGCGTCAAGCGCGGCGAGTTCGAGACCTTCATGCAGGTGATCAGCCCCTGGGAACGTGAGTTCCTGCTGCTCAACGTCTGAGCTATCAGGCGGTCCGGGCCGCCGAAACGATCAGTCCCTGAGAAGCGGCCGGCGCCCCGGCGCGCCGCCGCACCCTCTTGACCGAATGAGTGTGTGCAATGCCCTGGCAAAGCCCGATTTCCCCCGGTGTCTCCTGGTATGAGGCCAGCGTCGGCGACCGGCCCGAATATGCCCCGCTCGACGGCTCCGTCGAGACCGATGTCGCCATTGTCGGCGGTGGCTTCACCGGCCTGCAGGCCGCCTACAACCTTGCGAAGAAGGGCGTGCGTGTCACGCTCATCGAGGCGCATCGCTTCGGCGACGGCGCCTCCGGCCGCAACGGCGGCCAGCTCGGAACCGGCCAGCGCTCCGACGCGGAAACCCTTGAAGCGGAACTCGGCTTCGAGCGCGCCAAGGCGCTGTTCGACCTTGCGGAAAATGCCAAACAGCATATTCACGATTTCGCCACAGATCACAGCCTCGACATCGACTACGTGCCCGGCCAGCTCAATGTGAGCCACAAGGCGAGCTACGAGAAGGAGTTTCGCGATCACATCGAGATCGCCGCGACGCGCTTCGGCTACAACCATCTGAGCTACATGGACCGGGCGGAGACCGAACAGCGCGTCGGTTCGAAACGCTTCTTCTTCGGCATGCGCGATATCGGCACCGGCCATATCCACCCGATGAAGCTCCTGGTCGGTATTGCCCGCGCAGCGCAGGCCGCCGGTGCGGGCCTGCATGAAAAGACCCCTGCCCTGAAGATCGAGCGGACGGGCGGCAAGGCGGTCATCACCACCGCCAGGGGTACGATCCGCGCCGACAAGGCGTTGATCTGCTGCAACGCCTATATCGGCAATCTCGAACCCAAAACCGCATCGCATGTCATGCCGATCCGCTCCTTCATCGGCGCAACCGTGCCGCTCAACAAATTCCCCTCGATCATTCCCGGCGGTGAATCGATTGCCGACACGCGTTTCGTCGTGCGTTATTTCCGCAAGACCCGCGACGGCCGCCTGCTGTTTGGCGGGCGCGAGGCCTATTCGGAAAATCTCGACGACATGGCACCGCCCATCCGCCGGCAGATCGAGGAAGTCTATCCTGAACTGAAGGGCATCGAGCTCACCCATGCCTGGGGCGGCTCCGTCGGCATCACCATGCCGCGCAAACCCTATGTGCGCGAGGTCATGCCCGGCATCACGACGATCGGCGGCTATTCCGGCCATGGTGTCATGTTGTCAAACTATTGTGGCAAGCTCTACGCCGAGGAGGTGACCGGCGGTGCCAAGGAACTCGACCAGTTGAAGGCTCTGAAAATCCCGGCCTTTCCCGGTGGCCCGAGGTTCCGCACGCCGCTTCTGTTCCTCGCCATGACGTGGTACGCGCTACGCGACAAGCTCTGATCTGTTCGGAAACACCGATTTTGTTGCGTTGCACGCTGGTGTTTTTAAATCGATTAGATTATAACACCCGGCAACAGAACGAGATCGAGATATCCGATGAGCAGCCAGATCATTCCTGTTGAACCCTTCGACTATGTCGTCTTCGGCGGAACCGGCGATCTTGCGGAACGCAAGCTCCTTCCGGCCCTCTACCACCGGCAGCTCGCGGGCCAGCTTTCCGATCCGACGCGCATCATCGGCGCGTCGCGTACCGCCTTTACGGACGCGGAATACCGCAAGTTCGCCGTCGATGCGCTGACGGAGCACCTGAAGGCCGAAGAGCTCGACGACGAGCAGATCAGGATTTTCTGCGACCGGTTGTTCTACGTCGCCGTCGATGCCAAGTCCGACCAGGGCTGGGACAAGCTGAAGGACCTGCTCGACGAGGGCAAGGAACGCGTGCGCGCCTTTTATCTGGCTGTGGCGCCTGCGATCTTCGGCGACATCTCGGAAAAAATCCGCGACCACAAGCTGATCACCAAGCAGACCCGTATTGTCGTCGAAAAGCCGATCGGCCGCGACCTTGCCTCCGCCAACGAGCTGAACAACACGATCGGCAAGGTGTTCCGCGAAGAGCAGATTTTCCGCATCGACCACTATCTCGGCAAGGAGACGGTGCAGAACCTGATGGCGCTGCGCTTTGCCAACGCGCTCTACGAGCCGCTGTGGAACTCCGCCCATATCGACCATGTGCAGATCACGGTGGCCGAAGCCGTCGGCCTCGAAAGCCGTGCCGGCTACTATGACAAGGCCGGCGCGCTGCGCGACATGGTGCAGAACCACATTCTCCAGCTGCTCTGCCTTGTCGCGATGGAAGTACCCTCCTCCATGGATGCGGAAGCCGTGCGCGACGAAAAGCTGAAGGTGCTGCGCGCCCTCAAGCCGATCGACCAGTACAATGTCGAGCGCCTGACGGTGCGCGGCCAGTACCGCGCCGGCGCTTCGGCCGGCGGCCCGGTCAAGGGTTATCTCGAGGAACTGGAAGGCGGTGTCTCCAACACCGAAACCTTCGTCGGCATCAAGGCCGAGATCGGCAACTGGCGTTGGGCGGGCGTGCCCTTCTACATCCGCACGGGCAAGCGCCTTGCCGCGCGCATGTCGGAGATCGTCATCACCTTCAAGCCGATCCCGCATTCGATCTTCGACCCGACGGCGGGCCGTATCGAGGCCAACCAGCTCATCATCCGCCTGCAGCCGGATGAAGGCGTCAAGCAGTCGCTGATGATCAAGGACCCCGGTCCGGGCGGCATGCGCCTGCGCAACGTTTCGCTCGACATGAGCTTCGCCGAGGCCTTCGACGCCCGCAACGCGGATGCCTACGAGCGTCTGCTGCTCGACGTCATCAGGAACAACCAGACGCTCTTCATGCGCCGCGACGAAGTGGAAGCCGCATGGCGCTGGGTCGATCCGATCCTCAAGGCCTGGGAAGCGACGGGCCAGCTCGCGCAGGGCTACACGGCAGGCACCTGGGGTCCGAGCCAGTCGATCGCGCTTATCGAGCGCGACGGCCGCACCTGGCATGAATCGTAAGGAAGCCCGATGAGCGCGAGACTGCACGAATTCAAGGACGGTGCGGCCCTGGCCGAAGGTCTGGCGGACACGGTTTCCGCCACGCTTGCCGAGGCTATCGCCGCACGCGGCAAGGCGACCATCGCCGTCTCCGGCGGCTCGACGCCAAAGGCCTTCTTCAAGGCGCTGTCCAGCCGCGACATCGACTGGGCCAAGGTGACGGTCACGCTTGTCGACGAGCGCTTCGTGCCGGCGGATAACCCGCGCTCGAACCACCTGCTCGTTTCCGACAACCTGCTTCAGGACAAGGCGAAGGCCGCTGGCTTCCTGCCGCTCTACCGGGAAGCCGGCAGCGCGGAAGAGGCGGCGAAGATCGTGTCGGCGGATGCCGCCTCGCTCGGCGCTCCCTTCGACGTCGCCATTCTCGGCATGGGAACGGACGGCCATACGGCCTCGTTCTTCCCCGGTGGCAGCAAGCTTGACGAGGCGATCTCGGCTGCCACGCCGCGCGGCGTCATCACCATGGAAGCCGAGGGTGCAGGCGAGACCCGCCTCACCTTTACCTTCGCCAGCCTTCAGGATGCCCGCCTTCTGGTGTTGCATATCGAAGGCCAGGGCAAGAAGGACGTTCTGGCCGCCGCGAAAGCGGATGGTCCCGAAACCGACATGCCGATCCGCGCCATTCTGCGGCGCGCGGCAACGCCGGTCGATATCTACTGGGCGCCCTAGCACGTCCAGCCGGCTGAAGCCGAACATGCCGCGGCGCGAGGCGCCGTTTTACCCGCGGATGGCGCAGCGCTCCCGCTCGCCTTGCCGTGCACAAATGCAATCGAGGAAGTCAGGATAATCCCATGTCCGCCGACAAGCGCATTGAAGCCATCACCGCCCGCATCGTCGAACGCTCGAAGCCGCACCGCGAGCCCTATCTCGGCCGCATTCGCGCCGCCATCTCCAAGGGCGTGCACCGCTCGGTGCTCTCCTGCGGCAACCTCGCGCATGGCTTTGCGGTCTGTTCCCCCGCCGAGAAGGATGCGCTCGCCGGTGATCGCGTCCCCAACCTCGGCATCATCACCTCCTACAACGACATGCTCTCGGCTCACCAGCCGTTCGAGACTTATCCGGCGCTGATCCGTGACGCCGCGCGGGAAGCGGGCGGCGTGGCGCAAGTCGCCGGCGGCGTACCCGCCATGTGCGACGGCGTCACCCAGGGCCAGCCGGGCATGGAACTGTCGCTGTTCTCGCGCGATCTCATCGCCATGGCGGCCGGTATCGGCCTGTCGCACAACATGTTCGATTCGGTCGTCTATCTCGGCGTCTGCGACAAGATCGTGCCGGGCCTGACGATCGCGGCGCTGACCTTCGGCCACCTGCCTGCCGTCTTCATTCCCGCCGGTCCCATGACCTCGGGCCTGCCGAACGACGAGAAGGCGCGCGTGCGCCAGCTCTTCGCCGAAGGCAAGGCCGGCCGGGCGGAGCTTCTCGAAGCCGAATCCAAGTCCTATCACGGCCCCGGCACCTGCACCTTCTACGGCACCGCCAATTCCAACCAGATGCTGATGGAGATCATGGGCTTCCACATGCCCGGCGCCTCCTTCATCAATCCCGGCACGCCGCTGCGCGATGCGCTGACCAAGGAAGCCGCCAAGCGGGCGCTTGCCATCACCGCGCAGGGCAATGAATTCACGCCGGCCGGCGAGATGATCGACGAGCGTTCCGTCGTCAACGGCGTCGTCGGCCTGCACGCCACGGGCGGCTCGACCAACCACACGCTGCATCTCATCGCCATGGCGCGCGCCGCCGGCATCGTGCTGACATGGCAGGATATTTCCGAACTGTCCGACGTCGTGCCGCTGCTGGCCCGCGTCTATCCGAACGGCCTTGCCGACGTAAACCATTTCCATGCCGCCGGCGGCATGGGGTTCCTCATCCAGGAACTCTTGAAGACCGGCATGCTGCACGACGACGTACGCACGGTGTATGGCCAGGGCCTCAAATCCTATACGGTCGATGCCAGGCTCGGCGAGAACGGCACGGTCGTGCGCGAACGATCGCCGAAGGTCAGCCACGACCCGAAGGTGCTTGCCAGTATCGAGACCCCCTTCCAGGCGACGGGCGGCCTCAAGATGCTGACCGGCAATGTCGGCAAGGCCGTCATCAAGATTTCGGCCGTCAAGCCGGAACGCCATGTCATCGAGGCGCCGGCAAAGGTCTTCCACGATCAGCTGGAACTCAACGCTGCCTTCAAGGCCGGCGAGCTAACCGGCGATTTCATCGCCGTCGTGCGCTTCCAGGGGCCGAAATCGAATGGCATGCCGGAACTGCACAAGCTGACCACCGTGCTCGGCATTTTGCAGGATCGCGGCCAGCGCGTGGCACTGCTCACCGACGGCCGCATGTCCGGCGCATCCGGCAAGGTGCCGGCCGCCATCCACGTGACGCCCGAGGCGGTCGATAACGGCCCGATCGGCCGTATCCGGAACGGCGACATGATCCGGCTGGATGCAACCCATGGCACGATCGAGGTTCTGGTCAACGCAGCCGAATTCGCCGCCCGCCCGCAGGCGACGGCCGATCTCTCCGGCAACGAATTCGGTATGGGCCGCGAGCTCTTCGCTTCCTTCCGCGCCCTTTCGGGGCCGGCCGATCACGGGGCGAGCGTGCTGTTCGCATAAAGGGAAAGAGGGGCGTTTCGCCCCTCTTTTTGCATCAGCTGTAGATATCCAGCGTCCGGCCCTGATGGTTGCGGTGCGTCGAATAGACGAAGATGCGCTGCAGGTCCTTGTCGGAAAGCAGGCGCAGGAAGCGAGCCTCGACCACGTCGTTGGGATAGACCCGTTGCGTCAGGCAGCCCACCATCGGCAGACGGGCGCTGACGATATCGAGGTAGAAATTGCGCGGCAGTTGAAACTTCGTCGTCATGGTGATGACGGCGCCGCTGCGCGAGAGCTTGACGATCAGGCCGCGACGGGAAACGAGATTCATGAGGCCGCCGTTCTCGGTGAACTCGATGCGCGCCTCGTTACAGGTATCCTCCATCGGGAAACTCTTTTCCCGATCGTACATGAAGGACTCTTCCTTGTTCAGGTAGTTGTTGCGCGGTGTCTGCCCGATGCCCATTTGCCTGTCCCTGGCATTTCATTTTTCAGGAAAAGCCTAGGCAGCAAGACTTAACATCGGGTTGAGCGGCAGGCCCAATTCCTGCCGCCCTGATGCAGAATCAAACAGCGCGGTAGCTCTGTCCGGCCGCATTGAAGAGATGCAGCTTCGCCCTGTCGGCCGTGAAGCGTACCTTGTCGCCGCGCTTGACGTCGAGGATGCCGGGGATCTTCGCGATGATCGGCTCGCCCTGCACGAGACCATCGATGTAGAGCAGCGTCACCTCGCCGAGCGCCTCGACGATCGACACCGTGCCCTCGAAGAGGAAGTCGTCACCGGTCGAGATCTGAAGATCTTCCGGACGGACGCCGAAACTTGCCGTCTTGCCGGCTTCGGAGGCAGCCGTCGGGATATCGACGCTGGAAATCCGGCCGCCCGTCAGTTCCACCGCCGTCGATGCGCCGGCAGCGGTGATCTTGGCGGGGATGATGTTCATGGCGGGCGAGCCGATGAAGCGGGCAACGAAGAGATTGTCCGGGCGTTCGTAAAGCTCGAGCGGCGGGCCGACCTGCTCGATATGGCCGGCCGAGAGCACGACGATGCGGTCGGCAAGCGTCATCGCCTCGACCTGGTCATGCGTGACATAGATCATCGTCGTGTCGGCCATCTTCTCGTTGAGCTTGGCGATTTCGATGCGGGTGGCGACACGCAGCGCCGCGTCGAGGTTCGACAGCGGCTCGTCGAACAGGAACACTTTCGGGTTGCGGCAGATGGCGCGGCCGATGGCGACGCGCTGCCGCTGACCGCCCGAGAGTGCCTTGGGCAGGCGGTCGAGATACTTGGTGAGCTGGAGGACATCCCCGGCCGCGCGCACCCGGCGGTCGATCTCCTCCTTGCTCTCGCCGGCGATCCGCATGCCGAAAGCCATGTTGTCGTAGACGGTCATGTGGGGATAGAGCGCGTAGGACTGGAAGACCATGGCGATGCCGCGCTTGGAGGGCGGCACGTCGTTGACGCGTTCGCCATCGATCGTCATGTCACCGCCGGTGATCTCCTCGAGACCGGCGATCATGCGCAGCAGCGTCGACTTCCCGCAGCCGGACGGGCCGACGAAGACGATGAACTCGCCCTGCTTGATGTCGAGATCGATGCCGTGGATCACGTCCACCGCGCCGTAGGATTTACGGATATCCTTGAGAACCAGCCCTGTCATGTCTCTCTCCCCTTTGTCCTATTTCTCAGTCCGTTACGCGAAGCGGGCGAAGAACCCGCTCCAGGCCGGAAGTTCGATGTTTTCCTCATGCATGATGCTGCCGAAGCCGTGCCCCTCAAGCACCTCCAGCTGGCCCGCCGGAAGCTCGGCGAGACGTGCGATCGGGCTCATGTTGAAGGCGCAAAAGACCTTCTCGTTGCCGTGCGTGCGCACGAAGGAGAGGATCGCGCCCTCGGCCGACTGGAATTCGATCTCGCCCTTGACCAGCGCCACATGCTCCTTGCGGAAGGCGAGGAAACGGCGGTAATGCGAAAGCACCGAGGTCTCGTCGCCCTCCTGCACATTGACGGCGCGCTCCAGATGGACGTTTGGAACCGGAAGCCATGGCTTACCGAGGCTGAAGCCGCCGGACTGCTTGTCACCCTCCCACACCATGGGCGTGCGGCAACCGTCGCGGCCCTTGAAATCCGGCCAGAACTGGATGCCGTAGGGATCCTGCAGGTCCTCATAGGCGAGCTCCGCTTCCGGCAGCGCCAGTTCTTCACCCTGATAGATGCAGACGGAACCGCGCAGCGACATCAAGAGGCTGGCCAGCAGCTTGGCATGGGCCTCGTGGTCGGTGACGGCATTGCCCCAGCGGCTGACATGGCGCATCACGTCGTGGTTGGAGAAGGCCCAGCACACCCAGCCTTCGGGGGCAGCCTTTTCCAGCGCGTGTTGCGTTTCGGCGACGAAGGCCGGCGTCAGCGGATCGGGCGCGAGGAATTCGAAGGCGTAGCACATATGCATCTTGTCGCCGCCGGAGGTGTATTCGCCGGCGATCTCGAGACCACGCTGGCTGTCACCGACCTCGCCCACGGCGGCAATCGCCGGAAACTCTTCCATGACGGCGCGGAAGCGCTTGAGGAATTCCAGGTTCTCCGGCTGGTTCTTGTCGTAGAGATGTTCCTGATAGTTGTAGGGGTTCACGGCCGGCGCCGTCTGCGCATTGCGGCGCTCGGGGGCGAGCGACGGGTTGTCGCGCAGCTCCTTGTCGTGGAAATAGAAGTTGATCGTGTCGAGGCGGAAGCCATCGACGCCGCGCTCCAGCCAGAAGCGGGCGACCGACAGCAACGCATCCTGAACTTCCGGATTGTGCAGGTTCAGGTCGGGCTGCGAGGTCAGGAAATTGTGCATGTAATATTGCAGACGCGTCGGATCCCACTGCCAGGCGGAGCCGCCGAAGATCGACAGCCAGTTGTTCGGCGGCGTGCCGTCGGGCTTGGAATCCGACCAGACATACCAGTCCGCCTTCGGGTTGGTGCGCCGCGAGCGGCTTTCGACGAACCACGGATGTTTGTCGGAGGTGTGCGACAGGACAAGGTCGATCATGACGCGGATGTTGAGGCGGTGCGCCTCGGCGATCAGCGCGTCGAAATCGGCGAGTCCGCCGAAGATCGGATCGACGTCCTGGTAGTCCGAGACGTCGTAGCCGAAATCCTTCATCGGCGAGGTGAAGAAGGGCGAAATCCAGATCGCATCCGCGCCCAACGAGGCGACATGGGCAAGCCGCTCGGTGATGCCCTTGAGGTCGCCGATCCCGTCGCCATTGGTGTCCTGGAACGAGCGCGGATAGATCTGGTAGATCACCGCGCCGCGCCACCAGTCCTTGTCCGGGATGAGAAGGGTGGAATCCGACGTCGTCGTCATTCTCGTATGTCCTGTTTTTACTTTGTTTTACGCAATTCCGGACGCAAAACCGCTTCACACTTTTGCTGGAATTGCTTTCATCAACCGCCCTTGACCGAGCCCGACAGCAGGCCGCGCACGAGATAGCGCTGCAGGCTGAAAAACACGATCAGGGGCACGATGATGGTGATGAAGGCGGAGGCCGTGAGGATTTCCCAGTTACCGCCGCGCGAACCGAGCAGGTTCACAAGACGTCCGGTCAGCACCAGCTCGTCATTGCCCGTGCCGAGGAAGACCATGGCGACGAGCAGGTCGTTCCAGGTCCACAGGAACTGGAAGATGGAGAACGAGGCGAGTGCAGGGAAGGACAGCGGCAGGATGATCTTCACGAAGATATCGAAGTCGGAAGCGCCGTCGACACGGGCGGATTCCATGATTTCGCGCGGCAGGCCGGCCATGTAGTTGCGCAGCAGGTAGACCGCGAGCGGCAGGCCGAAGCCCATATGGGCGAGCCAGATGCCGACATAGGTCTTTGCCGGCACGCCGAAGAAAGCGCCGACGCCGTTATAGAGCTTCAGAAGCGGGATCAGCGACATCTGCAACGGCACGACGAGCAGGCCGACGATGACGGCGATCAAGATCGCCCGGCCCGGGAATGGCATCCAGGCGAGCGCATAGGCGCAGAAGGCCGCAACGAGGATCGGGATGATCGTCGAGGGGATCGCAACCGTCAGCGAGTTGATGAAGGACGAGCCGATGCCGGCGGCGTTCAGCACTTCGCGGTAGTTGTCGAGCGTGAAGCGCGGCGGCACGGAGGCGGTGTAGAAGATGCGCTGGCCGCGCGTGCCTTCCATCTTCGTCGGCGAGACGATCTCGTAGCTGCCGTCCTCGTTGACGGTGAGCATCTGGCCGTCGCCCAGGTCGGCGGCCGTGCCGGCTTCGAAGGCGGACGGCTGCAAGGGGCGCACGCCAAAGGCCGAGACCTTGGCATTCCCGCCCTCGAGGAGATTACCCGAAATGACGAACTTGCCATCCTTCTCGACCTGCGCTTCCGGTGACGCAGCGCGGCCGGTGAGGTTTTGCGAGGAGGTGGAAAGGGCGGTCCACCAGCCGGAGACGGCGAGCTGGTCCTTGTCGCGCAGCGACGAGATCAGCAGGCCGGCGGTCGGCAGCGTCCAGAGCGCCACGAGCAGCAGGACGGAGAGGTGGACGACGATGATGAGCGGTGAACGGGAAGAAGCAATCATCTCAGCGCTCCATTTCCTTGGTGGCGTTGCGGATGTTCCAGATCATGATCGGTATGACCAGGATCATGATGACGACGGCTATGGACGCGCCGCGCCCGAAGTCACCGCCGCCGCGGAACATCCAGTCGAACATCAGGTTCGCCAGGACCTGCGTCTGCCACTGACCGTTCGTCATGGCGAGCACGATGTCGAAGACCTTCAGGACGAGGATGGTGATCGTCGTCCAGACCACGGCGATGGTGCCCCAGATCTGCGGCACCATGATCTTGAAGAAGATCTGGAAACCGTTCGCCCCGTCGATGACAGCCGCTTCGACGGTTTCTTCCGGAATGCCGCGCAGTGCCGCCGAAAGAATGACCATGGCGAAGCCGGTCTGGATCCAGATCAGGATGACCATCAGGAAGAAGTTGTTCCAGAAGGGAATGGTCATCCATGCTTCTGGCGCACCGCCGAAAGCGACCACAACGGCGTTGAGGATGCCGATCTGCTCGGAGCCTTCCGAGCGATAGTCGTAGACGAATTTCCAGATGACGGCGGCGCCGACAAAGGAGATCGCCATCGGCATGAAGATCAGCGTCTTTGCGATATTGCCCCACCAGATGCGATCGGTCAGCGCCGCGATAACGAGGCCGAAAAAGGTGGAAAGCGCCGGCACCACGAGGAGCCAGAGGAAATTGTTGAAGATCGACTGGCGGAACTCGCCGTCGTTGAACATCCAGACAAAATTGCTGAAGCCGACGAACTGCTGGCCGGAGCGGTCATGAAAGGCGAGCCGCACGGATTCGAAAACCGGGTAGACGAGGTAGATGGCGAGCGCGAAGAGCGCCGGCGCCATGAACAGCCAGGGCCGGATGGCATTGGTGATGCGCAGGTTCCTGGAAGCCTGCGCGCCCGTCAGCCCCTTGGAGGGGAAAATCGTGTCGAGCAGCCAGTTCGTACCGAAGAAATAGGCGGCGCAGGCGAGCACGCCCCCTACCATCGTGAAAATGGCGAATAACAATTGCTGCATGGCAGTTCCTCCCCAGGAATGCTTCCCCTGACGCTCTTTTCCACGCGCAATTCCGAACGGAGATCAGGCACTTGAGGTGCGAGAATCGTTCACGCGGCTTGCACCGCATGGTCCGGCTGCACGTCGGCATGCTTGGGAAAACCGGCGGGCCAAAACCCGCCGGTTCGCCAGGATGTTACTTGATTGCGTCCCAGGCCTTCTGGACGCCGCCGGCGACATCGGCCGCGGACTTGCCGCCGACGAAGTCGACCATGCCCGTCCAGAACGCGCCCGCGCCGATCTTGCCCGGCATCAGGTCGGAACCGTCGAAGCGGAAGGTCGTCGAATTCAGCAGGATTTCACCCTGCTTCTTCATCGGGCCGTTGGCATAGGCTTCCTTGTTGGCGCTCTTGTAGGGCGTCAGGAAGCTGGTCTGCGCCATCCAGAGTTCATGCGCGATCGGCGTCTTCAAAAACTCGATGAAGGCGCGCGAAGCCGGCGTGTCCTTGGTGAGCATGGCAAGCGTGCCGGCACCCAGGACCGGGTTGCCGAGTTCCGGCTTGCTGGCATAGGGCGGCATGTAGAAGAAGTCCGCGTCTTCGCCGACCACGGTGCCTTCCGGGAAGAAGGACGGGATGAACGATGCCTGGTGGTGCAGATAGCACTTCGGCGGCGAGGCGAAGAGGCCCTTCGGGCTGTCGCGGAAGTCGGTGGAGGCCACGGCCGCGGCACCGCCATCGACGAACTTGTCGTTCTTGGCGAACCAGCCGAATTCATCGAGCGCGCCGATCACGGCGGGATCATTGAACGGGATCTCGTTCTTGACCCACTTGTCGTAGGTTTCCGGCGTTGCGGTGCGCAGCATCAGGTCTTCGACCCAGTCGGTCGCCGGCCAGCCGGTCGCGCCGCCCGAACCGAGGCCGATGCACCAGGGCGTGCCGCCGTCGGCGACGATCTTTTCCGTCAGCGCCTTCAGGTCTTCCATGGTCTTCGGCACTTCGTAGCCGGCGTCCTCGAAGTTCTCAGGCACGTACCAGACGAGCGACTTCACGTCGATCTTGTAGGGGAAGGCATAAAGCGCGGCGGTGCCGTCCTTGCCCTTGTAGGTCGAAAGATCGACCCAGGACTGGCCGGCGGCATAGTTGTCGAGAAGCCATTTCTGGGTCTCCTCGCCGAGCGGCGTCAGGTAACCCTTGGACGCGAGGTCGGCAATGAGGCCCGGCTGCGGGAGGATGGCGACATCAGGCGGGCTGCCGGCCTGCGTGTCGATGACGATCTGCTGCTCGTAGTTTTCGGAGGAGGAGTATTTCAGGTCGACGCCCGTCGCTTCGACGAAATAGGCGTAGACGTTCTTGAAGAGCGCCTCGTCTTCGCCGCGCCAGGGACCGAAGATGGTCAGCGTCTGGCCCTTGAGGTCATGACCCTTCTTGAAATCTTCAAAACTCTGCCAGTTGAACTTGGAATCTTCACCGGGCTTGAACTTCAAATCGGCAGCGGCAGCGCCGCCCGCCATCAGAAGTGCCAGCGCAGCTGTCATCAGCAATGTCTTTTTCACGTGATTTGCCTCCCATAGCAAACCCGCCCTCCCGGGGCAGGCATTCTCTAAAATACCCCAAAATTCAAAGCGCTTTGGATTTCCTTTCATCCCATCTCCCCCTCACCTTCGTCAAGTACCCCCAAATCATTTCAAATAAAAACGCCGCTTTTGATGCAGTGCAGCGTAGTTTCGCGCCGCAAAATGCCCAAATCCGCTTTTCCTGCTGGAACGGCTGATGTTAGATGCCAAAACGCTTTGGGAAAATCCAGGGGACCGTCAGAACAAATATCCAAAGCGCTTTTAATGTTTCAAGAAAGCTAAGCATGTGAATCTCAAGCAGTTATCGCAATTGCTGGGCCTCTCGCAGACAACCGTCAGCAGGGCGCTGAACGGTTATCCGGAGGTCAATGCCGAGACGCGCCAACGGGTGCTCGACGCCGTCCGGGAGACGGGCTACCGCCCGAACCGGGCTGCGCAACGCCTTGCGACGGGCCGCGCCGGCTCGATCGGCCTCGTCATGCCGACAGCCGACGGCATCGAGTCCGACGTGCATTTCGGCGAGTTCCTGGCCGGGCTTGGCGACGAGGCGGTCAAGCACGACTTCCACTTCGTCATCAATCCGAGCCACCCGGAAGACGAAGTCGCGACCTGCCGGCGCCTGGTGGCAAGCGGTAATGTGGATGCGCTGTTCCTTGCCTATATGCGCGAGCAGGATCCGCGCATCGCCATGATGAAGTCGCTGAAGACGCCCTTCGTCGTGCATGGCCGCTCGATGGGCATCGCGACGGACTATCCCTATCTGGATATCGACAATACGGGTGCCTTCTATGATGCCGCGCGCCTGCTCGCGCAGCTCGGCCACCGGCACGTCGCCCTCATCAACGGCCCTGACTATCTCACCTTCTCGAAGCGGCGGACAAAGGGCACGGTGCGGGCGCTGGCCGAACACGGCCTTGTTCTGCGCGATGAATGCGTTTCCAATTCGCAGATGACCGACGAGCATGGTTTTCGCGCCATGGAGCGCTTCCTGCAACTCGAAATGCCTCCGACGGCCGTACTCTGTTCCAGTACGGTTCTGGCGCTCGGCGCCGTGCGGGCGATCAACCAGGCGGGACTGAAGCTCGGCTCCGACATCTCGCTGATTGCCCATGACGACGTGCTGCCGATGCTGAAGCCGGAGAATTTCATGGTGCCGCTGACGACGACGCGCTCGTCGCTGCGCGCCGCCGGCCAGCGCATCGCCCGCCGACTGATCGCCGATATCCTTCAACTGGAGACCCTGCCGCAGCAGGAGCTCTGGAAGACCGATCTCATCGTGCGCGCCTCGACCGGCCCCGCGCCCTCGGGCAAATAAAAAGGCGCCCCGCGGGGCGCCTTTCGCATTCGAGCCGTCAGAACTTCGGCGGCGTCCTGCCGGCCTTGCGATAGGCGGCGATGACGGTGTTGGCCATCAGCATGGCGATCGTCATCGGACCGACACCACCCGGAACCGGCGTGATCACGCCGGCAACCCTGGCAACCTCGTCATAAGCGACGTCACCCACGAGGCGCGACTTGCCCTCACCCTTCTCAGGCGCGGGAATACGATTGATGCCGACGTCGATGACGGTGGCGCCGGGCTTGACCCAATCGGCCTTCACCATTTGCGGACGACCGACGGCGGCAACGAGGATGTCCGCGTTGCGGCAGACGCCCGCGAGGTCCCTGGTGCGCGAATGGGCCGTCGTCACCGTCGCATTGGCGGCAAGCAGCAGCGCCGACATCGGCTTGCCGAAGAGATTGGAGCGGCCAACCACCACGGCGTTGAGACCCGAAAGGTCTTCGCCATGCGTACGGCGCACGAACACCATGGCGCCGGCCGGCGTGCAAGAAACGAGACCGCCATCGAGATCGCCGGTCGCAACCTTGCCGGCATTGACCACATGCAGGCCGTCGACATCCTTTTCCGGCTTGATCGACTGGATGATCGGGTCGGAATTCAAATGCTTCGGCAACGGCAGCTGGACGAGGATGCCATGGATGCTCTCGTCGGCGTTCAGCGTCTCGACAAGAGCCGCAAGCTCTTCCTGCGTCGTCGTCTCGGGCAGCGTGTGCTGGATGGAGTTGAAACCGCATTCCTTGGCCATGCGGCTTTTCGCCGAGACATAGGCATGGCTCGCCGGATCCTCGCCGACGATGACGACCGCAAGTCCGGGCTTAAAGCCGGCATCCATTTCCAGCGTCGCGCTCGCGGACTTCACCGCGTCGGTCACGGAAGCGGCAACCTGCTTCCCATCGATAATGGTGGTCACATTACTCTCCCTGAATGAATTGCGCCCACTTTAGGAGCGCGTCCGCGAAATGGGATGGCCTCTTAACGCCCTATGCTGTCCAAAACACATAATTTCAAGCGTCCGTTTCGGAAACACCCGGCCCAATTCGTTAACACCCGTTTTCCTGTCAGCCGTGAAAGGCGCTTTTGGCGGCATGAGGGAACCCGTCAGCCATCCGGAAAAGTCCTTTTTTGAAGCACCCTCTGCAAATATTTTTGCCGGGAAGCCAGAAACGCCACTGCTTTGAAGCGGAAAAAATCAAATGTTTTTATAGAGATAGCATCCCCGAAGAGCCTATGGTTAGCAAAACATAAAAGCATCGGGCCGCCTTCTAGGGAATTCCTTAAAAGCCCTTTCAGGCGCGCTTGTTACACCGGCTTCCAGCAACACAAGTATTGCGGGAGCAGCATGAAGCCCTTTCCCACATTCCCCATCGAATGCGCCAGCCGCCAGGCCATGACGGCCGGCCGGTCCGGCCGCACAACGCGCGGTGTTGGCGCACAAGGAGCCCTGTCATGAACCTCGTGTCAGGCAACATCGTCAGCGCCCAACGCGACATTCTGGGCCTTCCGGTCTGCGACCTCGGCTGGGCGGACGCCTTCGCCTTCGCCGAAGAGGTCGCGTCAATGCCGTTCGGCCAGACCGTGATCGCCTTCATCAACGCCAACAATGCGAACCTGATGATGCGCGACGGGGACTATCGCGCCGTGCTCGAACGCCAGGTCGTTTTCCCCGACGGCCATGGCGTCGATATCGCGTCCATGGTCTTCCACGGCCGCAAATTCCCGGCGAACCTCAACGGTACGGATTTCGTGCCGGCGCTGCTGACCTACATCACCAGGCCGATGCGCGTCGCTCTGATCGGCACGCTGCCCTCGACGCTGAAGCGCGCGACGGAAAACTTCCGCCGCCACGCCCCCTGGCATGAATTCATTCCGATTTCCGACGGCTTCTTCGACAGAGCGAAATCCGACGAGATCATGGAACGGGTGCGCGAGGCCAATGTCGATATCCTGCTGGTCGCCATGGGCAGCCCGGCGCAGGAAAAGTGGATCGACCGCCATGTCGGCCCCGGCCATGCGCGGCTGGTGCTGAGCGTCGGCGCGCTGTTCGACTTCGTGGCCGGCGACGTGCGCCGTGCGCCGCTCGGCATCCGCAAGCTGCGTCTCGAATGGCTCTACCGGCTCGTGCAGGAGCCCAAGCGCCTGTGGCGGCGCTACGTGATCGGCAATCCGCTCTTCCTCTACCACGTCTTGCGCTACAAACTGTCTGGCATGGTGGTGAAGCGCGCTCATGATGAAACGGCAGAAGCCGGCACACATTGAGCGGCCGGCTTCTCAGAGACTGTCTCACCTCAGCGGCGGCCTAGTGTCCGCCGCTTTTTTCTGCCGGCTTGACCTCCGGCACATCGCCCTTGAGAAGCGTAACGCCCTTCTTGGGTGCCGGATCCTCGATGGATGCGGTGGTGATGAAATCGATCTGCTCGACATAGACCTCGGCAATGACCTCCGCGCCGAAACGACGGTTGAGGCCTTCCTTCACGACACCCCGGAAGGCATCGAGATCGAAATTGCCGGTCGATGTCACGTCGATCATCTTGTTGCCGACAAGCAGCGTGTAGAGTTCGTCGGTGATCATCTGCGGCAACGGCACGACCTGTTTGGCCGCCAGTTCCTTGTTCGCCTTGTAGGCGAGCTTGGTGAGCAGATAGCCGTTGACGCCGTCCTTCCCGAGAACCGGCACCGTCGTCGTGTAGCCGGTGACGAACTCCATCGCGGCTTCGCGCGCGGCGGCTTCCGTATCGACCTTGGGCGCGGACGCCATCGTCAGCGAGAAATAGACCGCGGCGAGCGTGATCGCGAGGACCCAGACGCCGGTGCCGATAAGCTTGATCATGTACCGTAACCCAAACGGAACTGTTCCTGAGAATAGGTGCCGTCCGCCTCAAGGTCCTGCACGGCGCTCTTCAGGATGGAAACGACCTCGCGCACGGCATCGAGATGGGCGGAGACGCGCTGGGCGTTGGTCGCGAGCTTTTCGCGCACGCGGCCGAGCTGCGGCGAGAAGCTTGGCGGCACCTCCTCCGGACGCACATCGCGCGTCAGCATCGCCAGTTCATAAAGGCAGCGGCTCTTGTGGGCGTTCGACGTCGGGAGATCGAAATCGGGATCGTGGCCGATATTGACGTTCTCGTTGTCGATGATGGTTTCAAGCCGACCGAGCACGGAGCGGATTCGGATTTCGTTGCTTGCCTGTTCCATTTTGTCGTTCTCCGCTTATGCCGTTTTCTTGTGTTCTTTGATGCCCGGCGTCAGGTCGGCGAAGGCCTCCCGCTGCAGAGCCTGAACCATGCCGGACGCGATACGGTCGGGATCGTTGTCCTTGGCGCCGCCGCTGATGCCGCTCTTCTTGGCGAGCGCCTCGGCTATGCCGATGCCGCCGCCTTTGCCGAGCGCCTCGCCCAGCTGATCGGCCATCATGCCGCGCCACATTTCGCCGGCCGTGCCTTCGCCGTAGACCTGCTCGCTTTCGGACGGCATCATCGATTTCACGAAGTTCTGCAGAACCATCGTCTCGAACTTGCGCAGATGTTCCGGCACGCCCTTGCTGCCAACGGCGGATACGGCGTTCGACGACGCGCTGGCGCTGGCGGAATCACGGTTGAGAATGGTGCCGACGGCGGCCTGGAATCCGGCGCCTGCTTCGGCAAGGCTCGTCGCTTCGAAGGAAGCGCGGTTCGATTTCAGCTTGGCTTGCGCTTCCTGAACCTGTGTGGGGTCGGCAGCGCGCACGACATCGAGCACCAGATCGCTGGGGGGAGTAATTGCCACGTCTCAAAGCCTTTCAGGTAAATCCTGCGAGCCGGACCCGTCCTCATGGCGGTCCGCCGGCCTCATGACCATCAGGACATCGGTTCACCCGCGCCGCTTATCGCGGCCGCTTCGGCAAACCTCGTCATCGTCCTGATGCGACTATCGCTGCTCAACCTTACGGGAGGCTGGTGGCGGATGACGATGCCGTGACGGCGCGCCATGCGGAATCCATTTTGAAGCAAGCTTGATAAGGCGAACGTAAATCACCTGTCCTTGCCGGCACTTGGGAAAAGCTCAGTCTTCGCCCTTCTTGTAGGCGATGTGCTGGTCGATCAGGTCGTAGATCGCATCGTCGGCCGCCTCGCGGTCTTCGGCGCTGCGCGCCTCCTTCATATGGTCTTCCATGCGGTCGCCCTTGGTGCGCTCGCGCACGACACGCATCTCATGCATCTGCTGGACGTTGGCCAGCATCTGGTCCTGCTGTTGCAGGCGGCTGTACTGGCCGGAATAATGGCGCGAGAAACCGCGATGCACCGGGTTCAGCGAGTTGATCGCTTCGGCGACCGCCTCCATCGTCTCGGCCGCTTCCTGCCGCTGCCGCGTGGTATTGGCAAGATCGATCTCGGCCATCTTTTCAAGATGCCGTTGTACGGTGACGAGGCGCTTCAGCTTTTCCGACCGGCTCTGCGCCATCGTCTACTCTCCCCTGAAAACCGGTATGAAACCGCTTGCGAAGATCTCGAGCAGCGAGGAAATGCCGAAATAGAGCAGGAGCAGGCCGCCCATGATGATGAAGGGCAGCGAGACGAAGTAGATCGGAATCTGTGGCGCGAGCTTGTTGACGAGGCCGACGGAGACGTTGAACACCAGGCCATAGAGAATGAAGGGGCTCGCCAGCCGCAGCATGATCATGAAGGTCTGGCTGAGCGTATCGGTGAGCGTGATCAGCGCGCTCTGCGGGTTGAAGCCGGCGCCGATCGGCATGACGTTGTAGGATTCGATGAGCGCCCGCATGACGACATGGTGGAAATCCAGCATGAACAGAACGAGCAGGCCGGCAAACGAGAGCAGGTTCGTCAGCTGGTTTTCCGCGGTGTCTTCCAAAACATCCGGCGTCGGCGGCGCATTGAAGCCCATCATCATGGTCAGCACCGTGCCGGCGAATTGCAGGCCGAGCACATAGTAGCGGGCGATCAGACCGATCGCCGCACCCGTCAGCGTTTCGAAGACGATCATCCGGAGATAGCCGTCGAGATCGCCGGTGGCGCGCGGGTAGATGACATCCCACATGATCGGCAGCACGCCCATCGAGATCGCGACGGCCAGGAAAAGGCGGATCTGGATCGAGATGCGGGCGGACGAGAAGCCCGGCAGCAGCATGAAGCACCCGCCGACACGGCAGAATGCGGCGAACAACGCCAGCACCGTGCCCTGCGGGTCGGTCATCATGAAATGGAGCCGAGGATCTTGATCTCGATGCCCTTGGCGAGCTCGACATGCGAGAGAACCGGCAATGTTGCAAAAAGGCGTTCGATGATCATGCGCACATAAGAGCGGGATTCGGGCGACGTGACCAGTACAAAGGGGGTGCCACGGTCGAGAAACTCGCGGATAACCCGGGTCGCCTGTTCGGAAAACTCTTCGAGCTGGCGCGGATCGATGTCGAATTCGACGATCTCACCCTTCGAGTCACGCTTCAGCGCCTGGTGGAACACCATGTCCCACTTGTTGCCGAGACGCAGAACCGGAAGCACGCCGTTGTCTGTCAGGTCGCCGCAGATCTGCTGGGCCATGCGGATGCGGACATGCTCGACGATCTGCTCGGTCTTGCGCACATGCGGGGCAAGTTCGGCGACCGCTTCGAGGATCAGGTGCAGGTTGCGGATGGAGACGCGCTCGGCAAGCAGCAGCTTCAGCACGGCCTGAAGGCCGGAATAGGACATGTGCGACGAGCAGATTTCGTCGGCGAGCTTGCGGTACTCGGGATCGAGACGCTCGATCAGCACCTTGACGTCCTTGTAGGACAGGAGCTGCGGCAGGTTGTTGCGGATGACTTCCGAAAGATGCGTCAGCACCACCGAAACGTTGTCGATCGGATGGAAGCCCTCGCGGCGCAGGTCCTCGGCAAAGGTTTCGAGAACCGACACGGCAGGCATGCCGAAAGCGGGCTCGCGGATCTCGTCGCCCGGCACGCTGGGTTTGCGCCCGCCGCCGGTGACGACGAGAACTTCCCCGACGCGCACGATGTTGGACGCGATCGTCGTGCCGTGGATGCGGATCTGGTAGGACTTGTCGGGAATGGCGATATCGTCGGAAACCTTGATTTCCGGCACGACGAAGCCGTATTGGCCGGCGAACTTCTTGCGCATCTTGCCGACGCGGAAGGCCAGTTCCTGATGGGCGCCGAGAAGGCGGGTGGAGACCTGCTTGCCGAGCAGGAGCTCGATCTCGGCGGTCTTGAGCACCGACTTGACGGAGTCCTTTTCCTGATCGCGCGTGGCCTGGACCTGCTGGGCTTCCTGCGCGCGCTTGGCCTGGTTTTCAGCCTCGATGCGACGCGGGATCATCCAGCCGCCGAAAGCCATCAGGCCGCCCAGCACCATGAAGGGCAAGAAGGGAAGGCCCGGCATGATGGCGAGAAGCATCATCAGCGCTGAAGCCACGAGCAGTGCGCGCGGATAGCCGGAGAGCTGGTTGATGACCGCCTCGTCGGTGGACCCCGCCGTGCCGCCGCGCGAAACGATGAGGCCTGCGGCGAGCGAGACGATCAGGGCCGGGATCTGGGAGACGAGACCGTCGCCGACCGACAGCTTGACGAAGACGTCGGCCGCCTCGCCCAGTTCCATGCCGTGGCGGAAATAGCCGATGATGATGCCGCCGAAGACGTTGATGGCCGTGATGAGGAGGCCGGCGATGGCGTCACCGCGCACGAACTTCGACGCACCGTCCATCGAACCGAAGAAGGAGCTTTCCTCTTCCAGCTCGCGACGACGAAGCTGCGCCTGCTTTTCGTCGATCAGGCCGGCCGAAAGGTCGGCGTCGATCGACATCTGCTTGCCGGGAATGGCATCCAGGGTGAAGCGCGCGCCGACTTCGGCAATACGCGTCGCACCCTTGGTGATGACGATGAAGTTCACCACGATGAGGATCATGAAGACGATGAGACCGATGACGAAGTCACCGGACATGACGAGGCTGGCGAAGCCGGCGATGACGCTGCCGGCCGCATCGTGGCCTTCGTTGCCGTGCGAGAGGATGACGCGCGTCGTCGCGATGTTGAGCGACAGGCGCACCATGGTGGCGATGAGGAGAACCGTCGGGAAGGACGAGAAGTCGAGCGGCCGCCGTATCCACAGCGAGACCATCAGGATCAGCACCGAGAAGGCGATGGAGAAGGCCAGGCCGATGTCGATCATGAATGCCGGAATCGGCAGGAAGAGGATCGACAGGATCGTCAGGATGCCCACTGCGAACGCGATATCGCGGCCGTTGGGGCTCACCTTCGGAAGGTTGATTGCCGGTACTTGCGCCATCTGAAGAATTCCCGTCTCGTCATGAGAGGCGGCGGCGCGAAACACGCGTCGCCCATTTCACCCGATGGCCTACAGGGCGAAGCTTGCGCGAGGATGGGGAAGACGCACCGGGTGCGCAAGGCGCGTTTGCAAAAACCGCGCTAGAAACCGCTCTGGACGCGGGAGAAGACGAGATCGGTGAAGATGGATATCTGGGCGCCGATGAAGGGGGCCGAGATGGCGATCGTCACGAAGATCGCCAGGATTTTCGGCACGAAGGTCAGGGTCATTTCCTGCACCTGCGTCAAGGCCTGCACGAAGGCGATGGCGACGCCGACGATCATGGCGGCAAGAACAGCCGGTCCAGAGGCCACGATGACCGTCCAGATGGCTGCCTGCGCTATATCGAGGGCGTCTGCCTCATTCACGTTTTGGTTTCGCTTATCTTCACGCCCGGTCCGATGACGAGCTTCTCGCCCGAATCGAGCTTCGCCACGATGCCGTCATTGTATAGCGTCACTTCCTTGACGACACCAGTGACCTTGCCATCCTCGCTGGTGACGGTGCGACCGATGACGGAATTGGCCTCCTGCAGCGAGGTGCGCTGAAGCAGGCTTTCCAGGTTCTTGTTCGTCTTGATGGTCTGCTCGACCTGCGAGAAGGTGGCGAGCTGCGCCATCTGCTGGGCCGAGTCCATCGGCTCGGTCGGATCCTGATTCTTCATCTGCGCCACGAGCAGCTTCAGGAAGCTCTCATAGTTCAGGGTCGCCGACTTTTCAGCGTTCGAGGCTTCGCTTCCAGTCGCAACCGGAGTGGACGTGGCGCTGTTTGCGGCGCCGACTGCGGTTACCATGGTGCAATCTCCCTGCGGATCTGTTCGATCATGGCCGGTGCCATTTCCTGATTGTTGAGGATGCGATCCTCGATCGGGTAGAGCCCGCGGATGGCCTTGAGCGCCTCGAAGGCGCGGCCCTGGGTGACGAGGGCATCGACGCGCTTCAGTTCGGCCAGCACTTCCTCGTTCTTGAAGCAGGACAGCAGCATGATGACCGACTTGCGGAACATGGCGATCGACTGCTCGGCGCCTTCCGGATTGATCAGCGCCATCTGCGCGATGAAATAGAGCTGGCGGAGCGGGGTGGTCGCCTGTTCCGGCTGCAGGACGTGGTTTTCCAGAAGGAAGGTCACGTCGTTCAGGAATTCGATCGCGACCTTGCGATCAACCCTGAGGACTGCACCGTTGACAAAAATGCGTTCCCCGGACTTCAGCGATATACGCAGTGTACTTTTCATTTGATTCCATCCTTGATGATGGTTGTGATGTCGATGATACCCTGGAAGTTCGTGGATTCGCGTTTGCGGATCTTTTCGATTTCCTTGAGAATCCAAATGGCGATGGAGATCAGATTGGCCCGGAGTTCGTCATCGAGCTGGTTTTCCGGATTCCCGAGATCTTCGATGAAACGGATCCATACCCGGCGCGTATAGTAGACGGCTTCCACGGCTTCCTTGCCGTAGTGTCCGCCACTCGCTGCCCGTGCCGTTTCCAGGAGCACGATCGATCGCTCGAGGACCTGCCGTTCCCGATCTTTCGAGACGGCGACGCCCTCCTCCATGATCTCGGCATATGAAAACTGGTACATTCAGACATCCTTCATGTGTGTCCGTATCCTCTGCTTCATCAGAGGTAGTTCAGCAGGCTCAGATTCTGGATTCGCGACGTGAGCGTGTAGGCGAGCGAAAGCTGCGATTCGAGCGTGGTCACACGTGTCGCCGCCTCGTAGGTATCGATGCCTTCCATATCCTTGATGCTGGTGCTCAGGATGGTGATCTGCGCGTCGAGCGAGGTGTTGGCCTGGGTCACGCGGGATTCGGAGATGCCGAGCTTCGAGCGCTCGCCGTCGATGCCGGAGACCGCGCGGCCCATATAGTCGATCGCCGCATCGCTGACGGTCTTGCGGGACGCTTCGGAAATATTGAGTGCCAGCAGCTCCTTGCCGATCACAAGGCCAAGCGCCATGTGGCGCATGCCGTCCACATTGGTGTTGGTCGAGCTCTGCACCGTTTCGGAGGCGCTGATGCGGCTTTCCATGTTCTCGTTCGACGCATTCGACCAGTTGTTTTCCCAGTCCACGCCCATGAAGCTCGTTTCGAGCGAGCCGATGAAGGACTGCATGTCGGCGGGGTCGATCGTCGAAACGGCAAGATCCGTCTGGTCGAAGCCGAAATGCGCCAGGAACGCGGCGTCGAAGGCGGCCTTGGCGTCCGATACGGGCGATGTCTGGGAATAGTCGTTGAACGGCATCACATCGGAATTGATGCCGGCAAACAGGTATTCGCCGCTGAAGGACGTGTTGGCGGCGGCCGTGAAGGTCGACAGCGCATCGCCGATATTCTTCTGGGCAAGCTGGAGCTGGTCGGCCGAGGTGATGCCCGACAGCGCGATAAGCACGCCCATCGCATCGTTCGCCGCCGTCGACATCTGGCCAAGAGCCTCCTGGGAGGCGGCAAGGCGCTGCGTCGTCAGGGCATTGGTGCTCTTCAGCGATTCCATGCGCTGCAGGTCGCGGTGCAGATTCAGCGTGCGGGCGGTCTTGGCGCCCAGCTCCGCGCCGACATCCGCGTGACGGCCCGTTACGGACTCTTCCTGGACCTTCAGCATCTCCTTCTGCGCGCTTGCGACCGTGATGCGCATCGCGTTCTGGAGGGACATGTTCGAAACGAAAGAAGCCTTCATAGCTTAACCTGCCGCCTGGAGAAGCGCGGTGATCATCTCATCGACCGCCGCCACGAGTTTTGCCGACGCCTTGTAGGACTGCTCGAGATCGAGAAGCAGTGCCAGCTCCTCGTCGAGGCTCACGGACGTCACGTTCTGGAGCGCCTCCTGCGTGCGGCCGAGCAGCGCCGTCTTGTCGTCGCCTGCCGTGGTTGCCGCACTGCGCAACTGCTCCAACCAGCCGACCGAGCCGGTCGAGAAGGCAAGGATCGTCGCCGTCGTATCGATCGCCGCGTCGGCATCGAAGGTCATCGGCACTTCGAAAGCCGCCGTATAGCTCTTCAAAAGCTCCGAGAAGCTGGCATTGCTGCCGATGTTGAACGTGTCGTTGATACCGTCGCGCAGCAACATGGCGTTGCCGCCCTGACTGGTGATGACGGCCGGATTGACCTTGATAACCGCACCCAGACCGGGCGAATCGACCGTCGGAATGCCGCTCCAGGTGAAGAGGCCATCCGTGTCGACGAAAGTGCCCGAGCCGGCCGGGGTCTCGATGCTCTCGGAGAACATCGAGATCAGGCCGCGCGAGATTTCATCGAGCTGGTTCTGGAAAACAGGGGCTGCTTCGTCGCGCAGCTGCAGAAGGGCTGCGATGGAGCCCTGGGCACTGGTGTTGCCGCCCGCGCCCGCCTGGACGGCGACGCCATCGATATAGACCTGGTTGCCGGTGACGGCAGCGGTGTAAGTGGGGGTCGCCGTGAAGGTGACCGTGCGCGGCTCGGTTTCGAAGAGCACGGTGCCGTCGCTCGTATAGAGCGCAAGGTCGTTGTTCGTGCGCTTGAGCGTGCTGACGCCGACGATCTGCGAAATCTGCGTCAGAAGCTTGTCGCGCTGGTCGAGCGCATCGTTGACGTCGGTGCCGGCGGCCGTGCCCTGCTTGACCTGGTCGTTATAGGTCTTGAATTCGGCAAGCAGCCGGTTGAGTTCCGTTACCGCCGTGCCGATATCGGCATCCGCCTCGGCGCGCATCTTCTGGACCGCAAGCGAGGTGCCGTTCAACGAGTTGACGACATCCGTCGCGTCGGCGATGACGGTTTCGGCGAGCGAAACTTCATTCGGCTTGTCGGCAAAGGCCTGAAGATTGTTGCGCAGCTTGGAGAGATAGGTGGACGGGGCGAGTTCGTAGTCCTCGCCGCCGAGCATCATCTTCATGCTGGTCAGCCCCGTCAGGAGCGTATCCTGCGCCGAAGACTTGGACATGCTGATGAGGTTCTGCTTCAGCAGCGCCTCGTTCTGCGCACGCTGCGTCTCGACGACGGAGGCACCCGTTGCGGCCGTGGCGAGAACCGCCGACCGGCGCGCATAGGCGGTGTTGCTTGCGTTGGCAATGTTCTTCGACGCGACGGCCGATTGCAGGCCTACGTTGGAGAAGCTCGACTGAGCGGTCTTCATTGCTGTGGAAAGCGACATCGGATTTACCTAACTCTCGACTGCGTGCGGATTTTTCAGACCGCCTTATCTCTTCAGGTTGACGAGGGTTTCCATGAGTTCCGAACCGGTCTGGAAGACCTTCGAATTCGCCGTGTAGTTACGCTGCGATTCGATCATGCTCGTCAGTTCTTCGGCGATATCGACGTTGGAATCTTCCAGCGCGCCGGAAATGATGCTGCCGTAGCCGTTGGTGCCGGCATAGCCCATGACGACGACGCCCGATTCGTTGCTCTGCGAATAGACGTTGCCCGGCAGCGGCTTCAGATTGTCGGGGCTCTGCACCGAGGCCATCGCGATGCGATACTTCGGGGTCAGTTCGCCGTTCGAGTATTTCAGCGAGAGGACGCCGTCGTCGCTGATCTCGTAGCCGGTGACCTTGCTGGCCGCGTTGCCGTCGATCTTGCCGTTCGAGACGTCGAAGTCGGAGGCGAGCTGCGTGGAGCCACCGATGCTGATCTCCAGCGCTGCGAGGTCCGCGCCACCGGTGGCCAGCGAAGTGGTCGTGATCGTCGCCGGCGACGGGCTGGTCAGCTTGCCGGCCGCATCGAAGACCATGGCGATCGGGCCGGCGATCGACGTGCCGTCGTAGGTCGCCTCGACCGTCCAGTTGTTGTCCGACACCTTGGTGTAGTTGAATTCGATCAGGCGCGAATTGCCCTGGCTGTCATAGGCCTTGAGCGAGGTCTTCTTCTCATAGCCATCGACGGCATTCGACGGCAGGTTGACGTCGAGCGCACCTTCGGCCGAACCCTTGGCGTTGAGTTCGCCGGAGGACAGGTTGATTTCCTCCAGGCCGTCGAAACCGTTGACGACGATCGTCGGGTCTTCGGTCGACGAATATTCGTAACCCATCAGCGTGAAGCCGGCGGAATTCTGCAGCGAGCCATCGTCCATCGGGGTGAAGGCGCCGGCGCGGGTCATGTATTCCTGGCCGTCGCTGCCCTTGACGATGAAGAAGCCCTTGCCGTTGATGGCAAGATCCGTCGACGACGTCGTGTAGGTGAAGGTGCCCTGCGCGGAGATGGAGTAGCGCACGTCGGTGGTCACGCCGCCCGAATTGTACGCGCCGCCCGTGGAGGGCAGAATCAGCGAGGAGAACTGGGTCGAGGCTTTCTTGTAGCCCGTCGTGTTGGCATTCGCGATGTTGTCAGCAACCGTGCTCAGGCGGTTGGCCTGGGCGTTCATGCCGGAAACACCCGTTCTCATCGTACCGTAAAGGCTCATGTCATTTCCCCGTTCGTCTCGTCACTACGACCCTATGGGACGGGCCTTGCGTGAAGCTGGCTGCCAAGGTGATCTGCCGGGGTCCGCCGTCCCGCCAGATCACAAACTTTTTCAGCCCTGCCAATCGATGCAGTAGCCAAGGAAGCGCTTGGAATCGATCGGATCGAAACCGAGCTTCTTGCGCAGCTTCTTGCGCAGTTTGCTGATGTGGCTTTCGACCACGTTCTCTTCGACGTCCTCGTCGAAGATGCCGTAGATCGCGTTGAAGATCTGGGTCTTGGAAAGCCGGCGGCCGCGGTTGGCGACCAAATACTCCAGGATGCGGCGCTCACGGCGCGGCAACGGGAAGACCTCGTCGTTGATCTCGGGGTCACGACCGTCGGAAAACACACGGATCGGGCCGATTTCGGTGAAATTGGTGAGCGCCTTCAGGCGCCGCCGGATGGCCGCCGCACGGGCCAGGATCTCACGGGGATGAACCGGCTTGCGCACGACGTCGTCGACGCCGCTGTCGAACAGCGCAAGGGTGTTTTCAAGGGACGGCGTATCGCTGACCGCGATTACCGGGGCCTGCGAACGATCACGGATCGCCCGCGGGAGTTCCATGCCGTGCTGGCCCTGACCGATCAGGAAAGCCTCCACCGCATCGATGTCCGAATCGGCGGCGGTATTGACCCACTCGCCGAATTCGCGGGGATCGAACCCCGTCGAGGGCACGCCCTCGCGACCAAAAAGAGAAGTATAGCCGTCTTTCACGAGCTCGCGCTCATCAACCACTACGATCATTCGTCCGCCTCCGAATCAGTGTGGTGCCTCGTTCAGGCAGTGGTACGAATCGGGCGAATCAGCGGCAACTAGAGAAAGTGACTGGGTGGAATTAACAGTTGATTAAGAATTGCGTGCCGATTTGGTCTACATATAGTGGCTATCGACAATTTATGCCACAATTTTGCAGTGGAAAAGTTAACAAAGGTTAACGCTGCGCCTTGCCATGCCAAAACAGGGCGCATTCCTGCCACATTACGGCACAGGCCATAGAGGCTCAAAATATCAACTTTTAATAGAATTACTGGCAGAACGTTTTCGCGTTCGTCGTCCAGCTTCCATAGCCCGTCGCAACCAGATTGGCGATCACCCGGCAGACATAACGCTTCTGCGCGGGGTCGTTGTTCGGGCCCGCATGGTAGCGGGCGACGGCCATGGTCCAGGTCTCATGCCTGGCGTGGAGACGCGCAAGAAATGCCGCCGCATATTCGACGTTCTTGCGCGGGTCGAACATTTCCGCTGGCGACGCGAACTGGTCGCCGTGGAAATGGTGGTTGATCTGCATGCAGCCGAGGTCGATCAGCTTGACGCCGCGTGCCCGCGCCGCCTGGAAGGCCTGCAAGGCCTCCTCGCGGCTCCGGCCGAAATAGGCCTTGCCCTCGATGTTCATGGCATAGGGCTGCAGCGATCCCTTCCGGCCGGTTTCGGTGAGACCGACGGAATAGAGAATGCCGGCGGGGACGTCGTATTTTGCCGCCGCCGCGAGGATCTCGCGTTCGCAGCTGCCGGTCGAGGCCGCCGCGTCAGAGGTAGACGCCGCCAGAGCGCACAGGCTGGCCGCCAGCGAGACCAGAAGCGTTTTCCGACGTGTTGCCGTCATGGGAGGTTCCTTCGCCTGCGAAAGTGCGCGTGTCGTCTCCATTGCCGCCCTGGCGGCCATTACCGCCTTCACGGGCCTGCGGCTGACTGGAGAACTGCTGTTGCTGCGGGGTCTGCCCGTCACCCTGCTGCTGTTGCGTACCAGTGCTGCGATCGATCGGCGAGAGCTGGACGCTAACCTGATCGACAGCGAAGCCATGTCCGCGCAGCGCCTTGACGATTGCGTCCTGGTCGTCGCTCAGCTGGCGATAGGCTTCGGCCGTCTCCACCTGCAGCGAGACGACCAGCGCGTCGCCATGCAGCCGCAGCGTGGCGGTCACCATGCCGAGATCGATCGGTTTCATCTGGATCTTCAGCGTATTGACGACCTTGCCGGTCCCCGCCGCCTCCGAATGGCTGAGGCCGCTGGTAGCGCTGAGGGAAGCCGCCCAGTTCGGGTCCTGCGCGATAGCTGTCGTTACAGCACCGGCATTGCCTGTCTGCGCAAGGCCGATATAGCGGCGGGAATCGAGGACGGTCACGGTTTCGACCTTCGCAGCCGTCGTCTGGCTGGCGTCACGCACGCTGGTGCGCTCGCCGGTGCCCGAAATGCTCATGTCGAGGTCTCGACCCTTGCCGTCGGCTCGGATCAGCCGGAAGAGCTGGTCCGTGCTCGACTCGGGCATATCACCCCCATCCACGGGATCAACCAGCAGCGCAGCATCCGTCTTGCTGCTCGCCTGACCATCAGCCTTTACGCCATCTTGCATCTCTGCCTTCGGCAACGCCGTTTCGCCGAGCTGAACCTTCACATCCTGCATGACACCCGACGCGGCGACTTGAGCCGCGGTGGCCTGAGTCACGGCGCCGTTGGCGGCAGCCTGCAAAACGGGAGCGGGAGCGGCCAGCATTTCGAGAAGATTACCGACGTCGGTCGTGGTCGAGGAGCTGCCGTCTTGCCCGATATCTTTGGCACCATCGGCATTCTCTAGGCTTTTGATGTCTTTGGGCAGATCAAGATTTTTAGCGCCTTTGACATTTTCCAGCACGATGGAGGGGTCGACGGCCTTGCCGTGGTCTTCTACGGTGCGCGGTTCGTCGGTAGCCTTGAATTTGCTGGCGGTCCGGACATCATCACCCGGCTTGGCGTCCCGCCTTGTCTCGCCCGGCTGGCCTTCTTGCACCGTTTCCTTGTTCGCGCCCTGACCGTCGGCATGTTTCTGCAAAACCGGCTGGTGCTTGTCATCGACCTGCTTTAGCAGAACCGGCTGGCGGTTGTCGTCGGCCTGGGGGACAGCCTTTTCTTCAAAGCCCGTCTTTTCCTGCTTGGCGTCGGAAGCAACACTCGCGCCTTGCAGCGCATCTGCCAGCGCTGCCAGATCCTCCGGGCCAGCCTTGCGCGTCGTATCGGTGACCTGCTCGGTTTTAACCCGAGTGTGGCCCGTTTCAGAGATCGAGATACGCCCGCCCTTGCGGCCGCCGTCACCGTCACCGCTCTTGCCGTGCAGGTTCGCGACCGTGCGGGCGAAGTCACCCTTGTGCGAGCTGTCCGCCGTCTTTCCCTGGGCGGCCTTGCCCTTGGAGGACGCCTGCAGGACCCCGTTAATACCGTTGCCGATCGTGCTCAACTGCCTTCTCCTTTCAAGAGCGCATCGATTGCGTCGAGCTTGGATCGGCCGCTCGACACGAATGTGTCGAAAGCCGGATCGACGCCCGCCTTCTCTTGCTGCTCTTTCTTCTCCGTCTCGGGTTCGACCGCTGCGATTGGGGTTTCCTGCGCGCCTGCGCGCGGGTCCATCGCCCGGTCGGCCGTTTCGGCCTCACTCAGTCCTTCATAGGAAGGATCGTCTCCCTCCGCCGGAAGCGCCACTGGCGCTTCCGGCAGGGTTTCTTCCGTCGCGGCGCTTTGCGGCGCCCGCAGCACTTCCTCGGCCACGGCCTTTGCCGCTGCCTTCAGCGCCTGGTCCTTCATCGAAAGCTTGTCGTCGGGAATGGCCGCTATCGCTTCCATGGCCGTGGCGACATCGCCCGATGGCACCGAGGCGAGGCCAGAATAGAGATCCGCCAGAACCTTCGGAACGCTTTCGCCGTCATCGGACAGCATCTGCGCGCGCGTGGCGGCAAGCGTGGCCAGCTTGTTCTTGCCGGTAATCGCCGCAAGGCGCGCCATGCGCAGGTAGACCTCCCGCTGGCGCGGCACATCCATGAAGGAAAGAACCTCCAGAATATCCTCTTCCTTCAGCACATCGAAATGATCGACGGCGAGTTTTACGAAGAGATCGGCAAACTGGCTGGCATAGGGCGAACGCAGGTAGCGGCGCGCGTAGCGGTTCGCGTAGACCATGCTCTTGTCGATCCAGCCGGACTCGCTGGTAATGAAAATGGAGCGGCGCAGCGCCGCCTCCTCGACGATCGTGCCGGGCGCCACGAGCCGGGCCCAGTCGAAATAGGTGAGCGCCAGCGCCGGATCCTTGCGGATGACCGAATTGGCCGACACGAGCGCGAGGTAGGGGCCGACGCGCGAGCGCTTGTATTCCGGGAAGATTTCCGCGAGCGACTTCACGCTCTGGGTGCCGCGGCCGGAGAGATAGGCGCGCAGTGCGTCCGTCAGACGGGAATCGAAATGGCCGGCGACGTCGTTCTTGATCAGCAGTTCCAGCGTCTCGGGATTGCCGCCGCTCATGGCATAGACGAGGGCCGCATCCACGTTGCGCGGATCGTCGAAAACGGAGGATTGAGCCGTGCGCAGCCGGTCGTCGATGGTGGTCAGCAGGAAGCGCTGCATCTCCATGGCCGAGTGATCGCCGAGCGCCACCGTGTCCTGCACATATTGCAGCGACCGGATCATCTTGTATGGCTCGAGATCGTCAAGGCCTTCGGCGCGCGCAGGTGCACCGCCGCCGAGCGCCACGCAGAAAACCGTACCCGTCAGGAGAAGACGCCGAAGAAGCCCCATCGATCAGCCGCCCTCGGCCTGGATGAGGATTTCGATACGGCGGTTCGCATCGGCCATCGGATCGGCCGGGATCTTCAGGCGCCGGTCGGCAAAGCCCGTGACCTGGCTTACGCGCTTTTCCTCTAGCCCGCCGCGCACCAGCATGTAGTAGGCGCTCTGTGCGCGATCCATGGAAAGCCGCCAGTTATCGTTCTTGCCGCCGGCAAAGGGACGGGCATCGGTATGGCCGCGGATGGCGATGGCGCCGGGACGGCTTTCGAGGATCTTGCCGATCTTCTCCATGGCCAGCACCATCTCGCGCTTGGGCAGCGCGGAGCCGACGTTGAACATGGGCGTGTTCATCTGATCGGTGAGGCTGACGAGCAGGCCGCCCTCGGCGGGTGTCACGGTCAGGCCTTCCGCCAGCTTGCCCAGCGTGCCGATCTCCTTGGTGATCTCGGCCTTCAGCTTGTTGGCGTCGTCGGCTTCCCTGGTCTCTTTTGCCTCGGCATTCGCCTTTTCAGTGTCGGCCTTGGCGGCCTGCGCCTTCTCGGCGTCTTCCTTGGCCAGCGCCTCCTGCACGGTGTCGTCGCTTGCGACGGCGACTTGCTGGCTGGTCTTGCCCTCACTGCCGGCGCTGGTCGCCTGCGATACATTCACCTGCTGCGTCCAGAAATCCGGATCGAACGGGTCGCGATAGGCTTCGCCGCCATCGGCGCCGGTCGCCGGACCGGAGTTGGCCGCGCCGCCGTCGCCCTTGGCGCTCACATTCGCCTGCTGGCCGACTTCCTGCGCGATCTCGGAGAGAACCGAATAGGGATTCTCGAAGAAATTCGCCTCGGAATATTGCGTCTCCTCGCCCGCCGAGGTGCTTTCGTCCTTGCCGTTTTCGGCGCCGTTGCCGGCGGCCTGCTTCTGGCCCGCTTCCTTCGATTTGTCTTGTGTCGCCTCGCCTTCCGCACTGTTGGCGGGCTTCTTCACCGATTTGTCGGCCGGCTTGTCGTCGGTCAGCTTGATCGGGTTGAAATAGGAGGCGACCGAGGCCTTCGTCTCCTCGTTCGCCGCATTGACGAGCCACATCACGAGGAAGAACGCCATCATGGCCGTCATGAAGTCGGCATAGGCGATTTTCCAGGCGGCCGAATGGTGGTCGCCGTCATGGTCGCCATGGCGCTTGACGATGATGATCTCGTTCTTGCCGTGGTGGTGATTTTCGCCTTCGCTCATGCAAGCACCTTGCGTACGGTGTCAGCCCAGGCTGCCATCCGTGTTACCAGAACGGTTTCGCCGAACTCCACCGTCAGATCGACATCCTGCGCTTCGACATGCCGGAAGACCGGCGCGGGCTCGTCAAAACGCGATTTCAACTGCTCGAAGAGGTTTGCCGGCCCCTTCACCGTGATCGTTACGCCTTCACCGTCCTGCAGTCCCTCGGCGATCATGCGCGCGAGATCCGCGACGGCTCCCTTTGTCAGGACCTCGTTCATAACGGGGGCAAGCACCTGGGCGGCCTGGGCCGCAACGACATCGGCCACGTCGCCCGTCAGCATCGAGAAGCGCTCTCCGAGGGCCATGGCATAATCCTGCTCGTAGCGCAGGCGCAGTGTTTCGAGTTCGGCCTTGTGGGCCTCCTTCAGCGCGGCCATGTCAGCATCGTGCCTGGCCTGAAGCTCGAATTCCGCCTCCGACCGGCCTTCCGCAAAAGCGGTGGCCCGTTCGGCTTCGATATCGATCGGCGGCAAGGCGAGCGGCATGGCGAAAGCCTCGCCGGCAGCCGCTGCGTCGTCTTCGGAACCGAAGCTCGGCGGCTGGAAGATTTGCGCCTTCGCCCGCGGCGGCGCGCCGAAATCCTTCAGGTAGCGGGCGAGCTGCGCACTCATGCGCCCTCTCCCGATTTTGCCGCGTGCCCGACAAACGCAAACGAAGCCCGGCGGACGGGCCGCAGGCCGCTTTGACGCTTGCTCTCGAAAACACTGGAACCTGACAACACCGCTGACCTATCTCCACGGACACAGCGCCTTCCGGGAGGCGAAAGGCGCACAATCTTCCTGATCGTGGCACCGAACCTAGGCGTTCAAACTTGTGCGAGGATGAAGATGAAGGGTGTTGGGCCGCGCCAGGGCAAATCGCGCGGCCCAACCGCCCGCCCCGGCCGATGACCAGCGGCCGGGTGGATTTCGAAGCTGTCCCGCCGTTACTGGCGGAAGAGCTGGAGGATGTTCTCGGCGCTCGAATTGGCGATCGAGAGCGACTGGATGCCGAGCTGCTGCTGGGTCTGCAGCGCCTTCAGGCGGGTCGATTCCTCGTTCATATCGGCATCGACGAGACGGCCGATGCCCTTGTCGATCACGTCGCCGAGGGTCGCGACGAAGCTTTCCTGCATCTCGATGCGACGCGTAATGGCGCCAAGCGTGGAGGCAGCGTTTGTCAGGCCCTTGAGGACGAAATCCGTGACGCTGATCATACCGTCGATTTCCTCATAGGTCGTATCGGCCCTGAGACCGACCACGGTATCGTCAAGGGGATTGCCAAGGTCGTCCATATTGATGATGGAGTATGGACCAAAGGCCGGCGGATCCGTCATGACGTCGGCAAGATCGATGGGATTAGTGAGATAGCCGCGGGTCGGGTCCTCGATGTCGATCAGCACCGAATTTGCTGTATCGAAGTCGAGCGTGGTGACCTTGACGTTGCCGTCGGCGCTGCGCACGAAGGACGCGACCACGGATTTGATGCCAAGCTCTTCAGTATTTGTATTGTAGAGCCAGTTCTCGCCGGAGAAGGACGCCGACTGGGCGGCCGAGATAAGCTGGTTCTTCAGTTCGGAAATTTCATCGTTGATCTTGGTCTTGTCGACGCCCGGCTCGCGCGCGGCGACCAGTTTGGCCTTGATCTCGCTCATCACGTCGATGACGTTTTCCAGCGACGTATAGGCCGTATCGACCTTCGCGGCACCGAGGCCGAGTGCGTCGGCGACGGTCGAGATCGCGCGGTTGTCCGAACGCATCGTCGTGGCGATCGACCAATAGGCGGCGTTATCGGCGGCGGTTTCGACCCGGAGGCCGGAGGAAACGCGTGCCTGCGTCGTTTCGAGACTGTTGTCGATGGAACGGAGGGTCTGCAGCGCCGCCATGGCGGCGGAGTTGGTCAGAATGCTGGTCATTTTACTTACCCTGGAAATGTGTCGGGGACATGCCGGAGTAAGCGGGGGACCGGTAACGAAGAGAGCGCTTCATGCATCCGGCGCCGCTCGTTTGCCCTGGGCGCCAGTCCATCGTTCTTAACGAAGAGTTAACGCCGAATGGTTAACAAATGGTTAACGGCGTTAACCCTTCAGTAAGGAACATGAAAAAAGGATTACCATCCGATGGCCAGTTTTCACCACCAAAGCCTTGTTTTCAACCATAAGGCGACTTTCCCTCGATGCGATCATGCCCGGAAGTGGCACAAAGCCGTGCCAAACCGGCAAGCCTGCGTATCAAGACGGGTCGAAAGCTGAAAAAAAATGCAAGGATGTGTTGCATCCCGTTAACGCATTTTTAGAACTTGCTGCTTAGAACTTTCATTAGTTGTAAGAGTAATACCCCTCCGGGTGCTTGCAACCACTGGCGTAGGGATCGGAGCCGAGATACGGCTCCGGAAGCATGATGCCCTTCCGATGCGCTGGCTCGTTCGAGTCATGTTCCAAGTAAACATTGAATCGTCCGTCGGGACACCCGAATTGCGTCGCCAATAACGGGTCCGAACGGACGTGCAACGCTGCAGCAAGCGCAGGACATGCTGAGTCTTCCGTGGAAGGACCGTGCCGGGCCTTTCGCGACGTCGACTCGCAGGGACATGACGTTTGTGGACAGCCAACCATCAAGGGCGCGTTCATGACTTCAATCGTTACATCTCTCTCGATCAACCAGATCAAGGCGCTTTCGTCGACTGCGATCCAGAACCTCACCACGACCGACATCGCGGCGCTTACGAGCACCCAGATCAAGGCGCTGAGCTCGACGCAGATCGCCGCCTTCGAAACGGACGACGTTGCCGCGTTCTCTTCGACGCAGCTCAGCGCCGTCACCGCCGCCGCAATCACCGGCCTCACCCTCTCGCAGATGGACGCGCTGAGCTCGACCAACATCGTCGGCCTCAACTCGACCCAGATGAACGCGCTCAGCACGGCGCAGGTCGCACAGCTCAACAGCGAACAGGTCGATGCGCTGACGTCGACGCAGATCGCCGCTCTCAGCGCCGCTGCCATGGGCGTGATGGCTTCCGACGAAATCGCGACCTTCACCTCGGATGAAGTCGCCGCCATCTCCACCAAGGTTCTGGCGCAGATCTCCACCGACGCCATCGCCAACTTCAACAGCGACCAGCTTGGCGCTCTCTCCTCCAAGCAGATCGCCTCGCTGACTTCGGCCCAGGTTTCCGTCCTGACCTCCGATCAGGTCGCAGGCCTGACGAGCGGCCAGGTTTCGGCCCTCACCGTAAAGCAGGTTGCGGCCCTCTCCACCGATGCCGTCAAGTCGCTTGACAGCGACCAGATCGCGGCCCTCACGGCCAAGCAGGTCGCCGCCCTTTCGACCGACCAGGTCGCCATCCTGGACAGCGACCAGGTCGCAGCCCTTTCGAGCACGCAGATCGCCGCCCTCAGCGCCGCTGCACTCGGCACGATGGCTTCCGACGAAATCGCAACCTTCACGACGGATGAAGTCGCCGCCATCACCACCAAGGTTCTGGCCGCTCTCTCCACCGACGCGATCGCCAATTTCGACAGCGCCCAGATCGGCGCCCTCTCCTCCAAGCAGATCGCTTCGCTCACCACCGCCCAGGTCGGCGTTCTCACCTCCGCGCAGATCGACGGCCTGACGACTTCGGGTGTGGCAGCCCTGACGACCAAGCAGGTCGCCGCCATATCGACGGACGCCGTCGTATCGCTCGACAGCGATCAGATCGCCGCTCTCTCGGCAAAGCAGGTTGCAGCCCTCACCACCGCTCAGGTCGAAATCCTGAACTCGGATCAGGTCGCTGCCCTGACGTCCACCCAGATCGCCGCCCTCAGCGCCGCTTCCCTCAACCTGATGGAATCGGACGAGATCGCGACCTTCTCGACGGACGAAGTCGCCGCCATCTCCACCAAGGTCCTGGCAAGCCTCTCCACCGACACGATCGCCAACTTCGACAGCGACAAGATCGGTGCCCTGAACTCCAAGCAGCTCGCAGCGCTCACCACCGATCAGGTGTCGAAGCTGACCTCCGACCAGCTTGCAGGTCTTTCCAGCGCCAACATCACCGCGCTCACGGCCAAGCAGGTCGCCGTGATCTCGAGCGACGCCGTCGCAACGCTCTCGACCGACCAGGTCGCAGCCCTGTCGGCCAAGCAGATCGCAGCCCTCACCACCAATCAGGCCGATGCCCTCACCTCCGACCAGGCCGCAGCCCTGACGTCGACGCAGATCGCCGCCTTCGGCGCCGTTGCTCTCGACACCATGTCCTCGGATGAGATCGCGACCTTCTCCTCGGATGAAATCGCCGCCATCTCCACCAAGGTCCTGGCTGCCCTTTCGACCGACACGATCGCCAAGCTCGACAGCGACAAGATTGCCGCCCTCAGCAGCAAGCAGGTCGCAGCCCTGACCACGGCCCAGATCGGCGTCCTGACCTCCGACCAGGTCGACGGCCTGACGACGGCCAATGTCGCAGCCCTGACGGTCAAGCAGATCGCGGCGATTGCGACCGATGCCATCGTATCGTTCGACAGCGACCAGGTCGCTGCGCTCACGACCAAGCAGATCGCCGGCATGACCACCGATCAGGTCAAGACCCTGAACTCGGATCAGGTCGCAGCCCTGACGTCCACCCAGATCGCCGCCCTCAGCGCCGCCGCCATGGACACCATGGAGTCGGACGAGATCGCGACCTTCACGACGGACGAAGTTGCCGCCATCTCCACCAAGGTGCTGGCTGCCCTTTCGACCGACACGATCGCCAACCTCGACAGCGACAAGATTGCCGCCCTCAGCAGCAAGCAGGTCGCAGCCCTGACCACGGCCCAGATCGGCATCCTGACCTCGGACCAGGTCGATGGCCTGACCTCCGACAACATCGTTGCCCTGACGGCTGCGCAGATCGTGAAGCTCACGACCGATGCCATCGCATCGCTCGACAGCGACCAGATCGCCGCGCTGACGTCCAAGCAGGTCGCAGCCCTCACCACCGATCAGGTCGATATCCTGACTTCGGATCAGGTCGAAGCCCTCGGCAGCGCCCAGATCGCAGCCCTCAGTGCAGCAGCGCTGGGTGTGATGCAGTCCGACGAGATCGCCAAGTTCACCACGGATGAAATCGCCGCCATCTCCACCAAGGTGCTGGCTGCCCTCTCCACGGCTGCTCTCGGCAACTTCGGAAGTGACCAGGTCGCTGCCCTCAGCACGGCTCAGGTCGCCGCTCTGACCACGACTCAGGTCGCAAGCCTGATCTCCGATCAGCTCGATGGCCTCACGACCGACCAGGTTGTCGCCCTGACGGCCACCCAGGTCGCGGCACTCTCCACCGATGCGGTCGCATCGCTGGAAAGCACCCAGATCGAGGTCCTGACGTCCAAGCAGGTCGCTTCGCTCACCACCGATCAGGTCAAGACCCTGACTTCGGATCAGGTCGCGGCGCTCACCAGCACGCAGATCGCAGCCCTCAGCGCCGCAGCGCTGGACACCATGGCTTCCGACGAGATCGCAACGTTCTCGACGGATGAAGTCGCCGCCATCAGCACCAAGGTTCTGGCCGGCCTGTCGACCGACATCGTGTCCTTCCTCTCGACCGATCAGGTCGGTGCCCTCAGCACCGGTCAGGTCGCCTCGCTGACGACGACGCAGGTTGCCGTACTCTCCTCGACCCAGGTCGATGGTCTGACGAGCGGCCAGGTCGCCGCCCTGACGGCCAACCAGGTCAAGTCGCTTTCGACCGATGCACTCGCATCCTTCGACAGCGACCAGATCGCAGCCCTGACCTCGACCCAGATCGCTGCCCTCAGCACCGATCAGGTGGCAACGCTGACGTCCGACCAGATCGAAGCGCTGACCTCGACGCAGATCGCCGCTCTCTCCTCCGCCGCCCTCGATGCGATGGACTCGGACGAGATCGCGACCTTCACCACCGACGAGATCGCAGCGATCAACGTGAAGGCCCTGCCGGGTCTCTCCACGGACGACATCGCCGCCCTGGACTCCACGCAGGCCCAAGCCTTCACGAGCCAGCAGATTGCCGCCCTCAACAGCGCGCAGGTCGAAGCGGTCATCGCAGCTTACAACGACGTCTGATAAGGACGCCGGAAACCGAAACGAGGCGGCGCGGCTCCAACCGCGCCGCCTTTTCGTTTTGGGGTCGAAGCACCCGGTTTTCCCGCAAAACGATCAGCCCGACGCAAGTCAACTCCGGTAGCAAGGCAGACGAGCTCATTGCGAGTCGTTCAACCGCCCGGCCGAAAGGCCGCCTTGCCGCAGGATGGCCATGACTGTCAGCACCCCCATCGTTCCCGATCCGAACGCAGCGCTTGCCAGCGTTCTGGGCCGCGCCCGCACCCAGCAGCTTTCGCTCGCCGAGCTCTTCCAGATGGCCGAGGGCCTTGCGGCAGCCGGACAGGCGGCGCAGGCCATCGAGCTCTACAAGACGTGGATTGCCTTCAACGATGCCAATCCGCTCCTGCACCTGGCCTATTTCAACTACGGGGTTTCGCTGTCAAAGGCTGGCGACATCGCAGGCACGCTGAATGCGCTCCGCGCGGCGCTCAAGATCAATCCGGATTTCGGCCAGGCCCATGTCAATCTCGGCCGCACGCTTGAAGACTGCGGACTGACCGGCCAGGCCGTGCTGCAATGGCGCAGCTATGTCGACACGACCAATGACGTGACGCCCGACCGGATCAACCACCGCCACCTCGTGCTGCAGCATATCGGCCGTGTGCTTGAAGGGGCGGGCAAGCTCGAGGAGGCGGAAGCCGCGCTCTGGCAGGCCATGGAGCTGCTGCCGCACCGCACCGAGGCCGCGCAGCACTGGATTTCGTTGCGCATGCGCCAGGTCAAGTGGCCGGTCATCACGCCCAACATCCACATCACGAGCCGGCAGTTCATGGACGCCATGTCCTCCATGACGATCGCCTGCTATGCGGACGACCCGCTTTTCCAGCTCGCCAAGGCGCATCGCTACTGCACCGCCACCGTCGGCCGGCCGGATACCCGAGGTTTCGTGCGCAAGCCCGTGCGCCAGAAATCCGGAACCGGCCAACGCCTGCGCGTCGGCTATGTCTCCTCGGACCTGCGCCAGCACGCCGTGGGCTTCGCGCTCAGCGAAGTGCTGGAGGTGCACAACAAGTCGAATGTCGAGATTTTCGCCTATTACTGTGGCGAACCGGCCCCGATCGACCACACGCAAGCCCGCATCAAAGACGCCGTCGATCATTGGCGCGACATCACCAAGCTCAGCGACATCGATGCCGCCCGCCAGATCACCGCCGACGAAATCGACATCCTCATTGATGTCAACGGCTACACCAAACACGCGCGCACGAAGATTTTCGCCTATCGACCGGCGCCTGTCATCGTGAACTTCTGCGGCTACCCCGGTTCGATGGCGAGCCCGTACCACCAGTACATGATCGCCGACGACTTCATCGTGCCGCCGGAAAACGAGCTGTACTATACGGAAAAGGTCCTGCGCATCCCCTGCAACCAGCCGGTGGACCGCAAGCGCACCGTCAATGCGCGCCCGACACGCGCCTCGGTCGGCCTGCCCGAAAATGCCTTCGTCTTTGCAAGCTTCAACGGCATGCAGAAGATCTCGGCCTCGTGCTTCTCCCGCTGGATGGCGATCCTGCTCGCCACGCCAGGCAGCGTTCTCTGGCTGCTCGTCGGTGACGACAGCGTCAACGAGCGTGTCAAGCAGATGGCCCAGCAAGCCGGCGTTTCACCGGATCGGCTGATCTTCGCCGGCAAGGTGCAGAACCCGGATCACCTGGCCCGCATCGGCCTTGCCGACCTCTTCCTCGACACCTTCCCCTACGGCGCGCACTCGACCGCCGCCGACGCGATCACCCAGGGCCTTCCCGTGCTGACCGTGCCGGGCAAGAGCTTCGCCTCGCGCTTCTGCGCCAGCATCGTCTCGGCCGCGGGCATTCCCGAGCTTATTTGCAACGGCCCGGAGGACTATGTGAGCAAGGCGATCGCCTTCGCCAAGAACCCCGCGAGCCTCGCCACGATCCGCCAGTCCTTGCAGGACCAGCGGGAAACCTGCGCGCTGCGCGACATGGACGGCCTTGTCCGCCGGCTCGAAGCGCTGTTCTGGCAGATGCAGGGTGCGGCCGAGCGCGGTGAAACGCCGGTGCCGGACCTGCGCAATCTCGCCGTCTACTATGAAGTCGGCGCCGAGCTTGCCGCCGCCAACATCGAATTCGAAAGCGAACAGGCCTACCGGCAGCGTTACCTCGATCAGTTGAAGCTGATGGACGAACATGCGCCGCTGACGCCCGACGCCCGCCTTTGGAAGGGTGCCGCCGGCTGATTTCCGGTTGCACCCCGATCGACAACACGAACCGCTCTGAACGACGAGGATCGCATGACCCCAGTTATCCTGGTGACCTTTGCCGGACGGCAGACGAGGATGGAAATCCTCACGCAATATATTCGCCGCGCGCTGGACCTCGGGATCATCGACGAGTGGCACATCTGGGACTTCACCCGCTCGGCCGACGATCATGCCTGGGTGACCCGCGAATTCGGTCCCGCCCGCTATATGGGCTCGAAGGTGCCCTACCAGAGCGCCGGAACCGTCTCGCCCGGCGTCTCGTTCCGCGCCAGCGCCCGCATCCGTCACGACCTGCACATCGCCGTCGTCCCGAACGACCGCCCGCACGAATGCTATGAGATCGCGGTCGGCGGCTGGAAGAACACCCATTCGGTCCTGCGCAAGATCGGCCGCGAGCAGCTCGCGCATTTCGACCGCAGCAACGAACAGACGCTCTGGAGCCAGCCGACGCCCGGCATCCTTTCACCCGGCCGACCCAATGACGTGACGCTTTCGATCGATCCGGCCGGTGCGCCGATCCTGCGCATCAATGACGTGACCGTCGGCACCTGGCCGGAGGTCGACCTCTCCGCCGGCGGCACCGTGCATGTCCGCGGCGGCTGGGGCGCCGACCTCGAACTCTGCGATGTCGATGCGCGCACGCGCCGCTATATCGGCAATCCGAACGAGCAGCTGCCCTACTATCAGGCCTACGACTACTACGCGACGCGCTTCGAAGAGTTCGAAGACGCGGTCTTCCTGAAATGCGACGACGATATCGTCTATCTCGATATCGAGAAGCTCGATGGCTACATCCAGTTCCGCCGGGCCAACCCGCACTATTTCGTCGTCTCCGCCAATGTTGTGAACAACGGCGTCTGCGCCTATCTCCAGCAGGCGGCGGGATCGATCCCGGCATCCGTCGGCGACTTCGAGCGCCCGCCGGGCGGCTTCGGCGGCACCCTCTGGGAAAGCGCCGAACGCGCGGCCAAGCTGCACGGCTACTTCCTCGGCGAGGACGGGCGCACGCTTGCCCTCCCCCAGCCGGCCATCGACTGGACCGAGCGGCAGTCGATCAACTTCATCGCCTGGCTCGGCCGCGACCTTCTGCACATGGCGCTGCCGCAGGGAGACGACGAGCATGCGCTCACCATCGGCGTGCCTACCTTCCTCGGCCGCCCTTCGGCGATCTATTCCGATTTCACCGTCAGCCACCTGAGCTTCGGTCCGCAGGAACGCGGCTGGGATCCGACCCCGCTCATCAAGGCCTATGAGGCCCTGATGCGCTCGCGTCTCTTCCCGGAAACCGAAAAGCCGATGTTGCGCGCAGCCGGCTGAGCGCACGCGGGCCAGACATTTTGCAGGATGGGATAGCATGACCGTGAAAGAAAAGATTCTCATCGTCGGCGCCGGACTTTCCGGCGCCGTCATCGGCCGGGAACTCGCGCAGGAAGGCTGCAAGGTCGAGATCATCGATGCGCGCAACCACATCGGCGGCAATTGCCACACCGTGCGCGACGACGCGACGGGCGTGATGGTGCATGTCTACGGCCCGCACATCTTCCATACCGACGATGCCGAGGTCTGGGACTATGTGAACGGTTTCACCACCTTCATGCCCTACAAGAACCGGGTAAAGACGACGAGCGGCGGCCAGGTCTTCTCGCTGCCCGTCAACCTGCACACGATCAACCAGTTCTTCGGCAAGACGTTCCGGCCCGACGAGGCCCGCGTCTTCCTCGAAGAGCAGGCCGACAAGACGATCGTGGATCCGCAGACCTTCGAGGAGCAGGCGCTGCGCTTCGTCGGAAACGATCTCTACGAAGCCTTCTTCAAGGGCTATACGCAGAAGCAGTGGGGCTGCTCGCCGACCGAGCTGCCGGCCTCGATCCTGAAGCGCCTGCCCGTGCGCTTCAACTACGACGACAACTACTTCTTCCACAAATTCCAGGGCATGCCGGCAAACGGCTACACCGAGATGATCGAGGGCATTCTCGACCATCCCAACATTCATGTTTCGCTCGAGACCAGCTTCCGGCGCGACCAGGTGGCCGGCTATGCTCATGTCTTCTATTCCGGCCCGCTCGACGGCTATTTCGACTACGAGCTCGGCCGGCTCGGTTACCGCACGCTGGACTTCGAGCGCTTCACCTATGACGGCGATTATCAGGGCTGCGCGGTGATGAACTACGGCGACGTCGCCGTGCCCTATACCCGCATCACCGAGCACAAGCACTTCTCGCCCTGGGAGGAGCACAAGGGTTCGGTCTGCTACCGCGAATTTTCGCGCGCCTGCGGGCCTGAGGATATTCCCTACTATCCGATCCGTCTCGTCGAGGAAAAGGCGCAGCTCGCCGACTATGTCGGGCGCGCCGAACAGGAAAAGGACGTCACGTTCGTCGGGCGTCTCGGCACCTATCGTTACCTCGACATGGACGTGACCATTCGCGAAGCGCTCGACACCGCCCGGCTCTATCTCGCTCGTCGGGGCGAGGACGCCGCCATGTCGGCCTTCCTGCATCCGCCTCTCTGAGCGGCAAGGCGCATCGCCGCAATTCCACAGGCAAGACCACGTCACGCTTTTGCTGGAATTGCTCTGGCTTGAAACACGAAGGCCCCGGATAAACCGGGGCCTTGCGAAATCTTCGAAGGATCTGGAGCTCGTCTTCCGATTAACGGAAGAGCTGGAGGATGCCTTCTGCCGAGGAGTTGGCGATCGAGAGCGACTGGATGCCCAGCTGCTGCTGCGTCTGAAGGGCCTTCAGGCGGGTCGACTCTTCGTTCATGTCGGCGTCGACCAGGCGGCCGATGCCGCTGTCGATGGCGTCCGTCAGCTTGTTGGCGAAATCTTCCTGCAGGTCGATGCGCATGGAGATCGAGCCGAGCTGCGAGGCAGCCTTGGTCATCAGCTGGATGGCGGCTTCCGTCAGGTTCAGCGCTTCGCCCATTTCGGCATCGTCGAAGGCCGAGATGTCGAGCGTGACGACCGTGTCGGTGATCGTGTAGGTGTTGGTGGTCGGGTCGATGTCATCGCCAGCCGTGCCGAGGATACCGCCGGCGCTCTGCGTGTAGTCGTCCGTGTCAACGGTGCCGAACAGAACGTTCTGGCCGTCGGCGGTCAGTTCGTCGAGCGTGTAGGTGGTGGTGTTGACCTTGACGGTGCCCGAGGCGTCGCGGACGAAGCCCGAAACGATCGTCTTGTCAGAGACGGCGTCGGCAGCGGTGCTGTCGAAGACGAGCCAGTTCTGGCCGTTGAAGGCAGCGCCCGAAGCGATCGAAACCAGCTGCTCCTGGAGCTGCTTGATTTCTTCCTGAACCTTGGCCTTGTCGACGCCCTGTTCGGTCGCCGCCGTAACCTTCTTCTTCATTTCCTTTACGACGTCGATGGCGGCTTCCATACCGGCATAGGCGGTGTCCACCTTTGCGGCGCCAAGGCCGAGAGCGTCCTGAACGGCCGAGAGGGCCATGTTGTCGGAGCGCATGGTGGTCGCGATCGACCAGTAGGCAGCGTTGTCTGCGGCTTCACCGACGCGCATGCCGGAGGAAACACGGCCCTGCGTGGTTTCCATATCGTTGCCGATCGAACGCAGGGTGTTGAGAGCGGACATTGCCGCGACGTTGGTCAGAATGCTGGTCATGTGATGCGTGCCCCTTGAGTGGCTGACTGAGGAAGGGCATTCCGGATGTTACCGGTAAACGGTGGTCAGCATCATGCCTGCTAACCGGTTAAGTTTCTTGGTTAACCCACCGTTTCGATGGGCTTAGAAAACCGCAATAAGGTTAAGGAATTCTTTAACGCGAAAGAAAAACGAAAAAAGGCCGCGCCCGTTTCCGGACGCGGCCTTTTTGTGGGATCTGGCGCGGTCAGCCTTCGCGCCGTCTCCCGTCCGTTTCTTAACGGAAGAGCGAGAGGATGTTCTGCGAGTTGGAATTCGCGATCGACAGCGACTGGATGGCGAGCTGCTGCTGGGTCTGCAGGGCCTTCAGGCGGGTCGATTCCTCGTTCATGTCGGCATCGACCAGTCGGCCTACGCCCTTCTCGAGCGCGTCGGAAAGCTTCGAGGCGAAGTCTTCCTGCAGGCCGATGCGCATGGAGAGCGAACCGAGGTTCGAGCCGACCGTGCTGAGGTTGGTCAGAGCGGTTTCGATCGTGTCGAGGTGGCCGGCAACTTCAGCGTCCGTGGTGGCGTCCGTCAGCTCGATGGCGAGCGTGTCGGCCATGTAGCCCGTGCTGTCGTCGACTTCGCCGGTGGACGGGTCATAGGCGCCGAACAGGGCGTTGGTCGCGGAGTCGTAGCTTGCCGTCGTGACCTTGACCGTGCCGTCGTCGCCACGGACGAAGCCGGTAACGACCGTGCCGTCGGCATTGCCGCCAGCGAGCCAGTTTTCGCCGTTGAACGTGGCGGAAGCGCCGATGCTCTTCAGCTGGTCCTGCAGCTGGGTGATTTCTTCCTGGACCTTGACCTTGTCAACGCCCTGCTCCGTCGCAGTGACGAGCTTCTGCTTGATCGTCTTGACGACGTCGATGGCAGCTTCGACACCACCGTAAGCGACGTCAACCTTCGCAGCGCCGAGGCCGAGAGCGTCCTGAACAGCCGAGAGGGCTGCGTTGTCCGAGCGCATGGTGGTCGCGATCGACCAGTAGGCAGCGTTGTCCTTGGCCGCGCCAACGCGCTCGCCGGACGAGATGCGGCCCTGCGTCGTTTCCATGTCGTTGTTGATCGTGCGCAGCGTCTGGAGAGCTGCCATTGCGGAGGTGTTGGTGAGAATGCTCGACATTCTAGTTGTCCCTTTGAACGAAATACTGATGGGGACATACCGGACTGCTACTTACCGGTTACGGCGGTTCGGCATCATGCCAACTCGGTTTCTCCAGACATCCAGAGGGATACCAAACCCGTCGTGTGATGCCAAAACTCGCAGCCAATCCTTGCCAACTCCTTAAATCGGCAAGGGGCATTCAACCCATTGAAAAACAGGGTTAATGACGGGTAAGAATGTATAGTTAAGAAGGTCTAATTGAAGGATCGAACGAGGCTGCCCACGAGCAGATTCCAGCCATCGATCAGCACGAAGAACAGGATCTTGAAGGGCAGCGAAATCGAGGTCGGCGGCAGCATCATCATGCCCATGGCCATGGTGATGGTGGCAACGATCATGTCGATGACGAGGAAGGGCAGCACGACGAGGAAGCCGATCTCGAAGCCGCGGCGGATTTCCGAGATCATGAAGGCCGGAATGACGACGCGCAGATCCGCGATGTTGTTCTCGACGACGGTCTGGCCACGCTCTTCGGCAAGCGAGATGAAAAGCTCGATGTCCTTGTCGCGGGTGTTGGCGACCATGAATTCGCGGAAGGGTTCGGCGATCCGCTTGGCGGCCTCGGTCTCGTCGATCTGGTTGGCCATGAGCGGTTCGATACCGTTCTGCCAGGCCCGGTCGAAGGTGGGTGCCATGACGTAGAAGGTCATGAACAGCGCCAGCGACACGAGAATCATGTTGGATGGCGTCGTCGCCAGCCCCATGCCGGAGCGCAGGATCGAGAAGGCGATGACGAAGCGCGGAAAACTCGTGACCATGATCAGGATGCCAGGGGCAACCGACAGGATGGTGAGCAATCCGAAGGTGCGGATGATCCAGGAGGCGACGGAGCCGTCGACAGGCGCATTGAGAAGGTTGCCCGGCAGCTGCAACTGCTGCTGGGCATAGGCCATGCCGGTCATCGCCATCATGGCGACGAAGGTCAGAAGGGCTCGAATCATTCGATCACAAAGGTCCGGAACATGACGTTGGTTACGCGCCCTTCGGACCTGAGGTCAACCCGCTCCTGCAGGTCGTCCCGTAGATATTGGAAACCGCGGGGCCCCTGCACCTGTTGCAGCGTGACCGTGCGCATATAGGCCATGATATCCTGGTGGACTTCTTCGGCGAGCTTGACGTCCGCGACCCCCTTGAACATCAGCGCCACTTCGAGCCGGACGCGGTTCTCCGAGGGGTAGGCAAGGTTGCTGGTGATCGGATCGAGCAGCACGATGCCGTTCGCTGCCGTCGAAATATGCGGGACCTCTTCGCCGGCTTCGGCCTTGCCGCCTTCGCCATGACCGCCCGCGGCAGGTTCCGCCTTGGCGGCTTCCTCGGCCGGTTTCTCGGCTGGCGGCGGGGCAAGCATGTTGCCCACCACCCAGCCGCCGCCGCCGGCAAATAGCGTCAGGACGGCGATGATCGCGATGGTGATGACGATCGACGGCTTCTTTTCCGTGACGACCTTTTCTTCTTCCGCCATGTCTTTCTTCCCGGTTTACTGGGCCTGCCCGCGTCAGAGCGGCGAGAACAGGTCGACGGCCTGCTGGCCCCATGGCGGCTGCTGCACTTCGGTCAGGCGACCGCGGCCGCCGTAGGAGATGCGGGCTTCCGCGATCTTCTCGTAGGAGATCTGGTTGTTCGAATCGACATCCTGCGGCCGCACGATGCCGGCGACGTTGAGGATGCGAAGCTCGTGGTTGACGCGCACTTCCTGGGAGCCGCTGATCAGGAGGTTGCCGTTCTCGATGACGCCGGTCACGACGGCGGCGACGAGCAGGTTCAGCCGCTCGGCACGCTCGGTCGAGCCGTCACCCTTGGTGCTGGTCGAGGAGCCGTAGGTCAGGTCGCCCTCGGTATCGACCTTGAAGTTGTTGCCGGAACCGCCGAGGCCGAAATTCATGCCGCTCTTGTTGGTGCGCGAGCGGTCCGTCTTGTTGTCGAAGCTCGCCCGATCGTTGACCCGGATGTTGACCGTCATGATGTCGCCGACCTTGAAGGCGCGCGAATCCTTGAAGAGCGCCGACTGCTGGTCGCTCCAGATCGAATAGCCGGCAACCGCCGTGCGCGGCTGTTTGGGATACATCGCCATCTGCGGCGTTTCGGCATAGTTCAGCCCGCTGCCGATCGGGCTCATCGACGGCGCCTTGCCGATCTCCTTGAGGGCCTGGCTGGAGCAGCTCGACAATGCCAGCGCAACGGCAAGCGCAGAGGCGATCTTCTTCATGACGGGTCCTTTGACGTGTTCGGGTCGCCCGCGACGGCGATGATGCGGGTGAGCAGCGCGGCCTTGTCGGCCGGCATTTCACCGAGGATGGTGCTCGACTGGCGCGGCGGGAGCTTCATGACGATCGCCGAAGCAATCTGCGGGTTGAGCTCGGCAAGCTGGGCTGCGGCCGCATCGGGCTTCATCTTGCGATAGATCTCGACGAGCCCGCCTTCGGCCTGCTTCAGGAAAGCATTGCGGCGGTTCAGCCAGTCCTCGTATTCGGCGCGCCGGGCTTCCAGTACCTTGATGCGCTCGTCGACGTCCTTCTGGAGGGTTTCCAGCTCCTGCTTCTGCAGGAGATAACGCTGGTCGCGCGCCGCGTCGGCAATGTTGGTGCAGAACGCGCGGATTTCGTCGGCACTGGCATTCGTGGTCGTGATGACCGGGCGCTCCTCGGCGAAGGCGCCGGGAATCGCCATCATCACGAAGCCGGCGAGCGGCAAGGCGAACCTGCGGGCAAGGGTGGAAAGGGTCATGGTCGTCATTGCAGCACCAGTTCTGCCTGGAGGGCGCCCGCCGTCTTGATGCTCTGCAGGATCGAGATGATACCGTCAGGCTTGACGCCGATACTGTTCAGCCCCGAAACGAGAGAGCGGAGGCTGGAGCCGTCGAGCAGGGCAACCTGCCCGCCGTCCTGCTGGACAAGGATGTCGGTGCTCGGCTCGATCGCCGTCTCGCCCCTGGAGAAGGGTTCGGGCTGGATGACCTTGGGCATTTCGTTGACCTGCACGGTGAGCGTTCCATAACTGACCGCAACGGGCGAGATGCGCACATCCTGGCCGATGACGATCGTGCCCGTTCGCTCGTTGATGACGACGCGCGCCGGCACGTCCGTCTCGATGACGAGGTTTTCGATATCGGCCATCAGGCGGGCAAGGTCGGCCATCTTGGGCTTGGCGATAAAGACCGACTGCGAATCCCGCGATTCGGCGATCGGATTGCCATATTGGGCAGCCGCGTACCGGTTGATCGCATCGGCCATGCCGACGGAGGTCGAGAAGTCCGGATTGCGCAATTGCAGAACGAGATCGGACGAATCCTTGAAGCGCGACGGAAGTTCGCGCTCGATGATCGCGCCGTTCGGCACGCGGCCGGCGGTTGTGACACCCTGCTGCACCGTCGCGGCTTCGCCGCCGGCGCTGATGCCGGTCACGACGATGGAGCCTTGCGCCACCGCGTAGATCTGGCCGTCAGCGCCCGAGAGCGAGGTCATGACGAGCGTGCCACCGCGCAGCGAGGCCGCATCGCCCAGCGAGCCGACCGTCACGTCGATGCGGCTGCCCGGGCTTGCGAAAGGCGGTAGATTGGCGGTGACGAGCACGGCTGCGATGTTCTTGGCGCGCGTCTGCGTGCCGACCATGGAGATGCCGAGATTCTGCAGCATCGCGCGCATGGACTGTTCGGTGAACGGCGAGGCGCGCATGCTGTCGCCCGTGCCCTGAAGGCCGACGACGAGGCCGTAGCCGATGAGCTGGTTGTCACGGCCAGCCTGCAAAGAGGCGACGTCCTTGATACGGGCGGCCGGCAATGCCGGGCCGGCGGCGAGCATGAAACACGCGAGCGCGGCAACGACGCGACGGAAGAAAAGCTGCATCATCGTGCCACCACATGTACCGTTCCGTCTTCCATGACCGTGCCTGACACGACCACGCCGGAATCCTTGTTGCGAACCTTGATGAGCTCGCCGATCGCGGCATCCTGAAGCGGCGTGCCGGCGGCCCGGAGCATCAGCGAACCGTTGTCGAAGATGAGCTGGACGGTAGTGCCGCGGGAAACGGCGAAGGGCTCACGCAGCGCCGAGACGAGGATGACGCGGCCCGCAATGAGCGTGCGCTTCGTGATGAGACCATCGACCTGGCCGATGTTTTCGGCATAGCCTTTCACGATGTTCGGATTGGTCACCTCGACCTCTTCGAGCAGGCCCGCCTGGATTTCCTCGCCGGGATAGATCGTGCGTTTCGGCACGACGGCCATGCGCGCATCGGCAAAGGCCGCGTCGGCCGCGAAAAGACCGGCGAGCACGGCGCACGCGGCGAGGGCCGCGTGGCGCGAGGCCGAGAGGGTCTTTGCTCTGCGAAGGGCTGCTATCAGGCGAAACATCATGTTCCCCGCGTTCTGTCCGGTTGTTATCTCAGGTTCTTGCTGACCACGGCTGCCATTTCGTCGGCTGCCTGGATGATCTTGGAGTTCATCTCGTAGGCGCGCTGGGCCGAGATCAGGTCGGTGATTTCCTTGACCGGGTCGACGTTGGAGGCTTCGAGGTAGTTCTGCTGGATATAGGCGAAGCCCCCCTCGTCCGGCGTGCCTTCGGTCGCGGGACCGGACGCGGCGGTTTCGCGGAAAAGGTTTTCACCGAGCGGTTCAAGACCCGCCTCGTTGACGAAGGACGCCAGCGTGATCTCGCCGGCGAGCTGCTGCTGACCATCGACCGTGGCATAGACCTGACCCGACTTGCTGACGGTGACTTCGGTCGCCTCCTGCGGGATGTTGATTGCAGCGCCATTGCCGACCGTATAGCCGTCGAGGGTGACCAGCTGGCCGTCGGCGTTCGTGTTGAAGGCGCCGGCGCGGGTATAGAGCGTGGTCCCGTCCGCCGCCTGGACCTGGAACCAGCCGCGACCGATCAGCGCCATGTCGAAGGAGTTGCCGGTGGAGACGAGGCCGCCCTGAAGGTGCAGGTTACGCACGGCCGCGGTCTTGACGCCGAGACCGACGATGGCGCCTTCCGGCACCACGGCCTGGTTGGCGCGGTTGGGCACGCCTGCGGCGCGCTCGGTCTGGTAGAGAAGGTCGGAGAATTCGGCGCGGGCGCGCTTGAAGCCGGTCGTGTTGATGTTCGCGATGTTGTTCGCGATGACTTCAAGGTTGGTCTGCTGCGCGTTCATGCCGGTGGCGGCGATGGCAAGGGCTTTCATGTCCGGTCCTCAGATCTGCATTCTTGCGACTTCGAGATAGGCGGTGACGACCTTGTCGCGGATGGCGATGGCGGTCTGCAGCGTCTGCTCGGCGTTCATAACGGCATCGACCACTTCACGGGTCGTCGCCTTGCCCTGTATGGCTTCGAAAGACTTGGTCTCGCCAAGCCTCACCGAGTTGGTCATTTCGGTGGCCATGTCGCCCATCACCTGGGCGAAGCTCATGCCCGTGCCGGTTCCCTGCGCGGCGGCGGCGGAAACGGTGCTGGACGTCTCGTTGACGCCCGAGAGACCGTTGGTGGAGAAGAGCGATTTGACGCCCGTTACGCTATCGATCATTGCGAGGCCCTCAGGAGGTCGATGGTCGCGGAGATCAGGTCGCGTGACTGCTTGATGCTCTGCAGGTTGGCTTCATAGGAGCGGTTGGCTTCCCGCATGTCGGCCATTTCGACCAGCATGTTGACGTTCGGCATCTTGACCATGCCCTGTTCGTCGGCAGCCGGGTTGCCGGGATCGTATTCGGTCGAGAACTGGCCCTCGTCTTCGCCGAGGCGTTCGACCTGCACCAGCGATGCGCCGGTTGCGCGGTCGAGCTCGGAGGCGAAGGTCACCGTCTTGCGGCGGAACGGGTCGGCACCGGGAGCATCACCCGTCGAGCGGGCGTTGGCCAGGTTTTCCGATACGATGCGAATGCGGGTTGATTGCGCCTCAAGTCCCGAGGCCGCGACTTTCAATGAAGCTACGAGCGGATCCATTTTTTACCTTCTGACTGTCATCAGCATCATGCGATGAAAGGCCTTGACGAGGCCGGCATTCAACTCAAAGTCACGCTTGACCTGTCCCTCTTTCATGAGCTCCTCGGCAATCCCGACAGTGTTGCCGGATTCCTGCACGCCGATCTCTTCGGTGGGTTTGGTCTCGATGACACGGCTGGCCATTTCGGTTTCGGTGAAATGGCCCGGCTGCGTCGCCGCCATGCGGATGCCCGTCGTCTCGAGCACCGCCTGAAAGGGAGTTACGTCCTTCGCCTTGAACCCGGGGGTGTTGGCGTTGGCAAGGTTGCCTGCAACCACACTCTGGCGGACCGAAAGCCAATCGGCTTGCTTCGAGGCCAGTTCAAACAGTTGTATCGGTTGCATGACAAGCTCCATCCTTGTTCGAGGCGAACCTACGGAGCCAATCTTGCGTCAGACTTGCACCGCTGCGGCGCAGCTGCAAGTCCCTGTATTTCCGGGGTTTTATATGCTCCAGCCGCAACCATCGCGGCGAGCGGGCAGGCGGCTTGCACAAGCCGGCACCGCCGAATCGGCAGCGGGACGCGACGTCCCGCCGTCCGTCAGTTGCGCTTGATGACGTCGCCGTTGGAGGTCACGATGACCCACGCGCCCTCGCGCTGCTCCAGCGTCGCAAGACGGCTGTTGTCAGGCAGGATCGAGCCGACGCGCACGATGTACATGCCACGCGCATCCTCGATCAGCGCCCGGCCGTTCGCCACATGCATCAACCGGAAGCCGCTGCTTGCCGGCAGCGGCTGGTCAAGGCCGGAATCGATCGGCGCCCCGAGCTTGGTTTCCTTGCCCTCGTCCGTGGCGCTGGCGGTCGCGACCGGATCGACGCCTTCGAGCGCCGGATCCTTGTCGTCGTCGACCATCGCGGCCGGCGAAACGCTGACCACCTCCTTGGCGCGCGTTTCCGGCAGGTCGCGGGTCGCGCCTTCCCACAGCGCCGGCACCGAAAACTTTTCCGGATTGAGGAAGACGTACCAGGGGAAGAAGGCGGCCATCGCCGCAAGCATCACGCCAGTGGCGGCAAGCATCTTGTCGCCGAAGCTGTAGCCGCGCCGCGCCGCCCGCTTGAGTGGCTGCACTGCCTCGTCCGCATCGAAATCCGTCACTGTCATCCCCTTCGCGTGGCCGGTGCACCGCCCTGCCCGGCCGCGTTCTTCAGCGCCATGGCAAGATCGGAGAATGAATCGGCGGCAGGCTTTTCACCCGGCGTCTGTTTGAGAACCTCGTAGATGATCGGCACCTGCTTGATCGCCATGTCGAGATCGGGATCGCCGCCGGGGCGGTAGCCGCCGATGAGGCGCAGGTCGCGCGTTTCCTCGAAGCGGTGGATCAGCGCCTTCAGGCGCGAGACCAGCTTTTCCTGGTCGGGCGTCCAGGCCTTGCGGGCGAGGCGCGAGATGGATGCGAGCGGGTTGATCGGCGGATAGCGCCCCTCCTCGGCAAGGCTGCGCTCCATCACGATATGGCCGTCGAGAATGCCGCGCGTCGAGTCGGCGATCGGATCGTTGTGGTTGTCGCCGTCGACGAGGATCGAGATGATCGCCGTGATGCTTCCGGTGCCTTCCGCTCCGGGGCCCGCGCGCTCCAGGAGGCGCGGCAACTCCGTGAAAACCGAGGCCGGATAGCCGCGGGCGATCGGCGGTTCGCCCGAAGCCGTCGCCACTTCACGGATCGCATGGGCAAAGCGCGTCACGCTGTCGATGATGAGCAGCACGTTGTCGCCCTGGTCGCGGTAGTGTTCGGCAATCGTCACGGCGGTCAGCGGCGCCATCTTGCGCAGCATGGGGCTTTCATCGCTGGTCGCGACGACGGCGACGGACTTCGCGAGGTTGTCGCCGAGCGTGTCCTCGATGAATTCGCGCACTTCGCGGCCGCGTTCGCCGACCAGCGCGATGACGACCCTGTCGAAAGCGTCCGCGCGGGCAAGCATCGAGAGCAGCGTGGATTTCCCGACACCGGAGCCGGCAAAGATGCCGAGGCGCTGACCGAGGCAAAGCGGCGCAAAGATATCGATGGCGCGTACGCCCGTACTGAACCCCTTTTCGACACGCTTGCGCGTCATCGAGGGCGGGGCGGAATTGTAGATGGAGCGGCGATCGTCGCCCTGCACGAGCGGTCCGAGCCCGTCGATCGGTTCGCCCAGCGCGTTGATGGTGCGGCCGCACCAGGAGGTGGTCGGCGCGACGCGGAAGGCGCCCTTGCGAATGACCGTGTCGTGAATGCTGATCGGCTCGCCGGGTTCGATCGGGCAGACGACGACCGAGTCGGGTTCGACACGCACGACCTCGCCGAGATGAATGCCGGTCGGGCTCCTGTGGGCCACGAATTCGCCGAGCCGCACATGGCGCGACAGGCCGCTGACCGTATAGTTGCCGGCCGAGATGGTCTGCACATGCCCGCCATGGACAACCGAGAATTCCGGCGAGGAATAGCGCTTCACCAGCCCCGCAAGCGCATTCAGCATGCGCCCGCCTTCCGGAAGGCGCGTCTCGTTGGTCCTGGTTTCCGCCGCCATGGTTTACTTGCTTCCGCCGAGCGTGCGCACCGCTTCGTTCATCGATTCCTCGCTGTCGCGCATCAGCGAGGCAATGCTTTCGAAGGCGCGCGTGACCTGGATGAGCTGCGTCATCTCGCCGATGGCGTTGACGTTGGATTCCTCCACATAGCCCTGCACCACGCCTGCATCGATGCGGTCGATCACCGGTTCCGGCGGGATTTTCGAGATGACGCCGCTATTGCCGGCGCGCGTGAAGCCGCCCGACAGATCGGCTTCGAAGAGGCCGAGGGCGGCGACCGGTCGGCCGTTCTGGTTGAGCTGGCCGTCGGCGCTGAGCTGGATTGCGCCGTTGGTCGCATCGATCTGGATCGGCCCGCCGCCAGCATCCAGCACCGGATAACCGTTCAGCGTCACCAGTTCTCCGGCATCGGTCAGCGTGAAGCGCCCGTCGCGCGTCAGCGTCGGGCCGGACGGTGTTTCGACCTGGAACCAGGCGTCGCCCTTGATGGCGAAATCCAGCGTGCCGCCGGTCTCCGTAAGGCCGCCGGCGCGGGTCGAAATGAATTCGTTGCCCTGCGATACGAAAGCGACGTCGGCCACCTTCTGGTCGCTGACGACCTCGTTGAACTTCACCTCGGTCGCGCGGAAACCGACGGTCGTCGAGTTCGCGACGTTATCGGCAAGCGTGTTCAGGCGGCGTTCGAGTGCAATCTGGGACGAAAGCGATACATAGAGCCCGGTCTGCATCTCAGCGACCTCCGAGTTTCAGGTTGTTGATGGAAAGCAGCAGGTCCGTCGAAATGCCGATGAGGCCGGACGGCTGGAAGGCGGCGAGCGAATCGGCGCTGCCCGTCGGGTTTTCGAGCTCCCACATCGAGGTGAAGCGTTCGAGAAACTTGCCGACCTTCGAAGGGTCCTTGAACTCTTCGAGGTTCAGGACGTCTTCGTAATAGGCGGCCTGGCGATCGATATCGGTGGCGGCGAACTCCGCCGGAAGCTGCAAGGCGGTACGCACAACCTGCGCGATCGCATCGTCCGCGATGATCGAATAGCCCGAGGTGATGGAGGGCGCCATGCGCTCGAAATAGAGCGCGAGGCGAACACCCGTATTGTCCTCGCCGGCGCTGACTTCGAGCGTCTGGCGGGTGTATTTGTCGACGATGCCCTTCTGGGCGCTCTCCATCAGCGTGGCAACCTCGCCGTGACGGGCGAAATTCAGCGACTCCGCCAGCGCCTTGTAGCGCGTATCGGTGAGCTGGTTGGCAAACGCATCCTTGTTGTCGACGCCTTCGGTCAGCACCTTGCGCATGAAGGCCTTGGCGTAGGCCATGTCCTCCAGGCCGTGCGCCTTCATCACGTAGTTGTAGAGGCGGCTGTCGGCGAAGAAGTCTTCGACCGATTTCACGCCGCCGATCTTATCGAGGTAGTATTCCGTCTCGCGCTTGACGTCCGGCTGCTCCGAAACACGCTTCAGCGATGTCTGGAGGTCGGAAGAAATCAACTGGTAGCTCGTATAGGTGGTCGTCACGATAGCCCGCCGATCAAGATGCAAGAGGGCGCGATGGCCCGTTATGAGCCATGATCCTGCGGGTTTTTCCTTGCGCGAACCTGATCCGCAAACCGGCCGTCTGGTACAGCCTCACGCAAGGCTGGAACCGTATTTCCACAAGGGTCAGAATTGTGTTGGGACACCTGCGCTCATGAATATCATCATTGGTCTTATCGTTACGATCGGCTGCGTCCTGGGCGGCTTCATGGCCATGGGCGGGCACCTGGAGGTGCTCAACCAGCCTTTCGAGCTCATGATCATCGGCGGCGCGGGCGTCGGCGGCTTCATCGTGGCGAACACGATGAAGGTGATCAAGGAAACCGGCAAGGCGCTTATGGAAGCGTTCAAGCACAAGGTTCCCAAGGAGCGCCACTATCTCGATACGCTCGGCGTGCTCTATAGCCTGATGCGGGATCTGCGCACCAAGTCGCGCAACGAGATCGAAGCCCATATCGACAATCCGGACGAGTCGCCGATCTTCCAGTCGGCCCCGACGGTTCTTGCCAACAAGGAACTGACGGCCTTCATCTGCGACTATGTCCGCCTCATCATCATCGGCAACGCCCGCTCCCACGAGATCGAGGCGCTGATGGACGAAGAAATCCAGACGATCACGCGCGACAAGATGAAGCCCTACCAGTCGCTCTCCACCATGGGTGACGCGTTTCCGGCCATCGGCATCATCGCCGCCGTTCTCGGGGTTATCAAGGCGATGGGCAAGATCAACGAGTCGCCGGAAGTCCTGGGCGGCCTCATCGGCTCGGCCCTTGTCGGCACCATGCTCGGCATCTTCCTGTCCTATTCGATCGTCACCCCGATCGCCACGAACATCAAGGTGGTGCGCGAGAAACAGAACCGCCTCTACATCATCGTCAAGCAGACGCTGCTCGCCTACATGAACGGCTCCGTGCCGCAGGTGGCGCTGGAATACGGCCGCAAGACCATCTCTTCCTACGAGCGCCCGTCGATCGACGCGGTCGAGCAGGAAATGATGAATCCCGGCGGCGGCGGCGACTCGAAGGCGGCCTAAGTGATGAGTGAAGCGACCGTGACAACTGCCCCGTCCCTCGATCCGATCGTGCTTGCCCGCCTGACCGGCAAGCTCGGCGACACGGCGACGATCTCGAAGCTCTGTGCCAATCTCGGTGACATCTTCTCCGAGTTCCTGCCCGACATGCTGGAAAGCGAGCTCGGCTTCGAGGTCGCGGTCTCCTATGCCGGCTTCGAGACAGGCAAGTACGGTCCGCTCGTCGAAGGCCTCGGCGGCGCCATGGCGATGTGCGACGCTTCGCTGCGCGACTGGTGCGATCGCTTCACGCTGATCTGCGACAGCCCGATGATCATCACGCTCGTCGAGAACATGCTCGGCGCCGTCAGCGATTCGATCGAGGACCCGGAGGCACGCCCCCTCTCCAAGATCGAGCTCGACCTGGCCGCGATGATGTTCGACCGCATATCCAGCGTGCTCAAGACCGCCGTTTCCGGCGCAAACGGCTATGAACCGTATCTCGGCCATGCGCACAATGCGGAAACCCGCAAGGCAATCGAGGATGGTTCGGAAAACAGCCATGTCGCCATGGTCAACATGGCCGTCGGCATCGGCCCCGTTCTCTCCACCTTCCACGTCGTCATCCCGCAGAGCGTTCTCCTGAAGTCGACCATCTCGGCGCCCAAGGCCGCCAACGCCCTCAAGACCCGCGTCGAATGGAGCGAGCAGCTCGGCGAGCAGGTGCGACGCTCCAAGGTGACGCTCGAGGCGCGCATCCGGCTCGAAGCCCAGACGCTCGACACGATCAGCCGCCTGCAGGCCGGCGACATCATCCCGTTCAACGAATCAGGCGATGTACGCGTCGAGGTCAACGCGAACGGTCGCAATCTCTATGTCTGCGAATTCGGCCGGTCGGGCGCACGCTACACGGTCCGGGTCAAGGATACCTACGGGTCGGAGGACGAGCTCCTCCAGCACATCATCGGATAGTTTACGCATGACGCGTAAGGGGCGGCGAGCCTCAGGCAAGTTTCGAATGGAATAGTGGTCATATGGCACCGAAGAAAACACCCATCGCTGACGACATCATGTCCTCTATCAATGCAGGCGACCAGGAACTGGAGCAGGCAATCGACGATCTGCGCGGCGTTCTTCAGAAGGATGCCACCGGCTCGATCGGCACAGATCTGGCCGCGACGGACGATCCGCTCGCTGCCTTCGGCGGCGACTTCGGAAGCTCCGACTTCGGCGGCACGGCGGCCACCTCCGATTTTGACGGTGGCGCAAGCTTCGGCGGCTCGGATTTCGGGGGCGGCAACGACTTCGGCGGCGGCAATGATTTCTCCGCCGATCTCGGCGAAGCACCCCGCCCGGGCAGCGCGATGGAGTCCAACATGGACCTCATCATGGACATTCCGATCGATCTGCAGATCGTGCTCGGCTCGTCCCAGATGCAGGTTTCCAGCCTCATGAACCTCAGCGAGGGCGCAACGATCGCACTCGATCGCCGCATCGGCGAGCCCGTCGAGGTCATGGTCAACGGCCGTATCATCGGCCGCGGCGAAATTACGGTTCTTGAGAACGACGACACCCGTTTCGGGGTGAAGCTCATTGAAGTGAAGAGTACACGCAAGGTCTGACACCCGGTTAAGGGTTCAGGGGGATAATCCATGATGGATTTCGAAAATTTCGGTACGTCCACGGCGCTTGGTTCGCCGCTATCGCCGGTCGAGAAGGCAGCAGCCGTTCTTCTCGCCATGGGCAAGGGCGTGGCCGGCAAGCTGCTTAAATATTTTACCCAGAGCGAGCTTCAGGCGATCATCGCCGCCGCGCAGAACCTGCGCGCCATCCCGCCGCATGAGCTGATCGATCTCGTCAACGAGTTCGAGGACCTCTTCACGGAGGGCGCAGGCCTGATGGACAATGCCAAGATGATGGAAGGCATTCTCGAAGAGGGCCTGACGCCGGACGAAGTGGACGGCCTGCTCGGCCGCCGCGCCGCCTTCCAGGCGTTCGAATCGACGATCTGGGACCGCCTGCAGGACGCCGACCCGGTCTTCGTGTCGAAGTTCCTCCTGAACGAGCATCCGCAGACCATCGCCTATATCCTTTCCATGATGCCCTCGGCCTTCGGCGCCAAGGTTCTGGTGGAAATTCCGGAGGCACAGCGCGCCGACATCATCAACCGTACCGTCAACCTCAAGGACGCGAGCCCCAAGGCGACCGCGATCGTCGAGGCGCGCGTCATCGAGATGATCAATGTGCTGAACTCGGAACGCAACTCGGCCGGCTCGAACAAGGTCGCCGACCTCATGAACGAGCTGGAGAAGTCGCAGGTCGACGAAATGCTGGCCTCGCTCGAAACGGTCTCGACCGAATCGGTCAAGAAGGTCCGCCCGAAGATCTTCCTCTTCGAAGACGTGCTCTACATGCCGCAGAAGAGCCGCGTGTCGCTGTTCAACGACGTCTCGGGCGATATCATCACGGCGGCACTTCGCGGCGCCACGATGGAACTGCGCGAATCGATCCTCTCCTCGATCGGTGCGCGCCAGCGCCGCATGATCGAATCGGATCTCGCCGCCGGCGATATCGGCAATCCGCGCGAAGTGGCGATTGCCCGCCGCTCGATCACGCAGGAAGCCATTCGCCTGGCCGCCGCAGGACAAATCCAGTTGAAGGAGAAGGAACAGGAAGCCCAGGCCGCCTGATCCGCCTTGACACGACACCGCCGCAAGCCGAGCGTATCCAGCGGCCCGACTCTCCAGACAGGGGATTCGGGCCGTTTTCTTTTGGTGGCTCCGAGCCGCCGCAGGGTACGCCATGTCGGACGAAGACAAAGACAGCAAAACAGAGCTTCCGTCAGAGAAGAAGATTCAGGACGCGATGGAGAAGGGCAACACGCCCTTCTCGCGCGAAATCACGATTTTCGCCTCGACGCTGGCGATCTATCTCTTCCTCGTCTTCTTCCTGCCGGATGGCATCGCGCGCATGAACGAAACGTTGCGCGACTTCTTCGAACAGCCCGAAGCCTGGAACCTCAAATCCGGAACCGACGTCATCGCGATCTTCCGGCATCTCGGCTGGGAGGCCGGCGTATTGCTCCTGCCGATCCTCGCCATGATGATGATCTTCGGCGTCGCCTCGTCGATCCTCCAGAACCTGCCGAGCCCGGTGTTCGAGCGGGTGCGTCCGCAAATGTCGCGCCTCAGCCCGGTCAAGGGCCTCGGCCGTCTCTTCGGCAAGCAGGGCCTGGTGGAATTCGGCAAGTCGCTGATCAAGATCCTTCTCGTATCGCTCGTCGTGGCGATCGCCATGCGGACGAACTATTTCGCCTCGCTCGACACGATGTTCTCGGAGCCGGCGGCGCTCATCTACATGATGACGTCCGATATCAACAAGGTCCTGCTCATCGTCCTCTTCGCCACCGCGATCATCGCCGGCATCGACTTCGCCTGGACGCGTCATCACTGGTTTAGCGAACTGATGATGACCAAGCAGGAAGTGAAGGAGGAAATGAAGCAGTCGCAGGGCGACCCGATCGTCAAGGCCCGCATGCGTTCCATCCAGCGCGACCGCGCCCGCCGCCGCATGATTACGGCCGTGCCGCGCGCCACGCTCGTCATTGCAAACCCGACTCACTTTGCCGTTGCGTTGCGATACGTGCGCGAGGAGGGCGATGCGCCCGTCGTGGTGGCCAAGGGACAAGACCTCGTCGCATTGAAGATTCGCGAGATCGCCGAGGAGAACGGAATTCCCGTTTTCGAAGATCCGCCGCTCGCACGCTCAATGTTTGCGCAAGTCTCGGTGGATAGTGTCATTCCACCGGTGTTCTACAAAGCCGTGGCGGAGCTGATTCACCGGGTTTACGCAGCTTCGCCCCAGACCAGACGGGTAAACTAGATCCGATGAGAAAATGCACCTACTCCGCCGAGCGCGAGAAGATTGTTGCAGAGGCAATCTGCCCGGTCGCCACCGAGCTCAGACTGCTCGATGCCGCCGACCTCGTCTCGCTGTTGCGTTTCGAGTGCTACGGGAACCTGGCCGACCTCGTCTCTTCGGCTGCGGAGCTGTATTTCCTGCCCGGCACGATCAATTTCGGCGCCGGCGGCGACTATCGCCTCGACTGGGATACGGAACCGGAAGTGACGCTCGACATGGAAATCCGCCCGCAGGGCGTGACCGTCTATGCCAAGCTGCTGCTGCAGAAGGACACGGCCGGCGTGGAAGTCACCCATGTCGCCTTCAACGACCCGTCGCCCGACCCGGACGACAACACCGCTTTCCTGCGCAAGAGCCTTGCCGAATCACGCTATGTGAAATCCGCCCCCACGGCATCGCAGCACGCCCATTGAGGCCTGCGACCGGGCAGGGAACGAAACGGCCGCCTGTGCATGGCCGTTTTTGTTTCTCAGGTGATGTAGCCGAGGCGGATGGCCTTGGCGATGGCCTGGATGCGGTTGACCGCGTCGAGCTTCGTCGTCGCCGTGCCGAGATAGGCGTTCACCGTATGCACGGAGAGACCCATTTTTTCCGCTATGGCATCGGAGATGCAGCCGTCACCGGCCATCTGGAGGCAGGCGATCTCGCGTTCGCTCAGCGCCTCGGAAGGCGCGAGCTTCTTCTCGTCAACGGCCAGCATGTCGATCAGGATCTGGCAGCTCTTCATGTGCATGTCGACGATGAGGTCGCTCGAAGGCGCGATGAAGGCGCCGGTGAATACGACGTAACCGTTGCCATGCGCGCCGAGACGCACCGGCAGGGCAATGCCCGACCACGGCAGGAGCCGTGCGGAAAGGCGCTTCGTGAAGGGTTCCGCGCCGGTTTCGACGAACTGGTCGTCGCCCGCGCCTTCCCAGATCAGCGGCAGCATGGACGCTTCCAGATGGGCGAGCATCGTCGGGCCATAGGCCGCGATCAGCGCGCGCGCATTGCCATCGACATTGCTTGCCCAGTTGTGCAGCGAAAGCGTCAGCTTGCGCGCCGAGGGCAAGCCGTGGCCGGCGACCCGCAGCACGGCGAAATGTTCCGCGCCTATGATGGTCTGCATGACCTGCAGGCGGGAGACGAAATCCGATGCCCGCGCCGCCTTGGGCGGTCGCGCGAGCCGGATTTCCGTCTCCAGGGCGGCGGGGGCGGAAAGTTGAATACCCATGACGTTCTCCTCAGACCAGGCTGTTGCGAACGGCCCAGGCGATCGCTTCCGACCGCGTCTTCGTCGCGGTCTTGCGCATCACGCTGGTGATGTAGTTGTTGATCGTGTTGCGGGATATGCCGAGGATGACGGCGATCTCGTCGCTCGTCTTGCCCTCGGCGATCCAGTAGAGGCACTCGATCTCGCGCTCGGTCAGGTCCATCTCGCGGTCCTGCCGAGTGTTTGCACCCTGGCAGCAGACGCTGGCGAAATATCCGGTCATGACGCCGACATCGCGCAGCTTGCTCTGCGAAAGAATGAAGTGCTCGGGGAAGAGCAGCACAAGCGACATGCGCACGCGCCCGACATGAAAGGCGATGGTGCAATATTCCCGGCTGATGCCCTGCGGCATCGCTATTTCATCGCTGAGCTGGGCAAAGCAGGGCTTGAGGAGCCCGAGGCACTTGTCCAGTTCGCTCATGCGGGACTGGCTGGCGACGATGGCGCCGGCAATGGTGCGCACCATGTCGAAGGGCCAGTCCGAGGCGACGACGGCTTCCAGCCCGGCTTCGGGCGACACGTCGTGACGAACCAGAAGGTAGTGGGAGGCGCTGACATAATCCGTCAGAGCCCTCAATCCCGAGGAGAGGCCGGCGCGATCCGCGCAGCGTCCGAGATGTTGAACCAGAAGCTCACGCGCACTCTTACGCTCACCAGACTCGGCAGAGAATCCATAGGATTCCCAGGCCGCGACATCCGACCGGATCGTTTCCATGACAGCCCCCTGTTCCGATTCAGAACGGTCAATTCCCGCCTCCTTCCCATCAGAAATCCGGAACCGTCCGAACTCCCTCCGATCAGGCCGCATCGGCAAGAATCACCAAGCGAATCAGTAACTAAAGTGTACATCGGCCATCGCTAAAAACCACCGCCCTCTTCTCGGGATTTACTTTTGGCGGCTTCTATGAGTCGCCACGCCCCAGGTGATTTGCCTTGTGCACGAGGAGGGGATCTGCCGAAGCATCGCCGTTTAAGATATTGTTAACTATGCAATATTTGAAAGGCTCCGTGACGCTTGTCGAAAAAAGACCTTGCTCATTCGATTCAGGATTGTCGTGCGGGCGCGGTCGATACAACCGGCTCGGCCGAAAAGTTTTTTTCGCGGAAGGCCCCGGCGATTTCCGTCAGGCCGCAACAGCAGTCCCAGCGCGAAAAAATTGCGTCAAACAGGCGGCATAGCGTTGCCGAAAAGCGACATCGGCTTCAAAACTCTGAATTGCCGAACCACAAAACGAAAGGCGCGGCCGTTGCCGGCCGCGCCCCTGATGTCTCTTTCCGGGGAAGCCGTCAGGCGGCTTCCTTCTCGATGGACCACTTGCGCAGGATCTTGGCGGCGCGTTCCTCGCTGATCTCGACCATGCGGCCGAGGCGACGTTCCGGGCCTTCCTTGACGCGGCGATTGAAGGTGCCATCGCTGTCGTCGCCGGCATTGAGCAGGTCGTCCGTGCTGTCGAAGCCGAAGTCGGCGCCGAAACCGTCCATGAGCGTCGCTCCCGGTCCGCCCATGCCCGTTGCCGGCGAGAAGTCCGGCAGCTCGAGGCCGGCCGCATCGTTCTCCAGCGCGTTGCCTGCGGCAGCGCCACCGCCGGTGATCGAACGGACGGCCGGGCGAAGGCCGAACCAGACCACGACGACGGCCACACCGAGGAAGGCAAGCGCATTGATGATGCCGCCAAGGTTGCGCGTCAGGGTTTCCATGACGCCCGGGCCCGGCACCGCTTCGTTGAGCAGCTGGTGGTCGAGGAATTCCATCGCATTGATCGTGACGACGTCGCCGCGATCAATGTTCAGGCCGGCCGCCGAGGAAACGATCTTCTGCATGTCGGCAATATAGGCGTCGATCTTCGCCTGGTCCGCCGGCTCGCCGACCATGGCGGCAATGCGGGCGCGGTTGACGACGACGGCGACGGAGAGCTTTTCGACCGCAAAGCCGTTGCGCACGGTGGCGACGGTCTTGCTGTTGATCTCGTAGTTGGTCTGCTCTTCCTTCTTGTCGGCCTCGTCGCTGGACTTCTGGCCGTCGGCCTGGCCCTGCGGGCCGCCCTGGGGAATGTTCTGTTCGACGGTCGCGGCCTTGTTGTCGGCCTGCTGCTGCGACTTCTGGCTTTCCCTGGTCACGCGGACCGAGCGTTCGACGCGCGATTCCGGATCGTAGACCGTTTCCTGGATCTGCTGGGAGTCGGTGTTGAGCGCGGCGGTGACGCTGGCGCGGAAATTGTCCATGCCGAGGAAGGGTGCAAGCGCCTTTTCGATATTGCGCTCCACTTCGCTCTGGACGGTCTGGACCGCCGTCAGCGAGCGGTTCACCGCGCCGTTCTCATCGTCGTCGCCGGAGGCGAGAAGCTGGCCGGCGGAATCGAGGATGGTCACGCCGTCCACTTCCAGGCCCGGAACGGAGGCGGCGACGAGGTGGCGGATGGCGGCGGCCGATTCACGGCCGGCCTGCGCGCTCGCGCGGATCATGACGGAGGCCGTGGGAACCTGCTCGGCTTTGCGGAAATTGCCGCGCTCCGGCATCACGATGTGGACGCGGGCGGCGGCGATGCCGGAAATCTGCTGGATGGTGCGGGCGATTTCACCCTCGAGGGCCCGAACGCGCGTCACTTCCTGCATGAAGGAGGTGAGGCCGAGCGAGCCGACCTTGTCGAAGAGTTCGTAACCGGCATTCGCGCTGCTCGGCAGGCCGCGTTCGGCGAGATAGAGCCGCGCCTTGCCGGTCTGGCCGACAGGCACTTCGATGCTGTCGCCGGCGGTTCCGGTGTTGAAATCGATATTGGCTTCAGCGAGTGCCAGGCTGATCTGGTTCACGTCGGACTTTTCCAGTCCGACATAGAGCGTCTCGTAGGCGGGCTTGTTCACCATGATCCCGGCGGCAAGCACGAGGCCGACCGAAACGATCGCGGCACCGGCCAGCATCGCAAGCTTCGCCTGCCCCAGCGAAGCCAGGTTCTTGTAGACTTTCGTCAACTGTTCCAACAGATTCATTCTGTTCCCGCACGGACTTGGCGCCTCGCCACCGGGCTAACATGCCGGCGCTTATCAGACGCATTTTAATCTCGTGGGACGGAACCGGCACATTTCCGCACGCGCCGACCTGCCCCATGCAATAGGCGGACCTAACTGATCCGACTTGGAGACTAGACGGCGAAACTTGCGCGAGCATGGCGTGGGCACGGCCTGCAGGCCAGCGGGCAAACAAGAAGCGGCGCCGCAAAGGCGCCGCTTCCGCGATGGATTGTTATGTCAAATCAATCAGAAAGCTTCGAAATCGCCGGCCGCCTTGCCGAGCGGCTGCGAATGGCCGTGGCGCATACCGTTGCTCAGAGCCTTCTGCATATCGGCAAGCTTCACCAGGTTCAGCGCCGTCGTCACGTCGATGATGCAGCTGTCGGGAATGCTTGCGGTGATGGTGTCGATGAACTCGGCAAGCCCGCGCGTCTTCTGCACGGCGAGATCGATCCCCTGCAGAACCATCATGCGCTCGACGGCGTGCTCGGTGCTGTCCCCGTGAACGGCGGCGAGCTGCGGCTCGATGCGCTCCATGAGGTATGCCACGTCGTGCAGTTCGGACACGATTCGCATCAGGACATCCGGAAGGGCTTCCTCCATGGCAGTCGCTGCACTCAGATACTCGGCTTGCATGGTTTACCCTTTTTCGACGAGCCGGCGGATGTCCTGACCGGCAACGCAATGCTGTTCGTACTGTCGCTTCCCGGCGGCCAGACCGCCGATCAGAAGAATTCGATCGAGCTTTCGACGGGCTTCGCGACGGGAACCGGCCGCTGTTCCAGCGCCACCGTCTTCTGCGTCTCGACGCCGGTCAGGGCATATTGCCGGGCCCGGCCGCTCGACGGCCAGTATTCCAGCTTTCGCCCATGCTCACCGCCGGTGCTTTCGCCCATGACCTTGATGCCTTCGTCCATCAGAAACTGACGGGCAAACATCGCATTCTGCTCGCCGACATTCGAGAAGCGCGCGATCGTCCTGGCCCCCCCGAAGATCTTGGCCTCCAGCCGGTCGCGGCGCGCGCCCTGCTTCAGGAGGCCGTTGATCAGAAGCTCCATCAGATGCACGCCGTAGCGCGTGGCGTCGCCGCCGGAGGCCATGGCCTCCGCCGAACCCGGCAGCAGGAAGTGATTCATGCCGCCGACGCCAATGACCGGGTCGCGCATGCAGGCGGCCACGCACGAACCGAGAATGGTGGTAAGCACCACATTCGGGTCGTTGATGACCTTGTATTCGCCCTGAATGACATGGACGCGGCGCGTCCCGGCTTCTGCTATCATTTCAATGCCCCGAACACGGCTTCGATGGCTGCCTTCATCTTTTCGATGGTAAACGGCTTGGCGAGAACATTGTTCGCACCGAGCGCCGCCGCCTTCTGAACCAGCGCGCGGTCGCCCTGCGCGGTCAGAATGATGAAGGCCGCCTTCTTGGTGGTGGGGTTCGACCGCACCGCCTGGAGGAATTCGATCCCGTCCATCTTGGGCATGTTGAAGTCGGAGATGACGAGGTGGTGGGGCTGTTGGGCCATGATAGCCATGCCCTGCGCACCATCGCCGGCCGCCGTGATCTGCTTGAAGCCAAGCTGCTGGAGGGCATCACCCAAAAGCAGGCGACTGGTCACCTGATCATCGACGATGAGGACTTTAATTTTTTCAGCGATAGACATTATTCGCTCCCTTCTCTGCGGGCCGCAGTGATCTTCAAGATTTCCTCCCCGATGGAGGAAAGCGGAAACTGGTGTTCGACTGCACCCAATTCGAAAGCCACTCTCGGCATTCCATAGACGACGCAGGTTTTTTCGTTCTGACCGATGGTCCGTGCCCCTGCATGGCGCATTTTCAGAAGGCCGCTCGCCCCGTCCCGGCCCATGCCGGTCAGGATGACGCCGACGGCGTTGCGGCCGGCAAGCTCGGCCACCGAATCGAAGAGCACATCCACCGAAGGACGATGCCCGTTGACCGGATCGCGTTCGACCAACCGGCAGCAAGGCGCATGCGGATTGGCGATCTGGAGATGGCGGTCGCCGCCCGGCGCCAGATAGATCTTGCCGATCTCGAGCCGCGCGCCGTCCGTCGCCTCCTGAACCACCGGCGCGCAGAGCCGGTGAAGCCGGTCGGCAAAACTCTTGGTGAAGGTCGGCGGCATATGTTGCGTGATGACCGTCGGCGGGCAATTGACCGGGAATTTCTGCAACACCGCGATCAGCGCCTCGACACCGCCCGTCGACGAACCGATGGCCACGACCCGGCGGCCGGGCTTGTAGACGGCGGCAGGATTGACGTTTGCGGAGGTCGGCGCCAACGGCGGCGGCTCCGCATGGAACCGGCGCTGCGAACGGGCGGCGGCCTTCACCTTTTCGGCGAGATCGCCGAAGGGGCGGGCGTCACCCGGCTGCGGCTTGCCGACGCAATCGAAGGCACCGATTTCCAGCGCCATCAGCGAGGCTTCGGCGCCGCGATGGGTCAGCGTCGAGACCATGATGACCGGCATCGGCCGAAGCTTCATGATCTTGTCGAGAAACTCGAGCCCGTTCATGTTCGGCATCTCGATATCCAGCGTCACGACATCAGGATTGAGCTGCTTGATCGCGTTGCGGGCTTCCATGGCGTCGCCGGCCTGCCCGATGACGTTCACATCCGGGTCGGCGTTGAGCACGGCCGTGATCAGGCCACGCATGGTCGGCGAATCGTCGACGACGAGTACGCGCGCGGGTGCCATCATGCGCTCCTCCTGTGCTTGCCGGTGTAGCGGTAGGTTGTGATGCCGATATTATCGAACTGGTTCTTGGCCTCGCCGGAGACGCGCTCGGAATGGCCGATATAGAGATGGCCGTTGTCACCGAGCATCCCGGCGAAGCGCGACCAGATCTTCATCTGCGTCGGCTCGTCGAAATAGATGACGACGTTGCGGCAGAAGATGACGTCGAACGGCCCCTTGAACGGCCACTGGGCCATCAGGTTCAGCTCGTTGTAGGTGATGAGCTTCTTCACCCGGTCGTCGACCTGCCACTTCTGGCGGCCGCCGGCGTCGACTTCGCGGAAGAACTGCTTGCGCATCGCCGGATTGACCGTTTCGAGCGCGTTGGCGTCATAGGCGCCCGCGCGGGCGATGGCGAGAATCTTCGGATCGATGTCCGTCGCCAGGATACGGAAGTCGTAGTCCGCGGCGTTCGGCATCATCGAGAGAACGGTGAGCGCAATCGAATAGGGCTCCTGTCCGTCCGAACAGGCGGCCGACCAGATGCGCACGCGACCGCCGTTGCGGGCACGGGCCAGCAGGTCCGGCAGGACATCGCTCTTCAGGTGGTCGAAGTGATGGTTCTCTCGGAAGAAGCGCGTGAAATTCGTCGTCAGGTGCGACAACATCTCCTTGCGCGGACCGGCGCCTGCCGGTGAGGAGACCAGCGCGCAATATTCGCGAAAGCCCTTCAGGCCGAGCTGGCGGATATGCTTCGACAGGCGTGAATAGACGAGCGAGGCCTTGGTCTCGTTGAGATAGATGCCGGCGTCCGCATAGATCATGGCCGCAATCTCGGAGAGGTCCTTGCGCGTCAGCGGGTACTCGCCGCTGGCAAGGCACTCGTCCGGAGACTGTCTGCTATCGATGGCCGAAGAATAGGTCATGCAGCTTCGCTTTCCGAATGCGGGAACAGGGCATCGAGTTCGATCAGGCAGATCATGCGGCCCTCGATGGCGAGGATGCCGCGGGCGTAAGCCTTTGCCGCCTCATTGGCGATGTCGGGCGTCGGCTGCATGTTGTCGTCGGTCAAGGTCAGGATGTCGGACACGGCGTCGACCAGCAGGCCCACCACCTTCGGCCCGACCTGGGCGACGATGATGACGTGGCGCACCGTCGGTTCGGCCGGCTTCATGCCGAGCCTGAGCGACAGGTCGACGATCGGCAGCACGGCACCGCGCAGATTGATGATGCCGAGCACGTAGGACGGTGCGTGCGGCATCGACGTCGCGGGGGTCCAGCCACGGATTTCCCGGACCGACATGATGTTCACGCAGAACTCCTGATCGCCGACCCTGAAGGCGATCAGTTCGCGTCCGTGACTGAGATTGTTGACCGCGTACGACATGGATTATCAACCGGTGGCAGCAAGCGAGATGTCTTGTCTGAGGGACTGGCCGCGCGAGGCGGCAACCACCGCATCGACGTCCAGGATGAGAGCGACGCGCCCGTCGCCGAGAATAGTCGCGGCGGCGATGCCCGGCACGTGGGTGTAGTTCGCCTCGAGGCTCTTGATGACGACTTGGCGCTGGCCCTGGATCGCATCGACCATGAGCGCGCGCTGACCGCCGCCTTCCGATTCGACGAGGAGGGCGACGCCATCCATCGGATTGGCCTGCGTGGCGCGGAAGTTGAGGATCCGGCCGACATCCACCAGCGGGCAGAACGAGTTGCGGATCGAGATCAACCGCTGCGACGCGCCGAAGGAATGGATGGCGGAGGCTTCCGGCTGGAGCGTCTCGACGATGGCCGTCAGCGGCACGACGAGCGTCTGGCCGGCGACCGTGACCACCATGCCGTCGAGCACGGCGAGCGTCAGCGGCAGGCTCATGGTGAAGACGGAGCCCTGGCCGGGCTTGGAAGAGATCGAGATACGGCCGCCGAGCGCCTGGATCGAGCGCTTGACGACATCCATGCCGACGCCGCGGCCGGACAAGTCCGAGACCTTGTCGGCGGTCGAGAAACCGGCATGGAAGATCAGGTTGTCGATTTCCTCGTCCGACAGGTTGGCATCGGCCGCGATCAGGTCGTTGTCGATGGCCTTCTGGCGCACCTTCTCGCGGTTGATGCCGGCGCCGTCGTCGGCCAGCTCGATGACGATGCGGCCCGAACGGTGCTTTGCCGTGAGGCGAACCGTGCCTTCCGGGTTCTTGCCGAGCGCCTCGCGCTTCTCCGGCATTTCCAGGCCGTGATCGACCGCGTTGCGGATCATGTGCGTCAACGGCTCGGCGAGCTTGTCGATGACGGTCTTGTCGACTTCGGTGTTCTCGCCCTCGGTGATGAGGCGGACCGATTTGCCGGTGATGTCGGCGATTTCACGGACGGTGCGGGCCATGCGCTGGAACACCGGCTTGACCGGCTGCGCGCGGATGGCCATCACCGAATCCTGGATCTCGCGGGTGAGCTGCTGCAGCTCTTCGAGACCCATATTGATCGAGGACGTGCCGTTGGCGTCGTTCTCCACGACACTCTGCGAGAGCATCGCCTGGTTGATCACGAGTTCGCCGACGAGGTTGATGAGGCGGTCGACGCGATCGAGATCGACGCGGATCGTCTGGCCGGCGGCAGCGGCCTGGTTGGCCTGGGCGGCGCTCGCGGCCGACGCGGCAGCGGATGCGGCCTTGTTGTCGGCAGCCCGGCTTGCCGCCTGCGCGACCTTGGTGGCGGTTTCGGCGGCGGCAACGGCAGCGGCCGCGTCGCTTTCCATAACGGCCGGCTCGTCATTGCCGGCAGAACCACCCTCGTCGAGCATCGACAGGTCGAAAGGCACCGGCTGCATCGGCTGCTCTTCGTCTTCCGTCACCTCACCGACGACGTCTTCCTCGATCGTATTGATATCGAGATCACAATCCCACTCGGCGAATTCGAAGACGGAGCGAACGCCGTCCTCGCCCTTTTCGCTGGTGACCGAGATCTTCCAGGAGAAATAGGCTTCCTCCGGGTTCATCTTGTCGAGCGTCGGCAGGCTGTCCATGTCGCAGTAGACGCTCATATCGCCGAGGCGGGAAACGTCGCGCAGCAGGAGAACCGCTTCGTTGCCCTTGGCGTAGAGGTCTTTCTTCGGCTTGAAGACGACCTGAACGGTCGGCACATAGTGGCCGGCCGGCTCGTCGTCGAAATCGCCGAAGGAGAAGGGGATCGGCTGGAACCCTTCGTCGTTGACCACGGGCTTTTCCACGACCGGCGCGGGTGCGGCCGCCTTGGGAGCAGCGGCAGCAGGTTTTGCCGCGGGCGCTTCGGCAGCGGCCGGCGTTTCGCCGTTCGCCAGCGCTTCGAGTTCGCGGATCAGGGTGCGGCTGCGGGCCTCGTCGACGCTTCCGCCGTCGCGGGCCGCATTTGTCAGGTCCGCCAGAACGTCGGCGGACTTCAGCATGACCTTCAGGACATCCTGGGTCGGCTCCAGCTTGTTGGATCGAACGCAATCCAGTGTCGTCTCGAACACGTGGGCGAAGGAGACGAGGTCGTCGAGGCCGAAAGCACCGGCGCCGCCCTTGATCGAGTGGACGGCACGAAACACGGCGTTGACCGTTTCCGGGTCGCGATCCCCGTCATTCAGCTTCAAGAGACCGGATTCCAGTTCGGCGAGCTGCTCCTCGCATTCCTGGAAAAAGATCTCTTTGATTTCGTTCATATCCATCGGGAGTAATCCTGGCTGAGGGATTAGGCGGTAACGCGCTCGATTGCGTCGATCAGCTTGGTCGGGTCGAAGGGTTTTACGATCCAGCCCGTCGCACCGGCCTGACGGGCGCGGTTCTTCTTTTCGGCATCGCTCTCGGTGGTCAGAACGAGGATCGGGATCGCCCGGAACTTCTCGTTGCGGCGCACGCCTTCGATGAAGCCGAAGCCGTCGAGGCGCGGCATGTTGATGTCGGTGACGATGACGTCGGGATTGGCGTTCTCGAGAACTTCGAGGCCCTCGACGCCGTCTTCCGCCTGAATGGTCTCGAAGCCCGCATTGTTGAGGGTCACGAGAAGCATGTTCCGGATCGTCCGAGAATCATCCACGGTCAAAACTTTTTTCTTCATTGCCGAATCTCCTGTGCCAGCAAGTGATCAATGTTCACGCCGATAAGTTGCATTGTCTTCATGAAAGGATCGGAGACCTTGCCGAAGGTGAAGGACTGCCTGTCCTCCTCCCAGCTCTTGGCGCCGGCCATCAGGACCTGGGCACAGAGCGCGCCGACCCGCTCGACCGCCGAGGCGTCGATGACGAGCGGATTGCCCTTGAGACCCATGAGCTGCTTGTGCAGCGCCGTCGCCTCGTTGAGATCGAGGACGGGGGCAAGGCTTAAACTTTTCTGAGCGGCTTTCTTGCTCGCCATTACCGGGTTCCTTGTGTGAGCCAGTGACTCGTGAGCCAGTTTCTGGGGCTGCGTCTGTCTGAGGTCATCGTTCCACCGTTCGGCGCGGGCGGCAGGCCTTCTTCCGAAATCTGGCTGCGCGCCGTCGAGAACCAGTGTCTGGGTTGCTGCTTTTCCATCTCAACCTCCAAAGCCGGCGGCACGCGCCGTCAGGAAATCGAGGGGAGAGGCGTCGGCCGCCACAGGCTCCCCGGCGGCGCGCGGCGCCACCGGGGCGGCGCGGACCGGGCGAACGTCGCGCTGCGCCGAAACACGGAATTCCCGGATCGTGCGGCCGAGTTCCAGGATGACCGTATGGAGGTCCTGGCCCGACGCGCCGATGCGGTTCGCATCGGAAGCATCCGCTTCGAGCGCGCGGCCGGTGCGGCCGATATCGGCGGTGACGCCATCCAGGCCTTCGGCATCGACGGCGCTTTCGCGCACGATGCCGGTGATGGCGTCGTTGATACCCTCGACCTGGCGCACGATGTTGCCGATGGCATCCTGCGTGCGATGGACGTGCTCGACGCCGGTCTCGACCTGCGACTTGGTGCTGGTGACGAGCTGCTTGATCTCGCGCGCCGCATCGGCGGAGCGCTGGGCAAGGGCCCGCACTTCCTGCGCGACGACCGCAAAGCCGCGACCGCTGTCGCCGGCACGCGCCGCCTCGATGCCGGCATTGAGCGCCAGAAGGTTGGTCTGGAAGGCGATCTCGTCGATCACGCCGATGATCTGGCCGATCTTTTCTGCCGACGCCTCGATATCGGCCATCGCCGACATGGCTTCGCCGACGATGTTGCCGCTCCGGGTCACCGAATCCTGCGTCGCGAGCGCCGCCGTCTGGGCCTTGCGCGTCTCGTCGAGCGTCTGGCGCACGCGCCCGACGATGGCGCCCAAAGCATTGGCGGTTTCAATGAGGCTTGCCGACTGCTCGGCGGAGCGGGCAGAAAGCGCACCTGCACCCGATGCAAGCGTACCGACGAGGCGGTCGCTTTCGTTCGCACGGTCGGCGGCAGACGCGAGATGCTTCTGGATTTCATCCAGCGCGCCGTTCAGCGTGTCGGCCATGTCGCGCCACGCCTCGGGCATCTCGCCGGAAACGCGGACAGAGAAATCAAGCTCGGAAAGGCTGCGGATCGTCTCGCCAAAAACGCGATCGAGTTCGGCGCGATCCTCGCGGCGCTGCTCGGCGAGCGCCCGGCCGTGGGCGTGGCGCAGCTCGTTGAAGCGCAGCGAGACACCGATTTCCGCATCCACCATGGCGGTGCGGATGAAGGCGGAAACGAGCTCGGTCAGTTCCTTGCGGCGGGCCTTGCCGGCGCCGGGCAGGATGGATTTCGGCCAGTATTCCTCGATGAGGCCGGAGACGACCGTTTCGAGAACGACCGAATGGCCGGCAATGCGCCAGCGTGGGTCGAGGCCCATCTGGCTTTCGCTGTCGGAGAGGATCTTGACCCGCTCGGCATAGAGGCCGTCGAACCGCGCGTCGGTCAAAACACTCCAGTGGGAGCTCTGGAGGTCGTGCAGGCGGTCGATCTGGCGCTCGCTCTGAAAATGGCGGGCAGCATCGGGAAAGGTCTGGAAACGCTGGAAGAGATCGCGAAGGGCCGTTTCGACATGCCGTTCGAGCGTCTGGCGGTGGCGGCGGAGCGTTTCACCCTGGCTGGCTTCGACGCCGGCAAAGCGCAAACGGTCGCGCAGGCTGGCTGCCTGTCCCGTTCGAGCGTTTTCTGCCGGCATTTCCTGCACCAGTATGCTCCCAAACCAACAATGCCCGGTGCGGCCCAAAGGGGCGAACCGACCGAATTTTCACATGGAGGAGAGCTTGGCGATCCAAGCCGTGCTCTCAGGGCGCGGTACACTGCCGGAAATCCGGCGCGGACGCGGCCACCCTGTCGATCCATGATCAAATTCTGTGAAACTCGAATACCGGCTCTGATCCGGTACGGCGGGTCGGCATCATGCCTGGGTGAGAAATGGCGAATTTCCCATTCCGACGTGTAGAGCAATGTTTATGGTTAATTCCTTGCCTGAAGGTTAATAGTTTATGGCTTGCTTCTGAGTTCGCTAAAATTAAACGAACAACCGTAACGTCAGCTACACGCAAGCTCGCGCGCGTAGGGTGCCCCCATGTACTGACAATGATGTCAGGGGGAACGGACAATGATTGTTCTGGGACTGGGTGCTACGGTGATTGCAGCGGCAACGCTCGCCGCCGTCTATCTTCTTCTCGATATCGACGCCGGCCGCACCCCGGCCAAGGCTCGGGTTTTCTAACCCCGCCAGCGACCGGGATCATCCTTTGTCGGCAAGCACGCGCCAGCGCGCTGCATAGTCCGCGGCCTCCGGCGGCAGATCTTGCGCAATCGTAACCAGTGCCGGCTCCGGCGCCCGGCCGGCTGCAAGGCATGCGGCCCCGATGCTCGTGCCGGTCGCGCTGCCGCCAGCCAGAACGGTCCGGCCTGTCGTCGCCTTCAGCATCATCAGGAACGCGCGGTTCGCCGCAAACGGCCCCTCGACGATGACAGGCCCCTCCGCTCCGATGAGATCGAGGCAAGTGGATGTCATGAGAGCGAGATGGAAAGCGATGACGGCCTGTGCCTCGTCGTCCCCGAGTTTCTCGCGCGAAACCGTCCAGCGGGCTTTCCGGCCAGGGAACGGACCGGACCCTTCGGGCATGGACGGCAACAGCATGGCACCACGCTCCAGCACGTCCGCAATGGCCTCCGCCGGAAGCGCGCCGGATTTGCCGCCCAGCGTCGAAAAGGCGCGACCGCCCATGAAACGGGACGACGGTACGGGATCGCCGAGCGCATTGACGTTGATCAGCGTGTCGCGGGCCTCATCCAGTTCGACCGGCCGCGCGCCGATCGCCATGACGACGACCCATGTGCCGGTCGAGACGACAGCGTAGGGCGCTTCGCGCGTCAGCACATAGGGCAGCAGCGAGGCGTTGGAATCGTGGATGCCGCAATGGACGCGCACCGCAGGACCAAGCCCCGTCGCAGCCGCGACCTCCGGACGGATCGTGCCGAGCACATCGCCCGCCTTGCGCACCGGCGGCATCAACCCTGTCCATGCCTGACCTCTCACAAGGCTGGAGAAGCCGCCGTTTCGCGGCTCCCAGAGGTCGGCGTGGCAGCCGAGCGAGGTCACTTCGCTGGCGGCGACGCCGCTCAGACGGAAGGACCAATATTGCGCATACATCAGGATATGACGGACCTTGGCGAAGGCCTCGGGGAAACGTTTCGACTGCCAATAGATCTGCAGGCCGGCATTGAGGCCCACCGGCATGATCGGCGTGCCGCTCTCGGCAAAGGGCGGGCGGACAGTGCGATAGGCGTCCGCAAGCTCCTGCGGGCCATCATGTTCGTAGTCGAGCACCGGAAGCACCAGTGCGCCGTCTCCCCCGACCAGGGCGACGGTGGCGCCGTGGGTGGTGACGGAAATGGCGTCGATGGGGCGTTCGCGGTTCAACGCGGCAAGGCTTTCGACGATGAAGGCCCAGAGCTTTTCGGTGTCGAAATGCGGATAGGGCGCGGCATTGACCACGCCGTTCGGCATGGTGCGGGCGGCGACCTCGCGAAAGCTCTCGGCATCGACCAACACGACCTTGGCGTTCGTCTTGCCGATATCGACGACGGCGATGGTCCTCATCGGCTCAGTCCATATGGAAGACGGTGACGAGCGGCACGGCGACAGGCTCGTTGTCCGGCTTCGTCTGCATGATGTCGGCCATATGCGCCCACCAGCGCTGCATGACGGGATGGTTTGGCAGATCGGCCATCGTGTGGTCGTCGCGTCGCCAGAGCACGCCGAACAGCAGGTTCGTCTCTTCGTCGAGATGGATGGAATAGTCGCAGACTCCAGCCTGCTTCAGGAGCGCCGAAAGTTCCGGCCAGATCGCATCGTGCCGCGCTTTGTATTCTTCTTGCATGCCCGGATTGAGCCGCATGCGAAACGCGTATTTTTCCATGTTCAGTGGCTCCTGCGACCACGAAAACGCCGGTAAAGGATCGGCAACGCGATGACCGAAATCAGGAGCAGGCCGATGAAGATCGACATGACGATGCCCGGCACGTTGAGCAGACCGAAGCCGAATGTCACCATGCCCATGATGAGGGCCGCCAGCACGACGCCCGGGATGGTGCCCGAACCGCCCAGAATATTGACGCCGCCAAGCACGACCATCGTCACCACCTCCAGCTCCCAGCCGAGCGCGATGGAGGGGCGGGTCGAGCCGAGGCGGGCCGTCAGGCAGATCGACGCGATGGCTGCCATCAGGCCGGTCAGCAGGAAGAGCACGAATTTCACCCGGCCGACGCGCACGCCGGAAAAAAGGGCTGCCGTCTGGTTGTTGCCGATGGCATAGACGGCACGGCCGAAATTCGTCTTGTGCAGCACCACGCCGTAGATGACGGCAAGCAGAACGAACAGGCAGAATTCGAACGAAAAAACCCACCAGACATAGCCTTGGCCGAACCACGAAAAACTCGCGGGATAGCCGGTAAAGGCCTGGTCGCCGAGGATGAGGAAGGACAGGCCGCGGAAGAGGCTCATCGTGCCGATGGTGACGACGATGGAGGGCAGGCCGAGGCCGGTGACGAGCAGCCCGTTGAAGGCGCCGCAGAGGAGGCCTGTGGCAAGACCGATCATGACGAGCGCGGGCGTATCGAAGCCGAGCTGCACGGCGTAGCCCATAACCGTGGAGGTGAGCGCGATGATCGAGGCGACGGAGAGGTCGATTTCACCTGAAATGATGACCAGCGCCATGGCAAAGGCGATCATCGCCTTTTCCGTGAAGTTGAAGGTCGCGTCCGACAGGTTCCACGGATCGAGGAAGTAGGGCGAGGCAAAGGAGTTCACGAGGAAGATCGCCAGCGCCACGGCGACAAGCAGCGTCTCCCAGCTCTTGATGAGGCGCGCGCCACGGCTTTCCAGCCGGTCGGGAATGTGGCGTGCGATCGTCTGGACGTCAGCCATGGGCGGCCTCCGCTTTCCTGAGGATGACCCGGCCCTTGCGTTTTTCGGCGCGCGCATTCACGGCGACGGCGATGATGATGACCGTTCCCGAGATCGCCATCTGGGCGAAGGGCGAGATGTTGATGACGGGAAGCGCATTCTTGATGACGCCGAGGAAGAGCGCGCCGAGCACCGCCCCGCCGACCGAGCCGATGCCGCCGGCAATCGACACGCCGCCGATGACGCAGGCCGCGATGATGTCGAGTTCGAAGCCCGCCGCGATATCGACATAGGCGACCGCATAGCGCGAGACCCAGAGATAACCCGAGAGGCCGGCCAGCATGCCCGACAGACAATAGGCGAGGAAGCGCGTGCGGCCGACATCGATGCCGGTATAGACGGCGGCATGCGGATTGCCGCCCAGCGCGAAGAAGGCGCGGCCGAGCGGCGTGCGGCGCATCACCACGACCATGATGGCGATGATGACCAGCGACAGCCAGGAAAGCAGCGGGAAGCCGAGCAATGTGGCACGCGGCAAAGCCTTGAAGGCATCGCTCATCTGGTGCGCATTGATCCACGCGCCGCCCGAGATGAGGAAGATCAGACCGCGATAGATGGTGAGCGTGCCGAGTGTGACAACGATCGGCGGGATATCGAGCTTCCAGACGAGCAGGCCGTTGATCGAGCCGAGAAACGCGCCGAGTGCGACGGCGGCGAGAATGATCAGCGGCACCGGCAGGCCGGGAAACGCCGCATTCAGCATCGCCGCTGCCATGCCCGACAAGGCAAGGTTGGCGGCCATCGACAGATCGATGCAGCGCGTCAGGATGACGGCCATCTGGCCGAGCGCCAGGATGATCAGGATCGACGTGTCATTATAGACATTGGCGAGATTGCCCGGCGCCACGAAGGGCGGGAAGCGGATGGCGATCAATATCAGCAGCGCAATGATCGCGACGACCAGCAGCATTTCGCGATTCTTGAGAAGAAGCTTCATCACGCGGCCTCCTGAATGCCGGCGGCGGCGCGCACGAGTTTTTCGGCCGTCAGGTCTGCCCGCTCGAAGCGGCCGGCGATGCGGCCCTCGCGCATGACGATGACCCGGTCGGCCATACCCATGATTTCGGGGATTTCCGAGGAGACCATGATGACGCTGAGGCCCGAGGCGGCAAGCTCGCTCATGAAGGCGTGCACGGCGGCCTTGGAGCCGATGTCGATGCCCTTGGTCGGCTCGTCCAGGATGATGACCTTCGGCCGCGTCGCCAGCCACTTGGCGATGACGACCTTCTGCTGGTTGCCGCCCGAGAGCGTACCGACATCCTGATCGAGCGAGGCGGCGCGCAGGTCGAGCCGCGCGGTATATTCCCGCGCAAGCGCAAACTCTTCCGCCATGCGCAGGAAGCCGGCGCGCGAGGTGCGCGACAGCGAGGGCAGCGTGACGTTCTGGAAGATCGGCAGGCCGATGATCGCGCCCTGCCGGCCGCGCTCTTCCGGCACATAGACGATGCCCGCCTCGATGGCCTCGGCCGGCGAACGGATGACCTTGACGTGCCCATCCAGCCGGATCGCGCCGGCGGACGGCTTGGTGATGCCGATCAGCGACTGCATGAATTCAGAGCGGCCGGCACCGACGAGACCATAGAAGCCTAAAATTTCGCCGCGGCGCAGCTCGAAATTGATGTCTTCGAATTCCGTCGGATGGCGGTAACCGGAGACGGTGAGCACCGGCTCGCCGATGGCGACTTCCTGCTTGGGAAAGACCTGACCGACATCGCGGCCGACCATCTGGCGCACCAGGTCATCCTGCGTCGTCTCCGATATCAGCCCCTCGCCCACCATGCGCCCATCGCGGAAGACGGTGTAGCGGTCGGCGATGCGGAAGATCTCGTCGAACTTGTGGCTGATAAAGAGGATCGCCTTGCCATCGGCCTTCAGCCGGTCGACCAGCTCGTAAAGCTCATGGATTTCCTTGTGCGACAGTGCCGCCGTCGGCTCGTCCATGATGACGACGCGCGCATCGATGGAGAGCGCACGCGCGATGGCGACGAGGTGCTTGTTGGCGATGCCGAGATCGCGCAGGCGGATAGATGGGTCGAGATCGGCGCCGACGCGCGACAAGAGCGCACGCGCATCCGCGTTCATCTTTTTCCAGTCGATGAGGCCGAGGCCATTGCGCGGCGCATGGCCGATAAAGATGTTTTCGGCGACCGACAGTTCGTCGAACAGCACGGTCTCCTGATGGATCGCCGTCACGCCGGCTTTGGCAGCGGAATTGGCGGTCGGGAAACGGGTTTCCGCACCATCGACGCGGATCGTGCCCTCGTCCGGCTGGTAGATGCCGGTGAGGATCTTCACCAGCGTCGACTTGCCGGCGCCGTTCTCGCCGACCAGCGCCGTCACCGAGCCGGGATAGAGCGAGAGCGAAACGTCCGACAGCGCGCGCACGCCGGGAAAGGATTTCGAGATCCCCTCGAGCGCAACGGCGGGCTTCATCCGCGATGTGGTCGTGTCCTGCAGCAAGTCTCGGTCCACCGGAATTTCGGTTGCAATCGCCCGGCCACCGGCGTGGCCGGTTCGGGCAGGATCAGCATGTCACGGGCAATGCCCCTCCCCCACAGGGGGAAGGGCGGATTTCTCGCGGATCAGAAGATCTTGGCGAATTCCTCGACGTTCTTGGCATCATAGATGAACGGATCGGCCATGGCGCCTTCGTTCTTGTCGTCGAGCTTGACTACGCCCATGCGGCCCATCTTCAGTTCGGCGCCGGGCTTGGCTTCCGCGCCGCCGATGAGGTCGTTGGCGATCATCGTGGCGGAGTAGCCGAGGTCGATCGGGTTCCAGATCGCGAAGGACTTGGAGGCGCCCGACTTCACGTGGCCGGCCATTTCCGAGGGAAGGCCAAGGCCGGTGACGTTGATCTGGCCGATCTTGCCGGCGTCGGTGACGGCCTGGGCGGCGGCGACGATGCCGACGGAGGTCGGCGCGATGATCGCCTTCAGGTTCGGATGCGACTGGATGAGGCCCTGCGTCTCGCGGTAGGACTTGTCGGCAAGGTCGTCGCCATAGACGGTCGCGACCACGTTGATACCCTTGTAGTTCGGCAGCACCTTGTTCATTTCCTCGATCCAGACGTTCTGGTTGGTCGAGGTGGCGGTGGCCGAAAGCACTGCGACGTCGCCGCCCTCGGGCAGGTTGTCGGCGGCGAGCTTGATGATCATGTTGCCGATCAGCGGGTTCGACGAGGGGTTGAGATGCATCGAGCGTCCCTCGGGGGCAACGCCGGAATCCCAGGAAATGACCTTGATGCCGCGGTCCATGGCCTTCTTGAGAGCCGGTACGAGGGCATTGGTATCGTTGGCCGAAACGGCGATGGCATCGACCTTCTGGGCGATCAGCGCGTTGATCACTTCGATCTGGCCTTCGGCGGTCGTCGTCGTCGGGCCGGTATAGATGACCTCGACATCGCCGAGTTCCTTGGCGGCTTCCTGCGCGCCCTTGTTGGCGGCCTCGAAGAAGCCGATGCCGAGCGCCTTGACGACGAGGGCGATCTTCTTGGTTTCCGCCTGCGCGGTCGCCATCATCGCGACCGAAACGGCCGCCGTCACGAGCAATGTCTTCAGAATTTTCACGTCATTTCCTCCCAGTGAAAAATCAACCCTCCGGCCTCATGCCGATGAGGATGCAGTCTCCGATTTGGCGCTCGCCTGAACGTTCGCGACGATCAGGTTGACACCGGCCTCCTCCAGCATCGCGGCATCCCTGTCCTCGATGCCCGAATCCGTGATGATGGTGGCAATGCGCTTCAGGCCGCACAGGATGAGGCTGGAACGCTTGCGGAATTTGGTGGAATCGACCAGCACGACGAGCTCGTCGGCCTGGTCGATCAGCTTCTGCTCGGCCTGGATGAGCAACGGATCGGCCTCCATCAGGCCGAGCGGGCCGATACCCTGCGCGCCCATGAACATGCGGCGCGCATAGAAATTGCGCGTCACGTCATTGTCGAAAGGGCTGAGCACGATGTTCTGCTCGCGATAGATCGTGCCGCCCGACAGCATAATCGTGTTCTTCGAATGCTTCAGCAGGTGTTCTGCGATGTTGAACGAGTTGGTGAAGACCTGCATGCGGCGGTTGGTCAGGAAGTGCACCATCTGGAAGGTGGTGGTGCCACCATTGATGATGATCGGGTCGCCATCCTCGCAGAGCGCCACCGCCTCCTTGGCGATCGCCTGCTTCTGGCGGGTGTTCAGCGTCTCGTTGACCGTGAAGGGCCGGCCGGCGAGGCCGACGAATTGCGGGGGATGCAGGGCTTCGGCCCCGCCGCGCACCCGGCGCAGCCTCTTCTGCACATGGAGTGCCGCGATATCGCGCCGGATGGTCGCCTCGGAACTGTCCGTCAGGTCCACCAGCTCAGGCACGGTCACGACCGGCTTTTCCTGAACGGCGGACAGAATGATCCGGTGTCTTTCCTTCTCGTGCATGGCTCCTCCAGTGCTGGCAATGCTTCCATCAGGATCGCGCATTGTCAATCACAATCAATCATATTTTTTCATTGTGCAGCGCAATATGATTGTTTTTGATCGTTTATGATTGACATCGGCAAAAATCCCGTGTGATCTGAAAGCATGCCGTCGAGCGCCGCGATAGGTGCTGCCACGATAAAATACCGGGAGGAAATGCCGATGCTGGACAAGAACCAGGGCGCACGCCTTGCAAATCTGTGGGATGACGCCAAGGCGTCCGCCATGAGCGAATCCGAACGCCTGCTCTATCGCTCCAACCTGCTCGGCTCCGACAAGCGCATCACCAACTACGGCGGCGGCAACACCTCGGCGAAGGTCATCGAAAAGGATCCGCTCGGCGCGGGAAATGTCGAAGTGCTCTGGGTCAAGGGCTCGGGCGGCGACGTCGGCACGATCAGGATGGACGGTTTCGCCACGCTCTACATGGACAAGCTGAACGCGCTGAAGGGCCTCTATCGCGGCCTCGAACATGAGGACGAGATGGTGGGCTATCTCCCCCACTGCACCTACAACCTCAATCCGCGCGCCGCCTCCATCGACACGCCGCTGCATGCCTATGTGCCGAGGAAACATGTCGACCACATGCATCCCGACGCGATCATCGCGATTGCCGCCGCGAAGAATTCCCGCGAGCTGACCCAAAAAATCTTCGGCGACGATATCGGCTGGCTGCCCTGGAAGCGCCCCGGCTACGAGCTGGGCCTGTGGCTCGAAAAATTCTGCCTGGAAAACCCTGATGCGCGCGGCCTCGTGCTGGAAAGCCACGGCCTCTTCACCTGGGGCGATACGGCCAAGGAATGCTACGAGACGACCGTCGAGATCATCAACAAGGCGATCGCCTGGTTCGAGGGCAACAACACGGCGCCGGCCTTCGGCGGCGCGGTGAAACCGGTTCTGGCAACGGCCGAGCGCCGCGCGGTCGCGGAAAAACTGATGCCGGTCATTCGCGGCATGATCAGCAAGGACGAGAAGAAGGTCGGCCATTTCGACGACAGCAGCGCGGTGCTCGATTTCGTCACGGCGAAGGATCTTGCCCCGCTCGCGGCGCTTGGCACCAGCTGCCCGGACCACTTTTTGCGCACGAAAATTCGCCCGCTGGTCATCGATTTCGACCCGGCCAATCCTGATGTCGACAAGACACTGGCCGGCCTCGACGATGCCGTCGCCGCCTACCGCGCCGACTATGCCGCCTATTACGAGCGCTGCAAGCGGGCCAACAGCCCCGCCATGCGTGATCCGAATGCGGTCGTTTATCTCGTGCCCGGCGTCGGCATGATCACCTTTGCCAAGGACAAGGCGACGGCGCGCATTTCCGGCGAATTCTATGTCAACGCCATCAATGTGATGCGCGGCGCTTCGGGTGTTTCCGACTATGTCGGCCTGCCGGAGCAGGAAGCCTTCGACATCGAATACTGGCTGCTGGAGGAAGCGAAACTCCAGCGCATGCCCAAACCAAAGAGCCTTGCCGGCCGCATCGCGCTGGTCACGGGCGGTGCCGGCGGCATCGGCAAGGCGACGGCGAGCCGGCTGATGGCGGAGGGCGCCTGCGTCGTGCTCGCCGATATCGACGAGGCCGCCCTTGCCGACGCGCAGAACGAGCTTGCCGGCCGTTACGGCAAGGATGTCGTCCGCTCGGTCGCCATGAATGTCACCGACGAGGCGCTGGTCGCCAGGAGCTTTGCCGATACGCTGGTCGAATTCGGCGGCCTCGACATCCTCGTTTCCAATGCCGGCCTCGCCTCCTCCGCCGTCATCGAGGACACGACGCTCGAACTCTGGAACAAGAATATCGGCATTCTCACGACCGGCTATTTCCTCGTCTCGCGCGAGGCGTTCCGCATCTTCCGCCGGCAGAAGGCGGGCGGCAACGTCGTCTTCGTCGCCTCCAAGAACGGCCTTGCCGCCTCCCCCGGTGCATCGGCCTATTGCACGGCGAAGGCCGCGGAAATCCACCTTGCCCGATGCCTGGCGCTTGAAGGCGCCTCCGAGCAGATCCGCGTCAACGTGGTGAACCCGGACGCCGTGCTGCGCGGTTCGAAGATCTGGACCGGCGAGTGGAAGGAACAGCGCGCGGCGATCTACAAGACCGATACGGAGGGGCTGGAAGCGCTTTACCGCGAACGCTCCATGCTGAAACTCTCGGTCTTCCCGGAGGATATCGCTGAGACCATCTACTTCCTCGCCTCCGACATGTCGGCGAAATCGACCGGCAACATCGTCAATGTGGACGCGGGCAATGCCCAGTCCTTCACGCGCTGAGGAATTTTTTATGACGATGATTTCCAAGGACGTGGTGGCACGCGAGAACGACAAGCGCCTCGCCGACCTCAAAAGCGACTATGAGCATCTCGGCGCGCAGCTGGCGCGTCGGGGCGTCGATATCGAAGCGGTCAAGAACAAGGTCGCGGCCTATGCCGTCGCCGTGCCCTCCTGGGGCGTGGGCACCGGCGGCACGCGCTTTGCCCGCTTCCCCGGCGAGGGCGAGCCGCGCAATATCTACGACAAGCTGGAGGACTGCGCGGTTATTCAGGAACTGACGCGCGCCACGCCGACCGTCTCGCTGCATATTCCCTGGGACAAGGTTTCGGACCTGACAGGGCTGAAGGAACGGGGTGCAGCCCTCGGCCTTGGCTTCGACGCCATGAACTCCAACACCTTTTCCGACGCGCCGCAGCAGGAGCACTCCTACAGATACGGTTCGCTGTCGCATGCCAATGCCGGCACACGCCAGCAGGCGGTCGAGCACAATCTGGAATGCATCGCCATCGGCAATGCGCTCGGCTCCAAGGCGCTGACCGTGTGGATCGGCGACGGTACGAATTTTCCCGGCCAGGCGAATTTCACCAAGAGCTTCGAGCGCTATCTCGATGCGATGAAGGATATCTACAAGGGCCTGCCCGACGACTGGCGGCTCTTCACCGAACACAAGATGTACGAGCCGGCCTTCTATTCCACGGTGGTGCAGGACTGGGGCAGCAACTACCTGATCGCGCAGGAACTCGGCCCCAAGGCCTATTGCCTCGTCGATCTCGGCCACCATGCGCCGAACGTCAATATCGAGATGATCGTCGCCCGGCTCATCCAGTTCAAGAAACTCGGCGGCTTCCATTTCAACGATTCGAAATATGGCGACGACGACCTCGATACCGGCTCGATCGATCCCTACCGCCTCTTTCTCGTCTTCAACGAGCTCGTCGATGCGGAAGTCCGCAAAGCCGAAGGTTTCTCACCGGCCCATATGCTGGACCAGAGCCACAACGTAACAGACCCGATCGAAAGCCTGATGCGCAGCGCGACCGAAGTCTGCCGCGCCTATGCGCAGGGCCTCATCGTCGACCGCACGGCGTTGGCCGGTTACCAGGACGGCAACGACGCGCTGATGGCCTCGGAAACGCTGAAAGTCGGTTTCCGCACGGATGTCGAGCCGATCCTCGCCATGGCGCGGATCGAATCGGGCGGTGCGATCGATCCGGTCGCGACCTATCGGGCAGCAGGCTACCGGGCGAGAGTTGCAGGCGAGCGCCCGGCAGTGGCAAGCGGCGGCGGCGGCATCGTCTGAGCCGCTGCAGAAAGGCTTTCAAAACCCCCTTGCTTTCCCGCGAACCGCTGCCACATTCAACAGGGACAGAATGAGACTGTCACAAGGGAGCACATTATGGGCATTGAAAGCATTCTCGTTTTCCTCATCGTCGGCGCCATTGCCGGCTGGCTTGCGGGCCTCATCGTTTCGGGCTTCGGCTTCGGCCTCGTCGGCAATATCGTCGTCGGCATCGTCGGCGCCTTCATCGCCGGTTTCCTCTTTCCCGCCATCGGCATCAGCCTCGGCAGTGGCATCGTCGCCGCGATCCTGCATTCCACGATCGGCGCGGTGATCCTGCTCGTGCTCATCAAGGTCATCAAACGCGCCTGATCCCAAGCATATGAAAACCGAAAGGCCGTGGCGGTCTCCCGCCACGGCCTTTTCGTTTCAGTTGACGCTGACCGGCTTCGAGCGCATGCGCGACACCGTCTCGCGCTCCGCCCGCTTGCAGCGCATCGGCGGAAGGCCGCGATCCATCAACGCCATGTCCTCCAGCACCATCTCGCCCATCTTCTTGAAGGCGCTGTCGAGGGCGCCGGCGCGGTGTGCCGAGCGCACGAAGCCTTTCAGCCTGCGCACCGGATGATCCGCCGGCAGCGGCTCCTCGGGATAGACATCGCTCGCAGCGACGATATGGCCGCGCTCGACGGCGGCCATCAGCGCCGGGAAATCCACGACGTCAGCCCGGCTGAGCAGGATGAAGGCCGCACCCTTGCGCATCGAGGCAAAAGCCTCCGCACCGAGGAAACCTTTGTTCTCGCTCGTCACCGAGGCGACGACGAAGACGAAATCGCTCATGGTGAGCACGTCGGAAAGCGTCGCCGGCTCGACGCCCGCCTCACGCAGGATGGACGGCGGCAGCCAGGGATCGAAGACGCGAACCTTCGCACGGAAGCCGGCGAGAACGCGGTTCAGCGCCCGGCCGAGATCACCGAAGCCGACAATGCCGATATCGGAGCCGGAAAGGAGGCGGGCCGACATGTTGCCGTCTCCGCCCCAGAGCTCATGCCCCTCGCGAAAATCGACATCGGCATCGATCACGCCGCGCGCAAGATTGAGCGCCATCGCGAGGCCCAGTTCGGCGACCGGCTCGGCAAAGACCTGTCCGGTCGTCACGACGTGGATGCCGCGCGCAAACAGGATCTCGTAGGGCATGTTGTTGAGGAGATTGCTCTCGACGTTCAGGATGGCACGCAGATTGGACATGCGGCCGAGCGTTTCCGCCGAAAGCGGCGGCTGGCCGAGAATGTAGCGCGCCTCGGAGAGGACGTCTTCGCCGAGCCCGGCGATGTTGTCCGGATCGGCCTCGACGATTCGATAGGTCCGGCGCAGTTCCGCCTCGGCCTCTCGCGTGAAGATGAGATCGAGCGTGCGCGGCTCGGGCGCGCTGATCACCAGCGGCAGGGTAGTATCGGTCATGGCTCCTCCGGATGTGCTTCCACGACGTGGTAGCACGGCCATCGGAGGCTTGCGACTAGTAGCCGAGGCCGCGCAGGGCGCGGATGCTGGACGGCGGGAGATAGGTGCCGCTTGCGGTCACGCCATTTTGTTCGCAGACATAGATGTTGCGCGGTATCCAGCGATTGTCGCGGCTGCGGGAGGCGCCAACCGTCTGCTCGCACACCACCTGCCCTTTGTGCCTGTATTCATCGGTGGCGTCGCTCGGCGCCACGCCCGGTAGGTCCTTGAAAGCCTGCGCCTGCGCGCCCGCGGCGGTCGCCAGAAAAGCCAGAAGAAGAAGGGTAGCTCGTGTTTTCATCGTTATTTCCGGCTGAGCCGGCCTTTCACAATCCACAAAGAGATACCGCTGGCCGGCGACATGCGCTATAGGCCTGCGGATATTCCGACAGCTTAGATGGGGTTTTTCATGGTAAGTGCAATCCGGTATCACGAAGGCGACATCTCGGCGGCCGACGCAGCCCGCTACACCGGAGCGATCGCCATCGACACCGAAACGCTCGGCCTCATTCCGCGCCGCGACCGGCTCTGCGTCGTGCAGCTTTCGCCGGGCGACGGCTCTGCCGATGTCATCCGCATCGCCGCCGGCCAGAAACAGGCTCCCAATCTCGTCGCCATGCTGGAAGATCCGTCCCGCCAGAAAATCTTTCACTATGGCCGTTTCGATATCGCGGTGCTGTTCCACACGTTCGGCGTCACCACGACACCGGTCTTCTGCACCAAGATCGCCTCGCGCCTGACGCGGACCTATACCGACCGGCACGGCCTGAAGGACAATCTCAAGGAAATGCTCGATGTCGACATTTCCAAGCATCAGCAATCCTCCGACTGGGCGGCCGAAACGCTTTCCCCGGCACAGCTCGAATATGCCGCCTCGGACGTGCTGCACCTTCACGCGCTGCGCGACAAGCTCGATGCCCGCCTCGTGCGTGACGGCCGGCTTGCCCATGCGGAAGCCTGCTTCACCTTTCTGCCGACCCGCGCCAAGCTCGACCTCATCGGCTGGGAAGAGACCGACATCTTCGCCCATAGCTGAGTTTTCGCGTGCGGAACGGGCGGCAGCACCAGACCGGGCCGACGCTGGAGCCGCTGCGCCGGCTGATCCGCGGCCGGCTCGCCACCCTTCCGCCGGGCCTTTCCGAATTCATCCTGTTCGGGCTGAAACAGGCCTGGGCCTGCCTCTTCGGCGGGCTCATGCTCGGCCTATCATCCTCACGAAGCTTTTCTGGCAGCCGGACTGGCCGCTCCACCGCTATGACGCGCTGTTCCTGATGGCGCTCGCCATCCAGTTCGCGTTCCTGTTGCTGAAGATGGAGACGCTGGAGGAAGCGAAGGTCATCCTGATCTACCATCTCGTCGGGAGGGCAATGGAGATCTTCAAGGTCCATATGGGCTCCTGGACGTATCCGGAAGAGGCGCTGTTCCGCATCGGCGGCGTGCCGCTGTTTTCCGGCTTCATGTATGCCTCTGTCGGCAGCTACATGGCCCGCGCCATCCGCATCTTCGACATGCGCTTCACGCACTATCCGCCCTTCTGGACGACGGCTGTGCTGGCGCTCGCGATCTACGCCAATTTCTACGCGCATCACTATCTGCCCGATATCCGCATCGTGCTCTTTGCGGCGACCGTGTTGCTCTTCGGGCGCGTGCGCATCTACTACACGGTGGAGACGACGCCGCGCTGGATGCCGCTCCTGCTTGCCGCCTTCCTTACCAGCATCTTCCTCTGGATCGCCGAGAACATCGGCACGGCGACGGGCGTGTGGCTCTATCCGGGTCAGCGGACCTGGCACATGGTGCCCTTCACCAAGCTCGGCTCATGGTATCTGCTGCTCTATGTCAGCTTCGTGCTGGTGACCATCGTCTGCCGGCCGCTGCCGCCCGGGCCCCCTGAAATCCGACAGGGGCAGGCTTAACGCCCGGTTAACGGACCGGCGGCTATCCTTCAGGCTGAGTCTGGAGGTTGCCATCATGTTGACACCCCTGCAGAGCGCGCAGTCCACCGCCGCCGTGTCGGCGCTGCAATCGATCGTCACGACGATCGAGGACCGCCAGCGCGAGGAAGCGGAAAAGGCCAGCGGCCGCAAGAAGGACGATGTGCTCCAACAGGCGCATCTGCGTTCTGACGATGCCGCACGTCAGGCCAATGCCCGCATCAACGAACATTTCTTCGGCAACAGCATCCAGGACGGCGACACGCTTGCCAAGCTGATCTCCCGCTTTTCCGATGCGCTCGGCATCGCGCAGCAGGAGGGAGAATCAGCCCGCAATTTCGCCCAGCGCCTCGCCGACCAGCTGACCCTCGTCGAGGCGGTCGGCCTTCCCTCGAAAGGAAGCGAACTCAGCGTTTCGCTCGGCGCGCTTGGAACGACGCTTGACGCCGTAAAGCAGGCGATGAGCGGGCCTTCCGACGATGCGAGCGCCAATCTCGTCGCGCGCCTCGCGCTGGCCACGAATGTGACGCAGGGCGAAGACGAGGCCGACGCAGACTACGAGCAGCGCCTCTCCGCCATGCTGACCCGCCAGCGCGGCGAACTGCCGGCGGATACGACGGCGATCGAGAAGAAGACGGGCCTCACCGATCTCGGCCTGCGCGCCAGCGACCTCGTGGCGGCGATCCGTAATCCCTACGGCAGAGAGGCCGAGCGCGTGAAGGATGCGCTGGCCGAGAAAGCCAGGGACGAAAAGGCGCTGACGCCGGAAATGCAGAAGGTGCTCGCCCGTCTCGAAGACGCGGCGAACCCCAAGACCGTCGAGGAATTGAAGCTCGAGCGCACGAAGCGGGACCCGACCCGCGTGGAGGATGCGGAGACGCGCAAGGAGCGCGAGGCGACGATCCGCACGCTGGAAGCGGGCGAAAAACTCGAGGACGTGCAGGATCTCCAGGACGCCGTCGGCCGCGCCCATGAGGATGCCGCCAAGGGCAAGGCGGACGGCAAGCCCGCCTCCGACCCGTCGCACGATGCCGTCAATACGATCCAGCTTCTCGCCTCCGGTGCGGAAGCGACCAAGGCGGCCGAAAAGGCGCCGGCAAAGACCGACGACACGCTCTTCAAGCACAAGGATGCGCCTGCCGAAACGACGGGCGAAGCCGTTCGCAACCTTGCCGCCGCCGGCACGGAGGAACGCGACGAGCGGGAAGATGCGAAGAAGGAAATCTTCGCGCTGCGCGTCGACGACAACGGCATCTACGATCTGATCACGCGTCAGCTCGTGGCCTAGACGCCCGGCGTCTTCCTGACGATGCCGAGCCTTGCGATCACCTCCGGTGGAATGCCGTAGCGGCTGATCGCATCCTTCTGGCTGCGCAGGCCGCACATTTCGCGCTGGATGAAGAACGCCCAGACCTTGTCGGCCGCGTCGTTCAGGAGGTCTTCCCGCTCCGCCTCGCCGCAACCGGCGGCCAGGCGCCCGGCAAGCAGCGCAATCGCCTTCTCGACCTTCAATCCATGCCGGCCGAGCGCGTCCGCCCGTTCCGACATCAACTCGTATTCGAGGATATTGAGCCCCGTTTCCTTGGTGAAGGAGGGCGCGAGCGCCTGCGGCGGGCGTACCGTCATCTCTCGTCTCCAGTCAGAAGCCCAAGATGGAGCGGCGGGCGCCCGACTGCAAGAGCATTACACCGCGCGGGCGCGCACCTCATCGAAGTGCCAGTCGACAAGGAGTTTTCCGTCCCGCCAGACCGGCTGCAGCAGGTTGCGACGACCGGCCAACTGGTCGACGCGCGCGCCCTCGAGCCCGATATAGCCTTCGACCACCGCCTGTCGGCCGGCCTTGGAGGCTTTCAGGTTCATGGTCGCCGGGCGCTTGTAGACGTCGTGCCAGGCACCGGTGGAATCCTGCCGTGCATTGGCCTTCATGGCGAAGGAATAGGTGTCGCGGTTGACGCGCTGGAGCAGACCGGCTCCCATGCCGAAGGCGATGTTTTCCGCGGAAAAACCGAAGGCTTCCAGCCGGCCGAGGATGAGGGTGATATCGGCTGGCGAGATGCCGTCGCCCTGGATGACGCGCACGCTGTTGTCGAGCACCTTGTAGCCCTTGCCGTTCAGATGCGTGCCGAAGGCGTAGGCGAGCTGGCGCAGCACCTGCACCGGTGTTTCCACGGGATCTCCGCTGTCGGGCCTGACGACCAGCGTGCCGCCGGCCGCCTGTACGCGATCCTTCAACTGCTTGCCCCAGATTTCCGAAACGGCATTGTTGATATCGTAGCTGTCGGAGACGACGGCATAGAGGCCCTTGCCGCCGAACTTGTCGACCATGTTGCCATAGGCTTCCGCCTCGCGCTCCTGGCCCCAGGAGGTCATGGTCGAATGCTCGGAGGCAGGGATCGAAAAGCCCGCCATGTCCGCGCCATAGTAGCGGCGGGCATAGAGCACGGCGCTGACCGTATCCGTTCCCATGAAATTGACGAGATGCGCCGCACCGCCGATACCGGCCTGTTCGAGACTCGTCGTGCCGCGCGCGCCGAAATCGTGCAGGCGGAAGGGAAGGACGGCGGCGGGATCGTCGCAGGTCTTCTCGAGGAACGGCTGGATGATCTGCTTCACCTTGCGCGAATTGGAAGCGACGGTGCTCGGATACCAGATGGCGCGCAGGAGCGCCGTCTCGATATAAGACGTCAGCCAGTAGCAGGCAGGGTCCGTGTTCACGACCTGCACCATCGGCACGCCGCGACGCACGAGCGTACCCTCCGGCAGAGCCTCGATGAGGAGCGGCAGGTAGCCGCCGTGTGCGTTGACGATATGCGTCCAGCCCTCGCGGTTGAACGGCAGGCCATGCGCCGTGACGATGCCCTCGGCCTCGTCGATGTCCTGCATCGTCACCGGTTTCGACAGATATTCCTTGAGGAACATCTGGAGGCCGAAGAACAGCACTTCCGCGTGATCCGAATGGCCGCGCGCCTCGACATAGGACGAGATGGCGCGGGTTTCCGGGGGATACTGCAGGTAGTGGCTGAACTTGTAGCTGTCCGTATTGAGGACAAGGTTGGTGAGGTTCATCGAAAAGTCTCCGCCGCTTCCGGGCCTCTCGCAAAGCAGCGGCCAGCAATGCGGGCAAGATTTACTTGAGCTGAGCATAAGGGGCAAGAGCCGCCGGACGGGACATTTCCGGGATGCTTGCTGCATCTGCGAAGGCTTCCTGGTCCGTTAGGACTTTGTTAACCATAAAATGCCAAATGTAAGGGCTAGAAGTTGTTCGGAGTCTCGGGAACGCCCGTCCGGCACAGTCAAGCGGTCCAGTGCCAGCAGGTTTACCCGCCGCCTCCGCGTAGAGTACCCGGTTCGTCCGGGTCGAAAGCACCCCTCGCAGCGTCGCGCATGATGCGCCATCCGACGGACGATGGAACATTGGCGGGCCTTGCGGGTGCGGTGCATCGGCAAGGCGGCGAACAGGAGGCAGGCATGCTGCCGCGCGTAGCGACAACGACCGGGACGACCCAGCCCACCCCCGCCCTTCCGGCGGAGGGACCAGTCGATGCCGCCGCCAAGCCGCAACTCTCGGCGGCCGCCCTTGCCAATCTGCGTGCCGAAGTGTTGCTCCGCCTCATCGAGACGATGCTGAAGCATATGCCGCGCACCGGCCAGCCGAGCCCCAATCGCGACCTCCTCGAAACGCTGCTGACCATCCTGAAAACCCTGCCCGGCAAGGAAGGCGAAAGCGGGCGTAAGCTCGCGGACCTCATTGCCAAGCTGCCGGCAGAAATACGTCCTGCTGTTGAAAAGCTGATCAGCACCGTGCTGTCGGCCATGCCGACGCGCACCCTCGTGGAAATCGTACGCAACCCGAATGGCCCGGAGGCGCAGAAACTTGCCAGCCTGCTCGCCACGAACCTGACGGCAGACGATACACCCGCCGCCGGCCAGACGTCCCAGCAGAAGCCGCTCGCCCTGACGGCGCAGCAACTCGCCGTCGTCGGCCGCCACGGCATGCAGCAGGTGGCACAGTTGGCGCAGCTGCCCGGCGGCGACGCCCGCACCCTGCAAGCCGCGCTGAAGCGCATCTTCGGCTTCGATGGGGCCACCAGCAAGCCGCTTGTTGCGGCTGCCGAGCTGACGGAAGCGGTGGAGACGACGACAAGGATCGTCAAGGCCGAGCCGATCGCAAAAGCCGAAACCGCTGGAAGGACTGAAAAAGCGGTACTGACCGCTAAGCCCGAAAACGCGGAGAAAGCTGAACCCACACCGACGACGGTAAAGACGGAACCGGCAAGCCGGGCGGAAACGCGCGGAACGGTGGTGCAGAGAGCCGAACTTGCCGGCTCCATCCGGCAGCAGGTCGAGATGCCTGCTCTCCTGCGGACGCCCGAGACGCGCTCGACCGTGACCAGCCCTGCGTCAGTGCCCGTCCTCCCCGTCACAGACGCCCACTCGCGGATAGACGCCAACGAAGTCGCCACGCCCCATCAGGTCGATGCGAAAGAGCATGAAACCGCCACGCCGGCGACTGTCAGGCGCGAGGAAACACCCGCAAAGACGCCGCTTGCCAATGTCGTGGGCCAGGCATTGGCACGCAGCGTGCTACAGGCCGTGGCGCGGGACCTGCCCCCCGCCCTGATGACGCAGGCCGTCGCGCATCTCGTCGAGAATCTCTCTCCGGAAGAGGCAACGTTCCTCCGCACGCTCCTTGAGCGCCCCCTCGATCTCGTTATCCCACCAGAAGGCGAATTTGCAGAGACCGACCTTCCGCCTGTCGAAGGAGACCCGGCACCGGAAACGATTGCCACGCCCGAGCAGGATGCCGAACTGGCGAGCACCGACCTTCCCGAGGAAGCGATGCGCGCAAGGCCGGACCCGACCCAGACGGCCTCCGTTCCGGCACGGCAGACGCCGGTCCTCACCGAGGAGGCCCGCCCCGCCCAGCGCCTTGCGGACGCCGGCGCTCCCCAGGTTCAGATTGCCGCGCAGCCCGATCTCGCGCCGCCGACGGTCGCGGCCCTGCGCGAGGGCGTGCCGCTGGCCTTCGTACCCTACACACCTGTGGAAGAAGACCTGGACTGGTCGGAAACGCGCGAAGCCGAGACGGATGAGGCCACCGACGAGGATGCCGGCGAAGGCAATGGCGGCGATACGGACGACGAAAACACGGGTGACGGCGAAGGGCCCGAGACCCCCGACATGGCCCGCCGACGCGAGAAGACGGCGGAGATGGTCGGCGTCATCGAACCCGGCCTCGTCTTCTACCAGAAGCTCGGCGACTACTGGACCTGAGCGCGCAGCAAAAAACCTCGCAACGAAAAAGCCCGCGGAGATTGCTCTCCGCGGGCTTCTTATTGGTCAGGCAAGCAAGGCTTACTCGGCGTTGTTGCGGTTCTTCAGAGCCGCGCCGAGGATGTCGCCGAGCGAAGCGCCCGAGTCGGACGAACCGAACTGTGCGACGGCTTCCTTCTCTTCAGCGATTTCCAGAGCCTTGATCGAAAGCTGGATCTTGCGATCCTTCTTCGAGAAGTTCAGGACGCGGGCGTCAACGGTCTGGCCGACCGAGAAACGCTCCGGACGCTGTTCGTCACGGTCACGCGACAGATCGTTGCGGCGGATGAACGACGTGAGGTCCTCGTGGTTGACGAGCTTCACTTCGATGCCGCCATCGTTGATCGCGATGACTTCGCACGAAACGACGGCGTTCTTGCGCAGGTCGCCGGACGTGGCGGCGTCGCCGACAGCGTCCTTGCCCAGCTGCTTGATGCCGAGCGAGATGCGCTCCTTGTCGACGTCCACATCCAGAACGACAGCCTTGACGACGTCGCCCTTGTTGAACTCTTCGATGACCTGCTCGCCCGGACGGTTCCAGTCGAGGTCCGACAGGTGCACCATGCCGTCGACGTCGCCGTCGAGGCCGATGAACAGGCCGAATTCGGTCTTGTTCTTGACTTCGCCTTCAACTTCCGTGCCAGCCGGGTGGCTGTGCGCGAATGCCTGCCACGGGTTCTCGAGGGTCTGCTTGAGACCGAGCGAGATGCGGCGCTTCGTCGGGTCGACTTCGAGAACGACCACGTCAACTTCCTGGCTGGTGGACAGGATCTTGCCGGGGTGAACGTTCTTCTTCGTCCAGGACATTTCGGAGATGTGGATCAGGCCTTCGATGCCCGGCTCCAGCTCGACGAACGCACCGTAGTCGGTGATGTTCGTAACCGTACCGGAAATCTTCTTGCCGGTCGGGTACTTGGTGCCGATGCCATCCCACGGATCCGACTCGAGCTGCTTCATGCCGAGCGAGATACGGTGGGTTTCCTGGTTGATGCGGATGATCTGTACCTTGACCTGCTGGCCGATGGACAGGATTTCCGACGGATGGTTGACGCGGCGCCAGGCCATGTCGGTGACGTGCAGCAGGCCGTCGATGCCGCCGAGGTCAACGAACGCACCGTAATCGGTGATGTTCTTGACGACGCCGTCAACAACCTGGCCTTCTTCGAGGTTCTGAACGATTTCAGAACGCTGCTCGGCGCGCGACTCTTCAAGAACCGTACGGCGCGAAACAACGATGTTGCCGCGACGCTTGTCCATCTTGAGGATTTCGAAGGGCTGCGGGTTGTGCATGAGCGGCGTGACGTCGCGGATCGGACGGATGTCGACCTGCGAACGCGGCAGGAAGGCAACGGCGCCGTCGAGATCGACGGTGAAGCCACCCTTGACCTGGTTGAAGATGACGCCTTCGACGCGCTCGCCGGCTTCGAACTTGACTTCGAGCTTGGCCCAGCTCTCTTCGCGGCGAGCCTTTTCGCGCGACAGAACAGCTTCGCCCAGCGCGTTTTCGATGCGCTCGACGTAAACTTCGACTTCGTCGCCGACCTTCAGCGTGCCGTCCTTGGACTTGGCACCGAATTCCTTCAGCGGTACGCGACCTTCGACCTTGAGGCCGACGTCAACGATGGCGACGTCCTTCTCGATGGCCGTAACGATACCCTTGGCAACATAGCCTTCGGCGAGATCGTTAGACGCAAAAGATTCCTGCAGAAGGGCTGCGAAATCTTCGCGCGTGGGGTTTGCTTGAGACATTGAAACTCCTGGTGTGCCTCTGGGGCACGGGCGCCGGGGGTTAGCGTTGATGAGGAACAAAACGATGTCCGCTGTCTTGGAAGACAGCAAATCCGGCGCGGGGACAGGCCTTGCTCTATTGCTTAAGCGCGGTGTCGATGAACGACTTTGCCGCGGAAAACGCCGCCTCTATACTCATTTCCGAGGTATCAAGCAAGTGCGCATCGTCCGCAGGCTTCAGCGGGCTGTCCGCCCGACCCATGTCGCGCTCGTCACGGCGGATAATATCGTCGAGGATCGTCTCGAAATCGGCCGACCCGCCGGCGGCAAGGATTTCGTCCAGCCTCCGCCTCGCGCGCACCTCCGGCGAGGCCGTGACGTAGAGCTTTACCAGCGCATCGGGGCAAACGACCGTGCCGATATCGCGGCCATCCAGCACCGTTCCGGGCTCACGCGCCGCAAAACTGCGCTGCGCCTCGACGAGCGCACGGCGCACGGAGGGCATGACGGCGATCTTGGACGCGGCCTCGCCGATCGCATGGGCCGAAAGCACCGCACGGTCGAGCCCGCCGAGATCGAGACTGCGTGCGACATCGGCGGCGACCGCCTCGTCGTCAAGCGGCAGGCCGCGATCAAGCAGCGCCTTCGCCGTTGCCCGGTATGTCAGGCCCGTATCCAGATGATGGAAGCGAAACTCTTCTGCAATACGGCGCGACAGCGTGCCCTTGCCGGCAGCAGCGGGGCCATCGATGGCGATCGTCTTCATAGCGCACCCATGCATCAAATGCTTTTCATCAAGGGTGTTAGCGGAAAAGACGCCGCCATGCCAAGAGGTAAGGCTTGGCGGTCGTCATTAATGCAGCACCCGACCGGGCCGCTTCTATGCGTTCAGTTCAATCTTCGCGCCCAGACCCGCCATCAGGTCCATGAACTCCGGAAAACTCGTCGCGATCATGGTCGCGTCGTCCACCGTGACAGGGTTCTCCGAGACGAGGCCCATGACGAGGAAGCTCATGGCGATGCGGTGGTCGAGATGGGTTGCTACGGCAGCACCCGCGGCATTGCCGAGGCCCTTGCCATCAGGGCGGCCGCGCACGACGAGCGAGGCTTCACCCTCGTCGCAATCGACGCCATTGAGCTTGAGACCGATGGCGACGGCCGAGAGGCGGTCGCTTTCCTTGACGCGCAGCTCTTCCAGGCCGTTCATGACGGTCGCGCCCTCGGCGAAAGCGGCGGCGACGGCGAGAACCGGATACTCGTCGATCATCGACGGTGCGCGGTCTTCCGGCACGGTGACACCCTTGAGCGTGGAGGAGCGCACCCGCAGGTCCGCCACGTCCTCGCCGCCGGCAAGGCGCGGGTTCAGCACGTCGATATCAGCGCCCATCTCCTGCAGCGTCAGGATGAGGCCGGTGCGGGTCGGGTTCATCAACACATTGAGAATGGTGACGTCGGAGCCCGGAACAAGCAGGGCTGCGACCAGCGGGAACGCCGTGGAGGACGGGTCGCCGGGAACGTCGATGACCTGGCCCGTCAGCTTGCCGCGGCCTTCGAGGCGGATCGTTCGCACGCCGTCGCCATCCGTCTCGACGGTGAGGTTGGCGCCAAAACCCTGCAGCATCTTTTCCGTATGGTCGCGCGTCATGACGGGCTCGATGACCGTCGTGATGCCGGGCGTATTGAGGCCGGCGAGCAGCACGGCGGACTTTACCTGGGCGGATGCCATCGGCACGCGATAGGTGATCGGCGTGGGGGTTTTTGGCCCACGCAAGGTAACTGGAAGACGGTCGCCGTCCTCGGACGTCACCTGCACGCCCATTTCGCGCAGCGGATTCAGCACGCGGCCCATCGGGCGCTTGGTCAGCGAGGCGTCGCCGATGAAGGTGGAAGCGAAATCGTAGACGCCGACGAGGCCCATGGTCAGGCGGCAGCCGGTGCCGGCATTGCCGAAATCGAGCGGCGCCTGGGGGGCCAGCAGCGCGCCATTGCCGACGCCGTTGATGATCCAGGTGTCGCCGTCCTTGCGGATCTTGGCGCCCATGGCCTGCATCGCCTTGCCCGTGTTGATCACGTCCTCGCCCTCGAGCAGGCCGGTGATGCGGGTCTCGCCGCTGGCAAGGCCGCCGAACATGAAGGAGCGATGGGAGATCGACTTGTCGCCGGGAATGCGAACGGTTCCGGAAAGGCCGGAGGATTTGCGGGCGGTTGCGGGCCGTGCACTGGCGCCGTGCGACATGGGCGTCTTCCTTGATATATGGACAGCTCCCCGGAAGAGCGCCGGGAAGAACGCGGGCTTGCTATCACAAACGATTTAAACCGTCATCCACCTCCCGGAAAACAATCGCTGCGCGGCGCGCAAAGGCCCCTTCAGAAGTTAGGCTTTGACAGGATTGCGCAAGACGATTAAGGGGACCGGCTAATCATTTTACCTTTCAACGCGCCGGGCATCCGGCCCCGCCGGAAACATACGGCACTAAGAAGGCTTTGACTGTGGCAAAAGCGGAACTCGGAACCAAACGCATCGATCCGGAAACGGGCAAGAAGTTCTACGACCTCAATCGCGACCCGATCGTTTCCCCCTATACGGGCAAGTCCTATCCGCTGTCCTTCTTCGAAGAGACCTCTGCGGCCGCCGTCCTGGAAAAGGAAGAGGAAGAGGACGCCAACGAAGTCGATACCGAGAACACGGAAGTCGAACTCGTTTCGCTCGAGGATGCCGATGAAGACGCAGCAGGCGGCGACGACCTGCCGGATCTCGGCGACGACGATGTTGAAATCGACGGCGACGACGACGACACCTTCCTGGAGCAGGAAGAAGACGACGATGAGGACATGACCGGCATCATCGGTGTCGGCGGCGACGACGACGAAGTGTAAGATTTTGATTTTCCGGCCGGTTTCAAAAAAATCGGCCGGATTTCATTTTTCGGCTTGCCATCTCCGGGTACCGGAAGTAATAAGCCGCCACACCGAACGGCAACGCCGCTTCGGTTCCCGGAAACCGGCTCCGCCGGAACCCGTTATGGGGCTATAGCTCAGCTGGGAGAGCGCTTGCATGGCATGCAAGAGGTCAGCGGTTCGATCCCGCTTAGCTCCACCAAACCCCTATTTTCCCTTCATAGACTATTGAACTACAAAGAATATTAGAACAATCGAATTGATCGTGAGTACCCACTTGCGTACCCAGCTTGCGCCCCCACGACTAACGGCTGTCACCGCGAACTGACCGATTGACGCTCTTCCGCCTATTCCGGTCATCAACAAACAATGACAGCGGCACCCACGTCATGCCGAGGACCGAAGCGGCAGCTATGGCCCAAAGGAAAACCTTTCCGATAACGCTCACTGCTTCCATTGTTCATGTGCTCCATTCTAACGGGTCTGGGGGTTGCCCTCGGGTGACACCTTGGGGGCCAAAAAATGTGGGCTCGGACACGAAAGGGAAATGTCGCTAGGCGGCCTCATCCTTGAGCCGTTTTGCCAGCCGCGCCAGCGTGGACGTTGAGACACCCGTTGCCGCCACGATGCTCGCCCAAGTCTGCCCCTTCCTGAGGAGGTCCATCAGCGCGGCATTGCGCCCCGCATCTTCCGGCCGCCCCTTGTAGGCACCTGCCGTCTTCGCCTTCTCAATCCCTTGCGCTTGTCGCCTCCTACGGTCCTCGTAGTCCTTGCGAGCGATAGCGGCCAGCATGTCGAGCATCATCCCGTTGATGGCGTCGAGCATCCGAGCAGAGAACTCGTCACCGCCTTGCTGGATCAACTGATGCGAAGTCGGGAGGTCCAGCGCCACCACGCGGCCCCTCTTGGCGGCAATCTCAGCCTTGAGTTTCTCCCAGTCCGCAGCGTTGAGACGGCTAAGGCGGTCTACCTGCTCCACCAGAAGCACGTCTCCCGGCTGGCAATCGGACAGGAGGCGGAAGAGTTCAGGGCGCTGGAGAGATGCGCCGCTTTCATTCTCGACATAGGAAGCCGCAATCCTCAGGCCGCGTTCATCAACGAAACGCTGTAGGTCGGCCCTCGCTCGGGTGGCATCTTGTTCCTTGGTGGAGGCGCGGAGATAGGCGCGGATGAACATAGGTGAAGCTCCATACTTCGCTTTGGATAGCTTCGATATTATCGCTTCGTTTTGAGTTCTCAATGCCATTTATCGAAGTGCGCCTTGATGGAGATTGAGGCGCTTCGCTGGAAGCGCGCCCATCAGGGCTGTTCGCGCATGCCCGGCGTCGCTTCGCGCTGGTCCGCATCCTCGAGATCGCTCTTCACGATGAACGTGTCGTTGTGCTGGCGGGCGGCTTCGCGCAGTGCGGCGAGATTGGGAATATCGTCGCCTTCGATTTCGCCTCTGCCGCCCTGGTCGATTTCCCGTTCGGCCTGATACCAGTGGTCATCCGGCTTACCATCGGGCTGGCCCTGCTGCTGCCAGAGTTCGTGGGCGCGTTTGCGGATTTTTTCGTCGCGGTCGTCGGTCATGACAGGCTCCCTTCAGGTTGCGATAAAAAACGGCTGACGAGGCAGGATGTTCCCTCCACAGGCGCCGGCGGGAACGACTTTTCTTGCGTCTTTCACGGGTCGCGAATAAGCATGGTTCGCCGGGCGTCTAGGGATCGACGCCAGCCTTGTCGGGGGACATTATGAGCTTTACGGAAACAACGACTACCTCCTGGTTTTCCAGACTGAAGGGGGCGCTGATCAAGATCGTGGTCGGCTTCATCCTGCTGATCGCCTGCATCTGGCTTCTGTTCTGGAACGAAGGCCGCTCGGTCAAAACCTATCGATCGCTCGTCGAGGGCGCCGGCCTTGTCGTTTCAGTCGATATCGGCAGCGTCGATGCGGCCAACGAGGGCAAGCTCGTGCACATATCCGGTCCCGTCAAGCCGGTCGGCGTGCCCGAGGACAATATGCTCGGCATTTCGGCCGAGGGCGCGGTTGGCCTCGACCGCGTTGTCGAGATGTACCAGTGGGTCGAAGATTCGAAGTCCGAGACGCGCAAGCAGCTCGGCGGCAGCGAGGAAACCGTCACGACCTATTCCTATCGCAAGGAATGGAACCATCGCGAAATCAGCTCCGGCAGCTTCCGCCAGCCGGGCCATGACAACCCGCAAAAGCCGATCGACGATGCAAGCTTCCCGGTCGAGTCCGCCAATATCGGCGCCTTCAGCGTCGATGGGCGAACGGCGGCCAATCTCGGTGACGACCGGCCGATCCCGCTGACCGCGCTCGACGCAACCCGCGTCGGTGAAGCAGCAACGCTCGGAAAACCGGTCTCCGCCCTTGGTGGCCAGGCCGTCTTCTCGTTCGATCCGCAGAATCCACAGGTCGGCGACATCAGGATTGCCTTCAAGCGGTCGGATCTTTCCGAGGCGAGTTTCGTCGGTGCGCAGCGTGGCGAAAGTCTTACGCCCTACAAGACGACGAACGGGCGCGAGCTTCTTCTCAGCGAGGCCGGCCTCCACGATGCGGTGGCGATGTTCGAGACTGCGCAGAGCGAGAATACGATCATCACCTGGGCGGTGCGCGTGGGTGGGCTTGTCGGCATCTTCATCGGCTTTGCCTTCATCTTCTCGATCCTCGGCGTGATCGGTGACGTCGTGCCGTTCATCGGCTCCATCGTCAATTTCGGCACATCCATCATTGCGCTAATCCTGACGCTGCTGATCGGCCCGGCCGTGATCGCGATCGCCTGGATAGCCTACCGCCCGTTCATCGCCATCGCCGTTCTCGTCATCGGCATTGCGCTGGCGGCGGGCATCATCTACCTGCGCAGGGGCAAGACCGCCGCAGCGCCTGTAACGACGGGTGCGCTCGGCAGACAATAGCAATGGCAGGAGTGGGTGACGCGTGACCTTCTACATTTCGAAGATTTTCTGGCTCGTCGCCCAACCGCTCTCCCTCGCCTTCCTGCTCCTCGTCATCGGCATCCTCGCAGGGCTGCTGAACTGGGGCGGCATCCGGATGGGGGCGAGCATCGCCGCAGCCCTCGTCCTCTTCGTGACACTGTTCACGACGACCGGCGCGGTGCTGCTGCAGCCGCTGGAAGACCGCTTCGCCCGCGCAGATCTCCCGGCGGGCGGGCCGAGCTGCATCATCACACTCGGTGGCGGCTTCGAATCGGAAATCGTCACGGCACGCGGTGGTTTCGAGATGACGCAGGCGGGCGACCGCTTTGTCGAAACGCTTCGGCTCGCGCGCGATTTCCCCGCGGCGCGCATCCTCGTTTCCGGTGGCGACGGCTCGCTCAGCGGCGCCTATGAAGGCGACGCCGTTATTGCCGAGCGCTTCCTTTCCGCCTTCGGCATCCCCGCCGACCGGCTGATCCGCGAGACGGAATCGCGCGACACATTCGAGAATGCGGCCAATACGGAGACATTGCTGGCGTCAAACGGGCTGAAAAACTGCCTCTTGATAACGTCGGCCTTCCATATGCCGCGGTCCATGGGGCTCTTCCGCAAACTCGGTCTGGACGTCCTGCCATGGCCGACGGATTACCGCACGACGGGCAAGGCCAGCCTCGGGCTCGATTTCACGCAGCCTTCGGCGAACACCCAGCTGATGACCACCGCGGTACGGGAATGGACGGGCCTGCTCTTCTACTACGTCGCGGGCCGCACGCCCGCGCTCTTCCCGCAATAGACGGCCCTACTTCTTGGAAATCGTTTCGAAGCGGGCGCCGCGCACCCGGATCGTCATCGTGCAGTATTCGCTGTCGTCGCGGCCACAGCTTGCCGCGTTGGCCTTGAGTTCCAGCACCTTGTTGCCGAAGCGCTGCTTCATGTCGTAGCCGTAGAGATCGGCATTGGCGGCCAGGAAGTAGCCGCCCTCCGCCACGCGGATGTAGAACTGGTGCGGGCAACCGACATCGCCGCACAAGCCTCCCGGCACGCCGTCGCAATTGACAGCGCCAAGATTGAAGATCGTATCGACGAGACGGTCGTTGTTGAAATCGACATTGTCGGCGAAGTCTTCGCCGTAGATCGTGCTCTTGCAGCGCGTGGCGATCTCAGCCTCCACGGTCGCGAGCGGGTCCTGCACGATCTCGGCGGCACGGGCCGGCACGCCGGCGGCAAGCAGCGCGGCGGAGACGAGCGCGAGGGCTATGATGCGGGTGGCCATCTCTCAAACCTTTCCATGGCAGGCGATTCGGTCATTATGCGCTGCGGAACGCGCGCGGTCTGATTCTGTCGCGCGCGACTTTACCGCTGCCAAGCTGTCGCGAGGCTTGGCCGGAGGGGGAGAAGAGCGTGACATTCCTGGAACTGCTTGATTACACCGGTGTCGCGGTCTTTGCGGCGACCGGCGCGCTATCCGCCTCGCGCAAGCAGCTCGACATTATCGGCTTCCTGTTCCTGGCGGCCGCAACCGGCATCGGCGGCGGCACGCTGCGCGACGTCATCCTTGGCGCAACGCCCGTTTTCTGGGTGGTGAAGCCGACCTACCTGATCGTCTGCGTCGCCGTCGCCCTTCTCGTCTTCGTGCTCGCCCACCGCATCGAGTCGCGCTATCGGCTGCTGCTCTGGCTCGATGCCATGGGCGTTTCGGCCTATTGCGTGATGGGGGCGGCCAAGGGCTATGCGGCGACCCAGTCGCCGACAGTCGCCATCACCACCGGCGTGCTGACCGCCAGCTTCGGCGGCATCATCCGTGATCTCCTGGCAAACGAGCCCTCGGTGCTGCTGCGGCCTGAGGTTTACGTGACGGCGGCACTGATCGGGGCGGGTGGCTTCACATTCGCGACCGTGGCCGGCGCGCCGCTCTGGATCGCATCCGCGATCGGCATTGCCGCGGCCTTCGCCGTGCGCGGCGGGGCGTTGCGCTTCGGCTGGCGCTTCCCGGTCTACCGGCCCCGGCCGGGGCGGCATCCGGACGATGTCATGTAAGAAGGGTTTCAGTCCTTCCGGCGCGGACGCAGGCGGATGATCACGTCGACATTGGCGATTTCCATGCCTTCCGGGGGCTCCGGCAGGTTGTCGATCGCGATATTGCTGACGGGTATGTCGAGAACGCGATTTTCACCCTCGACGAAGAAATGGTGATGGTCCGAAACGTTCGTGTCGAAATAGGTTTTCGAGCTTTCGACGGCGAGAACACGAATGAGGCCGGCCTCGGTGAACTGGTGCAGCGTGTTGTACACGGTTGCCAGCGACACGGGCACGCCTGCGGTCACCGCCTCCTCATGCAGCTCCTCGACGGTAAGGTGACGGTCACCCTTGGCGAACAGGAGGTCGGCAAGAGCCACGCGCTGGCGCGTCGGGCGCAGGCCGGAATGGCGCAGGCGCGTTTCGATGGGCATCTCGTGTGCATGCGTCATGGGCGACGGGTCCACTTGCTGGGCCTTGAACAACTAACTTGAACTTTCGATATAACTTTAGCGGAAGCGGGATTCAATAGGAATGCGGCATCCGAAAGGCGCGCAACATGCGGAAAAACCGGGGCCTTTGCTTTGCCCGCGCCACTTTGCACTGGCTGTGACCGCTGGCATCATGTATGCGGACAGCGGAATGGACGTCTCATCCTCAAAGGGTGGGGCAAAAAAGACGAGGCGGCCGGGATGCTTCAAATCGCATCCATCTTCCTCTAAATCTAACGCTGAACAAGCGCATACAAGACCGGGGATGAGACCTTCGATGACGACCAGGCAATCCAGCTACAACTATGAGGAAATTCTGTCCTGCGGCCGCGGAGAGCTTTTTGGCCCCGGCAATGCGCAGCTTCCTCTGCCGCCGATGCTGATGGTCCACCGCATCACCGACATCTCCGAAACCGGCGGCGCCTTCGACAAGGGCTACATTCGCGCGGCTTATGACGTGAAGCCCGACGACTGGTACTTCCCGTGCCACTTCCAGGGCAACCCGATCATGCCGGGCTGCCTCGGCCTCGACGGCATGTGGCAGCTGACCGGCTTCTTCCTCGGCTGGCTCGGCGAACCCGGCCGCGGCATGGCGCTTTCGACCGGCGAAGTGAAATTCAAGGGCATGATCCGCCCGGACACCAAGCTTCTGGAATACGGCATCGACTTCAAGCGCGTCATGCGCGGGCGCCTCGTGCTCGGCACGGCGGACGGCTGGCTGAAGGCCGATGGCGAGACGATCTATCAGGCGACGGATTTGCGCGTCGGCCTCTCGAAGGACAAGGAAGCCTGAGGCGGCGCGAGCCGCTGGAAGCCTGAGGGCGGCGCCAGTGCCGCCGTCACCACGAGACGTTCAAGAAAAGGGCAGGAATATGAGACGGGTAGTTGTCACGGGTCTGGGGATCGTATCCTCTATCGGGAACAACGCGGACGAAGTGACGGGGTCGCTGCGCGACGCGCGCTCCGGCATCAGCTTCAGCCAGGATTTCGCCGACCACGGCTTCAAGTGCCAGGTCTGGGGTTCGCCAAACATCGACACGACCGAGCTTGTCGACCGTCGCGCGGCCCGCTTCCTCTCGCAGGGCGGTTCGTGGAACCACGTCGCCATGAAGCAGGCGATCGCCGATTCGGGTCTCGAGGAAGCCGACTACGCGGCCAATCCGCGGACCGGCATCATCATGGGCTCGGGCGGCCCCTCCACCCGCACGCTGATCGAAGCCGCCGAGATCACGCTCAAGAACAATTCTCCGAAGCGGATCGGCCCGTTCGCCGTACCGAAGGCGATGTCATCGACGGCGTCTGCGACGCTCGCCACCTGGTTCAAGATCCACGGCGTCAATTACTCGATCTCGTCGGCCTGCTCGACGTCCGCGCACTGCATCGGCAATGCCGCGGAAATGATCCAGTGGGGCAAGCAGGACATCATGTTCGCCGGCGGCCACGAAGACCTCGACTGGACCATGTCGAACCTCTTCGACGCCATGGGCGCCATGTCCTCCAAGTACAACGACACGCCGGCCACGGCCTCGCGCGCCTATGACGCGACCCGTGACGGCTTCGTCATCGCCGGTGGTGCGGGTGTTCTGGTTCTCGAAGAGCTGGAGCATGCCAAGGCCCGCGGCGCGAAGATCTATGCGGAAATCGTCGGCTACGGCGCGACCTCCGACGGGTACGACATGGTCGCGCCCTCGGGCGAAGGCGCCATGCGCTGCATGCGCCAGGCGCTCGCCACGGTGAAGGGCGATGTCGACTACATCAACACGCACGGCACCTCGACGCCTGTCGGCGATTCCAAGGAAATCGGCGCGATCCGCGAAGTCTTCGGCGACAAAATCCCGCATATCCAGTCGACCAAGTCGCTGACCGGCCATTCGCTGGGTGCCGCCGGCGTGCAGGAATCGATCTACGGACTGCTGATGATGCAGGCCGGCTTCATCGGTGAAAGCGCCCACATCACCGAGCTGGATCCGGAATTCGACGGCGTGCCGATCGTGCGCAAGCGCATCGACAATGCCAAGATCGATACCGTTCTTTCCAACTCCTTCGGCTTCGGCGGCACGAACGCCACGCTGGTCTTCCAGCGCCACAACGGATGAACAGCATGACGGGGATCATGAACGGCAAGCGCGGCCTCATCATGGGGGTCGCGAACAACCACTCTATCGCCTGGGGAATCGCGCAGAAGCTCGCAGGTGCGGGCGCCGAACTCGCCTTCACCTACCAGGGCGAAGCGCTCGGCAAGCGCGTGAAGCCGCTTGCTGCCGAACTCGGTTCCGATTTCGTCATCCCCTGCGATGTCGAGGACATCGCTTCGGTGGATGCGACGATCGACGCGATCAAGGAAAAGTGGGGCAAGCTCGATTTCGTCGTGCACGCCATCGGCTTCTCCGACAAGAACGAGTTGAAGGGCCTCTATGCCGACACTTCGCGCGACAATTTTTCGCGCACCATGGTCATTTCCTGCTTCTCGTTCACGGAAATCGCCAAGCGCGCCGCTGACCTGATGACCGACGGCGGTGCGATGCTGACGCTGACCTATGGCGGCTCCACGCGCCTCATGCCGAACTACAACGTCATGGGCGTCGCCAAGGCGGCACTCGAAGCCTCCGTGCGCTACCTTGCTGGCGACTACGGTCCGCAGGGCATCCGCGTCAACGCGATTTCGGCCGGCCCGATCCGCACGCTGGCGGGTGCGGGCATTTCCGACGCCCGCGCCATGCTGTCCTGGCAGCAGAAGAACGCACCGCTGCGCCGCACCGTTACCATCGAGGACGTCGGCAACTCGGCGCTCTATCTGCTTTCCGACCTGTCGAGCGGCGTTACCGGCGAAATCCACTATGTGGACTCCGGCTACAACATCACCTCCATGCCGACGCTGGAGCGGTTGGCCAAGGCCGATAGCGAGTAACAAGAACCGGCGCGGAGTTTCAAACTTCGCGCCGTTTTCTTATGAAAGCACCATCAGCACGAAGACGAGCAGGATCACCGCGGCGAGAACGCCGAGGAACATCATCTTCACACGGCTGTTCATTTCCAGCGGCTTGCCATCCGCGCTGCGCCTCAGAAAGGCGAGCGGAACCTCGGAGGTCGGCGTATGCCCCTCCCCTTGCTTTACATCCTTTGCGATGACATCCGCCACATCTTCCGTGATCGGCGGTCTGGCAGGTCCAAAAGCCATTACGGATCTCCTGAACGGGAACGGTCCGGAGATGGTGGACCCGTTTCAGGGAAATGGCAATCGGCTGCGGCAATCGGCGTCAGCCAGTCCTGACGCCTGTCAAGTCGCCGGGATCAGCGCTTGCCCCAGAGAACCTTGAACCGCGCATTGCGGCAGAGTTCGCCGCTTTCCTTGAAGGAAGCCTTCAGCACCGGCTCATAGGGCAGGCCGCGGTTGGCGACCATCAGCAGGCGACCTCCCACCTTCAGGGACTTCGCCGCCATGCCGATCATGCCGGCACCCAGCGAATGGTCGACGGCATGGCCTTCGTGGAACGGCGGGTTCATGACGATGAGGTCGTAGTGGTCGCGCGGCGTTTCCGCCGTCAGGTCGAACCAGTAGTAGCGTGCGGGAATGTTGGGGCAATTCTCCGCCATGTTTTCCTTGGCAGCTTCCAGCGCCTCGTAATGCGCTTCGAAGAGGTCGATACCCTTCACCTGCGGCGCGCGGCCGCCGAGCATGACGGACAGATAGCCCCAGCCGGCGCCGAAATCGGCGGCGTGGCCATGAAAATCCTCCGGGATGCGGGTGGCCAGCAGTTCGGAGCCGTCGTCGATCCGGTCATGCGAGAACATGCCCGGTGCGGCCGTGAAGCGGCCGACGATGCGCACCGGCTTTGCGGCGAGCTTGGCGATTGCCTCGGCCGGGTCTTCCGGGCGCGCGAACCAGATGGCGAGGCCATGGTATTTCGGCATGTAGTCGCCGGTAAGCCCAAGCTGGTCGAGGCGCTTGCGCATCGACTGCACGCCGTCTTCCTTGCCGCCGGCAACGACGATCAGGCCGCCCGTGCGCACAAGGCGAAGGGCTTCCGCGATGCGGTTCTCGTTCTCGCCCTTGTGCTTGGTCATCAGGATGAGCGCGCCGTCGAAATCCTCGCCCTCGATGACCGGCTTGACCGGTACGCGCACGGCCTCCAGGCCGCGATAGAGGGCGCGCTGCGGCTGTACGGCCTCAAGCGTTGCACCAAAGCCTTCCGGCGGACGCTGGCCGGCCTCTGCTCCGAGAAAGAGGTAGCGTTCGCCCTCGCCGGGCATGCCGAGCGTGCCGGCGGCAAAGGGATGGAACAGGGTTTTCAGGGCTTCGCGGGTCATAGCGGGCTTTCGGCGGACGGGACAACGGGTTGGTCAAAGGAAAAGGGGCGCGGAACGTACCGCTCCGCGCCCCCTCGATGCGTAAGGATAGGGTTACTCGGCGGCTTCGCCGTCGCCCTTCTTGTCGGCAGCGACTTCCTTGCCGGTCGCCTGGTCGACGACCTTCATGGAGAGGCGAACCTTGCCGCGCTCGTCGAAGCCCATCAGCTTGACCCAGACCTTGTCGCCTTCCTTGACGACGTCGGAGGTCTTGGCAACGCGCTCCTGAGCAAGCTGCGAGATGTGCACGAGGCCGTCGCGCGGGCCGAAGAAGTTGACGAAAGCGCCGAAGTCGGCGGTCTTGACGACCGTACCTTCGTAGATCATGCCGACTTCCGGTTCAGCGACGATCGAGTGGATCCACTTGCGGGCCGCTTCGATTTCCTTGCCGGAGGACGACGCGATCTTGATCGTGCCGTCGTCTTCGATGTTGATCTTGGCGCCGGTCTTCTCGACGATTTCGCGGATGACCTTGCCGCCCGTGCCGATGACTTCACGGATCTTGTCGACCGGGATGTTCATGACTTCGATGCGGGGAGCGAATTCACCGAGCTGCGAGCGGCCTTCGGTGATGGCGTTGGCCATCTCGCCGAGGATGTGCTTGCGGCCGCCCTGCGCCTGGCTGAGCGCGACCTTCATGATCTCTTCGGTGATGCCGGCGATCTTGATGTCCATCTGCAGCGAGGTGATGCCGTCAGCCGTGCCGGCAACCTTGAAGTCCATGTCGCCGAGGTGGTCTTCGTCGCCGAGGATGTCGGAGAGAACCGCAAAGCGTTCGCCTTCGAGGATGAGGCCCATGGCGATACCGGCAACGGGCTTTGCCAGCGGTACGCCGGCATCCATCAGGGCAAGCGAGGTGCCGCAGACCGTGGCCATCGAGGACGAACCGTTCGACTCGGTGATCTCGGAGACGACGCGCAGCGTGTAGGGGAACTGTTCCGCCGTCGGCAGCATCGGGCGGATAGCGCGCCAAGCGAGCTTGCCGTGGCCGATTTCGCGGCGGCCCGGGGAGCCCATGCGGCCCGTTTCACCGACCGAGTAGGGCGGGAAGTTGTAGTGCAGCAGGAAGCGTTCCTTGTACATGCCGGTCAGGCTGTCGACATACTGCTCGTCTTCGCCGGTGCCGAGCGTGGCAACGACCACAGCCTGGGTTTCACCGCGGGTGAACAGGGCCGAGCCGTGCGTGCGCGGCAAGATACCGACTTCCGACACGATGGCGCGAACGGTGTCGAGATCGCGGCCGTCGATGCGGCTCTTGGTGTCGAGGATGTTCCAGCGAACGATCTTGGCCTGCAGGTGCTTGAACACCGCGCCGATGACTTCGTTCGTGTACTTCGGCTCAGCGCCTTCCGGGAAGAAGTGCGCCTTCACCTTGGCCTTAACGGCGTCGACGGCAGCGTAGCGCTCAGCCTTCTGGGTGTTCTTGTAGGCAACGCGAAGTTCGGCTTCGGCAATACCGAGCATTTCGGCTTCAAGCGCGGAATGATCTTCCGGGTTGAAATCGCGCGGTTCCTTGGCAGCCACTTCGGCGAGCTTGATGATCGCGTCGATGACCGGCTGGAAGCCCTTGTGGCCGAACATGACGGCGCCGAGCATGACGTCTTCGTTCAGTTCCTTGGCTTCGGATTCGACCATCAGGACGGCGTCCTGCGTGCCGGCGACGACGAGGTCGAGAACCGACTCGTCCATCTCGTCGAGATGCGGGTTCAGGACGTATTCGCCGTTGATGTAGCCGACGCGCGCACCGCCGACCGGGCCCATGAAGGGAATGCCGGAAATCGTGAGCGCTGCGGAAGCGGCAACCATCGACAGGACGTCGGGATCGTTTTCTAGGTCATGCTGGACGACCGTGACGACAACCTGCGTGTCGTTCTTGTAGCCTTCCGGGAAGAGCGGGCGGATCGGACGGTCGATCAGGCGGGAAACCAGCGTTTCCTTTTCCGACGGACGGCCTTCGCGCTTGAAGTAGCCACCCGGGATCTTGCCGGCGGCGTAGGTCTTTTCCTGGTAGTTGACGGTCAGCGGGAAGAAATCCTGGCCCGGCTTCGGCGCCTTGGCGGAAACGACGGTGGCGAGAACGACGGTTTCGCCGTAGGTCGCGAGAACAGCGCCGTCAGCCTGACGGGCGATCTTGCCGGTTTCCAGCTTGAGCGGGCGGCCCGCCCATTCGATTTCAACCGTATGGGTATCGAACATGTGTTGTCCTTCTTGGCGGATACGCGCACCGCCGCCATAGGGCGCAGGTGGTCTATCCGCTTTCATGACACATCATGGGCAAGACAACGGGAGGCTTCCGGGTGACGGCTCGCGGTCTCCAACGACGCGTGCCCGAAGCATCCTGCAATCCTGCCCCATGACAGGTCATCGGTTGGTTCCGCAGGGCCGGCCCATCCGGCCTGCTGGAAAATCCGTTTCACGAGGCGGTCGCAACCGGCACAGGCAAAGCGGTATGGCGGAATTCTCTTCCGCGAAAGAAAGCGGCGGGCGCTCGCAAGAACGCCCGCCGAAATTGCTTAGCGGCGAATACCGAGAGCAGCAATCAGCTTGCTGTAACGGGCATCGTCCTTCTTCTTGAGGTAATCAAGAAGCGAGCGACGGGTGGACACCATGGTCAGAAGGCCACGACGGGAGTGGTTGTCCTTCTTGTGGTCCTTGAAATGGCCGGTGAGATTGTTGATACGCTCGGTCAGGATCGCAACCTGAACTTCCGGAGAGCCGGTGTCGCCTTCGACAGTAGCGTATTCTTTCATCAGCGCAGCCTTGCGCTCAGCAGTGATCGACATCGTATGTCCTTTCATGAATGGAGAACTAAAGGTCGCCAAAAGCCGGGATGTCGTCCAGCGATGGCCGTGAAGGCAAGGAGGCATGAAGCCCCGCATTGCTGGCGGTGCCTATAAACCATTCCCTTATGAAAGGGAAGAGCCGTGATGAACGGCCGCCGGATGCCTCTAGCGCTGCTCAGCCGGTTGGCTCGGTGCAGCCTTCACCTCATCGCCCGCCTTGGGGCAGACGACATAGGCGCCAAAGATCCAGCCGAGCTGCCGACCCTGCAAGGAGACGAGGAGCCAGCGCTTCGTGCCGAGCCTGCGCTCTTCGATGATGGCGACGCTGGCGCCATTCTGAAGCGTCGTCAGGATCGCGCCATTCGGCTCGGCGCGCACATTGAGCGGCGTGCCCGTGGGGTCGTCGATCAGGCATTCGCCGGCCGCAAGAGCGGGCGTGACGGCAAACAGGCTCAAAAGGACGGCAGCGCGCAAAAGAACCATCATGAAACATTCCTGCAGGCGTGAAACGCGGGATCCGTCAATGTTCGCCCTCCTGTTGATGCCCACTCTCATCGCGCAGGCGGGCGAGCGGGATCGTCACCCGCCATTCGATGCCGTCGTCATGCACGATGAAGTCCAGCTTCGCGTCGAGCACCATGCCGAGCATACGCTCCAGCACCACGCTGCCGAAACCCTTGCGACTGGCGGCGATGGCCTGCCTGTCGATGGTCGCCTTGCTTTCGCGCCAGACGAGGTCGAGGTTTTCGCCCGCACTGACCCAGCTCAGTGAAACGATGCCCTTGTCATTGGCAAGCGCGCCGTACTTGGTGGCATTGGTGGAGAGTTCATGCAGCGCCATGCCGAGCGTCTGGGAGGCCTGGGGATCAAGCAGCACGGCGGGGCCTGCAATGCGCACGCGCGCGGCGTCATCCGGCGTGAAGGGCTTCAGCTGGTTCCGGGCGAGTTCAACGAGATTGATGCCTTCAGTGGCGTTGGCGATCATCAGGTCCGTCGAGCGGGCGAGACCCGCCACCCGCCGACGGAACGTTTCGGCGAATTCGCCGGCATTGTCCGCGCCCGCCGCCGACTGGTTGAGCATCGCCTGGATGACGGTCAGCTGGTTCTTCGAGCGATGCGCGACCTCCCGCATCAAGAAGCGCACCTCGTTTTCCGATTTCACCCGTGCATCCGCCGCTTCCGCCAGTGCCTTGGAGACCGTCTCCAGCTCGGAAATGGCATAGAGACGCGGCGCGACGCGTTCTCCGTGACCAAGGCGGCGGGCGTCATAGGCGAGCAGCCGCACGTCGCGGGACAGCACGCGCGCAATGCCGACGGCACTCACGGCGGCAAGGAGCGCAAACACGATGCCGCCAATCGCCAGCCACAAGAAGGAAGACACGGCAGGCGCCTGCACGTCGGAGGATTTCGCCCAGGCAATCATGCGCCAGCCGGCAAGCGAGGAGAATTCGGTGACGACCTGGTAGTTGACGCCGTCCTGCCCCATCGTGCTCACGCCGAGCCGCAGCGCCGGCACGACGCGCAGAAAGAACGGCTTTCCCGTCTCCTGCTTTTCATCGGTCGACGCGATGACAGTGCCCCTGCTGTCGAGCACGGCGGCATTCCAGCCTGGCGACAGGACGTCCGGATTGGCCGCGCGCCGCAGCGCTTCGGCATTTTTCGTCAGCGTAAGGAGAACATGCTCGCCGCTTGGAAGCCGCATCGGCTGATAGACGTTGAACACCCATTGCTGGGCAGTCTTGCCGAAGAAGAGGTCAGAGACCATGCGCTCGCCCCGCGCCAGCGCCATGCCGGCAGAGACCGGGTCCGATGCCGCGTTGAGCGGCGTGCCGTAAGGCACACGTGTGTTGACGAGCTGGCGCATCGACTGATCGATAACCAGGAAATAGATATCCGTGCCCTCGAGCGTCTTCACAGCCTGCGCATGCAGCCCCGCATAATCGCTTTGCTGCAGGCTTTCCGATGTCGAGAGGAAATTCAGCGTCGAGAACATACCCGAGATTTCGCGCTCGACCGCACGGTTCACGGCGCTTGTCGAGGTGCGCAGCAGCGACTCGAAGATACGGTCCTGCGCCTCGGTGGTGCGCTTCAGCACGACGATCGAAAAAAGGAAGGCGGGGATCACGATGACCAGGATGAGGCAGACGAGATAGAAGACCACCGGGTGGTGCATGCGCCGACGCGCCTCGGCGGGTTTCGCTTCCGCGCCCCCGGCAGATACCGTTCTGTCAGTCGGCGAAATCGTCAACGGCCAGCCCTTTTCACCCTTCACCCCAACCGGCCGAAACGGCAAAGCGCCGCCCGGCCCGCGCTCAAGCGAACCTCGCCGGCCCATAAAGCCCATAGCTTGTGGTGAAATCAAGTCAGGGGACGTTGGTTCCGCCCCCTGATTCTTAGCCCTGGAAAACGCGCTTCGGGCGGAATTCGCCGCCGGCGATCTCGCCGATCGCAACGAGCTTGCCACGCGCCGAAGCATAGGCTTCATCCGCCGAAACAGGCGCATCGCGGCCGCGCACGATGATGGGATTGCCCATGCGCAGGCGATGGGCCTGGTCGTCGTTGATGACGATCTGCGGCAGGCTCGAAAGCGCTTCGCCGGTATCGATCAGGAAGGCGTCGAGCGCGGCCAGTCGTTCGGCATCGTCCTCGATCTTCTCCAGAGCGACAAGATCGGCGAGCGGCACCATGTCATCCTCGCCGAAGGGCGCGACGAAGGTGCGACGCAGCGCCGAGATATGGCCATAGCAACCGAGCTGCCGGCCGAAATCGCGGGCAAGCGCACGGACATAGGTGCCCTTGCCGCATTCGGCTTCGAAGCGGGCGGTGTTTTCGTCGGAACCGACCAGCGTCAGCCGGTGGATTTCCACCTCGCGCGACGGGATCTCGACGACTTCGCCTTCGCGGGCGAGGTCATAGGCGCGCGCGCCATCGATCTTGATTGCGGAAAACTGCGGCGGAATCTGCTGGATGACGCCCGTATACTCGCCGAGGATCGCGTTGATTTCGTCGGCGGTCGGACGCTTGTCCGCGCTGTGGGTCACCTCGCCCTCGAGGTCGTCAGTCGAACGCTCCTCGCCCCAGGTCACGGTGAATTCATAGATCTTGCGGCCATCCATCACATAGGGAACGGTCTTGGTGGCATCGCCGAGCGCGATCGGCAGCATGCCGGATGCGAGCGGATCGAGCGTGCCGGCATGGCCGGCCTTCTGCGCCTTGAACAGCCACTTGATCTTGGCGACGGCTTCGGTCGAGCCGAAATCGAAGGGCTTGTCGAGGATCAGCCAGCCGGAAACCGGCCGGCCCTTGGGTTTACGGGGTCTGGACATCTGTATCCTGATTACTTGTCGTCTTCGCCGTCATCGGCGGAGAGATCGCGCGACACTTCCGGCGAGCGCAGGAGTTCGTCGATCTTCTTGTAATTGTCGAAGCTCGTATCGTCGAGGAAGCGAACGTCCGGCATGTATTTCATCTGCCGCAGCTGCGAGCCCATACGGCCGCGGATGAACTTCGCGTTGCGGTTCAGCGCCTCGATCACCACGTCATGATCCTTGACGCCGAGCGGCGTCACATAGGCCGTCGCATGTTTCAGGTCCGGCGACATGCGGACCTCCGAAATGGAAATCACGGTCTTCTCGATCAGGGGATCACGCACTTCGCCGCGCTGGAGAACCTGGGTGATCGCCGCGCGCACCTGCTCGCCCACGCGCAGCATGCGTTGCGACGGTGCTGAGGTTGTTGCTCTTACCATGGTCGTCACCTTCAAAAAAATGCGAGCGCCGAAACAGTCCGGCGCTCGCACGATATTGGGATCGCCGGACGCTTACAGCGTGCGGGTGATGTGCTCCACGCGGAAGCACTCGATCGTGTCGCCGGCGCGGATGTCCTCGTAGTTCTCGAAGGCCATGCCGCATTCCTGGCCCATCGGCACTTCGGAGACTTCGTCCTTGAAGCGCTTGAGCGTCTTGAGCTTGCCTTCGTGGATGACGACGTTGTCGCGCACGAGACGCACACCGGCGCCACGCTCGACCTTGCCCTCGATGACACGGCAACCTGCGACCTTGCCGACCTTCGTGATGTTGAACACCTCGAGGATTTCGGCATTGCCGAGGAAGGTTTCGCGACGTTCCGGCGAGAGCAGACCCGACATCGCCGCCTTCACGTCATCCACCAGATCGTAGATGATGTTGTAGTAGCGGATTTCGAGACCGGCCCGTTCGGCAGCCGTACGAGCCTGTACGTTGGCACGAACGTTGAAGCCGATGATGGCGGCGTTCGAGGCTTCGGCAAGCGAGATGTCCGACTCCGTGATGCCACCGGCACCGGAGTGAACGATGCGAGCGCGGACTTCGTCCGTGCCGAGCTTTTCGAGCGCGCCGGCAATGGCTTCGATGGAGCCCTGCACGTCGCCCTTGATGAGCAGCGGGAACTCCTTGAGGCCCGTATTCTGCAACTGGCTCATCATCTGTTCGAGCGAACCGCGCGAACCGGCCTGGCGTGCCACCTGCTTTTCGCGGGCGAGGCGCTGGCGGTATTCCGAAATCTCGCGGGCACGGCTCTCGTTTTCGACCACGGCGAACTTGTCGCCGGCGGCCGGGGTACCGGACAGGCCGAGGATTTCGACCGGCATGGACGGGCCGGCTTCCTTGACGTGTTCGCCTTTGTCGTTGACGAGCGCGCGCACACGGCCCCACTGATCGCCGGCCACGATGATCTGGCCGGGCCTCAGCGTACCCGTCTGGACGAGAACGGTGGCAACGGAACCACGGCCACGATCGAGCTGGGCTTCGACGACGACGCCCTCGGCCGTACGGTCCGGGTTCGCCTTGAGGTCGAGGATTTCGGCCTGCAGCAGAACGGCTTCGAGCAGCTTGTCGAGGTTGAGGCGGTTCTTGGCCGACACTTCCACGTCGAGCGTTTCACCGCCCATGGATTCGACGAACACCTCGTGCTGGAGGAGCTGATTGCGCACCTTCTGCGGGTCGGCTTCGTGCTTGTCGATCTTGTTGATCGCCACGATGATCGGAACACCCGCCGCCTTGGCGTGATTGATGGACTCGATCGTCTGCGGCATCACGCTGTCGTCGGCCGCGACCACGAGGATCGCGATATCCGTCGCCTGCGCACCGCGGGCACGCATGGCGGTGAACGCGGCGTGGCCGGGGGTGTCGATGAAGGTGATCTTGTGACCGTTATGCTCGACCTGGTAGGCGCCGATGTGCTGCGTGATACCGCCGGCTTCGCCAGCGACCACGTTCGCCTTGCGGATGGCGTCGAGCAGCGAGGTCTTGCCGTGGTCGACGTGGCCCATGATGGTCACGATCGGCGGGCGCGATTCCAGATCGCCGGCATCGTCGGTGACATTGAAGATGCCTTCTTCGACGTCGGATTCCGAAACGCGCTTGACGGTATGGCCGAATTCGCCGGCGATGATTTCAGCCAGGTCGGCATCGATCAGATCGCCGGGCTTCATCATCTGCCCTTCCTTCATCAGGTACTTGATGACGTCGACCGCGCGTTCGGACATGCGCTGCGACAGTTCCTGAATGGTGATGGTCTCCGGCAGGATGACTTCGCGCATAACCTTTTCGCGCGTCTCCTGCATCTGGCTGCGCCTGAACTTCTCCTGGCGGCGACGCATGGCCGAGAGCGAACGGCCACGCTGTGTCGCGTCCTCATCGGTCGAGGCGGTGGTCAGCGTGAGCTTACCCTGACGGCGGCCGTCGTCGGCCTTCGGACGGGCGGGAGCCTTGGCCGGTTCGGGACGCTTGACGGCGCCACGGTTTACCGGAGCACCACTGCGCGGACGCTTGTCGTCGTCCTCTTCGTTTTCGCGGCGGCCACGGCCGGCGACCGGCGTGGCGGCCGGCGCGGGAGCCGAAGGCGTGCGGGCCGGCTGCGGGCGGGCTTCGGCGGCTGCCGGAGCGGCGACGGCGGCAGGCTTTGCCACGACCTCTTCCACGACGGGCGAGGGAGAGGCGGCCTCGACGGCGCGGCGCTCTGCCTCTTCCTTCTCGCGCACGAGGCGTGCTTCTTCCTCGGCAATGCGGCGGGCTTCGTCCTCGACCTTGCGGCGGGCTTCGTCCTCGGCGCGCTGGCGGGCTTCGGCGGCATCGCGGATCTGCGCTTCTGCAAGCGCGCGGCGACGGGCCTCGACTTCGTCAGGCGAAAGCTGGTTCAGCACCACGCCGCGCGGACGGTTCTGTTCGACCGGACGGGAGGACTGCTGGTGCGCCGGACGAGAAGGCTGCTGCACAGGGCGCGAAGGCTGCTGCACAGGACGCGCCTGCTGCGGTTCCGGCTGGCGCTGCACCGGCGCGACGGGCGTCGATGCCTGGCGTTCTTCACCCGGGCGGCTGAAATGGCGCTTCGTGCGGGTCTCGACCACGACGGCCTTGGTGCGGCCACGACCCATGTCCTGGCGCACGGTTCCCTGCTGAACCCCCGAGGGCTTCAGGCTAAGGGTCTTCTTGCCAGCCACATTGGTCGTCTTGTCGTCTTCGTTGTCGGTCATTCCGTTCCGTTCCTAAGATCAGAGCCGGATGCGTATCACCAGACTCTGTCGTTCAAATGTGTTCATCCAATGCGATTGCGGCCGGCCGGATGCCGGTAACCGCGTCATTGGTTTGTCTGGCCAGCGCCACCTTGTGCCATCATTTGGCTGTCGCCCCGGTACTTCTCGAGCATGATTGCGCGCTTCACTACACCCTCACCCGCCTGCCCTGCAAGCGCTGCGGCATGGATAAAAGCATTCTGGCCCAAAAGGCCCTCCAATTCGCTCTCCGAAAAGAGCTTGAAGGAGCGTATTTCCGTTTCGTCGTCGGTGAGAAAGCTCGCAGCCTTCCGCGCCTGGTCTATTTTCCGCACCCCGTCGGCCGCCGCGTCCGTCGAATGGAACACCGCAAGGGCTGCCAAAGAACGCACTGCCTGGTCGACCTTCGAGGAGCCCGTGATGAACTGGCCCGCCTTGCGCGCCATGTTCATCATGCCGCCGAGCTGGGCGGCGATCAGCCTGTCCACCTCGGCACCAAGTTCCGGCCCGGCTTTCGCCTCCGTCTTCAGCGCACGCCCGAAAAGCTTCTTGGCGACCGCCTTGTCGACGATCGCCCGTTCGGCCTTTACCCAGCATCCGCGTCCGGGGAGTTGACGCTTCAGGTCCGGCACGACGCTTCCGTCGGGACCTGCGACGAAGCGGATCAAATCATCCGCCTCGCCCTTTTCGCGCGTCACGATGCACATGCGGTCGTTCACGCCGTCCTCGTCCTTCTTGCCCATATAGGTTTCCGCTCTTGCCAACGCAAACCGCTGAGCACATCAGCCAACGGCATGTCCAACCTCAGGGGACGCCGGTCAGGCGTCCTCTTCACCGCCTTCGACGACCGGTTCTTCCTTTACCAGGTCCGCTTCCGTGATCCAGCCGGCCGCAAGGCGGGCCTGAACGACCATGGCTTCGGCTTCTGCGCGGGAAACCTCGAACTTCGAGAACAGGCCTTCGAACTTCTTCGTCTCGCCGTCCTTGCGCTCCGACCAGCCGACGAGGTCGTCAGCGGCGCAGCCTGCAAAGTCTTCCATCGTCTTGATGCCGTCTTCGCCGAGTGCAACGAGCATCTGGCTCGTCAGACCGTCGATCTGGCGCAGGTCGTCGGAAACGCCGAGTTCCTTGCGCTTGGCATCCATCGCCGCTTCGAGGCGATCGAGATGCTCGCGGGCACGGGTCTGGAGTTCCTGGGCCGTATCCTCATCGAAACCATCGATCGAGGCGATTTCGTCGAGATCGACATAGGCAAGCTCTTCCACGGCGGCGAAGCCTTCGGACGCGAGAACCTGACCGACCATCTCGTCGACGTCGAGGGAGTCCATGAAGAGCGCGGTGCGCTCGTTGAATTCCTTCTGGCGACGCTCGGACTCTTCGGCTTCCGTCAGGATGTCGATATCCCAGCCGGTCAGCTGCGAAGCGAGGCGAACGTTCTGGCCGCGACGGCCGATGGCGAGCGACAGCTGCTCATCGGGAACCACGACTTCGATGCGCTCGGCATCCTCGTCGAGAACGACCTTGGCGACTTCCGCCGGCTGAAGCGCGTTGACGATGAACGACGCCGGATCCTGCGACCACGGAATGATGTCGATCTTTTCGCCCTGCAATTCGCCGACGACGGCCTGGACGCGCGAACCGCGCATACCGACGCAGGCGCCGACCGGATCGATCGAGCTATCGTTCGAGATGACGGCGATCTTGGCGCGCGAACCCGGATCACGGGCGACGGACTTGATCTGGATGACGCCGTCGTAGATTTCCGGCACTTCCATGGTGAACAGCTTCACCATGAACTGCGGATGGGTACGCGACAAGAAGATCTGCGGGCCGCGCTGCTCGCGGCGCACGTCGTAGACGAAGGCGCGAACGCGGTCGCCGTAGCGCATGTTTTCACGCGGGATCATCTCGTCGCGACGGATGATGCCTTCGCCACGGCCGAGATCGACGATGACGTTGCCGTATTCGACGCGCTTGACCGTGCCGTTGACGATTTCGCCGATACGATCCTTGTATTCGTCGAACTGGCGGTCACGCTCGGCTTCGCGCACCTTCTGCACGATGACCTGCTTGGCCGACTGGGCGGCGATGCGGCCGAAATCCATCGGCGGCAGCGGATCGGCGATGAAGTCGCCGAGCTTGGCGTCCGGGTTGCGGTCGCGGGCAAGCTCCAGCGGAATCTGGGTCGAATAGTCTTCGGCTTTCTCGACGACTTCCAGCAGGCGCTGGAGGCGGATTTCGCCGGTCTTGGAATTGATGTCGGCGCGGATGTTGGATTCCGTGCCGTAACGCGAGCGGGCTGCCTTCTGGATGGCGTCGGCCATCGCGGCAAGCACGATCTCGCGGTCGATGACCTTTTCACGGGCCACGGCATCCGCGATCTGCAGAAGCTCAAGCCGGTTCGCACTGACTGCCATTGTCTCAGGTCTCCATGGTCGGGCCGGGGTTTTGTCGCCGGCCTGTCAGGAGCGGTTTGGCCGCTCCGGTTCCGTCCTCTCCGCTCCGCCACCCTGGGCGAAACGCACTCACTCGCTTACTCTTCGTCGCCGCCGTCTTCGTCGTTCTGGTTGGCGGCCTGCGCGGCCTTCGCCTTCTTGTCGGCGGCCAGCGCATCGCGGATCAGTTCGTCGGTCAGGATCAGCCGGCCCTCGGCAAGCGCCGTGAAGGGAATGACGACCGTCGGCTCCTCGCCGGCGGCGGGCTGGTCGCGTTCCAGCGTGAAGCCGTTTTCGTCGGCAGCGACGATCTTGCCGCGGAAGCGCTTGCGGCTCTCGACAAGGATCGAGGTCTCGCACTTCAGGAGATGACCGGTCCAGCGCGAAAAGTCCGACTTGCGCACCATCGGCCGATCGATGCCGGGCGACGACACTTCGAGATGATACGCCTTGTCGATCGGATCCTCAACGTCGAGCACCGGCGACACGGCCATAGAGACCTTCTCGCAGTCCTCGACGGTCATGGTGCCGTCGGGGCGCTCGCACATGATCTGCAGCGTGGCGCCGTTCTGCGCCGAAAGACGCACGCGCACCAGCTGGTAGCCGATCTGCTCGATCGAAGGCTCGATGATGTCGGCGACGCGGCGGTCGAGGCCGGTTTCGACGATCAGGCGCGGCTCGATCGCCACAGTTTCTGTCTCACTCGTGTCGGACATGACATGCCCTCCCGGGATAGTCGTTATCATGCACCTGATCGCGGCAACAAAAAAGAGCGGGTCCTTGCGGGCCCACTCTCCATCTGACGATCAAGAATTTGATGGTGATATAGACCGTATCCGTCACAATTGCAAGTTCGGCCCTGAAAGGCGTCTGTGGGCAACGTATTTGCCGTCATCGCCTTGCCGCTTTTCACCGATGGACTAGATTGCAGGTGTCGCTGCGTCGAGAATGAGTGCCCCATCGTGCCGGACCGGAAATCCCCCCTCGCTCCCTTCCGAAACGAAACCTTTCGGGTGATCTGGGCGGCAAGCCTGATCTCCAATTTCGGCGGGCTCATCCAGTCCGTCGGCGCGGCGTGGATGATGGCCTCCATCTCGTCCTCCGCCAACATGGTGGCGCTGGTGCAGGCCTCCACCTCGCTGCCGATCATGCTGTTCTCGGTGGCCGCCGGCGCGCTTGCCGACAATTTCGACCGGCGCAGGCTCATGCTGACGGCGCAGTGTTTCATGTTCGTCGTCTCGGTCACGCTCACGCTTTGCGCGTGGTACGGGCTGATCACGCCCTGGCTGCTTTTGACCTTTACCTTCCTCATCGGCTGTGGCACGGCGCTGAACAACCCGGCCTGGCAGGCGTCCGTCGGCGACATGGTGCCGCGCGAGGACCTGCCGGCCGCCGTGTCGCTCAACAGCATGGGCTTCAACATCACCCGCAGCGTCGGCCCCGCCATCGGCGGCGTCATCGTCGCCACGGCGGGTGCGGCCGCGGCCTTTGCCGTCAATGCTTGCAGCTACTTCGCCCTTTTCTTCACCCTCTTCCGCTGGAAGCCCAATCTGTCGACGCGCACGCTTCCACGCGAAGATTTCGGCCGCGCGGTCTCGGCCGGCCTGCGCTACGTCTCGATGTCGCCGAATATCGGCAAGGTGCTGCTGCGCGGCTTCGCCTTCGGTCTTGCGACGAGTTCGATCCTGTCGCTTCTGCCGCTGATCGCCCGCGACCTGGTGAACGGCGGACCGCTCACCTTCGGCATCCTGCTCGGCTGTTTCGGGCTAGGCGCCATCGGCGGGGCCTTGATGAACGAGAGGCTGCGCGAGCGTTTCAACAGCGAAACCATCGCCCGCATGGCCTTCACCGGCTTTGCCATCAGCGCGACGGTCGCGGCGACCAGCACCTCGGCGGCGCTGACGGGCGCAGTCCTGCTCATCGCCGGGGCCTCCTGGGTCATGGCGCTCTCGCTGTTCAACACGACGGTGCAGCTTTCCACCCCGCGCTGGGTCGTCGCCCGGGCGCTCTCGCTCTACCAGACCACCACTTTCGGCGGTATCGCGGCCGGCAGCTGGATCTGGGGCACGACCGCCGATACGCACGGCGCGGAGGCCGCCTTGCTGGCTTCGGCGGTCGCGATGATCGCCGGCGCCGCGCTTGGCCTGCGCTATGCCCTTCCCGAACTGCAGAGCCTCAATGTCGACCCGCTCAACCGTTTCAGCGAACCCGACCTGCCACTCGACCTGAAACCACGCAGCGGCCCGATCGTCATTCTGATCGACTACGAGATCGCCGAAGCGGATATTCCGGAGTTCCTGGAGACGATGACCGAGCGGCGGCGCATCCGCATCCGCGATGGCGCCGGACAATGGGCGCTGATGCGCGATCTCGAAAACCCGACGATCTGGACCGAGACCTACCACGTGCCGACCTGGGTGGAATATGTTCGCCACAACCAGCGCCGCACCCATGCGGATGCGGCAAACGGCGAGAAACTACGCCAGTTGCACAGTGGAGCCGAAGATCCGCGCGTGCACCGCATGATCGAACGCCAGACCATCGTTCCGCATGAATACGAACGCTTCAAGCGGCAGATGGATATGCACTGAGCGACAGAGCGCCTACCGCAGCTTGGATTTCAGCGATGCATCCGGATAGCACGTCGGCGCAAGGCCGCTTTTGGCCTGCCAGTCGCCCAGCGAGCGGCGGGTCTTGTAGCCCGGCAGGCCATCGACCTTGCCGACATCGTAACCCTTGGCGACCAGTGCCTTCTGCATGGCGAGCACATCCGAGCGCAGCATCTTTCCGACATCGCCCCAAGCCCCCTGGAACGGCCCGCTGCCATAGGCGATACGGTCAGCGAGATTGCCCAGGAAGAGCGCGTAGAGGTCGGAGTTGTTGTATTCCTTCAGCACGTAGAAATTCGGCGTGACGATGAATTCCGGCCCATGCGTACCGGCCGGAACGAGCATCATGCCGGAGGCCTTGCTCTCGCTGCCCGGAAAGCCCTTGCCGGAAATACGCGTGATACCCGTCGATGCCCAGGCCGAGATCGGCTTGGCGAGATCAGGCCCTTCCTGCGCACAGGAAACGCCCGAGGGAATGGAGACCTCGTAGCCCCAGCCACGGCCGGCCTGCCAACCCTTTTTCGCGAGGTAATTGGCGATGGAGGCAAGACTGTCCGGCACCGAACCCCAGATGTCGCGCACGCCATCACCATCGAAATCGACGGCATATTGCAGGTAGCTGGTCGGCATGAACTGCGGCTGGCCGAGCGCGCCGGCCCAGGAGCCCTTCAGTTGCGCCACCGTCCGGTCACCACCATCGACGATGTGCAGCGCGGCGATCAGCTCCTTGCGGAAGAGATCCTTGCGCGTCGACATGAAGGCCTTTGTCGCGAGCACCTCGACCGCCGAATAGGGGATCTTCGCGCTGCCGAAACCGGATTCACGGCCCCAGACGGCAACGACGATCTCGCCGGGAACGCCGAACCTCTGCTCGATCTTGCGCAGCGTCGATGCGTGGGTCTTGGCAAGACCACGACCCGTTCCCGCCAGCCCCTGCAAGCGCTTTTCCGAAAAATAGGCGCCGGGCGAGGAAAACTCCGCCTGGCTCTGCGCCTGCTCCTTCTTCGGCTTGGAGCCCGGCGGCACGAGATCGGGCAGGTCCCAGTTGAGCGTTACGCCCTCCATAGCCGCGCGAAAAGTCTTTTCGCTGACGCCGGTTTTCTGAGCCGCCGGCCAGAGATCCTTGTCGATCCAGGCGCGGAACATTTTTTCTACCTCGGCCTTGGACGCGGCCGCTGCCGGCAGCGCGAGAGCGAGGGAAAACAGCGCTATGCCGACGGAGGCCTTGAAGGCTTTGCGAATGCTCAAGATCGGTCTCCTTCAGATTGCGGTTCGGGCGCGGAGCGCGGCCGTCAACGTGCCTTCGTCGAGATAATCGAGCTCGCCGCCGACGGGCACGCCATGGGCAAGCCGCGTGATCTTCACGTCGAGGCCCGCAAGCTGGTCGGTGATGTAATGCGCCGTCGTCTGACCCTCGACGGTGGCATTGACGGCGATGATCAATTCCCGCACGCCGCCCTTGGCCACCCGGTCGACGAGGCCGCGGATGTTGAGATCGTCAGGACCGACGCCGTCGAGCGGCGACAGCGTGCCGCCGAGCACATGATAGGCGGCGTTCATGGCGCCGGCGCGCTCCAGCGCCCAGAGGTCGGAAACGTCCTCGACGACGATGATCATCGTGTGGTCACGGCGCACGTCCGTGCAGACCGTGCAGGGATCGCTCGTGTCGACATTGCCGCAGCACGAGCAGATGCGCACCTTGCGATGCGCCTCGCCCATCGCTTCGGCGAGCGGGCCAAGCAGCTGGTCCTTCTTCTTGACGAGATGGAGCGCGGCGCGCCGCGCCGAGCGCGGCCCGAGGCCCGGCACCTTGGCCAGAAGCTGGATGAGTTTTTCGATTTCGGGGCCGGTGACTCGTTTTGCCATTGCCGGTATCTAGCCCATATCAAGGGGAAACGGAATCTCGGGAGTTCGACGCTTGATCAAAATCCTCGCGGTGTGCACGGGCGTCGCCCGTCCAATGCCCGGCAAAACCTACAAGACCGGCATTTTCAAGACGCCGACCGATGCCGCCATCGTCGTCGACCGCGAAGGACTTCTGGGCGATGCCATCTGCAACCGCAAACACCATGGCGGCCCCGAGCAGGCCGTCTACGGCCTCGGCTCCGTGGACCTCGACTGGTGGTCGAAGGACTTGGGCCGCACGATCGTACCCGGCACCTTCGGCGAAAACCTCGTGATCGAAAGCATCGACAGCCGCAGCGTTTCCGTCGGCGACCGGTTCGAGACCGAGAGCGTGCTCCTGGAAGTCACCTCGACGCGCATTCCCTGCAACACACTGACGGCAACCATGGGCGATCCGGGTTTCGCCCGACGTTTCATGCAGGCCGGCCGGCCGGGCTTTTACTGCCGCGTGCTGCGCGACGGCGTGATCCAGGCCGGCGATGCCGTGACCTATACGCCTTTTCACGGCGAGCCCGTCACCATGCCGGAACTGCTGCGTACCTACGGCAGGAACATTTCCGAGGACGACCGTATCCGCTATCTCGCTGCCCCGATCAACGACAAGCTGCGCGCAGCACTCACCGGCTGATCAGCGCGCGGCGATCGCCGCGGCGGCTCCGGCCATGGTGCCGGCACTGAGGCGGTTGGCGATGCGCACGGCGCGCGGGCTCTTCAGGAAGAGGCGGGCGCGGGACGCGAGGAAGACCCAGGCGAGATCGATCGCCACGAGCACGACGAACATGGTGACGACCAGTTCGGCCCAGCCGACCAGCGTGACGGCGCCGAGATCGATGATCGCCGGCAAGAGTGCGACGTAGAACATCATGATCTTGGGATTGCCGAGTGTCACGGTCAGCCCGGCGAAGAACAGTTTTGCGCCCGAGCGCGCCTCGGGCAGCGTCTCGTCGCCGGTTTCCGTCGGCGCGAACCACATTTTCCAGGCGAGATAGAGCAGATAGGCAACGCCGAGCCACTTGATAACGACGAAGGCGGTGTGGAAGGTTTCCGCAATCGCCGCAAGGCCAAGCACGGCAAAGGTGAGCCAGACACCCTCGCCGATCCACATGGCGGCGAGGAAGGGCATTACGTCCTTCGGCCCGCGAGAGAGCACGCGGGCAACGAGCGCCGCAATGCTCGGACCGGGTGAACCGGCTGCCATCATCAGCGCGCCGGCAAAGACAAGCAGGGTCATCAGGCTCATCGGAATTCCTCCTCGGGAAGCCCGAACCCTACAACATCAGAACGGCAGTTTGAAGCCGGGCGGGATCGGCAGGCCGGCGGTCAGCGCCTTGGTGCGTTCGGCGGTTTCGGCCTCAGCCTTGTCCTTGGCGTCCTTGTGGGCGGCGACGATCAGGTCCTCGAGGATTTCGACGTCGTCTTCCTTGAAGAGCGAGGGATCGATCTTCAAGCCCTTGAGATTGCCCTTGCCGTCGAGCGTGACGGAGACGAGACCGCCGCCGGAGGTGCCGTTCACCTCGAGAGCGGCGATCTCCTCCTGCATCTTCTCCATCTTGGCCTGCATTTCCTTGACCTTGCCCATCATGCCCATGATGTCGCGCATCGGTCTCTCCTCTTTTTTGCTTGATATTAGTGTTCGATGTCGTCGCCGGGCAAAATATCGCCCTCGGCGGATTCCGCTGCGGCCGCGACCTCGACGGTCTCGGCCTCCTCTTCGGTTTCCTGCACCTTTATGCGCACGTCGGTGATCTTGGCGCCGGGAAAGCGCTGCAGGATGGCCGCAACGTCAGGGTCCTGGCGCGCATCGGCGACACGGGCTTCCTGCGCCATCGTCTCGGCTTCGGAGAGCGTCGGCCCACCGGCCTCGCGCGACAGGATGACCAGCCAACGCATGCCGGTCCATTCCTGGAGCCGGTTGGAAAGGTCGGCAACCAGCGATTTCGGCGCATCATCCGTCAGGCTGATTTCCAGCTTGCCGGCCTCGACGCTGACGGGCCGCACGAAGGCGCGCAACAGCGCCCGCAGGCGGATGTCGCGGTTCTTGGTGCAGAGATCGGCGATATCGGAGAGCGAGTTGACCGGCACTTTCGGCGCAGCCGCCGGCTGGACGGCCGGCATGGTCTCGATGCGGCCGACCGGCTGCGCGACGGGTTCGGCCTGCGGCACGGGGCGCAGCATGGTAACCGTTCCGCCGCCCGCCTGGGCCCGAACCGGCGAGTCCGGCTGACGCGCGATGGCTGAAACCGAGGCCTGCGCCGAAGGCTGGCCACCGTTGCCGCCCGATTGCGGTGCACGAAAACCGTTGCCACCGCCCTCGCCGCTGGAGAGTTCCGCAACACGACGCGCGGCATCCTCCGGCGAGGGAAGATTGGCGGCATGCGCAAGACGGATGATAACCATTTCGGCGGCACCGGCCGGGCGGCTGGAGGCCTCGGTTTCCGGAATGCCCTTCAGGAGCATCTGCCACATGCGCGATAGCGCCGTGACCGCGATGGTATTGGCGAATTCGACACCGCGCACGCGCTCGACCTCGCTCAGCGACTGATCGCCCGTGGCATCCGGCACATATTTCATGCGGGTGACGAGATGGGTGAAATCGGCAAGGTCCGTCAGCACGACGGAGGGGCTGGCGCCCGCCTCGTATTGCGCGGCGAATTCGGCAAGTGCGGCGGCGGCATCGCCCTTCACGATATGCTCGAAGAGATCGACGATGCGGGCACGGTCGGCAAGGCCGAGCATGGAGCGCACGGCATCGACCTCGACGCGGCCGGCGCCGTGGGCAATCGCCTGATCGAGCAGCGACAGGCCGTCGCGGGCCGAGCCTTCGGCGGCGCGGGCGACCATGGCGAGCGCATCCGGCTCGAATTCGACGCCTTCCTTGCCGAGAATGGTGGTGAACAGGCCAACGAGATCGGAAGCGCCGATGCGGCGCAGGTCGAAACGCTGGCAGCGCGACAGAACGGTGATCGGAACCTTACGGATTTCCGTCGTCGCGAAAATGAACTTCACATGCTCCGGCGGCTCTTCGAGCGTCTTCAACAGGCCGTTGAAGGCCTGCGTCGAAAGCATGTGCACTTCGTCGATGATATAGACCTTGTAGCGCGCCGAAACCGGGCGGTAGCGCACCTGCTCGATGATCTCCCTGATATCGTCGATACCCGTATGGGAGGCGGCGTCCATCTCGATGACGTCGACATGGCGGCCTTCCATGATCGCCTGGCAATGTTCGCCGGGCACGCGGAGGTCGATCGTCGGCTTGTCGATTTCAGAGGTCTTGTAGTTCAGCGCGCGGGCGAGGATGCGGGCGGTCGTGGTCTTGCCGACCCCGCGAACACCAGTCAGCATATAGGCCTGGGCGATACGGCCGGTCTCGAACGCATTGGTCAGCGTGCGAACCATCGGCTCCTGGCCGACCATGAGATCCGAAAAATCCTTCGGCCGGTACTTTCGCGCAAGGACGCGATAGGCGGCGGGCTTTTCGGTGGACGGTTTAGAGGTTTCGTCGCTCATCGACCCTGCCGTTATTCAAATGTCTGTCCCGACAGGACGGCCAGAAGCAGGACGGTAAGGTGGGAGGCTGGCACGATGACCCGTGCCGGAGCTCGTTGGGGCTGCTTCCTTCCGGACCTGACCCGGTTGGCGAGTGGCTCGTCCACCACCAACCTCCCGTCCCCCATATCGGCAATATTCCATCCGAATGCAAGCGCGGCTTACAAAAAACTGTTGGAGGGAAATCAGGCGCGTGGCATGAATCGTTGATAACAGCATGCGGGAGAACCCGATGAGCGATTTTCGACCCGACGAACGGCTGGCGCGCGACAGCGACTTCCTGACCAGGATCGGCCTGTGCGAGCTGCGCCTGATGAAGGACAGCCGCTGGCCCTGGCTGGTTCTCGTGCCGCAGCGCCCCGATGTCTGCGAAATTTTCGATCTCACCCCCCTCGACCAGACCATGCTGACCTTCGAGACGACGCTTGTCGCCGAGGCGCTGAAGACCGTGACGGGCGCCACGAAGATCAATGTTGGGGCGCTCGGCAACATCGTGCGTCAGCTTCACGTCCATGTCATCGCCCGCAGCGAGGATGATCCCAATTGGCCCGGCCCCGTCTGGGGCTTCGGCGCCGCCGAGCCGCGCTCGGCCGATGAAACCAAGGCCTTTTCAGCCAAGCTTTTGGACGCATTGACCCCATGAAGCCATCGCTTTTCGACCTTTATCGCCCGCATGCGGAACCCAGCACCATGGTGGCCTTTGCGGAAAACACGCTCGACCGCCAGTCCGAACACCGCGCCGCAGACTGCCTGGAACAGGCCTTCAAGGCGGAAAACGTGCATGCCTTCGCGATTGCCGGCGGCAAGCTCGTCGTCAAGCATGACGAGAAGATCATCGATCCGCTCTTTGCGCCCTATGAACTTGCCGAACTCGACCCGATCCCGGACGAATCCATTCTGCTCGGCTATCTCAAGAACGGCGAGCCGCGGCTGGCGATCCCCGTCCGCGCCGACCCGGAGACGCTGCAGGAGCCGCTGAAGGCCACCGACGGGCGCACGCTCTATCGCCAGCAGATGCTCGACGACGACCTGCTCGGCCAGTTCGCGCAGGCCTCCAGCCTGATGACCTGGAACGGCAACAACCGCTTCTGCGGCAAATGCGGATCGCCGACCCGCTCGGAGATCGGCGGCTACCGCCGCGTCTGCGAGGCGTGCAGCCATACGATCTTCCCGCGCACCGACCCGGTCGCCATCATGCTGGTCATCGATATCGAGCGGGACCTCTGCCTGCTCGGCCGCTCGCCGCACTTCCAGCCGGGCATGTATTCCTGCCTCGCGGGCTTTCTGGAGCCGGGTGAGACGATCGAACACACGGTGCGCCGCGAGACGCTGGAGGAATCCGGCATCAAGGTGGGGCGTGTGCGCTACCATGCTTCGCAGCCCTGGCCGATGCCGCACTCCCTGATGATCGGCTGCTATGCCGAGGCGATCTCCTTCCACATCCGCCGCGACGAGACGGAACTGGAGGATTGCCGCTGGTTCACCCGCGCGGAAACGGCTGACATGATCGAGCGCAGCGCCATGTCAGGCGCGACACCCGGCGCCACCACGCCACCGCCGAAAGGTGCCATCGCGCACCGTCTGATGCGCGACTGGCTGGACTGGAAGATTTAAAAGGCGCTGCGCATCGGATGCGCCCTGTAGGTCCCGAGAATGCGGACCTTTTCCGAGAAGAAACGCAGTTCATCGAGCGCACGGCGCACATGCGGATCATCGGGATGACCTTCGATATCGGCATAGAACTGCGTCGCCGTGAAGGTGCCGCCGATCTGGTAGCTTTCGAGCTTCGTCATGTTGATGCCATTCGTGGCAAAGCCGCCGAGCGCCTTGTAGAGCGCGGCCGGGATGTTGCGCACGTTGAAGATGAAGGTCGTGACGATGATCTCGTCCTCGACCCGCTCGGCCACGACAGGCTCGCGCGACAGGACGACGAAACGCGTGACGTTGCTTTCGGTGTCCTCGACATTTTCAGCGATGATCGAGAGGCCGTAGAGATCGGCGGCGAGACGCGGCGCGAGCGCCGCCATGGATCGGTCGCCGGTCTCCGAGACGAGTTTTGCCGCCCCTGCCGTATCCCCGGCGATAACAGGCTTCCAGCCGTTGAGGCGCACGATCTTGCGGCACTGGCCGAGCGCATGGATGTGGCTGTGGACCGTGCGGACCTCTTCCTTCGAGACACCCGGCAGCACCATGAGCTGGAAACGGATCGGCATGAAATATTCGCCAACAATGTGCAGGCGCGATTCCGGCAGCAGGTGATGAATGTCGGCGACGCGGCCGGCAATCGTGTTCTCGATCGGGATCATGCCGAGATCGGCATCGCCGTTCTCGACGGCCAGCAGCGCATCCTCGAAGGTCTGGCAGGGCAGCGGATCCATGGTCGGAAACATGTCGCGGCTCGCCATGTCGGAATTGGCGCCGAACTCGCCCTGGAAGGCGATGCGGTTGGTCTTCATGGTCATGGCAGGTCCGATCAGATGGGGTTGGCCGCAAGCATCGCGCGGGCCTTTTCGAGGTCGGCGGGAGTATCGACACCGAGCGGAACCGTGTCAACGATCTCGACATCGATGCGCATGCCGGCTTCGAGCGCCCGTAACTGCTCCAGCGATTCGCGCTTTTCCAACGTCGAGGGCTTCAGCGCGACGAAGGCTTCGAGCGCCTTGCGGCGGTAGGCGTAGAGGCCGATATGGTGGTAGAGCGGCCCATTGCCGTGCGGCGCGGTCGCGCGCGTGAAATAAAGCGCGCGCAAACGGGTTTCGCCAACGGGCGATCCGACGACCTTCACCACGTTCGGATTGGTCTTCTCGTGTTCGTCGCGGATTTCCGTCGTCAGCGTCGCGATATCGGTCCCGGCGTTTTCCAGCGGACGCAGGGCTGCCCGGATCGTCTCGGGATCGATGGTCGGCAGATCGCCCTGCACGTTGATGATCAGCTCGGCGCGGCCCTCCGGATCGCTTTTCGTCAGCGCCTCGTAGATGCGGTCGGAACCGGACTGGTGATCGATCCGCGTCATGACCGCCTCGAAGCCTGCCGCCACGACGGCATCGAAGACCGTCTGGTCGTCCACCGCGACGACGACACGGCCGACATCGGCGGCGGCGGCGCGACGTGCCACCTGAACGATCATCGGCAGGCCGGCAATATCGGCCAGCGGCTTGCCCGGAAGCCGGGTCGAGGCCATGCGCGCCGGAATGAGCACGAGGGTCTTGTCAAAATTGGCGGAATTCATCGCAGGCCCTTCAAAACCCCCTGGAAAAGTGTCAAAAAGTCTCAGTGCGGGGGCTACAATCACTGTTGCAACGAAGCAGCAAAAGACATAGGTTCCGCGCGATTTCAAGACTGGCAGTGTCATGTCCGCCGGTCGCTAGGGGAGCGTTTGGATGAACTCTTATGTGAACATGGGCGTGGGTGCCCTGCTCGGCACCGTCTTCGTACTGATGTCCGTGTCGATCGCTTCTGAAGGCATTTTCCATTCGGGCCATCCCGAGAAGGAAGGTTTCGCGATTGTTGCCGAGGAAACTGGCGGCGAAGAGGCCGGCGGCGGCGAAGCTGCCAAGGCCACGCCGATCGCAACCCTGCTCGCGAGCGCCGATGCGGGCGCCGGCGAAACCGTCTTCAAGAAATGTGCGAGCTGTCACACCCCAGAGAAGGGTGGCCCGAACAAGGTCGGCCCCAATCTCTGGGACATCGTGAACCGCCCGATCGCCGCGCATGAAGGCTTCAGCTATTCCGCCGGCATGACCACCTTCTCCGAAGGCCACAAGATCGTCTGGGATTTCGATCACCTGAGCTTCTTCCTGGAGGCACCCAAGAAGCATGTCCCGGGCACCGCCATGGGCTTCGCCGGTATCAAGAAGGAAGACGAGCGCGCCAACCTGATCGCGTATCTGCGCACGCTTTCCGACAACCCGGCGGCTCTGCCGACTCCGTCCGCCGAGGGCGCTGCCGCGACCGGCACGGAAGGTGCTGCTCCGGCCGAGGGCGCGACGGCGACCGAAGGCGGTGCTGCCGCAACGACGACCGAGGGTGCGACGACGCCAGCCGAAGGTGGCGCTGCGACGACCACGACCGAGGGCGCTGCCCCGGCCGAAGGCGGCACGACGACCGAACAGCCGGCCGCTCAGTAAAGCAGAGCATCAGCCAAGAACACGAAACCCGGCCTTCGCGCCGGGTTTTTTTGTTTGTCGGCACCCTATCCGGATGTCGGAAGCGGCTTCAGGCCTTCATCCGCCCGCCGCCGCAAAAACACTTTCAGCCGAGCAGCCAGGCCCAGAAAGAAACCGTGAACACCCCGAGCGCGGTCGTCATTGTTATCGTCGAGGATGCCAGCCCATGGCCGACGCCGAAATGGTTGGCCAGCAGCCAGGCGTTGACGCCCGTCGGCACGGAGGAGGTCAGCACCATCGCCGTCGTCCATTCCGGGCTGAGGCCGAGCAAGCGGCAGGCGACGTAAACGGAACCCGGCAGCAACAGCAGCTTCAGGCTCGTCATGGCAAGCGCAATGCCGGCATTACCGCCAACCTTGTACTTGTTGAGCACCATGCCGATGGAGACGAGCGCGGCAGGTGCGGCCATGGCCGCGATCTGGTCGACCACCACCTTTACCGGTCCGACAAGCGGCACGCCGCCCACATGGAACAGCGCACCGGCGGCGAGGCCGATGACAAGCGGGTTGCGCATGAGGCTCTTGCCGATGCCGAGGAAGAGGGCAGCAAAGCTTTGCGGCTCGCGCGTGCCTTCCTTGCGCTCGGCCCGTTCCATCAGGATGGTGCCGGCGATCATCATGGTCGGCAGGTGCACCGAAAGCAGCACCGAGATCGCCACCAGCCCCTCTTCGCCGACGACACGCGCCACGAGCGGCAAGCCGATGAAGACCGTATTGGCGAAGCCGGCGGAAACGCCGGCAAGCACGCCGATGCGCCGGTCGCGCTTGAAACCGATCGTCGCGACGAGATGCGCCACCGTCCAGGTGACGGCGACCCCCCCGAAATAGGCGACCCAGATGCGCCAGGGTGCCTCCCCGGCAAATTCGGCCTCCGCGATGGTCCTGAAAAGCAAGAGCGGCACGGCAACCCGGAAGACGAACTCACCCAGCCCCTCGCCCAGTTCCTCCCGAAGATAGCCGGTGCGAACGAGCAGCCAGCCGATCAGGATCATTGCAAAGACGGGAAGAACATTGAGAGCGACGTCGGACATGGACCATTCCGGACAGGAAGCAGACGGCGGCGCGCGCCGTCTCGGGAAGCGGGTCCATCGGTAGAGCAATCGTCTGGAGGGGTCCAGCACCAAGCGGGAGGCCCCGGCAAAATGAAAAAAGCGAGGGTTATCCCCCCGCTTCCTCATCCCGGCATGGCCGGGGAAGTGTTTCGCGCGGTGCCAGTACATCCGTGGTCACTGCGGCCTGAAACACGACTTTCGTGTCTGACGAGGTTTCTACCGACCACCTGTTACAGCGGTATGACAGAAAATCGCCCGTCGATGAGATGAAGTCTGCGCCGATATGGTTAACAAAAGGTTAACGCCAGGGCCGGCAAAATATTTCGCGATACCGGCGATTGAACTGGCCCTCCCAAACGTCTTTCCCCTGGTTCCATGCGCCATGCCATTGCGACCTCGCCACGCTCTGTCTTTCGATTGACAAGCTGGCCCCCGGTCAGGACAGTGGCGGCGGCAACGAGACGGCAGCGGTAGGAGGACTTCATGTCTAAACGCGCATTCCTGGGTTTCTCGGCACTTCTTCTAGCGGCCATCACCTCCCCTGCCCTACCGGCCCATGCGGAAGAGACACGCTCCGTCGTAACGACCGAAAACAGCGACTATTTCGGCTTCGACCTGCGCACAGTGCAGGATGTGACGCTCGACCAGTGCAAGAGCGACTGCGTGGACGACCTCTCCTGCCGCGCCTTCACCTATAATCCCAAGGTGAAGTGGTGCTTCCTGAAGAGCGACTTCAACCAGCTCAACCATTTCCAGGGCGCGATTGCCGGCAAGATCCTCAAGGCGGACAATGCAGCCGATATCGGCGCACCGTCGGCCATGCCCTTTATCACCGAGTACATGCTGACCGACGCCCGCTCGTTCCGCGACAATCTCGCGCTCGCCGCCGATCAGGCCGGCCAGGGCGCGGAGAGCCTCGCCTCGCTCGGCCGCATCGAGACGGCTTCGAGCCGCTTCGACCAGGCACTCGCCGCCTATAAAGGCGCGTTGTCGCTGGCACCGGACGACTATTTCCTCTGGATCGAGACGGCCGAGGCCATGGGCCGCGCCTTCAACAACAGCTATCTCGCCGGCCAAGGCGCACTGGCCGCGATCAACGCCTATCAGCTTTCGCGCACGACCGAGACACGCGCCCGCGCGCTTGCCGTGCTCGGTGACACGCTCGACAAGTCGAGCAACTACCGCGCCGGCATCAATGCCTACAAGGCGAGCCTCGACCTGAAGGATGACGTCGCCGTCCGCTCGGCCTATCTCGGCCTGCGTGCCCGCCAGGGCTTCCGCATCGTCAACCACACGATCGATTCCGACAGCGCGACGCCGCGCGCCTGCGTGGAATTCTCCGAACCGCTGGTGAAATCCGGTGCCGACTACGCCTCTTTCGTCACGCTCGATGGCGCCGCACCCAAGGCGGTGGAAGCCAAGGACCGGCAGATCTGCGTCGAGGGCCTGAACCACGGCCAGCGCTACAAGATCACGTTCCGCGCCGGCCTGCCGTCGTCGGTCGACGAGCCGCTGGCCGCCGCCTCGGACCTCGATATCTATGTGCAGGACCGCGCAGCGACGGTGCGCTTCACCGGTGACGGCTTCGTGCTGCCCGGCAGCGTTCGCCGCGGCATCCCGATCGTCTCCGTCAACACCGACAGCGCCGACCTGAAGCTCTACCGCGTCGGCGACCGCGCCATCACCTCGCTGCTTTCGGAAAGCCGCTTCCTCACCCAGCTCGACGGCTATTCGGCCAGCCGCATCGAGAACGATAATGGCGAACTCGTCTGGCAGGGCAAGATCGATATCTCGCCGGAGCTGAACAAGGACGTCGTCACCAGCTTCCCGGTCGATGAGGCATTGCCTGAGCGCAAGCCCGGCGTCTATGTGCTGACCGCCAGCGCCTCGAACGGCCGCAGCAACGAATGGGACACCAGGGCGACGCAATGGTTCGTCGTCTCCGATGTCGGTCTCACCACCTATGCCGGCACGGATGGGCTCAACGTCTTCGCCCGCTCGCTCGATACCGCCGGCCCGCTTGCAGACGTCGAGCTGCAGCTGATCGCCAAGAACAACGAAATCCTGGGAACAGCGACAACCGATGCGGATGGCCGCGCGACCTTTACCGCCGGCCTGATGCGCGGCACCGCCGCCAACACGCCCGCCGTGATCCTTGCCAGAAAGGGCGAAGGCGACTTCGTCTTCCTCGACATGACGCGCGCCGGCTTCGACCTCTCCGACCGCGGTGTCACCGGCCGCCCGGCCCCGGGCGCTGTCGACGTGCTGGCCTGGACCGAACGCGGCATCTACCGCGCCGGCGAGACGGTGCATGCTTCGGCGCTCGCCCGCGATATCGAGGCGAATGCCGTCGAGAAGCTGCCGCTCACCTTCATCTTCAACCGGCCCGACGGCGTGGAAGACCGCCGCATGGTGTCGGATGGTGCAGCACTCGGCGGCCATACGATCGATCTGCCGCTGCAGGAAAACAGCATGCGCGGCACCTGGACCATGCAGGTCTTCACCGATCCGAAGGGTACGGCGATTGCCGAAAAGACCTTCCTCGTCGATGACTTCGTGCCCGACCGCATCGAATTCGACATGACGAGCGCGGCAAAGGAGATCGAAACCAGCGTTGCCGCTCCCGTTTCCGTCGAAGGCCGCTATCTCTACGGTGCGCCGGGTGCCGGCCTGGAGATCGAGGGCGACGTGGCGCTGAAGCCGACCCGTCAGGATCCTGCCTATCCGGACTATGTCTTCGGTCTTGCCGATGAAGAGGCGATCGAGGAAAGCCGTATCCCGCTCGAAGGCCTCGACGTGCTCGACGATGACGGCAAGGCGACCTTCGACGTCAATGTCACAGATCTGCCCGCCACCACCCAGCGCCTCGAAGCGCTCGTAACGCTGCGCATGATGGAGGCCGGCGGCCGCGCCGTCGAGCGTAACCTTATCCTGCCGGTCAAGGCGCCCGGTGCGATGATCGGCGTGAAGCCGGAATTCAAGGGCGACCTCTCGGAAAACACCGTTGCCAACTTCCACGTCGTCGCCATCGGCGCCGATGGCAAGAAGGAGGCGATGCAGGGCCTGCCCTGGAAGCTGCTCGCGGTCGAGCGGAACTACCAGTGGTATCGCGACGGCAGCTCGTGGCGCTACGAGCCCGTGCTTTCGACGACGCAGATCGCCAACGGCACGGTCGATGTCGCCGCTGACGGCGGCAAGATTTCCGTGCCCGTCACCTGGGGCCGCTACCGCCTCGAAGTCGAAAGCCCGGAGCCTGAAGGACCGGCCACCAGCGTCGAATTCGACGCCGGCTGGTATGTCGCCGCAAGCTCGACGGAAACACCCGACGCGCTGGAGATTTCACTCGACAAGGAAAACTATGCGGTCGGCGACACCGCCAAACTGAAGATCTCGCCGCGCCATGCCGGCCAGCTCCTCATCACCATCGGTGCCGAAAGCCTCGTTGCAACCCAGACGGCCGCCATCGGCGCGGAGGGCGGCGAGGTCGAAATTCCCATCACCAAGGAATGGGGCCCCGGCTCCTATGTTACCGCAACGCTCTTCCGTCCCGGCTCCGACCAGGAAAGCCGCATGCCGATGCGCGCCATCGGCATCACCTGGCTGAAGGTCGATCCGGCAGACCGCAAGCTTGATGTCGCACTCGACGTCCCGGAAAAGACCCTGCCGCGCCAGCCGCTCGACATTTCCCTGAAGGTTGCCGGTGCCGACGCCAATGAAGAAGCCTATATAACGGTAGCCGCCGTGGATGTCGGCATCCTCAACCTCACGCGCTACGAAGCGCCCGATCCGGCCACCTGGTACTTTGGTCAGCGCCGCCTCGGCATGGAAATCCGCGATCTCTACGGCCGCCTGATCGACGGCTCGCTCGGCGCTACAGGCCGTCTGCGCACCGGTGGCGACGGCGGCGAAGGTGCCCTTCTGGGCGACCCGCCGAAGGAAAATCTCGTCGCCTTCTTCGCCGGTCCGGTGAAGCTCGATGCCGACGGCAACGCCAAGGTCAGCTTCGATATCCCGCAGTTCAACGGCACCGCCCGCGTCATGGCCGTCGCCTGGACGAAGACCGGTGTCGGCAGCGCTTCGAAGGACGTCGTCATCCGCGATCCCATCGTCGTGACGGCGAGCCTGCCGAAGTTCCTCGCCCCCGGGGACCGTTCGGATCTGCGTCTCGATATCGCCAATACCGATGCGCCGGCCGGCGACTACACGCTCGAGATCACGCACAATGCCTCGGTCATGGTCGAACAGACCGGCGCCGGGCAGACGGTGAAGCTCGACGTCGGCGGCAAGACCGCGCTGACCCTTCCGCTGATCGGCGGCGAGATCGGCGACGGCCTCGTCACGGTGAAGCTTACCAATGGCAGCGGCCTATCGCTCGAACAGGCGCTCAACGTGCCGGTCCGTCCGGCCGCCATGCCGATCACCACGCGCCGGCCGCTTGAAATCGCCGCCAATGGCAGCCTGACGATCGATGACCAGCTGCTGGCCGACAGCCAGCTTGCCGGTGCTTCGGTCAGCGTCAGCGTGTCGCGGGCCGCCGCCTTCGACGTCCCGGCGCTCCTGATGTCGCTCGACCGCTACCCCTATGGCTGCACCGAGCAGACATCGAGCCGCGCCCTGCCGCTGCTCTATCTCAGCGAGCTTTCCAAGCAGTCCGGCCTGCCGGAAGACACGGAAACGCAGAAGCGTGTACAGGACGCCATCTACCGCGTGCTGGCCAACCAGTCCTCGACCGGCAGCTTCGGCCTGTGGGGTCCCGGCTACGGCGACCTCTGGCTCGACGCCTTCGTCACCGACTTCCTGACCCGTGCCCGCGAGCAGAAGTTCGACGTGCCGGAACAGGCCATGCTGCAGGCGCTGAACAACCTGCAGAATGCGCTGTCCTACGACGTCAACGTCTCCACGCAGGGCAACGAGATCGCCTATGCGCTCTACGTGCTTGCCCGCAACCGCAAGGCCGCGATCAGCGACCTGCGCTACTACGCCGATACGAAACTGTCGGAGTTCTCCTCGCCGTTCGCCCGCGCACAGATTGGTGCCGCGCTCGGTCTCTATGGCGACGCCCAGCGCGCAACGACGATCTTCTCCAACGCGCTCGGCCTGTCCCGCGACAGCATCATGACCGCCAGCCTCTCGCGAAACGACTATGGTTCGTCGCTGCGTGACGGTGCCGCGATCCTGGCGCTCGCCGCCGAGGCACGGCCGGTTCCGGGCATCATTCCGGAACTCTCCAAGCTCGTCGCCAAGCAATGGGAGAACAAGCGCTGGACCAGCACCCAGGAACAGACCTGGATGCTGCTCGCCGCCCGCTCGGTGAAGGATGCCGACAAGGACCTGAAGCTCGAAGTCAACGGCGCCGCGCGCGCCGGCGGCTATGCCGCGCAGATGACGGGCAAGTCCCTGCTGGAAAACCCGCTGACCATCGCCAACCGCACCGATGAGCCGGTTTCCGCCGTTCTCACCACGGTCGCGGCCCCGCTCGATCCACTGCCGGCCGGCGGTGACGGCTTTGCCATCGAGCGCACCTACTTCACGCTCGACGGCGAGGAGGCGAATGTCACGGAGGCACAGCAGAACGAGCGCTACGTCGTGGTGCTGAAGGTGACGGAGCACAACAACTGGGCCTCGCGCATCATCATCACCGACCTCTTGCCCGCCGGTTTCGAGATCGACAATCCGAGCCTCGTCGACAGCGCGAAGCTCGCCAATTTCGACTGGCTCGGCGAGACGGAAGCGGCGCATACGGAGTTCCGCTACGACCGTTTCGTCGCGGCCTTCAACCGCAGCGAAGGCGACAACCGCGACGTGACGCTCGCCTATGTCGTGCGCGCCGTGACCCCCGGCACCTATGACCTGCCGGCCGCCCAGGTGGAGGACATGTACCGTCCGCAATACTCCGCCCGCACAGCGACCGGCCGCATGCAAGTCGTCAAGGCCGAGTAAGGGGTTCTGACGATGGCGCTATGGCGCAAACTTCTGATCGGCTCCCTCGGCGGGGCGGCAGCGATTGCCGCCCTCGCCTTCGGGCTCGATTATGCCGATCGCGCCTATCCACCGCCGATCTCGGTGGCGAAAACCGTCTCCAGGGAAGTGCTCGACCGCGACGGCCGCCTGCTGCGCGCCTTCGCGACGCCGGAGGGCCATTGGCGGCTGAAGACCACGGCCGCCGATGTCGATCCGCAGTTCCTGCGCATGCTGGTTGCCTATGAGGACCGGCGCTTCACCGCGCATGGCGGCATCGATCCCTGGGCGCTCTTGCGTGCCGCCGGCCAGTTCGTCGGCAATGGCCGCATCGTCTCGGGCGCCTCCACGCTCTCCATGCAGGTCGCCCGTCTGATCGAGCCGCGCGAAAACCGCTCGATTACGGCGAAGCTGCGCCAGATGGCCCGCGCCGTCCAGCTCGAACGCCGCCTTTCGAAAGCCGAAATCCTCGATCTCTACCTGACGCTCGCCCCCTATGGCGGCAATCTGGAGGGTGTACGCGCCGCAAGCCTCGCCTGGTTCGGCAAGGAGCCGAAGCGGCTTTCCGTCGCCGAAGCTGCCCTGCTCGTCGCTTTACCGCAATTGCCGGAGAAACGCCGGCCGGATCGCCACCGCGAAGCCGCGGAAAAGGCGCGCGAGCGGGTGCTCAACCGCCTTGCCGTCTCCGAGGTCATCGGAGAAGGCGAGGCCGAGCGCGCCAGCCTCGAAGCCGTGCCGGATCGCCGCCGCCAACTTCCCTCCTATGCCGCCCACCTTTCGGAACTGGCGCTGCGCAAGGATCCAAAGGCGATCAAACACGAGACCTCGCTCGACCGCACAGTGCAGGACGGTCTCGAAACCGTCGCGCGCGAGGCGGCCGAACGCCTCGGCCCGAAAATTTCCATCGCCATGGTGATGGCGGATGCCCGCACCGGCGAAATCCTCGGCGAGGTCGGCTCCGCGGATTATTTCGACGGCAGCCGCGCCGGCTGGATCGACATGACGCGCATCCGCCGCTCGCCCGGCTCGGCGCTGAAGCCGTTCATTTACGGCCTTGCCTTCGAAGAGGGCCTCGTCGCGCAGGAAACCATCGTCGAGGACCGCCCCGCCGATTTCTCCGGCTACCGCCCGCGCAATTTCGACATGACCTACCAGGGCGACATCAGCGTTCGCAAGGCGCTGCAGCTGTCGCTGAACGTGCCCGCCGTGCGCCTGCTCGAGGCCGTCGGCCCGACGCGGATGATGGTGCGCTTCCGCCGCGCCGAGGTGCGCCCCGACCTGCCGCCGGGCGAAACGCCGGGCCTCGCCATCGGCCTCGGCGGCCTCGGCATTACCCTGCGCGATCTCACCCAGCTCTATGCGGCGCTTGCCAATCGCGGCATGCCCGTGCAGCTCGGCGATGGCATTACCGGCGATGCCAAGGTGATTGCTGGCGATCCGCTGCTCGACCCCGTCGCCGTCTGGCAGGTCTCGGACGTGCTGTCCGGCGTCACCCCACCCACCGGCAGCCGCCGCCTGGGCATCGCCTACAAGACCGGCACTAGCTACGGCTACCGAGACGCCTGGTCCGTCGGCTATGACGGCCGTCACGTGCTCGGCGTCTGGGTCGGCCGCGCCGATAATGGCGCGGTACCGGGCCTGACCGGCTATGGCGCGGCCGCGCCCATCCTCTTCGAAGCCTTTTCGCGTTCCGGCATCGCCATTACCGCGCTTCCGCGCGCACCGGCCGGCGCGGTGCGCATCGCGCAATCGGAGCTCCCGGCAAGCCTGCGCCGTTTCTCGACGACGGCGAGCGGCCTCGTCACCACGGTGGCGCGCGAGCCGGCACCGCAGATCGTCTACCCGCCGGAAGGCGCCCATGTCGAGCTCGGCGCCACCATAGGCACCGACGTCTCCCCCCTCGTCCTGAAACTCCAGGGCGGCCGCGCACCGTTCCGCTGGCTCGCCAACGGCAAGGTCCTGCCGGAAGCCTCGCGCAGGCGCACGACGCAGTGGATGCCGGAGGGTGCGGGCTTCTCAACGCTGACAGTGATCGATGCGGCCGGGCGGGCGGCAAGCGTGCGGGTGTTTATCGAATAGTGCGAAGCGGCAGCCCCGCCTATCTCATCTCCCCGCTGGCCGGAAGAGCCTTGGGATAACAGCCTAATCAGCCCTGCCGGCTTACTTCTTGGTATCGGCCAGCACCCAGCCCGCCTTCCGCTTCTCGAGAAACGCCGCAATGCCTTCCGCCGCCTCGGGTGTCTCCCAGGTATCGGCAAGCCGCGTCAACGTCATCTCGATAAGCTTGTCATCGATCGGCGGCGCCAGTGCATGGGCAAGGGCTTTCGCCGCCGCGACAGCCTCGGGCGAGGCGACGAAATAGGGTGCGATCTCCGCCTCCACCGCCTCATCCAATGCTTCCGGCACGACGACGCCGCTCAACAGACCGACCTGCCTGGCCGTCGGCGCATCGAATAGTCGCGCGGACGTCGCGAAGCGCAGGAAAGCGGCGGGGCCGATGCGGGCGGCGACATAGGGGCTGATCGTCGCGGGAATGAGGCCGAGGCGGGTTTCGGTCAGCCCGAAACGCGCGCCCTCCACGGCAATCGCCGCATCGCAGACGCTGATGAGCCCCACGCCGCCACCATAGGCCTGGCCGTTGACGCGGGCGATCAGCGGTTTGCGCAGGTCGCGCAGCGCCTTCAGCATCAGGGCGAGCCGGCGCGCTTCCGCGACGCGCGCCTCGCGGGTCGCGGCGATCTGCTCCTTCATCCAGTTGAGATCACCGCCCGCACAAAAGCTCTCCCCCTCGCCCGTCAGCACAACGACGCGCACTGCCTTGTCCTCGCCGAGCAGGCCGGCGACGGCTGTCAGTTCGCGGATCATCAGGCCCGACAGCGCATTGTGCTGCGCGTGGCGGCGCAGCGTGAGGGCGGCAACGCCCCGACGGTCGACGGATACGGAGATGGTTTCAAAATTCATGGTGCCCTCCTCCACGTTTTGAGCCTGAGACATTCCGCCTTTCTTCGAAAGGCGAAGTCGCTCGATCCCTTTGTTTTCAGCCATTCCCAACGCAAGATCGCCTCGCCCTTTTGCCGGGCCCGCCTAGGCGCTCTTTCGTGCTTCATCCTTGCCGGCAATCCGCCGCGCAAAGGCTGCGGCGATTGCCAGCTTCTCCCGGTCGAGGCCCGTTTCATAGCCCATCGCCGCCAGCATGTCGGCGACGGCGAGCGTATCCACATTGCCGCGTGCGCCCGGCGCATAGGGGCATCCGCCGAGGCCGCCGACGGAGGCGTCGAAGACGGTCAGTCCATGATCGAGCGCAACACGGATATTGTCGAGTGCCAACCCGTTCGTATCGTGGAAATGGCCCGCCAGGTTTTCCGGGAAGGCGACGGCCAGCACGACATCCAGCATCGCCGCCACCTCGGCCGGGCGCGCGCGGCCGATCGTATCGCCCAGGCTCACCTCATGGCAGCCGAGACGCAGCAATTGCCCGGTGACGCGCGCCACGGCGCAAGGTTCCACCGGACCGTCATAGGGGCATTGCACGACGCAGCTGACATAACCGCGCAGCAAGATGCCATCCGCCTTCGCCGCCTCCGCGACGGGCCGGGCGCGCTCGATGCTTTCGGTAATCGAGCAATTGAGATTGGCGCGCGAAAAGCCCTCGGAGGCCGAGAGGAAGACGGCGACCTCATTCACACCGGCGGCCTTCGCGGCCTCGTAGCCCTTCATGTTGGGCACCAGCGCCGCATAGGAGATGCCGGGCCGGCGCGCGATGCCGGCCATGACCCCGGCACCGTCGGCAAGCTGTGGCACCCATTTGGGGCTGACGAAACTCGTCGCCTCGATGCGCTTGAAGCCGCAAGCGGACAGTTTGTCGATCAGCGCGATCTTGTCGGCGGTCGGGATGATCGCCTTCTCGTTCTGCAACCCGTCGCGGGCTGCCATCTCGACGATTTCGATGCGCCGGCTCATGCAGCCTCCTCGGGCTCCAGCGAGAGCAGCAACGCGCCCTCCGCCACCTGATCGCCCACCGCCACCGGCACGATCGCCACCACGCCGTCACGCGGGGCGGCCAGCACCAGCTCCATCTTCATCGCCTCCATGGTGACGAGAGCATCGCCCTTGGCGACGCGCGCGCCCGGCTCCGTCGAGACGATGCGCACCAGGCCGGGCATCGGCGCGACAAGCCGGTCCCCGCCCGTCGCCGCCTCGCCGTGATGGCCGGCTTCTTGCGCAATCGAAAAGGCATGCCCATGGCCGCCGAAGAAGACGGCGATGTCGGCGCGGTCGCGATGCACGGTCGCGGGAACGGTATGGTCATCGAAATCGACCCGGACCGCGCGACCGTCGATCGAGCGCACGCGCAGTTCCGTGGCGATATCGTTGTGCTCGATGCGGAAATTGTCCCCGCCGAGTGTCGCGACCTTCACGGCATGTTCGGCACCGGCATGGTCGAGAAATACGGTTTGCGCAGCCTCGCCCCACAGGCGAAAACCACGGATATGACCCCATGGATCGCGATCGGCCGGAGCTGTGAGAAACCCGAGGGCGGAAAGGGCGGCGAGCGCGAAGGTCTCCTCCGGCGCCTCTGGATCGGTGAACAAGGTCTCGCCGGCCCGGCCGATCAGTCCCGTATCCACATCGCCGGCGGCAAAGGCCGGATGGCGGCACAGGCGGACGAGGAAGCCGGCATTGGTCGTCACCCCACCGACACGGAATTGTTCCAGCGCCGTCTCGAGCCTGGCCAGCGCCTCCGCGCGGCTGCGGCCGTGGGTGATAACCTTGGCGATCATCGGGTCGTAAAAGGGCGTGACGACATCACCGGCACGCACGCCGGAATCGACACGCGCGCTTTCAGGCCGGTCGAAGACCGAAAGGCGGCCGGTCGCCGGCAGGAAGTCACGTGCCGGGTTCTCCGCGTAGAGCCTCGCCTCGAAGGCCCAGCCGTCTATCGCAAGCTCCTCCTGGCGTTTCGGCAGGGGCTCGCCGGCCGCGACGCGCAATTGCCATTCGACAAGGTCGAGGCCGGTGATCGCCTCCGTCACGGGATGCTCGACCTGCAGGCGCGTGTTCATCTCCATGAAGTAGAAACGATCCTGCCGCAGCCCCTCGGAAACGTCGGCGATGAACTCCACCGTGCCCGCGCCGCTATAGCCGATCGCCGCCGCCGCGCGCACGGCCGCCGCTCCCATCCTGTCGCGCATCTCCACCGTCATGCCCGGAGCTGGAGCCTCCTCGATGACCTTCTGGTGCCGGCGTTGCAGCGAGCAGTCGCGTTCGAAGAGATGCACGACATTGCCGTGCCCGTCACCAAAGACCTGCACTTCGATATGGCGGGGTTTCGCCATGTATTTTTCGACGAGCACGTGGCCGTCGCCAAAAGCGCTTTCCCCTTCGCGCCGCGCACTTTCGAGTGCTGCGGCGAAATCGGCGGGCTGCTCCACCCGCCGCATGCCCTTGCCGCCGCCGCCGGCGCGCGCCTTGATCAACACGGGATAGCCGATCGTCTCCGCCTGACCTGCGAGGAAGGCGGCGTCCTGCCTGTCCCCGTGATAGCCTGGCACGACGGGCACGCCTGCCTTTTCCATCAGAGCCTTGGCGGCATCCTTCAAGCCCATGGCGCGGATGGCATTTGCGGAGGGGCCGATGAAGACGAGACCGGCGGCTTCCACCGCCTCCACGAAATCCGGGTTTTCCGACAGGAAGCCATAGCCGGGATGCACGGCCTGCGCGCCGCTCGCCTTGGCCGCCTCGATGATCGCGGCGATGTTCAGGTAGCTTTTCACCGCCTCGGCCGGGCCAATGCGGATGGCCTCGTCGGCCATTTCGACATGCAGCGCCGCGCGGTCGGCATCCGAATGGACGGCGACCGTCGCGACGCCCATGCGCCGCGCGGTGCGAATGACGCGGCAGGCGATCTCGCCTCGGTTGGCGATGAGGATTTTCCTGAACATCCGGCTCCGGCTTTCAAAGGCAATTCCGGCAAAGCACCCGAGCGGTTTGCGTGCGGAATTGCGACAACAACTATCGTGCGGCGATGGCCTCGACTTCGAGCAGCCACTTCTCGTCGAAGATCGACGCGATGACGACGCTCATCGCCGGTGCGATGGTGCCGAGATAGTCGCTGCGGATCTCACGGTTGGCGGTCGCGTGATGACGGTCGGACAGAAAGGTCGTGACCTTGACGAGATCGGCCTTCGCCATGCCGGCGGCCTTGAGTTGCGCGTCGATATTGCGCCAGACGAGACGCGCCTGATCCTCGAAGGTTTCCGGCACCTTGTCGTCATCGGACACCGGTATCTGGCCGCTGATGAACAGCAGCGTCTTGAAATCCTCGATCTTCACGGCCTGCGAATAACCGCCGCGCGGGGCGGGTACGTTCTTGGCATTGCTCAGTTCGCGTTTCATGACTTGCCTCCTTTACATCCTGAAGACGCCAAAACGGGTGGGCTCTATCGGCGCATTGAGCGCCGCAGAAAGCGAAAGCGCCAGCACGTCGCGCGTCTTGCGCGGGTCGACGATGCCGTCATCCCAAAGCCTCGCCGAGGCATAGAGCGGGTGGCTCTGGCGGGCGAACATGTCGATGGTCGGCTGCTTGAAGGCGGCCTCCTCTTCGCCGCTCCAGCTGCCGCCGGTGCGCTCGATGCCCTCGCGCTTGACGGTCGCCAGAACGCCCGCCGCCTGCTCGCCGCCCATGACGGCAATGCGGCTGTTCGGCCAGGTCCAGAGAAAGCGTGGCGAATAGGCCCGGCCGCACATGCCGTAATTGCCGGCACCGTAGGAGCCGCCGATCAGCATGGTGAGTTTCGGCACCTTTGCTGTGGCAACGGCGGTGACGAGCTTGGCGCCGTTCTTGGCGATGCCCTCCGCCTCGTATTTGCGGCCGACCATGAAGCCGGTGATGTTCTGCAGGAAGACGAGCGGGATACCGCGTTGCGCGCAAAGCTCGATGAAATGCGCTCCCTTCAAGGCAGCCTCCGAGAACAGCACGCCATTGTTGGCGATGATGCCGACCTGGAGCCCATGCAGCGTGGCGAAGCCGCAGACCAGCGTCGTGCCGAAGCGCGCCTTGAACTCGTCGAACCGCGAACCATCCACCACGCGGGCGATCACCTCGCGCACATCGTAGGGCGTACGCGTATCGGCGGGTACGATGCCCATGAGTTCTTCGGGGTCGTAAAGCGGCGCGTCGCCGTCGCCGGATTTCGTAACCTCCGGCTTACGTGTGTTGAGGTTGGCGGCAATCTGGCGGGCAATCGAAAGCGCATGCCGGTCGTCGCGCGCAAGATGATCGGCGACGCCGGAAAGGCGCGTGTGCACGTCGCCACCGCCGAGGTCTTCGGCGCTCACCACCTCGCCTGTCGCGGCCTTTACCAGCGGCGGGCCGGCAAGGAAGATCGTGCCCTGGTTCTCGACGATGACGGTCTCATCGCTCATCGCCGGCACATAGGCGCCGCCCGCCGTGCAGCTACCCATGACGACGGCGACCTGCGGAATGCCGGCGGCGGACATCTGGGCCTGGTTGTAGAAGATGCGGCCGAAATGATCGCGGTCGGGGAAGACCTCGTCCTGGTTGGGCAGGTTCGCGCCGCCGGAATCGACGAGATAGATGCAGGGCAGCCGGTTTTCCGCGGCGATCTCCTGCGCGCGAAGATGCTTCTTCACGGTGATGGGATAGTAAGTGCCGCCCTTCACCGTCGCATCGTTGCAGACGATCATGCATTCGCGGCCGGAGACACGGCCGATACCGGATATCATGCCGCCGGAGGGGGACGCGCCGCCATAGAGGCCATGGCCGGCCGTGAGGCCGATTTCGAGAAAGGGCGAGCCGGGATCGAGCAATTGCGCGACGCGGTCGCGCGGCAGCAGCTTGCCGCGCGAAACATGACGGTCGCGCGCCTTCGCCCCGCCGCCATCCATGGCGAGGCCGACCGCTTCCTCGACCAGGGCCAATGCATCGCGCATCGCCTTGCGGTTTGCCGCAAAAATCTCGCTGCGGGTGTTCACGGCCGAGGGGATGACCGGCATCACAGCGTCTCCTGAAAGATTTCGCGGCCGATGAGCATGCGGCGGATTTCGGAGGTGCCGGCGCCGATCTCGTAAAGCTTGGCGTCGCGCAGCAGGCGGCCGGTCGGGTAGTCGTTGATATAGCCGTTGCCGCCGAGCGACTGGATGGCTTCCAGCGCCAGCTTCGTGGCCATCTCGGCCGAATAGAGGATGCAGCCGGCGGCATCCTTGCGGGTCGTCTCGCCGCGGTCGCAGGAGGCGGCCACCGCATAGACATAGGCGCGGCAGGCGTTGAGCGCGACATACATGTCCGCGACCTTGCCCTGCATCAGCTGGAACTCGCCGATCGGCCGGTCGAACTGCTTGCGCTCATGGATATAGGGCACGACCACGTCGAGGCAGGCGGCCATGATGCCGAGCGGACCGCCCGAGAGCACGACACGCTCGTAATCGAGGCCGGACATCAGCACGTTGACGCCGCGCCCCACCGTGCCCATCACGTTCTCCTCCGGAACCTCGCAATCGGCAAAGACGAGTTCGCAGGTATTGGAGCCGCGCATGCCGAGCTTGTCCAGCTTCTGGGCCGTCGAAAAGCCGGCAAAACCCTTTTCGATGAGGAAGGCAGTGATGCCGCGCGAACCGGCCTCCGGGTCGGTCTTGGCATAGACCACCAGCACATCCGCATCCGGCCCGTTGGTGATCCACATCTTGTTGCCGTTCAGCACATAGCGGTCGCCCCGCTTGTCGGCCCTGAGCTTCATCGAGACGACATCGGAACCCGCCCCCGGCTCGGACATGGCGAGCGCGCCGACATGCTCGCCGGAAATCAGCTTCGGCAGGTATTTTTGGCGCTGCTCCGGCGTCGCATTGCGCACGAGCTGATTGACGCAAAGGTTGGAATGGGCGCCGTAGCTCAAGCCCACGGAAGCCGAAGCGCGGCTGATTTCTTCCATTGCCACGCAATGGGCGAGATAGCCCATGCCGGAGCCGCCGAGCCCTTCCGGTGCCGTGATGCCGAGCAGGCCGAGATCGCCCATTTCCCGCCAGAGCGGCATGGGGAAAGTGTTGCTGCGGTCGATCTCCGCCGCCTGAGGGGCAATCCGGTCCGTCGCGAAACGCCGCACGCTTTCGCGCAGCGCCTCGATATCCTCTCCAAGCCCGAAGCTCATGCCGGCGTCGTACATGTCCACCCTCCCCTCGCAACCGTCAGGCGATTGCCTTTTCCTGTTCTTTTGCCGTGTCGAAGGCCGCGCGCTTTTCGGCCTCGCGCGCCTTCACCCGCTTTGCCGCCTCCTCCTTGACCGGGCCGTAGCCGCGAATCTCGCCGTGAAGCGAGAGCAGCGCAATGGCGGCGTCTCTGTTGTCGCGACGGAGGTCTTGCAACACATGCTCGACCAGGGCTTCGTAGTCGGCGATCAGCGCCCGCTCCATACGGCGCTCAGCGGTGCGGCCGAACGGGTCGAAGGCGGTGCCGCGCAGGCCCTTGAGCTTTGCCAGCAGACCGAAGGCCGGCAGCATCCAGCGGCCGAAGCGGCGTTTGCGCGGACGGCCGTTGGCATCCTCGCCCTTGAGGAAGGGCGGCGCGAGATTGAAGGCGATCTTGTAATTGCCGTCGAACTGCTCGGCGAGCCCCGCCTTGAAGGCCGGATCCGTGAAGAGCCGGGCCACTTCATATTCATCCTTGTAGGCAAGGAGCTGGGCATAGACATGCGCGACGGCGCGGACCAGCTTGTCATCAGGGCCGAGCGCCTTTTCCACCTGATGCACCCGGTCCACAAGCGCCTTGTAGCGGTCTGCAAGGGTATCGTTCTGGTAGGCGGTCAGGTGCTTCACGCGGTGGGCGACGAGGTCCGCCGTCGGCATGGTCTCCAGCGTGGCGACAGGCTTACCGGGATGCAACAGGCGCTCGGCGCGGACGGGGTCGGCGGCGATGAGACGGCCCCAGCCGAAGGCGGAGAGCGTGGCGTCGACGGCCACGCCGTTCAGCGCGATCGCCTGTTCGATCGACTGGTGGGTGAGCGGGATCAGCCCCTTCTGCCAGGCAAAGCCGGTCATCAGGATGTTCGTCGCCATGGCATTGCCGGCCACCTTTTCGGCGACCGTCGTGAAGTCGAGAAGGTACGATGCCTCGCGCAAGGCCGCGCGCACCGTGTTCTCGACATCGCGGCGGCGGAAGTCGAAGTCGCGCTTGCGCACGAAATCGGCGACCGGGGTCAACCGCGTATTGACCACGCCCGTGGTGCGGTGGTGATCGCAGAGCGTGACGGCATCCTTTGAGGACGCCACCACGTCGTCGGCGGCGATCAGGAGATCCGCACCGCCGGTGATGATGCGTGGCGAGGAGACGTCCTGGTCATGCAGACCGATACGCAGGTGGCTCATGACCGCGCCGCCCTTCTGGGCGAGGCCGGCCATGTCCAGGATCATCGGCGACTTGCCGTCGAGATGGGCGGCCATGCCGAGGATGGCGCTGATCGTGAGAATGCCCGTGCCGCCGATGCCGGCGATGGCGATGTTGTAGGAGCGGTCGCCGATCCTGACGAGATCGGGGTCGGGGATGCCGCTCATATCCGGGTTCGAGCGCGCCGCCTTGCGCAAACGCCCGCCCTCCACCGTCACGAAGGACGGACAGAAACCCTTGAGGCAGGAATAGTCCTTGTTGCAGGTCGACTGGTTGATCTTGCGCTTGCGGCCGAGTTCCGTGTCGAGCGGTTCGACGGAGACGCAGTTCGACTGGGTGGAACAGTCGCCGCAGCCTTCGCAGACGGCGGGGTTGATCATCAGGCGGACCGGCGGGTCCTCCATGAGGCCACGGGACCGGCGGCGGCGTTTTTCGGCCGCGCAGGTCTGCACATAGACAATGGCCGAACATCCGGGCGCCTCGCGGATATCGCGCATCACCCGGTCGAGTTCGTCGCGATGGCGAATGATGACGCCAGGCGCAAGCATGGAGGGGGAATAGGCCTCGGGATGATCGGAGACGAGGTAGATCGGCTCGACGCCCTCGTCGAAGAGCTGGCGCGTCACGCCCTCGGGGCTGATCGGCCCATCGACCGCCTGGCCGCCGGTCATCGCGACGGCGTCGTTATAAAGGATCTTGTAGGTGATATTGACGCGGGCGGCGACCGACTGGCGAACCGCCAGAATGCCGGAATGGTAGTAGGTGCCGTCGCCGAGATTGACGAAGATGTGCTTCTCGTCAGTGAAGGGCGCGATGCCGGACCACGGCACGCCCTCCGCGCCCATATGGGTGAAGGTCGCGGTGTCGCGGTCCATCCATTGCACCATGTAGTGACAGCCGATACCGGCCGTCGCGCGGCTGCCTTCCGGCACCTTGGTGGAGGTGTTGTGCGGACAGCCGGAGCAGAAATAGGGCACGCGCTCGATGGGCGCGGCATGCGTCTTGCGGATTTTTTCGCGCTCGAGAAGATAGGCGAGTTCGTCGGAGATCAGTTTCTTCAGGCCGGCGTCGAACTCGAAATGCAGGAGCCGGGCGGCAATCGCCCGCGCCACCATGCCCACCGTCAAGGCCTGCGACAGCGGCAGGAACGCGTGGTCGTCATGATCGAACTTGCCGATGATGCGCGGCCGTTCGCCATGGTGCCAGTTGAAGAGCTGCTGCTTGATCTGGTTTTCGATGATCTCGCGGCGCTCCTCGACGACGAGCACCTCTTCCAGCCCCTGCGAGAACTCGCGCACGCCCTCCGGCTCCAGCGGCCAGGGCATGCGGACCTTGTAGATGCGCATGCCGATCTCTGCCATCTCGGCCGGGCCGAGCGAAAGCTCCTTCAGCGCCTGCAGCACGTCCTCATAGGCCTTGCCGGAGGCGATGATGCCGAAGCGGGCGCGGGGCACGTCATGCGTCACCTCGTCCACCTTGTTGGCGCGGGCAAAGGCGATGGCCGCATATCCCTTGTAGGTCTGGAGGCGCTCGTCCTGCGGCAGCGGCGGATCGGGCCAGCGCAGGTTGAGACCACCCGGCGGCAGCTCGAAGTTTTCCGGAATGACGAACTGCCGGTGCTCGCCGGCAAGGTCTACCGAGGCGGTCGTCTCGACCGTATCGGAAATGAACTTCATGCCGACCCAGCAGCCGGAGTAACGTGACATGGCCGTGCCGAGCAGGCCGTATTCGACGAATTCGTGGATGGACGACGGATAGAGCACCGGAATGACCGCCGACATGAAGGCGTGGTCCGACTGGTGCGGGATGGACGACGATTTCGCCGAATGGTCGTCGCCGGCAAAACAGAGCACGCCGCCATGTTTCGACGTGCCGGCGGCATTGGCGTGCTTGAGCACGTCGCCGCAGCGGTCGACGCCCGGCCCCTTGCCGTACCAGTAACCGGCAACACCGTCGTAGCGCGCGCCGGGTGACAGATGAAGCTGTTGCGTGCCCCAGACGGCCGTCGCCGCGAGGTCCTCGTTGACACCGGGCCGGAACACGATGTCGTGCGCCGCCAGGTGTTTGCCGGCCTTGGCCAGCTGCTGGTCATAACCGCCAAGCGGCGATCCACGATAACCCGAGATGAATGCGGCGGTATTCAGACCCGCGGCACGGTCGCGCCGCATCTGAACGATCGGCAGGCGCACGAGTGCCTGGATGCCGGAAAGGAAGATCCTCCCACTTTCCGCCGTATACTTGTCCTCGAGAGAAAAGCTCTGCTTCAGCATGACTTCCTCCTCGATGGCCCTCCTCCACGAAAGCCATCCTCCATATGTAGGAGCTTACGCATGGATTGGGAGGAGCGGGTCCTTATTTTCCCCTTGAAACATCACGATTTAGGGATGGCATCCGCAAAGCGGCCGCTTTAACGCAACGCCATCCTCATTGCGGGTCAAATCGGTACGCGGTGCGTGTTCTTGAGCTCGTCGAGCGCGAAACTGGAATTGACGAAACCGACACCGGGAAGGCGCAGCAGCGCCTTCTTCAGGATCTCCTCGTATTGCCGGACACTGCTCGTCAGGACGCGCAGCACATAGTCGTGATCGCCGGTCATGGAATAACACTGCACGACCTCCGGCATGTTCTTCACCGCCTTTTCGAACTCCAGCAGCGTCGCCTCGTCATGCTGCTTCAGCCGCACGAAACAGAAGACCGAAACCTCGTACCCGACGAGCTTCGGCTCGATGGCGATGATGCGGCCGCGGATGATGCCGAGCCGTTCCATCTCCTTGATGCGCCGCCAGCACGGCGTATGGCTCAAGCCCACGCGCTCGCCGATCTCGGCGACAGTCAGCTCCGGCTCACTTTGCAGGAGGCGCAGGATCTTTCGGCTCGTCTCGTCCAGCACGCCCTCGGCCATTTCAAATCAGCCCGCGCGAGGAGAGATTGCGCATCAGCGCCGCGATGCCGAAAGTCCAGGGCGGGCACTCGGTGGAAAGGCGCACGGTGTTGGCAAGCGCGCCGAGTTCCGCATTGGAGATCACCACGCGATCGCCCGTCTTGTGCGTAAAACCCTGCCCCGGCGCATCGCGATCCTCGACGGGTGCAAAGAGCGTGCCCATGAACAGCATGAATCCATCGGGATATTGATGATGCCTGCCGATCGTCTGGGCCACGAGCTCGAGCGGATCGCGGCTGATTTCACGCATCGTGCTGCGCCCCTTCAGCGCGAAACCGTCCTCTCCTTCGATCAGGAGGTCGAGATCGGCCTCGCGCACATCGTCGATCGAATAGGTCTCGTCGAAGAGCCGGATGAACGGCCCGATGGCGGAGGAGGCATTGTTGTCCTTCGCCTTGCCGAGCAGGAGCGCCGAACGCCCCTCGACATCGCGCAGGTTCACATCGTTGCCGAGCGTCGCGCCCTTGACACGCCCGCCGCTATCGACGGCGAGCACGATTTCCGGTTCCGGATTGTTCCATCTGGATATCGGGTGCAGCCCGACAGAAGCCCCCCAGCCGACCGAGGACAGCACGGGCGCCTTGGTGAACACCTCCGCATCCGGCCCGATGCCGACTTCGAGATATTGCGACCAGACACCCTCTTCGATCAGCGCCGCCTTGACCTTGGCCGCAGCCTCCGAGCCGGCCTTCAAGTCGCGCAAACTGTCGCCGATAATGTCTGTGACCCGGTCCCGTACCTTTTCCGCCAGCGCCGGATTGCCCGCCGCCTTCTCCTCGATCACACGCTCGATCATCGAACGCGCGAAGGTGACGCCACAGGCCTTCACCGCCTGGAGATCGCAAGGCGCCAGAAGATGCATGCGGGAGAAATTGCCGGCGCCCTCGACGGACGCCTCCAGAACGGCATCGAGCGTGCCGAGCGATTCGCACGGTGCGGCGCGGGCAATCGCGACCGGATCGTCCTTCTCCATGAGGTCCCGCATGGTCGGAACATCCTTCGAGGTGATGTCGCAGAGCTTGCCATCCCTGAGCACCACCACCGCCGGCCCCTGCACATCCGGCCGCCAGACGCGCCCGACAAAGGTCCCTCGCGAAAAATCACCTGCCGTCACGCGCCGCTCCTCCACAATCCTCGAAGGAGGTTCTAGCGCGAAAAGGGCTGGCGGGAACAGGGTGAAGATGCGGATCAGCCTTGCCCCGCACCCAACGCATAGGCAAGGGCGGACGCCGCCAGAAGCAGCAGCAGCATCGCCTCCACCACGGTGCGCATGACGAGCCATAGAGCAAGCAGCGTGCCGATCCGCAGGTCCTGCCGGAACCAGCGAACCTCCACGACGACATACCAGAGCAGGGAGAAGAGCGTGATCAGGGTTCCCGCCAGAATCCATCCCTGATGGCCCGTCCGGGCAAGATTGATGCCCGCACTGAAGCCGAAGGCGAAAGGCGCGGCCACATAGCACTGACTGTAGAAGGGCGGCTTCAGCGTGTCGCGATCCAGTGTCGTACCCGCGCGGCGCAGCAATCGCACCGCCATCAGCAGCGGAAAGAACCCGAAAAGAAAGGCGCGGAAGATCAGCAGATTGGTGTCATTGCGCAGCATGTCCGGCAGCATGCCATCGTCGCGATGCGCAATCAGTCCCAGTTCCAGCCCGTGGGCGAACAGCAGCGTCAACAACAGGAAGAGCGGCGGGCTCAGCGTGTCCTTGTAGCGCTCATCCAGGGCATCGCCGAGCTCGATATCCGCATAGCGCATCATCTCTCGCGGGCGGGTCAGCGTGCGCCAAAGCGTCACCGGATAGAAGACGAGCCAGGACACCAGTTCGTAGAGCAGTTCTTCCAGCGACTGCAACAGGCGCATGAAATCCATGAAAGGCTCCCCGGTGGCGCAAGACCTCCGGAATAGAGGGTTTTCGCGCCACCGGGAAGCCCATCGCGTCAAGCAGGCCGCGTGCGGACCGTCGAGACGATGGTGAGCGCAGCCAGGAAGAGCACGACGCCGCTTGCGACGAAGACGCTCGATACGCCGTTCGCATCGAACAGGGCGCCGCCGGCGGCCGCTCCCGTCGCGATGGCGAAATTGATCGCGGCGACGAAGAGGCCACCCGCACTTTCGGCTTCATCCGGCACGGCCCGCGTGATCCAGGTCGACCACGCGACCGGCACGGCGCCGAAGGCGAGGCCCCAGAGCGCGACCATGGCCGCATCGCCGAAGAGGCTGCCGCCGAAGGCGGAGAGCGAGAGCGCAAGCACAGCCATCACGAGCGGCATGAGCGTCAGCGTGAAGCGCATGGACCGTTCGAGCAGCACGGCACCGAGATAATTGCCGAAGAAGGTGGCGATGCCGAAGCCGAGCAGCACGACCGAAACCCCCTCCACGCCGACACCCGTCACCGTTTCAAGGAACGGCCTTATATAGGTGAAAAAGGCGAAGTGACCGGTGAAGACAAGCAGGATCGCCAGCATCGCAAAGCCCACGCCCGGACGCGCCAGAACCTCCACCAGCGTGCCGAAACGCGAATGACCGTGCGGCGGCAGCGAGGGCAGCGTCGCGAACTGCACTACCAGCGCCACCGCGCCCAGAACCGCGGCCCCCAGGAAGACATTCCGCCAGCCGACGATATCGCCAACATAGCTCCCGACGGGTGCTGCAAAGACCGTCGCCAGGGAAACGCCGAGGAACATGATCGACAACGCCTTCGCCACAAGGGCCTCGGGCACCAGCCGCATCATGGTCGCCGCCGAGAGCGTCCAGAAGCCGCCGAGCGCCATGCCGAGCAGCACGCGGCCGGCCAGCAGCATCGGCAGGTTCGACGACATCGCCACCAGCAGATTGGAGAAGATCAGGAGCACCGAAAGTCCGAGCAGCACCAGCCGCCGGTCGAGCTTGCGCGTCACCACGGTGATCAGAAGGCTCGTCACCAGCGCGACGGCGGCGGTCGCCGTCACCGCCTGCCCCGCCATGCCCTCGGAAATCCCGAGATCTCCCGCCATGGGCGTCAAAAGGCTTGCCGGCAGGAACTCCGCCCCCACCAGCCCGAACACGCCGAACGTCATGGCGAGCACGGCTCCCCAGGCCGGGCGGGCCTCGGCCTCGCTCTCGGGCACTGATATTGTTGCATCCGTCATCTGCCATCCCTTTCCTGTTGCAGGTGCGTACTGGAAAGATGGGTTGAAATGCAAGACGCACAATGCCATTTTATCCGCAATGTTTGATCGATCGTCCGACCTCCCGCAAAATGCCCATGATCCCGTCAGCGAGCTTCTGATGGGTATGCGCCTGCGCGGTGCAAGCTATGGCCGCCTGCAACTGACCCCGCCCTTCGGCATCCGCTTTCCCGCGGGGCCGGAAGCCCGTTTCCATTTCGTCGCCCGCGGCAAGGTCTTTTTGCGTGCCCCCGGCGAGGCCGACCGTCCCCTCGGTTGCGGCGATGCCGTGCTTTTGCCGCGCGGCGACGTGCATGAGATCGTCACCGGCCCGAATACCCAGATGCGCGATTATGAGAGCTATACGCGAAAGCCGTTGTGCTCCGATGTGGCGGCGGTGGAAGCCTGCATCAAGTCCGCGGACCGAGAGAGTGACACGCTCATCTTCACCGGCCGCATGGAATTCGAGCTCGATACGCTACACCCGCTCGTCGGCCTGATGCCGCAGATCATGTCCGTCGGCGCATTGATCGGCCGCCAGCCGGAGCTGATGCCGCTGCTCGGCGCCATGGAGCGGGAAATGGCGGAGGAACGCGTCGGCTCGGCCGGCATTCTCGCGCGCCTTGCCGATGTGATTGCCGCCTCCATCGTGCGCGGCTGGGTGGAATGCGGGTGCGGCGATGCGACCGGCTGGATCGAGGCACTGCGCGACCCGCGACTCGGCCGCGTCATCGCCGCGCTTCACCGCGAGCCCGGCCGCAACTGGACGCTGGCCGACATGGCGCAGGAAATGGGCAGCTCCCGCTCGGTCTTCGCCAAACGCTTCGTCGAGGTGACGGGCGTCACACCGCAGCGCTACGTGCTGGCACTTCGCATGCGCCTTGCCGAACAATGGTTCCGTCGCGACAAGCTCGCCATCGACACCGCCGCCCGTCGCCTCGGCTTCGGCTCCCAGGCCGCCTTCGCCCGCGCCTTCAAACGCATCGTCGGCGAACCGCCGGGCAAAACGCGCAAGAAGCCTGCCGCAGGCGGTATGGAGAATGCGAGAAGGAATGGAGCATCTGGAGGGCATCCAATTGGAATATCAGAGTAATTCACTCTGTTGCTGGCCCCGTTGACCTGCCGTCCTGTTGCCGTCCGCGCAAACGCATTCAACCTTCCGTATATTGGAACCGGTAGGCAAAAGCTTCAGGAAGATAGTGCGCACTACAGGCAGCGTCATCCGCCCGTGCAGATCATAGAATGAAATCGCCTTTGACAAACTCGATCGTCGTGTTCAGCCGGACCGAGAAATCGGTGATACGGTCACCGTTCGCATCGCCGTAGAGATAGGTGTCGCCGCTGGCATTGACATAGCGTAGTTCGCCGGCCTTGCTGCTGAACGCTTTCTCGCCGATGAATGTGAAGGCTTGGTTGCCAGAAATGTTTCTATTCGCATCCAGAGCCGAAAGGTCGATCTTTTCGCCTGCCTCCTGCGAAAAATCGTAGATAATGTCACGCCCCGACAGCACGCTGCTTTCGTAGGACTGAAACACGAAGATATCCGTGCCTGCACCACCATAAAGCTTGTCAGCACCTGACCCGCCGAGCAACTTGTCGGCGCCGCCACCGCCCTTCAGCGTGTCGTTGCCACCTTTGCCAGATAAAATGTTTGCGCCGAGGTTTCCCGTTATCGTCTGGGCAAACTCGTTCCCTGTAAGATTGATTGCATCAAAGCCGGTCGCTTGCGTGGTAGCAAACGATTCCACCTCCGCCCCCGCAGTCAGTACAAAGCTCGTGGAGGTCAACACCCTGTCAATCCCGCCGCCAGTAGCCTCGACGATACGATCAAGCGCGTTGTCGACGGCATATTTATCGGACCCGTTGCCGCCATAAAGTCGGTCGGTGCCTGTGCCGCCCCGCAACACATCGTCGCCGTCGCCACCTAGCAGTATGTCGTCGCCGCCATTTCCACTGAGGTCGTCGTTGCCCGCGTCGCCATCGAGCACGTTTGCGCTCTCGTTGCCTTTGATCGAGTTGGCGAGTGTGTTGCCGAAACCGTTGATAGCGCCGGCACTTGCGTAAAGGAGAAGATCCTCGATATTTGCGGCCAACTCGTAGGTCACCGAAGCCTTGACGTAGTCGAAGCCTTCGCCTGTTTTTTCAGAGATCTTATCGCCGGGATCGCTGACTATATATGCGTCATTGCCCATGCCTCCGATCATCGTGTCGGCGCCGGCACCGCCGTCCAGGATATTGTTGGCAATGTTTCCCGTGAGAACATTGGCGCCGGAATTGCCAGTCCCGCCGATTGCCGACGATCCGACGAGCGTCAACGCCTCAAAGTTGGCGCCGAGGCTATAGCTGAAGGAAGCCTCCACCAGGTCATAGCCTTCCGAAGCGGCCTCAACGACCCGGTCTCCTAAATCATCGAGGATGTAGGTGTCATTCCCGACACCACCGTACAGGGTGTCCTTGCCCTCCCCGCCATTCAGCACATCATTCCCGGCATGACCTTCAATAAAGTCGTCGCCGCCGCCGCCCGAAAGCACGTCGCCAGCAAGGGAGCCGAAAACCACATCAACGGCTTGCGTTCCATTGAACACCGCTTTTAACGAGAACAACGTCATATTGAAGCTAAACGTCACGTCCGTGCCGTCACCCCAGTCCACGACGGTGTACTCATTCTGGTAGGTCACACCGGATGTCAGGGAAGCGGTAAAGTTCATGAACAGGGGGCGGTCGCCACCGGGTGACTGATAAACCATCCTATCGACATCGCCGACGTTTATAATGGCTTCGCCCGAATAAACGTAAAAACCTGCTTCCTCGTCGTACCATCCCGAAAGATCGTAGTTGAAGAAAACCTCGACAGTTGTTGCGGTTCGCGTGAGCGTGAATTCTGGTGACTGGCCGGTAACTTGCTCGAACAACTTCATGACAGAATCCTATATCTTGAGATTACAGGAGCGATCCGAGTTAAAATAACCGCTTTTCATCCGTCAGTATAGGCGAAGTTTTTGTTCTTCGTCAGGCACGTGATCTCGACACGCAGCAATTCGGAAAGTCTTCCATTGCGGCACCAGACACCACGCAGTCGGTCTGTCATTGCAGGCAGTCGGCAGACCGGATGCCACGAATTCATACATGCGTGGAACGCAAGTTACATCGACTGTAGAGGGAAGAAATGGTGCTGCTAGAGAGATTTGAACTCTCGGCCTCTCCCTTACCAAGGGAGTGCTCTACCCCTGAGCTATAGCAGCATCTTGCGAAGCAGAAGGCGCTTTCGCTTGAGCGAGGGCCTATTGCCATAGGTGGATGGGTAGCGCAAGCGGCGATTTCGCGATTATCGCAACAAACTGATGACGGCGGTGCTTTTTTCTCGCCCGCGATTTCATTATGAGAAGGGATATGAGCGGCAAGGACGAGACGAAAAGCGTAAAAATCAGGACGGAAGCGGAGATCAGGGCGGAGCGGCTGGCCAAGACGCTGCGCGACAATCTCCAACGCCGCAAGCAGCAGGCCCGCGCCCGGCGCGCTGGCGAAGCGGATGAGACGACGGGCCTGCCGGCCGGGACCTCTGCCGCAAAAAAAGACGAATCGGACGATTAGTCGAAACCGTCTTCATCACGAAGGCTACGGGGGTGGTTGTCCAGCCGGGCGCAGGCAAAATGCGGGTGGCCGGCACGGTCTTCATTTTTCTTTCGCGATGCTCTAAAGAGGCCGCAATCTCCGAAAGCCTATATCTCAAGAAAGGCGGGCCCGGCCCGTAATCGCATATGGATCGTATCAGGATTGTAGGCGGCAACGAACTCAAGGGCATCATTCCGATCTCCGGCGCCAAGAATGCCGCGCTGCCGCTGATGATCGCGTCTTTGCTCACCGACGACACGCTGACGCTGGAAAACGTGCCGCATCTCGCCGATGTCGAGCAGCTCATCCGCATTCTCGGCAACCACGGCGCCGACATCACCGTCAACGGGCGCCGCGAGCGCCAGGGCGAGGGTTATTCACGCACCGTCACTTTCACCTCGCGCAACATCGTCGATACGACCGCACCCTACGAGCTGGTCTCGAAGATGCGCGCCTCGTTCTGGGTCATCGGCCCGCTGCTGGCCCGCGAAGGCAAGGCCCGCGTCTCGCTGCCGGGCGGCTGCGCCATCGGCACGCGTCCGGTCGATCTTTTCATCGAGGCTCTTGCGGCGCTGGGCGCCAAGCTCGAAATCGATGGCGGCTATATCGAGGCGACGGCACCGGCCGGCGGCCTGATCGGCGCACGCTACACCTTCCCGAAGGTTTCGGTCGGCGCGACGCATGTCCTCATGATGGCGGCGACGCTTGCCCGCGGCACGACCGTCATCGGCAATGCCGCCCGCGAGCCTGAAGTGCAGGATCTCGCCAAGTGCCTGAACGCCATGGGCGCGAAGATCATGGGTGCGGGCACCTCCACCATCACCATCGAAGGCGTCACCCAGCTGTCCGGCGCGCGTCACCGCGTCCTGCCCGATCGTATCGAGACGGGCACCTATGCCATGGCCGTCGCCATGACGGGCGGCGACGTCGTGCTGGAAGGCACGGAAGTCTCCCTGCTCGACACCGCGATTGAGGCGATCCGCCGTTCGGGCGCCGAGATCACCTCGACGGAAAGCGGCATCCGCGTCGTGCGCAACGGCGGCGGCATCAAGCCGGTCGATGTCGTCACCGATCCCTTCCCGGGCTTCCCGACGGACCTGCAGGCGCAGTTCATGGGCCTGATGACCAAGTCGAGCGGCATTTCGCACATCACCGAGACGATCTTCGAAAACCGCTTCATGCATGTGCAGGAACTGGCCCGCCTCGGCGCGAAGATCTCGCTCTCCGGCCAGACGGCCAAGATCGAGGGTGTCGAGCGCCTGCGCGGCGCGCCCGTCATGGCGACCGACCTGCGCGCCTCCGTATCGCTCGTCATCGCCGGCCTTGCCGCCGAGGGCGAGACGATGGTCTCGCGCGTCTACCATCTCGACCGCGGCTTCGAGCGCCTCGAGGAGAAGCTCACCCGCTGCGGCGCCATCGTCGAACGCGTCAGCGATTGATCTTTCCCACGCGGCGGCGTTGCAGTCCGCCGCGTGCCGTCCTATCTCGTTTACCGAATATACGGGATGCCGCACTTCGCGGCATCCACGGGAAGGACACCTGTTATGGACAGCCTGAAACTGCTTGCCCTCGACGCCGAAGACCTTGCGATCGTCTCGGCCCATCTCCAGGACGCGGTCTTCAAGACCGACGGCCTCGCCTTCGACGCCCGCCAGCATGTCTTTTCGGTCGTCGTCAATCGCTTCGTCTGGGAAACCGCCGCAAGCCGCGGCAAGAGCTTCGAGCGCCGCCGCGCCGTTATCGCCTTCAAGCGCGTCAACGCCGTGCGCTCCATCGGTATCGACCGCAAGGATGCGAGCGCCGTCTTCTCCCTGCTCGCCGTCAATTTCACGCCATCAGGCGAAGGTCCTGAAGGAACGCTGGAAGTCGTGATGTCGGGCAATGCTTCCGTGGCGCTCGATGTGGAATGCGTCGAAGTTCAGCTTGCAGATACCGGCGGGGCATGGGAAACCACCTTGAAGCCCCGCCATCCAGCGGTTTGAATGCATGAACCGGCAGGTTTTGCCGGAAGACGACAGGGACGACAGACTTGGCGATCAGACTTGACTACCAGAGCAGCGATTTCGAAAGCCGGTTCGCTGCCTTCCTGACCACCAAGCGCGAGGTCTCCGAAGACGTCAACACCATCGTGCGCGCCATCATCGACGATGTGCGCGCCCGCGGCGACAAGGCGCTGGCCGACTATTCCAAGAAGTTCGACGGCCTCGATTTTTCCGTGACCTCGATGCGCGTGACGCTGGAGGAGATCGAGCAGGCCTATGACGCCGTCGATCCGAAGATCATCGCGGCACTCGAACTCGCTGCCCAGCGCATCGAAAAGCACCATGCCCGCTCGATGCCGAAGGACGATATCTACGAGGACGAGATCGGCGTCGGCCTCGGCTCGCGCTGGACGGCCATCGATGCCGTCGGCCTCTACGTGCCGGGCGGCACGGCGAGCTATCCAAGCTCGGTGCTGATGAATGCCGTGCCTGCCAAGGTCGCCGGCGTGCCGCGCCTCGTCATGGTCGTGCCGGCCAAGGAGGGCGAGATCAATCCCGCCGTGCTCGCCGCCGCGCGCATTGCCGGTGTCGACGAAATCTACCGTATCGGCGGCGCGCAGGCCGTCGCAGCACTTGCCTATGGCACGCAGACGATCGCGCCCGTCGCCAAGATCACCGGCCCCGGCAACGCCTTCGTCGCCGCCGCCAAGCGCCAGGTGTTCGGGACCGTCGGCATCGACATGATCGCCGGGCCTTCCGAAGTGCTCGTCATCGCCGATGCCGACAACGATCCGGACTGGCTCGCAGCTGACCTGCTTGCCCAGGCCGAACACGATGTCGGTGCCCAGTCTATCCTCGTGACCGATAGCGTGGCGCTCGCCGATGCCGTCGAGGCCGCCGTCGAACGCCAGTTGAAGACGCTGGAGCGCTCGGAGACGGCCGCTGCGAGCTGGCGCGATTTCGGCGCCATCATTCTCGTGCCGGATCTCAATAAGGCCGTGCCGCTGGCAAACCGCATCGCCGCGGAGCATCTGGAGATCGCGACCGCCGACCCCGACGCGCTGATGTCCGACATCCGCAATGCCGGCGCCATCTTCGTCGGCCGCCATACGCCTGAGGTCATCGGCGACTATGTCGGCGGTTCGAACCACGTTCTGCCGACCGCCCGTTCCGCCCGCTTCTCCTCCGGTCTTTCCGTCCTCGACTATATGAAGCGCACCTCGATCCTGCGCCTCGGTCCCGATCAGCTGCGTGCACTCGGCCCCGCCGCCATCACGCTCGCGCAAGCCGAAGGGCTTGGTGCCCATGCCCGTTCCGTTGCCATCCGGCTCAATCTGGAGAGCTGAGGCATGGGCACAAAGGGCAACTTCCGCCTCTGCGACGTGGTGCTGGACGACACGATCGGCCGCGCCACGCCGGATGTGGAGCACGAGCGTGCCGTTGCCATCTTCGATCTCATCGAGGAAAACACCTTCGAGCCGCTCGGCCATGCCGGCGGCCCCTACCGTCTCAATATTTCGCTGCTCGATTCCAAGCTGGTCTTCACCGTCCGCACCGAGGCCGGCGAGGATGTCGCCACCCACATTCTCTCATTGACACCATTCCGGCGCATCGTGAAGGACTACTTCCTGATCTGCGAGAGCTATTACCAGGCGATCCGCTCCTCGACGCCGAGCCAGATCGAGGCGATCGACATGGGTCGGCGCGGCATCCACAATGAGGGCTCGCAGACCTTGATGGATCGGCTGTCGGGCAAGATCAAATTCGATTTCGACACGGCCCGCCGGCTGTTCACGCTCGTCTGCGTTCTCTACTGGCGCGGGTGAGCGGATGGAAGGTGTTTTCCCGACAGCGCAGGAAGCTCCGTCGCGGACACCCCGTTCGATCCTTTTCATGTGCCGCATGAACGCCGTGCGCTCGCCGATGGCCGAAATTCTCGCCCGAAGCCTGCTACCCGGCACCTATGTCGCCTCGGCCGGCGTGCGGCCCGGCGAGCGCGATCCCTTCGTCGATGCCGTGCTCGACGAGGTCGGCCTGTCGCTCGGCCGCCATGCGCCCCATTCGCTGGACGAACTGGAAGACGACTATTTCGACCTCATCGTGACGCTGGCGCCTGAAGCCCATCACGCCGCTCTCGAACTCACACGCTCCATGGCCGTCGACGTCATGTATTGGCCGACGCCCGACCCGACGGTCGCGACCGGCACCCGCGACCAGATTATGAGTTCGTATCGCGACGTTCGCGAATTCCTGAGAACTCTGATACAGAAGCGCCTGCAAGACCCGCCCTGACCGCAGGAAGGCCTGATTTTTGGCAAATGCAGAAACCCGGCGCTTCGGTGTTCACAAAGCACCGGGGATTGTGTAGTTTCCGGCAAATTTTTCGAGGCGGGCATCCGGCTCGCCCTCATCCACCCTACAGGAATATCATCACAAGATGGCAAAAGAAGAAGTCCTCGAATTCCCCGGTATCGTCACGGAACTGCTCCCGAACGCAACGTTTCGCGTCAAGCTTGAAAACGAACACGAGATCATCGCGCACACGGCGGGCCGCATGCGCAAGAACCGTATCCGCGTTCTCGCCGGGGACAAGGTTCTGGTCGAGATGACCCCCTACGACCTTACCAAAGGCCGCATCACCTACCGTTTCAAGTAAGCCCAGGGACCGCGCCTTCGCCCCGGCTTCAGGCCGCGGCTTGAACGACGGCGCGTCCCGGACTTTTCCGGAGCTCCCATGGCGCAGACCGACAAGCTCATCCTCGCCTCCGGCTCGCCGCGCCGCGTCGAACTGCTCGCGCAGGCGGGCATCGAGCCCACACGCCTGATGCCGATGGATATCGACGAGACGCCGAAGCGCTCCGAGCATCCCCGCTCGCTCGCACGGCGCCTGTCGACCGGCAAGGCGCAGGCGGCGCTCGCCGCCATCAAGGGCGATCCGGCCTTTGCCGGCAGCTATATCCTTTCGGCCGATACGGTCGTCTCCGTCGGCCGGCGCATCCTGCCGAAGACGGAGATGATCGACGAAGCCTCGAGTGCGCTGCATCTCCTCTCCGGCCGCAGCCATCGCGTCTTCACCGGCGTTTGCCTCATCACGCCTGACAGGACCGTGCGCCAGAAGGTCATCGACACGAAGGTCCGCTTCAAGCGCCTGTCGACCACGGATATCGAGCACTATCTCGCCTCCGGCCAGTGGCGCGGCAAGGCCGGCGGCTATGCCATCCAGGGCATTGCCGGCAGCTTCGTCGTCAAGCTCGTCGGTTCCTATACCAATGTGGTGGGCCTGCCGCTCTACGAAACCCTCACGCTGCTCTCGGGCGAAGGTTTCGACGTGCATGACGGCTGGGCGGGTGCCTGATGGCGGACGAGACTGAAAAACCAGCGGCAACCGTCGCGCCCCTGCGCAAGGCCGTGCCGTGCCCGATCTGCAGCCGCCCCTCGGCGCGCGAGCACTACCCCTTCTGCTCCAACCGCTGCCGCGACGTCGACCTCAACCGCTGGCTTTCCGGCTCCTATGTCATTCCTGTCGCCGATGGCGAGGACAAGGCGGAAGACGACGAAATGTGAACGTCTGATGCGAGGCGAAAACTCAATCTTTTCCGCAACTTGAAAAGACTGTCATTTTTCCCGCAAAAAACCGCCGATAGGGCTGGACACATTTTTGCAAGATGTTATAACCCCGCTCGCTTCCGGGGCGCAACCAAACGCCCCACGGGTTTCGAATGCGAAATCCACCCGGATGCCCGGATAGCTCAGTTGGTAGAGCAGCGGATTGAAAATCCGCGTGTCGGTGGTTCAAATCCGCCTCCGGGCACCATTTAAAGTCTTTGTGACGCCCATCTTCATCATGTAATCTCCTCCTTATGGATCTGAAGTCGACAGATTTATGTGCCGGGTTTGACAATCTTCGCTTTCTCTTGCTCAGTGCGACTTCGAAATTCGCCAGGATTGCAATCGCCTTTCGTGCCATGTCAGCGCGCGGGAATTGGTGTTTTCCCAAAACATCAGTCGAGTGACCGAGCAGGAGATAGATGGCTTCACTGCCCCATCCCGGTATAAAGGGCTGTTACAGCATGTCGGAAACCCTTCAGCGCTAGGCCTTGCTAAATTTCGCTCTCCCTTCTGCAGATTCTTTCTGAACTGGCCCCAGCTTGGACCGACCCCATGTTGAACAGATCCGTTGGCTTGCAAGTTTATAGGCGGCCTCAAACACACATCCCAAGACGATAACTGCCGAAACTATTTTACGCGATCTCGAACAGCCTTCAGTCGCCCTCGAACGCTCGATCTGATATGTAGCGAAACGGATCCTTTGGCTTCGGCTCCGCCTAGCCAGATGCGAAGCAGACATTTATAAAATATCAACCGGCATACCATTATGTAGAACGGGATCACGCACCTTCCTAATCTGCGGCGCCGTACGCACATTGTTTGCAGGCGTGTAGTTCTGGACGCGACTCAACAGACAAATATCGGGGGCAGGCAGTTATGAAATATGTACTCACGAACAACACGGCGGGGCCGGATAACTTCGGCGGCACAGATGCCGCCGACACTTATTCGGGAAGCTGGGTACAGCTTCAAAGCACGGATAAAATTGCAGCCGGCAAGGGGATCGACACGCTGGTCATCAGCGCCAGCTCCCAGGTCATCATGGATGCCAGCCGCTTCGTTGGTGTCACCGGTGTCGACATTCTCGATCTGTCCGCGAAGATCAGCACGCTGCGCCTGTCGCTGAACACCAAGACCATCACCCAGGCGGACGACGGGATGCTCCTCGTCAAGTTCGGCGCGAATGCGATCTCGCTCAACACCGACGGTACCACACTCGGTATCCAGGGCACCGGCAAAGTCACGCTTACCGACTCCAGCGAACAGCGAGTCGTCCTCGAAGGCACGTCAAACGGCAATGTCGAAGGCGGCGTGAAGAACGACACTATCCAAGGTGGCGCCGGCAATGACAAGATTTCCGGCAATGCCGGCCTGGATGTGATCTCGGGTGGCAAGGGTAGCGACACGCTGACGGGCGGCGCGAATTCCGATCGCTTCGTCTATTCGACCGGAGATGGCCAGGACAAGATCACGGACTTCGATGCCGATGGCGCAGTCGAGGTCATCGATCTCCGTGGCGTCACCAGCGTCACCCAATTTTCGGGCCTCTCGATGACCCAGAGCGGCAACAATACGGTCCTCACCTTCAGCAGCTCGGACAAGCTTACCCTCGAAGGTGTCAAGGCGTCCGCACTCACCGCCAGCGATTTCATTTTCAAGGGCCAGAGCGTCCAGAAGGACTTCTATTTCAAGGCGGGCGTCTCTGTAGAAAAGATCCAGGAAGCAATCGACGATGCACCCGCCGGAGCCACCATTCACCTCGCTGCCGGCACCTACAATTTCACCAAGGCGCTCGAGATAAACCGCGACGATATAGCGCTCGTCGGTGCTGGTGAAGGCAAGACCAAGATCGTCATCGAGACAGACAACAAGAACGCCACCGCAATCCATATCGGCAAGGGCGTTGAGGTATCCTCGGAAGCCAAGCTTGCTTCCACCGCTACCGCAGGTTCCAACAAGATCGTGCTTGATCGCGCCACCGATGTTAAGGTCGGCGACGTCATTTATATGGGCCAGGCCAACGATCGGGCATGGCTCGATTCCCAGGGCAATACGTTTATCAAGACGTCGGCGGAAAATCTGCGCGAAATGCTGGCCGAGGTGACGAGCGTCAACGGCAAGACGGTGACGCTGAGCAAGGCGGTGCCATATACGTTCGAAGCAGGCAAAGCCACCGTTGAAGTCCGCGAGATGATCAAGAACGTCGAGGTCGGCGGGTTCTCGGTCACCACCGACCTCGGGGCGGCCAATCCCTATCTCTTCGAAAATACGCTTCCCGCCGGACTCGACGGCGCAGCCATCGAAGTTCTGCAGGCGACAGGCGTCAAGCTCCACAACATCGCGGTCACCAATGCAGCCTCCCACGGTTTCTCGTTCCAGTCCGTTTTCCGGATCAGCGGCGACACCTTGAGCACGATCGGCTCGCACAACAAGGGCGGTGACGGCAACGGCTATGCGTTCGCCTTCGGTGAAGCGTTCGAGAATACGTTCACAAACCTCACGGACAAGGACATGCGTCACAGCGTCCTGTTCTCGTCCTACAGTGCCGAGCACTACAATTACATTCAGGTCGACAGCACCAACCGGGACATCAACTTCCACGGCAGCCCCGACAGCAACAACACCGTGATCGTCGATCGATCCGTGCTCGACTACAACACGACCACCGGCGGTTCCTCCGGCGTTTCGCCAGGCGCGAAGGGCGTCCACCCGAATTCCACGATAGAGGCGAACAACGTCACCTTCGGCTATTTCCGGGGCACCGGAGCGGTCGACAAGATTTATGCGCGCGCCTCCGGCTCGGACATGGATGGCGGATATGCTGCCGACGAACTGATTGGTGCAGCCGGCGTGGACAAGCTTCGCGGCGGAACAGGCAACGACATTCTGAAGGGTAACGGCGGCAAGGATCTTCTGTACGGCGACGACGGCAACGATATTCTGGACGGCGGTTCAAACTCCGACTTGATCACCGGCGGAAAAGGCACCGATACGCTGACAGGTGGCATCGGCGCAGACACCTTCGTATTGAGCCGCGGCGACGGCGAAGACACCATTACTGACTTCCAGGCCGGCACGTCGGGTGATCGCCTGGATCTCAGCAAAGCGCTGGTTGCGTCCCGCACCTTCCTCTCGGTCAAACAAGTCGGATCCGATACCGTGGTTTCACTGGGTGGCGGCGACAAGTTCATTCTGAAAGGCGTTTCCGCGGCTGCACTCAAGGCAGAGAACTTCGTGTTCTCCAGTAGCACAAAGCCGCTCACGATTTCCCTCTTCAAGACGGATATCGGCGGGTCCGGCGGCAATGGCGACGACGTGTTTTCGATCTCGACGAGCTTCCTGGCGGATCACAAGTACGACATCTTTGGCGGCGCCGGGCGCGACACGCTCCTCCTCTCCTCCAGTTCCGCCTTCCGCGCCAGCACGATGGGTACGGCGAAAGGCATCGACGTCATTGATGTCAGCAAGCAATCCAGCCCGCTCGCCCTCTATCTCAATAAGTCTTTCGCGGGTCAGGCCGACAATGATTACGTAACAATCAATGTCGGCTCTGTCGGAGCACGCATCGATACCGGCGATATTACCGACGCGACCAGCGTCCGCATCCAGGGTTCGGGCCTGGTGACGCTCTTCAACACCGGCGGCAAGGTGACCGCGGCCGGCGGCGCAATCAACGTTGTTGGCGGTAGCGGGGCGGACACCATCACTGGCGGCTCTTCGTCCGACAAGATCGATGGCGGCAAGGGTGACGACCGCCTGATCGGAAACAGTGGCAACGACACCATTTCCGGCGGCGGCAGCAAGGACTTCATCCAGGGTGGAAGCGGAGCGGATACCCTGACCGGCGGAACCAGTGCGGATGTGTTCAACTTCATTTCCGTCAAAGACTCGACGTCCTCCTCGCGCGATACGATCACCGATTTCAAGCAATCCGAGGACGATATCATCAATCTCCAGAGCATCGACGCAAACTCGAAAACCCAAACCAACGACAAATTCAAATTCATCGGCACCGAGGATTTCCACAAGGCTGCCGGCGAACTGCGCTACAGCCAGTCCGGTGGGAATACCTATGTCAGCGGCGACACCAATGGAGACGGGAAGATCGATTTCCAGATCAAGCTTTCGGGCGCGATCACCCTCACAAGCGGCGATTTCCTTCTCTAATATCTGCTCGACGGGCTCGTGATGAAGTCCAAATGACGGTGGCGGAGCATGTAGGCCTGTTTACGAACAGATTGCCTCCAGGCTCCGCCATGATCATGAGATCATCTGTTTCATCGAGACGATTTTACAGACCGGGACATATCGTGGAGCGGGCTTATCCCTGAATGTCATTGTACGTACCGTCGATCTGGCAGCTTGGAAGCAACGCTGAAAAATCCCGACACATCCGGCAAGGGCCGGCTCCTCTCACTGCGAAGACAGCCGCCCGTGCGACCGAAAGTGCCGCTACTCCGCTCCTTGGCAAACAGCCATCGCCCTTCAACAATCCTTGACGCTTCGTCGGCAACTAAAATATGAAGCCGGCATCGGACGCATGTGGAATGAAGGCCTATCGACAACCTTGTGTGGTGGTGGGAAAGGGTTAGATTGATGGTCGATTTTCTTAAACGATTGAATTTGCCGAATTTCCTCCGGACAGCCACGGCGCTGAGAGAGGCGGCAAAATGGCCTTCCCCCCCCGAGTGGTTTGTCCGAAATGACCCCGCTGCGGTTGACGATGTCCAGCCCAGCTTCCTGTTCCAGCCATGGGTCCCGGAGCATACCGACAAACTCATTCGCCTGCTGAGCCGCAGCGGTACGGCCCCATTTGCCAGCCTGGGAATGTTTTCCGACCCGAGCGACAAGCAGCAACGCAAAGAGATCATACGCTTTGCCGATTCCCATGGCGACGTCTACGACCGCATGGTGATGCACAAGCTGTCGCCACACCGACATTCCGCGCTCGGCCTCATTGTGACGCTTGACTGGCTGCCGGCAATGCGGCGGCTGGTTTACGGCGCGTCGCGTCTGGGAATCCGGACCATTCTGGTGCCACACGAATCGGTCTTCGCCAAGGAGAACATGTTTTATACCCATCCGAAAATGGGGATGAACACGCCGATATGTGACATCGTGCTGGCCTGGGGCGATATGCAGGAGCGGATATTCATGGAGAGGGGGTATCCGGCAGAGCGCATCCTGAAAGTCGGAGCGCCGAAATTCGACTATCTTGGAGAGACGCGGGCTGGCAACGCCAAGGATGCCGTCCTCAGCTTGGGATTGACGACAGACAAACCCGTCATGGTCTTTGCCGCGCAACCCCTCGACAGCCAGTACGACATGAAGGCGGCACGGGCGGCACAAAACTCCGCGATCCTGGATCTCATTTCAATCGCCAGCGATAACGGCATCCAGCTCATCATCCGGACGCCGCCGTCTAAGGACGCGATTTTGGATGCGGAGATTTACGAGAAGGTGGACAGAAATCCGCACATAGCGATCGACGATGCGTCGCTCTATCTCCTTTCGGCGGAGGAAACCATTGCCGCGAGCGATATCCTCGTGTCCCTCAACAGCACGATGTTGCTGGAGGCCGCCCTGGATGGTAAAGTGGCTGTGACTGCGAAGTATGTCCAGTTCGAGCAGATTTGGGATGCCCTGAAGATTCCGGTGGCGAGAAACCGCGACGACTTGCGGACTATTGTCATGGCGGCCATCCGCGATCCCCGTCGCCTTGTCGCCCAATACGACCTCAGCTGGGCCGCGAAAGCCTTCGGGATCGGCGAATTCGATGGCGCCGCCGCGCGCCGCATTGGGAAGGTCCTGACGCAGATTCAGAATGGCGAACTCGACGTGCGCGCGCGATATGGTGCAAGCCGTCCTGAATTACTGACGGGAAGAAGCGATCTTTCCTCTTCGCGCGTGGCGAAATGAGCGCTGGCCGCTGAGCTCGTCCCGGAGAGATCCGGCTTACGACCATCTCTTTCCGTCCATGCCGGCACCGGGCAAGGTGTTTTCAGAGGAAAACAACCATATTTCGCCTTGCGTCGCGCCGGATTCCTTGCTTTACCTCGCTGGCTTTCCGCATCTTCCATGAAACGCGGGGAAGCGCCTCTGTCGAGCTTCGGCTTTAGGCGTGTGCATCTCCAGGAGTTATTAATGGCCAATATTACTGTTGTTGGCATAGGCTATGTCGGCCTTTCCAACGCTATTCTGCTTGCACAGCATAACGACGTTATCGCTTATGATATCTCGGCCGACCGGGTCGCCAAGATCAACAACGGCATTTCGCCGATTGTCGATACCGATATCGAGGAATATCTGAAGACGAAGCGTCTTCGCCTGAAAGCGACGAACGACAAGGCCGAGGCCTTCAGTGCCGCCGAATTCGTCATCGTTTCGACGCCGACGAACTACGATCCTGAAACCAACTATTTCGACACCAGCAGCGTAGAAACGGTTATCAAGGATGTCCGGGAACACAATGTGACCGCGACGATCGTCATCAAGTCGACGATCCCCGTCGGCTACACGGATCGTTTGAAGCGGGAGTTCGGCGACGAGCGTATCCTGTTCTCGCCCGAGTTCCTCCGTGAAGGCAAGGCGCTGCACGACAACCTGCACCCTTCCCGCATCGTCGTCGGAGGCCAGGGCGAACCCGCGCAAGTCTTTGCCGGGCTGCTCCAGCAAGGCGCCATCAAGCAGAATGTGCCGGTCCTGTTTACGGGCGCAGGCGAAGCTGAGGCAATCAAGCTTTTCGCCAACACGTATCTCGCCATGCGGGTCGCCTATTTCAACGAACTCGATTCCTATGCCATGACGCACGGCATCGATTCCCGGCAGATCATCGAAGGCGTCGGCCTCGACCCGCGCATCAACAACCACTACAACAATCCCTCCTTCGGTTACGGCGGCTACTGCCTGCCGAAGGATACCAAACAATTGCTGGCCAACTTCTCGGAGGTCCCACAGAACCTTATCCGAGCCATCGTCGACGCGAACACCACGCGCAAGGATTTCCTGGCTGCCGATATTCTCACCCGTGAGCCGCAGGTTGTCGGCGTCTATCGCTTGATCATGAAGCAGGGCTCGGACAATTTCCGAGAGTCCTCCATCCAGGGCATCATGAAGCGCATCAAAGCCAAGGGTATCTCGGTTATCGTGTACGAGCCAGAATATCCCGGCAACGATTTCTTCCATTCGGAAATCGTCCGCGATCTTGCCGATTTCAAGCAACGCGCCGACGTCATCGTTGCGAACCGCTACATGCCGGAACTCAGTGACGTGAAGGACAAGGTTTATACGCGGGATATCTTCGGGGTGGATTGAGACATCTCCTCTACTCTCCGACAAGCCGGCACAGGCTGCGGGGAAATCTCATGTGAATCCCTGCGGAATGGCTCCACCCGGAAGACAAATGACCTCTGCATCAAAAGGATTCCGGGGCCGTGTATTGGAACAGAGATGAATTTTTACGACAAAATTCGCTTCAAATACCTGTTCCAAAGGAAACGGTTTCTGGAGGCAATCGCCTTCTACGGCAATGAGAATTCTCCCATTCCGTCTGACGCCGTATGGGCCTTCTACAAGGCAGGCTGCTATCGTACTGTTGTAGAGGCCAGACAAGCGCCCACAAGTGGGGGCGATGCCGTGGCGATTGGCGTTTCCCTGGCGGCGTGCGGCGATATCGCTGCGGGTAGCCGTATCTTGAGAGAGGCCCACTCAAAACGTTTGCTGACACCGGCGTTGTTGTCGCCGGCGGCTCGAGCGATCGCCCAATATAGCCCAGACACAGCGCTCGAAATCCTCAACGGACAAGACCAGCGTTCAAATCTCGGGCTGCGCGTGGCGCTGCATCTCGCTTTGGGGCACACCCATCAGGCGGGCGAGATGATCAAGGAAGCCCTCGATGGAGACCGGGACACCGTCGATCCCGATATCCTTCTGTTGCACGCCAATATGACGGTCGATCACGCTGCCAAGCTTGAGGATTTGAATTCATATTTGGCGACGTACGGCTTGTCTTCTTTGCGGCGCAAGGATGACTCGATCTGTCTCTCCGCATCGAACCTCGTATCGACTGCCGAGGCCGGCTCTGTCCGTGGTCCGCTCGTCACCGTCACGATGCCAGCCTACAATACGAGTGGAAGAATCGGTGCCGCGATCGACTCGCTGCTGGCCCAGACCTACCGGGATATCGAGATTCTGGTGGTCGATGACAGCAGCACCGACGATACGGTTGCCGTCGTCACGGGCTTTACGTTGAGGGACCAACGCGTCCGGCTCATCCAGCGAACCCAGAACGGTGGCCCTTATGCCGCGCGCAACATGGCGCTCGCCAATGCAAACGGCGATTTCGTGACCTGTCATGATTCAGACGACTGGGCTCATCCTGAGAAAATCCACAGGCAGGTCGAACCCATGCTCAAGGACAGGAACCTGAATGTGACGGCGTCCAAATGGGTGCGCATTCAGGACGACGGCCTGTTCTACGCGACCCAGATCCATCCGCTGACACGATTCAACCCAGCCTCCCCGCTGTTTCGCAAAGCGCCGACGCTCAGCCGTGCCGGGTTCTACGAAAATGTCCGTACCGGCGCGGATAGCGAATACATCGCCCGCCTCCGGCTCATCTATGGCCAGCGCGGATATCGCCTGCTGTCCCTACCGCTGGCTTTCGGCGCACACCGCGCCGGTTCGCTGATGACGGATGTCATGACGGGAACCAAACGTGGCGAGGCGATGAATGCAGAGCGCCTGGACTACTGGGAAGCCTGGCGGAAGAAACAGGCTCGGGCCTTGCGCTATCGCCAGAGCCTTTATGTCGGCCTCACCACAGACTGAGAGGCTGCGCAGCGGACTGCGTCAGTTCGCCAGCATATACGTCGCCGACGACCATCCCAGAAATTGATAGGACGGCCTATCGACGCCTGTGAACTGCACCACTTTCCGCAACTTCGGCAAGAATATTCCCCGTTCCTGATATTCTTGCAGCGCGATGTCGCCGTAGCCCGCGCCAAGCTTACCGATATGGCCGCGCCGCTGGCAATCGCGCACCGGGCTGCCTTCGATCAGTGCCTCCGCCATGTATTCTAGTCCCCGCGCAAGAAGCGGTGGGGCATCTGCGGTTTGGCCAAACAACCAGAGGGATTGGTCCCCTTGATTTCCTGCAATTGTCGCCGCCTGGACAAAGGCGGCCAGAGAATATTGAGGATGACTGCAATCGCGAGTTCGCAATTCGTTGATCTCCCCATCCTCGGAGATCACAGCGGGCATCAACTTCTTGATGCTGTTCAGGCCCGCTTTATACCGTCGCCTATCGTTCTGATAGACACCGACCGCCACCGCCGCCATGGCGGCGGAGGCGCCCCAGTTGTTTTTTCTATCCATCGCCTGGCTGGAAAAAGCAAAAAGCCTATCGATGAAGAGATCAAATCGGTCGATACTTTCTGGTTGCCAGCCGGCGCCGCCATTGTCGTAGTAGCGGATGATTTCCGCAGCGTTTACCCACATCGGAAGAGCCCAGGCCGCTTCCAGCTGCGGCTGCCGCGGCGAATTTCTAGCGTCAACGTCGGTCGTCACTGTTTTAAACGTGGAAGCCCAGACGTCCAAAATCTCCATCGCCTTGTCACGATGCACAGGATCGTCGGTTTTGACCCACAGCATCGCGTTGAGATACGCGGCGATCGCGTCGTCTTTGAACGCTTTTTCCGCCGGTCCGGCACCGGAACTTACGACATCGACGACCGCCAGAGGTTGCGGCTGGTAATCGCCCGAACTGCGCGGATCATCCTCCATCAGCTTATAGGTATCGGCAACGATGTCAGATATGGTCGATCGTTCAGAGAACCTCTGTAATTGCCGTTGGGTTTGCAGCAGCCCAGGATGGGGGAAAATCTCCTGTGCGGCGGCCGGTGCATCAAACGGGGCGGGCGCAGCCGAGAAACAAGAAATAGAGACAGCAACGCTGATTGTGAAGTGCAAACGGCGCATTTGGCTTCCCTATCAAACGGCGTTGGATCAGTAGAAATCTACGCTTTAACAAGGTTTCCCTGTCAACATCCGGCTGTGAATTGGAACGGAGGTTGGCCGCACCCTAAAATTCGCTACGGCCTTACCTACAGCGGAGCTTACGCCTGAAATGCATCGGCCCGGAAGAGCTCCGGGTCGGCTTGGCACATTGGCATTACGACAAATGCTCACGGTCAGGGCTTAACAGCCGCGATCCGCTTGCCGAAGGCGCTGTAGGCGCAATTCTCCCGAACGAACCGTCGTCCAGCTTCAGAACGCTCTTGCCAAGCAGCCTTGTCTTTCCAGAGTTCGGAGACGACAGCCCAGACTCCTTCTGGCTCGGCGTAGATCGCTGCGTCTCCGAAGACGGACTTGAAGACGGAAGGAAGAATGACCGGTACACCCGCAGCCATGGCTTCCATCGGCGCGCGTCCGAATTCCTCGATGTAATCCTCGTCAGGGAAATGCAGGAAGAAGTCCAGATCCGACAGGAATGCGCCAACATCGAGCGAGCCGAAGGGATCGACCTTCCAGTTTTCCGGCGTGTTTCCGAGAAGCTGTAGTGCGTGTTTTGCCCCGCCGAGGAAATGAACGTCACAGTCCTTGTCGACGCAATAGGCCTGATAAACGTCCTCGCGCCGGCTCGGCCACTTGAGGACGTGATCGCGCCCGTGGCGGCCGATACGGGGCTTGACCCTTTCCTTGCCACGCCACGGCGCAGGTGTTGCGCTGACCCGGCTGATATCGGTCATTGGCGTCCAGGTGTCTGCCACCGGTGCGGGATAGCGCGCGTCGGCTATCATGATTTCCCGGACGCGGTTCGAGATGGGTGCCCATTCTCCTTCGGTGCCGACAAGAGCCAAAAGGTTCTGCCGAACCCTGCGCGGATCATAAGCGACGTCCGTCTTGCTGATGTTGCGTTCAGCCATCTGGTTGACGACGACGAAGACCCGCTCATGGCTGATGCGCGGAAAGAGGTCGATCTTCTCGTCCAGAACTGGAGGATAGGTAAAGATGACGGTTTTCGCCTTCACCTCCTCCCCAGCCACGACCATCTTGAAACCTTGCTCCCACAAAAGCTCGCGGAAGTCGCTGCGGATCGGTTTGGTGATTTCGAGGTCACAGTTCGGATAATGGTAGAACCCGACGCTGAGGCCGTCGGCCTTGGCGGCCGCCGCCATGTTCCGCGCGGAATGGAACGTTCCTCCCCGCATGTTCCAGTTGCCGATCAACAGTACATCGACTTCGGCCGCTTTGCGCTCAGCATGGATGGATATCGGTGCCAGTTCTCCGCCCATCGTACCGATGGTGTTCAGGTCACCGATGACTTTGCTGCCCCATTTCCGATGCAGGAGGTCCGTCACCTCGTGATAATCACGCCGGACACCGTGATAGGTGGTCGCCACATGCGTCGCACTCTGGCGCGTGAGCGAGGATTCGCTCGACCGGCCGACAGTGAGCGGCGCACCCTTGACAATACCGGTCCGGACCTTTTCGCCGAGAAACAGTTCGCAACGCTTGATGAATTCACGATCGGCCGACACGCGGACCTCGTTCCATGAGCCGACCTCATGGAAGAGCGTGCGATCGACGAAAAAGGAACCCATGTTCAGAGAAATCAGCTTTTCCGTCGGCCGCCAGGTGCCGACCGGCACGAAGTCGGTTCTGGCTCTCATCCAGTTGGAGATGTTAGCGCGCGACTTGGATTCCTGGGCATCTCGAACATGGAGCTCGATCCGTTCCGGATGTGACCAGTCATCGGCATCGTGGATCGTAACAAAATCGCCTGTCGCGTGCCGGATGGCAACATTGCGGCAGAAGTAACTTCCCCGGTTATAGGGTTGCCGGATCAGCTTGAAGCGGTCATCCATTGCACAGAAGCCGGCAACGATATCCGCCGTCCCGTCGGTGCTGAAATCGTCCACGATAATGACTTCAAGGTTCTTCCAGGTCTGGGCCGCAACCCCCTTGAGGGCTGTGAGGATGGTGTCCTGCGAATTGAAGACCGGGACGATGACCGTCACCTTGACGGCTTCGTCGACGGCACCACCCGCCACCGTGCCGCGGACGTTGTCGATCGACAGCGGCTGCGACGGATCGATTTTCGCAATCTCCGTCATGCCGAAGGAACGGTACATCGCATTGATGTGCTTGAGCGCCTTCTTCTCATCGACAGACGCGCTGCCGGCTTCCCCCGTATCCAGCCAGGTGCTGGCATACATGAGTTCGACGTCGGCATCGCTTCCCTTATACTTGGCATAAGCGTCAAGCAGCGCGCGCGCTTCTGTCGCACGGGACAGGCGGCACAGAAAATAGGCTTCAAGGAGAGCCTGTCGCTTGAAGGGCGCAATCTTAGGATCGGTCAGTCTGCGCTGCTGCATAAATTCGAGTGCAAGATCATAGCGCCCCTGAACGGCATGCCAGGTTGCCAGTCGGAAGAAAACATCGGCGCGAATGGACGGATCGAGCGAAGCGTCATTCCTCATCGCCTCATAGCGCTTCAAGGCCCATTCCGAATATCCGCCCCAGAGTCTCTTCTCCGTTTCGGAAATGATTTCAGGAACTTTGCCCTTGCTATTACCCTCGCCGCCGTTGACCAAATCGTAGAAGAAACCGAGAGAGCCTTTCTTCGTCCACTTTTTGCTCTTGAGTTTCGGCATCTTGCCAATTTTGTAGTCTTGGCCGCCGAAGAGCAGTTTGAGCGCGAATCTCAAGGGCATCGTAAGACGCCAGCTAAGAGAACTCTTCAGCTTCAAGTTACGCGCTTTCAAATTTTCGGCATATTTAAGCAGGGCATCATTGTCCGCCTTCGCATTGAGGGCCCGCTTACGCCACATCGAAACAACACTTTCGATCTCATCGACAGCGAAGTCGAGTGTAGCCTCATCGCCATGCTCTGCTCCGCTGACTGAAGCTTTCAGCATTTGCTTTCTCTGATTGGACGCTTCGATCGATACCTTTAGCTCCGCAAGCGCACTCTTTGCATTATCGATTTCCGCCTGAAACTCCACCGTCCTTGCCTGGACCGCAAGCGAAGACCGAATGGCCTCGAGAAAGGCCATCTTCGTGCTGGCAAGTTCTTGCTGCAGATTTTTCCGCTCAAGCGTCAGCTTCTTGAGCTCTTCCGCCTGCTTCTTTTCAGCGTCAGAGCGCGATTGCGCAGCTGGCTTTTCGCTCCGCTTGGCCGGAGAGCCACCATTTACATTGATATCCAAAACAACCGGCGAAGACGCCCTGCCATCAAGGCTGTTAGCAACGCTTGCATCGGCTGCGCCCGGGACTGAGCTAGAACCTGCTTTTTCGGATTTCGCCGCCTCGGTGGTTTTGGCAGTCATCAATAGGTCTCGACTCTTGCTTACGTTTCGCGGGCCCGCCAAGAATGCAGGTTGCCGTGTTTGACAAAATTGACTTGGTGGCTATGCTCTTATCGCTTTCACAGGGTCAGTTCAAGCATGCGGGAAATCCTAGGGAGTTGCTCGCGATATAGGCTAAGCTTGAAATACAAATCCATGCATGAGTAGAAAATATGGCGAACGCTGAAAATAAAGGGCGCAACACAAAGGCTTCCCTTGCGGACTTATCTGGAATCAAGATTAGCCCCTTCGACAAAAACCGAATAAGCGTCACAGATCCCGCAATTTATACACTCACGCAGGGACGATACAAAATAGATTTTCTATGGCGTCCCGCTCCCGGTAAGCAGCGGCTCTTTGTCTTTTTTTCCGGCGATGCACAGCGCTCGAAGCGACAGCCGCCCGTCTTCCAACGGTGGACATGGGCCGAACAGATGCAGGGACACTGCCTCTTCATATCCGACCCCAGCCTCTATCTCAGCAATGACCTGGGGCTTGCGTGGTATGCAGGTACAGAGGATTTCGACCCTGTGCTACCGATCATCGAGGTGGTGAGTGCCATCGCAAAGACGGTCGGCGTCGAGCACAGGAACATCGTCTCCTACGGATCGAGCGGCGGCGGTTTCGCATCGCTCCGTTTCGGCAGCATGATGCCTGAGATTGCGATGGTGGCGATCAATCCGCAAATTACGATCGTCAACTACCACAAGAGCTCGGTAAAGAAGTACCTCATGACCTGCTGGGGCACCGGGGACAGGGAAGCCGCACAGGAAAAATTCGCTCCGCGCCTGGATTTGTTGGAAAGCGTCGATGCACTGAAGGGGCGGCGCGTGATCTACGCGCAGAACGTGGTCGATATTCACCATTTCATCGAGCATTACCGGCCATTCTGCCTGAAAATGGGTGTCGATCCCTATATTCTGGGTGATAACGACAATTTCAGCAGAATCCTCTTCGATGACGAATCCGGCCACAAGGGAGCCGAGACGCCTGACGTCTTCAGCGAAATCCTCGAAAAGGTGAACCAGTTACCTCTCTAAATGAATGCTGGGCGCCTCCGGCGCCCAGTCGGGGCGATTTACAGCTAGCGGCGCGCTCCCTTTGCTTGAAGGTACATGCTTCCGGCCTGCTGGCGGAAAGCGCTCACCACCTGAGATTGCCATGCCCCGTGGCTGAGACAGAAATGCGCGGATGATCTCACCCGTGTTCAGAAACCAAGCGGCGTGGCCTGAATGGGCCTGCCAGCATTCCCGGATTGCCCCGTTTCGCTCGCCTGCATTCATCCATTCGAAATTGAGCAGATAATGACCTTGCTTGACCATCTCAGCCCCCGCTCCCTCCGTGCGCCGGAAAGCGGGATCGTCGAAGTCGTAAATTATGCACGCGGGCGCGACGGGCTCATCCCGCTCTGGGTGGGCGAAGGGGAACTCCCGACGCCGGAGTTCATTGCGCGGGCAGCATCCGAGGCGCTGCTCAGGGGCGAGACCTTCTATACCTGGCAGCGGGGGATACCGGAACTCCGGGCGGCGCTGTCGCGCTATTATGCGCGGCGCTTCGGGACGACCTTGCCGGCCGAGCATTTTTATGTGGTCGGGTCGGGCATGCAAGCGATCAAGCTTGTCATCGAGGCGCTGGTCTCGCCCGGTGACGACATGGTGTACCTGACGCCCGCCTGGCCGAATTTTGCCGCAGCGGCAGAGCTTTCCGGCGCCAATCCGATTGCCGTGACGCTCGATTTTACCGGCGGGCGCTGGCAGGTCGATCTTGACAGGGTCGAGGCGGCAATCACGCCGAAAACGCGTGTGCTCTTCGTCAACACGCCGTCGAACCCGACCGGCTGGACCGCGACGCGGGAGGACCTCAAGAGCCTTCTCGACATCGCCCGTCGCCATGATCTCTGGATCATGGCGGACGAGATCTACGCGCTCTATCATTATGCAGGCGGACGGGCGCCCTCCTTCCTCGACGTGATGGAAGAGGGCGACAAGGTCGTCTTCGTCAATTCCTTCTCGAAGAACTGGTCGATGACCGGCTGGCGCGTCGGCTGGATCGTCGCGCCGCCGGAGATCGGCCAGGTACTGGAAAACCTCATCCAATATTCCACCTCGGGTGTGCCGCAGTTCCTGCAGCAGGGGGCGATCGTGGCGCTCGACGAAGGCGATGCCTTCCTGCAGGCGAATATCGACAAGGCGACGAAGAACCGCGACGTGTTCTGCGATGCCCTGATCGCCACCAACCGGGTCGAGACGCTGAAGCCGGATGGTGCACTCTATGCCTTCCTGAAGATCGACGGCGTGACGGATTCACGCCGCGCCGCAATCGATATCGTTGACCGCACCAATGTCGGCCTGGCGCCGGGTACGGCCTTCGGTCCCGGCGGCGAACTCTTCATGCGCGCCTGCTTCCTGCGCGATCCCGGGCAAGTGGCGGAAGCGGCCGATCGGCTTGCCCGCTACATCGCGGCTCGCTGACGCCGGCTACAGCCGGGCGAGCACGAAATCGGCACGCTCGGCCACCGCCACTTTCGGCAGGATGACCGTCTCGTATCCCAGCGTCGGATAGGTCGTTTCAAGCCTCGCATACTCGGCAAGGGCGGCTTCGAAACCATGCCGGCGCTCTGCATCACCCGCGTAGATCTCCGGCCAGGGCGGTGTGAGAAAGACCTTCGTGTTGTAGCGGTGTTGCGTTGCGAGCGCGGCCAGGACGGGCTCGCCGCAATGCGCCTCGAGCGCAGAGGCCGCATCGATCAGGCCGCGATCGAAGAAGACGAAACCGGCCTGCTCCCGCATCGCGTCCAGATCGGCAAGCGCCAGCGCGATGGCACGGCGGGCGAAGGCGGCAAGGTCCAGCCAGGGCAAGGCCGTACCGCCGCTCGCAAGCTCCTCCTGCACGATGCGGCGGCCGGGCTCCGCGACCGTCGCATGGCCGCGCCGGCGCAGCTCCTCCAGAAGGGTCGATTTCCCGCCGCCGGAGCAGCCGGAAAGCACGATAAAGCGGTCGGACATACTATGACCTTTCTCAGGCGGGAAACCGCGCGGGCGCGATTGCGGTTGCGTCTTGTGTGCGGGCGCGCTGATATGCGCGAAATTCAAGCGATTCGGGGGAATACATGGCGGTTCTGGTTACGGGCGGCGCGGGTTACATCGGCAGCCACATGGTCTGGGCGCTTGTCGATGCCGGCGAGGACGTGGTGGTGCTCGACCGGCTTTCCACCGGCTTCCGCTGGGCGGTAGCGCCCGAGGCGCGCTTCTACGAAGGCGATATCGCCGATGGGGCGCTGCTGTCCACCATCTTCGCCGAGAACCGCATCGATGCGATCATCCACTTTGCCGGCTCGATCGTCGTGCCGGAATCGGTCGCCGATCCCCTCTCCTATTACGAGAACAACACGGTGAAGTCACGGGCGCTGATCGCAGCGGCCTTGGCGGCGAAGGTGCCGCATTTCGTCTTCTCCTCGACAGCCGCCGTCTATGGCACGCCCGACGGCACCGAGCCTGTGCTGGAGACCGCTGCCCTTCGCCCGGAATCGCCCTATGGCTCGTCCAAGCTGATGACGGAGATCATGCTGCGCGACACCGCCGCCGCGCATGATTTCACCTACACGGCGCTACGCTACTTCAACGTCGCCGGCGCCGATCCGCGCGGCCGCACCGGCCAGTCCAGCGCCGGCGCCACCCATCTCATCAAGGTCGCCAGCCAGGCGGCCCTTGGCAAACGCGATGGCATGGACGTCTACGGCACAGACTATCCCACGCCCGACGGCACCTGTATTCGCGACTATATTCACGTCAGCGACCTTGCCAATGCGCATCTGAAGGCCTTGCAGCGCATGCGCGCGGGCGGCGGTTCGATCGTCGCCAACTGCGGCTATGGCCGTGGTTTCTCGGTCCTTGAAGTGCTTGAGCAGGTGAAGGCCGTGTCCGGCAAGGATTTCCCGGTGCGGCTCGCCGGCCGCCGGCCGGGCGACGCCGTGCTGATCGTCGCCAATCCCTCCATCGCGATGACCGAACTGAACTGGCAGCCGCAGCACGACAATCTCGACTTCATCGTGCGCACGGCGCTCGACTGGGAAGAGCACCTCGGCAAGCGCAACCAGCTTTAGAAGAAGCTCAATCTTCGCCAAGCTGCGCCTTCTCGTAGGCGATGGCGTGCTGGATGAGCTGCGCCCAGATGCCCTCGTAGAAATCGCCGTCGAGGCCATGCGCCTGCGCATTGCGGCTGGCGTTGTCGCGCACTTCCTTGACGCGCACCGGCACGTCGGCCGGCATGCCCAGACCGGCCTTGATCTCGGCCGCGCGGCGGATGAAGCTCCAGCGCTCTTCGAAGAGCGCCATCAGCGCCTGGTCGACACGATCGATGTTTTCGCGGATCTGCGCCATCGTCGTGCAGTCTTCAGCCGTCTTCGCCATTCCGGTCTCCTTTGCGAGACCCGGATAGCAGAGGAATGTCCGGGGGGAAAGGCATCTCACCGTCGCGAGACACAAGGCCACATGCAGGCCCGGGGGTTAAGCGAAAGGAGGGTGCGGTCCTGTCTTCCACTTGCGGGCCTGCATGCTGGCCGAGGCGGAACCTAGGCAAACAAGCTGGCGCGAAGCTGGATGCCGTCACGTAGCGTGAAGTTATGTTCCAATCGCTAATTTGATAATCAATCCAAGCCCCGTAACGGCGAGAACACCACCCAGCCAGAGGCCGACGAACCACAGCAGTTTCTTCGCCGTCGACGGCTCCCGCATCAATGATACCCCTCCTCCGGATCGACCTTGCCGCGAAAGACCCAGTAGGCATAGGCGGTGTAGACGAGGATGACAGGCACCAGCACCAAGGCGCCGACCAGGAGGAAGGAGAGACTTTCCTCGGGCGCCGCCGCCTGCCAAATCGTCAGCGACGCCGGTACGATATAGGGGTAGAAGCTGATCCCGATGCCGGCAAAGCCGAGCACGAAGAGGCCGAGCGCCGCAAGAAACGGCCGCGAATCGTGCCCTGTCTTCAGGCCGTGCAGCAGCAGGGCAAAACAGCCGAGCACGAGGAGCGGCACGAGCAGGCTGAAAATCACCGTCGGCCAGCCGAACCAGCGCTCGAAATAGAGTGGCTCGAGGAAGGGCGTCCACAGACTGAAGAGCCCCATGGCGACGAGCGTAACCGCTCCAGTCCAAAGCGCATAGCGGCGCGCGCGGGCGGCCAGATCGCCGCTCGTCTTCATCACCAGCCAGGTGGCGCCGAGCAGCGCATAACCGACGACGAGCGCAAGGCCGGTCGCAACCGAAAACGGCGTCAGCCAGTCCCACCAGCCGCCCGCATAGGCCCGGTTCTCCACCGCAATGCCCTGCACCAGCGCGCCGAGCGCCACGCCTTGCGTGAAGGCTGCCGTAATCGAGCCGCCGGCAAAGGCGATGTCCCAGAGGAACTCGCCGCGCCGCGTGCGCCAGCGATATTCGAAAGCGACGCCGCGGAAGACGAGACCGAGCAGCATCAGGATCAGCGGCATGTAGAGTGCCGGCAGGATGGTGGCGTAGGCGAGCGGGAAGACCGCCATCAACCCGCCGCCGCCCAGCACCAGCCAGGTTTCGTTGCCGTCCCAGACGGGTGCAACGGAATTCATCATCACGTCGCGGTCGCGCTTCGCCTTGAAGAAGGGAAAGAGGATGCCGACGCCGAGATCGAAACCGTCGAGGATGACATAGGCGAGCACGGCGAAGGCGATGATGGCCGCCCAGATGAAGGGAAGATCAAGCGCCATGATGGTGGCTCCCATTGGTGAATGCTGCGGCAGCGGGCGTAATACCGGCGGAGCGGAGCGGACCCTCCGTGAGATCGGGCATCGGATCGCGCGGCAAGCGCCCCATGAGACGCAGGATGTAGAATGTGCCGGCGCCAAAGACGAGGAAGTAGACCACGATGAAGGCGATCAGCGAGGTCGCGACAGCCGGGGCGGCGATGGGCGCGACGGATTGCGCCGTCAGCAGGTGACCGTAGACCGTGTAGGGTTGACGACCGACCTCCGTCGTCACCCAGCCGGCAAGCACGGCGACGAAACCGGCGGGACCCATGAGGACGGCGGCGCGGTGCAACAGGCGGTTTTCGCCAAGCGTCCCGCGCCAGCGACACCAGAGCGACCAGAGCCCGAGGCCGAGCATGGCAAAGCCGATCGCGACCATGATGCGGAACGACCAGAAGACGATAGCGACCGGCGGCTGCAAAGCCTTCGGCACCGTGTCGAGGCCGGCAAGCGGTGCATTCAGATCATGCTTCAGGATGAGGCTCGACAATTTCGGGATTTCGACGGCGTAGTCGACGCGCTGCTCGGCGGAATTCGGGATGCCGAAGAGGATCAGCGGCGCACCGTCGGGATGGCTCTGATAGTGCCCCTCCATCGCCATAACCTTGACCGGCTGATGTTCCAGCGTGTTGAGACCGTGCATGTCGCCGGCGAAGATCTGGATGGGCGCGACGATCGCTGCCATCCACATGGCCATGGAGAACATCGTCTTCGCACGCTTCGGCGCATCGCCGCGCAGCAGATGATAGGCGCCGACCGCGCCGACCACGAAGGCGGTGGTGAGATAGGCGGCGAGCACCATATGCACGAGCCGATAGGGGAAGGACGGATTGAAGATGACCGCCCACCAGTCCACCGGCACGAACTGACCCGCCTCGTTGATGGAGAAGCCGGCCGGCGTCTGCATCCAGGAATTGGCGGCAAGGATCCAGGTGGCCGAGATCAGCGTGCCCAAGGCAACCATGAGGGTGGCGAAGAAATGCAGCTTCGGGCCGACGCGATTGAGGCCGAACAGCATGACGCCGAGGAAACCGGCTTCCAGGAAGAACGCCGTCATCACCTCGTAGCCCATCAACGGCCCGATGACCGGCCCGGCCTTGTCGGAAAAGACACTCCAGTTCGTGCCGAACTGGTAGGACATGACGATGCCCGAAACGACACCCATGCCGAAGGCGAGTGCGAAGATCGTCTTCCAGAAATTGAAGAGCGCGAAATAGACCTCGTCCTTCGTCCAGAGCCACAGCCCTTCCAAAACGGCGAGATAGCTCGCAAGCCCGATCGAAAAGGCCGGGAAGACAATGTGGAAGGAGACGGTGAAGGCAAACTGGAAACGGGCAAGCAGCGTTGCGTCCAACTGTTCGAACATCGACCACATCCTTTCATCAGGCCGCCGCGCGCCTTTTCAGCCCGCCGGTCACCCCAAGGATGCGGTTTCGAACAGATAAAAGTCAATTCGGCGCACAAGCCCGCATTGCCGCACCGCGACAATCGCCCGCGTGCGGCATTTCGCTCGCCCTGCGGGCAATAAAAAACCTCCGCCGAGGGGAACGGCGGAGGTTTGACAGGCCGGTCTTGGGGACCGAGGCAGAGAGGGGGGCGCCTCGCGTCAGATCCGGCCCATGGCCGCGGGTCGTCGCGGTTAGTTGCGCGGTGCACCGTCGCCGTAGCGGTTGGCAGCCGGGTCGATGTAGTCGACGGTGCCCTGAGCGGTGCCCTTGTTGACCGAAGCGGTCGTGGTGCGGTCGACGGCAGACTGCTGGGCGTCGGTGCGGCCGAAGTTGGGGTTTTCAGCGAAAGCGGCACCGGCGGAGAGCGACAGGGCGGCGATGGCAATTGCGAGCTTGTTCATGATCTTAGACCTTTCGAATTTGGGAGGATCGGCCGACCGGACCCGCCGGTCGGCGAAGGGATTGGATGAGGCGTTGATTAACGGCCGGCGTAAGGAGCGCCGTCACCGTAGCGAGCCCGGGAGTCGGCAACTTCCTGCTGAGCGACGACAGCAGCGTGGTTACCGGACTTGATCGAAGCCGTGGTGGACTGGTCGACAGCCGACGGCTGAACGTCGGTGCGGCCGAGGCTGGGGTTTTCAGCGAAAGCGGCACCGGCGGAGAGCGACAGGGCGGCGATGGCGATTGCGAACTTGTTCATGATCTTAACCTTTCGAATTTGGGAGGATCGGCCGACCGGACCTGCCGGTCGGCGAAGGAATTGGATGAGGCGTTGATTAACGGCCGGCGTAGGGAGCGCCGTCACCGTAGCGAGCCCGGGAGTCGGCAACTTCCTGCTGAGCGACGACAGCAGCGTGGTTACCGGACTTGATCGAAGCCGTGGTGGACTGGTCGACAGCCGACGGCTGAACGTCGGTGCGGCCGAGGCTGGGGTTTTCAGCGAAAGCGGCACCGGCGGAGAGCGACAGGGCG
>NZ_JALIQS010000004.1:0-535724 GCF_024704725.1 Shinella sp. CPCC 101442 | reverse complement strand
ACTTGTTCATGATCTTAACCTTTCGAATTTGGGAGGATCGGCCGACCGGACCTGCCGGTCGGCTGCGTGTCTCAGTGGAGTGTCGATTAACGGGCAGCGTAGGGAGCGCCGTCACCGTAACGAGCACGCGACGAGGTATCCTGGTTGGAAGCGCTCTGGACGGCGTAGCCGTTGCCAGACTTGATCGAAGCCGTGGTGGACTGGTCGACAGCCGACGGCTGGACGTCGGTGCGGCCGAGGCTGGGGTTTTCAGCGAAAGCGGCACCGGCGGAGAGCGACAGGGCGGCGATGGCGATTGCGAACTTGTTCATGATCTTGATCTTTCCTATTTCAGAGGAGCGGTCGGCCTTCCGGCGCGCTCCGGGCTGGTTTCTGGCGTTTTGCTCAGCGGCTTGCGTAGGGAGCGCCGTCGCCGTAGCGATTGGCAGCAGGGTCGATGTGATCGACGACGCCGTCGGATGCGGCCGGGCGTGCCATGTGCCCAACCGAAGAAGTGACCGTCTGGTCGGTAATCGACTGGCCGGCTTTCGGGCCGGAGGTGAAGACATCGGTGCGTCCTGCATAGGGGTTTTCGGCAAAGGCAGCGCCGGCCGTAAGGCTGAGCAGGGCGGTGGCAACAACGAGCTTCTTCATGGTGTATTTCCTTTTGTTCTTGCGATGCTCTCCAAAGGCTTGCCCCTGAAGACACCGTTGATATGGACCCTCATTAAATGGTACGCAAGTTTGAGGGCGGTAAACTAATTGTCAACGAAACGTTGACGATCGCAGCCCCGGTTTGAACGACCTCGATGCGCGCGCAAAATCGCCCCGGCAGCGCATGCCAACGCGCCCGAACCATCAGCCCATCTATTTGATTTTGTTTTGTTTTATACGCCGCTGCGCGCCCTAAAATACACGCATTTATCAGTCGTCAAGAATTGTGGCACAGGGAGGCCAAGCGGCGATTTCAAGGTTTTGCGGGTCGCAGCCGATCACATCCGCGTGCTTTTTCAGCGGCGCGGAGGATGGGTTTCACTGGCGAACGGGTCAGGAAAAATGACGAAAAGGTGGCGAAATGGTCCGCCACCTCTTGAAGAGAGCTCCGGATTCGCGATGCGCAAACCCGGTCCCTTGTAAAAAACCGCTCAGGCGGACCGCAGATAGTGCTCGGCAAGCTCCGTCCAGAAGGCGGCGCCGACGGGCAGCAGGTCGTCGTTGAAATTGTAACCGGGGTGGTGGAGCGATTTGTCGTTTTCGCCGCCCTTGCCGCCCAGGAAGAAGTAGGTGCCCGGGCGCTCCTTCAGCATGTAGGCGAAATCCTCGCTGCCCATGAAGGGACGCTCGAGATCGACGACCTTGTCGGCACCGGCAAAGCGGGTAGCAAGCGCGCGCACGAGATCGGTCTCCGCCTTGTGGTTGACCGTGGCGTCGTAGAAGCGCTGATAGTCGATGGTCGCGCTCATGCCGTAGCTTTCGGCCTGGCGCCCGGCAATGAGGCGAACGCGGCGCTCCAGCTCGTCGCGCACGCCGGCATCGAACGAGCGAATACCGACGACGATTTCGGCGCGGCTCGGGATGATGTTGCTCGCCGAGCCCGAATGGAACGAACCGACCGTCACCACCGTCGGATCGAGCGGGTGGATGTTGCGCGAGACGATGGTCTGCAGCGCCATGACGATCGAGGCGCCGCAGACGATCGGGTCCAGCGTCTCCTGCGGTTCGGCACCGTGGCCGCCGACACCGTTCACGGTGATGCGCGCCTCATCGACGGCCGCCATGATCGGGCCATCGCGCAGTGCGAACTGGCCGAAGGGCAGGTTCGGCTCGTTATGGAGCGCGAAGACGGCATCGCAGGGGAACCGATCGAACAGCCCCTCCTCCACCATGATCCTGGCACCACCGAAGTTTTCCTCCGCCGGCTGGAAGATCAGGTGCACGGTGCCGTCGAAATTGCGGCGTTCGGCAATCGCCTTGGCCGCCCCGAGAAGCATCGTCGTGTGGCCATCGTGGCCGCAGGCATGCATCCTGCCGGGCGTCTTGCTGGCATAGGGCAGGCCCGTCTCCTCGAAGATCGGCAGCGCATCGATATCGGCGCGGATACCGATCGCCTTGCGGCTGGTGCCGTTGGTGAGCGTCGCGACGAGGCCGGTCGTCGCTAGGCCACGCGTCACCTTGTAGCCGTAGCTTTCGAGATGGCGTGCAATGACGTCGGAGGTGCGAAACTCCTCGAGGCCCAGTTCCGGGTGTTCGTGCAGATCGCGGCGGATCGCCACCAGTTCGGGCATGGAATTCTGCAAGGTCGTATGAATTGTCATATCAGGCACCACGTGAAGGGATTTTGCTTTCGAAATAGCGGAAGGCCACCACCAGAATGGCGGTGAGGCAAAGATAGATGAGCGCCAGCAGCAGGAGCGGCTCATAGGTGAGATACGTCGCCTGCCGCACCTTCGAGATGACGGCATAGGCATCGATGACCGTGATGGTCGCGACAAGCGGTGTCGATTTCAGCTGCAGTACGGTTTCGCCGTTCAGCGTCGGCAGTGCCCGATACACGGCGCGCGGCAGCCAGATGCGCCGGAACATCGTGAAACGGCTCATGCCGTAGGCACGCGCGGCCTCCAGCTCGCCCGGCGGCACGCCGGCGAAGGCGCCGCGCATGACCTCGCCCTCATAGGCGGCGAAGGAAATGGTCAGGGCCGCCACGCCATAGGGCCATGCCTCCCGCAAATACGGCCAGAGGAAGGAATTGCGGATTTCCGGGAACTGCGGAAACAGCGAACCGAGGCCATAATAAAGCAGCCAGAGCTGCAAGAGCAGCGGCGTACCGCGGATGATGGTGCAGAACCCTTTCGCCAGCATTTTCAGCGGCCACGGCCCCGTCACCTGCACGAGGCCGATCGGTACGGCAAGAAAGAAGCCGAGGATCGCGGTCGAAAACAGCATCAGCAGCGTGACGCCGACACCATAGGCGAGCGCTCCGGAATACTTCGGCACCCATTCCCAGCGCATGAACCAGATGGCGCAGAAGACGATGATCGCCGCGATGGCCATCAGCACGATGCGGTGTGGCTTGAAAAAGCTTTGTCGGCTCGGCAGTTCGGTCAGCGCCAGGGCGGAAACGGTTTGCTCCGTCATCACGCGGTCCTCACCATGCCGCGCCGGTAGTGGCGCTCGATGAAGCCGATCAGCACGTTCGAGAGGAGCGTGATCATCAGATACAGCACGCCCGCCGCGCAGAAGAACAGCAGGTAGGATTTGGTGGTGCCGGCCGCCTGGCGCGTCACCAGCGTCAGCTCGGAGAAGCCGACGACGGCAAGCAACGCCGTATCCTTGGTGGCGATGAGCCAGAGATTGGAGAGGCCGGGAATGGCATGCGGCAGCATGGCCGGCAGGGTGATGCGGCGCATGATCTGGACAGGCGACATGCCGTAGGCGCGCGCCGCCTCGATCTGCCCCGCCGGCACCGCCTTGATCGCGCCGCGGATGACTTCGGTGGAATAGGCGCCCTGCACGACGCCGATGACGAAGATGCCGGCGGCAAGGCCGCTGATATCCACCTGCCCCCAGCCGACGGCGGCGGAAATCTGGTTCAGCACATCCGTGCCGGCATAATAAAGAATGAGAATGAGCACGAGCTCCGGTACGGCGCGCACGAGCGTGGTATAGACCTCGAGCAAATCCTTGGTGACAGGGCCGCCATAGAGCTTGCCCATCGCACCGCCCGTGCCGAGAATGAGGCCGAGCCCGTAGCCGCCAATGGCGATCTGGATGGAGTTCCAGAGCCCTGCCAGCATGGCGCCGCCCCAGCCGGGCGGTTCAAGGGCAAGCAGGCTCCAGTTGATCAGCGATCCGGCATCGGCCATGGGTTTTCAGTCCGTTTGAAGGAAAGGCCGGCGGCGCAGGGCCGCCGGCATCAGGCACGAGCGAAATCAGCCGCCGTAGACGTCGAAGTCGAAATACTTCTTGGAGAAGGTATCATAGGTGCCATTGGCGCGGATCGCCTTGATGGCAGCGTTGATCTTGTCCTTCAGCTCCGTCTCGCCCTTGCGCAGGCCAACGCCCACACCGAGGCCGAGGATTTCAGGGTCGTCCTTCACGGTGCCCTTCATGTCGCAGCAGGCCGAACCCTGTTCGGTCTTCAGGAAGTCACCAAGCGCGATCGAGTCGGCCTGAACAGCATCGATACGGCCGGACGCGAGGTCGTTGTTGGCCTCGTCCTGCGTCTGGTATTCCTTCACCGTCGCACCGGCGGCGGCAAAATACTTGTTGGCATAGACCTGATGGATCGTCGCGACCTGCACGCCGAGCGTCTTGCCGGCAAGGCCTTCCGGCGTCGCGTCGAACTTCGCGTCCTTGGCGCCGATGATGCCCGGAGGAGAGTTGTAGTACTTGTCGGAGAAGTCGATCGTCTGCTGGCGTTCGGCCGTGATCGACATGGAGCCGATGATCATGTCGATCTTGTTGGTGGTCAGCGCCGGGATGATGCCGTCCCAGGCGACGGGCGTGACGACGCAGTCGAGCTTCGCTTCGGCGCAGATCGCCTTCATGAAGTCCACTTCCCAGCCTTCCCAGTTGCCCGAGGCGTCCGGCGAGGTGAAGGGCGGATAGGGTTCGGCGGCAAAACCGACGCGGACCTGCTGGGCCGCGGCACCGGAGACGGCGGCAAGGCCGATGGCGGCGGCAAGGGCGATTGTCTTCAAGGCACTCTTCATGATTTTCCCTCTGTTGGTTTTTTTGCTTCTCAGTGGATGGAGCTGATGAATTTCTTCAGCCGCTCCGATTTCGGCGCTCCGAACAGTTCGTCCGGCGGCCCCTGTTCCTCGATGACGCCGTTCGCCAGGAACACGACATGGCTCGCCACGTTGCGGGCGAACTTCATCTCGTGGGTGACGAGGATCATCGTGCGTTTTTCCTTGGCGAGATCGCCGATGACGGAAAGCACCTCGCCCACCAGTTCCGGATCGAGCGCGGATGTGGGTTCGTCGAAAAGCATGACATGGGGCTGGATGGCGAGCGCGCGGGCAATCGCCGCGCGCTGCTGCTGGCCGCCGGAAAGGAAGGCCGGATAGGCATCGCGCTTCTCGTGGAGACCAACGCGGCGCAGGAGCGTTTCTGCCCGGTCGATCGCCTCGTCCTTCCTGATGCCCAGCACATGGACCGGCGCCTCGATGACGTTTTCGAGGATCGTCATGTGCTGCCACAGATTGAAGCTCTGGAAGACCATGCCGAGGCGGGAGCGGATGCGCTGCACCTGCTTGCGGTCCGAAGGCGTCATGCCGCCATGGCCGTCCTTCTTCATGGCGATGGTCTCGCCATGGATCGTCACCGTGCCGGCGCTCGGCAGTTCCAGCATGTTGATGCAGCGAAGGAAGGTCGATTTGCCCGAGCCGGATCCGCCGATGATGGCGATGACGTCTCCCTCATGCGCGGTGAGCGATACGCCCTTGAGAACCTCGAGCGGTCCGAAGCGCTTGTGCAGGTCCGTGACCGCGATTGCCTCGGCGCGTTCCGTCATCGCGGAGAGGTCTCCAGCGCGCGGAAAATCGATGCATGGTACATGCCAAATTCCCCTGTTTTTCAGCGTTCCCGCGGGCATCTTCGGCCCGTCGTTTCGTCTTGTGGATTGCATCGTGGCACTTGTTAAGAAATTGTTCAAGCGTATAATAGCGCTGTCGCTGACTTTTCTGGCAGCATCCGCCTTCGATCAAAAATTCCTTGGGAGTATTGAATGACCGCCTTCGGTTCGCAGGAAATGTCGGCCCCCCTGATGCGCGTTCTCATGCGCCGCCCCGGTTCCAGCCTCTCGGCCGCCGATCCCGCCAAGTGGCATTACGGCCCGACTTTCGACGGCGCGCGCGCCGTGCACCAGTACAAGGCCTTTGCCGACCTCGTGGAAAAATCCGGCACCGAAATCATCTGGCTGGAGGACGAGGGCGACGGCCTGGCCGACGCAATGTTCACCCATGATCCGTCGCTGATGTCCGACCATGGCGCGATCCTGCTGCGCATGGGCAAGCCGCTGCGCGTCGCCGAAACCGCCCTGCATGAAAAGGCCTATTCCGAGCGCCAGATTCCGATCCTCGGCCGTATCGAGGGCGACGGCACCGTCGAAGGCGGCGATTGCATCTGGCTCGACGCGAAGACGCTGGTCATCGGCCGCGGCGTGCGCACCAACCAGGAAGGCATCGACCAGATCACGAAGATCCTGGCACCGCATGGCGTGAGTGTTCTTGCTTACGACCTGCCGCTCTGGCACGGCGAAGAGGCCTGCCTGCACCTGATGAGCGTCATGAGCCCGCTTGCCGACAATCTCGCGCTGGTCTTCGCGCCGCTCCTGCCGGCCGCCTTCTACCAGCTGCTCAAGAAGCGCGGCATCACGCTTATCGAGGCGCCCGCCGACGAGTTCCACGCCAGCAACGGCCTGTCGCTGAACGTGCTGCCGACCCGCCCGCACGAGGTCATCATGGTGGAAGGCTTCCCGGCCACCAAGGCGGCGATGGAAGCGGCCGGCTGCACCGTGCAGACCTTTGAGGCCGATGCGCTGTGCATCGCCTGCGAGGGTGGCCCGACCTGCCTGACGCGGCCGGTGCTGCGCCGCGCGGCATAAGCAATTCCAGCAAACGTGCGCAGCGGTTTTGCTGGAATTGCATAGAGACTAGAGGAGGACAGATGGCCCGCCGGACCTTCCATCGCGCCCCCGAGGCCGAACGCCGCCACGACCTGATCGAGGCGACGCTCGACTGCATCGCGGAATATGGCCTCGAAGGCGCGACGGTCCGGCAGATCGCCATCAAGGCGGGTGTCACGGCGGGCCTCATCCGGCACTATTTCCAGTCCAAGGAGCACATCCTTCAGGAAGCCTATCGCCTCGTCATCGCCCGGCTCACCGAAAAGGCCGAGCGGGTCTCGGGCGACGCGGAAACGCGGCTGCGCGACTTCATCGTCATCAACCTGACGGAACCGGTCGCCAACAGCCGCAGCCTCTCGCTCTGGGCCTCGTTCATCAGCCGGGTCAGCGTCGATCCGGAACTCGCCGCCATCCACCGCGAGGGGTACTTGAGTTTTCGCGACACGCTGGAAAGCCTGCTTGCCGATTTCCTCGCTGCTCGCGGCGCGGATTCCTCGCCGGAACGCTGCCGCCGGCTCGCGATCGCGATCAACGGCCTGCTCGACGGCCTCTGGCTCGAAGGCTGCCTGGCCGGCGAACTGTTCGGCGACAGCGAGCTGGTCGAGATCGCGCTGACCTCGATCGAAACGCTGCTTGGATTACGCCTGAGACCGATCGACGCCCTGCCCGCCGACGGTTAAACCACCCCCGAATTCACATGCGGAGAATGACCATGCGCTACGCGTCCATCACAGAGCGGCTTCAAAATCTCGGATCGGAGAAATGGGCCATCCATGCCGAGGCGAGGCGCATGAAGCGTGAAGGCAAGGCGATCATCGAGCTCACCATCGGCGAGCCCGACGTTCCGCCGGACCCGGCGTTGCTGGCCGAGGCCGTGCGCGCCATGCATGCCGGCCGCTATCGCTATTCCAACGGCCGGGGCGAACCCTCCGTCGTCGATGCCGTCGTACGCAAGTACCAGAAGCGCCGCAGCGACGTGACCGCCGAAAACGTGCTGTGTTTCCCCGGCACCCAGACCGCCCTCTTCGCCGTCATGCTCGGCCTCGTCGAGACCGGCGATGCCGTGCTCGTCGGCGACCCGCTCTACGCGACCTATGAGGGCGTCATCCGCTCGACGGGTGCCATGCAGATCCCCGTGCCGCTGCGGCCGGAAAACGGTTTTCACATGAAAGCGGCCGATCTCGAAGCCGCGATTACGCCCGACTGCCGCGTGCTGCTGCTCAACACGCCGCACAATCCGACCGGCGCCGTGCTGACGGCGCAGGAAATCGCCGAGATCGGCGCCGTCTGCCGCAAGCACGATCTCTGGATCGTCTGCGACGAGGTCTACGAACAGCTCGTCTTCGGCGCGACCTTCGCGTCACCCTTTGACAACGCCGATCTCGCCGAGCGCACCATCGTGGTCTCCTCCATCTCGAAGTCGCATGCCGCCCCCGGTTTCCGCAGCGGCTGGACGGTCGGTCCCAAGGAATTCTGCGCCCGCCTGCTTGCGGTGTCCGAGACCATGCTGTTCGGCGGCCAGCCCTTCATCGCCGACATGACGGCCTATGCGCTCGACAATCCGATCTCGACTTCCGCCACCATGCGCCAGACCTACCAGGCCCGCGCCGCCCGCTTTGTCGATGCGCTGTCGCGTGCCCCTGGCCTGACGCCACTCCCACCGGAGGCCGGCATGTTCATCGTCGTCGATGTCTCGCAGACCGGGATGAGCGGCGAGGATTTCGCCTGGACGCTGCTGCGCGAGGACCTGGTGGCCGTCATGCCCGGTTCCTCCTTCGGCAAGCAGGCGGAAGGCTTCATCCGTCTCAGCCTTACCGTCCCGGATGCCCATATAGACGAGGCCTGCCGACGCATCGCGGCCCTTGCCGCCCGATCCACCCTGCCGAAGGAGCGCCGCGCATGACCACCAGAACCGTAGGCGAAGTTCTCGTCGATCTCCTGGAGGCCAATGGCGTCGAGGTCGTGTTCGGCATTCCCGGCGTGCACACCGTCGAGCTCTATCGCGGCCTCGCCGCTTCGAAGATCCGCCACATCACGCCGCGCCACGAACAGGGCGCCGGCTTCATGGCGGATGGTTATGCCCGCGTCTCGGGAAAACCCGGTGTGGCCCTCGTCATCACCGGCCCTGGCCTCACCAACACCATTACGGCGATGGCGCAGGCGCGGCAGGATTCCGTGCCGATGCTGGTCATTTCGGGCGTCAACAAGCGCGATTCGCTCGGCCATGGCCGGGGGCTGCTGCATGAGCTGCCCGACCAGCAGGGCATGATGAAGACGCTGGCGCTCTATTCGCACACGCTGCTCAACCCCGCCGACCTGCCGCTGGTCGTCGAGCGCGCCTTCGCCGTTCTGCTCTCCGGCCGGCCCGGCCCCGTCCATATCGAAATCCCGACAGACGTGATGGCAAAACAGATCGAGACGGGAAAATTCCCGGCCGCGGTCGCAACACGCCCGCGCGCCGATGCGGAAACCCTGCAGCGCGCCGCCATCCTCTGCACCAATGCCTCCCGCCCCGTCTTTCTCGCGGGCGGCGGCGCCATCACGGCGGAGGAAGAAATCCGCGCGCTCGCCGAGCGCATCGGCGCACCCGTCGTCACCACGGTCAATGCCCGCGGCATGCTGGCCGGCCATCCGCTGTGCGTTCCCGCAAGCCCCAGCATGAAGTCCGTGCGCCGCATGCTCTCCGACGCCGACCTCGTCGTCGCCTTCGGCACGGAATTCGGCCCGACCGACTACGACATCAATGTCGACGGCGGTTTCCCGCGTCTGCGTTCGCTGATCCGCATCGATATCGACGCCGCCCAGCTTGCCCGCACGCCGCAATCCGGCCTCTCGGTCTTCTCCAGCGCCAAGACGGCTGCGGCCGGCATGCTCGGTTTCCTGGAAGGCCACAAGGCGATCAGTAACGGCGCCGCACGCGCCGAAACCGCCCGCAAGGGATCCTGGAACGAGCTGACGCCGAAGATGCAGGCGGAGATCGGCGTCATCGACGCGATCTACCGCACGCTGCCCAAGGCAATCATCGTCGGCGACTCGACACAGGCCGTCTATGCCGGAAACTATTATTGCGCGGCCCCCCGCCCGCGCAGCTGGTTCAATGCCGCGACCGGCTATGGCGCGCTCGGCTTCGCTCCGCCCGCCGCCATCGGTGCGGCGCTCGCCGAACCCGACGCGCCGATCGTCTGCCTCGTCGGCGACGGTGGCCTGCAATTCTCGCTGTCTGAAATCGGCTCGGCCGTGGATGCCGACGCCCGCGTCGTCTTCCTCGTCTGGAACAATGACGGCTATCAGGAAATCGAGAATTTCATGCTCGAGGCCGGCATCACGCCCGAGGGCGTCAAACCCTCCGCGCCCGATTTCATCGCCATCGGCACCGCCTATGGCGTGCCCTCCGAACGGCTCGCCGACGTCGCCGATCTGCCCGCAGCACTGGAGCGGGCCGCCAGCCGCAAGGGTCCGAGCCTTCTCGAAATCCACCAGACCAGGACGAAAGGCGCAACCGCCTGATTCGACGGCGGCATGGCTTCAGCGGGCGCCGGCATTCCCAAAACAACCCGGAAAATCCGGCATAGTCCGGTTTTCCGGGCTAAAATCCGCCGCCCGGCTTTGCAAAAGCGTCGTTTATTTGTCATGGATGCGACGCCGCTTGCCGCCTCGGCCGCGCAAGGGCTGCGAGAGTGAATTCGGGTACGGCATTGGCGGAAGAGCATACATTTCCAGGGCCGGTTTACGACAGGGCCCCGTCGGGCACACGTCCGCCCCGACCGTCGCTCATCCGCCGGGCGCTCGACTGGGTGCCGGTGCAGGATTTCCTGGCGGCCCATATCGGTTTTTCACGCCGGTTCAATCAATCGGTCTCGCGCCTTGCCGCGAAGGGCGGACAGGCCGTGCCGGCCGCACGCGCGCATTTCCATTTCGCGGATGCGCTTCTCCTGCAGATCGATCCGAAAACCGTGGAAATGCGCCTGCGCGACAATTTTCTCGAGGCCGGATCCCTGCGCTGGGTCGGCACGCATTTTCTGGACGGCGGAGACTGGTCGCACCTTCTGGTCCCGGTCGAGAAGTCTTCCTCCCACGCCGAGATCATCGAGCTTTGCCGCACCCGGCAGAATTTCCGTAAGGGAAAACGGTATCGCCATTACGCGCGAAGGATCACCGAGGGCGAAACGATCTGGCGCAACCGGATCGGCATCGACACGCACGACAAGCTGGACGGCTATTTCGAGTACTACCTCGCCCTCATCGAGGACATCGAGAAAAACGGTATCCTGCCGCATTCGGACCTCGGCCTGCGGGACCAGACCGGATACCGGCATCGCTGGACACGCACGTTCTGGCAGGACCTTGCCGAACGGGATATCGGCATCGCCATCGACGCCGAGGGCCACCTCGTGCGCCACACCAACGGCAAGCACCGCATGGCCGCTGCACTGGCACTCGACATCAAGCGCGTTCCCGTCGAAATCCGCCTCGTCCATGCGCGCTGGCTTGCCCGGCGAGCAGAACAGCTCGGGCTTTCGCCGGCGGAGGCGCTTCTGGCCACCATCGAGGAAGCCCGCGCCACCGGCTGGCCGGCAAAATGAAAGGCCCGGCGAACCGGGCCTCCCACACAATCCAACCCGTGAGGCCTTATACGGCCGGACGGCTCTTCAGGAGGTCGCGGATCTCGGTGAGGAGCAGCACGTCCTCCGGCGGCGTGGCCGGCTCGGCGGCACCGGCTGCCTTTTCCTTCTCCAGCGATGCGCGCATGCGGTTCACGCCCTTGATCATCAGGAAGATGATCCAGGCAAGAATAAGGAAATTGATGAGAACGGTGATGAAGCTGCCATAGGCGAAAACGGCGCCCTGCTCGCGAGCAGCGGCCAGCGACGTCGCCGTCACATTGCTCGACAGCGCGATGAAATAGTTGGAAAAGTCGAAACCGCCCCCGGTCAGCGCACCGACGACCGGCATGACGAGGTCGTTGACGATGGATTCGACGATCCTGTTGAAGGCTGCACCGATGATGACACCCACCGCAAGGTCCATGACATTGCCGCGGGCGATGAACGCCTTGAACTCGTTGAGCATAAGCCTCTCCTTTTGCTGCGACGCAAAAGCAACCTAGTGCAGTTTTTGCCGCATGAAAACTGCGGTCCATCAATATTGAGGGGTTTATACGCAATGCCACCGCCCCCTCAGACCTTCGACGCAATTTCCTTTGCCGGCGCTTTGTCCTATTCTCCCTGAAAAGGCCGAAGGACTGCGGGAGGAAGCATGCCGGGCTCGCTGATTTTCGCCTTGGCGCTTGCCTATCTGCTCCTGCTCTTCGCAGTGGCAAGCTACGGCGACCGCAAGGCCAAGCGGTCCGAGCGCGCCTCGAAGGGGCGTCCGCTCGTCTATGCATTGAGCCTTGCGATCTACTGCACCTCCTGGACCTATTTCGGCGGCGTCGGCCTCGCGACGACCCACGGCCTGGAGTTTGCCGGCATCTATATCGGCCCGATCCTGATGTTCACGCTCGGCATGCCGCTGGTCCGCCGCATCGTCACGCTCGCCAAATCAGAACGCCTCACCTCGATCGCCGACTTCGTCGCCGCCCGCTACGGCAAGAATCCCGGTGTCGCCGCCGTCGTCGCGCTGATCTCGCTGATCGGCTACATTCCCTATATCGCGCTCCAGCTCAAAGCCGTGTCGAGCTCGGTTTCGGCCATGGTCGACACGAGCGGCTTCGGCATCGACACTTCCGGCGGCCTCATCGACCTGCCGCTGGTCGTCACGCTCTTCCTCGCCTGCTTCGCCATCGTCTTCGGCACGCGCCATACCGACGCCACCGAGCACCAGGACGGCTTGATCCTCGCCATCTCGATGGAATCGCTGGTCAAGCTCATCGCCATCGCCTCGGTCGGCCTCTACGTCATCTATGTCATGTTCGACGGGCCGGTCGATCTCTGGCAGCGCGCCTCGGAAAACGAGCGTGTCATGCAGTCGCTGACCTACCAGACACCGGTCGCCCGCTGGATCCTGCTGATCGTGCTCTCCGCCTTCGCCATCATCATGCTGCCGCGCCAGTTCCATGTGACGGTCGTGGAAAACCGCACGGCCGGCGAATTGCGCACGGCTGGCATCCTCTTCCCGCTCTATCTCGTCGCCATCAACCTCTTCGTCCTGCCGGTCGCGATCGGCGGCGTCATGACCTTCAACGGCGCGGGCGACGGCGACCTCTATGTGCTGACGCTTCCCTTCGCCCTGGATCAGCCCGTCCTCACGCTGATCGCCTTCATCGGCGGCTTTTCCGCCGCCACCGCCATGGTCATCGTCGCCTCCGTGGCGCTCTCCATCATGGTGTCGAACGACATCGTCATCCCCGTCGTGCTCCGGCGAAACCTCATCGGCGGCGTCGAGCAGCAGGACGATCTTTCGCGCATGCTGCTGCGCATCCGCCGGCTTGCGATCTTCTTCGTGCTGTTGCTGGGCTACGCCTATTACCGCGCCGCCACCGCCAATGCCGGCCTGGCCTCGATGGGCCTTCTCGCCTTCGCCGCCGTCGCGCAGGTCGCACCCACGATGCTCGGCGGCCTGTTCTGGCGCAATGCCAATGCGCGCGGCGCCATGGCGGGCATGATCTCGGGCCTCGTCGTCTGGGCCTACCTGCTGTTCCTGCCCAGCCTCGGCGTTGCCGACAATGCCTATGTCGCCGAAACCGTGCTCGGTTTCCTCTTCCCCGGCTCCACCATCTTCACGGGCGAAAACGCCGACCCCCTGGTCAATGCCACCCTCGTCGCCATGATGGTCAATATCGGCGCCTATGTCATCGGCTCGCTGACGCGCAATCCGACCTCGCTGGAGCGCCTGCAGGCCGCTACCTTCATCCGCGCGAAACCTCGCCTCGAACGCGCCTTCCGCGGCCGCCGCACGAAAGTGACGGTGCGGGACCTGAAATCCACCATCGCCAAATATCTCGGCGAGGAGCGCATGCAACGTTCCTTCCACACCTATGAGCGGCAGGTCGGCCGCTGGCTGGAGGACAATGCGCCTGCGGATGCGGCCATCGTGCATTTCTCCGAACAATTGCTCGGCAGCGCCATCGGCTCGTCCTCCGCCCGCCTCGTGCTCTCGCTCGTGCTCCAGCGCATCGACGACACACCGACGGATACGGACTGGCTGCTCGACCAGGCCAGCGAAGCCCTGCAATACAATCAGGACATGCTGCAGACCGCACTCGGCCAGATGGACCAGGGGATCGCCGTCTTCGACAGCGCCGGCAACCTCACCGTCTGGAACCGCCGCTTCCGCCAGTTGCTCGACCTGCCGGAATATGTCGGCCAGGTCGGCTTTCCGCTATCCGACATCGTGGAAATCCTGGTCGAGCGCGGCGATATCGCGCAGGACGATCGCGAGGGGACGGTGACGCGGACCATGACCTATGACGAGCCCTTCGCGCTGGTTCTTGCCGGCGGCGAGCGCATCGTGGAGGTGCGCACCAATGCCATGCCGGAAAAGGGTTTCGTCTCCACCTACACCGACATCACCGACCGCGTCGCCGCCGACCGTGCGCTGAAACAGGTCAACGAGACGCTGGAGCACCGCGTCGCAGAGCGCACCGCCGAACTCACGCGCGTCAACACCGAGCTGGCCGAAGCGCGCGCCGCGGCCGAAGAGGCCAATATCGGCAAGACCCGCTTCTTCGCCGCGGCCGGCCACGATATCCTCCAGCCGCTCAATGCCGCCCGCCTCTATTCCTCTTCGCTTGTCGAGCGCCTCGGCGAGACGGAGAACCGCGAGATGATCCACAATATCGATTCCTCGCTGGAATCGGTGGAGGCCATCCTCGGCGCCGTGCTCGACATTTCGCGCCTCGATACAGGTGCGATGAAGCCGCGTGTGCAGACGGTGGCGCTGAAGGATCTGTTGAAGCGAATTGAAACCGACTTTGCGCCGATGGCGCGGGCGAAGAACCTGAAGCTGACGGTGCTCTCCAGTTCGCTTGCCATCCGCACCGATCCGAACCTCCTGCGCCGTGTCGTGCAGAATCTCGTGTCGAATGCCATCAAGTACACCCATTCCGGCAAGGTGCTTGTCGGTGTGCGGCGCAGAGGCGGCCACGCTTACATCCAGGTGCTCGATTCCGGCATCGGCATTCCGGCGTCGAAATTCCGCACGGTCTTCAAGGAGTTCGCCCGACTCGACGAGGGCGCACGCACCGCGCCGGGCCTCGGCCTCGGCCTTTCTATCGTCGACCGCATCTCGCGCGTGCTCTCGCATCCCGTCGAGCTGCAATCGACACCCGGCCGCGGCACCAGTTTCAAGGTGCGCGTGCCGGTCGATGCAGCGGCCAGCCGGCGGGTTGCCGACAAGCCGACCGTCGTTCCCGCCAGCGACGAGCCGCTGAAGGGCCTGCGCGTGCTCTGCATCGACAACGAGCCCAAGATCCTCGACGGCATGCGGCTCCTGCTCTCCGGCTGGGGCTGCACGGTCACGCTCGCCGAATCCCTTTCGGCGGTGGAAGCGCTGGTCGCCGCCGGCCCGCCCGCCATCGACGCCGTGATTGCGGACTATCACCTCGACGACGGCACCGGCATCGCCGCGATCGGAAAGCTTCGCGCAGCACTTGCCCGCGAGGTGCCCGCCCTCCTCGTCACTGCGGACCGGACGCCGGACGTGCGCGCCGAGGCAGACAGGGACAATATTCTCGTGCAGAACAAACCGGTCCGCCCCGCCTCCATGCGGGCTTGGCTGACGCAGCTTTCGACGGTTCAGGAAGCGGCGGAATAGGTCAGGCCGCAGCCTGCGCAGCGCCGATCTTGCCGAGCTGGATGACGGCCTGGGTGCGGCTGTCGACATTGAGCTTCAAGAGGATCGCCGAGACATGCGCCTTGATGGTCGCCTCGGAGACGCCGAGTTCATAGGCGATCTGCTTGTTGAGCAGGCCTTCGGCGAGCATGGCCAGCACGCGGGACTGCTGCGGGGTCAGCGTGCGCAGGCGCGCGATGAGATCGGCCACCTCGCTATCCTGTTCCGGCCCGCGCACATAGCCGCCGGGCGTATAAATATTGCCCTCCAGAACCGAGCTTATCCCTTCGCGGATCTCATCGATGGAGGCGGATTTGGAGATGAAGCCGGAGGCGCCGAGATCGAGTGCACGGCGGATCGTCGCCGGGTCATCGCTGGCCGAAACGATCACGACGGGCAGGCTCTGGAATTCGGCGCGGAGCGAGATGAGGCCCGAGAGGCCGCTGACGCCGGGCATGGCGAGATCGAGCAGCAGGAGGTCGGCATTGGCATGCGTTTCCGCGGCCTTGCGCGCTGCCTCGAAATCCCCCGCCTCGACGATGTCAGGGTTACCCTCCATGCCCGTCAGCGCCTGTTTCAGCGCGCCGCGGAACAGCGGATGGTCGTCCGCGATAATGATCGTGAGTGCCGATGCCATGCGCTCCCTCCCAAGAGTAAATGGCCCACATGTCGATGGACCTCGTGACGGAGAGGTGCTGCCTTGGCCGGCGCCGGCTGCTCCGTCAGGTCTTCTGCGGGTCCGTGTCTTTCCCGGGAGCGGCGTCCTCCCCGCCTTCCTCCAGGTTTTTCACGATGCCCATGAACCTTTGCATCATCTTTTCCATGACGCTCATGGTCCGGTCAATCTCTTCATCCGTCGGCAGCGACGGTTTTGCGTCCGTCAGAGCGGTTGTGCCGCCCTTTTCCAATGCCTCCACGCGTCTGGTGAGGAGATCGAGTTCCTTTTCGAAGGCGGCGCGCTCGTCCGCCGCCATGCGGCAGACGATCTGACCTTCCTGCTCGCGGCAAAGCGAAACATCACCCGAGGTGGTGTCGAGGCGGATGAATCCGGTCTCGGTCTTCTCCATGCGGTAGCGGCCTTCGCCTTCCGCATGGGCAGAGCCGGCGAGGAGCACGGCAACGAAGGTCAGGGGCAAGGCAGAGATTCGCATGCAAAATCCTCCAAGAGCCGGTTTCCGGGGTTTTCGCCGGTGGACAACGGCCGTTCTTTGCGGCAAGCGCTACCGTGAAGACGGCAGGCAAGGGAGAACGGACGCGATGGCCAAGACAATCTACAAGATCGTTCCGGCAAGTCTGTGGCAAAAAGCGAAAGACGCGGGGATTTTCGAAGGCGCCGCCATCGACCTGACCGACGGCTACATCCATTTCTCCACCGCCCCCCAGGCGAAGGAAACCGCCGCCCGCCACTTCGCCGGCCAGACGGACCTTCTTCTCGTCGCCGTGGATGGCGACGCGCTCGGCGACAAGCTTGTCTTTGAACCATCGCGTGGCGGCGATCTTTTTCCGCACCTCTACGCCAGCCTGCCGCTCTCTGCCGTGCTCTGGGAAAAGCCCCTGCCGCTCGGCGCCGATGACGCCCACCAGTTTCCGGAGATGCTGTGATGTCCCTGCTTTCGACCCTCGGCCGCAAGGGCCTCTTCCTCCTCGACCCGGAGACAGCACACGGGTTTTCGATCGCCGCGTTGAAGACCGGCGTCGTGCCCGCCTGCCCGGCCAAGGCCGATCCGCGCCTCGCCCAGACGATTGGCGGCCTCACCTTTCCCAATCCGCTGGGCATGGCCGCCGGCTATGACAAGAATGCCGACGTGCCCGAAGCGCTCCTGCGTCTCGGCTTCGGCTTTACCGAAATCGGCACCGTGACGCCGCGTGCGCAGGAGGGCAGCCCCAAGCCGCGCATCTTCCGCCTCGTCGAGGACGATGCCGTCATCAACCGCCTGGGCTTCAACAATGCCGGCCACGCCGCCGCGCTCGAACGCCTGAAGGCCTGCCGGCGCGATGCGCTCATCGGCGTCAATATCGGCGCCAACAAGGACAGCGAAGACCGCATCGCCGACTATGTGGCCGGCATCCGCACGTTTTACGATGTCGCGCGCTACTTCACCGCCAACATCTCCTCGCCCAATACGCCGGGCCTGCGCGACCTCCAGGCCAAGGAGAGTCTTCACGCGCTGCTGTCCACCGTGCTCGCCGCGCGCGCCGAAGAGGCAACCCGCAGCGGCCGCCAGGTTCCCGTCTTCCTGAAGATCGCCCCCGATCTCACCGAGGAGGGTCTCGACGACATCGCCGAGGTCGCGCTCGCCCATCCGCTCGACGGGCTCATTGTTTCCAACACGACGCTGTCGCGCGCGGGCCTGCGCGATACGCGCCAGGCAGGCGAAGCCGGCGGTCTCTCGGGAAAACCGCTCTTCGAGAAATCCACCGTCGTGCTCGCGAAAATGCGTCGGCGCGTCGGCGAAAATCTGCCGATCATCGGTGTCGGCGGCGTGTCCTCGGCGGAGACGGCAGCGGAGAAGATCCGGGCCGGGGCAAACCTCGTGCAGCTTTATTCCTGCATGGTCTATGCCGGCCCGACGCTGCCGGGCGAGATCGTCAGCGGCCTCTCGCGCATTTGTGATCGCGAGCAGATCGCCTCGATTTCCGCGCTTTGCGGCACGCGCACCGCCCATTGGGCGGATCGCGCCCTCTGATTGCCATGACGGAACCAAAGTCATCCCGCAGGGTTTCCCCTCTGCGGGTGGAGTGTTCGGCAGAAGCCGATTCGTTTCGACGGTAGCCTGCACCGATCCCGCCGCAGAAGGGCCAAAAGGCCAGGAAGGGACGATATCATGGACGACCAAAGCGAACGGATCCGCAAAAGGGCGCATCAGATCTGGGAAGAAGAAGGCCGACCGGAAGGCCGCGAATATTCGCACTGGCTGCGCGCCAGGGCCGATATCCAGGCCGAGGACGGTGAAAAGCCGAGACTACCGGAAAACCCGCTCGACCTCCTGGGTCTCAGTATCGGACGCATCCAGCCGGCCTAAGCGCCGGCCTGCCATCGGAGATCAGCTCCGGCCCGCCAGGGAGAACTGCCGGCCAGCCAGCGCCGGCAGGCGCAGGGCAAGAAAAATCCCACGGAATGCCAGAAACAGGTTGAGCGCCAGCCACAGGCCGTGATTGCCGAACAGCGGCACGAAGACGGCAAGCGCCGCCAGATAGCCCACAAAAGCCGCCAGCATCATGTTGCGCATGGCCGATGACCAGGTGGCACCGATGAACACGCCGTCCATCTGGAAGGCGAGCGCGCCTGATATCGCCGTCAGTGCCGCCCAGGGCAGGTATTTCGCCGCTTCCGCCCGCACGCTCTCCGTCGTCGTCAAAAGGCCGATCACATCGGCGCCGAAGACGAAAAACAGCCCTGTGGTGACGACGCCGAGCCCTACTGACCACAACAGGGTGAGCTTCACCGCCCTGTCGAAGGCCGGCCGGAAATTCGCGCCGAACGCCCGGCCGACGAGCTGCTCGGCCGCGTTGGCGATACCGTCGAGATAGTAGCCGGCCACGAGGAAGATGTTCATCAGCACGGCGTTCGCTGCCAGCACCAGCGGCCCCATGGAAGAGCCGATGCGGGTCATGATGGCGAAGGCGCCGATCAGCACGAACGTGCGGATCATGATATCGCGATTGAGCGAGAACAGCGCCTTCAACCGCGCCGCCGCGAAAATTTCCGCACGCGATGGCCTGTTGGCGCGCTCGAAGCGCGAGACGACGATGACAAGGCCGGCGAGCATGCCGACCGTCTCCCCCGTGAAGGTACCCCAGGCGATACCGGCAATGCCCCAGCCGAGACCGAGGCCGAAGGTGATCGACAGCACGATGTTGATGCCGTTGATGATGGCCTGCAGCAAAAGCCCCGTCATGCCCTGCCCGCGCCCGAGCACGAAACCGAGCAGCGCATAGTTGGCGAGCGCCATGGGAGCGGCAAGCACGCGGATCGTGAAATAGGTCGATGTCACCTCCGCCACTTCCGGCGTCGGCGCCATGAGGAAGAGGCCGGCGGAAAGCAGGAGCGGCGACAGGAGCGCCAGCACCAGGCCCGAACAGAGCGCGATGGTGAGCGAGCGCCAGTAGATCGCCTGCTCCTCCCGGCGGTCGCCGCGCCCGAAGGCTTGCGCGACGAGCCCCGTGGTGGACGCGCGCAGGAAGTTGAAGCTGCCGAGCAGGAGGTCGAAGATCACGGCGCCGACGGCCATGCCGGCCAGCGCATCCGCCGAGCCGAGCCGCCCGGCCACCGCCGTATCGGTGAGACCCAGCAGCGGTGTCGTAAGAAACCCGAGCGTCATGGGAATGGCGATCGCCAGCACCAGCCGGTGCGTCACCTCGAAGGGACCGGATCCATCGTTTTCGCCTGTTGCCGCCGCACTCATGCAAACCTCCCCCGCTGCTGCGCCCAGTTTACTTCATGCTCATCCGGATCGGCGTCACGGGCAGGAGACGGAGCGAGCGAACCATGGCGGCCGTCAGCGTCTTGTATTTAAGAAAATGCGGCGTGGCGAGATGCGCCCGGTAGGCCGCCTCGTCGGCATAGACCTCCAGCAGCCGGATCTTCTCCGGCGCCTCGTCGAGCGCGACCGCATGCAGCATCAGCACACCCGGCTCGAGCCGAACGGAGGCTTCGATCTCCTCGGCCAGCAGCGCCTTATAAGCGTCGAGCTGCGCGGGATCGATGTCCAGATCAGCCATGCGCACGATCCGACCGTTCATGTTCGCCCCTCAGCCGGACAATACCATCGCCCAATAGGGCCGGTTTCCCGAGGCCGGATTGGAAACGACGGCAACCCCGAGCCCGCGATAGCTCGACCCCAGCATGTTTTCGAGATGTTTCGGCGAACGATACCAGGCGTCGAAGGCTTCTGCGGGGCTGTCCTGCCCCACGGCAATGTTTTCCGACGCCGGCAGCGCGACGTCCATGCCCTTCATGCGTTTCAGGAAATTCGCACCGAGGCCGATATTGTGTTCCATCTTGCCGGCAGAGGCCATGCGGCTTGCCTGGTCCATCGCCGCGCGCTGCGCCGCCTTGTCGACCGAAAGCGCCGAAAGACCGCGCTCGGCCCTGAGCGTGTTGACGAGGGCAAGCGAGGCGGACGTCTGGTCGCTGCCGGTGCCGGCCGAAGGCGTCAGCACCCCGGTGGTGGAACAGCCGGCAGCAAGTGCCGCGATGGAGGCCGCCGAAGCGACAAGGAAGCTACGTCGGGTCAGCATGGTCAGCGGCGATAGCTCAGGACGCGGATGAGGATGAAGACGGGAATGACGATGACGGCGCCGAGCAGCAGGTAGTCTCCGAGGCGACCGAGCGTCTTGAAGCCGGTGTTCCAGAGATCGACGATGAAATCGCGGGCCGCAAAGAGGATATCGTCGGGATAGAGCCCGAAGATCGACATCAGGAAGCCGACGGCCACCGACAGGATCAGGAGCTTGATGACCACGCGCAGGGGTGTATCGCCGAGAAACCCGTTCACGCCATTCGACATCCGCTGATTCTCCAAAAGTTCGTTTGCATCCAGATAAGCGCTTGGGCCTCCTGCGGCAAGCAAAGGCCTCTCACGAGAATTCGCTTGCCTTTTGCCCCGGCCCTGCCATTTAGCGCCATCCGTTTCCGTTTCCGAGCCCCCATGACGAGCCCGCATTTCTCCTCCGGCGATCTCATCGCCGACCGTCGCGCCGACTATGCCCGCATGTTTGCGGAATCGGGCGAGTTCGCGGAGGCTGCCGAACTCATGGAACAGGCGCTCGAACAGGTGCCCGGCTGGGCAGCGGGCTGGTTCCGGCTCGCCGAATATGCCGAGAAATCGGGCCGCAAGGAGGCGGCGGCGGCGGCTCTCGAAAAAGTCGTCGCACTCGACCCGTCGGATATCTTCGGTGCCGGCCTGAAACTCGCGGTCCTCGGCGCAGCACAAATCCCCGCCGCCCCACCGACCCTGTATGTCGAGCGCCTCTTCGACGATTATGCCGACCGCTTCGACACGGCGCTGGTCGAACGGCTCGAATACACCGTGCCCCAGACGCTCGCAAAGCTTGTGCGCGACCATGCCGGCGACGACGCCCAGTTCGGCGTCGTTTGCGACATCGGTTGCGGGACCGGCCTTTTCGGCGTGGAGATCCGCCGCCATGCCGGCCGCCTCGAAGGCTTCGATCTCTCCGCCGGCATGCTCGCCAAGGCGGCGGACAAGACGGTCTATGACCATCTCGCCCAGGCCGATCTATCGCTTGCCGCGGAAGAAAGCGGCCTCTTCGCCCATGCGCCGGAAGTCCGCGCGGATCTCGTCAGCGCTGCCGACGTGCTGATGTATCTCGGCGATCTCTCGCATGTCTTTTCGAGTGTCGCGCGCCTGGCCAAACCCGGCGGCCTCTTCGCCTTCTCCGTGGAGGATGGCGGCGACGACGATGCGCCGCTCCTGCGCCCCTCGCTGCGCTATGCCCATCCGGAAGCGTTCATCCGCCGCCGGATGGCGGAAAACGGCTTCGACCTCGTGGCGCTGGAAAAGAGCGTTATTCGCCGGGATGCCGGTCAGCCGGTGCATGGACTGCTCTTCCTCGCCCGACGGCAGGGATAGGCTTCACGCAAGCGGCACGGCGCTATACAACAGCAAAAGACCATCGGAGATCGGCCATGAACGGCGACAAGCGGCGTTTCGGCTTCTGGAACCCCACCCCCACCCGCCATACGCCGCTGGAAGATGCGCAAGGGCTGTTTGCCAGCAGCATGATCGCAGCCCTCGGCCTCGCGCTCATGAACAGCGCCGGGCTGGTGGCCAGCGGCACGGCCGGTGTGGCCTTCATCCTGCATTATCTGACGGGCGTCAGTTTCGGTCTCTTCTATACCGTCGTGAACATCCCCTTCTATGTGCTGGCGTTGAAACGCCTCGGCTGGGGCTTCACCATAAAGACCGTGCTTGCGGTCACGATGACCTCCGTCATCACCGAGTTCCAGCCGCATTTCGTGCGCATCGAGAGCATCGATCCGATGTGGACGGCGGTGCTGGCCGGCATCCTGCTCGGCTTCGGCCTGCTCGGGCTCTACCGCCACCGCGCCAGCCTCGGCGGCGTCGGCGTGCTGGCGGTCTACCTGCAGGAGCGCTTCGGCATTCGCGCCGGCCTCGTACAGCTGGCCTTCGATCTCTTCGTGCTGATCGCCGCCTTCGCCGTCGCCGCGCCCTTCATCGTGCTCTGCTCGGTCGTCGGCGCCGTGGTGCTCAATCTCTTCCTCACCGTCAATCATCGCGCCGACCGCTACATCGCGATGTAGCCCAAACGAATTCGACCCTCCCGGAATGCCGGAAGGGTCGAAGACCTGCTTGGGTCAGGCCGATCGTGTCGAACGCCTAGTCGAACTGCATGCTGCCCGGATCGGAATCGCCGTAGCGATTGGCGCCCGGATCAGCCAGCTGTTCATTGGTCTCGTTCGGGACCTGGCGGGCGGTGTCGTTGGACGTAATGGACGCCGTGGTGCCCATGTCGAGGTTGTTGACCGCGGGATTCATGATTTCCTGGCCGGCATTGGGGCCGGACTGGATGACGTCGGTACGGCCGACATAGGGGTTTTCGGCAAATGCCGCGCCTGCAGAAAACGAAAGGGCGGCCATAGCGAGAGCGATCTTCTTCATGGTGATTCTCCTTGTCAATTTCTCTGTCACGGGGCGGTAAACGGGAGGCCCTCGCAAAAAGTTTCGTCTTTTCTTCGCGGTCACTGCTTCGTGTGCAGTGCGTGAGCGACTGGCGCGGTCGAAAAAGTCCGAAACTCCAGCGGCTCGAGGAGATTGTTGCGCCGGCCGCTTTTCTTTCCCGCAGCGTGAATTAGCTTAGTGCCGTGTCCGATTCTCAAGCCAGTCCCGTTGCCGCAGGCCTCTCCCTGCTGCCCCCACCCTTCACCCGATGGTTCACCGACAAGGGATGGCGGCCGCGCGCCCACCAGATGGAACTGCTCGCCCGCGCCACATCGGGCGAGAGCCTGCTTTTGATCGCCCCCACCGGCGCCGGCAAGACACTGGCGGGTTTCCTGCCCGCACTCACCGACCTCACACATCGCGGGAAAATCCCGCCCGGCTCCGCCTTCACCGGCATCCATACGCTTTACATCTCGCCCTTGAAGGCGCTTGCCGTCGATATCGAGCGCAACCTGATGAAGCCGGTTTCGGAGATGGGCCTGCCCATCACCGTGGAGACGCGTACCGGCGATACGCCCCAGTCGAAGCGGCAGCGCCAACGGCTCAACCCGCCCGACATCCTCCTGACCACCCCGGAACAGGTCGCCCTCCTCATTGCCAACGGCGAAGCGCCGCGCTTCTTCAAGGACCTGAAATACGTTGTTTTCGACGAACTGCATTCGCTCGTCACATCCAAGCGCGGCCACCTGCTCTCGCTCGGCCTCGCGCGCTTGCGCCGCCTGGCACCGGGCCTGAAAACCATCGGTCTCTCCGCCACCGTCGCAGAGCCGATGGATCTGCGCCGCTGGCTGGTCGAGCAGACGCCTGAGGCGGAGCACCACGCCGGTCTCGTCACCGCGCCGGGCGGCGCTAAGCCGATCATCACCATCCTGAAAAGCGAGGAGCGCGTGCCATGGTCGGGTCATCAGGCCAAATACGCGATGCCGGAAGTCTACGAGGCGATCAAGGCGCACAGGACCTCGCTGCTCTTCGTCAATACGCGCAGCCAGGCGGAAATCCTCTTCCAGGCGCTCTGGAACATCAACGAGGACACGCTGCCGATCGCGCTGCATCACGGCTCGCTCGATGTCGGCCAGCGCCGCAAGGTGGAGCTCGCCATGGCGGAAAACCGCCTGCGCGCAGTGGTCGCCACGTCGACGCTCGACCTGGGCATCGACTGGGGCGACGTCGATCTCGTCATCCATGTCGGCGCGCCCAAGGGAGCGTCGCGGCTTGCCCAACGCATCGGCCGCGCCAACCACCGCATGGACGAACCGAGCCGCGCCATTCTCGTGCCGGCCAACCGCTTCGAGGTGATGGAGTGCCAGGCGGCGTTGGACGCCAATTATCTCGGTGCGCAGGACACGCCGCCGGTCGGCGATGGCGCGCTCGACGTGCTGGCCCAGCATGTCCTCGGCATGGCCTGCGCCGCCCCCTTCGACGAGGATGCGCTCTTTGCCGAAGTCACCTCTGCCTCCCCCTATACCGGCCTGCCTCGCGAAAAATTCGGCCGGATCGTGCAATTCGTCGCGACCGGCGGCTACGCGCTGAAGACCTACGAACGCTATGCCCGCATCCGCAAGACGGTGGATGGCCTCTGGCGCATCTCCAATCCCGGGGTCGCCCAGCAATACCGCCTCAACCTCGGCACCATCGTGGAAATGCCGATGCTCAACGTGCGGATGGTCAAGCGCGGCGCCAAGGGCACGGTCGGCCGCGGCGGCGCCTCGCTCGGCAAGGTGGAAGAATATTTCCTCGAAATGCTCTCCCCCGGCGACACCTTCCTGTTTTCCGGCAAGGTGCTGCGCTTCGAGGGCATTCGCGAGAACGAGTGCCTCGTCAGCCAAGCCTTTTCACTCGATCCGAAAGTGCCCGCCTATGCCGGCGGCAAGTTTCCGCTCTCCACCTATCTCGCCGCTCAGGTGCGGGCGATGCTGGACGATCCGCAGCGCTGGGGGGCACTGCCCGAGCAGGTGCGCGACTGGCTCGCCCTGCAGCGCGACGTCTCCAGCCTGCCCAAACGCGACGAGCTTCTGATCGAAACCTTTCCCCGTGGCAGCCGCCACTACATGGTCGCCTATCCCTTCGAGGGGCGCCTCGCGCACCAGACGCTCGGCATGCTGCTCACGCGCCGGCTGGAACGCGCCGGCCGCCGACCGCTGGGCTTCGTCGCGACCGACTACTCGCTCGCCGTCTGGGCGCTGGACGATCTCGGCTACAGTTTCGCCATCGAGCGCCCGTCGCTCTCAAACCTCTTCGACGAGGACATGCTCGGCGACGATCTCGAAGCCTGGCTCGATGAAAGCTTCATGCTGAAGCGTACCTTCCGCAATTGCGCCGTGATTGCCGGTTTGATCGAGCAGCGTCATCCGGGCAAGGAAAAGACCGGCCGGCAGGTCACGGTCTCCGCCGACCTGATCTACGACGTGCTGCGCAGCCACGAGCCGGACCATATCCTGCTCGAGGCGACCCGCAACGATGCGGCGGCGGGGCTTTTGGATATTCAGCGATTGGGCGATATGCTCATGCGAATCAAAGGCCACATCACCCATCGGCGGCTCGACCGCATTTCACCGCTCGCCGTGCCGATCATGCTGGAGATCGGCAAGGAGACGGTGGCGGGTGAGGCGCAGGATTCGCTTTTGGCGGAGGCCGCCGAAGACCTGATCGCCGAGGCGATGGGCGAGACCGGCATTTAAGGGAATACGAAGCGCATGCAGAGACTGGCGCTGGCATCGATGGGCATACAGGATTTCGGCGCGATTTCGGCCCGCACACTCGTTGCCGGCGTCGAAGCCGTGTGCGATCCGCTCGGCGCGCTCTACCTGCCGGAAACCCGTGTCCTCGTCGTCTCGGACCTGCATCTCGAAAAGGGAGCAGCCTTCGCCCGCCGCGGCATGATGCTGCCGCCCTACGATACGCTCGCCACGCTGAAGGTGCTGGAAGCCGTCATCGCGAGACATGACCCGGCCATCGTCGTCAGCCTCGGCGACAATTTTCACGATCGCGTCGGCTCCGCCCATCTGCCGGATATCTTCCGTACGAAAATCACCGAGCTTGCGCGCGGCCGCGACTGGATCTGGATCAACGGAAACCACGATCCCGACGGCACCGTGGACCTGCCCGGCCAGTCGGCCGACGAGCTGCATTATGCCGGCCTCGTCTTCCGTCACGAGCCATCACTCATTTCGCCTGCCGGCGAGATCGCCGGGCACCTGCATCCCGCCGCCACCGTCATCCGCCGCGAGAAGGCGGTGCGCCGCCCCTGTTTCGCAACGGATGGCAAACGCCTGCTGATGCCCGCCTTCGGCATCATGACCGGAGGGCTGGACCTGCGCCACAAGGCGATGACCGGCCTCTTCGACCGGCCAAACCTCGTTGCCCATATGCTCGGCCGCGACCGCATCTATTCGGTGCGCTTCGCCAATCTGCGCGGCTAACGCTTCACCAGCCGTAAAATCGTCGATTCCCCGCCGCCCCGCTCTTCCGTCACCACGAAGACGGATCCGTCAGGCGCGATCTTGACGTCGCGGATGCGGGCATCAAGCGGTACGCGCTCCTCGCGGGCAACCCTGTCGCCATCCATATGCAGCACGACAAGCCCCTGGCTGACGAGGCCACCGATCAGGAAGGCACCCTTCCATTCGGGAATGGCGTCGCCGTCGTAATAGGCCATGCCGGAAGGGCCGATGACGGGATCCCAGTAGTAGACGGGCTGCTCCGTCCCCTCCAGCGCGGTGATGCCCTCGCCCACCGGACCGCCGCTATATTCGATACCATAGGTCACCTTCGGCCAGCCGTAGTTCTTGCCGGCATCCGGCCGGTTCAGCTCGTCGCCGCCCTTCGGTCCGTGCTCGACGGTCCACAGCCGCCCCTGTCCATCGAGCGTCGCGGCCTGCAGGTTGCGATGGCCAAAGCTCCAGATTTCCGGCTGTGCGCCTTCGGTCTTCGTGAAAGGATTGTCGGCCAGCGCCTTGCCCTCGGCATCAAGACGAAAAACCTTGCCGAAGCCGCTCGCAAGATCCTGCGCACCGACGCGCGTTTCCCGGTCCGACCGCTCGCCGACCGTGACATAGAGTTCGCCCTTCGGACCGAAGACCAGCCGCGAGCCGAAATGCTTGTCGCCGTCATAGGTCGGCATCTGCCGGAAGACGACTTTCACATCCCGAAGCGAGAAGGTTCCATCCTGCTCGGCAAGCGTGGCGGACGCGACCGATGTACCGTTACCGCCGTCGCGCGGTTCGGAGAAGGAGAGGTAGATGCGGTTCGAGCTTTCGAAATCCGGTGCGAGCGCCACGTCGAGCAGGCCGCCCTGCCCGTCGGACATCACCTCCGGCACACCTTCGATCGGCGGGCTTACCTCGCCGTTTTCCTGGAAGACGACATGCATGGCGCCGTCCTTCGCCGTCACCAGCATGCGCCCGTCCGGCAGGAACTCCATCGCCCAGAGATGCGGCAGGTCCTTCGCCACCACATCGACGCCGATCTCCGGCACCACATCGGGAAGGGCGGCGCGGGTCTGGTTTTCGAAGGCTGGCCTCTGGTCCGGGGCATTGGCGTCCCCGGTCTCCGCCGTCCTGACGGACTGGGCGAAGGCCGGGCCGGTAAGCATCGCCGTCGCAAGCAGAGTGCCGGCAAGAAGGGTGCTGGTCGTGCGCATGGTGGTTTCCCTTGTTCGAGGCGTTGGCGGGCTGTTTGTCAGAAATCCGCCCTAACCGCCGAAGGGGCCAGCATCGCGATTTGTTTCAACACGTCTCTTCAAGAAATGTTTATCGGGTGCCCGACTGCGGCGCATAGCGCGTGAGGACCGCGCCATTCGACAACGGCTTTGCCTCGATGAGGTCGAAGTCGCGGCGCGTGCCTTCCTTGAAGAACGGCGTGCCCTTGCCGAGTTGTACCGGCACGATCGCCAGCATCACCTCATCGACGAGACCGGCCTCGAGCAGCCCGTCCGAGAGGTCGGCGCTGCCGAAGACATAGATGGTCTTGTCCAGCATCCGCTTGCGCCGCGCGATCTCGCCGATGATGTCGGCCGTCACCTCGGTGTTGTTCCAGTCCGAGGATGTGATCGTGCGCGAGGCGACCAGCTTCGGCAGCGCGTTCATATAGGCCTTCACCTCGCCCTCCTCCTGCGCCGTCGTCCAGTAGGCCTTCATGCCCTCATAGGTGACGCGACCAAAGACCAGCAGACCGGCCGCCGCGCCGAATTTGCTGCTCAGCGCCTCCAGCTCCGGCCCCCAGGCGCGGTTGTGAAAGTCGAGATCCCACTTCTTTTCGCCCTCGAAGAAGCCGTCGAGTGTCACGAGATTCCAGATGATTACCTTTGCCATCGTCCTGCCCTCCCTGCGGTGACCGTGCCACGTCGGATTAAACCAGTTGCGATTTGCAACTGGTTGATGGGTAGCGAAACCGATTGTACTGTGCAAGCAGTTTTTGGAGACCCTGATGAAAGATACCCGCCGCTCCGGCTGCCCGATCAACCTGACGCTGGAGATTCTCGGTGACCGCTGGAGCCTGATCGTGCTGCGCGACATGATGTTCGGCAACCGCCGCCACTTCCGCGAACTGCTGACGAAATCGGAGGAAGGCATCGCCTCGAACATTCTCGCCGACCGGCTGCGCCGTCTCGTCGAGGAAGGCCTGATCACCAGGGAGGACGATCCGAGCCACAAGCAGAAGGCGCTGTATAGTCTCACGGAAATGGGCATCGCGCTCGTGCCGGTCTTTGCCATGATGGGTGCATGGGGCCGGCGCTTCCTGCCGGTGACGGAGGAGCTTTCGATCCGCGCCGAACTGTTGGAGACCGGCGGGCCTGACATGTGGGAGGCCTTCATGGCGGAGCTGCGCGCCATCCACAGGGGTGCCGCGCCGCCCGCCCGCTCCGTTTTCGGCGAGCTCCAGGCCGCCTATGAGGCGACCGTCGCGCGCCGCGCCCAATCCACCGCAACGGCTTGACGGATGCGGCGTGGTTGATTTCCGTCAAGGCCCTGTCTCGTTCGCGCCCTAGACTGCAGAAAAAGGAGAAGGCACATGTACAAGCATATCCTCGTGCCGACCGACGGGTCGGAACTCTCTTCGGCCGCGGTCGCGCAGGCGTTGCAGCTTGCCAAGGCGCTTGGCGCGAAGGTTTCTGTCATGACGGTGGCCGAGCCGCTGCATATCCTGCCGATCACGCCGGACAAGGCGATCAACGTCCGGGCAGACTACGAGGAACAGGTGCGCCAGGAGGGGCTGCGCATTCTCGGCTCGGCCGGCGACGCCGCCTCGATGACGGGCGTGGCGGCAGAAACCGTGCAGGTGACGGCGGGGGATGCCTGGCAGGCGATCATCGACACGGCGCGGGACCGCGGCTGCGACCTCATCGCCATGGCCTCGCACGGGCGGCGCGGCATGAGCGCCTTCCTGATGGGCAGCGTCACCACCAAGGTGCTGAGCCACTCCAGCATTCCGGTGCTCGTCTACAGGTCCTGACGATCAATCCTTGCGGAAGACGACGCTGGCGAGCCAGCCTGTCATGAGCGCCAGCGTCACCGAGAAGATGCCGTAGGGCAGCGCGTTGTTGTAGGCGGCGTTGGAGATCATCTGCTCGATGCCGGTCTTCATCACACGCAGCGGCAGCGCCTTCTCGCTGATGAAGACGCCGTCGCGGAAGAGATGCGCACGCACAACATGGGTGCCGTTCGGCACGTTCGCCGGCAGCCTGACCGTCGCCTTGAAGAGGCTGGCGCTGATGAACTGCACGCCGCCCGGATCGCGCTGGTAGAAGCCGCCGCTTTCCTTGAGCCGCCGGAAGGCGTCGCGGAATTCCGTCATGTTGCTGCCGTCGCCGACATAGCCGATCGGCGACAGGCGGATGTGCTGGATGCCCACACCGACGCCATTCAGCATGGCAGGCTCGGCGATCGTCTCCACGTCGCGCGTGCTCGACAGCGAATAGGATTCCGGCACGAGTTCGAAGGTCATCGAGCGGCGATTGACCCAGATGCCGAAGATCCGCTCCTTGACGCGCACCGTGTTGTTGTCCTTCGGGCCTTCCAGCGCCACGACGATATCGTATTTGCCCTGGGCGAGCAGAGCCGGATCGTAGCCCTCGATGGCGCCGAAGATCGTAAGGTCCGCACCGCGGAAATCCGAGGTGATCGCGATCTCGTCCGTCGAAATCCCGATCTCGAGCCGTTCGGGAAACTCCACGGGCTTGTCTTCCAGCACCTGCGCGGCGGCGGGCATGGCAAGACTGCAAACGAGAAGAAGGGCAGCGATCGCTCTCATCGATAGACCCCCTCGCTGACGATGGAATAGACGTCGGCGGGCGTGACGACGAGGTCGACCGCAAGACGGGCGCCGACGGCCAGAACGAGCAGCGCCAACAGCGCGCGCAGCTGCTCGCCGCGCAGCTTCTGGCCGACGCGCACGCCATATTGCGCGCCGATCACGCCCGCCACCATCAGGATGAAGGCCAGCACGATGTCGACCGCGTGGTTGGCCGTCGCCTGTACGATCGTCGTATAGGCGGTGACGAAAATGATCTGGAAGAGCGACGTGCCGACGACGACATTGGTCGGGATGCGCAGGAGATAGATCATGGCCGGCACCATGATGAAACCGCCGCCGACGCCCATGACGGAGGTCAGGATGCCGATGCAGAAGCCGAGGCCGACGACCGGGATGATGCTGAGATAGATCTTCGATTTCTTGAAGCGCATCTTCAGCGGCAGACGATGGACCCAGTTGTGCTGGCCGGGCCGGCGCAGCGAGACGGGCTGGTTGTTGGCCGAGCGGCGCAAGGCACGGATACTTTCGAGCAGCATCAACGTGCCGACCGTGCCGAGCAGCACGACGTAAAGCAGGGATATGACGAGATCGAGCTGGCCGACGCTGCGCAGGAGCGCGAAGATCCAGATGCCGACGGTGGCGCCCGCCAGACCGCCGAAGAGCAACACCGTACCCAGCTTCACGTCCAGCGTGCCGCGGCGGAAATGCGAGAGAGCACCCGAGACCGAGGACGCGACGACCTGGTTGGCGCCCGTCGCCACGGCGACAACCGGGGGAATATTGTAGAAGATGAGCAGCGGCGTGATGAGGAAGCCGCCGCCCACGCCGAACATGCCCGAAAGGAAGCCGACGGCCGCGCCCATGCCGAGAATGATGAAGATATTCACCGACAGCTCTGCAATGGGCAGGTACACAGTCACAAGGAAACCCCAATCGGCAATTCTTCCGCTCGCGCGGAGGCTACTTTTCCCGTCAGCCGCTTTCCCGCCCTCTCCCTGCCGCGGCTTCTCTTCGGCAGGCCGTGAATGCAAAGAAGCGCCCCGCCGCGGAAGGGAGTGCCCTCTCCATCGGCCGGTCGCGCCCTGCATCACGCAAGGATCGGTCGTGAGGCGCAGCCCAAAGGTGCGCCCTTGCGCCCTCATCGATGATGACGTTTGGCGAACGCCTTATCATCTTGGAGAGACATGAATTTTCTACCGCATAATTCCGCAAATCGGGGCCGATTTAAGGATGGGAGTCATGCGGCGCATACAAAATGCCACAGCGCCCGTTGCACATCGTGAACGATGTGCGGCGCCATGGTGAGCGTCATGCCCGTGGGGTCTGGACAAGTCAACCGGAGAAGGCGCCTTCGAGGCGCCTCCGGCGGTCTGCAGATCAGCTCGGCTGCTTGTTGCGCTTCAGGAGCTCGTTGACCAGAGCGTCGTCGATTTCACCCGTCTCGGCCTGGCCGACGGACTTCTGGAAGCTCTTGATGGCGGCAACGGTCTTCTTGCCCATCTCGCCATCGGGCGTACCGGCATTGAAGCCGTTGTTGTTGAGGATGGCCTGGATGTTGCGGATGGCCTTCTTCATGTCGACGCTGGCGGTCTTCGTCGGCTTGCCGACCCATTCGTCGGGCAGTTCGGCCGAGTTCGCCTTGTCGTCCAGTGCCTGCGGCTTCCACAGTTCCACCTTCGCCTTTGCCTCGGAAAGCTGTTCCGGACGCATGGCATTGGCCACCTCGTCGCGCTTGGCGCCGGCATCCCGGTCGCCGTCGCGGGCAGCGATGGCGAACCACTTGTAGGACTCTTCCAGATCCTGCTTCACCCCGTTGCCGCGCGCATAGAGGATGGCGAGGTTGAACTGGCTGTCGCGGACGCCAAGCTCGGACGCCTTCTGGAACCACTTCGCGGCTTCGTTGAAGTCCGGCTGCGCCGTGCCGGTGCCCGTGGCGAGCAGAACGGCGAGGTTGTGCATGGCGCTGGCATTGCCCTTGTTCGCCGCGGTTTCATAGAGCGTACGGGCGCGCTCGAGATCGCGCTCGACGCCCTGGCCCTTTTCATAGAGGTTGGCAAGGCGATACTCGGCCGGCGCGAAGCCGCGGGCAGCAGCAAGCTCGTACCAGTGCGCGGCCTGTGCCAGATCCGTCGCAACGCCACGACCATCCGTGTAGCGCGCGCCGATTTCGAACAGCGCCAGCGGATCGCCTTCGGTCGCGGCCTTGGAGAGCGACGGCGGGGTGATCGCCTCGGGAACGACGATCGCGGCCGTCTCGATCGTATCCACCGGTGCCTTTTCGCCAGCCGCCGATATGTCCGTGCCGGCCAGCGGCTCGACTTCCGGCGTCGTCACCGGCTCGAAGCCGGCGGTGTCCGCATCGCCGCTCGCGGCAGGAGCGGTCAGCATGTCCGAGCCCGACGTGGCGGTCGGCGTGGCCTCCACCGCAGCGCTCTTGTCGTCACCGGCGAGATCATCGCCAGCCGGGGCGGGATCGGCCAGCGCCTTGCTCTCGACCTTGTCGTCGGCCACGGGCGCCGCTGCGGTGTTGGCCGTCACGGCCTCGCTGGAACCGGCCGTCGTTTCGGTGGGCTTCGCCTCGTCGGAGGAGACGGCCGTCTGCTCGACGATGACTGGTGCATCGTCGCCGCTGATGACAGCGGTGATCAGCGGGTAGGACATGATCGCCAGCAGCACGGCGCCGACGGCAAGCAGGATCGGCCGGCGATGACCGGACAGCGCGGAGGCCGGCTTGTCGCCCTTTGCTGCTTTCTCGCCCTTCTTTGCCGGGGCGACGCGGGAAATCGCGTCGGCTTCCTCGGCGGCGATCTTGGCGGCGCGGCGGGCGGCGGCAATCTGCTGGGCCGCCTTGTCGCCTTCGCCCGTTGTCGTCGAACGGTTGCCGGACGTCTGGCCGGCGCGCACGCGCTCCAGGATGCGGCGGACGTCGGGCACGCCGGAGCCGGGCTCCAGGAGCTGGTTCGCCTCTTCCGGCGCCAGTTCGTCGACCGGATCGAGCGACGGCGTCGGGTCGATCTGGTGACGCTCGGCGACGGGTGCGGCTTCCTTGCGGCCGGGAACGAAACGACGCTTCAGGCCGGCCAGCAGTCCACCCTTCGGCTGAGCCTCCGTGACGGCAAGTGCCACGGCCTGCTCTGCTTCTTCTTCGGCGACCGGGCGTTCGGGAACCTCGATATGCTCGACCTCGACTTCGGCAAAGCGGCTTTCCTCACGCGGCGCTTCGGCGTCGGCCTTGCGAGCCGCGCTGCCGAAACCGTCGTCGTCGAACGGATAGTCATTGCCATAGAGGCTGGCGGCCGGCTCCTCGGCGCGGTCGAAATCCATGGCCGGCATTTCGGCGCGGGGCATTTCCGCACGCGGCTGGATGGCTTCGCGGCGGCCAAAGCTTTCACGCGGGGTGTCGAGCTGTTCAAGGCGGCCGGCGATCTGCACCAGCGTGTCGTGCAGGGCGTCGAAGGTGCGCGCGGTGCGCTCCTCGCTGGAACGGGTCAGGTCTTCCAGCACCCGCAGATCATCGGCAAGGCCGGCGATCGCTTCCATGTCGACGGCGGCGGCGCTGGCCGGACCGGCATGGCGATAGGCTTCCATGACGGCTTCCGCCGCCTGGCGGGCGGCCTCGACGATATATTCGTCATTGGTCGCCATGTAGTCTTCGATCGTCGCGAGACGGTTCTCCACGTCAGGCGATACGCCGGCCGAGGGCGTGCTGATCAGCGTGGAGAGATGCGCGATCTGCGCTTCGAGGCCGCGCAGCGCCTCATGGTCGCCGGCAGGCGCGACGCGCGTGGAATCCAGCCGGTCGGCGATGGCCGAAAGACGGCCTTCGATCTGCGAGAAGCGGTCTTCCTGAAACGGGCTGCCGACAGGCGTGTCGAGCCCGTCGATCCGGCGGGCGAGCGCATCCAGCCGCTCGGCGAGTTCGCCGTTGACACTGCCCTGATCGAGCGCATCGATCTTGCGGGAGATATCGGAGAGGTAGAAGGCAAGCTCATCGCCATCTCGGGCCGGTGCCGCCTGCTGGCTCTGCTCCAGCATCAGCGACAGTTGCTCGATGCGCTCTTCGAGGCGCAGCGCGGCGCGCTCGTTCGAAAGCTCCTCGATGCGGCCGGCGAGCGCCTCGATGCGCAGGCCGAGCCCCTGGTCGGGCGCCGGCACCGGGCGGCGGGCCATCATGTCGAGCTGGCCGGCGAGATCGGTGATACGACCCTCCAGGCGCTGCATCATGGGATTGTCGATGGAGGCGGACTGCTGCATGCGGCCGGCGGCCGCGATGGCGCGGCTGATCTCGTCGAGACGCGTGTCGAGACCTTCGAATTGCGAGGTGACAGCCGAAACGAAATGCCGGTCGTCCGGCTGCTGGGCCTGGCGGGCCAGCATGTCGATGGCGCGGGCGATCGTCTCGATCTTGCCTTCCAGCGCATGGATGGCCGGCGTGGCGCTGACGGCGCCGATCTGCACCTTCAACTCGTCGAGCCGATAGGCGAGCGCCACCAGTTCGTCGTCACGCGTCTGGTCGAAGACGGACAGCTTCTGCTCGACGCCGCTCCAGCGGTCTTCCATGCGGCGCACGGAATCCTCGCGGGCCAGCCCGTCGAGAACGGAACGCAACTCGTCGAATTCGACACGCAGGCCTTCGCTCTGGCCCGACTGCCGGCCGAGCTGGCCGATCCCGGCGGAGAGGCGGGTCAGTTCCTCGCGCACGTCGTCGTTGTTGCCACGGCCCTCGGCCATCTGGCGGATGCCGCGGATTTCAGAGCGCAGCGACAGCATCTCGCGCTCGAGCCCCTCGGCAATGTCCTTCTTGAGATCCTGGCGCAGCGAGACGAGCGCCTTGGCGATGTCTTCCACCGAATTGTCCGCGCGGGCGGGCGCGGCGGCCTGCAGCCCGCTGTGAGCGGTCGACTGGTTGCCATAGGCGGTGTGCGCCTGCTGGGCGGCGGCGTAGTGATCGACGGAAACGGGGCGGCGTTCCACACGCTGGGCGACGCGCTCGCGGCCGCCTTCGATGGCGCGCTGGCGCTGCATGATTTCGGAGACAGGATCCTCGCGCAACGGGATCGGACGCTGCTGCTGCTCGTAGCGGGCCTGCTCGTTGCGGGGTGCGTAACGCTCCTCGCTGCGTGTACGCGTGTCGCGGCCGCCGGCCATCAGCCCCTCGATACGGGCTTCCAGCCCCTCGATGGTGCGATTGAGCGCGTCGAGCGAAGAGCGTTCGCCGGGACGTTGCGGGTTTCGCGATCCGTTCATCTTTCGCCTCGCTTTGGCGGCCGCCTCGGCCTGCCGGGAGATACGCTTGAAAGCGCTGCCGCCCGGCTGCGCCCTTCATTCCATTCGGCGGGATCGTCCCTGTCTCGTCCGGCCGAAGCCGGGCATCACAGGGGGAAACGAGATGATTCCCGATCCCACGCCCTCAGACGCCACAATTCATGAAACGTGGTAAACAATGGGTTAACCACCGCGGAAATTTTTTAACGATTTGCTCATAGAATGGCGTTCGGGAGGAAAGGCGACCGGTTGCGGCACAGCAACCCCCGCTTGAGCGCACCCACCCGCCCCTCTTTCGTCCGACGAAAAATGCATGGCGCTTGCGTTTTGACGTTTACGCAAACGTCAAAATTTTATAGTATCCCTCGCCAAGGACCGGACTCATGTCCGTGGGATAGGTGAGGAACGCGAAAAATGCCGATCTACAAGGCCCCCGTGAATGACACGCTTTTCATCCTGAACGACGTTCTGGCGCTCGAGCGGTACAACAACCTGCCGGGCTTTGCCGATGCGACGGGAGACATGGTGGAGGCAATTGCCGGCGAGGCCGCAAAGGTCGCCGAGGAAGTGCTGTTCCCGGTCAATCTCTCGGGCGACCAGGAAGGCTGCGTACGCAAAGACGACGCCACGGTGACGACGCCGACGGGTTTCAAGCAAGCCTACGACCTCTACCGCCAGGGCGGCTGGATGGGTCTTGCCGTTCCGGAAGAATTCGGCGGCCAGGGCCTGCCCTATGTGCTGCACACCGCCGTCGGCGAATACATGTCGTCGGCCAACATGGCGCTCACCATGTATCCGGGCCTGACGCAGGGCGCCATCGCCGCAATCCTCGTGCACGGCTCCGACGAGCAGAAGGCCGCCTATCTCCCGAAGATGGTGGAAGGCACGTGGACCGGCACGATGAACCTGACGGAGCCCCATTGCGGCACCGACCTCGGCCTGCTCCGCACCAAGGCCGTGCCGCAGGGCGACGGTTCCTACAAGATTTCCGGCCAGAAGATCTTCATTTCCGCCGGCGACCACGACATGTCGGAAAATATCGTGCATCTCGTGCTTGCCCGCATCGAGGGCGCACCGGAAGGCACCAAGGGCATCTCGCTCTTCATCGTGCCGAAGTTCATGCTCAAGGACGACGGCACGCCGGGCGACAAGAATGGCGTCTCCTGCGGCGCGATCGAACACAAGATGGGCATCCACGGCAACGCCACCTGCGTCATGAACTATGACGAGGCGACCGGCTTCCTCATCGGCGCGGAGAACAAGGGCCTCAACGCCATGTTCGTGATGATGAACGAGGCCCGCCTCGGCGTCGGCCTGCAAGGCCTGTCGATTGCCGAAGTCGCCTACCAGAACGCCGCGAGCTATGCCCGCGAACGCCTGCAGGGCCGCTCGCTCTCCGGCGTGAAGAACCCGAACGGCAAGGCCGATCCTCTCATCGTGCACCCGGACATCCGCCGCACGCTGATGACCATCAAGGCCTGGACCGAGGGCGGCCGCGCCTTCACGCTGTGGACCGCGCTGAAATCCGACATCGCCCACCGCTCCGCCGACGAGACGGAACGCCAGGCCGCCGACGACATCCTCGGCCTGATGACCCCGATCCTCAAGGGCGTACTCACCGACAAGGGCTTTGACCACGCCGTCATGGCCCAGCAGGTCTTTGGCGGCCACGGCTATATCGAAGAACACGGCATGAGCCAGTATGTGCGCGATGCGCGCATCGCCATGATCTACGAGGGCGCTAACGGTATCCAGGCACTCGACCTCGTCGGCCGCAAGCTCGGCATGAATGGCGGCCGCGCCGTCATGGCCCTCTTCAAGGAAATCGGCGATTTCTGTGAGGAGAATCGCAATGACGAGAAGCTCGCAACGTTCACAAAGAGCCTCAAGAAGGGCTTGAACGACCTGCAGGCCGGAACCATGTGGTTCATGCAGAATGCCATGGCCAAGCCCGACAATGCCGGTGCCGGCTCGACCGACTACATGCACCTCTTCGGCCTCGTCGTCGTCGGCTACATGTGGGCGAAGATCGCCAAGGCTGCCGAAGAAGGCCTTGCCAATGGTGCTGGCGAGCGCGAGGATTTCCTGAAGAACAAGCTGATCACGGCAAAGTTCTTCATGGAGCGCCTGATGCCGGAAACGACACTGCGCAAGACCCGCATCGAGGCCGGCGCAGACACGACGATGGAACTGGCTGCCGAAGCATTCTGATGCTTCGCCCCTCTCCCCCATTGCGGGGCGAGGGGCTAAAGTCGCAAGCCGCGAGCCACGAATTCTAAGGCGCTTCGCGCCGCTAGGGAGAAGAAATCAATGACCGACGTCTTCATCTACGATCATGTGCGCACCCCGCGCGGGCGCGGCAAGAAGGACGGTTCGCTGCACGAAGTGCCGTCCGTCCGCCTCGCTGCCAAGGTTCTGGAAGCGGTGCGTGACCGCAACGGGCTCGATACGGCCAAGGTCGACGATATCGTCATGGGCTGCGTCGATCCCGTCATGGATGCGGGCTCCGTCATCCCGAAGGCTGCCGCCTTCGAGGCCGGCTATTCGACCAAGGCGCCGGGCATTCAGCTGTCGCGTTTCTGCGCCTCCGGCCTCGACGCCGTCAACCTTGGTGCGGCGAAGATCGCCCAGGGTGCCGATGACATCGTGATCGCCGGCGGCGTGGAAAGCATGTCCCGCGTCGGCCTCGGCATGTCGGGCGGCTCGTGGTTCATGGACCCCTCGGTCAACTTCCCGGCTTATTTCATGCCGCAGGGTGTCTCGGCCGACCTCATCGCCACGAAGTACGGTTTTTCCCGTGACGACGTCGACGCCTATGCCGTCGAGAGCCAGAAGCGGGCGGCGCACGCCTGGGAGAAAGGCTACTTCAAGAACGCCGTCGTGCCGGTGAAGGACATCAACGGCCTGACGATCCTTGCCCATGACGAGCACATGCGCCCCGGCACCGACATGCAGGCGCTCGCCTCGCTCAACCCCTCCTTCCAGATGCCCGGCGAGATGGGCGGCTTCGAAGCCGTCGCCATCCAGGCCCATCCTGAAATCGAAGGCATCAACTACGTCCACCACGCCGGCAACTCGTCCGGCATCGTCGATGGCGCTGCCGCCGTGCTGCTCGGCTCGAAGGAGGGTGGCAACATCCTCGGCAAAAAGGCGCGTGGCCGCATCAAGGCCTTCGCCAATATCGGCTCCGATCCGGCCCTCATGCTCACCGGCCCGGTCGACGTCACGGAAAAGCTGCTCGCCCGCGCTGGCATGACGCTTTCCGACATCGACCTCTTCGAGCTCAACGAAGCCTTCGCCGCCGTCGTCCTGCGCTACATGCAGGCCTTCGACATCCCGCACGACAAGATCAACGTCAACGGCGGTGCCATCGCCATGGGCCATCCGCTCGGCGCTACGGGTGCCATGATCCTCGGCACGGTGCTCGACGAACTGGAACGCCGCGACCTCAACACCGCCGTCGTCACGCTCTGCATTGGCGCCGGCATGGGCACCGCGACGATCATCGAGCGGGTCTGAGCATGACGAACCCGACCCGCCGCAGCTTCCTCGCCTTCATCGGGGCAGGCCTCGTCGCTTCCTCCGCCGAGGCAAGTGACAGCTTCGTCCTGTCGGGCACCGTCACCAATGTGGCGAGCGGTCCGGTTCCGGTCGGCCGGCTGACGATCCGGCTCGAGGAGCAGGGCATCATGGATGTGGTCGCACGGCGCATCGCCCAGACCACGGTCATCAGCAAGGGCAACCGGCATTCCATCCGCTTTTCGATGCGGGTGAAGCGCTCGGCGCTCCGCAAGGCGGTCGCACCGGGCTTCACCATCCGCCTCGAGCGCGACGGCCGTCTCATTGCGATCAACACGACGAAACAGGCGTATGGCGGCAGAGGCAAGGCCTCGCTGGACATTGAACCCATTCTCTACTGAGCCCATTCTCTACCGAGGGGGAGAAAACCATGAGCGCATACAAGAATTTCACCATCGAGACCGACGCCGACGGCATTGCGCTGGTCACCTGGGACATGCCCGACAAGTCGATGAACGTCTTCACCATCGAGGTGATGGACGAACTGGACAAGATCATCGACCAGGTGGTGGCAGACAGCACCGTCAAGGGCGTGGTCATCACCTCTGGAAAATCCTCCTTCTCCGGCGGTGCCGATCTCTCCATGATCAAAGCGAGCTTCGACCTCCTGAAGGACGCGAAGGCGACCGACCCGTCGACCGCCGTCGAAAAGCTGTTTGAAGCCACCGGCCGCATGACCTGGCTGTTCCGCAAGCTCGAAACCTGCGGCAAGCCGTGGGTTTCCGCCATCAACGGCACCTGCATGGGCGGCGCCTTCGAAATGTCGCTCGCCTGCCACGGCCGCGTCGCTTCGAATGCCAAGTCCGTCAAGATCGCGCTTCCGGAAGTCAAGGTCGGCATCTTCCCGGGCGCTGGCGGTACCCAGCGCGTGCCGCGCCTTGCCAATGCGCAGGACGCTCTCCAGATGATGACGACCGGCTCGTCGCTGACGGCCGCCCGCGCCAAGGCAATGAACCTCCTGCATCAGGTGGTCGAGCCCGACCAGCTCATCCCGGCTGCCAAGCAGCTCATCAAGGACGGCCTGAAGCCCGTCCAGCCATGGGACGAAAAGGGTTTCAAAGCCCCCGGCGGCGGCATCTGGACGCCCGCTTCCGCCCAGCTCTGGCCGGCTGCCCCCGCCATCTTGCGCCGCGAAACCGCCGGCAATTATCCGGGCGCGCTCGCCATCCTCAAATGCGTCTATGAAGGCCTTCAGGTGCCCTTCGAGACGGGCCTGAAGATCGAGCAGCGCTACTTCACGCACATCCTCCAGACGACCGAAGCCTTCTCGATGATCCGGTCGCTGTTCATCTCCATGCAGGAGCTCGGCAAGGGTGCGCGCCGCCCGGCCGGCGTTCCGAAGTCGGAGATCAGGAAGGTCGCCGTTGTCGGCGCCGGCTTCATGGGCGCCTCCATCGCCTATGTCACTGCCGCTGCCGGCATTCCGGTCGTGCTTGTTGACCGCGACCAGGAGGCCGCCGACAAGGGCAAGGCCCATTCCGAGGGCCTCGTCACCGGCGCCATCGGCAAGGGCCGTCTGTCGAAAGAGGACGGCGAGAAGCTGCTCTCCCTGATCACGCCGACGCCGGATTATGCCAACCTCGCCGATGCCGATCTCGTCATCGAGGCCGTCTTCGAGGACCGCAATGTCAAGAAGGAGGTCACCGAGAAGATCGAGGCCGTGCTGCGCGAAGACGCCATCTTCGCCTCCAACACCTCGACGCTGCCGATCACCGGCCTTGCCAAGAACTCGAAGCGTCCGAACCAGTTCATCGGCATCCACTTCTTCTCGCCGGTCGACAAGATGATGCTGGTGGAAGTCATTCTCGGCAAGGAGACGGGCGACAAGGCGCTTGCCACCGCGCTCGACTATGTCGCCGCCATCAAGAAGACGCCGATCGTTGTCAACGACACGCGCGGCTTCTACGTCAACCGCTGCGTCTTCCGCTACATGGCCGAAGCCTATGACATGCTGATCGAGGGCGTGCCGCCGGCGATGATCGAGAATGCCGCCAAGATGGCCGGCATGCCGGTCGGCCCGCTGTCGCTCAACGACGAGGTCGCCGTCGATCTGTCCTACAAGATCTTCAAGGCCTCCATCGCGGACCTTGGTCCGCAGTCCGTCGATCCGCGCCACATGGAGCTGGTGACCAGGCTGGTGGAAGGCGAAGGTCGCCTTGGCCGCAAGGCCGGCAAGGGTTTTTACGACTACCCGCCGAAGCCGGCCAAGAAAAAGCTGTGGCCGGGCCTGAAGGACCTCTACCCGCAGCAGAAGGCGGACGATGTCGATATCAAGGTGATCAAGGAGCGCCTGCTCGTCACCATCGCGCTGGAAGCCGCCCGCACCATGGAAGAGGGCATCGTCACCGATCCGCGTGAGGCCGATGTCGGCTCCATCCTCGGCTTCGGCTTCGCGCCCTACACCGGCGGCACGCTGTCCTATATCGACGGCATGGGTGTCAAAACCTTCGTGGCGCTCTGCGAAAAGCTCGCCGCCAAATACGGCAGCCACTTCCAGCCGACGGCCCTTCTGAAGGACATGGCCGCGAAGGGTGAGACCTTCTACGGCCGCTTCGCCCCCGAGACCAAGAAGGCGGCCTGAACCGGCGCATCGCAGATACAGGCAAGGGGCGGTCTTCGGGCCGCCCTTTTCGGTTTCAATTCAAGCTGCGGCGTGAAAAATAGAAATACCCGGAGCGACAAATCAAACGGGATGAAAACCGGTAGAACCTCGTATTTTCGGGCACTTCCACCGAGCGTTTTCAGAAAATTTTTCGCCAACCATTGCGTTTTTCAAAATAAACTTTATATAGAGCCTATCGAAAATTGCTTGCGACCTTTGTCTATGAGCCACTAGGCTCCGTCAGATTTCCTTTCAAGATCGATCAATAACGGACAAAACATCGTCCGCTTAAACTAGTGATGGAAAGGATATCGTTATGAACACAGGCGTCGTAAAGTGGTTCAACAGCACCAAGGGCTTCGGCTTCATTCAGCCTGACGACGGTTCGACCGACGTTTTCGTGCACATCTCGGCTGTCGAACGCTCGGGCATGGGCTCGCTGAACGAAGGCCAGAAGATCAGCTACGAGATCGTCCGCGACCGCAAGTCCGGCAAGAACTCGGCCGACAACCTTCGCGCCGCATAAGATTGTCGTTCCTCCTCGCTGACCACGGATGTACTGGCAGCGTCGAGTTCGAATGACAGGGAGAGGTCGGGGTAACGCCCGGCCTTTTTGTTTCCGGTAAACAATTCCAGCAACGATGCTTGAGCGTGGTTGGGTTCGGAATTGCGTAAGACAAAGCGTTAGCTTGGCGGAAACTCCGCAAAGGAGAATGCCATGAGCCGAAAAACCTATGCCATTGGCGATCGTGTCGTGATAAAGGCTGGCCTGTTGCGTCAGGCTTCAGGCGAACGCACCTGCCGTATCGTTGGCGTTTTGCCGGCGGACCATGGCGAGGTGCAGTATCGCGTGCGGCTTGAAGGCGAGAACTTCGAGCGGCGGATCGTGCAAAGCGATATCGACGCCGATGAGACCGCCGCACCATCGTCACGCAAGACCGTAGCGGCTTCCGTTCCCGGAAATGGAAGCCCCTGGCTAAAACCGCTGACCACCCGTAATGGGAAGTGATGCGGCCTAGCCAGATCATGAATTCGAATTTTTGCCCCTGAATGCGGCATAGGCCGCGAGAGAAAGGACATCACTTGCAGGTTCTCGTCAGAGATAACAATGTCGATCAGGCGCTGCGCGTCCTGAAGAAGAAATTGCAGCGCGAAGGCGTTTTCCGCGAAATGAAGGCGCGCAGCGCGTTCGAAAAGCCGTCGGAAAAGCGGGTCCGCGAGAAGGCCGAGGCCATTCGTCGCCAGCGCAAGCTTGCACGCAAGCAGATGCAGCGCGAAGGCCTGCTGCCGGCCCCCAAGAAGGCCGTGCGCACTCGGTAGGGTTTTCGGCGCCGGGCGGCATGATGCTGCCCGGCCCGCCTATCCGGCTATCGCTCCATGAAAGGAGAGATCATGACCGCGACCAAGGAAGAATTCTTCAACCCCGTCAAGCTTTCGGCCCGTGACAAGGCTGCAGCGACGGATGAGACGGCCCGTACCATCATCGCTTCGGAAGCCACTGCACGCGAAAAGAAGACTGCACGGCTGCGCGAACTGCGCCTCCAGCAGGAGCCTGCCGAAGAACCGGCCCGGCCGGCTGCCAAAACCAAACGTACCCCGGCCGCCAAAAAGGCGTGACCATCCGGGCCTGATGGCTCGCGATACGGACGATATCCCCGAACATGCCCCCCCTTTTGCCGTTTCCTGTTCCATCGGGAACAGCGAGACCGTGAGAGGATATGCGACCTTCCGATCGCTGGATGAGAGAGACTCATCCTAAATCGATCAGGAGAGACCCATGCGCAAGATCATCGTTTCCGCCACTGTCGCCCTCGTCGCCGCCGTCTCCTTCGCCGCCCCCTCGCAGGCCGGCTACTACAGCGACGATTATCAGCCCTATTGCTTCATCAAGAAGATCAAGTCCTACGACTACTACGGCAATGTGATCATCAAGCGCATCAAGGTCTGCCGCTGATCCCTGGCTTCATCGACCTCCCCGAAGACCCGGATGTCCCTGCGTCCGGGTTTTTTGTCGCTTCGCTACGCTGTGCGGGTTGCGATGGTGTGAGATGGATAAGCTGCGGAATGGTGTGCGCTTACGCCAGCCGCGCTGCGTCTGTCATCCGCACCAGCAGTTCCGCCCGCGTACCCGCGACACGGCTGGCATAATCAAGCTTGGCACCGAGGCTGGAGGCCATCGCGCCGATGATCTTGGTGCCGAGGCCCGTGCCCCGTACGGGGCCTTCACCGCGCCAGCCGATGCCGTCGTCCTCCACGAAGAGCAGTGCGCTGTCAGGATCGAGACGGGTAAAGCCGACGCGCACCTCGCCGCCGGCCTCGCCATAGGCGTATTTGAAGGCGTTGGTGACGAGCTCCGTCACGATGACCCCGAGCGAGACGGCGCGGTCGGTCGGCACGTGCAGCGGCTCCAGCACACGGTTGAGGCGCACATTGCGGCCCTGCCCCTGCAGGGAGGTGTCGAGTTCGGACAGCAGCGTGCCGAGATAGGCGCCCATATCGACATTGCGCACATCTTCGGACGTGTAGAGTCGCCGATGGATGCCGGCGATCGCGGTGATACGGGCCTGCGTTTCAGCGAGCGCCCCCTTCACCGCCTCGTTGGACGCGCTCGACATCTGCAACCGGATCAGGGCGGCGACGAGCGCCAGCGAATTGCCGACACGGTGGTTCACTTCGGTGAGCAGCACTTCGGCCCGCTCCTTGGCGTCGCGGATTTCCTGCTCGGCCCTCAGCTTCGCACGCTTCAGTTCCGCATTCTCCAGTGCCTGGCCGAGCGCGTTGGCGAGCAGCGGCATGAAGTCGTCGCCGACAGACTTGATGACATAATCCGCCGCACCGGCCTTCAGGGCCTCGACGGCGACCTGCGCATCGCTCGATCCCGTCACATAGACGACAGGAACCGCACCCGGCGCATCGGCAAGCTCCCGAAGAAAGGCAAGGCCGGTACCGGATTTCAGGAAATGGTCGAGCACAACGGTATCGAAACCGCCCTCTGCAAAAAGCGTGCGGCCGCGTTCCACATCCTCCGCATGCGACACCTCATAACCGAGGCGGCCGAGCGCGCGCTCCGCAAGCCGGGCAAGAATCGGGTCGTCGTCGATATAGAGGATGCGGACGGGGCCTTCCTTCATTTACTGCGTCTCGGGAATCTGGATCACGGAGAAGAACAGGCCGAGCTGGCGGATCGCATGCGCAAAGCTTTCGTATTCGACCGGCTTGGTGATGTAGACATTGGCGCCGAGATCGTAGCAGCGCTGGATTTCCCGCTCGTCATCCGTCGTCGTCAGGATGACCACCGGCAGGCGCTTGGTGTGGGTGTTGGTCTTGATCTTCTGCAGGATGTCGATGCCCGACATGTCCGGCAGGTTGAGATCGAGCAGGATCAGCAGGAACCTGCCGGCGCTGGCGAGACCCGAGCGATCCTTGCCGAGCACGAAATCGAGCGCTTCCGTGCCGTTGGTGAAGGGTACGACCTCGTTGTGCACGCCGGCGCGGCGAATGTTCTTTTCGATGAGGCGCGCATGGCCCTCATCGTCCTCGATCATGACTATTGTGACTTCCTTGCCCAGTCCGTTCATGCCTGCATACTCCTGACAACTTTGCTGAGGTCGGGCGGCAGACGAAGCACGAAGGTCGTCCCCTGCCCGAGTTCGGATCTAACGACAATATCACCGCCAAGATTGCGCATCAGTGAACGCACATGTGCCAGGCCGATACCTTCGCCGGGCATGTCCTGTGCACCGGAGCGGCGGAACAGTTCAAAGACCCGCTCGTGGTCCTCCGGCGCGATGCCGCGGCCATTGTCGGTGAACTCGATAGTGAAGCCGGCCCGGCCCGCATTGCGCGCCTTGACGGAAATGCGCAGCGGCCGATCCGGCGCTTGATACTTGATGGCATTGTCGAACAGGTTGCCGAACACCTGCTCGAGCGACAGCCGGTCGGAAATGACGGTCGGCAGTTTTTCGTCGATGGTGATCTCGCCATCGGATTCGCTGACCTGATGGGTGAGCGCGGCAGCCCCTGTCTCGACGAGCGCCTTGATATCCACGCGTTCGATCTTGAGTTCGCGTCGCCCGTCGCGCGAGATCTTCAGGATGGCGTTGATCAGCCCGTCCATCTTCTTGGTGGAGGAGCGGATGAAGCCGATCGCCTCCGGCAGGTCCTCGGAAACGGCACGGCGTGCCTCGAGGATATCGTCCACGCTCGGCGGCTTTTCATCGGCCAGCACGTAGCCCTGGATGGCGGAGAGCGAGGCTTGCAGCTCGCTGGTAAAGCCCATGATGTTGACGAGGGGCGCGCGCAGGTCGTGGGTGACGATATAGGCGAAGCGCTGGACTTCCTGGTTGGCGCGGATCAGCTCCTCCGTCCGCTCATCGACGCGCTTTTCCAGCGTGGCGTTCAGCGTCTCGACCTCGCGACGGGCGACAAGAACATCACGGGTATATTGCGCAACGACCATGGCTGCTCCACCCATGACGCCGATGATGGCAATCGCCCCGATAATCGTCGTCCATCGGAGCGCGCCGGCCGACCACAGCGTATCGATCACGCCCGCTTCCAGACGACGATCCGCATCGGCCATGATGTCACCGATCTGGTCACGGAGCTGATCCATCAGCTGGCGGCCGCGGTCGGTCTTGACGAGCGTGACGGCATTCGCCGCCTGCCCGCTTTCGACAGCCAAAACCGTTTCGGCAAGCTCTGCGAGTTTGTCGGCAACGAGGCGGTTTATCTCGGGGATACGCTCGGCATAGGCGGGGAAGCTGGTAGCCTTTTCGCCAAGCAGCCGCTGCCGTTCGGCCACGGCCTTCAATGCGTCGTCATAGGGCTCGCGGAAACTCACCTCTCCGGTGATGACGAAACCGCGCTGTCCCGTCTCGGCGTCTTTCAGCGTGGACAACAGATCGGCGGCGGAGCTGCGCACTTCGCGCACATCGACCAGCTCGGCAAAATAGGTCTGCACCTTGCTGACGAGCCAAAGCGACGTGCCGACAATGCCGAGCAACGAGATCATGCCTGCAATCAACAGGATGATAGTCGAGCGCACGAATGCGGCGTTCGATATCGGCATTCCACCCCCCGGTTAGCGCCGTCTACAGGACGGCGACAATATCGTTACAGTGCCTGCTTGCAACCGGCGAAGCCGGAAAAGCAGGGAATCTTTTGGTTGTTTCACCCCTTAACGCTCATGTGCGAACCCGGAAACGCCCTCCGAACCGCTCAGTGGCAATGATGATCAAGCCGGCGGAAAAGATCAGAACCGCGCCGACGAAGACGTTCGAGCCGGGCACGTCGCTCCAGATGAGATAGCCGAGCGCGAAAGCCCAGACCAGCGAGGTGTACTCAAAGGGCGCCAGCACGGAAACCGGCGCGCGGCGCATGCCCTCGAACAGTGCAAACTGGCCGATGCCGGCAAGCACGCCCGTTCCAGCCATCAGCGCGAGGTCGAGGGCCGATATCGGCTGCCAGACAAAGGGCACGACCATCGCTGTGTAGAGGACGAACAGGCCGCTCGATATGACCATTTGCACCTGTGTGCGCTCCTGCAGCGCCGTCTTGCGCAGAAGCACCGTCGCGATCGCCCAGAAGATGGCGGCCTGCAAGGCGAGATAGACGGGCAGCGACAGCTCGATCCCCTTGACCGCGACCCCGCAGGCGATCACCACACCGACGAAGCCGGTCGCGACGGCAAGCCAGCGGTAGCCCGGCACCTTCTCGCCGAGGATCGGCACCGAAAGGATCGTCATGACGATCGGCGAGGCATAATAGAGCGTCGTCAATTCGGCGAGCCCGAGATCGCGCGCCGCCGTATAGTAGGAAAGCCAGGCGGCCAATAGCAGGAGATTGCGCAGGAAGAGCGGCTTCAGCACGGGCGAATGACGCGCGGCCCGAAGGATCGGGCGCCCGCCAAAGGCGAAACAGAGCAAAAAGATCGTGACGCTGCGCACAAAAAGGATCTGCCAGACCGGCAGAGCCACCACGAGCCATTTGACGGAGGCGTCCTGCACGGAAAACAGGAAATAGGCGAATGACGTCAGCAGAATGCCGGAAGAGACGGTCTTTTGCACGGAAGGAACCTCGAGGCACGGCGAAGGCGCGCCTCGTCCTTGATAGCGCGCCGCTCGACGCCGCGAAAGTGGCAGGAAATCACGGGGGAGGAAATTTTTCCCACCCGCTGTATCCTGTCTCGCAAACCACCGCGAAAAGTCCGGAGACGCACAAGTTTACACGTGCAAGCACGGCGGGACGGGTATATGCGCGGACCATGGATTCCAAACGACTCGGCTACGGCTTCACCCTGCTTGCGATCCTGATCTTCAGCCTGCAGGACGCCATTTCGAAACATCTCGGCAGCGCCTATCCGCCTGTCTTTATCGCGATGCTGCGCTTCTGGGCTTTTGCCGCCTTCGCCATGGCGTTGGGCGCACGCAGTCCGGGTGGTTTGAAAGTCGCCGCGGCGACGAAGCGGCCGATCCTGCAAATCCTGCGCGGCATTCTTCTCGCCGTCCAGATCGTCATCACCATCACCGCCTTCACCACCGTTGGCCTCGCCCATTCGCAGGCGCTCCTGGCATCGGGGCCGATCTTCGTCGCGCTGCTGTCGATGCCGCTGCTCGGCGAGCGCGTCGGCTGGCGGCGCTGGACGGCGATCGGCGTCGGCCTGTGTGGCGTGCTGGTCATCCTCAACCCCGCCGGCACCGACTTCGACCTCTCCGTGCTGCTGCCGCTCGCATCCGCGTTGATATTTGCGCTCTATGTGATCGCAACGCGCCTTGTCAGCCGGGATGATACGGCCTCGACAAGCTTCTTCTACACCGGCGTGGCGGGTGCTGCGGCGATCTCCCTCGTCGGGCCTTTCTTCTGGACCAATCTTGCCCCTGTCGACTGGCTGTGGATGGGGCTGCTCTGCATCACCGGCATGTCGAGCCACTATTTCCTGATCCGGGCCTACGATCTGCTCGACGCGGCCGCCGTCCAGCCACTGACCTATCTCCAGGTCGTGCTGGCGGCGATCATCGGCGTCAGCATCTTCGGCGAAACGCTGAACATCAACATGATCGCTGGTTCGATCATCGTCGTCGCCGCCGGCATGTTCACCATCTGGCGCGAAAGCGTGGTCGCCCGCCGGCGCGCCGCCGAAAAGGCAGATATCGACAAAAAAGGAAAATAATCCTTTTTTCTTTACTCGACCCATCTCCTCCGATATGCTTCCGGTCTATCGGACCGGCAGAAGCCGGTCCGCCGCCTTGGCAGGGTTTCTCAAGCATGTTCTCCCACGACCGGATCTGGGCAGCGATCGACGCCCTTGCCGAGCGCAACCAGCTCTCGCCCTCCGGCCTTGCGCGCCGCGCGGGGCTCGACCCGACGTCCTTCAACAAATCCAAACGCCAGGGGGTGGACGGCCGCCAGCGCTGGCCCTCGACGGAATCGATCGCCAAGGTGCTCGACGCGACGGGCGCCTCGATCGACGAATTCCTGGCCAGTACGATACGCGATGCCGCCCTGCCGCAGGGCGCCTTTCCGCCACAGGCGGGCACCATTCCGCTTCTCGGCTTCGCGCAGGCGGGCGCGGGCGGCTTCTTCGACGATGGGGGCTTTCCGGCGGGCCAGGGCTGGGACGTGGTGGAATTTCCCGCCTCGCCCGATCGCAAGGCCGGCGTCTATGCGCTTGAGGTGCAGGGCGACAGCATGATGCCGCTCTACCGCGACGGCGACGTGCTGATCGTCGAGCCAGGCGCCCAGGTACGCCGTGGCGACCGCGTCGTGGTCAAGACCCGCGAGGGAGAGGTCATGGCGAAGGTGCTGCATCGCCAGACACCGCGCACGATCGATCTCGTCTCGCTCAATCCCGAGCACCCCAACCGCAGCTTCGACATCGACGAAATCGACTGGATCGCCCGCATCATCTGGGCAAGCCAGTAAGCGGCGGCCGGTCAGCCGCCGTAGAGGTTGACCGGGAAGTAGCGGAGGTAGATTTCCTGCAGGCGGCCATTGCGCGACAGCGCCAACAGCGCGTGGTCGATGGCGGTCGCAAGGGCTGAATCCTGCTTGCGCAGCATGATCGTCAGCCCCTCGCCGAGGAACGGCTCCGACAGATAGGGACCGTCGAAGAGCCGGCAGCAGCCCGCCGATTCGGTGCCGTTCGTCCAGAAGGCGAGCTGCATGCCGTCGGAAAAGACCGCGTCCAGCTTGCCGTCCCTGAGGGCGGTCAGCAGCGCTGCACGGTCCGCAAAGACTTCCGCCCGCAGGCCCGGGAAAAAGGCTTTCAGTATCGCTTCATGCGCGCTTCCCGTCACGACGCCAACACGTTTGCCCTCGAGCGCGGCCGCGGTCTCGCCGGATGGTGGAGCCTTTCTCGCCACGGCAAAGCGTGCCGGCAGGCGCATGAAGGGGCGCGAAAAAGCAAAACGCTCGCGTAGTTCCGCCGTGACGGCGACGCCCGCCGCAACGGCCTCGCCATTCCCGTCGACGAGTGCCTTTTCCAGTTCCGGAAAGGTCACAGCCTGAATCTGGCACTTTTCCATCAGCGCGAGTTCCCGGCAGATTTCGCGCACCAGATCGACATGGAAGCCGGCGAGTTTGCCGGTCTGGTCGATGAAATTGAAGGGCGGGAAGTCCACGGTCGTGAGGAACCGCAGGCGCACGATACCCGATAGATCGGGCTTTGCGATGCGTTCGCGCGTGTCGAACAGGATCGGCAGATCGACCGAGGGTTTCTCCTGCGCAAACGCAACCGGCGGATTTGTTGCCCCCATCAACAGGCAGAGTGCGAAAAACCCATAGGATTTAAGGGATGAAATTGCTCTGTGCCACATTACAATCAACTTGGGGTTTAAAGGGGGCGCAGCCGCTCACGCGGCAGCGACGGCTGCATGCGACTGGCAGAATATCCCGACGACATCGCTTTCGCCACCGCAATCGGCATCCTGCCGACCGGCCCTGTCCGCCCAGGCGACGAGCCGCAAATTCCCCCACGCCTGATGGCGGAAGCGCGGCTTTTCCGCCGGCTCGGACTGTCCAAGTCGCTGATTTCCGGCATGCTGGTGCGCGCCAGCAGGCATGGCACGACGCTGGAGGCGGAGCTGCTGGCAAGCGGTGTCCTGAAGGAGGACACCTACTACGAGGCGCTTGCCGAAATCCTGCACCTGCCCTTCCTGTCCCGGTTGGATCCGGCACAGGTGGAGGACCTGCCCGGCGCGGACAGCCAGTTGGTCGAACCGAGCATCGTCAGGATCCACCATCCGGCGCGCCCGCCGATCACCGCGATCGTACCCAGCGCCGACCGGATCGAATCCCTCAATGAGCGGCTCGATCTTTCCCCCATGCTGCGCACCATGCTGGCGGCGACCACCCCCTCGGCGCTGCGGACGGCGCTCTGGCAGGCAGGTCGCACGCGACGCCTGCGCGAGACCGTCGATCGACTGTTCGCCACCCTGCCGGAGGCGAGCGCCCGCATCACCCTGTGGGGGCGGCAGGGTTTCTACATGGGCACGATTCTCACCACCCTTCTGGCGCTCGCCATCACAGAGCCCGTCATCGCCTCGCTTCTCCTGCACATCGTGCTCAGCCTCCTCTTCCTCGCGTCCTTCCTCATCCGCTTCCTCGCCCTGCTTGCAAAGCGCAGACAACAACAGGACCAGGCCCTCGGCATTCCATCGACCGGACCGCGACCGGTCTACTCGGTATTCGTGGCGCTCTACCGCGAGGCGGCGGTTGTGCCGCAGCTTGTCGAAACGCTGAACCGGCTCGCCTGGCCCGCCGCCTGCCTCGACATCAAACTGATCTGCGAGGCGGACGACGAAGCGACGCTTTCGGCGCTCGCCGCTATCCGTCTCGGCCGGCAATACGAGATCGTGGCCGTGCCGCCGGGCCATCCGCGCACCAAGCCGAAGGCGCTCTCCTATGCGCTTGGCGCCGCGCGCGGCGCATATCTTGTCATCTACGATGCGGAAGACCGGATCGATCCGCTGCAACTCGACGAAGCCTGGCGAACCTTCGAGGCCGGGCCGTCCGACATCGTGTGCCTGCAAGCGCCGCTCGTCATCACCAATGCGCGCGAAAGCTGGCTGAGCGCTCTCTTCGCCTTCGAATATGCCGGATTGTTCCGCGTGCTGCTGCCGCGGCTCGCCGCCGCCCGGCTGCCGATGCCGCTCGGCGGCACGTCGAACCATTTTCGCACCCGCGTGCTGCAGGAGGTGGGCGGATGGGATCCGTACAATGTTACCGAGGACGCCGATCTCGGCATGCGGCTCTACCGGCTCGGCTACCGCTGTGGCACGATCGAACGGCCGACCTATGAGGAAGCACCCACGACGACGTCGGCATGGCTCGGACAGCGCACACGCTGGTTCAAGGGCTGGTTGCAGACCTGGCTGGTGCTGATGCGGCGGCCTTCGCAGCTCATGCGCGACATGGGCCTCTGGCCGTGCATCGTCTTCCAGGTGCTGATCGGCGGGCTGATCCTCTCCTCGCTCGCCCATCCGCTGCTCTTCGTTTATGTCGGCGTGATCGCCTGGCAGCTTTTCGGGCAATCCGCCCATGTCGCGGGCCCCTTCGAAATCACCCTCATCGCCGTCGATATCGTCAACATCTTCGGCAGCTATGCGATCTTCGTGGCGCTCGGCCGCGCTGGAATGACACCCGGCGAACGCGATGCGGCAGGCCGTTGCTGGGCACTGACGCCCTTCTACTGGCTGCTGATGTCGCTTGCCGCCTGGCGTGCGGTGCGGGAATTGCGCAGCAATCCGTTCTTTTGGAACAAGACCGCGCACCGCCCGGCGCAGACGCCATTACGCGCCGAGCCGGTGGCGGACGCCGGATAGAGGGCTCGGATCAGGGCTTCTCCGTCCAGATCGCCACTCCGACGGGCGCAAGTTCCCGCCCGCCGACAAGGAATTCGGCCGTTGCCGACGCCGGCACGAGAGCCGACGCATTGCCATAGTTGAAGGCGAAATGCAGATTGCCGCGCCGGGCCAGGCGGAGATCGCCGAGATCGGGCAAGCTCTTGATATCCGCCCAGCCGAGCGTATCGCCCATCAGCTTGGACAGGAACTCGCCGCGCGGCAACGTGCCGACATAGCGCGTGCGCTCGTTGCCGATGATGGCGGGCATGCCCTGGCGATGTTCTCCCTCGAAGGTCGCCAGCACCGTCTCGCTCGTCCGGATCAGCTCGCGCCAACCCGTCACCGGATGGCTGGTATTACCGTAGAGAACGGGCTCGCTGTGATATTCGGGCAGGGATTCGACGCGTGTCACGCGGAAATCGATGAGATCGGCAAGTGGGCCGGGCGGCAGGTCGGCGGGGATGTGCATGTCGCGCGTCTTGCTGCCGCTGCGCGGGCCAAACAGCGCCTTGGCGCCGGAGGCCTTGAGGCGAGCAACGAACGACGCATCGGGAATGACGAGATCGGGCGCGAGTACCAGCCTGTAGCCGGAGAGATCGGAATGCTGGCCGATGAAATCCACATCCACGCCGAGACGGGCGACGGCGGAATACCAATCGAGAGCGATCGCCGAGGCGATGTAACCCTGGCCCTGCGGCAGGGCACGGGTGGCAAATCGCGACTCGTAGTCGAGAAGGATGGCGACTTCGGCTTTTTCACGCATTTCGCCCTCAGGCAGGCACATCATCTCCTCGGCTACCTGCGCGACTTCGAGATAACCCTGATCCACCTCGCTGTTCGGTAACAGCAGCCCCGCATGGAACTGCTCCTGCGCGAACGGTGCCTGGCGCCAGCGGAAGTAGGAGACCATGTCGACGCCATGCGCATAGGCAAGCCAGGTCCACAGCCGCACCATGCCATCGGCGGGCGACTGGTTGTGGGCGGCCCAGTTCACCGGCCCCGGCTGCTGCTCCATGACCCAGACCCGACCACGGCCGACGGCGCGGTAGAGATCGTGATTGAAAGCCGTCTGGTCCGGATCGCCGACGCGCAGATAGCGCGCCTTGTCTTCCGCGCTGAGCCGGCCGTTGATCAGCCCGCCCAGCGGATAGACATCCCAGGAGGCGATATCGATGTCTTCGCCGACCGTGTAATGGTCGAAGTCGGTATTCTGGTTCATGAAATTGTGCGTGACCGGGCGGCCCGGCGAATGCCGGCGAATGATATCCACCTGCGCCTTGTTGAAGCTTTTCACCTGGTCCGACGAGAAGCGGAAGTAATCGACGAGATGCGTCGGGGTCGGCTCCTCGACGAGGTTGTTGGGCAGGTCCACCGCGTCAAAACCGTTGTAGTGCATGCTCCAGAACTGCGTGCCCCAGGCGCGGTTCATCTCCTCGATCGTGCCGTAGCGGGCGGCGAGCCATTCGCGGAAGCCGTGCTTCGCCTCGTCGGAGTAGCTGTGGATCGTATCGTGATCGCCATATTCATTGTCGGTCTGCCAGGCGTGCACGAAGGGGTTTTCGCCATAGCGGCGCACCATCGCTTCGGTGATGCGGGCGGCTTCCACGCGGTAGCGGCGGCTGGAAAAACAATAGTGCCGGCGTGCGCCGAACTTGCGCACCACGCCGCGCGCGTCAACGGCCAGGATATCCGGGTAACGATCGACCAGCCATTTCGGCGGCGCGGCGGTCGGTGTGCCGAGAATGACCTTGAGGCCGGCGCAGCCGAGCACCTCGATCGCCTCGTCCATCCATTCCCACTGGAAGGTGCCGGACTGCGGCTCGATATGCGACCAGGCGAATTCACCGATGCGCACCCAGGCAAGGCCGAGGTCCACCATGCGGCGGGCGTCCTCGTCCCATTTTTCGCGCGGCCACTGTTCCGGATAATAGCAGACACCAAGCTCCAGCATTCCGGTCGTCTGTCGACCGGCGTCGAAACGGTTCTGTCTGGTCAGCGGCTTATGCACGTGCAGTATCCTTGTCATCAACGGCGCTTGGGACGCCGCCATCGTTACGATCGCGATTGAACCTTGGTCTCGCGTATTTAATTCTCGATCGACGCCGTCACCACGCCACGGCCCGGCCGTCGTAAGCCCGGAAGCTTCCGGTCTGCGCCAGCGTCGTCCCGTCGATCAGCATCTTCAGACCCGCGGCGCTGACGCCGACATCGATGGCCGCTTCCTCGCCGCCCATATCGGTGCGCACCCAACCGGGATGCAGCGAGATGACGGCGATGCCGTCGCCGCGGAAATCCTGGGCGAGCTTGACCGTCGCCATGTTCAGCGCCGCCTTGGAGCAGCGATAGGCATAATCGCCGTCGTCATCGTCGAGCGTGCCTTCCTCAAGCGAGCCGGCGCGGCTACCGATGTTGACGAGCACCTTGCGCCTGCCGGCCAAGAGGTTCGGCCGAAGCGCGCGGGCGACAAGCAGCGGGGCGAGCGCGTTGATGCGCATGACTTCCAGGAAATCCCCCTCCTCCAGCGAAGAAAGGCCACCGGTATCGCCGCGGATCGCGGCATTGTTGATGACGATGTCGATCGGCTGGCCGGCGAGCTTTTCGCCGAGCATTGCGATGGAACCGGCATCCGCCACGTCGAGTGGCATCGCGCCCTCCGTCGCTTGCCGCATGCAGGCGATGACACGGAAGCCAGCCGCCGCATAGAGCGCGGCGAGCGTTCGGCCGAGACCGCGCCCGGCGCCGGTGACAAGCACCGTTCCGGCATCCTTCTCAGCGGTGTTTGACATCATATTTCTTCTCGATCAGGCTGACGAGGCTCGCGGCCGCCAGCGTCAGCAGGATGTAGAGGATGGCCGCCGAATTATAGGGGGCGAAGGGCAGGAAGCTCGCCGACTGGAACTCGCGCATACGCTGCGTGATGTCGCGGATCGACAGGATCGACAGCAGCGACGTGTCCTTCAGGATGGCGATAAGCTCGTTGCCGAGCGGCGGAATGACGATACGGAAGGCCTGCGGCAGGATGACGAGCCGCGCCGTCTGCCAGCGGTTGAGCCCAAGGCTGGATGCGGCCTCGATCTGGCCGGCCGGAATGGCATTGATGCCCGATCTGAAAATCTCGGCGAGATAGGCGGAATAGGCGATCGCCATGGCGACGATGCCGCGCACCAGGTTCGGCGGATCGAACACACCCGCCGTCGCGTCCTTCAAGGCACCCGACAGCGGCAGGCCGACATAGAGCACGATGACGAGCATGGGGATGCCGCGGATCGTATCGACGATGAATTCCGAACCGATCGACAGGGGATGGCGATGATGCAGGAAGCCGCCGAGTGTCAGGAGGCCGAGCGCGATGGCAACGACGGCGAAGGTGATGCCAGCCGCCCGGTCTCGGTCGTTCAGTGCCTCGACCTGCCAGAGGCGCGGCCAGTCGGCGGGAACCGCTGCGGCCGGCAGCAGCGCGCCGCTGACATCCTCCTTCTTCGCGACGGTCTCGACCGCCTGCTCGGGGGTGACGAAGGTGCGCACCGGCGTTTCCGTCGTCGGCCCGCCGTCATAGCGGCCAAAGCGCACGGCGCTGATCAGGCTGGCGGGCGTGTTGGTGACGATGCCGATCTTGCCGTCCAGCGTGCCGGCGAGCACGTAGTTGTCGCGCGGCTGCATAAGGAACCATGCCGACAACGCCGCGAAGAGCGCTGTCATGCCGATGAAGAGCAGAAGGCTCTGCCTTGAATAACGCAGCTTCAAGAGTCCCACCCAGACGAGACCGAGAATGGCCGCCAGGATATAGGCGGCGATCGCCGCGCGGATGGTAGTGGCGAGACCCGAGGCGAAAGCGAGATGGGCAAAGAGGAAAACGAAGACCAGGCCGGCGCCATTGACCGCACCGAGGATCCACGCCCCTGCCCGGCGTGCAACGCTTTCGGACGGAACCGGCGCGCGGCTGCCGGCAAAGGTGAGGCCCAGACCGGCCAGCAGCAGCACCGCATAGAGGGGCCAGATCCAGGCCTCGACACCGCGCACCAGGAGGTCGGCGGCGTCCGTCAGCTGACGGGGCGTCGCGCCCTTGACGACGAGATCGGATTTGAACGGATCGACGCCGTTGGCGACCACCGACGCGATGAAGGGATGAACGAGATCGCCGGCGAGGATCGCCGCCGTCGCCAAAAGCCCGATGAGCCCTGCGGCGAGCGTCAGCCGAGGTCGGGCCGCCTTCCGGCGCGAAAGGAGAAGAACGGCAAAGCCGGCGGAAAAGGCGACGGCCAGCAGCAGGAAGCCCGGGACCAGGACGCCCGACCCGAGTTCGACGCCCAGGATCGCCCGCAGCGAGCGCTGGTAATCCGGCGAGGAGGCAAACAGATAGACAATGAAGGGCAGCGCGGCGAGGATCACCAGATTGCTGGGTCTCACGCTTCTGACAAACGACATTCCGGCCTCCGGCGCAAGGCGTCGCGCCACGCGGCGTCGAGGCCCTCTTCTTGCTTTTTCACGTTCCGGGGCAAAATCTGCGCCATCGGAAACCATCTCGGGATTGGAAAGAACCGCCGGAAGCGCCTATGGCCCCTCCGGCGGAAGAACCTTACTTCAGGCCCCAGTATTTGGCGATGATCTGGTCGAGCGTGCCGTCGTCCTTGATCGCCTTCAGCCCTTCGTTGAAGGCCGCGACATTCTCGTCGCTCTTGCGAAACACGAGACCGAGAGGATCGGATTCGAGATTCTTGATGGAGGCGACGAGCTCGCCGGCGAACTCCCGCTCATAGGCGGCGGCATTCGCGCCATTGATCACGACGCCATCGACGTCCTTGTTCTTGAGCGCGATGATCGCAGCGCTGAAACTGTCATAGGCAGCGACGTTTTCCTTGCCGACGACGCCTTCGGCGACCTGCGCATCCGTCGTATTGGCCTGGGCGGAAAGCCTCCTGCCCTCGGCCTTGAATTTTTCGAGCGTGATGCCCTGGTCTTCGGCGCGCGTCAGCACGGCCTGGCTGTTGATGATGTAGGGCTCGGAGAAATCCATCGCCTTCTTGCGCTCATCGGTGATCGAGACGCCGGAAGCAACGAGATCGAAATTGCCCTGGTCGAGTGCAGCGAAGATGCCGTCCCAGCCCGTCGTGACGAATTCCGCCTGGCAGTTGATCTTGGCGCAGATGGCATTGACCACATCGACATCGAAGCCGACGATCTGCCCGCTTGCCGGGTCGATACTCTCCATCGGCGGCGACGTCGTGTCGGACCCGACCTTCAGCAGCTTGCCGCCAAGATCGGCCGCATGGACGCCTCCGGCCGCAAGAACGGCCAGCGCCAAAGTCGCAACGAATTTCCTCATCTCTTCCTCCTCAACCATCGGCACCGCCCCCAAATGGCCGGCACTCGACAAATCCCTGGGGCAGCGCGCGAAAAGCTCCACCCCATCCTGCAAGGAGCGTAACAAGGAATAAAAACGTTTTCAAGAAAAATAAAAACGTTTTTATTTCGAAAACGCCGGAAATTTGACCCGAAACTTGCCGGATATGGAGGTTGGCCTGCGCGGCATTGCAACAGAGGCGGCTCAGGCCGTTGAACGCGGCTCGATCCCGAGGACTTGCCAGGATGCCGGCGTGTCGGCGGAGACGGTAATCGCGACAGGATTGCCCACGACGGCGGAATGGTGCTTGGGGGGCAAGCCCGCATCCGGCCCCACGCTTCTGACGGCGTCAGGCGTCACGATGTCCCCCACCTTCAGATCCCTTACGAAATAGAGTGACCGCCTGAATTTGACGTTGCCCATCTCGCTCGACTTGCGTCCGCAATCTACACGGCCGAGCGTATGCCAGACAGTCTTCGCTCCCTGACAAAGCGCGGTGAATTCCGCCGGTTCCAACGAAAAACTGTCGTCCAGCCCGCCGTGAGACCGGTCTATCGTGAAATGCTTTTCCGATCACGCAAGCGCCCAGCGCCACGCTGGCGGTTGCCGTCGTGTTGTCCAGCATATGATCGGAAAGACCGGTGCCCAAGCCGAACCGGCGGATCATGTCGGGTATCATGGCGAGATTGTAGTCTTCCGCCGGTGCCGGGTATCCTGGACGCGGAAGCACGACAGCCGCCAAGAGATTCTATGTCGTTGCAGCCAACGGTGCGGCGTAGAGCGTGTCAGATGCGGGATCGACGGCTGCAACGCGTAGAGGCAGTCATCCAGCGGCAGCAACATGTGCCGCCGGAACGCAACGACCGTCGTTTCCTCGGCCCGCGTCAGAACCGTCGAGCGCGGTTCCGTTGGCCCGGTCTTCATATCCTCGACCGTTGCACATTTCCGCCACTTTGCCACCGTCTTGGGATTGATGCCCAGTTCCCGGCTCAGCTGCGCGGGCGAAGCTTGCGATCGCTGTATTGCTGCTCTAACGGCGCGCGTGGTCGTGGCGCTGCCATGACGAACTTGTCCCATAGCGCTACCTTCCAGTCCTTCGACAGGATCGCACCATCAAACCGTGGGATCAAATACATAGGGCTTCCCCCTGTGATCGCGGCAACAATAAGCCATTACACTCCGGGACTAAACACGTAGTCTTCGGACGCAAATCGGCTATGCATGCGGGTATTGAAACAACACCGCTGGACAGTCAGGATGAGCTATCTGTTTTGCGCGCTTGTCGCGCAACATGAGGGCCAGGAAGCAGAAGTCAACAAGCGCGACTCCATTCTAGGGCTCCTGCGCGCGCAACTGGAACTGCTCCGACATCGGCAGCACGGCGCTTCTTCGGAAAAGATCGACTGGAAGATCGAGCAATTTGAACTGATGCCGGAGGAGATCGAGGCCTCCCGCACCGAGGCTGAGATGCGCTCCAGGAAAGCTCCTTTGCCGGAGTTGGACGACGCATCGGACAAGCCGAAGCGCAAACCATTGCCCGATAGTCCTCCAACCGAAGAGCGGGTCTATGCGGCGCCTTGCACTTATCCGACCTGTGGTGGCACATCGTTCCTGAAGCCGGCTGACAAGATGGCCCAGGTGATGGGGCACGTGCCGGTGCCCGTCAAGATTGTCCGCCATGTTGAAAAACGCATGATCTACAGTGACTGCGATGCGACAGCGGCAGGCGCAATGCCGATCCTGCCGATCGAGCGCGGCAAGCCGGGACCGGGGTTGCCTGGCGCATATCATGGCCGCCAAATCCGACGATCACATCCCGCTCTGCCGCCTATCCGAGATGTACGACCGGCTGGGAATAGACATCTCCCGCTCCATCATGACGGACTGGGTCGGCCGCGTGTCCGTTCTGCTTGCGCCGCTCTTCCTGCTGATCAGGGCACATATTGCGGCGGTCGCTCGATCACGCGAAATGCGTTCGCTGGACGCTGCCGTATGAACGATGCGGTCTCTGAAGATTTCAATTCGGGGGCAAGAGCTTCTTTCGCCAGGCGTAAATCTGCTGCGGAAGAACGTCGTGCCGGCGCGCTACATCCGAAACGCCACCTTCCGCGCGGAACGCTTCTTGCAATACAAAAAGCTTCAGTTCCGTGGACCATCGGCGCTATCGCTTGGCACCCGCAAGGATATCAACCTCGCCATTCATACCTCGCCCGTTACGTCACAAATGAATCATCTGTATCGTAACTTGCGCCAAATCCGCACTCAACCAAAACCGGCTCACCGGACGCCCACACCAGAAAAGAACAGAGAATACGGCCAAACACCTTGAACCGGTTGGAGCGGGTAGCGGGAATCGAACCCGCGCGTTCAGCTTGGGAAGCTGACAGGCTACCATTACATCATACCCGCAGCGCAGCGCCGAGGCCGCAGTCATTCAACAGTTCGCCGAGTGAGTCAAGGCGGAGGCGTGTGCGGGCGGCTTCAAGCGATAGTCACTCTTTCAGGACACCTGTCGTGAATGCCAGAAACAGCAGGCGGCCTCTACTCGCTTGATTTCCTCGTCCGCCAGATCGATGCGGGTCGTCGCGTTTTTTGGGAACACACCAAATGGGAAGAGGCGAAGAAAATCGCGTCGGGTACTTTCTGCAAAGAAGAGATTGCAGTATGGAAAGGGAAGAAGAATGGGCGATTACTATATGGCTGTGCTTCCGCTTTGCTTTTGATTTCCTGCCACGTCATTGAGTGATGCTTGCAAAGCGAAAGCTGGAAGAATGCTCGTCATGAGGCATTAGACACAAGACCCCGCAGTCACGCATGACATCGGGTTTCATTCAGGGGGAGCCGCGATGGCAATCGCAAGCGGGCTAGAGACCCGAGTCAATTCCTATACAGTGTCTGAGCAGTCCAGCCCGCGAATCACAGCACTGTCGGACGGCGGCTGGGTTGTTGCGTGGATGTCCAATGTTCCGGACGGACCCAGCTGGGGTGTCTATCAGCAGGCCTACCAAGCCGACGGCACACCGCAAGGCAGTGAAACGCAGGTCAATTCCTATACGTCCGGTAATCAGTACCGTCCGCGGATCACAGCACTGTCGGACGGCGGATGGGTCGTTACATGGGTGGACGCCGGCCTGGAAGGATCCAGCCAGGACGGATCCGGCCCTGGCGTTTACCAGCAGGCCTACCACGCCGACGGCACACCGCGAGGCAGCGAAACGCAGGTTAATTCTTATACGCTGTATAGTCAGTACGATCCGCAGATCACAGCACTGTCGGACGGCGGATGGGTCGTTACATGGGTGTCCATCGGTCAGGACGGACCCAGCTCTGGCGTTTACCAGCAGGCCTACCAAGCCGATGGCACACCGCAAGGCGGTGAAACGCAGGTTAATTCCTATACGTCCGGTGATCAGTACGATCCGCGGATCACAGCACTGTCGGACGGCGGCTGGGTCGTTACATGGGTGTCCATCGGTCAGGACGGATCCGGCTCCGGCGTTTACCAGCAGGCCTACCACGCCGACGGCACACCGCAAGGCGGTGAAACGCGGGTTAACTCCCCTGCGTTCAGTGGTCAGTATCACCCGGAGATCACAGCACTGTCGGACGGCGGATGGGTCGTTACATGGGAATCCAATGGTCAGGACGGATCCGGCTATGGCGTTTACCAGCAGGCCTACCACGCCGACGGCACACCGCAAGGCTGCGAAACGCAGGTCAATTCCTATACGTCCGGTAATCAGTACCGTCCGCGGATCACAGCACTGTCGGACGGCGGCTGGGTCGTCACTTGGACGTCCAATGGTCAGGACGGATCCGGCTATGGCGTTTACCAGCAGGCCTACCAAGCCGACGGCTCGCCGCAAGGCGGTGAAACGCAGGTTAATTCCTATACAACGCACAATCAGGCCGATCCGCAGATCACAGCACTGTCGGACGGCGGATGGGTCGTTACATGGGTGTCCTATGGTCAGGACGGATCCGGCTCCGGCGTTTACCAGCAGGCCTACCAAGCCGACGGCACACCGCACGGCAGTGAAACGCAGGTTAATTCCTATACGGCGGGTATTCAGTACGATCCGCGAATCACAGCACTGTCGAACGGCGGCTGGGTCGTCACTTGGACGTCCAATCGTCAGGACGGGAGCCAATTGGGTGTCTATCAGCGCACGTTTTGGCTGAACGACGGTCCGACGGTTGAGAGTCGCATTGCCGACCAGCCGGCAACCGAAGACAAATCGTTCTCGTTCACCGTTCCGGCCTCTACCTTTGCCGATGCAAACACGCTCGACACGCTGACCTACAGCGCCACGCTCGAAGACGGAGATGCGCTGCCGGGCTGGCTGACCTTCGATCCCGCGACCCGCACCTTCTGGGGCACGCCTGCCAACGGTGATGTCGGCGAGATCAGCGTCGTGGTGACGGCAACCGACGCAGGCGGCCTATCGGCCAGCTCCACCTTCACGCTAACCGTCACCAACACCAACGATACCCCGACCATACCGGTGAACACGACCGTATCGACCTTCGAGAACGCGTCGGTTCTCATCGACGTGCTCTCCACCGCACAAGACGTGGATGTTGGCGACACACTGGCTGTCACTGCCGCCTCGGTCCGTACCGGTTTCGGCTCCGTTTTCATCGATGACGACGGCAGGCTCCTCTACGACCCGACGACCGCGCCGAACCAGAATATCGCAGCTGGCGAAACACGCACGGTCCTCATCCGCTACACCGTCTCGGATGGCAACGGCGGCACCAAGACGGCCTATGTGACGATGACGGTCAACGGTATTTCTCCGGACATCTTCAAGGGAACCTCGGGCAACGACGTATTGAACGGCAGCACCCACGACGACATACTCTACGGTTATGCCGGCAAGGACACGCTCGATGGCAAGACCGGCGCCGACAAAATGCGCGGCGGCGCGGGCGACGATACCTATGTGGTTGATCATACCGGAGACACTGTCGTGGAGCGGGCGGGCGAAGGCACTGATCTGGTCAAATCCTCGCTCAGCTATACACTCGTCTCCAATGTCGAGAATTTGAGATTAACCGGCACTGCAATCAGCGGCACCGGAAACGGCTCCGCCAATATCCTGACCGGCAATAGAGCCGACAACACGCTCGACGGTAAGGCGGGCGCAGATCGAATGATCGGCGGCAAGGGCAACGACACGTATGTGATCGGCAGCGTCAAGGACGAAGTGGTCGAAAAAGCGGGCGAGGGCGCCGATCTCGTCAAGGCTTCAGTTTCCTTCGCCCTTGCCGCCAATGTCGAAAACCTGACGCTGACGGGTAGCAGCAAGATCAATGGCACGGGGAATACCCTGAACAATACCATCCTCGGCAACGCTGGCATCAACACGCTTTCCGGCGGAGGCGGCAACGACAAGCTCAAGGGGTACAAGGGTAACGACACGCTATACGGAGGCAGTGGGGCCGACGATCTCTATGGCGGCAGCGGCAAAGACACCTTTGTGTTCAAATCAAAGACCAATTTGAACACCTCCAAAACAGCAACCGATACGATCTTCGACTTCTCGCAATCGCAGAAGGACATCATCGACCTCTCTGCGATCGACGCCAACACGAGGAAGGGCGGAAATCAGGCTTTCACGTTCATCAAGTCCGACGGATTCCACGACAAGGCGGGCGAGCTTCGCTACGAGAAGAAGGCATCGGACACTTATATCTACGGCGATACCGATGGAAATGGGAAGGCAAACTTCGTCCTCCACTTTGACGACGCTCTTAAACTGACAAAAGCTGATTTCCTGCTGTAAGGCTCCGCATACGATCGCAAAAGCGAACTGTAGCGCTGGAAACGGCGCTACTTCTCCATCCGGAAAGTTTCGACCCGCGCAACCGACATCCTCAAAGCTCGCTCCTGCCCTCCTCCACCCGCAGGCCTCGTAAAAAGCTATCGCTTGATCGTCCAGCTCAACGGCCTCCAGCCGACGACGACCGGCAAGCACTGCATTATGCAGAAGGCATGGCCCTATCCGATTGCCTCGAAATCGAGCGTCTCCCTAGACGTAACCGAGGAACTTCACTTTTGACCTTCCAATTTTGGATCGCCAGCCAAACCCGGCTTCAACGCCTCCAAAACCGTCGGCGGAAGATCAGCAAGTTCGAGGTCCGAAAGCATTCGAGGCTCACTCCCGTCAGAAAGGAACTGAGCTTCATACGGTGAGCCATCCTCCATGGTACCGTTACAGCGCACCTTTGCTGGCACTCCTTGAAAAGGATTTTCATAACGACATCTTCCGAACGCCTTCGTCCTCGACGGAGGAACGCCCTCGATCCCTAGATTCAAAAGGATCATGTCGACGCGTGTTTCATCCGTGTCAGCAGAAGGGTTCGGAAGATCTTCTCCGCTGATGGTCAGCACGGCTTTATAGCTGATGAAGAAATAGAACCCGACGCGACCATTCGCGTGGCCCGAATTCAATAGCTTGCCTTCGCAGATATTTGAAAAGTCGCGGGCGGATGCAATGAGCACGCTGCATTTGCCTGTCAGTATGCCGACGTACACACGCTCTGCGGAATACGAAGTCGCTCCATTACCCAGGAAGCACGCAAACGCCACCGCAATTGCGCAAATTTTTAGTCGAGGCATTGTCGATGTCTCATCAGATTATTTTGATGCTTTGAGATAGCAAGATATCGTGAGCGTCCGATGGCGCAAAAGCAAGGATTCCAAACGCGAGCAAAGCGCCGCCATTTCGGTCGTTCCAGCTTTGGTTTTCTTTCCCACGAACGGACGTCCGATGCACGCTAGCCGTCTAGCAATATGCGAGAACAGACCTCAACCACGTCGTCTTCTGCCCTAATTGAGAGAGGAAAACCTGCAACATCCAGTATCTTGCTTTTCAGGCTCACCAATATTCCTCCTTCGGCCAATAGGCACCTTGGGCTTTGCCCCCAACTGTGCTCCTACACCAAACTTCTGGCTTTACTGTCAGGCAGAAGCGACTCTCCAGCCTAGGAGCATTGAAAGCATCTAAGGTTGCAGATACACGACAAACTCCATATAGCTTTCAACTTCTCATGGCGGGGGATTTTGTGAGAATGAGTGACAGAACTGCGCTTGATACAGCAATCAAGATGCTCTCCAGCAGCGATAATGCAATCGGCACCTATGTCCTCGGCTCGGTTGGCGAAACGATGGTCGGCAGCTCGGGAACCGACTATCTGGAGCTTAACCTATCCTCCTTTACGACTCCGATTTCGATACGATTGGCAGATCAAGAGCTCTCCAAACTTCATCTTGGCGCGAATACATACATACAGGGCTTTGAGACATTCAACCTGACTACGGGAAGTGGCGCAGATACGCTGGATTTGCGAAATTTCACCCTGAAAACCTATGCCTTTGATGAGTGGAATACTCCAGATAGCTCTTTCGATCTGTCTGCAGGCAAGGATACGGTTTTCATTTCATCGGCGACAAGGGGGACCGCAGTTATCTACAACGCCGAGATCCTCAACGCTGATTTTTCCCTCTTCGATCGACACGTTACCATTTACGGAGGGGGCGTTTGGACAAACGAAGATGACATCAATATCCAGTTCCCTGCCGGTCAGCTCACCGCCATCACGGCAACAGGTGGCTCCGGCGGCGATACACTTTCGGGCACCGACGGTTCAGACACACTTAGCGGCGGAGCGGGTAAAGACCAACTCAGAGGAAAAAATGGCGCTGACACCCTGATTGGCGGCACTGGAAACGACGAGATCGATGGTGGCAAAGGTGGAGATCTGGCCATTTATTCGGGCTTGCGCGCAAACTTCCTCATCACACTCAACGGAGACGGCACCGCCTATATCAGGGACCTGCGATCGGGCAAGGTAAACCTCGGGACGGACAAACTCGTCAACGTCGAAAACGTCAAATTCGATGATGGACAATTTATTATAAGCGACATCGCCACCAATCGTGCTCCTTATGACCTCGAATTCGGCAATCAACAAATTTCCGAAAAGATGTCTGTCAACACTCTCCTGGGGTTTATCAGTGCTTTTGACCCGGAGGGCGATCGTATAACATACAGCCTGTCGTCCAATCCCGGCGGCAAATTCAAGATCGTCGGCAGTGAAGTTCGGCTCAATGCCCCGCTCGATTATGAGACGACAAAAAGCTACAGCATCACGATCGTTGCAACGGATACCAAGGGCGCAAGTACATCTGCGAGCTTCGTATTCGATGTGCTCGACATGGATGAGGCACCCGTTATTTCATCCAACGGCGGTGGATCAACAGCATCAATCACCGTCGATGAAAACACGAGAGCTGTTACCAAGGTTGTTGCAGCAGACCCCGAGCGGAAGCCGGTGACCTATTCAATCTCCGGTGCCGATTGGGCTCTTTTCAATATCGACGCAAAGACCGGAGCCCTTTCCTTCAAGGCAGCTCCTGACTACGAAACGCGCCGAGACGCAGGAAAGGACGGCATCTATGTCGTGAAGGTCTGGGCCAGCGATGGCTGGCCAAGCGGCAGTCAGGCCATCAAGATCAAGGTCGATGACGTCAATGAGGCGCCGAATAACGTTACTCTTAAGGGCACGGCAGTCGCTGAAAATGCGACTGTCGGCACGATCGTCGGCACGTTTTCGGCCGAGGATCCCGAAGGCGGCAAGTTGACCTACAAATTAACAGACGATGGCGGTGGATTTTTCAAGATCGTCGGCGACAAACTGATCGTCGCCAAGGCACTCGATTACGAAAAAACTCATTCGGACACTATTCAGATTCAGGCGAAAGATGAAAACGGCCTGTACACAACGAAGATTTTCTCAATTAATATCAAAGATATCGCGGAGATTCGGGCACCAACTGATGGCGGGGTGATCAAGGGCGGTAGCGGGTCGGATATTCTAGAAGGCCGAGCTGGCAACGACACCCTCTTTGGTGGTGCTGGTCGTGATATTCTCAAGGGTGCGGGCGGCAGCGACAAGCTGTATGGGGGGAGCGGCGCCGACGATCTTTCCGGTGGCAATGGTCGGGACATCTTTGTGTTCAAATCACAGACCGACCTGACAACATCAATCAACGTAACCGATACGATCTTCGACTTCTCTCAACCCCAGAAGGACGTCATCGACCTGTCTGCCATCGACGCCAATATGGCGAAGAGCGGAAATCAGGCCTTCACTTTTATCAAATCGGATGCCTTCACCGGTAAGGCAGGTGAGCTTCGCTATGAGGAGAAGGCGTCTGACACCTATGTCTACGGTGACACCGATGGAAATGGGAAGGCGAATTTTGTACTGCATTTTGACGATGCTCTTAGGCTGACAAAAGCCGATTTCCTGCTGTAGGCGAACAGGAGGCGACCTATGAGATGGGTGGCAGCGCTGGAAACAGCGCTACATCCCCATCCGGAAAGTTTCGACCCGCATCCCACCGACATCCTCAAAGCTCTCGCCTGCACTCTTCCATCCACAGTCCTCGTAAACAGCTATCACTGCCCATTAAACGCAGCAACCTCAAGCCTGCGACGCCACCAAGCATCGCGTTGCGCAGAAGACATGTCCCAAACCGACTGTCTCGAAATCAAGCGCCTCCCTAGACGTAACCGACGAACTTCACTGTTGACCTGCCGACTTTGGATCACCAGACAAACCCGGCTTCAACGTCTCCACAACGGCCGACGGAAGATCAGAAAGTTCAAGGTCCGTAAGCATTCGAGGCCCACTCCCGTCCGTCACAAACAGAGCTTCAAACGGTGCGCCATCCTCCATGGTGCCGTTACAGCGCACCTTTGCTGGCACTCCTTGAAAAGGGTTGTCATAGCGACATTTGCCGAACGCATTCGTCTCCGATGGAGGAACGCCCTCAATCCCTAGATTCAAAAGGATCATGTCGACGCGCGTTTCATCCGTGTCCGCAGAAGGGTTCGCAATCCGTCGACGACAATTGTACCAGTAGGTAAGTGCATCTTTTTCCGTCAGTGTCGCGCCCTCGATGAACGCTTTGACGATGACGTCCTGCTCCGTGCCCTCAAGCTTTTCGTAGATCGCCAGGGCGGTATCGATTTTGGATTTTCCAGCCTCGATCATTTTCCGTCCTTCCGCGACCGCTACTGCGATGACAGCCTTGTCGGTCGGAACGGTTGCGGTCGGTTTTGCCTTGCTCATGTCGCCTCTCCTTGTTCGGTGAGGCGAGGGTCCATTTTGTCACCGGGTTAGACAACGCGGATAGATTTGCAGGAACCGATGAATAGCTCTGAAATCAGACCCCACTTGAACACGACCGCAGGCATTTTAAAAAAGCGCGATTTAAATCGTTTTGGAGAATTGAGGAAATTGGTCAGCACCCTCGGCTGGAATTGGTCTCGAATGACGACTGTTCCTCTGGAAGACCATCCGGGAACGAGGTGGGCGATTCCTGGTGCCACTCGGGTGCACCGCAACTCATCACGACCATTCGCAAGACCATTTCGTAAACATCGGCTTACAAAAGGTCCGTTCCTTTCGAGACTGGTGCGATTTCTGTGCTGCTCGCTGTCAAAAATTCCGAGGAAATTCGCGAGCAGGAACGTTCTTAAATCACTGATTATATTTGTAAATATGTGATTACAACCAGCTTACACAAGCATTGCGAGCATCCCTTGGGAAGCTGACAGGCTACCATTACATCATACCCGCATGGCAGCGCCGAGGCAGCAGTCGTTCAACAGTTCGCGGGCTGTGTCAAGCGGAGGGGAATGCGTGTAGAATGTCGGCGGCAGGGCGTTAAGACAGCTGCAACCACGGAAACAGCGCGAAGCGGGTGCATGACAGGTATTTGAAAACGCCCACTAAGCCCTTCAAAAAAGCCTTAGGATCAATGCCCCCCAAACGGGTGATGCGATAGCGGCAACCATCGGGAATATTCCCTCATTGAAATATATATGGAGATCGGCTGTCGTGACTAAAATTGCCTACCTAAAGATCGGTATCGATCTTGAACGATTTTCGTGGGGCGAAGGACAGCAACCGGACGACTTTTGGAACCATTTCAATTATGAGCCGGTAACATACGGCGGTGTCGATCTAGCCGGATGGGATAAAAACTATCCATTTTCCACAATCTACGTTCCAAATAACTACGGAGTTGGCGGCGGAAGCGGGGAAGGCTTCACAGAAGCGTTTGTCGCGCATATGAATATCCTCGAAGACTATATTCTTGAGGTTGATGCACAACCACCGGAGGAAATGTCTTATGAACCCCCAACAATCACCTACGTTATTCACGCTGGCGATCAGAGCTACACAAGCAAGCTAGTCACATATTTCTGGGCTTGGGCATATGTGTATGGCGAGGCCTTGTTCACCGAAAATGGTGATATCCGAAATCTCAACACGCTTAATCCGTCTGACTTCGAATTCGACTCTGCGAACTCGTCTTTGAGTGGTTCAGATACCGTTCACCTACCCGAAACTGCCGCCAAATGGCAGGCTTGGGGGATATTGTCCTCTCAAAATATGTATTCGTTTAACGCAGGAGGAGGCAGTGACAAAGTATATGGCGGAAATCTTAATGATATTATTTATGGGGAAAATGGTAACGATACGCTTATTGGCAATGCCGGAAACGACACGCTGATCGGTGGGTATGGCAATGACGATCTGGATGGGCTTGACTACATTAAAGGCATCAAGAATACATCCGACGAACTCTTTGGAGGAGCCGGATCGGATAACTACTACGTCGATAATCATGACAGCGTTGATCGCCTAGAATCGAAAGATGTATTATATTTTCTCTCAAAAAACCACATTGATGGGATTCTTGTATCCTTTAATGGAAAGGAAACCACTATAGAAATATTCAATGATGATCTAAAAACCAAGGAAACCGTTCGCATAACCGAGGGGATCAGCTCGACCCTCCTTGGAGCCGATGTTACTAACACCTCTGCAGGATCGAGCATCGCCCTGTGGCGCAAAGACACATCTAATCCGTCAACCGACCCGCGCGAAAAATACGCGTTCGACCCGACCGCGGCTCGCGCTCGAGACGAAAAGCTGGCGCAGTCCATATTCAATTTAAATAAGGAAATCCTAAAGGACGCATCAGGAGAACTCCTGGAGCGCAGCCTTGATATTCAGCTTGAGCAAGGTCTCAAAGAGTTGCTCCCTGCCGTCCTTCAAGGTGTCGGAAGAACACTTAACATCTTCCTCAAACTCAAGGAGTTCAACGACGAAGCCATTCCTGTTTTGGCCAAGGCATATTCCGGAGGTTATAAAAATACCAGTGAATTTGCGGCTGACTACTCCATTGCCATGGCCAAGATTTTTATCCCCGGAGCTGGCAGCGCCATCAAACTTGGTGAGCTCGCTTATATCCATGTGACAAATCAGATTGAAAGGGCCGTTCAGCAAGTCGCTAAAACCTTTCTGAATTCTTGGAACCGTTATGGAGACAGCAACGACAACGCTACCGGGACAGCAGGTCCAGACTATTTTTATATGCGAGGAGGAGACGACTCGGCCAAAGGGCTGGGAGGCAATGATGTGTTCAAGGGCGGCTCAGGTAAGGGTAACGACCTTTATGATGGAGGGCCCGGAACCGATACGGTCAGCTACGAAAGTGCATCTCGCGCGGTTGCCGTTGACCTCAACGAGGGGACGGCGTCGGGTAAGGACATCAATAAAGATAGACTGATCTCGATTGAGAACGTTTTTGGCGGTGCCGGCTCTGATGTTTTAGTGGGCAACAGCAAAGCAAATGCGCTCTGGGGTGGCTCTGGAAACGATATCCTCATTGGCCGTGGTGGCGCAGACCGGCTGGTGGGCGACGCAGGCAAGGATACGGTCTCTTATACTCACGCAAATAAAGGCGTAACCGCAAATCTCGCGAATTCCTCACTCAACACCAATGATGCCAAGGGCGATACGTACAAGTCGATCGAAAACCTCACCGGCTCGAAATATGCCGATAAGCTTTATGGCGATAGCGGCAAAAATGTTCTGGCTGGCGGATCGGGCAATGACAAGCTCAAAGGGGACAAGGGTAACGACAAGCTGTATGGAGGCAGTGGCGCAGACGATCTCTATGGTGGCAGCGGCCAGGACGCCTTTGTGTTCAAATCGAAAGCCGACTTAACCACCTCCAAAACAGCAACCGATACGATCTTCGACTTCTCACAATCCGAGAAGGACATCATCGACCTGTCTGCTATCGACACCAACACGACGAAGAGCGGAAATCAAACTTTCACGTTCATCAAGTCCGACGGATTCCACGGCAAGGCGGGTGAGCTTCGCTACGAGAAGAAGGCAGCGGACACATATGTCTACGGCGACACCGATGGAAATGGGAAGGCGAATTTCGTCCTCCACTTTGACGACGCTCTTAAACTGACAAACGCCGACTTCCTACTGTAGGCGATCACGAAGCCATCTATAAGCAACCTGTAGCGCTGGAAACGGCGCGGCTTCTACATCCGGAAAGTTTCGACCGCATCCCACCGATATCCTCAAAGCTCTCGCCTGCCCTCCTCCACCCGCAGGCCTTGTAAAAAGCGATCGCTCGGACATTGAGCACAGCGACCTCAAACCGACGACCACCGGCAAGCACCGCGTTATGCAATAGGCATGTCCCGATCCGATTGCCTCGGAATCGTTTAGCAACGAACAGTGAAAAATACCCCGCCGTCAGCCACGGCAACCACACCGACGATCTCACCACCTGCGACAGCAACGTCTGAGAATGGCAAGAACACGTCGATGGCCTGCCCGATCGGCTGATCTGGGTTTAATATTAGCGCATACTGAAGTTCTGATCGCTACTGCCGGAGTTGATGCTGAATAGCCCCCCTAGATTTGTAGACGCCTTCTTTCCTAATTTTGAGGCAAGAAGAGCATCATGAGCAAATCGAATTTCAGCGAAGAGTTCAAGCGTGCCGCGGTGCGCCGGATCACGCAGCGAGGCTATCCGGTTGCGGAGGTTTCGCAGCGTCTCGGCGTCAGCCAGCATTCGCTCTACGAATGGAAGAAGAAGTTTGCAGCGTCGAACGCCAAGGGCAACGACGAGGCCGAGGAGATCAGGCGGCTGAAGAAGGAACTGGCTCGCGTCACCGAGGAGCGAGACATCCTAAAAAAGCGGCCGCGTATTTCGCCAGGGATGCAAAGTGAAGTACGCGTTCATTGCCCTGTATCGCTTGCGGTTTTCGGTGCTGACGATGTGCCGACTTCTGCGGGTTCATCCCAGCGGATTTTACACCTGGCTGAAGAACCCGCTGAGCAGGCGGGCCAACGAGGACAAGCGGCAGACCGATCTGCTCCTGACGGCGTGGGAAGAGAGCGGCAAGGTCTACGGTTATCGCAAGCTGCACGACGACCTTCTCGACCAGGGCGAGATGTGCTGCTCGAACAGGGTTGCGCGTCTGACCCGTCTTGCCGGGATCAAGGCGCAGATTGGCTACAAATGCCGTCCCGGCATCTATGGCGGCTGGCCTGCCGTCGCTATCGACAACACGCTCGACCGGCAATTTGACGTAGCGGCTCCGGACAAGGCCTGGGTCACGGACATCACCTACATCCGGACCTGCGAGGGCTTCGCTTATCTCGCCGTTGTCATCGACCTCTATTCCCGCCGGGTCATCGGCTGGGCACTGCAGAGCCGCCAAACCACGGACGTCGTATTGCAGGCGCTGCTCATGGCGGTGTGGCGACGCAAACCGAAGGACAAAGTGCTGATCCACTCGGATCAGGCCTCGCAGTTCACCAGCATGGACTGGGCTTCGTTCCTCGGGCACCACAATCTGGTCCACTCGATGAGCCGACGCGGTAACTGCCATGACAATGCGGTGGACGCGAGAGCTTCTTCAATCTTCTGAAGCGAGAGCGGATACGCCGCAAGGTCTACCGTTCACGAGATGAAGCGCGTCAGGACGTGTTCGATTACATCGAGATGTTCTACAACCCGAAACGCAAACACCTCAGAAACGGGATGCTGTCGCCCGTCGAGTTCGAAAAGCAGCAGAAAATCTGAACCGAGGGTGTCTACGAAACTCGGGGCTATTCAACCAGCATCGTCATGGCTTCGCCAAACGACGCGATGATCAGCAATCCATATTGTGCGCTGAACTGGCTGAAGTTTAGGCTGGGGGTGCCAAAGGATAGGCCTATCCCGGCCCGATCGGTGCGCTAAGCGCAACGGCGGCGGCCATGACACCAGTCCCAACCGCTGACTGCCTTGCCGCACATGGCGGGCCAGCGCCAAGACTACAACGATCACACTCAGGCCTTGGTTGGCTGACACCAGCCGAACCCGCCCAGACCATCACCCCGCGACTTGAAGCGATGCGCAGCCGAAATGGCCCGCATCGCAATCTGCCGCCACCATCTCAAACACATCAACTAAAAAGCCGCTTTAGATAACTTAAAACCAGATAAAAGCTGGCGCTGGCCACTTCATTTGATGCCGAGTTGCGACAGTTTTATATCTCCCGGATGCATAAGCAATCCATTATCCAGTACGTCGGCCGCCTCTACCTTAAACATCATAGATAGCAGGATTTTTGTATACTCCAGGTACAGATTTGCACCCATATCATAGCTCGAAACAGGGTATAGCCAATCGCGCGCTTCCTCGTTTCTACCATTTTCCTTGAGAATTTGAGCAAATTGCAAACGACGGGCCGGGCTATCAATCCATTTTTCATGGGCTCGAAAAATGCTCTCGGCTTCCTCCGAACGCTCAGCTCGTAGCAGAGTATTGGCATGTTCGAACGCCCAAACTGGCAAATTTGGCTCTCTCGCACGTGCTTGCTGAGCACAACGAAGGGCTTCGTTCACCTCTCCAACTTTCAAATAGGCATTACGAAGGGCAGAATAAAAGCGGGATGCCACATCAGCGCGAGCCTCACTTATACCGGATTTTTCACAGTTGCGTCCAAAAGCCACCGCCCTTTCGAACTCTTGTGTACGCGCGTATGCCTGAAGTAGCAGAGTCGCTCCATCCATCGGAAACGAGGGGTCGCTTGAGTATTTCTCTAGTTCCTTGATTACCCCTTCGGAATTATTCGCCAAATGCAATGTCCTTGCTTTTTGAATGGCTACCATCAATTGCGAAGTTTCCGAAAAATATGAAGACACTAAGCTTCCAACAATCTCGCCGACAAATTCTGGAGACACATGAATATTGTCACCAAGGTATACATCTGGAGATTTCGTCAATACCGCACTTTCGAAACTTGGGAAATATCCAGCAAAATCGAAATCTCGGTCAATTTGTCCGCAGACGGCTCGAAGTATTGATTTTGATTCCGTATTGGCTGTGATAACATCCATGCCTGTAAATGTTCTGGCAAGCGATACTGGGGATGTTGTAATTAGAAATTTGCACTCGTTCTCTTCGCGAATAATTTCAATCGACTTTCGAACGTAATCAAGGCAGAGCGGGTAGGTCATCTGGCAGAACCTAAACCGCCCTTTTTCCTTCCGCATTTCACGCGTAGGGGCAAACTGAATGAACGCCCCATGTTTCTGATCAAACCAAGCTTCCACCAAGCCTAATGTGATAGTTACGAGTTCGGCTTTGAAAAGGCTCTTAAAGATTTCATACACCAACTGTCGCCGTTCGAGGAGGCGTTCAAAAGTTACTGCTTTAAGTGTTGAGAGGCCTAGATCCAGGAAATGCCCCGGCTTCTCCTCGAAGACGAGCCATTCTATATCATCCCGAGTAACGATGCCGTCGCGTTTATAGATCTTATAGGCGAATGCAATTTCTTGATAGATTGATGCGGGCGTATATTTGTTAAGTAAATTTGTTGAACGCCCAGGCTGTTCTTCCTGTGGGACAACGAAATCCAATGTCGGCAGGCGGTAGCCAAGTGACGCCAAATTATCCTCGACATTTCGCGCAAAGCAACTTCCGATAGTGAATATACTGCTTCCTGGAGAAATTGGAAATTCCGCATAAACATGCGGCCATACCTTTGGCCTAACCCTTTCGGTGGCTTTTGCCATTGCGGAATAGGGGTTCGTACTTGCGGAAATGGCTTCTTCAACATCCCGCCAAACCAAATCCTTCCCATTTAAGTCGATGAGGTCAGGTCTAGTGTCATTCGTCATATTTTGCCTCCCGTAGTATCTTGCGTTACGGCCCGCCCAAGCGAAGATTCCGCCCGCCTCACAAACCAGCTGAAAACCTCAAGCGCTGAGAAATTCGATCTATGAATTCAACATCTTGCCTAGCCAGCTTTATCCAGAGATAAGTAGAGATGGTCAATGACGGAAACATATAGACAAAACAAATTTTAGAAAGTCGTTTTTGTTCCTGTTTCAAATTCAATCGTGTGACGTGCGACCTGTTACGGAACCGCAGTACGCCTGTGGTCTGGCCATATTGACAAAGCCTCTTGGATAAGATTCGTCTTTACGGTCGCCGTTAGAGCGGCAGCGATGTGACCTACGTGTTTGGTCCCAGCATGTCATGGCTTGGGGTTCGAGTGAAAATTTTCGGCTTTTTATCACTGAGTTGTCGGATGGCTTCGAAGGGTGTTTTGAATCGCAGAGCTTTGAGCTGCTTGGCACAGTTGTGTGCCGGCAGCCACTCACTGACCTGAGGACGCAGGTCGGTGATGGAGGCATAGTGGAAGGGCTTAAAGGCCGCGTCTTTGATCATCCTGACCATTCGCTCAGCTTGGGCACGCCCTTCGTCTACGACGGTGCAATGAAGGGCAACGTGTTCCGCGCCTATGTCGAGCAGGTGCTGGTTCCCACGCTTGCCGCTGGCGATGTCGTCACCATGGATAACTTGCACGCCCGCAAGGCCGCTGGTGTCCGCGAAGCGATCAACGCAGTTGGCGCAACCCTGCTCTGCCTGCCGCCTTACAGCCCAGACTTCAATCCCATCGAGAACGCCTTCGCCAGGCTAAAGGTGATGATGCGGGCAAAGGCCGAGCGGACCATCACTGGCCTCTGGAACGCCGCAAGTTCCCTCATCAAACTCTTCACGCCCGCTGAATGTGCAAACTACTTCAAGGCCGCCGGATATGAACCGGATTAAAACGGACGTTCTCTAGGAAACGGCGTGCATTTCCTACTCCAGTCGCTTTGGGAAAGCGCGCTGAGCGCTGCACCACTCAATGCCTCAAATAGGGCAACCGACACTTGCTAATCCCGGAAGACGTAGGTAAGAAAACGGGCCCTGTAGCGGGATGTACTTTTTGCTATCGGCGTTGCAGTAAATTTTACTGGTTAGGACTTATATGTTCCGGCTAGAATATCATTCCTTTAATAAGGGGTACGGATGTCTATTGGTATCGCGTTGATGGGATGCGGACGCATTGCAGCTCGACATGCTGGATTGCTGGCGCATAACGGAATCGCCGGCGCGCGCCTTGTCGCCGTGTGTGATCCGCAGGGTAATCGCGCAGAGGCCTGCGGAGAAAAGTACGGTATTCCTGCCTACAAATCGCTTGACGAATTGATGGCGGTCCACGCTGAAGAGGTCGATTTGGTTTCTGTCCTTACTGAAAGCGGGAATCATGCCGAGCACCTACGCCAAGTTGTGCAATGGAAAAAACATGTTTTGGTTGAGAAGCCGATGGCCCTAACGCTGCCCGATGCCGACGATATGATCCGGCTTTGTGACGAGGCAGGGGTGCGGCTTTTCCTTGTTAAGCAGAACCGTTTCAACCGCCCGGTGGTCGCCGTACGCAAGGCGTTTGAGGAGGGTAAGTTCGGCAAGATCACCATGGGCACCGTTCGTGTCCGTTGGTCGCGGCCTCAATCATATTATGATCAAGATGCATGGCGCGGTACATGGGCGATGGACGGTGGCGTCTTTGCTAATCAGGCAAGTCACCACGTTGATCTGCTCCAGTATTTTTTGGGCGATCCGGTGAAGGTCTATGCAACGACGCGCACCGCGCTCTCCAAGATCGAGTGTGAAGACACCGGTGTCGCTGTAATCGAATTTGCCTCCGGCGCGATCGGAATTGTGGAAGCGACGACCGCCACCCGTCCAAGTGACTTGGAAGGTTCACTCTCCTTGCTAGGTGAAAAGGGCTGCGCGGTCATTGGTGGGTTTTCTGTCAATCGCCTGGAAGTTTTGCGTTTTGAAGGAGAGCGTGAGCTCTCGCCAGAAGCATTCGCCGAGATTTCAGACAATCCACCCGATGTGTACGGGTTCGGCCATAAGACTTACTATGAATCAGTGGTTTCCGCGCTGACTCAGGGGGGGGCAGCCCTCGTCGATGGGCTTGAGGGACGAAAGTCTTTGGAACTCATCTTGGCGATTTATGAGTCTGCGGCAACGGGACAACCCGTAAGTATGCGTTTTCAACAGCGAATGGCGCCTTTAGGCCGGACTACGCAGCATGGCTGATTTAGCCTCTCTCACCCAGGTGAAAATAGCGGCGACGGCCATTTTGCATCCCTCGGTCGTCTTCGACGGGGCGGCCGTGGTTGAGGATTGGGTGGCCATCGGGCACAATGGTGGTGCAGCGACCCAAATTGGCGACGATGCTTTGATCCGTATGGGTACTATAATTTACGGTGGCAACAGGATTGGTCGAGGTTTTCGTACCGGCAACAAGGCGAATCTTCGCGAAGACAATATCATCGGAGACGATGTTTCGATTGGCACCCTATCGGTCGTCGAGCACCATGTAACGATCGGTAACGCGGTTCGAATTCATACTCAGGTATTCATCCCGGAATATACGATTTTAGAGGATGGCGTCTGGATCGGCCCTAACGTGGTCCTTACCAATTCAAAATATCCAGCAGCAAAAGACTCGAAGGCCAATTTGATTGGATGCGTTCTTCGCAAAGGCTGCAAAATTGGGGCGAATTCCACTTTGCTGCCTGGGGTCGTGATTGGCGCGGGTGCACTGGTCGGTGCCGGTTCAGTTGTAGTCAAGGATGTACCCGCTGGAATGATCGTTGCCGGCAACCCTGCTAGGCCTATCCGAGCTATCAATGAAATTTCCAACTATACGGCTTACGGACAATGAGCACTAATTGGCATATTCCACTCGTGGACCTTAAGGCCCAGTACGGCACGCTGAAAACTGAGATGGACGCAGCCATTGCTGGGATCATAGAGGATACCACCTTCATCAAGGGGCAGCCGGTCGCAGCATTTGAGGCAGCGTTTGCCGGCATACTCGGATACGAGCCCGCAACGGTCGTCGGTTGCTCCAACGGGACCTCCGCAGTTGCGTTAGCGCTGAGAGCTGCCGGTGTTGGCCCCGGCGACGAAGTCATCCTTCCTTCACATACTTTCTTTGCTACGCTGGAAGCCGTGGTAAACATGGGAGCGATACCAGTTTTCGCGGACATCCGTCGGTCGGACTACACGATTGATCCCGACAGTGTGGCCGACTGCATAAGCGAGCGAACGCGGGCGGTTATTGCAGTGCATATCTTCGGTACGCCATGCGATATGACGCGCCTTACCCAGATTTGTGATCGTCATTCGCTTAAGATCGTGGAAGATTGCGCTCAATCGCATCTTGCAAATTGGGATGGGAAGCCTGTCTCGACATTTGGAGCAGCGGCCGGTTACAGTTTCTACCCTGGAAAGAACCTTGGCGCCTATGGCGACGCGGGCGCTACAGTGGTGAAGGATCTAGAGCAGGCGACCTTCATCCGCAGCTATATCGATCACGGCCGTAGCGGCAAATACGAATGCGCTGTTATTGCCGATAATCTGCGGCTGGACGCACTACAGGCGAAGGTCCTAAGTGTGAAACTTCCGCATCTTGCCGGATGGACGGAAAGGCGTCGTGCAATCGCTGCGTTCTACAACGAGCGCTTTCGTTCTGCAGGCTTCAAGACGATCGAACCAGATAAGAGAGCTTATGCCGTCTATCATGTTTATGTGGTCGAGGTTGCGAATCGCGACGCCGTCCAAAAAGAGCTGGCTGCGGTCGGCATCGATACGGGGATTCATTATCCGATTCCCTGCCATGCACAGCCGGCACTAGCGACAGCCGAGCACCGAATTCCCACTCCCCTTACGGTCACGGATGACATCGTTAACAGGATTGTCAGCCTTCCGATCTACCCAGAACTTAACGAAGAGCAGATGGAGCGAGTGGTCTCCAATTTTCTTAGAGTCGCTGTGCCGGTACCGTGACGGAAGGGCCTGAAATTTAAACGAAACTCCGCGACGTCAGCATCGCGGAGTTGGCGGGTGTGTATGTCTGACGTCAGTTCTTGAGGAAGACCATGCACACCGTGCCGTCATCGGACCCCGTCCTGGCCTCGGAATAGATAAGCGTACAACCCAGAGATTTTGCCATCCTAATATAGGTCTCCGGCGACGCACTGTTCATATGCCCCTCAGATCGATCGATGTCGTCACCGCAGCTTTCGACGAGAAACAGATGAGCCTGAGACTTCAGTGACTGAACATAGTTTTCGAACACCTTGCCCCAGAGTACCGGATCCGACACATGCTGAATTGCAGTAAAGTCAAAAACGAGATCATAGGAATTAGGTAAGAGAGCCACCTTTGACAGGTTGGCTGCGTTGAACGTACTTCCAGGCAGAGTAGGGTTGTTCTTGCGAGCAAACTCAATCGCCGTGGGACTTGCATCATAGCTATGCAGCGCTTCCGATTTGGTCGCAAGGAACGGAGTTAATCGACCGGACCCACACCCGCAATCCGCCACCAATGCAAAAATGGCTTTCCCAAACAGTTTATCGAACACCATCTCGAGGAAGCGGCAGTCGAGTTCCGTACGCTGTCGATAGGCTTCGTCAGATTGGTCTTCGACCCTCACGGGTGTGCGTTCACCCTGTGACGTGTTGTACCGCATCTCCCAATACTCATCTATATCATAGTCGAGCGTAGCAATCTCAAGACGTAAGTTTTCGTTATCTCCTGCATTTTTCTTGGCCTGGTCGATGTAGGCCCTTGCGCGCGCTCTCTCTCCAAGCAGAACTAGTGCCTTGGCACATCGAAAAGCATTATAGGCGTTGTCCGTAAGGGGCTCTCTTTGGTCGATTCTCGCCAGAAGATCGCGAGCGATATTCAGATTACCCATTTCAGTGGACGCGAGAGCAATCCGGGCAAATAAGGCCTCATTGTAACGATCGAGGCTCAGAAATTTTTCGATCGCCCTCATGAAGGGCTCTTTTTCATTCAAGTTTTTCCAACACTCGATCTGACCGTATATGGCACTCATATTGTCAGGTGCTGACCGCTCATAGGCGCGCGCTGCAAGTTGAAACTGTTTCGATTGTCGATAAAGGTCACCTAAAAGCTGATGAGCACGGGATGAAGTAATCCAGGCTTGGGCGCTAAGCCTTTTTAACTCATCAATATTTCTTTCTTTAAACGCCTTCTCAACTTCTTCCTGCATTACAACCTCTTCCCTGCCTAAGCATTCTAAACTAGACCTTCGATACAATTCTTCACTACGGCAAACTGTTGATCGGCATCAAATTTTGACAAGAGAGGAAGGCATCGCTGATGGGCTGTCGGATCGGAAAGGACAGCCTCAATGCAATTCGCCCATGACTGGGGATCCTCGCCATCGACAAGCCAGTCCTTTGGCAGCACCTCACTCATGCCCCCGACAGACATCGATATCGTTGGAATGCCGCAATGAAGCGATTCGAAAACAACTCGCCCTGTTCCGCAAGGGTCTTCGCCGATGAGTGGGAACAGAAACAATGAACTCCCCTCATAAAGCTCCTCGTATTGACCATTAAAAAACGGTTCGATCTGAACGTTGGGCGGAAACGATCTGCCGTATTCTCCGACAACTCGGAAGTGTCTATGAGGCATGAGACGTGCGAGGTTCATAATCAACTCGCCGCCGTTCATCTTCCTCGGATTAACCAGCAAGATCGGACCGTTGGGTGCATACCGGTGTCTATTTTTAGGTGGCTCCACCGGCACATACGAGACAATTGGATCCAGGTCGTATAGATGCTTGATCACGTCTCCTACATATTTGGCATTGGTGATGACCTGTGCTGCTCCGGCTAAAAGCCGATGATGGCTAGATCCGGGAGCAAGCGGACGCCTGTTCAGGAGATTGGTGTAAGGTGGCGGGCAGATTTCCAGCCAGTCGCGTGGAAACATTACATACGGCACATCACGCTCTAGAAATTGTTCATACGCTCTCAGGCTGGTCGCACCATACATGATGCCCACATCCGGCAGCCAGGAATCCAGCACCTCTCCAACAGTCTCTCGGAGGGCGTATCTGCCGGCTACAACATAGTTGTTACTTTCAGTAGTTTCACAAAGAATAACGTCGGATTTTTTATTTTCGACGACAACGAGGACTTCATATCCTTCCTTCTTGAGTTCCTCAACGATATGCAGTGTTGAACGCTCCCCGCCACGAGGATTCCATTTTTCGAGATGGTGATGGGCGACAACTAGGATTCGTTTGACTTGCCTGGCAAAAGCACCATCGTTAGGGATTCGACCAAACACGACCGCTGGCTCTTCTTCAGCCCCCAGTTCGTCACCAATAACTTCTTGAGCGACCCATCTGATAGGGGAGCTGCTCTGGGTTTCCACGTCGGTGGTCTGAGCGGCCGGCCAAAGAACTGCCGCAAACTGCTCTATGCCAGTACCTGGCAACTCCGCTCTACGATAAATCGAGAAATGATTTCGCCACTCTCGGAGAAATGATGGTGTGGCCCCGTCTGTCAGAATCAGCAGCCTTGGTCGGTCTTTCGGCTCGATCATAGAGCGCTGGGCGACGTCGCTGTACGCGCTGGTTTGGAAGTGATGCAATGCCTTCTCTGCTGCGGAGAAATCGGGGTCAAGGTTGAGAATGTCCTCAATAACTGTTTTAGCTTCTGGCCAGGAATCGAGGTGCAGATAGGCGCGCGCCACATGCCACAGTACGCGCGCTACCATCTTGGGGGGGAGGGTGGAGCGGTCTTCATGAAGAGGCGAGGCGTTCCAAACATCTAGAACACCCTGAAAATTGCGTAGCTTGAGCAACGCCTCAAGCTGCAATGCCAGCCACTCGCTGGGGCGTTTGTTGGAGGGAGAAGTCCCCCGGCGGCTGCATAGCTGCAGGCAAGTGTCATAATCCTCACGGCGAAGCGCCAGCTTGGTTTTTCTTAGCCAGTCGCCTTCTTCGGCCGCGCCAGTGGTAAACTTCCAGTCAAGAAGGTCTTCAGCACGAGAAAGTCGGTTATATGTTACGCTGATATCGAACAATTTTCGAACATCGTTCTTATCTACGTCGGCAGCGCGAAAGCATTGATCGAGTTCAATTGCTCTAAATTTGGGGTTACTCTCCGGTAGGTTGTAAGAATTTTGAGGGATCCCAATTTTTTTTGAGTATTGATTATCGTCATAAAGTAAATCTTGTGCGGCATCATAGACCATTTCAGCGCCGATATTGTTTACGCAGGCTGCGTATTTGCAGTCTATAAATGACTGATTGTAAAAACACGGGGAGCACGGCATGTTAGCCTGAAGGATTCTTGTGCGTCCGTTCACTGGCGCACCTTTAACCGCAGATGTAGGGCCAAAAATAGCAAGTACTTTTATGTTGAGTGCGTCGGCAATATGGTATATTCCGCCATCACAGCAGATGAAAATGTCGCAATCAGCCATTTTTCGGATAGATTGGCGTAGGACATTGCTCGTACAGTCCTTTGATCCCTCAATTGCCTCGCCGGACAAACCAAACGATCGAATGTCTGAGCCCTGGCTAGCGTAACGATGAACTAATTCGGGAAAATAGGGCCATTGGCGTTTACCCCACATTTCTCCTTTTTTTGCGCCACTGACGCCTATTACATGCGGTCGTTCCTTGGCCTTGCGTAACTGAATTCGGTCAAAATTCCGTACGAACCTCTTTCCAGCCAGCGCATTGGAGGAGGAGATACCCGGGAAAAGCTCACCAATGCCAAGAAAGCAGTAGGCGCCCTCGTTCATGGTCCGAGTACGAACCTGAAACTCATAAGTCGGACGCTGGGAAACTCTTTGGTGGGCTCGATATCCGAAAACCGTATTGCCGAAACTGCTGGTGACAAAGACCTTATCGTACACAACCTCATGCTTGTGATCGATGGTGAAGGCAAGATTGACATACTGGCTTTCGCCAAAAAGCTGAACGGCAGATCCGACCGGCGAATTGATGGCGATATCAATTGGGCCGCCAACTTCTTCCGCAATGGCACGGATCAGCGGCGTGGTGAAAAGAATATTACCAATTCCCGCACCCACTGCGACACAAACACGCGTTCGCGCCGATCGGAGTGATGCGTCTATTCCGTCTGCAAAGCTCTTGTAGACGCAGGCGGCGATCCTCAATCGATCCTCAAATCGCTCTTCATCCGCGACAGTTGTAAAAATGATGCTGGAAGCTTTAGAAACCCAGGGAACATCCCGTCTCACTGCTTCGTCTTCGAGATCATCCCATGAATCGGTAAATCCTGGTGGAATGAGCACAAAATAAGTGAGATTAAGATCTTGGTAGCGCTGGAGCTCCGCCCAGTCTGATGGGGTAACGACGAAAGTTGTATGCGCTAAAGTAGCCTGTCCGGCAGCAAGGCTGATCGGATTCCGACTATCGCCGCTCAGCAAAGCCGCTGCCGGTGTTTGGAATATTTCCCGGGGCGTATCGGGCAAGACGGGCATTTTTGCGGTTACACGCTCGCGTAACAAACGTGTTGATCCGTCAGATACTGACAGTGGCACATATGCGCCTCGGAAATTCACCATCAGGTCGTTGAGGCATTCTGCTCCGGTGTGGGCCCCACGCTCAAGCAGCGTTGCGAGCATTGCCGGTGTAAGCGCAATCCACTCCGCATCAGCTTGGTTCGGCTCCCCGTCAAAGCTCCCACCGAAGTGATATGCGGTTCCTTTGGCTTGTCGCTGCTGGGCCAGTTCGGTGCGCAGCATCTCGAACCTGTCAGCATGGCAGAAGATTAGCCAGCGCTGCGTGCTGTCTGCAGCATTTCCACTCTTTACCGAAGCCCTAAGGGTTTCGCTATTAGCGTCCGCTGCCAAAAAAATAATTTCGCTGCCAAACTCGCCATCTTCTGGATAGGCTCGTATAGCCCTCGCTTCCTGCACAAGAACGCGGATCTCGTTAAGAATGCCTTGGTCTCTGGGAGAATGTGTCGACGCACGCCGCAAACTAGTGAGCGCAGCACCGAATTGCGCCTTGATTTGATAGCATTTCGCTAGACGCCTGTGCGTGGCGCCGATCAACGGCGCTATGTGCGTCGCTTCTAGAGCAGTCTCGAATGCCAAATCGAAATCACCTCTGGCGGCCGCGAGGCGCGAACAGGAAATAAGGCGGTGCGGATCGTTGGGGCGCCTCTCGTCCCACCTGTCGAGAAGTCGAGCGCATGTGTCTAGTTCATCGATTCCAAGCAAGAGATCGAAGGCCATTCTCGCCGGTTCGTTGGTCTTCCAGTCCCTCTCTTGGGCGGCGAGCAACATATCCACGGCCAGCTCACGCTCAGGCGATTTGACAAGTGCGTTGCTCGTACTCGTTTGGGCATAGCCTCCTAGGAACATCCCGAGCTTAGCGAACGCGGTATCGTCGTCTTTGCATAAGCTTAAAACCTCAGCAGGGAGAACATCGGAGAGGTCGCCAATCCTCCCCGCAAGCATACCCGCCCTCTTCCATTTCCCGACGTCCTTCGGTCGAAAATCGAGATGCTGAAAAAGTGCATCAAGTGCTCCGGCCAGATCGCCCTTCGCTTCCAATGCATCAGAGGTATGAAGTGCTTCCGCAGCCTTGGCTGACTGGTCCGCAGCACCAATACGGGAAACACCGTCCTCGCGTCGCGTTGCAGCCTTCGTTGCCTGGATTTGCTTTTGCATATCGCGACGCAGGCGGGTTAACCGCAAGCGAAGATCCGTGTTTTGTGGGTCCTGCTCCAGTAGCGCCTCAAGCGTCTTAACCGCTCCGCCAAGATCGCCTGACCGTGTTAAGGCATCGACAAGCACACGTTGTATCTCGGGCGTAGAAGGCAGCGACAGGAGCAGATCGGTGGCGCGTGCAGGTGCGTTTGCACGCAAGGCCGTGCGCGCAAACAAAAGTGTGTTTCGGTCGTCCGGTTTGGCCAATGCGGCTGATCGTTCAAAGGCGTCTACGGCCTCATTGTGTTCACTCATGTCGCGACGTATGCGGGCGAGGCGCAGCCAGAGATCTGCGTCTTCAGGTGCATGTTCGAGTACTGCCTCGATCGCTTTGGCTGCCCCTTCCAGATCGCCAGATCGGGCCAGTGCCTCGGCAAGAAGGCGCTGCACTTCGGGTGTGGCGGGCAATGATGCAAGTAGCTCGACCGCGCGCGCTGTTGCGTCCGCACGAAGCGCGGAGCGCGCAAACAAAAGCGTGTTCCGGTCGTCCAGTTTGGCCAATGCGGCTGATCGCTCGAAGGCGTCTACGGCCTCATTGTGTTCACTCATGTCGCGACGTATGCGGGCGAGGCGCAGCCAGAGGTCTGCGTCCTCAGGCGCATGTTCGAGTGCTGCCTCGATCGCTTTGGCTGCCCCCTCCAGATCGCCTGATCGGGCCAGTGCCTCGGCGAGAAGGCGCTGCACTTCGGGTGTGGCGGGCAATGATGCAAGTAGCTCGGCCGCGCGCGCTGTTGCGTCCGCACGAAGCGCGGAGCGCGCAAACAAAAGCGTGTTCCGGTCGTCCAGTTTGGACAATGCGGCTGATCGCTCGAAGGCGTCTACGGCCTCATTGTGCTTATTCATGTCACGACGCATGCGGGCAAGGCGCAACCAGAGGCCAGAGCTCTCCGGGCTTTTTTCGAGCGCAGCCTCAAGCTCGTTGATTGCGCCGTTAATGTCACCGGACCGATACTTCTCGTCGATAGCTTCCAAATCCATGCCCCTTCATCACCACTCGGTCGATTTCACGATATAGCTTTTCTGATGCACAGCAACCTGCGCGGTAAAAAGCGCTGACATCTAAGAATCTGCTTTACAACTCTCCCTTGCGTCTCGGCCGTTATCCACGCTTACGATGTGGACAGATAAGAGTCGGGGCCGGATGGCCAAGATCGAGAAGAAGTGACCTGAGACCCTAGGCTCAGGACCTGCAAATTTGGTTTGAGATGTGATTCCTGTCTTCCGACAGGAGGACAGATTGCGCGATTTGTTTTTGTTGAGCGCGCGCCAAATTGCGCGGATCGAACCGTATTTCCCTTTGGCGTATGGCGTTCCACGGGTGGGCGATCGTCGGGTGATCAGCGCCATCATTTACGTCACCAAGCATGGCTTGCAGTGGGGGATACGCCGAAGGACTACCGGCCGCATAAGACGCTCTACAACCGCTTCATCTGCTGGAGCCGTCTTGGTGTCCTTGACCGCATCCTTGCCGCGCTGGCGGCCGAACGCGATCCTGCAATGGACGGATCGGGTCAATATTGATTGGCATTACAGTGCGCCTGGTAAGCCAATCCAGAACGCCTTCATCGAAAGCTTCAATGGTCGGCTGCGCGACGAGTTCTTGAATGAAACGCTCTTCTCGTCACTGCCCCATGCTCGATCGGCGCTTTCAAACTGGCGCAGCGATTACAATGATCATAGACCACACTCTGGACTTGGCTGGCTGACACCTGCCGAGTTCGCTCAGACAATCAACCCGCGACGTGATGCGGTGCTGCGCAGCCGGAATGGCTCCGCACCGCAACCCACCGCTACCCCCCCGAATACCGCAACCCAAAACCGCTGGAGCGAACTCAAAACTGGATCAAACTTGCGGGCAAGGTCAGTCAGATTAGCATGTCCTCTGCGCAAAGGATGTCATTGTTTTCCTCTATCGCCGCCAATGTCGCCTCATCGAGCTCATCGTTTTTTTCGGAGACGTTAGTGCAATGGCGCAGGAAAAGGCGCATGACATGATCAACGCCAGTCATTTTGACCTCTCGCAGATCGTCCTCGTAGTATGCGCCGCGGTTGAAGTTGCCTGTGATTATCTCATAGGAGGGGAAATAGAACACGTCATGAACAGCTTTCGTCGCCGCTTCCGCTGCTATCCGAAGCACCGACTTGCTGTAGGTTGTTGAGACGAGCACATGCCGCGACTCATAGGTCGCAGCGAGGGGAACCGGCGAAACCGTCAGAATGAATTTGACCCGAGGATTTATCGCTCGGATTTTCGAGATTGCTTCGAGCAGATCGCGCGTCACCTCCTCGGCTGTAAAGTTAACGAACTCGTATTTGTCGAAGTCCATTTCTCCAGCGGCAACGCCAGGAGCCAGAGGGAACACTGCGCCGTCGGCTTTAGAGCGCCATGCTTCAGTAAGGCCTAGAGTGAACACAAAATAGTCCATGGTCTCGATCATCGTGCGGACGAAGCCAAACAACTTTTCCCTCGATGCTACAAGAGCCTCGACTGATGAACTATCTTCCAGTGGCATTTCCGGGCGGAACGGATCAACGAAGATAGTCTCATCCTTCTGCCACGCCACATCGACCGGCGTGAACCGCCCATAGGCCCGGTCGATCAGCTGATTGAGCTGCGCCGTGGTGTAGACGTTGCCATAGCGAGCCGAATACGTGCCGTAGCCGTGAGCTGGGTCGCCAGTTTCGGGGACATAGTATTGCAGGCCACTCCGCTGCAGCGCCTTCGCCAAGTGCTGTGCAAAGCAAGAGCCTGCTGTCGCAACCTTGTCGTCTTTCGTTAGTTTGAACTGGCCACTGACGACCGGATCGACATCTTCCGGCTTGACATTCGCGATACTCTGCTTCCAGCGATTGTAATCGGGCAGGTCTACGTAGGGATGCTTTCTGCGTGATTTCGGAGTAGCGGACGGCTTATCCTTGATCGTAGAGAAGTATGACAGATAGGGCTCACGCAAAATCACACCCAATGCCATCTTGCTGCGATCCATACCGTCATAGATGTCATAAGACGCGTCGACGAAGGAACCTAGGTCGAACACACCAGCCCCGCCGGGGCGCCGGTCATCCCTCTTGAAGTAGAACGATCCCGTATGCCCAAAACGATGAGCGATGTCCGGATAAACGGGCATAATCGGGAATTTCAGAAGGTGATGTTCTGGGTAGAGTCCGGCATCGAGGACATCAAATCCCGCTTTGCTCACGAGTATCTTGGCTACATCGAACATGGGTTGAAGTGTCGGGTGGTTGAGTGTCAACATGAACAGTTCGGAATTGAGCCACTTCGCGAACAGCGGCTCGATGTCGATGCCGCACGCTGCGCCCTCTGCGATCAGAACCTTCTTCGCATGCTCGTAGAAGCGAGGAAAGCGAAGCGCCTCGAATGTCTTGTTAGTGTAAAGAGATTTGGCCGTTTCTCGGCTGACACCATGATACCAACATGCAAGCGCAATGGCACTATGGTACGGTCCGGTGGGAGAGTATGAGCGGGCGCCATCATAGTCCATGTACATGTTGTCAGGATGCAATCCTCCGAAGGAAATTCTTGGAAAAGGGATGATGCGAATTTTCTTCGTGAGAGATGGGTCGATGTCTTTGACTAACTGGGGTTGAACGAACGCGGTTTTGTACCCGAGGAGAATTTCGGAGACGTTTTGATCGCTTGACTGGATTTCTTTTGCATCGAATCGCGTGTCCCTCACCAGGAGGTCCGCGCAGCGCGCGAACGTATGTGACTGGCAATTCCCAAGTACTGCAACTTTCATGATTCCCCCAATTCGCGATCGCCGCGGCAAGTGTTCCAAGCTGCCGCCTAGTGCTCATCAGTCTACTAAAGAGTCAATTGAGGACAAGCCCATGACTTCGCCCCCAAAGGTAGCTCGGGAAACTGGAACAGCTAGGATAAGTGGGATTTCCGCCTGACTTTGACTGGAATGCCGGAAACAGGAGAGAGCATGACGGGAGGACCGCGCCGGAACCACACAGGCTTTCAAGGCGAAAGTAGCACTTGCCGCGATCAGGGGCGAGCAGACGCTGGTGGAATTGTCCCAGCAGTTTGAAGTGCATGCGAATCAGATCAAGCAATGGAAAGAAAAACTCCCTGAGGGGGCGTCTTCGGCGATGAGACCAAGGCAGAACCGGTGACACCAGCGGTCGATGTGAAAATGCTTCACGCCCGGCGACAAACTGCGTTTGCGCCAAGTTCGGTGAACTGACACTGGAGAACGATTTTTTTGTCCGGTTGGCTCGGCAAGGCGGGATTGCCGGGACGGAAAGAAATGATCGACCGCACACCGTGGCATGCGAACTGAGGGGTAACTGCACCGCACTCCAAAGGTCGGAGGTAAAGAGCATCGAACCGTATCTAATAAACAGGGCCTTGCAATTGGGTTGGCGAATTTCTCCATCGGGCTTAGGAGATGGGTTTAATTCCAAGGGCTGCGGCTGCCTGAAAATACACTTTGAGCTTGATAAGTCTTGGCAGACATATGAAAGGTAAATTCGTATTGATGAGCCCTCGCAAGGCGAGGTTCACGCATCCGATCCGGCTGTGGCCGTGATCGAGCCTGGCCTGTTCGGAACTTTTTGGGGATGATGCCAAAAGGACATCCGCTTTCTGCAAGCCCTACCGGGGAGACAAGTTTGTGATTAAGCGCAATAAGAATCGCTCTGAGAAGAACATCATGCTCAGAACGCTGCTGTTTTTCGGCGTGCGCCAAAAATCAAAATTTTATGTTACGGTAGCTGGGTTGCTTGGCAGCCCCCCCAGCAAGAACGATGATGCGGTCTCAAAGGTCAGGGCGCGAATCAGGCGTGGGGAATATACGAGTGCCTTGTCAGCGCTCGACAAGCTTGATCGCGATGCGAGTGAATCAGCCTCACTCTATGCCAAGATTGCTGCCGGACAGCACGACAAAGGCTTCAAGAAGGATGCTCTCGCTTCATACGAGCGGGCGTTCGAACTAAATCCGAACAGTGCCCAGATCCGTCTCGGCTATGGTCGGGCCCTAAGGTCAGGTCAGAGCATCTCTCAATCGATATCGGTTCTGTCGCCGCCCGACAGCGTCGAATTTGCCAAGGAAAAACTGGCCCAGCTTAGATACGAGCGTGGCATGAGCTTTCGCGCCCTGAAGCAGGATGACAAGGCTATTGCCGATTTCCGCGAGGCCATCGACGTTCACCCTAGCGGAATCTTCGCTATAGTCGACCTCGTGGAAACCTTTGCGACCGGAGGCAAGATTAAAGATGCTCTAAAGGTGCTGGATCGTTACGGCGAGCATCTGGCGCCCGACGTCTTGTCCCTTCAGCGGGCGCGGGTACTGCGCCATCGGGCCAAGCTCATGAAAGCGAGCAACAGAAAGGGGGCACGTTCGGCTTTAATGGAAGCCTATGAACTGGCGCCTCGGGATTCGTGGATTGCACTGGACTATGGGCTCATCCTTTATGAGGCTAGGCAATATCAGGCGGCTCTTGATGTGCTTCTCCCCGCGTCCAAAGTAAAGTCGAAGAAGCGGACGTCTGCAAAGCTCCATAATGAAATCGGCAGGAACTTCCAGAAGCTCGGGCGCGCCGAGGATGCGGTTGCAGCTTTCCGCAAGTCGGCGGCGTTCGATGCTGCCAGCACCCCGGCGGCTTTCGAGGCTGTCAAGATCCTGCGGCGGGAAAAGCGGTTCGACGAAGCCTGGGACCTGCTTGCCAGCGTTGAAGCCGAAGCTCCGCCGCACACCGTCGCGTCGCACAAGGCGCGTATTCTGCGCGAGCGCGGCATCGCGCTGAAGTCGACCGATCCGACGGCCGCGATAGCGGCCTTGGCCGAGGCATTCAGCATTGCGCCCGACGATCTCGACATTGTTCTCGACTACGGTCGCATCCTGCACAGCAGCAAGCAGTTTCAGGATTCGCTGAAGGTACTCGGCACTTTGGCCGATTCCGAAAGCACCGGAGCAGGTGCAGCGAAACTGCATTTCGAGATTGGCAAAAACCTCCACAAGCTCGGGCGCGCCGAGAATGCGGTTGCAGCTTTCCGCAAGTCGGCGGCGTTAGATGCCGCCAGCACCCCGGCGGCTTTCGAGGCTGTCAAGATCCTGCGGCGGGAAAAGCGGTTCGACGAAGCCTGGGACCTGCTTGCCAGCGTTGAAGCCGAAGCTCCGCCGCACACCGTCGCGTCGCACAAGGCGCGTATTCTGCGCGAGCGCGGCATCGCGCTGAAGTCGACCGATCCGACGGCCGCGATAGCGGCCTTGGCCGAGGCATTCAGCCTTGCGCCCGACGATCTCGACATTGTTCTCGACTACGGTCGCATCCTGCACAGTAGCAAGCAGTTTCAGGATTCGCTGAAGGTACTCGGCACTTTGGCCGATTCCGAAAGTGCCGGAGCAGGTGCAGCGAAACTGCATTTTGAGATTGGTAGGAACCTCCGCAAACTCAACGAAATCGAGAGCGCTTTGTCCGCCTTCGGTAGATCGCTTGATATCGATCCTGCTATGGCATCGGCAGCCCTTGAGGCCTCGCAGATGCTGTGGCAGCGGGGCCATGCCGAAGAAGCTCTCGCATTTCTTGATCGCGGGCCGGCTGGCCAGCTTCGCGAAATGCGACTGAGAGCAACCTTGATGGTAGCGCTCAACCGTCTTGACGATGTCGAGCCGATCTTCGAGGAGCTTGCACGTCAGCAGGAGATTTCGATTAACGAGGTGAAGTCGCTTGCCTATGAAGAGGCAAAGCTTCACGAAGAGGCGTTGCAATACAATTTGGCGGTGCTTGCCGAGCAGCCGGATGACGCGGGTACTCATCTGCGTGTCGCCAAGATCTACCGAAAGACAAAACGCCCCGAGCTTGCGCTGGCCGCCAGCCAACGTGTAATTCAGCTGGATCCGGAAAACCGCGACGCTTATCATTTTGCGGCCGAATCCATGCGAGCCTTGGCGATGTTTTCGGAAGCCGAGGCCTTCTTCAGGAAAGCCCTTGAGATCAATCCCCTGCGTGTAGCCACCATGCTTGATCTCGCCGATTTGAGGTTGATCGCGGGAGATCTGCAAGACGCTCTTTTTTATACGGAAAAGGCGCTGGAGCAGAGCAAGACAATGGCTCGGGCTTATCTCCTCGATTCTAGAATCAACTACGAGATGGGTAATCTCGAAAAAGCCCTCGTTACTTGCGAGGCGGCTTATGCTCTGGATCCGGAAAATACCCGCATCCAGAGCCAGTTGTCGCTGATCAGACTCGGTAATGCGATGCCGACAAGAACCCGCGAATTCGATCTTTGCATTCTTGCGCCGATAGCTGTCGATCAGTTTGCCTTGGTCAAAACTGTAGCCCTTAAATTCGCGAAGGTGATTGTTTGCGGCAGCGTCGATGCTGCGGTGCTTGAGAGCGTGCCGAACATCATCCAGCTTCACGGAGATGGCGACTGGAAACAGCAAGTGCTCGCAGGCGCCGCGAAGGATGTCGTTATCGCCAAATCTCCGGATGGGCTGGAAAAATGTGACGACCTCCTCAAGGGTGCCGGCATCGGTGTTGGAATCATCACAACGACCGATCAATTCGATCTCTGCTGCTGGCAGCGCGAATGCCTTGAAAGCTGTATTGACGCATTCCATCCGCAAACCTACGACGAACTGATCTCGCGTAGCTTGACAAGTCTAAGGGTTCGGTATCTTGACCGCCAGGACCTGCCCCAGCCGCTATCACCGGGCGATATCGGGCAGGGTAAGGAGGCTTGGCTGATATCGTCGTCTGGCATCAAGCTTTTTGGCGGTGTCGAGCAGTTTCTCCGCAGTATGGTGCCGGTCTATCGCTCGCTCGGTTTCAAGCCGGTGATTGTCGGGCTCTTAGAGAAGACGGATGATCATCTGCAGGAAGGTGAGGTTGATGGTATCCCATTTATCAATCTGCGCCGCAACGTTTCAAACTTCCGCGAATTGGCGTTGCACCGAAACCCGGCAATCGTTCACGCCACGACCGGCATCGGTTATGAGATGATCGGTGCGCTGAACGGACTTCAATCTCGCCTCATCTACGGCACGCATTTCTGGCGTGATATGTTCCATGGTAATGGATCCTTCGAGAACATCGACATAAACGGCCGTATTCGCGGAGAATTCGGGTTGCTGTGCGCGCGTGTCGATCAGGCCTATGCCAACTCGGTCTATACACGCGACGCGATCCGTACTCATTTCGGCATGTCGCAGCCGATCGTCTATTCGCTGCCCTTCGATGCCGCCGGAAACGACAACATCAGCCAGCCTGGTGAATACGTCCTGCTGATGAACGGGCGACCTGACAAGGGGCTCAATATCGCGCTCCAAGCCGCCACCCGCCTACCCGATGTCCCCTTCAAGATCGTTGCGTCACAGGTTTCTGCCGAACGGGTTGAGAGTCAGATTAGCGAGCTAGGTTTGAACAACGTGTCCGTGATCGACTTCACGGATGACACGGCAACCCTTTACCGGAATTCACGCGTCGTGCTGGTTCCGAGCTATTCCTTCATTGAGACGTTCTCGCGCGTCGTCATCGAAGCGCAGCGCCATGGTATTCCCGTTATCGGGAGCGACCGCGGCAACGTGCCGATCCTGTTGGAGGCCTCCGGCATCCATCTGCCGGAAGAGACGGATCGCTGGGTCGAAGAAATTGACCGGCTGTTCTCGGATGATGCCTATTGGCACAATCGCTCGCGGATGGCGCTGAAGAACTCAGACCTCTATCCCTATGCAGAGCAGAAAACGAGAATTGACCGATTGGTGCGCACCTCATTGAAGCGCATCGCAATTGGCGTCGGCTCCGGTATCGGCAATATTATTCAGTGCACGCCGGTCATTCGGCGGGTCGCGGAGTATTTTGGCGCACCGGTCGACATCATCCTTCGGCAGGATTTTCCTGGCTGTGAGAGCATCTTCGAAGGCTCCGAATGGGTCGGATCGGTGATGCCGGCGGACAGCTACGCATCCGTAGCGCATTATGACGCGATTCTTTTGCTCGATTGCTTCGGAGCTCTGATCCCGCATTTCAACACCGACAAGTTGCTTGTCGCGAGACGGCGCTTCCCCTTTAACATGACACGCAACATGCATGAATCCGAATTCTATCTGATGTGCGCCAAGGAACTTCTCGGCGTTCCTTACACAACCGAGGATGCCGCGAAGTACTTCTTCGGTAATCTTACGATGCAGGGAGAGAAGCGCCGAATTGGCGTCCACGCGGGTTGCAAGACCGGTGTGTGGATGGCCAAGCGCTGGCCCTACTTCGAAGAACTGGTTGCGCGTTTGCAAAGTGACGGTTTTGAGGTCTGCTCCTTCGGCAGCGCCGACGAATATGTCGAGGGCACTACGAACTGGACGGCGACGGATCTGGAAACGACGGCGCGCAATATCGCGTCTTGCGGCTATTTCGTGGCCAACGACAGCGGGCTGATGCACATCGCCGATGCGCTCGAGGTGCCGTTGACGACGATTTTTGCGCCAACATCGGTCGTCAAGAATGGGCCGCTGAAAGCAACCAGCCGCGTCGTGAAGATTCAGAAGGACTGCTCGCCTTGCCAGTTCGACGCCACCAAACTGGAACAATGCACCTGTATTGCTGAAATCTCGCTGGAAGAGGTCTACGAAGCCGTCAAAGCCGATCTCCGTGCCGATGATGATGACTCGGATGGCTTCGAGCCCAATAGATACCAGGCTTGATGTCAACCGCCGGCATGTCGTGGCCAGACGTCGAATACGACCGTGGCCACTCGCAGTGTGCATGATTTCCAGCGCGCGTCCCGAAATTGATCTGTTGATCTTGAGATGAAGTGGCACCTTGATGGTGATTTCACATGGCTGGCAGCGTGTCGGGATGATTCCACGGGCTCGTTTCTGGAGTATTTCCGACGAGCTCCAGCTCACCGGAAATACCCTATTGTTTCGTTTTTAATGCGTTATTCGATGGGGGAATGATTCCGCTTCGGCGTAGAACAATGCTCCAGGGGGGGGAAGGCGGGCAATGCCGCAGGCAGAAACTCAGACGTGCCCGATTGAACGACCAGCGCAAGCTTGGTCTGAGCATCCCGTCTCCGTCGCGAAGATGGACGGTCGGTCAAGATTGCACGGCAACCCATAAAAGGCGCGGTCTGCGGACGATGAGCTGAACACCGACTTCCGATTATTTTCGAGCTCTCAACGGGAGGGCTGGACGTAGGTGTCAAATCTCTAGGCTCTCATGAAATCCATCCCCGAAAGGTGAAGTCTCCGACCGCTTGACCCATTCCCATCTTATCCGCTGTCGGATCAGCATATTTGCAGCACACGTGCGCCTCTCAGCGTTCGCTGCAGCGCCCCTCCAATAAGCATCGGCATGTGGGGGGAAAATTTCCCCTTGAAAATACATGGGAGATATTAGAAACGTGTACCTTAATTTTGGCCTGCGGGAGAAATATTCATGGAAAACAAGCCTATTGCCCTGGTCACCGGCGGGGCGGGTTTTATCGGCTCGAATATTGCGCGGGCGCTAGTCAACGCGGGCTACTCGGTGGTGATCTCCGACTGGCTGGGCCTGCATGAAAAGTGGAAGAACCTTCAGGATGTCGTTTTCCACGACATCATCAATCCGGATCGGCTTCCGATCTGGTTGGCGGAGAATGGCGATCACGTTGCGGCGATCATCCACATGGGTGCGATCTCCGCAACCACCGAACGTGACGTGGACCTCATCGTCGAACGCAATATCCGGCTCAGCATCGATCTCTGGTCCTTCGCAACGGCCAGACAGATTCCATTCATATACGCCTCTTCCGCTGCCACATATGGTGACGGCAATCTCGGCTTTGTGGATAGCGAGGATATGCAAGACCTACTCGGTTTGCGTCCCCTCAATCCCTATGGCTGGAGCAAGCTCGCCGTCGACCGGCGCTTTGTAAGTGATGTTCGTGAGGGACGCCCGCATCCGCCGCAATGGGCGGGTTTGCGCTTCTTTAACGTCTACGGCCCCCATGAGGCGCACAAGAATGACATGCGCTCGGTCGTCAACAAGATGTTCCCGGTGGTCCAGCGCGGTGAGACGGTTTCACTCTTCAAGTCGCATCGTGCCGACTATGCTGACGGCGGGCAGTTGCGCGACTTCATCCACGTGGACGATTGTGTTGCTGTTGTTCTCTGGCTGCTGCGCATGCCTTCGGTAAGCGGCATTTTCAATGTGGGAACTGGTGTGGCGCGATCATTTCGCGAGCTTGCAGAGGCAACATTCTCTGCGGCAGGCGCCGAGGTGAAGATCGTTTACAACGACATGCCGGTGCATATCCGCGATCGTTACCAGTATTATACGCAGGCCGACATGTCGAAGCTCCGGCGGCACGGCTTCAACGGCGAGTTCATGTCGCTTGAAGCTGGCGTCGGTGCATATGTCGCCGCAATGACCGAGACCAGGGACCTCTATGATGAGCAATAGTGCGAAGCCTACGGCGTTTCTCGATCGCGATGGGGTCATTATCCGGGATTTCGGTTATGTCTATCGTTCCGACGATTTGGTATTCGTGGACGGCGCACCACAGGCGATCCGCAAGCTGAACGAGCTTGGCTATCGGGTTATCGTCGTTACCAACCAGTCGGGCGTTGCGCGTGGGTATTTTGGGATCGATGAGCTCGAAGCGTTTCATGCGGTCATGTCAGAGAGGCTCGGCTCCTTCGGGGCGCGGCTGGACGCGATCTATCACTGCCCGTATCACCCGGAAGGCGTCGTGGAAGCATTCCGGTGTGATCACCCCGATCGGAAGCCGAAGCCCGGTATGCTGCTGCGTGCCATGTCCGATTTCGCTATCGACCGCGAGGCTTCGTTTCTGATCGGCGACAAGGACACCGATATCGAGGCTGCCAACGCTGCCAAGGTGGCAGGTTTCCTGTTCGATCCGGAGACTTCGCTTCTAGATTTTGTTGAAACGTTGATCGCGAGCGGATCCTTGAACACTCCTCATGCTGTGCGGGCTGTTTCATAATGCTTAATACGATGCCAATCCTCGTCGTCGGCGACCTTATGCTCGACGAATATATTGAAGGTTCCGTCGACCGGATTTCACCTGAGGCACCAGTCCCGGTGCTGAGGAAGCGTAACCGCCGGGCAGTGGCGGGCGGTGCGGCCAATGTTGCCGCCAACATTGCAGCCATGGGGGGTACACCGCTTCTCCTCGGTACGGTCGGATCGGACGAGTCGGCCGAGCAGCTCGGCGATATTTTAAAGCGGTATGGCGTGGCGACAGATTTGCTCATCACCGATGCCGAGCGGGCGACGACGACCAAAACGCGGGTTGTTGTTGGTCAGCAGCAGATTGTACGCATCGACGATGAGGAAACGCACGCGATTTCAGAGGCCACAGAAACTCTTCTGCTTTCCGCTGCAATCGACGCCCTTTCCAGAGTACGCGTCCTCGTACTGTCGGACTATGCCAAGGGCCTGCTGACTGATCGGGTGATCCGTCGATTGATCGCCGAAGCACAGTCGAGAGGTGTGAAGACGATCGTAGATCCGAAACGGCCACAGCTTGATATCTATGGAGGCGCCGACGTCATCAAGCCGAACCGCCATGAGTTCGAGAAGGCGGTTGGCCGTCCGTGCTCCAGCGATCGCGAGATCGAACTGGCGGCGGAATTGGTCACCGAACGATTTTCTTCCGCCTTCCTCGTGACGCGCGCCGAAGCCGGTATGACGCTGATCCGCCCGGACGCGCCCCCTGTTCACATCCACACGCATGTGAAGGAAGTCGCCGATGTCTCTGGCGCGGGCGATACCTGCCTCGCGGCACTGTCCCTTGCTCTTTCGAGTGGACAAGACCTCGAAACGGCTTCGCGGATTGCCAATCTTGCTGCAGGAATAGCGGTTTCCAAGCTTGGCACCGCTGTCGTCACCAGCGAGGAGATTGCTGCCGCAAGCGCAGACGACAATATCCACATACATGCTGGATCCTGCGTCGATGTCGCGACAGCGAAGCTGATTGTCGATCGATGGCGTCTAGGCGGTGATGACATTGTTTTCACCAATGGCTGCTTCGACATCATCCATCCCGGCCATATCCACATTCTCGAATCGGCGGCAAAGGAAGGCACGCGGCTGGTTGTCGGCTTGAACACCGATCGGTCGGTATCGAGCCTCAAAGGACCGACTAGGCCTGTGCAAACCGAAGACAACCGGGCTCGGGTACTCGGCGCGTTGCGATTTGTCGATTTGGTGATTCTTTTCGATGAAGAAACGCCGCTACAGCTCATCCAGAAGATCAGGCCGACAGTGGTCGTGAAGGGCGCGGACTATCGCGAGGACGAGGTTGTGGGCGGCGATCTCGTCAAGGCCGCAGGCGGTCGTGTCGTGCTTGTTCCATTGATTGAGGGACAATCATCCAGCAAGCTCATCGTTCGGGCCTCCATGGGGAAGGCACCATGACGAGCGTGTCGTTGAAGGCCACCGACACCAACGAGGAGTTTGCCCTTTTGCACGCTTGGTTGCGTGAAAGGTTGTTACCGTTGTGGGCAAACGAAGGATACGATGCCGTCAGCCGCCGGTTTGAGGAGGCGCTTCCATTTCCCGGCCACATTAAGGCGCCTCTGAACTATAGAGTAATGGTGCAAGCTCGGCAGATCGCCACCTTTGCCCGGGCGGATTTAAGCGGGGCCTTTCCCGGAGGCGGCGCGATCGCCAGCGACGCCTTCGATAACATGCTTCGTCGCTACTACCGGGTCGATGGTGCGGACGGATGGGTCTTTTCGCTTACGCCTCTGGGAGCGGTCAGCGACCCGAAACGCGATCTCTACGCCCACGCATTTGTCGTCTATGCCTGCGCATGGATGTACGGCCTAAGTGGTGCGCAGCGCTACCGTGATATCGCAGCCGAGACATTGTCGGTCATTGATAGGATTTTCGCGGCGGGTGACGACGGCTATGTGAGTGAGGCGGGATCGGCTGTGGATCTGCGCCAACAAAACCCACATATGCACCTTCTCGAAGCCGTTTTGGCTTTGTTTTCTTTTTCCAGGGATCAAGCCGATCTCGATCGTGCGTCGTATCTTGTCGCCCTTATGCGCAAGCGACTCATCAGCTGCTACGGCGTGGTTCTGGAGGATTTCAATGCGCAGTGGCAGCCGACCGCCGAAACCGGGCGCAATGTCGTTGAGCCTGGACATCAGTTCGAATGGGCATGGCTTTTGACAGAATATGCGCGCCTAAGCGGTACAGCACCCGCTCAGGAGAAGGGGCCGATGCTGAAGTTCGCTTGGGAGAATGGAACCGATCGCCTGCAGGGTAAGGTGAGCGATCTTGTCCTGGAGGATGGGAGTGCTTGCTCCACCGGGAGCCGAGTATGGCCTCAGACGGAAGCTCTGAGGGTGTTGAGTCACGAACGCGGCGGCGGATGGTTTGACGACAACGCGTTTCTTGTTAGGCTCATGCGTCGCCTTCGGCTGCGGCACTGCCCTGAAAATCTGGGCGGCGGATGGTATGACCGCCTCGATGAGCATGACCAGCCGACAGTATCGCTGATGCCCGCGAGCACTCTCTATCACATTTCAGGCGCGATTTTTGATTCCGCCGCGTGCTACGATACCAGCCCCAACCGCTGACTGCTTCGTTGCACATGGCAGGCCTGAAGCTCGCTGTTCAGTTCCGGGATTTGACGGATTGGCTCGAGCCTTTCTGTCTCTCTTTGTCCAGACTTCGCAGATGCATTCCTATGGCATGAGGCACCCAGTTACTACAGTTGCATATTACTGCGCATTTTCCTGTGTGCGCTGGCCGCTTAGAAACTGGCGTTGCCGGCACCATCGGGGCCACTGTATAATGAAGCGATCGACAAGATCGTGGCGCGGCATAAGCCGGGCGGAACAGATACGGGATTTCCAGCGTCGTGTAGGGCTACCAGGATTTCGGCATCATGCGGCTGCGACTTGAACGGCTGGACTTCTTTCGTTCTGCATTCCTTGCAGGCGCAGCCATGACCAGGCTCATATCGCGCTTCGCAATGATCGAGACCGAGATCGTCTTTGGCGCGCAGGCAGCATTCCTCGATCGTCCATCTCAGTCCGGCAGCGGCGGCCAGTTCCGCCAGCGTGGTTTCGGCTGGCCTGTAGGCAAAGTAAGAGGCGACGGCGTCGGGATCGCGCAGGCTACGGCGCACCAGTAGCCAGCGCGCGAAACTGTCTTCGGTTTCCCAGTTGAGAGGCAGGCGTACCCAGCCGTAGAGGTGCGGTCCCTTTGCGCCTTCGCCGGCCGACAGCGGCTGCCAGGCCTGCGCTTCAAGATCGCCAACAAGTGTTGCCGGATCGGTTTGTACGAACCGCCACTCTTCCAGAAACCGCAAGACATGGTTGGACCGGATCGCCAGCACATAAACCTGCCCCCGCTTCTCCAGCATGCGTCTGAACTGGGAACCCGGCCCATAGAGGGCGTCCGCCAGCACGAAAGCACAGGGAAGTGCCTTCATCGAGAAGGCACGAGACCATCTCACGCGCCAGCGCTGGCTTGGTGGCGAGAGCCACATCCGCCGGCACACAGGCTTTCGCTCGCCGGGCTTGGCACTCCGCACATCCTTTGGGCAGAAAGAGCCGCCGGTCGATGAGGGTATGGCCGAGGCGGCTGGCGTAGGCCGCAAAGACACCCACCTGGCAGCTCTCCACCCATCCGGCCGTGTCGGAGTATTGCCGCGCTACGCCGACGGAATGCTCCCCCTCCTTCACAAAACCGGCCTCGTCCACCACAAGCACGCCATCGGCTTCACCAAGCGCATCGATCACATGCCGGCGAACCCGATCACACAGCGCATCCGCCGACCAGGATGAGCGCCCCAGAAGTGACTGCAACCGATAGGGCCGATCAAGGCCAGCCTCTTCCGCCAGCATCCAGCCCGTCTTGCGCTCCGCCCATGACAGAAGCTCATCAATAAAAGCGCTCGCTGATTCCCGCTGCTCCGCCGCCTAAACGCCGCCGCCAGTGACTGCTTCAGTTCTGCTGGCGCCTGTCGCCAGTCAAGAAGCGTCCCAACCCAGTCCGATACCGCCATGATCGATCATCCATCGCCGCCTAAACCACGAATAGAAATCACGATTTGCCAATATGCAACTATAGCATTAGCCGCTCATCAGCCGATCATCCGAACGTTCGATCAATTTCGGCATGATGAGCGTCTGCAGCGCCTGCGGCGCCTCGCCTTCCATGCGGCGCAGGATGTAACGACCGAGCATTTCGCTCGGCTCGTGGATCGGCAGGAAATAGGTGGTGATCGGCGGGGCGAAATACTGGCTGACATTGAGGTCGTCGGTCGCGTTGATGACGGCGTCGCGGCCGTGCACGAGGCCGCGGGCGTGGAAGCCGGAGAAGGCGCCCAGGGCGGAGGCTTCGTTGGCGCAGATATAGGCGGTCGGCGCATCCGGACGCGTGGACATGACAAGCACGTTTTCACGACCGAAGGCCGGCGTGAGGTGGCCGTGCGCGACGAGCGCCGGATCAAAGGAGAGCCCGGCTACGTCGAGAGCGCCGCGGTAGGCTTGAAGGCGCGTCAGCGAATAGCTGAGTTCGGCCATCGGGTTGATCAGCGCGATGCGGCGGTGGCCGCGCTCGGCAAGGCGCGCCACCGCGTGGCGGATCATCTGCTCATTGTCGGCGTCGACATAGGCGTGCGGCGCGTTGTGGATCGTCGTTCCATAGGTGACGAAGGGAAAGTCCGCCTCCTGCATGATACGCACGCGCGGATCGTCTGCGTGGGTGCCGGAGACGATGATGCCGTCGGCCTTCTTCAGCGAGACGATCTGGCGGATGGTGGTCAGGCTCTCTTCGAAAGTGCGCACGGCATAGAGCGCGACACGGTAGGGACTATCCTCCAGCGCCCAGGAAATGCCGCTCAGGAGCTGGGCGTATTCGACGCCTTCCCATTCGTTCTGCTTGGGGCCGGGCGCGGTCATGATGGCGGCGACCTGATAGGTCTTGCCGGTGCGCAGCTGCACGCCGTGCATGTTGAGCTGGTAGCCGACGCGCGCGGCCGCGGCAACGACGAGGGCGCGGGTTTCCGGCCGCACCTGCGGGCTGTCGTTCAGCGCTTTCGATACGGTGGCGATCGAAAGGCCCGTTTCCTGTGCGATGGTCTTGATCGTCGGTCTTGGCATGGAACGCTCGTCTTCGTCTTGCGCACGGAAGAAGCGCGATTCCCGCACAATAAAAACGTTTAACTTTATTGTAAAGCGCCCTGCCGCCGTGCTTCAACCGGCGCGGAAGTGTTTCGAGAGCTTCAGGCCCTGCGCCTGGTAGTTCGAGCCGAGGCCGGAACCGTAGAGGCCTTCCGGAGCGTCGAGCATGTGCTCGTAGACAAGGCGGCCGACGATCTGACCATGTTCGAGGATGAAGGGCACCTCGTGGCTGCGCACCTCCAGCACCGCGCGACTACCGGAACCGCCGGCGGGCGCATGGCCGAAACCGGGATCGAAGAAGCCGGCATAGTGCACGCGGAATTCGCCCACCAACGGGTCGAACGGCGTCATTTCGGCCGCGTAGAGCGGGGGCACATGCACCGCCTCCCGGGAAACAAGGATGTAGAACTCGTCGGGATCGAGGATCAGTTCGTTGCGGCCGCGGCTGAACAGCGGCTCCCAGAAGTCAAAAATGTCGTGCTGGTTCTTGCGGTCGACATCGACGACGGAAGTATGGTGCTTGCCGCGATAGCCGATGAGACCGTCCGGGCCGGTGCCCTTGAGGTCGATCGAGAGCGCGATGCCCCCGCCCGACACATTCGGCGTCTCGCTGGCGACGAGGGTGTCGGAGGCATGGAGCGCGAGCAGCTCGCTTTCGTTCAGCAGGGCCTTGCCCTTGCGGAAACGGATCTGCGACAGGCGCGAGCCGCGGCGCACGACGATCGGGAAGGTGCGCGGCGAGATTTCGAGATAGAGCGGACCGGAATAGCCGGCCGGGATCTTGTCGAATTCCTGTGCGCGGTCGGTGATGACACGGGTGAAGATGTCGAGGCGACCGGTCGAGCTTTTCGGATTTGCGGAAGCCGCGAGGTCTGCCGGCAGATCGAGACTTTCCATCAGCGGCACGATATAGACGCAGCCGGTTTCCAACACCGCGCCCTCGGACAGGTCGATGATATGGAGCTTCAGCCGGTCGAGCTTGTCGGCGACGAGATGAGACGGACCGGGCAGGAAACTGGCGCGCACGCGGAAGGCGATGGCGCCCAGACGCAGATCGAGGCTCGCCGGTTGGATCTGGTCGTCATCCAGAGCGGCCTCGCTTTTCAGCCGCCCGCTGTCGAACAAGCCGCTGATGGCGTTGTCCGCCAGAATGCCCGCGCTGCGCGTCGCAAAAGCCATGATATTCCCGTCCTGTCAGAGGGTTCGCACAAAACCAAATGCCGGCAATTGACGCAAGCGCAGGCGCGCAGTATTAGCAGATTATCCCGTGGTGATTTGGCCGGCCGGCTTGCAGCCACGTTAAACAAGTAGCTAAAAAGGCCGGGTTCAAAACCGGCCTGCTTTTGCGGCCGGTTTTTTTGTTTGAAGGCGACGATCACATGAGCAAGTCCTGGCGCCCGGCCACCCAACTCGTTCACGGCGGAACCACCCGCTCCCAGCACGGCGAAACCGCCGAAGCGATCTTCCTTACGCAGGGTTTCGTCTACGACACGTCGGCTGCGGCCGAAGCCCGCTTCAAGGGCGAGACGGACGGTTTCATCTATGCCCGTTACGGCAGCCCGACCAATGACATGTTCGAAAAGCGCATGTGCATGCTGGAAGGCGCGGAAGATGCGCGCGCTACCGCATCCGGCATGGCGGCCGTGACGGCCGCGATCCTCTGCCAGCTGAAGGCCGGCGACCATATCGTCGCCGCCCGTGCCCTCTTCGGCTCCTGCCGCTGGGTGGTCGAGACGCTCGCGCCGAAATACGGCATCGAGTGCACGCTGATCGACGGCCGGGACCTCGCCAACTGGGAAGGCGCGATCCAGAAGAACACCAAAGTGTTCTTCCTGGAAAGCCCGACCAATCCGACGCTCGAGGTCATCGATATCGCAGGCGTTGCCAAACTCGCCAACCAGATCGGCGCCAAGGTCGTCGTCGACAACGTGTTTGCGACGCCGCTCTTCCAGAAGCCGCTGGAGCTCGGCGCGCATATCGTCGTCTACTCCGCCACCAAGCATATCGACGGGCAGGGCCGCTGCCTCGGTGGCGTCGTGCTGTCGGACAAAAAGTGGATCGACGAGAACCTGCACGACTATTTCCGCCACACCGGCCCGGCCATGTCGCCGTTCAACGCCTGGACGCTGCTGAAGGGGATTGAAACGCTTCCGTTGCGCGTAAAACAGCAGACGGAGAATGCGAGCCGTATTGCCGACTTCCTCGCCGACCAGAAGCAGATCGCCCGCGTGATCTATCCGGGCCGCAAGGATCATCCGCAGGCCGATATCATCGCCAAGCAGATGACGGGCGGCTCGACGCTCGTCTGCTTCGAGATGAAGGGCGGCAAGGAAGCAGCGTTTGCGCTGCAGGATGCGCTCGATGTCGTGAAGATCTCCAACAATCTCGGCGACGCCAAGAGCCTGATCACGCATCCGGCGACGACGACGCACAAGAACCTGACGGACGAGGCGCGCACCGAACTCGGCATGTCCGACGGCACCGTGCGCTTCTCGGCCGGCATCGAAGACAGCGACGATCTGCTCGAGGATTTCGCCCACGCGCTTTCCAAGGTCAAAGCCTGATCCTGACCGACGCAAGATGGACAAATGCGGAGGCACCGGCCGACGAAGCCGGTGCCTTCCTTGCTTATCCTTGACGAAACCACATTCCTGTAGAATAGCAGGAGCTAATCAGTTCAAGGCTTGCCTATGTATCGTGCGCTGACCCGCGACATCGAAGTGACCGTAGAGCCGTATTACCTGGCCGATCAGTCCGATCCCGACGACAGCCGCTATGTCTGGGGATACAGGGTCGTCATTTCAAACCACTCCGACATCGCCGTCCGTCTCGTGACGCGCTACTGGCACATCACCGACCAGAACGGTCAGGTGGACGAGGTCAACGGTCCCGGCGTCATCGGCGAACAGCCGGTGCTGCGCCCCGGCGACACCTACGAGTACTCGTCAGGTTGCCCGCTGGAGACACCGTCGGGCATCATGTTCGGGCGCTACCGCATGGAGGCGGAGAGCGGCGAGGCTTTCGACGTCGCCATTCCGGCCTTCTCGCTGGACACACCGGGACAGGCGCGCACCCTCAACTGAGGATGTGCTTGAGCCTCACTGCGGCAGCACTTCCGCGGCTTCGAAGCGGTATGTCGTCGAACAGAACTCGCAGGTCACCGCGATCTCGTCCTTGTCGTCTGCCGTATGCGCGATATCGTCGGCGCTGAGGCCGGCGAGCACGCTCTTCAGCTTTTCACGCGAGCAGGAGCAGCGGTCGAAGACCTGCTGGGGATCGTAGACCCGCACGCCCCGCTCGTGGAAGAGGCGGAACAACAGCCGTTCGGTGCCGACATTGGGATCCGTCAGCTCGTCGAGGTCGATCGTCTCGACCATGGCTTTCGCTTCGGCCCAGTTGTCGTCGTCGGTGATCTTGTGACCGGCCTCGTCGCCATCGCCACCCGGCAAGTCGACCTGGCGCATGCGCTCCGGCGCCTGCGGCAGGAACTGCGCGACCATGCCGCCCGCCCGCCAGCGATGCCGTGATTTTCCGGCCTCGTCGCGGTCGTAGAGTTCGGCGACGCCGAGGCGTACCTTGGTCGGGATCTGCTCCGACTGGCGGAAATAGACACCGGCGATCTCCTCCAGCGTGTGGCCGTCGAGCGGGACGATGCCCTGGTAGCGCTGGGTGTGCGCCCCCTGATCGATGGTGAAGGCGAGGATGCCTGTTCCGAGCAGTTCATGCGACTCGATGGCGCCGGCGGCAATCGCCGCGTCGAGCGCGTCCTGATCGAAGCGCGCATAGGCGCGCACGTCATGCGGTGCGGAAAAATCGGCAACCAGCAGATCGACAGGGCCGTCGCCCTTGGTCTGCACGATCAGCTTGCCCTCGAATTTCAGCGAGGTACCGAGCAGCACCGTGAGCGTGATGGCTTCCGCCACCAGCCGCGCGACGGGCGCGGGATAATCATGCCGCCCCAGAATGGTGTCGAGCATCGGGCCGAGCTGCACGGCGCGACCGCGAACATCGAGACCCTCCACCTGGAATGGCAGGACATGGTCGTCGCCGGAGAAGCCGACTTCACCGAGTTTCAGGGCACTTTCCGCCATCATCGTTCTGCTCCTTGCACACCGGGAAGCCACCGGGCCATGGGCCCGGCTGATTTCGACCGGCGTTCTACCGTGATTTGAGCGCGCTATCGCCCGATCATTCCATACCGAGCGGGCATACGCTAGAGAAAGCGCCCTTCGGCGCTTCGTGATGGCCCCTAGATCGTGCGGGCGGCGCTGTTTTTCAAGACGCGTCTCAGACGGCGCCGAGGCACCAGGCGAGGATCGATTTCTGCGCGTGCAGGCGGTTTTCCGCTTCGTCGAAGACCACGGACTGCGGGCCGTCTATCACCTCGTCCGTCACCTCCTCGCCGCGGTGGGCCGGCAGGCAATGCATGAAGAGCGCGTCCTTGCCGGCGCGCGCCATCAGCTGCTTGTTGACCTGATAGGGCTGGAAGATGTTGTGGCCACGGGCGCGGTGCTCCTGGTTCATCGAGACCCAGCAGTCGGTGACGACGAGATCGACGCCGTCGATGATGGTCTCAGGATCATGACCGAGCAGAATGTCGCCGCCATTGTCACGCGCCCAGTTCAAGATCTTGTCGTCGGGCTCGGAGCCCATCGGCACGGCCATCTTCATCGAATAGCCGAAGCGGGCAGACCCCTCGACGAAGGAATGCAGCACGTTGTTGCCGTCACCCGTCCAGGCGAAGGTCTTGCCCTTCGCCGACCCGCGATGCTCCTCGAAGGTCATGACGTCGGCCATGATCTGGCAGGGATGCGTCAGGTCGGTCAGCGCATTGATGACCGGCACGGTCGCGTGTTCGGCAAGCTCCAGCATGCGCGCATGGTCCGTGGTGCGGATCATGATGGCATCGACATAACGCGACAGGACCTTGGCCGTGTCGCCGATCGTCTCGGCGCGGCCGAGCTGCATTTCCGTGCCCGAGAGGAACAGCGTCTCGCCGCCGAGCTGGCGCATGCCGACATCGAAGGAGACGCGCGTGCGGGTAGAGGGCTTCTCGAAGATCATCGCAAGCATCTTGCCGGCGAGCGGTCGCTCTTCGGTGCCGGCCTTGTTGGCTGCCTTGCGCTTGTGCGCATCGTCCATGATGACGCGGAGATCGCTTTCCGAAACGGCGGAAAGGTCGAGAAAATGCTTGGCCATGATGTGTCCTGTCTGTCCCGGTGCCTGATCAGGCGGCTTTCGCCGCCGTCAGCTTTTCGGCTGCACGCTCGATGCGGGCGAGCCCTTCGCGTGCCTCTTCGGCCGTGACGGTGAGCGGCGGCAGCAGCCGCAGCACATTGTCGCCCGCCGGCACACCCAGCAGTTTTTCCGCACGCACGGCCTTGAGCAGATCGGCAACGGGGATTTTCGCCTTGATGCCGAGCATCAGGCCCTCGCCGCGCACGTCCTCGATCACCTCGGGGAAACGATCCTTCAGCGCCGCAAGGCCCTGGCGGAAGACCAGCGCCACGTCGCGCACATGCTCGAGAAAGCCGTCTTCGAGCACGACGTCGAGCACGGCATTGCCGACGGCCATGGCGAGCGGATTGCCGCCATAGGTCGAGCCATGCGTTCCGGCGACCATGCCGGAGGCGGCCTCCTCCGTGGCGAGGCAGGCGCCGAGCGGGAAGCCGCCGCCGATACCCTTGGCCACCGCCATGATGTCAGGCGCCACACCGGACCATTCATGGGCGAAGAGGCGGCCCGTGCGGCCGACGCCGGACTGCACCTCGTCGAGGATCAGCAGCAGACCGTATTCGTCGCAGAGCTGGCGCAGCTCCTGCATGAATTCCTTGGAGACGGGGCGGATACCACCCTCGCCCTGCACCGGCTCGATCAGGATGCCGGCGGTTTCCTCGGTGATTGCATCCCTGACAGCGGCGATATCGCCGAAGGGAAGCTTCAGGAAGCCCGGCGCCTTCGGGCCGAAGCCCTCGATATACTTTTCCTGTCCGCCGGCCGCGATCGTCGCGATCGTGCGGCCATGGAAGGCGCCGTCGAAGGTGATGATATGGAACTTGCCCGGATGCCCCTTGGCGAAGTGATAGCGCCGCGCGGTCTTGATCGCACATTCCAGCGCTTCCGCGCCCGAATTGGTGAAGAACACCTTGTCGGCGAAGGTCGCGTCCGTCAGCCGGCGGCCGAGGCTTTCCTGGCCGGGCACCTCATAGAGGTTGGACAGGTGCCAGACCTTGTCGGCCTGGTCCTTCAGGGCTGCGACGAGATGCGGATGCGCATGACCCAGCGAATTGACGGCGACGCCGGCGGCGAAATCGAGATATCGCTCGCCATCTTCGGCGATCAGCCAGACGCCCTCCCCGCGCGTGAACCGGAGCGGTGCACGCATATAGGTTTCATAGAGCGGCGCGGCATCGGCCATGGCGCGTATCCTCCGAAAAGAGATGCGGAAAAAGAAGTCTCACACTTGACTTTTCCGGGCTTCAGAAAAATCAAAAGCCGCCTCGCGGCGGCATGCGGCACTATCGGCATTTCACTTGGCGATGTCAACAAAATCGCAGCCCGAAAGGACGCTGAACCTCCCGCAAGGTGAGGATTCACGCCACGCGCGGAAGGTGTCTCCATCGAGTCACACCAGACCAGCAAGTTGGGGAAAACCCAGAAATCGATTCGCGCCGATTCCTGCGACTCTTGTCACAGAGTCCCCCGGTCTCTAGGTTAAAGACCAATTACTAGACTGCATGCGGCGGAACTAGTCACCAAAAGAGTTGAAGGCGTTCAGGTTCCGGATCTGTCCGGGACGCGACGAGGGATTCCCGCATCGAACGCCGAGCGGAGACGAAAACATGAACTGGACAGACGAGCGCGTCGAAAGACTTAAGAAGCTCTGGGCCGAGGGTTTGAGCGCGAGCCAGATCGCGGCGCAACTCGGCGGCGTCAGCCGCAACGCCGTCATCGGCAAGGTGCACCGGCTGAACCTGCCGGGCCGCGCCAAGGCCGGCGGCGCGCAGAACGCCGCTCGCCCGAAGCGCCCTGCTCCGGCCGCTCCGCGCCCCGCCACCTTCCAGGCCCGCGCCGTCACCGCCCGTAGCGTGGCTCGCCCGGCGGTAGCAGCCAAGGACGATCTGGACACGGCTTTCGAGGTCGAGGTCGAACAGCTCCCGGTCCCGGCCAACGGCAACAAGTCCGTCGTTCCCATGTCGCGCAAGCTGGAACTGACGCAGCTTACCGAGCGCACCTGCAAGTGGCCGATCGGCGACCCGCTGAATGACGACTTCCACTTCTGCGGCAACGAGTCTCCGGACAATTCGCCCTACTGCACCTACCACCAGCGCCTCGCCTACCAGCCTTCGGCCGAACGGCGCCGGATGCGCTGACAGACAGCAGCGACCCTGAAATGAGAAACGGAGCCGAAAGGCTCCGTTTTTATTTGCGGACATGAAGGCAGGCGCAAAACGCAAACAGGCCCCGCAGGGCCCATTTCCGTCCTTGGGAGGAATTCCTATCCTCAGGTTTCCAGCGAATAGCCGGCGCCGCGGACCGTGCGGATGACATCCAGCATGTTCGCGAAATTGAGCGCCTTGCGCAGGCGCCCGACATGCACGTCGACAGTGCGCTCGTCGACATAGATGTCATGACCCCAGACACCATCCAGAAGCTGCGAGCGCGAGAAGACGCGGCCGGGCGAGGTCATCAGGAACTCCAGCAGGCGGAATTCCGTCGGACCGAGGCGGACCTCGCGGGTGCGGCGATGGACGCGATGCGTCTCGCGGTCGAGCTCGATATCGCCGCAGCGCAGCACCGTCGAGACGACCTCGGGCTTGGCACGGCGCAGCATGGCGCGCACACGGGCGACGAGTTCCGGTGTCGAGAAGGGCTTGACGACATAGTCGTCCGCGCCGGTGGCAAGGCCGCGCACGCGCTCGCTTTCCTCGCCGCGCGCCGTCAGCATGATGATCGGCAGGCGTTCGGTTTCCGGCCGTTGGCGCAGGCGCCGGCACAGCTCGATGCCGGAGACGCCCGGCAGCATCCAGTCGAGGATGAGGAGGTCGGGCATGCGCTCCTGCAAGCGCATTTCGGCCTCGTCACCGGACAGGATCGTATCCACCTCGAAACCCTCGGCTTCGAGATTGTAGCGCAGGAGGACGCTCAGCGCCTCCTCGTCTTCAACGACGGCTATTCTGGGCACCATGGAGTGAACCCCTAATCAGATTACTCAGAGGCGTCGGCGACATCGGCCGCGACGACGGATGTCGATGTGTCGTCCTTCGGACGCTCGCCTTCCGGCTGCGAGCCGGTCGCCATGTAGTAGATGGTTTCGGCGATGTTGGTGGCGTGGTCGCCGATGCGCTCGATATTCTTGGCGCAGAACAGGAGATGCGTGCAGGGCGTGATGTTGCGCGGATCTTCCATCATGTAGGTCAGGAGTTCGCGGAACAGCGAGGTGTAGATCGCGTCGATCTCGTCGTCGCGCTCGCGGATGGCCTTCGCCTTGTCCACCGAGCGGGTAGCGAAGACGTCGAGGACTTCCTTGAGCTGGATCAGCGCCAGTTCGGCGAGATGCTCCAGGCCGCGGGCGAGCTTGCGCGGCATGCCCGAGCTCTGCACGGCAATCACGCGCTTGGCGGTATTCTTGCCGAGGTCGCCGACGCGTTCGAGTTCGGCCGCGATGCGGATCGTGCCCATGATCTCGCGCAGATCCGCCGCCATCGGCTGGCGCTTGGCGATAGTGACGATCGCCTTGTCGTTGATTTGGCGTTCGGCATTGTCGAGGATGACGTCCTCGGAAATGACCTTCTGGGCCAGCGCCACGTCCATCGTGACGAGGGCGCGGACGGAATCCGCCACCATCTGCTCGGCTGTGCCGCCCATTTCGGAGATACGGCGGGAAAGATACTTCAGTTCTTCGTCATAGATCGAGACAATATGGGTCGATGACATGGTTGTGTCCTTAATGCGCTCGGGTTTTCAGGGGTTCGGCGACGGAAACGTCAGCCGAAGCGGCCCATGATGTAGTCCTGCGTGCGCTGGTCATCCGGGTTGGTGAACATCTTGTCGGTGTCGTTCTCTTCGACGAGGTTGCCGAGGTGGAACATGGCGGTGCGCTGCGAGACGCGGGCCGCCTGCTGCATGGAGTGCGTCACGATGACGATGGTGAAGTTGGCGCGAAGCTCGTGGATCAGTTCTTCCACCTTGGCGGTCGCGATCGGGTCGAGCGCCGAGCAGGGCTCGTCCATCAGGATGACCTCAGGGCTGACGGCAACGGCGCGCGCGATGCAAAGACGCTGCTGCTGGCCGCCGGAAAGGCCGGTGCCACCTTCCTGCAGGCGATCCTTCACCTCGTTCCAGAGGCCCGCCTTCTGCAGGCTCTTTTCGACGATGGCATCCATATCGGCCTTCGACTTGGCGAGACCGTGGATGCGCGGGCCGTAGGCGACATTCTCGTAGATCGACTTCGGGAACGGGTTCGGCTTCTGGAAGACCATGCCGACGCGGGCGCGCAGTTCGACGACGTCGATGTTCTGATCGTAGATATCGTCCGTATCGAGCGTGATGCGGCCGGTGACGCGGCAGCCGTCGATCGTGTCGTTCATGCGGTTGAGCGTGCGAAGGAACGTGGACTTGCCGCAACCCGACGGGCCGATCAGCGCCGTCACGGTGTTTTCACGGACGTTCAGGTTGACGTCGTAGAGGGCGCGCTTGTCGCCGTAATAGACCGAAACGTCCTTGCCGATCATCTTGTAGGAAATGTCGTTCATTTTCTTGTCCAGCGCTTTCTCGACTGCTGCTTCTGACATCATGTTCATAGGATCGGTCCTTCTACCAGCGCCGTTCGAAACGGCGGCGCAACAGGATGGCGCCAACATTCATGAGGATGAGGAAGATGAGGAGCACCATGATGGCGCCCGATGTGCGCTCGACGAAGGCGCGCTCGGCCTCGTTCGCCCACATGTAGATCTGCACCGGAAGCGCGGTTGCCGGGTCGAGCGGCGTTCCGGGAACATCGGCCACGAAGGCAACCATGCCGATGAGGAGCAGCGGTGCGGTTTCGCCCAGCGCGTGGGCGAGGCCGATGATCGTACCCGTCAGGATGCCGGGCATGGCGAGCGGCAGGACGTGATGGAACACGGTCTGCATTTTCGAGGCGCCGAGGCCGAGCGCTGCCGAGCGGATCGACGGCGGCACGGCTTTCAGCGCGGCACGCGTCGCGATGATGATCGTCGGCAGCGTCATCAGCGTCAGCACCAGGCCACCGACAAGGGCTGCCGAGCGCGGGAAACCCGCGAAGTTGATGAAGACGGCGAGGCCGAGCAGACCGTAGACGATGGACGGCACGGCCGCGAGATTGTTGATGTTCACCTCGATAAGATCGGTGAAGCGGTTCTTCGGAGCGAACTCCTCGAGATAGATCGAGGCGGCCACGCCGATCGGCAGCGACAGCACGAGCACGATCAGCATCATGTAGAGCGAGCCGACGACGGCGACGCCAAGACCGGCGGCCTCCGGACGGCTCGATGCGCCGTTGACGAAGAGGCCGGTGTTGAAGTGCTTGGAAAGCGCGCCGCTTTCGGCAAGCGTGTTCATCCAGCCGACCTGCTTGTCGGAGATCTTGCGGTTGTTTTCCGCGACCGAGAGATCGATCTGGCCCTTGAAGGCCGAGTCGAGGTCGCCGTGGGCGAGGAAAGTCACCGTCTGGGTGGTCCCGATGATCGACGGATTGGCCGTGACGAGGTCGCGAAGCTGCACCCTCACGCTGTCCGAGATCATGCCGTTGACGGCCTTGAGGCCGGCGCGGTCGTCTTCACTGACGCCAAGCACCTTGGCGAGAGCGTTGCGGGCAACGACCGGGTAGTTGGCCGAAACCAGCTTCTGCGGGTTGGTGGCGCGCTCGTTGTTCTTGTCGATGATCTGTTCGGAAAACTCGACCGGAATGGTGATCATCGACTGCTGGAAGGCGGTGTAGCCCTTGGAGACGACCGTAAACAGCAGCAGGAACAGGAAGAGGAGGCCGAAAGCGATCGCAGCCATGCCGAAGAGGCGGAAGCGGCGTTCGGCGGCGTAGCGGCCACGCAGGCCGATATCGCGGCGTTCAGGCTTGGAGGCAGCACCTAGGGTGGCCATCGAGGGGCTCGTGGAGACCTGGCTCATTCGTACTGCTCCCGATATTTGCGCACGATGTAGAGGGCGTAGATGTTGAGGCAAAGCGTGATGACGAACAGCGTGATGCCGAGCGCGAAGGCCACCAGCGTCTGAGGCGAGGTGAATTCGAGGTCGCCCGTCAGCTGGTTGACGATCTTGACGGTCACCGTCGTCATCGGTTCGAAGGGATTGAGCTGCATGCGGGCGGCAACGCCGGCCGCCAGCACCACGATCATGGTTTCGCCGACGGCGCGCGACGCGGTCATCAGCAGGGCGCCGACGATGCCCGGCAGAGCGGCCGGCAGGATGACGCGCTTGATCGTTTCCGAGCGGGTGGCGCCGAGACCGAGCGAACCGTCACGCAGGGCGCGCGGCACGGCGGTGATGATGTCGTCCGACAGCGAGGAGACGTAGGGGATCAGCATGATGCCCATGACGAAACCGGCCGTCAGAACGCTCTGCGCCTGGATGAAGTTGGAATAGTTGCCGGTGACGAGGCCGTTCAGCTGGGCGGAGATATCGCGCAGGAAAGGGCCAACCGTCACGAGGGCGAAGAAGCCGTAGACGATGGTCGGGATGCCGGCGAGCACTTCGAGCAGCGGCTTTGCCACGGAGCGGACGTGGCGCGAGGCATACTCCGACATGTAGATGGCGGCGAAGAGGCCGACCGGCACGGCGACCAGCATGGCGACGAAGCCGATATAGAGCGTGCCGGCAAGCAACGGGATCAGGCCGAACTGGCCGGCGGAAGCTGTGGCACCGGCTGCGGCGAAGCGCGGATCCCAGGTCGTGCCGAAGAAGAATTCCCAGGCCGGCACCATGTTGAAGAAGTGGATCGCTTCCGTCGCCATGGAGGCGACGATGCCGACGGTCGTCAGGATGGCGATCGACGAGGCGGCGATGAGGCCGACCAGCATCATGCCTTCGACACGGTTGCGGGCCCGGAATTTCGGCGCGATCGACCGGTAGGAGAAGAAGGCGCCGACGGCGGCGACGATGACGACGAGGATCGACAGCCAGGTGCTGCTCGTCGTCGTCATGCGGTTGAGGTCGTCGGCCGACTTCAGCATGTAGGGCGCAGGCTCGGCAGCGACCGGCACGCCCTTGCTGGCGAGCACGTCACGCGCCGTGGCGCCGTCCTTGAACAGCGCCTCGCGTTCTTCCGCCGTCAGCACCTTGAAGCCGCGGGCGATGGCGCTGATCATGTTGTAGTTGAGGTTCTGCGTTGCCTGCGGCTCGGCCTTCACCTCTTCCGGAAAGCCGGCGCGGACGGTCGAGCTGATATAGATCGGGCTGGCGATGACCCAGACGAACAGGACGACGACCGCGGGAAGAATGGACCATATGGCGACGAAGGAGCCGTAATAGCCCGGCCGCGAATGCAGGTTTGAAAGCTTGCCGCCGGCAAGCGCGTTGGCGCGCCAGCTGCCGATAAGATAGCCCGCCACGCCGATCACGGCGACGATGAGCAGAAGAAGGGAAATACTCATTTAGGAAATTCTCCCGGCGAGATCATCCGCGGTGTCATTATGCGACGAGGGGGCGAAAACCGCCCGAAAGGAGCGGCCGGCGCACCATCTCCGGAGAGACGCCGCGCCGGCCAAGCCAATTACATGATCTTGCCGTCGACGAAGGCCTTGCGGACTTCTTCACGCTCGGCGTCCGGAGCCGGAACCAGGCCGTATTCAGCCAGCGGGCTGTCGGGGCCGATCATGTCGTCGCTCGTGAAGAACTCGACATATTCCTTGAGGCCCGGGATAACGCCGAGATGCGCCTTCTTGACGTAGAAGAACAGCGGGCGCGAAACCGGGTATTCGCCGGAAGCGATCGTCTCGGTCGACGGAACGATGCCGCTGACGGTCGCGACCTTCAGCTTGTCGGCATTGTTTTCGTAGAAGGACAGGCCGAATACGCCAAGACCGGTCTTGTTGGCGGCGATGCGGGCAAGCGTTTCCGTGTAGTCGCCGTCGATGTCGACAGCCAGGCCGTCCTTGCGAACGGCGATGCACTTGGCATGCTGTTCCTTTTCGTCGGCGACAGCAGCCTTGATCACGTCGAGAGCACCGGTAGCCTTGCAGCCTGCAGCGAGCATCTTCTCGTCGAAGACTTCGCGGGTGCCGTGCTTTTCGCCCGGGATATAGGCGGCGATTTCAGCGTCCGGCAGGTCCTTGTTGACTTCCGACCACTTCTTGTAGGGGTTGGCCACGAGCTTGCCGTCGACGACGACTTCAGCGGCGAGCGCGAGGTAAAGGTCCTTCGGCTCGAGCTTCAGGTCGGCATTGCTGCTGTCGGTGGCGAAGACGATGCCGTCGTAGCCGATCTTTACTTCCTGGATCTCGGTGACGCCAGCTGCCTTGCAGGCCTCGATTTCGCTGTCCTTCATCGCACGCGAAGCATTGGCGATGTCGAGGGTTTCCGGGCCGACGCCCTTGCAGAATTCCTTGAGGCCGCCGCCCGTGCCGCCGGATTCGACGATCGGGGTCTTGAAGTCGGGGAAGGTCTCGCCGAACGTCTCGGCGACGATCTTGGCGTAGGGAAGAACGGTGGAGGAGCCGGCGATCTGGACCTGGTCGCGCGCAACGGCAACGCCAGCGAATGCGGCGGAGGCAACGAGCGCCGCGAGGGTGAGCTTAAGAGATTTCATCTGGGTTCTCCCGAAGAGGACGTGTGTTGGAAGCGCGTCTTTTGCGCTCTCTGCCGTTGGCCGGCGGCTCTTCTCTAAACCCCGGACGCCCTCTCTTTTATGTCAGTTTGACGAAACATTTGTGACAAGCCAATTATTTGAAATTGCTTGCTTTTTTAAAGCGAGGCGACAGAAGCGCTTTTCTTTATGTCAAAAACGCACGGTAAAGACCGTGCCTTTGCCCACCTCGGACTTCACCACCAGGCGCGCCCGGTGGCGGGTAAGGATGTGCTTGACGATGGCAAGGCCCAGCCCTGTGCCCTTTTTGGACCGGCTCGCTTCCACGTTAACCCGGTAGAAACGTTCGGTGATACGCGGGACATGTTCGGGTGGAATACCGGCGCCATAGTCGGTGACGGACAATTCGACCGGCGCCTCGCCTCCCCCAGTCAGCACGACATCCACCCGCTTGCCCTCCTGGCCATACTTGCAGGCGTTCTCGATGAGGTTCTCGAAGACCTCTACCAGCTCGTCCCGGTCGCCATTGACGGTGACGGGATGCTTGGGCAGGTCGAGCAGGACCTCCACGCCGAGGTCGCCGGCGAGCGGCTGCAAGCTGTCGCGCACGTGGGCAATCAGCGGTACGAGGTCCACCGTCTGGTCCGGCGTGAGGTTCGAACGCAGCTCCAGACGCGAGAGCGAAAGCAGGTCGTCGACGAGGCGGCTCATACGCGTTGCCTGCTCGTGCATGATGCCGAGGAAGCGCTCATGCGCCTTCACGTCGTTCTTGGCCGGCCCCTGCAGGGTTTCGATGAAGCCGCGCAGCGAGGCGAGCGGCGTGCGCAGCTCGTGGCTGGCATTGGCGACGAAGTCCGAGCGCATGCGATCGATGCGGCGCGCCTGCGAGACATCGCGGAAGGTCAGGAGCCAGAGCGGTTCGCCGATGGTCTTTTCCGCCAGCGGCGCGACCCGCACGACATAGACGGTCTCCGACGGCAGACGCTCGGCATGTTCGGTCTCGCGCGGCTGGCCGGCGGCGATCGCATCGCGCACCATGTCGAGAATGCCAGGCGCGCGGATGCGGCCGGCAAGATCGCTGCCTGCGGGGATCGTGCCGAAAATCGCCTCGGCAGCCCGATTCTGGAGTTTGATCGTCTCGCGACCCGACAGCAGAATGGCCGGCGCATCGAGTGCACCGAGCACAGCAGCGATGGCGGCGAATTCATCCTTGTGTGGATCGGTGGGCGACGCATCCGGCACCGCAACGGCGGATGGGCCGACGGCCATGGTGCGGCCGGTCTCCACCATGCGCCTGTCTGTGCGCAGCAGGCCGGCGATGATGAGCAGCAGGACCGTGAACGACACCCAGCCAAGATGCAGGCCGGCAAGCCAGATCATGAAGCCGACAAAAACCGCCGAGGCGATCAGGACGCGCACGCCCCACAGTTGTGTTGCCAGCCAGCCGAGACCCGTCCGCTGATCCGAAATCGCCACCCATTCCCTCGCAAGCATCATAGTCTCCGCGCCTCCACCGATTCTGCAGGAATAGCGCGACTTCATGACATGTTTTTCACGGCCGGCTTGAATTCGCAATGCGGTTGTGGCCACCTTCTGGCTCACGCAGCGTCAGCTGCCCCCATATATCAAGGAGTGGACCATGGCGGAAAAGGCCGAAAGCCGGGCGGTGGAGCTGGATATTCGCGGCAAGAAGCGGATGTACGACATCGACGACCCGAAGCTGCCCGACTGGATCGAAGAAAAAGCTTTCGGCTCCGGCGACTACCCCTGCGACAAGAAGCTCGACAGCAAAGAGTACGAGAAGACGCTGAAACTTCTCCAGATCGAGTTGGTGAAGGTGCAGTTCTGGCAGCAGAAGACGGGCACGCGCATCATGAGCGTCTTCGAGGGCCGCGATGCTGCCGGCAAGGGCGGCGCCATCCACGCCACCATGGCCTACATGAACCCGCGCTCCGCACGCACCGTGGCGCTGACCAAGCCGACGGAGACCGAGCGCGGCCAATGGTATTTCCAGCGTTATGTCTCGACCTTCCCGACGGCGGGTGAGTTCGTGCTGTTCGACCGCTCCTGGTACAACCGCGCGGGCGTCGAGCCGGTCATGGGCTTCTGCAAGCCGGAGGAATACGAGAAGTTCCTGAAGGAGACGCCGCGCTTCGAGAAGATGATCACCTCGGAGGGCATTCATCTCTTCAAGTTCTGGCTCAACATCGGCCGCGAGATGCAGCTGAAGCGTTTTCACGACCGCCGGCACGATCCGTTGAAGATCTGGAAGCTTTCGCCGATGGATATCGCGGCCCTCAACAAATGGGACGACTACACGCAAAAACGCGACCGGATGCTGAAGGAGACGCATACGGACCACGCGCCCTGGACGGTGATCCGCGCCAACGACAAGCGCCGCGCCCGCATCAACCTGATCCGCCACATCCTCAAGACGCTCGACTACGAGGGCAAGGACACACAGGCGATCGGCGAAATCGACGACAAGATCGTCGGCGCCGGGCCAGGTTTCGTCAAGTAAGCCTGGAGCTTATTCGCCGGGCTGGATGCGGACGGCATAGAGATTGACGCTCGCATCCTTGCCGGTGATATCGCTGTTGAGAAGAATATGGCCAGGTTCGCTCGGCGAGAGCGAACGGTCGAATTCGACCTGGAACAGCAGGTCGGTGCGTTCCGATACGGTGAAGCGGTGGCGGCCGCAGCCGCCCATGGTGGAGAAGTCACACTCCACCGAGACCTGTACGGGCTTGTCGCCCACCGCCTGAACCGTCAGTGCCACCGTCGAGGTCTTGCCGCCCATTTCGTTCAGCACGTCAGGCGAAACCTCGATGCGCACCGCACCCTCGCGGTCCGGATCGGTGGACGTCACGCGAACGGCCGGCCCTTCATTCGTGCTGACGGTTTCGAAGCGGCCCGCGGCGCTTGCCGACAGTTTCGCGGTATCGCCCGGCGAGAAGACGGGCCGCCAGTCGGCGGAGAAGCGGCTCTGCGTGTCGAGCGCCTTCTTGATCGGATCCTCGCCGGCAAAGTCCTCGCCCGAAACGGTGGCCGGCGGGGTCGAATCGTCCGCGCCGTTTTGCAGGTCCCTCAAAAGGCCGCTGTTCTCAACCCACCAGGCAAGCGCGCCGAAAGCCGCAATCAGCGTGGCGACGACAAGCAGGAAGGAGAACAGCCGGCCACGGCGCTTGCGGGCCTTGGCCACGCGCTCCGGCCGAAAATCGGAGGCTTCGTTGACGGTGGCGCTTGCAGCAGCCGGTCTGGCAGCGCCCTTGGCAAAGCCGTCGCCGCGCTCGGGGCGGATGGCGCCGATATCGCTGGTATCGCCTGTCGCAGCAGGCCGGACCTCGCCCCTTGGCTGCGTATCAAACGTGCTCTCGGCCCGCACATCACGTTCGGCGCGCAACACCGGCTGCGGATGCGCCTCGACGACCGGATCGACGCGAACCTCGCGGACAGGCGCCCGCGTCACGGCGGCGCGCTCTTCCGCCTCGATTTCGTGGATGGTCGCTTCCAGGCGATGGCGCTGGGCGGTCATCGTCTCGGGATCGTTGATCTCCTGCTTGCGCAGACCAGCTTCCAGCGCGTTGCGCGCCGACTGGTAGATGCGCGCCCGAACCTCGGCATTCGCACGTTCAGAGCGCGCCAGCGCGTTTCTGATAGCCGTTTCCAGTCCGCTCACATGAGACCCTTCTGCGGGAGCCGCCAGACGACGCGACCATGATCCATCTGTGGAAAGAGCTGCGCTTTCCGACTTTTGTTAGGTTTTGCGTAACGTTTGCCGCAACTTTCTGCAAGCCTCCCCTCTCAAACCGGCGACCTTGGCCGGGGATAAGCCGGCACTGAAACACCAACCGGCCCCCTATAGTCTTGCGATCGGCGCAGTGCTTCACAGCGTCTCGCGATCGCCGCCCTCTCACGCCCATCGACCTCCCTGACGCAACAGACCGTCCCGAGACCCAAGGAATGCCATCGCGCGCCCTCTTTTCAGCGCCATTTCCCGCTGCTATGATTTTGACGTTTTCGTAAACGTCAAACTGGATTTGGATTTCCGTCATGGCCCTGCCCGCGATCCTCAAGGACAAGCTGCGTCTGCCCGTCGTCGGCGCACCGCTCTTCATCGTCTCCAATCCCGCGCTGACCCTTGCACAATGCAAGGCCGGTGTCATCGGCGCCTTCCCGGCGCTGAATGCGCGCCCGGAAGCCCAGCTCGACGAGTGGCTGGCGGAAATCAGCGAGGGGCTCGCCGCCCATGATGCGAAGCACCCGGACCGCCCGGCCGCGCCCTTCGCCGTCAACCAGATCGTCCATCGCTCCAACAAGCGGCTGGAACACGACCTGCTGATGTGCGTGAAATACAAGGTACCGGTCGTCATCTCCTCGCTCGGCGCCGTGCCCGAGGTGAACGCCGCGATCCATTCCTATGGCGGCATAGTGCTGCACGACGTCATCAACAACCGCCACGCCAGCTCAGCGATCCGCAAAGGCGCGGACGGCCTCATCGCCGTTGCGGCCGGCGCGGGCGGCCATGCCGGCACGCTCTCCCCCTTTGCCCTGATCCAGGAAATCCGCGAGTGGTTCGACGGCCCCCTTCTCCTGTCGGGCGCCATCGCGACCGGCGGAGCGATCCTCGCCGCCCAGGCGATGGGCGCCGACATGGCCTATATCGGCTCGGCCTTCATCGCGACGGAGGAGGCGCGGGCCGCTGACGCCTACAAGCAGATGATCGTCGACAGCGCCGCCGCCGACATCGTCTATTCCAACTATTTCACCGGCATCCATGGCAACTACCTGAAGCCTTCCATCACCGCCGCCGGCATGGACGCCGATCACCTGCCCGAAGCCGATCCGTCCAAGATGGACTTCGAAACCGCGACGAGCGGCGCGAAGGCCTGGAAGGACATCTGGGGCTGCGGCCAGGGCATCGGCGCGGTAAAGGCCATCGGTCCCGTCGAGGATCTCGTCGCCCGCCTCGACCGCGAATACCAGGCCGCCCGCGCCCGCATCTGCGCCGCCTGACCATGAACCGCACGGGAAAAATGCGGAAGTTGAAACTAGCCGCTTGAAATCTTTTCCCATTGCGGTTATCAGCGCATCCATTCCGGCCCCGACATGCTTCGGGACCGCTGGAGGCCGCTTTAGCTCAGTTGGTAGAGCACGTCATTCGTAATGACGGGGTCAGCAGTTCGAGTCTGCTAAGCGGCACCATCAATTCAAGCACTTCGCTAGGGTCTTCAGCAACCTCGAAAAGCGCCAGCACGAAGCAGCGGGTGCTGCCGGGAACGCTCGGGCTTGCCAGGTAACCCTTTGCTGGAGCGGCTGGGGGATGAATACACCGGGCAAATAGCATTCGGCGGCGCCTTAACGTTTCAGAGAGAGCACCCCTCGGAGTGCTCTTTTCGTTTCAGAGCCTTCCATATGCACGCTGCTGCCTATCCCTCGCCGTCGAACCGGCTATTTCGCTGCCCCGCCTGTCCATCCCCGGCCACCTCGTCACAAACAGCGCCGGTCAATCCATAGGCTGGCGAGACCTCTCCCGGTTCGGGACACAACGACAAAACGTAGCCTGCCGTGATCAGTGAAGGCCCGCAGCCTATTAAGCGCCAAGCCGCGTCACGAGCTTCACAAGCTCCGCCTGACGCTTCGTGTCGGTCTTGCTGAAAATCGAGCGCAGGTAGGTGCGTACTGTTTCGTAGGAAATCCCCTTGCGTTCCGCGATCTCTCGCAAGGTCATGCCTTGGGAAAGCGTGATGGCGACAGCCGCCTCGGCGGCCGTGAGGCCGAACAGCAGACAGAGATGCTGTGCATTGGGTTCCGCCTCCCGCGCCAGATCCGTAATCAAGCAGACGCCGACGGAGTGGGCGAAGAGATCGGGAAGATTGCCTCCCAGACGCTGAACCAGCACCTTCAACGGCCGACCGCCATGCCGTGATACCGAAACAGCGCCCGAAGGGCGATCCGACTTAAGCCAGTGTGCGTCAATCACCGCGCGCATTCTGTTCTGGATCGCGCTGGTTGTGCTATGGCTATGACAAACCAGCACGCGATTGTTGACGTCGATGTCAGGGCCGAAGAGCGCTTCTGCCGCAGCGGTCACGCTTGTTACCCGGCAGAACCTGTCGAAGAACACGGCCGCGACGCCTGCTGCCTGAAAGCCCTCCATCATTCCCGCGACCCTGCTGCCCGACATCGCCCGGGCAATCCTCGCGGAGGCCGCAAGGCGCGTGCCCGCCCTTTGAAAAACCACCGCCTCTTCGTCGCTGTAGAAATCGCAATCCAATGTCCGGTGGAGCGTCAGGGTCAGGATTTCATCAGGAGACGACGCGAAACCTATGATGCAACTCCTGCCGATCCCGTACTTGGCTTGAAAGCGATAAAACCGATGCCGCTCGAACTGATCGCGAGAGGTATACTGCTGATCGCGCGCCGTTCCGGTCTTCTTGAGCAGGGGAACGCCTTGCAATCGCCAGTCGTTGAGATGCCAGCCATCCGCGAAATATTGTGAAAACCCAGGCTTCATGCTCTCGGTGCACATGACCACGTCCGGCCGAATGGCGGCTGTCGGGATGAGGTTGGCTCCGAACGAGCCTGTCGCCTCGACCACCTCGTCCAAAATCTTCGGCCACAAGGTCGGATCGACGGCGGCCTCCAGGGAGCGGTCCAGCGCGCGATCGAGCTTTTCCAAATTCAGGGTCATGCTGCCTTGTCCAGCCTATCCGTCAAACCAGTAAAGCCTATATTAGCCAAATCGCCCGGGCTACGACAACAACGACGCAATGTGTATGTCGTCGTTCATTGGGGCGGATCGGTCGACAAGACATCTCCAGCTATGGGTGCTCCCTATCGTCCATTTTCGTCCTTCGCTGCAGATGTCAAAAATGGACGGTGAAAACCGCAGCCTGCTCTTCTAAAATGCACAAATCTCTCAGCCCGGTGCGTTGTTGTTGACCGAGCGTTGAACGCCGAAAGAGCTGCGCGACCGGTTTTGACAAGGGTGCCCTGCGCGGTTCGCCAAGCTCGATCCCGACCTGAAACGGACTGCGGGCGGATTCGATACCATCGGGTGAACGTCTCCAAGCCAAGTTGATCTCGGCCGAAATCAAGTGACCGGCTGCAGATTAACCTTCTGAAACTATACAGGTTTTTTTGCAATCGACGCTTGAAGCCACTCAGCGTCGTCGTTATGGAGGAGATCGTCATGAAGCATGCCATCTTTGTTGCCACGCTTTTGTTCGCCAGCGCCACGCAGGCTGCCGAATTCAAGTTTCCGGCCGAGGCACCGGTTGCCGTCATCACCATTCCCGATGGATGGAAAACGACACAGACCGAGAGCGGCATCGAGGTTCAATCCGACGATGACGCCGTGTATTTTTCTATCGATGCGCAGGACGGCAAGGATACCAGTGAGACAGTCACAGAGGCTGTTGAATATCTCGCGAGCCAAAATATCACGGTCGACGATTCGACCAAGAAAGAAGAGGAAGGCAAGATCAATGGCATGCAGGCCTACAATGTCTATTGGTCCGGCAAGGACAATGACGGCCCTGTGACCATTGGCCTGACGGCACTGGTGGCCGGCGCCGACAAGACTTTGGTCGTTACCTACTGGGGAGGCACCGAAGAACAGAAGGCACATGGCGAAGCGATCGGCGCGATTTTCAACTCCCTGAAGCCAATCGCCCAGTAAATCACCCGCAGTCGGCCTGAAGGTCGAGCGCGGCCTTGTATTCCAAGGCAAGGCAGAACCCGTGTCGGCCTGCAACGCGGATGGCTTCTCGGCCCGCGCCGGATCAATGCCTAGCAAGCAGGGCGTCATCTTCGATGCGCCCTGCTCTTCGCGGATCTGCCCTGATGGGGAGCAAAAGCGTCCGGGCCAATGCAGCGGCAAGCGAACGTCTTTGCTCAAACGAACCTCCACGCCGCCGCAGGCAATCTTGCAAACCTCTTTGCAAGAGGCTGGGCGAACATTCCGGCTTCTGTTTAGGCTGGACGACATCGGCTTAGTCTGTCAGAAGCGGCGTGGACGCGACTGCCGATAGTTTTAGATCGGGGTCGGGCGACCGATTGACGTCACGTTGCTGCCGCGAGATCACGCTGGCCGTCCAGATAGATTCCCTTTGAGCAGCCGTAACCTTCGTGGCGCGTGCAGAACGCTGCGACGTCGAGGCGACCTGGACGACTTTTCCGGCAAGCGAAACCGCAGACACGAGAGCAATGCCAGAGCGGCGCAGACCGTGCGGAAAGAACGCGGGCCTCCACGGCATTGCTGCGCGATACCGGGCGCATCTGCCACGGAGTTTCGAATTGTCAATTTTGACCAAATTGTTCCGCTGGCACGCCAGCCGCAATAGGGCAAGGCGGCGCGGAACGGAGCCCGCAGCGGTGGCGGGCTCCGCAATCGCGGCGTCTCAATCGTCCTCGTCGCATTCCGTGATTTCGCACACGGATTCTTCGGTCGTGCGGTTGGCGCATTCCGTCAGCGCCTTTTCGCGCGCGTCGCCTTCATTGTCATAGCTGTAGCTGTAGCCGTAGCTGCCCTCTTCCGATACGGCGATACAGCCCCAGGCAAGCGCCGAGGTTTGGGAGGTCGCAAAAGCGGTCGTAAGGACGAGCGCGGCAAGCGCTGTCCGTTTGGCGGATGTCATGATGTATTCCCCTCAAGCTGCGCAAAATGCGCGGGAAACACTATGGCTCCATCCGTTGTATTTGCAAGCAATTGCGCCGCATGCGATCCGGGAAAGCGCCTGCCGGCTCAGCCGAGATTGCGTTCCTGATCAGGCGTGACAGGCGGTTCGGCATGGGGATCGAGAATGATCGGCGACGGAGGATCGCTTGCCTCCACTTCGCGGATCCACTCGCGCCAGATGGCGACGAGCAGCGCCATGAGGACAGGGCCTATGAACAGGCCGAGGAAGCCCATGGTCTTCACGCCGCCGATGAGACCGAAGAACGTCGGCAGGAACGGCAGCTTGATCGGGCCGCCGACGAGGCGGGGACGCAGCGTCTTGTCGACGATGAAGAGTTCGACGGAACCCCAGACGAAGAGGGCGAGGCCTGCGACGGGCGAACCGCTCGAGACCAGATAGACCGACACCAGCGTGAAGGAGAGCGGCGCGCCGCCGGGGAAAAGCGCCATGATGCCGGTGATGACGCCGAGCGTGACGGCCGACGGCACGCCGGCGATCCAGTAGGCGACACCGAGCACGATGCCTTCGCCGATGGCGATCAGCGTCATGCCTGTTACGGTGGAGCTGATGGTTGCGGGCACGATGCGGGAAATGCGCTCCCAGCGCATCGGCAGGATGCGTTCGCCGAGGCGGTCGACCTGGCCGGCGAAGGACTGGCCGTCGCGATAGATGAAGAACAGCGCGATCAGCATGAAGAGCGCGGCGAGCAGCAGGTTGAAGGCCTTGCCGCCGGCCGCCAGCGCCACGCGGTAGATATTGCCGATATTGGCGCCGCTGACGACCTGCGTCAGCTCGCCGATGGCGCCGGGATGATCGAGAAAACGCGTCCACTGCATGGCCAGCCAGCCGCCGATGACCGGCAGTGCGCGGATCCATTCCGGCGTCGCGGCCCCGGTGCGGTTGGTTTCCACCGCCCAGCCGACCCAGTCGCGCACCTCGTGCAGGGCATAGGTGGAGGCGATGACGATCGGGCCGATGATGAAGGCGAGGATGAGCAGGATGGCGATGGAGGCGGCGAGTGTGCGGTTGCCGTTCACCTGCGCCAGCAGGCGCGTATAGAGCGGCCAGCTGGCAAAGGCGATGACGAGCGCCGCGAGCACAGGCACGACGAAGCCGTGGAAGAAGTAGATTCCGGCGAAAACGACGAGCACGAGCAGCCAGCGCGCCGCGGAAATCGGCGAGATGAGAGCAGCCCCGCTCTGGCGCGCGGCGCCGAGAAACCGTGGCTCACTTCTGCGGTGTTCCTGATGCAGCAAACTCATGCACTCCACTGTCTCCGGCGTCCGGCCGGGATCCCCTAGATAAGGTGTACCCGATGAATGTTAAACATATACGCGGTTTTTTGGTGGAAGGCGCGGTGAGACGCCGCAGCTCGCTTCAGGTTCACGAAAAAGCGACTTGCCACGCCATTGTCGCTTGTTGACGTTTACGTCAATGTAAGATAGCGATATTTCTTGATGGCGCCCGCTAAAAGCATCATCTTGTCCGTATCGCGTGGTTGGAGGACCATTCGGTGCCGGCTGGACGGACGATGCCCGCGCCCAAGGAGGAGAGCATATATGACGGTCACAATCGAGGCCCCTTCCACCGAGCCGACCGGCCGTTTTTGGCTTGCCAGCTATCCGGATGGCATGGCCGGTGACATCGCGCCGCTGGCGCATCCCTCCATTGGCGCGCTGGTCGAAAGCTGCTGCGCCCAATTTGCCGATCGCCCCGCCTTTACCAGCATGGGCAAGACGCTGACGTTTCGCGATTTCGAAGCCGCCTCGAAAAAGATCGCCGCCTGGCTTCAGGCCAAGGGCCTGGAAAAGGGCGACCGCGTCGCCGTGATGATGCCGAACATCCTGCAGAACCCGGTCATCATCTTCGGCATCCTGCGCGCTGGCCTCGTCGTCGTGAACGTCAACCCGCTCTACACGCCGCGCGAACTCGAACACCAGCTGAAGGATGCCGGCGCCAAGGCGCTGTTCGTTCTGGAGAACTTCGCAAGCACGGTGGCGCAGGTCGTCTCGCGCACCGCGGTGAAGCACGTCGTCGTCACCACGATGGGCGACATGCTCGGCCTCAAGGGGCTGATCGTCAATCTCGTCGTGCGCAAGGTGAAGAAGCTGGTGCCGGCCTGGTCGCTGCCCGGACATATTCCCTTCAAGCAGGCGATGGCCGAGGGCGCGCGCGGCACGCTGAAGCCGGTCGCCGTCGCCCCCGGCGACACCGCCTTCCTGCAATATACCGGCGGCACGACGGGCGTTTCCAAGGGCGCGACGCTGACGCACGCCAACCTGCTTTCCAACATGGAGCAGATCAAGCTGTGGATCGAGCCGATCTTCCACGTGAAGAAGCGGCCGGACCAGCTCGTCTTCATCTGCGCGCTGCCGCTCTACCATATCTTCGCACTGACGGTGAACGGGCTGATGGGCATCGCGCTCGGCGGCCACAACGTGCTGATCGCCAACCCGCGCGACATTCCCGCCTTCGTCAAGGAACTGGGCAAGTATCGTGTCCATATCTTCCCCGGCCTCAACACGCTGTTCAACGCGCTGATGAACAACCCGGACTTCGCCAAGCTCGATCTCTCCGACCTGCTGCTGACGCTCGGCGGCGGCATGGCGGTGCAGCGGCCGGTCGCCGAACGCTGGCAGAAGACGACGGGCTGCGCGGTCATCGAGGGCTACGGTCTCTCGGAAACCTCGCCGGTGGCGACCGCCAACCGCTTCGACCGCGCGGAGTTCACCGGCACGATCGGCCTGCCGCTTCCCTCCACCGAGATCGAAATCCGCGACGACGACGGCAACACGCTCGCGCTGGGCGGTGTCGGCGAAATCTGCATTCGCGGGCCCCAGGTCATGGTCGGTTACTGGCAGCGGCCGGACGAGACGGCGAAGGTGATGACGGCGGATGGCTTCTTCCGCTCCGGCGATATCGGCTTCATGTCGGCGGAAGGTTTCACCAAGATCGTCGATCGCAAGAAGGACATGATCCTGGTCTCCGGCTTCAACGTCTTCCCGAACGAGGTGGAAGAGGTTGCGATGTCGCTTGCCGGCATTCTCGAATGTGCCGCGATCGGCGTGCCGGACGAGCATTCCGGCGAGGCGGTGAAGCTCTTCGTGGTGAAGAGGGACCCGGCCTTGACCGAGGCGGAGGTGAAGGTCCATTGCGCGGCGAACCTCACAAACTACAAGCGCCCACGCTTCATCGAGTTCCGCACCGAACTGCCGAAATCCAATGTCGGCAAGATCTTGCGCAAGGATCTCCGGGGCTGAGCATAGCCCCGGCTCCGCCGCCTCTAAATCGATTTAGTTTTTTCGTCCGAGACGCGTTTTCGGTCTTGATTTGCGCATACCAAAGCGACTAGCTAGCGGCATCGTCCAAAGCCAGGGAAGACGCCGATGAACGCGCTTGTCGAAAAGCTGAAATCCATCGTCCGCGACACCAACGCCACAGACATAAGGGCGGCCTTCGCGGCCGACCCCACGCGGTTCTCCCGCTACAGCACGACGCTCGACGACTTCCTGTTCGACTATTCCAAATGCGCGGTGAACGACGCCGTGCTCGACGGGCTGGAGGAACTTGCCAAGCAGGCCGGCGTCGAGAAGAAGCGCGACGCGATGTTTGCAGGCGACATCATCAACATCACCGAAGAGCGCGCCGTGCTGCACACCGCGCTGCGCAATCGTTCCAACACGCCGGTTCTCGTCGATGGCAAGGACGTCATGCCTGACGTCAACGCCGTGCTCGACGCCATGGGCGCCTTTGCCGACGGTATCCGCTCCGGCACGCTGAAGGGTGCCACCGGCAAGAAGATCACCGACGTCGTCAATATCGGCATCGGCGGCTCCGACCTCGGCCCGGTCATGGCGACACTGGCGCTTGCACCCTTCCACGACGGCCCGCGCCTGCACTTCGTCTCCAATATCGACGGCGCGCATATCGCCGATACGCTGAAGCTGCTCGAAGCCGAGACGACGCTGTTCATCGTCGCGTCGAAAACCTTCACCACCATCGAGACGATGACCAATGCCGCCACCGCGCGCGCGTTCATCGCCGGCAAGCTGGGCGACGCCGCCGTCGGCAGCCATTTCTGCGCAGTCTCCACCGCACTCGACAGGGTCTCGGCCTTCGGCATCGGCGCAGAGCGCGTCTTCGGCTTCTGGGACTGGGTCGGCGGGCGTTACTCGATCTGGTCGGCCATCGGCCTGCCGCTGATGATCGCCATCGGCAAGGAGAACTTTGCCGAATTCCTCGCCGGCGGCCATGCCATCGACAATCATTTCCGCACCGCGCCGATCCGGGAAAACATTCCTGTTCTGCTTGGCCTCATCGGCTACTATCACCGCAACGTGCTGAACTACCCGTCGCGCGCCATCCTGCCCTATGACCAGCGGCTGTCACGCTTCCCGGCCTATCTTCAGCAGCTCGACATGGAATCGAACGGCAAGTCCGTGACGTTGGATTCCAAGCCGGTCGAGGGCAAGACCGGCCCGGTCGTCTGGGGCGAGCCCGGCACCAACGGCCAGCACGCCTTCTATCAGCTCATCCACCAGGGTACGTCGATCATTCCGGCCGAATTCCTGATCGCGGCGAACGGCCACGAAAAGACCCTGCGCCACCAGCACCAGCTTTTGATCGCCAATTGCCTGGCGCAGTCGGAAGCCCTCATGAAGGGCCGCTCGCTCGAGGAAGCCAAGGCGCAGCTGACCTCCAAGGGCATGGACGAGGCGAAGGCCGACAGGATCGCACCGCACCGGGTCTTCGCCGGCAACCGCCCGTCAATCACGATGGTGCATGACAGCCTGACGCCCTTTGCGCTTGGCCGCCTGATCGCGCTCTATGAGCACCGCGTCTTCGTCGAAGGCGCGCTGTTCAACATCAACTCCTTCGACCAGTGGGGCGTGGAGCTCGGCAAGGAGCTGGCGACGGGCCTGCTGCCGGTCGTAGAGGGCAAGGAGAGCGCCGAAGGCCACGATTCCTCGACGGCCGGCCTCGTTGCCGCGCTGCTCAAGGCTGCAAACTGATCAGCGAAGGCTGAGACGGCGTGCCGCGAAAGCATCGCGCGGCACGCGGGTCAGGTTCCCCAGAAACTCCAGCGCGCAGGCGCGCCAGCTATAGGTCGCCGCGCGGCCAAGCGCGATATCCCTGGGGATGTCGAGCGCGGCAAGTGCAGCCTCGCGCAGGTCTTCCGAGAGTGCGCCGGCCTCGCCCAGCACATCGCGCGGCGCCGTAACAGGGAAGGCGGCGACGGGAACGCCGCTGGCCAGAGCTTCCAGCATCACATTGCCGAACGTATCGGTGCGGCTCGGAAAGACGAAGACGTCGGCGGAAGCGTAGATCGAAGCCAGATCCTCGCCGGTCTTGCGGCCGAGGAAATGCACATCGGGATAACGCTGCCGCAACATGGCCAGATCCGGTCCGTCGCCGACGACGACCTTGCTGCCCGGCAGATCAAGCGCGAGGAAGGCCGGCAGGTTCTTTTCCACCGCCACGCGCCCGACATTGAGGAAGATCGGCCGCGGCAGGCCGAGATCACGACGTTTGGCGGGATCGAACTGGTTGGTATCAACCCCGCGCGACCAGCGCTTGATACGGTTGAAACCCCGTGCCGCCATTTCCGCACCCAGCGATTTCGTCGCCACCATCATGCCTTCGCCGGCATTGTGGAAGCGGCGCAGCCACCAGTAGCTCCAGCTTTCCGGGATCGGCAGGCGCGCGCTGATGAACTCGGGAAACCGCGTGTGATAGGCCGTGGTGAAGGGCAGCCGTCGCTGCAGACAGGCGCGCCGCGCCGCCATGCCGAGCGGCCCCTCGGTGGCAATGTGGATGTAGTCGGGTGCGATCGCCTCGATCTCCGCCAGAACCTGACGCTTCGACGTGATCGCGAGGCGGATCTCCGAGTAGGAGGGCAGCGGCACCGTCGCGAACTTTTCCGGCGTCAGGAACAAGACCTCGATCCCCTCCTCCGCCATCGAGCGGGCAAGCTCTTCCAGCGTATGCACGACGCCGTTCAACTGCGGGCGCCAGGCATCGGTGACGACGAGAATGGTCGGGGCCTGCCCGTCATGACGGGCCGAAGCGAGCGAATCTGGTGCGGCGTGATCGAGCATGGCCCCTTTGACCATGCGGCGATGACAGACGAATGAACGTCGAGCCGCCTACGCGAGCCCGATTTCCTTCGCCCAGGGCGGGTTAGCACCGGCGCGGGAAACCGTGACGGCGGCAGCCTTGGCGCCGAGCGCCAGAACCTTGGCGATCTGGTCTTCGGTGAGCTTGCCGACCTGCTGCTTGGTGAGCAGGTTCTGCATCTTCAGCGACGCCAGCACGCCGGCATCGAACGTATCGCCGGCACCGACCGTATCGACGACGGTGACGCGCTCGCTCGGCACCGTGACCTTGTGCTCCGCCGTATAGCCCACCGCTCCTTCGGCACCGCGCGTCACGACGACAAGCTTCGCGCCATGATGCAGCCAGTGGCGGGCGAGCGCATCCTCGTCCCCCTCAAGGCCGAACCAGGCGAGGTCCTCATCGGAGAACTTGACGATGTCAGCCATCGCAGCCATGCGGCGGATGCGGCTCATATGGGCATCCTTGTCCTTGATGAAGCCGGGGCGGATGTTCGGGTCGAGCGAGATGACGCGCTTGTCGTGCTCGCGCTTCAGAAGCGCCTCGTAGGTGGACCCGCAGGGTTCCGGGATGAGGCTGATGGCGCCGAAATGCAGCGCCTCGCAATCGTCACCGAGAGCCGGGAGTTCGGCCTCGGTGATCATGCGGCCGGCGGTGCCCTCGTCGTAGAAGGCATAGGTGGCGTGGCCGTCGACGAGCTTGACGAAGGCGACGGTGGTCGGGCGCGACAGGGTTGCGCAATAGCTGTAGTCGACGCCGCTTTCGCCGAGCGTCTTGCGCAGGATGTCGCCCATCATGTCGTCTGAAAGACCGGTGAAGAAACCGGTGGGAACGCCGAGGCGGCCGAGCGCGATCGCCGTGTTGAAGATCGCCCCGCCGGCATAGGGCGCATAGGCGTCCTCGCCGAGCGTCGTCGTCCGCGGCAGCATGTCGATCAGCGCTTCACCACAACACAGGATCATCAGCATTCCTCCAACCGATTTTCAATCGATTTAAACGATCTCGCGGAAAAGTGCCAGCGCCATTTACGACGTCGGCAATTCCGCCACGCCGCCATGGGCGGCCGACCAGACGAGCGGCGCATCGAAGAAGGCTTCGACGGAGGCGAACGTCGCATCGTCGAACAGCTTTTCGGCGCGGGCGACGGCCAGCACATCGCGCCAGGTGGCGATGTGGTGCAGCTTGACGCCGCCATTGACGTAGCGGGCTTCGGCCTCCTTGAAGATGCCGTAGTAGAACAGCGACATGCCGTGATCGACGACGCCGCCCGCAGCGCGGATCGCGTCGATGAAGGTGAACATCGAGCCGCCGACGGTCACGAGATCCTCGATGACGAGCACGCGCGCGCCCTCGGGCATTACGCCCTCGATCTGCGCATTGCGGCCATGGCCCTTGGGCTTCTTGCGCACATAGATCATCGGCAGGCTGAGGCGATCAGCCAGAAGTGCCGCGAAGGGAATGCCCGCCGTCTCGCCGCCGGCAATCACGTCGATGCGCTCGAAGCCGACATTGCGGGTGAGCGTCGCGGCCGCGAAATCCATGATGGCCGAGCGGATGCGCGGATAGGAGAGCAGCTTGCGGCAATCCATGTAAACCGGAGAGGCCATGCCGGAAGCGAGCTTGTAGGGTTCCTCCGGGCGGAAATGCACCGCCTTGATCTCCCACAGCATGCGGGCCATCAGCTCCGCCATCACGTCTCGGTCCGGAAAGGAATTGGAAAACATCGACATCTCCCGCATGATTTTTATCATCGTGCGCATAGCAGCAAGAGCGGCGGCTTTCCAGCATTCCCACAACGAAAAACCCTCCCCGGAGGCAGGGAAGGGTTTCTGGAGGATCAGATTGTCTGCTGTCGGCTTATGCGCCGCGGCGGGCATCGACCGAGATGGAGCCCGGGCCGAAGGCGGCAAGCACCAGAAAGCCACCGGCGATCGTGATGTTCTTCCACATCATCAGGCCGTTGAAGACGGTCAGCAGGCCGTTTGCGCCTTCCGGGAAGTCCGGGTTGTTGATCGCGCCGCTATGGAAAACGAGGGCGGTGAAAACGCAGAAGAGAGCGAGAAGCCAGGCGGTGATCTTCGTCTGGAAGCCGACGAGGATGAAGAGGCCGGCGACGAGTTCGAAAATGCCCGCGAGATAGGCGAGCGCGGTGGCAGCCGGGAGGCCGGCATTGGAGATCATCCAGGCGGTGCCCGAGGGGTCGATGAGCTTGGGGAAGCCCGCGGTGATGAACATGAGGGAAAGAAGAATGCGTCCGACGAGGACGACGGCGTTCTGCGGCATGGGAAGCTCCTGAGGCTTGGGGCGTTTCGTTGGCAGAGAAATAACAGCTTTCCATCGTCAAACTAGTCGGGCAGTCAGGAGACAGATCGTTCGCATTTTGTGAACGATCTCCTGTTCCCGGCGGAACAGAAACCGGCTCGGCCCTGTGCGAAAAGGAGACACCACCCCGCCGCCTTCCCTCTTCCGGATACATCATGCGCCAATATCTTCTTGCCTTGGCCCTCGCCGCCGCATCGCTTGCCTTCACCGCACCCGGCCATGCCGGCACGGCCTATGCCGATGGCTACTACGGCCACTACCAGCAAAACTGCATCACCAAGCGCATGCGCATGGAAGACCACACGGGCAAAACCGTCACCAAACGCGTGCGCATCTGCCAATAGAACGGGACCGTCTCCGGCACACCGCTGTTTTCTGTTGCAAGCGCTCACCGGCTGGGCGAAGATTTCGCCCATGCGGCCCGTCTTCATTGTATCAGGGGCGGCCGGGGGAAACCGGATATGAACGAGATCAACAAGAGTGCCGCGTTCTGGCGTTCTTTTCCGATTTTCGAGGGCTTCAGCAAGGAAACGATCGGCGAGATCGCCTCCATCGCGTCCTGGCGCCGATGGCCGGCGGGAACGGTCATCTTCCAGCGCGGCGACGAGGGTACCTATCTCATCGTGCTCGTCACCGGCCGCATCAAACTGTCGCTGATCACCCCGCAGGGCAAGGAACTGTCGCTGCGCCAGCTGGAAGCCGGTTCCATCCTCGGTGAGATGGCGATCCTCGACGGTCAGCCGCGCTCGGCGGATGCGACCTCGGTAACGGCGACCGAGGGCTATGTCATCGCCAAGCGCGATTTCCTCGACGTCCTCACCCGCAATCCGACCGCCGCGCATGCGATCATCCACTATCTCTGCACCAAGCTGCGCGAGACGACCGAGCAGCTCGAAACGATTGCCCTCTACGATCTCGACGCCCGCGTCGCCCGCTTCTTCCTGGCGACGCTGCGCAACATCCATGGAGACGAGCTGCCCGAGAGCGCGAACCTCCAGCTGTCGCTAAGCCAGACCGAGATCGCCAGCATCGTCGGTGCGAGCCGGCCGAAGATCAACCGGTCGATCCTGGCGCTCGAAGAAGGCGGCGCCATCCGCCGCAACGACGGCATCATCCATTGCCATATCGGCCGGCTGCAAAACATCGCCGAGCCGGATGACGACTAACCAGCCGGCGGCCCGGAACGGGAGCAGCCGATCATGATCGCCAAGAAATACAGACCGTTTGCCGCCGGCCTTGCCGCGAGCCTTGCCGGCGCGCTTGCCCTGTTTTTCCTGGGCGAGACGGCGCTGGAACGCCAGCGCGAATTCTATTTCGACGCCCTCACCCAGACCATTCCCGCACCCGAAAGCGACGACATCGTCGTCGTCGATATCGACCGGAAGGCCTTCCAGAGCGTGCCGGACCGTGACTGGACACGCGTCCAGACCGCCGCATTGATCGACCGCCTCGCCGCCGCCAAACCAGCGGCCATCGCCTTCGATTTCGTCTTCAGCACCGATTGCGCGGCGGACGAACCGGCCAATGCGGCCCTTGCCGGTGCCATCGCCAAGGTGCCGACCGTGCTCGGTTTCCTCATCGGCGAGGCCTCCGACGGCGCGCCGCATCCCGTGCCGGCGCTCGCCCTGCAGAAACCCGTCTCGGTGCCCGATCTCTGGTTCATCGACGGCACGGAAAGCTCCTGCGCCTTCCTGCAGGACAAGGCGGTTTCGGCCTCGGCCTCCTTCCTCGTCGGCGACGAGGATGCAGTGGTGCGACGCGTGCAGGCCTATGCCATCGTCGGCAATGCCGCCTATCCGGCGCTCGGCGTCGAAGCCGCGCGGCTTGCGGCCGGCGCGCGCACGCCCGTTCTCGGCGGCAATCCCGTCTGGCTGCGCCACGATGCGCGCATCCTGCGGCTCGACGAGGACGGCAGCCTGCGCTTCGTGGCGAGCCGTGCCGCGACGATCGGCGTACGGACGTTTTCCGCCGCCGATGTCGTGGCCGGAAACGTCGCGCCGGAAAAAATCGCCGGCAAGGTCGTGCTGATCGGCAGCAGCCTGCCGAATCTCGGCGGGCTGCGCGCCAGCGCCTCCATGCCGCTCGAACCCTCCGTGCAAATCCATGCCGACGTCGCCAATGCCATATTGACCGACCATATCCCGATGCGCGATCCAGGCCTCCTGCCGGCCGAGGCGGGCTTCGCCTTCCTCATGGGTGCGGCGGCAGCGCTGGCGGCGACACGGCTGCGCCCGCTCTTTGCCGCGGTTGCAGGCGTAGCACTCGTCGGGCTCGTCTTCGGCGTCTCCGGCCTGCTCTACCTGCGCACGGCACTGCTGTCCGATGCGATCGGTGTCTCGCTGGTCGTCGCCACAGCCGCACTCGCTACCGGCCTTATGCAATTCACCCATATCCGCCGCGCGGAGGCGACGGCGCGCCAGCGCTTTGGGCAATACCTACCGCAATCGGTCGTCTCCCGTTACATCGACAATCCCGACATGGCCCGCGTGGCCGGTGAGGAACGGCAGGTGACGGCGCTCTTCACCGATATCGAGGGTTTTTCGACGCTCGCCCAGAAGATCGGACCGCACGATCTCGTCAAGCTGCTCGACATCTACTTTTCCGAGGTGAACGCGCTGGTCGCGCGCCATGGCGGCATGGTGGACAAGGTGGTGGGCGATGCCGTGCACGCGCTCTTCAACGCCCCCGACGATCTCGACCGCCATGTCGACAAGGCACTGACCTGCGCCGACGAGATCCGCTCGCTGACCGAAGAGATGCGCCGCCGCCCCGCATTCCTCGAAAAGGAATTCGGCCGCACGCGCATCGGTGTCGAGACGGGCATGGCGGTGCTGGGGGAAGTCGGTACCGGCGGGAAGCTCGACTATACCGCCCACGGCGACGCCGTGAACCTCGCCGCCCGCCTGCAGGATGCCAACAAGTTTCTGGGCACCCAGATCTGCATCGGCCCGCATGCGGCCAGCGAAACCAGCCGAACGCTCCGCGCCATCGGCAACCACGAAATCCGCGGGTTTGGAACGATGGACCTGTTTACGCTGGATTGACCCTACCGGATGCCGACGCTGGCATAGGCCTCGCGGATACGGGCCTCGCCCCATTTGACGACTTCGCCGGGTGCCGCGCCCGGTGCGTTGATCTCCACGCCCTCGCCGCCGGAAACCGACCTGGTCACGCCACCGCCGGTGACCTCGACGCGGCCGTGCTCGACGAAGACGGCGAAGGGAGCCTTCCGGCTCGGGCCGGCGAAGAATTTCGTGCCGCGCACCCCGATCATGCCGAAGGCCGTGCGCATGGTGAGGTCGATCTTCGCAAGTCCCTCCGGCCGGTCGAAGACCATCTGGCCGGTGCCGAGCTCGATCGTGCCGCCCTGCCCCGCGATAAAGGTATCGATCAAAAGCTCCGTCTCGCTGCCGAGAAGCAGGCTGGTATCGTCGCCCAGCGCGAGTTCGGCGAAGCTTTCCTTGCCCGTCTTCACGAAATCATGGTCCATCAGGCTCGCGCCGGCCTTCAGGCCCTCAAGAAGGTTCGCCTGCTTGCGGCTGACATCGCCGGTGATCTCCACGGCCTTGCCGATGATGGAATTGGCCTGCGTGGCGCGAAGGCCGATGCCTGTCAGCGCAAGCGCGCCGCCGGCGATGAGGAGCCTGCGACTGAGGAGGACCGGACGGAGAGCATCGAGCGTTCGCATGACACACCTTTCGCGGGGCACAAGCCCGCCGGGATGGATTGAACCAGGGCGCCGCGCCACATCCACCGTGCACACCGCCAGCAATGACTACCCTTATGCGCCGCGTCCCGCCATCCCTCTGTTCCCGCGGAAACAGCCGTTTTTCACCGATCATCTAAGGTGCCCCCATCAACGAAGGGAGACCGATCATGAACATGCGATCCAACATGCTGAAGACGGCTGGCCGCGCCCTTTTCTTCGCGGTCCTTCTGGCGGGTGCCGATGGCGCCAGCGCCAACACAATCGAAGCCCAGTGCGATGCCGCCGCCGGCAGCCGCTACGACACGGCGCGCAACACGGCCTTCGCGCCGGTGGCACTCGAGGACATCAAGATCGGCACGGCGCTGTCGGCCTGTCGCGAAGCCTATAATGCGGCCCGCAGCCCGCGCATGGCCTTCCAGCTGGCACGCGCCCTGGAACGCGCCGGCCAGGATCTCGATGCGATGAAGCTCTATGCCGAGGCCGCAGCGCTCGGCCATACGGTCGCCATGGTGAACTATGGCGCGATGCTCGGAAAACGCGGCGACCCGGCCGCCGAGTTCAGCCACTACAGGATGGCCGCCGAACGGGGCGACATGCTCGGCGCCTACAATCTCGCCGTCGCTTACCGCGATGGCATCGGCACCGAGGTGAACGGCGCGGAAGCCGCCCGCTGGTTCGACAAGGCGGCCGCCAGCGGCGACGAGACCGCAGCCTTCAATCTCGGCGTACTGCTCGACGACGGCAGTCTCGTCGCCGAAGACAATGCGCGTGCTGCCGCCTATTACAAACTTGCAGCCGAGCGCGGCAGCATCGATGCCATGATCAATCTCGGCCTCATGCTGGAATCGGGCGAAGGTGTCACCCAGGATGTCACCGCCGCTGCCGGCTATTTCGAGCAGGCGGCCAACAAGGGTGACAGTTTCGGCAAGCTGAAGATCGGCCTGATGCAGCAGAGTGGCACCGGCATCGTCAAGAACATCGAGCAGGCCGTGACCAGCCTCGTCGCCGCCTTCGAGATGCGCGACGTCGATCTCGAAGTCATCCTGCGCGACCAGCCGGAACAGCTCTCGGCCGATGCGCGCCGCGCCATCAAGCAGGTGCTTGCCGACCGGGATCTGATCGAGGACGCCGACACGGCGGAGATCGACCCGATCGCCCTTGGCGCCATCGAGAAGCATTACGCCGCCAAGTAACCCATGCGACCCGAAGCGGCAGGGCGCCGCTTCGGGTCGTTTTGCTTTAGCGGATTTCGCCAGCCTGGGGACCCCAGGTGTCGGTCATCGCAAAACCATCGGCCAGGGGATCGGTCGGGTCGAGCGCGATCTGGTGCAGGCCGAAGGTCCAGCCACGGCCGGTGATGGTGGGGATGATCGCCTTGCGGCCGGCGACGACCGTTTCGGCTTCCAGTCCCACTTCGAACTGCGACCCGATGATCGAGCGCGAGAGGAACGTGTCGCCGACCTTGACGAGGCCGCGGGCATGCAGCGTGGCGAGGTTTGCCGAATTGCCCGTGCCGCAGGGCGAGCGGTCGACGCGGCCCGGCCACATGGTGGTGGCGGTGCGCACCGTGCCGTCAGGATCGCGGTCGCGGAACATGACATAGGCGACGCCATTGATCTCGGGGATCTCCGGATGCACGACCTTCATCGATTTGTTGATGAGGTCCTTCAGCGCCATGCCGGCATCGACGAGCGCGCGGGCATTGGCCTTCTCGATCTTGGTGCCGATCTGGTCGACGTCCACAAGCGCATAGAAGATACCGCCATAGGAAATGTCGAAGCGCACGCGGCCCCAGTGCGGCGTATCGATCTCGACATCCAGTGCCTCGACGAAGGACGGCACCATCGTGAGCTTGACCTTCTCGCAGCGCCCGTCGCGGCAGGTCGCCGTCGCCTTGACGAGGCCGGCGGCGGTGTCGAGAACGACGACCGTTTCCGGTTCCTTCATCTCGACGATGCCGGATTCGAGCAGTGCCGTGGTGATGCAGATCGAGTTGGAGCCCGAGGAGGCGTGCGCCTGGTCGGCCTGCAGGATGATGAAGCCGGCGTCCGCCTCCGGGCGCTTGGCTGGCAGAAGCAGGTTCACCGAACCAGTCGCCGCTGCGCGTGGCTCCAGACACAGGAAACGTCGCAGACTGTCGTCGACCGTGTTGATGTAGTTAAGCTGCTCGGCGATCGTGTTGCCGGGGATCTTCGGCACGCCGCCGATCGCCACCTTGCCGATCTCACCCTCGCAATGAACGTCCAGCAGTTGGATCGTGCGCTTCCATCTCATGTCGTTATGCTCCGTTTGGTCAGCCCGCCGGCTGCTTTGCCCCTCTGATATATCAGATTGCTATCGCTTCCAACTGCTTTTCATGCGACAGGTTCGCACGTGACGAATGCACCAGGCGCGGCCTCCATCCTGCACCGGAAATCTTCCCTGAACGAGACCCTTTCATGACCAAATTCATTGTCTTTACCGACCTGCACATGGTGCCCGAAGGCACGAAGATCATCGGCCTCGATCCCTATCAGCGGCTGCTTGCCGGCATCGAGCACGTCAACCGCCACCATGCGGATGCGGACCGCGTCATCTTCACCGGCGACCTGACACACCGCGCCGACACGATGTCCTACGAGCGACTGCGCAATCTTCTCGCCAAACTCGTGCCGCCGGCCGCCATCACCATCGGCAATCACGATTATCGCGACCGCTTCCTCGAAACCTTTTCCCATGTCCAGCCGGACGAGAACGGCTTCGTACAGCAGGTGATCGATTTTCCCGATTGCCGGGTCGTGTTGCTCGATACGCTCTTTGCCCCGCCTTACGACTATCCGCTGAGCCATGCCGGCTATCTCTGCGAGACGCGCCTCGCCTGGCTCGACGGGACGCTTGCCGGGGCCAACGGCCTGCCCGTCCTCCTCTTCATGCATCACCCGCCGCACAAGACGGGTTTTACCGGCATGGACACGATCCGGCTTTCCAATGAGGACGCCTTCTACGATCTGGTGCTGAAGCACGGCAATGTCCGCCACATCTTCGCAGGCCATGTACACCGCACGATCGGCGGCTCGCATCGCGGTATCCCCTTCTCCATCTTCAAGAGCCCGGTTCACCAGCAGCCGATGCCGTTCGACGCGCCGAATGCCTCGCTCTCGGTGGACGAACCTGCCGCCTACGGCATCGTCGTGGTGACGGAGGAAGGCCTGCAGGTTCACCACGAGGACTACGAGATCGCCAGACGGGAATCGGAAATCGCCTGAGGCCGGCGGTTACCGCGCGTTACACATCGTGATGCTCCCGGGCCATTCTCTTGGAACCGAGCCGGGGGTGTCACGTTGTCTCCGCCGAAGGGGTGGGAAACCCAATCTTCGAAGGAGAAAGACATGCGTAAGATTCTCATGGCAGGTGCCGCTCTGGCCCTTATCGGCGTTTCCGTCGCCCAGGCCGACGATCGCGACAAGGAAGCCCTTGGCGGCACCGCACTGGGTGCCGCAGGTGCAACCGCAGGCGCCGTCGTCGGCGGTCCCGTGGGCGCGATTGTCGGCGGTGCCGTCGGCTTCATGATCGGCGCGGAAGCTGCCGTTCCCGACGATGCCCGTGTCTATGTGGTGGAAAACCCGACGCCGCCAGTCGTGCTGGACGGCCAGCTGACGGCCGATACCCGCTTCGACGACACCGTCACCCTGACGCCGATCCCCGAGCACCCTGACCTCGCCTATGTCTATATCGACAACCGTCCGGTCATCGTGCGCACCGACAGCCGCCAGGTGATCTATGCGCCGGCGGTCGAGACGACGGCCAGCATTTCGGGTGACATCCCCGAGGCGACCATCACCTATGTGGAACGCCATCCGCTCGAGCCCGTAGTGCTGGAGGGTCCGGTTCAGGCCGGCGCCGTGATCCCGGACACCGTACAGATCGTCGAGGTGCCGGAAAGCCCGAGCTACGGCTATATCTATGTCGATCAGCGCCCGGTGCTCGTCGACCGCGGCACACGCGAAGTGATCTGGGTCCGCTAAGCCGGGCACCAGCAAATGGAAAGGGCGGCTCTCTGCGAGCCGCCCTTTTTCATTGTCCCGTTGCCGTGACGGTGGTGTCCTCGACCGAGCGCCCAAGCCGGCGCCATTGATCGTCGTAGTTCTTGCGCGTGACAGGATCGAAGACGGCGATCGGCGTGGAGACGACGATGCTGGCCGCACTGCCGACCGTCTCGGCCGTGCCCAGCGCGACGGCGCCGAGCCGGTCGCCGAAACCGACCTCGGAATCCGTCACCGTCTGACCGTCGATCAGCCGGTTGCCGATGAGGCGCACGACCTCGGGGCTTTCGGCGAATTTTCCGTGATTGAGGCTGTCGCCGGATTTCAGCGCCGTGAGATCCAGCACCGTGATGCCCTGCTTTTCCAGCATGGAGCGGTAGGGCTCCTGCGAAGGATCGATCTGGCCGAGCCGATCGACGTTGCCGGAGATGCGGCGCGACAGCGTCAGTGCCCGGTCGTCCCGAGAAACGAACAGCGTGAATTGCGGCCGCTCGCTGCCGAGCGCGCGCAATTGCTGGCCGAAGACGTCGACGTCGAGATCGGGCGAGGCCAGGATGACCTGCTGGATCTTCTTCGGCACACGCCCGTCACGGATCGCCATCTGGCGCAAGGTTTCCACCGCCAGCCACGTGCCCATGGAATGGGCCATGATGGTGATTTCGCCGACCTTCGGCGAATCGACCGCCGCGCGCAAAAGCTCTTCCAGCGCGTCGCGCGAATAGTTGGTGCTTTCCTTGTCATAGGAATAATCGAAGATGCTGGCGCGCGAGGGCCAGGTGAAGATGATCGGCGCCGCATCCGTCTTGGAATCATGCACGATCTGCGCAAACCGGTAGACGGCATCCTCATAGCGGTTGTTGAAGCCATGCACGAAGATCAGCACGCGCCGGCTTTTCGGCAGGGTGCGATCGAGCCAGGCGCTGCCCGCCTTCGACTTGTCGATCGTCTTCACGCTGACGGTCGAGAAATCCTTCAGGGGATCGGCCGGAAGCTTCTTCGGCCACTGAACCTGGCCGATCTTGCGCTTGTCATCCGGCGGAATGGAGATGGTGATGTCGCGCAGCTGGAGGTCCGACCCGCGCTCGCCGGAAAACAGCACGCCCGGCTGCTGCGAGGGCGCGCGCGTGGTCGCGACCAGCAGATCGACGGTCGAAACACCAGGCGGCGTCTCACCGCTCGGCACCAGCACGCCCTCGGGCCTACCGGCGCAGCCCGCCAGCAGAAACACTCCGGCGACAATCACGCGACGCAATACGCGCGGCATTTCGCGGTTCATCATGTCCCGCTTCCTTCCGCTTTCCAATTCTCGCCGGTGCGGCGCACCGATGGCACCTGCTTAGCGGAGTGAGACGCGGTTTAGAAGACAGGCCGTACGATCGCGCCCATCGACGTCGCGATGCGTGGCATATCGGTCACGCCGCCCCTGAAGGCTGCGAACCCAGCGCGTCCGCGATGCGGGCGCGGCCGACACGGATGACGTTTTCCATGGCGCGGCGTGCACCCTCCTCGTCGCGGCGGCGGATTTCCTCGACGATGCGCATGTGGTTTGCCGCGACATCGCCGATCTTGATGCGGTCGGCCGCAGGCGAACTCAGCTTGAAGACACCGGCCAGCGCCGCCTCGATGAGGCTGCCGACGGTGCGCATGAAGGGGTTTCGCGCTGCATCCATGACGGCGATGTGGAAGCGCAGGTCCGCAACGGCCAGTGTTTCCGGTGTGTGCTCGGGATCTCCCATGGCAACGGCGAGCAGCATCATCTGGTTGATATCCGCTTCCGTCGCATGCCGCGCTGCCAGCGCGGCGGCATGGGGCTCGAAGCCGAGGCGGATTTCGCTGAGATGGATGAGGAAAGCATCATCCACGCCGACGGCGAAGTGCCAGGTCAGGATATCGCTGTCGAAGAGGTTCCACTGGTCCTTCGGCGTGACCCGCGTGCCGATGCGAGCGCGGGGCACGACAAGGCCCTTGGCGGCGAGCGTCTTCATCGCCTCGCGGATCACGGTGCGGGATACCGCGAACCGGGCCTCCATCTCCGCATCGCCCGGCAGCGTCGACCCCACCGGGAACTCACCCGCGACGATGGCCTTGCCGAGTTCGCCCACCACCTGCGAGTGGCTGGTGCGCGCCACCGCTCCATTCATCATGGTTTCGAGAAGACCTGTTTTCCGCACCGCTTTGCCCTCCGTCTAAAAACAGAGAGGACGAATGGGACGCCGCGTGCGCAAAAGATCAGGCATGCCGCCTCCGCCGGTCGGTGACGTGGATCAGCCCCTTCTGCAGCAGGATGAAAGAAAAGAGCAAAAGGCCGATCAGTATCTTCGTCCACCAGCTCGACAGCGAACCGTCGAAGGTGATGTAGGTCTGGATAAGGCCCTGGATGAGGATGCCAACCAGCGTGCCCGCGATGAAGCCGGAGCCGCCCGTCAGCAACGTACCGCCGATGACGACCGCGGCGATGGCATCGAGTTCCACACCCACCGTCGCCAGCGAGTAACCGGCCGAGGTGTAGAGCGAGAAGACGATACCCGAGAGGCCGGCGAGAAAACCGGAGAGGGCGTAGATCAGGATCGTCGTGCGCGCGATCGGCACGCCCATCAGCCGCGCCGTCGGCGCACCGCCGCCGAGCGCATAGACATTGGCGCCGAAGCGGGTGCGGTGAGCAATCAGGATGCCGAGCGCAAAGACCAGCAGCATCAGCCCACCGATCAGCGTGATGCGCCCGCCGCCGGGCAGCTTGTAATAGGCGCTCTTCAGGGTGGCATAGAACGGATGCTTGATCGGGATCGAATCGATGGACAGCACAAAAGCCATGCCGCGCGCCAGAAACATGCCGGCGAGCGTGACGATGAAGGGCGGCATTTCGAGATGGTGGATGATCGCCCCCATCAGCGCGCCGAAGGCCGTGGTGATGGCGAGCGCCAGCACGAAGGCGAGGAGCGGATGGATCGACGTCGCCTGCAGGAGCACAGCGAGGAAGACGCCGGTAAAGGCGATGACCGCACCGATCGAGAGGTCGATGCCCCCCGAGAGAATGACGAAGGTCATGCCGACGGCGGCGATGCCGAGAAAGGCGTTGTCGGTGAGCAGATTGCCGATCACCCGCGTCGACAGCATGTTCGGGTACTGCGCGATGCAGACGGCGTAAGCGATCAGGAAGATCGCGATCGTCGCGATGAGCGGAAGGTAACGCGGGTTCATTTCGCCTCCTGCTCCGTCTTCTTTTCCGATGCCCCGGCACGGGAGAGGAAGACGAAGGCCGACTGCGCACGCGGCGACTGGATGACGAGGATCAGAACGATGATCGCCGCCTTGATGATGAGGTTGAATTCCGGCGGGAAGCCCGAGAGCAGGATGCCCGTATTGACCGACTGGATGATCAGCGCACCGATGAGCGAGGCGGCGATCGAGAACCGCCCGCCGAGCAGCGACGTGCCGCCGACGACGACCGCGAGGATCGCGTCGAGCTCCAGCCAGAGGCCGGCATTGTTGGCATCCGCCCCACGGATATCGGCGGCGGCGATGATGCCGGCAAGGGCGGCGCAGAGGCCTGACAGCACATAGGCCGCGATCAGGAGCACGCCCGTCGAGACGCCCGAGAGCATGGAGGCGCGGCGGTTGACGCCGAGCGCCTCGATCAGCATGCCGAGTGCGGTTCGCCGCACGAGCAATGCCACGAGTATCCCGAAAGCCAGCCAGACGACGACGGGCATGGGCAGGCCGAACAACGAGCCGCTGCCGATGAAGATCAACCCGGCATCGTTGAAGGTGAGGATCGCGCCCTCGGTGATCAGCTGCGCGATGCCGCGTCCGGCAACCATCAGCACCAGCGTGGCGATGATCGGCTGGATATCGAGCACGGCGACAAGGATGCCGTTCCACAGACCGCACAGGATGCCCGTGCCGAGCGTGATCAAAAGTGTCATGGCGAGCGAGTGGCCCGAGGTGATCGCGGCCGCTGCCACCGCCCCGCAGATCGCCATGACGGCGCCGACGGAGAGGTCGATGCCCTTGGTGGCGATGACGACCGTCATGCCGATCGCAAGCAGCGCCACGGGCGCGCCACGGTTCAGGATATCGATCATGCTGCCGTAAAGCCGGCCATTCTGCATTTCGAGCCGGAAGAAGCCCGGAAAGGCGATCGAGACCATCAGCAGGATGACCGCAAGCGCCGCCACTTGGGGAAAGAGCCTGATGGCATAGGCTTTCAACGTCGGGCTCATGCGTCCGTCCTCGCGGCCGAGGCGGCAATCGCCTCGACGATACCATCCGTCGTCACCTGGTGCCCTACGAGTTCGGCGACATGCGCCCGGTCGCGCAGCACGATGACGCGGCTCGAATAGGCGACGAGTTCTTCCAGTTCGGACGAGATCACGATCAGCGACATGCCTTTCTCGCACAAGGATTCGATGAGACGGATGATTTCCGCATGCGCCCCCACATCGATGCCGCGCGTCGGCTCGTCGAGGATGAGGAAATCCGGATTGGTGGCGAGCCAGCGGGCAAGGATCGCCTTCTGCTGGTTGCCGCCGGAGAGCAGCTTGATCGGCTTCTCGCGGTCGCTGGTGCGGATATCGAGCGCCTTGATGTAGTCGTCGGCCAGCCGGTCCTGCTCGCCGCGGCTGATCGGCCGCGCCCAGCCACGCCTAGCCTGCAAGGCGAGCGCGATGTTCTCGCGCACCGAGAGGTCGCCGATGATGCCGTCGATCTTGCGGTCCTCCGGGCAGAAGCCGAATTTTTCGCGGATGGCTGATCGCGGCGAGGAAAGATCGAGCGCGCGGCCATCGGCCTCCACTGTCCCACTATCGGCCCGCTCGGCACCGAACATGATCTCCGCCGTCTCCGTGCGCCCCGAGCCGAGCAGGCCGGCAATGCCGACCACCTCGCCCTTGCGCACATCGAGGTCGAACGGGTGGATATGTCCCTTGCGGCCGAAATTGCGGAAGCGGAAGCGAACGTCGCCGCCCTCGCTCTTCGTGCCATGTTCCGCCGCCACTTCCTGCACCAGCTCGCGGCCGAGCATCATGGCGATGAGGTCGCGGCGCGGCAGGTCCCTCGTTGCGCGTGTGCCGACGAGCTTTCCGTTGCGCAGCACGGTGATGCGGTCGGAGATGTCGTAGACCTGCTCGAGGAAATGGGTGATGAAGACGATGCCGAGACCGCGCTCCTTCAGGCGGCGCACGATGCGGAACAGCATCGCCACCTCATGCGCATCGAGGCTGGCCGTCGGCTCGTCGAGGATCAGAACCTTGCCGGAGAGATCGACGGCGCGCGCAATGGCGATGACCTGCTGCACCGCGACCGAATAGGTGGCAAGCCCGGCGGTGACGTCTATATCGAGATCGTATTGGGCCAGCAGCGCTTTCGCGCGCCGGTTCATTTCGCGGCTGTCGATGAAACCGAAGCGCTTCGGCTGGCGGCCGAGAAAGAGGTTTTCAGCGACCGTCAGGTTCGGCAGGAGGTTGACCTCCTGGTAGACCGTGCCGATGCCGAGATTCTGGGCTTCCAGCGTGCTCTGCGGATCGACATCCGCGCCATCGAGCTGGATGCGCCCGCCATCGCGGCGATAGGCGCCGGTCAGGCATTTGACGAGCGTCGATTTTCCCGCACCGTTTTCGCCGAGCAGCGCATGCACCTCGCCTTTGTGAAGCGAAAAATCGACGCGATCGAGCGCCTTGGCGCCCGGGAAGATCTTGTCGATCGCCGTCGCCGTAAGAATGGAGGTACTGGCCTGCATGATCCCACCCGTGTGACGTCTGTCGCCCGCCGCCCCAAGGGGAGGCGACAGGCGAGCCGGCAGTCCCGGCAAGATGCCGAGGCGGCCGAATGCAAGGGGCAGATGCCCCGCGTCAAGTTAGGAGCCGGACGCGGGGCCCTGGAAGGAGATCAGTAGCCGAGGCCCTTCTTCTCCTCGTAGACCTTCGCCGGATCGTCAGCCTGGGTATAGAGCTTCGATTCCGTCTGGATCCACTTCGGCGGCTCCTTGCCGTCCTTGAGGAACGCATCGAGCGCGTCGAGCGCGGGACCGGCCATGTTGGGCGTCAATTCCACGGTGGCGTTCGCTTCGCCGGCGGCCATGGCCTGGAAGATATCCGGAACGGCGTCGATGGAGACGACGAGGATATCCGTTCCGGGCTTCAGGCCGGCTTCCTTGATCGCCTGGATGGCGCCGACGGCCATGTCGTCGTTATGGGCGTAGAGCGCGCAGATGTTCTTGCCGCCGTCTTCCGCCTTCAGGAAGCTTTCCATGACTTCCTTGCCCTTGGTGCGGGTGAAGTCGCCGGTCTGGCTGCGGATGATCTTCAGGTTGTCCTTGCCGGCCAGAGCCTCTTCAAAACCCTTCTTGCGGTCGATTGCAGGCGACGAACCCGTCGTGCCCTGCAATTCGACGACGTTGCACGGCTTGCCGGCAACGGTATCGACCAGCCACTTGCCGGCGACATTGCCTTCATGGACGAGGTCGGAGGTCACGGCGGTGAGATAGAGGTCCTTCGATGCATCGACCGTACGGTCGAGCAGGATGACCGGGATTTCCGCGTCCTTGGCCTCCTGCAGCACTTCATCCCAGCCCGTGGCGACGACGGGGGCGATGAGGATGGCATCGACGTCCTGCGCGATGAACGAGCGCAGCGCCTTGATCTGGTTCTCCTGCTTCTGCTGGGCGTCGGCGAATTTCAGGTCGATGCCGCGCTTTTCAGCCTGCTGCTTGGTGAGCGTGGTTTCGGCAGCGCGCCAGCCGGATTCCGAACCGATCTGCGAAAAGCCGATCGTCAGGTCGGCGGCGGATGCGGCGCTGAACATCGAGGCAGCAAGGATCGTGGCACTTGCGAGTGCGATTTTGAATTTCATGATGTCCTCCCAAAGAAAGCTGCTCCTCAGCAGCTGTGGTAAAACATCATATTGTATTACTATTGTAAACGGCCAAAAGTTGCCGAATGCGATTTTTTTGATCGCGTCGCGGGAACATCGATTTCAACTCGGAGGGAGAAACACAAAAAGCGCCGAAACGGCGCAGGAAGGATCCGCTCGGGCGGAGCGCAACCAACAAAATTGTTCAGGAAGAGACATGGCGCGCCGGACAGGATGAAACCGGTCACTGCTATGTTATTGCCGGGCCTTTATGATTTCCACGGCGGCCGTCGGCACTGGCGCCGTTTGCGTGATGGGCGCTGGTCTAGCCATCCAGCTACCGCCAGGTGCCATATTCCCCGACCTTTTCAGGCCCGCCCATTCTTTCGCCGATGACGATGGAAATGCTCATCCGTTCTGGCGGAAGATCCATTCCCGGATGGGCTCGATCGTGTAGGCGATGCGCCAGGTGTTCCTGTGCCCGCTGGCCCCCGCCGTGGACTCGCCTTCGGGAATGACCGTCCCCGGAGCGAGGGTGACGTAGTTGATGGGGCTGTCCTGCGCATCGATTGCCTCGAAGGCGGTGCGGAATTCCGCCACCGTCCAGGTCCCATCCCACACGGCGCGGCTGATCTTCGCGCCACCCTTTTCGAGCACTTCGGTGATCGCGTTCTCGCCAGGATAGGCTTTGGCGTCGTCCTGTGAGACCAATATCCAGAGCTTCTTCTTCGCCAACGGCTCCACCAGAGCCGGTTCCCATTGGCCGGCGACGAGGAAGGAAGCCGCGAAAAAGTCGGGATATTTGATGTTCATGGCGATCGACATCATGCAGCCGCCCGACTGGCCGGTCGCATAGAGCCGGTTCGTATCGATGCTGTATTGCCCGGCCAGCGCCTTGATCAGATTGATCGTGGCGTCCAGCGCGTCCGATGTCTTCGAATCGTCGTCGGCGATGATTTCGGCATATTGCGGAGCCAGCACGAAGGCCGGCCGCTTCGCCTGATCCTCGGGGCTCGCCCACGAGATCGCTCCGAGCCCCTGAAACAGGGTGGTGCGCGTCACGTCGCTGGTCGCGCCCGCGTCATGCATGAACAGCACGAGCGGATAGGATCTGCCCGCATCATAGTCCTTCGGGACGAATAGGTTGTAGCGCAGCAGTTTGCCCGTCTGCGGATCGTTGAACTCGAGCTGCCGGAAATCGTCGACGATCAGGTTCTTGACCTTCGTCGTCTTGAGGCCGCTATCGCCGGCCTCGACCGTGCGGCCATCGGCCAGCATGACGGGGCCGAGCTGCAAGACCGTCGCCGAGGCCGAAGGGTAGGTCGTATCATAGGCCGGGATGTCGCCTGCGTGACCTGGGCCGCCGCCGGGTCCACCGGGCCCGCCCTGCTGCTGGACCTTCAAGGCCAATATGGCGTTCTCGTCCTCGGGCGAGAGGGCGACGATGACGAAGGGGCCCTCTGCGGCCCGGTCGGCCGGATCGGCGGTGCTACTGGGAAAGACGCCGGTGACGGTCCGCCCCTCGACCGCGAAACTGTCGGCGGAGAGAGACGCGCCATCGACCGGGGCGTCGTATTCGACCGCGACGGCCGTCAATTTGGCACCTTCGCCGAAGACCTGCGTCACCGCGGTAGCGGCTTTCACCCGTCCTTCGCTGTTCTGTGCCAGCGCCGGGGCGCCGACGGCAAGCAGTGTCCCGGCGCCCGCGCTCATGATGAGAAAATTCCTGCGGGAGTGCATTGCGTCGTTCTCCTTCGATCCCCGGTCTGTGTCCGATGTCGATGGCGGCAGCCGTGGTAGATTTGCGCAAATCCCGAAGTCTTCAAAAAATTCCGTATCCAGAAGTGACGGAAACAGCGGTGGGTGCAGTCGAGGAGGTTTCCTCGCGACGCAGCGCCAGCCTAGGACCACGCGAATGGATCAATCCGCGACCAAGACCAGAGCAACCACGACATGATAATTTGGAAATGGCGCACCCGAAGAGATTCGAACTCCTGACCCCCAGATTCGTAGTCTGGTGCTCTATCCAGCTGAGCTACGGGTGCGCTGACAGCGGGGTGTTTGGTGCCCGTCTGTGAGGCGGTTCACTAAAGGGTACTCCGGGTTATTGCAAGCGTCTTTCTCAGAAAAAATGCACTTTTTTCATCGAGCCGTCACATCCGGCCGGCAACAGCCTGACAAATCAGGCGCGGCGGCGGAAGGCGTCGAGGGGGACGGGCCGATCCGGCAGCTCGATGCGGAAGAGTGTGCCGGGGGTTGCCTTTTCCACCAGCGCGATGGTTCCGCCATGGGCGAGCACCAGTTCGCGTGCAATGACAAGGCCAAGGCCCGTGCCGCCGGAGCGGGCAGAGCCGCGGAAGGCGGCGAAGAGATTTTCCCGCGCTTTCATCGGCATGCCGGGGCCGTTGTCGTCGATGGCGATCGAGACGACGGCGCCGGTGCGCAGCCCCGTCACCACCACGGCACGGCGCTCGACGCCCGCCCCCTGCGCCAGCGCCTCCACGGCGTTGCGGCAAAGGTTGTGAATGACGCGGAAAAGCTGCTCGCTGTCCGCATCGACCTGAAGGGCCGGTTCGATCTGCACCACGAAGTCGATATCGCCGCGCGCATCAAGCGCCAGCACCTCCGACACTTCCTGTACCAAAGGATGCAGCGCCACGAAGCGGCGACGCGGCTCCGGCTCGCGCATGCGGCCGTAGGAGAGCACCTCGTTGGTATAGCCTACCGCCCGGTCGATGCTGCGCAGGAGTTTCGGAGCAACACGCTTCACCACGGGATCGTCCACGTCGGACAGGCGGTCGGACATCAACTGCGCCGACGACAGGATATTGCGCATGTCGTGGTTGATCTTCGACACGGCGAGGCCGAGGTCGGCGAGGTTCTTCTGCTCCTTCAGCGTGCGCTGCAGCGTCTGCTGCATGGCGGCAAGGTGGATGCCGGCGACGGCGATCTCGTCGCGCCCGCCGGAAGGCGTGAGCACGCGAGCCGGATTGGAGGGGTCGGCGGTGAAGGCCTGGATGTTCTCCGTCATTCGCCGCACCGGGCGGATCAGCAGGCGGTTGAGCGCGAAGAAAATCGGGCTCGCCGTGGCGAGCGAAATGATCATGGAGAGGATGAAGACGTTGCGGGCATAGGTGAGCATGGCGCGGCGCAGTTTGTGCTCGTCGAGCAAAAGCTCGATGCGCGTGCTCGTCTCGCCGACCGGGCCGTAGACGCGGATGATGCGCTTGCCGCCGAAAAGCAGCGTCTCGAAGGCATCGTAGATCGCCGTGGGCAGCGACACGTCGGAAAGGTCGTATTGCGCATCGACGCTTGGCGGCATGTCGAGAGCGGCCACCATGCGGGAGGCATCCTGCCGCTTCAGCACGATCGCCTTGGCCCCGGTCGCCATCAACGTTTCCTGCTGCACGGAGCGCGGCAACTCCTGGTCCGGCAGGCCTTCGATGACGACGCTCGCCGCCGCCGCCGTATTCAACCGGTCACGCAGCCATTGCAGGCGCATGTTCGCGACGGAAGGCGCAAAAATCAGCACCTCCGCAACGAGAACGAAGACGGCGGTGAGCAGGAACAGCCGGCCCGACAGGCCGGACAGAAATCCGACCGCCGGCACCGGCGTCCCGGTCAAGGACGCAGACGCGTCTCTGTCCATCATGTCTCAACTCCCGGACGGCATAGGCACGGCAAACACCACAGGGCCGACGGAACGTCCTGCGCCGCCTGCCCTGCCAATGCGGTAATTATAAGAGATTGCGGCGATTTTTCCAACGCCGGTTCAAAATGCAAAACGCGGCGGTGTCGCCACCGCCGCGTTGCTACCCCGAAAGACGAGAGTGGATCAGAACTCTTCCCAATTGTCCTGGGCGACGGCGGCCGTTGCCGCCGCGCGGTTGCCACCGAAGGCACGGGCGACATTGCCCATCATGCGGCGGGCGGGCGATTCGACCGGGCGGCTTTCGGCGCGGGCGGGCGCGACATACTGCGCGGCATCACCGGTGCGGAAGCGGGCGACGAGATCGGCCAGACTGTCGGCTTCGCCCTTCAGCTTGTGCGTGGCGGCCGAGGTTTCCTCGACCATCGCCGCGTTGTGCTGCGTCACCTGGTCCATCTGGTTGATGGCGGTGCTGATTTCCTGCAGGCCGGTCGCCTGTTCGCGGGCGGCGGTGGCGATCGCATGGATGCGGTCGTTGATTGTGACGACGCGGGTTTCGATGTCGGAGAGAGCGGAGCCCGTCTCCTGCACATACTTCACGCCGACGGCCACTTCGCTGCCCGACTTGGTGATCAGGCCCTTGATGTCCTTGGCGGCGCTGGCGGCGCGCTGGGCGAGTTCACGCACCTCCTGCGCGACGACGGCAAACCCCTTGCCGGCTTCGCCCGCACGGGCGGCCTCGACGCCCGCGTTCAGCGCAAGCAGGTTGGTCTGGAAGGCGATCTCGTCGATCACGGAGATGATCTGGCTGATCTCGCTGGAGGCCTGCTCGATGCGGCCCATGGCGTCGATGGCGTTGCGCACGATGGCGCCGGACTGTTTGGCGCTCTGCGTCGCCTCGCCGACCATCGAGGTCGCCTCGTTGGCCCGCTCCGTCGAGTTCTTGACGGCGGCGGTGATCTCTTCGAGCGCGGCGGACGTTTCTTCCAGCGCGGCGGCCTGCTGCTCGGTGCGCTTGGACAGGTCGTCCGAGGCGCTGCGCAGTTCGCCGGAATTGGCGTTGATGGCATCCGTCGAGCCGCGCACCTCGCGCATGGTGCGCTGGAGCGTGGCGAGCGTCGCGTTGACGTTCTGCTGCAACTCGGCGAAGGCGCCGCGGAAGTTGCCGTTCATGGTCTGCGTCAGGTCGCCGTCGGCCAGCGAACCGATGACACGGCGGGTTTCGGCAATGCCTTCCTCGACGCCCGCGACCAGCTCGTTGACGCTGCGTGCGAAACGGTTGAGGTCCTCGTTATGGTAATCCTTGCTGATGCGCGAGGAGAAGTCGCCCGACGCAGCTGCATGCACGACGGTCGCGATGGAGGACTGCAGATCCGCGCTCTTTTCGCGCAGCACCTGCTCCTGTGCATTGAGATCGCGCACGGTGATGGCGTTCTGGCGGAAGACGGCGACGGCCGCGGCCATTTCGCCGATTTCATCCTGGCGACCGGCATAGGGCACTTCCGTCTCGAGATCGCCGCCGGCAAGGCGGTTCATCGTGTCGGTGACGTTCTGGATCGGGCGGCTGAGTTCGTTGGTCGCGATGTAGAATGCGATACCACCGCCGAGCACGAGACCGGCCCCCACGGTGCCAAGCACGAGTGTCAGCATGAGCGTCTCGAAGGCGGCGATGTCGCCCTTGATCGCCGTCAGATTCTCGTTGTCCGTCTGGACGACGGCGTCGATTTCTTTCTGGAAGGCCTTGCGGTTGGCGCGGTTCAGCTCGTTGTTGCCCTGCTCGTTGGCGGCAGCGATCGATTCCGTGGTGCCGAGGCGGGCCGTTTCCATGCGGAAGGTGCGGAATTCGGCGGCCCGCGAAACGACGGCATCGAAGGCGGCCTTCTGCGCGTCCGGCACGAGCGGCTGCCATTCCTTGAGCGTCGCGTCGATACCGTCGAGCTCCTTGGTGATGCCTTCGGCGAACTTCTTGGCGCCGTCGGTATCCTTGGCCGCATAGACTCCGCGCGCTTCCATGACGACGGCGGTGACCTGGCGGTTCAGATGCTCGCCGAGGAAGGCGCGGTCCGCGGCGTTCTCGTACTGATGGAGCTTGTCGCTGTATTCCGAGACCACATGAACGGCGATGGCGCCGATGAGGACGGAAATAAAGCCCATCACACCCACGATGAGGTAAATCTTGCCGCGTATCTTCACGTCACACTCCAAAGGCACAACCAACGACTGGAAAAACGGCCGGGCCGCTCCTCCCCATGAAAGCGACGGTAAACGCTAAAGGTTAATTAGATTTTGATGCAACCGTTCAGCAGTTAAGCATTTTGAATATTACTAATGTTGCGTCCTCAGAGAAATACTGAGGAAAATCAGAGACCCAAGGTAACGTTACGTCAGTTTAACCTGACGAAACACAAGAAATACGCAACCGAAAGTGGTTTCCGCCTTAACGATTGTGACAGCCGGGCCCACGTCAAAGCCGCAATTGACTCTTGACCGGTTTTGCCCTTATAAGCCGCGCACGTTCGGACAGCCTGGCTTCCCGCGAGGGCGAGCCCGTGCCGGACTTTCAACGCTGATTGCGTAAAGCAAACCCAAGAAGGGCCGCACACCGCGGTATTAAATAAATGACAAAGCGTACCTACCAACCCTCCAAGCTCGTTCGCAAGCGCCGTCACGGCTTCCGTGCCCGCATGGCGACCAAGGGCGGCCGCAAGGTCCTGTCCGCACGCCGTGCACGCGGCCGCGCAAGCCTCTCGGCCTAAGGCCGTTGGTGCCCGAACAGAGGCGACGGGCATATGACGAAAAAAACTAGACAATCTGCTGTCGGACGGCTGAAAAGCCGTCCGCAGTTTCTTTCTGTGCGCGAGGGCGAAAAGCGCAAGGGACCGCTGTTCCTTCTCGAAGTGCGCGACCGGCAGATGCCGGACGAACAGCCCCGCGTCGGCTTCACCGTTACCAAGAAGCACGGCAACGCCGTGGAACGCAATCGCATGCGCCGACGCCTGAAAGAGGCGGTGCGGCTATCGGCCGGGTTTGCAATGGAGCCCGGACACGACTATGTGGTTGTCGCCAGACGGGACGTGCTCAGCGCGTCCTTCGAAACCTTGCAGGCCGGTCTGAAGGACCGGATCGCGACGCGGCAGAAACAGAAGCAGCAGCGCCCTGCTGCTCCCGGGAAAGAGTGATGGAAAAAAACCGCAATTATTTCGTGGCGATCGCACTGTCCGTGCTGATCCTCGTCGCGTGGCAGTTCCTCTATGTGAACCCCAAGCTGGACAAGGACCGCGCCGCGTTCGAAGCGCAGCAGGCCGCCCAGACGCAGCAGACGACGGCGGCTGACGGCAGCACGACGACGACCACGAACGGCACCCTGCCCGGCGGCGCGGCAACGGCGACGACGACAGAGACGCGCGAAGCCGCGCTCGCCCGGTCTGCCCGCGTCGAGATCGACACGCCCTCGCTTTCCGGCTCTATCAACCTCACCGGCGCCCGCTTCGACGACCTGAAGCTCAAGGAATTCCACGAGACCGTCGACAAGACGAGCCCGATCATCACGCTGCTCAGCCCCGCCGAGAGCGAACACGGCTACTTCGCCGAAATCGGCTATGTCGGCAGCGACGCGACCGGCACCGTTCCCGGCCCGCAAACCGTCTGGACCCAGCAGGGCACCGGCAAGCTGACGCAGACGACCCCTGTGACGCTCACCTTCACCAACGAGAAGGGCATCGTCTTCATCCGCACTGTCTCGGTCGACGAACACTATATGTTCACGGTCGCCGACAGCATCGAGAACCCCACGGACACGGCCATCGCGCTGTCGCCCTACGGCCGCGCGACGCGTTTCTTCAAGCCGAAGGATCCATCGGTCTACGTGCTGCACGAAGGCTTCATCGGCGTGCTCGGAGAGCTCGGCCTGCACGAAGTGAAGTACACGGCCACCGAAGAAGACACGACAGTCGCGCCCGGCAAGGCGACCGGCGGCTGGCTCGGCATTACCGACAAGTACTGGGCGACCGCGCTCGTGCCGCCCCAGGCCACGCCCTACGAGACGCGCTTCTCCTACTTCACGGACGGCCGTCCGCGCTACCAGGCGGACTATCGCCAGGACGACATCACCATCGCGCCCGGCCAGAAGGCCGACGTCAAGAACCTGTTCTTCGGCGGCGCCAAGGAAGTGCCTGTCATCGATCAGTACAAGACATCCTATGCGATCCCGCATTTCGATCTGATGATCGACTGGGGCTGGTTCTGGTTCTTCACCAAGCCGATGTTCCAGCTGATGGACTTCATCTACCGCTATTTCGGCAATTTCGGCGTCGCGATCCTGATCACCACGATCATCGTCAAGGCTCTGTTCTTCCCGCTCGCCAACAAGCAGTACGCTTCCATGGCGAACATGAAGAAGATGCAGCCGAAGATGGAGGAGCTGAAGGCCAAGCACGGCGACGACCGCATGGCGCTGCAGCAGGCGACGATGCAGCTCTACAAGGAAGAGAAGATCAATCCGCTGGCGGGCTGCTGGCCGATCCTTCTGCAGATCCCGGTGTTCTTCGCGCTCTACAAGGTGATCTACGTCACCATCGAGATGCGTCATGCCCCGTTCTTCGGCTGGATCCACGATCTGTCCGCGCCCGATCCGACGTCGTTGTTCAACCTCTTCGGCCTTCTGCCCTACGATGTGCCGCACTTCCTGATGATCGGCGTCTGGCCGCTCATCATGGGTGTCACCATGTTCCTGCAGATGCGCATGAACCCGACGCCGCCGGATCCGACCCAGGCGATGATCTTCACCTGGATGCCGCTGATCTTCACCTTCATGCTGGCGACCTTCCCGGCCGGCCTCGTGATCTACTGGGCCTGGAACAACACGCTCTCGATCATCCAGCAGGGGATCATCATGAGGCGCCACGGCGTGAAGATCGAACTCTTCGACAATCTCAAGGGATTGTTCGCCAAGAAGCCCAAACCATCGTCCTGACATCCTCTGGACCTGAGACAGAACCCCGGCCTCGCGCCGGGGTTTTCTTTTGCCCGATTCTTTCCATGACTGCCCGCTTGCGACATGGGCCCGTCGCTGGCATGGAAGCAATGCGGGCCTATCCCTGTCATGCTCGCGACAATCCCTTTTCTGCGAGCGCCCCATGTCCGCCACGACGCTTCCGGCCAACCCCACCCTCCCGGAGACCCGCGGCCAGGGTTTTGGCGCGGCGCTGGTGCTCGGTGCGGCCCTGGCCTGGAGTTTCGGCGGCACGCTGGCGCGCTTCCTGCACATTGAGGACGGCTGGACGGTCGTCTTCTGGCGCTCGCTCTTCGCCGCCCTCTTCCTGCTCGGCTTCATGCTGCTGCGCGACGGACCGCGCGGCACCGTCCAGCTCTTCCGGGGCATGGGGCTTGCGGGCGTTGCGGTCGGCATCTGCTTTGCCACCGCCTCCACCTCGTTCATCCTGGCGCTGGCCTATACGACGGTCGCCAATGTCATGCTGATCCAGGCCGGCGTGCCGCTGATCGCGGCGCTGATGGCCTGGATACTCTTTCGTGAAACGATCGCGACCCATACCTGGATTGCGATCGCCGCCGTGATCGGCGGCGTCGCCATCATGGTCTCGGAATCGCTCGGCGGCGGCACCTCGATGATCGGCGACGGCCTCGCGCTGCTCATCGCCTTCGCCTTTGCCACGGCCACGATCATCACCCGCCGTTTCGCGCATGTCCGCATGACGCCCGCCGTCTTCCTCGGCACGGTCATCGCCGGCGCAACCGCGGCGAGCCAGGCCTCCGGCTTTGCCATAACGGCAAGCGAACTCGGCATCCTCGTCGTCTTCGGCGCGCTGAATTTCGGTCTCGGCCTGGCACTCTTCGTCACCGGCGCCCGGCTCATTCCCTCCGCGCTCGCCGCCCTGCTCGGCACCGCCGAGACGGTGCTCGGACCGCTCTGGGTAGCGCTCATCCACGGTGAAATCCCCAGCACCTACACCGTCGTCGGCGGCATCATCGTGCTCACGGCGCTCATCTGCTATCTCGGCGTGGAGTTGTGGCGGCAGCGCCGCGCTTGACTTTCGCGGCCAAAACCCGGAAGCGATGGGCCTGACAACAAAGGCCAAAGCAATGACCGAGACGACGATACCGGGCGACAAGCCACTGTTCGGCAGGCCGTGGATCTTCATCCGCGGCGTGCCCGCCATGAAATTCCTGCCACCCGAAGGCCCGCCGGAGATCGCCTTTGCCGGCCGCTCGAATGTCGGCAAGTCGTCGCTGATCAACGCGCTCGTCGGCCACAAGGGCCTGGCGCGCACCTCCAATACGCCCGGCCGCACGCAGGAGCTCAACTACTTCGTGCCCGACGGCTTTTCCGGTGCCGACGACGACCTCCCGCCGATGGCGCTGGTTGACATGCCCGGCTACGGTTATGCCCAGGCGCCGAAGGACAATGTCGATGCCTGGACCAAGCTGGTCTTCGACTACCTGCGCGGCCGCTCGACGCTGAAGCGCGTCTATGTGCTGATCGACAGCCGCCACGGCATCAAGAAGAACGACGAGGACGTGCTGACCCTGCTCGACAAGGCGGCGGTTTCCTATCAGGTCGTGCTGACCAAGACCGACAAGATCAAGGATGCCGGCGTGCCGCGCCTTATCGAGGAGACCCGGCTGAAGATCGTCAAGCGGCCGGCCGCGTTCCCGGATGTGCTCTCGACATCCTCGGAAAAGGGCCGCGGCCTCGACGAGCTGCGCAATGCCATCCTGACGGCCATCGCACGATAGAAGGCCGGCGTGCCGAAGCGCGCCAAAAAAAGGCCGCCGGAAAACCGGCGGCCAGGGCTGGCGAAAGACTTACATCCCGCGTGGGTCCGTTAAGCGCGGGATATCGTTTCAGGCCTTCGGCAGCAGAACCTTGTCGATGACATGGATCACACCGTTCGACTGCTTGACGTCGGCGATCGTCACCGTCGCGACACCGCCCGTCTCATCGGTCAGCGTGATCTTGTCGCCGTCCATCTTGGCCGTCAGCATGCAGCCGCCGACGGTCTTCACCGGATGCGCGCCGCCATCGTCCTTGATCATCTTGCCGATCGCATCCGACATCGCATCGACGGCCACGACATGGCAGGTCAGAACCTTGGTGAGCTGGTCCTTGTTCTCCGGCTTCAGCAACGTATCGACCGTACCGGCCGGCAGCGCCTCGAAGGCTTCGTTCGTCGGTGCGAAGACCGTGAACGGACCTTTCCCCGAGAGCGTCTCGACGAGGCCGGCAGCCTTCACCGCGGCAACGAGCGTCGTGTGATCCTTCGAATTGACGGCATTCTCGACGATGTTCTTTTCAGCATACATCGCTGCACCGCCGACCATCGGATTTTCGGCATGAGCGGCAAAGCTGCCGAGCGCGAGGACCGAGGCAAGGGCAGCGGTGCGAAGTGTGAAACGGATCATGGCGGAGTGGTCCTTCTTTTCGGCCCGCGGAATGCGGGTCCTCCCGTTAGCGATGCCCATCGGGCGATCACTGCGAGCAACGGGGGCATCGAGAAAAGAGTTTCAGGCCAGGCGATCTTTTTGGAAGAAATTGATTTCAAAACAAAAAAGCCGCGCAGAGCGCGGCTTTGCAAAAGAAGGCATCCGTTCAATCGAACCTTGCGGCGCCCGAAGCAATGACGGGACCGGTCACGGCGCCGGTCGGCGATCCACCGAAAGGTTCGACGCTGACGGCCAGCACCGCGCCCTGTACCAGGCGGCCGCGCATGACGGCGGGAACCGCCAGTTCGCCCTCGCCGGTCTGCGGCAGCACACCGAGCGAGACCGGCGACTTGCCCTCCTCGACCAGCCAGAGTTCGAGCGACTTTTCCTTCTCCTTGCCGGCGGCGACGGGTGTGATCCGCAGGGCGCCATCCGCATCGTCATAGCGTGCCACGAGATTGATCGTCGCATTCTCACCCGCGAGATCCGCAACCAGCCGGCCGCCGCTCATCGGGCGCGGCGCCAAGAGCGCGCTCATCAGAAGCGCAAGCCCGAGGGAGACAGCCAGCGACGCGAAGGCGAGCGCGCGCCACAGCGCGAGCGAATTCCAGAACCCGCCCGCGACCTTGCCGGAGAAGGCTGCATCGGGCGGCGCTGTGCCCAGGATGCGCTGCTCGATGGCGGAGTAGGCGCGCGGCGACGGTTGCAGCGCCTCATAGTCGTCATTGAAGGTGGAAAGGTTTTCCTCCCAGCGGTTCACCATCGCGGCGAACTGGCGATCCTTGGCAAGCCGGGCCTCCACCTTGCGGCGGTCTTCGGCCGAGAGCACCCCGAGCACATATTCGCCGGCGATCACCTCGTCGCGGCGGGGGTCTCTCATCTCTTTGTCGGACGCCGTCATCGGCTCATGCACTCTCTCAGTTTCAACAGGCTTCGGCGAAGCCAGGTTCGCATCGTATTCAATGGCACGCCGTGGATTTCGGCGAGCTCGTCATAACTCAGACCTTCTATATAGGCACGCCGAACCGCCGATGCCCTGTCAGGCTCCAACGTTTCCATACATCCGTCGATCCGGCGGCCCTCCGACCTGAGCACGACCGCCTCCTCCGGCGACATGAGCGGGTCGGCGATATCATAGGCCGCATCGATATCCGATGTCACCGGTCTTCGCGCCCTGACGAGATCGATCGACTGGTTTCGCGCGATTGCCGCAAGCCAGGCCATGGGGTTCGTCTCGCTTTCCACATAGCGGTCGGCGCGTTGCCAGATTTTCACATAGACATCCTGCAACGCCTCTTCCGCCTCGCTTCTGTCCCGGAGGATACGCAAGCAGATGCCAAAAAGTTTCGACGCACTCTTCTCATAGAGCACGGCGAAGGCCTTGCGGTCCTTCAGTGACACACGGCCGATGAGATAGGATATGTCGTTGCCGATCACGTACGGCTCCCGTTTGCTCAAGCAAAGTCTTTTTCTCGCTTACGCAGCAATGTGGCCGACGGATCATTCCATCGTCACAAAACATGCGTTAAACAGGCGCCCATCCAATCCGACGAGGCCGCCATGTCCCTATCCGAAAGCGAAACCCAAGCCCGCCTTCTCGCCCAGGCCCTGCCCTATATGCAGCGCTACGAGAACAAGACCATCGTCGTGAAATATGGCGGCCACGCCATGGGCAATCCGGAACTGGGCAAGGCTTTCGCCAGCGACATCGCGCTTCTCAAGCAGTCGGGCGTCAACCCGATCGTCGTGCATGGCGGCGGCCCGCAGATCGGCGCGATGCTGACCAAGATGGGCATCGAATCGAAATTCGAAGGCGGGTTGCGCGTTACCGACCAGAAGACGGTCGAGATCGTCGAGATGGTACTGGCCGGATCGATCAACAAGGAAATCGTCGCGCTCATCAACCAGACGGGCGAATGGGCGATCGGCCTGTGCGGCAAGGACGGCAACATGGTCTTCGCCGAAAAGGCCAAGAAGACCGTCGTCGATCCCGACAGCAATATCGAGCGCATCCTCGATCTCGGCTTCGTCGGCGAGGTGGTGGAAGTCGACCGCACGCTGATCGACCTTCTCGCCAAGTCCGAGATGATCCCGGTCATCGCCCCGGTCGCGCCCGGCCGCGACGGCCACACCTACAACATCAACGCGGACACCTTCGCCGGCGCCATCGCCGGTGCGCTGAACGCGACGCGCCTGCTGTTCCTCACCGACGTTCCCGGCGTGCTCGACAAGAACGGCCAGCTGATCAAGGAGCTCTCCGTCGCCCAGGCCCGGGAACTCATCAAGGACGGCACGATTTCCGGCGGCATGATCCCGAAGGTCGAAACCTGCATCGACGCCATCAAGAACGGCGTGCAGGGCGTCGTCATCCTGAACGGCAAGACCGCCCATTCCGTGCTTCTCGAAATCTTCACCGAGCACGGCGCCGGCACGCTGATCGTTCCCTGATCCTGTTTACCGGCGGCCCCGGGCCGCCGGTCGCCTACCAGAAGAGCAGGCCGAGGATGCCGCAGACGATCAGCAGGCATCCCGCCACTTCCGTGCGGTTCACCCGCTCATGGAACAGGAAGTAGGAGGCCATGAAGGTGAAGACGAGCTCGATCTGGCCGAGCGCGCGCACATAGGCGACCTGCTGCAGGCTCATCGCCGTGAACCAGCAGGCCGAGCCCAATACGCCGGCAATGCCCACCAGCGCCGACGAGCGCCAGCTCCGCAATACCTGCACGATCTCGTTCTTGTCCTTCCACAGCATCCAGACCAGCATGAAGGCCGTCTGGAAGGTGGTGACGCAGGCGAGCGTCACGGCCGCGTTCACGATCGGGCTCGGACCATCAAGCGACAGAGAGGCGCTGCGATAGGCGACTGCCGAGACGCCGAAGACCGCGCCCGAAGCGATGCCGATCAGCGCGGTGCGGCTGGTGAGCGCCGTAAACGTATTGCGCCAGGAGAGCGGTGCGCGGGCAATCGAGATCAACATCACCCCGATGACGCCGACGACGATGGCGATGACCGCGCCGAAAGTGATGCGCTCACCGAGCAGCACAAAGCCGAAAATCGCCGCCTGTACCGGTTCGGTCTTGGAATAGGCCGTGCCGACCGCGAAATTCCGAAGCGAGAAGAGATAGACCAGCAGCATGGTCGCAAAGATCTGGGCAAGCCCGCCGATGACCGCCCAGAAGGCGAAGCCCCAGTTGAGACCGGGCAAAGCAAACCCGATACCCCAGTGCAGCACCACCACATAGAGGATCGCCAGCGGAAAGCCGTAGCCAAAGCGCACGAAGCTCGCGCCGCGCGTGCCGAGCTTGCCCTGCAGGTGCTTTTGCAGGGCCGAACGCAGGTTCTGCAGAAAGGCGGCGGCGATAGTGATGGGGATCCAGAGTTCCATGCCCTGCCGCTAGCATGCGACATCCGGCAAATCCATCGGCAGCGGTAACCGGCATGGAAATTTCCGTTTTCCTCGGCAGGCGCCCGTGTCATAAGACGCCCATGACCGATCTTCCGAACAAAGCCGATTTCGCCAACGTGCGTGACTGGGTCTTCGACCTCGACAACACGCTCTATCCGCACCACGTCGATCTCTTCGCCCAGATCGACCAGAACATGACGGGTTACGTCTCGGCCCTGCTCGGCCTGTCGCGCGAAGATGCGCGGGCGCTTCAGAAGCAGTACTATTACGATCACGGCACCACGCTGAACGGGCTGATGATCCATCACAAGATCGACCCGGCCGACTTCCTCGAGAAGGCGCATGCCATCAATTACGACGTGCTGTCGCCGGATCTGTCGCTCGGCGAAGCGATCCAGGCGCTGCCGGGCCGCAAATTCATCTTTACCAATGGCAGTGTGAAGCACGCCGAAATGGCGGCCAAGGCCCTCGGCATCTTCCACCATTTCGACGATGTCTTCGATATCGTGGCGGCGGAATATGTGCCGAAGCCCGCGGGTGCGACCTACGACAAGTTCATGGCGCTGCACCGGGTGGATACACCGCATGCCGTCATGTTCGAGGATCTGCCGCGCAATCTCGTCGTGCCGAAGACGCTCGGCATGAAGACCGTGCTGCTCGTGCCGCGGGACGACAACCACGAATTCGTCGATGCCTGGGAGAAGCGGACGGAGGACGACCAGCATATCGATTATGCGACGTCGAACCTCACGGCCTTCCTCAACGCCCTGCTCTAATTAAGCAGGACATATTCCAGACATGGAAAAAACCCTTTTCTGCCAAAGGGTTGAATTACCAATTTGTAACTGGCGCCTGTCGGCGTTCCCTCTATCCTGCCCCTCAAGGGACGATGATGGATGAAAGGAACGACCATGGCTAAAAAGGAACTTCTTCTCGGCGCCGTTGCCGCCGGCCTCCTTTTCTCGGGCGCCAGCGCTCCGGCTTTCGCCGCCAAGGGCGAAGGCAAGCACCACCCGCGCCACGCCGCGATGATCGAACGCCTCGATACCGACAAGGATGGCAAGGTCTCGCTCGACGAATTCAAGACCAACGCCGCCGCCACCTTCAAGACCTTCGATGCCGATGGCGACGGCCAGGTCACGAACGCCGAGATCAAGGCCCGCCACGACGCTTTCAAGGATGCCCGCAAGGCCGTTCGCAATGCGTCCGATGCCGACAAGGACAAGGCCCGCGAAGCGTTTTCGGCCGCCGGCCCCTTCATGCTGCCGGGTGCCGGCAAGATGTTCGACCGTGCCGATACGGACAAGAGCGGCAAACTCTCTGAAGCCGAAGTGCTCGCCGCGGCGGAAAAGATTTTCGAGCGCCGTGACAGCAACAGAGACGGTGCCCTGGATACGGCGGATGCCCGCCCGATGAAGGGCAAGGAGCACTCCGGCAAGAAACACCACGGCAAGGGCGGCGATGAGCGTGCCGAACGCATGCTGAAGCGTATCGACACCAATGGCGACGGCAAGGTCTCGCAGGAGGAGATGCTTGCTCAGGCCTCGGCAATCTTCCAGCGCTTCGATGCGGATAAAAACGGCGAGGTGTCCAAGGCGGAACTAGATGCCAGGCGCGACGCCTTCCGCGATGCCCGCAAGGCTTTCCGCGAGGTGAAGTCGACGGACGACGAAGCCCGCAAGGCTGCCCGTGAAGCGCTTGGCGAAGCGCGCATGGACCGCATGGGTGCCCGTATGTTCGAACGCGCCGACGCCGACAAGAACGGTACGCTGACCAAGGCCGAAATGGAAACCGCAGCCGCCGCGATGTTCAAGCAGCGCGATCGCAACGGCGACGGCTTCCTCACTTCGGACGAGATCGGCAAACGCCACAACCGCTAGCATTCCAAGCACAGCACGTCCGACTGGAACGCCCCGGCCTCAAAACCGGGGCGTCTTTTTTGGCCGGGGCGCAGCACGATCGAACAGAACGTCGGCAACCCGTCCGTGACGTGCTTCAAACGAAAAAGGCCGGCGTTTCCGCCGGCCTTTGCTGTTTCTTCAAGCAGGCTCAGAACTCTTCCCACTCATCCTGTGCAAGTGCCGTGTTGCCGGCAACCTGGGGGATGGAGCGGGCCGTCATGCGCGGCGCCTGGTAACTGCTGCGCGCGGCAGCCTGCGGACGGGCCGCCTGCTGGACCGGCTGGGCGGCCATGGCCGAAGCACCGGCGCGGAAGCGGGCGACGAGCGACTTCAGCATCTGGGCCTCGTCGTTCAGCGTCATGGAGGCGGCAGTGGTTTCCTCCACCATCGCGGCGTTCTGCTGCGTCACCTGGTCCATCTGGTTGACGGCCGAGTTGATCTCCTTGAGGCCGACGGCCTGTTCGGAAGCGGACTGCGAGATCTGCCGGATCAGGCCGTTGATCTGGATGACCTGATCGGCGATGTTTTCCAGTGCCTCGCCGGCCTTGCCGACGAGATCGACACCATCACGCACCTGCACTTCCGAGGTGTTGATCAGCGCCTTGATTTCCTTGGCGGCCTTGGCCGAACGCTGGGCAAGCTCGCGCACTTCCTGGGCGACGACCGCAAAGCCCTTGCCGGCTTCACCGGCGCGGGCGGCTTCGACACCGGCGTTCAGGGCGAGCAGATTGGTCTGGAAGGCGATCTCGTCGATCACGCCGATGATGTTGGAGATTTCGCCCGACGAATTCTTGATACCATGCATGGCGGCAATCGCCTTCTGCACGACCTCGCCGGACTTGCTGGCGTCGCTGCTTGCCGTTTCCACGGATTTCGCGGCGACGCGGGCATTGTCGGCGCTCGAATTGACCTGCGAGGTCAACTCATCGAGGGCGGCTGCTGTCTCTTCCAGGCTTGCCGCCTGCTGCTCGGTGCGCTGCGAAAGGTCGGCCGCGCCCTTGGAGATTTCGCCGGTGCCGCCGCCGATATTGCCGACCGAGGCGTTCACCGTCTGGATCGTCTCTTCGAGGCTGGCGATGGCCGAGTTGAAGTCGGTCTTGAGCTTGCCGTATTCGCCGGGGAAATCGCCGGAAAGACGGAAGGTCAGGTTGCCGGAGGAAAGCTGAGCAAGGCCGTCGCCAAGGCGGGCGACGATATCGCGCTGGAGGGCGCCTGATTCCGCACGCTCGGCTTCCGAGCGGCCGCGTTCGGCCTCGGTCAGCTGGCGCTGGCTGTTGGCTTCGGCTTCGAGGCGCTTGGTGTCGGCGAGCTGATGGCGGAAGCCTTCGAGCGCCTTGGCGACGGAGCCCGTCTCGTCCGAGCGGTCCTGGCCGGCGATCGGCTGGGTATAGACGCCGTTGCTGAGCGTCGCCACGTCGGCGACGAGGCCGGCAAGCGGCTTCTGCACGAAGGTGCGCACGGCGAAGTAGAGACCGGCGAGCACGGCGCCGAGAACGATCAGGCCGCCGATGATCATCATATAGGTCTGGTCCTGCACCGGCGCATTGATCGCCGCACGCGGTACGTCGACGATGACGGCCCAGGTCGTGTTGATGTCCGGCAGCGCGAACGGGTAGACGACGCGGTCGAAGGAAGCCAGCTCACCGAAGCTCAGGTTGGCGATATGGCCGACCTTGCCGGTTGCCAGCGAGTCTTTCACGACCTCGTTACCCTCGCCGTCATATGCCTTCATCAGCAGCTCGACCGTCGGCGCGACGATCCAGTTGCCGCCCTGCGAGACCAGCATGACGCGGCCTTCACCGAAGGGCTTTAGCTGGCTAAGCTTTTCGTAGAGCGTCTTCAGCGAGACATCGACGCCGGTGACGCCGATCATCTTGCCGTTCACATTGACCGGGTAGGCGATGGAGGCCATGGTCAGGCCTTCGCCGGTGGAGGTCTCCTGATAGGGCTGGCTCATGGCGCCCTTGCCGCTCTTGGCGGCGAGCGAATACCACTCGGCCTTATAGTCGGATTCGAAGGTCGACAGCGTGATCGACCCGTCCTTGCGCTTCGTCCAATAGGGGTTGAACGAGCCGTCCTTGAACGTTCCGGTGTCCAGTTGTTCCGCCGTCTCGCGCGATTTTCCGTCGAAGGCGTTCGGCTCTTCGGCAAACCAGCTGCCGAGCGCAAAGCTGTTCTTCTCGGTGTTCGCCTTGATGATGCTGACGACTTCCTTGCGGTCCATCAGGCCGCCTGCATGGCCCTGCTCGATGACGCCACCCATGGCACGGGCCGCACCCGCAAGGGCGCCGATGTCCGCAGCGATGTCGGAAGCGATCGCCTTCGCCTCGGTGTCGGCCTGCGCATAGACGAGGTCGGAGACGCGGCTCTGGGTCTGGCTGATGAGAACGGTGTTGGAGGCAAGCATCACCAGGGCGATCGTACCGCCGGTGACGGCGATGAGCTTCGTCGCGAGCGACTTGGCCTTGAACTTGAACATGAAATCCTCACGATGATAGACGTCCGCGGCGGACGGCCGCGAAGAAGCACATTCACTTGGGCTGGGGGTCTCCATCATGGAGGGCGGGGCGCACGACCAGCGCCAGAGACGGACCGCTCCCTTCCGGATACGGTGTCTGAAAACTTCAGTAACCCATAAAATATTAATAAATAACCAAATTTCGGCGCGCCAAAACGGCTCAACCGTTTGAATTTTCAGGCGTCGCGGACAATGCGACGCCTGGTTTGCCATTTGCGAAACTTCATGACCGGAACGGTTGTGTAACCAGCCTAGATCCGGGCATCGACGGTTGCGGCGAAGGGGATGGAAGGCTGGGCGCCGGGCTTGAGGCAGGCAAGCGAACCCGCGACCGACGCGCGGCGCAGCGCATCCTTGAAGGCGAGGCCTGCATCGAGCGAGGCGGCGAGATAGCCGCAGAATGTATCGCCCGCCCCCACCGTATCGACCGGCTCGATGGCGAGGCCGGCGGCGCGGAAGATTTCACCCTTGCGGATGGCGATGACGCCATCGGCACCGAGCGTCACGATGATCGTCTGGCTGCTTTCCGCGTGAAGCCCACGCATGGTGGCCTCGCGCGCCTCGTCCGACAATTCACCCTTGCCGACATAGAGGTCGAATTCCGTCTCGTTGGCGACGAGGATGTCGGCCATGGCGCCGAGGCGACGGGCTTCCGCGCTGAAAGGGGCGATATTGACGATCGAGGTGACGCCCTTCTGCTTGGCGGCGACAAGGGCCGCCTCGATGGAACCGTTCATGATCTCGAACTGCAGCATCAGGTAGTCACCGCGCGTCATGCCGCCGACGGTACGCCGGGCATCCTCGTCGGTGACGGTGGCGTTGGCGCCTGGAACGACAACGATGACGTTTTCGCCATCATCCTCGGCGACGAGGATATGCGCGGTGCCGGTGGCCTCGGCGGCATAGCGCACGCCGTTGAGGTCGACGGCGGCATCGGCGAGCAGCGCGAGCGCCTGGCTGCCGAGGCGGTCGTCGCCGACGGCACCGGCCATGCGCACAATGGCGCCGGCGCGGCGGGCGGCGAGCGCCTGGTTGGCGCCCTTGCCGCCGGCCGCGGTGGTGAAGCTCGTGCCCATGACGGTTTCGCCGGGCTTCGGCAGGCGTTCAGGCGTGGCGATGAGGTCCATGTTGATGGAGCCGAAGACGGTGATCATGAGAGCTGCCCCTGTTGTTTCCGCCGGACACTGCCTGAGGCGGTCAGTCCTCGTCAACCACCCTCAGGTGCAACTGCCCTGTCCTGTTCTCGACAACCTTTTCCGCAGGCTGCGAAAGGGCGGCAACAGTCTCGAATTCCAGCTCGCCAATGCGCGCGCCACGGCGCGTCAGCTTCTCGGTCGAGGTAAGAATAAGGTCGACATCCTTCTGCGCCGAGGTGAAATGGCCGTGCAGCTTGCGTACCCGATCGTCGAGCCGCGTCAAATCGTCCATCAGCCTGCTGACCTCGCCCTGGATGACATGGGCCTGCTCGCGCATGCGCTGATCCTTGAGCAGTGCCTGTAGTACCTGCACGGAGAGCATCAGCAGCGAGGGCGAGACGATGACGATGCGCGCGCGGTGCGCCTTTTGCACGACGGCCTCGAAATTCTCGTGGATACTGGCGAAGATCGATTCCGAAGGCACGAAGAGGAAGGCGGTATCCTGCGTCTCGCCGGCCACGAGGTATTTTTCCGCGATATCGCGGATATGGGTCTCCATATCGCGGCGAAACTGCTGGGCCGCAGCCTTGGCCGCTTCCGGCGACCGCCCATCCGACATGGCGTTCCACGCCTCCAGTGGAAACTTGGCGTCGACAACCAGCGGCGGCTGGCCGTTCGGCATGCGGATGGTGCAGTCCGGACGCACGCCATTGGAAAGCTGTGCCTGGAACTGGTAGGCGCCCGACGGCAGTGCATCGGCGATGATCGTCTCCATGCGCGATTGACCGAAGACACCGCGCGTCTGCTTGTTGGAGAGGATGGCCTGCAACCCGACGACGTCCTTGGCCAGAGACTGGATATTGGTCTGGGCAGTGTCGATGACGGCAAGGCGCTCCTGCAGGCGGCGCAGGTTTTCATGCGTCGAGCGGGTCTGTTCAGAGATCGACTGGCCGAGCCGCTGCGTCAGCCCGTCGAGCCGCGTGTTGATCGCCTGGTTGGTCTCCGATTGCTTGGCGCCGAAAACCTCGGCCATGGCGGCGACACGCCCCTGCATTTCCGTCTGCGCCTTGAGAAGTTCGGTGAAGCGCTGCTCGGCGATCACCGCCTCTTCGCGCTGGCGCGACCGGCTTCGGAGAGCCGAAATCAGGCCGAAGGCCCCAAGGAGCACGGCCGCAAGCAACATCAGCGCCGGGCCGGGACCACCAAGGCGGGCGAGAAAAGCGGAAAGCAGAATATCGAAGCTGGGATCAATCATGCGGGCGACCATAACATGGATTCGCATGAAAACCAGATCATAACGTGAACATATCCAGGGCACCGCGCCTCGCGGCGCAGTCAAACCCGATTGAAAGCGCAAAAAAACCGCGCTAAGGAGGCGCATGACCATCAAGCCGCTGATTATCCTTCCCGATCCCATCCTTCGCCAGGTTTCGAGCGCAATCGAGACCATCGACAGCGAGGTGAGGAAGCTCGCCGACGACATGCTGGAAACCATGTACGATGCCCCCGGCATCGGCCTGGCCGCGATCCAGATCGGCGTCGCCCGCCGCATGCTGGTGCTCGACGTGTCGAAGGACGGCGAGGACAAGCAGCCGCTCGTCTTCATCAATCCGCAAGTCGTCTCGTCCACGGATGCCCGTTCGGTCTATGAAGAGGGCTGCCTGTCGATCCCGGATTACTATGCCGAGGTCGAGCGCCCGGCCGGCATCACCGTCAGGTATCTCGACCGCGACGGCAAGGAACAGCTGACGGAGGCCGACGGCCTGCTTGCAACCTGCCTCCAGCACGAGATTGACCATCTGAACGGCGTGCTGTTCATCGACCACATTTCCAAGCTGAAGCGCGAAATGGTGATCCGCAAGTTCACCAAAGCCTCTAAGATGCGTGGCAGCAAGGCGCTCTAAGCGCGCTTGCAGCGGCTTTTGTTCTTACGCAGTTCCGGACGCAAAACCGCTTTACACTTTTGCTGGAATTGCTTTCACGGAGATTGACCGATGGCCCTTCGCATCATTTTCATGGGCACGCCGGATTTCTCCGTTCCGACGCTGGCAGCGCTTGCTGATGCGGGCCACGAGATCGTCGCCGTCTATTCGCAGCCGCCCCGCCCCGCCGGACGACGGGGACTGGAACTGGTGAAATCGCCGGTGCATCAGGCGGCCGAACTGCTTGGCATTCCCGTCCACATGCCCGTCAACTTCCGCGAAGAAGCCGATCGCGCCGCTTTTCGCGCGCTGGATGCCGACGTCGCCGTCGTCGTCGCCTATGGCCTCATCCTGCCGGAGGCCATTCTCTCCGGAACGCGCCTCGGCTGCTATAACGGCCATGCCTCGCTCTTGCCGCGCTGGCGGGGCGCGGCGCCGATCCAGCGGGCGATCATGGCGGGCGACAACGAAACCGGCATGATGGTCATGAAGATGGACAAGGGGCTCGATACCGGCCCCGTCGCGATGACACGCCGTGTTGCGATTGGCGACACCATGACGGCCGGCGAGCTGCATGACAAACTGATGCAGGCGGGCGGCACGCTGATGGCCGAGGCCATGGCCAAGCTTGAGGCCGGCGATCTGCCGCTGACGCCGCAGGCCGAAGCGGGCGTGCTCTATGCCGCCAAGATCGACAAGGCCGAGACGCGCATCGACTTTTCCCGCCCCGCCAGAGACGTGCACAATCATATCCGTGGTCTCTCGCCCTTTCCCGGTGCGTGGTTCGAGTTGCCGATTGCTGGCAAGCCGGAGCGCGTGAAGGTTCTGGCGAGCGCGTTCGCCGGCGAAACCTCTTCCAAGACCGCAGGAACGGTGCTCGACGAAAATCTCACGGTGGCGTGCGGCGATGGCGGTGCGGTGCGGCTCTTGCGCCTGCAGAAGGCCGGCGGCAAGCCGCTTGATGCAGCCGACTTCCTGCACGGCACGCCGGTCGCCGTCGGTCAGGTTGTCGCCTGATGCCACGCTATCGCCTCCTGATCGAATATGACGGTACGCCCTATGTCGGCTGGCAGCGGCAGACGAATGGTCATTCCGTGCAGGGCGCTATCGAATCGGCGATCCTTCTGCTGACCGGCGAGACGGTCTCAGTCAATGGCGCGGGGCGCACGGATTCGGGTGTCCATGCCATGGGGCAGGTCGCCCATACCGACCTTACGCGCCCATGGCCGGAGCATACGCTGAGGAATGCCCTCAACGCGTATCTGGGCAAGGCCCGCGAGCGAGTGGTGATCCTCGACGCCGCGCAAGTGCCCGATGACTTCAGCGCCCGCTTCTCGGCCGTCAAGCGGCACTATCTCTACCGGTTCATCTCGCGGCGCGCACCGTTGGCGCTGGAGGCGAACCGGGCATGGTTCGTTACCAGAGAACTCGACCATGTGGCCATGCATGAGGCTGGGCAGCGGCTGGTCGGACGGCACGACTTTACCACCTTCCGCGCCGTCAAATGCCAGGCGAACAGCCCTATACGCACCATCGACCGGCTGGAGGTGACGCGCAGCGGCGACCTCATCGAGATGCGTGTTTCCGCGCAGAGCTTTCTGCACAACCAGATCCGCTCGTTTGCCGGCACGCTGAAGCTTGTAGGGGAAGGCAAGTGGACGGCGGACGATGTGCGCGCGGCGCTGGAAGCATGCGACCGCACGGCGTGCGGTCCCGTGGCGCCGCCGGACGGGCTCTACTTCATGGCCGTGGATTACTAGGCCGGCAGCGTGCCGAGCAGGCCTTGCAATTCCTGTCCGACGATCATGGGTGGCAGCACGAAGATTGTCGTTATGGCCGCGGCGAGCAGCGTCTGTTTCCCGACGCACATCCAGACCAGCCGGAACTGAAGCATCACGCTTGCACCGAAGACGGCATAGAGCAGCAGACCGGCAAAGGGTGCGCCGGCCGGCAGAACCAGCGTCAGCGCAAAGGGAACGGCCGCCGCATAGGCGAAGGGCACGGCGAGCCAGTTGCTCGCCGTCACGACGGTCGCGAGATATTTGCCGTAACCGAGCGGGCGGGCCAGTACGGCGAGCAGCACCAGCGGCAACAGCCAGCCGACGATGTCGATCACGGCGAGCTTGACGAAGAAGCTGACCCCGGCCTGCGTCTCCGCCGGCATGCCGGCGAGATAGTAGAGCCGCCAGGAGGCCCAGATGACGGCGAAGGCCGGCAGGCACCAGACGACGGCCCAGAAGGACCGCGCCAGCCCGCGCATCGTCAGGTCCAGCCAGCCAAAACCCTCCTGCTTCTGTTTCAGGAGCAGGTAGATGCCGGTGAGATAGTATAGAACCTCGTCAAGCCCGGGCATCGCCGAACCAGCGTTCGATAAAGGTCTGATAGATCACGGTCAGCGTTTCCAGATCGGCAACTGCCACGCGCTCGTCCACCATGTGCATGGTCTGGCCGACAAGGCCGAATTCCAGCACCGGGCAATAGTCCTTGATGAAGCGCGCGTCCGACGTGCCGCCCGTCGTCGAGAGTTTCGGTGCCCGGCCGGTGACGGCTTCCACGGCGCCGGACATCGAGGCGATCAGGCTGTTGTTGCGCGTCAGGAAGACGTGGCTCGGGCGTTCGGCCCAGGTGATGTCGTAGCTGAGCGGCGCGCGGTCCGGCCGCAGCCTCCCGTCGGCGGCCGCGGCATCGAGACGGCGTACGATCTCGCCCATCACCGTCTCGGCCGTCCAGGTATCGTTGAAGCGGATGTTGAAGCTTGCCGTCGCCTTGCCCGGCACGACATTGGTCGCGCGGTTGCCGACATCGATGGTCGTCACTTCCAGGTTCGACGGCTGAAAACTTTCCGTGCCGGCGTCGAAGGGCGGATACATCAGCGCATCGGTGAGCGCGACGATGCCGCGCACGGCATTGTCGGCAAGGTGCGGATAGGCGGCGTGGCCCTGCACGCCATGGACGGTGATCGTGCCGGAAACCGAACCGCGCCGGCCGATCTTGATCATGTCGCCGAGCTGGTCCGGGTTCGTCGGCTCGCCGACGAGGCAGGCATCCCAGCGCTCGCCGCGTTCTGCTGCCCATTGCAGGAGCTTGATCGTGCCGTTGACAGCAAGGCCCTCCTCGTCGCCGGTGATGAGGAAGGAGATCGATCCCTTCGGCGGGCCGTTCTTCTCGATGTGGCGGGCGACGGCGGCGACGAAGCAGGCGATGCCGCCCTTCATGTCGACGGCGCCGCGGCCGAACATCTCGCCACCGGAAATCTCCGCGCCGAACGGGTCATGCGTCCAGGCGTCCGCATCGCCGACGGGCACGACGTCGGTATGGCCGGCGAACATCAGGTGCGGACCTTCCGTGCCGATGCGGGCATAGAGGTTCTCGATGTCGGGCATGCCGGGCTCTGTCGCGACCATGCGCTCCACCGTGAAGCCGAGCGGCTCCAGCATGGCGGAAAGCGCCGTCAGCGCACCGCCCTCGGCGGGCGTCACGGAGGGGCAGCGGATGAGCGTGGCGAGGTTTTGGATCGGGTCGGCAGGGGTCATGGGCACGCGGTCACGGCATGAGTACAGAGAGAATCGAGATGTAGCGGTCGCCCGGGGATTTGTCACGCGCGGCCATGGGCCGCTGCCGTCAGTCTTTCGGACGGTTGGGCACGCGGCCATATTGGTTCGGGCCGTCGGTGCCCGGCCAGACCAGGAAGGCGATGAGCGCGAAGAAGGAAATGGCGGGAATGAACAGGCAGATGATCAGCGGCACCGGCAGGTTCATGTCGTGCAGCCGCTTGATCGTCAGCAGGATGGAGGAGACCGTCGAGGCGATGCCGACGCCGACGAAGACGAAGGACCAGAACAGGAAGGACGGATCCTCCTTGGGCACGACGATGATCTGCGTCAGCGCGGCCGACAGCAGCATCAGCCAGAACGCCCAGCCGAGCGCGAAGGGCGCACGGCTGAGGCGGCCGGACCAGCCGAAGAAGAGCCAGGTAAGGCTCGGCCCCTGCTCTTCGACGGCAGCCATGGCTCAGTCTCGCAAAAGTTCGTTGATGCCGGTCTTCGAGCGGGTCTGGGCGTCGACGCGCTTGACGATGACGGCGCAGTAGAGGCCGGGCGCCGGCAGGCCGTTCGGCATCGTCTTGTCCGACGGCATGGAGCCGGCGACGACGACGGAATACGGCGGCACTTCACCATAGGTCACCTCGCCGGTGGCGCGGTCGACGATCTTGGTCGACTTGCCGATGAAGACGCCCATGCCGAGCACGGAGCCTTCACGCACTATGCAGCCTTCGACGACTTCCGAGCGGGCGCCGATGAAGCAATTGTCCTCGATGATGGTCGGGCCGGCCTGCATGGGCTCCAGCACGCCGCCGATGCCCACACCGCCCGAGAGATGCACATGCTTGCCGATCTGCGCGCAGGAACCGACCGTCGCCCAGGTGTCGACCATCGTGCCCTCGCCGACATAGGCGCCGAGATTGACGAAGGAGGGCATCAGGATGGCGTTCGGCGCGATATAGGCCGAACGGCGCACGACGCAGTTCGGCACGGCGCGGAAGCCGGCCTTCTCGAATTCGTTGACGCTCCAGCCGTCGAACTTGGAAGGCACCTTGTCCCACCAGGACGATTCGCCCGGGCCACCCTTGACGATTTCCATCGGATTGAGGCGGAAGGAGAGCAGCACGGCCTTCTTGAGCCACTGGTTGACCGTCCAGTTGCCGTCCTCGCCACGCTCGGCGACGCGCACCTTGCCGGTGTCGAGCAGGTTCAGCGATGTCTCTACCGCATCGCGGAATTCACCGCGCGTGGAGGTCGAGATGCTGTCGCGTTCCTCGAAGGCGCGGTCGATGGTTGCAGACAATGCGGACAGGTTGGACGTGCTCATCGGAATTCCTTAAACTTCGACGCTTATTTTCTGTTGTCGGGATGCCGGAAGGTCGATTTCATCAATCAGCAGATGCTCTAGAGCAAGTGCCGGGAAAGATGAAGCCCCTTTCCGGCAGATACTGTCGCACGGGCGAAATGGTAATCCCGCGCGGCCGAAAGCAGACCGGAAAGCAGGAAAGTGACATGGCAAGACTGAAGAAGAAGAACCTGCGCCGCAAGGACGGCGTGTGGGATCCGCTGGCCGACAGCGCGCAGGACAAGCACCGCGCCGCCGTGGTGCCGCAGACGCCGCAATCGGCGCATCCCGCCTACCGGCTCGCCTATGTCGATGACGATTTCCTCTGCCGCGAGGAGCTGCGCCCGGTGCGCCTGCAGCTCGAACTGCTGAAGGTCGAGATGATGCTGGCCGAGCGCGGCATCAAGTCGACCGTCGTCATGTTCGGCGGCGCGCGCATTCCGGCCCCCGGTCAGGAAGCATGGGCGGCGCGCAACGAGACGCAGCGCGCCAATCTCGAGGCAGCCTCGGTCTACTACGAGGAAGCGCGCAAATTCGCCCGCATGTGCTCGCAGCGGTCGGCGGAGCTGGACCACAAGGAATATGTCGTCGTCACCGGCGGCGGGCCGGGCGTAATGGAGGCGGGCAACCGCGGGGCGGCCGATGTCGGCGCGCCCTCGATCGGCCTCAACATCGTGCTGCCGCACGAGCAGGCGCCGAACCCCTATGTGACGCCGGAGCTGAGCTTCAATTTCCACTATTTCGCGATCCGCAAGATGCATTTCCTGCTGCGCGCCAAGGCGGTCACGGTGTTTCCGGGCGGCTTCGGCACGCTGGACGAGCTGTTCGAGACGGTGACGCTGATGCAGACCGGCCGCATGGCGCTGGTGCCGCTCATCCTGTTCGGCAAGGACTTCTGGCACAAGATCATCGACTTCGACGCGCTCGCCGCCTTCGGCACGATCGCGCCCGGCGATGTCGAGCTGATGCAGTTCGTCGAGACGGCCGACGAGGCCTGGGACATCATCGTGAAGTTCTACGAGAAGATGGAAGCCGAGCAGGCCGCACACGGCTGAGACGGCCTCGCCCTCTGCTACTTTCGCTCGGTCGGCTGCGCTTGCAGCCGGCCGCGCGACCGGGAGCGCGCGGCGCTGGCAAGACGCTGCGTGGCTTCCTTCAGCTCCAGCTCGGAAAACAGCGACTGGTATTCCGGCCGCAGCATCAGGGCTTCCATGGAAAACTCCGGTGTGCCCGCGTCAAGCATGCGCTCAAGCCCGGTCGTGCCGGGCTTGAAGACGAGGTCCTTCGCGGCAGCCACGCCGCCGTTCAGCAGCACGAAGCGACGCAGCAGGACCGGACGGAAGCCGAGGTCGGCAAAACGGTCGTAGAGGCCCATCATCTCCTTGTGGAAACGGGCCTCCACGGCAGGGCTGGCGCTACGGGGGCCGCGCATCACAGCCGGCCGACGCGCTCGGTCAGCAGCGCGAAGAAGCCGTCGGCATCGACATCCTTCATGACGCGCGCATTGTGCTTGCGGCCCGTGACCTGCCACCAGTCGACGACCGTCATGCCCACCGTCAGCGGCGACGCCGTCTCGATCTCGACATTGCAGTCGCGGCCGGCGAAGAGGTCCGGCTTCAGGAGGTAGGCGATGACCGTGGGGTCATGTAGCGGGCCGCCGTCGGAGCCGTATTTTTCCACGTCGAAGCGTTCGAAGAATTCGAGCATCTCCACCAGCGCGGTCGCCGGGCGGTTGCCGATCGCGCGCAGCTCGGCCACGCGGCTCTTCAGCGTCAGCACCTTGTGGGTGACGTCGAGCGGCATCATGACGATCGGGATGCCCGACTGGAAGACGATGCTGGCTGCTTCCGGGTCGACATAGATGTTGAATTCGGCGGCCGGCGTGATGTTGCCGCCCTCGAAGAAACCGCCACCCATCATGACGAGTTCGCGCACGCGGCCGGCTATATCAGGCGCCTTCTCGAGCGCCGTCGCGATATTGGTGAGCGGGCCGAGCGTGCAGAGGGTGACGGTGCCCTCCGGCTCGCTGCGCAGCGTCTCGATGATGAAATCGACGGCGTGCTGCGTCTGCAAGGGCATCTGCGGCTCATGCAGTTCCGGGCCGTCGAGGCCGGTCTTGCCGTGCACATGCTCGGCGGTGATCAGCGGGCGAGCGATCGGCTTGTCGGCGCCGGCAAAGACCTTCACGTCGGTACGCGCGCAGAATTCCAGGATGATGCGGGCATTGGTCGAGGTGCGCGACAGCGGCACGTTGCCGGCAACGGTGGTGATGCCGAGGATATCAAGTTCCGGGCTGCCGAGCGCCAGCATGATCGCGGCGGCATCGTCCTGCCCCGGATCGGTGTCGATAATGATTTTCCTTGGCTCAGACATGCCGTTTCCGTCCCTTGGTGTTTATGAATCCTGCCGACGCTCGGGCAGGCGAAGCGGCGACTATATTTGCGAAATCGCCGTTCGCAAGCGTCTTGCGCCACAGGCGCGCAATCACCATATTGCAGCCATCGGGATGCCGAGACCGGGTCCCGCCACAGTCGCTTGAAAGCCAAGGACTAGACGATGACACGCATGACCCCTTTTGCCAGCCCGCTGATGCTGGGTTTCGACGCCATGGAAAAGACCCTCGAGCGCATCGCCAAGGGTAATGATGGCTATCCCCCCTATAATATCGAACGTCTCCGACCAAACGGCGATACCGGCGCGCCCGAGCGCCTGCGCATCACGCTCGCCGTCGCGGGTTTCTCCGAAGAGGAGCTCGACGTGACGACGGAAGAAAACCAGCTCGTCATTCGCGGCCGCCAGGTCGACAGCGGCGAACGGGATTATCTTTACCGCGGCATTGCCGCCCGCCAGTTCCAGCGCACCTTCGTGCTTGCCGACGGCATGCGCGTTTCGGGCGCCGAACTGAAGAACGGCCTTCTGGCGGTCGATCTCGTCCGGCCCGAGCCGGTGCGAATGGTAAAGAAAATTAACATTTCCGTATCAGACTAGATCATGAGCCGTTCCTGCGGGAACATCCGCCGGACCGTCTCGAGCGTAACCTGATCGCTGACGCACCGAGCGCCATTGTGGCCGCGGGCGCCCAGCGGCCGGCACCTGCCGGCATTGCCATGGAGGCAAAGATGGGACTGAAAACCGCAACTCCGACCACCGTATCGAAGGCCGACCTTGCGCATCTCGGCGCGGGCGAAGTCGGATACATCAGAAAGATGAAGGCCGACGAAGTGTCGCGCGTCTTCCCGGAAGCGCCGGAAATCGACCCCAGCCTGGACCTGTGGGCCCTGTTCGGCGCCGACGGCACGCCGATCCTGCTGACCGACAACCGTTCCAGCACCTTCTACAAGGCTGCCGAGGACGAACTGCGCACCGTCAGCTTGCACTGAGATTTGAAGATCGGACCTTCCGTCAGAGACGACGGAAGGTGAGATAGGCCGACTTGCGGCCTTCGCGCTTGGCCTTGGCCTCGTAGCGCGTGCCCGGCCAGCCGGCATAGGGCGTCAGCCAATCGGCCGCGTTTTCCGCGGTCCACACAAAAGCGGGATGCGCCCCGCAGTGCATCAGCGTCCAGTTGACATAGGTGTCGATGTCGGACGCGAAGCAGAAGAGCCCGCCCGGCTTCAGCACCCTGGCAAAGCGGTCCAGATTGACCTTGGACACGAACCGCCGCTTCCAGTGTTTCTTCTTCGGCCACGGATCCGGATAGAGCAGATCGATCTGGTCGATCGAATTGGCCGGCAGCCAGTCGAGCAACTCCGTCGCATCGTCATCGTAGAGCCGGATGTTCTTCGCGCCCGTTTCCTCGACGCGTCCGATCAGCTTCGCCATGGAATTGACGAAGGGTTCCACGCCGATGAAGGCGGTCTGAGGCGTTTCCAGCGCGCGGTGAATGAGATGTTCGCCGCCGCCGAAGCCGATTTCGAGGCGCATGCGCTCCGGCTTGAAGCCGTAAAGCGACGTGATGTCTGCCGGAGCCTCGGCCGACAGATCGACCTTCAGTTCCGGCAGCAGGGTTTCGAGATGCTGCACCTGCCGCTCGCGCAGGGGTTTTCCCTTGCGGCGACCGAAGAAGGCCTCGCTTGCGCGGGTGGGGTGCTCGGCATCGCTCATATCGGGTCTCAGTTCTTCACGGCGTCCTTGAGGGCCTTGGCGAGATCGATGCGTTCCCAGGAGAACGAACCGTCACGGCCGGCCTTGCGGCCGAAATGGCCATAAGCGGACGTCTTGGCATAGATCGGCTTGTTGAGGTCGAGATGACGGCGGATGCCCGACGGCGAGAGGTCCATGACCTTGCGGATCGCAGCTTCCACAGCGTCTTCGCTGACCTTGCCCGTGCCGTGCAGATCGACATAGACCGAAAGCGGCTGGGCGACGCCGATGGCATAGGACAGCTGGATCGTGCAGCGATCCGCAAGGCCGGCGGCCACGACGTTCTTCGCGAGGTAGCGCGCGGCATAAGCCGCCGACCGGTCGACCTTGGTCGTGTCCTTGCCGGAGAAGGCGCCGCCGCCATGCGGGGCAGCACCGCCATAGGTATCGACGATGATCTTGCGGCCAGTGAGGCCGGCGTCGCCGTCCGGGCCGCCGATGACGAACTTGCCCGTCGGGTTGATGTACCAGGCGCAATCGTCGGCGATCTTGATGTCGTGCAGGGCCTCCCGGATATAGGGCTCGACCACTTCGCGCACTTTCCCGGAATCCCAGCTTTCGTCGAGATGCTGGGTGGAAAGCACGATCGAGGCGACGTCGGCGGGCTTGCCATCGACGTACCGCACGGTCACCTGGCTCTTGGCGTCCGGCCCGAGCTTGCCGGCATCGCCCTCGCCCGTTTTGCGGGCGGCCGCGAGCAGCTGAAGGATGCGGTGCGAATAGTAAAGCGGCGCCGGCATGAGTTCCGACGTCTCGCGGCAGGCGTAACCGAACATGATGCCCTGGTCGCCGGCACCCTCGTCACCCTGCTTGTCGGCGGCATTGTCGACGCCCTGGGCGATATCGGCGGACTGCGAGTGCAGGAGCACGTCGATCTTCGCCGTCTTCCAATGGAAGCCGTCCTGCTCATAGCCGATATCGCGGATCGCCTTGCGGGCGGCCGACTTGAACTTGGAGGGGTTGATGACGTCCTTGCCGTCCTTGTCCTTCTTCAAAAGGCTCGGCGGCAGCCGCACTTCACCGGCAATCACAACACGGTTCGTCGTCGCAAGCGTCTCGCAGGCAATCCGGACCGACCAGGGATCGACCTTCGACTTCACGGCTTCGCGATAGACCAGATCGACGATTTCGTCGGAGATACGGTCGCATACCTTGTCCGGATGGCCTTCGGCGACGGACTCGCTGGTGAAGAGATAGCTGCTGCGCATGCGGGAATTCCCCTCAAAGAAAATAGACTTCGACGTTGTTATTCAGTTCGTCGGGGAAAGACAAGCACACAAGGACATAAGAATGTCTTTATGTCCCGGATTTCCGGGCGATATGCCGCCGCGAAAACGCAGATGCGCAAAGAGAAAGGGCGGCCTGCCCGCCGCCCTTTCATCCATTGCAACGATGGAAAAGATCACTCGGCTTCGGCTTCGGCGGCAAGCGCCTTGACGAGGTCGACGAGCTTGCGGCGAACCTTGGGATCGCCGATCTTCACAAAAGCGCGGTTGAGCTGCAGGCCCTCGGAGGAGGACAGGAAATCGACCACGTAGTTGGAGCTCGATGCCTCGGCAAGACCGGACTGAAGGTCCGCCTGCTCGCCCGGCGCATCCTCGAAGAAGAAGGAGACGGGTACGTTGAGAATGCTCGAAATGTTCTGCAGGCGGCTGGCGCCAACGCGGTTCGTGCCCTTCTCGTATTTCTGAATCTGCTGAAAGGTGATGCCGAGGCTTTCGCCCAGCTTCTCCTGGCTCATGCCAAGCATGGTCCTGCGAAGCCGGATCCGGCTGCCGACATGAATATCTATCGGATTCGGCTTCTTTTTGTTTTCCATCATCACTTTCGTCCTAACGCGGAATGGCCCCACCCTTCCGGCTGCCCTAACGGAGACTTAACGTCACGTTGTATGCGCAACCTCTTAAGGGTCACCACATTACAGGAGAACGGCCGGCGGAGGGCACTATGCTATTTTAGGGGTTTTGGGTCAATTCATCCTGTTTCTAAAACCAATGCGAGAAATGCCGGCCGTCGCCAAGAGAACAGCGAGCGTCGCCAGAAACGACCAGTTCTGCCGTTTCACCCGATCGACCGCTGGATTTCTTCCCGGGAGAGTTGCATCGACGAAGCCGGGCGTATCATATGATAGGCCCGTGACGATAGTCCCCCGACTGTCCACGACCGCCGAAATACCGTTGTTGGCGGCGCGAATCAGTGGCAGACCGCGTTCGACGGCGCGCAGACGCGCCTGCAGGAAATGCTGGTAGGGGCCGGGTGTGTTGCCGAACCACGCGTCGTTGGTGACGTTGAGGAGAGCTGCGGCCTCCTCGGCCGATGCATTGATCTCGGACGGGAAGATCGCCTCATAGCAGATCAGTGGATAGAAGCCCTGGCCCGAGGCCGTCAGAAGCTGGTGCTCGCGGGCGGCGGAGAAACCGCCGGGCATGGCCGCGACAGCCGCGACGCCAAGGCTTTCGAAAACCTCCTCGAAAGGCATGTATTCGCCGAAGGGCACGAGGTGCACCTTGTCGGCGGCGGCGACGATCTGGCCCTTGCCGTCGATCACATAGATGGAATTGTAGTAGCGCGGCGCCTTGCCGGAGCCCGCACTTTCCGTGCGCACCGCGCCGGCGATCAGCACCTGGTCGTCTTCCAGCACATCGGCGATACGCACCAGGGCATCCGGATTGTCCGTGAGGATGAAGGGAATGGACGTCTCCGGCCAGACGACGATATCCGGTCGCTTGCCACCGTCTACGGGCTTTTCGGCACTCAGCTTCAGGTGTTTTTCAAAAATCTCGGCGCGTGCGGAATCGTCGAGCTTCATCGCCTGGTCGATGACCGGCTGGACGAGGCGGACGACGGTCGCCGCGTTTGCCGGCGCCGGTACGATATGGAGAGCGTAGTATCCGTAGCCGACATGGGCGAAGAAAAGCAGGGCCGCAAGCGCCAGTCCGGGGATCCGGCCGCGTCGCGTACCGATCAGCGCGGGGGCCGCGAAGACGAAGACGGCGAGCGCATTGATGGCGGCGATGCCGAGCACGCCGGAGGATTGCATGAGGAGCGGCACGGGCATGGCGCCGTAACCGACCGCATTCCAGGGAAAGCCGGTGAAGAGCGTGCCGCGCAGCCACTCGCCGACACCGAAGGCGAAGGCAAGGGCGGCGATGCGGCCCATGCCGTCCGACCAGAGCAGACGCGCGATGGCGGCGGCGAGCCCGTAGTAGATGGCGAGGAAAGCAGGCAGGCCGAGCATGGCGAGCGGCAGCGCCCAGGCATAGTCGTCAGCCTCTACCAGCAGCGCGTTGCCGAGCCACCAGAGCCCGCCGACGAAATAGCCGAAGCCGAAAAACCAGCCGACACGGAAAGCGGGCGCGAGACGCCTGAGAAAACCCGCCTCCGGTGCAGCACTCGCACCATCCAGCAGCCAGACGAGAAGGGTAAAGGATACGAAGAAGGCGGCAAAGAAACCGAAGGGCGGCAGCGCCAGCACCCCGATCAGACCCGCAAGAAATGCCGCAAGCGCCCGTCTCGTTCCAGACAGGAGCATGACCGTGCCCGCGAGCCGCTCCATGCCGTCCCCTTTTGTTTTGCTATCCCCGAATCAGCCGCGCCAGTCTTCCAAAAAACCAACGCCTTGTCCTGCCGTAACACAGGACAAGGCGCAGATCATTTTAGGAATCAGGCAGATGGCTTCAGTCGGCGTTCGCTTCGCCAACCTGCTGCTCGGGTGTCTTCTGCCGATCGGTGGACGCGTTGGCGCCCTCGCCTTCCGGCCGGCGCTCACGGCGACGCACCGAGCCGGCGCGCTTGCGGGTGACGCGCACGCGCTTGACGCGGCGCGGATCGGCGTCGAGCACGTGGAATTCGAAGCCGGGCACCGCCTGAACGACCTCGCCACGCACCGGAATGCGGCCAAGCGACGCGAAGATCAGGCCGCCGAGCGTATCGGCATCCTCAAGCTGTTCGCGGATATCGAAATCCGGGCCGATCGTCTTGGCGAGCTCCTCCAGCTCGACGCGGGCATCGGCGATGATGACGTCGTCGCTGACGCTCTGGATCATCGCTTCCTCGTCGTCATGCTCGTCCTCGATGTCGCCGACGACCATCTCGACGATGTCTTCCAGCGAAGCGAGGCCGTCCGTGCCGCCATATTCGTCGATGACGAGCGCCATCTGCGTGCGGTCGGCCTGCATGCGGGCCATCAGGTCGGCGGCCAGCATGGACGGCGGCACGAAAAGAACCTGGCGGATGATGCCGGCTTCGGCGACGGTTTTGGAGAGATCGACGCGGCCGAGGTCGAATTCGGCCTTTGGCGCACGCGCCGGCTTCTCGCCATTGGCGGATGCGGCCTTGGCGCCGGTGCGGCGTTTGTTGCGGGCCTGCTTGGTGACATAGGCGAGCAGGTCGCGGATATGCACCATGCCGCGCGGATCGTCGAGGCTCTCGTTATAGACCGGCATGCGCGAGCGGCCGGAATCCTCGAAGATCACCATCAGTTCGGCAATCGTGATGTCCTGGTCGACGGCCTCGATATCGGCGCGCGGCACCATGACGTCCTCGACCCGCACCTCGCGGAACCGGAGAATGTTGTGCAGCATTGCCCGCTCTTCGGGCAGGAAGGCCGGCTCGCCGCCGCTGTCTTCCGTCATCAGGGCCTCGGCGAGGTCCTTGCGCAGCGTCGAGGCGCCCGTCATGCGCCAAAGCCGTGTCGCGCGGGACCAGAAGGATGTCCGGCCCCCGCTTTCCTGCTTCGGCGCGCTGCTACTACTGCCCGCCTCGTCCTGACTTGAGGCGTCCGCCTCGTGCTTTTCCGTCGTTGCCGACTGGTTTCTGAAGTCGCTCATTGGTCCAAACTATTCATCGGGGTCATCCCCGTAGGGGTCAGATAGGCCAAGCTCGGCAAGAATGCGAGTCTCAAGCCCCTCCATTTTTTCCGCTTCTTCATCTTCCATGTGATCATAACCGAAGAGATGCAGAAATCCATGCACCATCAGATGCGTGAGATGATCGTCGAAGGACTTGCCGAGTTCACCCGCCTCGCGGGTCAATGTTTCCTGCGCAAAGATGATATCGCCGAGCATGGGACCCGGCATCTTTCCCGGTATTACGGGGAAAGCGGGGAAGGATAGAACATTGGTCGGCTTGTCCTGGCTGCGCCATTCCGCATTGATGCCGCGGATCGCGGCATCGTTGGTGAAGACGAGGGAGACTTCCGGCGCACCGGTCTTCGGGAAGGGCTGCTTTTCCGTCTTGCGAAGATAGTCCGCGGCGGCACCGAGCACGCGCTCGCTCATTTCAAGCAAGCGCTCTTCGGAGGGCCAGGTGCCCTCCTCTACGGAAATCTGGATATCGAGTGTACTCATGGGGCTCGGACCGCTCAGCGGTCGGTTTGCTCGCTTTCGTCCTGCACGGCGGTCGTCGCCTCATAGGCCCGGACGATGCGGGCGACCATCGGGTGACGCACGACGTCGACATCCTTGAAGCGCACGACCGAGACGCCCTCGACGCCCTTGAGGATCTGCAGGGCCTCGACGAGGCCGGACTTCACGCCGCGCGGCAGATCGACCTGGCTTGGATCGCCGGTGACGATCATGCGGCCGTTTTCGCCAAGACGCGTCAGGAACATCTTCATCTGCATCGACGTCGTGTTCTGCGCCTCGTCGAGAATGACGGCGGCGTTGGCGAGCGTGCGGCCGCGCATGAAGGCGAGCGGGGCGATTTCGATGACGTTGGCGGCGATGGCGCGTTCGACCTTGTCGCCCGGCATCATGTCATAGAGCGCGTCATAGAGCGGGCGCAGATAGGGATCGACCTTTTCCTTCATGTCGCCGGGCAGGAAGCCGAGGCGCTCGCCGGCTTCGACGGCCGGACGCGACAGGATGATGCGATCGACCGCACCACGCTCCAGAAGCTGGGCGGCATGGGCGACGGCGAGATAGGTCTTGCCCGTGCCGGCAGGGCCGACGCCGAAGACCAGCTCGGACCGCTCCAGCGCACGGATATAGGTATCCTGCGTCGGCGTGCGGGCAACGATGGTCTTCTTGCGGGTGGAGATCTGCGACATCGACAGCTTGGCCTTGCGCTCCATGGTCGGCAGCGAAAGCTGGTCGTCGGCGGCAATCGCCATGCGGATGGCACCCTCCACGTCGGATAGCTCGATCGAACCGCCCTTCTGGAGACGATCATAGAGATAATCCAGCGCGCGGCGGGCCTGGTTGGTGGCCACCACATCGCCGGAGATCGAGACGGAATTTCCCCGTGCCCGCGCATCGATATGGAGGCGCTGCTCGAGCAGTTTCAGATGCTGGTCGAACTGTCCGAAGAGCTCGCTTGCGTATCGATTGTTCTCGAACGTGAGCACGAATTGATTTGCGTCGGTCTGTGTTTTTGACTGGCGCGGCGATGACGTCGTCAGTTCGTGTCCGTTCAAGCGGTCAAGCTCCTTGCGATCCGCCCGTCACCCGATCGCTTCTGCGAAGAGGCTGTTGGGCCCGGCATCGGTGATTCGTACCCGTATAATGTCACCGATTTCAGACACTTTTGCATCAACATTCACAGGCTGCAGCCAGGGCGAGCGGCCGACGAGCTGGCCGGGCATGCGGCCGGGCTTCTCCAGCAGCAGGTCAATCTCCTTGCCGACGCAGCCGGCGGCGAATTCCCGTTGCTGGCGAAACAGCAAAGCCTGCAATCTTTCAAGGCGTTCGGACTTCACGCGCTCGTCGATATGCCCATCCATCTCCGCGCCGGGCGTGCCGGGACGGATGGAATATTTGAACGAAAATGCCTGTGCATAACCAACGGCCTCGATGAGGCGCATCGTGTCTTCGAAGTCCTCGTCCGTCTCTCCGGGGAAGCCGACGATGAAATCGCCGGAGATCGCGAGGTCCGGCTGGACGGCGCGGATGCGCGCGATGAGGGCGATATATTCGGCCGCCGTATGACGCCGGTTCATGGCCTTCAGGATACGGTCGGAACCGGACTGCACCGGCAGATGCAGGTAGGGCATCAGCTTGGGCAGGTCGCGATGCGCCTCGACCAGCCGGTCATCCATGTCGCGCGGGTGGCTCGTCGTATAGCGCAGGCGCGCGAGACCCTCGATTTCCGCAAGCCGACAGAGAAGGTCGCCAAGGCTCCATTCGGCGCCATCAGGACCGAGGCCGTGCCAGGCATTGACGTTCTGCCCGAGCAGCGTGATTTCGCGCACGCCGCCCTCGACGAGACGCTCGGCCTCGGAGACGATCTGCGCGACGGGACGGGAAACCTCCGAGCCTCGCGTGTAGGGCACCACGCAGAAGGTGCAGAACTTGTCGCAGCCTTCCTGCACGGTGAGGAAGGCGGTGACGCCGCGGGCGCGGGTCCTGGCCTTTTCCGGCGCCGGCAAATGCTCGAACTTGTCCTCGATAGCATAGTCCGTCTCGACGACGCGCTCGCCGCCCTTGGCGCGGCGCAGCGCCTCGGGCAGCCGATGATAGGTCTGCGGGCCGATGACGAGGTCGACGGCCGGCGCACGGCGCAGGATTTCCTTGCCTTCGGCCTGGGCAACGCAGCCGGTGACACCGATCACCATCTCGCGACCGTCCATCGCGCGGGCCTTCTTCATGTCACGCAGGCGGCCGAGTTCGGAATAGACCTTTTCCGCCGCCTTCTCGCGGATATGGCAGGTGTTGAGGAGAACGAGGTCGGCCTCTTCCAGCACGTCCGTCGCCTGATAGCCGTCCTTTGCCAGGGCGTCCGTCATGCGCTCGCTGTCATAGACGTTCATCTGACAGCCGTAGGTCTTCACGAAGACTTTGCGGGTGTTCGGCGTGGCCATGGTGGGTTCGGGCAGGGTAAGGGACTGTTCGCTCATGGCCGCTTCCATATTGGAAATACCCCGAAAAATGAAGCTTTATCTGCCGCGCAGCCGCGCGCCCAGCATCGCCCGGATTCGCGTCTCGACTTCACGGCTCACCTGTTTGCGGTTGCTTGCCCGCGAATAGTCCACGCGCTCGCCGAAATCGATGTCGACATCGACGGCCCCTTCGCGCACCACGCCCATGAGATGCGGCAGAAGCTCGATATCACCCGGCCAGGCGGCAAGCGGCCGGTGGAAACGGCCCATGGCCATGCCGTGCACCCCGGTATAGGCGATGGAGATCGGCTGGATGAACACGACGCCATCGGGCGCATGCGGCACGGCCGACGCCGCGGCACCGAAGAGCGAGGTCTTGATGTCCATGAGCCGGTTGCCGTCGGATGTCGTGCCCTCGGGGAAGAGCACGACGATCTCGCCCGCCGTAAGGCGCTGCGCAATCTCGTTGATCTGATCGCCGGTCTTCTGGCGCTGCTCGCGCTCGACGAAGATCGTCGCCTGCAGACGGGCGAGGATGCCGAAGACCGGCCAGCCGCGCACCTCCGCCTTGGCGATATAGACGACGTCGGCCACCGAGCCGAGCACGAGAATATCCTTCCAGGAAGCATGGTTGGCGGCCAGAAGCAGCGGCCGGTTCGGCTCCAGCGTACCATGCAAGCGCACTCTGAGGCCCAGGACCCAACAGGCGACGCGATGCCACAGACGCGGCAGGCGGCGACGGATATTGAGATTGAAGCGCAGGCCGACGAGCTGGATCGGCAGCAGGACAAGCGTTGCAGCGAGAAGAACGATCGCACCGAAAGCAATGCGCAGCCAGGTGATCAAGGGATCACCGGCGGGCGGTCACAAGGCGCGAAAATCCACCTCACTCGCCCTCCTTGAGCGGAATGCCGTAGAGTTCCAGCCGATGGCCGACGAGCTTGAAGCCATGCTCGCGCGCGATACGCTCCTGCAGCGCCTCGATCTCCGGCGAATGGAACTCGATGACCTGACCGTGTTTCAGGTCGATCAGGTGATCGTGATGCTCGTCCGGCACCGTCTCGTAACGCGAGCGGCCATCGCGGAAATCGTGCCGCTCGATGATGCCGGCATCCTCGAACAGTTTGACGGTACGATAGACGGTGGAGATGGAAATGCGCGAATCGACGGCGGAGGAACGGCGATAGAGTTCTTCGACGTCAGGGTGATCGGCGGAGGATTCCAGCACGCGCGCAATCACGCGGCGCTGCTCGGTCATGCGCATGCCGCGCTCGACACAAAGCTCTTCCAGCGATTTTTCCGCATCCGCCATACCGTCTGCCCTTCTCTTGTCGCCCCCCGATAGGGGACTAGCGAAGATCGCGCCGCATGACAAGCGCCGAGGAACGGCTGCCGTCGGCGGCGGCGTAATAGGCCTTGCGCTCGCCGGCCTTGATGAAGCCGAGCTTGCCGTAAAGGCCACGGGCGGCGTGGTTTACCTCGTCAACCTCGAGGAAAATGTCCTCCGCGCCGCGCATCCTGGCCTCGCGCAGCGCCGCCTGCATCAGCCGCCAGCCAAGGCCGGCGCGCCCGAAGCGCTGGTCCACGCTGATCGTCAATATCTCCGCTTCGCCCGCCGTGGCGCGCGCCAGCACGAAGCCGCCGGCGGTGCGGCCGGGCACGCCCTGCTTCAGTGCGAGAAAGCCGAAGACCGGATCCTGGGACAGCAGCGAATGGAACTCGCCGTCGTTCCACGGCTGGGGAAACCGCGCCTGGTGCAGCGCCGCCGCGAGACGAGCGTCGGTCGTTTCGAGCGGGAAGATTTCGAAGACCGGCTTGCGGGTGAAATAGTCGGTGAGCGCCATGGATCATGCTCTCCGAATCGCGAAACCCGCCTGCGGCTTGGCATCGGGACCGCGCAGATAAAGCGGCCGGGGCAGATTGGCCGCCGGGTCGAGGCCGGCGCCGAGACGGGCAACGGTAGCGATGGAAACGCCGTCCGTCTCCGCGATGGCGCCCTCGCGCAGCAAAGCGGAAGCCGAGCCGGCAAGCGCGCCTTTGTGCATTCCGGCGATGACCTTCGCCTCTTCGACCGAGGCAATGGCCGGAGGCGTGGCTTCGCTGCCATCGATTGCAAAGGCCTGCCAGTAAACCTCGTCACGCTTGGCATCGATCGCAACCAGAAGCGGGCCTTGGCGGTCGGCGGCAAGGGCGGCAAGCGTGGAGACGCCAACGGCGGGAACGCCAAGCGCGAGCGCCAGCCCGCGAGCGGCGGCAACGCCGACGCGGATGCCGGTGAAGGAACCGGGACCGACGGTGACGGCGATACGGTCGACGGCGGGAAGGTCGATACCGGCGGCTTCGAGGGCGCCGTCGACGAACTCCATCAGCCGCTCGGCATGGCCGCGGCCGATATCGGCGCCGGCAGCACCGAGCACAACATCCCTGTCGGAATCATAGAGCGCCGCGGAACAGCCGGTGCCTGCCGTATCGATCGCCAGAACGATCATGCCGGGCACCTCCCCGTTGCGGAGCGGACCTTATACGACGGCTTCAACTTCCTGCACTTCCGGTACGAAATGGCGAAGAAGGTTCTGGACGCCGTGCTTGAGCGTTGCCGTCGAAGACGGGCAGCCGGAGCAGGCACCCTTCATGTTGAGATAGACGACGCCGTCGCGGAACCCCTTGAAGGTGATGTCGCCGCCGTCCTGCGCCACGGCCGGCCGCACGCGCGTGTCGAGCAGTTCCTTGATGGTGGCGACGATGGTCTCGTCACCCTCTTCGAAGAATTCGCCCTCGTCCTCGTCGCTGCCGCCGAGCGCGCCGCTGGCGAGGATCGGCTGGCCGGACATGAAGTGTTCCATGATATTGCCCAGAATGGCCGGCTTCATGTGCTGCCAGTCGGCGCTGTCCTTGGTGACGGTGATGAAATCGTAACCGAGGAACACGCCGGTGACGCCGGGAACGCCGAAAAGGCGGGCGGCGAGCGGGGACGCGGCGCGCGCTTCCGTCTCGTCGCGGAACTCGGCCGTGCCGGTCTCCAGCACCACCTTGCCGGGCAGGAACTTCAGGGTCGACGGGTTCGGCGTCGATTCGGTCTGGATGAACATGTTCGTCTCCGTCCGGCCAGGCGTCTTCGTCGGCCAAAATCTTAGAATGGTTCAAAAGAAGATAGGCGTTTTGGCGCCGTTCTTCAAGGTCGCAAGCTCAGCTCAGCGCGTCCAGTTCCTCGTCGCTCAGCTGATCCGGGATGACCGTGACCGGGATCGGGAAAGCCTGCGCGCGGCTGGCAAGCGACGTGACCAGCGGTCCCGGCCCTTCCTTGGCCGAGCCTGCGGCGAGAACGAGGATCGCGATGTCGCGGTCCTCCTCGATCAGGCCGTTGATCGCCTCGCTGGCGACACCCTCGCGGATCACCGTTTCCGGCTCGATGCCGATGGCTTCGCGAAGCGCCTGCCCGGCCTTGGCCAGCACCGCTTCCGCCGCCTCGCGCGCTTCCGCCCGCATGATCTCCTCGACTCCCAGCCATTGCTGGAAGTCGCCATTGGCGATCACATAGAGCAGCACGACGGCGCCATTGGAGTTCTTCGCCCGCATTCCCGCATAGTGGACGGCGCGCTGGCATTCCGGCGTGTCGTCAATGACCGCCAGAAATTTCCGGCGATGGCCTTCAAGGCGGGAAAGTCGTCGAGAAACCATATGGCCCCCTTATCTCAAGGACGTTTCGCGGGGACCTTACTGCACAAAACCGACGATGTCGCGGACTTCCTTCATGGTTTTTTCCGCCCGCGCCCGCGCCCGTTCGCCGCCGTCCCTGAGGATCGCGTCGATATGGCTGGTGTCGTCCATCAGGCGGCGCATCTCGTCAGATATCGGCGAGAGCACGTTGACCGAGAGGTCGATCAGCGCCGGCTTGAAGGCCGAGAACTGCTGTCCACCGAATTCGGCAAGCACGTCCGCCTTGGTCTTGTCGGACAGCGCGGCGTAGATGCCGACGAGGTTTTCGGCCTCCGGGCGACCCTTGAGGCCTTCGACTTCGCTCGGCAGCGCATCCGCATCGGTCTTGGCCTTGCGGATCTTCTTGGAGATCGTGTCGGCATCGTCGGTGAGATTGATGCGCGAGAGGTCGGATGCATCCGACTTCGACATTTTCTTGGTGCCGTCACGCAGGCTCATGACGCGCGGCGCCGGACCACCGATCAGCGGTTCGACCATCGGGAAATAGGCGTGGACCGGCTCTTCGCCGACAACGATGTCGATGCCGGTGCCCTCCTTGCGGATATGGCCGCCGAAGTCGATGTTGAATTTCTGCGCGATGTCGCGGGTCAGTTCCAGATGCTGCTTCTGGTCGTCGCCGACAGGTACATGCGTTGCCCGGTAGACGAGGATGTCCGCTGCCATAAGGCTCGGATAGGCGAGCAGCCCGAGCGAGACCTGCTCGGCATTCTTGCCGCCCGTCTTGTCCTTGAACTGGGTCATGCGCTCCATCCAGCCGATGCGCGCCACGCAGTTGAAGATCCACGCGAGCTCCGAATGCTGCGGCACGGCGGACTGGTTGAAGACGATGTGCTTCTTCGGGTCGATGCCCGAGGCGATGAAGGCCGCGGCGATCGAGCGGATCTGGCCCCGCATGTCCTCGTGCACCAGTTGCGCGGTCAGCGCGTGCAGGTCGACGACGCAATAGATGCAGTCGTTGTCTGCCTGCAGCGCCACGAACTTGCGGATCGCGCCGAGATAGTTTCCGAGATGCAGATTGCCGGTCGGCTGGACGCCGGAGAAGACGAGAGGCTTGAATGCGCTCATGACGGTTTTCCTTCAGGCGGGTGGAGGGCCTGGTCCCTGTTGCACGAGCAATTCCAGGAAAAATCCGAAGCGGTTTTCCAGCCGGAACTGCGTAAGAAAATACGGGGCGCTTATGCACGGCACCGCAGCGCCGATCAAGGGGGCTGGCACCGGGCGCCATGGCGCATGAGGAAGCCCTTATAAAAGACATTTTCCGGTCGTTCCCTCCCGCCGGGGATTTGGAGGGGAAGGCCGATCCCGATCGGTCGTTTTGTGACGAAGGGGCACAAGACGGAGCTGACCCGTGCGAAAGAACGGTTCTATTCTGCTTGCCTGCGTCGTAGCGCTGACATCCCTGTTCGCGAGCGAGACCGAGGCAGGCCGCAGCCACAAGCACAGAAGCGACAAGGCGACCGTGACGAAAGTCTACGCGATCCAGACGCCGCGCGTACGGCACCGATGTTTTCCCGGAAAGCTGCGCGCGGTTCTGGCCCATATCGCCCGCAGTGTCGGGCGTCGGCCCCTCGTCACGTCAGGGCATCGATCAAAAGGCCGTAGAGGATCCTATCATCGCAAATGCCTGGCAGCGGACATCCGCGTGCCCGGCGTCTCCGTGAAGAGGATCATCGCAGCAGCCCGCTCCGCGCCCGCCATCGGCGGTATCGGGACCTACTGCAATGGCATCGTCCATGTCGATGTCGGGCCGAAGCGCAACTGGCACCATTGCGGCGGATTGGCCCGCTTGAAGGCACGCGCAAAGCTCGCCGCGCGCTGACACCGCGCCTTACTCCGCCGACCCGCCCTCGGACGGCGGGCTCTCGGCGCGTGGCCGGCGCTTCATGTTGCGGCGGATCATGCCGAGATCGGCGCCGCCGATGAGGAAGGCGACGGAGAAGTAGACGACCATGGCGAAGCCGATGAGAAGGCCGAGCGCCATGAGCTGTTCGAAGAGCGGCGATGCCGATACGAGACGATCGGCCAGGTAGTCGGAGGCGTATTCGAGCGCGACGGCCATGATGACCGCGGCGATCAGCAGGCGTGCGACGCGCCAGACAAGCGCCTTCTCCAGCGGCCAGTGGCCACGGCGCACCAGCGTCACGAAGAGCAGCAACGCCGTCAGCCAGCCGGAGACGGTCTCGGCCGTGGCGATGCCGCGCTCATGGAACAGCGGGAAGAGCGAGACGGCAAGCACGCAGTTGATGACGACCGACAGCAGGGTGATGCGCATCGGCGTCTTGGTGTCCTCCCGGGCGAAGAAGCCGGGATTGAGCGCCTTGATCATCACGAAGCCCGGCAGACCGAGACCATAGATGGCGAGCGTGCCGGCGACGACGGAGGTGGTCTCCGGGCTGAAGGCGCCGCGCTCGTAGAGCACACGCACGATCTCGTCGGAGATGACCCAGAGAGCGGCGGCGGCGGGCAGCGTCAGGAACAGCACGAATTCCATCGAGCGGTTCTGCAGATTGCCGGCCTCGCGCTCGTGGCCGCCCTTCAGCGCCCGGGCCAGTTCCGGCAGAAGCACCACGCCGACGGCGATGCCGACGACGCCGAGCGGCAGCTGGTAGACGCGGTCGGCATATTGTAGGGCCGAGATCGCACCGTCCTTGGTGGAGGCGATCATCTGGCCGATGAGCTGGTTGATCTGGGTGATGCCACCGGTGACGGCCGCCGGGAAGGCGAGCCAAAGCAGGCGCTTGACGTTCGGCGTTATGCGCGGGCGGCGAAAACCGATCCGCATGCCGGCATGGCGCACGCCGGCATAGAGCACCGCCATCTGCAGAAGGCCGGAGGCAAGCACGCCCCAGGAGAGATACCAGGCCGTCTCCAACGGAGAGGCACCGTCCCAAAGCGCATAGCCCAGCGCACCGATCAGCACGATATTGAGGAAGACGGGAGCGATGGCGGCGGCGAAATAGTGGTGCAGCGAATTCAGCATGCCCGACAGCATCGCCGTCAGCGACATGCACATGAGATAGGGGAACATGACGACGGCGAGTTTGACCGTCACGTCGAACTTTTCCGCATCGTCCACGAAGCCCGGCGCGATGACCCAGGCGACGATGAGCGGCATGAGCAGCTGCATCGCGATGGTCAGCATCAAGAGCACGGAGAACAGGACGCCGAAGACTTCTTCTGAGAAGCGTTTCGCGCCGTCGAGGCCACCCGCCTCGATCTCCTTGGCGAAGAGCGGCACGAAGGCGGCGTTGAAGGCACCCTCGGCGAAGAGGCGACGGAAGAGGTTCGGAAAACGGAACGCGGCATAGAAGGCGTCGGCCATCGGGCCGGTGCCCAGCGCTGCGGCCATCAGCGTCTCGCGGGCAAAGCCGAGCACGCGGCTGCCGAGCGTCGCGCCGCCGACGGTCGCGAATTTCTTGACCAGACTCATTGTTGTGCCTTGACCCTTCTTGGCGTCGGCGCGACCGGCGCGATCATGCCGGGCGGCATGCGGTCGCGCAGCTCGTCCGCCTCGTCGGCCATCACGGCCTTCAGCCGGGCGGCGATATTGGCGTGCCGGCTCTCGTTGGTGACCTTCTGGCCGACGAGGTCGGTGACGTAGAAGGTATCGATGACCTTCTCGCCGAAGGTGGTGATATGCGCCGACGCGATGTCGAGCGAGAGATCGGACAGCACGGCCGTCACCTCCGAGAGCAGGCCCGGGCGGTCGAGGCACTCGATCTCGATGACGGTGAACTTGTTCGACAGCGCATTGGAGATGGTGACGGCCGGAGACACGGTGAAGGTGCGGCTGCGCTTGCGGCTCCTGGTGCGGGTCGCGATCACTTCGGGCAGGCGCTTGCGGCCCGCCAGCACGTCCTCGATCATGCGGCCGATCGTGCCGGCCCGGCGGGTCTCGTCGGCATCGTTGGGAAACTCGCGGGTGACCAAAATCGTGTCGAGCGCGCGGCCATCCGACGTGGTGAAGATCTGCGCGTCGACGATGTTGGCGCCAGCGGCCGCGCAGGCACCGGCAATCACCGTCAGCAGGCGCGGATGGTCCGGCGAGAGCACGGTGATTTCGGTGATGGCGTGGAAGGAATGAGTGCGCACCATGGTGGCAAGCGACTGACCCGCCTTGTCCGTCTCGCGCACGAAGCCGGCATGGCGCACCTGATCCTCCAGCGACACAGTCAGCAGGTAGGGATCGTAGTGCAGCTTGGTATAGGTCTTGCGATCCTTCTGGTTCCAGTCCGCCGGCAGCGCATTGGAGAGGATTTCGCGGGCGGCCTGGGCGCGCTCTTTTCGCGACAACTCGGAGAACCCGCCGGAAATCAGCAGTTCCGTCTCGTAGTAGAGCGTGCGCAGCAGCTGGCCCTTCCAGCCATTCCACACCCCCGGGCCGACAGCGCGGATGTCGCAGACGGTCAGCACCAGCAGCATCTTCAGCCGCTCCATCGACTGCACCTTTTCGGCAAAGTCGACGATGGTCTTGCGGTCGTTGAGGTCGCGGGTCTGCGCGACCATGGACATGGTCAGGTGTTCCTCGATCAGCCAGACGACCAGTTCCGTCTGCTTGGGCGACAGGCCGAAGCGCGGGCAGAGCTTGCGCGCCACCTTGGCGCCCGCCTCGGAGTGGTCCTCCGGCCGGCCCTTGGCGATGTCGTGCAGGAGCACGGCAACGTAAAGCGGCATGCGGTCCTCGATCGAGGGCATCACCTGATAGCTCAGCGGGTGGGCATCCTTCTCGCGGCCCTGGTCGATATTGGCGAGCACGCCGACAGCGCGGATCAGATGCTCGTCGACCGTGTAGTGATGATACATGTTGAACTGCATCATCGCGACGATCTTGCCGAATTCCGGAATGAACTTGCCGAGCACGCCCGCCTCGTTCATCCGGCGAAGGATGAGCGCCGGGTCGCGCGGCGAGGTGAGGATCGACAGGAACAGCCGGTTCGCCTCCTCGTTCTCACGTAGCGCCGAATTGATCAGCCCGAGCGAACGGGTCACCAGCCTCAGCGCGTCGGGGTGGAACTCCAGGCCGTTGAGATCGGCAATGTGGAAGAGACGGACGAGATTGACCGGATCGCGTTTGAAGACTTCCGCATCGGCAATCGTGATGCGGCCTCGGTCTTCGAGGAAATCCAGCGTGCCGGCGATTTTGCGCGTCCGGCGGGTGAAACGGCTGATGACGGCGGTGATGCCGGGCGCTTCCTTGGCCTGCTGGTCTTCCAGCGTGGCGCAAAAGATGCGCGTGAGGTCTCCGACATCCTTCGCGACGAGGAAATAGTGCTTCATGAAGCGTTCGACGGCCGAGAGGCCCGGATGCGGCTGGTAGCCGAGGCACTCGGCGATTTCCCGCTGGATGTCGAAGGACAGCCGCTCCTCGGCCTTGCCCGTCAGGAAATGCATGTGGCAGCGCACGGCCCAGAGGAAATCGTCGGCCTTCTGGAAGAGCTTGTATTCCTGCCTGGAGAGCACGCCGAGCTTCACCAGTTCGGCCGGGTCCTTGATGTGATAGAAATACTTGGCGATCCAGAACAGCGTGTGCAGGTCGCGAAGCCCGCCCTTGCCTTCCTTGACGTTCGGCTCGACGAGGTAGCGCGTGTCGCCGGCCTTGCGGTGGCGCTCGTCACGCTCGGCAAGCTTGGCGGCGATGAATTCCGGCCCGGTGCCACGCACGATCTCGCGGTCGAAACGCACCGCCAGCTCCTCGAACAGCGCGACCGAGCCGCCGATATAGCGCGCTTCGAGGATCGCGGTGCGGATCGTCATGTCGCTCTTGGAGAGCTGGATGCACTCTTCCAGATTGCGGGTGGCGTGGCCGACCTTGAAGCCCAGATCCCACAGGATATAGAGCATGAATTCGATGGCCGGCTCGCTCCAGGCGGCGGGTTTTGCCGGCAGCAGGAAGAGCAGGTCGATATCCGAGCCCGGCGCCAGCGTGCCGCGACCATAGCCGCCGACAGCCGTCACCGTGATGCGCGTTGCCGGCGGCGCCTGGCCGGCGCTGAAGACGTGGTTCAGCGCAAAATCATGCAGGACGGCGATCAGCTGGTCCTGCAGCCAGGAAATGCGGGCGGCGCATTGCAGCCCGCTGCCATCGGCAAAGAGCAGTTCGCGGGCGCGTTCGCGGCCGGCGGCATTGGCGGCCTTGAACTCGGCCAGCAACGCGCTGCGCATGCGGTCGCGGTAGTCTGCATTGGTGCTGGCGATGAATTCGCATTTGGCGCGCAGCGCCGGCACGTCGAGAAGACCGGACTGAGCCGGTGCCAAGAGCTTGTGTTCCATTGGATGCCGGCCTGCGTCCCGCTTCTCGTCCATCGCCCGTTCGGTTCGCATGCCTATAGACCCTTTCAGCACGCGAGGACAATGATCCTAGCCGCTACCGATTGCCAAGTTCTTTCTTCAGCGCATAGAGCGCATCCAGCGCCTCGCGCGGCGTCATGTCATCAGGGTTCAAATCCTTCACCAACGCCTCGACCTTCGACGGCGTGGCGTCGCGCTTCATCTCCTCGCGACGCACCGCGACCTGGAACAGCGGCAGATCGTCAATGAGCTGGCTTGCCGGGTTCTTGCGGTCGGCATCCTCGAGCTTGGCGAGCACGTCTTTTGCGCGTGCCACGACCGAGGCGGGCAGACCGGCAAGGCGCGCCACCTGGATACCGTAGGAGCGATCCGCCGCACCCGGACCAACCTCGTGCAGGAAGATCACGTCGCCATCCCACTCCTTGACGCGCATTGTGGCGTTGGAAAGGCGTGCGAGCTTTTCCGAAAGCACGGTCAATTCGTGGAAATGCGTGGCGAAAAGACCGCGGCAGCGATTGCCCTCGTGCAGGTGCTCGACCGAAGCCCAGGCAATGGAAAGGCCGTCGAAGGTGGCGGTGCCACGGCCGATTTCGTCGAGGATGACGAGCGAGCGGTCGGTCGCCTGATTGAGGATCGCGGCCGTTTCGACCATTTCCACCATGAAGGTGGAGCGGCCGCGCGCCAGATCGTCCGATGCCCCGACGCGCGAGAAGAGACGGTCGACGATGCCGATATGGGCGCTTTCGGCCGGCACATAGGCACCCATCTGGGCGAGGATGGCGATAAGCGCGTTCTGGCGCAGGAAAGTCGACTTACCGCCCATGTTCGGGCCGGTCAAAAGCCAGATCGCACCATGGCTCTTGCCGTCCACGGGCGAGAGGTCGCAGGAATTGGCGACGAAGGCGGTAGCATGCTGGCGGCGCAGCGCCTGCTCGACGACGGGGTGGCGTCCGCCGACAATGGCGAACATCGTGGAACTATCGACCACCGGGCGGCAATAGGCCTGTTCCTCGGCAAGTGCCGCAAGGCCCACCGACACATCGACGACGCCGAGCGCGCGTGCGGCCGCCTTGATGGCCTCGGCTTCCGCGACGACCGCCTCGACAAGACCGTCGAAGGCCGCAAGCTCGATGGCGAGCGCCCGGTCGGCGGCATTGGCGATCTTGGTTTCAAGTTCCGAGAGCACCGTCGTCGTGAAACGCATGGCGCCGGCCATGGTCTGGCGATGGATGAAACGGGCCTTCGCCTCGTCGCCCTCGGTCAGCGCGGAGGCATTGCCGGCGGAGACCTCGATGAAATAGCCGAGCACGTTGTTGTGCTTGATCTTCAACGACTTGACGCCGGTTTCCTCGGCATATTGCAGCTGCAGGCCGGCAATGACGCGGCGGGACTGGTCGCGCAGCCCCCGCACCTCGTCCAACTCGCCATCGGCCGCCTCGCGGATGAAGCCGCCATCGCGTTTCAGGAGCGGCAGCTCGTCTGACAGCATGAAGGACAGGCGGTGCGAAAGCGCGACGGGCAGCGCCGCGATGGCGGTGCGAGCGGCGGCGAGCTCTCCCTCCAGCTCTTCGGCCGCCATCAATCCCGCGATTTCCGCGGCGGTAGAGAGACCTTGCAGAATGGCGCCGAGATCGCGCGGGCCGCCACGGCCAAGCGCAATGCGCGACAGCGCGCGCGGCATGTCGGGGATGCGCTTCAGCGTCCGGCGCAAATCCTCGCAGAAGGAGGCACGGTCGGCGAGCGTCGAGATCGAATCGAGCCTGATATTGATCGTGTCGGGATCGGTCAGCGGCGACATCAGGCGCTCGGCGAGCAGACGCGCACCACCGCTCGTGACGGTGCGGTCGATCGCTTTCAGCAGCGTGCCGCTGCGGTCTCCCGATTGCGTGCGCACGAGTTCGAGATTGGTGCGGGTGGCGGGATCTATGAACAGCGTCGAGGCCGAGCTTTCGCGTTCAGGCCGGCCGAGCGGCGGGCGCTCGGCGATCTGCGTCTTCTCGACATAGGAGATGGCTGCGGAGGCTGCTGCAAACTCCGCGCGCGAAAAGGTGCCGAAGCCATCGAGCGTCGAGACGCCGAAATAGCGGGCGATGCGGCCCTCGGCCGTCGCGCTGTCGAACAGCACAGCCGGCTGGGGCACCGCGACGCGGCCGATCACGTCGAGTACGGGGCGGAATTCGGGATCGTAGAACAGCGTGTCCGGCACGATCAGCTCGCGCGGATCGATGCGCAGAATATCGGCGAGAAGCTGTCCCTGCGCGGTCTCCGACAAACGGAAGATGCCGGTGGAAATATCGATCCAGGCGAGCGCCATGGAAGGCTCCGCGCCGCCACGGATGCGCGCGACGGCCATGAGATAGTTGGCGTCCGACGGCGAGAGCAGCTTTTCCTCGGTCAACGTGCCCGGCGTGACCAGGCGCACGACATCGCGGCGCACCACGGACTTGGAGCCGCGCTTCTTCGCCTCCGCCGGGTCCTCCACCTGCTCGCAGACGGCGACACGGAAACCGACGGCGATCAGCCTTTGCAGGTAGTCATCCGCCGCATGGACCGGCACGCCGCACATGGGGATGTCGAGGCCCATATGCTGACCACGCTTGGTGAGCGTGATGCCGAGCGCACGCGATGCATCCACCGCGTCCTGGAAGAACAGCTCGTAGAAATCCCCCATGCGGTAAAACAGCATGCTGTCGGGATTGGCAGCCTTGATCTCGATAAACTGCTCCATCATCGGCGTCGCCGATGCGCGGCTTTCGTCGCTGGCAAGTTCGGATGTCGTCAGGATATCGTTTTGGCGCGCGATCTGATCGTTCACGGAGAGTCTGTTCTTCCTAAAAAAGAGGTGTCACCCTAGCCATGCAGCGATATAGAAAACAACAGCTGTAAGAAGCTATGGGCCTATCGCCCACAAGAGTGTGAAGGGGGGAATATGCCGGGAACCGACAAAACAGATCGTAAGAGGGCAACCGTCACGGACCAGGAAGCCCTGGATTTCCATTCGTCCGGCCGTCCCGGCAAGCTCGAGATCACGCCGACCAAGCCGATGGCGACCCAGCGCGACCTGTCGCTTGCCTATTCGCCCGGCGTTGCAGTGCCGGTGAAGGCCATCGCCGAGGATCCGTCGACCGCCTATGACTACACGACGCGCGGCAACATGGTCGCCGTCATTTCGAACGGCACCGCCATTCTCGGTCTGGGCAATCTCGGGGCGCTCGCCTCCAAGCCCGTCATGGAAGGCAAGTCCGTCCTCTTCAAGCGCTTTGCCGACGTCGATTCCATCGACCTCGAGGTCGACACGGAGAATGTCGACGAGTTCATCAACTGCGTGCGCTATCTCGGCCCGTCCTTCGGCGGCATCAATCTCGAGGACATCAAGGCACCCGACTGTTTCATCATCGAGCAGCGCCTGCGCGAATTGATGGACATCCCCGTTTTCCACGACGACCAGCACGGCACCGCCATCATCGCCGCCGCCGGCCTGATCAATGCGCTGGCGCTGACCGGCCGCGACTTCAAGACGACCAAGCTCGTCTGCAACGGGGCCGGTGCCGCCGCCATCGCCTGCATCGAGCTCATCAAGTCGATGGGCTTTGCACCCGACAATGTCATCCTCTGCGACACCAAGGGCGTCATCTACCAGGGCCGCGAAGAGGGTATGAACCAGTGGAAGTCGGCCCATGCGGTGAAAACCGACCGGCGGTCGCTGGCGGAGGCCATGGAAGGTGCCGACGTGGTGTTCGGCCTCTCCGCCAAGGGCGCATTCTCGGAAGACATGATCCGCGCCATGGCGCCGCGCCCGATCATCTTCGCGATGGCCAACCCGGATCCGGAAATCACACCGGAAGAAGTCGCCCGCATCCGTGACGACGCGATCGTCGCGACCGGCCGTTCGGACTATCCGAACCAGGTCAACAACGTGCTCGGCTTCCCCTATATCTTCCGTGGCGCACTCGACGTGCGGGCGTCCACGATCAACGACGCGATGAAGATCGCCGCTGCCGAGGCACTCGCCAAGCTCGCCAAGGAAGACGTGCCCGACGACGTCGCCGCCGCCTATCAGGGTGTGCGCCCGCGCTTCGGCGCGCAGTACATCATCCCCGTGCCGTTCGATCCGCGCCTGATCTCGGCGATCCCCGTCGCGGTCGCCAAGGCGGCGATGGAGACGGGCGTCGCGCGCAAGGACATTGCCGATCTCGACGCCTATGCGCGCGATCTCAGGGCCCGCCGCGACCCCATCGCCTCGACGCTGCAGCAGATCTACGCCCGCGTGCGCCGTCACCCCAAGCGGGTCGTCTTCGCCGAGGGCGAGGAAGAGCAGATGATGCGCGCCGCCGTCTCCTATGCCAACCAGCAGCTTGGCACCGCCATCCTCGTCGGCCGCGACGACCGGATGCGGGAAGTCGCCGACCGCGCCGGCATCGATCTCGACCGGCCGGGCATCGAACTGCTCAATGCGCGCATCTCGACCCGCAACGACGCCTATATCGACTATCTCTACGCCCGCATTCAGCGAAACGGCTTTCTGTACCGCGATGCCCAGCGCCTGATCCACAACGACCGCAATCATTTCGCCGCCTGCATGGTGGCGCTGGGCGATGCGGACGCGATGGTCACCGGCCTGACGCGCAACTATTCCACGGCGCTCGAGGATGTCCGCCGCTGCATCGACGCCAAGCCCGGTCACCGGGTGATCGGCGCCTCGCTGGCGCTGTGCCGCGGCCGTGCCGTGCTCGTCGCCGATACGGCCGTGCATGACATGCCGAATGCCGATGAGCTGGCCGACATCGCCGAAGAGGCGGCCGGCCTCGCCCGCCGCCTCGGCTACGAGCCCCGTGTCGCGATGCTCGCCTATTCGACCTTCGGCCACCCCTCGGGCGAACGGTCCGAACGGGTGCGGGAAGCGGTAAAAATCCTCGACCGCCGCCGCGTCGATTTCGAATATGACGGCGAGATGGCGGCGGATGTGGCGCTGAATTCGCGCATCATGGAACAGTACCCGTTCTGCCGCCTCTCGGGGCCGGGCAACGTGCTCGTCATGCCGGCATTCCACTCGGCGTCGATTTCGACCAAGATGCTGCAGGAACTCGGCGGCTCGACCGTCATCGGCCCGATGCTCGTCGGCCTCGACAAGTCCGTGCAGATCGTCTCGATGGGGGCGAAGGACAGCGACATCGTCAACATGGCGACGCTCGCCGCCCACAATGCCGGCTGATCAGACCTGAAAAACCGCCCGCCCCGATAACGGGACGGGCGGTAAAATCTGGCTGTGCTGACCGTCATGAAAGTTTCAACCGGGCGATTGCCGGGAGCATTTCCAGCAAAAGCGCGAAGCGGTTTTGCGTCCGGAAATGCGGAAGTGCTCTAGCTGGCGAAACGTCCGGCGTCCGCACCGTAATAGTTGAGGTAGCGGCCGGAAATCTTGCCGATCGGCAACACGATGAGAACGTCCGTCGTGTTGAAGCCGTGGTCAACGACGGCGCCGGTGCCGACTGTGGCACCGAGGCGCAGATAGCCCTTGATGAGCGGCGGCATGGCGAAGAGCGCCTTGCGCGGATCGATGCCTTCGGACGGCATCAGATCCATGGTGCGGAAAATCTCGGGGCGGGCCAAAACGTTCCACTCGTCCTCAGCCTGCACGTTGTGGTGCAGGAAGGAGAGCGCCAGCGCATGCTCCTCCGGCACGACGCCATGGAAGGACGCGCAGCCGAACATGACGTCGATGCCGTGCTTCAGCGCATAGGCCCAGTTGCCCTGCCAGAGCAACTCGACGGTACGCTTGGTCCGGTAGGCCGGCAGCACGCAGGAACGGCCCAGTTCCATGAAACGCTTTTCCGGATGCCGGGCGATCAGCGTGTCCACATCGAATTCCGACTGGGAATAGAAGCCGCCGGAGACGGTGGCGACGTCCTGGCGCAGCAGGCGATAGGTGCCGACGATCTGTTCTTCCGCGTCGCCCTCGATCGAGGTATCGAGCACAAGCAGGTGGTCGCAGACCATGTCCCAGGCATCGATGTCGCGCTTGCGGCGCACGGCATCCGGCGATAGCCGGGCGTTCATTTCCTCTGCAAAAACGCGGTAGCGCACGGCCTGGGCGGCGTCGATCTCGCTCACGGAGCGGGCGATGCGCGTTTCCAGGTTGCCGATGCGGCCGAGCACGTCCGTTCCCGAACGTCCGGCGACCGGAACGGTCTTCTGGGCGATCTCCACCGGGGCGATGGTCTGGGCAAGGTCGAGCGTCATGGCAGTATACCCGTTATCAGGAACTCCGTGGGTTTAACCACGATTCTGCAACAAGATAATGACGCAAGGACGGCTTGAGAAGATCAGGCTGTCACATAGCGGGCAAGGCGCGCGATTTCCGCGATGAGCTGCACCGGATCGGCGGGCTTCGCCAACACCGCATCGGCACCCACGGCAAGCAGGTCCTCGGCAAGGCCGGCCCGGCTGTCGGCCGTCAGCACAATGACCGGCAGGCGGGCGTTGCCGTAGTCGCGCTGCACGATCCGCGCGATCATCTCCCTGCCGTCACCGCCGGGCATGCCGAGATCGGTGACGATGAGATCGGCCGCAAACGGTCCGGCATCGGTGGCGCCGGCAAGCGCTGAGACGAGGGCAGGATAATCGGGCACATGCCGCACCGTATGACCGGCACGCTCCAGAACCGCGCGCACCAGCATGGCATTGACCGGGTCGTCTTCGGCAAGCAAGATGCGCGCGCCCGTCGCTGATGACGGCGTGGGCTCGGCCAGTTGCGGCAGGTCCTTCAGGATCGGCCGGTTGTCGTTGATCGCATCGCGCACCTCGATGCCCTTCATGCGGCCGCGCAGCACCTCGACGAGCGAGCGCTCGCGCAGCGGCCGGATCAGCCAGGAATCGTAGCCCTCGCCATTGCCGATGGCGCGACCCGTCCGCTCCTCGGGATTGACGAGGTAGATGCGGCGGGCGCGGCTGTCTCTGACATAGTGGAGATCGGCGAGTTCGCGGCGAAAGACGCCGGCGAGCCTGTTGTCGACGATGATATCCGTCAGCTCGGCCTTGCGGCCGGCGAGACCCTGCAGGAGATCGAAAGCTTCATCGACGGAGCTGGCAAGATGGCAACTGCCGCCGAGCGCATCGATGGTGCGCACCAGCGCCTTCGACGCCGGACCGGCCGGCGCCAGCAGGAAAACCATGCTGCCCTTCAGCACGCCTTTGCGCGAGGTGCCGCCGACGGTTTTTCGGGTATCGACCGGCATGCGGATGGTGAAGGTGCTGCCCTTGCCCGGCGTGCTCTCCAGTGTCAGCGCACCGCCGGCCTCGTTGAGGATGCGGGCGGATATGGCAAGGCCGAGACCCGTGCCGCCGCTGCGCTGGGCGGCGCTGCCGGTCTGCTCGAATTCGTGGAAGATGCGCGCCTGTTCCTCGGCATTCATGCCGGGGCCGGTATCGGTGACGCGGACGACGACGGCGCCGCGTTCCATCGTCGTTTCCATGGAGATGCCACCGGTATGCGTGAATTTCACCGCATTGCCGACGACGTTGTAGAGCACCTGGCGCAGGCGCGGTGCATCGTAGGTGAGCAGGCCCGGCACCTCAGGCGAGACGAAGGAACCGATCTCGATGCCCTTTTCATGGGCGCGGTGCGACAGCATTTCCACGACGCTTTCCAGCATCGGACGCACCGGCTCTTCCGACGGACGGAGCTGGAAGCGGCCGGCTTCGATGGTCGAGAAATCGAGCAGATCGTCGACGAGCTGCACGAGCGCGTGGCCGGACTGGCGGATGCCGGCCAGATAGTTCTTCTGCTCGGCGGTCAGGCGCGTCTGGCCGATCAGGTGCGACATGCCGAGAATACCCGACAGGGGCGTGCGGATTTCGTGGCTGACGGTGGCGAGCAGGCGGGATTTCGCGGCACTGGCCTCTTCCGCGCGCTGGCGGGCGCGCTCGCGCTCGCCCTCGGCGCGGCGCTCCTCCGTAACCTCGCGGGCGATGGAATGCACCACGAGCTCCCCGGAAGCCGGGTCGCGCACGGTGACATCGTGCCAGGAATAGATGCGCTTTCCGGCGGTGCCGCTCACAGCGACATCGTAGCGGTGGGCGATTGCCTGCGAGCGAAAGGAAAGGCCGATCTCCTCGCAGGTCCTGCCCTTCACGTCGGCGATGCCGGTAAGCTCTGAAAGCACGGCATTTGCGCGCAGGATGCGGCCGTCGAGCGCGCGCATGACGACGATGTCACCGAGCACGTCATGAATGGCCGAAAGGATTTCCGAGGTCTCGCTACGCTCCCAGGAACGATCGCGATCGGTCTCGGCGACGGACGGACGGCGGGTGCGATAGAGGAACACGACGCCGGCAATGCCGGCGAGGCCGAGCGCGGCGGCGGCGATGTAGAAACCGGTCGCCATGCCGGTCGCCAGAACCAGTGCGGCCGACAACAGGCCGATGCCGGCGATCACGCTGCGGATCGTCGCATGGCGCTCCGGCTCCGGGTGTGGCACGACGATATCGACGTCCACGTCGGGGGAACCGGACACCGTGTCTCCCTGGGAGTCGGCGCGGCTGGAACGGCGCTGCGCTTCGGCAAATTCGGCCTGGAGCCGGTTCTGTAGCTTGACGGGTTCGCTCATGACGATCCGCTTATCACGCGGACCGTTCAAATCGGCTTCAGCAAGTCGCTCAAATTTTATCGATCCCGGCGGCGCAGGAGAAGCAACTCGTCGAGGATGACGAGGCCGGCGCCGATGGTGATGAAACTGTCGGCGAGATTGAAGACGGCAAACGACCAGGTCTCGGTGTAGAACAGCACATAGTCGATGACATAACCGAACAGCGCGCGATCGATCAGGTTGCCGAAAGCACCGGCGATGATGAAGGCATAGCCGGCATGGGCAAAGCCACGCTCCTTCGGCGTCTGCCGCCACAGCCAGATGACGAAACCGACGACGAAAAGCCGGAGCGTCACGATGAACCAGCCCTCCATGCCCGACAGCATGGAGAAGGCGACGCCGTAATTGTAGGTGCGGTAGAGCGCCAGCATCGGCGTGACATGCACCGCCTCCTGGAAGGGAAGCCACATCTCGACGGCGAATTTCACGGCCTGGTCGAGAAGCAGGGCGCACAGGATGAAGACGACGACCGGCACCGGCCGCGACATCAGCGGAATGCGAGCGTTCATGCGCGCGCTTCCAGCGTGAGCAGATGGCGGCGCGCCTCGAAGAGCATAACACCCGTGGCAATCGCGAGGTTCAGCGAATCCGCAAGGCCGACCTGCGGGATGCGAGCAAGCGCATCGGCCTCGCGGGCAAGCTCCTCCGGCAGGCCGGACTGCTCGTTGCCCATGAGAAGCACGACGGGTTTTTTCTTGTAGTCGATGGTGCGGTAGTCGACCGCGCCGGCGAGATGGGTCGCGACGACCGAGACGCCCGCGCCCTTCTTCCAGCCGAGGAAATCGGCCACGCTCGCCTTCACCAGCGGCACGGCGAAGACCGAGCCCATGGTGGCGCGCACGGTTTCCATCGAGAAGGGATCGGTGCTTTCGCCGACGAGGATCACGCCGCTCGCACCCGCCGCGTCCGCCGTGCGGATGATCGTGCCGAGATTGCCGGGATCGCGCACGCGGTCGAGCGCCACATAGGTCTCGCCCGCCTTGGGCCTGATGTCGCGCAGGCTCGTCCAGCGCTGCGTGAAAATGCCGACGACCATCTGCGGATTGTCGCGCCGGGTGATCGAAGACAGCACTTTCTCGCTGACCTCGAGCACCAGCCCGCCACGCGCCACGGTCTTGGTCGCGCATTGCACGACCTGCGGCTTGTCCTTGACGTTCTTGGCATAGACCAGCGTTCTGATCTCGAAGCCGAGCTCCAGCGCGTCGATGACGAGCTTCAGGCCTTCGGCCATGAAGCTTTTCGTCTCGTCGCGGTCCTTCTTGTTGGCGAGCGCCTTGATGTCCTTGACGATCGGATTGGAAAGGCTCGTGACCTCCTTCACCTGTCCGACGCGGCGGCTCCCATGGTGTTCCTGGCTCATGCGCTGATCCATCGGCTGAAGAGGGAAGTGGAGAGCGCGCGGCCGGCATTTCGGCCGTCAGGACCGCTCTCGCGGATGACAAGCTCGCCCGATTCCACCGTACCGCCGGCACCGCGCATCGTCTCGCGCATCAGCTCGTGGATGGAGTAGAAGCTCGCCCGGATCGAATAGGCCGTCAGAACCAGGCCGATGGCCTTGGGCGACAGGATCTCGCGGCAGATGTCGAGCATCAGCGGCAGGTGATCGAAGAGATGCCAGACCTCCCCGTTCGGGCCGCGGCCGAATTTCGGCGGGTCGGCGAGGATGATGTCGTATTTGCTGCCGCGGCGTTCCTCGCGCTGGATGAACTTCATCGCGTCTTCGCAGATCCAGCGGATCGGCAGCTTGTCCATGCGCCCGAGCGTTTGGTTTTCCCGCGCCCAGCCGATCGCCTTCCTGGAGGCGTCGACATGGGTGACTTCAGCACCGGCAGAAGCGGCGACCAGCGAGGCGACGCCGGTGTAACCGAAGAGGTTCAGCACCTTGAGCGGGCGACCGGCCGTCTCGACCTTTTCCTTCATCCAGCTCCAATGGGCGAGCTGCTCGGGAAAGACGCCGACATGGCGAAAGGCGGTGAAGCGGCCGTGGAAATCGACGCCGAGCAGCTGCATCGGCCAGGTCTCGCCGAGCAGGACCTTGGGGAACTTCCAGCGCCCCATGCCGTCCTCGTCCGTATCGCCGGTAAAAAGCGCGTCGGCCTTGTCCCAGACGCTATCGGGAAGACTGCGCTGCCAGAGCGCCTGCGCCTCGGGCCGCACGATGCGGTAGGGGCCGTACTGTTCCAGCTTTTCGCCGGCGCCGCTGTCGATGAGACGATATTGGTCGGAGCCGGCGGTTTCGAGGATCACCGGCACGCGCTCGGCGGGCTTGTCGCCCTCGCGACGCATCAGCGGGCGGGCGGGCGTTTCGGGGGCCGGGCGCGGCTCCTTTTTCGGGGCGCTGGCTTTCGCGGCAGGGGCCTTTTGCACATACGCCTTCACGGGCGCCTTCACGGGCGCGGCGGGGCCGCTCTTCGGCCGGCGGGGTCTGTCCTTCACGATGGGTCGTCCGTCGTCGGTTGAATGGGGTGCCGGCGGCGCCGGAAAACAAGCGGCTCCCATACCATCCCTCCCCCACTTGGCAAAGCGCTTTCCGATTGCGATAAATCGGAAAGGTTCAAGGGAGGATCGATCATGGACATGACCGGCGAAGAACGCATTGCCGCGCCGCGCGACGCCGTCTGGGCAGCGCTCAACGACCCCGACATCCTCAGAGCCTGCATTCCCGGCTGTCAGTCGCTGACCATGAAATCGCCGACCGAGCTGGAAGCGACCGTGAAGATCAAGATCGGCCCTGTTTCTGCAAGCTTCAGCGGCGAAGTGACGCTTTCCAACCTCAACCCGCCCGAGAGCTATACGATTTCGGGCGAAGGCAAGGGCGGCATCGCCGGCTTTGCCAAGGGGGGCGCGGATGTGCGGCTCACCGAGGATGGCGACGGCACCATCCTGTCCTATGACGTGAAGGCGCAGATCGGCGGTAAGCTCGCCCAGCTTGGCTCACGCCTCATCGATTCCTCGTCGAAGAAGCTCGCCACCCAGTTCTTCGCCGATTTTGGCGCGCGGCTAAACGGCGCGCCATAGACTATTTTGCGGGGATGACGGCCTGCGAGGCGATCGCTTCGGCGCGGGTGCGGTGCTTTTCGGCTTCACCGTGCCACTTCACCGCCTCGTTCGCTTCAACACGGGCGCGCTTGCGGTACTTGCTCTGGGCAAACCAGGTCGCCAGCGAACCGATGACGAGCCCGAGGATCACGGCGAGGAAGAGATAGACGAAGAACGGTGCGGTCACCGACAGCACGCTGTCCTCAGGGCGGAAGGGATTGAGCGCCAGCGTCACGGATTGGCGATTGGCCACCGAAAGCACGATCAGCACGATGGCGATCGGCAGAAGCACGACGACGTTGATTATTCTCTTGATCATGGCGTCACCTGTCTGGCGCGAAGCCCTCAATCGTCCTGATCGGCCTGGCCGGGATTCAGGCGCTCACGCAGTTCCTTGCCGGTCTTGAAGAAGGGGACCCACTTCTCCTCGACGAAGACGGCGTCGCCCGTGCGCGGATTGCGACCGGAGCGCGACGGGCGGTTCTTGACGGAGAAAGCACCGAAGCCGCGCAGTTCGACGCGGTTTCCGGCAGCCAGCGCATCGGTGATCTCGTCGAGCACCGCGTTGACGATGTTCTCGACGTCGCGGTGATAGAGGTGGGGATTGCGTGCGGCGACAATCTGAACCAGTTCCGACTTGATCACTGTATCCCCCTCAAAAATTCTTGTTTTTCAATCGCGATCAACCTGCCAAACCGAGACCAGACCGTCAAGAAACAACTTTTCGCCGGTCAGCTTTTCGATCGTCGGTTGAAGGTCGAGCGAGAGGCCGAGAATAGAGCGAGCAAGTTCCTGGATACTGCCGCCGAGAAACGGGAAGCCGGACCTGCGCGGCGCGTCATAATCGACGAAGGGAAGGTCCGCGGCCACCTTGCGCTCATCCAGATAGGCACGGATCGCCTCCGGTCCGCCGAGCGTATCGACCAGCTTGGCGGCGAGCGCCTGGCGGCCGGTGAAGATGCTGCCGTCGGCAAGACGCAGAACCTGATCACGCGGCAATTTGCGGCGCTCCACGACGAGATCGACGAACCAGTCGTAGCTGTCCATCACCATGGCGCGGATCATCGCCTTGGCATCCTCGCTTGCCGGATGGAAGGGCGAGGGTTCGGCCTTCAGCGGCGCCGACTTGATCTCCTCGAGGGAAACCCCGATTTTGTCCATCAGCTCCTTCATCTGCGGATACTGGAAGAGCACGCCGATGGAACCGGTGATCGAGCTTTCGCCGGCAATGATCGTGTCGCCGGCGGTGGCGATCATATAGCCCGCGGAGGCCGCGAGCGTGCGCACGTCGGACACGACAGGCTTCTTTTCCGCCACCTTGCGCAGCGCCTTGAAGATGACTTCACCGCCATAGGTCGTTCCGCCGGGCGAGGAAATCGTCACGACGAGCGCCTTGGCCCGGTCGTTTTTCGCGATGCGGTCGAGGCGTTCGAGAAGCTCGCTGTCATCCTGGATGATGCCGGAAATGCTGACGCGGGCGATGTGGTCGACCGCGCCCTTGTCCTTCCAGCCCCAGCTTGCGGCGGCAAAAACGGCGGCGAGCGCGATCACGATGGCCACGACGCGCCAGAAGGTCAGCTTGCGTCGCAGGTGCCGGCGATCGGCGATGGCGGATTGATCCATTCCCTGTCCTCGATGTCCTGGTTCGGCGAAGTCTTGGCTTGCCGAAGGCCTTATCGATATGGCATTCCCGGCGCAAATGGCAAATCGTCGCTGAAGTTTCTTGCACATCCATTGTTTGTTCAGGAATAATCGCCATATGGGCCCCGTTATGCATGCGGCCCGTCGCTTCCGCGAGCGAAGGCCGGATGGCTCGAACCAAGCAGGCAGAATGCTGAACAGCGTGACAGAGGCACCGACGGGTGCGCCGGGCATGAATGTTTCCGCCGAGGCATATCGCCTCGCGACGCGGCATTCCTCGCGCGTGCGCTTTCTCAAGGTGGCGCTACCGGCCGCAGCCCTTGTCGTCGGAGCCATCTTCGTCGTCGTTTCGATCGTGCGCACCTGGATTCCCGCCGACCTGCAGGTCGAAAGTGCGTCCATCGAGGACGGCAAGATCGTCATGCGCAATCCGGCGATATCGGGCCGCAACGACGCCGGCATCAGCTATTCCATGAAGGCCGAACGGGCGCTGCAGGATATGAAGCAGCCCGACGTCATCACGCTCGAAAACATCAAGGCGAAGATGCCGGTCAACGAGACGACGGTTGCCGAAGTGGTGGCCGCAACCGGTATCTACGACCGCGGCAAGAACCTGCTCGACATGGTCGCACCCTTCACGATCAATCTCAACACCGGTCTGGAAGCCGCCTTCCGCTCCGCCCATCTCGATATCAACGGCGGCAGCATGCACACGACGGAGCCGGTTTCCATCCGTTCGCCGGAGGCATCCATTGTTGCGCAGTCGCTGCGAATGACGGATAAAGGCCGGACCGTCGTCTTCGAAGGCAAGGTCGTCGTCGATGTCGACCCCGCCGCCATCCGTAACCGAGAAAAGTAAGAGCGCCATGTTCGCCAGTCTCTCCGCCCCCGTCCGGGCCGCCAGCCTTTTCGTTCTCGCCGCCGGCCTCGCGCTGGCTTCTGGGCCCGCGGGCGCGCAGCAGACCACCAGCCGCATGAAGGGCATGCAGCTTTCGAACGACCAGCCGATCCAGATCCAGAGCGACAAGCTCGAGATCCGCGACCAGGAGAACAAGGCCGAGTTCACCGGCAATGTGAAGGTCGTGCAGGGCACGACGACGCTGCAGGCCGGCAATATGGTGGTCTACTACAAGTCGGGCGGCGGCTCGGTGGCAAGCGGCGATGCGGACATCGAGAAGATCGATGTGTCCGGCAAGGTCTACCTCAAGTCCGGAACGCAGGAAGCGACGGCCGATACCGGCACCTTCAACCTCGTCAACGAGACGCTGCTTCTGAAGGGCGACAAGGTCGTGCTGTCGGAAGGCAAGAATGTCTTCGTCGGCTGCCAGCTCGCCGTCACCATGCGCACGGGCGAAGCCAAGCTCGACGCCTGCGGCGGCCGCGTCATGATCCAGCTCGACCCGAAGTCGCGCAAGACGACCAACTGATCAGCAGCCCTGTGTCGTTGTCCCTCCTCTCCCGGCTGAAGCGCCGCCCGAAAAAGGCCGCGCCGGACGCCCATCACAGCACCGATCTCTCGCGCTATGAGGGAACGCTGATCGCGCGCGGCCTGACGAAGACCTATCGCGACCGCCGCGTCGTCAATGGTGTCTCGCTCGTCGTGCGCCGTGGTGAGGCCGTGGGCCTGCTCGGCCCGAACGGTGCGGGCAAGACGACCTGTTTCTACATGATCACCGGTCTCGTGCCGGTCGATGAGGGTTCGATCGAGATCAACGGCAACGACGTGACGACGATGCCCATGTACCGTCGCGCCCGCCTCGGCGTCGGCTACCTGCCGCAGGAAGCCTCGATCTTTCGCGGCCTGACGGTTGAGGAAAACATCCGCGCGGTGCTGGAAGTGCACGACAAGGACAAGGCCCGGCGCGAGCAGAAGCTCGACAGCCTGCTGGCCGAATTCTCGATCTCGCATCTGCGCAAGTCGCCGGCCATCGCGCTGTCGGGCGGCGAGCGCCGCCGTCTCGAAATCGCCCGTGCGCTTGCCACCGACCCGACCTTCATGCTGCTCGACGAACCTTTCGCGGGCGTCGATCCGATCTCGGTGGCGGATATCCAGGCGCTGGTGCGCCACCTGACCTCGCGCGGCATCGGCGTGCTCATCACCGACCACAATGTGCGCGAGACGCTCGGGCTGATCGACCGCGCCTATATCATCCATGCCGGCGAAGTGCTGACGCATGGCCGGGCGAACGACATCGTCAGCAACCCGGATGTGCGCCGCCTCTATCTTGGTGACAATTTCAGCCTCTGAGGCCGATCTTCACCATCCGCGCAGCCGGCGCTTGACCAAACCCCTCAAAAAAGCAATTTTTGGGCCAGTTGGATTTTAGCCGCCGGCCGTCTGGGTTTTGCGCGGATTTTTCCAGGAGTAGAGCGTCCGCATGGCCCTCGCCGCAAGCCTTTTCCTGCGCCAAAGTCAGTCGCTGGTGATGACACCGCAACTGATGCAGTCGATTCAGCTGCTGCAGATGACGCATGTCGAGCTCAATCAATTCATCGAGCAGGAAATCGAAAAAAATCCGCTGCTTGAAATCGCCCCCGCCGAGGACGGCGTGCGCGACGATTATCCCGGTGTGGATGACTATTCCGCATCCGGCGGCGAACGCCTGCATGCCGAAAACACAGGCAGTGACGAAAGTTTCCAGCCGGACCTCTACGATTCCGCCACCGAAGGCGGTACCGGCGGTGCGCCGGAAAGTTTCGACGGCGGCCTCGACAATATCTTTCCCGACGATGCCGGCCCCCGCAGCGCGGATGCGCCCGAGCTCATCGGCCAGTGGAAATCCATGCCCGGCGGCGGCGGGGATGGCGATGGTTACGATCTCGACGACTTCGTGGCGAGCCGCAAGACACTGTCCGACGTGCTCAATGAACAGATTCCGTTCGTCCTTCCCGATCCCGTCGACCGGCTGATCGCCCAGCATCTCGTCGATCAGCTCGATGAGGCCGGTTATCTGCAGGGCAGTACCGCGGAGACGGCGTTGAAACTCGGCAAACCCGTCGGCGAGATCGAGCGCGTGCTTGCCCGCCTGCAGGAGCTCGACCCGCCCGGCGTGTTCGCCCGCTCGCTCAGCGAGTGTCTCGCCATCCAGCTGAAGGCGCGCGACCGGCTGGACCCCGCCATGGCGGTGCTCGTCGACAATCTCGAACTGCTCGCCCGGCGCGATTTTTCGACGCTGAAGAAGCTCTGCGGCGTCGGCGAGGAAGACCTTCTCGACATGCTCGCGGAGATCCGCAAGCTCGACCCGAAGCCCGGCACGCGCTACGAAACGAGCCCGTCCGAGGCCGTGATGCCCGATATCCTCGTGCGGGCGGCTCCCGACGGCACCTGGCATATCGAACTCAATGCCGACACGCTGCCGCGCGTCCTTGTGAACCGCGACTACCACACCGCCGTCTCCCGCCATGCGAACCGCAACAGCGAGGACTACGCCTTCCTCAACGATTGCCTCCAGACGGCGAACTGGCTGACGCGCAGCCTCGATCAGCGCGCCCGCACCATCATGAAGGTGGCGACCGAGATCGTACGCCAGCAGGACGCCTTCCTGATGCACGGCGTCGATCACCTGCGGCCGCTCAATCTGAAAACCGTCGCCGAAGCGATCAAGATGCACGAGTCGACGGTGAGCCGCGTCACATCGAACAAGTACATGCTGACGCCGCGCGGCCTGTTCGAACTCAAATATTTCTTCACCGTCTCGATCGGCTCGGCGGAGGGTGGTGATTCTCATTCCGCCGAGAGCGTGCGCCATCGCATCCGCACAATGATCACGCAGGAAGCCCCCGACGCCGTGCTGTCGGACGACGACATCGTCGATATCCTGCGCACGGGCGGCGTGGATCTTGCCCGCCGGACGGTCGCCAAATATCGCGAGGCGATGAATATTCCCTCCTCCGTGCAGCGCCGGCGCGAGAAGCGGGCGCTCGCCAAGGTCGCCGCTTCCTGAGGAAACAGCTGGAAAATCAGCGTTTCCAGTAAACCGAAGTTAACAATGCCTGAATCCGGCGATTGACTTCGTTAACGGGAAGGGCTAACTCGCGCCCCAATTCCGAAGGGAAGAAATGCCGGACTTCCAAACATATCCCCGGTTTTTTTCGAGCGTGCAGTGCAGCACACAGCGCGTGCGTGAAAAGCTTGGAACACAGATGAGGTTGGAATAGACTGGTGCGCGCAAATCATGAAAGAGAGGTAACCTCCATGAGTGTGCGTGTGTCCGGTAAACATATGGAAATCGGTGACAGCTTCCGCCAGCGCATTGAAGAGCAGGTGGAAGAGGCCGTAACCAAGTATTTTGACGGAGGATATTCGAGCCAGGTCACCGTAGAAAAAGCGGGATCGCGGTACAGTGCCGACTGCAAGGTCCATCTCGATACCGGGATGGCGTTGCAAGCCAATGGCGAAGCAAATGATCCCTTCGTGGCCTTCCAATCGGCCTCGGAACGGATCGAGAAGCGCCTGCGTCGGTACAAGCGCAAACTCAAGGCCCACCACAACGGCAATGGTCACGACGCCTTTGCAGAAGTGGCTTACACGGTGATGGATTCGGTCCCCGATGAAGAAGATGAGCTTCCCGAGGACTACGCACCGACCATCGTTGCGGAAAGCACGAAGAAACTGAGGACGATGTCCGTCGCAGGCGCTGTCATGGCGCTCGACATGACGGATGACCCGGTTCTTCTCTTCCGCAGCGCCGGATCGGAGCAGCTCAATATCGTCTACCGACGCAACGACGGCAATATTGGCTGGATAGACGCAGCCAATATCAAAAGCTGAGTGATGGAAGCGTGGTGCCGGGACGGGCACCACGCTTCTTCAAACCTTCACCCAGCGCACGAGGACAAAAGCATGGCATTGGCAGGTCTACTGCAGCAGAGTGCGATTATTCCGGCGATGAAGGCCAATTCCAAGAAGCAGCTGCTTCAGGAACTGGCGGTAAAAGCGGCAAAGATCACCGGGCTTCCGGAACGAGAGATCTTCGACGTCATCCTTCAGCGCGAGCGGCTCGGTTCGACCGGCGTGGGCAATGGCATCGCCATCCCGCACGGCAAGCTGAAGGAACTTTCGCAGATTACCGGCCTCTTCGCGAGGCTCGAGACCCCCGTGGATTTCGAAGCGTTGGACGACCAGCCGGTCGATCTCGTCTTCCTGCTCCTGGCGCCGGAAGGCGCAGGGGCGGACCACCTGAAGGCTCTTTCACGCATCGCCCGCGTGCTGCGCGACCCCACCATGGTCGCAAAGCTGCGTGCTTCCGACAGCGAAAGCGCGATCTATGCCTGCCTCAGTGAAGAACACGCGTCGAACGCGGCCTGAGGCTTTTCGATTCCCATAAAAAAACCGGCGGCCTTGCGGTCGCCGGTTTTTCTTTGTCCGTAAAAGGCTTGATCAGGCCTGTGCGGTGTTCGCTTCGCCGGCGGGCACCTTCGGGCCGCCCTTGGCGACGCCGACCATGGCCGGCCGCAGAACGCGCTCGCCGATGACGTAGCCTTCCTGCACGACCTGGACCACCGTGTTGTTGGGGACCTCCGGGTTCGGCACTTCGAACATCGCCTGGTGGAAGTTCGGATCGAATTTCTCGCCGACCGGCTCAAGCTTGCGCACGCCGTGGCGTTCGAGGGCTGCGAGCATCGAACGCTCGGTCATCTCGACGCCTTCGGCAAGCGTCTTCACGCTTTCATCGTTCGCAAGCGCTTCGGCCGGGATGGCATCGAGCGCACGGCGCAGGTTGTCCGAGACGGCCAGCATGTCGCGGGCAAAGCCGGCGACGGAATAGGATTTTGCATCCTTGACGTCGCGCTCGGTACGGCGGCGCAGGTTGTCCATCTCGGCGGCAAGGCGCAGATACTTGTCGCGAAGATCCGAATTTTCCGCGCGCAGCACGTCGATCGGGTCCGGCTCGGCCGGGGTGTCAGCCTCGACGGCGGCGTCTGCCGCTGCTTCCGCAGCGAGGCTGATATCCACCGCGTCGTCAGGTCCGTGTTTCTTGGTCTCGTCGGTCATGACGTACTCCGAATTGCTGTTCTTGGGTTTGGGCCCGATATCGAGCTTTGAGCCTGAAAAATCAAGGGCCGATGGCTGGAATGACGCGGTTCAGCGGGAAAGGCGCGACATCAGCTGCGCCGTATAGTCCACCATCGGCACGATACGGGAATAGTTGAGCCGTGTCGGACCGATGACGCCGACGGCGCCGACGATCTTCTCCTCGCTGTCCCGGTAGGGCGCGACGATGAGCGACGATCCCGACAGCGAGAAGAGCTTGTTCTCCGAGCCGATAAAGATGCGCACACCCGGACCGGTTTCCGCGAGGTTCAGAAGCTCGATCAGGCTGTCCTTGCGTTCGAGATCGTCAAAAAGCATACGCAGGCGATCGATATCCTCGACGCCGGCAAGGCCTTCCAGCAGGTTCGCCCGACCGCGCACGATAAGCCGTGTCGGCTTCGCCTCGTCGAAGCCGCCGGACCAGACAGCAAGGCCGCGCTCGACCAGATCCTGCGACAGCTTGTCCAGCTCGCCGCTGATTTCGCCGCGCAGGCGCTCCAGCTGGGAACGCGCCTCGAGCAGCGTGTTGCCGGCAAGGTGGGCATTGAGGAAATTGGCGGCTTCCGTAAGCTGCGAACTCGTGACGCCCGCCGGCAGCTCGATAATCCGGTTTTCCACCTGGTCGTGGTCGCCGACGAGCACGACAAGCGCCTTGGTCGGCTCCAGGCGGATGAACTCGACATGCTTGAGGACGGCATCGTTCTTCGTGGTGATAACGAGGCCGGCGCCGCGCGACATGCCGGATAGAGCCTGGCTCGCCTCGTTCATCATGGTCTCGACGGCGGTATGCTTTTGCCCGTGCGGACGCACATGCCGTTCGATCGAGGCACGATCCTCCGCGGAGATATTGCCGACCTGCATGAAGGCATCGACGAAGAAGCGCAGGCCGAGCTGCGTGGGCAGACGCCCGGCGCTGACATGCGGGGAGTAGACGAGGCCCAATTCTTCGAGATCGCTCATCACGTTGCGCACGGAAGCGGGGGAGAGCGACATGGGCAGGATGCGCGACAGATTGCGCGAACCGAGCGGCTCGCCGCTTTCCAGATAGCTTTCCACGATACGGCGGAAGACTTCACCCGAACGCTCGTCCAGCGCCGCTTGAATATCAGGACCCGGAGACCTCAAAACCATCTTTCATCTGCAACCTTGTTATTCCCTGGGAATAACGCCGTTATCCCAAACGGAATATAGTGATTTAGACGGTCAGCGCAAAACGGATTTTCCCAGCCACCCGCCTTGCACCATTCCATCACCCGGCGAACTGGTCTAAAGCAGCTTCCAATATATCTCAGACAGGAGTTCGCAATGCGGCCGTCCGGCAGAAAAACCGATCAGATGCGCAAGGTTTCCTTCGAGCGCAACGTTTCCAAACATGCCGAGGGATCCTGTCTCGTCAAGTTCGGCGACACGCATGTGCTGGTGACGGCAAGCCTCGAGGACAAGACGCCGCCGTGGCTGCGCAACAGCGGCAAGGGCTGGGTGACGGCCGAGTACGGCATGCTGCCGCGTGCCACCGGCGACCGCATGCGGCGCGAAGCCGCCGCCGGCAAGCAGGGCGGCCGCACGCAGGAAATCCAGCGCCTGATCGGCCGGTCCCTGCGCGCCATCGTCGATCTCGAAGCGCTTGGCGAACGTCAGATCACCATCGACTGCGACGTGATCCAGGCCGATGGCGGCACGCGCACTGCCTCCATCACCGGCGCCTTCGTTGCCCTGCACGATTGCCTGAAGTGGATGGAAGCCCGCAGCATGATCAAGGTCGAGAAGGTCCTGAAGGATCATATCGCCGCGATCTCCTGCGGCATCTTTGCCGCCCAGTCGGTGATCGACCTCGACTATCTCGAGGATTCGGCCGCCGAGACCGATGCCAACTTCGTCATGACCGGTTCTGGCGGGATCGTCGAAATCCAGGGCACCGCCGAAGGCAAGCCGTTCACCGAGGAGGAATTCTCCAGCCTGATGACGCTTGCCCGCAACGGCATTGCCGAACTCGTCGCCCTGCAGAAGCAGGCGATCGCCGGATAAAGGCCGCTCATGACCGCCGCGATCGAAGGCATTCTGGAAACGGCACTCTATGCCGATGACCTCGACGCGGCGGAAGCCTTTTACGGCGGCATCCTGGGGCTCGAAAAGATCACGCGGCAGGCAAACCGCCATGTCTTCTTTCGCTGCGGCCCCGGCGTTCTCCTGATCTTCAATCCCGGCGAGACCGTGCATCCGCCACCACCCCAGGCCTTTCCCGTGCCGGTGCACGGGGCGACGGGTGCGGGCCATGCCTGTTTCCGCGTTCAAGGCCCGGCGCTTGATTTCTGGGTAAAAAAGCTCATAGAAGCCGACATCACCATCGAAGCGGACTTTCGCTGGCCGAACGGCGCCCGCTCCATCTATTTCCGCGACCCCGCCGGCAACAGTCTCGAATGTGCCGAGCCCGGTCTCTGGAACATCGCTTAGGACCCTTATGCGCAAGCTCGACACCAAGACGATCGTCGTCGCCAGCCACAATGCGGGAAAAATCCGCGAGATCGAGGACCTGATCGGCCCCTTCGGCTTCTCCGCCAAATCCGCCGCCGAACTGAAGTTTGACGAGCCGGACGAAACGGGCACGACCTTTGAAGAGAATGCCGCGATCAAGGCGCTTGCCTCCGCGAAAGCCTCCGGCCTGCCCGCGCTTTCCGACGATTCCGGCCTCGTCATCGACGCGCTCGATGGTGCGCCGGGTGTCTACACCGCCAACTGGGCGGAAAAGGAAGACGGCACGCGCGATTTCGCGATGGCCATGGAGAAGGTCGAAAAGGCGCTCGCCGACAAGGGCGCGACCGACGCGAAGGAGCGCACCGCGCGCTTCGTCTCCGTACTCTGCCTTGCCTGGCCGGATGGCCATACGGAACTCTTCCGTGGCGAAGTGGAAGGCACCGTCGTCTGGCCGCCGCGCGGCGCCAAGGGTTTCGGCTACGACCCCGTGTTCCAGCCCGAGGGCTACGAGACGACCTTCGGCGAGATGAGCGCGGAGGAAAAACACGGCTGGAAGCCCGGCGACGAGGCGGCCCTCTCGCACCGCGCGCGCGCCTTCAAGATTTTCGTCGAAACCTGCCTGAAGGCGTAACAGACACATGACGGCAGTGCCCTTCGACATGCGGCCGAGTTTTACGCCGGATCTTTCCGATCCCGGCTTCGGCATTTATGTGCACTGGCCCTTCTGTGCCGCCAAATGCCCCTATTGCGACTTCAACAGCCATGTGCGCCACCAGCCGGTCGACCAGCCGCGCTTCGTGCAGGCTTTCCTGAAGGAAATGGCGACGATGCGCCGGCTGACCGGCTCGCGCACCGTCACCAGCATCTTCATGGGCGGCGGCACGCCCTCGCTGATGGCGCCGGAGACGGTGGACGCGATCCTCAACGGCATCGCCCGCCACTGGCATGTGCCTGACGGTATCGAGATCACCATGGAGGCCAACCCCTCCAGCGTCGAGGCCGAGCGCTTCCGCGGCTATCGCGCCGCCGGCGTCAACCGCGTCTCGCTCGGCGTTCAGGCGCTGAACGACCGCGACCTGAAATTTCTGGGACGACTGCATGACGTCGCCGACGCGCTGAAGGCGATCCGGCTGGCGCGCGACATCTTTCCGCGCATGTCCTTCGACCTCATCTATGCCCGCCCGAACCAGACCGTGGAGGAATGGGACCGCGAGCTGAGGGAGGCCGTCTCCTACGCCGTCGACCATCTCTCGCTCTACCAGCTCACCATCGAGGAGGGCACGCCCTTCTACGGCCTGCACAAGGCCGGCAAGCTGATCGTGCCCGACGGCGAGCAATCCGCCGTTCTCTACGAGGCGACGCAGGAAATCACCGAGCGCGAGGGCATGCCGGCCTACGAGGTCTCCAACCATGCCCGCCCCGGCTCCGAGAGCCGCCACAACCTCACCTATTGGCGTTATGGCGACTATGTCGGCATCGGCCCCGGCGCGCATGGCCGGCTGACGACCGGCGGGGCGAAGATCGCGACCGCCACGGAGCGCAAGCCCGAGGGTTGGCTGAGCCTCGTGGAGACGGAAGGCCATGGCATGGTCGACCAGGAGCTTTTGGAGCGCGAAGCGCAGGCCGACGAGCTGCTGCTGATGGGCCTGCGCCTCAAGGAGGGCATCGATCTCGTACGCTGGCAGGCCTTGTCCGGCCGCGAACCGGATCCGGATCGCGAACAGTTTCTCATCGAGCACGGTTTTATCGAGCGCCTCGGCAATTCCCGCCTGCGCTGTACGCCGGCCGGCATGCTGATCCTCGACGCCGTCGTGGCTGACCTCGCCTGCTAGGCGTCCTGCGCCCGCGGCTTTCCCCTCACCATCTTCAACAGGCGCCCGTCGATGGCCGCAAGGCCGACGGCGATCAGCGCTATGCCGGCAAAGTGCTTCGGCGCCAGAACCTCGCCAAGCACCAGCGCGCCGAGCAGGATGGCGCTGACGGGGATCAGGAAGGTGACGAGCATCAGGTTCGTTGCTCCCGCCGTTGCGAGGATGCGGAAGAAGATGACATAGGCGAGCGCAGTGGCGAGCACCGCGAGGCCGAACAGCGCGAACCAGGCCTCCTGCGAGGGCATGGCGAGCGTCCAGGGGCGATCGACGACCAATGCCACCGGCAGCATGATGAGCGCCGACGCGGTGACCTGCCCCGCGGCCGGCAATATCGGCGGCAAGCCCATGCGGCGGAAGCGGCGACCCCAGATACCGGCAAAGGAATAGGAAATCGCGGCCCCCAGCACGGCAAGCTGCGCGAGCACGTTCGTGCCGAGATCGGAGAGCACGGAGGGGCCGATCATCAGGGCGACGCCGGCAAAGCCGACGAGCACGCCCATCAGCCGGCCTCCCGTCATCTTCTCGTCCTGCGTCAGTACATGGGCGACGATGACGGCAAAGAGCGGGGTCGTGGCGTTGAGGATCGAAGCGAGGCCGCTTGCGATATGTGTCTGGCCCCAGACGATCAGCGAGAAGGGGATGACGTTGTTGAGCACGCCCATGCCGAGAAAGGCGAGCCACACCTCGCGGCTGCGCGGCACCGCATGGCCGGAGAGGCGCACGATGGTCCAGAGCGCAACCGCCGCCAGCGCCACGCGGGCGGCAACGATGGTGAGCGGCGGCAGCTCGCGCACGAGAATGCCGTTGAACAGGAAGGAACCGCCCCAGAGCGCGGAAAGCGCGATGAGCAGGCCCCATTCGATGGTCGTCATGGGACGCGTTGCCATGATAGTCTCCTCAAAGATTAATTCTAAACCGGATGAAAGAGCCGGATGCGAAACACCGGAATTAATGCTATAATTCCGGTTGTTTCCGCCTGAGACAAACGATCATATTTCCCGAGATGCGCGAGGAAAACTAAACCATGAACGGTCGCCTTCCCTCTCTGTCCGGTCTGCGCGCCTTCGAGGCGACGGCGCGGCACCTCTCCGTCACGCTCGCCGCCGGTGAACTTTCCGTCACACCCGGCGCCGTCAGCCTGCAGATCCGCGATCTCGAAGAGACGCTCGGCGTGCGGCTCTTCGAGCGCAAGCCGCGTCGGCTTCTCCTGACCGACGATGGCGAAGGGTACTTCAAGGCCATGCGCTCGGCCTTCCGGCTGATGCGCGAGGCGACGGAGGAACTTCTGATCCGGGCGCGCTCGCCCGCCACGCTGCTCATCAGCTGCACGCCGACCTTCGCGGCGCAATGGCTGGTGCCGCGCCTGCCGAAATTCGAGGAGCGCCTGCCCGGCGCCGATATCCGCATCAGCGCCTCCAACCGCCTCGTCGATTTCGCCCGCGATGGCGTTGATATCGCGATCCGCCACGGCTTTGGGCGCTACGAGGGGTTGGTCAGCGAACGGCTGCTGGACGACGATCTCGTGCCTGTCATCGCCCCTGCGCTGCGCGAACGGATACCCCTCGACGACCCCGCGGATCTCCGCAACCATGTGCTGATCCATGACGTGCATCGGCAGGACTGGCGGCTCTGGCTGGAATCCATGGGGGTGCGGGACATCGATACCCAGCGCGGCCCTGTCTTCACCGACAGCAACGGCGCGATCGAAGCGGCGAAGGCCGGCGACGGTGTCGTGCTGGTGCGCCTCTCGCTGGTAGCGCGGGAAATCCAGGAGCGCCGGCTGATCGCCCCCTTCTCGAAGGGCGTTACGACGGGGCTTGCCTACTACATCGTCTATCCGCCCGGCGCGCTCGATCGCCCGGCCGTCTCCAGCCTCCGGCAATGGCTGACCGAGGAGGCGCGCGCGGTACGCGGCAGCTAGTCCAAAAAATCTTCCATTTGCTCTTTGTAGACCTCGAACCCGGCACGCCTGTAGGTTGCCTGCGCCTTGGGATGATCGTTCGTGTCCGTATGCAGCCAGATGCGCCGCGTCGTCCCGCGCCAGATCGCCCGTAGCGCCGTATCGAGCAGCCAGGGCCCAAGGCGGCGGCCATAGGCAGCGGGCACGAGGCCGAAATGCGTGAGCTCGACATCCTCGGTGTCGACGGCATCGAATTCGCAGAGGCCGATCGCCCGCCCTTCCTCGCGCAGGACGAAGGTCGCTGTCGACGGTGCGGACAGGAATGCCGCGAGCGCCGCCTGTCGCATTTGCAGGCGGGAATCCCAGGTGAGCGGCGTGCCGATTTCCCGGTAGAGAGCCAGATAGTCCTCGACCGAAAGACGCTCCGACTGGAGGGGGAGATTGACATCAGGCACCGGCAGCATCGGCCGGCCCGCCGGCGGTTCACGCAGGTCCATATAGGTGACGAGCAGTCGCATGCGGGTATCCCGAAAGACGAACGCCGTGCGCATCCAGAGGACGGCACGGCGTTCGCGCTGAAGGCAAAGGGCCTATTCGTTGATCAGGCGCTTCAACAGCTCGATCTCGTGGCTGAGCTTGGTATCGCCCGAGATCAGGTCCTCGATCTTGCGTACGGCATGCAGCACGGTCGTATGGTCGCGTCCGCCAAAGCGGCGGCCGATTTCCGGGAAGGAGCGCGGCGTCAATGTCTTCGACAGATACATGGCGATCTGGCGCGGCTTGACGATGACGCGGGTGCGGCGGTTCGAGACCAGTTCCTGGCGCGAGACGTTGTAGTGTTTTGCAACGACGCGCTGGATGTCTTCGATGCGCACGCGACGCGGCTCGCCGGCGGCGACGAGATGACCGAGCAGCTCGTCGACGCGCTCGATCGTCAGGTTCGGCTCAAACGAGCGGCGGAAGAGCAGCTGGTTGAAGGCGCCTTCCAGTTCGCGACCGCTCGCCGTGATGTTGCGGGCAACGTGGCTCAGGATTTCGACGGGGATATCGAGCGAGCCATCCTCCCGCTGGGCAACCGCGAGGCGGCGCTTGAGGATTTCCAGACGCATCTCATAGTCGGGCGCCTCCATCTCGATGGCAACGCCGCCCTGAAGACGCGAGCGCACCCGCGGATCGAGCGATTCCAGTTCCCAGGGCGCACGGTCGGCGGCGACGACGACCTGCTTGGCGGAATCGAGCAGCATGTTGAGGAGATGGCAGAATTCGTTCTGGATCGAGTTGCCCTGCAGGAACTGCATGTCGTCGATGATCAGAAGATCGATGTTGCGCAGCGTCTCCTTGAGGGAGAGCGCGTCATTGTCGCGGATCGCGGTTGCGAAGCGCCACATGAAATATTCGGCGGTCAGATAGACGACGCGTGGATTGCGGGCGCTGGAAAGCGCGCCGAGCGCGATGGCCTGCAGGAGATGCGTCTTGCCGAGGCCGACGCTGGAATGGACGAAGAGCGGGTTGAAGCGCACGGCGCCGGCACCGGCTTCCGCAATGGTGCGGGCGGCGGCAAGGGCGACACGGTTCGAGGTGCCCTCGACGAAGGCGTCGAACGTATAGCGCTGATCGAGCGGCGAGCCGAACAGCGGGCCGGTGTGCTGGACGCGCGGCTGGGCAGCCGGAGTGATGGAGGCAATGGCATTGGCGATAGGCTGCGGGCCACCGGCACTGCGGCGCGGCTGGGCCTGCGGCACGGGTTCGGCAACGGCCTCGTCGAGGCTGCCGGGACGCACGCCGCGGGTCGCAGTGCGCACCAGGATCTCCACCTTGAGGATTTCGGCATCCTCCTGCTGGAACAGGCTGGTGATGAGATCGAGATAACGGTTGTTGATCCAGGATTTCAGAAAGGTCGTGGGCACCGAAAGGCGCACGACGCTCTTGGAGACGGAATGGATCTTCAGCCGACCGAACCAGCTTGCGAAGACGTCCGGCCCGACCTGCGCCTTGAGGCGCGTGCTGACCCGTTCGAAAATCGCGTCCTGCTTCATATCGGATGAGGCCCCCGCCGCCTGCACTTCTTCTTTCGGAAGCGCCTTGAGTGCATTTTCCCCGTTCGCGAATGCACCAGTCGTCCTGGCCGTATTCATCTGCATCTTGCCGCCTTCTTTCATGCTTCTTCGCCACGCCGGCAGTCCTGCCGACGCCTTCCATGTTTGCCATCCCCCTTCCGTGTCGAGCCAATCGCACGGACGAGTTCCGGTGTCCCGGGCTGCGCCGACCCCCTACCTTCGGCACTGCCCCTTGTTCCCAAACACAAGTCGGCCCTCGAAAGATCCGGCATCATGCCCGATCCTTGTCGGTCCGTTTGTGAGCCATGCCATCCGCTCCCTCGTTGAGCGTCCGGCCGGCATGCCCGCGTTCATCCGGCCGTCCTCGCGGCTTTCATCCGGCGCAACCAAAGTCACAAAAAGCCTCTTCCAGAGTGCCAGGGCACCTGGGGCAAGCTTTGCCGGTTGGATGATTTTACGAAGCGTGGGCCGCTCCGTTCCAGGGGGCAAAACAACCACCGCTGCCTTGTGAGACAGTCTTTCCGGCGATCATTTTTAGGCTTTGTCCGCGCCCCCTGTGGAAAGCATTTAGGCAGGATCATGCCCCAAGATCAATCACGAATTTTACGCAAAATTAAGGGGCGGGCGTTGACTCGGAGAAGCGTTTTTGACTCGGAAAGCCTCTCTCCCAATAGAATCCGTTAGGAATCAATGGCTTTGTTTTCGGGTGGGTTTCGCAGCACTCCAAAAACGAAAAAAATAAAAATTCGCTTGACTCAAATTGCTGTCAAACTCCCGCTACGAAAGGGACCACAGGACGGGATAACCTCTCGCAAGTAACTGAATTTAAAGAGTTTTCTTCGTCACCCTTTTGACACGATCGAGCCGTGCACGTTAACCATAGCGAGGCCGAAAAACAAAACAAAAAGCCCGGCGCAGGCGCCGGGCTTTTGCTAATATTGCATAGCTCTGGTTGTGAGCTGATCAGGCCGTCATCGTCTTGACGCGGTTCGCGAGACGCGAAACCTTGCGGGACGCTGTGTTGGAATGAAGCACGCCCTTCGTCGCAGCGCGCATCAGCTCCGGCTGGGCAGCCTTGAGAGCGGCAGCGGCCGAAACCTGGTCGCCGGAAGCGATGGCTTCTTCGACCTTGCGGATGAAGTTGCGGACGCGCGAACGGCGCGACTTGTTGACTGCGGTGCGCGCGGCGATCTTGCGGGTCGCCTTCTTTGCCGAGGTTGTATTGGCCATGTATGCCTCTCTTCAGAAATCTGACACGAACTCCACCCTCGCCGTGCCGGGTCACTGCGACCTGTCATCCAAGCAATTCGGGAGCAATATCGGAAAACCTCAGAATTCGGCTTTCCAAACTGTGGGCGGCGTATAGCTGGAAACGGCGGGGTCGTCAACGCGGATTCTGCAAGAAACGCCGTCCCGACAGGTTCAACGGTTCTTGAAGACCGGCTTGCGCTTCTCGATGAAGGCCGTCATGCCCTCTTTCTGGTCCTCGGTGGCGAAGAGCGCATGGAACAGCCGCCGCTCGGCGCGCATGCCCTCCGACAGCACCGTCTCATGGGCGCGGCTTACCGCCTCCTTGGCCATCATGGTCGAGGGCAGCGAGTAGCCCGCGATCTTTTCCGCCGCCGCCAGCGCCTCGTCGAGGAGCTTTTCCGGCGCGACCACCCGGGCGACGAGGCCGCAGCGCTCGGCCTCGGCCGCATCCATCAGGCGGCCGGTCAGGATGAGATCCATCGCCTTCGACTTGCCGAGCGCGCGCGTCAGGCGCTGCGTGCCGCCCATGCCCGGAATGATGCCGAGCGTGATCTCCGGCTGGCCGAACTTCGCCGTCTCCGAGGAGATGATGAAATCGCACATCATCGCGACCTCGCAGCCGCCGCCGAGCGCAAAGCCGCTGACGGCCGCGATCATCGGCTTGCGGCAGGCCGCGACCTCGTCCCAGCCGGCGGCGAGATCGTCCATCATGGCATCGGCAAAGCCGTAGGGCTGCATTTCCTTGATGTCGGCACCGGCGGCAAAAGCCTTTTCCGAGCCGGTGAGGACGATGGCGCCGATGCCTGCATCCGCCTCGAAGCCGGAAAGCACGCTCTTCAGCTCCTCGAGCAGCTTGCGGTTCAGCGCATTCAGCGCCTGCGGCCGGTTGAGCGTGATGAGGCCGACGCGTCCGCGCGTCTCCACCAGCAGGGTTTCATAGGCCATGTGTCTCTCTCCTCTTGATTGCTTCGGCCGGTCTATTTCTGACAGGCGGCGCAGTGGAATGTCGATCGCCCGCTCTGCACGATGCGGCCGATCGTGCCCGTGCAACCGGGCGTTCGGCAAGGCTCTCCCGCGCGGTCATAGGCGGCAAAGGAGTGCTGGAAATAGCCGAGCGAGCCATCGGCGCGAATATGGTCGCGCAGCGTGGAGCCGCCCGCCTCGATCGCATCGGCGATGACCTGCCGGATCGCCTCGGTCAGGGCGAGAAGCTCCTTCTTCGGCTTGCCCGCCGCCGTCACCAGCGTTCCGGCCAGCCGCTCGGGCGACAGATGCGACCGCCAGAGCGCCTCGCAGACATAGATGTTGCCGAGGCCTGCTATGTTCTTCTGGTCGAGCAGGGCCGACTTCAACGGCGTCTGCCGGCCGCGGAATTTTGCAGCGATATAATCGGCATCGAGCGTGTTGCCCGTCGGCTCCGCGCCGAGATCGCGGAAGAAGGCGTGGCCGGCAAGGTCCTCGCGTTTGGCGAGATCCATGAAGCCGAAGCGGCGCGGGTCGTTGTAGACGACCCGGCGCTCGCCTTCGGGCGTCTCCAGATGGAAGACGACGTGATCGTGGCGCGTGTCCTTGCTGCGCGGCATGTGGAATTCGCCGGGCGTCTCGGCAACCTCCGCCCCCTCCACCCGGAAGGAGCCGGACATGCCGAGATGGGCGATGACGACATCGCCGCCCTCGATATCGATCAGCAGGTATTTGGCCCGCCGGCCAAGCGAGGTGACGCGTCGGCCTTCCAGCTTTTCGGAAAAGGCCGGAGGAAAGGGAAAACGCAAATCCGGACGGCGCAGCTCCGCCCGGCGGATCCGCGATCCCTCCATGACGGGGGCCAGCCCGCGCTTGACCGTTTCCACTTCCGGCAGTTCCGGCATGTTCGTCTCCTTGAACGGGATTTAACCTTGAGCGCATTTGCCGCGCTCCGGCATTTCCCTCTCGGCAATCTATGTCCTATATACCCGGCGAAGCGTTCAGATAGCGCGGCCAAAGCCAATTCGCTATGGTCTTTGCGGCAATATGGCTGCGACAGACCGGCCCATGGAGACGACGATGACGGAACAGCGCACATCCGCAGACGGCGGCATGGCAACCTCCTACGGTTTTCGCGAGGTTCGCGAGGGCGAAAAGCAGGCGCTCGTCAACGACGTCTTCCACAAGGTCGCCAAGCGCTACGACATCATGAACGACGTCATGTCCGCCGGCCTGCACCGGGTCTGGAAGGACGCGATGATCGCAAGCCTCAACCCGCGCAAGGATGCGTCCTACCGGACGCTCGATGTTGCCGGCGGCACGGGCGACATCGCCTTCCGCATCATCGAGGCCTCCGACCGCCTGGCCCATTCCACCGTGCTCGATATCAACGGCTCGATGCTCGGCGTGGGCGCCGACCGCGCCGCCAAGAAGGGCCTTTCCGCCAATCTCGACTTCGTCGAGGCTAATGCCGAAGACCTGCCCTTCGAGGCGAACAGTTTCGACGCCTATACGATCGCCTTCGGTATCCGCAACGTGCCGCGCATCGATGTCGCGCTGTCGGAAGCCTATCGCGTGCTGAAGCGCGGCGGCCGCCTCCTGGTGCTGGAATTCTCCGAGGTGGAAATGCCGCTGCTCGACAAGGTCTATGACGCCTGGTCGTTCAACGCGATCCCACAGTTCGGCAAGATGATCACGGGCGATGCCGAGCCCTATCAGTATCTCGTGGAATCGATCCGCAAGTTCCCCAATCAGGAAGACTTCGCCGCGATGATCCGCGCCGCCGGGTTTTCGCGCGTGAGCTACACCAATTACACGGGTGGCATCGCCGCGCTGCATTCGGGCTGGAAGCTCTGAACATGGTTCGTCCCCTCCCCAAGCAGTGCCTTTTCGCATGAGTGTCATCGGCGCCTATCTTCGCCTCGCCCGCGTGGGCTGGGTTCTCGTGCGCGAGGGCGTCGTCTCGGCGCTGCCGACCGAGGGCATGCCGCCGCTCGCCCGCACGGCGCACGCATTCGCCGGCCTCCTCGAGCGTCGCAAGGCGTCGCGTGAAGACCGGGGCGACCGGCTTGCCCGCGCCATCGAGCGCCTCGGCCCCTCCTATGTGAAGATGGGCCAGTTTCTGGCGACGCGCCCCGACGTCGTCGGCGCCGAGATCGCCGTCGAGCTTTCCGCCCTTCAGGACCGCATGGCGACATTTCCGCGCGCGGCGGCGGTGGCGACGGTCGAAGGGTCGCTCGGCCGGACGCTCGACGATCTCTATGCGGATTTTGGCGATCCGGTCGCGGCCGCTTCCATCGCCCAGGTCCATCCCGCGACGGTGCGCGATGCCACTGGCGAGCGCAAGGTGGCGGTCAAGGTCATCCGTCCCGGCGTGCGTCAGCGCTTCGCCCATGACCTCGAGGCGATGTATGCCGCCGCACATCTGCAGGAGAAGATCCTGCCCAACACGCGCCGCTTGAAGCCCGTCGAGGTGACGCGCACGCTGGAGCAGACGACCAAGGTCGAGATGGATCTCCGGCTGGAGGCCGCTGCCCTTTCCGAACTCGGCGAAAACACCAGCGGCGACCCCGGATTCCGTGTTCCGAAAGTCGATTGGGAGCGCACCGGCCGCGACGTCGTCACGATGGAATGGATCGACGGCATCAAGATGTCGGATGTCGAGGGCCTGCGCGCCGCCGGCCATGATCTGGACAAGCTCGCCGACACGCTGATCCAGTCCTTCCTGCGCCACACGCTGCGCGACGGCTTCTTCCATGCCGACATGCACCAGGGCAACCTCTTCGTCGACCCTGAGGGCGTCGTCGTCGCGGTCGACATGGGCATCGTCGGGAGACTGGGCAAGAAAGAACGCCGCTTCCTCGCGGAAATCCTCTACGGCTTCATCACGCGAGACTACCAGCGCGTCGCCAATGTGCATTTCGAGGCGGGTTACGTGCCCTCCCACCACAATACCGCGAGCTTCGCCCAGGCGATCCGCGCCATCGGCGAGCCGATCCACGGCCAGCCGGCCGAGACGATCTCCATGGCCAAGCTCTTGACGCTACTCTTCGAGGTGACGGAGCTTTTCGACATGGAAACCCGCACCGAACTCGTCATGCTGCAGAAGACCATGGTCGTGGTGGAAGGCGTGTCGCGCACGCTGAACCCCCGCTTCAACATGTGGAAAGCTTCCGAAGGGGTCGTCGGCGACTGGATCCGGGACAATCTGGGACCGAAGCGCCTGTTGACCGACCTGCGCGACGGTGCGCATGCCGCGTTGCGCCTTGCGGAAGCCGCCCCCGAAATCGCCGCCAAGGCCGAGAAATTCTCGCAGGACCTGACATCGATGGCCGAAAAAGGGCTGCGTTTCGATGCGGATACCGCCGAGGCCATCGGCCGTTCGGAGGCCCGCCATGGCAGATCGGGGCGCATCGCGCTTTGGGTCATTGCTGCAACACTCGTCTACATCGCCTGGAAACTCGGCTGACGCGGTTGTCGCCCATCGTTGACAACGCCAAACAATTGCACCCATATCGTCGCCTTCGAGGGTGAACGATCAACTATTTCATGCGTGCTTTGAGACTGGGCGTTGCCACCTTGGCGTTCGTTGGGGGTGTCGTGCCGGCTTTTGCCGATGTGCTCCCGCGCGCCTCCACCGCGGATGGTGCCGTCGTCGAGCGCAAAAGCGGCGAAGAAGTCCAGTTCGTCGAGGCCAAGGACTGGCAGGGCGTCGAAGTCAACCAGGACCTGCTGGCCGGCGACACGCTGCGCACCAATGCATTGGGTAGCCTCGCCATCCGCTTTGCCGATAACACGCTGGTGCGCATGGCGCGCGAGACGGTATTGCGCGTGCGCAAGATCGACGGCACCTCCGACAGCCTGCTGAACCTCGAGGGCGGCACGATCTGGGGCCGCGCCCAACGCGGCGGCAGTGGTATCGTGATCGACACCCCTGCCGCGGCAGCCGCCATTCGTGGCACCGACTGGGCACTCAACACGAACGGCACCCGCACCACGCTCACCGTGCTCGAAGGTACGGTCGAACTCAGCAACGCCCATGGCAGCGTCACCGTCAACCAGGGCGAAGGCGCCGTGGCGACCCTTGGCGAGGCCCCCCGCAAATATGTGCTCGTCAATCTCGAAGAGCGCGAGCAGATACTGCTCTATGGCGAGATCCGCGGCATGTTCATCACGTTGCCGATCTCGGGCGAGAATACGATCGATGCGCGGGGCGACAGGCGGCGGCTTCTCGACAAGCCGGAGGCTTCGCGCAGCCGGGAGGACTGGCTGAAGCTCGCCGAGCTGGCGCTGCCCGCCGACGGCCGCCAGGTGGCGGAAGACGCGCTTTCGCATCTGCCGCGCCCCCTTCCCGCGGCGCTGGAGGCCCGCGCCGTCCTGGTAGAAGCCATGATCGCCGGCAATGCGCTGCGCTATGGCGATGCGATCCGCCTCTTCCGCGAGGCTCGGCCCCGGCTTTCCGGCGAGCGGCGCGTGATGGCCGACTATGGCGAATGGATCGCGTCGTCGCTCGCCTATCCCGACAAGAAGAAGGTGCCGGCCTATCTCACCCGCACGCCCGCCACACCCGGCGAAGCCTCCGTGCAGGCTTCGGTCGTCGCGCATCTGCAGGGACAGGCCGCCGCGATCGCCCTTCTGGCACAGGCCGAGAAACGGTTCCCGGACGATGCCGGCCTGCCGGCGATGCGCGCGAGCCTTGCCCTCGAACTCGACCGGCGCGACGAGGCCCGCGCGGCATTGGACCGTGCCCGCTCGATCGACCCTGACGATGTCGGCTATCTGACAACGAACGCCCGCTACCGCTCCGTCATTTCGAGCGATATCGACGGGGCGCTCGCCGACCTGAAACGCGCAATCGAGATCGCCCCCGGCGACGACGCGGCCTGGGACGACCTCGCCGGCGTCCAGAGCGACCGTGATGCCACGATGGAGGCGGATGCGGCGCACCGCCGCGCCGTCGCGCTCAATCCCGAAAACATCGCCGTGCGCACCAACTACGCGCTCTTCCTGATGGGCCACGAACAGATGGCGGACGCGAAGCGCGAACTGGACGCGGCGGAGGCGCTGGACCCCAACACCTATGCCGTGCTCGCCGCCAAGGGGCGCTATCTCCTGCGCATGGGCAAGACGGAGGAGGGCAAGAAGGTTCTTCTCGAGGCCGCCGCCATCAACCCGACCTATGGCGGCGCGCTGATCGGCCTTGCCATTGCCAGCTACCAGAGCGGCGCGGTCCAGGAGACCGAACAGGCGCTCGACAATGCCGACCGCTTCGACAAGGACAATCCCTCGATCGCCATGATCCGTGCGGGTGTCGCCATCGACCAGTTCCGCGCCGACGATGCGATCCGCGACGCGCGCGAGGGGTTGCGCCGGCGCCAGGCACGCGGCGGCTTCTATTCCGGCTATGACGTACACCGGCAGGCCTCCTCGGTACTCGGCGACGCGCTGGAAAATCTCGGCCTGGACGAATGGGGCAAGTACCACAAGGCGCGCGCCTACGATCCGTTCCTGGCCGCCAGCTATGATGACGAACAGTCCGCCGGCCAGCTCAGCCCGTTCGTCGTCACGCCGCCGAGCGGCCTTTATCGCTACGGTTCGGGCTCGATCTTCCTGCCGACCAACATCCAGAACTTCCTGCTCGATCCGCTCGGCGTCGCCTCGCAGCAGCGCGCCAACTCCATTGAAAGCCGGGCGTTCTTCGAGACCTCGGTGATCGGCGGCTTTTCCGCCCAGCCCGGGGTCACCGGCTGGAACGGCGACGTCAGCTTCCACGGCACCAATTACGACGTCGTCCCGCTCAGCTACAATTTCATGGGCCAGATCTCCCGGCCGGAAAGCGTGCGCGAGAACGACAGAAACGATTTCGAAGGCGGGGCGTTCGAGCTCGGCCTGCGCCCGACGCTTGCGGACAATGTCTATCTCTTCGGTCATCTCAACCGGGCACGCATCGGCTATCCCGGGCAATTGTTCTACCCGACGCCAAACGATGCCTTGACCAGCAAGGGCGACACGATCGGCGGCGGATGGAGCCACACGATTTCCGAAAAGAACGTCGTCCAGGCCTTCGCCATGTACGAACACAGCACGTCGCTCGAACACTACGAAGGCTTCGACTGGGATATCAATCCCGAAGGCGACGGCGGGTATACGTTCGAACAGACATCGGAGGCCAAAAGCCTGAGTGGCGGCGTAAGCCACCTTTTTGGCGTGGGCCCGTTCACGATGCGCTACGGCGCGGAACTGTATGACAGCACCTCATGGAACGTCGCGCGCTATTTCAACCGGCCGGCGGACGACCTTATCTCGGAATACGGCTACCCGTCCGACTGGCGCGCCGCGCGGCTCTACGCCGATGCGACACTCGATGTGTCCAACGACTTGAAGCTTCAGGCTGGCGCCTACTATTCCTGGTTCGATTCGAAGAGCGGAACGCTGGAAGAAGTCGATCCGCGCTTCGGCATTGCCTGGACGCCGGTCGAAAACCACTGGCTGCGCGCCGCCTATCGCCGCGATACGCAATATCCCGTTACCCAGACGCTCTCGCCCGTCTCCACGGTCGGCCTTGTGCCGCTGAGTATTCCGCTCTTCATCCAGGGTGAAAAAGACACGACGATGGTGCGCTGGGACGCGGAGTGGAGCGATCGCTTCTTCACCTCGCTCGACTACCAGCATGTCACGTTCGATGGCTCCAGCATCGGCGCTCCGGGCTTCGCAAGCGCGTTCGAGACAGCGACCGGCGAAATCGATCGCGTGAATGTCAGCGCCAACTACTGGGTGGGCGAAGGGCTCGGGCTGTTCGGCTCCTTCACCTGGTACGACAGCAAGGATACGACCTTCCTGACCGGCGGGGACCTCCCCGTTCCTCTCGTGCCCGACTATGTCGGGCAGGTCGGCTTCACTTATGTGCACCCGTCGCGCATCACCTTCAGTCTCGCCCAGACCTTTGTCGGCGAGCGTACGGGCGTGCAGGGCTACGATCTCGACTCAGGCCCCTTCGTCATCGATATCGACAGCTATACGACGACCGATGCGGCGCTGACCTGGAAATCCCAAACCGGGCATCTCGAACTCGGCCTGACGCTGCTCAACATCTTCGACAACCATGTCGACATGGCCTTCGACGTTCCCGGCCCCCGCCGCAGCTTCCTTGCGACGCTGAAAGCGAACTTCTGATACGCCGCTTGACCGGCACCCGCCCGGCGCTAGTCTTTTCGGCATGATCGACAAACCGCTAATCGCAACCGAACCGCCATCCTTTCTCGAACGGACGCGCCGCCAGTTGCGCGGGCTCTATTTCGGGCGTGACCGGGAGGCAGTGCGGTTTCAGCTTGCTATGCTGTTCATCGACATCGTGGTGTTGATTTTCTTCATCGCCGGGCCGTATCTGCGCACCGGCTCGGCCTATGTCATCCTCGACTATGCCATTGCGGCGGTCATCGCCTTCGAGCTTGGCGCAAGGGCGCTGATTGCGCCGAACCTGCGGTACTGGGCGCTCAGGCCGATGACCTGGGTGGACATCGTCATTCTCGGCACGCTGCTCTTTCCGAACCAGTTGCACAATTTCGCCTTCCTGCGTGTCCTGCGCATCTGGTCGATCAGCCAGAGCAAGCTCGTGACATTGCTTTTGCGCCGCTTCGGCTATGGCTATCTGGAAGACGTCATCCAGGCCTGCGTGAACTTTCTCGTCTTTCTCTTCCTCGTCACCGGCTTCGTCTACGCCAACTTCTTCTACGGCGCCGAAGGGTTCGCGGGTTTTGTCGATGCGCTCTATTTCTCCGTCGCGACGGTCACGACGACGGGCTTCGGCGACATCACGCTGCCCGGCACGCTCGGAAAACTCACCTCCATCGTCACGATGATCGTCGGTATTTCGCTTTTCGTGCGCCTCGCGCAAGCGATCGTCCGACCCTACAAGGTGACATTCCCCTGTCCTGAATGCGGTCTTTCGCGCCATGATGCCGATGCCGTGCACTGCAAGGCCTGCGGCCATGTGCTCAATATTCCCGACGAAGGGGCCTGAGTGCAAAACCACCCCGTGTTGGCCCGCGCCGACCGCTTGCGGCAATGCGCGAAGGTGTTACTTTAGCAAAGCCGGATCGACCGGCGAATTGCAGTGCAAGACCGTATTCTCCAAGGGCCAAAGGGGAGCCGTCCCATGCGCAGGATCATGCTTGTTTCCACGATTGCCGCCTTGTCCTTCAGCTTCTTTTCCGTGTCCGTATCTGCGGGCGTGATGCCGGATGTCTCCGGTCTGCGCATGTCGGGCGGCGTCGAACACGTCACCCATTACTACGGCCACAAGCCGAAATGTTTCTGGAAGAAAATCAAGAAATACGACTATTACGGCAACCTCGTCATCAAGAAGGTGAAGGTCTGCCACTGAGACGTCCGTCGCCGGCCGAGACTTGGAAATGCCGCGGCAACGGGGTAGGACGGGATGACCGTCCTGTCTGGGGACGGTCTTGTGCCTCATGAGCCCGGGATCCGTCATGCCGCTTGCAGGAAAACGCCTCCTCCTCGTCATCTCCGGCGGCATCGCCGCCTACAAGAGCCTTGACCTCATCCGCCGTTTTCGCGAGCGCGGTGCGGAGGTTCGGCCGGTCATGACGGCGGGTGCGCAGCAGTTCGTGACGCCGCTCGCCGTCGGCGCGCTATCGTCGGGTCATGTCTATACGGAGCTGTTTTCGCGCGAGGACGAGCAGGATGTCGGGCATATCCGGCTGGCGCGCGACTGCGACCTCATCGTCGTCGCACCCGCCACGGCCGACCTGATGGCGAAGATGGCCAACGGCCTTGCCGACGATCTCGCCTCCACCATCCTGCTCGCCACCGACCGGCCGGTTCTGGTGGCGCCCGCCATGAACCCGAAGATGTGGGTACATCCGGCCACGCGACGCAATGTCGAGACGCTGCGCAAGGATGGCCTCACCTTCATCGGCCCCAATGCCGGCGAGATGGCGGAAAGCGGCGAAGCCGGGCTTGGCCGCATGGCCGAGCCGCTGGAGATCGTCGCTGAAGCCGAGCGCCTGCTCGAGGATGGCGCCAAACCGCTTTCCGGCCGCAAGGCCGTGGTCACATCGGGTCCGACGCATGAGCCGATCGACCCGGTGCGTTACATCGCCAACCGCTCCTCCGGCCGGCAGGGCCACGCCATCGCGGCGGCCCTTGCCCGGCTCGGTGCCGACGTGACACTCGTCTCCGGCCCCGTGACGCTTGCCGATCCGCCGGGCGTCGAGGTCATCCATGTCGAGCGCGCCTCGGAAATGCTGGACGCCGTGTTGTCCGCGCTGCCGGCGGATATCGCCGTCATGGTCGCGGCCGTCGCGGACTGGCGCGTGGCAACGCCGAACATGGAAAAGATCAAGAAGCAGCCGGGCGAAGGCCCGCCGCCGCTGATGCTGGCGGAAAACCCCGACATTCTGAAGACCGTCGGACACCACGAGAAGCGTCCGAAAGTCGTCGTCGGTTTTGCCGCCGAAACGCAGGATGTCGAAAGCAACGGCCGGATCAAACTTCAGAAGAAGGGCGCCGACCTGATCGTCGCCAACGACGTCTCACCGGAAACCGGCATCATGGGCGGCACGCGCAACAGCGTGAAGCTGATCACGGCCGATGGCATCGAGGCATGGCCGGAGCTTGCCAAGGACGACGTCGCGGGTCGTCTCGCCGACTGGATCGCGGCAAGACTTACCTGACGAGGCTGAGCTTTGCGTCCATGGCGCTTGCCGGCCGGCCGGCGGGTGAGAAGATGCGCACGTCGACGCCGTTTTCGCCGAGCACCACGGCGCTGCCATCGGGAATTTCCACCCAGGCTTCCGTATCGTCGTTCAACGGCTCGGAAACGAGGCAGTACCCGCCCGTCTCGCCCATCGGCGCGGCATAGAGTGTCGGGGCCTTGTAGTCCGTGGCGTAGCGCACCGCATAAAGCTGCTGACCATCCGTGAAGGCGGCGGTGAAGCGTACGAGCACATGGCGTTCCAGATGCGCGGCGAGGCGCTCCACGAAGGCGATCGTCTCGGCCATGGCGCCCAGCGGATCGCGGGCAAGGCCGAACTGCAGCGCCAGCAGGAAGAGAAGCTCCGAATCCGTCGAGCCGGTGCGGGCGTGGTAGAGGTCGTTGTCCAGCATCGTTTCGAGCGGGCGGCGCAGATGCTCGAAATCGGCGATCTGGCCATTGTGCATAAAGGACCAGATGCCCTGCACGAAGGGATGGCAATTGTCGCGCCGCGTGCCGCCGCCGGTGGCTGCCCGCACATGGGCGAGGAAGAGCGGCGAGCGGACCTGGCGCGCGATGCTGCGCAGGTTGCAGTCCGACCACGCCGGCAGGATATCGCGGTAACGGCCGGGCTCTGGACGTTCGCCATACCAGGCGATGCCGAAGCCGTCGCCATTGGTCGCCGTCTTGGCGCGGGTGGCGCAATGGGATTGTTCGATCAGCGAGTGCGCGGGCGAGGATACAAGTTCCTCGAGGAAAAGCGGCTCTCCGCGATAGGCTGCCCAACGGCACATGACACTTCCCGCTTGTTTGGACCGGCGCGAACCGGTGCTCGACCCGACGCATTAACCATGGCACTGCCCGGATTTTCAACGCAAATGGGTAAAAATGCGTTAACGAAAGTAAACAGGGCGAAACCATGCGTGTCATTGTGATGACGATGGTCTCCGGCGGCAGTTTCCGGCGGAACAGGATTTTGTGAACAGTCCGTTCTGCACGCGCCAGATTTCGTGAACGATGGCTGCGGCGTATAAGGGCTTCAACACCCCGAACGAAAGGACTTTCCCATGTCCATACGCCCCGTCAAACATGAAAGCATTGCCCGCCCCGCCATGGAAGGCGCGGGCGTGAAACTGCACCGCGTCTTCGGTTTCGGCGATCCGTCGATGACCGATCCCTTCCTGATGATGGATGATTTCCGCAACGACGATCCGCAGGACTATATCCGCGGCTTTCCCTGGCATCCGCATCGCGGTATCGAAACCATTACATACGTTCTGGCCGGCTCCGTCGAACACGGCGACAGCCTCGGCAATCACGGTGTGATGGGCGCGGGCGACGTGCAGTGGATGACCGCCGGCAGCGGCATCCTGCACCAGGAAATGCCGCGCGGCGATTTCGCCGGCAAGATGCACGGCTTCCAGCTCTGGGCCAACCTGCCCTCGTCGCTCAAAATGACCGCGCCGCGCTACCAGGACATAAAGTCCGGCGATATCCCCGTCGTCGTCGATGACGACGGCACCGTGGCCCGTGTGATCGCCGGCAGCTTCTGGGGCAAGACCGGCCCGGTCGACGGTATCGCCGCCGAGCCCGTCTATCTCGACATCTCCGTGCCGCCGGGCCAGACGAAGCGGCTGCCGGTCGACACCTACCGCTCGGCCTTCGCCTATATCTTCGCGGGTTCCGGCACGTTCCGGGACGCGTCCAAGCCGTTCGGCGTGAAGGTGGAGAAGGAGTTCCAGGGCGAGGAGCTGAACATCCGCGACCTCTCCGGCAACCGCACGCTCGTCGTCTTCGACACCGGCGACGAGGTAACGGTGCAGGCCGGCGAGAAAGGCATCCGCTTTCTGCTCGTCTCCGGCAAGCCGATCCAGGAGCCGGTCGCCTGGCACGGCCCGATCGTGATGAACACGCAGGCCGAGCTGGAGCAGGCGATGCGCGAGCTTCGCAACGGCACCTTCATCAAGCCGGCGCATTGACGCCACGCGCCAAGCCCCTATCCTTCCGTCCATCGCTGCGGCGGAAGGATTTCTCATGCACATTGACGGGCAATGCCATTGCGGCTTCGTCACCTACGAGGCCGAGATCGACCCCGGCGCCGTGCTGATCTGCCATTGCACGGACTGCCAGCGGCTGACCGGTTCGCCCTATCGTGTGACCGTCCGTGCGCCACGCGCGGCTGTGCGCCTCACCGCCAACCCGCCAAAAATCTACACCAAGATCGCCGAAAGCGGCCGTGCGCGCCTGCTGTCCTTCTGCCCCGAATGCGGCACGCCGCTCTTTTCGACGGGAACGGGCGAGGATGCCGAAACCTGGGGCATCCGCTGGGGGAGCATCAACCAGCGCGCTAGCCTGAAACCGGCGCGCCAGATCTGGTGCTCCTCCGCCACCGACTGGTTTGGCGAAACGACCGCCCTTGCCGGCACACCCCGGGAGTGAGGCATGTCCATCGGGCACTTCCAGATCTTCCGGACCGATATCGACGGCGTCGAGGCCGTCGTCGCTGACAGCAGCCACACCTTCGCGCGCCACAGCCACGACACCTACGGCATCGGGATGATCGAACGCGGCGCTCAGACATCCGCAAGTGGGCGGGGCCGCGTGATGGCGGAGGCCGGCAATACGATCACCGTCAATCCCGGCGAGGTCCATGACGGCGTCCCGATCGGCGACACGCCGCGTGCCTGGCGGATGCTTTATCTCCGACCGGAGATCGTCGCGGCCGCGGCGGATGACATCTTTGAAGGCCCGCCGCGCGAGGAATTTCATGCACCGGTGCTGGAGGATCGGCGCGTGGCCGCCCTGGCCTCAGCAGCCCTCGCCGCCTTGCTGGACGGCATCGCAGCACCGCTCGCCCACGAAGAGCGTCTTCTCCTGCTGCTGGCGGCCGTGCTGCACGAACGCCCGCCAAGGCGCGCCGGCATCGCTACCTCGAGCATCGGCCGCGCCCGCGACCGGCTCGACAGCGCACCGGCCACAGCGATCACCCTCGAAGAACTCGCCGAGGAAAGCGGCATCGGCCGCTTCCGGCTGGTGCGCGATTTCGCCCGCATGACAGGGTTGACGCCGCACGCCTATCTGCTCCAGCGCCGCACCGAACTCGCCCGCCGGCTGATTGCCACGGGAACGCCGCTCGCCGCAGCGGCGTCGGAGGCGGGCTTTGCCGACCAGAGCCATATGACGCGCAACTTTACCCGCCGCTACGGTTATACGCCGGGTGCCTGGCTCGCCGCCCGCACCTAGGGACCTTTCGCAACTCCGGACGCAAACCGCTTCACGCTTTTGCTGGAATTGCTTGTCCTGCAATTTCGTTCAAGACCGCGATGGTCGCTCCGGTGTTTCCTGCCCGCTCCTCAGCATGGGAACACCACATGACCACCGAATTCCTCATCACCTCGCTCGTCGTCATCCTGCTGCCGGGTACGGGCGTCATCTACACGCTGGCGCTCGGCATCAGCGGCGGCTTTCGCGCCGGCGTTCTGGCCGCCTTCGGCTGCACGCTCGGCATCATTCCCCATATTCTCGCCAGCGTCGTCGGCCTTGCCGCCGTGCTGCATGCCAGTGCGCTGGCCTTCGAAGTGCTGCGCTACATCGGCGTCGCCTACCTCATCTTCATCGCGTGGAGCCTTTTGAAGAACAGCAACACGCTCGATTTCGGGCCGGACCAGCCGGCGGAACGCGCGCCTCGCATCGTGCGAAAGGGCATTCTGACCAATATCTTCAACCCGAAACTCTCGTTGTTCTTCCTCGCCTTCCTACCGCAGTTCGTGCCGGCGGACGCGCCTGATGTAACCGCCCGGATGCTCGTCCTCGGCGGCGTCTTCATGTTCATGACCTTCGTCGTCTTCGCGCTCTATGCCGCGCTCGCAGCAGGCCTGCGCCGGCAGGTCCTGAGCCGTCCCGGGATCATGATCTGGATGCAGCGAAGCTTTGCCGCCGCCCTCGGCCTGATGGGCCTGCGGCTCGCGCTTGCGGACCGCTAGAATGTTTCCGGTGACATCCGTTTCACCGGAAACATTCTATGGGTTTGTTTTAGCCGAATTATCCGATGCCGAAGCGATGCCGCTTCGGCTGGAAATGCTCTCATTCCAGAGAGCGTGGAAATGATGCAGCGGGCCGTGGCCGGAGCCGACGGCCAGCGCATCCGACCCGCGCACGGCGCCGGCGACAAAGCTTTTTGCCGCCGCCACCGCATCGGGGAGGGTCTTTCCCTTGCCGAGCTCGGCGGCAATCGCGCTCGACAGCGAGCAGCCGGTGCCGTGGGTGTTGCGCGTCAGCACGCGCACGCCCTCGAACCAGCGCAGCCTATCTCGCGTCGCCAGCACGTCCGGGCACTGGTTGCCCGGCAAGTGCCCGCCCTTCAGAAGCACCGCCTTGGGGCCGAGCGCGAGCAGCCGGTTAGCCTGGCCCGCCATGGTTTCCCGGTCGGCTGCCTCCGCCTCGCCGAGCAAAGCAGCCGCCTCCGGCAGGTTCGGCGTCAGCACGGTGGCAAGCGGCAGCAGATGGCGCGTGAGCGCCTCGACGGCCTCGCGCGCCAGAAGCGACGCGCCCCCCTTGGCGACCATGACAGGATCGAGCACCAGCGGCGCGCCGCGATGGCGCGCGAGCGCACCGGCGATCGCTTCCGCGATCTCGGCCGATGCGATCATGCCGATCTTCACCGCGTGAACCTGCACATCGGCAAAGACGTCCCTGATCTGCGCCGCGACGAAAGCCGGCGGCACGAGATGCACGCCGGAAACCCCTTGCGTGTTCTGCGCCGTCAGCGCCGTCAGCACCGCCATGCCGTAGGTGCCGCGTGCGGCAAACGTCTTGAGGTCGGCCTGAATGCCGGCACCGCCAGACGGGTCCGAGCCCGCGATGGAGAGGATGTTTGCGATCGTATCGGCCATAACGCCTCCTTGGGACGGAGGCGGCCTTGAGGCGCGCAGCGATGCGGCGCCCGTTCGACTCCCTCCGCCGGCATGATCCGGTTCAGGTTCAAAGGGTGCTTCTCAGCCCGCCTTCCGGCGGACGCCCCTGTCTCGGCAATGCTTTTCGCAAATGAAGAGCCGCCTGTCACCCCGAAAGTGACAGGCGGCAAAGTGGCATCAATCCGTTACGCCTTGGTGACGTGGTATTCCTTGATGGCAACCATCTTGATCGCGGGATAGCGCTCCGCCTCGTAGCGCAGCGAGAAGCTGTCCTGCGCCAGGAACACCGGATCGCCGTCGAGGTCGCGTGCGATATCGCCGCGGCGCTGGGTGACGAATTTGTCCAGTTCCGCCGGGCTGTCGGAGGAAATCCAGCGGCAGACGGAGAAGCGCGACATTTCGAAGGAGACCGGCAGGCCGTATTCCCCCTGAAGCCGTTCCTTCAGAACGTCGAGCTGTAGTGCGCCGACGACGCCGACGATGGCGGGCGAGCCGTCTTCCGGCGAAAAGAGCTGCACGACGCCCTCTTCCGCCATCTGCTGCAAGGCTTCCTTGAGCTTCTTGGCCTTCATCGCGTCTTCCAGCCGCACACGGCGAAGAATTTCCGGCGCGAAGTTCGGCACGCCTTCGAAGACCAACGGTTCGCCTTCCGTCAGCGTATCGCCGATGCGCAGCGTGCCGTGGTTGGGGATGCCCACCACGTCGCCGGCATAGGCCGTATCGGCGAGCTGGCGCTGGGAGGCAAAGAAGAACTGCGGCGCGGACAGGCCGATCTGCTTGCCCGTGCGGGCAAGGCGCACCTTCATGCCGCGCTCCAGCATACCGGAGCAGACGCGGGCAAAGGCGATGCGGTCGCGGTGATTCGGGTCCATATTGGCCTGGATCTTGAAGACGAAGGCCGTCATCTTGTCCTCGGCGGCATGGACCTTGCGGATATCCGCCACCTGGTCACGCGGCGGCGGTGCGAAATCGCCAAGCGCGTTGATGAGATCGCGTACGCCGAAATTCCGGAGCGCCGAACCGAAGAAGACCGGGGTCAGGTGGCCTTCGAGGAAGGCTTCCCGATCGAACGGGCGGCAGGCTTCGCGGGCGAGTTCCAGTTCCTCGGAGAAGACGTCCCGCTCGTTTTCCGGCAGATGTTTGGCGACATCCGCCACGTCTTCCATCTTCACCGGCTGCACCTGCGTATCCGAGCCGCGGAAGGTGCGGTCGGCGAGGTGATAGGAGCCGCAGAACGTCTTGGAGCGGCCGACAGGCCACGTCACCGGAGCCGTGTCGAGGGCCAGCTTCTCTTCCACCTCGTCGAGAATTTCGAACGGGTCGCGGCTTTCGCGGTCCATCTTGTTGACGAAGGTGATGATGGGGATATCGCGCAGGCGGCAGACTTCGAAGAGTTTTAGCGTGCGCGGCTCGATACCCTTGGCGGCGTCGATGACCATGACGGCCGCATCGACGGCCGTCAGCGTACGATAGGTGTCGTCGGCGAAGTCTTCATGGCCGGGCGTATCGAGGATGTTGAAGACCTTGCCGTCATATTCGAAGGTCATGACCGAGGTGACGACCGAGATGCCGCGCTCGCGCTCGATCTTCATCCAGTCCGAACGGGTCTGGATGCGGTCCTTCTTCGCCTTGACTTCGCCGGCGAGCTGGATGGCGCCGCCGAACAGCAGCAGCTTTTCGGTGAGTGTGGTTTTACCGGCGTCCGGGTGTGCGATGATCGCGAAAGTGCGGCGGCGGGAGACCGCCTCGGCAAGGGTTTCAGCCATTTTTCTGCAATATCCTGTGAGTTGCCGGCGTCTTTACAGGCTCCGCCCGGAAGATGCAATTGACGGGGTGGCGCCCTGGCCGGCTTATGGGCCGCATGAACGCGCACGCCCCCGCACAACCGTCCCTCGCCCTCCTCCGCCTGCCGCATGGCGAGGGCATCGATCTTCCCGCCTACGAGACGCCGGGGGCTGCCGGCATGGACCTGCGCGCCGCCGTGGAAACCGACGCGCCGCTGACGCTTTCGCCGGGCAGGCGCGCGCTGGTGCCGACAGGCTTCGTCTTCGAAATCCCCTTCGGCTACGAGGCGCAGATCCGCCCGCGCTCCGGCCTCGCTTTCAAGAACGGCATCACCTGCCTCAACGCGCCCGGCACCATCGACAGCGACTATCGCGGCGAGGTGAAGGTCCTGCTCATCAATCTCGGCGACGAACCCTTCGTGATCGAACGTGGCATGCGCATCGCCCAGATGGTGATCGCGCCCGTCACGCAGGTCGCCGTGCGCGAGACGACGCAAGCCAGCGAGACCACCCGCGGCACCGGCGGCTTCGGCTCCACCGGCGTTCGCTGAGACCATGCCGGACCGCAAGGGTCTTGTCTTTCGCACGGACTATTTTGGCGATGCGGCCGCCTGGCGAGCGCTCGCAGCCATGCTCGAGGATATCTTCGGCATCGACGTGACGATGCTGGACCGGCTCGGCGGCCCCGATCCGACCAGCGCGCCCTTCGCATGGTTCGACGCTTCGGGCAGATGCATCGCCAATATCAGCGCCTTCTCCATGCCGCTCGTCATAGACGGCACCTTCGTGCGCGCCGCCGGGCTGCAATCCGGCGCGGTGCGGCCGGACTATCGCGGCCAGGGGCTCTTTCGCTCCGTTATGGAGGCGGCACTCGATCATTGCGACAGCGAAGGCTTCGAAGCCGTCGCGCTTTTGACCGACAAGCCCACGCTCTATGAGAACTACGGTTTTCGAACGCTGCCGCAACATCGCTTTGCCGGCCCTGCGCCGACGGGCGGGCGCGTGGGCGCAATGCGGCACCTCGATATCGCCCGAGACGCCGACGTGACGTTGCTTCGCCGGCTACTGAACGCTCGCCGCCCCGTCTCCGACCGCTTTGCGCCGCTGCGACAGGCCGAAATGTTCCTGTTCAACGCGGCCCTGATGCCGGACCTTCGGCTAAGCCTGCTGGAGAACGAGAATACGGTGATCGCCTGGCAGAGCGGGCCGGATGGCGTGTTCGCGCTTTTCGACGTGGCCGGGGCATCTGTCCCCACGCTTGCCGACATCCTTGCGAGCCTGCGCATCTCACCATCCAATGCACTCGTGCATTTCGCGCCCGATCATCTGGACTGGGAGGGCGAGGCCCTCGCCGATGCCGGCGATATGGTGCTCATGCTGCGCGGGGCGGAAAACCTGCGACCGGAACGACCTTTCGCCCTACCGCCCATGGCAGAATTCTGATCAGCGACGCGCTTCCGTCGCCATGCGCAAGGCCAATCCCGCCAGCACCGTTCCCATCAGCCAGCGCTGCACCAGAACCCAGCGCGGGCGGGTGGCCAGCAGGGATGCGATCGAGCCGGCGGAAACGGCGATCAGTGCATTGACGCTGATGCTGACGACGACCTGAATGCCACCGAGCAGCAGCGCCTGCAGAAAGACGCTGCCCTTTGCCGGATCGATGAACTGCGGCAGCAGCGAAAGATAGAGCACGGCAATCTTGGGGTTCAGGAGATTGGTCAGCAGCCCCATCAGAAAAAGTTTTCTGTTGCTGTCACGCGGCAGCGCCTTCACCTCGAAGGCCGAGCGGCCGCCGGGGCGCAGCGCCTGCCAGGCGAGCCAGGCCAGATAAAACGCGCCGGCGAGACGCAGCACGTCATAGGCATAGGGCACCGCCATCAGGAGCGCCGTGATGCCGAGCGCCGCGGACAGCACGTAGAAGACAAAACCGAGTGCCACGCCGCCGAGCGAGACGAGGCCCGCCGCCGGTCCCTGGCAGATCGAGCGGGAGACGAGGTAGATCATGTTCGGACCCGGCGTCAGCACCATGCCGAGCGCGATGAGGGCGAAGGCGACAAGGCTGGTCAGTTCGGGCACGGATGCGGCTCCCCTGGTGGATAGGAAAGGATTATCCATCGCCCCCCGCCGCCACAAGCCGCGCGCCCGTCCCCGTGACAAGATTTCCCTCCCGCCGCAGGACCGGATTTGTCGGACCCGGCCACGTACTCCTAAAAAGGCGACAGATGCGGCACCCACCCGGCCATGCGGCCATTGTCGAAAAACGCCTTCAGGCGTAGAAGGAGCGCGCCCAAGGAGTTTCCCATGACCCTCGCCGTCCTGCTCGCCTATAGCGGTGCGCTGTTCATCGCCGCCATCATTCCCGGCCCCGGTATTACCGCGATTGTCGCCCGCGCGCTCGGCTCCGGTTTCCGGCCGACCTTCTTCATGGGGCTCGGCCTCATCCTCGGCGACATGGTCTATCTGACGGCGGTCATTCTTGGCCTTGCCTTCATCGCCCAGACCTTTACGACCGCCTTCATGGTGATCAAGATCGCCGGCGCGCTCTATCTCGCCTACATTGCCTGGAAGCTCTGGACGGGCAGCCTGTTGCCGCAAAATATCGAGGAGCAGCGCTCGACCAGCGTGAGCATGTCTTTCCTGTCCGGCCTTTTCGTGACGCTCGGCAATCCGAAAACGATGCTGTTCTATGTCGCGCTCGTTCCGACGCTGGTCGATCTCGGCGCAATCGGCCTCACGGACTATGGTGTGCTGCTTGCCGCGACCTTCGTCGTGCTGCTCATCGTGGTCGTGCCCTATATCGCGCTCGCCTCACGCGCCCGGGTCCTGCTCAAGCAGCCGAAGGCGCTGCAGCGGCTGAACCGCGTCGCCGCCGGCATTCTCGCAGGCACTGCGGCCTATATCGCCACCCGCGCGGCGTGACGGTTTTTCCGGCTTTTGTCGGTACGTGAATCGATTATTTCGCATGAAGCGTTTTTGTCGCGAATTCCGGACTCGTCTCGCGCGCCATTCCCTCCTATCTTCCTCCAACGAGAAACGAGGGAGAACCCGATGAGCGACACACGCAAACCCGGCCGGGGCCGGATTTACGCCTCCATCACCGAGACCATCGGCGACACGCCGATCGTGCGGCTCGACAAGTTTGCCAAGGAAAAGGGCGTCGTCGCCACCCTTCTCGCCAAACTCGAATTCTTCAACCCGATCGCCTCGGTGAAGGACCGCATCGGCGTCGCGATGATCGAATCGCTGGAAGCGCAGGGCAAGATCACGCCCGGCAAATCGACGCTGGTCGAGCCGACCTCCGGCAATACGGGTATTGCGCTCGCCTTCGCCGCCGCCGCGAAAGGATACCGCCTCATCCTCACCATGCCCGAGACCATGTCGATCGAGCGGCGCAAGATGCTGGCCCTGCTCGGCGCCGAACTGGTGTTGACCGAGGGACCGAAGGGCATGAAGGGCGCGATCGCCATGGCCGAGGAGCTGGCAAGCACCATCCCCGGCGCTGTCATTCCCCAACAATTCGAAAACCCCGCCAACCCGGAAATCCACCGCAAGACGACGGCGGAGGAAATCTGGAACGATACCGACGGCGCTGTCGATATTCTCGTCTCCGGCATCGGCACGGGCGGCACCATCACCGGCGTCGGTCAGGTTCTGAAGGCCAGAAAACCCGGTTTCAAGGTCGTGGCGGTCGAGCCCGCCGACAGCCCGGTGCTCTCGGGCGGCAACCCCGGCCCGCACAAGATCCAGGGGATCGGCGCGGGTTTTGCGCCCGCCATCCTCGACAAGGACGTCTATGACGAGGTCGTGACCGTCAGCAATGACGAAGCCTTCGCCAATGCCCGTCTTGTCGCAAGACTCGAAGGCGTGCCCGTCGGCATTTCCTCAGGCGCCGCACTCGCCGCCGCCGCCAAGGTCGGCAGCCGCCCGGAAAATGCCGGAAAAACCATCGTGGTCATCATCCCCTCCTTCGCCGAACGCTATCTCTCGACCGCGCTCTTCGAAGGGCTCGCCAGCTAGAGCATTTCCGCTTTTCTCCGAGCAGCGAAAAGACCCTGACGTCTTGTCCTGGCGCATTTCCAACAGAACCGCTTCGCGCTTTTGCTGGAAATGCGCTAGTTCGGACAGAACTGCCGCCTGGCTCGCCATGCGGCGGTCCCCGCCAGACCAAACCGGCCGTCGACCATGCTTCATCACCTCTCCCTCGGCGTTCGCGATATCGACCGCGCAGTCGCCTTCTACGACGCGGCGCTGGCGCCGCTCGGCTATGTCCGCGTGTGGTCCGACCTCCGGCGTGGCGAAACCGGCCAGGCCGCCGGCTACGGGCCACCTGACGGTGGTGACAAGCTGACCCTCAAGGCCCATGACGATGCAGCCCGCGCACCCGGCCCCGGTTTTCACGCCGCCTTTACCGCACCAAGCCGCGCCGCCGTCGATGCCTTCCATGCCGCAGCAATCGCCGCCGGAGGCTGCGACAACGGCCCGCCCGGCCTGCGCCCGCACTACGGCCCCACCTATTATGCCGCCTTCATCGTCGATCCGGACGGGCACCATATCGAATCGGTTTTCAAAGGGCCGGCATGACGGTGATGCCGCCGGCTCCGCCTTTGCCGGCCAATATGCAATCCGCCACAACCGACCAGAACAGCGCGCCGCCGTGCCGGACACATGCAAGGACACCGCCAGCACCTCGCAAACGACACATCACACCGTTTGGTGTTTGCCTTGCGCCGATCCCACAGATCGTCAGGCCGAAACGAGCCGTTCGCCTGCGATGCGATAGGAAATCGCCTCTGCCAGATGGATACGACCGACGATCGCGGCTTGGTCGAGATCGGCAAGGGTGCGGGCGACCTTGAGGACGCGGTGATAGCCGCGGGCGGAAAACCGCATCTTCTCCGCCGCGTCGCGCAACAGCTGGAGACCGCCGGGATCGGGTTCCGCGACCCTCTCCACGAGGGCGGTCGAGGCGCGCGCATTGCTCGTCACCGAAGCCATGCCGAGGCGGGCGAAGCGATCGGCCTGCAGGGCGCGGGCCTGGGCGACACGCTTTGCCACCACCGCACTCGATTCCCCGGTCATCGGCCGGATAAGGTCCGATGCCGAGACGGCGGGCACGTCGATGCGGATATCGATGCGATCCATCAGCGGACCGGAAACGCGAGCCTGGTAGTCGCTCATGCAGCGTGGGCCGCGGGCGCAAGAGCGGCCGGGCTCACCCGCCATGCCGCACCGGCAGGGGTTCATCGCCGCGACGAGCTGGACGGCGGCGGGATAGCTGACACGGTGGTTGGCGCGCGCGATGATGCATTCGCCGGTTTCGAGCGGCTGGCGTAGCGCATCGAGCGCCTGCGGCGTGAACTCCGGCAGCTCGTCGAGGAAGAGCACGCCGTTATGGGCGAGCGAGACTTCGCCCGGCCGCGCCCGCGGGCCGCCGCCGACCAGCGCCGCCATGGTGGCGGAATGGTGCGGCGTGCGGAAGGGACGGCGATCCGACAGCCGCCCGCCCGAGAGCTGGCCGGCGATGGAATGGATCATCGACACTTCGAGCAGCTCGGCCGGAGCGAGCGGCGGCAGGATGGCGGCGAGCCGCGCCGCGAGCATCGACTTTCCCGAACCGGGCGGACCGACCATCAGGAGATTGTGGCTGCCGGCGGCCGCCACCTCCAGCGCGCGCTTGGCGCTTTCCTGCCCGCGAATGTCCGAGAGATCGGGCAGGTCTCCCGGCGCGGCGCGGATCGCCGGCGTCGGACGACCAAGAACCTGCGTTCCCTTGAAATGATTGGCGAGCGCAATCAGGCTGCGCGGCGCGAGGATATCGAGCCCGCCGCCCGCCCAGGCCGCCTCCGCGCCATTCTCCGCCGGACAGATGAGCCCCCTGCCGAGCGCATTGGCACCCATGGCGGCTGGAAGAGCGCCTGCGACGGCTGCGATCGTACCGTCGAGATTGAGCTCGCCGATGACGAGAAAATCCTCCAGCGCGTCCGCCGGCACGGCGCCGAGCGCGACCATGAGGCCGAGCGCGATGGCCAGATCGTAGTGACTGCCCTCCTTGGGCAGGTCCGCCGGCGCGAGATTGACCGTCACGCGCTTGGGCGGCAGCGAGAGGCCGGAGGCGTGGAGAGCGGCCTGCACCCGCTCGCGGCTTTCGGCGACCGCCTTGTCCGGCAGGCCGACGATCTGCATGCCCATCTTTCCGGGCGCCACCATGACCTGCACATCGACAGGCACGCCCTCGATGCCCTGAAACGCAATCGTACCGACCCGTGCCACCATGATCGCCCCGCCCGTCCTGCAGCGCGGCGCGCCATCATGGCGCGGGACCGCCGCAACACTTTTATGCCGAAAACAGCCCGCCCACCCGCCTCTGGGTTGCAGTTGGAAATCTGGCATGAAAGCTGGAATGAAACAAGAACAATTATAGAACTTGCCGAGCAATTTTCCGCGCGACGGTTGTGGCCGGTTGTATTTGCGGAACGAAGCCGGGACGTTCGCGAACGGAGCGCCCCGGAAAAACGTTTTGGCGCGTGGAACGCGGCTCAGCGCTTGCGTTCGATCGCGTCCCAGAGGAGGGCGGCGATATCGGCGCCACCGAACTTCTTCACTTCGCGCAGGCCGGTCGGCGAGGTCACGTTGATCTCGGTCATGTAGTCGCCGATGACGTCGATGCCGACGAGCAGAAAGCCGCGCTCGCGCAGGGAGGGCCCGATGCGGGCGCAGATTTCCTTTTCGCGCGCTGTCAGTTCGGTCGGCTCGGGGCGGCCGCCGGCATGCATATTCGAGCGGGCGTCGTGTTCCGCCGGCACCCGGTTGATCGCGCCGACCGGGTCGCCATCGACGAGCAGGATGCGCTTGTCGCCCTTGCGCACATCCGGCAGATACTGCTGCGCGATGAAGGGCTCACGGAACATCTGGCCGAACATTTCGAGCAGCGAGGAGAGGTTGCGGTCGTCCTTGGTGGAATGGAAGACACCGGCGCCGCCATTGCCATAGAGCGGCTTCAGGATCATGTCGCCCATCTCGTCGCGGAAGCGGCGGATTTCGGCGGGATCGCGGGTGATCAGCGTCTTCGGCATCAGGTCGGCGAATTCGGTGACGAAGATCTTCTCCGGCGAATTGCGCACCCAGGCCGGGTCGTTGACGACGAGGGTCTTCGGATGGATGCGCTCCAGAAGGTGCGTCGAGGTGATGTAGGACATGTCGAAGGGCGGATCCTGGCGCAGCAGCACCACATCCATCGTGGACAGATCGACCCGTTCGGGCGTGCCCAGCGTATAGTGATCGCCCTTGATGTCGCGCAGCTCCATCGGCTCGACGATCGCGTAAACCGTGCCGTCGCGCAGGCTCAGGCGATCGGGCGTATAATGGAAGAGCTTGTAGCCGCGGCTTTGCGCCTCGAGGCTCATGGCGAAGGTGGAATCGCCCGCGATATTGATGGTTGACACGTGGTCCATCTGGACCGCGACGTTCTTGATCTTAGCCATGAAAGTCCCCTCAGCAATGCCCGACACATTTAGGATGTCGCAGGCGCGAAGACAACGCCGGAGCGGCGAAATCGGCGCATCTCCGGCGGTCCTGCAAAAGGATCAGAGCTGCAGGCCGAGGAAGTGGAAGGGCTCGGTGGGCACGAAATCCGTCGTGGCATCGCCGGAATAGGTGTGATCCTGATCCTTGCCGAGATCGAGCTTCAGCACCTTGCCGGTCTCCGGCGTGAAATCGATCTTCTTCAGATCGACCCAGAAGGTGTTCGGCGTCAGGGCGGATTCGAAGAAGTAGAGGCCACGCTTGTGATCGGCGACGGTGCGCCAGCGCGTCGAGGAAATGTTCGGCTCGTCCGGTGTCGTGATGCCGAAGGGCACGGATACGTTGCGGATGACGCTGAAGACGCTGGCTAGCGCGCGGTTCGGGTCCTCGGCCTTTGGGATGGCATTCACATAGAAAGATGCACGCGCAAAACGGTCGGAAGCGCGATTGGTACCCGGCAACATGACCGTCCCGCCAATCTGCTTCCAATAGCTGTTAAGCGCCAGCTGCTGGTTGAAGACCGGCGAATTGGTCATCACCTGGTAAGCGCGATCGTGGTGGATGACCTGCTTGCCGTCGATATATTCAATGATCGCACTGTCGCCGGTCGAATCCGAAATGGACAGATGCAGCGTCGTCAGTCGCTCCTCGCCGGGCACGCTGTCCGACACGATTGTGAAAGGCTCTTTCTCGAGCTCGGATACGGCTTCGTCGACCGTCGCGAAATTGTCGAGCACATATTGCGCCCAGGCCGCAATCGTGAGGCCTGGCTTGTTTCCATCGATTTTCGGATAGTCCGATTCCACCAGCCACAGCACATTGGCCACGAGGCCACGCTCGTTCATGCCGTCCGTCGTAGATACGTCATAGCCGGTTGCAATGACGCTGCCGTATTTCGAGGTCCATTTCAGCGAGTTCGGTCCCACCTCGCCGTTACGTTCCATGCCGCGCGGAAAGGCCCAGAGGTTGGTGGCGACGTCGAGCTTCCAGTCCATCGAGCGGGCGGTGATGACGTTATCATTGGAACCATGATAGACGAAGCGTGTGCAGGCCTCTGCAACCGGCGCAAGCGCCATGCAAGACGCGGCCAGCGCCAGGAAGACCGTCTTGGCTCTAAGGAGAATCGTACGTCGCATGGTTTTCTCCCTGCGTCAGAAGCGGATGGACAGGCCGACAACCGGCCCGTGCTGGGTCACGTTCCATTTGAAGGTGTTGCCGGTGAAATCGTCACCTTCGTAGTCCTGCGAGAGCATGCGGTAGCCGACGCGAAGAATGGTCGGCAGGCTTCCCATGTGGGTACGATAGCCGAGATAGGCCTGGGCGTTCACGCTATGCTTCGAGCCAATGCCGAAACCGCCGACATCGGCCTCGGCGTTGAGGGTCCAGCGGTCGTTGAGATCGGCATTTACGCGGAAGCCGACGAACGGATCAGTCCAATCGGCCCGCTTCGTCGTTTCAAGGAAACCGGCATCGACCGTCGCCCTGAGGCGGGTCCACCGCACGCCGACGGTCGGCTCGACGGAGAAGCGGCGCGGCTGGCCGAACACGGTAACGCCGCCAAGCTGCTCCTCGTAGACCTTGTAGAAGGCTCCGGCCGAAAGAACTGTCGTCTGGATATCGAGGCCAAGCTGGTGGTGGAATACCTCCTCATCCTGGCTGGTGACGACATGCTGGCCGTCAAAATAGACGCCCCACTGGCCGTTGGTCGCCTCGATATTGCCCATCGCGGCGAAATCGAGATGGCCGAGGACATCGCTGAAGGGCACATCGACGCCCGTGGTTCGGCCGGCAAGCTTGGCATCCCCCTTCAGCGACGCCGCCCAAATATAGGGACTGACGATGATGCGCCATTCGCTGTCTGAGGCGATGCGGGCCGGATCGAAATCATCGGCCCGGGCGGAAAGACCCATGCAAAAAGGCAGAAGAATTGCCAGCCTGACAAACCATATAGCCACCACCGCACACCCTCCGGGGTTGAGTGAATATGGCTTACAGCACATCCGGCAACATACAATACCGGATTTTTGATGCAGTATTGAAAATGTCAGGCGGCGAGACCGCCGGAAGGTGGACTGCCGCCGCGCAGGCGGTCGCGCAATTTCAGCGCCAGGTTGACGGGCGCGGGAAACTCCTTGCGGCAGAAGGCGATCTTGCGGACGTAGGTGTCGATGCGCCAGGTCGCCCAGCTCTTGCCGGGGAAATAGGCGATATCGCCGGCCTTCAGCGTGCGCTGGCTGCCATCCTCGGCGGTGATGTGAACTTCACCCTCGAGGATCATCACCGTCTCGTCCCAGCCGAAGTACCAGCGGAAGGTGCCGGCCGTGCAATCCCAGATCGCTGTCGTCGCCTGCTCGTCATAGGCCCGCGAATGCAGCGAAAGCCGCGCCTCGGGGTTTCCTTCCAGTATCCATGACGGTTCGATCGGGCTCGGCGCCATTTCCAAGTCATCGAGCGAAGCCGCGACCAACGGCCGAGGCGTTTTCTCCTCGGTCGAACGCGAGCGCATGGCGGCACCGACCATCGCAACGAACATCAGCTTGAAGACCATCTTATCCCCCTTACAATCCGGGGAAAGACTAGCCGAAGCGGGTAACAGCGCCGTTCAAGCAATCGATCGAATTTTAAATATCCGTCATATTTCAGGCGAAGCCATCGATCCGGCAGGTGATGAGGTCATGATCGGACAGCGGCCGGCCGGAGGGAGAGAGCGACGAGACGATTGCCGTCTCAGAGACAGCAAGGCCGCGCGACAGGAACCAGTCGAGCTTCATGGCGCGTTCCGGCCAGCGGGTGATGAGGCTCGGGCGCGTCGTCATCCCATCGAGCGGGCCGCCATGGCGGGTAAAGCCACGCTCGGCCGAGCGGGTGAAAAGACCCTCCGCCTCGAAATCGCCGCCGGCATGGTTGCCGGTGTTGAGATCGCCGCCGATGAGAACGGGTAGGCCAGGGAAAGCGGCATCAACTGCGTCCATCAGGTCGACGACCTGCCGTTCGCGCCAGGTGGCCGTCGTGGCGCTCTCCAGATGGGTGGAGACGAGCACGAGCGGACCGGATTCGGTGTTGATGACGGCGCCGATCGCCATGCGCTCGCCCAGCCGCGGCTGATCGACCTCGCCCATGAACCACAGGCGCTCGCCTGCCAAGCGGTGCAGGAAAGGTTGATGCAGCGGCACGGTGGAAAGCAGGCCGTTGCCGTGCAGGCCACGGCTGTTGAAATTATCCTTGCAGAATTCCAGCTCCGTATCGGAGCCGAGACCGAGTTCGATGAACTCCACGCCGTACAGATAGGCCATGCCAAGTTCGTCAGCGAGTTCAGCCGTCGTATGGGCCTGCCGCGTGCGCGCCATGCCGTCATCCATTTCGGAGAGCAGCACGACCTCGGCGCCGGTGACGCCAAGATGGTCGGCACTCTGCTTCGGAAAGAGGCAGCGCTCCAGGTTCCAGGCGGCGACGGTGAGGGGGAACGGCAGCGGCTCGGCGCGTTCGGCGCTTCCACCCGCCTCCACCGCATTCATGCAGGCAAGCTCCGCCATGCGGCCATCATGGGCGGCAATGGATTTTTCCAGCGTGGCAATCGCCTTGCGGTCATCTTCGCTCGGGGCGGCGAGCCGGTCTACGGTGGTGCGGATCATCATGCCACGACCTCCGAGACGACGGCAGCCGCGACCGGCCCGGCCGCCTCGGCCGACCAGTCGATGCGCCGGCCGCTTGCCGTATCGAAGAAATGCAGCCGCGACGGTGCGATGGAAAGCGATGCCGTTTCGGGCAACGGGATTTCCGAAGAGAGGGCCGCGACAAGCGGCTGGTCGCCGACCATGCCATGGACGAGGCGCTGGGCGCCGAGTTCCTCGACATAGTCGATGCGGAACGGCAGGCCGCCCTGCCCATCGTCATGGAGGCGCAGGTCTTCGGCACGCAGGCCGACGGTGACGGCACCCTGAGTCGGCACGGCGGCGCCGAGATCGATCAGCGCCGGACCGAGCGCGAGCTTGCTGCCATGCACTTCGCCGTTGACGAGATTCATGGCTGGCGAGCCGATGAAGCTTGCGACAAAGGTCGTTGCCGGGCGGTGATAGACATCGAGCGGACGGCCGATCTGCTCGATCCTGCCGCCCGAGAGAACGACGAGCCGGTCGGCGAGCGTCATCGCTTCGAGCTGGTCATGGGTGACGTAGATCGAGGTCGTGCCGACGCGGCGCTGCAGGCGCTTGATCTCGCCGCGCATGGAGACGCGCAACTTCGCGTCGAGGTTCGACAGCGGTTCGTCGAACAGGAAGGCCGAGGGTTTGCGCACGATGGCGCGTCCCATGGCGACACGCTGGCGCTGGCCGCCCGAAAGCGCGCGCGGCTTGCGCTCCAGATAGGGCTGGAGTTCGAGCATGCGGGCGGCTTCCGCCACGCGCGCTTCGATCTCCGCTTTCGGCGTGCGGCGGTTCTTTAGGCCGTAGGCGAGATTTTCGTAAACGGTCATGTGCGGATAGAGCGCATAGTTCTGGAACACCATGGCGATGTCCCGATCGGCCGGGTCGATATCGTTGACGGTGCGCCCGCCGATCGTCACCTCGCCCTGGCTGATCGTCTCCAGTCCCGCGACCATGCGCAAAAGCGTCGATTTTCCGCAGCCCGAGGGGCCGACGAGCACGATGAATTCGCCGTCGGCGATGTCGATATTGACGGCGCTGACCGCGGTCACGCCGCCATTATAGATCTTGGATACGTCGCGAATGCCGATCGATGCCATCGGACTGTCTCCTTACTTGTCGCTTTCGGTGAGGCCCTTGATGAACCACCGCTGGAAGATCAGCACGATCATGACCGGCGGCAGCATGGCGAGGATCGCCAGCGCAAAGGCCTCGTTGTAATCGGGAATGTTGGAGCCGACCCACACGAGCAGGATCTGCTTGATGCCGCGCACCAGCGTGAAGAAGCGCTCGTCGGTCGTCATCAGCGTCGGCCAGAGATACTGGTTCCAGCCATAGACGAACATGATGATGAAGATCGCCGCGATCATGGTGCGCGAGAGCGGCACCAGCACGTCGATGAAGAACTTGAACGGCCCCGCCCCGTCGATGCGCGCGGCCTCCAGCAGCTCTTCGGGCACGGACTTGAAGAACTGGCGGAAGAAGAAGGTGCCGGTGGCCGACGCCAGGAGCGGCACGATGAGGCCGGTATAGGTGTTGGTGAGCGCCAGCTTGTTCATCACCTCGTAGGAGGGGACGATGCGCACTTCGAGCGGCAGCAGCAGCGTCGTGAAAATCATCCAGAAGAACAGCGTGCCGAGCCTGAAGCGGAAATAGACGATGGCATAGGCGGCGAGCATCGACAGGACGATCTTGCCGGCCGCAAAGCCCACGCCGAGGATCATGGAGTTCCAGATCATGCGGGCGCCGGTGATCTCGCCGGTGAAACCGCCCTTGCGCGTCAGGACTTTGTCGTAGGTTTCCGCGAAATGGTCGCCCCAGGTCAGCGAAAGGCCGTTGCGGTGAATGTCGGCGGCCTCGTGCGTCGAGGTCATGAAGGCGACCACGACGGGCGCCACCATGATGAAGACGCCGAACATGAGCACCAGATGATCGAAAAGGCGGATGCGGTTCATGGGGCTCGCCCTCTCAATTGTAGTGCACGCGCCGCTCGATGAAGCGGAACTGGAAGACAGTCAGCACGAAGACGACGATCATCAGGATGACGGACTGGGCCGAGGAACCGCCGAGATCGTTGCCGCGGAACCCGTCCATATAGACCTTGTAAACCAGCGTGATCGGGTTGTTGGCGGCCTTGTCCTTCACCATCACGTCGATGACGCCGAACGTGTCGAACAGCGCATAGGTCATGTTGATGATGAGCAGGAAGAAGGCGGTGGGCGCCAGCAGCGGCAGCGTCATCGTCCAGAAGCGGCGCACGCCCGAGCGGCAATCGATGGCGGCAGCTTCGCGCACCGAAACGGGAATGCTCTGGAGGCCCGAGAGAATGAAGATGAAATTGTACGGGATCTGCTTCCAGACCGAGACGGCGATCATTGCGAAGGCGGTGTCATTGTAATTGAGACCGACCTTCATGTCCCAGCCGAAAAGGGCGGCGAACTTCACCAGCGGGCCGATATGCTGGTCGAAGAACATCATGCCCATCAGGCCGGCGACGGGCGGGGCGATGGCGTAGACCCAGATGAGCAGCGTCTTGTAGGTCGAGCTGCCCTTCAGCACCGCATCGGCCTTGACGGCGAGCAGCATGCCGAACCCGAGCGAGAGGAAGGTCACCAGCGCGGTGAAGACCACCGTGAAGCGGGCAATCGACTGGTACTGCGCAGAGCCCAGCGCATCGACATAGTTGGACAGGCCGACGAAGGTCGAGCCGAAACCGAACGGGTCTTCGAGATAGAAGGACGACTGGATCGCCTGTACGGACGGCCAGTAGAAGAACACGAAGATGATCGCCATCTGCGGTGCGATAAAGAGATAGGGCAGATAGGGCGAGGAAAACTGCACGCGCTTCATGGGGCCACCTTCATAGCGGCGTGCCGGGAGCTTCAGCCCCCGGCACGGATTTCAGGCGAGCGACGGATCAGCCGGCGGTCTTGGCGAAGCGGGCGAGCAGGTCGTTCGCTTCGGTCTCGATCGTCTTCAGGGCGTCTTCGACGGAGGTTTCGCCAGCGAAGATGCGGCCGTATTCGCGTTCCATGATTTCACGGATCTGCGGGTAGAAGCCGAGGCGGTAGCCCTTCGACCAGTCGCCGGACTTGAGCATCAACTGCTGGATGCCGACTTCGGCAGCCGGCTTTTCCTTGTAATAGCCTTCGGACTTCGCGAGTTCATAGGCTGCCTTGGTGATGGCGACGTAGCCGGTGGCCTCGTGGTAGAACTTCTGCACTTCCGGCGAGGTCAGGAACTGGAAGAAGTCGGCCGTGCACTTGTTTTCGGCTTCCGGCTTGCCGGACATGGCGAAGAGAGCAGCGCCGCCGATGAAGGTGTTGGTGCCGGCACCCTGGATGCTGTTCCAGTAGGGCAGGAAGGTTGCCGAGAACGGCTTCTGCGCGGTCTTCTGGAGGCCGCCGAACGAACCCGAGGAACCGATCCAGAAGGCGGCCTTGCCGTCTTCGAAGAGCTTCTGGTTGTCGTTCCAGCCGGCGCCGTAGTAGCCGAAATAGCCTTCGTCAGCCCAGGCCTTGAGCTTGGTGAACATCATGACGAGGTTCGGGTCCGTCATGTTGATCTTGGTGTCGACGACCGAGTCGTAACCGTTGTTGTTCGTCGCGAACTGGATGTTGTGGCGCGAGAAGAAGTTTTCCGTGAACTGCCAGGTCAGCTGCGACTGGACGAGCGGCAGGTAGCCGGCTTCCTTCAGCTTCGGTGCGATCGCCTCGAACTCTTCCCAGGTCTTCGGCGCTTCGACGCCGACCTTTTCCAGGGCTTCGGTGTTGACATACATGATCGGCGCCGAGGAGTTGAACGGCATGCCGACGAACTTACCATCCGGAGCAGCGTAGAAGTAGCGCACGCCCTCGATGAAGGCTTCCCGGTCGAAGGTGTAGCCGGCCTGGGTGATCAGGTCTTCGGCCGGAATGACGGCGCCTGGAGCGTTGATGATCGTCGCTGCGCCGGCATCAAAAACCTGCAGGATGTTCGGCTGTTCGCCGGCGCGGAAGGCCGCGATGCCGGAAGCGAGCGCCTCCTCATAGGTGCCCTTGGAAACCGGGGTGATGGCGCAGGCCGTCTGGGCGTCGTTGAACTTCTTGGCGACTTCGTTGATGACTTCGCCGTTGCGGCCGGCCATGCCGTGCCACCAGGTGATGTTGGTGGCGGCCATCGATGCCGTAGCGGACATGGCGAGTGCGAAACCTGCGAGGGAAAGCGGCTTGAACATGGGAGCTCCTCTTCACCGGACTTGGTGTGAGGCGTGCACTAAGCAGCGACCGTGACAGGCGCGTTACGCTTTCATGTCAGTTTCGCTACATTTTCCTTTTGCTCAAAACGCATCCACGAAGTGTTTTGGAAGCCGCCACGGCAAGACCGCAACGATATCATACCGTAACGAGAGGCGATGGGCGTCCGGCTGGCGGGACAGCCAGATGTCGCTGGCCGCGCGGATGCGGTGCTGCGCGGTGCCGGTGACGGCGAAGACGGCGCTGCCCACATCGCGACGCGCCTTCACCTCGACGCAGACGACAAGATCGCCGCGACGCGCGATGATGTCGATCTCGCCGAGCTTCGTGCGGTAGCGGATCGCGCGGATGCGGTAGCCTTTGGCGAGAAGATAGAGCGCGGCGAGATATTCGGAGACGTGACCCCGGCGAAAAGCCTTGAGCCGGTTGGGGTCCGCCGCTCTATCCCGCATCGCCACCCTTGAGATCGATGAGGCGTTGATAGAGGTCGCGGCGCGGCAGGCCCGTCTGGCGTGCCGCTTCCGTCGCCGCCTTGCCGGCCGACATGTCCTTCACCAAAGCCGTCAGAAGCCTGTCGACATCCTCTGCCTCGGGGGCGGCCGCCTCGCCGGGCGGACCGATGACGAAAACGATCTCGCCCTTGACGGTGTGGCCGTCGCCATAGTGGGCCGCGAGTTCGCCGAGCGTGCCGCGTCGGAATTCTTCGAAGGTCTTGGTCAGTTCGCGGCTGACGCAGGCTGCCCGCCCCTCGCCCAGCACGTCGGCGGCGGCGGCAACGGTCGCGGCGATGCGGTGCGGTGATTCGAAGAACAGCAGCGTCGCGGGCACACTCGCCAATTCGGCGAGACGGTCGCGCTTTGCCTTGTCCTTGGTCGGAAGGAAGCCGGCGAAGAAGAAGGCGTCGTTCGGCAGGCCCGAGCCGACGAGCGCGGCAAGCGGCGCGGAAGCGCCGGGAATGGGCACGACGCGGTGGCCGGCCGCGATGGCCAGCAGCGCGAGGCGATAGCCGGGATCGGAAACGAGCGGCGTGCCGGCATCGGAAACGAGCGCCACGGATTTGCCGGCGTCCAGCGCCGCGATGAGGCGCGGGCCTGCTTCATCCGCATTATGCTCGTGATAGGCGTAGGGCCGGTTGACGATGCCGTAGCGGTCGAGCAGCACGCGGGTGACGCGGGTGTCCTCGCAGGCGAGCACGTCGGCTCCAGCAAGTGTTTCCAACGCGCGCAGCGTAATGTCGGAGAGATTGCCGATGGGGGTTGCGACGAGATAGAGCGCCGGCTCCAGCGGCCGGGCGGGGATGACGGCATTGTGCAGGCGGAATGTCTTGCCGCTTTCGCCCGTGCCGCCCGCCGCCGTCTCGTCCCGCATTGCCGTCGCCTTTCCGGCCGGTGGACGGCCGCAGTTTTCACTCCTTATGGGCGAGCACCGATGCCCCCGCAAGGCCGGACCGTTGACTATCGTGTGTGCCGCGCCGTTAGCACTTGCAATCGGGCGGGAAATTCTGCCATTTTGCCGGTCCCATCTTTCCGGCCCAGCCGGAGTTTCAAGGCAATGCCGCGCCGGGTTCCGGCGTGCCAGCGGTCGAAAGCGGTACAGTTCATGCGCATTACTCTCGAGCGGTCCAATCTTCTGAAGTCGTTGAACCACGTTCACCGCGTGGTCGAGCGGCGCAACACGATCCCGATCCTCTCGAACGTGCTGCTGCGCGCCGACGGCGCGAGCCTCGATATGAAGGCGACCGACCTCGACCTCGAAATCACCGAGGCGACCCCCGCCCAGGTCGAGCAGGCGGGTGCCACGACCGTTCCCGCCCATCTGCTCTACGATATCGTGCGCAAGCTTTCGGACGGTTCGGAAGTGCTGCTCGCCACCAGTGCCGACGGCGCCTCCATGACGGTCACCTCGGGCCGCTCGAAATTCTCGCTGCAGTGCCTGCCGCAGTCGGATTTCCCCGACCTTACAGCCGGCAGCTTTTCGCACACGTTCCGCCTCAAGGCGACGGACCTCAAGATGCTGATCGATCGCACGCAGTTTGCGATCTCGACGGAAGAGACCCGTTACTATCTCAACGGCATCTTCATTCACACGATCGAAAGCGCCGGCCAGCTGAAGCTGCGCGCCGTCGCCACCGACGGCCACCGCCTCGCCCGCGCCGATGTCGAAGCACCCTCGGGCTCCGAGGGCATGCCCGGCATCATCATCCCGCGCAAGACGGTCGGCGAGTTGCAGAAGCTGGTCGACAATCCGGAATTGATCGTCACGGTCGAAGTGTCCGATGCAAAAATCCGCTTCACCATCGGCTCGATCGTGCTGACATCCAAGCTGATCGACGGCACGTTCCCGGATTACCAGCGCGTGATCCCCGCCAACAACGACAAGGAACTGAAGATCGACTGCCAGTCCTTCGCGCAGGCCGTCGACCGCGTCTCCACCATTTCCTCCGAGCGCGGCCGCGCCGTGAAACTGGCGCTCGTCGAGGGCCAGCTGACACTGACGGTCAACAATCCGGATTCGGGCAGCGCCACGGAAGAACTGGCCGTCGGCTACGACAACGACCCGCTCGAAATCGGCTTCAACGCGAAATACCTGCTCGACATCACCGCGCAGCTTTCGGGCTCCGAAGCCGTCTTCATGCTCGCCGATCCGGGCTCGCCGACGCTGGTTCGCGATCTCGCCGGCGACGACGCGCTCTACGTACTCATGCCGATGCGCGTCTAGGACCGTCCGCGCGGCATTGGGAAACCGTTCTCGAACCCGCCGGCCGCCGGCGGGTTCTTTTTTAAGCAGACGCTTTCGCATGTCGGGGAAACTTGAAGGCGACGGCGCAATCAGACTTGTTTTTGACGTAAACCGCGTCACATATTCGCCATGGCCGGACGACGCGGATGGGAATGAATCCCGCTGCCGGCCAGAAAATGCACCATGAAGGGGGATGGCATGACGTTGCGCGTGAAGGTCAAGGAACGGCTCGGCAAGAAATTCGGCGACGAAATCCGTTTCTTCAAGGGCTGGATGAACAATACGCGAGCCGTCGGCTCGATCATCCCCACCTCCTCCATCACCGCGCGCCGCATGGCGAGCGTCATCGATCCCAAGTCCGGCCTTCCGGTTCTGGAACTTGGCCCCGGCACCGGGGTCATCACCAAGGCGATCCTGGAAACCGGTCTTGCCCCGGAAAAGCTGACCTCCATCGAATTCTCGACGGATTTCTACAACCATCTCGTCGCCCGCTTCGACGGCGTCAATTTCATCAATGGCGACGCCTTCGATCTCGACAAGACGCTTGGCGAACTGCGCGACACGACCTTCGACAGCGTCGTCTCCGCCGTGCCGCTCCTGAACTTCCCGATGCATATGCGCGTCTCGATGATCGAGGATTTGCTGTCGCGTATCCCCGCCGGTCGCCCCGTGGTGCAGATCTCCTACGGCCCGCTCTCGCCCGTCGTCGCGATGCCGGATCGCTACCAGATCACCCATCTCGACTTCGTCGTGCGCAACATCCCGCCCGCACAGCTGTGGACCTACCGCCGCACCCATTGAGGTGCGGCCATGTATGCCCTCTACATCACGCATCCGCAGGTCCGGATCGACCCGGCCGTGCCGGTGCCCGACTGGGGTCTTTCAGACCGCGGCCGCGAACGGGCAGAGCTTGCCGCATCCTCGAACTGGGCGAAAGAAATCAGCCGCTTCGCCGCAAGCACCGAACGCAAGGCGATCGAGACGGCGCAAATCCTGTCCGCCGGGCGGCTTCCGGTCGAGACCGACCATGCCATGGGCGAGAACGACCGTTCCGCCACCGGCTTCCTACCGCCCGATGCCTTCGAGGATGCCGCCAACTGGTTTTTCGCGCATCCTGAGGAAAGCTTCAAAGGCTGGGAGCGCGCGGTGGATGCGCAGGCGCGCATCGTTGCCGCTGTCGCGGGCGTGCTGGCCGGCCATGATCCCGGACGTCCCATCGCCTTCATCGGTCACGGCGGCGTCGGTACGCTGCTGAAGTGTCATCTCATGGGAAAACCGATTGCCCGCGACGGCGACCAGCCGGCCGGTGGCGGCAATCTTTTTGCATTCCGGCTTGCGGACCGCGCTGTCACATGCGACTGGACGCCAATGGAATCTTGGAAAGGGTTTTGACCATGTCCGCGCGCGACCGCCTGATCGTTGGCCTCGATGTACCGACCATCGCGGAGGCGGAAAAGGTGGTCCGGACACTCGGCAGCACCGCCCTCTTCTACAAGATCGGCTACCAGTTGGTCTTTGCCGGCGGCCTGGAATTCGCCCGCGATCTCGCCAAGGACGGCAAGAAGGTCTTTCTCGACATGAAGCTGCTCGACATCGACAACACGGTGGCGAAGGGCGTGGAAAACATCGTCAAGATGGGCATGTCGATGCTGACCCTGCACGCCTATCCGAAGGCGATGGCCGCCGCCGTCAGCGCCGCCAAGGGGTCCGACCTCTGTCTGCTCGGCGTGACCGTGCTCACCTCCATGGATGCCAAGGACGTCATCGACGCCGGCTACGAATATGACCCGCACACGCTGGTGCTGCGCCGCGCCGAACAGGCGCGCATCGCCGGCATGGGCGGCGTCGTCTGTTCCGCCGAGGAAGCCAAGGCCGTGCGGAAAATCGTCGGCCCCGATATGGCGATCGTCACCCCCGGCATCCGGCCGGCCGGCGCGGAGCTTGGCGACCAGAAGCGCGTCATGACCCCGGCCGATGCGCTGAAGGCCGGCTCGAGCCACCTCGTCGTCGCCCGCCCCATCGTCAAGGCCGACGACCCGCTCGCCGCCGCCAAGGCGATCCTCGCCGAGATGGACGGCGCGCTCACCGCATAATCAGAGGGAGAGAGACATGCCCAAGGGCTACTGGATTGCACAGGTCGATGTGCGTGACCCCGAGCGTTACAAGGACTATGTCGCCGCCGCCAGGCCGGCCTTCGAGAAATACGGCGCGAATTTCGTCGCCCGCGGTGGCGAATATACGCAGCTGGAAGGCCGCGTGCGCGCCCGCAACGTGATCATCGAGTTTCCCTCGCTGCAGGCCGCAGTCGACTGTTACAACTCGCCGGAATACCAGATCGCCGCCGCCATTCGCCAGGAAGTGGCGGACGCGGAAATGGTGGTCGTCGAAGGGCTCTGAACCCGCGCGCTGAAGGCTTGCAAAACCGGTAAAAGAGACGCTTCGCCGCGCTTCACCTTGCCGGTTGTTTGGGCTATGTAGGCGCTACCTACCTATAATGTTCTTCAGGAGCAGCCTCATGACCTTGTCTAACCTTCCGCCGCTCGTCACCGTCTTCGGCGGCTCGGGCTTCGTCGGGCGTCATGTGGTGCGCGCGCTGGCGCGCCGCGGCTACCGCATCCGCGTCGCCGTGCGCCGTCCCGACCTCGCCGGCTTCCTGCAGCCGATCGGCGGCGTCGGCCAGATCTCCTTCGTCCAGGCGAACCTGCGCTACCGCCAGTCGGTCGACCGCGCCGTCGAGGGCTCCGATCACGTCATCAACTGTGTCGGCGTGCTCTTCGAGAGCGGCCGCAATACCTTCGACGCCGTGCAGGATTTTGGCGCCCGTGCGGTGGCCGAGGCAGCCCGCGCCGTCGGTGCGAAGCTCACCCACATCTCCGCCATCGGTGCGGATGAAAATTCCGGCTCCAGCTACGCCCGCACCAAGGCGCACGGCGAGGCCGCAGTGCGGCGCACCGTGCCGGATGCCGTCATCCTGCGCCCCTCCATCGTGTTCGGGCCGGAAGACGGCTTCTTCAACAAGTTCGCCACCATGGCGCGCTATGCGCCCGCCCTGCCGCTGATCGGCGGCGGCCACACGAAATTCCAGCCGGTCTATGTCGCCGACGTCGCGGAAGCTGTCGCGCGTTCGGTGGACGGTACGATCGAACGCGGCCGGACCTACGAACTCGGCGGCCCGGAAGTTCTGACCTTCCGCCAGTGTCTCGAGCTGATGCTGCGCGTGGTCGATCGCAAGAAGCCGCTCGTCTCGCTGCCCTTCGGCATCGCCTCGCTGATCGGCTCCATCGCCTCGCTCGTGCCCTTCGTCGCGCCGCCGCTGACCTCCGACCAGGTCACGCTGCTGCGCTCTGACAACGTGGTCTCCGACGCCGCCAAGGCTGAAGGCCGCACGCTCGAAGCCATCGGCATCGAGCCGATCCTCGCCGAAGCGATCCTGCCGAGCTACCTCGTGCGCTACCGCCAGCAGGGCCAGTTCACGCGGATCGACAAGACGGCCTGAGCCATTTCCGGATACGGAAACGGCCGCCGCAGGGTTTTTCCTGCGGCGGCCGTTTCGTTTTCTGAAAGCGCTTTGAGGCAGCTGTTGCACTTATGCAGCGGTTAAAAAATCCGTTGCGGCATTTACGTGCGATTCAACATGTCGCGATATTGATTGTCTCCGGGCCAGCGAATAAACACCGCCCCCGTCGCGTCTTGCTGGAGAGGCAGAGAGCGGCGTTTTTCAGGACTTCGAGAGGCTTATCCGCCCATGGGCAAGGCAATTGCAATCTTCTTCGGATTTTCGGCTCTGATCATCGTGGCCGGATCCTTTGCCGCGCCCTCGACGGTGTCCGCCAGCAAGCACGGCTGCTCGCCGGCTTACGGCGTCGATCCTTGCACGACCGCTTCGGTCAAGTAAGCTTCGGCCCGTCTGGAACGACCGGCCGAAGCCGGTCTTTCAACCCCAGATCAGAAGGGCGATCAGGCCCAGCGTGCCCACGATGATGCGCCAGATGGCGAACAGCGTGAAGCCGCGGCGCGACACGAAGTCGAGCAGCGAGCGCACGACGAAGAGGCCCGCCACGAAGGCCGCGATGAAGCCGACGCCGATGACCAAGAGGTCGTCGGAAGAAAGCGCATCGCGATTCTTGTAGAGGTCGAGCGTGAAGGCCCCGACCATGGTGGGCATCGCCAGGAAGAACGAGAACTCCGCCGCCGAGCGTTTGTCCGTGCCCATCAGAAGTGCGCCGGCGATCGTCGCGCCGGACCGCGAGGTGCCGGGGATCATGGCGAGGCACTGGCAAAGGCCGATCTTGAAGGCGAGCGACGGCGGGTATTTCATCGCATCTGTGTAACGCGGCGTCAGCGGCAGGCGGTCGATGACATAGAGGATGACACCCCCTATGATGAGCACGATGCAGATCAGCATGGGCGTTTCGAACAGCACCGTCTTGATGAAATCATGCGCCAGAGCGCCGATAACGGCGGCCGGCAGGAAGGCGATGAGCACGCTGATCACGAAACGTCGCGCTTCGGGGCTGGATGGCAGCGCAAAGGCGATGCGCAGCAGCTTTGCGGCATAGACGGAGAGGATCGCCAGGATCGCGCCGAGCTGGATCAGGACGGCAAAGCTGTTGCCCGGGGATTTGAAGCCGAGAAAGTGCCCGGCGAGCAGGATATGACCGGTGGAAGACACCGGGATGAATTCTGTCAGGCCCTCGATAAGACCGAGAATGAGGGCGCTGACGATGGACTGGTCTGCCATGAATGTTCCTTGGGAAAAGGGAAAGGAAGGCATGAAACGAACCGTGCATACGGCAAAAAGCCCGATTCGCTTGTGTTTGTACCACCAAATTTCTATAGGTTCGTCAAATCAGCCGCGACCAAATCCGTTCCGCATGAAGCGGCAGGCCCGGCAAAGCTCCTTTCCGCAAGACCAGTAAAGCAGCCCGAATGCCCACACTTTACCACCATCCGATGTCCGCAGCCTCCCGCTTCGTCCGGCTCATCCTGTCGGAATACGGCTTCCAGACGGAGCTTGCGGAGGAGCAGCCCTGGGAGAACCGGCGCGATTTCCTGGCGCTGAACCCGGCTGGAACGCTGCCGGTCTATGTCGATGACAGCATGCGTGCGCTCTGTGGCGCCAGCATCATCTCGGAATATCTCGACGAGACGCATGGTGTGCTGAAGCGTGACCGCCGCTTGCTGGCGGAAGACCCTTTCCAGCGCGCCGAGATCCGCCGCCTGACCGAATGGTTCCTGCAGAAGATGGAGCAGGATGTGACGCGGCCACTGGTGCGCGAGCGTATCTTCAAACTACAGATGACGTCCGACCAGGGCGGCGGCCCGCCGGATAGCAAGATCCTGCGCAATTCCCGCGCCAACATCCGCCAGCACATGAAGTATCTTTCCTGGCTTGCCGGTTCGCGCACCTATCTTGCCGGCGATCGGCTCTCCTATGCCGACCTTGCCGCGGCGGCCTGTCTTTCGGTGCTCGATTACATGGGCGAGATCAACTGGGCGGACGCGCCGCAGGCCAAGGACTGGTATCAGCGGCTGAAGTCCCGCCCCTCCTTCCGCCCGCTGCTGGCCGAGCGCGTGCGCGGCGTCACGCCCGTTTCACACTATGCGGACCTCGACTTCTGAGGATGCGACCATGCCGGGCGACGAAAAGATCCGCCGCCGCCTGACCGATTTCATCAAGGCGGAGGCAGCCGACAAGGGTTTTGATCTTTGTCGCATCACCGGCCCCGACTCGATTCCGCAGGCACCGGCCCGGCTCGCCGATTTTCTTTCCGCAGGCTACCACGGCACGATGGACTGGATGGCCGAGACGCAGGCACGCCGGGCCGATCCGCGGGTGCTGTGGAGCGAGGTCCGCTCCATCGTCGTCTTTGCGATGAACTACGGCCCGGAGCACGACCCGCGTGCCGTCCTCGACATGCCGGAGCGCGCGGCGATCTCCGTCTATGCACAGAACCGTGACTATCACGACATCATCAAGGGCCGGCTGAAGGAAGTCGCGACCCGCTTTGCCGCGCGCGGCGGGGCGGATGTCAAGGTTTTCGTCGACACCGCGCCCGTCATGGAAAAGCCGCTTGCCGCCGCCGCCGGCCTCGGCTGGCAGGGCAAACATACGAACCTCGTCAGCCGCACGCACGGCTCCTGGCTCTTCCTCGGCAGCCTCTTCACCACCGCCGACCTTTATAGAGACGAGCCGGAGCGCGATCATTGCGGCTCCTGCCGCGCCTGCCTCGACGCCTGTCCGACGGATGCCTTTCCGGCACCCTACAAGCTCGATGCGCGTCGCTGCATTTCCTACCTGACCATCGAGCACAAGGGGCCGATCGACCCCGATATCCGCGAAAAGATCGGCAACCGCATCTATGGCTGCGACGATTGCCTGGCCGCCTGTCCCTGGAACAAGTTCGCCGCCAGTGCATCGGAAATGAAGCTCGTCGCCCGCGACGAGCTGAAGGCTCCGGCTCTGTCCGATCTGCTGACCCTCGACGATCCCGGCTTCCGCACCCATTTCTCCGGTTCGCCGGTCAAGCGTATCGGCCGCGACCGCTTCGTGCGCAACGTGCTAATCGCCGCCGGCAATTCCGGGGACCGCAGCCTGATTGGACAATGCACCACCCTCGCCGACGATGCGGCGCCGGTGGTGCGTGGCATGGCCGCATGGGCGCTTTCCCGGCTGATGGATGCTTCCGAATTCGCGCATTTTGCGGCAGGAAGAGCGGATGACGCGGACGAGGACGTGCGCGCGGAATATAAGAGAGCGAAGGCAGACGGACGATGACCCACCTCCTGATCCTCGGCGCCGGTTTCTCCGGCAAGGCCATCGGCGAAACCTTCAAGGAAGCGGGCTTTACCGTCTCCGGCACAACGCGCTCCGCGGAAAAGGCCGATGCCCTCCATGCGCTCGGCATCACACCCATCGTCTATGACGGCAACGCTATTTCCGGGGAACTTGCTGCCGACATGGCGCAGGCCACGCATCTGGTACAGTCGATCGCGCCCGGCAAGGATGGCGATCCGCTGTTTCGCCCCGGCGGCCCGGCCGTTTCCTCCCTGATGCCGAAGCTCGAATGGGCCGGCTATCTCTCGACCGTCGGCGTCTATGGCGACCACAAGGGCGCCTGGGTCGACGAGGAGACGGCGCTGAACCCGGTTTCTGCCCGCTCGGTCGAGCGCGTGGAGGCCGAGAACCATTGGCTGGCTTTCGGCGCGGCCTCCGACATTCCCGTCGCCGTGCTGCGCCTTGCCGGCATTTATGGGCCGGGCCGCAATGCCTTGCGCAACATGGAAGACGGCACCGCCCGCCGCCTCATCAAGAAGGATCAGGTGTTCAACCGCATCCGCGTCGAGGACATCGGCGGCTCTGCGCTCTTCCTTTCACGGAAGCAGCTTGGCGGGATCTGGAACATCACCGACGACGAACCGGGCCCGCCGCAGGACGTGGTGGCCGAGGCGGCCCGCCTGATGGGGCTGCCCAGCCCACCCGACATTGCTTTCGAAACGGCGGAACTTTCTCCCATGGCACGGTCTTTCTATGGAGAGAACAAGCGCGTCTCGAACGCCAAGCTGCATGCTGCCGGCTTCGAATTCCGCTTCCCGAACTACCGTCAATCGCTCGCCGAACTCAAGGCTTCCGGGCGCTGGCGGGGTTAGCGGGGTGCGGCCGGCGGGGATGGCTTTTGCGATTTCGCACAACCATAAATTTATCTGCCCCATTTTTGCCGCCGAATTCATGCGCAGCAACAGCTAATGTTGAAAGTTTTTTCCGAAAATTTGCGGAAATGTTGCAAGACCATTCCACGCGACAAGTCGAATGAGTTTAGTGACTGATTCGTAAGACTCTTTCCCGCCTTGTTAACGAAGATTAAAAATCCATCGCGGGCGATGGACTGTATATCCGGCAGCACTTCGACAGCAAGTGTGGCCGGTTGAGGCACGTTTCTGCCACTTTTGCTTCCTCATAGGGCGATCAATCACAGGGGATTTCCGCAACTCGCCGCAAGGGTCACACGATACATGCTGTCCAAGCTCTCCAGCCTCGCTCTGACGTCTCTCGTCGTCGCCTCCTCGTCTTTCGTTGCCTTCTCCGATGCCCAGGCCGCCGGCTGTGGCCGCGCCTCCTGGTATGCGCTGCATTCGCGCACCGCATCCGGCGAGCGCATGAACCCCAACCTCATGACGGCCGCCCATCGCAGCCTGCGCTTCGGCACCAAGCTGAAGGTCACCAATGCCAACAACGGCAAGAGCGTCGTCGTTCGCGTCAACGATCGCGGCCCGTTCATCCGCGGCCGCGTGCTCGATCTCTCCAAGGCTGCCGCCTCCAACATCGGCATGATCCGCTCCGGCCACGCCAAGATCTGTTACGAGGTCATCGGCTGATCCAGCCGCTATTCTGACGGCGCCGGCTTGCTCTCGGCGCATTCCGCCGCTACCACGACGCAAAACGGAGTAAACGGATGCGATTGGGTGGGCGGCTCGCGGGAGCCATCGAGGTTCTCTCGGATATCGAGACGCGGCGGCGCCCGGTCGCCGATGCGCTCAAGGACTGGGGCCTGTCCCATCGGTTCGCCGGCTCCGGCGACCGCGCCGCGATCGGCAATATCGTCTATGACGCGCTGCGCATGAAACTGTCGCACGCCTATCTCATGGACGACGACAGTCCGACCGCTCTCGGCTACGCCGTGCTGCTGCGCCAGTGGGGCCTCGAGCCCGCGGCGCTGAACGCCGAATTCGACGGCGACCGCTTTGCGCCGGATGCCCTGACCGAAGACAAACTTACCGCCTTCCGCGCCCGCAATCTCGAAGACGCAGCCCCGCATGTGCAGGGCGACATTCCCGAATGGATCCAGCCTGCCTTCGAGGCGAATTTTTCCGAGGACTGGCTGGCGGAAGCCAAGGCGCTCGCCGGCCGGCCAACGCTGGATCTGCGCGCCAACACGCTCAAGGCAGGTCGGGACAAGGTGCTGAAAGCGCTGGAGCGCAACGGCGCCGTCGCCTCCACGATCGCCCGCCAGGGCATCCGCATTCCCGCCGGCGAAGGCCCTTCCCGCCTGCCCAACGTCACCGCCGACCTTGCCTTCCAGAAGGGCTGGTTCGAGGTACAGGACGAGGGATCGCAGATCGTTGCCGATCTCGTCTTCCCGCAGGAGGGTGAGCAGGTGCTCGATTTCTGCGCGGGCGGTGGCGGCAAGACGCTCGCCATGGCGGCCGCGATGAACAATCGGGGCCAGGTGCATGCCTACGACACCGACCGCAAGCGCCTCGCCCCGATCATTGAGCGCCTGAAGCGCGCCGGAACCCGCAATGTGCAGGTCCATGAGACGCTTTCGAGCCTTGCCCCGATGACGGCCCGTTTCGACCGGGTGCTGGTCGATGCGCCCTGCACCGGCACCGGCACCTGGCGCCGTCGCCCGGACACCAAGTGGCGTCTCACCGAAAAGAACCTGGAAGAACGCATCACCCAGCAGCAGGAAGCGCTTGCCAATGCCAGCGTCTTCGTGCGGCCCGGCGGCTTCCTGCTCTATGTCACCTGTTCGATCCTGCCGCAGGAAAACGAGGAGCAGGTCCATGGCTTTTGCGAGGCCAATCCGGAATTCGAGATCCTCTCGGCATCGGATACCTGGCAGACCCTTTTCGGCGGCAAGCCGCAGCCACGCTCACGCGACGGCAAGACCATGACGCTGACGCCGGCCTCGACCGATACCGACGGCTTCTTCTTCTGCGCGATGGGCCGCAAGGCGTGATGCCTTGTCTTCTGTCAAACACAAGAAATACCTTGAAACCGTTCTAAACTATACACTTTGACACCAGTTTTTATTTGGTCCATGACATCTAGGCCTGAATAAACCCGGCCCGGCTTCGCGCTGGTCCATCCGGGCGGTCGCCATTGGTCGCGACGTCCGGTGTCGGGGGACACGCCAAAACAGGACACCAGGAGACGTCATGACCACTTCCTTCCTTCGCGCGGCCGCCTTTGCGCTTGCTGCCGCGGCGTCCAGCCTTGCCATCGGCTCTGCCCATGCGGCGGCCGATCCGGCTGCGATCGTCAAGCACTACGCCGAAATCGCCCATGCCAAGTTCTCCGACTCGCTCGATGCGGCCAAGGCCCTCGACGCGGCGGTCGACGCCCTCATCGCCAAGCCGAGCGACGAAACGCTGAAGGCGGCGCGCGAGGCGTGGCTGAAGTCGCGTGTGCCCTACCAGCAGACGGAAGCCTATCGCTTCGGCAACCCGATCGTCGACGATTGGGAAGGCAAGGTGAACGCCTGGCCGCTGGACGAAGGTCTGATCGACTATGTCGATCCGGGCTACGGCACGGAAAGCGACGAGAACGCGCTGTTCGTCGGCAATGTCATCGCCAATCCGAAGCTGGAGATCGCCGGCAAGACGATCGACGCCACCACGATCACGCCGGCAGTGCTGCAGGAGCTGCATGAGGCCGGCGAAGTCGAGGCGAACGTCGCCACCGGCTATCACGCCATCGAATTCCTGCTCTGGGGTCAGGACCTGAACGGTACCGGCAAGGGTGCCGGCAACCGCCAGGCTTCCGACTATGACAAGGACAAGTGCACCAACGGCAATTGCGACCGCCGCGCCGCCTATCTGAAGGCCGCATCCTCGCTGCTCGTCACCGATCTCGAAGAGATGGTGAAGGCCTGGGCCGCCGATGGCGACGCCACGAAGAACGTCACGGCCGATCCGAAGGCCGGCATCACCGCGATGCTGACCGGCATGGGCTCGCTCTCCTACGGCGAACTTGCCGGCGAACGCATGAAGCTCGGCCTGTTGCTGCATGATCCGGAAGAAGAGCATGATTGCTTCTCCGACAACACGCACAACTCGCACTACTACGACGTCGCCGGCATCCAGACCGTCTATACGGGCGAATATACCCGTCCCGACGGCTCGAAGCTGACCGGCCCGTCGCTCTCCGAACTCGTCGCGGAAAAGGACGCCGCGCTCGACACGGAGATGAAGGCCAAGCTCGACGCCAGCCATGCCGCCTTCAAGGCGCTGGTGGACCGCGCGGAAGGTGGCGAAGCCTATGACCAGATGATCGGCGAAGGCAACGAGGAAGGCAACAAGGTCGTCCAGACCGCCATCGACAGCCTGATCGACCAGACCAAGACGATCGAACGCGTCATCGGGTCGCTGGACCTCGGCAAGATCGAGCTTGAAGGCTCTGACAGCCTGGATAATCCTAACGCTGTCTTCCAATAAGAAAGAAGGCGGGCCGCTGCCCTTAAGCGTGCGGCCCGATTTCCTGCATGACAGAACGCCCTGCCCGTCGCCTGCTCGCGGTTTCAGCCGCGTTCACCGTCGCGGCAGGCGTTTTGGTTCTGGGGAGCGCGCATTCGCAAAACCGCGAGCGCGACGATCTCTCCGAAAAAGACCTCAAGCGCGTTCAGGCCGTCACAACCCTGACCACCGACTTCTCCAAGGCCGAGCAATACGAAGCGATGTCCGGGGGTGCGGCGACCTCGCTTGCAAAAATCGATCTCAACAGCTTCTCCCATTTTTCCGAAAACATCAGCTTCGAAGAGCGCGAAACCTTCAAGCTCGGCAATGCGCTGTTCCAAAAACTCTGGGTATCCTCGCCGTCTTCCACGCAGGCCTCCGATGGTCTCGGGCCGCTCTACAACGCCCGCTCCTGCCAGTCCTGTCACATCAGGGACGGCCGCGGCCATCCGCCCGAGGACACGGCGGACGCGACCTCGATGTTCCTGCGCCTCGCCCGCCCGGCGGCAACGCCCGAGGAAGAGGCGGCGCTGAAGAGCTTTCACGCGATGAGCCTGCCGGATCCGATCTATGGCAGGCAGTTGCAGGACCAGGCCATTCCCGGCCTCAAGGCCGAAGGCCGCATGGTCATCGCCTATACAGAGGAACCGGTGACGCTGGCCGGTGGCGAGGTCGTTCATCTCCGCCGCCCGACCTACGCCGTCGCCGATCTCGCCTATGGCGATCTCGACGCGACGACGACGCTCTCGCCGCGCGTCACCCAGCCCATGCTCGGCCTCGGCCTGGTCGAGGCCATCCATGAAGCGGATATCCTTGCATTGGCCGACCCCAACGACGCCGACGGAGACGGCATCAGCGGCAAGGCAGCGATCGCCATCGATCCGACGACCGGCAAGGAGGCGCTTGGCCGCTTCGGCTGGAAGGCGCAATCCGCCAGCGTGCGCCAGCAGAGCGCCGACGCCTTCGCCTTCGATATCGGCATATCCACGCCGGAAGTGCCGCTGCACCAGGGCGACTGCATGCCGGCGCAAACGGCCTGCATCGAACGCCCCGATGGCGTGCAGAAGCGGCTTGGCGATGCGGAAGCGCCCCCGCCCGTCATGGACCTCGTAACCTTCTATGCCGAAAATCTCGCCGTACCGGCGCGGCGCAAGGCGAGCTTCTCCGGGACGCTCGAGGGGAAGCGCCTGTTCTACGAGACGGGCTGCGTCTCCTGTCACCACCCGAAATTCGTGACCCGGCGCGATGCCGCCAACAAGGCCCAAGCCTTCCAGCTCATCTGGCCCTATTCCGATTTCCTGCTGCACGACATGGGCGAAGGCCTTGCCGACGGGCAGCAGGTGGGGGTGGCGAGCGGACAGGAGTGGCGCACACCGCCACTCTGGGGTATCGGCCTTACAAAAACCGTCAACGGCCATACGTTCTTCCTGCATGACGGGCGCGCGCGCTCCCTCACCGAGGCCATTCTCTGGCACGGCGGCGAGGGGCAACAGGCACGCGACCGCTTCGCCGCGCTGGAAAAACACGACCGCGACGCCCTTCTGACCTTTCTGGAGAGCCTCTGATGATCCAGCGCCCGCCCTTCCTCCGGTTCGGCTCCCTGCTTGCCGCGTCCCTGTTTTTTGCGGCGGGACTGCCGGCCTTCGCACAGGAAGGCAGTGCGCCGGCGACACCGGAGCTGACGGGGGAGATCGTCACCGGCATCATGACGCGCGCCGTCGACGAGGTGATCCGCCCCGGCTACCGCACCTTCGAGGCCTCCGCCGGCGCACTCGCCGAAATGACGGAAGCCTATTGTAAGGCTCCTTCGGACGAAGGTCGAAAGGCCGTCGACGCAGCCTTCCGCCAGGCCGTCACCGACTGGGGTCGCATCGAAATCCTGCGCATCGGTCCTGTGATCGACGACAATCGTTTCGAGCGCATTCTCTTTTATCCCGACCGCAAGGGCACCGGCCTGAAACAGGTGCAGGCGCTGCTGCAGAAAGCGGACGAAGCGGATGCGAATGCCGCGACCATGGGCAGCAAGAGCGTGGCGATCCAGGGTTTCGGCGCCATCGAATTCGCCCTTTACGGCACAGGCTCGGAAGCGGTAGCGAGCAAGCCGAACGCGTTCCGCTGCCGCTATGCCGCCGCCGTCGCCGCCCATATCCGGACGACAGCCGGAGAGCTCGCCGCCGCCTGGGATGCACCCGATGGCGTCCAGAAGGACTGGAAGCACCCCGGCCCCGACAATCCCGTCTTCCGCACCGGCAAGGAGGCGATGACGGCGCTGCTCGGCATTCTCGTGCATGGCACGGAGGCGGTGCGCGACCAGCGTATCGAGACCTTCTACCGCAACGGCGGCATCGCACGGCCCAAATCGGCGGTGTTCTGGCGGTCGGGGAACACCTGGACGTCGATCGACGCCAATCTCGAAGGCCTGCAGACGCTGTTCGACAAATCCGGTATGGAAGAGCTGATCGATCCCAGCATCGCCTCGGTCTACGGCAATATCGACTTCATCCTGAAATCGCTGCGCCGGATTACCCCGACGATCGACAAAGACATGCAGAAGGCAGTCTCCACGCCGCAGGAACAGCAGAAGATCAACTTCCTGCTCGTCAACACACGCGAACTGATCCTCGCCTTCGACGGCGGTTATGGCGGCGCCATCGGGCTCGGCTCCGGCTTCTCCTTCTCGGACGGCGACTGATGCGACGCCTGGGCGGCCAAAGCACGCTCCTCGACCGGCGCGCCTTCCTGCGCATGGCGGGCGCGGCCTGGGCTGCGACGCTCGCCCCGCGTGGCGCCTTCGCGCTGTCGCGCACCGACGCCGTCTTCGCCTCCGGTTACAAGGACCCAGGCGGCAGCTTCGGCATCGCGGTGTTGGCCGAAGACGGCAGCATAATCGCGCGCACGCCGCTGCCGGCCCGCAGCCATGGCATGGCCTTTTCGCCTGTCACGAACCATCTCGTCGCCTTTGCCCGCCGACCCGGCACCTTCGCCCTTGTGATCGACCGCAGCGGCCGAAAACAACCCGTCACCATCGCCGCCGCCGAGGATCGGCATTTCTTCGGGCATGGCTGCTTTTCGCCCGATGGCCGGCTCCTCTATGCCAGCGAGAACGATTTCGACGCCAAGCGTGGGGTCATCGGCCTTTACGATGCGCGGGAAAACTATCGCCGCATCGGCGAATACCAGACCTACGGTATCGGCACGCACGATCTCTCCGTCAGCGACGATGGCACATTGCTGATCGCCGCCAATGGCGGCATCGAGACCCATCCGGATTTCGGCCGAACCAAGCTCAATCTCGATCATATGGAGCCCTCGCTTGCGCTGATCGATGCGGCGACCGGCGCGCTGGTCGAGCGCCACGCCCTGCCCGAAAAACTGCGCCAGCTTTCGACCCGCCATATCGACCTCGACGAGAAGGGCCGCATCTGGTTTGCCTGCCAGTATGAGGGCGCGCGCAACGACCTGCCGCCGCTCGTCGGACATTTCGGCAAGGGAGAAGACCTGACCTTCCTGTCACTGCCCGAGGACACCACGATCGGCCTTGCCAACTATGTCGGCGCCATCGCCGTCAACCGCCGCGAAGGCCTCGTCGGCCTCACCTCGCCGAACGGTGGTCGCTTCGTGGTGCTCGATGCAAAGAGCGGGCAGGTCGTGCGCACGGAAAGCGTCGTGGACGCCGCCGGCGTCGCCGCGGCATCGCATGGTTTTGCCGTTTCCTCATATGACGGCGGCTTTGCCGGTCGACGCGAGGATGTCGCCTGGGACCAGCACATAACAAGCCTGAAACCACGCGGCTGACCGCCTCTGGACGACGGCAAAAAGCGCGCTAGGTCAGAGGCATGAGCAACAAACCCCTCGTCTATCTCTTCTTCCTCATCCTCGTCCTCGGCGGCGGCCTCCTGATCGGCGCACACAACGTGCCCGGCGACTGGTATCAGTCACTTGCCAAACCGTCGTTCAATCCGCCCAACTGGCTCTTCGCCCCGGCCTGGAGCCTGCTCTACGCCCTCATCGCCATCGTCGGCGCACGCACATGGCTGTCGCTTCGCCGCTCCATGGCCATGCGGCTCTGGTATGCCCAGCTCGTGCTCAATTTCGCCTGGTCGCCGATCTTCTTCGGGCTTCAGGATCCGGCCGCCGCGCTGATCGTCATCCTCGGCCTCCTCGTCGCCGTCGCGGGCTTCATCGTCGCGTCGTGGCGGCGGGATCACGTGGCAGCCCTGCTTTTCCTGCCCTATCTCGCCTGGGTCGCCTTCGCGACCGCGCTCAACGGCGCAATCGTGGCGCTGAACTGAAAGGCGCTTGCAGTGCAGCATAGGCCGTGCAAACGTCGGTCCGTTCCTTCGGGCCCCGTGCCCGCACCATGTGGGTATCATGACAGGCTTTCCATCGCCGGATTTCGCCGGCCGCATCACAAGAAGTTTCGGGCGACAGCCGGCCATGGCGCTGATCGGCGCCGAGCTGACCCGTGTCGAACACGGCACCGTGGAAATCGAGCTTCCCTTTGACGAGAAGCTGACGCAGCAGCATGGTTTTCTCCATGCCGGCGTCATTTCTGCCGCGCTCGACACGGCCTGCGGCTATGCCGCCTACTCCGTCATCGACGCGGATGCCTCGATCCTCACCATCGAGTTCAAGGTGAACCTGATGTCGCCGGGACGGGGCGAGCGGTTTCTCTTCCGCGGCGAGGTCACCAAGCCCGGCTCCAACATCATCGTGGCCGATGGGCGCGGTTATGCGATTTCGGACGGCCCAGCCAAGCTGATCGCCTCCATGACCGGTACCATGATGGTGGTGCGCGGTCGGGAGGATGTGGCCGAATGAGCTTCGTCCTCAAGACGGTGGGCACAAAACGCGTGCTCTATGTCATGGCCGCCAGTCCCGAATACGGTCCGCATCTGAAGGCCCGTTTCACACCGCTCATGACCGGCGTCGGCCCGGTCGAGGCCGCGGTACAGCTGACGCTCACCCTTTGCCACCTGGCGGCGGACGGCAACCTGCCCGACTATGTCGTCTCGCTCGGGTCGGCCGGCTCCGCCACGCTGGAGCAGACGGAAATCCATCAGGCGGCCTCCGTTTCCTACCGCGACATGGATGCTTCGCCGCTCGGCTTCACCAAGGGCGCAACGCCTTTCCTCGACCTGCCGGTCGAAGTGCCGCTGCCGATCCGCATTCCCGGTATTCCGACCGCACGGCTGTCGACCGGCGCCAACATCGTCTCCGGCGCGGCCTATGCCGGCATCGACGCCGACATGGTGGAGATGGAAACCTTCGGCGCGTTACGCGCCTGTCAGGCATTCGGCGTGCCGCTCATCGGCCTGCGCGGCATTTCCGACGGCAAGGCGGAGCTCACCCATATCGGCAACTGGACGGAATACCTCGATGTCATCGACGAGAAGCTCGCCGCCGCCGTCGACAGGCTGGAGGCGGCCATCGCCGACGGAACGGTCATAGACGAAGGCTGAAAATCCGGCCTTCCCCCGTTGCGCGGCGCGAGGTTTTTCATTAAAGGCTCGCCATGACCCAGACAGCCAATCCCGACAGCGTTCTCATCATCGATTTCGGCAGCCAGGTGACCCAGCTCATCGGGCGGCGCGTGCGCGAAGCAGGCGTCTATTGCGAGATCATCCCCTTCCAGTCGGCGGAAGAAGCCTTCCACCGCATGCAGCCGAAGGCGATCATCTTCTCCGGCGGCCCCGCTTCGGTGCTCGACCAGGGTAGCCCCCGTGCCCCGCAGGTGGTGTTCGATTCCGGCCTGCCGATCCTCGGCATCTGCTATGGCCAGCAGACGCTCGCCACCCAGCTCGGCGGCACCGTCGAAGGCGGCCACGCCCGCGAATTCGGCCGCGCCGATGTGGAAATCCTGAAGGCAAGTCCGCTCTTCGAAGGCTTCTGGGAGGTTGGCAACAAGTATCCTGTCTGGATGAGCCATGGCGACCGCGTCACCGTCGCACCCGAGGGCTTCGAGATCATCGGCGTCTCCGAAAACGCCCCCTTCGCCATCTGCGTTAACGAAGCCAAGCGCTACTACACCACCATGTTCCATCCGGAAGTGGTGCACACGCCCGATGGCGCAAAGCTCATCTCCAACTTCGTGCACAGGATCGCCGGTATCAAGGGCGACTGGTCGATGTCGGCCTACCGCGCCCGCGCCGTGGAAGCCATTCGCGAGCAGGTTGGCGACAAGCGCGTCATCTGCGCGCTGTCCGGCGGCGTCGACTCGTCGGTCGCAGCCCTCCTCATCCATGAGGCTGTCGGCGCGCAGCTCACCTGCATCCTCGTCGACCACGGCCTGATGCGCAAGAACGAGGCGGCCGACGTCGTTGCCATGTTCCGCGAGCACTACAATCTGCACCTCATCCATGTCGATGCCGTCGATCGTTTCGTCGGCGAGCTGGAAGGCGTTTCCGACCCGGAAACCAAGCGCAAGATCATCGGCCGCCTGTTCATCGAGGTGTTCGAAGAGGAAGCCAAGAAGCTCGGCGGCGCTGAATTCCTCGCCCAGGGAACACTCTATCCCGACGTCATCGAAAGCGTCTCCTTCACCGGCGGCCCGTCGGTGACGATCAAGTCGCACCACAATGTCGGCGGTCTGCCCGAGCGCATGAACATGAAGCTGGTCGAGCCGCTGCGCGAACTCTTCAAGGACGAAGTGCGCGTGCTCGGCCGCGAACTCGGCCTGCCGGACAGCTTCATCGGCCGCCATCCCTTCCCGGGTCCGGGCCTCGCCATCCGCTGCCCGGGCGGCATCACCCGCGACAAGCTGGAAATCCTCCGTGACGCCGACGCGATCTATCTCGACGAGATCCGCAAGGCCGGCCTCTACGACAAGATCTGGCAGGCCTTTGCCGTGCTGCTCCCCGTCCAGACCGTCGGCGTCATGGGCGACGGGCGCACCTACGAATTCGTCTGCGCGCTGCGCGCCGTCACCTCCGTCGACGGCATGACCGCCGATTTCTACCACTACGACATGAACTTCCTCGGCCGCGCCGCCACCCGCATCATCAACGAAGTCCGCGGCATCAACCGCGTCGTTTATGACGTGACGTCCAAGCCGCCGGGAACGATCGAGTGGGAGTAAGGGCATCGCCCTTTCTGCAAGGACATTCCAAAGCCCCGGTGCCTGCGCCGGGGCTTTTGTTTTGCCGGAATGTTTTTCAGGAAAATCTTCGCGGTCATGTCACATCCATCCTTCCAGCCTCGTCATGGCAGTGTAGGATTGAAAAGGAGACTGGAATGTCACCCCGCATGACCGACTATTTCAAACGCGCCGAGCCCGCCTTCAAGGCGATGTTCGCACTCGAAGCCGCGCTCAAGGCGAGCCCACTGGATGCCATCCTGCTGCATCTCGTAAAAGTGCGCGCCTCGCAGATCAACGGCTGCGCCTATTGCATCCATATGCATGTCGGCGAGGCGCTGAAGGACGGCGAGGACCCGATGCGGCTGCATCTCCTCGCCGGCTGGCGCGATTCATCGTTCTATACCGAGCGCGAACGCGCGGCGCTGGCCTGGACCGAGACGCTGACGCTGGTCGCCGAAACCCATGCTCCCGATGCGGACTGGGCAGCGGTCCAAGCTGCCTTCACGGCCGACGAACAGGCCTGGCTCACCGTTGCCATCGGCGCAATCAATATCTGGAACCGCGTACAGGTCGGCTTTCGTGCCGAACACCCGGTCGACCGGCGCCATGCGGCCTGATCCGGCCACCGAAATCTTCGAAGCGCAGCGGCCCCGGCTGCTGCGGCTCGCCTATCGCATGCTCGGTACGCGGTCGGAGGCGGAGGACATCGTACAGGAGGCCTGGCTGCGCTGGCATCGCAGCGACCGAGAAGCGGTATGCGAGCCTTCCGCCTGGCTTACCCGCATCGTCTCGCGCCTGTGCCTCGACGCCATGAAATCCGCCCGTGCGCGCCGCGAGACCTATCCCGGCACCTGGCTGCCCGAACCGCTGATCGAACCGGCCGACGAGGAGATGCGCGCCGACAACATCACGCTCACGCTCATGATGGCGCTGGAGCGGCTGTCGCCGCTGGAGCGCGCGGCCTTCCTGCTGCACGACGTATTCAACCAGCCGCTCGACGACGTGGCGGCGACGCTCAAGCGCAGCCCGGCCGCCACCCGACAACTGGCGGCACGCGCCCGTGCCCATGTGCAGGTCGACCAGCCACGCTACGAAATTGCCCGCGAGGACGGCGAGGCGCTGACCCGTGCCTTCTTCGAGGCCTGTCGGCTCGGCGATGCGGCGGCGCTCGGCTCAATATTGGCAGCGGACGTGACGCTGTGTTCGGACGGCGGCGGCAAGGTGCTGGCTTTCCCCAATGCGATCCAGGGCGTGGACCGCCTTATCCGCCTCTATCTCGGGCTTTCCAGAAAACTCGGATCACGGATGGAGTTTCTCGGCCATGTCATGATCGACGGCCTGCCGGGTTTCCTGAGCCGCGTCGATGGCCACCTGCAGACCACCGCCGTGGAAATCGTGGAGGGCCGCATCGCCGCCATCTACATCACCCGCAACCCGGACAAGCTGACCGGCGCAAAGCTGCCGTCCTAGAACCCGAACGACTGCTGCGGCGGCTCCGGCGGCGTGAAGGAGACGCCTTCCAGCGCCAGCATCTTCACCTTGGAGATGGAACCGCCCGGCGCGGAAAAGCCGCCGACCTTGCCGCCGGCGGCAAGCACGCGGTGGCAGGGGATGATGAGAGCGACAGGGTTTTTCGCCATGGCCTGACCGACTTCTCGTGCCATTTCCGGCCCGGCGCCGAGATCGCGGGCGATGGTGCCATAGGTCGTCGTCTCGCCCCAGTGCACGCGGCGCGCGGCATCGTAGACCTTCAGGAAGAAATCGCTCTGGCCGGCGAGGTCGAGGGGCACGGCGGTGAAATCGGCCTCTTCACCGGTGAAATAGCGTTGCGCGGCGGCAACGGCCTTCTGGACGGTAGATGGCGGGTCCGCCGCCTCGGCATCGGGCAGATGACGCAGCAGCAGGCGGCGTGTCGTGGCCGCGTCCTCGCCCGGCAGCTGGAAGCGCACGACGCCCGCAGAAGTCCAGGCGATGCCGCAGGGGCCGCCCTGCGTGTCGAAGATCAGATACTGGGTCTTGCCGGTCATTTTCGGCTCCTGCTCGCGCTTCGTCTCAAGATCGGGCTTTGCCCGCGCCGTTTCAACCCGATTCTTGCGCGGTGAAGGGTTTGTTGCCGGGGACTTGCTTCCGCCCCGCCCAATTCGCATAAACCTTCGCAAAACGATTCAGCGAGGGCATGACGTGGAGACTTCGGACATCATCATCGGCGGCGATACGGTGGGCATCGAATGGCGCGTGCCGGTCTTCCGCTTCAAGGGCAGCGATGCGGCCGCCCCCTCCGTCTACATCCAGGCGGCGCTGCATGCCAACGAACTGCCCGGCACCGCCCTGCTGCATTTCCTGCTGGAGCGCCTTCGCAAGGCGGATGCCGAGGGTGCGATCCGCGGCGATATCACCGTTATCCCGCAGGCCAATCCGATCGGTCTCGCCCAGTTCCATTTCGGCGAGATGGAGGGCCGCTTCGACCTGGGATCACGCACCAATTTCAACCGCGACTACCCGTTGATCGCCCTCGCCGAGCGCGAGACGCTGCTGGAAAACCTCTCCCGCCGCAGCGCCGCCGACCGCCTGAAACGCACCCTGCTGCATACCGCGCTCGGCCACGACCTCATGCTCGACCTGCATTGTGACGACGAATCCCTGCAATATGCCTATATCGACGATGCGTTCTGGCCGGAGGCGGCCGATCTGGCGGCCGCCCTCGACATGCAGGCCGTGTTCCTCTCCGATGGCGAAAGCACCGCCTTCGAGGAGGCCGTCGGCCATGCCTTCAAGCACCAGGGCGGCGACAAGCTGAAGAGCGTACCCGGCCGTCTCGCCGTCACAGTCGAATTGCGCGGTCGGCGCGACGTCTATCCCGATATGGCAAAGCGCGATGCCGATGGTCTTTGGGCATTCCTTGCCGGTCGTGGCGTCGTTGCCGATCCCGCCCATGCGGCAAGGACCTTCACCGGCTCCGCGATCCCGCTCGACAATATCGAGATGGTGCGCGCGCCGGAACCGGGCACCGTGCTCTTCCACCGCGACATCGGTGACACCGTGAAGGCCGGCGACCTGCTCGCGACGCTGATCACCAAACCGGGCGCGCCGGACGGCACGATCGAGGTGAAGGCCGCCCATGACGGCCTCGTCGCCACGCAAACCTCCGCCCGCTATGCCCGCCGCGGCGACAACCTGATGAAGATCGCCTGCCATGAGGCGACGCGGAAGGATCGCAAGCCCGGCACGCTGGAGGATTGAGAGAATCTTGCTCGCGAGGGGTGCTCGCCCCTCGCAATCGCATCGTTGCGAGCAATATATAGAAGGGGATGCCAAGCCGTGATCACGGTGACGGCAGGGGACGCCGCCGGAGGATGATCCGCACGCATCATGTTTGAGACGCTCTCCGCCTATTGGCCGCATATCCTCGTCGCCCTGTCGATCATCCTGGGCATTCCCGCCGCCATTCACGCGACGATGACCAAGGAAGAGGTGCGTGCTGCGATCGGCTGGGTCGGCGTCATCGTGCTGTCGCCGGTCGTCGGCCCCGTCATCTACGCCATCGGCGGCGTGAACCGCATCCGCCGCAAGACGTTGAACCTCAGCCGCGAGGGCCTGCTCGCCGCCGGCTGGCATCACAGGTCGGAATACGACGTTTCCAACAAACATGTGCGGATCGCCTTCGGTGGCGCGCTCGCCGCCATGCAGCGGCTCGGCGATACGGTCGGTCGCTGCAAACTCACCTCCGGCAACCGCATCAGGCTGCTTTCGACCGGTGACGAAGCCTATGCCGCCATGCTCGCCGCCATCGATGCGGCGGAACGCTCGATCCTGCTCGAAACCTATATCTTCGATCGCGACAAGGCTGGCGAACGCTTCGTAGAGGCGCTTTCGGCCGCTGTCGCACGCGGGGTCGAGGTTCGCGTGCTGATCGACGCGGTCGGCGCGCGTTATTCCATCCCCTCCATCGTCTCGGAGTTGCGGCGGGCCCATGTGCCAGTCGATGTCTTCAACGGCAATATCGTCATGGGCCTGCGGCTGCCCTATGCGAACCTGCGCACCCACCGAAAGATCCTGATCGTCGACGGCATCGTCGCCTTTACCGGCGGGCTCAACATCCGCGCGGGCTTCTGCGCGGAGTTTTCCGGCGATGCCGCAGCGCTCGACACCCATTTCCGCCTGACCGGCCCCGTCGTCAGCGACCTCTTCCGCATCGCCTACGAGGACTGGCGCTTTTCCGGCGGCGGCGAGCTTTCCGGCGAAGCCTGGCAGATCGCCCCGCCGCCGGACGCGCCTGACAGCGGCATGCTCGCGCGCGTCGTGCCGTCAGGCCCGGACAAGAGCCTTGAGACCAACCACCGCATGCTGATGGGGGCGGTCTCCGTCGCCAAGCGACACATCCGCATCATGTCGCCCTATTTCCTGCCCGACCGCGAATTGATCAGCGCCATCGTCACCGCGGCACGGCGCGGGGTGGAGATCGACATCATCGTGCCGTCCGCCAACAACCTGAAGCTCGTCGACCTCGCCATGACCGCACAGTTCGACCAGATGCTGAAATACGGCTGCCGCATCTGGCGGGCGTCGGGCGCCTTCAACCATTCCAAACTCACGGTCATCGACGACGCCTGGTCCTATATCGGTTCATCCAACATCGACCCACGCTCGCTCAGGCTGAATTTCGAGGTGGATGTCGAGGTGATCGATCCCGACTTTGCCGATCTCATCGGCGCCCGCATGGCCGCCGCGCTTGCCGAAGCCGAAGAAGTGAAATTGGAAGCCTTGAGGGCTAGGCCCTTCGCCCAGCGCCTCGTCGAGCGCATCACATGGCTTGGCTCGCCCTATCTGTAGTCGTCTCGGCAGACCGCTCGGAGACGACCTTCAGGTCGATATGCGCCTTGATCGGCAGATGATCGGAGGCGACACGCGCAAGCGGGCTGTCATGCACCTCGACGGACGTGACGAGATCGTGTGGGTGGCCAAGCGCCCTGTCGAGCGCCAGCACCGGAAAACGCGAGGGAAAACTCGGCACCGCGCCGGAGGCGGGATCGAACGTCGGCTGGAGCCGGGCAAGCGACGACTTTCGGCCGACGCGCCACTCATTGAGATCGCCGACGAGCAGGGTCGGCATCTGCTCCTCTTCCGCCACAGAGGCGAGGATCGCCATCGCCTGCTGTTCGCGCGAGCGTTTCAGAAGCCCGAAATGAGCCGCCACCAGACGCAACCTGCCCATCGGCAGATCGAGCGTCACGACGAGCGCGCCGCGCGGCTCGACACCCGGCAGTTTCAGCTGCCGCACGCCGCCGACCGCGCCCTTGCGGATCATGATCATGTTGCCGTGCCAGCCATGGCCGGTGGAGGACAGCGCCGTGATCGGCACCGGCACGAGGCCACAGTCGCGCTCCAGCACGGTCAGATCGAGCAAGCCGGAACGCTCGCCAAAGCGCTTGTCCGCCTCCTGGATGGCGATGACGTCGGCATCGATCTCGGAGATCACGCTTGCCGTGCGCTCGGGATCGAAGCGCCGGTCGACGCCGATGCATTTGTGCACGTTGTAGGAGGCGATCACGGTATCGCCCGGGCGATTGCTTTCCGGCGGCCGGTGGCCGCGACGGTTGCGAATGGCCGATAGCAGCGCGGCCGATGTGACTTTGCCGTTTCTGTCCAAGGGTCCTTCCTCGTGGCGCTCCATTCATCATATGGGCTCCGCCGTCCCATCGGCAACCGCCTGACCGCAAGAAGGTTCCGGAAAAGGACGTCAGGGCAACGGACTGACCTGCATCTTCGGGCTATCGAGCAGGATGGTCGATCGCAGCGTCTTGATTTCGCCGATGCGCTCGAACTCGCTCCACAGGAGCCGCCGGTAGTCGGCGACATCCTTCACCGCGATCTTCAGCAGGAAATCGAAATCACCGGCGACGGTGTGGCACTCGACGACTTCGGGCATGCGCCGCACGAGATCGATGAAACGCTCGCCGACCTTCGGCGCCGTGCGCTCCAGCGTCACCTCCAGAAAGGCCTGAAAACCAATGCCCGCGGCGCGCGGATCGACGATGACCGTGTGGCGGATGACGCCGCTCGCCTCCAGTCGCGCCAGCCGGCGCGACAGTGGTGCCGGCGACAGGCCGACCTTGTCCGCGAGCTGGTTGTTGGAGAGCCCGGCATCCTCGACCAGCAAACGGATGATGCGCCGATCGGTGTGGTCCAGCACCACCTCGTCGGCCGCCTTTTTGTCCATGCCGCACTCCCGCGCAAAAACCTGCATCAATCTAGCGAATGGGCGCAAGAATACAAAAGCTTCTTGCGCTTTCTCCGCAATATCACGGTCGATTTTGCGGGAACTTTGGCCTACACCGCTTGCACACCAACCCTAGACAGGAACCCGGCCATGTTCGACGCCCTCACCCGCCAGCCCGATGATCCCCTGCTTGCCCTGATCGGCCTTTTCCGGGCGGACGAGCGCGCCGGCAAGGTGGACCTCGGCGTCGGCGTCTACCGCGACGAGACGGGCGCGACACCGATCTTCCGCGCCGTGAAGGAAGCCGAAAAGCGCCTCGTCGAGACGCAGCCGACCAAGGCCTATGTCGGTCCGGAAGGCGACGCCGTCTTCCTCGATCGCCTCTGGGACCTGACGACGGGCGAGGCCGGCCGTGGCCGCGCCACCGCAGCCCTCCAGACGCCGGGTGGTTCCGGCGCGCTGCGCCTTGCCGCCGACCTCCTGGCGCGCATGGGCACCAAGGGCATCTGGCTCGGCCTACCGAGCTGGCCCAACCATGCCAGCATCTTCAAGGCCGCCGGCCTCGAGGTCGTGACCTACCCCTTCTTCGACATTCCGTCGCAGACAGTGCTGTTCGACCGCATGATGGAGGCGCTTGCAGGCGCCGCCCCCGGCGACGCCGTTCTGCTGCATGCCAGCTGCCACAACCCGACGGGCGCGAACCTGACGGCCGACCAGTGGCGCGCCGTATCCGCGCTCATCGCCGAAAAGGGTCTGCTGCCACTCGTCGATATCGCCTATCAGGGTTATGGCCGCGGCCTCGACGAGGATGCCGCGGGCCTGCGCACATTGCTTGCCGCCGTGCCGGAAGCGATCGTCGCCGTGTCCTGCTCGAAGTCCTTCGGCCTCTACCGCGAGCGCACCGGTGCGATCTATGCCGCCTGCAGCAATGCCGAGACGGCGCTCTCCGTGCGCACCAATCTCGCGGCACTCGCCCGCACCAGCTACTCCATGCCGCCGGATCATGGTGCGGCCATCGTCAGCACGATCCTCGGCGACGCGGCGTTGAAAGCCGACTGGATGGCCGAAATCGAGACCATGCGGCTGCGTGTCACCGCGATCCGCGAGCGGCTTGCCGCCGGCCTTTCCGGTCGCTGGCAGGTGCTGACATCAATCCGCGAGCAGGAAGGCATGTTCTCGCTCTTGCCGCTGGAAGAAGCCCAGGTGCTGAAGCTGCGCGCCGAGCACGCCATCTACATGCCGACGTCTGGCCGCATCAACATTGCCGGCCTCAAGACGGCTGAGGTCGATGACGTCATCGCCAAGTTCCTGAGCCTCTGAGGACACCATGTCGGCCGAAACGGACAGCCAGGCGGAGCGGCACTCCGCCTACGAGGATCTGATTGCCATCGTCATCGGCACGATGTTCGTGGCGCTCGGCGTGGTCATCTATACCAAGGCCGTGCTGCTTGCAGGCAGCACGGCGGGCCTTGCGCTCCTGCTGCAATATGCGACCGGCATCGGCTTCTGGTGGCTGTTTTTCGCCGTCAACCTGCCCTTCTACATCCTCGCCGTCAAAAAGCTCGGCTGGGCCTTCACGCTGCGCACCTTCGCCGCCGTGACGCTGGTCTCGATCTTTAGCCGACTAACGTCCGATCTCGTCAGCTTCTCCCATCTAAATCCCCTCTATGCAGCGGTCATGGGCGGTGCGCTGTCGGGCACGGGCCTGCTCATCCTTTTCCGCCATCGCACGGGGCTTGGCGGCATCAATGTGCTGGCGATCTACCTGCAGGACCGCTTCGGCCTGCGCGCCGGTTATTTCCAGATGGCGGTCGATCTCGCCATCCTCGCCGCCGCCGTCTTCGTCATCCCGCCCGACCGCCTCGCCCTGTCCGTCCTCGGCGCCGTCGTCGTCAACATGACGCTCGCCATCAATCACCGCCCCGGACGCTATCTCGGGGTGACGTGATCGCTTCGTGATCTTATGAAGGCGGCAAAGCACTGAAGGAGAGACGCGTGACCGTCACGATCTACGGCATCAAGAACTGCGACACGATGAAGAAGGCGCGCACCTGGCTCGATGCCAAGGGTATCGCCTACGCCTTCCACGACTACAAGGCGGAAGGCATTGACGAAAAGAGCCTGAAACGCTTCGTCGAGGCGCTCGGTTGGGAGACCGTGCTCAACCGCGCCGGCACCACGTTTCGCGCCTTGCCCGATAGCGACAAGCAAAACCTCGACGCTTCGAAGGCGATCGCCCTGATGCTCGCCCAACCCTCGATGATCAAGCGCCCCATGCTCGATCGCGATGGGGCGCTCACGGCCGGCTTCAAGCCGGAGATCTACGAAACGCTGTTCTGACCGGAAGGGCCGGTCTTCAGACCGGCTCCCACCCGTCCTTCTCGCTGGCGCGATAGATGGCGTCGATGAGCTTCTGGTTGTTGACCGAGCTTTCCAGCGATACGACCTCGCCGTTTTCTCCGCGCGCCGCCCGGGTGAAGGCTTCCGCCTCGCGCTTGTACTGACGCGCATCCTGGAAGCGGAAGTGCTGGCTTTCGCTGTGCGAGGCATTGGTCAGTTCGATTTCTTCCGCGCCGTAACGGTCGGCGTTGAACGGCGACTTCACCTCGATGAAGCCCTTGTCGCCGTGGAACACCATGACCTGGCGATGGGCGAGCTGGGTGGAGATGTAGAAGGACAATTCGAAATCACCGAAATCGGCGCGCACGCTCGAATAGATGTCCGTGCCGAATTCCGGGTCGCGGTCGGTGCTGGCCTGCACGCGGATCGCTTCCTTGCCGGTGGCGAAGCGGGTGGTGATCGTCGGATAGACGCCGATATCAGGCAGGCCGCCGCCGCCGAGGGCCGGCACGTTGCGCATGTTGCCCGGATCACGGTTGTAATAGGTGAACACACCCTGCACGTGACGCAGCTTGCCGATCGCCCCTTCCGCCAGAAGCGAGCGGACCTTCAGCCAGACCGGGCTGTAGGTGACCATGAAGGCTTCTGAGATCAGCACCTTGTTGCGGTCGCGCGCGGCGATCAGCGCATCGATCTCACCGGCGTTCAGCGCAATCGGCTTTTCGCAGAGCACGTGCTTGCCGGCATCCGCCGCCTTGATCGTCCACTCCACATGCTGCGAGGTCGGGAGCGGGATATAGACGGCGTCGATCGTGTCGGAAGCCAGCATCTCCTCGTAGGAGCCGAAGGCATGCGGCACGGAAAAGCGGTCGGCCATGGCGCGGGCCTTGGCGAGGTCGCGGCTGGCAATGGCCGTCACGACGCAGTTTTCCGCGTCCTGGATGGCCGGGACGACGAGTTCGCGGCCGATCTTGGCCGTCGACAGAATTCCAAAACGCAGCATGATCATCTCTCCCTGATTGCGCCGGAAGACTAGTCGCGAGGTACGTTCCTCGCAAGCGTGGGCCTGAGCAAAAAATGCCTTCGCATGCGGCGTGCAAAGCCGGGAAGCCCGGCCTATGCTGCGGCCTGCCATTTCAGCACGAACCCTTTGGAGGAAGCCCATGCAGTATCGTTCCCTCGGCCGGACCGGCCTTTCCATCGCGCCGCTCGTCTTCGGCGGAAACGTCTTCGGCTGGACGGCCGACGAAAAGACCTCCTTCGACTTGCTCGACACCTTCACCGGCGCCGGCTTCAACGCCATCGATACGGCCGACGTCTATTCGAGCTGGGCACCGGGAAATCAGGGCGGAGAGTCCGAGACGATCATCGGCAAGTGGCTGAAGCGTTCGAGCCTTTCGCGCGACAAGGTGGTCATCGTCACCAAGGTCGGCTCCGACATGGGCCAGGGCCGGCGCGACCTGCGCAAAGCGTGGATTATCGAGGAAGTCGAAAATTCGCTGCGGCGGCTCCAGACGGATCATATCGACCTCTATCTCTCGCACTGGCCGGACCCGGAGACGCCCTATGAGGAAACGCTGGAGGCCCATGCCGGGCTGGTGAAGGCGGGCAAGGTGCGGACCTTCGGCGCCTCGAACCTCGATGCCGACCAGTTGCAGGCATCCTTCGAGGCCGCAGACAAGGCGGGGCTACCGCGCTATGCCGCGTTGCAGCCAGAGTACAATCTTTACGACCGCGCCGGTTTCGAGGGGCCGCTTGCCGAGCTTTGCCGCAAGGAGCAGCTCGGCGTCATCACCTATTTCAGCCTCGCGTCCGGCTTCCTCACCGGCAAATACCGGACGGCAGCGGATACACAGGGACGGACGCGCGGCGAAGACGTGGCACACTATCTCGACGAGAGGGGCCTTCGCATTCTCGCGGCAATCGACCAGGTGGCGGGAGAAACCGGCGCGACGCCGGCCGAGATCGCGCTCGCCTGGCTGATGGCAAAGCCGGCCGTCACCGCGCCGATCGCCAGCGCCACCAGCCTTTCGCAGCTCGCCAGCCTGATGAAGGCGGTGTCGCTATCGCTTTCCGCCGAGCAGGTCGCAGCGCTCGACAGGGCGGGAGCGTGACCATGGCCCTCATCATCCGCGACCCCCTGGAAAGCGACGAGGCCGCCTGGAAGGCCCTCTGGGCCGGCTACCTCGCCTTCTACAACACCGAAGTGCCCGAAGAAGCGACCGCCTTCACCTGGGCACGCATTCTCGATGCCGGTTCCCGTGTCTCGATGCGCCTTGCCGAGGAGGATGGCGTGGTGCTCGGTTTTGCCATCCACCACTACCACGATTCCACCTGGGACATCGCGCCGGAGGGCTATCTGGAAGATCTCTTCGTCGACGATACGGCGCGCGGCAAAGGTGTCGGCCGCGCCTTGATCGACGACCTCGTCGCCATCTCCAAACGCCACGGCTGGCGCGGTATCTACTGGCACACGGCCCTCGACAATGCGCGTGCCCGAAAGCTCTACGACAGCTATGTCGAAACCGACAACCACATCCGCTACCGGTTGCCGACCTAGCCTCGGTGGCGGAAGAAATCGACGAAGGCGCGTAGCGCCGGGCGCATCTGCCGGCGTGAGGGATAGTAGATCGAGAAGCCGTCGAAGGCCGGGCACCAGTCCTCCAGCACCGCCACCAGGCGGCCGGCGGCGATATCCTCGGCCACCCGCTGGTCGAAGACATAGGCGAGACCTGCGCCGTCCATCGCGGCGGCGCGCATCAGGCGCTGGTCGGACACGATCAGCGGACCCGAGACATCCACCGTCACCAGCCGCCCGTCCTTCTCCAGCTCCCAGCGATAGATGCGCCCGCTGGAAAAGCGGCGACGGATGCAGCGATGCTGCATCAGGTCGCGCGGCTGAAGCGGTTTTGGATGTTTTTCGAAATAGGCCGGCGCGCCGACGACGAGGCCGCGCCAGGGGCCGCTCGCCCTGACCGCGATCATATCCGCCTCCAGATGCTCGCCAAGCCTCAGGCCGGCGTCAAAACCCTTTTCAACGATATCCTCGAAGCGGTCGTCGGTCCGAAGCTCCAATTCGATCTCGGGATAGTCCAGCAGGAAGGCGCCGAGGCGGGGCATGACGATGTCCTCGGCGGCGATCAGCGGCATCGTGATGCGCAAAGGCCCAGCAGGACGGGTTTGCCGGTCGGCCAACGCCTCCATGGCGGCGTCGATATCGGCGAGCGCCGGCGCCAGCGTGTCGAGCAGCTGGCGCCCCTCCTCCGTCGGCGCGACGCTGCGGGTGGTGCGGGCAATCAGGCGCACGCCGAGGCTTGCCTCCAGCGCCGTGACGGCATGACTGACGGCCGAGGGGGCGATGCCGAGGGCACTGGCCGCCTTGCGAAAACTGCGTGCCTCGGCGACGATGGCGAGCACCGCGAGTTGGGAGAGCTGGGTCCGGTTCATTGTTCCAACAAATAGAACAAGCCGTTGACTTCTGCATCCATTTTCAGATGAAGCACCACCCTCTAGATTGAGGCTACCGGATGACGGCGCCCCGTTCGCCGCCCGGTTCGCGGACCGACCTCCCGGTCCCCATGAAGAAGGAATCCGTCATGCGACACAGAAAACTCGGCATCCTCGATGTTTCCGCCCTCGGCCTCGGCTGCATGGGCATGAGCCATGCCTACGGCCCCGCCGACGACGAGACGGCGGCAATCGATACCCTGCACCGTGCCGTCGATCTCGGCATCACGCTCTTCGACACCGCCGAGGTCTATGGCCCCTACAAGAACGAAATCCTTCTCGGCAAGGCGCTGAAGCCGGTGCGCGACAAGGTGGTCCTCGCCACCAAGTTCGGCTTCAGCATCGATCCGAGCAAGCCGGCGGCCCAGATGATGACCGGCACCGACAGCCGGCCGGAAAATGTGAAGGCCGTCGCCGAGGCCTCGCTGAAGCGGCTCGGCACCGACGTCATCGATCTCTACTACCAGCACCGCGTCGATCCGGCCGTACCGATCGAGGAAACGGTCGGCGCCATGGCGGAGCTGGTGCGCGAGGGCAAGGTGAAGGCGCTCGGCCTGTCCGAGGCCGGTGCCGAAACGATCCGCCGTGCGCACGCCGTGCATCCGATCGCTGCCGTGCAAAGCGAGTATTCGCTCTGGACCCGCGATGTCGAGGAGAACGGCGTTCTCGAAACCTGCCGTAGCCTCGGCATCGGCTTCGTGCCCTTCAGCCCGCTCGGCCGCGGAGTACTGACGGGTGCGCTGAAAAAGCTCGATGGCCTCTCCGCCGACGATTTCCGCCGCTCGCTGCCGCGCTTCGAGGCGGAGAATTTCGATGCCAACCTCGCGCTGATTGCGGCTCTCGAGGAAATGGCGACGGAAAAGGGTGTCGCCCCGGCCCAGCTGGCACTCGCCTGGGTTCTCGCGCAGGGCGACTTCATCGTGCCGATCCCCGGCGCCAGCAAGGTGCCGCATCTCGAGCAGAATGCCGCTGCCGCAGACGTCGAGCTGACACCCGAGGAGGCCGCCCGCCTCGGCGATCTGCTCTCACCCGCCAAAGTATCCGGCGGGCGCTATTCTCAGCGCATGGCCTCGATGGCCAACCGGTAAACGAAAAGGGCCGCGGATCGCTCCGCGGCCTCTTCAAATGCCTTGTCGGACGCGCTTACTGGCCGACCGACGACACCATGACGGCATCGCCGTTTTCGATGGAGACCCAGCGGCCCGCATGGAACGACGCCTGGCGCTTCAGGTAGCGATAGGGCGTCGTCGTCCAGAGCTTGACCTCATTGTTGAGGTTGTCGAGGATAAAATCGCCGTCGGTGGTGCGCACGGTCAGCACGGCATGGCCTTCGCCATCGGGCTTGCGCACGACGGTGATCAGCAGGTCGCCGGCAGAAAAACCCTTTTCCATCAGCTTCTTGCGCTTCAGGAGAACGAAGTCCTCGCAATCGCCCGCACCATCGGGATAGGACCAGTATTCGTCGCGGCCGTGCAGTTCCTTGTCCGTCATCGGCGTGATGTCGCGATTGACGCTGGAATTGATCTGGCGGACGACCGACCAGCCGAATTCCGTGACCTTGGCGGGCGCCTGGTTGCGCGTGCCGGCGCGGCATTCGGATTTGTTGGTCTGGCAGAATTCGTAATGGCCGATCGGTTGCGAGGTCACACCGCCCGTCTTCATGGACAAGGCGGAGGCGGGCGCCGTGAAAGCCGAGGAAGAAGAGATGAGCAGAGCAAAAAACGCCGCCGCCCCAGCCTTCGCACCAATCATTCGTGCCATGTAACGTCCCCTAATCGTTAACAAAGAGTTAACGGTGAGGAGGGCGTTTCGTCAATCATCAGAATTGGCGATGCGGGAATATGGTTAAGATGTGATCGCGGCGACACGCCCCGCCTCAGGCAAGGCGCGCAAAACCCTCCGCCGTCTCGAGGATCTTGGCGATATCCTGCGGCCGCGACAGGCGGTGGTCGCCGTCGCGGATCATCGTCAGCACCACGTCGTCGCCCGAGAGATGCTCCATCAGGCGCACGGCATGGGCATAGGGCACATCGGGATCGGCCATGCCCTGCAGGATATGCACCGGGCAGCCCGTCTCGATGACGCCCGTCAGCACACGGTTTTCGCGCCCGTCCTCGATCAGCTTCAACGTATAGACGTTCGGATCCGGCCCATAGGGCGTCGGCTCCTCGAACTGGCCGCGTTCGGCCAAAGCGGTGCGTTCGGCCTCGGTGAGGTTCGGCTCGATCAGCTCCGAGGTGAAATCCGGCGCCGGCGCGATCAGCACCAGCCCGGCGATCGCAATATTCTTCCGCTTGGCAAGCTCGGCCACGGCGCGCAACGCGATCCAGCCGCCCATAGAAGAGCCGACGAGCACCACGCGGCGCGTGCCAAGTGCCTTTGCCGCGTGATCGATCACCGCAAGCGCCTCTTCCAGCCAGCGTGAGATCGTGCCGTCGACGAAGGCCCCGCCCGAAACGCCATGCCCGGAATAGTCGAAGCGGATGCAGGCCGTACCGAGCCGGGCGGCAAGGGCGGCGAGTTCCACGGCCTTGGTGCCGCTCATGTCCGAGCGGTAGCCGCCGAGCCAGACGAGATGGGCAAGCGTATTGCCGGCGGCGGCCGGCTGAAGCGCCACGGCGATCTGCCGGGCCGCATCGTCGGCGCCGACAGGAATGAATTGCGCCTCTGTTCCATTGCCGTTTGCCGTCATCGTCCCTATCTCCCTGTCGCACCTGCAGCCTGCACATGCGCGCTTTTGCCGGTCTTCGGCCCCGAGCTAGACCAGATTCGTGCGCGCAAGGACAGGTGGTGATTTTTTCCATGCGGCGTGCTATTGACTTCACAAGCGCGATCAACACATTGCCGAAAACGCCGTCTATCCGGCAAAACGGCCCGGTCGCCGCACAGATTCATATCGTTCGAAACAGTTCGAGGAGAACACGACCATTCGCAGACCCTTCAAAGCGGAAGCCCCCGTCAAAGACGGCCCGCGCTCCAACAAGGAAATCCGGATTCCCCGCGTCCAGCTCATCGATGCCGAAGGGACCAACCACGGCACCGTTCCTACAGATCAGGCGCTCCGCATGGCGGAAGAAGCCGGCCTCGATCTGGTGGAGATTTCGCCGAACTCCGAACCGCCTGTCTGCAAGATCCTTGACCTCGGCAAGCTGAAATACGCCAACCAGAAGAAGGCGGCCGAAGCGCGCAAGAAGCAGAAGATCGTCGAAATCAAAGAAATCAAGATGCGCCCGAACATCGACACCCATGACTATGAGGTGAAGATGAAGGCGATGAACCGCTTCTTCGACGAAGGCGACAAGGTCAAGGTGACGCTGAAGTTCCGCGGCCGTGAAATGGCTCACCAGGAACTCGGCATGAAGCTTCTCCTGCAGGTCAAGGAAGATACGGTGGCGATCGCCAAGGTCGAAGCCGAGCCGAAGCTCGAGGGACGCCAGATGATGATGGTGCTCGCGCCGAGGTAAGTCCTCTGGCCCTTGCGGTACACGGATCAAGCCGCCTTTCGGGGCGGCTTTTCCATTTCTGCCCGCAAAACCGGCTTCCCTCGCGAATCCGGTTGCGCTTTCGGGGGACTTCGGTTACAAGCCGCCGTCCGAACGGTCCGGCAGGGCATGCCGTGGCCGTTCTTTACGCTGGAGAGGCACTTTCGTCAGCGCCCCTCGAATTCAAGAAGAATGGAGTAGCAAAATGCCCAAGATGAAGACGAAATCGTCTGCCAAGAAGCGGTTCAAGATCACCGCGACCGGCAAGGTCGTTGCAGCTGCCGCCGGCAAGCGCCACGGCATGATCAAGCGTTCCAACAAGTTCATTCGCGACGCGCGCGGCACCATGGTGCTGGCCGAGCCTGATGGCAAGAAGGTCATCAAGAACTATCTGCCGAACGGTCTCTGAGACTAATCGCGCTTTTGAAACGTTAAGGAGATCATGACATGGCACGTGTAAAACGCGGCGTAACTTCCCACGCCAAGCACAAGAAGACGCTGAAGGCAGCCAAGGGTTTCTACGGCCGCCGCAAGAACACCATCCGCGCCGCCAAGGCCGCGGTTGACCGTTCGAAGCAGTTCGCCTACCGCGACCGCAAGGTCAACAAGCGCAACTTCCGCGCTCTCTGGATCCAGCGCATCAACGCTGCCGTCCGCGAGCACGGCCTGACCTACGGCCGCTTCATCGACGGCCTGAACAAGGCTGGCATCGAAGTTGACCGCAAGGTGCTTTCGGACATGGCGATCCATGAGACCGAAGCTTTCGGCGCGCTCGTCGCTGCCTCCAAGAAGGCTCTGGAATACCTCAAGGACGCCGGCACGAAGAACGAGTTTGAGACCGCCGTCAACTAACCGGCGCTCACAACAAATCTTCGCTTCGTTGTGAAACCCGCGCCGGGGAACCGGTGCGGGTTTTTGCTTTCAACCAGGATTGCAGCCATGGACGGCAGGCTTATCGCGCTTGAGACGATCCCCCGCATGACCGACGGGGACATCGAGACGCTGCTTGCCGCGCTGACGCGTGAGACCGACCGCGTCGAACGCGTCGAGCTGTCCTTCGGCGCCGTCTGGATCAAGCGCTACGGCACCGAGCGCCCGCCGGTCTGGACCAGGCTGCAGGGGGGCCTTGCCCGCCTGCTCAACCAGCCGTTCCTGCGACCCTCACCCTCCCTCAACAGCAAGGGCATGATCGCGCGGGAAATCCGCCGCATCGCGACCTTTGCGCAGGCCGGTGTGCCGGTGCCAAACGTGCTCTACTCCTCCGGCAGCGCGCTCGTGCTCTCCGATGTCGCGCCAACCGTGACGGCCCGTCTCAAAGTGCTCGCCAAGAGCGATCCCGCCGGCCATGACGATCTGCTCGTCGCCTGTGCCGCCCATCTCGGCGCGCTGCATGCCAAGGGGCTCTGTCACGGCAGGCCGCATCCACGCGACTTCTTCATCGCCGGGGATGCCATCGGCTTCATGGATTTCGAGGAGGAGCCGGAAGCGGTAATGCCGCTTTCGATCGCACAGGCGCGCGACCTCTGGCTGCTCTTCCTGCAGGTCGCCGACCGCGCCCTTCTCGGGCGCGAGACGACCGACAGGGCCTTTGCCGCCTGGCGCGCCGCCGCACCAGCCGGGATAGACGCGGAACTGGCAAAGATGCTCCGGTTCCTCGGCAAGTTTTTGTCGCCAACCCGATTGATCGGGCGCGTGCACATGGGTAGTGATCTGCGGCGCTTCCTCGCCGCAACCGGCTATCTGTCCGAGGTTCTCTCGACCTCTCCGCCCGGCCGACGCAAGCAAAGCAGGTAAAGATGACCGAACTCGACACTTTGGAACAACAGCTCCTCTCCGACGTTGCCGCAGCCTCCGACGAAGCGGCGATCGAAGCCGTGCGCGTGGGCGCACTCGGCAAGAAGGGCTCCGTCTCGGAACTCCTGAAGACGCTCGGCACCATGTCGCCGGAAGAGCGCCAGACGCGCGGGGCTGCGATCAACGCGCTGAAGACGCGCGTCACCGACGCCATCACCGAGCGCAAGACGGCGCTGCGCGATGCCGCAATCGACGCCCGCCTCAAGGCCGAAACCGTCGATGTCAGCCTGCAGGTCCGCTCGTCACCCGCCGAGCGCGGCCGCATCCATCCGATCAGCCAGATCGTCGACGAGATCACCGCGATCTTCGCCGATATGGGTTTTTCCATCGCCGAAGGCCCCGATGTCGAGACCGACTACTATAATTTCACGGCGCTGAACTTCCCCGAGGGCCACCCGGCCCGCGAAATGCACGACACGTTCTTCTTCCCCGCCGACGAAAACGGCGACCGCAAGGTGCTGCGCACGCACACCTCGCCCGTGCAGATCCGCACCATGGAAGCGCAGAAGCCGCCGATCCGCATCATCATCCCCGGCAAGACCTATCGCCAGGACAGTGACGCCACCCATTCGCCGATGTTCCATCAGGTCGAAGGCCTCGTGGTCGACAAGAAAGCGAATGTCGCCAACATGCGCTGGGTGCTGGAAGAGTTCTGCAAGGCCTTCTTCGAGGTCGACAGCGTCACCATGCGCTTCCGCCCGTCCTTCTTCCCGTTCACCGAGCCGTCCTTCGAGGTCGACATCCAGTGCGATCGCTCGTCCGGCCCGATCGTCAAGTTCGGCGAGGGCACCGACTGGATGGAAATCCTGGGCTGCGGCATGGTTCACCCGAACGTGCTGCGCGCCGGCGGGCTCGATCCCGACGAGTATCAGGGCTTTGCCTGGGGCATGGGTCTCGACCGCATCGCCATGCTGAAATACGGCATGCCCGACCTGCGCGACTTCTTCAACGCCGACGTCCGCTGGCTCAGCCATTACGGCTTCCGTCCGCTCGACATGCCGACCCTGTTCGGCGGCCTCAGCGCGTAACCGGCATCCAAGGAGAAATTTGTCATGAAATTCACGCTCTCCTGGCTGAAGGACCATCTCGATACCGACGCCTCGCTGGAAGACATCTGCGCGAAGCTGACGGCGATCGGGCTTGAAGTGGAAGACGTCGACGACAAGGCGGCCTTCAAGCCCTTCGTCATCGCCAAGGTCATCTCGGCCGAACAGCACCCGAACGCCGACAAGCTGCGCGTGCTGATGGTCGACACCGGCAAGGGTGATCCGATCCAGGTCGTCTGCGGCGCGCCGAATGCCCGCACCGGCCTCGTCGGCGCCTTTGCGGCGCCCGGCACCTATGTGCCCGGCATCGACGTGACGCTTGCCATCGGCACCATTCGCGGCGTCGAAAGCCGCGGCATGATGTGCTCGGAGAAGGAACTGGAAATCTCCGACAATCATGACGGCATCATCGACCTGCCGGCCGATGCGCCGGTCGGTGAGAGCTATGCCGCCTATGCCGGCCTCGATGACCCGGTCATCGAGATCAACCTGACGCCGAACCGTCCGGACTGCACAAGCATTTTTGGCATCGCCCGCGACCTCGCCGCCTCCGGCCTCGGCACGCTCAAGACACCGAAGGCGCCGTCCTTCGCGGTCGAAGATGAGACGCCGGTCAAGGTGACACTCGATCTCGGCGGCGACGAACATCTCTGCCCGGGCTTCGCGCTCCGCCTCGTGCGTGGCGTCAAGAACGGCCCGAGCCCGCGCTGGATGCAGCAGCGGCTGCTGGCCATCGGCCTTCGCCCGATCAACGCGCTCGTCGACATCACCAACTACATGACCTTCGACCAGGGCCGGCCGCTGCACGTCTTCGACGCGGCCAAGGTGAAGGGTAATCTCGTCGTGCGCCGCGCGACGGAAGGCGAAAAGGTGCTGGCGCTCGACACGCGCGAATACACGCTGAACCCGGCCAACATCGTCATCTCCGACGACAATGGCGTCGAGTCCATCGGCGGCATCATGGGTGGTGAACATTCCGGCTGCGACGCCGATACCGTCGACGTGTTGATCGAATCGGCCCTCTGGGACCCGATGAACATCGCCAAGACCGGCCGTTCGCACGGTATCATCACCGATGCGCGTTACCGTTTCGAACGTGGCGTGGACCCGGAATACATGGTGCCCGGCCTCGAGCGCGCCACCGAACTGGTGCTCGAACTCTGCGGCGGCACGCCGGCTAAAACCGACGTCGTCGGCTACAAGGGTTTTGACGCCAAGATCGTCGATTTCCCCTTCGCCGAAGTGAAGCGTCTGACCGGTCTCGACGTATCGGAAGCCGAAGCCGCCAACATCCTGACCCGCCTCGGCTTCAAGGTTTCGGGCTCCGGCGAGCGTGTCTCCGTCGCGGTTCCCTCCTGGCGTCCCGATGTCGATGGCAAGGCGGATCTCGTCGAAGAGGTCATGCGCATCCACGGCGTCGACAATATCAAGCCGGCGCCGCTGGAAAGCCACGGCGCGGTCAACGGCCGCATCCTGACCACGCTGCAGATCCGCTCGCGCCTTGCCAAGCGGGCGCTGGCCTCGCGCGGCATGCTGGAAGCCGTCACCTGGTCCTTCATCCCGAAGGCCCATGCCGAACTGTTCGGCGGCGGCGCGCCGTCGCTGGCGCTGTCGAACCCGATCGCGGCAGACATGTCCGACATGCGCCCCTCGCTGCTGCCGGGCCTGCTCGCAGCCGCCCAGCGCAATGCCGACAAGGGCTACGGCGACGTGGCCCTCTTCGAAGTCTCCGGCACCTATGAGAATGACAGGGCCGAAGGCCAGCGCCGGGTTGCCGGCGGTGTGCGCCGTGGCACGGCGAGCCTTGCCGGCGCTGGCCGTCTCTGGTCGAATGCCGCCAAGGGCGGCGGCAAGCCGGTTGACGTCTACGACGCCAAGGCCGATGCGCTCGCCGTGATCGAAGCCTGCGGCCTGCCGATGGGCAATGTGCAGATCGAGCCCGGCGCGCCGGCCTGGTATCACCCCGGCCGCTCCGGCACGATCAAGATGGGTCCGAAGATCGTTCTCGGCTATTTCGGCGAGTTCCATCCGAAGGCTCTCGGCGCGCTCGACGTCTCCGGCGCGCTTGCCGGCTTCGAGATCTTCGTCGATGCCATGCCCGACCCGAAGAAGAAGGCGACCCGCACCAAGCCGGCGCTCGACCTCTCCTCGCTGCAGGCCGTGAAGCGCGACTTCGCCTTCGTCGTCGACAAGACGGTGGAAGCCGGTGCCATCGTGCGGGCCGCGACCGGCGCCGACCGCAAACTGATCTCCGCCGTCAACGTCTTCGACGTGTTCGAGGGTGCCTCGGTCGGCGAAGGCAAGAAGTCTGTAGCCATCGAAGTCGTCATCCAGCCGACGGACAAAACGCTGACCGACGAGGATTTCGAGGCGCTGACCGCCAAGATCGTCGGCAATGTCATGAAGACGACGGGCGGTGCGCTGCGCGCCTGATCACACAAAAACGGGGCGGTAACGCCCCGTTTTTCATTTCGCGAGCGGTGGTCGCAATTTGTGAACGCACCGTCACCGGCGGATGGATTGCGGAATGGTTACCGAGACCTTAACTCCCTCTCTAGGAGGGATAACGAGGTCGAAATGGAATCGCTTGCCAATCTGCTACCCGTCGCCGCCATGGGCTTCGGCATTTATCTTTTCTTCCGCTGGGTCGTCCGCGACATGAACCGCCCCGCCGGGCAGTGATCACGCGTTGCCGATCAGGACGCCAGCCGCCAGCACCAGACTACCCCCCAGCACGACCTGCATCGCGGCCCGCAAGAACGGCGTCTCCATGTAGCGGTTCTGGATGAAGGCGATCGCCCACAGTTCCACGAACACGACGAAAACGGCAATCGTCGTCGCCAGCATGAAATTCGGAATGAGATAGGGCAGCGCGTGGCCAAGCCCGCCCAGCGCCGTCATGATGCCCGAGGCAAGGCCGCGCTTGACCGGCGAGCCGCGCCCGGACAGTTTTCCGTCGTCATGGGCGGCTTCCGTGAAACCCATGGAGATGCCCGCGCCGACCGAGGCCGAGAGGCCGACCAGAAAGGTCTGCCAGGTATCCTGCGTGGCGAAGGCCGCCGCAAAGATCGGCGCCAGCGTCGAAACCGAGCCGTCCATCAGGCCGGCAAGGCCGGGCTGCACATAGGTCAGCACGAATTGCCGCCGCGCCGTCTGGTCCTCCTCCTCCTTCACATCGACCGGTGTGTGTTCCTCGCCAAGCCGCCGGGCGAGCGATTCGTGCGATTTCTCCGCCAGCGCCAGATCACCCAGCAGCTTTCGCGTGGCCGCATCCTCGGTGCGCGCGGCAGCCGTCAGGTAAAAGCGGTGAGCCGCCTCCTCCATGGCTTCCGCTTGCGCGCGAATGCTGTCGAGAGGCATGTTCTCGATCAACCAATCCGGTTTGCGCTCCGGAAAATCCCGCACATATTCGCGCCGCACCAGCGGAATGCGGTCGCCGAAACGCGCAATGTGACGGTCGATCAGCATCTGGCGGTGATGGCTTTCCTCCGCCGCCATCTCCTCGAAGACGCGCGCGGAGTTGGGATAGGCATCGCGCAGCGCGTCGGCATAGGCCAGATAGATGCGCCCGTCATCCTCTTCGGAGGTGATGGCGAGCGCCAGGATTTCCTGTTCGCTCAGCGATTCGAGACTGCGTTTGCCGGGGCGGAGAAGGCGGGAGAACATCGTCGAACATCCAATTTAGAATAATTCTAAATATAGGAAGGGACGACAGCAGGTCAACCTCGACAGGATGTCGCGCGTGAGGCTAGAGTAGCGTGTGAAGAGACGGCAAGGGATGAGACGTGACCGCTGCACTGAAGCCGCTTTCCGCAAGCCGCGACACGCTGATGGACCGCCTCGGCCGAAAACTTGCCGACCGGCTGCAAAGCCAGACCTCCGGCTACGAGCCCTATACGCCTTCCGATCCCGAAACGCTGGCGCGTACGCTGCGGCCCGGCGATATCCTGCTGGTGGAAGGCAATCAGAAGATTTCGGCGGCGATCAAGTATCTCACGCAATCGACCTGGTCGCATGCCGCCCTGTTCATCGGCGATCAGGTGCCGCTGACGCTGGAGCAGGCGGCGCTGCCCGCGACGGAACGGCCGCAACTCATCGAGGTCAATATCGGCGACGGCTGCGTGGCCGTGCCGCTCACCAAGTACCGCACCTACAACACGCGCATCTGCCGGCCCGTCGGCCTGACGCCCGACGATCGCGACATGCTGGTCTCCTTCATGGTCTCGCGCCTCGGGCTGAAATACGACATGAAGAACATCACCGACATGCTGCGCTATTTCCTGCCGACACCGCCCATCCCGGTGCGCTGGCGCCGCCGCATGATCGCCTTCGGCTCAGGCGACCCGACGCGGGCGATCTGCTCGACGCTGATCGCCGAGGCCTTCGAGCGCATCCGCTACCCGATCCTGCCGGACGTCACGCGCGCACCCGGCCATGCGGCCGCAACATCGACCTACTCGCGCGACGAAATCCTGCACATCCGCCACCACTCGCTCTACACGCCGCGCGACTTCGACCTCTCGCCCTATTTCGAGATCATCAAGCCGACGCTGGAATATGGTTTCGACTACAAACGGCTGGAATGGGCGCCCAACAGGGAAGGGCCATGACAAGGCCTTTGTGGGGTCGTTTCCTCCGCGGCACACCGCGCATAGGGCAGAAACGAAGAAGGGCCGTAAAACGGCCCTTCGTAACATCCGGTGATGCGTTTGCAGGCTCAGTTCTTGAGCGGCGAGATGGAGATTTCCACGCGGCGGTTCTGCGCGCGGCCGGCTTCCGTCGCGTTGGAGGCGATCGGGCGTTCCAGGCCGTAACCCATGGCCGACATGCGGCGCGGATCGACGCCGCGCGAGGCGAGATGGTTGGCCACCGAGTTTGCGCGGCGGTTGGAGAGATCCATGTTGTAGGCGGCATTGCCGACCGAGTCGGTGTGGCCGTCGACATCGATCAGCGTGCGGTCGAACTTGCGCAGCACGATCGCAACGGAATCGAGCGTCGGGTAGAACGGCGGGATCACCTGGTCCTGGTCCGTCGCGAAGGTAACGTTCGAGGGCATGTTCAAAACGATGCGTTCGCCGACACGCGTCACGGAAACGCCGGTGCCCTGCAGCTGCGCACGCAGTTCGGATTCCTGATTGTCCATGTAGTTGCCGATGGCGCCGCCGGCAAGCGCGCCGACACCCGCGCCGATCAGGGCCGCGTTGCGGCGCTGTACGGGGTTGTTGCCGATGAGCAGGCCCGCAACGGCCCCCATGCCCGCGCCGATGGCGGCACCGCCGGCCGTGTTGGAGACCTTTCGCTCACCCGTATAGGGATCCGTCGTCGTGCAGGCGGAAAGGTAGGTCGCGGCGAGCGCGACGAGCGCAACTTTCTTCAACATGGAGCATCCCCGGAAACATCGATGATTCTGCTTCAACCTAGCGATTGCGGCAGGAACATGAAAGAGGCCGCATTTCAGGCCGATTTGGCCTCATCTTCGCCCTTTCCGCTCGATGTGACCCCGGCGCTGGCCGCAACGACGAGCGCTGTGCCGAGCATCTGCAAGGGCGTCATCGGCTGGCTGAGCACCAGGAAACCGGCCAGTGCGCCGAGCGCCGGCTCAAGGCTCATCAGGATGCCGAAGGCAGACATCGGCATGCGGCGCAGCGCGATCATTTCCAGGGCATAGGGAAAGAGCGGCACGAGCACGGCAAGCCCAAGCATCATGCCGAGCCCTTCCGGGTTCATCGCCTCGCCGACCCGCGGCAAGCCGAAGGGTGCGGCGACGATGGCGGCGAAGATCAGCGACATGGAGAGCCCTTCGAGGCCCTTGAACACCGCGCCGGTCTTCTTCATGAGAATGATATAGATGCCCCAGCCGACGCCCGCGCCGCAGGCGAACAACATGCCGGTGGGATCGCCGACCCAACCCGCGCCGTCATGCGACAGCAGCACGACGCCGATAAAGGCCGCGACGGGCCAGATCAGCCGCCAGCCCGCGCCAAGCGACCAGGTGGCGACCGCGAGCGGCCCCAGGAACTCGATGGCGACGGCAAGGCCGAGCGGGATGCGGTCGATGGAAGCGAAAAAACACAGCGTCATCGCCGCCATGGTCGCGCCGAGCATGAGGGCGCTCTTCCATTGCTCGCGGCTGTAGGAACGCATCGGCGGGCGCACGATCAGTGCGAGGATAGTCGCTGCCATGACGAGGCGCAGGAAGGTCGTGGTCGAGGGCCCGAAGGAATCGATGGCCGTCGCCGAAAAGGCCGAGCCGAACTGGATGCTCGACATGGAGCCGAAGCAGAGCAGGATGCCCGTGATGAGCCCCGCATTGCCCGAGCCCGAAAACCCGCTGCCGCCGGCTGTCGCCTGTTGATCTGCCATGGAAAACTCCTCCCTAGGGCACCCAGTCCTAGAGGAGGGTCTGCCATCAGACAAATGGATAATCGTGACGCCTTGCTTCAAGAAAATTGATACCAGAGCATTTCCAGTTTTCTTCAAACTGCAAAATGCTCTGGTTTTACGTCTTGCGCAAAACCAGAGCATGCTTTTGCCGGAATTGCTTCAGACGTCAGCCGGCAATGCCCTTCAGCGTGTTGGCAACGTTGAGGCCGATCTGCGGCACGCCATAGCCGCCCTCCATGCAGACAAGCACCGGCACGCCGCTCACCGCGACCGCCTTGCCCATCGTGATGTAATCCGGCGAGGTCAGTTTGAAGAAGGAGATAGGATCTTCCTCGAACGTATCGACGCCGAGCGAGAGCACGATGACCTCCGCGCCGAAGGCTTCGATACGCTTCAGCGAATCCTTCAGCGCCGCCTCCCAGACGGGATAGGGCGTGCCCGGCGGCATCGGGTAGTTCTGCGTGGTGCCGGCGCCCGCCCCCTTGCCGGTCTCCTCCGCATAGCCGAGGAAATGCGGGAAGGCTTCGGCCGGATCGCCGTGCAACGAAGCGAAATAGACGTCGTCGCGTTCGTAAAAGATGTCCTGCGTGCCGTTGCCGTGGTGGAAGTCGACATCGAGGATCGCGACCTTCTTTGCGCCCTTGTCAAGGAAGCGCTGGGCGGCGACGGCGGCGTTGTTGATGAAGCAATAGCCGCCGAAACTGTCGATGCCCGCATGGTGGCCCGGCGGGCGGCAGAGCGCGAAGGCGGATTTGGCGCCGCCGGCGACGATATCGGCGGCCGTCAGCGCCGTCTGCATGGACGACAGCGCCGCCTCCCAGGTTCCGGGCGAGATCGCCGTTTCCGAGGCGTTGCAATAGTAGCCGAGCAGGCCGTCGATCTGGGTCGGGATGCGCGGCGAGGTGCGGCGCACGGGGAAGGACGTGGCGATCGCCTCGCCATTATACCCGGCGGCCTTCCATTGCTCCCAGGCCGTCTGAAGGAAGGCAAGATAGCCGGCGTCATGAACCTTGTGCGCGGTTTCGAGCCCGTGGCGCTCCGGTGCCGCGATATCGGTAAAACCGGCATCCTTCACCGCCGCGAGGATCCATTCGGCCCGGAACGGCGCCTCGAAGGGCGGGACAAGCTCGCCGCCGTAAAGCTCGCTGCGAGCGTTCCTGAGCTTGTGATCCTCGGAAAAAATAACGCGCATGAAAAGGTCCCCGTTGTTATCAGGCCGGGACGGTAGTGCATTTTGCGAACGAGGGGAATCTCTCCTGCGGGGTAGGTTTCTGCTCAAAAAGCAAATCCGCCCCGGCTGATGACCTAGGCGGATTGCGGGACCATCTATGCTTCAGGCGAGCATGGTCTTCTGCTGACGGCCGAGGCCGATCTGCTTGATCAGCAGGATATCGGCAACCGCAACGGCGGCCACAGCGATGAGGCCCATGCCGATGGCCGTCAGGCCTCCATGGCCGAGAACGAGCACGGCCACGCTGCCGAGCACCCAGAGCGCATCGCCAATGATGGTAAAACGCACGGCGGCGGGCGACGGCCGCTCCTGCCGGCCGACGGCGAGGTGAAAGCCACCCCAGAAGACGAAGAAGACGGCGAAGGCCAAGAGAATACCCGGCGTGGCGAGCGGACCGACGAGGCCGCTGATCGGGCCGGAGAAGGCAAAGAGCAGGCCGGCAGTGGCGAGCGAGAAGACGCCATCGAAGAGCACGATGGACTTCAGAAGGTTGCGGTTGAGGGTGGCGAACATGATGGGCTCCTTTCGTTTCGATGAGCCGATCCTGCCGAGATCGATGCCGCAAACCAATTACCTCCAAGGTAATGGAATTCATGTCCCTTCTCCTGTTTAGTGCGCGGGCAACCAGCGGAGGCAGGGATGGAATTCGGCGAACACCTGAAGGAATGGCGCGGCCACCGGCGCATGAGCCAGCTGGAACTGGCAAGCGAGGCCGGCATCTCCTCCCGTCATCTCTCCTTCCTCGAAACCGGCCGCTCACGCCCCTCGGAGGGCATGATTCTCCGTCTCTCCGCCGTGCTCGACATTCCCGCACGCGATCAGGGCCTGTTGTTTTCCGCCGCCGGTTTTCGCCCGCGCTTCGGCACGGTGCCGGCCAAAAGCCTCGCCTCCGTACCGCCGGCCGTCGCCGAGGCGATCGGGCTCATCCTCGGCCGGCACGATCCCTATCCGGGTGTCGTGTTCGACCACGAATACAATGTGCTGACCGCCAATCCGGCCTTTCTCGGCCTTGCCGGCATGGCGGGTGTCGCGGTGTCGCCCGGCGATAACTTCCTCGATGCCTATCTCGGTCCGACCGCCTTGCGCTCCATCGTCGTCAACTGGGCACACTCGGCCGCCGACCTCGTGCACCGCATCCGCGCCGAGGCCTGGCTGCAGGGACCGCGCAGTCCGCTCTCGAAGCGCATCGAGCGGCTTGCGGCCCAGGATGACATCAAGGCCGCACTCGAAACCTTCCCGCAAACCGACCGCCTGCCGATCCTGCCCATCCAGATGAAGATCGGTGTAAAACGCTTCAACTGGATCACCACGCTGACCTCCTTCGGCTCGGCGCAGGACGCGCTGGTGCAAGGCGTGCTGATCGAAAGCTTTTTCCCGGCCGATGCAGAGACGCGGGCGCATTTCGAGGGCGTGTAAGGAGGTGACCGCAACAGTGCTGGGGATGTCGCCGCCGCCACCCTGTCCTGCCGCGCCAAACGCACTACACTTGCCGCATGAGCTTCTTTTCCGAGACTGATTCGCCGACCAATCTCACCGAGTATTCGGTGTCGGACCTGTCCGGCTCCATCAAGCGCACCATCGAGCAAGCTTTCGACCAGGTGCGGGTGCGCGGCGAGATTTCAGGCTATCGCGGCCAGCATTCCTCGGGACATGCCTATTTCTCGCTGAAGGACGACAAGGCGCGCATCGACGCCGTCATCTGGAAGGGCAGTTTTTCACGCCTGCGATTCAAGCCCGAAGAGGGCATGGAGGTGATCGCCACCGGCAAGATCACCACCTTCCCCGGCTCCTCGAAATACCAGATCGTCATCGAGACGCTGGAGCCGGCCGGCGCCGGCGCGCTGATGGCGCTCTTGGAGGAGCGCCGCCGCAAGCTTGCCGCCGAAGGTCTTTTCGACACTGAACGCAAGAAGCCGCTGCCCTTCCTGCCGAAGGTGATCGGCGTCGTCACCTCGCCCACCGGCGCCGTCATCCGCGACATCCTCCATCGCATCGCGGACCGTTTTCCGGTCCATGTCGTCGTCTGGCCCGTCAAGGTGCAGGGCGAAGGCTCGGGGCAGGAAGTGGCGGCCGCCATCGAAGGTTTCAACACGCTCGATCCATTGGGACCGATCCGGACGCCCGATGTGCTGATCGTCGCGCGCGGCGGCGGCAGTCTCGAAGACCTCTGGAGTTTCAACGACGAGATCGTCGTGCGCGCCGCCGCCGCTTCGAAAATCCCGCTGATCTCAGCCGTCGGCCACGAGACCGACTGGACGCTGATCGATCACGCGGCCGACCGTCGTGCGCCGACACCGACAGGGGCCGCAGAAATGGCCGTGCCGGTGAAGGCGGACCTCGATGCGTCCATCGCAACCCTTGCCGCACGCCTTCGCGGCGCCACCGCCCGACAGATGGACAACCGCCGGCAGGGTGTTCGCGCCCTCGCCCGCGCGCTGCCCTCGCTCGACCAGCTTCTTGCTCTACCGCGCCGCCGTTTCGACGAGGCCGCCGCCGGCCTTGGCCGCGGCTTGCAAATGAACACCGTCAACAAGCGCCGCGCCTTCGAGCGTACGGCGGCGCATCTGCGGCCCGACATGCTGCTGACCCGCATCGCCGAGCGCCGCCAGCGCGTCACAGAGCGAGTGCAGCGCGCAGAACGCATCGTCGAGCGCCGCCTCGACCAGCTGCGCGCCCGCCTCTCCGCTTTCGACGTCTCCCTGCGCGCCACGCCCGCCCGCATCAAGGCCCAGACCGAGCGCTCGCGCGACAGGCTCAAGGGGCTGGCGCTGCGGGCCGAGAGCGCGCTTTCGGGCGACCTGTCTCGCCGCCGCGCCCTCGTCCAGGCGCAGGACCGCGTGCTGCAATCCCTCTCTTACCGAAACGTGCTGAAGCGCGGTTATGCGATTGTGCACGACGAGGACGGCGTGCCGGTGAAGGGTGCCGCAGCCCTCGGCCCGGGCCGTGCCGTCGCCATCGAATTCGCCGATGGCAGCGTGGATGCCGTGACAGGCTCGGGTGGCGGAACGCCGCCGCGCAAAAAGCCGGCCAAGCCGGAAGCGGAGGCGGCAAAACCCGCACCGCGCCAGGGTTCGTTGTTTTGAGGCCGCCATGCGTATCCTGCTCGTGCTCGCTCATCCGCTGGAAGACAGTTTTGCCGCAAGTGTCGCGGAGACCGCGCGCAAGCGGCTGACGGAGAACGGCCATACGGTCGATCTGCTCGACCTCTATCGCGAGGATTTCGACCCGCGCCTTACGCCCGGCGAGCGCGCCCGCTATTTCGAACCGGGCTACGACCCTGTGGAAGCCGAGCCTTATGTCTCCCGACTGAAGAAAGCGGACGGACTGGTGCTCGTCTTCCCGCAATGGTGGTTCAATTTTCCAGCCATCCTGAAGGGCTTTTTCGATCGGGTCTTCGCCCCCGGCGTCGCCTTCGAGAACGATCCCGACGGCGGGCGCATCCAGCCGCGGCTCGGCAACATCCACCTGTTCTGGGCCCTCACCACGACCGGCTCGCCCTGGTGGGTGGTGAATCTCTATATGGGCAATCCCGTAAAGCGCCTGCTCAAGCGCGGCATCGCCGCCTTCTGCGCCAAGGGGTTGGATTTCAGGCTGGTCACACTGCACGACATGGACCGCATCGACGATGCCGCGCGCCGCGCGCATCTGTCCCGGATCGAAAAACTCGTCGACCGGATCTAGTTATTCGAAATCCCCCAGGAATTTCCGCAGCAGGCCATCGAGCGCCGCCCGTTCCTCGGCGCTCAAGCCGTCGAGCAGACGATGCTGGTTCTCCACATGAAACGTCACCGCCTCGTCGACCAGCGCTAGTCCCTTCGGCGTCAGCGCGATGATCACGCCGCGCCGGTCGTCCGGATTGTGCGAACGTTCGATGAGGCCGGCCTTTTCCAGCTGGTCGAGCCGATTGGTCATCGTGCCTGACGACACCATGGTCGTGGCGATGAGGTCGCCCGGCGAAAGCCGATAGGGCGGGCCGGAGCGGCGCAGCGTCGCCAGAACATCGAAACTCGCCGAATTGAGCCCGTGCGCGCCGAGCGCCTTTTCGACCTCCCGTGCCAGGTGCGTGCGAAGCCGCGTGATACGGCCCAGAAGGCCCATCGGCTCGACATCGAGGTCGGGCCGTTCGCGATTCCATTGGGCAAGAATTCTATCGACGTGATCCATGGTTCGACTAAAGACGCGGATTATCTTGACGTCAAGATAAAACCATATATCTTGATATCAAGATTCTTTAAATGGAGATATCAATGTCTCGCACCTCCGACATCCTCCTGACCGCAAGCGCCCCCGCCATCTGGGGCAGCACCTATATCGTGACGACCGAATTTCTGCCGGCCGGCTATCCCCTGACCGTGGCCATGCTGCGTGCCCTGCCGGCCGGCCTCATCCTGCTTCTTCTCGTGCGCCAGCTGCCCAAGGGCATCTGGTGGCCGCGCACCTTCCTGCTGGGCGCACTGAATTTCTCGTTCTTCTGGGCCATGCTCTTCGTCTCGGCCTATCGCCTGCCCGGTGGCGTGGCGGCCACCGTCGGCGCCATCCAGCCGCTGATCGTTCTCGGACTGTCCCGCTCGGTGATGGGCACGGCGGTGCGGCCGCTCTCCGTCTTCGCCGGTCTCGCCGGCATCGGCGGCGTCGCGCTGCTGGTGCTGACGCCCGCAGCCCATCTCGATCCGATCGGGATTGCCGCCGGTCTCGCCGGTGCGGTCTCCATGGCCTTCGGCACTGTGCTGTCGCGTCACTGGCAGCCGCCCGTGCCGCCGCTCACCTTCACCGCCTGGCAACTGACGGCCGGCGGCCTGCTTCTGGTTCCCGTCGCACTCGCGTTCGAGCCGGCCCTGCCCGTTCCAACCCTGCACAACCTGCTCGGCTTCGCCTATCTCGGCGTGATCGGCGCGGCGGCCACCTATATCGTCTGGTTTCGCGGCCTGTCACGGCTCGACCCGGCGACCATCTCGCCGCTCGGTTTCCTGAGCCCGCTCGTCGCCGTCATTTTGGGTTGGGCGCTGCTGTCGCAGGATCTCGGCCCCTTCCAGGTGGCCGGCATGGCGGTGGTTCTGGCGAGCGTATGGCTCAGCCAATGGGCCCAAGCGGCACCGACGGCAAAGGCCGTCAACCCGCGCGCTGCGACGCCTTCCGCCGCGCGGCCGTAAGCCCTTTGAAGACGGCATGGGCAAGGTCGGCCTCGACCATGGCGGAGAGGCCGGCGGCGGTAGTGCCGCGATAGTCCATGAAGAGATCAACGATATCGGCGGGCGTCTCCGTGAGGCTCGCCATCTGCGTCGCGGCACCAAGAAACAGCTGGCGCACCGCGATATCGGCCGTATCGGGATCGATACCGGATTCGATCGCATGGCGGATCATCGCATCCGCCATCAGCGCGGGAAAGGCCGCACCCGAGCCTGTCAATGCGGTGAAATAATCCAGCTCCTGTTCGTCGCTGATGGCATGCGCGCGGCCGGACGCCGCGAAAAATCGCCGGGCAAAATCCAGTTCGGACTTGCGCACCTCCTCCGTCGCATACCACGGCGTGAAGGAGAGGCGTTGCTCGGCGCAGGCATTCGGCATCGCCCGCACGATGCGTTGTGCGCCAAACCGTTCGGTGATCTCCTCCACCGTCACGCCGGCCATGACGGAAATCACGAAACGGCCGCGCAGGTCCAGCTCGAGTTCCTCGATGTCGGCGGGGCGGATGGAGAGAAGGATGACGTCGGACGCATCGACCAGGATCGAATTGTCCGTCGTCATGTGCACGCCCGGCCAGGCTTCGAAACCCGAAATGTTACCGGAGCGCGAAGACAGCACGAGATCGGCAGGCTTGACGATGCGGTCCGTCAGGACCGGCCGAAGCAAAGCCCCGGCCAGCCAACCACCCCCACCGACCACGCCGAGATGGGTCATAGGCGTTCGCCGGCCCACTCGCCGCCGCGCATGACGGGGGCGCGGCTTCCGTCGTTGCGGATGCCGTCGATATCCACCTTGTCGGAGCCGATCATCCAGTCGATATGGATGAGGCTTTCATTGCCGCCCTGGGCGCGGATCTGCTCCGGCGAGAGGTTCGCGCCATCGAGGAAGCACTTGGAATAGCATTGGCCGAGCGCGATGTGGCAGGAGGCGTTCTCGTCGAACAGCGTGTTATAGAAGAGGATACCACTTGCCGAGATCGGCGAGGAGTGCGGCACCAGCGCCACTTCGCCGAGCCGGCGCGCGCCCTCGTCCGTATCCAGCACCTTGTTCAGCACGGCCTCGCCCTTCGAAGCCTTCGCCTCGACGATACGGCCGCCCTCGAAGCGCACCTGGATATCGTCGATCAGCGTGCCCTGGTGCGAGAGCGGTTTTGTCGATGAGACATGCCCTTCGACGCGCAGCGCATGCGGCGTGGTGAATACCTCTTCCGTCGGGATGTTCGGGTTGCAGGTGACGCCGTTCTTCGCCGTGGAGGCGCCACCGTGCCATTCGTGCCCGTCGGCAAGGCCGACCGTCAGGTCGGTGCCCGGCCCCTTGAAGTGGAGGGCGGCGAAACGCTCGCCGTTCAGCCAGGCCGAGCGCTTGGCGAGACCGGCATTGTGCGCTGCCCAGGCACCGACCGGATCGGCGACATCGACGCGCGAGGCGGCGAAGATGGCATTGGCGAGCTTTTCGACCGCCACGTCTTCCGGATCGTTCGGAAACACCTGTTTGGCCCAGGACGGGTTCGGGTAGGAGACGATGTTCCAGTTGATGTCGAAATTGGCGATCTTCTCCAGCGCCGGCTTGTAGGCCATGGAATTCGCCTTGTTGGCGCGGGCGACCTTGCCGGGGTCCTCGTTGGCGAGCAGCATCGGGTTGTCGCCGGCAATGGCAAGGCGCGCCGCACCATTGGCATAGGCCTTGGCCATGCCCTCGTAGAGCCAGTCCGACGCGCGGTCGAAACTTTCGTCCGGCGCGTTGTGATAGCGGGCGAGCGTCGCCTCCTCGTCGGCATAGAAGGTGCTGACGAGGCCGGCGCCGGCCCTGTAGGCATGTTTGGTGATGAGACGGGCGAGCGGCAGGGCGGCGATCGGCGCCGTCATCACGAGATCCTGCCCCTTCTGCAGCTGCAGGCCGACACGCACGGCGACCTCGGCGAGCTTGTCGAGTTTTACGGGATCGACGGTGGCGGCGGAATTCGAGGGAGTGCTCATGATAGGCCTGTCTGTCTGAAATCGATTTTGGAAACTTAGTGCGGCAAGCGGCGGTTGAGAAGCCGCAATCAGGCGATGACGGCTGCAGAAATCGCCTTCAGCGCCGCCATCGCGTCGCGCGGGGAGAGGCGGACCTGCAGCCCGCGCTGGCCGCCGTTCATATAGACGGCCTCATGGGCCAGCGCCGCCGCCTCGATTGCCGTCGGCACCGCCTTCTTCTGCCCGAACGGGCTGATGCCGCCCACGACGAAACCGGTCAGCCGCTCGGCATCGGCGGGCTTCATCATATTGGCCGCCTTGCCCTTGAAGGCGCCGGCGAGCTTCTTCATGCTGACCTCGCAATCCGAGGGCACGATCACGCAGACCGGCTTGCCGTCCACTTCCGCCATGAGCGTCTTCAGCACGCGCGCCGGATCCTCGCCCAAGGCCTCGGCGGCCTGGATACCGACGCGGTCGGCGGTCGGATCGTAGTCATAGGTATGGACGGTGAAGGATACGCCGGCTTTGGCGAGGGCCTGGGTGGCGCGGGTGGTTTTAGACATGGCGGGCCGTCGTCGAAACAGGAATGTGGCCAGCATGGGTGCGAAATGCCGGGCGGCTTGTCAACCGCCCGGTGACATCGCGCCGATCAGACCCGCTCCAGCGCCACCGCAATGCCCTGGCCGACGCCGATGCACATGGTGGAAAGCGAGCGCTTCCCGCCGGTGAGTTGTAGCTCCAGCGCCGCCGTGCCGGTGATGCGCGCGCCGGACATGCCGAGCGGATGACCAAGCGCGATGGCGCCGCCGTTCGGATTGACGTGCTCCGCATCCTCTGCGATGCCGAGTTCGCGCAGCGTGGCAAGGCCCTGCGAGGCGAAGGCTTCGTTGAGTTCGATCACATCGAAATCAGACGGCTTCAGGCCGAGGCGGGCGCAGAGGCGCTGCGTGGCCGCAACCGGGCCTATGCCCATGATGCGCGGCGCAACGCCCGCCATGGCGCCGCCGAGGATGCGCGCAACCGGCGTCAGGCCATATTTCTTCACGGCTGCCTCCGAGGCGATGATGAGGGCCGCCGCACCGTCGTTGACGCCGGAAGCATTGCCGGCCGTTACCGTGCCACCCTCCTTCCTGAAGGGCGTGCCGAGCTTGGCCAGTGCCTCGAGTGTGGTGGCGCGCGGGTGCTCGTCTTTTTCCACCACGATCGGATCGCCCTTCCTCTGCGCAATGACAACGGGTGTGATCTCCCTGGCCAGCCGGCCGTTCGCCTGCGCCGCGGCGGCCTTCGCCTGGGAGCGCACGGCAAAGGCATCCTGATCTTCACGGGAGATGGAAAAGTCCTCGGCGACGTTCTCGCCGGTCTCCGGCATGGAATCGACACCGTACTGCTTCTTCATCAGTGGATTGATGAAACGCCAGCCGATGGTCGTATCGTGGATTTCCGCATGACGCGAGAATGCGGTCTCGGCCTTGGGCATGACGAAGGGCGCACGGCTCATGCTCTCCACGCCGCCCGCGACGATCAGCTCCGCCTCACCGGCCTTGATGGCGCGTGCAGCGGCGATGACGGCGTCCATGCCCGAGCCGCAGAGCCGGTTGATCGTCGTGCCCGAGACCGAGACGGGCAGGCCCGCCAGCAGCGAGCACATGCGCGCGATATTACGGTTGTCCTCGCCCGCCTGGTTGGCGCAGCCGAAGATCACATCGTCGACGGCTTCCCAGTCGATGCCGGCATTCTTCGCCATCAGCGCCTTCAGGGGGATCGCGCCGAGATCGTCGGCTCGGACAGCCGAGAGCGAACCGCCGAAGCGGCCGATGGGCGTGCGGATATAGTCGCAGATATAGGCGTCAGACATGGTTTTCCTCTCAAGCAATTCCAGCAAAAGTGCGCAGCGGTTCTGCGTCCGGAATTGCGCAGTGTTTCAGAGTTCGGGCACGACGAGATCGCCGACGGGGCCGTCGAGATGGAGTTTCGCGCCCGTCATAGCCTGCAATTCCTCGATCGTCATGCCCGCCAGCTGTTCCCGAAGCACGAACCGGCCGCCCGAAACGTCGATCACGGCATGGCTCGTATAGATGCGCGTGATGCAGCCGACGCCTGTCAGCGGGAAGGTGCAGCGCTCCACCAGCTTCGGCTCGCCGTTGCGGGTGACATGCTCGGTGATGACCACGACCTGTTTTGCGCCATGCACCAGGTCCATCGCCCCGCCGACCGCCGGCACGCCCTTCGAGCCGACGCGCCAGTTGGCGAGATCGCCGTTTTCCGCCACCTGGTATGCACCAAGGATCGCCACATCCAGATGACCGCCGCGTACCATGGCGAAGCTGTCGGCATGGTGGAAGAAGGCAGAACCCGGCTTCAGCGTCACCGCCTTCTTGCCGGCATTGATGAGATCCCAGTCCTCCTCGCCGGCCGGCGGCGCCGCGCCGAAATCGAGGATGCCGTTTTCCGTGTGGAAGATCGCCTCGCGGCCTTCAGGCTGGTAGCGCGCGACCATTTCGGGAAAGCCGATGCCGAGATTGACATAGGCGCCGTCGGCGATGTCCTGCGCCGCGCGCCAGGCGATCTGCGCGTTGGAAAGCTTGATGCCTTCATGCGTATCGAGGGTCATGCGTAGGCCACTCCTGCGCGGATGAGGTCTTCCTCCTGCCCGGGATCGGCGACTTCGACGATCCGGTCGACGAAGATGCCGGGTGTCACGACGTGTTCGGGATCGATGCCGCCCGGTTTCACCAGGCGGGAGACCTGCACGATCGTCTTTGCCGCGGCCATGCACATCAGCGGGCTGAAATTGCGCGCGGCCTTGTTGTAGATGAGATTGCCATTGATATCGCCGACATGCGCTTTGATCAGCGCGAAATCCGCCTTGAGCCAGCGTTCCTGCACATACATGCGGCCATCGAACTCGGCGACCGGCTTGCCTTCGGCCAGTTCCGTGCCAAACCCCGTCGGGGTGTAGAAGGCGGGAATGCCTGCACCGCCGGCGCGGATGCGCTCGGCAAGCGTGCCCTGCGGCACCAGCTCCAGCTCGATCTCGCCGGCGAGATAGCTGTCGGTGAAGGCGCGTGGATCGGTGGAGCGCGGGAAGGAGCAGATCATCTTCCTGACCCGTCCCGCATCGATCATCGCCGCGATGCCGACACGGCCGTTGCCGGCATTGTTGTTGATGACGGTGAGATCCCTCGCTCCCCTTTCGATCAGGGCATGGATGAGTTCGATCGGCGCGCCCGAACCGCCGAAACCGCCGATCATCACCGTCGCCCCGTCGCCGATGCCGGAAACGGCCTCCGCCAGACTTTTGATGGTCTTGTCCATGCAAATCTCCCGTGTGGCACCACAGGTAGATCCGAAGGGGAAGATCGACAATCCGGTTTGTGCGTTATTTGACTTTTGTTCAATATTCGCACAAGCTGAATGATACACGCGGGATCGGAGATACAATGCGAGAGACGGACTTCATCGGCGGGTTTGCCAAGGGCCTCAGGGTCATCGAGGCCTTCGGCGAAACGAAGCCACGCCTCACCATCACGGACATTTCGAGGGAAACCGGCCTTGACCGGGCGACGGCACGGCGCTGCCTGCTGACGCTCGCCGAACTCGGCTACGCCGCCTATGACGGAAAGTTCTTCGAGCTGACGCCAAGGATCCTGCGCCTCGGCCATGCCTATCTCTCCGCGACGCCGCTGCCACGGCTCGTCCAGCCCTATCTCGACCAGCTTTCCGAAAAAGTCGGCCAGAGCGCCTCGGCCTCGGTGCTCGACGGCACGGAGATCGTCTATGTCGCACGGGCGGCGCAGAAGCGCGTCATGTCGATCAGCCTGACGGCGGGCTCGCGGCTGCCGGCCTACTGCGCCTCCATGGGTCGCGTGCTGCTCGCCGCCCTTCCCGAGACGGAAGCCCGCGCCATCATCGACGCCTCGCAGCGCAAGGCCAATACGCCCTTCACCAAGACCGATCCGGACATCCTGATGGCCGAACTTTCCGAGGTGCGCAGGCAGGGCTATGCGCTGATCGATCAGGAGCTTGAAATCGGTCTGCGCTCCATCGCTTTGCCCTTGGAAAACGCCCGGGGACGGGCCGTCGCCGCCCTCAATATCGGTACGCCGGCCGTGCATGCGGCGGCGCAGGAGATGGTCGAACGCTATCTTCCGGCCATGCGCGAGGTGCAGGCGGCATTGCGCCCGCTGCTCTCCTGATCTTGACAGAGGGCAAGGGCGGCCCCCACCTTTTGCAGCGCAACAGGAGACCGCCATGGACGACGAGAGCAAGCTCACCCGCACCAAGCGCCAATGGGCCGACCAGGGCAAATTCCTGACGGGCCGGATTACCCGACCGGAAACCGACCGCCTGCCGCCCGGCCAGCATCTCGTCACCAACTGGCCCGTGCTCGACCTCGGCCAACAGCCCGTCATCCGCCCGGAAAGCTGGCGGCTCGATGTGAAGGGCGGTGCGGAGAACCCCACATCCTTCGGCTGGTCTGAATTCCTCGCCCTGCCGCAGAGTCGGAAACTGTCCGACATCCACTGCGTGACGACATGGTCGCGCTACGACAACCGCTGGGAGGGTGTCGCCACGCGCGACCTGCTCGACCGCGTCATGCCGCGGCCAGAGGCGAGTTTTGTCATGCTGACGAGCTATGACGGCTACACGACCAATCTGCCGCTTGCCGATTTCGCCGTAGAGGACGCCATCCTCGCCACCCATTGGGAGGGCCGACCGCTCTCCATCGAGCATGGCGGGCCGATGCGCCTCGTCGTGCCGCATCTGTATTTCTGGAAAAGCGCCAAGTGGCTGACGCGTATCGATTTCCTGCCCGGCGACCAGGCTGGTTTCTGGGAGCGCAACGGCTATCACATGCGCGGCGACCCCTGGATGGAAGAGCGCTATTCCGACGATTGAGCAGAAAGACGCGCCCGTTCGGCCAGCCGGAAGGCGCGCGGTGTCGCGCCCGCCGCCCGCAAAAAATAGCGCGAGAAATAGGCGGCGTCGGCAAAGCCGAGCACAAGGCCGACCTCCTGCGCCGGCATCTCCGTGAAGACGAGCGCGCGCTTTGCCTCGTCGATGAGCTTTCGCGCGATATAGGCATGCGCCGTCAGGCCCGTCGCCACCTTGACGATCCGGTTGAGATGCGTCGGCGAAACACCGATTTCCCTGGCATAGAACTGCGCCGGCTTCTGGCTGCGGAAATGCTGCTGGATGAGGCCGTTGAGATGCTCCATGCGGCGGGCCGTCTCGCCCGCCCCTTCCTTTGCCTCCTCATTGGAGCTGTTCCGGCTCCACAACCGCGCCGTCAGCGTCAGCACAGAGACCAGATAGGCTTCCATCAGGTCGGTGCGGCCGCTGCGCCGCTGCGCCCATTCACCCGCCAGCCGCTCCAGCGTCGCCAGCACAAAGGCGCTGTCCGGATCGCCGGCATCGAGCGGCGTGACACGCGGCTCCGCCGCAAAACGCCCCGCCTCGCCGGCAAGGCGCAGATGCGAGGCGAGCATCGTGAAGACGTGACCATCGACATCGCGGGAAAAACGGAAACCGTGGCCGACGGCCGGCGGCACGGTGACGATGGCGGGCGGCGCGAGCGTTACCGTCTCCTTGCCGAACCGGGCATCGCCCGATCCGGCGGAGATGTACAGGATCTGGAAGAAGCTCTCGTGCCGGTGCAGGCCGATCTCGTAACGGTGCAGGCTGCTGCGCGACGGGATCGTCTCGCAATGCAGCCAGAAATCCGGCCTATTGCCGGCCCTTTCGCCATAGAGGTCGTAGGTCGGAACGGATTTCGTCATATCGCCGCCGTCTGACAACAGTGTTCGATTTGTACAAGCAGACGCGCGATCCGTCCATTGTGCCATCAGGCTCTTTTCGCCGACACTTTGCGAAACGTCAGGTGGGAGGACATCGTGCGCGTTCAGGTCGCCATCATCGGCGCGGGTCCATCAGGTCTGCTGCTCGGACAATTTCTCGGCAAGGCGGGCATCGATACCGTCATACTCGATCGCTCCAGCCGGGCCCATATTCTGGCACGCGTTCGGGCCGGCGTCCTGGAGGAAGGCACGGCACGACTGGCTGAGGCGGCCGGCGTCGGTAGACGCCTGCGGGCGGAAGGCCTGCCGCATGACGGCTTCTCTCTCGCCTTCGACGGCCGCGACCACCGCATCGATCTCTTCGACCTGACGGGCGGAAAGCGCGTGATTGTCTATGGCCAGACCGAGCTGACGCGCGACCTCGTCGAAGCGCGCGAGGCCGAAAGCCGGCTAACGATCTACGAGGCGGCGAATGTGGTGCCGCATGGCTTCGATGGCGGGACGCCCCATGTCACCTACGAGAAGCACGGCGTGACGCATCGCATCGACTGCGATTTCATCGCCGGCTGCGACGGTTTTCACGGCGCAAGCCGCAAGGCCGTACCGCAAGGCGCCATCCGCACCTTCGAAAAAGTCTATCCCTTCGGCTGGCTCGGTATTCTCGCCGACGTGCCGCCGGTCGATGACGAACTTGTCTATGCCAATCATCCGCGCGGTTTTGCGCTCTGCTCGATGCGCTCGCGCACTCGCAGCCGCTACTATATCCAGTGCGCGCAGGACGAGAAGGTCGAGGCATGGTCCGACGAGCGCTTCTGGGACGAGCTGCGCCGACGCCTGCCCGCCCACCATGCCGAGGCGATAACGACCGGCCCGAGCTTCGAGAAATCCATCGCCCCGCTGCGCTCCTTCGTCGCCGAGCCGATGCGCTTCGGCCGGCTCTTTCTCGTCGGCGACGCCGCCCATATCGTGCCGCCGACCGGCGCCAAGGGCCTGAACCTCGCCGCCAGCGACGTGCACTACCTCGCAACGGGCCTGCTTGAACACTATCAGGACCGCTCGAATGCAGCGCTCGATGCTTATTCCGGGCGGGCGCTTGGCCGCGTGTGGAAGGCCGTCCGCTTTTCCTGGTGGATGACGAGCATGCTGCACCGCTTTCCCGCCACCGGCGACTTCGACCAGAAGATCCAGGAGGCCGAACTCGCCTACCTCACCCATTCCCGCGCGGCCGAGACGGTGCTGGCTGAAAATTACGTGGGCCTGCCCTATTGAGCGGCAGCCTGCCGATAGATCTCGACAGCCGCCCGCACCAGCGCCGCATTGTCCGGCGCCGGTGCGCCGTCCGGCAGCAACCTGCCATCCTCCAGGCCGACGCGCGTCGACCAGCGCCTGGCGGCTGCGAGCCTTGCAAAATGCCAGACCGTGTCGTCCATGCCATGCAGCAGAATAGGCCGCCGGAGGCCGGCTTTCTCGAGAACCGCATGGATGCCGTCGGCAACCCGGGTGGCCTCGCCAAATTCCTGTTCGGCGATCTCGATCAGGATGCGCAGCGGCGGCCGCTCCAGCGTAAGGCCCACGAGACGCTCCGCATCGGCGACGGAGGCAAGCCCCGCCTCGATCCCCACCCCGCGCGCCGAAAGCTGCCGCATGACGGCAGGCGCTGCCGGCTCCGACAGGTTGACCGAAGCATAGTCCGGCAGCACCTGCCACGTGGCGATGGCCGCGAGCGTGCGCGCATCGCTCTTTTCGATCCAGTCGCCGGTCGATACTCCGACGAGGGTTCCGGGTACAACCACGCGAACCAATCGCATCGTCCCGTCCATCGCTTCGGGTGCCAGGCTCTCGCGGCCATCCGTATCGCGCGTATGCAGATGGATTTCACCGGCGCCGGCCAGAACACAGGCAAGGCAATCGGCCGCCATCGCCTGCGGGGTCAAAGGCAGCGCCGGGTGAAACGTCGCGTCGCGCGCGCCGTTGATGCAGGCCTGAATGATCATCCCATGCTCTCCCCGTGCGATCTGGAGACCGAGGCTGACACGGCCGGCCGCACTGCGCAACCGCGACTAGGGCGACCGTGTAATCGCTCCCGCCACGTCCCGGATTGTCTGCATAAGGATGGCGAGCGGCAGGGAGGGCACGGCATCCGCGCGCATGGTGAGGCCGACGGGGCCCTTCGTCTCGCTCGTATCGAGCGGCAGCGCCGCCAGCACGCCTTCGGCGATATCGCCAGCCACCACGCCCTCGGAAATGATCCACACCGCATCGCCTTCGCGCACGAAGGCGCGGCCGAAAGCGTCGGAAACGGTCTCGATCGGGTTCGCCACCTCGCCTATGCCGTTGGCGATCAGGAAACGCTCGACGAAGGGGCGGATGATCGAGCCCCGCGTCGGCATCAGCACCGGAAAGGCACCGAGCCGTGCAAGGAGCGCGCCGCCGGCCAGCAGCGGATGCCCGGCTCGCACGCAAAACACCACCTTCTCCGAATAGAGATGTTCGAAGGAAAAGCCCGTCATCTGCTCGGGCGCGGCCAGGCGCCCGATGACGAGATCGAGATCGCCGACACGCAGCTGCTCCAGCAGCACCGCATTCTCCCCCGTCACGATCTTGACCCGCGCGCCGGTTTCCTCTCCGAGAAAGAGCCGCATCGCGCCGGGCATGATGCGCGTCGAGACTGTCGGCAGCGCGCCGATGCGGACGGGCGGCGCGGCACCCGCGCGCGCCTGCGAAACGGAATCGAGGCCGTTCCGCAGCGCCGCCAGCGCGGCACCGGCATGTTTGAGAAACACCTCGCCGTAGCGGGTGATCCTGATCCCGCGTCCGTCCCGCTCGAAGACGGCGACGCCGAGGACCTCCTCCAGCTCGCGAATGGTCTTCGTCACCGCCGGCTGGCTGACATGCAGGAGGCCGGCGGCCTTCATCACGCTCTTCTGGCGCGCCACCTCGACAAAGGTCTGGAGATGGCGGACCTTGATGCGGCTATCGATCACGGACTTCATAACCCATACGTTATTGGAATGGCCGAAAATATCATTTTACCGAACCAGATTGCCAAACCAATCTGCGAATTGGAAGGAGACAGATGTGCAATTCGCAACCGTCAATGACGTGATCCTGCATCACCAGCTGATCGGCGGCCCGGCCGGCAAGCCGGTGATCGTCTTCATCAACTCGCTCGGCACGGATTTCCGCATCTGGCGCGACGTCGTCGTGCGCCTTGCCGGTGATTTCCCGATCATCACCTATGACAAGCGCGGCCATGGCCTTTCCGACCTCGGCCAGGTGCCCTATTCGATCGACGACCATGTGCTGGATCTCGCTGCCCTGCTCGACCGGCTGAACGTCAAGGAAGCCGTGATCTGCGGCCTCTCGGTCGGCGGCATGATCGCGCAGGGGCTGGAGGCAAACCGCCCGGACCTCGTGAAAGGGCTCGTTCTCTGCGACACCGCGCACAAGATCGGCACGGCGGAAACGTGGAACGCCCGCATCGAAAGCGTCGAGACGAGGGGCATCGAGAGCCTTGCCGACGGCATCATGGAGCGCTGGTTCACCCCCGCCTTCCGCCGGCCGGAGAACGCCGCCTATCACGGATACCGCAACATGCTGACGCGCCAGTCCGCCGTGGGTTACGCCGCCACCTGCGCGGCGCTGCGCGATGCCGACCTCACCGAGCAGACGAAGCGCATAGCAGTGCCCACGCTGTGCGTCGTCGGCGACCAGGACGGTTCGACGCCGCCGGATCTCGTGCTCTCCATGGCAAAACTCATCCACGGCGCGCGCTATGAGGTCATCAAGGATGCAGGCCACATTCCCTGCGTCGAGCAACCGGAAATGCTGACAGAGATGATCCGCGCCTTCATCGATACCCTTCCCGTCGGAGGAAAGCTGCATGCCTGAACCGCAGTCAGAGCGCTACCGCGCGGGAATGGCGACGCGTCGCGCCGTGCTCGGCGACGCCCATGTCGACCGCGCCAGTGCCGCCGCCACCGCCTTCGACCAGCCTTTTCAGGAGCTGATCACCGAAAGCGCCTGGGGTGCCGTCTGGTCGCGCCCCGGCTGGACGAAGCGCGAGCGCTCCCTGGTGACGATCGCGCTGCTGGCAGCGCTGGGCCATGACGAAGAGGTGGCGATGCATGTCCGTGCCACCGTCAATACCGGTGCGAGCCGCGAAGACATTGCCGAAGCGCTGCTGCATGTGGCCATCTATGCCGGCGTGCCGGCCGCCAACCGGGCGATCCGCATGGCCAAGCAGGTCTTTGCGGATATGGATGCGGAACAGGCGGCCTGAGGCGACGATGCGCGATCCTTCCAACCGAAATCCCGAAACCGGCGCCTTCTTCTCCCGCGACCGCCTGTGGCATCCGCCGGGTCTCACCCCCGGCTACAAGACCTCCGTGCTGCGCTCGCCGCAGAAGACGCTTCTGTCGCTCGACGGCACGCTGTCGGAAATCACGGGGCCGGTCTTCGGCCATTCGATTCTGGGTGAACGCGACAACGACCTGATCCACAATTTCGCCAGATCAGGCGAAAGCGCCATCGGCGAGCGCATCATCGTGCATGGTCGCGTGCTCGACGAGCGGGCGCGGCCGGTGCCCGGCGCGCTCCTGGAATTCTGGCAGGCCAATGCCGGCGGGCGCTACCGGCACAAGAAGGAAAGCTACCTCGCGCCGCTCGATCCGAATTTCGGCGGTTGCGGGCGCACCATCACCGACGCGGACGGCTGTTACGCCTTGCGCACCATCAAGCCCGGCCCCTATCCCTGGCCGAACGGCGTCAACGACTGGCGCCCGGCGCATATCCATTTCTCCGTCTTCGGCCACGGCTTCGCCCAGCGGCTGATCACGCAGATGTATTTCGAAGGCGATCCGATGATCTGGAAGTGTCCCATCGTGCAGACGATCCCGGACAGGGCGGCGGTCGAGCAGCTGGTCGCCGCGCTGGACTGGGCCAACACGATCCCCATGGATGCGCGCGCCTACAAGTTCGACATCGTGCTGCGCGGGCGCCGCTCGACGCTCTTCGAAAACCGCATGGAGGGCAATTGATGGTCCAGCCGCTCGGTTATCTCAAGGAAAGCCCGTCGCAGACCGCAGGCCCCTATGTCCATATCGGCCTCACCCCGAATGTTGCCGGCATCCACGGCGTCTACGACAGCGATCTCGGCGCGACGATGGTGAACGACAGGACGCGCGGCCGGCGTATCACCATCACCGGCCGTGTTCTCGACGGCACCGGCACGCCGCTGAAGGATGCATTGCTGGAAATCTGGCAGGCCGATGCCGCCGGCCTCTACAACAGTCCCTCGGAACTGCGCGGCAGCGCCGACCCCGACTTTTCCGGCTGGGGCCGCTGCGCCACCGACGGTGTGACCGGAGAATACCGTTTCGAGACCATCAAACCCGGCCGTGTCCCCTTCCGCGACGGCCGCCCGATGGCCCCGCATATCTCCGTCTGGATCGTCGCCCGCGGCATCAATCTCGGTCTCAACACGCGTCTCTACTTCTCCGACGAGGAGGCTGCGAACGCCGAAGATCCCGTGCTCGCCAGCATCGAACACCGCATACGCGTACCGACCCTGATCGCGGCCGGAGACGGCGACCACTACCGCTTCGACATCCACCTGCAGGGCGAAAAGGAGACGGTGTTCTTCGATATCTAGCGGCAGGAAGACTGCAGTCGGCTATCATGCGCGCTCGCCCCTCCCGAAAAGAGGACACCATGACCGTTTCCCCCTTCGATCACCCCTACCTGTCCGGCCTCGTCGGCGATGCCGAAGTGGCCGGTCTGTTCTCCATGGCCGCAGAGCTTGAAGCCATGCTCGCCTTCGAGGTGGCGCTGGCGAAGGCGCAAGCGGATCAAGGTGTCATTCCGGCGGCGGCCGCCGATGCGATCGCCGCTGCCGCACACCGTTTCGCGCCTGATGTTGCGAGCCTGCGCGAAGCCACCGCCCGCGACGGTGTCGTCGTGCCGGACTTCGTGCGCCAGTTACGCACCGTCATCGGTGAGCCCCATGGCAAACACTTGCATTTCGGCGCGACCAGCCAGGATGTCGTCGACAGCGGCCTGATGCTGCGTCTCTCGCGGCTCCCGCCCGTCCTCGAAACCCGCTTGGGGGCGCTGGTTACCACGCTCGGAGGCCTTTCCTCCGCTTTTGGTGCGCGGTCGCTCATGGGGCGCACGCGCATGCAGGCGGCGATACCCATCACCGCGGCTGACCGGATCACGGCATGGCGCTCCCCGCTCGAACGACAGGCCGAACGCTTGCAGACGTTTGCCGGCAGCGGCCTTGCCGTACAGTTCGGCGGCGCAGCCGGCACGCTGGAAAAGCTCGGCGGCAAGGGGCCGGCCGTGCGCGCGGTGCTCGCCCGCGAACTCGGCCTCGTCGACGCGCCGCAATGGCATAGCCAGCGCGATCGCATCGGCGAGCTCGCGGGTATTTTTGCCGCCATCACCGGCAGCCTCGGCAAGATCGGGCAGGACATCGCACTGCTGGCGGATCGCGGCGCGGAGATCGCGCTTGCCGGCGGCGGTGCCTCCTCCGCCATGCCGCACAAGCAGAACCCTGTTGCCGCCGAAGTGCTTGTCACACTCGCCCGCTTCAACGCCGCCCAACTCGGCGGGCTGGCGCAGGCGGCCGTGCACGAACAGGAACGCTCAGGCGCGGCCTGGACGCTCGAATGGCTGATCCTGCCGCAGATGGCCGTCGCCTGCGGTGCATCCCTCCGGCTCGGCGCAGAGCTTCTCGCCTCCATTCGTCGGCTGGGGAGCGAATAAAATCCCTGTTCCATCCGGAACAGCGGGCGGCGAAAAATCGTGGGAAAGTCTGCTCACACCGGATGAGAGAGGCTCATCCCTCAGAGATCAGGAGATCCCCATGCGCAAGTTCATCGTTTCCGCCACCGTCGCGCTCTTTGCCGCCGTTTCCTTCGCAGCCCCCTCGCAGGCCGGCTATTACAGCTACGGCCACAAGCCGCACTGCTTCATCAAGAAGGTCAAGTCCTACGATTACTACGGCAACCTGGTGATCAAGAAGATCAAGGTCTGCAAGTAATCACGCCTTCCCGCCGACCTCCGCAAAACCCGGATGTGCCCTGCATCCGGGTTTTGTCATTCGCCGATGCGCTTGTAGAAGAACGTCGTCGCGCAATAGCGCCCGTCCGGATAGAGCGCATAGTCCGGAATGACGCCGGCGCGCTGCCAGCCGAGCCGCTCGTAGACGGTCTCGGCGGGGCTGCCGGTGGCGGTGTCGAGCACCAGCACAGTCTTGCCTCGCCGGGCGGCTTCGGCTTCGGCCGCCGCCATCAGCGCGCGGGCGAGGCCGCGGCCGCGTTCGCTTTCCATGACCAGCAGCTTCTTGACGTCCGCCCGGTGCGGCTGGTTCGGCATCTGGCGGATGCCGACCTGCACCGTGCCAACGATGCGCCCCTCCCGTTCGGCGGCAAAGAGCAGCGTCGCATCTTCACCGACAGCCGTTGCGACCCCTTCCCAGAAAGGCAGCGCATCATCAGGCCCATAGGGTGCCATGAAGCCGACGGAGGCGCCGCCGGTCACGCAATCGGCCAGCACGTCGGCAAGCTCACCCAGCCGGGCGCGCGTTTCGGCAGGGTCGAGCAGTCTGATATCGCTCATCGCTTCCTCAAGGGTCAGGTGCGGCCGCGGTCCAGCACCACGGCATAGTGGGCCGGTTCACTGCCGGGGTTTTCGAAGACGTGGCCCTCGGTGATGCTCATGTAGAGACAATCGCCGGGGCGAAGGTCGTGCACGACGTCCTTGATCGTCATGCGGAGTTCGCCGGAAAACAGCCAGACATGCTGCGTCATGCCCGCCTTCGCCGTTTCCGGCGGATAGGCCATGCGGGCGCCCACCGGGAACTCCACCTCGATCACCTCGACACGCGAAACCGTGTTCGGCGCCGAGATGGCACGGCGCTGGTAGCCGGTTTCCGGATCGCGCCAGACCGTCTGCTTTTCCCGTCGCGACAGCGGATCGCCGTCCTCCTGCGAAAAGGCGAAGAAGGCCGAGAGCGTCAGGTCGAGCGCCGCGCAGAGCCGCGACAAAAGCTGCGCCGTCGGGCTCGCCTCGCCGCGCTCGATGCGCGAGATCATCGCCCGGCTGACGCCGGACGCGCTTGCGAGGTCGTCGAGCGTCTGGTTGCGCGCGGTGCGCAGCAGCCGCACACGCTCGCCAATCGCGCTTTCCAGGGGATCCGTTTCGTTTTCCATTATTATGGATTAATTGTCTCGTATAATGGAGTCAACAGGCATCAACCCATCTGAAAATAATTCTCCGCCATGCCGCTCCAGCGACAATGCGACATCGCCCATCCCGATATGGTGACGCCGCTAGAATCAGGGGGGGCAGACAGATGACAGGTGAAACGCAGCGGGCATCCTCGCTCTTTTCCATCACCGCCATCGTCGTCTCGATGACCTTCGTGGCGATCGGCAACGGCATCATGCTCGCCTATGTGCCCTATGTCCTGTCGCGCGCCGATGCACCCTCGTGGACGCCGGGTGCTGCCGTCACGGCCATCGCCTTTGGCGGCCTGCTCGGCTGCATTCTCGCAGGGCCGGTCATCCGCCGCGTCGGCCATGCCCGCGCCTTCTCGTGCTCCATGGCGCTGGTCCTCATCGCCGCCTTCCTCGTGGCGCTCGGCGTCAACCCGCTTGTCTGGATTTTGGCGCGCGGCATTTATGGTGCGGCGGGCAATTCCAATTTCATCATCGCGCAGAGCTGGCTGAACCACGCGGCCGACAACCGCTGGCGCGGCAAGGCCATGTCGTTCTTCTACATGGCCTATGTGCTGGGGCTCGGCGTTGGCGCCTGGCTGTTCGGGCAGATGCCGGCCGACGGCAACCTCGCGCCCCTCGTCACCATCTTCGTCACCACCATCGCCCTTTTGCCGATCGGCCTGACCCGGTTGCCGACGCCGCCCGCACCCGCCCGCGTCAGCGTCGATTTCGCCATGGCCTGGCGCAATTCCCCCGTCGCCCTCATCGGCGTGCTCGCCGCCGGCGGGCTCTCCATGGTCGTGCAGGGCTTTACGCCGATCTACGCCGCCACCAACAATGTCAGCCAGACCGACGTGGCGCTGCTGATGTTCGTCATGCAGTTCGGCCTGCTCTTCGTGCAATATCCGCTCGGCACCCTGTCCGACCGTATCGACCGGCGCATCGTGCTGATCTTCACCTGCCTGCTGATTTCAGGCACAGCGGTCGCCGCCCTCTTCGTCTCATTCCAGGCTTTCGCCGTCCTCATTCTGGTCTTCGCACTCTGGGCGGGGGCGGTCGAGAGCGTCTATTCAATCGCCAATGCGCATGCCAACGACCGCACGGACCCGGAGGATTTCGTGCCGCTCGCCTCCACCCTTCTCGTCGCCTGGTCGGCTTCGGCAACGCTCGTTCCGCTGGCGGTCACGGCGCTCACCCCCATCTACGGCCCCAAGACCTTCATCTATGCCGCGATGGCTGTCGCGGTCCTCTACGCCGCCTTCGTCACCCATCGCCTGCGCCGTCGCGAGACCGTGCCGATGGAGGCGCGGGAGAGTTTTGAGATCCGCAGCGCCCAGGTGCCAAATGCCGGCGCACTCGTCGAAGGCCAGAACGTCCCAGAATAGCGGTGCTGGAGCGCAGGAAACCCTTCATTTACCGCTTTGCGGGAATCTCGCCCGCTGCTATATGGCGCGCATGAGCACCAATAATTCGACGCCCCTCGACCATATCCGCAATTTCTCGATCGTGGCCCATATCGACCACGGCAAGTCGACGCTCGCCGACCGGCTGATCCAGTCGACCGGCGGCCTTGCCGCGCGCGAAATGTCGGAGCAGGTCCTCGATAACATGGATATCGAGAAGGAGCGCGGCATCACCATCAAGGCGCAGACCGTGCGCCTGCACTATGTCGCCAATAATGGCGAGACCTACGTTCTCAACCTCATCGACACGCCCGGCCACGTCGACTTCGCCTATGAAGTGTCGCGCTCGCTGTCGGCCTGCGAAGGTTCGCTGCTCGTGGTGGATGCGTCGCAAGGCGTCGAAGCCCAGACGCTCGCCAACGTCTACCAGGCGATCGACAACAACCACGAGATCGTCACGGTCCTCAATAAGATCGACCTGCCGGCGGCCGAGCCCGACCGCATCCGCGAGCAGATCGAGGAAGTCATCGGCATCGACGCCTCGCAGGCCGTGCTGATTTCGGCCAAGACCGGCCTTGGCATTCCCGACGTGCTGGAAGCCATCGTCCACCAGCTGCCCGCGCCGAAGAGCGAGGGCGGCGAGACCGCGCCGCTGAAGGCACTGCTCGTCGATTCGTGGTACGACACCTATCTCGGCGTCATCGTGCTCGTGCGCATTCTCGATGGCGTGCTGAAAAAGGGCCAGACCATCCGCATGATGGGCACGGACGCGAAGTACCAGGTGGAACGCGTCGGCGTCATCACGCCGAAGATGGTCACCGTCGAGGCGCTCGGCCCCGGCGAGATCGGCTTCATCACCGCCTCCATCAAGGAAGTGGCCGATACCCGCGTCGGCGATACGATTACCGAGGACAAGCGCCCGACCGCCAACATGCTGCCGGGCTTCAAGCCGGCGCAGCCGGTGGTGTTCTGCGGCCTGTTCCCGGTCGATGCCGCCGACTTCGAGGACCTGCGCGCCGCCATGGGCAAGCTGCGCCTCAACGATGCGTCCTTCTCCTTCGAAATGGAATCGTCCGCCGCGCTCGGCTTCGGTTTCCGCTGCGGCTTCCTCGGGCTGCTGCATCTCGAAATCGTCCAGGAACGCCTCGAGCGCGAATTCGACCTCGACCTGATCGCGACGGCGCCGTCGGTCGTCTACAAGCTGTTCATGAACGACGGTACGGAGCGCGAGCTGCACAACCCGGCCGACATGCCTGACGTCGTGAGGATCAAGGAAATCCACGAGCCGTGGATCCGCGCCACCATCCTGACGCCGGACGATTATCTCGGCGGCATCCTCAAGCTTTGCCAGGACCGTCGTGGCATCCAGGTGGAACTCACCTATGTCGGCACCCGCGCGATGCTGACCTACGACCTGCCGCTCAACGAAGTGGTCTTCGATTTCTACGACCGCCTGAAGTCGATTTCCAAGGGCTATGCGTCCTTCGACTACCAGATCACCAACCACCAGGAAGGCCATCTGGTAAAGATGTCGATCCTCGTCAACGGCGAGCCGGTCGATGCGCTCTCCATGATGGTGCACCGCATGGCCGCCGAAAAGCGTGGCCGCGACATGTGCGAGAAGCTCAAGGAGCTGATCCCGAAGCACATGTTCAAAATCCCGATCCAGGCCGCCATCGGCGGCAACGTGATCGCCCGCGAGACCATCTCGGCGCTGCGCAAGGACGTGACCGCCAAGTGCTACGGCGGCGACGCGACCCGCAAGCGCAAGCTGCTCGACAAGCAGAAGGCCGGCAAGAAGCGCATGCGCCAGTTCGGCAAGGTCGAAATCCCGCAGGAAGCGTTCATCGCAGCGCTCAAGATGGGCGACGAATAAGACGAAAAGGGAGGCGCTGCCTCCCTTTTTTTGCGACGACGACGTCGCCCCTCCTCCTTCGTCATGGTCGGGCTTGACCCGACCATCCATGCCCCGCGCTCTCACTTGGATCCTCGGGTCCAGCCCGAGGATAACGGGGGGCAAGGGTCAATCCCGCTTGATACTCGCCAGAACCTCCCAGAGGTCCGCACCGGTCTCGAACACGGCGGCGTTGGCGCCGAAGCCGGTTTCGGCGGAGATGAGGTCCAGCATGTCCATGGCCGGATCGCTCGTGGGTGATGCCCCGCCGGTGATGCTGCGGGCGATTTTCTCGGCCCGCGCCGTCTCGCTCGCCATGCCCTGGAGGGCCGTGTTCAGGATGCCGGCTTCTGCATTGCGGTGGCCCCGTTGATCCCTTGACGTTCTACGCGACGGCACTTTCCATCGCGTGAACGGCAAAGCCGGCCGGATGCCCGATCCTGTGCGGAATCGGCACAGGACCGGAGGCCGTCAATGGCCCGGATGCAGCGCGTCGTTCAGATACATGCAGGTCAGCATGGTGAAGACGTAGGCCTGGATGATCGCCATCAGCAGTTCCAGCGCCGTCAGCGCCACCGTCATGGCGAGCGGCAGCACCGCGCCCAGAAGGCCGAGCGTGCCGAGTTCGCCCATCGAGACGACGAAGCCGGCAAAGACCTTGAGCGTGATATGCCCGGCCAGCATGACGGCGAAGAGACGCACGGAATGGCTGACGGGGCGGGAGAGATAGGAGATCACCTCGATCGGCACGATGATCGGCGTCAGGATCAGCGGCACGCCGTCCGGCACGAAGAGTTTCAGGAAACCGGCGCCATGCCGGAACAGGCCGTAGAGCGTCACGGTCGCGAAGACCAGCATGGCAAGCGCGAAGGTGACGATGAGATGGCTCGTCACCGTGAAGGCATAGGGAAACATGCCGACGAGGTTTGCCACCAGGATGAACATGAAGAGCGAGAACACCAGCGGGAAGAAGCGCATGCCCTGTTCGCCGGCATTGGCCCTGAGCGTCGTCGCGACGAATTCGTAGACGATTTCCGCGCCCGATTGCCAGCGGCTGGGCACCAGGCCGCGCCGGCCCGTCGCCAGAAGCAGGAAGGCGCTCGCGAGCACGACGGTCGCCACCATATAGGCGGAGGAATTGGTGAAGCTGAGGTCCAGTCCGCCGATTTCGAACGGGACTAGCGGCTTGATCTCGAATTGCTCAATGGGTCCGGCCATCGGATATCCTCGGAAAGGCAAGGCGCACGACAAGAGAGCGCGCCGTGATCGCGACGCGGCGATGCAAGGCACGCGCGGGCCGCGCGGCAGATTTCAGAACGAACGGGAGTGAAGGGTTCATGGGTCGCGGCATTCTCTCTCGATTGCGAGATGAGGGGCCGTCCCCGGAACGAACAAGGCGCTGGTCGTCCAGCGCGAAGGCTGTTTAGCCGCTGCATCGGCCGATGGCAAGGACCATCGAAAGCAACCGCACCCCTCAATTCGGCGCTGACCGGCCCGCCCAGCAGCAGATCACGCCAATGGCCGCTCGAACACCATCCAGGTCCAGCGGACACCGAGCGCCCGGTTCGCCGCCTGGTGCGATCCCGCCTCCCGGCACCGCAGCAAAATGAGGCCGCAGCCGGCGGCGGCCGCAATCGTGTCGTCGTCGCAAATCGGGAAGGCGGGCCGGCCGGCAGCCCCGGCACCGTGGCGCAGCGCAAGGACGAGGCGCCCGCCGGGCGCGAGCATCCCCGCCAGCACCGGCAAAGCGATAGCGCGTGCCGCCTCGTCGATATGCTGCCACACGCCGTTCAGCGTCACGAGATCGAACGGTCCATGCTGTCGCGTTGCCGCCAGTTCCGGCAGGGTGTCGTTTAGCCAGGTGAGGCCCTTGTCGCCATGCCGCGACATCCCGGCCTCGCGCAGTGCCCGGACCGGCTCGACCGCCAGAACCCGGTGCCCTTGGCCGGCAAACCACGCCGCATCCCGCCCCGTGCCGGTGCCGATATCGGCGACGCGGCCGGGTGTCTGCGGCAGCAGGTCGAGCACGGGTGCGTAGAGCGCCACCGGATCGAAGGCCTCGTAGCGCTCGATCAGCTCTGGCGTCGCGGCGGCGGCATAGCCGTCCAGAATGTCGTTCATGGCCCTGCCTCGCTCTCCCGTACGCTACCTGCGACGGAAAGGCTTATGCCGCCTCATGTCAATCGTCGTGCGCCATTCGGCCCGCCCCGGCATCGAGCCCGGGATGGTGGACGAGAGATAGAACCATGGACGCGGTTTCACGCCAGCTTCCGCAGGGAGAACGCAATGTTGCGTTCAGCCGTCCTCGTAGATCCGCTGCCCCGTCCTGAGTGCGTCATCCAGTCGCCCGCCCTCGGGGAAGATCGACAGCGTCTCGGGCTTGTCGACGCCTGCTACAAGCCGGTGACAGGTTTCGGCCTCGCCGATCACGGTCTTCACGGGGATGACGCCGGCCCAGATGGGGAGCGCGAAATCCTCCTCGTCGTCGCCGACGCCCTTGGCCCGCACCTTGGCAGCCGCCTCGTCGATCGGCATGGCGATGACAGTCGTGGCCTTGGCCTCCTGGGTGGTGATGGGACGCAAAAGCGCGCTGCGCTCGGGATAGAAACGGTCGACGACGTCGCGCATCGCCTCGATCTTCTCCTCCGGATCCTCGACGAGGCGTGCGGTGCCGAAACACATGGCGGAGCGGTAGTTGGCCGAATGGTTGAAGCCCGAGCGCGCCAGTATCAGCCCGTCGAGATGGGCAACCGTGAGACAGGCGGGCGTGTCGGCCTTGAGGTGGCGCAGCATGCGGCTCGCCGACGAACCGTGCCAGTAGAGCGTATCGCCCTTGCGCCAGAACAGCGTCGGCGTCGTATAGGGCTGGCCGTCGATGACATAGGCGACGTGACAGAGCATGGCCGCATCGAGAATGGCATGCACGGCGGCGCGGTCGTAGCTGCCGCGTTCGTGCAGGCGCTTGACGCGGTTGCGCGGGGTGACAGGATAGGTGGCGGTTTCGGTCTCGGCGGTCATGCGGGTCTTGCCTTTCAAACACTATGCCGCCATGGTGCGCTATGCGATTGGATCGAAAAAGCACCAATTCAGACGAAAAAATTCAAACCAATTTGCCGGATTGGTCCTCGCTCATCCCCGTCCTGCCAGCAGCGGGAAAACGCACGCCGGCGCTCTACCGCGAACTGCGCCGGCTGATCGAGGCGGGTGACATTCCGCCCGGAGCCAAGCTGCCGCCCTCGCGCGACCTTGCCCATCGGTTGAAGACGTCGCGCGGCAGCGTGGTCGCCGCCTTCGAAATGCTGATCGCCGAGGGCTATGCCGTGGCGCGCACCGGTGCGGGCACGTTCGTTGCCGGACGGGTGCCGACGGTAAAGACGGCCATATCCGTGTCTTCGGAATGCAATGCGCCCCAAATGCCGCTGCCGGGCACGCTCGGTGTGGCGATGGCGGATAGCCGCACGCTCGACCTGTTCCGCACGCTGCTGTCGCGCCATCTCGCCCGCCCCGGCCCGGAGCATTTCTACTACGGCGATCCGCGCGGCGGCGATGCGTTGCGCCAGGCCGTCGCCGCCTATCTGCGGCAGGCCCGCGGCGTGCGCTGCGAGGCGCGATCGATCGTCATCACCACGGGCACGCAGCAGGGCATCGACCTCGTCATCCGCGCAGCACTCGCCGCGGGCGACCGGGTGATGATCGAGGATCCCTGTTATCCAAGCGCCCGTGCCGCCTTTGCCGGCGCCGGTCTTGCCCTGTCGGGGCTACCTGTCGATGAAGAGGGAGCGGATATCGGGCGCGCGGCACCGGGCGCGAAGGCGGTCTATGTCACGCCCTCACACCAGTTCCCGCTCGGCGTCGCCATGAGCATGCGCCGCCGCCTTGCCCTCATCGACTGGGCGCGGGAGACCGGCGGCTGGGTCCTGGAGGACGATTATGACAGCGAGTTCCGCTTCGCCGGCCCGCCGCTCGCCGCCATGCAGGGCATGGATGACAGCGGACGCGTGATCTATCTCGGCACCTTCTCCAAGGTGCTGTTTCCCGGCCTGCGGCTCGGCTATGCCGTGATCCCCGACGCGTTGCTCGACACGGTCATCGCACTGCGCATCCGCACCGACCGCAGCCCGCCGACGCTGGCGGAAGCCGCCCTGACGGATCTCATTCGCGAAGGCCATTTCGCCGCGCATCTTCGCCGCGCCCGACGGCGGGCGCAAGCGGCCCGCGATGCGCTGGTGGCCGGGCTTGCAACGGCAAGAAACCTGTCCGTCGCGATACCGGATCAGGGCCTGCACCTCGTCGCAGCGCTGCCCGCGTCGCTTCCCGATATTGAGGCGGTGGAGATCGCCCGCAAGGCGGGGCTGGGGGTCCGGGCGCTCTCGGCCATGGCCGTCACCCACGCGCCGCGGCAGGGCCTGGTGATCGGCTTCTCCGGCTTTGCGCCCGAGATTCTGGAAGCCGCCGCAAAACGCTTCGCCGCCGATATCGCCGGCCGCTAGGCGACGCGGCGCGCTTCAGCCGCACCGATCGTCGCGACCCAGGCGCGGGCAAGCGCCAGACCGGTGGCATCGGCGCTCGGGCCATGCTCCTCGGCAAATTCTGCGCGCCGCGCATGCCACTCGGGGGCCATGCCTCGGATCAGGTCCGGGAAGGTCCCGACCCATTCCTCGACCACCGGACGGCTCGCCTCGAAATGGAACTGGGTGCCGTAGATGGCGCGGCCGAGGCGAAAGGCCTGGTTTTCTGCGCTGGCGTTGCCGGCAAGCCGCACGGCGCCCTCGGGCAGCGTGAACGAATCGCTATGCCATTCGAAGATCGGAAAGGTGCCGGACGCAGCCGAAAGAACCGGATCGACCGCCCCCTCCTTCGTCAGCGCCACCATGCACCAGCCGAACTCCGGATGGGTGCCGATGAGATTTTCCGCACCATAGGCCCGGGCCAGAAGCTGGCTGCCGAGACAGACCCCAAGCACCGACTTGTCGGCATCGCCGAAGCGGCGCATCAGGGCGGCGAGTTCAGGCAGATAGGCGTGATTTTCATCGTCACGGGCATTCTGCGGGCCGCCCATGACCACGATGGCATCATGGCCGATCTCGTCAACGGGGATGGCATCACCGGCATGGGGGCGGCAAATATCGAGCTCTGCGCCTGCTTCCTCAAGCGCGACGCCGATCTGCCCGAGCAGCGTCACCCTGTCGTTTTCCACCACCAGAACCCGCATGCGATACTCCCTTTCGATATCGCGCGACACAACCATGCCCTTTTGCGCGGTTCAAGTGCCCAGACAGAAAGAACCCGGCTCTTTCGAGCCGGGCGAGATGGGGAGGATCTCAGAAAGAGGGATCTCAGCGGCAGACCTTGATGCGCTTGATAACGATGTTGCCGTAGTAGTCGTAGGACTTGATCTTCTTGATGAAGCAATAGGGCTGGTAGTCGTAGCTGTAGTAGCCGGCCTGGGAAGGCGCCGCAAAGGAGACGACGGCGACGAGGGCGACAGTGGCGGAAACGATGATCTTGCGCATGGGTCTCTCCTGATCTCTTGTTGGGGATGAGCCTCTCTCATCCGGTGACCAGACTTTCCCATGTCGTTCCGCCCCACGCTGTTCCCGACGAAACAGGATCAGGGATAGATGACGCCCTTGCGCAAAATCACATTCGCATAGAGCCGTGGCTCGCTGGTCTGCACCAGCGTATGGGCGGCGCGCACGCGGTTGTAGAAATCGGCGCCGACGAGGGGGACGACGGCACGGTCCGGCTCGTGGCGGGCGCAGCAGGCGACGATCTCGTGGTGGACCGGCTCCAGCGTGTCGCGCTCCTGGCGATAGGTCGAGCGGAAGATCGCCTCCTCGACAAAATCGTCGATGGGCATGATCGAGAGCACGGCATCGATGGCGGGGACGAGCGCCACGCCGTCGAGACGGATGAGGCGGCGGGCATGTTCGACGCCGGGATAGTTGCCGTCGACGATGGCGATCTCGTCGCCGTGGCCCATGGCGCGCAGCGTGGCGAGCAGCTCGGGGCTCAGGATGGGGTCGATACCTTTCAACATTCAGGCAAGCTCCTTGAAGAGGACATTGTGGTCGGGAAGATAGCGGGAGAACAGCGGCAGGCTCGCCCCGCCGATCGATCGCGCCCGGCTGCCGACCGCGCCCTCGACGATCTCGGGCATGGTGACGCCCTGAAGGTCGAGCCGGGCGACGGCGGCCTGCGTGGCCAAAACCACGCGCTCGCGCACCCAGGCGGGAAAACCGCCATCGATGACGACGGCGGAGAAGTCGATGACCGAGGCCGAAGCGACGACCGCCTGCGCGAGCGCCGCCGCCATGTCGTCGATCCAGATCTGCAGCGGCGCGCCAAAATCCACCCAGTCGTCGGGCGAATACCAGACGGGTTTGGGATCGATACCGTGTTCGCGCAGCAGGTTTTCCAGCCGATAGATCGAGGCGATCTTCAGGAGCTGTACCGTCTCGCCGTTGCGGCCCTGCACGGGGAGCGGGCCGATGGCGCCGGCGGTGCCCGTGCGGCCGGTAAACAGCGCGGAGTTCAGCACCACGCCGCCGCCGATGAAGGAGCCGATGAAGAGGTAGAGGAAATCGGGATATTGCGGGCCGAGGCCGAAGACCAGCTCGGCGGCGCAGGCACTGGTGGCGTCGTTCTGCAGCGTTACCGGATAGGGCACGCGCCGGGCGATCTCCGCCTCGAGATCGACGCCCCGCCACTGATCCATATCGGCCTGCGGGGCCCCCACCTCACCCGCCCAGCTCCACAGCTCGAAGGGTGCCGCAACGCCGAAGCCGGCAATGCGGGTGCGCTCTTCCGGCGTGATCGAGGCTTCCAGTTCCGCCAGCCCCTCCTCCACGAAGGCCAGCAGCGAGCCGGGCATGGGATAGGGGAATGTCAGTCGCACCTGCTGACGGATGCCGCCGACAAAATCCATCAGCACGATATCGGCACTGCGCCGGCCGATCTTCAGGCCGATCGAATAGACGGCATCCGGATTGAGCCGCATCGGTACCGAGGGCTGGCCGACCTTGCCGCGCATCGGCTCGCCGCGCATCAACAGACCCTCGGCCTCCAGCGCGCGCATGATGACGGTGACGGTCTGGGCCGAAAGGCCGCTACGCCGGGCGATATCGGCCTTCGACAGGCTGCCGTGCCGGCGCACCAGCGACATGACGAGGCGCTCGTTATAGGCGCGCACGCGCACCTGGTTGGCGCCCCCGCTGGGATCGAGGATTTCGGCCGACGCGGCAGGCGCCGTCGCAGCATGTTTGCTCATCGTCTCCTCCCGTACCGGCCGCGGCGCGAAGCGCCCTTTCCGGTCGTCTTATCGGTTGCCGTTCCGCTCTTCCATCGGAAACGATGCAGCCGGGGCTTACACCCGTTCTTTCCGCCAGCATGCCACATCGGATTAATAATTCAATTCGATTTATTTATTGACAGGCATTTCTTTTGGTGTTTTTCTCAGGCTCGGAAGCATGGATGGACCGGCGGAGGAGCCCCCGGCCCATGCGACCGGATGGCCCCGAACCGGGCGCATCCCGTTTTGTCCTTGGGAGGATACAGATGAAGAAATCGATCATTTCCGCCGCTCTCGGCGCGCTCGCGCTCGGCGTTGCCTTTTCCTCGCCGGCAGCCGCCGCCGATGTCACCGCCTGCCTGATCACCAAGACCGATACAAACCCCTTCTTCGTCAAGATGAAGGAAGGCGCCGAAGCCAAGGCCAAGGAACTTGGTGTCACGCTGAAGGCCTATGCCGGCAAGGTCGATGGCGATTCGGAAAGCCAGGTCGCCGCCATCGAAACCTGCATTGCCGATGGCGCGAAGGGCATCCTGATTGCCGCTTCCGACACCAAGGGCATCGTTCCCTCCGTGCAGAAGGCGCGTGACGCCGGCCTCGTCGTCATCGCCCTCGACACGCCGCTCGAGCCGCTCGACAGCGCCGACATGACCTTTGCCACCGACAACCTGCTCGCCGGCGAACTGATCGGCAAGTGGGCCGCCGCAACCCTCGGCGACGCCGCCAAGGACGCCAAGATCGCCTTCCTGAACCTCACCCCGTCGCAGCCGTCGGTCGACGTGCTGCGCAACCAGGGCTTCATGAAGGGTTTTGGCATCGACGTTAAGGACATCTCCAAGATCGGCGACGAGGACGATGCCCGTATCGTCGGCCACGACGTGACCAACGGGAACGAGGAAGGCGGCCGCACCGCCATGGAAAACCTTCTCCAGAAGGATCCGTCCATCAACGTCGTGCACACCATCAACGAGCCGGCCGCTGCAGGCGCCTATGAAGCGCTGAAGGCCGTCGGCAAGGAAAAGGACGTGCTGATCGTTTCCGTCGACGGCGGTTGCCCGGGCGTGCAGAACGTTGCCGATGGCGTTATCGGCGCCACCTCGCAGCAGTACCCGCTGATGATGGCGGCGCTCGGCGTCGAGGCCATCAAGAAGTTCGCCGACACCGGTGAAAAGCCGAAGGCGACCGAAGGCAAGGACTTCTTCGATACGGGCGTCACGCTCGTCACCGACAAGCCGGCGGCAGGCGTCGAGTCCATCGACACCAAGGCCGGCAAGGACAAGTGCTGGGGCTGATGCCCCCGCCGGCCCGGTTTGACCGGGCCGGCAATCCGCTACGGACGGATCGGGTGGCGATAGACGCACCCTTGTTTTGACAAGCGCGAAAAGACGTGGGCACCTTTGTCCCCAGCGATCGGCGGTCCTTATCACGGCCGCTGCGCGCGGGAGGCCGCCCGAAGAAGGCGGCAGGTGCGTGTGAAGCGTCTCTGCCGATACGTCCGCGCACCCATTTTATCCGGCACTGCCGCGACGGTCGGCATCGGAAGGGGAGGAAAAGGATCATGAGTGAGACAACAACAGTTCCGCAAGGCTCGCAGCCTTCGCAGGAATTCGAGAAGGTGCTGACCGGCAGCGCAACGCAGGTCGCATCCTTCGATACGCATGACAAGACAGCCATCCAGAAATTCCAGCACTTCCTGCATGGCAGTCCCTCTGCCGTGCCCCTCATCGTGCTCGTGCTTTCAATTGCCGTGTTCGGCATCGTTCTCGGCGGAAAATTCTTCTCCGCCTTCACCATGACGCTGATCCTCCAGCAGGTGGCGATCGTCGGTATCGTCGGCGCGGCGCAGACGCTGGTCATCCTGACGGCCGGCATCGACCTGTCGGTCGGCGCCATCATGGTGCTGTCGTCCGTGGTCATGGGCCAGTTCACCTTCCGCTACGGCCTGCCGCCGGCGGTTTCGGTGCTCTGCGGCCTCGCCTGCGGCGCGCTCTGCGGCTACATCAACGGCCTGCTCGTTGCCCGCATGAAGCTGCCGCCCTTCATCGTCACGCTCGGCATGTGGCAGATCATCCTCGCCTCGAACTTCCTCTATTCGGCAAACGAGACGATCCGCTCGCAAGACCTCGCCACGCAGGCTCCGCTGCTGCAGTTCTTCGGCAACAACATCCGTATCGGCGGCGCGGTCTTCACCTTCGGCGTGATCGCCATGGTGCTGCTGGTCGCGCTGCTCTGGTACGTGCTGAACCAGACCGCCTGGGGTCGCCATGTCTATGCCGTCGGCGACGACCCTGACGCGGCAGAGCTTGCCGGCGTCAATGTCAAGCGCATGCTGATTTCGGTCTATACGCTGTCCGGCCTGATCTGTGCGCTCGCTGGCTGGGCCCTCATCGGCCGCATCGGCTCGGTCTCGCCGACCGCCGGCCAGTTCGCCAACATCGAATCGATCACCGCCGTGGTGATCGGCGGCATCTCGCTCTTCGGCGGACGCGGCTCCATCCTCGGCATGATCTTCGGCGCGCTGATCGTCGGCGTCTTCTCGCTCGGCCTGCGCCTGATCGGCACGGACCCGCAATGGACCTACCTCCTGATCGGTGTCCTCATCATCTCGGCAGTCGCAATCGACCAGTGGATCAGAAAGGTAGCAGGCTGATGGCTCTCGAACCCATTCTCACCGCCCGTGGCCTCGTCAAACGTTACGGCCGCGTCACCGCCCTCGACCATGCGGACTTCGATCTCTATCCCGGCGAAATTCTTGCCGTGATCGGCGATAACGGAGCGGGCAAATCCTCGATGATCAAGGCGATCTCCGGCGCCATCACGCCGGACGAGGGCGAAATCCGGCTTGAAGGCCAGACGATCAACTTCCGTTCGCCGATCGAGGCCCAGAAGGCGGGCATCGAAACGGTGTATCAGAACCTCGCGCTGTCGCCTGCGCTGTCGATCGCCGACAATATGTTCCTCGGCCGAGAACTGCGCAAACCGGGCGTCATGGGCAATGTGTTCCGCAAGCTCGATCGTACGGCGATGGAAAAGTTCGCCCGCGACAAGCTGTCGGAACTCGGCCTGATGACGATCCAGAACATCAACCAGGCGGTGGAGACGCTTTCGGGCGGCCAGCGTCAGGGTGTTGCGGTGGCGCGCGCCGCCGCCTTCGGCTCGAAGGTCATCATCCTCGACGAGCCGACGGCGGCGCTCGGCGTCAAGGAAAGCCGGCGTGTTCTGGAGCTGATCCTCGACGTGCGCCGGCGCGGTATTCCGATCGTGCTGATCTCGCACAACATGCCGCATGTCTTCGAGGTGGCGGACCGTATCCACATCCACCGGCTCGGCCGGCGGCTGACCGTCATCAACCCGAAGGACTACTCGATGTCCGACGCCGTCGCCTTCATGACGGGCGCCAAGCTGCCGTCGGAGGCCATTGCGGCATGATATCGCCCGCCACCATCGTGGATGCACTCCAGCGGCGCGCGGGAGACGCGCGTCGCTTCCTCGTCGGGCTGGCCGGCCCGCCGGCCGCCGGCAAGTCGACGCTTGCCGAAGCGCTGCAGGACGGCCTTCTCGCCCGTGGCGAGAGCGCCGAAATCCTGCCGATGGACGGCTTCCACATGGACAACGGCATCCTGGCAGAGCGGGGCCTCCTGCCACGCAAAGGCGTGCCCGAATCTTTCGATGGACGCGGCTTCGTCGACATCGTGAAGGCGCTGAAGCGCGCCGAGGGCGAGGTGCTGGTACCGGTCTTCGACCGTTCCCGCGAGCTTGCCATCAATGCCGCCCGCGCCATTTCGCAGGAAACACGCTTCGTGCTGGCCGAGGGCAACTACCTGCTGTTCAAGGATGCGCCCTGGGACAGGCTCGACGGCGTCTTCGATTTCACCATCTTCGTCGGCCCGCCCTACGCCGTTCTGGAGGAGCGGCTGCGCCAGCGCTGGATGGGCTATGCCCTGCCCGATGACCAGATCGGCTGGAAGCTCTACGGCAACGACCTGCCGAACGGAAAACGGATTCTCGAAAACTCCCGGCCTGCCGACCTGCATATCGATCTGTTCTGAGGAATTGTCGTCCGGCCCTGCGGATGCTATCGCAGCCCGCAGAACGCGGGAGATAAGCAGATGACCACAGACCTCACCATCCGCCGGCCGGACGACTGGCACCTGCACCTGCGCGACGGCGCCATGCTGGAAGGCGTGATCGGCGACACCAGCCGCCACTTCGCCCGCGCAATCATCATGCCGAACCTCGTGCCGCCGGTCGTGACCACCGCCGATGCCGCCGCCTATCGCGACCGTATTCTCGCCGCCCTGCCGAAGGGCGACCGGTTCGAGCCGTTGATGACGCTCTATCTCACCGAACACACCAACCCCGATGACGTGGAATCCGGTTTCAGAAGCGGCCTGATCCGCGCGGTCAAACTCTACCCGGCGGGTGCGACGACCAATTCGCACGGCGGCGTGCGCGATATGGACAAGGCCATGCCGGTGCTGGAGCGCATGGCGAAGATCGGCCTGACGCTGTGCGTGCATGGCGAGGTCACGACGCCTGAGGTCGATATCTTCGACCGCGAGGCCGTATTTATCGAAACGGTGCTGGATCCTTTGCGGACGCGCCTGCCGGAACTGCGCGTGACCATGGAACACGTCACGACGAAGAACGGCATCGACTATATCAAGGCGTCCAAGGAAAACCTTGCCGGCTCGATCACCACGCACCACCTGATCATCAACCGCAACGCCATCCTCGTCGGCGGCATCAAGCCGCACTACTACTGCCTGCCCGTCGCCAAGCGCGAGGAGCACCGGCTGGCGCTGCGCGCCGCCGCCACATCCGGCGACAAGCGCTTCTTCCTCGGCACCGACTCGGCGCCGCATGTCGATCCGCTGAAGGAATGCGCCTGCGGCTGCGCCGGCATCTACACCTCGATCAATACGATGAGCTGCCTTGCCCATGTCTTCGAGGAGGATGGCGCGCTCGACAGGCTGGAAGCCTTCGCCTCGCTGAACGGCCCGGCCTGGTACGGCCTGCCGGTCAATGAGGAGACGATCCGCCTCGTCAAGCGGACGGAGCCTGTGTCCTTTCCGGCGAAGATCGAGACCGGTGCGGGACCGGTGACGGTGTTCGACCCGATGTTCCCGCTCCATTGGGATGTGGCGTAATCCACCCGGTCAGATGAAGGGTCGCGGGCCGCGCTGCAGCCCTTCCCAGCCGGCGAGTGTCTGAAGCCCATCGGCATCGAGGATTTCGCAGCCCTTGTCCTGCCAGCGCATCAGCTTGCGATCGGCGAGCTTGCGCAGGGTCTTGTTGGTGTGGACAAGAGAAAGGCCGAGCGTGTCGGCGACATGCTGCTGGGTAATCGGGATCACGCGCCGCCCGCCGTTCACGCCCGCCAGATGCGCCCGCTGGTGGATGAAGGACAAGAGATAGGCCGTGCGCTCCAATGCCGTGCGCCGTCCGATGCTCAAAAGGTGTTCATCGAGAATGCGCTCCTCGGCCGCCGCGATCCAGGTGAGATCGTAGGCAAGCGAAGCATGGCGCTCGAAGAGCCGTTCCAGCTTGGAACGCTCGAAGACGCAGAGCGTCACCGGCGTCAGCGCCTCGACGGAATGATCCATCTCGCCCATCAAGCTTCCTTGAAGGCCGATGAGATCACCCGGCAGCACATAGTTCATGATCTGGCGACGCCCGTCCGGCAGAAGCTTGTAGCGGAAAGCCCAGCCGGACAGCACCGTGAAGAGATGCGCGCTGTGCATGCCCTCGACGAGGATCGTCGCACCCCGTTCGATCGACAGCTCGCCGCTCTTGAACTGCGAAACGAAATCCAGCTCCTTCGGCGTGAAATCTCTAAAATCGGGAAGGCCGCGTAGGGGACATTGCTGGCAGGGCGTGCGCCATCGGTTCTGCTGGGGGCCTACCGTACCGCTCGCCATTATGTCTCCACGTCTCAGGTCAAGCCAAACCGAAATCGGCGGGCCTCTTGAAACGCGAGCCGTGAGGACTTGTTCCATTGCACGGTCGCTATGTCTTTTTTAAATGACACTTTTTGGGATGATGCCCAATGTCCGCCTCCCGAAGCGCCGTGATTTCCGGTGCTTGCGCATGGAAGAGGAGTGCGGCGCCATGGAACCGTCTAACCCGCACATCTTGATCGCCGAACGCGAATTCCTGATCGCACTTGAGGCGGAATATCTGATCAAGTCGGCGCTCGAGTGCCGCATAACGCTGATTCGGCCGGAACAGCTCGACCAATGGGATTCGGCCATGCTGGCCGACATCGATCTGTGCCTGCTCGACGTGCCGCTCGACGCGACGCAGATCACCGCCCGTGTCGAGCGGCTGATCGAGGCGCGTGTGCCGCTGTTGTTCACGACGGTCGCAGACATCAATGTCGGGGACATCGTCGGCTTCGAGGTCATTCCGATCGTGCGAAAACCCTATGAGGGCGAGAGTTTGGTGGCGCTCGTCGAGGGGCGGCTGCGGCAAAAGCCGCAACCGCCGCAGAAAGATCAGAACTGACGGCCGATCTTGGCGTCGACCGAATGGCTGTTGGCGCCGCGCACGGCGAAGAAGAACAGGATCAGCGTCCACAGGATCGACTTCTCCGCGCCGCCAAGGCCCTCACCCTGCACGATGCCGTGGAAGTAAACGGTAACGGCAAGCACGATCATCGCGGCGAAGGACGCCGGGCGCGTGAAGAGGCCGATGGCGATCAGGATACCGCCGAAGAATTCGGTGGCAGCCAGCAGCGGCGACCAGAGAGCGCCCGGATAGAAGCCGAGGCTTTCGACCATGCCGCTGGCGCCGAAGGGGTTGAGGATCTTGCCGTAACCATGGGTGACGAGCAGCAGTCCGGTTGCGACGCGCAGGATCGTTTCCGCACTTTCCGACAGCTTGGAGTAAAGGCCGCCGAGCGAGGGGATGATGAGGCGCGGGCGATTGGTGGCAAGCTCTGTCATGATGGCTCCTATGGGAATGTTGCAGTGCACCACGTCTCCTCCAGGAAACCGGCTGCGACAAGATGTCCACCGACAAAACTTGATGAATTAAGTTGACATTTCCGTGAAGTGACCGCGTGCAGGCGGCGTGCCAAGGCAGGCGCACTGCTGTATGCTTTCGGCAATCGATCAGGAGGTTGCCATGTCCGCAGAAAAGCCGCGTGTTTCCATTCTCTATTGCACCCAGTGCAACTGGCTGCTGCGCGCGGGCTGGATGGCGCAGGAGCTGCTGTCGACGTTTTCCGACGCGCTCGGCGAAGTCGCGCTTCTTCCGGGCACCGGCGGCAATTTCGAAATCCGCGTCAACGATCAGCTGATCTGGGAGCGCAAGCGCGACGGTGGATTTCCGGGACCGAAGGAACTGAAGCAGCGGGTGCGCGATATCATCGAGCCCGGCCGCGACCTTGGCCATACCGACCGCGCCGACCAGACGCCCGCCTGAAATGAAGAGGGCCTGAAACGAAAACGGCGGGCCGAAGCCCGCCGTCCGTTCGAACCCGCTCGCGATCAGCGATAGGGCGAGTAGCACATCCGGTAGACGCCACCGCCGGCATGGTAGCGGTTGGTATAGGGGTCATAGGTCCGGTACCGGTTCGAGCACCAGCGCACATGCGCGTTGCGCCCGCCGCCATAGTAGCGGGGCCGTTCGTAGCGCGGACGGTAGTAGCGGCGCTCATAGCCGTAATACGGGCGATGATGGCGGCGATAGTAGCGCGGGCGCTCGCAGCCATAGCCGACGCAGAACTCCACCTGCGCCTTCTGCACGTCGCTTGTCGTCTGCACCGGTACACCAAGCGGGACGGCCTGGGCCGCTCCCATGGGCGCGATTGCGGAGGCGATGCCCATTGCGCAACCGAACACGAGATTTCTGATCTTCGACATGTGATCCTCTCTAGTTCCTGCGGGATTTCTCCCTGTCACGTCCCTGCTTTGCATTACGTTCACGCATTTTGTTTTATTCATGGTCGCGCGCGCACCCTTTAGAGGGATTTATCGCGGCGCGGCCGATCCGCAAGAGACAGAGGTGTTGCATGAGCCTGAAATTCGGAACCAGCGGCCTCAGGGGGCTCTCGGTCGATCTGGAAGGCCCGGCGACCGCCCTCTATGCCACCGCCTTTGCCCGCCATCTGCTGGCTGCCGGCATTGCCCGGCCCGGTGACGAAATTCTCGTCGGCCGTGACTTCCGGGCCTCCAGCCCCGCGATTTCGGCAATCGCCATTGCGGCCCTGCGCAGGGCCGGCCTTACCCCCCGGGACTGCGGCACGCTGCCGACACCGGCGCTGGCATTGCTCGGCCTCGCCCGCAAAGCGGCCAGCCTGATGGTGACGGGCTCGCATATTCCCGCCGATCGCAACGGCATAAAATTCTACCGGCCGGACGGCGAGATCGACAAGGCGGACGAGGCGGCAATCACCGCTGCCGCCGAGGCGCTCCGCAGCGAGGGCACCATCTTCGACGCGGCACAGGAGACGGCCGAGGACCTTCATGAGACGGCGATGGCGCTTTACGGCGCGCGCAACCGCACGCTGCTGCCGCAAACCAGCCTTTCGGGCCTCCGGGTCGGGGTCTACCAGCACTCTACCGTGGCGCGTGATCTGTTCGTTGACGTGCTTGCCCATTACGGCGCCGACGTCGTCGCGCTCGGCCGTTCGGAAACCTTCATCCCCGTGGACACCGAAGCCGTCTCGCCGGAGACCGTCGCGCTCCTGCAGGGCTGGGCCATGCAGCACGGCCTGCACGCCATCGTCTCCGCCGATGGCGACGGAGACCGGCCGCTCGTGGCGGACGAGACGGGAACGCCTGTCCGTGGCGACCTGATAGGCCTCATCGCCTGCCGCTTCCTGGGGGCGACCGCAATCGCCACCCCCGTCACCTCCAATTCCGGTATAGAGGCGGCCGTGGACGGCAGCGTGCTGCGCACCCGCGTCGGCTCCCCCTTCGTGATCGCCGCGATGAACGAGGCTGTCGCGGCCGGCGAAACGGCCGTCGCGGGCTTCGAGGCGAATGGCGGCACCCTGACGGCGACACCCTCTGCCGTGAACGGCCACACGCTCGTCCCCTTGCCGACGCGCGACAGCCTGATGCCAATTCTGGCCGTGCTGGCCCTCGCCGCCGCAAAAGAGAAGCCGCTCTCCATCGTCGCTGCCGGCTTCGCTCTGCCGGCTGCCGCAAGCGACCGGTTGGAAAACTTCCCCGTCGAAACGAGTGCGGCCCTGATGGCCGAGCTGCGCTCTGGCGCCGAACCGCTCGCCGCCTTCCTCGCACCCATCGGCGTGCCGCAGACGACGAGCGATATCGACGGGCTGCGCGTAACGCTGGAGGACAAAAGCGTGATCCACTTCCGCCCCTCCGGCAATGCGCCGGAAATGCGCTGCTATGTGGAAGCCGCCGACGAGCCCGCTGCCGCAAGCCTTCTTACCGCCGGACTCCAGCGCATCCGCGACTGGGCACAAAGCCGATAAACAAGCTTTTCGCCAAGCCGTTGCAAAAACTTCAAAAAGGCTGTTGACACCGACGGGCGCTCCTTCTACATCGCTCTCCGTCGCCCAGATGGCGGAATTGGTAGACGCGCCAGCTTCAGGTGCTGGTACTCGAAAGGGTGTGGAGGTTCGAGTCCTCTTCTGGGCACCAAATTCCCCGCTCCATTTACCAGGAGCGTCGTCAAAAAAGCCCGGCCCAGCCGGGCTTTTTTGTTGGCTGATGCAGCCGCCCCTTCGCTTTCGGCAAAACAGAATCTTCCCGATGCACCCTTGCGTCACGGACCTGTTGGGCACATAAGCCTTAAAAATAATCATCTGCCTTTCCAAGATCAGGATCATCGTGGCCCCACCTCAACACGATGCCCAGAAAACGGGCATTCTGTCCAAGTTCCGGCTCTTCTCCCCGATTCTCGCCGGTGCCACGCTTAGGGAACGCCTGATCGGCTGCCTCGGCGCCCTCATCGGCATCTGCCTCACCGGCCTCGTCAGCGGCTTCTTCATGGGCCAGGATCCGCACCTGCCGCTGATCGTCGCCCCCATCGGCGCCTCCGCCGTCCTGCTCTTCGCCGTGCCGGCGAGCCCGCTTGCCCAGCCCTGGTCGATCGTTGGCGGCAACACGATTTCCGCCTTCGTCGGCGTCACCGTCTCCACGCTGGTGCGGGATCCCGCCATCGCCATCGGCCTTGCCGTGGCGCTCGCCATTCTCGTCATGTCGCTCACCCGTTCGCTGCATCCGCCGGGCGGAGCGGCCGCGCTGACGGCTGTCATCGGCGGAGCGGCGGTCGCTCGCGCCGGCTTCTGGTTCCCCATCGTGCCGATCGGCATCAATTCGCTGATTCTCGTCCTGCTCGGCGTGGTCTTCCACCGGCTTGCCGGCCGGCAATATCCGCACAGGCAGGCCGTCGCCGCCGTCAACACCCACAAGACCGCCGATCCACCGGCCGCCTTGCGCGTCGGCTTCAATACCGAGGACATCGATACGGCAATCGCCAGCCTCAACGAAACACTCGACATCAGCCGCGCCGACCTCGACATGCTCTTGCGGCAGGTCGAAATGCAGGCGTTGCTGCGCCAGCGTGGCGATCTCACCTGCGCCGACATCATGTCGCGTGACGTGGTGACGGTGACGGCGGGCGCCAGCGCCGCCGAGGCGCGCGCGCTGCTGCTCGAGCACGATATCCGCACCCTGCCGGTGCTGGACGCCGAAGGTCGTCTTCTCGGGACTGTCGGTCTGCGCGAGCTTGCCGCCACGGACCTTGCCGCAGCGCTTCCCGTCTCGCCGGCAGCGACGGCGAAGCCAACGGATCCGGCGATCGGCCTCGTGCCGCGCCTGACCGACGGCACCATCCATGCCGTCGTCGTCACCGACGAGACGAACCGCGTCATCGGTATCATCTCCCAGACCGATCTTCTGGCGACGCTTGCCAAAAGCCTCTCCCAAACCGGCCCGGCGGGCCTGATGGGCGGGTACGGACAAGGAATCTGATCCCATGCAAAGACGATGTCACCGCGGGCTGACCGGTGTGAAGCCGGCAGCCCCCTTCCAGTGATCTTGAGGAAAGACGAAAGGAGTGTCGCCATGGCGACTGTCGACGAGAAGCTTGAACCCATCCTGGCCCAGGTGCTGCAACGCAACCCCGCCGAGCCGGAATTCCACCAGGCCGCCCGGGAAGTGCTGGAAAGCCTCGGCCTCGTCGTCTCCAAGCACCCCGACTACCTGAAGGATGCGCTGATCGAGCGCATCTGCGAGCCGGAACGCCAGATCATCTTTCGCGTGCCCTGGGTCGACGACAAGGGTCAGGTGCACATCAACCGCGGCTTCCGCGTGCAGTTCAATTCGGCGCTCGGTCCGTACAAGGGCGGCCTGCGCTTCCACCCCTCGGTCAATCTCGGCATCATCAAATTCCTCGGCTTCGAACAGATCTTCAAGAACGCGCTGACCGGCCTGCCGATCGGCGGCGGCAAGGGCGGCTCGGACTTCGACCCCAAGGGCCGTTCCGAGGGCGAGATCATGCGTTTCTGCCAGTCCTTCATGACCGAGCTGCACCGCCATCTCGGCGAATATACCGACGTGCCGGCCGGCGATATCGGCGTCAGCGGCCGTGAGATCGGCTGGATGTTCGGCCAGTACAAGCGCCTGACCAACCGCTTCGAGGCCGGCGTCTTCACCGGCAAGGGCCTGAGCTACGGTGGCTCGCTGGTGCGCAAGGAGGCGACCGGCTACGGCGCGGTCTACTTCACCCGCGCCATGCTGGAAAGCCGTGGCACGGATTTCGAAGGCAAGAAGGTTACCGTATCGGGCTCCGGCAATGTCGCCATCTATGCGATGGAACAGGCGATCAAGTACGGCGCCAGGGTCATCGCCTGCTCGGACAGCTCCGGCTACATTCTCGACGAGGACGGTATCGACCTCGGCCTCGTCAAGGAAATCAAGGAAGTGCGCCGCGAGCGCCTTTCGGAATATGCCCGCGTGAAGAAGGGGACGCATTTCATTCCCTCCGGCAAGGGCTCGATCTGGGACGTGCCCTGCGAGGTGGCCCTTCCCTGCGCCACGCAGAACGAGCTGACCGGCAAGGACGCCAAGACGCTGATCAAGAACGGCGTGATCGCCGTCGCCGAGGGCGCCAACATGCCGTCCACCCCGGAAGCCGTGCGCGCCTTCCAGGAGGGCGGCGTGCTGTTCGGCCCCGGCAAGGCGGCGAATGCCGGCGGCGTCGCCACCTCGGCACTGGAAATGCAGCAGAACGCCAGCCGCGACAGCTGGAGTTTTGAAACCGCACGCGAACGCCTCGGCCAGATCATGCAGGGCATTCACGATCGCTGCGCCGAGACGGCAGAGGAATATGGCGCCAAGGGCAACTACGTGCTCGGCGCCAACATTGCCGGCTTCATCCGCGTGGCCGAAGCCATGCGCGCGCAGGGCGTGATCTAACGGGCTTCGCCCGGTTTTCAGGCAGCGGACGGCCCTGGACCTTGTCCGGGGCCGTTTTCGTTGGCGGCGACGAAAGCCTGCCCGAAGCGACCGCCGGCAACAAGCCGGATGCGCGGGCGCTCCGGCTCGGGCGGTACAGCCATGACAGCGGCCGGCTGAAACAGCACCTTTTCCAGCACGATCCAGTCCCGCCGGCCCTCCGGACGGTCGAAAGCCATGGATTGGCCTTCACGCAGGCCCAGCAGCGCCAGACCATAGAAGGTCGTGACCGGCAGGAAGGCGCCACCGGGTACGTAGGTGCCGGGCAGGCACAGTGTGCGGGTATCGGAAAGCCCGCTGGCGCAGCGGAAATTCACGCGCGCATCGATTGTCGCGAGATCTGCGGGCATGCCGCCTTCCGCCGTCAGTCGACGGCTGGAAAGCTTGCGCCGCAGCAGCGTCAGCCATTCTTCCGTCAAGGGTGGCCAGTCAGCCGCCATCTTTTCCAGCACATAGCCGTCGCGCATCGTCAGTAGTGCGGGATCCTGTCCCATCGTCATTCTCCATTTTGAAACCATGGTGGAGAAGCCCCCTGGCCGCGCCTGCGGCACAGGGGGTCACGATCCTGCGACGAGGCAGCCTCCGATGCGCCCGGACATGGAAAAGGACAGGAATTTCATGGCCGCAAGCCTCAGGAAGCGCGAGCGGTTTCGGGCTGGGCCGCGTGCACGGCGATCATGCTGAGCCGCCGCACCCGGCCGTCGCGCGCCGCCCATTCGATGGACTGGCCGGCGGACAGACCAAGCAGCGCGGCGCCGACCGGCGTCAGCACGGAGATACGCTGGCGGGAAATGTCGGCATCCCCGGGGAAGACGAGCTCGGCAGTCTGCGGTGCTTCGTCATCGATGCGGAACTCGGCAAACGAGCCCACGCGCATGATGCCCGGCGCCATGCGCGCGTCGTCGACGATCTTTGCCCGGTCGAGTTCGGCGGCGAGCTGTTCGGCGGCGTGCGGATCGCGCTCGGCCAGCATATCGGCGAGGTTGGACAGGCGCTCGTGTTCGGAGCGGGCGATGGTGATGGCGGGCCGGCGCCCGCTCTTGGTCTTAACAGTCATGGAAACCTCGCATACGGGTCACGCGGCCTCAAGGGCACGCGGACAATCAAAATCTGGGAAATGTGTGTCGCGCTTTACGGCGCGGTTACGTTCTAGAACGAAACCGCTATTGCCCCACGGTCGGGGCGCGACGCGACCAAACCGAGGGGCTAGTGTCCTGCGAGAGGAAACAACCGTTTCAGAAACCGGGCAAGGGAGGGCATCGTCGTCATGCCCTATGATGGGACAAGGGCGGCGGCAAAGTCAAGCACGGCTTAATGGCAGGGCCTCTGCGGCAGACCTCCGGTTTGACAGATGGCATCTGCAGGCGGATAGGTCCCCCACCTGCAACAGCGGAGCCAAGTGATGATCGAAGACCTTTTTGCCAGAAACCGGGCCTGGTCCGACGAGCGCAAGTCGGAGAAAGCCGACTATTTCGAGCATCTGGCGCAGCTGCAGCAGCCGGACTATCTCTGGATCGGCTGTTCGGACAGCCGCGTGCCGGCCAATGTGATCGCCGGACTGGAGCCGGGCGAGGTCTTCGTGCATCGCAATGTCGCCAACCTCATCCACGCCACTGACCTCAACATGCTGTCCGTGGTGGAATATGCCGTGCACCAGCTCGGCGTGAAACACATCATCATCTGCGGGCACTATGGCTGCGGCGGCGTGCGCGCGGCCGTCAGCGGCGAGCGCTTCGGGCTGATCGACCATTGGCTGCAACCAATCCGCGACGTCGCCGACCGGCGCTTCGAATGCCGGGAGTGCGGCGCGTGGAGCGACGACGACCTCGACCGGCTGTGCGAGACGTCCGTCGCCGTGCAAGTCGAGCGTCTTGCCCGCACGCCGACGCTGCAAGCCGCCTGGCAGGCCGGCCGGGACGTTTCCATCCACGGCTGGGTCTATGGCTTGAAGGATGGACTGCTTTCCGATCTCAAGTGCACGGTGTCTGGCTAGCAGGGAGGCAAGCGATGCCCGTACGGATCAAGCGTGTCTATGCGGAACCGGAAGCCGACGACGGTGAGCGCATCCTCGTCGACCGGCTCTGGCCACGCGGTGTTTCCAGGCAAAAAGCCGCGTTTGCGGAATGGATGAAGGACGTCGCACCCTCGACGGAACTGCGCAAATGGTTCGACCACAAGCCGGAGCGCTGGGCGGAGTTCCAGACGCGCTACCGGGAAGAGTTGAAAGACAATCCTGCCATCGACGACCTCAAAAAACGCGCCGCCAGCGGCACCGTGACGCTGCTCTACGGCTCGCGCAACACGCAGTTCAACCATGCGGCCGTACTGGCTGACGTTCTGCTGGAAGTGCTGCAAAAACAATATAATAAAGTATTTCCGGCGGGCCGGATTTCACCGGAATTGCTCTAGGGGCGTTCGCCCGCCGCGAAGCGCAGGCCCTCCCGCAGGCGCGGCAGCATGGCCGGGTCGGTCTTTTCCGAGGAGACCAGATAGGCGGGATAGGCGAAGGCGGGGCTGTTCGGCACGATTTCCAGCCGTCCAACCTCCAGATGCGGGCGGATGAACCCCTCGCGGAAATAGCCGGATCCCCCGACCGCCAGGATATAATCGAGTGCAAGCGGACCATAGCTGACGGACACCGCCGGATTGGGCCGGTCCGGGAAAGCGGCGCGAAGGCTGGCCGAGAAATCCTCGCCCCAGTCGATGCCGACCGGATCCTCCTCGGCCGCCGGAGCCGTCGTGCGGGCGAGCACCAGCCGCTCTTCGAAGAGCAGTTCGGCGACGAGGCCCGGGCGGCGGGGCGCGCCATAGAGCACTGCCGCATCGATCGCCCCCTCCGCGACCTGGGCCATCAGCCGTTCCGCCGTTTCGATGACCGTACGCACCGCGATATCGGGGCACGCCCGCCGCATCCACAGCAGCCAATGCTTCAAAAGCGGGCTCCACAGGCTGAGTTCGGCGCCCAACGTTACCATCCCGGCGCGGCCGGGCGGCAGCGCGACCGTGCCGCGCGCCGTTTCCCACACCTGCACCAGGGTGGCGGCAAAGCCATAGAAGCGCTCGCCCGCCGCCGTCAGCCGCGCGCCCGCCTTGTTGCGCACGAAGACCGGGCGTTCCAGCTGTTCCTCGAGCACGCGGATACGCGCACTCACCGCCGTCTGCGAGATATGCAGGCTCTCCGCCGCGGCGACGAAGCTGCCGGTCTTCACGACTTCCAGAAAGGTGCGGGCGATGGCGATGTCCATGGAGCGCAGAATAACCGCAAATTTCTTGCTGGAAAACAGCAATAGAATTCATTTGTCAGCGCAGCGCCGGAGCGGCATTTTCCACCCTGGAACAGGGAGCAGATATCGATGTCCGAGCGAACGGCAATTGAAGTTCAACCGGAAACCATTGCCGCAGCGCATGGCGTGGCGAGCGACACCGCCTTTGGCGCGGTCGTGCCGCCACTCTACCTTTCCAGCACCTACCGGTTTCCCGATTTCGACACGCCGGGCGCCTATGACTATGGCCGCGTCGGCAACCCGACGCGCGACATGCTGGGTGAGGCGATCGCCAGGCTGGAGGGCGGTGCCGGGGCGGTACTGACGCCGAGCGGCATGGCCGCCGTCGACCTCCTCATCAACCGATTGCCGGTCGGCAGCGCGGTGCTGGCCCCGCACGATTGCTACGGCGGCACGATGCGCCTGCTGAAGACGCGCGCCGCGCTGCAGCAGATCACGCTCCGGCTGGTGGACCAGTCGGATCTCGACGCGTTCAAGACAACGCTCTGGGACCACCCGGCGCTGGTACTGATCGAGACGCCGAGCAATCCGCTGATGCGCGTGGTGGATATTGCCGGTCTTTCCGCTCTCGCAAAAGCCGCCGGTGCGCGCGTCGCCGTCGACAACACCTTCCTTTCCCCCGTATTGCAGCAGCCGTTGGCGCTCGGAGCCGACTATGTGTTGCACTCGACGACGAAATTCCTGAACGGCCATTCCGACGTCATCTCGGGTGCGGTCATTGCCGCCGATGCGGGTGAGGCGCGGGCCTTGAAACATTGGGCCAATGTGACGGGCGCCATCGCCGCGCCCTTCGATTCCTGGCTGACGCTGCGCGGTCTGCGCACGCTCTTTGCCCGCATGGCGGGACAGGAAAGGAATGCGATGGCGATTGCCGAACGGCTGAGCGGCTGAGCGGCTGAGCGGCCATGCCGCCGTTTCCCGCGTGCACTATCCCGGCCTTGCCGATCATCCCGACCATGCGCTTGCCGCAAGACAGCAGCGGGGTTTTGGTGCCATGATGAGCTTCGAACTTGCCGGCGGCGTGCCGGCCGTGCGGCGCTTCGTGCGCAACGTCGGAGCCTTCACGCTGGCCGAATCGCTCGGCGGCGTCGAAAGCCTCGTGGCGCATCCCGCCACCATGACCCATGTGGACATGGGGCCCGAGGCACGCGCCAAGGCGGGCATCAGCGACGGGTTGCTCCGGCTCTCCGTCGGGCTCGAACATATCGACGACCTCACGGCCGGGCTCGAAAAGGGTCTTTCGGCCTGCTGAGACGTCGAAGGAGGATGCGATGGCAGACGACGACACTCCCGCCACCTTCGCCTCGCCGGCCTGTTTCCTGCACGAGATCGATCCTGCCTATGCCGGCCTTCCGGGGCCGCTCGACCTGCAAGCCTGGACGGATGTGAACCGCTGGCGCAAGGCCGAACGGGAGCGCCTCATCGCCAAGCGCCTCGCCATACCGGCGATGGAGCGCCTTGCCCATGGTCAAGCCATTGCGGACCGTGTGCTGGACGAAATCGGCGATGTCGCGGGACGCATTGTCAGCGCTTACTGGCCGTTTCGCGGCGAGCCGGATTTTCGACCCTTCCTCGAAGCGGTTTCGGCGCGCGGCGGGCGGACGGCGCTGCCGGTCGTCGTGGAAAAGGGGCGGCCGCTGGAATTCCATCTCTGGCAGACGGGCGAGGCGCTTTCCCGCGGTGTCTGGAATATTCCGATCCCCGCCGAGCCGCGGCCCTGCCGGCCGGATATCGTCATCTCCCCCGTCGTCGGCTTCGACGCGGCCTGCTACCGGCTCGGCTATGGTGGCGGCTTTTTCGACCGGACGCTGGCGGCCATGACGGAAAGACCGCGCGTCATCGGCATCGGCTATAACGGTTCGCGCATCGCGACCATCTATCCGCAACTGCACGATATAGCCATGGATATCGTCGTTACCGAAACAGCCGTCGTGCGTCCTCAGGTCTCCACCGTGCGTGCATTGACATAGAGCGCCCGGCCGGCAAACCAGCCGTTGACGGCCGCGCCGAGACCGAGCAGCACGAAGAGCACCGCGCTCCAGGCGAAACTGCCCGTCCATCCCCGGATAAGACCGACGACCAGCGGACCGATGGCGGCCAAGAGATAGCCGACACATTGCGCCATACCCGAGAGATGGGCGGCCACGTGGGTATCGCGTGTGCGCAGCACGATGACGGTCATGGCCACCGCAATCAGCCCGCCCTGCCCGATACCCTGCAGCACCGCCCAGATCCAGACCGACCAGAGCGGCGCGAAGAGCAGGCCGAGCAGCGCCACCACGGCAAAACCGCAGAGCACGACATTGATCAGCCGCTGGTCTTTTCCCCGCACGGCGATATGCGGCGCGACAAGGCAAGCGCCGGCCTGCACCATGACGGACATCGAGACGATGGCGCCGGCCGTGACCCCATCGAGCCCGCGTTCGCGCAGGATCGGCACCAGCCAGCCGAAGACACAATAGGCGAGCGCCGATTGCAGGCCCATGAAGAGCGTGACCTGCCAGGCCAGCCGATCGCGCCACAGCCCTTCCACCCGAAAACCGGCACGCTTGGCCTGTTTGCGGGTGGCCAGCACCTGCGGCAGCCATAGTAATGCCACGAGCACGGCCGGCAGCGCCCAGACCGCGAGCGCGCCATCCAGCGAACCGCCAAGCGCGTGCTCCAGGGGCAGCGTCAGCCCGGCGGCACTTGCCGCGCCGGCGCAGAGCGCCATCGTGTAGAAGCCGGTCATCAGCGCCGCCCTGTCGGGAAAATCGCGCTTGACGAGACCGGGCAGCAGCACATTGCCGACCGCGATCGCGCCGCCCGCAAGCGCCGTGCCCAGGAAGAGCAGCGGAATGGAGGAGAGGCCGCGCAGGGCCGTACCGAGCGCCACCAGCACGATGACGGCGAGCAAGGTGCGCTCCGTGCCGATGCGCTGGGCGAGGCGGGGCGCAAGCGGCGAGAACAGGCCGAGGCAGACGACGGGCAATGTGGTCAGAAGGCTGGCGCCGGTGGAGGACAGACCGAGCACGTCGCGAATTTCCGGCAAAAGGGCCGAGGCGCTGGAAAAGACCGGGCGCAGGTTGAAGGCGATGAGCACGAGGCTCGCACCGAGCAGGACACGCGCCATCGCGCTTTTCGGCCGGTGCGGCTCGGGTGCGGGCACACTGTCGGCTTCGGCGTCGATCAGGTCGATGGCGCCGGGATCGTTGGGAAGGGTCATGAAAGAAGCAACATGTCGAGAGCAGTGAGGACGGGGGCCATGAAGCGGCGCACGGCGGCATCAGCCCGGTCCGGTTCGCCGCTTTCGATGGCATCGACGATGGCGGCATGCGCGGCCATGTCGGGTTCGGGAAGATCGTCTTCGAGGGTGGCCGCGATGGTTTCGGCAATCAGCGTGGAGAAGAATTCGTACATGCCGACAAGCACTGCATTCTGCGAGGCGGCGATGACCGCCTTGTGGAAGGCGAAGTCGCGGGCGATGAACGCCGCCTGATCCTTGCCTCCGGAATGGCCGCGCTCGGCCAGCAGGGCGCGAAGCCCGACGACCATCGTCGGCGTCTGGCGCAATGCCGCAAGCCTTGCCGCCTCCACATCGAGCGCAAGCCGCGCCTCGAACTGGTCGCGCAGGCCTGCGCGCCGCGCCATGGTGAGCGGGCGCGTCGTATCGGCCGTCGAGAGCACATAGGTGCCGGAGCCCTGCCGTGTCTCGATATAGCCCTGCGAGGCGAGCACGCGCACCGCCTCGCGCACCGTGCCGCGGCTGACGGCGAGCATGGCCGAGAGCGTCGCCTCGTTCGGCAGCTTTTCGCCGACCGTCCAGCGGCGGGCGAGGATTTCCGTACGGATCGCATCCACGGCGGTGTCGGCGAGATTTGTTTTGTTGAGAGAGCGCATCGGATAAGTCATAAAATCATCGGATGACTTTATGACTACTGCTTCTTCGCGATATCGTCAAAGACATTCTTCCCGGCGCGCCACGGAGCGCGCCGGGAAAAGCAAAACGTCACTGCTTGCGCGGCCAGGTATCGGCGAGGCGGTAGCCGGCAGGCCATGGATCATCGGAATCCAGCATCACCTGGCTGGTGCCGGTGATCCACGCGCGGCCGGAGATTTCCGGCACGATGGCCGGGCGACCACCGACCGTGGTTTCGCCGACGATGCGGCAATCGAAGCGCGAATCGAGGATCGAATAGCCGGAGAAGCTTTGGCCGATCTTGATCTGGCCGCGGGAATGCAGCACCGCCATGCGGGCCGAGCAGCCGGTGCCGGTCGGCGAGCGGTCGAGCTTGGCCGGCTGGATGACGACCGTGTTGCGGCCGTGCAGCGCGCCGTCGCGCTCCTCGACCGGCAATGTCAGCTGGCAGAAGGAAATGTGGTTCCATTCCGGGTTTTCCGGATGGGTGAAGCCGAGCTGTTCATTGGCGGCCTTGGTGATGCGGATGCCGGTTTCGGCCAGTTCCCGCGCCTCATCCGGCGTCACGGCAAAGCCGAGCGCACGGGCGTCGGCGAAAACGAAGCTGTCGCCGCCATAGGCGGTATCGACGGTCAGCGTGCCCAGGCCCTCGACTTCCAGCTTGGCATCCAGCTTGTCGGCGAAGGAGGGCACGTTGGTGACGGTGATGCGCTCGGCCTTGCCGTTGCGGCAGGTTGCCACGACGTTGACGAGGCCACCCGGCGCTTCCAGCACCATATGGGTTTCCGGCTCGACCATCGGCACGATGCCGCTGTCGAGCAGCACGGTGGACACGCAGATCGAGTTGGAGCCGGACATCGGCGGCGTATCCTCGGGCTCCATGATGATGAAGCCCATCGTGGCGCGCGGGTCCTTCGGCGGGACGAGCAGGTTGATGTGGCGGAAGACGCCGCCGCGCGGTTCGTTCAGCACGAAGTTGCGCAACGTCTTGTCTTGAGCGATGAAATTGCGCTGTTCCCACAGCGTTGCCCCCGGCGGCGGTGCCACGCCGCCGACGATGACGTCGCCCACCTCGCCCTCGGCGTGGCAGGAGACGATGTGAATGACCTTGCTGCTGCGCATGTCTCTCTCCGATGTCTTGATGTTTCGCGGGATGCAGGCTGCGCATCGACGCGGTCGAGCATTCATAGAAAAATTGGATCCAATATACAATGCTGTTTTCGAAAGGTGGACGAAACAGTCGCTCGGTTGCCCCCTCGCCGGATTCCGCCTATGACCAGAACCTCGGTTTTCAGGGGTTGGACGTGATGAAATTTGCTGCCGTCGATGTCAGGCAGGCCGCTTCGGCGGCCGACATCGTCTATGAGGCGCTGCGCAAGGCGATCATCGAGGGCGAGATCGCCGAAGGGGACAGCCTGCGCCAGGAAGAGATCGCGCAGATGTTCAACACCAGCCGCATCCCCGTGCGCGAGGCATTGTCGCGGCTGGAGCAGCACGGTCTCATCACCACCCAGCGCTACAAGGGCGCGGTCGTCGCCGGCCTGTCCATCGAGGAGATCGACGAGATCTTCGAGTTCCGCGCCCTGATCGAAGCGGAAGTCATGCGGCTTGCCGTGCCCAATCTCGACCGTGCGACGCTGGACAGGGCGCGCGGCTACTGCGATGCCTTCGACCGGGAAACCGACCCGCACCGCTGGGGCGAGATCAACCGCCAGTTCCACACCACCCTCTACGAGGCGGCCCGCCGCCCCTATTATCTGCAGAACGTGCAATCCTCGCTCGACCGCATCGACCGCTATCTGCGCGCGCAATTGACCTTCACCAACGGCGTGCCGCGCGCCGGCCGCGAACATGAGGCGATCCTGGCCGCCTGCGAAAAGGGCGATGCCGATCTCGCCGCGCGCCTGACGCGTGACCATATCCTCGACGCAGGCCGCTCGCTGATGACGTTTTTGCGCAAACATCGGGGCTGAGCGTCTCATCTTTTTTGACCGAATGCAGGGCGGGATTTTCCCGCCCTTTCTGTTTTCTGTCGGCAAAGCGCTGGAATTGCAGGAATCTCGCCTGTCGGAGACTTGACGGCGCTTTTACCAAAAGGCTCCTTTAAAACGATTGATAGCGCGGGCAGAGAATTGTATTTCTTTTGTCGACAAGAGGATTTTCCATGACCGAAACCGATTCCCTGCCCGAGCGTAAACGCGGCTCCGGCGTCAAAATGGTCTACGACCTGCTGCGCGACGAGATTCTCGACCTGAAGATCGCGCCCGGCAGCCCGATCGACGAGGTGCAGCTGGCCGAGCGATTCAAGATGTCGCGCACGCCGATCCGCGAGGCGCTGGTGCGGCTGGCCGGCGAAGGGCTGATCGAGACCCTGCCGAACCGCTCGACCATGGTGTCGAATATCGACTTCATGAACCTCCACACCTTCTTCGATGCGCTGGTGCTGATGTACCGCGTGACGACGCGGCTCGCTGCGCAGAGCCACCGGCCAGAAGACCTCGCCGTCATCAGGGGGTTTCACGAGGACTATGCGGCAGCGCTCGCCGCGCGTGATTCCCTGACGATGATCGCCACCAACGCCGCCTTCCACGCGTCGATCGCCGAGGCTGGCCGCAACCCCTATTTCACCAGCCTGTTTCGCCGGCTGCTCGACGAGGGTCGGCGCATCCTGCAGCTCTATTATCAATCCTACGAGGAACAGTTCCCGCAGCGCTTCGTCGATGAACATGCCGCCATCATCGCGGCCATCGAGGCGCGCGACATCGACGAGGCCGACCGGCTCGGCAAGGCGCATGCCGAGGCGATCGTCGCCCAGGTGCAGAAGCTTTTCAGCCGCAATGACAGGCTCGATATCGCCCTATAGTCGACGTTGTATTTTTCTTGTCGACAAATAAAATGCAAGATGCTATACCCAAAATCAGAGAGGGGGAGGCCTGAGGCATCGTGCCGGCTGACCACCCGACGAGTTGCCAAAGGAGACCGATATGAAGGCCAAGATTTTTTCCGGCGTCATCCCCGCCCTGATGACCCCCTGCAAGGACGACCGCACGCCGGACTTCGACCAGCTGGTGCGCAAGGCAGAGGAACTCATCGCCAAGGGCATGTCCGCTGTCGTCTATTGCGGCTCGATGGGTGACTGGCCGCTGCTCACCGACGAGCAGCGCATGGAAGGTGTCGAGCGCCTCGTGAAGGCCGGCATCCCGCTCATCGTCGGCACGGGTGCGGTCAACACCGCTTCGGCCGTCGCCCACGCTGCGCATGCCCAGAAGGTCGGCGCGCAGGGCCTCATGGTCATCCCGCGCGTCCTGTCCCGCGGTTCCGTCGTTGCCGCCCAGAAGAACCACTTCAAGGCGATCCTCTCGGCTGCCCCGGACCTGCCAGCCGTCATCTACAACAGCCCCTATTACGGCTTCGCCACCCGCGCCGACCTGTTCTTCGCGCTGCGCGAAGACCACAAGAACCTTGTCGGCTTCAAGGAATTCGGCGGCGCTGCCGACATGCGCTATGCGGCCGAAAACATCACCAGCCGCGACGATGACGTCTCGCTGATGATCGGCGTCGACACCTGCGTCTTCACCGGCTTCGTCGATGCCGGCGCCGTCGGCGCCATCACCGGCATCGGCTGCGTGCTGCCGAAGGAAGTGCTGCACATGTGCGCGCTTGCCCGGGCTGCCGCCAAGGGCGACCCGGATGCCCGCGCCCGCGCGCTGGAGCTGGAATCGGCGCTTGCCGTGCTCTCCTCCTTCGACGAAGGTCCGGACCTCGTCCTCTACTTCAAGCACATGATGGTGCTGAAGGGCGACAAGGAATACACGCTGCACTTCAACGAGACCGACGCGCTTTCCGACAGCCAGCGCGGCTATGTCGAAAGCCAGCTGAAGCTGTTCGACACCTGGTATGCCGAATGGAGCAAGCTCCCCGGCGCCGTGCAGACCTACAAGGCCTGATTGGCCCTCCTCTCTTTTCCGCGACATGAACGCCGCCCGCAGCCGACGCTGCGGGCGGTTTTCGTTTGCCGCAGGCGCTCGGTTCTGCGACGGTCGCAGGACAAACGAGAGGAACCGCAATGCCTTCCCTGGATGTGCTGCTTGCCTTTGCCGTCACCACGGCGATCTTCGCCTTCATTCCCGGCCCCGCGATGCTTTACGCCGCCGCCCGGACGATGGCGGGCGGTCGCGCGGCGGGCCTGATGGCGGTGTTTGGCATTCATCTGGGTGCCTACGCCCATATCATCGCGGCTGCGGCCGGGCTTTCGGCGCTGTTTCATGCCGTTCCGGTCGCCTATACCTGCGTCAAGCTCGCGGGTGCCGCCTATCTGATCTGGCTCGGCATTTCGCTCTTCCGCTCGACGGACGCACACGAGGGCGACACGGCAGGTGCGGCGCCGAAGGGCGGGCGACGGGCTTTCGCGCAAAGCGTCACCGTCGAGATCCTGAACCCCAAGACGGCGATCTTCTTCCTCGCCTTCCTGCCGCAATTCGTCGACAGCGGCGCCGGCCTGCCGATCTGGGCCCAGCTCGCCATTCTCGGCACGATGGTCAATCTGATCTTCACTTTCGCCGACGTCGTCAGCGTCCTGCTGGCGGACGTGATCCTCGCGCGGCTGAAGCGGTCGAGCGGCGTGCAGTCCCTCGTGCGCAAGGCGGGCGGGACGGTGCTCATCGGGCTTGGCGCCCATCTCGCCCTGCAGAAGGGCTGAGAACCGCGGCAACAGCGCCGCCGCGGTTCCGTGCAGGTCAAATATACGTCAGGCGATCGCGTCGAGGCCGAGAGCCAGCAGGCGGTCAAGCTGCTCCGTCTCGGCGGCCGTCAGCGTGACGCCATTCGTTTCGGATGCCTTGCGGGCCACGAAACGGCGCTGCGAGGGCAGGCGGGCGCCGCCGCCGACGATGGCTTCGAAGAGCACTTCGGCGCGGGCGAAGGGATCGCCGGGGCGGCCCTTGGCGAAGGCTTCCGGGGACATGGCGATGATCAGTTCGCCGTGGAAAGGGGCGAGCGTCGTGGTGCCGAGATAGTCGAGCACTTCCGGGCTCGTCAGGTCGCCGATCATGATGCCGGCCAGAAGCTCGATCATCGTGCCGATGGCGGACCCCTTGTGGCCGCCGAAGGGCAGCATGGCGCCGGCGAGCGCCGCTTCAGGGTCGGTCGTCGGGTTGCCGTCGGCGTCGATCGCCCAGCCCTCGGGAAGCTGTTTTCCGGCGCGGCGGTGCAATTCGATCTCGCCGCGAGCGGCGACCGAAGTGGCGAAGTCGAAGACGTAAGGAGAACTGTCCTTGCGCGGCCAGCCGAAGGCGAAGGGATTGGTTCCGAGCAGCGGCTTGTTGCCGCCAGTGGGGGCGACCGTCGCGTAGCTCGGGCACATCACGAGGGCGGCAAGGCCTTCATTCGTCACGGCCTCGACCTCCGGCCAGAGCGCGGAGAAATGGGTGCAATCGTTGATGACGAGCGCTGCGATGCCGAGTTTGCGGGCGCGCTCGGCAAGCACGGGAACGCCGAGTTCGAAGGCCGGGTTGGCGAAACCGCCGCTGGCATTGACCTTGACGATGGCCGAACCCTCGTTGCGATCCAGAACCGGCACCGCATCCGGCTTCACCTTGCCGGCCTTGACGGTGCGCAGCGCACCCTCGATGCGGAAGATGCCGTGCGATTTGCAGGCATCTCGCTCACCGGCAACGATGACGCGGGCAAGTGCTGCGGCCTGCACATCATTGAGACCGCCCTTGCGGAAGATGGCCTCGACGCGCTCATGCAGGTCGGCAATCGTCAGGGTGGAGGTTTGCGTCATTTTTCGTCTCTTCCGCTGTGCCGACCGCGACAGGTTGGCGATTGAACATTTGCATACATAGAGTATACAAGATTTCGACAAGTGCAATTCGCTCCGCAAGTGTCTATGTCGGGGGCGAATCCTCTTCCCATCAGAAAGGTACGTCTAATGGCTTTCACTCCCAACGGTAAACACCTCGTCGCCGGACAATGGCTCGACGGCAACGGCACCTTTACCTCCTCGCCCGCCCAGGGCCCGGCCCATGACTTTGCCGTCGGCACGGTCGAGCTGGTGAACCGCGCGGCGGAAGCCGCCGAAGACGCCTTCCTCAGCTACGGCTATTCCTCGCGTGCCGACCGCGCCGCGTTCCTGCGCGCCATCGCCGACGAGATCGAGGCCCGCGCCGACGCCATCACCGAGATCGGCACGCAGGAAAGCGGCCTGCCGGTCGCCCGTCTGCAGGGCGAGCGCGGCCGCACCACCGGCCAGCTCCGCCTCTTCGCCGATCATATCGAGAAGGGTGACTTCCTCGATCGCCGCTTCGACGCCGCCCTGCCCGACCGCCAGCCGGCACCGCGCCCGGAAATCCGCCTGATCCAGCGCCCGATCGGCCCGGTCGCCGTGTTCGGCGCCTCCAACTTCCCGCTTGCCTTCTCGACGGCCGGCGGCGACACCGCAGCAGCCCTTGCCGCCGGTTGCCCCGTCGTCGTGAAGGGTCACTCGGCCCATCCGGGCACGGGCGAGATCATCGCAGAAGCCATTCTCGCCGCCATCCAGAAGACCGGTGTGCATCCGGGCGTCTTCTCGCTCATCCAGGGCGGTAACCGCCAGGTCGGCGAAGCCGTGGTGCAGCATCCGCTGATCAAGGCTGTCGGCTTCACGGGTTCGCTGGCCGGTGGCCGCGCCCTGTTCAACCTCTGCGCCGCCCGCCCCGAGCCGATCCCGTTCTTCGGTGAACTCGGCTCGGTCAACCCGATGTTCGTTCTGCCGGAGGCCGTGAAGGCCCGTGCCGAAAGCCTCGGCCAGGGCTGGGCAGGCTCGCTCACCATGGGTGCCGGCCAGTTCTGCACCAATCCGGGCATCGCCATCGTCAAGGACGGCGCGGATGCCGACCGCTTCACCGCCGCTGCTATCGAGGCGCTGTCCAAGGTCGCACCGCAGACCATGCTGACGGACGGCATCGCCAAGGCCTATCAGGACGGCCAGGCACGCTTTGAAGGCCGCAACACGGTCAAGCCGCTGCTGACGACCGAGTCGACCGGCCGCAACGCGCTGCCGAACCTCTTCGAGATCTCGGGCGACCAGTTCCTCGCCGACCACGCGCTTTCGGAAGAAGTGTTCGGCCCGCTCGGCCTCGTCGTGCGTGTCTCCTCGGTCGATGAAATGGAAACGCTTGCCCGCAACTTCGAGGGCCAGCTGACGGCAACGATCCACATGGATGCCGGCGACCTCGAGGACGCCAAGCGCCTGCGCCCGTTCCTGGAGCGCAAGGCCGGCCGCGTGCTCGTCAACGGCTTCCCGACCGGCGTGGAAGTGGTGGATTCCATGGTGCATGGCGGTCCGTACCCGGCCTCGACGAATTTCGGCGCGACGAGCGTCGGCACGATGTCGATCCGCCGCTTCCTGCGTCCGGTTTCCTACCAGAACTTCCCGGAGGGCCTGCTGCCCGAGGATTTCCTCAACTGATTCAAGCCTGAGGCTTGCCGGACAAGGCCGGGTCTTCCGAAAGGGAGGCCCGGTATTTTTTTGCATACGAGCTATATACTTTTTGCATATTATTTGTATTTTAGAAGGCGATTTACGTCTCGGCGCAGGACGGACCTCCGCCATGTAGATCGTCCAGACCAATTCAGGGAGAGAGTAATGAAGAAGACCTCGGTCCTCGCCTTCGGCCTCGTGGCCGCCACCGCCCTCACCAGCCCGGCCAAGGCCGACAAGCTGGACGACATCATCTCGTCCGGCACGCTGCGCTGCGCCGTCGTTCTCGACTTCCCGCCGATGGGCGCACGCGACGAGAGCAACAACCCGATCGGCTTCGACGTCGATTATTGCAACGATCTGGCCAAGGCGCTCGGCGTCACCGCCGAAATCGTCGAGACGCCCTTCCCGGAGCGTATTCCGGCCCTGATGTCCGGCCGCGTCGATGTCGGCGTCGCCTCGACCTCCGACACGCTGGAACGCGCCAAGACCGTCGGCATGACGATCCCCTACTTCGCCTTCCAGATGGCCGTCACGGCCAATGACAAGTCGGGCGTCAAGTCCTTCGAAGACATGAAGGGCAAGGTTGTCGGCGCCACCGCCGGCACGTTCGAAGCCATCGCGCTCGAAAAGACCGTCAAGGAATGGGGCGTCGGCGAATTCCGCCCGTACCAGACCCAGGCTGACGTCTTCCTCGCGCTGAGCCAGGGCCAGATCGACGCCACGGTCTCCACCTCGACGGTTGCCCAGTCCAACGTCAAGGGCGGCAAGTTCGCCGGCATCTCCGTCGTCGGCAACGCGCCCTACGACATCGACTATGTCGCGCTCTTCACCAACCGCGAAGAATACGGCCTGATCAACTACCTGAACCTGTTCATCAACCAGCAGGTTCGCACCGGCCGTTACAACGAACTCTACGAGAAGTGGGTTGGCGGCGAAGTGCCGTCCCTTTCGATCAACGGCGTTTATCGCTAATCTGCCGTTTAGAAGGCGGCGCGGGAACCTCTTCCGCGCCGCTTATCGTTTCCGAAGGGTGAGACGGCAATGTTCAGTTACAATTTCCATTGGAACCAGGCGTTCAAGGCCCTGCCCCAGATGCTGGACGGTGCTTTGGTCACGCTCCAGATCGCGCTGCTTTCCATGGCCATCGGCCTTGCCGTCGCGCTCGCGCTGACGCTCTTCCGGCTGTCGGAAAACCGCGTCCTGAGTGGCTTCGCCACGGTCTGGGTCGAGATCGCGCGCAACACGCCGGCGCTCTTCCAGATCTACATGGCCCATTTCGGGCTGGGCAGTTTCGGCATCCATCTCAGCCCCTATACGGCGCTGCTTGTCGGTATCGCCTTCAACAATGCCGGTTATCTCGCGGAAAATTTCCGAGGCGCGCTGAAGGCAATCCCGGAAACGCAGACCCGCGCCGGCCGCTCGCTCGGCATGACGCCGCTCATGGCCTTCCGCTACATCGTCATGCCGCAGATGCTGCGCATCGCCTTCCTGCCGGCCACCAACCAGATGGTCTGGGCAATCCTGATGACCTCGCTCGGCGTCACCGTCGGCATGAACACGGATCTTGCGGGTGTCACCCAGGCGCTGAACGCGGTGTCCTTCCGTACCTTCGAATTCTTCGCGCTCGCGGCGGTCATCTACTACCTGATCGCCAAGGCCGTGACGCTGGCAGCGCGCCTCGCTGCCACGCGCATGTTCCGCTACTGAGAGGGTAACCCATGTTCGATACCGCTCTCACGCTCGCCGATCTCGGCTTCCTCGCCAAGGGCGCTGCGATGACGCTGGCCGTCACCGCCGTTTCCGTCCTCGCCGGCACCATCCTCGGCGTCGTCTTCGGCGTGCTGCGCAACCAGCTCGGCACCTACTGGTCGCTGCCGCTCACCTTCCTGCTCGACATCTTTCGTTCCGTGCCCCTGCTCATCCAGCTCGTGCTCGGCAACGCGTTGCAATCGATCCTGAAGCTCGGCTGGGCGCCGTTCACCACCTCCTGCGTGGTGCTGTCGCTCTATACCGCCGCCTATTGCACGGAGATCGTGCGCGGTGGCATCTCCGCCGTGCCCACCACGACGCGCCGTGCGGCCCGCTCGCTCGGCATGACCTGGTGGCAGGACATGCGCTACATCGTGGCGCCGCTCGCCACCCGCGTCTCGCTGCCCGCCTGGATCGGCCTGACGCTCGGCGTCATGAAGGATTCGGCGCTGGTGCTCTGGCTCGGCCTGATCGAGCTCCTGCGTGCCTCGCAGATCCTCGTCACGCGCCTGCAGGAACCGCTGTTCATCCTGCTGATCTGCGGCGCCATCTACTTCATCATCAGCTTCCCCATAGCCCGGCTTGGCGGCTATCTCGAAAAACGGTGGTCCAATGATTGAGATCGAAAACGTCCGCAAATCCTTCGGCCAGCTGGAAGTCCTGAAGGGGATCAACCTCACCGTCCAGAAGGGCGAAGTGCTGACCATCATCGGCGGCTCGGGCTCCGGCAAATCGACGTTGCTCACCTGCATCAACGGTCTGGAGACCATCGATGCCGGTCGCATCGTGGTTGACGGCACCGATGTTCATGCCAAGGCGACGGACCTCAACAAGCTGCGCCGCAAGCTCGGCATCGTGTTCCAGCAGTTCAACGCCTTCCCGCACCTGACCGTGCTGGAAAACGTCATGCTCGCGCCGGTCAAGGTGCTTGGCCAGTCGAAGGCTGAGGCCGAGGCCATGGCCGTCAAGCAGCTGACCCATGTCGGCCTCGGCGACAAGCTTTCGGTCTATCCGAGCCGCATGTCCGGCGGCCAGCAGCAGCGCATGGCGATTGCCCGCGCGCTTGCCATGTCGCCGGCCTACATGCTGTTCGACGAAGTCACCTCGGCGCTCGACCCGCAGCTCGTCGGCGAAGTGCTCGACACGCTGCGCATGCTCGCCTCCGAAGGCATGACGATGATCTGCGTCACGCATGAAATGAAGTTCGCCCGCGAAGTCTCCGACCGCGTCGCCTTCTTCCACAAGGGCGTGATGGCCGAGATCGCGCCGCCGGAACAGCTGTTCGGCGCACCGAAGGATCCCGAGCTGCAGACCTTCCTCGCCGCCACGCATTGAGAGCATCATGAAGACAGATATCGAGCCCGGCGTCGTCGTCATCGGCGCCGGCGTGGTCGGCCTTTCGGCCGCCATTGCCGCGCAGGCGCGCGGCCTCTCCGTCACCGTTCTGGAACGTGAGGCCCCGGCCGCCGGTGCTTCTGCCGGCAATGCAGGGGCTTTCGCCTTTACCGACATCCTGCCGCTCGCTTCGCCCGGCATCCTGAAGAAGGCGCCGAAATGGCTGCTCGATCCGCTCGGGCCGCTCAGCATCCCGCCGTCCTACGCTTTCCAGATCGCACCGTGGATGTTCCGCTTCTGGCGCGCCTGCTCGGCGAGGCACGTCGCCCATTCCACCGCCGCGCAGACCGCGCTGATGGACCTGTCCAAGGCCGAGCTGGAACCGTTCCTGACGCAAACCGGCACCGCCGACATGCTGCGCAAGGAAGGCAACCTCCAGGTCTATGAAAGCCAGGCCGAGCTGAATGCCTCGCTGCCCGGCTGGAAGGCCCGCGAAGCGCATGGCGTCGAATTCCGCCATATGGGCGCCGCCGACATGGCGGCGATCCAGCCCGGCCTTGCGCCGCGCTTCACCCACGGCACGTTCACGCCCGGCTGGTACTCCATCGCCGATCCAAAACTCTACACGCTGGCGCTTGCCGATCATTTTCGCGCTATGGGTGGCACAATCGAAAGGGCCGAGGTTTCCGGCCTGCACCCGATCGAGGGTGGCGTGGAAATCCGCACGACCGACGGTCGGACGCTGCGGGCGCAAAACGTCGTGCTGGCGGCCGGCGCCTTCTCGCATCAGGTCGCGCGCTCGCTTGGCGAAACCATCCCGCTCGAAACAGAGCGCGGCTACAACACGACGCTGCCGCTGGACGCCTTCGACCTGCGTACGCAGGTGACCTTCGGCGGCCACGGTTTTGTCGTTACCCGGCTTTCGACCGGCATCCGCGTTGGCGGCGCGGTGGAGCTTGGCGGACTGAAGCTACCGCCGAACTTCCGCCGGTCGGAAGCCATGCTGGAAAAGGCCCGCAGCTTCCTGCCCGGGCTGAAGCCTGCTGGTGGCGTGCAGTGGATGGGTTTCCGCCCCTCGCTGCCGGACAGCCTGCCCGCCATCGGCCGCGCCCGCGCGACGCCGCGCGTCGTCTACGCCTTCGGTCACGGCCATCTCGGCCTCACCCAATCCGCCGGCACCGCCCGTCTCGTCGCCGACCTCCTGACGGACCGGCCGACCAGCATCGACATCGCATCCTTCTCGCCGCAACGTTTCTAGGAGCCACCCCATGGCAACGCTCTCCGCCCGCAGCATTCTTGCCGGAACAGCCTCCGGTCCGATCATCGCGGCGGGCGAGGCGCTGAGTTTCTGGGGCGGTGTCGATCCGGCGACGGGCCGCGTCATCGACGTGCATCATCCGCTGCATGGCGTGCCGATCACCGGCGGTATTCTCATGATGCCGTCGAGCCGCGGCTCCTGCACCGGCTCCGGCGTGCTGCTCGACATGGCGCTGACCGGCCGCGCGCCCGCCGCCCTGGTGTTCAGCGAGGCGGAGGACGTGCTGACGCTCGGCGCGCTGATCGCCGCGGAAATGTTCGACAGGCCGCTGCCGGTGCTGCGCGTCTCGCATGACGCCTATGACGCGCTCTGTCGCGCGAAGACGGCAACGATCAGCAACACGGCAATCGAGGCAGACGGCCTTGTTATCCCCGTTTCCCCGCCGGCCACCTCGGCGCTCGATCTCACCGAGAACGACCGCGCCATGCTCGATGGACGCGACGGCGTCGCCGTGCAGCTGGCGCTGCGCATCACCGCCGCCATGGCCGCGCAGCAGGGCGCGACGAAACTCATCGACGTGGTGCAGGGCCATATCGACGGCTGCATCTATGCCAGCCCCGCCAACCTGACCTTCGCGGAAAAGATGGCGGACATGGCCGCGAAGGTGTGCGTGCCGACCACGATGAATGCCATTTCCGTCGATCGCGCCAATTGGGAAAAGCAGGGCGTGCCGCGGGATTTCGGCGACCCCGCCGCCCGCCTCGCCGATGCCTATGTGCGCATGGGCTGTCGCCCGACCTTCACCTGCTCGCCCTACCTGCTCGACAGCGCGCCCAAGACGGGCGAAGCCATCGCCTGGGCCGAGTCCAACGCCGTGATTTTTGCCAACACCGTGCTCGGCGCCCGCACGGCCAAGCACCCCGATTTTCTCGACCTCTGCATCGCGCTCACCGGCCGCGCGCCGCTGTCCGGCGTCTATCTCGATGCGCATCGCAAAGCGCGACGTGTCATCGACATCGAACTGCCCGACAATGTGGACGACGCCTTCTGGCCGATCGTCGGCTATCTCGCCGGTCGCGCCGCGCCCGACCGCATCCCCCTGCTGCGCGGCCTTGCCGCGGCCAAGCCGTCGCAGGACGACCTGAAGGCGCTCTGCGCCGCCTTCGGCACCACCTCCGCCGCCCCCATGCTGCATATCGAGGGCGTGACGCCCGAGGCGGATGGCATTGCGGCTGACGATGCCGACCACGCCACCATCACCCGCAACGACATGATCGACGTCTGGACGATGTTCAACGATGGCCCCGCCGAGGTCGAGCTTGTCGCCATCGGCAGCCCCCACGCCTCGGCCTCCGAATGCCGGGCGCTGGCGGATGCGCTTGGCGGCCGCAAGCGACACAAGGACGTCACCGTGATCGTCACCGCCGGCCGCGATATCATGGCTGAATCGGGCGATGTCCTGACCCGGCTAAGGGAAAGCGGCGTTCAGGTCCTGCCGGATCTCTGCTGGTGCTCGATCTCCGAACCCGTCTTCCCGACGAAGACGCGCACGCTGATCACCAATTCCGGCAAATATGCCCATTACGGCCCGGGCCTTTCCGGCCGCACCGTGCGCTTCGGCAATCTCGCCGACTGCATCGAGGCGACGCTCACCGGCCGCGTTCCGCCGCGCCTGCCGGCCTGGCTCGCTTGAGGCGTCAATCCCGCCCGAAGACGTCGCGCGTGTAAACCTTGTCCCGGATATCGTCGAGGTCTGCGGACCGGCGGTTGGCTATGATGAGGTCGGCGCGGCGTTTGAATTCGTCGAGGTCGCGCACGATCTCCGAGCGGAAGAACGTGTCCTCCTCGAAATCCGGCTCGTAGACGATGACCGGAATGCCCTTCGCCTTGATGCGCTTCATGATGCCCTGGATGGAGTTGGCCTGCCCCGATTGGGTGATCCGGGTTTAATGTTAGTGCATGCTGGGTCTGGCCGCTACCGCCGGAGTTGATGCCGGTCCGTTCTGGCGCGGCCACACGATGGCTTCGGGTGCTGGTGGCTTGTAGTTCGGTGATAAGTGCGGACGCACGCTGTTGTAGTGCAGCCGCCAACTCTCGATGATGATCTTTGCCTCCTTGAGCGTGTAGAAAATTTTCCGTTGAGCAGTTCGTCCCTGAGTTTCGAGTTGAAGCTCTCGCAGTAGCCGTTCTCCCACGGGCTGCCCGGCATGATGTAGGCCGTCTTGGCACCGACCAGCGCGATCCATTCCCTCAAAGCCTTGGCAAGGAATTCGAGACCATTGTCGGAACGAATATGTGCCGGAACGCCGCGCAGGATGAAGAGGTCGCAGAGCACATCGATGACGTCGACAGCCTTCAGCTTTCTCCCGGCCCTGATCGCGATGCATTCCCGTGTGAACTCGTCGATCACATTCAACATGCGTAGCTTTCTGCCGCTGTGGGTGCGGTCTTCGACAAAATCGTAGGACCAGACATGGTTGGGGTATTCCGGCCGAAGCCGGATACATGAGCCTTCGTTCAACCAGAGCCGATTGCGCTTGGGTTACTTGTAGGGAGCCTTCAACCCCTCCCGTCGCCATATCCGCTCGACCCGTTTGACGTTCACGATCCAACCCGTCTGGCGCAGCATCGCCGTGATGCGGCGATAGCCATACCGGCCATATTGGAGAGCGAGCGCGGTGATGTCGGCGGTCAATGCCGCCTCGTCATCCGGTGTCTTTGCGACCTTGCGCTGTGGAGAACTATGCTGGCAGAGAACCCGGCATGCTCGTCGTTCGGACACGCCCAGTTCTGCGGTCATATGGTCCACACAGGCGCGGCGGCGGGCGGGGCTTAGAAGTTTCCCCTGGCAGCCTCCGCCAGGATCATCTTGTCCAAGGTCAGATCGGAAACTGCCCGGTGGAGGCGAGCGTTCTCGGCCTCCAATTCCTTCAGGCGCTTCACCTCATCGCCCTTAAGGCCACCGTATTCTGCCCGCCAGCGGTAATATGTAACTTCCGTTACACCTATCGACCGGATCGCATCCGCCATCGATTTGCCCTGCGCATTCAGCACGTCGACCTGACGAAGCTTCGTGATGATCTCTTCTGCCCGGTGTCTTTTCGCTGCCATTTCAATGTCCCTCTTCGGCTCATAAGCCAACTTCAAGAAGGACTATTTTTCAGGGGGCAGGCCAACTACCACAGGGCGCTCCATGTAGCCCGATATTAGCTTACTGCTCGAATATGAGAATGTGGGGCGACATTTCACGGATTGTCGATGAGGCACAATGCCTTCTCAGCGTCTACGTGGATGATATAACAATCTCTGGGATCAACGTCCCCGGTGAGCTGGTTTGGGCGATAAAGCAGATCAACACAAAACGGCTTCAAGCTTAAAACAGACAAGGAACATAGTCTGATTGGAACCCCGGCCGACATTACCGGAGTGATCGTGCGAAATGGAAAATTAAAGCTTCCTAATCGACAACTGAAGAAGCTGGCTAACTGGTGCAACAACGAAAAACCGAAGCTGAGAAGACCGAGTTGGCGAAGTTGGACAATCGCATTCGAGGAAGGCTGGCACAGCGTCGACAAATCGAGTCAGCAGATATGCCATGACGAATGAGTGGAAGGCACGCAGCTTGATGACACAATCGACTCGTCAAATGACAAGTCCAATCTTGCAGACTTAAAATGTTGGGTAATTTAAGGGGCACAGCGAGCGCCTCGGAAATTACTTCAATAAAAACAGCTAACTAATAGATAAAATGGCGGACAGAGCGGGATTCGAACCCGCGATAGAGTCTCCCCTATACACACTTTCCAGGCGTGCGCCTTCAACCACTCGGCCACCTGTCCGTCCGCTCGCAGCCGGTGGTCAGTCCGGCGCGGTCGCTTTCCTGTTTCCATTCCGGCGAGACGGCGCGATATATACCGAGGTTTCACGCAGGATCAACCGCTTTCTGACAGTTTTTTGAAGGATATGCCGCAAGCCCGCGAAGGATTGCGCAAGGTCGGCCGTCTTCCTATCTATAGGCAGCAAGGAAGGGGAGCGGAATTCGGCTCCCGGCAGGCACCGGGAGGGTGCGATGATACGGTTCATCCTGAAGGCTATCAGTCTTTTCGCCCTCGTCGTCGCCGTCATGGCGGGCACAATCGACGCGATCCAGTCGGTCTCGGCCTCCGAGCCGGTGCTGACCCCGCTTGCCGTCGCCTGGAGCACGGCAAGCCCGGATACGATCGCGCTCGTCGCTGACGGCATCATGCGCAAGTTCCCTTATGCCTGGGATCCGGCGGCCATGTGGGTGCTGTCGCAGCCGGCCTTCGCCGTGCTGCTTGCCGTCTCGCTGTTCTTCTGGGTGATCGCCTACCGGCGCCCGCGCGTTGCAGGCCGCTTCACCGCCTGAGAAACGAAACCGCCGCCGGATTGCGCGGCCCGGCCAGGAGGCCATTCATGTTCCTGATCGACATGTTCAACAAGAAGACCGTCATGCCCGCTCCGGAGGCCTCGCTTCCCGGCCGCGACCAGCCCATCCCCACATCGGAGGCGCATTTCGTCAACGGAAACCCGCTGCAGGGTCCCTATCCCGAGGGCTTCAGGACGGTGCTGTTCGGCATGGGCTGCTTCTGGGGCGCCGAGCGGCTCCTGTGGAAAATACCGGGTGTCTGGGTAACGGCATCAGGCTATTCCGGTGGCTTCACACCCAATCCGACCTATCACGAGACGACGACGGGCCTGACCGGCCATACCGAAGTCGTGCTCGTCGTCTATGACCCCGCCAAGGTGACGCTCGAAGCGCTGCTGAAGGCCTTCTTCGAGGCGCATGACCCGACGCAGGGCATGCGCCAGGGCAACGATATCGGCACGACCTACCGCTCGGCGATCTATCTCGACGATGAGGCAGACCTGGCAACGGCGCGGCGCGCTCGCGACGCCTACCAGGCGGCGCTGACCGCAGCCGGCCGCACCGACCGCATCACCACGGAGATCGCCAGGACCGGGCCGTTCTATTTCGCCGAGGACGTGCACCAGCAATATCTCGCCAAGAATCCCGGCGGCTATTGCGGCCTGCGCGGCACGGGCGTGGCCTGCGCCATCGGCTGACGACGCCGGCAATTCTGTGAAATGCGCGCCGTCGCGAACAGGGTTCTCCAGCCTCGTTTGCGGCGGTTTCTATTTTTTACCAACTGAAAAATTTCTGGTGAATTTTTCCCGGAGGCATGCAAGGATGCCGCCAGCCTGACCCAAGGGAACGGGTCGGTGGCTCCGTCGTGCGCTTCTTCAAGCGCTGCTCGGAAGGTCCCTATAAGATCAATAGCGAACAGGGCTGCACAATGAAAAAAACCCTTCTCACTCTTCTTGCCACGGCTGCCATGTCGGCCAGCGCTTTCGCCGCGGATATCAAGCCGGCGATCATCTATGACCTCGGCGGCAAGTTCGACAAGTCGTTCAACGAAGCGGCCTATAACGGCGCGGAAAAATTCAAGGCCGAAACCGGCATCGAATACCGCGACTTCGAAATCGCCAACGACGCCCAGCGCGAGCAGGCGCTGCGCCGCTTCGCCGGCGACGGCAACAACCCGATCGTGATGGCCGGTTTCTCCTGGGCAGCACAGCTTGAGAAGATCGCCGCCGAATATCCCGACACCAAGTTCGCCATCATCGACATGGTCGTCGACAAGCCGAACGTCCGTTCGGTCGTGTTCAAGGAAGAGGAAGGCGGCTGGCTCGCCGGTATCCTCGCCGGCATGGCCTCCAAGTCGAAGACCGTCTCCTTCGTCGGCGGCATGGACATCCCGCTCATCCACAAATTCGCCTGCGGCTATATCGGCGGCGCGAAGTCGCTCGGTTCCGACATGAAGGTGCTCGAAGCCTATACGGGCACGACGCCGGACGCCTGGAACGACCCGGTCAAGGGCGGCGAAATCGCCAAGTCGCAGTTCGACCAGGGTTCGGACGTGGTCTACCACGCAGCCGGCGGCACGGGTGTTGGCGTTCTCCAGGCTGCGGCCGACGCCGGCAAGCTCGGCATCGGCGTGGACTCCAACCAGAATGGCATGCATCCGGGCAAGGTCCTGACCTCGATGGTCAAGCGCGTCGACGTCGCCGTCTACGATGCCTTCATGTCGGCCAAGGACGACAAGTTCCAGCCTGGCATCAACGTGCTCGGCCTGAAGGAAAGCGGCGTCGATGTTGCCATGGACGACAATAATGCACCACTGATCACCCCGGAAATGAAGGCCGCCATCGACAAGGCGCGCGCCGACATCATCGCCGGCACGGTGAAGGTCCACGACTACATGACGGACGAGACCTGCCCTTACTAAGCGGATTGACGGCCCGTTTGCGAAAGCAGACGGGCCGATTCCGTTTTCCGGACAAACCGTCCTGCGGCGCTGTTGGCTCAGTAATGCGGCGGGCGGGTGACGGCCGGGGCTTCACCAGCCCCTTCTTCCAGCAAGAGAAACCGTTCCGTCAGCCGGTCGAGCTTCGTCCTGACCTGCTCGACCACCCGCCACTGTTCGGCGAGCTGGTCTGAGAGTTCCTCGATCGTATGAGCCTGGTGGGCGACATGCTCTTCCAGGCGCGCGATGCGCTCGGCGTCGGTATCTTCGGGAAGATCGGTCATGGTGTCCTCGTCGCTTCGTGCGGCCGCAACGAGCTATAGCGGCGCAGCCCCCAGCCCGCAATCGGACTGGACAAGTGCTCTGGAAGCAACAAGACTGCGACCCGGCAGGCCGAAAAACGGCCCGTCGGCCCTAAATCCCCGTAAGAGTGGATCGTCATGAGCGAACTGGCAATCGAACTGCAGGGCATCGACAAAAGCTTCGGCCTCGTCCACGCCAACCGGAATATCAACCTGAAGGTCCGCAAGGGCACCATTCACGGTATCATCGGCGAAAACGGCGCCGGCAAATCCACTCTCATGTCGATCCTCTACGGCTTCTACCAGGCCGATCATGGCGACATCCTGATCAATGGCCAGAAGGTCAACATCCGCGATCCGAACGCGGCGATCGCCGCCGGCATCGGCATGGTGCACCAGCACTTCATGCTGGTCGAAAACTTCACGGTGCTGGAAAACATCATGCTCGGCGCGGAGGAAAGCCAGATCCTCAATGCCGGCATCACCAAGGCGCGTACCGAGCTGAAGCGGCTCGAGAAGGAATATGCGCTGGAAGTCGATCCGGACGCCGTGATCGAGGAACTGCCCGTCGGTATCCAGCAGCGCGTGGAAATCCTGAAAGCGCTCTATCGCAAGGCCGATATCCTCATTCTCGACGAGCCGACGGGTGTGCTGACGCCGGCCGAGGCCGATCACCTCTTCCGCATTCTCGGCCAGTTGAAGGATCAGGGCAAAACCGTGCTCCTCATCACCCACAAGCTGCGCGAGATCATGGCGATCACCGACGAGGTCTCCGTCATGCGCCGCGGCGAGATGGTGGCGACGCGCACGACGAAGGAGACCTCCGTCGAGGAGCTTGCCGAGCTGATGGTCGGCCGTCGCGTACTGCTGCGCGTGGAAAAGGGCGCAGCCAAGCCCGCCGACGTGAAGCTTTCGGTGAAAAACCTCACGGTGCGCGACAGCCGTGGCGTGACCATGGTGGACGACGTGTCCTTCGACCTGCGCGCCGGCGAGATCGTCGGCATTGCCGGTGTGGCCGGCAATGGCCAGTCGGAGCTCCTGGAGGCGATTTCCGGTATCCGCCGCGCCAAATCCGGCACCGTGCTGCTCAACGGCCGCCCCGTCGATGTGACCGGCAATGCCGACCCGGCAGACTTACGCAAATGCGGCCTCGCCCATGTGCCCGAAGACCGCCACCATGTCGGCCTCGTCTTGAAGTTCGAGGAGAGCGAGAACGCCATTCTCGGCTATCACGACGACCCAAAGTACCGGAAGGGTTTTACCCTCGATATCGACGCCATCAGGGCCGAAGCCGAGGAGAAGATCGCGGCTTACGACATCCGTCCGCCGAACCCGAGGCTCAAGACCGCCAACTTCTCCGGCGGCAACCAGCAGAAGATCGTTCTGGCCCGCGAGATGGAGCGGAACCCTGACGTGCTGATCATCGGCCAGCCGACACGCGGCGTCGATGTCGGCGCCATCGAATTCATTCACAAGCGCATCATCGAGATGCGCGACCAGGGCAAGGCCGTGCTGCTCGTTTCCGTCGAGCTCGATGAAATCCGTGCTTTGTCCGACCGAATTCTCGTGATGTTCGCCGGCCGCGTCGTCGGCGAGCGCGCGCCTGACGCAACTGAAGGAGAACTCGGCCTGCTGATGGCCGGTGTGGAAGGCCCGAAGGAGGCCGCGGAATGAGTGTCCCTCACGCAAAACTGCCGGCCTGGGCCGAATATGGCCTGATCCCGCTGGTCAACCTCGCCGTCGCCTTCCTGATTTCCGGCCTTGTCGTTCTGATCGTCGGCGAAAGCCCGCTGGAAGCCGCCTACCACATGATCAACGGCGCCTTCGGCCGTGGCGAATATATCGGCTTCACACTCTATTACACGACGACCTTCATCTTCACCGGCCTTGCGGTCGCCGTCGCCTTCCATGCCGGCCTGTTCAATATCGGCGGCGAAGGGCAGGCCTATGTCGGCGGCATCGGCGTGGCGCTCGCCTGCCTTGCGCTCGACCGGACGCTGCCCTGGTATCTCGTTTTTCCGATCGCCATCCTGGGCGCCGCCTTCTTCGGCGCGCTCTGGGCGATGATTCCCGGCTGGCTGCAGGCAAAACGCGGCAGCCATATCGTCATCACGACGATCATGTTCAACTTCATCGCCGCAAGCCTGATGAACTACCTGCTCAACAAGGTGTTCAAGCCGCTCGGCTCGATGTCGCTTGAAACCCGCACCTTCGAGGCAGGCGGCCAGCTGCCCAAGCTGGACTGGCTGATGTCGATCTTCGGCCTTTCCGTCGGCAACGCACCGTTCAACATCTCCTTCCTGCTGGCGCTGGTTGCCGCCTTCGGCGTCTGGGTGCTGATCTGGCGCACGAAGCTCGGCTACGAGATGCGCACGATGGGCCATAGCCCCGCCGCCGCGCGTTACGCCGGCATCAAGGAAGCCAAGATCATCGTCATCACCATGATGATCTCCGGCGGCCTTGCCGGCATGATGGCGCTCAACCCGATCATGGGCGAACAGTTCCGCATGCAGCTCGAATTCGTTCAGGGCGCCGGCTTCGTCGGCATCGCGGTGGCGCTGATGGGGCGGTCGCATCCGGCGGGCATCATCCCGGCGGCATTGCTCTTCGGCATGCTCTACCAGGGCGGGGCGGAAATCTCCTTCGAGATGCCGTCCATCTCGCGCGACATGATCGTCATCATCCAGGGTCTGGTGATCCTGTTTGCCGGCGCGCTCGAACACATGTTCCGTCCGGCCATAACCCGTCTCGTCATCGGCCTTTCGCCGAAGACGCGCGACGTCGCGGCCACCAAGGGAGCCTGAGCCATGGATTTCTTTCAGGTCTTCATCGAGCTTGCCCAGTCCACCGTCCGCCTCTCGACGCCGCTGATCCTTGCCGCCCTTGCCGGCCTCTTCACCGAACGTGCCGGCGTCTTCGACATCGGGCTGGAAGGCAAGATGTTGGGCGCGGCCTTCGCCGCCGGCTGCGTCGCGTATATAACGCAATCGGTCTATATGGGCCTGCTCGCCGCCATCCTCGTCTCCGTGCTGCTCTCGCTGGTGCACGGCTACGCCTCGATCACCCAGCGCGGCAGCCAGATCGTCTCGGGCGTTGCGATCAATTTCGTGGTCGCCGGCTCCACCGTCATCCTCGGCGAGGCCTGGTTCAGACAGGGCGGCCGCACGCCGGCGCTTTCCGAAAGCGGCCGTTTCGGCGCGATCCAGCTTCCCTTCGCGGATGCCGTGCGTGACGTGCCGATCCTCGGCCAGATCTATTCGGGCCTGCTGTCGGGCCATTCGCCGCTGACCTACCTCGCCTTCCTGATGGTGCCGGCGAGCTGGTGGATCCTGTATCGCACCCGTTTCGGTCTCAGGCTTCGCGCCGTCGGCGAAAATCCGGGTGCCGTCGATACCGCCGGCATTTCGGTCATCTGGCTGCGCTATCGCGCCGTCATCTGCTGCGGCATCCTCTGCGGCATTGCCGGCGCCTATCTGTCGCTTTCGGCCGGCGCCGGCTTCACCAAGGGCATGACGGCGGGCAAGGGCTACATCGCGCTTGCCGCCCTCATCTTCGCCAAGTGGCGGCCGAAGAACATCCTCTTCGCCTGCCTGCTCTTCGGCTTCCTCGATGCCTTCGCCATCCGCTACCAGGGTTTTGCCTTCCCGCTGATCGGCAAGGTGCCGGTACAGTTGATGCAGGCCCTGCCCTATATCCTCACCGTGATCCTGCTTGCGGGCTTCATCGGCAAGGCCATTCCGCCGAAGGCCGGCGGCGTGCCCTACGTCAAGGAACGATAACATGTCCCACGATCTCTTCGAGGCGGCCCGCGCGGCGATGGCCTTCGCGCATGCGCCCTATTCCAAGTTTCCGGTCGGCGCCGCCATCCGCGCCGAGGATGGAAAAATCTACGCCGGCGCGAACATCGAAAACCTGTCCTTCCCGCAAGGCTGGTGCGCCGAGCCGACCGCGATCAGCCATATGATCATGGCCGGCAACAAGAAGATCGTCGAAATGGCCGTGATCGCCGAAAAACTGCCGCTCTGCCCGCCCTGCGGCGGCTGCCGGCAGAAGATCGCGGAATTCGCCACCGCGAAAACGCCGATCTATCTGTGCGACGAGACCGGCGTGAAGAAGACCATGACGATGGACGAGCTTTTGCCGCACAGCTTTGCGACGGATATTCTCGGATGAGCGTTCAAACCACGGACTTCCTGATTTCCCGTCTCGCCGGCGTGCTGCCGCGCTACGGCATCGTGCTCGGCTCCGGCCTGGGCTCCCTGGTGGAGGCCGTGCAGAACCCGCTGCGCATTCCCTATGCCGACCTGCCGAGCTTCCCGGTGAGCACGGTCTCCGGCCATGCCGGCGAACTCGTTATCGGTTATCTCGGCGCTATCCCCGTCATCATGTTGTCCGGCCGCGTGCACTACTATGAAAGCGGCGACGCGAATGCGATGCGCGCACCGATCGAGGTGCTGAAGGGGCTCGGCGTCACTTCGCTGATCCTCACGAATTCCGCCGGATCGCTGCGCGAGGACATGCCGCCCGGCTCGGTGATGCGGATTTCCGACCACATCAACTTTTCCGGCACCAATCCGCTTGTTGGCCTGGACAGCGACGATCGCTTCGTCGGCATGACCAATGCCTATGACACCGATCTTGCCGCCCGCATGGACGCAGCCGCAAAGACGCTGGATATCCCGCTTTCATCGGGCGTCTACATGTGGTTCTCCGGCCCGAGCTTCGAGACGCCGGCGGAAATCCGCATGGCGCGCGTCCTCGGTGCGGATGCCGTGGGCATGTCCACCGTTCCGGAAGTGCTGATCGCCCGCCATCTCGGCCTGAAGGTTGCGGCGGCCTCGGTCATCACCAATTTCGGCGCCGGCATGACGGGCGGCGAACTCAGCCATCACGAAACCAAGGACATGGCCCCGATCGGCGGAAAGCGGCTTGCCGCCATCCTCGCCGAAATGATCGCGGGCGGAGGCACCGACCATGCTTAAGGACACCGCAAGGAAAGCGCTCACGCTGCTCGACCTGACCGATCTCACGGATACCTGCGACGCAGCCGCGATCGAAAAGCTCTGCGCGCAGGCCCAGACGCCCTTCGGCACGACGGCCGCCATCTGCATCTGGCCGCGTTTCGTTGCGCAGGCGCGCGGCATTCTCGGCGCCGGCCATGCGGTGAAGATCGCCACCGTCGTCAACTTCCCCTCCGGCAATCTGACGGTTGCCGAGGTGATTGCCGAGACGAAACAAGCGATTGCCGACGGCGCAGACGAGATCGACCTCGTGATCCCCTACCGCGACTTCATTGCCGGCGACGAAGCGGCCGTGACCGAGATGGTCGAGGCGGTAAAAGCGGCCTGCACACCGCCGGTCATTCTCAAGACCATTCTGGAAACCGGAGAACTGAAGGATCCGGCATTGATCCGCGAGGCCTCCGACCTTGCAATTGCCGCGGGCGCAGACTTCATCAAGACCTCGACCGGCAAGGTTTCCGTCAACGCCACCCTGCAAGCCGCCGAGATCATGCTGAATGCCATCAAGGCCAGCGGAAAGCCCGTTGGCTTCAAGCCGGCGGGCGGGGTGCGCACGGTGACGGATGCGCGCGAATATCTCGATCTGGCCGCTTCGATCCTCGGCGAAGGCTGGGCGACGCCCAAGACCTTCCGCTTCGGTGCGTCGGGCCTGCTTGGCGACATCCTCTCCGTGCTCGACGGCCAATCCGCACCATCGGCGCCCGCGAGCTACTGAAATGCTGCCGCAGGAGACGGTCCGCCGCAAGCGCAGCGGAGAAACCCTCACCTCTGATGAAATCGCCCGCTTCATCGCCGGTGTGACGGATGGCGGCGTTTCGGAGGGACAGGTGGCCGCCTTCGCCATGGCGATCTGGTTCAATGGCATGGCGCGCGACGAGACGGTGGCATTGACGCTGGCCATGCGCGACTCGGGCGATGTGCTCGCCTGGTCGGATATCGACCGGCCGATCGCCGACAAACATTCGACCGGCGGCGTGGGCGACAATGTCTCGCTCATGCTCGCGCCGGTCGCCGCCGCATGCGGGCTTGCCGTACCGATGATCTCGGGCCGCGGCCTCGGTCATACCGGTGGAACGCTCGACAAGCTGGAAGCGATCCCCGGTTACACGATCATGCCCTCGGCGGACCTCTTCCGCCGCACGGTCAAAGATGTCGGCTGCGCCATCATCGGCCAGACGGCGGACCTCGCTCCAGCCGACAAGCGCATCTATGCGATCCGCGACGTGACGGCGACGGTCGATTCCGTGCCGCTGATCACCGCCTCCATTCTCTCCAAGAAGCTTGCAGCGGGCCTGCAATCGCTGGTGCTCGACGTGAAGGTCGGCAACGGCGCCTTCATGACGGATGCCGCTGAAGCCGAAACGCTTGCCCGTTCTCTGGTCGAGGTGGCAAACGGCGCGGGCGTGAAAACCTCCGCCCTGATCACGGACATGAACCAGCCGCTGGCGGATGCCGCCGGCAATGCCGTCGAGATCGCCAATTGCATCGCATTCCTGAAAGGCGAGAAAGCAGGGACGCGGCTGGAGCGCCTCGTGCTCGCTTTCGCCGCTGAAATGCTGGTGCTGTCAGGCGCGGAAACGGACCGCGTGCGCGCCGACGCGAAAGCGGCAAAGGCGCTCGCCAGCGGCGCGGCGGCCGACGTCTTCGCACGCATGGTGCACGCGCTTGGCGGCCCCTCCGATATTATCGAGAACGCCGACGCCTATCTTCCGTCGGCACCGGTCATCCGACAGGTCATCGCCGCGCAGTCCGGTTATCTGAGTGTCTGCGATACGCGTGGCGTCGGCCTCGCCGTTATCGAACTCGGTGGCGGGCGCAGCCGACCGGACGACACCATCGACCATCGCGTCGGCTTCGACCGGCTTTTGCCGCTCGGTACGCGGGTGGAAAAGGGAGACGAGATCGGCCGTGTGCATGCGGCGAATACCGAAGATGCGGGGCGGGCGGCACAACGGTTGGCAGCGTTCTATCCGATTGCACCGGAAGCGCCGGCTCTCCCGCCCGATATCCTGACGCGCATCAGCGCGTGAGATGCATGCGGCCGTCTTCGACCTTGTAGGAGGCGAGCCCCTTCAAAAAGCTCATGCCGATCAGCGTACCTGAAAGCGCCTTGTCGTCCATCACCATGGCGCCGACATTCACGACCTTGACAGGACCGATCTCGACCTTGTCGAGACGGACATAGGCCGCCCGGGCCTTGCCGTTCGCCGTCTCGACGGCATAGCGGAAGTTGAGGTCGGCCTTGTCGATGCCGAGCCGCTGGGCGGTCGTGACATTGAGCGCGATCATGCTGGCGCCCGTATCGATGAGGCCTTCTTCCTTGCGACCGTTGATGGAGAAAAGGCCGCTGAAATGACCGTTGGCATCGGCACTGATGACGGCGCTGCGATTGCCGGTGTAGCGCGCCGCATCCTGTCCTGCCGGCACGGAGGCCTTCTCGATCCTTGCTTCTTCCGATGCCTTGCCGCTTGTCGCGTCGAGATAGCGGGTCGCCACGCCGGGCACGAAGGCGGCGGCGGCAACGACGGAACCAACGACAAGAACGAGGCTGCGAACGAACATGGACAGGTCTCCGGAGAATCTGTCCCGAAATAACACGCTTCCGACTAACGGACGGCAAAAGGGGCGCCCGGAGGCTCCCCTCTCCACGATCTTCGATCCACTTGGTGAATGACCGGTTAACGGTTCACTTCGTGCCGTACATGCGGTCGCCGGCATCGCCGAGGCCGGGCACGATGTAGCCCTTTTCGTTGAGCTGGCGGTCAATGGACGCAGTATAGACGGGCACGTCAGGATGGTGCGCGCGAAAACTCTTGATGCCCTCGGGCGCGGCGAGCAGGCAGAGGAAGCGGATGTTCGTCGCACCGCGGCTCTTCAGCGTGTCGATGGCGGCAATCGCCGAATTGCCGGTCGCCAGCATCGGATCGACGACGATGACGAGGCGCTCGTCGATGCTGTCGGGCGCCTTGAAGAAATATTCGACCGCCTCCAGCGTCTCGTGATCGCGGTAGACGCCGATATGGGAGACGCGGGCGGAGGGCACCAGTTCCAGCATGCCTTCGAGAAGGCCGTTGCCGGCGCGCAGGATCGAGGCGAAGACCAGCTTCTTGCCTTCGAGGACGGGCGCGTCGATCTCTTCGAGCGGCGTCTGGATGCGCGCCGTCGTGAGTTCCAGGTCGCGCGTCACCTCGTAGCAGAGCAGAGTCGAGATTTCACGCAGCAAGCGGCGGAAGCTACCCGTGGAGGTTTCCACCTTGCGCATGATGGTCAGCTTGTGCTGCACGAGCGGGTGATTGATGACTGTAACGCCGTCCATGGCCAACCTTCCGAAATCGAGTAAACGTCTCTTTTTCCATGGAACGGCAGGGGCCTGCAAGAGAAGAGAGCCGGCCGGGGGCAACATCCCCACAGCCGGCTTGCCTCTCAAAGGCGTGAAAGCAGTTTTTGCCGCGTCGGTTCGTCGACGAACGCCGCTTCGATGGCCATCCGGGTCATTCCAAGAATCTCATCGTCGCTGAAGCCCATGACGGTGGAGGCGATCTCGTATTCGCGGGCAAGCGAGGTATGGAAGAAGGGGGGATCGTCGGAATTGAGCGTGACGCGCACGCCAGCCGCGTGCAGGGGCCGCAGCGGATGGTTCTCGAAATTCTCGAAGACGCCGAGCGCGACATTCGAGCCGGGGCAGACTTCCAGCACCGTGCCCTCGTCCGCCAGTCTTTTCACGAGATCGGCATCCTCGATCGCACGCACGCCATGGCTAATGCGCGACGGACGGACATGGTCGAGCGCATCGCGCACGCTGAAGGCGCCCGACAATTCGCCGGCATGGATGGTGATGCCGAGGCCGGCATCACGGGCGATATCGAAAGCACGGGTGAAATCGGCAACGCGATGCATGCGCTCCTCGCCGGCAAGGTTGAAGCCCGTAATGAGCGGATGCGGCCGGCGCGCTGCATATTCCGCCGCCCTCACCACGCGCTCAGGCCCGAAATGGCGGATGCCGACGACGAGGATGCGGGTCTCTATTCCGGTCTTCGCCCTGGCACGCTCGGCACCCTCGGCAAGACCGCGCATATAGGCATCCGCGCCGATGCCCACGGCATCGCCCTGATCCGGCGAGGCGATCAGCTCACTATAGATCGCCCCGGCCTCGGCGATCTCTGTCAGATAGGTTTCGGTGAGCAGCGCATAATCCTCTTCGGTGCGGAAGAGATTGGCGGTCGCGTCATAGCTTTGCACGAAGCTGGTGAAATCCTGCCACGAATAGGCGCCATCCTTGATGAAGTCAGACGTGTCGATGCCGTAGCGCTTGGCCTGGGCGGCGGCAAGCGCCGGCGGGGTCGCGCCTTCGATATGGCAGTGCAGTTCCGCCTTGGGCATGGTCCTGGTCACAGGAAGCTCCTTCCGTTCGGGCCGGGCGCGATACCGAGATGGCGCGCGACAGTCTCGCCGATATCGGCGAAGGTCGTTCGGGTTTCGATAAGGCGCGAGCGCAGGCCCGGGCCAAAGCTCAGGATCGGCACACGCTCGCGCGTATGGTCCGTGCCGCGCCAGGTGGGATCGCAGCCGTGGTCGGCGGTGAGGATGACGATGTCGCCGGGCTTCAGCTTGCGGTCCACCTCCGGCAGGCGCCGGTCGAAGGCTTCCAGCGCTGCGGCATAACCGGCGACGTCGCGCCGATGGCCGTAGAGCATGTCGAAATCGACGAAATTGGCAAAAACGAGATCGCCGTCCTTGGCCTCGTCCATGACCCTGAGCGTCGCGTCGAACAGCGCCATGTTGCCATTCGCCTTGGTGAGCGTGCCGATACCCTGATGGGCGAAGATATCGCCGATCTTGCCGACCGCATGCACCGTGTGGCCGGCGTCCGTCAGGCGGTCGAGCAATGTGGGTTCCGGCGGCAGGACGGAATAATCGCGGCGGTTGCCGGTGCGCTCGAACGTCTCGGGCGTGCTGCCGGTGAAAGGCCTGGCGATGACGCGGCCGATGCGCCCGCCCGGCCGTTCGTCGAGGATCTTTCGCACGGTCTCGCAAAAGGCAAGCAGCCGGTCGAGCCCGAACGTGCCTTCATGCGCGGCGACCTGGAAGACGCTGTCCGACGACGTGTAGCAGATCGGCTTGCCGCTGCGCCTATGCTCAAGGCCATGGCGCGCGATGATATCGGTGCCCGAGGCGTGGCAATTGCCGAGGATGCCGGGCACGTTGCCGGCGGTGCAGATGGCCTCGACGAGTTCCGGTTCGAAAGCATCGCCCTCCGACGGGAAATAGCCCCAGTCGAACGTGACCGGCGTGCCGGCGATCTCCCAATGACCCGACGGCGTGTCCTTGCCGTTCGAGACTTCGCTTGCCGCACCATGATAGCCGAAGACGCGCTGCGGCACGTCCATGCCCTCGGGAAAACGACCGGTCGCGGCGCGGGCGGCGTGCAGCAGGCCGAGCGCCGACATGTTGGGCAGCTTCAGCGGCCCCTGCCGCAAGCCCGGCCGGTCGGCGACGCCGGCCGCACAGAATTCCGCGATATGGCCGAGCGTATCGGCGCCGAGATCGCCGAACGCCGCCGCATCCGGCCCACCGCCGATACCGAAGGAATCAAGAACGAAGAGAAAGGCTCGCGCCATGGACCACCTGCCGTCTACCCGCATCCCCTCGCCGGGCGGGGGGATGAACCGTCAGACATGACACGGGCACCAAGAAGGGTTCAAGAAAAATCGCGCCGGGGGACAGGCTCGTCTCAGCAGTCGGAGCACGAAATCTTGTCACCGGTACGCTGCCGGAAATAGCTCGTCTTGGAGAGATTGACCTTGTTGAAGGTCGAGGCGAAGCTGGGCATCATCAAAAGCACCTCATGCGGCACGACGAGTTCCGTGCGCACGATGAACGTGCTCTTGGCCTCCAGGGTCGAGGGCAGCGTGACGCTGGCGCCGACCGCATAAGGCTTGCCGGCATCCTGGTCTCGCGACCAGGCAACCGTCGCCTTGCCGTCCGCGGCAACGGCGATGCCCGTGATCTTCAGCGAATACCCATCCTGCACGAAGGGAGCGATGACGGTCTTCGTCACCTCCTTCATCGTGTCGAGCGTGGCCTTGTTCGTGGACTGGCTTTGCGTGAGAAGGTCCGACACGGTGCTCGAGGCACGGTTGACCTTGCGCAACATGGTGACGGCGACGGAAATCTCGAAAGCGCCGACATAAGCCATGACGAGGAGCGGCGCGACGATCGCAAACTCGATGGCGCCGACGCCGCGGCGGTCCTCGATGAGGCGACGCAGCTTGAGAAACACGCCGCCCTTGGACGATTGCTGTTTCCTGTCGGCATCCGGAAGCGGGGAAAGGCTGCCCATCACGGATAGTCCTCGTTCTGGACCACGGCGGTCGCGACCATCAGATAGTTCTGCTGGGAGCCGTCGGCGGTTTTGATGTTCGAGACGTAGGGGCGGACAAGATCCGTGACGATGTCCCAGCGGTAATAGGCCCTGATGATATTGATCGACTTCTTGCCGCCGGGGGAGAACTTGAAGGCGGCAGTGTCGAGAGACGCGCCTGTCAGCGGGATCGCTTTGGGAATGTCCGTGAACTTCGGGAAGGAGCGCACGTCGATAAACAGCTTGTCCGGCGTCGCGAGCTCGGTGGGCGAGCAGGGCATGAGGATCGCGATCTCGTCGCAGAAGGCCTTGCGGAACTGCGCCTGGCTCATATCCGTGGTCTTGCCGAGATTGAAGGTGATCTCGCCCGTGCGGATCTTGCGCGCCATGGTATCGTTGGCGCTGGTCAGAACCTGCTCGGCCGAGAACGCCACGAAGGTCTCGAGCGACGCAAAGACGATCATGAAAAACGGCAGGCTGAGGAGCGTGAACTCGATTGCCGTCGCCCCGTCGCGGCGGGCGAGAAAACGGCGGAACAGGCCTTTTATCGACCGTCGCCGTATGTTTTTCGTGTGATCGAGCATCATCGCGATCCGTTCCCATATCTGGATGGGAAAAGACTAGATCGCCGACCGTTTATTTTTCGTGTGTACGGAGCAGAAGAATTGAATGGTTTCCCGCTTTTGGGCAACCGAAGCGCAACAGCGGTCAGCCGTCCGACGGCCGCTCGGTGGCGTGCTCTTCGCAATTTGGCGTGCAGGACAGGACGGACCGATCCGTCTGGCGGAAGACGCGCACCGTATTGCCTTCGTCGATCGACACCAGAATCCGCTCGTCGACGATGGCATTGCCGTCGGCATCGAGGAGGACGAGATTGGTGGTGCCGAAGTTGCGGCCCGTCAGCACGATCGTCCTGGCATCGGCCACCGTTGCGTCGGCCACCTTGGCGTTGCCGATAATGACCTTGCTCACCGGCCGGTCGAGTTTGAGCACCCGCGCATGATCCATGTAGACGCGCATGAAGGGCTCTTCCGCGTTAGCGGCTCCCGCCACCGACACCACAAGAAGGGCGGCCGTCACCAGCCTTGCTGCTCTCGCAGCGAAAATCCAGTCGCGTCCCATAATCACTCATCCCGGCGATACTATGAGACCAGCATCGCCGGGAATGGTGAATGAAGCCTTAAGGCGGCGCACGGCTTTTCCGCGTGCCGGCGCCGCGAGACGGTACAGCGACCCGGGATGCCGCCCGCAAGCATGAGAGAATCGCGCGTGAGGACATTAACCCTTTGGCGACCATATTTTCGACAGCCTCACGTTAGGATAAGATTAACTGACTTCCTTAAGCCGATGGCAATGGCAGGACTGTAGGTTGCAGTCATCCGAACAACGGAAACAGTTGGCGGACGTGCTGAACCAACACTCGTGGAGCTAGGAGAATACCATGACCAAGATTTTCGCTCGCCTTATGAAGGACGAATCTGGCGCAACCGCCATTGAATACGGCCTGATCGCCGCCCTGATTTCCGTCGCTCTCATCGCCGGTGCCCGCGCCCTCGGCCAGGGCCTTGACGCTCAGTTCAACTTCCTGAACACGCAGCTCACCGACACCCGTTGATATCGGGCGGTCACACATATCAGGGGGAAGCCGCCGTCCTTGGAGGGCGGCTTCTCCATTCCAGGAGCTCACCGGTCTGAACTGGCCGGATATCGGGAGAATGTCGCGTGACACAGGCTCTGATCTTCGTGATCTTTCCGTTCTGTCTTGCAGTCGCAGCGTTTTCCGATTTCTTCACAATGACCATTCCCAACCGGGTTTCGGTCATCTTGCTTGGCGCTTTCCTCGTCGCGGCCCCCCTTGCCGGTCTCGGCCTCACCGAGATCGCGATGCACCTCGGCGCAGGCCTTCTTATGTTCTCGATCGGCTTCGTCCTCTTCGCGCTCAACACGATGGGTGGCGGCGACGTGAAGCTGCTGTCGGCCAGTGCCGTCTGGTTCGGCATCAATCCCTCCCTTATGGAATACATGATCTATGTATCGGCCTTCGGCGGGCTTCTGACGCTCGGCATCCTCATCCTGCGGGCGAAGACCTCCATGGTCCATGCTTCCGGCCTGCCCGTGCCGGTTCACCTGCTTTCCGGCCGCAAGGTGCCCTACGGCATCGCGATCGGCGCGGCGGCCTTCGTCGCCTATCCGTCCTCCCCGCTGATGCTCGCCGCTCTCGGCTGACGCACATATTCTCGACGATGAAGATAGACGACCGGGATGTCCTGCATCCCGGGCTTTTGCATTTGTTGAAATGTCGAGCGTAAACTCCCCGCATTAGCGCAGCGTTAACCATACCCGTAAGGCGCTTATTAACCATAATTACACCATTGCCGGTCAATGTGGGTGGATAGAAGAGTCCGCACCACCAGGGAATCCATATGAGACCGGCGCGAATCATCATTCTGGCAGTGGCTGTCGTGTCGGCCGGCATAGCGGGCCTGCTCGCCCTGCAGGTCGCCCGCGGCGGCAAGTCGGCCATCGCCCAGAGCGATCCCGTCATCGAACGGGAGCCGACCGTCAACGTGCTTGTGGCGCGTGAAAGCCTGCCTGTCGGGTCGCGGCTCAAAGCCGATTCGCTCACTTGGGCGGCGTGGCCGCAAGGCTCTGTGGTCGAGGGCTTCATCACCGATCAGAACCGGCCGGACGCGATGGAAAGCCTCGATGGCGCCATTGCCCGCATGCCGATCTTCAACGGCGAGCCGATCCGCCAGGAAAAGATCGCCGATTCGAGCAACCGCATCATGTCCTCGCTGCTGCCGGCCGGCAAACGCGCTGTCGCGACCGAAATCTCCGTCGCGACGGGCGCCGGCGGCTTCATCCTGCCGAACGACCGCGTCGACGTGATCATGGTGCGCAAGAGCGACGTCGGGTCCTTCCTGACGGAGACCGTGCTGTCGAATGTGCGCGTGCTGGCCATCGACCAGCAGATCCAGGAAAACCCCGACGGTTCCAAATCGGCCATCGGCACCACCGCCACGCTCGAACTGACGCCGGACCAGACCAAGGTGATCACCGTCGCCCAGCAGATGGCCGAGCGGCTGCAGCTGGCGCTGCGCAGCGTCGCCGACGCCCAGGAATCCGATACGGGCGCTGCCGAATACCTGCTTTCCGGCGGTGACGGGGTGCCGCTCGTACAGGTGATCAAGACCGGTGAAATCGTCAACGGCGCTAGCGCCGCCAAGCAGTGACCAGGAGCTGACCGTGTTTGGAATCGCAAGGACTTTTCGGGCTTCTGTCGCCGGCGGGCTGAGCGTCTGCCTCGCCTTTTCCGGTCTTCCGCTCGCACCCGTGGCAACCGCGGAGGCGGCGACCGCCTCTGTCATCCGCATCAGCAACAGCGGGCCGGGCACCCGCAAGGCCGTCAAGCTTGGGCTCAACAAGGCCATCGTAGTGGATCTGCCGACGGACGCGCACGACATCCTCGTCGCAGATCCCGTCAAGGCCGACGCCGTGACGCGCAGTTCGCGCCGCATCTACCTGTTCGGCAAGGAAGTCGGGCAGACCAACATCTTCATCTTCGGACCCGGCGGCGAGGAGATCGTCAGCATCGACCTCACCGTCGAGCGCGACATCGACGGCCTGCAAGCCAATCTGCGCCGCTTCATCGCCGACTCCGACATCCAGGTCGAGATCATCTCCGACAACATCGTCCTGAACGGCACGGTGCGCACGCCGCAGGATGCCATCCAGGCGACGCGGCTTGCCGAAATCTTCCTGACCGGCGGTGAAGCGACGACGCGCAACATCACTGCCCAGGGCAACAATGGCGACGCGGCGATCTTCGGCGAAGACCGCCAGCGCTCCCAGGTCGTCAACATGCTGAAGATCGAGGGCGAGGACCAGGTCACGCTCAAGGTGACCGTCGCCGAGGTCAGCCGCCAGGTTCTCAAGCAGCTCGGCTTCAACGGCTCCGCCCAGGGCTCGGCCGGCGGCATCTCCTTCCGCAACCCGACAAATCTCGGCGGCGCAGCCGACTGGGTCTCCAGCGGCTCTCTCGCCGGCAGCATCGGCGGTCTCTCTCTTGCGAGCTATGTGAGCGCCATGGAACAGGCCGGCGTGATGCGCACGCTTGCCGAACCCAGCCTCACCGCCATCTCCGGCGAGGAAGCCAAATTCTATGTCGGCGGCGACTTCCGCCTGGCGACGGAGCAGGAAATCGATGTCGACGACGAGGGCAAGCGCTCGATCAAGCGCAAGGTCGATGTGGTCGAATACGGTATCCGGCTGAACTTCCGGCCGGTCGTGCTGTCGCCGGGGCGCATCAGCCTGCGCGTTCAGACGGAGGTCTCCGAGCCGACTTTCGAAGGCTCCGCCACTTTCCTCGCCCATAGCGACATTCCCGGCCTGACGGCACTCGGCATCCGTCGGCGCGAGGCGACGACCAGCGTCGAGCTGCCCTCCGGCGGCTCCATCGTCATCGCCGGCCTCGTCAAGGACGATATCCGCCAGGCGATGTCCGGTCTGCCGGGCCTGTCGAAGATCCCGATCTTCGGCACGCTCTTCCGCTCGAAGGACTTCGTGCGCAACGAGACGGAAATGGTGATCATCGCCACCCCCTATCTCGTGCGGCCGGTCGCGCGCACGGCGCTCTCGCGTCCCGACGACAATTTCAACGCGACCAACGACGCTGCCAGCTTCTTCCTCGGACGGGTGAACAAGGTCTACGGCCGCAAGGAAGACGCGATGCCGTCGGGCAACTACCACGGCTCCATCGGCTTCATCTACAAGTGACGAGCGAACCCATGAGCGAAACGATCCAGACCATCCGTCTTTCCGCTAGGAGCCGCCCGATGCGCGCCGCGTTCACTGTAACCCTCATCGTTTCCGCCATGGCGCTTTCCAGCTGCGGCACGCGGCCGGATCGCAACGCCACCGGCTCAATCCCGGACGACTATCGCACGCGTCATCCCATCGTTCTGACCGAGGATGCGCAGACGCTCGACATCCCGATCGCCACCGGAGACCGGTCGCTGACGACGGGCGTGCGCGACAACATCCGCGGCTTTGCCGCCGACCATGCCGCAAAGTCGCGCGGGGCAGTGCAGATCATGCTGCCGCGCGGTTCGGCCAATGCCGCGACGGCGGACCGCATGCGCAAGGAAATCCGCGCAACCCTGCTCGGTGCCGGCGTCAAGCGCGACCAGGTGATCGAGACGAACTATGACGCGAGCGGCTATGGGCCGGCGGCGCCGATCCGGCTTGCCTTCTTCGCCATCACGGCCAAGGCAGGCCCCTGCGGCGAATGGCCGGAGGACCTCGTCGAAAACACGGTGGAAAACAAGAACTATCACAACTTCGGCTGCGCAACGCAGGCCAACCTCGCGGCCCAGATCGCCAATCCGATGGATCTCGTCCAGCCGCGCGGCATGACCCCGATCGACGCCGAGCAGCGCAACGTGGTGATCCAGGATTACCGCGATCACGGTCAGCCGGATTTCTGACGGCAGGCACGCGGAACCACTCCCTCCGGTCCGCCGGACACCAGGAACGGGCATGACGATGAGCACAGTAGACTACACCATTGAACGTGCTGGCGAGGGTATGGCAGACGAGGCCGTCCGGCCCGTCGAGATCGAGACCGTGCGCCCGTTGCCGCGCATCTCCGTGCATGCCTTCTGCGAAAGCGAGGCGATGCTGCGCACGATGGAACGCTGCGGCCAGGATCGCCGCATGGCCAAGGCGAGCCTGCGTATATCGAGTGCGAGCATCGCGGCGGCGGCCAACATGTTCGCCTCCGCGCCGACGCCGAACCTCCTGATCCTTGAAACGTCGACAGAGCCGGGCGGCATCATGGACGAGCTCGCGCCGTTGGCCCAGGTGTGCGATCCGAGCACCAAGGTCGTCATCGTCGGCCGCTACAACGACATCCCGCTCTATCGCGACCTCATCCGCAACGGCATTTCCGAATATATGGTCGGCCCCGTCGGCATGGCCGAGGTGCTGAACGCCATGGCGGCGATCTTCGTCGATCCGGACGCCGAGCCGCTCGGCCGCACGATCGCCTTCATCGGCGCCAAGGGCGGTTGCGGTTCCTCGACGATCGCGCACAACTGCGCCTTCGACATTTCCAATCTCTTCCAGACGGAAGTCATTCTTGCCGATCTGGACCTGCCCTATGGCACGGCCAATATCGATTTCGACCAGGATCCTCCGCAGGGCATTTCCGAAGCGATCAGCGCGCCCGACCGGCTCGACGAAGTCTTCCTCGACCGCCTTCTGACCAAATGCTCGGATCACCTGTCCCTGCTCGCCGCACCCTCCATGCTGGACCGTGCCTACGATCTCGATCGAAGCTCCTTCCAGCCGATCGTCGAGGTGCTGCAGCGCAGCGCGCCCGTGACCGTGCTGGATGTGCCGCATGCCTGGTCCGAATGGACCCGCACGCTCTTGTCGGAGGTCGATGAGGTGATCATCACGGCCGTGCCCGACCTTGCGAACCTGCGCAATGCGAAGAACATGCTGGACGCCCTGAAAAAGCTGCGACCGAACGACAAGCCGCCGCATCTGGTGCTGAATCAGGTCGGTCTGCCCAAGCGTCCGGAAATCGCGCCTGAAGACTTCTGCGAGCCGCTCGGCATTCAGCCGATCGCGATCATTCCCTTCGATGCGCAGCTCTTCGGCACGGCCTCCAACAGCGGCCGGATGATCGCGGAAATAGACAAGAAAGCGCCAACGGCGGAGACCTTCTCGCAGCTCGCCCATATCGTGACGGGCCGCTCGACGGTCAAGAAACCCAAGAAGGCCGGCCTCGGCAAGATGCTGGGCCTGCTCGGCCGCAAGTAGGCCCCAACAAGCCTCCCAGATAGATCCGAGGGGCGACGCAACAGACTGGATGACAAGGCATGTTCGGCAAACGCGGCAATGAAGGTTCAGGCAAGGGCGCCTCGGCAGGCCAGACGGCTCATGCCATGCCCGCTTCTACCCAGACCGTGACGGCGGAACGGCCGGTCACCGCCACACCGGCGCAACCCGTCTTCGAACCGGCGCCCGCACCGGTGATGGCGCCGGCGTCCGGTGCAACGGCGCGCCGCCGCACACCGCGCACCGAGGACTACTACGACACCAAGAGCCAGGTTTTCTCCGCGCTTATCGACACGATCGATCTGTCCCAGCTCGCCAAGCTGGACACCGAGAGCGCGCGCGAGGAAATCCGCGACATCGTCAACGACATCATCACGATCAAGAATTTCGCGATGTCGATTTCCGAGCAGGAGGAACTGCTCGACGATATCTGCAACGACGTTCTGGGCTACGGCCCTCTCGAGCCGCTGCTGGCGCGCGACGACATCGCCGACATCATGGTGAACGGCGCGGGCAAGACCTATATCGAAGTCGCCGGCAAGGTGCAGGAATCGGAGATCCGCTTCCGCGACAATGCCCAGCTTCTCTCCATCTGCCAGCGTATCGTCAGCCAGGTCGGCCGCCGCGTCGACGAATCGAGCCCGATCTGCGACGCGCGCCTGCCCGACGGCTCGCGCGTCAACGTCATCGCCCCGCCGCTCGCCATCGACGGCACCGCGCTTACCATCCGAAAGTTCAAGAAGGACAAGCTGACGCTCGACCAGCTCGTCAAGTTCGGCTCGATCACGCCTGAGGGCGCGACCCTCCTGCAGATCATCGGCCGCGTGCGTTGCAACCTCGTCATTTCAGGCGGTACGGGCTCGGGCAAGACGACGCTGCTCAACTGCCTGACCAACTATATCGACCGGGACGAGCGCGTCATCACCTGCGAAGACTCCGCCGAACTCCAGCTCCAGCAGCCGCATGTCGTGCGCCTTGAAACCCGCCCGCCCAACATCGAGGGCGAGGGCGAGATCACCATGCGCGACCTCATCAAGAACTGCCTGCGTATGCGCCCCGAACGGATCATCGTCGGCGAAGTGCGCGGACCCGAGGTCTTCGACCTCCTGCAGGCAATGAACACCGGCCACGACGGGTCGATGGGCACGATCCACGCCAACACGCCGCGCGAGTGCCTTTCCCGTATGGAATCGATGATCGCCATGGGCGGCTATACGCTGCCGGCAAAGACCGTGCGCGAAATCATCGCCGGCTCGATCGACGTCATCATCCAGGCCTCGCGCCTGCGTGACGGCTCACGCCGCATCACGCACATCACCGAGGTTGTCGGCATGGAAGGCGACGTCATCGTCACCCAGGACCTGATGCGCTTCGAAATGGATGGCGAGGATGCCAACGGCCGCATCATCGGCAAACATTCGGGCACGGGCATCGGTAAACCGCATTTCTGGGATCGCGCCCGCTATTTCAACGAGGACAAGCGCTTGGCGGCAACGCTCGACGCGATGGAAAAGCCGTAAGGGGGCGAGATGTTCGGACTGGATATCACCATCGTCGCGATCTTCGCGCTGGCAGCCCTCTCCACCGCGGGGCTCACCTATGGTCTGCTCTTCTCGCGCATCGAGGCGCAGAAGAAGGCGGAAAACCGCGTACGACGCGTTCACGCGGCCGAGACCGACCAATCCAAGGCCAAGGCCGCCCGCGACCGCATGCAGGAGCTGTCGAAGCGCCGCAAATCCGTGCAGGATTCGCTGAAGGATCTCGAAAAGAAGCAGCAGGAGCAAACCAGGCGCGTCGCAACGACCCTGAAGGCCAAGCTCGTCCAGGCAGGCCTGTCGATCCCGGTTTCCAAATTCTATATCTACAGCGCTGTTTTCGGACTGTTCGCCTTCGTGCTCTCGATCCTTGCCGGTGTCAGCCTGCTCATCAGCCTGGGCATTGCCGTGATCGCGGCACTCGGCTTACCGCGCTGGTTCATCGGCTTCATGATCAAGCGCCGCCTCAAGCGGTTCCTTGCCGAACTTCCCAACGCCCTCGACGTCATGGTGCGCTCCATCAAGTCGGGTCTGCCGCTGACGGACGCGCTGCGCCTCATCGCCGCGGAAGGTCAGGAGCCGGTGCGCACGGAGTTTCGCAAGATCGTGGAGGCCCAGCAAGTGGGCTTGAGCGTGCCGGAAGCCTGCGCGCGCATGTTCACCAGCATTCCGCTGCAGGAAGTCAACTTCTTCGCCATCGTCATCGCCATCCAGAGCCAGGCCGGCGGCAACTTGTCCGAGGCGCTCGGCAATCTCTCGCGCGTGCTGCGCGAGCGGCGCAAGATGCGCGACAAGGTGAACGCCCTTTCAATGGAAGCGAAGGCCTCGGCCGCCATCATCGGCGCCCTGCCCTTCATCGTGACCCTTCTCGTCTACCTGACATCGCCCGACTACATCATGATCCTGTTCACGGATTCGCGCGGCCACCTGATTCTCGGCCTGGGCCTCGGCTGGATGTCGATCGGCATCCTCGTCATGCGCCAAATGATCAACTTCGATATCTAGGAGCGCGGGGCCATGTCCGGACTTATCACCAGCCTCACCGACCCGGCCGTTCTGCTGTCTGCCTTCGTGATGATGGCAGTGCTCGCGACCATCTACACGCTGGCAGCGCCCTATCTCGATCGCGGCGATCTGGACAAGCGCATGAAATCGGTGGCGCTCGAACGCGAGCAGATGCGCGCCCGCGAGCGCGCACGCCTCAATGCCGAAACCGTCCAGAGCAAGGCCTCGCTGCGCGCCGCACACAATACCTCGGTGCGCCAGGTCGTCGAGCGGCTGAACCTGCGCGAAGCCCTCGTCGACGCCAATACGATGAACCGGTTGCGCCAGGCAGGCTACCGCTCGCAGAACGCCCTCAACATCTTCCTTTTCGCACGCTTCGTGCTGCCTTTCGTCTTCGGCACCATCGGCGCTTTCTATATCTTCTATCTCGGCTACCTCGAAGACAAACCATTCCTGGTTCGCGTGCTCGCAACGCTTCTCAGCGCCTATCTCGGCTTCTATGCGCCAAACATCTTCATCTCCAACAAGGTGTCGAAACGCCAGAGTTCGATCCGCCGCGCCTGGCCGGACGCGCTCGACCTCATGCTGATCTGCGTGGAATCGGGCATTACAATCGAGGTCGCCTTCAAGCGCGTGGCCGACGAAATCGCCATCTCCTCTCCGGAGCTTGCGGAAGAGCTGGTACTTACGACAGCCGAACTCTCCTTCCTGCAGGAGCGGCGCGCGGCTTATGAAAATCTCGGCGCGCGCATCGGCCTCGATACCGTGAAGGCGGTCGGGCAGGCGCTCATCCAGGCCGAGCGCTACGGCACGCCGATCGCGCAGGCGCTGCGCGTGCTTGCCCAGGAATGCCGCGACCAGCGCATGAACGAAGCGGAAAAGAAAGCGGCAGCCCTTCCGCCGAAGCTCACCGTGCCGATGATCCTGTTCTTCCTGCCCGTGCTGGTCGCCGTCATTCTCGGCCCCGCCGGCATCCAGGTTTCCGACACGTTCAAATAGACGAGCAGCCCCTCCCGAAACAAAACGCCCCGGTCCGAATAATCGGCCGGGGCGAAGGCATGCTTGGGAAGGAGGCTTGGTTTCGGACGCGAGCCGATCAGTTCGTGTTGCCGCTGTCGTCAGCGGCGAGCTTCTTCCAGGAATTCTGCTGGGCGAGCATCGCACGCAGATATTTGACATTCGCTTCCGCCTGTTCAGCGGTCAGTTCCTGCCGGGCAATGTTTTCGGCGTCCTGGAAACGACCCTGCAGGCCGACGGTGAGCGCGAGGTTCTGGCGCACGCTGCTGTCCGCCCCCGGCTGGGAAGCCGCGGAGCGCAGATAGGTTTCCGCCGTCTTCAAGTCTTTCGCGAGCAGATAGGACATGCCGAGATTGGAAAGAACGGACGGTTCGTTCTGCTTGATGTCGAGGGCATCGCGATAGCGCTGGCGGGCCTCGCCGGAGCGCCCCAGCTGGTCGAGGATGGCGCCTTCGGCCGATTTCAGCCGCCAGTCGGGGCGATCTGGCGTCTGGGCACGCAGGATGGTGTTCAGCGCCTGCTCCAGCTGGCCGGCGGCGGCCTGCGCCTTGCCGTAGGCGGCGAGCACATCACGGTCGTTCGGGAAGTTGATGGCGACCTGCTGCATGACGGCGAGCGCCTGGTCGTTGCGACCGTTCATGCGCAGCACATTGGCGTAGTTGAGGCCGATATTGCGGTCTTTCGGGTTCTTCGCATAGGCCTGGCCGATGCTGTCGGCGGCACCGCGAAGCTCCGTCGCGTTCATCTGGGCAACGGGCTTTCCGCCGCTTGAGATGGAACCGGTGGTCAGGTTGCTCTTGCCGCCGGCGCAGCCGGCAAGCGCGACCGCGATGGCAGCGAATGCAACGCCCCTCAGGAGCCCTTTGCGAAGTGACGAACGCGTGCGGCAAGCGGCCATGATCAGTCCCCGAAGCGATTTCCGCATGATGCGGCGGTTAGGAATCACGCCGCAATCTCCGCACCAGCAATAATCTGTTAACCCTAACAGAGTGTTAATTGGCCGATTCTCGCGGCTTTCTCCAAAGGTTCCCCATGGCCCCCTTCCAGTTCATCGACCGGCCCTCTCCCTTCAACACGAAGAACGGAAAGACGCTGCCGATCTTTGCGATCACGCCGGCCCATATCGAGACCGGTACGATCGATCCCATCGCACTCGACTGGGCGAAGAAGGCGGGCTTCAAGGCGGATTCCGGTGCGCTGCTGATGGTGCCGACGGCGGATGGTCATCTCGGCGGTGCACTCTTCGGGCTGGGCAAGAACCCGTCCGACGCGCCCTTCCTGGCGGGCAAGCTCGCCCGCGCGCTGCCGGCCGGCGACTGGCACGTCGAGACCGCGCCGCTCACGGCAAACCGGCTGGCGCTCGGCTATGGCCTCGGCAGCTACCGTTTCGAGCGCTACAAGGCGTCCGCATCCGAAGCCGCGACGCTGCTCATCCCGGGTGACGCCGACGCCACCGACATCAAGCGCCAGCTCGCCGGCGTGTTTCTCGCCCGCGACCTGATCAACACCCCCACCAACGATATGGGCCCCGATGCGCTTGAGGACGTTTTCCGCGCGCTCGGCGAGCATTACAAGGCGAAGGTTTCCGTCATTTCCGGCGACGACCTGCTCAAGGAGAATTTCCCGCTCGTGCACACGGTCGGCCGCGCCTCCGAACAGGCGCCGCGCCTGCTCGAACTGCGCTGGGGGAAGAAGGGCCACAAGCGCGTGACGCTGGTCGGCAAGGGTGTGACCTTCGACACCGGCGGCCTAGACATCAAGCCGGCCTCCTCCATGCTCCTGATGAAGAAGGACATGGGGGGCGCCGCCAATGTCATGGGCCTCGCGCTGATGATCATGGACGCCAAGCTGAAGGTGGACCTGCGCGTCCTGGTGCCCGTCGTCGAGAACTCGATCTCGGCCAATGCCTTCCGTCCCGGCGATATCTACAGGAGCCGCAAGGGCCTGACCGTCCAGATCGACAACACCGATGCCGAGGGTCGGCTGATCCTCGCCGACGCGCTCGCCTATGCCGACGAGGAAGACGCCGACCTGATCATCGACATGGCGACGCTGACGGGTGCTGCCCGCGTGGCGCTCGGCCCCGACCTGCCGCCCTTCTTCACCGACGACGAGGACCTGGCGCACGATCTCACGGAGGCGAGCCTGACGGTCGACGATCCGATGTGGCGCATGCCGCTCTATATGGGTTACGACAAAGATGTCTCCGCCCGCATCGCCGATCTCACCAATGCCCCTTCCGGCGGCATGGCGGGGTCGATCACGGCAGCGCTCTTCCTGAAACGGTTCGTCACGCGCAACAAGCACTGGGCGCATTTCGACATCTATGCCTGGGCCCAGGCCGAACGGCCGCATTCACCCGTCGGCGGCGAGGCACAGGCGATCCGCGCGCTCTATCACCACCTACGCACGATGACCGCCTAACTTCCTTTTCAGGAAACGATACGGTAGCGTAACGAAACGCTAACGCAAATGCGGGACAACAGAGCTGAACCGCCCTTTGCCGGGCGGTCAGGCCCAAGCCCGGAGGCGCCGTGCCGGTAGATCTGACCCCATCGCAGGCGCTCGGCCTCTGGCACGAGGTGACGACCCAGCAGGTGCATGCGGACGGGCGCGACCTGACCTTGCGCCAGCTCGCCATCCTGCTCGAAATCTACCTCGTGCCGCCGCCGCACACCGTGCGTGGCCTTGCGGCAAAACTCGGCGTCACCAAGCCGGTCATCACGCGCGCCCTTGACACGATGGGCGAACAGGGTCTCGTTACCCGCATGCGCGACGACCGTGATCGCCGCAACGTCATCATCAAGCGCACCGTAGAGGGCGCGCTCTATCTCGAACGGCTCGGCGATCTCATCATCGCGAAGGGCCATACGCTCGTTCCGTGAGATGCCCATGAACGCCCTGCCCGACCGCCGCCTCAATGCCTACCGCCCCGACCTCGCCGAGGAAGCCCTGCTCGACACCGTGGAGGCCCCGCATTACGTCTCCGGCACGCCCGCTCGTGTCGCCGTGTCGGTTGCATCCCTGCGGCGACGGCCGGATCAGGCATCGGGCATCGACACGCAAATCCTGTTCGGCGAAACCGTGCGGGTGCTCGACCGGGCAGATGGATGGGCTTGGGTGAAATCCGATTTCGACGGTTATGTCGGCTATATCGAGGAAACCGCGGTATGGCCGGAGGTGGCCGCGCCTACGCACATCGTTGCCGTGCCCCGCACCTTCGCCTATACCGGCGCGGACCTCAAAACACCCGCCGCCTTTGCGCTCTCGATCGGAAGCCGGCTAACGGTCGTCGGCGAAAGCGAAACGCGGGGCACACGCTACCTGACGCTGGCGGGCGGCCAGTCCGTCGTCGCCGGCCATTGCCTGCCCGTCGGCACGGCGGCAAGCGACGACTATGTCGCCGTCGCCACCCGCTTTCTGGAAACCCCCTATCTCTGGGGCGGTCGCTCCGGCTTCGGATTGGACTGCTCGGCGCTGGTGCAGCTCGCGATGATGATGGCCGGCCGCAGTGCTCCGCGCGATTCCGACATGCAGGCCGCCGGCCTTGGCACGCCCATCGCCCGCGAAGAGCTGCGCCGCGGCGATCTCGTCTTCTGGAAGGGCCATGTGGCGATCATGGAGGACGACGCGACCATCCTCCACGCCAACGGCCACACGATGAGCGTGGCCCGCGAAAATTTGGATGCCGCCATCGAGCGTATTGGCTGGCTCTACGACCGACCGACGGGCTACCGCCGACCCTAAAGCATTTCCGGCAAGCGATAGAGCGCTCAGTAGCCCGCGTTGCGATCGACGAGATGCTCCAGCGGCTTGCCGCTTTCCAGACGCTCGATCTGTTGTTCGACATGGCGGAAGAGCGCGGCGACATCCGAGGCGGCGGCGGCGTGCGGCGTCAGAAAGGCCTTGTCCATCGACCAGAGCGGGCTTTCGAGCGGCAGCGGTTCCTGCTCGAAGACGTCGAGCGAAGCGCCGTAGAGTGTGCCGTCGTTGAGGCTCGCGACGATATCGGCTTCGACCTGGCTGCCACCCCGGCCGGCATTGATGAAGACCGGCGCGCCGAACGGACCCTTGCGGCTGAGGCGCGTGAAGAGGCCGGTGTTGAAAATGCCCTTCGTGTCCGGCGTCAAAGGCAGCAGGCCGACGAGGATGTCGCTCCTGCCGAGGAAGGCATCGAGACCGCTATCGCCGAAGGTTTCGAAACCCTCGACCTTGCGGCCGCTCTTCGACCAGCCGATGACGTTGAAGCCGAGCGTCTTCAGCTTTTTCGCCGAATCCTGCCCGAGCACGCCGAAGCCCATGATGCCGACGGTAAAATCCTTGGCCTCGGGTTGCGAAAGCTCGCGCCACACGCGCTTCTGGCGCTGCGCCTCATAGAGCCGGTGCTGGCGCATATGCAGGAGGCACTGCATGACCACCCATTCGCTCATGCGCGTCGTCAGCGTCTCGTCGACGAAGCGGACGAGCGGCACATCCGGCAGACCGGGCAGCGTCAGCACATGATCGACGCCGGCACCGCCTGAGAACACGACCTTGAGATCCATCGCTCGCGAGAAAAGATCGGCACCCGGCTTCCAGACCACGGCATAGTCGATGCCGGAAAGGTCGCGCTTGCGGTTGGTCGGATGCAGGAGATTGATGACATCGCGGTCCGGAAAGGCACCCTTCAACGCCGCCGCGACCTCCTCCTGATCGAATTTCAGATCGATGATGACGGGGCTTTTCATGGGCAGTCTCTTCTTCGCTACTGGTGGATGCTCTCGGCCCTGACGGCTTCGAGATTGAAGGCGGCGGCCATGAGGGCCTTGGTATAGGCCTCCGAGGGACGCTCGATGATGTCTTTCGCCGGCCCCTTTTCCACGACACGCCCGGCGCGCATGACGATGATGTCATTGGCAAGCGCACGCACGACCTTGAGGTCGTGGCTGATGAAGAGATAGGCGAGATTGTGCTTCGCCTGCAGGTCGCGCAGCAGTTCGACCACCTGCGCCTGCACGCTCATGTCAAGCGCGGAGGTCGGCTCGTCGAGCATGACGAATTCCGGCTTCAGCACCATGGCGCGGGCAATCGCGATGCGCTGGCGCTGGCCACCGGAAAATTCATGCGGGTAGCGCCAGCGGGTCGATGCATCGAGGCCGGTTTCCTCCAGCGCCGAAGCCACGCGATGGTCGCGCTCGGCTTCCGACAACGAGGGCTCGTGGATTTTCAGTCCCTCGGCGACGATATCGGCGACCGACATGCGCGGCGACAGCGATCCGAAGGGATCCTGGAAGACGATCTGCATGCGCCGGCGCAACGGGCGCATTTCGGCGAAGGAGTGGCCGGCAATGTCCTGCCCGACGAAGGCGATGCGGCCTTGCGAGGCGATAAGCCGCGTCAACGCGAGACCCAGCGTCGTCTTGCCGGAACCGGATTCGCCGACGACGCCGAGCGTGTGGCCGGCGCGCAGCGTCAGGTCGATGCCGTCGACGGCCTTCACATGATCGACGACGCGGCGCATGAAGCCCGCCTTGATCGGAAACCAGACCTTGACGCCGTCAGCCTCGATGATGACGGGCTGGCTGGCATCACCCGGCCGAGGCTCGCCCTTCGGCTCGGAAGCGAGCAGGTGGCGCGTATAGGCGTGCTGCGGGTTGGAGAATATCTCTTCGACCGGGCCGGTCTCGACGATCTTGCCCTTGGTCATCACGCAGACCCGGTCGGCGAATTTTCGCACGATGCCGAGATCGTGGGTGATGAAGAGCATGGACATGCCGTGCTCTTCCTTGAGTTTCTTCAGGAGTTCGAGGATCTGCGCCTGCACGGTGACGTCGAGCGCGGTCGTCGGCTCGTCGGCGATCAGGAGTTCCGGGCGGTTGGCGAGCGCCATGGCGATCATCACGCGCTGGCGCTGGCCGCCGGAAAGCTCGTGCGGATAGGCGGCGAGGCGCTTTTCCGGCTCGCGGATACCGACCTGATTGAGCAGTTCCAGGATTTTGGCGCGCGCGGCGGCGGCCTCCATGCCCTGGTGGAGTTTCAGGATTTCGCCGATCTGCCGCTCGATCGAATGCAGCGGATTGAGCGAGGTCATCGGCTCCTGGAAGATCATCGTGACGTCGTTGCCGCGCACGTCGCGCAGCGTCGCATCCGACGCGTTCAGCAGATCCTCGCCGTTGAAATGGATTTCCCCGGAAGGGTGGCTGGCGGCCGGATAAGGCAAAAGCTTCAGGATGGAATTGGCCGTCACCGACTTGCCGGAGCCGGATTCGCCGACCAGCGCCACGACCTCGCCGCGGTGGATGTCGAAGGACACCCGGTCGACGGCGAGCGATGTCTTTCCGCCCTGGTGGAAGGCGACCGAAAGGTCTTTGACGGAGAGGAGGATTTCGCGTGTGCTCACCGGAAGGTCTTCCTCGGATCGAAGGCATCGCGCGTTGCTTCACCGACGAAGATCAGAAGCGACAGCATGACGGACATGACGACGAAGGCGGTGATGCCGAGCCACGGCGCCTGAAGATTGTTCTTGCCCTGCGCGATCAGTTCACCCAGCGACGGCGAGCCCGGCGGCATGCCGAAGCCCAGAAAGTCGAGCGAGGTGAGCGTGGTGATCGAGCCCGAGAGGATGAAGGGCAGGAAGGTCAGCGTCGCCACCATCGCGTTCGGCAGCAGGTGCCGGTACATGATCGTGACATTGCCGACGCCGAGCGCGCGCGCCGCCCGGACATATTCGAGATTGCGCGCCCGCAGGAATTCCGCACGCACCACGCCGACGAAACCGACCCAGGAAAAGAGCAGCATGATGCCGAGCAGGATCCAGAAGCCGGGCGGCAGGATGGCGGCGATGATCAGCAGGATGTAGAGCACCGGCATCGACGACCAGATCTCGATGAAGCGCTGCATCAGAAGGTCCGTCCAGCCGCCGAAATAACCCTGCACGGCACCGGCCGTCACGCCGACCACGGCGGACGCGATGGTGAGCGCCAGGCCGAACAGCACCGAGATGCGGAAGCCGTAGATGGCGCGGGCAAGCACGTCGCGCGCCTGGTCGTCGGTGCCGAGCCAGTTGAGATTGCTCAAGGTGCAGTTCGGATCGTCCACGCCGCCGGGATAGCCGGCGCAACGCTCGTCCTTCGACATCAGCCAGAAGGGTTTCGTCGGGGCGGAATGCGGGATGTTGGAGTTCGTCGTATTGTAGGAATAGCGGATCGGCGGCCAGATCATCCAGCCGTTGGCGCCGACCTCTTCCTGGATGAAGTCCGAACGATAGTCGGTCTCGGCCAGGAAGCCGCCGAACTTTTCCTCCGGATAATCGATAACGACCGGGAAAAGCAGCTCGCCCTTGTAGGAGGCGACGATCGGCCGGTCGTTGGCGATGCCCTCGGCAAAGAGCGAAAGCACGAAGATCAGCAGGAAGATCCACAGCGACCAGTAGCCGCGCCGGTTCGCCTTGAAATTCTCCCAGCGCCGCAGGTTGGTGGGATTGAGCAGCCCCTTGCGCGGGGGCGCGACCGGCTTTGCATCGGTGACGGCGCTCATCACACGTCCCTCCGGTCGAAATCGATGCGGGGATCGACCCAGGTATAGATGAGGTCGGAGACGAGGCTGACGACGAGGCCCATCAGCGAGAAGATGAAGAGTGTCGCAAAGACGATGGGATAGTCGCGCCGCACGATGGAATCGTAGCCGAGACGTCCGAGGCCATCGAGCGAGAAGATATATTCGATGAGCAGCGATCCCGTGAAGAAGGCCGAGATGAAGGCGCCCGGAAAGCCGGCGATGATGATCAGCATGGCATTGCGGAAGACGTGGCCGTAGAGCACCTGGCGTTCGTTCAGCCCCTTGGCGCGCGCCGTCGTGACATACTGCTTCTTGATCTCGTCGATGAACGAGTTCTTGGTCAAAAGCGTCGTCGTGGCGAAGGCCGAGAGCAGCAGCGTGATCAGCGGCAAGGTCATGTGCCACATGTAATCGAGTGGTTTCTGCCACCAGGCGAGGCTGTCGAAATTATCGGAAACAATGCCGCGCAGCGGGAACCAGTCGAGGAAGGATCCCCCGGCGAAGAGCACGATGAGCAGGATGCCGAACAGGAAGCTCGGCACGGCATAGCCGATGATGATGATGCCCGAGGTCCAGACGTCGAAGGCCGACCCGTCCTGCACCGCCTTCTTGATGCCGAGCGGAATGGAGATGGCGTAGGAAAAGACGAGTATCCACACGCCGAGCGAGATCGACACCGGCATCTTCTGCGCGATGAGGTCGATGACATCCGTGTTGCGGAAGAAGCTCTCGCCGAAATCGAAGCGCATATAGTCCCACATCATCGTGAAGAAGCGCTCGAGCGGCGGCTTGTCGAAGCCGAACTGCTTTTCCAGCTTGGCGATGAACTCCGGATCCAGCCCCTGCGAGCCGCGATAGGCCCCCTCGCCGCCGGCATTCTGCAGCATGTCGCCGCCGCCGGAGAGACGGTCGCCCGCCCCCTGGTTGGTGAGGTCGGAGATGACCTGCTCGACCGGACCGCCTGGCGCGAACTGCACGATCGCAAAGGAGATCGCCATGATGCCGAAAATGGTCGGGATCATCAGCAGGATGCGGCGCAGGATATACGCGCCCATCAGCGACGCTCCGCCGGAGGGACGTGCGCATCCGCGGCACGCCGCTGCTTCGATATCCAGTCGATCAAACCCAGACCTTCTCGTTTTGCCGCCGCTGCGGGCAGCGGTGATTCGCTGCGCTATATGGAGCCCAGCCGGCTTTGCGGCGCAAGCCCCGGCTCATTTCGCGGCGTTCTTCGACCACCAGACCTGCGGGAAACCGAGCCCGTAATAGGGCAGCTCCTGCGGACGGGCGAGCTCGTTCCAGTAGGCGATGCGCTGCGCCTTCGCATAGAAGAGGGGCACGACATAGTGATGAGCGAGTAGAACGCGGTCGAGCGCGTGGGTCGTGGCGATCAGCTCCTCTCGGTTCGGCGCGAAGATGATGCGGCGGATGAGCTCGTCGATCGCCGGATCGGAAATGCCGGCATAGTTCTTCGAGCCCTGCTGGTCGGCCGAGGCCGAGCCCCAGTAGTCGCTCTGCTCGTTGCCCGGAACGAGCGTCTGCGCCCAGATGCCGTAGATCATGTCATAGTCGAAGCTTCTGGTACGGTTGGTATATTGCGAAGCATCGACGGTGCGGATGCGCGCATCGATACCGATCTTCTTCACGCTGTTGACGAAGGGCGTGACCGTGCGCTCGAAGGAGGGATTGGAGAGAAGGATCTCGAAGCCGAAAGGTTCGCCCGTCTTCACATTGACGAGCTTGCGGTCCTTCAGCTCGTAACCCGCCTCCTTGAAGAGTTCCAGCGCCTTGCGCAGGTTGCCGCGCACCTTCTGCGGGTCGCCGTTGACGGGATTGGTATAGGGCGTGGTGAAGACTTCTGGGGGAATTTTGTCCTTCAACTCCTCCAGGATCTCCTTCTCGCGCCCCTCAGGCAGGCCGGAGGAGGCAAGCTCGGTACCCCAGAAATAGCTGTCGACGCGCTGGAAGGCGTTATAGGCGAGGCTGCGGTTCAGATCCTCGAAATCGAAGGCATAGTTCAGCGCCTCGCGCACCTTCTGGTCCTTGAATTTGTCACGGCGCAGGTTCGGCACGAAGGCCTGCATGATGCCGGTGGCGCGCAGCGGGTTCTCGATCTCCTCACGCACCACGCGACCGTCGTTTGCAGCCGGGAAATCGTAGGAGGTCGCCCAATGGCTGGCGCTGTTGTCCTGATAGAACTGGACGTTGCCGGTGCGGAAAGCCTCGAATTCGACGGTCCGGTCGCCGAAGAACGTGTAGCTGATCGTGCCGAAATTGTTCTGGCCGACATTCACGTTGAGGTCCTTGCCCCAATAGTCGTCGCGCCGCTCGAAGCGGATGGAGGCGCCGGCCTGGAACGCGCCGATCTTGTAGGGGCCGGAACCCATCACCGGCTCCAGCGTCGTGCGGCTGATGTCGCGCTTGTTGCCCTTGTCGTCCGTTCCTTCCCACCAGTGCTTGGGAATGACCGGAAACTGGCCGAGAATGTTCGGCAGTTCGCGGTTGTTCTTCTCGTCGAAGCGGAAGGTGATGTCGCGCTCGCCGGTCTTTTCCGCCGAGATCACGTGGCGGTAGTAGTTGGCATAGAGCGGATTGTGCTCCTTCAGCTTTTCGAAGGAGAAGATGACATCCTCCGGCGTCACCGGTTTTCCGTCCGCCCATTTCGCTTCCGTGCGTAGGCGGAAGCTCGCAGACGAGAAGTCGTCGGGATAGGAGACGCCCTCGGCGAGCAGGCCGTAGGAGGCGGTGATCTCGTCCTCGGCCGATTTCAGCAGCGTATCGAAGACGAGCGAGCCGACACCCGTGGCCGCCTCGCCCTTGGAGAGGATAAGGTTGAACGTGTCGTAGGTGCCGGTTTCGGACAGCTTCAGCTCGCCGCCCTTCGGTGCATCGGGATTGACGTAGTCGAAGCGTTCGAAACCGTTTGGACGCTTCAGCTCGCCGATGGTGGAGATGCCGCTGCGCCAGACGGGGCTTGCGGTTTCCTGCGCGACAACACCCGTTGTCAGCGCAAGCGACAGAGCCGCCGTGACCAAAATTCTCCCGAAGGCTGCCTGCATGCCAATTCCCTTTCCAATGCGTTTGCCGAAGCATGCAGCGGAGAATAGGCAAAATCCGGGCAATTGACAGGCCTGCCATGAAAGCGGCGGTTTTTGCCATCCCTATCGGTCAGGACGATTCACTTCCGCGAAAGAATGATCCTTTAACCTTTCGCAACGATTGCGACTTCGAGACCCGACAATGCCCCTGCCTCCCAAGCCTACCCGCCTGATCCCGTGCCTGATGGCCGCCAGCCTCGCGCTGACCGCCCCTTCCGCCGCCGAAGACCGGCCGGCCAAGGAACTGTTCGGCGCCAAGCGCCTGCCGGCAAAGATGGCGGCGAGCCCCTACGGTTCCTATGCCAAGGGCTGCATTGCCGGCGCCGTGGCGATCCCGACGGATGGCCCCGCCTGGCAGGCGATGCGCCTGACGCGCAACCGGCGCTGGGGTCACCCGCAGATGATCGCGCTGCTGGAAGAGTTTTCCCAGGACGCGCAGCAGCTCGGCTGGCCGGGTCTGCTGCTCGGCGACATCTCGCAGCCGCGTGGCGGACCGATGCTGTCGGGCCATGCCTCGCACCAGGTGGGCCTCGACGCCGACATCTGGTTCACGCCGATGCCGGATCACCGCCTGTCGGCCGAAGAGCGCGAAAAGCTGCCCTTCACCTCCATGCTCGACAAGAGCAAGTTCCTGACGGTCGATTCGCGCCGCTGGACCTCGACCCATGCCAGGCTCGTCATGAAGGCGGCGAGTTATCCGCAGGTCGAGCGCGTCTTCGTCAATCCGGCGATCAAGAAGAAGCTTTGCGACACCTGGCAGGGCGACCGCGCGCTGCTCGGCAAGGTGCGGCCGATCTATGGCCACGACGAACACTTCCATATCCGGATCAAATGCCCGGAGGGCGCGCCCGGCTGCAAGCCGCAGGCGAAGGTCGCGGCCGGCGACGGCTGCGACGCATCGCTCGCCTGGTGGTTCACCAAGGAGCCCTGGGCCAAGCCGAAGCCCAAGGCGGATGCGAAGCCCGTCAAGCCGCGCTACATGATGCTGTCCGACCTGCCGAAGGCCTGCGGCACGGTTCTCGCCAGCGCTTCGCCGGCCTCCGAACAGGAGGTCACCTATCAGGGCAATGGCGGCGTCTCCGCAACCGCGCTTGCTTTCTCCGGCGGCGGCGACACGCCGGCAAACAGCATCGAATCGGTCATTGCCAACGACACAGCTCTGCCGGCTATCGTGCCGATTCCCATCCCGCGCCCCTTCCAATAGGCAGGCGCCTGACGGCGGGGCTTTTCAAGGCCCCGCCGCTTTTGTATAAGGCGATCAAATCGATTTAAATTTCCCCGTCGAACCCGCGAGGAACGCCCATGTCACGCCCCAGATGCATTGCGCTGATCGCGCATGACGAGAAGAAGGACGACATGGCGGATTTCGCGCTGCGCAATGAGAAGGTGCTGTCGCAGGCGAAGATCGTCGCGACGGGCACGACGGGCGGCCGCGTGCTGGAAGCCTGCCCCGGCCTCGACGTCGTCAGGCTCAAGAGCGGCCCGCTCGGCGGCGACCAGCAGATCGGCGCGCTGATTGCCACCGGCGAGGTGGACGTCCTGATCTTCTTCGTCGATCCGCTCACCCCCATGCCGCACGATGTCGATGTGAAAGCCCTGATGCGGCTTGCCATCGTCTACGACATTCCGATGGCGCTGAACCGCGCCACGGCGGAACACCTGCTCGACTTCGCAGCCGATTGACGGCACTCTCTGCCCCGGATAGGCGAAAAGCAAAACCACCACACACATACGGGCACGCGAAAGAACGGGATAGCTTGATGGCAAGGCCAGGCGATAACGACACCAACCTCCCCTTCCCCATCCTCGTCGGCGATATCGGCGGCACCAATGCGCGCTTCGCGCTGCTGGTGGATGCCTTTGCCGAACCCAGGCAATTCCCGATCGTTCAGACGGCCGACTTCGCCAATATCGACGACGCCCTGCAAAAATGCATCCTCGACACGAGCTCGGTCCAGCCGCGCTCGGCGATCCTGGCGCTGGCCGGACCCATCCAGGGCGACGAGGTGCCGCTGACCAATTGCCCCTGGGTGGTGCGTCCCCGCGACATGATCGCCAATCTCGGCTTCGAGGACGTGCTGCTCGTCAACGATTTCGAGGCGCAGGCGCTGGCCGTCGCCTCGCTCGGCGATACCGACCGGGAAAAGATCGGCCCCGGTATCGAGCGTAACGCCGCCTCGCGCACAGTGCTCGGACCCGGCACCGGCCTTGGTGTCGCCGGCCTGGTCTATGCCCGCCACAGCTGGATTCCGGTGCCAGGCGAAGGCGGCCATGTCGATGTCGGCCCGCGCAGCGAGCGCGACTACCGGATCTGGCCCTTCCTGGAGCCGATCGAGGGTCGCATCTCCGCCGAGCAGCTGTTGTGCGGGCGCGGCATCATGAACATCTACCGCGCCGTCTGCGCCGCCGACGGCGTCGATGCGACACTCGGCAAACCGTCCGATGTGACGGCCAGGGCGCTGGCGCAGGACGACCGCGCGGCCGTCGAGACCGTCTCGCTGTTTTCGACCTATCTCGGCCGCGTTGCTGGCGACATGGCGATGATCTTCATGGCCAAGGGCGGCGTGTTCCTGGCCGGCGGCATCTCGCAGAAAATCCTTCCCGCCTTGCGCGGTCCGGAATTTCGCGCCGCCTTCGAGGACAAGGCGCCGCACAGCGCGCTGCTCAAATCCATCCCGACCTATGTGGTCACCCATCCGGTCGCGGCCCTTGCCGGCCTTGCCGCCTTTGCGCGCATGCCCGACAGGTTCGGTGTTGCAACCGAGGGACGCCACTGGAAAAGGTGAAGCCTTCGGCGGTGCTCGACGCCCTCCCGGACTCGCCAAAGGCCGACCGACACCCTATAGAGCGGCCACAGCGCCGGTTTAGGCCGGCTGCCCGCGAGATCGTGCAGGAAAGTCAGTCTATTGGCCGATAAGAGTCGTCCCGAGCGCCCCCACGTCAGCTCCGACACCGTCACCACCGTGCTGAAGCGCGTCATCGCCGAGAACGGCCGTGACCACATCAAGGGCTACGGCCTTGCCGTGATCAGCCTCGCGATCGTCGCCCTCACCACGGCCTTTACCGCCTGGATCATGGAATCGGTGGTCAACGAGGCGTTTGCCAACAAACGCGCCGACCTCGTCATCCTGATCTGCGGCTCGATCTTCGTCGCCTTCGTGCTGCGCGGCTTTGCGACATATTTCCAGGCCGTCATCCTCGCGAAGATCGGCAACAATATCGTCGCGCGCTACCAGCGCCGCCTCTATTCGCATCTGATGGCGCTCAGCGTCGGCTTTTTCTCGGAATCGCGCTCGGCCTATCTCGCCGCCCAGATCAGCCAGAACGTCACCGGCATCCGCGACGTGCTCAACATGACGGTGACGTCGGTCGCGCGCGACTTCCTGACGCTCATCGCCCTCATTGCGGTAATGCTGTCGAAGGACTGGATCCTGACGCTGATCGTCTTCTTCGTCGCACCGCCGCTGCTCATCGGCCTGCGTTATGTCTCCAAGCGCCTGCGCAGCGCCACGCGCGAATCCGTCGAGCTCAACAGCCACGTGCTTGGCGCGATGCAGGAGACGGTACAGGGCATCACCATCGTCAAGGCTTTCACCATGGAAGCCCAGCTGAGGGACAAGGTGGAGGGCATCATCGCGCGGGCGGAAAACCGCTCGAACCGCATTGCCCGCCTGTCGGAACGCACCGCGCCGATGACGGAAGCCTTTGCAGGCTTCGCCATATCGGGCGTGCTCGGCTACGCCGCCTACCGCTCGATCTATGGCGGCATCCTGCCCGGTGCCTTCTTCTCCTTCGTCACGGCGCTCCTGATGGCCTATGAGCCGGCCAAGCGCCTTGCACGCCTGCAGGTCTCGCTGGAGCGCGCGGTCGTCAATGCCCGCATGATCTACGAAATCCTCGACCTGGCGCCCCGCCAGGCCGACCGGCCGGATGCCAAGGCGCTTGTCGTCTCCGATGCCACGATCACCTTCAAGGATGTGCATTTCGGCTATTCGGAAACCGAGACGATCCTCAAGGGCCTGAACTTCACCGCCGAGGGTGGCAAAACCACGGCCCTCGTCGGCCCCTCGGGTGCGGGCAAATCCACCGTCATCAGCCTCATTCCGCGCTTCTATGATCCGGCCGAGGGCGAGATCCTGATCGACGGGCAGGACATCGCCCATGTGACCAAGCAGTCGCTGCGCAACGCCATCGCCTATGTCTCGCAGCAGCCCTATCTCTTCGAGGGCACGATCCGCGACAACATCCGCTACGGCCGTCCCGAGGCGACGGATGCAGAGATCGAGGAGGCGGCGCGCCACGCCTATGCGCATGACTTCATCCTCGCCCAGCCGCTCGGCTACGAGACGCCCGTCGGCGAAAACGGCGTGACGCTCTCCGGCGGCCAGCGTCAGCGGCTGTCGATCGCGCGGGCGCTGGTGCGCAACGCACCGATCCTGCTGCTCGACGAGGCGACGTCCGCGCTCGACACCGAATCGGAACAGGCCGTGCAAAAGGCACTGGACGAAGCGATGAGCGGGCGCACCGTCGTCGTCATCGCGCACCGCCTGTCGACGGTCGTGCGCGCCGACAAGATCATCGTCATGCAGGACGGCATGGTCGTCGAGGAAGGCTCGCACCAGGCGCTTGCAGACCGGGAAAACGGTCTTTACGCTCGCCTCAACAGCCTGCAGGCCCCCGCGGCAAATACCGGCAAGAATGCAGAATAGGGACAAGACATGAGCGGCACCGCAATGAAGCTGGTCGTCGTCGGCGCCGCCGGCCGGATGGGCCAGACGCTGATCCGCACCATCCACGCCATCGAGGGCGCTGAAGTCTTCGCCGCCATCGAGCGCGAAGGTTCGCCCTTTATCGGCCGTGACGCGGGGGAACTGGCCGGTCTCGGCCCGATCGGCGTTGCCATCACCGACAAGCCGCTCGAAGCCTTCGTCGCCGCCGAAGGCGTGCTCGATTTCACCGCGCCCGCCGCGACCGTCGATTTTGCCGGGCTCGCCGCGCAGGCCCGCATCGTGCATGTGATCGGCACCACCGGCTGCTCGGCTGACGACGACGAGAAGATCAAGGCGGCCGCCCGCCATGCCCGTGTGGTCAAGTCGGGCAATATGAGCCTCGGCGTGAACCTGCTGGGCGTTCTCGCGGAAACCGCCGCCCGCGCGCTCGGCCCGGCAGACTGGGACATCGAGGTGCTGGAAATGCACCACAGGCACAAGGTCGATGCGCCCTCCGGCACCGCGCTGCTGCTCGGCCAGGCCGCCGCCAGGGGTCGAGGCATCTCGCTTGCGGACAATTCCGTGCGCGTGCGCGACGGCCATACCGGCGCGCGTCCCACGGGTACGATCGGCTTTGCCACGCTGCGCGGCGGCTCGGTCATCGGCGAACATTCGGTCGTGATCGCCGGCGAAGGCGAACTGGTAACGCTGTCGCACAGCGCGACGGATCGCGCGATCTTCGCGCGCGGCGCCGTGCAGGCGGCACTCTGGGCGCGCGACAAAAAGCCCGGCCTCTATTCCATGCTCGACGTGCTCGGGCTCAATTGAAACCTTTGTTCAACAGCGCATCGTTTGCTCCGAAAACCGGTATCCACTTTTCGGAACGATGCTAATCGGGAGACAGACCCTATGAGCGGAACCCTCGTCCTCGTTCGCCACGGCCAGAGCGAATGGAACCTGAAAAACCTCTTCACCGGCTGGCGCGACCCTGATCTTACGGAGCTTGGCGTCGAGGAAGCCAAGACCGGCGGCAAGGCCATTGCCGAAACCGGCATCAAATTCGACATCGCCTTCACCTCCGATCTCTCGCGCGCCCAGAAGACGCTGACGATCATCCTCGACGAGATCGGCCAGCAGGGCCTGGAAACGATCCGCGACCAGGCGCTCAACGAACGCGACTACGGCGATCTCTCCGGCCTCAACAAGGACGACGCCCGCGAAAAGTGGGGCGAGGAGCAGGTCCATATCTGGCGCCGCTCCTACGACGTTCCGCCGCCGGGCGGCGAAAGCCTGCGCGACACCGGCGCGCGCGTCTGGCCCTACTACCTCACGGAAATCCTGCCCCGCGTGCTGCGCGGCGAAAAGGTGCTGGTGGCCGCGCACGGTAACTCGCTACGCTCGCTGGTGATGGTCTTGGACAAGCTCACCAAGGAAGAGATCCTGAAGCTCAACCTCGCGACCGGCGTGCCGATGGTCTACACGCTGAATGCGGATTCCACGGTCAAGACCAAGGACGTTCTCGGCGACATGTCGGGCGCGCACTGAGCCTTCTCGGCAGACCAGACAAAAGGCCGGCGTTTCGCCGGCCTTTTTGTTGTCACGCCTTGCCCGATTCCCATCCGAGCATCGCCCGCTTGCGCGTCAGGCCCCAATGGTACCCGGTGAGCGCCCCGCTTTTGCCGAGCGCCCGGTGGCAGGGCACGACGAAGGAGATGGGGTTCCGACCGACGGCAGCGCCCACGGCACGCGAGGCGGTCGGCTGCCCCAGCGTTTGCGCGATGGACGAATAGGTGACGGCGCAGCCCATAGGAATGCGCAGCAGCGCCTCCCAGACACGCACCTGGAAATCCGAGCCGATCAACACGATCCTGAGCGGCGCCTTGGGGTCCCAGCGGGTGGGGTCGAAAATGCGTTCGGCATAGGCGGCGGTCGCCTCGCTGTCCTCGACATAGGCGGCATTCGGCCAGCGCGAGGACATGTCCTCGAACGCATCCTCGCCGCCGGGCTCGTCGGCGAAGGCGAGGCCGGCAAGGCCACGGTCAGTGATCATGACGAGCGCCCGCCCGAACGGCGACAGGTGAAAGCCGTAGCGGATCGTCAGTCCCGCGCCCCGCGCCTTCCATTCGCCCGGCGACATCGCCTCGTGCGTGACGAACAGATCATGCAGACGGCCGGGGCCGGACAAGCCGACCTCGAAGCTGGTTTCGAGCAGCGGCAGCTCTTCCTGGCGCAGCAGGCGCTTGGCGTGGTCGAGCGTCACGGCCTGCAGGAAGGCTTTTGGCGAAAGGCCGGCCCAGCGGGTAAACGTCTTCTGGAGCTGCGTCGGCGACTGGCCGAGCCGGCCTGCAATGTCTTCCAGACCCGGCTGCTCGCGATAATCGTCCGTGATCATCTCTATGACCCGGCGGACGGTCGTGTAGTCGTCGCCCTCGGGGGTGATGTCGGTTTGCAACGTCGCGGCAATGTTCATCGTTCTTCTCCTGTGCCGCCAGAAAAGCATGGCGCACGCGCGCTCGCCACCCGATTCCTGCCTTCAAGCAATTCCAGCCAAGGTATGAAGCGTTTTGCGTCCGGAATTGCGAAACGCAAAGCTCAGTAGCCGCGTTTAACGCGGGCCAATGCGCCGGAAAAGGCCGAGGCGAAGCGCTCGCGATCGTCGAGCGGCAGGAAAGTACCGACATCGGTCTGGCGTCCGTTGCCGCATACATGCATGGCGGTGATACCGATCTTGGCCTTGCGCGAGACGAGGAAGCGCGCCCAAAACGGGTTGAAAATGTGCTCCGTCTCGCGGCCCGACGGGCTGATCTTGCGGATGGAGATATTGGTCCGCGACAGCGACACCACCTCACGCGCCTTGGCCGCCCTGTTGTTCAGCCAGAAGGCGCCGAACAGCGCGAGGAAATCGAGGCCGAAGAACAGCACGACCGGCCAGGCACCCGATATCAGGAACACCGCCATATGGGCGAAGCTCAGCGCGCCCGCGATGAGGAAGAAGATGCGATGCCCGTTGCGCCCGAGCGACCGGTAGGGGTGCAGCTCGGCGGAGAAGACCGGCAGGTCGTTCATCGTGATGTCGGCGTTGCCTTGCGTCATGCGCCAAGACTATAAGCATGTCGCGCAAAAGTGTGTAGCGGTTTTGCGGCGACGACATGCGCCCTGCGGAAGCATCATGGAAAACGGAAAGATCAAAAAGGCGGTGACGCCTCGCCGCAAGGCTCCAACCCGGCCGAAAAGCCTCTACTCGCAGGACGATCTGAGGGAGATCTTTCGTCGCTTCTCCATCCAGCGGCCGGAGCCGAAGGGGGAACTCGAACATGTGAACCCCTTCACGCTCGTCGTTGCCGTCGCCCTTTCCGCCCAGGCGACGGATGCCGGCGTCAACAAGGCGACGCGCGCGCTCTTTGCAGTCGCCGACACGCCGGAGAAGATGCTCGCGCTCGGCGAGGAGAAGGTGCGCGACTACATCAAGACGATCGGCCTCTACCGCAACAAGGCCAAGAACGTCATCGCGCTCAGCCGGATGCTCGTCGAGCAGTTCGGCAGCGAGGTGCCCCGCACCCGCGAGGAGCTTGTGATGCTGCCAGGCGTCGGGCGCAAGACGGCGAATGTCGTGCTCTCCATGGCCTTCGGGCAGGCGACGATGGCGGTCGACACGCATATCTTCCGCATCGCCAACCGCCTGCGCCTCGCCCCGGGCAAGACACCCGACGAGGTGGAGGGCAAGCTGATGCAGCTCATCCCGGACGAGTATCTCTACCACGCCCATCACTGGCTGATCCTGCACGGCCGCTATTGCTGCAAGGCACGCCGGCCGGAATGCGAGCACTGCGTCATCGCCGATCTCTGTCGATCGCCGGAAAAGACCTGTGACGTGCCCGCAGCCCTCGTCGAGCTGCCGCCGCAGCTTTACGGCCCTACGCCCTGAGGCCGTCGATGAGACCTGATATCGCCGCTTCATAGGCCTTGCGGTCCGCGCCTCCCTCGATCGCGATGGCCGCACGGTCGAAGGCGGCGGAGAGCAGATCCGTCAGCGCCTGGAGTTTTCCGGCACCGACATCCGGTCCGAGCAGGTCGGAAAGGCCCGCTTTCAGCGTGCCCTCGGCATTTTCCCGGTCTATGGCGACGGTGCTGTCAAAGCCGATGACAGCAGGAGCTTCCAACAGCAGCAGGCGTGTACGGCCGGGCTCGGCCATCGCGTCGAAATAGGCGCGAGCACCCGATAGCAGCGCCTCGCGGGGCGAGCCCGCCGGCATCGAAACCGTCTCGATATGCGTGGCCACGGCCTCGGCCTCGCGCTCCAGCGTTGCGCGAAACAGCGCCCGCTTGTCCTCGAAATGATGGTAGAGCGCGCCGCGCGTCACGCCGGCTTCCGCCGCGATGTCCGGCGTCGCCGTCTCCGCATAGCCCTTCTGCACGAAAAGCCGCCGCGCCGCTTCGATCAGGGCGAGCCGCGTCGCCTCGGTGCGTTCCTTGTTGCTGCGTACCATCTCGCCTCTTTACATACAAACTGAATGTATGTTAATTGATAAAAACATACAGACTGTATGTTATTTCGAACGAAAGGGAAAGAGATGAAGACGACCAGCTACTATCCCGTGATCATGACCGACGATGTCGCCGGCACGGCAGCGTTCTATGAAACGCATTTCCGGTTCGAAGCCCTCTTCACCAGCGACTGGTACATCCATCTCCAGTCGAAGGAGGACGACAAGGTGACGCTCGCGGTGCTCGACGGCAGCCACGAGACGATCCCCGCCATCGGGCGCGGCAAGGTTTCCGGCCTGCTGCTCAACTTCGAGGTCGAGGATGTCGACGCCGTCTACGATGCCGTGCGCGCCGCCGGCCTGCCGATCCTGCGCGAGATCAGGGACGAGGATTTCGGGCAGCGCCACTTCATCACCGCCGATCCGAACGGCGTGATGCTCGACGTGATCAAGCCGATCCCGCCGAGCGCCGATTATGCGGCGCTGTACGACGCGTCAGTTCTGCCGCACTGAGAAATCCCGGTCCTTGCGGCTCAGGGCCTTGTGGAGATGCACCATGAGGCCGGCCGCGAAGAGCGGCGTCAGCAGGTTGACGATGGGAATCGCCAGGAAGGCCGCGATCAGCAGGCCGCCCAGCAGCACCGTCGCGGCATGTTTGGACCGGAACAGCCGTGCCTCGGCCGGCGAGCGAAAACGCATAGCGGCAAATTCGAAGAATTCACGGCCGAGCAAGTAGCCGTTGACCGCGAAGAAGGCGACGAGGTTGACGCCCGGAATGAACAGCAGGAACAGTGCGACGAGGTTGCCGAGAAGGACGATGCCGAGGAACTTGATCGAACCCGATATCGCCTGACCCATCGGCAGGGCGATACCGGGCTTTTCCGTGGGATAGTCGCGCTTCTCGATAACCTCGGCGACATCGTCGAGGAAGAAGCCGGCGATGATGGCCGTGACGGGAGCGAGCAGGAGCGCAAGGCCAAGCGCCAGTCCGATGCTGGCGATGAGGCCGAAGACGATGGTGAGCCAGCCAGCCCAATCGGGCAGGTCGGGCATGAAGGCACCCTGCAGCCACGGCCAGGCAAAGGCGATGAAGGTTTCGCGAAGCCCGAACCAGATGACGACAAGGGCAAGCAGCGTAAGGCCCAGAACCTTCCAGAAGACGCCGCGCGTTTCCGGGGCGAAAAGATTGGCCAGCGAAAGCCTGGCAGCGTCGAAGATCATCGCAAACTCCTGTTCGCCACCGCATGTAGGGTGTGGAAAAGCACCCGGCAAGGCAGGAGGTCGGAACGTCGCATTAAGCGGACGTTAAAAGACCGTCCCTAGACTTTTGCGCACCCGCACGAAGCCGTGCCGTCGCCCCCAACAGCCAGGGAACTGTCATGCGTAATGTTCGGATCAGCAGGCTCCTGCCCGCCCTCTTCGTCCTCATGGTGGTGCTGGGTGGCCTGCAGGGCGCCGTCGCCTTTCGCTCGCTTTCGGCGATGACCGGCCATATCGAACGCATCGGCACGGATCGCATGCCGCAGATGAGCCGTATCCTGCAATTGAGCCACGCCTTTTCCGAGCTGAACGCGACATACTCCGAACACCTGCTATCGATGGATCCGGACGAGATCGGCCGTATCGAGGCGCGCATCAAAGAGCGCAGCGACGCCTTTGCCGGCATGGTCGACAGCTACGGCGCCGCCAATACGGGCGACGCGGCGACGAAGACGGAGGTGGACGGCATCAAGGCGACGCTGAAGACCTATCTCGACGATTCCGCAAAGCTCATCCAGTTCTCCGCCATCGCCGCCAAGGGGCCGGCGCTGGAAGTCTACAAGGGGGCGATGCAGGCGAGCGCCGACGCGATCACCGCCGCGCTGAACGACCTTGTCGCCCGCACCCAGAAGGTGACGGACGAGACGATCCTGTCCGCCCGCGCCGAGGAAGGCTCGGCCTTCGCCCTGACCTGGGCGTCGCTTGCCGCGGCCATGGGCCTCGCCATTGCCGCCATCTTCCTCGTCAACCGCCGCGTCGTGACGCCGCTCAACGCTCTCGGCGCCGCGATGAAGCGGCTGGCCGAAGGCGACACGGCCGTCACCATTCCGCATGCCGACCGCACCGACGAGATCGGCGAGATGGCCGGCACCGTCGCCGTCTTCCGTGACAATGCGGCCGACCGCCAGCGCCTGGAGCGCCAGAGCGAGGACGATCGCCGCCGCGCCGATGGCGAGCGCCAGGCGCGCGATGCCGAGCGCACCCGCGACAGCGGCCGCGTGCAGGAGGCCGTCGCAAGCCTCGCCGACGCGCTCGGCAAGCTCGCATCCGGCGACATGACCTGCCGGATCGAAAAGCCCTTCGACGGCGATCTCGACCGCCTGCGCGAGGATTTCAACGCCTCGGTCTCACGCCTCAGCGATGCGCTGCGCGAAGTCGGTGAAAACGCCCGTGCCATCGATGCCGGTGCCAGCCAGATCCGCGCGGCCGCAGACGACCTGTCGCGCCGCACCGAGCAGCAGGCCGCCGCCGTCGAGGAAACCGCCGCGGCACTCGAGGAGATCACCACGACCGTCAAGGATTCCACCAGGCGGGCGGAGGAGGCCGGCGCGCTGGTCGGCCGCACCCGCACGGGGGCTGAGAAATCCGGCGAGATCGTGCGCCGCGCCGTTTCGGCCATGCAGGAGATCGAAAAGTCCTCCAGCGAGATCACCAGCATCATCGGCGTCATCGACGAGATCGCCTTCCAGACCAACCTTCTGGCGCTGAACGCCGGCGTGGAAGCGGCGCGTGCCGGCGAAGCGGGCAAGGGTTTTGCCGTCGTCGCACAGGAAGTGCGGGAACTGGCGCAGCGCTCCGCCAAGGCGGCCAAGGAGATCAAGGCGCTGATCAACACTTCCGGCGATCAGGTGCGCACCGGCGTGTCTCTGGTCGGCGATACCGGCCGCGCGCTGCAGACCATCGTCACCGAGGTGCAGGAGATCAACAGCCACGTCGTGGCGATCGTCGAGGCGGCACGCGAACAGTCGACCGGCCTTCAGGAGATCAACACGGCCGTCAACGCCATGGACCAGGGCACGCAGAAGAACGCAGCCATGGTCGAGGAGACGACGGCGGCAAGCCACGGCCTCGCCTCGGAAGTGCAGGCGCTGAACGCGCTGATCGGCCGCTTCAATGTCGGCGGCAGCACGGCGGCCGGCCGCTCGATGCAGGCGCCGCATCTCCACATCGTCCCCTCCACGCCGGCACCGCCGGTCGTGCCGGAGGCGACGGTCACCCGCAAATCCGTGGGCCAGTGGAACATCAAGGCCGCTTCCACCAAGTCTCGCCCGGTCGGCTCACCCGCCCTTGCCCTCAGCGAAAAGCTCGCCGGAGCGCTGGGCGTGCGGCAGGACAAGGGCAATGACGGGGACTGGGAGGAGTTCTGAGAGAGGCCGTCTGGCCTAACTCGCCTCCGGCGGATAGGGATGCGACCCGCCACGGAAGTCGCGCAGGCGAAAACAGCCGTCATCCGCCTCTTCCACGGCCATCGAATCCGCCCGCACCTTGCCGTGCCCGCCGGGTATATCGAGAATGTAGGCCGGTTGGCAGAGCCCGGAAACACGGCCGCGCAGGCGCTCCACCAGCGCACGGCCCTCCGCGAGCGTCAGACGGAAATGCGCCGTGCCGGGCGCAAGGTCCGGATGGTGCAGGTAATAGGGTTTCACCCGGTTCTCGACGAAGGTCCGCATCAGGGTTGCCAGCACGTCGGCATCGTCGTTGACGCCCCTCAACAGAACCGTCTGGCTGATCATGACCATGCCGGCATCGACGATGCGGGCGATGGCGGCGCAAGCATCGGCGGTGAACTCGCGCGGATGGTTGGCGTGCAGCGCCACATATGTCGTCTTGCCGGAGGCTCTTAACGCCTCGATGAGTGCGGCATCGATCCTGATAGGATCAACAACCGGCACCCGGGTATGGAAGCGCACGATCTTCACATGAGTGATCGCGGCCAGCCGCTCCATCATGTCGCGCAGGCGGCGCGGCGAGAGCACGAGGGGATCGCCACCGGTCAGAATGACTTCCCAGATTTCCGGGCGACCGGCGATATAGTCGATTGCCGCATCGAGCGCTGCGGGCGACAGCGTACCAAGACCGTCCGGCCCGACCATCTCGCGGCGAAAACAGAAGCGGCAATAGACCGGGCAGACATGCACGGCCTTCAGCAGGACGCGATCCGGGTAGCGGTGCACGATGCCTTCGACGGGGCTGTGCGCGAGATCGCCGATCGGGTCGGCCCGCTCCTCCGGCAGCGTCAGCAATTCGGCGGCGTCGGGCACGAACTGGCGGGCGACGGGATCGAATGGATCATCGGCATCGATGAGCGCGACGAGCGACGGCGTGACGGCCACGGCGTATCGTTCGGCGACGGCCGCCGCCCGCGCACGCTCGTCTTCCCGCACAAGGCCGGCGGCGACGAGTTCGTCCACGGTGGAGAGGCTGCGCGCGGCCGTCACGGCGCCGTCTCCGCGACGGGCGCCCAGATCACCTGGTCGATGCGCGACGCCCCCGTCGCCAGCATGACGAGCCGGTCGAAGCCGAGCGCGATGCCGCTCGCCTCGGGCATCGCGGCAAGGGCGGCGAGAAAGTCCTCGTCGAGCGGATAGGTCTCGCCATAGACGCGTGCCTTCTCTACCATTTCCAGTTCGAAGCGGCGGCGCTGCTCGGCGGCATCCGTCAGTTCGCCAAAGGCATTGGCCAGTTCCACGCCGCAGGCATAGAGCTCGAAGCGTTCGGCGACGCGTCGGTCGTGCGGCGCGGGGCGGGCAAGCGCTGCCTCGGCGGCCGGGTATTCGCACAGTATGGCGGGGCGGCCGAAGCCGAGTTCCGGCTCGATCTTTTCCACCAGCACGCGGCTGAAGAGGTCGGCCCAGGTATCGTCGCCGGCAACACGCAAGCCCGCCGCCCGCATGGCCGCGGCGAGACATTCCCGGTCCGTCGACCCGTCCGGATCGATCGTGGCAAGCAGGTCGATGCCGGCATGGCGCCGAAACGCGTCGGCCACCGTCAGCCGCTCCGGCGCGAGCTGCGGATCGCAGGTGGCGCCGCGATAGGTCAGCGTGGAAACACCCGTGATCTGCGCCGCAAGCGCCAGCATGTCCCCGCAATCCGCCATCAGCACGTCATAGGCCTCGCCGACGCGATACCATTCGAGCATGGTGAATTCCGGATGGTGCAGCGGCCCGCGCTCGCGGTTGCGATAGACATGGGCGAAGCAGGCGATGCGCTGCTCTCCGGCTGCCAGCAGCTTCTTGCAGGCGAATTCCGGCGAGGTGTGCAGGTAGAGCGGCGTTCTTTCGCCCGAATGGCCGATGGCTTCGGTCTGGAAGGCGTGCAGATGCGCCTCGTTGCCGGGCGAAACCTGCAGCGTCGCCGTGTCGACCTCGATGAAATCGCGCGCGGCAAACCAGCCGCGCAGCGCCGCCTGGATGCGGTTCCGCGCCATCAGGAACGGCCGACGGTCGGCATGGACGTCTGGCGTCCACCAGGGCGAGGGTTTTTGGCTTGCTGCGCTCATATGACAGGTTTCTTGGGCCTTACCGGCGGGAAGACTGGTCTTTTGCCGGGATATAGGATAGTTGCGGCCCCGAATACGCATTTTCAGCGTTCGGGAAGCGTCCTCAGGCGGTCCTCTACGACGCGAACCATTCACTTACAAGGAAGACTTATGGTAAAGATCATCGCCTCTTCCGTCCGCAAGGGCAATGTCCTCGAGGTCGAAGGCAAGCTCTATGTCGTGCTGACGGCGCAGAACTTCCACCCCGGCAAGGGCACGCCGGTCACGCAGGTCGACATGCGCCGCATCTCCGACGGCGTGAAGGTCTCCGAACGCTACCGCACGACCGAGCAGGTCGAGCGCGCCTTCGTCGAAGACCGCGAGCACAACTTCCTCTACGAGGATGGTGAAGGCTACCACTTCATGAACCCGGAAAGCTACGACCAGCTGACCATGTCGATCGACGACATCGGCGACCTCAAGGCCTACCTGCAGGAAGGCATGACCGTCATCCTGTCGGTGCATGAAGGCGTCGCCATCGCCATCGACCTGCCGCGCCACGTCACGCTCGAAATCGCCGAGACGGAACCGGTCGTGAAGGGCCAGACGGCATCCTCCTCCTACAAGCCGGCGATCCTGTCGAACGGCATCCGCACGCTGGTGCCGCCGCACATCTCGGCCGGCACCCGCGTCGTCATCGCGACGGAAGACGGCTCCTACGTCGAGCGCGCCAAGGACTGATCCGCATTGCGGACAGCGAAGCCGCCCGCCGGAAACGGCGCGGCGGCTTTTTTTCTTCCAACTGCCGGAAAATCCGTTAAGACCGAATACCGGCTCTTACCCAATCGAGACGGATACCCCGCATGACAAAATTCGACGTGCTGACGGTCGGCAATGCCATCGTCGACATCATCGCGCGCTGCGACGAAAACTTCATCACGGACAATGGCATCATCAAGGGCGCGATGAACCTCATCGACGCCGAACGGGCCGAACTGCTCTATTCCCGCATGGGCCCGGCGCTCGAAGCCTCCGGCGGAAGTGCCGGCAACACCGCCTCTGGCGTGGCGAGCTTCGGCGGCAAGGCCGCCTATTTCGGCAAGGTGGCGAACGACCAGCTCGGCGATATCTTCATCCATGACATCCGCGCCCAGGGCGTGCATTTCGAGACGAAGCCGCTCGCCGGCACGCCGCCGACCGCCCGCTCGATGATCTTCGTCACGCCCGACGGCGAGCGCTCGATGAACACCTATCTCGGCGCCTGCGTCGAGCTCGGCCCCGAGGATGTCGAGGAACAGGTCGTCGCGGACGCCAAGGTCACCTATTTCGAGGGCTACCTCTGGGATCCGCCGCGTGCCAAGGATGCGATCCGCGAATGCGCCCGCATCGCCCATGCCCATGGCCGCGAAATGTCGATGACGCTGTCCGACAGTTTCTGCGTGCACCGCTATCGCGGCGAGTTTCTGGACCTGATGCGCTCGGGCACCATCGACATCGTTTTTGCGAACAAGGCGGAAGCGCTGGCGCTCTATGAGACAGACGATTTCGAAGAGGCCCTGACGAAGATTGCACAGGATTGCCGGCTTGCGGCGGTGACGATGAGCGAGGAAGGTTCGGTCATCCTGACGAAGGGCGAGCGGACGAAGGTGGATGCGATCACGATTCCAAGCGTCGTCGACACGACGGGTGCGGGCGATCTCTATGCTGCCGGCTTCCTCTATGGCTACACGGCCGGCCGGTCGTTCGCCGATTGCGGCCGGCTCGGCAGCCTGGCCGCCGGCCTGGTCATCCAGCAGGTCGGCCCCCGCCCGCTGCAATCGCTGGCGGCGGAAGCGAAAAAGCTGGGCCTTATTTGAAGGCTTCGCCGGGATAGGCGCCCCAGATCTCGTTCTGCGAGACCCAGCCGGCCGTGCCGTCCACTTCGGCGCGGCACCAGTCACCATTGCATTCGCCGACCTTGACGACGACGCCGGGCTGGATTTTTGCGATCAGCGTCGCGTTGGGCATGCCTTCGCGGCGCATGTTGACGAAGATGTTTTCCCCCTTGCCGCGCATCCACGGCGCTGTGACGGCCGTACGCTCGCCCGACAGCAGCGCCTGGTTGACCCAACCTTCCGTTCCGTCCGCATCGCGGATGCGGCGCCAGTTATCGTATTCCTGAATGATTTCGACCGGCACGCCGGATTTCAGGTAGCGCCAGGCCACCGCATAGTCGACGCTCGGGCCGACGCGCAGGTTGACGCTCTTCGCCTTGAGGCTGACGAAGCGCGGCAGTGGCAGGCCACTCGGTCCCTTGGCCGCCTGGGCATGGGCGGACTGGAGGCCTGCAACGGAAACGAGGAGGCCCGCTAGGGCGACAAGGCTGAGACGCACGACAAGGTTACGCATGGATGATCCGCACAAGATTTTGAGGGGGCATCGGGCTGCCATGCCGGTCAGCGGTAGCAAATCGCGGTGACCGCACGACGGGCGGATTGTCTTCGCGACCGGGTCTGGTAGAAAATGCCCCTGATGAAGCAATCCTTGCCCAACTTGGTTAAGGACCCGTCAACAGGACGCCGGAACATCCCATGACGCAGAAGAAAAAACCGAAGGTCTATATCACGCGCCGCCTGCCCGAGGTGGTGGAGACCCGGATGCGCGAACTGTTCGACGCAGAACTCAACATCGACGACACGCCGCGCACCCAGCCGGAACTCGTCGCCGCCGTGAAGAGCGCCGACGTTCTGGTGCCCACGCTGACGGACCGGATCGATGCCGCCCTCATCGAACAGGCCGGGCCGCAGCTGAAACTGATCGCCTGTTTTTCCAACGGCGTCGACAATGTCGACGTGGAGGCCGCCGCCAGGCGCGGCATCACCGTCACCAACACGCCGAACGTGCTGACCGAAGATACGGCCGACATGACGATGGCGCTCATTCTCGCCGCGCCCCGCCGCCTCGCCGAAGGTGCGCGCATCCTGACCGACCGCAAGGGCGAATGGGCCGGCTGGTCGCCGACCTGGATGCTCGGCCGCCGCATCTGGGGCAAGCGCCTCGGCATCATCGGCATGGGCCGCATCGGCACCGCCGTCGCCAAGCGCGCCAAGGCCTTCGGCCTCTCGATCCACTACCACAACCGCCACCGCGTGCGTCCGGACACGGAAGACGCGCTGGAAGCGACCTACTGGGACAGCCTCGACCAGATGCTGGCGCGCGTGGATATCGTCTCGGTCAATTGCCCCTCGACGCCTGCCACCTTCCACCTGCTCTCCGCACGCCGGCTCGAGCTGATGCAGCCGACGAGCTACATCGTCAACACGGCGCGCGGCGGCATCATCGACGAGACGGCGCTGATCAAGTGCCTGAAGGAAGGCAAGATCGCCGGTGCAGGCCTCGACGTCTTCGAAAACGAGCCTGCGGTCAATCCGAAGCTCCTGAAGCTCGCAGCCGACGGCAAGGTCGTACTCCTGCCGCATATGAGCTCGGCGACGATCGAGGGCCGCGTCGACATGGGCGAGAAGGTCGTCATCAACATCAGAACCTTCTTCGACGGCCACCGCCCGCCGGACCGCGTGTTGCCGGGCCGGATCTAGTCCAGCACCTTGCGCATCTCGATGGAAGTCGGGCGGGTGAAACCGGGATGGGCGTTTTCGGCCGTCCTGACGAAACCCCACCGCGCGAAGGTCGCGTGATTGCCGACAAGCTCGATGCGTGTTTCGAGGCGAAGTGCCGGGAGCTGCCGCTCCCGCGCCGCCCTTTCAGCCGCCGCCAGCAACAGCCGCCCGACGCCCCTGCCCTGAAAGGCCGGTGCGACCGCGAGCTTGCCGATGTAGAGCGTTTCGGCTTCCGGACGGCAGAAGATGCAGCCGAGCAACGTTGGCCCCTCCAGGGCGGCGTAGGCGATTTCCGTGCATGCTTTCGCGGCAAGTGAGGCCGGTGTCAGCAGGCGCGCAGACGACGGTGGATCGATGACGCCGTCCATGGAGGCGAAGGCGTCGAGGATGAGCGCCAGCAGATCCTCCCATCTGGTAAAGCCTTGTCCGAGCCGGACGATGTCCGTCATGCGCCGGCGGCCTTGCGCCGCGCATATTTCAGCGTCTCGAACCGGGCGGCGAGACCATCGTAGAGCAGGAGGCGGCCGACCAGCGGCTCGCCTGCGCCGGCGACGAGCTTGATCACCTCCATCGCCATCAGCGTGCCGACGACGCCCGTCAGCGCGCCGACAATGCCGGCTTCCGCGCAGGCCGGCACGACGCCCGGCGGCGGAGCGGATGGGAAGAGATCGCGGTAGCCGGGATTGAGGCGGCCATCCGCTGCCGTCTCATAGGGCTTCAGCACCGTCAGCGAGCCATCGAAACGGCCGACGGCGCCGGTCACGAGCGGGATGCGGGCCGCTTCCGCCGCATCGGCGGAGGCGTAGCGCGTATCGAAATTGTCGGAGCCATCGACGAGAAGATCATAGCCGGCTAACAACCGGGCCGCATTCTCCGCGGTCAGCCGCTCGGCGACGCCGGAAAAACGCACATGCGGGTTGAGGCGCGCGACGGCGGCTTCCGCGCTTTCGATCTTCGGCACGCCCAGGTCGGCGGTATCGTGGATCACCTGACGCTGCAGGTTGGAAAGCGACACCGTGTCATCGTCGAGCACGCCGATATGGCCGATGCCGGCGGCCGCCAGATACTGGATGACGGGGGCGCCGAGCCCGCCGGCCCCGACGATGAGCACATTGGCCTGCTTCAGCTTCTGCTGGCCCGCGCCGCCGATTTCGGCGAGCACGATATGGCGGCGGTAACGGTCGATCTCTTCGGCGCTGAGGGGATCGGTCATGTCAGGATGCCTCCGTTCGAGACGGTGAGGAATTGCGCCCGCTCGCCGAGCGCATCGAACATCGACCGGTCCGTTCCGGTCATGAAGGACTGGCCACCGAGCGCATCGACCCGGTCGAAGAGGGCGGCGCGGCGGCCTTCGTCGAGATGGGCGGCGATCTCGTCGAGCAGCAGCACCGGCGCATGGCCGGTCATGCCCGCGACAAGCCCGGCATGGGCGAGGATGAGGCCGATCAGGAGCGCCTTCTGCTCGCCCGTCGAGCAACGCTCGGCCTCCATGTCCTTCTCGCGGTGGCGGATGAGCAGGTCGGCGCGGTGCGGGCCTTCCAGCGTGCGGCCGGCGCTCGCGTCGCGGTAGCGCCCGCTTTGCAGCATGTCGAGATAGATTTCCTCGATCTCGTAGGCCGGGCGCTGCCATTCCCCGTCGAGGAAACCGGAGAGCCGCAGGGCGGCGGAGGGGAAAGGCCCGTCGTCGCGCGCCGCCTCCACCAGACCGGAAAGCAGGCCGACCAGTTCATGGCGGGCATGCGCCATGGCGATGCCGAGTTCGGCCATCTGTTTTTCCAGCGCCGTCAGCCAGGCGGCATCGGGCCGATGATCCGACAGCAGCCGGTTGCGGCCGCGCATCGCCTTTTCGAAATCCGCCGCGCGGCGGCCGTGCTCGGGATCGAGCGACAGCACCAGCCGGTCCAGGAAACGACGGCGGTCGGCCGAAGGGCCGGTGAAGAGACCGTCCATGGAGGGTGTCAGCCAGACGACACGCAGATGATCCAGCAGCTCGTCGACGGTCTTGACGGATGTGCCGTTGAGGCGGAGTTTTCGCGCCTGCCCTTCCTCGCCGCCTTCCGTGCCGGTGCCGATATCGACCTCGCCCATCATGCCGTCGAGCGCGGCGAAGACGGAAAAGCCTCCTGCACTGCCGGCTCGCGGCACATCCCCGTAGGCAGCGCGACGAAGACCGCGGCCGGGCGAGAGGAAGGAGACCGCCTCCATGAGATTGGTCTTGCCTGCTCCGTTCTGCCCCGTCAGCACGACATGCCGGCCATCGAGCGACAGCGACAGGCCCGCATAGTTGCGGAAATCCGTAAGCTTGAGGCGGGAAAGGAAAACCTTGTGCGGCATGGTTCGAGAGCTAGAGCATTTTTCACCGAAGTGGAATCACTTGTCGGCGCATTCTGTGGAGAGCAACAGAAAGATGGGGTGGCGGGGGCCGGGGATCAACATTGAAGGCGCTCCAGGGGACACGATGGCGTGAGGCCGGTTGCCTGCCTGCGTGCGAGGGGGTAATCCAAAACTCCCGCCGCGCTTTGCTCCTCCCCTTCCAGCCAGCAGGTCTGCCTCTTGTCCTCTTCCGCACGCCCCGTCTTCGACCGCAGCTTTTCCGCCTTCCTGTTCGACATGGACGGCACGATCATCAATTCCATTCCGGCGACCGAACGCGTCTGGAGCAACTGGGCGCGCAAGCACGGGCTCGATGTCGCGACCTTCCTGCCGACCATGCATGGCGTGCGCGGCATCGATACGATCACGCGGCTCGGTCTGCCCGGCGTCGATCCCCTCGCCGAGGCCAAGGAGGTCGAGCAGGCGGAGATGGAGGATGTCGAGGGCATCGTGCCGATTGCCGGCGCGATCCAGTTCCTTTCGGCGCTGCCGGCCGGCCGCTGGGGCATCGTGACCTCGGCCCCGGTGGCGCTCGCCCATCGCCGCCTTGCGGCAACCGGCATTCCGCTGCCGACGGTGATCGTGACGGCCGATGACGTGACCAGGGGCAAGCCGGCCCCGGACGGGTATATCCTCGGTGCCACGCGTCTCGGCTTCGATCCCGCCGATTGCCTGGTCTTCGAAGACGTGCCGGCCGGCATTCTCGCCGGCGAAGGCGCAGGCGCCCATGTGGCCGTGATGACGGCAACGCATCATCACCCGATCGAGACCAGCCATCCGCGGCTGAAAAGCTATGAAGGCTTTGCTCCGGAGGTGGACACGGACGGCAAGCTGCGGCTCGTCCGCACGGACGGCTAAAATTTCAGGCGGCCGGCTTCGACGCGATGCCTGACAGCACCGTGTCGACGACCGCGTCGATCTCCTCGTCGGAGACATCCAGCCGTTCGGTCAGGAGCCGCCCCCAGGCGAAGCTCGACAACAGTTCCGTAATCAGCTCGGGCCTGACCCCCGCGCGCACCTCGCCGCGCGCCTGCGCCTTCTCGATGATCTTTCCGCTCTGGCAGCGGCGGTCGGCCATATAGGCCGAAAGGGCGGCAAGGGCCGCGGGCTCGGCCTGCGCCTTTGCCACCACGCAGCGAAACACCTCGCCACTTGTGCCCTCCCGCCAGGTGGTCAGCAAGCCGGAGAGATAGGCCCGCAGGTCTCCCCGGATCGTACCCGTGTCGGGGTAGATGAAGTTCACGCGCTTGCGGCCGTGATAGACATCGAGCAACAGCGCGGCCTGGGAGGGCCACCAGCGATAGATCGTCGGCTTGCCGGCCCGTGCGCGCTTGGCCACCGCCTCGATGGAGAAGCCGTTCAGCCCGTTTTCCAGAAGCACGGCCTCCGCCGCCGCAAGGATCGCAGCCTCGCTCTCGGGATTGCGCATGGCGCCGATCGAGCGGCGGGCGGGTGTGGTTTCGACGACGTCGGACATGGCGTTTTCCTTTTTTATCCGTGTAGCACGAAAGGTACTTGAACGGAACGTTTCGTTTCTATATAAACGAAACGTTCCGTTCTATAAAGGCTCCTCCCATGACCACCCCATCCGCTCCCCGCAAGCTTTCCAAACTGCACCTCGCACTCGCCATGCTGCTGCCCGTCTACCCGCTGATCACCACGATCCTCTACATCGTGCTGCCGCTGACAGAGGGCTGGACGATCTGGCAGCGCACGGCGGTCATCGCGCCCGTCATGGTCTTCGCGATGGTCTTCTTCGTCTCGCCCTTCGTGCAGAAGCGGTTTTCGAATTTCATCCTGCGCGCCGCATGAAAAAAGCCGGGGTCTTTCGACCCCGGCTTGTCTTTAATTCTCTCAAAGAGATCAGCCCTCGAAGAATTCCTTCATCCGCGCGAAAAAGCCTGCGGATTCCGGATTGTTGTCCTTCGAGGAAATCTCGTCGAATTCCTTCAAGAGTTCACGCTGGCGCTTGGTCAGCTTCTGCGGCGTCTCGATCTGGATCTGGATATAGAGATCGCCGACCTGGCTGGAGCGCAGCACCGGCATGCCCTTGCCCTTGAGGCGGAACTGCTTGCCGGCCTGGGTGCCCTCCGGCACCGAGACACGCGACTTCGTACCGTCGAGCGTCGCCACATCGAAGGTGCCGCCAAGCGCCGCCGTCGTCATCGAGATCGGCACGGCGCAATAGAGATCCGCGCCATCACGCTGGAAGAATTCGTGCGGCTTCACCGACAGGAAGATGTAGAGGTCGCCCGCAGGCCCACCGCGAACGCCAGCCTCGCCCTCGCCGGACAGGCGAATGCGCGTGCCGTCCTCGATGCCGGCCGGAATGTTCACCGACAAGGAGCGCTCTTCCGTGACGCGACCATTGCCGTGGCACTTGGTGCAGGGATCGGTGATGGTCTGGCCGCGGCCATGGCAGGTCGGGCAGGTGCGTTCGATCGAGAAGAAGCCCTGGGCTGCCCGCACGCGACCGGAGCCCTGGCAGGTGGCGCAGGTCTTCGGACTGGTGCCAGGCTTGGCGCCGGTTCCGGTACAGACATCGCAGGTGATCGACGTGGGAACGCGGATCTGCGCCGTCTTGCCGGCATAGGCCTCTTCCAGCGAGATTTCCATGTTGTAGCGCAGGTCGGCGCCGCGCTCGCGCCCGCCGGAGGACCGACGCTGGCGCCCGCCGCCCATCATCTCGCCGAAAATGTCTTCGAAGATGTCGGAGAAACCGCCGCCCTGGAAGCCGGCACCGCCACCGCCGCCCATGCCGCCCTGCTCGAAGGCCGCATGGCCGTACCGGTCATAGGCCGCGCGCTTCTGCGGGTCCTTCAGCGTCTCATAGGCTTCGTTGACTTCCTTGAACTTGTGCTCGGCAGAGGCATCGCCCGGATTCTTGTCCGGATGATACTTCATCGCCATCTTGCGGAAGGCGCTCTTCAGCTCCTTCTCGTCGGCGGTCTTGGAAACACCAAGCGTTTCGTAAAAATCAGCTTTTGCCATTCGGGTTCACGTCCGTTTCGTAGGAACGGTCTTCTTGTTCTGGACCTGGGAGCTTGCCTTAACCTGCACGCCTGAAAAGCGCGCATGCAAAAGGCGGAAGCCGGGCGAAAGGAAGGCCATGACATCGTCACCGCTTAGAACGGGCGTGATCATCCTGGCCTTGTTCCCTTCGCGCTGACTTCCGCCTTCTTGCTATCCACTTGCGCCGACCGCGAAAAACGCGGCCGGCTTGTCTGGAGGCTTAGGCCGACTTCTTGTCGTCCTTGACTTCCTCGTAGTCGGCATCGACGACATTGTCGCCGGCCTCACCCGAGGATGCGGCCTCTTCGGCCTGCTGGGCCTCGTAGATCGCCTGACCGAGCTTCATGGATGCTTCCATGAGCGTGTTGGTCTTGGCCTTGATGTCTTCGGCATCGGGCTCGGAGGCTTCGACAGCGGTCTTGAGGTCGGCAATCGCGTCCTCGATGGCCTTGCGATCCTGCTCCGTGACCTTGTCGCCATATTCCTTGAGCGACTTTTCCGAGGAGTGGACCAGGCTTTCGGCCTGGTTCTTCGCCTCGACGCCCTCACGGCGCTTCTTGTCGCTCTCGGCGTTGGCTTCGGCGTCCTTCACCATCTTCTCGATGTCGGCGTCGGAGAGGCCACCGGAGGCCTGAATCCGGATCTGGTGCTCCTTGCCGGTGCCCTTGTCCTTGGCCGAAACCTGCACGATGCCGTTGGCGTCGATGTCGAAGGTGACTTCGATCTGCGGCATGCCGCGCGGGGCCGGCGGAATGCCGACGAGGTCGAACTGGCCGAGCGACTTGTTGTCGGCAGCCATTTCACGCTCGCCCTGCGAAACGCGGATCGTCACGGCCGACTGGTTGTCTTCGGCGGTCGAGAAGGTTTGGCTCTTCTTCGTCGGGATCGTCGTGTTGCGCTCGATCAGACGGGTGAAGACGCCACCCAGCGTTTCGATGCCGAGCGACAGCGGGGTCACGTCGAGAAGCAGCACGTCCTTGACGTCGCCCTGCAGAACGCCGGCCTGGATGGCGGCGCCCATGGCGACGACTTCATCCGGGTTGACGCCCTTGTGCGGCTCCTTGCCGAACAGCTGCTTGACGACTTCCTGCACCTTCGGCATGCGGCTCATGCCGCCGACGAGAACGACTTCGTCGATCTCGGCCGCCGTGACGCCGGCATCCTTGAGGGCTGCCTTGCACGGCGCAACGGTGCGCTGGACAAGATCGTCGACCAGCGCTTCGAACTTGGCGCGGGTCAGCTTCATCGTCAGGTGCTTGGGGCCGGAAGCGTCCGCCGTGATGAACGGCAGGTTGATTTCGGTCTGCTGCGAGGACGAGAGTTCGATCTTGGCCTTTTCGGCAGCTTCCTTGAGGCGCTGCAGAGCGAGCTTGTCGTTCTTCAGGTCGATGCCCTGGTCCTTCTTGAACTCGGCCGCCAGGTACTCGACCAGGCGCATGTCAAAATCTTCACCGCCGAGGAAGGTATCGCCGTTGGTCGACTTCACTTCGAAGACGCCGTCGCCGATTTCCAGGACCGAGATGTCGAACGTGCCGCCGCCAAGGTCGTAGACGGCGATGGTCTTGCCGTCCTTCTTGTCGAGGCCGTAGGCGAGCGCTGCGGCCGTCGGCTCGTTGATGATGCGCAGCACTTCAAGACCGGCGATCTTGCCGGCATCCTTGGTTGCCTGGCGCTGCGCGTCGTTGAAGTAGGCGGGAACGGTGATGACGGCCTGCGTGACCTTTTCACCGAGATAGGATTCGGCGGTTTCCTTCATCTTCTGAAGGATCATCGCGGAGATCTGCGAAGGCGAATAGCCGGTGCCCTGGGCCTGAACCCAGGCGTCGCCATTGTCGCCCTTGACGATGTTGTAGGGAACGAGACCCTTGTCCTTTTCGACGAGCTTGTCGTCGTAGCGGCGGCCGATGAGGCGCTTCACTGCGAACAGGGTGTTTTCCGGATTGGTGACGGCCTGGCGCTTTGCCGGCTGGCCGGTCAGGCGCTCGCCATCATCATTGAAGGCGACGATCGACGGGGTCGTGCGCGCACCTTCGGCATTTTCGATGACCTTCGCGTCCTTGCCGTCCATGACGGATACGCAGGAATTGGTCGTCCCGAGATCGATACCGATTACTTTAGCCATGTCATTCTCTCCTTCAAGCGAACTGCCGGAACCCATTCAGGCATTCTGTTGGCAGCCCCTAATGGTATGGTCTTAGCGAAAGCATCGGCGTGAACCGAAGCTTTGCGGGGTATATAAGGACGCCTCCGAACGACTGCAAGACATTCACGCGCCGCAAAGCGCGCGAAATCAGTGCCTGCGAGGCGGAATTCGCTCCCTATCCTGGCAAGCCGCAATCAACCGCAATCGCGGGCGGGATTCAAGGGATTGCCTCAAGGATTTCGGGCGGTTCTTCGAAAACGCCGGAGCCAATCGGGGAAATGGAGGTCACTCATCGTCTTCTGCGGGAGGAACGACGATGATGCTTGAAGCAGAATTCTAGAAAAATACCACATATTCAACCACTTGCCACGGCCGCTAATGGACCGCCGGTTTTTCCGGCGCCAACTTATCCCCCCGTCTCCACCGCCCTCATCCTTATCCAATGGACTCGAGAGCGGATGGCAAAGCACATGACCCGGCGGAGCAGACAGACCAGAACCTTGTACGATCAAGGTACCGACATGCGGCGCTCGCCGTCGAAATCCGCGCGCTGGCCCTATCCCTTCATCTGAGGGCCGGCTTCCGACTCGACCAGCCGCGTGTCGCCGCGGGCAATCCCGACGGCGGGCAGTGGACCGCCGAAGCAACGACAGCCACCCCGTCCTCGTCAGCCGCCGTGGTCCGCGTGGCAACGGGCAGGTGCGTATCCTTGGCCGATGGCAGGCCATCACGCCGGCGCAGGAGGCGCGGCTGGCGGTCAGTACAAGCCAAATGCAGGAGGCGCTGCGCGCCGTCAGAAAAATCGATCCGAACTGGAAGCCACCATCACAGCTTTACGAGTCTGTCAAAGGCCTGATTAGAGCCAATGAAGCCGTAACAAGAGAGGCACATTTTAGGGTATATGAATTGACGGTTAAACGCATCGGCCCAGGACCGTTTTCATCGGAATGGATCGTCGCTCCATCCACCAATCGGAGGCTTACGCGAGCTGAACAGGAAGAGATCAACCGCATCGGTCGCAAATTCGGCTGCCACCGATGCGGCACGAAGATACCCGGAACCAAGAAAGGAGGGTATGTAGGAGATCACCAAGTGCCAACTTCACCGGGTACACCTACACGCATATATCCTCATTGCCTTTTCTGCAGTAATGCGCAGGGCGGCATCGTAAGTGGCGGGAAATTCTGAAATGGCTATTCTTCACTTCAGCATAGCACCCGAATACAACAGCGTTTACCTCGCGAGCCGCACTCTGCGCGATGTTCCCTACGATTTCAGGGAAAGAATCATTCCCTTCACGCCCGACTGCGTCAGCATTCCATGTACATATTGGAACGACGGCGATACAAATTTTACTGTTGGTGAGGCCTTGGAAATACCGATGTCGACGCCACCGACGTTCGATGGCATTCTCAACACGCCCGAAAAGAAGCTTATCTTCTTCGACGCCAACGAACCAGAGTTTGCCAGCATTCCCGTGCCTACGGTCAAAACACGAATCCGCGTCTGGATCGATCACCCAAGAGAACCTGAGAACGTGATCGTCGCTTGGGGTTAAGCCAAGAAGGCACGGCGAACGCGCCGACGTCCTCAGCCCCCCAACAGCACGTCCAGCAACGTCGTGCGCCGCGTCCCCGTCTGTCGCGGCTCGCCCACATCGGCGGGCGGAACGAGGCCGTCGTCGAGCGGCACCGCGCCCGTCTGTTCGGCGGCGACGGCCTGACCGTCGCGACTATCGCCGTTATCGGTGCCGAGCGTGCGGGAAATGATGTCGAACAGCTGGTCGCCTTCGGGCGCTGGTTCGGTACCCTCCACCACCGGTTGGCCGCCGCCCGCCGTGCCGAAGAGCGGCGAGGGCGAGAGGCCGGCATGGGCGGCGGTCATGAACTGGCTGAAGGCTTTCGCCGGCAGTCCGCCGCCCGTCACCTTCTTCATCGACTTGCCGTCGTCATTGCCGAACCAGACGCCGGTCGTCAGGTTGCTGGTGTAGCCGACGAAGAGCGCGTCGCGGAAGGACTGGGTCGTGCCCGACTTGCCCGCCGACTGCCAGCCGGGAATACGGGCGTTCTTGCCGGTGCCCTCGGTGATGACGCGTTCCATCATGCCGTTCATCTGGGCGACGATGTTTTCCTCCAGCACGCGCGGCGGGTTGTCGTAGGTGTTTTCGTAGAGCACCTTGCCGTCGGCCGTCGAAATGCGGCGGATGATATGGGGCGTCGCCTTGTAGCCGCCATTCATGAAGGGGGCGTAGGCGGCCGTCAGCTCGACCAGCGTCACTTCGGAGGTGCCGAGCGCGATCGAGGCATTCGCCTGCATCTCCGATTCGATGCCGAGCCGGCGCGCAAGCTTGACCACCTCGTCGGGGCCGACCTCCATGACGAGCTGGGCGGCGATGGTGTTCAGCGAATTGGCGAGCGCGGAGGAGAGCGTCACCTCGCCACGGTATTTCTGGTCGTAATTCTCAGGCGTCCACTTGCCGATCTTCACTGGCGCGTCGTTGCGCACCGACAGCGGCGAGCGGCCCGCTTCCAGCGCGGCCGCATAGACGAAGGGCTTGAAGGCCGAACCTGGCTGGCGCTTGGCCTTGGAGGCGCGGTCGAACTGGCTCTCGGCATAGTCGCGCCCGCCGACCAGTGCGCGGATGGCGCCCGTGCCGTCGATCGAAACGAGGGCCGCCTGCGAGGCGTTCAGCTTGGCGCCTTCCTTGTCCATGACCGCGGTTATCGCCTCGTCGGCCTTTTTCTCGAGGTCGAGGTCGATCGTCGTGTCGATGACGAGGTCTTCGGTAATGTCGCCGATCATGCCGGGCAGCTGCGCCATCACCATGTCGGCGGCATAGTGCTGCGCGCCGGACCAGTAGCTTTTCGCCCGCGCCGGCGTCTGCGACATCGCGGTCTTGATTTCGTTTTCGGTGACGAAGCCCTCTTCGCGCATGGCGCCGAGCACGACCTGGGCGCGGGCTTCCGCCGCCTCCGGATCGCGCGCCGGCGACAGGCGCGACGGCGCCTTCAGGAGACCCGCAAGAAGGGCTGCCTCGCCGAGGTTCACATCCCGCGCCGACTTGTTGAAGTAGCGCCGCGAAGCGGCCTCGACGCCATAGGAATTCGAGCCGAAGAACACGCGGTTGAGATACATCGCAAGGATCTGGTCCTTGGAATATTTATGCTCCAGCCAGAAGGCGAGCAGCACTTCCTGCACCTTGCGCTCCAGCGTGCGCTCCGGCGAGAGGAACATGTTTTTTGCGAGCTGCTGCGTCAGCGTCGAGCCGCCCTGCACCATGCGGCCGGTCGTGATGTTGGTGAGCATCGCGCGGGCAAGGCCCAGCGGATCGACGCCGAAATGCGAATAGAAGCGCCGGTCCTCGATGGCAATGACGGCCTGCGGGATATAGGGCGACATGTTTTCGAGGTTCAGCGCCTCGCCGCCCGTCAAGCCGCGATTGGCGATCGCATCGCCGCTGACGGCAAGAATCTTGATGTTCGGCGGCCGGTCGGGGATCGACCAGCTCGTGGCGCTCGGCATGCGCGCGCCGTAGTAGAGCACCAACCCGCCGACGCCGATGGCGCCCCAGATGCCGAGCACGACGCACCAGTAGATAAGCCGGCGCACGAGACCGAAAAGGCCGCCGCCACCACCACCCGAAGCACCGCGTCGCCGACTGGAGCCGCGCTGCGGCCGCTCGGCCTTCGCCGCCTTGCCGCGCCCCTTGCGCCCGCCGCCACCGGCCACGCGATCGCCCGCGCCGACATGGAAGTCGTCGTCGTCCCGGCCTGCCGATGCCTGGAAGGACGGTTCGATGCGCTGGGATTTGCGGTTGGCTGCCATGAACGGTCGGATATGCCCTTGAAAACGTTGTGGTCCCTGAACCTTAAATGAGGCGATTTAAGGGGTGGTTAAGGAATCGCAAACGCGCCGTTGCCGCTAGCAGGCCCGGCGCCGCCAATCTGCCTCGCGCGAACCCGTCCGCATTGTAGCCAAAAGCATTCAAGAGAATACTAATTCATTGGGATAATTGGTAAAAATTGGGTGATTCAGATTTTGTTAACCATAATTCCGCTTACTCGGCATGACCTTCCCGCCCATGATGGGCACAATCTCCCTTTTTGAATGTTTCGATATGACCAGCATCCTTACGAATGCGGGCGCGATCTCTGCGCTTCAGACGCTTCGCACGCTCAATTCCAGCATGATGGATGCGCAGGGCCGGGTTTCGAGCGGCCTTCGCGTAGGCGGCGCCGACGACAACGCGGCCTATTGGGCCGTGGCGACCACCATGCGTTCCGACAGCATGGCCCTGGATGCCGTTTCCGATGCGCTCGGCATCAGCGAAAGCATCGTCAACACCGCCTATGCCGGCATGTCCTCGGCCATCGAGGTGATGCATCAGGTCAAGGCCAAGCTCGTGGCCGCGCATGAGGATGGCGTCGACAAGGAGAAGATCAATACGGAGCTCGACCAGTTGAAGGACCAGCTGCGTTCGATCGCCTCCTCCGCCTCCTTCGCCGGCCAGAACTGGCTGCACATGACGGATCCGACCGATCCCATGCAGAACGGCGTGAAATCGCTGCCGGCCTCCTTCGTGCGCAACGAGGCCGGCGGCGTCTCGATCACCAGCATCAAGTTCGACATGACCGCCGTCTTCGACACGGACCAGGTCTTCTATCTCGTCTCGGATGGCGGCTGCGACGGCATCATCACCAATTCCGGTTTTGCCACCATGCAGGGCTTCGGCCAGGACTGGGTGCTGATCAGCGGCGCCAACCATGGCGGCCATCCGGAAATCACGCTCACGCCACAGACGACGCGCGAAGAGCTGGGAGAAATGACCGTCGTCGTCGACCTGATGACGGAGCGCATGGCGAAAGTCGCCTCGATGTTCGGCGCGTTGGAACAGCGCATCGCGCTGTCGTCAGCCTTCCTGGAGCATCTGAGCGATGCCATCGGCCAGGGCATCGGCCGGCTCGTCGATGCCGATATGAACGAGGAATCGACCCGGCTCAAGGCGCTCGAGACACAACAGCAGCTCGGCCTGCAGACGCTTCAGATCGCCAACAGCAATGCCGAGGGCGTGCTGAAACTCTTCCAATAGGGTCTTGAACGAGACCGGACGGCCTTTCGGGCCGCCCGGGAGAAAACCTTAGTAGTAAGGCGAGTAGCACTGGCGGCGACCGCCGTAATTGGGCTGGAACGTATTGTCGTAATCCCTATACGAGCGATAGCGCGCATAGCACCATTCGATGTGGCGCGGATTGATGCCCTCGTAGCGCGGTTGGGCGTAGCCGTCGTTGGCAATCGCGCCGCCGATGATCGCGCCGGCACCGAAGGCGGCCAGCGGATACCACCAGCCATCCGAATGGCGGCGATAACCATGGCGGCTATGCCTGTAGCCGCGATGGCCACCGTGCCAGCCGCGACGTTCGCGGTACTGTACCTGCTCGACATCGCTGGTCTGGGCGGCACCGACCTTGGCAAGCGGCATGGCGATGGCCGGCGCCGATACGAATGTCGTGGCGAACATGGCGACGGCCATGGCAGCGGCAAAGCCGCTCTTGATCGTTGTCTTCATGTCGATCTCCCTTGGTTGTCACTGTTGAACAGTGATCTAGACGGTTCATAGCATGAAAGAATTCGGCTGAACCCGGGATGAACCAAAACTATCCGTATCGTCAGTCTTCGCCGTTGCTGCGGCGGGCGAGGAAACGCTGTCGTTCGTAGATCAGGATAACCACCAATGCCATGATGAAAGGTATGATCAGGTAGAACAGCCGGAAGACCGCGAGCGCCGCCAGAACGGTTGCCGGATCCATGTCCGGCAGGCCGGCGATGAAGACGAGTTCCAGCACGCCGATGCCACCCGGCGCATGCGAAAGCAGCGCGACGGAGAAGGAGGCGAGGAAGATGCCGAGCACGACGAAGAAGCCGGGATTGCCCTCTGCCGGCAGCACGAAATAGATGATCGCCGCCGCCCCGATCAGCTCGATGGGCGCAATGAAAAGCTGGCGGAAGACCAGCGAAGGCTTCGGATATTCGAGCTTCAGCCAACGGGTATTGATCGGCCGGAAACCGACGAGGCTGCCGATCACATAGAGCGCCACCAGCGCCAGGATGAAGATCCCGGTCGAAAACGCCGCCTCGATCGGCAGGACATGGGAAAAGCGCGCCACGATCTCCGGCTCCAGCACCAGCACCAGGCCGAACAGCATCACCGTGCCGAGCGCGAAGGTGAAGGAGCAGAAGGCGACGAGGACGCCGACCTCCGAAGCCGTCAGGCCTTTCGAGGTATAGGCGCGGTAACGTACCAGCGCGCCCGAGAAGACCGAGGCGCCGATATTGTGCGAGAGCGCATAGGTGGTGAAGGAGGTGATGGTGATGAACCACAGCGATATGCGGTGGCCGAGATGTTCCAGCGCGAGATGGTCGTAGGCCGCAAGCGCCGCATAGGCGAGGAGCGTCGCGCAGCATGCGAGCACCCAGCCCGAAACGGGGATGGCGTTGATGCTCGCCATGAAATCATCGAGCGAAAGGCCCCTCAGGTCCTTGTAGAGGATATAGACCGACAGGACGATCGCGAGCGTGCTGACCAGCGGCCAGAAGAATTTCTTCAGCCGCTTCATCCCGCCTTCCCCCTTGTGCCCGGCGCCCCAACGCCAGAGCAGCAAGGTGTTCCTGCACCTGCCCCGTAAAAAGCCATTTCGTCGTCCCCACCGTCCGGGCCTGTCATCCACCCTGAAGCGGCGCGGCCCTTTGTTCGGTCAGTGGACCAGCATTTCCGTTCCCTCGGGTTAACGCTGGTCCAGCCTGTGATCACATCTGCGTCAGCGCGCCGCGAGGGCGGCCAGAATACGCACCCAGGAGCGGATGCCCTTCTCGAAGGAGCGCAGTTCGTATTTCTCGTTCGGCGAATGGATCCGGTCGTCCGAAAGCGCAAAGCCGACGAGCAGGGATTCCATGCCGAGCATCTTCTGGAAATCGCCGACGATCGGGATGGAGCCGCCCATGCCGATGACGACGGCGGGCTTGGGCCATTCGTCGGAAAGAGCGGATTTCGCCTTCGTCAGCAGGGCCGAATCATAGGGCAGCTGGATGGCCGGCGAGCCGCCATGCGCGTGGAACGCCACGGTGCAGTCCGCCGGGATTTTTGCGCGCACATAGGCGCGGAAAGCGTCGCGGATTTTTGCCGGATCCTGCTTGCCGACGAGGCGGAAGGAGACCTTTGCCGAGGCTTCGGCGGCAATGACCGTCTTGAAGCCCTCGCCGGTATAGCCGCCGGTGATGCCGTTCACTTCCGCCGTCGGGCGCGCCCAGGTGAGTTCCAGCACGGAACGGCCCTTTTCGCCCGAGGGGATCGAAAGGCCGATCTCGCCGAGGAAGCCCTCCGCCGTCTTGCCCAGCGTCTCCCAGGCCGCCTTGATCTGCGTCGGCGTCTCCTCGACGCCGTCGTAGAAACCGTCGAGCGTCACGCGGCCGGTCTCGTCGTGCAGGCCGGCGAGAATGGTCGATAGGATATGGATCGGGTTTGCCGCAGCACCGCCGAAATAACCGGAATGCAGATCCCGGTCGGCCGCCTTGATGACGACCTCTTCGCCGACGAGCCCGCGCAGGCCCGCCGAGATCGCCGGCGTATCGGCGTCCCACATGCTGGTATCGCAGACCAGCGCGAAATCGGCGGTCAGTTCGGCGGCATTGGCTTCGAGGAAGGGTTTCAGCGAAGGCGAACCGGATTCCTCTTCGCCTTCGAACAGGATGGTGACGCGGCAGGGCAGCGACCCCACGGTTTCCTTGTAGGCGCGGCAGGCTTCGACGAAGGTCAGAAGCTGGCCCTTGTCGTCGGATGTGCCGCGTCCGGTGATGATGCGGCGGCCCTCGCCGGCATCGCGAACGGCCGGCTCGAAAGGATCGTGGTCCCAAAGGTTCAGGGGATCGACCGGCTGAACGTCATAGTGGCCATAGAACAGAACATGCGGCGCATCGGGTTTGGCGCCGTCGTGATGGGCGACGACCATCGGGTGGCCGGGCGTGTCGCGCACCGTGGCGTCGAAGCCGAGCGAGCGCAGCTCCGTGACCAGCCATTCGGCCGCCCGCCGGCAATCCGCCTTGAAGGCCGGGTCGGTGGAGATGGACTTGATGCGCACCAGCTCGAACAGGCGTTCGAGACTGGCCGGAATATCGGCGCTGGCGCGATCGAGGACGGGCAGGATATTGGTCATGGTCGAATTCCCCAATGCATGGCGCGCAAGGCGTTTCGAGCGCTTTGCGGGCACACCATGCGCAAATCAAATGACGTTCGGGCGCGACATTAGACCGATCGCGTCGGAGAGGGCAAATCGTATGAAGGTTCTGCGCCGTCAGAGCCGCGGATCGCGGCTGAGATTGGCAAGCACCATGCGCATATATTCGAGCAGCAGCTCCCGCTCGAACCGTCGGAATCCCTGGAACAGCGCGTCCTCCGTCTCCAGGGCCGCCGCCATCGCCGTCTCGCGCAACGCCTTGCCGCGTGTCGTGAGATAGACGAGCTGCGCCCGCTTGTCCTTGGGATGTTTTTTTCGCGAGATCAGCCCGTCGCGCTCCATGCGGGCGAGCGTGTTGGCCATGGTCGCCTGTTCGATGTCGAGCCGGTCCAGAAGTTCGCGCTGGGTGAGGCCGTCGCCGCTCCATAGCTCCAGGAGCACCGGGAACTGGCCGGGCGCCAAGCCGCTGCCATCCGCCCGCGCCTGCAATGCGCGGGACGCCCCCTTCGCCAGGAGATTGGCGAGGTAGCCGGCCGACTCCTTCCGGTCAAAATCCATGGCAGGAGGCTATGCCGGTTCCCGGCGGAAGACAATGATGGATCGCAGGCATTGCAAGTGGCTCGAAAGACGCGGCAAGCGGCCCGAAATGCGAGAAGCCGCCAACGACAGGAGGCTTGTCGCGGCGGCTTCTGCGAAGAGTGGACAAAGGCCCGGAGAGGGGGATGAGGCCTTTGTCCTTGTCTGGCGCGGCGGGGGACAGGCCGGGATGCCAGACAGCGGCTTGATCAGGTGCCGATGAGGAATATTTGTGGGTCCGAATGTGGCTTTTCAAGGGATTCGCAGGCCTTTGAGAATTACAAATTGGTAACGTTCGTGTGAGGCTTTTGGAGAGCCTCGAAGGGTCTTTGAACCGCAATGAGAGATGGACGCGGAAGGAAGCCCGCGCTATCCATTCACCCCATGAAAAAAGGTGATCATCTCTTCCTCGTCGACGGCTCCGGCTTCATCTTCCGCGCCTTCCACGCCATCCCGCCGCTCAACCGCAAATCGGACGGTTTGCCGGTCAATGCCGTGTCGGGTTTCTGCAACATGCTGTGGAAGCTGCTGAAGGATGCGCGCAACACGGATGTGGGTGTCACCCCGACGCATTTCGCCGTCATCTTCGACTATTCCTCGAAGACATTCCGCAACGAACTCTACGACCAGTACAAGGCGAACCGCTCGGCGCCGCCGGAAGACCTGATCCCGCAGTTCGGCCTGATCCGCCACGCGACGCGCGCCTTCAACCTGCCCTGCATCGAGAAGGAAGGGTTCGAGGCCGACGACCTGATCGCCACCTATGCGCGCCTCGCCGAGGCCGACGGCGCCGACGTCACCATCGTCTCTTCCGACAAGGACCTCATGCAGCTCGTCACCGAGAAGATCTCGATGTATGACGGTATGAAGGACAAGCAGATCTCCATTCCCGAAGTCATCGAGAAATGGGGTGTGCCGCCGGAAAAGATGATCGACCTGCAGTCGCTGACGGGCGATTCGACCGACAACGTGCCCGGCGTGCCCGGCATCGGCCCGAAGACTGCCGCGCAACTGCTGGAAGAATACGGCGATCTCGACACGCTGCTTGCCCGCGCCGAGGAGATCAAGCAGGTCAAGCGCCGCGAGAACATCATCGCCAATCGCGAGCTCGTTCTGCTGTCGCGCCAGCTCGTCACGCTGAAGACGGATACGCCGCTCGATACGACGCTGGACGAGCTGATCCTGCACCCGCAGGACGGACCCAGGCTGATCGCCTTCCTGAAGGCCATGGAATTCACCACGCTGACGCGCCGTGTCGCGGAAGACTGTGCCTGCGATGCGAGCGCCATCGAGCCGGCGGCCGTACCGGTGGAATGGGGGGCGGAAGCGCGGGGCCCGGATCTCGACAAGGGCGATCTGACCGGTCCCGCGCCGGCCCTTGACGGCAATGAGGCGGCCGCCGAGGCTGCTGCGACGCCGCAGCCCTCCGCCGGCACCGGCGATGCGACGCCTTCAGCCCTTGCCAGGGCGCGCGCGGAGCGTTTTTCCGCCGCCCCGATCGACCATTCCACCTACGAGACGGTGCGCGACCTCGAATCGCTCGACCGCTGGATCGCCGCCGCGCGCGAAACCGGCCTTGTCGGCTTCGACACGGAAACGACCTCGCTCGACGCCATGCAGGCGGAGCTTTGCGGTTTCTCCCTGGCGATTGCCGACAATGCCAAGGATCCGACGGGCACGACGATCCGCGCCTGTTACGTTCCCCTCAACCACAAGACCGGCGTCGGCGATCTCCTGGGTGGCGGACTGGCCGATGGCCAGATCCCGATCCGCGCGGCCCTTGAGCGGCTGAAGAGCCTGCTCGAAGACCCCTCGGTGCTGAAGGTCGCGCAGAACCTCAAATACGATTACCTCGTCATGCGCCGCCACGGCATCACCGTGCAGGGCTTCGACGACACGATGCTGATGTCCTATGCGCTCGATGCCGGCGTGACGACGCATGGCATGGACACGCTCTCGGAGCGCTGGCTCGGCCACAAGCCGATCGCCTACAAGGACGTCGCGGGCTCCGGCAAGGGCGCGCAGACCTTCGACATGGTCGATATTTCCCGCGCCACCGCCTACGCGGCCGAAGACGCCGACGTCACGCTGCGCCTCTGGCATGTCCTCAAGCCCCGCCTCGCCGCCAACCGCATGACGACCGTCTATGAACGGCTGGAACGTCCGCTGGTGCCGGTGCTTGCCCGCATGGAAGAGCGCGGCATCACCGTCGACCGCCAGGTTCTGTCGCGGCTGTCGGGCGAACTGGCGCAGGGTGCTGCCGGTTACGAAGAGGAAATCTACCAGCTTGCCGGCGAGCGCTTCAATATCGGCTCGCCAAAACAGCTCGGCGACATCCTGTTCGGCAAGATGGGCCTGCCCGGCGCATCCAAGACCAAGACCGGCCAGTGGTCGACCTCCGCGCAGGTGCTGGAAGATCTCGCCGCCCAGGGCATTCCGCTGCCGCGAAAAATCGTCGACTGGCGCCAGCTCACCAAGCTGAAATCCACCTATACCGACGCCCTGCCCGGCTTCGTGCATCCCGACACCAAGCGCGTGCACACCTCCTACGCGCTGGCCTCGACGACAACAGGCCGCCTCTCCTCCTCCGATCCGAACCTTCAGAACATTCCTGTCCGCACGGCTGAAGGTCGAAAAATCCGCACGGCATTCATCTCGACACCGGGCAACAAGCTGGTTTCGGCCGACTACAGCCAGATCGAGCTGCGCGTGCTCGCCCATGTCGCCGAAATCCCGCAGCTGAAGCAGGCCTTTGCCGATGGCGTCGACATCCATGCGATGACGGCATCGGAAATGTTCGGCGTTCCCGTCGAAGGTATGCCGTCGGACGTGCGCCGCCGCGCCAAGGCGATCAATTTCGGCATCATCTACGGCATCTCGGCCTTCGGCCTCGCCAACCAGCTCTCCATCGAGCGCTCGGAAGCCAGCGACTACATCAAGAAATATTTCGAGCGTTTCCCCGGCATCAAGGATTACATGGATTCGACCAAGGCCTTCGCCCGCGAGCATGGCTATGTTGAAACCATCTTCGGCCGCCGCGCGCATTATCCCGAGATCAAGTCGTCCAACCCGTCGGTGCGCGCCTTCAACGAACGCGCCTCGATCAACGCGCCGATCCAGGGTTCTGCCGCCGACATCATCCGCCGCGCCATGGTGAAGATGGAGCCGGCGCTCGCCGCTGCCGGCCTTTCCGCCCGCATGCTGCTGCAGGTGCATGACGAACTGATCTTCGAGGTCGAGGACGGCGAGGTCGACAAGGCCATCCCCGTCATCGTCGATGTCATGGAAAACGCCTCCATGCCCGCACTTTCCATGAAGGTGCCGCTGAAGGTGGATGCGCGTGCAGCGACGAACTGGGACGAGGCGCACTGAGCGCCGCGGCAGGCCGCGCGCTCAGGATGCGCGGCGGTTGCAATCTCTTAAGCCTGTTTGCGGAAGGCCGCGCGCCTTAACGTGGCCTTAACATCGCGGGCGTCTTGATCGGCCCGATCGGGCGCGATGGTGTCGCCCGGCATCGCCGTCGCCTGACCGGCCGCGGCGCTTCAGCCTTTGCCACGGATGACCGCGATGAGCCCTGCCAACCTTGCCGTCCCGAATGTTTCCGCGCCGCTTGCCGTGCAGGTCGTGCGCCAGTACATCCCGAACCGCGGCGGGCTGGAGGATGTCGTGGCGCAACTGTCGCGCCAGCTGCTGTCGCGCGGTTTTCGCGTGCGCGTCGTCACGCTCGACCGGCTGTTTTCCGCGCCCGACAAGACCTTGCCGGCCCGTGAAATGATCGATGGCGTCGAGGTGGTGCGCATCCCCTATTCCGGCAGCACGCGCTATCCGATTGCGCCGCAAGTCTTCCGCCACCTCTCGGACGCCGCCATCGTGCATGTGCACGCGATCGATTTCTTCTACGACGCGCTCGCCTGGGGCTGGCTGGCCCATCGCAAGCCGCTGATCGCGACGACCCATGGCGGCTTCTTCCACACGGCTAAATTCTCCGGCCTGAAGACCGTCTGGTTCAACACCACGACGCGCCTCTCCGCGCTCGCCTATCGCCGCATCATCGGCTGCAGCGCGCAGGATACCCGCACCTTCCAGAAGATTGCCGGACGCCGCGTCGTGCGCATCGACAATGGCGCCGATACGCAGAAGTTCGGTGATGCCGGTGCCCGCGACGCCCGCCGCCGCCTGATCACCGTCGGCCGCTTCTCCGTCAACAAGCGCCTCGACCGTCTGATGGACGCCATGGTGCCGCTCGCCGCCGCCGACCCGGCCTGGCATCTCGACATTGCCGGCGTGCCCGGCGACCATTCCGCCGACGATCTGGCCGGCATGGTGCGGGCGCGCGGCCTCGGATCCAATGTCACCGTGCATATCGGCCTTCCCAACGAAGCCGTGCGCGGCCTGATCGGTGACACCTCGCTCTTCGCCTCCGCCTCGGAATACGAGGGCTTCGGCCTCGTCGCCATCGAGGCGATGAGTGCGGGGCTGGTGCCGGTGCTGCACCCGAACGTCGCCTATACCGACCTTGCCGCCAGCCACCCGGAAATCCGGCTCTGCGATTTTGCCGATGCCCGAACGGCCGCCGATGGCATTGCCGGGGCGCACGCCATGCTGGCGCTCGATCCCGCCGGCTATCGCCGCGCGGCGATAGAGGCGGCGGCGGCCTATTCCTGGGATCGGGTGGCGGATCGCTACGCTGACGTCTATCGTGCCGCGCTCGGCGACATCAGGCGTGGCGAAACCGGCGGGCTTCTCGCGGAACGTCCCGGCGCCTAACACGTTCTGGTCCCCTAGTTTTCACACATGTCCGGTGGCGCGAAGTCCGGAACGGAGACAGGCATGGCATCCTCGGGCGGCGCATCGGCACTCTTCAGACTGGTGGCAGCCATGGTTTGCCTTACGATTCCGGCCGAAGCCGGCGCCGCCTGCCTGCGTGGCGTCAACCTTGCGGGAGCCGAGTTCGGCAAGGGCCGCGGAACCTACGGCAAGGACTACACCTACCCCTCCGCCGAGGCGATCGCCTATTTCGCCGGCAAGGGTTTCAACGCCGTGCGCCTGCCGTTCAAGTGGGAGCGGCTGCAGCCGCGCCTCAACCGCGGGTTCGACAAGGCGGAGCGCAAGCGGCTGGCCGCCACCGTCAAGGCGCTGCGCGACGCCGGCATGACCGTCATTCTCGATCCCCACAACTACGCCTATTACGGCAATAACCAGATCGGCTCGGCCAAGGTGCCCGACAGCGCGTTCGCCGATCTCTGGAAGCGGCTCGCCGAGGACTACAAGGACGACGACGGCGTACAGTTCGGCCTGATGAACGAACCCTATGACGTGACGGCGACGCAATGGCTGGCCTCGGCCAATGCCGCCATGGCCGCCATCCGCGAGACGGGCGCGAAGAACCTCGTGCTCGTGCCCGGCACGATCTGGACCGGCGCGCACAGCTGGGAACAGGAGCGCGACGGTGGCGCCAACGGCACCGTCATGCTCGGCATCAAGGATCCCGCGAACAACTACGCCTACGAGGTGCACCAGTATCTCGACGACGATTTTTCCGGCAAGGCGGAGACCTGCGCACGCGCCGACGATGCGATGAAGGCCCTCCAGGGTTTCACCGACTGGCTGAAGCGCAACGGCAAACGCGGCTTCCTCGGTGAATTCGGTGGCTCCGCCGACAAGGCCTGCCTCGACGGATTGGCCCGCATGACGGCGCTCGTCGGCCAGAAACAGGCCGTCTGGACCGGCTGGACCTACTGGGCCGGTGGCGACTGGTGGCCGGCGACCGAACCGCTCAACATCCAGCCAACCGTCGATGGCGACCGGCCGCAGCTTGCCGCGCTGATTGCCGGTGGCGGCCTGCCCGCGAAACCCGGAAGCTGCCCCGCCCTTCCCTGAAGCATTTTTTCAAGCCCCGGAACCGCCAATCCCACACGCTTTCGGCGTATGGCTAACGGAATGCCAATCTCATCGACGCGTGCCACACCGAGACAGGGTTCCCACACCGCAACCGCCTGAAAAACCAGCACCATTTGATCTTTCTTCATAGAAGCCCCGCAAGGCCTGTTGCAGGGCGATCCGCTCTCTCGTGCCGCTTCACGAAATCTTATCCATGTCCCTTCAGTCGATCTTATCAACCGTCGGTTATGTTTCCTGGGAAGAATACGGAAGCCAGCCCATGGGCCGGCCAAGAAAGCGATGGAGAAGAACATGAAGCAGAAGATCCGTGACATTCTGGGCAAACACGGCGGTCTCCCCGTGCCGGTCGAGACGTTGGCCGACGACGCCGATCTCTATGCCGCAGGCCTGTCGTCCTTCGCCTCCGTACAGGTGATGCTCGGCATCGAAGAAGCCTTCGACGTCGAGTTTCCCGACAATCTCCTGAACCGCAAGTCCTTCCAGAGCATCGCCGCGATCACGCGGGCGGTCGAAGGTCTGACCGGCAGCGCGGAGGCAGCCGAATGACCATGACCGTCGGTACGAGCTTCGCGGAACGCGCCCAGCGCGTGTCCGCCGTGGCCGCAGTGCATGCCGACGACGTGGACGCCAAAGGCCGTTTCCCCCGGGAAGCTGTCGATGCGATGATCGCCGAACGGCTGCTCTCCATCCAGATCCCCAAAAGCCTCGGTGGCGAGGATGCCTCGGTCTCCGAGATCGCGGAAGCCTGCTCGCTGCTCGGCCAGAGCTGCTCGGCCGCCGCCATGGTCTTCGCCATGCACCACATCAAGCTGTCGAGCCTCGTCTCGCACGGCGTGGGCGATAGCTGGCATTCGGCCTTCATGCGCCGGGTTTCCGACGAACAGCTGCTGCTCGCTTCGGCAACGACCGAAGGCGGCATCGGCGGCAACCTGCGCAACAGCATCTGTGCCATCGAGGTCGACGGCGACACCTGCCGCCTCACCAAGGACGCCACCGTCATTTCCTACGGCGCGCATGCCGACGCGATCCTCATCACGTCGCGGGCGCACACCGACGCCGCCTCGACCGACCAGGTCATGACCGTCTTCACCAAGGATCAGTACACGCTGGAGCAGACCCATGTCTGGGATACGCTCGGCATGCGCGGCACCTGCTCGGACGGCTGGCTGTTCAAGGGCGAAGCGCCGAAGGAACAGATCCTTCCCAAACCCTTCGCCGAGATCGCCGCCCAGTCGATGCTCGCTACCTCGCACCTGCTGTGGAGTGCTGTCTGGTACGGTATCGCCGTCAACGCGGTTTCCCGCGCTCAGGCATACGTGCGCGCCGCCGCCCGCAAGAGCCCCGGCGTGACGCCGCCCGGCGCGCTGCGGCTGGCGGAAGCTTCCAACCTGCTGCAGCTCGTCAAGTCGAACACGATCGCCGGCCTTCGCGAATACGAAGCCGCCAAGGCCGATCCGGACCGGCTGTCCTCCATGGGCTTTGCGGTCGCGATGAACAACGTGAAGATCGCCTCTTCCGAGACGATCCTCGCCATCATCAACCAGGCGATGCTGATCGTCGGCATCATGGGCTACAAGAACGGCACGCCGTTCAGCATCGGCCGGCACCTGCGCGATGCCCATTCCGCCCAGCTGATGATTTCCAACGACCGCATCCTCGGCAACACGTCAAACCTCCTGCTTGTCCACAAGCAGGACACCAGCCTGATCGGGTGACACCATGGATATGCAGACCTCCCTTCTCGACAGGCTCTTCGATTCGGGCCTGCTCATCGATACCGGCGTCGAAGGCCTCTATGGCCGCAGCGGCGCCTTCGAGGACGTGATTGCCCGCTTCGAGCGGCTGATCGACGTCTATGGCGGCCCCGACGGTGCGGAAGCCATGCGCTTTCCGCCCGGCATGAACCGCGCGCATTTCGAGACCTCCGGCTACATGAAGAGCTTTCCGCAGCTCGCCGGCACCGTGCACGCCTTCTGCGGCGCCGATCTCGACCATATGAGCCTGCTGCAATGCATGGAAGTCGGTGGCGACTGGACGAAGGACCAGAAGGCGACCGACATCGTGCTGACGCCGGCCGCCTGCTATCCGCTCTATCCGACGATCGCCAAGCGCGGCCGCCTACCGGCCAAGGGTGGTCTCTACGACCTGCAGTCCTACTGCTTCCGTCATGAGCCCTCCAACGACCCGGCCCGCCAGCAGCTTTTCCGCATGCGCGAATATGTCTGCATGGGCACGCAGGAGCATGTGACCGAGTTCCGCCAGACCTGGATGGACCGCGGCCTGGAGATGATGGCCAAGGTCGGCCTCGACGTGACGATGGATGTGGCGAACGACCCGTTCTTCGGCCGCGCCGGCCGCATGATGGCCAACAACCAGCGCGACCAGAACCTCAAGTTCGAGCTGCTGATCCCGGTCACCTCGGCTGCCAAGCCGACGGCCTGCATGAGCTTCAACTACCACCAGGACGCCTTTGGCGCGAAGTGGGGGCTGAACCTCGAAAACGGCGACGTCGCGCACACCGCCTGCGTCGGTTTCGGCCTGGAGCGCATCGCGCTCGCGCTCTTTGCCCGCCACGGCATGGATATTGCGACCTGGCCGGCGGATGTCCGCAAGGTTCTGGGATATCAGGACTGAGCATGGCTGCCGTCTTCGCCGGGGCCAATCCCGAGACCTACCGGCCGCACGCGCTGCACGATGCGGAGCGCATGTGGCCGGAAACGAATTGTTACGTCGACCTCTGGATCGAGGTGCTGAATGCGTTCGGCACTCACCCGGAGGCGATGCTCGGCTTTTCACTGACCCAGGATTTCGAGGGCGACCAGTTCACCTTCTTCAAGGTGCCGTTGGAAGACCTCGAAACACTCTACGGCATCCGCGCGACGGAACTCGCCATCTTCGACACGGTGGAAAACCACGTCGCGACCCAGATCGCCCGCGGCCGCCTCTGCCTCGTCGAGATGGACAGTTTTTACATGCCGGATACCCGCGGCGTCGCCTACCGCCAGGAGCACGGCAAGACGACGGTCGCGATCAACCGGCTGGATCTCGAAAACAAGCAGCTCGACTATTTCCACAATGCCGGCTTCTTCCGGCTGGAAGGCGAGGATTTCGACGGCCTGTTCCAGCTGAACAACGGCCCGGACGATCTTCCCTTCCTGCCCTATACGGAATTCGCCAAGTTCCCGGAAAAGCGGGCCGACGAAGCGCATCTGCGCCGTGAGGCAAAACGCCTGCTCGCCTTCCATTTCGGCCGGCGTCCAACGGAAAACCCGGTTGCGGCCTTCGCGAAGGTGTTTCCAAAGCAGGTCGAGGCCGTTGCGGAGCGCCCCTTCGGCTTCTTCCACAAATATGCCTTCAACACGCTGCGCCAGCTCGGCGCCAATTTCGAGCTGGCCGGCAGCCATCTCGACTGGCTGGGTCTTGATGGCGGCGACGCCGCGCGAAAAATTTCGGAGACGGCGAAGTCCGTGCAGTTCCAGCTCGCCCGGGCGGTAACGCGCCGGAAATTCGATCCGCTGGCGACGGCGCTCGACCCGGCGATCGAGGCATGGGATACTTTGATGTCGAGCCTTGCTGCCCGCATCGACTGAAGGAAGACGGAATGTCCGAGATCGGAAAGGCGCTTTCCACCGGCTGGCGCATGGCCCTGACAGCGGCCAACGCTGCCGCTGACCCCGCCGCGCTGCAAGACCTTTCCGATGTCCTCGATGCCCCCGTGCCCGGCACGGTTGCCGGCGCCCTCGAACGCGCCGGCCGCTTCGATCGCACCGCGCCCGAACCGCTCGACCATCTCGACGCCTGGTACGTGCTCGACCTCTCGGGCAAAGCACCGGGTGACGCCGTGCTGCATTTCGATGGCCTCGCGACGATCACCGAGGTCTGGTGGAACGGGGCGCTTGTGCTCTCCTCCGACAGCATGTTCGTGGCCCATGCCTTGCCCGTCACGCTCACTGGTAACGACCGGCTCGCCCTCTGTTTCCGTGCGCTAAAACCGCATCTCGAAAAACGCGGTCCCCGTGCCCGCTGGCGGCCGCAGATGATCACACCGCAGGGCCTGCGGCTCGTGCGCACCACGCTGCTTGGCCGCATGCCGGGCTGGTGCCCGGAGGTCCACGCCGCCGGTCCTTGGCGGCCGGTGCGCCTGTCGCGGCCGACGCCCGCTATTGCCTCCGATATCCGTCTCTCCGCGCGCCTTCACGAAAACGGCAAGGGCCAGTTGGAGATCGGCTTCACGCTCGATAGCGCCACAGCGCCCATGGTGGAATGCGCCGGCGTCGCCGTCGAAGCGATCGCGAACGGAGACAGCAGTTTCAGCGCCAGCCTCACCATCCCCGACGTCGAAGCCTGGTGGCCGCGCACGCACGGCACGCCGGCTCTGCACGATATCTCGCTCGTGGTGGATGGCGTGCGGCAAAAACTCGGCCGCACCGGTTTTCGCCGCATCGAGATCGACCGCGGCGCTGACGGCCGGGATTTTGCGTTGCGCGTCAACGGCACCAAAATCTTCTGCCGCGGTGCCGTCTGGACCACTGCCGATATCGTCGACCTGCCGGGCGACCGCGACCGCTACGCGCCGCTGCTGAAACTTGCTGCCGACGCCAACATGAACATGCTGCGCATCGGCGGCACGATGGCCTATGAGACGCCGGATTTCTTTGCGCTGTGCGACGAATTCGGCCTGATGGTCTGGCAGGATTTCCAGTTCGCGAATTTTGATTACCCGGCGAACGATCCGGCCTTTGTCGAAAACGTCCGCATGGAGGTCGCGCAGTTCCTCGACGCGACCGCCGCCTCGCCGTCGCTTGCCGTGCTCTGCGGCGGCAGTGAGATCGACCAGCAGGCGGCGATGCTGGGCCTGCCGGAAACGGCCTGGGCCGGGCCGCTGACGCTCGACATCCTGCCCGCCCTCGTCGCGGCGCATCGTCCGGACGTGCCCTATGTCGAAAATTCGCCTGTTGGTGGGGCGATGCCCTTCTCGCCCAATGTCGGCGTGACGCACTATTACGGCGTCGGCGCTTACTGCCGACCGGTGGAGGATGCGCGTCGCGCCGAGGTGCGCTTTGCCGCGGAAAGCCTTGCCTTTGCCAACGTGCCGGAACAGCAGACGCTCGATGCGCACCTGCCGGTACCCGCCGTGCACGACCCGCGCTGGAAGGCCCGCGTGCCGCGCGACCGCGGTGCCTCTTGGGACTTCGAGGATGTGCGCGATCACTATCTCGGCCTGCTTTACGGCCACGATCCAGCGCGTCTGCGCCGCGAGGACCCGGCCCGCTACCTCGATCTCTCCCGCGCCGTCGTCGCCGAGGTGATGGAGGCCACCTTTGCCGAATGGCGCCGCGAAAAATCCACCTGCAACGGCGCGCTCGTCTGGACGTTTCAGGACCTGCTGCCAGGCGCCGGCTGGGGTATCGTGGATGCCACGGGCCTGCCGAAATCCGCATGGCATGCATTGCGCCGCGCCTTCCGGCCGGTGCAGGTCACGCTGTCCGACGAGGGCACGAACGGGCTCGACGTGCATATCCTCAACGACGGCACCGGAGAGCAGCAGCTGGCGCTGGAACTTTCCTGCCTGCGCCATGGCCGCCAGCCGGTCGTGACCGGCAGGCGCGAGATCGCGCTCACTCCGCACTCGACGCTCACGCTCCCGGCAACCGATCTGTTCGGCGCCTTCTTCGATACGACCTACGCCTTCCGTTTTGGCCCTCCGGCCCACGACGTCACGGTGGCACGGCTCGTTGACGGTGAAGGACGGACAGTGGCCGAGGCGTTTCATTTCCCGCGCGGACGGGCGAAGGCGATCCTGCCCGCTGCCCTCTCGGCAACCCTTCGGCAGGATGCGGATGGCTGGGTGCTCGATCTCTCGTCGGACCGTCTTGCGCAATCCGTCGTCATCGAAGCCGAAGGTTTCCTGGCCGATGACAGCTGGTTCCACCTCGCGCCCGGCAGGGTCAGGCCGGTCCGGCTTCTGCCGCGCGCCGGCACCGATCCCGCGGCAAAGCCCCATGGAACCATCCGCGGTATCGCCGTCGAAGCGATCGTTTCCTTCTGAAAATCAGCCGGTTTTCAGCGCCGTTTCGAGCAGCAGCGCCCGATAGGCGGCCTGCGCCTCGGGCGGGGACAGATTGTGGTCGGCATCGGCAATCATCTCGACCGTGACATTGCGGTGGCGCGAGAGACCTGCGCGACCGAAATCCAATGACAGCCGCTCCAGCCCGACATCCCCCTCGCTGTAGATGAGGAGAACCGGCACCGCGCGTGCCGCGAGATCGCGAAAATCGCCGTGGGTCGCTGCCCGCAGCCGCCCGGCGCGGGTGAACCGGTCCAGACCCGGCACGATCGCGACAAGCCGGCGAAGGATCTGCAGGCCGACATTGCGCAGCGCACGACCAAGATCGATCTGGCCGGCGAAAAGGCGGCGGAAGGTCGCCGGATCGACCAGGCGCTGGCGGTAGTCGTCGAGCGAGCGCGGATTGGCCCTGAGCGCCTCGTCGACCGACATGTCCGGATCCCAGCGGAACGTATAGGCATTGACCGGGACGACACTCGCAATGCGGCTGTCGGCAACGGCGGTGCGGAAGGCGAGATAGGCCCCGCTGCACCGGCCAACGGCGACGACCGGCCCGAGACCGCGCGCCGACAGAAGATCAAGTGCCGCACGGGCATCGGCAAGCTGGGTGTCGCTGTACTGGACCTGCTCCGGCGCCGCCGGGGCCGCAGGGCTGTCGCCGACATTCGCGGCATCGAAGCGCAGCGAGGCAACCCCGTTCCGGGCAAGATAGCGCGCCGTTTCCGTCACGCCGCGCGCCCAGCCGGCCTGCCGGTCATAGGCCGTGCCGAAGAGCAGGACGATGGCGCCGCGACGCGCGTGGAGGGGCATGCAGAGCGTTCCGAACAGACGGTCGTTTTCACCGAAACGCAGCGGCTCTTCGGCAAAACCGTCGCCCAGAAGATGGGTCGATCGGGGCAAGGTCTCGACCGCGTCTGCGCCTTCGCCGGCAAACGGCGCGAGCCATTCCGCGACGCCGTCGATCACCGCCAGCGGCTGATGCGCCAGCGTGGGGTTGGAAACAAGATCGTCATGGCCGGCATAGTCGAAGCGGGAGATGTCTGCGCCAAGGCCGGCGAGATGGGCGGCGAAGGCCGCATCCTTCTCCCGTCCCGGACGCTCGACCACCAATGCTTTCGCGAAGGGCAGCGTTTCCAGCCGCTCCAGATTGAGGCCGCGCACGGCCTCCGCGATCTTTTCCGGCAGGACGAGGCCGGCAATGGCGACGCCGCTGGCAATGCGCTGTTCCTGGCGCAGCCCCAGCCCTTCATCCACCATCTTCGACCAGGCCGAGAGTTCGCGCAGGTAGAAACGACCGCTGACGACCGGGGCCATCAGCACCGCCGCTTCGGCGCCAAGCGCGGGGCCGAGCCGGGCGGCGAAGGTGGCGCCGAGGCCGTGGCCGATCAGCACCAGCCGGCGAGCCCCGGAGAGATGGCGAAGCGTGTCGGCCGCTTCGACGGTGGCCTGGTCCCAGCTTTCGAGATCGGGCACGGTCGCCGGATCGAGCGCATCGCCCGTGCCGGGATAGTCGAAGCGCAGGCTGGCAAGGCCTTGTGCCGCGGCACGCTCGGCGAGAAGGCGCCAGAGTTTTCGCGTGCACATTTCCTCGAAACCCCAGGGGCTGAGAAACAGCACGGCGGCATCGGACGGCGGGCTTTCGGCGGCCGGCGGCGTGTAGAGACCAACGGTTCCCGAGAGGACGACAGGAAGCGCGGCCTCGCCGGAACACCAGACGGGCCTGATGACGTTCTCCGTCTTTGCTATGCTCTTGCCGTCGTCCCGATACATGCCACCCTCATTCCCCGGCCGGCTGGACGGCCGGCAGCGGCACCACGAAGGCCAGCAACCGGCGCGCGATGCGGCCGGGCTTCATTGGCAGCGATTTCAGCATGCCGTCAATGACTGCGCCATCTTCCGGCGGCACGGCGCGCAGCAGGCGCAGCAACGCCGCATAGGCGACGGCACCGGCCAGAATTCCGCCTCCCACACCCGCAAAGCCGCCGATCTCCTCCGCGACGGGCCATGCAGCAAGGCCGCAACCGGCACCGGCAAGCGCCACCTTAACCAGCACGACCGGCAGGCGCGCCGACATGGCGCCACGGCCGACGCCGGTCAGGAGCAACACGGCCATGACGGCGAAAACCACGCCGCGCACGGCAGCCGCCCCCGCCCCGCCCCAGCTGGGCACGACGAGCAGGCAGCCGACGACCATCAGCGTGGCGCCGACACCGCTGGCGACGAGGCGTATTTTCACCCGGTCCATGGAATAGAGATACTGTGTGATGAGCTGGCCGAGCACATAGGCAGGCGAGCCTGCCGCAAGGATCGCGACGATCAGGCCGGCCTCGGCAAAGGGCGCGCCATAGACCGCCGTCACCAGCGGATGCGCGATGGCGGCAAGGCCGAAGCAGAGCGGGAAGGTGATATAGGCGAAACTGCGCACGACGCCGTCGAACATGGCCGCGTGCGCCGTATCGCCGGAGGACTCGCGCCGTTCGGCATAGTAGGGCAGCAGGCTGCCCGTCAGCTGCACGGGAAGCTGTAGCGCTAGGTTGGCAAGCGACAGCGCCACGGCATAGTAGCCGACCTCGCCGAGCGAGCGGAAATGCTGCAGGAAGAACAGTTCCGGCCGGTTGAGAAAGATCGCGCTCACGACATATTCGACGAAGATCACCGCGGAGGTGGCGAGGAGGTAACGACGACGATAGCCCGCGCTGTCGCGGCGCACGCCAAACAGACCGAGCGTGAAGAGAAACTGCACGCACTGGCCGGTGATATAGCCGAACAGCGCGCCTTCGATGCCGTATAAAATGGCGCCTGCGATGACGAAGGTCATCTGGAGCAGGGAAGAGAGTGCCGTGATGCGGAAGAATGTGCCGACGCGCTGTTCGCCGATCAGAAAGTTCTTCGAGAACGAACCGATCGACTGGATGAGCAGCAGGGTGGCGGTGAGCACGACGATGCCGGTCGTGACATCCGTGCCGTAGAGCAGCGGGGTCTTGAAGGACAGTCCGAAATAGAGCGCGACGAGCAAGAGCGTCGATGCGATGACCGGCAGGGCAAGATAGGCGGCAAAACCGCGCCGGCCCGCCTCGTCCACGCCGCGCGCCTTCAATTGCGGCAGGAGGCGCAGCAGCAGCACGCCCGTCCCAAGTTCGGCCACCAGCGCGCCCGTGGCGCCGATCCAGAGCGCGAAGGCAATCGTGCCGTTCGCTTCCGGCCCGAGCAGGCGCGCGACAAGGATCGAGCAGGCAAAACCCGTCACCAGCAGCAGCATGCCTGCCGCCGCGTTCATGATCGAATTGGACATGATGCCCTTGCTCATCGGTCGTTCCATCCGCCGCATGCAACCGTGGCAATCCCACGGTTCTTCAGGAGGAACCCTATGGCGAAACCCTTAAGATATCGTCGTTCCGCCAGGGGCCGTGCGCCAGCCGGACCAGCGACCGGCGAGGATTTCCCGCGAGCGGCGGGCAAGGGCGGGACGGCCGGTCAACGTATAGACCGCCATGCCGGCGATGGGGCGAAGGAGATGGGGCAGGTAATCGAGGAAACGATAGCCGTGCTTGCGCATGACGTAACCGAGACCGGCCCCATAGACGCGCATTTTTCGCGCGCCGTCAGGCGTTTCGGCAAGCAGGCGGTCGTCGGGATGATGGCCGGTGAGATCGGGGTCGTAACGGCCCCTTGCGCCGCGCGAAAGCAGGTTCAGCGCAAGGTCCTGCACCTCGTAGGCACCCCAGGGCGTACCGGAACCGGGGCCAATGCGGGCATCGAAGCCGCCGGCCTTGGCAAAGGCCTCGCGGCGGACGAAAAGCATCCACTCGATCAGCGTCGTCCAGACGTTTTCCCGTTCGATGGGCTGGGGCACGGATGAAAAGCGCCCCATGATCGTCTCGCCCTCGGCATTGACGGCACGGCCGCAGTAGAAGTCGGCGGGTGATGTGGCGCAAACCGCGTCGAAGCGCTTCAGGAGATCGGCGGGATACCAGCAATCGTCATCGGGAAAGAGGAGCCAGGTGCCGCGTGCCTCGGCGGCGCCGAGATTACGGGCTCGACAGACACCCGGGCGGTCGGTTCTGATATGCCGGATATGCAGACGGTCCGCCCATGCGGCGACCACAGGCGCGAGCCGGTCGTCCTTGTTCTGATCGACGAGGATAATCTCGAAATCGCGCCGGCCGAAGGCGGCGAGCGAAGCAAACAGCAGCTCCAGCTCGCTGGAGCGGCCGAGCGTTGCGACAACCATCGACAGGAGGAGAACCGGATCGTCCGGAAACATGAGCAGGCCTTGCAAACGATCGGTGGTGGCGGCAACGGCGCGGTCTCCCGCCCGTCTCACGCAATTTGTCTACAAAACCTTAATGCAGGATGAATGACCCCGGAAAAACCGGCACATCTTTCCCGGTCCGGATCGAACCGGGAAAATCCGCCCACAGGAAATCACCTGTCATTTCCTGTAGGCGCCCAGGCCTCAGAAGAAGACGTGCAGCGGCCACTGCACCGGGCGACGGGCAGACGAGAGGCGGCTGCCTTCGAGCGGCAGGCGTTCTTCGGTGATGCCGCCGGCCGTATCGGCCTCGCGCGATTGTTCGTCCTTCGGCTGGAAGCCGACCGGATAGAGGTTGAAATAACCAAGCGTCACGCCGCCGAGATAGATCATGCGCTACTCCGTTTCCTTAACGTCCCGGCAAACATCATGGCGGAATCGTGGCGACTGTCAATAGTCTATAGAATTTATGCATTATTCTGCACTTGATGCGCGGACGCCTGAGCGGCTACGAGGCGTGTGAAACCAATGGACGCCGCCTTGTACACGCTGGACCAGACCGAACATTTCGAGCAGGAGATCCGCAAGAGCCGGTTCCTTGCGATCGCCTGTCCGGTCGAAAATGAGGCGGAGGCAAAGCTGCGGCTGGCGGAGGTTTCCGATCTTTCGGCCAACCACAATTGCTGGGCCTGGCGCATCGGGCAGGCCTACCGTTTCAGCGACGACGGCGAGCCGAGCGGCACGGCGGGCAAACCGATCCTGCAAGCCATCGACGGACAGGCGCTCGACCGAGCGCTGGTCGTGGTCACGCGCTGGTTCGGCGGCATCCTGCTTGGCAGCGGCGGGCTGATGCGCGCCTATGGCGGCACCGCCGCCCTGTGCCTGCGGGCTGCCGCCAAGACCGAATATGTCGAGCGTGCCGCATTGTCCGTCTCGCTCGGCTTTTCCGATCTTGCGCTGGTCAAGGCACGACTTGCGGCCCTGCCGGGACTTGTCGTCGACGACGAGGTCTTCCACGAAAGCGGCGCGCGTCTCTTCTTCCGCATCCCGACGGACCGGGCGGAGGAAGCGCGCCGGCTGATCGTGGATCTCACCAGCGGGCGCGCCGAGATCGACTGAAAAGCCCGCTTTGCCCCTGCGGCAAAATAAAATCGGCTTTCCACGCGAAGGCGGCTTCGTGGAACGGTTTGGCGCAAGGCGTTGGACTCGCCGAAAGCCGTCTTTCCGGCGGCGAAAACGGCGCAAAGATGCACTTGCCGGTCCATTCCCGGTCACGCCCTGCCGCTATAGGCAAGCCGCGCTTTTCGGTCTATCTAACCGCCCGGATACACTTTTCGCGGGCCTGACCTGCGATCCCGCACGACAGAGAGGACGAGACCCATGAGCCTTCGTATCAACGACATCGCTCCGGACTTCACCGCCGAAACCACCGCCGGCACGATCAATTTCCACGAGTGGATCGGCAATGGCTGGGCCGTGCTCTTCTCGCATCCGAAGAACTTCACCCCCGTCTGCACCACCGAGCTCGGCGCCATGGCCGGTATCGAGGGCGAGTTCCGCAAGCGCGGCGTCAAGATCATCGGCATCTCGGTCGATCCGGTCGACAGCCACACCAAGTGGAAGGCCGACATCCGCACCGCCACCGGCTTCGACGTCGATTATCCGCTGATCGGCGACAAGGACCTGGCGGTCGCGAAACTCTACGACATGCTGCCGGCCGCTGCCGGTGACAGTTCCGAGGGCCGCACGCCCGCCGACAACGCCACGGTGCGATCGGTCTTCGTCATCGGTCCGGACAAGAAGATCAAGCTGATCCTCACCTACCCGATGACGACCGGCCGCAATTTTGCGGAAATCCTGCGCGCCATCGATTCGATTCAGCTTACCAGCAAGCACCAGGTCGCAACGCCTGCCAACTGGCAGCAGGGCGACGACGTCATCATCACCGCCGCCGTTTCCAACGAGGACGCCATCGCGCGCTTCGGCTCCTTCGACACGGTGCTGCCCTATCTGCGCAAGACCAAGCAGCCGGCCGCCTGATCGGCATCCGCCGAATACAAAACAGCCCCGGCAAGCCGGGGCTGTTTTCGTTTGGGGCTACTGGATCAGGATCGCCCTGAAATCGTTGACATTCGTGCCGGTCGGTCCAGGCACGAAGAGGTCGCCGAGCGCGTCGAAGACGGTCCAGCTGTCGTTGCGGGAGAGAAACTCGGCGGCGTCCTTGCCCTTGTCGGCGAGGCGCGCGACGGTGGTACCGTCGGCGAAGGCGCCGGCATTGTCTTCCGAACCGTCGATCCCGTCCGTATCGGCGGCAAGCGCAAAGAGGCCGTCGAGGCCATCGGTGGCGCAGGCGAAGGACAGCAGGAATTCGCCGTTGCGGCCGCCCTTGCCCTTGCCCTTGATCGTCACGGTGGTTTCACCGCCCGAAAGGATGAGCACGGGTTTTTTGAACGGCCGGTCGCGGCGCACCACTTCGGCGGCGATGGCAGCATGCACGCGGCCGACTTCGGAGGCCTCGCCCTCGATGGCATCGGACAGGATGACGGCTTCGACGCCGGCCTTTTGTGCGGCTTCGGCGGCGGCCTCCAGCGACACGGCGGCGGAAGCGACGAGCTTCACCTCATTGCGGGCAAAACATGCGTCGCTCGGCAGCGGCGGTTCGTCCTTGCCGTCGCGGATATGGCGCATCACGCCCTCGGGCAGTTCGAGACGGTAACGCTCGATGAGGCGCAGCGCGTCGGCGCGCGTGGTGGCATCGGCAATCGTCGGGCCGGACGCAACGAGGGCGGGATTGTCGCCGGGAATATCGGAGACGACCAGCGAGACGACCCGGGCCGGGTGCGCAAGCGCCGCAAGCCGGCCGCCCTTGATGCGCGAGACCTGTTTGCGCACGGCGTTCATGGCGCTGATCGGCGCGCCGGAGGCCAGCAGCGCCTTGTTGACGGCGATCTCGTCGGCCAGCGTCAGGTCGCCGGCGGGGGCCGGCAGCAGGGCCGAGCCGCCGCCGCAGATCAGCGCCACGACGAGGTCATCTTCGGTGAGGCCGCGCACGGCGGCCATCAGGCGGCCGGAGGCGAGCAGGCCGCTGTCGTCGGGCACCGGGTGGGCGGCTTCGAGGACGTCGATGCGTTCGCAAGGCACGGCATAACCGTAGCGCGTGACGATCACGCCGGTCAGCGGCGCATCCCACAGGCGTTCGAAGGCGCGGGCCATCTGCGCGGCTCCCTTGCCGGCGCCGATCACCACCGTGCGGCCCTTCGGTTTTTCCGGCAGGTTGGCGGCAAGAACCTTGTCCGGGTCGGCGGCCGCGACCGCGACGGAGAACAGGTTTTCAAGAAAGGCGCGCGGATCGGCGATGGGCGGCATGCGGTTCCTCCAAGCTGCGGTGCGCAGGTCTTATAAAACATAGCCCCTCATCCGCAAGCCGGCGCCACCTCACGGATGAGAAATGGTGCGGCGGGATGAGGGGCTACGTCTCCTCCTCCAGAAGGGGTGACCGGGCGGGGCTCCCCTCCCCGCCCGGTCAGGCCGTCATGCGACGGCGTGGTTCGCCATGCGCTCCAGCGCCGTGACGAGACCTGAGTGATCGAGGCCCGCATCGCCGTGGGCGGCGCACTGGTTGAAAAGTTCCTGCGTCGAGGCGGTGTTGGGCAGCGAAACGCCCAGCGCCTTGGCGCCCTGGAGAGCCAGGTTGAGGTCCTTCTGGTGCAGCGAGATGCGGAAGCCAGGATCGAATGTACGCTTGACCATGCGGTCGCCATGAACTTCGAGAATGCGCGAGGAGGCAAAGCCACCCATCAGCGCTTCGCGCACGCGGGCCGGATCGGCACCGGCCTTCGAGGCGAAGACGAGGGCTTCGGCAACCGCTTCGATGGTCAGCGCCACGATGATCTGGTTGGCGACCTTGGTCACCTGACCGTCACCGCAGTCGCCGACCAGCGTGATGTTCTTGCCCATCAGCTGGAAGAGCGGCAGCGCCCGGTCAAAACTTTCCTGCGAGCCACCGGCCATGATGGAGAGCGAGGCGTTCTTGGCGCCGACTTCACCGCCCGAGACCGGGCCATCGACATATTCGGCGCCGGTCGCACGGACCTTCTTGGCGAATTCCTTGGTCTCGATCGGCGAGATCGAGCTCATGTCGATGACGAGCTTGCCGGCCGAAAGGCCATAGGCGACGCCGTTCTCGCCGAACAGCACGTCCTGCACTTCCGGGGTGTCGGGCAGCATGAGGATGATCGTGTCGACGGTCTCGGCCAGCGCCTTCGGGCTGTCGACGATCTGCAGGCCGTTATCGACCAGGTCCTTGTGCGGCGGGATGAAGAACTTCGAGGTGACGACCGTGTGGCCGGCGTTCTGCAGATGGCGCGCCATGGGGGTACCCATGATGCCGAGGCCGATGAAACCGATATTTGCCATGATCTAAACTCCCAATCTTGAAACTATTTGCTTGTTTTGCGCAATTCCGGACGCAAAACCGCTGGAATTGCTGTGCTCAGCGGCCGACTTCGGCCAGCCAGCCGAGGCCTTCCTGCGTGGTGGCGCGCGGCTTGTATTCGCAGCCGATCCAGCCGTCGTAGCCGAGCGCATCGAGCGTCTTGAACACGAAGGGATAGGCGATCTCGCCGGTGCCCGGTTCGTTGCGGCCCGGATTGTCGGCGAGCTGCACGTGGGTGATCCTGGCCTGGTGCTTCCTGAACGTGCCGATCAGTTCGCCCTCGGTGCGCTGCTGGTGGTAGAGGTCGTACTGGATGAACAGGTTGTCCGAGCCGACTTCCGCGATGATCGAGGCGGCCTGGTCCGGGGTGTTGAGGTAGAAGCCCGGAATGTCGAAGTGGTTGATCGGCTCGATCAGCAGCTTGATGCCGTGTTTGCCGAGTTCCGTTGCGGCGAGCTTCAGGTTGGCCACGAAGGTCGAGCGCAGCACGCTGTCCGGCACGCCGGCAGGCGCAATGCCCGACAGGCAGTTGACCTGTTTGCAGCCGAGCGTCGTCGCATAGTCGATGGCCTTGGCCACGCCCTGGCGGAACTCGTCGACGCGATCCGGCAGGACCGCGATGCCGCGCTCGCCGCCGGCCCAGTTGCCGGCCGGCAGGTTGTGCAGCACCTGCGTCAGGCCGTTCTTGTCGAGTTCGGCACAGATCGCATCCTTGTCGAAATCATAGGGGAAGAGATACTCGACCCCTTCGAAGCCGGCCTTGGCGGCGAGGCCGAAGCGCTCCATGAAGGGCGCCTCGTTGAAGAGCATGGTCAGGTTGGCCGCAAATTTCGGCATGGTGTTCTTCCTTTTTCGTCGCAATTCCGAACGGAAAACCGCTTCACACTTTTCCTGGAATTGCTTGTCCTCAATCCAGCAGGGCGAACGTGGCGGTCGGGGCGTCTTCGCCGCGTTCGGCAAGCTCCTCGAACTCGACGACGGCGTTGATGTCGGCACCCATGGCGATGTTGGTGACGCGCTCGAGGATGAACTCGATGACCACAGGAACCTGGTGCTCCTTCATCAGCTTCTGCGCCGTGGCGAAGGCTTCCTGGAACTCGTTGGCACTGCGCACCCGGATGGCCTTGCAGCCGAGGCCTTCGGCAACCGCGACATGGTCGACACCGTAGCCGGCTTCCGAATCCGCGGTCGCATTGATGTTGTCGAAGGCGAGCGAGACTTCGAAGTCCATGTTGAAGCCGCGCTGGGCCTGGCGGATGAGGCCGAGATACGAGTTGTTCACGACGACATGCAGGTAGGGCAGCTTGTGCTGGGCGCCGACGGCCAGTTCCTCGATCATGAACTGGAAGTCGTAGTCACCCGACAGGGCGACGATCGGACGATCCGGGTCGGCGGCACGAACACCGAGCGCTGCCGGCAGCGTCCAGCCGAGCGGGCCGGCCTGGCCGCAATTGATCCAGTTGCGCGGCTTGTAGACGTGCAGGAACTGCGCGCCGGCGATCTGGGACAGACCGATGGTCGAAACGTAGCAGGTGTCGCGATCGAAGGCCTTGTTCATCTCTTCGTAGACGCGCTGGGGCTTCAGCGGCACCTGGTCGAAATGGGTCTTGCGCAGCATGGTGCGCTTGCGCTCGCGGCATTCCTCGGCCCAGCCGGACCAGTCGCGCAGCTTGCCGGCAACCTTCCACTCCGTCGCAACGTCGAGGAAGACCTTCAGTGCTGCACCCGCATCCGAGACGATACCGAAATCGGGCGTGAAGACGCGGCCGATCTGGGTCGGCTCGATGTCGACGTGAACGAAGGTGCGGCCTTCCGTGTAGGTCGAGACATTGCCGGTGTGGCGGTTGGCCCAGCGGTTGCCGACGCCGAGAACGAAGTCGGAGGCGAGCATCGTCGCGTTGCCGTAGCGATGCGAGGTCTGCAGGCCGCACATGCCGGCCATCAGCGGATGGTCGTCGGGGATCGTGCCCCAGCCCATCAGCGTCGGGATGACCGGAACGCCGGTGATTTCGGCGAATTCGACCAGCAGGTCCGAGGCGTCCGCATTGATGATGCCGCCACCGGCAACGATCAGCGGGCGTTCGGCCGCGTTCAGCATGGCGAGCGCCTTTTCGGCCTGGACCCGCGTTGCGGCCGGCTTGTAGGGCTCGAGCGGCTCATAGGCATCGATATCGAATTCGATTTCGGCGAGCTGGACGTCGATCGGCAGGTCGACCAGGACCGGGCCGGGACGGCCCGAACGCATGGTGTGGAACGCCTTCTGGAAGACGTAGGGAACGAGACCCGGCTCCATGACCGTGACTGCCCACTTGGTGACGGGCGCTGCGATCTTGGCGATATCGACGGCCTGGAAATCCTCCTTGTCGAGGCGGGCGCGCGGCGCCTGGCCCGTGATGCAGAGGATCGGGATCGAATCGGCCTGAGCCGAATAAAGACCGGTGATCATGTCGGTGCCGGCAGGACCCGAGGTGCCGATGCACAGGCCGATATTGCCGGCACGGGCACGGGTGTAACCTTCCGCCATATGGCTTGCGCCTTCGACGTGACGGGCGAGAACATGGCGAACCGTGCCGCGCGCCCTCAGCGCCGAATAGAAGGGATTGATCGCTGCACCCGGAACACCGAAGGCACAATCGATACCTTCCTTTTCCAGAACCAGTACCGCAGCATCGACAGCACGCATTTTAGCCATGGGATTTCCTCCGTCTCTTGGGATGGAAGGTAACGCATTTATGACCCGGCGCAATCATAAAATGGAAATCAATCCCATCAGATGGAAATAAACATTTTCAACGAAACTGGAACAATCGACGCGGGCCGGCTATGTCATGACTGCGGCGGACAGGAGAAATGACATGGCAGAGCATCAGGAAAAGACGCGGGGCAGGCCGGGGCGCAAACCGGCGGAAAATGCGGTGGCCTCCTCCGTACAGGTGCTGGATCGCAGCCTCAAGCTCTTGGAGCTGGTGGCACAGGCGGATGGTGCTGCCCTGACCGATCTTGCCGACCAGTCCGGCATGGCGCCCTCCACGGTGCACCGGCTGCTGACCTCGCTTGCCCAGCACGGCATGGTCACCCATGACGGCGAGACGGGCGCCTGGACGATCGGCGTCAAGGCCTTCGAGATCGGCACCGCCTATCTGCGCTTTCGCAAGCTCGGCACGATCAGCCGGCCGTTCCTCAAGCAGTTGATGGAAGGCTGCGGCGAGACGGCCAATATCGCCATCGAGGACGACGGCGACGTGGTCTTCATCTCGCAGGTGGAAAGCCATGCGCCGATGCGCGCCTTCTTCCGCCCCGGCCGGCGCGGGCCGATCCATGCCTCGGGCATCGGCAAGGCGATCCTCTCGACCTGGCCCGACGCCCGCATCGAGGCGCTGCTCGCCGGCCGCACCCTGCAGCATTTCACCGACAAGACGCGCGATTCCGTGCCGACGCTCTTGGAGGATATTGCAAGGATCCGCATCCGCGGCTGGTCGATCGATGACGAGGAGCACACGCTCGGCATGCGCTGCGTGGCCGCCCCGATCTTCGACGAATATGGCGAGGCGGTCGCCGGCATTTCGGTGTCGGGTCCGGCGGTGCGGCTGCCCGACAGCAAGGTCGACGCCTTCGGGCCGGTCGTTCGCGCGGCGGCGGAAGGGCTGACCAAGGCGATGGGCGGGCGGGCGAAGCGCGCTTGACTTTAAAGCCTTATCGGCCAGTCTACGCGGCGTAGTCACGAGAGGATTTGCCGATGATAGCCAAAGCCCGTTTTGCCATCGCCGCCTTCGCACTTCTTGCAGCAAGTCCCGCTGTTGCAAAGATCCCGCTCGTCAACGCCACCTGTCCCGGCAATATCGAAGTTCATGCCGACGAGGGCGGGCCGATCTATATCAATGGCACGGAAGCCAAGCTGCACGTCTTCAACGACAACTATTATGAGGCCAAGGGCCACGGGGTGACGATTTCGCTCTCGATCAACCCGGATGGTTCGCCCGCCGTTTCCTATACCGGACACGGCGGCGCGAATGGTGTCTGCACCCTCAAATAGTCAGGCGCTTTCGAGCAGGCGGCTTGCCGCAGCCGCACGCTTGGCCGCCTTGCCCTTCATGGGCTTGCCGGCGACATAGACTTCCGCCACGCAGCGGTCATCACCCATGGTCTGAAGAATGAAGAGTTCTTCGGCGAGCGACGTGGCCGTCTGCATGCGGTATTCCATCGCCGACTTGCCGCTGGAATCGAGCACGACGATATCCGCATCCGCGCCCGCATGCAGCGAGCCGATATGGTTGTCGAGGCCGAGCGCGCGGGCATTGCCGAGCGTCATGCGGTAGAAGGAGGCAAACGGCGTCAGCCGCTGGCCCTGCAGGTGCAGCACCTTGTAGGCCTCGTCCATGGTTTCCAGCATGGAGAAACTCGTGCCGCCGCCGACATCGGTCGCAACCGACCAGCGGGCGCCGAGCTTGTCGAAGCGGTCGCGGTCGAACAGGCCCGAACCGAGGAAGAGGTTCGAGGTCGGGCAGAAGACGCCGACGGCGCCGCTCTCGGCGAGAACCGAAATCTCCCGGTCGCTCAGATAGATGCAATGGCCGAGCAGCATGCGGTCGTTCAGCAGGCCGTAACGGGCATAGATATCTGTATAATCCTTGGCCGCCGGATAGAGCGAGGTCGCAAAAGCGATCTCGTCGCGGTTTTCGGACAGATGCGTCTGGACGTAGCATTCCGGATGTTCGGCAACGAGCGCCTGGCTCATCTCCATCTGCTCCGGTGTCGACGTGATGGCAAAACGCGGGCTGATCGCATAGTGCGCGCGGCCGCGGCCGTGCCACTTCTCGATCAGGCGCTTCGTCTCGTCATAGCCCTGCTGCGGCGTATCGCGCAGTGCGTCCGGCGCATTGCGGTCCATCATCACCTTGCCGCCGATCATGCGCATGCCGCGCGCTTCGGCCGCCGAGAAATAGGCCTCGACACTTTCCGGATGCACCGAGCAGTAGGCGACCGCGGTCGTCGTGCCGTTGGACAAAAGCTCGTCCATGAAGCGATCCGCCACGGCCGCCGCATGGGCGGGGCGTGAAAACTTCTGCTCCTCGACGAAGATATAGGTGTTCAGCCATTCGAGAAGCTGGGCGCCATAGGAGGCGATCGCCTGGGTCTGCGGGAAATGCAGATGCGTGTCGATCAGGCCGGGCAGGATGAGGTTCGGGCGGTGGTCCGCAATCTCGACCTCGGCACCGGCACGCTTGCTGACATCCGCGTAGTCGCCGGCCTCGACGACCTTGCCGCCCCGCACGAACACCGCTCCGTCCTCGAAGTAGCGATAGGAGGCAGTATCGTCGATGCCCTGCGGCTCATTGACGAAGGTCAGTACACGGCCACGGATCAGCAGTTCGCTCATTGGGTTTTCTCCCCGCTCACAGCGCTTTCGTACCAGGCGACGAAGAGCTTGCGCTCCTCGTCCGAAACCTGGGTGACATTGGCCGGCGGCATGGCGTGCGACCGGCCGGCCTGCAGATAGATTTCGCGCGCATGGTTGGCGATGTCGCCATCCGTCTCCAGCACGACGCCCTTCGGCGGCACGACCATACCTTCCCAGCCGGGTTCCTTGGCGTGGCACATGGCACAGCGGCCAAGCACCGTGTCACGCACCTTCGGGAAGGCTTCCGCCGTGATGAACGGCTGCTGGATAGCCGAGACCTTGGCATCGGCCGTCTCGCCCGTCAGAACCTTCGGCACCGTGGAGAGCCACATGATGAGGACGAAGAGCAGCGCCGTTGCAAGCCAGGTCCAGGTCGGATTGCCGGCATTGGCGGATGTGGTGTTGAAATAGTGGCGGATCGTGACGCCCATCAGGAAGACCAGCGAGGCGATGATCCAGTTGAACTCCGTGCCGAAGGCCAGCGGATAGTGGTTCGACAGCATCAGGAACAGCACGGGCAGCGTCAGGTAGTTGTTGTGCGTGGAGCGCTGCTTGGCGATCTTGCCGTATTTCGGATCGGGCGTGCGGCCGGCGATGAGGTCGGCAACGACGACGCGCTGGTTCGGCATGATGATGAAGAACACGTTCGCCGACATGATCGTCGCCGTGAAGGCACCGAGATGCAGGAAGGCGGCGCGGCCCGTGAAGAGCTGCGTGTAACCCCAGGCCACCGCGACCAGGATGAAATACAGCGCCACCATCAGCCGCGTGTTGTCGTTGCCGAAGGGCGACTTGCAGATCAGGTCGTAGATGATCCAGCCGAAGCCAAGCGACGCGAGCGAGATGGCGATTGCCACCGGCTTCGAGACGTCGAGCACGTTCGGGTCGATCAGGTAGAGATCCGCCCCGGCATAATAGACCAGACAGAGCATGCCGAAACCGGAGAGCCAGGTGGCGTAGCTTTCCCACTTGAACCAGACGAGGTGCTCGGGCATCGCGGCCGGCGCGACCAGGTATTTCTGGATGTGGTAGAAACCACCGCCATGAACCTGCCACTCCTCGCCATGCGCACCCGGCGGCAGGTCGGGATGTTTCTTCAGGCCCAGGTCGAGCGCGACGAAATAAAAGGACGAGCCGATCCAGGCAATCGCCGTGATGACGTGCAGCCAGCGGACGGCAAACATGAGCCAGTCCCAGGCAATGGCATATTCGTACATAGGGGCCTCCACCCATTTTCCATGCACCTGTTTGCCATCAAGTGATTTTCGCGGAAATCCCGGTGAATCCTCAACACTTTCAAAAAAATCTATAAGATCACGCCCACTTTGATCTGCACGCCAATGTGGTAGAAAGAACCATGTCCTATCTCGATAATGTGCGCGTCTTCGTTCGTGTGGTCGAACTCGGTACCCTTTCGGCAGCAGGGCGCGACCAGCGCGTCACCCCCGCAGTCGCCAGCAATCGCATCAAGGAACTGGAGCGCCATCTCGGCGTGCGGCTGTTCAACCGCACGACGCGCAAGCTCTCGCCGACCGAGCATGGCCGGGTGTTCTACGATGGCGCCGTGAAGATCATCGAGGCGGTCAACGAGGCGGAAGCGGCGATCGCCGATCTCTCGCGCAACCCCAAGGGCTCGCTCAGGATCACCGCACCGCTCGGCATCGGCCGGCGGCTCATCGCCTCGGGCATCCCGGAATTCCACGACAAATACCCGGATATCGAAGTGCGCGTGCGCCTGTCGGACCACAATGTCGATATTCTCGCCGAAGGCGTCGACGTTGCCTTCAAGCTCGGCGTGCTGGAGGATTCGAACCTGCGCATGCGCGGCATCCTCAATTGCGAACGCGTGCTCTGTGCGTCACCGACCTATCTCGCCCGCCGCGGCACGCCTGCGAACGCCGATGCGCTGATTGCCGACAAACACGACTGTCTGCTGCTGCGCTATCCCGGCTCGAAGGAATACTACTGGACGCTGGTGACGGCGGACGGCCCGCGCAAGTTCGAGGTCGCCGGCCCCTATGACAGCGACGACGGCGACGTCCTGACCCAATGGGCGCTGGAGGATCGCGGCATCATCAACAAGCCGCTGTTCGAGGTGAAGGCGCATCTGAAGGAAGGCCGTCTGGTCGAAATCCTGAAGGACGCGCCGCCCGCCGCCGTGCAGCTCGCCGCGATCTATCCGCACAAGCGCTTCCAGGATCCGAAACTGCGCCTGATGATCGATTTCATGGCCGAGCGATGTCAGCGGCTGATCGGCAAGCTGCTCGCAGACGAGCCGGCCGCCGAAGCGCCTAGCGACTGACCGCCACCCGGCGCTCCGTCTTGGCGGCAACCCAGCTCAGCGCCGCCGTCATGATCTCGGCCGCAGCAAGCGTTGCGATGACCGCCGGCCGCTTGTCCTTCACCGCCGTGCCGCCGATCGGGCAGACGAGATTGGAAAACAGTTCTGGCCGGTCGATTTCGCGCGCCAGCCAGTTGCGGAAGGTCGTGCGCTTGGTCTTGGAGCCGATCATGCCGACATAGGCCGCATCCTCCCGCCGCAATGCCTCCGCGGTGATGAGGAAATCGAGCGCGTGGTCGTGGGTGAGGATGACGAAGCTGCTGCCGGCCGGTGCATCGCGCACCACGGCCTCCGGCATCGCCGTCAGGCAGGTTTCGATACGCGGCACCGTGCAGGCGACGAGTTCATCCTCGCGCGTATCCACCAGCACGACGCGCAGCGGCGCAAGCGACAGCGCCATGGCCAGCGCATCGCCGACATGGCCCGCGCCGAAGACATAGACATGCGGCCGCGACGCCATTTCCCGGTCGCTGCGGTCGATCAGGTCTTTCGCGAGGGCCGGATTGAGGGCGGTGAAGGACAGCCCGACCCGGCCGCCGCAGCATTGGCCGATCTCCGGCCCGAGCGGCACGTTCATCGGCTCGGCGGCCGACCCGGAGCGCAGCGCCCGGCGCGCCTGGTCGATCGCCATATATTCCAGCTGCCCGCCGCCGATCGTCGCGAAGATCGCCCGCTCCGATACCAGCATCCAGGCATCGGTGTCGCGCGGCGTAGAGCCCGCGGCACCCGTCACTTCGACCAGGATCGCTCCCGGCTCGCGGCGCAGGAAATCCCGGATGTCTTCGCGAGCGGCCGGCATGACATCACCCCTGCTTTTCTTGGTCGCAATTCCGGACGGAAAACCGCATCACACTTTTCCTGGATTTGCTCGGGCGGCTTTCAGCCGCTCGATCGCCATCAGCACGCATTCGGGCGTAGCTGGCGCATCGAGACGCGGGCAGATCTTGTGGTCCGCCACGCTCGCTACCGCATCCGACAGCGCATGCAGCACGGCAAGGCCGAGCGGCAGCGGCGGCTCGCCGACCGCCTTGGAGCGGTGGATCGTCGGCTCATAGGCCTCCGACCAGTCGGTCAGCGCGACGTTGAAGATTTTTGGGCGATCCGATGCGAGCGGGATCTTGTAGGTGGAGGGCGCATGGGTGCGAAGCCGCCCCTTGCCGTCCCACCACAGTTCCTCCGTCGTCAGCCAGCCCATGCCCTGGATGAAGCCGCCCTCGATCTGGCCGATATCGATGATCTTGTTCAGCGAACGGCCGGTGTCGTGCAGAATGTCGGTGCGCTCGACGATATATTCGCCGGTCAGCGTGTCGACGGACACCTCCGAACAGGCCGCACCATAGGCGTAATAGTAGAAGGCATGGCCGCGGCCCTTCGAGCGATCCCAGTGGATCTTCGGCGTCTTGTAGAAGCCGGCCGCCGAGAGCTGGACGCGGGCCATATAGGCCTTCTTGACCAGTTCGTTGAAGGAGATTTCCGCGTTACCGATGCGCACCCGGTTCGGCAGGAACACCACCTGGTCGCGCGGCACCTGATGGCTTTCCGCCGCGAAATCGATCAGCCGGTCCTTGATCTGGCGCGCGGCATCCTGCGCCGCCATGCCGTTGAGGTCGGCGCCCGAGGAGGCGGCGGTCGGCGAGGTGTTCGGCACCTTGGCGGTCGTCGTCGCCGTGATCTTCACCCGGTCGAGATCGATCTGGAACTCTTCCGCCACCACCTGCGCCACCTTCAGGTGCAGGCCCTGGCCCATTTCCGTGCCGCCGTGGTTCATGTGCACGGAGCCGTCCGTGTAGACATGCACCAGCGCGCCGGCCTGGTTGGATTCCGTCTTGGTGAAGGAAATGCCGAATTTCACCGGCGTCAGCGCAAGCCCGCGCTTGACGATGCGGCTCTTCGCGTTGAATTCGGCGATCGCCTTGCGGCGCCCGGCGTAATCCGCACTTTCTTCCAGTTCTGCGACGATGCGCTGGATGATGCAGTCCTCGACCTTCTGGTGGTACGGCGTGAGGTTGCGGTCTCCTTCGACGCCCATTGCGTCGTAGAAATTCAGCTTGCGGATTTCGAGCGGGTCCTTGCCGACGGCGAAGGCCACCTCGTCGATGACGCGTTCCGCGCCAACCATGCCCTGCGGGCCGCCAAAACCGCGGAACGCCGTGTTGGACACCGTGTTGGTGTAGAGCGGCGCCGACTTGGCATGCACATGCGGGAAGAAATAGGCGTTGTCGCAGTGGAACAGCGCCCGGTCACCGACCGGACCGGACAGGTCGGCGGAAAAGCCAGCCCGCAATGCAAACGTATAATCGATGCCGAGGATGCGACCCTCGTCGTCGAAGCCGACATCGTAGTCGATGGCGAAATCATGCCGTTTGCCGGTCGCGACCATGTCCTCGTCGCGGTCGAGCCGCACCTTGACGGCACGGTTCAGCTTCTTGGCGGCGATGGCGGCAAGCGCCGCGCACTGGTTCGCCTGGGTTTCCTTGCCGCCGAAGCCGCCGCCCATGCGGCGCACTTCCACCGTCACCGCATTGCTCGGCACGCCGAGCGCGTGCGCGATCATGTGCTGCGTCTCGCTCGGGCCCTGTGTCGAGCAGTAGACGAGCACTTCGTCGTCCTCGCCGGGAACGGCAAGCGAGACCTGACCTTCGAGATAGAAATGGTCCTGGCCGCCAAGCCGCATGCGGCCCGTCACGCGGCGCGGCGCGCTTTCAAGCGCTGCCGCCGCGTCACCGCGCTTCAGCGTCAGCGGCGTGACGACCTGCCGGTGCGTCTTGACGTCGAGGTCCCAGATGTCGATGTCGGCCGGCAGTTCCTCGTATTCGATCTTGGCGAGCCGCGCAGCGCGGCGGGCCTGTTCGCGGGTTTCCGCGATCACGCAGAAGATCGGCTGGCCGTGGAACTCGACCTTGCCATTGGCGAGCACCGGGTCGTCGTTCATGTAGGACGGCGAGATGTCGTTGACGCCGGGCACGTCTTCATGCGTCAGCACGTCGACGACGCCGGGGGCCGCCCGCACCGCCGAAAGATCGACCGACTTCAGGATGCCGTGCGCGACGGTCGACAGTCCGAAGCCGGCATGCAGCGTGCTGGCGGGTTCGGTGATGTCGTCGATATAGACGGCTGAACCGGCGACATGCTTGTGCGCGGAATCGTGGCGGATGCTCGCATGGACGCCGCCTTCGATCTTTTCTGCCTTGAGATCAGGAGTGTGCTTGTTCATGGCTCACGCAGCCTCGTATCTGGACACCTGTGCGGGTGCATCGCTGGATGTCGTTTCCATAAAGAACCGCAGAAGCAGGTTTTTCGCCACCAGCGCGCGGTATTCGGCGGTGGCACGCATGTCGGTCAGCGGCGCATAGTCTTCCGCGTACTTTTCCATTGCCGCTTCCACCGTGGCCTCGGTCCAGGGCTGGCCGACAAGTGCCTTTTCAACGGCGAAGGCCCGCTTCGGCGTCGCCGCCATGCCGCCATAGGCGATACAGATTTCGGCCACCGTGCCATCGGCGGCAAGTGCCAGGCGGAAGGCGCCAAGCGTCGCCGTGATGTCCTCGTCGCGCCGCTTGGTCACCTTGTAGACGGCGAACTTTTCCGCCGCGGCCGGTGCCGGTACATGCACGGATTCGACGAATTCGCCGGGCTGGCGATCCTGCTTGCCATAGGCGATGAAGTAGTCTTCCAGGCGAATGGTGCGCCGAACCGACCCCTTGCGCAAGGTGAGCGTGCTGGCGAGCGCGATCAGCGCCGGCGGCGTGTCGCCGATCGGCGAGCCATTGGCGATGTTGCCGCCGATCGTGCCCATATTGCGCACCTGCTGGCCGCCGATACGGTTGATCAGGGGGCCGAGCGCCGGAATATGCTGGGACAGCGTGTCGATCGCCTCGGAATAGGTGACGCCGGCGCCGATCGAGACCGTGCCGTCCTTGACGGTGATCGACTTCAGCTCGTCGAGCCCGGCGATGAAGACCACCGGCGAGATATCCCGCATGTGCTTGGTGACCCAGAGGCCGACATCGGTGGAGCCGGCGACCACGGTCGCGGTCGGCGTTGCCTCCAGCACGCCAGCAAAATCGTCGAGGCCGGCCGGTACGACCAGCCGGTGTTTGCCGTCGGCGATCTCGACGCGCGCACCGTCCCGCAGCGCCTTGAGGCGCGCGATCATCGTTGCGCGTTCAGTCAGAAGCGGATCCTTCTCCGTCCCGCCATAGCTGGAGATGGCGCGCGCCGCGCGCAGGATCGGCTCATAGCCGGTGCAGCGACAGAGATTGCCCTGGAGCGCCGTCTCGATCTGCTGGTCGCTCGGATGGGGTGTCTGCATCCACAGCGCATAAAGCGACATGACGAAGCCCGGCGTGCAGAAGCCGCATTGCGAGCCGTGAAAATCCACCATCGCCTGCTGCACCGGGTGCAGGTGGCCGTCGCGGGCGGCGACATGCTCGACCGTCACCACATGACAGCCGTCGAGCGAGCCCATGAAGCGGATGCAGGCATTGACGCCCTCGTAGACGAGACCGCCCTCTGGCGTCAGGCGGCCGACCAGAACGGTGCAGGCGCCGCAGTCGCCCTCGGCGCAGCCTTCCTTGGTGCCTGTCAGCAGGCGGGAGAGGCGCAGCCAGTCGAGCAGCGTGTGGTCCGGTGCGACATCGCGAAGGGCCACGTCCTTGCCGTTCAGGATGAAGCGCAGCTCGGAGCGGATTTCGACGGCCATGGATTAACTCCCGCGGTAGGTGGAATAGCTGAACGGCGAGACGAGCAGCGGCACATGGTAGTGCGCGCCTTCATCGGCAAGCCCGAAGCGGATGGGAATGATATCGAGGAACAGCGGGCCATCCGCCGTGCGGCCGAGATAGTCGCCGGCGTGGAAACGCAGCTCGTAGGTGCCGGCCTTCATGGTCTCGCCCGACAGAAGCGGTGCATCGCAGCGGCCGTCATCGTTCGTCTCGGTGGTCTTCAGGAGATGGAACGCATCGCCCTCGACACGGTACAGTTCGATGCGCAGACCTTCTGCCGGCTTGCCGCGCGCGGTGTCCAGAACGTGGGTCGTGAGCCGGCCGGCTCCGTTCGAATGAGACTGCATGTTTTCCTCCCGAGCACAGCGCTCCTCCTTCCCACTATCTGTCAGGCGCATTCCCCTGAGAAGCAGCAGTATCGTTCGAGACTTTCAAAATTTCCTGAGGAATGGTGCGCCCGATTCCGGGTTAGACATTGGTCATCATAAACGTTTGGAGGAGCGTTCCATGCGATATTGCCGCGACATGCACGGATACGGCCAGACCCCGCCCAAGGCCGCATGGCCGGGTGAAGCGCGCGTGGCCGTGCAATTCGTGCTGAACTACGAGGAAGGCGGGGAGAATTGCGTGCTGCATGGCGATGCGGCCTCCGAAGCTTTTCTGTCGGAAATTGTTGGTGCCGCGCAATGGCCGGGCCAGCGCCACTGGAACATGGAATCGATCTACGAATACGGCGCGCGCGCCGGCTTCTGGCGCCTGCACCGGCTGCTCACGGAAAAGAACGTACCCGTTACGGTCTATGGCGTGGCGACCGCCCTCAAGCGCTCGCCCGCCCAGGTCGCGGCGATGATCGAGGCCGGCTGGGAAATCGCCTCGCACGGGCTGAAATGGGTCGAGCACAAGGACATGAAGCCGGAGGAGGAGCGCGAAGCGATCGCCGAGGCGATCCGACTGCACACGCTCGTCACCGGTGAGCGGCCGCGTGGCTGGTATACGGGCCGCTGTTCGGTCAACACGGTCGATCTGGTCGCCGAGACCGGCGGCTTCGACTACATCTCCGACACCTATTCCGACGACCTGCCCTACTGGTACGAGCACAACGGCCGGCAACAGCTCATCATCCCCTATACGCTCGATACCAACGACATGCGCTTCGCCACGCCGCAGGGCTTCAACAGCGGCGACCAGTTCTTCACCTATCTGAAGGACAGTTTCGACGCGCTCTATGCCGAGGGCAAAGCGGGCAACCCGAAGATGATGAGCATCGGCCTGCACTGCCGCCTGATGGGTCGCCCCGGCCGCGTCATGGCGCTTGCCCGCTTCATCCACTACATCCAGAGCCATGAGAAGGTCTGGATTTCCAGGCGCGTGGACATTGCCGAGCACTGGGCGAAGACCCATCCGCCGCAGCCGCTTTCGGAGCGTCCTTCGCAAATGGCGGAGGAGGATTTCGTCCAGCGCTTCGGCGACATCTTCGAGCATTCCCCCTGGATCGCGCGCCGCGCCTGGTCGGAAGAACTTTCGCCGGCTAACGATACCGCCGTGGGCCTTGCTGCGGCGCTCACCTTCCAGTTCCGCGCCGCAAGCGACGAGCAGCGCCTCGGTGTTCTCGTCGCCCACCCGGATCTTGCCGGCAAACTGGCGCAGGCCAAGCGCCTGACCGCAAGTTCCACGGACGAGCAGGCGTCGGCCGGGCTCGACGCGCTGACCGACGAGGAGCGCACCCGCTTCACCGATCTCAACGATCGCTACGTCAGGAAGTTCGGCTTTCCCTTCATCATCGCCGTGCGCGACAACACGAAAGCCAGCATCCTCGCCGCCTTCGAGAAGCGCATCGCCCATGACCGCGACGCCGAATTCGCCACCGCCTGCAAGCAGGTCGAGCGGATCGGGCTCTTGCGGCTCAAGGCGCTGCTGCCGGCCTGAGGACAGACCATGTCCACCCCCGCCCTGCCTGTCTTCGCGCGCGGAACCATCAACCTTGCCTCGGCGGGCCTCGGGGCGAAGGGGCTTTTTGCGACGGACGAGTTCTTCGGCCCGCTCTCGCGCATGCTCCGCGACGAACCGGCCGTCTACCATGCCGGCGTCTACGACGCGCACGGCAAATGGATGGACGGCTGGGAAACCCGGCGGCGGCGCGGGCCGGGCCACGACCACGCCGTCGTGGCGCTGGCGACCCCCGGCCGCATTCGCGGCTTCGACGTGGATACCGCCTTCTTCACCGGCAACTACCCGACGGCCTGCGCCATCGAGGCCTGCCATGCACCCGGCGGCCCGGACGAGGCGACGCAATGGGTGGAATTGCTTTCGGCCAGTCCGCTCGGGCCGAGCGCCCAGCATTTCTTCGACTGCGCCGCCGACGGCCTGTTCAGCCATGTGCGCCTGAGAATCTATCCCGATGGCGGCGTGGCGCGGCTGCGGGTCTACGGCATTCCGGCACTCTCTCCCGCCGAAGGACCGATCGATCTTGCCTCGGCGCTCGCCGGCGGCCAGGTCATCGCCTTTTCCAACGGGCATTACGGCCATCAACGCTTGCTAGCACCCGGCCGTGGCGTCAATATGGGTGATGGCTGGGAGACCAGCCGCCGCCGGCAGCCGGGTCACGAATGGATCGTGGTGAAGCTCGCCGCGCGGGCGACGGTGGACAGCATCGTCGTCGATACCGCCCATTTCAAGGGCAACTATCCGGACGCCTGCTCCCTGCAGGCCGCCGACCTGACGGGCACGACGGGGGACCTCCCCACCCTTGTCACCGCCGCGTCGATGTTCTGGCAGGAAATCCTGCCCGAGCAGAAACTGGCCGCCGACCGTATCCACACGTTCGATGGCCAACACGTGAAGCGGGCGGATGCCGTGACGCATGTCCGCCTGAACATTCATCCGGACGGCGGTATCAGCCGTCTCAGGGTTTTTGGCCATCCGGCCGAGGGAGGAAAGACATGAAGACCATTGAAATCAGAGAGCTCACCCGCGAGGCCTTCGCGCCCTTCGGTCAGGTCATCGAGCAGGACGGTGCGCATAATTTCCCGATCAATGCGGGCAAGTGCACGCGCTACCACGATCTCGCCAACATCGAGACGACCGGCGAAAAGGCCCGGCCGATGATCAGCCTCCTGCGTGGCGAGCCCTACCCGCTGCCGCTGGAGCTGGCGATGGTGGAACGCCACCCGCTCGGCAGCCAGGCCTTCATTCCGCTCAGCGACGCTTCGTTTCTCGTCGTGGTCGCCGAGGAGACGGAAAGCGGCCCGGCCGAGCCCATCGCCTTCCGCACCGCGCCCGGCCAGGGCGTCAATATCGGCCGTAACGTCTGGCACGGCATCCTGACCCCGCTCGACAAGACCTCGGACTTCGCCGTGGTCGATCGCGGCGGCGAGGGTGTGAACCTCGAAGAGCACTTCTACGACGAAACCTTCCTGGTCCGCTGATCCACCACCGGGGATGCGGATCCGCCGGCCCGCCTCCACGGGCCGGCATTTCTGTCTTCACGGATGCGTGACGGCCGCTCCTTGTCTCGCGTGTTATTCTCGGCACGCGACACAAAGAGAGGAAGACCATGCCGATAAAACTCGATGCGAGCGGCAAGCGCTGGGTGGAACTGGAATTTCTCGTTCCCGGTGCGCCGGACGCGGTCTGGCACGCCATGGCGACCGGTTCCGGCAACGCTGCCTGGTTCACCATGGCCGAGATCGAGGAAAGGATCGGCGGCCGGGTCACCTTCCATTTCACGCCTGATGTCACCGGCCACGGCACGGTCACCCATTGGGAGCCCCCGTGCCGTTTCAGCTATGTGGAGGCCGACTGGGCGGAAGGCGCTCCGCCCGTCCTGACCGACATCACGATCGTCGCACGTTCTCCCGACGAATGCCTCGTGCGCATGACCCATTCCATCGTCGGCCCGTCGTCCCATTGGGATGGCCAGATGGAAGGGTTCGAATCCGGCTGGCCGGGCTTTATCGATGTGCTGCGGCTCTATCTCACTCGGCATGCCGGCGAAGAGGCCGCCTCCTTCCAGCTTTTTGCCGAAGCCAGAGGCGACGCCCTTGTCGTCTGGCGAACGCTGCTGGACGGGCTCGGCCACGAAACGGCCGATGTGGGTGAAAACTGGACCCTGGAGGCTGGTGAAACGCTGTTCGGCGAGGTGGTCGTCGTGCGTCAGGACGCGGTGCAGCGCTATGTGATCCTGCGCATCGATGGAGAGGTACCGGGCGTGGGGCTGTTCGGGCTCTACGATGCGGGCGAGGCGATCCGCCTCAGCCTCTGCCGCTTCTTCTACGGTGCCGGGGCCAGCGAGGCTGCCGTCGCCGCCCGCCCCAAATGGCACGCCTGGCTCGATGCCGTCGCGACCTCCTGAAACGCAAACGGGCCGCGTGATGAGCGCGGCCCGTTCGTTTGTCGAATGTCGTCCTATTCCGCGAAGAACGCGAAACGGATGACGAAGAGGAGCGCGACGATCGCCGTTGCCGGATGGATGTCCTTCCACTTGCCGGTGAAGAGCTTCATGACGACATAGCTGATGAAGCCGAAGGCGAGGCCGTTGGCGATAGAATAGGTGAAGGGCATGGCGAGCGCGGTGAGTGCCGCCGGTGCCGCCTCGGTCAGGTCTTCCCATTCGATTTCCGTCAGCTCGCGCATCATCAGGCCTGCGACATAGAGCAGGGCCGGGGCCGTCGCGACGCTCGGAACCGAGCCTGCGAGCGGTGAGATGAAGAGGGCGGCGAGGAACAGGACCGCGACGGTAAGTGCGGTCAGGCCCGTACGGCCGCCGGCCTGCACGCCCGAGGCGCTTTCCACATAGGCCGTGGTGCTGCTCGTGCCCATCAGGGAGCCGGCGACGATCGCCGTGCTGTCGGCGAGAAGCGCGCGGCCGAGACGGCTCTTCTTGCCTTCCTGGATGAGGTTGGCGCGCTTGGCGACGCCGATCAGCGTGCCGGTGGCGTCGAACACTTCGACGAGCACGAAGACCAGGATGACATGCACGAGGCCGCCATGCAGCGCACCCATGATGTCCAGCTGCAGGAAGGTCGGCAGGATCGACGGCGGGGCGGAGACGATACCCTGGAACTGGCTGACGCCGGTAACCCAGGACAGAATCGTCACGGCAAGAATGCCGATCAGGATCGCACCCTTGATGCGCAGCGCATCAAGCACGGCGATGATGAAGAAGCCGAGGATGGCGAGCAGCGGGCCGGTGGCCTTGAGGCTGCCGAGACCGACGAGCGTTGCCGGGTTGTCGACGACGATGCCGGCGTTCTTCAGCGCGATGATGCCGAGGAAGAGGCCGATACCGGCCGCAATGGCACTGCGCAGCGAATGCGGGATGCCTTCGATCAGCCAGCTGCGCACCCCCGTGACCGTCAGGAGCACGAAGATGATGCCGGAGATGAAGACCGCGCCCAGCGCCTGCTGCCAGGTGAAGCCGAGTGCGGCCACCACGGTGAAGGCGAAGAAGGCGTTGAGGCCCATGCCGGGCGCCATGCCGATCGGCCAGTTGGCGACGAGTGCCATGACGAGCGAGCCGAGTGCGGCAGCAAGACAGGTCGCCACAAAGACGGCATCGCGGTCCATGCCGGTGGTCGACAGGATGTCCGGATTGACGAAGATGATATAGGACATAGTGAGGAAGGTCGTCAGACCCGCCACCACTTCGGTGCGCACGGACGTGCCGTGCTCACTCAGCTTGAAAAGCTTTTCGAACATGTTTTCTCCCCCTGGCGCGCCAGCGGCGGCGCCGTGCAAAACCTCCGGGCCAGATGCTCCTCCAGCAGCCCGGAACCAAGCCGACGCTTCGCACTGCGAAGCGCCTGCCCGCGGGTCTCCCGCGGCCGCGCGCCGCTGTCCGCCGGAAGCCGGCCGCGGTTGATCACAGTTTCGTCATATTGCTTGCTTGAGCGCAATTTTGCCAGCCGGGCATTTCCCCGGATTTTCGCGAAACTCTTTCACGATAAGCCGGTTGGGAGGCGGCCATACGCGATCGACAAGGGTCCGCGTTACTCGCAGACATCGACCCATTCGCCTCTGACGAGGCTCGCCATGCGTTCCGGCGCGATGCGCACCGCCGCATTCGTCGCGCCCGCCGCCGGAACAACCTCGTCGAAGGGTTTTAGCGACACATCGCAATAGACCGGCACGGGCGCGGGCAGGCCGAACGGGCAGACGCCGCCGACGGGGTGGGAGGTGATGGCCAGCACCTGTTCCGCATCGAGCATGCGCGGTTTTGCGGCAAAACGGTCCTTGAATTTGCGATTGCTGAGCCGCGCCGTGCCGGCCGCCACCAAAAGCACGATCTCCTCCCCGACGCGCAGGCAGATCGTCTTGGCGATCTGTTCGGGCGCCACGCCATGCGCCTCGGCCGCAAGCGTCACGGTCGCCGAGCTCTGCTCGGTGACGAGAACGGCGATGTCTGGAGCGTTTTCGGTGAAGAAGGTGCGGACGGATTCGAGAGACATGTTCCTGTCATAGCCAGTCCGGCGGGCCTGATGCAAGAGCCGCCGGACAAGCAACGCATACGATGCTTTCGTCAGGCGTAGATACCGCCCGTCGGATTGGTGCCGACCGTCGAGCCGGGCAGATAGGTCGTCGCCTTGCCGAAGGTGTTGATGACGCCATTCGTCTCGGCGATGTAGCGGCTGCCCGTCGCCGCACCGGAGATCGTCAGGTTCGACAGGGCGATGGCGGCGCAGTTGCTCGCCGCGAGGAAATGCGTGAAGGCAGGCGTTCCGGTCAGCGTGACGGTGCGGCTCGCGCCCGACACGTAGCCGGCGCCGATATTCATGTGCCGTCGCCCGCCCCCGGAGATCGTATAATCCTCCTCGATGGCGATATGGCAGGGATTGTCCGCGAAGATGTGATCCGCATTGGCGCCGACCGCACCGAACTCGAGCTTGCCTGTGCGCAGATGGACGCCGTTGCCCACCGAGAGCGCATGGATCAGATCCGTGGCGATGACGAAGCGCAGGCCCGCGACACGCACCTGCGCACCGTTGCGGAAGCTCAGGCCTGCACTCAGCACGACCGAGGCCGGCGTCGTCTCGTTGCCCTTGATGATCAGCGTGCCCCCGCCCAGCAACGGACGCGCCACGGTGGCGCCTGCGGCATAGGTGCCGTTCGCGAGCTGGATCGTCACGTCGTAGGTTGCGCAATCGAGCTTGTGCGCCTCATCGACCGCCTTCTGCAGGGTTGCAAACGGAACACCTGCGCTCAAGCCGCTATTGCTGTCACTGCCGGTCGTGGCGACATAATAGGTGCGCGCGGCGGTCAGCTGTATGCGGAGGCCCGTCGCACCCACGGGAAAGGAGACGCGTCCGGTGCTGCGGTCGACAACGATGGCGTCGATGAAAGACGTTCCGGCGGGACTGACCTTAAAACGCAGATCGTCGTTCGCGACCAGGCCGATCTCGGCTCTCGGCGAGAAGCCGGCCTGGAAGACGAAGGACGCTGTGTCTCCGGCAGAAGCCTTGTTGATCTTGATCTGATGCCCCATTCCTTCATGGGTGAAGAGAGAAGCTTCGCCCGCGACGACCAACCGGTTTGGCGCTTCTGCCGCCGCGTTGAGGCCAAGTCTGTCCGGCAGCGCGACGTTGAAAGCGGAAAGCGCCCAGTCGGTGGAGCCGAAGGTCAGCAACCTGCCTTCATCGACGACATGCGCAAGCCAGCCGGTACGGGGCATGTAGAAGACCCATGCCTCGTCCTGCCAGGCGGCAACGTGTTTTTCACGCCCGGCCCATGCGCCCGAGGCGCCTGCCGGCACGATGTAGCGCGCACCGGAAACAGGCGCCGGCGGCGGTGTCGCGACGGTCCTGCTCGTCACGGCCAGCTGCACGACGGCATCGAGTGCCTTGATGGCCTCGTTGTGGGTGACGTGTTTCTGGGCTTGAGAAGGGAGGATGTAGGGCAGGTTCAGGTTTTCGGTTGCGTCCATGTCGTCCGGTTTCCAGTTGGGCTTCGGACGATTTTAGATCGAGCAGTGGAAGCGGGGAAAACCGCCCGTGATTTTGGGGTCGTTTGAACGGCGAGAGACCCCGCGACATGTCTGACGCCGGAACGGCTGCCCGGCGATGCCTGGTGCCGCGAAACAGCGTCTATGCTCTTCCAGGCGTATTCCGGTGCCCTGCCGGTTTTTCGCATCCGGCCGGTATTGTCCGGGATACATCGCTTGCAAAATCCCTGTCACGGTCTACAGCGATAGAGGATCAGGACGGTCTCTCCTCCCGATGGGCCGCAGGAATGCGGCCTTCCGGACAGGCTTCACGGGAGAAAAGTGCATGAAGGGTCTCATCATCGGCCTTGCCAATGATCAATCGCTCGCCTGGGGATGCGCGAGAGCTCTGAAGGCCGCCGGGGCGGAACTGGCCATCACCTATCAGAACGACAAGGCGCGGAGCCACGTCGCGCCGCTGGCCGAAGAGGTCGGCGCGCCCATCCTCCTGCCGCTCGACGTGCGCGACGCCGGGCAGACGGCGGCGCTGTTCGAGACGATCGGGGACCGCTGGGGCCGGCTCGACTTCCTGCTGCATTCCATCGCCTTCGCTCCGAAGGCGGACCTGCACGGCCGCGTGACGGACAGCTCGGCGGAGGGCTTCGCAACGGCGATGGATATTTCCTGCCATTCGCTGGTCCGCCTGGCGAAACACGCCGAGCCGCTGATGGCAAGCGGCGGATCGATCCTCACCATGAGTTTTTACGGGGCGGAGAAAGTCGTACCCGGCTACGGCATCATGGGGCCGGTCAAAGCGGCGCTGGAGGCGAGCGTGCGCTATCTCGCCACCGAACTTGGCCCGCACGCCATCCGCGTCAACGCCCTGTCGACCGGTCCGGTGAAGACACGCGCCGCCTCCGGCCTCACGCATTTCGACGACCTGATGGCCAAGGCAGCCGAACGTGCGCCGCTCCACCAGCTCGTCACCATAGACCAGATCGGCGAGGCCGCCGCTTTCCTGCTGTCCGACAAGGCCCGCTATATCAGCGGCCAGACCATCTATGTCGATGCCGGGTACAACACATTGGGCTGAGGGACCGGCGCGCTTGCGCCGATATCTGGAAACAGCATGACACGTGCGCTTGATGACCTGCTGCAAAAATCGATGCCTGTTTTGACGGATCCCGCAGAACGCCGCAACGCGACGCTGGCGGCCAATGACGGTATCATCGCGACGGCGGGCATTCTCGAAGGGCTTGCCGGCGCGGGCGCCGATGAAACGACGCTCGTGATGGCGGCGACCGTCGCGACCATAGCCGGGATGTTCAGCGCCGGCGGCGCGAAATGGGCGGAGGCAGCGGCCGAACGCGAAGCGCAGCTCAATGCGATACGGGAAGAAAAGGTCGAGATCAGGCAGCAGCCGCAAACCGAGCTTTCCGAACTCGCCGCATATTACGAAGAAAAGGGGCTCAGTCCGCACCTGGCGCAGGAAGTCGCGGCGGAGCTGATGCGGCGCTCGCCGCTGAAGGCGCAGCTGGAGAGCGAACACGGCATCCTCGATGTCATGTCGAACGCCGACGTCCTCAGGGCCGCCACCGGGTCGGCCATCGCCTATGCACTGGGAGCGGCTATTCCGCTGTCCATCACCATCGCCGTGCCCGTGCGTCTGGAAACGGGGGTAATCCTCGCCGCTGTCGCGGCATCGCTCACGCTGACCTCGATCGTCGGAGCCCGCGCCGGGCGTCTGAACGTCTCGTTCACCCTCATCCGCACCCTGGTCATCGGGATCGGCACCATTGCGGTCAGTTACCTTGCCGGCAGGATCGTCTTTTGACGGCAATCGGGTAAGAACTGCTACAGCGTGACCGTCTGAGCCGCTACCCTGTCCAGCAGCGCCCGATCATGGCTGATCACCAATATGCCGATGTCCCGTTTCTCCGAAACATCGATCAGGGCATGCCAGATCTCGCTTTGCGCAATGGGGTCGAGCATGGATGTGATTTCATCGGCGATCAGGAAGCGGGTTCGCGGCGTCAGGGAACGCAACAGCGCCACCCGCTGCAACTCGCCGCCGGACAGTTCGTGGGGATAGCGGTCGAGCCATTGCCGCCTTATGCCGAGCGCCTGCATCAGCGCCTCATCGGGCAGACAGGCTTCCGATACGATCCGCCCGATCTTCCACCGCGGATTGACGGCGAAAATCGCGGTCTGGTGTATGAGTTGAACGGGATTGAAGCCTGACGAGACCGGTGCGGCACCGTCGATCAGCACCCTGCCCTTCGTCGGCAGAAGATGCCTGGCCAGGATCTTCCCCAGCGTCGACTTGCCTCGCCCCGACTTTCCCGTCAGGCCCGATATCCGGCCGCTTTCGAGCGCCAGATCGACCCCATCGAGGACAGGCGTCCCGCCGCCAAAGCCAAATCCGACCGCCACCGCCTCAAGCCTCATGGCGCACTCGCGAAAAGCCGTTCTGCGGCAGGGCATTCCAGATTAAGCGGGCATAGGCGGTGGACAGCGCTCCGCCGTCACCCGCGAAGGCACCGGCCCGCTCCTCGGCGGCGACCTGCCCGCCGCTGAGGAGGACCACCCGGTCCGCGATCTTCAGCGCCGCCGAAAGATCGTGGGAGATGACGATGACGGCTTTTCCCGCTTCGGCGAAGGATTTCAGGCAGCGAAAGACCCGTGCCGTGTTCTCCGCGTCGAGGCCGTTGCTCGGTTCGTCGGCAAGGACGAGATCGGCGCCCGACGCCGTCGTCATCGCCAGCATGACGCGGCGTGCCATGCCGCCCGACAGCGTATGCGGGAAGGTGCCGGCAACGGCGGGTGCGAGATCGAAGCGCGACAATGCCCCTTCCACCGCGCCCGGCGTCGTCATCGGATGGCGCGCGCGCCGGGCGGCCCAGCGAAGCTGCTGGCCAACCGTGGCGAGCGGATCGAGATGGGCGACCGACTGCGGGATCAATGCGATGCGGTTGCCACGCAAGGCGGCTTGCGCCCGCGCGTCCAGAACGCGCCCGTCGAAGCGCATGGTGCCGCCGGCCAGGGCATTGGCCGGCAGAAGACCCATGACGGCATGGGCAAGCAGGCTCTTTCCCGCGCCCGAGGCCCCGAACAAAGCCAACACTTCGCCGCGCGCGACAGCAAGCGAAATATCGCGCACGCAATCGATGGCAATCCGGCGCATCAGGCCGTCGCGGCGATGGAACGAAACCGTCAGCCTTTCGATCTCGAGCACGCTCATGACCGGCCTCCCCGTGGATCCGTCAATGCGCGCAGCCCGTTGCCGATGACATCGAAGCACAGAACGGCGACCAGCAGCAGAAAACCCGGGAACAGGCCGAGCCACCATTTGCCGGCCATGAGGTAGCGCATCGATTCCGACAGCAGGATGCCGATCGCCGGCTTGCCGGGTTCCAGCCCGAAGCCGAGAAAGGTCAGCCCCGCCTCGTGCAGGATGGCGTGCGGAAAGAGCAGGACGAAGCCGACGATCATCTGTGGAATCAGGTGCGGCAGGATGTGATGCCGGGCGATGAACCAGCGCGATTTGCCGAAATTGCGTGAAACGGCGACATAGTCCGCATTGCGCACCTGCAGGATCTCCGCGCGCAGGATGCGTGTAAGCCGCGGCCAGTGGGTGACCGCGACGGCGATGACGACGGCGGTCGTGCCGCCGCCGAGCGCGAAGGAAATCAGGATCAGCAGCACGAGATGCGGCAATCCCATGGTCATGTCGGTGAGCAGCGACACGATGCTGTCGGCCAGCCGCGAGCCGCTGGCCGCCACGATGGCAAGGCAGGTGGCGATGATCACCGATATTCCAGCCGCCAGAAAACCGATGCGGAAGCTGAGCGCCAGCCCCTTGATCGTCCGTGCCAGCACATCGCGGCCGAACATGTCGGTGCCGAAGAGATGCTGAAAGGAGGGCGGCTGAAGCCGCGCCTGAAGGTCGCTCGCCAGACCGGATGCACCGGTGAGCCAGGCCGCAAGCAGGATGGCGGCGAGCAGCAGCACCGCGATCCCGGTTGCAACGAGCACGGGCCCCACCTTGTCGAGCGACGGTGTTTCCGAGGGTCTTTCGAATGCCACCGTCATTCCGCAACCCCCCGCCATGTTTCGCTTGCCGATGAAATGCGCGGGTCCGCGACGTGGTAGAGGACGTCCGCGATCGTATTGCCGACGGAGACGAACAGGGTCGTCATGAGTGTGATGGCGAGAAGCAGAGGCACATCGCCGCGGATGCCGGCCTCAATGGTGGCGCTTCCCAGGCCCGGATAGGAGAACACGGTTTCGGCAAGGATCGAGCCGCCGAAAAGCTCGCCAAGGGAGGCGAAGAGAACGGTGATCGCCGGCAGGGCGGTATTGCGCACGCCGTGATGCAGGATGATATCGAGCGTCGTGCCGCCTTGCGCCCTCGCATAGAGCACGAAGTCGGACTGCATGATCTCGATCATCTTGACGCGCGTGTGGAGTGCGATCTGCGCGATGCCCAGGATCGACAGGCCGACGAGCGGCAGCAGGAGATGATGCAGGCGCTGCAGCAGCGTGACGTCTTCGGGCAGCAGGCCGATAGGCGCCGCACAGCAGACGGGCGTCCAGCGCAAACCCACCGAAAAGACGATCAGCAGCAGGATCGCGATCCAGAAGGTCGGTGTCGCCGCCAGAATATAGGCATAGAGCCGGATGACGCGATCGCTCCAGCTGCCGGGTCTGGCACCGGCCCAGATGCCGAGCGAAAAGCCGATGACCCCGGAAAAGACCCATGCCAGCCCCATGAGAACGACGGAAGACCGGAAGCGCTCCGAAATGACGTCGGCGACGGGGGCGTTGTAGGTGACGCTCCACCCCAGATCACCCGTCAGAATGCGTGAAAACCACTTCACGAACTGGACGCCGGCGGGCTGGTCCAATCCCCATTTCTCCGCGATGAGCGCCCGCTGCTCCGGGCCGACCCGCGCGATATCCGGGCCGAGATAGGCATCGATCGGATCGACCGGGGAAAACTTCGCCAGCAGGAAGGCCACCGCCGCCACACCCGCCAGCACAAGTGCCAGGCGGACAAGTCGAACGAGAACGAAAGCCGTCCAGGACCCCATGGTCGTTCCTCAGTTGCAGGTCCAGGTCCAGCCCTGGATGCCCGCGGTGATCGGCCATCCGTGGCCATGCGGTTCGATCTGCGTCTTGCCGACGTCGAGGCATTTGTTGGCGAAATAGACATGGTCGAGATTGACCAGCCAGGCCCAGCCGGCCTCGCCCTTCGTGCTGAAGCCCGTCGCACCGTCCCATTCGGCCTTCTGCCATTCCGGATAGGACGCCTCAAGGCTCGATGCGCGCTGCGCCGCCTCGAAATACCCGTCGACGGCAGCATTGGAGAAGAAACCGGGGTTGTAATAGTCCACGCCGCCCCATCCGCTCTGGTAGAGGCTGTAGACTTCCAGCGGGCTTTGGCTGCCCCATCCGAATGCGACCGGCTCGGAATGCATGACGCGTTCGATGCCTTCCCAGGTCGTGCCGTTCGGCGTCCCCTCGATGCCAAGCGGCTTCAGCAGTTCGGCGAGAACCATCGCAATGGCCTGCCGGGTGGAATCGGAAGCGGGATAATGGATGCGGAACGCGGCGCGCAGGCCGTTCTTTTCCCGTATGCCATCCGCGCCGGGCACCCATCCGGCCTCGTCCAGCAGGCGCCTGGCCGCGTCGAGATCGAATGTCACGGCGGCCTGCGGATTGGACCAGGGCAATCCGTCCGCCGGGCCATAGGCCGGCGTCCCGTGGCCCAGAAGGGCCGTGTCCACGATCTTCTGGCGGTCGATGCCGATATTGACCGCCCGGCGAATGGCAACGTCGGCCGTGACATTGTTGCCGATGGCATTGCCCTTGGCGTCCTTCTTCCCCTCGTCGGGCGCCATCGGGAAGTGAATACCCCTGTTGTCGACGGTATCGACCACGACGGTGCTGAAGCCGGCGGGAACGGCATCGGCAAGTGCTGCGGGCACGGACACCATGTCCACCTGCCCCGCATTGGCGGCCGCCAGGCTTGTATCTTCTCCGGTGAACAGGAAAGTCAGGCGGCTGAACGGCGACTTTTCACCGTAATAGTTCGGGTTGGCCTCCACGATCAGCTGCTCGCCCTGCCGCCAGGAGACAAGCCGATACGGCCCCGAGCCGACCGGGTTGCGCGCATAGTCCGCGCCGTACGTCGCTTCCGGCACGATGCCCAGCGAGTAGAAATTCTCCGTGAAGGTGATCCATGGCTGCTTGAGCCGGATCACGACGGTCCTGTCGTCGGTCGCCTCGGCGGACACCATCGCATGAAGATCGATCGCGCCACCCGCCGTGGCGGCTTTGGTGAAGGTGAAGGCGACGTCCCTTGCGGTCAGTGGCGTGCCATCCGAAAAAGTCACGCCCTCGCGGATGGATATGGTCCAGGTCAGCTTGTCGTCGGAAAGCGCCCAGGCCGTCGCAAGATCGGACTTCGTGGCAAGATCGGCATCGCGGCTGAGCAGGGTGGATTGGAACAGGGGATGGCCGTAGCGTCCCCATCCCAGCAACGGATCATAGCCGGTATCCGGCTCCCCGCCGATGGCCAGCACCAGTTCGGATTTCTCCGCCGCCAGGACCGGAGCGCTCAGCAGGGAAAGCGTGGAAACCGCTGCAAGAATGGACAGCTTCATCATCGGCGTCAGCAACCTCGATCACAATGTCAACGCAGGATAGAAACGAACACCGTATGATGTCTATGGAAAAATTGCTTACACACCTTTCGGACCCGCCCGGGCCGGCCCTCGCCGCGGAAAGCAGTTGGAGCTTGCCTTGCCATGGGCTATCGATATCGGGCTTTCGACCTCCGGAGGCGCAGGCGGCGCCAGTCAGGATTTTTCATGCAAAGAGTAACCGTCACGCTCGACGACGACCTGATGGAAGAGCTCGACCGCATGATCAAGGCGCGCGGCTACCAGAACCGTTCGGAAGCCATTCGCGACCTCGCGCGCGCCGGACTGAAACAGGCCTCGATCGAAAGCGGTTCGCTCAGCAACGCCATCGGCGTGCTGAGCTATGTCTTCGATCACGAAGCCCGCGAACTGGCGAAGCGGCTGACGAGCACGTTCCACAGCCACCACGACCTGACCGTATCCAGCCTGCACATCCATCTCGATGAGAAGAACTGCCTCGAAGTCAGCATCCTGAAGGGAACGTCCGGCGAAGTGCAGCACTTTGCCGAACATGTGATCTCGGAGCGCGCCGTGAGATACGGGCATCTCCACATCATGCCGCTGGCCCCCGAGGTTTAGTTCAGCACCTGCACATAATCGACATTCACGAACCTGCCGCGCACATCGGACTGGATCTTGCCCCGCACGCGAAGCAGCGTCTTCGCCGTGATCTCACGCCCACGCCAGAGTTCCCGCTGGATACGGACGCGAATTTCCCCGGTCTTGTCCCGAAAGAGATATTGGGCCATTCGGACTTCCTTCGTCAGCGAACCTTTCAACGAGGCGCGCGCGCCATGCCGTGCAGCCCTGGCCTGCTCGACCGTCGTGACGTCGGGCGTCCGTTTCGCCCCGGAAAACTGCGCGTTCACCGGCCCGCTCAGGAGCATGGCGACGCAGGCGGCGGCCAGAGAGATTTTGCCGGCACGATAGATCGTCTTCGACGCGCTGCTCACATTCATCATATTCTCCTTGGATATCGGCATTGCCGGCGGCCGTGAGGGCCTTGGGCAAGACTAGTGGAAAAGCAGTCGCGGCTGCAACCGGCTGCGTGTATCGTCAGACGGTCTCCCCTCGAAATTGCCTGTCGCGCTTAACGCATCGCTCTCTCGCGACACCGCAACAGAACATCGGCGGGTTTCAGCGCGCGCCTTACGGCTGCTTTTCCCTGTATCCGGCGATAAATTCATCAAAACCATCGCGAATCAGCAGGTGGGGCGGAATGCCATCGGGCCGCACACGATCCTTTGGCAGTGGCGACACGTACTTCCGACCGGCCTTGCGACGGTCGAAATCGGCCCGGGCGGCGGCGCGCAGGTCGGCATCGATGATCAGGTCGTAGCCGACGCCCGCCATCACCGTGGCGGAGAGAATGGAGCTCTTGTCACCGATGCTGGTGCCACCGCAGGCCGTGACGGGCCAGGTATGCAGTCCGACGCCGATCGGCATCGTGGCAATGGCGAAGAGGCCCGTCGGCGTGTTGTAACTGACGTCACCGACATCGGTGCTGCCGCCGATCGTGACTTCCGGAAGGATGGGCATGACGATCGGCATCAGGCCCGCCTCCGGCAACCCCATCTCGCGCTGGCAGGTCTTGGCGAAGACCTGCTCGGCCTCGGTCCACTCGAGCGGCAGCGCCGTCATGTGGTCGTGCAGGCGCTGGACGAGCGTCTCGTTCGGCAAAAGGTCATGCATGCCGAAGAAATGGTCGACGGCGACCGTCGTCTGGGTGGAGGTCGCCGCACCGCTCGCGACATCTCTCACCCAGGCCGTCACCTCGTCCACCTCCGTGCGATCCTGATCGCGGATCATGATCAGAACCTCGGCGGTGTCGGGAATGACATTGGGGGCGCCGCCGCCGTCGGTATAAGTGTAGTGCAGCCTTGTCGTCGGCTTGAGGTGCTCGCGCATGAACTGGACGCCGGTGCCGAAGAGTTCTGCGCCCTTGAGTGCGCTGCGCCCTTCCCACGGATCGACGCCGGCATGGGCCGAGCGCCCGGTATAACGCACGCGAAGCATGTTGACGGCCGCCGTGCGCAGCAGCCCCGTGGCGTTCATCGGGCCGGGATGCCAGGCAAGGGCCGCGTCGAGATCGTCGAACAGACCGTCGCGGGCCATATAGACCTTCGCGCCTTCCGTTTCCTCCGCCGCGCAGCCATAGACCCGGATGGTTCCGGCATGGCCGCCGTCGATCATCATCTTCTTGAGCGCCAGCGCCGCGCCGGTGCAGCCCGCGCCAAGCATGTTGTGGCCACATCCATGACCGACCTCGACGCCGGCCGGCCCGGGCACCTGGCGCGGTTCAGCCGCATTGCCGAGGCCTGGAAGGGCGTCGTATTCCGGCAGGAAGCCGATCTTCGGCCCGCCCTCGCCCTGCGTCCATTCGGCGAGAAAGGCGGTGGGGATGCCCGACGTTCCCGTGCTGACGATCGTGAAGCCCGCGGCGCGCAGCTCCCGCAGGTGGATTTCGGAAGAGTGCTCCTCGTGCAGGGACAGTTCCGGCGTGTTCCAGACCTCGCGCGATATGCGCAAGATCGCCTCGCGAACCGTCTCCACGGCATCGCGCGCAGTCTTTGCCGAGGCCGGAGCGGCGACATCCTGCGCCCTCGCCACCGCAGGCATCAGCGCCCAGACAGCTGTAGAGGCGAGCGAGCCGATCAGCAGCTTGCGGCGAAGGCTATCGATTGGCGGATTTGGGAACTCGAAACTCATGGCGCCCTCGCAGTTCATTGTTCAACCGGGGCGATGATGGCACTCCCCGCAAACACGATCCAGCCCTAAAATCTTGCCGATCATGCGCAAGGCCCTCGACTGACCGAGCCGACGGGTGCGGTATCGGAATCTTAAGATACTTTCCGACAGCCTTTCCGTTAGAGACGATTGTGCATTGCATTCACGGTTGAAATTTGCTTCCTCTGCTCAGACAAGGAATACTCTCGAGGAGACCGAAATGTCTGATCTTATTGCGATTGTCTATCCGAGCGAAGCAAAGGCCGAAGAAGTCCGCCAGCGCATCTTCGAACTTCAGAAGGAATATCTGATCACGGTCGGCGACGCCGTCATCGCCACGAAATCCGCCGATGGCAAGGTCAAGCTCAACCAGCTGTTCAACACGACGGCGGCCGGCGCCACCACGGGCAGTTTCTGGGGCCTGCTGATCGGCGTCCTCTTCCTCAATCCGCTGCTCGGCGTCGCCGTCGGCGCGGCTTCGGGCGCCATCGGCGGCGCGCTGTCGGATGTGGGCATCAACGACGCCTTCATGAAGGAGCTTGCCGGCAAACTCACGGGCGACAGTGCCGCCCTCTTCGTGCTCGTGCGCAGCATGACGGCCGACAAGGTGCTGAAGGATATTTCCTCCCATGGCGGCGAGGTTCTGCAGACCTCCCTCGACGAGGGCAAGGAACAGGTGCTGCGCAACGCGCTGCAGCAGGCAGGACAGGCGGCCAGCTGATCGGCGCTTCGGCCCGCTCTTAGACGCACGCGGGGGGTAAAAGCCTCCCGCGTGCGGATTTCGCATCGAACATTTCGAGGTTGGCATGGTTGGCGCTGGCAATAGGGGCATGTTCGGCGCGATCGGCACCGGTATCCTCGTTCTCGCCCTTCTTCGCCTTGCGCAGCCGATCTTCGCGCCGCTCTTCTTTTCGCTCCTCATCATCGCGCTCATGTGGCCGTGCCAGCTGGCCCTGCAGCGGAAACTGCCGCGCCTTGTCGCGTTGTTCGTCAGTCTGACGTTGACCATGACGGCCATCCTGGTGCTCGGCTCCTCGGTCGCCTGGGGCCTCACCCAGCTCGGTCATTGGCTGTTCCTCAACGCCGAGCGGCTTCAGACGATCTACACGGTCTGGGCGGACTGGCTGGAACTGCAAGGCATACCCGTCATGGGAACCCTGTCGGACCGGTTCGACATCCGCTGGCTCGTCGGCTTCATGCAGAGCATGGCCGGCCGGCTGAACAGTTTCGCGGGCTTCGCGGTGCTTGTCCTGATCTTCGTGATGCTCGGCCTTCTGGAAGTGAACGAATTCGGCGCACGTCTCGCCTCCCCGCATGCGCAGCCCTATGGCGACCGCATCCTCGTCGCCAACCGCGCCATCGCCGCCAAACTCAGGCGCTTCATGATCGTGCGCACGGTCGCCAGCGTGCTGACGGGCTTCGTCGTCTGGATCTTCACGCTGGGCATGGGGTTGGAACTGGCCGCGGCCTGGGGGGCCATCGCCTTTGCCCTCAACTACATCCCGTTCATCGGCCCATTGGTCGCAACGGTCCTGCCCACGCTTTTTGCGGTCGCCCATTTTGGTTCCTGGGAAATGGCCGTCGTGATCTTCGCCAGCCTCAACATCATCCAGTTCGTGATCGGCAGCTATCTCGAGCCGCAGCTGACCGGCGCCTCGCTGTCGCTCTCCCCCTTCGCGGTGATCTTCGCCGTATTCTTCTGGAGCTTCATGTGGGGCGTTTCGGGGGCCTTCATCGGCGTGCCGCTGCTGATCGCCTTCGTGGTCTATTGCGAGGGCGCGCCATCGGCCAGCTGGCTTGCGGCGATCCTGGCGAACAAGCCGCCCGAGGGCCCCGATGCGTGACGCCACCCGCCGGAAACCTCCGGCTCTTTCCGCGATCCGCCTGTTTCTCGTCCTCGCCTGCCTGCTCCCATCCCCACCGGCAGGGGCGCAGCAGGACACCGGCGAATGCGCGGTCCTCATGCATGGACTTGCGCGCGGCAGCGGCTCGCTCTGGCTCGTCGAAAAACTTTTGGCCGCACGGGGTTATCATGTCGTGAACCGGGACTATCCCTCCACGACAGCCACCGTTGCCACACTTGCCGCCCATGTCGGCACCGCGGTCGCCGAATGCGGGAAGCGTCGCGTGAACTTCGTCACCCATTCCATGGGCGGCATCCTGGTTCGCTACTGGCTTGCCAGCCAGCACCCGGAAAAACTGGGCCGCGTGGTGATGCTTGCGCCGCCGAACCACGGGTCTGAAATCGTCGACGTCTTCGGCGACCTGCAGCCTTTCTACTGGATCAATGGCCCGGCGGGCCTGGAGCTGGGGACGGATCGAAACGCCGTACCCGCGATCCTGCCGAAACCGGACTTTCCTCTCGGCATCATCGCCGGCGATATCTCCCTCAATCCGATCTACGCCTCCATTCTCGCCGGACCGAATGACGGCAAGGTCACGGTCGCCTCCACGCGGCTCGAAGGCGCGGCCGATCATCTGGTGGTGCATGCCACGCATACATTCATGATGTTCAATCCCGTCGTCGTCATGGAAACCCTTCATTTCCTGGAAACGGGCGCTTTCGATCACGGCATGACGTGGTACTCGGCCGCCACGGCGCTGACCGCCGCCGTCCAGTAGTAAGCGGCCCGTGCCGCCGCCACGAGCCCGTTAAGGAATCGGGAAGGTCGTCTCACCGAAAATTGCAGGATGCCGAAAAACAACCTTGCCAAGCGGGGCATTCGCTGTCCTCATGCCGCCGTGAGGCCGTGCGTCGGGCTCCGATACAGATGGAACTGAGGAACAAGTCGATGTTTCTGAAAAGATTGCTTTCGATCGCCGTCGTTTTCTGCGCCATGGCGCTGGCGGGCGTCGCCGAAGCCCAGGCCGCCTCGGCGGTCGTCACCAACACCGTCCAGCTCCGTTCCGGACCAGGCACCAACTACCGGGTGATCGGCCGCGTGCATGCCCGCGAACGGGTGCGCGTAACGCGATGCGCCCGCTCGCTGCGCTGGTGCCATGTGGAGCCGCGCCGGGGACGCAGCGGATGGATCAACTCCCGCTTCCTCGACCGCGTGTCGGGTGGTCATCGCCCGGGCGCGGGCAGCATCTGCTTCCACGGTGCGCGCGGGCACATCTGCCTCGGCCGCTAGGACGCGGCAAGGCGGCGCGGCCAGGTCGAGCCAGGAGGCTTCATGAACGTCAGATATCGCGGTGTCGCCAGCGCGGCGGGATTCCTGCCCGCGCTCAGCGGTACGACATGGGGCAAAACGGTCTGGCGGGCAGGCATCGGCTTCAAGCACGAAGCCGCACGGCTGCTTAAGGTCATCTTTGCCCGTTGCCTGCGTCTCGACCTCGTAAGCGTACAGGACAACGTCCTGCCGCGATCCCTCGAAAAGTTCACCCGGGCCGGGGACATCGTTCACGCGGCCCCCATGCCAGCCGGACAGCCGACGTGATGCAGTCCGGTCCCGAAAGCCGGCGCGCACGCAGGTCCGCACCGTTCCTCATCGCCCTTTGCGCCGCCATGACCCTCACCGCCTGCTCGATGCAGCGCGCACCGACAGGTCTGCGGCCTGCCGGCTCCGGCCCCGTCATGGAAACTTCGACGCCAGTCTTCCTCGCGACCAGCAGGCTAAGGGTCGCAACCGAGGGCCGGCCGTTTTCGGCCGACCGGTCACTCGCGCTCAGTTTCGCGCGTTTCGACGTCACCGCTCCAGCCAGCCGGCAATTGGGGCAGGTTCCCGTCGGCGGGCACAATCCTCAACGCCATTTCACGGCGACGTACCGCGACGTGGGCGGCCGTGCGCAGCTCATCGCCGAAATGAATGCCGCCCTGGAACGGCTTCCACCGCAGAACCGGGAAATCTTCATCTTCGTCCACGGCTATAACAACACCGTTTCCGAGAGCCTTTTCCGCACGGCGCAGATCGTCACCGACTTCGGCATCCGGTCCGTTCCGCTGCACTATGCCTGGCCCTCGGCCGGATCGCTGCCGCTTTATGTATTCGACCGCGACAGCGCTATCTTCGCCCGCGACGGGCTTGCCGAGACGATCGAGCTGGCCGCGCAGACGAAGGCGAAAGCCGTCGTTCTGGTCGCCCATTCGATGGGCGCGTTTGCAGCGATGGAAGCGCTGCGGACCCTGGCGCTTCGCGGAAAGTCCGCCACGTTCAAGCGCCTCGGCGGCGTCGTTCTGGCCGCTCCGGATATCGATGTCGATGTTTTCGACAGCCAGCTCGCCGATATCGGCACGCTGCCGGCACCCTTCACCATTCTGGTCTCCCAGCGCGACCGGGCGATCGGCCTGTCGGGTTTCCTTGCCGGCGGACATCCCCGCGTGGGCAATGCGCGCGATATCGCCCCCCTGCAAAGAAATGGCATTACGGTCATCGACGTCTCGCAGGTGGACGGCGGCGGCCATACCGTCTTCGCGCAATCCGAGGCGATGACCAAGCTGGTTGAAAACAGCCGGACGGCGCGCGACGCCCTCGTCAGCGGCAACCCGGTGCTGTCGCCGGCCGGGCTTGCGGAAGCCGTCACATCGAGCGCCATCGCGCTTCCCCTGACCATTTTCCTGCCCGACGGCCACGTTTCCCGAAACGAAGCGGGACAGCGGGGGCGATAGTGGTCTTTTCACCGAGCGAGACAGAGAAAATGCGGGCGAGGTCGTTCCCGCTTGAAATACACAACCAGAAAATGCTTTGATGCCACTCGCCTGCTTTGCATGCGGCAGTTGCGGAACGGATCGGGATAGGACAAGCTCATGGGGCTGTTAGGAATTTTGCTCGCACTCGCCCTCTTGATGTGGTTCGCCTATCGCGGGTGGAGCGTGCTGCTTCTGGCGCCGGCGGCGGCGCTCGTCGCCGCCTTCGTGTCGGGCGAGCCCCTGCTGCCGCACTGGACATCGACCTTCATGGGCGGCACGGCGCGCTTCGTCGCGCAGTGGCTTCCCCTGTTCCTGCTGGGCGGCATCTTCGGCAAGATGATGGACGACAGCGGCTCGATCACCGCTATCGCCCGCTTCCTGACGGAGAAGCTGGGCGTCAAGCGGACCATGCTTTCGGTGGTTCTCGCCTCCGCCGTCGTGACCTATGGCGGCGTCAGCGTCTTCGTGGCGTTCTTCGTGCTGGTTCCGATGGCGCGGGAGATGTTCAAGGCCGCCAATATCCCGGCGCGGCTCATGCCGGCGGCGATCGGCCTGGGCGCGTTCACCTTCACCATGTCGGCGATGCCCGGAACGCCCTCGACGAACAATGCCATTCCGATGCCCTATTTCGGCACGACAACATTTGCCGCCCCCGGCCTCGGCATCATCGCATCGATCATCACCCTCGCCTTCGGTTTGTGGTGGCTGGCGCGCATCGAGGCGAAGGCACGCGCGGCCGGCGAGGGCTATGTTGAGGATGACGACACCGTCGTCATCAGCGAGAAAGTGCGCGAGCAGGCGACGGTATCGGGCGATTTCGACCCGAACGAACTGACGCATGGTCAGCGCAGCGACACGGCCCCGCCCTTCTTCTTCGCCGTCCTGCCCCTCGTCGTCGTCATCACCGTCAACTTCCTGATGGCGCTGGTGGTGCTGCCCCGCATGGATTTTTCCGCCGCCGAAGCGGCCCTCGGCATCAATATCACGTCCGCCATCGGCGTCTGGGCGGTTCTCATCGCGCTCGGCGCGGCGATCCTGACGGCCATCGCGGTCAATTACGGGCGTCTGGGAAACCTGCGCGAGAGTCTCGATGCGGGCGCGAACTCCGCGGTCCTGCCGATCATGACGGTGGCGAGCCTCGTCGGCTTCGGCGCGGTCGTTGCGGCGATGCCGGCCTTCGCCATCGTCCGGGACGCCGTCCTGCAGATCCCTGGCGGTCCCCTCGTATCGCTGGTCGTCGCGATGAATTCGCTGGCCGCGCTGACGGGAACGGCTTCCGGCGGCATGGCGATCGCGCTCGACGCGCTCGGCGAGGAATATATGCGGCTTGCCGTGGAATATGGCATCAATCCCGAGTTGATGCACCGCCTGACGACGATCAGCGCCGGCACGCTCGACGCCCTGCCCCATAACGGTACGGTGCTGCTGCTGCTCCAGATCAGCAAGCAGACCCATGCCGGAAGCTATTTCGACATGGTGATGACCGTGATCGTCGGCGTCATCATCTCGCTTGTCGCCGTGTTCCTTCTGGGCTCGACCTTCGGTTCGTTCTGAGCATCCATCGATGCAGTGCTCCGCCGATCTCTCCGACCGCTCCAGAAGCGGCATGGTCCATCTGCTGCGGCTCGTCAGTCCGAGCCAGCCGGTCGGTGCGTTCTCCTATTCGCGCGCCCTGGAATGGGCCGTCCATGCCGGCACGGTGAACGACGAGGAGTCGGCCGCATCCTGGATCTTCGGCCTCATCGACCATAGCTACGCGGCGCTCGACGGAGCCCTGTTCTGGCGCATGATGCAGGCCCTGCAGGCGGGCGACCAGGCCGCCTTCCTGAAAGCCGACGCCTGGCTTTCGGCGGCGCGTGAAAGCCGCGAGATCGAGCTGGAGGACAGGCGGATGGGTGAATCCCTGCTTCGCCTCCTTCAAGATCTCGACGTGCCCGACGCCAGAACGCTCACGGAGCGGAAACTCGGCTTTCCCGCCGCCTTCGCGCTGGCCGCCGCCCATTGGAAGATCGACCCCGAAGACGCGCTGCGCGGGCTCCTGTGGAGCGTCATCGAAAACCAGGTGATGGCGGCAATCCGCCTCGTACCGCTCGGGCATACGGCCGGTCAGCGCATTCTCGTGGCAAGCCCCCCCGTGATCGAGCGCGCAGCCCAAAAGGCGGCCTCCCTGCCCGATGAGGAGATCGGCAATGCCGCGCCGGCCATGGCCATGGCAAGCGCCTGGCACGAGACCCAGTACAGCCGCCTCTTCCGTTCGTAAGCGCTATCTGGACTTCACCAATCCGGAAAACCCGGCGACCGCCAGAAGACCGAGCGCCCAGCCGATGATCGATTGGAAGAAGTAATAGCGCAGCGCCCAGGTCCCGCCCGGCTTCATCGAATCCGGCCGCCAGAAGTCCTTCTGTCCGATCGACAGGACAGGCAGGAGGACATCGAGCGAATACATGCCCGCATTGAACTCCGGGTAGCTTGACGCCTCGGGTTGATCCAGGAAGCAGGCGAGCTGCGTTTGCCTGGCCCTGGCGCGACCGGACATGGTCTGGCCGCTGGAGGGCATGTAACGCTGTTCCGTTTCGGGAAGGTTGCACATCGTCCATTCCAGCGAACGCAGCATGACGGGACTGTTGGGCTTCATAGCGCCCCTCTCGTAGGCGAAGAAGAAGACCCCGATGCCGACGACCCAAAACAGGATAATCCAGATGAGGGCGTAGAGCGGCTGCCGGCCGTAGCGCACCGTGATGTTGAGAATGCCGTCGCGAAGCGTGAGGGCAAAGCGCAGCAGCCAATTGCGCGTGCGCGCCCGGCGGGCCCGGCGCAGCAACCGCTCCTTGGCGATCAGCACCTCCCGCGTATCCTCGTCGTGCCCCATGTCGGAAAAAACCACCGACAGGTGTTCGTAGGGCTGTGGCCAGAAATCCGTGTCCCAATGCGCGGGGGTCTGCCGCGCCAGCCATTCGAGACGGCTCCTCGCATCGACGGGGCCACCGATGAAGGCGCCGTACTGGCAGCGGTTCAGCAACAGGTCGCCTGTCTTCGGCCAGCTCTGCCGGTCATCGTCGATCGCCCCGACGGTGGCGGCCGTCAGGTCCAGTATGCCATCGACCGCCGCCTCCTGCCGCAGCACGAATGCACCCGCGATCGCGGCGTGATTGAGCCGCAGTGCGAAGTCTCCGGGCTGCGAAAGCTGTGCGGAGGTGCAATCCACATCCCCGCCGAGACGAACGGCCGCCAGCCGGGTCTCGCCCGAAATGCGCGCGCCGCTCAGGATGAAATGCCCGTCCGCGACGAGGGCATCGCCATTGAATGCGACCTGGCCCGGCCGCTCTATCTGCACGCCGGCGGCGTTGACGCCCCCGCCCAGTTTGGCCGAGGAGAGATTGATGCCCCCCGTCACCTCGGCCCCACGCATCAGCACGCTCCCGCGCACCTCGATTCCACTGGCGTCCAGCGCGGTTTCGCCGGGCAGGTCGAGGCAGACCCCATCCGCCTCCAGCGCCCCGCTGAGGCGCGCACCGGCCAGCCTGATCCCGCCGGTGAAGAGCGCACCCTTCATCGATACGGATCCACGCGCCTCCAGCCGCTCCGCCAACAGCCCCGGCAGCCGGGAGCCGTCCAGAAACAGGCTGTCGATGATCGCCGAGCGCAGCACGGGAACCGATTCGAAATGGCTGTCCTTCAGACCGATATCCCGGGGGATGCGGCAACCTTCGAGGTCGAGGACGCCGGTTATCCACGCGCCGCTGAGCCTGAGCCCCCTGCGCTGATGGGACGAACCGCTGTCCTTCAGGATGAGGAAGCGCAGGAATTCGGCACGCACGGAGCGCTCGGGGTCGACCTCCTGCGGCCGAAGACCATCGCCGACACGCTCGAGGCCATCCCCCTGCAGCCTGGCGACGATCTCGGCTTCCGCCGGGGACAGCGGAAGAAAATCGTCAAGCCCGGCTTCGGAGACTGCTGGCGTGTTGGTCTTCCCTGCTCCGTCGTCCATGTCGGTCCCTGGCTTTCATATGCAGATCGGTTTTGCGTGGTAGACCTACACAATATTCCTCTCTTGCCCTCTGGTGTCGAGAATCCCTGAAACTTTCTTAAGTACATCAAACATCAGGGATGGACTGGGAGGCCTACAATGTTACGTTGTGCCTGTTGGCAACACAGATAAAGAGCAATCCATGAAACGAGCTTCCCTTCTTCTCCTTCTCGGAACGCTGGCGGTGGCAGGATGCTCCCCCACCGAACGCGGCGCGGGCATCGGTGCGGTTTCCGGCGCGGTGATCGGCGGAGCCATCACCGGTAACGTGCGTGGCGCGGCTGTCGGCGCGGCGATCGGCGGCGTGACGGGCGCGGTGATCGGCAATGTCGCCGGGCGCCCGGGCCAGTGCTATTATCGCGACCGCTACGGCAGGCGCTATATCGACACCTGCCCCCGTTGACTATCGACGGAAGGCTCCCGCTGTCGGCATGCCCGACAGCGGGAGCCTTCCGTTTCCTGCCTCGCGCGCCGCGCCCAGAAAAGCGCCCGCGCGAGGTTCTGTTTCCTTCCGGAGTGTCGACATGAAGCCTTTTCCCGGTATGCCACGCATCTGCGGCATCCTTCTCCTTGCAGCATCGAGCCTCGCACCGTCCGGTCTTGCTGCGCAGACGGCAGCCACGGTAGGAACCATAAAGGTTCGCGTGGACGACGTGTCGCCAAGGCATGAATTTGTCGGCCGGGTGGAGGCCATCGATACGGTCGATGTCCGCTCCCGCATCGAAGGCTTCATCGACAAGCGTCTGTTCGAGGAAGGGGGCGTCGTCGAGGTCGGCCAGCCGCTCTTCCTGATCGACGCGCGCGGACTGGAAATCACACTGGCGGAGGCGAAAGCCAATCTGGCGAGCGCCAAGGCGACGCTCGATGATGCCACCCGTCGTTTCGAACGCAACCGGGCCCTGAACCAGACGGTATCGCGGGCGGTGCAGGAGGAAAGCCAGGCGGCGCGCGACATGGCGCAGGCGGCCGTGCTTTCCGCGGAGGCCAGGGTGAACCAGGCCGAACTCAATCTCAGCTACAGCAAGATAACATCGCCGCTGAAGGGCCGCATCGGCGCCGCGGCGCTTTCGGCCGGCAGCTTCGTCAATGCCGCTTCGTCGGCGCTGGCGCGGATCGTGCAGACGGATCCGGTCCGGGTGGTCTTCTCCGTGAGCGACCGCGCAGTACTGGATTTACGCGTGGCGGCGGGCGAGATCAGCAAGGATGCGCTCGCCCAGCGCTACGAACCGTCGGTGCGCCTTTCGAACGGGCAGCAATACGGCCAGACCGGCCGGATCGAATTCTTCGGCAACGAAATCGACGAGCGGACCGGCACGCTGGCCGTCCGGGCGCAATTCGCCAATCCGGACCTCCTGCTCGTTCCGGGCCAGTTCGTGACGGTGGTGATCGCCGAAAACGAACGAAAGATGCGCCCCGTTGTCCCCATCGGCGCAGTACAGCAGGATCGCGAGGGCCGATATGTGCTTCTCGTCGGCGACGACGGCAAGGCCGTCCTGCGCCGCATCACGGTCTCAGAGCAGGCAGACGGCAACTGGACCGTCGATAGCGGCCTCGACGGCGGCGAAACGTTGATCGTCGAAGGATTGGCGAACGTCGCCGAGGGTTCCGCCGTCACGGCATTGCCGGCATCGGACGGCGACGGCGCCGGAACGGCTGCCTCCACCGAATCGCAGCCGGGTAGCACGCAATGAACATTTCCGCTCCCTTCATCGGCCGCCCGCGGCTTGCCATGGTCATCGCCGTGATCATGATGATCGCCGGCACCGTCGCGCTTTTGCAGATACCCGTCGCCCAGTTCCCGCAGATCACCCCGCCTGAGGTTCAGGTTTCGGCGAGCTATCCGGGCGCCAATGCCGGCGTCATGATCGACAGCGTCGGCGCGCCGATCGAAGACCAGGTGAATGGCGTCGACGACATGCTCTACATGTCCTCCTCCAGCACCAACAACGGCACCTATAGCCTGACGGTGACCTTCGCGCCGGGGACGGACCCCGCCATCGCGCAGGTCAACGTGCAGAACCGCGTCTCGATGGCGACGCCCCGCCTGCCTGCAGCCGTTACCCAGACCGGCGTTTCGGTCCGAAGCCGCTCGTCCAGCATGCTGATGGGTCTTGCGATCTATTCGCCCAAGGGCACGTACGACAACGTCTTCCTCAGCAACTACGCGACGGTCAACATTCGCGACGCCATCTCTCGACTGCCCGGTGTGGGCGAGGCAAGCGTGTTCGGCCCGAGCTACGCCATGCGGATCTGGATGAACCCGGACCGCATGCAGGCGCTCGGCGTCACGGCGGCGGATCTTACCGCCATCATCCGGGCGCAGAACGCACAGGCCTCCGCCGGCCAGATCGGCGCGCCGCCCTCCGAAGCCGGCCAGCAACTGCAGCTGACGGTGCTGGCCCAGGGGCGGCTGGCCGACGAGAAGGAATTCGGCAACATCATCGTGCGCACGAACCGCGACGGCGCGATCGTGCGCCTTCGCGATGTCGCGCGCGTCGAACTCGGCGCTCAGTCCTACGACACCACGTCGACGCTCAACGGCCTGCCGAGCGCCACGCTGGTCGTCTATCAATCCTCCGACGCCAATGCGCTTGCGGTTTCCGACGCTGTCGTCCGCGAGCTTGAGACGCTGTCACGGCAATTCCCTGACGACATCGCCTATACGGTCGTCTTCGACACGACCGACTTCGTCAAGGAAACCATCCGCGAGATCTTCATAACGCTGGCGATCACCTTCGCCCTCGTTGTCGCCGTGGTCTTCGCCTTCCTGCAGGACTGGCGCGCCACCGTCATCCCGACGCTGACGATCCCCGTATCGCTGATCGGCGGCTTCGCCGTGCTCTTCGTGCTGGGCTATTCCGCCAACACGATCACGCTCTTTGCGGTCATTCTCGCCATCTCCCTCGTCGTCGACGACGCCATCATTGTCGTCGAGAACGTCCAGCGCATCATGGACGAGACCGGGGCGAACGTGCGCGAGGCGACGCAACGCACCATGCAGCAGGTCACGGGCCCGATCGTCGCCACGACGCTGGTGCTCGCGGCACTCTTCGTGCCGGTGGCCTTCCTCGCCGGCATCACCGGTGAACTCTACCGCCAGTTCGCCGTCACGATCCTCATCACCATCGTCTTTTCGACGATCAACGCGCTGACCCTCAGCCCGGCCTTGTGCGTGCTGATGCTGCGGCCCTCGCCAAAACGGCGTCACAGCCTGTTCGAGAAGCTGAACAACGGCCTCGATGCGTCCCGGCGCTTCTATCTGAAGCTGCTTCTTGCCTTCGCCCGACGGTTCGTGGTGACCGCGGTCATCCTCGTGGCGGTCGTCGGCGGCATCTACGGCCTCTTTCGCGTCCTGCCGACCGGCTTCGTGCCGGCCGAGGACCAGGGCTACCTCTTCATGAACGTGCAATTGCCGAATGCCGCCTCGCTGGAGCGTACGGAAGAGACGATCGCCGAGGTCAGCAGTCTTCTCCAGCGCACACCCGGCATCGCCAACACGATCGGCATCGCCGGCGTGAGCGTGATCGGCGGCGCCAGCTCGAATTCGGGCATGGTCATCGTGGCGCTGAAACCGTGGAGCGAACGGGGCGCGGACCAGAGCGTCTTCGCGCTGATGACGCGCCTGCGCACCGAGCTTGCAGCGATCACGACGGCTTCCGTCATCCCCTTCAATCCGCCGGCAATTCCTGGCCTCGGCGCGACCGGCGGCTTCGACTTCCGTCTTCAGGCACGCGCCGGGCAGAGCCAGGGTGAGCTTGCCGAGGTGATGCGCAGCCTCATCATCCGCGCGAACCAGACGCCCGGCCTCGCCTCGGTGTTCAGCACCTTCTCGGCCGATGTGCCGCAACTTTACCTCGACATTGACCGTGAACGGGCGGAGCTCTTCAACGTCTCCCCCGCCACGATCTTCAGCACGCTTCAAGCCCATCTCGGGTCGGCCTATGTGGACGATTTCAACATCCTCTCGCGCGTCTTCCAGATCCGCATCCAGGACGAGCCCGCATTCCGCAACCAGATCGAGGACATCCAGCGGCTGAGAGTACGCAGCGGGACAGGCGACCTCGTTCCGCTGCAGGGTCTGTTGTCGATCTCCACGGTTTACGGCCCGAACGCGATCAACCGCTACAATCTCTTCCCCTCCGCCGCGATCAACGGGCAGGCAGGCCCGGGCACCAGCACGGGCGAAGCACTGAACGCCATGCAGGCGCTGGCGGAAGAGGCGCTACCGGCCGGCTTCGGGTACGAATGGACAGGCCTCGCGCTGCAGGAAAAGCAATCCGGCGGCGAGACGGTGATGATCCTGATCGCCGGTATCGTCTTCACCTATCTCTTCCTCGTCGCTCAATATGAGAGCTGGAGCGTGCCGGTCGCGGTGATGATGTCGGTCACGGTGGCGGTGCTGGGGGCCTTGGGGGCGCTCGTCGTCGGCAGCATCGACCTCAACATCTATGCCCAGATCGGTCTTCTCCTTCTCATAGGACTGGCGGCGAAGAACGCCATTCTGATCGTCGAATTCGCGAAGGAGCGACGAGAGGAAGGCATGAGCATCCTGGAGGCGGCGACCGAGGGAACCTCGCAGCGCTTCCGGCCGGTTCTGATGACCGCAATGGCCTCGATACTCGGCGTCGTGCCGCTCGTCCTGGCCACCGGCGCGGGCGCCGGCAGCCGTCAGGCGATCGGCGCAACCGTTCTGGGCGGCCTTCTCGTCGGTACCGTGTTCGGATTGCTGATCATCCCGCTGCTCTACATTCTCGTGCAGTCATTCCGCGAAGCGACCAAGCGCCGTCTCTTCGGCTCGTCCGGCAGCCCGGACGAGAGCGGGACGTCGACTCCCACTGCCTCGAACTGATCCCGGAGGGACGGCACTATGGTATCCTTGTTCAGCGGCCTCCGCTATATCCTCATCCTCGCCGCCGCCGCCGTGCTGTTCGGCGCCTTCCTGATGTTCTGGGAGGCGACCCTGATGTTGCTGGAAGGCTTTCGCATGGCGCGGCTCGACCCGGATCTCTCGGTCATCGTGGCGGTCCTGCGCGGCACCGACAAGATCCTGCTGGGGATCGTGCTGATGGTCGTCGGGTGCGGCATTGCACTCGGCTTTGCCCTCGACATTCCCCCAGAGCAGCGGTCCAAGCTGCCGCAATGGATGATCATCGACACGGTGGCGGAGCTGAAGAACCTGTTCTTCCAGATGATCATTCTCTATCTGGTGGTGCACTTCGCCGCTCAGGTGGGGGAAGCACAGGCCCCGCTGGACTGGAACGCGCTCGTTCTGCCCGTCTCCGCCCTGCTGCTCGGCGGAGCCATGAAGCTGGCGGCCAGCTCCTCGCATTTGTCGGAGCAGGAGCGGAGGGGCCGGAACGACGGCCCCTCGGAAACGCGGGACTGACCCTGATGACCAGGCGGCAATCCCCCGATCCCTCTTCTCTTGTGCTAGGCGCCGGAGCCTTGCGAGGCTTCGAGGCCGCCGTTTTCCACGATGTAGGCGATGACCGCGTCGAGCCCCTTTCCGCGTGGCAGGTCCGTGAAGCCGAAGGGGCGCCCGGCCCGCATGCGCGTCGCGTCGGCCTGCATGACGTCGAGGTTGACGTTCACATGCGGCGCAAGGTCGGACTTGTTGATGACGAGGAAATCGGAGCGCGTGATGCCCGGTCCGCCCTTGCGGGGAATTTCCTCGCCCTGGCAGACGGAAATGACATAGAGCGTGAGGTCGGCGAGATCGGGCGAGAAAGTCGCCGCCAGATTATCGCCGCCCGATTCGATGAAGACGATGTCGAGGTCGGGAAACTTCCGGTTCATCTCGGCGATGGCCTGGAGGTTGATCGAGGCGTCCTCGCGGATCGCGGTGTGGGGGCACCCGCCGGTCTCCACCCCCATGATCCGGTCCTCGGACAGCGCCTGCTGGCGCGCGAGGATCATCGCATCCTCCTTGGTATAGATGTCGTTGGTGATTACCGCGATCGAGAACCGATCGCGCAGCGACTTGCACAGTTTTTCCGTCAGCGTGGTCTTGCCGGATCCGACGGGGCCGCCGATGCCGACGCGCAAAGGGCCATTCGTTGATACCATTTTCATTGCCTCGAAAGCTTGGTTGCGGCAGCGCGCCGAACCTCGCGCAATTCAACCTTGAATGTGTATTTTTGTCGAGACAACATTCGACAGGACGGGATAAAAGTGATTTGTTCCGAACGGCATATGAAGGCGGGCGGGCAATCCGCGTAATCTGGGGGCCTTAACGTATGGCAGGTGGCTGGCAGGCTGAGCTTGAGCTTTGGTTTGCGAATGCGCACGGCAAGACCCGGCTGATGCGCCGGCGCCATTGCGGTCCGCTCGCGGTTCAGCGCGCCTTCCACCCGGAAACGGACGGCTCGGCCCATGTCTATCTCCTGCATCCGCCGGGGGGCGTTGCGGGCGGCGACCGGCTGGACATCACCTGTCATCTGGCCCCGGAGGCCCGCGCCGTCATCACGACGCCGGGCGCCACGAAATTCTACCGCAGCGAAAGCGGCTTGAGTGCGCAGCGCGTCTCGATCGATGTCGGCGCAGGCGGGATTTGCGAAAATCTTCCGCAGGAGACGATCCTGTTCGAGGGGGCGGACGCTTCGATCGCCACCCGCGTCACCCTTGCAGCCGATGCGGCCTATCTCGGCTGGGATCTCGTCAGCCTGGGCCGGCCGGCTATCGGCGAGCGCTTCCTGACCGGCCGCCTTCGCCAGCGCGTCGAGATTTTTCGCGACGGTGAACCCATCTGGTTCGAGCAGATGGCGCTTTCCGGCGCACCGTGCGCGCTCGATACGCCATTCTCCCTGGCCGGCCGGCCTATCGTGGGAACGATGGTCTATGCCGGGCCGGCGCTCGAAAACACCGTCGAGCGCATCCGCGACAGCGTCGGCGAGGCCGCGCGCGGCGTCTTTTCGGTGAGCCAGCTCGAACGGGTCATCGTGTGCCGCTATCTCGGCGACCGCATGTCGCAGGGCAAGGCACTCTTCCTCCAGGCATGGAGCCTCCTTCGCGAGGGAGGCCTCAACAAGCCGGCCGTGGCTCCGCGCATCTGGGCAACGTGAATTGAAACAACGAGGGTAGACCGATGGAACTATTGCCGCGTGAGAAAGACAAACTGCTGATCTTCACCGCAGGGCTGCTCGCCGAGCGTCGCAAGGCGCGCGGCCTCAAGCTGAACTATCCGGAAGTGGTCGCGTACATTTCCGCGGCCCTTCTGGAGGGCGCGCGCGACGGAAGAACCGTTGCGGATCTCATGTCCTACGGCGCGACGCTCCTGACGCGCGACGACGTGATGGAGGGTGTGCCGGAGATGCTCCACAACGTGCAGGTCGAGGCGACGTTCCCCGACGGCACCAAGCTCGTCACAGTCCACAACCCCATCCCGTAAGGAGGCCATGATGATTCCCGGCGAATATTTTATCGAGGATGGCTCCATCGAGCTGAACAAGGGACGGCAGACGATCACGCTCGACGTCGCCAATTCAGGTGACCGCCCCATCCAGGTCGGTTCGCACTACCATTTTCACGAAACGAACACGGCCCTGCTGTTCGATCGCGAGGCGACGCGCGGCTTCCGCCTCAACATTCCCGCCGGAACGGCTGTCCGTTTCGAACCGGGCCAGGAACGCACGGTGGAACTCGTGGCGCTCGACGGCAAGCGCGAGGTTTACGGTTTCAACGCCAAAGTCATGGGCAAGCTGTAGGAGGCACGGATGGCAACGATCACACGACAGACCTATGCCGATCTCTACGGCCCCACAAAGGGCGACAGGGTGCGGCTGGCCGATACGGAACTCGTCATCGAAATCGAGGAAGACCGCACCGTCTATGGCGAGGAAGTCACCTTCGGCGGCGGCAAGGTGATCCGCGACGGGATGGGACAGGGCCAGCGACCGGCGGCGGAAGTCGCTGACGTGGTCATCACCAACGTCATCATCCTCGACCACTGGGGCATCATCAAGGCCGATATCGGCATCAAGAACGGTCGCATCTCCGGTATCGGCAAGGCCGGTAATCCGGATATCCAGCCGGGCGTCACCATCCTCATCGGCGGCGGCACGGATATCATCGCCGGCGAAGGCATGATCGTCACCGCAGGCGGCATCGATACGCATATCCACTTCATCGCCCCGCAGCAGGCGGAAGAGGCGCTGGCAAGCGGAACGACGACGCTCGTCGGCGGCGGCATGGGCCCGACCGTCGGCACGCTCGCGACGACCGTGACGGCCGGTCCCTGGGCGATCCACCGCATGCTGGAGGCGGTCGAAGCTCTGCCCATCAATGTCGGGCTGCTCGGCAAGGGCAATGTCAGCCTGCCCGATCCGTTGCGCGAACAGGTCCGCGCCGGTGTCGTCGGCCTTAAGCTGCACGAGGACTGGGGCACGACGCCCGCAGCGATCGACAATTGCCTGACGGTCGCCGACGAGATGGACATCCAGGTCGCGCTCCACAGCGACACGCTCAACGAAAGCGGCTTCGTGCGCGATACCTTCGCGGCGATGAAGGGGCGGACGATCCACAGCTTCCACACCGAGGGCGCCGGCGGCGGCCACGCCCCCGATATCATCACGGCGGCGGGGGAGGAGAATATCCTGCCCGCATCGACGAACCCGACCCGGCCCTACACCATCAACACGGTCGATGAACATCTCGACATGCTGATGATCTGCCATCACCTCAGCCCGAGCATTCCCGAAGACGTCGCCTTCGCCGAATCGCGCATCCGCCGCGAGACGATCGCCGCGGAAGATATCCTGCACGATCTCGGCGTCTTCTCCATGATGTCGTCGGACTCGCAGGCCATGGGCCGCATCGGCGAGACGACGCTGCGTTGCTGGCAGACCGCCCACAAGATGAAGGTGCAGCGCGGCCCGTTGCCCGAGGACAGCAGCCGGAACGACAACTTCCGCGTCAAGCGCTACGTCGCCAAATACACGATCAACCCGGCCTTGACCCATGGCTTCGCTCACGAGATCGGCTCCATCCAGGTCGGCAAGCGGGCGGACCTCGTGATCTACAAGCCGGCCTTCTTCGGGGTAAAGCCGCATCTGGTTATGATCGGCGGCATGATCGCGATGGCGCCGATGGGCGATCCCAATGCCTCGATCTCGACACCCCAGCCGGTGCATTACCGCCCGATGTTCGGAGTGCTCGGGCGCGCGCTCGGCTCGACTAGCGTCACCTTCGTCTCGCAGGCGGCACTCGACGACGGGATCGGTGAGAAGCTGAAGCTCCAGAAGCAGCTCGTCGCCGTGAAGGGCACCCGCACCGTCCGCAAGAAGGACATGATCCACAACAACCGCACGCCGAAGCTGGAAGTCGATCCGCAGAATTACAACGTCCGGGTCGATGGAGAGCTGATCACGTGCGAACCGGCGGACGTGCTGCCGATGGCTCAGCGCTACTTCCTGTTCTGACCCCTTTGCAAACGGCTCCGGGCGCAGTGATGCGCCCGGTCTCGTCCCTTCGAGCGAAAGCAAGGCGCATGCAGACGAACCGTTTCCAGGACCACCCCTCCCTCGCCTTCGCCGACTGGTGCCTGCGGGGCATCGGGCAGGTCGTTTTCCAGAACAATCCGCTCTCCGGCCTGGTGATCCTTGCCGCGCTGGCGCTGAATTCGTGGATCTATGCGGCGATCTGCGTTGCGGGCGTCGTGGCGGCCACCGGCACTGCGGTTCTCCTGAAGGCCGACAGAGCGCTCCTGCGTGACGGCCTGTTCGGCTTCAACGGGGCGCTGGTCGGTCTCGCGCTCATTGCCTTCACCAGTGAAAATTTCCGCACCGGCGCCGTGCCGTCGCCCGCGATGCTGGGCTATCTCCTCTGCGCGGCCGCACTCACCACCATGGCCTTCGCCAGCTTTTCCGCCCTTCTGGCGCCCTACAAGACGGCTGCGCTGACGGCGCCCTTCGTCCTCGTCGGCTGGCTCTTCCTCTTCGCCGTGCTGAAATTCGACGCGATCGATGCGGGTCCGATGGCCAAGCCGATCTCGCCGGAACAGTTTTCCGAAACGGTGCCCTATGTCCTTGCGACCTGGTATGAAGGCATAGGCACGTCGATCGGCCAGATCTTCTTCCAGGACAACTGGATATCCGGCTATCTCATTCTCGTCGGCATCGCCTTGAACTCCCGTCTGGGCGCGGCGATGGCCCTTATGGGCGCGATCGTCGGCACGGCCGTCGCGGCGCTCTATGGCGGCCCTGAGGGTGCGGTGCGAGACGGGCTGTTCGGCTACAACTCGGCGCTGACCGCCATGGCGCTCTGCGGTGTCTTTCTCGTCTTCAACTGGCGAAGCCTGCTCTACGCGATTTTCGGAGCCATCATCGCAAGCTGGCTCTGGGCCTCCGTCGCGATCTTCCTGAAGCCGATCGGAATGCCGGTGCTGACGTCCACCTTCGTTCTCGTCACCTGGCTGATGCTGCTGGGACAAGGCGCGTTCAAGGCGCTCGTGCCGGTGGCGCCTGCGGAACCGGCGACGCCGGAGAAAAACCGCGACCGCGTCTCGCGCAAGTCGTCCTGACCGCCCCATCCTGAATATCACCGCAACGAGGCCGCCTTTGCCCCACCGCTCATCCTGCGCGACCGTCCCATCCGGGACATGGTCATCCGGCTCGGCGCTTCGGTGCGCGCAATGGTGGCGGCGCTCCATCCCGTGTGAGACGACCATCATGGCCATGACCACGAAAACCATCACAGCCTTGCCTGATTTCCCCAGCCGTTCGCCATGCTGACATTCGTGAAGCGGCAGATCCTGATTGGCGTCATCCTGCGGTTCCTGCGGTCCTTGTCGGCCGGCGGGGTCGTGCTCGGAACGATCTTCTTCGCGGCCTCCCTGACGCCGACGCTCATCCCGCGCACCTACCTCATCCAGGGCGCCCTTTCCGGCGCGTGTTTCGCCGTCGGCTATGCCATGGGCGTCGGGTGGCGCTGGCTCTGGCGCTACATGCAATTGCCCGAACCACGCGGCCGCATGGAGTGGTGGCTCAAGGCCGTGGTTCTGGGCCTTTGCCTCGTCCTCGCCGTCGCGTTCCTGTGGAAGACCACCGAATGGCAGAACTCGATCCGTGTGCTGATGGAGATGGAGCCCGTCGGCAGCGCCCATCCCATCGAGGTCAGCCTGATCGCCGTATTGGCCTTCGTGGCTCTGGTGCTGCTCGCCCGCCTGTTCCTTCTCGTCATCGGCCTGATCTCGAAAGGCGCGGATCGCCTCATGCCGCCGCGGGTTTCGCGCGTGATCGGCTTCACGGTCGGGATCGTGCTCTTCTGGTCCATCGCCAACGGTCTCCTGGTGCGCTACGCCCTGCATCTGGCGGACTCGTCCTTTGCCGCCTTCGACGCCCTGTTCGAAGCGGATCAGGACCGGCCCACATCCCCGCTGCAGACCGGCAGCGCGGCCTCGCTTCTCGCCTGGGAGGAGCTTGGAAGAACCGGGCGGCGCTTCGTTTCCTCCGGCCCCGATGTCGGGGACATCGAAACCGTGACGGGAAAGCCGGCGCTGGAGCCCATCCGGGTCTATGCGAGCCTGCGCGCCGGCGATACGGCCGGCGAACGGGCAAAGCTCGCTCTCGATGAGCTGAAGCGTGTCGGCGGCTTCGAGCGTTCTGTCCTCGTCGTGATCACGCCGACGGGAACGGGCTGGGTCGATCCCGCGGCAATCGACACCGCCGAATATCTCCACCGGGGCGATATCGCCAGCGTGGCGCTCCAGTATTCCTATCTCTCCAGCCCGCTGTCTCTGCTGGTCGAGCCCGACTACGGGATGGAAGCGGCCCAGGCCCTGTTCGCCGAGGTCTATGGCTACTGGACGAGCCTGCCGCGTGAGCACCGGCCGAAACTCTACCTGCACGGCCTCAGCCTCGGCGCCCTGAATTCCGAACGCTCCACGGACGTTTTCGAAATCCTCGGCGATCCGATCGACGGTGCCCTCTGGAGCGGGCCGCCCTTTGCGAGCCGCATCTGGCGTCAGGTGACGCAGGCCCGCAACCCCGGCTCACCCGCCTGGCTGCCGGAGTTCCGGGACGGCGCGACATTCCGCTTCATGAACCAGAACGGCCCGACGGTGCCCGCCCAGACGCCCTGGGGGCGTATGCGCATCGTCTATCTGCAATATGCCAGCGACGCGATCACCTTCTTCGACTACCGCGACCTCTATCGCCGACCCGACTGGATGAATGCGCCGCGCGGTCCTGATGTGTCCGAGCACCTGCAATGGTTTCCCATCGTGACCATGCTGCAGCTTGCCGTCGACATGGCGGTCGCCAACGGCACGCCCATGGGCTACGGCCACGTCTTCGCACCGGAGCACTATCTCAAGGCCTGGCTGGCCGTCACCGATCCGCCGGGGTGGACGCCTGAAGACATCGACAGGCTCGCGCAGCACCTGGCCAGGCGCAACCCGTAGGCCGGTAGCCGGCTAGGGAGTACCGACCGGATCGTGCCCGAGCATCCGGCGCGTCTCGGCCAGGAAGAGTTGCAGGGCCGGCGTCGGGTCGTGCTGGTGATAAATGATGTAAACTTCGGAATGCGGCGGATCGGGGCGGATCGGCAGGAAGACGAGCGGCCCCGTGGTCAGCTTGGCAATGCCCGCCGGCACGATGCTGACGCCGAACCCCGCCGCGACGAGGCTGGGGATCGACTGCGCATCGATCACCTGCTGCGAGATGCGCGGCCGATAGCCCGAGGCAACGATATAGGACATGACATAGGCCGCGAAATCCGAGCTTTCCGACTGGAGCACCACGAACTGGTCGCCGCGCAGATCCGCAATGGAAACGCTGGCGCGACCGGCGAGCCGATGGTCGCTGCGCACCAGCGCGACCAGCTCCTCCTGCCAGGCATATTCGTGGGCAAGCTCCTCGTCATGCGGTATCGAACGGTTGAAGCTGACATCCGTGCGGCGGCGGCGGACCTCGTTGATCTGCGCGACGGGCGATTGCTCGTGCACCCGCAGCGTGATGCGCGGATGGCTCGCCGCGAAGCTGGAGAGAAGTTCCGACAGGCCACCGCGCAGGATCGATCCGGTGGTGCCGATCTCGACCATGCCGTCCTGTCCCTGCTGTATTTCGCGGATTTCCTGCAAGCTGCGCTCGTACTGATCGAGAATGTTGCGTGCCCGCTGCAGGAAGCGTTCGCCCGCCCGCGTCAGTGCCACCTTGCGGCTGGTCCGGTTGATGAGATCGGTCCCCAATTCGCGCTCAAGCGTTTGGATCTGCGTGCTGAGTGGCGGCTGCGACATGTTCAGCCTCTGGGCCGCGCGGGTAAAGTTCAGCTCCTCGGCGAGAACCACGAAACACTGGAGCTGGCGCATTCTCATAGCGTAACCCTATAGATCGCGGATAAATCGATATTAGACAAGGATGACATATTCGGCAACAGTCGTGACGTCAGGGGGGAGATGCGACAACGCTGGCGATGCGAGGAGACGGTGGAGGCCGTGCATGCGCAGGCGTTCCGGTCGCGGTTTTCCCCCTTTGTCAAAGGGAGGAATATATATGCCCAATTGGTCGAAGTCCTTGTTCGGGCAGGTCTGCATTGCACTGGTGCTGGGCGTCGCCGCCGGCTTCTTCATGCCCGACCTCGCCACGAAGATGAAACCGCTCGGAGACGGCTTCATCAAGCTCATCAAGATGCTGGTTCCGGCCATCGTCTTCTGCGTCGTCGTGCATGGCATTGCGGGTGCGGGGAGTTTGAAAAAGGTTGGGCGCGTCGGCGTGCGCGCGCTCGTCTATTTCGAGATCGTCACCACCATCGCGCTGGTACTCGGCATCATCGTCGCCTACCTCTTCGGGCCGGGCCACGGCATGAACATCGACGTCAGCACGCTCGATGCCTCCGCCCTGTCCTCCTATGTGGAAAAGGCCCATGAGGTTTCGAGCGGCGGTACCGTCGAATTCCTGATGAAGCTCATCCCGACCACCATGATCAGCGGCTTCGCCCAGGGCGACATCCTGCAGGTCCTGCTCGTCGCGATCCTCTTCGGCTGCGCCCTGGCGCAGGTCGGCGAGCGCGGCAAGCCGCTTCTGCATATCATCGAGATGGCCGGCGACGTGGTCTTCAAGATCATGGCCTTCATCGTCCGCCTCGCCCCGCTCGGCGTATTCGGCGCCATCGCCTTTACGACCGGCAAATACGGCGTCGGCTCGCTGGCCCAACTCGGCTACCTCGTCGCCCTGTTCTACGTGACGATCGCGCTCTTCGTCATCGTCGTGCTCGGCTCCATCCTGCACGTGGCCGGCTTCAGCATCGTCAAGCTTCTGCGCTACCTGCGTACAGAGGTGAGCATCGTCGCCGGCACGGCCTCCAGCGACGCCGTGCTGCCGCAGACCATGCGCAAGCTGGAGCATCTCGGCATCAAGGGCTCGACCGTCGGCCTCGTCATCCCCACGGGCTATTCCTTCAATCTCGATGCCTTCTCGATCTATCTGACGCTTGCCGCCGTCTTCATCGCCCAGGCGACCAACACACCGCTCGCCTTCACCGATCTCCTCGCCATTCTCGGCGTGGCGCTCGTCACCTCCAAGGGCGCCCATGGTGTTCCCGGCTCCGCGATCGTTATCCTCGCCGCGACGCTGGCGGCCATTCCCAGCATCCCGGCCATCGGTCTCGTCCTGGTGCTCTCGGTCGACTGGTTCATGGGGATCGCCCGTGCGCTGGGCAACTATCTCGGCAATTGCGTGGCGACCGTGGTCATCGCCACCTGGGTCGGCGATATAGACAAGGACCGCGCCCGGCGCATCCTCGACGGCGAAAGCCTTCCGGCGCCGGCCTTTTCGGAAGAGCCCATCCCGCACGGTGCAAGCTGACGGAACCCTTTCAAAGGCAGCAGTCGACAGAAGAAGGCCCTTGCCATGCATGGGCCTTCTTCGTGTCTTGGAGAGGCTGGCGACACGGATGTCACCGAGCGCGGCGGCGCAGGTTCAGCTCATGTCCGGGCTACGAACTTTTGCCAGTTTTGATGGCGTTCGTCCGGCCAGGAGACGTCCGAAGCCTGCCGCAAGGAGGCATCTCGGACTGAGTTCACGGACGGCTTAAGGCTCCCCTTCCAGCATGTCCTCGATGTCTCTCGCCGCATCGCCGGCCATCGCGTCGGCTTTGCCGGCTGCATCGAGGAACTCTTCCTGCGAAGCAACTGTATAGTTGCAGCCAACGAACATCGTTTTGGGTTTGCCTGCTTCGGCCGGCATGCCCAGCAGCACGGCCAGCGCATCGTCGGTCGGAGCGAAGGCGCCGATCATCGGCCCGCTCTCAGGATGGACGAAGCGATAATACTGCTCGGTCAGCCTGATCGGTGCGCGCTTCATGCCCTCTTTCTGGATTGTGGCGAGTGCGGCGTCATAATCCCGCTCCGTCACGACCCATTCCTGAAGGAACGAGATCCGTGTTGCGGGTGCGCCAAACACCGTGATCGGCTCCTTGAGATCGAAGGTTTCCAGGCCCATCATTCCATCGTGGCCGTCAGCATCGACAGGCGTGAGCCAGGCCGGCACCGTTCCTCCCATGAAGAGCGCCATTCCAACCTCGCCAAGAACGTCGCGCGGCGCACGGCATTCGGCAAGCGCCGCGAGTATCTGTGGCGTCAGTTCAAACGCAGCGGGGTCCGTCGGCAGGTCTTCAGCATGGGCGACCCCATTGCCCATCGAGTGACACAAAAACCTGAGCGCAGCGCATGCGCTCAGGTAGGATCTCATCACATTCACAGTGGTTTATTCCTTCCGGTCTGGCGTCAAACGGGCTTCACGAAGCCGAGTATTTTACCGTCACGCCGCGCTGCCGAAAATAGGCCTGCATCAGCTTCCTGCCGGAACGGTTGCTGTGCGCGAGCCTGGCCGGGTCGAACAAGGCCTCTTTCAAACCCTCCCGCGTCAACGCCGCCTTGAGAACCGCAATATGTTCGTCGATGTCTGCATTGTCCGCCTGGAGCGATTCATAAATGCGGTTTGTTGCCTCTGCTACGGTCGGTTCGCTCACGATGACACTCCTGTGTTGTTTGGCTGGCGCTTACCACGTTTTTCGCCTTGCCCCTACAGGGCGCCCTGTCTTCTGCGGCATGATATGCCGAAACACGATGAGAACGTCGCGCTGCTCAAGATAGGGGTGCCGCCGCCGTCAGCGACACTGGGTTCATCCCGGTCCGCATGAGAGAATGTGCATGATCAATGGCGTGCGCATGCAACGGCTAAGGGCAAACGGCGGTGCTGCCGCGTTGGATCAAACGAGGCCCGCCAATGACCAGACGATATTGGGGCACAGATTTCTCGACAAGCGCGATCATCCCCTCCGCCGCGGCCCGGCCAAGATCGGCAAGTGGATAGGCAACCGTGCTGAGGCTGGGGCTCATGACCTCCGCCAGCATGCCGTCGTTGAAGCCGATAACGGAGATGTCTTCCGGAACACGAATCCCACGACGGTTGAGCACGCCGATCGCTCCCGCGGCCGTGAGCATGCTGACCGCGAACACCGCCGTGAAGCCCCCTTGCTTGCGATCGAGGAGCGCCTCCATGGCGCGTGCGCCGTCCTCGTAACCATAGCCGGCCGTCTGCGTCAGATCCTCGTGGAACATGACATCCCGCAGCATGAGCGCCTCCCGATATCCGGCAAAACGTTCGGCGGCGTTGAAACGGTTGAGGTCGCCCGAAAGGTGCGCAATACGAGTGTGACCCAAATCGACAAGATGCTCGGTCGCAAGGCGTGCGCCGGGGCGTTCGTCCAGCGTCACGGCGCTTTCGAAGCCAGGCGCCCACCAGTTTACCGCCATGACAGGAAAATCCCCGTCATGGCTCCCCGCAAAACGCCGAAGCTCCTCGCGAAAAGTCAGCGACATGAGGCCTTCTATGCGATTGCGCGCGATCAGGTCGGCAATCACTTCCTGTTCGTCGGTCGGATCGGCGAGATGCGCGATGATCAACGAATAGCCACGATCGCGGCAAACCCGCGAGGCGCCCTCGACGATCTGCGCGTGAATCTGGTTCTGCAGGGAAGGCAGGATCGCGCCGATGGAGTAGCTGCGGGCCGAACGCAGGCTGCGTGCGGCCGTGTCCGGCACATAGTTGAGTTCGCGCGCCGTGCGTTTGATGATCTCGATATTTTCGGGACGGATCGACAGCGTGGCGTCGTCGCGCAACACGCGCGAGATGGTCGAAATGTCAAAGCCCGTTCGCTCCGCGAGGAACTTCAGGGTTACGCGCTTTTTCACTCTGCGCCCTTCCGCGACCACATCGTCATGTCCATCCCCTTTTGCCGTCAATCCTCCGCCACGCTCTAGCCCGGCGCGGTGAGAATTTCGACGGATGCCTTTTCGCCGATCATAATGCAGGTTGCATTCGTATTGCCAGAGATCATGTCCGGGAACACGGATGCGTCGGCTATACGCAACCCGTCGATGCCATGCACCTTCAGCCTGCGGTCGACCACCGAATCCACCCGCCCCGGCCCCATCCGGCAGGTGCCGACGGGGTGGAAGGTCGTGTTGGAGCGCGCCCGGAAGTCCCTGACGAGGTCGGTCTCCTCCCGGATGGACGGCCCCGGCTCGACCTCCGCCTCGATCAGAGAGGAAAGCGCCTGGCTTGCCGCCAGTTGCCGGATGAAGCGGACGCCGGACAGCATGTCCTCCACATCCTCGTTCGTGGAAAGGTAGTTCGGCGTAATGACCGGCGGGGCGAAAGGATCACTGCTGGCGACGGAAAGGTGCCCAGCGCTCGTCGGCCGGCAGGGACTGGCGGAAATGGTGATGCCGGAGAAGTCGTGGAAGCCGATTTCCGAGCCGCCCTTCTTCGGTTCGAGGCTCATCGGCATGAAGTAGAACTGCATGTTCGGCCGGTCGAGGCCCGGACGCGTCTTCAGGAATGCGCCGGCATGATTTACGCTGGTCGCGAGCGCCCCGCGCCGCGACAAGGCATAGCGCAGGCCCGCCCTCATCAGCCAGGGCCAGGAGGTCAGGCTGTCGTTGAGCGTCTTCTCGCGCACCCGGAAGAAATAGGGGCAATAGAGATGATCGCGCAGGTTCCGGCCCACCTGGGGCAGATCGGCAGTGACCGGAATGCCGGCCGCCTGAAGGTCCACCGCCGGGCCGAGGCCCGACAACATCAGAAGCTGCGGCGTATTGATGGCGCCCGCCGCAAGGATCACTTCCCGGCCGGCCGAAACCGTGCGCACCGCGCCGTCTTTACGGAAGGTGACGCCCGACACCCGGCTGCCTTGCATGACAAGCGCCGTCGCATGCGCACCGGTCAGCACGGTCAGGTTTCGCCGCCCCCGCGCCGGCCGCAGGAAAGCGTTCGACGCGCTGGAGCGCACGCCGTCGCGGATATTGAACTGGTAGCGCCCGACACCCTCCTGGACGGCGCCGTTGAAATCGTTGTTGAGCGGCAGCCCCGATTCGCGCGCCGCCTCGAAGAAATGCTCGATGACGGGATGGCAGTCGCCGCCGATATCGGAGACGGCGAGACCGCCGCCGGCACCGTGGTAGGCATCCGCGCCGCGGCTGTTGTCTTCCGATTTGCGGAAGAAGGGCAGCACATCGTCGTAGGACCAGCCTTCAAGACCCGACGCGGCCCAGGCGTCGTAGTCCTCGCGCTGGCCGCGGACATAGACCATCGCATTGATCGAGCTGGAGCCGCCAAGCACCTTGCCGCGCGGCCAGTAGAGTGCGCGGCCGGCAAGGCCCGGATCGGCCTCGGCACTGTATTTCCAGTTCACCGTGCCGTCGAAGAACGTCTTGGCGTAACCGATCGGAATCTGGATCCACGGGCGGCGGTCGCTGCCGCCGGCTTCCAGCACCAGCACCGAGTGGCGGCCGTTCTCGCTCAGCCGGTTGGCAAGCACGCAGCCCGCCGAACCGGCACCGACGATCACGAAGTCATACATCTCCCCTGCCACCGATTTCCTCCTAGGATTTGACGTAGACCGCGTGTTCGGTCGTATAGAAATTGATGGCCGACCGGCCGATGGAGGGCGCCCCGACACCGGAATGTTTAATGCCCACGAAGGGCATGTTCGTGTCGATGGAAGACTGATGGTTGACATGCAGCATGCCTGCTTCAGCCTCGTTCACGAAACGCTGCACAACATCGTTCCGGTTGGAATAGAGCGCGGCCGCAAGGCCATAGTCGACGCCGTTGAGGATCGACAGCGCTTCGTCGATACTGTCGTAGGTCAGCATCGAGAGCACCGGCCCGAAGACTTCTTCGCGTGCCAGCATCATGTCGGGCGTGACGTCGGCAAAGAGCGTCGGGCGGATGAAGAAGCCCGCTCCGATCTCGTTGCTGCGGCCCGTCACGCGCCGCGCGCCCTCCGCCTCGCCAGCGGCGATCGCCGCTTCAACCCGGCGAAAATGCGCCTCCGAGGCCATCGGCCCCATCCCGACGCCGGCGTCCATGCCGTCGCCGACGACGATCCTGTTCATACGGGCGGCGATCCCCTCCTCCACCGCGCTCGCCAGCCTGCGCTGGACGAGAACACGGCTGATGCCCGTGCAGCGCTGGCCGCCATTTTCCAGCGCACCCGCGACCACCTCGTCGATACAGGCATCGAGATCGTCGGCGTCGTGGACGATGATGCCGTTCTTGCCGCCGAGTTCGAGCTGCACCTCCGCCAGATTTCTCGCCGCTGCGGCGTAGACCGCTTTGCCGGTTGCCACCGAGCCGGTGAAGGTGACGCCGTCGGCCGCCGGGTGGCCGGTGATCGCGGCGCCAACGCGGCCACCACCCAGGACGATCTGGAAGAGACCGTGCGGAAAGAGACCGACCGACAGCTCCGCCATCAGGCAGGCTGCGGCGGGCGAGACCTCGGAGGGCTTGAGCACGACCGCATTGCCGTGGGCGAAAGCCGGTGCCAGCTTGCGCAAAGGCGTCAGCACCGGATAGTTCCACGGCGTAGAGGCGACGATGACGCCGCGCGGGCGGCGAAGCGTCATGTTGCGCAGACCCGGGCGCGCCGAGGGCATGACCTCGCCGATCGAGCGGCTCGCCTCCGCGACGGCAAAACGGGCTTCCTTCAGCGAATGCAGGATTTCGCCCCGCGCATCGCCAATGGTCTTGCCCATTTCAAGCGTGACGGCATGGGCAATGCCTTCGACGGCATCCGCGATGCGGTCGAGCCAGGCTGCGGTCAGTTCCTGCCGACGCAGGCCCGGTGTCGCCGCCCATTCGGCGGCAACCTTGCGGGCGGTGGAGAAGACAACGTCGAGGTCATCGAGGCGTGTTTCGCCATAGCGCCCCGAAACCCTATCGGGACGAGCGGGATTTCTCGTTTCGAAAATCTCCCCGCCAGTCCAGACAAGGCCCTCCTGGTGTTGGAAGCCGTAGGTCATTGCGCGCCCTCCCGACTGATTTCCCGGCGCATGGCGCTTCCATCGAGGGTTTCCGGCATCCAGTGCCGCTCCTTGCGCGTGGCGCGGAAGAAGCAGACACCCTGCTTGTCCAGCGCCTTGCGGTCGATCTCGATGCCGAGCCCCGGCTCCTGCGGCATGGAGAACCAGCCGTTCTCGTGCATCGACGGGCGGGCAAGGATGGCATCCCGGGCCTCCAGCGTCCAGCCCGGCGGGCAATAGGGATATTCGAACGGATACTCCTTCGCGAACCCGCTGGCCGCCATGATATGGGCATTGATCAGGAAGCCGAGGCCGTTGCCCCAGCTGTGCGGGCTGAAACCGAGCCCCTGGCTGCGGCAGAACTCTCCGACCTGCAGCACCTGCTTGATGCCGCCACTCCACATCGCATCCGGCTGGAAGATGTCGTAGCAGCGCTTTTGCGCCATGTAGCGCAGTTCCGGATAACCGGACGTGTGCAATTCGCCGCCGGCAATGGGCACGCGGGAATAGGCGGCGAGCGCGGCCATGTCGTCGTACCATTCCATGTAGAGCGGTTCCTCCACCCAGAAGAGCCCGGCCTCGGCTGCAGCATCCGCGAAGCGTTTCGCACGCCCGAGGTCCCAGATGGGGGCATTGCCGTGCAGCGTCATGCGGAAGGCCTGGTTGCAATCGACCGCGATGCGCATGCGCCCCTTCATGTGGTCCGCCAGATCCTGGATCTGGGCAATGTCGACCGCTTCGTCCCAGTCGTGCACGCGCATCTTCATGACGTTGAAGCCCTCGGCGAAACGCGCCTCCGCCTCCTCCCGCCGCGCCTCGATGCCGCGCACCTCGCCGGAGGACGCGTAGAGCCAGATCCTGTCGTCGGTTCCGCCGAGCAGCTTGTAGACCGGCAGGCCCGCGAGCTTTCCCTTGACGTCCCAGAAGGCCGGCTCGATCCACCAGTGACGCAGCCCCCCGTTGGCGAGAATCTTGATGCGCTCGTGCACGAGGTCGATATCGGTCGGGTCGGTCCCGAGGAAGGCGTCGGCAATGCCGTCGCCGATGCCCGCGCGTTCCTTGCCGGAAGCGGAAAAGCCGCTCCAGCCTTCGACGCCGTCATCGGTGGCGATGCGAATGAGATAGAAGCCGGTCTTCATGCGCCGGCTGCCGGGCACCCAGGCAGGCTCGAAGGGCGCGGGCAGGTCGGCGCTGGCATAGTAGAGTTCGACGAGATCAATGACCGGCATTTGCTGGGCGCTCCGATGTCTCTGCCTCGAGTTTGCGGATCGCGTCGACGATGTCGCGCGCCTCGAGCTTTCGCGGGAAGTTGGTGATGTAGGGGGCGGTCATCGTGCCGGCGGCAATGTCTTCCGCGGCCGCCACGAGGGCTTCCGGTGGAACGCCGAGTTCACCCAGGCTGACGGGAAGGCCGATGCTGCGGTTGAACGCCACGGCATCCTGCAGCTCGTCCGCATCGCCTTCGAGCACGATCTGGACCAGCGTGCTGTAGGCGACCTGCTCGCCGTGCAGGTAGCCGGCGAGTGCGGGAACGCGCGTAAGGCCGCGGATCATCGAATGGGCGACGGAAAGGCCGCCACTCTCGAAGGTGATGCCGCTGATCAGGATGAGGGTCTCGACCAGTTCCTCGAAATCCGGATGCCGTTCGCCGCGCGAAAGCGCCTCCAGCACGGGCGGGCCGGAGTGCCGGATGACCTCGCGGCAGATCGCGCCGAGCTTGCGGCCGAGAAACGGCGCACGGGCGGAAAAGCTGTTTGCTCCGTTCGAAACGGCAGTGGCCCGCGCCTCGTAGAGTTTGGTCAGCGCATCGCCGATGCCGGCCCTCAAGAGGCGGGGCGGGGCGGCGGCGATGATGTCGGTGTCGACCAGAACGAGGTCGGGGTTGTAGTCGAGAAATTCCGTGCCGGCGACGGCGTGCTCCTCGGTGTAGAGCACGATGAGGCGGCTCGTCGGCGCATCGTTGGAGGCGATGGTCGGGACGGAGAAGACCGGCTTGCCACCATGCAGGCCGGCGAACTTGCCGATATCGATGCATTTGCCGCCGCCAATGCCGGCCACCACGTCCGCCTCGCCCATCGCCGCGACGATGCGCTCTCCCTCGCTCCGCGTCGCCTCGCCGGCGAAGCGCAGGCACGTCACGCGCTGGCCCCGCGCGGCGAACAAGGCGTCCAACCGCTTCGACAAGGCGTCGAACAGAAAGCCGTCGATGACGGCAAGGAGGTGGCCCTTGCCGTGACGGGCGGCAAGATGCGGCAGTTCGTCGAGAGCGCCCGGCCCCTGCACGTATTCGCGCGGTGCGCCGAGCACGCGATGCGACGGATTTTCCACTGTTCTGTACATATCAAAGTCCCAGATAGGTGCGCTGGACTTCCGGATCGGCGAGCAGGTTTTCCGCGCTGCCGCGGATCGTGATCGATCCGTTGTCCAGCACGTAGCCCTGATGCGCGATCTTCAGCGCCTGTTTCACATTCTGCTCCACGAGATAGATGCTCATCCCCTGCCGGTTCAGCAGGACGATCTTCTCGAGGATCTCGCTGATGACCTTCGGCGCCAGGCCGAGGGACAGTTCGTCGACGATGAGCAGCTGCGGATCGCTCATCAGGCCGCGGCCGATGGTGATCATCTGCTGCTGGCCGCCGGAAAAGGTTTTTGCCTTGCGGTGGCGATGTTCTTTCAGCACCGGGAAGAGATCGAAGACCCGTTCCATGTTGGCTGCCATCGCTCCCGGCTTGCCGCGGCAGAGATAGCCGCCCATTTCGAGGTTTTCCGCCACCGTCATCTCGCGGAAGAGATGGCGGCCTTCCGGCACCATGGAAATGCCCATCGCGGCGATGCGATGCGCGGGCAGGTTCGCGATCTCCTTCCCCTTGAAGAGGATGCTGCCGCGCGCCACCTTGTTCAGGCCGGCGACGGTGCGCAGCAGCGTCGACTTGCCGGCGCCGTTCGCCCCGACGATGACCGTGATGCGGCCTTCCTCGACATCGAGGTTGACATCGCGGATGACGTCGAGGCGGCCGAGCCTAACGTCCAAATTTCTGATGCTCATCAGCATCGTAGTCCTCCCCCAGATAGGCCGTCAGCACGGCGGGCGACGTGGAGATTTCGCGGGGGCTGCCCACTTCGAGAATGCGGCCGCTTTCCAGAACGATCACCTTGGCGCAGAGGCTCATGATGACGTGCAGCACATGCTCCACGATGATAAAGGTGATGCCCTCGCGCCGGTTGAGCCCGTCGATGAGGGAAATCAGTTCGGCGATCTCCTGATGCGAGCAGCCCGCGAAGAGCTCGTCGAGCAGCAGGAGCTGCGGCTTCGTCGCAAGCGCGGTGGCAAGCTCGGCCTTCTTGCGCAGGAAGGCATTCAGCTCCGAATAGCGCAGATCCTCCCAGTCGGAGAGGCCGACCGCGGCGATTGCCTCGCGGGCGGCGGCGCGTGCCTCGGCCCGGCGCGACAGGCGTGAATAGGCCCCCACCATCACCGCTTCCAGGATCGACAGGTCGTGGAAGCTCTCGGCGATCTGAAAGGTGCAGCACAGCCCCTGCCGGCAGCGCTGCTGCTGACTGTCGGCGGTGATGTCGCGGCCGTCGAGCAGGATGCGACCGCGCGTCGGCCTGTGCACGCCGAGCAGCGTCTTGAACAGGGTCGACTTGCCCGCGCCGTTCGGGCCGATCAGCCCCGAGATGGCACCGCGCGCCACGCTGAAGGTAATGTCCTCGTTGGCGGTGAGGCCGGCGAAAACCTTGGTGAGTCCTTCGACCTTGAGGATGTCGGCGTCAGCCATGGCGGGCGCTCCTGTCGAGAAGATGCCTGCGCACCGCTTCCATGATGCCCTTGGGCAGGAACAGCGCGGAGAAGACGAGGATCGCGCCATAGGCGATCAGCGAGACACCGCCGAAGGTGGCGCCGAGCGAGGCGCGCACCAGCTCGTCGAAGAGCACGAGGAAGGCGCCGACCAGCGGCCCCCACAGCGTGCCCACCCCGCCGATCATGGTGACGATCAGCATCTTGATGGAAATGGAGAAGGTGAAGACCATCGTCGGCATGACGATGCCCTGGTACATGGCGAAGAACCCGCCACCGATAGCGGTCGCGATCGCGCTGATGACGACCGCCGCGATCTTCCACGGCGCGGGATTGACGCCAAGTGCGCGCGCGAAAGCCTCGTTTTCCTTGACCGCCACGCACATGGTACCGAGCTTGGAATGCCGCACCAGCGCTGCCAGCACGAAGATGGCGATGCAGAGCGCGAGGAAGAGATAGTAGGCCGTGCCGGCGCTGACGGTGAACTGCTTGCGCAGGTACGTGCCGGCGTCGCCATTCGTCAGCCAGGTGAGCTGCGAGGCAAGGTTCAGCAGGATCTCGTTGAGGCCGAGCGTCACCATGGCGAAGAACATGCCGGAAAGTCGCGTGCTGATGACCGCCGTGACGACACCGAGGCCGGCGGCAAGCACGCTGCCGATAAGGAAGCAGATCGTGGGGTCCAGCCCGTATTTCGCAACGCCGATGGCATAGGAATAGGCCCCGAGCCCGAAGAAGGCGCTGTGGCCGAGGCTGAACAGGCCGGCAAAACCGCCGGCGATGTTCCAGGCCTGCGCGAGATAGACGAAGAGCATGATCTGCAGGATCAGGCCCATCGCGTAGGTAACGGAGGGCGAGGGAAAGAACGGCAGGATCGCCACGGCCGCGACGAGCGCCGCCACGCCGGCATAACCGGTGGTGCGGAGCGCTGCGGGCGAAAGGAAGCGGAAAGACATGATCGGCCCTCAGATGTGCTTGATGCCGGCCGTGCGGTTCGAAAACAGAACCAGCACGACGACGAAGACCGTGAACAGGACCACCGTCGCATAGGACGCCGCGAAGTAGAGCAGAAAGGCGTTGAGAACGCCGATGGCGATGCCGGCAAGAAAGGCGCCGCGCATGTTGCCAAGCCCTGCGATGGTGGCGATGAGGAAGCTCATGAGCTGATAGACCGCGCCGGCCGACGTGGTCACCGGGAAGAGATGGATCATCAGCATGGCGGCGATCGCGATCAGCACGAAGCTGAGGCCGAAGGCGATGCCGAGCACGCGGTCGGAGTTGATGCCCATCAGCTGCGCGGTCTCGCGCTCTTCCACCACGGCGCGGATCATCTTGCCGAGATAGGAGCGTCGCAGAAAGACCTGGAAAGCGATCAGGGCGACGGCGGCAACCACGAAGGCGAGGAAGCGCAACTGCCCGACATGGATGCCCGGCGTGATGTAGAACAGCGGCTCGACAATGCCGAGTGTGCGGGGTGCCGGCGAATAGGCCATGATGATGACGCCATCGACGATCATGGCGATGCCGAGGGTCGTCAGGATCTGTACCGCAAGCGTTTCCTGCCGCAGCAAGATGTTGCGGATGAGATACCCGGCGGCGAAATAGGCGAGCGGCAGCACCACGATGACCGCGACAAGCGGCACACCCCAGACCTGCAGCGCGAAGTAGGTGGTGTACATGGCGAGGATCAGCCAGCTTCCATAGCCGAAATTCGCGATGGAAAGGGAGCCGAGCTGGAAGGTGAGGCCGCTGGCGAAGAGGCCGTAGAGCGCACCCGTGAAGATGCCGCTCAAAAGGAGCGTCGCAAAGACGTCGAAGGTCATGATCGAACCCGTATCGGTAAGGCGAGGCGGCCGGAGCCGGATGGTCCGGCCGCCCTCGCTGTCCGGGAGGACTTACTTCTTGAAGTAGGGGATGAGCGGCTTTTCAACGGCCAGCTCTTCCGGATAGACGACCTTGTAGATCGGCTTGCCGTTCTCACCCGGCACCCACTGGCCGATGATGAGCGGATTGGCGTAGAGATTGTTGTGGTTCGCGTCGAACTTCACGCCCCAGTAGTTTGGCAGCTTGCCGCGTTCGATCTCGGTTTCCGCCATGGTCTTGCTGACCTTGTCGATATCGAGGCTGCCCGCCTTGTCGACCATCTGGAAGAAGGCCATGGCGGTGGCGAAGGTCTGCAGGCCGTGCGTCACCGGCTGCTCGCCGTATTTCTGCTGGTACGTCTCCTTGAACTGCTTGAGGCCGGGCGCGAATTCCTCGCGCATTTCCGGAACCGTGTAGGAGAGCGACATGGAACCGAGCGCCGCATCGCCCATATTGGCGAATTCCGGCTGGTCGTAGCCGACGCCGGCGGCAAGCAGGATCGGCGGCGTGTGGCCGAGGCCGGCGGCCTGGCGGCGGTAGAGTTCGGCATCGGAACCGAGCTGGTAGGGAATGACGATATCGATGCCGGCTTCCTTCATCTTGGTGATGATCGGCGTGAAGTCGGCGATATCGTTGCCGTAGGTCTCGTGGATCGCCGGCGGATAACCCTTTTCGGTCAGGATGCGCGCGGCCTCGTCACCGACATAGCTCATGATCGGGTTGCCGATGAGTGCGATCTTCAGCTCTTCCGGCTTCTTGCCGAGGTTCTCTTCACCGAACTTCAGCGAATAATCGACGAGCGTCTGGGAGAAGACCTTCCAGGACGGCATGAACATGAAATAGTTATCGTATCCGCCCTCCTCCGTGAGGTCCGGGAACCAGCTCGTGCCGTCGGCCATCAGACCGCCATTGTCGACGACATAGCGCGCCAGCGGAACCGGCACGAGGTTGTAGCCCTGGATGAAGTGCTTGATGCCTTGCGCCATGAGGCGCTGCGCTTCGGGAATCTGGTTGTTCGGGTTCTGCGCATCGACGATCACCAGTTCGATCTTCTTGCCGAGAACCGTGCCGTACGTTTCGGCCGCGATTTCGAGCGAGCGTTTCGTCGAAGTGCCGGGATAGCCCCAGTCGCCGGTGAGATAGGTCACCATGCCGACCTTGAACGTCTCCTCCTCGGCAAACGCGCCCCCGGCAAGGGACAAGGTACCCGCGGCCAGGACCAGGGTTTTGAACAGTTTCATTGCTTCCTCCCTCAAAATGCGCGCGGTCGCGCGGCTGATGACCGGTCGCCCTCAGCGGCCGGAAATTTCGTGATTGATCTCGGTCAGCAGGACCTTCACCCGCCGATAGCGGTCGAACAGGCCGTCATAGACGGCGGCGCGTTCCGGATCGGGCGCGATATCCGGCCCGAAGGCCACGCATTTGTCGATCGCCTCCGCCTCGTTCGCAAAGGCGCCCGCCCCCACGGCCGCGATCAGCGCCGCGCCGTAGGAAGCATCGCCATGGACGGGACGACGCAGGGGAACGCCCAGCACATCCGCAATCACTTGCGCCCAAAGATCGCTCTTCGCGCCGCCGCCGATCAGCGCAGCGGGACCAATCGTCAGGCCGGCTGCCCGCATCGGATGCGCCGCGTCGCGCAGCGCAAAGGCGATCCCCTCGTAGAAGGCGCGCACGACATGGCCGCGGCCGTGGGTGATGTTCATGCCGACGAAACTGGCCCGAAGGCCCGGATCCCAATAGGGTGCCCGCTCTCCGAGCAGGTAGGGGTGGAACAACAGTCCCTCGCTGCCAGCCGAGATGCGTCCCGCAAGCGTATCGAGCTCTCCGAACGCATCGCCATCGGCCGCCTGCCCAAACAGCAGTTCCGCGATCCATTTATGCGCCGTGGCGCAGGAATTGATGGCGCCGAGCGCGTAGAATAGGCCCAGCATGACGAAGCCCTTCGACGGCACGTCGGGCACTTTCGTCGGCCGGTCGCAGACGACGTTGACGACGCCGGCCGAGGCGAGCTTGACCACCGTATCGCCGGGACGGATCGCTCCTGCGCTCCACACCTCCGCCGCCGTGTCGCAGGTTCCGACATAGACCGGCGTGCCGGCGCGCAATCCGTAGCGCGCGGCCGCTTCCGGCAGGACATGGCCGGCAAGATCGGTCGGATTGCGAATCTCAGGCATGGTCCGCAGGTCCCAGCCGATGGCATCGCAAAGCTCCCCAGACCATTGCAGCCGATCGACGTCGAGCATCAGCGCGCCCTGCGCGTCGATACGGTCCGTAAGCCGGTCACCCGTCAACCGCGAACGCAGCCAGTCCTTGGCAAACAGCACGGTCCGCACGCGACCGACGGTATCGGCCTCGTTGCGGCGCAGCCAATAGAGCGGCGCGATGGACCAGGTCGGCGCAGCCCTGTTGTGGCCGATCGCCATCAAGCGATCCTGCATGCGGCGATTGAGGTCTTCCGCCTCCGCGCCGGCCCGCTGGTCCGACCACATGATCACCGGCCGCAAGACGTCACCGCCCTCGTCCAGCAGAACACTGGAATGGGTTCCGGCGGTGAAGCTGATGGCTTCGACCTTCGAAAGGTCGCACCGGTCGCCAAGCGCCTTCAACGCTTCGACCATGGCGCGCTCCCAGTCCGCAGGATGCTGTTCAGCCCGTCCCGGCGCCGGATTGTCCGTGCGAACGCCGGAGGACGCATCGGCCACAAGTACGCCCGCCCCATCCACGAGCGACACCTTCAGGCTTCCCAAGCCGAGATCGATCCCCAAAAACACGAAACAAACTCCCCACCCGTAGAAAACGGTCGAAAACAAATTAGTCAAACGTTTGTCTAAATGGATACACAGGCAGATGCGGCACGTCAACAGGGTTTTTCGAAGGCATCGGGAACTGAAGGATTTCCCGATGCCCACCTGACGCTCGACCGGCTGGAAATGCCAGTATCGGTGGAAATGGAAGGAACCGGATCTGACGCGAGACCTGTCGGGCATTGCCGCCCAGCCGTGCGAAAGGCGGCAGCTTTGCTACGAAGCTACCGATGCGCCCTCGCTGCAGTGGGTGAGCTATCCACGCAGCGCCACACCGACCAAGGATCTCGTTTCTACAAATTCCCTCGGTAGCAGTTTGGTAAGGAAAGTCTGGCCGGGCTGGGGGACGTATCTACTCGATAGCCGCCTTTCAACGACCGGCCTCGCCTTCGTCGTTCCCAGGTCACTGACGGAAATCCGACGGCGGCCGCTCCCAGCGCGCGCCTGAGGGCGCAGTTGAGCCATGCGCCGGTCATCGGTTCCCCCGGAGGAGAGATCTTTTTCTCAGTCAAGCAATCGCGCCGGCCGGTCGAAAAGCGGCCCATCCGAACCCGCAATCTTGACCACCGCCATGCCGGCCTGGATCATGCGCTGGTGCCAGCGTGCAAAGATGACGCCGTCGGTTCCGGCGACGACATCCTGCCAGCTCGCCTTCGCTTCCGGTTCGAAAGGATCGTAAAGCCTTGCGACGCACTCGCCCGCAGTAACCTTCACGCCCAACGGTTTCAGGTGGATGAGCACGCCGGTCATCGTGCTTTTCACCACCTCGACCGCATCGAGCGCCGTGACGAGCGGGGCCGAGCCAACAGCGCTTTCGCCCGTGCCAGCGACAGCGCCCAACTGAACGAGGAAATCGCGAAGCGCCCGGCCGTCGGAGGCGGCCAATTCGGGGGTGACATCGGAAAGTCCGCGCAGCTCCAGCGTACAGGCCGCCGGACGGAATGCGGGCCGGTCGATGCTTTCGCCCAGATGCGCATTGATCATGGACCACGCATCGCCCTGTGCCTCGTCGAACGGAGAATCTGCCGACTTATCCGCGAGAATGACAACAGGCACATCGAGCCTTCGTGCCAGAGGCTGGAACACAGGCCACGATTTCTCGGATGTATAAAGGTGAAGGGTGGCCTCCATATCTGCGTGAACATCGACGATCACGTCGGAACCCCATGCCAATCCCATCAGGGCCGCCTGCAGTCGCTCGACCGGGGTGCCGACGCGCGTGAGACTGTCTAGGATTCCCGCGCCGATCCGCAGGGCGTCATCGGCCGCTCGCTGGTCCGGGCAAAGCCGCTTCAGGTGTTCGACCACCCGTTCTCCCACGTGCGGGAAGGCGCGGTTGAAATTTCGGCCATCGAGGGAAAAGCGGCCTGAATGGCGCCCGAGAATGAATTGCTTCGCCCCGAGAGGGTTGCAGTGCGGCACGACGATGATCTCACCACGAACCTGGCCCGCAGCATCTGCCACCCGCAGCAAACCGACCAGTTCGGCAAGGGCCACGGTGGCCGAGACCTCGTCGGCATGAAGGGCACCCTGCAGATACACCTTCGGCCGGGAGCCGGGAATGCCGAAGCGATGGACGACGATCCCCTCTCCGGCAACGATAATCTTTTCAGCGGCCATGAAGCGGCATCACTCCGAACAGGCTGATCGATATCTGCGCCCCCCGGGCCGACAGGCCTTCGACAGGCAGGCCGGTCGAAGCGGGCCCCGGTTTTGCGTAGTAGCCGTTTCGAACCGACATGTTGTCGTGCAGTTCATCGGCCGAGCTGCCGGCGATGTAGTAGGTGGTCGACTTGCGCACATCCCGGAAACTCAAGCCGGCCTGCGCGAAGACAGCCTCGACACGCCGCATGATCGTCGCTGTCTGCTCCACAAGGTCGCGATCCGGCAAGGCATCGAGAGCCGTCAGGTGGAAATAGCCGCCGGCCATATGAAGCGATATCGATACATGCTCGACATCGGCGACCATCGCTTGCAAGCCGCCATCCGAGACCGGCGCTTTGGCGAACGTCAGCTCCGCCATGATATCAGTGTCCACATCGGAAACCCGCGCGCCGTTTCGCGCGGCAGGTCCCTTCCTCACCGAGAAGCCTGTTTCGGAAATGTCGAAGCCGGCCGGAAGAAACCACTGCTCCGCAAGCAGGGTGTCGGGCGAAAGGTTTGCGCGGAGGAGCAGCCGGTTCAATCGTGGACCGATTTCCTGACCGGCAGCACGTGGAGAGGATACCGTCGCCCAGAAAAAGGGACCGGCATCGCATAGCTCAAGTGTCAGGCCGCTTTCCTCATCGACGAAGCGGGTGTCCCCCGCCTTCTCGTCCGAAGCAAACACGTCCACCTCGATCAGCATGCCGTCATAGTAAAAATGCGGTACGGCCACCGGCATGACCTGAACCGATTGCCCGAACTCGTGGTGGAACAGTTCCTTCAGAAGCACTGCATCCTCCGGCCCGGTCTTCACGTAATAGACGACGAGCCGGCCGATGCTGGAGGTCCGGCTCTGCATGTCCCCCAGGAACCGGCGAATAAAACCGGCCACGGCTTGCGCCTGACGCAGGAGATCGCCGGGATGAAGGACATTTCCGAGAGTGTCCAGCGGGCACTGGCCGCAGGACCAGAGGATCGCGCCTTCCCGGACGAACAGGGAATACGGGTGGTCGATCCGCATTTTCCAGACGGCATCGAACGGCAGATAGGTGGTAGCGGGTGAGTTCATCATGACGACTTTTCAATGACCGGAGCCGCTGGCGTTGAGGCGGCGCGCCATCACGCTGAGCGGAAAGATGAGAAGGAAGAAGAGGATAGCGACACCCGTCAGCGGCTCGAGATAGCGGAACGAGGCCGATCCATTCAGATAGGCGACATAGGCAACCTCTCCCACGCCGATGCCGGCCAACAATGTCGTCGCCTTGAGCAAGTCGGTGAAATAGTTGACCACCGCCGGCAGCATTTTCTTGACGGCTTGAGGCGCAATGACGCGAAACCAGATGACGGGCCTCGGGATAGCCAACGATCGAGCGGCCTCCCATTGCCCCCGGTCAACGGCGAGAATGCCGCCGCGCACGATTTCCGCCATGTAGCCGCCGCCGATGAGACCGAGCGCCAGCACGCCGCAGGTCAGGCCGGAGAGGTTGGCACCGAGCAGGATGGGCAGGCAGTAATAGGCCCAAAATATCGCGATCATTTCCGGCGTGGCCCGGGTGACATGCAGGAAGCCCATCGCGCTTCGTGACAGGGCGCGCCGCGGAGACAAGGAGACGGCACCCAAAACGCTGCCCAGGCACGTTGCGAGGACAAAGGCGGCGGCAGTGACGAGCACCGTCGTGAGAAGCCCTTGCAAGAGGGCCGGAAAGGCCGAAATGACGATCTGATAATCGAACATTACCGGTGCCTCCAGCGGTTGAGCCGCACTTCCAGCCTGTGGAGGCCGCCCGCCAGTGCCAGACCGGTGCCGATGTAGATCAGGGCGGCGACGGAGTAGAACAGGATCGGATCGGCCGTGTAGTCGCTGATGCGTGAGGTCGTACGCATCAGTTCGGGGACCGCCAGGATCGAGAGGATCGCGGTGGCCTTGAGGAGGCTGACCAATGTGTTGCCGATTGCCGGCATCGTCATGGCGAGCGCCTGCGGGATGACGACGAGCCGCCACCGCTGCCGCGGATTGAGCCCGAGCGCCAGCGCCGCCTCATGCTGCCCCCGCGCCACGGAATTGAAGCCGGTGCGATAGACTTCCGCCATGTAGGCGGTCATCACGATCACCAGCGCGATCCCGCCGGTCTGCTGCGCCGTGGTGTTGAACCCCGTCAGCGCGGGCAAGGCGAAATGGAGCCAGAACAACTGCACCAGCAAGGGTGTGTTGCGGAAGAACTCCACGAACGCGACGGCCGGAAAGCGGACGATGGCCGAGGGACTGCCCAGGGCCAAGGCCACGGGCAGCCCCAGAACCATCGATCCGACGGTTCCGAGCGCAAAGTAGAACAGTGTCAGGAGAAATCCCTGCGCCAAAGCGGGGATGTACGGAGCGAGTGTATCGAACATCGCGTGCGAAACCGCTTACTCGATGCCGTACCACTTCAGTTTCGTCTGCGAGATGAAACCGGTCGTGTTGGTATAGGCGATCCAGGTGTTGAGGAACGCGTGGAAGTGATAGTCGCCCGGGCGCACCGCGTAGGAATAGCCCGTCGCCTCGATGGGCGTATCCGCACCCAGCACCTTCACCTTGGCGTTCGGGTTGGCTTTCATGAACAGCGCGTTCTGCAAGAGGTCGCTGAGATGCGCGTCGGCGCGACCCGCCGCGACTTCAAGCTGCCCGGCGACTGCGTTGTCCGAGACGATGACCTTCTTTTGCGCTTCGGGCAGGAGACGATCGCTCTGTGCAACCGCCGCCATGCCCGCGATGCTCACCGCCGAGTATTTCGGATCGTTGAGCTGCTTCCAGTCGGTTACATCCACATCGGCGCCGACCAGCCAGGTGTTGCCGGTCGTCATGTAGCTGTCGGTGAAATCGACAGTGATGGCGCGCGCCGGGGTCCGGAACATGTCCACCATGGCAAGGTCGAACTGCTTCTGGACCAGCGACGGGATGATCGTCGACCAGGTCGTATCGACAATTTCGAGCTTCACCTCCAAGACCTCGGCGAGGTTCTTCGCCATGTCGACATTGAACCCCTCCCATTCGCCGGAAATCGGGTTCTTCTGCTGGGCGGGCACCGAGTCGGCCATGCCGACCTTCAGGACGCCGGCCTGCTTGATCTGCGCGATGGTATCGGTTGCCTCCTGCGCCTTGGCGGCAGGCGCCAGGAGCGTGGTCAGCGTCAGCAGCGTAGACGCCACCATGGTCTTCAATCTGTTCATGTCCGTTCCCTTTTTCTCATGCGGCGTCTTCAGCCCGCCGGAGAGGAAGCTTGCGGGCAAATGCCGGTTGAGAGAACGGCGAAAAGTCTGATAGTCGTTATACGCTGGCGTTATAAGATGTGCCGCTGGTACGACCCGTACTCGCCGCGCCGATTGGAATATGCATGAGCGATCTGAGGAAGACCGTCGGAACCCTTGATAACCTCGTGGCATTCGAGGCGGCCGCGCGGCACGGCAATTTCAGCCGCGCGGCGCGTGAACTGCTCGTCGCCCAGCCGGCGATCAGCCGGCGCATCCAGCAGCTCGAACAGGCCCTCGGAACGGACCTGTTCGAGCGGCAGGGAACGCGGATCCGGCTCACCGCCGCCGGGCAGCAGTTCCAGAATGCCGTCACGACCGCCTTTCGGAGCATCGAACATGCGGCGAAGGCCCTGCCGCGCGAGGATGACGGGGTCGTCTCGCTCCGCGTCAACGTCGCCGCCGCCTCGCTTTGGCTCATGCCGGCGCTGGGCGCCTTCTATGCCCGGTTTCCCGATATCCGGCTGCATCTGGTCTGCATCGACGAACTGCCGGAGTTCAGCAACAGCGACTTCGATCTCGAAATCCGTTTCGGGACCGGGTCCTGGCCGAACGTGGACAGCTATCCGCTTCTGGAGGAGCAGGTCTATCCCGTCGCATCCAGGGAGTTCATAGCTGCCCATGAATTAAGGGGGCCGCAGTGCCTCGGCCGCGTTCCCCTGCTGCAACTCGAGAATTTCACCAGCCCGCTCATGGACTGGAATACCTGGCTCGAAACGGGCGTAAACCCGATCATCCGGCGACTGACGACCTACGCCATGGTTCTGGAGGCCGCGCGCTTCGGACACGGGGTTGCCCTCGGCTGGCACCCCTATGTCCGTCAGGCCGTCGAGAAGGGAGACCTGGTGAGGCTTCCGATCGAAGAGAGAACGAGCACCTATCGTGAGTTTCTCGTCGTCAAATCCGCCTCCCGTCGTCGCTTCTCCGTCGAGCAGACGAAAGACTGGATCATCGAACTCGCCCGCGCGAGCTGACCAGCCTCCTGATGGCGAGCATAGGCCATCGGATGTGGGGTGTTTGAAGGCTTAAAACGCAAGAAAGCCCCACGAGGGG
>NZ_JALIQS010000003.1 GCF_024704725.1 Shinella sp. CPCC 101442 | reverse complement strand
GATGACCGTACGCGCCGACGGCGACTTCCCCGTCACCCACGGCGATACCGTATGGCTCACGCCCGACACAACACGAATCCACAGGTTCGATGACAAGGGACTGGCGATCCGATGAAAAGGCTTGAGGGAAAAAGCGCGCTGATCACCGGATCGGCGCGCGGCATCGGCCGCGCCTTTGCGGAAGCCTATGTGCGGGAAGGCGCGCGTGTCGCGATCGCCGATATCAATCTGGAGCGGGCCGTCACGACGGCGCAGGAGATCGGTCCGGCAGCCTATGCCGTGCAGATGGACGTGACGCGGCAGGAGTCCATCGATGCCGCCATCGGAACCTGCGTGAAGGAGGCCGACGGGCTCGATATCCTGATCAACAACGCAGCGCTCTTCGACCTCCAGCCGATCGTCGAGATCACGCGCGAAAGCTATGACCGGCTCTTTTCGATCAATGTCGCCGGCACGCTTTTCACCCTGCAGGCGGTCGCAAAACAGATGATCGCACAGGGGCGCGGCGGCAAGATCATCAACATGGCGAGCCAGGCCGGGCGGCGCGGCGAGGCGCTGGTCGGCGTCTACTGCGCGACCAAGGCGGCGGTGATCAGCCTCACTCAGTCGGCGGGGCTGAACCTCATCAGGCACGGCATCAACGTCAACGCGATCGCGCCCGGCGTGGTCGATGGCGAGCATTGGGACGGTGTCGATGCGCTCTTCGCCAAATACGAAAACCGCCCGCTCGGCGAAAAGAAGCGCCTCGTCGGCGCGGACGTGCCTTTCGGCCGCATGGGAACCGCCGACGATCTCACCGGCATGGCGATCTTCCTCGCCTCGCAGGAGAGCAACTACGTCGTCGCGCAGACCTACAATGTCGATGGCGGCAACTGGATGAGCTGAACGCGCAGCCGCGCGCCCGGCCGATGCATAGACCGGAACAAACCGGAAGGAATGGACCATGACCACGAAACTGTCGCTCGCCACTCTCCCGGCGGTCTCCAAGACCGCAAGCGTCCCGGCCTATGAGCGCGGGCGCCTCAAGGCGGGCATCGTCCACTTCGGGGTCGGCAATTTCCACCGGGCGCACCAGGCGGTCTATCTCGACGACCTGTTCAATCTCGGCCTCGACCACGACTGGGCGCTGATCGGCGCCGGTGTGCTGCCGTCCGATGCGGCTATGCGCGACAAACTCGCCGGCCAGGACTTCTTGACGACCGTCGTCGAGCAGGACAACAACAGGTCCGGCGCGCGTGTCACCGGCGCGATGATCGACTATCTTGCCCCTGGAAACGCTACGGCGACCGTCGCGCAGCTGGCCGATGCCGCGATCCGCATCGTTTCGCTGACGATCACCGAGGGTGGCTACTTCATCAACCCGGCCTCCGGCGTCTTCGACCCGACCCATCCGGCAATCGCCGCCGACACCGCCAATCCCTCGGATCCGAAGACCGTTTTCGGCCTGATCCTCGCCGGTCTAAAGGCTCGCAGGGAGAACGGCACTGCGCCCTACACGGTCATGTCCTGTGACAACATTCCGCACAACGGCAAGGTCACGCATGCTGCCGTTTCCGGCCTGGCGCGTCTTTCCGATCCTGCGCTTGCCGACTGGATCGACGCGAACGTCGCCTTCCCCAACGGCATGGTCGACCGCATCACTCCGGCGACGGGGCCGCGCGAGATTGGCATCGTGGCCGACGATTACGGCATCGACGACGCCTGGCCGGTCTTCTGCGAGGAGTTCAAGCAATGGGTGCTGGAGGATCGTTTCCCTGAGGGGCGTCCGGCGCTGGAAAAGGTCGGTGTGCAGTTCGTGCCCGATGTCGCACCCTACGAGCATATGAAGATCCGCATCTTGAATGGCGGCCATGCGGCGATCGCCTATCCGGCGGCGCTGCTCGACATCCACTTCGTGCATGAGGCGATGGAGGATCCCGACATCCGCGCCTTCCTCGCCAAGCTGGAACTAGATGAGATCGTGCCGGTGATCCCGCCTGTGCCGGACACGGATCTCAGGGATTATTTCGGCCTCATCGAGCGCCGTTTTTCCAATCCCAAGATCGCCGACACGATCCCGCGTCTGGCGCAGGACGGTTCCAACCGTCAGCCGAAATTCATCCTGCCATCGACCGCCGACCGCCTGTCGCGCAACGAGGATGTCGTCGGCCTCTCGCTCGTCTCGGCGCTGTGGTGCCATTATCTCGCCGGTACGACGGATAGCGGCAAGACGATCGGTTTCAACGATCCCAATATCGACCGCATCCATGCGGCGGCAATGGCGGCGAAGGCCGATCCCGACGCCTTCCTCGAACTGCACGACATTTTTGGCGCCGTGGCGGAGTCGGCTCTCTTCCGCAAGCGCTTCGCCAATGCGCTGAAATCCCTCCAGCGCAGCGGTACGCGGGCAACATTGAAGCTCTATCTGGAAGACCGACTGGCGACGTGAGGACAACCCAAGCATTCCGGGGCTTTCCATCGTGGAGGCCAGACAGTAGGACGGGGGCCTGAACACGGAACGGAAAGCCATGGCCGCCAAAGCGACAGAACTCGTCATTTTCGATTGCGACGGCGTGCTCGTTGACAGTGAACCGATCTCGCTTGCCGTTCTGGTCGAGGCGCTTGCCGCGGCGGGCGTGGCAATGAGCGAGGAGGACGCGCACGACCGCTTCCTCGGCCGCAGCCTCAAGAGCATGTCGGAAATCCTGCACGAAGAATATGGGCTCGCGATCGACGCCGCCTTTCTCGATTCCATGCGCAAGGTGCTCTACGAGCGCTTTCGCGCGGAGTTGCAGCCGATCGACGGCATTGCCGAGACGGTGGACCGGCTCGGCGTCGCCCATTGCGTGGCCTCTTCGAGCCAGCCGGAGCGTATCCGCCTGTCGCTTTCCGTGACGGGTCTCATCGACCGGTTCGAGCCCCATATTTTCAGTGCCACGATGGTCTCGCGCGGAAAGCCGGCGCCCGATCTCTTCCTCCATGCGAGTGCGGCGATGGGCGTGGAGCCCACGTGCTGCGTCGTTGTGGAAGACAGCCCGGCCGGCATCGCGGCGGCAAAATCCGCGGGCATGCGGGTTGTTGCCTTCACCGGCGGTTCCCACGCACGCACGCCGCGCCATCGCGAGGCGCTGCTTAACCTTGAACCCGACGCCCTGTTTGACGACATGCGGGAATTGTTACAGTTTGTCCGCAACGAAAAGGCCGGCGGGAAAGAGTATTGATGCGCGATCTGATCGTTGCGGTGGACATCGGCACGGGTAGTGCCCGCGCCGGTGTGTTCGACCGCAACGGTGCGCTGTTCGGTCGGGCCGAACATCCGATCGCCATGCGACGGCCGAGCGCCGACCATGCCGAACATGATTCCGAAAATATCTGGGACGCCGTCTGCACCGCGGTGAAGGCGGCTTGTGCCGTCGCGGGCGTGCCGTCCGCACGCGTTGCGGCGCTCGGCGTCGATGCGACCTGTTCGCTGGTGGTGCGCGACAAGGCCGGGGCACCGCTCGCCGTTTCAGGCGGCGAGGAGGCGCGCTGGGACACGATCGTCTGGCTCGATCACCGCGCGCATGTCGAAGCGGATTTCTGCACGGCGACGGGCCATCCGGTGCTTGCTCATTCCGGCCTCGTCATGTCGCCGGAAATGGAGATGCCCAAGCTGATGTGGCTGAAGCGCAACCGGCCGGAAGAATGGGCGCGGTCCGGCTACTTCTTCGATCTCGCGGACTTCATCACCTGGCGGGCGACGGGCTCGAATGCTCGTTCGCGCGGCACGATGACCGCCAAATGGAATTACCTGTCCCATGAGGAGCAGCCGTGGAACGAAAGTTTCCTGAAGGCGATCGGGCTTGAGGACGTGCAGGAACGCGGTTCGCTTCCGACGGAGACACTGGCCGTCGGCGAGGCGGTCGGCCGGCTGACGCCGGAGGCGGCGACAGCGCTTGGGCTGGATACGGACTGCGTCGTTGCGGCAGGCCTGATCGACGCCTATGCCGGCACCTTCGGGGTGCTCGCCCCCTTTGCCGGCGAGCCCGAGGCCCTGGAGCGCCAGCTCGCGCTGATCGGCGGCACCTCGAGCTGCATCGTCGCCTTCTCGCGCGAAAAACGGTTCGGCTTCGGCATGTGGGGCCCCTATTACGAGGCCGTGTTGCCGGGCTGGTGGCTGGTCGAGGGCGGCCAGTCGGCGACAGGCGCGCTGCTCGATCATATCCTGCGCACGCACAGCGCCGGCGGTGAGCCGACCGCGGCCAACCACGCCCGCGTCGTCGCCCGCATCCGTGAGCTTCAGGGGGAGGAGGGGGAGCTTTTTGCCGCACGCCTGCATGTGCTGCCGGATTTTCACGGCAACCGCTCGCCGCTTGCCGATCCCCATGCGCTCGGCGTCATCAGTGGTCTCGCGCTAGATGCATCCTTCGACGGGCTCTGCCGCCTCTATTGGCGTACCGCGGTCGCGATCGCGCTCGGCATCCGCCATATCCTCGACAAGCTCGGTGAGCGCGGCTATCCGCTCGATACGCTGCATGTCACCGGCGGCCATGTGCGCAACCCGCTGCTGATCGAGCTTTATCGCGACGTCACCGGCTGCCGCGTCGTGGTGCCGGACACGAACGACGCGGTGCTGCTGGGGACGGCGATGGTGGCAGCGGTTGCCGGTGGGCTCTATCCGGATTTTCCGGCTGCCGGCTCGGGCATGTATCCGGGTGGCAGCGAGTACCACCCGGACCCCGCGCGCAAGGCTGGCTACGATCGCGACTATCGCCGCTTTCTGGCCCTCTACCGGCACCGTGCGGAACTCGAAGCGATCGCTTGAAAAATAATTTGAAAAAAATCGGAGGCCGGCTGGAACCAATTTTCAGTTCACGTGTTTTTCAGGCGTCACCGGTCTGCGCATAGCCCCCAAGATGCGAGGCCCTCGACCGGTGATCGACCACGATACCGTGTCCCCCTCCGGTCCGTGGATACTCAAGCAGCCAGTGCCTTCGAGGCGCTGGCTGTTTTCTTTCGTGCCCATGACTGTTTTCGGAGATGAAAAGGCAGCGGTGGGCGTGCCGTCCCACCGCTGCCTGCCGCGCCGCCGCTGCGGCTATCCGGGAGCGGGATCAGGCCGCTGCGCGGGTCTGCGGCGTGAAGAGAAGGGCCTGGTTGATCAGGACCTTCACCTGTTCCGGATTGAACGGTTTCGAAATGAGGAAGGCCGGCTCCGGCCGTTCGCCCGTCAGGAGCCGTTCGGGGTATGCGGTGATGAAAATGACGGGAATGTCGGTGCGGGAAAGGATCGTGTTGACCGCGTCGATACCCGAGGAGCCATCGGCCAGCCGGACATCGGCAAGCACGAGACCGGGACGGCTGTCGCTCCACAGAAGCTCGGCTTCCGCCTGCGTGCGCGCAATGCCTGTGACGCGGTGGCCCATGCCGCTGACCATATGGGCCAGGTCGAGCGCGATCAGCGGCTCGTCCTCGATGATCATGATGCCCGTCTCCGTCTGGGCGGCGATTTCCGCGAAGACGGCATCGAGCAGGGCGCGGATGACGGTAACATCCGCTTCGAGGATTTCGGCGGTCTTGTCGACGGCGAAACCCTCGACCGTGGCGAGCAGCAAAGCCTGGCGGCCGAGCGGGGGAACGCCGGAGAGGTCGAACGGGACCTCGGCGCCGGGCCTGAGGGAGCCCGCGCCGCGGCTCATCGAGACGGGGAGGGAGGAGATGATCCGGCTGAGCAGGCCAAACAGCGTCGCCTTGTCGTCCCCGCCCTGCGGCATGACCGAGGGGTCGATGAGGATCGTCTCAAGAGTGGCGGCGACATAGGCGTCGCCGGAAGATTGGGTGCCCGTCAGCGCGCGAGCATAGCGGCGCAACGCCGGAAGATGCGGTCCAATACGGTCGGAAATCGGCATGATGTGTCCCCTGTTTTCGATTTGCTGCAATGGCAGTTGACGATTTGAACGCGGCAACCAAATTTAGGTTCCGGAAGCGGGAACTTTTTTTGCTGAGGGGCATTTCCACGCTGAATTGGACTTATGGCGCCCAGCAACAATGAAAGTGGCCAAGAGTGAATAGTTTGGATAGTCAAAAGACCGGGAGAAAACCTCCCAAGAGGGCGGATGATCCGAATGCGCAGATCGCAACGAAGTTGCGCGCCTTCTATCATTCGGTGCAGGACGAGACGCTTCCCCAGCGGTTCCTGGATCTTCTCGAAAAATTGGATGCTGTTGAAAACAGCGTTCAACGGGCCGAGTGAGGACACGATGGAACAGGGACAGACGACTTTCAAGCGTGAACTGCTGGCGGTCCTGCCGAGCCTGCGCGCCTTCGCCATTTCCCTCATCGGCCGCCACGACCAGGCCGACGATCTCGTTCAGGACACGATCATGAAAGCCTGGGCGAAGCAGGAACAGTTCGAGATGGGCACCAACATGAAGGCCTGGCTCTTCACGATCCTGCGCAACGAACTCTACAGCAAGATGCGCAAGCGCGGCCGCGAAGTGCAGGACAGCGATGGTTTCTTCACGGAGAATCTTGCGCAACATCCTTCGCAATATGGTTCCCTCGACATGCAGGATTTCAAGAAGGCGCTGGAAAAGCTGCCGGACGAACAGCGCGAGGCCATCATCCTCGTCGGCGCGTCGGGCTTTTCCTATGAGGAAGCGGCGGAAATCTGCGGCTGCGCGCTCGGCACGATCAAGAGCCGCGTGAACCGCGCCCGCCAGCGCCTTCAAGAGCTCTTGCAGGTGAACGGCGAAAGCGACTACGGTCCGGACGCCGTCTCGGCGCCGATCACGTCGCGCGCCTTCGCCTCCTGACGGAAAACAAAGAGCCGCCCGCCATCATGGCGGGCGAGCCAAGAATTGAGGGGATTGGGGCGAGGAATGCGTCTTCCGGCCGGACCGGAGAGTGAAGCGGGGCGCACGATCGTCTATCGAAAGCATATGAAGGACAATGTTCAGCCACTGTCGTCCGATGTCGCTGCGGTTCTGGGAACGCCGGACCGGCTGATGGCGCTCGACGCCGCCGTGCCGATTTTCACTGGCCCCGATCCTGATTTCGACGATATCGCCAGCCTTGCGGCTCAGCTGTTCTCCGTCCCGATTTCCCTCGTCTCGATCCTGGGCCGCACCGACCAGTGGTTTCTCGCCCGCGAAGGCACGCGGGAAATCCGCGCGCCGTCGGAGGATTCCTTCTGTGCCCGGATGATCGCCAGGGGCGACGATCCGATGGTTGTTGCCGATGCGAGCAGGAACCCTGATTTCGCCTGTCTTCCCAGCGTCACGGGCGAACCGTATTTGCGCTTCTATGCCGGTGCCCCCGTCGTCGTGGACGATCAGCCGATCGGTACGGTCTGTGTCTTCGACGTCGAGCCGCATGAAGAAACACCGCCCGATCTCCTGCCAAAGCTGAAACGGCTCGCCTCGCTTGCCGCTTCGCTGCTCAAGCTGAAGGAGGAGGCGCGCCGGCGCGCGCTGGCGGCCGAGATGTTGTCGCGTGAAGAGAAGCGCCATGCGTTGGCGCTGGACGCCGCCAATGTCGCCAGCTGGCTTTGGGATGTTTCTGCGGGCATCGTGTCCGGCAACGAGACCTTCTACCGGATGCTCGGCATCAAGCCGCCAAAGCCGATGAGCGCCCGTAGATTCTTTACGGCCGTGCATCCCCTGGACCGGAAGGCGACAATCGGCCGGCTGCGCAGCGCGCTCGCCACCGGCAAGGAATATGACGGTGTGTTCCGTGCTGCGAAATCGGGGCGCTGGCTGCTCGGGCGCGGGCGCGTACACGAATGGGATGCGGAAGGGCGGCCGACCGTGTTCCTCGGCATCAATGTCGATGTGACCGATGGCCAGCTTGCCTCCGAACGCACAAGGCTGTTGTTGCGGGAACTCAACCACCGGGTCAAGAACACCCTCGCCATGCTGCAATCTCTTGCGCGCCAGACGCTGCGCCAGACGAACGATCCGGTCGAGTTCATGGATGCCTTCGCGGGCCGCCTGCAATCGCTGTCCGAGGCGCATGGTTTGCTCTCCGACCACGAATGGGGTGTCATCCATCTGAAAATGCTGCTCCAGAAGCAGATCATGCCCTATGCCATGGACTACGAAAGCCAGATCGAGATCCACAAGGACGAGGTGGAGCTGGGGCCGGATCAGGCCGTCGGCCTCGGCCTCGTATTGCACGAGCTTGCCACCAATGCCCGCAAGTACGGTGCGCTTTCGGTTCGCAGCGGCAAGGTGGTGATCGCGGCGCGCGTGGTCAACGAGGAAGGGCAGCGGGTGCTCAACATGACCTGGCACGAGGTCGGTGGTCCGCCGGTCGATCCGGGTGGTCGCCGTGGCTTCGGTTCGGTGCTCATCGAGCGCAGCCTCGACAAGATTCTCGGCAGCAGCGTGCATGTCGAATATCTGCCCAAGGGCGTGACTGCCGTCATACGGATGCCGCTCTGAAGCGGCATCGCTTTGCATCAACAACTTGAAAAACTGTCAGTCGTCGCCGCGGCGGCGGGATTTTGGCGCGAGCAGGAAGCCAAGCGCAAGTGCGATCCCGGTTGCGGCGAGAGGCCGCCTGGTGGCGACGGTGGCTGCGGCCGCCATCAGGTCTCGCCGGGCCGCAAGCTGGTCGCGCCGAATGCGGCGCAGTTCCCGCTCCCGCTTGTTGCGCATGGCAACGACGGCAAGCACGACCAATGCAAGCAGAAGAAAGCCGCCGGCAAGGCTGAAGAGAGCCGGTACGGTGCCGTAGCGTTCGGCCAGCAACACGGCGGTTGCGACCACCGCGAGGCCGTAGGCGGTGGCGATGAGGAGGCCGATGACCAGGCCGGCGATGACGTTGCGCTTTGCCGCGTCAACGGTCTCGTCTACCCGGTCGGTGACACGGGTGACGAGGTTCTGCAGGAGGATGGCTCCCAGTGAAAGCATGCCGTTCGTGCTCCGCATGAGGGACGCCGGATGGCGTCCCTGACCTATCAAGGGGAATTCAGCGCCGCAGCAGGGCGGCGAGCAGGAAGCCGGCGGCGGCTGCGATGCCGAGCGTCGCCAGCGGATTGTCCCGCACGGCCTTGCGTGCCTTGCGGCCGGAATCGCGATAACGGTCCTGGAAGTCGGTCAGAATATCCTCGCCGGCGGCGATCAGGTCACGGATATCGGTTTCGGCTCGGCCCTTGAGGTCGTGGGCGGCGTCGCTCACGTCGGCCTTCACAGCACGGGCCTTCTTGCGGATGCCGCCCGCGCCGGTGGAGGCATCGCTTGCGAGAACGCGGGCGAGTGCTGCGATTTCGTCGCGCAGCTCGGCGATCTGGTCTTCGACAGCCTGCGCCTCGTCCTGCAATCCATTGCGGAGGCTCTTCTTGCGTGTTGAAAACAATCCGGTGGCCATGCCGTTTCTCCTTTTGCGTGTCGCCTGCGCGGGGCGCGCGGATCGAACGTCGCTCCACCCCCTTGGCGGAACGGTTTTCCGGACAAACAACGGGGCAGGACGCAAAAGGTTCCGTAAGACGCTGGAAAATCAGGCCGAAGCGGTATGGGGCAGCACGAAGGGCACGCCGGAGGCCGGCACGCCGTTGATACGCATGCGGCAGCCGAAAACGGCTTCCATGGAGTCGTCTGTCATGACTTCGGCAGGTGCGCCCGACCGTTCGATCCGGCCGTTCTTCATCATCACCATATGGTCGGCGAACATGGCGGTGAGGTTGAGGTCGTGCATGACGGCGATCACCCCGCCGCCGCCTTCGCAATAGCGCCGGGCGAGGGTCATGATGGTGAGCTGGTGGCGGATGTCGAGGGCGGAAACCGGCTCGTCGAGCATCAGGAAGCAGGGTTCGCCGTCGAGCACCGGCTCCCAGATCTGCGAGAGCACGCGCGCGAGCTGCACGCGCTGCTGCTCGCCGCCCGAAAGTTCCTGGTAGAAGCGGCCGGCGAAACCAGACAGGTCGACGGCGGCAAGTGCTTCGGCCGTGATGGCCTCGATGCGCTCGGCATGGCGGTTCGGGCCGACGGTGAGGCCCATGCGCACGATCTCGCGCACGGTGAAGGGAAAGGCGATGGTCGCGGCCTGCGGCAGCACCGCACGCTTGACGGCGAGCTGCCAGGGTTCGAGCGCCCCAAGGGCATGGCCGTTGATGGTAATTTCGCCCTTGCTCGGCAGTTCGCCGGCCAGCGCCTTCATCGTCGTCGTCTTGCCGGAGCCGTTGGGGCCGACGATGGCGGTCAGTTCGCCGGCCTTGGCGGTGAGCGACACGCCATGCACGATGGTCTTGCCGGACAGGGCGACCGTGAGGTTCTTTGCGGTGATCATGAGTGCCTATCAGCCGCTGCGCGTGCGGTCGCGCAGGAGGACCCAGAGGAAGAAGGGCGCACCGGCGAGCGCCGTGATGATGCCGATCGGCAGCTCGGCGGGCGCGACGATGGTGCGTGCCAGCATGTCCGCGCCGAGCATCAGCACGCCGCCGAAGAGGGCGGACGCCGGCAGCAGGTAGCGGTGATCCGGGCCGATGACGATGCGCAGGAGATGCGGCACGACGATGCCGACGAAGCCGATGCCGCCACTGACGGCGACGGAGGCGCCGACGGCGCCGGCCACCGCGACAACGGCAATGTATTTCAGCCGCTGCACCTTCACGCCCATGTGGAAGGCCGCCGCCTCGCCGAGCGTGATGGCGTTGAGACCGCGCGACAGGAAGGGAACGACAAGGAGTGCAAGCAGGATGATCGGTCCGGCGGCAAAAAGCTTCGCCCAGGTCATGCCCGAGAGCGAACCGAGGCTCCAGAAGGTGATGTCGCGCAGCTGCTTGTCATCGGCCATGTAGATGAGGATGCCGGTGACGGCGCCGGCAAGGGCGGCAATGGCGATGCCGGCCAGGAGCATCGTCGCGACGGAGGTCTGCCCGCTGCGCGTGGCGATGCGGTAGAGCAGGAGCGTCGTCAGGAGGCCGCCAATGAAGGCGGCAAGCGGCAGGGCGAAGGCGCCGAGCGTCAGCATCAGACCGGCCGGCAGGCTCGCGCCGAGCACGATCATCAGCACCGCGCCGAGCGCCGAGCCCGAGGAGATGCCCACAAGGCCGGGATCGGCAAGCGGATTGCGGAACAGGCCCTGCATGACCGCGCCGGACATGGCAAGGGCCGCACCGATCAGGAAACCCAGCAGCGCGCGGGGCATGCGGATGTCGAAGACGATGATACGGTCGCGCACGCTCAGCGCCGTCTCTTCCGCGCCGCTGAACAGCGCGGCGATCACATTGATCGCCGAAGCGTCGGAGGCGCCGGTCGTGATCGACAGCGCGAGTGCGGCGAGCGAGACGACGACCAGAACGGCGAGCGTCAGGCGTGCGATCGCCGCCCGGTCGCCGGCGACCGGGGACTGGGCGGAGCGCATCAGGGAAAGTCCGCGCGCGCTGTTGCCGCGCACGGCATCATTGAGAGACATTGCCGTAAAGTTCTTTGTTGAGATCGCGGATAGCGGAGGCCGTGCGGGGCCCGAAGCCCAGAAGATGCAGGCTGTTCATGCGCAGGATCGCCTTTTTTGCCGCAGCCGGCGTCACGGAGATGGCGGGGTGCGCCAGAATTTCCGCGTCGCTTGCACCGCTGCCGGGGCGGCTCATGACCATGATCACATCGGGCTTCGCCTCGATGATCGCCTCGTCGGTGAGCGGTTTGTAGCCTTCGAAAGAGCCTTCCGTCGCATTGACCGCCCCGGCTAGGGCGATGATGCCGGCGGCGGCCGTGTGGCCACCCGCCGCCATCACCTTGCCGTTCTGGAAGCTCAGGATGAAGAGCACGCGCTTGCGTTCGGTTTCCGGCCGCTTGGCGGCATCGGCGATGGCTGCATCGAGGTCGGCGCCGACCTGCGCTTCCAATTCCTTCGCCTTGTCTTCCGCACCGAGGAATTTGCCGACGACGTCGATCTTCTTCAGGATCGCTGCGCGGTCATACCCCTCGGGCACGGTCTCGAAGGGGATGCCGGCGCTCTTCAGCACCGCCAGCGCATCCGGCGGGCCACTGCCTTCGACGGCAAGGATCGCGGTCGGGTTGACGGCGATAACACCCTCCGGCGAGAGCTGGCGCATGTAGCCGACATCGGGCAGCTTCAGCGCTTCCTCGGGGAAGGTGCTGGTGGAATCGCGCGCGACCAGCCGGCCGCCTTCGCCAAGCGCATAGACGATTTCCGTTACCGCGCCGCCGATCGCCACGAGCTTCGAGCTATCGACCTTCTGCATGTCCTCGGCCACCGCCTTGCGGATAAAACCACCGGCGCCGGGTGCGGCGAGCGGCAGAAGCAGCGGTGCGGACAGGGCGAAGACGGTCAGTGCCACTTCCCACGGGCGGGCGCGGCGGAAGTCGAAGCTCTTGCTCATGGTCGGATCCTTCTTACGCTGCGACGCTGTCGGGACGCGGCAGGCTGGCGAGGATTTCGCGCCAGTCGGCACGCTCGGTCATGCCTTCTTTCCGCTTGCCGAAGAACTGGATGATCATTTCGCCGCTCGCGTCATAGGCTTCGAGCGAGGTGACGAAGCCGTCGACGGTCGGCTTGCGCACGACCCAGCACTCGGCGATATGGTCCATGCGCAGGTGCATGTGGAAGGTCGGGTCCATGACGTTGAGCCACGGGCCCATCGGCTGGATGTTCTTCACGGTGCCGGTGTGGATCTGGATCGTGCCGTGATTGCCGACGAAGCACATGATGTCGGCATCGCGCTCGGCGGCACCGCGCATCAGGTCGCCGACGGCATCGGCGCGCACCTCATGGGCGAAATCCTCGCCGACGCTGCGCACGGCATCCTGGCGGGCGATCTTCAGTTTGCGCAGCAGACCGAAGAACTGGTGCGTATCGGTCATGGCTGCCCAGCTTTCGCGCAGTGCCGCGACATCGACCGGACCGGTCTCCTCGACCTTGGTGGAGACGACTTCGGTGAAGTCCTGCGACTGGTCTTCCAGGCGGAAATCGGCGACGATCGCCTCATAGGCTTCGAGGTTGGAGGCGGGGCGCAGGTGCACCTTGTGCACGGCCATGCCGGCCTTGTCGAAGAACTGCAGGCTGCGCCGGACCTGATCGCCATCCGTCTTGGTGACGGCGAAGCCATGCGCCCATGTGCCGGGGAAGATGCGCAGGTCGATGTTCTCGCCGAGTACGATCGAGGCGTGTTTGCCCGTGGTGATCTTTTCGAAAACGCCGATCTTCTCGTGCACCACGCTCTCGTTGCGGGTCAGCGCCATGATCTCGCCAAGCGCCTCGGAGCGCTCCAGGAACCGGTTGGCATCGGCATCGATGCGGATCGCGGTGAGCCCGACTTCAGCCGCGACGAGGGCGGCTTCGGAGATGTTGAGCTGGGCGGCGATGTCGCGCTCGCGCATCTTCGGGTTTTCGGCGCGGAAGGCGCGGATTTCGGCAGGGGTCGGTCGGGTCGTTTCAGTCATGGGCTCGGCCTTCGTCGCTATGCAGGGCGCCTTCCCGTGCCCAATCTTTTCCGCCGGAAAATTATGTAGGCAGAACAGTGGTTTGCCGGGAAATTGGCGATTACTATCTTGACTTCATTACTCATATTTATCTATGCACGCAATACCGGCGCCTTAAAGTCATGTTAATTCTTCCGATGGCGGCGGGCTGATGATCGTGGCCGGGACCTTCGGCCGGCACCCGAACCGCACTTTAGCACAGGCGACACCATGACCGTACGCACGCTTCTTCTATCCGCGCTCTTGTCCGCTGCCGCCGTTTCCGGCGTTGCAGCCCAGGAGGCTGCCAAGGGGCTGGACGTGGAGCTGAACGCGCTGGCGAGTTCGCAGAAGGGGTGCCTTTTCACCTTCGTCGCCGGAAACGGGCTGGAAAACGATCTTTCCAAGGTCTCCTTCGAATTCGTGATCTTCAACGACAAGGGCACGGTCGAGCGCCTGGCGCTGCTTGATTTCCGCGACCTGCCGGCTGGAAAATCCAAGGTGCGTCAGTTCGACGTGCCCGGCGTCAAGTGCGAGAGCGTGAAGAACCTGCTGATCAACGACGCGCCGGTCTGCGAAGGCGCGGACATCGAAAAGGGCCGCTGCATGGATGGCATCGTCACGCGCAGCAAGGCGGCGGCCGGCCTCGAGGGTTGATACTATCGGGCGCATGACGCGCCGAATGCGTAAATGAATGACGGGTGAGCAAGATGTCTGGAAGCAAGTGGCTTTGGTTCGGCGGTGGCGCACTTTCCCTGCTGGCGCATGCGACCGCCGCAGCCATCCTGACCATGTCGCCCGCACAGGAAGAGGAGCCGGCGATGATCGCCGGCGGCGTCGTCGCGGAAGTGGCGATGCTGGGTAGCAACGCCTTCGACGCCATGGAATCGGGCAAGATCGAGGATGTCATCAAGCCTGAGACCGTCGAGCCCGATGTGAGCGAGCCCGAGCCTCAGCAAGTGACGGAAATCCAGCCGACCGAAATCCAGCCGGAGACGACCGAGATCGTCTCGCCGACCGATCCCGTCGTGTCGGAACCGGTGCAGGAGCTGATCGTTCCCTCCGCGGACGTGGAGATCGCCGCCGTTCCGGTCCCTGAGATCAAGCCGGAAATCGAGCCGGAAGAAGAGATCAAGCCGGTCCCCGAGGTGAAGAAGGAAAAGCCGGTCAAGAAGGTCGAACGCAAAAAGCCGAAGGAAAAGCCGGTCAGGAAGGCCGGCGACGACGGCAAGTCCGCCCAGAGCCTCAAGAAGGGTTCGATCGATGGCTCGGACGAGGCGAAGACCGAGGCTGTCGGCGGCCAGAAGAAGGGCAATTCGTCCGTGGCGGGCGATGCCGCCGTCAGCAACTACAAGGGCAAGGTCCGCAACAAGATCAACCGCGCCAAGCGGCGGGTCAAGGGCGGCGACCGCGGCACCGTGGTGGTCAGCTTCACGGTCAGCGCGGGCGGGCAGGCGAGCGGCGTCCGGGTGGCGCGCAGTTCCGGCTCCGCTGCGCTCGACCAGGCGGCGCTCGAATCGGTGCAGCGCGCATCGCCCTTCCCGAAGATTCCGGAAGGTGCGGGACGGTCGAGCTGGCCCTTCAATGTGCCGATTGTCTTTAAGTAGGATGCCAGTTCCCGCCGCGAGCGATCCGGCGGGAATTTTTTGCACGAAAATATGACTTTCATAGTCATGTTTATACTTTACTCTGATACTCATGTTTTGTAGGTTGCAGCCGAACTGAGGCTCCGTCAATGCGGAGTGCCAAAGGGGAATGCTGCATGAATGGAATGACGGCTGGCCGTATCGAATCGGTCTTGAAGGCGGCGATTGCCGAGCGCGACCGGCGGATCGCCGATCTGGAGCGCCAGCTTAACGCGCTGAAGAAGCAGATGGCCGCCGCAGTGCCGGACGCGCCGGTGGCTGCACAAGGCGCCGCGGCAGTGGTCGTTGAGGCTGCGCCGCGTATCGAGGTGCAGGCGCAGCCGGCACCCCGCAGCGTGGAAATCAGCAAAGTCAAACGCCGGACCGGCGAAGCGGAGAGGAAGGCGATGCGCGAGAAGCACAGGCAGCAGCAGGCCCGCCGGGAGGCCGAGACGGGCGACAAGGCCGATGCCAAGGCAGGACTCGAGGGGCGCAGCTTCCTCTATGTCGGCGGCCGGGATTGCCAGGTGGCCCATCTGCGCCAGATCGCCAGCTCCTACGGCGCGAATCTCATCCACCATGATGGCGGCCTGCGCGAAGCGGTGTCGCGCATCGACAACGTGCTGCCTTCGGTCGACTGCGTCTTCTGCCCCATCGACTGTATCAGCCATGATGCCTGCATCCGCGTGAAAACGGGCTGCAAGAAGTGGGAAAAGGCCTTCGTGCCGCTGCGCAACGGCAGCAAATCCTCCTTCGAGCGCGCCCTGCAGAGCATGAGCCAGGGAGACAATGCGCAGTGAGTGACGAAAGACCCGAAGCCTTCATGATGATCGGCCTGCATAAACTGGCCGCACAGAACGGCGACGGCCTGGTGCCGGAATTGTATGCTCTTCTGACCCGCCGCGCCGACATGCTGGAGAGCGAGAATGTCACGGAGTTCCCGCTGGCGAGCGCCCGCCCGCCGGCGCGTGCCACAAGCTTCGAAGACACGCGCGCACTTGAAGCGCGCAACGACAATGTCGTAGCCTTTCCCGCACCGCGCCGTATCCGGCGGGATTCCGTCTAACGACTGAGGTTTGACATGTTCTTCGCCATGAACCGCTTCCGGATCGCCATCGGCCACGAAGAGGCGTTCGAGGCGATATGGAAGGGGCGGGAGTCGAGCCTGGCGGAGATGCCGGGCTTCCAGTCCTTCCATCTCCTGCGGGGCGACACGAATACCGAAGAGGGTTTTACCCTCTTCGCCTCCCATTCGATCTGGGCCAGCAAGGACGACTTCGTCGCCTGGACGAAGTCGGAGAATTTCCGGGCTGCCCACAAGAATGCGACCGAGAACAAGGCGATCTATCTCGGGCCGCCGAAATTCGAAGGTTTCAGCGCCGTCGAAGGCGCTTGAGGCCCAGCCTCAGTTGTCTTTCCTCGGCAGGAACGGCGCGAGCGCCACCACCAGCCATCCCGCCATCATGATCACTCCGCCCGTCGGCGCCGACATGGGGAAGAGCCCGTATCCTGTCGAATGGCGGAAAACGAGGTCTCCGGCAAAGAGCGCGGTGCCGAGCGCGAGCAGGATCGCCGCGAAGGGGGCGGCACGCATCGACGGCCACGCGGCATAGAGCGCCACCAGCGCCGGTGCGTGCGCGAGGCACATGGCCGAGGCGCCGGCCATCAGGCGCGGATCGCTGCCATGCGAGGCGGCGGCGGCGGCAACGACGCCCGCCAGCCCCATCAGGCCGGCAACGAGAAGGCTGGCAGAGCGCAGCGAAAACGACATGGGGCTTCCTATTCCTGGTTCTGCATGTGATGGGCGAGCCTTGTTACGGGCTCGAGAATGATTTTCCGCAGGCCTTCGCCCGGCACCGTTTCCTCCAGAGCCTGGACGAAGCAGAGCAACCATTCGTCGCGCTCGGCCGGGCCGATCGGTGCGGCGAAATGGCGGCGGCGCAGCATGGGATGGCCGCGCTTTTCCGTATAGAGGGGTGGCCCGCCGAGCCAGCCCGTCAGGTATTCGTAGAGCTTTTCCTCGCTTCCGGAGAGATCCGGAGGATGGATTGCGCGGCAGCGCGCGGCCTCCGGCAGGGTGTCCATCAGCGCGTAGAAGCGGCGCGTCAGCGCCCGCACGGCGGCATCGCCGCCGACGGCTTCATAGAGCGTGATCGTCTCGCCCTGCTTGCTTTGGTTCTCGTTCGTATCCGTCATGGCCCAAGGTCTTAGCGCCGCGTTCCGCCGCAGGCAATGCCGACCCGATCGACTGCGACGAAGCGCGCCAAGCAGCGTGTTTTCAGTGGATTGACAAGAAACCGTCCAGACGGTATGTTTTAAGAATGAGCCAGGCACACCATCGCAAAAAACATCCCGAAGCCGTCCGCCAGCAATTGCTGGAGGTCGCGGCAAAGCTGTCGCTGGAGAAGGGGCCGGCGAGCGTCACGCTCGATGCGGTCTCACAGGCGGCTGGCGTCAGCAAGGGTGGCCTGCTGCATCACTTTCCCAACAAGCTGTCGCTGCTCGACGGCCTTTTCGCCGACCTCACGGACAGGCTCGACCAGGCGCTGGCCGAGAAAATGCGCGACGATCCCGAGCCGAAGGGCCGTTTCACCCGCGCCTATGTCTCGGTTTTCTTCCAGCCCGAGGGCATGGCGGATGGCGAGAAGTGGCAGGTGCTGACGATCGCGCTGATTTCGGAACCGCACCTGCGCGAGCGCTGGCGCCATTGGGTGGAACGCCATCTTTCGGAGAATGTCGGTACGGACTCGGCGCTCGATGCCATGCTGGTGCGCTATGCGGTGGACGGCCTCTGGCTTGCCGACCTGCTTGGCTCGCCCACGATCGACGCGGCAAACCGCGCCGCCATGATGGACAAGCTGCTGGCGATCTCACGCCTCTGACCCGAATTTTTGGGCGCCCCGCGCCGGAGACAGACCCATGAACCTCACCGTCGTCTATGCCGTTCTCGTCGTCGCCATCGTCTTTGAAGTGCTCGGCACGTCCGCCATGCAGGCCGCGCAGCATTTTACCCGCGTGGTGCCGACGGCCATGATGATCGTCTGCTACGCCATCGCTTTCTTCTTCCTGTCGTGGAGCCTGCGCTACATTCCCGTCGGCATCGCCTACGCCATCTGGAGTGGCCTCGGCATCGTGCTGATCTCGGTCGTGGGCTACTTCGTTTTCGGCCAGAAGCTCGATTTCGCCGCCATTTGTGGTCTCGGCCTCATCATTGCCGGCGTTCTTGTGCTGAACCTTTTCTCCAAGTCGACTTTTCATTGAAAGAGGCTGGAATTGAAACGCACCCGCTTGCCAAAAGCGGGGCCGGGCCTTATCGATTCCGTAAATTTGAAACCGCTTTCAATTTTACGGAATCGAGAGGTAAGACCCATGGCAATCCGCACCATCGTATGGGGTGAGAATATTCACGAGCAGACGAATGAAGTCGTCCGCTCGATCTATCCGAACGGCATGCACAACACGATCGCGGATGCGCTGAACAGGGATGCCGCGATTTCGGCGACGACCGCGACTCTTCAAGAGCCGGAACACGGCCTGACGGAAGCGCGTCTTGCCGAGACGGACGTGCTGATCTGGTGGGGGCATAAGGACCACGGCGCCGTCGATGACGCGGTGGTCGAGCGCGTCGCAAAGCGCGTCTGGGAGGGCATGGGCCTTCTCGTGCTGCATTCCGGCCACTTCTCGAAAATCTTCAAGCGGCTGATGGGCACGCCCTGCGCATTGAAATGGCGCGAGGCCGGCGAGCGCGAGCGGCTGTGGAACATCAATCCGCGCCATCCCATAACCGAGGGCCTCGGCGACAATTTCGTGCTTGAAAACGAGGAAATGTACGGCGAGCAGTTTTCCGTTCCCGAGCCGCTCGAGACGGTGTTCATTTCCTGGTTTGCCGGCGGCGAGGTCTTCCGTTCGGGCCTGACCTGGCGCCGTGGTGCGGGCAACATCTTCTATTTCCGCCCCGGCCACGAGACCTATCCGACCTATCACGATGCCAATGTCCAGAAGGTGCTGGTCAACGGCGTGAAATGGGCCTTCAACCCGCAGGGCACCTATACGGCCATCCACGATGCGCCGAATGTACCGGTCGAGAATGCGCTGGAGCCGATCGTCGAGCGCGGCCCGAGACTCCACCAGGCCGGCGAAGCCGGATACCGCTGAGGTTTTCATGCGTCTTCTCATTCTTGGAACCGGCGGCATGGCCAATACCCATGCCCAGCACTTTGCCGCAATCGATGGCGTCGAACTGGTCGGCGCCGTCGATGTGGACCCCTCGCGCGCAAAAGCGTTTGCTGATACGCACGGCATTCCCAACGTCTTCACCTCGCTGGAAGACGCGATCGCCTGGGGCGAATTCGACGCGGCAACCAATGTGACGCCCGACCGCGCGCATCATCCGACGACGCTGGCGCTGCTGGCTGCGGGCAAACATGTCATGTGCGAGAAGCCCTTGGCGGAGACCTACGCCAAGGCCGACGAGATGGCGCGTGCGGCCGAAGCCTCCGGGCTGGTCACCATGGTCAACCTCACCTATCGCAATGTCGCACCCTTGCAGAGGGCGCGCGAAATGGTGCTGGCGGGCGAGATCGGCCGCGTGCGCCACGTCGAAGCCTCCTACCTGCAAAGCTGGCTCGTCTCCAAGGCCTGGGGCAACTGGGCGACGGAAAGCCAATGGCTCTGGCGTCTTTCCACCCGGCACGGCTCGAACGGCGTGCTCGGCGACGTCGGCATCCATATCCTCGATTTCGCCAGCTATGGCGCGGGCAGCGACGTGGAACACGTCTTCGCCCGGCTCAAGGCCTTCGACAAGGCGCCGGACAACCGCATCGGCGAATATGATCTCGACGCCAATGACAGCTTCACCATGACCGTGGATTTCGCCAATGGCGCACTCGGCGTCATTCACTCCAGCCGCTGGGCGACGGGCCATCTCAACGAGCTTCGCCTGCGCATGCATGGCGACAAGGGCGCGCTGGAGGTCATCCATTCGACGGAGGGATCTCAACTGCGCGGCTGCCTCGGCGAGGATGTCGAGAAGGCAATATGGCGGGATATCGATGCCGGTACGGTGCTGACCAACTATCAGCGTTTCGCTGCGGCGGTCGCGGCCGGCGAGCAGGTCGAGCCCGGTTTCCGCCATGCTGCGGAACTGCAGAAGATTCTCGATCTCGCCATCGAGACTGAGAAAGAGCGTCGGGAAATGAAGGTCTGAGGTCAGGCCGGCGCCGGACCTGTCGAGCCGCGGACGATGAATTCGACCGGCCACACCTCCTGCAAGGTCTCGACCGCTTCGCCCTGTAACATCCGCAAGACCATGTCGCCGATCCGCTCGCCAGCCGCGCGGATCGGCGATTGCGTCGTGGTGAGCGCCGGCATGAGATTGTCGGGGCTCAGATAGGGGAACACGTCGTCATGGGCGATGAGCGAGACGTCGCGACCGACGGTCAGCCCGGCGATGCGGATCGCTCGCATGGCACCGAGTGCCGACATCATGGAGCCCGCGATGACGGCGGTCGGTGGGGCGGGCAAGGCGAGGAAGGCTTGCATCAGCCGAAAGCCGGTCTCGTCCGTGAACTCGCCATGGCCGGTGAGGGCAGCATCGAGCGACAGGCCGCAAACCTCGAGCGCGGCGCGAAAACCGTCGTCGCGGTCGCGTGCATAGGTGCTGGCGGTATCGCCGTTGATCAGCGCGATGCGGCGGTGGCCGAGACCGGCAAGGTACCGGGTCGCCGTTTCGATGGCGCCGAAATTGTCGATGTCGAGATAGGCGAAGGGTTTTTTGGCCTCGCTGCGTCCATGCAGGATGAACGGCAGACCGAGTGCCCGAAGAAGCACGATACGGTCGTCCGTGCAGGCGGGTGTATGAACAATGACGGCATCCACTCTCTTGCTTGCGGCAAGCCGGCGATAGGCAGCGGCCTCGTCGTCCTCCGTCTCGACGGTCGAGAGGAGAATATCGATGCCATCCTTTTGCAGGCGCGTTGAAAGACCGCCCATGAATTCGCTGGAATGCGGCCCGAAACGCCCGCCGCCCCGGAAGACGATGCCGATCGCGCCGGCGCGGCCGGTCGCCAGTCGCTGCGCACTGATATTGGGCCGATAACCGAGCCGTTCCGCGGCTTCCAGCACGCGCGCCCGCGTCTCGGGCCTCACCTCCGGATATCCGCTCATCGCACGGCTTACCGTCGTCTGGGAAAGGCCGATGCGAGCGGCAAACTCCTTGAGGTTCATCCTTCGTCCCTGACGGTCGTTCGCCGCCTTTATGAACCGTCCGATACGATGCAGCAAGCGAAGGTGCGGAGGAGGGGCGAATCTCTTTCGGGGGACCGGTGCCGGCTCTCAGAAGCCGCTGATGTCAGGTTGCACAATGCTGCTTGTATTCTCAAAATAGCACGCTAAAGTAATATTATTAACGATAAGGTTGTGTTTCGGACAAGGTTCGACCGGACGCGCATGCGGGTTTTATATGGCGCAGGCGGCGTTGACCTGCGTCCTGGAAAACGCCTTCAGCGCGACGGCGCGGAAAGTTTGGCGATCATTTTCGGGGGGATGCCATGCTGGCGGGCACAGATGGGGCTGCCGCAGCAGGTCCGTCTGCGCGGTCGGATCTCGTCGCGGAGGAGGGCCGGAGCGCGGCAAGCGGCTGGTTTCGGTGGATGGGGGCAGCACAGTCGCCCTGTCGACCGGAGACGTTTCTGGTCTACAGCGCCACGCAGACCGGACGCCGGCCTGCCTATCTTCGCACACTGGATCGCCTGTTCGGCGCCCGGCGAGCCGGCCTCGGCAGGATCCTTCTGTCGCGTGCGCCCGTGCTCTTTCTGATGATCGAGGACGCCTTCATTTCTTACATCGTCATCTGCCTGTTGCGCGCGGCCGTCGGCAGGCGAACGGCGGGGCTGCTTCTGCGTCCCATGCCCCTCGTGGCGTCGAGCCGCCTACACTACCGGATCAAGCGCACGCTTCTGCATTGGCTCAAGCGTCTCGAAGCGGTCCAGACGCTGACCATTCTTCCCTTCACGGTGCTTCCGGCGGCGGCCTTTGTCGCAAGGGACTGGATCTATGACATCGAGCTTTGGGACCTGACGGATGAGGAGCGCGCGGCGGTGGAATGCCTGCGGCAGGAACGACGGCCGGGCGATCGGCTGGTCCTGACGTCCCTTGGCCGGCAGAGTGCGCGGAAGGGGTTCGATCTTTTCACCGAAAGCTACGGGCGTTGCGCCGGGTTGCGCGACCGCTTCCGCTTCATTGCCTGCGGCAAGGTGGTACCAGCGCTTGCCGACCGCGCCACGGCGTTTCGCGGGGCGGGCGGGGTGGTCGTCGACCGCGTCATCTCGGATGCCGAACTGCTCGGCGCCTATGCGGCGAGCGATTTGGTCTGGTGTCTTTATCCGCCGGTTGGCGATCATGCCACGGGTGTTCTCGGTCGGGCCGCGCAGCTCGGCATTCCCGTCTTCGTGCGGGAGGGGTCGCTCGCGCATCGCCTTTGCGCCGTGGAAAACATTCCGCATGTGGCTGCGACAGCGGAGGGCGTCGCGCTTCGTCTCGCCGGTCCACTGCCGCCGCACGATGCGATGCGGGGGCGACGTATGGCCCGCGACTTCACTCTTCAAAGCGAGACGCGGCTGCGCGCTGCTTTGGGGCTTGCCGCGAGAACGGTTGCGGCCGAAGCGTGAGCGGTCTCAGATGAGACGCTTGCCGTCCTCGCCGATCACTTGCTCACCGTCTTCCTTCGCGAAGGGGCCTGAATGCGTATCGGGAAGGATATCGAGCACCTGTTCCGACGGACGGCAGAGCCGCGTGCCGAGCGGCGTCTTGACGAAGGGCCGGTTGATGAGGATGGGATGGGCGATCATGTGGTCGAGCAAGGCTTCATCGGAGAGCGATGGGTCGGCAAGGCCGAGCACCGAAAAGGGCGTGTCCTTCTCGCGCACGGCCTCTCGGATGGTGAGCCCTGCTGCGGCGATCATCGCAGCCAGCTCGGCCTTTGACGGCGGCGTGGCGAGATAATCGATGATCGTCGGCTCGATGCCCGCATTGCGGATGAGGGCCAGCGTGTTACGCGAGGTGCCGCATTTCGGGTTGTGATAGATCGTCGCGTCCATGTTTCGGGCCTTTTCACAAGCACATGTCCAGAGAAGGCCATACGCGTCATGCGGCGAACGTCAAGACGTGACGCAACTTGACGGAAGGTGCGATCATAAATATAACTTGTTATATAACTGGGAATGGAACTCATGTCGGACGATATTGTGCGCATGCTCGGCTACCTCTGCCTCGGCAGCCGCCTCAAGCGCATCGGAGAGCAGGTGCAGTCGGATACCCAGCGCATCATGGAGCGTCTGGACGTAACCTTGCAGGCCGGGCAGTACCCGTTGCTGGCCGCCATCGACCGGCTGGGGCCGTTGTCGGTCGGCGAGCTCTCGGAGGCGCTCGGCGTCACGCAGCCGGGCGTCACTCGCGCGGCGGGCCTCTTGGCCGAAGCAGGCTACCTCACCGCGCGCAAGGAGAAGAGCGACCAGCGCATTCGCCGCCTCTCGCTGACACCCGAAGGCGAGGCGCTGGTCGCCCGCTCGAAACAGGAAATCTGGCCCGTGATCGAAGCGGCGGTGCGCAATGTCTGCGATGCCCTCGATGGCAGCCTGCTCGACCGGCTCGACCAGTTGGAGGATGCGCTTCGGGAAAAACCGCTTCACCGCCGCGCCCTCGATACGGAAGGAACCCGCCCATGAGGAACACCCTGCTCGATCGGCCGATCTGGAGCGCCCTTGCAACCGTTCATGCCGCGCTCGGCGAAGGTGCCGGCCTTGCGCGCCGCTATAGGCCGGGGCTCCTGGCTTTTGCCGGTACGGAGATGGATACGCCTGAGGCGATGGCCGACTTTGCCGCGCTCGTGCGTCCCGGCGAAACCCTCTATTTTCTACAGGCCGACCCCGTTCCGCCAGCTGCCGGCTTCGAGGTGCTGGTCGCGGCGGAGGCGGTTCAGATGGTCGCGCAGAATGTTCCCGCCGCTGTACCGGACGAGGCCATCGTGGCGCTCGGGGAGGGCGACGCCGAAGAGATGATGACACTTGCCACCCTCACCAAGCCGGGGCCGTTTTCGCTGAAATCGCAGGAGCTCGGCCGCTTCTGGGGCGTGCGCGAGGGCGGGCGGATCGTCGCGATGGCCGGCGAGCGCATGAAGCAGCCGGGCTATACCGAACTCAGCGGCGTCTGCACCCATCCCGACCATCGCGGCAAGGGCCATGCGCGGCGCTTGTCGCTCCACGTCGCCGCCCGGATCCTCGAGGCTGGTGCCCAGCCGTATCTTCATGCCTATGCCAGCAACACGGCCGCCATCGGGCTCTACGAGGCGATCGGATTTTCGCAGCGGCGGTCCATGCATGTGGCGGCCCTGCGCCGGCCGGACTGACGTTCAGCGCCCTGTCAGCCGCATGACCGATCCTGCAGCCATCAACGGCAGGATCGCAGATGAACGGACTTTTCAAGACGGCGGCACTCTTCCTCGGCCTAGGCGCCGCAGCACTCGGCACCTATCTCGTGACCATTCAGCTCACGGGCAATTTTGCAGCCGTCGTGCCCGGCGAAGTCTACCGTTCGAACCAACCGACGGCGGCCGATATCGCCGCCTATGCCGGACGCTACGGTATCCGCACGATCATCAATCTTCGGGGCCGGGAGGAAAATGCCGCCTGGTACGAGGATGAGGTGGCGGCCGCAAAACGCCTGGGAATCGGGCTCGTCGATTTCCCGATGGTTGCCGACCAGCACCTGGATGCGCAGGGTGCCGCACGGCTCGTCGCGATCCTGAAGGACGCTCCCCGACCGATCCTCATCCATTGCCGGTCCGGCGCCGACCGCACGGGCCTCGTCTCCGTCATCTACCTCGCAAAGGTTGCCAAGGTGGATGAGGCGACGGCCGAGCGACAGCTTTCGGTGCGTTACGGTCATATCGGCATTCCGGTGCTATCGCCGACCTACGCCATGGACGAAAGCTGGGAAGCGCTGGAAATGGCCGGTACATAGAGCATCTCCGGACCGTATAACGCGATCAGGAAAAGCTAGAGCATAAAATCGCCCGCCACCAGGATGACGGGATCGTCGAGGTGGATCGCGAAGTCGGCAAGGCCATCGCCATTCGTATCGCCGTAGATATAGGTGTCGGACAGCGCCTTGTCGTAGCGCAACTCCCCCGCCTTCTTGTGGAATTTTTCCGTGCCGATGAAGGTGAAGGCCTGGTCGGCGGCGAGCTTCAGGTTCGCGTCAATAGGGCGCAGGTCCATCCTGTCGCCCTTGGTGAAGTCGAAGATCGTATCGCGCCCCGCCGTCGCCACGGTGGAATCCGCGGCGGTGAGGAAAACGAAGAGGTCCTTGCCCGCCCCGCCATAGAGATCGTCGGCGCCGCGTCCGCCCGTCAGCGTGTCGTCGCCGGCGCGGCCATCGAGCACGTTGTCGCCGGTATTCCCGACGAGCGTGTTTGCGACGGTGTTGCCTATCCCGTTGATCCGTGCCGCGCCTGTCAATGTCAGGTTCTCGGTATTCGCGCTCAGGGTCCAGTTGATGGAGGCCTTGACGAGGTCGGTGCCTTCATTGGCATTTTCGCCCGTCACGTCTTTCAGATTGTCGACGACGTAGGTGTCGTTGCCGATGCTGCCATACAGGCGGTCGGCACCCGTGCCGCCATCGAGCGTATCGTGGCCGGAATAGCCGTAGAGGACGTCGCCGTCCTTGCTGCCGCGCAGCGTGTCGTTGCCGGCGCCGCCCTTGAAGATATCCGGCGAGATGCCTTTGACCGTGAGGGTGATGTCGGCCGCCGCCGTGCCGCCCTTGCCGTCGGAAACGGTATAACGAATGACAACGGCCTTCGCCTCGCCAGCGCCGATGTTCTGATTGGCGGCAAGGGTCGGATCGTAGCGCAGCCGTCCGTCCGCAGCGATGGAAACGCTGCCGAAACCGGAGCGGACGGATGCGGCTGTCACCGTGAGAACATCGCCGTCGTCGTCATGCGCGCGGGAAAGCACGTTGAGGAAGAGCGGTGCGTTCTCGAAGGTGGCAGCGGCGGTGGTTGCCGGTAGAATAGGCCGGTCGTTCACATTGGCGACGGTGAGCGCGAAGGTGGTTTGCGCCGTCCGTCCGCCGGTGTCGGTTGCGATCATGCGGATGCTGAGGACACCCACGGCATCGTTGTCGGGCGTGCCGGAGAAGGTGCGCGTTGCCGGATTGAACTTGAGCCAACCGGGCAGAGCGCTGCCGCTTGCAAGCTTCGCACTGTAGGTCAGCGTGTCGGCCTTGTCGGGATCGACGAAGACGGTTGAAGGCACGGAATAGGTATAGGCCTTGTCCTCCGTTGCCTTCTGGGCGGGAATGACGGCTGCGATCTGCGGGGCGTCGTTCACATTGGCGACGGTCAGATTGAAGGTGGTTTGTGCCGTTCGCCCGCCGGTGTCGGCGGCTATCATGCGGACGGCGAGCGTGCCGACGGCATCGTTGTCGGGCGTGCCCGAGAAGGTGCGCGTGGCTGGATTGAATTTGAGCCAGCCGGGCAGGGCACTGCCACTTGCAAGCTTGGCGCTGTAGCTCAACGTGTCGGCCTTGTCGGGGTCGATGAAGATGCCGGAAGGGGCGGTGTAGGTGAAGGCCTTGTCTTCGGTCGCTGTCTGGGCGGGAATGGTTGCGGCAACCTGCGGGTCGTCGTTCACATTGGTGACTGTCAGATTGAACGTGGTGCCTGCCGTTTTCCCGCTGGCGTCGGTCGCCGTCATCCGGATGGCGAGAGTACCGACGGCGTCATTGTCGGGTGTGCCCGAGAACGTGCGCGTGGTGGGATTGAACTTGAGCCATGCTGGCAGGGCGCTGCCATTGGCGAGTTTTGTACTGTAGGCCAGTGTGTCTGATGTGTCGGGATCGATGAAGGTGCCGGCGGGAACGGTGTAGCTGAAGGGCTGGTCTTCGGTCGCCGTCCGCGTCGGAATTGCGGCGACGACCTGCGGATCATCGTTCACATTCTGCACGACCAGCGTGAGAGTTTCCGATCCGGCCGCGCCGCTGGTATCGGTCGCAGTCACACGGATGAGGAGCGTGCCGACATCGTCATTCCCGGGCGTGCCGGAAAATGTTCCCGTGGCCGGATCGAAATGCAGCCAGGCCGGAAGCGGAGCGCCGCTTTCCAGCTTCGCGCTTCGGGTGAAACTGTCGAACGTATCCGGGTCCTTGAAGGTGTTTGCCGCCAGCGTGAAGCTGAACGGCTGGTCCTCCGGCGCGGTCTGTTGCGGGATGGCCTCTGCCGTCGGTGCGTCGTTGATCCAGAAGACGCGCTGGTAGATGCCGTTGCCGGAGCCGTCCTGGTCGCTGGATTCCCAGGCGACGATCCAGGCATCGTTCGGCAGCGCCTTAACTTCGGGCAGGAGCTGGCTCCCTGTCGTATGGATGTTGATGCGGATCTCGTCGCCGACGGGCTCGCCGTTTGCGTTGAAGGCCTGTTGATAGACGCCCCCGACGTCGCCGTCCTGATAGAAGGAGTTCCATGTGACGACCCATCCGCCATTCGAAAGCGTGGTGATCCCCGGTTCGACCTGATCGGCTGGCGTATGGGTATTGACCTGCCGCTCCTCGCCGAGCGCGTTGCCCTGGCTGTCGAAGACCTGCTGGTAGATGCCGGTGCTGAGCGTGTCGTCCTGGCCGCCGGATTGCCATGTGACGACCCATCCGTCGGCGAGCGCCGTGATTTTCGGCAAGACCTGGTCACCGGAATCATGGCTGCTGACGCGGATATCCGGGGTGCGTGCGGTTCCATCGACGTTGAAGGCTCGCTGGAAAATGTCGAGCCCCGAGGCGCCCGGCGCCTGCCATGTGACGACCCATCCGTCATCCGAAAGCAGTGTGACCTGTCCATTCGTCTGGTGTCCGGCGCTGGCGACATGGACGCGCATTTCGGAGGTGAGGGCGATGCCGTCGGCGGCAAAAACCCGCTGGAAGATATCCAGGCCGCCCTGGTTCTGGCTTTCGGAATGCCAGATCACCACCCAGCCGCCACTGGCGAGAAGAGCAATCCGGGCGTCGGATTGGCCGCCGGCGGTCGCTACATTGACGCGCGCCTCGGCGCCGACCGTCTGGCCATCGGCGCCGTAGACCTGCTGGTAAACGCCCCAGTTGGAGCCATCCTGCCCATAGGACTGCCAGGTGACGACCCAGCCGCCGCCGGGAAGGGCGGCAATCTGCGGCAGGATCTGGCTGTTGGTCGTGGTGGAATTGACAAGGGTCTCAGGCCCCGTTGGATCGCCTGCAGCGTCGAAGACCTGCTGGTAGATGCCGTTGCCCGATCCGTCCTGTCCGGTGGATTGCCAGACGACCACCCATCCGCCACCCTGCAGGACGGCGATCTGCTGTTGATACTGCTTGTTGTCCGGTGTGGCGTTTACCTGGCGTTCGGAGCCGAGCGGCTGACCGGCCGCGGAGAAGGCCTGCTGGTAGACGCCAAAGTCCGACCCGTCCTGGCCGTCGGACATCCATGTCACCACCCAGCCGCCATTGTCCGTCACGGCGATGCGCGGCCCGCTCTGAGCGCCGTCCACATAGCTGTTGACGAGCATCTCGTCCGTGCCTGCGACTGTCATGGCCTGTCCCCAAAGGCAAGATCGCGCCGCAAGCTTCCGACCCGGCGGCGAGGCCGCCAGGTCCATGTCATTCTCGTTCTGGTGCAGTGCGCCTTCCCCGTATGGCGTATCTACACAGCTACCATCTTGCGTAGGCCTGTGCAATCCGGCGACGGAGAAAGTAAACGTGATGGTTGTTTTGAATTGTCGCCCGCCTCGGGCCGGGCGTCGCTTTTTCCCGATGCGCGGCTCTGTTATCCTTCGCGGATAGCGATTCGTCGGCGTCGGGCGCAGTGATAGACAACAGAACCCTGGAGACGCGCGATTACTATGTGATCGGCGTCGTGCTTTCTTCCGTACTCTACAATTGCGTGCTCGCGATGATCAACGCGAACGTGATGCGGCTCGGTTTTGCCCATGTGGCACTGACGGAAATTCTCATCCTCTTCGCCGGCCTCGTCTTCATCCTGCGCAAAGGGCTCTACGAGGAGGATATCGGCGTCCTTCTCTTCGCCGCCTTCACACTGGCGATGGCGGCCTACATGTCGGCGGTCAACCGCACCGTCTTCATCGACTATTTCCGCAACGTGCTCATCATCTTCTGCTTTGCCATCCTCGGGACATGGGCCAACCGGGGAACGGTGCGCACCGCGTTCAAATGGTCGTGCTGGTGCGTGCTCGGCGGCCTGATGATCGAGATCTTCCTGCTCGATCTCTACGGAACGCTGTTCTACCCGATGAGCTATTTCGAGAACACGCGCGGCCTGGAACAGATCTCCTTCGACGGCAGCAAGCTGTTCCAGAACGTGCTGCGCATTCCCGGCCGCTTCTCCTTCGGCATCATCGATCATCGCGCCGCCTCGATCTTCCTCGAGCAGGTGTCGCTCGCCAATTTCTGCGGCGTTTTGCTCATTTTCCTCACCACATTCTGGGGCAACCTGAAACGCGGCGAGCGGCTGCTGTTCTTCGCGACGATCATCCTGATCCTGCTGACGAACGATTCCCGCACCATGCTGATGTTCTCGTTCGTCTGCCTTGCCGGCTATTTTCTCTTCCCGCGCATTCCGACGGCCTGGACGCTCGTCTACATGCCGCTGGTGCTGGTGCTCGGTTTCGTCGTCTACTTCCTGCGCCCCGGCGCGGACGGCGATACGCTGGACGGGCGCGTCGTGCTGACCGTCAAGCATATCATGGAGATCGACGTCTTCGCGCTGCTCGGCCTCGAGGCCGCCAAGGCGGCGCAGTTCGCCGACAGCGGCTATGTCTATGCCGTCTATGCGGGAACGGTCTTCGGGCTCGTGCTCTTCTGGCTCTTCGTCTGTCTCTTCCCGGCCGGCCAGACGGCCGAGCAGCGCCGGTTCGCGCATTTACTTTCTATTTTTCTTTTCGTGAACATGATGATTGGCGGAAACGCCGTGTTCTCGATCAAGGTGGCAGCGCTGCTCTGGTTCCTGGCCGGCTACCTCAAATTTGCGCCGGGCGGCCGCGAAAGCCATGACCGTACGCCCGCGTTGCAGGCAGGTGCCGCCTCGGTCCGCAAGCAGACGTAGGGCCAAGCGGCCGGTTGCGCGGCGTCCGGCCCGCTCAGGATAGGCAATGCTTGTACAGCTCCAGTATCTGCGTGCGATCGCCGCCCTCATGGTGGTCTATTTCCACGCCATCCTCCAGCTTCGCAACGTTCAGCCCGACGCGCTGCTGAACGGCGCGCTTTTCGGCAAGAGCGGGGTCGACCTGTTCTTCGTGCTGAGCGGTTTCGTCATGTGGATCACCACGGCGGACAAGGCGATCGGCGCGCGCGAATTCTATATCCGCCGCATCCTTCGCATCGTGCCGCTCTACTGGGCGCTGTCGCTGCTGGCGGCCTTCGTCGCCTTCGTCGTCCCATCGATCCTGAAATCGACGGTCTTCGACCTGCCGCATGTCATCGCGACGCTGCTCTTCCTGCCCTGGATCAACCCCGCGGACCCGGCCGGATACATGATCGCGCCCGTCATCGTCCCGGGCTGGACGCTGAACTACGAGATGTACTTCTACCTGCTTTTCGGCGCGCTTCTCGGCCTGTCGAAGGCCGTCCGCCCCTATGCGCTGGCGGGTCTGCTCCTCGTCATCTTCCTGCTTTGCCAATTGCTGCCGCAGGATGTGACGGCCGCGCGTTTCTACGGCGATTCCGTCATCTTCGAATTCGTGCTCGGCGTGCTGATCGGCAAGATCTATCTGGACGGCCGGCGCCTTGGCGGAACCGTTGCCTGGCCGCTCATCGCCGTCGCCGGGGCCGTCATGGTCTACAACGACTGGATGGAATGGGATGTGCCACGCCTGTTCTCGGTCGGCGTGCCCGCCGCCATCGTCGTCGGCTGCGTGGCGCTCGTCGATTTTTCCCGCAAGCCGGTGATCGGCTGGCTCAATCTTCTCGGCGACGCCTCCTTCAGCCTCTATCTCAGCCATATCTTCGTGCTCGCCGGTGCGCGCATGATCTATGGCAAGCTGCCCTTCGACTGGATGCGCAACGAGGTGCTCTTCGTCGTACTCTGCCTCGTCGCCTCGTCGGTCGCAGCCGTGCTGCTGCACATGCTCTTCGAGAAGCCGATGGATCGTTTCCTGCGCAACCGCCGCCAGGCGCCGGCGCGACTGTCTCCAGCGAGGCCGGTCTGATGTCGTCCATGCGATCCTTGTTTGCGGCACTTGCCGCTGTCGTTGTCGCAGCTCAACCGGCGGCCGCCGCCGGTGTGTGCTTCAAGGGTGTCAATCTTTCGGGGGCGGAATACGGCGATCGCCATGGCGTCGAAAACCTGAATTTCACCTATCCATCGGAAAAGACCGTCGCCTATTTTGCCGGCAAGGGTATGAACATCGTCCGGCTTCCCTTTTCCTGGGAACGCCTGCAGCCAACGCTGAACAGCCCGCTGAGCGTCGTGGAGGTCGATCGGCTCAAGGCGGCCGTACAGCGGCTGCGCGATCACGGCATGACGGTGCTGCTCGATCCGCACGCCTTCGGCTACTACGACAAGGCGCGGCTCGGCACGCCTGAAGCGCCGGGCTTTGCCTTCGCCGATCTCTGGATCCGTCTCGCTGCGGAGTTTGCCAACGAGCCCGACGTGCTCTTCGGCCTGATGAACGAGCCCTATGACATTCCCGCGACCGAATGGCTTGCCATCGCCAATGGCGCGATCGCCGGTATCCGCAGCGTCGGTGCGCGCAATCTCGTGCTGGTGCCCGGTACGCGCTGGAGCGGCGCGCATGGCTGGCGGGCCGAGTATCCCGGCGGCTCGAATGCCGATGTCATGCGCGGGGTAAAGGACCCCATCGACAACTACGCCTACGAATTCCACCAATATATGGACCCCGATTCCTCGGGTACGAAAGGCGGATGTGCAGCGGCCGACGCGGCCACCGCGGCGCTCGTCGACGTCACGGCCTGGCTGCGTGAGACCGGCAGGAAGGGTTTTCTCGGCGAGTTCGGCGGTTCGCAGGACGATGCCTGCATTGCCGGCCTGAAGGCGATGACGGCCGTGCTCGACGACAATGCCGACGCCTGGCTCGGCTTCAGCTACTGGGCGGCCGGCGAATGGTGGCCCGAAACCGAGATCAACAATGTGCAGCCAACGGCGAAGGGCGACCGCAAACAGCTCTCGGGGTTGCCGTTGACATCCGGGAAGCAGCCGGATGCGGCGGCCTGCGTGACCATGCCGCCGGCCTGATGGCCCTTTTGGTGTCCAGAACGCTCGCAAGTTACGGCTCGTTAACCATAAGGCAATAGATTCCAGACCGGATCGCGACTCGGCCACGCCGACGAATCAACTGGATTTTTAATGAGCCGAGCTGGAAAAAACGATGACTTGAAGGGGCTTCCGGGCAGACGCCGGGGCAGCCCCGTGCTGTCGACCCATCCAGCCTCGCGCCGTGGCCCCGCCGCCGATACTGCCGACACGCTCAGCCGCCGGGATGACGCCGCCGCGCCACGCCGGGGAGGGGTGTCCGAAGCTGCGCTTTCCGCCGTCGAAACAGAGCCATTGCCGCGCGCGGCCCGCGAGCCGGTACGCGAAACCGTGACGGCCGCTTCGGTAGAGGAGGAGCCTTCGCGCAACGCGCCGCTGCTCGACATCGGCACGCTGTTGCGCGCCGTCTGGAGCCACCGTCTGCTCATTCTTGCCCTCATGGCACTCTTTGCCGTGCTTGGCGCCCTCTTCGTGCCGACGATGCCGCGCAAGTACACGGCGCAGACCAGCATCTATTTCGACCCGCGCCAGATCGAGCTCAGCGATACGAATTCGCAGAGCGGCGCTTCCTCCGAGGTCATCGTGTCGATGATCAACAGCCAGTCGAAGATCCTGACGTCGCCGAAAGCGATCGGTCAGGTGGTCGACAAGCTCAACCTGGCGGACAATTCCCTTTTCTCCGGCATTACCGGTGATCCCGCATCGCGCAGGGCGGCGATCGTTGCGACGTTGCGAAAATCCGCGACGGTGGCGCTGGAATCCAGCTCCTACGTCGTGACGCTTTCGGTGACGACGGCGGATGGCGGCGTTTCCGCCGAAGTGGCGAATGGCCTCGTGGATGCGTTCCTCGAGGAAGAGAACCAGGCGTATTCCTCGATCTATCAGCGCACGAATTCCGCCCTCGACAGCCGTCTGCGCGAACTCAGCGAAGAGGTGCAGAGGGCCGAAGAGGCTGTCGAAAGCTACAAGGCCAGCAACGACATGGTCACCGCCGACGGCAATCTGATCGCCGACAAACGGCTGGTGCAGCTCAACGAGCTGCTCACGACGGCGCAGAAGGCGTCGATCGAGGCGAAGTCGCGCGTGGATGCGGCGGTGAGCCTCAAGCTTGAAGACGCGATCTCGACCAACGGCGGCCAGCAGCAGCAGACGTCGGCCGCGCTCACCGACCTTCGCCGGCAATATGCGCAGCAATCCGCGACGGTCGGCAGTCTCGAAAGCGCGCTCGGTGCCCGTCATCCGCAGTTGCTTGCCGCCAAGGCGTCTCTGAAGGGCCTCCAGACGGAAATCCAGGCAGAGTTGCAGCGCAATCTTGCCCGCGCCCGCGCCGAGCTGGCGCAGGCCCAGCAGTCCGAGCAGCAGGTCGCCAAGGAACTTTCCATCCAGAAGTCGCTGCAGAACAACACGCAGCAGCGCCAGGTCGGCCTCAACGATCTCCAGCGTCGCGCGACGGCCGCGCGTGAAATCTACGAAGCCGTGCTGAAGCGCGTGCGCGAGACGAGCGAGGAGAAGAACCTCGCCCGCAGCAATATCCGTGTTCTTTCCGAAGCGTCGACGCCGCAGACGGCCGATGGTCCCGGCCGCAGTATCCTGCTTGTCGCAGGCCTCGTTGCCGGGGGTATCGCCGGTTTCGGTCTTGGCCTTGTCATCGCGCTTGTCAGGACGATGGTGCGGAACCCCCGCCTGCGCGACAACCTTTCGAGGATGACGCGAGAGGCATGACGGGGTCCACCGGCTCCAGAAATGAAAAGGGCGGCCGTCGGGCCGCCCTTTCTCTTTTGGCCTCGGCCTGATCTCATGCAGCGCGGAAAAGCGCCACCGCATCCTGTCCTGCCGGGAAGCGAAGCGTGCCGGTGGCATCGTTGACGGCGGCCCAGACGGCTTCTGCGACATCGGTTTCCTTGGTGGTCAGCGCCGGCTGCGCGAACTGTGCAAAGATCGGTGCGGCGAAGTCGGCATAGGCTTCCGGGATCAGGTCCTCGACCTTTACAGATGTATTCTGGGCGAACCGCGTGGTCGGTGCGTAGCCGGGCTCGACCAGCTTGGCGCTGATGCCGAAATGCGCGAGTTCATGGGCAAGCGATCCCGTAAAACCCTCGATCGCCTGCTTGCTGGCGGTATAGGCGGCGGCGAGCGGCATCGGCGCCAGCGTCGCGCTCGAGGTGACATTGACGATGACGCCCGACCGCCGCGCCCGCATCTGCGGAATGACGGCCTGCGCCATGGCCATGACGCCGAACGTGTTGGCGTCCAACACCTTGCGGATATGGGCCATCGGCGTGGCCTCGAACGCGCCGACGACGCCGATGCCGGCATTGTTGACGAGCGCATCAATGGGGCCGGCCGCCGCGATGGCGGCCGCGATGCTGGCCTCGTCGGTTACGTCGAGCGGCAGGATGCGCAGGTTCGGCGACGACGGCAGGATATCTGCGCGCGGGGTGCGCATGGTTGCGATCACGGACCAGTTCTGCGCGAGGAAATGGCGGGCCGTTTCGAGGCCGTAGCCGGACGAGGTGCCGGTAATCAGGATGGTCTTCATGAGGTCATCTCCTTGTTGGGTTGATGATCCAAATCTAACGCGGCTTGTTCGGACTAAATACGATTGATGGTCCGCTTTTTGTTTGTTAAAGTCCGGAAATGGTCGACCCACTCTCCGAAATCATCGGGCTTCTCCGTCCCCATGCCGTGTTCACCAAAGGCATCAGCGGGGCAGGGCGCTGGGGCGTGCGCTATACGGATTTCGGCCATCCGAGTTTTGCCGTCGTGATCGAGGGCGCCTGCCGACTTGCCGTCGATGGACAGCCCGAGCTGATCCTTCAGGCCGGGGATTTCGTGCTGCTGCCGAAGACGCCGGGTTTCACGATGACGGGTTTTGAGCCCGTCCGGCCGCAGGTCATCGATCCGCACGCCGCGGCACTGGCGGTCGGCGAAGTCCGCCACGGCCGGCAGGACGGCCCGCCAGACGTTCGCATCCTCGGCGGCTACTTTGTTTTCCAGGGTGAGGATTCTGGGCTGCTGGTCTCGCTCTTGCCGGGGCAGGTGCATGTGCGCGGCGTCGAGCGCTTGTCGACATTGGTCAGGCTGCTCATCGATGAAGCGGATTCGGATCGGCCGGGTCGCGACCTCGTGCTCACCCGGCTTGTCGAAATCGTGCTGGTCGAAGCGCTGCGGCTGACGCCGTCGCCGGATGCGCCCGCCGGTTTGCTGCGGGGCCTCGGCGATGCGCGCCTGGCCGCATCCCTCCGCCAGATGCACGGCGATCCTGCCCGCGCCTGGACGATGGCCGAGCTTGCCAAAGCCTCGGCGCTTTCCCGCTCCTCGTTCTTCGAGCGTTTTTCGCGCCATGTCGGCGTGGCGCCGATGGAATATCTGCTGGGCTGGCGCATGGCGCTTGCCAAGGACCTGCTGCGCCGCCGCAAGACCGATATCGCCGAGGTCGCCGAGCGAGTGGGCTATGGTTCGGCCAGCACGTTCAGCACCGCCTTCACCCGCCATGTCGGCCAACCGCCTGGGCGCTATGCCAAGCAGGGCGCCCCGCGCTCGTAATACCGGTCAGGCATTGTCCGTTCGCGCCGCGATGATATCGTGATCCATCTCCGCCAGCGCCCGGTCGAGATGGCCCTCCAGCACCAGCGTCGCCTCCTCCGGCACGACTGTTATCGGCGGCGCGCCGAAGAGGCGGACCTGTTGCGACTGGGCAAGCCCCTCTTCGAGGCCGCGCTGGAGGAGATCGAAATAGCGCGTGCCCGGACCCGTGATGGCGATCGGCATGTTTTCGTAGAGGCTCACCATCCGCGACAGGCCTTGGCCCAGCGCAAGACCGGCCTGGCGGAAGGCATATTCCGACATGCGGTGCCCCTGGCGTGCGCGCAGCGCGATCTTGTCCATCTCGGCGAGCGGCACGAATTTCGCGGGGATCGTATCGGGCGGCACTTCAAAGGCGGTGCGCAGGATGCCGTAAAAGCCGGCCGACGCCTCGATGCAGCCCTGCGATCCGCAGCGACACAGTTTTCCGTCCGAAGAGTTCAGCATGTGCCCGAAATTGGGGGCGGTGACGGTTAGCTCCCCCGTCCGCTCGAAGCGGGCGATGCCGAGCCCGATGCTGTGGCCGAGCGAAAGAGCCGCGACCGCCTGAAGGTTCTTCACACCGGCCTTTTCCATGCGCAGCGCCATGGCATGGGCGACGAGCAGCGTCTCGTTGCTGATGAGGATTTTCGCCCGCCAGTGCGGTGCGAGCAGGGCGGCGAAATCCACCTGCTGCGATCCGAAGACCGGTGACCAGACGAGTTTTGCCGCCGCCGGATCGACCAGCCCCTTGCTGCTGATCGAGACGACCAGAACCTGTTCCCGCATGATGCGCGAGCGTGTCGCCAGCTTTTCCAGCGCGGCGACGAAGGCATCCGCAAAGGGCTGGGTGGCTGTGTCGGCATGGTTGCGCGGCTCCTCGAACCGGTCGAGCAGCGTGCCGCCATAATCGGCCAGCGAATATTGCACGACGTCGGAGGAGATGCGCACGGTGGCGAGATAGCCGGCATCGCGCCGCTGGCCGAAGATGACGCGCGGCCGCCCGCGCGAAGCCGATGCCTGCTGTTCGCGCCGCTCCAGCACCTCCGCCTTTTCCAGTTCCGCGGTGATTGCCGAGATCGTCGCCGAGGCAAGGCCGGTATGCTGGGACATGTCCGTGTGGGCGAGGGGACCGTGCCGGCGCAGCGAGGCAAGCACGAGCGCGCTGTTCTGCTGACGCACAAGCTCCGTGCTCGACTTCACCAGCATCTTTTGTTTCCGCTCGCTTTCACAGGCTGCAACCCATGCCCCTCCCAAAGCATCAGTCACGCCGTCATTCAAGGCCTTTCAAGCCGTGTTGACAGCCTGGAAAAGTTCTGACATTTATTTTCTCGACTGTCGAGAAAAAAGTCCCAGCACATCGGGAGGGGTATCGAGACAGTGTTATCGTGGCTGGTCGTTGATTGGGCGGGAGGTTCGTCCAGGCGGCCGGTGTTCACTTGGGAGGATAATATGAAGTCCGTTTTGAAGCTGATGGCAGGGGCTGCCATCATCGTTTCCCTGCATTCCGGTATTGCGCACGCCAAGGATCTGGTGGTCGGCGTTTCCTGGTCGAACTTCCAGGAAGAGCGTTGGAAAACCGACGAAGCCGCCATCAAGGCCGCTCTCGAAGCGTCCGGCGACAAGTACATTTCTGCTGACGCCCAGTCGTCTGCCGCCAAGCAGCTGACCGACGTCGAGTCGCTGATCGCCCAGGGCGCCAATGCCATCATCGTTCTCGCCCAGGATTCCGAAGCCATCGGTCCGGCCATCGAAAAGGCTGCCGCTGAAGGCATTCCGGTCGTCGGCTACGACCGCCTGATCGAAAACCCGGCTGCCTTTTACATCACCTTCGACAACAAGGAAGTCGGCCGCATGCAGGCCCGCGAAGTGTTCAAGGTGAAGCCGGAAGGCAACTACGTCTTCATCAAGGGCTCCTCGTCCGACCCGAACGCCGACTTCCTCTTCGCTGGTCAGCAGGAAGTGCTGAAGGAAGCGATCGACGCCGGCAAGATCAAGAATGTCGGTGAAGCCTACACCGACGGCTGGAAGCCGGAAAACGCCCAGAAGAACATGGAACAGTTCCTGACGGCGAACGACAACAAGGTCGACGCGGTCGTTGCCTCGAACGACGGCACGGCCGGCGGCGCGATCGCAGCGCTTTCCGCACAGGGCCTTGCCGGCACCGTACCGGTTTCCGGCCAGGACGCCGACCACGCCGCGCTGAACCGCGTCGCTCTCGGCACCCAGACCGTTTCGGTCTGGAAAGACTCGCGTGAACTCGGCAAGCGTGCTGCGGAAATCGCAGCGACGCTCGCCAGCGGCAAGACCATGGACGAGATCGAAGGCGTCACCACCTTCAACGGCGGCCCGAAGGGCGTCGAGATGAAGTCGGTCTTCCTCGCGCCGCTGCCGATCACCAAGGACAATCTGAACGTCGTCATCGACGCCGGCTGGATCCCGAAGGAAACGGCTTGCCAGGGCGTTGCCGCCGGCTCCGTTGCAGCCTGCAACTGAGTAGCGACCATCCGGTACTGACCTGACCATCGACAAGCGCCGCAGCGGCTTCCGTTGCGGCGCTTGCGCAAGATGGGCAGCGGGCGGAGGATGATGCGACGACACATCCTCGAAAGCAGGATGAGGAAAAGTGGGAACCGGTTTTCCGGAACATCCTTCTCCAACTCTTGGATACGCCCGGACGACACGTTCAACAAAAGTGGGGGAACGGCAAACCATGGCCGACATCACGACGACCGCTTCTGCCAATCGTGCGCGATCGGCAAGCGAGAACCCGGTGAAGCGCTTCTTCCGCGCCACCGAAATCGATACGCGCCTGCTCGGCATGGTCGGCGCGCTGCTGATCATCTGGATCGGCTTCAACATCTTGTCCGGTGGCCTGTTCCTCACGCCCCGCAACCTCTGGAACCTCTCCGTCCAGACGGCCTCCGTCGCCGTCATGGCGACCGGCATGGTGCTGGTCATCGTGACGCGCAACATCGATCTTTCCGTCGGTTCCATCCTCGGTTTCGTCGGCATGATCATGGGTGTGCTGCAGGCCGAACTGCTGCCGCAGCTGCTCGGCTTCAATCATCCGGCGATCTGGATCGTCACGCTGCTCTGTGGCCTGCTGCTCGGTGCCGCGATCGGCGCGCTGCATGGCTCGATCATCGCCTTCCTCAACGTTCCCTCCTTCATCGTCACGCTCGGCGGCCTGCTCGTCTGGCGCGGCGCCACCTGGTTCGTCACCAGCGGCCGCACCGTGGCCCCCATGGATGCCACCTTCCGCCTGATGGGCGGCGGCACCGAGGGCTCGATCGGGGCAACGGCGAGCTGGATCGTCGGCGCGCTCGCCTGCGCGGCCATCGTCGCGACGATCGCCAATTCCCGCAAGCAGCGCAAACGCTTCGGCTTCCCGCTGCGTCCGATGTGGGCCGAGTATTTCCTGGTCGCCATCGGCTGCGCGCTGGTGCTCGGCGCCGTCTTGATCGTCAACAGCTATCCCTGGCCCGTCGCCATCGCCCGCAAATTCGCAGATGCCAACGGCATCGCCTGGCCGGAGGGCGGATTGTTCATCCCCCATGGCATCGCCATTCCCGTGCTGATCGCCATCGTCGTCGGCATCGTCATGACCTTCATCTCGACGCGCCTGCGCTTCGGCCGCTACGTTTTCGCGCTCGGCGGCAATCCCGAGGCGGCGGAACTCGCGGGCATCAAGACCCGCTGGGTGACCGTCAAGATCTTCGCGCTGATGGGCATTCTCTGCGCCGTCGCAGCCGCCATTTCCACCGCCCGCCTCAATGCCGCGACCAATGCGCAGGGCGAACTCGACGAGCTCTATACGATCGCGGCCGCCGTGATCGGCGGCACGTCGCTTGCGGGCGGCATGGGCACAATCGCTGGCGCCATGCTCGGCGCCCTCGTCATGCAATCGCTGCAATCGGGCATGGTGCTTGTTGGCATCGACACCCCGTTCCAGCGCATCGTGGTCGGTATGGTCCTCGTCGTTGCCGTCTGGCTCGACACGGTCTACCGCGCCCGCGCTAAGTAAGAGGAGTTGGACCAATGACGGACACCACCCGTACGCCGCTCGTGGAGCTGAAGAACATTTCCATCTCCTTCGGCGGCATCCACGCCGTGGACAATGCCTCGGTCGATCTCTACCCCGGCGAGGTCGTGGCACTTCTCGGTCATAACGGCGCCGGCAAGTCGACGCTGATCAAGGTTCTCTCCGGTGCCTACAAGCGCGATGGCGGCGAGATCCTGATCAACGGCGAACCCGCCGACATCGGCAACCCGCGCGACGCCAAGAAATACGGCATCGAGACGATCTACCAGACGCTCGCCGTGGCCGATAATGTCGATGCCGCCGCCAACCTCTATCTCGGCCGCGAACTGCGCACCCCCTGGGGTACGCTCGACGATGTCGCGATGGAGGCCAAGACCCGCGAAGTGATGGGCCGCCTCAACCCGAACTTCCAGCGCTTCAAGGAGCCGGTGAAGGCGCTCTCCGGCGGCCAGCGCCAGTCGGTGGCGATCGCCCGGGCGATCCTGTTCAACGCCCGCATCCTGATCATGGACGAGCCGACGGCGGCGCTCGGCCCGCAGGAGACGGCGCAGGTCGGCGAGCTGATCAAGCAGCTGAAGAAGGAAGGTATCGGCATCTTCCTGATCAGCCACGACATCCACGACGTCTTCGATTTGGCCGACCGCGTCTCGGTCATGAAGAACGGCCAGGTTGTCGGCCACGCCCGCACCGAGGACGTCACCAAGGACGAAGTCCTCGGCATGATCATCCTCGGCAAGGTGCCGCCCAAGGCCATTCCCGGCCCCGGCGCCATGCAGACGGCCTGACCGAACGGCCACACCCAAAGCGGGCCGCCGGCACCCCGGCGGCCCGCTTATTTCCCGGTAACCACCCTGCAAAGCAAAAACAGCTCCCCTTTCAACAATTTCCCGATTGAAGCCCGCCCGCACCTGGGCTAAGACCCTTCCATCGGACAGGCGAGTCATCGCCTACGGATGCACCCGTAGCTCAGCTGGATAGAGTGTTGGATTCCGATTCCAAAGGTCACAGGTTCGAATCCTGTCGGGTGCGCCAATTTTTTCAACGATTTGCAAGGCGTCGACCACGACACCCGTGAGGATCGCATCGTGATTCGAAAGATCGTTGTCATCATCTGTCTCACTGCCATAGGTGTTTACACTGCGGGCTGTGCACGAAACTCCTGCCGTGATTGGCCGGGCACATGCATTATCCAGTGATACCAAGACGATACGCCGACACCTGGTCAAATCACCTGGGCGGGCGGCACGTTCGCAAATTAAGATGGATCGTGCGGTGGGCTTAACGCTATTGGCCTTTCACGGGCTTTGGTCGCTCTTCAACGGAGTGGCAGCGATGCCTGCGGACGCGATCAATTGCCCAACAAAAAGACCGGGCGACATAATCGCCCGGCCAGTTGCCTTGGGAGCTTTGATCCGTCAGGCGACGGAGATATGGCGCTTTTCTTCGACAGACCTTACGGCCGCATCGGCGAGTGCCAGGGCGGCGAGGCCGTCGGCGCCGGAGGGGGTGATGGTGGCGCCCTTTTCGATGGCGGCGATGAAGGCCGCGATCTCGTTGGCGTAGGCTTCCGTATAGCGGGTCATGAAGAAGTCGTGCAGCGGTGGGCGGGTGTAGCCGTCTCCATTGGCGATTTCGATGGAGACGGGGCGCTGGTTTTCGGCGGAGACGACGCCCTTAGAGCCGTGTACCTCGATACGCTGGTCGTAGCCGTAGGTGGCGCGGCGGGAGTTGGAGATGATCGCCTGCTTGCCGGACTTGGTCTGGAGGATGACCGAGACGCTGTCATAGTCACCGGCCTTGCCGATTTCCGGGTCGACCAGAACGGCGGCGGTCGCCGAGACCGAGGCGACCTCTTCGCCCAGCAGGAAGCGGGCCATGTCGAAGTCGTGGATCGTCATGTCGCGGAAGATGCCGCCGGAACGTTTGATGTAGTCGACCGGCGGGGCGCCGGGATCGCGCGACGTGATGGTGACTATCTCGACGTCGCCGATCTTGCCGTCGTCGATCGCCTTGCGCACGGCCATGAAATGGGGGTCGAAGCGGCGGTTGAAGCCGACCATCAGCTTGCCCTTGGTTTCTTCCACCACCTTCATGCAGGCGCGCACGCGGTCGACGTCGAGGTCGATCGGCTTTTCGCAGAAGATCGCCTTGCCGGCGCGGGAAAAGCGTTCGATGAGGTCGGCATGGGTGTCGGTCGGCGTGCAGATCACGACGGCATCGATGTCCTTGGCGGCTTCGATCGCCTCGATCGTGCGCACATCGCAGCCATACTGCTTGGCGATGGCGTCGGCGGCCGCCGGGAAGGCATCGGCGACGGCGACGAGCACGGCATCGGGATTGCCTGTCAGGGCCTTGGCATGCACCTTGCCGATGCGGCCTGCGCCGAGAAGACCAAATCTCACAGTCATCTTCATTCTCTCAAGTAAGCCGCATGCTTGGGGATCATGCGGGAGGAGGGGCGGGGCGATACGCTCGCCCCGCAAAAGCGTCGCGGCGAACCGCGAGGATTTCGGTTACGTCTTGCGCTTCTTCTGGCGGTAGACGTCGACGACGACGGCGGCCACGATGATCACGCCCTTGACGATCTCCTGGTAGAAAGCATCGACGCGCAGGAAGGTAAAGCCCGAGGTCATGACGCCGAGGATGACGGTGCCGATGACCGTGCCGGTGATGCGGCCCACACCGCCGGCAAGCGAGGTGCCGCCGATGACGGTCGCGGCGATGGCATCGAGTTCGTACATCACGCCCATGCCGGCCTGCGCGGTCTGGGCGCGGGCGGCAGTGACGACACCGGCGAGGCCAGCGAGCGCACCGGCAATCGCATAGACCTTCACGAGATGGGATTCGACATTGATGCCGGAGACGCGGGCGGCCTGCACATTGGCGCCGATCGCATAGGTGAACTTGCCGTAGCGGGTGTAGCGTAGCGCGATGTGGAAGATCACGGCGACGACGAGGAAGATCACGACGGGCCAGATGCCGGTGCCGATGAAGTTGAACTGTTCCGTGAGGCCCGAGACCGGCTGGCCCTTCGTGTACCACTTGGAGATGCCGCGTGCCGACACCATCATGCCGAGCGTGGCGATGAAGGGCGGGATCTTGGTCTTGGCGATGAGCTGGCCGTTGATGAAGCCGGCGAGCAGGCCGACGCCGATGCCGACCACCACCGGCACGATGACCGGCATGTCCGTCAGCGAGGGATAGAGCGCGCGCGGCCAGGTCGAGGCTTGCGCCAGCGAGGCCGTGAACATCGCCGTCATGCCGACGACGGAGCCGGACGACAGGTCGATGCCCCCGGTAATGATGACCTGCGTCACACCCACGGCGATGATGCCGATGACGGAAACCTGCAGGATGATGATCGTCAGGCGCTGCGGGTTCATCAGGAAGCTCTGGCCGACGAAAATCCAGCCAAGGACTTCGTAGACCAGCGCAATGCCGACGAGGACGAGAAAGATGTTGAGTTCCGGCGGGAGCCGGCGGGCAGATTTCTGCGCGGGGCTTTGAGCCTGCGCGGCGGAATTCGTGCTCATGATTACCTCCCTGATGGCCGCTCGGCGGCCTTAAATCTCACTGGCCCAACCTTGGGACCCGCTCTTACTGGGCCGCCAGTTCCATGACCTTGACCTGCGTTGCCTCGGCGCGGTCGAGAATGCCGGTGACGCGGCCCTCGTGCATGACCATGACGCGATCGCTCATGCCGAGCACTTCCGGCATTTCCGACGAGATCATGATGACGGCGACGCCGTCCTTGGCGAGTTCGGTGACGAAGCGGTGGATTTCCGCCTTGGCGCCGACATCGATGCCGCGGGTCGGCTCGTCGAGGATGAGGATGCGCGGATTGGTGAGCAGCCAGCGGCCGATCAGCACCTTCTGCTGGTTGCCGCCCGACAGGTTCTCGATGCGCTCCGACAGGTTGGGCGTCTTGACCCTGAGCTTCTTGCTCATCTCCTCGCAGACCTTCGTCAGCGCGCCCTCGGAAACGAAGCCGTTCTTGACGAACTTGTCCTGCAACACGGCGATCTGCATGTTTTCCAGGATGTCGAGGATCAGCAGACAGCCCGTGTCCTTGCGGTCTTCCGTCAGGAACGCCATGCGGTGCTTGATTGCGGTGTTCGGGCTGTCGATGTTGACTTGCTTGCCGTTGATCGAGATCGTGCCTGACGTCGCAGGCGTCACGCCGAAGATCGTCTCGGCGACATTCGAGCGGCCCGAGCCGACGAGGCCGGCGATACCCAGGATTTCCCCGGCGCGCACGTCGAAGGAGATGTCGTGAAAGACGCCCTTGAGGTTGAGGTTCCTGACCGACAGAACGACGTCTCCGATCGGCACGTCCTCTTTCGGGAACATCTGGGTGATCTCGCGGCCGACCATCATGCGGATGATGTCGTCGCGGGTCACGTCGGTAGAGGCATGCGTGCCGATATATTTGCCGTCGCGGAACACCGAGAATTCGTCGGCGATCTCGAACAGCTCGTTCATCTTGTGGGTGATGTAGACGATGCCGATGCCCTGCGAACGCAGGTCGCGGATGATCGTGAAGAGGTGGTCCACCTCGCGCTCGGTCAGCGCCGAGGTCGGCTCGTCCATGATGAGCACATCGCTCTCATAGGAAACGGCCTTGGCGATCTCGACCATCTGGCGGTTGGCGACGGAGAGGTCGCGCACCTGCACTTCCGGGTCCATCACGATGTTGAGGCGCTTGAAGAGTTCGGCGGTCTTACGGTGCATCTCGCCGTGATCGACGAAGCCGAAGCGGTTCTTCGGTTCGCGGCGGATCCAGATATTTTCCGCAACCGTCATGAAAGGCATCAGGTTCAGTTCCTGATGGATCATGGCGATGCCGTTCTCCAGCGCGTCGAGCGGTGATTTCAGGCGGATCTTCTGCCCCTTCAGCAGCACCTCGCCCTGGTCGGGCGTGTAGATGCCGGCAAGGATCTTCATCAGCGTGGACTTTCCGGCGCCGTTCTCGCCCATCAAGGCATGCACGGAACCGCGTCTCAGCTTGAACTGGACATCATCGAGCGCGACGACGCCCGGGAATTCCTTGCGGACGCCTTCCGCAGACAAGAGATATTCGGCATTCGGAATGGCGCCGCTTGCGCGAACCGCGGCCATGGTGGTTGGACTGACCATCGTCCCCTCCCTCCCGGAGCAACCTGAAACAGGTTGGACGCGCGCACGCCCGCGTGCGCGCGTCCTTCATAGTCTAGCGGATATTCACGAGACCGGTGAGCCGATCAGTTCTTCGCCTGGAAGTCAGCGATGTTTGCCGGCGTGACGAGCTGGAAGGGGATGTAAACCTTCGTCTCGACCTTTTCGCCCTTGGCGAGCTTGAGCGCGGCATCGACCGATCCCTTGCCCTGGCCGGCGGCGTCCTGGAAGACCGTCACGTCGAGGTCGCCGGCAGCCATGGCGGCAAGGGCGTCCTGCGTGGCGTCGATGCCTGCAACGACGACGCTGTCCATCGAGCGGCCGGCGGCCTTCAGGGCCTGAATGGCGCCGATCGCCATTTCGTCATTGTTGGAGATGACGGCGTCGAATTCCAGGCCGGCGGAGAGCCAGTTGGTCATCAGGTCGGCGCCCTGCGTGCGCGACCAGTTGGCCGTCTGCTCTTCGACGATGGTCAGGCCCTTGCACTCGTCGGTCGCGATGACGTCCTTGATATCCTGCGTGCGCATGCGCGCGGCCTGGTTGGACAGTTCGCCCATCATGACGACGACCTTGCCTTTGCCGTTCAGGAGGCGGCAGACTTCCTTGGTTTCCAGCGTACCGGATTCCTGCTCGTTGGAGGCGACGAACGCCTGCTTTTCCGGCAGTTCGTTGATGTTTGCCGGTTCGCGGTTGACGTAGACGAGCGGAATGCCGGCGTCTGCGGCAGCCTTCGAGAGAGCCGCCGTCGCATCGGTATCGACCGGGTTGACGATGATGGCGCTGACGCCGGAGGCGATGAAGTTCTGGATCTGGCTCTGCTGCTTGGCGACATCGTTCTGGGCGTCTTCGACCTGCAGGTCGACGCCGTCGAGCGTCTTGGCGTAGTCGGTCATGCCGTTGCGCAGAACGGTCAGGAAGTTGTCGTCGAACAGCGCCATGGAAACGCCGATCGTCTCAGCGTGGGCAGCCGTCGACATCATTACGGCAAGTGCCGAGCTCAGGATGAATTTTTTCATGTTCGTTCTCCTCCTCAACGTGGTGTCCGGCAGCACCACTGACTTAATCCGGATGGCTTCCCCTGCGGGCGCCCCGGCCGTCGCTCCTCCCGGGAGGCAAAGGCCAAAACAGAATAAACAAACCGCGAATTCCGTATTGCGGAATGTTTATTCCATTTTCTGTTTATGGCGTCAAGCCCGTTCCATTTTGGCGGAAGGGGATTTTGGTCGGGCTGGGGAAAAGTGGCGGTGGCAGGCTGTTGCCACCGGATTTCTCAGATGTTTGCGCGAAGGAAGGCGATGCTTTCGGCAATCGCGGTCTTTGGATCGGCGACGCCGTGCACGGCCGGCGAGAAGGGCTCGAAGGACAGCGGCCCGGCATAGCCGGCAGCGATCAAGGCCCTGATCTGGCTGGTATTTGCCAGCCTGTCTGCCGGGCCGACGAGCACGCGATGGCCATCGCGCATATCGGAGATGGCGATATCGGCGTCCTCCACACCCGAGATATGAACCAGGCCGGTAAAATCGGCAAAGATGTCCGGCTCGCCTGCCAGATGATGGTGGAACGTGTCATGTACCAGGCGGAATGTCTGTTCTCCGGCGACGGTCTTGATTGCTTCGACGGCCTCACGTTTGGAGCGCAGCGAGCAGATCTCGAAGCCGAGCGGCTCGACGAGGCCAAGGATGCCGGCGGCGTCAAGCAGCGGCTTGAGAGCGGTCAGTGACTGCTGAAGATTGGCCTGCCGCTCGCCGTCGGCCTGGCCGGTGCCGTCGTTCTGCGGTACGAGCACGAGGGCCTTTGCGCCACAGGCGCTTGCATAGTCGATCAGGTCCCTTGCCTCGGCGGCGCGGGCGGGCGTCCATTCGTTGAAACGCTGCAGGGCATTGATGGAGATGATCGTCACGCCGTGGCGCTCGGCGAGTGCCTTCACCTCGGCCGGCGTGGTGCCGTCGAGAATGGCGTTGCCATCAAGATCGTTGCGGATTTCGACAGCGCTGGTGCCGAGGGAGACGGCAAGCGCGAAGAAGGCGTCGAGTTTCAGCGCGGGCGCGGTCATGTGGTTGATGGCGAAAGTCGGCATGAAATGGGTGTCCTCCGGTAGTCGAGGCCACCGACAGGGCCGCCTCGCATGCACGCATGAGGATCGGGGAGCCCTTGACGGGCGTCAAAGTCCGAGGTGCTGTCGGCGCCCTCATTGTTGAAAGATTAAGGGCTTCACGTGAGAGAAAACTATCAAGGCGACGTCAGATGTTTTCCGGCGTGAAGAGCTCGAACGGCAGGAAGGTCTGGCCCGGCACGGCATTCTCCCCCTTTTCGATCGCCGTCACCATCAGCGAGACGAGCTCCCGGCAAAGTGCTGCAAGCGGCGTATGGATCGCCATCGTTACGATATCGTCGGCAAGCCCGGCCTTCGATTCCGGCGTCAGCTCGTTGACGATGAGCTGGATCTTGCCGGCGTAACCCTCTTCGCGCACGGCCGAAATCGCACCCTCCATGCCGCCGCCTGCCACGTAGAGGCCGACAAGATCGGGATGCTGGGCAAGCAGGTTGGCGGTCGCCTCGTGGGTGATCTCGCTGGTGTCGAGATTGACGAGCGTATCCAGGACCTCGAACCCCTGGCCCTTCTCGCGGAAGAAGGAGCGGAAGCCGATCTCGCGCAGTTCATGGCCATGAAAGCGGTGACTGCCGACGAAGATCGCCACCTTGCCCGGCCGTTTGGCGCCGTGCGCGATCATCCAGGCGGCGGTGCGGCCGACCTTCATATTGTTGAGGCCGATATAGCCCTGACGCACGTCCATGGCGAAATCGGACAGCAGGCAGAACAGCGGGATGCCCCGATTTTTCAGGTCTTCCGCCATTGTCGTCGTTGCGGGATAGTCGGGTGCCACGACGGCAAGCGCCTGGTTGCGCGTCGATAGCTGGCGCAGCATTTCGGTCATCGCAGCCGGCGTCTGCGCATTGATGAATTCGATTTGCGGCACGATGCGCGCGACCGTGCAGGCGTTGCATGCGATTTCGATCTCGCGGGCGAAATTCTGGTAGAAGGCCTGGTTCGGGCGCTGGAAACTGAAGCCCAGGCGATATTGCGGCAGGTCCTCGAAGACGCGCTGCCGGATGAGGCCGATGGCGTGATAGCCGATCGCGTTGGCGGCATCATAGACCCGGCGCGCCGTTTCCTCCCGCACCTTGTGACGGCCGTTCAGCACGCGATCGACCGTTGCCACGCTGACGCCGGCCGCCTGCGCAAGGTCAGAGATGGTGGGTCTCGATGCCATGTGGCTCTCCCTGAAATCTTTCCATCAATATTGAATGATAGCTAATGATGGATTTTGACGCATTCTATCATGGCGGGATTGAGAGATGCAAGCGGCGGCGTTATCGTTTGTCCATCAGATGAGGCGGGTCGCCGGAAAGCGCCTTGCAGGGAGGAAAAGCGATGAAGCCGACGAAGCGGGACTATAGTCTTCTTGGCCGGGATGCCGAAGCGGCCGTTGCCAACGGTCTGGCCGCGGCCGAGTGGTATCACACCGATGTCGCCCGCAAAGAGATGAAGGCGCTGATGCAGCGCAGCGATGCTCCCGCCATTCGCGACACGGCGATCTGGCTCGGCGCGATGGTCCTCTCCGGTGCGCTCGGCGCCTGGTTCTGGGGAAGCTGGGCTGCCGTACCCTTCTTTCTGATCTACGGCGTGCTTTACGGCTCGGCGTCAGATAGCCGCTGGCACGAATGCGGCCACGGCACGGCCTTCAAGACGATGTGGATGAACGATGCCGTCTACCAGATCGCCTGCTTCATGATCATGCGCAACCCGGTCACCTGGCGCTGGAGCCATACGCGCCATCACACGGACACGGTCATCGTTGGCCGCGATCCGGAAATCGCCGTCATGCGCCCGCCGGATCTCGTTCGCCTCGTGCTGAACTTCTTCGGTATTCTCGATGCCTGGCACGCTGTCGTCGACATGGTGCGCAACGCGGCCGGCGTCATGAGCGAGGCGGAAAAGACCTTCGTTCCGGAAACGGAACAGCCGAAGGCGATCCGCATCGCCCGCATCTGGCTCGCCATCTATCTCGCGACGATCGCCACCTGCCTCTATTTCGGCTCCATCCTGCCGGCCATGTTCATCGGTTTGCCCAGGCTCTACGGCGCCTGGCACCATGTGCTCACCGGTCTGTTGCAGCATGGCGGCCTGGCCGACAACGTTGTCGACCACCGCTTGAACAGCCGCACGGTCTATATGAACCCGATCAGCCGCTTCATCTATTGGAACATGAACTATCACGTGGAGCACCACATGTTCCCGATGGTGCCCTATCATGCCCTGCCGCGGCTGCACGCCATGATCAGGCACGACCTTCCCACGCCGAACCCGTCCATGTGGCACGGCTACCGGGAAATGCTGCCGGCCTTCCTGCGCCAGTTGCGCAACGAAGACTACTTCCTCAAGCGCGCGCTGCCCGAAACCGCACGGCCCTACAAGGAAGAATTCCACGCCGAACCGGCTTTCGCCGCCGCCGAATAACACCCTACGTCTTTGGAGGAGAGACCCATGAGCGACACCTGGATCGAAGTCTGCGCAGCCGATGATATCGACGAGGAGGATGTCATCCGCTTCGATCATGCGGGCCGCACTTTTGCGGTCTACCGCAGCCCGGAGGACACCTATCACGCGACGGACGGGCTCTGCACCCACGAAAAGATCCACCTCGCGGATGGGCTTGTGATGGACCACATCATCGAATGTCCCAAGCACAATGGCCGCTTCAACTACAAGACCGGCGAGGCCAAGGGTGCGCCCGTCTGCGTCGACCTCAAGACCTATCCGGTCAAGGTCGAGGGCGGCACGGTCTTCATCGGGATCTGAGGGAACCGCCATGGCGAATTTCGTGATCGTCGGCGCCGGCGAATGCGGCGCACGCGCAGCCTTCGCGCTCCGCGAAAAGGGCTTTGACGGCACGTTGACCCTGATCGGCAGCGAAACGCATCCGCCCTATGAGCGCCCGCCGCTTTCCAAGGAGGCGTTGGTCGCTGGCGCCGGTCCGAAATTCGTCGCCGAGCCGGGGCGCTATGTCGAAGCCGGGATCGACCTGCTGCTGGGCCGCACGGTGTCCGGGATCGACCGTGCCGCAAAGCGTGTCGTGCTGGGGGATGGCGCGGTCGTTCCCTACGACAAGCTGCTTCTGGCAACCGGCGCGCGCCCACGGGCATTGCCGGGGGCGACCCACGGCGGACGTATCCTTGCGCTGCGCAGCCATGACGATGCGACGCGTATCCGAGAACATCTGGTCGAGGGTAGTCCTATCGCCATTCTCGGCGGTGGCTTCATCGGTCTCGAGCTTGCCGCCAGTGCTCGAAAGCTCGGCGCGAGCGTTACGCTTGTCGAAGGCCTGCCGCGCGTCCTGAGCCGTGGCGTACCGGCGGAGATCGCTGAAATCGTCGCAAGCCGCCACGCGGCGGAGGGTGTGAACATTCTCTGCGGCGCGAAGGTGTCGGGCGTCGAGAACGGCCCGGGTGACGTGCGCATCACGCTGGAAGACGGGCGCGTTGTCAGCGCCAGCCTGCTCGTCGTCGGCATCGGTGCGGTGCCGAATACGGAGCTGGCGGAAGCCGCCGGTCTGGCCGTCGAAAACGGCATTGCCGTGGATGGCCTGCTGTGCACCTCCGATCCCGATATCTTTGCAGCGGGCGATTGCACCTCTTATCCGCTGCCGCTCTATGGCGACCGCCGTATCCGGCTCGAATCCTGGCGCAATGCACAGGAGCAGGGCCAGCTTGCCGCAGCAAACATGCTGGGTGGCACCGAGGCGCATGCCGCCGTGCCGTGGTTCTGGTCGGATCAGTACGACATGACGCTGCAGATCGCCGGCCTTGCCGATGGCGCGGTTCGCACGGTGCGTCGCGATATGGGCGAGGGCGCGTTCATCCTCTTTCACCTCGATGCCGGGGGGCGTCTGATCGCGGCCAGCGGCATCGGGCCGGGCAATGCGGTCGCTCGCGACATCCGTCTCGCCGAAATGCTGATCGCCGCCCGCATCCACCCCGATCCGGCCGAACTTGCTTCGCCGGACACCAAGCTCAAGAAACTGCTCGCCGCCTGAGGGAGACCATAGTGAAGACCAAGAGACCGACCGTCGCCGACATCCGGGCGATGAAGGGTAAGCGCCAACTCACCATGCTGCGCGTCGTGACGCTGGAAGAAGCTGCCGCCGCCGAACAGGCGGGCATCGACCTCGTTTCCGTGCCGCCGGCCCTGCTGGGCCCGGCTTTTCGCGAAGCGGCGCCCACCGTGTTTGCTTTTCCCGGCCTCGAATACGGCGATTTCGTCACGGCGGACGACTATCTCCGCGGCGCATTCCAGGCGATGCGGGCGGGCGGCGATGCCGTCTATTGCGCGGCCGGCCTTTCCACGGTGCGGCGCCTGCGTGAAGAGGGGATTCCGGTCTGTGGCCATGTCGGCCTCATTCCCTCCAAGGCCACCTGGACGGGCGGTTTCCGCGCCGTCGGCAAAACGGCGGACAGCGCGCTGGAGATTTTCAGACAGGTGAAGGCGCTGGAGGAGGCGGGCGCCTTTGCCGCCGAAATCGAGGTCGTGCCGGGTGAGATCGCTGCGGCGATCAGCGCAAAAACCGCGCTCGTCATGCTCTCCATGGGGGCTGGCACGGGCTGCGATGCGCAATATCTCTTTGCCGACGACGTGCTCGGCCAGAATCGCGGCCATTATCCGCGCCATGCAAAGGTCTACCGCAATTTCGCGGCGGAATATGATCGCCTGCAGCAGGAGCGCATCGCGGCCTTCCGCGAATATGCCGAGGACGTGCGCTCCGGCGCCTATCCGGAAAACGGCCATCTCGTCGGCATCGAGCCGTCGGAGCTTGCAGCCTTCCTTGAACGCCTCGGTTCATGAACCCGGTTTCCTCACGCTGGAAAACCGCCTATGTAGGCCGGAAGACGTGAGGAGACATTCATGAAATTCATCGACCCCGACCATCCGTTCTACCGTCCGCTCTGGCGACGGGTGTTGCTGGTCGGGTCCTGCGCGGCGTGGACGGGCGTGGAATTCTATAACGGCGAACAGACCTGGGGCACGATCTTCCTCGTCGTCACCGCCTATGTCTTCGCCAACCTCATCCTGTTCTTCAAGCCTTCCGACCCGGCCGCCAAGCCGCCGGAGGAAACCAAGAGCTAGCGCGAAAGCCCAAAACTCTCTTCCACTTTAAGTCTCCGTATCGTCTCGTCGATCAGCATGTTGGCGATCTTCATGCGCAGCGTCGCATTGGCGCGCATATCTTCCGGTGCGCGGTCGGGATGGTTTTCACGCGCAAAGCTGCGGCGGCGGGCGAGAAGCTCGTCCACGCTTTCCTTGCCGTTCAGTGACAGATCTTCCGCAATTTCGTCCGGCGCGACGCGCAGGAGATGCGGCGGCGGGGCAGGGGGCGGTTCGGGCGCCGGTTGCGGCTCCGGCGGAGCAGGGCGGGGCTCCTCGTAGAGATCGAGATAGGCGGCAGCGGCTTGCGAGCCGGAGACGAAGATGCTGCCGGTGCCGATGCCCGCAAAACCCGAGGTCAATCCGCGAATCTCACCCGGGCCGTCGTCTTCCATGGCGTCGTCGGCAGCGTCTTCCTCCGCCTGGCGCGCCTCGGCCTTCAGCCTTTCCAGCACGGATTCGAAAACGGTCAGGCCGAACATGGTGTCTTTCTCCGTTCAGTCCGGTGAAAGCATCCGGCTGCGTTGCAGGATGAGATCATAGAGCAGTTTGGCGCTTGGGGGGAGCGCCCGGCCTTTCACGGAAATCAGGCTGTAGGGTTTGATGTCGATGTCGAAATCCGTGTTGAGGATGCTGATCTCGCCCGCCTGCGCGCCGACATCGGCGATGAAGACGGCCATGTCGCGAGCGACGGGCGCAATGGCATTCGAGCCGCAGACGATGGCCGTCGTCAGCAGGATCGACGACGTATTGACGACGGTGGAGGGCAGCGCCACGCCGGCGGCGATGAAAAGCTCTTCGATGCGCCGCCGCAGCAGCGTGCCGGCAGGCTGGAACACCCAGTCGAAATGCGGCAGGTCGGCAAGACCGACGACGGGTTTTTCCGTCAGCGGATGGCCTTTCCGCACGATGAGACAGGCCTTTTCGATGCCGATCTCGGTGACGTTGAAGAGGCGGGGGTTGAGGTCGTCGGGTACGCGGGCGATGATGAAATCCTGCTGGGCGGCGAGCAGTTCGCGGGCGAGCACGTTGCTTGTTTCCACGCGTACATTCACCTCGATGCCGGGATAGGCGGCGCTGACCTGCTGGATCGCCGGCACGGCGAGGCTGATCGCCGGCGCGGTGACGGAACCCAGATAGACCGAACCGCCGGTGCCGGATTTCAACGCGGAAAGCTCGCGGTCCACTTCGCGCAGTTCAAGCAGGATCGTGCGTGCCCGCCGCGCGAAGGCTCGGCCGAAGGCCGTCAGCGCCACACCGCGCGAGACCCGCTCGCACAATTGCGCCTTGAGGATCGTCTCCATTTCCGTCAGCATGCGGGATGCGGCGGGCTGGGAGATGTTGAGCATGTCGGCCGCGGCGCTCACCTGTTTGTGCTCCTCGATCGCCACGATCATGCGCAGGTGGCTAAGTTTCAGGCCGCTGCGCAGAAGGCCGACGCCGTGCAAATTGTCGCCGCCTTCATCCGGAAAAAGCGGTTCGTCGATGTCGTCTTCCAAACGCATGGTTACCTCGATCGGTAAAAATATTATATTTCCGTCATTGTATATCAATTTTGATATCGAATTAGAAGCTTATTGCATTTGACAGTTATGGCAATTCGTACGAGGTTTCGCCAATGTGCGCTGGGGTCCTTGGGAGTGGGGACCGGCGGGCTCTATGCTCACCAGTCCAGGCCGTCGCCTGAAAGCGACCCCGCCCGTGCACAGAACAATGCCTGGCTTAATTGGCCAGTGCGCACAAGGGAGAGACCTTTCAATGAAAATGATCACCTCGCTTCTCGCGGCGGCTGCCATCAGCGTCGCGTCGTTCGTTGCCCCGGCTTTTGCCCAGGACAAGGGCATGGTCGGCATTTCCATGCCCACCAAGACCTCGACCCGCTGGATTTCCGACGGCGAGACGATGGAAAAGCTGTTCAAGGACGCCGGCTACACGCCGGACCTGCAGTTTGCTGACGACGACATTCCGAACCAGCTGGCCCAGATCGAAAACATGGTCACCAAGGGTGCCAAGGTTCTCGTCATCGGCGCCATCGACGGCACGACGCTCTCCGACATCCTGCAGAAGGCAGCGGACGCCGGCGTTAAGGTCATCGCTTACGACCGCCTCATCCGCGACTCGGGCAATGTCAGCTACTACGCCACCTTCGACAACTTCCAGGTCGGCGTTCTCCAGGCCACCAGCCTCGTCGACGGCCTGAAGGCGAAGTTCCCGGACACCAAGCCGTGGAACGTCGAACTCTTCGGCGGTTCGCCTGACGATAACAACGCCTTCTTCTTCTACGATGGCGCGATGTCGGTCCTCCAGCCGCTGATCGACAGTGGCGCGATCGTCGTCAAGTCGGGCCAGACCGGCATGGAAACCGTCGGCACGCTGCGTTGGGACGGTGCCGTTGCCCAGGCTCGCATGGAAAACCTGCTCTCCTCGACCTACACCGACGGCCGCGTCGATGGCGTTCTGTCGCCCTATGACGGCCTCTCCATCGGTATCCTGTCGGCCCTGAAGGGCGTCGGCTACGGCTCGGGCGACCAGGCCATGGCGATCGTCACCGGCCAGGACGCCGAACTGCCGTCCGTCAAGTCGATCCTCGCCGACGAACAGTATTCGACGGTCTTCAAGGACACGCGCGAACTCGCCAAGGTCACCGTCAGCATGGTCAACTCGATCCTCGAAGGCAAGGAACCTGAGGTCAACGACACGAAGACCTATGACAACGGCGTCAAGGTCATCCCGTCCTACCTCCTGAAGCCGGTTGCCGTCGACAAGTCCAACGCCGAGAAGATCCTCGTCACGGACTCGGCCTACTACACGGCTGATCAGCTGAAGAACTAATCGTTCTCAAATCTCTCCGGGGTTCGCGCGTTCCAGCGCGAACCCTCTTTTCTCCGGATCGCAGAGCGAATAGGCTCGGTCTCCCTGCTGAAGGGCGATCACTGGCCGCTGGAAACTGGTACATGAGCAAGACCCTTCTCGAAATGCGTGGCATCACGAAGACGTTCCCGGGCGTGAAGGCGCTCGACAACGTCAATCTGAAGGTCCGCGAAGGCGAGATTCACGCCCTTGTCGGCGAAAACGGCGCCGGCAAATCCACCCTCATGAAAGTGTTGAGCGGCGTCTATCCGGCCGGCTCCTACGAGGGCGAAATCCATTTCGACGGCCAAGTCCGTCACTTCTCCACGATCTCCGACAGCGAGCATCTGGGCATCATCATCATCCACCAGGAGCTGGCGCTGGTGCCGCTCCTGTCGATTGCCGAAAACATCTTCCTCGGCAACGAGGTCGCGACGAACGGCGTCATCGACTGGAAGCAGACGTTCCGCCGCACGCAAGAACTGCTCGACAAGGTGGGCCTCAAGGATTCTCCGAGCACGCTGATCACCGATATCGGCGTCGGCAAGCAGCAGCTCGTGGAAATCGCCAAGGCACTGTCCAAGAAGGTGCGCCTGCTCATCCTCGACGAGCCGACCGCCTCGCTCAACGAGAAGGACTCCGACGCGCTCCTGAAGCTGCTCATGGAGTTCCGCACGCAGGGCATGACCTCGATCATCATTTCGCACAAGCTGAACGAGATCAAAAAGGTCGCGGACCAGATCACCATCCTGCGCGATGGCGGCACGGTGGAAACGCTGGACTGTCATCACGAGGATATCTCGGAAGACCGCATCATCAAGGGCATGGTCGGCCGCGAGATGGAAGACCGCTACCCCGCGCGCGAGCCCAAGATCGGCGAAACGCTGCTGGAGGTGAAGAACTGGAACGTCTTCCACCAGCATCACCGTGACCGCCAGTTCCTGCACGATGTGAGCTTCACGGTCCGTGCCGGCGAAGTGGTCGGCATTGCCGGTCTGATGGGCGCCGGCCGTACCGAAACGGCGATGAGCATCTTCGGCAAGAGCTGGGGCCACAAGATCACCGGCGACGTCTCCATGCGCGGCAAGCCGGTGGATGTCAGCACGATCCCCAAGGCGATCGATGCCGGCCTTGCCTATGTCACCGAGGACCGCAAGCATCTCGGCCTCGTGCTGATCAACAACATCATGCACAACACGACGCTGGCCAATCTCGAGGGCGTCTCGTCGAACACCATCATCAACGACCGGCAGGAAGCCAAGGTCGCCTCGGACTATCGCTCGAAGCTGCGCATCCGCTCGCATTCGATCTATCAGGAAACGGTCAATCTTTCCGGCGGCAACCAGCAGAAGGTCGTGTTGTCGAAGTGGCTCTTCACCAATCCCGAGGTGCTGATCCTCGATGAACCCACGCGCGGTATCGATGTCGGCGCCAAGTTCGAAATCTATTCCATCATCAACCAGCTTGCCGCCGAGGGCAAGGGCATCCTCATGATCTCGTCGGAGATGCCGGAACTGCTCGGGACCTGCGATCGCATCTATGTCATGAACGAAGGACGCATCGTGGCCGAGCTTTCGAAGGCGGAAGCAAGCCAGGAATCCATCATGCGCGCCATCATGCGCTCCGGGGAGAAACACTAATGTCCACCGATACCGCGACCAAGACGACCCAGCCTTCGGTGGGGGAATATCTCAAGAAGAACATCCGCGAATACGGCCTCCTGGTCGCGCTCGTCGTGATCATGATCTTCTTCCAGATCCTGACCAACGGTGTGCTGTTCCGCCCGGTCAACATCACCAACCTGGTGTTGCAGAACTCGTTCATCGTCATCATGGCGCTGGGCATGCTGCTGATCATCGTGGCGGGGCATATCGACCTGTCGGTCGGCTCCATCGTCGCCTTCACGGGCGCCATGTCGGCGATCATGCTGGTGAAATGGGGCCTTCCGGCCATTGCCGTCGTGCCACTCGCGATCCTCATGGGTGCCATCATGGGTGCGGCACAGGGCTATTGGGTCGCCTATCAGAAGATCCCGTCCTTCATCGTGACGCTTGCCGGCATGCTGGTCTTCCGCGGCATGACCTATGTCGTGCTGTCGGGTCGTCCGGTCGGTCCGTTCCCGAAGGAATTCCAGGTCCTCTCCACGGGCTTCGTGCCGGACTTCCTGTCCATCACCGATCCCTCGACCAGCCTCATCAAGAACTATGTCGCGCTCGTCGCCGTGCTGCTGCTCGTTGGTTACGCCTTCTATGCCGGCCTGCGTGAGCGTCGCCTCAATGCCGTCAACGAGACGGAAAACGAGCCCTTCGGCTTCTTTGCCGTGCAGATGGCGATCATCGGTGTCGTCGCGATCTTCATCGGTTTCCAGCTTTCGACCTATCGCGGCCTGCCGAACGTTCTCGTCATCATGGGCATCCTGATCGCGCTCTACGCTTTCGTGACGACCCGCACGACAATCGGTCGCCGCATCTATGCGATGGGCGGCAACGAGAAGGCGGCGAAGCTTTCGGGCATCAATACCGAGCGGCTGACCTTCTATACCTTCGTCAACATGGGTGCGCTTGCGGCGCTCGCCGGCATGATCATCGCGGCCCGTCTCAATTCGGCGACGCCGAAGGCCGGCGTCGGCTTCGAGCTCGACGTCATCGCGGCCTGCTTCATCGGCGGCGCATCGGCTTCGGGCGGCGTCGGCAAGATCACCGGCGCGGTCATTGGCGCGTTCATCATGGGCGTCATGAACAACGGCATGTCGATCATGGGCATCGGCATCGATTACCAGCAGCTCATCAAGGGCCTGGTGCTGCTCGCCGCCGTGTTCTTCGACGTCTACAACAAGAACAAGGGTTGACCGGAGAACCGGTCGCCCACCCGATTGCTGGATACTTCGACCGGCCGCCGGTGCGGCCAGTGTGGTGACATTTGTCCGCCGCAGGTGCGGAGCTTTGGCCGGAATGGGCCTTAGGAAGGAAACGGAAATGCTGATTTCGCAGGTAGCAAATGCCGACGGTTCCATCACCGTGGTGGTGCGGGAAGAGGGCGGCGCGGGTCGTGCCGTCAAGGATGCCGTTAGCGTCTATGCGCTGGCGCTGGAAGCCGCCAATAACGGCCAGTCGCTGAAGGCCGTCATCGATGCCAAGGGTCTTGGCGACGAGGTCGATCTGGAAGAGGCCTATGCCGATGGCCGGCTGCTGTCGCCGATCACCCATCCGGACGCTGCGCATCTGCACCTGACCGGCACGGGCCTGACGCATCTCGGCTCAGCCGCCACACGCGATTCCATGCACAAGAAGACCTCTGAAGCCGCCGAAGAGACGCTGACGGACTCCATGAAGATGTTCCGCATGGGTCTCGAGAACGGCAAGCCGAAGGCCGGTGAAAAAGGCGTGCAGCCGGAATGGTTCTACAAGGGCAATGGCAGCCAGGCCGTCGCACCGGGTTCCGCGCTGACGTCTCCCTCCTTCGCGCTCGATGGCGGCGAGGAGCCCGAAATGGCGGGCATCTATATCATCGCCGCCGATGGTTCGCCGTTTCGCATCGGCTTTGCCGTGTCGAACGAGTTCTCCGACCATGTGACGGAGCGCATCAACTATCTCTATCTCGCGCATTCCAAGCTGCGCCAGGCGAGCTTCGGCCCGGAAATCCGCGTGGGTGCGGCCCCCGATGATATCCGAGGCTTCTCGCGCATCGTGCGTGGCGGCGAGGTTCTCTGGGAAAAGCCGTTCGTCTCCGGTGAAGCGAACATGTCCCATACCTTCGCCAACCTGGAATACCATCATTTCAAATACGGTCTGTTCCGCGCGCCGGGCGATATCCACGTCCACATGTTCGGCACGGCGACGTTGTCCTTCGGCGACGGCATCCGCACCGAGGAAGGCGACGTGTTCGAGATCGGCGCAGACGGTTTCGGTCTGCCGCTGCGCAATCCCCTGGCGATTGCCAAGGAAGAAGAAATCGAAATCCGCCAATTGTAGGCGACGGACAGGAGGCTGAGGCCATGACCATCCACCAGAACCTGATCGCCGGCGAATGGGTCGGCTCCGATGCCATCGAGAACATCAACCCGTCGAACACGGGCGATGTCGTCGGCATCTATGCGCGCGCCTCCGTCGAGGACACCAGGACGGCGATCGCTGCGGCGAAGGCCGCATTCCCGGCCTGGTCGCGTTCCGGCATCCTCGAGCGCCACGCCATTCTGCGCAAGACCGCCGACGAGATCCTTGCCCGCAAGGACGAACTCGGCCGCCTGTTGTCGCGCGAAGAGGGCAAGACGCTGGCCGAAGGCATCGGCGAGACCGTGCGCGCCGGACAGATCTTCGATTTCTTCGCGGGCGAGTGTTTGCGCCTTGCCGGCGAGACGCTGCCGTCGGTGCGGCCGAATATCGGTGTCGAGATCACCCGCGAACCGGCCGGCGTCGTCGGCATCATCACGCCGTGGAATTTCCCGATCGCCATTCCCGCCTGGAAGATCGCGCCGGCGCTCTGCTATGGCAACACGGTCGTCTTCAAGCCTGCCGAACTGGTGCCCGGCTGTTCCTGGGCCATCGTCGATATCCTGGTGCGCGCCGGCCTGCCGAAGGGCGTCTTGAATCTTGTCATGGGTAAGGGCTCCGTCGTCGGCCAGACCATGCTCGACAGCCCCGATGTCAACGCCGTCACGTTTACGGGCTCCACTGGCACCGGTAAGCGCGTTGCTTTGGCCTCGGTCGAGCATAACAGAAAATACCAGCTCGAAATGGGCGGCAAGAACCCCTTCGTCGTGCTCGACGATGCGGACCTCACCGTCGCCGTGGAAGCCGCCGTCAATTCGGCCTTCTTCTCGACCGGCCAGCGCTGCACGGCCTCCTCGCGCGTCATCGTGACGGAAGGCATTCACGATCGGTTCGTCGCGGCCGTCGGCGAGCGCCTGAAGAGCGTCGTCGTTGACGATGCGCTGAAGGCCGGCACGCATATCGGCCCTGTCGTCGATCAGAGCCAGTTGAAGCAGGATACGGACTATATCGAGATCGGCAGACAAGAGGGCGCCAAGCTCGCCTTCGGTGGCGAGATTCTGAAGCGCGACACACCCGGTTTTTATCTGGCGCCGGCACTCTTCACCGAAGCGACGAACGACATGCGCATCTCGCGCGAGGAAATTTTTGGCCCCGTCGCGGCGGTCATCCGCGTCAAGGACTACGAGGAAGCGCTGGCTGTCGCCAACGACACGCCCTTCGGCCTTTCCTCGGGCATCGCGACGACCAGCCTCAAGCACGCGACGCATTTCAAGCGCAATGCCGAAGCCGGCATGGTGATGGTCAACCTGCCGACGGCGGGCGTCGATTTCCATGTGCCCTTCGGCGGGCGCAAGGGCTCGTCGCACGGCTCGCGCGAGCAGGGCAAATACGCCAACGAATTCTACACAACCGTCAAGACCGCCTACACCCTGGCGTGAGACAAAGGCCGCCCGGTCTTGCGGGTGGCCCCTTCGAGGACTGGAAAGATGACGAAGAAAGCGGAATGGCCGCGCAGGCTGCGCTCACAGGAATGGTACGGCGGCACCAGCCGTGACGTGATCTATCACCGTGGCTGGATGAAGAACCAGGGATATCCGCACGACCTGTTCGACGGACGCCCTGTTATCGGCATTCTCAACACCTGGTCGGACATGACCCCGTGCAACGGCCATCTGCGCGAGCTTGCCGAAAAGGTGAAGGCGGGTATCTGGGAGGCCGGCGGCTTCCCGATGGAAGTGCCGGTCTTCTCGGCTTCGGAAAACACCTTCCGCCCGACAGCGATGATGTACCGCAACCTTGCGGCCCTCGCGATCGAGGAAACCATCCGCGGCCAGCCGATGGACGGTTGCGTGTTGATGGTCGGCTGCGACAAGACCACGCCGTCGCTGATCATGGCGGCGGCCTCCGTCGACCTGCCGTCGATCGTCGTCACCGGCGGCCCGATGCTGAACGGCTATTTCCGCGGTGAGCGCGTTGGCTCCGGCACGCACCTCTGGAAGTTCTCCGAGATGGTGAAGGCCGGCGAGATGACGCAGGAGGAATTCCTCGAGGCGGAAGCCTCGATGAGCCGCTCGTCGGGCACCTGCAACACGATGGGCACGGCCTCTACCATGGCCTCCATGGCCGAAGCGCTCGGCATGGCGCTGTCCGGCAATGCCGCCATCCCCGGCGTCGATTCGCGCCGCAAGGTCATGGCGCAGCTTACCGGCCGCCGCATCGTGCAGATGGTCAAGGACGACCTGAAGCCGTCAGACATCATGACCAAGCAGGCCTTCGAGAACGCCATCCGCACCAATGCGGCCATCGGCGGCTCGACCAATGCCGTCATCCACCTGCTCGCCATGGCCGGCCGTGTCGGCATCGACCTGACGCTGGACGATTGGGACCGCTGTGGCCGCGACGTTCCGACCATCGTCAACCTGATGCCGTCGGGCAAGTACCTGATGGAAGAGTTCTTCTATGCCGGTGGTCTGCCGGTCGTGCTAAAGCGCCTCGGCGAAGCCGGACTTCTGCACAAGGATGCGATCACTGTCTCGGGCGAAACCGTCTGGGACGAGGTCAAGGACGTTGTCAACTGGAACGAGGACGTCATCCTGCCAGCCGAAAAGGCGCTGACGCAGTCGGGCGGCATCGTCGTCGTGCGCGGCAATCTGGCGCCGAAGGGTGCCGTGCTGAAGCCGTCGGCAGCCTCGCCGCATCTCTTGACGCATCGCGGCCGCGCCGTGGTGTTCGAGGATATCGACGACTACAAGGCGAAGATCAACGACGATGCTCTCGATATCGACGAGACCTGCATCATGGTCATGAAGAACTGTGGTCCCAAGGGTTATCCCGGCATGGCCGAGGTCGGCAATATGGGGCTTCCTCCGAAAGTGCTCAAGAAGGGCATCACCGACATGGTTCGCATCTCGGATGCCCGCATGTCCGGCACGGCCTATGGCACCGTCGTCCTGCACACCTCGCCGGAAGCCGCCGTCGGCGGCCCGCTGGCGGTCGTCAAGAACGGTGACATGATCGAGCTCGACGTGCCGAACCGTCGCCTGCATCTCGACATTTCCGACGAGGAACTGGCAAGCCGGCTTGCCGCATGGCAGCCCAACCACGAACTGCCCGCGTCGGGTTACGCCTGGCTGCACCAGCAGCACGTTCAGGGGGCCGATACCGGCGCCGATCTCGACTTCCTCAAGGGATGTCGCGGCAGTGCCGTCGGTAAGGACAGCCACTGAGGTTTTTCGGGCGCGGTCTTGAAAACCGCGCCCGATTTGTATCGTCGCGAAACAGATCGCGGCGTTCTCAAGGGCGAGCGCAACTTTTCCTTTTTCCCTGTTGCCGACCGTCGCATCACGCGGATGTATCGATCCCGAAGCTTCTGCGGCCCTTCTGGCCGCGGTCGTTCTTGCCGTGCCTGTCCAGCGCGGACGTGCCGGCAAGGGTCTCGCAAATGCCGATGTCGGCGGATCGCGAGGCCTGGCCGATGTCGATGGTGGCAACAATTCCGGTGGTGGAGACACAGGCTCGCGCCCAGACCGTGATGCGATCCGTGACTTCGGCGACTATGATGCGGCGCTGGTCGAATTCGACCGTCAGCTCTGGCTTTGCGATTGGCTCTGGCCGGCCGCTTCCACCTTGATGGCGACGCTCATCGTTTCCGAGGCGCTGCCCATGACCATGCCGGAGATGGGAGCGGCGTCGGTGTAGTCGAGGCCGGTCGAGAGACGGACATAGCGCGCATCGGGGCAGATCTTGTTGGCGGCATCGAAGCCGACCCAGCCGAGGCCCTGCAGGTGCACCTCCGCCCAGGCATGGCTCGCCGTCTGGTCCGGTGCGTCCATCAGAAGATAGCCGGAGACGTAGCGGGCGGGGATGCCGAGATGGCGGGCAACCGAAAGGAAGATATGGGCGTGGTCCTGGCAGACGCCCTGCTTCTTTTCCAGCGCCTGTTCGGCGGTGGTGTCGGAGGCCGTTTCGCCCGGCTTGTATTCGACGCCTTCGTGAATGGCGGCCATCAGGGCGTGCATGCGTGCCAGCTCATTGTCGCCGGTCGCGGCTTTGGCGAGGCCGCGGACAAGCGTGCCGGGCGTGGTCAGCGGCGTCTCGCGCAGATAGAGCCAGAGCGGCACGAACCCCTGATGCGGGCCGAAGACACCAGCCCGATCCTGCGTTTCCACCTCGCCCTCGGCGACGATACGGATCGTCACCTGTTCGGCATTGGTGCTGACGAGATCGACATGGTTGCCGAAATGGTCCGTGTAACCCGCTTCCAGGCGGGCGCCGTGTACGGTGGTCTTCCACTCGCGCACGATCTGGCCCGGCTGGTTTTTCGGCGTCAGCCGCAGCCTTTGCAGCGAATACTGCACCGGGTCGTCGTAGTGGTACTCGGTCGTGTGGCTGATTTTCAGTCGCATTGCACGTCCTCAGCCCTAGCGATAGAAGCGGTAGCCCTCGGAGATTTCCTCTCCGAGGCGGTTGTTGTGCGAGATGAACTCCTCGATGAACTCGTGAAGACCCTGTTCCATGATATCGTCCATGGTACGGCTCCTGAGCAGCATCAGCGTGGCGGAGGCCGTCTCGTGCGCCGCGTGGTTGTCGCCATAGAGCTTTGCGAGATAACCTAGATTGCTGACGATCTTGTCGTAGCTGTAGGCAAGCGAGCGTGGCATGCGGTCGTTGAGGATCAGGAAATCCGCGATGTTGGCGGGCGAGTAGTCGCCGTCATAGACCCAGCTGTAGGAGCGGTGCGCCGAGACCGAACGCAGGATCGATTCCCACTGCTTGTTGTCGAGTGACGAGCCCACCGTGGCGATTGCCGGCAGCAGCACGTAGTACTTTACGTCGAGGATGCGCGTCGTGTTGTCCGCGCGCTCGATGAAGGTGCCGATGCGTGAGAAGTTGTAGATATCGTCGCGCAGCATGGTTCCGTGGAAGGCGCCGCGGATGAGGCCGGTGCGCCGCTTGATCGCATCGATCACCTCAGGCATTTCCGCCGGGCGGACGCGCTTGGAAAGCATCTCCTTGAATTCGATCCAGCATTCGTTCGTCGCTTCCCAGGTCTCCCGTGTCAGCGCGGTGCGCACCATGCGGGCATTGTTGCGGGCGGCGTCGATGCAGGACATCACGCTCGACGGGTTGGCCCGGTCGCGCAGCAGGTAGTCGATGGCATCGGCGCTCGTCAGCTTGCCGTGCACGGTGTCGAAGTCCTCGCGCACGCCGGCGCTTTGCAGCACGCCGTCCCAGTCCTCGTCGGTGGAGCCGCTGCGCGTCAGCGCCATGCGCAGGCCCGCATCGATGAGGCGGGCGATGTTTTCTGCCCGCTCGATATAGCGGAACATCCAATATAGGCCGTTTGCGGTTCTTCCGAGCATCGGCATCAGTCCTCCAGTACCCAGGTGTCCTTCGTGCCGCCGCCCTGGCTGGAGTTCACCACCAGCGAGCCTTCCTTGAGCGCCACGCGGGTCAACCCGCCCGGAATGATCTGCACCTTGTCGGAAACGAGCACGTAGGGCCGAAGGTCGACGTGCCGGGGCGCGATGCCCTTGTTGACGAGAATGGGGACTGTGGAGAGCGACAGCGTCGGCTGCGCGATGTAGTTCGACGGCCGGGCCTTGAGCTTTTCGGCAAAAGCCGCGCATTCCTTCTTCGAGGCGGTCGGGCCGACCAGCATGCCGTAGCCCCCCGAGCCATGCACTTCCTTCACCACCAGCTCGTCGAGATGTTCGAGCACGTATTTCAGGCTGTCCTCCTCCGAGCAGCGCCATGTCGGGACGTTTTCGAGAAGCGCCTTGCGGCCGGTGTAGAATTCGACGATCTCGGGCATGTAGGAATAGATCGCCTTGTCGTCGGAAATGCCGGTGCCCGGCGCATTGGCGATAGTGATGTTGCCGGCCTTGTAGACGTCCATGATACCGGGAATGCCGAGCGCTGAATCGGGCCGGAAGGTCAGCGGATCGAGGAAATCGTCATCGACGCGGCGGTAGAGCACGTCGATCGCCTCATAGCCGCGGGTCGTGCGCATCTTGACCTTGCCGTCGACGACGCGCAGGTCCGAGCCCTCGACCAGTTCCACGCCCATCATGTCGGCCAGGAACGAGTGTTCGTAATAGGCGGAGTTGAAGATGCCGGGGGTCAGCACCGCGACACGTGGTTTGCCGGAACAGCCGGGCGGGGCGAGCGAAGCGAGGCTCTGGCGCAGCAGCTTCGGATAGTCCTCGACCGGGCGCACCTTGTTCAGGTGGAACAGCTCCGGGAACATCTGCATCATGGTTTCCCGGTTTTCCAGCATGTAGCTGACACCGGACGGGGTGCGGGCATTGTCTTCCAGCACGTAGAACTGGTCTTCGCCGGTGCGCACGATATCCGTGCCGACGATGTGGGTATAGACGCCGCCCGGCGGCTTGAAGCCGATCATCTGCGGCAGGAAGGCGACGTTGCGCTCGATCAGCTCGCGCGGCACGCGGCCGGCCTTGATGATTTCCTGCTTGTGGTAGATGTCGTCGAGGAAGGCGTTGAGGGCGATGACCCGCTGTTCAATGCCCTGGGCGAGCTTGCGCCACTCTCGGCCTGAAATGATGCGGGGGATGATGTCGAAGGGAATGAGCTTTTCTGAACTGTCTTCGTGTCCGTAGACCGCGAAGGTGATGCCGGTCTTTCGAAAGAGGTTTTCCGCGTCTCTCGATTTGGCGATCAGGCGGGCCCGATCCTGTCCTTCATACCAGTCATGGTAGTTGTCATAGGGCTGCCGCGGGTTTGAGTCCGCGTTTATCATTTCATCAAATGCCAAAGGCGTGTTCCCCATTTTTCGCCATTTGAGTACAACATCCGGGGCAATGCAAGAACCATGCTCAATTAGCGGGAAAGAATTCTCATACCGCTTTGAGCGCGATCAAACCGGCCGTCGCGACGGTTTTTTGGGGCAGGCATGCATCGGTCGGTCGACCGCCGGACCAGCCTGTGCCGAAAAGATGGGCAGATGCCGAATACGCGACCTGCACCTTTCGCTGAACCTAAGCATCAAGGAAATTCCTTTGACCATCACAGGGGCAGCGCCTATCGCTCGCGCATTCCTTGTCATCCCGCCGGAAGTCCCATGTCCCTCGATCGCCTGGCGCCAGCCGTTTTCGTCCTGCTCTGGTCGACCGGCTGGGTCGTCGCCAAATACGCCACCTTCGTTTCCGAGCCGCTGACCTTTCTCAGCATCCGCTACGCGACGGCTGCGATCCTGTTCACCGGCTTCTGTCTCGTTACCCGCGCCTCCTGGCCGCGTGATACGCGCACCATCGTGCATGCCGTCGTCTCCGGTGCTTTCCTGCATGGCCTCTATCTGGGTGCGGTCTGGTGGGCGATCGGCGAGGGCGTGCCCGCGGCGCTGTCCTCGATCATCGCCGCCCTCCAGCCGCTGATGACGGCGCTGGCCGCACCCTTCTTCATCGGCGAACGGCTCAGCGGAACGCAGAAGATGGGGCTCGGCCTTGGCTTTCTCGGCGTGCTGCTCGCTGTCCTGCCGAAATTCTTCGGACATGGCGCGGCGGAAATCCCGGCCTTTGCCATCATCGTCAACATGCTTGGCATGATCGCCGTCACCCATGGCACGATCTACCAGAAGCAATATCTGCAGACCGGCGACATCCGCACTATCGCCACCCTGCAATATGCCGGTGCGCTCGTCGTCACCTTCCCGTTCGCCTTGGGGCTGGAAAGCCTGCATGTCGATTTCGGCTTCGCCTTCGTCGCGCTTCTCGCCTGGTCCGTGCTTGGCATTTCGATGGGCGCGATCCTGCTGCTGCTCTATCTGCTGCGCCGCGGCCAGGTTTCCCGCGCAGCCTCGCTCATCTATCTCGTGCCGCCCATTGCCGCCCTGCAGGCGGCGGTCGCCTTCGGCGAGGAACTGACGATCCCGATGATCGTCGGAACGCTGATCGTGGTGGTCGGGGTCTACCTCACGAACCGCAAGACGCCGGCGCCGGCGGATTGAGCAAACAAAAACGGCGGGCCGAAGCCCGCCGTTTTTCTATTCGGTGTTTACCCGCTTATGCCTGTTCGCGGCGCTGGCCTTCCGGCCGGCGCGGCTTGCCGTGGTTCTGCGGGCGGCCCTGGCCGTTGCCGCCGCCGTGGTTGCGGTTCTGGCGCTCGCCCTGCTTCTGCGGCGGGCGGCCGCCATGGGCGCGCTTGCCGGCTGCGGGTGCGCCACCGTCGGCGGCTGCCTGGCCGCCCTCGCTGAATGGCTTGCGCGGCGGGCGCTGACCTGCGCGACCCTGGCTGGCGCGATGGCCGCTACCGCTGCGCGGCTTGCGCGACTTGCCGCCGGGGCCGGCGGAAACGAATGCCGGCGCTTCACCGCTGGCGACGGTGATCTGGATGCCCATCAGCTTCTCGATGTCGCGCAGCAGATGCGCTTCGTCCGGCGTGCAGAAAGCAATCGCGATGCCGTCGCGGCCGTTGCGGGCCGTGCGGCCGATGCGGTGGACATAGGCGTCCGCCACTTCGGGCAGGTCGTAGTTGTAGACGTGCGTGACACCGGGAATGTCGATGCCGCGGGCGGCGACGTCGGTGGCGACCAGCACGCGGATCTCGCCGTCACGGAAGGCCTTGAGGGCGCGCTCGCGCTGGCCCTGGCTCTTGTTGCCGTGGATGGAGGCGGCCTTGAAGCCGATATGCTCGAGATGCTTCATCAGCTTCTCGGCGCCATGCTTGGTGCGCGAAAAGACGAGCGACAGGCCATCCGGGTTGTCGGTCAGCGTCTTGCGCAGGATCTGCGCCTTCTGGTCCTTGCCGGGAACGTGGTGGACATACTGCTCCACCTTGTCGGCAGCCTTGCCGGGAGGCGTCACTTCAACCTTCTTCGGGTTGACGAGATATTCGCCGGCAAGTTCGCCGATCAGCTTCGGCATGGTGGCCGAGAAGAGCAGCGTCTGGCGGTTTTTCGGCACCATCTTGGAGATCTTGCGCAGATCGTGGATGAAGCCGAGGTCGAGCATCTGGTCGGCTTCGTCGAGCACGAGATAGCGGGCCTGCGTCAGCGTCACGGCCTTGCGGGCGACGAGATCGAGCAGGCGGCCGGGCGTGGCGACGAGAATGTCGGTGCCGCGCGAGAGCATTTCAGACTGCTTGTTGATGGAGGCGCCGCCAACGACGGTCACGACGCGCAGCGGCGTCTTCTTGACGAAGTCGCGCAGGTTATCGGCGATCTGGTTCACCAGTTCGCGGGTCGGCGCGAGGATGAGGGCGCGGATATTGCGCGGGTCGGGACGGCGGGCGTCCGCAAGGAGCTTTTCGATCATCGGCAGGCCGAAAGCGGCCGTCTTGCCGGTGCCGGTCTGGGCCAGGCCGATCAGGTCGGAGCCTTCCATGACGAGCGGGATGGCCTTTTCCTGGATCGGCGTCGCTTTTTCAAAGCCGAGCGTGGTGAGGGTGGCGACGATGGTCTGCGAGAGGCCGAGGTCGTGGAAAGTGGTCAATTGAATACCTTTCGGGGCGCCAAACGCAAATCGCCGGAACGCACCATGCGTTTCCGGTTTCGTTCAGCGTCAAGAACCCCGCGTGAATTGGGAACTTGTGGGTTGGTTGGCTATCGTCTGCGCAGTCATCCGCAAATGGGAGGCGGATCGTTCTCTTGCGCTTGTCCTTCTTAGCATCCCGTAACGGGAAATCGCAGGCTCGCTCACGCGGCGGCCGAAGGGCGACGCTGCGGCTCATGTCGTTGTTTTGCGGCAAAAAGTCAAGTGCTACTTTCGCAGTTGCGAGAAAGCAGTCGCTCAATCCATGCGCAGATCGAAGTCCGCAGCGGCGGAAACCGTGCCGTTGATGAGAATTTCGATACGGTGCCTGCCGGGGTAGTAGACGCGCGTGGTGATCGCGCGGATGGCGTGGGCCTTGTCGATCGACTGCCGGCCGCCGGCGGGAAGGTCGAGCGTCTTCCACTTGAACACCTTCGGCGCCAGCGTGCCATTCGCCTTCACGTGGTGGATGGCATAGTCGATCATCAGCCGTTGCGGCATTGTGTCTTCATTGCCGACAGTGATGGAAAAGCCAAGCGTGTCGCCGAAGACGACGACGGGCGTTGCGAGCGTCAGGCTTGTGTCGATGCCGCGCGCGGCCGCAAAACCGAAATTGGCGAGCGCCTTGGCATTGCCCTTCTTCAGCAGCGTGCGCGAGGCATGGCGCAGCAACTGTCGCCGCGCGATCGAGGCATCGTCGATGTGGCGTTCCACGAAATCGGCGACAAGGGCAGGGTGGTCCTTGGCGATGTCGTTGAGACTGTTGGCAACGGAACGGCGCACATAATCCTCGGGATCGTCGATGAGGGCGACAAGGATCGGCAGGATGGGGGCGGGCTGTTTTACCAGCGCCGGAAGACGCATCGCCCAGGGCAGGCGGGGACGGGTGCCTTCGGAGGCAAGACGGCGGACGTGATGGTTGATGTCCGTGACCCAGCCGGAGATTTCGGCGAGCGCGCGGTCCTGCTCGGCGTGGATGAAGCGGCGGATGCCGAACTCGGCGGTGAAATGCGGCGTCAGCGCCTTGAGGAGTGCCAGCGACAGGTCGAAATGGCCGAGGCCGTATTCGGAGACGAACTGGTTGACCGGCAGCAGCGCCCAACCGGAGAGGCCCGGCCTGGTGTCATCAGGCAGGGCCTTGCGCAGGATGTCTGCTGCCGCGGCAAAGTCGGCGGGCAGCGTTTGCGCCAGCGCGTCCTTGATGCGCTCGGCGCGCTGCATCAGTTCCAGCGTGTCCATGCCGTCAGTCGCCAATGCGCTGAAGCGCTCAGCGTCGAAACCGGGCGCGACGCGGGAGACGTGGCTGGCCATGTCCGTCACCAGTCCGGGATGCAGCAGGTTTTTCAGCGGTTCTGCCATGGGGGCTCCTGTCGTCGGTGGCACCCTAACGGGCCGCTTCGGCGCGGGGATAGGGTGCGGCACGCTTTCCAACAGCTTCATTTTCAAAACCACCCGGAACATGCGCCGGGGCGGGGCGTTTGAGTAAGCGCGTACCCTGCCGCAATCGGGCAGGATGCGTTTCGAGGCAGATCCGCTGCCAGTCCGCAAATCTCGCTACGGGAGTGAAACATGACCGCTACGACTTGGATTCTCGCCGCCGACGGCAATCAGGCCCGCCTGCTCAAGGGGGTGAACCTGTTGAAGGACGGCCAGCAGAGCCCGGAGCAGGAGGTCTTTCGCTGGGAGCCGAAAAAGGCGCAGGACATCATGGCCGACAAGCCCGGCCGCAGTCATTCCTCCGTCGGGCATGGTCGTTCCGCCATGGAATATTCGAGCGATCCGGTTCGGGAGGAGCAGCAGAAATTCACCGCCGAAGTCGCCGGCCTGATCGACGGCTACGCGGCCGAAGGCGCCTTCGACCGGCTCGTCGTCTGCGCGGCACCTCAGACGCTCGGCGACCTGCGCAACAAGCTTTCGAACAGGTCCCGCACTCTGACCATGGCTGAAATCGACAAGAATTTTTCCAACCTGCCGACGGACAAGCTGATCTCGTCCGTCCGCTCGATCATGTTCGATGCGTAACGCCTTTTAGAAATCCGTGGGAACGCCGCCCTCTTCCTTGCGCCTGGCGACGAACGCATCCAGTTCGTCCTCGATAGCCGGGTCGAGCGGCGGCTTCTCATAAGTATTGAGCTTTTCCTTGAAGACCCGGTTGGCGTGATCGTAGGTCGTCGGCCGGCCGGCTTCCGTCCACGTCTCGAAGTTGCGCCAATCCGACAGGATCGGCGAATAGAACGCGGTTTCATAGCGCGCCAGCGTGTGCGGCGTGCCGAAGAAATGGCCGCCCGGGCCGACGTCGCGCACGGCATCGAGGCCGAGTGCATCGGTGCTGACATCGAGCGGCGTCAGGTATTCCGCCACCATCTGCAGCATGTCGACATCGAGGATGAATTTTTCGAAGGACGCCGTCAGGCCGCCTTCGCTCCAGCCGGCCGAATGCATGATGAAATTGCCGCCGCCCTGCGTCAGCGCCCAGAGCGAAAAAGCCGATTCATAGGCCGCCTGCGCGTCCAGCGTGTTGGAGGCGTTGGTGTTGGAGGTGCGGTAAGGGATGTTGTATTTGCGGGCGAGCTGGCCGCCCGCGACCACCGCCTTCATGTATTCCGGCGTGCCGAAGGCGGGCGCGCCCGTCTTCATGTCGACATTGGAGGTGAAGCCGCCATACATGACTGGAGCGCCCTTGCGCACCATTTGCGTGAAGGCGATGCCGGCAAGCGCCTCGGCATTCTGCTGCACGACGGCGCCGGCGATCGTCACCGGCGCCATGGCACCCGCCAGCGTGAAAGGTGTCACGACGACGACCTGATTGCGCGAGGACATTTCGATGATGCCCTGCAGCATCGGTCCGTCCAGGCGCAGCGGCGAGGATGTGTTGATGATGGTGAAGAGCGAGGGCTCCCGCTCCATCTGCTCCATGGAAATGCCACGGCCGATGCGGGCGATCTCGATACCGTCGAGATTGCGCTGCTTTCCGAGGGAATAGACGTGAAAGACCTTGTCCGTCAGCTTCACCATGTCCGACAGGCAATCGAGATGGCGGATGGAAGCGTGGATATCGATCGGTTCGACCGGATATCCGCCTGTCGTATGAATGATGTCATAGGACTGGGCAAGCTTTACCAGCTTGCGGAAATCGTCCTGGTTGCCCGCACGCCGGCCGCCGTCGCGGTCGGCCACGAAGGGGGCGGAGGCGATCTGCGCAAAGACGAGGTTGTTGCCGCCGATCTCCACGTTGCGTATTGGATTGCGGGCATGCAGGGTGAAACCTGACGGCACCGAGGCCAGCATGTCCAGGATGAGGCCGCGGTCGAACCGCACGCGGTCCGTGCCCGGCGTCACGTCGGCGCCGGCCGCCTTCATGCGTTCGCGGGCTTCCGGCAGGATGACGTCCATGCCGATCTCTTCGAGGATCGTCAGCGAGGCCTGATGGATGGCCTCCAGCGCGTCTTCCGAAAGCACCGTGGACTTTGCCGTGGTGTTGACGAGATTGAGATATTTCGAGGTGGCCGGTGCGCGCCGCGTGCGTTCGGCACCGCGCCCGCCGCCCCGTCGGCGACGCTCGACGGGGGCATCTTCGGCCTCCGGTTGTTCGAGGTGATTTTCGAGTTTGATCACGTCACCCATGCAGCACAGCCCCGGTCTGGTTTGCCTTTTTTCGGTATCGCATATCCTGCGACGCGATGGCCCGTCATTTGCGACAGGGAAATGCCGCCATGGATAAGGGCGGCTTTGGCAACGATCGGTTAACCATCCGTTCAAGGATTGGTGATACTCCCCAAGAGGTATAAATTTCTCTTCCGTCCCGCTTCGGGGAGCGCATGCGTGACTGAATCTCAAGACGAATTGCTGGTAGCGGCCATGGCGCGCGTTCGCGCGCATCCGTATCCGGCCTACGTCAAGAGCAGCGAACTGCGTTATCTCGCGGTGAACGAGCCTTACGCAGCCCTTTTCGGCCATAGCCCCGCCGATATGATCGGCCTGCGCAGCGATGAAATCGGCGAATTGCCCGGGCATGGCGAACGGGACGATCCCGAACGCCGCTGCCTGATCTTCGGCAATCCCGAAAGGGCCCGCTTCGCGCATCCTTTCGGCCGTGGAAGTTTCGATATCGCGCTGAAGCGCGAACGCGTGTCACCGGCGCTTTCCATCCTCGTCGGCCTCTTCACGCCCTCCATCGAGGCGCTGGCCTCGGCCGTTCGCGCTGTTGCCAACACGGATATCAAGCCGACAGGGACGTCTGCGGCGGGGACCCCGGCAGACGAGGCCGATCCTGTCGAAAGCGCGTTGGACGCTTTTGGTGCCGGCATTGCGATCTTCGGCGCCGACAACCGGTTGAGTTACGCCAATCGCTGCATGCGGGAATTCTATCGCACGCTTGTCGGCGACCTCGCAGACGGCCCGATCAGCCTGGCCTCCATTACCGAGGCCCTGCATGACATGGAGGTCGGGCGCACGACGCCGGCCGAGCGGGAGCAATGGGTTGCCGCGCGCCTGGCAAACTACGGCCTGCCGCTCTACGAGACGGTCGCCCGGCTTGCCGGCGGCTGGATGCGCCTCGTCACCCAGCGCCGCCCGGATGGAAGGCTCATCGCCTTCCGGCTGGACGTGACGGCGCTGAAAGAGAGCGAGGCACGGCTCAACCAGCATTCACAGGAAATCAGTCTCTATCGCGCGCTGCTCGACGAGCTCCCCGTGGCAAGCTTCATGCGTGACGAGAGCCAGCGCATGATCTTCGCCAACCGGGCCTATGTGGAGCTGACGGGCAAGCAGCCGGAGGAGCTGCTTGGTCTCACCACGCTCGACATGTATCCGGAGCAGGGCGAGGCGTTTCACGCGCAGAACCAGTTCGTGCTGGACACCGGCGAACTGTTCGAGACCGAGATCGACTATGTCCGTTCCGACGGTTTCGTGCTGCCGACGATTACCCGGCTCTACCGCGTCACGACGCTTGACGAAAAGAGTTATCTGATCGGTTCGATCACCGACACGATGGTTCTGAAAAAGCGCGAAGGACAGTTGATCGAAGCGCAGCGTGAGGCCGAGGCGGCACGCGCGGACCTTGCGAGCGTGGTGGAGTCGCTTCCCGTCGGCATCGTCGTCGTCGACGAGACCGGCGATATCGAGCTGATCAACGGTGCCTTCGAGACGCTGTGGGACGACGCGCTGCCGGATCTCAGGGGCAAGCCGCTCGGCCTGCTGCTGCGCTTCCAGGAGGCGCAGGGCGGGACATGCGAGGACGGTTGCGCGACTGCGCCGGAAAGCCACGAGCAGGCGTTGCACAGCATTCGCTCCGACACCTTCGCCGCACGCGAAGTCGCCTATGCGAACGGCCGCACGCTGATCGAGGCGGGCCGTTCCATTTCGGGCGGGCGCTGCCTTCTCACCTATATCGACATCACCGAGCGTCGCGAGCGCGAGCGCGAGGTGCTGGAGACGCGCAGCGCGCTCGAAGAGGTCGGCACCTTGATGGAGGATGCGGTCTCCTCCATGAGCCAGGGCCTGCTCATCGTCGAGGGCGAGAAGGTGGTGCTGTCCAATGAGGCGCTTTCGACCATGATCGCGATGCCGCCTCGGCTGCTACAGCCCGGCGCGCTGGTCAAGGACGTGCTGCAGAGCTGCATCGACCGTAAGATCCCCGGTTTCGTCGGCGAGGACCCCGTGGATGCCAGCCGGTTCGGCGCCATTCTCTTCACCGGCAAGCCGGCCTCGTTGACGGTGTTGAGCGGCTACGAGCGCTGGCTGCGGCTCGATGTGACGCCGACGAGCCGTGGCCGCAGCGTCATCGTCTTCTCCGACATCACCGACCTCAAGGGCCGCGAGGACGAGTTGCGCCGGCTCGTGCTGCGCGCCGAGACGGCCGACAAGGCGAAGTCGGAATTCCTCGCCAACATGAGCCACGAGATCCGCACGCCGATGAACGGCGTGCTCGGCATGGCGGAACTGCTCGCCAAGTCGAACCTCGATACGCGGCAGAAGACCTTCATCGACATCATGGTGAAGTCGGGCAATGCGCTGTTGACGATCATCAACGATATCCTCGACTTCTCGAAGATCGACGCCGGCCAGATGACGCTGCGCGACACGGCCTTCAATCCGGTGGAGGCGATCGAGGACGTCGCGACGCTGCTTTCCGCCAAGGCTGCCGAGAAGGATATCGAGCTTGTCGTACGCGGTGCCGCGCACATGCCGGCGGCGGTGATGGGCGATGCGGGGCGCTTCCGCCAGATCGTCACCAATTTGGTCGGCAATGCCGTCAAATTCACCGACCGTGGCCATGTGCTGATCGATCTTGCCTCCAGTCCGCGACCGGACGGCGCGGTGGAAATCGAAATTCGCGTCGAGGATACCGGCACGGGTATTCCGACCGAGAAGATGGCCTCGATCTTCGAGAAATTCTCGCAGGTCGATGCCTCCTCGACACGTCGCCACGAGGGTACGGGTCTCGGTCTTGCCATAACCGACGGACTGACCCGCCTTTTCGGCGGTACGCTTGTCGCCGACAGCGCGGTGGGCAGGGGGTCGGTCTTCACCGTGCGCCTGCCGATGATGCCAGCTGTTGCCGCTCTGCCGGCGCGCATCATGCCGGCCAAGACATCAGGCGCGCGCATCCTGGTCGTCGATGCCCATGATCTCTCGCGCAAGGCCTCGCACGATATGCTGCTCGGCTGGGGTTTAGACACGACGGCGGTCGGCTCGGAAGGCGAAGCGCTCGCGGTGCTGACGGCCGCGGCCGACATGGGTGTGCGTGTCGATGCGATCCTTCTCGACTACCAGCCGGATCGTTCGCCGGCCTTCGTGCGCACATTGCGCGACAGCGCGGCGACGGCCGGAAGCGCGCTCATCGTGCTCACCTCCATGAACCTTCCGTCCGAAGACAAGCTGCTCTCCTCGCAGGACATCCAGGCGCATCTGATGAAACCCGTGCGGGCCGATCTCCTGCGCGAAACGGTCGGTGAGGTTCTGCGGGCGACACGTGCTGGTAGACCAATGCCCGCCGCTGTCCCCACGGCCGAGGGCAAGATCCTGGCGCTGCGCCCGCACGCGGCGGGTGCTGCCGTGGCGGAAGGGGAGGTGCTGGACGTGCTGGTTGCCGAGGACAACGAGGTCAACCAGATCCTCTTCACCCAGATGCTGATGGCGGCGGGCCTGCGCTTCCGCCTTGTCGGCAATGGCGAGGAAGCGGTGGACGTGTTCCGCGCCAGTCGACCGGGCATGATCCTGATGGATATCTCCATGCCGGTGATGAACGGCCTGCAGGCAAGCCGGGCGATCCGCGAACTCGAAAGCGGCACCGGGCACCGCGTGCCGATCGTTGCCGTGACCGCCCATGTGCTGGACGGCGACCGCGAGGAATGCCTTTCCGCCGGTATGGACGATTATCTGGCGAAGCCGATCAGTATCGAAAAACTGGAAGAGCAGATCGACCGCTGGCTGAAGCGTGGCAAGCAACATGCGGCCAACGGCATGCTGCGCTGACCCTCAGGCCGAAGGTTTTTCCCCGCAGAGCATTTCGCGCTTGCCCGCAAATCCCGGCCGCCGCTCCACGGCGAAGCCGGACGAAGCAAGGTTGCGCCGCACGAAACCGGCAGCGGCATAGGTGCCGAAGCGCCCGCCGGGAACCGTCAGGCGGAAAACCTCGACCATCAATTCCACCGACCACATGTCCGGATTGCGTGACGGGGCAAACCCGTCGAGATACCAGGCGTCGAAGGGTATTTTTTCCCGGGCAAGGCTTTCGAGCGCTGCGCCGCACACGACGGTGAGGCGGACGCGGGGGGCAAGGTCGATCTCGACGCGCCCCTCGGGTGCGTCCGGCCAGTTTTCGGTGAGGGCCGCGCGCTGCCGGTCGATCTCCGGCCAGTGGGCAAGCGCCCGGTCGATATCGGCGCGTGCCATCGGAAAGCGTTCGAAGGATGTGAAGTGAAGGCGTGCGCCCTCCGGGGCGGTGTCCTGCCACTGCCGCCACGTTTCGCAGAGATTGAGGCCGGTGCCGAAACCGAGTTCGGCGATGCGGAAGGTCTCTTCCCGCTGCCAGCGCTGCGGCAGGCCGTTGCCGGCGAGGAAGACGTGCCCGCATTCGAGCCGGCCGTCGCTGCGGCAATAAAAGTGGTCGTCAAAGGCGCGGGAATAGGGCATATCGCCCTCGTGCCAGTCGAGGACCGCTTGGGTTTCCGGCGCGTTGTAGGGATCGTGGTCTGCCATGCCGAATGCCGATAGTCCCGTGAAGGCCTCCGGTCAATCGCCCGTGGACCTGCTCGTGGCCGGCGGCGGGGTCATGGGCCTGTGGACGGCGCTTTTCGCCGCGCAAAAAGGCCTTTCCATCCGCCTCGTCGATCGCAGGTATATAGGATCCGGCGCCAGCGGCGGCGTGCTCGGTGCATTGATGCCGCACCTGCCGGATCGGTGGAACGCCAAGAAGGCGTTCCAATTCGCTGCGTTGGTGTCTCTGGAAGGGGAAATCGCAGCCCTCGAGGCCGAGACGGGTCTTTCCACCGGCTACCGCCGCTCGGGGCGCTTCATTCCGCTGGCAAAGCCACAGAACCGTGACAACGCCATCGGCCAGGTGCGTGATGCGCGCGCCGTCTGGACGACACCCGATCGCGCCTTCGCGTTCGAGCTCCTGGACACCGCGCCCATTGCCGGCTGGCCGGCGCGTGACGCCATGCCCTACGGCCTCGTCCACGACCATCTCGCCGCCCGTCTTTCCCCGCGCGGCCTCGTCGCGGCCCTGAAGGCTGCGCTCAGGCACCGCGCGAATGTGGAGATTACGGAAGGCACGGGTCTGGCGGCGCTCGATCCTGCCGCGGGCCTTGGCCGCCTCGATGACGGCACGGTTCTCTCGTTCGGCCATTGCGTACTCGCCGCCGGGGTGGAAACGTTCCCGCTTCTTCAGCTCCTGACCCCGCTCGCCAAGCCGGCCGGAATGGGCGTCAAAGGGCAGGCGGCGCTCCTGAAGGCATCCGTCGACCCTGCCCAGCCGGTCATCTTCGCCGACGGGCTTTACATCGTGCCGCACGAAAATGGTCTCGTCGCCATCGGCAGCACGAGCGAAAACAGTTTTGAAGATGCGGAAAGCACGGATCACATGCTCGAAGCGCTTGTCGAGAACGCGCGGCACATGGCACCTGTTCTGGCGAATGCACCGGTAGTACAGCGCTGGGCGGGCCTGCGCCCCAAGGCAATCGGCCGCGAGCCGATGGTGGGGCGGCATCCGGATCACGCCAATCTCAGCCTGATGACGGGTGGCTTCAAGGTGAGTTTCGGTCTTGCGCACGCGCTTGCCCGCACTGTGCTTGATGAGATCGAGGGCGGCACGCTTGACGTACCACCCTCATTCACCGTGACTGCTCATATCGAGCAAGCGGGCCGGATCTGACGCCGCCTTACATCCAGTAGGGCGGAACGCCGTAATAATCGTGGATCACCTTGCCGTTGCGGCGGTTCCAGTCGTATTCCGCATCGCTTTCATAGTGCGGTGCGGCTTCGACCTGTTCCTTCGTCAGATCGACACGGTAGCCGCCAAGACCTTCGTCATAGGCGAGCTTGCCCCACGGCAGCGGATAATGATCGTGACCGATGCCGAGGAAGCCGCCGAAGCTCAAGACCGCGTAGGAGACATGGCCGCTGCGCTTGTCGAGGATCAGGCGTTCCACCGAGCCAATGTGTTTGCCATCGGCGCCGTAGACGCTTGTGCCCTCCACCTTGTCGCTGGCGATGAGATCCTGGGTTTCGCGAATGTTTGCATCCTGCATGACCATAGGTGTTTCTCCTTGCATGTAATGGACAGAAAACGGCGCAAGGCGGTAATGGTTCCTCTTTACGGGGGTGAACATCAGATTCCGTTTCGACCGTCCCCCTTGCGAAGGTGACCGAATGACAGAAAAGACCTATCCGCGCGACCTGATCGGCTACGGCCGCAATCCGCCGCAAGTTCGCTGGCCTGGCGACGCCAACATCGCCGTCCAGTTCGTCGTGAACTACGAAGAGGGCGCTGAGAGCTGCATCCTCGATGGCGATGCGGCGTCGGAAAACCTTCTGTCGGAGATCGTCGGTGCGCAGCCCTGGCCGGGCCAGCGCAACCTCAACATGGAATCGATCTACGAATACGGTTCGCGCGCCGGTTTCTGGCGCCTGCACCGGCTGTTCACCAGCCGCAACGTCACCACGACCGTCTATGGCGTGACGCTTGCCATGGCGCGCAATCCGGAGGCCGTCGCCGCCATGAAGGAAGCCGGCTGGGAAATCGCCAGCCACGGTTACCGCTGGCTGGAATACAAGGACTTTTCCGAGGAGAAGGAACGCGAGCATATTCGCGAGGCCGTGCGCCTGCACAAGGAGCTGACCGGTTCGCACCCGCTCGGCATGTATCAGGGCAAGCCTTCGGACAACACGCTGCGCCTCGTCATGGAAGAGGGCGGCTTCGTCTATTCCTCGGATTCCTACGCAGACGACCTGCCGTTCTGGGTGCCGGGCCTCGATGGCGAGCCCTTCCTCATCATCCCCTATACGCTCGAAACCAATGACATGCGTTTTGCGACCCCGCAGGGCTTCAACACGGGCGACCAGTTCTTCACCTATCTGAAGGACGCCTTCGACGTGCTCTACCAGGAGGGCGCGGAAGGCAGTCCGAAGATGCTGAGCATCGGTCTGCATTGCCGCCTCGTCGGTCGTCCGGGTCGCGCGGCAGCGCTCGCTCGCTTCGTCGACTACGTGCTCGGTCATGAGAAGGTCTGGATTCCGCGCCGCATCGATATCGCGCGCCACTGGATCGAGAACCATCATCCGTCGAAGGTGAAAGGCGCATGATCGACCGGGCCGACTTCCTCGACCGCTTCGGCGGCGTCTTCGAGCATTCCCCGTTCATCGCCGAGCGTGCGCTAGACGCCGATGCCGTCGCCGAGCCGCTGACGGCAAGCGGCGTGCATGCGGCACTCACCGATGCCTTCCGCAAGGCGAGCCATTCCGAGCAGCTCGGCGTGCTCGTTGCCCACCCGGACCTTGCCGGCAAGCTGGCGATTGCCGGCGGCCTCACCGAGGACAGCCGCAAGGAACAGGCCGGTGCGGGCCTCGACCGTTTGACGCCGGCCGAACATGCCCGCTTTACGGAACTCAACACGGCCTATACGGAGAAGTACGGTTTCCCCTTCATCATTGCCGTGAAGGGGCTTACCAAGGATGATATTCTCGAGGCCTTCGAAGCCCGCGTCGGCAATTCGGCCGAGGTCGAGTTCGAAACCGCGAAAACCCAGGTGGAGCGCATCGCGCTCCTGAGATTGACTGCTCTGCTCCCCGGAGATTGACAATGCCCGATGACCTACGACTGCCCTTCCTCTCCCCGGGAGGGCTGTCCGATGGCTGAGAAGCTCGAAATCCAACCCCTGACGCGAGAGGCGTTTGCGCCCTTCGGCACCGTCATCGAGGCCGATCCCGCGTCGATGCGCTATATCAACGGCGGCACGACCGAGCGCTATCACGCGCTTGCCGAGGCCGAGGCGGTGGGCGAGGATGCGAAGGTGATCATCAACCTGTTTCGCGGCGCGCCCCGATCCTTCCCCTATGCCGTGGATATGATGGAGCGCCATCCCTTCGGCAGCCAGAGCTTTTCGCCGCTCGATGACCGGCCGTGGCTGGTGGTGGTGGCGGAAGACGTGGACGGCAGGCCCGGCAAGCCGCAGGTGTTTCGCGCCGGCGGGCGGCAGGGGGTGAACTACCGCCGCAATGTCTGGCACCATCCGCTGATCGCGGTCGGCGCCGTCAGCGATTTCCTCGTCGTCGACCGCCTCGGCGGCGGCGTCAACCTGGAAGAGTTCTTCCTTGAGGAACCCTTCGTCATCGAGAAACCCTGAGAGGACGCATGAGCAAGATCGGCCGCCTCACGACCCATGTTCTCGACACCGCGCTCGGCAGGCCCGCCGCGGGCCTGAAGGTCGATCTCTACTGGATCGAGAACGGTGAGCACCAACATATCGTGAGCACCATCACGAACGCGGACGGTCGCGTCGATTCTCCGCTCGTCGAAGGTGTCGGCTTCATGGCCGGCACCTATGAACTCGTCTTCCATGCCGGCGACTATCTGCGCGAGAGCGGTGCGGCTGTTACCGAGCCCGCCTTCCTCGACCGCATCCCGCTGCGCTTCGGCGTTGCCGATCCGACGAGCCACTATCACGTGCCGCTGCTGCTCTCGGCCTACAGCTATTCGACCTATCGCGGCAGCTAGTTTCTTCGCAATTGCGCAGGCAAAACCGCTTCGCGCTTTTGCTGGAACGGCTTAAAGCAGCGCCTTCATCGCCTTGCCGGCCACGTAGGTCTCGCGCACCGCGCGGTCGTCGCCGAGCGTCTGGAGCAGGAAGAGTTCGTCCGCGAGCGAACGCACCACTTCCATCTTCAGTGCCATGGCGGGCGTTGCGGCCGCATCGAACACCACGAAGTCGGCATCCGTGCCGGCCTCCAGCGTGCCGATGCGATCCGAAAGGGAGAGCGCCTCGGCATTGCCGAGCGTCATGTGGTAGAAACTCTCGAAGGGGTTCAGCCGCTCGCCGAGCAATTGCTGGATCTTGTAGGCCTCGTCCATGGTCTTCAGCATGGAATAGCTCGTGCCGCCGCCGACATCGGTCGCGACGGCGATGCGCACCGGCTTTTCGCGCCGTGACAGCGTCTTCAGCGGAAAGAGGCCGGAGCCGAGGAAGAGGTTGGAGGTGGGGCAGTGCACCGCCACCGCACCGGCCTCGCTCATCGCATCCGCCTCGCGCTCCGACAGGTGGATGCAATGGCCGAACAGGCTTTTGGGGCCGAGCAGGCCGTATTTCGCATAGACATCCGTGTAGTCGATGGCCTCGGGATAGAGTTCGCTAGTGAAGCGGATCTCGTCGTGGTTTTCCGACAGATGCGTCTGGATGTGCAGGTCGGGGAATTCGCGGGCGAGCGCCGCAGCCATCTCCATCTGCGCCGGCGTGGAGGTGATGGCGAAGCGCGGCGTGATGGCGACGTGGTTGCGGCCCTTGCCATGCCATTCGGCGATGACGGCGCGGGTCTCGTCGTACCCCATTTCCGGGGTGTCGAGCAGACCCTGCGGGGCGTTGCGGTCCATCATCACCTTGCCGCCGATCATGCGCATGCCGCGCTTCAGCGCCTCGGCGAAATAGGCGTCGGCCGAGGTCTTGTGCACGGAGCAGTAGGCAACGGCGGTCGTCGTGCCCTGGCGGATCATCTCGTCGTAGAAATGCCGGGCGATGCGGGCGGCGTGCTCGCTTTCGACGAAGCGGCATTCCTCCGGGAAGGTGTAGGTGTTCAGCCATTCGAGCAGGTTTGCGGCATAGGAGCCGATGACCTGCATCTGCGGGAAATGCACGTGCGTATCGATGAGGCCCGGCAGGATGAGATGCGGGCGATGGTCGATCTCCTCCACGTCCTCGGGTGCTTCAAGGCGCACTGTCTCGTAGGCGCCGGCGGTAACGATCCTGCCGTCCTCGACCAGCAGGCCGCCGTCCTCCTCGTAGCGATAGCTTGCCGTGTCGTCGATTGCCTCGGGGCGGCGGAGAAAGGAGAGAAGGCGTCCGCGGATGAGGGTCTTGGTCATGGCGCTCAGCTTCCTTCTACCGACGTTTCGAACCAGGCGGTGATGAGGGCGCGTTCTTCCTTCGTCATTCCGGTGACGTTACCCGGCGGCATGGCATGGCTGCGCCCCGCCTGCAGGTAGATTTCGCGGGCGTGCAGGGCAATTGCCGTTTCGCTTTCGAACACGACGTCTTTCGGTGCCGCGCGCAAGCCCTCCCAGGCGGGTTCGGCCGCATGGCACATCGAACAGCGGGTGGAGACGAGATCGCGCACGGCGGGGAAATGGCTGTTGGCGGCAAAGCGTTCCGCGGAAGGGGCAAGGCCGGCATCCGCCGTCTCGCCGCTCAGCACCTTCGGCACGGTGGAAAGCCACATGATGAGGAGGAAGAGCAGGGCCGTGACGAGCCAGGTCCAGGTCGGCTTGCCCTTGCGGGCATGGGTCGTGTTGAACCAGTGCCGGATCGTCACGCCCATCAGGAAGACGAGGGCGGCGATGATCCAGTTGAAGGCCGTCGCAAAGGCGAGCGGATAGTGGTTCGACAGCATGAAGAAGATGACGGGCAGCGTCAGGTAGTTGTTGTGGGTCGAGCGCTGCTTGGCGATGACGCCGTATTTCGGATCGGGCGTGCGGCCGGCAATGAGGTCCGCCACCACCACCCGCTGGTTCGGCATGATGATGAAGAACACGTTGGCCGACATAATCGTCGCGGTAAAGGCGCCGAGATGCAGGAAGGCAGCGCGGCCGGTGAAGACCTGCGTATAGCCCCAGGCCATGGCGACGAGAATGAAATAGAGGACGATCATCAGTCCCCAGGTGTTTTTTCCGAGCGGCGATTTGCAGAGAAGGTCGTAGAGGATCCAGCCAAGCGCCAGCGAGGCGAGCGAGATCCCGATCGCAGCCGGCGTCGATACGTCGAGCACGCTGCGGTCTATCAGGAAAAGATCGGCGCCGCCGTAATAGACCAGACAGAGCAGCGCGAAGCCGGAAAGCCAGGTCATGTAGCTTTCCCATTTGAACCAGGTCAGGTGCTCGGGCATGGAGGCCGGCGCCACCAGGTATTTCTGGATATGGTAGAAGCCGCCGCCGTGCACCTGCCATTCCTCGCCATAGGCTCCCGCCGGCAGATGCGGACGCTTCATGAGGCCGAGGTCCAGCGCGATGAAATAGAAGGACGAGCCGATCCAGGCGATGGCGGTGATGACATGCAGCCAGCGGACGGCAAAGGTCATCCATTCCCAGGCGATGGCATATTCATACATGCGCGGCGTTCCCTTCTCTCGTCTTTGCCCACGCACATTGCGCAAGATTCGCGGGCGAGGGAAGGGCGGATCGCGCCGCGACGGCAATGCGGGATGGAACCTCTGCCCGGTCAGGTGTATTCTGGGGCATGGCCTACGAACTCTACTACTGGACAGGTATTCAGGGGCGCGGCGAATTTATCCGTCTTGCGCTGGAAGCGGCTGGCGCGCCCTACCGCGACGTTGCGCGGGAGGAGGGCGACGGCGTCATCGCGCGGGTGAGCGGCGAGGTGGCCACGCCATCCTTCGCACCGCCCTTCCTGAGGGACGGCGAGGTGGTGGTCGGGCAGGTTGCCGCCATTCTGCTCTATCTCGGCGACAGGCTCGATCTTGCGCCAAAAGCGCCGCAGCAGAAACTCTGGACGCACCAGATCCAATTGACCATCGCCGACTTCGTTCTCGAAGGTCATGACGTGCACCATCCGATCGGCGCGGGCGAATATTACGAGAACCAGAAGCCCGAATCACAGCGCCGCGCCCGCGAGTTCCGCGACGAGCGCGTTCCGAAATTCCTCGATTGGTTCGAGGGCATCCTGACGCGCAACCCCGAAGGCCCGGCGTATCTCGTCGGCAACCGGCTTAGCTATGCGGATCTTTCGCTGTTCCAGGTCATGGACGGCCTGACCTATGCCTTCCCGAAGCTCATGAACAGCCTGGATGAGCGCTACCCCAAGGCCAGGGCTCTGTGCTTGGCGGTCGCCGAGCATCCGAAGGTCAGCGCCTATCTCGCAAGCGAGCGCCGTCTTCCCGGCAACGAGCACGACCTGTTCCGTCACTATCCCGAACTGGACGGCAGGCGATAGCGCCTGGCGCACGGTCCTCTCAGGAAATCGCGACGATCTCCAGTTCCTGTCCATTCAGCGTCACGACGTCGCCGATGCCTTTGCCGAGGAGCAGGCGGGCCACCGGCGAGACATAGGAGATCGTGCCAGCCTTGGGATCGGCCTCGTCCTCGCCGACGATGCGATAGGTCTGCACCCGCCCGTCATCGCGGCTGAATTTCACCGTGCTGCCAAAGGCCACGTTTTCGGTCGATACCGGATCGGCCATTACCTGCGCGGTGCGCAGCCGCTCGACCAGATAGCGCAGGTCGCGTGAGGGGCCGGCGAGCTGGCGACGTTTCTCATTGATGTCCTCGATCGCGTTTGCCGCTTCGAAGGCTGCGCGCGCCTCGGCGAGCTGCGTTTCCAGCGCCTTCAGGCCTGTCTCGGTGACAAGGTTGGGATGGGGAGAAATCGGCCGTTCGGGCAGCAGGGTTTCCGCTGCTGTTTCGGCACTTTCTTCCTTCATGAAGGCAACGCTCAAGATCTGAACTCCGGTTTAGTCCGCAACACTTTACGCCTCCTCCGGCATCGTTGCCAGAATCCAATCGCGAAATGCGCGGATTTTCAAAATGTTGCGACGGTTTTCCGGATAGGCGAGCCAGTAGTCGCGGCCGTCGTTGCAGGTGAGATCGAAGGGCTGGTAGAGCAGGCCGGCGGCGATCTCCATGCGGAAATGACCGGGATTGAGGATTGCGACGCCCTGACCGTTCATGGCCACCTGCGCATCGATGGTCTGGATGCCGAGTTCGTTCGGGGGGAAGCGTTCGAGCCCCGGATTGTCGATGCCGGCGGCGGAAAACCACGTGCGCCACCAGATATCCGGCGGGCTGATGATCGGCAACTTCAGGAGGTCGGAAGGCTCCCGGATACCGCCGATCGATTCGGCCAGCGCCGGGTTCAGCATGGGCGTGAAGTCCATGCGCATGATGCGGTGGCTGGTCAGGCCCGACCAGTCGCCCTTGCCCCAGCGGATCGAGACATCCGCCTCTTCCTTGGAAAAGTCGATGATGTCCTGCGACGTGGAAAGCCGCACGGCGATGTTCGGATGCTTGAGCTGGAAATCGCCCAGCGTCCGGCTTAACCATTGCGTGGCGAAGGTCGGCGTCGAGTGGATGTGCAGCTTGTGTTCCGTCGCCCCCTTGAGGTCCGCCACGGCCTCGGCGAGTTTCGCTAGGCCTTCCCCGACTTTCGGCGCCAGACGTTCGCCCGCCTCGCTCAGCAGAACCTGCCGCGGCTGGCGCAGGAACAGCGTTTCGCCCAGCGTCTCCTCCAGAAGCTTGATCTGGTAGCTGACGGCCGTCTGCGTCATGCCGAGTTCGTCGCCCGCGCGGGTAAAACTGGCATGCCGCGCAGCCGCCTCGAAGACACGAAGCGCGTTCAGCGGGAAATTGCGCGACATCTTCAAGGCCAAGTTCTCTTTATGAATGCAGACGAAGGTTCGATTGGAGTTCCATCATTTCTGGGCGCATCCTGCAAGCAATAGATGGAATTTACGAGGTTTTACCATGACATGCATCGTAGAGACAGTACCGGTGCGACGCGAACGCAACCGGCTGGCCGGCTTGTGGCATAAGCTCTCTCTCGCCTTTTCATTTCGCCGACGCAGCCGCCGCCTGCCGTGGCTGGCGGCGGACGAACTGTCCGACCACCTGAAACGGGACCTCGGTTTTCTCGATGGCCGTGGCTAGGTGGCCTTGCGCCATTGCGCGAAGGCGAGAAGCATTTCCGAGGCCGTCATCGCGGCGATGACCTCGGGGCGCTTGTCGTCGACGGCGCTTCCGCCGATCGGCAACACCAGCCGGTCGGCTTCGCCACGTTCGACGCCCTGTTCTTCGAGATAGTGCAGGAACGTGCCGCGTTTCGATTTCGAGCCGACCATGCCGATATAGGCCAGATCGCTCCGGCCGAGCGCCTGCCTGCCGATCAGGAAATCGAGTGCGTGATCATGCGTGACGATCACGACGGCGGAGCCTGCCGGTATATCCGCGATCAGCGCCTCCGGCATGGCGGCCAGGCGATGGTGCACCTCCGAGGTCAATTGAGCGAGTTCCGTCTCGCGCGCTTCGACGACGAAGGCCTTGAGGGGCAGCAGGGTCAGCGTTTCCGCGAGCGCCCGGCCGACATGGCCGGCGCCGAATATCCAGACCTGCGGCTTCTGCCGCTCCTCTTCCGCGAGGCGCCTTTCGAGCGCGCGGCGGGCTTCTTCATCGGCGACAATGAAGGTCATCTCGACGCGGCCGCCGCAGCATTGGCCGATCTCGGGGCCGAGGGGAATGTCGAGTTTCACCTCGCCGCCGGCATCGGCCAGCAGCTTTCGCGCGTTTTCGATGGCGATATATTCGAGTTGTCCGCCGCCGATGGTGCCGTGGATTTCGGTCGGCGCGACCAGCATGAAGGTGCCTTCGTCGCGCGGCGCCGAGCCTTTGGTGGTGGTGATTTCGATGATGATGACGCGATGTTCGCGGGCGAGAAAGCCCTCGATACTGTCCTGTAGAAAGTTCATTTCACTCTTCTTTTTGTGCCTTCAGCCGTTCGATGGTCATCAGCACGCGCTCGGGCGTGGCGGGAGCATCGAGTTTGGGGCAGAGGCGATAATCGGCCGTGCTGGCGACGGCCATGGAGAGGGCCTCCAGAACGGAGACCGCGAGCATGAAGGGCGGTTCGCCGACCGCCTTGGAGCGGCCGATCGTGGGTTCGGCGGCCTCAGCCCATTCGGCGAGCTCGACGTTGAAGATCTTCGGGCGGTCAGAGGCGAGCGGGATCTTGTAGGTGGAAGGGGCGTGTGTGCGAAGCCGTCCCCTGTCGTCCCACCATAGTTCCTCCGTCGTCAGCCAGCCCATGCCCTGCACGAAGGCGCCTTCGACCTGGCCCCTGTCGATGGCCGGGTTCAGCGAGTGGCCGACATCATGCAGGATATCCACGCGGTCGACATGATATTCGCCGGTCAGCGTATCGATCGAGACTTCCGAGACGGAGGCGCCGTAGGCGAAGTAGTAGAAGGGTGTGCCCATGCCCTTCGCCCGGTCCCAATGGATCTTCGGCGTCTTGTAGAAGCCGGCGGCGGAGAGTTGCACGCGGGCCATATAGGCCTGCCTGATGAAATCGGGGAAGGGGATCAGCGCCTCGCCAACGCGCACATGGTGCGGCACGAAGGCGACCTCATCCGGGCTCACGCCCCACTTTTCCGCGGCGAAGGCGACCAGGCGCTGCTTGATCTGGCGCGCGGCGTCGTAGGCCGCCATGCCGTTCAGGTCGGAACCCGAGGAGGCGGCGGTCGCCGAGGTGTTCGGCACTTTCGCCGTCGTCGTCGCGGTGATTTTTACGCGGGAAACATCGACCTGGAAGGCATCGGCCAGCACCTGCGCCACCTTGGTGAACAGGCCCTGGCCCATCTCCGTTCCACCATGGTTCAGATGGATCGAGCCGTCCTGATAGACATGCACCAGCGCACCGGCCTGATTGTACCAGGTGGCCGTAAAGGAGATGCCGAATTTTACCGGCGTCAGCGCGATACCCTTGCGGATGACGCGGCTCGTCTCATTGAACGCGAGGACGGCCTTGCGGCGGGCCTGATAGTCGGATGAGGCCTCCAGCTCATCCACGATACGGTGGATGATGTTGTCCTCGACGGTCTGGTGATAGGGCGTCAGCACGCGCTCTGAACCGGGCAGGCCGTAGAAATTGGCCTTGCGGATCTCCAGCGGATCCTTGCCGAGCGTGTAGGCGATCTCCTCGATCATGCGCTCGCCACCGACAAGGCCCTGCGGCCCGCCGAAGCCGCGGAAGGCGGTATTGGAGACGGTGTGCGTCTTCAAGGGTTGCGAAGTCAGCAGGACATGCGGGTAGAAATAGGCGTTGTCCGCATGAAAGAGCGCACGGTCGGTGACGGGACCGGAGAGGTCGGAGGAATAGCCGCAGCGGGCGGCATAGTTCGCCTTCACCGCCTCGATGCGGCCGTCGCCATCGAAGCCGACCTCGTAATCGACGAGGAAGTCGTGGCGCTTGCCGGTCGCCGTCATGTCCTCGTCGCGGTCGAGGCGGAATTTGACGGCGCGGTTCAACCGCTTGGCAGCGACGGCGGCGAGTGCCGCAAACTGGTTGCCCTGCGTCTCCTTGCCGCCAAAACCGCCGCCCATGCGGCGCACCTGCACGGTGACGGCATTGGAGGGCACGCCCAACACATGGGCGACCATGTGCTGCACCTCGCTTGGGTGCTGCGTGGAGGACCAGACGGTGATCTCGTCGTCCTCACCGGGAATGGCAAGCGCGATATGGCCTTCGAGATAGAAGTGATCCTGCCCGCCGACGCGCATCTGGCCTTTCACGCGGTTCGGTGCTGTTTCCAGCGCGCCTTCCGCATCGCCGCGTTTCAGCGTCAGCGGCTCGGTGACGAGCGTGCCGCCGTTTTCGAGCGTATCGGTAACGTCGGTCCAGTGCGGCAGGTCGCGGTATTCTATTTTTGCCAGGCGCGCGGCGCGGCGCGCGATGTCGCGGGTCTCGGCGATGACGCAGAAGATCGCCTGGCCATGGAATTCCACCTTGTCTTCGGCCAGCACCGGCTCGTCATGACGGTGGGAGGGACTGATGTCGTTTTCGCCCGGCATGTCCTTTGCGGTCAGGACCAGAACGACGCCCGGAAAGGCCTTCACGGCCGAGAGATCGACGGAGAGAATTTCCGCATGCGCCCGGTCGCCCATGCCGAGCGCGGCATGCAGCGTACCGTCGGGCTCCGGCATGTCATCGATGTAGTCGGCGGTGCCGGAGACGTGTTTGTGCGCCGAATCGTGGCGCAGCGATGCATGCATCGGCGCGGAAATCGCCTTGCGGTCTTCGAAGGTGGATTGGTCCATCACAGGTCTCCTTCGCGCCTTACGCCACGTCTTCGAAGCGGCGGACCTGTACGATTTCGCCTGACGTTTCGAGGAAGAAGCGGATCAGCAGGTTCTTTGCCGCCAGCAGGCGGTACTCCGCCGTGGCGCGCCAGTCGGTGAGCGGCTTGTAGTCCGTTTCGAAGGCCGGACGGGCTGCCTCGATTGTGGCTTCCGTCCACGGTTTGCCGAGGAGGGCGGCCTCGACGGTTGCCGCGCGCTTCGGCGTGCCGGCCATGCCGCCGAAGCAGAGGCGGACGTCGGCGACGGTGCCGTCAGGCGCAAGCGTGACGCGGAAGGCGGCGCAAAGGGCGGAGATGTCCTCGTCGCGACGCTTGGAAATCTTGTAGACGGCGAAGTGGGTGTCGGCCGGCAGGTCCGGCACGAAGAGGCTTTCGACGAATTCGCCCGGGCGGCGATCCTGCTTGCCGTACTCGATGAAGTAGCGTTCGAGCGGCAGTTCGCGCGGGCCCTCCCTGGAGCGCAGGGTGAGGGTGGCGCCGAGCGCGATCAGGGCCGGCGGGGTGTCGCCGATGGGCGAACCGTTGGCGATGTTGCCGCCTATCGTGCCCATGTTGCGCACCTGCTCGCCGCCGATGCGGTCGATCAGCGGGCTGAGCGCCGGGAAGCGGCGACAGAGCGTGGCGAAGGCCTGCGAATATGTGACGCCGGCACCGATGCGGATACCTTCCGTCGTTTCCTCGAGGGATTGCAACTCGGTGAGGTGGTTGATGAAGACGACCGGATTGAGATCGCGGAACTGTTTCGTCACCCAGAGGCCGACATCGGTGCTACCGGCGACGACGGTGGCTTTCGGCTCTTCCGCCAGCACGGCGGCGAGGTCGTCAAGCGAGGCCGGCACGATCACGCGGCCATCGCCGTCGCTGACGCGGATGGTGTCCTGCGGGGCCATGGATGTCAGCTTGGCGAGAACTTCCGCTCGCGTTCGCTCGATGGGATCGAAGACGGCACTCGGCCGCGCCTCGGCAACCGCTTCAGCGGCGCGGATGATGGGTTCGTAGCCGGTGCAGCGACAGAGATTGCCTTGCAGCGCCTTTTCGATCCGGGCGCGGTTCGGCGCCGGATCGGAAAGCCAGAGCCCGTAGAGCGACATGACGAAGCCGGGCGTACAGAAGCCGCATTGCGAGCCGTGATAGTCGACCATCGCCTGCTGCACGGGATGCAACACACCGTCGCTGCCTGCCAGATACTCGACGGTCACGATGTGGGTGGCATTCATCGAGCCCAGCAGGCGGATGCAGGCATTGACGCTCTCATAGGCAAGCCGCCCCTCGACCACGCGGCCGACGAGCACGGTACAGGCGCCGCAGTCGCCCTCCGCGCAACCCTCCTTGGTGCCGGTGAGGCGGCGGCGTAGGCGCAGCCAGTCGAGCAGGGTGCCTGTCGGCGGGACATGGCGCAGCGAAATGTCCTCGCCGTTGAGGATGAAGCGGATGCTGCCGGTGTCCGTGCTCATGTGCGTGCCTTACTGGGCGGTCCAGCCGCCATCGACGGATATATGGGTGCCGTTGATCGACTTTGCCGCATCCGAGGCGAGGAAAAGTGCGATCGCCGCCACCTCGTCCGTGCCGACGAATTCCTTGGTCGGCTGGAATTTCAGCATGACGTCGGACTTCACCTGCGCCTCGCTGATACCGCGCGCCTTCGCCGTATCGGGGATCTGCTTTTCGACGAGCGGCGTCAGCACGTAGCCGGGGCAGATCGTATTGGCGGTGATGCGGTCTTCGGCCACTTCCAGCGCCACGGTCTTCGTCAGGCCCATGACGCCGTGCTTTGCCGCCACATAGGCCGACTTGAAGGGCGAGGCGACGAGGCCGTGCGCGGAGGCGACGTTGATGATGCGGCCCCAGCCCTTGCGCTTCATGTGCGGCACGGCGGCGCGGATGGTGTGAAAGGAACTGGACAGGTTGATTGCGATGATCTGGTCCCACTTTTCCGGCGGAAAGTCTTCGATCTTTTCCACATGCTGGATGCCGGCATTGTTGACGAGGATGTCGACGCCATCGAACTCCTCCACCGCCGTCTGGATGAGGTCGGAGATTTCGTGCGGCTTTGTCATGTCGGCGGGATGATAGAGGACGCGGCCCTTGCCGAGGCCGTCGAGTTTTGTCCTGATAGCCTCGATTTCAGCGGCATCGCCGAAGCCGTTGATGACGACATTGGCGCCGGTTTCCGCAAAGGCGCTGGCAATGGCGAGACCGATGCCGCTGGTGGAGCCGGTGACGACGACGCTTTTCATGCTTGCAATCTCCAGTTCATGCTGCTTTGCGGTAGCCTACGCCTAAAACTCAAGCGATGACAATTGCGTTTTCCACGCGTTACAGTCCCGCTGGGCGCGAAACGGAGTTGCGTTTTATTTTCCTTTGACATTCGTTTTTCTATCGTATTGAAGATTTCGAAGGGCCCGGGAGAGGCCCTCAATGGGAGGACTGCATGAGCGGATATGTTCTCGCGATCGATCAGGGCACGACATCGAGCCGGGCGATCGTCTTCGACGGCAACCAGAAGGTCGTCGGATCCGGGCAGAAGGAATTCACGCAGATCTTTCCGCAGTCCGGCTGGGTCGAACATGATCCGGAAGAGATCTGGGAAAGCGTTGTCTGGTCGGTCAAGGCCGCTTTGAAGAAGGCCGACGTCAAGGCCGCCGACATTTCCGCCATCGGCATCACCAACCAGCGCGAGACGGTCGTCGTCTGGGAACGCGAGAGCGGCAAGGCGATCCACAACGCCATCGTCTGGCAGGACCGCCGCACGGCCTCCTACTGCGACAAGCTGAAGAAGCAGGATCTCGAAAAGACCTTCACGAAGAAGACGGGTCTGCTGCTCGACCCCTATTTCTCCGGCACCAAGCTCTCCTGGATGCTCTCCAATGTGAAGGGCGCACGCGCACGGGGCGCGAAGGCCGACCTGTGCTTTGGCACGATCGACACGTTCCTGATCTGGCGCCTGACGGGCGGTAAGTCGCATGTGACGGATGCCACCAATGCCAGCCGCACGCTGATGTACAACATCGCGACGAATGACTGGGACGATGAACTGCTCGACATCCTGCGCGTGCCGAAAACCATGCTGCCCGAGGTTCTCGATTGCGCGGCCGATTTCGGCGTGACGGAAAAAAGCCTGTTCGGTGCGGAAATCCCGATCCTCGGCGTTGCCGGCGACCAGCAGGCGGCGACCATCGGCCAGGCCTGCTTCGAGCCGGGCATGATGAAATCCACCTACGGCACCGGCTGTTTTGCGCTGCTCAACACCGGCGCCGACATGGTGCGTTCGAAGAACCGCCTGCTCACCACCATCGCCTACCGTCTCGACGGCGAGACGACCTATGCGCTGGAGGGATCGATCTTCATCGCGGGGGCGGCCGTGCAGTGGCTGCGCGACGGGCTGAAGGTCATCAAGGCGGCACCCGATACCGGCGATCTCGCAGCCAAGGCCGATCCGACGCAGAACGTCTATCTCGTGCCCGCCTTCACCGGACTTGGCGCGCCGCATTGGGACCCGGAAGCCCGCGCTGCCATCTACGGCATGACGCGCAACACAGGACCGGCGGAATTCGCCCGCGCTGCTCTTGAGGCCGTCTGCTATCAGACGCGCGACCTGCTCGACGCCATGCACAGGGACTGGAAGGCCAACGGCAAGGAAACGGTGTTGCGCGTCGATGGCGGCATGGTCGCTTCCGACTGGACCATGCAGCGCCTCTCCGACATTTTGGACGCGCCCGTCGATCGCCCGACCATTCTGGAGACGACGGCGCTGGGCGCCGCCTGGCTCGCCGGCCAGCGCGCGGGCGTGTGGCCGGATCGCAAGGGGTTCGCCAAATCCTGGGCACGCGACACGCGCTTCGAACCGAAGATGGACGAGAAGACCCGCACGGTGAAGATCAAGGGCTGGAAGGATGCGGTGCGGCGCACGCTGAGCGCGGGGTAGCTTCCTACCCCTTCAAGGCAGCGCCTGCGGATGCTATGCGTCGCCCATGCACCCATCCCCGACCATCGTCGCCGGCCGATCCTGCGGTACCTGCACCCTCTGTTGCCGGCTGCCGGATATCGATCTGTTCGACAAGCCGGCCAATGCCTGGTGCCGGCATTGCATCGAAGGCGAGGGCTGTTCGATCTATGCGGACCGGCCATCGGTCTGTCGGGATTTTCTCTGTCTCTGGATGGTCGATGAATCGCTCGGGCAGGAGTGGGAGCCATCCCGCTCGCATATGATGATCTACCGGCAGGGGCCGCAGATCACCGTTCTCGTCGATCCCGACCATCCCGATATCTGGCGGCGCGAGCCGTATCATGCGCAATTACGCGCCTGGGCGGATGAGGCCGAGCCCAATGGTGGTTACGTGATTGTGTTCTGGCAGGACGACGTGTTCAAGATCTGAGCCATTCGTGACCACCTTCCGTGTTCTCATCTGCTGCGACACACAGACGTTACAGCTTCATTCTTTATGTCTGTTTTTGACAAATTTCGTTTTTGATCCGAGGTAGCCTAGTCCAAAAATGGTTGCTAGGCCGATGATTGGATGGGAATACAACGCGACCCCAGTCCCGATCATCATCAGGCATCCGCATGCAAGCCCGAAGAGCGGGTCGAGCGGCTTTCCAGGCCCACCATATCCACAGATCACCGCTGTTCCGACGAACAAGATCAGAAGAAGCGTGGGCATTCCCCAATCGGATAGCCAGAATGGGCGAAACACGATGCCAGCGATTATGCCAGCAACGCCCAACAAAAAACCAATGACATGCATCCACCACGGCATTTCGGCTACTTACGTAAATTATAGAAACAACTTCTGGTGTTGTTTCATTTCACGTTCCGGTTTAAAAAATCGCAAAGGGCGTAAGTCGAATTCGACCTAACCCGCGCCTCTCACTCAAAATCCAAAAATAATCCGGTGCGCCCTGTCGGTTGAGACGCTACTCCTACGTCTTTCAGCCAACGGGAGTTCACCATGCTGTATGCCGTTCTTTGTTACGATAGCGAAAGCGAAGTCTCTGCCTGGAGCAAGGAGATGGACGACAAGGTCATGGCCGATCTTGGCGCCGTCAACCAGCGTTATGCCGAAGCCGGCAAGCTCGGTCCCGTCGCGCGGCTGATGCCCACGACGGCGGCAGTCACGGTGCGCAAGGGCGCGACGGACGATATCGTCATGGATGGTCCGTTTGCTGAAACCAAGGAGCAATTCCTCGGCTTCTTCGTGCTCGAGGCGGAAACGCTGGACGAGGCGATCACCTTCGCGCGCGAGCTTTCCGCCGCCAATCCGGCGAACGGCACCTATGAAATCCGGCCGCTGCAGTTCTTCAATCCGGGAGTACCCATAAAATGACGGAGCTTGCCTGGATCGATCTGGCGCTGACATCGGCGCGGCCGCAGGCCATGGGCGCGCTCCTGCGCTACTTCCGCAACCTCGACCTTGCGGAGGAGGCTTTTCAGGAGGCCTGCCTTCGCGCGCTGAAGACCTGGCCCGAAAAGGGCCCGCCGCGCGATCCGGCAGCCTGGCTCATCTTCGTCGGCCGCAACAGCGGCATAGACCAGGTGCGCAAGCGCGCAAAACACCAGCCGCTTCCGCCCGAGGAGGTGCTCTCCGATCTGGAGGATACGGAAAGCGACCTGGCGGACCGGCTGGACGGCGCGCATTACCGCGACGACATCCTGCGGCTGCTCTTCGTCTGCTGCCATCCGGACCTGCCGGCGACACAGCAGATCGCGCTGGCATTGCGCATCGTGTCCGGCCTGTCGGTGAAGCAGATCGCGAAAGCCTTCCTCGTTTCGGAAGCGGCGATGGAGCAGCGCATCACGCGCGCCAAGGCGAAGGTGGGAGCCGCGGGCATTGCCTTCGAGACGCCGGATGCCGTGGCGCGTGCCGAACGGCTCGGGGTTGTTGCCGCGATGCTCTATCTCGTCTTCAACGAGGGGTATTCGGCCGGCGCGCCGGATCGAGCCGATACGCCCTTCTGCGCGGAGGCGATCCGGCTGGCGCGGCTGCTCTTGACGCTGTTTCCATCAGAATCGGAAATCATGGGGCTGACGGCGCTGCTTTTGCTCCAGCATTCACGCCTCGATGCCCGTTTCGATGCGGAGGGCCAGATCGTGTTGTTGGATGATCAGAACCGTTCGTTGTGGGATCGCGCCCTGATCGACGAGGCACTGGTGCTGATCGACAAGGCGATCCGTCACCGCACGCCCGGCGCCTTCCAGATCCAGGCGGCGATAGCCGCCTTGCATGCCCGTGCCACGACGGCCGCGGAGGCGGACTGGTTGCAGATCGACCTGCTCTATCAGACGCTGGAGCGTCTGCAGCCGTCGCCCGTGGTGCGGCTCAACCGGGCGGTCGCCGTTGCCAAACGGGAAGGGCCGGAGGCGGCACTGGCGCTCGTGGAGCCACTGGCGGAAAAACTCTCCGGCTATTTCTATTTTCATGGGTTGCGCGGCGGACTTCTCAAGCAGCTCGGCCGCTATCGCGAGGCGCATGAGGCCTTCGACCGCGCCATTGCGCTCGCCACCACGCCGGCCGAGGCCGCCCATATCCGCCAGCATCTCGACAGCATGCAGCGGGAGATGGCGGCGGCCGAAAAATAATCGGTTTCGATGTCGGATCGTCTACCCGCCGGCCGTCCTTGCCACGAACCGACCCATGTTCCAACGAGGAGGAACACCATGACCGAGACCGCCGAAATCAAGCCCGCCAACAATCGTGAACTGGTGCTGACCCGCGTCTTGAACGCCACGCCCGCTCAGCTCTTCAAGGCCTGGACGACGCCGGAAATCCTGAAGGAGTGGTTCATGCCCAAGCCCTATGCGCTTGAACTCGTCGACATGGACCCGCGCGATGGCGGCAAGTTTCGCACGGTCATGACCGGTCCCGAGGGTTTCCACATGGATTCCACCGGCGTCTTCCTGAAGGTGGAGAAGGACAAGCGCATCATCACGACAGATGCCTTCGGCCCCGACTGGAAGCCGACGGAAAAGGCCTTCTTCAGCGCCGAAATCCTCTTCGACGACCTTGGAGACGGTAAGACCCGCTACACCGCGATCGCACGCCACTGGAGCGTGGAGGATTGCGAAGCGCATGAGAAGATGGGGTTCCATGAGGGATGGGGGCAGGTGGCCAGCCAGCTTGAAGAGGTGGCTTCGAAACTCTAGACGAATTGTGGGGCGGGAAACCGCCCCGTTTTGTTCCGCGCAGACGCCCCTGTGAACACACTGTTTCCCGAGGGGGCCTTTCAAGCCGCCTAGCCCGGCCATATGTGAGGGAAAATCCTCTCATCCGGAACATCCCATGGAACTTGGTCTCTATACATTCGCCGATGTCGATCCCAACGCTGCCGACAAGGGGCGGGAAGGGGAGAAGCGGTTGAAGAACCTGCTCGAAGAGATCGAGCTCGCCGATCAGGTGGGGCTCGACGTCTTCGGGCTCGGCGAGCATCACCGGCCCGACTATGCGGCTTCCGCGCCCGCCGTCGTGCTTGCCGCCGCCGCCGCGCGAACGAAGAACATCCGGCTTTCGAGCGCGGTGACCGTGCTCTCGTCGGATGATCCGGTGCGCGTCTTCCAGCAATTCTCGACGGTCGACCTCATCTCGGGCGGCCGGGCGGAGATCATGGCGGGGCGTGGCTCTTTCATCGAATCCTTCCCGCTCTTCGGCTATGCGCTGGACGATTACGATACGCTTTTCGAAGAGAAACTCGATCTGCTGCTCGCTATCAACGACCAGGAAAAGGTTTCCTGGAACGGCACGATGCGCGCGCCGCTGTCGGGGCTCGGCGTCTATCCGCGTCCGGCGCAGGGCAGGATGCCGATCTGGATCGCCGTCGGCGGTACGCCGCAATCGGTCGCGCGGGCCGGCGCCTATGGCCTGCCGCTGGCGCTCGCCATCATCGGCGGCACGCCGTCGCGTTATGCGCCGCTCTTCGATCTCTACCGCGAGGCCGCGCGTCGCGCCGGTCAGGACGAGGCGAAGCTGAAGACCAGCATCAACGTGCATGGCTTCATCGCTGACACCACGGAAGCGGCGGCCGATGCCTTCTACGGCCCGCAGGCCGCGGTGATGAACCGCATCGGCGGCGAGCGCGGCTGGGGACCGACGAGCCGGGCGCAGTTCGATCAGGCAACCGGGCCGAACGGCCATCTGTTCCTCGGCGACCCCGAGACGGTGGCGAAGAAGATCGTCGCGCACCAGAAGATCTTCAGGAACGATCGCTTCCTGCTGCAGATGGCGATCGGGCTTATGCCGCATGATCAAATTTTGCGCGGAATCGAGTTGTACGGCACCCGGGTCGCGCCGCTCGTGCGCGAGATGCTGGCGGAGCAATCGGTCAAGGCCGAACCTGCTTCCGCCTGACAGCGGCGCGCGGGCGTGATAGGACGCCCCGCGAAAGAGAGATGCGATGACTTTAGAGAACGACGACGACCTCAACGGGCTGAAGGCCATCGGCCGGATTTGCGCCAATGTACTGCAGCACATGCAGACGGCGGTGCGCCCCGGTATGACGACGGCCGAACTCGACCTGATCGGCCGGCGCATGCTGGAAGCCGCGGGCGCCCAGTCGGCGCCGGAAAGCTGCTACAGGTTTCCGGGCGCGACCTGCATTTCCGTCAACGAGGAAGTCGCGCATGGCATTCCGGGCGACCGGGTGATTCGGGACGGCGATCTCGTCAATATCGATGTCTCCGCCGTACTCGACGGTTACTTCGCCGATACGGGCGCGTCCTTCGTCGTCGGCCGCTCGACGCCGGCCGTGGAGCGGCTGTGCCGGGATGGCAAACGGGCGCTGTGGGTCGGTCTCAAGGAAGTGAAGGCCGGCAAGCCGCTGGCGCAGGTCGGCAATGCCATCGGCGAATTCGCGCGAAAAAACCGCTACACGCTGATCGCCAATCTGGCGAGCCACGGTGTCGGCCGCTCGCTGCACGAGGAGCCGACGGAAATCGCCACCTGGCCCGATCCGCAGGAAAAGCGCCGCATGACGGATGGCCTTGTCTTCACGGTCGAGCCTTTCCTGTCGCTCGGCGCCAACTGGGCGGAAAGCGGCGACCGGGACGAATGGACGCTCTACAGCGAGCCGAGTGCGCCGACGGTGCAGTTCGAGCATACGGTCGTCGCAACGCGCAACGGACCGTTGGTGGTGACGCTGCCGGGCTAAACATTCCAAGCTTGAGCCTTCACGGGCGCTGATCCGACGATCAATTAATCTTGTTTGTCGTGCCCATGTTGCAGTGCGATGGTCACGGCATGATGCACCGCACTCCAGTTCTGTCGCGCGAGCCCGTCCGGGCGGCCTTGGCCGGCGCGATCGCGATGGCCGTCGCCATGGGCCTCGGCCGTTTCTTCTATACGCCCGTGCTGCCGGGCATGATGACGGGCCTGGGGCTCAACGCCGCTGACGCCGGCATCATCGCCGCCGCCAATTTCGCGGGTTATCTGCTCGGTGCGGTACTTGCTGCCTATGGCTGGGCCGCGGGCCTCGAACGGCGCATTGCCCTGGGGGCCTTGGTGTCCACCGTCGTGCTGCTCGTCGCCATGGGGCTGCTTTCGGGCGTTGCCGCGCTCTCCGTCGTCCGCTTCCTGGCGGGGCTTGCCAGCGCCTTCGCCATGATCTTCACCTCCGGCATCGTGCTTTCCATCGGGCTGCGCCACGGTGACCCGCGTGTGCAGATGGCGCATTTTTCCGGCGTCGGCTGCGGCATCGCGGTTTCGGCCGTGCTGGTCTATCTCCTGTCGCTGATCGGGCCGTTCGCCATTCCGACCTGGCGCATCGACTGGCTGGCCGGGGCGCTGCTCGGTGCCATCGGTCTTGCGGCCGTCGTCCGGCTCCTGCCCCGTCCGGAAGGTCATGCCGGAGGGCGGCGCGAACCGTCGATCGTCTGGACGCGGCCGCTCGTGGCGCTGACGCTGAGCTATGGCCTGTTCGGCATCGGCTATGTCGTCACCGCCACCTTCATCGTCGCCATCGCGCGGGAAGGTGCGCAGAGCCCGCTGCTCGAATGTCTCACCTGGCTGGTCACCGGCGCATCGGCCGCGATCTCCGTCATCGCCTGGAAGCCGATGGAGCGGCGCCATGGCGTCGCGGCGGCCTATCTGGCGGCGCTGCTTGTCGAAGTGGTCGGGGTTGCCGTCACCGTCGTGCTGCCATTCCCCGCCTCGGCTCTGATCGGCGGGGCTCTGCTCGGCCTCACCTTCATCGTCATCACGGCCTACGGCCTGCAACTCGGCCGGGTTCTGGCGAGTGAAAGCCCGCGCCAGGTCCTGGCGCTGATGACGGCCGCCTTCGGCGTCGGGCAGATCCTGGGGCCACTTGGCGCGGGCTTCCTTGCCGCACGCACCGGCAGTTATGTCCTGCCCAGTCTCGCCGCCGCCACGATCCTGCTTCTTGCCGCCGTAGCCTTCGTCCTGGGGGGAGGGCTTTCCATTAAATCTCGGTAATCCGGGCGCTTGGCAATTGTTGCCATTCGCAAACTCCTCTAGGTTCTGCGCGAACCGGCGGCGCTGCTGCCATCAGAAAATGAAAGTTTCGCGCCTTGTTCCATTCCTTCTTCCCGCAGCCGAAGCTGTTCTTCACTTCTCTCGTCGTCTGGACGCTGTTTGCTATCGGGGTGTGGTACACGGTCGGCGCCAGTTTCGGTGCGCTGATTGGCCTGCCGCCGCTGCCCGAGGGTACGGATCCTCCAGTCGGGCTCGGTTACTTCATCACGCCTGACAACATCTGGTTCTACACCTACTTCCTGCTCTGCACCGTCATCTTCGGCGTGTTCTGGCAGGTGAAGGCGAAGGACCATCCGTGGACGAACTGGTCGATCTGGGGCTCGGCCTTCATCATCTTCTCGACCTATTTCAGCGTTCAGGTCTCGCTCGCCATCAACAATTGGCGTCGCCCGTTCGGTGATACGCTGATGGGCGCCTTCCAGCCGAACAGCACCGTCAAGGTCGAAAACTTCTTCGACCTGATGTTGATCTTCTGCCAGATCGCTTTCATCAGCGTCTTCGTCTACGTGATCACCCGCTTCTTCGTCAGCCACTATGTCTTCCGCTGGCGCTCGGCGATGAACAACTATTACATGTCGCTCTGGACGCGCGTGCGCCACATCGAAGGCGCCTCGCAGCGTGTGCAGGAAGACACGATGCGCTTTGCGTCGATCACGGAAGGTCTCGGCGTCAGCCTGATCGACGCGGTGATGACGCTGGTCGCCTTCCTGCCCGTGCTTTTTGCGCTCTCCGTGCATATCGGCCCGATGCCCTTTATCGGTGAAATTCCGCATGCCTTGTTCTGGGCGGCAATCCTCTGGTCGGCCTTCGGTACTTTCCTGCTCGCCTTTGTCGGCATCAAGCTGCCGGGGCTGGAGTTCCGCAACCAGCGTGTGGAAGCCGCCTATCGAAAGGAACTGGTCTACGGCGAGGACGACGCTGCGCGCGCCCAGCCGCCGACGGTGCGCGAACTCTTCGACAACGTCCGGACGAACTATTTCCGCCTCTATTTCCACTATCTCTATTTCAACGTCGCCCGCATGTTCTACATCCAGGCGGACAACCTCTTCGTCTACTTCATCCTCGTGCCGACCATCGTCGGCGGCAAGATCACCTATGGTATCCTGCAGCAGATTCTGACGGCCTTCGGCCAGGTGTCCAGCTCGTTCCAGTACCTGGTGAATTCCTGGTCGACGATCATCGAGCTGCAATCGATCCACAAGCGTCTGCGCGCCTTCGAAGCGGCGATCGAAGGCCAGGAACTTCCAAGCATCGACCGGCAGTTCGTCGAGGTCGGCGGCAACGAAGACCTGGCGAAGTAAATCTCGAAATCAGAGGGCGGCTCCGGCCGCCTTCTTTTCCTTGGCGAGAATGTCGATCGCCTCGGCGTAACTCACGCAGGCGACATCGCTCCTGCCGCAGGTCTCCGTCAGGAACGTGTCCAGCGCCCGCCAATAGGCGCCGGCATTCATCTCCACGAAATGGAAGCCGAGCTGGAGCGGGATGCGCTCGCCGGCATACTGCTTTGCGAAGGCAGCGCGATAGGCTGCAAGCGTGCTCTCCTCGAAAGCGGCGCTCCTTGCCGGGTTCTCCTTGCCCTTGGAATGGCGGACATAGAGATTGTAGTCCATCGCGATGACCGGACGCTGTGCCGCGCCTTCGGGAATGAGCGGCAGGCCGAAGCGCTGGATCTCTCCGCTTGCGACGGGCATGGCCGGCCCCTTGGTCACGAGGCTGGCGTCATAGGAAAAACCGCTCGCCTCCAATGCCTTGACCAGTCCGCTGCCCGCCGAGAGATAGGGCGCTCGAAACCCCTTGATGTCCTTGCTGGCGAAGTCCTGCCAGCCGGCGGGTTCCCGTTCGCCGACGCCGGCATTCTGCCACGCCGTCTTCAGGGCCTGCTGGAAGAAGGTGAATTCGTCCTTCCAGTCCTCCGCGCTCCACTTGCCGCCATCGAAATGACCGCAGGCATGGCTGCCGATATCGTGGCCCTCCAGCTTCGCCAGCCAGATTTCACCCAGTCGCAGGATCGTGTCCTCCTTGTCGGGTGCAAAGCCGACATTGGAGCGGCCGCGCTTTTCATGCGGGGCCTGGTATTGCGCACGCTCCGCCTTCGGAAAGAGGAAGGTGCAGGAGAGGAAGTAGGTGAAATGCGCGCCGGTGCGCCTGGCCATGGCGCGGCTCTTCTCCCACAGCAGGTTGTCATGCGCGCCGTCGAACGAAACGATGACGAGCTGCTTGCGTCTGGCCGGTTCGATCGCGTCGTCCTTGGCAAGAACCGGGCTCGCGGCGAGGGCTGCGGCAAGGGAGAGGAGGAGAAATCGAGACAACATGGCTACCCGCGACAATTTGCAAAGGGTCTGTCATCGTTTCGGAATGCGGCAATCCTTTGATCGGACTGGAATTATGGCGCCGCGAAGGCTATTCCAAAGGGAAACGGCTATCGGGCCGGCTTTTATTCAAGGGACATTTCCATGACGTTGCTTATCGCCGGTCTCGTTCTCTTCATCGTCACCCATCTCTTGCGCCCTGTCGCGCCGGGCTTGCGCAATGCCGGCATCGCAGCGCTCGGCAAGCCGGGCTGGATGGCGGTGCATGGCATCCTCTCGCTGCTGAGCCTCGCGCTCATCGCCTATGGCTTCGTCGATGCGCGGGCGAATGGCGGGGCTGGCGTGTTCGCGGTCTATACGCCGCCGACCTTCATGGCGCATATCGCGCTTACGCTGATGCTGGTCGCCTCGATCTGTCTCGTCGCCGGCTTCCTCCCGGCCGGCCACATCCGTACGAAGCTGAAGTTCCCGATCCTCGTCGCCATCAAGATCTGGGCGCTCGCTCATCTCCTGGCGAATGGCGAGAGCTATTCGGTGCTGCTGTTCGTGGCGATCCTCGCCTGGGCCGTCATCCTGCGCATCACGCTGAAGAAGCGCATTGCGGCGGGCGAGACGAAGCTGCCGGTTTTCGTCTCGGCGAAGTACGACCTGATTGCCGCCGTTGCTGGCCTCGCGCTCTATGCGGTGATCGTCCTCAAGCTGCACGAATTGGTGATCGGCGTCGCTCCATTGCCCTGATCGCCTCCTGATCCCCGGGCTTTTCGCGCCTGCCCCCTTACAACGCCGTGAAAATGGGGTAGAAGGCGCGAACTCCAATCGTCAGCAAGAGCCGGGCAGGGAATGGTAAATCAGGACGACAGCTTTATCCGTGAGGTGAACGAGGAACTGCGCTCCGATCAGATGCGTCTGGTCTGGAAGCGTTTTGGCCGCATCCTCATCGCCGCCGCCGTCCTCGTCGTTCTCGGCACGATCGGCAAGGTAGGCTACGAATACTGGCGCGACAGCGAAGCATCCGCTGCCGGCGACAATTTCCTTGCCGCGCTGACGCTCGCCCGCGAAGGCAAGAACGATGAGGCGCTCGCAGCGCTCACCGCGCTCGAGAAGGACGGCTTTGGCGCCTATCCTGTGCTTGCGCGCATGCGCTCGGCCTCGCTGCTTGCCGCGACGGATACACAGGGCGCCGTCAACGCGTTCTCGGCAATCGCCAAGGACAGTTCGGTGCCGGAAGCGGTGCGCGATGCCGCGCGCCTTCGCGCCGCCTATCTGCTGGTCGATACCGGCACCTATGAGCAGGTCTCTGCCGAAGTCGAACAGCTCGCCACGCCGCAGAGCGCGCTGCGCCACTCCGCCCGCGAGGTTCTGGGCCTCTCCGCCTACAAGCACGAGGACTATGCCCGCGCCAAGGAATGGTTCGACGCAATCATCAACGACAGCGAAAGCCCGCGTAATGTCGCCAACCGCGCGCAGATGCTGCTTGACCTGATTTCGGCAAGCGGCAAGCTGTCCTCCTGAAGCCGGCCTTTTCGCCGGTCACGAAACGGAACAACACTATGAGCTTCACCGTCGCCATTGTCGGACGCCCCAATGTCGGCAAGTCCACCCTGTTCAACAGGCTCGTGGGCAAGAAGCTTGCGCTCGTCGACGACACGCCCGGCGTCACCCGCGACCGCCGCCCCGGCGATGCGCGCCTGATCGACCTGAAATTCCGCATCATCGACACGGCCGGTCTCGAAGAGGCCGCGCCCGAGACGCTGCAGGGTCGCATGCGCGCCCAGACGGAAGCGGCGATCGACGAGGCGGACCTGTCGCTTTTCGTGGTCGATGCCAAGACGGGCCTGACACCGGTCGATACCGCGCTTGCCGACATGCTGCGCCGCAAGGGCAAGCCCGTTGTGCTCGTCGCCAACAAGTCGGAAGCGCGCGGCTCGGACGGTGGTTTCTACGATTCCTACACGCTTGGCCTCGGCGAACCGACTGCGATCTCCGCCGAGCACGGCCAGGGCATGCTTGATTTGCGCGATGCCATCGTCGCGGCGATCGGGGAGGAGCGCGCCTATCCCGAAGAGGACGAGGCCGTCACCGATGTCGATCTGCGCGCCGAGGCCGCTGCCGAAGGCCTGGAGAAGGACGACGACTACGAGCCGGAATATGACGAGACGAAGCCGCTGCGCGTCGCCATCGTCGGCCGCCCGAATGCCGGAAAGTCCACGCTGATCAACCGTTTCCTCGGTGAAGATCGTCTTCTGACCGGCCCGGAAGCCGGTATCACGCGCGATTCAATCTCTGTGGAATGGGATTGGAAAGGTCGCACGATCAAAATGTTCGACACGGCCGGCATGCGGCGCAAGGCCAGGGTGCAGGAGAAGCTGGAAAAGCTTTCCGTCGCCGACGGCCTGCGCGCCATCCGCTTTGCCGAGACCGTCGTCATCATATTCGATGCGACGATCCCCTTCGAGAAGCAGGATTTGCAGATCGTCGATTTCGTGCTGCGCGAAGGCCGCGCCGCCGTTCTCGCCTTCAACAAGTGGGACCTCATCGACGATCCGCAGGCGGTGCTTGCCGACCTGCGCGAAAAGACCGACCGCCTGCTGCCGCAGGCGCGCGGCATCCGCGCCGTGCCGGTCTCCGGTCAGACGGGCCGTGGCCTCGACAAGCTGATGCAGGCCGTGATCGAAACGGACCGCACCTGGAACCGCCGCATCTCCACCGCCAAGCTCAACCGCTGGCTGGATGCGCAGCAGACGCAGCATCCGCCACCGGCCGTTTCCGGCCGCCGCCTGAAGCTGAAATACATGACGCAGGTGAAGGCCCGTCCGCCGGGCTTCATGATATCCTGTACGCGCCCGGATGCGCTGCCGGAATCCTATATCCGCTACCTCACGAACGGCCTGCGCAACGACTTCAACCTGCCGGGCGTACCGATCCGTATCCACTTCAAGGCTGCGGATAACCCGTTTGCTTCGAAGGCGAAGAAGAAGCGCTGATCTCGGGATCTGGCCTGATGTGCCCGCGGATCGCGCTCGGTGCAAAGCCGAAGCGCGCGCGAAACCGTGCGGCAAAACGTGATTGCGATTGGTAGCCGATCGCTTCGGCGACGCGCAGCATCGACAGGTCGGTGGATTGCAAAAGCTGCATGGCAATCGACATGCGCACATCGATCAACAACGTCTGGAACGACCACTTTTCCGCGGCCAGTTTGCGCCTTAGCGTCGCCTCGCTGACACCAAGCGAGGCGCAAAGATGCGCGCTCGTCCAGGCGGCATGGGGATTGGCGGTGAAGAGGTCGCGCACACGCGCGCTGAAGCTTGCGGGCCGCGGGGCGGCGAAACGTCCGCCGGCAAGATCGAGCCAGAGCAGCAGTTCGCCGAGCCGATGGCGCGCGATTTCATCGGGAATGCTGCCGGGTTCGACGATCGCCTGCGTGCAGTCGGCAAAAGCACGATGGAAGCCCAGATGCGGGCCTTGGACAATGAAGGCGCGCTCGAACGGGACGCCCTTACCCGGATGGGTGGCAAAGGCGGCGACGGTGTCGGGCTCGAAGGCGATCCAGCGCGCTTCGTAAAGGCCGGCGCCATCGGCGGCGTTGATCACGTCGAACACCTCGCCCTGCGCAAGCGCGACGCATCCCCCGGCCGGCACCACCCATTCCTCGTCACCACGGCGCAATATCTTGGTGCCGCCCTCGACCAGAATGAGGACGGGCCTGGTGATGGTGATGTTGGCATAGCGCAGACGGTTGTACTGTACGATGCGGGCCGAGGCGCCGATTTCGGGGCGTATGGCGATGTTCATGCGGTCCATCCACTGTCTCGCCCGAGCCTATCCTTTCTCGACAGGCCCGGACAAGGCATTTGCGGTCAGCGCTTGCCCTTCGCCGAGATCGTTGCTGTGGCGAGCGCGTTCATGTTGCTGACGAAGCCGACCATGGCGGGCGTTGCGTTGTCCGGCACTGGCAGCTTGTCGATGCCGAGTGCCTTCACGGTGATCGTATAGTCATGTTCGGGCCCCTCAGGCGGGCAGGCGCCGAGGAAGCCGGGTTCGCCCATATCCGTCGGCGTCATGCGCGCGCCGTCGGGCAATGCCGCCTTGCCGCGGCCTGTGCCGGCCGCGAGCGAGGTCGCGTCTGCGGGCAGATCCACCACAACCCAATGCCACCAGCCGGAGCCCGTCGGTGCATCCTTGTCATAGATCGTGACGACAAAGCTCTTGGTGCCCTCGGGTGCGTTCGACCAGTGGATATCGGGCGAGAGGTTTTCGCCGGTGCAGCCCATGATGTCGGAGAACTGCGCGGGTTGCACCGTGCCGGAGGCGAAGGCCTCGCTGGTGACGGCAAAATCGGCGGCGTTGACGGTGAGCGGGCAAAGGGAGAGGGCGGCGGCAAGGGCCGCGAAGAGATGGGGTGTGGGCATGGATCTTTCCTGTCTTCGATAGGAGGCAGGCAAAGATTAGGATGGATCTGCGCCCGCGTCGGTGCGCGGGCGCTCGATTTTGGTGCCGATCCGATCAATCGCCGTCGGGCAGTTTGTCCTTCGCCACCAGCGCGCCGTGATGCTGGATGACGGCGGCGGCGACGTTCGCGGCAAAGCGGGCGGCCTCTTGCGGACTGCCACCCGTTGCCAGGCGTGCGAGAAAGGCACCGTTGAAGCTGTCGCCGGCGCTGGTCGTATCGACGATCGTCTCGACCCTGGCCGAGGGCACATGGCTGCGCTCGTCGCCGAAGACGAGTGTCGCGCCCTTTTCGCCATCCTTCACCACCAGGCCATCGACGCCGAGTGCACGGTAGCGGGCAATCGTTTCCTCCAGCGAGGCATCACCGAAATGCGTGGTCTCGTCGTCGAGACTCGGCATGACGAGGCTCGCAGCGCGCGCGCCTTCAGTGATCGTCGCGCGCATATACGCCGCATCGTCCCAGAGGCGTGGGCGGATGTTCGGATCGAAGACGACACGTTTTCCGGCGGCTTTCGCGCGGCGCAGCTCTGCAAGCAGCGTGTCGACGTCTTCGGTCGGCAGGATGGCCAGCGTGATGCCGGAAAAGACGATGATATCGGAGGCCTCCATGGCGGCGCGCAGCCGGTCGCCATCACGCGCCAGCAGTTTGGCGGCGGAAGCGGAACGCCAGTAGGAGAAGCTGCGTTCGCCATGATCAAGATGGATCATGTAGAGGCCCGGCGAGCGGCCCTCGATGCGGGCGATCGTGTCCGTGCCGACGCCATGGCCGGCGATGAAGGCGCGCATTTCCTCGGAAATCTTGTCGGTGCCGACGGCGGAGCAGTAATCGACGCTCCACTCGGCCGGCAGGTATTGGCGGGCATAGTAGGCGGTATTGAACGTGTCGCCGGCGAAACTCTTGCGCATCAGGCCACCCTCGGCCTGCATCAGTTCCACCATGCACTCGCCGATCGAGAGCAGTCGTCCTGCCATGTTGAAATCCCCCCGGCTAATTCCGCCGGAAAGAGGAAATACTGTCAAAGAGTTGGCGGGGCAAGACGATGCCGGCGCTTTCCGCCGCGCGTTGTCTGGCAACGCGGTCGAGACCGGGAATATACACGCCGTAGCCGCCCGAAAGGCGTTCGACCTGTCGCGCAAGCCGTGCCGGGAAATCATCCGCCAGCAACTGCGGTGCCAGCGCGAGCACGAAGAGGCCTGCGCCCGGCGACGTATCGCCCGCCTGGAAATCCGGGGCATCGAGCGACCAGTTGGCGCCGGTGAGGCCACCGGCCAGAACTTCCACCATAAGGGCGATGTTGGCGCCACGCGCGCCGCCGAAGGCGAGCAGCGCCCCCTGCATGGCGGCGAAAGGATCAGTGGTCGGCTTGCCGTCCTGGTCGAGTGCCCAGCTGTCGGGGATCGTCTCGCCGCGGGCGGCCGCCTGGCGTATGTTCACGAAGGCGGTGGCGCTGGAGGCCTGGTCGATCAGCACGAGTCGCCCGTCTTCGAGCGGGGCGGCGAATGCGAGCGGATTGGTGCAGTAGACGGGCTGCGTACTGCCTGCTCCCGCCAGGAGCGCCGGCCCGTTCGTCGCGGCCAGTGCCACGAGGCCTTGTTCTGCAAGCCGGGCGACATACCAGCCGAGTTCTCCCGTCGTGTAGCTGTTGTGCGAGGTGAATATGGAAACGCCGAGCGCCTTGGCCTTGGTGGCCAGTTCCTCGCAGGCAATGTCGAAGCCGTACTGCGAGATGCCGCCCATGGCGTCACATTTCGTGATGGCGGGCACCGGAGAGGTGATCTGCGGTTCGGCTCGCCCGTCGATGCGCCCGTCGATGACACCACGCAGATAGTCCGTCAGATGCGCGAACCCTGTTGTGCTTTTCCCGACCGATTCGGCATCGACCACCGCGCGGGCGAGCGCGGATGCCGCGCCCTCGACCATGCCGACGCGCACGAGCGCTGTTCTGGCCAGATCGATTGCCTCTGCGCGGGAAAGCGTGACGTCATCGGTCATACGGTCAACCTTCTCTATGGAATTTGCCGGCATCATTCAGACCCGGGGTCGCTTCGTCAACCTTTGAAAAATCGGGACACTTGCCGTTTACGCCCCTCTGGCCCCGCGTTACATCTTGGCGAGACGCATCGGAAAACGGAGCAGGAAGACATGGCGAAGTCCCCTAAGAAAGTCGACGACTGGTGGCGCGGCGCGGTCATCTACCAGGTCTATCCGCGTTCCTTTCAGGACACGACCGGTGATGGCATAGGGGATCTCAGGGGCATCACCAGGCGGCTTGGACATATCGCCTCGCTCGGCGTCGATGCCATCTGGCTTTCGCCCTTCTTCAAGTCGCCGATGGGCGACATGGGGTATGACGTGTCCGATTACTGCGACGTCGATCCGATGTTCGGCACGCTCGCCGATTTCGATGCGATGCTGGCGGAAGCCCATCGGCTCGGCATCAAGATCATCATCGACCAGGTGATTTCCCACACCTCTGACCAGCACCCCTGGTTCGTCGAAAGCCGTTCCAGCCGCTCCAACCCCAAATCGGACTGGTATGTCTGGGCTGATCCGAAGCCGGACGGCACGGCGCCCAACAACTGGCTGTCGATCTTCGGCGGCCCCGGCTGGGAATGGGACGGCGTGCGCAAGCAATATTACATGCACAATTTCCTGATCTCGCAGCCGGACCTCAATTTCCACAACCCGGATGTGCAGGACGCGCTTTTGAAGACCGTGCGCTTCTGGCTCGACCGCGGCGTGGATGGCTTCCGCCTCGACACGGTCAACTTCTATTTCCACGACAAGAAGCTGCGCGACAACCCGCCCCATGAGCCCGATCCCGATGGCATCGGTCTCGATGCGCCCGACGTGAACCCGTACGGGATGCAGACGCATCGCTACGACAAGACGCAGCCGGAAAACGTCGCCTTCCTCAAGCGGTTCCGGGCGTTGCTGGATGAATACGAGGGGCGCATGACGGTCGGCGAGGTGGGCGACGGCGCCCGTTCGCTGAAGACGGTGGCCGAGTATACCGGTGGCGGCGACAAGCTCAACATGTGCTATACTTTCGACTTGCTCGGGCCCGATTTTACCGCCGAGCATGTGCGCAAGTGCGTACAGAGCTTCCAGCGTGCGGTGACGGATGGCTGGGTCTGCTGGGCGTTTTCCAACCACGATGTGAACCGTCATGTCAGCCGTTTCATCCGGGTGCCGGAAGAGCGCGAGCGCGTTGCCAAGCTCGCCGTCACGCTGCTCTCGACGCTGCGTGGCTCGATCTGCCTCTACCAGGGTGAAGAGCTCGGCCTGACCGAAGCGGACCTCGCTTTCGAGGACCTGCGCGATCCCTACGGCATCCGCTTCTGGCCCGCCTTCAAGGGGCGTGACGGGTGCCGCACGCCGATGCCCTGGCAGCATGGCGATGCCCATGCCGGCTTCAGCACGGGCAAACCCTGGCTGCCGGTGCCGGAGGACCATGCCCGCCATGCCGTCGATACGCAGGAAAGGATCGCGGGCTCCGTGCTCAACCACTACCGTGCGACGATTGCCTTCCGGAAGGGCCACGAGGCCCTGCACGACGGCGACATGTCCTTCGTGAATTCCAATCAGGACATCCTCGCCTTCACGCGCGAAAAAGGCGGCGAAAAGCTGCTCTTCGTCTTCAACCTGACGCGGGAAAAGGCGGAGTTCGTGCCGCCAAAATCGCTGAAGCTCGGAGAGCCGCTACCGGTGCCGGGCTTTGGCGCCAAGCTGAAGAACGGGGCGATCGAGCTCGATGGGTTGGATATGGCGTGCGTGCGGCTGTGAGGTTGCGGGTTTTGGAGCTCGATAGTATCATAAAGTGATATTTTCGGAGTTCTGCCATGGCATCCAGCTACACGCTCGGCAATCACTATGAAACCTTCGTGCGCGATCTGCTCGCGAGCGGTCGTTATGCCAGTGCGAGCGAGGTGTTGCGTGACGGTCTGCGCCTGCTGGAAGACCGCGAGAGGCAGCGCGAAGCCAAGATTGCTGCCTTGAGGGACGCTATTCAGGAAGGGCTGGAAAGCGGCCCGGCCGCTCCGCTCGATATGGACTCGATTAAAGCCCGAGCGCGGGCGGAGCGTGCAAAGGCCAGCCGTGCGTGAGGTTGTCCGTCTTCCACGGGCGGAAGAAGACCTGGTGCAAATCTGGCGATGCATCGCAGATGACAACGAAACGGCCGCCGACCGTCTTCTCGATCGGTTTGCGGAAGTCGCGCGAAAACTTGCAAGCCACCCCGAGGCAGGCCGATTGCGCTCCGAACTGGCGGACGGTATGCGCAGTTTCCTCGTTGGAAACTACGTCCTGTTTTATCGTGCCGCGCCGGCTGAGCTTGTTCTCGTGCGTGTTCTAAGCCGTTATCTCGATATCGACGAGATTGATTTCAGCACTGGTTGATCTCACCCGATCAACGCGAACCGGTCCACATCCACCATGCCCCGGTCCGAAATCTTCAGATGCGGAATGACCGGCAGCGGCAGGAAGGCCAGCTGGAGGAAGGGTTCTTCCAGCGTCGCGCCAAGCGCGAAGGCGGCCTGGCGGAGATGGTGCAGGGTATCGCGCACGCTCTCATAGGGTTCCAGGCTCATCAGGCCGGCGACGGGCAGGGCGATCTCGCCGGTGACCTTGCCGTCCGCGACAACGACGAAGCCGCCCTTGATCTCGCCGAGGCGGTTGGCGGCGAGCGCCATGTCATCCTCATCCACGCCGACGACGCAGATATTGTGGCTGTCATGGCCGACGGTCGAGGCGATTGCGCCCTTCTTCAACCCGAAACCCTGCACGAAGCCATTGGCATGGTTGCCGTTCTTGCCATGGCGCTCGATGACGGCGACCTTGATGATGTCGCGTGCGAGATCGACGGTCGTCTGGTTGCCGCGGGCCGGCAGCCGGTAGCGGCGATGCTCCGTGATGATTTTTCCCGGCAGCACGCCGATGACGGGTGTTTCGCCATCGGTGACGGGCACGGCGAAATGGGCGGCGTTGACCGGTCGGGCCTTCACGCTGTCGAGGCCGACGGGAGCGACGGGCTTGCGGGTCGCGAAGAGCGCGTCGTCCACCCTGCGGCCGGCGGAGAAGACCATTTCCGCCTTGCAGTCTTCCAGCGTGTCGATGACGACGAGGTCGGCGCGCCAGCCGGGAGCGACGAGGCCGCGGTCGCTGAGGCCAAATGCCTTGGCGGCGGAAATGGAGGCGGCGCGATAGACGGCGAGCGGTGCGCGGCCATGGTTGATCGCGGTGCGGATCATATAGTCGAGATGACCCTGCTCGGCGATGTCGAGCGGGTTGCGGTCATCCGTGCAGAGCGCGATGAAGGGGGACAGCCGCTCGGTGATGACAGGCAGCAGCGCCAGCAGATCCTTGGAGACCGAGCCCTCGCGCACGAGGATATGCATGCCCTTGCGGATCTTTTCCAGCGCCTCTTCGGCGGTCGTGCATTCATGCTCGGTGCGAATGCCCGCGGAGAGATAGCCGTTGAGGTCGTTGCCGCGCAGGAGCGGCGCGTGGCCGTCGATATGGCCGCCCTGAAAGGCCTCGAGCTTGGCAAGACAGACGGGATCCTTGTGGATCACGCCCGGAAAATTCATGAATTCCGCAAGACCGATGACCTTCGGGTGGTTTCGGAAGGGCAGCAGCCGTTCGATCGGCAGGTCCGCGCCCGATGTTTCCAGATGCGTCGCGGGCACGCAGCTCGACAGCTGCACGCGGATATCCATGATGGTTTCCAGCGCGCTGTCGAGGAAGAATTCGATCCCTTCCGTGCCCAGCACATTGGCGATCTCGTGCGGGTCGCAAATGACGGTCGTCACGCCATAGGGCAGCACGCAACGGTCGAATTCGTGCGGTGTCACCAGCGAGGACTCGATGTGCAGATGCGTATCGATGAAGCCAGGCACGACGATGCGGCCGGTAATATCGATTTCCGTGCGGCCGATATAGGAGCCGCAGGTACCGACGATGCGTTCCCCCGAAATCGCGATGTCGGAGGCGACGAGTTCACCTGTCACGAGATCGAAGAACTGTCCGCCCTTCAAGACGATGTCGGCGGGTTCCCGGCCGGTTCCCTGATCGATGTAGCGTTCCAAATCGGCCATGGCGACGTCTCCCGAATCCTTTTCGGAGACTCTAGCGACGTCGCGGCAAGAAGAAAGGCCGATCAGCCGGGAAAGGTGACGGAGAAGGCAAAACGCCGGCTTTCGCCGGGGAGAAGCACGGTCGTGAACGGACGATCCTTCAACTCACGCGAACCGCCGAATTCCGCCGCCGTGCCGTGCCACGGCTCGATGCAGAGGAAGGGAGCGCCGGGTTTCGTCCAGAGCGCGAGGTTCGGCAGGTTCTCGAACCGGAATTCGAGCGCCGGCCCGCCGTCTGCCGCATAGGTGAGGCCATCGCCCGCACCCTTGGGGAAGACCATCGCGTCGTCCAGAAACTGATCCTGCGCCAGCACCAGCCTTCCCTTGATGAAGGGGGAGGGCGTGCGGGTCGCCGAGAGCAGCCCCTTTTCCAACGGCTGCCGCTCTGGTTCGGCGGCGTTGTCGAGCGTCACTGTGTGTGGCTTGCCCGCGCCGCCCCGCAGAGGCCAGAGGAAGGCAGGGTGGTAGCCGAAGCCGAAGGGCATCGGCGTGTCGCCGCGGTTTTCCACATCCGCGGAGACCGTGAGTGTCCGGCCCTCGATGCCGTGTTCGACGGCAAGCCTGAAGTCGAACGGATAGACGGAACGCGTTTCGTCGGACGCTTCGAGCACGTGGCGGCAGACGGTTGCTGTCGTGCTTTCCAGCGCGAATTCCCGGCGACGGGCGAAACCGTGCTGGGCCATCGGATAGGCGGTGCCGTCGATCAGCAGCGTATCGTCGGGCGCCTTGCCGACGATCGGGAAGAGCACGGGCGAACGGCCGGTCCAGAAGGCGGCGTCGCCGTTCCAGAGCCAGGCCTTGCCGTCTGCCGTCGTGATGGATTGCATTTCGGCGCCAAGCGGGGACACGTCGATTGAGAGGTCTGCATTGGCAATGCGGATAGGGTCCGGCATCGAATCTCCTTTCACGGAAAATTGTCGCATTCTAGCGTGTATCGCCGGGCATTGCGCGCCGACGGCCGGTGAATTCGGTTGATAGCAGCGGGACGCCGAAATAGGATGACGGCATGGAGCAAGGCGAAAGTGCGGGGCCGATCATCGTTTTCGACGCGGAGTGCGTTCTCTGCTCGGCCAATGCGCAATTCGTGCTTCGCCACGACCATGCCCGCCGCTTCCGGCTCGCCTCCATGCAGAAATCGACGGGTGCGGGGCTCTACCGCCGCTTCGGCATCGATCCGGCAAATCCGGAAAGCCTCATCGTGGTCGATGGCGACCGTCTCCTGAAGGATAGCGACGCGGTACTGTCGATCTATGCCGGTCTCGGCTGGCCCTGGAGGGCCGCAACCGTGCTGCGTTTCATTCCCCGCTTCCTGCGCGATCCCGCCTATCGCTGGCTGGCGCGCAATCGCTACCGCTTCTTCGGGCGACGCGAGACCTGCTGGGTGCCGTCATCGGGGGATGCGGACCGGGTGCTTTGAAAAGCGTTGTCATTCTCGGCGGTTACGGTGGTTTTGGCGCCCGTCTCTCCCGACGGCTGGCGGCGGATGGCTGGGCGGTGCTCGTCGCCGGTCGCAATGGCGCGGCGGCCGAGCGCCTTGCGGCGGATTTGCCAAATGCGCGGGCGTTGGTGGCCGACCGGAACGCGGATCTGCGGCCGCTGCTGGAAACCCATCGCCCCTATCTGCTGATCGATGCAGCAGGCCCGTTTCAGGGCAGCGGTTATCAGGTCGCCGAAGGCTGCATCGCCTGCGGCGTGCACTATGTCGACCTTGCGGACGCGCGGGATTTCGTCTGCGGCATCGGGCGGCTGGATGCGGCGGCGCGGGCAGCCGGCGTCGTTGTCGTATCCGGCGGATCGAGCGTGCCCGTCCTTTCCGGTGCCGTGATTGCGATGTTGACGGCGGACATGGAGGACGTGCGCTGCGTCGAAATGGCGATCAGCGCTTCCAACCGCGCGACGGTGGGAGCCTCTGTGGCGTCGGCGATCCTCAGTTATGTCGGTCAGCCGCTCCGCCTTTGGCGCGCCGGGCGCTGGTACGGGGAAACCGGCTGGCATCGGTTGCGGTGGGTGAGGTTTTTCGTGCCCGGCCGGGCGCCGATCCGCCGGATGGTGGCGCTTGCCGATGTGCCGGACCATACGATCGTGCCGGATACGCTTCCGGGTCGGCCAGCAACAATCTTTCGGGCCGGGCCGGAGTTTTCCTTCCAGCTCCTGACGCTCTGGCTCCTGAGCTGGCCGGTGAAATGGCGATGGCTCCGATCGCTTTCCCCCTTCGCGAAATGGCTGCTGCCGCTGCAAGGCTTGAGCGCCCGTCTCGGTTCGGATCGTTCGGCGATGACCATCGAGGTGAAGGGATGGGGCGAGGCCGGTGCGCGCGTTCGCCGCTGGACGCTGATTGCCGAAAAGGGGGATGGGCCGGAAATCCCGACCATTGCCGCCCATGTTCTGGCCGATGCCATTGTTGCGCGAACGCTTGCGCCGGGCGCGCGACATGCGGCGGGGGCGGTTGCGCTCGATGACTTCGAACCGCATTTTTCGCGGCTTGCCATTGCCCATGCGACAGAGGACCGGCCCTATGTTCCGCTCTACCGGCGCATCATCGGCCCGGCCTATGACGCCATGCCCCGACCGGTGCGCGACCTGCATGACGTCGTCGGAGATTTGGGTGCTGTGGGGCGAGGGCGGGTCACGCGCGGCCGCTCGCCGCTGGCCCGGCTTGTCTGCGCCGTCATGCGCTTCCCGCCGGAGGGCGAACATGACCTGCATGTCGCCTTCGAGGAGCGGGATGGGGTCGAGCGCTGGACGCGGGATTTTTCCGGCAGAACATTTTCCAGCGAACTCAGTCAGTCCGGCGAACGCCTCGTCGAGCGGTTCGGGCCGATGCGTTTTTCCTTCGATCTGCCATCCGATGATCGCGGCTTGACGATGGTGATGCGCGGCTGGACCGTCTTCGGCATTTCCATGCCGCTCCGGCTCGCGCCGAAAAGCGAGGCGCGGGAATGGGCGGAGGGCGAGGATTTCTGTTTCGACGTGCCCATTGCACTGCCGGGGATCGGAACCGTCGTGCACTATTCCGGCCGCCTGCGCCCACTCTGATTCCTTAAACGAAAATGGCGGCCCAAGCCGCCATCCTGCATGCCTGATGGGCGCGATCAGATGTTGTTCTGCAGGACCTCGCGCAGCGTGCCGAACAGCTCGTCGATATGGTGCTTTTCGATGATGAGCGGCGGAGACAGCGCGATGATGTCGCCCGTCGTGCGAATGAGCAGGCCCTTCTCATAGGCCTTGAGGAAGGCGTTGAAGGCCCGCTTGGTCGGCTCGCCGGCAATCGGAGACAGCTCGATGGCGCCGATCAGGCCGACATTCCTGACGTCGATGACATTGGGGCAATCGCGCAGCGAATGCAGGCCGTCTTCCCAGTAGGAGGCGAGTTCGGCTGCGCGGGTGAGAAGGCCCTCTTCCTTGTAGGTGTCCAGCGTGCCGAGGGCTGCGGCGCATGCGATCGGATTGCCGGAATAGGTATAGCCGTGCATGAATTCGATCATGTGCTCCGGGCCGTTCATGAACGTATCGTGGATCTCGGACGTCACGAAGACGGCGCCCATCGGGATCACGCCGTTGGTGAGACCCTTGGCCGTCGTGATGATATCGGGCTTCACGTCGAAATACTGCGCGGCGAAGGGCGCGCCGAGACGGCCGAAGCCGGTGATGACTTCGTCGAAGATAAGCAGGATGCCGTGCTGCGTGCAGATTTCGCGCAGCTTCTGCAGGTAGCCCTTCGGCGGGATGAGCACACCGGTGGAGCCGGCGACCGGCTCGACGATGACGGCGGCAATGGTAGAGGCGTCGTGCAGCGTGACGATGCGCTGGAGTTCGCTGGCAATGTCGCCGCCATGTTCCGGCTCGCCGCGCGAAAACGCGTTCCTGTCGGGGAAATGCGTGTGCGGCATGTGATCGACGCCGGTCAGCAACGTGCCGAACATCTTGCGGTTCGAGACGATGCCGCCGACGGAGATGCCGCCGAAATTGACGCCGTGATAGCCGCGCTCGCGGCCAACAAGGCGGAAGCGCGAGCCGTCACCTTTGGCGCGATGGTAAGCGAGCGCGACCTTCAGCGCGGTCTCGACCGATTCCGAGCCGGAATTGGTATAGAGCACGTGGTTCATGCCCTCGGGCGCAATATCGACGAGGCGGTTGGCAAGCTCGAAGGCCTTGGGGTGGCCAAGCTGGAAAGCCGGCGCATAATCGAGTTCGCCGGCCTGTTCACGGATCGCCTCGGTGATCTTCGGGCGACAATGGCCGGCATTGACGCACCACAGGCCTGCGGTGCCGTCGAGCACCTGCCGGCCGTCATGGGTGGTGTAATACATGTCCTTGGCGCCGACGAAGAGCCGCGGTTCCTTCTTGAACTGCCGGTTTGCCGTGAACGGCATCCAGAAGGCGCGCAGATCGTTGGGTGTGTTGAGGCGGTTGGACATGCGGTCTCTCCATGATCCTTGACATGCGGGGACGGCCCGGATGGTGATTTTTACCTGATGGTCAAATTAACAACGCGCCGACGGGCGTCAAGCGGTGTTCGCCGGTCGTTCGCGCGGGCGTGGTATCGCCGATTGATAGCCGAATCCGAGGTTCCGGACGGTCAATCCGCTCTTTCGAACGTCAATTTCACGACGAACTTCCCGCTGGCCTTTACCTTGGTTTTCGTGGTGACTTTTACAGGTGCGTCGAAATGCGCTTCCGCCTGGGCAACCGCATCGCGGGCCTTGGCGACTGCCGCCAGATACGAACGGTTATCCCGCTTCGGCTCGTTGGCGATCTCCCTTATGATTGCGTCCATCTCATCGTGGGATTTGCTCAAGGTCCTGCTCCAAAACAAAACGCCCCGGATGGCCATCCAGGGCGTTGCCGATCAACGGATGATAGCACGTCAAGCGATGCGGAGCTTCTTTTCCGAGGCGCTGTTGCCAGCGGCCTTGTAGATGCGGTCGAGCGCATCGAGCACGATAAGGACGGCGTCAGACTTGCTGGAATAGTAGATGGTCTGGGCGTCACGGCGGGTGGTCACGAGGTTCTGTGCGCGCAGTTTCGACAGGTGCTGCGACAGCGCGGACTGGCTGAGGCCGACATGCGTCGCAAGCGCGCCCACGGCGATCTCGCCTTCGACCAGCACCTTAAGGATCAGCAGGCGTTTCGGATTCGCCATGGCGGAAAGAAAGTCGGATGCGACTTCGGCCTGCGCGTGTTCTGCGTCTGAAATCTTGTTCATCTGAAACTCCTTTGGGCGTTTCCGCTTCAAAACATGTGATTTTATGTGAATGCGCTTGTTAGCATATAAGCAAAATACCTCTCATCAATTGCAAGAAATGGGGGTATGTGCACGCATGGCGATAATACCTCTCTCGTAATCGCGGAAAGCGTCCAGGCGGACGGATCGGAAAACGCTTGAAATTCAGCCCGTCGCCCTTGCTTCCCGAAGCAAACGCGCAAGTTCGCTGCGCAGTTCCACGGCCTGATCAAGTTCGCGTGAAAACTCCAGTCGCTTCAATTTGTCACCGCTCGCAAGGTCGATACCGCCGGCATCGAGGCCGACAATGGTCCACTCGCCGTCTTTCGCACCGCAATAGTGGCGGGCATAGATGCCGGCTGCTTCCGCATGATCGCTGTTCATGTGTTCGATGGCGCCGGTCTCCATTTCAGCGAGCGCGCCGCGGGCGGCCGAGTGAATCAGCAGGTCATCGGCGGTGAGCACGAAAGCCTTGCCGAAGCCGCCGTTGAGATGGGCGCGCAGCGGCACGAGCCGGAAGAAGGCGAAATCCGGGAAATCGACATAGAGCTTTGCCTTGGGGTGGCGGCGGACGAATCGCTCGCGCAATGCCGCATGGGCGTCGCTGTCCCGCGCCACCTCCTCGGCCTCGCAGATGACCGTCAGGCGCGGATGGGCGAGTGGATCGCCCTTGCCGGGCTCGCCGGCGAGCAGCGAGGCGCGGGGATCGCGGCGCAACGCCTGGGTGTGGACGGAAAGCGCCGAGACGAGGATGGCCGGCGTGCCGTCCGTATCCGTGCCGGTCAGCGTGCGGCTGGCGAAGGGCGCGCCGCTTTCCGGCTCGATAACCGCGAGTGCGCAGCTTCGGGCCGACCGCAGCAGGGTGCGGGCAAGGCGACGCGCGTCGTCGTCGGTTTCGCGCAGAACGCTTGGTTTATCCTTCTCGGCCATCATGCTTGCTCCGGTCGTCTTTCCAAATGAAAAAGGCAGCGCCCGTTTTCGGCGCTGCCTTATCTAATCCGATCGGGGCGGTCTGTCAGCCGCGACGACGGTGCCGCGTCAATCCGGTCACGACATCCTGTGCGCTGATCGTGCCGATCACCGTGCCGTTTTCGACGACGCCGACATTGCCGGGCGTGCGCGACATGGCGTCGAGGATGTCGACAAGCGGGGTCTCCCGTGTCGCGGTTGCGGTTACGCTGCCATTGGCGGAGGCGCCCTGCTGCATGACGTCCTGCGCCGTCAGCATGGTGATCGGGTTCATGTTCTGCACGAAATCCGCGACATACTGGTTGGCTGGGTTTTTGACGATATCCTGCGGCGTGCCGCACTGGATGATGCGTCCGCCCTCCATGATGGCGATGCGGTTGCCGATGCGGAAGGCCTCGTCGAGATCGTGGCTGACGAAGAGGATGGTCTTTTTCAGCCGGCGCTGGAATTCCAGCAGCTCGTCCTGCAGGCGCGTGCGGATCAGCGGGTCGAGCGCCGAGAACGGCTCGTCCATGAGCAGGATCGGCGCGCCCGTTGCAAAGGCGCGGGCGAGGCCCACGCGCTGCTGCATGCCGCCCGACAGCTCGTTCACCTTGCGGTCTGCCCACTTGGCGAGGTTGACGAGTTCGAGCTGTTCGGCAACGCGCGCCTTGCGCTCGGCATCCGGCACGCCGGCAAGCTCGAGGCCGAAGCCGACATTGTCGGCGACGGTGCGCCAGGGCAACAGCGCGAACTGTTGGAACACCATCGAGACGGTGTGCATGCGGAAGTCGCGCAGCGCCTTGGGCGTCGATGCATAGGGGTTCACGCTGCCGCTGCCGGCCTTCACCTGCACATCGCCGCGCACCACGGGCGCAAGCCCGTTGACGGCGCGAAGAAGCGTCGACTTGCCGGAGCCGGACAGGCCCATCAGCACGAGGATCTCGCCCTCGGTGATCGACAGCGTGGCATCGGCGACGCCGAGCACGAGGCCGGTTTCTGCGCCGATCTCGTCGCGCGATTTGCCCGCATCGGCCATCGCCAGCGCCTTCTGCGGGCTGTCGCCGAAGATGATGGAGACGTTCTTGAAGACGACGGATTCAGTCATCATGCGTCTCCATCGTCGGAAGAGCGGAAGAGGCGGTCGAGGATGATCGCCAGGATCACGATACAGAGACCGGCCTCGAAGCCCATGGAGATGTTCACGGTGTTGAGCGCGCGCACCACCGGAACACCAAGACCCTTGGCGCCGACGAGGGCGGCGATGACCACCATCGAGAGCGAGAGCATGATGGTCTGGGTGAGACCGGCCATGATCTGCGGCGTCGCGAAGGGCAGTTCCACCTTGCGCAGCACCTGGCTCGGCGTCGCGCCGAAGGCCTGGGCCGCTTCGACCAGCGAAGGCGGCGTCGAGATGATGCCGAGGCGGGTGAGGCGGATCGGCGCCGGGATCGCGAAGATCACCGTTGCGATCAGGCCGGGCACCATGCCGAGGCCGAAGAGAATGAGCGCCGGGATCAGGTAGACGAAGGTCGGGATCGTCTGCATGAGATCGAGGATCGGCCGGAGGATCGAGTAGAACCACGGCCGGCGCGCGGCGGCGATACCGAGCGGCACGCCGACGACCATGCTGACGCCGGTCGCCGCCAGCACGAGCGCCAGCGTCTCCGTCGTTTCCTTCCAGTAGCCCTGGTTCACGATGAGCAGCAGGCCGAGGAAGGTGAAGACCGCAACGCCGATCGAGCGGCGGAAATACCAGCTCGCGCCCGTGACGAGCAGGATGAGCGCTATCGCATAACCGAACTTGCCGCCGGCACTGGAGAAGGGGCCTTGCAGCACGAAGAGCACGGCATCGATGCCGGCCTGCAGGAAGACCTTGAGGAAATCGAACAGTCCCTTGCCATTCGTCGTCAGCCAGCTGACGGCTTCCTTGGCGATCGGACCGATCGGAATTTTTGAGACGGTAAGCCAATCCACGAGAGTATGTCCCTGGCTGGAGTTCGACGATGCACGCTAGATTCGCAAAACGTGGCAAGCAAGGCCGCTCGGGCCTGCTTGCTGGAGTGCAGTATCCGGAGGCAAGAAGGGCGGGAAAGTTTCCTCCCCGCCCTTTTTCGGTCTATTAGAGACCGAGTGCCGTTTTCACAGCCGGCAGGGCCTCGCCGCTGCCGTCCTTGGTGGTCACGCCTGCAAGCCACGGCTCGATGGCCGCAGGATTTGCCTTGATCCATTCGGTCGCCGCCGTTTCCGGATCCTTGCCGTCGTTCAGGATCTTGCCCATGACCTGGTTTTCCATCTCCAGCGAGAACTTGAGGTTCTGCAGGAACTTGCCGACATTCGGGCATTCGGTGGTGTAGCCCTTGCGTACGTTGGTGTAGATCGTCGCGCCGCCGAAGTTCGGGCCGAAGACGTCGTCGCCGCCCGTCAGGTAGGTGAGCTTGAAGTTGGCGTTCATCGGGTGCGGCTCCCAGCCGAGGAAGACGACCGGGGTGCCTTCCTGCTCGGCGCGGGCCACTTCCGCCAGCATGCCCTGTTCGGACGATTCAACGACCTCGAAGCCCGTGAGGCCGAACTTGTCGCCGGAAACCATGTCGATGATCAGGCGGTTGCCGTCATTGCCCGGCTCGATGCCGTAGATCTTGTTGCCGAGCGCTTCCTTCTGCTTGGCGATGTCGGCGAAGTCCTTGATGCCGAGTTCGGCGCCCTTGGCATTGGTCGCGAGCGTGTATTTCGCGCCCTCAAGGTTTTCGCGAACGGTCTCGACCGAGCCGTCCTCGCGGAATGGCTTGATATCGGCTTCCATGGTCGGCATCCAGTTGCCGAGGAAAACGTCGATGTCCTTGTTGCTGAGCGAGGTGTAGGTGACCGGAACGGAGAGTACGGTGGTTTCCGTTTCGTAGCCGAGGCTCTTCAGGACGACGGTCGCGGTCGCGGTCGTGGCGGTAATGTCCGTCCAGCCGACATCCGAGAAACGGACCTTGCCACAGCTTTCCGCTTCGGCGGCCGAAACATGGGCGACGCCAAGTGCGAGGACGGATACGGCGGCGGCAAGAAAGGTCTTCAATGGTGATGCAGTCTTCATTTTATAGCTCCCCTTATAACTGGTTGTTTAGCCAATCATCAAAACGATATGCTTTCAAGCGCCTTGGCGTAACCGGAAGCTGCTGAATCGTCCAATAAATTTCGGGCCGGTTCGCAATTGTGCACATGGATGTCGCAACGGATGGGCCGCGCTGTTTTCTGTGGTTTTCCGCCCTTTCCGGCTGGAAAATTGCGCCTTCCCGCGTCATGAGGCAGGGACGGAGAAAATCATGGCCAAGCTCTATTTCAGTTACGCGACGATGAACGCGGGCAAGTCGACATTGCTCTTGCAGGCGTCCTACAATTACCGGGAACGTGGCATGCGCACGGCGATCTTCATCGCCTCCTTCGATGACCGCGCCGGCCAGGGCCGCATCTCCTCGCGCATCGGGCTGACCTCGGATGCCATCGCCTTCGACCACACCGACGATCTCTACCGCCACATCGAAGAACTGAAGGGCGACGGCGATGGCGACATCGCCTGCGTCTTTATCGACGAGGCCCAGTTCCTCTCCGAAGAGCAGGTCTGGCAGCTTGCCCGCGTCGCCGACCGGCTCTCCATTCCGGTCATGGCCTATGGCCTGCGCACGGATTTTCAGGGCAAGCTGTTCCCCGGCTCGAAGGCACTGCTCGCCATCGCCGATGAAATGCGCGAAGTGCGCACCATCTGCCATTGCGGCCGCAAGGCGACGATGGTCGTGAGGCTAGGCGCGGACGGCAAGGCGGCAAAGGATGGCGCACAGGTGGAAATCGGCGGCAATGACAAGTACGTTTCCTATTGCCGCCGTCATTGGGACGACATCATGAATGGTGAGTGAGAGCGGCGGGCGGCAAAGGGGACGCAGGATGAAACCGCTTTTGACACTTGCCATCTTTCTCTGTCTCGCTGCCCCGGCTTTTGCCGAGGGCGATGCGGTGGCTGGCAAGATGGTCTTCAAGAAATGTGCGCCCTGCCATTCGACCGAACCGGTCAATCGCGTCGGGCCGACGCTGTCCGGCATCGTCGGGCGACCGGTCGCCTCCATCGCAGACTACAGCTATTCCGCGCGAATGACGGCGTTTGCCGAGGACGGCAAGGTCTGGAACGAGGCGCTGCTTGCCGAATATCTGATGTCGCCAAAGGCCATGGTGCCGGGCACCAAGATGGCCTTCGCGGGATTGAAGAAGATCGAGGATATCGCCAATCTCATCGCTTATCTGAAGGCACCGGCGGGGTACTAGCGGCTTGTGGAAAATTTTGCGCCCGGCCTTGCGGGTGGGCTCGCGCGTCCCACATCTTGTGCGGGGCAGGTTCCTATCTGTCTGAAATCGTATAGTGTTGCTGCGATGGAATAAATCGGACGGCGCAGACGTCTGCCGTGGAGAGTTTTAAGGGGACAAGGCATGGCCACACTTCAGAACTTCGATGCGGAAATCGAGAAGACGCGCAGCGTCGTGAACCAGATGCGCAGCAAGATGGATCAGTCGAGCACCGTGCTCGACCAGTTCGCCAAGGCGGACACCAAGCTCGGCGACGTCAATTTCGACATCGAGAACGCCCGTATCTCTGACGTCATCAACCAGCAGAAGGTGATGGAAGGCAACATCGCCGACCTCATCATCGGCCTCGAAGACGCGACCAACATTTTTGGTACCGAATTCGAGAGCATGAAGAGCTATACGGGTTACGAAAAATTCATCGGCATCTTCTCCAAGCAGAAGATGCAGCGCATGCGCACCGACCGCGTGCGCAACATGTCGCTCGCCGGCAATCTTCAGGAACTGCTGTCCAAGTCCGACACGATCGTCGGCATCCTGAAAGAGCAGAAGTCGATCCTCGACCAGCGCTACAAGACCTCCGAAGCGAGCCTCGTTCAGGTTATCGAACGTCGCAAGGGCACGATGGTGAACCTTGAGGCGACGCAGAAGCGCATCGAGGAACTGAATCCGCTTCTCATGGACCTCGAAAACCGCATCGCCGCCTCCACCGACCAGAAGGCGCGCACCGACCTCGAAGGCGAGCGTTCGGCGCTGGCGACCGAATACAACCAGATGCAGGCAAAAGAGCAGGAGCTTCTGGCCGAAAGCCAGACGCTGGAGCGCTACACCTCGATGTTCCAGACCTTCGTCGATTCGTTGAACAACCAGATCGCCGCGCAGAACACGCTGATCAACAAGCTGACGATCGATACCGAGCAGCGTATCGTGCTCTACAAGGCGCTGGAGGATTCGCTGAAGACGGCCGCCCAGCAGGACGTCGCGCACAAGATCAACACGCTCGGTTCGCAGGTCGATACCGCCGCGGAAGAGACCATGGCCGGCATCGGCTCGGCGGCGCAGCGCCATATCGGCGACCTTCTCGAAATGCACGAGAAGAACATGCTGTCGACGCAGGACATCCAGCGCCGCAAGAAGCTCGCCGACGATGCCTTCGCCCGCCGCTTCCAGGCGGTCATGGATAAGCACAACACTGCGAATTACGTGAAGCAGTGATAGTCTGCATGCCGAGGTCGCGTATCGTGTCACCCTCCTTTGCCCTGCCGGGCATCTCCCCCAGAAGGGGAGAGATCGGCGAGCGGCGCAGGCACTGCATTCAGCGCGACGTCAATCATCGGCGAGGCGTTCGCCCCATCCAATCTCCCCCCGTGTGGGGGAGATGCCCGGCAGGGCAGAGGGGGGTATTGCCCGCATACACGGGTAACGGGGTATCTGCCCAATGAACGTCCCCGCCGACAGCGCCATCGCGCAATATTTCTCGACCATCCGGTCGGCCCTGGGTGGCCTTGAGATCTTTCTGGCAGATCGCAATTCGCCGCTTTATCGCAACAGCGTGGTGGGTGAGGTCGTCGTGCCCTATCTGGCGCGGCTGAAGGCCTCGTTTGCCTGCTGGGAAAACCGCATCGGCTTCGTCCAGCAGTTCCGCGTCTCGCGGGCGGAAAGCGGATTTCCGGTCTACCAGAATGTGCTGGAGCTGGAAAACGACCGGCAGAGCGCGGAAAAACGCCTCGCGGCCATTCCGAATGCCGACCAGCTTCGCGGCGAGATGGCGGATTTCATCCTGCGCCAGAAGGCCTTCCCGAGCGATCTCCAGTCACGCATGGCCGAGCGGCTCTATCTCGAGCAGATCGGCAAGGGCGACATTTTTTCACCCTTCGTGCTGCCGGAGACGATCCGGGTGGCGGTCAACCCGAAGACCATGCGGCCCTACTACGTCGTCTGCTGGGGTGCCTTCGATGGCACGGCGACGCTGCCGATGGTCTATATGGCGACGATCGAGGATTCGAGCGAAAACGTCATGAAGATGCTGGTGGGGCAGGACGGCAAGCTCAACCCGGAGGTGGATATTCCGCTGCCGGTCGGCGGCCTGCTCAACCCGGAGCTTGCCAGCCGCTTCGACGATTTCACGCTGAAGAACAGCGCCTATTCGCTGACGCCGGTGACGATCGCCACCAATCTCGACAAGGATTTCCCGACGTTGCATCCCAAGCAGTTGCGTCGCATCGTGCTTGGGCCGTTCTATTCGGCCGGCATCACCGAGAACAACGAGCGCGTCAACGAAATCCTCTCCAAGGTGCGCAAGCCTGAAAATGCCTGGCTGCTGACCTGGACGGTGCAGGAGGTGTTCTCCAAGGCCGAGCGTCCGGCCCAGAAGGGTTTCTGGAGTTCCACCCCGGCGCAGGAAGAATTCCACATCGAGACCGACGACCTCGAAGCCGCCCGCATGGGCGTCAGCGCATATGAAAAACATGCGCTCGTGCCGCATGATGCCTACCAGGCGCTGTATGCGGCCGGCGAGACCGCCGGCATCTTCGGCGCCTACAAGGTACATGTGATTTCCGGAAACCAGGTGATCAGCGAGGGCTAATTCATGAGCCTCAATGCCGGACTGACGACGATCCACGAAGACGATATCGCCAAGCATCAGGCCATGGCGCAGAGCCTCGTCACCAAGCTCGTCATCCTCGAAAGCGAGGACGGCAAGAGCGGTACGGCGCTCGCCGGCACCGGGCGACGCTTCGTCTCGACCGTTTCCACCGCCGGCACCCGGCGCACGCGCGAGGTGGAGCTGGCGAAGACAATCCAATCCGTGCGCGTGGCCGATCCGCTGCTTTCACCGCAGCAGCATGCCGTGCTTTTCCGCGCGCGGCGTGGCGTGCAGGTGGCGCTGGCGGTGACGGACGCGTTTTCCCGCCAGACCAATCTCGAAGGCCTGCAATCACGCAATCTTTCCTCGCCGCTGGCTGGCGACGAGGCAAACCAGTTCAAGGCGCTGCTCGCCGCATCCGCCTATATTGCCGCCTTCACCTTTGCTGCCTATCTCGGCGCGACGCTGCTGGGCGAGGGGGAGCCGGTAGAAGACGGTGGCGAGCCGGATTATCTGTTCGATACGCCGCAGGATGCGCTGAAGAGCATGGTCGCCGGCCTCGACCGCACCATTGCCGGCGCGCCGGACGATGCGGCGCTCGTCAGTCGAGCACGCGCTTTTTCTCGGGTCGCGATCGAAGGGCTGATCGGGCGCCGGGCGCGCTTCACCGGGCTTGCCGGTTTCGAGAACGCGCATATCCGCATCGAGCAGGATGATTTTACGCTGTCCGGCTTCGATGTCGCGCCCGGCCAGAAGCGCAAGCCGCTGGTCATGACTTTCAAGAAGCCGGAAGAGATCATCGGCAACCACATCGCCAAATATCAGGCGATGAAGCTTGCCAAGATGCTCGTCGCCTATGATTTCGAGCGGCAGCTCAACCCCTTCGTCGAGCTCGGCGGCTTCCTCTTCACCTTCATCGGCGATGGCATGCCGGGCACCGGCAAGACGATCCTCATTCAGATGCTTGCCGGTCTCGTCAACGATTACTGCGAGATCGCCGGGTACGCCTTCCACTACGAGAATTTCGGTGTCGACCAGATTTCCTCCTACCAGGGCAAATCCGGCCAGAACTGCAAGGAATTCGTTAACAATGTCATCAACCCGAAGGCGATCGGCTTCGGCACGATCGACGATGTGGATCAGGTGGCTGCCAAGCGCTCAGACGACCGGGCATCGGCCGGCCAGCACGAGGTGACGGCAGTGCTGATGGAAAGTTTTGCCGGCGCATCCACGGTCATCCGCGGCAACTGCACCTTCGGCATGTTCTCCAACTATCCGGAGAATGTCGACGATGCGCTGCGCCAGCGCGCCGGTGCCCGCTGGCTGGTGGACGGGCCGCAGACCGAGGACGATTACATCGACATTTTTGCCATGCTGGTCGGCAAGAACCATTCGATCCCGCTCGGCGAGCACAAGCTGTTCGAGGGGCAGGAAATCAAGCGTGCTGTTTCCACCTCCTATGAGCAGCATGCCAGGCCGCAGGAAGACGGCCTTCTCGCCGTCTGGGAAGCGCATGAGAAGGAGCACGGTGCGGTCAAGTCGCTCGCCGATGTCGGCGCGTATCTCCACCGCATCAAGATCGCCGAGCCGCGCTTCACCGGCCGCGCCATCAAGAACATCACCGACGCGATCAAGATGCGCGCCATGGACGTGGAGCTGCCGGACGACTGGTTCGCCACGCCGCAAGCCTTCATGCACAAGGGCTATGACGAGAAGAAGGCGATGATCGAGGAGCTGCGCGGGCCGATCTCGATGGAAATGGTCCTCCAGGAGATCAACCGCTACGCCGACTCGGAATTCCGCTACACCGACAAATCCGACGACGCCGCCGTCACCGACATCATCCGCCGCGAGCGCCAGCGCGAAAAGGCCGTGCGTGAGATCGAGGCGATGAAGGCGGACGGGCGGTGGTGAGAAAGCACGCATGAAACGCCTCCTCGAAGCCGAATTGATCTACGGCCGGCTCTTGCCGGTGGATGAGCCGCATCTGGTCGAGCGCTACAACAAGGCGCTCGACGGCTTCGGCATCCGTCGTACGGCGCTGACGAACTTCCGCATCGACATGACCGGCTTTTCGCCGGAGATCGCCGACGAGCTTGGCGACCGGGACTATCTCGACCCGAACCGCGTCAACCGGCGGTTCGTCATCATGACGCCGGAACAGGTCAATCTGCCGGTCGTGCATACGAGCTTTTCCAACACCGCCGCGTTGATGCACGAGTTTTTTTCCGCCAATGCGCGGGCGATCAATGCGATCACCATCCGCGATGCGCTCTATGGCGAGATCGAGGACTCGGTGTCGGTCGTCAACGATATCGACGACCTGCTGTCGATCAACGAGGTGCACTTCAAGGTGCTGTCGGCCGAGGACATGCTCGGCAAGGCGGGCGAGCTGCGCGCGCTCGTCGATCGGCTGAAGACGGTGCCGACTGCCTGGGCCGACGACGCCATGCTGAACCGCATGGTGGACCTTGCCAAGCAGACCGGCGATATCAGGCAGAACGCGCTGGTGCCGGACCAGCTGGTGTTCCGCCACGAGGCCTTTTGGGCAAACCATTTCGGCGGGGTCTATGTCTTTCTCGACGACAAGACGACCACCGTCATCTGCGATCCGACCGTGCCGGGCTTCCGCCGTTCGCGGCCCTGGCAGGTGAGCTACATCGCGCTCGACGATCCCAAGCGCATCTTCGATTTTCTCGCCTCGACCAAGCGGCTCGAGCTGCCGCGCGCATCCTGGGTGGAGCAGTCCGGCCTCTTCCAGCATCGCGCCGACATGACGGTGGTCAATCTCGTCAACCAGGGTGACCCGACCACGGACATCGAGAAGGCGGACCGCATCTGGTTGCAGACCTGGATGCACCGCAACGCTAATCTCGTCGCCCGCGACGGCACCTATCCCTTCCTGCAGGAGGCGATCCGCACGGTGGCCGCGACCGGCGAGATCAAGATCAACGAGGTCCCGGCCGACAAGCGCTTCCTGCTGGTGCGCGCCGCGCCCGACCATCCCGACCAATGGTTGGTCAACCGCCTGATTTCACAGATGGTTCCCTACGATTTCGTATCCCGCTTCGTCTTCGACAAGCAGGGTTTTTACGCTGCTTACGAGCAATATAGCGAAAAGTTCCGCGCCTACGTTGTTGCGACGTTGACGCGGACCTATCTGCAAGACAAGGCTGCTTTCCGCAGGAAACTGTTCGGCATCAGAGAGGACGACACCAATGCTTGACCCGATCGTCGCGTTTTTCCAACGCATCTTCGCGGCCATCGGCCGGGGTATCGGCCTCGTGATTGCCTGGATCCTCTGGCCGTTCATCACGGCGGCGAACTGGTACAAGGCCCGCAGCTGGATCATCAAGGGACCGATCGGCATCGGCCTTCTCCTGCTTTTCGGCTTCTACGCCTATTTCATCTGGCAGACGCAGGCCTGGAGCGGTTTCAATCCGGACTACGTCAACAGCTACAATTTCGCCCAGCGCAAGCAGGATGCGGGCGTCAACACCACGGGTGGAGCTGCCACGACACCGGCTGTCGGCGAAGCGGCGGAGCCGGAACCGAAGACCTGCGTGCGTTCGGCGATCGTCGAGGTGACGGCCGATCTCATCGACTTCAACGTCAACCAGAACGCCTGGATTTCCTCCATGCTGCTCTATAAGACCGGGCTCTTCGGGCTCGATTGGGACAGCACGCCCTGGCTCGACAACAAGGCGGCCTTCCAGCGTGGCGTGAACCAGACGATCCGCCGCACTGCCGTGGAGCTCGTCGATGCGCTCGGCCGCGTGCGCGGCACTTCCGGCATCAATGCCGACCTGCAGCGGGCCCGCGGCAACATGCAGTTCGACGAGGAAACCTGGTATTTCGGCTCGGATTCACTGCTGCCGAAGACGCCGACGCCGAACTATTACCGCACGGCGATGGCGGACCTGCGCAAGTTCAACGCGGCGCTGGAAGCCTGCGATGCCATTTTCGACGGCCGCTCGGACAATCTGATCGAATTCCTCGACCGCATCTCCAACGATATCGGCTCGACCTCCGCCATCATCCGCGAGCGTTCGGAATTCCACAACGGCGGCTGGTTCGATACGCGGGCGGATGATCGCTTCTGGTTCGCCTATGGCCAGCTCTACGGTTATTACGGCATCCTTTCCGCCGCGGGGGCGGATTTCGACGCCGTGATCAAGGCGCGCGGCATCGAGCCGCTCTGGACGGAGAGCATCAAGCAACTGCGCTCGGCGCTGAATATCCAGCCGGCGATCATCTCGAACGGGCGCGAGGATGGCTGGATCATGCCGACGCACCTTGCCACGATGGGTTTCTATATCCTGCGCGTGCGCTCCAACCTCGTTGAAATGCGCGACGTGCTGGCGCGCTGATTCGTTCACAACTTCAAGGCGGCGCGCATCCCCGGATGCGCGCCGTTTTCGTTTCGGGCGCAAATTAATCGGCATATGTCGTTTCTGGTCTATCGCGCGGCAAATTACGGCGTGGCGCGGCGGGCGGCTTCACGATGAAATGGCGCGGCAAGACAAAAAAGTGCCGCCTTCGGGAGAGGAGCCCGACTGCGGTTGCAAATTGCTTAAGAGGGAGCGACACCGCATGGCCGACGTGAAGTCCGATATCGAAATTGCCCGCGCCGCAAACAAGAGGCCGATCCTGGAGATCGGTGCAAAACTCGGCATTCCCGCCGAACACCTGCTGCCCTATGGCCATGACAAGGCGAAGATCAGCGCCGAGTTCATCGCCGAGCAGAAGGGCAAGAAGAACGGCAAGCTGATCCTCGTCACCGCGATCAACCCGACGCCGGCCGGCGAGGGCAAGACGACGACGACGGTCGGCCTGGGCGACGGCCTGAACCGGATCGGCAAGAAGGCAGTCACCTGTATTCGCGAGGCCTCGCTCGGCCCCTGCTTCGGCGTGAAAGGCGGGGCGGCTGGCGGCGGCTATGCGCAGGTCGTGCCGATGGAGGACATGAACCTCCACTTCACCGGCGACTTCCATGCCATCACCTCGGCGCATAACCTGCTGTCGGCGCTGATCGACAATCATATCTACTGGGGCAACGAGCAGAATATCGATATCCGCCGCATCGCCTGGCGGCGCGTCATGGACATGAACGACCGGGCGCTGCGCCAGATCGTTGCTTCACTCGGCGGCGTTGCCAACGGCTATCCGCGCGAGACGGGCTTCGACATCACGGTCGCCTCGGAGGTCATGGCGATCCTGTGCCTTGCGACGGACCTGAAGGATCTCGAAAAGCGCCTCGGCAACATCATCATCGGCTATCGCCGCGATAAGTCGCCTGTCTTTGCCCGCGATATCAAGGCGGACGGCGCGATGACGGTGCTTCTGAAGGACGCGATGCAGCCGAACCTCGTGCAGACGCTGGAGAACAATCCGGCCTTCGTGCATGGCGGCCCCTTCGCCAATATCGCGCATGGCTGCAACTCCGTCATCGCCACCACCACGGCGCTGAAGCTTGCCGACTACGTGGTGACGGAAGCGGGCTTTGGTGCGGATCTCGGGGCTGAAAAGTTCTTCGACATCAAGTGCCGCAAGGCTGGGCTGAAGCCGGATGCGGCCGTCATTGTCGCGACCGTGCGCGCCATGAAGATGAATGGCGGCATCAAGAAGGACGAGCTCGGCAAGGAGAATGTCGATGCGGTGAAGAAGGGATGCGCGAACCTTGGCCGCCATGTGCAGAACGTCAAGAAATTCGGCGTGCCCGTCGTCGTCGCCATCAATCACTTCGTTTCCGATACGGATGCGGAAATCCAGGCGGTGAAGGATTATGTCGCGACGCTCGGCGCCGAGGCGATCCTCTGCAGGCACTGGGCGCAGGGTTCCGCCGGTATTGAGGATCTCGCCCACAAGATCGTCGAGCTTGCCGAATCCGGCCTGTCGCAGTTCTCGCCGCTCTATCCGGATGCGATGCCGCTGTTCCAGAAGATCGAGACGATCGCCAAGGATATCTACCATGCCGGCGAGGTCATCGCCGACAAGTCGGTGCGTGACCAGCTGCGCGTCTGGGAAGATCAGGGCTACGGCGATCTTCCGGTCTGCATGGCCAAGACACAGTATTCCTTCTCGACGGACCCCAATCTGCGTGGTGCGCCTTCGGGCCATACGGTTCCGGTGCGCGAAGTCAGGCTGTCGGCCGGCGCCGGCTTCGTCGTCGTCATCACCGGCGAGATCATGACCATGCCGGGTCTGCCGAAAGTGCCGTCGTCGGAAAAGATCTATCTCAACGAGCAGGGCTATATCGAAGGCCTGTTCTGAGAAGACAAGGGGCGCCGCGGCGCCCCTTTCATTGCCTTTACGTGCGGCCGAGGAAATCCAGCTTGCCGACGGCGACGCCGTTGTGGCGCAGGATCGCGTAGGCGGTCGTCAGGTGGAAATAGAAGTTCGGCAGCACGAAGCCGAGGATGTAGTCCTTGCCGGAAGAGCTGACTTCGCCACCGCGCGTCTTGAGCGTGACGGTGCGCTCGGCTGCGCCCTCGAAGGCGGATTCCGGCACGGAGGCGAGGTAGTCCGTCGTCTTCGCGATCCGCGCGCGCAGGTGCGAGAGCGTCACCTCGTCGTCTGGAAAGCTCGGCGCCTCGGTGCCGGTGAGACGGGCGGCGGCACCCTTGGCGGTGTCGCTCAGGCGCTGGATCTGGCCGGCGAGAGACAGCATGTCGGGTGCGAGGCGTGCATTCACCAGGATTTCCGGCTTGATCTTCTTTTCGTCGGCGAAGGCTTCCGCCTTGTCGAGCAATTTCGTCAGCACGGCAAAACCGCGCTGGAGCGTGGGGATGGAGAGTTCGTAGGCGGAAATCGACATGGGAAGGCCCTTTGACGGAGGAGTGGCGAGTACCGCGCTACAGATAGGAAGGGCGCCGCCGCCTTACCAGCAGTAGCGATAGCCGCCACGCCGTTCCTTCACATCGAGATGCAGATGGTTCTGATGTGCCGCATCGCTGCCGGGATCGAGCACGGTCGTGAAATAGAGGCAGGCGGCCTCGGTGATGGCGCGCTGGAAGGCGCCCTCCAGCGTCGGCTCCTTGTCGGCCGGGCGGATCGTGATCGTCTTGCCGCTCTTCAGCGTGAAACCCGCGATGTCGAGGGCATTGCCGAAGGCGTGCTCGGAGATCTTGCCTTCTTCGGCGCCGTTGCGGTTCTTGCAGACATAGGCGGAGGCCTGCGAGAGTGCGGCGATCGTCTCGCCGGGCATCGCCGCATCGAGAGAGGGTTTCACCGATCCATCCAGCCAGCGGGCCAGTTGCCGGGCCGTGTCGCAACGCACCGTCGCTTCCGGCTCTACCTTCACGCCGCCCGGGAGCGCCTTGAGCAAAACCGGCCTGTCGATGCCGCAAGCCTTGCCGTCGTTGACGACCGGCGCCTCCTCGAAGGTGACGCCGAGGGTCTTGAGGTCCGACCGGCAGGCGGCTTCCGCCGTGGAATCCTCATGCGGACGTGCCCGCGCCTTTTCCGCTTCAGCCTCAGCCTTCGCTTCGTCCTTCGCCTTGCGCTCAATGTCCGCTTTCACCGTCGCATCCGGTGTTTTTTCGGCATCCTTGCTCTTTTCCTCGGCTTTCCGTTCCGGACGGGATGCGGGAAGGGGACCCTCCTTCGGCAACTCGGCGGCGCTGGCGAGGAAAGGGATGGTGAGGACAAGGAGGAGGGCGCGGCGGTATGTGATGGGTCGGTCTCCCGGCTGACAAGGTCGGCAGGGAAACGCGGGGCGGCCAAATTGGTTGCCGCAGGTCGACTAGATACCGGCGCCGTGCGCGATTTCCATCGAACGATTGCCGCGCGTCGCGCAGTCGTCGACGATCGTGCGCAGCTTTTCGATCAGGTGGATATTGTCCCCGGCGTCGTTGTCGCCGATGAGGTCGAGGAAGAAGCGGGTCATGGTGCGGGCTTCCTCCGATGTCTGCGGCTCATGCCGGTAGATCGCGTCGAAGACGCGCGCGATCCGGCTGTCGAGCCGCTTGAACTCGGGGGTCTCGTACGCTTCCAGCGTGCTCGCGAGCTGACGCTGCATTTCACGGAACTCTTCTACCATGACGGCGACCATGGGTATTTGCCTTGATTCTAATGTTTCAAGCGGCGGGGATTAGCACGTGCTCAAGCAGTGGGCAAATCTCTGGACATGGCGAATTTCGCGAACTTGACAATTTGTTGCGCGGTGATCTCACCTTACGCAGGATTGGCAAAGACAGAGGCCGCATCGCCGCAATTTCCCGCAAGGCTGGCCAATCCCGCAATGGCTCTTGCGTGCCGCCGTACTTCACGCTAACACTTCGGCCCATGGAAAAGATGGTCAACATCGCTGGTTGGTGGTGGGCTCGCTGAGGCGGCCTTGACCAGTCATGCGTGATTGAGACGACAAGCCGCCCGGAACCTTCGAGGCGGCTTTTTTGTTTTTGGCCGCCTTCCGAAGACCGGGCCTGAAACGGAGTTGGGGAATGGCGACGAGAATTCTGGAAGACGGCGGCGAAGCCTACGAAACCAAGGGCGGCGTGACCGTCATCCGCCGCCGCCGCGCAGCGGACTATGCGAATGCGATCTCCGCCTATATCGACAAGCTCGACGAGCGGCGCGGTGCGGTCTTCTCGTCAAACTACGAATATCCGGGGCGCTACACCCGCTGGGATACCGCCGTCGTCGATCCGCCGCTCGGCATCTCCTCGTTTGGCCGTTCCGTCTGGATCGAAGCCTACAATGCCCGTGGCGAGGTGCTTCTCGCCTTCATCGCCGATCGCCTGGCTGATGTTTCTGAGCTGAAGCTCGGCGCACGCACCTCAAGCCGGCTCGACCTCGACGTGAAGCTGCCCGACCGGGTCTTCACCGAGGAGGAGCGCTCGAAGATGCCGACGGTCTTCACCGTGCTGCGCGCCGTGACCGATCTTTTCCATTCCGACCAGGATGCCAGCCTCGGCCTCTACGGCGCCTTCGGCTACGACCTCGCTTTCCAGTTCGATGCGATCGACTTGAAGCTCACGCGTCCGGAAGACCAGCGTGATATGGTGCTCTTCCTGCCGGACGAAATCCTCGTCGTCGACCACTATGCCGCCAAGGCCTGGATCGATCGCTACGACTTTGCCAAGGACGGTCTTTCCACGGAAGGCAAGGGCGAGACCATCGCGCCCGAACCGTTCCAGACCGTTGACGTCATCCCGCCGCATGGCGACCACCGCCCCGGCGAATATGCCGAGCTGGTCGTCAAGGCGAAGGAAAGCTTCCGGCGCGGCGACCTCTTCGAAGTCGTGCCCGGCCAGAAGTTCTTCGAACGCTGCGAAAGCAAGCCCTCGGAAATCTCGCGCCGCCTCAAGGCGATCAATCCGTCGCCCTATTCGTTCTTCATCAATCTCGGCAATCAGGAATATCTCGTCGGCGCGTCGCCGGAAATGTTCGTGCGCGTGTCGGGCCGCCGCATCGAGACCTGCCCGATCTCTGGCACGATCAAGCGCGGCGACGACCCGATTGCCGACTCGGAACAGATCCTGAAACTGCTCAACTCGAAGAAGGATGAATCCGAGCTTACCATGTGCTCGGACGTCGACCGCAACGACAAGAGCCGCGTCTGCGAACCGGGTTCCGTCAAAGTCATCGGCCGTCGCCAGATCGAGATGTATTCCCGTCTCATCCACACGGTCGACCATATCGAAGGCCGCCTTCGCGACGACATGGATGCCTTCGACGGCTTCCTCTCGCATGCCTGGGCCGTCACCGTCACCGGTGCGCCCAAACTCTGGGCGATGCGTTTCATCGAGGCGCATGAGAAGAGCCCGCGGGCATGGTATGGTGGGGCGATCGGCATGGTCGGCTTCAATGGCGACATGAACACGGGGCTGACGCTACGCACCATCCGCATCAAGGATGGCATTGCCGAAGTCCGCGCCGGGGCGACCCTGCTCTATGATTCCAACCCGGAAGAAGAAGAAGCCGAAACCGAACTGAAGGCCTCCGCCATGATCGCAGCCATCCGGGACGCCAAGTCCGGCAATTCCGCCAAGGTGCAGCGCGACGTCGCGTCCGTCGGCGCCGGGGTCAATATCCTGCTGGTCGATCACGAGGACAGTTTCGTCCACACGCTCGCCAACTATTTCCGCCAGACCGGCGCCGATGTGACGACCGTGCGAACACCCGTGCCGGAGGAGATCTTCGATCGGATCAAGCCCGATCTCGTCGTACTGTCGCCCGGTCCCGGTAGCCCGAAGGATTTCGACTGCAAGGCGACGATCAAGAAGGCGCGTGCCCGCAACCTGCCGATCTTCGGCGTCTGCCTCGGCCTGCAGGCGCTGGCGGAAGCCTATGGCGGCGACCTGCGCCAGCTTGCCGTTCCCATGCACGGCAAACCCTCGCGCATCCGCGTGCTGGAGCCCGGCATCGTCTTCTCCGGCCTCGGCAAGGAAGTGACCGTCGGCCGCTACCATTCGATCTTCGCCGACCCGTCGACCCTGCCGCGTGACTTCATCATCACGGCGGAAAGCGAGGACGGCACGATCATGGGCATCGAACATACAAGCGAGCCAGTCGCCGCGGTGCAGTTCCACCCGGAATCGATCATGACCCTCGGCCAGGATGCCGGTATGCGCATGATCGAGAACGTGGTGGCGCATCTCTCCAAGAAAGCGAAGGTAAAAGCCGCCTGAGGCTTTGACAAATCGGTCGAACTGACCGATATCGAGCGCAAGAGAAAACCGCGTGCACGTCCCCGTGCGCGCGGTTTTGCGTTGATGGACCAGGCTTTTTGCAACTCGTTTGCATGCGCATGGAGAGCTTTATGGAAAATTCGGATAGCAGCACGGTCAAGCGCCTGGCGCTTTGGAGCATCCCCTTGTCGCTGGGCGTGATGGGACTGAAACTCGTCGCCTGGTGGGTGACAGGCTCGGTGGCGCTCCTGTCCGACGGCATGGAATCGAGCGTCAACGTGGTGGCCGCCATCGTGGCGTTTGCGGCGATCAGCTATGCGGCGCGGCCCGCCGACACGACCCACCCTTTCGGCCACCACAAGGCAGAGTATCTTTCGGCGGTTCTCGAGGGCGTGCTGATCGTCATCGCGGCGCTGCTGATCGTGAAGGCGGCTCTGCCCGCTATCTTCGCACCGGCGCCGATGGAGGCGCCGTTGCTCGGCCTTGCGATCAATTTCGCCGCGGGCGCCATCAATGCCGCCTGGGCCTATGTGCTCATCCGTGCCGGTCGCCGCTACCGCTCGCCGGCCCTTTCGGCGGACGGGCAACATATCTTGTCCGATGTCGTCACTTCGGCCGGCGTGCTCGTCGGTCTCGTCCTGGCGATTGTGACGGGGTATGCGGTGCTCGATCCCTTGCTGGCGGTGCTCGTTGCGCTCAACATTCTCTATCAGGGCTGGAAGGTCATCACCCATTCTGTTGATGGCCTGATGGATCATGCGGTCGAGCCGGGCGAAGCGGAGGCCATTCAGGCCGCTATCGCCGCCAATGGCACGGGTTCGCTCGGCGTGCACGACCTGAAGACCCGGCGGGCAGGGTCGGCGACCTTCGTCGATTTCCACCTCGTCGTGCCGGCGGCGATGCCGGTCGGGCAGGCGCACGAGATTTGCGACCGGCTGGAGGACGCTATTGTGGCGGTGCAGCCCGGCGCGCAGATCGCCATCCATGTCGAGCCGGAAACCGAAAAGGCGCATGGCATCAGGGTCAAGATCGAGAGGATCGCACGATGAGCAAGACCGACGTTTCAGGCCTCTCCCAGCTCGGGCAGACGGTCGATCTTCCCGCCGATCCGGACACAGCCGTGCTGGAACGGGTGCCGAGCAGCCATGCCGGCACGGATTTCGTGGTGCGTTTCACCGCACCGGAGTTCACCTCGCTCTGCCCGATGACCGGCCAGCCGGATTTCGCGCATATCGTCATCGATTACATCCCGAACGGCTGGCTGGTCGAATCGAAGTCGCTGAAGCTCTACCTGCATTCCTTCCGCAACCACGGCGCCTTCCATGAGGACTGCACCATCGACATCGCCAAGCGGCTCGTCGGCCTGCTGGAACCGAAATGGCTGCGCATCGGCGCCTACTGGTATCCACGCGGCGGCATCCCGATCGATGTGTTCTGGCAGACCGGGGCTGCGCCTGCGGGTGCCTGGATTCCCGAGCAGGGTGTGCAGCCTTATCGTGGACGCGGGTGAGGGGCACGCATTTACCCTGTTTTCCAGTCTCGCGGGCGGGCTCTATCGCCCTCTATCGGTTTTGTTGCATTGTCTTGGCCAGTGAGTCGCATTATCTGACAGCGACAGGACTATTCTGACGACAAATCCGGAGACTTTGGATGAGCGACGAGGACGACAAGAAGACGGAACTGCCCCTGGGCAAGGAAACGGAGGCGAACCTTTTCAAGTCGCGTTCGATCTTCATCTATGGGCCGATCAACCAGGAACTGGCGCAGAAGGTCTGCTCGCAGCTCGTGGCGCTTGCCGCCGCCAGCGACGAGGACATCCGCATCTACGTCAATTCGCCGGGCGGCCATGTCGAATCGGGCGATTCGATCCATGACATGATCAAGTTCATCAAGCCGAAGGTCTGGATGATCGGTACGGGCTGGGTCGCCTCCGCCGGTGCGCTGATCTATGTCGCGGTGCCGAAGGAACAGCGCCTTTGCCTGCCGAACACCCGCTTCCTGCTGCATCAACCGTCGGGCGGCACCCGCGGCATGGCATCGGATATCGAAATCCAGGCCCGTGAAATCATCAAGATGAACGAGCGCCTGAACAGGATCTTCGCCGACGCTACCGGCCAGCCGATCGAAAAGATCGCCAAGGATACCGACCGCGACTACTGGCTCTCCGCCGAGGAAGCCAAGGGCTACGGCCTCGTTTCGCGCATCGTGACCTCGCAGGCCGATATCTAAGCGGCCCGCAGCGCAGACATAAAAAACCCTCCGCCGTTGGCGGAGGGTTTTTTATTGCTTGCGGCGCGAGAACGGATCGCGCGGATCGTTGTTGCCGATCGAGCGCTCGTAGAGGCACTGGGTCTTGTAATCGCTGATCGCACCGTAGAGGCGGGTGCAATAGGCATTGTCCGCGATCGTCTGGGGCGAGGGCGGTGTCATGCATCCGGCGAGAAGGGCGAAGAGAAAAATGGGAAAATAGCGCATGGTTGTCTCCCAGACTGCGTGTTTTCATTGTTGACGTCAATTGTGTCTTTTGATGAACGACGCACCGGCCGCGGAAGTTTCAGGCAGCGGGTGCTTGCGCTTTCACCGTCCCGCCGGTATAGACGGCATCATGTTGAAGACCAGCGCACACATCATCGAACGGGTTTCTCGTGGCAGCGCAGCTGTCGCCGAGCGTTCGCGCGGCTTCTCCTCGCTTCTTCTTCTCGGCCTTACACGCGGTTGCCGGGTTCGTTGAGGAGCGCCCGGCGGCCGATAAGGCCCACCCGGCAATAGCTCCTCGTTTCACCCCCAATGCATGAATTCCGGTGCATTCGCCGTCGCCAAGCGCCCATCCTTGCGCTAAGACCTTCTCGCGAATGCCGGGACGACGAAGAGACGAAGCGATGATTTTGAAGACCCATTCCCCCAAGCAGGGCATGCCCGAGGCCGCCGCCAAGTATCAGGCCTATCCGACGATCAACATTCCCGACCGCACCTGGCCGGGCAAGGTCATCGACAAGGCGCCGATCTGGTGTTCGGTGGACCTGCGCGACGGCAACCAGTCGCTGATCAACCCGATGGGCCACGACCGCAAGGCCCGCATGTTCCAGCTGTTGCTCGACATGGGCTTCAAGGAAATCGAGATCGGCTTCCCCTCGGCCTCGCAGACCGACTTCGATTTCGCCCGCTGGTGCGTCGAGCAGGGCAACGTGCCCAAGGACGTGTCGCTGCAGGTTCTGGTGCAGTGCCGCCCGGAACTGATCACCCGCACCTTCGAGGCGCTGGAAGGCGCGCATAACCCGATCATCCATTTCTACAATTCGACCAGTGAATTGCAGCGCCGCGTGGTCTTCGCCAAGGACGTCCACGGCATCAAGCAGATCGCGACCGACGCCGCCAAGATGATCACCGACATGGCCGCCAAGGCCGGCGGCGGCTACCGGTTCGAGTATTCGCCGGAAAGCTTCACCGGCACGGAACTGGAAGTGGCGCTGGAGATCTGCAACGCGGTCGTCGAGATCGTGAAGCCGACGGCGGACAACAAGCTGATCCTGAACCTGCCCTCCACCGTCGAGATGGCGACGCCGAACATCTATGCCGACCAGATCGAATGGATGTGCCGCAACATCGACAACCGCGAGAACGTCATCATCTCGCTGCATCCGCACAATGACCGCGGTACCGGCATCGCCGCCACGGAACTGGGCCTGATGGCGGGCGCGGACCGTGTCGAAGGCACGCTGTTCGGCAATGGCGAGCGCACCGGCAATGTCGACGTCGTCACGCTGGCCTTGAACATGTACACGCAGGGCGTCGATCCCAAGCTCGACTGCTCCGATATCGAGCGCATCAAGTCGGTCTATGAATATTCCAACGAAATGGCCATTCCGGAGCGTCACCCCTATGTCGGCGAGCTGGTCTATACCGCCTTCTCGGGGTCGCACCAGGACGCCATCAACAAGGGCATGAAGGCCATCAAGAAGGCCAACAAGCCCTTGTGGGAAGTGCCCTATCTGCCGATCGACCCGCAGGATGTCGGCCGTTCCTACGAGGCGATCATCCGCATCAACTCGCAGTCCGGCAAGGGCGGCATCGCCTATATCCTGCAGGAAGACTACGGCATCAACCTGCCGCGCAACCTGCAGGTCGAGTTCCGCGACGAAATCCAGCGCATCACGGACGAAGAAGGCGTCGAGGTGCCGGCCAAGCGCATCCATGAGAGCTTCATGGAACGGTACGTCACGCAGCCCGGCACGCGCATCCGCTTCGTCGATCACCACACCTATCCGGACGAATCCGGCCAGAAGGGCTCGCGCATCGTCGCAGCGGAAGTGACCGATGGCGGCGAGACGAAGCGCATCGAGGGCAAGGGTACCGGCCCGATCGACGGCTTCATCAACGCGCTGTCGATCTATCTCGGCGTCGAGATGTCTGTTGCCGACTACTCGGAACACTCGCTCCAGCAGGGCTCGAACGCGGCGGCCATCGCCTATGTCGAGGTGGTGCATCCGGGCGGCAAGCTGTTCGGCGTCGGCATCAACACGAACATCGTGACGGCCTCGCTGGAAGCCATCGTTTCGGCCGCCAACCGTGTGCTCGCAACGCGCGGCTGATCACTCCACTGATCCAAGAGAAAAGGCCCGGCAGCGCTTCTGCCGGGCCTTTTCTATTTTAGCCGGCGAAGATGGCCGTCGCGCCGAGGACATAGACAATGGCCATGGCGACGACCGTTATCACGACGGTTTTGCTTTTCGCGAAGGCGGCGGCGATGAGCAGCCCGTAATAGATCAGGTTGAGGGTGATCCAGAGCGCGAAATCCGGGAGCGGCCACGGCGTGGTGATCGCGGAGATTGCCGGCGGGATCTGGGTCATCAGGTTGCTGCCGAGCACGCAGAACACCACCACGCGCCGGTGCTCCATGATGTGGCTGTCGAGCGTATCCTTTTCCGTCGCCTTCGGGAAAACCTGGGTGGCGGCGAAATAGTAGAGCAGGGCGACCACCGCCACGGCATAGGCGATCATGTAGTTGACGTCGGCCATCTCGCGATAGGCCCAGGCATTCATCCAGAACGTGATGAGATCGACGAGGAGCAACAGGCCGAAAAGCGGGGCGACAATGCCGATCCTGCGCTGTTGTCGTTCGTCATAGGCGCGCGAGAAGCCGGAGGCGACTTCGACGACGGCAAGGCCGAGCAGCAGCCCGTAAAAGGCGAACATGAAGCCGAACGCTTCGCTCATCGAATTCTCCCGAAATGTCCCGGTCTCTCATCGCCGATTCGACACGGCGACCACAAGTGGCGGAAAGGGCCGGATGCGCGCTCACGCTTGGCCATTGTTGGGAGTGAGAGGAGAAAGGAGACCGCTGCCCTGGCGATGAACGCGGGCGGCCGGTCTCTGCGCGGAGCCTGGAGGCCTTAGATGCTCGTGGAAACCACTTCGGCGATGCGCTCGAGGTTCGGATCCGCCGACGGGCCGACCACGACGAAGGAGGCATTGCCCCGCTGCCACGAGACGAGGCCGATATCGTTGCGCATGCTTTCGGCAAGCGCCGTCTTGCCCTCGACCGGGTCGCTCTGCAGGAAACAGATGGCGAAAATTTCGTTTTCGGCGTCGCGGTAGAGCAGCTGCGCCGTCGGCTTACCGCCGGCGACCAGCAGGCGCGCACCCTCGAAGGTGAGGTTCTGCGCGGTAAGGTCGGGCAGGGTGAAAGCAACGCCGGTGCTCGCCGACAGCCACTCCACGATGTGATCCTTGTCGCTCGCCGGTACTTCCACGAGGTGGCGCGTCTGGCGCGCATAGATGCGATGATAGTCCGCGATATCGTCCAGCCAGGTCCGGGGTGCGGCGGCGATCTGGATCGGTCCGTCGCTATCCTGCTGTTCCGAGATGAGATAACCGGCGACACCGCCCGCCATGAAAATCGCAAGCGACGCGGCAAGGGCCTGCGGCCAGAACGTGCTGCGGCGCGGCGCGGGCGTGGCCGCGACGGGAATGCCGGCGATGCCGAGTTTCGGCGCATCGTCTTCGCTGGTGCGGGCTTCCTTGATGTTGCGCACGAGATCGAGCGGGATCGGTTCCTGCAGCATCCTGTCGAAGGCACGGGCGCCGAACTCGCTGCCGAGCTTCAGTTTTTCGAATACCCCGCGCGCATCGTCGTTCTGCGCGAGGATGTCGTCGATTTCGTTCATTTCCGCTTGGGGAAGCTGGCCGTCAAGATAGGCCGATAGCCGCACTTCGATCGGGAGACCCTGTGTGCTTTCCACGCTCAGGCCCTCCTTTCCGTCTGTTCGGAGATCATGGCCGCGAGCCGGATACGGGCCGCCGAAAGCCGGCTCATCACGGTGCCGATCGGAATGCCGAGAATATCGGCGGCTTCGCGATAGCTGTGGCCTTCCACATTCACCAGAAGAAAGACGCTGGAAAGGCCCTCGGGCATGGTCATGATCAACTTGTGCAACTGCTTGGCATAGATCGCCTTGTCGGCCGATGCCTCGATGTGAAGAGTATCCTGTTCAGCGACATCTACCGTGCCTGACCCTGTGCGGACCTTTCGCTTGCGGATTTCGTCCACCCACAGATTGCGCGTCATGGCATAAACCCAGCTTTCCAGCCGGCCTTCCCCGTTCCAGAGATGACTCCGCGTGATGGCTCTTTCGCAAGCCTCCTGCACGAGATCGTCCGCGTCGCTGCTGTTGCGCGTCAGCGTCATGGCAAAACGGCGCAATTTTGGCAGCAAATTGACCAATTCTCGCCGGAACTCATTCGATTCTGCCGTCGGACGCATTGCTTTTCCAAGGAAACGTTCGGGATCAAAACTCTATTCGCTTCCCTAGGGGAAGCGACCGCCTGATATGAAACATTCTTCCTTGGGTCTGCAAGCATGAACGGCATCCTGGAGCGCAGTTTCCCGCGTTCCTCAACGATTGATGGTATCCTGGCCGGCGCCGTCCCGTTTTCGAACGGCGCCCGATGGCCTGTCAGTAGGTGGTTCGCTCGCCGCCGAGCGACTGGAGAAGGGCCCGATAGGCCCATGTGTTTTCGCCGCCGCGGTCGCGGATCTCGACGAGCTGGACGCGGGCGCCCTCGGTGTCACCCTGTTCGATCAGGGCCTGGCCCATATAGGAGCGGGCGAGGATGTAGTTCTCGTCCTTCTGCAGCGCGCGCTTGTAGTAGGTCATGCCGAGCTCGATGTTGCCGAGCTTGCGGGTGTTGTAGCCCATGTAGTTGAGGATGCGCGGGTCCTCCTGATTGTAGGCGGCGCGCAGTGCTCTCAGCGCATTCTCATGCTGGCCGGCATAGGCAAACTCACGGGCGGCCGTATAGAGCTTGTCGTCGATCTCGCGCTCGGTCTTCTTCTGCTCTTCCGTCTTGGCCTTGCCGTCGGTCGGCGTGCTCTCTACGGGTTTGGCGTCGGCGGGCTTCATGTCCTCGGGCGCGACGCATTCCTTCTTTTCCTCGTTCCAGATCTTGCCGTCGGTGCAGGTCGTCGTCGTTTCGGTCGCGACCGGCGGCGTGGTGGTGTCGGAATCGGCCGCGCGGGCAGCCGAAAGCGCCGTCAGGGAGACCGCAGCGCAGAACGAAAGCAGCATGGTGTGGCGGAGCATGGTCGTGGGTTCCCTCTCGATCGGAATCTGCCGGATGCCGTGCGTCTCGGAGCGACCTGCTTTTGGCAGGCCGCTCTGAGAAGGGAATACGGATGTAAGAGCGAATTTATTCGCGTAAAACGTCAGAAGCGCGTGGTTTCCGCAAGGGTCAGCGCAAGGCCGTCCTGCGTCAGCGCGTAGCGTTCGCGCAGAAGGTTCCAGTTTCCCGGCGCGCCCGAAATCGTGAAGAGATTGTAGCCGGCCGGCGGTTTGTGGCCGCCCGGGCCCTGCGAGGCGGAGGCGATGCCGACGACCGGCACCTGCCCGGTCTGGCCGGCGAGCCAGTGCACGGTGTTGAGGTGGGTATGGCCATGCAGCACGAGCTCGGCGCCACCGGTGGAAATCGTCGCGGCGAAGCGGCGGATGCCGATCATGCGCTTGTGGAACGAGGTCGCACCGCGGATCGGCGGATGATGGATCATCACGACCCGAAAGAGCCCGGCTTCGCCGGTCGCGCGCAGCAGGTTGACGGTTTCGCGCGCCTGGCGGCTGCCGAAGTAACCCGATGCGGAAAAGGGCGGGGTGGCGACGGCCGTCGAGCAGCCGATGATCGCGACCTGTCCGCGAATGCGCAGATAGGGAAAGACATGTTTGTCTTCCTCCCATTCCGCCGGTGCGGCATCGCCGCGCATATAGGGGTACCAGGCTCGCGTGGTCTTTTCATAGGCGCCGCGCACATAGGCGTCGTGATTGCCTGGAACAACCGAGACATGTTCCGGCGTGCCCGCTTCCGGCAGCCATTTCTTGACCGCGGAGATTTCCAGTGAAGAGGCGAGGTTCACGAGGTCGCCGGTAATCGCCAGATGGTCCGGGTCACGCCGCTCGATATCGTCGAGCACGATGTCCAGCGTATTGGCAAAAAGATGGCGCCGACGATTGCGGTGCCAGTTGACGAAACCGGTGATCCGTTTGGAGAAAAGCTCGAGGAAGGTGAGGGCGGGCAGCGGACCGAGATGCACGTCCGATATGTGGGCAAGTCTGAACATACCCCTCCTTAGAGCATATGGCCGTGCAGGGAAACGTGAAGCGGGTGGATATTCCTGAACGTTCCTGCCGCAAGGCTTGATTTGACCCTAGGGTTCCGGCGAAGTGCCGGAATGGAACAGGACAAGCCGCAGCACGCTTCGCCGCCGACCCGCAACCTTGCAGCACGGGCCCTGACGCGCATCGCGCATGTCTATTTCGCGCTTGCCCGGGGCATGACGATGGGGGTGCGTGCTGCCTGCTTCGACGAAGCGGGTCGCGTCTTCCTGGTGCGTCACAGCTATGTGCCCGGCTGGCATTTGCCGGGCGGCGGCATCGAGCGGGGGGAGACGGCGCTGGAAGCTGTCGCCAAGGAAATCCGGGAGGAGGGAAACCTCGCGCTCGGCGCACCGCCGCAGCTTCTGCAGGTCTATTTCAACAAGCAGACCAGCCGGCGCGATCACGTCCTGCTCTATCGATGCGATGGCGTCACGCAGGCCGAACCACGCCTGAAGGACCACGAAATCGTCGAAGCCGGTTTCTTCGCGCTCGACGCGCTGCCGGCTACGACCACAGCGGCCACCCGCCGGCGGCTGGAGGAAATCGCCGGGCGGGCGCCGTTCGCGGATTGTTGGTAGCGATCAGGCCGCCTTCAACTGCTCCCGGCCATGTGGCGTGTCCAGATGACTATCCGGGCCGACAGGCACGACACCCGTCGGATTGATCATCGTGTGGCTGCGGTAATAGTGCTCCTTGATGTGACGCATGTTCACCGTCTCGGCGACGCCTTCCATCTGGTAGAGCTCGCGCAGATAGCCGTAGAGGTTCGGATAGTCGGCGATGCGGCGGATGTTGCACTTGAAATGGCCGACATAGACCGGGTCGAAGCGCACCAGCGTGGTGAAGAGCCGCCAGTCGGCCTCGGTAAGGCGGTCGCCAGTAAGGTAGCGCTTCGTCGAAAGCCGGTCTTCGAGGCTGTCCAGCGTCTCGAACAGCTTCGTCACGCTGCCTTCATAGGCTTCCTGCGTCGTCGCGAAGCCCGCCTTGTAGACGCCGTTGTTGACGTTGTCGTAGATCGTGTCGTTGAGCGCATCGATTTCGGCGCGCAGGATTTCCGGATAGAAATCGTCGCGTGAGCCGGTCAGGTGATCGAAGGCCGAGTTGAACATGCGGATGATCTCTGCCGATTCGTTGGAGACCATGCGGTTCTGCTTCTTGTCCCAGAGCACGGGCACGGTGACGCGGCCGGAATAGTGCGGATCGGCCTTGAGATAGACCTCGTAGAGGGCCGAGGCGTTAAACAGCGGATCGAGCGTGCCGTCGTTCTCGCCCTTGAATTCCCACCCCTTGGCCAGCATCAGCGGATCGACGACCGAGACGGTGATGAAATCCTCGAGCTTCTTCAGCTTGCGGAAGATCAGCGTGCGGTGCGCCCAGGGACAGGCATAGGAGACATAGAGATGGTAGCGGCCGGCTTCGGCCGCAAAACCGGCTTCGCCGGTCGGGCCGGCGGCGCCCTCAGGCGTGATCCAGTTGCGGAACTGCGAGACGGAACGCTTGAAATGGCCCTTCGTCTCCTTCGTATCGTACCAAACGTCGTGCCAGACGCCGTCAACGAGCATGCCCATGATGATCTCCTTTGCCGCCGATCGCGGCCTGAACGTGCGGTCATAGATAGCGCATGGGGGATGGCTGGATAGGCGCTTTTTAGTGAACGGTGCGTTTTGCTCTTTGACAGAAGGAAAATTTCTGCTATCCGCGCAGACCAGCACCGGCGCTCAAGCCGGCGAGGAAGACGATAGGCATGTTCTATACGGGAAGCCCACGACGACGCTGATGCTCCTGCTGCGCCCCCTTCGGCGGCGGCGCGATAACCCGCATCCCCAGCTTCGTATCCCGGTTCCCTGATCCATGAACATGCTCAAGCACGACATCGTCTACCTGACGGAAGATGCCTCCCACGACGACGCCATCGAACATATCAACGAAGAAGCCTTCGGTCCCGGACGGCATGTTCGCGCCGCCGCACGCATCCGCGAGCAGGGGCCGCACGACCTGTCGCTCTCCTTCGTCTGCACGGATGACGGCGAGACGATCGCGTCCGTTCGCATGACGCCGGTTCTGGCCGGCGGCGTGAAGGCGCATCTGCTCGGTCCTCTCGCGGTGCGGCCGTCGCACAAGAACCGGGGCATCGGGCGCGAACTGCTCGCCATCGCCTGCGCCGCCGCCAAGCGCAAGGGCTCGGAAGCCGTCGTGCTTGTCGGCGATCCGCCCTATTACGGGCCGCTCGGCTTCGAAAAGGTTGCGTGGAATGCGCTGGCCTTCCCCGGCCCGGTCGATCCCGCCCGTGTGCTCGTCATGCCTTTTGCGCAGGACACGCACGCGCGGCTGAAGGGCATCATCGCCTGGCGGGCGGAGTGACGAGGGGCGAACCCCTCGTCGGTTAACTGCTATTCCTTGTGCTCCATGAAGCGGATGCGGTTCTGGAAGGGATCGATGACCGTCACCTCCAGCCGTGTGCCTTCATCTTCCAGGCCCGGCTTCATGTAGCGGTAGTCCTTGCCGATCAGCTCCTTCTGGAAGGCGCGGATGCCTTTCATGTAGACGACCATGTTGCCGCCCGGCGTGGCGTCGCCGGCATGCTCCGACAGATGCAGCCGCAGGTCCCCACGGGAAATCTGCGTATAGAGCGGGAAGTTGTCGCCGTAGCGGTGTTCCCAATCGACGGAGAACCCCAGGAAACCCAGATAGAATTCATGCGCCTTCGGCACGTCGAAAATGCGCACGATCGGAACCGCCTGTTCGAAGGAGACGCCGGCCGGCTCCGGCTTCGTCTCGATCCTTGCGGACAGGATGTTCCAGGTCTCCACGCCGAACTGGCGGGCGACGATCTCCAGCGCTTCGCTGTGGGTGATCTCGGTATTGCGGGCGGCAAGGGATTCCCGAAGGGCTTTTGCCATGGTTTTGGCGTCGCGATAGTCACGCATATCCGTTCCTCTCGTTACGGCGAAGTCTTCGTCAGTGCCCGCATTGCCGACGCCTTCGCCCACGATGAACGGTGGAGAAAGGTTCTTCTGGAGGCGTTCGCCATGCTTCTGGAAAAGCGCGGGTCTGCCGGCCGCCTCCGGCCGTGGCAGGACTATAGCGCGGTGAACGGCGCTTTGAAAAGTGGCCTCAGCCATTCATTGCCGGCCGGGAACATGGTATGGAAGGGCAAGAAGCATGAGGATCGGATGCGCAGGAAAACCGTTCTTTTCAACGTCGCGGCCATTGCTCTGGCAAGCGCTTTCGGCATGGCCGGCTGCACGACCGGCGCACCACGGGACGACGGCGTCCACTATTCCAGCTCGCAAACGCAGCTTCGGGAGCATCAGCGCAAGCAGCGTTTACGCGCAGAGCAGGGCGGCTACAAACGGCTCTACCGGCCGCGGGATTGCCGCCGGGTGGTGAACGGCAATTGCAGCGGTTTCCCGACATACAATCCGTCCTGACCGCAGGATGTATCATCAAATGAAAAGCCCCTCTCGGATGAGAGGGGCTTTTTGGTTTTCGGCCCGGAAGCGTCAGATGGCGAGATAGGACGAGATGATCGAGGCGATCTCGTCGTCGCCCGAACTGCTCTCCGTTCCCGCCGATGTCCCCGACGTGTCGGTGAACGAGAAGCTCTGTACCGAGGCGCCGCCGGAGCCGGCCTGCGACAGGGCGCTGGTCTGCGACGAGGTCATTGCCGCCAGCTGGCCGGGCGTGAAGGCGCCCGCCTGCTCGGAAGTGAGGCCGGCAAGCGTTGCCGTGCTGAGGCCGGAAATGGCGTTGGAGCTGAGCGCCAGGATGTGGTCGACCGAGAAGCTGCCGAAGTCGTCGGCCCCCAGCGCCGCAGCCTGCGTTGCCGTCAGCGCGCCGACCTGATCGGCCGAAAGCGCGCCGACCTGGGTGGCGCTCAGCGCGGCCATCTGGCTGTAGCTCAGCGCGGCAAGCTGGGTCTTGCTAAGTGTCGCGACGCTCTCCGTGGACAGCGAACCCATCGCGGCGGAAGAGAGACCCTTGATGGCCGCGGGGGTGATGGCGGCCAGCTCTTCGGCGGAGATGGTCTGCATCTGCGCGGTCGTCAGGCCGGCGAGGCCGGAGACGCTGAGCGCACCGATCTGCGCGACCGAGAAGGCTTCCAGCTGTTCGACGCTGAGCGCGCCGACCTGGGCGCTGGTGAGGCCGGAGATCGCCGCCGTGCCGAGGGCTTCGATCTCCGCGTCGGAAAGCGTCGAGAGATAGCCGGCCGGCAGGCCGCGGATGGCGGAGGAGCCGATCGCCGAGAGCTTGTCCAGTGAGAACGTATCGAGCGCCTGTGTCGAGAGGCCTGCCAGCGCCGTGGAGCTGAGCGAGGCGACCTGCGTGGAGGACAGCGCTTCGACCTGTTCCACCGTGAGTGCGGCAGCCTGCGAGCCGGTGAGGCCGGCAATGCCGTTTGCACTGAAGGCGCCGATCTGCGCTGCGGTCAGGGCCGCGATGTCATCGACGCCGAGCGCGCCGATCTGGCGCGAGCCGAGAGCCGCGAGCTGCAGCGTGGACAGGCCGGCGATCTGGCTCGTGCTCAGGGCGTTGATCTGGCTGGTCGAAAGACCGGAGAAACCGGCCGGGCTCAGCGCAGCAATCTGCTCGGCGGAGAAGCCAGACAGGATCGAGGCTGGCAGGCCCGACATGGCGATCGAGCTGATAGCACCCATATCGGCAGTTGAGAAGGTACGCAGCTGATCGGCGGTGAAGGCGGAAAGCTGGCGGGCGGTGAGTGCACCGACCTGCGCGCTCGTCAGCGCCTCGACCTGATCGATGCTCAGCGCTGCGATCTGGTCGCTGGCAAGGCCGGAAATGCCGGCCGGGCTCATCGCCGCGATCTGGCTTTCGGTCAGTGCGTGGAGCGCCGATGTCGACAGGCCGGAAATGGCGCGCGAGCTGATCGCGGCCATGTCGTCGGTCGAAAACAGCGCGAGGTCGTCCGTGCTGAACGCGCCGATCTGCGTGGAGTTGAGGGCTGCGACCTGCGTGCTGGTCAGGGCCTCGGCCTGATCCGGTGCCAGCGCCGCGACCTGGCCGGTCGAAAGCGCGGCGACGCCGGCCGTGCCGATGGCGGCGATCTGTGCGGGTGAAAGCAGCGCGATGTCATCGGTGCCGAGCGCACCGACCTGCGTGGAGCCGAAAGCGGCGAGCTGGGTCGTGGTCAGTGCTTCCAGCTGGCTGGAGTTCAGCGCGTTGACTTGTGCGCTCGTCAGGCCCGCACCGTCGAGAGCGGCGATCTGGGCGGTGGTCAGCACCGCGATCATCGCCGTCGAGAGGCCGGCGACCGCGCTGGAGCCGATCATGCTCATTTCGTGCGCGGTGAAGGTCTCGATCGTATCGGTGTGGAAGGCGCCGATCTGCGTCGATTTGAACGCGGCGATCTGCGTGCTCGTCAGCGCTTCCGCCTGCGCGGTCGAGAGTACAGCGATCTGCGCGGTCGTCAGGCCGGCAATGCCGCCCGTGCCGAGCGCGGCGATCTGCGCGGGTGAAAGGGCCGCAATGTCTTCCGTGGCAAGGCCGGCCACCTGCCTGGAGCCCAGGCCGCCGATCTGCGCCGTGGTGAGGGCCGCGACCTGCGTGCTGCTGAGCGCGCCGATCTGCTCGCTCGTCATGCCGGAGAGGCCGGCCGGGCCGAGGGCGGCGATCTGGCTTGTCGTCAGCGAGGCGAGCATGCCGGTCGACAGGCCGGACATGGCGCTGGAGCTGATCGCGGCCATGTCGGCGACCGAGAACGTGTCGAGGTCATCCATGCCGAGGGCGGCGATCTGGCGCGAGGTCAGCGCACCGACCTGCGCGCTGGTGAGCGCTTCGGCCTGAGCCGTGGTCATGGCGCCGATCTGGTCTGCGGAAAGGCCGGAAATCGCGGTCGTCGAGAGGGCGGCGATCTGCGCCGTCGAAAGGGCCGCGATATATTCGGTTCCGAGCGAGGCGATCTGGCGGGCGCCGAGCGCGCGCATCTGCGCGGGCGTCATGGCATCGAGCTGGTCGCTGCTGAGCGCCGCGATCTGTCGCGGCAACAGGCCGCCGATGGCCATGGAGCTGAGGGCCGCGATCTGGCCGGTGGAGAGGGCGCCGATCGATGCGGTCGAGAGACCGGCCACCGCATCGGAGCCGATGACGGAGATTTCCCGCGTCGAGAAGGTGGCGATCGCATCGGAGGAGAGGGCGGCAAGCTGGGTGGAGGAGAGGGCCGCAATCTGGGTGCTGGTCAGCGCCTCGGCCTGTGCCGTGCCGAGTGCGGCGAGCTGGCGGGCAGTCAGGCCGCTGATGCCGGCCGAGCCGAATGCGGCGATCTGCGCGGTCGAGAGGGCGGCGAGCGTCGACGTCGAAATACCGCCGATCGCATCCGAGCGGATGGCCGCAAGGTCCTTGGACGAGAATGTGGCGATGTCATCCGCGCCAAGCGCCGCAAGCTGCGTGGAGCCGAGCGCCGCGACCTGCGTGCTCGTCAGGGCTTCCGCCTGGCTGGTGGAAAGCGCGGCGATCTGCGCGGTCGTCATCGCGGCGATGGCGGCGGTGCTGAGCGCTGCGATCTGGGCGACGGAGAGCGAGGCGATCTTTGCCGCCGACAGGCCGCCAATGGCACTGGCGGTGATCGCGGCGATGTCCTTCGTGGAGAAGGTGGCGATGTCGTTCGTGCCGAGTTCGCTGATCTGCTCGGAGGTGAGAACACCGACCTGCGCTTCGTTCAGCGCCTCGACCTGGCTGGTGCTGAGCACGGCAAGCTGTTCGGAAGTGAGCCCGGGAATGCTTGCCGCATTGAGACCTGCGATCTGGCCGGTGGTGAGGGCAGCCAGGTTCTCGGTGCCCATCGCGCCGAGTTGCGCGGAGGTGAGGGCGCCCATCTGACGGCTGGAAAGCGCGCCGATCTGGCCGGTGCTGAGGGCTTCGATCTGGTCGCCGGTGAGGCCCGGAATGCCGGTGACACCCAGCGCCGCGATCTGCGCCGTGGTGAAGGCCGCGACTTCGGCGGGGCTGAAGGCTGCGATCTGCAGTGCGGTCAGCGCGCCGACCTGTGCGGTGGAAAGCGCGGCGATCTGTGCCGCGGTCAGCGCATCGACCTGGCCGGTGGTCATGCCGGGAATGGCTGCTGTGCTGAGGCTTGCGATCTGCGCGCTGGAGAGCGCTTCGAGGTCTTCACCGAGCGCTGCGACCTGAGCGGCGGTCAGCGCCTTGATCTGCGCGGTGGAGAGCTGGCTTGCCTGTGTCGAGTTCAGCGCTTCGATCTGATCGGTGGTGAGGCCGGAAATGGCGATGGTGCTGATGGCCGCGATCTGATCGGAGCTGAGACCGGCGATGGTGCCCGGGGTGAAGCCCGAAAGGGCGCGGTTGGCGAGCGCGGCGATCTGGGCCGTGGAGAGGACCTGGATATCCTGAGGTTCGAGGGCCGCGACCTGAACGGAGGTGAGGGCGCCGATCTGCGCCGTCGTGAAGGCGGCGATCTGGGCGGTCGTCAGCGCCTCGATCTGCACGGCCGTCATGGTGGCGAGCGCATTGCGGCTGAGTGCCGCCGCCTGGGCGGTCGAGAGGCCCGCGATCGCACCTTCACTGAGCCCGATAGCGGCCTTGGTGATGGCCGCGATATCGGCCGTGGAGAAGGTTGCGATCTCCTGCGGGCTGAATTCCGCGAGCTGGGCGGAGGAGAGGGCGCGGACCTGCGCCGATGTGAGGGCTTCGGCCTGCGCGGTGTCCAGTTCGGCGATCTGCGCGGTGCTGAGGCTGGCGATGACGCCGGTGCTGAGCGCGGCGATCTGGTCGGTCGTCAGCGCTCCGACGAATTCGGGGTCCATGGCGGCCAGCTGCGCCGTGGTGAGGCCGGCGATCTGGGCGGTCGTCAGGACGCCGATCTCGCTGGTCGAAAGGGCTGCGAGCGCGCCGGTCGGAAGGCCCGGCATGGCCTTGCTGTGGATCGCGGCGAGGTCCGCGGTCGAGAAGGTCGCGATATTGTCGCCGCCGAGCGCGGTGATCTGGCTCGAGGTCAAGGCGCGCACCTGCGCCGACGTCAATGCCTCCGCCTGGGCCGTGCTCATCGCGCCGAGCTGCTTGGCGGTGAGGCTTGCGATCGTGCCGGTGCTGAGCGCGGCGATCTGGTCGGTGGAAAGACTGGCGATGGCATCTGTGCCCAACGCCGCCATGGCCTTGCCGTTGATTGCGGCGATATGGGCGGAGGAAAGCGAAGCGAAACCGTCCGGATCCAGCGCGCGAAGCTGCGCGGCGCTGAGCGTGCCGATCTGCTGGGGCGACAGCGCACCGATCTGCTCGGTGCTGAGGGCGCCGGCCTGCGCGGCCGTCAGGTTGGAGAAGGCCGCAGCGCCGAGGGCAGCAATCTGGTCTGTCGAAAGTGCCGCGACGGCATCGGTCGTGAGGCCGGCGACCGACTTGTTAGCAAGGGCGGCGATATCGGCGGTCGAGAAGGTCTCCAGGGCCTCCGCGCCGAAACCCGAGAGCTGGGTTGCGCTGAGGAGGCGCAGTTGCGCCGGCGTCAGCGCCTCGGCCTGGCTCGCATCGAGCGTGCCGAGTTGCCAGGGCTTGAGCGCCGCGATCTGGCTGGGCGTCATCGCGGCGATCTGGGCGGTGGTCAGGGCGGCAAGCGCATCCGTACCGAGGCCGACCATGGCGAGCGGCTGGAGCGCTGCAATCTTCGTGCTGGTGAAGGCTTCGAACGTATAGGGGTCGATGGCGCCGACCTGGGTGGCCGTCAGCGCCCGGATCTGCACCACCGTGAGCGCTTCGGCCTGATCGGCCGACAGGGTGTTGATCTGCGCCGTCGTCAGGCCCGAAATCGCCTTTGCGTTGAATGCCGCGACCTGGTCGGAGGAAAGGCCCGATATGGCCGAGGTGCCGAGACCGGCGATGGCGTTCACGGAGAACGCGGCGATATCCATCGTCGAGAAGGCTTCGATCGTGTCCGCATCGAGCGCAGAAAGCTGCGCGGAATTGAACATCCGTGCCTGATTCGGCGTGAAGGCCTCCAACTGGTCCATGTCGAGGGCGGCGATCTGTGCCGAGGTCAGGCCGGAGATCGAGCCCGGGGCCATGGCGGCGATCTGGGCGGTGCTGAGTTCGGCAATGCCGGCGGTGCCCAGGGCGGCGACCTGCCAGGGCTCCAGCGCGTTGATCTGCGCGGTCGACAGGGCTGCAATCTGGTCGTCGGAAAGGGCCGCGATGGCACCGGAGCCGAGGCCCTTCAGTGCCTTGGCGCTGATGGCGGAAATGCTCTCGTCGGAAAGGGCTGCGATATCCTCCGAAGACAGGGCGGCAAGCTGCCCGGCGCTCATGGCGCGGACCTGGGCGGATGTCAGGTCGCCCACCTGTTCAGCGGTCAGTGCGCCGATCTGCGCGGCGGTGAGCCCAACGATGGTCTTTGCGGTGAGGCCGGCGATCTGCTGGCTGGAAAGGGCGGCGATCGCAGCGGTCGTAATGCCGGGGAGAGCGCCGGCGGAAAGGGCGGCGATGTCGGCCGAGGAGAAGGTGAGGACGCCATCCGAGCCCATCGCGGTGAGCTGTGTCGCGGTCAGCATCTTCGTCTGGACCGGTGTCAGGGCCTCGATCTGGTCGGTGCCGAGGGCGCGGATCTGCGCTGCGCTGAGACCGGTGATGGCGCTGCTGCTGAGGGCAGGAATCTGCGTTTCGGAGAAGGCGGCGACGGCGGCGGTGGAGAGGGCGGCGATCTGCGCTGGCTTCAGCTGGGCTACCTGTGCGGTCGAAAGGGCCGCGATCTGCTCCGGCGTCATCGCCGCGGTCTGCGCCTGCGAAAAGCCGGCAAGCGCCTGAAGGCTCAGCGTGCTGATCTGCTCGTCGGAAAATAGCGCGATGGCGGCGGTGCTCAGGCCCTGCACGGCCTTGTAGCTGATTGCGGCCATGTCCTCGGTCGCGAAGGTGGCGATATCCTGCGGGTCCATGGCGGCAAGCTGTGCGGCGCTGAGGACCCGTATCTGCGCCGATGTCAGCGCCTCGGCCTGGTCTTCCGTGAGCGCCTTCATCTGCGTGGTGCTGAGGGCTGCGATCTGCGTGGGCGTCAGGCTGCTGATCGCCCGGTCGAGGGCGCCGAGTTGCTCCAGCGTAAGGCCGATGATGGCGGTCCGCGAAATGGCGCTCAGCTGGCGGGAATCGAGTGTCTCGATGTCCTCTGCTTCCAGGGCGGCGATCTGCTTGGAGGAAAAGGCGTTGAGCTGTCCGGTGGAAAGCGCGGCGACATCCTCTGTCGTCCAGCTGTTGATCGCTGCCGTTGAAAGCGCCTTGATCTGATTGATGCTCAAGGAAGAAACGATCGACGTCATAAGCAAATTCCTGAGAGAATGAGATGAAAAAACACACAAATCCACGTTCGGGCAGCCTATCCGGTACACGGATGAGCTTGCCCGAGCCTGTAGTTGCAGGCGTCCCGCCCCGGCACGCGCGAGGCGGCCGGATTTGATGGTTCTCGTATGGGAATTTTCAGGCGAAGAGGGAAGGCGCGAGCGCCTTCCCTGCTACTATCGGCCTTCGCGATACCAGGTGGCCGAGAAGGCCAGCAACAGCAGGCCGACACCGGCAAAACCGGCAAAGAGCGGCATCGAGTTAATGCCCTTGAGCACGGTCTCGTCCGTCATGCGCAGCGACAACCGGTTCTCGTCCACCGTGCGCACCTGGCCGGCGACGGGCAGGAGCGGGGGCAGCGAGACCGCGTCGCCGTTCGCGTCGACGAGCCGGCGCACCGTGCCCCTGGTGGCGTCGGCGAGCGGCCTGAGGGTTTCGGTCGTCGAGATCGTCGCCTTGAACTCTGGTGCATCCACGGCGCCGACATGGACGAGGGCGCTGAGATCGTCATTGGTAATCTCGTAAAGACCCGTTTCTGTCGTCGGCACCTCGGCGCGGTAGAGGCCGGGCTCGGCCTCCGCAAGCGTCACCTGCTCGGTCTTGCCGGACGGCAGTTTCAGCGTCGCCTCGCCGGGCGCGTCGCCGATCGTCTGGCGGTTGATCTGCAGCGTGCGGCCGAAGGTGCGCGCCGTCAACGCCTCCTCTTCCAGCGCCGGTTCCTGCATCAGCCAATGGGCCGTGCGCCGGTAGAGCGAGACATGCGGGCCGCCGCCTTCGAAGCCGCGCGCCCAGAGCCAGCCCTGGTCGGACAGCAGCATGGCGACGCGGCCCTTGCCGGCGCGGTTCAGTACCAGCAGCGGCTTGCCGTCATTGGCTTCCATCACGACATTGCCGCTGGGGCGCTGCACATCGACGGTGCGGAACCAGCGACCCCAATGCGGCGGCTCGGAATCGGCACCTTCGAGGCCGCGTGTCACGGGGTGTTTTTTGCCCTGGTCGGAAAGGCGCGGATAGAAGGGCGCGACATTCATCTCGCCGGTCGGATTGGCCGGTAGCACGACGGAGAGCGGCGTTCCCGCAATCGAATCGTTGCCGGCATGCTCCGGCCCGGCGGCGATCAGCAGGGCGCCACCATTTTCCACATATTGCGCGATGTTGTCGTAGTAGAGGATCGGCAGCACGCCGCGGTGCTGGTAGCGATCGAAGATGATGAGGTCGAACTCGTTGATCTTGTCGACGAAGAGCTCGCGGGTCGGGAAGGCGATCAGCGACAGTTCGTTGATCGGCGTGCCGTCCTGCTTTTCCGGCGGACGCAGAATGGTGAAGTGGACGAGGTCGATGGCGGTGTCGGACTTGAGGAGGTTGCGCCAGGCGCGTTCGCCGGCATGCGGCTCGCCGGAGACGAGCAGCACGCGCAGGTTCTCCCGGATACCCTCGATGACATGGACGGCGCGGTTGTTCGCCGTCGTGATCTCGCCCTCGACAGGCTCCACCTCGAATTCGAGGATGTTGTTGCCGCCGCGCGGCACGGTGAAACCGAGTGGCTGTTCGGTGCCGGGTTCGGCGATTTCCGAGGCGATCTCGTTGCCGTTGAGCCTTACCGTCACGCGGGCCGTGCCATCGGGTCCGGCGCCATCGTCCACCACGCGGAACTTCAGCTCCTGCCGCTCGCCGACAATGCCGAAGCGCGGCGCGCTGACGACCTCGATACGGCGGTCGAATTCATCCGGCCGACCGGTGACGAGGGCATGGACCGGCGCGTCGAAGCCGGAGAAGGCGCTTGCGTCGGGAATGTCATGAACCTGACCGTCGGTGATGAAGATCGCGCCGCCGACGCGTGAGCGCGGCACGTCGGCGATTGCCGAGTTCAGGGCGTCGAACAGACGGGTGGAGGGTGTGTCGGAGGTGCCGTCGTCGCCGGCCTCGACGATCCGCGGCTCGATGCGTGGATAGCGGGCGAAACGTTCCTTCAGGCCGGCGAGTGCCGCATCCGTCTCGGCGGTCCGCGAGGCGTTGTCCTGGCTCTGGCTGCGGTCGACGATAACGGGCACGACGGTCGACAGCGCCTCGCGATCCTCCTGCATCAGCACGGGGTTGGCGAGCGCCAGCACCAGAAGGGCAAGGGCTACGGCGCGCACGAGGGCACCGCGCAGGCCCCGCCAGAGGCCGAGGGCGGCGAGGAGCACGCCGGCAAGGCCGAGCGCGGCAATGACGATCCAGGGCAGGAAGGGGGAAAACTGTACGGTCATGTCACTGTCCCAGCCGTTCGAGGAGGGCGGGCACGTGGACCTGATCCGCCTTGTAGTTGCCGGTGAGCATGTACATCATGATGTTGACACCGGAGCGGAAGGCGTGTTCGCGCTGCACCTCGTCCGGGGGTACGGTCGGCAGGAGCGCCATGCCATTGGCATCCACCGCCCATGCGCCGGCAAAGTCGTTGCCGGTGATCATGATCGGCGACACACCATCGCCCGCGCGCGCCGGGCGGGACGGGTCTTCCTTGCGGTCGAGCTCGGCCTCCACCCAGAGCGGGCTTCCGGCATAGCGGCCGGGGAAATTGGCGAGCAGGTAGAAGGCCTTGGTCAGCACGTGATCGGCCGGGACGGGTTCCAGCGGCGGTATGTCGAGATTGGCGAGGATCGCCTGCAGGCGCTCGGTGTTCGGGCTCGTCGAATTGCCGTCGAGCGAGACGAACTGGTCGCGGGTGTCGAACAGCACCGTGCCGCCGTTGCGCATATAGGCGTCGATGCGGCTGATGGCTGCGCTGGACGGCATCTCGGCCGAGGCACTGACCGGCCAGTAGATGATCGGGTAGAGCGCCAGTTCGTCCTTGGCAATATCGATGCCGACCGGTTCGCCGGGCTCCAGCGTCGTGCGGTAGGTGAGGAATTCGGTGAGGCCCGCAAGGCCACGCTCGGAAATCCGGTCGACCTCGCCTTCGCCGGTCACGACATAGGCGATATGGGTGGTATCGAGCCGCGACAGGATCGTCTCGTCGCCCGGTTTGGCGTCATCGGCCCGGCTTTCGCCCGGCAGTGCCACCAGCGCGCCGGCCATCAGCGCCAGCAGCATGGCGGCGGTCGCGCCGCGGCCCGGCGTGCGGCGCGCCGCCGCGGCGAAGGCGCCGCCCATGAAGAGCACGATGGCGCAGTCGGCAATCAGCAGCAGCGCCGCGAGGGTGAAGAGATGCGGTTTCAGCGACCAGGTCTCCTTGCCGGCGAGCGGCTCACGCAGGATGGTCGTGCCCTCGGCGATGGCCAGCGGCCGGATTTCATGGCCCGGGGGCAAGAGGTTGTGCGCGACATAGCCGTCCTCCGTTCCATAGAGGCCGGGCGGATTGTCGTAGGTGGCGATCGCCTTGGTGCCGTCGGTGGCGGCGAGCGGTTTGGCCTCGCCGGTGGCGGCGGCCAGCGTGCCGTTGGCGGTCATAAGGCGGTAAGGCGGCAGCCCCTGCACTTCGCCACCCTTCGACGAAACGCCGCCGCCGCGCGACAGCTGCACGGTGCGGCGGAGCATTTCGACGAAATCGCCTGACAGCGGCAGGTTCGACCAGCCGGTTTCCGCGCTGATGTGGAACAGCACGATGCGGCCCGAGCCGAGCGGCCCGGTCGTCACCAGCGGCGTGCCGTCGGCAAGGCCGGCCCAGGTGCGCTCGGCCAGATCCGGCGTCGGTTCGGCCAGCACCTGGCGCTTGATGAGGATATTGTCCGGCGCGCGCATGCCGAAGAACGGGCTGTTGGCCGGATAGGCGGCAAGCGGCTGCGGTTCCGACCAGGAGAGGGCGCCGCCAAGCGCGCGTTCGCCCTTGCGCAGCAGCACCGGCACGAGCGGATCGTCTGCCGGGGCGGCGGCCAGGCGCGGGCCGGCGAAGCGGATCAGCATGCCGCCTCTCTCCACCCAGCGTTTCACCTCGCCCTGCACGTCCTCCGGCAGGCGGCCGATATCGGCCATGATCAGCACGGAGGGGTTTTGCTCGATGAGCTCCGGTACGGCGACCGAGAGATCGGCGACGCTGGGCTCGATCAGGTCGGCATAGGGTGCCAGCGCGCGGTTGATGTAGTGCAGCGGCGAAAGCAGCGGCTGGCTTGCATCCACGACTTCGCCGGACAGGAACGCAACGCGGCGGCGGCGAAAGCCGTCGTCGAGCAGGTAGGTGCCGCCGGCATTGGCGAGGCCGTCGATAGCGAGGCGGGCGAAATCGTTGCGCAGCTCGAAGGGTGCGGTGATCGTGCCGGTCGTGGTCGTCGCGCCGGCGGCGAATTCGGCGATGCCGGTTGCGATGGGCCTTCCCCGGGAATCATGCGCCGTCAGCGGCAGACTGCGCGGCGCGCGGCCATCGAGGCGTGTGAGGGTGACGGAAAGAGCATCGGCGCCGTTCGTCGCGGCCGTGATCGCGACGGCGGAAGCGCCATCGCCCTCGATCAGGCGGAATTCGGCGGGCGTGAGTGCCTTGAGCGCCGTAACCGTTTCGTCCGCTTCACCGCTCGCGATGCCGTCGCTGATGAAGGCGATGGTGCCCGGTGCCGCACCGTCGAGCGCGGTGCGCAGCGATGCTATGGCCGAGGCGCGGTCGGCGGGCAGCGGGCGCGGTTCGGCGGCGGCGAGGCGGTTGCGCGCGGTGATGGCATCGACGGGTACGGCGTCATGCTGGCGGTCGGCGGTCAGTACCAGCGAGATCGGCAGGTCGCGGCTTTCGGCATCGTCGATCAGCGCGGTGGCGGTCTCGACGCGGCGTTGCCAGTCGGTGGCCGATGCCCAGCTGTTGTCGATGACAAGGGCGAGCGGGCCGCTGGAAGCCAGCGTGTTGGTGCGCGGGTTGAAGACCGGGTCCGCGATGGCGAAGATGACGGCGGCGGCCATCAGCATGCGCAGCAGCGTCAGCCACCACGGGCTTTGCGCAGGCGTCTCCTCGCGCTTCATGATCGAGGCGAGGATCGCGAAGGGCGGGAAGACCTCGACGAGCGGCTTCGGTGGCGTGAGGCGCAACAGCCACCAGATGACCGGCAGCAGCACCAGCGTCGTCAGCACGGCGGGGAAGGCGAAGGCAAAGGCGCTCATCGGCCGCGGCCCTCCGTCTTCATGGCCGGCATGCCGGAGAGATACATATGCACGGCGACCAATGCCTCGGAGGCGAGCCTGTCGGTGCGGTGGGGCACGAAGCTCCAGCCGAGATGGCGAAGATTGTCGGCAAGCGTTTCGCGGCGCGCGATATAGGCGCGGGCATAATCGTCCTTCAGCGTCTCGGCCCGGCCGGCCGTCAGCTTCTGGCCGCTCTCGGGATCGGTGAATTCGGTGCGGCCGGCATAGGGGAAGGTCTCTTCCGCAGGGTCCGATATCTCGACGACATGGCCGCGCAGGCCACGGCGGGCAAGCGGGCCGAGGCGGTTCATGACATCTTCGACGGGGTCGAGGAAATCGCCGATCAGCACGATATCGCTGCTGCCGCGGATCATGTCGGTCTCCGGCAGGCCGCCCGTCGTGCCGTTGTGCATGAGGGCGGTGGCGAGGCGTTCGGCGGCGTTGCGTGCGGCGATGGGCTCCATGATGCCCGGGCAGCCGATGCGCTCGCCGGAGCGGGCAAGGATCTCGGCGAGCGCCAGCATGAGAACCAGCGCGCGGCTTTCCTTCGACACGCTGCCGAGCGTGGATTTGTACATCATCGACGGCGAAAGGTCGGCCCAGATCCAGACGGTATGGGCAGCTTCCCATTCGCGGTCGCGCACATAGGTGTGATCATCGCGGGCCGAGCGCCGCCAGTCGATGCGGGACAGGCTTTCGCCATCGACATAGGGACGGAACTGCCAGAAATTCTCGCCGATGCCGCGCTTGCGGCGGCCGTGCCAGCCGGCAATGACGGTGTTGGCAAGGCGCTGGGCCTCCACCATGCAATCGGGAATGAGGGCGGCACGCGCCTGCGCCCGTGAAAGCACCTCGCGGGTCGGTGTTGGCTCGACGATCTGGCCGACGGACGCCATGCGTATCTCTCCGCTCAGCCGCCCGCCTGCCGGACGAGCCCCGCAATGACGTCACGAACGGACATGCCCTCGGCGCGGGCGCCAAACGTCAGTGCCATGCGATGTTGGAGGATCGGTTCGGCAAGCGCCAGCACATCATCGACGGAGGGCGCGAGGCGGCCTTCATAGAGCGCGCGGGCGCGGGCGCAGAGCATCATCGCCTGACCGGCGCGCGGGCCGGGACCCCAGGCGACATGCTTGTCGGTGGAGGCGACGCCGTTGCCGGGGCGGGCGGAACGCACGAGCGACAGGATCGCGTCGAGCACCTTTTCGCTGACCGGCATCTGGCGGATGAGGGTCTGGATCTCGATGAGGCGGGTCGCGGAGACGGCGGCTTCCGCATGCGCCTCGCGCACGCCGGTGGTCTCCAGCAGGATCTGCCGTTCGGCGGCGAGTTCCGGATAATGCACGTCGACCTGCAGCAGGAAGCGGTCGAGCTGGGCCTCGGGCAGGGGGTAGGTGCCCTCCTGCTCCAGCGGATTCTGGGTGGCGAGCACGTGGAAGGGTTTCGGCAGGTCGTTCGGCTGGCCGGCGACGGTCACGTGATATTCCTGCATGGCCTGGAGCAGGGCGGACTGGGTGCGCGGCGAGGCGCGGTTGATCTCGTCTGCCATCAGAAGCTGCGTGAAGATCGGGCCGGGCACGAAGCGGAAGGAGCGTTTGCCGTTCTCATCCTGGTCCATCACCTCGGAGCCCAAAATGTCCGACGGCATCAGGTCCGGGGTGAACTGGATACGGCTGGAGGCTAGGCCGAGCACGGTACCGAGGGTCGCGACGAGCTTGGTCTTGGCAAGGCCGGGCACGCCGACCAGCAGCGCATGGCCGCCCGAGAGCACGGCGAGCATGGTCTGCTCGACCACGCTTTCCTGGCCGAAGATGACCTTGGCGACTTCCTGGCGGATGAGGGCGATGTCGGAGAGCGCCCGCTCGGCCGCGGCGACGACCGCTTTTTCGTCCAGGCCAGCCTCGGGGGAATTCTGAACGCCCATGGGAATCTCCACTACCGGTTATAAACTCTTGGCGAATCGTGGCCTTGCCGCGTTCGCTTCCTACATAGAAAGCTTATTAGCTCACTTGTGGCTGACAAGCGGCCACGAAATGACTATCTCGTGAAAAAGGATGTATCCACTCCTTCCTCTAGAAATAGGGGTCTCACGCGGAGATAGGGTTGAACCGGGACGGAACAATGGCAGCGGGTGAAATTCAGGGCAGCAGCGACGCGGCGGGTCTGGCCGCGCTGATCGCACGGGCATCCGCGGAAACCGGCGGGCGCGGCTTGCCGCCGGTCGAGCGCTGGAACCCGCCGTTCTGCGGCGACATCGACATGGAAATCCGCGCCGACGGTACGTGGTTCTATCTGGGAACGCCGATCGGCCGCGCGCCGCTGGTGCGGCTTTTTTCCACGGTGCTGCGCAAGGACGAGGACGGCAGGACCTATCTGGTGACGCCGGTGGAGAAGGTCGGCATCCGGATCGTCGATGCGCCGTTCCTGGCGGTCGAGATGAATTCGAGCGAAGAGGGCGAGAGCCGGAAACTCACCTTCCGCACCAATGTCGGAGATGTCGTCGAGATAGGGCCGGAGCATCCGTTGCGTTTCGTCATCGCTGGCGAAAACAACGAGTTGAAGCCGTATCTTCTCGTGCGTGGCCGGCTGGAGGCGCTGGTCTCGCGGGCGGTCATGTACGATCTCGTCGAGCTGGGCGAAACCGTTGAAATCGACGGCGTGGAGATGTTTGCAGTACGCTCCGGCGGCGTGGTCTTCCCGGTCATGCCGGCGGCTGAGCTGGATGCGCTGTCGCGATGAGCTTTCCTCCCTACAGTGCCGCGGAATTTCGCCGCAGGGCAATCGAGCAGATGTTGACGCTCGGCGAGGAGAGCTGGCGCGACCATGGCGACAGCCTGCTCAATCCGGGCGTCATTCCGCATATCGAGGATATGAAACTGCGCGATGCGGCCGTGCTGATCCCCGTCGTGGACGATGGCGACGAAGCCCGCGTGATCTTCACGCAGCGCACGGCGACGATGCGCAAACATTCCGGCCAGGTCGCCTTTCCGGGCGGGGCCGTGGATGAGGAGGACGAAGACGTCGAGGCGGCGGCCATGCGCGAGGCGGAGGAGGAGATCAGCCTCGACCGCCGTTTTGTTCAACCGGTCGGCCGCCTGCCCCACTACAAGGCACTGTCGGGCTTTTCCATCACGCCGGTCCTGGCCGTCGTGCAGCCCGGTTTCGAGCTGATCCCCAATCCGGCCGAAGTCGAAAAGGTTTTCGACGTACCGCTCTCCTTCCTCATGGATCCGCGCAACCACGAACAGGGCAGCGGCATCTGGCTCGGCGGCGAGCGGCATTATTATCGCATGCCCTACGAGGGGCATAACATTTGGGGCATCACCGCCGGCATCGTGCGGGTGATCTATGAAAGGCTTTATGCATGACGTCTGTTTCGGGCGAGGCATGGTTTGCCGATCCGGCGCTCGTGCGCGTGCTGGCGCTGCTCAACAGCGACGGCGGCGAGGGGCGGGTCGCGGGCGGGGCCGTGCGCAACAGCCTGATGGGCCTGCCGGTCGCCGATGTGGATATCGCGACCACGCTCAAGCCCGAAGTGGTGGTCGAGCGGGCGAAGGCCGCCGGCATCAAGCCGGTGCCGACGGGTATCGAGCACGGCACGGTAACGCTCGTCGTCGACGGAAAGCCTTTCGAGGTGACGACGTTGCGCCGCGACGTTGCGACGAATGGCCGTCACGCCGAGGTTGCCTTTGGCACGGACTGGCAGGCGGATGCCGAGCGGCGCGATCTGACGATCAACGCGCTCTATGCGACCATCGACGGCACGGTTGTCGATCTCGTCAACGGCCTGGCGGATATCGAAAGCCGAACGGTGCGCTTCATCGGCGATGCGGCGATGCGCATTGCGGAGGATCACCTGCGCATCCTGCGCTTCTTCCGTTTCTTCGCGCTCTACGGCAGCGGCCGGCCGGACGCGGAAGGGCTGAAGGCCTGCGCTCGGGCAAAGGAGAGCCTTGGAAAACTCTCGGCCGAACGGGTCTGGTCGGAGACGAAGAAGCTGCTTGCCGCGCCCGATCCGGGCCGCGCGCTGCTCTGGATGCGTCAGGCGGGCGTGCTCACCGAAATCCTGCCGGAGACGGAAAAGTGGGGCATCGACGCGATCCCCGGTCTGGTCGAGGCGGAGAAGGCCTTTGGCTGGAAGCCAGATGCGCTGTTGCGCCTTGCGGCGATGGTGCCGGCGGATCGCGAACGGTTGAAGGCACTTGCCGAACGGCTGCGTCTATCCAAGACAGAAGCAGCGACGCTCGATTATTGGGCCTCCGCCCCGGAGATCGGGCAGAAGCTGGCCGAAACCGCCTTCGACCGGCTGCTTTATCGCAATGGCCCGCAAGGTCTGGCAATGCGTTTGAAGCTGGCCCTTGCCTCCGCAAGGGCACGCGGACTTGGCGATCCTGAGGCGCTGGCCTTCGCCGGCCTCTGCCAGCGGCTGCTGGCGCGGGCGCAGAAGTGGCAGAAGCCGTCCTTCCCGCTCAATGGCGCGGATGTACTGGCGACCGGCATATCGGCCGGACCGAAGGTCGGCGCGCTGCTGGGCACGATCGAGGATGCGTGGGTGGCGGGGAATTTCCATGACGGCCGGGCAAAGCTGCTTGCCCGGCTGGAGGCCCTCGCGAAAGAGGGCTGATCGTCACGGCGGTCAGGCGGCGTCGGCCGCCTTCTCATCGATGATGCGTTCCTTGATGTGATCGACCATGCTTTCCCGGATCGTCGTTTCGCCGTGGGCGGTGCGCATGTGCTCGACCGCGCGGCGCACGACTTCGGCATCGTCATTGGCCCGCGTATGCCATTCGCATCCGGGCACGAGTGAACCGCATTCAAAAAGTCTCATGACCTGTCTCCTGTCGTTTCAGCGGGACCAGTGTAGCAGATATGGCCGCATCGGCCAAACCGCGACCCCGGTCGGCGGCCCTGCCGAGCCGTCGTTGGAAACGGAAAGCAGGCTCCGGGGTTCCCTCCCGGCGCGCAATATTCCGACACCGACAGACAGGCCGTCAGGCGGCGTCTTCATCCTTCGCCCAGGCATCGAAGCAGGCGGACGACTGGAACTGGTCCGGCTTCGTGTGATGGTCTGCGAGATGATGGACAATGCCGCCCGCAAGCCGCCGCCGGGCTTCTACGAGAAAATAGGCATGCGGAAGGTCCATGCCGCTTTCAGCGCGCATGGTTTCGGCAAAACGGTCGAGAAAATCAGGCGATTGCGGATTGAGGTCCGCGATCGTCGCATCCTGTGATGCTGGGATCATGACTGCCTCCTCCATGGACTCATGCAAGAAGCATTGTACCACAAAGGAGGTAAAACCGTCATCACAAGAGCGGGATTGTCAGGGCCAGCGCACCACCGGCGGAAGTGACGAAAGAATGGAATCGACATTGCCGCCGGTCTTCAGCCCGAAAATCGTGCCGCGATCGTAGAGCAGGTTGAACTCGACATAGCGGCCGCGGCGCACGAGCTGTTCGTCGCGGTCCTCTTCCGTCCAGCCTGTGTTGAAGTTCGTGCGCACGATGCGCGGATAGACCATGGCGAAGGCGCGGCCGACATCCTGCGTGAAGGCGAAGTCCGCCTCCCAGCCGCCAAGCTCTTCCGGCGAATGCAGCCAGTCATAGAAGATGCCGCCCGTGCCGCGCGGCTCGTTGCGGTGCTTCAGGAAGAAGTAGTCGTCGCACCAGTCCTTGAATTTCCCGTGATCGGCGACCGGATGACGGTTGCAGGTGATCTCCATCGCCTTGTGAAAGAGCTGGGTATCCGGATCGTCCATCGTGCGACGACGGTCGAGCACCGGCGTCAGGTCCGCGCCGCCGCCGAACCAGCGGCTGGTGGTGACGACCATGCGTGTGTTCATGTGTACGGCGGGCACGTTGGGGTTCACCGGATGGGCGATCAGCGAGATGCCGGAGGCCCAGAAGCGCGGGTCTTCGCTGGCACCGGGGATCTGGCTGCGGAATTCCGGCGAGAACTCGCCATAAACCGTGGAGGTGTGGACGCCGACCTTTTCGAAGACGCGGCCTTCCATCATGGACATGCGGCCGCCGCCGCCTTCACCACCGTCGCGCTGCCAGTCCTTGGCGACGAAGCGGCCGGGCGGCAGGTCGGAAAGCGGGCCGGCCAGCTCGTCCTCGAGTGCCTCGAAGCTGGAGCAGATCGCATCGCGCAGGTGCTGGAACCACGCGCGCGCAGCATCCTTCTTGTCTTCGATGTCCTCGGGCAGGCCTTTCGGCAGGTCTGGTCGTTCCATGGTGTGTCTCGCCGGGTGTTTCCCATTGGCGGCCCTGCCGCCGAATCGCATTTTGGTCACACTCTTTAACTTTGGCCCGTTTGGCAACAAAAAGGGACGTTTGCGCTGGGGATGGCGGGACTGGCAAAACGGGCGGCGCCAGCCTATGTTTGGGGTGTTGAATGTGCTGCCAGGAGGAAATCTGCATGGCGCGTGTTCCAGGACCCCCGCCCCTCGAGGGGCTCCGGCGCCACATCGAGCGCCGCCGGCGCGAAAAGCCTGCCGGCGAGGGACATTTCGTGCGCGAGACCTTCTGCATGGAGCGACATGCAGCGCGGGACAAGGCGCGCGAATGGTTCGATCTCTGGCCGAAAGCCGCCTACTGGACCGAGGTGGAGAGCTGGCGGATGCTGGAAGGCGACCGCATAGAGTTCACCATGCGCCGGCTGCCGAGCGCCGACTGATAGCGCTTTCCCCGATAGGTCGATGGCGATAGGACAGCGGCAACGTTTTCGATCCTGCCGGGTTTCCATGTTTGCCGATGTCGTCGTCCTCTCCCTTACCCAGATCATCAGCTGGGGCGCGATGTTCATGGCCATTTCCGTGCTGGGCGCCCCGGTTGGAGAAACGCTGGGATTGACGCCCGCGCTCGTCTATCTCGGCCCGTCCGTCATGCTGGTGGCGATGGCGGTCATGTCCCCGCTGATGGCGCCGCTTTATCGATCACATGGCGCACGTTTCGTGATGTCGGCCGGAACGGTCGTCACCGTGCCCGGTTTTCTGCTGCTCGCCTGGTGCGATGGCCCCTTCGGCTATTATGCCGGCTGGACGATCCTTGGCATGGCCGGGGCCGGAGCCCTGACGAATTCCGCCCATGTCTATCTCGCCGTAAAGGCGGGGGCGCGAGCCAAGCAGGCCATCGGCGCGCAGATGCTGGCAATGGCGCTGGCGCCGACCATTTCCTGGCCGCTGACCTCGTTCCTCTCCGGCTGGCTCGGCTGGCGGCACACTTATCTCGTCTTTGCCCTTGTCATGCTCGTGGTCGTGCTGCCGCTACTGCGCTTCGGGCTGAAACCGGATACGGCACCGGCCGCGACGGACAGCAAGACACACGCCAACAGGGCGGGTGACCGAGGCAGGGTGCGAACGATCATTGTTTTGATGACGCTCGCCATCGCGCTGAACGGCTTCGTGACCTGGGGTTTCCAGCTCGTCGTCATCGACATCATGCGCAGCTACGATGTCGCGGAGGGCATTGCGGTCGGCATGGCCTCGGCAATCGGCATCGCGCAGATGTCGGCGCGGCTCATCGATTTTCTCGGCGGCAACCGGTGGGATGGTTTCGTCACCAGCCTGGCCGCAGGCATGCTGATGCCGGTCGCGCTGCTGATGCTCGGCCTCGGACACGGCGCCGAATGGAGCGTCGTTGCCTTCATCCTGCTATATGGACTGTCGAGCGGGGCGATGTCGGTCGGGCGTGCCACCCTGCCGTTGGTGTTTTTCGAGCGGGAGGTCTATGCCAGCGTTCTCTCCCGTCTCGGCCTTCCGCTCAACCTCGCCTTTGCCGCAGCCCCGCCCATCTTCAGCCGCGTACTGAGCGACTACGGCAATGCGAGCGCGCTGGCACTGGCTGTTGCGTGCTCGCTCGGCACGCTTGCATGCCTCGTGCTGCTCGCGCGTTTCCGGGATCCGTCACGCGCCGTTTGACCTGCCTACGCCGCGACGGCGATCCGCCGGCTTTCCTGTGTGCGCCCGCCATAACCCCAGTTTTCCATCGGGATCTCACGGATCACGACATAGGTCGCGGCATTGAGAGGCGCGCCCAGCACTTCCTGCAGCAGGCCATAGGCGGCGGCGATGAAGCGGTCTTTTTCGCCCGCGGTGTTCGTGCCCTCGCTGATCAGGATCTCGAAGTGACCGGCCATCTTCTGCGGGCGTACACCGACGGTCCAGTTGGCAATCGGCGATCCCTCGACCAGCACGGCGGTCACGTCGGCGCGCTTGCCGAGGATGGTGACGGCAAGGCGTGTCGCCTCGTCCTGGAGATGCAGGCGTTCGCTGTCCGTGAGGTCGCGGCCGGCGAGGCGAATGTGAAGGAAGGGCATGGTCATCTCCTGTCGTTGACGGGGCAAGCCTATTGCGCGAAGATCGTTTTTAAAATTGAGAAGTGTTAAGCTTATTGTTTTGGAAAACTGAATGATTTCGCGCAATTTCGACATGGATGTCCTGCGCACCTTCGTCACGGGGGTGCGGCTCGGTAGTTTCGCCAAGGCGGCGCAAGCCTTGGGACGCACGCCGCCGGCGGTCAGCCTGCAACTCAAGAAGCTTTCCGATCTCAGCGGCCAGACGCTGTTCACCAAACAGGGCAGGGGCCTGGCGCTTACCGATGCCGGCGAGGCACTCTATGATTATGCGGTGCGCATTCTCGATCTGAACGACGAGGCGATGATGATGCTCGGCTCCAGCCGCTCGCTGGACGGATGGCTGCGCATCGGCATTCCGCAGGATTTTGCCGAGACGTCGCTGCCGCCAGTGCTCGGGCAGTTTTCACGGGCTCATCCGAAATTGCGCGTCGAGGCGCGGGTGGATCGCGGTGCCAAGCTCGTTGCGGCGGTGCAGCGCGGCGATCTCGACATGGCCGTTACATGGGGTGGCCAGCGCAGCGATCATTGCCGGCACATCGCCACGCATCCGATCGTCTGGATCGCCGCGCCCGACTATGCGGTGCCGGCCGATGAGCCGGTGCGGCTGATCGCCTTCGACCCACCCTGTTCCTTCCGCGCCGCTGCCGTCGATGCGCTGGCCACGGCGGGCCGGGAATGGCGGCAGGTCTTCGCCAGTCCCGGACTTGCAGGCCTGTGGGCGGCGGTGACGGCAGGGCTCGGCGTAACCATCCGCACCACTGCCGGCATGCCGGCGCATCTTGTTCCCCTCGACCCGGAACGGGCCGGCTTGCCAGCGCTCGGCAGCGTCGATCTGATGCTGCATACCGCCGAGGCCGTGCCGGCCGCACCCGTCGCGCGGCTGCGCGATATTCTCACGGAAATGCTCGTCATGCCCGCCTGACGCGAGCGTGATCTGCAAGTTCGATTGACGTCAGCCCGCCGCGCCCTTATCTTGCGGCCATCGTCATCAATAGAAAGGCGCCGTTGCGGTTCTGAAGCACGGCTCACAGTCCTTGTTCGAACTCGCGATTGCCGTCTTCCTGATCCTCCTCAACGGGGTCTTTGCTCTTTCCGAACTTTCCATCGTTTCCGCGCGCAAGCCACGCCTTAAGACCATGGCGGCGCAGGGCTCGCGCGGTGCCGCGTCGGCGCTGAAACTGGCGGAGAATCCCGGGAAATTTCTTTCCACCGTCCAGATCGGCATCACGCTTATCGGTATTCTCGCCGGTGCGTTTTCCGGCGCGGCACTCGGTGGACGCCTGCGTGACATTCTCTTCGCCGAGGGTGTTCCCGACTGGCTGGCCGATCCGCTCGGCTACGGTATCGTCATCTTTCTCATCACCTTCCTTTCCGTCGTCGTCGGCGAACTGGTGCCCAAGCAGATCGCGTTGAAGAACCCGGAGCGGTTCGCCACACTCGTGGCACCCACCATGTCCCTGCTTTCCAGGGTCGGTGCGCCGGCGGTGTGGATCCTCGATGCCTCGACGCGCCTGATCTTCCGGCTGCTCGGCCAGCACGAGGTTGCCGAAAGCATCGTCACCGACGAGGAAATCAGGACCATCGTCGCCGAAGCGGAAGCCGCTGGCGTCATCGAGGGCGGCGAGAAGCTGATGATCGCCGGCGTCATGCGCTTTTCCGACCGCGAGGCGCGCGGCCTCATGACCCCGCGCAACGACGTCGACTGGATCGATCTCGGAGACACGGTCGAGGAAATCCACCAGCAGCTTGTCGACAGCCAGCACTCGCGCCTGCCGGTCGCCGATGGCGGACCCGAAACCATTGTCGGCATCGTGCAGAAGCGCGAGCTGCTCTCCGCCCTGCTCACGGGCCAGTCGCTCGACATTCGCGCCTTCATCCGTCCCGCACCGATCGTGCCCGATACGATGGATGCCATGCGCGTTCTGGAATCGCTGCGCAGTTCCGAAGTGCCTATCCTGCTCATCCATGACGAATACGGCCACTTCGAAGGCGTCATCACGCCCGCCGACGTGCTGGAGGCGATTGCTGGCGTGTTCCGCGCCGATATCGAGGAAGGCGACGACGAACACGCGGTTCAGCGCGAGGACGGTTCGTGGCTGATTTCCGGCTCCATGCCGATCGACGAGATGGCCGACCGCCTCGGCCTGTCGCTACCCGGCCGCCGCGGCTACCAGACCGCCGCCGGCCTGGTCATCGAAACGCTGCAAAGGCTGCCGAAGACCGGCGAGATCACCGAAACCCAGGGCTGGCGCTTCGAAGTCGTCGATATGGACGGCCGCCGCGTCGACAAGCTGCTGGCAACGCGCCTGGACCCTTAGGCCGGATCGGGCTCGAGCAATCTCGGGCCCGGACCTTCCATGGCAAGCGTATCCAGCGGGTTGCGCAAAGGGCATTCCTGCATCGAGAGACAGCCACAGCCGATGCAGCCATCGATCTGGTTGCGCAGCTTGGTGAGGCGCGCGATGCGGTCGTCCAGCTGACGGCGCCAGGTTTTCGAAAGCATGCGCCAGTCCTCGGCCGTCAGCGGCCGGTCATGCGGCAGCACGGACAGCGCATCCGCAATCTCAGACAACGGAATGCCGGTGCGCTGCGCCACCTTGATGACGGCGACACGGCGCAGGATGCTGCGTGGATAGCGTCGCTGGTTGCCGCGGTTGCGCTGGCTGCGGATCAGTCCCTTCGTCTCATAAAAATGCAAGGTGGAAACGGCCACCCCGCTGCGTTCGGCAACCTCGCCGACGCTGAGTTCGCGCGGCATTTTGCTGTTTGGACATTTTTCCATCATGGCTGTTGACCTCAACTTTGCTTGAGGTTTTATACCACGAGCTCCCTGATTTCAAACGGAGCTCCGACGCATGACAGAAAGACTGACCATCGCCCTCATCTATGGCAGCGGCCGTGAGGGACGCTTTGCCGATACGATCGCGGGATGGCTGGAGCCGGAACTGGCCGGCTTTCATCAATACGATATCATCCGCATCGACCCGGCCGAGCTGGTTTTCACGCCCGGTGGCCTCGACGAGGCGTCCGCGGAACGGGTCGAAAGCCAAATTCTTCAGGCGGATGCCTTCCTCATCGTGACACCGGAATACAACCACGCCTATCCGGCCGCGCTGAAGGCGATCATCGACAGTTGCTTCCGGCCCTGGCATGCCAAGCCCATCGCCTTCATCTCCTATGGCGGCGTTTCCGGCGGGCTTCGTGCGGTCGAGCAGTTGCGGCTGGTCTTTGCCGAACTGCATGCCGTGGCCATTCGCGAAACGGTGAGTCTCGCCCATGCCTGGACGCAGTTCGATCCCGCCGGCAATCCCTTCCGCCCCGGTCAGCTGAACGGCCAGCTGACTGTGCTGATGAGGCGTCTGACTTGGTGGGCGAACGCACTGAAGACGGCGCGCATCGCGACCCGTTACGACGAGGCGGCGGCATGAAACCGGAACAATATGCGACAGCGGAAATCGCGCGCTCGCCGCAGGAGCGCTGGCGCAACGCGACGCTGCTCTTTGTCAGCACGCTCACGATCATGTCGGGCGCCACCATCTCCGCTTCGCTGCCGGGGATCGCCGCGCGGTTTGCCGACGTGGAGAATGTCGCGCTGCTCAGCCGGCTGGTGCTGACATTGCCTGCCGTCTTCATCGCGCTGTTTTCGCCGGCGGCGGGCTTTCTCGTCGATCGCTTCGGCCGCAAGCCGCTGCTCGTCGCATCGCTTGGCCTGTTCACCGTCGCCGGTGCGTCCGGCCTCTTTCTGGATACGCTGCCGGGCCTGCTCGTCGGGCGCGCGGTGCTGGGTCTTGCCGTCGGCGGCATCATGACGGCGACGACGGCGCTGGTCGGCGACTTCTTCCAGGGGGCGGCGAGGGATCGCTACATGGGCCTGCAGCAGGCTTTTGTCGGCATCGGCGGCACGCTCTTCCTGACGGGCGGCGGTTTCCTGGCCGAGGTCCACTGGCGCGGGCCGTTCTTCATCTACACGGTGGCGATTCTGCTGGTGCCGGCCGTCATGGTCTTCCTGCCCGAGCCTCGCCGGCTTCGCCAGGCTGCGCCCGTGGCGGGAGAGGGCAGGCTTGGCGGGCGCAAGGTCGCGCTGCTCGGCACGCTGTTCTTCGCCGCGGCCATCAACATGATCGCCTTCTACATGATCCCGACACAGCTGCCGTTCTATCTTGAGCATCTGGGTTTTGCCGCACCGAGCCTTGCCGGTACGGCCATTGGCGCCGGCCAGCTTGTCGGCGTGCTGAGTTCGCTCGCCTTCGCGCCGCTCCGTCGGCGGATTGGCCTCATGGGCGTGTTCGGCCTCGGCTTCACGTCGGCGGGACTTTCTTTCCTGCTGCTGTCGGGCGCGGAAAGCTATGGGAGCGTGCTGGCCGCGATGGCCGTTTCGGGCATCTGCATGGGCACGATCATGCCGAACTTTGCCGCCAGCGCCATGCTGCTCGCGCCGTCCGCCGCGCGCGGCCGGATTTCGGGATTGCTGGTTTCCAGCATCTTTGCGGGGCAGTTCCTGTCGCCGATCGTTTCGCAGCCGCTGATCACGTCGTTCGGGTATGGCGCAGCCTATGCCATCGTCGGCACAGTCGTTCTGTTCCTCGGCATCGCGGCCTTCGCCGCCCGCCTGTTCCGGTGGGGCGATGGGTAGGTCAGGCAAACCCGGTCTGGCGCAGCGCCTCGCCGCAGATCATCGCGGCGGACAGCGCGACATTGATGGAGCGCTGGCCCTCGATCATGGGAATGAGCACGCGACCGTCGGCGATGTCATGAACGCGGTCCGGTACGCCAGCGCTTTCGCGGCCGAAAAGCAGGATGTCGTCCGGGCGGTAGTTGAAGTCGGTATAGAGCCCGGCAGCCTTGGTCGAGGCAAGGATGAGTCGGCGACCGCTCGCCTGCCGCCATTCTTCGAATCGGTCCCAGCTGACATGTCGCGTCAGCGTCACCGCAGCGAGATAGTCCATGCCGGCCCGCTTGAGATTGCGGTCGGAGAGGTCAAAGCCGGCCGGCTCGACGATATCGACGGCAAGGCCGAGGCAGGCGGCAAAACGCAGGATCGTGCCGGTATTGCCGGCAATGTCGGGTTGGTAGAGGGCGATGTGGAGCGCGGACATGTTTTGCAGGTAGCCGGGATGTGGCTGGAAGGCAACAGAATTGGCCTCAGATGCGAATCTGCGACGAAGCGACTGGTAAATTGCGTCGTTTCAGGCTAACCAAAGCGCATCTTCAACGCGAGAACAGGGAGGATCATGATGGATATCACACATCGGCTACGCCTCCCGGCTGGCATCACGCCAATCCTCGCGTAGGCACCTCGCCGCCCAATTCCCTTCGCAGACCCATTTCGATTCGCCGCGTGACGCTTTTGTCGCCCCACGGTACACCTTACCGGAACCTCGTTCCTGACTGCGCCCTCTTTGCGTCGTCCGCATCGGTTCCGTCTTTTTATTACGGAGATAGCCATGCTCGGCTGGTTCGAAAGACGCTTGAATCCCTATCCCCCCGAGGCCCCCTCGCTTCCGCCGAAGGGCCTGTTCGCCTTCCTGTGGCACTATACGAAGCCCGCCGCGCCCTGGCTGTTCGTGCTCGGTTTCTGCTCCATGGCGCTCGGCATTGCAGAGGTGCTGCTGTTCCAGTTTCTCGGCAATATCGTCGACTGGCTTTCGGCCGGTGATCCCCACACGTTCCTGGCCCGCGAGGGCGGTACGCTGATCTGGATGGCCGTGCTGCTGCTCGTCCTCATTCCGGGTTTTGGCGCGCTGCACACCATGACGATGCACCAGGCGCTTGCGGGTAATTTCCCGATGATCGCCCGCTGGCAGATGCATCGTTACCTCATCCGCCAGAGCATGACCTTCTTCTCCAACGAGTTCGCCGGCCGCGTCTCGACGAAGGTCATGCAGACGGCGCTCGCCGTGCGCGAAACCGTGATGAAGATCATCGACGTCTTCATCTATGTGGTGAGCTATTTCATCTCGATGATCGCGATCATCGCCGCGGCGGACCTGCGTCTCGTCGTGCCGCTGCTCGTGTGGTTCGTCGTCTATGTCTGCATCCTGCGCTACTTCGTGCCGAAGCTCATGCGGATTTCGCGCGAGCAGGCGGATGCGCGCTCGATGATGACGGGCCGGATCGTCGACAGCTACACCAACATCGCGACGGTAAAACTGTTCTCGCATGCCGGGCGGGAAGAAACCTATGCCCGCGACGGCATGGACGAGTTTCTCCAGACCGTGCACAAGCAGATGCGCAAGATCACGCTGTTCAACATTGCGATCGACATCAACAACGTCATCGCGATGTTCTTCACGGCGGCGATCGGCATCTATTTCTGGATGAACGGTGACGTGTCGGTCGGCGCGGTCGCGGTGGCCATGGGCCTCGTCATGCGCATCAACGGCATGTCGCAATGGGTGATGTGGGAAGTGACCGCGCTGTTCGAGAACATCGGCACGGTCTATGACGGCATGGGCATGATGACCAAGCCGCACGACATCCAGGACGGGCCGGAGGCTCCGGCACTGCCGGCCGCCAAGGGCGCCATCGGCTTCGATCATGTCCGCTTCCACTACGGCAAGAACAAGGGCGTGATCGAGGATCTGTCGCTGACCATCGGTGCGGGCGAGAAGGTCGGTCTCGTCGGCCGCTCGGGTGCGGGCAAGACGACCTTGATGAACGTGCTGCTCCGGTTCTACGATCTGGAGTCCGGCAAGATCACCATCGACGGCAAGGATGTCTCGACGGTGACGCAGGACAGCCTGCGCTCGCAGATCGGCGTGGTGACGCAGGACACCTCGCTCTTGCACCGCTCGATCCGCGACAACATCGCCTACGGCAAGCCGGAGGCGACGGATGCGGAGATCATCGAGGCGGCAAGGCGCGCGAATGCCTGGGACTTCATCGAAAGCCTCACCGACCAGCAGGGCCGCACCGGCCTCGATGCCCAGGTCGGCGAGCGTGGCGTGAAGCTGTCGGGCGGCCAGCGCCAGCGTATCGCGATCGCCCGCGTCTTCCTGAAGGACGCGCCGATCCTGGTGCTGGACGAGGCGACGTCGGCGCTCGATTCGGAAGTCGAGGCGGCGATCCAGGAAAACCTCTTCGCCCTCATGCAGGGCAAGACGGTGATCGCGATCGCCCACCGCCTGTCGACGCTGACGGAGATGGACCGCATCGTCGTGCTCGACAAGGGCCGGCTGCACGAGACCGGCACGCATGCCGAGCTCGTCGCCAGGGGCGGCATCTACGCCGACCTATGGACCCGCCAGTCCGGCGGCTTCATCGCCGATGACGCGACCGAAGCGGAAGCGGCGGCCGAGTAAAAAATGAGGGGCCGGTTCCGGATCAGGGACCGGCCCGTTTCTTTCCGATCTTTAATTTGCCCCGCAGCCGAAACGGCCTATATCGGACATATGATCTTCCGCCGGCTTTTCTCCTTCTTCGAGAACTGGATCCAGCCCTTCGCGCGGCGCGATGACCTGCGGCCGCCGCAGGGGTTGATGGCGTTCGTCTGGTTCTATGTCGGGCAGGCCAAGGCGCCGTTCGCGGCGCTGCTCGTGCTTGGCGGCATCACGGCGGGCATCGAGGCGGCGACGTTCTGGTTTGTCGGGCGGCTCGTCGATATGCTGGCGACGGTCAAGCCGGGCGAGGGGTGGAGCGGACTGCTGTCCGCGCATGGGCCCGAGCTTCTGATGATGCTCGTGCTGATCGGCGTCGTGCGCTTCGTCGTGGCCTTCCTGACGGCGCTGGTCGATCAGCAGGTCATCACGCCGGGCTTCTACAATCTCGTACGCTGGCAATCCTATGTGCATGTCGCGCGCCAGTCGCTCTCGTTCTTCCAGAACGATTTTTCCGGCCGCATCGTCACGAAGGTCTGGTCGGCGGGGCAGGCGACGGGCGACGTCATCACGTCCTTCATGGAAAGCATCTGGTTCGTGTCGATCTACACGGTTTCGACGCTCGTACTGCTCGGTCAGCTCGACTGGCGGCTGGCTGCGGTTCTGCTTGTCTGGCTCTCGATCTTCGCGGTGCTGGCACGCTTCTTCGTGCCGCGCATCCGCGAGCATGCGCGCCAGTCCGCGGAAGCGGGATCGATGATCAGCGGCCGCATGGTCGATGCCTATTCGAATATCCAGACGCTGAAACTCTTTGGCCGTGACGATGCCAACGACCGCTACATGCGCGACGGGTTCGACACGTTCCAGGCCACGATCCTCAATTTCACTCGGCTCCTCACCACGCTGCGCGCCTCGCTCGCCTTCCTGTCGGGTCTGATGATTGCCGGCATGGCGGTCCTGTGCATCCATCTGTGGCTGACCGGCATCATCAGTTCGGGCGCCGTCGCCTTCACCATGGCGCTGGTGCTCCGGCTGAATTTCCTGCTGAACCGCCTGATGACGCAGCTCAACAGCATCATGCGCAACATCGGCACGATCCAGAATTCCGCCGACCTCATCTCCCAGCCGATCGGCCTTGTCGACAGGCCGGATGCCAAGGGTATGACGGTGGCGCATCCTGAAATCCGGTTCGAGCATGTCCGCTTCCACTATGGCCGCGCCTCAGGCGTCATCGATGACCTGACGCTTCTTGTGCGCTCCGGCGAGAAGGTCGGCATCGTCGGCCGCTCCGGTGCCGGCAAGTCGACGCTCGTCAACCTGCTGCTGCGCTTCTACGATCTCGAAGGCGGCCGCATCCTTGTCGGCGGGCAGGATATTGCCGCGGTCACGCAGGAGAGTCTGCGCGCCAATATCGGCATGGTCAGCCAGGATACGGCGCTGCTGCATCGCTCGATCCGCGACAACATCCTCTTCGGCAACCCCGATGCCAGCGAAGCGCAGATGATCGAGGCGGCGAAGAAGGCCGAGGCGCACGATTTCATCCTTGCGCTCGAGGACCAGCGTGGCCGAACGGGCTATGACGCGCATGTCGGCGAGCGCGGCGTCAAGCTCTCGGGCGGCCAGCGCCAGCGCATCGCCATTGCCCGCGTCATGCTGAAGGATGCGCCGATCCTGGTGCTCGACGAGGCGACGTCGGCGCTCGATTCCGAAGTCGAGGCGGCGATTCAGTCGAACCTCGAACGGCTGATGCGCGGCAAGACCGTGCTCGCCATCGCCCATCGCCTTTCCACCATTGCCGCCCTCGACCGGTTGATCGTCATGGATCGCGGTCACATCGTGGAGGAGGGGAGCCACGCGGAGCTCGTCGCCAGGGGCGGGCTCTATGCGGATCTCTGGTCGCGCCAGTCCGGCGGGTTTCTTGGCCATGAGGAAGCGGCGCAGTAGGACGGCGAAGCGTCGTTTCGCGACTGTCTTTTCAGCCGGGAAGCGCTGGATGTTCAAGGCGATGCATGCGCCTTGTCAAGATGCTCCGTTTTTCCCGCGACAATGTGCCCACCTCCCCTTGCCAAGGCTGGACATAATTTGCGATCAAGCATAGAACGCGCCGGATTGACGGGGAATCTATGGCCGTATTGTGTCCGGAATTGCCGGTTTCCAAAGGGGCGTTGCGGTTTCCGCAGACTTTGCGTGAGAGGATGGTTTAGCCGTGAGCGAACACGAGACAACAAGCGAATCCCTGGGCGAGCCCACTCGCCGTGATTTTCTTTACCTGACCACGGGTATGGCGGGCGTCGTGGGCGGCGTAGCTGTCGCCTGGCCGTTCATCGACCAGATGCGTCCGGACGCATCGACGCTTGCGCTCGGCGCCATCGAGGTCGATGTCTCCAGCTTGACCCCCGGCATGTCCCTGACCGTCAAGTGGCGCGGCAAACCGGTTTTCATCCGCAACCGCACGGACAAGGAAGTCGAGGAAGCCAAGGCTGTTGCGCTTTCCGACCTCAAGGACCCGGTTGCCCGTAACGCCAACATCGCGGCCGACGCGCAGGCGACCGATCTCGACCGCTCTGCCGGGGCGAGCAAGGAAAACTGGATCATCATGGTCGGCGTCTGTACGCATCTCGGCTGTATTCCGCTCGGCCAGGCCGGCGATTTCGGCGGATGGTTCTGTCCCTGCCACGGTTCGCACTACGACACTGCTGGACGTATCCGTAAGGGTCCGGCCCCGGAGAACCTCGCTGTGCCGACCTTCGCGTTCGTATCCGACACAGTCATCAAGATCGGTTGAGGGGACACCTGATAATGAGTGCTGAACATTCCACCTACCAGCCGACGACTGGCATCGAGAAGTGGGTCGATTCGCGCCTGCCTCTGCCGCGCATGATCCATGACAGCTTCGTCTCCTACCCGGTTCCGCGCAACCTGAACTATGCCTACACCTTCGGCGCCATGCTGTCGGTGATGCTGATCGTACAGATCCTGACCGGTATCGTTCTGGCGATGCACTACATCGCCAGCGTCAACGAGGCCTTCGTCTCGGTCGAGAAGATCATGCGTGACGTGAACCACGGCTGGCTCTTGCGCTACATGCACGCCAACGGCGCGTCCTTCTTCTTCATCGCTGTCTACCTGCACATTGCACGCGGCCTCTACTACGGCTCCTACAAGGCACCGCGCGAAATCCTCTGGATCCTCGGCGTCGTCATCTACCTTCTGATGATGGCAACCGGCTTCATGGGCTACGTTCTGCCCTGGGGTCAGATGTCCTTCTGGGGCGCCACGGTTATCACCGGCTTCTTCTCGGCCTTCCCGTGGGTCGGCGAATGGATTCAGCAGTTCCTGCTGGGCGGCTTTGCCGTCGATCAGCCCACGCTGAACCGCTTCTTCGCGCTGCACTACCTGCTGCCCTTCATGATCGCCGGTGTTGTCATCCTGCACATCTGGGCGCTGCACGTCACCGGCCAGACGAACCCGACCGGCGTCGAAGTGAAGTCCAAGACCGACACGGTCCCCTTCACTCCCTATGCGACGCTCAAGGACGCGCTCGGCGTCTCGGTCTTCCTGATCGCGTTTGCCTGGTTCGTCTTCTACATGCCGAACTATCTCGGCCACCCGGACAACTACATTCCGGCGGACCCGCTGAAGACGCCTGCCCACATCGTTCCGGAATGGTACTACCTGCCGTTCTACGCGATGCTGCGCGCCATCACCTTCAACGTCGGCCCGATCGACTCCAAGCTTGGCGGCGTCCTCGTGATGTTCGGCGCGATCATCGTGCTGTTCTTCCTGCCCTGGCTCGACACGTCGAAGGTCCGTTCGGCCGTCTACCGCCCCTGGTACAAGCTGTTCTTCTGGCTGTTCGTGGTGAATGCCATCCTGCTCGGCTGGCTCGGCGCCATGCCCGCAGAAGGCATCTACGTCGTCCTCTCGCAGCTCGGTACGCTCTACTACTTCGGTTTCTTCCTCGTCATCATGCCGGTGCTCGGCCTGATCGAGACCCCGAAGCGCATTCCGAATTCGATCACGGAAGCGGTTCTGGAAAAGAAGAACGCCAAGTTGGCCAAGGCCTGAGAGCGAGCGAAAGGAACTAAGACAATGAAAAAGCTTGTTGCAGGCATTCTGTCGCTCGCACTCGTCGCCGGTCTCGGCGTCTCCTTCGCCGTGGCGGAAGAGGCTGCCCCCGCCGCCGGTGCCGGAGCGGAACACGCCACGCCCCATTTCCCGATGCATAAGCCCCGGGAGCAGGACTGGACCTTTGCCGGTCCGTTCGGCAAGTACGACAAGGGCCAGCTGCAGCGCGGCCTGAAGGTCTACACCGAGGTCTGTGCCGCCTGTCATTCGATGAGCCTCGTCGCCTTCCGCACGCTGGAAGGCCTGGGATATTCGGAAGCGCAGGTAAAGGCCTTTGCGGCGAATTACGAAGTGCAGGACGGCCCGAACAGCGACGGTGAGATGTTCACCCGCAAGGCCGTTCCGTCCGACCACTTCCCGTCGCCTTTCCCGAACCAGCAGGCGGCTGCGGCCGCGAACAACGGTGCGGCGCCGCCGGACTTCTCGCTGATCGCTAAGGCGCGCGGCATCACCCGCGGCTTCCCGCAGTTCGTCTTCGACATCTTCACGCAGTACCAGGAAGGTGGCCCGGACTACATCTACTCGTTGCTGACAGGTTACGACGAAGAGAAGCCGGCGCATATCGAAGTCGCCGAAGGCACGCATTTCAACCCGTACTTCGCCGGTGCAGCCGCACTCGCCATGGCCAAGCCGATCTCCGACGATCAGGTCACCTATGACGACGGTTCGCCGCAGACGGTCGACCAGTATGCCCACGACGTCTCCGCCTTCCTGATGTGGGCCGCCGAGCCGCATCTCGAAGCACGCAAGCGCACCGGCTTCATGGTCATGATCTTCCTGGTGATCTTCACCGGCCTGATCTACCTGACGAAGAAGTCGGTCTACGCGAACAAGGAACACTGAGCGGTTCTACCGCCCGGTCAAAAGGCGGCCTTCGGGCCGCCTTTTTTGTTGTGGGGCAGTTCTGCACCTGCAATAACCCCAGAAGCTCTCCGCAGTCGGGAAAACCCATGTCTACCGTTGAACAAGAACTCGTCGCCGCGATCCGCAGCATTCCGGACTATCCCAAACCCGGCATCATCTTCCGCGACATCACCACCATGCTCGGCAATCCGCGCGCTTTCCGCCGCGCCGTGGACGAGCTGGTGCATCCCTATGCCGGCATCGGCATTGCCAAGGTCGCCGGCATCGAGGCACGCGGCTTCATTCTCGGCGGCGCCATGGCGCACCAGCTGTCGACCGGCTTCGTGCCGATCCGCAAGAAGGGCAAGCTGCCGCACGAGACGGTGCGCATCGCCTACAGCCTGGAATACGGCGTGGACGAGATGGAAATGCACAAGGACGCCATCAAGCCCGGGGAGAAGGTTATCCTCGTCGACGACCTCATCGCGACGGGCGGCACGGCGGAAGCGGCGGTAAAACTGCTGCGCCAGATCGGCGCCGACATCGTCGCCGCCTGCTTCGTCATCGACCTGCCGGAAATCGGCGGCCGCAAGAAGCTGGAAGCATTGGGTGTGGAAGTGCGCACCCTGGTGTCCTTCGACGGGCATTGAGCCCGTCGCCTACCCTCAGACGAATTCCAGTACGGTACTCTCGAAACGGATGACCGGCTCGCCGTTCTGGTTGCGACCGGCGCAGAGGATCGAATTGATCAGCCGGTCCTTCCGCGTCGCGAGTTCGCGGGAGGCCAGCAGCGTCACCGAATAGGTGATGGTGTCGCCCGCGAAGACCGGCTTCAGCCAGCTGAGCTTGGTGAAGCCGGGTGAAGGGCCGAGATTGGGGGGCACGATGCCTTCGGCGGCGAGGCGTTTGCATTCGCCGAGCCAGAACGGCACGAAGCATTTCATCCAGCCCGCGCTGGTGTGCCAGCCTGAGGCGCAGAGGCCGCCGAAGAGCGCGTTCTTGGCCAGTTCCTCGTCGAGATGGAAGGGTTGCGGGTCGTAGCTCTCGGCAAAGCGGATGATGTCTGCGGCGGTAAACGTATTGCTGCCGATCTCGACGGCCTCGCCGAACGGGTAGAGCTCAGCCATCCGCATGGTCGGCACCCTTTCCGGCAACGCGCATCATGTTGATATATTCCGAGACGGCGACGAGTTCGCCGCGCTGGTTCGTCACCTCGGCGCGCATGCGCACGATGCCGATCTCGGGGCGCGAGCGCGAGAGGCGGGCGTCCAGCACCGCGCAGTGCCCGCCAAGCGTATCGCCGGCAAGCACCGGACGCTTCCATTCCATGAGGTCGACGCCGGGTGAACCTTCGGAGGTCGAGCCGTCAATATAGGCCTCGAAAAGCATGCGCATCATCACGGCACTGCTGTGCCAGCCGGAAGCGGCAAGGCCGCCAAGAATGCTGGCGCGCCCGGCGGCCTCGTCCATGTGCATCGGCTGCGGGTCGAATTCCCGCGCGAAGGCGATGATCTCGTCCGCCGTCATCGTGCGCTTCGAAAAGTCGAAGCGCCGGCCCGGCGTAAAGTCTTCAAACGTGTAGTTGGGCACCGTCTCGTCCATCCTGTTGCGGGCAGACAATGGCGAGCGAGGCGTCGTTTTGCAAGCTCTTGCCAGCGGGCAACGGACGGGTAAGGTGCGCGCGACGCCGCGCGAGGAGACGACGACATATGCAGACGCTGAAATCCGTGCTCGACGGTGCGGCCGGCGAGGGGATTCTCTCCGCCGAGCAGGCAGGCACGCTGCTGCGCTATATGGAAGCACGCGGTGTGGCACTTGGTGCACCGCCCGAAGCGCGCGTGCTCGATATCGCCGGCCCTGCCGAAGACCGGGCCATCGCGCCCGTCGAGGACACGGAAGCGCCGCGCTTCATCCGCGGCTTCCATGACGTGCTGATCACCATCGGCGTGGCCATCGTCATGGCGGGCGTCTGGGGCATCGGCGCCTTCCTCGCCGCGCTGCCGGCCATCATCATCCTTGCGGAAATCCTGGTGAAGCGGCAGCGTCTCGCCTTGCCCGCCGTGCTGCTGACCCTTCTCTATGCGCACTGGATCGCCATCACGACGATCCTGCTTCTGGACGATGTTCTGGGTGCGGAGAAAAACCGCTATCTCGATTTCCTGCTGACCATGCTGCCCTTCGCGATCCTGCTGCCGCCGTTCTACTGGCGCTACCGCATTCCGCTGTCGCTCAGCCTCTGGTTCCTGTCGCTGGCGGCCGTGGCGCTCGGCCTCGTCTTCCTTGCGCTGGCGCGGCTGACGGGCAGCGCCGATCTCATTGCCACCCAGCCCATGCTCTCGGCCGGCATCTTCCTTGCCGCCGCGCTGGTCCTGTTTGCCGTGGCGATGGCCTATGACCTCTCGGACCGGTTTCGCGTCTCGCGCCGCTCCGACATTGCCTTCTGGCTGCATCTGGTGACGGCGCCGGCGCTGCTCTATTCTACGCTGTGCTTCGTCTTCCTCGGTGATTTCGCCAACGATACACTGTTCAGCAGCGACAAGGGCCTGCCGGAGGCGTTGATCATCGTCGCTATCGTCGTCGTGCTGATGGGGATCGGCCTTGCCATCGACCGGCGCGCCTTCGTCACCTCGGGCCTGCTGTCGCTCGGGCTTGCCACGGCAAGCCTGCTCCAGCGCACGGCGGCGGCACCCGAAAGCTATGTTTTCCTGACGCTCCTGATCGTCGGCGTCGTCGTCTTGACCATCGGTATCGGCTGGCCGCATTTCCGGCGCTGGACGGTGACGCCGCTGCCTTTGGCGCTCAAAGAAAAACTGCCGCCCCTCCGGTGAGGGACGGCAGTTCGAAAATGCCGGATATCTTGCCGCTTACGTGTTGAAGCGGAAGTGGATGACGTCGCCGTCGTTGACCACGTATTCCTTGCCTTCGTCGCGGCCCTTGCCGGCTTCCTTGGCGCCGACTTCGCCCTTGTAGGCGATGTAGTCGTCATAGGCGATGGTGAAGGCGCGGATGAAGCCGCGTTCGAAGTCCGTGTGGATCACGCCGGCGGCCTGCGGGGCCTTGGTGCCGCGCACGATGGTCCAGGCGCGCGTTTCCTTCGGGCCGACGGTGAAATAGGTGATGAGGTCGAGCAGGTGGTAGCCGGCGCGGATGAGCCGGTCCAGGCCCGCTTCCTCAAGGCCGAGTGCCGAGAGGAATTCAGCCGCTTCTTCCTCGGGGAGCTGCGCGACTTCGGATTCGATTGCAGCCGAGATGACGACGCATTCGGCTCCCTGTTCCCTCGCCATGGCGGCGACGGCTGCGGTGTGTTCGTTGCCGGTCGAGGCATCGGCTTCCGCGACGTTGCAAACGTAGAGAACCGGGTGCGAGGTCAAGAGGTTCAGACCCTTCAGGACCTCGATTTCCTCCGGCGCCAGCGTCTTCAGGAGAATACGGGCCGGCTTGCCCTCGTTGAGCAGCTTCACCACGGCTTCCATGATCGGCAGCTGGGCGAGCGATTCCTTGTCCTTGCTGGCCGCGCGCTTGCGGGTCTGCTCGACGCGGCGCTCCAGGCTCTCGAGGTCGGCGAGCATCAGCTCGGTCTCGATCGTATCGGCATCGCCGACCGGATTGATGCGGCCCTCGACATGGGTGATATCGTCATCCTCGAAGCAGCGCAGGACGTGCACGACGGCGTCGACTTCACGGATATTGGCGAGGAACTTGTTGCCGAGGCCTTCACCCTTCGAGGCGCCGCGCACGAGGCCGGCGATGTCGACGAAGGAGATGCGCGTCGGAATGATTTCCTTGGAGCCCGCGATGGTGGCGAGCGCCTTCATGCGCGGATCGGGAACCGCCACTTCGCCGGTGTTCGGCTCGATGGTGCAGAAGGGATAGTTCGCAGCCTGCGCTGCCGCCGTCTTGGTCAGCGCGTTGAAGAGGGTCGACTTGCCGACATTCGGCAGACCGACGATACCGCATTTGAAGCCCATGGAGATGGTCCATTCGTCGTAAGAAAATCGTTGCCCTCGCTATGGGGGATGGGAGGGGCAGGGTCAAGACCCCGCCGTTCGCAGGACTGCCAAGTGACGCCGCAGGGCCTTGAACTCACGCCTCTTGCAATGCACAATAGGCCAACATCGCTCGAAGCCAATGTCATGAGGAGCTTCCGATGAGCAATGGTGACACGACCCTCATCCCGAAGACGACCACCAAGCCGAAGATCGAACGGCCGAAGCTTTACAAGGTCCTGCTCGTCAACGACGACTACACGCCGCGCGAATTCGTCGTGCTGGTGCTGAAGGCGGTGTTCCGCATGGCGGAGGAGACGAGCTACCGGGTCATGATGACCGCTCACAAGATGGGCACCTGTGTGGTCGTCATCTGCGCGCGCGACATCGCCGAGACGAAGGCGAAGGAAGCGACGGATCTTGCCAAGGAGGCAGGCTATCCGCTGCTCTTCCAGACGGAGCCGGAGGAATAGGTCTCAGGGGCGACGGATCTGGAATCCGGTCTTGTCCTGCTTGAAGCCGCAGCTTGCGTAGAAATCGGCAGCACCGGTATCGCCGCGACCCGTGAGCAGCATCACCTTGTAGCAGCCGGCCTGCCATGCCCTATCCACGGCGTGTGCGAGGACGGCGCGGCCCAGGCCCGTGCGGCGGGCGGCCTCAGCGGTGACGACGTTCTCGATCAGCGCATAGGGCGCGCCGGCGCGCGTCAAGTTCGGCACCACGACGAGGGTGCATGAGGCGAGGGGGATATCGCTCTTGACGGCAAGATAGACCGTCATGCCCGGCTGGGCGAGGATGGCGGCGAAATGCGCTTCCGCCGTTGCCGCGTCCATCGGTGGATCGTCGGGATTGAGCTCGGCATAAAGCGCGAGCAGGCCGGGAAGATCGACCAGCTTTGCGGGGCGAAGGATGGCATCATCGGCCATGTCAGTCGCCCTTGTTGCCGAGCAGCTTCTTCAGCATCTCCGCCATCGGGCCTGTCGCGGGCAAAATCTTCGGCTGGTTGTGGTTGCGCGCCTGACGAATGTGGGACTGGCCGGCGGGCTTCTTTTCGGGAGCGGGCTTCTCCTCCGGCTTGCTGCCGGTGGCGAGCGCCAGCTTGTTCATCAGCTGCGAATCCTCGCCACGCACCAGCATATCGGCATTGAGCGCGAGCTCGTCGAGCAACGGGTCGAGCCAGGTATGGTCGGCTTTGGCGAAATCGCCGAGCACGTGGTTCGTCACGAGTTCCTTGGCGCCGGGATGGCCGATGCCGAGGCGAAGCCGCCGGTACTCCCTGCCGCAATGGGCGTCGATCGACTTGATGCCGTTGTGCCCGCCATGGCCGCCGCCGATCTTGATGCGCGCTTTGCCAGGCGCGAGATCCAACTCGTCATAGATCGCGACGATGTCCTTGGGCGCGAGCTTGTAGAAGCGCATCGCTTCTCCCACGGATTCGCCCGAGAGGTTCATGAAGGTCTGCGGCTTGACGAGCAGCACCTTCTCGCCGGCGATCTCGCCTTCGGCGATCTCGGCCTTGAACTTCTTCGACCAGGGCGAGAACGGGTTCTTGCGGTGGATCGCGTCCAGCGCCATGAAACCGATATTGTGGCGGTTGCCCGCATATTTTGCGCCCGGATTGCCGAGCCCCGCGATGATCTGCATGGAAGTGGTCCGCACAATGGTTCGTTACGCCTTCACCACCGCGAAAGCAGGCGGAAGTCAACCGTCCTCGGTCAATTCTTCGCGCCGTTGTGGGCCGTGCGCGCGTCCGGCGGCAGGCCGTAGGCGGTGAAGATGCGGTCTTGCTCGCCGCTCAGGATGAGCTTGTCGAGTTCGGCCTGAAGCCCCTTGATGAGGCCCTGCGGTGTCTGCCTGTTGCAGGCGAGCCCGTAGACCTGGCCGGCCATCAACATGGCTTTTTCAACGGCGTATCCGTCCTTGACCAGCTTTTTGTAGGTCTTGATCGAAGTCGGCATCAGGTCGATGCGGCCGGAGATGAGTTTGCGCAGCGTGATGTCGATATCGGCGGCGAGGTCGATGTCCTTGAAGCCGACCAGTTCAAGCGCTTCAACGGCAAAATCGCCACGCTGCGAGCCGACCTTGAGCTCGCGCGCCTTGACGATCGTCAGGCCGGCATGGGCGTCGCCCTTGCGCTTGAGGAGAACCATCTGGTCCTTCAGCAGCGGATTGACCCAGATGAAGCGCTCGGCGCGCTCACGGTTGTAGCCCGTCGTGAAGACGCAGGTGTTTGGCTGGTTCTCGGCCATGGCAAAGGCGCGGGCCCAGGGCATGATCTCCAGCGAATAGTCGATGCCGGCGGCCTTGGCGATCGTCTCCACCTGGTCGACCGCGATACCGGTGATCTTGCCGTCCTTGGTGTAGTTGAAGGGTGCATATTCTTCGGTCACGAAATGGATCGTGTCGGCGAGCGTGGAGGAGAGGGGGGCAAGCGACAGGCAAAGCGTCAAAAGCAGTGTCTTCATCGTCTTGTCCCTCAAACCGTCAGGAGGCCACGGCCCGGCGCTCGGGCACGTCGGGCATTGCAAATTCGTCCAGCTTTTCGAGCAGCGCGTCAAGCGGCAAGGGCTTGCTCAGCAGATAGCCCTGGCCGAATTCGATGTTCATGCCTTGCAGGATATCCCACTGCTCCGTCGTCTCGATGCCTTCGGCCACCACCGCGCATCCCATCTGGTGCGAAATGGTGCGGATACCTTCCACGAGCATCCGGCTCTTGCGGCGCACGTCCGACTGGTCGGAGGACAGCGAGCGGGTGAAGGACTGGTCGATCTTGACGATATCGACGGGGAAGCGGTTGAGGTAGCTGAGCGAGGAGTATCCCGTGCCGAAGTCGTCGAGCGCAATGCGGCAGCCGAGATCGGAGAGGGCGTCGAGGACGTCGCGCACGACGGGATTGTCGAGCATCAGTACGGCCTCGGTGATCTCTATGACGATGCGCGAGGGCGTGATGCCGTTTTCGAGGAGGAGCGTCGCGATGCGGGCGGGCAGGGCGGGCTCGAATTGCAGCGGCGAGAAGTTGACCGCGAGATACGTGTCGCCAAGGCCAGCGAGCTTCGAGATGACGGCAAGGCTGGCGATGGATTTCGTCAGAATGCAATCGCCGATACGGCCGATAGAGCCATTCTCCTCCGCAATGCCGATGATCTCGGCCGGCGGCAGGATGCCGTGTTCGGGATGGCGAAGGCGCATCAGCGCCTCGAAACCCGCAACACGTCCGTCGGCAAGGCTGACGATCGGCTGGAGATGGGCGGTGAACCAGTCGTCGCGCAGGCCCTGGTCGATGTACTGCTCGGTTTCGAGCCGCTTGCGGGCGATGTCGACCATGTTGTTGTCGAAGAGCTGGACGCCGTTTTTGCCGTCGCGCTTGCGCGCATACATGGCCATGTCGGATTTCTGCAGCAGGCAGGCGGCGGTGGCGGCATGGTCGGGATAGACCGCGATGCCGATGCTGGCGCTGACATTGAGTTCCGCGCCGTTGACCACCAGCGGCGCGCGCAGGCTCGCGACCAGGCGGTCGCTGATATCCATGGCGAGCTGGCGGGCATTGGGAGCGGCCAGCAGGATGGCGAACTCGTCGCCGCCAAGGCGGGCGATCACGTCATTGGCGCGCAGCTGCCGGCGCAGGCGCATCGCCACCTGGCAGAGCACGTCGTCGCCGCTGGCATGGCCGAGATTGTCGTTGATCCACTTGAAGCGGTCGAGATCGACGAAGAGGCAGGCGAGCTCCTGGCCGAGCGCATCGGCTTCACCGATCAGCTCGTCCAGCACGGCCTCGAAGCCCTGGCGGTTGAGCAGACCCGTCAGATGGTCGGTGATCGCCTGGTGGTGGTTGCGGGTCTCCGCCTCCTTGAGGTCGGTGACATCGGTCATGACCGAAAGCGACAGTGCCTGCCGGCCGCTGCTCGCGGCCGCGCCGGTTTCCAGGATCAGCACGTCGATCACGCTGCCGTCGGCGCAGCGGAAGCGCACCGTGACCTCGCAGATGCCGCTATCTGACGTATCATGGCGCTTGCGGTAGGCGGCGCGCGAATCCTCTTCGACGAAGTCGGTGAAGCCTTGGCCGATCACCTGTTCGCGGCGGTAGCCTGTCGCGGTCAGCCAATAGTCGCTGACGGCCGTGATGCGGTTTTCCGCATCGATGGAAAACAGCATGGCCGGGGTGAAGTTGTAGATATCGGTGGCGCGGGCATGCGCCAGCTTCAGTTCGTTCTCCTCGCGCTCCAGCTTGCTCTGCATCTCGTTGAAGTTATGGGCGAGCGCGCCCATCTCGTCGTTCGAGGTCCAGTCGACATGGTGGCGGGAGCCAAGCCGGCGCGTCGCCTCGATCGCGGCGGTCAGGCGCATCAGCGGGCGGATGATGGTGATGCGGTTGCCGATGATGGTTGCGGTAAAGAGGGTTGCGACGGCAAAGAAGAAGATCGCGAAGATGCTGATCTCATCCTTGGAGAAGCGCGAGAACAGGCCCTCCTTACGGATCCAGATTTCCGCCGTGCCGACCTTCTTGATGCCGCCGGCCGCCTTGTAGAGGATGTCGGCCTTGACGATGGAGCGGGCGTCGTCCGGGTCGGGCGAGATGGCGGGCCTGCTGATGTCGATGACATCGGACGTATCGCGCACATGCACATAGCTGATATCGGCATCGGCCTGCAGGGCTGAAACGATCTGGTCGACGCTGTCCTTGTCGAAATCCCATAGCGGCTTGCCAAGCGCCTGGACATTCGCCTCAAGCAGCACTTCGGTATTGTGCAGGCGCTCGCGCGCGACGCGGTCGGAGGAAAGGATCAGGAAGAGGACGAAGAGCGGTGCGACGAAAACGAGCAGGGCGCCAATGACGATGGCAATGAAGCGGCTTTCAACCGAATGCATTTTCATGCCGGTCGTTCCTGCGCCAGGTTGCAAAGCCAGTTCATGGTGCCCCTCTTTGGCTTTTGCCAATTTTCCCCGGGACCTAGATTTTCATCAAAGTCTTAAATGTTGCTAAAATGGTCATTCGCAAAAGTGCTGATAATTCAAACTTCCCGTTGGGGTAGTGCGGTTTCGTGCGGGCAAAGAAAAACCCCGCGCCTTGGGTAAGGCGCGGGGTTTCGAGAAAGATCCCGGAAAATGGGATTATTCTGCGGAGCCTTCGGCGTCTTCCTGCTTCACGCCGGCTGCCGGGGTGGCAATCGTGGCGATGGTGAAGTCGCGGTCGGTGATGACCGGGCTCGTGCCCTTCGGCAGCTTGATGTGCGAGATGTGGATACCGTCGCCGACCTTGAGGCCGGAGAGATCGGCCGTCAGGAATTCCGGAATGTCGCCGGCCAGAGCGTGCAGCTCGACTGCGTGGCGAACGATGTTCAGGACGCCGCCGACCTTGATGCCCGGGGACTTCTCTTCGTTGACGAAGTGAACCGGCACTTCGACGACGACGTGGGTGTTACCCGAAACGCGCAGGAAGTCGACATGTACGGTGAAGTCGCGGACCGGATCCAGCTGGAAGTCCTTCGGCAGAACCTTGATCTTCTCGCCGTTGACGTCGATCGTGGCGACCGTCGTCTTGAAGCCGCCAGCGTGGATACGCTGCGTGACGTCCTTCGTCGAGAGGGCGATGGACAGGGGGGCCTGCTTGTCGCCATAGATTACTGCAGGAATAAGGCCGTTGCGGCGAAGTTCACGGGAGGACCCCTTACCAACCCGTTCGCGCGTCTCGGCCTTGAGCTCGTAAGTTTCGTGGCTCATGGCTTTACCTTTCGTGTGTTACTGGAGAGTTTTCCACGGCTGGCGCGTTCGCCGGCAGCGCAAAACTTGAGGATTTCGTGAAAGCCTCATCCACGTTGCCTCCAAGGGTGTCTACGCGGACGGGGCTCCATAGCCAAGAATGCCCGGAAATGCAAGGCCCGGCCCTCGATTGCGCCAGGATTGACACGCCGCCGTCACGATTGGATGCTCGATAGGAACCGGTTCGGTGAAGGAGAACAGAATGAGACGACAGATCCTGATGGCCTCGGCCGCTTTTGCGCTCGGTTTTACGAGCCCCGCCGTTGCCCAGGATATATCGCCCGCCGGTGCCGAAAGCCTCCAGCAGCGCCTGACGCACTATCTGCCGAAGGACGTCGTCGATGCCGGCCTCATCACGGTGAAGGCTGCCTCCTCTTTCTATGAACTGCGCTTCAACCCGACCGTTCTCGTGGACAGGGCGAAACAGGGCGCGGTTCAGGTCGAGGGCCTGAAGCCGATGACGGCCTATCTCAGGCCGCAGCCGGAGGGCACCTACCGCATCGAGGCGAATGACAGTTTCGATATCAAAGGCACGGTGCCCGGCCAGGGCTCGTTCACCTATCTCATCGACACGATGAAGATGGACGGGATCTACGACCCGGAAATCCTCTATTTCACCAAGGCGGATTGGTCGGCCAAGCGTATCGCCTTCTCCAGTACCTCGCAGCAGGAGAGCGTGACGGCGAGTTTCGGCGAATCGGTCATGCGCGTAACGGCCGAGAAGACGGCGCCCGATACGGTCGACATTTCGAGCACGGGCGTGATGAAGGCCTTTGCCGAGACGATCACCGGCGGTCCCTCCGGCCGCGTCGATATCGGCGCCGATACGCTCGACATCGATGTCAGCATGGACGGCGCGCGCTACAAGGTCTTTCAGGATCTTGTCTTCTTCGTGCTCGACAACATGCACAAGGACAAGCTCGAGTCGGCAGACGCGGCCCGGTTGAAAGACCTGCTGCGCGCCTCCTTGCCGGTCTTCGACAACCTGACCGAAACGATCAAGGCCTCGAACGTCACGGTCGGCACCGACAAGGGCATCTTCGGCGCCGACGCCGTCACCTACAATATCGACATGAACGGCATCGCCCATTCGACGCGTGTCGGTTTCGGTTTTGGCGTGGAACATCCCAAGCCGCCGGCCGGTATATTGCCGGCGGAATTTGCCGAGGCGTTGCCGGAAAAGGCGAATTTCAAGGCAGCCGTGACCAATCTCGACCTGGCCGGCGCCGTCACCTATCTCATCGATCATGCGGACTTCACCAAGCCGGAGCCGCTGACGGAAGAGCAGAACAAGGAGATCGGACGCATCATTCTGCCGAACGGCGCGATGACTGTCGAGTTCGAGGATGTTTCCGCCATCTCGCCGATCTATGACCTGCAGGTTTCCGGCAAGATGACGGTCTATCCCGACCAGCAGGACCGCCGCAGCGCCGATATCACGATCACCATGCGCGACTTCGACAAGACGATCACCTATCTGCAGCGAAATGCCGGGAAGGTGCCGCAGTTCGGCCAGGCCTCCTTCGGCCTCCTGATGATGAAGGGCCTTGCCCGCAAGGGCGGCGATAATGCGCAGATCTGGGACCTGACGGTCGGCGAGGACGGCAAGGTGTTGATCAACGGCCAGCCGCTGCCCTTCCAGCAGTGATATCTATGCGCGGCGCTTGGCGGTGAAACGCGACAGCGCCAGCATCAGGCCGCCGGCGAGCAGACCCCAGAAGGCGCCTGAAATGCCGGCGAAGGAGACGCCCGAGGCGGTGACGAGGAAGGTCACCGCGGCGGCCTCCCGTCCATCGACCTCCTTGAACGCGTTGAGGGCCGAATTGGCGAAGGCGCTGATCAGCGCAAGTCCGGCAACGGCCTGGATGAGAACGGGCGGCGCGAGGCTGACGAAGGCGGTGACCGCGCCTGCGGCAAGGCCGAAGATCACGTAGAAGACACCGGCATTGATTGCCGCCCAGTAGCGTTTCGCCGGATCGGGATGGGCGTCGCTTCCCGCGCACATGGCGGCGGTGATGGCGGCAAGGTTCACCGCATGGCCGCCGAAGGGGGCGGACAGCAGCGAGAAGAGGCCGGTGACCGCGAAGAGCGGGCCGGGGTTCGGCTCGTAGTGGTTGACTTTCAGCACCGCGATGCCCGGAATGTTCTGCGAGGCCATGGTGACGATGAACAGCGGCAGCGCGATGCTCACGAGGCCGGCAAAGGTGAGGGCGGGTGTGACGATTTCGGGTTTCGGCAACAGGGCTTCGGCTAGCCCGGCAAAGGCGCCGTCGGGAATATCGACGCCGAAAGCGAGCACGGCGACGAAGGCGGCAAGCGCCGCCGGCACGGCATAGAGCCTGTTGATGCTGCCGACGATGACCCAGGCCAGCACGATCGGTAGGCCGAGCCACGGATTGAAGGCAATGGCCTTCACCGGCGCGAAACAGAGGCCGATCAGCACGCCGGCCAGCATGGCATTGGCGAGCGCTGCGGGAATGGCGGCAACCATGCGGCCGAGCGGCTTCCAGAGACCCGCGATGACGATCAGCACCGCACAGACGATGAAGCCGCCGACAGCGGTGGCAAAACCGCCCTCGACGGCGCCGGAACTCGCCAGAAGCGCCGCGCCGGGCGTCGACCAGGCGATGGAGACCGGCAGGCGCGTCGCAATGCTGAGCACGATGGCGCAGACGCCCATCGATACCGAAAGCGCCATCAGCCCGGAGGCGGCCTGCGCCTCCGTGGCGCCGACGCCGGTGAGGCCGTGCAGCACGACGGCGAAGGAACTGGCAAAACCGACGAAAGCGGTGAGCAGGCCCATGAAAAGGGCTTGGGCGGAAAAATCACGAAGCATGGCAACATCGGTCATGGAAAGGAATGCGCAGTCGTAACAGGCGGCGAAGAGCTTGAAAACAGGGTTATGCCGCGATGGGGACGACGCTGGTCTGCGGCCCGAACTAGGACCTTGGTCTCGCTGGACCTCCCCTCGGAAACGGGGCTATAGTGGGCGTCGTTATATTTTGGCGTGACGATCGGTCGGAAGCTTTCGGGGAGGAGAGCGGATGTCATTGCGTGTCCACCACGCGGATCATGTGCACACCGTGGCAGGCCATGCGTCCGCCGCGGCAAGTTCGCCTGTCGCCGCTTCCTGGCGCCGTTGCCTTACCCTGCACGGCCTGTCGCCGGAGGAGGCCCGTGCCCCCTGGCGATTGACCGAGAGCGAATTCCGTCACGCCCGCACCCGCTCCAGCGTTCTCGTCGAGGAGGCCTCGGGTGAACTCGACCGGCTTTTTGCGACGGTCGGAAAGGCGGGCTGCTGCCTGCTCCTGACGGATGAGAACGGCATCGCGCTGGAACGGCGCGGGGCGGCCGGCGACGACCGGGAGTTTCGCGGCGTGGGTCTCTGGTCAGGTACGGTCTGGAGCGAGGCAAGCGTCGGCACCAACGGTATCGGAACGGCACTTGCCGACGAGCGGCCGGTCCTCATCCTGCGTGACCAGCATTTCCTGTCGCAGAACACCGGCCTTTCCTGCACCACTGCGACGATCCGCGACCATACCGGCCGCATTGCCGCCGCCATCGATATCTCCACCTGCCGCGACGATGCCAACGAGATGACCATGGCAATCCTTTCGCAGGCGATCCGCGATGCCGCTGCTCGCATCGAGGCCGGTCTCTTCCGCCGCGCTTTCTCCGCTGCCCGCATCCTGCTAGTGCCCGTCGACGGGCGGGCGGCGCCGGCATTGCTCGCCGTCGACCGCGACGATCTCGTGCTCGGCGCCACGCGCGCGGCGCGGCAAGTGCTCGGCCTCGACGACCGGCGCATCGCGACGGGCGTTGCCGCCTCCGACCTTCTGCACGAAGACCGTTCCGGGGACGGGCGCGACCTCGACGATGCGGAACGGGCGGCACTTCGCCGCGTCCTCACGCGCGCCGGCGGCAATATCAGCCAGGCCGCCGACCTGCTCGGCATCAGCCGCGCGACGCTCTATCGCAAGATGAAGAAGCTCGCTCTCAACTGATGTTGCGGCGCAGCACAGCCTGCGCCGCCGACCTGTCTCAAATCTGAAACAGTCGTCGCAACCATCGCCCGCGGGGCTCTACCGCAAACACCGAAAGCGCAGCACCATTCTCCTCGACGGCCCAACCGGGTCTCTTTGGGAGGAATTGACATGCTGCATCAGAAGATCGTCGAAAATCCGTACAAGGCGAAGTACGGCAACTTCATCGGTGGTGAATGGAAGGAGCCGGTCGCGGGCCGCTACTTCGATAACGTCACGCCGATCACTGGCGGCAAGCTCTGCGAAGTCGCCCGCTCCGACGCTGCCGATATCGAGCTCGCCCTCGACGCGGCCCACGCCGCCAAGGACAAGTGGGGCCGCACCTCGGCAACCGAGCGCTCCAATATCCTGATGAAGATCGCCCAGCGCATGGAGGACAATCTCGACCTCCTCGCCCGCGCCGAAACCTGGGACAACGGCAAGCCGCTGCGCGAAACGCTCGCCGCCGACATCCCGCTCGCCATCGACCATTTCCGCTACTTCGCCTCGTGCGTTCGCGCGCAGGAAGGCACGATCGGCGAGGTCGACCATGAGACCATCGCCTATCACTTCCACGAGCCGCTCGGCGTCGTCGGCCAGATCATTCCGTGGAACTTCCCGATCCTGATGGCCACCTGGAAGCTGGCACCGGCCCTTGCCGCCGGCAACTGCGTGGTGCTGAAGCCTGCCGAACAGACGCCGTCGTCGATCCTCGTCTGGGCCGAGCTCATCGGCGACCTGCTGCCGGCCGGCGTGCTCAACATCGTCAATGGCTTTGGTCTGGAAGCCGGCAAGCCGCTCGCCTCCAACCCGCGCATCGCCAAGATCGCCTTCACCGGCGAGACGACGACCGGCCGCCTGATCATGCAATATGCCAGCCAGAACCTCATTCCGGTCACACTGGAGCTGGGCGGCAAGTCGCCGAACATCTTCTTCTCCGACGTGATGAACGAGGACGACGACTATCTCGACAAGGCGCTCGAGGGGTTTGCGATGTTCGCGCTGAACCAGGGCGAGGTCTGCACGTGCCCGAGCCGCGCGCTGGTGCATGAGAAGATCTATGACCGCTTCATGGAAAAGGCGATCAAGCGCGTCGAAAAGATCGTGCAGGGCAACCCGCTCGACACCGCGACGATGATCGGGGCGCAGGCCTCCTCCGAGCAACTGGAAAAGATCCTGTCCTATATCGACATCGGCCGGCAGGAAGGTGCGGAAGTGCTGACCGGCGGCGGGCGCAACGATCTCGGCGGTGACCTTTCCGGCGGCTATTACGTCAAGCCGACCGTCTTCCGCGGCCATAACAAGATGCGCATCTTCCAGGAGGAAATCTTCGGACCGGTGGTTTCGGTCACGACCTTCAAGGACGATGCGGAAGCGCTCGCCATCGCCAACGACACGCTCTACGGCCTTGGCGCCGGCGTGTGGAGCCGCGAGGCGAACCGTTGCTACCACTTCGGCCGCGATATCCAGGCCGGCCGTGTGTGGACCAACTGCTACCATGCCTATCCGGCCCATGCTGCCTTCGGCGGCTACAAGCAGTCGGGTATCGGTCGCGAGACGCACAAGATGATGCTCGACCACTACCAGCAGACCAAGAACATGCTGGTCAGCTACTCTCCCAAGGCGCTCGGTTTCTTCTGAGCGACCGCCGCTTTCTCCCGCTCCCCCGTGGAGAAGGCGACCAAAGGGCAGAGGCTTCCATCATGGCTTCTGTCCGTTCCCTCTCCCCCTGCCCGGGGAGAGGGAAACCGCATTCAAGGAGAGCCGCGATGTCCGACGTCCTGACCGAGCCGCGCGTGGTGGCGACCGATGCCGCGCTTGCTCTCATCCGGGAGATCCAGGCGGATCACCCGGAAATCCTGTTCCACCAGTCGGGCGGGTGCTGCGACGGTTCCTCGCCCATGTGCTATCCGGCGGATGACTATATTGTCGGCGACCGGGATGTGAAGCTCGGCGAGATCGGCGGCGTGCCCGTCTATATCAGCGAGAGCCAGTTCGGTGTCTGGCAGCACACGCAGCTGATCATCGACGTGGTGCCCGGCCGCGGCGGCATGTTCTCGCTCGATAATGGTCGGGAGAAGCGTTTTCTCACCCGCTCCCGGATTTTTGGCGGCGGCGAGGCCTGTCCGCTGCCGCAACGTTGAGCCGGTGCGCGCATGAAAAAGCCCGCCATGCGAATGGCGGGCTTTTCTGTTCGGTTGGCGGCTGCCTCAGTTTACGGCGCAGGCCGGGTCGCGTTTTGCCCGGCGCTTGTCCGCGCAGCGGGGATCCTGCTCGCGGTCTTCGCGTCCGATGCGATCCGCCCGCGTGCCGCTGTCGTCGAGGCCGAGCCTGATATCGGCGTCCTGGCGTCTGTTGTCGCTGCGCTCGCGATCCCGGTCTCTTCTGCGCTCACGGCTCGAGCGATCGTCGCGATCCCGGCTCTGGTCCTGCCAGCCGGTGTCCGGGCGGCGTGATTGGCACTCGCCGCGACCGATCACATCAAAGCCGCTCGAGCGCGCCTCGCAGGCGTTTGCGAAGGTCTGGCGGTCGCGGCCGCGCGAGCCGCAGACCGGCGCGTATTCCCGTGTGCAGGCACGGCCTTCGTCCGGCCGCGGATCGGGCCGGCCGCCAAAGCGGCATTCGCCGCGGCTGACGATGCGATAACCGTTCGAACGTGCTTCACAGGCATTGGGGAAGGTCTGGATTTCGCCGCCGCGCGTGCCGCAGACGGGCATATATTCCATCGTGCAGGCCTGCGGACGGGGACGATAATCCGGCCGGCCTTCATCGACCTCGACCTGGCAGGCCGCAAGCGTGCCCGCAGCAAGAAGGATGGCGGCGCGTGCTGTCAGGCGGCTGAAGAAAGATAGTGATATCATAGGATTCCTCCTCGCGAATCTGGGTCGACCCTAACGCAAATTTGATCGGACCGATATCGGCCGTGAACAAAAAAGCAGGGCGGAGTTGCGCCAATAAAAAGCCTGCGCAACCGAAACGGGCGCGCAGGCTCAGGAACAGTGAAATTGCCGTCCGCTCAGTCGAAGAGGCTCGAAACCGACTCTTCGGCGCTCGTGCGGTTGATCGCTTCGCCGAGCAGGTTGGCCGTCGAGATGACGCGGATATTGTGCGCCGACTGGACAGCCGTGGTCGGCTGGATCGAGTCGGTGATCACAAGTTCCTTGAGCTTCGACGAGGTGACGCGGGCAACCGCGCCGCCGGAGAGAACGCCGTGCGTGATATAGGCGGTGACGCTGGTCGCGCCCTTGTTCAGAAGCGCCTCGGCCGCGTTGCAAAGCGTGCCGCCGGAATCGACGATATCGTCGATCAGCAGACAGTCCTTGCCGGTGACATCGCCGATGACGTTCATGACTTCGGATTCGCCGGCACGTTCGCGGCGCTTGTCGACGATTGCCAGCTGGCAATCGAGACGCTTGGCAAGCGCACGGGCGCGCACCACGCCGCCGACGTCGGGCGAGACGACCATGACGTTCTGGAGATTGTAGTTTTCCTTCACGTCGCGCGCCAGGATCGGCACGGCGTAGAGGTTGTCGGTCGGGATGTCGAAGAAGCCCTGGATCTGGCCGGCATGCAGATCGAGTGTCATTACACGATTGGCGCCAGCTTCGGTGATGAGGTTGGCAACGAGCTTGGCGGAAATCGGCGTACGCGGAGCGGATCTGCGGTCCTGGCGGGCATAGCCGAAATAGGGGATCACGGCGGTGATGCGGCGCGCCGAGGAGCGGCGCATGGCATCGATCATGATCAGCATTTCCATCAGGTGGTCGTTCGTCGGGAAGGAGGTCGACTGGACGATGAAGACGTCCTCGCCGCGCACGTTCTCCTGGATTTCAACGAAGATCTCCTGGTCTGCAAAGCGCCGGACCGTAGCACGGCCGAGCGGAACATTCAGATAGTTGCAGATCGCTTCGGCCAGAAGCCGGTTCGAATTGCCCGCGAAAACCTTCATCTATGGTCCGCCTGTTATTCTGCTGATGGGGGGGCGTTTAAGGGGCTAGACCCTCGAATGCAAGGCCCTTGCCACCTTCAGAAAGCGAATCTCCGCATTTCGCTGTGATTTAACGTTCTGTGGCTCTTAACCGGGCGCCGAACCACGCCAGTCTAGATATTCGCGGATGGTTTTCTGCGCGATGCCTTCCATCGTGCGGGCGGGAACCGCCGACCAGGGATCGGACGCCGTGCCCGGAACGGTCTCCTGCCCCTGGATGCGATGCAGTCGTGCCCCCTGGCCATCGAGCACGTCCCAGACATAGACGACGGTCGTCTTGCTGTTGTCGTTCACGGCCGAGAAGTAGCCTTTCAGAATGTACTTGCTGGAATTGTCCGACGCACTGCGGATCGTCAGGCCGTTGGAGCGCGCCTCCGCGCCGAGGCGCTTGGAAAGCGGCGTCACGGCTTCGACCGGCGCGCCGATGATCGGCAGGAAGCGAATCGTCTCGCTGGATTTTGCTGGCGAGGCGACGGCGACGTCTTCCGCGCCGCCGGAGGTTTCGGCGGCCAGCGAACGCTGGGCCGTTTCGCGGGCAAGCGCAGTGTCGGTCGTGGTTCTGCTGCCGGCATTGTTGCGCGCCAACGCATCGGCCTGGCCCTGCAGCGTGCCGGCTGTTTCCGCGCCTGTCGTGGTGCCTGTTTCGGCGGGGGTGGCGAAAGCGGTCTGTTGCGTTGTCGTGGTGACGGGCGTCGTCTGGGCACTCATCTGGTCGAGATCGCGCTGCGTGACGGGCGGCGAATTGAAACCGCCACCGACATCGACCTGCGGCGTCAGCGCATCCGTGCTGTTGCAGCCGGAAAGGGTCGCGATGAGGCCGATCACTGCCAGCCGCTTCATCAGCTCGTGCATCCTTGTCGTCCGTGTCCTTCGAAGGGCTTTTGCCCTTCCGTTCCCCGCAACGATTTATGGGTGGCCCTCAAAGCCCTGTCAATTACAGGATCTCGCGAGCCTGGGATTGCGCAATCAAACCTCGATGAAATCGAGCCCGTAACGGGAAAGCGGCTTTGGCGTGTCTGTCGTCGTGAGATAGGTCTGGCCAAGCGTCATGGCGGTGCCGCTGTCGGAATCGAGCAGGATCGTGTGCACGAAGACCGACATGTTCGGCTCTATCTCCTGTGGATTGCCGGAAAGGAACAGCTGGTGTTCCATCCAGGAGGGCGCGAAACGCGCGCCGACGGAATAGCCGCAGGAATTCAGCCGGTGACGGGCCAGGCCGCGTTCATCGAGGATGCGGGCATGGGTCTCGAAGACCGTGCCGAAAGTATTGCCGGGCCGCAGCACCATTTCCATCGCCTGGATGGTCTCGCGGCAGGCGCTGTACAGTTCGCGGTGGCGCGCGGTCGGCTGGCCGATGACGGCGGTGCGCATCATCGGCGCGTGGTAGCGCGCGCTGACGCCCGCCCACTGGAGGCTGAGCTGATCCTGCTCCTCCAGCCGGCGGCGGCCGGACTTCGAACGCACGAGCAAGGCATCGTCACCCGAGCCGATGACGAATTCGTTGGCCGCATAATCGCCGCCGCCCGACAGGACGGCGTTCTGCAGGGCGGCAAGGATCGCTGCCTCGTCGCCACCGGCCTTGATGAGCGGCAGCGCCGCATCCAGAGCCTCATCCGAAAGGGCGGCGGCGCGTTCGACATAGGCGATCTCGGCCGGGCTCTTGATGAGACGCAGGCGGCTGACGATCGTGGAGGCGTCGATGAGCTCGCCGAAACTCTGGAGCTGGTTGTCGAGGAGGCGCGCATTGCGGCCGGTCAGGCCATGCGTGTCATATTCGACGCCGATGCGGCAGCCGAGCAGATCGAGATCGGACAGGAGGTTCTTCAGGTCCATCGTCGGGTCGGCGTTGACGCGGTCGATCCAGACCTCGATCTTCTCGATGGTGGATGTGCGGCGTGCCTGGCGCAGGTCCGCGGAGCGTGTCAGCAGCACCATCTGGCCGTTCGCCTTGACGACGAGCGTCTGGAAGAAACAGTAGCCGAAGGTGTCATAGCCCGTCAGCCAGTAGGTGCTCTCCTGCGCGAAGAGCAGCATGGCGTCGAGCTTTTCCTCCCGCATCCGGGAGGTGAGGCGCTGGAGCCGGTTGGCGTATTCCTCGCTATCGAAGTGAAGTGCCATGGGTGTCTCCCTCGTCCTGTTTGTTTTGTGCGGGCGTCAGGCCCTAACCATGATCGCCGAGATCTGGCGGCCATAGTCCGGTTCCTGCCGGTGCGTGGTGCGCCGGTAGGAGAAGAAGCGATCCTCGTCGGGATAGGTGCAGATGTCGAGATTTTCCGCCGTCACGCCCGCATTGACGAGCCGCTGCGTCGTCAGGCCCGGCAGGTCGAACATCCCGTGTCCTTCCTTGCCAGAAGGTGTGAAATAGCGCTCATAGGCCTTGTCGACGGCGAGGAAGCGCTCGATGAATTCAGGGCCGACCTCGTAGTTCCGCCGGCTTATCGACGGGCCGAGACTGGCAAGGATGTTGCCGCGTGTCGCGCCGAGCGTTTCCATGGCAGCAATGGTGTTTTCCAGCACGCCATAGAGAGCGCCCTTCCAGCCGGCATGGGCGGCACCGACGACACGGGCCTCGGGGTCGCAAAAGAGGATCGGGCCGCAATCGGCCGCCAGCACGCCGAGCACGACACCGGGTGTGGCGCTGACCAGGGCATCGGCCTGCGGCCGTGCGCCATCGTAGGTTTCGTCGACGACGACGACATCGGGCGAATGGACCTGATGCACGGTCGCGAGCTTTTCCGGTTTTGCGGAGAACCAGCGGGCGACGCGGGCGCGATTCTCGTGAACGTTCTCGCGCTCGTCCTTCGAGCCCAGTCCGACATTGAGGCCCCGATAGATGCCGTCGGAAACGCCGCCGGAACGCGTGAAGAAGCCGTGCTGCGCAGCACGTCCGGCGCGGTCGGCCAGAAGCGGGCTTTCGATCGGGGAGGGGAGCGCTTGGTCCTTCATGATCTCTCGGCTGAGTTTTGGATGGTCGCCAGGCAGGAACGCGGCCGGGGATGCGGGGTGCAGATCGGGCCGGATGTTGTCCGGCCTTTTCCGGCCTGTCAATCCGGCTGGCGGAAAGGAAAGAGCGAGAGCGGCGCGCTGCCGACGGCCAGAACCTTGAAAAGATCGCCCATTTTTCCGGCACCGGAGCCGGCGAGCCGGTCGACATCGGCAAGGATGGATTGCTGCGTCTCAGCGTCGCGGTTGCGCCCGAGCGCGGAGGCGCGTTCGCCGATGCCCAGGCCGACGAGGAAGTCGCCCTGGTGCAACATGCCGTGCACATGAAGGCCGGCGCTTGCGGCGGCTCCCGCAAGGCGTTCGAAATCCACATGGCTCGTGAGATCGGCTTCGCCGGGATGGGCGAGCGGGGCGTCGAAATCGTGTTTCAGCACCGCTTGCAGCGTATCGCCGAAGCCGGTGACGAAGTGGCCGTAGTCGATGACGACGGCCGAGCCGCCGAAGCGGGCGATGCGCTCGCCGATCGTCGCCATGACGGCCTCGCGCGCCGGGGCGATCTCGAAGATCGTGCCGTGCGGCACGCTTTTGTGGTGATCCGGCAGCGCGGCGGGATCAAGGGTCGCGACGCCGGCGGCAAAGGTCAGTTCGTCCTCGGCATCGAGGCCGACCAGGCGTTCGCGGAAGCCGGCGGTGGTCTTGATGAACTGGCGGATCGGAATGGCGTCGAACAGTTCGTTGGCGGCGAGCAGCACGAAACCGTCAGGAAGCTCCTCGAAACTGTCGTGCCAGCTGGCGCGCGCGGCATGGGTGCCGAGCGTCTCATGCTGGATGGTGCGCAGTTTCGGGCTGGTCTCGATGAGGTGGAAGGTGGCGCTGTCATAGAGCTGCGGGGCCAGCCTGTGCACGACGCGCAGCATGTCGGCCATCATCGTGCCGCGACCGGGACCGATCTCGGCGATGCGCACGATTTCCGGCCCGCCATGTTTCTGCCAGGCATGGACGAGGAAAATGCCGAGCATTTCACCGAACAACTGGCTGACTTCCGGTGCCGTGATGAAATCGCCGGCGCGGCCGAAGGGATCGCGTGTGCGATAGTAGCCATGTTGCGGGTCCGCGAGGCAGAGCGCGAAATAGTCGGTGACGCTGATCGGGCCGTTGGTGCGGATCAGCGCCTTGATCTTGCGGGCAAGGGGTGTCGTCATGGCGGCGTCCGCTCAGGCGCTGGCCGGATGGGCCGCACGGGCGCGAAAAATCGCCCAGAGACCGACGGCGACCATCGGCAGCGAAAGCAGCATGCCCATAGTCAGCCAGCCGCCGAAGAGATAGCCGAGCTGCGGATCCGGTTCGCGGAAGAACTCGACGGTGATGCGTGACAGCGCATAGCCCGCGACGAAAAGTCCGGTGACGAGGCCGGGACGCTTCAGAGCGCCAAAACGGTAGATGGCGATGGCCAGAACCGCGAGCAGCAAGACGCCTTCGAGACCGGCTTCATAGAGCTGGCTCGGATGGCGTGCGAAGGGACCGGCTTCCGGGAAGATCACCGCCCAGGGCGCATCCGACAGGCGGCCCCAGAGCTCGCCGTTGACGAAATTGGCGACGCGGCCGAAGAACAGGCCGATCGGAACGACGGCGGCGACGATATCGAACAGGCTCCAGATCGGGATGCTGTTGCGCCGCGCAAACAGGATCATGGCGAGCGTGGTGCCGGCAAAGCCGCCGTGGAAGGACATGCCGCCGTTCCACACCTGGAGGGCGCGCAGCGGGTCGGCCGCGACATTGGGGAAATCGTAGAACAGGATATAGCCGATGCGGCCGCCGAGAATGATGCCGACGGCGGCCCAGACGAGGAAGTCGTCGAGCTGCACGCGTGTCGCGGGCGCTTCACCGGCCCACAGCCGCGGCGTCTCGACCAGCCGGCGGGCATAGAACCAGCCGAGCAGGATGCCGATGACATAGGCGATGCCGTACCAGTGCACGGCGATCGGGCCGATCGAAAAGGCGACCGGATCGATTTCCGGGTAGGGCATGATGGCGAAGAGGTTTGTAATATTCGTCAAGGCTTATGTCTTCCGGGTTTCGCGGGGAAGATGGCGACGTGGCATGGCAGGGTCAAGGCGATAAATCGTGATAGACGGACCTCAACCCGCCAGAACGGGCGGCGATCCACCGGAATCCGCTTGCAAGGCGGGCTTTCAGACCCTACCTCAGTCCCAGAGCGTGGGCCGTGACAGGCCCGCTGGACCATCGATCCCCCAAGGGAGGACAGACCATGACGACAGGTGCGAACCGCATTCTCGACGACTTCGCCAAGCTGATGACCGACGCCGCCGGCGCTGCCCAGGGCGTGCGCAAGGAGGCCGAGACCGTGTTCCGCGCCCAGGCCGAGCGCTTCATCAACGGCATGGATCTCGTCAAGCGCGAGGAATTCGAGGCGGTGCGTGAAATGGCGATCAAGGCACGCGACGAAAACGACGCGCTCCTGAAGCGCATCGAGGCGCTGGAAGCCCGCCTCAACGCGGGTAGTTGAGCCGTTTCAGGACAGGTTTTACTCCACAAGACTCGGTTGGCGTGATTCACCCCGCGCCAACCGTTTTTTTTAATAAAAATTTTACCCCTGTGGACACTCCCGAAAAGCTCTTTCGGCAGAGTCTCTTAAGCCCCCATCCTGAATCTTTTTTGCAGGCTCTGTCCACAACCGTGCGGAGAAAATGGCAGGCCGGGGGCTGGCGTCGTGACTCCGCCGTTATACACTGATTTTAAATGATGATTCGAAACAGGCAACGCAAGCTTCGGGCAGGGTAAGTCGTCCAGAGTGTGCAAAGTGCCGAGCAATCATTCAGTGTTGTATCCGGAGTATGGTTTGCCCGCGTCGTGTGTGTGAGCACGATGGCGCATGCCTTCCGGCCTTGAAGGTGATGCATGAGCCTTATGGAATTGGATATCGGGCGTCAGTCCAACCCGGTCGATATGATCGAGTTCGTCGCGGCCAACAATGATTGGACGTTCGAACGCTCCGGCGAAGACGAAATCGCCATGACGGTCGAAGGCAAGTGGGCCGACTACCACGTCTCCTTTTCCTGGATGGAAGAGTTCGAGGCGCTGCATCTTGCCTGCGCCTTCGATATCAAGGTCCCCGAAAGCCGTGTCAACGAAGTGCATTGCCTGCTGTCACATGTGAACGGTCAGGTGCTCATGGGGCATTTCGACCTGTGGCGCCGGGAAGATGTCGTGATCTTCCGCCAGTCGCTGCTGCTGGCCGGTGGCGCCGAGCCCACCAACCGCCAGGTCGAAGTGCTGCTGTCCAGCGCGCTTGAAGCCTGCGAGGCCTATTTCCAGGCCTTCCAGTTCGTCGTCTGGTCCGGCATGGATGCCCAGTCCGCCGTTGATGCTGTGCTGTTCGAAACGGTTGGAGAAGCATAAGAATGTCGGTTTCGGATCCCATCGTTCTCATCGGCGCCGGCAATATGGGCGGCGCCATGCTCGCGGGATGGCTGAAGAGCGGCATTGCCGGCTCTTCCATCCTCGTCATCGATCCCGGCCCGTCGCCTTTCATGGCCAAGTTGATCGCCGACAATGGCGCGCGCCACGAGACCTCCGCGCCTGATGGCGTGAAGGCCGGCGTGATCTTCGTCGCCGTCAAGCCGCAGGTCATCGATCAGGTTCTGCCGCCGCTGAAGGGGCTCGTCGGCCCCGAAACGGTGATCGTTTCTGTTGCGGCCGGCAAGACCATCGCCAATCTCGAAAGCCATCTCGGCGAGGCCGCCACCGTGCGCGCCATGCCGAACACGCCGGCAATGATCGGCCGCGGCGTCACGGGGGCTTTCGCCAATGCGCGTGTCACCGCCGCGCAGCGCGATTTCGTGCATTCCCTGCTCAAGGTCAGCGGCCCCGTCGAATGGGTCGCAACCGAGGGCGATATCGACGCTGTCACGGCAGTCTCGGGCAGCGGTCCGGCTTATGTCTTCTATCTCGTAGAGTGCATGGCGGAGGCAGGCCGTAAAGCAGGCCTGCCGGCGGACCTCGCCATGCGTCTCGCACGGGAAACCGTCGCGGGGGCTGGTGAACTGCTTCACCAGTCCCCCGACGACGCCAGCCGGCTGCGCCAGAACGTGACGTCGCCCGGCGGCACCACGGCCGCCGCCCTCTCTGTCCTCATGGCCGAGGATGGCATGCAGCCGCTTTTCGACAAGGCGATTGCCGCCGCCCGCACGCGCGCCGAGGAACTGGCGGGCTGAGCTTTCTTTTGTCGCAATTCCCGACGGAAAACGGCTTCACACTTTTCCTGGGATTGCTTTAGGCTTTTCAGGGAAACTCCCATGACCGAGACCATCACCTATCCCGATTTCGAGCGGGTCGATATTCGCGTCGGCACGATCATCGAGGCATTGCCGTTCCCGGAGGCGCGCAAACCCGCCTACAAGCTGACGATCGACTTCGGCCCCGAGATCGGCACCAAGAAGTCGTCGGCGCAGATCACCGTGCATTATACGCTGGAAGAACTCGTCGGTCGCCAGGTGCTTGCCGTCGTCAACTTCCCGCCGCGCCAGATCGGCCCGGTGCGTTCGGAAGTCCTCACGCTCGGCTTCGAAGATGAAAACGGCGACATTGTCCTCGCCGGTGTCGGCCAGGCGGTGCCGAACGGCAAGAAGATGTGCTGAGCTTAGTGGATATCCCGTGACAAGGGAGGTCCGAGCCGGAAGTCCGTGAACTCGGCCTGAAAACCCTCGCGCTGCGGCGAGCAGGCCATGATCCCGACCGACACATCCGAAACTTCCGGCGGGAAATAGGCGAGGCGCGCCATGCGCCAGTCCGTCATCGCATCGGTCCGGTACTGGATGAACAGCGCGTCGCCGTTGCGCGTCACGCGCACGGAGATCAGATCGAAATCGTGTTCGATGCGGAAGGCCGACCAATCGGAATGGCCGCGCGTCACGACGACGCTGAAATGTTTCGCACCGTCGGTGAATTCGATGCCGCATTTCATCCAGCAGCTTTCGTCCTTGCGGACCATCAGGCCTGCCTGGTCGTAAAGCGTTTCGTAAGTTCCGCGAAACGTCGTTTCCAGCGTGAAATCGCCCGCCCAGCCACGGTGCAGGAAATGGCCGTTGTCGGGTGTGAAGCCGTAGTAGGTGCGTTGCCAGAAATCGCTCTTGAGGCCGGTGCGAACATGCAGATGCCCGTCGCTGAGCTCGGAGGCGCGTGGCGGGTTGAGCCATGTCAGGTTGTCGAGGCTGAATGTGCTCATGGGGAAATCCGTCAGGCGGGAATGCGGATGGTGGCACGCAGGCCACCCATGGGGCTATCCGACAGGGTGACATTGCCACCGTGGCTGCGGGCAATATCACGGGCGATGGCAAGGCCGAGGCCGGTGCCGGACGCATCGAGATTGCGGGCCTCGTCGAGGCGGAAGAACGGCTTGAACACGTCGTCGCGCGAGCGTTCCGGAATACCCGGACCGTCGTCGTCGACGATGATCGTCAGCCATTTGGCGCGGTGGCGGGCTTCGACATGCACTGTCTTGGCATAACGCAGCGCGTTCGAAACGAGGTTGCCGACAAGCCGGCTGAAGGCGTTGGGCCGCACCATGACCTCGTCTTCGCCGTCGATGTCGCTGGAGAAGGCGCGCTCGTGCAGCTCCGCCTCCATCGCCAGCTTGTCGAAGAAGTCCGAGAGCCGCATTTCCCTGACGTCTTCCTCCACGTCGCCGCGCGCAAAGGCGAGGTAGCCCTCGAGCATGGTCTGCATGTCCTCGACATCCTTGTTGAGGCCCTGCAGGTCGGGATTGTCGCCGGCAAGCGCCAGCTGCAGCTTGAAGCGGGTGAGGATGGTGCGCAGGTCATGGCTGACGCCGGTCAGCATCGCGGTGCGCTGCTCCATCTGCCGCTCGATGCGCTCGCGCATCAGGATGAAGGCAAGGCCGGCGCGCCGCACCTCGTCCGCGCCGCGCGGCGCGAAATCGTCCGGCATCTTCTGACCCTTGCCGAAACTCTCGGCCGCTTGCGCCAGCGCGAGGATCGGACGGATCTGGCCGCGCAGGAAGAGGATGGAAATCGTGATCAGCACCAGCGATGTGCCGACCATCCAGAGCAGAAAGATATGCGTGTTCGAGGCATAGGTCTGGCTGCGCCGCGCATAGACACGCAGAATCTTGTTGTCGAGCAGGATGCGGATTTCGACGAGGTTGCTGTCACCGACGGTATCGATCCAGAACGGCCGGCGGATCTGGCGGACGATTTCCTCGCTCAGGATTTCATCGAGGATGTTGAAGAACGGTTTAGAGCGCGGCGGCGGCAGTTCCGTGCCGGGCTCGATGGAGATGATCAGCTCCAGCCTTTCCCGCGCGATCCGCGTGATCTCGGAATAGTTGGCATCCTGCGGGTAGGTTTCAATCAGGTCGATGACACTGGCAATGTCGCGCGTGACGGCCATGGAAAGGCGCTGCGTGACGAGCTGCCAGTGGCGCTCCATGAACACGAAGGCGACGACCGATTGGAGCAGGACCATCGGAATGATGATGATGAGCAGCGAGCGCGCGTAGAGCCCTGTCGGCAGCTGCCGGCGCAACCAGCGCGCCATACGCTTCCAACCTGCCGCGGGCGCGCGCTCGATATCGCGCTTGAAGGTCTCGAACGTGGTCATCGGGCCGATGTTTCCAAAATCGTGTGTTCACGTGTTTCCCAACGGGAAACCGCTCCACACTGTTCCTGGAACTGCTTGGGATTGCGCACGTTCAGCCCTGCTCCACGCTCAATCGATAACCGATGCCGCGCACCGTCTGCAGCCACACCGGGTTGGATGGATCGTCCTCGATCTTACGCCTCAGGCGGTTGATCTGCACGTCTATAGTACGTTCACCCACTTCTGTTTCTTCACCGATCAGTTCATGGCGCGGTATGGTTTCGCCTGCGCGCAGCGAAAAGAGCAGCATGATCTCCTGTTCCCGGTCGGTCAGACGAATGGCGTCGCCGCCGCGCTTCAGCTCCTTGCGCACAATGGAGAAGGTATAGGGCCCGAACATGACCTGCTCGATCTTCGGCGTGGTCGGGGGCGCGTTGCGCTTGAGGATGTTGTTGATGCGCAGCACGAGTTCGCGCGGCTCGAAGGGCTTGGAAAGGTAGTCGTCCGCGCCGGCCTCCAGCCCCTCGATGCGGGCGTTCGACTCTGCAAGCGCCGTCAGCATGAGGATCGGCACAGGGCGGATGTCGCGCAGGCTCTTGGTCAGCGTAAGTCCGCTTTCGCCGGGCATCATCACGTCCATGATGATGAGGTCGAAGTCGAGGCCGCGCAGCTTTCGCCGGGCTTCGTCCGCGTCACCCGCGACGGTCACGCGAAAACCCTGCTCCTTGAGGTAGCGGTTCAGCAACTCGCGGATACGGGTATCGTCGTCGACGACGAGCAGATGGGATGCGTCATCGGAGGGCGCGCCGGCAGCGGTCATCGTCTTCTCCTCCTTGTCAGTTTCTCATTCGCTCTTGGCGTTCTGCATGCCGGCGAGGAACTTCACCACCGCTCGGCGGTCGCCCGCACTCATGTCCTCGAATGCACGGGCGATGCGGCGGGATTGCGGCTCGGCGAGCGCCAGGGCAAGTTCCCGCCCGGTCCGCGTGGGGTAGAGCTTGCGCTGGCGGCGATCCTCGGGGCCTGCCACCTGCTGGATATAGCCGGAATCGATGAGTTCCTTCAAGACGCGCGCCAGGCTCTGCTTGGTGATCTTAAGCGTGTCGAGCAGGTCGGCCACCGTCATGCCGGGCTCACGGTTGACGAAGTGCACGACGCGGTGATGCGCGCGGCCGAAGCCGCTCTTTGCCAGAATGGCATCCGGATCGGAAATGAAGTCGCGATAGGCGAAGAACAGGCCTTCGATGATTTCCAGGTCGATGCGCCCGTCGCCCGTCATGACGTCGTGGTGCAGCTCGTCTGCGCCGTTCTTGTCCGGCATCTGTCGGGCCACGGTGTCATTTCCTTTCATGCCTTGCTGCCCTCGCGCAATTTATAGCAAAATATGTCAGTCTTGTTGACATATTTTGTCGCCGTTGTTAGGGTCCGCCTCGTAATTGCGGTCCCGGGCGCCGTTGTCAGGTGTTTTCCCGGCTGCCAATCTGGACTACCTTTTTACACAGGTAATCCCGTCTGTTTCTGGTTAGACCGCAACTGGCGAAACAATCAACAGAAAGAATGGCGTGCGAGCGCCGGAGGATGACACCATGGCAGTTCCTTTCGATCAACTGGACGGGCAAATCTGGTTCAACGGCGAGTTCGTCGACTGGAAGGATGCGAAGATTCACGTGCTGACGCACGGTCTGCACTATGCGAGTGCCGTATTCGAAGGCGAGCGTGCCTATGGGGGACGCATCTTCAAGCTGACCGAGCATAACCAGCGCCTGCACGCCTCGGCCGAGATCCTCGGCTTCAAGATTCCCTATTCCGTGGAAGAGCTGGATGCGGCCACGACCGAGCTCCTGAAGCGCCAGGGCTTTTCCGAAGCCTATGCGCGCCCGATCGCCTGGCGCGGTTCGGAAATGATGGGCGTCTCGGCGCAGAACAACCGCATCAACGTCGCCATCGCCATCTGGCAGTGGGGCAGCTACTTCAATCCGGCCGAAAAGCTGAAGGGTATCCGCCTCGATATCGCCGAGTACCGCCGTCCCGACCCGAAGACCGCGCCGTCGAAATCGAAGGCTGCCGGCCTCTACATGATCTGCACGATCTCCAAACATGCCGCCGAAGCCAAGGGCTATGCGGATGCGCTGATGCTCGACTATCGCGGCCAGGTGGCCGAAGCGACCGGCGCAAACGTGTTCTTCGTCAAAGACGGCGTCATCCATACGCCGGTGCCGGATTGTTTCCTCGACGGCATCACCCGCCGCACGGTCATCGACCTGGCCAAGCGCCGCGGCTATCAGGTCGTCGAGCGCGTGATCATGCCGGAGGAACTGTCGGATTTCTCCGAATGCTTCCTGACCGGCTCGGCCGCCGAAGTGACGCCGGTCTCGGAGATCGGTCCGTATCGCTTCACGCCGGGCACGATCTCGGAAAACCTGATGAACGACTACATGAAGGAAGTCTATCCGGTCGCCGCAGCCGCCGAATAAGCGGCTTTCAGGATATCGAACGAAATCGGCGGCCCTTTCGGGCCGCCTTTTGTTTGCGAAGCCTGCGGGCCTATTTCTTGCCGAGCACCGCGCCGACGATGCCCGTCAGCACGCCGCCGCCGACGAGACCGCCGATGCCGTTGGCCACGAGGCCCGAAAGACCGGCTTCACCGCCCAGCATCTGCAAAAGGAAGCCGCCGCCGATGCCGCCGATGGCGCCGACGATGGTGCGGACGATCACGCTCACGGCCTGCTGTTTCAAGGCGGCGCCCGCCACATTGCCGCCGACGGCGCCGGCGATGAGCTGTGTGATGATGGGCATCAATGCTTCCATGAGTTCCCCTCCGAAAGGTCCGCCCGAAATCAGAGTGGCCGGGTCGGACACTTGCCTCGCTACCGGGCAGCGGTCTGGAGCCCGCGCGCCCGTCGCCGAAAAATTCGGCATCTGCAACGTGCGGATAAAACTGGGATAAGTCAATTTACCCGTGCGCTTGGTGCACCGGAGTTTTGCCGGAGTATTCAATGTAAAGAGGCGGCCGCACCGCGACCGCCTCTTCCTTCCCCGCATGGCTTGGTTGCCGCGGTTTTTATTCTGCTGCGATGACGCCCCGGCGGATCTGGTCTTCCTCGATCGATTCGAAGAGCGCCCGGAAGTTGCCCTCGCCAAAACCTTCGTCACCCTTGCGCTGGATGAACTCGAAGAAGATCGGCCCGATAACGGTCTTGGAGAAGATCTGCAACAGGATCTTCGTCATGCCGCCATCGACGACGCCTTCGCCATCGATCAGGATGCCGTGCTTCTTCATGCGCTCGACCGGCTCTTCGTGGCCGACGACCCGGACATAGGAGCGGTCGTAATAATTGTCCGGCGGACCGGGCATGAACTTCACGCCGTTGGCCGCGAGCCGGTCGGTCGCGTCGTAGATCGCATCCGTGCCGACGGCGATGTGCTGGATGCCTTCGCCCTTGTACTTCTTGAGATACTCGACGATCTGGCTCGTCTCGTCCTTGGATTCGTTCAAGGGTATGCGGATCTTGCCGCAGGGCGAGGTGATGGCACGGGACACGAGGCCGGTGATGCGGCCGTCAATGTCGAAGAAGTGGATCTGCTTGAAGCCGAACAGCTCGCGATAGAAATCCCACCACTTGTCCATGTTGCCGCGATAGACATTGTGGGTGAGGTGATCGAGGAAGTAGAAGCCGACGCCGGCAGGCTTCGGGTCGCGCTCGCCCGTCCATTCGAATTCGGCGTCATAGGCCGAGCCCCTGGCGCCATATTTTTCGACGAAATACAGCAGCGAGCCGCCGATTCCGACGATAGCGGGCACATCGAGTGCCTTGTCGTCGCCTTCATAGGGCGTCGCGCCCTTGGATACGGCATGCGCGAAGGCGTGCTTCGCGTCGACCACGCGCCAGGCCATGGAGGCCGCGCAGGGGCCATGTTCTCCGGAGAACGTCATGGCATGCGAACCGGGCTCGGCATTGACGACGTAATTGATGTCGCCCTGGCGCCAGACGGAGATCGCCTTGGTGCGATGCGTCGCGACCTTGCTGTAGCCCATGCGTGAGAACAGCTCTTCGAGTTTTTCCGGCTCGGGATGGGCAAATTCGACGAACTCGAAGCCATCGGTGCCGGCCGGATTGTCAGCGGTGATCAGTGCCGGCGGTGCATCATGCGGGAAAGGGCCCATCGTTCGTCCTCCACGAAAGCTTGTGAAGGAGAGTATGGCGCGTTTGCCATGCAATGTGCGTGCATAGTGCTTGCGCTTTGATAAATCCATGCGATGTTCATGCATGGAATGGCTTATTGGAGGGTAAACCGTGCATATCGACGCTTTCGACCGTAAACTGCTCGCGCATTTGCAGGAGGATGCGCGCCTGACGAACAACGAGCTCTCCGAGCGCATCAACCTGTCCCCCTCGCAATGTTCGCGCCGGCGTATCCGGCTTGAGGAGGAGGGCATCATCCGTGCCTACAGGGCGGAGCTCGACCGTGAAAAACTCGATCTCGGCATCGTCATCGTCGTGACGGTGACGTTGGCGACGCATAACCGCGACAACGCCGTGCGCTTTGCGCGCCTCATCTCCAACCTGCCGGAGGTGCTGGAGGCCTATTCGCTGACGGGCGAAATGGACTATATCATCAAGGTCGTGGTGCCGAACCTGAAAGCGCTTTCAGCCTTCGTCAACGACGTGCTGCTGCCGCATGAATCCGTCTCGCATGTGAAGACGGCGATCGTGCTCGATACGCTAAAGGAAACGACCGCGTTGCCGCTCTGAGAAATGTGGCATGGATGCCACAGTCTTTCGCATTGCTGTTCCCGCCGGAACAGACGGGACTCCTGAGCCGTTGTAAATACCAGACAACAGAAGGCGCGTATCGCCGCCTCGCTAGGTTCAGGGAACAGACCGATGCAGCTCAATTCGATGAAACAGCAGGACACCGTCGCTGTGCGCCTTCGCCCGGTGGCTTACGTTTATGTCGCGATCAACCTTGCCGTCGTTGCGCTGCTCGTCTCCACCGTCTCGCCCACGCTGGCAACTGCTCCGGCGCATGCCACCGGTTCGCAGGAGATGGCGAGCCTGCGTTAATTCGCCTTGGTTTTCGTCGATCCGAGCGGCTATACCGGTCGCAACGCGGCAATCGAGCGAGGACCCCATGGGCATGCTTCAGGCGGGCATCATTCCCGTCACCCCCTTCCAGCAGAACTGCACCATTCTCTTCGATACGGACACGAAGGAGGGCGTGATCGTCGATCCCGGCGGCGATGTCGAGGTGATCCTCGATACCGTCAAGCAGAACGGCATCACATTGCAGGCGATCTGGCTGACGCACGGCCATATCGACCATGCCGGCGGCGCGAAGGAACTGAAGGACGCGCTCGGCATCGACATCATCGGCCCGCACAAGGACGATCTCTCTTTGCTGCAACGGCTGGAGGCGCAGGCCTCGATGTTCGGCGTGCCGATGAAGGTCAGCAATGTCCTGCCCGACCGTTGGCTTGAGGATGGCGACAAGGTTTCCTTCGGCGAGCACGAATTCGAGGTCTATCACACGCCGGGCCATGCGCCGGGCCATGTCATCTATTTCAATCGCAACCAGGCTTTCGCCCATTTGGGCGACGTGCTCTTCCAGGGCTCGATCGGCCGTACGGACCTGCCGGGCGGCAACCATCAGCAGCTGCTGGATTCGATCCGCGACAAGGTCTTCCCGCTTGGCGACGAGGTCGGTTTCCTGTGCGGCCACGGTCCTGGCGGCAGGATCGGCGAGGAACGGCGAACCAATCCCTACCTCAAGGGGCTCTAAAACGAAAAAGGCGGGTGCCGAATGGCACCCGCCTTTTTGATGGAACCGACCAGCTATCAGCCGGCGGTGCAGAAATGCTCGCGACCGTCATAGCCGACGAAGGTGCCGCTGCGCGGGTTGAACGAGCGGTAGCGCTGCGAGCAATAATCGAACCAGGACTGGGTCCAGGGCTCGTAGCTCGGCGTGTAGACCGGCTGGCGGCGATAGATCACGCGGGGTTCGGGTTCCGGATAATAGTCCGGTTCCACATAGCGAGGCTCGCTGTAGCGCGGCTGGTTGGCCAGTGCACCGCCGATGATGACACCGGTGGCAAGACCGAGCGCACCGCCGATGACGGCGTCGCGGCCATTGTGGTCACGGTGATGGCGACGCGGCCTGCGGTCGCGATAACCGTCGTTGCCTTCGCGCCAGTAACCATCCCGGTTGCGATCGCGCGCTTCGACGACGCCGGCCGTGGCGGTGAGTGTCGTTGCGGCAACGGCAAGCGAGAGCACGATTGTCTTGAGGACTGTGTTCATGACGTTAATCCTTTGGACCCGGCCCCATCGCCGGTCGATGGGAAAAAACTAGAAGAGTGAGGCTGAACGGAGGCTGAACAAAAAAACCCGGCATCACTGCCGGGCTTCAACTTGAAAATCCTGAGATTGTTCCGGCTCAGCCGTCGATCTGCAGGTTGACCGCCTTCGGGCCTTTGCCGCGGCGATCGGGTTCCGTGTCGAAGCTTACCTTCTGGTTTTCAGAAAGGCCGTTCAGGCCGGAAGCCTGTACAGCGGAAATATGTACGAAGATGTCCGCACCACCGTTGTCGGGCTTGATGAAGCCAAAGCCCTTTTCGGTGTTGAAGAATTTAACAGTGCCAGTCTCGGCCATGCGTCAGGTCCTTTTCTCTCTGCCCGTATATTGGCGGCGGGCAGCATGTAGTTTTGCCCCGAGGGGCGTTAGGCAGGCAGTTCTCGAGGTTGAGGAAAGGGTCCTGTTTTCACCGCAGCCAGCCAACCGCACGATTCCCATAGGAACCATCCAGATCTTGGCTGCCCGGAATTGTTTCGCGTCTCCGGCGCGCTTTTATTCAAGGTCTTCCCGTGTTCGCAAATTGCCCGAACGGCGCAAGATTGATGTGTTTATCTTGAATTGGCAAGCAAAAGTTTTAACATGCGCGGGGCGCGCCTCACTTTGGCCAATTTCCGGGCGACTGCCGAAAAATACCGCAGATTTTACGAGGCTTTGCTCGTTTTAGTATGATTTATATTGCGCCGCCGAAAGACATGCGGCGGTGCATTGATGTCGTCATACTTGGATCGGCCGGTCGCTGTAGCTTTGCGGAGCTCCGGTCCGGATTTCTACAGCAAGCATCGCAATGGGGGGCGTGCCTGCTGTCAGCTGCACGGTTTTCCGGCCAAACGGAAGTTACTCGGTTGCGCTGGCGCGCGAGACGCGCAGCAATGCGCCCTCGGCATCGTCGGTCAGGAGCAGAAGGGCGCCGTCCGGGGCGACGACGACGTCGCGGATACGACCGAATTGCCCGTCAAACAGGCGTTCTTCCGAGATCACCGCGCCGCTCTCGTCGCGTTCCAGTCGGGCGAGCAGCTGGAACTTCAGCGCGGCCACGAGAAGATTGCCGTCCCATTCCGGGAACATCGCGCCGCGATAGACGGCGATCGCACCGGGCGCGATGGACGGATCCCAGTAATAGAGTGGCGGTTCGTAGCCTTCGGCGGAGGAGCCAAGCTCGAATTCCGCGCCGGAATAGTGTCGGCCATAGGAGACGCGCGGCCAGCCGTAGTTGCGGCCGGGCTGTGGCACGTTCACCTCGTCGCCGCCGCGCGCGCCGTGTTCGGCCGAAAGCAGCATGCCGTCCTTGGGATCGATGGTCAGGCCCTGCGGGTTGCGGTGACCCTTTGACCAGATTTCCGCCAGACCATCGGCTGCCCCGAGGAAGGGATTGTCGGCATGCGGGGTGCCGTCCGGATTGATATGCAGGATGGCGCCGGCGTGGTCGCGCGGATCCTGCGCGCGCATCTCCTCGCCCCGGTCGCCGATGCCGAAGAACAGGCTGCCATCCTTGGCGATGGCGATGCGCGAGCCGAAATGCTGGCCGCGGGTGGTGAGGCGGCTCATCAGGAACAGGCGTGCTACATCCTCAAGCCGCGTGCCGTCGTCTGACAGCCGCGCCTTGGCGAGCGCGGTGCCGGCACCGCCGCTGTCGCTGGCACTGTAGGTGAAGTAAAGCGTGCGGCTGGTGGCAAAATCCGGGGCAAGTGCAATGTCGAGCAGGCCACCCTGGCCCTCGGTCGCGACCGGCGGGACGCCGCCGACCGGCGACGAGACCGTGCCGTCCTTCACAAGACGAAGCGTGCCCTGTTTCTCGGAGACGATATAGCTGCCATCGGGCAGGACCTCGACGGACCAGGGCTGCTTGAGACCGGTCGCCAGCGTCTCGACAACGAGGGAAACTTTCTTGCTGGGGATTTCGATGGGATCAGCGGCGTATGCGGTGCCGAGGGTGGCTGCGAGGAGGAGGGGGATCATCACGCCCGCAAAAATGCCCTTTAAGTCCAGTCCATGCCGACGCATCGCAGTCTCCAACCCTTTGCCGATAACTGGCCCAGAGCCGGATCGCTTTCAAGGGCGATGCCGGCGGGTGGGGTCACTTTTGCGTGGGGTCGAGCTGTGAAGCGGTGGTCGGGATGCCCGACGTGGTGATGGCGTCGAGCCCGATTGCGGCTGATGGCGGCGACATGAGGCCGATGACCATGGCAATGCAGGCGACCAGCGCCGTCATGGCGATCAGGAACAGCGCGCGGGACTCTCGTGCCTTTGGGCTGCTGCCCACCTTTTCATCATCCAGAAACATCGTCATCCCCCAGTCTTCCTCGCTTTTTGCAATACTGAAAAGGCCCGCCGAAATCGGCGCGACAAGGACCGAATTGCGGCAAGGGCCGACATTTATTGCGGCGAAAAGATGGCGGATCGAAAAAGCAGGATTTTCAGTCCTTTCCGGCGAATAGAGCGGCCTGCTTTCCCGTTCTAGGCACCCCTTCTGCCAAATTGCCTGAGGGGCCGCAGGGCGCGCGGCTCAGGCGCCGTCGAATGGCCTGCGAAGGGGGCTTCACGGATGGTTTCCCGCGGCTCGTCCTCAATCTCGGGGAAGGTGAGATTGAAGCTCGTCGGGGCGATTTCCGGGCGGGCGAGCAAATAGCCCTGCATCAGCGGTCCGCCCATGTCGCGGCAGCGGGCGATCATGTCGGGATCCTCGATGCCGGTGACGATGGCACGGATGTTCTTGGTGTTGAACTGGCCGATGAGAACCCTGAGCAGGGCAAGGCCCGCGGAGTTCTCGGAAAAATCCTGCAGCCAGGCTGTGTCGAAGGTCACGAATTGCGGCTGGAGGCTTTGCAGCCGCGCGAGGTCATGATCCTCGCCGGTATAGTCGTCGATGGCGATGGAAAAACCACCCTCGTGCAGCCGTGCGGCGAAATGGGCGAGCTCGTCGGGCTCGTCTTCGGGGTGCTCGCGGAGCTCGCAGGCGATGCGCGCCGGCGGCAGGCCGGCCTCGTGCGCCGAAAGCCGGAGACGTTCGAGTTCATGACGGATCGCCTGGGGCGTCCTGTAGAGCCCGCCGTTGAAATTGACGATGAGCGCGGCATCGCGGCGGCCGAGCGCGCCGGCGTTCAGGATATGCAGGCTGCGGCAGAGGCCGTCCACCGCCGCGCGCTCGTCTTCCGGCACATATTGGAAAAAGTCGGTCGGCGAGCAGGGCACGCCATTGGTGCTGGCGCGAACAAGGCCCTTCAGCACGGCGATCTGCAAACGACCATCCGCCCGTTCGGTGAAGATTGGCTGAAGTGCCGATTGCAGAAGATACGGCCCGTAAAGAGCACTGAAGGCGCCGTCCGCCTGCCGGACGAGATTGGAAAAGATGCTCATACGGCGCACCATCAGCTGAACGATCCCGACGCCGCGATCCTACGCCGCACCCGTTAAGGCGGGCTTAATCTTTCGCGTAAAAACCTTGATTGTTTTTTCGCGCTTCAACTTATTGGTGTTGTGAATTCCTGAGCGGCGCCTCATTCATTCGCAGCGCTGATGGGGTCTATGAAATTTCGCGCGTCGCCCGGCATTTCCCGCTTTTTTCGCCCTTCGCGCTTGCAAGACCTGTTCACATTCGACATAGACCTAACCGCTATGGAGCCCGGCGCTCCGGGTCCATGGCGTCAAGCCGTTTTTGAACCCGATGAGGACATCTCCATCATGGCCTTTCTTGCCGACGCCCTTTCCCGTGTGAAGCCTTCCGCCACCATCGCCGTTTCCCAGAAAGCGCGCGAACTGAAAGCCAAGGGCCGCGACGTCATCGGGCTTGGCGCGGGTGAACCGGATTTCGACACACCCGACAATATCAAGCAGGCCGCCATCGACGCGATCAATCGCGGCGAGACGAAGTACACGCCGGTCGCAGGCATCCCGGAACTGCGCGAAGCCATCGTCAAGAAGTTCAAGCGCGAGAACGGCCTCGACTACACCGCCGCGCAGACGATCGTCGGCACGGGCGGAAAGCAGATTCTTTTCAACGCCTTCATGGCGACGATGAACCCCGGCGATGAAGTCGTCATCCCGACGCCTTATTGGGTTTCCTACCCGGAAATGGTGTCGCTGTGCGGCGGCACGCCGGTCTTCGTGGCGACGACCCAGGAAAACAAGTTCAAGCTGAAGGCCGAAGACCTGGAAAAGGCGATCACGCCGAAGACCAAGTGGTTCATCTTCAACTCCCCGTCCAACCCGTCGGGTGCCGCCTATTCGCATGACGAGCTGAAGGCGCTGACCGACGTTCTGATGCGCCATCCGCATGTCTGGGTGCTGACCGACGACATGTACGAGCACCTGACCTATGGCGACTTCAAGTTCGCGACCCCGGTTGAGGTCGAGCCCGGCCTCTATGACCGCACGCTCACCATGAACGGCGTTTCCAAGGCCTATGCCATGACCGGCTGGCGTATCGGCTATGCTGCCGGCCCGCTCGCCCTCATCAAGGCGATGGACATGATCCAGGGCCAGCAGACCTCGGGCGCCTGCTCGATTGCCCAGTGGGCCGCCGTCGAAGCGCTCAACGGCACGCAGGACTTCATTCCGGAAAACAAGAAGATCTTCGAGGGTCGCCGCGATCTCATCGTCTCCATGCTCAACCAGGCCAAGGGCATCGAATGCCCGTCGCCGGAAGGTGCCTTCTACGTCTATCCGTCCTGCAAGGGCCTGATCGGCAAGACCGCGCCGTCGGGCAAGGTTATCGAGACCGACGAGGACTTCGTGTCGGAACTCCTGGAATCGGAAGGTGTGGCGGTCGTGCACGGTTCGGCCTTCGGCCTCGGCCCGAACTTCCGCATCTCCTATGCCACCTCGGAAGCCCAGCTCGAGGAAGCCGGCAAGCGCATCCAGCGTTTCTGCGCGGCCTGCAAGTAAGCACCTCCGTCGATCTGAAATGAAAAACCCGCCGGAGACGGCGGGTTTTTTCGTCAAAGCCCGATCGCCGTCAGCATGATGAAGGTGGCAAAGAGGATGAAGTGCGTCATGCCTTCGATGGCGTTCGTCTCGCCGTCGTTGAGATTGATGGCCGCGGCAATGAGCGTGATGGCGACCATTACCGTCTGGGTCGGCGACATGGCCATGACGAAGGGCTGGCCGGTATAGAGGGCGATCGCCTCCATGACGGGAACCGTGAGGATGACCGTCGAGAGCGACGCGCCCATGGCGATGTTGACGACGGACTGCATGCGGTTGGCAAGGGCCGCGCGCAACGCGGTCAGGATTTCCGGGGCGGCGGAGATGGCGGCGACGATGACGGCCATCAGCGCCGGGGGTGCGCCGGAGCCCTTCAGACCGGCGCCGAGCAGCACGGACATGACCTCGGCGAGCGCACCGATCAGCACCACGCCGATGAGGATGACGACGATCGAGAAGGTGGTGGGCTCGCTTTCGTCCGGCGCCTTGCTCGGCAGACCTTCCTTCCGCTCGGCGCGGGGATAGGCGTAGCTGAAGAAGTAGCTGTGCGGCCCGACCTGCATGCGCAGGAAGACGCCATAGAGCGCGATCATGGCGCCGATGGTGAAGGCGGAATAGAGGTGCCAGCTTTCGCGCGGCACGAATTCCGGCACGACCATGGAAATGCCCATGGCGGTCAGGATCATCACACCGTAGGTCTTTCCCGAATCGTCGTTGTAGGGCTGCTCGCCATGGCGGATGCCGCCGAGCAGCGCGGCCAGGCCGAGGATGCCGTTGATGTCGAGCATAACAGCCGCGTAGATCGTGTCGCGCACCAGTGTCGGCGAGCTCTCGCCCTGCATCATGATGGCGAGCACCACCACCTCAACCAGCACCGCCGAGAGCGTCAGGATCATCGTGCCGTAGGGATCGCCGACCTTGGAGGCGAGGATTTCCGCATGGTGGGCGATGCGTGTCGAGACGAGGATGATGGCAACGACCAGCGCGAAGGCGGCCATCAGCATAGGGAGGCGCCCCATTTCCAGAACGTTGTGCTCCGTCGCATAGGCGGCGATCGCGGCGGCAAGGCCGACGAAGAGGAAACGTTCCTTCGAGAGGCTGTAGAGCATGGGCGGTGGGCTCCTCAAATGTCTAACCGTAGATGTAGACGAGGCGCGCAAAAAGAAAACGCCCGCGGAGCAGGATTCCGCGGGCGTCAGGCAGTGCCTGCTCCGTTCCGGTCATGGCCCTCGTGAGGCGAGGCAGGCCGGGAAGGTGCGGCTAGCCGCCGTTAAGGAGCGGAAACGTCAGGCGACGTTTTCCAGCACCGGATAGTCCGTATAGCCCTTGGCGCCGCCGCCGTAGAAGGTCGCCTGATCCGGAGCGTTCAGCACGGTGTCGTTCTTCAGGCGCTCCACCAGGTCGGGGTTGGAGATGAAGAGCTTGCCGAAGGCGACGAGATCGGCCTTGCCGCTTTCCACGGCATCGATGGCGAGTTCCCGGTTGTAGCCGTTGTTGACCATCCAGGCCGCCTTGCCGCCGGCCGCCTGGTAGGCTGCGCGCAGTGCGACATAGTCGAAGGGCGTGTCGCCCTGCTGATGGTCACGCGGGCCGCCGGTGGCGCCTTCGATGATGTGGATGTAGGCGAGGTCATACTTGGCGAGACCTTCGACCACATGGGTGAAGAGCGGCTGCGGGTTCGGATCCGAGGCGTCATTGGCCGGGGTGACCGGCGAGATGCGGATCGCGGTGCGGCCGGCGCCGATTTCCGCGGTGATGGCATCGACCACCTGGAAGAGCAGGCGGGCGCGGTTTTCGATCGAGCCGCCATACTCATCCGTGCGCTGGTTGCTGCCGGAGCGCAGGAACTGGTCGATCAGATAACCGTTGGCAGCATGAATTTCGACGCCGTCGAAGCCGGCATCGATGGCAGCGCGTGCGGCGCGGCGATAGTCCTCGATGATGCCGGGGAGTTCGTCCTTCTCCAAGGCGCGGGGCTCGGACGTCTCGGCGAAGCTGCCGGTGCCGTCCGCGTTGATCAGGTAGGTCTTGGACTTGGCGCGGATTGCCGACGGGGCGACCGGCTTGCCGCCGTCGGGCTGCAGCGTATCGTGCGAGATGCGGCCGACATGCCACATCTGCACGACGATCTTGCCGCCGGCCTTGTGCACGGCGTCGGTGACCTGCTTCCAGCCTTCGAGCGCTTCCGGCTTGTAGAGGCCGGGTACGTCGGCATAGCCCTGGCCCTGGTGGGAGATGGCGGTTGCTTCCGTGATCAGCAGGCCGGCGGAGGCGCGCTGTTCGTAATAGGCGGCATTCAGCGTGTTCGGCACGGCGCCCGGCGAGCGGTTGCGCGTCAGCGGCGCCATGACGATGCGGTTGGCAAGCTGGATGTCGCCGATCTTGAGAGGGTCGAAGAGCGAGGTCATGGGTAGTCCTTCTTCTGCTGGGAGAGGGCGCGCCTACAGGGCGCTGTTGATGTGGTGGAGAAAGGCCGCGATCTTTTCGTCGTCGCGTTTGAAGAACACCCACTGGCCGACCTTGCGCGTCGTCACGAGACCGGCACGCTGCAGGGTGGCGAGATGGGCGGAGACGGTGGACTGCGAGAGGTCGCAGCGCTTTTCGATCTGTCCGGCACAAACGCCGAATTCCAGGGGATGTTCCTGCCCGGCGAAATGGACCTGCGGCTCCTTCAGCCAGGCGAGAATCTCCAGCCGCTTCGGATGGGCGAGCGCTTTGAGGATTTCGTCGGTGTCGGGCGTGTCCATGTCTATCGTGGTCCGGCGATTGGTGTATCGTATAATGACGATATTGGGTTCGCGCGTTGCCGATACAAGAGGCACCCCCAAAAATCTGCAAAAGAAAAATCGGCAAAAAAAGAGGGCCACAAGCGAAGCTTGGGCCCTGCAAGTTTGAAGGTTGAAAACCTCCAGAGGGGAACAGCCAACGCGCGGCACTGGGAGGAGAAAGACCGCATGTGCATTGGCTGTCCTAGATATGGGGCAGGGGTTGCGTTTCTTCAAGAGAAGCGCGTGCCAAGTTTCACAGCAAGGTTGAAAATCTGTTTCACCTGTCCCAAGGCAAAAAAAGAGGGCCGCAAGATCAACTTGGGCCCTTTATAGTTTTGAAGGTAATAAAACCTCCAGAGGGGAACAGCTGGTGCGGTGGCACTGGGAGGAAAAAGCCACCGAAATGCATCAGCTGCGTGCGATATGATGGTTTTTTGGGCATCCATCAATCTTTTAATGTGCATGTCAGCCATGCGTAAGGCGCAGGTCTTGCGAGGAGCCTGTCTCAGAAGTTCCAGTTGCGCGCCTTCGCCACGATGAAGTCCCTGAAAACCTTCAGTTTCGCGGAGTTTTTCATCTCGCTCGGATAGCAGAAATAGGTGTCGAACGAGGGAATGTCGGCGCTGACGGGCAGCTGGATAAGTCCCGGATCGCGTCCGACAATATAGTCCGGCAGCATCGCGATGCCGATTCCAAGCAGGGCCGCGCGCTTGATCGAGGTCTGGCTGTTGATCTGCAGAACCGCGGGGCGTGGATTGTCGGAATCGCGGCCCGCGATTTCCAGCCAGTTCACGTCGAGCAGATAGCTCGGTGCCGGTTCGCCGAAGGAAATGATCTTGTGGTTGTCGAGATCGTCGATCGACTGCGGCTCGCCGTAGCGGTTGATATAGGACGGCGCGGCGTAGATGTGCATGTGCACGGTGAACAGCCGGCGCTGGATGAGATCCGATTGCTGCGGTTCACGCAGGCGGATCGCGCAGTCGGCATGGCGCATGTTCACGTCCAGCTCCTCGTTGTCGAGGATGAGCTGCACCTGCATGTCGGGATAGAGCGCCAGGAATTCCTGCACCTTGTCGGTCAGCCAGCCCTGGCCGAGGCCGACGGTGGTGGTGATGCGCAGCTTGCCGCTTGGCTTTTCGGTGTTCTCGGTGAGCTGGACGCGCACGCTTTCCAGCTTCATCAGCACGTCATGCGCGGTGCGATAGAGGATTTCGCCCTGCTCGGTCAGAATCAGGCCGCGGGCATGGCGGTGAAAGAGCTTGATGCCGACATCCTGCTCCAGCGCGCTCACCTGACGGCTGATGGCCGATTGCGAAAGATGCAGCTTGTCCGCCGCATGCGTGAACGAGCCCGCCTCGGCCGCGGCATGAAAAATCCGCAGCTTGTCCCAGTCGAGCGCCATTCTATCCCCCATATGTCTGTGAGGCGGGGAGCGCTCGCTTCCCGCCTGGTCGCTGATCTTGCTGTTCCCACGTGGGCGGTCGGATCGAATCCGCCGCCCTTAGTTGGCGGCTTCTACTCGGCCGCAATTGCGACAGGCATATGACCTGCAAGGTATTTTTCGGTTTCAAGCGCTGCCATGCAGCCCATGCCGGCAGCCGTGACCGCCTGGCGATAGATGTCGTCGGTGACGTCGCCTGCGGCAAAGACGCCCGGCACGTCCGTCGCCGTGGAATCGGCCGCCGTCCACAGATAGCCGTTCGGCTTCTGGCGCAGCTTGCCCTTGAACAGTTCGACTGCCGGCGCATGGCCGATCGCCACGAACACGCCGTCGATGGTGACGTCGCGCGTTTCGCCCGTCTTCACATTGCGCAGCTTCACACCGTTGACGGAAGCCGGCATCGGCGGCTTGGGATCGCTGCCAAGATACTCGACGACCTCGTGGTCCCAGACGATCTTGACATTCTCCTTGGCGAACAGGCGCTCCTGGAGAATTTTTTCGGCGCGAAAACCGTCGCGGCGATGCACGACAGTCACGGTCTTGGCGAGGTTGGAAAGGTAGAGCGCCTCCTCGACGGCGGAGTTGCCGCCGCCGACCACGATCACGTCCTTGTTGCGATAGAAGAAGCCGTCGCAGGTGGCGCAGGCCGAAACGCCAAAGCCCATGAACTTGTGCTCGGTCTCGATGCCGAGCCACTTCGCCTTGGCGCCGGTGGCGATGATCAGCGCATCGGCCGTCCATTCGGTGCCGTTGTCGGTGGAGATGCGGAAGGGGCGAACGCTCATGTCGACATTGGTGACGAGGTCGTTGACGATCTCGGCGCCGACATGCTCGGCCTGCTTCAGCATCTGCTCCATCATCCACGGGCCCTGAACCGGATCGGCATAACCCGGATAATTTTCGACATCCGTGGTGATCATCAGCTGGCCGCCCTGTTCCATGCCGGCGATGAGAACCGGTTCCAGCATGGCGCGGGCGGTATAGATCGCGGCGGTGTAGCCGGCGGGGCCGGACCCGATGATCAGCACCTTGACGTGGCGCGCGGACAGGGAGGGGGCGGACATGGTCGTTCCTTCCGGGGCATCAGGCCCCAATGGGCCGAGCCGCGCGATCTCGCGCAAGGGCAGGGCCAGCGTGTCATTTTTCCACTCTCATTTATGAGCGGAGTGCGCCCAGTTTCAAGTGCGCGCGATCTGTTGCCAACAGACAAGCGAAGGCGCGTGACATATTTGTGCCGCTTGCAGTAACAATGTTGCGCTGATGCGGCGATTCGGGTCACTTCCGGTCGCCATCCCGAAAGGTCTGACAATTCCCATGTTTCGCGCCGAACTCGACGCCATCGACATCCGCATCCTGAAGGAACTTCAAGGCGACGGCCGGATGACCAATGTGGAGCTGGCCGCGCGCGCCGGCATTTCCGCGCCGCCATGCCTGCGCCGCGTGCGCAAGCTGGAAGAGGCCGGCATTATCGAGGGCTATACCGCGCTGCTGAACGCGCCGGCGCTCGGCTACGACCTCGTCGCCTTCTGCATGGTCGGCCTCAAGCACCAGTCCGAAGCCAACCTCAAGGCTTTTGCCGCCGCCACCGGCGAATGGACGATGGTGCGTCAGGCCTGGATGGTCTCCGGCGACAGCGACTTCCTGCTCCATTGCGTCGCCGAAAATCTCACCCGCTTCCAGGACTTCGTGATCGAGGAACTGACGGCGAATGCGCAGGTCGATACCGTGCGCACGATGCTGACGATCCGGCAGGTCAAGAAGGTCGGGCTGGTCGAGCTATAGGCTGCGGCCCGCCCCTCGTTCTATCGTTCCGGCTTTGAGAACTGCTTCCTGAAGAGGTCGATCCGGTCCTGCGGAAGCTTGATCGCTATCGGCATTGTCGATTCTATCAGCGCATGCAGCTTTGCGATGTCCGCGCGTTCGATGATCGGAAGATGAAAGTCGCGCCCCATTTCGCGGGCACGATTGTCCACGCTGACGATGATGCTGCGCCGTCCCGCTTGCAGGGCCCGGATGCCGGCATGCAGGCGCGTGCCGACGAAATCCAGATCGTCTTCCGAGCGCAGGAGCGCATCGTAGGCGGAAAGGTGGGACGGAACCTCGAGAAGGCCGGTCACCCCGAGGGACTTCAAATAGGACTTGTCCTGTTTTCCCTGTATCCAGACATGAACGTTGCGGTACAGCGCCTTGAGCGTCTCCAGCATGAGGCGGTCTTCTTGCGGCGCTGGAGCATAGTCCGTCAAAGTCGCCACGACATCGCGCGCCTTGTTCTGCGGAACCGTGGCGAGATGGGCAGGGGTCAGCTGCCAGAGGGTCGGGCAGCCGGTGTTGACGACGTTCTTGATCCCGACCGCGGACAGGTAGCGTGCGGAATATGCGTCCCGGACGGATTGGTGTGACTTGTCCGAGAGAATGCTTCGATAGATCCGGGCGGTCAGAAAATCCGGAGGGTCGGCATAGGCGGCCCAGCCGGTGCCCAGCAGGACGAGCTTGTTCTTCATCCGTGGAAGGTCGCGCCAGCCCATCTTCCAATGCCGCTGCCTGGTCCAATGAGAGAAAAGCAGATTGGCGCCGCCGGCGATGATGTAGTCAGCGTGTTTCAGGATGCGCCGTCCACGCACCGAAATCCGGTCATGGCTGGGGATGCGCTCCACGAAGGCGTCAGGAAACATTGCCTCGATTTCACGGTTGACGGCATCCATGATGATCTGGTCGCCGACATTCGGGGAGGCTATGGACGTGTCGTATATGGCAATGTTCATTTGTCGTCCGGAACCGGCTTCCGCAAAAGCCTGAAGTTTCTCTTTTTTCGCCAAGCCAGCAGTTTCTCTTCCGCCAGCCGTTTTTGTTTCGCCAGTTGATAGAACCACGAACGATTGCCGGTTTGCCGGCGCGCTCCCTTATCCGATAAAATAAGGCTATCGGCGCCCGTCGTCGTGACCGGCGCCGGGCGGAAGCTGTATCCGTGTCCCTCCCGCGTCAACCAATAGCGAAAGAAGTTATCGACCGGCGCAAAAATCGTCGTGTGCTCCGCCACGAAACGTCGGGCGCCTTCGCGCGACCAGACAATGGCGTTTGTCGTCATCGGAAAATAGTGCGCGGCGACGAGTTCGTAGTTCGTGCCTCCCACCGGATATTCATCGATGGTGGTGCTGAGCTTCAATCGGTTGTTGCCGATATTGAGGAGAAGCCAATCCGGATCGAGGATGTCGATATCCGGCAATGCGGCCTTGAGCAGCTCGATTACGTTGCAGAGAGGTTCCGCGTCGTCCTCGAGGATGAGCGCATGGCGGGCGTCCGACTGGAGGAACGCCTTGGCTGCCTTCAGGTGACTGTAATAGCAGCCGATCTCGCCACCGACGAGGCCGCGCCCCATAAATCGCTTGGCGGCCGCAAGGTCGTAGTCCGGCAGGGAATCCATGTCATAGGTGCGGCCGTCCACCGCCGCGACACGCTCGAACGCGATGCCGTAAGCATCGAGTTTTCTTCGAATGTCGGCCAGTCGGGCTTCGCTGCCGTCGAGATTGATAACATAGGTACGGATTGCCTGCATGTCGCGTCCTGCTGTTGGCAGCGGGGCCATCTAAAATAGGACAGAAATTTCGAAATCAAACCGTGCGGCATAATGATTGGCCGCCTTTTCGAGAAACGACCCTGAAGGGACCCGGCCGCCATGGTGCTCGCGCACGTGCTGGCGGAGCGCCTTTCCCCATAAATGCACCGCCAAAACCTGTTCGGGGAAACTGTCCAGCGAAAGATCGTCGGGGGTGGCGAAACGCGCGGCCTGTTGGAACGGCACGGGATAAAAGGCCTCGATGCCGAGGGCGTGCGATATTTCCCCGGTTTTTCCGAGGAAATGCGTCAGCGCGCGGGGCCCAAGAGATCCCCAGGGCCACTGGGATATCGGTAGTCCCCTGCCGAAGGACCTCGCGACGTATTTCAAACGGCGCAGACCCTGCAAGGTCGGGGGATAGCCGCGCGTATCGACGGTGAACTTCGAAAGCTCGGCGAGAGCGGGGGATTGCCTGGGCAGCCGGAGAACGGCGCCGTTCACCTCGTCGTTGCTTTCGTAACCGAAGAGGTAAGGCGTCTCCATCGGCAGGGGGCGCAGCGCTACGACATCGAGATCGACCCAGGTAAAATCCGTCTTGTTGAAAAGCGCATATCGGAAAAGGTCGGAATAAAGAGCGACACTGCCGCTCTTGCGGTGCCGGACGATCTCGCCCGTATCCAGGATCTCGCCGGCATCGCGGACGTCAATGCCCGGGGGAACGCCCTCGATGGTGCCGCGCGTGTAAACAACCAGCTTGTGGCCGGCGTCCAGCATCGACAGCGCGCTGATCTGCTCGACAGGGCCGAAGGGAGCGCCATACCAGAAAGTCGCCACTGTGTTGTTCACGCTTGATCGCCTTATGCGTAAATCCGCCCGAGAGCGGCTGCTTCTCCCTCGATGCTGAAATGTGCCTCCGCGCGTTGCCGGCCTTGCTCGCCAGCGAGCTGTCGCAGCGAGGCGTCGTCCATATATCGCTTTGCGGCTTGCGTTAGAGCCTCGAGATTGTCGGCAGATACCACGTCGCCCGTGTCGGGAGTGACGATTTCGTTGAAAGCACCTACGTCCGTGGCCACCACGGGAATACCGGTCGCCATCGCCTCCAGCGGCGTAAGGCCAAAGCCTTCCCATCGTTGCGGCGCAATGAACAGGTCGAGGGCGCGGTACCAGTCGTTGATGTTGGTGTGTTCCCCGACGAAGAGGATCCTGTCGGCAAGCCCCGCCGCCTGGACGCGCTTCTTCAACTCGTTTTCGAAGTCGACGTGCTGTGTCGTCGCCCGCCCCGCCACGATGGCCGACCATGCCGGTTGATCCGGCAGAAGCCGGATCATGGCGTCGACGAAGAGGTCCGTGCCTTTCTGGTGGCGCACACGACCGAAGCAGCCTGCATAGTTGCGAGCGGGATCGAGGCCCAGCAGCGCTTTCGCCGCGCCCTTTTCCGCGGGTGGGGAGAAGCGTTGCGGGTCGATGCCGTGCATGACCACGGTGCTTGGAACCTCCAGATAGGAGGCGGTCCTGGCGCTGGTGGCGACGACCGCGTCCATCCGGGAAATCAGGAATTTCGTCCAGCCCGTATGGCGGCGTTGAGACGCAGAGGTGAAGACGAGTTTCAGCCGCATACGCAGGAGATCGCGAAGGACGATCCCGGCCAGCATTTCGATGTTGCGTCGCGCGTGCCAGACACGCATGCCGTCAGACCAAAGGGCCGGCAGGTCGAGCCAGCGCATTTTGGGCAAGGTAGCCGGCAGGCCGCTGCCGAGGGTCACAACCTTCTGCCCGAGCCTGTTTTGAACCGGGACGAGCTGAATGATCGTGGACGTGACGCCCGACAGGCGGCGCTTGAAATTCGGCGCGATGACTTTGGCGTCCCGCATGTCCTCTACAACCGGCATGAGGCGGCGGTTACCCCCAGGTAACCGCGAGAATCTCGTAGGCCTTGGAGCCGCCGGGCGCGTGCACCTCGATCGAATCGCCGACTTCCTTGCCGATGAGGGCACGGGCGATGGGCGAGGAGATGGAGATCCGGCCCTGCTTCACGTCGGCTTCCTGGTCACCGACGATCTGGTAGGCCTTTTCTTCCTCGGTGTCCTCGTCGAGGAGCTTCACCTTGGCGCCGAACTTGATCTTCGTGCCGGACATCTTGGAGAGGTCGATGACCTCGGCACGGGCGACATAGTCTTCAAGCTCCGTGACGCGGCCTTCATTGTGGCTCTGGGCTTCCTTGGCGGCATGGTACTCGGCATTTTCCGAAAGGTCGCCGTGCGCGCGCGCTTCAGCAATCGCCTCGATGATTCTCGGACGCTCTTCCTGCTGACGCCAGCGCAGTTCTTCCTGCAGCTTGACGAAACCGCCGTGAGTCATCGGTACCTTTTCAACCATTTTTTCCCGTCCTTCAGACCGCGTCGAGCAGGCTCCCGCCAGCAAGAACGCAAAAGAAAACGGTCTCCGGGGAAGAATCTCCGGAACCGTCGAAAGCGTTTGAACGATCCTTATAGCAGATCGTGGCCGCCAAAAGCCAGTTTTTTTGCCGCAGCGCGGCCCGGCGCCCACAAGCTCCGGAACGATCTCCCCCTGCCACGATTGCCGTGTCGCAGGCTAGCCGCACCAATGACGGTGCCGTCAGCGCCATGCCGCGTGCCGCCGGGCATGGAGGCCCCCGACCGCGACTGGTCGGCCGGCTTCAATGAAAATGCACCACGGCAGGACATCTTGCCGGAGGGTAGGATACGAAGGATATGGACCCATTCGAAGCCGATCCTGTCTGATCGGCTGTCGGGTCGCACATAGAAGAGAGCCGGGCGGCGGGGCCGCCCGGCTCTCGAGAGACCGGAAAGTCTATGGCTCAGAAGTAGGATTGCAGCGGGCGCACTTCGAGCTGGCCCTGCTTGAGGGCCCGGATCGCCTGGGCGGCGGCAAGCGCGCCGGCCATGGTCGTGTAATAGGGCACCTTCTGCATCAGGGCGGCGCGGCGCAGCGACTTCGAGTCCGAGATCGCCTTGTTGCCATCGGTGGTGTTGATGACGAGCTGAACCTGGCGGTTGCGGATGGCGTCCTCGATGTGGGGACGGCCTTCCTGCACCTTGTTGATCTTGATCGCCTCGATGCCCTTTTCCGCGAGGAAGCGGGCGGTGCCCGACGTTGCCATGACCTTGAAGCCGATGCCGGTCAGGATGTTGATGGCGGGCAGCACGCGGTCCTTGTCCTCGTCACGCACCGACACGAAGACCGTGCCTTCGCGCGGCAGGTCTACGCCGGCGCCGAGCTGCGACTTGGCGAAGGCCAGCGCGAAATCCGTATCGAGGCCGATGACCTCGCCGGTCGAGCGCATTTCCGGGCCGAGCAGCGTATCGACGCCCGGGAAACGGGCGAAGGGGAACACGGCTTCCTTGACGGCGATGTGCTTGAGGTTGCGCGGGTCCGGCTTTTCGCCATAGGCGGCGATCGCCACGTCGAGGCTCTCGCCGGCCATAACGCGGGCGGCGATCTTGGCGATCGGCGCGCCGATGGTCTTTGCCACGAAGGGCACCGTGCGCGAGGCGCGCGGGTTCACTTCGAGCACGTAGATCGTGCCGTCCTTGATTGCGTACTGCACGTTCATCAGGCCGCCGACATGAAGCGCCTTGGCAAGCGCCTTGGTCTGGCGTTCCAGCTCGTCAACGATCTCGTTGGAGAGCGTGTGCACGGGCAGCGAGCAGGCCGAGTCACCGGAGTGGATGCCTGCCTCTTCGATATGCTCCATGATGCCGGAGACGAAGACGTCCTTGCCGTCGCAGAGCGCGTCGACATCGACTTCCACCGCGTTCGACAGGTAGCTGTCGAAGAGCAGCGGGTTCTTGCCGAGCAGGGTGTTGATCTGGCCGGTCTTGTCGTTCGGATAGCGCTGCTTGATGTCTTCCGGCACCAGTTCCGGCACGGTGTCGAGCAGGTAGGTCTGCAGCATCGATTCCGAATGGATGATCTGCATGGCGCGGCCGCCGAGCACGTAGGACGGGCGCACGACGAGCGGGAAGCCGATTTCGCCGGCGACCAGGCGGGCCTGCTCGACGGAGTATGCGATGCCGTTGTTCGGCTGGGCGAGATCGAGTTTCTGCAGCAGTTTCTGGAAGCGGTCACGGTCTTCGGCAAGGTCGATCATGTCGGGCGCGGTGCCGAGGATCGGGATGCCGTTCTTTTCGAGCGCTTCGGCAAGCTTCAGCGGCGTCTGGCCGCCGAACTGCACGATGACGCCGACGAGTTCGCCGTTGGTCTGCTCGGCCTTCAGGATCTCGATGACGTCTTCTGCCGTCAGCGGCTCGAAATAGAGACGGTCGGAGGTGTCGTAGTCGGTCGAGACCGTCTCCGGGTTGCAGTTGATCATGATCGCTTCATAACCGGCATCCTTCAGCGCGAAGGCGGCATGGCAGCAGCAATAGTCGAACTCGATGCCCTGGCCGATACGGTTCGGGCCGCCACCGAGGATGACGACCTTCTTGCGGTCGGAAATCTCGGCTTCCGAGCGGGTGGCGCCGGCAAACGGTGTCTCGTAGGTCGAGTACATATAGGCGGTCGGCGAGGCGAATTCGGCAGCGCAGGTGTCGATGCGCTTGAAGACCGGGCGCACGTCGAGGCGGTTGCGCAGTTCCGCGACTTCCTTCGGCCGCTTGGCCGAAAGGGTGGCGAGGCGGGCGTCGGAGAAGCCCATGGCCTTCAGCATGCGAAGGTTTGTGGCGTCCTGCGGCAGGCCGTGCTCGCGGATGCGGGCCTCCATGTCGACGATCGCCTTCAACTGCTCGAGGAACCAGGGATCGATCTTCGAACCCTCATGTGCTTCTTCCAGCGAAAGGCCGAGGCGCAGTGCCTGAGCGACCATGCGCAACCGGTCCGGCGTCGGCCGCGAGATGGCGGCGCGGATGGCGTTCTTGTCGTTGCCGTCGCCGAGGCCGGGGATTTCGATCTCGTCGAGGCCGGTCAGGCCCGTTTCGAGGCCGCGCAGCGCCTTCTGCAACGATTCGGCGAAGGTGCGGCCGATGGCCATGACTTCACCGACCGACTTCATGGCGGTGGTCAGCGTGGGTTCGGCGCCCGGGAATTTTTCGAAGGCGAAGCGCGGGATTTTTGTCACCACGTAATCGATGGACGGTTCGAACGAGGCCGGCGTCGCGCCGCCGGTGATGTCGTTTTCCAGTTCGTCCAGCGTGTAGCCGATGGCGAGTTTTGCCGCGATCTTGGCGATGGGGAAGCCGGTCGCCTTGGAGGCAAGCGCGGAGGAGCGCGAGACGCGCGGATTCATCTCGATGACGACGAGGCGGCCGTTCTCCGGGTTGACGGCGAACTGTACGTTCGAGCCGCCGGTCTCGACGCCGATCTCGCGCAGCACCGCAATCGAGGCGTTGCGCATGATCTGGTATTCTTTGTCGGTCAGCGTCAGGGCAGGGGCGACCGTGATCGAATCGCCCGTGTGCACGCCCATCGGGTCGATGTTTTCGATGGAGCAGATGATGATGCAGTTGTCCGCCGTGTCGCGGACGACCTCCATCTCGTATTCCTTCCAGCCGAGCACCGATTCTTCGATCAGCACTTCGGTCGTCGGCGAGGCGTCGAGGCCGGAATTGACGATCTCGAAGAATTCCGAGCGGTTGTAGGCAATGCCGCCGCCGGTGCCGCCCATCGTGAAGGACGGGCGGATGATGGCGGGAAGGCCGATCGTGTCGAGCGCCTGCGCGCCGATCGCCATCGCATGGCTCATATAGCGCTGCTTGCGGTCGGTCTCGCCGAGGTTCCACTGGTTTTCCAGCTCGTCCAGCGCCTTGTCGAGCGCGTCGCCGGAAAGCTGCGCCTTCACCTTGGCGCGCTCGGCCTCATGCGCCTTGCGGTCGACGTCCTTGATCTCGGTGGCGTTGGCGAGCAGCGACCGCGGCGTTTCAAGGCCGATGCGGGCCATCGCTTCACGGAACAGCGCGCGGTCTTCGGCCATGTCGATGGCGGCGGGCTTGGCGCCGATCATCTCGACATTGTAGCGGTCGAGCACGCCCATGCGCTTCAGGGAAAGCGCGGTGTTGAGCGCCGTCTGGCCGCCCATGGTCGGCAGCAGCGCGTCCGGCCGTTCCTTGGCGATGATCTTTGCCACGACTTCCGGGGTGATCGGCTCGACATAGGTCGCGTCGGCGAGGCCCGGGTCGGTCATGATCGTTGCCGGGTTGGAGTTGACGAGGATGACGCGGTAGCCTTCCTCCTTCAGCGCCTTGCAGGCCTGGGTGCCGGAATAGTCGAATTCGCAGGCCTGACCGATGACGATCGGCCCCGCGCCGATGATGAGGATCGATTTCAAATCTTGGCGCTTGGGCATCTCTCTATCCGTTCTTCCGCGTGCGCGAAAAGCCGGCCATGGTGATGGGTTCACCGGGCCGGGCGCGCAAAATGGTCTTTCAAGGCTAGAAGCGGCTTATAGGCAAATGCGGAGGCAAGCGGAACCCCGAAAATCACCCAATCGACAGGAAAAGTGCGGGGGCTGTTCCAGTCTGCTCCGCCAACGATATAACGGGCGATCAAGCGGCCCGCTTCTTTACGCCGCGTATCGATTCCGGGAGGGACCCATGCTGCCGCTGGAAACCGACGTGCTCATCGTCGGGGCAGGGCCGACAGGCCTTGCCCTTGCCGTCACCCTGCACCAGGCAGGCGTGCGCTCCTTGATCGTGGACCGCCTCGCCGCTGGCGAGAATACATCGCGAGCCGCTGTCGTTCATGCCCATACGCTCGAAGTGCTCCAGCGCATCGGCGTCACGGATGCGCTGGAGCGGCGTGGCCTGCCGCTCACCCGCTTCGCGCTTCGCGATCATGACAACGCGCTGCTCGAGCTGGATTTCTCCATGCTCCCTTCGCGCTATGCAGAGGTGCTGATGATACCGCAGGATGAGACGGAAGCTGTTCTCACCGAGCGGCTGGAGGCGCTGGGCGGCAGCGTCGCGCGCGGCGTGACGGCGTCGAAGGTCGAGACGGATGCGAGCGGCACAATCGTTCATCTCGTATCGACGGCGGGCGCATACGCGGTCCGCGCCCGCTATGTCGTCGGTGCTGACGGCATGCACAGCATGGTGCGCGAGGCGGCTGGCATTCCTTTCGATGGCGAGACCTACGATGGCGCTTTCGTGCTTGCCGACGTGCATATGGACTGGGGTTTCAGCGACGAGGTGACATTGCTCTTCTCGCCGGAAGGCATGGGTGTCGTCGCGCCGTTGCCCGGCGGTCATTTTCGCATCGTGGCGCCGGTCGAGGACGCACCTGTTGCGCCGGATACCGCGTTCATACAGGGCCTCCTCGATGCGCGGGGCCCGCGCAAGGTGCCTGGCTGCGTGCGGGATGTGATCTGGAGTTCGCGCTTCCGCGTGCATCACCGCATCGCCTCGCGCTACCGTTCCGGTCCGTTCTTCGTCATCGGCGATGCCGCGCATGTGCATAGTCCGGCCGGCGGGCAGGGGATGAATACGGGAATCGTCGATGCTGTCGTGCTCGGGCAATTGCTGGCTGATGTCATCAACGGCAAGGCGCCGGAGGCGACGCTCGATCTTTACGAGGAAAAGCGCCGCCCCGCCGCGGTGGAGGTTCTGGAACTCGCCGATCGCCTGACAAGGCTGGCGATGGTGCGCAGTTCCTTCGGCCGCATGCTGCGCAATCTCGCCCTCCGTATCATCGGTGCCTCGCCGGTATTCCGGCGCAAGCTCGCGCTCAACATCTCGGGTCTTGCCCGCAAGGGGGCGGGCATGGTTCCGCCGCGCTGAGCTTTGCCCACTCCGTTGCGAGAACGCCATCGTGGCATCAGCGGAAGCCCCGGCAAAATGCGCCGGCGCCGCAGCACAAATTTAATATATGCTAAAATACTGGTTTCATTGGAAAAATTTTATCTGTTAATACATTGTTAGCCATGCTGGCGATTAGATAGACGCAACCTGATCGCCCATGAAGGGCAAACTTCAATTCACCAGTGTGCCTATATGACCAGCATTCTTACGAATGTGGGCGCGATTTCTGCGCTCCAAACTTTGCGCTCGATAAACTCGGATATGGCGACTGCTCAAGGAAGGGTGTCGTCGGGATTGCGTGTTCAATATGCTGCTGACAATGCGGCTTACTGGTCGATCGCAACCACAATGCGATCGGAAAACATGGTGCTTTCGGCAGTCAGCGATAGTATCGGCCTGGCTCAGGCAATCGCGGACACCGCTTATGCCGCTCTTGATACCGTCGTTGAGCATCTTGACGCGATGAAGTCGCTGTTCGTCTCCGCACGTTCGATGGAGCCTGTCGATATCACTGACTTTTCTTACTACAGTTCTACATATTTCCCGGACGCTGGTGCTGAAAAGCGAGTGGATCCGAAATATGCGGGATCATTGCTGCACAAACTCGACGTGGATATGTTGCAGCACATCATGGCGATCAACAGTGCGGTCGATTCCGCGAGTTTCAACGGCGTTAATTTGCTCGCAAAACCGAAGGATGGGGTTGATCTGGATGACGCCATTGCCGCGAAATTCGTCGTAGGTTACGCGCAAGGCGACGTGCAGAAACTCAATGTGGCGTCGCGGGATCTCGTACTATTCAACGCCAATTATGCAAGTTACGGAACAGTCGCGGAAACGGAAAATAACACCGGTATTCTCGACGGTGATATAAATATCAAAGCACAGATGCCGGACGGTTCTTGGTGGTGGACAAGTGCTCCGATTGATATATTCAATTCTACGATTTTTGACGAATCTCACGACAATGTCGGTATAAGCGTCATATATGATCTGGAATCAGTCATTCAATTGTCTGGATTCACTCGAGACAGCGCGTACGACCACTTCCTCAATGAGTTCGATCAGAAGATTCAGAGCGTAGTTTCCGCTCAGGCGAAGTTGGGCTCTGTTCAACATCGACTGGAAATGGCGGGCGATTTTAACTTCACCCTCATGGATGCCTATACGTCGGGTATAGGCCGGCTGGTCGATGCGGATATGAGCGAAGAATCCACACGTCTCAAGGCACTTGAAACGCAGCAGCAACTTGGCATTCAAGCGTTGCAGATAGCGAATTCCAACTCCGAAAACGTGCTTGCCCTTTTCAGGTAACGGGCTGAATCTTCGGGCGCGATAGTCCACTTTCCAGAAAGCCGGAATCATAGCCCATCACGGCAAGCGGCGCGTTGAAGATGGAGGCGGGAGTGACGCGGGTCTTGCCGTCACCCTTTTCCATGATGACCTCGTTGCTGCCGGCATCGGCAACGATGGTATAAATTATGCGGGCCTCAGCCGGCGAAGACAGAATTGCAGCCAACATGGCGGCAGCCGCGAAAAGACGTTTGCCCATCCCGTTTCCCCGAGTTTTGAATGGTTTACGCGGTGTTGACAACAACGGCTTGATGAGCCGGCAAAAGATCAATACCGGTTTTAGCCAATAGGAAAATTAGGGCATCGCTATGGTTCGGCCATATCTTCCATTGAACGCCTTTCGCGCCTTCGAGGCCTCGGCCCGGCATCTGAGTTTTACCCGCGCGGCGATCGAGCTGAACGTCACCCAGGCCGCCGTCAGCCACCAGGTGAAAAGCCTCGAGGATCAGCTCGGCGTCGTGCTTTTCAAGCGCCTGCCGCGCGGGCTGATGATCACGGCGGAGGGAGAAAGCCTGCTGCCGGTGCTGCGCGACAGTTTCGACCGCATGGCGGATGTGGTGGAGCGTTTTCGCGGCGGCCATGTGCGGGAAATCCTGACGATCGGCGCCGTCGGCACCTTCGCCGTCGGCTGGCTGCTGCCAAGACTTGCGGGCTTCCGCGAGCGCCATCCCTTCGTGGAGATCCGGCTGTCCACCAACAACAACCGTGTCGATCTCGCCGCCGAAGGCCTCGATTTCGCCGTCCGCTTCGGCGCCGGCGCCTGGCATGGCACGGACGCAATCCGCCTTTTTGACGCCCCGCTGTCAGTGCTCGCCATCCCGAATGTCGCGCGCGACCTGAAAAGCCCGCAAGACCTGTTGGGCCTGACGCTGCTGCGTTCCTATCGCAGCGACGAGTGGACCCGCTGGTTCGAGGCTGTCGGCCTGCCGCGCACGCCGCCGCCGCAGAATGCCATCGTCTTCGATACCTCGCTCGCCATGATGGAGGCGGTGCTGCAAGGCCTCGGTGTCGGCCTCGCGCCGCCCCTGATGTTCTCGCGGCTCCTCTCCTCCGGTGCGATCGTCCAGCCGTTCAGGACGAGCGTCGCGCTCGGCAGCTACTGGCTGACGCGCCTGCAGTCGCGCAGCGTTACGCCTGCCATGGCGGCCTTTTCGGCATGGCTGGAGGAAACGGTGGCGGGGGAGGGGCTGGCCTGACCTCTATGTGAGGCCAGGCATGACCAGCACCTTCACCTCGCCGGGGCGCGGCGGGTTCGCAACCGCATCCGGCAGGCCCTCGAAGCCGATGCGGCGGGAGATCAGCGGGTCGACCTTGATCGTGCCCGACGCAATCAGCGCGGCGGCACGGCCATGGACATGCGGGTTGAGGAAGGACGTCAGGATCCTGATCTCGCGGAAGAGCAGATCGAACGGCTCGATCTCCACCTTTTTGCCCTGCGGCATCACGCCGAGAATGACGACCGTGCCGCCGTTGCGGGCAAGTTTCGGTGCCTGCGTCATGGTTTCCGCCACGCCAGCGCATTCGATCACCACGTCTGCACCACCTGGCACGAGACCGTTCCTGCCCGCGACGCCTGCGATCACATCCCCTGCGCCGGGATCGAAGGAATGGGTGGCGCCGATTTCTTCGGCCAGTTTCCGGCGCGCCGCCTGGCGCGTGACGAGCACGACGGATGTCGCGCCGGCAAGACGGGCGAGCTGAACCGTGAGCATGCCGATCACCCCGCCGCCGAGCACCACGACCGTGCTACCCGGACGGATGTCCGCGATGTCGATGCCATGCAGGCAGCAGGCGAGCGGTTCGCAGAAAGCGCCATGTTCTGGCGGCAGCGAAAGCGGCAGTTCATGGGCCTGCCGCTGCGGCACGAGCACATATTCGGCAAAGCCGCCATCGCGGTGGATGCCGATTGCCTGCAGGTTTTCACAGAGATTGACGCGGCCGCGCCGGCATTGCGCACAGCGGCCGCAGGAAATGTTCGGATCGCCGGTGATGCGCATGCCGGGACGGATCTGGAGCACGGCGTCGCCGATTGCCTCGACGATGCCGGAAAATTCGTGACCGAGTGTCACCGGCGGACGACAGGGAAACTCGCCGTGAAAGAGATGACGGTCGGTGCCGCAGATGCCGGCGGCCTCGACGCGCACGAGCAGATCGTCCGGGCCAGGCAGCGGTTTTTCCACCTCGCGCACGCTAAACCTGCCGATCGCCTCCAGCCGCGCCGCTTTCATGCCGTCCTCCCGCTTTTCTCCGGCAAATAGGAGCGGCAAAGGTGACGGCGGTCAAGGCTGCCGCCGCTCAGGTGAGATTGCGGCGGCGTTCCAGCTCGGCATCGGTCGGCGTTTCGAACTCGAACGAGCCCGTGGTGACGTCTCCCGCACGGGCATACTTGCTGATAACGATACCGTTTTCGCTGGTGCTCGAGGCCACAAGCGTCAGCGCCCGCGGGAAGGACGCATCGCCGAACAGCCGCTTGCCCTTGCCGAGGATGACCGGGAAGGTGAAGACGTTGATCTCGTCGACGAGGTCGTGTTCGAACAGCGCCTTGAGGAGGTCCGTCGAGCCCTGCGTCAGCAGGTCCGGGCCATCCTCGCTCTTCAGCGCCTTCACCGCCGCGATCGTATCGGAACCCAGCACATGGCTGTTCTGCCACGTGGTCCTGAAGCCGGGATTGCGGGTCGCGACATATTTGTTGATGCGGTCGAAGAGCGGGCCGATCGGGTCGTTCTTGTCGGCATAGGGCCAGTGGGCGGCGAAGATGTCGTAGGTCTTGCGGCCGAGCAGCAGATCGAAAGGCTTTGCAAACATCTCGCCGATCGCGGCGCCCATCTTCTCGTCGAAGAGCGGTGCGACCCAGCCGCCGAACCTGAAGCCGCCGATCGGGTCTTCCTCCGGTCCGCCCGGTGCCTGCATGACGCCGTCGAGGCTGATAAAGGCACCGACAATGATCTTTCTCATGGGGTTTCTCCTGGCAGGTTCGTTGACGTGATACCCAGAGACGAACGGCAAACGGTCGATCCGACAGATGGCGTGGAAAAATCCTTCAGCCCCAGCGGTTGCGGACTGCCTCCATACGGCTGCGGCTGACTGGAATTTCCCGCCCGTCCTTCATTAGGATCGCCAGCCGGCCCTCGGCACGCGTTAGCGTGTCCACATGGGCATCGGCGACGAAATGAGAGCGATGCACCTGCAGGCCGGCTGTATTGCCCAATTCCTCCAGCGCATCGGAAAAGCGCAGCAGCACCAGCTCCCGCCCGCGGCTTGTCGTCACTTCCGTATAGTGATCGGCGACGGTCATGTGCAGGATCGGGCCGCGGTTCTCCGGTTTCAGCCGGCGCAGCAGTTGCACCTCGGCGCGGTCTTCCGTTGCCCCCGGTGGGGATGCGGATGCCGGGGAAAGGGCTTCCGCCTGCTTGCTGCTCATCGTCAGGAAGGTGAGGCCGCAGAACAGGGCGGAAAGGAGGAGGCCGCTTCCGATGCTTTGCGCGATGGTCGCAACCGTGGACGCGCCGCCGAAGGTGGCGAGGCTGATCGCCTCTGTGGCAAGCCCCACGGGCGCGCCGGCGACGAGCGTTCCGATTGCCATGCGTCCAGGAAGGCTCGGCACGCGCGTGAGGAGAAGCGTGTTCACAAGGACGATGGAGACGATGGCGATGCCCCAGGCGACGGCGTGCTGGACAAGCCAGAAGCCAAGGCGGGGTGCGGTGGCAAGGCGCTCGGCCGTGCCATAGGGGCCTGTTACCCAGAAGATCAGGACGACCGCGCCGAAGGTCGCCCAGAAGCGCGGTGCGCGCAGGAAGACCTGCAGTTCACGAAGCGCGGATTGCAGGAAGGTGCGTTCCACGAAGTATTCCGTCCATTCGGGCCAAAGCGTTTGAGGCGGCCTGATCATTGGCTGAAGACGGTGGCGAATTCAACCGTCCCGGAGTTTGCCATGACCTTCGAACCGCTCATCAATGCCCCCTTCGCCATCCAGTTTCATGTTGCAACCGTGCTGCCGGCCGCCGTGCTCGGTGCCGTTCTGCTCGCCCGCCCGAAGGGCACGCCGGCCCACCGGCTGCTGGGGAAGATCTGGCTGGTGCTGATGGTCATGACGAGTTTTTCGACCTTCTTCATTCACGACATCAACACGGTCGGCGGTTTCAGCCCCATCCATCTGCTTTCCATCTACGTCATCGTCGGCAGCATCAGGACGATCCAGACCGCGCGCCAGCGCAACATCCGCGCCCACCGCGCTCACGTCGCCAGCATGTATTTCGGCGGCATCGTGGTGGCGGGACTTTTCACGCTGGTTCCGCACCGGGTGATGGGCATGATCATTTTCGACGGCACGTCCGGTCTTGCGAGCGGGATCGCTGCCGCCGTCGTCAGTATCCTGCTCGTGGCGGCCGGTGCGCTAGCCATCCGCGAGGCTGGCTGGCGCGCGCGTTTCAACGCCGTCTTTCGTCGGCGATGAAACGCTGCTTTTCATTTTGCAAGGCGGCGCGGCTGGCCCTATAAGTCGTTGCTGAGGAACGAATTCACGCCGTGGACGTTCGTTGGCAATCAATGCGGGGAATGCGCCATGGAATGGAAAGGTCGTCGCCAGTCGGGCAATATCGAGGACCAGCGCGGAGCCGGGCCTTCTGCGGGCGGGAACAATCCCTTCGGCCGCGGCAATGGCGGCTTCCGCATCCCCATGGGGGGCGGACGCAGTGCGGGCGGCGGCATGAGCATCGGCACCATCATCTTCCTCGTCGTCATCTATTTCATCTTCAAGGCGATGGGCATCGATCTCCTGCAGGTGATGGGCGATGGCGGCGGGCAGGTCAGCCGACCCGGCATCGAGCAGACAGACAACGCCAGCCAGCGCTCGTCGCCGAAGGAAGAGGAAACCAAGGCCTTCATGGCGACGGTTCTCGCCGAGACGGAAGACACCTGGAACGGCATTTTCCAGGCGGCGGGCGAGCGTTACGAGGAGCCGAAGATGGTGCTCTTCTCCGGCTCCGTGCAATCGGCCTGCGGCTTTGCCTCCGCGGCATCCGGTCCGTTCTATTGCCCGGGCGACCGCAAGGTCTATCTCGACATGAGCTTCTTCGACGAGCTCGCCAACAAGTTCGATGCGGCCGGCGACTTCGCGCAGGCCTATGTGGTCGCCCACGAAGTCGGCCACCATGTCCAGAACCTCACCGGCGTGCTGCCGCGCTTCAACCAGCAGCGCCAGCGCATGAGCGAAGTCGAAGCCAACCAGATGTCGATCCGCGTCGAGCTTCAGGCCGATTGCTACGCCGGCATCTGGGGCAAATATACGGAGCAGAAGGGCATTCTGGAGCGCGGCGATCTCGAGGAGGCGCTGAACGCCGCCATGCAGATCGGCGACGACACGCTGCAGAAGCGCATGCAGGGTTATGTCGTTCCAGAAAGCTTCAACCACGGCACGTCTGACCAGCGCCGCCGCTGGTTCAAGCGCGGCTTCGACACCGGCCGGGTCGATGCCTGCGATACGTTCAAGGGTGAACCGTGACATTGGCGCAGGTGTCCTCGACACCGGCGATTCCCATCTCTTCTCCGACAATCGAGATGTAATCCGTCAGGTGCGTCGCCATCACGCAAAGCGCGATGGCGAGCGCCGGAACGGCGACTGCGAGATTGCCGCGCATCTGCCAGAAGAACGAGCCGTGCCGGACCCGGGCCCAGAGAAGAAGAGCCATCGGCACGAGACCAAAGAGCACCATGTGCGCGGCGAAATCGCCGGCAGTGCCGCCATTGGCCCGGAAGGGGCTGTCCTGATCCAGGAGCCAGACCGCGCTGGCGGTTAGAAGCACCAAAACGACGAACAATGGCTTCATCCTCATTTTCTTCCACGAGACGATCACGCAGGTCCCGATGAAGAGACAGGCGAGCCCCGCCGCCAGAAGCGTCAGTGTGCCCGGCTGCCTGCCGAGCAACGCCTGGGTCTCCGGCCAGAAGTCGCGGCTGGTGAGAAGGAAGAGATACAGGCCCGTGGCAATGCCGATGGTCTGGCTTGAGAAGGCCGGTCTGTAGACGAAGGAATGGCGGCTCTGGGATGACATGGTGGCCTCGCGATGGAATGCCGGTCCCGGTTTCCCTGAGGGTGGATCGGATCCGTGCCGACCTTCTTTCATGAACAACCTGACACTGCGCTGACGGTTTGCGTGTCCCGTCATCTGCCGGCGATTGCACGCCGGTATCTCAGGCAGACACGTAGCAACGCTCAGGAAGTTTGCGATGTTCACGGATTGTTTCGCTGGAAAAACTGAACTAGAAGTCGTCGCCTGACTTTTTTGTCCGCCGGTGCGGGTGCCGTTCTTTTTTCGAGGTCATTCCATGATCGATGCCAGGTCCACCCGGCGTGGGCTCTTTCTCGTCTTCATGATCATGTTTCTCGACGTGATCGGCATCGCCATCATCATGCCGGTCCTGCCGAGCTATCTGCGCGAGCTTACCGGCGACGATCTCAGCCAGGCGGCGATCGATGGCGGCTGGCTGCTGCTCGTCTATGCCGGCATGCAGTTCCTCTTCGCGCCATTCATCGGCAATCTGTCGGACCGCTTTGGCCGCCGGCCGGTGTTGCTGGCCTGCATCTTCACCTTCGCTGTCGACAATCTCATCTGCGCGCTCGCGGCGAGCTACTGGATGCTCTTCGTCGGTCGGGTGCTGGCGGGTATCAGCGGTGCGAGTTTCGGCACGGCGGCGGCCTATATCGCTGACGTCTCGACGGAGGAGACGCGCGCCAAGAACTTCGGCCTGATGGGCATCGCCTTCGGTACGGGCTTTGCGCTCGGCCCTGTCATCGGCGGGCTGCTCGGCGAGTTCGGGCCGCGCATCCCTTTCTACGGCGCGGCCGTGCTCGCCTTTCTCAACTTCGTGGCCGCATATTTCCTGTTGCCGGAAAGCCTGCAACCGGCAAACCGCCGACGGTTCGAGCTTTCCCGGGCCAATCCGCTCGGTGCGCTTCTCCAGATGCGCCAGTATCCCGGTGTGCTCTGGGTCGGGCTCGTCTTCTTCTGCTACTGGCTGGCGCACGCCGTCTATCCTTCGGTCTGGCCCTTCGTCGCCGCGTTGCGCTACGGCTGGAGCGAAGGGCAGATCGGCCTGTCACTCGGCATCTTTGGCATTGGTGGCGCTGTCGTCATGGCCTTCGTCCTGCCGCGCGTCGTGCCGAAGCTCGGGGAGTTCCGCACGGCCGTCATCGGGCTTTCCTTCGCGGTTCTCGGCCTCGCGGGATATGCGGCGGCCTGGCAGGGCTGGATGGTCTATGTGGTAATCGTGCTGACCGCACTCGAAAGTCTCGCCGACCCGCCGCTGCGTTCCATTGCGTCGGCCCGCGTGTCGCCCTCGGCGCAGGGCGAGTTGCAGGGTGCGCTCACCAGCGTCTCGAGCATTACCACCATCATCGGGCCGCTGATCTTCACGCAGGCCTTTAGTCATTTCACCGGGCCGCATGCGCCCGTCGTCTTTGCCGGGGCGCCCTATGCGGTGGCGGCGCTGATCCTCTTCGTCGGTCTCATGATCTTCGTCATGAAGCTGCGCGGGGCGGGAGCCGGTCCCGTGGGAAAAATCGTGTCGGGAAGCGCTTAAGCCGCTTTCAAACGTGACATTTCAACGAAATTTTCGAGAAAACCGGCCGGTTGGGCCGCAATCGCGCATTTTTGATGAAAACATCAATCCTAGTCGATTGATCGCGACCGGAACTTGTGATCGGAAGCGATGCGAAAGTGAGAACTATTATGCACATGGCAACGCATCGCGAGGACAACAGCTGGCGCGCCCATTTCCGGGCGACGTTCACCCTCGGCGTGCCGCTGATCGGCGCGCAGCTCGCCCAGCTCGGCATTCACACGACGGATGTGGTCATCGTCGGCCGTCTTGGCGCGGCGCATCTGGCGGCACTCGTGCTGTCGAGCCAGTTCTTCTTCACCCTGTTCATTCTCGGCTCCGGCTTTGCCAATGCCGTCATGCCGATGGTCGCGCAGGCCTATGGGCGTGGCGATACGGTGTCGGTGCGCCGCTCGGTGCGCATGGGCATGTGGGTGGTGCTGATCTATTCGGCGCTGATGGTACCGATCTTCTACAGTGCTGAAAACATCCTGCTCTATGCCGGCCAGAAGCCGGAAGTGGCGGCCCTTGCCGGCCGCTACCTGGAGGTCGTGCAGTGGGGCATGGCTCCGGCGCTGCTGTTCATGACGCTGCGTGGCCTCGTCAGCGCCCATGGCCGCGCCGGCATCGTGCTCTATGTCACGATCACGATCCTGACGATCAATGCCTTCTTCGCCTATGCGCTGGTGCTCGGCCGTTTCGGCTTTCCGGCCATGGGCATCCAGGGCGCCGCCGTCGTCTCGCTTGCCGTCAACATCCTGAGTTTCCTGCTCCTCGCGGCTTATATCCAGTGGCGGCCGGAACTGCGCCGCTACGAGCTCTTCGTGCGTTTCTGGCGGCCGGATTGGCCGGCTTTTCGCGAGGTCGTGCATCTCGGCTTGCCGATCGGTTTCACCATGCTGGCCGAAGTCAGCCTCTTTACCGGCGCCTCGCTCCTCATGGGGAACATCGGCACGCTGGAGCTGGCAGCCCATGGCATCGCATTGCAGCTTGCCTCCATCGCCTTCATGATTCCGCTCGGCCTCGCCCAGGCCGGTACGGTGCGCGTCGGCGTCGCCCATGGCCGCAGCGATCACCTCGCCGTCGTGCGCGCCTCGCTGGCCGTCCTTGCCGTCGCGGCGGTCATTTCCGTTGGCGGCGGTCTGCTCTTTGCCACGATCCCCACGACGCTTGCCGCGATCTTCCTCGACGAGGCGGGCAAGGATTCGGCCGCGGTTCTGGCCATCGCCGGCCCCTTCGTGGTGATTGCCGGTATCTTCCAGCTGGTCGATGGCCTTCAGGCCATCGCTGCCGGCCTGCTGCGTGGCCTCAAGGATACCCGCATCCCGATGGTCATGGCGCTGATCTCCTATTGGCCGATCGGCTTCTTCTGCGCCTGGTTCTTCGCCTTCCCGGCCGGTTTCGGCGGCGTCGGCATCTGGTTCGGCTTCGTCGGCGGTCTCGCCGCAGCGGCCGCCCTGCTCAACTGGCGCTTCTATCGACTGGTGCGGCGGGTCGCCTGATGGGCGTACCGTCGGCCGGCGGCGAATAGGCGCTGCCCGCGAATCAATACGTTCGGTGAGGCGTTCAATCCGTCAGCGAGTCATGCCAATAGCCGTCAGTCACAGTTCCACGGCTGGGGCCGGTGACGCTCGTCATGACATCGACCGTTCCGCCACCGTATTCCACACGGATTCTGCAATAAGCGGCGAGTGCAATTTTCTTCCGCAGCTCTGCCGTGCTTTTGCGCCAAGCCTTGCCATGGACGATGATGCGCGCTTTGGCGCCGCTGTATTCCATGTGAGAGATGGTGTTCAGCGCTTGCCAGATATCGAGGAAAACAATTTCGTTGTGGCAAACGATTTCCGGCTGCGCGGATCTCAGTTCTGCTGCTGCAAAGGCAGATTTTGCCCCACTTAGGACCATCAAGACGAGGAGTGTACAGCGGGCAATACTCATCCGAGATCGGCTCTTTCATTCTCTGGTTGTTTCGTCGCTAAAGCCTTGGCCCGTAAATGAGAAGGCCCCGCAGGGGGGCGGGGCCTTTCGAATGTCGATGGATTGGGATCGCTTACGCCCGTTCCGGCAGGGCTTCTTCGCCCTTCTTCTCGCGCACCAGATTGATGAAGCGGCGGAAGAGGTAGTGGCTGTCCTGCGGGCCGGGGGAGGCTTCCGGGTGGTGCTGGACGGAAAAGACCGGCTTGCCGACGAGGCGAAGGCCGCAATTCGTGCCGTCGAACAGCGAGACGTGGGTCTCTTCCACGCCCTCGGGCAGCGACGTCGAGGCGACGGCGAAGCCGTGGTTCATCGAGACGATTTCCACCTTGCCAGTCGTGTGGTCCTTCACCGGGTGGTTCGCGCCGTGGTGGCCCTGGTGCATTTTTTCGGTCGTTGCGCCGACGGCGAGGCCCAGCATCTGGTGGCCGAGGCAAATGCCGAAGATCGGCAGGCCACTTTCGATCAGCTTGCGGATGACCGGCACGGCATATTCTCCTGTTGCAGCCGGGTCGCCCGGGCCGTTGGAGAGGAAGATGCCATCCGGCTTCTGCGCCAGCACGTCCTCGGCGCTGGATGTCGCGGGCATGACCGTGACCTTGCAGCCGAGGCCGGTGAAGAGGCGCAGGATGTTGCGCTTCACGCCATAGTCGAGGGCGACGATATGATATTTCACGTCGCCGTCCGCGAGGTCTTCCGCCCCCTCGTTCCATACCCAGGGCTTCTCGCTCCAGCGCGAGGACTGGCCGGAGGAGGCCACCTTGGCGAGGTCGAGGCCGACGAGGCCGCTCCAGGCCTTCGCTTCGGCCTTCAGCGTCTCGATGTCGAAGACACCGTTCGGGTCGTGGGCGATCACCGCGTTCGGCGCGCCGTTCTCGCGAATCCAGGCGGTCAGCGCGCGCGTGTCGATGCCGGAGAGGCCAATGATGCCGCGGGCCTTCAGCCATGCATCGAGATGTTTTGCCGAGCGGTAATTCGAGGGGGCGGTGATGTCCGCCTTGAAGATCGTGCCGACGGCGCCGTGGCGCGCGGCGGGGGTCAGGTCTTCGATATCCTCGTCATTGGCGCCGATATTGCCGATATGCGGGAAGGTGAAGGTGACGATCTGGCCGAGATAGGAGGGGTCGGTCAGGATTTCCTGGTAGCCCGTCAGCGCCGTGTTGAAGCAGACTTCCGCGGTCACCTTGCCGGTGGCGCCGATGCCCTTGCCTTCGATGACCGTGCCGTCGGCGAGGACGAGCAGGGCGGTCGGCTTTTCAGTGGTCCATGCGGGGGTCGAGGTCATGTTCATCCCGTTTCCGGCACCCGGGCGCCGCCGGCTTGAAAGCCGGAGGACCAGGCACCATTTGAGGTCGCAGGCAAAGGCGCGCGGAAACCCGCGTTGGTTCGCCCTGATTGCCAATTTTCGTGCAGGTGCCGGAAAATAGACAAAGCGGCTGACGGGGTCAACCGCCGCCTGTGGATTGCGTTGAATTAAGAAGTATTTGGAATCAAATACTTACGCAATCCGTTTGCGGATATGGCCTTTGCCGGTCTATGAGCATGCACAAGAGAACGACGAGAAGGCGTGGCCGCGCATCCGGCGCCAACGGCCTTCCATGGAGAAAATGATGCGCGAAATTTTCGCAAATGCCCTCAAGGAAGCCCTCAAGGCCAAGGATGCCTGCCGTGTTTCCACGCTGCGCCTGATCCTGGCGACGCTGAAGGACCGCGACATCGCCAACCGCGGTGCGGGCAAAGGCCCCGTCGAGGACGACGAGATCCTGCAGATTCTTGCCAAGATGATCAAGCAGCGCGAGGAATCGGCGAAAATCTTCTCGGAAAACGCCCGGCCGGAACTCGCCGCCCAGGAACGCGAGGAAATCAAGGTCATCGAGGGTTTTCTGCCGGAGCAGATTTCCGAAGACAAGATGAAGGACCTCATCGCCGGTGCGATCGCCGAAATCGGCGCGCAGGGCCTGCGCGACATGGGCAAGGTCATGGCCGTGCTCAAGGAGCGCTATCCCGGGCAGATGGACTTCGCCAAGGCCTCCGGCGTGGTGAAGGACCTGTTGAAGTAGCGGATCTGTCCTTGCCGAACATCAGATGCAAAACACAAGCTTTGCATCTGATGTTCGCGAGGGTAACGAGGCTTAAGATCGGAGATGTTTGCTCATGCTGATCCGAGGCTCGATGCGGTAGCCGGATCTTTCGTAGAACTCGACCGTCTGCGCGTTTGATTCGACCACCTGCAAGTTCACCTTGACGCAGCCGAGTGAAGCGAGGCGACGCTCGGCTTCTGCGAGAAGGTCTTGCCCGACGCCCCGGCTTCTGTGCGACCTCAGCACCGCGATGCGCGAAATCCAGCCTCGATGCCCTTCATAACCGGCCATGACGGACCCTACGACCTGGGTCCCATCAAGGGCGACCAGCATCAAGTCAGGCTGAAAGCGGAGTTTTTCCGCGATTGAGGGGGCGGTGGCATTCCAGGGCGCGTCATTTGGAAATGCTTCTGCCCAGAGAGCTTCCACGCCGGAAAAGTGTGCGCTGTGATACGTCGTTATGAAGGCCATTGCCGACCGGATTCCGTTGAAACTCCCGGCGAAGTGTAGCATCAAGCCTGCGGCCTGCAACAGATTGCCATGGCCTTTGCCCGGATGACGATCAGGCTCGCACGCCGCTACATCCTGTGAATTGCTGTGGGCGGGCGAGTAGCGCTGGCGGCTGGCCCCATGGATGGTTATATGAACCTCAACCGAGGTTGCCATGCGCTTTTCCAACGCCTTCCTAGACGAGATCCGTGACCGCGTCCCCATTTCGGACGTGATCGGCCGGCGCGTGACCTTCGACCGCAAGAAGACCAACGTCTCGCGCGGCGACTACTGGGCCTGCTGCCCGTTCCACGGCGAAAAATCGCCGAGCTTCCATTGCGAGAACCGCAAGGGCCGCTACCATTGTTTCGGCTGCGGCGTGTCCGGCGATCATTTCCGGTTCCTCACCGACCTCGACGGGCTGTCCTTCCCCGAGGCCGTGCAGCAGATCGCCGACATGGCGGGCGTTGCCATGCCCCAGCCGGACGTGCAGGCCGAGCAGCGCGAAAAGGAGCGCATGGGCCTCGTCGAGGTCATGGACATGGCGACCCGCTTCTTCGAAGACCAGCTCCAGACGCCGGCCGGCGCCAAGGCGCGCGCCTATCTGCGCGACCGCGGCCTGACCGGCCGCACCATCGAGACCTTCCGGCTCGGTTTTGCACCGGAAAGCCGCAACGCGCTGAAAGAGTTTCTGGCCGGCAAGGGCGTGCCGAAAGAGGCGATCGAGGCCTGCGGCCTCGTCGTGCACGGGCCGGAAATCCCCGTCTCCTACGACCGTTTCCGCGATCGCATCATGTTCCCGATCCTCTCCGTCAGGGAAAAGGTCATCGCCTTCGGCGGTCGCGCCATGTCGCCCGATGCGCCGGCCAAGTATCTCAACTCCAACGAGACGGAACTCTTCCACAAGGGTGGCGTGCTTTACAATCACGCGCGCGCCCGCAAGAGCGCGCAAGGGGCCGGCCGCGCTGGCAACGGCGCGCAGGATGAAAAGGCGGCCGGCACGATCATCGCCGTCGAAGGTTACATGGACGTGATCGCGCTATATCAGGCGGGCATCGAAAATGCCGTTGCGCCGCTCGGCACGGCGCTGACCGAAAACCAGCTGGACCTTCTGTGGAAGATGACGCCGGAGCCGGTGCTGTGCTTCGACGGCGACGGCGCGGGCATTCGCGCGGCCAACCGCGCCGCCGAACTCGCGCTGCCCTTCATCAAGCCTGAGCGGACCGTGCGCTTCGCGCTGCTGCCCGACGGCAAGGACCCGGACGATCTCGTGCGCCATGAGGGCAGGGCACCGTTCGACAAGGTGATGGCCAGCGCCCGGCCGCTGGCGGAGATGATCTGGAGCCGTGAGGTGCAGGGCGCAAGCTTTGATACGCCGGAAAGCCGCGCCGCACTGGAAGCGCGCCTGCGCCAGATCACGGCGGTTATCGGCGACGAGGACGTGCGCCGACATTACCAGCAGGACATGCGCGACAGGCTGAACACATTCTTCCGTCCTGCCCAGCGCCACCAGAGCGGCAGCGGCGGCGGCTTTGCCGGCAACCGCCAGCAGAGAGGCGGCGGGACGCGCGGCGCAGCACAGGGCACCGCGATGCCGTCGGGCATTTCCGATCGGCTTGCCCGTTCGGCGCTGGTGCGTGGCACGCAGGAGCTGCCGGCCCTTCGCGAAAGTGTTCTGGCGCTGACCGTTGTCAATCATCCGGGCCTTCTCTTCAGCGACTATGACGAGATCGCCATCATCGAATACGAAAACCGTGACCTGCAGCGCCTCTGGTCGTCGCTCATCGGCATTGCCGGTACTGTCGGCGCGCGACTCGATCGCGACCGGCTGATCGAGGAACTGGAAGCCGCCGGTTTCGAGATGCTGCTCAAGGGCCTGGAGCAGCAGGTTCGCAACTCCCGTCTCTGGACGGCGACGGCCGAGGCGGCATCCGAGGATGCCAGCGAAGGCTACAATCAGGCGCTTGCCCTCCACAAACGGACCCGCGCATTGCTCTGGCAGCGCCGCGAACTGGAACGCGAACTGGCGCTAGCGACGGAGGAGGGAGATGGCGAACGCGTGCCGCAGATCCTCCGCGCGCTTCAGGAAGTGCAGCACGAGACCGTGCGCCTGGAAAACCAGGAAGCGATCATCGAGGGCTTTGGCGTCATGTCCGGCCGCGTGAAGGGACCTTCGGCGCGTTAGGGTTCTCGCGACCGGCCGGCGGCGTCAAAATCCGGCTTTGCCCGCTTGCCAGGTCTCATCCGTTGAAGACGATTGACAGCTTGTTGCCCGAGGGATCGCGCATATAGGCGGAGTACCAGTCCGGCCCATAATGCGGGCGCGGGCCGGGCGGGCCTTCATCCGTCCCGCCATGGGCAAGCGCGGCCGCGTGGAACGCGTGGACATCCTCCCTCGCGGCGGCCGGGAAGCCGATCATCGTGCCGTTTCCGACGCTCGCAGCCGCGCCATCGAACGGCGTGCAAAGCCACAGCGTGAAGCCGTCAGGCCCACCGCCTTTCGAATAACTTCGCCATCCGGGAAAATCGTCCCGCACGGCCCATCCGATCGTCGAGAGTACCGCATCGTAGAAGGTCGCCGCCGCCGCGGCATCCTTCGCGCCAAGTGTTGCATAGACATCCGTCATGTTTTTTCCTCCTCGATTGCAACTTTATCTTGAAATAGGAACAAATCAAGAACATTGTGCGTGACGGTAAAAGTCGACGCGAAGGTGGTTGCCCATGAGGGCGGGCTTGGCCAGAATGGAGGAAAAAGTGCTGACCATGACCCAGACCAGATCCTCCAGTTCCCTTGCCGCCCTATTTGACGCGCCGGCTGCCGCGCCCCTCGACGTGCTGAAGCGCGTCTATGGCTACGATGCCTTCCGCGGCAAGCAGCAGGCGGTGGTGGAGCACGTCACCGGCGGCGGTGATGCCGTCGTGCTCTTTCCAACCGGTGCCGGCAAATCGGTGTGCTTCCAGATTCCAGCCCTTTGCCGCGAAGGTGTCGGTATCGTCATTTCGCCGCTGATCGCGCTGATGCGCGACCAGGTGGAGGCGCTGAAGCAGCTTGGCGTTCGCGCGGCCGGGCTCAATTCCTCGCTGTCGCGCGAGGAGTTTTTCGCCGTGCGCGACGCGATGCGGGCAGGCGAACTCGACCTTCTCTATGTCACGCCGGAGCGAATCGTCACGGACGGTTTTGCCGATCTCGTGGCGGATGCCCGTATCGCGCTTTTCGCCATCGACGAGGCCCATTGCGTGTCGCAGTGGGGGCATGACTTCCGGCCGGAATACCGCACGCTCGGCATGCTCGGCGAGCGTTATCCCGGTGTGCCGCGCATCGCGCTGACGGCCACCGCCGATCCGCATACGCGCGACGACATCATCGAACGCCTGGGGCTCGAGGACGCCGAGGTCTTCACCACCAGCTTCGACCGGCCGAACATTTCCTATGAGATCGCCGAGCGCGACCAGCCACGCCAGCAGCTCCTGCGTTTTCTTTCGAAGCACCAGGGCGAGAGCGGCATCGTCTATTGCCTGTCGCGCGCCAAGGTGGAGGACACGGCCGAGTGGCTGAACACGCAGGGCGTGCGGGCGCTGCCCTATCATGCGGGCTTTGACCGGGCGGTGCGCGATGCCAATCAGGATGCCTTCCTGAAGGAGGAGAACCTCTGCCTCGTCGCCACCGTCGCCTTCGGCATGGGCATCGACAAGCCGGATGTGCGCTATGTCGCCCATCTCGATCTGCCGGGTTCGGTGGAAGCCTATTATCAGGAGACGGGCCGCGCGGGGCGCGACGGCCTGCCGTCGGACGTCTGGATGGCCTATGGCATGGCAGACGTCGTGCAGCGGCGGCGGATGATCGACGAGGGCAACGCGGCCGAGGAGATCAAACGCATCGAGCGCGCCAAGCTCATGGCGCTGCTGGCCATCTGCGAGACGGCCGGCTGCCGGCGCAAGGCGATCCTGGCCCATTTCGGCGAGGCCCATGCGGGCCATTGCGGCAATTGCGATACCTGCCGCAACCCGGTCGAGACCTGGAACGGCACCGAGGCGGCGATCAAGGCCCTGGCTGCCGTCTACCGCACCGGCGAGCGTTTTGGCGCAGCCCATGTCATCGATGTGCTCATGGGCGTCGAAAACGAGAAGACGCTGCGGTTCGGTCACACGGAAATGCCTGTCTTCGGTGCCGGGAAGGACATCGCGCCGCGCATCTGGCAGTCGATCTTCCGGCAATTGCTGGCCATGGGCCTTATCAGCGTCGATCATTCGGCGTTCGGCGCGCTGAAACTGGAGGCGGAGGCGCGTGCTGTTTTCCGCCACGAGCGGGAGGTGTTCTTCCGCAAGGACCGACCGCAGACGGGGCGCAAGGCGAAGACCGGCAATTCGCCCGCCGCGCGCGAGCGTTCGAACCTTTCGGGTTCGGACCGCGAACTGTTCGAGCTTTTGCGCGCCGAACGGCTTTCCATCGCCAAGGATCTCGACGTGCCGCCCTATGTCGTCTTCCCAGATACGACGCTGATTGCGCTCGCCAAGGAGCGACCGAGCGACCTGGAGGAGTTGCTGGATATTCCCGGCATCGGCGTTTCCAAGCGTGACCGGTTCGGTGAGGCCTTCCTTGCCGTGATCGATGAATTTGCGGGGTAGACGCTTTTTGCGGCGGCCTGTCGGAACGTTGTGGCTTCGTTCGTCCTTGAGCATGGTCACAGGAGGACGTCACGATGAAAGTCACGCAGCATCTCTGGTTCGAAAAGGACATGGAGGCCGCCATCGGCTTCTACACCTCGCTTGTTCCGGGTTCCTCGGTCCACTGGATCTCGGCCCTTCCGGCCGAGACGCCGAGCGGCCCGCCCGGCAGCGTCAGGATTGCCAGCTTCACCCTCGGCGACCAGCGGTACATGGCCATCGAAGCGGGCCCGCTCGATCCGTTCAATCACAGCTTTTCCATCATGGTCGAATGCGAGACGCAGCGCGATCTCGACCGTCTCTGGGACGCACTGAAGGATGGCGGTTCGGTGGAACAATGCGGCTGGTTGAAAGATCGCTGGGGCCTGTCCTGGCAGATCGCTCCGACGCGGCTCGGCGAATTGATGAACGATCCGGACCAGGAAAAGGTCAGGCGTGTCACCGAGGCGATGCTGACGATGGTCAAACTCGACATCGCGCCATTGGAGGCCGCCGCAGCGGGATAGGGCTGGGGCCGACGAGGTTCGACCGGGCCGCACCGCGAACCTCGTCGGCCCCAGCCCGGTTCGCCTGCGGCGCATACCAACCCGCATACGCCGTGCCCCCGATATATGTTTGCTTTGCCTGCCCTTTCGGTTATCAACCGGAGGTGTTTATTGGTCGGGAGAGAATCATTCTCGATTGAACCGGTCGAGGGGGTTTTCATGCGCAGTCTTGCTATCGCCGTGGCTTTCGGGCTGGCTGGTGGATCCGTACCGGCCTTGGCGGACGATACAGCGTGGCAACCCGGCACGGCTTTCGACTGGTCTGGCGGATTTATCGGCGCTCAGGCGGGTTACATCGGCGGCAATGGCCATTTTTATGGCAGCGGTGATACCGCACACCCTGAGCCGGATGGTTTTGTCGGCGGCTTTTACACCGGTGCGAACTATCAGTTCGGGAACGACATCGTCGTTGGCGTCGAAGCCGACATCGCGTGGAGCGGCGCCAGAGACAGCGTTCTCGTCTATGATGCGACGGGCGCGCCCTGGCCTGCCGATTACCCTGTCGTCCAGAAGATTGACTGGACTGGCGCGATGCGGGCACGCTTCGGGTATGCCGTGGATCGCTGGCTGCCCTATGTCGCGGGCGGCGTGGCGTTTGCAAGCGTATCCCAGAGGCTCGTCGGTGCCATCGAAAATTTTGACGCGAACTACACCGGCTGGACGGCCGGTGTCGGTGCGGAATATGCCGTCACGGACAAGATCATAGTCAGAGCCGACTATCGGTACTCCGATCTCGGCTCGAAGTCGTTTGAGGTTCTGGGTGCGCCGCCATTGAACATTTCGCTCAAAACCCACAGCGCCCGTCTCGGCATTGCGTTCAAGTTCTGACGAGCGCCGCGCAATAAATTTTTCGTGGCTACATCCTGACGGTCATCCCGCCATCCACCACCAGCACATGACCGTTGACGAAGGAGGCGGCGTCGCTGGCGAGGAAGAGAGCCGCACCGGCGATCTCGTCGGGCCGCGCCCACCGCTGGACGGGGATGCGCTGGCGGACGAACGGCATCAGGTCGTCATTGGCGGCCATGACGGCATTGGTTTCCGTCGCGAACCAGCCGGGAGCGATGGCGTTGCTGGTGATGCCGTGCGGGCCGTATTCGACGGCCATGCTGCGCATCAGGCCGGTGAGGCCGTGTTTGGCCGCGGGATAGACGCCGTCGTTCGGCATGGCGACATGGCCGCCGATCGAGGTGATCGCGATCAGCCGGCCGTGGCCGTTGCGCTTCATGAGGCGGGCGGCGTCGCGTGACAGGCTGACCCCGGCAGCGAGATCGGTGCGGATCAGCTCGTCGATCGCCGCGTCATCCATGTCGGCAAGCGGCCGGCGATCGCGGGCGCCGACATTGTTGACGAGCACGTCGAGCCGGCCATGGGTTTCCTCGATTTCGGCAAGCGCGGCACGCTGGGCTGCCCGGTCGGCGATGTCGAATGCGGCATGCGAGGCGGTGCCACCGGCAGCCGCGATCTTCGTCACGGCTTCTTCAAGCGTCGCGCGCGTGCGGCCCGTCACCACCACATGGGCGCCGGCCTCCGCCAGGCCCTTGGCGATCTCGAAGCCGAGGCCGCGTCCGCCGCCGGTCACGAGCGCCACACGGCCCTTCTGGGAAAACCTGTCTAGTATCGTCATCGCCCATCCTTTCGCGGTGCCACCGGATAGCGGCTGGACGCTCCTGTCAACCCTGCGGAAAAGGGCGCTGCCAGAAAGTGCGGCTTTGCCGGAGAGCGAGATAGGCGTATGTCCGGCGTCGAAAGGATTTTTGCGATGGCCCAGAATATCTACGATCAGCCTGCCTTCTTCGAGGGCTACAGCGGCTTGCCCCGCTCGGTGCATGGCCTCGCTGGTGCTGCGGAATGGGAATCGGTGCGCGCCGTGCTGCCCAGCCTCGAAGGCAAGCGTATCGTCGATCTCGGCTGCGGCTTCGGCTGGTTTGCGCGCTATGCGGCGGACGAGGGGGCGGCAAGCGTGCTCGGCCTCGACCTCTCTGAAAACATGATCGCCCGGGCGAAGGCGGAGACGGCATCGCCGTCGGTGCGCTACGCGATCGCCGATCTCGATCATCTGGAACTGCCGGAGAGCGACTTCGACTTCGCCTATTCCTCGCTCGCCTTCCACTACATCGCGGATTTCGAAAGGCTGGTGCGCACCCTTCATGCCGCACTCGCAACGGGGGCTTCTTTCGTCTTCACCATCGAGCATCCGCTCTACATGGCACCCTCGGAACCGAACTGGGCGGAGGTCGGCGGGCGCACGGTCTGGCCGGTGGATGGTTATCTGGTCGAGGGGCCGCGCACGACGGACTGGCTCGCCAAAGGCGTCGTCAAATATCACCGCACGCTCGGCACGACGTTGAACGCGCTCATCGCGGCCGGTTTTGCCATCCGTCACGTCGAGGAATGGCGGCCGAGCGATGCTCAGCTGGCGGAGCATCCGGAATGGCAAGTGGAGCTCAACAGGCCGATGTTCCTGCTGATCGCGTGCGACCGCATCTGAAAGCGGAGCTTGAAAACCGGGAAAGGCTGACGGCGGCCCTTTACGCGGGCTTTTGCTGCGCTAGAACTATCATCGTGGAGCCATTTGCCGGCATTACGATCTAAAAAGACACGCTGGCATCAATCGGAAGGGAAGCCGAGCCCATGGATCGACCGAAACTGCCGCTCGACGGCGCATGCCGCTGCGGGCGGGTGAAAATCCGCATCAGCGCGCCGCCACTCATCACCATGGCCTGCCACTGCACCGGCTGCCAGCGCATGTCGGGCAGCGCCTATTCGCTGAGCGCCGCCATCCCGACGGAGGGCTTCGCCGTCATCGCGGGCGAACCGGTCGTCGCCGGCGCGAGCCCGGAAGCCGGGCATCACTTCTGTCCGGATTGCATGACCTGGATGTTCACCCGGCCGGCGGGGCTCGATTTCTTCGTCAATGTGCGGCCGACCATGTTGGACGATACGAGCTGGTACAGTCCTTTCGTCGAGACCTATACGAGTGAAAAGCTCGTCTGGGCGCAGACGCCCGCCGAACACAGCTTTGAAAAATTCCCCGGCATGGACGACATGGAGCCGCTGCTTGGCGCCTATGCCGCGCGCACGGCCTGACCCTTCCGACCCTTCCCGTAATCTGCGAGTGCCTGCCATGACCTCCGCCTTCATCGCCCATCTGCAATCCGAAATCGACGGCCTCAAGTCAGGAGGCCTCTACAAGTCGGAGCGCGTCATCACCTCCAAGCAGGCCGGCGAGATCGCTGTCGCCTCGGGCGAGCGCGTGCTGAATTTCTGCGCCAACAACTATCTCGGCCTTGCCGACAGCGCGGAGCTGGCCGAGGCCGGCAAGGCGGCGCTCGATCGTTATGGCTACGGCATGGCCTCGGTCCGCTTCATCTGCGGCACGCAGGAGGAGCACAAGCAACTCGAGGCGCGCATCTCGTCTTTCCTCGGGCTCGAAGACACGATCCTCTATTCCTCCTGCTTCGATGCGAACGGCGGTCTCTTCGAGACGCTGCTTTCGGAGGAGGACGCCATCATCTCCGACGCGCTGAACCACGCCTCGATCATCGACGGCGTGCGGCTCTCCAAGGCCAAGCGCTTCCGTTATGCCAACAACGACATGGCCGCGCTGGAGGAGGAGCTGAAGAAGGCCGAGGGTTCGCGCTTCAAGATGATCGCGACCGATGGCGTCTTCTCGATGGACGGCATCATCGCCAACCTGCAAGGGGTCTGCGACCTCGCGGAAAAATACGGCGCGATGGTCATGGTGGACGACAGCCATGCCGTTGGCTTCGTCGGCAAGCATGGTCGCGGCTCGGCCGAACATTGCGGCGTCGAGGGGCGTGTGGATATCATCACCGGCACGCTCGGCAAGGCGCTCGGCGGCGCTTCGGGTGGCTATACGTCGGGCAAGCGCGAGGTCGTCGAGTGGCTGCGCCAGCGCTCCCGGCCCTATCTCTTTTCCAACACGCTCGCCCCGGTCATCGCGGCCGCCTCGCTCAAGGTCTTCGACCTCGTCGACAATGGCGATGGGTTGCGTCAGCGCCTCTATGCCAATGCAAATCTCTTCCGCAGCGAGATGACGAAGCTCGGTTTCACGCTTGCGGGGGAGGGGCATGCGATCATTCCGGTCATGCTGGGCGATGCGTCGCTGGCGCAGGACATGGCGTCCCGCATGCTCGCCAAAGGCGTTTACGTCATCGGCTTTTCCTTTCCCGTCGTGCCGCGCGGCCAGGCGCGCATCCGCACCCAGATGTCGGCGGCCCATAGCGAGGCGGATGTTCGCAAGGCGATTGAAGTCTTTGCTGAAGTCGGACGTGAACTGGGCGTGATTGCCTGAATCTTCTGAATCCCTTGCGGAGGTTTCGTCATGTCGAACATGATGCGCGCGCTGGTTAAAGCAAAACCCGAAGTCGGCCTGTGGATGGAGAATGTCCCGGTGCCGGAGGTCGGCCCGAACGACGTGCTGATCCGGGTCAGGAAATCCGCGATCTGCGGCACGGACGTGCATATCTGGAACTGGGATCAGTGGGCCCAGAAGACCATTCCGGTGCCGATGGTCGTGGGCCATGAATTCGTCGGCGAGATCGCCGAGGTCGGATCCTCCGTCACCAAGTACAAGGTCGGCGAGCGCGTCTCGGGCGAGGGGCATATCGTCTGCGGCAAGTGCCGCAACTGCCGCGCCGGGCGCGGGCATCTGTGCCATTACACCAAGGGCGTCGGCGTCAACCGGCCGGGATCCTTCGGCGAGTTCGTCTGCATCCCCGAATACAATGTGGTGCCGATCCCCGACGAGGTGCCGGACGAGGTGGCGGCGATCTTCGACCCCTTCGGCAATGCGGTGCACACCGCGCTCTCGTTCGATCTGGTCGGTGAGGACGTGCTCGTCACCGGCGCCGGCCCGATCGGCATCATGGGTGCGATGGTGGCCAAACGCTCCGGCGCGCGAAAGGTCGTCATCACCGATATCAACCCCATCAGGCTCGACCTCGCGCGAAAGGTCGGCATCGACTACGTCGTCGACGCCTCGAAGCAGGACCTTGCCGAAGTGATGGCGGAAATCGGCATGACCGAAGGGTTCGATGTCGGTCTGGAGATGTCCGGTGCGCCGCCGGCCTTCCGTTCGATGATCGACACCATGAACAATGGCGGCAAGATTGCCATTCTCGGCATCGCGCCCGATGGCTTCGGCATCGACTGGAACAAGGTGATCTTCAAGATGCTGACGCTCAAGGGCATCTATGGCCGCGAGATGTTCGAGACCTGGTACAAGATGATCGCCTTCGTGCAGGGCGGGCTCGATCTGTCGCCGATCATCACCCACCGCATAAAAATCGATGAATTCCGGGATGGCTTCGAGGCGATGCGCTCGGGCAATTCCGGCAAGGTCGTCATGGACTGGCATTGACGCAGGCGCGCAAAAGTGCGCGGCGGTTTTGCGATAGCGTTATGCGCAAAGAGTAGGAGGAGCGTTGAAGATGAAGTACGAGGGAAGCTGCCACTGCGGCAATGTCGCCTTCGAGGTGGAGGGCGAGTTCGATAGCGGGCTCGACTGCAACTGTTCCATGTGCCGGCGGCGCGGCGGGCTGCTCGCCTTCGTACCGGCGGAAAACCTGCGGCTGACGACGCCCAGGGAAAACCTCTCGACCTACACGTTCAACCGCCATGTCATCGAGCATCATTTCTGTGCCAATTGCGGCATCGCGCCCTATGGCGAGGGTTCGGATCCGAAGGGCAACAGGATGGCGGCGGTCAATCTGCGCTGCATTCCGGCGCTCGATCTTGAGACATTGACGATCAACAAGGTGGATGGGCGCTCGTTCTGAAGTCCCGGCTGAAATCCGGACTGAAACCCTGGCGTGCGAATCGCGGTGCAGGGGGTGTAGGGCGCGCAGGGACGATCGCTATTGCTTTTTCGGGATTTACGCCTACATGAAGGCTCAATCGCCCGGATCCGCCGACTTTGATGTCCGCGAACCCGAATCGGAGACTTTTGCGGCTTTTTTGCCGGAAAAGCTTGACGGAACCGAAAATTCTGGGAATCACCATTGTTGGCTGAGAAGGAATGGGTACGGCGGATCGGGAAGTCATGTCAATTGTGTTGCCTCGGCAACATATCCATAGTCCCGCAGGCCGGGATGTGGTTAATCGGGATTTAATTGTCAATCCGTTAGGTCAGGGACGCTGATAAGCGATTGCGCAAGCCGAAGGGCGCTCGGCTGCGGAAACTCTGACCGCTTGGAAACTGATGCTCAGGAAAGCGACGAAATAAATGGCGACAAAGGTCAAAGAGAACGAGGAAGTCGAAAACGAACGCGAAGGCGCATCCGACGGCCCACTTCTCGATCTTTCCGATGATGCCGTCAAGAAGATGATCAAGGCCGCCAAGAAGCGCGGCTACGTCACCATGGATGAGCTGAACTCCGTCCTGCCCTCCGAGGAAGTGACCTCGGAGCAGATCGAGGACACGATGTCCATGCTCTCCGACATGGGCATCAATGTCATCGAGGACGAGGACGCCGAAGAGGCGACCCAGGCCGAAGACGACGGCGGCGACGACGAGAACGAGAGCGAAGGCGGCGAGCTTGCGCCTTCCAGCGGCACGGCACTTGCGACGGCCAAGAAGAAAGAGCCGACGGACCGCACGGACGACCCGGTGCGCATGTATCTGCGCGAGATGGGCTCCGTCGAGCTCCTGTCGCGCGAGGGCGAAATCGCTATCGCCAAGCGCATCGAAGCCGGCCGCGAGACGATGATCGCCGGCCTCTGTGAGAGCCCGCTGACGTTCCAGGCCATCATCATCTGGCGGGATGAACTCAACGAAGGCCAGACGCTGCTGCGCGAGATCATCGATCTCGAGACGACCTATTCCGGTCCCGAGGCGAAGGCTGCCCCGCAGTTCCAGAGCCCGGAAAAGATCGAGGCCGACCGCAAGGCGGCCGAAGAGAAGGAAAAGAACCGCCGGCCGCGCGCCGCCAACGACGACGACATCACCAATGTCGGCGGCGAAGGCCTGCCGCCGGAGGAAGAGGAAGAGGACGACGACGAGTCGAACCTCTCGCTCGCCGCCATGGAAGCGGAACTGCGTCCGCAGGTCATGGAAACGCTCGACACGATCGCCGAGACCTACAAGAAGCTGCGCAAGCTGCAGGACCAGCAGGTGGAAGCCCGCCTGCAGGCCACCGGCACGCTGTCGCCCGCCCAGGAGCGCCGCTACAAGGAGCTCAAGGACGAGCTGATCACGGCCGTGAAGTCGCTGTCGCTCAACCAGAACCGTGTCGACAGCCTCGTCGAGCAGCTCTACGACATCTCCAAGCGCCTGATGCAGAACGAGGGCCGTCTTCTGCGCCTTGCCGAAAGCTACGGCGTCAAGCGCGATTCGTTCCTCGAGCAGTATTCCGGCGCGGAGCTCGATCCGAACTGGATGAAGTCGATCGCCAATCTGGCCGCCCGCGGCTGGAAGGAGTTCGCGCGTTCGGAAAACACGACGATCCGCGATATCCGTCAGGAGATTCAGAACCTCGCCACGGAAACCGGCATCTCGATCGCCGAATTCCGCCGCATCGTTTCGATGGTGCAGAAGGGCGAGCGCGAAGCCCGTATCGCCAAGAAGGAGATGGTGGAAGCCAACCTCCGTCTCGTGATCTCGATTGCCAAGAAGTACACGAACCGTGGCCTTCAGTTCCTCGATCTCATCCAGGAAGGCAATATCGGCCTCATGAAGGCGGTCGACAAGTTCGAGTATCGCCGCGGCTACAAGTTCTCCACCTACGCGACGTGGTGGATCCGTCAGGCGATCACCCGTTCGATCGCCGACCAGGCGCGCACGATCCGTATCCCGGTGCACATGATCGAGACGATCAACAAGATCGTCCGCACCTCGCGCCAGATGCTGCACGAGATCGGCCGCGAGCCGACCCCGGAAGAACTGGCCGAAAAGCTCGCCATGCCGCTCGAAAAGGTCCGCAAGGTCCTGAAGATCGCCAAGGAGCCGATCTCGCTCGAAACCCCCGTGGGTGACGAAGAGGATTCGCATCTCGGCGATTTCATCGAGGACAAGAACGCGCTTCTGCCGATCGACGCCGCCATTCAGGCCAACCTGCGCGAGACGACGACCCGCGTGCTGGCATCGCTTACGCCGCGCGAAGAGCGCGTGCTGCGCATGCGCTTCGGCATCGGCATGAACACCGACCACACGCTCGAAGAAGTCGGCCAGCAGTTCTCGGTTACCCGCGAACGTATTCGCCAGATCGAGGCGAAGGCGCTGCGCAAGCTGAAGCACCCGAGCCGTTCGCGTAAGCTGCGTTCGTTCCTCGACAGCTAAGCCTGTCTCGAATTCTTGCAAGGGCCCGGTCGTTTTACGACCGGGCCTTTTGCGTTTCCACGTCAGGCCGCGCGGACAAGCAGCCGCACGAGGCGGCGCGTGAGTGGTAGAGCAAGAAGCAGGGTGGGGAAGGCGATTGTCCAGGACATCGCCCAGGCCGGCAGCCAATGGGTGGGGAAATCGGCTCCCATGCCGAGATTGCGCCAGGTGGCGACGGCCGACACGACCATGGTCATGACGATGGAGAGGAGGAAGGGCATGAGAATGCCGGCATAGCGGGCCGGCAGGCGCGTAAGCTGCATGGCAGTTTTCCTTTTGAAGGGGAAATCGTCTTCGGCGTCGGCATCTCGAACCTTTGCGGAAACGCCCTCACGGACGATTTCAGGTCTGGATGCGTTGCTTGACGTCAAACGCTTACGGCCGATTGCTCATCGACATCGCGCAGATACCGCATCCCGCATGGCCTGGCAACCCACGCTTCGTGCGCGACGAATAAACGCGAAAAGCGCCGGGACGGCGGTTGCCTCGTGGCCGTTGCCGTGCAACGCTTGCTTATGATTGCGAAGGAGAGGGTGCGGATGCGGGATCGGTTGTGGTCTTTTCTGCTGTCTTTCTCTGCCGCCGGCCTCGTGCTTGGCACACTGTTGTTTGCCGCCTCCCTGACGCCGAGCCTGCTGCCGCGCACCTACATCACCCAAGGCCTGCTCTCCGGTGTCGCCATGGCCTGCGGATACGGGCTTGGCGTGTTGCTGTCGCTGCTGTGGTTCTGGCTTGAGTTGCCGGAGCTGAGGGATCGGGTGCGGGTGTGGCTGAAGGTGGCGGCGGGTGGTGTCTGCGGCGTCGTGGTGCTCGTCTTCCTGTGGCGCACCGCCGAATGGCAGAATTCCATCCGCACATTGATGAACCTGCCGCCGATCGAGACAGCGCATCCGTTCTATGTCGGTCTCATCGCGTTGGCCGTCTTCGTCGTTTTCATCGGCCTCGGGCGTTTCTTCACGCTGCTCGTCAAGCTCTTTGCCAACACGTCGCGCCGTGCTGCGCCGCGACGGCTGTCCTATGTCATCGGCACGGCGCTGGCGGCGATCCTGTTCTGGACGCTGGCGGATGGCGTGCTGGTGCGCTTCGTGCTGCACACCGCCGACTCCTCCTTCCGCCGGCTGGATCAGGTGATCGAGCCCGATACGGCCGAGCCGTCCGACCCCCTGAAATCGGGTAGCGCGGCCTCGCTGGTACGCTGGAACGAACTCGGTCGCATGGGGCGCTCCTTCGTGGCGAGCGGGCCGACGGCCACGGATATATCCACCTTCACCGGCAAGCCGGCGATGGAGCCCTTGCGGGTCTATGCCGGCCTCAATGCCGGCCGGACGCCGGGTGAACGGGCGAAGATCGCGCTGGACGAGTTGATCCGCGTCGGCGGTTTCGAGCGCTCGACACTTGTCGTCATCATGCCGACCGGCACGGGCTGGGTCGATCCGGAGGGTATCGATACGGTCGAGTATCTGCACCACGGCGACATCGCCAGCATCGCCATCCAGTATTCCTACCTTGCGAGCTGGCTCTCGCTGCTGGCCGAGCCGGACTATGGCGCGGAAGCGGCCCGCGCACTTTTCCGGGCGGTCTACGGCCACTGGACGAGCCTGCCGAAGGAGAGGCGGCCGAAACTCTATCTCTACGGCCTCAGCCTCGGCGCCCTGTCGTCGGAGCAGTCGGCGGAGCTGTTCGAGGTGATCGGCGATCCCTATCAGGGCGCACTCTGGTCCGGCCCGCCATTCCCGAGCCGCATCTGGCGCAAGATGACGGCGGATCGCAACCCCGGCACGCCGGCCTGGTTGCCGCGCTTCCGCGACGGTTCCTATGTGCGGTTCACCAGCCAGCGCAATGCCTTGCCCGAAGCGGGCGACCATTGGGGGCCGATGCGCATCGTCTATCTGCAATATGCCAGCGACCCGATCACGTTTTACGATCCCTACGCCTTCTACCGCCAGCCGGCCTGGATGGACACGCCGCGCGGGCCGGATGTCTCGCCGGATTTCCAATGGTATCCGGTCGTCACCTTCCTGCAGCTGACGCTCGACCTGGCGATGGCGACGACGACGCCCATGGGCCTGGGTCATGTCTATGCCGGTGAACACTATGTCGAGCCGTGGATTGCCGTGACCGGCGTGACGGACTGGAGTGCGGAGGATATCGCGCGGCTGAAGGAGAAGTTTCGCGCGGGAAGGTGAGGGCGCTTCCATCCCGCCAAACAAAAACGCCGGGGTTTTCACCCCGGCGTTCGCATTTCATGCCGTCAGAAGCTTACTCAGCGGCGACGATCTTGCCGTCTTCCCACTTGAAGAGCGAGAAGCTCTGCGAGGTGAGGTCGCCGTTTTCGCCGTAGGTGAGCTTGCCGATAGCGGTCGGGATGGCTTCACCGGACTTCAGGGCTGCCGTGACGGCGGCGGCGTCTTCGGCGCTGCCGGCCTTCTCGATGCCGGCCTTCAGAACTTCGACGGCGGCATAGGCGTTGAGCGTGAAGGCTTCCGGCGGAATGCCCTTTTCCTTGAGAACCGCGACGGCGGCCGAGGAATCGGGGTTCTTCAGCGCGTCCGACGCATTGGTGAAGAGCGTGCCGGCAGCGGCTTCGTTGCCGATCGCCCAGTATTCGCTGTTCGACAGGCCTTCACCGCCGATGATGGTGGCGTTGACCGAGAGGTCCTTCAGCTGGCGGGCGAGCAGGCCGCCTTCCGGGTGGTAGCCGCCGAAATAGATCACTTCGACGCCGTCAGCCTTGAGGCGGGTCAAGAGCGCGCTGAAATCCTTCTCGCCGGGCGTGACCGAATCGTAGAGCGCTTCGGTGATGCCGCCCTTGTTGATCGCGGCCTTGAAGGCGTCTGCCAGGCCCTTGCCGTAGGCGCCCTTGTCGTGGATCACGGCGACCTTCTTGTCCTTGAGCTTTTCGAGCACATAGGCGGCGGCGACTTCGGCCTGCTGGTCGTCACGGCCGCAGGTGCGCAGAACGTTGGTGAGGCCGCGGGCCGTCAGGTCCGGTGCCGTGGCGGTTGGGGTGACCATCAGGATACCGTTTTCAGCCAGAACGTCGGAGGCCGGAATGGCGACGCCGGAGGTCACCGGGCCGACGACGAAGCGAATGCCTTCGCCGACGATCTGGTTGGCAGCCGATACGCCCTGCTTGGGCTCGCCGGCATCGTCCGTCAGCTTCAGCACGACCTGTTCGCCGAGGATGCCGCCGTTCTTGTTGATGTTTTCGACAGCGGCTTCCGCACCGTTCTTGACCTGGTCGCCGTAAGCGGCAACCGGGCCGGTCAGCGGTGCGATAAGGCCGATGACGATATCGGCATGCGCCAGCGGCGCGAAGGCGACGGATGCGGCAAGGGCGGCGGCGGCGAAAAGAGGCTTCTTCATGGGTCGTTCTCCTGAACTTATGGCCTTGGGAGGGCCCGGTCGAAAACCATCCCGCGCCCGGATGGCGCTGGCCTGAATCCGGAGGGGAAGGGGTTCATTCACGGTCCGGAACAATCGTGCGCGAAGGGCCGGCGTGCTGCAGATTGATTAGGCCCAGAGGGTAAAAAGCGCAACAAAATAATGCATTTGCATATTTGATGGGCGGATCACGCCGATGAATGGGACGCGATGGGCGGCAATTGAATCAAAACCAATTCTTAAGATTTACCAATTATAAATATCCGCAAATTTTGAGGATTTTCGATGCGTTGCGTGTTGATCGTCGTCCTCCTGCTGCTCACTGGCTGTGCGTCCGTTCCTAGGCAGACGCAGAATGCCTGTGCCATCTTCGAGCAGCGCGATGGCCTTTTCGAGAACTGGCGGCGAGCCGCCAACAGCGCCGAGCGGGAATATGGTGTTCCCGTTGCCGTGTTAATGGCCACGATCTACACCGAATCCGGCTTCCGCCATAATGCGCGCCCGCCGCGCACGAAGCTGCTCGGCTTCATTCCGTGGAAGCGCCAGTCGAGTGCGCTTGGCTATTCGCAGGCGCTGGACGGCACCTGGGCGAGCTACAAGCGCGTGACGGGCCGCTGGATGGCCAAGCGCACCGATTTCAAGGATGCGATCCGTTTCATCGCCTGGTATCACGCCGAGAGCAACCGCAAGAACGGCATCGCGCTCAACGATACCTATCGGCTCTACATCGCCTACTACCACGGCCATTCCGGCTACCAGCGCGGCAACTGGAGCGGCACGGCGAAGGCCGGCGCGAAACGGGCGGCCAACATCGCGTCCAACTATTCGCGCCAGCTCAAGAACTGCGGCGCCTGGTAAAAGCTGAGGTGAGGTTGCCACTCGTTCGTGCGAGGTGATGTCGATCTTCACGATCGGCATCCTGTCGGCCGGCGGACGGTGCCATCCGCACCGCGCAAAAAATCGTCCCCCTTGTCGGATCGTCGTTGCGCCCCACGTCCTTGGGGGGCAAATCAATGGAGGAGACGATCATGACCTATGTGGATGGATTTCTGCTCGCCGTGCCGAAGGCCAATATCGAGGCTTACAAGGATATGGCGCGTATGGCCGGTGCCGTCTGGAAGGAACACGGCGCGATCGATTATGTGGAATGCGTGGGCGACGACGTACCCTATGGCGAACTCACCTCGTTTCCGCGCGCCGTGCAGGCGACGGATGACGAGATCGTGATCTTCTCCTGGGTGACCTATGAATCCCGCGAAAGGCGCGACGAGATCGTCGCCAAGGTGATGGCCGACGAACGCCTGAAGGGGGATGCCTGGAAGGATGTCTTCGACGGAAAGCGCATGATCTATGGCGGCTTCCAGGCGGTTGTCGAGTTGTGAGCGGAGGGCAGGTCGGCTATCACCTATGATACCGGAAGAAAGGCTTTGCCATGCTCGATCTCTACTATGCTATCGTCGGAGACACGACGGATACGAATATGGGCCTCGCGCGCTTCATGGGCGTGATCCTCGCCTTCATCGTGGTCGTCGGCGGCCTGTTCTGGGCGCTCGGCTGAGGCGCGCATGCCGCAGACGATCCTGACCCTTCAAACCCGCGGGCAGGGACTCTACGAGTTCACCGGCGACGCCGAAAAGTTCGTGCATGCAGCAGGCCCGGAAACGGGCCTGCTCACCGTCTTCGTTCGCCATACCTCCTGTTCGCTGCTCATCCAGGAAAATGCCGATCCGGATGTTCGGCGCGATCTCGACCAGTTCTTCCGCCGCCTCGTGCCACCCTCCGACGACCCGTCCATGCGCTGGGTCATACACACGCTGGAGGGGCCGGACGACATGCCAGCCCATATCAAGGCGGCTCTCACCCAGGTTTCCATCGGCATTCCCGTTACCGATGGCAGGCTGGCGCTCGGAACCTGGCAAGGTCTCTATCTCTTCGAACACCGCGACCGGCCGCATCGGCGCGAAATCGTTCTGCATCTCAGCTCTTGACGGAACCGCTTTGTCGGGTGGAACGTTCTTGCTGCGCCCCAGGAAGAGGAGAGATCCATGACCAGCACCGAAAGCATCAATCATGCCGTGATCGAGGCACTGAACGCGCGCGATTTTGCCGCGCTCGCCGCCAGGGTGAACGAGGATGTCGCGATTTCCGGCATCGGCGAGGGGATGGACAATGGCCGCGACGCGCTGCGAGACCGTCTTGCCCGGCATTTCGCCGCGCATGATGAAAGTTATGCGGATGCTCTCGTGATGAGCGACGCGCTTGGCCACAACATCGCCATCCGTCTCACCGCCCGCGGCACATCCTCCGGCGGCAGCTATTCCAAGGAAAAGATACTGCTTCTGGAAGTCGAGGACGGGGTCGTGACCCGGATCGCCTTCTTTGCCGGTTCATGAAGTTGAACGCAGTCTGAACGACCGCTTCGGGCTGCGTTCAGATACGCGGCCCTAAGGTCTCCTCAATCGCCCGACGCAAGACGGCCAGGGCAGAGCAAACAGGAGACCCCGATGACCAATTTTCTGAAAAAGACCGTGCTCGCCGCCCTTCTCGGCCTCGGCGCCCTGACTGCTGTCGCTCCGGCTGCGTCGGCCGGTGATATCAGCCTTTCCATCGAGCAGGTCGGCTACCGCAACGGCTTCTTCGAAGTGCACGACTATGGCCGCGACCGCGATCGCGATCGTTGGGATCGTCGCAGCGATCGCCGTGACCGCTGGGATCGCCGCCATGAGCGCCGTCACGGCGACTGGGGTCGTCGTGGCCGCTGCTCGCCGGACTTCGCCGTCGCCAAGGCGCGCGATCTCGGCCTGCGCCGTGCCCGCCTTGCCGATGTGACCCCGCGCAAGGTCGTGGTCGAAGGCTTCCGGCATGGCGGCTACAGCCGCGTCGTCTTCGCAAACGACCGTCACTGCCCGGTTCTCTGGCGTTAAGGTGGGGCCGGCTCGCCGGCACCTGCCTGAACGAAAGCCGTTCGTCTTGTCACCCCCGGCCGGCGAGCGGCCTCCCTCTCGGCGCAAGCCGGGAGGGTTTTGCGTTGGGGCACGGGAGGCATTGCTTCTCGCCCGTAAAGGTATCGCCCTCTGGAACACCATAGTCGGCGCCACCCTAGCCATTGGACGCCTACGCGACCGCTATCGGCCGTCCGACAGCGTTGGGATTTGCACTCTTTAGTGCTGGCTTTCGGATCTCTGTGCTGACGGGCGCCCCTGCCGCACGTCGATCATGTTTCGCCTTGAAAGCTTTTGTTTGTGTAGCGGCCCGTCGCGACTACCCCGCAATCATCCCCCGGTAGATTGCAAGGTAGCCGCAGACGCCCCTCAAGCGAGGGGAGGCTAGGACGTGGATCACTCTGCGTCTCCGTCCATTTTTGACACGGCCTCAGGCCCCCGCGCGCCGGCAAAGGCCTACGCTCCGATGCTCTCCTGGCGGATTGGGGCCGGCGAATGATCCGGGAGGAAGGCCACGGATGGCGCTGGCGAGAGCTCGGTAAAAGCATTGTCCAGAAGGAACAGCTTTTGCGCCTGCGCGCGGGCATATTCCCGGTAGAAGTCCGTCGAGATCCACATCGACGAATATCCGCGCCGCCCGCTCCATCCGATGCCGCCGAGCGCTTCGGCCGCGGCAAGTTTCCGGCTCGTGTGGGAACGCGACAAGGCGAAGGCCTCTGCCAACTGGGAAATCGACATCACATCCGTCGGAAAGCAGCCATCCCGCGGCGATGCATGGTCCTCGATACCCGCGATCAGCCGGTCCATCAGGTTGCCGCCCGCGTCCGCCCAGGTGAAGATCGTGTAGAAGGGGCCGGGCATGCGCACCTGCGTGCTCGACAGAAGGGCCGGCGCGAAGCGTGGCGCAAGAACGGCAAGGGCGCGTTCCGGCTGTGCCAGAAATCGGCCGCTGCGGCCTGCGCCGTCGATGAGGTCGAGGGCCTTGAAATGCAGATCATACCAATGGATCAACATGGACACGGGTTCAGGCGACAGCTCGACTTCCCCCGTACGCTCGCCACCGCCCGCCATCGCCGGGCGGACGACGCCATATTTCAGCGCCTCGTCGAAAAAAGCATAGGCCGTGTTGCGGCTGGCAAGGCGAAGTTCGACGGCCAACAGGCCGAGCGCGCGGCGCGTCAAACCTGGGGTGCCCTCAAGAGACGCACGAAAATGAAGGGCAAGACCCGCATGGCAGAGAAGCCAGCGCTGCTGCGAGGCGAAGAGAGAGGACACCCGGGGCGCGTGCTTGTAGAGCGTGTCAAATCCGCGGGCAAGCAGCTGCACGACATGCGGGAAAGCCGGGGCCTGCATCAAACGGCCGAGCTGATCTTCCGGCAGTTTCGAAAGCCGGGACGTGGATGACGTTGCGTGTTGGTCAAGCATGGTTTTTACCGAAGCCTCGCGGCCCGCCGGTCCCGGAAGGAAAGGGTGTCGTCGTTACGCCTGCGCCGCTGCCCCGCATCGTTCTGTCCTCCCTGAAGCAATTGCTTTCACTTCCATTTTCGCGGTTCTCATATTGATAGTCCGCTTCCCAATCGACGTCCTGACAGGGCGCCGGCAAGACGTTGGAGTTTTCTGAAATTTTTCTGAAATCGATGGCGAGAACGCAGCAACAGCGAGTGTTGCGCTATAACGAGGTCTGGCCTGAACGGCACAGGTTGACGTCCGGTCCGACTGTTCTCTATTTTGCGCGTCCAACTCCGGCGGGATGGTGAGGGCCTGGTGTTCTTTTTTTCGGGATTCGTTTTGGATCCGGACCGCGTCGAACTGCGCGGCCCCGATGGAGTCGCGATCCATCTGCGCCCGAAGACTTTCGAACTCCTGCGCCTGTTGGTTGCCAACAGCCACCGGCTTCTCACCAAGCAGGAACTGCTCGACGCCATCTGGCCGGGGGTTCATGTCGGAGAAGACAGCCTCTTCCAGTGCATCCGCGAAATCCGCTCGGCGCTCGGTGATGATCAACGCCAGACAGTCAAGCTCGTCTCGGGTCGGGGCTATCATTTTGCCGCCGATGTCTCCACCCGCGAGGATACGCCTGCAATCGCCGCGGTGAACCAGCCCGGCGCCGTCTCCCGCTTCCGTCTTGCTGGACGACGAGGTGGGCTTTTGTCCGCAGGGCTTGCCATTCTGGCGGCCGGAGTGGCCTTCACGGCCTTCCTTGCGCTGTCGGGCAGCTTTTCCGGCCGGCCGGAGCCAGTCATCGCTGTTGTGCCGTTTACCGTCAAAAAAGATGATCCCGAAAGCGTCGCGCTCGCCCATGGGGTAGCTGGCGAGCTGATCGGCGGCCTTTCCAGGATCGACGGCATCCGCCTTGTCACGCCGCCTGAAGAAGGCAGTCGATCGACGGCGCAGGACACAGACGCCGCGACGCTGCTGGTCGAAGGGGTCCTGCAGAAGGACCCGCGATCCTGGACGCTGCAGGTCCGCCTGATCGACGCGGTGACGCGTGAGATCCAATCGGTCGCGGATATCGCAATCGATGCACGGGCGGAGGACGCGCGATACCTGCAATCCCGGCTCGCAGCCGGCGCGGGCTATGCGCTCGCCTTGCGGCTCAACACCCTCGAGAACGGGGAGAGCATTTCGCAGAGCGATCCGGCAAACATCGCCATTCAGCAGGCAACCGCTTCCATCAACCAGACGACGCGCGAGCGCTTTGCGACGGCGCGGGCGATTCTCGAAAAAAACCGTACCGCCGAGCCTGACAATGTCGATGTCCAGGTTGCGCTCGCGGCACTGCATCTGCGCGCGATCCAGATGAACTGGTATCCACCGGGCGAGGAAAGCAAGGCGGAAAACGACGCGCGCGCGCTTCTGGAGGCGGCCGTAAAGGCCATGCCGAATTCCGCCTCGGTGCTCGGCACCTATTGCCGCTTTCTGACCGCGACCAATCAGTTCCCGGACAGTCTGGTCACCTGTGCGCGAACCCTTGCCATCAACCCTTGGGACGGTGCAGCCCTCTTTCAGCTCGGCCTGACGCAGCTCCAGCTCGGCCGCTTCGAGGATGCGCTCGCCAGCTTCGTCAAGGCTGACAGCTTCGGCACGCCGGAAGTCTCGCGCTGGACATGGCTGCTGGGCGCCGGCCTTGCGTCCCTCATCCTCGAACGCGACGAGGAGGCCGCGCAATGGCTAACGCGCTCCCTTGCCGTCACGCCTGCGTCGGGCCGGACCTACATGCTGCTCGCCGTTGCCTATCAACGCCTCGGCCGACAGGAAGAGGCTGAGGAAGCGTTGCGCAAAGGCATGGCCCTGCGCCCCGGTTCCACCACGCTTAATATCGCCCTACCCACCCGCAACGCCAGCGAAACCTATCTCCAGGCTGGCCGCAAGATCAGCGATACGCTCGCCGGAATGGGTTTGCCGAGAGACGGAAAACCCTAGAGAAAACGGCCCTAAGCGTGGTGCGCGCTGGCATTCTCTCTCCGGTCCCCACGCACCCCTTTGCTGCGGCGGTGCTTTACCACGACAAGCGACGGCCTAATCCAGAGACGGACCTGCCGATCGGAACGTCTCAGGATGACAGAGCCGCCGCGGGACGGTGACATGCTGCTGGGGCTGAGCGCCCTACGTATAAACATTCCTCTCCCGCTCGATCACGGGACGAAGCTCGCCACCGTCATAGCGGAGACGAATTCTCTGGCAGTCTGATATTTTTAAGTAGAGCGAATTGATTAAAAGCAATTACTGATTGCATGCTCGGGCCTTGGTTTTTCAGGCTGCGAATGAGTATTGCATATTAGGAAAACAGACTTTCGAATAAACTGGGCACCACTCACGTTCGTATTTGTAGACGCCTAGAACGAGGCGTTCAGGAAACCGAAAGACATATCCCGAGGCGAAATCTTGTCCGCATAGGGCGGGACGTCTTTCAGGGTGTTTCCCACTGCGCATGCGCCCCATTGTAGGGTTTGTATCCGGGTTTTTCGCCTTGTCGAATGACCTGACGCGCAACGTTGATCCGTTCGCATCACCCCCGGTTCTACCGAAATCACGCTGAATTCCGATCGACCATATCAGTTCAGGAGTGTTCACAATGGCCGTCACCACGACTTTCAACAACACCACCACGACCTTCCAATTCGGGGTCAATACCTTTACACCGGGCAATCAGATTTTCCCGGATGTTCTGGGTCTCGACAATGGCGGCTTTGCCGCCGCCTACAACACCGCAAGTGGCAATTTCATTCTTCTGAATTTCTATGACGCCAATTCCAACCAGGTTGGCGGCTTCCGCATCCCCTACGACGATACCAACACGGAGCCTCCCGGAAAGCCCTCGCTGACCAAGCTCGCCAATGGCAATGTTCTGGTCGTGTGGGACGACAACAACCCCGCCGAAACCTTCATGCTTGGTCGTATCTTCGACCAGAATGGCAATACGGTGGGTGGCGAGCTCAAACTGAGTGGCTCGTCGATCTCATTTGAAGATCCGGTCACCAGCGCGCTTGCCAGCGGCGGCTTTGCCATAAGCTTCACGTTCGGCGGCAACGTCTTTGTCGGCCGCTACAATGCGTTCGGCTCCCAGCTTGGCGGCTTCACACAGGTGAACACCGTCGCGACGGCCGGCACCCAGAACGACGCGTCCATCGTCGGGTTGGCAGATGGTGGTTTCGTTGTGACCTATACCGACACCAATCCTGCCAACCAGCCACTCAGGGCTGCGATCTACAACGCCGACGGAACCGTCCGAACTGCGGACTTCCTAATCGATAATTTCGGTGACAACACGCAATCGGCGTTGACCGCACTGCCAAACGGCAACTGGGCCGTGGTCTACACGGATTCCGGTTGGGTCGAAGGCGGCACGCTGGGAAACGGCATCACGCTTGAGATTTTCAACGCAAACGGCGTCTCCCAGACCGGTTTCATCAAGGTCAACACAACAAGTACCGTTGACGAAGTCGATCCTGACATTTCGGTCCTGTCGAACGGCTTCATCGTCGTCAGTTGGACGAAACCTTTCAATGCCACCACCGACGATATCTTTGCCCGCATCTTCGATCAGAACGGCAATGCGTTGTCGGCCAACATGGCGAGCGAATTTGCGATCGCTGCGGAAGGCGCGGACCGGGACGTCTTTTCCGCCCTCGGCATGCTGCAGAACGGAAAATTCATCACCGTGTGGCAGGACGCCGGCGACACCGACGGCGGCGGTGGCCGGATCACCGGCGAGGTCAACCAGTTGAGCCGCACCAGCGTCAGCGACGCTGCGAGCGACACGATCACCATCGATAGCCTGCGCGATATCGCATCCGGTAATGCCGGCAACGATACGTTCCAGGGCGGCGGCCTCGGTGCCTTTACCAACGACCTGATCGACGGTGGTGCCGATGCCGACCGCATCCTGGCCACCGGGGACATCAGCCTCGTCGATACGACCGTCATCTCCATAGAGGAAATCGAATTCCAGGCCGTGGCGCCCGCGAAGCTCGTCGTCATCCGCGCCGATCAGGTCGGCGCCGGCCTTGCGGCCAATCTCGTCGTCGATTTCGCGGCGGTCGGTACACCTGACCGCTTCCGCGTCGAAATGCTCAGCGCGACCACCGTCGACCTGTCGCAGTTCCAGGTGCAGGATTTCTTTCCGGGTGCCGGTGAAGCGGACCAGCTGATCATCCTCGGTGACAACGACAGTGAAACGATGCGCGGCACATCGGTGCGTGACGAACTGAATGGCCTGGGCGGCGACGACTTGCTGGATGGTGGCGCAGGCGGTGATCTTCTGGATGGCGGAAACGGTTCGGACCGTGCCACATATGTCAATGCGACAGCGGCCGTGGTTGCCAGCCTGACAAGCCCAGCTGGCAATACCGGCGAGGCCGCTGGCGACACGTACTCGTCGATCGAAAATCTCACCGGTTCCAACTTCAACGATAGACTGACTGGCACCAACGGTGCCAACAGCATTATCGGTGCTATTGGCAACGACGCCATTTTCGGGCTCGGCGGCAATGACAGTCTGTTCGGGCAGGATGGCAATGACAACCTGATCGGTGGCGCGGGTGCGGATATACTTGATGGCGGTGCAGGCGGCGACCGTGCCTCTTATGCGACGGCCACGGTCGGCGTCGTCGCGTCGCTTGTTAGCCCGGCAGCCAACACCGGTGATGCGGCCGGCGACACCTTCATATCCATAGAAAATCTCACCGGTTCCAACTTCAACGATAGACTGACTGGCACCAATGGTGCCAACAACATTGTCGGCGCTATTGGCAACGACGCCATTTTCGGGCTCGGCGGCAATGACAGTCTGTTCGGGCAGGATGGCAATGACAACCTGATCGGTGGCGCGGGTGCGGATATACTTGATGGCGGTGCAGGCGGCGACCGTGCCTCTTATGCGACGGCCACGGTCGGCGTCGTCGCGTCGCTTGTTAGCCCGGCAGCCAACACCGGTGATGCGGCAGGCGACACCTTCATATCGATCGAAAATCTCACCGGTTCCAATTTCAACGATACGCTTACCGGTACGAACAGCGCCAACAGTATCATCGGTGCTACTGGCAACGACACCATTTTCGGGCTCGGCGGCAATGACAGTCTGTTCGGGCAAGATGGCAACGACACCCTGATCGGCGGCGCGGGTGCAGATGCGCTGTCCGGCGGCAATGGATCGGACAGGGCTTCTTATCAGACGGCCACGGCCGGAGTGGTCGCAAGCCTGACAACCCCCGCCAGCAACACCGGCGATGCAGCGGGTGATACCTACTCATCGATCGAAAACCTGACTGGCTCCGCTTTCAACGATACGCTGACTGGCAACAGCAGTGGCAATATCCTGATCGGCGGCAGTGGCAACGATACGCTGAACGGTCGGGCCGGCAACGACACGCTGACGGGCGGCGGCGGGAACGACACATTCCTGTTCAATACGGCGCTTGGAGCAACCAACGTCGATACCATCACCGACTTCAGCTTCGTCAATGACACGATCCGGCTGGAAAATGCCATCTTCAACGCGATTGTCGGTGTCGGCGTGCTCAGTGCCGCGCAATTTGTCGCCAATGTCAGCGGTACGGCGAGCGATTCGAGCGACCGCATCATCTACGAAACGGATACCGGGAAGCTGTTCTACGACACCAACGGAAACGCGGCAGGTGGATCGGTGCAATTCGCGAAACTGGATCCGGGGCTGGGCATCAACAACACGGACTTCTTCATCATCTAGGGACGCGCCAGCGCCCTGCGATGAACCGAACACTCAAGGCGCCGGACCTTCCGGCGCCTTGAACTGGAGAGTGGTCGCCGCCGCCGGCTTCAGACGGCCGCCACTCCGATTTATCTCTGGCGTGTATCTGAACCTCGGCATTCGCCCAAAGTGACTTGCCACAGCGAATTTCCTCCAGGACGGATTGGGGCCCGGCACGATCACAGGATGAAGTCCGTCACCTTCATGGCCAGGCTGAGGTCGAGCCTGATGGACAGATCCGCCGTGCCGTCGCCATCGATATCACCGGAGATGAATGTGTCGCCGTTCTTGATCTCGTAGCGCAGTTCACCCGCCTTCTTGTGGAATTTTTGCGTGTCGATGAACGTGAAGGCCTGGTCGTTCTTCAGGTCAAGATTGGCGTCGATTGCCTTCAGGCTGATTCGGTCTCCCTGGCCACGGTTGAAGTCGATGATCGTGTCGCGGCCGGCGGCAGCGACCGTCGTATCCGAGATCGCCTTGAACAGGAACACATCCGCGCCGGAACCACCAGCCAGCTTGTCAGCTCCTGCGCCGCCATGGAGCGTGTCGGCACCACCAGCGCCAACAAGCGTATCGTTCCCGGACTTGCCGTCGAGGATGTTGTCCGTGCTGTTGCCGGTGAGGATGTTGGCGAGCGTGTTGCCCGCGCCGTTGATCTTTGCGGAGCCGGTCAGCGTCAGGTTCTCGACATTGCCGGTCAGTGTGTAGTTGACCGACGCCTTGACGAGATCGGTGCCGGCGTTCGCGCCTTCCACCACCGCATCGCCGGCGATGTCGACGACATAGGTGTCGTTGCCCTTGCCACCGGTCATCCGGTCTGCTCCGGCCTTGCCGTCGAGCACGTTGTCGGCGTCGTTGCCGGTCAGGATGTTGGCGAGTGTGTTGCCCGTACCGCTGAGCTTTGACGAGCCGGTCAGCGTCAGATTCTCGACATTGCTGGTCAGCGTATAATTGACCGATGCCTTGACGAGATCGGTGCCGGCGCTTGCGCCTTCCACAACCACATCACCGGCATTGTTGACGATATAGGTGTCGTTGCCCCCCAGACCACGGAACGTCTCCGCACCGACAGTGCCGTTGAAGACATCCGTGGCCGATGTGCCGGTATACCCGTCGATGACCAGTTTGCCGGCCGGATTGATGCTGGCGCCTGTAATGTTGAGGACATTGCCGGCGGCATCCTTGATGGTGGCGCCGTTGAGGTTGAGTTTCGTGACGGAGAGATCGCTCGCCTTGTCCTCAAGTGCAACCTTGTAGTCGAAAACGAGCGTCTTGTTGCTCGATGCCGTGGCATCAAAGATGGCCTGCTTGCCGTTGCTGAGCGTCAACGTCAGTTTGGTGGCGCCCGTCAGCACCACCGCCTCGCTGAGCGTGAGCTTGAACTCGGCGGTCTGGCCGGTGGTAAGCGTGCCTGAACCGCCGCTGACGCCCGGGCCGGAAGCGGTGACACCGGTCACGGTCGGCGTAGCCCTGTCCAGCGTGAAGGTCAGGGTGCCGGCCGACGACACGTTGCCGGCCTTGTCGGTCTGGATCACCTTCACGCTATGGGCGCCATTGGTGAGAGCGGACGGATTGTAGGTGCTCGATGCCGGGCCTCCATCGACGATGTAGCTCAGCGTCGTCCCGCTTTCCTTCCCCGTGATCGTCACCGCGCCGTTGCTGGTGATCCTGTCGCTTGAGGACGAGCCCGTATCCGAGCTCAGGGATAGAACCGGGATGACAGGCTTTGTCCGATCGAGCGTGAAGGTGATGCTACGGGCATCGGAAACATTGCCGGCGACATCCGTCTGCACGACCGTGACCGTGTGTGCTCCGTCGGCAAGGGCGGACGGATTGTAACTGCTTGACGCCGTTCCTCCATCCACGACATAGCTCAGCGTGGCGTTATTTTCCTTGGTGATTGTCAGCGCGCCGTTGCTGGTGATCTTGTCGGTCGAGGATGAGCCGGTATCCGATGTCAAGGCAAGGACAGGCGCTGTAGCGGTCTTGTCGATGGTGAAGGTGATGCTGCCGGCGTCGGAAATGTTGCCTGCGGCATCCGTCTGAATGACCTCGACGGTGTGCGTACCATCGGCAAGGGCGGACGGATCGTAGCTGCTCGATGCAGCCCCGCCATCGACGACATAGCTGAGCGTGGCGTTGTTTTCCTTAGCGATTGTCAGCGCACCGTTGCGGGAGATCTTGTCGGTCGGGGAGGAGCCTGTGTCCGATGTCAAGGCAAGAACAGGGGCCGAAGCGGACCTGTCGAGCGTGAACGCAATACTGCCGGCGTCGGAAATGTTGCCCGCGGCATCCGTCTGAATGACCTCGACGGTGTGCGTGCCATCGGCAAGGGCGGACGGATCGTAGCTGCTCGATGCAGCCCCGCCATCGACGACATAGCTGAGCGTGGCGTTGTTTTCCTTAGCGATTGTCAGCGCACCGTTGCGGGAGATCTTGTCGGTCGGGGAGGAGCCTGTGTCCGATGTCAAGGCAAGAACAGGGGCCGAAGCGGACCTGTCGAGCGTGAACGCAATACTGCCGGCGTCGGAAATGTTGCCCGCGGCATCCGTCTGAATGACCTCGACGGTGTGCGTGCCATCGGCAAGGGCGGACGGATCGTAGCTGCTCGATGCAGCCCCGCCATCGACGACATAGCTGAGCGTGGCGTTGTTTTCCTTAGCGATTGTCAGCGCACCGCTGCTGGTGATCTTGTCGGTCGAGGACGAGCCCGTATCCGATGTCAGAGCAAGAACAGGCACCGCGACGGTCTTGTCGATCGTGAATGTTATGCTCTCTGCGTCGGAAACGTTGCCTGCCGCATCCGTCTGCATCACCTCCACCGTATGCTCGCCGTCAGCAAGCGCATCGGGATCGAAGCTCGACGATGCCGCGCCGCCATTCACGATGTAGCTCAGCGTCGTGCCGTCCTCCAGACCGGAGATCGCCAGCGCGCCGCTGTTCGTGAGCTTGTCCGTAGCGGACGTTCCCGTGTCGGATGCCAGCGCCAGGACCACCGCGTCTGGCGCGTTGCGGTCGAGCGTGAAGGTGATGCTGCCTGCGCTGGAGACGTTGCCGGCGAGATCCTTCTGTACCACCTCTATCGTATGCTCACCATCGGCAAGCGCGTCCGGATCGTAGTACCACGTTGCGGCGCCGCCATCCACGACGTAGCTCAGCGTCGCACCATCCTCCACTCCCGTGATGGTCAGGGCGCCATTGCTCTTCGTGATCTTGTCGGTCGGGGACGCACCCGTGTCCAACGTCAAGGCAAGAACAGGTGCCAGGGCGGCCCTGTCGAGCGTAAACGTGAGGCTGCTTGTGGTGGAAACGTTGCCCGCGGCATCCGTCACCATTGCCTCCAGCGTATGCTCGCCGTCGGTAAGCGCATTAGCATCATAGTTCGAGGTCGCCACACCATCCACGAAGAAGGTTAGTGTCGTGCCGTCCTCCACGCCCACGATGGTGATCGCACCGTCGTTCGTGATCCCGTCCGCGTGGGGCCTTCCACTGTCGGTTGCCAGCGCCAGGACGGCTGCGTCCGGTGCGGTCCGATCGATTGTAAATGTGATGCTGCCGGCCAGGGACACGTTGCCCGCAAGATCCGTCTGCGTCACCTCGATCGTGTGTTCGCCCTCCGCGAGCGCTGTCGGATCGTAGCTTGCCGAAGCTTGGCCGCCATCGACGATGTAGCTCAGCGTTGCTCCAACCTCCCTGCCTATCGTCAGGGAGCCGTCGTTGGTGAGACGGTCGGTCGAGGACCTGCCGGTATCGTTGGCAAGCGCGAGGGTCGGCGCATCCGGCCGGGTCGCGTCCACCTCGAGCCAGGTTACCGATCCGTCCGCAGTGGAAATGGTCGTGCCGTCGAAAGACGCCGCCGTATGCGAGGTGTTTAGCAGGACCCACGTGGTGCCATTGTAGGACGCCAGAATATCAAGTTTGCCATCGCCATTTACGTCCGCAAGGCTGATGACGTCCAACGAGGCAGCCACGCTGATATCCGTCGAGGCGGAGAAATTGCCGGCCCCATCACCCAGCCGCACCGACACGTTTCCGCCGTTCGCCGCGACCACATCGGCCTTGCCATCGCCGTTCACATCGCCGACTGCGATGTCGCGGACGTTGTGTACGAAGGTCAGCTGCGTCGAGCCGGAGAAGCCACCGGTGCCATTGCCCAGGCGCACGGAAACCTGGTTGGACGAATTATGCTCCGACAGCAGGTCGAGCTTGCCATCGCCATTCAAGTCCACAACGGTGAGGTACGTCGGTAAACTGGCGACACTGGCCGTGCCCGAAGTGGAAAAATTACCGGCACCATCGCCCAGCCGCACCGCGATGTTGAGCCCGCCCGATATCAGCATGTCGAGCTTGCCGTCACGGTTCACGTCGGCAAGGGCCACGGCCAAGCCCGAGCTTGCAACGCTTATTGCACTGGAGAAATTGCCGGCACCATCGCCCAGCCGCACGGCAACACCGCCGCCTGCCGTGACCATGTCGAGCTTGCCGTCGCCGTTCACATCACCAAGGATGATGGCTTGGGGTGTGCCGCCGACGCTGATCTCCGTCGAGCCGGAAAAATTGCCCGCGCCATCGCCCAAACGCACGGAGACTGTGCCGTCAGTCCCATTGGCGGTCAGCAGGTCGATCTTGCCGTCGCCATTTATGTCGCCGGTAGCAAGGCTATAGAGGGCGTAGTTACCAGAGCCGACCGTGACCTGCGTCGGGCTGGAAAAATTGCCTGTTCCATCACCCAAAAGGATCGAAACCGTGCTCATAAATTGGTTGGCGGTCAGCAGGTCGAGCTTGCCATCGCCGCTCACATCCACGGCGGTTATCTGGGAATGGATTCCGTTGCCGCCGACGGCGCCGAGCGGCGTCGCAAAGCTCAACTCGGCCGATCCATCGATCGAGCCAGCGGTGCTGTCGATGCCGGTAATGGAAAGAGTGTTCGTGCCGGTATCGCCCTCGACGACCGTGTAGGTGAATGTCGGCCTGCCGTTACCGTCGAGCCCGGCAAAAACCGCTCGCCCGCCATTGCTGAGCACCAGTTCCGGCGTGCCGTTCACGGTGACGGGCACGTCGGTCGTCAGCGTGAAGGTAACCGTATCGCCGGTTTTCAGCGTGCCGGTGGCACTCGACGAGATCGCCGTGACATCTGCCTTCTTGCCGCCCAGCAGCACCGTGACGCCGCCGCCCATGACGCCGGTAACGACGATGTCCATCCTGCCGTCTTTGTTGACATCGGCCACCTTGACGGTTTTCGGCATGCTGCCGACGGCGATGTCCGTGCCGCCCGAGAAGTTGCCGCTACCGTCTCCCCACCGCACCGAAACGCTGTTGGCGTTGGAGTTTGCGGTGATGAGGTCGAGCTTGCCGTCGCCGTTCAGGTCCGCCACTGTGAGGGATCCGGGATTGGCGCCGACGCTGATGTCCGTGGCGGATGTGAAGCCGCCATTGCCATTGCCCAACAGGACCGAAACCGTGCCGGGCGTTCCGATATTGGTCGTCAGGGCGTCGAGTTTGCCGTCGCCGTTGACATCCGCAACGGTCACGGTGCCCGGCAGGCGCGTTCCCATGCTGTAATGTGTAACGGCCGTAAAGCCGCCGGCACCATCACCCAGCATTACCGAGACGCTGCCGAACGGAGGAGAGTTGCCGGAGGCGACGATGTCGAGCTTTCCATCGCCGTTCATGTCCGCCAGGGTGACGTAACCTGGAAAACGGGAGGTGATGGACGCGTTGTTGATCGGGCTCTGGAAGCCGCCCTGCCCATCGCCCAACAGCACGGTAATCACACCGTTCTGGCTCGTGGTCACCGCGTCTGTCCGGCCGTCGCCATTGACGTCGCCGATCGCCATCGACATGGGGCGAGACCAGAAACTCGCGTGGGTTCCGGCCTGATAGCCTCCCGCGCCATCGCTGAGCAGTACCCGGACGCTGTAGTCGTAGTAACTGTCGAAGACGATATCGAGATGGCCGTCGCCGTTCATGTCGGCGACCTTGGCGAAGCCCATGCTGGGGTCGCCGGTCGTGACGTCGATGTTTGTCGACGTCGAGAAGCTTCCCGTGCCGTTCCCCAGCAACACCAGAAGCTTGGCCGTGGAACCCACATTGGTCACCACCAGGTCAAGGTTGCCATCCCCATCGATGTCGGCGATGGCGAGATCAACGGGACTGACACCCAGGCTGTAATCCTGTCTGGTAAAGGTCGTGCTCATCGTATTTCCCCGGATAACGAGCGTTTAAAAGACAGGAATTCGCCGCAGCTCACTCCCGGAATGTATAAAAAGCAGCCGCCGCCGTGCCGACATTCGGCGATACGCTGACCGCCGGGCGATCCCCAAGGGGCGACAGCGGAGAACGACGACATTCACGTTTCAGGCACTGTGTCGCGCAAAGGCGCAGAGAGCGGGCAATCTGTAGCGCCTGCGCGAACACAAGCCTTCGTTCTTCAGGAGGGTTATTGAAACGGAGTCAGGGTGTCTCCGTCCATTTTTGACACGATGGGAAATCACGCACGCGTGATGCCGGCCCTGACGCGCAGCCAGCAGGGGCCGCAGCCGCATCCCCACCGTCGCCGAAACAGGCTGCACGGGGTTGAAGGCATGTCCATCACCGGACATGCGAACATAAAAGACGTTGCCAGCATTGGCAGGACCTTGGGAAGATTGGTTTCCTGCCAGCGCAGTCCGGTGCTTCTTGGGGCCGGCGGACCGCAATGCGCCGCGAATGTCCTGAGACGGATCGCGGGTCGCAAGCCCGCTGGCGATTGCGTATCGGAAGACCTGTCTGGAAACCTGCATGAGGCGTCTTGCGAGAACAATGGCGCCGCGCTTTTCGATCTGGCGAATCGCGTCCAGCAATTCCGGCGGCTCGATGTCGTTGATGGGCCTGCGGCCGATGACCTTGAAGACGTCGACTTCAAGCCTGCGAACAATCCGGTCGGCGTAGCCTTCTGTCCCCCCGCTTTCTACGCGTCGAACCATTCCCGTGCGGCGGTTTCGAACGTACTGCCGGCCTCAAGCCGCTTCTTTCGCTTTTCCTGCTTCTTATGCTCGCCGGGATCGATACCACGCGCCAGCAACCCCTTGGCCCGGTCGCGATAGTTGCGCGCATCCTTCAGGCTGACGGCCGGGTAAATACCAAAGGAAAGCGTCTTCTGCTTGCCGTGAAAGCGGTAAGCCAGTCGCCAAAGCTTACTTCCCCGTGGTTCGATGAGCAGGAAAAGACCGCCGCCATCACTGATTTTCTGGGGCTTTTCGGCGGGTTTGGCATTCCGGCAGAACACTTCGGTCAAAGGCATTGTCGGTATTTTGCCTCAAGAAGCGAACAAACACCAACGAAGCTACCAACATTTGGCCGGATGCCGCCGCTCGCAGGCAAACCTCTTTGGACAAATGAAGCGCTGAAACCCATTGAAAAACCGCGATTATCTCGCATCCCTTCATCCAAACTGGACTATACTCGATGATGGGGAATGGTGGGCCCGGAGGGACTCGAACCCCCAACCAAGCGGTTATGAGCCGCCGGCTCTAACCATTGAGCTACAGGCCCGACCGGCGGTTTGCCGGGGCCGTCGGTCAATGGCGGCCGACGGTTGAAGATCGTCTAGACGAAATCGGCTTTCCTCACAAGCGTCGCCGTATTCTCTACACAATAGCAAGCGAAGAACGGTGTCAGGGACACAACTATCAGGAGATATTCCAACATGATCCACGGAATCCTCGGCCGCCGCACCGGCGCCAGCCTTGTCGCGCTCTCGCTTGCTCTTGCCGCAGCCCTGCCGCTTGCGGCGAAGGCCGAAGATGCCGCAACGCCGCGTGCGGCGACGGTGGTCGTGACCGGCGAAGGCTCGGCCGTCGCCGCGCCCGACATGGCGCTGATCGACCTTGGCGTCGTCAAGGATGCGAAGACCGCCCGCGAGGCGCTCGACGCCAACAACAAGGCCATGGCCGAAATCCTTGCCGCGCTGAGGGAAGCCGGGATCGAGGGGCGGGATGTGCAGACGTCTGGCTTCATGATCAATCCGCAGTACAGTTTTCCGCAGAGCACGAACGGCGAAAACCCGCCGCCGGTGCTGACCGGCTTCCAGGTCACCAACACGGTCACGTTGCGCGTGCGCGATCTCTCCAAGCTCGGTGAAATCATGGACAAGGCGGTGTCGCTCGGCGCCAACCAGGGCGGTGGCATCCGTTTCACCAATGACAAGCCGGAAACGGTCATCAGCGCTGCACGCAGGAATGCTGTCGAGAACGCCATAGCAAAGGCGAAGGAATTGACGGACGCTGCGGGCGTCGGTCTCGGGCGTGTCCTGGAAATTTCGGAAACCAGCTACCGTGCCGAGCCCATGCCGATGATGCGCACCATGGCCAAGGACTTTGCCGCCGAAGGTGGCGCCGTACCGCTTGCCACGGGCGAAAACAGCTATTCCGTGGTCGTCAACGTGACGTTCGCGCTCGGTCAGTAAACGACGTGCCATGCACGGAACGAAAGGGATCGGGAAACCGGTCCCTTTTGTTTTGCGGCTCATCCGGCATCAAACTTCCGTCAGCCTTTGTCCGTTGCGCTACGGGCGCGCTTCACGCAGACGTCGCTGCCTCAAGTCGTCGTGACGGGATCGACAAGCGGATGCTGCGGGTGGCAGCGTCACAATTGGCGTCTTCCGGCTTTGAGCGATCAATCCGCAGCCTCATCGCTGCCCGGCAATCCCGGCCCAAAGCTGCGAAGCGCCCAACGCCGGCCATCGCTGGTTAATGCCAGCAGGCCCAGCGGCTCGACGTCGATGCGCGCTATCGAGGCGAGGGGCGCGCCGGTCACATGGAGGAAAAGCAGCTTCAGGAGAATGGCGTGTGTCACGGCCAGCGTGTTTCCGCCCGCCGAATGAAGACCCTCCAGCCATGCCGATACCCGCGCCTGCGCTGCCTCGAAGGGCTCGCCGCCATGCGGGGCGGAAGTCGGGTCCGCCTGCCAGCGCTGCAGCTCTTCCGGGAACCGTTCTGCGATCTCCGTGACCGTTCGGCCAGCCCATTCTCCATAGTCGATATCCCTCAGTGCCGGACACGATGTCGCCTCGGGGGAAAAGGCCGCGGCGGTTTCGGCTGCCGCGCGCTCCGGTGCATACACAACCGAATCGAAGAGACGAAGGCTGCGCGCAAGCGCCCGCAACCGCACCTGCTCTTTGGGCAGCAGCGGCTCATCGGAGGAGAGACGCGATTGTCGATTGGCCAGGGTCGCGCCGCGGCACAGGATTGTAAGACGTGTCGCCCTGTTGGCAGCCGGTTTCGGCTTCTCGGTTTCGCTGCTCAAGATCTATCCGTTCTCCCCGCCAGGAACGCCGTCGCGTGTTGATACCCTCTACCGATAGATATTCAAATCCCATCGGCAAGCCAGCGGAATTCCAGAGCGACGCGATCCGCATCGCATTTGTGGGGCGGGGCGCGCTGTGCTGTTGCCGCGACTACCGCGCCGAAGCCCGGTAGTCGTCGGGTGTCGTGCCGGTCATGCGTTTGAACATGGCGATAAAGGAAGAGGCATTGCTGTATCCCAAGGCGGCCGAGATGTTTTCGACGGTATCGTTCGCCTCGAGCATGGGCATGGCCTTGACGACCCGCAGCCGCTGTTTCCATTCGGCGAAGGGTATGCCGAGATCGCGCAGGCATCGGCGGATCAGGGTCCGTTCCGCTGTTGCGGCGCGGCGCGCATGTTCGGCAAGGGAAAGGTTGTCGGCAGGATGTTCCTGGAGGTGGGTCAGCACCGGTTCAAGCAGCGGATCGACCGACCAGGGCAGGTAGGTGCCGACATTCGGCGCGGCCGTGACGAGATCGATGACGACCCGGAGGAAACGAAGATGTTCGGCAGCCCCGTGGTCCCGATCGCCGTTCTCGCGCAGATACTCCAGCATCGCGCGCAGCAGCGGACTGACTTCGAGCGCCGTGGTCTCCTGCGGAAGGCTACCGCAGAGCGAAGGATCGACATAGAGCGAGCAATGAACGGCGGCATGACGGTTCAGCCCCCGATGTTCGATGCCGGGCGGCAGCCAGACCGCGTAGTGCGGCGGGGCGAGATAGTGCGCGTCGGAGAGGCTGACCTCCATCATGCCGCTGTAGGAGTAGACGAACTCACCCCAGGGATGGCTATGGCGCGGATAGGTCGCGTTTTGCGGCATCTGCGCGGAGCGGAAGTATAGAGGGTAGGGCAGGGCGTCGCGAAAGGGCACGTCGCGAAAATGCGCGGCGCCGGAAGCGTCTGTCAGGTTTTCTATACCGACTGTCATGAAGTCGTTATATCTGCCTTTCCTGCCAAATGCTATTGCGGTTTGCGAAATCGGAGAGACGATCTTGGACAGCCGCAAATCCATCGACATCACGGCCGTCGGCCTCATGGTCGGCATCTGCCTTATCTGGGCCTTTCAGCAGATCGGCCTGAAATCCACCAGCGTGTTCGCCGCGCCGGTGCTGCAGATCGGCCTGCGATCCGGGCTTGCTGCGCTCTGCGTGTTCGCCTTGATCTGCGCCCGACGGCAGAAGGTGGATCTGTGGGGGAAGACCGCGATGCTCGGCGTTTGTGCCGGTCTCTTGTTCGCTTTCGAGTTCTTTCTCGTCGGCGAGGCGCTCAAGCACACGTCTGCCTCGCACGTCGTGGTCTTCCTTTATACGGCCCCGATTTTCGCGGCGCTCGGCCTGCATTGGAAACTGCCTTCCGAGCGCCTTTCGGCAATCCAGTGGGGCGGGATCGCCTTGGCCGCGATGGGCATCGCCTTTGCCTTTCTAGCGCCGCAGGACGGCCATCAGGCGGCGGGCGGTCTCGGTGACGTGCTCTGGGGCGACGGATTGGCGCTGATCGGCGGCGCGGCCTGGGGTTTGACGACGGTGCTTATCCGGACGACGCGGCTGAGCACGGCTCCGGCCACGCATGTCCTGTTCTACCAGCTAGCGACCGCCTTTCCGGTTCTGACCGGGGCCGCGGTGATGGCGGGCGAGGCGACCTTCGTTCCCTCGCAGGCTCTGCTCCTGAACCTCGCCTTCCAGGCGCTCGCGGTTTCCTTCCTCAGCTTCCTGACGTGGTTCTGGCTGCTCACGAAGTACCGGGCCTCGCAGCTTGGCGTCTTCTCGTTTATGACGCCGGTGTTCGGTGTTCTGCTGGGTGTCGTGCTTCTGGGCGAGCCGCTGACGCGGGAATTCGCGATCGGGGCGGCGGGTGTGATGGCGGGGATCGTGATCGTGAGCGCCTATCCCTGGATCGAGCAACTGTCTGCGGCGGGAAGAAATCGTCGCATCGCCGAAATGAATGGACGCGCCAAAGCTTAGGCGGGCGTGCCACTCCTGTCGCCTCACCAGCCGCTGTGTCTGAGGGGCGGGCTGTCCGCGCTCAAACCTCGTGCAGGATGTGGGCAGCCTTGACGGCGGCGGAGGCGCGGTTCTCCACGCCGAGTTTGACGTAGATCTGCTCGAGATGCTTGGTGACCGTGCGGGCGCTGAGCCCGAGGATTTCGCCGATGTCGCGGTTCGATTTGCCCTTGGCGATCCACAGCAACACCTCGGATTCCCGCTGGGTAAGCGAGAAATGCTGGCGCAGGATCTCGTCGTCGGACAGGCGGTTTCCGGCGATGAGGCGGAAGAGATATTCGTCCATGCCGATCGCGCCGAGGAAGGAGAGCTGCAGGCTCGCCTGGCCGGCCTGGTGGATGCCGAAGGTGTTTTCGCGTGCGGTGCCACGCGTTTTCATCCAGTCGCGGATATGGGTGGAAATGGCATCCAGTCCCTCGTCGCTGCCCGTTGCGGCATTGACGAGACGCGTTGCCTGCGGGGTCGACCAGCGGATTTTCCCCTCGCCGCTGACGGCCAGCAGGTGACGGCCGGCGGCATCGAGCGCCACGCGGGCGCTCTGGGCGGAGCGGGCATTGGTGAGGTGCACGCGGATGCGGGCGCGCAACTCGTCGATATTGATCGGCTTGGTGAGATAGTCGACGCCACCGGCCTCCAGCGCGCGCACGACATGTTCCGTCTCGGTAAGCCCCGTCATGAAGACGACGGGGACGGGGCTGATCGACGGGTTCGCCTTCAGCCTGAGACATGTCTCGAAACCGTCCATGCCGGGCATGACGGCATCGAGCAGGATGATGTCGGGCGTGATGCGATCGACGATGTTGAGCGCAGAAGCGCCTGACGTCGCGATCAGCACGGAGAAGCCGGTCTGCTCCAGCGCTTCCGTCAGGAAGCCGAGAGCTTCGGGGGAATCATCGACGATGAGGACGATGTCGCGCGGGGTGGCTGTCTCAGTCACGGGCGGCGCCTTCTTGTTGGTTCATGGTTTTCAGGAAGGCATCGTAGCCGGCGAGGTCGAAGACCTGGACATAGGCGCGAACGGCCTCGGTGAACGGCTGGTGTTCGGGGCTGCGGGCGATTTCCGAAAGCTTGGCCTCGATGCCGCGCACATAGCCGATCTCGCCAAGACGGATCAGTTCCTGCACATGGGTCTCTGCCGGAATGACGATGCTGACCTTGGCAGGCGCTTCCGGTTTTGCGTCGTCGTGATAGATGCAGTCGATGCCCATCTGCAGGGCAAGCTTGTCTGTGAGCTGGCGCAGGTCGAATGGCTTTGCCAGCGTATCGTTATGGCCGGCATGGGCCGCCGTGCCGTCGCCGATATTGGCCGACAGCATGATGATCGGACCGGGTTGGCCAAGCGCGCGCAGGCGCGCGACCAGTTCCCAGCCGTTCATGCCGGGCATGGAGATATCGATGAGGAAGAGGTCGGGTTTCAGGCCTTCTATCAGCGTCAGGCAATCCGCTCCGCTCTTTACCGTCAGCACGGTGAAGTCGAGCGGGCGCAGCACCTCTTCCATGAGATTGCGGTGATCGGCATTGTCATCGACGACGAGGATGGTGCGGCGGCGGCCGCCATAGCCCTTGATGCGCTGCACGGCAGCCTTCGGCACCGTCGGACGGTCGACGGCTGACAGCATCAGGCGCACGCGAAACTCGGTGCCCGTGCCGCGTTCGCTTTTCACGGAAATTTCGCCGCCGAGCGTCTGGGTGAGCAGGCGGGTGATGGTGAGGCCGAGGCCGAGACCGGGCATGCGACCGTGTTCGGCGTCGCCCCGCTGGAAGGGCTCGAAGATGCGGGGCAGGTCCTTTTCGAGAATGCCGCGACCACTGTCGGCGACGGTGAAGGTCGCGACCTGGCTGCGATAGGCCACGTCAAGACGGATGCTGCCCTGGTCGGTGAATTTCAGCGCGTTGGAAATGAGGTTCACCAGAATTTGGCGCAGGCGCTTTTCATCGGTGCGCACGTAATGCGGCAGGTTCGCCGGGCGCGTGTGGGTGAAGGTGACGCCCTTGGCCTGCGCCTGCGGGCGGAACATTTCCACGATCTGGTCGAGGAAATCGTGGATGTGGATCTCGTTGGAATAGACCTGCAGCTTGCCGGCCTCGATCTTGGAAATGTCGAGCAGGCCATCGATGAGGCCGGAGAGATGATCGGCGCTGCGCTTGATGACGCGGATGGCGTTCTGCCGCTGCGGGGGGATGCTCTCGTCGCGCTCCAGAACCTGGGCGTAGCCGAGCACGGCGTTGAGCGGGGTGCGCAATTCATGGCTGAGGCCGACGACATAGCGGCTCTTGGCGCGGTTGGCGGCCTCAGCCGTTTCCTTTGCCTGCTGGAGTGCGGCGTCGGTCTTCCTGTGGGCGGCGATTTCCTTGAGGAGCAGGGTGGTCTGGCGGGACGACTCCTCCTCCGCGACGACCCGGCTGTCGTGCGCCAGCACATAGAACCAGCAGACGACGCCCGCCACCACGGCGAAGACGAAGAAGACCACGGCGATGGTGCGCTCCACCACCGATGCCGTCTCCGGTGAATGCGTGCCGACCTGGTGGGCGATCATGGCGAGGATGATGCCCATGCCGGTGATCGACAGCACGGTGGCGATGCCGTAGCGGCCCAGACGCGTGGCAAGCGCTGTCGTTACCTGCTCTGGCAGGATGGTTTTTGCGACACCTGCCACCTGCGCGTTGAAGCGGGCTTTCGGCTTGCAGAGGTCATGGCAGCGGCTGTCGAGCGAACAGCAGAGCGAGCAGATCGGTGCGGCATAGGCCGGGCACCAGGCCATGTCTTCCGGCTCGAAGGGATGCTCGCAGATCGAGCAGGTGATGGAGTGCAGCTTTGCCCAGCTCTTCCGAGGTTTTCGCGCCAGGTAATATTTTCCGCCGGTTGCCCAGGCGATGGCGGGCGAGGCGATGAAGGCGACGATGGCGGCAATGTAGGGGGCGAGCGAGGCGGGGATGTCGCCGAAGGTGCCGAAATGCGCGGTGAGCGCGATGATCGCCGACAGCGTCATCGCGCCGAGACCGACCGGGTTGATGTCGTAGAGATGGGCGCGCTTGAACTCGATGCCGGGGGGTGAGAGGCCGAGCGGCTTGTTGAGGAAGAGATCGGCGGAAATCGTACACAGCCAGGCCATGGCGACGATCGAGAAGACGCCGAGCGTCTCCTCCAGGAGCCGGTAGATACCGAGCTCCATCAGGAGGAGTGCGATCGCCACATTGAAGACGAGCCAGATGACGCGGCCAGGATGGCTGTGGGTCAGGCGGGAGAAGAAGTTCGACCAGGCGAGCGAGCCCGCATAGGCGTTCATCACATTGATCTTGAGCTGCGAGACCACCACGAAGGCGACCATCAGCAGCAGGGCCGCGCTATCCCACGGCAGCATGTAGCCGAAGGCGGTATAGTACATCTGCGCTGGATCGGCCGCCCGGGTGGAGGGCACGCCGGCCGACAGCGCGAGCACCACGAGGAACGAGCCGGCAATCAGTTTCGGCGCGCCGACGATGACCCAGCCGGAGCCGGCGAGAAACACGGCAATGCGATGGTGCAGCTTGCGCTGCCCATCCGGCGGCAGGAAGCGCAAAAAGTCCACCTGTTCGCCGATCTGCGCCATCAGCGCGAAAATGACGGCGGAGGCCGCGCCGAACTCGACGAGGTTAAAGGGCGCATAGGTGCCGGGTGGGCCGGAAGCGTGATGCAGGCCGGAATAGGCGAGCCACAGGTCGATCTTCTCCCAGTCCGCGAAGGCGATGAAGACGAAGGGGAGGATGTTGAGCACGATCCAGAACGGCTGGGTGATGAGTTGGAAGCGCGAGATGAGCTGCACGCCGTGCGTCACCAGCGGGATGACCACGACGGAGGATATGATGTAGCCGATCCATAGCGGTATGCCGAGCGCCAGCTCCAGCGCGCCGGACATAATGGAGGCCTCGATGGCGAACAGGATGAAGGTGAAGCTTGCATAGATCAGCGAGGTGAGCGTCGAGCCGATATAGCCGAAACTCGCACCGCGCGTGAGAAGATCGATATCGACGCCGTGGCGGATCGCATAGCGGCTGATCGGCAGGCCGACCAGCAGGATCATCAGGCTGGCGACGACGATTGCAACGATGGCGTTCGTCGTGCCGTAGGACATGGTGATCGCGCCGCCGATCGCTTCCAGCGCCAGGAAGGAGATGGCGCCGATCGCGGTCTGCGAGATGCGGTCGGAGGAGAAGCGCCGTGCGCTCTTTGCTGTGAAACGCAGCGCATAGTCCTCCAGCGTCTGGTTGGCGACCCAGCGATTGTACTCGCGGCGGATCGGTATGATGCGCTGGCGTGCGGCCATGTGTTCCTGCTGTTCCCAAGGCCCGTTATCCGGCCGTCCGAACCTTCGTAACACAGATGGTGCATGCCCGAAATTGGTGCATCGCGGCAAAAGCTTCCCACTTACCCCCGGCAACTACGCAATATGACGTATGTGCAGCGCAGCATCGCTGTCCGATAGTTTCTTAAGCAACGGTAAAAAAGCTTCCGCCCCGTTGCGGTCAAAAAAAGAACTAGAGGGGTTCCGACATGTCCATCAAGGCGCGCGCCACCGGCGCATTGCTTGCAGCCATTCTCTCGACGACCGCCTTCCACGGCGCTTTCGCAGCCGACGATACGATCAAGGTCGGCATCCTGCATTCGCTTTCCGGCACCATGGCCATCTCCGAGACGACGCTCAAGGATGCCATGCTCATGCTCATCGACGAGCAGAACAAGAAGGGCGGTCTGCTGGGCAAGAAGCTCGAAGCCGTCGTCGTCGACCCGGCATCCGACTGGCCGCTCTTCGCCGAAAAGGCACGCGAACTGGTATCGGTCAACAAGGTCTCGGCCGTGTTCGGCTGCTGGACGTCCGTTTCGCGCAAATCCGTGCTGCCGGTCTTCGAAGAGCTGAACTCCATCCTCTTCTACCCCGTCCAGTACGAGGGTGAAGAAAGCCAGCGCAACGTGTTCTATACGGGTGCGGCGCCGAACCAGCAGGCGATCCCGGCTGTCGATTATCTCGCCGAGAACGAAGGCGTCGAGCGCTGGGTTCTCGCCGGTACCGACTATGTCTATCCGCGCACGACCAACAAGATTCTCGAAGCCTACCTGATCTCCAAGGGCGTGAAGCCTGAGGACATCATGATCAACTACACACCGTTCGGCCATTCCGACTGGCAGACGATCGTCTCCGACATCAAGAAGTTCGGCTCGGCCGGTAAGAAGACCGCCGTGGTCTCCACCATCAACGGCGACGCCAACGTTCCCTTCTACAAGGAACTTGGCAACCAGGGCGTCAAGGCGGAAGACATTCCCGTCGTTGCCTTCTCGGTCGGCGAAGAGGAACTCGCCGGTCTCGATACGACGCCGCTTGTCGGTCACCTGGCTGCCTGGAACTATTTCCAGTCCGTCGAGAACCCGTCGAATGCCGAGTTCATCAAGACGTGGAAGGCCTTCACCAAGAACGAAAAGCGCGTCACCAACGACCCGATGGAAGCGCACTATATCGGCTTCAACATGTGGCTGAAGGCCGTTGAAAAGGCCGGCACGACGGATACGGATGCCGTGCTCGATGCGATGATCGGTGTCTCCGTGCCGAACCTCTCGGGCGGCCTCTCCACCATGATGCCGAACCACCACATCACGAAGCCCGTGCTGATCGGCGAAATCCAGGCCGACGGCCAGTTCGAGACCGTGTGGGAAACACCCGGCCTGGTGGTCGGCGACGAATGGTCGGACTTCCTGGCCGACTCCAAGGACCTGATCGCGGATTGGCGTGCGCCGATGTCGTGCGGCAACTTCAACGTCGCCACCGGCAAGTGCGGCGGCAAGGGTTCCTGATCCCGAAGGCTTGATGTCTGCCGCGCGTCTCCTTCGCGGCGACCAAACTCGCATCCCGGCGTATGACGCGCCGGGATGCAGTCCTTTCCCAACCTCAAGGACATGAGATGCCTGCGCGCCTCATCCATCGTTTCCTGCAATGCCTGCTCGTCGCTGTCTGCGTGATGGTGACGATGCTTGCGACGGACCTTAGAGCTGCAGACGATCTGCGAACGATGGTCAACGCGCTCGGCGGCGGCAGTTTCCAGGAGAACCAGAAGCAGGTCGAAGCGCTCGCCAAGACGGGTGATCCGAAGATCGTTCCGGCGCTGGAGGCCTTGTCCGAGGGGGATCTCTACCAGCGCAAATCCGACGGCATGGTTTTCATCGTCAAGCCGGCCGGTTCCAATTTCAAACTCGTCGACGCCCTGACGGGAGACGCAGCCGGCGAGGAAGCCAAGGCGGCGCTCGAAAAGGTCAAGGTCAACAACGGGCTGCGCCGCGTGATCCGCGCCGCACTCGGCGGCCTGACGCTGATGAGCCCTGATGCGGGCGTTCGCCTCCAGGCAGCGCAGACAATCCTGCGCACGCCATCCGCCGATTCCCTCGAAGGCCTCGATGCGGCGCTTGCCGGTGAAACGGACAGCGCGGTCAAGGCCGTGCTTGAAAAGGCCCGCGCGGCTTCCGTCCTCGTGTCCGATCGGCCGGTGGAGGAGAAGAAGGCCGCCATCGCCACCGTCGTCGAGACAGGCGGGCGGGATTCACTGTCGCTGCTTTCCGGCGCTCTCTCCTCTGCCGATGAAAGCCTGCGGCCGGATATCGAGACTGGGATCCAGCAGATCGAGGACCAGCTGCAACTCTGGGCCGCCGGCCAGAACATCTGGTACGGCCTGTCGCTCGGCTCGGTGCTGCTGCTCGCGGCGATCGGGCTTGCCATCACCTTCGGCGTGATGGGCATCATCAACATGGCGCATGGCGAGATGGTCATGCTCGGCGCCTACACCACCTTCGTGGTGCAGGAGATCATCCGCAATTCCTATCCCGACGCCTTCGCCTGGTCGCTGGCGATCGCGCTGCCGCTCGCCTTCCTCGTCACCGGCGCGGTCGGCCTCGTCATGGAGCGTGGCATCATCCGCTTCCTCTATGGCCGGCCGCTCGAAACGCTACTCGCCACCTGGGGCGTTTCGTTGATTCTCCAGCAGGCCGTGCGCTCGATCTTCGGGCCGACGAACCAGGAGGTCGGCAATCCGTCCTGGATGTCCGGCGCCTTCGAACTTGGCGGCCTCACCGTGACCTGGAACCGGCTCTGGATCATCGTCTTTTCGCTCGCCGTCTTCGCCTTCCTGCTCTTCCTCCTGAAGAAGACGCCGATGGGCCTGCAGATGCGTGCCGTCACGCAGAACCGTCGCATGGCCTCCTCGATGGGCATCAGGACACCCTGGGTCGATGCACTGACCTTCGCGCTCGGTTCGGGCATTGCGGGCATCGCCGGCGTGGCACTCAGCCAAATCGACAACGTCTCGCCCAACCTGGGCCAGGGCTACATCATTGACAGCTTCATGGTCGTGGTCTTCGGCGGCGTGGGCAATCTCTGGGGCACGCTGGTCGGCGCCTTCACGCTCGGCATCCTCAACAAGTTCCTGGAGCCCTATGCCGGCGCCGTGCTCGGAAAAATCCTCGTGCTCGTGCTGATCATCCTCTTCATCCAGAAGCGGCCCCGCGGGCTCTTCGCACTCAAGGGACGGGCGGTGGAAGCATGATCACGTCGTTTCTCGCCAAGGCGCTCGGGCGCAACATCGTCATCACGGTCGCGATCCTGCTGGTGCTTGCGGCCCTCGTTCCGGCGCTCAACCTGCTGACGGCGCCGGACCATCCGCTGCATGTGCCGACCTATATCGTCTCGCTGTTCGGCAAGTACCTGACCTATGCGCTGCTGGCGCTGGCGCTCGATCTCGTCTGGGGTTTCTGCGGCATCCTCTCGCTCGGCCATGCCGCCTTCTTCGCGCTCGGCGGCTACGCCATGGGCATGTACCTGATGCGCCAGATCGGCGCGCGCGGTTCCTACGGCAACCCGCTGCTGCCGGACTTCATGGTCTTCCTCAACTGGAAGGAACTGCCCTGGTTCTGGTACGGCTTCGACATGTTCTGGTTCGCCGCGCTGATGGCGATCGTCGTGCCCGGCCTGCTCGCCTTCGTCTTCGGCTGGTTCGCCTTCCGCTCGCGCGTCAACGGCGTCTATCTGTCGATCATCACCCAGGCGATGACCTTCGCCCTGCTGCTCGCCTTCTTCCGCAACGACATGGGTTTCGGCGGCAACAACGGCCTCACCGACTTCAAGGATATCCTGGGCTTCAACATCCAGGCAAACGGCACGCGCTCCGCACTCTTTGCGGCCTCGGCGGTAGCACTCGCCCTGTCACTGATCATCACCTCGGGCATCGTGCGCTCCAAGTACGGCAAGATCCTCGTCGGCGTGCGCGACGCCGAAAGCCGCACGCGCTTCCTCGGCTACCGGGTCGAGCATATGAAGCTCTTCGCCTTCGTTGTCTCGGCGATGATGGCGGGCGTTGCCGGCGCGCTCTACGTGCCGCAGGTCGGCATCATCAATCCCGGCGAGTTCGACCCGGCCAATTCCATCGAGGTCGTCATCTGGACGGCGGTCGGCGGGCGCGGCACGCTGATCGGCCCGATCGTCGGCGCGATTCTCGTCAACGGCGGCAAGAGCATCTTTACCGCCGCCTTCCCGGAATTCTGGCTCTTCGCGCTCGGTGGCCTCTTCGTGCTGGTCACGCTCTTCCTGCCTAGAGGCATAGTCGGCACGGCACGCCAGTTCGTCGAACGGCGCAAGGAATACCGTAAGGCGCGGGAGGCTGAAGAGGCGCGCACCTTTGCGACGGCGGCAGAACCCCAGGCGGCGGAGTGACCGGCATGAACACCCTCGTTGGCAACACAAAACCGAACAGCATCCTCTACCTCGACGGCGTCTCCGTCTCCTTTGATGGTTTCAAGGCTTTGAATTCGCTGTCCTTCGTCATCGAGCCCGGCGAACTGCGCGCGATCATCGGCCCGAACGGTGCCGGCAAGACGACGATGATGGATATCATCACCGGCAAGACGCGGCCGGATTCTGGCGAGGTCTTCTTCAAGGGTACGATCGATCTCACCCAGAAGGACGAGGCCGAAATCGCCCAGCTCGGCATCGGCCGCAAGTTCCAGAAGCCGACGGTCTTCGAGAGCCATACGGTCTGGGACAATCTGGAACTGGCCCTCAACCGCAACCGCGGCGTCTTCTCCACGCTGTTCTATCGCCTCACCGCCGAGGACAAGGCGCGCATCGAGGAAATCCTCTCGACGGTGCGCCTCGCCAACCGCAAGGACGATTTTGCCGCCAATCTCAGCCACGGCCAGAAACAATGGCTGGAGATCGGCATGCTGCTGGCGCAGGAGCCGGAACTGCTTCTGGTGGACGAGCCCGTCGCCGGCATGACCGATGCGGAGACGGCGGAAACGGCGATCCTGCTGAAGGAAATCGCAAAAACCCGCTCGGTGGTCGTCGTCGAGCATGACATGGGCTTCATCCGCGATCTCGGCGTGAAGGTGACGTGCCTTGCCGAAGGCTCTGTTCTGGCAGAAGGCTCGATTGATTTCGTCAGCGCCGACCAGAAGGTCATCGAGAACTATCTGGGGAGATGAGGCCATGCTGACCGTCGAAAACGTCAATCTTCACTACGGTGCCGCACAGGCGCTGCGCGGCATCTCGCTGAATGCCGAGATGGGCAAGATCACCTGCGTGCTCGGCCGCAACGGGGTCGGCAAGTCGAGCCTGCTGCGGGCGATTACCGGCCAGCATCCGCTCTCCTCCGGCAGCGTCGCCTTCAACGATGTCAAGCTCGACGGCATGGCACCCTATAATCGCGCCAAGCAGGGCATCGGTTATGTACCGCAAGGGCGCGAGATCTTTCCGCTGCTGACGGTGAAGGAAAATCTTGAATCCGGTTACGCTCCGGTGAGGCGGTCGGACCGCTTCATTCCGAACGAGATCTTCAGCCTGTTCCCGGTGCTGCAATCCATGCTGGGGCGGCGCGGCGGTGACCTCTCGGGTGGCCAGCAGCAACAGTTGGCAATCGGTCGGGCGCTGGTGACGCGGCCGAAAATCCTCGTGCTCGATGAACCGACCGAGGGCATCCAGCCGTCGATCATCAAGGATATCGGCCGCGCGATCCGCTATCTGCGGGATACAACGGGCATGGCCATCCTGCTCGTCGAGCAATATCTCGATTTCTGCCGCGAGCTGGCCGACCACGTCTACATCATGGATCGTGGCGAGATCGTGCATGAGGGGGCCGCCGAAACGCTGGATACCGAGGAGGCGCGCCGGCATCTGACGGTTTGAGGCCGTCAGATGGTTCCGAGCGATATCAGCTCTCGTGGCAGCCGGTTCATGCTCTGCGCCCCGTCGGGCGAGATGAGGAACTGTTCCTCGATCATCAGTGCGCCGATGCCATTGGCATAGAAGGGCGCTTCCAGCGCCAGCACCATGTCCGGCTCGATGACGATGTCGTTGCCATGCGAAAGGAAGGGCCACTCCTCGATACCGGCGGCCGCACCCACGGAATGGCCGAAATGACCCCGGTAATATTCCTTGAAACCATGCCGGCGCATGGTCGCGAGCATGGTTTCATGCACGTCGCCGAAGCGTCGGCCAGGCCGTAGCGTCTCGACGCCGGCCATGAAGGTTTCCAGCAACGCCTTGTAGATATCGGCGGCAAGCGGTGAGGGCTTGCCCCAGACGAACGTGCGCGCGCCGTCCGAGGAATAGCCATCGACCAGCGTACCGACATCCGCCTTGATGAGGTCGCCATCGCCGAGCATGGCTCCGGCATTCTGCAGGTCCGCGCCGATGGAAATGTAATCCCAATGGCCAGACAGGCCATGGCCGTTGCGGATAGCTTCCGCGCGCGCGCCGGCGAGCCAGGCGGCGGAGAGATCGGCGGCGCGCAGGCCCGGCTGGGCGGCATGGGCGAGGCTTGCCAATCCGGCCTCGGCGCAAGTCGTGGCCCGGCGCAGCCGTTCGATTTCGCGTGTATTCTTGATGAGCCGCAGCCGCCGCAGCACGTCGGAGGCATCGCGCCAGTCGACTTCAGGGATGAGGCTTTTGAGACGAGCGAAATCGGCTGCCGGCATGAAATCGAGGTCGACGCCGAGCGTGGCGCGGGAGAGGTTGCGTTCCGCAAGGAGGTCGGCAAGCAGACGGAAGCAGGCGTCCTGGTCGAAGGTTTCCGGCCGCGGACCGATATTGCCGCTGGCGCGATAGGCTGCATCGACATCGGCAATCGAGGCTGCGTTCGTCACGGTGACGCCGTCGATCCAGATACGGTGGGTGCGGATATCGATGGGGCGGGCGCTGCCTGCGGCGTGATCGCTCATGATGGCGGCAAGCGGCGCGCCCGCGTTGGCCGGAACGAGTGCGATGGCCGAGCCCGCGCGTCCCCACATGGTCGCGACACCCGCGGCAAGGCCGGTCGCGTAGCGAAAGGCCTCCGGCCGGAAGAGAACCATTCCGTCCAGGCCTTCGGCCGCCAGCAGCTTTTCCGCCCTCTTGCGATCGATGTCGCTCATTCCGTCCTCGCTTCTTTCCGCTGTCGCCCGCTTCGCAGGCGCGAAAACTATCCATGGATTTGACCTTCGTTGAAAGACAATTCCCTTTAATTTCCGCAAATTGGAGTGGACGCGGATATCATGCTTCCGCAAGGATAACTACAATCGCCACCAGAACGCCGGCAGACGGCGATCTCGCAACAGGAGAATGAAATGAGCGGTTCCAAAACCCGCAACCGGGTGCTGACGACGGCGCTCGCAGCTGTCCTTGCCGCCGGTGTCTTCGGCCCCGCGCTTGCCCAGGAAGCCAATCCGGACGCAACGGTCAATATCGGTTCGCTCTATGAGCCGCAGAACCTCGACAACACGGCCGGCGCCGGACAGGGCATCAACGAAGCCTTTAACGGCAATGTCTATGAAGCGCTGTTCCGCCTGACGGATGCGGGCACGGTCGAGCCGGTTCTCGCCAAGGACACCAAGGTCAGCGAGGACGGCCTCACCTATACGTTCACGCTGCAGCCGGGCGTCACCTTCCATTCCGGCGCGCCGCTCACCTCCAAGGACGTGAAATTCTCCATCGAGCGCGTGACGGCCGAAGCCTCGAAGAGCTCGCGCAAGAACAGCCTGAAGTCGATCGCCGGCATCGAGACGCCCGATGACGCGACCGTCGTCGTGAAGCTCGCCTCCCGTTCCATCTCGCTGCCCTACAATCTGAGCTACGTCTGGATCGCCAACGACGAGGCGACGGATTTCCAGGCGAAGGAAGACGGCACCGGCCCCTATGCGCTGCAGGAATGGCGCCGCGGCTCGTCGCTGGCCATTGCCCGTTTCGACAAATACTGGGGCGACAAGCCGAAGAACGGCGAAGTGGTCTTCCAGTACTTCACCGAGGCGACGGCGCTCAACAATGCGCTTCTGACTGGTTCGGTCGACATCATCACCTCCGTGCAGAGCCCGGATTCGCTGGCGCAGTTCAAGGACAACCCGGAATTCACCGTCAGCGAAGGCAAGTCGACGACGAAGCTGCTGCTCGCCTATAACGACCGCGTCGCGCCCTTCGACAATGTGAAGGTCCGCAAGGCGCTGGCCCGTGCCATCGACGACGAGAAGCTGCTGAAGGCCGTCTGGGGCGACTACGGCACGCTGATCGGCTCCTTCGTGCCGCCGACGGACGCCTGGTATGCCGATCTGACGAAGACTGACGCCTACGACCCGGAAAGCGCCAAGGCGCTGCTGAAGGAAGCCGGCTATCCCGACGGTTTCACCTTCACCATCGACACCCCGAACTACGATCCGCACCCGATCGCCGCGCAGTTCATCCAGAGCGAACTGGCCAAGATCGGCGTGAAGGTCGAGATCAACGTCATCACCGCCAACGAGTGGTACACGAAGATCTACAAGGCGCATGACTTCCAGGCGACCCTGCAGGAGCATGTCAACCACCGCGACATCGTCTTCTACGGTAATCCGGACTTCTACTGGGGCTACAACAACCCGAAGGTCGTCGATCTGATCAAGCAGGCCGAAGCCAGTGCCACGGAAGCCGAACAGACCGAGAAGCTGAAGGAAGCCAACACGCTCATCGCGGAGGATGCGGCCAGCAACTGGTTCTATCTCTACCCGCAGATCGTCGTGTCGAAGGCAACGGTCGGCGGCTATCCGGTGAACGGCCTCAACTCGCAGTTCTTCGCCTACGGCATCACCAAGGCCGAGTAAGCGCACTCGAAGAGACACGCTCGACAGGAAACGCCGCCTGAACTATCTTCGGGCGGCGTTTGCGCGTGAGAGGTAACACCCATATTTTCCTACATAATCCGCCGATCCGTCATTCTGGCGCTGTCGGTCGTCATCGCCGCCGTCATCCTGTTCGTGCTGCTGCGTCTTCTGCCGGGCGACCCTGCCAATGCGCTGGTTTCCGTCGGTGCCGATGCGGCGCAGATCGAGGCGGCGCGCAAGCAGGTGGGCTCGGACCTGCCGCTCTACGAACAGTTTCTGCGTTTCGCCGGCAGCCTTGCGCGCTTCGACCTCGGCAATTCCTTTGTTTCCGATGCGCCTGTTCTTGAGGAGATCGGCAAGCGCCTCATCGTCACGGTGCCGCTGACCCTGCTTGCCTTCCTCGTCGCCGTTTGTCTTGCGGTGCCGCTCGGCATTCTCTCGGTCGTGCGCCAGAACCGCTGGTATGGCGGGTTGATCTCCATCGTCTCGCAGCTCGGCATCGCGGTGCCGGTGTTCTGGATCGGCATCCTTCTCGTCACCGTCTTCGCGGTCAATCTCCGGCTCTTTCCCTCCGGCGGTTTTCCATCGCGCGGCTGGCAATCGGCGGGTGCGGCCTTGCAGGCGCTGGTTTTGCCGGTCGTGACCATCGCCATCGTCATGTCCGCCTCGCTGATCCGCTACGTGCGTTCGGCGACGCAGGATGTGCTTGGCAGCGATTACCTGCGCACCGCCCGCGCGCTCGGCGCCACCTTCTCCGAGGCGCTGGTCCGCCATGGCATCCGCAACGGCGCGGTGCCGGTGATCTCCGTGCTCGGCATCGAGCTTGCCTCCACGCTGCTCGGCGCTGTCGTGGTGGAGCGGGTCTTTGCGCTGCCGGGCCTCGGCTCCATGTTGCTTCTCGGCATCGAGCAGCGCGACTATCCCAATGTGCAGGGCGTGCTCTTCGTCTCGACCCTGCTGGTGCTGCTGGTCGGCTTTGCCGCCGATATCATCCAGCGCCTCATCGACCCGCGCCTGCGCGGCCGTCTCGCGGGAGGTGGTGCATGAGCGCGCCGGATACAGCCGGCACGCGCGTGCCGCAAAAACCCGTCATTCCCTGGCCACTCGCGGTCGGCGGCCTGCTGGTGGGCCTGCATGTCGCCGTGGCACTTCTTTCGCTCGTCTGGACGCCCTATGGCGTCGGCGACATGGTCGGCGGGCGGCTCGAAGGTCCATCGCTCGCCCATTGGGCGGGCACGGACCGGCTCGGCCGCGATCTGATGACCCAGATCATGATCGGCTCGCGCATCGCCCTCGTCGTCGGCTGCGGGGCGGTGGCGCTCGGCGCGCTGCTCGGTGTCGCGATCGGCGTGTTCGCTGCCTTCGCCACGCGCACGCTCGACGACGTGCTGGCTGCGGCCCTCGATATCCTCATCGCCTTTCCGACGCTGCTGCTCGCCATGCTGATCGTCGCATCCAGCGGCGCGAGCCTCTGGACGGCGATCCTTGCCATCGGCATCGCCGGCTCGGCCATCGTCGCACGGCTGACGCGCATCCTCGCCAAGCGTATCCTTGCGATGGACTACATCACGGCGGCGCGCATTTCCGGCACGTCCTGGCCGGGCATCGTGCGCATCCATGTGCTGCCCAATATCTGGCCGACGCTGATCGTCAGTTTCGCCCTGCAATTCGGGCTGGCGGTCATCGCCGAGGCGTCGCTCTCCTATCTTGGCCTCGGTGCGCCGCCGCCGAATGCCTCCTGGGGACGGCTGCTGCAGGAGGCGCAGGCCTCCGTCTATACGGCGCCCTTCGGCGCCATCGCGCCCGGCCTGGCGCTGGTCTCGCTCGTCATCGGCCTCAATCTCTTCGCAGACGGCCTGCGCGAGGTTGCCGATCCGACCAAGAGGAGAAGCCGGTGAGCCCCTTGCTGTCCGTCGAAAATCTCGACATCCGCGCGGCCGGGCGTACGCTCGTCTCGGGCGTTTCCTTCTCGATTGCCGCAGGTGAGCGGGTGGGCCTCATCGGCGAATCCGGTTCGGGCAAGTCGCTGACGGCGCTTGCCGTGCTCGGCCTTCTGCCGGAAACCATGCGCACCGGCGGCTCGATATTCCTCGACGGCCATCAGGTGATCGGCGCGCGCGACCGCGATCTCGTGCCGCTGCGTGGGGTGAGCGTCGCCGCCGTTTTCCAGGAGCCGATGACCGCGCTCGACCCCCTGATGCGGATCGGCGATCAGGTGGGCGAGGTGGTGCGCCGCCGTGCCCGTCGTGACGGCCACAAACCTGGCACAACGCAGGTGCGGGCGAGTGTCCTCGCCCTTTTGGAGCGTGTCGCGCTGCCGGAACCCGAACGCATCATGCGGGCCTTTCCCCATGCGATCTCCGGTGGCCAGCGCCAGCGCGCGGCGATTGCCATGGCGCTCGCCTGCCGGCCGAAACTCCTGATCGCAGACGAGCCGACGACGGCGCTCGACGTCACCACGCAGGCCGAAATCCTGAAGCTGCTGCAGGGGCTGGTGTCCGACGAGGGCATGGGCCTTCTCTTCATCAGCCATGATCTGCCGGTCGTCGCGACCATCGCGGAGCGGGCGCTGGTGATGCGCCATGGCGAACTGATCGAGACGGGGCCGGTCGGCACGCTCTTCGATCACCCCGCCCATTCCTATACTGAAGGTCTCGTTGCCGCCGCGCGGGCCTTCGATGCCGCCCTGGAGATCGCACCATGACGCTTCTCGACCTCTCCGGCGTTTCCTTCGCCTATGGCGGAGGAAAGTGCGTGCTGCACGATATCGACCTCGCGGTTGCTGCTGGCAGCAATCTCGGGATCGTCGGGGAATCCGGCTCGGGCAAGACGACGCTCCTGAAGCTGCTGCTCGGGCTCGAACGCGTCTCCACAGGCACGGTCTCGTTTCGCGGCGAGACGCTGGAGCCGCGCGACCGGGCCTTCATGCGTGGTTTTCGCCGCAGCGTTCAGGCGGTCTTTCAGGATCCCTACTCCTCGCTCGATCCGCGCCAGCGCGTCTTCGACATCATCGCGGAGCCGCTGCGCTCCCTGAAGATCGAGACGGATGTTGTCGGTGCGGTCGCCGGGGCGCTCGCCGATGTCGATCTGCCGGCCGATGCGGCGAGCCGTTATCCGCACGAATTCTCCGGCGGCCAGCGCCAGCGCATCGCGATTGCCCGGGCCATCGTCGCCAAACCCGATCTCGTGATTGCCGACGAGGTGGTGAGCGCGCTCGACCTCACCACGCGCACCCGAATCATCGACCTGATGCGCAGTCTTTCCTCACGCATGACCTTCATCGTCGTCTCGCACGATATCGCGCTGGTGGCGCTGCTTTGCGACCGGCTGGCGGTGCTGGAGCAGGGCAGGATCGTCGAGCAGGGCGCAACGCGCGATATTCTCGCCCGACCGGCCCATCCCTATACGCAAAGGCTGCTTGCCAGCACGCCGCGCATGCCGCAACGCGCCTGACGCCAGACAAAGTCGCGCGGAACCGTGGGCGGGGTTTGTCGTTCTTCTGCGGCAAGTTCACCAAAGGAGAACGACAATGGTCGCTGCACATGAAATCCGCGAACATATGGAAGTACGCGCCGCCGATGGCGGTCACGTCGGCACGGTCGACCACCTGGAGGGCGAGAGCCGCATCAAGCTGACCCGGACCGATTCCGAGGACGGCAAGCACCATCTTATTCCGCTCGATTGGGTCGATCACGTCGACGTCCATGTGCATCTGAACAAGGATGCGGACACGGTGCGCCGGGAATGGTCCACCCTGAACTGACCGGAAGAAGCCGCCCGAGGGCGGCTTTTTCATTTCGGCTTTGGATTTTGGTCGGTCTTGCTGATGAAGCTGACATTGCCGAGGCCCGTTCCGATCGTAACGGCGGCCCATGCCTTGGCGTCTCTCATGCGCGGAACCTCCGACAGGCCTTGCACCACGGCATCGTTGTGCATGATTACGAAGGTCGGCTGGTCGTCGATGCGGGGGATCTCCTTGCGCAGTGCCTCCGGCAGGTTGAAATGGGTGCTTTCCCAATTGCCGCCCGGCAGGTTCTGGCCGCCGCGCGCAATCGATCCGTCGGCGGCGATGATGCCCGGGCAGCCGATGCCGATGACGGGAGCGAGCGCCAGCTTGGCTTTGTTCGCCTTGCCGATCAGACCCTCGATCATGCGTATGAGATATTCGATGGTGGCGGTGCGTTTGGGCTCATCGTCCGCATGACGCCAAAGCTCCGATTTCCAGACCTTGGCCTTGCCGAAATTCGTGTCGTCATCAAGGTTCAGCTTGACGACGCCGGCGCGGATGTTCGTGCCGCCGATATCCACGGCAAGGATCGCATCGTGCCCTTTCAGCATCCAGGAGGGGATGAGGTGAACGGCACCGATGAGACCCGCTTCATCCGGATGGTGGGCGATGGGCGATAGTCGAACCTTCACCCCTTCGGCTTTCAGCAGCAACTGGGCGCGGGCGATCGCCATCAGGCCGGTCTTGCTGTCCTTGAAACCGCCGCCGACGGCGATCCGTTCCGTTTCCTTCCAGGCATCCTCCTTCAGGTAGCGCATCAGGACCTCGGCAAGCTCGACCGCAAAATCGTCCACAGCGGCGCGCACCAGAGCCGCCGCTTCCGTGTCCTCTTCCTTCAGCAGGGCATCGATGTCCCTCTTGGAAAGCGCGTCGGTCGGAACATCGCCCAGCGGATCGTCGCCACCCTTGCGGATGCGCTTTCGCCATGTGTCGAGCGCATCGCGAAAGGCGGACTTGTTGGCACGATCACCGATGAACCCCTGCTTGTTTCGCAGTTCGAGATTGTAGCTGGAAACCGCGACCATCGGCAGGTCGTCCGCTCCATGGGTGACGGGGGCGTCGTTGTCCGCGGTCCGTGGTGCTTTCCGATTGCCCATTGCTACTCCCTTGCTGCGATTGCGTGGCGAAGACACAATGCGGCGCGTGAAAACTTGTTCCTGCGCGACCTTGTCGGCTCGGCCTCGCGATCTACTTGCAAGGTCATGGACGAGCTGGAAAAACTGCGGCCGACGGACGCCGCCACCCGCCATCTGGTGCGCCGCCTGATCGACGAGCCGGATCGCTGGGCGCTGTTTCTCGATATCGACGGCACACTTCTCGACCTCGCCGCGACGCCCGATGCCATCCAGGTGCCGCTGTCGCTTTCAGGCGACCTGCAGGCCGTCGCCCACCGTCTCAAGGGCGCACTCGCGCTGGTGACGGGGCGCAGTCTGCCCTATGCGGATGCTCTCTTCTCACCCTGTCGCTTCCCGATTGCCGGGCTGCACGGGGCGGAATTCCGGGGTGCCGACGGCGAGACGGCCGTTGCCGTGGCCACGCCGGCCTTCGTTTCGCTCAAGCAGCGCCTGGTCGAGCAGACGGCGTGGATGGAGGGGGTGCTGATCGAGGACAAGGGGGCGGCCGTAGCTGCGCACTACCGGCTGGCGCCAGCCTTCGACACGGCGCTGGAAGGCATCATGCAGGTCTTCGCCGATGAGGCGGGGCCGGACTGGGTGTTACAGCCGGGCAAGATGGTGTTCGAAATCCGCCCCGCGCGCGCCGACAAGGGCGATGCCGTGGCGACCTATCTGGAGCAGCCGGCCTTTTCCGGGCGCCTGCCCATCGCCGTTGGCGACGACCTTACCGATGAGACCATGTTCGCGCTCGCCAATGCACGTGGCGGGCGGTCGATCCGGGTCGGCTCGCTTTCGACGCCCACCTGCGCGCTGGCGAAAGCCTCTTCGCCCTCGGCGATCCGCTCCGCGCTCTCGACCATTGCCGCTGCAGGCGAGGGACGGGCTGTCCCTCCATCCTAAACCTCCACCGGGCGTGCCTCCTGCACATCCGTTCCGAAGACGCGGCGATAGCGTTCTATTTCGGCGGGATCGCCCGTCGCCTTCAGCGGATTGTCCGACAGCTTGACCGCCGGGCGGCAGTTGGCGCTCGTCACCTTGCAGACCAGCGAGATCGGGTCTAGCCCGTTGCCGCCATCGGGATCGCAGCCGCGGAAGTCGTTGGTCAGGTTGGTGCCCCAGCCGAAGCTCATGCGCACGCGGCCGTGAAAATGCCGGTAGGTTTCCTCGATCGTATCGACATCCATGCCGTCGGAGAAGATCAGCAGCTTTTCGCGGGGATCGCGGCCTTTTTCCTTCCACCAGCGGATGATCTGCTCGCCACCCTCGATCGGCGGCGCGCTGTCCGGGCGAAAACCGGTCCAGTCCGCCACCCAGTCCGGCGCCTTGGCGAGGAAAGCCGTGGTGCCGAAGGCATCGGGCAGGGCGATGAGCAGGTTGCCGTTGTAATGTTGCCGCCATTCCTCGAGCACCTGATAGGGGGCTCGGGCAAGGGCCGCGTCGTCCTCGGCAAGGGCCGCGGCGACCATCGGCAGCTCGTGCGCATTGGTGCCGATGGCTTCGAGATCGGCATCCATGGCGAGCAGCACGTTGGAGGTGCCGATGAAACGCGCGTCGAGCCCCTCCTTGAGCGCCTCGACGCACCAGCGCTGCCAGAGGAAGCTGTGGCGGCGGCGCGTGCCGAAATCCGAGATGACAAGGTCGGGCAGGAGCCGCAGCCGCTCCACTTTTTCCCAGAGATGCGCCTTGGCGCGGGCGTAGAGCACATCGAGCGCGAAGCGCCCCTTGTCGCGCATGGCGGCACGGGATTTCAGCTCGTTGATGATGGTGAGCGCCGGGATCTCCCACATCATCGTATCCGTCCAGGGGCCGTAGAAATGCAGCTCGTACTGGCCGTCGGCCTTGCGCAATTCGTAATCGGGCAGCTGGAAGGCGGTAAGCCAGGCGATGAATTCAGGGCCGAACATGCGCGCCCTGCCGTAAAAACTATTGCCGGCGAGCCAGATCAGCTCCTTCTTGGTGAAGCGCAGGCTTCGGGCATGGTCGAGCTGGGCGCGCAGTTCCCCCTCGTCGATGATCTCGCCGAGCCGAACGCTCTTCGTGCGGTTGATCAGGGAAAAGGTCGCATTCACGTCCGGATGAAGCTGCCGGATCATCTGGAGCATCAGGAGCTTGTAGAAATCCGTATCGAGCAGGCTGCGCACGATCGGGTCCAGCCGGAAGTTATGGTCGTAGGTGCGGGTTGCGAAATCGGTGACGGTCACGCTGCCCTCCCTTCAACCATTGACGCGGCGACTGAATTTCCCGTGTGCATGTTTGAGTCTCCCATTCCTGCGGCGCCACCTTAGCGCAACATCGGCGGGGCGGGAGGGGCGCAGGAGAAATCCTCCCATGAAAAAAAACCGCCCGCGCCGATCTGGAGCGCGAGCGGTTTCGCCGTTTTCACGGCCCGGAGAACGTGGCGTCAGGACGCCGAGGTGAGCTTGACATTGCCGCCATGGCCGCCGCCGCCGAAGACCTGGTGGGCGCCGAAGGAGGAGCGGAGCTGGTTGTGCGGGCCGGGCAGACCCAGCTCGGGGAACAACAGTTCGGAGACGCGATAGGCCTCTTCGAGATGCGGATAGCCCGACGCGATGACCGTATCGATGCCCAGCGCCTGGTATTCGCGAAGGCGCGCAGCGACGGTTTTCGGCGAGCCGACAAGTGCGGTGCCGGCGCCCGAGCGCACCAGGCCGATGCCGGCCCAGAGATTGGGCGAGACTTCGAGCTTGTCGCGCCGGCCGTTGTGCAGCGCCACCATGCGCGCCTGGCCGACGGAATCGGAGTTCTTCGTCAGCACTTCCTGCGCCGATGCGATCGCTTCGTCCGAGAGCTTCGAGATCAGCCGGTCGGCGGCTTCCCACGCCTCGTCGTCCGTTTCGCGCACGATCAGGTGCAGGCGGATGCCGAAGGAGGCTTGCCGGCCCTTCGCCGCCGCTGCCTTGCGGGCATGCGCGATCTTTTCGGCCACCTGTGCCGGCGGTTCGCCCCAGGTCAGATACTTGTCGACAAGGCCTCCAGCAAAATCGATGGCGGCGTCCGAGGAGCCGCCGAAATAGATTGGCGGGCGCGGTTGCTGCACGGGCGGCAGGCCGAGCTTGGCGTCGATGGCCTTGATGTACTTGCCGTCGAGCGTGGAGTGGCCGGTCTCGATCAGTTCGTTGAACACCTGGAAGAATTCCGAGGCGTGGTCGTAGCGCTCGTCATGCGGCAGGAAGATGCCATCGCCGGCAAGCTCCTGCGCGCTGCCGCCGACCACGATGTTGAGCAGCAGGCGACCGTTCGAAACGCGGTCCAGCGTCGCGGCGAGGCGGGCGTAGTAGGCCGGCGTGGCGGTGCCGGGGCGGATCGCCACGAGGAATTTCAACCGCTCCGTGCGGGCGGCGAGATCTGCGGCCAGCACGAAGGATTCCTCGCAGGCAGCGCCCACCGGGATCAGCACGCCCGAATAGCCGAGCCGGTCGACCGCGACGGCGATCTCACGGAAGTAGCCGGGGTCGGCCGGGCGGGAGAGATCGTCGGAACCGAGATAGGAACCATCGCCGGAGCTGGGGATGAACCAGAGGAAATCGAGAGGCTGGTCGGTTTGGGTCATGAATGTCATCCTGCCGTGCGGGCTGTCGATCAGAGGACAGGTTTCGGCCTGCCCGGTCGAAGGCAGAATAATAAATTCTATGGTTTCAGTAAGGAATTATATTTCTTCCTGCGGCGGCGGATGGGATTTTTCATCGCCGGTGGAGACGTGGATAAACCTCACGGCTATGGACGTTTTCCGCCGGAGGCGAGCCGCTTCTCCAGCCAGCGGCTGTAGCGCGACGCGCTGAAGCAGATGACGAAATAGACGACGGCGACGACGAGATAGGCTTCGTTGTAGAAGCCGAGCCATTGCGGATCGGCGGCGGAGGCACGCGCGGCGTTGAGCAGGTCGAAGATGCCGATGACGGCAAGCAGCGAGGTCGCGAGTAGGAAGCCGATGGCGAGGTTCACCATGCCGGGAATGACGATGCGGAACGCCTGCGGCAGGATGACCAGCTGCTGGATGCGCCAGTAGCCGAGGCCGAGTGCTGTCGCCGCCTCTCTTTGGCCGGAGGGGATGGCCTGAAGGCCGGCGCGAATGACCTCGGCGATATAGGCGGCCCAGAACAGGGTGATCATGATGATGGCGCGCAGCATCTTGTCGAGCGACAGTGCATCCGGCAGCGCCATGGGCAGGATCAGCATGGCGACATAGAGGATGCCGACCATCGGCGTGCCGCGCATCAGTTCGATGTAGAGCACCGAGAAGGTCCGGAGGCCGCCGAGCGTCGAGCGGCGGGCAAGCGCCAGCAGCACGGCGATCGGCGTCGCCGCGGCAAAGCAGACCGCCCAGACGAAGAGCGTGACCGGCAGGCCGCCCCACTGGTTCGAGGGGACCGGCGCTGCGGTGAAGGCGCCCTGCATCAAAAGCCAGCAGGCGAGGATGGTCAGCGGCCAGGCGATGAGCAGGGGACGGCCCCAGAAGCGTGGCAGGGCGCTGGCCGTGAGGATCGCCGCGAGAAGCAGGATCACCAGTGTCGGCCGCCAGAGCAGCTCCGACGGATAGAAGGCGAACAGGATGAAGCGCAGCTTCGCCGTCACGAAGGCCCAGCAGGCGCCGTCGCGCGTGCAGGCGGTCGCATCGCCGGTGAACGTGGCGTCGAGCACCACCCAGCGGAACAGCGGCGGCAGGATCTGCGAGAGCAGCAGCAGTGTCGTGACCGTAATCAGCGTGTTGCCGCGTGTGCCGAAGAGCCCGGTGCGCAGCGTCGTCAGCAGGCGGGGAGAGGCTGTCGTCATCGGGTCGATCCCCGCATCGCGACACGGTTGTTGTAGAGGTTCATCAGCGCGGAAAGCGCAAGGTTGATGGCGAGGAACGTGCCGATCAGGATGATCAGCGCCTCCATGGACTGGCCGGTCGTGTTGGCCGTGGTATTGATGATGCTGACGAGGTCCGGAAACCCGATCGCCACGGCCAGGCTCGAATCCTTGGTGAGGTCGAGATAGCTCGATGTCGTCAGCGGCGTGATGACGCGCAGCGCCTGCGGCAGCACGACGAGGCGGATGATCTGGCCGTCATGCAGCCCGAGTGCGCGCGCTGCCTCCCATTGGCCGGTACCGACCGACTGGATGCCGGCGCGCACGATCTCGGCGATGAGGGCGGAAAATTTCACCACGAGGCCGGTGAGGAGGGCGGCAAATTCCGGCGAGAGATTGAGCCCGCCGCGGATGTTGAAGCCGGCCAGCGCTGGCGCCTGTACGATCGGGCGCGTGCCGGAGAGAACGAGCAGAAGCAGGATTGCCGTCAGGGAAAGGGTTATTGCCGCGGTGCCGGAGCGGCGCGTCAGACGGCCGGCAAGACGGAGCAGGAGAAGGAGGGCACTGCCCAGTGCTGCGGCAAGCGCGATGGCCGCGAGGAGACCAAATGGTCCGCCTTCGAGCGACAAGGAAGGAATATAGACGCCGCGATTGGTGAGGAAGACCGTCTCGAACAGGGCAGGCGCCTGGCGTGGCGCGGGCAGGGCCTTGGCGAGCGCCATCCAGAAGAAGAGCTGCAGAAGAAGCGGTGTGTTGCGCGTGATCTCGATGAACCAGCGCACGAGGCCCGCAAGCAGCAGGTTGCGCGACAGGCCGGCGACGCCGATGACCACGCCGAGGATGGTGGCGAGCACGCAGCCGAGCAGCGAGACTTTCAGCGTGTTGACGAGGCCGGCGGCGATTGCCCTCAGATAGGTATCGCCCGCGCGAAAGGCGATGGCGCTTTCGCCGATTTCGAAATTGGCGGAACTGGAGAGGAAGCCGAAACCCGGCAGGATGCCGATGCGCGCCATGGTTTCCAGCACGTTCGAGACGAACAGCCAGCCGAAAAGCGCAAGAACGGCCAGAAAGGCGAGCTGGCCAAGCGGCCAGCCGCCCCACCAGGCGCGGATCTTGCCAAACGTACCGGGTCGTGGGGGACCCGGTACGACGGCGCGGAACACGCGTCTGTCAGACATCAACGGAACGGCGGCGAATAGAGCAGGCCGCCATCGGTCCACAGGCTGTTGTAACCACGGTCCCAGCCGAGCGGCTTGAGGTTGCGGTCATAGATCTCGCCGTAATTGCCGACGGTCTTGATGATGTTGTAGGCCCATTTCGGATCGAGGCCGAGATCCTTGGCGAAGGACGGATCGACGCCGAGGAAACGCTGGATGGCCGGGTCTTCCGATTCCAGGAACTCATCGACATTCGCCGAGGTGATGCCCCATTCCTCGGCCTGGATGGTGGCGTTCACCGTCCAGTTAACGAGTTCCAGCCAGCGGTCGTCGCCGCCGGCAATCGCCGGTGCGAGCGGTTCCTTGGAAAGACGCTCGGGCAGCAGCACGTAATCATCCGGCTTCTTCAGCTGGGTGCGCTTGCCGACGAGGTCGGACGAATCCTGCGTGATCGCGTCGACGCGGCCGGATTCCAGCGCATCGATGAACTGCCCGGTGTCCTCGATGGTGACGGGCGTGAAGGTCTTGCCCGTCTTGCGGAAGAAGTCCGCGACGTTCAACTCGCCCGTCGTGCCGCTCTGCGCGCCGATGGTCGCGCCGTCGAGATCGGCGGCCTTGGTCACGCCGAGGTCCTTGCGCACGAGAATGCCCTGGCCGTCATAGAAGACCGTCGGGCCGAAGTGGAAGCCGAGCTTGAAGGCGCGGGTCGCGGTGACCGTCACGCCTGAAAGCAGGATATCGAACTCGCCGCTCTGGAGGGCCGGAAGACGCTGCTGCGGTGAGGAGGAGGTGAATTCCACCTTGTCGGGCGTGTTGAAGACGGCGATGGACAGGGCGCGGCCGAAATCGACGAAGAAGCCCTGCCACTTGCCGTCGCTGCTGGGCGCGAAGAAGCCGGGCGTCGTGCCGACGCCGACCTTGATGGCGCCGCGCTGGTTGATCTTGTCGAGCGTCGGGCCGGCATGAGCGAGGCCTGACAACATGGTGGTTGCCAGGAAAGCGGCGGCCGCGGCCGACTGGATGGCCCGCCGGAAGGTCTTGTGCACTATCATATTGAAATGTCCCCATTTTCAAAAGAACTGAGCTTCCGCTGCAAGACGGCTTCGCCAGGCATCGGAAGATATGTTTATATTATCTATAAAATTACTGTATTTAAGAAACCGACATCCAAATTTGCGCGTTTCCGAAGCAAATTGCTTCCCCGCGATGGCGCCGTTTCGATCTGCGGATTCCAGACGGCCGGGGCGCAACGCCTCGATTGCACGCCGGAGAGGGCTGGCGCCGGGGGCGTGCTTTCAGGAAGACTGTTCTAATCTGGAGAAGACCCTTGCCGGCAGGTCGCGTTCAACCGCCTATCGGGTATTGCCGGCGACAGGCCGACCGGGTGCCGCACGGGTATGGGTGGTAAACGTAAATGGAAACGGAGTGGCGCCGATACGCTACAGCCTACGGAACGTCATCGTGCGCTACGACGCCGCCTTCGCCTTCCAATGTCGCGATACGCCGGGTTTCGGAGCGGTTGAATTTCAACCGCACGCCGATCCCGCCACGATCTCCATCGGGCAGGAATACGGCTCCCGCGACCTCGAGCGAAGACTGCAGTGCGGCGATGTCCCCGTCATCGGGTTTTCCGAGCTTGCGCTCGAAGTGCGCAATCGTCTCGATATCGACGCCTGAGGCTTTTGCGAGACGCTCCCGGCTGTATTCGACGAGTGCTCGCGCTGCCCGGCACTGAGAGCCAGTAATCATGCAGGTCTCCTTTTGCGGGACTATGCTTCAACGGATTCGGCGGGTCAACGTTGCCGGCTTTGCCGCGTCCGATAGCCGCTGGTTTTGGCGCGCGCGACCGGCGAGAGGACGCCGATCCACGCGATCGCTTCCCGATGAAAGAATATTCTCCGCTTGCCGGGAGATATAATCCATAAAATCTATAAACAATATGATTTCTTGATAGGCTGGCTGCATCATACGTCAGGGGACATTCCGATGAGCCAGCAATCCGAAACAATTTTATCCAAGGGCCTTTCGCGCCGCGGCCTGATCAAGGCGGCCGGCGTGACGGCGGTGGCCGCTGCCGCCGGCGTGATCGGCGCGCGTTCCACACGCTACGCCATTGCCGGTAATCTCATTCCGATCAAGCTCGAATGGACCGAGGTTGCCGCCTGCCATTCGCCGGTCGGTTTCGGCCTGTCCAAGGGCATCTACGCCAAGCACGGTCTCGATGTGGAGCTGTTCTATCAGGGCGCCAGCGGCCAGACCCTCATCCAGGCGCTCGCCACCCGCAAGGCGGAAGCCGGCCCGGGCCTGCTCTATGACTGGCTGAAGCCGATTGAGCAGGGTTTCGACGTGCGCCTTTTCGCCGGCTCGCATGGCGGCTGCCAGAGCATCCTCGTTCAGCCCGATTCCGACGTCAAGACGCTGACCGACCTCAAGGGCAAGACGATCGGCACGTTCGACGTCATGTCGCCCTCGCGCGTCGCCTTCTCGGTTGCGCTTGCCAAGGCCGGCCTCAACCCGGAAACAGATGTCACCTGGAAGGTCTTCCCCTTCGATCTGGTTGCCGAAGGTGTGCTGAAGGGCGAGGCCGATGCCGTCGCGCATATGGATCCCTGGGCCTATTCCTATGAGAAGAAACACGGTTTCCGTCGCGTCGCCGATACGCAGACCGGCACGTTCAAGGACCGCGTCTGCTGCGTGCTCGGCGTCAACGGCGATTATTACGAAGCCAACAAGGACGCCATCAAGCGGGTCGCCGCCGCCAATCTCGAAATCCACCAGTACACGGCCAAGCACCCGGACGAAGTGGCCAAATGGTACTTCGAGACGCTGAAGCCGGGTCTCTCGCTGGAGGATCTGACGGAAGTTCTCGCGTCCTTCACCTATCACGATCACTGGTTCGGCAAGGACCTCTTGAAGGAAGTGCAGATCGGCTACGAGGATCTCAAGCTGACCGGCGTCATCGATGCGGGCACCGATCCGCAAGAGATCGCCAACCGCATCACCATCGACATCTTCGCGTGATGCCATGAGTGCGGCGGTCGAGGATACATTCGGCGGGGCAGGGCGGCGAACGCTCGCCCTGCCTTTCGGGGGCGTCTGGCGCAACGGGCTTTTTGCGGCCGGCACGTGGTCCCTGACCGCGGCGCTGAGCTATGGTCTGCCCGATGTCATCAGCTGGGGCGCGACGGAGCTCTTTGCCATCATCATGCTCGTCGGCGCGGGGATTTTCCTCGCGCTGTCGGTGACGGTGCACAGGCTTGGCGGCTTCGGCCGCACGCTCATCCATTACGGGCCGTGGTTCATCGTGCTCGGCCTCTGGCTGGGCGTCTGGGAAGTGCTGACGGCCAAGCTCGGCTGGCTGCCGAAACCGTTCTTCTCGCCGCCGCAGGGTCTCCTGCATGTCTACATAACGGACTGGGACCGGCTGCTGATCTGCATTGCCTATACCGGGCGTCTCTGGGGGCTCGGCTTCTTCTCGGGCATCCTCGTCGGTTTCGCCGCCGGCGTCGCGCTCGGCTGGTCGAAACGCTTTGCCTACTGGGGCATGCCGCTTCTGAAATTGATCGGGCCGGTTCCGGCAAGCGCCTGGATTCCCTGCACCTTTTTTATCTTCCCGTCGGTCTTCCATGCCTCGATCTTCCTCGTGGCATTGGCCTCCGGCATTCCGGTCGCGATCCTCACGGCGGCGGGCGTGAGCCAGGTCAACCGCTCCTTCTACGACGTTGCCCGCACACTCGGCGCCGACAACCGCTTCCTGATCTTCAAGGTCGCGATCCCCGCCTCCCTGCCGAACGTCTTCGTCGGCATCTTCATGGGGCTCTACTATTCCTTCGCCGTGTTGGTCGTTGCCGAGATGCTCGGCGCCAAGTTCGGCCTTGGCTGGTACCTCCAGTTCAACACGGCCTATTCGGCCTATGCCAATGTCTATGCGGCCCTGATCATCATGGCGCTGATCTGCGCCGGGCTCGTGCGCCTGCTCTTCGTGGCGCGTGATCGCCTGCTCGGCTGGCAGAAGGGGATCCTCTGATGGCGCTTGCTCTCGCAGAAGCCACGCCGGTCGAAAGCATCGCTCTCGATGTGGAAGGCGTTTCCCACCGCTATGAGCTCGACGGCAAGTCGCTGCAGGTTCTCGACAATGTCAGCCTGACGATTGCGCCGGGCGAATTCGTCGCCCTGCTCGGCCCCTCCGGCTGCGGCAAGTCCACGCTTCTGCGCCTCGCCGCCGGCCTCGAAACGGCGACGACGGGCAAGGTGCTGGAGGACGGAAGGCCGATCACCGCGCCGAACCCGGACCGCATCCTCGTCTTCCAGGATGCCACGCTGTTTCCCTGGCGTACCGTGCGCGCCAATATCGCAACGGGCCTCGAAGCCCGCGGCCTGCTCGGCGAGAAGGGGTTTCGGATCGACGAGGTGCTGAAGCTCGTCAAGCTGGAAGGCTTTGCGGACTTCTACCCGCACCAGCTCTCGGGCGGCATGGCGCAGCGCGCGGCCCTTGCCCGTGCGCTGGTCAACGATCCCAAGCTGCTCCTGCTCGACGAACCCTTCGGCAAACTCGACTCGCTGACCCGGCTTCGCATGCAGAACGAACTGCTCGACCTCTGGAAGAGCGCCGGCTTCACCGCGCTGCTCGTCACGCATGATGTCGAGGAGGCGCTGCTGCTTGCCGACCGGGTCATCGTGCTCTCGGACCGGCCGGCCTCCATCGTTGCGGAAATCAGGGTCGATCAGCCCCATCCGCGCCGCCGGGACGATGCCAGCCTCGTAGCGCTCCGCCGGTCACTGCTGGAGAAGCTGGGGATCTCCCATGACGTCTAGCGCGCGCCTTTCCCATCACGCCGTGGCCGTCGCGGGCGGCGGCTTCGCGCTGCTGTCGCTCGGCTGGTGGTGGCTGATCTTCAGCAAGGTCGTTGCAGCCGACTACCTCACCGTCCGCCAGGCGGTGACCTGCATTGCCGGGGCGACGGATCTCTGCGCGCTCGCGCAGGCGCTCTGCACCAACGACCATCTCTACGGCATCCGGTGGTACGCGCCGGAAGCTTTCTGGGCCGCTGCGGCCATCCTCGTCGCCGGCGTCCTTCTGTCGGTCCGTCCCTCGCGCGCCTGAGCGCCCCTACCCAAGGAGAAGTGTCATGACGATCCACCAAGCCCCCGAGGTTGCCGAGCACGATGTCGTTCAGGTCCCGGCGGGAACCGCGACTTTCAAGAGCCGCCATCCGGAAACCATTGCGCTGCACGGCGGCAGCTTCCGTTACGATCCAACGACCGGCGCGGTTGCCGTTCCGATCTATCAGACATCCTCCTTCCAGCTGCCCGGGACCGACGGCGCCGACAAGCTCTTTGCGCTCGAGGCGCCTGGCCATCTCTACACCCGCGTCTCCAACCCGACGCAGGATGCCTTCGAGCAGCGCCTTGCCGAGCTGGAAGGCGGGGCGGCCGCGCTCGCGCTCTCGTCCGGTCAGGCGGCATCGGCCTTCGCCATCCTGAATGTCGCGCGCGCCGGCGATAACATCGTCAGCGCGGCCGGGCTCTACGGCGGCACCTGGGCGCTCTTTGCCGCGACGCTGAAGAGCTTCGGCATCGAAACACGCTTCGTCGATGCGTCCGATCCGGAAGCTTTCGAAAAGGCCACGGACGAGCGCACGCGCGCCTATTACGCCGAATCCTTGCCGAACCCGAAGCTGGAACTGTTCCCCATCGCCGAGGTCGCCGCCATCGGCCGCCGGCACGGCATTCCGTTGATCGTCGACAACACGGCTGCGCCGCTGGTTATTCGTCCGCTGGAGCATGGGGCGGCCGTCGTCGTCTATTCGACGACGAAATATATCGGCGGCCACGGCACCTCGATCGGCGGTGCGATCATTGACAGCGGCACCTTCCCCTGGACCGAAAACCCTGATCGGCAGCCGAACCTCACGGAGCCGGATTCGAGCTACCAGGGCAAGACCTGGATCGAGAAGGCCGAGGCCATCGGCTTCCACCCCTACATTCTGCGCGCCCGCGCGGTTCTGCTGCGCGATCTGGGAGCCGCCATCAGCCCGCAAAATGCCTTCCAGTTCATCCAGGGCCTCGAAACCCTGCCGCTGCGCCTGCGCCAGCACAACGAGAACGCGGTGAAGGTCGCTGAATTCCTCAAGGGCCACGCCAAGGTCGAGCGCGTGATCTTCCCGAAGTTTCAGGAGGGCACGGCCAAGGCGCGGGCGGACAAGTATTTCAAGCCCGGCTATTTCGGTGCGTTGGTCGGGTTCGAGCTGAAGGGTGGGCGCGAGGCGGGCCGCCGCTTCATCGACAGCCTCCAGCTCTTCTACCATCTCGCCAATATCGGCGATGCGCGCTCGCTGGCGATCCATCCCTCGACGACCACCCACTCGCAGCTTTCGCTGGAGGACCAGCTCGCGACGGGCGTCACGCCGGGCTACGTGCGCCTCTCCATCGGTCTCGAACATCCCGATGACCTGATCGCCGATCTGGAGCGGGCCATCGCGCTGGCCTGACGCCACGCCCCGACCCAATCGGCCAAATGCCCCGGCGCTCCTCCTCGCGCCGGGGTTTTTCGTTCTGGAGGGGCCGCCGCCCTCTCAGATATTGGAGGGATTTCCGCGATATCAGTCCGATTTTCGTCTGTGGCCAACCAAGTGTTCGTTCTATTGGAGGAAATAATCTTGGAACGATTTATCCTCTTGAGGTCGTTTCGCGCATTAATTACCCACACTCTCATTGAAACGCGAAACACGGGCCGCCGGCCGGGAGACCTCCATGAACACTGCCATGAACATGATGCCGATGATGAACGCGATGATGGGCGGCATGGGCCAGCCGATGATGAATGGCATGATGCCGATGATGAACGGCATGATGCCCATGAACGGTATGATGCCGATGATGGGCGGCATGCCCATGATGATGCCGATGCCGATGATGATGGGCATGATGACCTGCAAGATGACCGACACCGGCATGATGTGCGAAATGAAGCCGATGGAAGGCATGGATCAGGCCATGTTCATGGAATGCTGCAAGCGCATGATGTCCATGATGAGCGGCGGCATGCCGATGATGATGATGTGCGGCGGCATGATGATGTGCTGCAACATGGCCGCTTAAGGCCACCGGCACCGCGCTTTCAGGGCCTCCCTTCGGGGAGGCCTTTTATATGTGGATCACTTCGCGATAGGTCGAGACGAGATAGACCAGTGCCGGGCCGCCCGTCATGTTGCGATAAACGTGCGGCACGTCCGCCTCGAAGACCAGCGCATCGCCCTCGCCGAGGATATAGGGCTGCTTGCCCACCACCACCTCGACCGTGCCTTCGGCGACGACGAGATTTTCCACGGTGCCGTCGCGGTGCGCATCGGCGCGCTCGGCGTGGTGGGGCGCGAGGCGAAGTTCGTAAAACTCCACCGTCCGGTCGCCTTCATAGGGAAAGAGCGCGCGTGTCTCGAACCGGCCGTCGCTGGAGGAGAGCGTCTTGGAGGCGGCGCGCGTCAAAAGCACCGTCGTCGGCTCCTCGTCCTCGATGATCAGCGAGCCGCAGGAGACTTCCAGCGCCGCGGCAATCCTGGCGAGGATGGTCAGCGTCGGGCTGCTCTTGCCCGTCTCGATCTGCCCCAGCATGGCGCGACTGACGCCGGAAACCTTGGCTAGGCGGTCGAGGGAATAGCCCCGCCGTGTCCTCAGCCGCCGCAGGTTCTGGCCGGTGCGCAGGCAGATCGCCTCGGAGGGGTCATGGTGTTCCGGCTGGGGAAAACTCGCCAGGAGCTCACTGCGCATGGATCCACGGGCTCGGCATCATGGGCACGAAGGTCCAGACCGGCACCCATACCATCATTGGCTGCAGGCCGCTGATGGCCTGCCCGACGGGCAGGGCCGCGACGGGCGCTGCCGGCTTGCGGCGGGCATCGCGATAGGCCTGGAAATCAACGATCTTCGCATTCTCTGCTGCCATGAAAATCCCCTGCGCTTATTGTCTATAAGAATTATATGCTTTTCAGCGCATTCAAAGGCAGGTCCGCTCAAAATGACGGCGAAGACGGGAAAAGTTTTCGCTTTGCCGGCCCGCTCGCGAAAATCCCGCCGGAGTGCCGGAGATGGGTGAGAGGGGCGTTCGGGATGGCTCCTCTCAAGCCGGCCACGTAAAAAGAAACGTCATTCCACTTTAAAATACATATAAAAGATAGAATTTCTGTATTTCGGTAAGGCGAAGGCTACTCTCGCGATCAATTCCAAACGTGGCCGGGCACATCACCCCCGGCGCGACAGCGAGAAGCAGGGTAGCATGACGCAGATCGAAAACGCCTGGGGCGCCGGCCCCGGTGAAGGATATGAAGCACTGGCTGCGCCGTTCCGGCCGATCTTCGTAGAGATCGCGACGAGCGCGACCGAGCGTGATCTCAACCGCGGCCTGCCGCACGAGGCCATCCGCCGCCTGAAGGAAGCGGGTTTCGGTGCGGTGCGCCTGCCCGTGGAAGCCGGCGGTAAGGGTGCCAGCCTGCCGCAGTTCTTCAACTTGCTGATCGAGCTTTCGGCGGCCGATTCCAATATTACGCAGGCGCTGCGCGGCCATTTCGGTTTCACCGAGGACATCCTCAACACCAAGGATGCCGAGCGTCGCGGCCTTTGGCTCGGCCGCATCGGCGGCGGCGAGATCACCGGCAATGCCTGGAGCGAGATCGGCACCGGTGCCGCCCTCGACCGCTTCTCGACCAATGTCGCGGAGAAGGATGGCAGGCTCGTTCTCAACGGCGCGAAATATTATACGACCGGCTCGCTCTTTGCCGACTGGATCGATGTCGGCGCCTCCAATGCGCAGGGCGAGGGTATTTCGGTCGCCGTGCGTCGTCATGCCGAGGGCGTCGACGTCGTCGACGACTGGGACGGTTTTGGCCAGATCCTGACGGCGAGCGGCACGACGACCTTCCGCGATGTGACGGTGGAGCCGCAGGATATCGTCATCGACGACGAGCGCTTCAAATATTCGGCCGCCTTCTACCAGCTCGTGCATCTCGCAACGCTCGCCGGCATCGGCCGGGCGATCACGAATGACGTCGCCAAGGCTGTCGCCGAGCGCCGCCGCACCTATACCCATGCCGCCGCCGCGCGTTCCAGCGAGGACCCGCAGGTGCTGCAGGTTGTCGGCCGCATCCGTGCGGCTGCCTACGCCGCGACCGCCATCACGCTTCAGGCGGCCGCCAGCCTGCAGCGTGCCTTCGAGGCGCATTTCGCAGACGACGCCGATGCCGAGGAAAAGGCGAACGCGATTGCCGAGCTTGAAGCGGCGCAGGCCCAGACGGTCGTTTCCGACCTGATCCTCGAGGCCTCGACCCTGCTGTTCGATGCGCTTGGTGCGTCCGCGACCAAGAAGCCTGCCGGCCTCGATCGTCACTGGCGCAATGCCCGCACGCTGGCCTCCCACAATCCGCGCATCTACAAGCATCGCATCATCGGCGACTTCGCCGTCAACGGCACGCCGCCGCCCTATCAGTGGCGCATCGGCGCGAGCGCGGGCTGACACGATGATCCGGCTCGAAGGCATCACGAAAAGCTTTGCCGGCAAGGAAGGCGCGGTCGCGGCCCTCGACGGCATCGACCTCACCATCGCCAAGGGCGAGATTTTTGGCATCATCGGCTCCTCCGGTGCGGGGAAGTCCACGCTGGTGCGGTTGATCAACCTGCTCGAGCGCCCTGATGGTGGCGAGGTTTTCGTCGCCGGCGAGCGGGTGACGGATGCAAGGGGTGAACGGCTGCGGGACCTGCGCCGGTCGATCGGCATGGTGTTCCAGCATTTCAACCTGCTCAGCGCCCGTACCGTCGCCGGCAATGTCGCCTATCCGCTGGAGCTGACCGGCCAGTACGGCAAGATCGAGATCGCCGAGCGCGTGGCAGCACTGCTCGAGCGCGTCGGCCTGTCCGAACACGCGACAAAATATCCGCGTCAGCTGTCGGGCGGGCAGAAGCAGCGCGTCGGCATAGCCAGGGCGCTGGCCTCCGAGCCGCAGGTGCTGCTCTGCGACGAGGCGACGAGTGCGCTCGACCCGCAGACGACGGGTGCCGTGCTCGACCTGCTGCGCCAGATCAACCGCGATCTCGGCGTCACCGTCGTGCTCATCACCCACGAGATGGACGTCATCCGCCGAACCTGCGACCGCGTCGCTGTGCTCGACCGTGGCCGCGTGGTGGAGGAGGGGCCGGTGACGGATGTCTTTCTGCATCCGCGCCATGCCGCGACGCTGCGCCTCGTGCGGGAGGCCGAGCCGGATGGCGGCTCGCTGGATGCGATCGCCGCCTCCGATCTCGGCGGTCGCGCGGTGCGCCTCACCTTCACGGGGCCTGCCGCACACAAACCCATTCTCGGCCGTATCGCCCGCGAAAACCTCGTGGACTACGCAATCCTTGCCGGTCGCGTCGGTCACATCCGCGAGACCCCCTATGCCCAGTTCACCGTATCGCTCAGCGGGAGGGATGTGGCCGGCGCGATCGCCGGCCTGAGAGCGAGCGGCGTCGATGTGGAATTGCAGGCCGGGCTGCCCCTGCCGCAGGTCGAGGAAAGGCCGCGCCATGTCGTTTGAAAATCTCTACTGGGGCGATATCGGTGCAGCCTTGGCCCAGACGCTGGCCATGGTCGGCGGCGCGCTGCTGCTCACCGTCCTCGTCGGCCTGCCGCTCGGCATCCTGCTCTTCCTCACCGGCCGGCAGCAGCTGTTCCAGGCGCCGGTCGCCTATGGCAGCCTGTCCTTCGTGCTGAGCATCATCCGCTCGGTGCCCTTCATCATCCTGCTCATCGTGCTGATGCCCATCACGGTCATCGTCACGGGCACATCGCTCGGCATTCGCGGCGTCATCTTCCCGCTCGTCGTCGGCACGGCCCCGTTTTTTGCACGGCTGGTGGAAACGGCGCTGCGCGAGGTCGATCGCGGCATCATCGAGGCGAGCCTCGCCATGGGCGCCTCGACCACCCAGACGATTTTTCGCGCCGTTCTGCCAGAGGCGTTGCCCAGCCTGCTCGCCGCCGTCACCGTCACGGCCATCGTGCTCGTCGACTACACCGCCATGTCAGGCGCCATCGGCGGCGGCGGGCTCGGGGATCTGGCGATCCGCTACGGCTACCACCGGTTCCAGACCGAAATCATGCTGGTGTGCGTGGCGATCCTTATCGTCTTCGTCCAGCTCATCCAGGCGAGCGGCAACCGCCTCGTCACCCACTTTTCCCGCAAATGACCAGCGCTCGGAGGACCCACATGCGCATCCTGAAATCCATCACCATCGCCGCCGGCCTGGCGCTTGCCGCCTTTGGCTCCGCCAAGGCGGACGAGACGCTCGTCGTCGGCGCCACCGCCATCCCGCACGCGGAAATCCTTGAATTCGTGAAGCCGATCCTGGCCAAGGACGGCCTCGATCTCGATATCCGCGTCTTCACGGATTACATCCAGCCGAACGCGCAGCTGGTTTCCGGCGAACTCGACGCCAATTACTACCAGTACCGCCCGTTCCTCAATGACTACAACAAGCAGCGCGGTACGGAACTCGTTCCGATCGTGCCCGTGCATATCGAGCCCTTCGTCGCCTATTCGACGAAGATCGATGCGATCGACAAGCTTGAGGATGGCGCGACCGTCGCGATTCCGAATGACCCCGTCAATGGTGGGCGCGGGCTGCTGCTGCTGCAGAAGCTTGGCCTGATCAAGGTCTCCGGCAAGCCGGAGCTGACGTCGCCCGACGACGCTCTGCCGACCATCAAGGATATCGTGGAGAACCCGAAGAACCTGAAGATCGTCGAGCTGGAATCCGCCCTCCTGCCGCGCGCGCTGGGTGAAGTCGATCTGGCGGCACTCAACGGCAACTATGTCTTCGAAGCCAAGCTCGACATCGAGAAGGCGCTGCTCATCGACCGTGGCCAGGATGGCTACAATGTCTGGAGCGAATATCTCGTGACGCGCCCGGAAACCAAGGGCGACCCACGTGTCGCCAAGCTCGCCAAGGTGCTCAACAGCGACGAGACGCGGAAGTTCATCGAGGAGCGCTACAAGGGACAGGTGGTCGCCGCCTTCTGATTTCCCGCCTTTCGCCGCCGGGCTGCGCCTTGCCGCAGCCCGGCTTTTCCTTCCGACATGATGGCAGCACATCCATGAGCTCGAACACCGCGACCGCAACCCGTCTTCCAACCCACGCAGAGCCAGGCGAACCCGGCTGGCTGCCCAATCCACCGGTGGCGCCCGCCCATGTCATCCGCGACGATGCGGAAGCGATTGCCGTTGCCGAACAGCTCAGGCCGCTCTTTGCCGCCGAGGCGAAGGAACGGGATCGCGAAAGACGGCTGCCGTTCCGTGAGGTCGATCTCTTTTCGCAGAGTGGGCTGTGGGGCATCACCATTCCCAAGGAATACGGCGGCGCGGGTGTCTCGCAGGTCACGCTCGCAAAAGTCTTCGCGACGCTTGCGGCTGGCGATCCCTCGCTGACGCAGATCGCCCAGAACAGTTTTGAGATCATCGACGTCATCAGGCAGACCGGCAGCGAGGCGCAGAAACGCGAGCTCTTCGGCGCGGTGCTGTCGGGAAAACGCCTCGGCAATGCTTTTTCCGAATTCGGCGGCAAGAATGTCGAGGCCTTCGAGACGAAGCTCGTCCGCAGCGGCGATCACGTCGTGGTCTCGGGCAAGAAATTCTATTCGACGGGCGCGCTCTTCGCCCATCTGGTGCCCATCGTCGCGCTGGATGAGGAGGGCCATGTCGTCGTCGCGGTCGCCGACCGGGATGCGGCGGGGCTGGAGGTGGTCAACGACTGGTCAGCCTTCGGCCAACGCACCACGGCGAGCGGAACGGTGATCCTCGACACGGTCGCCATTCCGCCAAACTGTGTGCTGCCGGCTCATATCGTCTACGAAAACCAGAGCGCCGTCGGCCCGCAAAGCCAGCTCATCCATGCGGCGATCGATGCGGGCATTGCGCGCGGCGCTATCGAGGCGACCATCGATCTCGTGCGCAACCATGCCCGGCCGTGGATCGACAGCGGTTCCGACCGGGCCGGCGACGATCCCTACACGATTGCCGCCATCGGCGACCTCAAAATCCGCCTGCACGCCGCCGAAGCCCTGCTGGACCGCGCCGGTCGGCAGCTTGACGAGACGATTGCCACGGTCAACGACGAGACGATCGGCAAGGCGAAGATCGCTGTCGCCGAGGCCAAGGTGCTGACGACGGAAGTGGCGCTGGCTGCGGCCAACAAGCTGTTCGAACTCGCGGGCACGCGCTCGACGCTCAGCGCGCACAATCTCGACCGTTTCTGGCGCGATGCGCGCACACATACGCTGCACGATCCGGTGCGCTGGAAATTCCATGCGGTCGGGCAGTATTATCTCAACGGCGTGCAGCCGCCGTTGCATTCCTGGATCTGACGTCATCCATGGCAAAGGAAATCCTGCTCAACGCGTTCAATATGAACTGCGTCGGCCACATCAATCATGGTCTCTGGACCCATCCGCGCGACCGCTCGGACGAGTACAACCGGCTCGACTACTGGACCTCGCTTGCCGCCACGCTGGAGCGTGGGCTGTTCGACGGATTGTTCCTTGCCGATATCGTCGGGGTCTATGACGTCTACCAGCAGTCCGTCGATCTGACGCTGCGCGAATCCATCCAGCTTCCGGTCAACGACCCCTTGATGCTGGTGTCCGCCATGGCGGCGGTGACGAAGGGGCTCGGTTTCGGCGTCACGGTGAATGTCCACGCCGAGGAGCCCTACATCTTCGCGCGCCGCCTCTCGACGCTCGATCACCTCACGGATGGCCGCATAGGCTGGAACATCGTGACCGGCTATCTCGACAGCGCGGCGCGTGCCGTGGGGCAGGCGGCGCTCGGCGAGCACGACACACGCTACGACCGGGCGGACGAGTGCCTCGACCTGCTCTACGCGCTCTGGGAAGGCAGCTGGGACGATGATGCGGTGCTGCGGGATCGCAAGGCGCGCATCTATGCCGATCCGTCGCGGGTGCGGAAAATCCGGCACGAGGGGCCCTATTTCCGCGCGGAAGGCTACCATCTCAGCGAGCCGTCGCGCCAGCGCACGCCGGTTCTCTACCAGGCCGGCACCTCCGGCCGCGGTCGGCAGTTCGCGTCCCGCCATGCCGAATGCGTCTTCATCTCTTCGCCGGACACGTCGATTGCCCGTACGGCATCGCGCGCGATCCGGCAGGGGGCGGAGAAGGCGGGGCGGCGGGCGGCGGACGTGCGCATCTTCGCCGGCCTCACCGTGGTCGTCGACCGCACGGAGCGGGCGGCGCGGGAGAAGTATGAGGATTACGCCCGCCATGCCAGCCCGGAGGCGGGGCTCGCGCATTTCTCCGCCGGCACCGGCATCGATTTCTCGCAATACGATCTTGACGAACCGATCACCTACGGCAAGGGCAATTTTGTCCAGACCTCCGTCGATCTGGCGCGCGAGCGCGGCTGGACGAAGCGCACCATCCTCTCGGGTATGGCGCTCGGCGGGCGCTATCCGCTTGTCGTCGGGGATGCCAATCAGGTCGCGGATGCGCTGGAGGCATGGATCGACGAAGGCGAGGTGGATGGCTTCAACCTGGCACGGACGGTGACGCCTGAGAGCTACGAGGATTTCATCGATCTTGTCGTGCCGGTGCTGCAGGAGCGCGGGCGCTACAAGACGGCCTATGGCGAGGGAAGCCTGCGCAACCGGCTGTTCGGCGAGGGCAACCGCCTGCCGGCCCGCCATCCGGCGGCAGGGTTTCGTGCCGGCACAGGCCGGTCGTGACATCAGGTCTTTTTCCGCAAGGGCCTGATAGATGGAATAAATTTCTTTGCCTATAGAATTTATCGACAATAGGCTCAAAGCCATCTGATTTCATTCAAAGGCTTTGCGGCGATGCGCAGCTCGGCCACCGGTTCGATCGGTCTTGGAAGCCCGTTCCGCCCCGCCGGCCAAGCGCACGAAACAAACACTTTCTGGAGGAGCCAAACCCTATGACCATCCACACGAAGCCCGTCCACCTGCCGACGATCGACTTTTCCCGCTTCTACGGCGATGCCGCTGAACGCCAGAGCTTCGTCAAGGAACTGACGCGCGTCCTGCACGATCACGGCTTCTTTTATCTCACGGGCCATGGCGTGCCGCAGAGCCTGATCGATGACGTGCTGGCCGCGTCGAAACGCTTCTTCGCGCTGCCTGAAGCCGACAAGCTGGCAATCGAGATGGTGAAATCCTCACATTTCAGGGGCTATAACCGCGCCGGCTACGAGCGCACCCGTGGCGAGCAGGACTGGCGTGAACAGCTCGACATCAACACCGAAGGCGAGCCGCTGGCTTCAGGCCCGGAAACGCCATGGAACCGCCTCTTTGGCCCCAACCAGTGGCCGGAGGCGCTGCCGGAACTGAAGCCGCTTCTGCTACGCTACCAGGCGGAAGTCACCCGCATCGGCATCGACGTGCTGAAGGCCATCGCGCTGTCGCTGGGCCAGCCGGAAAACGTCTTTGCCGATATCTACGAGCCGTCGCCCTCGCAGCTCCTGAAGATCATCCGTTATCCCGGCCGCGAGGCCGCCGGCAGCGATCAGGGTGTCGGTGCGCACAAGGATGGCGGCTTCGTCACCGTGCTCCTGCAGGATACGACGCCGGGCCTGCGTATCCGCACCGAGGAGGGCGTCTGGATCGAGGCGCCACCGGTGCCCGGCACCTTCATCATCAACAGCGGTGAACTGCTGGAACTCGCCACCAACGGTTTTGTCCGCGCCGACGTGCATGACGTCGTGACGCCGCCCGCCGGCGTGGAGCGTTTCTCCGTCGCCTTCTTCCTCGGTGCCCGTTACGACGCGACGATCCCGGTCATTCCGCTTCCCGAGGAGTTGAAGCGCGGCGAGCGCGGCATCACGGTCGATCCGCTCAATCCGATCTTCCGCGAGGTGGGTATCAATCATCTGAAGAGCCGTCTGCGCTCCCATCCCGACGTGGCCGCCAAGCACCACGCCGACCTGCTTCACCTTCTGGAAAAGCCGGTCAAGGCCTGAGTAAACGACGCTGCGGCGCACATTCTAACGAGGGTCGTTCCATGCAAGGACAGGAAAACAACATTGTCTTCCTCCCCGTCGAGGATGCCGCCCGCCGCGACGTCGCCGTGCTCTGGGATACGCTGCGGCTGGAGGCGAATGCTGCCGTCCACCGCGACCATGCGCTGGCGCGGGCGATGAATTCGGCCGTGCTGATGCATGCCGGCTTCGGCCATGCGCTGTCCCATCGGCTGGCCATCAAGCTCGCCGACCATGATGTCGATCGCGACGAATTGCTGGCCCTGATCCATGGCGCCTATACGGACAGGCCGGGTCTGCTGGGGGCTGCGGCCGCCGATCTGCAGGCGGTGAAGGACCGCGACCCGAGCAACACCGAGGTGCTGACGCCCTTTCTCTATTTCAAGGGTTTTTCGGCGTTGCAGGGCTACCGCGTTGCCCATTGGCTCTGGACAAGCGGGCGCAGGCACCTTGCCCGGCACATCCAGAGCCGGATTTCGGAGGCTTTCTCCATCGATATTCACCCCGCCGCCGTCGTGGGTCGCGGCGTCATGCTCGATCACGGCAGCGGGCTGGTGATCGGCGAGACGGCGGTCGTGGAAGACGAGGTCTCGATCCTTCAGAACGTCACGCTGGGCGGCACGGGCAAGGAGACGGGCGATCGCCATCCGAAAGTGCGACGCGGCGTGCTGATCGGCGCGGGGGCAAAGATCCTCGGCAATATCGAGATCGGTATCGGCGCCAAGGTCGGCGCCGGCAGTGTCGTCGTCACAGCTGTCGCGCCCTACAGTTCCGTCGTCGGCGTGCCGGCCCGTCCGGTCGGAAAGCCGCATACGGCGCTGCCGGGGTTGACCATGGACCAGAGCCTCAGCGAACCGGAATACACCATCTGAATTTCCGGGCCTTGTTTTACCGCATTGTCCGACGCCGAAGCGATTGGAAATGCCCCAGCCTTCACCGAAAGGAACCTGCATGAGCAGCGTCATCAAGCTCGTCGAACCCAAGGAAACCGCCCATCGCATCGTCAGCGAGGACGAGGCGCTGGACGTCGCCCGCGCGCTTGCCGCCGAATTCGTCGCGGGAGCAAGCCGCCGCGACTTCGAGCGGGCGCTGCCTTATGAAGAGCTCGACCGGCTCTCCACGTCGGGCCTGCTCGCCATCACCGTGCCGGCCGAATTTGGCGGTATCGACGTGTCGAATGCGGTCCTGGCCGAGGTGACGGCGATCCTTTCGGAGGCCGACAGTTCCATCGGCCAGATCCCGCAGAACCATTTCTACATTCTCGAAGCGCTGCGGCACGATGGCAGCGAAGCGCAGAAGCGCTTCTACTTCGGCCGCGCGCTGGCGGGCGACCGCTTCGGCAATGCACTGTCCGAGGTCGGCACGAAGACGGTGGGCAACTACAATACGCGCATCACGCGCGATGGCGCGGGCTTCCGTATCAACGGCCGGAAATTCTATTCGACGGGCGTGCTCTTCGCCCACTGGGTCACGATTTTCGCGCTCGACGAGGAGGAGCGCCTGACCATGTCCTTCGCGCCGCGCGATACCGACGGCATCGAGATCGTCGATGACTGGGACGGCTTCGGCCAGCGCACCACCGGCAGCGGCACGACGATTCTGCGCGACGTCTATGTGCCGGCCGATGCAGTCGTACAGCATCAGAAGGGGTTCGAGCGTCCCGGCACGATCGGTTCGGTCGGCCAGATCATCCATGCAGGCGTGGATCTCGGCATCGCGCGGGCGGCGCTGAAGGAGACCATCGGCTATGTCCGCGACAAGGCGCGGCCCTGGACGGATAGCGGCGTGGAGCGTGCGGCGGACGATCCGCTGACCATTTCCCGCATCGGCGAGCTTGCCATCCGCATCGAGGCGGCCGAGGCGGTGCTGGAACGGGCGGGACGCAAGGTCGATTTGGCGCAGGTCAATCTCAGCCAGGAGAATTCCGTCGCCGCGACGCTCGCCGTCGCCGCCGCCAAGGTGCTGACCACGGAACTCGCCATCGACGCGACGAATGTGCTTTTCGAGCTTGCCGGCACCTCGGCCACCAAGCGCGGCCTGAACCTCGAACGCCACTGGCGCAACGCGCGCACGCATACGCTGCACGATCCGGTGCGCTGGAAGTACCACGTCGTCGGCAATTATCATCTGAACGGCGTTGCACCGCCGCGCAACGGCGCGCTCTGAAATCAACCCTCGTGGTGGGGGTGGTCGCCTGGCCGCAATCCCTCGGGATTGCGGCCCTTTTTCGAGCGGCGAAAAGTCATTTCCAAAATTAGTCCATATAAAAGATAGAATTTCTGTATTTGTGGAGGCCAGGCGTTATCGTCAGGCGCAACAGATGCCAGGAGGCATCCTCACAGACGCCGGAGACCGCCATGGCACGCCACATTCGTTTCAATGCCTTCGACATGAACTGCGTTGGCCACCAGTCGCCGGGCCTGTGGGCGCATCCGCGCGACAAATCCTTCAAATACAAGGATCTGGACTATTGGCAGGATCTTGCCCGGACGCTGGAGCGCGGCGTCTTCGACGGCATCTTCATTGCCGACGTCATCGGCTATTACGACGTCTACAAGGGCTCGAACTATCACGCGATCCATCAGGCGGCGCAGATTCCGGTCAATGATCCGCTGCAGCTGGCGGCCCCTATCGCGCTTGCCACGAAACATCTCGGCATCGGCATCACGGCCTCCACCTCCTTCGAGCATCCCTATACGTTCGCGCGGCGCCTTGCGACGGCGGATCATCATTCCAAGGGTCGCGTCGGCTGGAACATCGTGACGTCCTATCTGGAGAGCGGAGCGAAGAATGTCGGGCAGGGCGGGCTTCGCCGGCATGACAACCGCTACGAGGTTGCCACCGAATATGTCGAAGTGCTCTACAAGCTGCTGGAAGGCTCCTGGGAAGAGGGCGCTGTCGTGCGCGATGGCGACAATCGCATTTTCACCAATCCGGAAAAGGTTCACGAGATCGCCCACAAGGGCAAGTTCTTCGAGGTGCCGGGCTATGGCCTGACCGAACCGTCGCCGCAGCGCACGCCCGTACTCTACCAGGCCGGCGCTTCCGGTCCGGGCAAGGCTTTCGCGGCCGGACATGCCGAATGCATCTTCGTCGCGGCACCCACGAAATCCGTGCTGAAGGCCTATGTCGCCGATATCCGCCAGCGCATCGCCGCCGCCGGACGCGACCCGAAAAAGGTCTACATCTACACCCTCGTCACCGTCATCACCGACGAGACCGAGGAGAAGGCGCAAAAGAAGTTCGAGGACTACAAGAGCTACGTTTCCTACGACGGCTCGCTCACCTTCATGTCCGGCTGGAGCGGTATCGATTTCGGTCAATATGCCCCGACGGATGTGGTGGAAAAGATCGAGACCAACGCCATCCATTCCTTCGTCGAGCACATAGCCGGCGGCGACAAGTCGTGGACCATCGACGAGCTGGCACAGTTCGGCGGTATCGGCGGCATGGGGCCGGTCTTCGTCGGATCGCCGGAGCGCATTGCCGACATTCTTCAGGAATGGGTCGAAGATACCGATGTCGATGGCTTCAATCTCGCCTACGCCGTGACGCCTGACAGTTTCGAGGATGTCGTCGCCCATATCGTGCCGGAATTGCAGAAGCGCGGCGCCTATCCGACGGCCTACAAGGAAGGTACATTGCGCGAAAAGCTTTTCGGAGACGGGCCGTACCTGCCAAAGACCCATCCGGCCGATGGCTACCGCGATATCGAGGCGGTGAAGCGGCGCGAGGCAGAGGCCGTGCCGGCGCTGAAATCGGTCGGTGCCTGAGATGGTGGGAAACCGCCGGAGCTGAACCATGGTTGCGCCTGTGACGACCCAATCCACCAAGCGCCCCACCGTCGCCATCGTTGGCGGCGGTTTTTCGGGGGCGGCGCTTGCCTATCACCTCGCGCGGATTCTTCCGAACGGGGCCGCAAGGATCGTGATCTACGAACCGCGCGCCATCCTCGGCGGTGGCCTGGCCTACGACACCGACGAGCCCGTCCACCGTATCAACGTGCCGGCCGCGCGCATGACGCTTGTTCCCGGTGACGACGAGCATTTCCAGCGCTGGCTCCTCGAAACCGATGCCCTGAAGGACGATGCGCAAGCAATGACGGCGGACGGGCACATCTTTGCCCGCCGCTCTGATTTCGGACGCTACGTCGCAGCACAGCTTCAGCCCTTGCTTGATGGTGGCGTGATAGAGCACCGCCGAAGCCTTGTTCGAGCCGTTGAGAAAAGTGGGGCAGGCTGGCGCCTCGAGGCCGAGGACGGCGCGGCGTTGCAAGCCGATATCGCCGTTCTCGCCGCCACCCATCCGAGCCCACAGGCGCCCGGTGTCCTTACCCGCGTACTGGCCGATCATCCGCGCTATGTGCCGGACGCCACGGCATTGGGCGCCTTGTCCGGCATCCGGCCGGAGGATCGCGTGCTCGTCGTGGGTGCGGGATTGACGGCAGCCGATGTGATCGCCGCGCTGGAGGCGTCCGGCCACACCGGTCCGATCACCGCCATTTCCCGCCGCGGTCTGCGTTCGCGTGGCCATAACCTCTCTCCGCAGGATCCCTTTGGTGATTTCACCTTGCCGCCGGCACGATCAGCGCGTGCGCTGTTGCGCCGTGTGCGAGAGACGCTTGAGGATGCCGAGGCGTCTGGTGTGACGTGGCATGCGGTCTTCGACCGTTTGCGCGGGCAAGGCCGGGATATTTGGCAGGCCTTACCGGTCATCGAGCGACGCCGGCTGGTGCGCCTCTTGCGCGCCCACTGGGATGTGCACCGCTTCCGCATCGCGCCGCAGGTGGAGGCTGCCATCGAGCGCGGGATTGCCGAGGGCAGGCTTGCCTTCCACGCCGCGTCGATTGCCGACGTCCAGCGAGAGGCGGACGATACGATCCGCGTCCGGTTCCGGCTGCGCCATGGGCGGGGTGTGGTCGATGGCCGGTACGACGCCGTCGTGGTGACGACGGGGCCGGGGCACGGCGGCATCCTGTCGAGCCAGCCGTTTCTCGCCGGGCTCGGCAAGGCGGGCGTGCTGCAAGCGGATGGCGTCGGTCTCGGACTTGCTGTCGACCGGCGAAGCCATGCCATTGGGGTAGAAGGAGCGGCGGAAACGTTTTACATTGCGGGGCCACTCGCACGTGGAACCTTTGGTGAATTGATGGGCCTGCCACAGGTGACGGAGCATGCCGTCTTCGTTGCCGAGAACGTGGCGCGCGATATTGCCGCTCGGCAAATCGAACGGAGTTCCGCGGAGGTTCTGGCCGCACTCTCGCTGGCAACGGCATGAAGAAAAAGGCCCGCTTTCGCGGGCCTTTGCATCAGGTCTAACGGATAGCCGCCAATCAGCCGATCGCCATCAGGCTGGCATTGCCGCCGGCCGCTGCCGTGTTGATCGAGGTCGAGACCTCCTCAAGCAGCCAGTTGAGGCAATAGGCGTCCGGATCGCTCAGCAGTTCCTCGCTCGTCGCGGCCTGTACCAGCACCAGCGGGCCGGGCAGGGCGGCGATCTTGCGGTTGACGGCGCGGACGGCCTCCGCATCGCCCTCCACCAGCGCACCGGCGAACGGACCGTCCTTGGCCCAGTCGGTCGTCCACGAAAGGCGGGCGGCGACGGAGGCGGGCAGGTCGGCGAGGACGGGCTTCAGCGCTGCGGCATTGTCGATGACGAGCATGTTACCCGTGGCAAGGCCCGCGGCGACCTGGCGCAGCAGGCCGGCTTCCGTCTCCGGCACGAGGAGAACGTTGCCGCGCGCATGCAGCGCATAGAGGTTGCGTTCGCCGACGGGGCCGGCGAGTTCGCGCACGAGGCCGAGCGCCGAGCGGTTGGCGAAGCTGCGGGCGGTCTCACCTTCCGCAGCCTTGCCCTTGCGGTCGAGCCAGGAGATGAAGTCGCGCAGCGCCTGGTCGGTATGCACCGAATCCTGCTGCGGCGGCACCGGGGCCTTCTGCACGAGACGGCCGATATAGAGCGGGCCGCCCGCCTTGGGGCCGGTGCCCGAAAGGCCGCGTCCGCCGAAGGGCTGCACGCCGACCACGGCACCGATGATGTTGCGGTTCACATAGAGATTGCCCGCCTTGATGCGGCTGGTGACATGCGCGATCGTCTCGTCGAGGCGCGTGTGCAGGCCGAAGGTCAGGCCATAGCCCGAGGCGTTGATGTCGTCGATCAGCCGGTCAAGGTCGGCGCGGCGGAAGCGGATGACATGCAGCACGGGGCCGAAGACCTCGCGCTGGAGGTCGGAGAGCTTCTTGATCTCGATGATGGTCGGCGCAACGAAGGTGCCGTGCTCGGCGGAAGCCGGCAGCGGCAGCTGCTCGACCTTGTTGCCGAGGCCGCGCATGCGCTCGATATGCCCGACGATGTTGTCGCGTGCTTCACCGGTGATGACGGGGCCGATATCGACATTCAGGCTGTCTGTGCGGCCGAGCGTCAGTTCCTGCAAGGCACCCTTCAGCATGGCGAGCGTGCGGTCGGCGACGTCGTCCTGCAGGCAGAGTACGCGCAGCGCCGAGCAGCGCTGGCCGGCGCTGTCGAAGGAGGAGGCGATGACGTCGGCGACGACCTGTTCGGCAAGAGCCGAGGAATCGACGATCATGCCGTTCTGGCCGCCGGTTTCGGCGATCAGCGGGATCGGCTTGCCACCCACCGAAAGACGTTCGGCAAGCTGCGCCTGGATCAGGCGGGCGACTTCCGTCGAGCCGGTGAACATCACGCCGGCCGTCTTGTCGGCGCCGACGAGGGCGGCACCCAGGCTGCCGCCGCCGGGCGTGAACTGCAATGCACCGACGGGAACGCCCGCCTCGTGCAGGATCTTCACGCTTTCATAGGCGACGATGGGCGTCTCCTCGGCCGGCTTCGCAATGACCGGATTGCCGGCGACGAGCGCTGCGGCGACCTGGCCGGTGAAGATGGCGAGCGGGAAGTTCCAGGGGCTGATGCAGACGATCGGGCCGAGCGGCAGATGCGAGGGCCCAAGTGTGCGGCGGGCCTGTTCGGCATAGTAGCGCAGGAAGTCGATGGCTTCGCGCACTTCGCCGATGGCGTTGGCGGCGGACTTGCCGGCTTCGCGCATGATGACGCCCATCAGCGGTTCGATGCGGGCCTGCATGATGTCTGCGGCGCGGTCGAGGCAGGCGGCGCGGTCAGCGGGCGAGACGGCGGACCAGCTCGCGACGCTGTCGGCGGCCATGGCGACGATGCGGGCGGCATCCTCGGCCTTCGCCTCGGTGACGCTACCGACGACGTCGCGGTGGTCAGCGGGGTTCAGAACGTCCTGCGTATCGCCGGCGGCGCTGCCATCGGCGAGAACCGGAACGGCGTGCCATTGCTTGGCGGCCGTGCCGGCCAATTCGGCCGAGAGCTCGACGAGCGTTTCTTCATTCGAAAGATCGAGACCGGCGGAGTTTTTGCGCGAGGCGCCGAAGAGGCCGTCGGGCAGGGCGATCTGGTCATGCTGCGCGCCGACGACGGGCATGGACGCGACGATCTCGACCGGGTCGGCGATCAGCGACTCCACCGAGACCTTCGGGTCGGAGATGCGGTTGACGAAGGAGGAGTTCGCACCGTTTTCGAGCAGGCGGCGTACGAGATAGGCGAGCAGCGTCTCATGGGTGCCGACAGGCGCATAGATGCGGCAGGGCCGGTCGAGCTTGTCCTTGCCGACGACCTCGTCATAAAGCGGCTCACCCATGCCGTGCAGGCACTGGAACTCGTATTTGCCGACGGCGAAGTCCGGGCCGGCGAGCTGGTAGATGGTGGCCAGGCTCTGGGCGTTGTGGGTGGCGAACTGCGGGAAGATCGCATCCGGCGCGGCGAGCAGTTTTCGCGCGCAGGCGACGTAAGCGACGTCGGTGTAGATCTTGCGCGTATAGACCGGGAAACCTTCCAGGCCGTCGAGCTGGGCGCGCTTGATCTCGGCGTCCCAATAGGCGCCCTTGACGAGGCGCACCATGACGCGGCGGCCGGAGCGGCGGGCGAGGTCGATGATGAAATCGAGCACGAAGGGGCAGCGCTTGCCATAGGCCTGCACGACGAAGCCGAGGCCGTTCCAGCCCTTCAGAGCCTCGTCGAAGCACAGGCTTTCGAGCAGGTCGAGCGACAGTTCCAGCCGGTCGGCTTCCTCGGCGTCGATATTGAGGCCGATATCGTAGCTCTTGGCGAGTGCAGCGAGCTTGATCACTTTCGGCAGCAGCTCGCCCATGACGCGGGCGGTCTGCGCGCGGACATAGCGCGGATGCAGGGCCGAGAGCTTGATGGAGATGCCGGGACCGTTGTAGATGCCGCGGCCGCCCGAGGCCTTGCCGATGGCGTGGATGGCGTTCTCGTAGTCGCGGTAGTAGCGCTCGGCATCCGCCGAGGTCGTGGCGGCCTCGCCGAGCATGTCGTAGGAATAGCGGAAACCGCGCGCTTCGAGCGGCTTGGAACGCTTCAGCGCCTCCTCGATGGTCTCGCCGGTGACGAACTGCTCGCCCATCATGCGCATCGCCATGTCGACGCCGCGACGGATGACCGGCTCGCCAGCGCGAGCGATCAGGCGCGTCAGGGCTGCGGAAAGGCCGCGGTCGTTGACGGTGGAGGTGAGCTTGCCGGTGACGACAAGGCCCCAGGTCGCGGCATTGACGAAGAGCGACTTGCCGCCGCCGATATGGGAGGTCCAGTCACCCTCGGCGATCTTGTCGCGGATCAGCGCGTCGCGCGTGTCGGTGTCGGGAATGCGCAGCAGCGCCTCGGCCAGGCACATCAGCGCCACGCCTTCCTGGCTCGACAGCGAATATTCCTGCACCAGACCCTCGACGCCGGTGCCCTTGTGCTTGGCGCGCAGCGCCTCGATCAGCGTGCGGGCGGTGCTGCGGATGTCGTAGCGCTCGCGCTCGGAAACACGGGCTGCCGCGACCAGCGGCGGCAGGCATTCGGTCTCGGGGCGGCGATAGGCGGCCGTGATCGCTTTGCGCAACTCGTTCTGCGGGCGGATCGGTGGGGCGAAATCGGCGAAGGGGGCGGAGGATGCGTCTGCGGGATTCTGCATGGAAGGACCTATGAGAAGCGGTTCGGTGTCTGAAGGGATCAGCGGATGAAGGCGGGGGCAGGCTTGTCCCAGACCGGGACATCATCGAACTCCGACGCGCCTTGGAGCATCAAACGCTCTCGGGCGCTTTCGGACCGTTCCGCCCTGATGCTGCAGGCCGCCACGACGGCGCGGATGGCGAGCGGCTTGTAGTGGCGGATGAAATCCGCGGGCATGCTATCATCGAAGCTCTTGTCTTGCACCAGATCCCCCTGTCGTTCGGCGCGGGAACGCCGCCTGTGCCGGTGCGCCTCAACGGCGCCCGGTCTCGTGCGTTCATTCCTGGAAGCTGGTTGCAATTGATATCATAAGGCGCGAAAAACGAATGGACTTCATATTGCCTGTATTTAGACTATATGGGTCTATTTTTCGTCATATGGAGGTCGATTTGACTGATAGTTCGCAGCTTGATGGGTCGTTGGATGCCTTCGACCGAAAAATCCTCGAAGAACTCGGGGAAAACGGCCGCATCTCCGTCGCGGAGCTCGCGGAGAAGGTCGGTCTATCCAAGACGCCGTGTCAGAATCGCTTCAAGCGATTGCTTGCGGAAGGCTTCATTCAGGGCTTCAAGGCGATCCTCAATCCATCGAAGATGAACCTCGACCATATCGCTTTCGCCGAAGTGAAGCTGACCAACACGCATGAGGCGGCGCTGACCAGCTTCAACAATGCGGTTAAGAAGATCCGGGAAGTGGAGGAGTGCCACATGATTGCGGGGCGCTTCGACTATCTCCTGAAAATCCGCACGCGCGACATCAAGAAATACCGGCTGGTTCTGGGCGAGCGGATTTCCAACCTGCCCTATGTCGCCAACACGTCCACCAACGTGGTGATGGAGATGGTGAAGGAGCGCGGCTAGAGCAATTCCGGTTCACCGGAATTGCTCTAGCCTCTTGGTTTTGTCGCATTGTCCGACGCCGAAGCGATGCCGCTTCGGCTGGAAATGCTCTAGCCAAAAACCTCGCGCGCTTCGGCTTTTGCAGCCAGCAGGCTTTCGAGAATCATCTTTTCGGAAAAGACGTGGCGGCGCAGACTTTCCTGGAAGCCGCCGAGCATGCGCGAGACGGTCTCGGGCGAAAGCCCGCAGCGGCCATCCGCGACGGCCTTGAGGGTGAGGGAGAGTTCTTCCGCCGCAAGTCGGTCGCAGCGGTGTTCGGCCTTCAGCCGCTCGATGGTCATGGCGGCGAAGCACGAGCCGGCGTGACGGTCGAAATCGGGGAAGAGAAGATGCTCTTCCAGATCGTGAACGGCTTTCAGGAGCGGCGGAACGGCCTCGGCAAGTCCGCGCAATTCTTCGGCGCTGCCGGGGTCGCCTGCAGCTTCTTCGAGCCGCAGGCAGAGGTCCAACAGGTTGCCGTGCAGGGTTTCGAGCCGGCCGATATCGGCGGCGGCAAGGGTTGGGCCGTTCATTCCGCTCCCTCCTATTGGCCGAAGAACAATACGGCGGCGATGACGACGGAGGCGCCGACGGCCGAGAGCGTTCCGGCGCCCTGAAGCACGCCCATGCGATAGAGCATCAGGGCAAAGCCGATGATGACGGGGGCCGCGACGACGAGGCCGATCTGCGCGTCGGTCATGAGACCATCCTTTCCTTTGTCGCCATCCTGCCGCGCCTGCGCTCGCCGATCTTTGTGCAGGCGCAAAGAAGGCGGCGGCCCGGCCCGCTAGAAAGGGCCATGGCGACTACGGATGATCTCAGCATGGCGGTGACGAAGACGCAGGGCGGCGAGGGCGGCAGCCTGCTTTTGTGGATTCTGGTCTGGAGCGAGCTTGCCGCCTTCGGCGTGCTGCTCGTCGCCTTCATGGTCGTGACGATGCTGGACCCGGAGGGGGCGGCGCTGTTCCGCACGCATCTCCATCCGGGCCTTGCGGCTGCGAACACCATCATCCTCGTGCTGAGTGGCTGGCAGGCGGCGCTGGCGGTGCGGCTCGGCGCCGAGGGGAGGGCCGTCCGCCGTCCCCTCGTGCTGGCGGCCCTGCTCGGCCTTTGCTTCGCGGCCGTGAAGGCTTTCGAATATACGCTGGAGATCCGCTCCGGCGTCGGCGATCTCGGCACGCTCGCCGAACTCTATTTTCTCGTCACCGGCTTCCACCTGCTGCATGTCGTCTTCGGCGCGGCGATCCTGCTTCTCGTCGCCTGGCGGCCTTCGCGCGCCAATGTCGTGATGATCGCGACGCTCTGGCACGCGATCGATCTCGTCTGGCTCGTCATGTTCCCCATCGTCTATCTCACCTGAGGATATCTGGATGACCCGACAGGCCCGCGAACAGTTTTTCGCCACCCTCGCCATGCTGCTGACGCTCGCCGCCGGTGGCGCTTTCGTCGGCGGCCTCTCTGGTGGATTGCTGGTTCCCATCACGGCGGTGCTGGTCATGGCCTATGCCAAGGGGCGTTTCATCGTGCTCGATTTCATGGAACTGCGCGCAAGCCGCGGCGTCCTGAAGTCGGCGCTGCTTGCCTGGCCGGCGGTTCTCCTTTCTCTCGCGCTCGTTCGCGCCATCACCGTTTCGCTTATCGGCTGACGAACCGTTCCGCTCTTTGCCTGCGCGCAAAGAAGCCTTTTGTCCCGGCGCTAGAACAGAAGCGTCCCGCATCGCCGGCGAGGGGATCGCCGGCAACCGTAACAGCGGGGTTTGACGCCGGATGCCAAAGGGTTTCCGGCCAAGGAAAGGACCAGGGGATGGCAGAGCGCCTAACCAAGACCGGGGCCCGCAACGTCTTCTATGGCGGGTCCATCTTCTTCTTCACGATCTTCGTGGGACTGACCGCCCACTCGCATTACTACATGCGCACGGTCTCCACCGACGAGACGACGCTGACCGACAGCGTCGCGCGCGGCAAACATGTCTGGGAAAAGAACGCCTGTATCAACTGCCACACGCTGCTCGGCGAAGGCGCTTATTTCGCGCCCGAGCTCGGCAATGTGTGGAAGCGCTATGGCGGCGTGGAAGACCCGGAGGGCGCACGCGAGGCGCTGAAGGCCTGGATGGCCGCCCAGCCGAGCGGCGCGGAAGGCCGGCGGCAGATGCCGCAGTTCAACCTTACCGAACAGGAGGTCAACGACCTCGCCGACTTCCTCGAATGGACGAGCAAGATCAAGACCCAGAACTGGCCGCCGAACGACGCCGGCTGACCGATTGCGCTCAGGAGACACGACATGAAATATCAAACGCAAAAGGTCGCGATGCTGTATTTTTACGGCGCGCTCGGCCTGTTCCTCGCCCAGGTGCTCTTCGGCGTCGTGGCCGGCACGATCTACGTGCTGCCCAACACGCTGTCTGAACTCCTGCCTTTCAATATCGTGCGCATGATCCACACCAATGCGCTCGTCGTCTGGCTGCTCATGGGCTTCATGGGCGCCACCTATTACATGATCCCCGAGGAGACCGAGACGGAGCTTTACAGCCCCAAGCTCGCAGTCGCGCAGTTCTGGATGTTCTTCGTGGCTGCGGGCCTGACGGTCGTCGGCTACATGTTCCGCATCCATGAGGGCCGCGAATTCCTCGAGCAGACCTTCATCGCCAAGGTCGGCATCGTCGTGGTCGTGCTGATGTTCCTGTTTAACATCACCATGACGGCGCTGAAGGGCCGCAAGACCACGGTCATCAACATCCTGCTCTTCGGCCTGTGGGGCCTGGCGCTCTTCTTCCTCTTCGCCTTCTACAATCCGATCAACCTGGCGCTTGACAAGATGTACTGGTGGTACGTCATCCATCTGTGGGTCGAGGGCGTGTGGGAGCTGATCATGGCGTCGGTTCTCGCCTTCCTGATGATCAAGCTCAACGGCATCGACCGCGAGGTCGTGGAAAAGTGGCTCTATGTCATCGTCGGCCTGGCACTCTTCTCGGGCATTCTCGGCACCGGCCACCACTATTATTGGATCGGCGCGCCGGGCTACTGGCAGTGGATCGGCTCGCTGTTCTCGACGCTGGAAGTGGCGCCCTTCTTCACCATGGTCATCTTCACCTTCGTGATGACCTGGAAGGCCGGCCGCAACCATCCGAACAAGGCGGCCCTGCTGTGGTCGATCGGCTGCTCGGTCATGGCCTTCTTCGGCGCGGGCGTCTGGGGCTTCCTGCACACCCTGTCGTCGGTGAACTACTATAGCCACGGCACGCAGATGACCGCCGCCCACGGGCACCTCGCCTTCTTCGGTGCCTATGTGATGCTGAACCTCGCCATGATGGCCTATGCCATTCCGGAAATCCGTGGCCGCCAGCCCTACAACCAGTGGCTCTCGATCGTCAGCTTCTGGATCATGTGCACCGCGATGTCGGTCATGACCTTCGCGCTCACCTTCGCGGGCGTCGTGCAGATCCATCTCCAGCGCGTGCTCGGCGAAAGCTTCATGGACGTGCAGGATCAGCTTGCGCTGTTCTACTGGGTCCGCCTCGGCTCGGGCGTGGTCGTGCTCGTCTCGGCGCTGATGTTCATCTGGGCCGTGCTGGTGCCTGGCCGCGAGCGTACCGACAGCCTTACCCGGATGGTCCAGCCGGCCGAGTGAGTGCTGGCCGGCCCCGTCATCCCACGGGGCCGGCACCTTTCTTCCTCTATAGACTTGGAGATCGACATGAACGTGATGCTCAAGGCCATCAGTGCCGACATTCCCGCCTACAGCCCCTCCGGCAATGAATGCGACCTGTTCGAAAAGGCCTGGGTGCGCCAGCTTCCACTCCTCCTGAAAGGCCCGACCGGCTGCGGCAAGACCCGCTTCGTCAGCCATATGGCCGCAAAGCTCAACCTGCCGCTCTCGACGGTGTCCTGCCACGACGATCTCTCGGCCGCCGACCTCACCGGCCGCTACCTGCTGAAAGGCGGCGATACGGTCTGGGTCGATGGCCCTCTGACGCGCGCCGTGCGCGAGGGCGGCGTGTGTTATCTCGACGAGATCGTCGAGGCCCGCAAGGACGTCGCCGTCGTGCTGCATCCGCTGACTGACGACCGGCGCATCCTGCCGCTGGAGCGCACCGGCGAGGTGCTGGAAGCCCCGCCCGGCTTCATGCTCGTCGTCTCCTACAATCCCGGCTACCAGAACCTCCTGAAGGCCCTAAAACCCTCCACCCGCCAGCGCTTCCTCGCCATCGAGTTCGATTTCCTGCCGAAGGCGGAAGAGATCGCCGTCGTCGCCACCGAAAGCGGGCTGGACGAGGCGCGTGTCGCGCCGCTCGTTGCATTGGCGCATCGCCTGCGCGCGCTGAAGGGGCATGACCTCGAAGAGGGCGTTTCAACGCGCCTGCTCGTCTATTGCGCCTGCCTCATCGATAGCGGCATGGGCGTGCGCGCGGCCGTGCGCGCGGCGATGATCGAGCCTTTGACCGACGAGCCGGACGTGCGCGCCGCCCTTCTCGAAATCGCCGATGCGATGATCCGGTGAGGCCGCGCAATGCTGGATTTTCTGGAACTTGAGGAGACCGTCGGCCGGGCCTGGCATCGGCTGGTCGGCAATACCGGCAGTTGGCCACGCCATCCGGATCATGCCGTGCGGCTGGAGGATATCCGCCCGGTGCTCGCCGTCTGCTTTCGCGGCTTTGGCGGGGAGGGCGCGGTGCAGATCGCGCCGGCGCGGGGGCGCACCTCGACGCATCGGCTCAGGTTGCGCCAGCGCATGGGCCTAGGCGAGGAGAAGCTGGTACAACCCGGCCGCGACCACGCGACTGTCATGCTGCCCGGCAGTATCGATCTGTTTGCTGACCGCGACCTTAACCGCGACCTCTATGTCTGGCTCACCGCCGCCATGGCCCTGATGCCGCTCGATCCCATTGCCGAGAGCGATCCGCTCCAGCGCGACCTTGCCGTTCTCCAGCGGGCGGAGGCGACCGCAAAAGTGGTGCTCGCGGCCTTCCCCGGCCTCGCGAGGCGTTACCGCCGCCTTTGCGCCGCCGCCTTGGGAGCGCGCCAGCCCCGGCCGCTTCCCTCCGTCGAGCGCCATGTCGAGAACCGCATCCTGAGCCTTCTGCGCAAAGGCGCGGGCCTCTCGGACAACACCATGCCGGTGATCTTCCCGCACTGCGCGCCGGCCGGCTATCTACCCATGTTGCCCGTGCCGCTCTGGCCGGATGCGCTCCTGCGCGAAGAGGGCGAGGGGCGCGGCGAGGAGGACCAGCCGGTGAGCGGAGGCACGCCCGAGACGCCGGAGACCGGGCGCCATGTGGCGCTGCGTGAGAAGGCGGAGAACCGCAAGAGCGAACGCAGTCCCTTCATCCTCAACCGCTTCGAGAAGATCCTGGCGATGGCCGAGATGGTCAATGTCGACCGTCCCGGCGACGATAGCGACGACCACGATTCCTCGGCTGCCGACGAACTCGACGACATGACGCTCGGTGAGCGCAAGGGCCGCCCGGCCGCACGCTTCCGTTTCGATCTCGACCTGCCGCCGGAGGCGCTCGACCGCACGCGGCTGACGGGCGAATTCACCTATCCCGAATGGGATTATCGCACGGCGACCTACCTGCCGGACCATTGCCGGGTGCTGGCCTCGCCCGTGCCGGATACGGCCGCGGTGCCGGAAGCGGATGCCGACACAAAAAGCCTCATCCGCCGCGTGCGTCGGCAGTTCGAGGTGTTGCGGCCCCGTCATGAAATGCTGCGCGCGCAGCTCGACGGTGCAGAACTCGATCTGGATGCGGTGGTGCGGGCGCGCAGCGACCTTGCCGCCGGCGGGCAGGGCAGCGACCGCATCCATCAGATGAGCCGGCCGCAGGCGCATGACCTCGCCGTCACCATTCTCGTGGATGTCTCGCTCTCCACCGACGCCTGGTTCGACAACCGCCGGGTGCTCGACGTGGAGAAGGAGGCGCTGCTGGTGCTCTCCCACGGCCTTGCCGCCTGTGGCGACAGCCACTCGATCCTTACCTTCACCTCGCGCCGCCGTTCCTGGGTGCGGGTCGAGACGGTGAAGGATTTCGGCGAACCGATAGACCATGGCGTGGAGGCACGCATCGCCGCGCTCAAGCCGGGCTTCTACACGCGTATCGGCCCGGCGATCCGCCATGCTGCGGCGAAGCTGCGCGAACAGCCGAACCGCCGGAAACTCCTGCTGATCCTCACGGACGGCAAGCCGAACGATGTCGATCACTACGAGGGCCGGTTTGCGCTGGAGGACAGTCGTCGCGCGGTCAGCGAGGCACGGCGCACGGGCCTCAGCGTGTTCGGCGTGACGGTCGACCGGGAGGCGCAGGCCTATGTGCCCGCCATCTTCGGGCGCAACGGCTATGCCATCGTCAGCAACATCGCTCGGCTGCCTGCGGCGCTGCCGGCGATCTATCGCGGTCTCGTGGGATAGAGGACACGGGAGTTGCGAGAAAGGCCCGGCGTGCCGCACCACGCCGGGCCTTTTGCTTTCTCGAATTGTGGTTTCAGGCCGCCTTGCTGTGCGTGCGGGCCGACTGGTCGATATAGGCATCGAAGGCGGCGGCGACCGCGCGGATGATGAAGCGGTGATCCTGCCGCACCGTGACCGTGCCGCCCCGGATGTCGATCGCACCGTCTTCGGCAAGCGCCGCCAGCCGGGCATTGCCTTGCAGGAGCGGGGCCGCATCAAAGCCGTGCCGGGCGGCAATGGTGGTCATGTCGGCGCGGAAGTCGCACATCAGCCGCTCGATGATATCGGCACGCAACCGGTCCTCTGCGGTCAGCCGATAACCCTTGACGGTGGCGAGGCGGCCCGAGGCGATGCGCTGGGCGTAAAGTCCCGGCGGCACCTCGTTCTGGATGTAGCCTGCCGGCGTGCGGCCGATGGCCGAGGCGCCGAAGCCGATCAGCGTTTCGCAGGCATCCGTCGTATAGCCCTGGAAATTGCGACGCAGCCGGCCGCGCTTTGCAGCGACAGCGAGATCATCGCTCGGGAGCGCATAGTGATCGAGGCCGAGGCGGATATAGCCGGCGGCAACGAGCGTTTCAGCAATCGCCTCCGCCTGCTCGGCGCGTGCCGAGGCATCCGGCAGCGCGCGCTCATCGATCAGCCGCTGGTGCTTTTTGAAGGAGGGGATGTGGGCATAGCCGAAGACGGCGAAACGCTCCGGCCGCATGGCAACCGCCGCCTTCGCCGTGTCGATGCAGGACTGGACCGTCTGGTGCGGCAGGCCGTAGATGAGATCGAAGTTGATGCCGCTGACGCCTGCTATGCGCAGCCGCGTCACGGCCTCGGCGGTCTGCGCCTCGCTCTGCATGCGGTTGATCGCCTTCTGCACGACGGGATCGAAACTCTGCACGCCGAGGCTGGCGCGGGTGACGCCCGCTTCGCCGAGCGCCGCCGCCATTTCCGCCGTCAGCGTGCGCGGATCGATCTCCACGGCGATCTCCGCTCCTGCGACGAGGCCGAAACGGGCACGCAGCAGACCGATCAGGTCGCGGAACTCTTCCGGCTGCATGATCGTCGGCGTGCCGCCACCGAAATGGATGTGCCTGACCTTGATGCGGTTTTCCACGCGTTCGGAAACGAGGCCGATCTCCTTTCGCAGCATGTCGATATAGTCGAGGATTGGCTCGTCCTTCTGGGTGATGGTGGTGTGGCAGCCGCAGTACCAGCACATGGACCGACAGAAGGGGATGTGCAGGTAGAGCGAGGCCTCGGTGCCCGGCTTGATGGCCGAAAGCCAGTCGTCATAGGTGCCGGCGCCGATGATGGGGGAAAAGCCCGGTGCTGTCGGATAGCTCGTATAGCGCGGCAGCCGCGCCTCGCCGTATTTCTCGATCAGGGCCTGTTGCATGGCGCTCTCCTTAATCCGTGTGTCGATGGCGAGAGGGTAGGAGCGGCGGGGGCACCCTTCTTTGCGAAAAGCCAAGCAACGGCGCGCAAGACCTGAAAATCCGCAATTGTTTGCGCAGGGTCAAAGTGCCGGGCGCGGCGCGGGGTTAGCGTCAGGCGGTTCCGGTCGGGTCGGGCCGTGCCCTTTCGGAATGCGATTGGAGCGGCCGGGACGGAAACACCAAACCATGTCTGAGACCCTGGACAAGCCCCTGATCGACGTACGCACCATTCCCCCGCGGGAGCGCCATCCACGCATTTTCGGCATGCTCGGCGCCCTGATGCCCGGCAAATCCATGCTGATCACCAGCGACCACGATCCGCGGCCGCTGCACTATCAGCTCGAAACCAATTTCCCCGGCCAGTTCGGCTGGGATTATCTCGAACAGGGGCCGGAAGTCTGGCGCGTCGAAATCGACCGGCTGGAAGACGGCGGCGCTTGCGACTGCTGCTGCGGCGCGGACCACTGAAACAGCGCGGCGAAGGAAACCGACATGCCGGGCGCAACGCTCTCTCGCTGGACCATGTCCTACTTCGCCGCCGCCTGCCTCATGCTCGTGGCGGGGCAGGGGCTGATGGTCGCCGGTTACGGCTATCCCTCTGCCGATGTCGGCGCGCCGGAAACGCTGGTGCTGGTCCATCTCGTTGCGATCGGCTGGCTTAGCCTTCTGATGGCCGGTGCGCTTCTGCAGTTCGTGCCCGTGCTCATCGGCCGTGCGATCGTCGGCGGGCGTTTCGCCGCGCCGGCTTTGCTATTGCTGCTCGGCGGGCTGGGCTGTCTCGTCGGCGGGTTTGTTGCTTTGTCAGGCGCCATCGATCTGCCGCTTGCGCTGCTGCCGGTTGGCGGCTTGCTGCTTCTGGCCGGTTTTGGCCTGTTTGCCGCGATACTCGCGGCGACGCTTTACGCTGCCCGACCTTTGCCGCTTCCCGCCCGTTTCGTCGCTACCGGCCTTGTCGCGCTGCTCGGCGCGGCGCTCATCGGTTTCGCCTTTACCGGCGCCTTGTCGGGCGTCGTGGAAAGCCCGCTCCTGGATCGGCTGGTGGCCGATGGCGTTGAACTGCATGCGGCCCTCGGCCTCGGCGGCTGGCTGAGTGCGACGGCGGTCGGGGTCAGCTACCGGTTGTTCTCCATGTTCCTGCTGGCGCCGGAGGTCGAGCGATCGACCAGCCGCGCCGCCTGGTGGGGGGCAAGCCTTGCTGTCGGTCTGGTCACGACTGCGGTGGTTTTCGTGATGTCGGGGATTTTCGGCGGCACGCTGGCGTTTGCTTGCGCGCTGCTGCTGACGCTCGTGGCCGTCGCGCTCTACGGTGCCGATATCCTGCACATCTATCGTGCGCGAAAACGCAAGCAGGCGGAACTGAACATCCGCGCGAGCTTTGCCGCGCTGGCTTTGTTCGCCCTGTCCGTCCTTCTTCTCAACGTTCCCGCACTGCGCACCGGCAATCTGGTCGCGACGGTCGTCTATCTCTTCGTTTTCGGGTGGCTCACCGGGCTCGGGCTTGCGCAACTCTACAAGATCGTCGCCTTTCTCACCTGGCTCGAGGCCTATGGTCCTGTGTTGGGACGCGCGCCCGTGCCAAGGGTGCAGGATCTCGTCGACGAACGCCATGCCCATATCCTGTTCCGCATCTACTACGGTGCGGTGGTTGTCGCGACATTGGCGCTTGCCGCCGGCGCGACAGGCCTCTTCCGCGTGACCGTGGCGGCGCAGCTCTTTGCGACGCTTTGCCTGATGCGTGAATTCATCCGCGCTCGCCGCCTCTCCATCGTGCCGGCCGCTTTGCGCGCGCCTGCCGGAATGGTGCAGCCGCCCCTCTTCCTTCCCCCATCCGTTTTTCAAGGAGACAAATGATGCCCGACGTTTCACCCGAGACCGCGCCGAAAGTGCTCGATGTGCGGCCGATGCTGCGAAGCGGCGGCGAGCCGTTCCAGGCGATCATGCAGGCCGTGCAGGATCTGCGTCCGGGGCAGGGGCTGAAACTCCTCGCCACCTTTCGCCCGCAGCCGCTGTTTCGCGTGATGGAAGGCCGAGGCTTCGACCATGAAGTACGTGAGATCGAGGGTGGCAACTGGGAGGTGCTCTTCACGCCGCAGCCCGAGGCGGTGCCGGTTGCGGTCTCCGTCGATGCCGACCGTCCCGAGACCTGGCCAGACCCTTCCGAGCACCTTGATCTTACCGACCTCGACCCGCCGGAACCGATGGTGCGCATCCTGGCCGCCGCCGAGGCGCTCGAGCCGGGCAACGTGCTCTTTGCCGTCCTGTCCCGCGAGCCGCTGTTCCTCTTCCCGGAGCTGACCAAGCGCGGCCACCAGTGGGCCGGGAACTTCGACGAGGCGGGCTCTACCTACCGCATCCTCGTGCGGGTCGGCGAGGCTTGAAGGCGATGAACGAGATGGACAAGGCGACGCTTGCGGAGGATATCCGCGACGCACTGCGCATGATCATCGACCCGGAGATCGGCAGGAATATCGTCGATCTCGGGCTTGTCTACGACATCGCGGTGGAGGAGGGCGGCGTCGTCTATGTCACCATGACCACGACGACGCGCTTCTGCCCGGCGACTGATTTTCTCAAGGAGGCGGTGCAGGCCTGCGTCTGGTATGTGCCGGGTGTCGAATATGCCGAGGTGCGGCTGACCTACGAGCCGCCATGGACACCTGACATGATGGATGTCGCATAGAAGCAAATCGGCCCGGAGAGAACCTCCGGGCCGATTGCGTTTCACAGCGGTGCGCGGCGCTTCCGCGCCAGGATCGGGCTGTATTCCAGGCAATAGAGGCCGAAGGCGGCGATCCAGAGCAGGCCGGAGGCGGCGTAAAGGACGGGGCTGAGATCGGAAAACACCTCCGCGAGCGGGCGCACCAGCGCGCAGAGGATGAGCGCTCCGTAGGAGGCGACTGTCATCTTCGACGCGACGAGCGCGCGGCCGGTATGGCCGAGGCTCGCCCGCGTCATGACGGCCAGCATCATGCAGGCGATGGCGCCGACCGAGAGCAGGTGAAGCACCGAGCGCTCTTCCAGAAAGCCGAGCGCGCTGAGGGTTATGGCGAAGAGGCTAAGCGGTATGAAGATATAGGCGATGTGCAGGATGACCAGGATGCGGTCCGGCGCCACCGTCCAGCCGCGCCAGCGGTGCAGGCGGATGCCGTGGAGTACGGCCGCGGCAAGACCGGCGGCGGCGGTCGCCGGGTGGTCCGGCAGCACGGACCACAGGCCCAGCGCGCCGGTGCCGGCGAGGATCGCGACCATGTCGTAGCTGTTGTAGGGCACCGGAAAATCCGTGCGGCCCAGCTTGTTCAGCCAGTTGCGCGTAAAGCTCGGAATGATGCGTCCGCCGACGATCATGACGAGTACGACATAGGCTGCGACGGCGAGCCGGATCGCCATATTGTCATGGCCGCCATGGATTGCCGCTACATGATAGAGGGCGTTGGCGAGCGAGAGGGCGAGCAGGCCGGCGAGCACCTTCAGATCCTTCCACTTGCGCCCGGCCACGACCTCGCGCGTGCAGATGGCGAGGAGGGCGGGCAGGAAGAGCGCGTCGAGGGCGGCGGCGGTGGCCACGCCGATCACGTCGGAGGCAAGCAGCGCAATGCGCCCGGCGCACCACAGCGCGAAGAGGCCGGCAAGCGGCCAGCCTGAGACGGGCAGGCGCCCCGTCCAGTTCGGCACAGCCGTCAGAAGGAAGCCGGCGAGCACGGCGGAGGCGAAGCCGAACAGCATTTCATGGGCGTGCCAGTTCGGCGCGCCATAGGCCTCGGCCAGCGTGAGGTGGCCGGATATCGCCGCGATCCACAGGCCCATGGCCGCTATGGCCCAAAGCGCGGCACCGAGGAAGAACGGGCGGAAGCCGTAGGAGAAGAGCACCGGGCCGGTGCGGGAAAGGCCGCGCGCCACGGGGCGGCTGACGGATGGGCTGACAGGCATGATCGTCTCTTTCCTTTGCAATCGTCAGCTGGTTCTAAGGGATCGGCGGGGCGGCTTCTTTGCGAGATGGCAAAGAGCAAATCAGCCTCTGCCAAAATGCCGCAGCCGCCGGAAAGGCCTGTTTGTCCCATCACAAAGAGGTTTGCGCGAATGCTCCTAGAACAGAGAGGACCGGGCGATACACCGCTCCGGCCTTTCGAAAAGGAGACATTCAATGACCGAGCAGTTTCAGATGACCCGCCGCACGATCCTCGGCGGTGCCGCCTTTGCCGGCGTCCTGACGCCGATCATTGCGGCGTCGATGGCCCGCGCCGAAGGTGGCGCGATCGAGACGAACGCCGCCGCGACCGCGGCCGACATCGCCAAGCTGGAGCGCGTGAAGGTCGAGCTGGTGAAGCCGCCCTTCGTACATGCCCACACCCAGAAGGCCGAAGGCGGCCCGAAGGTCTATGAGTTCACCATGACGATCGAGGAAAAGAAGATGATCCTCGACGACAAGGGCACCGAAGTGCACGCCATGACCTTCGACGGCTCGGTTCCCGGCCCGCTGATGGTGGTGCACCAGAACGACTATGTCGAGCTGACGCTGATCAACCCCGATACCAACGAGCTGCAGCACAATATCGACTTCCATGCGGCGACCGGCGCGCTCGGTGGCGGCGCGCTGACGGTGGTCAATCCCGGCGAACGCACCGTGCTGCGCTTCAAGGCCACCAAGGCGGGCGTCTTCGTCTACCACTGCGCCCCTCCCGGAATGGTGCCCTGGCATGTCACGTCGGGCATGAACGGCGCCATCATGGTGCTGCCGCGCGAAGGCCTGACCGATGGCCATGGCAAGGAACTGACCTATGACCACGTCTACTATGTCGGCGAGCAGGATTTTTACGTGCCCCGCGATGCCGAAGGGAACTACAAGAAGTATCCCAGCGTCGGCGAAGCCTATGCCGATACGCTGGAGGTCATGCGGACCCTCACCCCGAGCCATATCGTCTTCAACGGGGCCGTGGGCGCACTGACGGGCGACAATGCGCTGAAGGCCAAGGTGGGCGACAAGGTGCTCGTCGTGCATTCGCAGGCCAACCGCGACACCCGCCCGCACCTGATCGGCGGCCATGGCGACTATGTCTGGCAGACCGGCAAGTTCCACAACGTGCCTGATGTCGATCAGGAAACCTGGTTCATTCCGGGCGGCACGGCGGGTGCGGCCTTCTATACGTTCCAGCAGCCGGGCATCTACGCCTATGTGAACCACAACCTCATCGAGGCCTTCGAACTGGGGGCGGCCGGACACTTCGCGGTCACCGGCGACTGGAACGACGACCTGATGACCTCGGTCAGCCCGCCGAGCGGCGCCTGAGGCCCTGTGAAACAGGCGTGCCCGCCCTGTGGCGGGCGCGCCTCCCGGACCGTGATCCCACGGTCCCTCTACCAATCGGCGCCCGTCCCGGACGCTGAACGATCGTCCGGGCGAGGCGCAAGGAGGCCTTCATGGCTGTGCTGACATCGAAACCCGGCATTCCCCTGATATCGCTTGTGCTTCCTGCCCTGCTGTTTACCGCGCTTGCCGGTACGGTCGCGATACAGACCGATCTTGTTGGCGCTACACCCGCCGGCCCCGTGCTCGATGAGCCGTTGACGGTGGAGATCGCACCCCGCACCTTCGACTATCGCGACAGCGGCGAGTTCTTTCGCAACGGCTTTGCCGTCGACGGGCCGGTGAAAAGCGTTACCGCCCGCCGCCCGCTCACCATCATGAAATACCAGGTGACGGCTGCGGACTACGGCCGCTGCGTGGCCGATGGCGCTTGCGCGCCGGCCGAGCCGAGCTTTGCACCGGCGGACGCCACAACCACGCCCGCGACCGGCGTCAGCTACGACGATGCCAGCGCCTATGCCGGCTGGTTGAGTGCGCGCACGGGCGAGGTCTGGATTCTGCCGACGGACCGGGATCTTGCCTTCGCCGCCGGCTCGCGTTTCCCCGACGATGCGCTCGGCGTCGACATCGACAGCACCAATCCCGCCGACCGCTGGCTTGCCGATTACAATCGCGAGGCGGCGCGCAAGGCCTCGCGCGATCCCGTGCCGCAGCCGCTCGGTCGCTTCGGCGAGAACGAATACGGCTTTGCGGATTTCGCCGGCAATATCTGGGAATGGACGGCGACCTGCAATCGCCGCGTCAATCTCGACAAGGCGGGCGCGGTGGTGAACGATGTCTCGTCGTGCGGCATCTATGTCGCGAGCGGCAAGCACAGGGCGGCGATGAGTTCGTTCGTGCGCAATCCCAAGGGCGGCGGCTGTGCGGTCGGCGTGCCGCCCGACAATGTCGGCTTCCGGCTCGTCAAGGATACGCGCTGGTATGCGCCGCTTCTCGCCAAACTTCGGGCGAAAGGACTGGCGCTCTGAACTTTCGGCCGGTGGAGAGGCGTGATAGAAGCCGGGTGCTTTAAGCCGATGAAGGCGCACGCAAAAGGACATGATTGTGAAGATTGACCGGACCGTCGTCCGGTCGCTTGCCCTGTTTGACAGGATGAGCGACGAGGATCTCGACAGGCTGCTGAACCATGCGACCGCCCGGCGCGTGGCGCAGGGCGATGCCGTCTTCGAGCAGGGCCAGCAGGCGACGAGCTTTTTCCTCCTGCTGCATGGCCGCCTCAAGGTGACGCAGGTGACGGCGGATGGCCAGCAGATCATCGTGCGCGTCGTGCATCCCGGCGATCTCTTCGGTTTTGCCAAGGCGCTGCAGCGCTCCGACTACCCCGGCACCGCGAAGGCTGCGACCGAAAGCGTCATTCTGGGCTGGCCGACGGATCTCTGGCCGCATTTCGTCGAACAGAACCCCCGCCTTGCCGTTACCGCCATGCAGACGATCGGCCAGCGGCTGGAAGAGGCGCATACCCGTATCCGCGAAATGTCGACGCAGGAGGTGGAGCGACGCGTCGCGCACGCGGTGCTCCGGCTTTCCAAGCAGGCCGGCCGAAAGGAAGGTGACGGCATCCGCATCGACTTCCCGATCTCGCGCCAGGACATCGCCGAAATGACCGGCACGACGCTGCACACCGTCTCGCGGATCCTCAGCGCCTGGGAATCGCAGGGGCTGGTGCAGGGTGGCCGACAGAAGCTGTTGATCTGCGACCTCGTCGGTCTTTCGGCACTGGCCGAGGGCGCACGCGAATAGGACGGGCATGCCTGCCGCCTGAAACATCGCCGCCGTCGCATCTGCGCCGGAAAGAGGCGCTGTTGCGCATGAATTCAATCTTGTTGAACAATCATATTCTTGATATTCAACAATGGTGGATTTCTTCGGGGCAGGATGCGCGGTTTCCCGCGCTCCCCGGGATGAGAGGGAGGACTTTCATGAAGCCGAATCCGATTACCGCAGCACCGGCCGATGCCGGCGCCCGCAAGGCGATCAAGCCGGTCGTCTGCTATCCCGTCGAGACGCTGCCGCGTCCGGACCTTTCCACCTATCGCGCGCTGCGCGATGATCTCACCCTGGTCGAGACCGTGATCGTGCCGCCGCGCGAGGCCGCGACCTGGTCGGTGCCGGCGGGGCACTTCTGCCGCCTTGTCTGTTCCGAGGGCCCGCAGGTCGGCGACCTCAATCTTTTCAATGCCAACGACCTCAAGGAAAAGCTCTATACCGGCAAGACGCGGGCGCTGAACGGCACGCATGTCGGCCTCGGCGACCAGCTCTTCTCGAGTTTCCCGTATCTTCGCCCCATCGCCACCATCACGCACGATACGCTCGACTGGTACGGTTTCGACGAATTCGGCGGTGCCGTGCACGACGTGATCGGCACGCGCTGCGATCCCTATACGCACAATCTGCTCAGCGACGGCGGACAGTACCATCATTGCTGCCATTCCAACCTGACGCGCGCCTTCGCCAAGAAGACCGGCATGGCGCCGCGCGAGGCGGAGACCTATGTGCATGATGTGCTGAACGTTTTCATGTGCACGGGTTTCACCCGCGATACCGGCCAGTATTTCATGAAGGCAAGCCCGGTGCGGCCGGGCGACTACCTGGAATTCTTCGCCGAGATCGACCTTCTCGGCTGCATGTCGGCCTGCCCCGGCGGGGACTGCTCGTCGGAGCACTCATCCGACACTGCGGCCTGCCATCCCATGGTCGTCGAGATCTACAAGCCCAGGGGGCTGCCCGCAGGCTGGGCGCCGCCACCGGTCAACGGCTACGACGGCACCCACGGTCTTTAACCGCGAACCCTTTCCGGACGGCGGACGACGCGGACCTTTCCGCTGCGTCCGCCGCCGCAGAAGAAGCGATCACCGCCGTCGGACTCAAGTCCTGAGACGGCCGTGCCTTCGGGCATGACGAGCGTCTCCAGCACCGCGCCGGTCTCGGGATCGATCCGGCGGATGTCGCTCTCGTCGCCCTCCCAGGTGCCGTGCCAGAACTCGCCATCCACCCAGGTGACGCCCGTCACCATGCGGTTGCTCTCGATCGTGCGGATGATCGCGCCGGTTTGCGGATCGATCTGGTGGATTTTTCGACCGCGGTGTTCGCCGACCCACAGCGATCCCTCGGCCCAGGTGAGACCGGAATCGCCGCCCTTGCCGGGGGCGGGGATGGTGGAAAGCACGGTGCCGGAGGTGGGGTCGATCTTGTGGATGACGTCCTCGGAGATCTGGAAGAGATGGCGGCCGTCATAGGCGGTGCCGGCATGGGCGGCGAGCTCGATTGCGCGCAGAACGTCGCCGGTGTCGGGGTTGAAGGCGTTGATCCGGTTGCCGGCGGCAAACCATACGCTTTCGCCGTCATAGGTCACACCGCCCACCTGTTCCACATCGGGGAAGGGGCCGTATTCACGCAGGATCTGGGCTTGCGAGGTCGTCATCGTCATCTCCTTTGGATCGTTGGTGATCCGATGTTAGTCGCCCGGCAGCGGACCCGGGAGTAACAAGAGTGTCGAGAAGGCACCCGGCGTCGGCGTTAGCCAGCGCCGGGTTCGTCCGCGGCCGATCGACTGGACTTTCCCGGCGGCGGAAAGCCCCTCCAGCGCGCGCTGCACGGTGCGGGCGCTGGTGCCGAGCGCGATGGCAAGCGCGGAACTCGACCATGCCTCGCCATCGGCGAAGAGGGCAAGCACGTCCGCATACGGCTCGTCCCGTGGCGGCGCCAACACCGCAACGGACCGGCCGTCGCGCGGCAGGAGCATGAAGCCGTTCTTGGTGGCCTCGATGCCGGAAAGCGGCTCCAGCGCTGTCCGCAGCCGGCCCATTTCCACGCGCAGCCGGGCGCGGTGCGATTCATCGGCATGCCGCGCGCGAAAAGCGTTGAAAAGCAGTTTTTCCCGGCTGGCATCGCCGGGGAAGGCTTCTGCCAGCGTGCGCAACAGGGAGAAGAGGATAGGACGCGTGGCAAGCGACAGGCCGACCTCGCCGCGGCGCACGAGATGGCGGCAGGCGTCGATGACAAGCCGTGGTTCGGCGAACAGGGCCTCCACGCCGTCGGGAAGCAGCTCCTGTTCCGCGCCACCGGCGATCAGCCGTGCGGCCGGCTTTTCCAGCACGGTCGCGGCGTCCTCGATCTCCTTGATGAGGGCGGGGATCCGCGCCTGCCGCGCGGCCTCCATTGCCCGCGCAAAGGCGGCGCGTGCTTTCATCGTCTGCAGCCGGCGGATCGCGATGCCGGCGGCGGCGAGTTCGTGGGCGGCGCGCAGCGGGGGCGCGAGCGTGGCGGGATCGATCTCGGAGAGTAGGGTGCCGGCATCGTCCAGCCGGCCGATCAGCAGCAGGCGGCGGATGGCGAGCGTTCTCGCATGGGCGGCGTTGAGGGCATCGCCATGGGCGGCGAGCGTTTTGCCGGCGGCGGCGAGCGCCTTGACCGGCCAGGTGAGGTCGCGGGCGGCGAGCGCAATCTCCGCTTCCGCCACGACGCAACGCGCCCGCGCCACCGTTTCGCGCGGGCCGAAGGCGCCGATGGCGCTCTTCAGCAGCGCTTTCGCCCGGTCGAGATCGCCGAGCTGCGCCATGGCGATGCCGCGCAGGGCCAGCGCAGGCGCGTCGTCGCGCAAGGCCACCCGGTTTAAGGCGCCGAGCGGATCGCCCGTGGCAAGCGCCCGGGCGGCGGCTGTGATCATCGAGTCCATGCCGTTCCCGTCACATTTGTAACTCCCGCATTCGGATGCGCGCCGTCTAGCTTGAACGGGCCTTGTCCGAACGGGCAACGAGGTTGCCCGAGGCGCAATCAATAGATGGCAGCGGGACGCATTTTGCGAAAGCGCAAAATTTCGCACGGCCGATGTCGGGAACGGCGAATACCAGCGTCTTCTAGAGAGGCCGACGGGTGGGAATGTCCGCATTGCCTCCTGCTTCAGCCGCCGTTGGGAAGGTGTAGAGTGCCCGCCTGCCCTTGCTTTCGAGACAAGGGATAGGGCGTCGCGATCAATATCAGGTTTGGGGCGGTTCCGGCCGGGCCGGGTGACCGCGAAGGAGATGACAATGATCCATACGCATTATCGCTGGGTGATCGTGGCGGCGGGCGGTCTGCTCGGCTGCATCGCCATCGGCGCCATGTTCTCGCTGCCGGTGTTCCTGCTGCCGATTTCCAAGGATACCGGCTGGTCGGTGACGGGCGTTTCCACCGCCATGACCATCGGCTTTCTCGCCATGGCCTTCGCCAGCATGATCTGGGGCGGCCTATCCGACCGCTGGGGGCCGCGGCCCGTGGTGCTGGCGGGCTCGGTGCTCTTGGCCGCAAGCCTCGCTGCGGCAAGTGTCGCGACCTCGCTCCTGGCCTTCCAGTTCACCTTCGGCCTGATCGTCGGGGTGGCTGCCGCCGCCGTCTTCGCGCCCATGATGGCCTGCGTCACCGGCTGGTTCGACACGCATCGCAGCCTGGCCGTCTCGCTGGTTTCGGCCGGTATGGGCATGGCGCCGATGACCATGTCGCCGTTCGCCGCCTGGCTGGTCTCCGGGCATGACTGGCGCACCTCGATGCAGATCATCGCCGTCGTCGTCGCCGTGGTTATGATCCCCGTCTCCCTGCTCATCAAGCGTCCGCCGGCGCTGGAAGCGGGCAATGAAACCTTCGCCGTGGCGGACGAGCCGCAGGAGGGCATGACGACGCGCGATGTTCTGCGTTCACCGCAATTCATCATCCTGTGCCTGACGAATTTCTTCTGCTGCGCCACCCATTCGGGGCCGATCTTCCATACGGTGAGCTACGCCATCACCTGCGGCATCCCGATGATCGCGGCCGTAACGATCTACTCCGTCGAAGGCCTTGCCGGCATGGGCGGCCGTGTGGTGTTCGGGGTTCTCGGCGACAGGTTCGGGGCCAAGCACATCCTCGTGCTCGGGCTGCTGGCGCAGGCTTTCGGCGCGCTCGCCTACGTTTTCACCGGCGGGCTTGCCTCGTTCTACCTCGTCGCCGGCATTTTCGGCTTCATCTATGCGGGGGTGATGCCGCTCTATGCGGTCATTGCCCGGGAGAACTTTCCGCTGCGGCTGATGGGGACGGTGATCGGTGGCACCGCGATGGCCGGCAGTCTCGGCATGGCGCTGGGGCCGGTCGCGGGCGGGTTGATCTACGATACCTTCGCCAGCTACACTTGGCTCTATGTTGGATCCTGTGGCATCGGCCTCGGCGCGTTCCTGATCGCCATGACGTTCAAGCCGGTGCCGAAGGCACGGGAAACGCTGGTGGCCGCGTAAGGGGATACGAAACGGAGGAGGGTGGCCTTTCAGGCCGCCCCCGAGGGGTCGCCGATCGGCATCAACGCCGGCTTCGTCGCCTGCTCGCGCTTGATCTTTTCGTCTTCCATCTCCGGTTTCGCGTCGTTTTCAACCTGCCGATTGTCCGGAGACGAGGGCGTCGAGGCAGTCTGTGGGTGAAACTTCGTCATGGCCATTTCCTTAAAAATTCAGGAATTGTTGGGGGTCGCGACGTGCGCGCATGAGAAGGTCCAGCTCCCGTTTCGAGGGGCCGAATTTTTCGAAGAGCCGCCGGGCCTCCTGCTGGGGCAGGTCATAGGCCGCGCGGAAGGTTTCGACCGTATAGCGCTCCCCCGAAAGCCTGCGGTGCTCGGGAAAGAGCTTGGACTGTTCCGTCATGTGCGATCATGTCCAATCATCATGGTACCGACCTTGAACCGGCGGGCGCCCCGATTGTTCCTGCCAGCGAATGGAAAAAACCAGGCCGTTTCGCAAAATCCCGGGCGCATGGCTGCCGGGCGCCCCGGTCGCGCAGGGATGGCGTGAAGAAACGCGCGGTGAAAAATGACGTTTCAGGCGCGCATAACGTCGCCCGTCAGCTTGGCGCGGCGGTTGAGGTAGCCGGCAAGCGGGTCGTCGAAGGCGTTGTCCGCCGAGCAGACGGCATCGAGAAACAGCGAGAAGAGAGAGGCTTGCGAGGTGACATCGAGCTTCGCGTAGAGGTTTCGGCGGTGCAGCTTCACCGTCGCCGGCGCGATGCCAAGCTTGATCGCCGCCGCCTTCACCGAATGGCCGCGCAGAATGAGCTGCACCACCTGGCATTCCCGGCCTGTCAGAACGCTGCGGCCGAAATTGCGCACCGCCTGCGCCAGCGCGCTTTGCAGCAGCGGTTCGCCCTCCTGCTCGCCGGGGCGCAGGTCGCGGTAATGCCGCACGATGGCCTTGACGAGCAGCGGTGTCGCTGTGCGCAGGAATTTCAGGTCTTCGCTGGTGAAAGCGGGGCGCGTGCTGCGCCGTGCGAGCGAGATGGCGAATTTGGTGTCCGCATCGAGGCTGACGAGCACGTTGATCTCGTCCTGCAGGCCCGAATATTGGTAGAACTCTCGGTAATAGTCGCTGTCGTCGAAACCGGCGTCGAGTTGGCTAAGCTGGTGCACGCCGTCGATATTGTCCTCCAGCGTCAGCCGGTAGAACGGGTCCATCCGGTAATAGCCTTGCAGATATTGCTGGATGTTCGAAAGGCCGCGGTCGGTGCGCCAGTCGTTGAACAGGATTTTTGGCGCAAAGCCGCGGCGGTAGAGCAGCACGAGGCTGGCATCGAAGGCGACCCGCTGCTTGAGAGCCGTCATGATGCGTTCCTGGAAATCCAGGCGGCCGATGCCTTCCAGCAGCGCCATCGCGAGATCCGCGATGGCCGCGACCTGTCCGTCCTCACCCTGCAATTCGATCGTCATGTCTTCTCCGCGACCGGTCCCGGCCTCCCGCTTGCCTCTAATCCTATGCACGAAGTTTGCAGTTGTCTCGCCTCATCAAGAAGAGCAAGCGAGCATATTGCGTGATCTGAGATCACAGTATAGCGTCTGAAGATCTTCGGGAAAAGCCGCTTCCGGAGACATTCGCACGGCTTCGTGAGGGTGACGTCGGGGCGCGTTCCGTGTGAGAGCCGGCGAAGCCGGGCGGAATGTCCTGTGGTCACCTCGAGTTTGTGCGGGATTTCATATCCGGTCGTGCTGACGGGCGAGCCGGTTAGGCGAAGCGGCTGCGCCCTTTGCAGCGGAAGAGAAAGGAGAGGCCATGGTCGGCACGAGCGCATTCGAAAAGAGATACGGTTTTGCCCGCGATGCGGTGCGGCTCGGCAACTGGCGGCTGGCGCCGTTCAGCGCCTGGGCATACCAGAATGTCGGCGAACTCGTGCCAAGCGCCCATGTCTGGAGCGGTGCCGGCAGCGAGGAGATGGCGCAGGATCCCACCGCGCTGATGGCCGAAACGATCTTGCTGCCCGGGGGGAGCGAGACGATTTCGGCTTTTCTGGCGCGCTCCCATGCGGATGCGCTGACGGTGATGAAGTCCGGCAGATTTGTCGCCGACTGGTGCGCGCCGACGATGGATTTCGGCAACCGCCACATCGCCTTTTCCATCAGCAAGTCCATCGTCGCCGTCGTTGCCGGTGCCTTGCAGGCGGACGGCCTTCTCGATCCGCAGGCGCCGGTTACCGACTACGTGCCGGAAGCGGCAGGCTCGGCCTATGGCGATGCGACGGTGCGCAACGTGCTCGACATGGCGGTCGCGATCGATATCGACGAAGCCTATCTCGATCCGCAAAGCCCGTTTGCGCGCTATCGCAAGGCGATGCTGTGGAACCCCGGCGGGGGCGATGAAGGGCTGCGCGAATTCCTCTGCACGCTTCAGCGCCTGCCGGGAAACCACGGCGATGTCTTCCGCTACCGCTCGCCGAATACCGACATGCTCGGCATCATCCTGGAACGCGCCTCCGGCCGGCGCATGCCGGACCTGCTGCGGGAAAAGGTCTTTACACCGCTCGGCGCACGCGGTGCGGTGACGATCACCGTGGACCGGGAGGGGGCGAGCCGCGCCTCGGCGGGCATCTCGCTCACTCCGCGCGATCTGGCCCGCTTCGGCGAAATGATGCGGCAGGGCGGTGTGGCGAACGCAAACCGCCTCGTTCCCGAAGCCTGGGTGGCCGATACGATCGGTGGCGGCAGCAAGGAAGCCTGGGACAGGAGCGACTTTTTCACGCTCTTCCCGAAAGGGCGCTACCGAAACAAGTGGTATCAGACGGGCGAGGCCGCCTATTGCGGCATCGGCATTCATGGCCAATGGCTCTATATCGATCCCGCGACGGAAACCGTCATCGTGCGCATGTCCTCGCAGCCCGATCCTGTGACCGATCCGTTCGACCGCGACAACATCGCCTTTCTTGCGCAACTGTCCCGCATGGTCTGATTGCGGCAAGGTCGCGCCGGTCGCGGGACTTGCGTCGGCGCGGGAAAAACTCTTACCAAGGGCAGTTCCGGCAGGGTGCGGGTTTCGAGAGGCGGATATGGCGAAGAAGGCGACGAGCATCACGGCGATCGAGGCGCCCGTGCCCATGCACGAGCAGGTCTACCGGCAGATCGTGCATGCGCTGATGGCAGGCCATTTCGAACCGGGCCAGAAGCTCACCTACCGCAAGGTCGCCGAGCAGTTCGGCACCAGCCCCATGCCCGTGCGCACCGCCTTCCAGCGCCTGCAGGCCGTGCGCGCGCTGAACCTCCTGCCGAACGGCAGCGTGGAAGTGCCGCTTCTGACCGCGTCCTCGTTCAACAGCCTGACGGAAGCGCGTATCGCCATCGAAGGCACCGCGGCCGAACTCGCCACACCGCACCTCAACGGCAACAGCCTGCGCACCGTGCGCCACCATTGCAAGGCGCGCACGGAGGCGGCGAAGGCCGGCGACATCGACCGCTATCTGGAAGCCAATTTCGATTTCAAGTTTTCGATCTACCAGCACTGCGGCAACGAATATCTGCTGCACCTGATCGAAATCCTCTGGCTCCAGGCTGGCCCCTTCCTGCGCAAGCTGGTGGAAGGCACGACTTTCACGCCGACCGAGGCGCTCGACGTGGATTTCCATGAACGGATCATGGATGCGCTGGAAGCGAAGGACCCCGCGCGTGCCCGCGAAGCTGTTGCGCATGACATCCGGGAGGCCGGCCACTACATGCTGAAACACGCGAAATTCATGGGCTCGGACGCCGGCTAGCTGCCCTCCAGAACGGCGATGATGCACTTGAACTGGCTTGTCCAGCGGCGAAGCGTGCTGGGATGCGAAAGCCAAGGCGCTGAACGCCGGGATGTCCCTCCGTACCGTCGCCCATGAGGCGGAATAGGCGTGGTGTCCCAAGGTCGGGAGCCGGGCAATAAATTGCTTTGTTTCCTCGAAAAACCTGCTAGCGTTGCGTGCGGTTTAGGCCTTCCGTGCTTTTCAGGTTGTATTCGAGGGAGAATTCATGGAGACGCAAACCCGGGCCGATGGCCCAGATATTTCCTATATTTCGACAGGCCACTTGCCTTCGCCTGATGACGTGCAACGGCTTGTGGAAGAAGCCCACCGGCGTTTCAAATCGAACTCCGATGGACAGAATTCCCAGGTCTATCCGGCGCTTGCCAATGTAGCCCAAGGCCTGTTCGGCGTGTGCGTCGTCAGCACCAACGGCCGCATTTATGCGGCCGGAGACACCGACCACGAATTCTCGATCATGAGCGTGTCAAAGCCATTCCTGTTCGCGCTGATCTGCGACGTGATCGGGCCGGAAGCCGCACGCGCCAAGCTCGGAGCAAACAGCACCGGCTTCCCCTTCAATTCGCTCGCTGCGATCGAACGCAGCCCCGACGGGCGGACCAATCCCATGGTGAATTCGGGCGCGATCGCGACGACGAGTCTGGTGCCGGGCGCCAATACCGATGAAAAATGGAAGTTTATTCATGACGGATTGTCCAAGTTCGCCGGCCGTCAATTGCCTCTGAACGAAGAGGTCTATGCCTCCGCCTCGGACACCAATTTCCGCAACCGCGGAATCGCGCGCACGCTGCAGAGCCTCGGCTGTATCTATTCCGATCCGGTCGAGGCTACGGATCTCTACACGCGGCAGTGCTCGCTGAACGTGAGCGCGAAGGATCTGGCGGTGATGGGCGCGACCTTGGCCGACGGCGGCGTCAATCCGCTGACCGGGGAGCAGGTCGTCAGCCCCTCCGTCTGCCACTATGCGCTGGCGGTGATGGCGACCGCAGGACTTTATGAGACGTCCGGCGATTGGCTGTTCGACATCGGCCTGCCGGGAAAGAGCGGCATCGGCGGCGGTATCGTCACCGTATCCCCCGGCAAAGGCGGGCTCGGGACATTCGCCCCGCCGCTCGACAGCGCCGGAAACAGCGTCAAAGGGCAGTTGGTTGCGAAATTTCTTTCGCAGCAACTTGGTATGGATTTGTTTGTCTCGCAGCCGGAGCGCTGAAGGCAGCATATGCCGGGTCGGCGCCGCTGATCCGGTCAGGACCTTACAGGAGATATCCATGTCAGCAGATGCGGCCTCGCTTGATCAAACCGAAGTCCAGGAATCCTGGGTGCCGATGATCGCCATCGCACTTGGGCAGATGATTATGTCGTTCAACGTCGCTTCCCTGCCCGTCGCGCTTGGCGGCATGGTGAAGAGCTTCAACGTTCCGCCAACGACGATCGCCACCGGCATCGTCACCTATTCGATGCTGGTCGCGGGCTTCGTTATGCTCGGCGCCAAGCTCACTCAGCGCTACGGCGCGCTCAACGTCTTTCGCATCGCGGTGCTTGTCTTCGGCGCTGCGCAGGTGCTGCTGACGTTCAGCCCCAACGCGACCATGATGATTACCTCCCAGGCGCTCTGCGGCGCCGCCGCCGCCGTCATCGTGCCGTCACTGGTGGCGCTCATCGCTGAAAACTATCGCGGAAAGCAGCAAGCGACCGCGCTCGGCGCGCTTGGATCCGCCCGCGCCGCTGCCGGCGTGCTTGCCTTCATCATCGGAGGCGTTCTCGGCACCTATATCGGCTGGCGGCCGGCATTCGGCATCCTAATCGCCGTTTCGGCGATCGTCTTCTTCCTGAGCTTCCGCCTGAAGCCGGCCCAGGGCCGTCCGGATGTGAAAATCGACATGGTCGGCGTCGTTCTAGCCGCTACCGCGATCATTCTCATCAGCTTCGGCTTCAACAATCTGAACGGCTGGGGCATGGGGGTTGCCGGACCCAACGCTCCGTTCAACATTCTGGGCCTGTCGCCGGCGCCGATCTTCATTGTCGTCGGCATCGTGCTCGGCCAGACTTTTCTGATGTGGACCCGCCGACGCGAAGCGGCGCAGAAGACACCGTTGCTGGCGCTCGAAGTGATCGATTCGCCACAGGAACGCGCCGCCGTCTATGCGATGTTTTCGGTCGTGGCCCTCGAGGCCGCGCTAAATTTCTCGGTGCCGCTCTACATCCAGATCGTGCAGGGCCAATCGCCCCTCACCACCGCCATCGCCATGATGCCGTTCAACCTCACCGTATTTTTCGCGGCCATGCTCATCGTCCGGTATTTTGATCGTTTTACCCCCCGGCAGATCGGCCGCTACGGCTTCATCCTGTGCGCGGTCGGCCTCCTGTGGCTCGCCTTCGTGGTGCGCAACGATTGGAGCGCCATCCCCGTACTCCTCGGCCTGATCGTGTTCGGCATCGGGCAGGGATCGCTGGTCACGTTGTTGTTCAACGTGCTGGTCACCGCATCACCGAAGGAACTTGCCGGCGACGTCGGCTCGCTGCGGGGCACGGCCAACAATCTCGCGGCCGCGCTCGGAACCGCCGTGGCCGGTGCGCTTCTTGTCGGCCTGCTCAGCGCGGCGGTCCTGCGCAGTATCGCGGAGAACCCGCTGCTGCCGCCGGAAATCCAGTCCCAGGTCGATCTCGACAGCATCAACTTCGTCAGCAACGATCGGCTTGAGAGCGCTATCACGGCAACCGGCGCAACGCCGGAGCAAGTCGCCGAGGCGGTGCGCGTCAACACCGAATCCAGGCTGCGCGCACTGAAGATCGGCCTCCTGCTTATGGCCGGGCTTGCCTTGCTAACGATCATTCCGGCGTCGCGGCTCCCGAACTATCGGCCGGGCGAGCTGCCGCCACAACGCGCATAGGTGAGATCGTGGAGACGCTGCTGCCGGGTGGTCCCGTCTATGGGCCGGTATAGCGTCTCCATCTCTCCCCATTGTCGTGTCCACGCGGTCCACGGTTTTCGGCATCGCCCAGCAATCTCTAGCGCTGCTTGTCCGTAAAGCCAGACAGGGAAGAGTTCCCCGACCGCCTTCAGACCCGTGTTTTCCTGTCCGCAGGGGAGCGGAACAAATCTAGCGAATGGCACTCGCGATAACTGACCATCCCTTTTCGGGCTGGTCAGTTATCCGCCGGGCCTGGCAAAGACCAGGAGCTCAGTGCAGGGGAAAGCCCAGCGCCGAGACGAATTTCAGCCAGGGCAGCCGCCATCCGCCTTTCCGGTCCGCCGTGTCGAGTGCGTTCATGGTGATCTGCGCGCCGAGCCAGCGGAACGGTTCCGGCGGTACGATGGATGGCAGCCGGGTCGCAAATTCCAGCTTGCTTTCGGGCAGATGCGACCCGTTCAGGATGTCGAGCGCAATCCGTGCGCCGAAGCGCGAGGCGGACACGCCGAAACCGGAATAGCCGCCGGCATAGACGACCTTTCCGTCAAAGTAGCGCTGGAAATGCACGGCCATGCGCGTCGAGAGGTCGATGGCGCCGCTCCAGGCATGGCTGAAGCGCAGGCCTTCCAACTGCGGGAACGTCTCGAAGAAGGCGCCGGCCAGTGGCGCATAGGTTTCGCGTTCGCGGTCGATGGGGGGCGACGTGTCGCCGTTGAAGGCATAGGCGAGCCGGCCGCCGAAGATGATGCGGTTGTCCCTGGTCAGCCGCATGTAGTTCATCTGCGTACGCATGTCGTAGATGCCCTGCCGATTGCCCCAGCCGATGGCCGCCATTTGCGCGTCCGTGAGCGGCTCGGTGGCGAGCACCCGGTCGCGGATCGGCACGATGCGGCGCTTGATGTGCCTGTGGCCGGCCATGAACGCATTGGTGGCGAGCAGCACGCGGTCGGCGACGACGGAACCGTGCGGCGTCGTCACGCGCATCCTGCCGCCGGTTTCGTCGATGGTTTCGAGCGGGGTGTTTTCGTAGATTTCGACGCCGAGTTTCAGCGCCAGCTGCTTCAGGCCCCAGGCGAGCAGCGCCGGATGCACGGTGCCGGCGACGTCCTTCGTCCAGACCCCGGCCTTGTAACGCGGCGAGCGGATGTGTTCGGCGAGCGCCGCCTCGTCGAGGAAGACGGCATTATGCCCGTATTTGAGATGCAGCGCGTGTTCGTCGCGCAGGCTGTCGATCTGGCTGTCGTCGATGGCGACGTTGAGTTCGCCGCCCCATTCGGCGTGGCAGTCGATGCCGTTTTCGGAAATCGTCTGCATGAAGCCGCGCATGTTCTCCTGGCCAAGCACTTCCAGTGCCGCGATATCCCCGGGGAAGATGCGGGTGGCGTTGGAAAGGCCGTGCATGACCGAGGTGGAGACGACGCCGCCCGGACGGCCCGAGGCACCGCTGGCGACACTCGCCTTCTCGATCAGGATGACGGTATGCTCAGGCGCTGCCTGTCGTGCCTGAATGGCGGCCCAGAGACCGGTGAAGCCGCCTCCGACTACGAGCAGGTCGGCCTTGCGCGGAGCGGTGAGGGGAGGCAGCGTTTCCGGCCGGTCGGATCGATCCAGCCAGAAGGGCTCCATTTTCGCGTCGGCAAGCGCTTTCGATACCATGGCTCCGTCCTCCCCCGTCCGCCGGTTACTGTGCCGTCTGGAGGACGTAGATCTTGCGCATGGTTTCGAGCACCTCGAAGCGCACTTCGGTGGCCGGCGGCAGGATGTAGCTTTCGCCCGGGCCGAAGGTTTCGACGGAGCCGTCCGGATTGGTGAGCGCCACCTTGCCCGAGACGATGACGGCATATTCGGTGCCGTTGGGGTAGGCGAGCATTTCGGCATAGGGGGTGCACTGCCAGGTGCCGATCACAAGCGATCCGTCGGCGCTTTCGAAATGCACATCGCCCATCTCTTCGGCAAAGCCGGCCAGAATGGCTACTGCCGGTACGACACTGCACGTTTCCAGAGCGTTGAGGCCGACGCCGTCGCGGCCGAGCTTGATGACTTTCGACATGGTGGTTCCTAACCTTCGTTGAAGCGTTTCCCCGCTCTTGCAGGGCTTGCCCGTATTTGGCTTGGGGCCAGAAACGGCGGAATACGCCAAAAGGGTAGGTGGCCGGCGCCGCTCTCTGGCAACGTGCGAAAACGACGGCGGGGCTGGAACATTCGCGTTCCAGCCCCGTCGTCCGGGAGAAAACCGTTGGTGATGCTTTAGCTTGCGATGAGCGCCGCGCCCTTCGGGCTATAGGCCGAGAGCTTGCCGCGATAGGGCTTTGGCAATGGCGGGGCGAGGTCGCCGCGCTTGGAGGTCTTCAGGCCCATGCCGACCAGGGCTTCGGCCATCTTCACCGCTGCCGCTACGCCATCGATGACGGGCACCTGCAATTTTTCTTCGAGGTAGCGCACGAGATCGGCCATGCCGGCGCAACCGAGCACGATGGCGGACGACTGGTCTTCGGCGAGCGCCCGTTCACATTCGGCAAGGATGGTGGCGCGGGCGTTCGACTGCGGATTTTCCAGGTCCAGCACGGCCACGTCCGTGGCGCGCACGCGCCGGCAGTGGTGCTCCATGCCGTAGCTGCGCACGAGGTGCTCGGTGATGATGCGCGTGCGCTCGAGCGTCGTCACCACGGAAAAGCCGGTTGCGATGAAGGTGGCGGCGTGCATGGCCGCCTCGGCGATGCCGAGCACCGGCGCATCGGTGATTTCTCGGGCCGCCATCAGGCCCGGATCGCCGAAGCAGGCGATGATGTAGGCATCGGCCCGCGGACCATCCAGGATTTCGTCGACGAGGCCGAGCACGCTCATCGCCTCGTCGAAATGCCCCTCGATGGAAGCCGGGCCGGAGAGCGAGGTCGCGGCGATGATTTCCGTACCCGGCGCCGCCACCTCCCGGCCGGCCTCCGCGATAAGGTCGGTCATCGAGCGGGTGGTGTTCGGATTGATCAGCTTGATCTTCACGATGTCCTCGCTGGGCTGCCTGTGCGGCCAATATTGTATACTATATTATTTGGTATTGTATTTTTTATGCGTCTGTCAATCCGGCTGTTCGCACGCGAGCGATCATACACAGAGAGGGCAGTGTCGAAAGCGCGTCCTTGATGCGATTCCGGCATATGATGATGAGCATTGTCCGGCAAGGTTTGTGGTTGATGACGCAGATTTTATATACGAATCTGTTGCTGTAGAATTTCTATCATTGTACACAATTTTTGTGATCCGGGAGATCGCGACGCTGGTCGGGCGCTGCTGCAGAGTGGACGTCGCCGGCCCAGCCAACACCCAATGGGAGGGGAAGCATGAAACAGGCACTTCTTTCGATCTGCGCAGCCGCACTTGGCCTGGCCGCAGCAGGCTCGGCCTCGGCCGCAACCACGCTCGAAACCGTCAAGGCCCGCGGCAAGCTCGTCTGCGGCGTTTCGCTGGCGACGCCGGGCTTTGCCGCACCCGACGACAAGGGGCGGATGCAGGGCTTCGACGCCGACATCTGCCGCTCGATCGCCGCTGCCGTCTTTGGAGACGGCGACAAGGTCGAGTTCGTCCCGACCAACATCAACACGCGCTTCCAGGCGCTGCAGTCTGGCGAGATCGACGTTCTCTCGCGCCAGACGACGCACACCTTCTCGCGCGATGCATCGCTCGGTCTCGATTTCGGCCCGACGGTGTTTTATGACGGCCAGGGTCTGATGGTGCCGAAGTCGCTCGGCGTTTCCAGCGCCAAGGAACTGACGGAAGCGGCGATCTGCACCCTGCCGGGCACCACGACGGCGCAGAACATTTCCGACTTCTTCCGCGCCATCAACGGCAAGTTCGAGCTCGTCGTCTTCGAAAGCCCGGACGAAAACCGCGCCGCCTTCTATTCCGGCCGCTGCGAGGCCATCACGTCCGACCGTTCGGACCTTGCCTCGATCCGCGCCGTCGCCAACAACCCGGCCGACTACATCGTGCTGCCGGAGACAATCTCCAAGGAGCCGCTGGCGCCGGCCTTCCGCCAGAACGATTCCCAGTGGGGGGATATCGTTTCCTGGTCGGTCTGGATGCTGATGGCCGCCGAAGAGAAGGGCATCACCCAGGCGAATGTCGACGAGAAGCTGAAGAGCGAGGATCCGGACGTACAGCGCATGCTGGGCGCCACGGAAGAGCTCGGCAAGATGCTCGGCCTCGACAACAAGTGGGGTTACAACGTCATCAAGAGCGTCGGCAATTACGGCGAGGTCTTCGAGCGCAACGTGGGCGAGGGCACCAAGCTCGGCCTGACGCGCGGCCCGAACGCGCTGTGGAACGCCGGTGGCCTGATCTACTCGCCGCCGATCCGCTGATCGCTTCTTTCGAGGCGATCACCCGGGCGCGCGCATGGCGGTGCGCGCGCCCACTTCCTTTCTCAATGTTGGCGGCGAGGATTCATGGCTTTCCTTCATGACATGCGCTTTCGCGCCTATTTCTACCAAATTGTCGCGATCGGCTTCGTAGCCCTCGTCGGCTGGACCATGTTCGCAACGGCGAGCGGCAATCTTGCCAAGCAGAACATCGCGACCGGCTTCGACTTCCTGACGCGGCCGGCCGGCTTCGTCATTACCGAGTCGGCCATCGCCTTCGAGGCGACCGATACGGTCGGTCGGGCCATCCTCGTCGGCATTGCCAATACGGTGAAAGTCTCGCTGCTCGCGGCCATCTTCGGCACCGTGCTCGGCCTTGGCGTGGGCATTGCGCGCCTGTCGCACAATCCGCTGCTGGCACGTCTGGCGCTCGTCTATGTCGAGCTTCTGCGCAACGTGCCGCTGCTGCTCTATCTCTTCCTCTGGTATTCGCTGATCATCCTGATCCTGCCGCCGGTCAAGCAGGCGTTCCATCTGCTGCCGGGCGTCTATCTCTCCAACAGCGGCCTCGTCGTGCCGGCGGCCCTTGTCGAAAGCGGCGGACTTGCGCTGGTTGCCTGCCTTGTCGGCGGCGCGGCGGCAGCGCTTGTCATCCGCATCACCTCCACCCGCCATCGCGTGGCGACCGGCCGGTCAAACCACGGCGGCCTCATCGCGCTTGCGGCACTCGTCGTGCCCGTGCTGCTGCTGTGGCTGGCGAACGGCGTCGTGGTGAACTGGGATTTCCCGACCGCCGGAAAATTCCGCCTGACGGGCGGGCTGCATGTGCGGCCGGAATTCGTCGCACTGCTCTTCGGCCTGGCGCTCAGCGTTTCGGCCAACGTCGCCGAAATCGTGCGCGCCGGCATCCAGGCCGTCGACAAGGGGCAGTGGGAGGCGTCGGCCGCACTCGGGCTTTCGCGCGGCAAGGCCATGCGGCTCGTCGTGCTGCCGCAGGCGCTGCGCATCATCATCCCGCCGCTCACCAACACCTATCTCACCGTTTTCAAGAACAGTTCGCTGGCGATTGCCATCGGCTATCCGGATCTCGTCATGGTCTCCAACACCGTGATGAACCAGACCGGCCAGGCGATCGAGACGATCGCGATCTTCATGGGCGTCTATCTCGCGCTGTCGATTGCCATCTCGCTCCTGATGAACTGGTACAATGCGCATGTCGCGCTGAAGGAGCGCTGATATGGCCGACGTCCAGATGCTTGTTTTGGCCCCGCCGCAGCCGGCGCCGACTGCCCAGCGTTTCGGCAAACTCTCCGCCTATTTTGGCACGCCGGGCAATACGATCATCAGTATGCTGTCGATTGCCGGCATGTTCTTCATCGCCAAGCTGGCCTTTGGCTGGCTGGTGATCGATGCCGTGTTTTCCGGCGCAGGCGAAGCCTGCAAGGCGGCGAGCGGTGCGTGCTGGCCCTTCGTTGTGCAGAAGCTGCGCTACATGGTCTTCGGCTTCTATCCCTATGAAGAGCAGTGGCGCCCGCTGCTGGCCCTGCTGCTGCTCTTCAGCGTCTGCGGCGTCTCCATGGTGCCACGTTTCTGGAGCCGGAACCTGCTTCTCGTCTGGATCGTCGTCATTCTGCCTGTGCTCTATATCCTCATGGCCGGCGGGGTGTTCGGTCTCACGCCGGTGGCGACGACGAGCTGGGGCGGCCTGCCGCTCTCCTTCATGCTCTCCTTCGTCGGGCTGACGCTGGCGCTGCCGCTCGGCATCGTTCTGGCGCTGGCGCGCGCTTCCAACCTGCCGGCGATCCGGGTGCTTGCCGTTGGTTTCATCGAGATCGTGCGCGGCGTGCCGCTGATCAGCATCCTCTTCATGGCGACCGTCATGCTGCCGCTCTTCATGCCCGATGGCGTCACTATCGACAAACTGGTGCGTGCGCAGGTGGCGATCATCCTCTTCGCGTCGGCCTATATCGCCGAGATCGTGCGCGGCGGCCTGCAGGACGTGCCGGCCGGCCAGGTGGAGGCCGGCAAGTCGCTCGGCCTGCATTACTGGCAGGTGATGCGCAAGATCGTGTTGCCGCAAGCACTGAAGAAGGTCATTCCGCCGATGGTCGGCCTGTTCATCGGCTTCTTCCAGGATACCACGCTCGTCACCATCGTCGGCCTCGTCGATTTCCTCGATACGGTGCGCGCGGCGATCCGCGATCCGGAATGGCAGGGCATCGCGGTGCTGGAAGGCTATCTCGTCGCCGCTGCCGTCTACTTCACCTTCAGTGCCCTGATGGGCGCCTATAGCCGCTTCCTCGAAAGATATTTCAGGACGACCCATGCCTGACACGACCGTCATCCGCAACGCCCACACCGTCGTTGTCTATGATCCGGCGACGGGCGGGCATGCCTATCTCAACGATGCCGACGTCGCCTTCGACGAAACCGGTTTCGCGCATGTCGGTGGCCGCTATGACGGTTCTTTCGTGCGGGAAATCTCCGGCCGCGACCGCATGGTCCTGCCGGGCTTCGTCAATGTGCACAGCCATTCCGGAGAGGAGCCGGTTTCCAAAAGCCTGTTCGAGGACCAGGGCACCGCTGCTCTCTGGGGGCAGGCGATGTACGAATATTCCTCGCTCATCGAGATCGGCGACGACGCCGTGAAAGCCGCGTTGACGGTCATGCTCGGCGACCTCCTGCGCAGTGGCGTCACCACCTTTGTCGATATTGCCGGCCCGCATGAATGCTGGCTGCCGACATTGGCTGAAAGCGGCGTCCGCGCCTATGCCGCTCCCGGTTTCCGTGAAGCGGCCTGGCATGTGGAAGGCAGTCACCGCCTCGATTTCCATTGGGATGCGGTCCGTGGTCGCGAGGCCTTCGCCCGCGCGCTGGAGACTGTCGATGCGGCGCAGGCGCATCCCTCCGGCCGTCTAGGCGGCATCGTCGCGCCCGCACAGGTCGAGACCTGTTCGCCCGAGCTGTTGCAGGCGGCGGCGGAGGCTGCGCGCAGCCGCAAGGTGCCGATCACCATCCATGCCGCCCAGACCATGGCCGAGCATGAGGAACTGCTGCGCCGCCACGGTCTCACCGCCGTGCAGTATCTCGAGACGCTCGGGATCCTCGGTCCGGATCTGATCCTCGGCCATTGCATTTTCACCGACAACCATTCCTGGACGCGACAGCGCACGGTCGACGATCTCGGCCGTCTCGCGACCAGCGGGACCAGCGTCGCTCATTGCCCCGTCACCTTCGCGCGCAGCGGCATGGTGCTGCAATCGGTTGGCCGTTACCGCCGCAGCGGCGTGAATGTGGCGCTTGGTACCGACAGCTATCCCTTCAACATGCTGGAGGAGATGCGCACCGCGCTGATCAACGCCCGCATTGCCGGCGGCACGGTGTTCGATGTCTCGACGGCCGATATTTTCGACGTGGCGACGCTGGCCGGCGCCAGGGCGCTCGGCCGGAGCGACATCGGCCGCATTGCCATGGGCGCCAAGGCGGATTTCTCGCTTGTGGATCTCAGGCATCCCGGCATGCAGCCGGTCTACGATCCCCTGCGCAACCTGCTGCATTGCGCCGCCGAGCGCGCGGTGTCCGCTGTCTTCGTCGACGGCGCCTGCGTGATGGAGAACGACCGGCCGACGCGGGTCGACTACGACGGCGCGCTTGCGGAATTGCAGGCCGTGCAGGATTTTGCGGTGCGTCGCCTGCAGGCCAACGATCCGCGCGGGCGACCGGTCTCGGAACTCGCGCCGCTTTCGCTGCCGGTGCTCTCGCATCCGTGATGCTGCGGATCGCCAAGGCGGAAGGGAAGCCCTATGATGACTTCCCCGATCCCTGAGCCGGTTTCACCTTCGATGCATCGACGCCTGACCTTTCTCCGATCCCCTGCTGCTCTTGCCGGCGGCTGGCTGCTGCTGGTGGTGCTGTTTGGCCTCTATTCGGTGACAAGCCACCGGCAGGTGCTGGATCAGGAGGTGTCGGAAAGCGGCCGCACGCTGCAACGGATCATCTCGCAGCGCGTCGCCCAGCACGATGCGCATCTCACGAGCCTCAGCGCGCTGGGCCTCGCCCGCGCGCAGCCGTCCGAGGATTTCGGCCCTGTCGCGGGGTCGATCCTGCGTTTCTACCCACGCATCGTCGCCATCGATCTTGTCAGCGTGCGTGCGGCCGAAGAGGCCGGCGTAGTGAGTTCGGCGACGTCGGCGGACGGTACGACGTCCGACCCCATGCAGGTCTTCAAGGCGGTGGAGAAGCTGACGCCCGGAAAGGCCGTCTATGGCCCGGATGCCAAGCCCGGCCATTACCGTCTGATGAAACGCATGGACGACACTTTGGCTGTCAGCCTCGATATCGACGGGACGAAACTCGTCGAGGGCGAGGAACTGCCGCGCTGGGCGTTGCTGACGCTTTCCACGGCGGAGGGGCCGTTGCTGGAAGAGGGCGCCACGTCCTCTGGGGAAACCTCCCTCCTTGCCCGGACCATCAGCTTCGACGTGCCGATCGTCAGCGCCACGCAGCCCTTGCGGCTTTCCCTGCAACGGCAGGTCACGCTGGCACAGTTGCTTCCGCCGCTGCCCTTCGTCTCGTTTGCGGCCGTCTCTCTTCTGGGGCTCGTTCTCGTGCGCTCGCTGCTGCGGCACCGGCAGGATGCCGCCATCGCCCGCGAGGCGGCGGAAGCGGCGTCCCGGCGCGAGGCGCTTCGCCAGCACGAGACGAAGCTTGCCCATGCGCTGCGCATCAACAGCATGGGCGAGATGGCCTCCGGCATCGCCCATGAACTCACCCAGCCGCTGACGGCGCTGCTCAGCCAGAGCCAGGCCGGCCGGCGCATCGCGGCGGCGAACGGCCTTGCGGATACGCCCATCGACACCGTGCTCGCCGCCAACGTATTGCAGGCCAAACGCGCCGCCGACATTCTGGTGCGCCTGCGCGCCTATGTCGGCAAGAGCGCATTGGAGGCGGGCATACACGATCTCTGCCGGCATGTTGCCGACATCGTCGCGCTCTCGCGCATCGATCTCGACCGGCGCGGCATCACGCTCGATATCGATCTGCCGGACGCCCCGGCTCTGGCCCGGATCGACCCCGTCGAGATCGAGCAGGTTATCCACAATCTCGTCCGCAATGCCGCCGATGCGGTGGAGCAGAGGGAGAGGGCGGATGGCCGGGTTGTCGTATCGCTGAAGGATGCGGGGGCGAACTACCACATCACGGTGACGGACAATGGCACGGGCATAGCGCCCGACATCCTGCCGCGGCTTTTCGAGCCGTTTTTCTCCAGCAAGGCCGACGGTATGGGGTTGGGGCTCAGTCTCTGCGAAAGCATCGTCGAGCGTTTCGACGGCAGCATTTCCGCCGAGAACATTGCTGGCGGCGGCGCGGTCTTCACCGTGCGATTGCCGGCGGCGCCGGAAACGGCAAAACGAGAGGAAGCAGCGGAATGACGATGGCGCCGGTCTATCTGGTCGACGACGACGAGGGGGTGCGCAGCGCGCTTTCGCTGCTGCTCGGTACCTATGGCATTCGCATCGAGACCTTCGGCGATCCCACCGCCTTCCTCGCGCGGGCGCCAAAACTGAAACCCGGCGTATTGATGCTGGATCTGCGCATGCCGGCCATCACCGGCCTGCAACTGCATGAAAGGCTCGGTGCCATCGGTTGCGACTGGCCGACGATCATCTGCACCGGCCATGGCGACGTGCATGCCTGCCGGCGGGCTTTCAAGGCCGGCGTCGTGGATTTCCTCACGAAGCCGATCGACGAGCAGGTTTTGATCGAAGCGTTGCAGCAGGCGTCGGGCGCCCTCGATGCGCGGGCCGAGCGGGCGGAGGCGGCGCAGCTGGTCGCCCAGCTGACCGACCGCGAGCGTGAGGTGCTGGACATGGTGGGCCGAGGCTGGTCGACACGGGAGATCGCGGAAACGCTGGAACTTTCGCCGCGTACGGTCGATACGCATCGCGCCAACATCGCGCAGAAGCTGGGCACGACGTCGGTCGCGGAGTTCGCGCGCCTTTCCCTGATCGGGCAGGCTCCGTAGTCCTACGGACCCCGCTCCGTCCGTCCACCGATACCGGAAAGGGAAGAAATCTCCGAAAAGAAGGACGTCGCCGCAACGAGATCCGAGCGGCCCCAGATGGAGATCAACATGAAGACGTTCGTAGCCGCTGCCTTTGCCGCCCTGACGCTTGCTGGCGCCGCCCAGGCCGAGATCCTCACCGAGCGCAACATGCCGCTCGACATCGCCGTCGAAGCTGCCGATGCCGCCGTCAAGGCCTGCGCCGCCAAGAAGTTCAACGTGACCGTTGCCGTCGTTGACCGCGCCGGCGTGACCCGCGTCGTCCTGCGTGCCGACCGCGCCGGTCCGCACACGCTCGACAGCGCCGTCCGCAAGGCCTACACCGCCGCCTCCATGCGCACGCCGACCCAGAAGATCGCCGAGAATGTCGGCAAGAACCCGGCCGCTGCCCAGCTCGTTTCGATCGAAGGCCTGCTCGTGCTTGCCGGCGGCGTTCCGGTCAAGGCCGGTGAGGAAACGATCGGCGCCATCGGTGTCGGCGGTGCGCCGAGCGGTGATATCGACGACGAATGCGCACGCGCAGGCATCGACGCCGTCAGCGCCAAGCTGAAGTAATCCTGTCGAAGGGCTCCGGCTTCCATGCGGAAGTCGGAGTTTTCCTGCTGTCAGGTATTGCGGAAAAGTGCTGTGAAATCGACGCGTGTCGGCTGCTCTTCAAGGTCGATCTGCGCCTCGATGTGGCGCAGGTGGTGATCCATCAGGCTTGCCGCCCGCTTGGCATCCTTGCGTTTCAGCGCATCGATGATTTCGGCATGTTCGCCATGCGAACAGGGTACGGCGCCGGGGGATTCGTAAAGCGCGATGATAAGCGATGTGCGTGAGACGAGTTCCTGCACGAAGTCGCGCATCACCACATTGCCGGCCATGTTGGAAAGCTCGAGGTGGAAATCGCCCGAGAGCTGGACGCGGCGCTTCTTGTCGTTGCGCGCCACCGCATCGGCTTCGGCTTCCACCATGTCCGTCAGCTGGCGGATGTTTTCCTCCGTCACGGTCAGCGCCAGTTTTTCGATCAGCAGGCATTCGATGCCGCGCCGGGCCTCGAAAACCTGCCGTGCCTCGTCGATTGAGGGGCGCGCGACGAATGCACCCTTGTTGGGGATCAGTTCGACCAGCTTTTCATGTGCGAGGCGCTGCAGCACCTTGCGGATGATGGTGCGCGACACGCCGAAGGCGCCCGCCAGCGCGTCTTCCTGCAAGGGCGTTGCGGGGCGCAGACGGTGATTGATGATGGCGCTGTAGATCTCGCCATGAATATGCTCGTCGGTCGGACCCGTCCGTTTTCTGGATTTCGTGGCCGAAGCGCGTTCGCTGGCCGTTGTCTTCGACGCCTGTTCCATCGCCTCTCCCTCGATCGGCGGCCGCTCCGCCTCGGCCAACCGTTCTATAGCCATGCTGTTTTCGTTCACTACCCAAGTAAAACTTGAAGGTGATGTCCGGCTGAGCACAGCAATACAAGACGACTGCCACGATCCGCAACCGGCACGGCGGGCAGTGTGTACGGTATTTTCGCCAATTGCCGGGATTCCCGGTATCAAATGGGTCGTTTTAACGGCCGCGCAACGGTTTTTCGCTCAGGAACCGGTCTTGACGGCCGGCGGATCGGCATAACCTGCGGCGATCTCGTAATGCACGAGGTCCTCCGGCTTCTTCAGCACGAACTGGCGGTCGGCCACGATGTAGTTGTCGGCGTGCAGGCGAGCGATCGGCTGGTAGGTCTCCGGGCGCACATAGCGGCCGCGTTCATCCAGGCACTCGTCGCGTACATGCATCTGCACGACCTCGCCGAGCACGATGGTGCGGCGCTCGTATTCGATCGTGTGGGCGACGCGGCATTCCATGGCGCAGGGCGCCTCCTGGATGCGGGGCGGCGCGACCTTGACCGAGGGCACCGGCGTCAGACCGGCAAAGGCGATCTCGTCCACGTCGGAGGGGAAGTTGACGCCGGTGACGATCATCTGGTTGGCGATCGCCATGTCCACCATATGCACGACGAATTCCCCGGAACGGCGGATATTGGCGACCGTGTCCTTCAATCCGCCGTTCGGGCGCATCTGCATGCCGAGGATGACGAGCGGCGGGTCCTGCGAGAAGACGTTGAAGAAGCTCATCGGCGCCGCATTGTGGCAGCCCTCGCCGTCGATGGTCGTCACGAGCGCAATGGGGCGGGGAGCGACGAAACTCACCAGCAGGCGGTAGCGGTCCTGGGCGGGCAGTTGCGCGAAATCGAATTCCATGGGGTCCCCTCGGGTGGCGGCCTGTGCGATGGTGCCGGCGGGCCCGGACAGGAGCGCAGGCGATCGGGTGGGCTATGCCGTCGATTTATTGCTGGCATTCGATGGAAATATTGTCAACAATTTTGTACACAATGCGAACGTAGAGTTGTTTGGCGAATGGAGAGGGACTGACATGGACAAGCCGGATGTGCTCCTGCGCAATGTGACCGCGATGACCGTCGACGGGGAGCGCCGCGTCATCGAGCGGGCCTGGATCGCCGTTTCGGGCGATCGCATCCTGGGGATCGCCTGCGAGGACGACACGCCGCCGCCGGAGGGTGCAAGGGAGATCATCGACGGTACCGGCATGGTGGCGATGCCCGGCCTCATCGATTGCCATTCCCACGCCGGCCATGGTCTCATCCGTGCTGCCGGTTATGGCGATGTCGACCGCTGGACCGAAGTCTGCGAGGGTGTCTATGCCCAGGGCTCGACCCCGGATTTCTGGCGCGCCGAGGCACGGCTGACCATGCTCGAACGGCTGATGGCCGGCGTCACGACAGGCATGACGCTGCTCGGCGGCGGCGCCGATATCATCCGCACCGACGATCCGGCCTTCGGCGATGCCCATTGCGGAGCAACGGCGGAATCGGGCCTGCGCACCATTCTCGCCGTCGGCCCGCGCCGTCCGCCGTTCCCGCGCAGCTTCCGCCGCTTCGACAATGGGCCGGTGCGCGATGTCGCCGTTACCTTCGAACACCAGCTCGCGGTCAGCGAGGACCTCATCACGCGCTGGAACGACGTGCTCGGGCGTGGCACCGGCGTGTGCCTGATGATGCCGGTCTACAATGCGAAACAGATCGAGGATCCGGCCGACCGCCAGGCGATTACGGCGATGGGTGAGGCCGTCATGGCGCTGCGCGAACGGCTCGGCGTGCTCTTCACGCAGGATGGCCACCGCGAGGGGTCGATTGCGCTCGCCCGCGATTTCGGCCTGCTCGGCCGCTTCGCGCTGCTCGGCCACAGTGTGGACCTGACGCCGGAGGATTTCGAGGCGCTGAAGGAGACGGGGGCCTCGATCATCCACAATCCAAGCGCCATCATGTCGATCTATGGCCGCTGCCCGGTGCCGGAGCTGCTGGATGCCGGCATCAATGTCTGCATCGCCTCGGATGCCTCGGCGCCGGATCGCGGCTACGACATGTTCCGCCATATGGCGCAGGCGATGCATTATCACCGCCGCCACTTCCGCGATCCCGCCTATCTGCCGCCCGGCAAGGCAATCGAACTGGTAACGATCGATGCCGCCCGGGCGCTCGGGCTGGAGAACGAGATCGGCTCGCTGGAAGCGGGCAAGAAGGCGGACATCATACTCGTGGACATGCGCAAACCCCACCTCTATCCGCCGGGCATGCCGGTGCTGCGCATCGCGCATTTCGCCAACGCCGCGGATGTGGACACGGTGATGGTCAACGGGCGCGTGCTGATGCGCGGCCGCAAGGTGGCGCATCTCGATACGGGCGACATCATGGAAATGGCCGCCGTCGAACAGAGGAAAGCCTTCGAGCGGGCAGGGCTGGAAGAATGCCTTTCGGAACCCGCCGGCTACTGGCGCAACACCCGCTACGAGTCCGTAGCACAATAATGAAAAGGGGCGGCCAAGGCCGCCCCCGATCGTTGTTTACAGGATGAAGTCGCCCTTGACCAAGTCGATGGTCTTGTCGAGGCGGAGCGCGAAGTCGGCCTTGCCGTCGCCGTCCACGTCGCCGTAGACGAAGGTATCGCCGCTCTTGTGGAAATAGCGAAGCTCGCCTGCCTTTTCGGAGAATGCCTTGTCGCCGATGAAGGTGAAGGCATCGTTCTTGCTCGTGGCATCGCGGGCGTCGATGCCGGACAGGTGGATCCGGTCGCCTTGCTTCTGCGAGAAGTCGTAGATCATGTCCCGGGCGCTTGAGGTGCTGTCCTTTTCGCTGGTGAAGACGAACGTGTCCGCGCCCGAACCGCCATAGAGCTTGTCGGCACCGGCACCGCCGTAGAGCTTGTCGTTGCCGCTGTCGCCATACAGCTTGTCATTGCCGGCTGCGCCCTTGAGGATGTCGTTGCCCGCACCGCCGGCGATGCTGTTGGCCTTGGAGTTGCCCGTCAGCGTGTCGACATGGGACGAGCCGGTGAGGTTCTCGATAGAGGAATACCGATCGCCCTTGGCGTCGCCGGTGTTGATCGAAGGCTTGGTGAGGCTGACGGTGACGCCCGCCTTCGCACCGGCATAGGAGGCCGTATCCGAGCCCGAACCGCCGTAGAGCGTGTCCGCGCCGGTGCCGCCGATCAACGTGTCGTTGCCATCGGCGCCGTAGAGCGTGTCGTTGCCGGCATAACCGTAGATCTTCGTGGCGTTATCGCCCCCGGTCAGCATTTCGCTTGCCGAGGTGCCCTTCAGAACCGGCGCGTCGGAGACGGCCGACAGGATGAACTTGCCTTTGATGGAGCTGTTGTAGCCGGCGATGTCGAGGAAAACCTTGCCGCTGCTCGTCGCCGTAAACTCGACGACGGCGACCGAATCGGAATCCGAATCGATCAGGTTGCCATTCGCGTCGCGCAGTGCAAGCTTCAGGCCGTTTGCGCCTGCGACGTCGCCGGTGCCGCTTGCCGTGAAGCGATAGGTGACGCCCGACTTGACGGTGAAACCGTACCAGTCGCTGTCGGCCTCCACGTCGATCTTGCCGGTCGTCGAGCGGCCGACGAGCAGGCTGCGATCGGTGTTGACGTTGTTGAAGACGGTGTCGAGGCTGGGATTGGAAACGATGTATCGGCCGATGTCACTGGCATCCGTGACATCGACAAAATAGGTCCCTGCGCTTTGGGCGGTGAATGTGACAAGGCCTGTGGCGGAGTTATAGTTCGTGCTGCCCGCAATCTTGTTGCCATTGGCATCACGCAGATAAATGTCGCCATCCGGAAGGCGGGAAGTGCCCGTGCCCGTGACCTTGAATGCATAGCTGATGCCGGCCTTCAGGCTCACTTTGAACCAGTCGGAATCGCCCTGCACGTCGATAGCACTCGTGATGCTGGCACCCGTGCCCAGTGCGGCGGTTGTGGAGATGTTGCGCAGGATCGTGTCGTTGCCAAGCCAACGGAGATTGTAATTGCCAACCTCGCCGTTGTCGCGGATGTCGATAAAGTAGGTGCCGGTCTGCTGGGCGGCATGGGAGATTGTGTAGGTGCTGTCGTTGTAGTTCGTGCCGCCGGCAAGCTGGGTGCCATTCGCATCGCGCAGGATCAGGTCCGCATCGGGCAGCGATGCGTTGCTACCATCGCCGGAGACTGAAAAACCATAGTCGAGACCGGCCTTGAGGCTGATCTTGAACCAGTCGGAATCGCCTACGACATCCACGGCGCTCTTGACGGTCTGCCCCTGCGATAGCGTCGCCGTGGTGTTGGCGTCGCGGCGGATCGTATCGCTGCCGAGCCAGACGAGGTTGTAATTTCCAATGTCGGAGCTGTCCTTGACGCCGACGAAATACGTGCCGCCATTGGTGGCCGAAAAATTCACTGTTACCGTGTTCGAGGAATAGTTCGTGCCGCCGACTAGTACCGTACCGTTGGCGTCATGGAGCGTAAGATCGGGGTTGGTCAGTGACGAGCCGTCACCGGAAAGTCGGAAACCATAGTCGAGGCCGGCGGAGAAACTAGCCTTGTACCAATCGCTGTCACCCGCGAAGGTCAAGGTACCGTTGATCGCTTGGCCTTTGCCGATGGTTGCGTTGGTCGAGGTGTTGCCGGGAATATCAGACATAATGAACTCCTAAAAATCGACATGAGATCCTGCATGCTGCCACGCGCGGCAATACCCGTCCGTGGCGGCGGAGCGGCGAGGTCCGCTTGGCGTTGCCGCACGCTGACCCTTGCCGGTCGTCGAATCTCGTTCGCTCCCGCCGCGTCCGGGATAGAGCACGGCAGCTACCGTCGAAAGAGCGAATTTCTGCAAACGGCCTTCCTGCGACGACGAGCGTCTATCGACAGGCGAGCCAATCGGCGGAATAGTCCGGCGGGAATGGTGACGAATGCGAGGGATGGCATGGCCAGTCTAGCCAAGGCCGGTTTCGGGGTGGTGGCGCAGGGCGATACCGGGCGAAACCGGGAGAAAATGGAGCGGCGCAAGGCCGTTTTCCGTCTCGCCGTCGCTTACTGGGCTGCAGTGTTTTTTTCCACGAGCGTGCTCTGGGCGGTTGCCGGAACCGATCCGATCGAATCCGCTCCCGGCAAGCTCGCCTCGATCGCTTTTGCGCTTGTTTTGACGACGGGCATGACGATGCTGCTGAAGCGCACGCTTGGCTGGCCGCTCTGGCAGCAGGCGGGGATGGCCTTCGCCCTGTCGCTTGCTGCTACCCCCGTTTCTGCCGCCGCGGACTACCTCATCTATATCGTCTGCGTTTACCCGCAGCCGGCGGTGTTCGAGATCCGGGAATTCGCCTTTGGCATGATCTTCGGCATGTCGCTGTTCTTCGGCTGGTGCTGCCTCTATCTCGTCCTGTGCTACAGCTTCGCGCTCGCCGAGGGCGAGCGGCGCATGGCGGCCTTGCGTGAGGAAGCTCTGTCGGCGCAGATGCGGGCGCTGGCCTATCAGGTCAATCCGCATTTCCTGTTCAACACGCTGAACGCCATGGCGGGTCTTATCGAGGAGGGCGCGAACGCCCATGCGCGCGGCATGGTGCTGAAACTCTCGGCCTTCCTGCGCAAGACGCTTACGCTCGATCCCATGCAGGATATTCCGCTCAGCGAAGAACTGGCGCTCCAGTCGGATTATCTCGCCGTGGAAAGCACGCGCTTTTCCGACCGCATGAAGGTCTCCTTTGAGGTGGATGACGACGCGCGTGACATCCGCGTGCCGCCGCTGATCCTCCAGCCGATCTTCGAGAATGCCGTGAAGTACGGTGTCGGCGCGACGCGCGGGGCGGTGGAGATCGCGCTGTGGGCGGAACGCCTCGACGATGTCCTGGTCGTGACGGTGGAAAACGATACGCCGCCGGACGAAGACGGCGAAATTCCCCCCGGCATGGGGATCGGGCTGCGCAACGTTGCCGAACGCATCGCCACGCATTTCGGCGGCGCGGCCACGCTCTCCAGCGGCTATATCCGCCCGGGTCGGTTTGCGGTTCGTCTGACGCTGCCGTGGCATCGCGCATGATTGCCGAACGGGACCTGACTGCCATCATCGTCGATGACGAACCCATCGCGCGCCGACGGCTGGCGCGGCTCCTCGCTTCCATCGGCGGTGTGGAGGTGGTGGCCCAGGCCGGCGACGTTGCCGCCGCCGTCGAAGAGACGCGCAGGCATCTGCCGGACCTTCTGCTCCTCGACGTACGCATGCCGGGGGGCGACGGTTTCGATGTGGTCGATGCGTTGAGGGACGCGCCGCCCGCGGTCGTCTTCGTCACCGCCTTCGGGCACTATGCGCTTCCGGCCTTTGCGGCCGATGCCGTCGACTATCTGACGAAGCCCGTGGAGGAGGAGCGGCTGGCCGCCTCGCTTCTTCGTGTGCGCCATCGCCTCGGCACCCGCAACGCGGCCGAGCGGCTGGCGGAAATGACGGCGGCGTTCGATGCGCTCCGGCAGGCGATGCGCCAGGAGCAGAGCGGTTTGCCGCCCTTCTGGGTGCGTTCGCGCGGGCGGTTGCTGCGTGTTTCGGCGGCGGGCGTAACCCGCATCGATGCGGAGCGGGACTATGCACGCCTCTATGCGGAAGGCGAAACCTATCTGCTCGATGAAACGCTGGCCTCGCTGGAAAGCCGGTTGCCAGCCGAACAGTTCATTCGTGTCCACCGCTCCACCATCCTGCGCATGGAAGCCATCAAGGGGTTCCGGCGCGGACGGCACGGTGCCTGGTTTGCCGAACTTCTCGATGGCAGCGAGGTCCGTATCGGCCGCAGCTACCTGTCTTGCATGAAGCTTGTCGCTCTTTAGCGTGTGATGGGATCTGGGGATTCCTATTCGGCGCCGGTCGAAATATGAGTAGGCATGGATGATTCGGCAGCGATTCGTTTTTTCGGCCGTGGCGGCGGCCTCTTTCGGATGAGCTCCCTGCTCGCGGCGCTGGCCGCAGCGGTGCTTGGCGGTTGCGCGGCGCGGCCAGGGGCCGGCGTGGCAACGCTCTCCTCGACCGTTTCGACGGCAAACGCACTGGTGCTGCCCGCTCCGGGCACGCTCTCCATCGTCAGCGTGATCCAGCGCCAATATACCAACGCCGTCGAGCAGCAGATCGCGCTTTCCACCTCGGCCACGTCATCGGGGCAGAATTTCATCAGCATCCAGGCGTTCGGCCCGGCCGAGACGGTTGCCATGCCGGGTGGTGCGCTGAGCTTCAGGCCGGTGCGCCATTCGGCGATCCAGGCGGAAATCCGCAGCTATTTTCCCGGCGCACGCCTGACGATCTCCAGCAATTTCGTGCGCAACACCTACGGTCCCTTCGGCTATGCCTATGGTCCGGGCGCCGGCAATGACGGTTGCCTCTATGGTTGGCAGCAGATCCGTTCGGACGAGGCCGACCGCAACCTCATGAACAGCTTCGGCATGCTTCAGATCCGCCTGCGTGTCTGCCAGGCGGGCGCGAGCGAGAAGCAGCTTGTCGAGCTGATGTATGGTTATACCATCGTCGGCGGCTTCTCCGGCGCGACCTGGAACCCCTATGGAACTCCAGCCTCCGTGGATGCCGAGGTTGGGGGCGGCAAGCCGCTGCGCGTCGCGATCGAGGAGCCGCGTCGTGCGGTCGTGAGCGTCGAGACCGTGGAGCAGGCACCGGTTACCCGGCATATTGCCGAAACAAAACCGCTTAACCGGCGCACGGAGCAGGTGGTGGCAAAGGATGTCGTCGTCGTGCCGTCGCCCACCGGAGGCTCGGCGACGACCACGACGACAACCCCGGAGGATGAGGCGGTCGTGGTGCCGTCACCCGTTTGCGTTACAGGGGCGTCAGGGTCAGCAACCTGTAATTGACAAACCCGCCGCCCGGCCTAATTTTTCCTTAACATAATAATGCATAAGGTCCGGGTTGAAACGCTATGATGGCGAAGGACGGCGTATGAAACATACCGGCACGATTATCCTGTGGGCGCTCGTCTCCGCCCTTGTGATCCTCGTCATCACTTTGCCGATCAACCTGCAGACCCAGCTGATCGCGAGCATTGCGGTCGTCACCCTCATGGCGGTCATCAAGGTGCTGCGCGCGGAAGGCATCTGGCGCCTCATTGCGCTTGCCTTCGGCACGGCCATCGTCCTGCGCTACGTCTATTGGCGCACGACGAGCACGCTGCCGCCATTGAACCAGCTGGAAAACTTCATCCCCGGTTTCCTGCTCTATCTCGCCGAGATGTACAGCGTCATGATGCTGGCGCTCAGCCTGTTCGTCGTGGCGATGCCGTTGCCGTCGCGCAAGAGCCGCATCGCGGAGGAGGGCCGGCTCCCCTCCGTCGACGTCTTCGTGCCGAGTTACAACGAGGATATCGGCCTTCTCGCCAACACGCTCGCCGCCGCCAAGGCCATGGACTATCCGGCCAACAAACTGACCGTATGGCTGCTCGACGACGGCGGCACGGAGCAGAAGCGCAATGCCGCAGCCGTCATCGAGGCGCAGACGGCCGAAGCGCGGCACCGCGAGCTTCAGGCGCTCTGCCGCGATCTCGGCGTCAACTACCTGACGCGCGCCCGCAACGAGCATGCCAAAGCCGGCAACATGAACAACGGCATGCAGTATTCGACGGGCGAACTCATCGCCATCTTCGATGCCGATCACGCACCGGCACGCGACTTTCTGCGCGAGACGGTCGGCTTTTTTGCCGATGATCCCAAACTTTTCCTTGTGCAGACGCCGCACTTCTTTCTCAATCCCGATCCGCTGGAGCGGAACCTGCGCACCTTCGAAAACATGCCGAGCGAGAACGAGATGTTCTACGGCATCATTCAGCGTGGTCTCGACAAGTGGAACGCGTCGTTCTTCTGCGGTTCGGCGGCAGTGCTGCGGCGCACCGCCCTCAACGAGGCCGGCGGCTTTTCGGGCCTTTCGATCACGGAGGATTGCGAGACCGCGCTTTCGCTGCATTCGCGCGGCTGGAACAGCGTCTATGTCGACAGGCCGCTGATCGCCGGCCTGCAGCCCGCGACCTTCGCCAGCTTCATCGGCCAGCGCAGCCGCTGGGCGCAGGGCATGATGCAGATCCTGCGTTTTCGCTTCCCGCTCTTCAAGCGTGGGCTCTCGGTGCCGCAGCGGCTCTGCTACATGTCGTCCATGCTGTTCTGGCTGTTCCCGTTCCCGCGCACGATCTTCCTCGTCGCGCCGCTCTTCTACCTCTTCTTCGACCTGGAAATCTTCACGGCCTCCGGCGGCGAGTTTTTGGGCTATACGCTCGCCTACATGCTCGTGAACCTAATGATGCAGAACTATCTTTATGGATCGTTCCGCTGGCCCTGGATTTCCGAGCTTTACGAGTATGTGCAGAGCGTGCACCTGCTGCCCGCCGTCGTCTCCGTCATGCTCAACCCGACAAAACCGACCTTCAAGGTGACGGCGAAGGACGAATCCATCCGGGTGTCGCGCCTGTCGGAGATCAGCCGACCGTTCTTCGTCATCTTCGGCGTGCTGTTCGTCGCCTTCCTCGTCAGCGTCTACCGTTTCTATACCGAGCCCTTCAAGGCGGACGTCACCTTCGTGGTCGGCGGCTGGAACCTCCTCAACCTCCTGATCGCCGGCTGTGCGCTGGGCGTCGTGTCCGAGCGCAGCGAGCGAGCGTCGAGCCGACGCGTGACGGTCAAGCGCCGCTGCACCTTCGTCATGGATGGCCGTGACTATCCGTCGACGCTCGAAAACGTCTCGGCCAATGGCGCGCGCGTGCAGGTCTTCGGGCTGGAGGGGCAGATGGAGGCGAAGACGCGCGGCTATTTGCGCTTCACGCCCTCCGGCGCGGCGGATGAGGAATCGCTGCCCATCGAGGTGCGCAATGTCGAAAGCCTCGGCAGCGTGCTGGCCGTGGGCTGCCGCTTCATGCCGGAGGTGGCGCGTCACCATTCGCTCGTCGCCGACCTCATCTTCGCCAATTCCAACCAGTGGAGCGACTTCCAGGTCTCTCGCCGCTACAATCCCGGCCTGTTCCGCGGTACCCTGTGGTTCCTCGGCATTGCTGCCTACCAGACGAGCCGTGGGCTCATCTATTTCGTGCGCAGCTTCGGTGGCGCACGCAAGGGGGAGACCACACCGTGACGTTCGCTCCCGCAAAGGCTGCGCTGCTCGGCCTGGCTTTCACGCTTTCCGCGTCTGTCGCGTTCGCCCAGCAGTCGACGGTGCCGTTCGACATGTCGGGCGAGCGCGATCCAACCACCGAGATGAAACCCGCGATCACCGACGGTGGTGCTTCTGGCGTCGAGACCAAGGTGCCGGAAAAGAAGGTGGAAGTTCCGGACACCGCCGCGCGGCGCTACATCATTTCGGCAACGTCGCTGATGCTGGAAGGGGAGGCGGCGAGCCGTTCCTTTCCTGTCTACCTGACGCCGCAGCAGGCCGCGGCGGCGACTTCGATCAATCTCGGCTATTCCAACGCCGTGGTCGTCGCGCCCGAAGTCTCCAGCCTCACCGTCGTCGTAAACGACGTCGTGGTCGGCGAAACGCCTGTGCAGTCGGCCGAGGGCACGAAGGACATGCGCTTCGATCTGCCGGCCGGCCTGCTGCGGCCGGGCGTCAACCGCGTGACGTTCAATGCGGTGCAGCGTCATCGCACCGACTGCACGATCCGCTCGACCTATGATCTCTGGACGGCGCTGGATCCGGCGCGCACCTATCTTACGGTGCCGCGCGATACGAGCGGCCGCTTGCTCACGACGGACGACATTGCGGCGATCGGCGTCGGCCCGGACGGCCGGACGAAGTTCACCATGGTCGTGCCCGAGATGGGCCAGCCCGTCGCCACCAATGCGCTGATGCGGCTCAGCCAGGGCCTCGCCCTGATGGCGAAGATGCCGAACCAGGCTTTTGACGTGGTCGATGCGCTGCCCGCGACGGGCGGGGCGGGTGAACTGCAGGTCATGGTCGGCACCGCCGCTGACCTTTCACCGCTGCTGCCCGGCCTGCCGGCGTCCGCCAGTTTCTCCGCCGTCGCGACTTTCGTCGATGCGCCGTCGGGCGAGCGCAAGATTTTCGTCGTCAGCGGACCGGACTGGCCATCGATCGAGGGGGCGGTGGAGGGTATGGTTTCCCCCATCGACCGGCCACTTGGTGTGACGCGCGAGGCGCTCAGCGTGCGCCAGCGCAATGCGGCGGAAATGCCGCTGCTATCGGGTGAGACGACGTTGAGGCTTGCTTCGCTCGGCGTGCGCACGGCCGAGTTCAGCGGCCGGCGCCTGCGCACCGGCTTCGATGTCGGTATCCCCTCGGATTTCTTCGCCGGCGCCTATGGCGAGGCGGCGCTGCTGCTCGATGCCGCCTATTCGGCCGAGGTGCAGCCGGGCAGCCATGTCGATATCTATGTCAACGGCAATATCGCCTCGACGGTGCCGATCACCAGCCGCAACGGCGGTATCTTCCGGCATCTTCCGATCCGCGTGACCATGCGCCATTTCCGACCCGGCCCGAACCGTATCGACGTCGAGGTCGTGCTGATGACCGCCGCCGACGCGGTCTGCGCGCCCGGTTCCAGCGCTTCGGAGGAGCCGCGCTTTGCGCTTTTCGACACGTCCGAATTCCGCATGCCGCGTTTTGCCCGCATCGCGCAGCTGCCGAACCTTGCGGCGCTCTCGGGAACGGGCTTTCCCTATTCGCGCGCGGTCGATCCGATCGCACTCTATCTCGACCGTCTCGACACGGATACGCTGTCGACCAGCGCGACCTTCCTCGGCAAGATGGCCGTTTCGAGCGGCCGGGCCCTGCAGGTGCGGCCGGAATCCTCCGCGCTTGCGATTGGCGAGCGGGACGCACTCCTTTTCGGAACGATCTCGCAGCTTCCCCCGCTGGTGCTTGGCCAGACGCATATCGACGCCGAGAGCGCGTCGAGCTGGGGCGGTACCGGCGGCGACACGGGGCAGGGCGCAACGCAGGATGCGCTCGACGAATGGCAGTCGCGCGTGCGGGGCGGTTCCTGGCGCGGGCAGTTTTCCGCGTTCGAAGCCTGGTTGCAGGAGACGTTCGACATCTCGCTTTCCTCGCTGCGCCTGTTGCCGGGCGAGGAGGCGCTGGTGACGCCCGACGATGCGGCGCGCTTCCTGGTGGCGCAGGGGGACAGCCCAGGGCGTACCGCCGTGTGGACGGTGGTCTCCGCACCCACCGGGGCGGATCTGCGCGCCGGCATGAACGCCGTGGCGCAGGACGTTCGCTGGCAACAGCTCGACGGCTATGTGACGCTGGAAAGCAAGGATGCTGAAACGCTCGATACGCGCGCGGTCAGCCGCACGCGGTTCGTTGCGACCCAGCCCTGGACTTTCGCCAATGTCCGGCTGATCGCGGCAAACTGGCTGTCGTCCAATATCCTCGCCTATGCGGTCATCTTCTGCGTCCTGTCGATCCTGCTGGGCATCACGACATCAGGGCTTTTGCGCCGTTTTGGCCGCTCGGCCTGAGGTATCACCGCAAGACTGACGGGCGGGTGTTTACCGCAGATTAACCCTATCGCGCTTTTATCGAAGCTCGTTGGTTTCTCTCGCGGAGCGCTTGGCGTTCCCTATGCGTGTCGTCGCTGTCTGGGAGAGCCTTGTGGTTGATGCGTACCGAAGGAAGCTCGGCATGAAGTCGATCCTCATGGCGGTCGTCCTTGCTTCGGCCGGAGCGGCCGGTGTTGCCGGCCTGTCGTTCGGCGTGCCCGACAGCCTGACGAAGGCCCTGCCGCGCCTGGGCGTGGGGACGGACGACGTAGCGACCGGCAGTACGGAAGAGATTCCGGCCGCGGCCGTCAAACAATCGCGGGTGGAGGTCGCGCAGGTCGAGAGCGGTCAGGCGAAGACCACCCCCGTCGTCGAAACGGTGGACCGCCGCCCTGCCGTCGATGAAAGCGCATTGCGGTATTTCGCGTCGCGGGGCGACACGGCCCGGCTCAATGCCGAGATCGCGCGGCTGCGTGCACTCTATCCCACCTGGACCCCACCGGAAAATCCGCTCGCCGTGCCTGTCAACGAAGACAAGCAGCTGGAGGCCATGTGGGCGCTCTACAGCCAGTCGCGTTACGCGGACGTGCGTGCGGCGATCGCCAAGCGCCAGCAGGAGGATCCGCAATGGACACCGCCTGCCGACCTCGTCGAACGCCTCGATGTTGCGGAAAAGCGCGCCGAGCTTATCGCCGCGTCGAATGCCGGCAAGCCTGAGGATGTGGTGCGGCTTGGTGCGGAGACACCGAGCCTGCTGACCTGCTCGGACGCCGACGTGCTGTGGCGTGTCGCGGAAGCCTTCGCGAAGACCGATCGCTTGCAGCGCGCCAAGGACACCTACGGCTACATGCTCGACAATTGCACGGATGCGCCGGTGCGCGTGGCGACCGTGCAGAAGGCATCGACGCTGCTCGGCTACAAGGACATGCAGGACCTCCTCTCGCGGGAGCGCGCCGGGCCTGACGGCGTCAAGGAGTTCGATGCGATCCGTGGCGATCTTGCTCGCCGCTTCGTCGGCGAGGGCGACGAGGATCCCGAGATCACCGTGGCGCCCACCTATCTGAAGCTGGTGGAGAAGCTGGTGACGGACGAGGGGCTTGCCTCCGATGCGCTGCTGCTCGGTTGGTATCATCTGCGGCGCGACCAGAACGCCGTGGCCGAACCCTTCTTCCGCAAGGCGCGTGCCGTCGAGGATTCCGCTTCGGCCTCGCAGGGCCTGGCGCTCATTCTCCTGGCCCGCAAGATGCCGGCCGAGGCCGAGGATGTGATGTATGCCTGGCGAACGACCTCCGACCAGGCGATGCAGACCTATCTTGCCGCGACCACCAATCTTCTGGCCCTCGATCCGCCGCAAAAGCTAGAGGCCAAGGTTCTCAACCGCATCGCGCAGGTGACGCTGGAGGAAAAGCATCCCGAGACGGGAGAACAGTTCGGCTGGTATGCGCTGGCCATGGACCAGCCGGTCACCGCCGAGGAATGGTTTGCGCAGGTGCTGAAATGGAAGGCGGACTATGAGCCCGCCGCCTACGGTCTGGGCGTTGCGCGACTGCGCCTCGAGGATGAAGCCGGTCTTGCTGCCGTCAAGCAGGCCTGGGCGGGGCGCTCCGAGCGCATAGCGCGGCTCGGGGAGCGGGATACGACGGATGACAAGGCGCCTGACGCTCTGGAGCGGCAGCCGCGGGCGATCCGGAGCGAGCAGCGCATCGTCACGCGCGAAGTCGTTGAGGACGTTGCCGCCCGGCCGCAACGTATCGTACGCACGGCGCGGCACACCGGCGATGTCACGGGGGATTGCCGCAGCACGCGCAATCCGGTTGGCCTTGCCCCGGCGCGTGCCCTGACGCTCGGCTGGTGCCTGATGGAGCGCAACCGGCCGCTGGAAGCCGCGCAGGCCTTCGAGGTGGCCTTGACGGGTGAGGGACGCACGCGCAGCGACGCCGCCTATGGCCAAAGCCTTGCCTATCTGCGCGCCGGGCTCACCAGCGACGCCGCCGTCGCGGCGACGAGGGCCAAGCTTGACCATCGCCGTGGCGCCGAACTTCAGACCGCCATTCTTGCGGACCGGGCCATCAGCAGCTTCCGCGCCCGGCGCTACCGCGAGACGATCGGTTTTCTCGACCAGCGCAACCAGCTGCGCGCCGAACCGACGGACCTGATGATCCTTCGCGCCTTCTCCTACAAGAACCTTGGCATGCGCATCGATGCCGCTCGCCTGCTGGAGGCGCTTGCCGAAACCGGACGGCAGGACGCCATCCGCGCCCTTGCCGAAATGCGCGCCGAAGACCGGGGGCCGAACTGACCGCGCTCCGGCCGAAATTCTCACGGAGGATGCGGCATGAAAACCCGCCACGGCTTTCGCGCAGCGTTAATCTTGCTTTTCCTTGCCACGCCGCTTGCCGCGGCTGATCGCCTCTACGTCGTCTGCGACAACGGCCTTCGCTGCTTCAAGGCACCGTGCCCGTCGTCGACCGTGCGCGATCTTTTGACGGGCAAGTCGGTCAAGAGCGTCTTTCCGATGCTGGATGAATTGCCTGAGGCCGACCGGGAGCGCATCCGCCAGACGGACGCGCTTCATTTCGGGCGCCTGGTGCTGCGCGGACATGTCGAGCGCCGGGACGGGCCATCGGCGTTTGTCGTAACCGGCATCGCGCGTGAAACGACGGCCGGCGAGCGGCGCGGTTGCCCGACGGGTTAATCGCGGTCGGGCGCGCCGAGCGGAAAATACTTCCGGAACGGGCGGCCCTCGTCCACGGCGCGGGCGAAGGAGGGACGGGCGAGCAGGCGCTTGCGATAGGCATGCACATGCGTGAAGGCCGGATCGATGGCATGGGTCCAATCCGCATAGAACAGGAACGGGCCGGCGGCGCAATCGGCGAGCGTGAACGTATCGCCGGACGCCCAGACGCGGCCTTCCATGTGCCGGTCGAGCCAGGCATAGGCATGCTCCAGCATCTCGCGGGCTTCCTTGACGCCATAGGGGTCGCGGTCGGCCTCATTGCGGATTGCGTTGAAGACGATCTTCTGCTGCGGCGTTGAAATGTAGTTGTCGAAGAAGCGGTCGAGCATGCGCACCTCGATCGCCTTGTCCGGATCCTCCGGAATGAGCCTGACCGGCCCCGGATAATGCAGCCCCAGATACTCGATGAGAACCGTTGCCTCCATCACCTGACGGTTGCCGTCGACCAGGATGGGGAAGCGCTTGATGGGCCAGCGCGTCTCGAAATCGGCGAGCGTTTCGGCGTCGTTGTGGTCCAGCAGGCGGTATTCGAACTCGGTCCCGTTTTCGTAAAGGGCGGTCAGCACCTTCTGGCAATAGCTGGAAAAGGGGTGGGCATAGAGAACGGGTTTCATGACGGCCTCCGCGAGTGACGGCCCTTTGTCGCAAATCTGATTGCAAAATGCAATCGGTTTTAACGAGCCGGACATGCCGACGCGCGAATGCCGCTTCGCCAGATTGGTCGTCGTCGGAAAACCGCCATGCGGTGAACCCGTTAAAGCGCCGCTTTAACCGGCTCGCCACAGTAGGACGCGCTGCACGTCATCGCCGCGCTGGCGGGAAAACTGCATTTGCGCGAACGGAATTGCCAGGATCATGACGACCAGAACGGTCACGAACAGCGTTCCCGGATGGAGCAGTCTCGGTTTCAAATGTCACCTCACGCACAGTCTGGCCCCTTCTGGCCGCGAAAGCTGACGCGGCGCTGAACGTTTCGTCAGCCTCGTTCAGCCGGCTGTCAGCTTGCCCCGGCAGGGACGGTCAGGCTGGCGCTCCCTCGTGCGGATTGCCGGCATGAACGACGGAAGGGAAGACGATGGGCGACAATACGGGAGCAACGAGCCGCAAGGGATTGTGGAGGCCTGAGCTCGGCAGCATCACGGTCAGCATTCTGACGGCGCTCTACCTTCTTGCCATCGCCAATCAGAGATTCTGGTCGAAGGGCTGGCTCTATCTCGAGGGCCGGCCGACCACCTTCGCCTCCATCGCCATCGGTGTCGCCTTTCTCTACATCGCGTTCTGCGTCGCCGTATCGGTGAAGTATGTGATGAAGCCGGTCTTCATCTTTCTCATCCTTGCCAGCGCTGCCGGCGCTTGGTTCATGGACCAGTTCGGTGTGATCATCGATATCGAGATGATCCGCAATGCCGCCGAGACGAACAATGCCGAGGCGGGGCACATGATCACATCCGGCTTCGTGCTGCATATGCTTGCCTTCGGCATCCTGCCCTCGCTGCTGCTCGTCTGGGTCAAGGTCCGTCACCGCCCGTTCCTCGGGAAGGTGCGCGGTAATCTCGCCGTCATCGTGCCGGCACTGGTCATCGCGCTCGTCGCCGGCCTCTCCCATGCCCGCGTCTATGCCGCCGCCGTGCGCTCGCATCATGACTGGTTCGAGACCCTGAACCCCTTCGTGCCGATGGTGACGGCCGTGCAGTTCGCCGTCGGCGAATCCAGCGATGTCAACATCGTCGCCGCGCCGCTCGGCGAGGATGCGCGGATCAGCGACGTTCCGGTGAGCGAACGCAAGCCGCGCCTCATGATCGTCGTTGCCGGCGAGACGGCGCGCGCTGACAATTTCTCGCTCGGCGGCTATGAGCGTGACACCAACCCGGAGCTGGCGAAAAAGGACATCTACTATTTTCCGGATACGACGAGCTGCGGCACGGCAACGGCCGTCTCGCTGCCCTGCATGTTCTCCGTCTATACCCGCGCCACCTATTCCCACCGCAAGGGTCTCGAGACCCAGAACCTGCTCGACGTGCTCTCCCATGCCGGCGTGAAGGTGGAATGGTGGGACAACAACACCGGCAGCAAGAAGATCGCCGCGCGCGTGAAGGAGCGTTCGGTCATCGAGGGCGGCGATCCGCGTTACTGCGGCAATGGCGAGTGCCGCGACCAGGTGCTGCTCGACAATCTCGACGCCTGGATCGGCTCGGTGAAGACCGACACGGTGCTGGTGCTGCACCAGATCGGCAGCCACGGCCCGGCCTATTCCCAGCGTTACCCGGAAGAGTTCCGCCGCTTCAAGCCGGATTGCCGCAGCACGGAATTCTCCGACTGCTCGCGCGACGAGATCGTCAACGCCTATGACAACACGATTGCCTATACGGACCATATCCTCGCCGGCGTGATCGACCGGCTGGCCGGGCAGGAGGATCGGCTCGACGTCTCCATGCTCTACATGTCGGACCACGGCGAATCGCTGGGCGAATTCGGCCTGTACCTGCATGGCGCGCCCTACATGATCGCACCGCCGCAGCAGACCCACGTGCCCTTCGTGCTCTGGCTCGGCAAGGATGCCAAGACGGCTTACTCGGCCGGCTGCCTTGCCGACGAAACGAAGAAGCCGCAGTCGCACGACAACCTCTTCCATTCGGTGCTCGGCATGATGCGGGTGGAAACCAAGGTGCGTGACCCCGCGCTCGATCTCGTCTCGGCCTGCCGGCTCGGCGCGACAAGCTGAAGACGGCCGTCGGAGCTGACGCATGCTTGCGAGCGGAAGGGGCGACGCCTATTGTGGCTCCCGGTATCGGGAGTGTGGCTTGAGAGTTCTTTTGATCGAGGACGACGCCGTGCTGGGCGAGGCGGTGCGCGATTTCGTGGCCGGCCTCGGTCATGCCGTCGATTGGATGCAGACGCTGGATGACGGCCGCACGGCCGCAAGGGCGGTCGATTACGACCTCATCCTGCTCGACCTGCGCCTGCCCGATGGCCGTGGCCTGACGCTGCTGACGGAGCTCCGCCGTACGGGTGCGGTGACGCCCGTCATCATCCTCACCGCCCATGACCAGATTTCCGACCGGATCGAAGGCCTCAACAGCGGGGCGGACGACTATCTCGTCAAACCCTTCAATCTCGGCGAACTCGGCGCGCGCATGCTGGCCGTCGCGCGGCGCTATGCCGGTTCATCGCTTCCGGTCCTGGAGGCCGGCAACCTCACCATCCAGCTTGCCGATCGCCGGGTGCTGCGCGAGGGCGATCCGGTCGATCTCTCGGGCCGGGAATGGGCCGTGCTGGCACGACTTGCAAATCGCCCGGACGCCATCGTCTCCAAGGGTGAGATCGAAGAGGCGCTCTATGCGTTCGGCTCGGAGATCGAGAGCAACACGGTGGAGGTCTATGTCAGCCGGCTGCGCAAGAAGCTCGGCAAGGATTGCGTCGAGACGCTGCGCGGCATTGGCTACAGGCTGGGGCGATGATGGACGACGTTCAGCAAAGTGGACGCCGGTCCTCTCGCCCGAGGCGAAAAAGCCTCGCCGGGCGATTGATGCTGTGGATCACCGCGACCATCACCGTGCTCTGGCTTGTCGCTGTCGGGTTCGGCGCGCTCATCATGCAGGACGAGTTCGGTGAAATCTACGACAGCGCCCTCCAGGAGACGGCGGAGCGCCTGACGCCGCTTCTTCTCGATGACCTTCGCCGCCGCGATGATCTGGAGACGCCCCAGCGCATCGAGGCGTCACGCCCACCGGCGGAGGAGGAGTATCTGTCCTATCAGGTGCGCGATCTGACGGGCCGGGTCCTCCTACATTCGCACTCGGCCACGGCCACACCGTTCGAGGCGCCGCTGAAGGCGGGTTTCTGGCAGGCCGAAAACGGGCGGATTTACACTGCGGCGGCGGCTGAAGGCACGATCTTCGTGCAGGTGAAGGACACGGCTCAGGAACGCGAAGAGGCGACGCGAGAAGCATCGCTCGCCTTGCTGCTGCCGGTGCTGCTCATCGTACCGATCACGATCGCGGCGGTCTGGTTCGCCGTGCGGCGCGCGCTTGCTCCGGTGGAGACATTGCGGGCGGCGATCGCGGAGAAGGATGGTGGCAATCTCGCGGCCATCGAGGCGGCGCATCTGCCGCTCGAACTTCAGCCGATCCTGCGTTCCGTCAATCTGCTGCTCGCACGTCTGCGCGCCGTGATTACCGCTGAGCGGGAATTCACTTCCAACAGCGCGCATGAACTGCGCACGCCCATTGCGGGCGCGCTGGCGCAGACGCAGCTTCTGCTGACGGAACTGAAGGACGCGCCGGCCCGTGCGCGTGCGCTGCAGATCGAGACATCGCTGCAGAAATTGACCAAGCTCACCGAAAAGCTGCTCCAGCTCGCCCGCGCCGAAGCGGGCATCGGCGTTGCGGAAACCACATTCGATATCGCCGACGTCGTCGGTGTCGTCGTCACGGATTTCCAGCGCGCGTCCGACGATGGAGAGCGGATCCGGTTTTCAAGCGAGCTCGCCGCGCCACGGCTCTACGAAGGCACGGCCGATGCCTTCGCCATCGTGCTGCGCAACCTCATCGAGAATGCGCTGCTGCACGGGCGGACCGGCGAGCCGGTGGAAATCCGGCTGACGGGCGAGGGGAATGTGCGCATCTCCAACGCGGCGCCACGCCTTTCGGAAGCGGAGCTTGCGGCGGTGCGCAAACGCTTCGCGCGCGGCAAGACGGTCGCTGTCGGTTCCGGCCTCGGGCTCTCCATCGCGGAGCGCCTCCTCCAGCAGATGCGGGCAAGTCTCGTGCTGACCTCACCCGTACCGGGGCGTGTTGACGGTTTCCAGGCCGAGATCGTGTTTCCTGCCGCCGGATGAGGTTTTCCGGTAAAGGTCTGCTTCATTGCTGAACAATCTTGTTTTCCAGCATTCCGGCGCCGAACGGCGCCGCGAAACCCCACAAATATTTTCATTTGTCATGTGAGAAACCTGTGGCTTTTTGCCGCATTTTGTGGTTTTCTGTGGATATAAGCAAAAAAGGTGGGGAATATGGGTCGCAAACCGGAAGACTATGCGCGGCTTCTTGCCAGCGCACTCAGCAAACTACATGCAGCAGAATGCCATGGGGCCTCCGAGCCGCTGTCCGAGCACTGTGTGCAGGTGATCAGCCAGACCATCGCGGCTGCGATGGACGACGCCCGGAAAGTCCATGTCGAACAAGAGCTTGTGGCGATGCGTGAGCGCCGCGAGCGAATCCATCTGCATTCCTGACGCCCAGGCGTCTGTGCCGGCAGGCCACCCGCACCGGGCGGCCGCGCCTTGCTGGTCAAGTGCGAAAACACGTCGTAGAACGGGCAAGCCAGCCCTGCTGCGCCGCCGCGCCTGTCCCGCATCCGCTCCTTTCCGGTCCGGATCGTTCGACGGCCGCTTTCGGCGCGCTGGACGTGGCGGATCTGGATGGAAACGGCGGAGAGTTGGCATGACCGATTGGGGCAGGACCGGAAACGGCAGGATCGCGCTGGTAACGGGCGGTGGCACGGGCATAGGCCTTGCCATTGCGCGTAGCCTTAGCGCCGAAGGATATGCCGTGCTCATCACCGGCCGCCGAGCGGGCGTTCTGGAGACGGCGGCTGCCGAGATTTCGGGCGAGACGGGCAATCCTGTCCGGGCGATCACCTGCGATGTCGGCATTCCGGCGCAGGTCGCGGCGGCTTTCGATGCGGTCAGGCAGGAATTCGGCCGGCTCGACGTCCTCGTCAACAATGCGGGATCCAATGTGTCTCCCGCGCTTCTGGAGGATATTCCCTTCGAGGAGTGGTCGAGCATCCTTGCTGCCAACCTCACGGGGGCTTTCCTGTGCACGCAACAGGCCTTCAGGATCATGAAGGACCAGAACCCGCGCGGCGGACGCATCATCAACAACGGCTCGATCTCCGCGACCGCACCGCGTCCGAACTCCGCGCCCTATACGGCGACGAAACACGCCATTACCGGTCTCACCAAATCGACGGCGCTCGACGGGCGCAAATACGACATCGCCTGCGGCCAGATCGATATCGGCAACGCCGCGACGGACATGACGTCGAAGATGAATGCCGGCGTGTTGCAAGCGAACGGCGAAATCGCCGCGGAGCCGACCATGTCGGTCAAGCACGTCGCCGATGCGGTGATTTACATGGCGAGCCTGCCGCTCGATGCGAACGTGCTGACCATGACCGTGATGGCGACCAACATGCCGTTCGTCGGGCGAGGGTAGGCTTACCGTCGCGGTTCGCCACCCTCGGCATAGACGGTCTTCTGCCGGAATTTGAAGATGTGGCCGCAGCGGCAGCGGATCATGTGCCTGTCCGGATATTTCGACGGGCGCTCCGTCAGGAAACCGGCCGGCAGCGCGTCGATCTTGAAATCCGGGTCCTTGCGCGTGGGCATGTCATCCTCGGAGACTTCGGCATAGCCGGAATTGCCGCACATGGCGCATTCGAGCTTGCGCGAATAGCGGTCACGGGCGGCCATGGGCGATTCCTTCGTCAGATGCGGGTTGCCCGTTAATAGGCATCGCGCCGGATGGTTTCAATGCCTCATGCGGCGAGCAGCGCCTGAAGCACGGCGATGATGCGCCGATGCTGATGGGCATGGCGGGTGCGCACGTTGACGGCGGCATAGACGGCCTGGGCGATCGGCTCGGCGCCCGCCACGCGGCTGGCGGCGCCGGTCCGCAGCAGCCGTTTCGCATCCGCTGCAGTCACGAAGGCCGAGCCGCCGAGTTTTTGCATCAGCGCGAGAATGGCCGTCGTCTCGCCGCTGGCGATCGGTGCGGTCGAAAGGCCGGGATGGGCCTGGCGATGCAGGCGGTCGAAGGCGGGCGAATAGACGGCCTGGATGTAATCTTCCGGCCGCACATCCTCGATACGGCTTACCGTGTTGCTCACCATCTCGTAATGCACGTCGCCGATGCGTTCGTAGTGCAGGTCCGGCAGGTAGTGCGGGGTGAAAAGGATGGCGAGGTCGAGGTCGCCGGCGCCGAGATCGCGGTTCATCTGATTGGAATAATCGACCTCCAGATAGATTGATGTTCCCGGCAGTTCCTTGCGCACGGCGGCAAGCCAATCGCCCGCATAGTGGGCGGCAAGGTCGTGCTGCAGGCCGATGCGCATGGAACGCTCGTAGGCGCCTGCCGTCTCCACCGCGCGCGTCGCCTCATGCCACTGATGTTGCAGGGCTTTCGCATGATCCAGAAAGCGCAGCCCCGCCGCCGTCGGCTGCGTTCCGCCCTTGTTGCGCGCGAAGAGTTTTCGCGCGAACAATGCCTCCAGCGCATTGATGCGGTGGGTGATCGTCGATTGCGTGACATTCAACCGTTCTGCCGTGCGGTTGAAGTTGCGTGTTTCCATCAGGTCGAGGAATGTCTCAATCAGAATGATTTGCATGAATGCGCCGGGTTTTTTTGAATGTTCGGCGCAAGTGTAATCGGTAATGTCGATTAATAAAGCGAATTCCGCCCGCTTGCCGACCGCCGCTTTGGTTGCCACAAATCCGGGGTAACGAAGAGGAGCGAGAATGTCCGGACTGCCAAGCCATGCCCGTGTCGTCATCATCGGTGGAGGCGCCGTGGGCGCGTCGGCGCTGTATCATCTCGCGAAGGCGGGATGGACGGATTGCGTGCTGCTCGAAAAGAACGAGCTGACCGCCGGGTCCACCTGGCATGCCGCCGGCAACGTGCCGACCTTTTCCTCCTCCTGGTCGATCATGAACATGCAGCGCTATTCCGCCTCGCTTTACCGCGAGCTGGGTGCGCTGGTCGATTATCCCATGAACTACCACGTGACGGGTTCGATCCGCCTCGGCCACTCAAAGCAGCGGCTGCAGGAATTCAAACGCGTGGTCGGCATGGGCCGCTACCAGGGCATGGACCTCGACATCCTGTCGCCCGACGAAATCCGTGGAAAGTACCCTTTCCTCGAAACGCACGACCTGACCGGCGCGCTCTACGATCCCTATGACGGTGACATCGATCCGGCGCAGTTGACGCAGGCGCTTGCCAAGGGCGCGCGCGACATGGGCGCGAAGATCTTCCGTTTCTGTCCGGCCACCGGCGCGCGCCGCGAGGGTGATGAGTGGGTGATTTCCACGCCGCAGGGGGAAATCCGCTGCGAAAAGGTCGTCAACGCTGCCGGCTACTATGCGCGTGAGGTCGGCAAATGGTTCGGCCGCGACGTGCCGATGATGGTGATGAGCCATCAATACATGCTGTTCGAGGAAATCCCGGAACTCGCCGCCTGGTCGCGCGAAGCCGGCCACAAGCTGCCGCTGCTGCGCGACGTGGATTCGTCCTACTACCTTCGCCAGGAAAAGACGGGCATGAATCTCGGCCCCTACGAGCGCAACTGCAAGGCGCATTGGGTGGCGCCGGATGATCCGATGCCGGACGACTTTTCGTTCCAGCTCTTCCCCGACGATCTCGACCGCCTCGAATGGTATCTCAACGACGCCGTCGAGCGCGTGCCGATCCTCGGCACGGCGGGCCTTTCCCGCATGATCAACGGTCCCATTCCCTATGCGCCTGACGGCAACCCGCTGCTCGGTCCCATGCCAGGCGTGCCCAACGCGTTTGAAGCCTGCGTCTTCACCTTCGGCATCTGCCAGGCAGGCGGCGCCGGCAAGGTGCTGGCCGAGTGGGTGACGGAAGGCGAGACGGAGTGGGACATGTGGTCCTGCGATCCGCGCCGCTACACGTCCTTTGCCGCCGACAAGGACTATTGCATCGCCAAGGGCATGGAAATCTACGGCCACGAATACGCCATGCATTTCCCCAAGCACGCTTGGCCGGCCGGGCGTGACCAGAAACTCTCGCCGATCCATGACCGCATCAAGGCATTGGGCGGCCAGTTCAAGCCCTATAACGGCTGGGAGCGCGCCAACTGGTATGCCGGGCCGGGCGACGACCTGTCGGAGGAATCGACCCAGACCTGGAACCGTGAGGGACCGTGGCGGCCGCGTATCGAGGCGGAATGCCGCGCCGTGACCGAGGCTGCCGGTATTCTCGATCTGCCCGGCTTCTCGCGCTTCCGCGTGAAGGGCGACGGCGCGACGGCGTGGCTGTCCTCGCTCATCACCGGCAAAGTGCCAAAGCCCGGCCGCATCGGCCTTGCCTATTTCTCCGACGACAAGGGCCGCATCGTCACGGAAATGTCGGTCATGATGCTGGAGGAGGACTTCTTCTTCCTCATTACCGCCGCGACCGCCCAATGGCACGATTTCGAATGGCTTCAGAAACATATGCCCAAGGGGGCGGCCTTCACCATCGATGATGTGACGGAAAACTTCTCCTGCCAGATTCTTTCGGGCCCGAACTCCCGCGTCATCCTCGCCGATGTTACGGATGCCGACCTCTCCAAGGGCTGGCTGACGCACCAGAGCTGCCAGATCGCCGGCCGCTGGTGCCAGCTGGTGCGCGTCTCCTTCGCTGGCGAGCTCGGCTGGGAAATCCACAGCAAGGTCGATGACACCGCCGTTATTTTCGACGCGGTGTGGGAGGCCGGCCAGAAGCACGGCCTGAAACCCTTCGGCATGGAGGCGCTGGATAGCTTGCGCATCGAGAAGAGCTATCGCGCCTGGAAGGGAGATCTTTCGACGGATTACACCATCCTGCAAGGCGGTCTCGACCGCTTCGTCGATTGGGGCAAGCCGGACTTCAAGGGCAAGGCGGCACTGGAGCGGGAGAAGCAGCAGGGCGTCACCAAGCGTTTCGTGACGCTGACGGTGGAGGCCGGCGACTGCGACGCGCCCTACATGTCGACGCTCTGGCATGACGGCAAAGTCGTCGGCGAAACGACCTCCGGCAACTGGGGGTATCGCATCGGCAAATCCATCGCGCTCGGCATGCTGAAGGCCGAGCTTGCGGTGCCCGGCACGGAAATCGAGGTGGAAATCTACGGCGACCGCTTCAAGGCGACCGTCCAGCCCGACGGCCCGCTTTTCGACCCCAACAATGAAAGACTGCGCGCATGAGCAAGCCCATTCCCTCCAAGGCAAGAGCCGTGATCATCGGCGGCGGCGTGTCCGGCTGCTCGGTCGCCTATCATCTGGCAAAACTCGGATGGACGGATGTCGTGCTTCTGGAGCGCAAGCAGCTGACGTCGGGCACCACCTGGCATGCGGCCGGCCTGATCGGCCAGCTGCGCGCCTCCCAGAACATGACGCGGCTCGCCAAATATTCCGCCGATCTCTACACCAAGCTCGAAGCCGAGACCGGCATCGGCACGGGCATGCGCCAGTGCGGCTCGATGACCGTGGCGTTGACGGAAGAGCGCAAGGAAGAGATCTACCGCCAGGCCTCTCTCGCCCGTGCATTCGATGTCGATGTGCGCGAAATCACCGTCGACGAGGTGAAGGCGATGTATCCGCACCTCAACACGGCGGATGTGAAGGCGGCCGTGCACCTGCCGCTCGACGGCCAGTGCGACCCGGCCAACATCGCCATGGCGCTCGCCAAGGGCGCACGGCAGAATGGCGCGACGGTCATCGAGAACGTCAAGGTCACCTCCGTCGTCACAAAGGACGGCCGCGTGACCGGCGTCACCTGCGAGCAGAACGGTGAGACCTTCACCATCGAGACGGACAATGTCGTCAACGCCGCCGGCATGTGGGGCCGCACGCTGGCCGATATGTCCGGCGTGACGCTGCCGCTGCATGCCTGCGAGCATTTCTACATCGTCACCGAGCCGATCCCGAACTTGCAGCGGCTTCCGGTGCTGCGCGTGCCGGACGAATGCACCTATTACAAGGAAGATGCCGGCAAGATGCTGATCGGCGCCTTCGAGCTGAAGGCAAAGCCGTGGGGCATGGACGGCATCAGTGAGGATTTCTGTTTCGACCAGCTGCCGGAAGATTTCGATCACTTCCAGCCGATTCTCGAAAACGCCATCAACCGCATGCCCATGCTGGAGACTGCCGGCATACACACGTTCTTCAATGGCCCGGAAAGCTTTACGCCCGATGACCGCTACTATCTCGGGGAAGCGCCGGAACTGAAGGGGTACTGGGTCGCCGCCGGCTACAATTCCATCGGTATCGTCTCGTCCGGCGGCGCCGGCATGGCGCTAGCGCAATGGATGAACGACGGCGAGGCGCCGTTCGATCTCTGGGAAGTGGATATCCGCCGCGCCCAGCCCTTCCAGAAGAACCGCAGCTATCTGAAGGATCGCGTCTCCGAAACGCTCGGCCTGCTCTATGCCGACCATTTCCCCTACCGTCAGATGGCGACGGCGCGCGGCGTGCGACGCTCGCCGCTGCATGAGCACCTGAAGGCTCGCGGCGCCGTCTTCGGCGAAGTCGCCGGCTGGGAGCGAGCCAACTGGTTCGCGAAGGAGGGGCAGGAGCGGGAGTATCGTTACTCCTGGAAGCGGCAGAACTGGTTCGAGAATCAGAAGGAAGAACATCTCGCTGTCCGCAACGGCGTCGGTCTTTTCGACATGACCTCTTTCGGCAAGATCCGCGTCGAGGGCCGCGATGCGCTGGCCTTCCTGCAGAAACTCTGCGCCAACCAGATGGACGTTGCGCCCGGCAAGATCGTCTACACCCAGATGCTCAATGCCCGCGGCGGCATCGAGAGCGACCTGACGGTGACGCGCCTGTCGGAGACCGCCTTTTTCCTCGTCGTGCCCGGCGCGACGCTCCAGCGCGATCTCGCCTGGTTGCGCAAGCATTTGCAGGACGAGTTCGTCGTCGTCACCGACGTCACGGCGGCCGAAAGCGTGCTCTGCGTCATGGGGCCGAAGGCGCGCGACCTCATGCAAAAGGTCAGCCCGAACGATTTTTCCAATGCGGCGCACCCTTTCGCGTCGGCGCGGCAGATCGAAATCGGCATGGGCCTCGCCCGCGCTCACCGCGTCACCTATGTCGGCGAACTCGGCTGGGAGTTGTACGTTTCCACCGACCAGACGGCGCATGTGTTCGAGGCGCTGGAGGCGGCCGGGGCCGATGTCGGCCTGAAACTCTGCGGCCTGCACACGCTCGACAGTTGCCGTATCGAAAAGGCATTCCGCCACTTCGGCCATGATATTACCGACGAGGACCATGTGCTGGAAGCGGGCCTCGGTTTTGCCGTGCGCACGAAGAAGGGTGACTTCATCGGCCGCGATGCCGTGTTGCGCCGGCAGGACGAAGGGTTGAAGCGCCGGATGGTGCAGTTCAAGCTCGCCGATCCCGAGCCGCTGCTGTTCCACAACGAGGCGCTGGTGCGCGACGGCAAGATCGTTTCGACCATTACGTCAGGCAATTATGGTCACTTCCTCGGCGGTGCCATCGGCATGGGCTACGTGCCCTGCGCCGGGGAGAGCGAAGCGGATGTGCTCGCTTCGCACTACGAGGTCGAGATCGCCGGCACGCGCGTGAAGGCGGAAGCTTCGCTTGTGCCTATGTATGACCCGAAGTCGGAGAGGGTGCGGGCATGACCAGCCTCGCCGAGCGCCATCAGCGTTTCCATGACCTGCACCAGTCGGGCTGCTTCGTCATCCCGAACCCCTGGGACATCGGCTCTGCCCGCATGATGGCCGCTTCCGGCGCGGTGGCGCTCGCCACGACCTCGGCCGGCTTCGCCTTCACGCTTGGCCGGCCGGATATGGGCCGCGTGACGCGCGATGAATCGCTGAGGCACGCCGAGGAGATCATGCGTGCGACGCCGCTTCCCGTCTCGGGCGATTTCGAGAACGGCTTTGCCGATGCGCCCGAGGAGGTAGCGGAGACGATTCGGCTTGCGGCGGAGGTCGGTCTTTCCGGCTGTTCGATCGAAGATACGCAGATGGTGGACGGCAACCCCGCCTATGCGTTCGACCTCGCCGTGGAGCGCATCCGAGCGGCTGCCGACGCCGCCCGCGCTCTTGGCCGTCCCTTCATTCTCTGCGCGCGCGCCGATGGCGTGATGAACGGCGCCTATGATCTCGACGAGGCCATCCGCCGGATTCAGGCCTTCGAAAAGGCCGGCGCGGATCTTCTCTATGTGCCGGTGCCGCCGGGCGAGGCGGAATTGCGCCGCGTGGTTCAGTCGGTTTCCAAGCCGGTCAATGTGCTCGCCGCGGGGCCGTTGCGCCAGCTCACCGTGCCGCAATTCGCCGATATCGGCGTGCGTCGAATTTCGCTCGGCTCGATGATCGCCCGCGTAACGCACGCGGCCATCGTCGAACAGATGGAGGCCATCGTGAAGGATGGCAGTTTCGCTAAATTGTCCGCTGCCGCGTCGGGCGATCTTATCAACAGGATGCTTGCCGCTGGTGCGGGGGAGACGGATCATGAGTGAAGCAGCAGCCTTGTCCTCCCGTCGCGCCGGTGGCCGTGCGGCCCGTGTTGCGATGCGTGCTGCGCCGCTGGCGGAGAACGTCCGACCCATACGCCCGGGTTTGTCCGGCGGCCAGTACAAGCCGCTGACGGATGCGAATGTGCGCCGCATCCACGAAGCGGCGCTGGATGCCTTGGAAAACATCGGCCTTGCCAATGCGCCAAAATCCGGCGTCGAGATCATGACCGGTGCCGGTGCCATTCTTGGTGAGGACGGGCGTCTGCGCTTCCCGCGTGCCCTGGTGGAGGACATGCTGGCGCTCGCCGCGCGTGACATCACGCTGCACGGCCGCGATCCGAAATACGATCTCGAACTCTCGGGCACCCGCGTCTACTACGGTACGGCGGGTGCTGCGGTGCATATCGTGGATGTCGAGAAGCGGGAATATCGCGAGTCGACGGCAAAAGACCTCTTCAACGCCGCCCAGCTCGTCCACCATCTCGACAATGTGCATTTCTTCCAGCGCGCGATGGTCTGCCGGGATGTGCCCGACAATTTCCTGATGGACATCAACACGCTGTACGGCTGCTGCGCCGGCACGTCCAAGCATGTCGGCACCAGCTTCTCCGATCCGTCCCATGTCGCCGGCTGCTTCGATCTCATCCACATGATGGCGGGCGGCGAGGACAAGTGGCGGGCGCGGCCCTTCGTGTCGAATTCCAATTGCTTCGTCGTGCCGCCGATGAAGTTCGCGGAGGAAAGCTGCATCACCATGGAAGCCTGCATCCGGGCCGGCATGCCGATCCTGCTGCTCTCGGCAGGGCAGGCGGGTGCGACGGCCCCGGCACCGCTGGCGACCGCCATCGTGCAGGCCGTCGCCGAGTGCCTCGCGGGCGTCGTCTATGTCAATGCCATGGCGCCTGGCCATCCGGCGATCTTCGGCACCTGGCCTTTCGTGTCGGATCTGCGCACCGGCGCCATGTCCGGCGGTTCGGGCGAGCAGGCCTTGCTGACGGCCGGCTGCGCGCAGATGCACCAGTTTTACGGCCTGCCGGGCGGGGCGGCTGCCGGTATCGCGGACTCCAAGCTGCCGGACATGCAGGCCGGTTGGGAGCAGGCGATCTCCAACGTCATGGCCGGTCTTTCCGGCCTCAACATGGTCTATGAGGCGGTCGGCATGCACGCGTCCCTGCTCGGCTTCTGCCTGGAAAGCCTCGTGCTGGGCGACGACCTCCTGGGGCAGGTGCAGCGCTGCGTGCGCGGCATCGATGTCACGGAAGATTCCGTCTCGCTGGAGACGATGCGCTCGGTTTGCCTCGACGGCCCCGGGCACTATCTCGGCGACCCGCAGACCCTGTCGCTGATGCAGACGGAATATGTCTACCCCGTCGTCGCCGACCGCACGAGCCCCAAGGAATGGGCCGAGATCGGCCGGCCGGACCTCGTGCAGAAGGCGATCGAGCGCAAGAACCGCATCCTCGCCGAAGCCGGCGGCCCGCTCTTCGACTTTGCCACGGACCAGGCGGTGCGGGAAAAGTTCAAGATCTATTTCTGAACTGGTGGATGAGCGTTCTCCTGCGTCGATTCACGGAAGCGCTCCATCCCTTTGTTTTGCTTACCCCGCGCGGCGATCGAAATGGGTGCGCAGCGACACGTGCGTCTGCACGGTCGCGATGCCCGGTGTCGTCGCGATCTGGCGGCGCACCGTGTCGAGCTCGGCATTGGATGCGCATTCGACGAGCAGCATGAGATCCGTCGGCCCGGCGAGCGACCAGCAGGTCACGACGTTGGGGATGCCGGTGAGATGCGGCACGATGTGGTCGCAGTTGCGGCCCTGCTGGAAGCCGACAGCGATCAGGGCTTCCACGCCGGCCCGGTCCCTGCTGATGCCGAGCTTCACCGTGTAGCCGGATATCACGCCTTTGGCTTCCAGCCGCCGGATGCGTTCATGCACGGCGCTGCGGGAAAGGCCGGTGTGGCGGGCAAGCTCCACGAGGCTCTGGCGGGCATCGGCGCGAAGGGCCGTGAGAAGCAGTCTGTCCTTTTCGTCCAGCTCGTTCATCCGGAAAATTCTCCCTCTGACCGGACAAATGTCCGGCACTCCGTCTCCTTGCTGCGCGAAACCGGACGATAAAGCAACTATTCGTCGGGTATCGCTTCAAGGAGAAACCGATGCCGAGCCTACCGCAAAATGCCGTCCTGATCCCCATCGACATGCAACAGGCCTTCGACGCGGCGCCCTGGGCGCCGCGCTGGAACAAGAAGCTGGACGAGAATGGTCTCGCTTTGCTCGCCGCCTGGCGCGCGGCCTCCCGGCCGGTCATCCACGTCTGCCATGACAGCGCCGAGCCAAATTCCACCCTGCGCCCCGACCGGCCCGGCAATGCCCTGCGCACCGGCTTCGAGCCGCAGGCCGGCGAGCCGCTGGTGCGCAAGAGCGTCAACGCCGCTTTCATCGGAACGGATCTCGATCTGCGCCTGCGTCGCCTGGGGGTTGATACAATCGTGCTCTTCGGCATCTCGACGGATATGTGCGTATCGACCACCGTGCGCGTCGGCGCCAATTTGGGCTACCGCGTGTTTCTCGTCGAGGACGCCTGCGACTGCTTCGACCTGCCGGATGGCGACGGCGGGACGATTGCGGCGCGTGATGTCCATCGCGCCCATGTCGCGACGTTGCGGCACGAGTTCGCCACCGTGCTGACCACGGCGGACGCGATCGCCGGTCTCTAGCGCCTGACGGCGCGCACGTCGCGGACGCCGTAATCGAACCTGGGCGCCGTGAGGGGGGTAAGGTCGATGCCGGGGAAGACGGCGAAAGTCGAGAAATCGGCGCTTTCGCCCGGCAGGACGCGCAGGACGATGAGCGCGTCGTCGCGCCCGACCTCACGGCAGGTGCCATCGGGGCAATCGGACAGCACGACATCCAGCCAGAAGGACTGCATCGGCACGGTGCCGCTGTTCGTCACCTGTCCGGTCACGCGGAAGCTCGTTCTCGTCTGGCCGGCATCCGCCTGCATTTCGGAGAGCGTGACGACTTCGGCCGAAAGCGCCGGCGTTTCCGTTTCCGGCACGACGGGCGTACCCGAGGGGGTACGCTCTTCGACGAACCAGATGAGGAGGGCGGCCGCAAGGCCGATGGCCACCACGATGGTGAGGACGGGTTCCACCCAGCTTTGAAAACGCCGGAAACGCAACGCGAGATAAAGAATGGCCGCCGCCACAACCGCAAATGCCCAGATCATTCAGGTCCTCCTGGGCATGATATAGCGTGCGCGGCAGGCTGCCGAAAGGGCAGGCCGGTTCAATTCGGCTTGAGCGCGATCCAATAGGCGCCGTCGAAGGGAACGGCGGCGAAACGCGCGTTGATTTCCTTCAGCGTCGCATCGGGATCGATGTCGGCAAAAATGTCCGGACGCAGCCAGTGCGCGAAGGCTTCGGCGGCAAGGATGTTGAGCGGCACGGCGTTGAAGAAGTTCCAGAGGCCGTAGACCCGTTCTTCCTTCACGGCCTTGAGGCCTGACAGCAGCGGGCCGTTCACGGCGCGGCCGAGGGTTTCGCGTGCTTCGGTCGGGTTCACGCCGGGGCCGACGGAAAAGGTGCTGTAGACGCCGCCCGGCGAGGCCGTCGCGATATAGACGTCCGGCTCGGCCGCGACGATGAATTCGAGATTGACGATGCCGCCCTGCGCCGGCAGGCTTTCGGCGATGTTGCGGCTGCCGGTGATGGCGATGAAGGCGCCAAGGCCCCCGGTGCCATAGGCGTAGCAGCATTTTTCCGGATTCGGGAAGGCGTCCATCAGCACGCTCGGGCCGGGCTCCGGGTGCTCCGCAACGCGGTCGCGGATACGCTTCACGCGGGCATCGTAGAAATCGGCGAAGGCGTTGGCCTGGTCCTCGCGGTTCAGCACCTTGCCGAGCAGGCGCATGTTGTCGGCGGTGTTCTTGAGGGCGTCGCTGTTGAAATCGACGACGACGACGGGAACGCCGGTCTGTTCGAGATAGCCGATCGCCTGTTTGCCGAGTTCCGTGTCAGCCTGCCAGTTGGCGAGGATGGCAAGATCCGCCTTCAGCGACAGAGCCGCCTCGAAGGAGACGGTGACGCCGTCGCCAATGATCGGCACCTGCTCGATAGCAGGGAACTTGTCCTTGAAGCGGGCATAGATTTCCGGGTTGTCGCCCTTCATGTCGCTGGCCCAGCCGGCGAGGATGCTGACCGGGTCGGGATGGATCAGCGACAGCGCCACGAGATTGAACCCGCTGCCGAGCAGGATCGCCTTCGGCTGCGCCGCGATGGTGACCTCGCGGCCGAGTGCATCCGTGACGGTCAGCGGATACTGGACTTCAGCACGCAGCGGCGGGGCGACGACGAGCAGGAAAGCTGCGGCGACGAGGGCGAGAAGGCGCATGATCATTGCTTTCTGAGTTCAGGCAGGGCGCACAGCTCGCCGCAGCCGGGAATGCCTGGCAGCATGTAGCGCAGGCAGCAGACTTTTCGACGACACTGCGTCGTGCCCGCGTCGAGCTCGTGGCGCAGGCATCCGTGAAAGGGGTTGCGGCTGCCATCGGCCAGCAGCGGGCAATCGAACAACGGGCGTGACGGCCAGGGATCGTCGCCTTCGGGCGGCGCGCGGTCCGTCACGTTGAAGGCGTAGTCGATATAGACGGCGGCGTTGTTCCAGGCGAGCTTTGGCGCGATGCCGGACTTTTCCTTGAAGAGCGCCACGGTGCGGGCGAGGTGGCAGTCGACCAGGGGCGTGATGAAACGCACGAGATCGTCACCCTCGCTCCAGTCGCCTTCATGCGGCAGGCCGAAGGCGCGCGGCAGGCCGTCTTCGCCAATCGCGATGGTCATATCGTCGAAGGCGACGGGCAGCGCCCGCTCCGCCCGGCGGGCGACGATATAGGGGATGGTCAGGGTGGAAAAATAGTAGAGCGACCAGAAGGAGGCGGCCGCGCGCCGGTCCGCCTTGCCGTAGCTTGCGGCGAAGCGGTCGAGCGTTTCGGAAAAACCGTCTCCCGCCAGGAACTCGCCGAGCGGAATGGCGCCCTCGAGATCCGACGAGAGCATCATCTTTTCGCCGCACCAGGCATGTTCGCCGGAAAAGACCGCCCTCAGGCCTTCCGGCCTAAAAGCGGTTCCGCGATCCTCTGAGGAAAGCGTCGTCAAGGGCTTACCACGAATATTTCAGGCTGCCGATAACCGTGCGGCCCTGATCGCGGTAGCAATAACCGGAAGAGCAAACGGAGTCCTGGCGGTTGAACAGGTTCGTCGCGTTGACCTGCAGCTTGAGGCCTGCATACTCCTTGTTGATTGCCGAGAAATCGAAATCGAGCGATGCGTCGACGAGCGCGCGAGCGCTGTTCTTCGTCGTGTTGTAGTCGCTGCCGTAGCTGGATCCGAGGAAGCGCACGCCCGCGCCGATACCGAGACCGGCCAAGGGACCATCCTCCGGCAGATCATAATGCGCCCAGAACGATGCCATGTGGTTTGGTACGGAGGAAACTTCGTTTCCGACCGTACCGGTCGGCCCGTCCAGAATCTCGGTCTTCGTGTAGGTGTAGGACGCGATAAGCGACAGGCCGTTGTCCAGCGAGGTGTTGGCTTCGAGTTCGAAGCCCCGCGAGCGGATCTCGCCGCGCTGAACCTGAGCATTGGTGACGGTGCCGTCGTCGAGTTCAACGACCTCGTAGTACAGGCTGTTCTTCTGGTCGATGTTGAATAGAGCGGCGGTCAGAAGCGTGTTGCTGTCGGGCAGCAGGTACTTCACGCCGATTTCCTGTTGCTTGCTCTCCGTCGGCTTGAAGGGATCGCGCGTTTCGATGTCCACGCCGCCGTTCGGGAAGAAGGCGGTCGAATAGCTGGCGTAGGGCGTAATGCCCCACGGGGTTTCATAGCTCACGCCAATCCGCCCTGTGAACGCACGGTCATTCTGCTTGGTCGTGCCAACGGCGCCGGACGCGAGGTCGGTGTCGTCGGTGTCGGTCGATACCCAGTCATAGCGGCCGCCCAGAGTGAAGGTCAGCGCGTCGTAGCGGATCTGGTCCTGCATGTAGAGGCCGGTCACGAGCTGATCCTGCACGGTCTTCGTCTGGAAAGCGATCGGATCGACCGGGCGGCCCACCGTAGGGTTGTCGGTATCGATCGGCGGCGTGGAGCCATAGCCGTTGAGTGACTTCCAGTAGACCTTGGTGATATCGATGCCGGTGAGCAGCGTGTGTTCGAATGCCCCGGTCTCGAACTTCGCTTCAAGCTGGTTGTCGATCGTATAGGTATCCAGCCATTCCTCGTATGTGCCGGCTGTGCCTTCCAGCAGGGTGGGGTCCGTTGCGTTCCGCTCGGAAGCAAAGGCCCAGTCGGCGTCGATGTTCAGCCAGGAGGCGCGAGCGTTCTGACGGAAGACGAAGACGTCGTTGAAGCGATGTTCGAACTCGTAGCCGATGCGCCCCTGGTTCTGGACAGCGTCGTTGAAGGCGGGATTGCCCGCGAAGATGTCGGTGACTTTGTTGGCGACGCCGTCGAAGAAGTAGGCGGCCGTACCGCCGGTCTCGGTTCGGGAATATTCGCCGAGGATGGTCAACTTCGTGTCCTCGTCCGGCTTCCAGGTGATGGCCGGCGCGATGTAGGCACGATTGTCGGGAACGCCGACCTGTTCCGTGTCGGAGTCGCGGAGCAAACCGGTCAGGCGATAGTAGACGGGGTCTTCCTCGTTGATCGGGCCGGAGAGATCGAACTGGCCCTGGTAGCGGTCATGGCTGCCATATTGCACCTCGACCTCGCGCATCGCCTCTTCTGTTGGACGCTTGCTGATGAGGTTGTAGAGGCCACCGGCGCCGGCCGGCCCGTAAAGGGCGGACGACGGGCCGCGCAGGATCGAAACGCCTTCGAGGCCATAGGGTTCGGTCTTGAAGAGCGAGGAGCCGAAGCCGGGCTGGCGCAAATTGTCTCTGAAGACGCTGGAGTAGGTCACGTCGAAACCGCGCAGCGTGAAGCTGTCAAAGCGCGGGTCGAAGCCGTAGCCGCCGACGCGGGTGCCAGGCGTATAGGCGATCGTCTCCAGCAGGGTCTGCGGGTTGCGGTCTTCCAACTGGTCCTTGGTGACGGACGAGATCGACTGCGGCGTCTGGAGGAACGGCGTATCGGTCTTGGCGCCCGTCGCGCTGCTCTTGCCCACATAGCCGTCCGCCGTGATGACGCCGCCGCTGCCGCCGTTGACGACGATGTCTTCGAGCGTGGTCGCGCCGCTGGCGTCGGTCGTCGCCTGGTCCTGCGCCAGCGCCATGGTGGCGAGCGTCAGGAAGGAGGTTCCGGCGAGCGCCAGCCGGAGCAGCGTGCGGGTGCGGTTTTGCATGCGGGTCACTTTCTGATGGGACAGTCAATAAGATGACTGTTTTTATCAGGATTCTTGGCGCCGCAAGAAATTATATGACTATAATAGTCATGATTTCGCCGCTGTTGCGTGAATGCCACAGGAATTGTGGATAGGGTGCACTCAGAAGGCGAGGCTACCGGCCGTCAGTGCAAGCACCACGAAAATCAGGAAGATGATGAGGGCGATCGCGAAGAGCACCTTGGCGACGGTCGCCGTGGCGGCGGAGACCCCGGAGAAGCCCAGGAAGCCCGCGATCAGCGAAATGACGAGAAAAATCAAAGCCCATTTCAGCATGGTGATGTCTCCGAATTGATCGCAGACAAGACGCACGACGGGCAAAAAAGTTCCGGGACGTGGTAAAACGCCCCGGAAGGTGGCCGCGCTGGCTCTGTGCGATCCCGAACGCAAAACCGCTTCGCGCTTTTGCTGGAATTGCCCTGGCGGCAGGGAGGATCAGCCGTGATTGATCATGACGTGGCGGACGGCGGTGTAGTCCTCGAGCGCATAGATCGACATGTCCTTGCCGTAGCCCGATTGCTTGACGCCGCCATGGGGCATTTCGGTGGTCAGCATGAAATGCGTGTTGATCCAGGTGCAGCCATATTGCAGGCGGGCCGCCGCCTTCATCGCCTTGCCGATGTCTTTCGTCCAGACGGAGGAGGCCAGGCCGTAGTCGCTGTCGTTTGCCCAGGTGATCGCCTGTTCGGCCTCCGAGAAGCGGGTGACGGAGACGACGGGGCCAAAGACCTCGCGACGGACGATCTCGTCGTCCTGCGTGGCGCCGGCAATGACCGTCGGCTGGAAGAAATAGCCCTCGTCGCTGCCGGTGCGGCCACCGGCCGTGATCTCGATATGCTTCACCTCGGCGGCGCGCTCGACGAAGCTTGCGACGCGGTCGCGCTGACGCTTGGAGATGAGCGGGCCGATCTCGTTCAGCGTGTCGTCGGGATCGTTGTACTTGATTGTCGAGACGGCGGACGAGAGATCGGCGACGAGCTTTTCGTAGATGCCGTCCTGGGCATAGATGCGGCAGGCGGCCGTGCAGTCCTGGCCGGCATTGTAATAGCCGAAGGCACGGATGCCGGCGACGACGGCCTCGATGTCAGCATCGTCGAAGACGACGACGGGGGCCTTGCCGCCAAGTTCCAGATGCGTGCGCTTGACGGTTTTTGCCGCCGCGGCGAGAACCTTCTTGCCGGTCGCGACGTCGCCGGTGATCGAGACCATGTTGATCTTCGGATGGTTGATCAGTGCATTGCCGACCGTCTCGCCGCGGCCGAGCACGATGTTGACCACGCCTTCCGGCAGGATGTCGGCGAGCAGCTTCGCCATCTTCAGCGCCGTCAGCGGCGTCTGTTCGGAAGGCTTGAAGACGACCGTATTGCCGCCGGCAATGGCCGGCGCCAGCTTCCAGGCCATCATCATCAGCGGATAGTTCCACGGCGCAATCGAGCCGACGATACCGATCGGGTCACGGCGCACCATCGAGGTGAAGCCGGGCAGGTATTCGGCGGAGACGGGGGCGTTGAGCGAGCGGATCGCGCCGGCAAAGAAGCGCCAGCAGTCGACGATGGCGGGCAGTTCGTCATTGCGCGCCGCGTTGATCGGCTTGCCGCAGTTCAGCGATTCCAGGGCTGCGAAGGCGTCGGCATCTTTCTCGATGGCGTCGGCGATGCGCAGCAGGTAGCCGGAGCGCTCGGCGGGCGTCGTGATCGCCCAGGATACGAAGGCCTTTTCGGCGGCGTCGACTGCGGCGTCGATCTGCCCGTAGGAGGCTTCCGGCAGGTCGACGATCTTGGCGCCGGTCTTCGGGTTGAGGATGTGCTCTTCCACTTCGGTGCCGGCCTCGAAGCGCGCACCGATCAGCATCTGGGTGTCCATGGACGTTCTCCCTATCGTTGGTTCATTTGCCGCCGCCGGCAACCTGGTCGCCGTCGCGGGTGAGGTAGTAGGCGCCGAGGATCGGCAGGAAGGTGACGAGCACCACGATCATGGCGACGACATTCGTCACCGGGCGCTGGCGCGGGCGTATGAGTTCTTCGAGCATCCAGATCGGCAGCGTCGATTGCTGGCCGGCGGTGAAGGTCGACACGATCACCTCGTCGAAGGACAGCGCGAAGGCGAGCATGCCGCCGGCCAGAAGCGCCGTGCCGATATTCGGCAGGATGATGTAGCGGAAGGTCTGGAAGCTGTCGGCGCCGAGGTCTGCCGAGGCTTCGACCAGGGACCCCGAGATGCGGCGGAAGCGGGCGACCGCATTGTTGTAGACGACCACGACGCAGAAGGTCGCGTGGCCGAGCACGATCGTCCAGAAGGAGAACGGGATTTCCGCGAAGGAAAAGGCCGAGCGCAACGCAATGCCGGTGATGATACCGGGCAGCGCGATCGGCAGGATGACGAGCAGCGAGACCGCCTCCCGGCCGAAGAATTTCGTGCGGCTGACGGCGGCGGCGCAGAGCGTGCCGAGCACCAGCGCGACGACCGTCGAGATCGACGCGACGCGGACGGAAAGGCCCATCGCCTCCCAGACATCAGGCCGGTTCCAGGCGGCCGCGAACCATTTGAACGTATAGCCCGGCGGCGGGAACTGGTAGCTCTTCTCCTCCGTGGTGAAGGCATAGAGGAAGATCAGCAGGATCGGCAGGTGCAGGAAGGCGAGGCCGAGGCCGGCAGCGATCTTCAGGCCCAGCGGCGCGGAGGTGTTCTTGTCAGAGCGCATCGAAGGCTCCCTGTCGTTTGGCCATCCAGAGATAGAGGCCCATGATGACGATCGGCACGATGGAGAAGGCGGCCGCGAGCGGGATGTTGCCGGCCGTGCCCTGCTGGGCATAGACGGCCTGACCGATGAACAGCCGCGACGAGCCGATGATCTGCGGGATGATGTAATCGCCGAGCGTCAGCGAGAAGGTGAAGATCGAGCCGGCGATGATGCCGGGCAGCGCCAGGGGAAAGAGCACGTAACGGAAGGTCTGCGAGGGCTTGCCGCCGAGATCCGCAGAGGCCTCGATCAGGTTGCCCTGCACGCGCTCCAGCGACGCCTGGATGGGCAGGATCATGAAGGGCATCCAGACATAGATGAAGACGATGAAGGTGCCGGTATAGCTGATCGACAACGACGTGCCGCCGACGACGGGCAACGCCAACCATGCATCGAGCAGCCAGAGCAGGTTCAGCTTCGCCAGGAACCACGTGAGGATGCCTTCCTTGGCTAGGATCAGCTTCCACGCGTAGATCTTGACGAGATAGCTCGACCAAAGCGGCAGCATGACGCCGAGATAGAAGATGACCTTCCATTTCCCCCGGGCATAGCGTGCCGCGTAATAGGCGATGGGGAAGGCGATGATGGCGGAGGCGAGCGTCACCAGCACCGCCATGAGCACGGTGCGCAGGATGATGTCGAAGTTCGACGGGATCAGCAGCTGCTTGTAGGTCGCGAATGTGAACTCGTAGTTGATCAGCCCGGAAAAGTCGTCGATCGAGAAGAAACTCTGCAGCAGCAGCGCGAAGAGCGCGCCGAGATAGATGACGCCGAGCCAGAGCAGCGGCGGCGTCAGCATCAGCAGCAGCAGGATCTTCGGGTTGCGCCAGAAGAAATCCGAGAGCCGCCCGGAGAGGCCTTGCCGGCCCGTGAGGATGGAGGTGCCGCTGACGGTGCTCATTGGGTGCCGTCCATCATGTGCAGGTCCTGGGGCAGGAAGGAGAGGGTAATCGTCTCGCCCTGCGCGGGCACGGAAATGGAGGCCGACAGCATGGCGGCGACGCGCGCGCCGTTCGCCTCCACCGTCACGCGGTTTGCCGCGCCGAGAAAGCTTGCCGCCGTCACGCGGCCGGAAAATTGCTTGCGGCCGGGGCCGTCGCCGAGGTCGATCGCCTCGGGGCGCAGGCTCGCATAATGCTTGCCGAAGCCGAGGCCTTCGACGAAATCCGGCGGCAGCACGTTGGATGAGCCGACGAAATCCGCAACGAACCGCGTCTTCGGCCGCTTGTACACGTCCTCGGGCGTACCGAGCTGCTGGATCTTGCCGTCGCTGAACACGGCGATGCGGTCGGCCATAGAGAGCGCTTCGCCCTGGTCATGCGTGACGAAGACGAAGGTGATGCCGAGGGATTTTTGCAGCGATTTCAGTTCTTCCTGCATCTGCTCGCGCAGCTTCAGGTCGAGCGCGCCGAGCGGTTCGTCGAGCAGCAGAACGCGGGGACGGTTGACGAGGGCGCGGGCGAGCGCCACGCGCTGGCGCTGGCCGCCGGAGAGCTGGCCGGGCCGGCGCGTGCCGTAGCCGGGCAGTTTTACCATGGCAAGCGCCTCTTCGGCCGCCTTCAGCCGCTCGGCCTTGGCGACGCCCTTGACCATCAGGCCATAGGCGACATTCTCGAGGATCGAGAGATGCGGGAAGAGGGCGTAGTCCTGGAACACCGTGTTGACGTTGCGCCGATAGGGAGGCACGCCCTCCGCCGTTTCGCCGAAAATCTCGATATGGCCGCCGGTCGGCTGCTCGAAGCCGGCCATCAGGCGCAGGCAGGTCGTCTTGCCGGAACCGGACGGGCCGAGCATCGCGAAGAACTCGCCCTCGGCAATGGCGAGATCCACGCTGTCGACGGCGCGCACGGCGCCGAAATGGCGGGATACTTGCTGGAACAGGACGGCGGTCATGGTGGCTCCCGGTGGGGGTTGGGGGCGATGGGCGAAGCGTCCATCGCGAGAATTTTCATTGGCAGGAAAAACGGCGCACCGATCCGATCTCCCCCTTGTGGGAGAGATGCCCGGCAGGGCAGAGGGGCTAAACCCACCCGCTTCGTTGTATATTGCCGCTTCGCGGCCACCCCTCTGTCACCTCCGGTGACATCTCCCCCTCAAGGGGGGAGACGAGTGGGTGTTTGCCGTACCGATATCACCTGATTGGCGAAGCGTCAGCGTCCGCCGATTACGCCGATATAGTCGGAGACCCAGCGGTGGTAGGGTACGCATTCGCCCTGGCTTTCGCACTTGCTGACGGGCGTGCGCCAGAAGGCGATCTTCTCGAAGTTGTCGAAGCCGTTGGTCTTGCAGCCTTCGTCGGTCAGCAGCGCATTGCCCTTGCAGGCGGCCGGAACCGAGGGAACCGCGCCGAACCAGGCGGCCGCGTCACCCTGCACCTTGGCGGAAAGCGAATGTTCCATCCACATATAGGCGCAATTCGGATGCTGGCTTTCGGCATGCAGCATGGTCGTATCCGACCAGCCGGTGACACCCTCTTCCGGGAAGGTGGAGGCGATCGGCTGCTTTTCGGCCTGCATCAGGTTGACCTGGAACGGCCAGGAGCCGGAGGCGACGACACCCTCGTTCTTGAAGTCGTCGATCTGGATCATGGCGTCGTGCCAGTAGCGGCCGACGAGCGTGCGCTGGACGCGCAGCAGGTCGAGCGCGGCCTTGTATTGGTCTTCGTTGAGTTCGTAGGGGCTCTTGATGCCGAGTTCCGGCTTGTGCGCCATCAGGTACTGGGCGGCGTCGGCAATGTGGATCGGGCCGTCATAGGCCTGTACGCGGCCCTTGTTGGACTTGCCGTCCGGCAGCGTCATCTCCTCGAACACGACCTTCCAGCTCTTCGGCGCGTCATCCTTGAAGGCCTCGGTGTTGTACATCAGGACGTTCGGCCCCCAGAGATAGGGCGTGCCGTAGTGAACGCCGTTGACCGTGTTCCACGGCGCGCTCTGCAGGCGCTCGTCGACGGTCTTCCAGCTCGGGATGAGGTCGGTGTTGATCGGCTGGACGCGCTTGCCGGCAACCAGGCGCAGCGAGGCATCGCCCGAGGCGGTGACGAGGTCGAAGCCGCCTTCGTTCATCAGCGCGACCATTTCGTCGGACGTGGCTGCGGTCTTCACGGTGACCTTGCAGCTCGTCTTCTTCTCGAATTCGGTGACCCAGTCGTAGTTCTTGTCCGTCTCGCCGCGCTCGATATAGCCGGCCCAGGCGACGATGGACACTTCACCTTCACCCGCGCCAAGTTCCTTCAGCGGCTCTTGAGCGATGGCTGCGGTGGTGAAGGCGAGCGAAAGGGTAAGCGCGGTGCAGGAATGCAGAAGTCGCTTCATGACAGTCTCCCGGTTTGGTCCGCTTTGAGCGGTATTGTTCCCGAAAGAAAAGGTGCCGTGGTTTTGCCGCTTTCGCAAATTCATTAATCAGAATGTCGCTATCGGAAATTCCGAATGCAGTCTGCATCCTGGCATTTTCGGGGTGCATCGCCTGTTCTTCTGTCGCTTTAAGTGTCTGTCAAAATCTCTCGCGTAAAGCTTCCACTTTAAGATGAAGGAGCGGGACCATGGGCCGGCCGGATCACATCGCCAGTCTCGACGGCTTGCGCGGCCTTGCGGCGGCCATGGTGGTCATGGCGCATATCGGCCTGGTTTTTCCAAGCCTGGCCGCCCTTCACCTTCCGATCATGGGCAGCGAGGCCGTCGGCCTGTTCTTCGCGCTCAGCGGCTTCCTGATGGCCTATCTCTATGGTGCGCAGCCGGTGACGCGGGGCGCGGTGCTCGACTTTCTCGTCAGCCGCTTTGCCCGGATCTATCCGGTCTATCTCGCCGCCGTCGTGATGGTGACGATCCTCTCGATGACGCCGGGCCTCGACTACATCCAGCCGATCCGGGGCGTGCTGGATTTCGTGCGACATGCCGTGCTGCTCGGATCGAGCGGCGTCTTCTGGTCGGTGCCGCCGGAGATCCAGTTCTATGTTTTCTTTCCGATCCTTTGGCTTTGCCTGGGCCAGCCGCGCCGGTTCCCGGGCCTGATCGCGATTCTGATGGCGCTCGTGGCCATAGACGGACTGCTTGGCCTGCCGGGACCGGGTATCCTGCTCCTGTCAAAGCTGCCGTATTTTGTCTTCGGCACCGTTGCCGGCCGCCTGCATGCGGTCTGGGGCCCGGCTTCCCGGTCCGCGCTGGTCGGGGTTCTCGCGCTCCTGCTGCCGATCCTGTTCATGAGCTATCGCTACGTCCTGCCGACGATCGATCCGGATTTTTGGGGAGTGCACAGCGCCTTTGCCTCGGCCGTGATCGTGGCGCTTGTCGCCTGGCAGGCCCCGCTCTCGGCGGCGGTCTTCGCATCGGCGCCGCTTCGGTTTCTCGGCGCGATCAGCTTCTCGCTCTATCTCTTCCATGTCCCCGCCATGTTCCTGGCGCGCCATACGCTGGGTGGTCTGCTGCCTGAAGCGGTCGTCATTCCGCTGACGTTCCTGATAGCTGTTCTCGCAGCGTGGTTCCTGCATGTGACGATCGAAATGCCTGCCCGGCAATGGCTGGTCGACCTGTGGCGAAAGAGCCGGTTGCGCAGCGGATTGATCCAGCCGCCCGCAGGAAAGGTCGAGGTTCCGGCGTCAAGCACAAGCTGATCGTCAGCGCCCCCGGCCGCCGCGCAGCGCCTCCGCCAGCCCCACGAAATCCCGCGCGGCCTGCGGCAGGCTGGAGCCCTTGCGCCAGACCATGCCGATCTGCACGACGGGTAGCGCACCTGAGACATCGCGGCTCTCGATGCGGTCGCCTTCCAGCGACCAGGGACGGTAGACGAGATCGGGCAACAGCGCGATGCCCGCGCCGGTCGCGACAAGGCTGCGCACCGCCTCCACCGAGCGGGTACGGAAGGCGACATGCGGGCGGGCGCCGAGCGCGGAGAGCAGTTTGCCGGTATTCTCCTCGATTTCATCGACCGTCAGCATGATCAGCGGTTCCTTGGCGATGTCGCTGACGGAAATGATATCCGCCGAGACCAGCGGGTGGCCGATCGGCAGCCAGAGGCGGTAGGGCGAGGTCTCGATGATCTCGGCCTGCAGCGCCATGCGGTCGCGCAGGTTCGAGATGACCATGACGGCGACGTCCAGTTCGCCACCGACCAGCAGGTGCTCGAGATAGGAGCCGTTATCCTCGATGGCGCTGACATCGATGCCGGGGAAGGCGCGACGGTAGCGCGAAAGCAGATCCGACAGCACGTAGCCGGCAACCAGCGAGGTGACACCGAGATTGAGCTGGCCTTTTTCCGGTGTGCGGTTGTCGGAAAAGGAGGAGCGTGCGTCCGAGACATTGGCGAGGATTTTCGTGGCGTGGCGCAGGAACTGATGGCCGTTATGCGTTGTCGTCAGGCCGCGCGGGTGGCGTTCGAAAAGCTCGACGCCGAGGTCCGATTCGAGTTCCTTGATCGCTTCGGTGATCGAGGATTGCGAGATGGAGAGGTTTTGCGCCGCGCGCGTGACGGAACCCTGCTCCGCGACGGCGACGAAATACTGCAATTGCCGGAGAGTGAATGCCATGGCGGCAGTTAATATGCCTGTCGCAGGCGAGGCAAGCGCCGAAAATTCCTTGGGAAAGCCGCTGGCGGGACAGGCGTCCGGAAACGGCGCTGTTATGGTATCCGGAAAAGACGAGGAGCCGCCATGACCGATCGCCCCATGCCGACCGAGGAAGGCATTCTTGCCTTCCACAAGCGTTGCGAGGATTTTTACCCCGCCGATGCCGTGGATGCCGATATCACCCGGCAACGCGGCTGGTACGACGCGCTTTGCGCCGCCTTCGACGCACCGCCGCCGGCCGGCATGGTCAAGCGGGACGGTCTGGTGGCGGAGCGCATTCCGGTGCGGCGTTACCGACCGGCGGCCGTGACGACGCCGGTTCGGCTTTTCTACATTCACGGCGGCGGTTTCGTTGTCGGTTCGCTTGATAGCCACGATGCGATCTGCGCGGAACTTTCCGAAGCGGCGGGCGCCGAGCTCACCTCGGTCGATTATCGGCTGTCGCCGGAGCATGTGTGGCCGGCCGCCTTCGACGATTGTTGGGCCGTGCTGATCGAACTCTTGCTGGAGAACCAGCCGGTCGTGATCATCGGCGACAGCGCCGGCGGCAATCTCGCGGCGGGGATCGTGCTGAAGGCGCGCGACGAAGGGCTGAAGGGCATTGTCGGCCAGGCGCTGATCTATCCCGGGCTCGGCGGTGATCTGGTTTCCGGCTCCTACGACGAAATGGCCCACGCGCTCGGCCTCTCTACCGCTGACGTCGCCTATTATCGCGATATCTACCAGGCGCCGGAGGATTGCGCCCATGCCTTCCCGCTGCGCGCGGAAAAACTGGCGGGCCTGCCGCCGGCCTTCATCACGGGCGCCTATTTCGACCCGTTGCGGGACGATGCGCGGGCCTATGCGGCGCTGTTGATCCTGGCCGGCGTGTCGGTGGAGTATCGGGAGGAAAAGCAGATGATCCACGCCTGGCTGCGCGCGCGCTTCATGAGCGACGGGGCGAAATTCGGTTTCGCGGCGCTCTGCGATGCCATCAGGCGGATGGCCAATCCATGAGCGGCGTCACCGATCTCGACGAATTGCTGAAATCGATGGAGCCGGAGCTGGCGGACGGAAGTTTCGTCTATGCCTGCGTGGCGGAGGATGAGATCGCGAGCCACCTGTTCCGCAAGCCGATCGGCCTTTTCAAGGAAGCGGAAGGCGTGACGCTCATCGTGCCGGCCATTGCCGCCGAAGGGCTCGTTGCCAGTCCGCCGATGCGCATGATCACGCTGACCGTGCACTCCTCGCTGGAGGCGGTGGGGCTGACCGGCGCCTTCGCCGCGGCGTTGACGCGTGAAGGCATCAGCGCCAACGTGGTTGCCGCCTACCACCACGACCATATATTCGTGCCGGAGCGGGATGCGGGGCGGGCGCTGGAAGCCCTTCGCGCACTGTCCCGCTCGGCGCGAGAAAAGGGAGAGGGAAGATGAGGTTTTTCCGGTTTGCAGGGGCCGTCCTGGCTCTTGGCCTTGCAACGGCGTCGCCGTCCATATCCGTGGCCGAGGATGCGGCGGCGCCAATCCCGGCCTGCGCGCTGACGGGCGCCCAGAGCGTCTTCATCGGCGGTGCGCCCGCGCTCCGGCTTTCCGATGTGGTGAACTGCCCACCGGAGCTTTACGAGATCGTGCCGAGCATCATGATCGAGGGGCAGCCGATGGTGAAGTTCCGCACGGGTGTCGGCGAGAAGGGCAATTGCACGGCGCGCGGCGAAGAAACCGTCATGGCCGAGGGTGAATCGACCAGCCGCGTCGGCGATGTGAATTGCACGCAGAAGTGAGCTGAAAACGAGACGGGCGGCCGAAGCCGCCCGCTTTACTCAGTTGCCGGCGCTTTCCATACGCCGTGTCGTCAGCACCTTTTCCAGCCAGCCGATCTCCATCTCGGGAACGGATTTCAGGAGCAGGTCGGTATAGTCGTCGAAGGGCGGCGAGAGCACCTTCGATTTCGGTCCGAAGCGGACGAGTTTTCCCCGGTGCATCACGGCAACGCTATCGGCGATGGCGCGCACGATGGCGATGTCGTGGGTGATGAACATGTAGGAGACGTGGGTCTCGTCCTGGAGTTTCAACAGCAGCTTCAGGATGCCTTCCGCCACCAGCGGGTCGAGGGCGGAAGTTGGCTCGTCGCACAGGATAAGTTCCGGCTTTGCCGCGAGCGCACGCGCGATTGCCACGCGCTGTTTCTGGCCGCCGGAGAGTTCTGCGGGATAGCGGTCGGCGAAGCGGCCGCCCATTTCGATCTGCTCCAAGAGTTCCTTCACCCGCTCGGTCTTCTGCTGGCCGCGCATGCCGTAGTAGAAGGTGAGCGGACGGCCGACGATGTCGCGCACCGTCTGGCGCGGGTTCATCGCGGTGTCGGCCATCTGGTAGATCATCTGGACGCGGCGCAGTTCGTCGTTCGACCGGCCCTTCAGCGCCTTCGGCAAGGGCTTGCCGTCGAAGCTGATCGTGCCCTCCTGCGGGGGAAGCAGGCCGGTGATGACGCGGGCGAGGGTGGATTTTCCCGAGCCCGATTCCCCTACCACCGCCAGCGTCTGGCCCTTCGGCAGGTGCAGGGAAACGTTCTGCAGCACCTTGAAGCCGTTGGAATAGCCTGCGGTGATGTTGTCGACCTTCAGAAGCGTATCCGACTGGTCGGGCGCTTCCTCGCGTTTGGTGCCGCGCACATTGACCAGCGCGCGGGTATAGTCCTGCGTCGGCGCCTCGATGATCTGCTTTACCGAGCCGTATTCCACCATCTTGCCATGCCGGAGCACGAGGATGTCGTCCGTGATCTGCGCCACGACGGCAAGGTCGTGGGTGATGTAGAGCGCGGCCGTATGCGTCTCTTCGATGGCGTGCTTGATCGCGGCAAGCACGTCGATCTGCGTCGTCACGTCGAGCGCCGTGGTCGGCTCGTCGAAGACGATGAGTTCCGGGTTCGGGCAGAGCGCCATGGCTGTCATGGCGCGCTGGAGCTGGCCGCCGGAGACCTGATGCGGATAGCGCTGGCCGAAGGTTTCCGGGCTTGGCAGGCCGAGCACCTTGAACAGGTAGAGCGCGCGCTTTTCCGCCTCGGCACGGGTCATGATGCCGTGTTTCAGCGAGGCCTCGATCACCTGCTCGCCGAGCCGGTGGGCGGGGTTGAAAGCCGCTGCCGCCGATTGCGCGACGTAGCAGACCTTGCAGCCGCGCACCTTGCGGATACCGTTGGGGCCGAGCTTCAGCAGGTCCTGCCCGTTGAGCAGCACCTCGCCGCCGGTGATGCGCACCCCGCCGCGCCCATAGGCGAGTGCGGTGAGGCCGATCGTCGATTTGCCGGCGCCGGATTCGCCGATGAGGCCGAGCACCTTGCCCTTCTCGACATTGAAGGACACGCCTTCGACGAGGGTGACGGTGCGCGGCGGCTCGCCCGGCGGGTAGCTGGTCGCCTCGATCTTCAGATTCTTGACGGAAAGCAGATCAGGCATCGCCGCGCCCTCCCTTGAGGCTCGAGGTGCGTTTCATCAGCCAGTCGACGACGAGGTTGACGCAGATGGCCAGCCCCGCAATCGCACCGCCCGGAATGAGGGCGGCGGAAATGCCGAAGATGATGCCGTCCTTGTTGTCCTTTACCATGCCGCCCCAATCCGCTGCCGGCGGCTGGATGCCGAGGCCGAGGAAGGAGAGAGTGGAGAGGAACAGGATCGAGAAGGCGAAGCGCAGGCCGAATTCGGCCAGGAGCGGCGAGAGCGTGTTGGGCAGGATTTCGCGAAAAATGATCCAGCCGGTGCCTTCGCCGCGCAGACGCGCCGCCTCGACGAACTCCATGACCGCGACATCGAGCGCGACGGCGCGGCCGATGCGGTAGACGCGGGTACTGTCGAGGACCGCCATCACGAGGATGAGGATCCAGAGCTGCTGGGGAAGAACGGCCAGCACGACGAGGGCGAAGATCAGGGTCGGGATCGCCATCATCAGATCGTTGAAGCGCGAGAAGGCCTGGTCGATCAGCCCGCCTGTGACGGCGGCCGTGAAGGACAGGAGCATGCCGAGCGAGAACGAGAGCACGGTTGCGGCCAACGCCACGAAGATCGTGGTACGGGCGCCGAAGATCAGACGCGAGAAGAGGTCGCGGCCGAGATTGTCGGTACCGAGCAGGTAATCGCCGCCGATCGGCTCCCAGACGGAGCCGACGATCTGGCTCTCGCTATAGGGGGCGATGATGGGGGCGAAAAGGGCACAGAAGAGGGCAAGGGCGATGCCCAGAATGCCGACCCAGGCGCTGACGGGGATACTGGAAAGTCTCATCGCGGATGCCTCAATCTGGGGTTCGCGATGATCGCAAGGATATCGGCGAACATGTTGAGGAAGATGTAGAAGGCGGCGAAGATCAGGCCGCAGGCCTGCACCACCGGCATGTCACGCACCGTCACGGCATCGACCATGTACTGGCCCATGCCGGGATAGACGAACACCACTTCCACGACGACGACGCCGACGACGAGATAGGCGAGGTTGAGCGCGATGACGTTGATGACCGGCGCCAAGGCGTTCGGTGCTGCATGTTTTGCGATGACGCGAAGGCTGCCGAGACCCTTGAGTTCGGCCGTCTCCACATAGGCGGACGACATGACGTTGAGGATGGCTGCGCGCGTCATGCGCATCATATGGGCGAGCACGACGAGGACGAGGGTCGCTGTGGGCAGTGCAATGGCCGACAGGCGCTGGCCGATGGTCATGCTTTCATAGACCGTCGCCGGGAAGGTGGCGACGCCGAGCTGCACGGCGAAGAACAGGATCAGCAGGTAACCGACGAAGAACTCGGGAAGCGAGATCGCCGCCAGTGAGATGACGTTGATGATCTTGTCGGGCAGGCGGTTTCGGTATTGCACCGCGAGCATGCCGAGCCCGACCGCGAGCGGAACCGAGATGATGGCTGCAAAGAAAGCGAGGAACAGCGAATTGCCGAGGCGTTTGCCGATCTGTTCGCTGACCGAGTTTTTCGACGCCCAGGAGCTGCCGAAGTCACCCTGGATGGCGCCGCCGAGCCATTTGAAGTAGCGGGTGGTGGCCGGCTGGTCGAGGCCAAGATCCTTGCGGATGTTCTCGACCGCCTGCGGCGTGGCGGACTGACCGAGATAGGTGGTGGCAAAGTCGCCGGGCAGGGCTTCCACGCCCCCGAAGATCATCAGGGACACGGCGAAGAGCAAGGCCACGCTAAGCGCAAGGCGTTGCAGGATGAGCGCAACCAAGGGGCTGCTCTTGCTGAGTTTCGCCCAGAGCGAAGGCGTGCCTTCGACGATGGGGGCTCCAGTGGACGCAACCGACCCGGCAACGCCGGCAGGCTGCGGGCTATCGCCCGCAGTCGCCGTTGCTGTCAGCTCCGGACCGTGCGCCGGTCCGCCGCCGGTCATCAGGCGTCGAGCCACACGCGGGTTGCGACGAAGCCGTTCGACATGTCGTTGCCGATATCGTGCACGTAGCCCTTCACGGTCTTGGAAGAGGCGTTCACGAAGTCGTTGAACATCGGCAGGATCAGGCCGCCCTCGTCACGCACCATCATGGCCATGGTGCGATACATGTCCTTGCGCTTGGCTTCGTCGAGTTCCGAGCGGGCTTCCAGCAGGATCTTGTCGAAGTCCGGGCGCAGGAAGCGGGTGTCGTTCCAGTCGGCCGTCGAGAGATAGGCGGTGGAATACATCTGGTCCTGCGTCGGACGGCCGCCCCAATAGGAGGTCGAGAAGGGCTGCACATTCCAGACGTTCGACCAGTAGCCGTCGCCCGGCTCGCGCTTCACTTCGATCTCGATGCCGGCCTTCTTGGCGCTCTCCTGGTAGAGAACGGCGGCGTCCACGGCGCCCGGGAAGGCGACGTCCGACGTGCGCAGAAGGACGGAGCCGCTGTGGCCCGACTTCTTGTAGTGGAAGGCGGCCTTGTCCGGATCGTAGGCGCGCTGCTCGATGCCTTCCGGGAAGAGGGCATAGGTCTCGTTGATCGGGAAGTCGTTGCCGACCTTGCCGTAGCCGCCGAGCACCTTTTCCAGCATCGTCTCACGGTCCATCGCGTATTTCAGGGCGAGGCGGAGATCGTTGTTGTCGAACGGCGCCGTGTTGGCATGCATGATGAACACGTAGTGGCCGCGGCCGGAGGTGGAGAGGATTTCCACGGTCGGCGCGCGCTTCAGGAGATCGACGGTCTTCGGGTCGACGCGGTTGATATAGTGCACCTGGCCGGAGGAAAGTGCTGCGATACGCGCCGTCGCGTCGTTCATCGCGATCATTTCGACCGTGTCGACATAACCGCGGTCTTGGCGCCAGTCGTCCTTGTTGCGCTCGAAGGTGGCGCGTACGCCGGCTTCGAAACTGGTGACCTTGAAGGGGCCGGTGCCGATCATCGCGTTCGGATCGTCAAGGCCGCCATTCGGCTGGATGACGAGGTGGTAGTCGGTCAAAAGCAGCGGCAGGTCGGCATTGCCTTCCGACAGGACGAGGACAAGCTTGTCGCCGTCGGCCTTGATTTCCTTGATCGACTTCATGACGCCGAGCGCGCCCGATTCCGACTTCTCATCGGTGTGGCGCTGCAGGGTCTTGATGACGTCGTCGACCGTCAGCTCCTTGCCGTCATGGAACTTTACGCCCTTGCGGATGGCGAAAGTCCAGGTCGAGGCGTCGGCGGACGGTTCCCAGGATTCGGCGAGCGCTGGAACCGGCTTGCCGGTCAGCGGCTCGGATTCCACGAGCATGTCGCCCCAGTTGCGATTCACGACGAACATGAACTGCGAGAGCGCCTTTGCGGGGTCCTTCGAGTCGGTCGCGGCAGCGCCTTCGAGGCCGAGCTTGAGGTTGCCGCCACGCTTCGGCTCCTGCGCCTTCGCGGCGGTGTCGAACATGGTGCCGGCGACGGCAAGCGTGATGCCGAAGGCAGCAGCGCGGCCCATGAACTCGCGGCGGTTCATCTTGCCGAGCGTGACCTGGCTGGTGAGGTAGTTGGTGTAATCAGTCATTCCCCTGTTCCCTTTGCTCGCCCTGAAGTGGGCATTTGTCGTTGTGATTGGCAGAATTTCTGTTTTTGGCCTGTAAGGCAACCTCCAGGCCGGCTTTTCTTGCCGGCGGCGGCGCATTTCCCGTTTTCCCGAATGCCTCCTTCATTCGCCGCATGGCGGCTCGTCTAGTATAAACTATTCACGTATCAGACGCGTGTAACGCCCTAATTTATCTATTTCTTCCACAAGCTAAACTTATGGAAAGATGCGGACTTTGCCCGATGCAGGGGCGTATCCTATCGTCCCTTCCAGACGGGATCGCGCTTTTCCGCGAAGGCGCGGGCGCCCTCGAGTTGATCCTCGCTGGAATAGAGAACGTCGACCGTCGGAAATTGCCGGCGGGTGATCTTGTTCATGGTCGTCTGGAACGCCTCGCCCTCGGCGGCGCGCACCACTTCCTTGATGGCGGCGTAGACGAGCGGCGGGCCGCTTTCGAGCAGGCGCGCCAGTTCCCAGGCGCGGTCGAGCAGCTTGTCGGCCGGCAGGATCTCGTTGACGAAACCCCAGCGGTGCGCCTCCTGTACGTCCAGCCAGCGGCCGGTCAACAGCATGTCCATGGCGATGTGGTAGGGAATGCGTTTCGGCAGCTTGATCGAGGCGGCATCCGCCACCGTACCGGAGCGGATTTCCGGCAGCGCGAAGGTCGCGTGTTCCGCGGCGAGGATCAGGTCGGTGGAGAGCGCGATTTCGAGCCCGCCGCCGCAGCAGATGCCGTTGATGGCGGCGATGATCGGCTTGTTGAGGTCACGCAGTTCCTGCATGCCGCCGAAGCCGCCGACACCGTAATCGCCGTCGACCGCATCGCCTGCTGCCGCCGCCTTCAAGTCCCATCCTGGACAGAAGAATTTCTCCCCCGCGCCGGTGATGATGGCGACACGCAGGGTGTCGTCGTCGCGGAAGTCGGCAAAGATCTTGCCCATGATGCGGCTGGTCACGAGGTCGATGGCGTTCGCCTTGGGGCGATCGATCGTGACTTCCAGAATGCCACCTTCGCGGCGCTGTCGTATCGGTCCGGTCATGGGTTTTTCCTCAGACGGATCAGCGCGTCGGCCGCGACGACACCGTCGCCAGCTGGCAGCACCATTAAGGGATTAACGTCCAGTTCTTCGATTATTGAAGCGTTTGAAACGACATAGGATGCCGCTGATGCGACGGCAGCGACAAGCGCGTCGATATCGCCCTTCGCCGCGCCACGATAACCGTCCAGAAGCTTTGAAATCTTAAGTCCGGCGATGGCCTCGCGGATGGTTTTCTCATCCGTCGGCAGGGTCAAGATCGCGGAATCTTCGAGCAATTCGACCAAAATACCGCCTGCACCGATGGTCAATACCGGCCCGGCGACCGGGTCCCGCATGGCGCCGACGATGAGTTCGGCGACGGGTTTTCCCACCATCTTTTCGACGAGGAAGCCGGAGGCGACGCCGGCCATGGCCTCGGCGGCCTCCAGCACGGCCCCGCGGCTGGCGAGATTGAGCTTGACGGCGCCGGCCTCGGTCTTGTGTGCGACGCCCAGGCCCTTGAGCACGACGGGAAAGCCGAGGTTTTGTGCCGCCTCGGCCGCAGCATTCGCCGTCTCCGCCGTGATGCCCTTCGGCACCACGAGACCATGGGCGGCGAGCGCCAGCTTGGCCTCATGCTCCGTCAGCGTGACCGCCTCGCCTTCGCCAGCCATAGTCTTGAGGAGTGGCGCGGGCAGGGGTTTTGCCCAGATTTCGCCGATGCCGGCGGCGACTTCGGCGGCGGCGAGCGCTTCCTCGATGCCGTAGAAGGGCACGATGCCGTTCTGCATCAGCATTTCGGCGGTCGCTTCCGGCATGTTCTCGCCCATGCTGGCGACGATGCCGGCATTTGCGCCCGTCGCCTTCGACGCATCGATGACGGCGTGGCAGGTGGTGATCCAGTCGGCGGCGTCGCAGCGGTCGAGGCGGGGGAAGTCGAGCACGACGAGGTTCAGGGCATAGCCGCCCTGCATCATGGTGGTGAAGGCCTGCGTCTGCTTCTCGTGGTTGCCCCAGACGAAGGTGTGGTAGTCGAGCGGGTTGGAGATCGTCACCATCTGGCCGAGCGTTTCGCGCAGCGGCTGGCGCTGCTCCTGCCGGAGATCGCGATAGTTCACCTTCCGCTTCACACCGGCATCCGCCATCAGCGAGGCTTCGCCGCCAGAGCATGACATCGAGGAGATGTCGTAGTTCGGCAGCGGGCCGGCAACATGAAGTAGCTTCAGCGTTTCGAGCAGTTCCGGCAGCGTCTCGACGCGGCCGATGCCGAGGCGGGCGAGTAGGGCGGAGGAAACGGCGTCGTTGCCGGCGAGCGAGGCCGTGTGCGAGACTGTGGCGAGCTGTGCCTGTTCCGATTTACCGACCTTCAAAGTCACGACCGGCTTCTTCAGCTCGCGCGATCGCAAGGCCAGGCGTTCGAGGGAGGCGAGGCTGTCAAAACCCTCGATATGCAGGCCGACGGCGGTGACTCGCGGGTCCTCCAGCACGGCGCAGGCGAGGTCGGCGAGGCCGGTCTGGGCCTGGTTGCCGGCGGTCAGGATATAGGCGAGCGGTAGGCCGCGCTGCTGCATGGAGATGTTGCAGGCGATGTTGGAGGACTGGGTGAGGACGGCAACGCCCTTGTCGATGCGCAGCATGCCGTGCTGGTCCGGCCAGAGCAGGGCGCCGTCCAGCATGTTAATGAAGCCGTAGCAGTTGGGGCCGAGCACCGGCATGTCGCCGGCGGCCTCGACCAGCGCCTTCTGCAGGTCATCGCCATCGGCAAGCTCGCTGACGGCCTCGCGGAAGCCGGACGCATAGCAAACAGCGCCGCCGGCACCGCGCGCCGAGAGGTCACGGATGATGCCGATGGTCAGTTCGCGGTTGACGCCGACGAAGGAGGCATCCGGCGCACTCGGAAGATCGGCGACGGAGCGGTAGCATTTGCGCCCGAGGATTTCGTCCTCGCGCGGATGCACCGGCCAGATCTCGCCGGTAAAGCCCATCTTGTCGCACTGGAAGATGACGCGGCGCGCCTCCTTGCCGCCGAAGACGGCGATGGAGCGGGGCCGGATGAGGCGGTCGAGGGATCGTGTCATATCGACATTACGCTCCGAGCGGCCTGAGCAGATCACGGCTGATGATGTGCCGCTGGATTTCCGACGTGCCGTCCCAGATGCGCTCGACGCGGGCATCGCGCCAGAAGCGGGCGAGCGGCAGGTCGTCCATCAGGCCCATGCCGCCGAAAATCTGGATCGCCTCGTCGGTGACGCGGGCGAGCATTTCCGTGGCGTAGACCTTTGCCGAGGCGATCTCGCGGTTCGACGGCAGGCCCTGATCGAGGCGCCATGCGGCATTGAGCGTCAGGAGGTCGGCGGCGTCGATCTCGGTGATCATGTCGGCGAGCTTGAAGGAGACGCCCTGGTTCGCGCCGATCGGCTTGCCGAACTGTTTGCGCTCGGCGGCGTAGTTCAAAGCGTAGTCGAAGGCGCGGCGGGCGCGGCCGACGGAGGTCGCGGCGACCGTGATGCGGGTCGCGTAGAGCCAGTCGTTGGCGATGTCGAAGCCCTTGTGGACTTCGCCGAGGATCTGCGAGGAGGGCAGGCGGCATTCGTCGAAGTTGAGAATGCAGTTCTTGTAACCGCGGTGCGAGACCGACTCGTAGCCGTTGCGGATCTCGAATCCGGGTGTGCCGCGATCAACGAGGAAGCAGGTGATGAGCTTCTTCTTGCCGCGCGGCGTGTCTTCCTCGCCCGTCGCGATAAAGACGATGACGAAATCGGCGATGTTGGCATGGCTGATGAAATGTTTGGTGCCGTTGACGACCCAGTCGTCGCCGTCCTTGCGGGCGAAACATTTCATGCCGCGCACGTCAGAGCCGGCATCCGGCTCGGTCATGGCGAGCGCGTCGAACTTTTCGCCGCGCACGGCGGGCAGAAGGTACTGTTCGCGTTGCTCGTCGTTGCAGGCCATCAGGATGCCGGAGGGGCGGCCGAAGAAGACGGTGAGCGCCATCGAGCCGCGGCCGAGTTCGCGCTCGACCAGCGTGAACGAGGTATGGTCGAGGCCGGCACCGCCCACTTCTTCCGGCATGTTGCAGCCGAAGAAGCCGATTTCCTTGCACTTGCGGGCGATTTCCTGGCCGAGTTCCGGCGGTACATGGCCGGTGCGCTCGACCTCGTTTTCATGCGGATAGATTTCCGTTTCGACGAAGGAGCGAACCGTATCCACGATCATCTGCTGCTCGTCGGTCAATGCGAAGTTCATGGCATTCCCCCTCGAATTCTTTTGGGGCCGCGTGGCGGCCATAGCCCTTTGCGGGGCATCTCCCCCAATGAGCGGGGGAGATTGTGTTCTGCGTCGGCGCCGTTCCTCTCCGGCGCTTCAACGGTTTCGTCAGGCGCGCTTTTGCCCGACGCTGCGGCCGGCACTTTCCGGTGTCGGCAGCTTGGCATGGGCGTCCGCGATCGGCTTGATCTTCGCCAGCACGTCCGCAGGCGCATCGACGCTCCTGCCGGCCTTCGAGTCGACGTGAAGCATCATCTGCTCTGCCGTCGCGATGACATCGCCGGTCGCCGCATCGTGGATGCGGGTGAAGAAGTGCAGCCGCTTGCTGTCGGACGCCAGAAGCTGAAGCGTCGTGTAGAGCGCCTGGCCGAGCTTGGCTTCGCCGATGTGGCGGATGTGGGTTTCCACCGTGTAGTAGCTGTGGCCGGCTTCGACATAGGCGAAGTCGACGCCGATCAGTCGCAGCAGCGCGTCCGACGTATCGCCGAAGAGCTGGAGGTAACGGTGCTCGGTCATGTGGCCGTTATAGTCGACCCAGGCGGCGTTGACCTTGGTGTCGATGAGGCGCAGCGGCTCGGCTTCCGAAACCTCGACCTTCGCCTTGCCGGCCTTGGCCCAGAGATGTTCCTCGAATTCGGCGAGCAGCTTGCCAGAACCCCAGCCCTTGCCGTCGTCGCCGGCCTTCAGCGCATGCATGATGCCGACGAGGTTCTGGTCGCGGATGCGCTCCAGGTCGCGAATGCCGCGCGCGCCGGACTGGGCGTCCGACTGGTTGGCGATCTTCTCCACCAGCTCGTCGTTGAGATCGACGACGTCGGTGAGCTTCGTCCAGGGCCAGGAGAGACAGGGGCCGAACTGGGCGAGGAAATGGCGCATGCCGGCTTCGCCGCCAGCGATGCGGTAGGTCTCGAACATGCCCATCTGCGCCCAGCGCATGCCGAACGAGTAGCGGATCACATCGTCGAGCGTCTCGGTGTCGCAGATGTCGTCCTTGATGAGCCAGAGGCCTTCGCGCCAGACGGCTTCGAGCAGACGGTCACCGACGAAGGCCTCGATCTCCTTCTTGATGATTACGCCCTTCATGCCGATCGGCGCGAGCTTGGCCTTGGCGTCTTCGAGCGTCGCCTTGCTGGTCTTTTCGCCGCCGACCAGTTCGGCGAGCGGCAGCAGGTAGACGGGATTGTAGGGATGCGCGACGAACAGGCGTTCGGGGTGCTTCATGTCGCGCTGCAGGTCGGTCGGCATCAGGCCTGACGTGGACGAGCCGATCAGCGCGTCGGGTTTTGCGGCCGCATCGATCTGGGTCAGCACGCCGCGCTTCAATTCGAGGCGCTCGGGAACGCTTTCCTGAATCCAATCAGCGTCTTTGACGGCGTCTTCCAAGCTTTTGCAGAAGGTGACTTTGCCCTTCGGCGGCAGCGGAGCCATGGTGAGCATGCCATAGGCGCGCTCGGCATTGGCCATCACTTCGCCGATGATGCGTTCGGCTTCCGGGTGCGGATCGAAGATGTTGACGTCGATGCCGGCGAGCGCAAAACGCGCCACCCAGGCGCCGCCGATGACACCGCCGCCGACGCAGGCTGCCTTGTTGATCTGGCTCATTTCGGTGCCCGCTTCTGGAGTTTCAGCTTTTCGCGCACTTCGGCCGGGCCGATGATGCGGGCACCCATGCTTTCGACGATGTTGACGGCTTTTTCGACGAGCTGCGCATTGGTGGCAAGCTGGCCCTTGCCGACATAGAGATTGTCTTCAAGCCCGACGCGCACATTGCCGCCGGCCAGGATGGACGCGGCCGGATAGGCCATGGCATTGCGGCCGATCGAGAAGGCCGAGAACGTCCAGTTGGCCGGCACGTTGTTGACCATCGCCATGAAGGTGTTGAGGTCGTCGGGCGCGCCCCACGGAATGCCCATGCAGAGCTGGATGAGCACCGGATCCTCGATGACCCCCTCCTCGACGAGTTGCTTGGCGAACCACAGGTGGCCGGTGTCGAAGGCCTCGATTTCCGGACGGACGCCGAGGTCGGTCATCATCTTGCCCATGGCGCGCAGCATGGACGGCGTGTTGGTCATCACGTAGTCGCCGAGCGAGAAGTTCATCGTGCCGCAATCGAGCGTACAGATTTCCGGCAGGCATTCGGCGACGTGGGAGACGCGCTCGGTGGCGCCGACCATGTCGGTGCCGTTGGGGTTCAGCGGCAGCGGCTGTTCGGTGCCGCCGAAGATAATGTCGCCGCCCATGCCGGCGGTGAGGTTCAGCACCACGTCCACCTCGGCATCGCGGATGCGCTCGGTCACTTCGCGGTAGAGATCGTTGCGGCGGCTCGGTGCGCCGGTTTCCGGGTCGCGGACATGGCAGTGCACGACGGCGGCACCGGCCTTGGCGGCGTCGATCGCCGATTCGGCGATCTGCTTGGGCGAACGCGGCACGTGGGGCGATTTGCCGGCGGTGTCGCCGGAGCCGGTGACGGCGCAGGTGATGAAGACATCACGGTTCATGGCTAAGGGCATTCGATCTCTCCCAGTATTCTCATTGGGTCCATTACGAGCCAAGAGACGGCGCAATGCTTTCACTTTTCGGATCCATTCTTGACAATTCGAGCGATGAATACGCATGCTTCCGCCATGCTCGATCCCTCTTCCGATACCCTCGACATCGATATCCTAGTGCTGCCCGAGACGAACCTCATCCTCGTCGCCTCGGTCATCGAGCCCCTGCGCGCCGCCAACCGCATTTCCGGCCAGGCGCTTTACCGCTGGCGAATTTTTTCCCCCGATGGCCAGCCGGTCGAGACACGGAGCCGCATTCCGGTGCCGGTCGACGGCCTGTTCCGGCCGGAGCGGGAGAAAGAGCCGCTCTTCGTGCTTTCGAGCTATCAATGGCAGATGAGTGCGACGCCTCTGTTGCGACGCCAGCTTTCGCAAACGGCGCGCCATCGCACGATGATGGCTGGTATCGAATCGGGAAGCTGGCTGCTTGCCGAAGCCAGCCTGTTGAACGGCCATTCCGTGACGATCCACTGGGAGGACATGGAGGAATTCGCATCCCGTTATCCGCAGATCGCGGTGATGCGCGAGCGCTACGTCATCGATGGAAAGCGCATCACCACCGGCGGTTCCTTGCCGACGCTCGACCTGATGCTGGAGATCATCCGCCGCCGGCAGGGTTATTCGCTGGCGCTCGAAGTGTCCCGGTTGTTCATCTACGAACACGAACGGACCGGCGGGCTGCTGCAGGTGCCGGCCCTTGGCAACATGCGCATCGCCGACCAGCGCGTCAGCCAAGCGGTGCGGCTGATGGAGGAGACGGTGGACGCGCCGTTGACGCTGACACGGCTGGCAAAACGCGTCGGCATCAGCGCACGCCATCTCCAGGACCTGTTCCAGGAATCGATGGGTGTGGCGCCGCACCAGCATTATCTTGCGCTAAGGCTGAATGCCGCCCGGCGAAAGGTCATCGAGACCAAGGCCGAGTTCGCCGATATCGCGGCGCTGACGGGCTTCAACTCCTCCTCCGCCTTCTCGCGCAGTTACCGCGCGCACTATCACGAAAGCCCGACGGAGACCCGGCGGCGATTGCGGGCCGGCGCCAAGGGCTAAGGTTTCGAGAGCAGCCCGATCATCGTCTCCGCCGCCTGTCGGGACAGCGCATCGCGCGGCCAGACGAGGCTGAGGGATTGCTGGTAGGCGGCATCCAGCGGCAGCAATGTCGGCGGCGGGTTGATGTTGGCGACGGAATGCTCCGGGAGCACGGAGAGATGGCCGTGGTCGAGCACGAGATTGATGATGACCGGGATCGAATCGACCTCGACCAGCGTCAGGCGGGAACGCTCGGCCGGGGAAAGCGTCGCCTCCAGAAAGCGGTCGGTCATCTGGCGCAGACCGCTCCGCGGGCTCGGCACGGCCACGGGATAGCGGTGCAGCAGGGCGGCGAAATCCTGCGGTTCGGTTTTCTCCAATGCCCGCGGGCCGGCAAGCGCCAGCTGCGAGCGGCCGATCAGGCTGCCGTCGAACTCGGCGGGATAGTGGTCGGTGTCGAGCAGGATCAGGTCGAACCGGCGGGTTTTCAGGCCGGAAACGAGTTCGTCCGCCGTGGTGGAGGAGAGGAAGAGCGGCTGGCGTGGCCGTGCTCCACGCCATTCGACCGCCAGGCGCGCAAGCATGGCTGCGATCTCGCTCTCGTGGCCGAACGGGATGATGGTGCCGAGCCGCCAGGTCGCGGCACTGCGGCGGAAGCGTTCGCCGGAGGCCGCAGACAATGATTCCCATGCCGCGCCGATGCGTTCGGCAAGCGCCAGCGCTTCAAGGCCGGCCGGCGTGCAGCTTATGCCTGCCGCCGAACGGTCGAGCAATTTCGCACCGACCGCCGCTTCAAGATGGCTGAGCTGGCGGGTGAGTTGCGGCTGACCAAGGCCGAGCCTCTTGGCGGCGGCATTGATGCTGCCCGCCCTGGCGGTCGCCGCAAAGCGGGAGAGGGCGGCAAGCGAGAGGACCGGAGGCCTTTCGCGGCCTTGGCCGAGGCTGGTGAGTGCCGCGGCGGCGCTGGCGATCTCGGCGAAACGCGGCAGGCGGGCTTCAGCCTCCAGTGTGGGAACCAGCACCTGCCCATCGCGGCGCACCAGCGGAACGGAAAGCACCGCCTCGACCCGGCGCAACGCTGCACTGGCGCTGGAAGCCGGCCGGCCGGCGACGGCCGCCGCCCTGCGGATGCCGCGTTCTTCGAGAATGCTGTGCACAAGGCAGAGGGTGGATAGATCCACGGGCGGGTCCTTGGTTTCTCCCTAACTGTTCGGTCTATAGCATGAACCGTGCGGGTTTTGGGATATACGCTCCGTTCACGTTCCGCATAACATCCGTCTCGAAACACAGGCTTTTCAAAACATGCTCGCTTCCGCCGATACGCTCTATCTCACCGGCCAACCGCTCGATTTCGCCACGCTGGAGGCGATCGGCACGGGTGCGCGCCGTCCGGTGGCGTGCGAGATCGGCATGGGCCGTGTCAGCACGTCGCGCCTGGTCATCACCGACCGTCTTGCCACGGGCCTGCCGATCTACGGTGCCAATACCGGCGTCGGCTCCATGAAGGACAAGCTCTGGACGGCCGACGACCTCGTTGAATTCAACAACAATCTCGTCAAGGCGCACCATTTCGGCACCGGCGAGCCATTCACGCTGCCGATCGTGCGCAAGGCGATGGCGATCCGCGTCAACACGGCGCTCGGCGGTTATTCCGGCTGCAGCCCGGAACTGATCGATGCCTTCCTGGCGCTTCTGGAAAAGGACGTCGTGCCTGTCGTGCGCCGCCATGGCTCGATGGGCTGTGCCGATATCGGGCTGATGGGACAGATCGCGGCCGTCATGACCGGCGAGGGTGAGGCCTGGTATGGCGGCGAGCGGCTGCCGGCGCCGGAAGCGCTCAAGCGCGCGGGCCTGAAACCCTATCGCATGCAGCCGCGCGATGCGCTGGCGGCCCTCAGCGTCAATGCCATCTCGCACGCCGCCGCCGCCAATGTGGTGCGCGAGGCGGCCAAGGCGATCCGCAATCTCATGGTGACGGGGGTGCTCTCGTCGCTGGCGCTCGGCGCATCGGCCGATCCGTGGCGGGTGGCGGCACGGCTTTCGGCGCATGGCGAGGCGCTGGCCGGCAAATGGTTCGAGGCGCAGGCGACCTCCGGCCACTGGCCGAAACCCTCGGCCATCCATGATCCGCTCAGTCTGCGCATGACGGCGCAGGTCTTCGGCGCCTGCCTCGATACGCTGATGACCGCTGCCGAGCGCCTCGTCGAGGCGACGGCGCAGTCGGATGACAACCCGGTCGTGATGGACAACCACGTCATGGCCTCCGGTGGTTCGCTGCCGCTGTCGACCACACTCTATGTCGAGGCGGCGCAGACGGGTTTTGCTCATCTTGCCCGCAATGTGCTGAACCGCTGCGTGCTGCTCTCCAATGGCGTTCGCCGCAACCTGCCGGTCAATCTCGTCGCGCCCGGCGAGGCGGCGACGGGGTTCGGGCCGCTGCTGAAGTTGGCCGTCGAACTCTACATGCGCATCCAGTCTTTGGCGGTGCCGATCTCGGCGCAGTCCATCGTGGTTGCCGGCGGGCTTGAGGAAGAGGCGACCTTCCTGCCGCTCATCGTCGAGCGCATGGAAAGCCAGGTGCGGGACCTGCGCCAGCTCGCCGCGCTCGAGGCCATGCTGTCCGCCCAGGCCGTCGATCTTGCCGGCGACAATGTCGAAGGCGTTGCCGCCATCGCCTACCAGCGCACGCGCGCGATCAGCTCCTTCTACCGCAAGGACCGGCCGCTTTCCGCCGAAATCGAAGCGCTCGACCGCGACCTTGCCAGCCCCGAGGCGCTTGCAGCCTTTGTCGAGGCCGCGCCCATGACGGATGTCGATACGTTCTTTGCCCTGAAACCCTGAGGAAACCTCGATGGCCGACTTCGATCTTGTTCTGAAAGGCACCGTGGTTCTGGCGGATCGCATCGTCGAAGGCGGTCATGTCGCGGTCAGCGATGGCAAGGTGGTGCATGTCGGCCAAGGCGCGATGCCGGCGGCCAGGGAACGGCACGATCTCTCCGGCGCGCTGATCCTGCCCGGCGCGATCGACGCGCAGGTGCATTCGCTCTCGCAGAAGAACCAGGAGGATTTCATCTGGTCGACGCGTTCGGCGGCGGCCGGTGGCGTAACCACCATCGTCGACATGCCCTATGACGAGGGCAATCTTGTGTGCTCGGCGGAGGCGGTGAAGATCAAGGTCGATCACGCATCGCCGCAGGCCCGCGTCGATTTTGCACTTTACGGCACGGTCGATCCGGAAGAGGGGCCAGCGCGCATTGCGGAAATGGTCGCGGCCGGCGTCGCGGCCTTCAAGTTCTCGACCTTCGGCACGGACCCAAAACGGTTTCCACGCATTCCGGCGGCTTTGCTCGAAGATTGCTTCCGCGCTATCGCTCCGACGGGGCTGACGGCTGGCGTGCACAATGAGGACGACGAGGCGGTGCGCGCGGCGATTGCCAAGGTGAAGGCTGCGGGCATCACCGACTATCGCGCACACGGCCTGTCCCGCCCGCCGCTGACGGAACTGCTCGCCTCCAACCAGATCTACGAGACCGGTGCCGAGACGGGCTGCCCGGCTCATGTCGTGCATTGCTCGCTCGGCCGCGGCTACGATATCGCCGCCGCCTACAGGGCGCAGGGCTTTCGCGCGACCATCGAGTGCTGCATCCACTATCTCGTTCTCGACGAGGAGAACGACGTCGCCCGGCTCGGCGGCAAGGCGAAGATCAATCCGCCGATCCGCTCGCGCGCCGAAGTGGAAAAGCTTTGGCGCCATGTCGCGGAAGGCAATGTCACGCTGGTGTCGACGGATCATGTGAGCTGGTCGGAAGACCGCAAGACCAATCCGGACATGCTGGCCAATGCCTCCGGCGTGCCGGGGCTGGAGGTCATGGTGCCGCTCTTCGTCAAGGGCGCGCTGGAGCGCGGGATTTCGCTGACGCGCGCCGCCGAACTGATGACGCTGAACCCGGCGCGCCATTTCCGGCTCGATCACGTCAAGGGTGCGCTGGAGGCGGGCAAGGATGCCGACATCACCGTGCTGACGCCGGAGCCCTACAGCTACGACGCTGCCGCGAGCGGCCACAACGTCGTCGGCTGGTCGCCCTATCACGGCATCAAGCTGCCGTGGCGTGTTTCCGCGACTTACCTGCGCGGCAAACTCGCCTTCGACGGCACCAAGGTGCTTGCCGAACCCGGCACCGGCGCTTTCGTGCGCCCGCTGCCGACGCTCGTTTCCGCGAGGGCCTGATCATGGCCCGCGCGAGCAATCTGCCGGTCGACCCCGTCCGTATACAGGACGTGATCGACGGGCTCGCCCGGCTCACCGAGCCAGGCCGGCCCTACACGCGGCGTGCCTTTACCGCTCTGTTCCCGGCGGGGCGGGATTTTCTTCTCGAGAAGTTTCAGGCCGCGGGGCTCGAAACGCGCATCGATGCAGCTGGCAATCTCGTTGCCCGGCGGCGGGGCAGGAAGCCCGGCCTCGGCGCGATCATGCTCGGCTCGCATTCCGATACCGTGCCGGATGGCGGACGCTTTGACGGTATCGCCGGCGTGGCTGTGGCGCTGGAAGTGGCCCGCGCGCTGGCGGACAAGGGGATCGAACTCGACCACGATCTGGAGGTCGTCGATTTCCTCGCCGAGGAAGTGTCGATCTTCGGTGTCTCCTGCATCGGCAGTCGCGGCATGGCCGGCGTGCTGCCGGCGGACTGGCTGTCGCGTGAGAGCGGCGGGCTGACGCTGGAGCAGGGCATTCGCGACGTTGGCGGCGATCCGGCGCGCATCGCCGCCGAGGCGCGCAAGGATATCGCGGCCTTTCTCGAGCTGCATATCGAGCAGGGGCCGGTGCTGGAAACGGAAAAGCGCGATATCGGCGTGGTGACGGCGATTGCCGGTATCACGCGCATCGAGATCGTTGTCGAGGGCAGGGCGGATCATGCGGGCACGACGCCAATGGGATCGCGTGCCGATGCGCTGGCGGCGGCCGCCAGATTGGTATCGGGCATCGAGGCGCTGGCGAAATCGCTCTCGCAAGGCCCAGGGCATTTCACGGCGACCGTTGGCGAATTCTCCATCGAGCCGAATGCCGCCAATGTCGTTCCGTCCCGTGCGCGGCTGCTGATCGATGCGCGGGCTGAAGAGCGCACGGCGATGGATGTCTTTGCCGCGTCCGTGGATCAACTGGCCGAGCAGATCGCGCGGGAGACGGGCACCACCATCGCGCCGCCGCGCCGGATCTCCGACAACATGCCGACGCCGGGCGACCCCCTGCTGCTCGATGTGCTGGATGCAGCCTGCGAGACAGCGGGCGCAAGTCATCGTCGCATGGCCTCGGGGGCCGGGCACGATACGGCCTTCATGGCGAAGGTGACACGTTCGGCGATGATCTTCGTGCCGTGCCTTGGCGGACGCAGCCATGCGCCGGAGGAATTTGCCGAGACCGATGATATCGCGCTCGGGGCGGCGGTGCTTTTTAATGCAGTGATTCAGCTGGATGAGAAATTGAGTCAGGAGGACGCCTAATGGGCCGGATTCTAAAGGAAAAAGACGTCGAGGCGGCGGTCAAGGGCGGCTCGGTCTACGCCGCCGGCGGCGGTGGCTGGGCGGATCATGGGCGCATGCTCGGTTACGCCGCAGTGTCGATCGGCAAGCCGGAGCTGGTTTCCATCGACGAACTGTCCGATGACGACTGGGTGGCGACCGCAGCAGCGATCGGCGCCCCGGCCTCGACCACGCCGTGGGAAATGCGCGGCGTCGATTACGTGAAGGCCGTCGAGCTTCTGCAGGAGGCGCTGGGTGAGAAGGTCGCGGCGCTGATGGTGGGTCAGAACGGCAAGTCCTCGACGTTGAACGGTTGGCTGCCATCCGCCATCCTCGGCACGAAGGTGCTGGATGCTGTCGGCGACATGCGCGCGCATCCGACCGGCGACATGGGCTCGATCGGCATGGCCGGCTCGCCCGAGCAGATGATCCAGACGGCCGTCGGCGGAAACCGCGACGAGAACCGCTATATCGAGCTCGTCGTGCGCGGCGCGACGGCAAAGGTCTCGCCGATCCTGCGCGCCGCCTCCGACATGTCGGGCGGCTTCATTGCCTCCTGCCGCAACCCGCTGCGCGCCTCCTATGTGCGCGGGAATGCGGCGCTCGGCGGCATTTCGCTCGCGCTCAAACTCGGCGAGGCGATCATCGCTGCAGAGGGCAAGGGCGGTTCGGCGATCATCGACGCGATGGTCAGGACGACGGGCGGTTCGATCCTCTCCGAAGGCGTGATCACCGACAAGTCGGTGGTTTATACCAAGGAGGCGTTCGACATCGGTACCGTGACGGTCGGCAAGGGCGACAGCGCGAACGTACTGCATGTGATGAACGAGTACATGGCGGTAGAATCGGCGGACGGCAAGCGCCTTGCGACCTTCCCTGATGTGATCACCACGCTGTCCCCGGACGGCGAACCGCTCAGCGTCGGTCAGCTCCAGGTCGGCATGAACGTCTTCGTGCTGCATGTGCCGAAGACGATCATTCCTTTGGCATCGAGCGTGCTTGATCCCACGGTCTATCCATCGGTCGAAAAGGCGATGGGCATCGATCTGGTGAGTTACGCGCTTGCTTGAGGCAAAGCCGTAAAGAGACGTAAGGAGAAGACAATGCCGAAGCCCAATCCGCGCCACCCAAACTATCCAATCCCGAGCGGCCCGGTACTGCGCGCCAAGGGCTGGCGGCAGGAGGGGCTTTTGCGGCTTCTCGAAAACGTGCTGTCGGTGGGCGAGGATCCGGATAACCTTATCGTCTATGCCGCGCTCGGCAAGGCGGCGCGCAACTGGGCGGCGCACAAGGCCATCGTCAAGGCCCTGATCGAAATGGACGAGGACCAGACGCTGGTCATCCAGTCGGGCAAGCCGGTGGGACTCCTGAAGACCCATGCGAAGGCGCCGCTCGTCATCATGGCGAACTGCAACATCGTCGGGCAGTGGGCGAAGGCGGAGGTTTTCTATGAACTTCAGCGCAAGGGCCTGATCTGCTGGGGAGGGCTGACGGCGGGCGCCTGGCAATATATCGGCAGCCAGGGCGTCATCCAGGGCACCTATGAAATCTTCATGCGCATCGCGGAAAAGCGTTTTGACGGGAGCCTTGCCGGCCGCTTCATCCTGACAGCCGGTCTCGGCGGCATGGGCGGCGCACAGCCGCTCGCGGGCCGCATGGCGGGGGCGGCGATCCTCTGCGTCGATATCGACCCGGCCCGTGCCGAAGCGCGCAAGGCTGTCGGCTACCTTGAACAGGTCGCGCCGGATCTCGATACGGCGCTCGCGATGATCGACGAGGCGGTAAGGCAAAAGCGCGCGACCTCGATCGGTCTGGTCGGCAATGCCGCTGAAATCTATCCGGAAATTGCACGGCGCGGCATCGTGCCCGACATCGTCACCGACCAGACATCGGCGCACGATCTCGTCTATGGCTATGTGCCGAAGGGCATGAGCATCGACCAGGTCAAGGGTTTGCGCGACGACGGGCAGGGGCAGCTGATGGCGGCAAGCCGCGCCTCCATCGTCGAGCATGTCTCGGCCATGCTGGAATTCCAGAAGCGGGGCTCCGAGGTCTTCGACAATGGCAACCTTATCCGCACACAGGCGCGGGAAGGGGGCGTTGCGAATGCCTTCGACATTCCGATCTTCACCGAAGCCTATCTGCGGCCGCTCTTTGCACGGGCAATCGGGCCGTTCCGCTGGATGGCGCTGTCGGGCGAGGAGAGCGATATCGCCCGTATCGACGATCTTGTGCTGGAGATGTTCCCGGACAACCAGATCGTCACCAACTGGATCCGCCTCGCTCGCGAAAACGTGCCTTTCGAGGGGCTGCCGGCGCGCATCGCCTGGCTCGGCCATGGCGAGCGCACGGAATTGGCGCTGGCGGTCAACAGGCTGGTCGCGGCGGGCGAACTGAAGGGGCCGGTCGCCTTCTCACGCGATCATCTCGATGCCGGCGCCATGGCGCACCCGAACATCATGACGGAGCGCATGAAGGATGGCTCGGATGCCATCGCCGACTGGCCGCTGCTCGATGCCATGCTGCTCTCCTCCTCGATGGCCGATCTCGTCGTCATTCATTCTGGCGGCGGTGGTTATGCGGGCTACATGACGAGTTGCGGCGTGACTCTGGTGGCCGATGGCACGGCCGAAGGCGCGGAGCGGCTGGAGCATGCTCTCACCAACGACACCTCGCTCGGGGTCATCCGCTATGCCGATGCGGGCTACGAGGAGTCGTTCGACGAGATTGAAAAAAAGGGCATCGGCTACGTCAGAATCGGCAACGGCTGAGAGGCGCGATGCTGTTCAAGGCGGCAGTCCTCGAAAGGGTTGCAAGAGGCGAGGTGACACTCGCCTTTCGCCGTTGGGTGAAGCCGACGGTGCGCGCGGGTGGCACGCTTCGCACGGCGGCCGGCGTGCTGGCCATCGATAGCGTCGAAATGGTCGAGCTTGCCGCCGTCTCCGAAGCCGACCTCCGCGCCGCCGGTTATGCTGGCCATGATGCGTTCGTGCGGGACCTCCGGGCGAAGGGGAGCCTGTACCGCATCGCATTCCATGTCGCGGGGGAGGACCCGCGGCACGGTCTGCGCGAAAGCGCTACGCTCGATCCGACAGAGCTTGCCGCCTTGCAAGCCCGCCTGCGGACCCTCGACCGGATGGAGACGTGGACCGACACGGTCCTTTCGCTCATCGCTGAACACGAGGGGTGTCCGGCGGCGGAGATGGCTAAGCAGCTTGGTATGGAGAAGCTGGCGCTCAAGCGAAAAATCCGTCAGCTGAACGAACTGGGGCTGACCGAAAGCCTCACCATCGGCTACCGGCTTTCGCCGCGCGGACACGCTTTCGTGAACGCAAGCCGGCAGAGATCGTGACAGCTTCCACCTCTAAGTAACTGAAATGTCACGGCCGGCCGTAAACGTTGCATTTAACATTTCGCGGTAATCTTCCGTTAGTAATTCCGTCTGCGCGCTGTGGGCGGGGGCTTCGGTTTGTTTTGCGTGCGAGTGCCTTATGCGTCTTTCGGTCCTGACAGCGATCCTGCTCGGCTGCGCCTCCATGGCGGGCTGCGCCTCGTCCAATCCCGAGACTGCCCTGTCCATAAAACCGTCCGCGGAGGTCACAAGCTCCGTGAAAGCCGGCCCGGTTCCCGAGGTTTCGGTGGGCGAGGGTAAGGTGAAGGCGGATGGCGCGGAAATGCTTGCCTGGGCCGGTCCCTCGGCGGAAAGCCATGTCTTCGAGACGATGACGAAGCAGTCGGCCGTGCCGGAAGACCGGCCGGAAAATGCCGTCATGGCCGTAGAGCCGTCCTTTGGACGCTCCGCCAAGCGTTCGCGCGTCTATAGCCAGCAGTTCCGCGATGCCCACCCCATCAATTTCGGCAAGCGCGCGCCAAAACACTATCAGGTGCACGGCGTCGACGTCTCTCGCTGGCAGGGCGATATCGACTGGATGAAGCTGCGCACGCAGGGCGCCAACTTCGCTTTCATCAAGGCGACGGATGGCGGCGACCATCTCGATCCGATGTTCCAGAAGAACTGGCGCAAGGCGAAGGAAGCGGGCATCAAGCGCGGCGCCTATCACTTCTTCTACTGGTGCCGGGTGGCGAGCTCGCAGGCCGAATGGTTCATCCGCAACGTGCCGCGCGATCCCGACGCGCTGCCGCCGGTGATCGATGCCGAATACAACGGCGAATCCTCCTGCAAGGCGCGTATTTCGCGGGCCAAGTATGTCGAGAAGATCAAGGTTTTCGCCGAGATGCTGGAGCGCCACTACGGCAAGCGCCCCATCATCTACACGGCGCCGGATTTCTATGAGGACAACCTTGCCGGCGAGTTGACGGAATATCCGTTCTGGCTGCGCTCGGTCGCGGCCCATCCCTCGAAGCGCTACCCGAACCGCCGCTGGACGTTCTGGCAGTATTCGGGCTCGGGCCTGTCGCATGGCGTGTCCGGCAAGATCGACCTCAACGTCTTCGCCGGCAGCGAGAGCGACTGGCACAACTGGCTTGCCGGGCAGTCGGGTACGCGCACGGCCCGCGCCGACTGATTTTCGATGCCTGGGGACGGGACGGTCTATTTCCGCTTTTGCGGATAGATCGTCTCGCCGCGGTTCAGCATCGCAACGAAAGCCTCGATATTGCGCTTGCGGGCGGCATCCGTCTTGATGGCATGCATGCGGAAGGCCAGCGCGAAGCGGTTCTGCTCTGTCAGTGTCGCGAGCATCTCCTTCGCCGCCGCGTCCGCGTCGATGGCGGCCTGAAGGTCATCGGGGATTTGCAGGTCCTTGCCGCTGCCATAGGCCTTGTCCCAGCGCCCGTCCGCTTTGGCGGTGTCCACCTGTCTCAGTCCATGTTCGGTCATGCGGCCGCTTTCGATCAGCCGACCGACCGTGCCGACATTCTTCTTGCTCCAGACGCTTCTCTTGCCGCGCGGGCAGTAGCGCTGGAAGAAGCTCTTGTCGTCATGGCTCTTGCGAATGGCGTCGATCCAGCCCCAGCAAAGCACCACTTCGATCGCTTCTTCGGCATTGATGCTCTGAAGGCCGGAGGCGCGTTTGTGGATCTTGATCCAGACTTCCGGCGCGGTGGCGTGGTTTTCACTGAGCCAGCGGTAGAAGCTGTCGAGGTCGGCAAACTCGCGGACATGAGCCGGATTGATTTCCACAGGTGCCATGCTTGTTTTCCTTGAAATCGCGGGCGGGGCGTGGCCGCTTTGCATCGCCTCTACGAAACGAGGGGCCGATGCCGAAGATGTGAAGCCCCTTCTTCTTGCCAGTCACCCAGCGCTTTGGATAGCCATCGGCCTCAACCCGTCTATCCCATTGGAGTCCTATCGAGAATGCCTACGGTGTGCACTTTGTCGCGCAGAGCCTTCTTCCTTGGCGCCGCCGCGACGCTCGCGGGCTGCGCAACTTCGGAAACGTCCGTCAAGGTCGCTCCGGTTCCGCAGAAGGTCCGATATCCCATCGTGCCGGCAACGGACGAGGAGCTGGCGACGCGCTATGCCGCTCTGGAAGATGGCGGCCATCAGATTCCGGCCATTCCCTATACGCAGATCGACCCGAAGTACTACCGCCAACGCGTGCAGGATCCGACCGGTGAGGCGCCGGGCACCGTGGTCGTCGATACGCCCGGCCGTTTCCTGTACGTGGTCGAACCCGGCGGCACGGCGATGCGTTACGGCGTCGGCATCGGCCGCGACGGTTTTGCCTGGGAGGGCGAGGGCGTCATCCAGTGGCGCCAGCCCTGGCCGCGCTGGAAGGTGCCGGCCGACATGATCGCCCGCACGCCGAGCCTTGCGAAATATTCCGTCGAGAACGGCGGCATGGAGCCGGGCATCAAGAACCCGCTCGGGGCGCGCGCGCTCTACATCTTCCAGAACGGCAAGGACACGCTCTATCGCCTGCACGGTTCGCCGGACTGGAAGTCGATCGGCAAGGCGACCTCGTCGGGCTGTGTGCGCCTGATCAACCAGGATGTGCTCGATCTCTACAAGCGCGTCCCCTATCACGCGCGCATCGTGGTGCATCAGGGCTTGCTCAGCGCGGTCTGAGATCAGCCGACGGTCTCGCCGCCATCGACGACAAGGATCTGGCCGGTCATGTAGCTTGACCGGTCGGAGACCAGGAAGAGGATCGGCTCGGCGATCTCCTCCACATCCGCCCAGCGGCCCATCGGCACCTTATCCTTTATATAGGCCTCGATCGCCTCGCGTCCGCCCATCTGGGCGATGAAGGGTGCGTTGAAGGGGGTATCGACCCAGCCGGGGCAGAGCGCGTTGACGCGGATGCCGAGGCCGGCATAGTCGCCGGCCATTTGCTTGGTCATGGCGATGACGGCGTGCTTGGTCGTCGTATAGGCGATCATCTCGCGGTCGTAGAGCACGCCGGAGGAGGAGGCCGTGTTGAGGATCACGCCCTTCTTTTGCGCCTTCATGATCGGCATGACGTAGCGCGCCGCCATGAGATGGGCACGCACATTGAGTTTCCAGGAAAAATCGAGCCCGTCGATCGGCACGCTTTCGAGGTCGCCGGCCACCTGCGCGCCGGCATGGTTGTGCAGAATATCGATGCGGCCGTGGCGCGAAAGCACCGCGGCGACCGCCATCTTCAGTTCCACGTCGTCGGTGACATCGACGATGACGGCTTCCGCCTTGCCGCCTTCGGCGCGAATGAAATCGACGGTCTCGTGCGCGCGGGTCTCGTCGAGATCGGCGACGCAGACGGTGGCGCCTTCGCGCGCCATGATACGCGCGCCGGCGCGGCCGATGCCGGAACCCGCTCCGGTGACGATGGCGACACGGTTCTTCAGGATCATCGGTCTCACTCCCCGGCAGGCGATGGTTTGGTTTTTTCCCGCATCAGCAGGCGGGCGATCAGGATCAGCAGCAGCGAGGCGACCAGCACCATGGTGGCGATGGCGTTCACTTCCGGCGTCACGCCACGGCGGATCGAGGCGAAAACGTAGATCGGCAGCGTGGTTTTGGAGCCGGCGACGAAGAAGGCGACGATGAAATCGTCAAAGGAGAAGGTGAAGGCAAGGAGGAAGCCCGCAAGCACCGAAGGCAGGATCTGTGGCAACACGATATCGCGGAAGGTGGTGAGCGGCGTCGCGTAGAGATCGGCGGAGGCTTCCACGATGTCGCGCCCGAGGGTGGCGATGCGCGCCTTCACGATCATGGTGACGAGCGCCATGGTGAAAAGGCCGTGCGCGGCGATGATCGAGCCATAGCCGAGGCCGAGCTGCGGCGGCCTTTCGCCGGGCCAGATCGCGGCGACGGCGGGGTTGATCGCGCCGAAGACGGCCACCAGCGCGACGAGTGTCGCAATGCCGATCACCACGCCCGGCACGACGATGGCGGCCGCAAGCAGGCCATCGAAGACGGCGCGGGTGCGCGCGCCCAGCCGCTCGAGGCCGAGTGCCGCCATGGTGCCGAAGGTGGCGGCGAGTGTGGCGCTGACGACGGCGATGATCAGGCTGTTCTGCAGCGCCGTGACGAGGAACGGATTGGCGAGCGCCTTTCCGTACCATTGCGTGGAGAAGCCGGTGAACTCGCTCGCATTGCGCCCCGCGTTGAAGGAGAACAGCACGACCAGCGCAATCGGCGCATAGAGGAAGAGATAGACTGAGGTGATCAGCGCGCGCATCAGACGAGGTCCACCTGTCTTGTGCCGGAAATACGCCAGGCGATGCGCATGGCGACCATCAGCACCACGACGACGACGGCGACCAGCGTCACGGCGATAGCCGAGCCGAACGGCCAGTTGCGCGATTGCAGGAAAAGATCGACCAGCGCATTGCCGATGAAGAAGACCTTTCCGCCGCCGAGCAGCTGCGGGATGAGATATTCGCCGAGCAGGAGGATGGTGACGAGTGCGACGCCCGTCATGACGCCCGGTAGCGAGAGCGGCAGGGTGACGGAGAAGAAGGTCGAGACCGGTTTTGCCCCGAGATCGGCGGAAGCCTCCAGCAGACGGCGGTCGAGTTTTTCGAGGCTGACATAGATCGGCATGATCATCAGCGGCAGGTAGCCATAGACGATGCCGAGCAGGACGGCCCCCGAGGTGTTGAGGAGGCGCACATCGGCAATGCCGATCATGTCGAGCAGGTTCGGAATGCCGCGCGAGCCAAGAATGTACATCCAGGCATAGGTGCGCACGAGCAGGCTCGTCCAGAACGGTACGACGACCAGCGAAACGAGCATCAGCCGGTGGCGCGGGCTGGCCTTGACGGCAAGGTAGTAGGCTGTGGGATAGGCGACGACGAGGCAGAGGAAGGCGCCGACGGGCGCCAGAATCAGCGTGTTCCAGTAGGCGGCCGCCCGGGCCGGCAGATTGGCATATTGCGCGAAGGTGAACGCCGCCTGATAGCCGCCCGCCGGGCCGCGCTCACCGACGGAGAAGACCACCATGGCGATGAAGGGCAGCACGAGGAAGACGAACAGCCAGACGGACGCGGGCGCCAAAAGCGCCGTCGTCACAAGCCGTCTCTTTGCCGTCATCGTCAAAGCCATGAGAAATCCGTATTTTCTGGAGAGCGCCGGCCCCCGTCCGGTCCGCGCAACCGCTCCTTCCGGAGCGGCGGACGGGGGCGCTTGCGCCTTAAGCCGACTTGAAGCGGGCCATCAGTTCCGCGCGGGCCGGGTCGGTGAGGGTTACGGCCGCGCCGAATTCCAGCGGCGTCAGCGAGGCCTCGTCCGGATAGACGATCCTGTTGCCGGTGATCTCGGCCGGCAGCAGCGCCATGACGCGGCTGTCCGTCGTCGGCGCGCCGTTGGCGATGTGCTCCTTTACGGCATTCGCGGGATCCATCAGGAAGTTGAGCAGGGCATAGCCGGCCGGCTTGTTTACCGCGCTCTTCGGGATCGCGTAGAAATCCGACCAGATCTCGCCGCCATCGGTGCCGAGCACGAACTGGATTTCCGGGATGTCACGGTTGAGCTGTGCGCCGTCATTCGTCCAGCACATGGTCATCCAGGCATCGGTTGCGCGCATGGAGGGCTGGTAGTCGCTGTTGATGGCATAGAGATGCGGCTTGACCTTGATCAGCAGCTCCTCGGCCTTGGCGAGTTCTTCGGGCTTTACCGAGTTGAAGGAGAAGCCGAGCGAGACGAGTGCGTTGCCGATGGTGGTGAGCTGGTAGTCGTGCACCATGGCGCGGCCGGTCGCCTCGCCCTGTGCGACCTCGAAGAACTCTTTCCAGCTCGTGACCTTCGACTTCACCTTGTCGGAATTGAAGGCGATGCCCGTCGTGCCCCAGTTCTTCGGCAGCGCGAAAACCTTGCCGTCGACCGTGCCTTCGTTGGTGAAACGGGTGTTCTGGGTCTTGGGATCGAAATTCGGCACCTTGGCGAGGTCGAGCGGCTCGATCAGGTCGAGGCCGGCATAGGTGGAGATCGTGTAGTTCGTCGGCACGAACAAATCCCAGCCGGTGCCGCCGGCCTGGAGTTTTGCCAGCATTTCCTCGTTCGAGCCGAAAACGTTGACCTCGACGGCAACGCCCGTCGCGGCCGTGAAGGCTTCGAAGGTCGCGGGGTCGTGGTAGTTCGGCCAGGTCGCGAGCGACATGGTGGAGCCCAAGTCTTCGGCATAGGCAGGCGAGGCGAAGAGGCCAGGCTGGCGGGCGAGCACGGCGGCTGCAAGGCCAAGGCCCGTGATGCCGAGGAAGTGGCGGCGGCTGACCGAGCCGCGTTTGAGCCGCATGAATTCGTCTGTCAGCTCACGGGCGCTGATAGGGGCATTCTCTCTGAACCATTTCGACATCACACTGTTCCCTTTTTGTTGTGACGGGCCTGTTTCCCTCAGGCCGGAAAGATATGCGCTGTACCGGGATCGAAGCTTATTGCGACCCGCTCGCCCGGCGCGACGAGGTCGTTTTGTGTCTGGCGTTCGGCGGTGACGAGCATGTCGCCCAGACCGTCGATGGCGATGGAATACTCGGCGGCGGAGCCGAGGAAGATGCGGTGGGTGACGGTGCCTTCCAGTGTCGTCGCGCCATCGGTTGCGCGCGAAAGGCGGATCGCTTCGGGTCGCAGCGCGACGGTGACCGCGCCGGGAGCGAGATCGATGCGAGTGGAGGGCAGCGCGGTGCCGTTTGCGAGCCGGACGGTGCCGCCGGTTTCGAGCGTGCCGGAGAAACGGTTCGTCTTTCCGACGAAATCAGCCACGAAGAGATCGGCCGGGCGATCGTAGACTTCCTGCGGGGTCGCCAGCTGGCGGATGCTGCCGGCGCTCATCACGCAGACGAGATCGCTCATCGACAGCGCCTCCTCCTGGTCATGGGTGACGAGCACGAAAGTGATGCCGAGATCGCGTTGCAGCGTCTGCAATTCGATCTGCATGGCGGTGCGCAGCTTCTTGTCGAGGGCGGCGAGCGGTTCGTCGAGGAGCAGCACCGAGGGCTTGTTGACGAGTGCGCGGGCAAGCGCCACACGCTGCTGCTGGCCACCGGACATTTCGTGGATGCGACGCTTGGCGAAGCCCGAGAGGCGCACCATTTCCAGCGCCTCGCCGACGCGGCGGGCTATTTCCGCCGTCGGTAATTTCGGCCGCAACTGTTTCAGGCCGTAGGCGACATTCTTCTCCACGTCGAAATGCGGGAAGAGGGCATATTGCTGGAAGACCATGTTGACCGGACGGCGATAGGCCGGCACGCCATTGGCGACTTGACCGGCAATCAGCACCTCGCCCTCGCTCGGCTGCTCGAAGCCGCCGATCATGCGCAGGCACGTCGTCTTGCCGCAGCCGGAGGGGCCGAGAAGTGCCACGAAGGCGCCTTTCGGCACGGAGAGATTGATGTCGGAGACCGCGGTCACAGCGCCGTAGCGCTTGGTCACCGAACGGAACTCGATGTCGTTCGTTGGGGCGGATATCACGTCTGTTCCCTGCGGTTGTTGGTCTCTCGGCGCTCTGTGTCGCCTTGGCCACCGTCATCCCAAAGCTAGTCATCCGCTGGCCGGTTGGTATATACCCCGAGAGAGGTATTTTATCCGTAAATTGGCTGTGGGAGGAGTATATCCCAGCGGTGGTGGCAAACGCCTCCTGCGGGCAAATCGGGGAGCGAAAACGCCATGCGGGTCGATTTCACGGCATTTTTCCGGACACTTGCCGACTGGACGAGTGCTTCCGAGGCCTCCGACCGGCAGACCGGCGAGACGCTTCTGGCCATGATGCACGCGCTCGTGCGCTTCGACGACATCGTCATCTTCGCCTATCGCGACAAGGCCAGGCCGATCGACCTCTTCAGCACTTTCGAGGCCGACGACCACAACATCTTCGTGACGCTCTACCAGGCCGGTCCGTACCTGCTCGATCCGTTCTTCCACACGACGCGCGCCGGCCGCTCCGGCGTTTTGCGCATGCGCGAGCTTGCGCCCGACCGGTTCTTCTCCAGCGAATACTACCGCACCTATTATTCGCAGACCCGGCTTGCCGAAGAGCTTGGCTTCTTCGTGCCGACGGCGGATGGCGTGACGGTGGTCGTGTCCCTGATGCGGCGGGAGAAGACGGGTGTTTTCCCGGCGCCGGAATTCATGCTGCTCAACGACGCCGAGCCCTTCGTCGCCGCCTTCGTTCGGCATGCATGGGGCGATGTTGCCCGGCGTTTTGCGGAAACCGGGCAGGGGCGCGGTCGGCGCAGCGAACCGGTCAGCGAGGCGGATAAGGTGTGGCGCAAGCTCAACCTCACCGATCGCGAGGCCACGATCATCGAGCTGGTGCTGCAGGGCCATTCCTCGGAATCGATCGGCCTCAAGCTCGATATTTCCACCGGTACGGTGAAGGTCCATCGGCGCAACGTCTATCGCAAACTCGGCATCTCCTCGCAGATCCAGCTGCTGTCGATCTACCTGAAGAATTTGCAGGGGTAGCGGTGTAATGAAAAAAAACCCGGCAGAGATGCCGGGTTTTCCGAGTCATTGCAGGGGTTTGCGGCTCGATCCTCGTGGATCGATTCCGGCCCTTCAGGCTTTGATTCAGGCGACGGCAGCCAGCGCTACTTTCGCGCGGGCGTCGATGATCTGGCGCGCGGCGTTGGCGGCTTCCTTGCCCTTGATGACGAAATGGTCGCGGAAGAAGGCGATATGCGCGTCCGATTCCTGGAAGTTGTGCGGGGTCAGCACGGCCGAGAGAACGGGCACATTGGTGTCGAGGCCGACGCGCACGATGGCATCCACCACGGTGCCGGCGACGAAGTCATGGCGGTAGATGCCGCCATCGACGACGAGCGCGACGCCGAGAATGGCCGAATACTGGCCGGTCCGGGCGAGCAGCTGCGCATGCAGCGGGATTTCCAGCGCGCCCGGTACATCGATCACGTCGACATCCTCGGCGCGGCCGCCAAGCGTCGTCCATTCCGCAACGAAGGAGTCTACCGCCTGGTCGACGATACCGGCGTGCCAGCGGGCGCGGAGGACGGCGATACGGGAGGAGGGGGTGGCATTCGCATTCATGTATAAGGCCTTTCAAGGGTTGAGCCATTTTTCAACGGTCCCCTTGGGCGAACACGCAGGTGCTCCGCCTCACGCGGCGGTCTTCCTGCTTGCTCTCTTCCATCCGGACTTTAACCGTCGGCTCCGGCATCGCACCGGATCTGCTGACCCTTTCATTCGCGAAAGGCGCTCGCGGGCTCCGGAATTGCTTCCGATACCGCCGGTGGGGAGTTTCACCCCGCCCTGAGAACGCTGGAAGATTAACGAGCAAACGCCCGCGGATCAAATCCGCGGGCGACGTAAAAACGGTAATTCACGACAGAATTTTCCAAGGCATTGGAAAAGCTTGGAAGAAAAGGCTAGTCGCGGATGATCAGCAGGTCGGTCGCGGTGAAGCGCAGCGTCGCCGTCTCGCCGACGGCCGGCGGCACGAGCCCCGGGCTATTGAACATGTCGAAGGAGATGACGGCGGTGCCGACTTTCATGCGGGTGCGGATGACCGAACCGAGGAAGTTGGAGGAGATGACCTCGCCGGTCAGCGCGGTATCGCCCTTGGCGTCGGGGGCGATCGAACCGGCTTCCGGACGCAGCGCCAGCGAGATTGTGTCGCCGGCCTTTGCATTGCCGAGGGGTTCGCGCAGCGTCACGCCCTGGTCGCCGATCGAGATGCGGTTCGAAGCGGGATCGACGACCTTGGCCTCGATGAGGTTCAGCGTGCCGACGAAGCTGGCGACGAAACGGGTGGCCGGGCGGTTGTAGATTTCCGCAGGTGCGCCGATCTGGTCGGCCTTGCCGGCATTCATCACGACGATGCGGTCGGAGATCGACAGCGCTTCTTCCTGGTCGTGCGTCACGAAGACCGTGGTGATGCCGAGCTGCTGCTGGATCATGCGGATTTCCTCGCGCAGCGACACGCGGATTTTTGCGTCGAGCGCCGAGAGCGGCTCGTCGAGCAGCAGCACCTGCGGCTTCGGGGCCAGCGCGCGGGCGAGCGCCACGCGCTGCTGCTGGCCGCCGGACATCTGGTAGGGATAGCGGTCGGCGAGGTGATCCAGCTTGATGAGGCCGAGCATCTCCTTGACGCGCTGGTCGACCTCAGCCTTCGGCCGGCCGGCGACCCTGAGACCGAAGGCGACGTTTTCCGCGACATTCATGTTCGGGAACAGCGCATAGGCCTGGAAGACCATGCCGATGTTGCGCTGGTTGGGGCGCAGGTTCGCCTGGCTCTTGCCGTTGATGGTGATCGTGCCGCCCGAGGGCGTCTCGAAGCCGGCGATCATGCGCAGGACCGTGGTCTTGCCGCAACCCGACGGACCGAGGAAGGAGACGAACTCGCCCTTCTCGATGACCATGTTGAAATCCTTGACGACCTGCACGGGGCCGAAGGACTTCTGGATGCTGGTGAGGTTCAGGAAGCTCATGAAAGGTCCTTAGGCGGGGCTTTGCGCGCCCTTCTGGAAACGGGAAACAAGCTGGATCAGGCCGAGGCAGCCCCAGGTCAAGGCGAAGGACATGACCGCGAGTGCCGCCGGCTCATAGGCGCGGTTGGCGCCGAGCAGCTGCATGTACGGGCCGAAGGCCGGACGATTGAGCAGAGCCGCCATGGTGAACTCGCCAATCACGATCGCAAACGTCAGGAAGGCACCGGAAAGCACGGCGACGAGCACGTTCGGCAGGATGATCTTGGCAAGGATCGTCGTCCATCCGGCGCCAAGGCTTTGCGCCGCTTCGGTGAGTGTCGCGATGTCGATCGAGCGAAGGCCCGTATCGACGGAGCGATACATATAGGGCAGCGCCAGCGTCGAATAGCCGAACATCAGGAGGATGTTCGTACCCGTGGTCGTACCCGTCAGCGGCAGCCAGCTCGACGTGTTGTAGAGCCTGATATAGCCGAAGACGATGACGATGGCGGGGATGACCAGCGGCAAAAGCGTGATGAACTCGATATAGGGACGCAGGCCCGGCAGCTTGAGGCGCACCCAATAGGCGGTGGGCACCACGAGCAGCACGCCGAAGACGATCGTCGAGAGCGCCATCAGGATCGAATAGGTGAACGTCTCCTGGAAGCGCGGATCGCCAAGCACGACGGCATAGGCATCCAGCGAATAGACGCCGCGGCGCATCTTCAGGGAGAAGTTGGTCATGCCGACGAGCGGCAGGATGAAATAGAGCAGCCCGAAGATGAGGGCGCCCCAGGCCCAGAACTTCTTCATTTCAGCCACCTTTCGCTGCGGGCGCGCAGCCAGATGTAGATCGTGTTGGCGATCCCCGTGATGACGATCATGCCGAAGGCGAGCGCGTAACCGAGATGCGGGTTGCCGAGCACGTCGCCGCGGATCTGCGCGAAGAGCAAGATCGGCACGATGTTGAGCGAGGAGCCGGTGAGCGCGATTGCCGTGGCGACGGCGCCGAAGGCGTTTGCGAAAAGGAGCGCCAGCGTGCCGAGGAAGGAGGGCAGCAGGATCGGGAAGGCGACCATGCGCCAATACTGTGCGTTGGTCGCACCGAGGATCTGGGCGGCTTCGCGCCATTCTCGCTTCAGGCCGTCGAGGGCCGGCGTGATGATGAGGATCATCAACGGGATCTGGAAGAACAGATAGGTGACCGTCAGGCCCCAGAAGGACAGGATGTTGAAGCCGAGCGCGCGCAGGTCGATGCCGATCTGGGTCTTCAAGAACACCGTGAGCAGGCCGACCGGGCCGAGCGTCGCGAGAAAGGCGAAGGCGAGCGGCACGCCGGCGAAGTTGGAGGCAACGCCGGAAAAGGTCAGTAGAGGGCCGCGGATCCATTTCGGCAGGCCGCCGAGGACGGCGGCGGCCGCGACGGAAAAGCCGATCAGGCAGCCGAGTACGGCGGACGCGACGGAGATCTTGATCGAGATCCAGTAGGCCGAGAGGATCGACGTGGTGAAGAGACCCCGAATGTTCTCCAGGGTGAAGCTGCCCTCAGGGGTCTGGAATGCCCCGATGACGATGCGCATCGTGGGCATGATCAGGAACAGCAGGACGAAGATCGCGAACGGCGCCGCGCCAAGCCAATGCAGCGGGAGGCGGAAAGGCTCCCGTGCAGGCGGTCTGGCGGCTGAACTGTCTGATGACATCAAGAAAACCTCGGGTGTGGTTGCCGTCATTGGCATACCGCAATCGTCGCCCCGGCCAACGAGCCGGGGCGACGAAGAGTGTCGCTTACTGTACGTTCGCGCCGACGGCGCTGTCCCATGCGCCGGTGACGGCGGCCTTGTTGGCGTCTACTTCCTCGAGCGTCGGGAAGTAGGCCTTTTCATAGGATGCTGCCGGCGGCAGGGCGTCGATCAGGTCCTGCGGAACCTTGCCGGCCTTGACCATGGCGTTGAAGCGTGCCGGGTGGCAATAGCCCTTCAGCCAGCCGAGCTGACCTTCGTCGGAATAGAGGTGCTCCATCCACAGCTTGGCAGCGCTCGGGTGCGGCGCATAGGCCGAGATACCCTGAACGTAGACGCCGGCGAGAACGCCCGATGCCGGAACGACGACTTCGGTCGGCGGGTTGCCGTTGAGGGTCTTGGCCCAGCCGAGCGCGTTGTAGTCCCAGGCGATGACGATCGGGGTCGAGCCCTGAGCGAGCGTGCCGGACTTGCCGATGACGGGGACGAAGTTGCCGGCCTTGTTCAGCTCTGCGAAGTAGGCGAGGCCTGCTTCACCGGCTTCCTTGCCGGCCTTTGCACCCTTGCCGAGACCGGCGGCGAGAACGCCGAGGATGGCCTGGTTCGACGCGCGCGGGTCGCCGGCGAGAGCGACCTGACCGGCATATTCCGGCTTCAGGAGGTCAGCCCAGTCCTTCGGGGTGTTGGCGACGAGGTCCTTGTTCACCAGCATCGACATCACGCCGTAGTAGTCGCCGTACCAGAAGCCTTCGGCGTCCTTGATGGTATCCGGGATTTCGTCCCAGGTGGAGACCTTGTAGGGCTGCAGCAGGCCTTCGGCCTTTGCCTGCGGGCCGAAGGCGAGGCCGACGTCGATCACGTCGGGCGACTGCGGGCCCTTGTTGTCCTTGTTGGCCTTGATCGCTTCGACTTCATCGGCCGAACCGGCGTCGGGGTTCAGTTCGTTGACCTGGATTTCCGGATATTTCGCCTTGAAGGAGGCGATGACGTCACCGTAGCCGCACCAGTCGTGCGGCAGCGCGATCGTCGTCAGCATGCCTTCCTTCTTGGCAGCTGCGATCAACTCGGCGCTCGGCTCGGCGAAGGCGAGCGAGGGCAGCGCGATCGCCAATGCGGTGGAGAGCGAAAGCAGACGTTTCGTAGATGACATCACGGGTGTTCTCCTTTGGTGTGTCAGTCAACTTCGGCGAAGCTGATACTGTGGGCATATGAACGTTATGTGACAGTTTTGTTTCGGTTTTTTTCGTATTGCCGTCAGGATTTGCCGGGGACCTCCGGCCGGGGTTTGCGAAAAAGCCGGCTGGCTTCGAAAAGTCCCTCCAGCGTCTTCATTCGGCCGCTGGTTTCCTCCCAGCCCGAGCTTTGCACGGCTTCGATCAGCGCTTCGACGATGAACAGCGTCACGACGGACGAGTCCCAGGCCGAGGGCGCTTCGATATGCACGCGAAAGATTTTGGCAGCGGCCTTCGCGACGGGTGAGGCCCATTGATCGGTGAACAGGATGATCTGGATGCCGCGTTCGTGGGCGACGCGGCCGAGCGTCTCCATTTCCTGCTCGTAGCGCCTGATGTCGAAGATCACCAGCACGTCGCCGGCTTTCATGTTCAGCACGTAGTGCGGCCAGGAACTGGGATTGGAGGCGATCTGGGTGACGTTCGGGCGGATGACCTGGAGATGGGTGAACAGGTAGTCGGCCAGCGCCTTCGTGATGCGGCCGCCGATGATGTAGATGCTGCGCTGGCGATCGGCGAGAAGGGCGGCCGCGCCGTCGAACTCGGCGGTTTCCACCTGTGACAGCGTCTGGCGCAGGTTGGTCATGATCGCGTCGGCGAAACGGTTCAGGATATGCGTGCCCGGCGCGTTGGCGGCCCAGCGGTCGTGTTTGGTGATCGGGTTCGAAAGCGTCGCTTCCAGTTCGTGATGCAGGCGGGCCTGAAAATCCGGGAAGCCGCGGAAGCCGAGCTTCTGCACCATGCGCGCAACCGTCGGCGTCGACACGCCGGCGTTTTCCGCGACCGTCGTGATGCTGCCGAGGCCGGAGACGGGATAGTTGTCGAGCAGCGATGCGGCCAGCTGCTTTTCGGCGCGCGTCAACGCGTCGAAATGCGCACCGATCACATCCGACACCGTCATGGATGCTTGGTTGAGCGTCAAATTGTTCCCCTGCGCCCCGGTCTTTGCCGGGATTTCGACGATAAAACGCGCTGTCACAATTCGAGTCAAATGTTTTTTTGAAGAGATTTTTTCAAAACACCGTTGACACCGGCAAATCCGTGAAGAATTCTTTTCATTAACGAAAAAAGCCGGTCGAGGGGATCAGGCTATGGGAATTCTGACTGGAGAGGAGGGCGACCCCGTCGCCCTTGAAAACGCGTCTGCCCGCGGCCGGGTCATTCTCGTCTGCGAGCATGCGTCACGCCTTCTGCCCAAATCGCTCGGCACGCTCGGCCTCTCGCAGGAGGCGCTGGCAAGCCATATCGCTTGGGATCCGGGTGCGCTCGCCGTTGCCCGCCGCATGGCGAAGAGCCTTGATGCTGCGTTGATTTTTCAGCGTTTTTCGCGCCTCGTCTATGATTGCAACCGCCCGCCGGAATCGCCCGCCGCGATGCCGGAGAAAAGCGAGGTCTTCGATGTTCCCGGCAATGCCGGGCTCGACCAAGCCGCGCGCGATGCTCGCACCGAAGCGCTCTATCTGCCGTTTCGCGAAACGCTCGCCCAGCTTGTGAAGGGCCGGGTTGCGGAGGGCAGGGCGCCTGTTCTCGTGACCATGCACAGCTTCACGCCCGTCTATTTCGGCAAGCCGCGCGAGGTCGAGATCGGCATCCTGCACGATGCCGATACGCGGATCGCCGACGGCATGCTGGCCGCCGCCAAAACGGCCGGCCTCTACATGGTTCGTCGCAACGAGCCCTACGGGCCGGAAGACGGCGTGACGCATACGCTACGAGAGCACGGCCTCGCAAACGGCCTGCCCAATGTGATGATCGAGGTCCGCAACGACCTTATCCGAGACGAAGTCGGCCAAGGGGTCGTGGCCGACTATCTGGCGGGGCTGCTCAGCGAGAGCCTTCCTGCCGCATAATAAAAAAGACCCGGGGAGCGGCATGGCCGCGGCGCATATCCCACGTATTTCGTGGGCCTCAGACACAGGCGGCCCTCGGCAATTCCGCCCGGGACCAGTCGATACAGGGGAAAAACATGTCAGATTACTCCGACAACGATAAACATGAGGATATGCAGGTCCTGCATTCCATGGGCTACGCGCAGGAACTCGAACGGCGGATGAGCCAGTTCTCGAACTTCGCCGTGTCCTTCTCCATCATTTGCATTCTCTCCGGCGGCATCAATTCGCTGGCGCAGGCGACATCGGGCGCGGGGGGCGCCGCGATCGGCATCGGCTGGCCGCTCGGCTGCTTCATCTCGCTCGTCTTCGCCGTCGCCATGGCGCAGATCAGCTCGGCCTACCCGACGGCCGGCGGCCTCTACCACTGGGGCTCGATCCTCGGCAACCGTTTCACCGGCTGGCTGACCGCCTGGTTCAACCTGCTCGGCCTCGTCACGGTTCTCGGTGCCATCAATGTCGGCACCTACTACTTCTTCATGGGCTCGTTCGGTACGCCGTACTTCGGCATGGAAGACACGACCGTCACCCGGATCATCTTCCTGGCGATCATCACCGGCGCGCAGGCGCTCGTGAACCACATGGGCATCGGTCTCACCGCCAAGCTCACGGACTTCTCGGGCTACTTGATCTTCGCCACGTCGATCCTGCTTGCCATCGTGTGCCTTGCAGCTGCCGACAGCTACGATATCGGCCGCCTCTTCACCTTCTCGAACTTCTCCGGTGAAGCCGGCGGAAACGTCTGGCCGGAAACGTCGGGCGCCTGGGTGTTCCTGCTCGGCCTGCTGCTGCCGATCTACACGATTACCGGTTATGACGCTTCGGCGCATACTTCGGAAGAAACCGTCAAGGCGGCGACTTCGGTGCCGCGCGGCATGGTTTCCTCCGTTCTGTGGTCGGCGCTGTTCGGCTACATCATGCTGTGCTCCTTCGTGCTTTTGATCCCTAGCTCGGTCACCAATGCCGACGGCACGACGACCGACGGCATGGCCGCTGCCGCCGCTCAGGGCTGGAACGTCTTCTTCTGGGCCATGGACACGCAGGTGAACCCCGCGCTCAAGGATGTTCTCTACTTCCTCATCCTGGTCGCCCAATGGCTTTGCGGCCTTGCCACCGTTACGTCCGTTTCGCGCATGATCTTCGCCTTCTCGCGTGACGGCGGCCTGCCGTTCTCGCGCGGCCTGTCGAAGGTCAGCCCGAACTACCGCACTCCGGTCGCCGCCATCTGGACGGGCTCCATCCTTTCGGTCCTGTTCGTCTGGGGTTCGTCGCTCGTCTCCATCGGTGAAACGCCTGTCTACACCGTCGTCGTCTCTTGCACCGTCATCTTCCTGTTCTTCTCCTTCGCGATCCCGATTGCGCTCGGCCTCTTCGCCTGGGGCACGTCTAAGTGGGACAAGATGGGTCCGTGGAACCTCGGCGAAGGCGTCTTCAAGCTGTTCGCCGTCCTGTCGATCATCGCCATGGCGCTGATCTTCGTGCTCGGCATCCAGCCGCCGAACGACTGGGCGCTCTACATCACCGTCGGCTTCCTCGTCCTGACCGCTATCATCTGGTTCGGCCTTGAAAACCGCCGTTTCAAGGGTCCGCCGATCGGTGAGGAAGTCGCTCGCCGCCAGGCCGAGATCGCTGCCGCCGAAAAGGCTGTCGGCCAGGTCTAAGCCATCTTAGCGCGGGGGCCGCGCGTGCGGCCCCCGTTTTCATTTCCGACCGACGCGCGGCGATTGCCGGGCACCATTTCTGGGACCAAAAACCATGAGCATGACCTACACATTCGATGATCTGAAGAAGGATGTTGCCGAGGGCCGCATCGACACCGTTCTCGCCTGCCTCGTCGACATGCAGGGCCGCCTCATGGGAAAGCGTTTCCAGGCGGAATATTTCGTCGAAAGCGCCTACGAGGAAACGCATAGCTGCAACTACCTGCTCGCCACCGACATGGAGATGGAGACCGTTTCCGGCTACAAGTCGACGAGCTGGGCCGCCGGCTACGGCGACTATACGATGAAGCCCGACCTTGCCACGCTGCGCAAGCTGCCCTGGCTGGAGGGCACGGCGCTGGTGCTCTGCGACGTGCTCGACCACCATACCCATGCGGAAGTGCCGCATTCGCCACGCGCCATCCTCAAGAAGCAGGTCAAGCGACTTGAAGCCCTGGGCCTCAAGGCCTTCATGGCGAGCGAACTCGAATTCTTCCTCTTCGACCAGACCTTCGACGATGCGCGCGAAAGCGGCTACCGCGACCTACGCACCGCCTCCGGCTACAACGAGGACTACCACATCTTCCAGACCACCAAGGAAGAAGACGTCATGCGCGCGCTGCGCAAGGGCCTCCAGGGTGCCGGCATTCCGGTGGAAAACTCCAAGGGCGAGGCCTCGCCCGGCCAGGAGGAAATCAACGTGCGCTATGCCGAGGCCGTCACGATGGCCGACCGGCATTCGATCATCAAGAACGCCACCAAGGAAATCGCCTGGCAGCGCGGCAAGTCCGTGACATTCCTCGCCAAGTGGAACTACACCGCCGCCGGTTCCTCCTCGCATATCCACCAGTCGCTGTGGAGCCTGGACGGCAAGGAAGCGAAATTCTTCGACAAGGACGCCAAATACGGCATGTCGGAGCTGATGCACAACTACGTGGCCGGCCTGCTCGCCCATGCCAGCGAGATCACCTATTTCCTCGCGCCCTATATCAATTCCTACAAGCGCTTCGTCGCCGGCACCTTTGCGCCGACCAAGGCGATCTGGAGCAAGGACAACCGCACGGCCGGCTACCGCCTGTGCGGCGAGGGCACCAAGGGCATCCGCATCGAATGCCGCGTCGGCGGTTCGGACCTCAACCCCTATCTCGCCATGGCGGCGCTGCTCGCAGCGGGCATTGCCGGCATCGAGGAGAAGCTGGAGCTTGAGGCGCCCTTCGTCGGTGACGCCTATGGCGGCAAGGACGCCCGCGAGATTCCGAAGACGCTGCGCGGTGCAACCGCTGCACTGACCGGTTCAAAGATGCTGCGCGAAGCCTTCGGCGACGACGTCATCGACCACTATGTCCGCGCTGCCGAATGGGAGCAGGAAGAGTACGACCGCCGCATCACCGACTGGGAGGTGGCGCGCGGCTTCGAGAGAGCGTAAGGCTGCGGCCAGTCAAGGTCCGTCCTGCCCCGGCGAATAACCCTCCAGGGATATTTGCCGCGTGGCGGGATCGGCTATTGTCCGGCGCGAAGATTCATATCGGAAACAGGAAATCGATCATGACTGTGATCAAATGCATATCCCCCGTGGATGGCTCGGTTTATGCCGAGCGCGAGGCGATGCCGCTGGCCGCCGCGCAAGAGGTTGTCGCCCGCGCTAAAAAGGCGCAAAAGGCCTGGGCGAAGCGCCCGCTCGAAGACCGTATCCAGCTCGTGCTGAAGGGTGTCGCCCGCGTCAACGAGATGGCTGACGAGATCGTGCCGGAAATCGCCTGGCAGATGGGCCGTCCGGTCCGTTACGGCGGTGAATTCAAGGGCTTCAACGAACGCTCCAACTATGTCGCCGAGATCGCCGGCTCCTCGCTGGCGCCGATCGTCATCGAGAATTCCGACCGTTTCGAGCGCCGCATCGAGCGTGAAGCGCGTGGCGTCGTCTTCGTCATCGCGCCGTGGAACTATCCCTACATGACGGCGATCAACACGATCGCGCCGGCGCTGATGGCGGGCAATGTCGTCATCATCAAGCATGCCGCCCAGACGCTGCTCGTCGGCGAACGGCTGGTGCGCGCCTTCAACGAGGCCGGCGTGCCGGAAGATGTTTTCCAGAACGTCTTCCTCGACCATGACACGACCTCGGCGCTGATCGCCGGCAACGCGTTCGACTTCGTCAATTTCACCGGCTCCGTCGAAGGCGGCCGCGCCATCGAGCGCGCCGCTGCCGGCACGTTCACGCCTGTGGGTCTCGAACTTGGCGGCAAGGATCCGGGCTACGTCATGGAAGACGCAGACCTCGACGCCGCCGTCGATACGCTGATGGACGGCGCGACCTTCAATTCGGGACAGTGCTGCTGCGGCATCGAGCGCATCTACGTCAACGAGAACCTCTACGACGCCTTCGTCGAAAAGTCCGTCGCCTGGGTCTCCAACTACAAGCTCGGCAACCCGCTCGATCCGGAAACGTCGCTCGGCCCGATGGCGCACACGCGTTTTGCCGCGACCGTTCGCGCGCAGATCGCCGATGCCGTTTCGCGTGGTGCCAAGGCGCTCGTCGATCCGAAACTCTTCCCGGCTGACGACGGCGGCGCTTACGTTGCCCCGCAGATTCTCGTCGATGTCGATCACTCCATGGAATTCATGAAGGAAGAGACGTTTGGTCCGGCCGTCGGCATCATGAAGGTGAAGAACGACGCGGAAGCGCTCGCGCTGATGAACGACTGCAAATACGGCCTCACCGTCTCGCTCTGGACGAAGGACAGCGACCGCGCCGCCAATATCGCCCGCGATCTGGAGACCGGCACCGTGTTCCAGAACCGCGCCGACTATCTCGACCCGGCACTCTGCTGGACCGGCGTGAAGGAAACGGGCCGTGGCGGCTCGCTCTCCGTCATCGGCTTCCACAACCTCACCAGACCGAAATCCTACCACTTCAGGAAAGCTTGAAGAGCATGACCATCACCGCCAACTGGAGCTACCCGACAGCCATCAAGTTCGGGGCCGGCCGCATCAAGGAACTCGCCGATCACTGCAAGGCGGTCGGCATGAAGAAGCCGCTGCTCGTCACCGACCGCGGCCTTTCGACGATGCCGATCACGCAGGGTGCGCTCGACATTCTCGCCGCCGCCGGTCTTGGCCGCGCTATGTTCGCGGATGTCGATCCGAACCCGAACGACAAGAACCTCGAAGCCGGCGTAAAAGCCTACAAGGATGGCGGCCATGACGGCGTCGTCGCCTTCGGCGGCGGCTCCGGCCTCGACCTCGGCAAGGCGATCGCCTTCATGGCCGGCCAGACCCGCCCGGTCTGGGATTTCGAGGATGTCGGCGACTGGTGGACCCGCGCCAATTCCGATGGCATCGCGCCGATCGTCGCCGTGCCCACCACGGCAGGCACCGGTTCGGAAGTCGGCCGCGCCTCCGTCATCACCAATTCCGAGACGCACACCAAGAAGGTGATCTTCCATCCGAAGTTCCTGCCTTCTGTGACGATCTGCGACCCGGAACTGACGGTCGGCATGCCGAAGGTCATCACGGCAGGCACCGGCATGGACGCATTCGCCCATTGCCTCGAAGCCTATTGCTCGCCGTTCTACCATCCGATGAGCCAGGGCATCGCCCTTGAGGGCATGCGCCTCGTCAAGGAATATCTACCCCGCGCCTATAAGGATGGAACCGATATCGAGGCCCGCGCCCATATGATGTCGGCCGCCGCCATGGGTGCCGTCGCCTTCCAGAAGGGCCTTGGCGCGATCCATTCGCTGTCGCACCCCGTCGGCGCGATCTACAACACGCACCACGGCATGACCAATGCCGTCGTGATGCCGCCGGTGCTGACCTTCAACCGCTCGGCGATCGAAGCCAAGATCACCAGCGCTGCCGCCTATCTCGGCATTGCCGGCGGCTTCGACGGCTTCTTCGATTATGTGCTGCGCCTGCGCGAAGAACTCGGCGTGCCGGAGAAGTTGTCGGCGCTCGGCGTCGGCACGGACCGGATCGACGAAATGTCGGAAATGGCCATCGTCGATCCGACGGCCGGCGGCAATCCGGTCGAACTGACGCTCGACGCGGCCAAGCGCCTTTTCGTCGAGTGCATCTGATCTTTATGACGGAACCATCGGGGCGGCGGTCAATTGATCGCCGCCCCGATTCTTTATGATAATTGTTACGAATTGCGCCGCATGATGTTTGTCATCAGAATGTCATGCGACTGTCATGATTTGCCCGCTTCCGGTGCAGCCAGACGGTCTGAGGCGGCGGTAGTGCAATGGCGGTCATATCGGTAGCGAACGCCAAGGGCGGTTCGGGAAAGACCACGGCAGCGGTTTTGCTGGCGACGGAATTCGTGCAGCGCGGCGCACGCACCGCGCTTCTCGATTGCGACGACCTGAAGCTGGCGGCCGGCTGGGCGCGTTCGGCAAGGCTCGGCGAGGGGTTGACGCTGGTCGATACCGTTGCCGTCTCCAATCTTGCCGGCTATCTCAAGGCTTTGCGCGCCACACACCAGCATATCGTCATCGACCTCTCGGGCGCACGCGACGCGCTGGTGGCCTTCGCCGTCGGTTTGTCGGATCTCGTGCTGGTGCCCGTCCAGGGTTGTGCCATGGATAGCCGTGGTGCGGCACACGTGCTTGAACTCATCGATCTCGTCGGTGCCAATTCACACAGGACGATCAACCGCGCCGTCGTGCTCTCGCGTGTCAATCCGCTCGTCACCACCCGCGCGCTGCGCAGCGTGAAGGCCTTGCTCGACGGGGCGAAAATCCCGGTCATCGATACGCCGGTCATCGAGCGAGCCGCTTTCCGCGATATGTTCGAGACGGGCGGCACGCTCTATTCCATCGCGGCCGGCCGGACGAGCAATCTCGACAAGGCGATCCTCAACATGCAGGCCTTTGCCGACGCTGTGCTGCGCTTTGCAGTCGGCAACGACGGCCGGAAGCCTTTGGCGAGGGCGCAAGCGGGCGCTGTAGCCGGAGCGACGCAGCCCGCAATGGCTTTCCCCGCGCCCTGAATTCTTACCGTTAACAATTGACAGAAGCCCTGAGGACGCTGGTTTTCCGGGCTTTTTCCTCGCAGGCGCCGATTTGGGGCTCCGACCTCATTAATCTTCGCGATGCGCAAATTTCCATTTCGTTAACCATGTTTTGAAAGATTTGATGAAGCGGGCGCCATTTCATCCGGGTCGTCTGACGAGAGCGATGAGGAAGCTCGCAGCATTTTACGAGGAAAGACATGCCAGTCATCACATTTGCCAATGCCAAGGGCGGCGCGGGCAAGACCACCGCGGCCCTCATCCTTGCCACCGAACTTGCAAGCCAGGGGTACCGCGTGACCATTCTCGATGCGGATCCGCAGCGCTGGATCAGCCACTGGCACGAGATTTCCGGCCGCCAGCGCAACATCGCCGTCATCTCGGAAGTCTCCATGGCCTCCATCCAGTGCCATATCCGCGAGAACCGCGACACGACCGACTATTTCATCGTCGACCTCGCCGGTGCCCGCGACGCGCTGGTCGCCACGGCCATCGGCCTGTCGGACCATGTGATGATCCCGGTTCAGGGCTGTGCGATGGATGCGCGGGGTGGCGCACAGATCCTGGAACTTCTGAAACAGCTTGACGAGAAGGCTGGCATCCGCATCAACCATTCCGTCGTGCTGACCCGCATGAACGCCATGGTCACGACCCGCGCGATGACGGCGATCAAATCGCTGCTGTCCTCCCGCGGTGTCACCGTGCTCGATACGCCGATCGGCGAGCGCACGGCCTTCCGTGACATCTTCGACTGTGGCGGCACGCTCTATTCGATGGATCCGGCAAAGGTCAGCAACCTCGACAAGGCGCGCGAAAACGCTCGCCTGTTTGCCGAGGAAGTGCTGCGCCTCATGCCGTCACGCAAGCGCGTCGCCACCGAACGCGGTTTCTTCCGCACGATCCAGCGCGCGGCATAAGTATCCTGGAATTGATGAATATCAGAAACGGCTGCGACCAATGGCGCAGCCGTTTTTTTGAATAAAAGCAAGGCTGGTAATGAACAATTTACCACGCCTGACCTAGTGCTATCACATCGGAAAGCTTGTTCCCGGGAAGGCGATCGTCTTCAAAGGACCCATGACGGGTCGCGGGCGTGACGATGCCTAGGGCATCGCCGGCCTGCTGGACAATCGCCGCTTTCTCCTCTTGCCGCCAGGAATTTCAGCATGAAACCAGCTCCCGGGACCGTCACCCAGAACCACGACATCGCGCGCCGTCTGGAGTATCTCGGCCTCGACGAAGCAGCCCTGAAGCGCTTGCGCAGCCTGAAGCCCTTCATCGAGAAGGAGCTCGGCCCGGCGCTCGACAAGTTCTACGGGATCGTGCGCAAGAGCCCGGAGGTCAATCACCTCTTCTCGAACGACGCGCATATCGATCGTGCGAAAAATGCGCAGCTCGGCCATTGGGCAAACATTGCGACAGGCGATTTCACGCGTGACTATGCCGCCAAGGTACAGACGATCGGCCAGGTTCATGCCCGCATCGGGCTGGAGCCGCGCTGGTACATCGGTGGTTATGCGCTGATCGTCGAACACCTGCTGACGGAGGCCGTCAAGTCGCTGTGGCCGAAGCAGGGCCTGTTCGCCCGCCAGGAAATCACGCCGGAAGAGTTCGCCGCGAAATTCTCGAGCCTGCTCAAGGCCATGTTCCTCGATATGGACCTCTCCATCTCCGTCTATGTGGACGCGACGGATGTCGCCAAGCAGCGGGCGGTGCAGGAGCAGGTCGTCTCCGAAGAACGCAAGATCGTCAGCGACAGTTTTGGCGCGGCGCTGAAGCGGATCTCGGACGGCGATCTTACCGCCCGCATTACCGGCACATTGCCGGAAGCCTACGAGACGCTGCGTGAGGACTTCAACCACGCGATTTCGACGCTGTCGCAGGCCATCGGCAGTATCGGCACCGGTGCCGGCTCCATCCATCTCAGCGCGCAGGAAATCGCTGCCGCCTCCGACGATCTTGCCAAGCGCACGGAGCGTCAGGCTGCAAATCTCGAGGAGACGGCGGCGGCCGTGGAGGAGGTGACGACGACCGTGCGCCAGACCGCGCAGAGCGCCAATGAGGCGAACGCCCTCGTTCAGGCTGCGCGCGGCAACGCCGAACGCAGTGGCGAGGTGGTGGAACAGGCGATCACCGCCATGGGTGAGATCCAGGCCTCGTCCTCGGCGATCGCCAACATTATCGAAGTGATCGACGAGATCGCCTTCCAGACCAACCTCCTGGCGCTGAACGCCGGCATCGAGGCTGCGCGGGCCGGCGAGGCGGGTCGCGGTTTTGCGGTCGTCGCCTCGGAAGTGCGCGCACTCGCTCAGCGCTGCGCCGATGCGGCGAAGGACATCCAGAACCTCATCGCCAAGTCGCATGGTCAGGTCGAGGATGGCGTGCGCTCGGTCAACGAGGTTGCCGGTTCGCTGCGTCTCATCGTTTCACAGGTCGTGGAGGTCAGCAGCGTCTTCGACACGATCCGCTCCAGCACCGCCGAACAGGCGACGGGCCTTCTGGCCGTCAACCAGGCGGTCAACGCCATGGATCAGATCACCCAGCAGAACGCCGCCATGGTGGAACAGGCCAACGCAGCCAGCCAGGCGCTGACGCAGGACGCAGCCTCCATCGCCGCTCAGCTCAGCGCCTTCCGCACCGGCGGCACGGCCCAGCCGGCAAGAGGCTCCGGCTACAGCCGAGCGGCCTGAGCGGCGGGAGAATGGACGAAAAAAAGCCGGGCGGATGCCCGGCTTTTTCGTTTCCGCGTGACGTTCCAGATAGGGGCACGGCACAAAGAAAAAGCCGGTCCACTGGACCGGCTTCCTGTCATCTGCTTGCCAAAACCGTCAATCGACGAATTCGACCGTCACGCCGGCGCTCGTCATCTTGGCGAGTTCGGTTGCATCCCAGTTGGTCATGCGGATGCAGCCATGGCTCTGGGTCTTGCCGATCTTTGACGGTTCCGGCGTGCCGTGGATACCGTAGGTCGGCTTGGAAAGTGCGATCCAGACCGTGCCGACCGGGCCATTAGGGCCGGGTTGGAGGGTCAGCACCTTGTTGTTGGTGCCCTGCTGGAAGTTGATCTTCGGATTATAGGTGTAACCGGGATTGAGCGCGATCCGCTCGACGGTGACCAGACCGGAAGGCGAGGGCGTATCGGCCGAGCCGATGCTCGCGGGATAGGCGGCAATCAGCGTGCCGTTTTCGTCATAGGCGAGCACCTGCTTGCGGCCCTTGTCGGCGAGGATCTTCGCCACCTTGCCGGTTTTTGCCGCACCCGTGTCGATGACCTTCACGATCGTGCCGGGGATCGTGAAATTGACGCCCGGATTGATCTCCTTGAGATAGGCCTCGTCCATGTGGAACCTTTCCGCCAGCATCTCGGTGGTCGAGGTGTAGGAGAGGTGCGGCAGCGCGGCCTTCTGCGCGTAGTCTTCCGGGATGGCAGCAACGTACGGGCCGGCGGCATCGGCGGCGCTGATCTCGTAAGTCGTGAAGGCCATGCCGCCGGAAAGGCGCAGGCGCTCCAGAATGTCGTCCGCGTTGTTCGGGTCGAGCGTGTCGCCCGTCGCGTTCTGCCAGGCCTCGATCGCCTTGGTGACGTTCGAGCCCTTCTTGCCGTCGATCACGCCGGGTGAAAAACCCTCGCGGTCGAGGAACACCTGAAGCGCGGTGATCTCGGCCGAGGACATCTTGCCGAGGGCCGTTGCCGGTTCGAATTTCGGGCCGGGCACGAATTCGGCATTGGGGTCGGTCGTCTCGGGCAAGGCGGCGCTGTCGTCGTTGAAGTCGGGCATCTCCTGCGAATTGCCGAAGTCGGCATCGGGCAGCGTCTGGCGCTCGATATCACCCGGCAGCGCCTCGCGCATTTCGGGAACGGAACTGGTGGTCAGGTCATCGCCGAAGTCGGACGAGGGCGCCGGCGGAAAGTAGTCCGGGTCGGTTTCCGGATAGCCGCTGACATCGCGATAGCGGTCACGACGGTAGTCGTTGTTGCGCGCGAAGTAGCGTCCGGCCGGCATGGCGGTCGCGACGACGTTGCCCCAGTTGTCGACGAGAACCGAGTTGCCACGATTATCGCGCGCCCAGCGAACGCTGCCGTCGTTGGGGATATAATCGAGAATATCGCCTTCCGGGGAGACGAGAACCGTCTCGCGGGAGGGCTGTTGTGCGTGCGCAGGCACCAGGGCGATTCCCGTGACGGAAGCTGCCATGAGGAGCGAAATGCTTGTTCTCAAAATAGAATTCACGACTTTTGACCTGCCAGCTTGCACATATCGCGCGGACGGAACACTTCAATTCAGACCTTAATATGGAAAAACTGAATCGATGGTGAACGTAACGTCAATGCCGAATGCAAAAACTTGTGATCGGTTCTTCGCCTCGGCGAAAATTCATGTGCCGACAGAGGGCAAACGGTGGCGCCCGCGAAACGTTCCCACTAGCATGAGTCGATCTCATCGCCTTTGCCGGAGCCCCGGATGACCTTCGCCCTGACCGCCGATACGCAAGACCAGTCCTTCCGTCTCGAACTGACGCCGCAGTCGGCGCTGGATGTCGGCAGCGCGATCTTCCATGGCGTCGATCTGTCACCCGGATCGGCCATTCCTTCTGATGGCGATCCGCGTATCGACAGGGCGCTGCCGGGTTTTCTCTTCACCTGCGGGCCGGATCACATCCGTCACCCGGTGCCGATCGAGGGTGCCACCGACGGCCAGCGCTATCCGCTGCACGGCTCGCTGTCGTCTCATCCGGCGCGCGATATCCTGATCGAGGAGGATGAGGGCCAGATGGTCTGCGAAGGGCATGTCGCTGTTTCGCTCGCGCACGGCGGCACGGCCGAATTGGCGCGCAACTGGCGTGCTGACCGGCGCACCGGCCATATCACGCTGGATGACACCGTTACCAACAGTGGCAAGAAAGCTTGGCCGCCCTTTGCGATGTACCATATCAATTTCGGCACCGGCCTCTTCGACGACAATACCCGGCTGACCGGCGCGATGCTGCCGGACGGCGGCCTGCCGTGGCGTTTCGACGAGGGGGACATGACGATTTTCTGCGTGCCCGCGGCCGAGACGGCCGAACATGGCTGGGCGGAGATCGCCGTCGGGCCGATCGCCTCGCTTGGTGGGCGCAGCATGTTTATCCGCTTCCGCACCGATACCTTGCCCTATCTCCAGGTCTGGCGGAACCAGTCGCCGGGTTGCGCGGTGCTTGGCATCGAGCCGGTCTCGCACCGGCTCGTTTCACGCGAGGCGCTGATCGCCTCGGGGGAGGCGCCGGATTTTTCGACGGGTGAAACCGTCAGCTACGGTCTCTCCTTCGAAGTCCGCTAGATGCCGGACGATTGACGCTCCGTCGGTGCGGGCTTAAACGGTGAGCGCAGCAATTCGGAAAGGACCCGCGCCCCATGGATATCCGTGAGATCAACGACGAATATTCCGTCTCCGGCCAGATTACCGTCGAGGACCTCGATGCGATCGCCGCCATGGGCTTCAAGTCCATCGTCTGCCACCGCCCGGACCATGAGGAAGCGGGCCAGCCGGAATTTTCCGCCATCGCTGCCCGCGCCGGAGAACTCGGCATCGAGACCGCCCATGTGCCGGTTGGTCCGATGGGTGTAACGGTGGAAGCCGTCAACGGCATGATGGATGCGCTTGACGACCTGCCGCGCCCGATGCTCGGCTATTGCCGCTCCGGCATGCGCTCGACGAAGACCTACGAGCAAGCGCAACACCTGCGCGGCTGAAACCGAAAGGGGCGGTTTTCACCGCCCCCTAAAATCACTTCCCGCTACGGATATCCGACAGCGTGCGTGTCGGCGTGATCGCCTCCGGATCGAGCTTCACCTCGATGATGGCGGGTTTGCCGCTGGCGCGGGCGCGCAGGAACGCGGTCGCAAAGTCTTCCGTCTTTTCCACGGTTTCGCCATGCCCGCCATAGGCGACGGCGAGCGCTGCGAAATCGGGATTGGTGAGATCCGTGGCGCTGACGCGGCCGGGATATTCCCGCTCCTGATGCATGCGGATCGTGCCGTAGATGCCGTTGTTGACGACGACGGTGATGATCGGAAGCTTGTAACGCACGGCGGTGGCGAATTCCTGGCCGTGCATCATGAAGCAGCCGTCGCCCGCAAAGCAGATGACCTCGCGCTCCGGGAAGAGCTGCTTGGCGGCAACGGCCGCCGGCAGGCCGTAGCCCATGGAGCCGGAGGTCGGCGCCGCCTGTGTCGCGAAGCGGCGGAAGCGGTGGAAGCGGTGCACCCACGTTGCATAGTTGCCGGCGCCATTGGTGAAGATCGTGTCATCGGCGACGTTCTCTTCGAGCCACGCCATAATCGGCCCCATCTGCACGTCGCCGGGACCGCCCATCGGCGGCGTCGACCACTTCAGGAAGGATTCGTGCATGGCCGCCGTGCGGGCGGCCCAGCGGGGTGCCGCCTTCGGTGAGATACCGTCGAGGGCGGCGACGAAATCCTCCGGCGCCGCGCAGACGGCAAGGTCCGGCCGGTAGACACGGCCGAGTTCGGACGGATCGGGATAGACATGCACCAGCTTCTGCTGCGGGTAGGGCACCTGCAACAGGCTATAGGTGGAAGAGGGCATTTCGGAGTAGCGGCCGCCGAGCAGGACGACGAGGTCCGCCTCGCGGATCTCCTTGCCCAGCGCCGGATTGATGCCGATGCCGGAATCGCCCACGTAGTTGGGGTGCTGGTGATCGAACAGCATCTGCCGGCGGAACGAACAGGCGACCGGTAGCGACCAGCGCTCGGCAAAGTCCGTGAAGGCGGCGACGCTTTCCTCCGACCAGCGCGTGCCGCCGAGAATGATAAGCGGGCGTTCGGCCGCCTCCAGCAGCTTTGCGAATTCAGCAACCTGCTTGGCGCCGGGATGGGCCTCGACCGGCATATGGGCTTTCGCATCGACCGTATCGACTTGGTCCGTCAGCATGTCCTCTGGCAGCGCCAGCACGACGGGGCCGGGACGGCCGGATGTCGCGACGGCGAAGGCGCGGGTGACGAACTCCGGAATGCGGCGCGCGTCGTCGATCTCCGCCACCCATTTGGCGACCTCGGTGAAGGCGCGGCGGTACTCCACTTCCTGGAAGGCCTCGCGCTCGCGCGCATCGCGCTGCACCTGGCCGATGAACAGGATCATCGGAATGGAATCCTGCCGTGCGATGTGCAGGCCTGCCGAAGCGTTGGTGGCGCCAGGGCCGCGCGTGACCATGCAGATGCCGGGTTCGCCGGTCAGCCGGCCCCAGCAATCCGCCATCATCGCCGCGCCGCCTTCCTGGCGGCAGACGAGCACGTCGACATCCGTGTCGTGCAGCGCATCGAGCACGGCGAGGTAGCTTTCGCCCGGCACGCAGGCGACGCGTTTGACGCCATTGGCAACGAGGGCGTCGACGATCAGCTGGCCACCGGTCTTCATGCTTTTTTCTTTCCTGCTTCGAGCGTTTCGAGTTCTGCCATCACGGCGTCGGTGTGTTCTCCGAGCCGCGGGCTCGGACGATCGTAGACGAGCGGCGTGCCGGAGAAAACAATCGGCGTGCGCACGCCGGGAATGAGATTGCCCTCGGCATCCGGCAGATCGACGCGCATGCCGCGCGCCTTCACCTGCGGGTCGTCGAAGGTCTCGGCAATCGAGTTGATCGGCCCGGCCGGTACGCCCTCGCGCTCGCAGGCATCGAGCAATTCGGCCTTGGAGAGCCCGGCCGTCGCCTCTGTGACGAGGCGGCGGACCTCGACGCGGTTGGCGACGCGGGCCCGATTGGTGGCGAAGCGCTCGTCGTCTGGCACACCGTCGAGTTTCAGGAGACCGCACAGCTTGCGGAACTGTCCGTCATTGCCGACGGCGAGGATGATGTGGCCATCGGACGCCGGCACCACCTCGTAGGGCGAGATATTCGGGTGGGCATTGCCGAGCCGCGTCGGTGCCTTGCCGGAGGCGAGGAAATTCATGTTCTGGTTCGCCATGACGGCGGATTGCACGTCGAGCAGCGCCATATCGACATGCTGCCCCTCGCCGGTCTTCATGACGTGGATGAGCGCTGCCTGGATGGCGGTGACGGCATAGATGCCGGTGAAGATATCGGCGATGGCGACGCCAGCCTTCATCGGCTCGCCATCCGGCGCGCCGGTCACCGACATGAAGCCGGACATGCCCTGCACGATATAGTCATAGCCGGCACGGGCGGCATAGGGCCCGTCCTGGCCGAATCCGGTGATCGAGCAATAGATCAGTTTGGGGTGTTTCTTTGCGAGGCTCTGGTAGTCGAGCCCGTATTTTGTGAGCCCGCCGACCTTGAAGTTCTCGATGACGATGTCGGCCGTGGCGATGAGGCGGTGGACGGTCTCGCGGCCTTCCTCCGTCTTCAGGTCGACGCTGATGGAGCGCTTGCCGCGGTTGGTGGAGTGGTAGTAGGCGGCGGACAGGTTTTCGTCGTCCTTGCCCATGACGAAGGGCGGCCCCCAGGCGCGCGTATCGTCGCCGCCGTCGGGGTTCTCGATCTTGATGACATCGGCGCCGAGATCGGCCAGCATCTGCCCGGCCCAGGGGCCGGCCAGAACGCGCGCCAGCTCGATGACCCTGATGCCGGAAAGCGGCAGGTTCGACTTCTCCATCGTGTACTCCTCCTGGATGGCCGCGCACATGGCAAGCCGCCGGGCTTTTCGCCCGTTTTCCCTTGGATAACAAAAAGCCGCCGGGCACGATAGCCGAAGGCCGGGAGGACATCATGACGCCTGAGACTGACATGATGCCCGCCAGGACGAGCGCCGACCGGCCTTCGTCAGATAGGTGCCGAAACGGGCGGCGTCGCGCCTGTCTTGTTGAGCTTGCGTTCGCGCCAGATGACGTAGAGGCCCGATGCGATGATGATGGCGATGCCGAGCCATTTGAGCGCATCCGGCAGATCGCCGAACACCCACCAGCCGAGGATCGTCGCCGAAACGATTTCGAGATACTGCAGCGGCGCCAAAGTGGAGGCGGGCGCCGAGCGATAGGCGTAGACGCCGAGCACGCCCGCAATGGTGGCGGCGACGGCCGCGCCCGCGATATAGAACGTGTGCTGCATATCCGGCACGACGGGCGTCAGGAAGGAGATGCCCGCGCGGCTGCCCACGAGAAGCAGCAGGCCGGCAATCACCGCACCCCAGAACCCGGCATAGAACTGCATGGACCACGGATCCTCCTTCTGCGCGACGAGACGCGTCAGGAGGAAGAAGAGGGCGAGCGAAAAGGCGGCGACCACCGGCAGCAACGCAATCAGCCCCACCTCCTGCAGGCTCGGCTGGATGACGAGCAGCGAGCCGAAGAAGCCGACGCCGCAGGCCGTGTAGCGCCGCCAGCCGATGGTTTCCCTGAGGAAGATCGCGCTCAGGATGGTCAGGATGATCGGCTCGACGAAGAAGATGGCGATGGCGTCGGCGACTTCCATCACGGCAAGCGGCGTGACGAAACTGATCATCGTGATCGCCATCAGCAGGCCGCGCGCCCCGTGCAGCCCCATCCTCCGCCAGGTCACATCGAATAGCGTGCCGCGATAGAGACAGATCGGCGCGAGGACCGTCATCTGGAAGAGCAGGCGCACGAAAGTGATCTCGGTCGCCGGAACGGCCGTCACCGCGAGCTTGGCGAAAATATCGATGATCGGCGAGATAAGCACCGACAGGACCATGAGGAGGAGGCCGAGGCCGATCTCCTGGCGCGCCGGCGTGATATGCGGTGTGGTCATGCGTGTTCCCGAACCGGCTTTTGCGCAGTGACCCGCCGGCACCAGCCGGCAAAGGCTTCGATGGCAGGATCGCGCAGCGCCGGGCTTTCATTCAGTGTTTCGTGGCGCATGCCGCGATAGACTGTTGTCGTGACGTCCTCAAGCCGCGATTTTTTCAGTCGCTCGGCAAAGGCGAGCGTCGCCCGGCCGCCATCGGTGGCCGGATCCTCCGCGCCGCCGACAAGGTTGATCGGCAGGTCTTTCGGAAGCTTCGCAAGGCTTTCCGCCGACGCGTCGGCAAAGGTGACGGCGAAAATGTCGATCCACATGGAAACATTGATGTCGAAGCCGCAGAGCGGATCGGCGATATAGGCATCCACCTGCGCGGTTTCGTGCGAAAGCCAGTCGAACGCCGTGCGTCTGCCGGCGATCGCTTTACCCCAGGCGGCGAAGGTGAGGCGGGGCAGGATGTCGCTCGGTACGTCCGAGCCCTTCAGCATGCGCTCGCCCGCCAGCACGACCTGCGCGATGCGCCCGGCAAAACCGGGTTCGAGATTGGAGTTCCAGACGGCGAGCGCGTCGATATCCGCCGGATGCGCCTCGGCGAAGGCAAGCGCCAGCAACCCGCCCATGGAGTGACCGAAGAGCACGACCGGCAGGTTCGGGTGCCGCCCGACCGCGTGGTCGCGCACCGCCCGCATATCCGCGATGACATAGGAAATACCACTGCGCGGGGCGAACTGGCCACGTGCCGCATCCGGTGTGGTGGTGAAGCCATGGCCGCGATGATCGTGGGCGTAGACGTGAAAACCATCGTCCGCCATGCGGGCCGCAAAGGTGGCGTAGCGCGCGCTGTGTTCGGCAAGGCCGTGGCTCAGAAGCAGGATGCCGCGCGCCTCGCCACGCGCCGCCTCGTATCGCAGCGCAAGCCGCGCTCCGCTTGCGCTTTTCAGCGTCTCGGCCTCTGAAAACACGGCATTTCCTCCCATTTCCGACAGGTCAACGCGATTTGCCCTGCAAAGACAACGGGATGCGGCGTGTATTTTTACAATGCCTCGCGCTTTTCGCGATTTTTCCGATTCATGGTTGCAATTTTGGGATTTTTAGTTGTAAATGATCTTGTTTTGTTCTCATTCGGGAGCCGGTCATGATGACGAATGCTGCCTTGCCGTTCAAAGCCGTCTTTTCCTTCGTTGCCCTATGTCTCGCCTGGTTTGTTGCCCCGCTTCCTGCCGTCGCGCAGTCGGCGCCGGCAACCGACGTCATGCGCGAAGTGCTGTCCGTCAGCTGGCAGCCCGGCTATTGTGCAGCGCGGCCGAAGAGCCGCGGCTGCGCCGATTTCGCGGCGACGTCGGCCGCCGCGAAGCAATTCTCGCTGTTGAGCCGTTTTCAGGCGAAAAAGAGCTATTGCGGCATCGACGCCGCTCTTAAGCAGAAGGCGCGCAAGGGCAAATGGACGGACCTGCCGGGTATCGTGCTGGCGTCCGGCACCAAGGATCGCCTGCTGGTCGCCATGCCCGCCGCAAAGCTCGGGCTCGACCGGCAGCAGTGGCTGAGAAGCGGCAGTTGCGTCGCCACGTCGGCGGAAGCCTATTACAGCCGCTCGCTCGACCTGCTCGACCAGTTGAACGCTTCGCCGCTGCCTGCTCTTTTTGCCGGCAAGGCCGGGGCCGTGATCACATTGACGGAAGTGCGTGCCGCCTTCGACAAGGCCTTCGGCCCCGGTGCCGGCGAGCGCGTGCGCCTCGGCTGCCGCAAGGGAGCCGACGGCAAGCCCATCGTCATCGGCCTCACCATCGGCCTCGCGACGGGCGATGGAAAGCTCGAGACGCTGATCGATGGCTCCTCACCGACCAAGTCGCGCTGCACCGAGGGCGCGACGGGCATCGCCAAGGCGGGCTAGCAGGGCCTGACGGGGATGCCGGGCATGTTCGATGAGGTGTGCGGTTCGCCGGCTGGGGAGGCGATTCCGTGCCATTCGCCTGTGCGCCGCGGCTTTCACAGATTGCCGCGGGCGGAGAATTACCCTACATAGCGGGCAAATTTATCCGATCCGGAGCGCGTTTGCATGGCACGTCAGTTCATCTACCACATGTCGGGGCTCAACAAGGCCTACGGCGCCAAGAAAATCCTCGAGAACGTCAACCTGTCGTTCTATCCCGATGCCAAGATCGGTATCCTCGGCCCGAACGGTGCCGGTAAGTCGACGGTGCTGCGCATCATCGCCGGTCAGGACACGGAATTTACCGGTGAAGCCTGGCTCGCCGAGGGCGCGACCGTCGGCTACCTGGAGCAGGAACCGCACCTGGATCCGACCAAGACCGCGTTCGAGAACGTCATGGTCGGCGTTGCCGACAAGACCGCCATCATCGACCGCTACAACGAGCTGATGATGAACTATTCCGACGAGACGGCGGATGAAGGGGCCAAGCTCCAGGACATCATCGACAGCCAGAACCTTTGGGATCTGGAGCAGCAGGTCGAGATGGCGATGGAAGCGTTGCGCTGCCCGCCGAAGGAGTCCGACGTCACGCTGCTGTCGGGTGGTGAACGCCGCCGCATCGCGCTCTGCCGCCTGCTCCTGTCGCAGCCGGATCTGCTGCTGCTCGACGAACCGACCAACCACCTCGACGCCGAAACCATCGCCTGGCTGGAAAAGCACCTGCGCGACTATCCCGGCGCCGTGATGATGATCACCCATGATCGCTACTTCCTCGACAACGTGACGGGCTGGATCCTCGAACTCGACCGCGGCCGCGGCATTCCCTACGAAGGTAATTACTCCGCCTATCTGCAGGCCAAGGCCAAGCGCATGAAGCAGGAAAGCCGCGAGGAAGCCGGTCGCCAGAAGGCGCTGTCGCGCGAACAGGAATGGATCGCGTCCAGCCCGAAGGCGCGTCAGGCCAAGTCCAAGGCCCGTATCAAGGCCTATGAACAGCTGGTCGATGCGGCCGAAAACATCCGGCCCGGCGATGCGCAGATCATCATCCCGGTTTCCGAGCGTCTCGGCAACGTGGTCATCGAACTGGAAGGCATCAAGAAGGGCTTTGAGGGCCGCACGCTGATCAACGATCTGTCGATCAAGCTGCCGCCGGGCGGCATCGTCGGCATCATCGGCCCGAACGGTGCCGGCAAGTCGACGCTGTTCAAGATGATCACCGGCCAGGAGCAGCCGGACGCGGGGTCGATCCGCATCGGCGATACCGTGCATCTCGGTTACGTCGACCAGAGCCGCGATGCGCTCGACGGCAACAAGACCGTCTGGGAGGAAATCTCCGGCGGCGCCGAAGTCATCAAGCTCGGCAAGTTCGACATGAACTCGCGCGCCTATTGCGGCGCCTTCAACTTCAAGGGTGGCGACCAGCAGCAGAAGGTCGGCAATCTCTCGGGCGGCCAGCGCAACCGCGTGCACCTTGCCAAGATGCTGAAGGCCGGCGGCAACGTGCTGCTGCTCGACGAACCGACCAACGACCTCGATACGGAAACGCTGGGTGCGCTGGAAAGCGCGCTGGAAAACTTTGCCGGCTGCGCGATCATCATCAGCCACGATCGCATGTTCCTCGACCGTCTCGCGACGCATATCCTGGCCTTTGAAGGCGATGGCCATGTCGAATGGTTCGAAGGCAACTTCGAGGATTACGAGGAGGACAAGGTCCGCCGCCTCGGCCCCGATGCCCTCAACCCCGGCAGCCAGTCCTACAAGCGCCTGACGCGCTGATCGTCGAGCGGCTGAAACCCAGCCGTTGCCGAAACGGAAGCGATTGTTCGCTCTCTTTGAAAAACCCCGGTTCGCCGGGGTTTTTCTTTGGGCCCGTTGATGGAAAGATCGGCGGCGCGGATTTTGCCTTGCGCGACGTGAATTAATCACATAAACATATCTTTATGTCTTGATTGGGAAGATCATGGGCGACAAACTCGGACTGGACGACATCGTGGAGATCTTGAAGGCGGCGGGCGAGCCGACGCGCCTTCGCCTGCTCGCGCTGCTGTCGCATGGCGACCTGACGGTGACGGACCTGACCGATATTCTCGGCCAGTCCCAGCCGCGCATCTCGCGCCATCTGAAGCTGCTCGCCGAAGCGGCGCTCGTCGATCGCTACCAGGAAGGGGCCTGGGCCTTCTTCCGCCTCAGCCAGGGCGGCGCGGCGGTTACGCTTGTGCGCCAGCTTCTGGATGCATCCGACCCGGCCGATGCTGTCTTTGCCCGCGACGACGAGCGGCTGCGGGCCCTGAAGAAGATCCGTTCCGACAAGGCGCAGGCCTATTTCAGCCGCAACGCGGCCGAATGGGACGCCGTGCGGCGCCTCCATGTCAGCGAGGCGGAAGTGGAAGCCAAGCTTGCCGCGATGATCGGCACCGAGCCGGTCGACGGGTTCCTCGACCTCGGCACCGGCACGGGCCGCATCCTCCAGCTCTTTGAAGGCTTGTACCGCCGCGGCGTCGGTGTCGATGCCAGCCGCGACATGCTGGCGGTGGCGCGCGCCAATCTCGACCGCGCCGGCATCACCAAGGCGTCGATCCGCCACGGCGATATCTTCAACCTGCCGCTGGAGCGCGATGAATTCGACGTCGTGACGATCCACCAGGTGCTGCACTTCCTCGACGAGCCGGAAGCGGCGGTGGGGGAGGCGGCGCGCATGCTGGCGCCCGGCGGCCGTCTTGCCATCATCGACCTCGCCCCGCATGCGCTTGAACACCTGCGCGACGAGCACGCCCATATTCGCCTCGGTTTCTCGCATCAGACCATGTCCGAATGGCTGGAAAAGGCGGGCCTTTCCGTCGAGGAGGTCGTCGACCTCAAGCCCGTGCCTTCGGCCGCCGACGCGCTCACCGTTACCATCTGGCTCGCCCGCGATACTCGCGAACAGGCGGCCGACCCCGTTGCCATCCGCAGGAGGAGTTGACATGACCCAGGCGACCGCCATCCCAGCCCGCAAGGACATCCGCCTGTCTTTCGAGTTCTTTCCGCCGAAATCCGCGGAAGCCGAAGGACAGCTTTGGGAGACGGCTGCCGCGCTTTCGGCCTATGATCCGGGCTTCATGTCGGTCACCTATGGCGCCGGTGGCTCCACCAAGGAGCCGACGCTGGCAACGGTCCGTCATCTCCTCAAGATGGGCCTGCCGGCCGCCTCGCATCTCACCTGCGTCGGCGCCACGAAGGAAGAGGTCCATGCCGTCGTCGCCGACTTCCAGGCTGTCGGCGTCAAGCACTTCGTCGCGTTGCGTGGCGATCCGCCGGGCGGTGTGGGCACACCCTATCAGCCGCATCCCGGCGGCTATGCCAATGCGGCCGAACTGACGGCAGGCCTGCGCGGCCTTGCCGATTTCGAGATCTCCGTCTCGGCCTATCCGGAAAAGCACCCGCAGAGCCCTGATGTCGCCGCCGATGTCGATATGCTCAAGCGCAAGGTGGACGCGGGCGCGACCCGTGCGCTGACGCAGTTCTTCTTCGAGAACGACGATTTCGAGCGTTATCTCGAGCGCGTGCGCAAGGCGGGCATCACCATCCCGGTGGTGCCGGGCATCCTGCCGGTGCATAACCTCTCGCAGGTCCAGAAATTCGCCGGCCTCTGTGGCGCCAGCGTACCGGGATGGCTGGCGGACCGCCTCGGCCCGTTCGACGACCGGCCGCAGGAGCGTGCCGCCGTCGCCATCGAGCTTGCGACGCGGCAGGTGAGCGATCTGATCGCCCGCGGCATTTCGGAGTTCCATTTCTACACGATGAACCGCGCCGCGATGGTGTCGGCCGTGTGCGACGGCGTCGGTTTCGCGCGGAACGATCGCCAGCGTCGTGTAACGGGTGCCGCGGCGTAACGCCCAGGCTTCCGAATGCAGACGCCTTCCAAATGAAAATGCCATCCAAACGAAAATGCATGGCGCCGTTTCCGGGGCCATGCATTTTTTAATAGGTACGGCAGGGTTTGTTGGTTTTGTTCCCCGGCCTCTCTGACTGCGCTTTGGTCGCCTACATAAAAATCATGGTGGCGACGAAGAGGAACGCTGCACTGATCATCAGAACATTCAAGGAATGTGTGAGTCCCATGGCTGACCTCCTTGCGTTTACCGGTCGATACTACGACCGAAAAAAGCGTGTTGGAAAGGCGTTTTGTTGCTGCATTGCAACATCCGGGCGTCGCCCAGCAGTTATTCACAGCGCTAAATCGCTGAATTTTCTGCGCTATTGTGCTTGCCGCAAAAAATTCACAATCCTTACCAGATGACGTGTGCCGACATTGTTCATTTACCATACTGGTGCAGGTCGGCTCCGCAACCGCGGCAGTTTAACGAAACGATCAGGATGATTTTTTGTTCCCCCGCTCGTGAGTCGTTGAAGCCATTCTCGCGTTTCCTGACAGATCAGCGCGGGTGTTTTTGCGGGGCTCGCTCTAGCCCCGTCGCAGGCGTGCGACGGGGCGTCCGTCCAGCACCACGAGGCCGAAGAGAACCAGTGCCATCCCCAGAATGCCGAGCGGCGTCAGCGTTTCGCCGAGGAAGAGCATGCCGGCGAGAATGGCGCTTGGCGGCACGAGCAGCGTGACGAGCGACGTGTTGGTGGCGCCGGCGGCAGCCATGATGCGGAAGAACAGGATGTAGCCGTAGGCGGTGGAGAGGAGCGCGAGCGCGAGCACGGCAAGGATTGCCGGCAGAGGGGGCATCGCGAGTTGCCAGGGTGTATCGAGCGCGAAGGAGACCGGCAGCATGAGGAGCGTGGAGGCCGTCAGCTGGCCGGCGGCGATGACCGGCGGGGCGGTGCCGCGGAAACGTTTGCCGTAGGTCGCGGCGAACCCGTAGGAGACGGCGGCGAGCACGGGGAGAAGGACGGCCCAGAGCGGCGGGCCGCTGTCGCCGGTAAAGGGGGCGAGTGCCCGTGGGCCGATCAGTACGGCCGTGCCGACGAGGCCGATAAGGCAGCCGGCGATCTTTTGGGAGGAGAGCTTTTCGTCCGACGTCAGCTGGTTGGCGATGAGCACGGTGAAGATCGGCGTCGTCGCGTTGAGGATGGAGGCGAGGCCTGCGCCGATCTGCGTCTGGCCGAGGAAGATCAGCATATGCGGCACGGCATTGTTGATGAGGCCGAGCAGCAGGAACTCCCGCCAGCGGGCGCGCAGCGTCTCATAGATCCCGAAGCGGCCGGCGATGTAGATATGGAGGGCAAGGGCCGCGATGCCGACCCGCAGCAGCACGAGCGTCGCCGGCGGCACATGGCCGACGGCGACGCGGGCGAAGAAGAACGAGCCGCCCCAGATCATGCCGAGCAGCGCCAGCAGACCCCAGGTCTGCGCGTTCATACGGGCCGGTGCCGTCACCGAATTGTCCATCTTTCCCCTCCCAATCCATGCACCAACGAGAAGAGCGGCCGCCGGTCCGACCGTGCTGCCGCTCTCAGTCTGTCAGGTGTCATAGCACCGGGGCGGGCAACCGCCACCCGATTTCGTCAAAGGGCGGAAAGCAGGCCTTGCGTTGCCCAGCCGTCGGCGGGAAGGCCAAGCCGCTGCTGCTCCTTCTGAATGGCCGCGCGTGTGCCGGAACCCAGAATGCCGTCGATCTTGCCGACATCGTGGCCGAGACCCTGCAGCCTGGTCTGCAACTGTTTCATGGCCTCTTCAGAGAGGCCCTCTTCCGGAGTGCCACGCTCATAGGGCGGAGCGCCGGCAAGGCGGGTCGCGAAATAGGCGGCCGAGGTCGTGTAGATGAACGACTGGTTCCATTCGAGATAGATGTTGAAGTTCGGATAGGTCATGAAGGCCGGGCCATTGCGACCCTGCGGCAGAACCACCGAGGCTTCGAGATTGCCGAAAGTGGTGTCGCCATCGCGCGGCGTGACGCCCAGCGCAAACCAGTCGGCGGCCTTCATGCCAGACTGCAGGCCGGTCTTTTCGAAGGGCAGGGTGTCGGGAACCGAGACTTCCTGGATCCAGGGCTGTCCCTTGGTGAAGCCGAGGCTCTGGATGAACTTTGCGGCCGTCAGGATCGCATCCGGCGAACTCCGCTTGACGTCGATGTGGCCATCGCCGTCGCCATCCACGCCATAGGCGATGATGTCGCGCGGCAGCATCTGCACCTGGCCGATTTCACCGGCCCAGGCGCCCGTCGTACCGTTCGGGTCGAGATCGCCGTGCCCGACCATCTCGATGGCCGCGAGAAGCTGCGGGCGAAAGATTTCCGGACGGCGGCAGTCGTGTGCGAGCGTCACGAGGGCGTTGCGGGTGATGAAATCGCCCTGCACGGCGCCGAAGTCGGTTTCCATGGCCCAGAAGGCGGCGATGACAGGGCCGGGCACGCCGAACTCCTGCTCGGCGCGGCCGAAGACGCCGGAAAGCTCCTTCAGCTTCTTGCGGCCGATATCGAGGCGGGCCTGGCTGACCGTGCGCTTGGAGAATTCAAGGAAGGTCTGGCGGAAGACGCCCTGTGCGCGGTCACGCGACAAGACCTTCGGGTCGAGAGCCGCACCGGCGAGCGCGCGGTCGGCAACCTCGGCGGAAACGCCGAGCGTCTGGGCCTCAGCCTTCACGCCCTGAAGGAATGCGTCGAGATCGCCACCGCAGGCCGGTGCCGTCGCGGTCGCCGTCTGGGCGTGCGCGGCGCCGGCGAAAAGAAGGGCCGTCAGGCCAGCTGCAAGTGTCGTCTTCAGGTTCAGCCGCATCTCAATACTCCCTAAGGGTCCGTTGCCCTGCTGTCTTCGATGGTGCCCGTCGTCGCAAGCTCTGTCCGGCGGGCTCTGGTTGCCCGGCTGTCTCAAATGAATGTGACGGAAGCAAGAAGAAAAGGGCAACCGCAGCGGGCGGTCGCCCTTTTCACGCAATTGTTTACGGACCTAGCGGGAGACCGAGGCGACCCACGTGTTCCAGTTCTTGGCGGAGCCAGCAAAGACGTTGATGTCCGTGTTCGTCGAAATGCCCGGCACAACGCCCGTCGAGGTATATTGCCAGAAGGCCCATTTGCGCGCCGAATAGATGTTTTCCGGATGGTTCGCCACCGAGCGCAGCCAGAAATGATAGCCTTCGAAATGGCCGACGAGATTGTCGCGGTGGAAATCGACCGTGGTGTAGATGATCGGCCGTTTGCCGTAGTGCTTTTCGAGGCGGTCCATGAAGCGCTGCAGCGCGGTGCGCACCTCGTCCGCCGGCGGGCGGGTCGTGCAGGTGGGCGAGTCCGGGTTCCATTCGGCGTCCAGAACGGGGGGAAGCTGCACGGCCTCCTTCGGCACATTGGCGATGAACCAGTCGGCCTGGGCATCCGCCGTCGAGCAGAAATAATAGAAATGATAGGGCGCATGGGCCAAGCCGGCGGCGCGCGCGCCGCGCCAGTATTCGCCAAAGCGGGCGTCGATGCGGTCCGTGCCCTCGGTCGCCTTCAGGAAGGCGAAGGAGACGCCGCCGCTCTTCACCGAAGGCCAGTCGATATCGCCGTTCCACTTGGAGACGTCGATGCCGTGCACCTGATGGCGATGCGGCGTGCGTGCGCCGAAATCCTGCGGATCCTTGTCTTCGAAGCGGGGCGGAACCGATGCCGTCGACACGAGGTCGTAATCGGTGGTGGAGCACGATGTGGCGAGGAGGGCGAGAGGCAGCAAAGCCAGAATGAGCCGACGCATGGAGGTCCCGTGGTTCGCGCGATTACCGATCCTGCCTCGAACGAAGCGGGCCGTAAAGGGGAGCGCGCGAGACAGGTCCTCGACCTATCGCGGATTTTCGTAAAATTACGGTTAGCGGTCGGTTAAAACGGGCGACGCGAACGCCGCCCGGATTGCCGGTCAGAATTTCATGCTGACGCCGAGCATGATGGAATGCGAATCGAGATCGCCGTCCCGGCCCGCAGCCTGGAAGATGTCGGAGCTGCGATAGTCGGTGTAGCGATATTCAAGGCGTCCGGCCACGGTGTCGGTAAAGGCCTGCTCGACGCCGGCGCCGACCGTCCAGCCATGGGACGTATCCTTTTCCTTCACGCCGGTATCGACGTTTTCGAGTGCGGCATTGGTGAAGGCCCAGCCGCCCGTCGCATAGACCAGCGTGCGGTCGAAGGCATAGCCGAGACGCGCGCGGACCGACCCGCCCCATTTCGTCTCCGCCTCGTAGGTCGTGCCGCCGGAAGCGAAGCGATCATTGTTGAAGTCGTGTTTGACATCGGCTTCAACGCCGTAGACCCAGCCATCGTTGAAGACGTTGTAGCCGGCGAAGGCGCCGAGCGCGAAACCGCCGATGCGCTGGTCGATGGCCGGCGCCGGGCCGTCGGAATTGACGCCGGTCCAGGCATAGCCGGTGTTCACACCGACATAGAAACCGCCCCAGTCGTAAATGCCGGGTGCCGCCTCCACGATGGGCGTTTCCACGGGCGGTTCGGCGATGGTCATGTCAGCCGCGAAAGCCGGCAGCGCGCTGGCGGTGACGAGGATGCCGGCGGCACCGAAAATGATGGATTTCATGTGATGGTCCTTTTCACTCGATACTCGCGCAAAGCCCCGCACGCGAATGACAACATGGTTCCAACGCACATAGGCGCCGAGTGTTCCGAAGAAATTTGGACCCGCTGAATCTGGCAGGTGAACGCCAACCTTCGCTTAACACTCTGTCATTGTTTGTCGGCTAGAAACATCACCGGGCCGATGGCGGTTCGCACGCACCCTGTTGTCATGATAACAACGGTTTAGGGTTACATGATGTTGAAAACCTTGTTGCCGAGGATCGAGCAGCGTTATGCGCTGACGGGGTCCGTTTTCGGAGCTTTCCTTCCAACCCTGTGTTTTGCCGCCGACCAGCTTTTGCGTGATGAAACGCAGGCCAGTCTTTTTGGCTTTTCCGCTCCCACCGCGACGGCGCTCGCCCTCATGCCGGTGTTTTTCGGCGTCGGTTTCTACCAGATCGGCCGCTCCAAGGCGCAGCTCATCGAAGAGCTTGCCCAGCGGCGGCAGACGGAACAGCGGTTGTCGCACGATGCCTATCATGACCGGCTGACCGGGCTCGGCAACCGCTTCTGCCTGGAGCGGGACATCCAGGCTGCGGTGGAGGATGAGGATGAGGATGCGCGACCGGCGTTACTGCTCATCGATCTCGATCGCTTCAAGTTCGTCAATGACAGTCTTGGCCATGATGCGGGCGACGCGCTGCTGGAGGCGATTGCCGATCGGCTGCGGCGCGCACTCTCCACGGTCGCCCGCGTCTACCGGCTCGGTGGCGACGAATTCGTGGTGACGATCGCGGGGCATCCGTCCGAGGGCAAGATCGAGAATGTCTGCCGCACGATCTGCACGCTCTTCGAGGAGCCGTTCGAGCTGAAGCGCAACCGTGTCACCAGTGGCTGCAGCATCGGTGTCACCTTCATGGAGGCGGACGATACGTCGATGTCCGAACTGCTGAAGCGCGCCGATGTCGCGCTCTATGAGGCCAAGGAGGCGCATGGCAGCGGCTTCCGCTTCTTCGATGCCGCCCTTGCCGCCGACGTGCTGGCGCGGGCAGAAATCGAACGCGATCTCGCCAAGGCGCTCGATGCCGATGAATTCTTCCTCGAGTACCAGCCGATCGTCGGCGTCGAGAGCCGTGTGGTGCGCTCCTTCGAGGCGCTGCTACGCTGGCAGCATCCCGAAAAGGGACGGATCATGCCGGCGGTCTTCATTCCGGTCGCGGAAAAGACCGGACTGATCCTGCCGCTCGGCAACTGGGTGGTACGGGAGGCCTGCCGCGAAGCGGCCAATTGGCCGGCGCCGGCGGGCGTGGCCGTCAATGTCGTGGGGGATCAGTTCAAGGATCGCGCCTTCGTCGACTATGTGAAGCAGTGCCTCGCCGAGAGTGGTCTCGCACCGGGACGCCTGACGATCGAGGTGACGGAGTCGGTCTTTTCCGTCGACGAGACGGTCATCCGCGAAAGCCTGTGCGAGCTTCGCGACTATGGAGTGCGCGTCGCGCTCGACGATTTCGGCGTCGGCTTCTCCTCGATCAACAATCTCAGGGCGTTCCCCATCGACCAGTTGAAGATCGACCGCTCCTTCGCGCGGGCGATGATGGAGACCAAGCGTGACGCGGAGCTTGTCGATATCATTCTCAAGCTCGGCCAGACCTTCCAGGTCGCGACGACGGTGGAGGGGATCGAGACCGAGGGCCAGCTCGATTTCATCCGTCAGCGTGGCGCTTCCGAGGCGCAGGGTTTCCTGATTTCTGCGCCGGTCGGGGCGGGCGATGTCCGGCGTCTTCTTCAGAAACCGGAAAACAGGCTTTCGGCCTGAGGCGCAAAAAGCCTTTTCATGACAGTCAAATCCTGATTGTCTCTGGCTTGGACGGAGGGGCCTCGATGAGACGATTCTACAGGCTGGCCGCTTGGATGCTTTCGCTTCTTGTCCTCACCGTGGTGGTGGGGGCGAGCTGGCTCATCGTATCGCCGCCCGCACTGCTCAGCGTCGGCTCCGGCTATGCGGCCAAGATCGTCTGCTCCAGCGTTTTCGTGTCCGGCCGTGACGCCCGGCAGGTTCTTGCCGAGGACGTGCAGGCGCCCGGCCATCCGCTGTTGAGACTGATGCGGCAGGATGTCGATTTCACGGAGAAGACCGTAACGACCCATCTCTTCGGTCTGTTCGCACCGGGTTATGCCGCATGGCACGAGGGGTTCGGTTGCTCCAGCGTGCCGGATGGCGATTTCCGTGCCGCACGGCAGGCGATCTCGGATGTAAGGTTGCCGAAGATACCGGCAGGTGATCCTGCGATCCTCTGGCCGGATGGCGAAAGTGTCGCGATGAATGCGGCGATTGCCGCTCTGCTTGAGGATGCCGAATTGACCGGTCCCGGCATGCGCGCGATCGTCGTGGTGCATGACGGCCGCATCGTCGCGGAAGCCTATGGCGACGGTTTCGACGCCACGATGCCGCTTCTCGGCTGGTCGATGACCAAGTCGGTCAACGCCGCCCTGCTGGGCCGGCTGATGCAGGCGGGCGCGTTCACGCCGCAGTTGAACAATCTCTTCCCGGATTGGCGGGGCGATGCGCGCTCCACCATCACGCTTGGCCAGCTGCTTGCCATGGAAAGCGGGCTTGCCTTCAACGAGAACTACGGTGACGTCGCCGACGTGACGCGCATGCTCTATCTCGAGCCCGACATGACGCGCTTCGTGCTGTCGCTGCCAGCGGAAGCCAATCCCGGCGAGCGGTTCAACTACTCCAGCGGCACGGCTCTGCTTTTGTCGCGCATCTGGATGAGCGCGCTTTCCGGGCGCAGCCAGGCGTTGTCCTTTCCGACGAAGGCGCTGTTCGGGCCGCTCGGCATGGCAAGCGCAGTGCTGGAGCCGGACGAGACCGGCATCTTCGTCGGCTCGTCCTACATGTATGCGACGGCGCGCGACTGGGCGCGGTTCTCCCTGCTGCTCTTGAACGATGGCGTGTGGAAGGGCGAGCGGCTGCTGCCGGAAGGTTTTGTCGCGGCCATGGGGACACCAAGCAAGGCGTCCGCCGGCACCTACAGCCAGATGCAGACCTGGCTCAAGGGACCGGGTGCCAAAAGCGATGCCGAGCATGGTCTGCCGGCCGATACATTCTGGCTACGCGGGCATGACGGCCAGTCGGCCACCGTCATTCCCTCGAAGAAGCTTGCGGTCATCCGGCTGGGGCTGACGCCATCGAAGCTCGGTTACGAGCCCCAGCCGCTGATCAGGCGCATCCTCGATATCGTGGATGCCAAGGACGCGACGGTTCAGGCGCCGACCTGAGCGATCCAGTCATTGAGATTGTAGGTGTTCGAGATACGGGCGACCTTGCCGTCGCGGATCTCGAAAAAGGCGCCGGCCGGCAGCACATAGGTCTGGCCGTTGGCTTCCGGCAGGCCCTCGTCGGTCGCCAGATACTGGCCGTTGACGACGAATTCAGCAGCACCGCGCCGGCCGTCCTCGCTCGACATGATGACGATATCGGTCAGCGTCTCGCGGTAGCTGCGGTTCATGTGCGCCATGAAGTCGCGAAAGGCGTCCTTGCCGACCTGGCGGCCGCCCTGGTTGATGTCGTGGACGACATCGTCATGCAAGAGATCGAAGAAGGCCTCCATATCCTGCCTGTTGAAAGCATCGTAATAGGCGCGGATCGTCTCTTTTGCTGGCATGTCATCCCTCATATCGTTATCGCACGGGTCAAACCCGATCGCCTTATAACATTGTTCAAACCGTTGGGAACATTCACGGATCATGCAGATCAAGATTGTCCATGGAGAAGCGGTGACGCCGCATATCGCCGACCTCGCGCGCCTGCGCACCACCGTCTTCCGCGCCTTTCCGTACCTCTACGAAGGCAGCGAGGACTATGAGGCCTCCTATCTCGCGACCTATGCGCAATCGCCCGAAAGCCTCTTCGTGCTGGCGCTCGACGGCGAGACGATCGTCGGAGCCTCGACGGGTGTGCCGATGACGGACGCCTCCGATGTCTTCAAGGTGCCGTTCGTGACCGCGGGCATCGATCCGGCAACCGTCTTCTATTTCGGCGAATCCGTGCTGCTGTCGACTTATCGGGGCAGGGGGCTCGGCGTGCGTTTCTTCGAGGAGCGAGAGGCCTATGCGCGTCGACTCGGCCGGTTCGACTGGTGCGCTTTCTGTGCCGTCGAGCGCCCGAGCCATCACCTGCTCCGTCCAGCCGACTATGTGCCGCTTGACGAATTCTGGAGCAAACGCGGTTATGCGCACCGCGTGGATTTGCGCACGATGCTTGCCTGGCAGGATATCGGGGAAGCTGGCGAGACGGAAAAACCGATGTCGTTCTGGCTGAAGCCGGCGCGGTGAAAGCGTTTAGGCGAAGACCGGCTTAACGCAGGCCGGTCTCGTCGAGCAGACCCTTGCGCTTGGCGTGATAATAATAGCCGGCCGCATAGAGGCGCACGGCGCCGTCGTTCTTGTCGTCCGCAACCATCCAGGCACCGCGCAGATACTTGCCAGCATATTTGATGTTCGTCTCGGCGTCGAACAGGCCTTCAGCCGGGCCTTCGAAGCCCATGCTCTTGGCCGTCGAATACTTGATCTGCATCAGACCGTAGTGACCGCGATTGAACGCCCGCGGATTGTAGGTGCTTTCACGCTTCACGACGCGGTGCAGCAGCGATTCCGGAATGCCGTAGAGGCTTGCATATTTGGTGATCAGCGCATCGATCGGCGTGCCGGATTTCTTGAAGGGCTGCTCGGCCTGCGGCACCATCAGGCGCGTTTCTGTCGTCAGAACCGCGTTGCTGATTACGGCGGGCTTGGCCATCGGTACGATCTTGTGTGTGGCAACAAGCTGTTCGAGGCCCTCGGGCTCACCGCTGTCGAAACCCGGCTCCATGACCGAAACGCCGATCACGGTGTCATAGGTTTGCGTTGCCGCGGTTTCGGCGCTCGCCACCTCGACTGTATTGCCGGCGAGGGCGGCGGTCGCTGCCGCAGCGCCCGTCATCGTCTTGGCTTCGGCAAGGGCCGAGACCGGAACCGCACCGGCGGCCTCGCCCGCTGCGACGACGATCGGCGTCGGCAGGGCTTGTGCGGTGTTTTCCGTGCCGGGCTTCGCGGCCGGCAGAGCGGCATAGGCGACTTCGGTCGTCGTACCGTCGGCAGCGGCCAGATCCGTGGTCGTCGTGGATGTCGGCTTCACCGTTCGCGCCGTCGTTGCGTCGTCGGCAACGCTGGCGCAGCCGGCAAGCGTCACAAGAAGGCCGGCGCAGGCAAGCGTGGCAATGCGTGCCGGACGGGAAACGGTGGTATCAGCCATGGTCGTCGCTCTCGGTTTGCTGGGGGGTAGGGCGCCGGAACGCCCTCGCTTTTGCAAATCAATCGGCCGTGGCCGTATCCCGCTCATAACCGATCAGGCCGAAAGCGGCAACCCGCAGACTTACCGATGCGTCACGCCGCCGCCCGCTTGAGGCCGGCGGTGAGCAATCCCGCGCCGATCAAAAGCGTGCCGCCGGTGCGGTTGACGACCTTCTGAACCGAGGGTTTGCGGATGGTTTTGCGTGCGGCGGAGGCGAGAAGCGCGTAGGAAAAGGCGTTCAACGTGGCGAGCACGAGGAAGGTGATTTCGAAGATCACCATCTGCGGCAGAACCGGCTGCGAGAGGTCGAGGAACTGCGGCAGGAAGGCGACGAAGAAGACGATGCTCTTGGGGTTCAGCGCCGTTACCACATAGGCATGGGCGAAGATGCGGAAAGGCTTTTCCTCCGCGGGCGCTTCGCCTTCCGCCCCAGCCGAGACGGGCGCGCGCCAGAGCTTGATGCCGAGCCAGATGAGATAGGCGGCCCCCACCCATTTCAGCACGGTGAAGATTGCCGCCGAGGTGGCAAGCAGCGCGCCGAGGCCGAGCATGGAGGCGGTCATGGCGGTAAAATCGCCGAGCGCCACACCGGCGACCGTGGCGCCGGCCGTCTTGCGACCGTGGCCGAGCGCATAGGAGATCACGAGCAGGATCGTCGGGCCGGGAATGGCGAGCATCACGGCGGATGCGGCGGCGAAGGCAAGCCAATGTTCGAAGGACATAAAAAACTCCCCGGATCGATGTCGATCCGGGGAGCAAGCCATTGCAAATTTTTGCCGTCAAGCGGGATTTACGCTGCCGGCTTCCACTTCTGGCCGATCGTATCCATCACCTCGCCGAACCATTTTGCCGAGGTGTCGAAATGTTTGCCGCCCTTGATGCGCGGGAACTCGATGGTGCGCAGCTTGCCGCCCTGACCTTCGTCATGGCCGGTGACGCCGGAAACCTTGTTCAGCGCGCTTTCGACGGCAAGGTCGGTCATGCTCTGGATGAGGCGTAGGTCATCGCGGTTGGCCGGTGCGGAGCGGGCGTAGTAGCCCGATTTCTGTACCATGGAGCGTTCTGCGCCGAGGAGTGCGCCGAACTGCTTGGTGAACCAGTTGCCGACATTGATCGTGTCGATCTTCACATGGCCGAAGGCATCGCGCTTGACGGTCTCGCCCGCGGCTTCCCGCTCGGCGACGATGGCGTCGAGGCAGGCGCCCTCCGAAACGAAGAGGGTGACGAAGCCGGCGCGCTCCATGACACCCTTGAGGCGCTCGGCCTCGGTCTCCAGGTTGAAGTCCAGCTCCGGCAGGTAGAGGCCGTCGATGTTCTTCAACTGCTTGTTCATCATGAAGCCGTCGACATATTCGTTGCTATCGGTCTTCTGGATATAGGCACGCGCGGTGGCGGCGGTGAGCCAGCCGCAGTGGCGACCCATCACCTCATGCACGACGAGGGTTTTCGGCGCGGCGCTCTGCTCGTTGCTGACATGGTCGAAGAAGCCGGCGCCGACTTCGGCGGCCGTCCAGGCGCCGAGCGACTGGCGGATCGGCACGACGTCGTTGTCGACAGTCTTCGGCAGGCCGACGACGGTGAGATTGTAGCCATTGGCGCCGAGATAGGCGGCAAGGTCGGCCGCCGTCGTGTTGGTGTCGTCGCCGCCGATCGTGTGCAGGATGGTGATGCCGTCCTTGGCGAGCCGCTCGGCCGCGACGCGCAGCGGGTTTTCGCCTTCCTTGACGAGGCCGCGCTTGACGCAGTCGGCGGCGTTGGTCAGCTTCACGCGGCTGTTGCCGATCGGCGAGCCGCCGTAGCGGTGGAGGAGGGGCGCCTTTTCGCGCATGTCGCTGGTGATCTCGATGCGGTCGGCCAGGAGCAGGCCCTGGTAGCCGGAGCGATAGGCGACGAGTTCGATATCGGGCGCAACATCGCTGTAGCGTTCGATGAGGCCTCCGACGGCGGACGACAGACAGGGCGCGAGCCCGCCGGCGGTCAGCATTGCGACTTTCTGCTTAGGCATAGTTCCTCCTCAGGGATTCCTCGAAACGCGCGCACTCTCTAGCGGAAATCATACGGCATTTAAATGACGGTGCGAGATGGTTTTCCACCTCTTTGTTCCTCCGTTCGCTTTCAGCACTCGGAACTCGTACCAGTCATTCCCCGGTTCGGGCGGGAGGGATGGCGTGGCAATCCGAAATGCCATCGCCCCATCTATTGAGGGGCATCAAAATTTCGGCATAGGGCTGAAATCCGACTTTCCATGCCTTGCTTTCCCTGCAATTGTCTGATCAAAATCACCTTATGTTCCAAAATTCGCCAAGCTGCTTCATCAGTGCCGTATGGGATCGCCTTGTCGGCATGGTCTCCGATGCCGCCAGCAATGTGCTGTCCGGCGTGGTCGAGGCCGTGCGCACCCTCTTTGAGGGTGACCCGGAAACACGCCGGCAGGTTGCCTTTTCGGTCGCGATGATCGCGCTTTCCGCCAAGATGGCGAAGGCCGACGGCATCGTCACGACGGCCGAGGTCGATGCCTTCAAGGATATCTTCAAGTATCCCGACAATCAGGCGGCCAATGTCGCCCGGCTCTATAATCTCGCGCGGCAGGACGTTGCGGGCTACGAGGCCTATGCTGAGAAGATGAAGGCGCTCTGCGTCTCCTGCGAGAAGAACTGCCCGATCCTCGAGGATATCGTCGATGGCCTGTTCCACATCGCCAAGGCCGATGGTCTCATCCACGAAAACGAAATGGCGTTCCTCGGCCGCGTCGCCGAGATTTTCGGCATGGTGGACGAGCGCTTCGAGCAGATTACCGCGCGCCATGTGCATGTCAGCGGCCGCGACCCCTACAAGGTTCTCGGTGTCAAACCGAGCGACGACTTCGCGGATATCCGCAAGCGCTATCGCGTGCTCGCCTCGGAACACCATCCTGACAGGCTGGTGGCCCGTGGCGTGCCGGCCGAATTCCATCAGATCGCGAACGACCGCATGGCCGCGCTCAATGCCGCCTATGAGGCGATCGAGAAGGAACGCTGCGCCGCATGAGCGCATTCACATGTGACTATTCCGGCGCGACCCCCGCGCCGTCGCCGAATTTCGGCGAGCGGGTGGGCGGACGCTCTCCCGATATCCTCCTCCTGCATTATACCGGCATGGCAACGGCGGACGGCGCGCTGAAATGGCTCTGTGCGCCGGAAAGCCAGGTTTCCTGTCATTACTTCGTGCATGAAGACGGACGTGTCGAGCAGCTCGTGCGCGAGAAGGATCGCGCCTGGCACGCCGGCAAGAGCTTCTGGAAGGGTGAGGCCGATATCAATTCTGCCTCGATCGGGATCGAGATCGCCAATCCCGGCCATCCCGGCGGACTGCCGGATTTCCCCGAAGAGCAGATCCAGGCGGTCGTCGAACTGTGTCTCAATTGTGGCGAGAGGTGGGGAATTGCCCCCGAAAGGGTGCTGGCGCACAGCGATGTGGCCCCCGTTCGCAAGGTTGATCCGGGTGAAAAATTCCCGTGGGGCCGCCTGCACAAGGCGGGCGTCGGGCACTGGGTGGAGCCGTCTCCCATAGCGGGTGGGCGCTTCTTCCAGCGGGGGGATGCCGGCAAGCCGGTCGAGGCCCTGCAGACCATGCTGTCGCTCTATGGCTATGGCACTGAAATCGATGGGATTTATTCGGAAAGAACGGAAGGCGACGTTGCCGCTTTCCAGCGTCATTTCCGGCCGGAAAAGGTCGATGGCATCGCCGATTTTTCGACCATCGACACGCTGCATCGGCTGCTTTCCGCGCTGCCGCGACTGGGTGCGTGACGCTCTCTGCGTATATTCGAATATTACGCTTTGTAACAGAAGTTTACCACTTCGCCACATCCTCACCCGATTGGGCATGTCTTTTCCATCTGCGTTCGTTGCAGCGCAACATGCGGTCAGGGCCTGATCGCAATCAACGAGGATTACGACGTTAGCGCAGGGTGCGCGGCTTGAAATGCCGCCCCCAAAGGCATCGCCTTTGCGCCTTTTGGAGACTGAAACTAGATGAGAAGACTTGTTGCTGCCCTCAGCGCGGCCTGCTTTTGTGTGTCCATTTTTTCCGCTGGCATGGTGCATGCAGCCTCTGAAAGGATCCAAACGCAAAGTCCCCGCCTGGCATCCCAGCCCGTGGTCAAGACCCCGGTGAAAGCCAAGGCTGAGAGGACGAGCAAGGCCAAGGTCTCAAGCAAGCAGAAGTCCCGCAAGACCGCGGGCAACCGCAACAAGCGCAAGGCCGTCATCGAAAAGGACGGCGTCGTGGTGGGCAAGTTGAAGACCTATAAGAGCACCGCCGGATTCCCGAGGGCTGAGAACCCTTTGACGAACGCCGTCAAGTCGGCGGGCTATTCCAGCCTCATCCAGACCTATGCGAAGACCTATGGTGTTCCGGTCGATCTTGCCCATGCGGTCGTGCGCGTCGAGAGCAATTTCAACCCGAAGGCACGCGGCAGCGCCGGTGAAATCGGCCTCATGCAGATCAAGCCGGCGACGGCGCGCATGATGGGGTATCGCGGCAACGCCAAGGGGCTCTACGATCCGGAAACGAACATCAAGTTCGGCATGAAGTATCTTGCCATGGCGCATGATCTCGGTGGCGGTACGACCTGCGGCACGATCCTCAAATACAATGCCGGCCACGGCGCCAAGCGCATGAACCCGGTCTCGAAGCGCTATTGCGGCAAGGTGCAGAGCATTATCGACTGAGTGGTTTCTCGCAGGCTGGATTCGAAACCGTGCCATGCTATCCATGCCTCCAAAACATGAGGTGAAGCATGGTTCGGCATTTCGATTTCGTCGTCGTGGGCAGGGGCATGATGGGGGCGGCCGCAGCGCGCCACCTCATCCGCACGGGCGCATCCGCTGCGCTTGTCGGCCGGGGAGAACCGGCGGACTGGAAGACCCACGATGGCGTCTTCGCCAGTCACTACGACAGCGGCCGCATCACCCGCACCATCGATGGCGATCCGGACTGGGCACTGCTCGCCAAACGCTCCATCGCCCGCTACCGGGACCTGGAAGCCGAAAGCGGTATCACCTTCTACGGCGAGACGGGTTGCCTGATCACCGGCCGTGCCGGCGGTGACTACATCACCTCGGTGGCAGCCGTCGCCCGGCGTCACAAGCTCGACGCTCCAGTGCTCGATCGCGGCGGACTGCGGGCCCAGTTCCCCTGGTTCGACCTGCCGGAGACATCCTCCGGCGTGTTCGAGGCGAAGGGCGCGGGCTATATCGATCCTCGAAAGCTTGTTGCGGCGCAGGTCGCCTGCTTCGAAAAGGCGGGCGGCGTTTGCGTTCTCGAGGATGTCGTATCCGTGACGGAGGTCGGCGACCGCGTATCGGTGGCGCTGAAGACGGGTGGCGCGGTGACGGGTGGGCGCGTGCTCGTAGCGACCGGCGGCTTTGCCCGGGATCCGGGGTTGTTGCCGATAGTGCCGGCGCTCGTCGTCAAGGCGCGTACCGTGGTGCTGGCGCAGCTGACGCCGGGGCAGGCGGAGGCCTATCGCGACATGCCGTCCTGGATCGATGAGAGCGCCGATCCCTCGGAGCATTTCTATTTCCTGCCGCCGATCGTCTATCCTGACGGACATTCCTATCTCAAGATCGGCGGCGATCCGACCGACATCGAGATCGACGAGGAGTCGGCGATTCGCGACTGGTTCCGCGGGGCGGGCACGCCCGGTGCGATCGTCCATCTCCAGCGCCTGCTGGCCCGCTCGATCCCGGACCTGAACCCCGTGCGTCTCCTTTCGGCGCCCTGCGTCACCACCTTCACGGAGCACGGCTATCCCTATGCCGGCTTCGTCGAGAGCGAGCGGATCGCGCTTCTCACCGGGGGCAACGGCATGGCGGCCAAGAGTTCCGACGAGATCGGCCGCCTCGGCGCCGACCTCGTGGTTCGCGGCCGGATGGACGAACCGGACTATGCGACCGATTTTGCCGTTCATTTCCGCTGAGGCTCTGGCCTTTCCCTTCGCTATGGGCTAGTCAGCGCCTGCCAGTTGGCTGGGCAGCCGCGCTCTGCAAGTGCCGAAAGGCCGCAGGGGGAGGAAAGTCCGGGCTCCACGGAAACACGGTGCCGGATAACGTCCGGCGGGGGCGACCCCAGGGAAAGTGCCACAGAAAGCAAACCGCCTTCCTCGGAAGGTAAGGGTGAAAGGGTGGGGTAAGAGCCCACCGCGGCCATGGCGACATGGACGGCAAGGTAAACCCCACCGGGAGCAAAACCGAATAGGGATGACGCGGACCGCGCAAGCGGTCCAGCCTGTTTCCGGGCCGGTCATCCGGGTGGGTTGCAAGAGGCCGGGCGCAAGTCCGGTCCCAGATGAATGGCTGCCACGTTCCGGTGCAAACCGGAGCCATACAGAACCCGGCTTACAGGCCAACTGGCAAAAATTTCCTCGTTCGCGGTTTTTCCCATGGTGTCTTCTCGAATTCTCCGGAATTGGTGAAGCTCCTGAGAAAGACTGTCGGAGCTCCATTCAGTCCCGTTGACACGATGGTGTTGCTTATATCTAAATTTCAATCCGGGTTGGGCAAGCTTCGAATTTCCATCGAAGCCATTGATGAGGACGTGAAATGGCGAATTTTATTCTCGATGCAATTTATGGATTCAACTATAAAAAAACATTCATTTGGGAAAACTATCGAGATCACAATGATATGTATAGAGATTCTGTCGAAACGAATTTCTGGTATAATAACGACCTCCTTTCTTTTGTTGGAACAGGACTGTCGACAACGAAATCCGGAGTTTTCAATGGCGGTACGGTCGAAGGCGTTTATGTAAGCAGTCCATATCGGAAGCTATATATTTCGGAAGTGGATGTGTCCGCGAAGCTGATTTCTTCGCTTATCAGAAAGAATACGGCAGACTCCAAGGCCGAAATTTTCAAGAATATATTTTCCGGCGATGATGACATCACGCTTGGATCGGGTGCGGATGTTATCGATGCTTTCGGTGGGGACGATACCGTTCGCGGACGTGGAGGCAATGATGTTATTGCGGCCGGCGCCGGGAACGATGTTCTCTTCGGTGGAACTGGAATGGACAAGCTGACCGGCGGTGCCGGGGCCGATATCTTCGTCTTTGATGCCAAGGCCTCCAAGAAAAACATCGATACGATTACGGATTTTTCCGCGAAGAGCGACGTAATTTCCCTTGATCATCTGTTCTTTCGGGGGTCGCATGGCGGTCTCGGCACCCTTATTGAGGAAGAGTTTCGTATTGGGGTAAAAGCTCAGGATGAATTTGATCGCGTCATATATAACAACAAGACTGGCGCCCTGTACTACGATGCTGATGGAAATGGTCGCGCTGTCGCGGTTCAATTTGCAATCCTGAACAAAGGCTTGGCTCTTACGTCGGATAATTTTGATATTATGTAACGCTTGCTGTTGTCGTGCCGACCGTATCGGCATCCTGAGGAGGCTGGTTGCCTCCTCAGGTTAATGTGGCGCACGGCGTGACGCCGTTGTTGCGGGGCGGCGTGCGAAGCGCCATGAAGCCCGCCGCGATTTGCTACGCGAGCGGCACCTGCTTGCTGATGCACCCTGAACCCGACATGCGGGTTGACCGCCAAAACTTTCCCTTTCGACGTTTTTTTCATGACCGGCTAATGCGCTGAAATCCTAGGGTTTCGCGCATGCCTTGCCGTGCGTTGAAACGCACGCGGATGGTGTCTTGTCGTCTGCAAATACAAGGCGTTGCGGGGCGCTTCCTAACGTTTTGTTAAACTTAACAGCTTATAAACGTTTGACGGTCTGAACGCGGGGAACGAGGTCACTTCCCATTGACGCCCATATGGTCCCATGGTATCCCAAAATCACACTGCACGAGGACGCATGAGCGTCCGATCATCGCTAAGCTTTGAGGCAAACCGGCTGGGGACGGTGCGACGCGTAAGCGTTGCATCAGCGCTGGTGCCTGCGCGCAGTGTGGTGTTGGATTTGCCGGGGTGGATGCACAGCGTCCCGGCTTGGGGAACGGCTGTATCGTGTCATGAACCGGTTCCTGTCGAATGCGACGAACAGGGTCGATGCCAAGGGAAGGGTTTCCGTTCCTTCGGCGTTTCGCTCCGTGCTCGCGCAACGCGACATCCGGGAGCTGTATTGCTTCCAGGATTTCTTGTTTCCGGCGATCAGCGTCGGTGGGCTGGATCTGCTCGATCGTTTCGAGCGCCAGATCGCCAGCGAGGATGTTTTCTCGCCGAAAGCCAATCGGATGTCGCTCCTCATTCACGGGGGCGGGGTCTTCATGAAGCTCGATTCGGAGGGGCGCCTGCCGGTCACGGATTTCATCCGGGATTTCACGGGCATCACGACGGATGTGACCTTTGTCGGTCGGGCGGATCATTTTCAGCTCTGGGCACCGCAGATATTCGAAGCCACGCAGGCGGCGGCCCGGGAAGAGTTCAGGATGCGAGGCCTGGGCTCGGAATAAGACGGAGAATCGGAATGACGGCGGATCTAGGCGGAGGTTTTACTGATGCCGAAGGCGGACCGGTCCGTCACATTCCGGTTCTTCTCTCCGAGGTCATCGAGGCGCTTGCGCCCAAGCCCGGTGAGATCATTCTCGACGGCACCTTCGGGGCAGGCGGCTATACGTCCGCCATCCTTGCTGCCGGCGCCGACGTCATCGGCCTCGACCGCGATCCCAATGCCATTTCCGGCGGGCAGGAACTGGTCAAGGCCTCCGGTGGCCGGCTGACCCTCATCCATTCGCGTTTTTCCGAGCTCGCCGATCATGCGCCCGCAGGCGGGCTTGATGGCGTCGTGCTCGATATCGGCGTGTCCTCCATGCAGATCGACGAGGCCGAGCGCGGCTTTTCGTTCCAGAAGAACGGCCCGCTCGACATGCGTATGTCCGCATCGGGCGTTTCGGCCGCCGACGTGGTGAACCGCGCGAAAGTTTCCGATCTTATCCGCATCTTCGGTTTCCTGGGTGAGGAGAAGCAGGCCGGGCGCATCGCCCGCGCCATCGAGAAGGCGCGCGAGAAGGAGCCCTTCACCACGACGCGCCAGCTTGCCAATCTCATCGAGCTGACGACGCCGCGCAAGGCGAAGGACAAGATCCATCCGGCGACGCGCGTGTTCCAGGCGCTGCGTGTCTTCGTCAACGACGAACTCGGCGAGCTTGCCGAAGCGCTGTTTGCCGCCGAGCGGGCGCTGAAGCCGGGCGGGCGTCTCGTCATCGTCTCCTTCCATTCGCTGGAAGACCGCATCGTCAAGAAATTCTTCCAGGATCGCTCGGGCAAGGCGGCTGGCTCCCGGCACCTTCCCGAGGTTCACGACAAGGCCGCAACCTTCGCACCAGTCGGGCGCCCTATGGTGGCGGCCAGTGACGAGGAGAGCGCGGTCAACCCGCGCGCCAGATCCGCGAAGCTGAGGGCAGGCGAGCGCACCAGCGCTCCTGCCGGGACGGATGATCTGTCCATTTTCAATCTGCCCAACCTTGCCAGCATCGAGAAGATGGGAAGCTGAGTGATGTTCCGTACCCTTGATGTCGTGATGATCGCCGTCATGACCGCAGCAGCCACCGTCACCTATTCGCTCAAGCACCAGGCTGAGAACAAGCTGGAAGAGGTGCGCAAGCTCGACGCCGAGATCAAGCTGGAGGAGGATACGATCGACCTTCTCAAGGCCGACTGGGCGCTGCTGTCCCAGCCGAACCGTCTCAATCGTCTCGTGAAGACCTTTGAAGCCGACCTGAAGCTCGTGCCGACCGAATCGACCCAGCTCGCGCAGCCGAACGAGTTGCCGATGCCGATGGCCGAATTGCCGGCGCTGGAGCCTGCCAAGGACGAGAAGGTGGCCGACGGCAAGCAGAACAAGAAGAAAGCCTCGGGCACGGATGCAATCCAAACCGGATCGGTGGCGCGCTGATGTCTTTCCTCTCCCGCATCATGGTCATCAAAAGCAAGGCGCATTTCAACGCCGGCGGCAACAACAATACCGGCGCGGGCGGCCCGGCTTTCGAGGGCACGCGCAAGCGCTCGGGTTCGCAGGCCCGCAGCCGCGTCGCCGTCATGATCTGCTGCTTCGGGATCGCCTACGCCGTCATTGGCGGCCGCCTTGTGCAGTATGGCATGGCCTCGCCCGAAACCGTTTCCGCCATCGGCCCGGCCGATCACCTGATGGCCTCGCGCCCCGATATCGTCGACCGTAACGGGGAAATCCTCGCCACCGACATCCGCACCGTCTCGCTCTATGCCGAGCCGCACAAGATCGTCGATGCAGACGAAGCCGTCGAAATGCTGGCGACGGTGCTGCCGGATCTCGACCGTCGCGGGATTTATCGCAAGCTCACCTCCAAGTCGCGCTTCCAATGGCTGAAGCGCCAGCTGACACCCAAGCAGCAGAGCCGCATCCTGGCGCTCGGTATTCCCGGCGTCGGCTTCCGGCCGGAAAAGCGTCGCTTCTATCCGGGCGGTGCGACCGCTTCGCACGTCGTCGGCCATGTCAATATCGACAACCGCGGCATTGCCGGCATGGAGCGTTATATCGACAGCCAGGGCCTTGCCGATCTTGCCGCCATCGGCATGACGAGCGACGCCAAGCTGGAGCCGGTGCGCCTCTCCATCGATCTCCGCGTCCAAGCCATCGTGCGCGAGGTCGTCAAGGACGGCATGGAGAAGTACAAGGCGCTTGCCGCCGGTGCCGTCGTGATGGATGTCAATACCGGCGAAATCCTCGCCATGGCCTCGGTGCCGGATTACGATCCGAACAACCCGGCCGAAGGTGCCAAGGACGGCTGGATGAACCGCATGTCGAACGGCACGTTCGAGATGGGCTCCACCTTCAAGAGCTTCACGACCGCCATGGCGCTCGATTCGGGCAAGGTGAAGATCACCGACAGCTTTGACGCGCGCGCGCCTATCCGCATCGGCGGCTTCACCATCAAGGACTTCCACGGCAAGCACCGCGTGCTGACCGTGCCGGAAATCTTCCAGTATTCGTCGAACATCGGCACGGCCAAGATGGCTGACGTCGTCGGTATCGCAGGGCACAAGGAGTTCCTGACCCGCCTTGGCCTGCTGACCCGGATGGAGACCGAACTGCCGGAAGTGAAGACACCGTCGCAGCCGCGCGAATGGAAGAAGATCAACTCGATCACCATCTCCTTCGGCCACGGGGTTTCCACGACGCCGCTGCAGACGGCGGTGGCCGCTGCCGCCCTCATGAATGGCGGCCGGCTCATCAACCCGACATTCCTGCCTCGCACGGCCGAGGAGGCAAACGAAATCGCCAAGGTGGTCGTGAACCCCGACACCGTCGACAAGATGCGCTACCTCTTCAAGCTGAATGCTAATGACGGCTCCGGCCGGCGCGCGCTGGTTCCCGGCTTCAATGTCGGCGGCAAGACGGGCACGGCCAACAAGGTTGTCGGCGGCCGCTATTCGAACACGCAGAACTTCAACGCCTTCCTGTCCGCCTTCCCGATAGACGACCCGAAATATGTGGTCCTGACCTTTATCGACGCGCCGCAGACGGGTGAGGGCGGGGGGCGCACCGCCGGTCTCAACGCGGCGCCCATGGTGGGCGAGATCATTCGCCGTTCGGCTGCCCTTCTCGGTGTAAAGCCGAAATTCGGTGAGGACGGGTCTGCCTTGCTTGTGTCTTATTGAACGGAGAAGACGGGGCGTCGATTCGGAAGCGAAACGGCGCCCCCAGACAGCAATAGAGCGGACAATGAAGATCAGTGACCTCGCCGGACCCGAAAGCAACAACCTGGGCGCCGCAACCGCCGCAACGGTAAGCGGCATTACCAGCGACAGCCGGAGGGTAAAGCCGGGCGACCTCTTTGTCGCGCTGACGGGTAGCAAGGCCGATGGCAGCGTCTTCATCGCGGATGCGGTGTCGCGCGGTGCGGCAGCCGTTGTCGTTGCCGAGGGCGTCAAAGCCGAAACGTCCGTTCCGGTCATCGTTGCTGCCGAGCCGCGTCGCTTTCTGGCGCTTGCCGCCGCAAAATTCTACGGACGCCAGCCGGAAACCATGGTGGCCGTCACCGGCACTGCGGGGAAAACCTCTGTCGCTTCCTTCACCCGCCAGATCTGGGCGCATGCCGGCCATGCCGCCGCGATGATCGGTACGACCGGTGTCGTCGCACCCGGCCGCAACGACTACGGCTCGCTGACGACGCCCGATCCGGTGTCGCTGCATGCGCTGCTTGCCGAGCTTGCCGATGCCGGCGTCACCCACGCGGCCATGGAAGCCTCCAGCCACGGCCTCGACCAGTCGCGCCTGGACGGCGTGAAGCTCGCTGCCGCCGCCTTCACCAATCTCGGCCGCGACCACATGGATTACCATCCAACGGTCGAGCACTATATGGCCTCCAAGATGCGGCTGTTCGATACGCTTTTGGCAAAGGGCGCTCCGGCTGTCATCTATGCCGACGACGAATGGTCGGGCGTCGCAATCGACGCCGCGCGCAAGGCTGGCCTCGACGTGCGCACGGTTGGCCGCAAGGGTGACTATCTCGCGTTGAAGCGCGTCGAGCATTTCCGCCACAAGCAGACCGCCGAAATCCATGTCGGTGACGATATCTATGAAGTGCACATCCCGCTGGCCGGCGATTTCCAGGTGGCCAATGCCCTTGTTGCGGCCGGCCTTGCCATGTCGACGGATGTTCCGGCTGCGGTCGCCATGGCTGCACTCGAAAAGCTGATCGGCGCGCCCGGCCGCCTCGAACTGGTCGGCCACGCGAAAAACGGCGCGCTCACCTATGTGGATTATGCGCACAAGCCGGATGCGCTGGAAAACGTGCTGACATCCGTGCGCCCCTTCACGACTGGCCGCGTCATCGTGGTCTTCGGCTGCGGCGGCGATCGCGACAAGGGCAAGCGCCCGATCATGGGCGAGATCGCCACGCGTCTCGCAGACGTGGTGATCGTGACGGACGACAACCCGCGTTCGGAAGTGCCTGATGTCATCCGGTCCGAGATCATGGTTGCCGCACCCGGCGCCACCGAGATCGGCGACCGTGCGCAGGCGATCCGCGGGGCGGTGACGATGCTGCAGGCGGGCGATACGCTGATCGTCGCCGGCAAGGGGCATGAGGAGGGGCAGACCGTGGGCGCCGTGACGCTGCCGTTCTCCGACCATGCGGAACTGCGCAAGGCGCTGGAGGAACTCGACCGTTGAAATGGCTTTGGACCAGCGCTGATCTCATCGCCGCCATGCACGGCCGCCCCATCGGCAACCTGCCGCAGGGCGTGACCGGCATTTCCATCGACAGCCGCGAAATCGGTGCGGGTGAAGCCTTTTTCGCCATCAAGGGCGACCGTGTCGACGGTCATGATTTCGCGAGTTTTGCCGTCGCCAACGGTGCGGCGCTGCTCGTCGTCAGCGAGGGCAAGCTGCCCGCGCTCGGTCGTCTCGTCACGCCGATGATCGTGGTGCAGGACGTGCTGCAGGCGCTGGTCGATCTCGGTTGCGCGGCGCGCGACCGCACGGCGGCCCGCATCATCGCGGTCACCGGCTCGGTCGGCAAGACGACGAGCAAGGAGATGCTGCGCCAGGCGCTTTCGCCATCCGGTAGCGTGCATGCCTCCGTCGCCTCGTTCAACAACCATTGGGGCGTGCCGCTGACGCTGGCGCGCATGCCCGAGACCACGGACTACGGCGTCTTCGAAGTCGGCATGAACCACGCCAACGAGATACGCCCGCTGGTCGCCATGGTGCGTCCGCATATCGCGCTGATCACGACGATCGCGCCGGCCCATCTCGGCAATTTCCGCGATCTCGAAGAGATCGCCGCCGCCAAGGCCGAAATCTTCGAAGGCGTGGTGCGGGGCGGTCACGCCATCCTCAATCGCGACAACGAGCAGTTCGCGTTCCTCGAAAAGGCGGCGCAGGCCGCAGGGGTCTCGCATATCCACTCCTTCGGCGCCGATCCCAAGTCGGAGTTCCGCCTGCTCGACTTCCTGCCGAGCGCGGAAGGCAGTCTGCTGCGCGCCGCCGTGGGTGGCCAGACGCTGGAAGTGCCGATGGGCGCGCCCGGCAGGCACATCGCGGAAAATGCCGTTGCGGTGCTCGGTGCGGTGCATCTGGCCGGCGCGGATATCGAGAAGGCGATGGGCGGGCTTGCCACCATGCAGGCCGAGAAAGGGCGCGGCCGGCGCCACCGGCTCGCCAAGGATGATGGCTGGTTCACGCTGATCGACGAAAGCTACAATGCCAATCCGGCCTCGATGCGCGCGGCGATCTCGCTGCTGCGCGATGGCGAACCGCACGGTGCGGGCCGGCGCATCGCCGTGCTCGGCGATATGCTGGAAATGGGCGAACATTCGCCCGCCGTCCATGCCGGCCTTGCCGAACCGCTTGTCGAAGCCGGCATCGCGGATGTCTGGCTCGGTGGTCCCGACATGGCGGCGCTTCGCGATGCGCTGCCCGAAGGTGTTGATCGCGAATACCGCGAAACGGCCGACGAGCTTGCCAAATACGCACTGGATGCCGTGCGCGCCGGTGACGTTCTGGTCGTCAAATCGTCCAAGGGCACGGGTTTCAGCCGCATCGTGGCGGCCCTGCTTGACAAATATCCGGCGTTCTCCGATGGGGAACACGAGAGTTGAGGAGGGGTTCGGCCGGGCAGATGTCCGCCGGACCTTCTTCTTTATGTGATTTGCTTCTCTGTCCGCCGGCCCGTCACGCCGCGGACGCTTCGGGGAACCTTTTGGGGAAAGGGTGACAATGCTGCTTTGGCTCGTCGAGCTGGCTGACACCATTCAGGTGTTCAACCTGTTTCGCTACATTACCTTCCGGACCGGCGCTGCGCTGTTCACCTCCGCTACGATCGTCTTCCTGTTCGGACCGATGATCATCTCGTCGCTTCGTGTCCGCCAGGGCAAGGGCCAGCCGATCCGCGCCGACGGACCGCAGACGCATTTCAAGAAGGCCGGCACGCCAACGATGGGCGGCCTGATGATCCTGGCCGGCATCGTCGGCAGCGCGCTGCTCTGGGCCGACCTGTCCAACGTCTATGTGGTCGCCACACTGCTCGTCACGCTCGGATTCGGCGCCATCGGCTTCTATGACGACTACCTGAAGGTCACCAAGCAGACCGACAAGGGCTTTTCCGGCAAGGCTCGCCTTGGCCTCGAGTTCCTGATCGCCGGTGCCGCGACCTATTTCATGATGCGCGCCTCGCTGGCCACAGGTCCGGCCGGCTCGACCTTCGGCTCGTCCATCGCCTTCCCCTTCGCCAAGGACCTGATCGTCAATCTGGGCATGTTCTTCGTGCTCTTCGGTGGTTTCGTCATCGTCGCTGCCGGCAACGCCGTCAACCTGACGGACGGCCTCGACGGTCTCGCCACGGTCCCGGTCATGATCTCGGCCGCCTCCTTCGGGGTCATCGCCTATCTCGCCGGCAACGCGGTGTTTGCGAACTATCTGCAGATCCATTTCGTGCCCGGCACGGGTGAACTCGCCGTCGTTCTCGGCGCCGTCATCGGTGCCGGCCTCGGCTTCCTGTGGTTCAACGCGCCGCCCGCCGCCATTTTCATGGGCGATACCGGTTCGCTGGCGCTGGGTGGCCTTATCGGCACCGTTGCCGTCGCCACCAAACACGAGATCGTCATGGCCATTATCGGCGGCCTCTTCGTCATGGAGACGCTGTCGGTCATCATCCAGGTCGGTTCGTTCAAGCTCACCGGCAAGCGCGTCTTCCTGATGGCGCCGATCCACCACCACTTCGAAAAGAAGGGCTGGACGGAAAGCCAGGTCGTCATCCGCTTCTGGATCATCGCCGTCATCCTGGCGCTGGTCGGCCTGTCCACGCTCAAGCTGCGGTAAGGCACTCCGATGATCCCCGTCACCACATTGAAGGGAAAGTCGGTCGCGCTCTTCGGCCTCGGCGGCTCCGGTCTGGCGACCGCGCTGGCGCTCGCCGCGGGTGGCGCTGATGTCATCGCGTGGGACGACAGTCCGGCAAGCGTCGAGAACGCTTCCGCTGCCGGCGTGAAAACCGGCGACCTGCGTGAGCTCGACTGGAAAAGCATCGACACGCTGGTGCTCTCGCCCGGCGTGCCGCTGACCCATCCGAAGCCGCACTGGAGTGCCGGGCTTGCCAGCGCCGCCGGTGTGGAGATCATCGGTGACGTCGAGCTTTTCGCGCGCGAGCGCCGGGCGCATGCGCCGGATTGCCCCTTCATCGCCATAACAGGCACGAACGGCAAGTCGACCACGACGGCGCTCATCGCCCATATCCTGAAATCTTCCGGCCGCGACACGCAACTCGGCGGCAATATCGGTACGGCCGTGCTGACGCTCGATCCGCCGAAGATGGGCCGCTTCTATGTCGTCGAGTGCTCGTCCTACCAGATCGACCTCGCGCCGAGCCTAAACCCCTCTGCCGGCATTCTGCTCAACCTCACGCCCGATCATCTCGATCGCCATGGCTCGATGCAGCACTATGCCGACGTCAAGGAACGGCTGGTCGCCAACAGCAAGACAGCCATCGTCGGCGTGGACGATACCTATTGTGCCGGTATCGCCGACCGCATCGAACGCGCGGGAACGAAGGTCGTGCGCATCTCCAAGCGCAACGTGCTGGCCGATGGCATTTATGCCGAGGGCGCCCGGCTGATCCACGCGCAGGGCGGCGCGACGCGTGAGATCGCCGATCTCTCGTCGATCCAGACCTTGCGCGGCAGCCACAACGCGCAGAACGCGGCAGCCGCTGTTGCCGCCTGCCTCGCGGTCGGTATCAGCGAAAACGAGATCCGTGCGGGCCTGGAGTCCTTCCCCGGCCTGAAGCATCGCATGCAGCCGGTCGGCCGGAAGGGCGACACGCTCTTCGTCAACGATTCCAAGGCGACGAATGCCGATGCGGCAGCACCGGCGCTGTCGAGCTTCGAGCGCATCTACTGGATCGCCGGCGGCGTGCCGAAGGAGGGGGGCATCTCTTCCCTTGGCAGTTTCTTCCCGAAGATCGCCAAGGCCTATCTCATCGGTGAAGCCGCGTCGGCTTTTGCCGAGACGCTCGGCGATACGGTGCCCCACGCCATGTCGGGCACGCTGGAGCAGGCCGTGGCGGACGCGGCGGCGGATGCTGAGAGCGATGGCAGCGGCCCGGTTGCCGTTCTGCTTTCCCCGGCTTGCGCAAGCTTCGACCAGTACAAGAATTTTGAAGTGCGTGGTGACGCCTTTGTGAAACACGTTGCCGGCGTGCCGGGCGTGTCCATGCTGGTCGCCGTTTGAAATTGCACGATTCCGGCAGTCGCGTGCGGCGGCTCGGTCCGGAATTGATCTGAAACAGGGGAAAGAGACATGGTTAGTCGTGCCGAACGCGGTGCATTGGCGGACTGGTTCTGGACGATAGACCGGTTCTTCCTCGCGGCCTTCATCCTTCTGATGGGCCTTGGTTTCATGCTGTCCTTCGCGGCAAGTCCGGCGGTCGCCGAGCGTATCGGCCTTGACAGCTTCCACTTCGTGCGACGCCACGCGATGTTCCTCGTGCCGGCGATCGCCATCATGTTCGGCATCTCCTTCCTGTCGCCGCGCCAAGTGCGCCGGGCGGCGATGATCCTCCTGGTCATTTCGCTTGCCGCCATGGTGCTGGCGCTGTTCTTCGGCGTCGAAGTGAAGGGCTCGCGGCGCTGGATCTCCATCGGCAGCCTCTCCATCCAGCCGTCGGAGTTCATGAAGCCCGCCTTCGTCATCATCTGCGCCTGGCTGTTTTCCGAACATGCCCGCCAGCCGGAAATCCCCGGAAACCTCTTTGCCATCATCCTCTTCGGCATCGTCGCGGCCCTGCTCGTCGCCCAGCCTGACCTCGGCCAGACCATCCTGACGGCCGCCGTCTGGGGCGGCATGTTCTTCATGGCCGGCATGCCCTGGCTGTGGATCGTCGTGCTCGGTGGTGCTGCCGTCGGCGGCCTGCTCACGGCCTATACGTTCCTGCCGCACGTCGCCGGACGTATCGACAAATTCATGACGGGCGAAGGCGATACATTCCAGATGGATACGGCGCGTGAAGCCATCATTCGAGGCAACTGGTTCGGCCAGGGCCCCGGCGAGGGCACCGTCAAGCGCATCATTCCCGATAGCCATACCGACTTCATCTTTTCCGTTGCGGCGGAAGAGTTCGGCATCATCTTCTGCATGGTCATTGTCGCGATCTTCGCCTTCGTGGTGATGCGCGGCCTCAACCATGCCTTCAAGGAGCGCAACGACTTTACGCGTTTCGCCGTGGCAGGCCTCGTGCTGCAGCTCGGCATCCAGTCGATGATCAATATCGGCGTGAACCTCGAACTGCTGCCGGCCAAGGGCATGACGCTGCCGCTCATCTCCTACGGCGGCTCGTCGATGATCGCGATCTGCATCACGGCCGGCTTCATCCTGGCGCTGACCCGCCACCGGCCGGAAAAGCGCGCCTCCGAGCGCAGCCTCTTCCGCGGCGGCATCATGGCGCCCGCTGAATAAGGGTTTCGAATGACCAAAGGCATCGTTCTCCTCGCCGCCGGTGGCACCGGCGGCCATCTCTTTCCCGCAGAGGCGCTCGCGCATGAGCTGAAGGCCGGCGGCTGGTCGGTGCATCTCGTCACCGACAGCCGCGCCGAGCGTTTTGCCGGCAAGTTTCCGGCGGACGAAATCCATGTCGTTCCCTCGGCGACGATCGGTTCGAAGAACCCGATCAGCGTCGCGAAATCCCTCTTCACGCTTTGGAAGGGCATTCGCGTCGCGCGAAAACTGATGACCCGGCTGAAGCCGAAGGTCGTTGTCGGTTTCGGCGGTTATCCGACCCTGCCGCCGCTTCTCGCCGCCACCGGTATGGGCATCCCCTCGATGATCCACGAGCAAAACGCCGTGATGGGCCGCGCCAACAAGGCGCTTGCCGCGCGCGTGAAAGCCATTGCCGGCGGCTTCCTGCCGGAGACGGGCGGGCAATATTCGGACAAGACGGTGACGACGGGCAATCCGGTGCGTCCGGCCGTTCTGGATGCCGCCACCATTGCCTACGAAGCGTCTGTCGACGGAGAGTTCCGTCTCGTCGTGTTCGGCGGCAGCCAGGGCGCGCAGTTCTTTTCCAAGGCCATTCCCTCGGCGATCGCGGCTCTCGAGCCGGCGGACCGGGCACGACTGAGGATCACCCAGCAGGCGCGGCCGGAAGATCGCGACGAGGTGGTGCGCAGCTATGCCGACCTGGGCATCCCTGCCGACGTTTCGCCGTTCTTCACCGACATGGCCGATCGTATCGGTCATGCGCATCTCATCATCAGCCGTTCCGGTGCCTCGACCGTTTCGGAAGTCTCGGTCATCGGCCGCCCGTCCGTTCTGGTGCCCTATCCCTACGCGCTCGATCACGATCAGGCGGCCAATGCCGCAGCCCTTGCTTCGGGCGGCGGGGCGAAGGTGATCGCGCAATCGGAGCTTTCGACGGAGCGCCTTGCGAGTATCGTTTCCAAAGCGATGTGCGACCCCTCGGGCATGGCAACGATGGCCGCGAATGCCAGAAAGGCGGGCAAACCGGATGCCGCGCGCTTGCTCGCCTTGATGGTTGAGGCTATTGCGGGCGGCAAGACCATCGCACAATTCAAGGGAGAACGGCCATGAAGATGCCGAAGAGCATAGGGCTCGTTCATTTCATCGGCATTGGCGGCATCGGCATGAGCGGTATCGCCGAAGTGCTGCACAATCTCGGCCACAAGGTGCAGGGCTCCGACCAGGCAGAGAGCGCCAATGTGCAGCGCCTGCGTGAAAAGGGCATCGAGGTTTTTGTCGGCCACAAGGCGGAAAACCTCGGCGAGGCGGAAGTCGTGGTCGTCTCCACCGCCATCAAGAAGAACAACCCGGAACTCATCGCGGCGCGCGAAAAGCTTCTGCCGGTCGTGCGCCGCGCGGAAATGCTCGCCGAACTGATGCGTTTCCGCAATGCGATCGCCGTCGGCGGTACGCATGGCAAGACGACGACCACGTCGATGGTCGCCACGCTGCTCGAAGCCGGCGGTCTCGATCCGACGGTCGTCAATGGCGGCATCATCAACGCTTACGGCACCAATGCCCGCATGGGCGAGGGCGAGTGGATGGTGGTGGAGGCCGACGAATCGGATGGCACCTTCCTGAAGCTGCCGGCCGAAATCGCCATCGTCACCAATATCGACCCCGAGCATCTCGACCACTACGGCAATTTCGACGCCGTGCGCGCGGCCTTCCGCCAGTTCGTCGAGAACGTGCCGTTCTACGGTTTCGGCGTCATGTGCCTCGACCATCCGGAAGTGCAGGCCATGGTCAGCCGCATCGAGGATCGCAAGGTCATCACCTACGGTGAGAACCCGCAGGCCGACGTGCGCTTTTCCAATATCCGCATGGATGGCGCGACCTCCGTCTTCGACGTCGAAATCCGCCGCCGCCGCACCGGCCAGGTGATTTCGCTAAATGACCTGCGCCTGCCGATGCCCGGTCGCCACAATGTTTCCAACGCCACGGCGGCCATCGCGGTCGCCCAGCGTCTCGGCATCTCGCCGGAGCAGATCGCCAAGGGGCTTGCGAGCTTTGGCGGCGTCAAGCGCCGCTTCACCTTCACCGGCAGCTGGAACGGTGTCAGCGTCTATGACGATTACGGCCACCATCCCGTCGAGATCAAGGCTGTGCTGCGCGCCGCGCGCGAAGCGAGCGCGGGGCGCATCATCGCGATCCACCAGCCGCACCGCTACAGCCGCGTGGCGAGCCTCTTCGAGGAGTTCGCCGGCTGCTTCAACGATGCGGACACGATCTTGATCCCGCCGATCTATGCGGCGGGTGAGGACCCGATCGAGGGCGTGACTGCGGAAGAACTGGTTTCGCGCATCAAGTCCGCCGGTCACCGCGATGCGCGGTTCCTCGCTTCGCCGGATGGATTGGCCGAGATCGTCGCCGGCATTGCAAAGCCGGGCGACTTTGTGGTTCTCTTGGGGGCTGGCAGCATCACGCATTGGGCGCAGGCGTTGCCTAGGGAATTGGCAGGCATTTCGGGTGAGGTGGCATGAGAACGGTCGATGGAGCAAAACTTCTGGCGTCGCTGGGCGAGGGCATCAAGGCGGTGCGTGGCCGTCTGACGCCGGACGCGCCGATGGACCGCGTGACCTGGTTCCGCGCCGGCGGCTTTGCCGAACTGATGTTCCACCCGCATGACATCGAAGATCTCTCGACCTTCCTGAAACTGCTGCCGGACGAAGTGCCGCTGACCGTGACGGGTGTCGGCTCGAACCTTCTCGTGCGCGACGGCGGCATTCCCGGCGTCGTCATCCGCCTTTCGGCCAAGGGTTTTGGCGACGTCGAGCTTGTCGGCGAAAACCGCATCAAGGCGGGCGGCATCTGCCCGGACAAGAACATCGCCGCCATGGCGCTCGATCACGGCATTGCCGGCTTCGAGTTCTATTACGGCATTCCCGGCGCCATAGGCGGCGCGCTGCGCATGAATGCCGGCGCCAATGGCGGCGAGACGAAGGACCTCGTCGTGGAAGTCCATGCGATCGACCGCAAGGGCAACCAGCATGTGCTCTCCAATGCCGATATGGGCTACAGCTACCGCCATTCCTCCGCGCCCAAGGATCTGATCTTCACGCACGCCGTGTTCCAGGGGCAGCCGGGCGACAAGGATGAGATCCGCGCCAGGATGGACGCCGTGCGCCAGCACCGCGAGACCGTCCAGCCGATCCGCGAAAAGACCGGCGGCTCGACTTTCAAGAACCCCGAGGGCCATTCGGCCTGGAAGCTCATCGACGAGGCGGGTTGCCGCGGCATGCTGATCGGCGGCGCGCAGATGTCGCCGATGCATTGCAACTTCATGATCAACACGGGGCAGGCGACCGGCCACGAGCTGGAATATCTCGGCGAAACCGTGCGCAGCCGCGTGCTGGAGCATTCCGGCATCCTGCTGCAATGGGAAATCAAGCGTCTCGGCAATTTCATGCCGGGCTATGAGGTCAAGGAGTTTCTGGGCCGCGCAACGGCCTGATCCGCTATCCTTGCTGGGGAGTTCCCGGGCGCCTTGAGCGCTGCGCACTCCCTCTCCCCCACAGGCAGGTTCATCCAAAACTTGTGTAGTCGCGCGCCGCGGGCGTGGCGACGCCCCGCATGCGCGGGGCGATGGGGGAATTTTGTTCAAAAAACTGACCGCCGAATTCATCGGCACGTTCTGGCTCGTCTTTTGCGGTTGCGGCAGCGGTATTCTGGCGGCGTCTTTTCCGGAGATCGGCATTGGCCTCGTCGGCGTTTCCCTTGCCGCCGGCATGGCGCTGATGGCCATGATTTATACGATTGGCGGCGTCTCGGGCGGGCATATGAACCCGGCGGTCTCCGTCGGGCTTTGTGTTGCCGGGAAGTTTCCGGCTGCCGGCATCCTGCCCTATGTCGCGGCGCAGGTTGCGGGCGCGACGGCGGCGGGGGCGACGATCTATCTCGTCGCGTCGGGCAAGGCGGGTTTCGAGGCGGGTGGCTTCGCCGCCAACGGCTATGGCGATCTTTCGCCGGGCGGCTATTCGCTGGCGGCTGTCTTCGTCACCGAAGTGGTGCTGATGGCGCTGTTCCTTTTCATCATTCTCGGATCGACTCACCGCCGTGGGGCGGCGGATTTTGCGCCAGCCGTCATCGGCCTTAGCCTCACGGTCATCAATCTCGTGTCGATCCCGGTCAGCAACACGTCGCTGAATCCGGCCCGCTCGACGGGCGTCGTGTTCTTCGCCGAGACGAACGCTCTGTCCCAGCTCTGGTTGTTCTGGCTTGCCCCGATGCTCGGCGCAGTCATCGGAGCGCTGGCCTGGACGATGATCGGCGAGGGCGATTGATCCAGGAAATTGTGGGTTTTGCGATAAAGCGCATGATTTCCGGCCTCTCTTCAGTTTCCATTCATGCGGGTTTAGCGAATGCTAGGGGTGATCGCGTGACGGTTGCGCGATTCAACCCTGCTCCAGCAGGGTTTTGACCAGGGGGCATTCATGTTCAAAAAGCTTTCTGCCGAATTTCTCGGTACGTTCTGGCTCGTCTTTGGCGGTTGCGGCAGCGCCGTGCTGGCCGCCGCTTTTCCGGAGGTCGGTATCGGCTTGCTCGGCGTCTCCTTCGCCTTCGGCCTGACGGTCCTCACCATGGCCTATACGGTCGGCGGCATTTCCGGCGGCCACTTCAATCCGGCGGTTTCCGTCGGCCTGACGGTTGCCGGCAAGTTCCCGGCTTCCAGCCTCGTGCCCTATATCGTGGCGCAGGTCGTGGGTGCGGTGGCGGCCGCCGCGGTGCTCTATCTCATCGCATCCGGCAAGGCCGGCTTTGCGGCGGGCGGCTTTGCCTCCAACGGTTATGGTGAACTGTCGCCCGGCGGCTATTCGCTGACGGCGGCGCTGGTGGCCGAAGTGGTGCTGACGGCGTTCTTCCTCATCATCATCCTCGGCTCCACGCATGGTCGCGCGCCGGCAGGCTTCGCGCCGATTGCCATCGGCCTTGGCCTGACGCTGATCCACCTCGTCTCGATCCCGGTCACCAACACCTCGGTGAACCCGGCTCGCTCGACGGGCGTGGCGCTGTTTGCCGAGACGGCAGCCCTCTCGCAGCTCTGGCTGTTCTGGGTCGCCCCGATCGTCGGCGCCGTCATCGGCGCTGTGATCTGGAAGATCGTCGGCGAAGACGATTGATTGGATCGCAGGCAAAAAGAAACCCGCCGCGGTGATGCGGCGGGTTTTTGATTCGAAGCCCTTTGAAAGGGTTCAGACCTCGTCCTTGCCGGACAGCAGGATGCAGGCGAGGGTGATGACGGCCGCGATGCCGAGATAGTACCCGACATAGGTCATGCCGTAGTTCGCCTGCAGCCAGGTCGCGATATAGGGCGCGAGCGAGGCGCCGAAGATGCCGGCGAAGTTGAAGGTGATCGACGAACCGGTATAGCGCACCGTCGTGGGGAAGGGCGCGGCCAGCGCCGTGCCGATCAGGCCGTAGGTCATGCCCATCAGCGCCATCGCCAAGATCACGAAGACGAAGATCGACGCCTCGCCGCCCGTCATCAGGCCGGGCAGGAAGAAGGAGAAGACACCGATCAGCACGGTCGTGATGATCAGCACTTCGCGGCGGCCGAACCGTTCCGCGAGCTTGCCGGCGATCGGAATGAAGATGCCGAAGAGCACCGCGCCGAGCAGCTGGATCTCCAGCGCCTCTACGAACGGGATCTTCAGGACCTTGACGTTGTAGGAGAGCAGGTAGGCCGAGCCGATGTAGAACAGCACGAAAGTGGCGAGCGCAACGAAGGTGCCGAGCACGAGGCTGCGCTTGTGGTTGCGGAAGAGTTCCACGACCGGCACGTCCACGCGTTCCTGCTTCTCGATGGCCTTCTGGAAGGCCGGTGTCTCGGTGATCGACAGGCGGACCCACAGGCCGACGGCGATCAGCACGATCGAGGCGACGAAGGGAATGCGCCAGCCCCAGGCGAGCAGCGATTCCTGCGACATGACATGCAGCAGCAGCCAGAAGATGCCGGAGGAGAGGAAGAGGCCGACAGGCGCGCCGAGCTGCGGGAACATGCCGTACCAGCTGCGTTTGCCGGGAGGGGCGTTTTCCGTGGCCAGCAGCACAGCGCCGCCCCACTCGCCGCCGAGGCCGAAGCCCTGGCCGAATCGGCACAGCGCCAGGAGCAGCGGTGCAAGCACGCCGATCGTTTCGTAGGACGGCAGGAGGCCGATGATCACGGTCGAGACGCCCATGGTCAAAAGCGCTGCGACCAGCGTCGTCTTGCGGCCGATGCGGTCGCCGTAATGTCCGAAGACGATGGCGCCGAGCGGGCGGGCGAAAAAGGCGATCGAGAAGGTCGCGAAGGATGCGAGCAGCGCGGTCGTCGGATCGCTGTTGGGGAAGAACAGCGTCGGGAAGACCAGCACAGCGGCGGTGGCGTAAACATAGAAATCGAAGAATTCGATGGTCGTTCCGACCAGGCTTGCAAAAAGAACACGCGCGGGAGAGTTCAATCCAGCGCGGTTGGAATGCGTTGCGGTCGGCGACCCGGAAGCGAGTGTCTCACTCATCGTGGGTGCCTTTTTGGTGTTTCTTGTTTGCCGTCTTGGGAGGCAGCGGGGGTCTATTACGCCAACCGAGCGGTCGATGAAACAATAAAAGATCGCGGGCGGGCAACAAATCGTACTTTTCGGTCTTTGCCGGTTCCCCCGCGTTTACGAACGCATCCTGTCGTTTCGGGCGTATCGGACTGCTTGCTCAGCATCTTCTAATTTTTTGGTTTTTCTTGCGTCGGCTTCAACTCTCTGATTCCAGAAGAGGAATCGAAGCGTGACTTGATTCGGAGCGGGAAAATTCGTCCCGCGATGCGTCAGGTTAACGAAAGTAAACGCTTCATTAACCTTAATGCCGCTCTAGTGGTCCCATCTCGCTCGCCGAGTCGGATCCGGAGCAAAAATCAGGTCCGCACAAGCGACGAGGGGCAGTGTGCGGTATTCAGTCGAGGGTTTCATGAGCGTCAGGCACGTCGCGATGTTGATGGGTGGTTTTTCGTCGGAACGGCCGGTGAGCCTTTCGTCGGGCAACGCCTGCGCGGATGCGCTCGAGGCCGTCGGCTACAAGGTCACCCGCGTCGACGTCGGTCATGATGTCGCCAGCGTGCTTGCCGAACTGAAGCCCGATGTGGCCTTCAATGCGCTGCATGGCCCCTTCGGCGAGGATGGCACCATCCAGGGCATCCTCGAATATCTCGAAATCCCCTACACCCATTCCGGCGTACTCGCTTCTGCACTCGCCATGGACAAGGCGCAGGCGAAGATCATCGCCAAGGCCGCCGGCATTCCGATCGCCGAGCAGCGCCTGATGAACCGTTTCGATTTCACCTCTTCCCACCCGATGGCGCCGCCCTATGTGGTGAAGCCGGTGCGCGAGGGGTCTTCCTTCGGCGTCGTCATGGTCAAGGAAGACCAGTCGCATCCGCCGCAGATCATCACCTCGTCGGAATGGCGCTATGGCGACAGCGTCATGGTCGAGCGTTACGTCTATGGCCGCGAACTGACATGCGGCGTGATGGGCGATGTGGCGCTTGGCGTCACGGAAGTGGTGCCGCAGGGCCACGCCTTCTACGACTATGATTCCAAATATGTAAAAGGTGGTTCGAAACACGTCATCCCGGCGCAGATTTCACCAAATATTTACCAAAAAGTACAAACACTCGCACTCAAGGCGCATCAAGCGATCGGGTGCCGTGGCGTCAGCCGTTCCGACTTCCGTTACGACGACCGTTTCTCCGAGAATGGCGAGCTGATCTGGCTGGAAATAAACACTCAGCCGGGCATGACCCCTACCTCCCTGGTGCCCGAAATGGCCGACCATGCCGGCCATTCATTTGGTGAATTCTTGAAGTGGATGGTGGAGGACGCGTCGTGTTTGCGTTGAGCGTCAAGAAGAGCAGGGTTCGTCCCGTCGGTCTGCCCGAGACGGAGGCCGGTCGCGTGCTGCCGCGTCCGCTGCGCCGGATCGTCCGCTTCCTCGTCAGCCTCGCGGCTGGCCGTATCTATATCCCGCGCCACAGCGGCAGCGCCGCCGCGGCTCTCTTCCTCGGTGCGACGGGCCTCTACGGCATGTCGCTCGGCGGTCATTCGCAGGATGTCGCCCAGGCGTCGACGACCGCGATCGGCTTCGCCATCGAGGACGTGAAGGTCTCGGGCAACCGGGAAACCTCGGAAATCGACATTCTCGAGCGCCTCGGTCTCGATGGCACGACCTCGCTCGTCGCCCTCGACGTCAAGGAAGCCCGCCAGAAGCTGACGGAGCTGCCCTGGGTCGAGGATGCTTCGGTGCGCAAGGTCTATCCGGGTACGATCGAGATCGCGCTCAATGAGCGCGAAGCTTTCGCGATCTGGCAGCATGGCACGGACCTCTCGCTGATCGAGAAGAACGGCAGCGTGATCGCGCCGCTGCGCGACAACAAGTTCTCCTCGCTGCCGCTCTTTGTCGGCCGCGACGCTGAAACCGCCGCGGCAAGCTTTGCCGATGAGTTCGACAGCTGGCCGGAACTCAAGTCGCGGGTAAAGGCCTATATCCGGGTCGCCGGCCGCCGCTGGGATCTGCGCCTCGACAACGGCATCGTCGTCAAGCTGCCGGAGCACAACGTGCCGCGGGCCATGGACATGCTGGCCTCGCTCGATGCGAGCGAGCAGCTTCTGGAGCGCGATATCGCAGCCGTCGATCTGCGTCTCGAAGACCGCACGACGGTTCAATTGACGGAAGGAGCGCTCGAACGCCGCAACAAGGCGGTCGAGCAGAGGGCCAAGGACCTGAAGAAGGCAGCGAAGCGCACATGAGCATTTTCGGTTCGTCCCATTTCGGCCTGCCGCGCTTGAAGCCGCTGTCTTCCAAGCGGGCTCACGTCGTTTCGGTCCTCGATATCGGTTCCACCAAGGTCGTCTGCATGATCGGCCGGCTGACGCCGCGTGCCGAGAGCGAGATCCTTCCGGGTCGCACGCACAATGTCGAGATCATCGGCATCGGCCACCAGAAATCCCGCGGCGTGAAGAACGGCGTCATCGCCGATCTCGATGCCGCCGAGAGCGTCGTGCGTCTCGCCGTCGATGCGGCCGAGCGCATGGCCGGTCTCACCATCGAGAGCCTGATCGTCAACGTCTCGGCAGGCCGCCTGCAGAGCGACATCTACACCGCGACCATCGATCTCGGCGGTCAGGAAGTCGATGCCAACGACCTGCGCAAGGTGCTTGCCGTCGCCGGCCAGCAGTCGCTGCGCCCGGACCGGGCTATCCTCCACTCGCTGCCAACAGGCTTCTCGCTGGATGGCGAACGCGGCATCCGCGATCCGCTCTCCATGTTCGGCGATGTTCTCGGCGTCGACATGCATGTGCTGACGGCGGAGCGTTCGTCGCTCAAGAACCTCGAACTTTGCATCAACCGCGCCCATCTTTCCGTCGAGGGCATGGTTGCGACGCCTTACGCCAGCGGCCTTTCGGCGTTGGTCGACGATGAAGTCGAACTCGGCTGCGCCTGCATCGACATGGGTGGCGGCACGACGACGATCTCGGTCTTCGCCGAAGGCAAGCTGGTGCATTCCGACGCCGTGTCGCTCGGTGGGCACCACGTCACCACCGACCTTGCGCGCGGTCTCTCGACCCGTATCGAGGACGCCGAACGGCTGAAGGTCGTGCATGGTTCGGCGCTGGCGAATGCCGGCGACGATCGCGACATCCTCACCGTCCCGCCAATCGGCGAGGACGACCGTGACCAGCCGACCCACGTGCCGCGCGCGCTCATCTCGCGCATCGTCCGGGCTCGTATCGAAGAGACGCTCGAACTCATTCGCGACCGCATCCAGCGCTCCGGCTTTTCGCCGATCGTTGGCAAACGCATCGTTCTGACGGGTGGCGCCAGCCAGCTGACGGGCCTGCCGGAATCGGCCCGCCGCATCCTCGCCCGCAACGTGCGTATCGGCCGCCCGCTCGGCGTGTCAGGTCTGCCGACAGCGGCCAAGGGTCCGGCCTTTTCGACGGCCGTCGGGCTGATGATCTATCCGCAGGTCGCGGAACTGGAAGAACACGCTGTGCAGGGCGGCATGCTCTCGCAGCTGACGGGGGGCAGTGGCCGCATAGCCCGCATGGGCCAGTGGCTGAAGGAAAGTTTCTGACGGGTTTTCCGGCGGTCCGCCGCCGGGAAAGACCGACAACTGAGTTTTAGGAATAGACCGGCTGGGCGAAGCGGCCGGAAACGAAAGGAACACTGGAATGACTATCAAGCTGCATAAGCCGGACATCACTGAGCTGAAGCCCCGCATCACCGTCTTCGGTGTCGGTGGCGGCGGCGGCAATGCTGTCAACAACATGATCACCGCTGGCCTCGAAGGCGTTGATTTCGTCGTCGCCAACACCGATGCCCAGGCGCTTTCCATGACCAAGTCGTCGCGCATCATCCAGATGGGTGTCGCGGTCACCGAAGGTCTTGGCGCCGGCTCGCAGCCGGAAGTCGGGCGTGCAGCCGCTGAAGAGTGCATCGACGAGATCATCGATCACCTGAACGGCACGCATATGTGCTTCGTCACCGCCGGCATGGGCGGCGGCACGGGTACGGGTGCCGCTCCGGTCGTCGCGCAGGCAGCCCGCAACAAGGGCATCCTGACTGTCGGCGTCGTCACCAAGCCGTTCCACTTCGAAGGCGGCCGCCGCATGCGGCTTGCTGAAGAAGGCATCCTGGAGCTGCAGAAGTCGGTCGACACGCTGATCGTCATCCCGAACCAGAACCTGTTCCGCATCGCCAACGACAAGACCACCTTCGCCGACGCCTTCGCGATGGCCGACCAGGTGCTCTATTCGGGTGTTGCCTGCATCACCGACCTGATGGTCAAGGAAGGCCTCATCAACCTCGACTTCGCCGACGTTCGCTCGGTGATGCGCGAGATGGGTCGCGCCATGATGGGCACGGGCGAAGCTTCGGGCGAAGGCCGTGCAATGGCTGCCGCAGAAGCCGCCATCGCCAACCCGCTGCTCGACGAAACCTCGATGAAGGGCGCGCAGGGCCTGCTGATCTCCATCACCGGCGGTCGTGACCTTACCCTCTTCGAAGTCGACGAAGCGGCAACCCGTATCCGCGAGGAAGTCGATCCGGACGCAAACATCATTCTCGGTGCTACCTTCGATGAAGAGCTCGAAGGCCTGATCCGCGTCTCCGTTGTTGCAACCGGTATCGATCGCGCGGCCTCGGAGGTGGCTGCACGGAATGCTGACTTTCGCAGCCTCAGCAAGCCGGTAGTTCGTCCGTCCGCCGCCGTTCCGGTCCAGCCGGTCGCCGTCGCCCCGCAGCCCCAGCCGGTCGCCCAGCCGCAGCCCGTGCTGCAGCAGCCGGTTTTCCAGCAGCCGGTCGTCGATCCGATCGCCGAAGCCATCCGCGCCTCGGAAGAAAGCCTCGAGCGCGAGCTGGCCATCCCGGCAATGCGCCCGGCGCCGGTCCAGCCGGTCGCCCAGGTCCAGGAAGAGCCGCGCCTGCAGAACCGCCTGTTCGCAGCGCCTGCTGAAGCGCCGGTCGTCCAGCGCACCGTTCCGGTTCAGCAGCCGGTCCAGCAGGCTCCGGTGATGCAGCAGCGCGTCGAGCCGTCTGCTCCGATCATCCGTCAGGAGCCGCAGGCCATGCGTATGCCGAAGATCGAGGACTTCCCGCCCGTCGTGCAGGCGGAAATGGACCACCGTTCGGCCCAGCAGCCGGTCGCGACCCACACCGAAGAGCGTGGCCCGATGGGTCTCCTCAAGCGCCTGACCTCGTCGCTCGGCCGTCATGAAGAGCCGCAGCAGGTTGCCCAGCAGGAGCCGGTCGCCCAGCAGCAGCGCCGTGCGCTCTCGCCCGAAGCCAGCCTCTACGCTCCGCGTCGTGGCCAGCTCGACGATCACGGCCGCGCCAACCCGCAGCCGCGTTCGCTCAACGAGGAAGACCAGCTGGAAATTCCGGCCTTCCTGCGCCGCCAGTCGAACTGAGGCCAGACACGGCTTTGCAACAAAATGCCCGGATCTCGATCCGGGCATTTTTGTTTTCGCTGTTGTTTCAATGATTTGCACGCTGAATGACAACGTAACAAAACGAAAGAAACAGTGATTTGTAAGACGCTGAGGGACCTACTAGATTCACTGTGGGCACAGGGGCCAGTCAGGATTCGGATCGCCGGCACCAGCCGGAGCGCATCAAACACTCCAGACGATCAGGCGAACTTGTCGGCGGGCGCGCAGCGTCCGGCCACGGGCTCCCCTTGGACCAAGAATTGAAAGTGTCGGCGAAGAATGAGCCGGCAATAAGACAAGGCGAATGCACATGACGATCGGTATGCTCGGTTTCCAGACGACGATTGCGAACCCTGTGACGATTTCCGGCACGGGCGTGCATTCCGGCGTGCCGGTCTCGATCACCTTCAATCCGGCCGAAGCCGACAGCGGCATCGTCTTCCAGCGCCAGTTCGCCGATGGCACCGTCAGCGAATACCGTGCGGTCTCCTCACAGGTTGGCAGCACCGATCTCTGCACGGTTCTCGGCTTCTCGCCGGCAACGTCGGTTGCGACCGTCGAGCATGTCATGGCCGCGCTCTATGCGCTTGGCCTCGACAACACGCTGATCGAAGTCGGCGGCGCCGAAATGCCGATCATGGACGGAAGCTCCGCGCCCTTCATCGATGCGATCGACGAGGTTGGCCTGATCCCGCTTTCCGTGAAGCGTCGCTACATCCGAATCATCAAGCCGGTCCGCGTCGAGGCGGGCGCTTCCTGGGCCGAGTTCTCGCCCTATGACGGCACGCGATTCGAGGTCGAGATCGACTTCGACTGCCCGCTGATCGGCCGCCAGTCCTGGAAGGGCGATCTTTCGCCCGCCACCTTCCGCAGCGAACTGTCGCGCGCCCGCACCTTCGGCTTCATGCGCGATGTCGAACGGCTCTGGGCTGCCGGCCTTGCGCTCGGCTCGTCGCTGGAAAACTCGGTCGTCATCTCCGATGACAACACCGTGATCAATGTCGAGGGCCTGCGTTACGCCAAGGACGAGTTCGTGCGCCACAAGACGCTCGATGCCGTTGGCGACCTCGCGCTTGCCGGCGCGCAGTTCATCGGGTGCTACCGCTCCTACCGCGGCGGCCACAAGATGAATGCCCATGCCCTCAAGGCACTGCTCAGCGACCGCTCGGCCTATGAGGTTGTCGAAGCTGCCGCACCGCGTTCGCGCGCCGGCCAGCGTGAGCTGATCGCCGTCAATGCGCCGGAATTCGCGCCCTGGTCTCTCTGAGACCGGGACGTCTTCCTTTTTCTTTCCCGACACGAATGCCATAAAAATGCGTTAATGCGCGGGCATGGCGTTGCGATCTTCACGTGTTTGGAGATACAACGCGGGGCGCATATGCGGCCCGTCCGCATGGGGCGCCGTTGAACTGGGATTATCACATGGTTGTTGCAGGGTCTGTTGGTGTGAAGAAGACGGCGCGCATTGTCTATCTTACGCTTGTCGCTACGGCGTCTTCGATTGGTCTTTCTGCCTGCCAGTCTGATCCCGACATCGATATTTCGAAACTCTCCGGCGAGACCGAATCCGCCGACACCCTCTACAACCAGGGCCTGGCAAACCTCAGCGCCGGCAAGGTGGGCGAGGCGAACCGCAAGTTCGCGGCCGTCGACCGGCAGAATCCCTTTTCCGACCAGGCCCGCAAGGCGCTCGTGATGAGCGCGTTCACGAGCTACCGTCAGGGGCAGTACGAAGAGGCGGTCACGGCCGGCAAGCGCTACCTGAACCTCTATCCGGAATCTTCGGACGCCGCTTACGCGCAGTACATCATCGGCCTTGCCTACTGGAAGCAGATCCCGAGCGTGACGCAGGACCAGCGCACCTCGCAGCAGACGCTCGAAGCGATGAAGGCCGTCATCGACAACTATCCGGACTCCGAATATGTCGAGGATGCGCAGGCCAAGATGCGCTTTGCCCGAGACCAGCTCGCCGGCAAGGAAATGCAGATCGGCCGCTATTATCTCGAGCGCAAGGAATTCATCGCGGCGGTCAGCCGCTTCCGCGTGGTCGTGGAAACCTATCCAATGACCAACCAGATCGAGGAAGCGCTGGCGCGTCTCGTAGAGACTTACTACGCGATGGGCCTTGCCAGCGAGGCGCAGACGGCGGCCGCCGTTCTCGGCCATAACTATCCGGACAGCCAGTGGTATGCCGATAGCTACAAGCTGCTGCAGTCGAAGGGCCTGGAGCCGCGTGAAAACGACGGTTCCTGGATCTCGCGCGCCGGCAAGAAGCTGATCGGTGCCTGATAGAGCAATGCCAGCAACTATGTGCAGCGGTTTTGCGTTCGGAATTGCGAACAAACTGAAGAGATAAACGTGCCATGCTGGCGCAGCTATCGATCCGCGATATCGTTCTGATCGAACGGCTCGACCTTGCGTTCGAGCCGGGTCTCTCCGTGCTGACGGGCGAGACGGGCGCCGGAAAATCCATCCTCCTCGACAGTCTTTCGCTGGCGCTCGGCGGGCGCGGCGATGGCTCGCTTGTGCGTCATGGCACGGACCGAGGGCAGGTGACGGCCGTTTTCGATGTGCCGATGCAGCATTCAGCCCGCTCGCTCCTGCGCGACAACGGCATCGATGACGACGGCGACCTCATCTTCCGCCGCCAGCAATCGGCCGATGGCCGTACCAAGGCCTATGTCAACGACCAGCCGGTGTCCGTGCAGCTCATGCGCCAGGCAGGCCAGCTTCTCGTCGAGATCCACGGCCAGCACGATGATCGCGCGCTCGTCGATACGGATGCGCACCGCCTGTTGCTCGATGCGTTCGGTGGCCTGAGCGAGGCGGCGACCGATGTCGGCACGTTGTACCACCATTGGAAGGAAGCCGAGCGCACGCTGCGCCGCCACCGCGAGAAGGTGGAAGCGGCCGCCCGCGAGGCCGATTATCTGCGCTCCTCCGTCGAGGAACTGGAAATCCTTTCGCCACAGGACGGCGAGGAGGATGCGCTGGCCGAGGTGCGTGCCCGCATGATGAAGGCGGAGCGCATTGCCGGTGATATCAACGAGGCGAGCGAATTCCTGAACGGCAATGCCTCGCCCGTACCGTTGATCGCCGCACTCGTGCGCCGGTTGGAGCGCAAGAGCCATGAGGCGCCCGGCCTGCTGGAAGAGACCGTCGAGCTGCTCGATCTGGCGTTGAACCAGCTTTCCGATGCGCAGACCGCCGTGGAAACGGCGCTGCGGAAGACCGAATACGACCCCAAGGAACTGGAGCGCACGGAGGAGCGTCTTTTTGCGCTGCGCGCCGCGGCTCGCAAATATTCCGTGCCGGTCACAGGCCTTCCTGCGCTTGCTGCCAAGATGATCGCCGATCTTGCCGATCTCGATGCCGGCGAGGAAAGGCTGGTGCAGTTGCAGGCGCGGCTGACTGAAGCACGCGCTGCCTTTGAAATTTCCGCCCGCTCGCTCTCGCAAAAGCGCCACCACGCCGCCGACGCGCTCGCCGCTGCCGTGATGGCGGAACTGCCGGCGCTAAAACTGGAGCGCGCGCGCTTTACCGTCGAGATCACCACGGATCCGGAAGGCGGCGCGGAAGAGGGGATCGACACGGTCGAGTTCCACGTCCAGACCAATCCTGGAACGCGTCCCGGCCCGATCATGAAGGTCGCGTCGGGCGGCGAGCTCTCGCGCTTCCTGCTGGCGCTGAAAGTGGCGCTCGCCGATCGTGGCTCGGCCCCGACGCTCGTCTTCGACGAAATCGATACCGGCGTCGGCGGTGCGGTGGCCGATGCGATCGGCCAGCGGCTGAAGCGGCTGTCCTCGACGGTGCAGGTGCTGTCGGTCACCCACGCGCCGCAGGTCGCGGCGCGGGCCGCAACGCATCTTCTCATCTCCAAGGGGCCGGTCGAAGGCAGCGAAACCGTCGCCACCCGGGTGGCCCGCATGGACGAAGGCGCACGGACCGAAGAAATCGCCCGTATGCTGGCCGGTGCGTCCGTCACAGACGAGGCGCGGGCGGCCGCGGCGCGGCTGCTTTCCGGCGGGACGTGACGGCCTCCCATCTTTCCTTTCGTCAGCTTTTCTCTAAAAACGGATGCGAATCCCGGAGCATGTCATGGCGAACGCGAAAACCCCTGTCGAAAACCTGACCGAAGACGAAGCCGCGGCCGAGCTCGCCTTTCTGGCGGCGGAGATCGCCCGCAATGACGAGCTTTATCATGGCCAGGACGCACCGGAAATTTCGGACGCCGACTACGACGCGCTGAAGCGGCGCAACGAGGCGATCGAGGCGCGCTTTCCCGCGCTGATGCGCGATGACAGTCCGTCGCGCCGGGTCGGTTCCGCGCCGCTCGCAACCTTCGCCCCGATCGCCCATTCCCGCCCGATGCTGTCGCTCGACAACACGTTCTCGGATGAGGACGTGCGCGACTTCGTCGCCTCCGTCTACCGCTTCCTCGGCCGCCTGCCGGACGATTCCATCGCCTTTACCGCCGAGCCGAAGATCGACGGCCTTTCCATGTCGATCCGCTACGAGAACGGGCGCCTCGTGACGGCCGCGACGCGCGGCGACGGCGCGACGGGCGAGAACGTCACCGCGAATGTGCAGACCATCGCCGAAATTCCGAACCGCCTGCCAGCAGGCGTGCCCGATGTCGTCGAGGTGCGCGGCGAGGTCTACATGGCAAAGAGCGACTTCCTGGCGCTCAACGAGAAAATGGCGGCGGAGGGCAAGCAGACCTACGTCAATCCGCGCAACACGGCGGCGGGATCGCTGCGCCAGCTCGATGCGAGCGTGACCGCGAGCCGCAAGCTGCGCTTCTTCGCCTATGCCTGGGGCGAGATGTCCCGGATGCCGGCCGATAGCCAGTTCGGCATGATCGAAGTGTTGAAATCCTGGGGCTTTCCCGTCAATCCGATGACCAAGCGGCTGTCGCGCGTCGAAGACATCATCGCGCATTACCGCGAGATCGGTCTTGCCCGCCCGGACCTCGATTATGATATCGACGGCGTCGTCTACAAGGTGGACGAGCTGGCGCTTCAGGAGCGCCTCGGTTTTCGTTCCCGTTCCCCGCGTTGGGCGACGGCGCATAAGTTCCCGGCCGAACAGGCTTTCACGACGGTGGAGAAGATCGACATCCAGGTCGGGCGGACCGGCGCTTTGACGCCGGTCGCGCGGCTGACGCCCGTCACGGTCGGCGGCGTGGTCGTGACAAATGCGACGCTGCACAATGCGGACTATATCGAAGGCATCGGCAACAGCGGCGAGCGTATCCGCGCCGAGGATCATGACATCCGCATCGGCGACACGGTCATCGTGCAGCGCGCGGGCGACGTGATCCCGCAGGTGCTTGACGTCGTGATGGAGAAGCGCCCGGCCGATGCGCCGCGCTACGAGTTTCCCAAAACCTGCCCGGTCTGCGGCAGTCATGCCGTGCGCGAGCGCAATGAGAAGACGGGGCGGCTCGATTCCGTCACGCGCTGCACCGGCGGCTTCGTCTGCCGCGCGCAGGCGGTGGAGCATCTCAAGCATTTCGTCTCGCGCAATGCCTTCGATATCGAAGGTCTCGGCTCCAAGCAGATCGACTTCTTCTTCGAGGCGGAGGACCCATCGCTGGCGATCCGCACGGCGCCCGATATCTTCACGCTGGAAAAACGGCAGGCGGGTTCGCTGACCAGGCTCGAAAACATCGACGGCTTCGGCAAGGTCAGCGTCAAAAAACTCTACGACGCCATCGATGCCCGCCGTTCGATCGCGCTCAACCGCTTCATATACGCGCTCGGCATCCGCCATGTCGGCGAGAACAATGCCAAGCTTCTGGCACGCGCCTATGGCACCTATGCCGCCTTCGAGGAGGCGATGAAGGGGTCTGTTTCGCTCTCGGGCGAGGCCTGGCATGAATTGAACAGCATCGACGGCATCGGCGAGGTCGTCGCGCGGGCGATGGTGGAATTCTACAAGGAACCGCGCAATGTCGACGTGATCGACCGGCTGTTGCAAGAGGTGACGCCGGAAGCGGCCGAGGCTGTCGTTGCAACGTCCAGCCCTGTGGTCGGCAAGACGGTGGTCTTCACCGGTTCCCTCGAGAAGATGACGCGCGACGAGGCGAAGGCGATGGCCGAACGTCTGGGCGCGAAGGTCGCGGGATCGGTTTCGAAAAAGACGGATCTCGTCGTGGCCGGCCCCGGCGCCGGCTCCAAGCTCGACAAGGCCAAGGAATTCAACGTCGAGGTGATCGACGAAGACGGCTGGTTCGAGCTGATCAAGGGAGCGTGACGGTCGAGCCGCGCACCAGGAAACGGCCGTCGAAGGTCATTGGGAGGCCCTCTCCGGCATTGTAGTCGAGTGTGCCGCCGAGATAGGCATGCATGTGGAGATGCGGCTCGGAGGAATTGCCGGAATTGCCGACACGGCCGAGCGTCTCGCCTGCGGTGACGATTTCGCCGCCCTGAACCGTGATCGAGCCCTTACGGAGATGAGCAAGCAGGACGCGTGCCGTGCCGCAGGCAAGGATGATGTGGTTGCCGGCCGGTTCCCCGGTGTTCGTCTCGGAAATCCGGTTGTCATCGATACCGTCATGGGTCGAAACGGCAACGCCGGTGCAGGGGCTCTTCACCTCGCGATCATAAATGACGTAGTCCACGAGGTTCTTGGGCATCACACTCGCGGCGCGGGCGCCAAAACCGTTGAGGGCCACGATATCGAGCGCATAGCGCTGGCTCTTGTCGGTGTGATGATAGTTGATCGACGTCGTGCTGCCGCCCTGGCCGATATAGTAGTTGCCCGACGCGAAGGGGAAGTCGAGGTCGACGGCGCTATCCTGATAGCCATACCCTGAAAGCGCCCGTGCGGTGAGGGCCAGGAAGAAGACGGCCATGGCCGCGGTCAAACCATGCGGGCGCAGGATGGATGCCGAGCGGTTCCACGGGTGATGGCGCACGCGCATATAGGCGAGGGTCGCCGAGGCGAGGAAGACGAGCGGCAGCACTATCGCGAGCGTGGTGCTCAGAAAGTCCCAGCGGCCGACCACGGTGATGAAGGCGAAGTAGCAGGCGCCGTAGACGACGCGCATCAGCCAGGTGATCCGGTCAACCGGGCGCGGCAGCCAGAGCCACAGCAGGAAGAACGTGGGCAAAAGGACCTGGGTCGTCAGCAGAATGAGCAGTGGAAGTTCCATGGTTCCGCCCTTCAGGGTCAGCCATGTCCTTTCCGTCACCGGACACGGGTCTTTACCCCTGCTCAATTCGCTCCGATGGTATTGGTTCCGCACCGCAGAGCCTCTTCCACAGCTTATGGCGTATCCTAAGGGTCGGTGTAGCCGGCGGGGTGGATGTCGACGGTGCGGCCTGCCGGATCGTTCTGGAAGAGAATGGCGCCCGTCGATTTGGATTCGGCTGCGACATAGTCGAAGGTCACGTCGTTTTCCTCGACTACGCGGCCGCCCTCCGTCAGCCGACCGATGACAGTGACGGCCGCGGCGGTCGTCGTCGCTGTGTTGTAGATATCGAAGGTGATGCGGTGGCCGGCCGAGGTCTTTTCCGTCGTCAGAACGGTCACGGCGAGATCGGGTGGCGTCATCTTGCGGGTAAAGGCCTCCCAGGTCAGCCAGCCAAGCATGGCGGCGACCAGCAGGGCTGAGAAAAGGCCGGTCAGCCATTCGATCCAGTGCGGATCGTGGCGTTCGCGATGGCGGCCCTGTTGGGATTTGGTCATCGCGGCCTCACAGGATCAGGCGTGCTGCCGCCGCTCCGAGCGAAGCCGGAAAGCCGAGCACGATGACGGAGAGCATGATCTCGACGGCGGAACTGTCGCCGAGCCGTTCGAAGATCCAGAGCGTGAAAACGCTGATCGCCAGCGCAATGACATAGCCGGGCAGGGTGAAGCGCACGAAAGCGTGCCACCACGGCGTTTCTGGCTCAAGCTCGTGTCCGCCGATGAAGGAGACGGCATAGACGAAGCCATGCATGAGCGCCATGGAGAGCAGGGTGACGGCGATGGCGTGCCAGATCGACATCTTGTAGGCGAGCACCATCATCTCGTCGGTGGGCGCGATGTTGAGTGAGAGGAAGAGGGCGCCGGCGGCCATCATCAGGAGTTCGCCGTGATAGGGCGTTTCCTTCGTGTCGTCACCGGTCTCTTCGTGACCGAGCTGGCTGCGGCCGAGCATGGCGCCGATGCTGGCGGGTACGGATTGCAGCGCGATCTTGGCGATGATCTCGCCTGCGGGCATGTCGCCGCGCAGCAGGCCGAGCGCCGTAAGCACGACAAGGCTCGTCACGATGCCGATACCATAGGCGATGGTCGCGTCGCGGCTCGCCTCGCGCCACGTGAACGTCTCCTCGAAGCCGATACGGTGCGCGAGCAGGATGAGGAGGGGGATATTGACAAGCAGCAGCAGCAACAGCCGCTCTCGGGCGATGGTGAAGCCGAGATACCACATTTCCATGGTCATCAGCATCGGCAGCGCCAGGAAAAGAGCGCCGGCGACACCACGGCCGAGACCGGTCACGAAGCGGTTGAATTCGTCTTTTGTGTCGTTAGCGGATGTGGCCGCATCTGCCATCGCAGTGTCCCCTCGCTTCAGCGCGGGGGAAATGCGGCGCGGAGCAAAAAGTTCCGCGCCGCCAACCGCTTAGGGGCGGTCGAACTTCTTGGGCTTCGGCTTCTTCGGGCCGCCTTCCGGCTTGGCGAACTTTTCGTCGCGCTTGCCCTTGAAGGGCTTCGGGCCACCGAAGGGTTTTGCCGGCTTCTGGGCGCTCGCGTCGCGGTCCTTCCAGTGCGCCGGCTTGGCCGCCGCACCCTCGGGCTTGTCGAACTCGCGCTTCTTGTCGAAGTCCTTCTTCTTGGCAAAGCCGGGCTTCTTGTCGAATTCGCCGCGCGGCTTCCAGTCGGCGCGGCGCTCTTCGTTGCGCACCGGCTTGTCGTAGCGCTGGGTCTTTTCGCCCGGCGTCCGCTCATAGAACTGCGGGGTGAGGTCCGGCATGCCTTCCAGCACGGTCACGCGGATGCCGCGCTCCAGCATGCTGTTGGGACCGAGCGCACCCATGAAACCGTCGGAGGCATCGGCGGACAGCTCGATGAAGGTCTCTTCCGGCTGCATCTTGATCGCGCCGATCTCGTTCTTGGTGATGTTGCCGTTGCGGCAGAGCATCGGAATCAGCCAGCGCGGTTCGGCGCGCTGCTTGCGGCCGACGGAGACGGAAATCCAGGTGCTGCGGGCGAAGCTGTCGCGCGGGCGCTTGGTTTCGGCAGGGATCGCATCGTTGCTGCGCTCGCGCGGCTTGCGCTGTTCGAGCGAGACTTCGATCAGGTCTTCGGGTGCCGAACGACCGGCCTTGAAGTAGCGCGCGACGGCGGCGGCGAGCTGGCGGGCGTCGAACTTGCCGACGAGCGCATCGATGGTCTCGACTTCGTCTTCGCCGATCGCGTCGGTCAGCGTCGTGTCGGCAAGCAGGCGTTCGTCGTCCCGGCGCAGGATATCTTCGGCCGACGGCGGGGTTGCCCAATTGGCCTTGAGATTTGCGATCTGGAGCAGGCGCTCGGCCTTGCGGCGAGCGCTGAGCGGCACGATGAGGGCGCTGACGCCCTTGCGGCCGGCGCGGCCGGTGCGGCCCGAACGGTGAAGCAGGGTATCCGGGTTGGTCGGAAGGTCCGCATGCACCACGAGTTCGAGGTTCGGCAGGTCGATGCCGCGCGCGGCGACGTCGGTCGCGATGCAGACGCGGGCACGGCCGTCGCGCATGGCCTGGAGCGCGTGGGTGCGCTCGTTCTGGCTGAGTTCACCGGAGAGAGCCACGACCGAGAAGCCGCGATTGTTGAAGCGGGCCGTCAGGTGGTTCACCGCCGCGCGCGTCGAGCAGAACACGATGGCGTTCTGCGCATCATAGAAGCGCAGCGTGTTGATGATGGCGTTTTCGCGGTCCGAGGGAGTGCAGAGCAACGCGCGGTATTCGATGTCGACATGCTGTTCGCGCTCGGCGGCCGTCGAGATGCGCATCGCATTGCGCTGGTAATTCTTCGCCAGCGCTGCGATTTCCTTCGGCACGGTGGCCGAGAACATCAGCGTGCGGCGGTCTTCCGGGGCGGCCTCGAGGATGAATTCGAGGTCTTCGCGGAAGCCCAGGTCCAGCATTTCGTCGGCTTCGTCGAGCACGACGGCGCGGATGGCCGAGAGATCGAGATTGCCACGCGTGATATGGTCGCGCAGGCGGCCCGGCGTGCCGACGATGATATGCGTGCCGCGTTCGAGCGAACGGCGCTCGTTGCGGACATCCATGCCGCCGACGCAGGAGGCGATGATCGCGCCGGTCATCTCGTAGAGCCATTCCAGCTCGCGCTTGACCTGCATGGCCAGTTCGCGCGTCGGGGCGATGACGAGGGCAAGCGGGCTGGCGGCGCGGTCGAAGCGCTCTTCGCCTTCCAGCAGCGTCGGAGCGACGGCGAGGCCGAAGGCGACGGTCTTGCCGGAGCCGGTCTGCGCGGAAACCAGCGCATCGGAATCACCGATCTTGGGGTCGGAGACGGCGATCTGCACCGGCGTCAAAGTGGTATAGCCGCGTTTTTCCAACGCCTTTGCCATCGCCGGAGCGAGGCTGTCGAAACTCGTCATGTGGGGTCTTTCGGAATTCGGGTTCAGCGACGATCTGGCGTCGCACTCGCAAGCCCGTACCTAACGAGCGTGTTGTGCGCTCTCTACTGCTCCTTGGGCAAAATGTACAGTGCGCAAAACGCAATGCTGCCCGGCGGGTTGAGCGGTGGAGGGGGAAAGTCTTTCCCGATTGTCTTTTTGCGCTGCACAAGATAGAAAACGGCGCCCTCGGGAAGTGGTCCGCAGAGACCGCATGGGAGGTATCGTCCACGGGAGAGGACGAGAGCAAGGAGGAACCGCCGATGAAGACTTATACCACCATCGCGGATTTGCGTGCGGCCCTTGCGCCGCATCGGCTGGACGGCCGCACCATCGGCCTCGTACCCACCATGGGCTATCTTCATGTCGGCCATATGGAGCTTGCCAGGCAGGCCCGCGCCGACAACGACATCGTCGTCGCCACCATCTTCGTCAATCCGCTGCAGTTCGGCCAGAACGAGGATCTCGCGCGCTATCCGCGCGACCTCGCCCGCGACCAGGCGATGCTGGAGGCCGAGGGGGTGCACTATCTCTTTGCGCCCGGTGTCGAGGATATGTATCCGCGACCGATGGAAACCGTGGTCGACGTGCCGAAGCTCGGCGCGGAACTCGAAGGTTCCGTGCGCCCAGGCCATTTCGCCGGTGTCGCGACCGTCGTGACCAAGCTCTTCAATATTGCCGGTCCCGACCGCGCCTATTTCGGCGAGAAGGACTTCCAGCAGCTCACCATCATCCGCCGTATGGTCGCCGATCTCGCCCAGCCCGTCGAAGTCATTGGCGTGCCGACGGTGCGCGAGGCGGACGGGCTCGCCTGTTCCTCGCGCAATGTCTATCTCTCCCCGGAAGAGCGCGCCGCCGCAGCCATCGTGCCGCGCGCATTGGAAGAAGCCGAACGGTTGGTCGCCGCGGGCGAAACCAATGCGAAAAAGCTGGAGGAGGGTATCGTCGCCTTCATCCGCACCCAACCTCTGGCCAAACCGGAGGTCGTCGCCATCAGGGATCCGGAAACGCTGGCCGATATCGACACGGTCGGCGAGAAGCCGGCTCTTTTGTTGCTTTTCGTGCGTTTTGGAAGCACGAAGCTCCTCGATAACCGGGTCCTCAGCCCAAAGAAGAAGGTTGCGTGACATGAGCGTACACACCGCCAAGCGCCGTCTGGCTCCGTCCGACATCAAAGCCCTCAAGGGCGAACGCCCCATCGTCAGCCTCACCGCCTATACGACGCCGGTCGCCAAGCTGATGGATCCGCATGTCGATTTCATGCTGGTCGGCGACAGTCTGGGCATGGTGCTCTACGGGCTCGATTCCACCGTCGGCGTAACGCTGGAGATGATGATCGCCCATGGGCAGGCGGTCATGCGCGGTTCGTCGAATGCCTGTGTCGTCGTCGACCTGCCGTTCGGCTCCTACCAGCAGTCCAAGGAGCAGGCCTTCGCGACGGCCGCCCGTGTGCTGAAGGAAACCGGCTGTTCGGCGATCAAGCTGGAGGGCGGCGCGGAAATGGCCGAGACGGTCGATTTCCTCACGCAGCGCGGCATTCCGGTGCTCGGCCATGTCGGCCTGATGCCGCAGCTCATCAACACGACGGGCGGCTACCGCTCGCTTGGCCGCAACGACAAGGAAGTCGAAAAAATCCGCAAGGACGCCGCCGCCATCGACGATGCCGGCGCCTTCGCCATCGTCATCGAGGGCACGGTCGAGCCGCTGGCGCGCGAAATCACCGGCAAGGTCAAGGCGCCGACCATCGGCATCGGCGCATCGCCGGCTTGCGACGGCCAGGTGCTCGTGGTCGACGACGTGCTCGGCATCTTCACGGACTTCAAGCCGCGCTTCGTCAAGCATTTCGCCAATCTCGCGCCCGTGATGAGCGAGGCGTTCGCGACCTATGCGGAAGAGGTGAAGGCCCGCAGCTTCCCTGCGCCGGAGCACACGTTCCAGCTCAAGAAAGTCTGATCAGTCATCAGCGCCGGTCGAGAATCGGCGCTGATTGATCAACGGCGCTGAACGGTCCATCAGCCATATTGGTTTGCGGGTGGACCGTGCCTGCTCTATGGCTTGCCCATCTTAAGATAGAGCAGACCCATGACCCCCGACACGAAAGAAGAAATCCGCGACGCCTTTCGGCGTGGCATCGCCGTTGCCATTGCGGCATCGCCGTTTGCCGTGCTGTTCGGCGCCGTTTCCATCGACAATGGCCTGACCGTGGCCGAAGCGACCCTGATGAGCGCAACGCTCTATGCGGGTGCCAGCCAGCTCGTCGGCGTCGAGCTGTTCAACCACCATGTCGCGCCATGGCTCGTCGTGCTCTCGATCTTCGCCGTCAATTTCCGCCACGTGCTCTATTCGGCCGCCATCGCCCCGCATATCCGGCACCTGACCTTCTGGCAGAAAGCGACGTCTCTGTTCCTTCTGACGGACCCGCAATTCGCCGAAACCGAGCGGCGGGCGGATGCGGGCATCCGGGTCAGTTATATCTGGCTGATGGTGCTCGGCTTCAGCGTCTATGTGCCCTGGCTCTGCCTGACGGTCGTCGGCGGTCTGCTCGGCAACCTGATCGGCGATCCCCGGGCGATCGGTATCGATGTACTGCTGCCGGTCTATTTCATGGGCCTCGTGCTCGGCTTCCGCAAGCGGGCGAACTGGTTGCCCGTCGTGCTGGCTTCCGGCGTGGGCTCGGTCCTTGCCATGCATTTCGTCGGCTCGCCCTGGCATGTCAGCCTCGGCGCGCTTGCCGGTGTCGCCGTCGCGGCGCTTTTGCCGCTCGACAAGGAAAGCGCAGCGCCGGTCGGTGATGTCGCGGAAGGGGAGGCGTGAACATGGAAAACATGTTTCACATGCAGACGCTGCTGATCATCGCCGCCGGTGCGGTTGCGACCTATCTCACCCGCGTCGGCGGTTATGTCTTCATCACGCGCATGAAACGTATTCCGCCACGCGCCGAAGCGGCGCTGAACGCCGTCCCGGCAGCGGTGCTCACCACGCTGGTGGCGCCGGCCGCCGTCACGGGCGGATGGGACGTCAGCATCACCATGGCGGTCGCCTTTCTCGTCGGCCTGCGCCTCGCGCTTCTGCCGATGCTGGCCGTCGGCTGGGTCGTGGTGATGCTGCTGCGTCACGTCATCGGCTGATCGGGGCCGTCGCCTTCTCAAGCCACGCTTTGGTCGCGTCGTCCGAAAGGAGCGGCGCGATTTTTGCGTTTGTTTCCGCGTGATAGGCGTTGAGCCAGACCAACTCCTCCTCCGTCAGCAGGCTTGTCACGACGAGGCGGCGGTCGATCGGGCAGAAGGTCAGCGTCTCGAAGCCGAGCATGTCGATATCGCCGCCCGCGACAGCGGCGGCCGGCAGGACATGCACGAGGTTTTCGATGCGGATGCCGAACGCGCCCGGGCGGTAGTAGCCGGGTTCGTTCGAAAGAATCATGCCGGCCAGCAGTTCCTGCGTCGAAAGCCGCGAAATGCGCTGCGGGCCTTCATGCACCGAGAGATAGGAGCCGACACCGTGGCCGGTGCCATGGGCGAAATCGGCGCCGGCCTTCCACAGTGCGATGCGGGCAAGCGGATCGAGATCGCAGCCGCGCGTGCCCTTGGGGAAGCGGGCGAGACTGATGCCGATCATGCCCTTCAGCACCAGCGTGAAGAAGCGCTTCTGCTCTTCCGGCACTGCGCCGACGGCGACGGTACGGGTGATGTCCGTGGTGCCGTTGACATATTGCGCGCCGGAATCGATCAGGAACATCGTACCGGGTTCGATGGTCGCGTCCGTATCGGTCGTCACGCGGTAGTGCATGATGGCGGCGTGCGCGCCCGCACCGGCAATCGAATCGAAGGATATGTCCTTCAGGGGGTTCTGCTGGCGCTCGCCGACGCTGCGGCGCACCTCTTCCAGCTTCCTGGTGACGGCGATTTCCGTTTGCGTTCCCGGCGTCGTGCTGTCGAGCCAGGCGAGAAATTCCACCATCGCTGCGCCATCCTGAAGATGGGCGCGGGCTGATCCCTGAAGCTCGACGCTGTTCTTGCAGGCGCGGGGCAGGCGGGCCGGGTCGATGGCCTCCACCAGTGTGCCGCCCTTGGCGCGCACGATCTCGCCGAGCGCGAACGGCGCCTGGTCGGGGTCGATGAGGATGCGTTTACCCTCGGCGGCGAGTACCGCGATGCGGTTGTCGAAATCCGATGGCGGCAGGAGGTCGGCGAGCTGGGTGAGATAGGCTTCCGGCTCGATGCCGGTCTTGCGCTTGTCGAGGAAGAGCAGGGGACGGCCGTCTGCCGGGATGATGGCGCGGGCGAGCGGATGCGGCGTGTGCGGCACGTCGCTGCCGCGGATGTTGAAGATCCAGGCGATGGAGGAGGGGTCGGTTACGGCGAGCGCATCCGCGCCGGCCTTCCCTGTGGCCTCGGCCATTTTTACGAGCTTGTCCCTGGCGAGTTCGCCGGCATGGTCGATGTCCTGGATCGTCACGCGGCCGAGCGGTTCGGCCGGGCGGTTCGTCCAGGCCTTGTCGAGCGGATTATAGGGCAGGAAGACGAGGCTGCCGCCAAGCGTGGCGAGTGCCTTTTCGAGGCGGCGCACTTCGGCCGCCGTGTGCAGCCAAGGGTCGATGCCGAGGCGAAACCCCTTGGGACCGTGATTCTGCAGCCAGAGATGCGGCGGTTCGCCGACAAGGTCGCCGCCGGTATAGACGCTGCCGTCCACCTGCTCGGCCAGTTGCGTAACGTAGCGGCCATCCACGAAGACGACGGCCTGACCGCGCATGACAAGCGCCATGCCGGCCGAGCCGGTAAATCCCGTCAGCCAGGACAGGCGCTCCGCCGAGGCCGGTACATATTCGCCCTGATACTCATCGGCGCGCGGCACGAGGAAACCGTCGATGCCGAGCGCATCGAAGGAGGCGCGCAGCGCATCGGCGCGTTCGCGGCCGAACTGGGGCGTGGAGGTGACGTCGAAACTCTGGAACATGGGGACTTCCGCTCAGGCTAGGAATCGTGGCGGCAATCTAGCCCATCGCGGGGGCAGGTCAAAGGCGGGAGAGATAGCGCTCCATGACGGCGCTGGTTGTTGCAATAGCGTCTTCTTTTCCGCATTGGCACGAACGGCAGTCCAGAGCATCCGGACGATGGCGGCACGTGCAAGCAGGGGAATGACGGTCGCGGCCATGTCGGCTGGTCCCAAGAGGTCTTGGATTGGACTTATGCATCTTACGCATGGCACCCATGCCACATCAGCGCTGTCGTTAATTTCTGAATCGATTATAAGCAGCGCCAACGAAGCGAACTTGAAACGCGCTTCAAACGAAACGAAGTGAAGCTTCCTCCAGTCCTTCGTATCGTGCATGAAACGCCGAAAGGCGAAAGACTAGGTGTTCCGATCAGGCGTCTTTCTGGTCACTCCTCCTCCCTCCTCCGGGAAGGCGTTCGGAACACATAGGTCCGCTTGAGCACTCCTCCTCCTCAAGCTCGCGGACAGGTCGGCTTGCCGACCCATAGGCGGTGCCTCTGGCACCGCCTTTTTCTTTGCCTTCATTTCACTGGAATGAAAGCGGAAGGCGAACCTTCCGCTTGAAAAAACCATCAGCGCTTGGCGAGATGGATGGTCACCCAGCCTTCGCGCCAGATGGTGCGCACGTGGCTGAGGCCGGCACCGTTGTAGGCGGCCAGCACCTTCCAGCGCTGCGAGGCGAGGATGCCCGACAGGATGACGTCGCCGCCCGGCGTCAGTTGCGCGGCAAGCTGCGGCGCCATGCGCATCAGCGGACGGGCGAGGATATTGGCGATGATGAGGTCGAAGGGGCCGTGGCGACCGAAGGCGGTGGAATGGAAGCCCGGTGCGGTTTCCAGCGCAATGCCGGAGGCAATGCCGTTGATGCGGACGTTTTCGCGGGCGACGCGGGTGGCGATGGGGTCGATATCGGTGGCCAGCACCTTCGCGGGGGAAAGTTTTCGCGCAGCGATCGCCAACACGCCGCTGCCTGTCCCAAGGTCAAGCACACGCTTGACTCTGCGGGACCGCATCACGCTGTTGATGACCTCGAGGCAACCCGCTGTCGTACCGTGATGGCCGGTGCCGAAGGCCTGGCCGGCATCGATCTCGATGGAAATCTCGCCGGGACGGGCGGTGCCACGGTCGTGCGAGCCATGCACGACGAAGCGGCCGGCGCGCACAGGCTTCAGGCCCTCCAGCGACTTGGCGATCCAGTCGATATCGGGCAGTTCTTCACGCTTGATTTCGGCGTCCGGGAAGTCGGCGGCAAGAAGAGCGGTGAAGCGTGCACTGACCTCCTCCTCATCCACCCTGAACATGTAGACAGAGGCTTCCCAGATGTCGTTCTTCTCGTCGATTTCCATCGTCGCGATGGCGTAGCCTTCTTCCTCGAAAGCGTCGGTCATCAGCGAGAGTGCGGTGTCCGCCTTCTTCTCTGTGGTGGTGATGTAGAGGCGGATTTCGCTCACGGCCAGGGTCCCTGTTGTCTCAGGGTTCGCCTAGCATGTCCGAAAGCCGAGGGCAAAGCCGGATCACGCTTATCGCGTGATCAGGTTGGCGAGCTTCTGCTCGGCCGTCTCCGCATTCTCGCCATAAGCGATGGTTCCAACGAAACGGCCGGTGGCGTCGAGCAGGAAAACGGAGGCCGTGTGGTCCATCGTATAGTCACCGTCGGGCTTTTTCTCGTCGAGCGGCACCTTGCGATAGTAGACGCGGAACCCCTTGGCCATCTCAAGGACCTTGTCGGTCGGGCCGGAAATGCCGGTGATGCGTTTCGAGACGTTTCCGACATACTGGCCGATCAGCTCGGGCGTATCGCGTTCCGGGTCGACGGTGACGAAATAGGCCTGCAGCTTTGTGCCGTCGGGGTCGACCTTGGTGAGCCAGCCGTTCATTTCGAACAATGTGGTCGGGCAGACTTCCGGGCAATGGGTAAAGCCGAAGAAGAGGGCGGTCGGCTTGCCGGTGAACGCCTTCTCGGTGATCGGCTTGCCATCCTGCGCGACGAGCTCGAAGGGCACGCCGAACGGGCCGCCGGCCACTTCATCCTTCGTACGCGTCGCTTCCAGCGTCAGCCAGCCGAGCAGGGCCGCGACGAGGGCGACGGCAATCCACAATACGAGGCGCAAGGTCTTCATGGCAGTCCTTCAGGAGACGAAACGGCAAATGGGTCGCCGGTGTCATAGTCCCTCGCGGAGCCGTGCGCAAACGCGCCAAATGCCGCAACGGGGCGATGGATGACGGGCTCGCGCAAATGTGATCAGAAGCACCAGGACATGCCGGATTCGGCAAGGCTGAGGAAGATCGCCGTTCCATGCTCCATCCAGCCGGCAAAGGCGGCGGTTGCCGCCATGACGCCGAGGCCGAGCGCGATGAGCGCAGCGGGCAGCACGGTATAGCGGCGGGCGGTCTTGTTCATGGTGCTACCATAGCATGAAACGGCAGGTTTTGGAACCGCGTCTCCATTCCGCAACGTCAGGTATTCCGGAAGGCCGAATTTATCAAATTTTGCTAAAATGCAGGTTTCGGCCTGATGTCCTTAGGTTTTGGTTAATCTTCCTTTGTCACGGTCCGGATTACGCGCAAGGGCCGGAATCGGCTCATCGGGCATGATGTCCGCCGACCGGGGGAGACGGCGAGAAGCGTATTTCACCCAGGATCCAGAAGGGATGCCGTGGCGAGGGCCATGGCTCGGGCGAACCGCATCATGTCTCATGAAAATACAGCGAAGGGCCGGACCCTTTCCGTCAATTCCCGTCTCGCAACGCTCGGCGCTGCCGCGTTCCTCGGTTTCGGCACGATGCTCGCTGCCGGCTGGTACGGCAATGCGACGATCGGCGCCGCCTCCGAGGCCGCCGTCAATATTCAGGATGAGGTCGATACCGTTGGCGCCATGCGGCTCGCCAATGTCGATCTCGTGCTCGTGGCGATGGACAGCATCATCGATCGCGAGGAGAAGGCCATCCAGCCCGAACGGGTGGAAATCATCGCAAGATCGCTGAAGGTGTTGAAGGAAGGCACGGCCTCCGCCAGAGCGCTTGCCGCCGAAATCGGCAAGCCGGCGCTGCTCGAGACCTTCGACGGCGATTTGCAGATGATGGAAAAGGCCGTCGCCGTCGATCTCAAGACGATGATCGAGGCGGGCGCGCCGATGGAGGCGTTTTCCTCGCTCGATGACGCGGTGGATGCCGGCGGCGAGCGCATGACGGCGGCGCTCGGCGCATTGGCGGCGGAAGGCTCCGCATTGCTCGAAGCGCGCGTCCACGATGCGCAGCTCGCCTCCGCCCAGTCCATGCAATACCAGATCGCCATCGGGCTTCTCGGCATGGTGACGCTTCTCGGCCTCATCGTCTATCACGGCAACATGCTTCGCCGCGGCATCTTCGCGGTGCGCGACAGCATGCAGCGCATTCTCTCCGGCGACCTCAACACATCGGTCGCGGCCACGGATCGTGGCGACGAGATCGGCGAGATGGCGCGTTGCGCCGAAGCCTTCCGGCTTGCGGCCGTCGAAAAGCGCCGGCTGGAAGAGGCGAACGAGAACACGCGCTCGCGCAACGAAACCGAACGGCACGACCGCGAGGCCATTGCCCGTGAGGACGAGCGCCAGGTTCGCATCGCCGTCGAGGCGCTTGGTCGCGGCCTGACCCGTCTTTCCGAAGGCGACCTCAGCGTGGCCATTCTCGAACCCTTCCGCGCCGACCTCGAACAGCTGCGCTCCGATTTCAACGGCACCGTCGAGCGCCTGCGCAACGTCATGGCCGAGGTGAAGGACAATACGGGTTCCATCCAGTCGAACAGCGGCCAGATGCGCGCCGCCGCCGACGATCTCGCCCGCCGTACCGAACAGCAGGCCGCGTCGCTTGAAGAGACGTCCGCCGCCCTCGACGAGATCATGACCACCGTGCGCACCGCGACGGCGCGCGCCGAGGAAGCTGGTCGCATGGTCGATTCGACCAAAGAAAGTGCCGTGGAATCCGAGCGCATCGTCAGCGACGCCATGGCCGCCATGCAGCGCATCGAAGGCGCCTCCAGCGAGATCGGCAAGATCATCAACGTCATCGACGAGATCGCCTTCCAGACCAATCTCCTGGCGCTCAACGCCGGCGTCGAAGCGGCGCGGGCGGGGGAGGCCGGCAAGGGCTTTGCGGTCGTGGCGCAGGAAGTGCGCGAGCTGGCGCAGCGTGCGGCCGGTGCCGCCAAGGACATCAAGAGCCTCGTCACCCGCTCGTCGGACGAAGTGAAGACCGGTTCGCGCCTCGTGCAGGCGACGGGCGAATCGCTCGGCCGCATCGGCGGCGACGTGCTGCGCATCCACGAGCACATGGCCTCCATTGTCACCGCCGCTCGCGAACAGACGAGCGGCCTTCAGGAAATCAACGTTGCCGTCAACCAGATGGATCAGGTGACGCAGCAGAACGCCGCGATGGTCGAGGAGACCAATGCGGCAAGCCATACGCTGGCCCAGGATGCGGAAAACCTCACGCGCCTTGTCGGCCAGTTCCAGATCCGCGAAGGCGCACGCGCCTCCGTCGGTAGCCCGAGGGCGGTCTCCACCGCCTCCCGTCCCGCCCCGTCTCCGGCAAGAAACCTTGTTTCCAAGGTTGCCGGGGCTTTCAGCAGCAGTGCCGCGGTCAGGGGTAACACCCAAGCCGCCGCAGAGAACTGGGAAGAGTTCTGACCATGTCCAATGCCATCAAGCAGTCCGGCGCCTATCTCGAAATCGTCTCCTTCCATCTCGGAGAACAGGAATTCTGCATCGACATCATGGCCATCCGCGAAATCCGCGGCTGGGCGCCCGTGACGCCGATGCCCCACACGCCACCCTATGTGCTCGGCCTCATCAACCTGCGCGGCGCGGTGATCCCGGTCATCGACATGGCCTGCCGCCTCGGTATGAAGATGACGGAACCGTCCGAGCGTTCGGCGATCATCGTCACCGACATCGCCGGCAAGCTGGTCGGTCTCCTGGTGGAACAGGTTTCGGACATGATGACCATCAAGAGCGAGGCCCTGCAGCCGGCGCCGGAAATCATTCCGGAGGCCCAGCGCGCCTTCTGCCGCGGTATCGTGGCACTCGAAAAATCGATGGTCTGCTTCCTCAACCTGGACACCGTCATCGCCGACGAACTGGCCCAGGCGGCCTGATTTATTCAGGGGAAGGATCTCGGGTTGCAAGGCACCTGGCCGGTTTCCGGCCGGGTGCCTTCGCGCGTACGCGGGACTACGGCTTGCCGTTCGTCCAGGTGACGGTCTGGCCATAGAGCGGCACGGTGGAGATCGACATCTTGGCCGATCCCTCCGTCAGTTCGCGCGAATGGGCGAGATAGATCAGTGTGTCGTTCTTCTTGTCGTAGATGCGCGTGACGATCAGCGATTTCCAGATCAGCGACAGGCCGGATTTGAAGACCTCTTCGCCCTCCTTGTCCAATTCGATGTCGCCGATGGTAATCGGGCCGGTCTGCTGGCAGGAAATGGCGTTGTTCGACGGGTCCTCGAACCAGTTGCCCTTTTTCAGGCGATCTATGACGGAGCGGTCGAAATAGGTGACATGGCAGGTGACGCCCGTCACCTCGGGATCGCTGACCGCGTCGATATAGATGTCGTTGCCGATCCAGTCGACGCCGACCTTGCCGACCGTCTCTGCGGCAGCGGGCAGGGTGGCGAGCGCCAACAGGCCGGCAGCGATTGCCGTGCGAAGGGGCGAGGGGACGAAAGTCTTCAGCGACATGGCAGGTCTCCTTGTTCGACCTACACGTAAGGATACCCGCCTGCCGCTTGCAAGGCTGAGCGTTACGATTTTGCCGCGGCGATGGTCGCGCGCACGGCATCCTTGTCCGTCAGCGTCAGTTCGTATTCGCGGTCCTTCTCGGTGCCGCCCATGCCTACATGCGGATTGCGGAAGGTCATGCCGCTCGGCACGGTCGTCAGTGCCGCGAAGTGCATCTCGACGAGACCCGTCGCATCGCGAACGGTGCGGATGTTTTCCGCATCGAGCGCGCCGCAGCCCATGATGACGATGCGGCCTGCGGCCTGCTCGACGGCGGCCTTGAGGATGGCGATGCCTTCCACGGCTGTGTCGCGCTGGCCTGAGGTCAGCACGCGATTGACGCCGCAGCGGACGAGGGCTTCCAGCGCCTCATGAGCGTCATCGGTCATGTCGAAGGCGCGGTGGCAGGTGACGGACATCGGGCGGGCAGCTTCCACCAGCGCCGTCGTCCGCGCTTCATCGATCCGTCCGTCCGGTGTCAGGCAGCCGATGACGACGCCCGCAACGCCCTCACTGCACAGCGCCCTGATGTCTTCGACCATCGTTTCGAATTCCGTCTGCGAATAGAGGAAATCGCCGCCGCGCGGACGGATGATGACATGGACGGGGATTTTTGCCGCCTTCACAGCGGCACGGATGGTTGCGAGACTCGGTGTCAGGCCGCCCTCAACGAGACTTGCGCAGAGTTCCACGCGGTCGGCGCCGGCCTCCTGGGCCGCGAGGAAACCGTCGATGCCTTCGACGCACAGTTCGATGAGGGGCTTGGTCATGGAGATATCCGCAGGTTGGTCAGGCTTCGTGCCAGACGGTTTTCAGGAGCCGCAGCCAGTTTTCGCGGCAGAGTTTTGCTAGATCGTCTTCGCCGTAGCCGGCGGTACGCAACGCTTCGACCAGTGCCTGGCTGCCGGCCGCGTCGCCGATGGCGGAAGGAATGGTCGCGCCGTCGAAGTCCGAGCCGAGCGCCACGCAATCGATGCCCATGCGTTCGACCATGTAGTCGATGTGGCGCACCATGTCGGCGAGCGGCGTATCGGCATTTTCCATCCCATCGGCGCGCAGCATCGTCGTGGCATAGTTGAGCCCGGCGATACCCTTGCGCTCGCGGATGGCGTCGAGCTGCCGGTCGGTGAGGTTGCGCGAGATCGGCGTCAGCGCATGCACGTTGGAATGGGTGGCGACGAGCGGCGCCGTGCTGACGCGAGCGACGTCCCAAAAACCCTGCTCGGTGATATGGGCGAGATCGATCATGATGCCGAAGCGGTCGCATTCCTTGACCAGTTCCACGCCGGCGTCGGTAAGGCCGGGCGCCGTATCGGGCGAGGACGGGTAGGCGAAGGGCACGCCGTGGCCGAATGCATTGTGCCGGCTCCAGACGGGACCGAGGGAGCGCAGGCCTGCGGCGTAGAGCGTTTCGAGCGTGGACAGATCCTCCGCGATCGGCTCGCAGCCCTCGATGTGAAGGATGGCGGCAAAGCGGCCAGCGTCGAAGGCGGCGCGGATATCGGCGGTGGTGCGGCAGATCGACAGTGCGTCTGCGCGCTCCAGGCGGAAGGCGATGGCCGCCATTTCGAGCGCCGTATTAAGGGCTGCGGGCTGCTCCAGAGGGCCGACCATGCGGATGTTGTAATGGCCGTTCTCATCGACTTCGCGCGGCGGATAGTCCTCGTTCGGCGGGATGAACATGGCGCAGAAGCCGCCGGCCAGGCCGCCCTTCTTCGCGCGCGGAGCATCGATATGGCCTTTGTCGGTACCGTCGACGAATTCGGCGACCGGATCGGCGCCCTTCTTCGCGTGCTCCCACAGGCGCAGGAGAACGTCGTTGTGGCCGTCGAAGATCAATTGCATGTGCCGCTCCTATGCTTGCTCCCGCCGGGTAGAGCCGATTCCGCCGCGCCCTGCAAGGACTGCGGCGATGGCTCAGGCCGCGAAGACCGGGATGCCGGCAATCCAGGTGGAGACGACGTTGACGTCGCCGTCGATGACGGCGAAATCGGCATCGTGGCCATGGGTGAGACGGCCCTTGCGGCCGGTCATGCCGATGGCTTCGGCGGGATAGAGCGAGGCCATGCGCAGCGCCTCTTCGAGATCGATGCCGACGTGGTCGCGCATATAGCGAATGCAGGAGGCCATATCGATGTCGGCGCCGGCAAGCGTGCCGTCGGCAAGCGTCAGGCGACCGCCCTCGCGAAAGATTTCGCGACCGTTGAGGAAGAAGCTCGTCATGTCGGTGCCAATGGTCGACATGGCATCGGTAACGAGGAAGATGCGGCCGGGGCCGCGCTTGGCCCGCAGCGCCACGCCGATGGAAGCGGGATCGACATGGAAGCCGTCCGCGATGAGGCCGGCATTGAGATGGCCGAGATCGAGGGCCGCGCCTACCATGCCGGGCTCGCGGTGACCGAGCGGGCTCATGGCGTTGAAGAGATGCGTCATCATATGCGCGCCGGCCTCGACGGCGGCGGCGGCCGTTGCATAGCCGCAATCGGAATGGCCGAGGCTGACCGTGACGCCGGCCTCATCGAGGGCCGCGATCTGGGCGTTCGTGGTGTTTTCCGGTGCGAGCGTCATCAGGAGCGCGGTCAGCCCTTTGCGGGCGGCAATCGTGCGCTCGAGATCGGCCTGTTCCATCGGCCGAATGAGGGAGGGATCATGCGCGCCCTTGCGAGCGACCGACAGATGCGGGCCTTCGAGATGCAACCCGAGGAAGCCCGGAACATCAGCCGCTTCCGCTGCAAGGCCGGCGGCGATGGTCTTCGTCGTCACCTCGACATTGTCGGTGATCAGCGTCGGCAGAAGGCCTGTCGTGCCAAAACGGGCATGCGCGGCACAGATCGTGCGGATGCCTTCGAGATCGGGCCGCTCATTGAGCAGCACGCCGCCGCCGCCATTCACCTGCAGGTCGATGAAGCCGGGGACGAGCGACAGCCCGTCCATCGGCACCGGGCGGGCGTCCGTCGGCACGTCGCGGTGAGCCGCGATGGCGGCGACCTTGCCGTTTTCGATCAGGAGCGCGCTGTCTTCGTGCCAGAGATCGCCGTCGAAGATGCGGGCGCCGGTAATGGCGGTGAGCGCTGTCATCGGGTTTCCGTCACTTTCTTGAGGTTGACCGGCTTGTCGGGATCGAGACCCTTGCCGCGCGACCAGGCTTCGACGAAGCCATAGAACGGCACGATGAGTGCCAGCGCATCGGTGATCGGATGGCCGGTCGCGACGAAGGGCAGTTTGCGCGCGCTCTTGCCGCCGGCGGCGGTGACGCAGGCATAGGCACCGCGGTCGGCGAGACTGTCGGCCATGCCGGTGACGGAGGCTTCCGCCGCGTCGCGGGCGGCGAGCGCAATGACCGGGAAGGACGGGCCGACGAGGGCGACCGGGCCGTGCAGCACTTCGGCGGAGGAATAGGCCTCGGCGTGCATGCCGGAGGTTTCCTTGAACTTCAGCGCGGCTTCGCTGGCGATTGCAAGGCCGGGGCCGCGACCGAGCACGTAGAGCGACTGGGCATCCTTGAGGTCGCCGGCCAGATCCGACCAGTCGAGCGCGACAGCCTTGGCGAATTGTTCGGGCAGGCCCTTCACGGCGCGGTCGAGGTCGGTGTCTCCGGTCCATTCGGCGAGCACGGCAAGGCCGGCGACGATGGAGTTCACATAGGATTTCGTGGCGGCGACGCTGAGCTCCGGACCGGCCGAGAGATCGAGCGAGTGGGAGCAGGCGTCGGCGAGCGGCGAGGGCAGCGTGTTGGTGAGCGCAATCGAGATTGCGCCGCCCTTCGTCGCGCCGTCGGCCATGGCGACGATGTCGGGGCTCTTGCCGGACTGGGAGATGGCGATGGCCGCACCGCCCGCGAGCTTCAGCCTGGCGCCGTAGATCGAGGCGAGGGATGGCCCGAGCGAGGCTACGGGCCGGCCGGCGGTCAGCTCGATCGCATATTTCAGGAAGAGGGCCGCGTGGTCGGACGAGCCGCGCGCGACCGTTACGAAGAACTGTGGGTCACGCTCGCGCAGCGCCTTGCCGGCAGCCGTGATGGAGCCTGCTGCATTTGCCAGGACGCGGGCCGCCGCCTCGGGGATTTCGTTGATCTCTCGGCGCATGTTGGTCTGCATGGAAGTACCTTTGCGGTTGGTCACGTCTCGGACAGCGTCAGTTCGGCGACGAAATCATAGGCGTCGCCGCGATAGATGGAGCGGGTGAATTCGACCACCCGGCCGGTGCGAAGATAGGAAACACGCTCGATGGAAAGCCCGGCCGAGCCCGGGGGAACGCCGAGCACCGAGGCGTCCGGATCCTTCATGTTGTAGGCGGAGATGCGCTGCACGGCGCGCACCGGCCGGCAACCGTGCTTTTCCAGGGCGGCGTAGAGCGAACCCTGGACCTGCATGGGGTCGGGCAGGAATTCTGAGGAGATGCAGGCGCGCTCGATGGCGAGCGGCATGTCGTCGGCCACGCGCAGGCGTCCGAGCCGGGCGACCAGCGCATCGGCGGGCAGGCCGAGCATCATCATCTCGTCCGGCGAGGGGTGGAACAGGCCGCGATCGAGCCATTCCGCACGGGTCGTGAGGCCACGCCGCGCCATGTCCTCGGTGAACGAGGTGAGGCGGGACAGCGACTGCTGCACCTTGGAAACCGGTTTTGCCACGAAGGTGCCGGAACCATGGCGGCGGATCAGCAGGCCGTCCTTGACGAGATCGTCGACGGCCTTGCGCACGGTGACGCGGCTGACATGGGCGTGGTCGGCCAGGTCGCGCTCGGCGGGCAAGGCGTCGCCGTAGTTCAGCTTGCCCGAGGTGATCGCCTCTTCCAGCGTCTGGCGCAGTTTCAGATAAAGCGGGCCCGGCACGCCGGATTGAAGGCTTTCCGGGGTGAGGATCGTGGCAAGGGGCGCGCTCATGCGGCAGCTCCCGTGCGTTCCCGGTAGCCCTTTGCGGCCAATGCCACAGCGCCGGTCAGTGCGTCCGCCTGGGATTCGACCAGGATCGTGCGGTGCTTTTCCGAAAGCCAATCCGGATAAAGCGGCGCCAGTCCACCGAGCAGGCAGAGGCGGGGCGCGCCGGCCAGCATCATGATGGCGTCGAGGGATTCGTTGACCGTAGCCGCACCCGCCTTGACGATGGCGATCGCCTGCGCATCGCCCTGCCGCGCATGATCGAACAGCAGCGGTGCGAAGCGCCCGAAATCACCGGGCTTGGAAAGGCGGGCGAATTCGACGATGCCGCGTGGATCGTGTTTGAACTCTTCTATGATGGCGTCGGTGACCGGGGAACGCGGATGCACGCCGTCGTGCGCGAGCAACGCTTCCTGGAGCAGGGCGTGGCCGAGCCGCGCGCCGCCGCCCAGATCGCCGACGGTAAAGCCCCAGCCGCCGATATAGCGGACCGTACCGTCCTTGCGCCCCATATAGATTGAACCGGTGCCGAGGATCGCGACCGCGCCGTCCTCGTCGCCGATAGCACCCTGCAGGGCGATCAGGCCGTCCGAGTCGATGGCCGTGTGGCGGAACGGCAGGCGATCATGCACGTAGCGGGTGAGATCGCCGACATTGGTGCCGGCAAGGCCGAGAAAGGCGGAGGCGTTGTTGACGCCGGCCTCGTCGAGCCCCGCGTCGCGATAGGCGGCCTTGGCCGCTTCCGTAATGGAGATGATCGCATTGTTGGGGTCGGTCAGGATATTGGCCGCCCCGCTCTTGCCGCGACCCATAATGATGCCGTCGGGCCTCGCGACTGCCGCGCGGCAGCTCGTCCCCCCACCGTCGATACCGAGAATGTAATCTGTCATGGGCACCTCCGAGCACAACGATACCAAAAAAATACCATTAACCAAGGGGTATGGTGGTATCGAACATGAGCTTTTCAACAAATTGTTGATTTTGAACGATAAAAATATTTGATTGCAAAAAAGTGGTCTCAAAAATTAATTTCCTATGGACAATTGGTATTTTTTTGGCATTAATTTGGGCCAGAGGAGAACGAACGATGGCTGCAGGCAGGACAGAAGGCAGGCACGATCAGGCGAGAGGGCTGGACGAATGTCAGCCTGTCGACGCGTTGAAAGTGCTCGCGGATGGCCAGAAGGCCGCGGCCGCCGTTGTCGACGGCGCGCTTGCCGATATCGCCGCCGCCGCCCGTCTTGCCGCTGAGGCGCTGCTTTCCGGCGGCCGCCTCGTCTATGTCGGTGCCGGCAGCTCCGGCCTGATGGCCATGGCCGATGCCCTCGAACTTCCCGGTACCTATGGTATTTCCCGCGACCGCATCGTCATCCTGCTTGCCGGCGGCGCCGCAAGCCTGGAAGATCTTGCCGGCGGCTATGAGGATGACCGCGCGCTCGCCGTCGGCGATGCCGAAGCGGCGAAAATCGCCGCCAATGATTGTGTGATCGCCGTCTCGGCGAGCGGCAGCACGCCCTACGCGCTGGCCATCGCGGCCTATGCGAAAGAGAAGGGTGCGCAGGTTGTGGCGATGGCCAACAATCCGGGTGCCGCGCTGTTCGACGGTGCCGATGTCTCGATCCTCCTGCAGACGCCGCCGGAGGTCATTTCCGGCTCGACGCGCATGGGGGCCGGCACGGCGCAGAAAATCGCCTTCAACATGTTTTCCACGCTGGTCGGCATCCTGCTCGGCCATGTGCATGACGGCCACATGGTCAATCTCAAGGCTGACAATATTAAATTGAAAGGGCGTGCCTGCCGCATCGTCTCCGACATTTCCGGTGTCGGGCTGGACGAGGCGGAACGCCTTCTCACGCGCTCCGAAGGCTCGGTCAAGGAAGCCGTGCTGCTGGCTGCGGGGGTTCAGGATGCCGGTGCCGCGAAGGCGGCGCTGGATCGGTCGGGGCAAAGCCTCCGGCGCGCCCTCAAGGCTCTCGGATAATCAAGTCTCAAAACGCGCTACGGCGCATAAAAGGGGAGAATGCAATGACACGCAACGCAATCAAGGGTCTGCTCCTTGCGACCAGCATCCTCGGCACGGCCGGGTTTGCCCAGGCTGCCGACGTCACGCTGACCGTCGAAAGCTGGCGCAACGACGACCTCGCCATCTGGCAGGAAAAGATCATTCCGGCCTTCGAAGCCAAGAACCCTGGTATCAAGGTCGTCTTCGCACCGACCGCGCCGACCGAATACAACGCTGCGCTGAACGCCAAGCTGGACGCCGGTTCGGCCGGTGACCTCATCACCTGCCGCCCGTTCGACGCTTCGCTGGAGCTCTTCAAGAAGGGCCACCTGGCCAGCCTGAACGATCTGCCGGGCATGGAGAACTTCTCGCCGGTCGCCAAGTCCGCCTGGACGACGGACGATGGTGCAACGGCGTTCTGCGTGCCGATGGCTTCGGTCATCCACGGCTTCATCTACAACAAGGATGCCTTCGACACGCTCGGCATCTCTGTTCCGACGACGGAAGCCGAATTCTTCGCCGCCCTCGAAAAGATCAAGGCCGAAGGCAGCTACATCCCGATGGCCATGGGTACGAAGGATCTCTGGGAAGCCGCCACCATGGGCTACCAGAATATCGGCCCGACCTACTGGAAGGGTGAGGAAGGCCGCGCAGCCCTCATCAAGGGCGAACAGAAGCTGACCGACGACGCCTGGGTCGAGCCCTACCGCGTTCTCGCCAAGTGGAAGGATTATCTCGGCGACGGTTTCGAAGCCCAGACCTATCCGGACAGCCAGAACCTCTTCACGCTCGGCCGCGCTGCCATCTACCCGGCCGGCTCGTGGGAAATCGGCCTGTTCAACACGCAGGCCCAGTTCAAGATGGGCGCCTTCCCGCCTCCGGTTAAGAATGCCGGCGACACCTGCTACATCTCCGACCACAACGACATCGGCGTTGGTCTGAACGCAAAGGGCGCAAACCAGGAAGCTGCCAAGAAATTCCTGTCCTTCGTGTCCTCGCCGGAATTCGCTGACATCTACGCCAACTCGCTGCCGGGCTTCTTCAGCCTGAACTCGACGGCCGTGAAGATGGCCGATCCGCTGGCGCAGGAATTCGTTTCCTGGCGTGAAAAGTGCAAGCCGACGATCCGCTCGACCTACCAGATTCTGTCGCGCGGCACGCCGAACCTCGAAAACGAGACCTGGACGGCATCGGCCAACGTCATCAACGGCACGGAAACGCCTGAACAGGCCGCCGAGAAGCTCCAGAAGGGCCTCGACAGCTGGTTCAAGCCGGTCAAGTAAGCCCGGTTTCCGGCTGCTGAACTCTGCTTGAGGAGCGGGCGTCGTCCCGCTCCGGTCCTCTCCCCGTAAAATTCGGGGGGAGGAACCTTGGGCGGCGCGGCTCGAACGATCAGGCGCCTGCCATACCCCTCCCGGTCCCGGTGGACAGAGGGTGCCGAAGGGCAAATTCGGGGCGCGGCCCCGTCACTAATGTGTATGCTGAACTTGTCATGTGCGGCTCACGCTGCCGCGCAGGGCGTTCGCGTATGCGGATTTAACGACAACAAACGGAGGGGCAGGCAGGGCCATGAGCGACACACCTTCTACCCATGATGCAACAGGACCGATCATCAAGCGCCCGACGCGCTGGCATATCGTCGTTTTCCTGCTGCCGGCTTTCATCGTCTATTCGGCGGTCATGATCCTGCCGCTCATCGAAACGTTGCGCCTTTCGCTGTTCAACACCGTGGACGGCCAGTCGACCTTCGTGGGCCTCGCCAATTTCAAGGTTCTGTTCGGCGATGAGCGCTGGGCGCATGACTTCTGGAACGCGCTGAAGAACAACTTCGTCTTCTTCGCGATCCACATGCTGGTGCAGAACCCGATGGGTGTGGCGCTTGCCGCCATGCTGTCGCTGCCGAAGCTGCGCTTCGCCTCGTTCTATCGCACCGCGATCTTCCTGCCGACGCTGCTTTCCTTCGTGATCGTCGGTTTCATCTGGAAGCTGATCCTGTCGCCGATCTGGGGCGTGTCGCCCTTCCTGCTGGATGTCGTCGGTCTGAAATCGCTGTTCGCGCCCTGGCTCGGCCGGCCGAACTCGGCCCTCATCGCGGTTTCGCTGATCTCGGTCTGGCAGTATGTCGGCATCCCGATGATGCTGATCTATGCAGCCCTCCTCAATATTCCCGAAGAAGTCATCGAGGCGGCCGAGTGCGACGGCATCACCGGCTGGAGCCAGTTCTTCAAGATCAAGCTGCCGCTGATCCTGCCTGCCATCGGCATCATCTCGATCCTGACCTTCGTCGGCAACTTCAACGCCTTCGACCTGGTCTATACCGTGCAGGGCGCGCTGGCCGGACCTGACGGTTCGACGGACATTCTCGGCACGCTGCTTTACCGCACCTTCTTCGGTTTCCAGCTCCAGCTCGGCGACCGCTCGATGGGCGCGACGATCGCAACGGTCATGTTCCTCATCATCCTCGCCGGCGTCTCGCTTTATCTCTTCGTCATCCAGCGGCGCATGCGTCGCTACCAGTTCTGATCGGGAGGGCAGGGTATGTCTAAAGCACGCACGTCTCTCACCCGCACGTCGCTCGTTCACCTGGCGCTGATCAGCTACGCGATCATCTCGGTCTTCCCGGTGTTCCTGACGATCATCAACTCGATGAAGGATCGTAACGCGATCTTCCGCAACCCGATGCAGCTGCCGAGCCCGAAGACCTTCGATCTCGTCGGCTACTATACGGTGCTGGGGCAGGGCGACTTCGCCAACTACTTCCAGAACAGCTTCATCGTCACGGTGGCGTCCATCGCGCTGGTGCTGCTGTTCGGAGCGATGGCCGCCTTCGCGCTGTCGGAATATCGCTTCCGCGGCAACACACTGATGGGTCTCTATCTCGCCATCGGCATCATGATCCCGATCCGTCTCGGAACGGTGGCGATCCTTCAGGGCATGGTGGCGACGGGCCTCGTCAACACGCTGACGGCGCTGGTTCTGGTCTATACCGCGCAGGGCATTCCGCTCGCCGTCTTCATCCTCTCGGAATTCATGCGGACCGTCTCCGACGATCTCAAGAATGCCGGGCGCATCGATGGTCTCTCGGAATACTCGATCTTCTTCCGCCTGGTTCTGCCGCTGGTGCGCCCGGCCATGGCGACCGTCGCGGTCTTCACGATGATCCCGATCTGGAACGACCTGTGGTTCCCGCTGATCCTGGCGCCGAGCGAGGCGACCAAGACGGTGACGCTGGGCTCCCAGATCTTCATCGGCCAGTTCGTCACCAACTGGAACGCGGTGCTCGCAGCCCTATCGCTGGCGATCTTCCCCGTCCTCGTCCTCTACCTCGTCTTCTCGCGGCAGTTGATCCGCGGCATCACCTCCGGAGCAGTCAAGTGAGTTCAGCCATGCCCCCCATTCGCGTTCTTTCCGCCGGCCTCGGCAACATGGGCAGAAGCCATGCGCTGGCCTATCACGAAAATCCCGGCTTCGAGATCGTCGGCCTCGTCAATCGCTCGAAGGTTCCGGTTCCTGCCGGGCTGGAAGGCTACGAGATCCACCCGTCGTTCCTCGATGCTCTCCACGAATTCAAGCCCGAACTCTGCTCGATCAGCACCTATTCGGACAGTCATGCCGACTATGCGATCGCGGCGCTCGAAGCCGGTTCGCACGTCTTCCTCGAAAAGCCGCTGGCGACCACGGTCGCCGACGCCGAACGGGTGGTGGCCTGCGCCAAGGCGAACGGCCGCAAGCTGGTCGTCGGCTATATCCTGCGCCACCATCCCTCGTGGATCCGCCTCATCGAGGAAGCGCGCAAGCTGGGCGGTCCCTACGTGTTCCGCATGAACCTGAACCAGCAGTCGAGCGGGCCGACCTGGGCGACCCACAAGGCGCTGATGAACACGACGCCGCCGATCGTCGATTGCGGCGTGCACTATGTCGACGTCATGTGCCAGATCACCGATGCCAAGCCCGTCGAGGTGCGCGGCATGGGCCTGCGGCTGTCTAACGAGATTGCGCCGGACATGTACAATTACGGTCATCTCCAGGTGCTGTTCGACGATGGTTCGCTCGGCTGGTACGAGGCGGCCTGGGGGCCGATGATCTCGGAAACGGCGTTCTTCGTGAAGGACGTCATGTCGCCGAACGGTTCGGTCTCCATCGTGATGGATCCGAACGCCAAGTCCGACGATATCGACACGCACACCAAGACCGCGGTCATCCGCGTTCACAACGCCGCCACCGGCGCCGATGGCAAATTCCTGGCACCGGACGAGGACCTGAAGATGGCCGGCGAACCCGGCCACCAGGAACTCTGCGACCGTGAACAGGCCTATGTTCTGAAGGCCATTCGCGAAGACATCGATCTTACGCGGCACATGGACGATGCGGTGCAGTCGCTGAGGATCTGCCTTGCGGCCGACGAAAGTGTCAGAACCGGTCAAACGGTCAAGCTTTAAGGGGAAATTGGATGGGCTCTCTTCAACTTAAATCCGTACGCAAGTCCTTCGGTACTGTCGACGTGATCAAGGGCATCGATCTCGACGTGAAGGACGGCGAGTTCGTCATCTTCGTCGGCCCCTCCGGCTGCGGCAAGTCCACGCTGCTGCGCATCATCGCCGGCCTTGAGGACGCGACATCAGGCTCCATCACCATCGATGGCGCCGAAGTCGTGACCGTGCCGCCGGCCAAGCGCGGCATTGCCATGGTGTTCCAGTCCTACGCGCTCTACCCGCACCTGAGCGTCAAGGACAATATGGGGCTTGGTCTCAAGCAGGCCGGCACGCCGAAGGACGAGATCGAAAAGCGCGTCTCCAAGGCCTCGGCCATGCTGTCGCTTGAAAAATACCTGGCCCGCCGTCCGGCGGAGCTGTCCGGCGGCCAGCGCCAGCGCGTCGCCATCGGTCGCGCCATCGTGCGTGAACCGAAGCTGTTCCTGTTCGACGAGCCGCTCTCCAATCTCGATGCGGCTTTGCGCGTCAACACGCGCCTCGAGATCGCCAGGCTGCACCGCGAGCTGAAGGCAACCATGATCTACGTCACGCACGACCAGGTCGAGGCGATGACGCTGGCGGACAAGATCGTGGTGCTCGATGCCGGTGTCATCCAGCAGGTCGGCTCGCCGATGGAACTCTACAACCGGCCGGCCAACCTGTTCGTCGCCGGCTTCATCGGTTCGCCGGCCATGAATTTCATCGATGCAGGCCGTCTTGGGGTGACGGACGCCAAGACGATAGGGGTGCGTCCCGAACATCTGTCCCTGTCGCGTGACAATGGCGAATGGCAGGGCAAGGTGGTACATGTCGAGCACCTCGGCGCGGACACGATCATCTATCTCGAATCGGAGAAAGTGGGCCTCATCACCGTTCGTCTGTTCGGCGAGCACCACTACGCCGTTGACGACGTGGTCTTCGCCACTTCGGCGGCCGGCCAGACGCATCGTTTCGATGCAAACGGCAGGGCAATACGATGAGGTCCCTCATCACGAGTTCGTGATCAGGGTGGATTGCCGCCTTACGGTGCGTGATCTACGATTGTCAAACATCAGGAATTAACATACAGCGATGTTTGTATGTTGCGATGCGGTGGTCCTTCGATCACCGCATCTATTCGTTTTCAGCACCCGCCGCCCTTGCCGGCATCGCCTATGGAAGAACCCATGCGTTTCACGAGACCGATTTCGATTGCGACCTTTGGCGCCCTTTTGATCCTCGCCGGCTGCAGCGATGAGCAGGCGCCGCAGGCGGGCTTCTCCTTTCCGCCGCCGCAGGTGGCCGTCGTCACCGTGAAGGCCGAGGACGTGCCGATCACCAACGATCTGCCGGGCCGCATTGCTGCGACCCGCACCGCGGAAGTGCGCCCGCGTGCGTCCGGCATCATCGTCGAGCGCGTCTTCGAGCAGGGCTCGCTGGTCAAGGAAGGCGACGTGCTCTACCGGATCGATCCGGCGCCGTTCAAGTTGCTGGTCGATAGTGCCGAGGCGACGCTGCGTCGCGCCAAGGCCGTGCAGGCCCAGGCGAAGAACGACACGATCCGCCAGGAGCAGCTGAAGAAGTCGAACGTTTCGTCCGCCCAGAATTATGACGATGCCGTCGCCAAGCTCGCCCAGGCTGACGCAGATGTCGCGATTGCCGAGGCCGGTCTGGCGACCGCCAAGCTCAATCTCGAATATACCGAGGTCAAGGCGCCGATCAGCGGCCGCATCGGCCGCGCGCTGATCACCGAAGGTGCGCTGGTTTCGACCAGCGGCACGGAAAATCTCGCGACGATCCAGCAGCTCGACCCCGTCTATGCCGACTTCACCCAGTCGGCGACCGACCTCATCCGCCTGCGCAAGTCGCTGGAGGATGGCGCTCTGATGGCCGACAACAACTCGGCCGAAGTCAAGCTCGTGCTGGACGATGGCTCGCCCTATCCGCAGCCGGGCAAGCTGCTGTTCTCCGAAGCCGCAGTCGACGAGACGACCGGCCAGGTGACGCTGCGCGGCGAATTTCCGAACCCCGATGGCGATCTCCTTCCGGGCATGTATGTGCGCGTTCAGGTCGAGCAGGGCATTGAGAAGAACGCCGTTCTGGTGCCGCAGCAGGCCGTGCAGCGTGATGCTTCAGGCAGCGCTCTCGTCTATGTCATTTCCGCCGACAACAAGGCCGGCACGCGCCCCGTTCGCATCGGTCGCGCGGCCGGTACGCGCTGGGTCATCACCGATGGCCTGAAGGACGGCGAGAAGATCATCGTCGAAGGCTTCCAGAAGGTTCAGCCGGGCGCAGAAGTCGTGCCCTCCGAATGGGATCCGAATGCCGTAGCGAATGCTGGCAAGCCGGCAGCCGAAGGCGGCGACGCCAAGGCTGATGAAGCCAAGACTGACGACGCCAAGGCAGGTGAAGCCGGCAAGGCCGAAGGCGGCGATGCCGCCAAGACCGAGCAGGCGAAGTAAGGACCGGAACGATGCCCAGTTTCTTTATCGACAGGCCGATTTTCGCCTGGGTCGTCGCGATCTTCATCATGATCGCCGGCGCCATCTCCATCCCGCTGCTGCCGATCTCGCAGTATCCGGATGTGGCTCCGCCGCAGATTTCTGTCTCGACCACCTATTCCGGCGCGTCGTCGCAGGACACCTACCAGAGCGTCACCAAGCTCATCGAGGATGAGCTGAACGGCGTCGAGGGCATGCTGTACTTCGAATCGACCTCGAGTGCTTCGGGTTCGGCCGAAATCAACATCACCTTCGCGCCGGGCACAGACCCGAGCCAGGCGTCCGTCGACGTGCAGAACCGCATCAGCCGCGTCGAACCGCGCCTGCCCGATTCCGTGCGCCGCCAGGGCGTGCAGGTGGAAGAGGCCGGCTCCGGCTTCCTGCTCATCGTCTCGCTCACCTCGACGGACGGCTCGATGGATGCCATCAGCCTCGGCGACTACCTGAACCGAAACGTGCTCTCGGAAGTCCAGCGCGTGCCCGGCGTCGGCCGCGCGCAGCTCTTTGCGACCCAGCGCTCGATGCGTGTCTGGCTCGATCCGGCCAAGATGCTCGGTCTTAACCTGACGGCAGCGGATATCACCGCCGCCGTTCAGGCGCAGAACGCGCAGATCGCCGCCGGTTCCATCGGCGCCCAGCCGAACCCGATCACCCAGCAGATCGCAGCCCCGGTCAACATCCGTGGCCAGCTGACGACGCCGGAGGAATTCGGCGCCATCGTGCTGCGCGCCAATGCGGATGGCTCTGCCGTGCGCCTGCGTGACGTTGCGCGTGTGGAAGTGGGCGGCGAGACCTATTCGTTCTCGACCCGCCTCAACGGCCAGCCGTCCGCCGCTATCGGCGTCCAGCTTTCGCCGAGCGGCAACGCTATGGAAACCTCGGCCGCGATCAAGGCGCGTATGGACGAGCTTTCCAAGTTCTTCCCGCCGGGCCTCGAATACTCGATCCCCTATGACACGTCGCCCTTCGTGAAGGTGTCGATCGAGAAGGTTCTGCATACGCTGCTCGAAGCCGTCGGCCTCGTGTTCCTCGTGATGTTCCTGTTCCTGCAGAACATCCGCTACACGATCATCCCGACGCTCGTCGTGCCCGTCGCGCTGCTCGGCACCTGCGCCGTCATGCTCGCCATGGGATTCTCGATCAACGTGCTCACCATGTTCGCCATGGTGCTCGCCATCGGCATTCTCGTCGACGATGCTATCATCGTCGTCGAAAACGTCGAGCGCATCATGTCGGAAGAGGGGCTGCCGCCGAAGGAGGCGACCCGCAAGGCAATGAAGCAGATCACCGGCGCCGTCATCGGCATCACGCTGGTGCTCGCCTCGGTGTTCATCCCGATGGGCTTCTTCCCGGGCGCCGTGGGCGTCATCTACCAGCAGTTCTCGCTGACGATGGTCGTCTCGATCCTGTTCTCCGCTTTCCTCGCCCTGTCGCTGACCCCGGCGCTTGCCGGCAGCTTCCTGAAGCAGGTGCCGAAGGGCCATCACCACACCAAGCGCGGCTTCTTCGGCTGGTTCAACCGCGGCTTCGACCGGACCTCGCACGCCTATAGCGGCAGCGTCGGCTGGCTGGTGCGCCGCACCGGCCGCGTGATGGTGATCTATCTCGCGATCCTCGTCGGCCTCGGCTACATGTTCATGAAGCTGCCGTCCTCGTTCCTGCCGGATGAGGACCAGGGTTTCGTCATCGTCATGATGCAGCTGCCCTCGGAAGCGACCGGCCACCGCACAGACGAGGTGCTTGCCCAGACCGAAAAGATCTTCGGCCAGGAAAAGGCCGTCGATACCATCGTCGGCATCAACGGCTTCTCGTTCTTCGGTGCGGGCCAGAATGCCGGCCTTGCCTTCGTGACGCTGAAGGACTGGTCCGAACGCGGGCCGGAGGATGCCGCGCAGTCGATTGCCGGCCGTGCGAGCATGGCGATGAGCCAGATCAAGGACGCGATCAGCTTTGCGCTGTCGCCGCCGCCGATCCAGGGTCTCGGCACGACGGGCGGTTTCTCGTTCCGTCTCCAGGACCGTGCGGGTCTCGGCCAGCAGGCGCTGTCGGCCGCGCGTGACCAGCTTCTCGGCCTCGCCGCCCAGAGCAATGTCGTGGCGGGCGTGCGCGTCGAGGGCATGCCGGATGCGGCCCAGGTCAATGTCGTGATCGACCGCGAGAAGGCCAACACCTTCGGTGTGACCTTCGCCGACATCAACACGACGATCTCGACCAATCTCGGTTCGACCTACGTCAACGACTTCCCGAATGCCGGGCGCATGCAGCGCGTGACGGTCCAGGCGGATCAGAACGAACGCATGCAGGTGGCCGATCTCCTGAACCTGAATGTCAGGAACGCCTCGGGCGGCATGGTGCCGATCTCCGCCTTCGCCACGGCGGAGTGGACGATGGCGCCGACGCAGACGGTCGGCTACAACGGCTACCCGTCCGTCCGCTTCAGCGGCGATACGAAGCCGGGCTTCTCGTCCGGTGACGCGATTGCGGAAATGCAGCGGCTCGCCGCCCAGCTTCCGCCGGGCTTCGGCTACGAGTGGACGGGCCAGTCGTTGCAGGAAATCCAGTCCGGTTCGCAGGCGCCGATCCTGGTCGGCCTCTCGATCCTCCTGGTGTTCCTGTGCCTCGCAGCGCTCTATGAGAGCTGGTCGATCCCGTTCGCGGTCATCCTCGTCGTGCCGCTCGGCGTCATCGGTTCTGTCCTCGCGGTGACGATGCGCGACATGTCGAATGACGTGTACTTCAAGGTGGGTCTGATCGCGATCATCGGCCTGTCGGCGAAAAACGCGATCCTGATCATCGAGTTCGCCAAGGAGCTCATGGAGGACGGCAAGTCGCTGATCGACGCGACCATCGAGGCCTGCCACCTGCGCTTCCGCCCGATCCTGATGACCTCGCTCGCCTTCACGCTCGGCGTTCTGCCGCTTGCGATCGCCACGGGCGCAAGCTCGGGCAGCCAGCGCGCCATCGGTACGGGCGTGATGGGCGGCATGATCACCGCCACCGTGCTCGCCATCTTCTTCGTGCCCGTCTTCTTCGTCTTCGTGATGAAGCTGTTCGGCTACGGGAAAAAGAAGGAGGAGCCGGCTCCGGCGGCGACAAGCCCGGCGGAGTAGGTAGCCATGCGCCGGACCAAGGCGGAGGCCAAGGAAACCCGCCAGCAGATCCTGCTGGCGGCAGAAAAGGTCTTCTACGAAAAGGGTGTCGCCCATGCCTCGATGGAGGATGTGGCGCGCGTCGCGGGGGTTACCCGCGGCGCCATCTACTGGCACTTCGCCAACCGGGCGGATCTGGTGCTGGAACTCTACAACTCGCTTCCGATGCCGCAGGAAGAGCTGATTGCCCGCGAACTGGAAGCCGAGAATGCCGACGTGTTCGGCGTGCTCGAACGGGTGGGGCGGGAGTGGCTGGAAATGCTCGCCACCGACGAACACCGCCAGCGCATCCTGTCGATCCTCTTGCGCTGCGATACATCGGGTGAGTTCGCCGCCATCTCCGAACGCCAGAACGATCTCGACGACGAACACATGCAGGCGCTCGAAGCGGCTTTTGCAAAGGCCGAAGGGCAGGGCAAGCTCGGCGGCACCTGGACGCCGCGTTCGGCGGCCTCCATGCTGCGCTGGGTCATCAAGGGGCTGTGCTCGGAATGGCTGCTGTTCGGCCGCCGGTTCGATATCGCCAGCGAAGGCAAGGAGGCTCTCCGCCGGCTGTTTGCGACGTATTCGGCTCCCACGCCATCAACCTGATCCGCGGCGGAAGGCTTCCAGGCGTTCGATCCACGCTGCGCCGACCTCCCAACGCCGCAGCACGGACACCGGATCCTCCGCATCGAGCCGCGAACAGATGCGATAGATTTCCAGCACTTCCGGCGCCATCTCGCCGCGCTGGCAGAAATACATCGCCGCCGCATACCGCGCGCGCCCGGACCATTCGGCGCCGGGCGGAAGGGCAATGATCTCCCAGTTGCGTCGGGTTTCCTCGTCCATCCTACTTGAGGCCGGGCGGCGTTGCGGTGCGGCGGGCGAGCTTGACGAAGGGACGGGGCACGATTTTCGCGCGCTTCATCATCTTCTGGTATTTCAGCTCGCGCAAAGCATAGATCTCCACCCAGAGATTTCCCGTGAATTTCGAACCGTAGGGCCGTTCCAGGCTGGCGATGGCGATGTTGCGCTTGGCCGTCGGCGACCAGATCGCGGCGGTGACGAGGCCTGCCTCATGCTTCTGCCGATGGTAGACGATGGCGTGCTCGGCGGAAATATTCCCTTCGATTTCAAGGCCTACCAGGATGTGCTTGAGAGTCTGATTCCGCCGTGCATCGAGGATCGCGCGGCGACCGTTGAAGTTCGGCTTGTCCGGATCGACGAGCCATTCCAGGCCGATTTCGTCCGGCATGCGCACGCGGTCGGCGCGCAGCGCCGCTTCGGCGGTCATGAAGTCCGCATTGGCGACGATGAAGCCGGCCTCGATGCGGGTCTGGTTGAGCGCGCCGTAGCCGATGGCGCGGATGGCATGGGTCTCGCCCGCAGCCCACAGGCGATCCCACAGGGAGAGCGCTTTGGCACGCGGCACGAACAGCTCGTAGCCGAGATCGCCGGTGAAGCCGGTGCGCGAGATCGTCACCTCTCCGCCCTCATGCGGGAAAGTGGCGATGTCGAAGGGTTTCAGCTTTTCCGCGCCGACGAAACCGGCATCGCGCAGCACGGCGTAGCTGGTCGGACCTTGAAGCGCGAGGCCGGCGATTTCCTCCGTCTCCTCGCGGATATCGACGGTGAAGCCGAAGGCACTGTCGACGAGCCAGGGTAGGTGGCGTTCCTGGCAGCAGAGGCGGAATTCCTGCTCGCCGAGGCGGAACAACGTGCCGTCGTCGAGCACATGGCCGTGGTCGTCGCACCAGGCGGTGTAGTGCACGCGGTTGAGCCCGAGTTTTCGCACGTCGCGTAGCGTCAGGCGGTTGAGGTAGCGTTCCGCATCCGGGCCGGCGATGTGGTATTTCACCATCGGCGAGATGTCGAAGAGCGCGGCGGTGGAGCGGATGGCGAAATATTCGAGCTCGCCGTCGGTGAGCGAATGCGGTGCCTTGTAGCCGGCCCAATTGTACCAGTCGTTGACCTCGCTGATCGCCATCAGGCGGTCGTGGAACGGCGTTTCGAGGCGGGGCAGGCGGATATGGTCGCGAGCGGCGCGGCGCAGGTCGGCGGCGGACTTGGTCATGGCGTTCATGCTGTCGCTCCCGAAAGGATGTGGCGCGCGGCGTTCCAGCCCGGCAGGCCGGAAATGCCGCCGCCCGGATGCGCGCCCGCGCTGGCGAGATAGAGGCCTTCGATCGGCGTGGTGTAGCCTGATGCGGCCCCCGTCGGCCGGTTGACGAGCAGCTGGTCGGCCTGCAGCTCGCCGTGGTGCCAGTGACCGCCCGGCAGATTGTATTCCGCCTCGATATCAACCGGTGTCATCAGATTGGCTGCGAGGATGGATTTGCCGATGCCGGGCGCGTGGCGTTCCAGCACGTCCAGCACGATCTTCAGGAAGGCCGGCTTGCCTTGCTCCCATCCCGCCTTGAGGCGGTAGGGAGCAAATTGTACGAGGGCCGAGAGCGTGCAGCCGCCGGCCGCTGCCAATGATGGATCGGCAAGGCTCGGCAGCGTGATCTCCATGACCGGATCGGTAGAGAACTCGCCGTACTTCGCCGGGTTGAAGGCCGTCTCGACCTGCTCCTTGGAGCGGACCAGCACGATGCGTCCGTTGCGGGCTTCCACCGGCAGGCCGGTGAAGTCGGGGACGCGCTCCAGTGCGAGGTCCAGCTTGGCGACATTGCCGTAGCTGCGCACGTTCTTCACCGAACGCACGAAGCCGGTGCCGCTTTCGGCGGGATCGACGAGGTGAAGGAACGTCGTCTGTGGATGGACGGCCGAAACGACGATGGGGGCAAGGATCTCCGTGCCGTCGCCGAGAACGACGCCGCTGGTCCGGCCGCGGTCGGCGAGGATGCGGCCGACGGGCGTCGCGCAGCGAATGGTGACGCCGGCCTTTTCCGCGGCGCGCACGAAGGCGGGCGCAACGCTTGCCATGCCGCCTGATGGGATGAACTGACCACCGGTTCTCCCGGCGACGTCGCCGGTCAGGCGATAATAGAGACCGAGCAGGGAGGTCGGCGAGCGGGGGCCGAGATGGATGCCCAGTGTGGCGTCGAAGGCGAGCAGGCCTTTCAGGCGGTCGTCCGTCAGATATTCGTCGGTGACGTCGGCGACGTTCATCAGCAGCATGCGTAGGAAATCGCGGCTCTCGCTGCGACCCCTGCGGATCAGGCTGAGGCCGGCGGTGGCGAGGGTCGAGATGTCGCCAAGCGAGATCGCGCCGATCTGCGGCGGCGGGCGGCGCAGGAAGCGTTTCAGGATGCCGGCCTGGAAGATCAGTTTCTTGCGCATCGCAGCGAAGGCGACAGCTTCATCGGCGGAGACGCCGTCGATGCTTTCGCCATAGGCGCCGTGAAGGGTGATGGCCTTGCCGGAACCGTCGAGCACCGTCGTCGGCAGCAGTTTTTCTTCGCCCTTGAGGTCGAGCCCGATATCGCGGGCAACTTCCGCATCCAACCGGTTGACGAGATGGGCGAGGCCGGCGGACCGGAAGCCGGGGGCAAACTCACGGCCGCGCGCCGCGCCGCCCGGTTCGCTCGCCGCTTCCAGCACCAGAACGCGCCGGCCGCCCTTGGCAAGCCGGGTTGCGGCGGCAAGGCCGTTGTGTCCGGCGCCGATCACGATGGCATCAAATGACGTCATGGGCTTTGCTCATCTGTTCAGGGACGCGCTTGAGATCGCGCAGGATTTCGGCGGCGGCGTTGCGGCCGGGCGCGCCCATCACCCCGCCGCCCGGATGGGTGGAGGAGCCGCACATATAGAGGCCGTGGATCGGGCTGCGGTACTGCGCGTAACCGGGGACCGGCCGGTTGAAGAGAAGCTGGTCGAAGGTGAGTTCGCCCTGGAAGATATTGCCCTCGGTGAGACCGACTTCCGCCTCGATCTCGCGCGGCGTGCGCACTTCCATATGCACGATGCGGTCGCGGAAGCCGGGCGAGTAATCGGCGATCTGGCTGATGACGGTTTCGGCGAAGGCGTCCCGGTCGGCATCCGTCCAGTCGCGGCCCTCCACTTTCGGCGGGCAATATTGCACGAAGCAGCTCATGAAGTGTTTTCCCGGCGAGGTCATGGTCGGATCGAGCAGGGTCGGGATCATCATGTCGAGGAACGGATCGGCCGACCAGCACCCGGCCTTCCAGTCGTCATAACCGCGTTCCATGCGCTCGATCGAATCGGTGAAATGCATGTCGCCGCGAATGCAGTTCGAGCCATCGGGTAGCGCCGGAAACTCCGGCAGGCTGTCGAGTGCGATGTTCACCTTGCCGGAGGAGCCGCGCATCTTGAAATGCTTGACGCGGTGGACGAAATCGCCGGGCAGGTCCGTTTCCTCGACCAGCTTCAGGAAGGTGCGTTTCACGTCGGCATTGGAGACGACGAGATTTGCGCGCACCTCGTCGCCATTGGCCAGAACGACACCTGTCGTGCGACCACCGCGGGTCAAAATCTTCGCGACTTCGGCGTCCGTGCGGATCGTGCCGCCGGAGGCCTGGAAGGAGCGCGACAGCGCCTGCGTCACCGCGCCCATGCCGCCGCGCGCATAACCCCAGGCGCCGACCGAGCCGTCCACCTCACCCATGTAGTGATGCAGGAGCACATAGGCCGTGCCAGGCGACATGGGGCCCAGCGCCGTGCCGATGATGCCCGACAGCGCCAGATAGGCCTTGATGACGTCGGTTTCGAAATATTCGTCGAGAAAGTCGGAGATCGACATGGTCCAGAAACGCAGCGTCTCGGCCATTTCATGCGGGCTGAACTCACCAAACTTCTTGGCGAGATAGAGCAGTTCCGAAATGTCGCGCGGGCGAAAACCGAACGGGTCGGGGGCGGTGCGCATCAACAGCGGCTGGATGAAGCGGCACTGGCGCGTCACGTCGCGGGCATAGCGCTCGTAGGCTTCCGCATCGCGCTTGGAATAGCGGGCGAATTCGCGCCGGTGGCTGTCGTGGTCGCGGTAGGACGCGAGGTAGTCGCCATCGCGGGTGAAGACCGCGCCACCCTCATAGGAGATGACCTGAAGGCCGTGTTTGGGCAGTTCCAGATCGCGCATGATCTCCGGCCGGAACAGCGAGCAGACATAGGAACAGTTGGAGTAGAGGAAACCGGGCGTCAACTCGCGACTGGTGGCGGCCCCACCGACCCAGCCGTTCTTTTCCACCACGAGGACATTGAGGCCGGAACGCTGGAGATAACAGGCGGTCACCAACCCGTTATGGCCGCCGCCGACGATCAGGGCATCGTACTTTTGCATTTTTGATGTCTCCCTTGTTTCTAAAAGCTGCATCAAAAGCAAAATGTTGTCCAGATATTCTGAATGATCATTCAGCAAGTATCTTGCAATCGCCTGATTATGCGCTAGAATTTCGATCCATGGGAAAGCGCACCGGCCGCGAGGCCGCAAGAGCAGGGAAGCCATGACGGCGGCAGGCGAGGACGGCGCAGCGGCGGAACCGGAATATGACGAGGCGGCGATCCGCTTCCTCGGCGTGATGTGGGGCGAGGGCTATCTTTCGCCCGGCGGCCCGGCGGAAGTCGATCGTGTGCTCGCGGGTATCGATCTCAAGGGCAAACGTATTCTCGATTTCGGCTGCGGCGCCGGCGGCATCACCCTGCATATTGCCAAGACATATCGTCCGGCGGAGATCGTTGGTTATGACGTCGAGCAGCCTGTCATCGAGCGGGCGCGGGCGGCTGCGGCGGCGCAGGGGCTTTCGTCGGTTGCGCGGTTCGTCGCGAGCCCACCGGGGTGCCTGCCATTCGAAGACGATGAGTTCGATGCCGTCTTCTCCAAGGATGCGATGATCCATGTGCCGGACAAGGAGGCGCTTTTCGCGGAGCTTTTCCGTGTGCTGAAGCCCGGCGGCGTCTTTGCCGCTTCCGACTGGCTGATTGGCCATGACGGTGAGCCGAGCGCCGATATGAAGGACTATATCGTCGCCGAGGGGCTCAGTTTCGGCATGGCCTCCCCGCGTCGCTATCTGCGCGCGATGGCCGCGGCGGGTTTCGTCGACAGCGTCGCGGAGAGCCGCAACGGCTGGTATCGCGATGTGGCGCGCGGCGAGCTTATGCGGCTGAAAGGTCCGCTCCACGCCGAGGCCGTGGCGGCGGTCGGCGAAGCCTATGTCGAGAAGAACATCCGCACCTGGACCGCGATGCAGAAGGTTCTTGACAGCGGGGAGCATTGTCCCACTCATCTGCGCGCAAGCAAGCCGGCCGCGGGAATTCGCCCATGACCGTGGTGCTGAAGAATCCCAAAGGCAAGGTAACGGTGAAGATGCGGGCAGGCGGGGCTGAACAGGGCTCGGGCGACGGCGAGAAGCGGGGCCGCAAGGCCTCCAAGGAAACGAGACGACAGCAGCTTATCGAAGCGACGATCGATTCGCTCGCCAAACGCGGGTATTCCGACACGACGCTGGCGGATGTGGCCGATGGCGCCGGTCTTTCCCGCGGGATCGTCAACTTCCATTTCGAGAGCAAGGAAAACCTGCTCGTCGCGACGCTGCAATTCATGTCGGAAGAGTATGGCGACCACTGGAATTCCGCGCTGGAAAAGGCCGGTCCCAGCGTCGCCAGCCGTTTATGGGCCATCGTGCATGCGGATTTCGACAGAAAGATCTGCACGAAGCGCAAGCTCGCCGCCTGGTGCGCCTTCTGGGGCGAGGCCAAGTCCCGGCCGACCTATCAGGCGCTCTGCGGCGCGCGCGACGTCAAATACCAGGAAACCGTGATCGCACTCTGCGCCGACCTGAAGGCGGAAGGTGGCTACGACTACGAACCGGAACCGATGGCGCTGTCGCTTTGCGCCATGCTGGAAGGCCTGTGGCTGCGCCTGATGATGGGTGACGGCACGACGCGGGAGAAGGCGCTGGAAGCGGCCATCGCCTTCGTCGTCGTGGTCTTCCCGAGGCACCTCACATTGCAAGGACCAAAACCACAATAGGGAACCCGAAAACGGGGAAGGAGCATGGCATGAAGACTGCAAACACGGCCAGGTTTTATACGACGGCGGCGCTCGCCGCCGTCCTCGCCTTCACAACCGCCCTTCCTGCCTTCTCCGCCGACACGCTGACCGTTTTCGACTGGTCCGGCTACGAGGACCCTGCCTTCCATCCGAAATACACCGAAAAGGCCGGCGCGGAGCCGGACTTTTCGTTCTTCGGCGACGAGGAGGAGGCATTCCAGAAATTGCGCTCGGGTTTCAAGGCCGATGTGGCGCATCCCTGCTCGCAGAGCGTGGTGAAGTGGCGCGAGGCGGGGCTTCTGGAGCCGCTCGACACGGCCAAGCTCGCCTCGTGGAACGATATCCTGCCCAACTTCAAGGCGATGAAACACCTGATGACGTCGGATGACGGCACGGCCTGGTTCATTCCCTTCGAATGGGGCAATACGGTGCTGACCTATCGCACCGATACGGTGAAGCCCGAGGAGGTCGCTTCGCTGAAGGCCTTTGCCGATCCCAAGTTCAAGGACCGCGTGTCGATCGGCGATAATGTCGACGATGCCTACGCGCTCGCAAGCCTCGCCATCGGCCTCAAGGACTGGACGACGATGACGGATGCGCAGTTCCAGGAAGCGTCCGCCTTCCTGCGCGAGGTGCACAAGAACGTGCGGCTCTACTGGACCGACAACACGGATCTGAGCCAGGCCCTGGCAAGCGGCGAGGTCGATCTCGCCTGGGCATGGAACGAGACGGCGACGACGCTGCAGGCGGAAAGCCAGCCGATCGCCATCAAGAAGGACACCAAGGAAGGCCTTTCCACCTGGGTCTGTGGTTATGTACGCCTGAAGGGTGCCGAAGCGAACCCGGATATGGCCTATGACTATCTGAACGCCGTCACCGATCCCGATGTGGCCGCCTATATGGTCGAGAGCTGGGGTTATGGGCATTCCAATGCCAAGGGCATGGCCGCCGTCGATCCGAAGATCCTCAAGGACAAGGGCTATGCGGATGTCGACGCCTTCGTCGCCAACACGCTCTTCCAGGCGCCGATGCCGACGGAACTGCGGCAGAAGATGATCGCGGAATTCGAGAAGATCAAATCGGGTTACTGACGACCGCTTTTGCCGAGCCTCGCCCCGCTGGGGCGGGGTCTTCAGCTCCCGGTCTGCCGGGAGCTTTGCTTTCAGACGCGTGTGACCGGCGGATCTTCGGCCAGAAGCACGAAGGCGTCCGGATCGTAGGCGAGGCGGATTTCCGCACCGATCGGCAGGTCATCAGCGCCGAAATTGTTCGTTTCCACCATCGAGAGCGGGTGTTCCAGTCCGTCCACGCCCACGGTCAGATGCGTGACCTCGCCGAAATAGGCGCGGTTCTCGATGCGGCCGGCAAGTTCATGCGGCGCGCGGTCCTCATCCCACAGCAGCCGCAGGCGTTCGGGGCGGATGCCGACGGTGACGTGGCCGTTGCTGGCGGCAAAGCCCTGCGGTTTTTCGAGGTTGACGGCGCCGAAGCGGGCGGCGTCGATGGAGACGGCGTTACCCTGCTCGCCGAGCACCCTGGCTTTCAGAAAATTCATGCCGCCAAGGAAGTCGGCGACTTTTCGCGTGCGCGGGCGCTGGTAGATTTCCTTGGGGCTGGCGATCTGTGCGATGCGCCCCCCGAACATGACGGCGATGCGGTCGGAAAGCGCGAGCGCTTCATACTGGTCGTGCGTCACGAGGATAAAGGTGATGCCGACAGCCTTTTGCAGCGTGCGCAACTCCACCTGCATTTCCTCGCGCAGCTTCTTGTCGAGGGCGGAGAGGGGTTCATCGAGCAGCAGCACCTTCGGGCGCATGACGAGCGCGCGGGCCAGCGCCACGCGCTGGCGCTGGCCGCCCGACAGTTCATGCGCCTTGCGCTGGCCGAGGCCCGAAAGACGCACCATGTCGAGCGCATCGCCGACGCGCTTCCTTTCTTCCTCAGGGGAAAGCCTCAGCCGCTTCAGGCCGTAGGCGACGTTTTCCGCGACGTCGAGATGCGGAAAGATCGCGTAGCTCTGGAAGACCATGTTGGTCGGCCGCCTGTTCGGCGGCAGCGCCAGCGACGGCACGCCGTCGATGTAGATTTCGCCAGCCGTCGGGTTTTCGAAGCCGGCGATGGAACGCAGAAGCGTGGTCTTGCCACAGCCGGAGGGGCCGAGCAGCGAGAAGAACTCACCTTCGGCAATGGAAAGCGAGACGTCGTCGAGCGCTTTGTAGATGCCGTAGAACTTCGACACGTTTTCGATCTGGATCATCGCTCGGTCGGTCATGGAGACTCCTAGGGCAGGGCATGCGCCAGTTGCGTGCGGCGTTCGGCACGGCGGCGCAGGATTTCGGCAAGGGTGAGCATGAGGATGGAGGCGACGAGCATGATCGTGCCGAGTGCCAGCACGCCCGGCAGCTTTGCCGCGAAGCGCAACTGGCCCCAGATATAGACCGGCAGCGTCGGCTCGGTGCCGGAGAGGAAGAAGGCGAGGATGAACTCGTCGAGCGAGATGGTGAAGGTGACGAGCAGGCTGGAAACGATGGCCGGGGCCACCACCGGCAGCGTCACGCGCCGGAAGGTGCCGATGGCCGTTTCGCCCAGATCGTAGGACGCTTCCTCCAGGCTGCGATCGAAGCCCTCGAAGCCGGAGACGAGCACCGACATGGCATAGGGCACGCAGAACACGGTCTGGCCGAGGATGACGGTGACGAGCGACAGCTCCACGCCCATTGCCAGCACGATCATCAAAAGCGAGACGGCGACGATGATCTCCGGCAGGAAGAGCGGCGCCATGATGAGGCCGGCGGCCGTGCGCTGGCCGCGAAACCGGTAGCGCGTGATGGCGCGGGCGGCGCAGATGCCGAGGACCGTGGAGAGCAGCGAGACGGAAATGCCGACGATCAGGCTGTTCCAGGCCGCGTTCAGCATGACGGAGTTGCCGGCAAGCGAGGCGTACCATTTCGTGGTGAAACCGGCGAGCGGGAAGGTGGTCGTCGCCGCATTGTTGAAGGAGAAGATCGGCAGCAGCAGGATCGGCAGGTAGAGAAAGAGGAAATAGACGGCCACATAGACCGGCAGGACGGGAATGACGCGCAGGCGCCGCAGGAGGACACTCATTTGATCCTCCTGATGGTGAACTTCAGCGCAAACACGACGGCCGCGGCCGAGAGCGAGACGAGCACCATGGTCGTCACCGAAAGGGCGGCACCCAGCGGCCAGTTCGCGGCCTTGCCGAATTGCGCCTGGATGGCGGTGGCGATCATCACGCCGTCCTTGCCGCCGACGAGGCGCGGCGTCACATAGTCGCCGACGGTCGGGATCATCACGATCAGGAAAGCGGAGATGACGCCGGGCAGCGAGAGCGGCAGCGTGATGCGGAAGAAGGCCTTGATCCTGCTGTCGCCGAGATCGCGCGCCGCCTCGATCAGCGTGCGGTCGACCTTTTGGAGCGACACGTAGATCGGCAGGATGGCGAAGGCTGCCCAGCTGTGAACCAGCGTGATGACGACGGCGTTGGAATTGTAGAGCAGCGACGTCACCGGCTTGTCGATGAGGCCCATCGAGATGAGGCCGGTATTCATGACGCCGCCATAGCCCAGGATGACTTTCCACGACAGGACGCGCAGCAGGTAGCTGGTCCAGCAGGGCACGGTGATGAGGAAGAGCCAGAGGTTCTTGTGCACGCCGCCGTGGAAGGAAATGAACCAGGCGACCGGATAGGAAAAGACCACGGTGACGACGCTGACCGTCAGCGAAATCCAGAGCGAGCGAATGAAGAGGTCGCGGTAGATCGGTTCGGTGAGCGCCTGCCGGTAGTTTTCCAGCGTGAAGGTGCGGTCGATATCGAGATAGTTCTGGGTCCAGAAACTGTAGGCGATGACGATGAGAACAGGGAGAAAGAGCAGCGCCAGCGCGTAAAGGAAGGTCGGCGAGATCATGGCGAGGCCGCGGGCCTCGTCGCTCCGCATCCAGGCCCGGCGCCGGGAGGGGGAGGGTGTTTCGGCGGTGGTTTCAAGCGCCGCCGCCGTCATCGGGCAAGCATCCAGCCGCGACAACTTTCATAGAGGGTGAGTTTTCCCATTCCCATGTCTGTCCGCCTTTTCGGCTTTGTTGTTCCCGAAACGAAACATGCGCCCAAATCCCCGTTGAAATCAAGCCCCACTTCTGCAATATTGATTGAACGAACATTCAATATGATCTGGAAATATAAAATCTTTCATATTGTTGGTCGCAGAATCTTTTCGAAAATTAGTGATGGAGAGGGACATGGCGGCAATTCCGAAGACGGCGAATGAACCGATCGGCGAGGCGCCTGACGATCTGACCCGGCTTGCCGAGCAGCACCTCGTGCAGCCCTGGCCCGTCTCCGGCTCCATCGGCGCGGAGGCGCGCGGCCGAATCGAGTCTGGCGAGGGCATCTATGTCACGGATGCCAGCGGTCGCCGACTGATCGACGGCCCCGCCGGCATGTGGTGCGTCAATGCCGGCCATCGCAACAGGGAGCTTGCCGACGTGATGGCCTCTCAGGCCATGGAGCTGTCCTACAATTCGCCCTGGTACACGACCAACGCGCCGTCCGCCGTGCTTTCGGCGCGGCTGGCGGGGCATGCGCCCGACGGCGTCGACCATGTGTTCTACACGACCGGCGGCTCCTCGGCGGTCGAGACGGCGCTGCGCTTCATGCAGTTCGCCAACAATGTGAAGGGCCGGCCGGAGAAAAAGCTGATCGTGTCCCGGCAGGGCGGCTATCACGGCTCGACCTATCTCTCCGCCTCGCTCAACGGCAGGCCGCGCGATCATGACTGGATGGACAGCGCCTCCGACCTCGTCGTGAAGCTTTCCTGCCCGAATCCCTTCCGCCGGCCCGACGGCATGGGTGTCGATGCCTTCTGCGATGTCCTCGTCGAGGAATTCCGGCAGGTCATAGAAGACAAGGGGGCGGAGAATATCGGCGCCTTCATCGCCGAGCCCGTCATGGCGTCCGGTGGCGTGATCGTGCCACCGCCGGGCTACCTCAAGCGCATGCATGCGCTCTGCCGCGCCAACGATATCCTCTTCATCGCCGACGAGGTGGTGACGGCCTTCGGGCGGCTCGGCCATGTCTTCGCGTCGAAGGACGTCTTCGACATCGAGCCTGATATGATCACCTTCGCAAAGGGTGTCACGTCAGGGTATTTTCCGCTCGGCGGCGTGATGATCGCGGGGCGGTTGTTCGAGGAGCTGCGCCGCTCGAACCACTCCGAGGCGATGTTCGCGCATGGCCTCACCTATTCCAGCCACCCCGTCGGCTGCGCAGTGGCACTGAAGAACCTCGATATTCTCGAGGGCGGGCTGCTGGAGCATACGCAGGCGGTGTCGGCGCATTTCCAGAACAGCCTCAAGGCGCTCGAAGAACTGCCGCTGGTCGGTGAGGTGCGTGGGCTCGGGTTGATGGCCTGCGTCGAATGCGTCGCCGACCGCGTCAGCAACAACCCGCTGACGCTCGACCTCGAGGTGGGCAAGCGTATCGACAAGCATTGCCAGGAATTGGGGCTGCTGGTGCGCCCGCTCATTAACATGTGCGTGATGTCGCCGCCGCTGACCATCTCGCTTTCGCAGATCGACGACATGACGGACATCCTGCGCAGGGGCATCGAACTCACCATGGACGATCTTGTCCGGGAAGGGCTCTGGAGGGGCTAAGTCCCTCAAAAAGCTTGTTTGGAGCGACCCATTCCCCGGTCCAAACATTTGAGGCCCGCGAAAGTGGGCCTCTTTTTTACGCGCCTCGATTCGTGTGTTCGATGCAGGACGAGCGGTCGCTCCGGCGGCTTCGGGTTGCAGCAAAAGCTTGCGCTCACGCGGCGCATGATGGCATTACGGCACCTTCTTCGGAGAATGGCACATGAGCAAAGACACAATGGAAAAACGGTCGTGGAGGAGACAGGCCCTTATCGCATCGCTTTTCGCGTGGGCGCCGCTTTTCATGGCGGCATCGGCCCATGCCACGCCCGTGCTCGTGGTCGATGCCGACAGCCGCCAGGTGCTCTACCAGGAAGACGCCGGCGCGCCCTGGTATCCGGCCTCCACGACCAAGCTCATGACGGCGCTCGTCGTTTTCGAGGCGTTGAAAGCCGGCGAAGTCACCATGTCGACGCATGTGACGATGACGCGCAACGCGACGAAGCAGGCGTTTCTGGAGTCCGGCCTGACCTTCGGGCGGACGATGACGCTGGAAGACGCGCTTTATGCGGTGATTACCGCGTCGGCCAATGACGTCGCCGTGGCACTTGCCGAAGCCGTGGCGTCCAACGAGGCGTCTTTCGTCGAGCGGATGAACAAGACGGCCGCACGCCTTGGGCTCACCGGCACTCACTATTCGAACCCGAACGGCCTGTTCGACAAGACGAACTACACGACCGCCCGCGATCTCGCGATCCTCGGCATGGAGGTGGACCGCTCGTTTCCGGGATACCGCCGCTTCTTTCAGGCCTCCGCGGTCACGATCGACGGCAAGGAGATCAAGTCCAACAATCTGCTCCTGACGCGTTTCAGCGGCACGATCGGGATGAAGACCGGCTTCATCTGCGCCTCGGGGCGTAACATCGTCGGGCTGGCGACGCGGGGCGGCCGGCGCGTGATGGTGGTCGTCCTGGGGGCGACGACGGAACGTGAACGCAATGAGCGGTCCGCGCAATATCTGACGCAGGCCTTCGATGGCCGCCTGCCTGCCGGTGCGGGGCCTGTCGAGGGCTTGCAGAACCAGGCTGGCGCCGCTCCGGAGGATATGCGCATTCGTCTCTGCACCGACAAGAGCGCTGCCTATGAGGCAAGTCGGGATGCTCTCTATCCGATGGGCCTGCCGGGACAGGAAACCTATCTGAAGGACCGTGTCCTCGAGCAGGTCCACTCAATCGCCACCTGGCCCGGTGAGCATCTCGAGGACGTGCCTCTGCCAAAACCCCGTCCCTCGTAAAACCTAGCTCCGGCTTTTCAGGCCGGCATTTGCCTCCGCCATGGCCTTTTCCTCCGGTGCGTCCTTCAGGGTCATCACCGGAAGCACCTTGCGCAGATGGTCGTGGTGGGTGCGCACGCCGTATTCGAGGTCGGAGAGGTAGAAGCCGGCAAAGGCGTTGGAGGTCATGGCCTCGTTCGACCAGACGGTGAGTTGTACGTCCTCGGCCTGCGTGTCGCGGTCGATGCGGAAGGCGAGGTAGCGGGCGAGGCGATGCGCTCGGTCTTCCTCCCGGTGGCGGTAGATGCCGCCGCGCAGCATCGTCTTGCCGACGGCGACGGGAAACTCCTGATAGAACTGTACGGTTTCGGGGGTCACAGCGATGACGCAGTTCGGGAAAAGACCGAAGTAGATCCAGGCCTTGCGCAAGTGTTCCGGCAGCTGCGTGTTCTCAGGCGAAATCTTGACGTAGTTGCGCACGCTCCAGCGGCGGCCGGCATGGGGATTGTAGGTCGCAAAGGACCGGCAGAGTCCGTCGATGAAGGGCTCGTCGTAATAGGTCGAGCCGTAGAGGTCCTGAAGCGCCGGGTGGGCCATGGCGACGTGATAGCCCTCGTTGTCGACATCGCGCACGGACTTCCAGTTGACGGGGGTTTCCTGCGTCCAGATGCCCCCGGTCGGCACCATCTGCTCCGAACGGTAATGGGAAAGCTCCGTCTCGAAGGGCTTCATCATGTCGGCGACAGAGGGTTGCGGGCCGGGAGCGAAGCGGATGAAGACGAAGCCCTGCCAGATCTCGCATTCGAGCGACTTCAGCGCGAACTCATCCTTGTCGAGTGGCGGGAAGCTGCGCGGGCGGGCGGCACCGCGCAGCGTGCCGTCGAGATTGTAGACCCAGCCGTGGAACGGACAGACCAGCGCGTTGCGGCAGCTTCCCTTCTCGTCCGCGACAAGGCGGGAGCCGCGATGACGGCAGATATTGTGGAAGGCGCGCACCTCGCCGTCCTGTCCGCGCAGGATCAGCGCGCGTTCGCCGACGACATCCATGGCGAGGTAGTTGCCCGGCTCGGGGATGTCGGAGACATGGCAGGCGATCTGCCAGTGCTCGCGGAAAACGTGCTGCTTTTCCAGCTCCAGCAAAGCGGGGCTGTGATAACACCAGCCGGGAAGTCCGCTCCGGTCCCAGTCGTTGGGAATGCTGATATCGCGGATCATCTCGTTCATGTCGCTCCCCATTATTTTGCTGAACGTTCATTCAATATAACCACGATTTTCGTGCAAAAGGAATAGCTTGCGAAAAGTGCGTTTTCCGAAACGGGGAAAACCCCGACCGCTAGGCGGCCGGGGCAGTGTGGATTTCCGGCGAAAACCGGGCCGCTGCCGCTGCTTAACGGCAGATTTTCACGCGCTTGATGACGAGGTTGCCCCAGTGATCGTAGCGCTTGATCTTCTTCCAGAAGCAATGCCGGCGATGGCCGTAGTAGTGGGTGACATAGCCGCCGTGGTGGCCGCTCCAGCCGTGATGGCCATGGCCGCCGCCAAAGCCGAAGTAGAAGCCGCCGGCCTGCGAGGGTGCTGCGAAGGATACCGCTGCGATGGTCGCGACAACGGCGGACATAAGGAACTTGCGCATTTCAGTCTCCTCTCTTCCAGTGAAAGGATGAAGGGATTTCATCCAGTAGCTCACTGTCGCACGAGGGAACCGGTGGCGCTGTTTCGGCTGGAACAGGGCTTCTAGCGGTCGAGTTCGGGGTAATAGCGATCCATGTTGCTGGGGCGCAGCCTTTCGCCGATCAGGCAATCGACATCGCTGCCGGCGGCCGGGATGATGCGGGCGGGCGGTTGGGAGCCACTGACCTCCAGGATCAGCTTGCGCCGGATGGCGATGGCGAAATCCTCCGGTTCCTGCACCGGCAGGACGAAGGCGCCGGGGCCGCCGATGACGCAGTTCGAATAGTAATCGTCCAGCGAGCCATAGGCGGCGGAGGGACGGATCATGATGGCAAGGCCGTTGATGATGATGCCGAGCGCATTGGCCGCGTCGCGCGCCGGCGTCACGGGCGGGCCAAAATTGTTCGGGCCGTCGCCAGAAACGTCGATGACGCGGCGCATGCCGGAATAGCTGTTGGTATCGAAGAGTCTTGCGCCATAGGCGATGGCGCTCGATATCGATGTGCCGCGCCGCGTCGCGATCGGGCGGGCTTCCAGCAGCGTGGCAAAGGCATTGGCGTCATCAGGGCCGGAGATGATCTGCCAGGGGATGTGCGAGCTGTCGCGAACCGTGCCGGCCCACTCGAAGTAGCTGATGGCGATGCGCCCGGTGAGCCCTTCGCGCACGGCATTGACGAAATCGGCGTGGCGAAGCGCATCGACATAGCCGGCGCGCTGGATCTGCGCTTCCTCGATATCCATGGAGCCGGAAACATCGACGGCCAGCACCAGCTCCACGTCGACTTCCTCCCCGGAAGCGGCGACAGCGGTGCCGGCTGTCAGGCTCATCAGCAAGGCAAGCGTCGTCAGCATGACCGTCACCCCTCCGTGCACATCGTAATGAGATGGTTCAGGCGTGCGGAAGAAAAAGGGGGGTGTCCTTCAAAAATCGGTGATGGGCTTCACGAGATCAGAGCGCGGTCAGTTCCCGTATCGCCATGCGCTTGTAGGCCTCCACCAGCGCGTCGCCCTCCGCGCGCTCGACGGAGACGGCAAGGCGCATCGTCGCTTCGCCGAGATGCATGACGAGCAGGGCGGTCGCGTCGATTTTCGACGGGTCGGTTGCCGGTCGAAGCGCCTTCAGCCGCGCGCCGAGAAGGCCCCCGTTGCGGCGGCTTTCCTCGACCTCCATTGCACGCAAGGCGCCGTCCGCCTGTACGGCGGACCAGATGTCGCGAATGACCGGCTCGGCCAGGAAGATGGCATAATAGGTGTCGATCAGCGTACCGAAAGCGGCGGCGAGGCCCTCCATGCTGGTGACGGTGGAAAGGCCTTCGGCGATGCAGGCGCGGCTGTCCTCGTTGCAGCGCTCGGCAAGGGCGTGCACGATGGCGCTCTTGTCGGGAAAATACTGGTAGAGCGACCCGATGGAGATGCCCGTACGCTGGGCAAGCTCGCTCATACGCAGCGCGTCGCTGCCCGTCTCCGCAATCATGCCGGTCGCATTGGCAAGGATCGCATCCACCCGGTCGCGGCTGCGCTTCTGGCTTGGCGCGCGGCGCATCTGCGTGTCGGTCATCGCGTTCTCCAGGGCTCGTCACATATCAGGCTTGACAAATACGAGGATTTCTCACATTTTGCAAATATGAGTAAATCTCATATTTTGGAGGATGGGAAATGACACATATTCTGGTTCTGGGTGGCGAAGGGAAAACGGGGCGGCCGGTTACCGAGCGGCTGCGGGCAAGGGGACACGATGTACGCATCGGCTCGCGCTCGGGGCCGATCCCGTTCGACTGGCGCAACGCCGCCGGATGGCCGGCAGTCCTGTCCGGCATCGACGCCGTCTACATCGCCTACCAGCCGGACCTTGCTGTGCCGGGCTCGGACGACGACATCCGCAAGCTCTCGCGCCTTGCTGCCGAGGCGGGCGTCAAGCGCCTCGTGCTGCTCTCCGGCCGGGGTGAGGATGCCGCCGAGGTGAGCGAAGAGGCGATGAAGGAGGCGGGTATTGCGTGGACGGTTCTGCGCGGCAGCTGGTTCTTCCAGAATTTCAGCGAGGGCCTGTTTGCCGAACCGATCCTTGCCGGCGAACTCGTTCTGCCTTCGGCCACGGTGCGCGAACCTTTCGTCGATACGGCCGATATCGCCGACATGGCCGTGGCGGCGCTGACGGAGGAGGGGCATGCGGGCCAGACCTACGAACTGACCGGCCCGCGGCTGATGACGTTTTCCGACGCGGTGGCCGAGTTTGCCGCAGCGGGCAGTCGCGACGTCGCCTACACGCCCGTGACGATCGAAGCCTATGCGGAGATGCTGCGGGAGGCGCAGATGCCGGAAGACGTTATCTGGCTCGTCAGCTATCTCTTCGGCTCGGTGCTTGACGGGCGCAACGAGCGCCTGAGCGATGATATCGCGCGTGTGCTCGGCCGCCCGCCGCGCGATTTTGCGGATTTCGCCCGCGATGTTGCCGAAACCGGTTTCTGGAGGACCTGATCATGGCAAGTGTGTTTCCCATCCTGACCTTTCTCGCCATTCTCGCGACGGCGCTGAATGCGGGGCTCTTCTTCATCTTCTCGGTCTGCATCATGGCGGCTTTCTCGCGCCTTTCGCCGGTCGAGGGCACGGCGGCGATGAATGCGATCAATGACGTCATCCAGAACCCGTTGTTCTTTTCCGCCTTTTTCGGCGCAACGCTGCTCTCTCTCGGCCTTGCCGTCATCGGCTACATGCAGGGCGGAACGGCCGGGCTGATGGCGGCGGCGGGCGGCATCGCCTTCCTCGTCGCCGTCTTCGGCGTGACGGTCGTCTTCAACGTGCCTCTGAACAATGCACTCGCCGCCGCACAGGCCGGCAGCGCCGAGCAGGCCACGCTTTGGCAGCGCTATATCGAGGTCTGGACGATGTGGAACCATGTGCGCACGCTCGGCTCGCTTGCCGCCGTCGCCCTTCTGGCACTCGCATTCCGCCAGGGCGCGTCGCCCGGCTGAACGGCCGGGCTGGCGCTCCTTCAATCGGCCTGCTAGCTCTTCTCGAAGACAAATGCCGGAGCCGACCTTGCAGGACATCACAGCCCTTTCCGCCCTTGCCCTTTCCGCCGCCATTGCCGAGCGCCGGCTCGATTGCCGAAGCGTGATGGCGGCCTATCTCGCCCGTATCGAGGCGATCAATCCCCGGATCAACGCCATCGTCAGCCTGCGCCCGGCGGAAGAGCTTCTGGCGGAAGCCGATGCCGCCGACAGGGCGCTTTCGGCCGGCGAGTATCGGGGCTGGCTGCATGGCATGCCCTTTGCGATCAAGGATCTGTCCGAGGCGAAAGGCATTCTCTGTTCCTTCGGTTCCGCCAACTATGCGGATTTCGTGCCTGATTATGACGACATCCATGTCGAGCGCATCCGTGCGGCGGGGGCCATCATCATCGGCAAGACCAACGCGCCGGAAATGGGCCTGGGGTCGCACAGCTACAATCCTGTCTTCGGCGTCACGCGCAATCCCTATAACACCGGCAAGAGTGCCGGCGGCTCGTCCGGTGGCGCTGCGGCGGGGCTGGCGGCGCAAATTCTGCCGGTCGCCGACGGCAGCGACATGATGGGATCGCTGCGCAATCCCGCCGGCTTCAACAATGTGGTCGGCTTCCGCCCGTCTTTCGGCCGCATACCCTCGCTCGGCAACGAGTTGTTCCTCGGCCAACTCGCCGTCAACGGACCGATGGGGCGCACGGTTGCCGATGTCGCGGCGTTGTTCGCCACGCAGGCCGGGCACGATCCGCGCGATCCCCTGTCGCTGACCGATGAAAGCCTGGCGCTCGATCCGCACCGTGACCTTTCCGGCACCCGCATCGGCTGGCTCGGCGATTTCGGCGGCTACTTGCCCTTCGAGCCGGGCGTGTTGGAACTCTGCCACGCGTCGCTCGAGGTTTTTCGCGGGCTTGGCTGCACGGTGGAAGATGTCGCACCCGGCTTCGACATGGACAGGCTCTGGCAGACCTGGCGCACGCTGCGTCACTTCCTCGTCGCGAACGGGCAGGCGGCCGACTATGCCGATCCGGCAAGGCGTGCGCGCATGAAGCCCGAGATGATCTGGGAAATCGAAAACGGCCACCAGCTTGCGGCAAAGGATGTCTATGCCGCCTCGCTCGCCCGCAGCGACTGGCACCGCTATGTTGCCGGTCTCTTCGAAAGCCATGACTTCCTGATCCTGCCCTCCGCGCAGGTCTTTCCCTTCGACGCCGGAATGGACTGGCCGAAAACGGTCGGCGGAAAGACGATGGACACCTACCACCGCTGGATGGAAGTGGTGATCGGCCCCACGCTCGCCGGCCTTCCCGTCGCGGCCATGCCGGCCGGTTTCGGCGAAAGCGGCCTGCCCGCCGGTATCCAGATCATCGGCCCGGCGCGGGCCGACAGGGATGTGCTTTCGGTGGCCGCGGCCTATGAAAAAGCGACCGACTGGTTAAACCGGCATCCCCAATTCTAGGGAGGCAGGCGCGCTCGGACACGCGAGCGCCGCATTCTCGTGAGAGGGCAGTTTCGCCGGGTCTTGAGGACCTTCCGGCGGTTACCTTCAAAAACACGAGGCGCCGTTTAGGAATTGCTTACCATATTTCGTCATTCTTTGCTCGTTCGGCGGATGTTCGGAGCCCCTGGCTCCCCCCGCCGCCAGCGTAACGGCTCTCGGAGTGTAGTTTCCGCGGCCGCGTCGAGTAACGAGTTTCGGGTAACGAGTATCATGGCGTCTGTGTACAGTTCCGCGCGTTCCGCGTCGAAATCCCGTCGGGTTCGTTCCGGCGGCATCCTTGTCAGCGCATTGCTTGCCTGCGGCGTCATCGCCGGGTCCGCCTGGGCCGTCGTTTCGACGCTGGGCGCGATGCAGCATGCGGCCTCCTCGCTTTCGGAAGGCAAGAAGAGCCTGTCTGCTCCCCTTCACGTCGCCTCGCTCGCCACCAACAAAGGCGCGAGCGAACGCACGATCAGGATCCAGAAATTCGCGCGTCTTTCCAAGCCTTCGGAAAGCGACGTCCGCCAGAAGCAGCTGACGGCACAAGCGATCCAGATCGCGCACCAGCGCAAGATTTCCATCCAGCTTGCGGCCGTCGTGAAGCGCGAGAAGGCGAAAGCCGCGATGATCGATGCGGCCGTCGCCCGCGCCGAGCGCAGCGTTGAACAGGAAAAGGCCATAACCGGCCAGCCGGTGCTCGTCACCGCGCTCATCGAGGATCAGTCTGCCCGCAAGGACATCCAGCCCTTCGGCCTCGTCATGAAGAAGCCGGACGTCGAGGAAGAAAATCTTCTGAGCGAAATACCGCTGCCGGAAACCCGCCCGGCACTCGAAACCGTCACCATCGAAAAGCCTGTCGTCGAGGAAAAGCCCGTTGCGCGCACCGACAAGCGCGACGACGCGAAAGCCAAGGACAAGGATGAGGACGTCGCGCTCGTGAAGCCGGAGCGCTCGCTGTTCGGCGATCTCTTCAAAAGCAAGGGCTCAGGCACGGGCTGGCCGGGTCGCGGCACGAAGGTTGCGATCTACGACGTCTCGAGCGCGACCGTGTACATGCCCGACGGCACGAAGCTGCGCGCGCATTCCGGCATCGGCAAGATGCGCGACAACCCGCGCTACGAACATGTCAAGATGAACGGCCCGACCCCGGCCGGTATCTATCGCCTCCGGATGCGCGAACAGCGTTTCCACGGCGTCGAAGCCATCCGCATGCTCTCCGTCGATGGACGCGATCCGAAGAACCGCACGGGTCTTCTGACGCACACCAACCTTCTGCGTGGCCAGAAGGGCTCGCATGGCTGTGTCGCCTTCCAGAACTACGAGCCGTTCCTCAAAGCCTTCAAGCGCGGCCATATCACCATGATGGTCGTCGTGCCGGAAATCCCGTCGTCCCGCACCCAGCTTGCCGCGCTCTACCGCAAGGCCGGCGCCTGATCCAAACCGGATGTTCCTTGAAAACCGGCGCCCTTGCGGCGCCGGTTTTCGTTTTAGTATTATTTTTTTGCGCGCTTTGTTCGATTGTTATGGTCGACAGCAGTTTGGTTTAGCAAAAGCTAACGGTTTTCGGTCAAATCTAGCAAACGTCTAGTGCCGATCCCGGGGAAGCGGGGTCGCATCGTGGTTGGGGAGCGAACGTGACTGCTTTTGATTTTGGAATGAATGCCCGCGCCGTGCTTGCTGCGATGAACAAGTCGCAGGCGATCATCGAATTCGATCTGACGGGCAAGATCCTGCATGCCAACAAGAATTTCCTTGATGCTGTCGGCTACGAGCTTTCGGAAATCGTCGGCAAGCACCACCGTCTCTTCGTCGAGCCGGAAGAGGCGCGCTCGGCCGAATATGCGACCTTCTGGACGCGGCTTGCCGAAGGTCGTTTCGACCAGAGCCAGTACAAGCGCGTGGCCAAGGGCGGCCGTGAAATCTGGATCGAGGCGTCCTACAACCCGGTTTTTCGCGGCAGCAAACCGTACAAGGTGGTGAAATTCGCCACCGACATCACCGCCGCCAAACGCAAGGCGATGGAGGACGACGGCAAGCTGACGGCACTCGGCCGTGCCCAGGCGGTCATCGAATTCACCCCTGACGGCAAGATCCTGACCGCCAACGCCAACTTTCTCGCGGCACTCGGTTATCAGCTGTCGGATATCGTCGGCCGGCACCATTCCATGTTCTGTGAGCCGGAACATGTGGCAAGTGCGGCCTATAGGGACTTCTGGAAGCGGCTTGCCGACGGGCATTTCGTGTCCGACCAGTTCACGCGCATCACCAAGGGCGGCAGCAAGGTCCACATCCAGGCCTCTTACAACCCGATTCTCGATGCCGATGGCCGGGTGTTCAAGGTTGTGAAGTTCGCGACCGACGTGACCGAGCGCGTGCGGGCGATCGAGGAGATCGGCGCGGGTCTCGGCCGTCTTGCCGAGTGCAATATCCGCATGACGATCGACAATGACTTCATTCCGGAATTCGAGCCGCTGCGGCGCGACTTCAACAATTCGATCGGTGCCTTCCAGAAAACGTTGTCGGAGGTGCTGGACCAGACCTATACGCAGAACCGCAGCGGACAGGACATGCGCAAGGCAGCCGAGGAGCTTTCCGAGCGCACGCGCCAGCAGGCCGTTGCTCTGGAAGAGACCGCTGCCGCACTGACGCAGGCGACGGTTGCCGTTCGTTCCGCGACGGAGCGCACCCGCGAGACACGCAAGCTCGTGCAGGATGCCCGCGTTTCGGCCAATACGTCCGCCGGCGTTGTGAACGATACGGTGAGCGCGATGCAGCGGATCGAGGCCGCATCGAGCGAGATCGGCCAGATCATCGGCGTCATCGACGAGATCGCTTTCCAGACCAATCTTCTGGCGCTCAATGCCGGCGTGGAGGCGGCACGTGCCGGTGAAGCGGGCAGAGGCTTTGCCGTCGTGGCGCAGGAGGTACGCGAGCTTGCCCAGCGCTCCGCCAAGGCGGCGCGCGAGATCAAGACGCTGATCACCAATTCCAGCGCAGAGGTGCAGGAAGGCGTGCGTCTTGTCGGCGAGACCGGTCGGGCGTTGCGGGAGATCGAGAACTTCGTCGAAGAGATCGATCACAATGTCGATGCGATCGCCACCTCCGCCAGCGAACAGGCCAGCGGCCTGGAGGAGATCAGCGCGGCCGTGAGCGACGTCGACCGCATCACGCAGGAAAACGCTGCCATGGTCGAGCATACGACATCGACCAGCCAAATCCTTGCCGAAGGCGCGATCACGCTCAGCGAACTGGTGAACCGCTTCCAGCTCAACCGTCGCACCCTGCGTCGCGACGGCAGCGAGATCTGGACGTCGGAAGAGCGCGCCGCGCGGCTGGGCATGATGCGCAAGGCATCCTGAAATCAGCACGGACGGGGCCGCAGGGCGGCCTCGTCACACCCGCTCGACGAACCCGTCGAGCACGCGTTTCTGGCCGGCGCGGTCGAAGTCGATCGTCAGCTTGTTGCCTTCTATCGCCGCGACATTGCCGTTGCCGAACTTGATGTGGAAGACACGGTCGCCGACGGTGAATTTCGACGGTTCGCTCATGGTGGATTTCGCCACCAGTTCCCCGTCGATCGTTTTCGCCCGTGGTCCGCTCTCGCCATAGCCGATGCGCTCGACGGCATGGCCGGAGCGCGAGCCCCAGTTGTCGCGCGTCGCATCGGTGCGGTTGGCCTGCGCGCGGCGCCAGCCGGGTGTCGAATAGGCGTTCTGGAACGGTTCCTGCTTGTCGAAACGCGACTGGCCATATCCGCCCCCACGGCCGTAACCGCCATAGGATTGTTCGACCTCGGCAACCTCGACATGGCTTTCCGGCAGCTCGTCGAGGAAGCGTGAGGGCAGCGTCGATTGCCAGAGGCCGTGGATGCGGCGGTTGGAGACGAACCAGATGTGGCAGCGTCGTTTTGCGCGCGTGATGCCGACATAGGCAAGGCGGCGTTCTTCTTCGAGGCCGGAGCGGCCGCCCTCATCCAGCGCGCGCTGGTGCGGGAAAAGGCCTTCTTCCCAGCCCGGCAGGAAGACGGTCTCGAATTCGAGGCCCTTGGCCGAGTGCAGCGTCATGATCGAGACCGCGTCGAGCTCCGCGTTCTGCTCGGTATCCATGACCAGCGAAACGTGGTCCAGGAAGCCGCGCATCGATTCGAAGGCCTCCATCGAGCGGATCAGCTCCTTGAGGTTGTCGAGGCGCCCCGGTGCTTCGGCCGATTTGTCGGCCTGCCACATGGCGGTATAGCCGCTCTCGTCGAGGATCTGCTCGGCAAGATCCGTGTGCGGTGTGTTTTCCAGCAAGGATTGCCAGCGACGGAAATCCGTCACGACATCGAACAGCGCCTTGCGGGCCTTCGGTTTCAGCTCGTCCGTCTCGATGATATCGGCGGCGGCGGCGAGCATCGGGATATCGCGGGCGCGGGCATAGTCGTGCAGGTTGCGGATCGTCGTATCGCCAAGGCCGCGTTTGGGCGTGTTGACGATGCGCTCGAAGGCGAGATCGTCCGATGGCTGGCTGACAAGGCGGAAATAGGCCATCGCATCGCGGATTTCGAGCCGCTCATAGAAACGCGGGCCGCCGATGACGCGGTAGTTGAGGCCGAGCGTGACGAAGCGGTCTTCGAATTCGCGCATCTGGAAGGAGGCGCGCACGAGGATCGCCATGTCGTTGAGCTTGTGATCCTTGCGCTGGAGCTGCTCGATCTCCTCGCCGACGGCGCGGGCTTCTTCTTCCGAATCCCAGGCGGCATGCACGACGACCTTGTCATCGTCGGGATCGTGCCGGTCGGTGAAGAGCGTTTTGCCGAGGCGGTCCTCGTTGTGGGCGATCAGGTGGCCGGCAGCTCCGAGAATGTGGGCGGTCGAGCGGTAATTGCGCTCCAGCTTGACGACCTTGGCGCCCGGAAAGTCCTTCTCGAAGCGCAGGATGTTATCCACCTCCGCGCCGCGCCAGCCATAGATCGACTGGTCGTCGTCGCCCACGCAGCAGACGTTCTGCGGCGTGCCCTTGGGGCGCTGCGCGAGCAGGCGTAGCCACATATATTGCGCGGTGTTGGTGTCCTGGTACTCGTCGACGAGGATGTAGCGGAATTTCTGGTGATACTCGGCCAGCACATCCGGATTGGCGCGGAACATGCGGATCGGATGCAGCAGCAGATCGCCGAAGTCGCAGGCGTTCAGCGTCTTCAGGCGGTTCTGGTAGGCGACGTAGAGTTCGCGGCCCTTGCCGTTGGCGAAGGCGCGGGCGTCGCCCTCGGGGATCTGCGCCGGATCGAGCCCCTTGTTCTTCCAGCCGTCGATCATGCCGGCGAACTGCTTGGCCGGCCAGCGTTTGTCGTCGATGCTCTCGGCCTGCAGGATCTGCTTGATCAGGCGCACGACATCGTCGGTGTCGAGGATCGAGAAATCCGAGCGCAGGCCGACCAATTCTGCATGGCGGCGCAGAAGTTTCACGCCGATCGAGTGGAAGGTGCCGAGCCAGGGCATGCCCTCGACGGCGCCGCCGACGAGCAGGCCGATACGCTCCTTCATCTCGCGCGCGGCCTTGTTGGTGAAGGTCACCGCCAGAAGCTGGCTCGGGAAGGCGCGGCCGGTCGCCAGGATATGGGCGATGCGGGTGGTGAGCACGCGCGTCTTGCCCGTGCCGGCGCCGGCAAGCACGAGCACGGGGCCGTCGACGGTCTCGACCGCCTCGCGCTGTTCGGGGTTGAGGCCGGTGAGATAGTCCGGCGCACGGTTGGCATCGCGGGCCGCCATGGCGCGTGCGGCAATGCCGATGCTCTGGCCACCGGCGGCCGGTTTGGCCGGCGCGGCGGGCCTGGCGCCGAGCTGCGGGTCTTCATCGAAGAAGGGAATGTCGTCGTAACCGCTGATCATGCGGTTCAATGTAGTGATTCGGGTCCGAAAGACCAGTTTTCCGTTCTGCTTTTATTCCGCGGGGGAAAAGATTGGTCGGAGGATTGTGGAAAGCGCTGCCCGCTCAGGGCTTTGCGCGATCCGCGTCGAAAACGCCGTCCACGGGCAATTGCAGCGCCGTCGCAAGCTGGTTGGTCTTGCCGGCGAGCGAGACGATGGCGAGCAGTTCGCCATATTGCGCATCCGTCATGCCCCTGGCCTTGGCGGCGGCGGTGTGGGAATGGACGCAGTAGCTGCAGCCATTCGTGACGGATACGGCGATGTAGAGCATTTCCTTGACCAGCGGATCGAGCGTCGAGGGCGTTGCCATGACGGCCTTCACCTCCGCCCAGGTGCGTTCCAGCAAGGCTGGATCGAAGGCGAGGTAGCGCCACATATTGTTGACGAAATCCGATTTGCGGGTCGCGCGGATGTCGTCGAACACCGCCTTGACGCGCGGGTTCGCTTCGAGGTCTTCGGCTGGTTTGACGGTGCTCATCGTGTTCTCCTGCGGGATGGGCCGGCGGTGGACCGCCGGCCGATAGACTTAGACCAGTGCGAGAACGCGTGACGGGCCGCCCGTACCGCCGCGCACTTTCGGCGCACCGACGATGATCGTGGCGCCCTTGGCCGGAAGCTGGTCCAGATTGGCCGCACCTTCAAGCCCCCAGTGGCCGGAGGCGAGCCAGGCATAGTGCGTGGCGAAGTCCGGCGAGATGCCGTAGTCGAGCGACAGCGTATCGACGGCGATGCCGACGGCGCTGGAGCTTTCCGCCAGATACTGCACCGCTTCGACATGGAAGCCGGGAAAGTGCATCTTGCCCTCGGCATCGGCATTGCGGAACTTGTCCGTGCCGAGATGTTTGCCCCAGCCGGAATTGAGCGCCACGCAGGCCTTCTCCGGCAAATCGCCATTGGCGGAAATCCATGCCTTGATGTCATCCGGCGTCAGCTGCGCATCCGGATTGGCATCGGCCTTCGCGCGGATGTCGATGACAGCGAGCGGCACGACGAGGTCGGAAACCGGGATTTCCGCGACCGACTTGCCATCCTCGGAAAAATGCAGCGGTGCGTCGAGATGGGTGCCGGTGTGCTCGTTGACGCGCAGCTCGAAGAGATTGAACTTGTGTTCCTTGTAATTGAACTTCTGCTCGCGCCAGAACTGCTGCTGGCCAAAAAAGGTCGGAAACTCCTCATACAGTTCATGCGTGAGGTCCGTTACCTTCGACGGCGCCTGGGCGAGCGCCGGGCTCAGCGCGCCGGTACTGGCGGCGGCAACGGCGGCCCCGCCCGCGGCGGCGGCACGGAAGAAGCTTCGTCTCGAAAGCATGCGGGATTTCACGGTTTCAATAACGCAGGCGTCGCACATGGATTTCCCTCTCGATCAATATGTTTATGAAGAATTTCTGATATAATACGGCCTCGCGGCCGACAGAAACGCTATCACAAGCGAAGGGGACGTCCAGTCATCCCCATGCTCCGAGAGGCGGCGGCGCGGGAAGATTTCTCCACAGTTTCTTACATTTCGGTAACAGTCGGGCCTCCAATCTTACAAATCCGTAATGATCCGATTCTTTCATTGTCGGTTCATTTCCAAAACGGGATACTTGCCCTAAGTCGCAATGCAACACGTGACGGTTCGCTTCCATCGGAGAGAGAGTGCATGCGAGTTTGGAAACAGCTCCTCATCAGCCTTGGCGTGATTTCGGCCGGGGTCCTGCTCTGGGGTCGCTTCGTGCCCGGCGCAAACGGCATGCTGACGGCCACCGGCCTACCGGCTCCGCTTGTCGCGGCCATCGCGCCTGCCTCCGAGGAGAAGGCGGCGGGCGGGAACGAAGGCGGTGGGCGTCGTGGCGGTTTCGGCGGTGGACCGACGCTGGTCGCCACCAAGCCGGTCGCCATGGCCACCGTCAACGACCGCCTGAACGCCATCGGCGACGGTGAGGCGATCCGCACGGTAACGGTCACGCCGTATGCGACCGGTAACCTCACGGAAGTCCTCGTCGAGTCCGGCACGCGGGTGGAGCAGGGAGCGGTGATCGCCCGGCTCGACAGCGACGAGCAGAAGATTGCCGCCGATCAGGCTCGTGTTACCGTCGAGGCCGCGCAGCAGAAGCTGAAGCGCCTGGAAAACCTCCGTTCCTCCACCAGCACGGCCGACCTGCAAGACGCCCAGACGGCGCTGAAGGCCGCTGAACTGGCGTTGCGCAATGCCGAGTTGACACTGCGTCGCCGCGACATCACCGCGCCCTATGGCGGGGTGGTGGGCATCATCTCCGTCAATCCGGGCGACTATGTCACGACGTCGACGGCGATTGCCCGTATCGACGACCGGTCGGAGATCCTCGTCGATTACTGGGTGCCGGAGCGTTTTGCCTTGAGCGTCAAGGTTGGCGGCGAAGTGAGCGCGACAGCGGTCGCACGGCCGGGCGAGGTCTTCACCGGCAAGGTGCAGGCCATCGACAACCGCATCGATCAGGAAAGCCGCACGCTCCGCGTCCGCGCCCGCATCGCCAATGCCGACGACGTGTTGCGCGCCGGCATGTCCTTCCAGGTGACCATGCGCTTTGCCGGCGACCTCTATCCAAGCGTCGATCCGCTCTCTCTCCAGTGGAGTGCCGACGGTTCCTACATCTGGCGTGTGTCCGGCGACAAGGTAGAGCGCGTGCCCGTTCACATCGTCCAGCGCAATCCGGACAAGGTTCTGGTCAAGGCCGCGCTTGCCGAGGGTGACGCCGTCGTGGTCGAGGGTGTGCAGACGCTGCGCCAAGGCGGCGCGGTGCGCACTGCCGACGAGCGCGGCACCAAGGAAAAACCTGCCATCGCGGAGGGCACGTGATGTCGGGCGAGACGACGGGAATGAACGATACCGGCAAGGCCGGCTTTACCGCGCTGTTCATTCGTCGGCCGATTTTTGCCCTCGTCGTCAATGCGCTGATCATCATTGCCGGCCTTGCTGCCTTCACCGGCATCGAAATCCGCGAATTGCCCTCCATCGATCAACCCGTCATCAGCGTCACCACCGATTTTGACGGCGCGTCGCCGGAAACCATCGACCGCGAACTGACCGATGTCATCGAAGGCGGCGTTTCGCGCGTCCAGGGCATCAAGAAAATCTCCTCGGTCTCCTCCTTCGGCCGCAGCCGCGTGACGCTGGAATTCTCCGACACCACGGATATCAACCAGGCCGCCAACGACGTGCGTGACGCGCTCGGGCGCGTGACCAACCAACTGCCCGACGACGCCGACGATCCGCGCGTGGTGAAGGCCGACGCGGACAGCCAGCCGATCATGCGGCTTGCGCTGACGTCCGACACGCTGTCGCTCGAAGACCTGACGCTGCTCGCCGAAAACGAGATCACCGACCGCCTCGCCTCTGTCGAGGGCGTTGCCGACGTTGCCGTCTATGGTGATCAGGAAAAGATCTTTCGCGTCGATGTCGATCAGGCGAAGCTCGCCGCGCGCGGGCTGACGGTCGCTGACCTGCGCAACGCGCTGGCAACCGCCGCCTTCGACGTGCCGGCCGGTTCGCTGAAGAGCCAGAGCCAGGACATCACCGTTCGCGCGACGGCGGACCTGACCAAGCCGAGCGATTTCGAAAACCTCATCCTGAAGAACCATGTGCGCCTTGGCGACGTCGCCATGGTCTCGCTGGGACCGGACGAAGGCTCGACGGCGCTACGCTCGAACGGGCGGCAGGGCATCGGTCTCGGCATCATCCGGCAGGCGCAGTCGAACACGCTCGATATCTCCACCGGCGTGAAGCAGATGGTGGCGCAGTTCGGCACCATCCTGCCCGAAGGCACGCAGATCAAGATCACCAGCGACGACGCGGTCTTCATCGATGGCGCGATCCACGAGGTGGAAATCGCCCTGGTCGTCGCCGTGGTGATCGTCACGCTCGTCATCTATCTCTTCCTGCTCGACTGGCGTGCGACGCTCATTCCGACGATCAGCATGCCGATCGCGCTGATCGGCACCATCGCGGCCATCTACATGGCCGGCTTCTCCATCAACATCCTGACGCTGCTCGCCATCGTGCTCGCAACCGGTCTCGTGGTGGACGACGCCATCGTGGTGCTCGAAAACATCGTGCGCCGCCGGGCCGAGGGCCTGAAACCACGCGCCGCCGCCATCCTCGGTACGCTGGAGGTGTTCTTCGCGGTCATCGCGACGACGGCGACGCTCGCCGCCGTGTTCGTGCCGCTTTCCTTCCTGCCCGGTCAGGCGGGGCGGCTCTTCCGCGAATTCGGTTTCGTGCTCGCCTTTGCCATCCTGCTCTCCTCTTTCGTGGCGCTGACGCTTTGCCCCATGCTCGCCTCGCGCATGCTGACCAAGGACATGACGCACGCCCATACCGGTATTCTGGCCCGTATCGGCGGGGCGGCCTCGCGCTTCTACCGCACATCGCTCAGCACCTGCCTCGGCGCGCCTTTCATCGTCTTCATCGTCGCGTTGCTTTTCACGGCGGCGGGCGCCACCTCGTTCTTCACCATCAAATCCGAACTGACGCCGAGCGAGGACCGCTCGATGGTGATGCTGCGCATCAACGCACCGCAGGGCGTGTCGCTCGAATACGCGCAGGACCAGATGGAAATCATCGAGGACAAGCTGCGCCCGCTCTATGACGGCGGCGAGATCGTCAACATCTTCTCGATTTCAGGGCAGGGCGGTTCGACGAACAGCGGCTTCATGGTGCTGACGCTGGCGCCCTGGAGCGAGCGCGAGCGCACGCAGCAGCAGATCGTGCAGGATATCAACAAGGCCGTCGCCGGTGTGCCGTCGGTGCGCGCCTTCGCGCAGCAGCCGAACAGTCTCGGTATTCGCGGCGCCGGCAACGGCTTGCAGGTGGCGCTGGTCGGCAACGACTACACCAAGCTCGGCAATGCGGCGGCGGAACTGGTGCGCAAGATCGAGGACAGCGGCCGTTTCGAGAACGTTCGCCTCAATTACGAGGCCAACCAGGCGCAGCTTTCCGTGACCGTCGACCGCGAGCGCGCGGCCGATCTGGGCATCGACATAACAGGCCTTTCCGCCGCCTTGCAGGCCATGCTGGAGGGCACCAGCGTCGTCGACATCTATGTCGAGGGCCAGTCCTATCCGGTCAAGCTATCCTCCACCACGACGCCCATCAATGACCCGATGGACCTCGAAAACATCTTCCTCAAGACCGGCGACGGCAAGATCGTGCCGATGTCCTCCATCGCGACGCTGGAGGAAAAGGCGGTCGCCCCGCAGCTCTCGCGCGAGCAGCAGCTGCGCGCCGTTTCACTGTCCGCCGGTCTGAAGGACGGCCTCGCGCTCGGCGATGCGCTTTCCATGGTCGAGGAGATGGCACAACCCCTGCTGCCGGAGGGGTCGCGCCTGATGCCGATGGCGGAAGCCGCCTCGCTGCAGGAGAATTCGAGCGGTCTCATCATCACCTTCGGCTTCGCCATCGCCATCATCTTCCTGGTGCTGGCCGCGCAGTTTGAAAGCTTCGTCAGCGCCATCATCATCATGGTGACGGTGCCGCTCGGGCTTGCCTGCGCCGTCTTCGCGATGATCCTGACCGGTACGACGCTCAATATCTACAGTCAGATCGGGCTTGTGCTGCTTGTCGGCATCATGGCGAAGAACGGCATTCTGATCGTCGAATTCGCCAACCAGCTGCGTGACCAGGGGCAGGATATCCGCAGCGCCATCGAGAACGCCGCCAACATCCGTCTGCGCCCCGTGCTGATGACGATGATCGCGACCATCGTCGGCGCGGTGCCGCTGGTGCTGGCAAGCGGGGCTGGCGCGGAAGCACGCATCTCGCTCGGCTGGGTTCTGGTGGGCGGGCTGGGCCTTGCGACGGTCGTGACGCTCTACCTGACACCCGTCGCCTATCTGGCCATTGCCCGCTTCACGAGCCCGCATGCCGACGAAGAGCGCCGGCTTGCCGCCGAGCTGCAACATGCCGAAATGCTGACCCGCACCCGGGAGAAGACGCAGCCGAAAGAAGAGGCGCTGGCGCAGGCGGCGGAGTGACGCTGCCGGAAATGCCTGGCATGAGCGGATATTGCGGCTGGACAGCCGGGCGCCAATTTGCTGAGTAAACCTCAGAGAGTGAGGATGTTACCATGGCATTGGCGGATATCAGGACGGGCCTGCGCAACGAGGAAGGCATCGCGCAGGCGCTTGCCGGGCTTTCCGAGCGTTTTGGCGCGCGGTTGCAGACCGGCGAGGCGATCCGCGCGCAGCACGCCCATACCACCACCTACATTCCCGCCCAGCTTCCCGATGCCGTCGTCTTCGTCGAGAATGCGCAAGAGGTGAAGGCCGTCGTCGGGCTTTGCGCGGAACTCAGGGTTCCCGTCATTCCCTTCGGTACGGGCTCGTCGCTGGAGGGGCAGGTGAATGCGCCCTTTGGCGGTATCTCGATCGATTTCAGCAACATGAAGCGCGTTCTCGAGGTGAATGCCGAGGACCTCGACTGCACGGTCGAGCCGGGCATCACCCGCGAGGAACTGAACATCTATCTGCGCGACACCGGCCTGTTCTTTCCCATCGACCCCGGCGCCAATGCCTCGATCGGGGGCATGGCTTCGACGCGCGCCTCCGGCACCAATGCCGTGCGCTACGGCACGATGAAGGACAATGTGCTGGCCGTGACGGCCGTCACGGCGACGGGTGAGGAAATCCGCACCGCGCGCCGGGCGCGCAAATCGTCGGCCGGTTATGACCTCACGCGCCTCCTTGTCGGCGCGGAAGGCACGCTCGGCGTGCTCACCTCCGTCACGCTGCGCCTGCAAGGCATTCCCGCGGTCATTGCAGGCGGTATCTGCGGCTTCCCGACGCTGAAGGATGCCAGCAACGCCGTGATCATGTGTATTCAGCTCGGCATTCCCGTTGCCCGCATCGAATTGCTCAACACGCTGCAGATCAAGGCCTGCAACGCCTATTCCGGCCTGGCGCTGCCGGAGCAGCCGACGCTGTTCGTGGAGTTCCACGGCACGGAAGAGAGCGTGCGGCTGCAATCGGAAGAATTCGGCGCCATCGCCGCCGAGTGCGGTGGCGGAGAATTCCACTGGAGTGCCGATGCCGACGAGCGGGCAAAGCTCTGGAAGGCGCGGCACAATGTCTATTGGGCGTCGAAGGCGCTACGCCCCGGTTATGAGGCAATCGCGACCGACGTCTGCGTGCCGATATCGCGCCTTGCCGATTGTGTGGCGGAAACGGAGCGCGACATCGAGGAGCACGGCCTGCTCGCGCCGATCGTCGGCCATGCCGGTGATGGCAATTTCCATGTCTGCGTGGTCTTCGATGACAAGGATCCTGTGCATCTGGAGAAGGTCGAGGCCTTCGTCGGGCGCTTGAACGCACGCGCGCTCGCCATGGACGGCACCTGCACGGGCGAACACGGCATCGGCCAGGGCAAGCAGGCTTTCCTGCCGACGGAGCTGGGTGGTGCGGTTACGTTGATGAAGCAGATCAAGCAGGCGTTGGATCCGGACAACATTCTCAACCCCGGCAAGATTTTTTCGACCTTCTAACGGCAGTTCGCGTTACTCTTACGCGGTGGATTGGAATTCGAGGCATGCGGCGTGCTTTCTAGGATCATGCTTATCGGTGGCGGCCTGGTGGTCGTGGCGCTCTTCGTGGCGCTGCTGGCGCCGCTCTTCGTCGACTGGACGAATTTCCGGCAGGATTTCGAGCGCGAGGCGAGCCGCATCATGGGCCGCCCCGTCACCGTGCATGGCAGCGTCGATGCCCGTTTGATCCCGTTTCCATCCGTGACGCTCAACGACGTGCGCGTCGGCTCGCCGGAGGATGGCAAGCCGCTGGTCGAAGTCGCGCGGTTCTCGATGGATGCGGAGCTGGCGCCCTTCCTCTCCGGCGAAGCGCTGATTTTCGACATGCGCATCGAGGAGCCGAAGGCGCGTATCAAGCTCTTCCAGGATGGCACGCTCGACTGGGCGCGGGGCCGCAAGTCGGATATTCCTGCCCGCACCGTCATCCTTGAAAACGTCGCCATCACCGGCGGCGATATCGAATTCATCGACGAGCAGACGGGCCGCACACGCCACGTGACCGGTCTCGACGCGCAGATTTCGGCCAAAACGCTGGCGGGTCCGTGGCGCGTCGACGGACGGGGCGCGCTCGATGGCGAGAGTGGTGCCTTCCAGCTTTCGAGCGGGCAGGTGGAGAATGGCGCGCTGTCGATGCGTGCCCGCATCGTGCCTGACGATCTTGCATTCACAGCCGATCTTGACGGTGCGCTGAAGGTGGTCGATTTCCGCCCGCAATATCAGGGCAGCTTCACCGTGTCCGAAAAGCCGCGCCCCAAAAGCGAGGCACCGAGGGATCCGATCCGCGTCGCCGGTACGTTCGAGCTTTCCAACGAGCGCGTGCGCATTCCGGAGTATCGGCTGGAAGCCGGGCCTGCCGCCGATCCCTATGTGGTGACGGGCGAAGCGACGCTGGACACCGGCCGCGCACCGGAATTCCTGCTGATCGCCGATGGCCAGCAGATCGACGTTTCGCGCATCGGCAACAGTGGCGAGACCGGCAAGACCGGCCGCGACCCACAGCTTTCCGCCCGTCAGCGGCTCCAGGCTCTGCTTGCGATCGCCGCCGACATTCCGATCCCGCAGGTCCCGGGGCGCGCAAGCCTCTTCCTGCCCGCCGTCGTGGTGGGCGATACGACGGTGCGCGAAATCCGCCTCGACGTGAAGCCCGATGGAGACGGCTGGCGCATCGACCGGGCGGATGCGCAATTGCCCGGCCGCACCGCGCTGGAGGCGAAGGGACGGCTGACGCTGCGCGAAAACCGCGGCTTCGTCGGCAACTTGCTGATTGCGTCCAACCAGCCGTCCGGCCTTGCCACCTGGCTTGCCGGCTCCGTCGATCCGGAAATCCGCAAGCTGAAGACAGCCGGCTTTTCCGCCGACGTGAACCTGACGGACGAGCTGCAGCGCTTCGAAAACCTGGAGATCGCCATTGGCGGCGCGTCTCTGAACGGCCGACTGGAACGGGAATCCCGCGGCGATGCCGCGCCGACGCTTTCACTCGAACTGCGCGGCAACGAAGTGCGGCTGGAATCGCTCCAGGCGCTGACCGGTCTGGTTGCGGGCGATGCCTCGCTGGGCGCGCTTGCGGATCATGCGATGGCGCTGGACATCAAGGCGGACCGTTTCGACGCTTTCGGCGAAAGCGCTTCCGGTGTCACCGCGGCGCTGTCGATGAAGGATGGTCTGCTGACACTCAGCCGTCTCGATGTTGCATCGCTGGAGGGGGCAGCCCTTTCGGCAAGCGGCACGCTCGGCGGAACGCTGCTGGCGCCGAGTGCGGGTATCGACGTGACGCTGAAGGTGGAGGCCATGCGGCCCGTCGCCGATCTCCTGGCGCGCCACTTGCCGGTGCATCCGCTTCTCAGCCGTTTCGTCGCCAATGCCGGCTACTACGACAAGGCCGACCTTTCCATCCGCGCGGCCATGGCGGAAGGCAATCCCGCGACGCTGACCGTGACCGGCCCGGTCAATGAGGGGCGTCTTGAACTGAAGCTTTCGGCCGATTCTGCCACCACGCTTCTGGCCGGCAACAGCTTCGAGCTGGAGGGCAGCCTCTTCAATCCGCAGTCCGTCGTCATCGCGGGGCAGGTCGGGCTCGATCCGTTGCCCTTCGACGCCGAGCCGGACGGCAGCGTCACCTTCCGCGTTTCGCAGCCGGAGCTGGGCCCTGCGACCGTGTCAGCCTCCTTCACCGCCGGCAGCACGACGATTTCCGCAAAGGGTACGGCCGTCCTTGCCGCGGAAAGATTCCTCGACGGCGCGCTCGCCCTTACGGCCAGAAGCGACGATATCGAGCCCTATCTGATGATGAACGGCGTTGCCGTGCCCCAGGCGGGTGCCGGCCTGCCGATTTCGTTGGCCATGGCGGTTGAAACCAGCCCCGAAGCCATCGCCATTACGGATATTGCGGGCGAGGCGGACCGCAACACATTTTCCGGCAATCTGACCTTCGACCGCACGGCGGCAACGCTCAAGGGCACGGGCGCTTTGCGTTTCGATACGGTCGATTTCGCCTTCCTCGCCGAAGCCGTTGCCGGCCCGGTGCAGGACGTGCTCGAAGGCGGGCTCAATGCCGCGCCGCTCGTGCCGCCGTTGCAGGATGCCGCCGATGTCTCGGTTGCGCTCACCGCCGGTTCCTTCTGGCCGGGGCTCTACGGCGCCGTCGATGGTTTCAAGGGCAACCTCCAGTGGATGGGCGGCGAGCTGACGCTTGATGACATGGAGGGCAACTGGCTCGGCGGGCGGCTTTCGGGCCGTATCAAGGTGGCGAATGCCGATGAAAACGGCCTCTTCGAGGCGCGCGCGCGGCTGACGGGCGCGGATCTTTCGAAGATCGTCTGGGCCGGACCCGAGGGGGCGGTTGCCACGGGCAAGGCAGATGTGACGCTTGCCGTCGATGCCTCCGGCAAAAGCATCAGGACCATGGTGGAGGGCGCCAGCGGGTCGGGCGAGGTGCATGCCTCCGGCCTCGTCCTGCGCGGGCTAAATACCGCGGCGCTGCCCTCGCTTCTGGCGCAAGCCGATCGTCTTGAGGGGGATATTACGCCGGAGCGCGTTGCGCGCTTTGCCGCTGGCGCCATTCTTCAGAAAGAGGCTTCGTTCGGTGACGTTCGCATTCCCTTCGCCCTTGCCGGCGGGAAATTGCGCGTCCAGAGCGTAACGGCCGAGGATGCCGGAGCCGCGCTCACAGGCGATGCGGATGTCGATCTTGCCGGCGACACCATGGCCGCGCGTCTTGCCGTCAGCTACAAGGCCGGCGACGAGGCGCTGGCAGGCGCAGAGCCCGAAGTGGTGCTCGGCTATCGCGGGCTCGTCGAGGCGCCGGGCTTCGAGCTCGATGTGCAGCCGCTTGCCAATTTCCTGTCGCTGCGCCGCTTCGAGACGGAACGCCGGCGTGTCGAGACACTGCAGGCCAATGTGCTGGAAAAGCAGCGCCTGCGCCGCGAGGCGGCGCTCTATCGTTCCCGCGCCGAAGCGCGTGAAGCGCTTGCCGAGGCGGCGCGCCTGCAGGCGGAGGAGGAGGCACGTCGCCGGGCGGAAGCACAGCAGCGGGTGGAACAGGAACGGTCCACACGCGCTGCCGCCGAGGAGGCCGAACGTGTGCGCCGCAAGGCGGCAGATGATGAACGGCGCCTCAGGGAGGCGGAAGAGGCGGCGCGCCGTCTTGCCGAACAGCGCGCGGCCGAGGAAGCGCGAAGGGCCGAAGACGAGGCCAGAAGCCGCCGCCTGGTCTCGCCCAGCGAGGGTGTCGAGCGTGGTGAGGATCTGCCGCCGATCGACGGGGGCCAGTTGAATTTTGACAGCCTGCCAGGCGTCAACTGACCGGATTATCGCCAACCCGCTCCTTCAGCCATTGCAGCACATAGAGGCGCAGCGCCGAGGAGAGATTGTCGTCCACCGCGCGTGTATCGTCGATTTCGCGGATGAGGGCGGCGAGCGGCAGGGCGCGCGTGTCGGCAATGCCCTTCAGCATGTCGTGAAAGGCCGGCTCCAGCGAAAAGCTCGTGCGGTGGCCGTGCAGGGTGGTGGAATATTTACGGATCATGCCTTGCGCATCGATTCAAGGATGTGGGAGATCGATTCCGGTCTTACCGGCAAGAGCTTGAAAACGCTCAGTCCTGCGTCTCGTCGGGCCGCTCGAGGCGGCCCTGGTCGAGGGCTTTTTCCGCTTTGTCGTTGAGCGTGCGCGTCAGTGTTTTCTCCGCCTTCGTGCGACCGAAGGTCAGCCTGTTCTGCTCGGCCTTCTTGTCCTTGTCGGAACGGGCCTTCTGTTTGCGGAACTGACGGAGATTGACGACGTCGCCGCTCATCGACGAACTCAGTTCTTCTTGCGGAAGGAATCGAGCGAGACGACCGAGCCACCCTTGTTGTTGTCGTCGCCACCGGTCGGGGGCGTCGGCTCCTCGCCGATCTCCTCGGCTTTTTCCGCAACGGCGGGATAGGCGGTGATCTCGGCGGAGTGTTCTTCCTCTCCCTCGACCGCCGGCACGTCGAATTCCAGCTCGAAGCTCACCGACGGGTCGTAGAAGCCGCGGATGGCGTTGAACGGAATGACCAGCTTTTCCGGGGTGTCGGAGAAGGAGAGGCCGATTTCGAACAGGCTTTCCGTGACTTTAAGGTCCCAGAACTGGTGCTGCACGACGATCGTCATCTGCTCGGCATATTTCGCCTTCAGGTGCTGCGAGATGCGCACGCCGGGAGCGTTTGTCAGGAAGGTGATGAAGAAATGGTGCTCACCGGGGAGGTGCCCCGTGACCGCGACTTCGGACAAAACCTTGCGAATGACGCTGCGCAGCGCGTCCTGGGCGAGAATGTCGTAGCGAATGTGGTCTTGCGCCATCCGTTCCTGTCTTTCTTCCTGATGCCTTTATATTCAGGCATTGCGTCTCATCTCATACCTTGCGGCACGAGTCATCTGGCACAGCTATAGACCATTTCAAGGGATTGGAGAAGGTGAAGGCTTCTGTTGCCAGGTGCCTTCGGACCCCGCCTGCCGGTGCGACCCGTCAGGACTTTGAGTGAAGTGTCACACCGCGATTAAGCAGCGAGACGAGCTTCCGCATAGTTGTCGTTTGCAACTACAAGTTTAGCCCGATAACGGTGGTACAATGCCGAGCAAAAAGTCGATCTTTACGCCCTTGTCGATCCTATTTCGCCCCCATCAAAAGCCGGTCCGTCAAGGATGACCGGTTTTTGGTGGAGGCGCCGGGTACCGCCCCCGGGTCCAATGGGTTTATTACACCGCCCGTTTATTGCCATAGCTGCCGAGGCAGCACTTCACATATAGGCATTCCCGTCGCGCAAGAAAAGGGTTTTGTGACAAGGATGTGCGGAAGTTTGCACAGCCCTGTGGATCAGGCGGTCTCGGCAAGCGGCGGGGCGCCGTCATTGGCCCATTGCTTCTGGAACGCCGGCAGCGGCAGGGGACGGCCGAAATAGAAGCCCTGGAACGCGGTGCAGCCGAAGGATTGCAGCAGGCGGAACTGCTCCTTCGTCTCGATGCCCTCGGCGACCACGGACATGTCGAGCGTGCGGGCGATGTCGAAGATGCTCTTCAGGAGAAGCTGGTTACGCCGGCTTTCCGGCGCGCCCTGCACGAAGGAGCGGTCGATCTTGATCTCGTGAACGGGCAACTGGCGCAGGTGGCTGAGCGAGGAATAGCCGGTGCCGAAGTCGTCGAGCGAGATGGTGATCCCGGCAGCGCGCAACGCACCCATCTTCTTCACGATCAGGCCGACATCGTCGGCCATCATGCTTTCGGTGAGCTCCAGCTTGAGGCGTGTCGGATCGATCTCCAGCGCCTTGAGGCGCGCCAGCACCGTATCGACGAAATCATCCTTCATGAACTGGTCGACGCTGACATTGACGGAAAGCGTCAGGTCGCGCGTCGCGACATCCTGCTGCCAGAAAACAAGTGTCTTGCAGGATTCGTTGAAGACCCAGTCGCCGATGACGGGCATGAAGCCCGCCTCCTCCGCGACGGGGATGAATTCGGCGGGGGACACGTAGCCGCCCCCGGGCCTTTTCCAGCGCAGAAGCGCCTCGGCGCCCGTCAGGTTGCCGTTTTCATCGACTTGCGGCTGGTAGAACAGTTCGAATTCCCGGTTCGTCAACGCGGCCTTGAGGTCGCGGGCCTGGTCGAGGTTGCGGGCGAATTCCCGCTGCATGGCATAGAGTCCACCGCACAGCATGCTGACGGCGACGATCGTGTTCAGCCAGGAGCCATAGACGCGAAACTCGTCGGCGATCGGATCGGCATAGGGCACGCGAAGGTTCGTGCTGGCGAAAAAGACGAAGGACATGAGGCACAGCGCGATGAGCGCGAGCTGGAGGCGCGAACCTTCGCGCTGGTAGTTGATATAGCCGAGGAGCGCCAGCACGAGCAGGAAGAGATGGGACACCCGCGGCGCCGTCGCGCTTGGCACATCGAACAGAAGGCAGAAGACGATGATGATGGCGAGGAAGGAGAACTGCGAGAGGAAGAGCGCGGCCGAAAGCTGATGGCGGCGCGTCAACGCGAAGCTCGAGAAGGCGGTCACGACCACCGCCACATCCATCACCGCGAGCGGCCAGGCCTGCATGTAAGCGAAGACGAGCCCCCAGCCCGCCGTCAAAATGCCGACAACCAGCGCGGCTGTGCCATAGGCAAGCCGGAAGCGCTGCGATTGATCCTCGAGTTGCTTCACCTGGCACGGACCGTCGTTTTGGTTGGGCCTGCGGACAGGCCATCTGCGATTATGCCTACGCGACATTCCTTCAGAAAGTGCAAAATTACGCTCACTGTAACCTTGGGTCGGCTTGGTCGCTACCCGGTGCCACAATGCTGGCGTTTATTAGCGCTTGACTCGTCGCGACGGCGTGAAAAACATGATCGTGCAGCAGGCTCGCCATGACGGCAGCGCCCGAGTTGACTGTAGAGGAAACACCATGACCGACTATCTCGCAGACGTCCGCAAATATGACAGCGGTGCGGACGAGGCCATCGTCAAGAAGATCGTGAGCCATCTCGGCATCGCGCTGCGCAACCGCGATTCCTCGCTGGTATCGTGCTCCGACCCGGCGGAACTCGACCGCGTGAAGGAAAAGTGGTGTGCCAAGAAGTTCGGTATTTCGGGAGACGCCGCCGACAAGGCCGTTGAAGCCGTCTGCAAGGCGATGGCCGACGATCGCACGAAATCGCGCGTGACATTCTACTATCTCACCGCCAAGGAACTTGGAAAACTCGGCGCGCTTGCCTGAGGAAATCGGGGAAATCCCATTTCGCCCTTTGGTCGCCGCCGTTCGCCCTCTAATATCTCACGCTGGACAACGAATCGGCGGCGACCATGCAGCAATATCTCGATCTTCTCGCCCATGTGATGGAAAACGGCTCCGACCGCGGAGACCGGACCGGCACGGGCACGCGCGGCGTCTTCGGCTACCAGATGCGCTTCGACCTTTCGGAAGGTTTCCCGGTGCTGACCACCAAGAAGCTGCACCTGCGCTCGATCATCCATGAATTGCTGTGGTTCCTGAAGGGCGATACCAATATCGGCTATCTGCGCGACAACGGCGTCACCATCTGGGACGAATGGGCCGACGGGAATGGCGAGCTTGGCCCGGTCTACGGCTATCAGTGGCGCTCCTGGCCGACGCATGACGGTCGCCATCTCGACCAGATCGTCGCCGTCCTCGACAGTATCAGACGCAACCCAAATTCCCGCCGCCATATCGTTTCTGCCTGGAACCCGGCGCTTGTCGACGAGATGGCGCTGCCGCCCTGCCACTGCCTGTTCCAGTTCTATGTGGCCGATGGCAAACTCTCCTGCCAGCTCTACCAGCGCTCCGCCGATATCTTCCTCGGCGTGCCCTTCAACATCGCCTCCTATGCGTTGCTGACCATGATGGTGGCGCAGGTGACGGGGCTGCAGCCGGGTGATTTCGTGCATACGCTGGGCGACGCACATATCTATGCGAACCATTTCGAACAGGTGCGCACGCAGATGACGCGCCGGCCGAAACCGCTTCCGTTCATGAAGATCAATCCCGACGTGAAGGACCTTTTCTCCTTCAAATTCGAGGACTTCACCCTGATCGGCTACGAAGCCGATTCATCCATCAAGGCGCCCATCGCCGTCTGATTTTCGGGAAACCGCATGAGCCAAGCCAAGATCGTCCTCGTCGTCGCCGTTGCAGGAAACGGCGTCATCGGCCGCGACGGCGACCTGCCGTGGCGCCTGCCGTCCGACCTGAAGCGTTTCAAGCAGCTGACGCTCGGCAAGCCCGTGCTGATGGGCCGCAAGACTTGGGATTCGATCGGCAGGCCGCTGCCGGGACGCCCGAACATCGTCATCACCCGGGATACGACTTTTTCCGCGCCCGGTGCGGAGGTGGTGTCCTCGCTCGACGAAGGGCTGGCCGCCGCTCAGCGCGAAGCGGAAACGCTTGGTGTCGACGAGGTCTGCGTGATCGGTGGCGGGCAGATCTACGCGCAGGTCTTCGACCGGGCGGATACCCTGCACGTCACCCATGTCGAGGCGGATGTCGATGGCGACACGCGGTTTCCGGCCATCGATCCCGATGCCTTCGAAAAAGTCGTCGAAGAGCCTATTCCCCGGGGCGAGAAGGACAGCCACGCCATGCGCTTCGTCACCTGGCGACGAAAAACCACCGCGTAAACCATAAATCGCGTCGATCACGAACTATTTTGCCGCACGGGCACGCATCGCGTCTGGGATTTGTTGAAAGGTGCCCGAGGGATACCTATAACGGGTTCACCTAGCGTTGCGCGGCGAAACGATCCGCGAAACGCTCAGAAACAAATCGATGGAGCATTTTCGCGTCTCGCGCAAAAAATGCTCCAAGGGGATTCGAAAGAAAGAGGTATTGATGCCCTGGAGCAATCAGAATGGCGGCGGCGGCCCTTGGGGCGGCGGCGGCAGTGGCGGCGGTGGAAACAATCAGGGGCCATGGGGGCAGGGTCCGAACCGCCCCCGCGGTGGCGGAGGCGGCAATGGCGGCCCTCCGGATCTCGAGGAAATCATCCGGCGCGGCCAGAATCAGCTGAAGAATGTCATGCCGGGCGGTTTCAACGGCGGCGCCGTGGTCATCGGCCTGCTGCTTCTCGGCGTCTTCTGGCTGATGAACTCCATCTATACGGTCCAGCCGGACGAGCGTGGCGTCGAGCTGCGCTTCGGCAAGCCCAAGCAGGAAGTCTCCATGCCGGGCCTGCATTTCCACATGTGGCCCTTCGAGACCGTCGAACTCGTCAAGATCACCGAGCAGCAGCAGAATATCGGCCGCCGCGCGGCGGCGTCGAATTCCGATGCCTCCGGGTTGATGCTGACGGGCGACCAGAACATCGTCAACGTGCAGTTCTCGGTGCTCTATTCGGTCACCGATCCGCAGGCCTATCTCTTCAATCTCGAATATCCGGCCGAAACGCTGCAACAGGTCTCCGAGAGCGCCATGCGCGAAGTCGTCGGCCGCCGTCCGGCACAGGATATTTTCCGCGATAACCGTCAGGCGATCGCAGAAGGCGTGAAGACGACGATCCAGGCGACCATGGACGCCTACGGCGCCGGCATTTCGATCAACACGGTTGCCATCGAGGATGCGGCCCCGCCGCGCGAGGTCGCCGACGCGTTCGACGAAGTGCAGCGCGCCGAGCAGGACGAAGACCGCTTCCTCGAAGAAGCCAACCAGTATGCCAACCAGAAACTGGGTCTCGCCCGCGGTCAGGCCGCGCAGGTCCGCGAAGAGGCGGCCGCCTACAAAGACCGCGTCGTCAAGGAAGCGGAAGGTGAGGCGGCACGCTTCCTTTCCATCCACGAACAGTACAAGGCAGCGCCCGATGTCACCCGCAAGCGTCTCTTCCTTGAAACCATGGAAGGCGTGATGAAGAACTCCAAGAAGGTCATCATCAACGAGAATCAGGGCGGACAGGGCGTGGTTCCCTTCCTTCCCCTCAATGAACTGGGCCGCACGACGGGTCAGCAGGCGGGAGGTACGCAGTAATGGGTAACCGTTTGCCAGCCATCCTGATCGCCATCGGCGTTCTGCTCTTCATCGCCTATTCCTCGGTGTTCGTGGTCAACGAGCGCCAGCAGGCGATCGTCATCCGCTTCGGCCAGATCCAGGACGTCAAGACGGAGCCAGGCATCTACTTCAAGCTGCCCTTCGGCTTCATGGATGCCGATAGCGTCCAGTACATCCAGGACCAGGCGCTGCGCTTCGATCTCGACGACATCCGCGTCCAGGTCTCGGGCGGCAAGTTCTATGAGGTCGATGCTTTCGTGGTCTACAAGATCACGGATGCACGCCGCTTCCGCGAAGCCGTCTCGGGTGACCGGGAATCGGCGGAAGCGCGTCTGCGCACCCGTCTCGATGCGGCGCTGCGCCGTGTCTACGGTCTGCGCGGCTTCGAGTCCGCTCTGTCCGAGGAACGCGCGTCGATGATGCGCGAAGTTCGCGGCGAACTGGCCAACGACGCCTCGAACCTCGGCCTGACGATCTCGGACGTGCGCATCCGGCGTACGGATCTGACGCAGGAAGTCTCGCAGCAGACCTTCGAACGCATGAAGGCCGAACGTCTTGCCGAAGCCGAACTCATCCGCGCCCGTGGTAACGAAGCCGGCCAACGCCGTCGCGCCATCGCCGATCGTCAGGTCGTCGAGTTCATCGCGGCCGCGCAGCGCGATTCGGAAATCCTGCGAGGCGAGGGCGAAGGTGAGCGCAGCCGCGTCTTCGCCGAAGCCTTCTCGCAGGATCCGGCCTTCTTCGACTTCTACCGGTCGATGAGCGCCTACCGGGAATCGATGGGCGCGTCCGATACGACGCTGGTGCTGTCGCCTCAGTCCGAGTTCTTCCGTTACTTCGAGGATGCTGCCGGCAACAAGCCTGCAACGTCCACGACTACGGGCACGGCAACGACGCCGTCGACCGCGAACTGAAGATCATGGCCGATTTCCTGACGGGAATCGCCTTCTTCCTGATCATCGAGGGGCTGGTGTACGCACTGGCCCCTTCGGTTTTGAGGCGCATGGCGGAAATGCTGCCGCAAATTCCCGAGAACCAACTCAGAGCTTCCGGGCTCGTCGCGGTTGGTCTGGGCGTACTGATGGTCTGGTTCATCCGGGGCGCGTGAGGGCGGGTCTTGCGGGGACCTCGGAAGACGGGCATGACTTCTCATCAATTCGACATGGCGGACTGATTTTTGCCGTATCCGCAGCAAACACTCGCCACGAAAGCTTGAGCAATTCCAGCAAACTGTGAAGCGGTCTGCTTGTCGGGAATTGCCGGAACAAAAAGGGATGCCGAACATGGCTTTGAAGACGACGTCCAGCGCGGCCAAGGCAGCGCTTGCGCTCGCGGTGAGTTTCTCGCTGGTGGCGGGGGGACCGCTCGCCGTGCCGGCGGCGGCGCAGGTGAAGCCAGCGGCCGGCCCGGATTCCGTCGCCGACCTCGCGGAGGGCCTGCTCGATGCCGTCGTGAACATTTCCACCTCGCAGAACGTCAAGAGCGACGACAAGGCGCCCATTCCGCAGGTGCCGGAAGGATCGCCGTTCCAGGATTTCTTCGACGAATTCTTCAAGGGCGAAGGCGGCGAGGGCGGCAACCAGGGCCAGACGGTCAATTCGCTGGGCTCCGGTTTCGTCATCGATCCCTCGGGCTTCATCGCCACCAACAACCACGTCATCGAGGGCGCCGACGACATCGAGGTCAACTTCGCCAACGGCTCCAAGCTGAAGGCAAAGCTTGTCGGCACCGATCCGAAGACCGACCTTGCGCTCCTCAAGGTCGAACCGAAGGTGCCGCTGAAGGCCGTGCCCTTCGGCGATTCCCGCACCATGCGCATCGGCGACTGGGTCATGGCGATCGGCAATCCGTTCGGCCTCGGTGGCTCGGTGACGGTCGGCATCATTTCGGCGCGCGGACGTAACATCAATGCCGGCCCCTACGACAACTTCATCCAGACGGACGCTGCCATCAACCGCGGCAATTCCGGCGGCCCGCTCTTCAACATGAAGGGTGAGGTCATCGGCATCAACACCGCGATCATCTCGCCTTCGGGCGGCTCGATCGGCATCGGTTTCTCCGTGCCGACGGAGCTGGCGCAGAACATTTTCACGCAGCTGCGAGACTATGGCGAAACCCGTCGCGGCTGGCTTGGCGTGCGCATCCAGCCTGTGACCGACGACATTGCCGAAAGCCTCGGCATGAAGGAAACCAAGGGTGCCCTCGTTGCCGGCATCATCAAGGGCGGGCCGGTCGACAACGGTTCGATCGAGACCGGCGATGTGATCATCCGCTTCGATGGCAAGGACGTGCGCGAGATGCGCGACCTGCCACGCGTGGTCGCCGAAAGCCCGGTCGGCAAGGCCGTTGACGTGCTGCTTCTGCGCGACGGCAAGGAGACGACCGTCAAGGTCACGCTCGGCCGTCTCGAGGATGGCGAGAAGCAGGCCGATGCCGGCGATGAGATGACGCAGGACGAAGGCACGCCGGAAGAGGGCGCGACGCCCGAGACCGGCGACAAGGCTGCACCCGCGCAGGCCGACCTGGTGCTCGGCATGGCGATCAGCGACCTCGACGCGGATGCGCGCAAGACCTTCGATATCGTCGAAAGCGTCAAAGGTGTCGTCATCACGGAGGTTACCCCGGAATCGGCCGCAGCCGAGCGCGGCATCGTGCCGGGTGACGTGATCGTCGAGATCGGCCAGGAGACGGTCGCGACGGCCGAGGAGGTCAAGACCCGCGTCGACAAGCTGAAGTCGGAAGACCGCCGCAACGCGCTCATGATGATTGCCAACCGCACCGGCGCCCTGCGCTACATCACGGTTCGCATCGATTGACGAAAGACCGAGTCCCTTCAGGGACTTGCCGGCGGCGCCGGAGAGAGTGATTCAGGCCGTTGGAGCGTTGCTTCAACGGCCTTTTGCGTGGGTTCAGGCAGGAAGCACGAAGTCGGACTTGCGATAGCCCTGCAGGTAGAGAAGGGCTGTGAGGTCGCCGTGGTCGATGCGGATTTTCGCTTCGGCCGCGACGGCGGGCTTGGCGTGGAGGGCCACGCCGGCGCCGGAGCGGTGCAGCATGCCGAGGTCGTTGGCACCGTCGCCGACGGCCATGGCGTCGTCGGGGGAAATGCCGAGGCGCGCGGCGATCTCGTTCAACGCATCGACCTTCGCCTGTTTACCGAGGATCGGTTCGGCGACCTCGCCGGTCAGCTTGCCATCGGCGTCGAGAAGGAGATTGGCGCGGTTCTCGTCGAAGCCGAGGGTTGCCGCGATGCGGCTGGTAAAGACCGTGAAGCCGCCGGAGACCAGCGCCGTGTAGTAGCCCTTCGCCTTCATGGTGGCGATGAGTTCACGGCCACCCGGCGTCAGCGTGATGCGTTTTTCGATGACCTCGTCGATGACGGAGACCGGCAGGCCCTTGAGCAGCGCGACGCGCTCGCGCAGGGCGGGCTCGAAGGCGATCTCGCCGTTCATGGCGCGGGCCGTAATGGTTGCGACCTTATCCTTGAGGCCGACTTCGGCCGCCAGTTCGTCGATGCACTCCTGGCCGATCATCGTCGAATCCATGTCGGCGATCAAAAGCTTCTTGCGGCGGGTTTCGGCGTCCTGCACGGCAAGATCGATCGGCGCGTTGCCGATGGTCGCTAGGATCGTGTCGCGTGCGACGAGGACGTCGCTGCCGTCGCGCAGGACGATGTCGCAGGCGATGCCATCGGCGAGCCAGTAGAGGCCGGAGGCACCGACGGCTTCGGCTGCCTTTTCGGCAAGGGCAGGGATCAGAACAGGATTTGACGGATTGGCGACAAGCGTGGCAACGAAGGCCATGATGGAAAACCTTGATCGAAAGCGGGACGCGATCCTGATAACGGGCCCGACGGCCAGCGGCAAGTCCGCGCTTGCCGTGCGCCTCGCCGCCGAGCACGGCGGCGTCGTGGTCAATGCCGACAGCATGCAGGTTTACGATACGCTGAATGTGCTGACCGCGCGCCCGCAGCCCAGCGAGATGGGCGGCATCGAGCATCGGCTCTACGGCCAAGTGCCGGCGGGAGCGGCGTATTCCACCGGTGACTGGCAGCGCGAGGCGACGGGTCTGGTAGCGGAGCTGCGCGAGCGCGGCAAGCTGCCGGTCTTCGTCGGCGGCACAGGCCTCTATTTTCGCGCATTGACGGGCGGCCTTTCGGATATGCCGTCGATTCCTGGCGACATTCGCGAACGGGTGCGCGCGCGGCTGATCCATGAAGGGGCAGAAGCGCTGCACCGGGACCTTGCGGAGCGTGACCCGCAAACCGCGGCACGGCTGATGCCCGGCGACGGCCAGCGCATCCTGCGTGCGCTTGAGGTGCTGGAGGCGACGGGCAAATCGATCACGGCCTTCCAGTCCGCGACGGTCCCGGCGGTGATCGACCCTGACCGGGCGGAAAAAATCGTCGTTTTGCCGGATCGCGCGGTGTTGGCCGCGCGTATCAATCAGCGCTTCGGCCTGATGCTCAAGGCTGGCGCTGTCGAGGAGGTGAAGGCGTTGCTTGCCCAGAACCTTTCACCGGCCATGCCTGCCATGAAAGCGATCGGCGTGCCGCAGATTGCGGCCATGCTGGCGGGCGAGATGCGGGAGACCGAGGTGATCGAGCGCGGCGCCGCTGCGACGCGGCAATATGCCAAACGCCAGATGACCTGGTTCCGCAACCAGCTTGACGAGAGCTGGCGGCGGTTCGATCCCCTGGCGGGCAACTGACGAAGATCAGCGGCGAATAAGGCTGCTGAGGGGTTTTTTGAGCAGCTGGTCGCGGATGGAGCCTTCGCGCCTCGGCGGCTCCTGTTCACCGAAGGCCGGGCGGGCGGGCTGGCGATAGGGCTCGGCGGCCGGGCGCGCTTGATCCGTCGTCAGTTCGCGGCGGATGGTCTCGAAGCGCTCCTGCGTCGAGGGATCATAGGCACCGGCTGCGCCCGGCAGCATATCGGGGCGGTAAGGCTCATGCGTCGGCGGTGCTGCGGCGGGCCGATAGGTTTCAGGCGCCGGCGCGGCTGCGGCCGGGCGGTAGGGATCCTGCGTCGGCGCTGCGGCTGGCGTTCGTGGCGCAGGCGCGGCGTTCTGCAGCGTGTCGATATAGTCTTCCTCGTCCTCGTAGGGCGCGTCCTCATAGCCGGTCGGCAGCGCGCCGCCCTGGCTCTGCGTGGAGAGGTAGGCGTTCTGGAAGCCGGAAATGTCCGGCCCGGTAATGGCGCGCATGCGCGCGACGATATTGCGGACATCGACGCTTTGCGGCGTCTCCTCGCTGATCTTCACGCCGGTGCCGTTCGCCTTGGGCAGGCGTTCCGCTTCGACGCGGGAAAAGCGCATGCGCATCGGCACCGCGACGGCCTCGCCGAAGGCGATCGCTTCGCCGTTGCCGATCGAGGAGATGAAGCTCGTCGTCGAGGAGGAGGAGTTGGGGATCGCCGAGCGGATGATCTCCTGGTCGTGGTCGTTGGCTAGGCGCATCGCGAAGATCGTCGAGCACTGCGACAGGATGGTTGGATCGAGTTCGCCGGGGCGCTGCGTGATGATGCCGAGCGAAACGCCGTATTTGCGGCCTTCCTTGGCGATGCGTGCGATGGCCTGGCGCGTCGGCATGAAGCCGAGCTTGGGATCGGCCGGCACATAACGGTGCGCCTCTTCGCAGACCACCAGCATGTGCACGCCGCCATTGCTCCACAGGCCGATTTCGAACGCCATGCGGCAGAGAACGGAGGCCACGGAATTGACCACCTCGGAGGGAATGCCGGCGAGCTGGAAGGTCGTTACCGGCTTGCCTTCGCCGGGAATGCGGAAGATGCGGGCAATGGTGTCGAGGATCGTGTCGGTGATCGTGTTCGAGGAGAACATGAAATGATAGCGCGGGTCGTTGATCGCCGACATGATCTTGACCTTGAGCGAGCGCAGGTGCGGCTTCTCGGCCCGGCCTTCGAGGCGGCCGATGCGTTCGTCGACGAGCGCCAGCAGGTCGGCGATGCGGAAAGGAACCGGCGTATCCGACGTGACCGAACTCTTTTCGCTGGCGCGGCGCATCAGGCCGTTGTCGCTGGAACCGCGGAAGGCGCGCTTCGCCTCGGGAATGAGGTCACGCAGTATGTCCATTTCTTCCGGCACGGGGGGGCGTCCACGGAAGATGACCTCGGCGAATTCTTCCAGCCGGAACAGCCAGAAGGGCAGGTCCAGCGTATCCGTGTCGATCACGACGGCGAGATCGCCGAAGGCGGAGGCGAATTCATTGTGCGGGTCGAGGATCAGCACGCGCAGGCGCGGGTCGGCCTGGATGGCCTTGTGCAGCAGCAGCGTGACGGAGGTCGACTTGCCGACGCCGGTGGTTCCGACGATGGCGAAATGCTTTTCCAGCATGGAAGGGACGTGGATCGTGGCGTCCAGGCTATCGTCCTGCGTCAGCTTGCCGATGGCGCAGACGTCGTTCTTGCCGGTGTCGTAGACCTTCGCGAGGTCGGTGGCGCGGATGCGATGCGCGATGGCGCCGAGATGCGGATAGTCGGTGATGCCGGCGGAAAATTCCTCCCGACCGTTCGGTCCGATGTGGATTTCGCCCAGGAGTTCGACTTCGATGCGGAAGACGGTGTCGCGGTTTTCAACCCAGCTCTGCTGGTCGGTGGACATGGAGTAGACGAGAGCGACCACGCGATTGCGGCCGACGGAAATCGAGATCAGGCGACCCACGGCCCACAGTTCCGTCAGTGCGGTCTGCCCGCTTTCGGCGACGGCGCTGATGGTGGCGTGCGAACCGTTGCAGGCCACGACGCGGCCCATCAGACGATTGCCGTGCAACGCGTCATCCCGGCGTTCCTGCTCGCCCGCCACAATAGAACTCTGGAAATCACTGTTCAGCAATCACGGCACTCCTTGCCATCAAAGCGGAAGTCTAGCCGATGCCGCTTAATAAGACGTTTCGTGCCGGGGCGATCCGGGACCGGCTTTTGACCCGCGCGCCGGATTCCGTGCCGTTTCGAAACATCCGGAAAAGCGTTGACGCGCGCAGCCTTTGTGGCTAACACTTCGCCCCATGACAAATTTGACGGCTATTATTCTTGTGGTGGGAACGCGCATGGGCAGGGTGGTGTAACCACCCGGCGAAAGCACCCATGCGCGGTAAGCAGGCTCCTCCAAGGGGCCTTTTTTTATGCCCGAAAATTCGATAAGCACCCTGGAAATACAAGAGAGACGGACGGGAAACCGATGAGCGGAACAGAAAACCAGATGACGGGCGCCGAGATTGTCTTGCAGGCCCTGAGAGACAACGGCGTAGAACATATCTTCGGCTATCCGGGCGGCGCCGTGCTGCCGATCTACGACGAGATCTTCCAGCAGGACGATATCGAGCACATTCTCGTTCGCCACGAGCAGGGCGCCGGCCATATGGCCGAAGGCTATGCCCGCTCCACCGGCAAGGTCGGCGTCATGCTCGTCACGTCAGGTCCGGGCGCGACGAATGCCGTCACGCCGCTGCAGGATGCGTTGATGGATTCCATCCCGCTCGTCTGCCTCACCGGTCAGGTTCCGACCACGCTCATCGGTTCGGATGCCTTCCAGGAATGCGACACGGTCGGCATCACGCGCCCCTGCACCAAGCACAACTGGCTGGTCAAGGACGTCAACGACCTCGCCCGCATCATCCATGAGGCCTTCCGCGTCGCGCAGTCCGGTCGCCCGGGCCCTGTCGTCGTCGATATTCCGAAGGACGTGCAGTTCGCGACCGGCACCTACACGCCGCCGTCGGCCGCCCCCGTCCAGAAAAGCTACCAGCCGAAGATCCAGGGCGATGCCCGCGCGATCGAGGCGGCCGTCAGCCTGATGAAGGGCGCACGCCGTCCGATCATCTATTCCGGCGGCGGCGTCGTGAATTCCGGTCCGGAGGCTTCGCGCCTGCTGCGCGAGCTGGTCGAGATCACCGGTTTCCCGATCACCTCAACGCTGATGGGTCTCGGCGCCTATCCGGCTTCGGGCAAGAACTGGCTGGGTATGCTCGGCATGCACGGTTCCTACGAAGCGAACATGGCGATGCATGACTGCGACGTCATGGTCTGCATCGGCGCGCGCTTCGACGACCGCATCACCGGCCGCCTCAATGCGTTTTCGCCGAATTCGAAGAAGATCCACATCGACATCGACCCGTCATCGATCAACAAGAATGTCCGCGTCGACGTTCCGATCCTCGGCGACGTCGGCAATGTCCTCGAGGACATGGTTCGCCTGTGGCGGGCCGGCGCCAAGGATTACGACAGGTCGCTGCAGGGCGACTGGTGGGCCTCGATTGCCAAGTGGCGTGCACGCAACTCGTTTGCCTACAAGGCAAGCAACGACGTGATCATGCCGCAATACGCGATCCAGCGGCTCTATGAGCTGACCAAGGACCGCGACACCTACATTACGACGGAAGTCGGCCAGCACCAGATGTGGGCGGCGCAGTTCTACGGTTTCGAACAGCCGAACCGCTGGATGACCTCGGGCGGTCTCGGCACTATGGGCTATGGCTTCCCGGCGGCGATCGGCGTGCAGGTCGCACATCGCGACAGCCTCGTCATCGACATCGCCGGCGATGCCTCGATCCAGATGTGCATTCAGGAAATGAGCTGCGCCGTTCAGTACAATCTGCCGGTCAAGATCTTCATCCTGAACAACCAGTACATGGGCATGGTGCGCCAGTGGCAGCAGTTGCTGCACGGCAACCGCCTGTCGAACTCCTACACGGAAGCGATGCCTGATTTCGTCAAGCTGGCGGACGCCTATGGCGGCGTCGGCATCGCCTGCGACAAGCCTGCCGATCTCGATGCGGCCATCCAGGAGATGATCGACGTCAAGCGTCCCGTCATCTTCGATTGCCGCGTGGCGAACCTCGCCAACTGCTTCCCGATGATCCCGTCGGGCAAGGCACACAACGAAATGCTGCTGCCCGACGAGGCCACGGACGAAGCGGTCGCCAATGCGATCGACGCCAAGGGCCGCCAGCTCGTTTGATGAAAAGGTAGAAACGATTATGAACGCACACCTTCAACCCACCGGTTCTGCCTACTTCATCGCCAAGGAAACCCAGGTTGCGGAGAGCCATACGCTCTCCGTACTGGTCGATAACGAGCCGGGCGTGCTTGCCCGCGTCATCGGCCTGTTCTCCGGTCGCGGCTACAACATCGAAAGCCTCACGGTTTCCGAGACCGAGCATGAATCGCACCTGTCGCGCATCACCATCGTGACGCGCGGCACGCCCAGCGTTCTCGAGCAGATCAAGTCGCAACTCGAGCGTATCGTTCCCGTCCACCGCGTGGTCGATCTCACCGTTCGCGCCAAGGCGCTCGGCCAGGAACGGCCGATCGAGCGGGAAGTGGCGCTGGTGAAGGTCGTCGGCTCCGGCGAGATGCGGCAGGAAACGTTGCGTCTTGCCGACGCCTTCCACGCCAAGGTTGTCGATGCCACCACCGATCACTTCATCCTGGAGTTGACGGGCAAGTCGTCGAAGATCGACCAGTTCGTGGCGATCATGAAGCCGCTCGGCCTCGTCGAGGTCTGCCGCACCGGCATTGCCGCGATGAACCGCGGTTCGCAGGGGATGTGAGTTTTCTCACAAGCCGAATTCGACAAAAGGGCCTTTCCGGATTCGGGAAGGCCCTTTTCTTTTGATCAGATCATTTCCAGCGGCCGCTTGCGGGTCGGCGGCGGGAAAGCCTCGTCGAGCAGGCGCAGGTCCTCCGAGGTCAGGCGGATTTCCGAGGCGCGGAAATTGTCGCGCACGCGTTCGGGCGAGCCGGATTTCGGTATGGCGATGACGCCGGCCTTGGTGAGCAGGAAGGCGAGTGCGATCTGGGCGGAGCCGACATTGTGGATGCGGCCGATCTCCTCCAGCGTCGGGTGGCCAAGCAGGCGGCCTTCGTCGAGCGGTGAATAGGCCATGAGCGGAATACCCTGCACCTGGCTCCAGCGCAGGAGATCGTACTCGATGCCGCGCCGGGCGAGGTTGTAGAGCACCTGGTTGGCGGCGGGGCGGAGCGGCTCGGCGTCGTCAAGCAACTCTATCATGTCGGAGACGTCGAAGTTAGAGACGCCCCAGGCGCCGATCTTGCCTTGTGTCTTCAGCGTCTCGAAGGCTTCGACGGTCTCGGAGAACGGATGGCGGCCGCGCCAGTGCAGCAGGTAAAGCTCGATATGATCGGTGCCGAGGCGTTTCAGGCTCGCCTCGCAGGCGGCGATCGTGCCGGCGCGGCTGGCATTGTAGGGCAGCACCTTGCTGACGAGGAACACCTCCTCGCGCCGCCCCTTGATCGCTTCACCGACAACTTCTTCTGCTCCGCCATCGGCATACATTTCCGCCGTGTCGATGACGGTCATGCCGAGATCGAGCCCGGCGCGCAGGCTCGCGGCCTCCTCGGCCATCGACGCCTCGCCTTCGCCCATATGCCAGGTGCCAAGGCCGAGCGCCGGCACCTGCCGTCCGCCGGGAAGGGTGACTGCCGGTAGTTCCGCTTTCATGCTGCACTCCACGAGAGACGCCATACATAAGCAATCGGAATTGTATGCATGACAAGAATTGGCTGGTCGTCGCCAAGAGATGGGCTATCAATCGGAAAAAACAATCCGGATAACAAGAGCCTGCCATGCAGATCGAAATCTTTCTGGCGCTGCTGGTCTTCGCCTTCACGACATCCATCACGCCCGGCCCGAACAACATGATGCTCTTCGCCTCGGGGGTGAATTTCGGCTTCGTGCGTACGATCCCGCATATGTGCGGCATCGGCGTCGGTTTCCTCGTGCTGCTGCTGGCCGTCGGCTTCGGCCTCGGCGCGCTGCTGGAGGCTGTGCCGATGGTCTATACCGTACTGAAGTTTGCGGGCGGCGCATATCTCGTCTGGATCGCCTGGAAGATAGGCACCTCACGGTCGCTCGGCGAGGGTAAGACGGGGGCAAGGCCGATGAGTTTTCTAGAAGCGGCGGCCTTCCAGTGGGTCAATCCGAAAGCATGGGTCATGGCCGTCTCGGCCATGGCGACCTATACGAATTCGGCCAATTACACGATGAGCGTGCTCATCGTCGGCGTCGCCTTCGCTATCGTCAATTTTCCGAGCGTTTCGACCTGGGCCGGCTTCGGTTCGGCGCTGCGCGAATGGCTGTCCGTTCCGGTGCGGCTGAAGTGGTTCAACATCACCATGGCGCTGCTGCTCGTCGCCAGCCTCTGGCCGATGCTGCGCTAGAGGCGTATGAAAAGGTGAAGCCGGAGGGACTGCCGTGTCGCATGACCACGATCACGACGACCATCACCATCACGACAACCATTTTTCGCCGATGGAAGCCCGTGTCAGGGCGCTCGAAACCATTTTGGCGCAGAAGGGCCTGATCGACCCCAAGGCCATCGACGTCATCGTCGAGACCTACGAGACGAAGATCGGCCCACGCAACGGCGCGCGCGTCGTGGCCAAGGCCTGGGCCGAGCCCGATTTCGCCGATTGGCTGAAGCGCGATGCGACGGAGGCAATCGCCAGCCTCAGCTATACCGGCCGGCAGGGCGAGCATATGCGGGCGGTGTTCAACGATGGCGAAACGCACAATCTCGTCGTCTGCACGCTGTGCTCCTGCTATCCCTGGTCGGTGCTTGGCTTGCCGCCTGTCTGGTACAAGGCGCCGGCCTATCGCTCGCGCGCCGTCATCGATCCGCGTGGTGTGCTGGCGGAATTCGGGGTGACGCTTCCCGACGACAGAAAGATCCGCGTCTGGGATTCCACGGCGGAATTGCGTTACCTCGTCGTGCCGGAGCGGCCCGCAGGCACCGAAGGCCTCGATCAGGAGGCGCTCGCCGATCTCGTGACGCGCGACGCCATGATCGGCACCGGACTGGCGCTCGCGCCGTTGGTACGGTCATGAACGGCCCGCACGATCTCGGCGGCCAGCATGGCCTCGGCCCGGTCGCGCCGGAGCCGAACGAACCCTGCTTTCACGGCGAATGGGAAAAGCGCGCACTTGGCGTGACATTGTCCTGCGGGGCTTTCGGCGCCTGGACGATCGACGAGAGCCGCCATGCCCGCGAAAATATCCCGCCGGCCACCTATCTTGCGGCGAGCTATTACGAAATCTGGATCCGCGCGCTGGAAACGCTGCTGCAGCGCCACGGCTTCGTCAGTGCAAGGGAACTGATAGAGGGCCGGATGCTGGAAAAGGGCGCCGAGCCGAAGCGTGTCCTCAAGGCTGAGATGGTGCCGGCGGTGCTCGCCAAGGGCGGCCCCTGTGACAGACCGGTCGATATTGCGCCCCGTTTCGCTGCCGGCGCTCGTGTGCGCACCCGCACTTTCAATCCGACGTCGCACACACGCCTGCCGCGCTATGCGCGGGGCAAGGAGGGCGTGGTGGAGACCGTGCAGGGCTCCTTCGTGTTTCCGGACGACAACGCGCACGGCAAGGGCGAGAACCCGCAATGGGTCTATACCGTCGTTTTCGACGGCGGAGAGATCTGGGGCGAGGGGGCGGCTCCCGGCCTCACGGTCTCGATCGATGCCTGGGAGAGCTATCTTGAGCCGGTGTGAAACGCTTGCCGATTCTCCCGGATTGCCGAAATCGAGCGAGGGCGATCCGGTTTTTGCCGAGCCCTGGCAGGCGCAGGCCTTCGCGATGACGGTGCGTCTGCACGAGCAGGGTGTGTTTTCCTGGGCCGAATGGACGCAGGCGCTGTCGCGCGAGGTGCACCGGCCGGGCCGTGCGGCCGATGGGGCCGATTATTTCGATTGCTGGGTGGCGGCGCTCTCCGGGCTCATCTCGGAGCGCGGCGTCGCGAGCGAGGCGGAGCAGTCCGCGCTTTCGGATCGTTGGGCGCGGGCCGCCGAGGCGACGCCGCATGGCAAGCCTATTCTTCTGGAAAATGCCGGCTAGAGCATTTCCAGCCGAAGCGGCATCGCGTCGGCGTCGGATGATGCTCTAGGTCCGGTCCGCGACGAAGCGGGCGAGCCAGGGGCCGATCAGGGTGACCAGGATCAGCCGCGCCGTCTGCAACGTCATGACGAAGGCGACATCCACTTTGCTGGAGGCTGCGATGACGGCGATGGAATCGAGGCCGCCAGGGCTGGTGGCGAGATAGGCCGTCAACGGATCGACGTCGAGCACGAGGATCAACAGGCCGGCAAGCAGGCCTGAAAAGCCGATCAGTGCGATGATCGAGGCGACGGTTGGCAGGAGTGCGCGGCGGGCGTGCAGGAGAATGGCGCGGGTGAAGCCGAGGCCGATGTTCCAGCCGAGCAGGGTGAAGGCAATCACGAGCAGCCATTGCGGCAGCACGATCGTCACTGTACCCGAGGAATTCAGCACTGCCGCCAGCGCGAAGGGCACGAGGAAGGCGCCGGCAGGGATGCGCAGCCGCTGCCCGAGCAGGCCGGCGAGAATGCCGATGGCGAGCATGGCGACGAGCGGCAGCATCGGTACCGGCTCGAACCAGGCATGGGGCGGCACGACAGCGCCGTCATGCTCGCCGAAATGCGCGACGAGCGTCGCACAGCTCGCGACTAAGACCACGCGGAGATATTGCATGAAGGCGACGAGGCGGGCATCGGCCCCGTAGGATTCGGCCATCAGCAGCATGGTCGAGGCCGCACCGGCCGACGAGCCCCAGATCGCCGTCGTGCCGGGCAGGATGCCGGTGCGTGCGATCATCCAGCCGGACAGCGTGCTGACACCGATGACGGACAGGACGACGAAAAGCATCAGCAGCCAGTTTGCCGTGAAGGTACCGACGAAATCCTTGGAAACCATGGTGGCGATCATCAGCGCCAGCACCACCTGCACGCCGAAGAAGAAGATGCGTGGCAGGCGGATCGTGCTGCCGGCGAGCGCCAGCACGATCCCGGCAAGCATCGGCCCCATCAGAAGGGCTGCCGGAAAGCCCGCCACTTCCAGCGGCACCGTCGTCACGACCGAAAGACAGGCGACGAGCGCCCATTGCTGCCAGGCGGGTCGCCGGCCAAGACCGGCGGGGGATGGTTTGTTGGGGCTGCGGGCGGCGGGGGACAAATCATCGCTCCGGGAATCTCGGGCCTCCATAGCGCGATGCGGCGCAGGCGAACAGGGGCAAATCAGGGAGGGTGACCGGCAGCTTGTGCACGGCTGCGCTCTCCCCTTGCTTCGCGGACGCGAATCCTGCCAAGTCCGGGCATGGAATTTGCACCCCAACAGGATGAAGCGCTCAAGGCCGTCGCAACGTGGCTGAAGGACGGGCGCGAACCGCTTTTCCGGCTTTTCGGCTATGCCGGAACGGGCAAGACGACGCTGGCACGGCATTTTGCCGAAAATGTCGATGGCGATGTGCTGTTTGCCGCCTTTACCGGCAAGGCCGCGCAGGTTCTTCGTTCCAAGGGTGCGACGAACGCCAAGACGATCCATTCGCTGATCTATCGCCCGCGCGGCGAGGAAGAAGTGTCGGACGAGGAAACCGGCAAGACCTCGATCTCGCCGATGTTCTCCATCAACCGTCAGAGCCCGGTCGCCAAGGCGGCCCTCGTCGTCGTGGACGAATGCTCGATGGTCGACGAGGCGCTTGGCCGGGACCTCATGAGTTTCGGTACGCCCATTCTCGTGCTCGGTGATCCTGGCCAGTTACCGCCGGTCACTGGCGGCGGCTACTTCACCAATCAGGAACCGGATTATCTGCTGACGGATATTCATCGGCAGGCGCGCGACAATCCGATCATCCGCCTCGCCATGCAGGTGCGCGAAGGCAACGACATCGGTTATGGCGACTATGGCGCGGCGCGCGTCATCGGTCGCGACGAGGTGGACCAGTCGCTGGTGCTTGAGGCCGACCAGGTTCTCGTCGGCACGAACCGCACGCGTCGGCGCTACAACCAGCGCCTGCGCGAGCTGAAGGGCTTTTCCACCGATTATCCGCAATCCGGCGACAAGCTGGTATGCCTGCGCAACGATCCGGCCAAAGGCTTGCTCAACGGCTCACTCTGGCAGGTCATGAGTTCGTCGAAGGAAACGGTGAAGCCCGGCATCAATCTGATGATCCGGCCCGAGGATGACGACATGGATCGCGGCGCGGCCAAGATCAAGCTTCTGAAAGCGGCGTTCGAGAACCTCGAGGAAGAAATCCCGTGGTCGACGCGCAAGCGTTATGACGAGTTCGATTTCGGTTATGCGCTGACCGTGCACAAGGCGCAGGGCTCGCAATGGAACGACGTCGTGTTGTTCGACGAGAGTTTTGCATTCCGCGACACACGTGAACGCTGGCTTTACACTGCCATTACGCGCGCCGCGGAAACACTCACCATCGTGCGATAGACGGCTCTTTTTCACTGAAACGCGAAAAGGCCCCGCCCATTTTTCTGCGCAATTCCAGCAAAACCGCTATGCACGTTTGCTGGAATTACTGTGGGACCCGCACGACGGACCGCTTATCAGGAAGCGGATGGAAGAGGCCGGTCATCATGTCCGGCCGCTTGACGCCGGCCTTAATGGCCGACGATCCCGAGCATGACCGCCTTGGCGACGGCCTGGAAACGGTTGTTGCTGTTGAACTTGGCGATGATGTTCTTTTCCATCACCTGAACTTCACCCGGCTCGACCTCGAGCGCACGCGCGATGCGGCTCGTCGGATAGCCTTCGGCCATCAGGGCGAGGCAGCGCAACTCCGCCGGTGTCAGATGGGCCTGCGGCGTGTTGTCGTTGCTCTCCGGTTCCAGCGCGCCGGTGAAATCGAGCAGTTCGTTGATCTGCTGCATCTGGCGGCGGATCGTCGATTGCTGGGCGGCGAGTTCGCGCTTGCGGGCCGTCATCGCCGTGCGGAAAGTCGTGTCGGCCTCGCTCTGGCTTTCCGCGGACGAAAGACGCTCCAGCAATTCCTGGATGACGGCGACGGGCATGCCCGTTTCACGGCAGGTGTTGACCACCGCCATCTGCTGGATTTCTTCCGGTCCGTAGACGCGCATGGGGCCGACGCGGGCTGCGGTCAGCAAGCCCTTTTCCTCGTAGAAATGCAGCGTGCGATGGGTCACGCCGAACGCATTCGCCATATCGGCAATCGCCAGGCGTCCCGCCGGCAGATTTTCCGGAAGCGGGGCCACGGGCAGGTACCGGATGGATTTGCGCGCGCCGGAGCGGGCGTCGGCGGTTGTTTTCTTCGACTCGTTCGTCATCATGAAAACAGCCCGCAAAATAGAAGATCGTTCATGTCCTTACCCCCGGTCGCCGATGCGTTTCCCGCTTTGAGACGAGATGTCGCGACGGCGCAAACGCCCCTTTGTCGATAGCCGCTCCACCAGCCTGTCCGCCAATGAAACCGCGCGCGATCGTGCCAAGATTGGAGATCCATCTCGAAGAGAGATTGTGCAGGGATCCCGAACCCTAGAGCGGCACAAAGCACCAATCCGCCCAGGTTCATAAAATAAACCGAAGACCCGGATGTGCCTATCGTTATATCTAGGGATGTATTTTCTGGGCGGACTGCCCGCCTGGCGGCAGGGCGGTCGAGTCTATCGCGTCAGGGTGGCGCCGGCCTCGTCGCCGATAGCCGCTTCGGCGAGAGCTGCTCCCGGCCTTATGGCGCAGGCAGCCGGCTCGCCGAAGTGCGGCGTGCCGCGCGGCGTCGTCTGGCTGCTGTGGGAGAGGCATTGCATCACGCTGCTCGCCGTGCCCGAGCGGATGGCGTGACGGTAAAGCGGCCCGCTGGCCGAAAGGGTGCGGGCGGCGAAGGCAACGGCTTCATAGGCTATGCCAGCTTCGCTCTTCAGCTGATTGCGTGAAAAGTGTCGTGCGTAGATCGTGGCGCCTGACTGATCGTGGATCAGCCTTGCATAGACGCCGAGCCCATCCGCCCGGTTCTCCACGCGGATGGAGTAGGATAGCGGCGGCGGCGCACCGCTCTCGCGGGCATCGGCAAGGCGCACCGTGCGATGATAGTGTGCGGAATTGGAGATGGCGCGGGCAAGCGCATTGCATTCGCCGCTCTGCGGCCAGCATTGCAAGATGTGCAGCTGTGGCAGGACTTCGACCATGCCGCCGAGCCGGTTATGCGCCGAGAGTATGAATTGCACCTTGGCAATGGCCGTGCTGGTCGCATCGGGATAGATGGAGGGTGCGAGGAAGAGCAGCGGCAGCAGCGAGAAGAGCGCCAGCGGCGAGGAGATGGGCTTGGGAAGCCAGGAGCGTTTTGGCCGCGGCGTTTGCTGGTGCGCGACCCGATTTGCCGCCGGCTCGTTTACCGGTTCCGGTCGTGTGATGCTGTATTCGGGAACGTAGCTGCCGAGCGGCACGCGAATGCGCAGCTGCTCCGCCGCACCTTCCGTCTCGTAATACTGATCGAGAAGCTTGCGCAGCTTGCCGGCCTGTACGCGCACGAGCGGGTCGTTTCCGGCATCGAAGCCCGGTGGCCGTCCGAACACGTCTATGCCGATGCTGTAGCCCTTGAGCTGGGCAGCCTTGCCGGAAAGTTCGTTCTCGACGATGTAGGACAGGAACGAGCGCAGCCGCTCGGAACGGGCAAAGGTCTCGCTGGCAATGACAACGTGAAGCGCGCGCCGTACGAGATCGCACGCCGGCCTGTCGGTCCCGCTCATGGTGTCGCCACGGAGGAGGCCATCGTCGCTGCCTGAGGTCCTTTCTGATTCTTGATAGAGGCGGCCGGAATGGCGCTATCCTCAAAAACACGATGGGAGTTTAGCGGTGATTCTTGATCATGAGCAAGAGGTGCTCGAGCACGGGCGCGGCAATTGTGCCCCATCGCGCGGCCGCCAGGCGTTTGCGGGCGATTGCCCTTGTGGAAACAACGCGCTAGACCTTGCGTGATGCAATAGGAGTCCGCGTCGTCATGCCTGCGAAACTGTCGGTCAATCTCAACGCAATCGCCATGCTGCGCAACCGCCGGGACCTGCCCTGGCCGAGCGTCACCGCTCTCGGTCGGATCGCGCTGGAAGCGGGCGCCAGCGGGCTCACGGTGCATCCGAGGCCGGACCAGCGCCATGTGCGTTTCAGCGACCTCGCGCCCATCCGCAGCCTTATCGACAGCGAGTTTTCCAGCACGGAGTTCAACATCGAGGGGTTTCCGGAAGAAAGCTTCATGCAGCTCGTCGAGGAGCATCGCCCGGAGCAGGTGACGCTGGTGCCGGACGATCCGGCCCAGGCGACCTCGGACCACGGTTGGGATTTCCGCAAGAGCCACAACCTGCTCGGTAATATTGTCGGCCGCTTGAAGAAGCTGGGCCTGCGTGTCTCGGTCTTCGCCGATGGCGAGCCGGACCGTGAGGCGCTGACGATCGCACGGGAGCTCGGCGCTGACCGGATCGAGCTCTATACCGGCCCCTATGGCGGCTGCTACGACAACCCGGCGGAAGCCGCGCGTATCGTGGAACTCCTGGGCGAGACGGCGGATATCGCCTTCGAACTCGGCCTGGACGTCAATGCCGGCCATGATCTCACGGTCGCCAACCTGCCTGCTCTGGTCGCGCGCATTCCGCGTCTCGCGGAGGTCTCCATCGGCCATGGCCTGACGGCCGATGCGCTGGAATATGGCATGGCGGAGACGGTGCGCCGCTTCTGCCGCGCCTGCGGTCAGGACGTCTGACGGACGTGCGGCGCTCTTTCGGAGCGCCGCAGCTTTTCTCTATCAGCCGAGGAAGGCTGCCTTGCTGGCGGCGACGAAATCCTCGAACGCGGTCGGCTTGCGGCCGGACAGCGCTTCCGCGTCGCCGGTGACGGCTGCGATCTTGCCTTCGCGCGTGTTGGCGTCGAAGGAGACGATCGTCGGGATGAACCCTTCCGGCAGACCGGCAGCCTTGAGGCCTTCGGAAAGCTGCGCATCCGTCACATGCACCACATTCAGTGGCTTGCCCGTGGCAGCGGAGACGATTGCGGCGATTTCCTCGGCCGTGCGGGCCTTGGTGCCCGTCAGCGTATAGGTCCTGCTTTCGCTGCCGGCCTTCAGCACGGCGCCGGCAAGGGCGGCCGCGGTGTCGGCACGTGTGATGTGGGCGATCTTGCCCTCACCGGTCGAGGTGTACCAGGAGCCGGTCTGCAGGGCGTGCGGTAGCGACATGAAGAGGTTTTCGGCATACCAGCCGTCGCGCAGGATCGTATAGGGAATGCCGGTCGCCTTGATGGCCTCTTCGGTGCCGAGATGGTCGGGCGCGAAGGTGACCAGCGAATCGTCCGGCTGCGGCATGGACGTGTAGAGGATGTGCTCGGCGCCGGCCTTCTTGGCGGCGGCGACGGCGGCCTTGTGCTGGGCAAGACGCTTGCCGGCTTCGCCGAGCGCGTCGGTGGAGATGATCAGCACCTTGCCGACGCCGGCGAAGGCGGCGTCGAGCGAGGCCGGGTCGTCGAAATCGGCGGCGCGCACGGTGACGCCCTTGGCGGCGTAGTCGGAGAGCTTCGCGACGTCCCGGGTCGTGGCGACGAGGTTGGCGGGTGCTACTTTGCCGGAAGCGAGAAGGTTGTCGAGGACGAGGCGGCCGAGCTGGCCGGAGGCGCCGGTGACGAGAATGGTGTCGGTCATGTCTTGCCTTTCTGGGCAGGGCTTTCGGCGGGGGCAGGTGAGGGCGCCGACAGGCCTATGGATATCGGTCTCTTATTGAGACTTGCTCTTATCTGGTAATCTGATAGAGCCTGTAAAGAAGGCAGTTTTTTCTGCGGTGGTTACCTGGAGGGAACCGACTATGAACAAGATCGTCGGGAGCGCCGATGGCGAGCGGGTCATTCTCATCGATGGTGTGCCCATGTCGATGGACGATTGTCCCGTGCGGGATGTGCTGGATAGCGTCGGCGGCAAGTGGACATCGCTGATGATCCTCGGCCTTGCCGATGGCCCCCGCCGCTTCTCGCAGCTGCGCCGCTTCATTCCCGATATTTCCCAGCGCATGCTGACGCAGACGTTGCGTGATCTCCAGCGCGACGGATACCTCACGCGCACCGTCTATCCGACCCAGCCGCCGAGCGTCGAATACAAGCTGACGTCGCTCGGCCATTCGTTCCTTGCACTTCTGCGGTCGCTGGTGCAGTGGTCTTCGGAAAACCACATCGCGATCCGGGCCGCACGAACGGCCTATGATGCGGAGCAGGCATAACGCGGCATAGCGGGGAAGGGCATGAAGCCACTGGATATCGGCATTGCCGGCGCTGGACCTGCGGGGCTGGCGGCTGCACTCTTTCTGTCGCGCGCCGGCCATCGGGTCGAATTGATCGAGCGATTCGAGCATGCATCGCCCGTCGGCTCCGGCCTGCTGATGCAGCCGACGGGGCTTACAGTGCTCGATGCCCTCGGTCTCTCCCCCACCATTCACGCGCTTGGAAATCGCATCGACCGCCTTCACGGCGCGGATGCGCGGAGCGGCAGGACCGTGCTCGACGTGCGCTACGATGCGCTTGCGGGTGGGCGATACGGGCTTGCGGTTCATCGCGCCGCGCTGTTTTCGACGCTGCATGATGCGGTCGTGGCCGCTGGCCTGCCGATCCGTACCGGCATTGCGCTGGCGAAGGCCGAGACACGACAGACCCGCACGGCCCTGCACGATCCCGATGGGGCTATCGTCGGCGACTACGATCTGGTGGTCGATGCGACCGGCGCGCGCTCACAGCTCGTCGCCGCCTCCGTCGTCGCACCCCAGGTGAAGGAACTGCCCTGGGGCGCGTTCTGGGCGACGCTGGATTGCGAGGGCGTGCCGCATGACTCTACGGCACTGACTCAACGGTATGACGCAGCGAAAGTCATGATCGGCGTGCTGCCGGTCGGCCGCGCGCATGCCGGTGAGGGACGCAAGGTCGCCTTCTTCTGGAGCCTCAAGACGGCGGATGCTGACGCGGTTAGGGGCGGCGGGCTCGACCGCTGGAAGGCGGGCATAGCCGGCTATTGGCCGGACGCGGTGCCATTCCTCGATCAGATCATGGATTGGGACCAGTTGGCGCTCGCCCGCTATGCCCATCGCACCGCGCTGCCGCCCTATGCCGACGGCATCGTCTTCATCGGCGACAGTGCCCATTCGACCAGTCCGCAGCTCGGGCAGGGTGCGAACATGGCGCTGCTCGATGCTGCCGCGCTGGCACACGCGCTGTCATCGGCGGCGACGCTGGAGGAAGGGCTGGCGGCTTATGCGGCCGCGCGGCGCAATCACGTGCGCCTGTTCCAGTTGCTCTCCTACGTCTTCACGCCGTTCTATCAGTCGGATTCACGGGCAATCGCCTGGCTGCGTGACCGCCTCGTCGCGACGGTCGCAAAAATCCCGCCGGCGCCGCAAATCCTGGCGGCCATCGTGTCCGGCACGCTTGCCGACCCGTTTACGCGGGCCGGCCTTGAGGAATGCCGCTGGCTGGAGACCGTGCTTCAGGAGGCCTGACCGGGGAATGCCAGCCGTCGAGGTCGAGCGCCCAGGTCTGCCCGATGAGGTCCTTGCCGAAGCTGTGATGCGCTTCTTCTTTTTCGAGCACAAAGCCGGCCGCCTGATAGATGCGGCGGGCGGCGATCAGGATGTCGTTCGTCCAGAGCTCCAGCCGTCGGTAGCCGGCGCTTTGCGCGAAACGGATGCATTCCGTCACCAGGCGCGTGCCGAGCCCCTGACCGCGTCCGGCATCTGAAACATGCAGCAGGCGCAGCTTCGCCGTCGTCTCGTTGCCCTTGACCAGAAAGACGCTGCCGACGAACGTTCCATCCTGCTCGGCGATCCAGCAGCGCTCCCGCCCCGGATCGAAATTGCGCAGGAAACGCGCGCAGATTTCCGCGACGAGCGCCTCATATTCCTCATTCCAACCATAGGTTTCGGTATAGCTTTGTGTCTGGCTCGCGATAACCCGGCCCATGTCTCCGGGGCGATGGTTGCGGATAAGCGCTTTGCCGGGCGCGGGCGTGCCGCCGAGCAGGGTCGTCGCGCGACGCAGCGCGGCCGTCAGGTCCAGCCTTTCGGTTTCCGCAAGCGGTTCGATGAGATTCGCTATGCTCTGTCGCGAGCGCGTGGCGAGATCGGCAGCGACGGTGCGCCCCGTCTCGGACAGGCTCAGAAGCCGTCCGCGACCGTCTACCGGATCCTTTCGGGCAACAACGAAACCCTTGCCGATGAATGTCTTCAGCAGGCGGCTGAGATAGGCTGAATCCAGCGACAACTCTTCGGTGAGCTGCGAGGCGGATGTCGTGCCGCGCGCGGCGAGTTCATAGATGACGCGCGCTTCCGTCAGCGTATGGGGCGTGTCGAGAAAGGCGCGGTCGAGTATGCCGATCCGGTTGGTGTAGAAACGGTTGAAGGCCCGGATCGTTTCAATGGGATCGGTCGCGGCTTCGATGGGGGCAGGGGCAGACATGTGATCTCCTTCGATCACCATGTCTGATATTTTATTGGACTGAGTCAAGTAATTTACGCGGCCTTGCTGGTCGCCGGTGAATCGAAGGCGAAGTCCACCGCGGCCCTGGCATGGATGGCGGTGGAATCGAAGCCCGGCAGCGCCAGCGCGTCGGGGTCCAGCAGCAGGCAGATTTCCGTACAGCCGAGGATGACGCTGTCGGCGCCTTCGGCGCGGGCGGTTTCGATCAGGGCGAGCACACGCGCGCGCGACGTTTCCAGCACCTTGCCCTGGCACAGCTCGTTGAAGATGACATCGTGCATCAGCGTGCGGCCGGCTTCATCGGGCACCATGACGTCGAGGCCTGCCGCCTTCATGCGCTCGGCGTAAAAGCCGTGTTCCATCGTGTAGCGCGTGGCGAGCAGCAGTGGACGGCGTTTGCCGGCCGTGATGATGTTGCGGGCGGTCTCGTCGATGATATTGAGCAGCGTTGCCCCGGTCGCGGCCTGCACCGCGTCGGCGACGAGGTGCATCGTGTTGGTGCAGATCAGCACGCAATCGGCGCCGGCCTTTTCAAGGCCTGCTGCAACCGCGCCAAGCCGGGCACCGGCGGCATCCCAGCGGCCGGCTTTCTGAAGCTCGACGATGGACTGGAAGTCGATCGAATGCACCAGAACCTCGGCAGAATGCAGGCCGCCGAGCCGCTCGCGCACGGCCTCGTTGATCATCCGGTAATAGACTGCCGTGCTCTCGAAGCTCATGCCGCCGATAAGGCCGATCGTTTTCATGGTGGTTTCCTCCGTGTAATTTGAATGACGGAAGAATGCCGCGCGCATCGAGGGGATTGTTCGCAAAGTTCGCGGCAATCTGCGCATTAAGCGAAGATATTTCTTGCAATAAGCCACAATAGCGCGTGAAATTCGCGTCATTGAAGACTTCCCGGGAGAATCTTGGCGTGTTGGATGAGCGAGACCGCAAATTGCTGGCGCTGTTACAGGACGATGCAGGCGCACCCGTCTCCGTGCTGGCGGAAAAGGTGAGCCTGTCGCTCTCGGCCTGCGCCCGGCGTATCCAGCGCCTGGAGGAGAGCGGCCACATTGCAGGGCGGGTCGCACTGCTCGACCGGGAGAAGATGGGGGTGCCGACGACGGTTTTTGCCCTCATCAAGACGGCCCATCACAGCGACGACTGGATCGCGCTGTTTTCGAAGGCGATCGCGGATATTCCCGAAGTCGTCGAGGCGCACCGGCTGACGGGAAACTACGATTATATCCTGAAGATCGTGCTGCCACGGGTCGAGCACTATGACGTGGTCTACAAGCGTATCGTGCGCAAGGTAGAGCTTTTCGACGTGTCGGCCTCCATTTCCATGGAGGTGCTGAAAAGCGGCTCACGGCTTCCCGTCGAACATGCCTGACAACGCGCACAAAAAAGGCCGGTCGAAACCGGCCTTTTCCGTTTGTCTTTTTCGAAGGATCAGGCTGCGACGAGCTGATCGGCCGACATCTTGCCGGACTTGCGGTCGCGGATCAGCTCGAAGCTGACCTTCTGGCCTTCGTCGAGGCCGGTGAGGCCTGCGCGCTGTACGGCGGAGATGTGGACGAATACGTCCGGTTCACCGCTGTCCTGCTGAATGAAGCCGTAGCCCTTGGTCGTGTTGAACCACTTTACGGTACCAGTTGCCATGACGAAACCTTTCCTAGCCGTCAAATCAATCTTCGGCCGCCGGGCTGGCGGCCTTGGGTGGTCGAATTTGAAGGGGAAGTTCGTTAAGCTGCAGGCTGGAAACCCGCAAATGCGACGTCAACGTTCAAATCTCGATGCGGGAGAAATAATTGCTTCGGCGCAACGGGTCAAGACACACCCGCATGCTTGCGTTTATTCCGGTGCGGAAAGTGCCTCGTCGTTCGCGCATTGCGAAATCGGCAGCTGGCGGAAGGAATGAATGGCGAGAATCCGGCCTTCATCATCGTCCGTATCGACCTTCAGGCAGGCGCAGGCATAACCGTAATTGCCGTTGGTGCGCACATAATCGCCCTCGGAAATGTCGGGGATCCGATCCATGCCGTCGGGCTCGGTGCCGCCGCCTTGCGTCATCATCGTCCAGCTGCCGTCGGCATCGCTGAGCCACCAGTTGCCCGGCGTCGGGTTCTGCAGCCAGCCGCAGCGGGTCTCGGCAGCTTCAGCCGCGGTGGAGAAGGCAGCGAGCGCAAGGAGCGTGACAAGAAGTTTCTTGTTCATCGGATAGCCCTTAGTTCCCGATCTTCTTGCAATGGAACATGTCGCCGCTGGTTTCGGATGCCCAGTCCATCTCGGTGCCGGTGAAATTGGCGAGACCGATGCGGTAGTCGTCGGCGAAGGTCAGCGTATAGGCGCCGCCATCCTTCTCGCTTTTGAGGATCGGCATCGGGCCTTCGCCCGAATCATAGGTGTCGGCGGTGAAGGTGAAGGTCGATACCTCGCAGTCCCAGGTGCCGACATAGGGCGGCTCCTCGGCAGCGGCGGGCAAGGTGGAAACGAGCAGGGCGACGGCGACGAGACGAAGCATGGCGCGGGATCCGGAACAGGAGTGTGGATACTCCCGTAACGGGCGAGTGCCGGTAATTATTCTCGTGCAGTGCTGCCGGTAAAAAAAGCCCCGCCGGAGCGGGGCCTTCCGAGATCAGGCGGGGCGTCGCTTGTCGACGCGTTTGTGGTCGAGGAAGGCGGCAATGGCCGCTTCGCCGCAGAGGCGGCGCTGCTCGACGAGGGCGGACGCGAGGCGGGCTGCATCTCCGAAGGTGGAGATATCAGCATTCGGCGAGGCCGGATTGCGCGCGAGGCAATCGACCACGATATCCGCCATGGTGCGCGGCAGGAGGTCGGTGCATTCCAGCATACTGTCGAACACGGCGCCGATGGGAACGATCTTGTCTTCGAAGATCACCATCGGTTCGGCGCGTTCGTCTTCCCAGGCATCGAAGGCCTCTAGGGCATCACCAAACAGTTGCTGAAGCGTGATGGGAGCATGTCCTTCGTGAAGGTCTGGCAGGAAATTCAACATTTTCTGTCTCCTTGGCGTAAGGGCGTTTCGCTTACTACTCCTGTACTCAGGTCCTGGCGTTCAGGCTTGCCGATCCGCGACGCGAACCGGCCTGCCGCACCGCAGGCCTCACAAATCTTAACAACGAGAAACGGATTGGGAAGCGAAAAATTTTGTTCCTAGGTGGGGCGTTGTCGCTTTCCCGTGGAGTTCTGTTTCAAAACAGCGACATAGGGGGAAGGAATTTTTGACGGCGTTTGTGCAATGCAGCGCCGGCTATGTCTGCGCGACGAAATATCAAGCCGGCAAATCACGGTTTTTTCCGTCATGGCGAGAAGGCCGTTGACCAAGAGTTCGTACATCGCTAGAAGATGCCGAACCGTACGGTACGGTACGCAAAAGTGACGGGTGGAAATCTTGCAGATCGCAGAGCAGGCAAAGACGGGCGCAGCCGCCGCGGGACTGACGGAACGTCAGGGCGCGGTGCTGGAGCGTGCGCTCGGCCTGCTGGTGGAGGGCGGCGAACGGGCGTTGACCACGGCCGGCGTCGCGCGCGCCGCGAACTGTTCGAAGGAAAGTCTTTATAAGTGGTTCGGCGATCGCGACGGGCTGATCTCGGCGATGATCACCTATCAGGCCGGCAAGGTGCGCACCGTCGAGGTCGATGCGCGCGCGCTGACGACCGAAAGCCTGCGCAAGCATCTCGTCGCGTTCGCGGGCGATCTGATCGACGTTCTCTCGGGCGATGTCTCGCTGGCGCTGAACCGCCTTGCCATCGGCCAGGCGAGCCGCGAGGGCGCCGGTCTCGGCCGCCTGTTGCAGGAGCGCGGCCGCCGACAGATCGGAAAGCGTGCTGCGGCGCTGCTGGAAGCCGGTCGCAAGGCAAAGCTGCTTGCATTCGACACCGCCGACGAGGCATACGGCACGCTCTACGGCCTGATCGTTTCCGACATGCATCTGCGCATGTTGCTGGGCGAGGATGCCGCGGGGCTCAAAAAGGAATTCTCGCCACGCGCGGAGAAGGCGGTCGACGCCTTCCTGTCGCTTCACGGCGCGAAAGGGTAAGGCCGGCAGGAAAAGCCGCCGGTTCAGTTGAACAGACAGCAAGGGAAGGAAACATCGATGCGCGTCTATTACGATCGTGATGCCGATCTCAACCTCATCAAGGCGAAGAATGTCGCCATCGTCGGCTATGGCTCGCAGGGCCGTGCTCACGCCCTCAACCTCAAGGATTCCGGCGCCAAGGGCGTCGTGATCGCGCTCAAGGCCGGTTCACCGACGATCAAGAAGGCCGAAGCTGATGGCTTCAAGGTCATGACGGTCGCCGAAGCCGCCAAGTGGGCCGACCTCCTGATGATGGCGACCCCGGACGAACTCCAGGCCGACATCTACAAGGCTGAAATCGCCGGCAACATCCGTGACGGCGCCGCAATCGCCTTCGCCCACGGCCTCAACGTGCATTTCGGCCTCATCGAGCCGAAGTCCTCGCTCGACGTCGTCATGATTGCACCGAAGGGCCCGGGCCATACGGTTCGCGGCGAATACCAGAAGGGCGGCGGCGTTCCCTGCCTCGTTGCCGTTCACCAGAACGCTTCGGGCAACGCCCTTGACCTCGCGCTCTCCTACGCCTGCGGCGTTGGCGGCGGCCGTTCGGGCATCATCGAGACCAACTTCAAGGAAGAGTGCGAAACCGACCTCTTCGGCGAACAGGTCGTTCTGTGCGGCGGTCTCGTCGAACTGATCCGCGCCGGTTTCGAAACGTTGGTCGAAGGCGGCTATGCGCCGGAAATGGCCTATTTCGAGTGCCTGCACGAAGTGAAGCTGATCGTCGACCTGATCTATGAAGGCGGCATCGCCAACATGAACTACTCGATCTCCAACACGGCCGAGTGGGGCGAATACGTCACGGGTCCGCGCATCATCACCGCCGAAACCAAGGCTGAAATGAAGCGCGTCCTCACCGACATCCAGACCGGCAAGTTCACCTCCGAGTGGATGCAGGAATGGAAGGCCGGCGGCGCACGCTTCAAGGGCATCCGCCGCAACAACGACTCGCACCAGATCGAAGAAGTCGGTGCGAAGCTGCGCGGCATGATGCCGTGGATCGGCAAGAACAAGCTGGTCGACAAGGCCGTCAACTAATCACTCTGCGCGAAAGCGCGGACGAGGGCCGGGCGTTTTTCGCCCGGCCTTTTATTTCAGTAAAGCTGAAATAATGCAGTGCATCCTTCCTCACCGTTGCGGCGCAGCAAGTAATAATCTTGCGCTGGTGGCGAAACGGGAACAAAATACGCGAGTGTTTCGTTCGGCCGTCAGGAGGATGGTGCAATGACCACGATTATCCAATACTTCGCCTGGTTCGACCTTTTTATCCTGGGCAGTATAGCCATGCTTGTCCTGCTCAGCCTTTACAGCGACCGCGCCACCTGAGCGCTCGCGCAGCCTGAAACGGCGGCCGGAGCAGGGATGCTCCGGAAAGTCTATGTCTGCGCGAAACCTTGTTGATGCGCTTTTTTTCTGACGCGAATATTTAGGTCAGCATTATTGACATAAATACGGCGCCGTGATGAGGTGCGTTCAAACAACAAGCCCGAGGAAACCCCGATGTTCAAATGGGAACAGGCCTTCGCGACCCGCGCGTCGCGGATGAAGGCATCCGAAATCCGCGAACTCTTGAAACTGCTGGAGCGGCCGGACATCATCTCCTTCGCCGGCGGCATTCCGGATCCGGCGCTGTTCCCGAAGGAAGCCTTCTCCGCCGCCTATACGGACGTGCTGGCGGGCGAAAATGCCGCCGCAGGCCTGCAATACTCCGTCAGCGAAGGCTACAAGCCGTTGCGCGACTGGCTTGCCGGTGAAATGGGCAAGCTTGGCATTCCCTGCACCGCCGACAATGTCTTCATCGTCTCCGGCTCGCAGCAGGGCCTCGACTATCTCGGCAAACTCTTTCTTTCGCCGAAGGATACGGCCCTCGTCACCTGGCCGACCTATCTCGGCGCCCTCCAGGCCTTCAATGCCTACGAGCCGACCTATGATCGCCTGAACCTTACGGGCAACCGTACGCCGGACGCCTATCGTGCCACGGCGGAAGAAGCCGGCGGTCGCGTCAAGTTCGCCTATCTCTCGGCAGACTTCGCCAACCCGACGGGCGAGACCGTCGACCGCGCCGGCCGCGAAAAGCTGCTGTCGCTCGCCGAAGAGCTGGATATTCCCGTCATCGAAGACGCCGCCTACCAGTCGTTGCGTTATGACGGCGAGGCGGTGCCGCCGATCCTGGCGCTGGAAATCGCCAAGACCGGCGATATCGACGCCGCGCGCACCATCTATTGCGGCAGCTTCTCCAAGACGCTGGCCCCGGGCCTGCGCGTCGGCTACATCGTCGCGGCAGCGCCTGTCATCCGCAAGCTCGTGCTGATGAAGCAGGCGGCGGACCTGCATTCCTCGACCATCAACCAGATGGCTATCGCCCATGTCGCCGAGCGCGGTTTCGACGCGCAGGTGGCGAAGATCAAGGCCGCCTACAGCGCGCGTCGCGACGCCATGCTGGCCGCGCTCCAGAAATACATGCCGGAAGGCGTTTCCTGGACGAAGCCGGAAGGCGGCATGTTCGTCTGGGTCACGCTGCCGGCCGGCATGGACGGCGCAACCCTGCTTGCCCGCTCCATCGAGACGGAAAAGGTCGCCTTCGTGCCCGGGCAGGCCTTCCATGCCGATGGCAGCGGCGCCAACACGCTGCGCCTCAGCTTCTCCTGCGCCGATGCTGCGACCATCGAGGAGGGGATTTCCCGTCTCGGTCGGCTGCTGAGCACCGAGCGGCTCGCCGCTTGATCTGAAAGCACGCTTTCCAGCGTTTACCTTCTCCCTGAAAGCGGGGAGAAGGTCTGCTCATTTCGCAGATTAATCCGCGAGCCACGCGAGCGCCGATTCGAACACCAGGTCCGGCAAGACCTCGAACGTATAGGGCGTATGCACGCGCTCCCATTTCTGGTGATAGTCGCGGCCCCATGGCCCGATATTGACGGTAGGAAAGGACAGCAGTCCTTCCGGCGCCTTGTCCGTAAAGGCCACTGACGGCGTGTTTGCGGAGAGCAGGCCGGTTTCGCCGGCTTGTGGGCGGTGGCCGAAGAAGCTCATGTCGGAAATGCCGGCGAAGATCTGCTTGAACTTGATCGATGTGCCGTACCGTTCAGCGGTCGCCTGCATCACCGTCTGAAGCCGGTCGCGCAGGGTGCCGCCTGTTTCGTCTGCGCGCGCCAGGTGCACGAGCGGATAATGCAGGCTGCCGAAACCGATGATGACCGCGGGGCCCTCGATACCCGCTTCGGTCGCTGCCGCCGCGACGATCTCGCGGCTGACTTTCAGGGGATCGGTGCTGCCGGAGAGTGAGTGATCGAGCGCTGCAAGGCGATCGAGCGCGTCGCCGCCACGCGCCTTCAGCCGCTCCAGAAGCTCCGCATAGGTCAGCACCACACCTTCGATCTTCGCGACCGTTCGGTCCCGGTAGCGGGCTTGATGGGCGGTCTGCGTTTCCAGCGCAACGTCCAGCGCGCCGGCAACGATTGTGCGGAATTCGCCCAGAATGTCGGCAGGGCTGCGGCGATGCGCCAGCCAGTTGAAGGAGAGCCAGACGCGATCCGGTGTCGTCACGTCGTAACCGTCTCGGATGTCGCGGGCTTCCAGGCACACCGGCGGCGGTGAGCGTTCGCCAAAGGCTTCGTCGCTGAGTTCCGGCACGGTATCCATGGCGCGCACGATTTCCGCGCTGATGCGGTGGGCACTGGTGCCGTTGAACGGGTAGCCGGCATGGGTCGGGCGACCGATGACGAAGGCGAAGGGGGCGAACTTGCCGATGGAGCCGAGATAGACCGCACGGCCTTCCTCGCCATCACGTTCGCAACTCGACGCGTCGAGATTGATGCCGCCGACGATATCGAGGTCGAAGCGGCGGGCAATCTCCGGCAAGGCGTCGCGCAGGCTGCGCATGCCGCGTGAACGGTTCTCTTCGTCAGGCGTGGCGACGAAGAGGATGTTGCCATCCGCCGCCTCCAGCCCGGCAAAGCGCTCCAGTGCCGCAATGCCGGCGGCAAGGCCGCTCTTCATGTCGAGCAGCCCGCGTCCGGCGATGAAATCGCCGCCCTCGAAATCCTTCAGCGCTTTCGTCTCCGCGCCGTTCAGCGGGCGGCTGCGCAGTTCTTTGAGCAACGCCTCGGTCAAGGGTTCCGGGTCACAGGCGAGAGGGGCCAGCGTGCCGTAATTGGCGATGGAAACCGTATCGAAATGGCCTGCCAGCACCACCGTGCGACGTCCACGGCCGCGCACGAGCGCCACGACATTCTGCGTCATCGGTTCGCCGTGGCTGTCCACAGTGAAAAGCTCGTCGGGATGGCTCCTGAAGTAGGGCGTTTCGGCAAGATGCGCCCGCAGCTTTTCGGAGAAGGCCGCTTCATCCGGCGAGCCGGTAACGCTCGGCCAACGGGTCATCAACAGAGAAAGATCTTTGGTGCGGGCGGTGGCGGTGCGGCGGGCATTTTCGGTCGTCATGAAGGGCGCCTGTCGAAAGCGGTTGCATTGAGACGAAGGCTATCCAAGGATGGCGGTAAGCGAAACGGCAATCTTTTGGAAAAATTGCGCCCGATATTCCCGTTTCGTCACCTTGGATTGACATATCGGCAACGGACATCATGGACACGACCGACCGCAAACTTCTCGCCCTCCTTCGCAAGGACGGCCGCGCCTCGCTCTCCGCGCTGGCCGCGGAGCTTCGTGTTTCACGCGGCACGGTGCAGAACCGCATCGACCGGTTGACGCGCGACGGCGTCATAGCCGGTTTCACCGTGCGGGTGACGGAGGCGGACGATCCGCATGCGGTTCGCGCCATCACGATGATCGAGATCACCGGGCAGAAGACGCTCGCTGCGGTCAAGGCGCTGCGCGGCATCCCGGAGGTGCGCGCCCTGCACACCACGAACGGCGCCTGGGACCTCGTTGCCGAGCTGCATGCGGAGAACCTCGTGGAGTTCGAGCGCGTGCTGCGCGGCATCCGCGCCATGGATGGCGTGTCGAAGTCGGAAACCAGCCTGCTGCTCACCACGCTCTAGGCGTCGCTAAGGCATCACCACGTCGATTTCCTCGCCGGTGGAGGAATAGGTGACACGCCCACCCTTCCAGCCGTCCTGGCCCTCCAGGCGGATTTCCAGCGTCACCTTGCCATCGGGCGAGGGCACCATGAAGCTGCCGTCGGGCGACAACAGCTGGCCGATGGAGAAGGTGTAGCGGCTGAGCGACATATCTGAGCCGACCTTCAGCCGCGTGAAGGTGCGGGCGGTCAGCTCGTTGAGCTTTTCCGCGGAGAAGAAGGCAAGGTCGTCCATGCGGAACAGCCGCTCGGGATGGAATTCCGCATCCCAGGGCATCATCATGCTGGAGGCGGTGATCCCCCGGTCGTTGGCATTGTATTCGCGCATCTTGCCGGGTGTATCGGGCACTTCGGCAAGAATGCGCATCGCATCGTTGGACACGCTGAGTTCGGCAAAACGGGCGTTCTTGCCGAATTGCTCACCCACCGCGGCAAACACGTCACGCGTCGTCGTCGCATCGAGCCAGTTGCGCTTCGGCTGGCGCGCATCGGGCAGGTCGGTCACCCGCACAATGCCGTCAGCGGTCAGGTCGACCGTGCCGCTGTTGGTAAAGAGCGCCAGTTCGCCCGATTGCGTCCAGTCGGTGAAATGCACGGTCCAGCGCTGCTCCGGCTTGCCGGGACCATCGGAAAACAGCCGCAGCATCATGTAGTTCAGCGTCGATTTGTCGTTGCCCCAGGCTTTCTTCGCGGCATCGCGAACCGTGCCCAGCTTGGAAAGATCGATATCGGCAAGCGACAGCGCCGGCTCCTGTTCGGTGCCGGGGAACATCGGCGAAGCGATCGGAGAGCGCGTGACGCCCGAAATGTCCCAGGAATAGCCGACCGTGGCGCCCTTGGTGGTGGGGTGATCGGCCTTCACCTGCACGGATTTCGGATAGACGGTGAGGTCACGGATAATGGGTTTGCCGCCGATGACGCCGGTCAGGCTTTCGATGGCCGCTTCCTTCGGCCAGTCGTCGTCGTTGATGAAGTTCATGTTGCGGGCGCGGGCGGTATTGGAAAGGTCGCCGCCGATGATCGTGCCATCGGCATCGGCATAGACCGTCGCGCTTTCCCGCGGCGATGCGACATAGATCGACCAGCGGATATCGCCGTAGGACGGGGAGGGCAGCAGATAGACCCGCCTCGCGATCTCGATGGATTGTACGCTCGCTTCGCCTTCCAGCTTGGCATAGGCGATGGCGCTTTTGGCGATCGCGTCGGTCTTCGCCAGTGCCACGGCGTCGAGCGCAAAGAGGCCGCTCGCCAGATCGTCCACCATGGCCGGAGCTTGACGCGGGGACGGGCCGCCTACCACCTCCGCGCTGAAGAAGAGCAGTCGCGTGCCCTGCCGCACGCGCCATTCCTCCACATTGCCGGTGCCCGTGCCATGTACGAGCATGGTCACGTCCTTGTCGGTGATGCGAAGCGTGTGCACCTCGGGCGTCCTGCCGAGCTTTTCGCCGACAAGCCCGGCGGCGCGGGCAGCTTCCCCGGGCGCGGTGATATAGCTTTCGGCCGCGCGGGCGGGATGGCCGGCGAAGACGAGGAACGCCAGCCAGACCATCAGGAACATCCGCCAAATGCTGGATACGATTCCCATGTGCGATTCCTCCGCCCGTCACCGGAATGCCCATCATCCGTAGGGAGGGACGGCGTGGCAAGCCGGTTTATTCCGGGTAGGGGCTGCGATGGACGAAAGAGGCTTTCCATTGCCGGTCAGCCGGTTACACTCCGGCTGCTGTCTTGCCGCCTACCGAAAGTGCTCCATGTCGCTGCGCCTTGCTACCTTCAACATCGAAAACCTCATGACCCGTTTCGATTTCACCGGGTTCAGAAACCAGATCCGCCAGGATCGCGTGCTGCGGCTCTTCGATATCCGCAGCGAGGCGGAGTATCAGCGGCTGGAGGAGGCGCGCACCGTCGCACACACCGATGATACGCGTCAGCACTCGGCGCTCGCCATCGCGGATGCCGATGCGGATATCCTGTGCCTGCAGGAAACCGACAACATGGCCGCCCTGCAGGCGTTCGAACATGGCTATCTCTTCCGCATGGTCGGCAACGGCTACCGCCAGAAATATCTCATCGAGGGCAATGACAGCCGCGGCATCGACGTCTCCGTGCTGATGCGCGAGGAAACGCGGGACGGCCAGAAGATCGAATGTATCGATATCCGCAGTCACGCCGGTATCACGTACCGCGATTTCGATCTCCACACGCCGGACCTTGGGCAGGGTGACCGGCCGGACGACAAGATCTTCAAGCGTGATTGCCTGGAAATGGATCTGCGCATCGGCGGACGGCCGCTGACGCTCTATGTCGTGCATTTCAAATCGATGGGGCCGGGACGAGAAGGGCTGGATGGACGCCAATCGACCATGCCGGTACGCCGTGCCGAGGCGCGCGCCGTACGGCGCATCATCCAGGATCGCTTCGGCAAGGGCCACACCGCGGACAAATCCTTCGCCATCTGCGGCGACATGAACGACTACCAGGAGAAGCTTGCGATCGAGGGCGACAGGCGCAACGGCTACCGCTTCGTGCCCCAGCAGGAGGCGTCCAGCGCGCTTGACGTCTTTACCGCAGACGGTTTCGCCGTGAACCCGATGCTGCGCCGGCCGGTGGACGACCGGTGGACGCTCTATCACAGCCGGGGGCCGGAAGAGCGCCATCTCTGCCAGCTCGATTACATCTGGCTTTCGCCAGCGCTTGCCGCGCGCAATGCCGAGCGGGTTCCCGAGATCATCCGCGCCGGCCAGCCCTTCCGGACGATCTTCCCGCCGGGGCAGGACGTGGAGCGTTACCCCCGCATCGGCTGGGACCGGCCGAAGGCGTCGGACCATTGCCCCGTCGTCATGGAGCTCGATCTATAGTCGATACAGCGTGCATTTCCACTTGCCCACGGCGAATGGCTCGGGCAATTTCGACGGAATGCCCCGCGGCAAAAACTGAATAGGGAGAATGCCTTGTCCCGTCGCTACGCGATCTACGACGTCTTCACCGACACGCGGCTTGCCGGCAATCCGCTGGCCGTCGTCTTCGATGCCGACGGCCTCGAGGACGCCGCGATGCAGCGTATCGCCGGCGAGTTCAACCTCTCCGAAACGGTTTTTGTGAAGGCGCCGGAAAATCCGGCGCATGCCGCACGCCTGCGCATCTTCACGCCCGGCCGTGAGCTGCCTTTCGCCGGCCACCCGACGGTCGGCGCGGCGATTGCGATTGCGGAGGCGGGTGAGGGCAACGGCAATGGCGGCGGAACGCGTGATCTGGTGAACGTTCTCGAGGAGAATGTCGGCCCGGTACGCTGCGCCGTGAAGGTCGGCGGCCAGAAGGCCGCCTTCGCCGAGTTCGACGTGCCGCGCAAATCCTTGCGGCTCGACGCCACGTTCGAGCGCCAGGCGCTTGCCGATGCCTTCAGCCTGAAACCCGGACAGATCGGGTTCGAGAATCACGTGCCTTCGCTCTGGAGCGCGGGTGTCGCCTTCGTGATGATCCCCGTGCACGATCTCGCGGCCGCTGCTGCCGTGGATTTCGACCCGGTGCTCTGGGAGCGCTGCGCACCCTTCGCCGAGGGCCGGCTTGCCTCCGCCTATCTCTATTGCCGCGGCGGTGTGAACCATCTCGCAAAATTCCATACCCGCATGTTTGCGCCTGACATGGGGATTACCGAAGACCCGGCGACCGGCGCTGCCGTTGCCGCCATGTCCGGCGCCATCCATTTCTTCGACAAGCTGGTGGACGGCCATCACCCGTTCCTGATCGAGCAGGGCGTCGAAATGGGGCGGCCCTCGCATATCCATCTGCATCTCGATGTTTCCGGTGGCGCGATTGCCGGCGCGCGTATCGGCGGCGAGGCCGTTCGCATCGCATCGGGAATGCTGGATTTGTGACGGTTGTTTTGCGCTGCGGAAGAAATTTTGCGCTGGCGCATGTTTTTTCCGGTTGCGGTATAGACAAGGTCCAAGAAGGCCTTTATACGCCCCGTCAGACCGCTGGAGCGGTCAAGTGGGTGATTAGCTCAGTTGGTAGAGCAGCTGACTCTTAATCAGCGGGTCCACGGTTCGAGCCCGTGATCACCCACCATTTTTCTCTTATGAGATAAATGGTTACGCTGATTTCTTCTTTCTTTGATAGAATACGGAAACGTCTCCACCGTCGATGGTGGAGAGGCCTTCCCGAAGGCGCATCCGTGTGGGTGTAGGGATCCTTGTTGTTCCGAAGCCAGTTGACCCTTGCACGAACAGGAGTGCATGGGACCGCACAACCTCACCGCTTGAAATCGCTTCTCCAGCCTTTCGCGCAGGGGCTGATGTTCGGAACGAATCCATCGAGAATGTTCCGGTCAGCCACCGCGATACCTGAATACGTCCACCAGAAGTGCCAGTGCCGGCGATTGTTGCCGGCGGCTCGGATAATAGAGGTGATAGCCGGGGAAGACGGGGCACCAATCCTCCAGAACCCGCAGCAGTCGGCCCTCGACGATATGCGCAAGCACCTGGTCTTCGGGCACATAGGCGACGCCAAGGCCGTCAAGCGCCGAGGAGAGCCGCATGCTGAGGCTGTTGAAGACCAACTGGCCTTCGCCCCGAACGTTCACCTCGCGCCCATCCTTTTCCAGTCCCCACGGAAACAATCCCCCATAAGTCGGCAGGCGAACGTTGATGCAGGTGTGGCTGGTCAGATCCTGCGGCGTCTGCGGCGGCGGGTTTCGCTCGAAGTAGGCGGGCGCGGCGACGACGGCCATGCGCATGTCTGGGCCGATGCGCACGGCAATCATGTCCTTGGCCACCTGCTCCCCCATGCGGACGCCGGCGTCATAACCCTCGGCGACGATATCGGTGAGGCCGTAGTCTATGATGATCTCGACCCGGATGTCGGGATAATCGGGCAGGAAGCGTTTTAGCGCAGGCTGCAGGACGGAGATCGCGGGATGCTCGCCGGCCGTGATGCGGACCGTGCCGGCCGGCTTGTCACGAAGTTCGCTCAACGCAGCAAGCTCCGCTTCGATTTCCTCGAATCGCGGCGCGACGGTACGCAGCAGTCGTTCGCCAGCCTCGGTCGAGGCGACGCTGCGGGTTGTGCGGGTCAGCAGTCTCAGGCCCAATCTCTCTTCGAGATTGCGGATGGTCTGGCTCAACGCTGACGGCGACACGCGAAGTTTTGCCGCGGCGCGCGTAAAACTTTTTTCTCGTGCGACGATGGCGAATGCGGCGAGGTCGTTGAAGTTTTCCATGCGGTATTTGTTAGCTCAGCTAAAAGGCTCATGCACATTATACCGTCTAATCGCGGCCCGGGGCAGGCGCTAAATTTGAAATCAATCGAATTTGGCGCTGGAAGGACACGCAGACATGACGAACGAGAGCATTCCGACCATGGGCCGCCGCAGCTTTCTCGGCGCGGCGGGCGGTCTCGCATCCATGCCCTTTCTCGCCGCCGCTGGTTCGCAGGCATCTGCGCAGACCGGCGGCGTGAATGGCGCTATGGTAGTCTCGCTGGACGGTCGCCGCAAACTTGGGACGCTGGAGGTGTCGAGCGTCGGCCTTGGCGTCCAGAACATGCGCCGCACCTATCAGACGACCATTCCGTCGCGGCCGGAGATGATCAACATCATCCGCACGGCCCATGACCGCGGCGTCACCTTTTTCGACACCGCGGAGGCCTACGGCCCGCATGAATGCGAGCGCATCCTCGGTGAAGCCATCGCGCCGTTCCGCGACAAGGTCGTGATCACCTCGAAATTCGGCTGGAACATCGACCTGGAAACCGGCGAGCGGCGCCCGGGCCTCATCAGCCGTCCGGAGCGCATCAAACAGGCGGTTGAGGGCATGCTCAAGCGCCTGCGCACCGACCGCATCGATCTCCTGTACCAGCACCGCGTCGATCCCGAAGTTCCAATCGAAGATGTCGCGGGCGCCGTCAAGGATCTGATGGAGCAGGGCAAGGTCCTGCATTGGGGGCTCTCAGAGATGGGGCTCAAGACATTGCGCCGTGCGCATGCCGCGCTTCCGGTTTCGGCGGTCCAGAGCGAGTATTCGATGCTCTGGCGCGGGCCGGAGGATCAGGTGCTTTCCGTCTGCGAGGAGCTCGGCATCGGCTTCGTGTCGTGGAGCCCGCTCGGCGTCGGCTTCTTGACGGGCGCGATCGATGCGCGGACGCGTTTTGCCGAGGGTGATATCCGTGGGATCGAAACGCGCTTCTCGCCGGAAAACCTGCCGGCGAACCTGGCGCTGGTGAAGCTGCTCGGCGACTGGGCCGAGAGGAAGCAGGCCACCAGGGCGCAGATCGCCCTGGCATGGCTGATGGCGCAAAAGTCATGGATCGTTCCGATACCCGGCACGACACAAATGGCGCATATGCTGGAGAATATCGGTGCAGCCGCGATCGGCTTCACGCCCGAGGAGGCCGGTGAACTCAATATGGCGGTGGCGGCGATCGCGGTGCGCGGCCAGCGTCTGCCCGACGCTGTTCTGGCATTCTCGAATGTCGAAGCACCCGAGAAGACGTGAAGGAGCCTTCACAATGAAACACAGACAGATCGGCAATCTCGAGGTCTCGGCCCTCGGCCTCGGCTGCATGGGCATGACGGGCGTCTACGGCGCCAGTCCGGACAAGGGGGAGATGATCAGGCTCATCCACGGTGCGCATGACCGTGGCGTCACCTTCTTCGACACGGCCGAAGCCTATGGCCCGTTTTCCAACGAGGCGCTGCTCGGTGAAGCGCTTCAGCCGATCCGGGACAAGGTCGTCATCGCCACCAAGTTCGGCTTCGACATCGATCTTGAAACAGGCGCGCGCACCGGTGGCACCAACAGCCGCCCGGAGCATATCAAGGCGGTTGCCGAGGCGGCGCTGAAACGCCTGAGGACGGATTGCATCGATCTATTTTATCAGCATCGCGTCGATTTGAACGTGCCGATCGAGGATGTCGCAGGCGCGGTCAAGGATCTTATCGCCGAAGGCAAGGTCAAGCATTTCGGCCTGTCGGAGGCCGGCGTCCGAACCATCCGCCGCGCCCATGCCATACAGCCGGTGACTGCGGTGCAGAGCGAATATTCCCTGTTCTGGCGCGGACCGGAAGCCGAACTTCTGCCGGCGCTGGAGGAACTGGGCATCGGTTTCGTTCCCTTCAGCCCGCTCGGCGCCGGCTTCCTCGCCGGCAAGATCGACGAGAACACGACATTCGAGAAGGACGATTTCCGCAATCTGGTGCCGCGCTTCTCGCCGGAGGCCCGCAAGGCCAACATGGCGTTGGTCGGCGTGGTCAAGGGCGTTGCCGATCGCAAGGGCGCGACACCGGCGCAGGTCGCGCTTGCCTGGCTTTTGGCCCAGAGGCCGTGGATCGTGCCGATCCCCGGCACCACCAAGCTGCACCGTCTGGAAGAGAACCTTGGCGCGGTCGACCTTGATCTGACTGTCGAGGATCTCGCGGAAATCGACGCCGAAGCTTCGAAGATCGACGTCCAGGGCGAACGTCTGCCCGAAGCCGTGCTGAAGATGACCGGGCATTGACGGGGAGGTGGCGCAACCGTGACCGAATTCGCCGATGTGACCCGAAGAGGCCTTCTCATGACGCCGCTTCTTCTGTCTTTAGCCGCCGGCGGAACCTCCGCCGCGGCCCAAGGCACGTCAAAGACGCTGGTGGCGTGCTTCTCGCGCAGCGGGAACACGCGGGTCGTCGCCGGACAGGTTCGTCGGGCGCTGGGGGCCGACCTGTTCGAAATCGAGCCGGATATCCCCTATCCGGACGACTATTTCGCGACGGTCGCGCAGGCGCAGCAGGAGCGCGATCGTGGCTACGAGCCTCTCCTCAAGACGACAGCCGACACGATCGCCCGCTATTCCACTGTCTTCCTCGGGTTTCCGATCTGGGGCATGACCGCGCCTCCGGTGATCCGGTCTTTCCTCTCGACCCACGATCTGTCGGGCAAGACGATCGTCCCGCTCGTCACCCATGGCGGCTACGGACTTGGCGACAGCATGAGGGTCGTTGCTGGCCATGCGCCGCAGGCAAACGTGCTTGACGCATTTTCAACGCAGGCTCCGCAGGAGCGTGAGACGATCGAACGCGTCTCGGCGTGGTTGGATCAGCAGCAAATCCAGAAGTAAGGTTCGCCTATTTCCCGGAGCATCCGGTGCAGGCCGCTTGGCGCGGGTGCCGGATGACAGGGCGCTTTCCTGTGACGGGCAATGCCTCCAGTTCCCCGGCTAGTGCCATGTGGCGGCCAAACTGTGCGCACGGATCGATCTCGCAGGAATCTCTCTTGGGAGAGAGTTTTTTCCTCATGGACCTGTCGTGATCGCCGTTACGCGCCGGTCGTTGACCGTCGTCCCGGTCACTCCTTCTGGCGAATGATCTTTTCTACCGCATCGCGCAGGATCGGCGCATCTTCGCCGAGTTCGGCGAGCAATTCCTGCTGGAAAGCCTCGGCGATCGTGCCAAGGCGTTGCATCAGGTCCTTGCCGCTTTCAGTCAGCTCCAGCACCACCAGCCGCAGATCGGTTTCATGCGTGGACTTGCGCAGATAGCCGGCCTGCTCCAGCCGCATGGCGGCACGGCTGACCATCGATTTGTCGAGATTGACGCGCGCATTGATGTCGCGCACGCTGACGGGCCCGGACTTGTTCAGATGCGCCAGCACCCGCCATTCGGGCACGGTCAGTCCTGCCTCTGCCGCGTAGCGGGCGGCGAAACGGCGGCTCACCTGGGCTGCGGCGACGCTGAGGCGATAGGGCAGGAACTGGTCGAGATCGAATGACATGTGCGTCTCCTTGGAGCGGGAGAAAAGCAGACAACCATTGCTTTTACAACAAAATCCGCCACGCCGAATTCCGTGATTGACATCGTTGCGATAGCAACGTTATTTTCATTGCAATGGCAACGATATTGGAGGGTATCCGGATGACCAAACACGATTTGCCCCAGGGCATGGTCCGTTCCGCGATCGCGACCGGCACGGTCGAGGGCTACATGCCCGGCTTTGGCAACGACTTCGAGACCGAGGCCTTGCCGGGTGCGCTGCCGCAGGGCCAGAACTCGCCCCAGAAGTGCGAGTACGGTCTTTATGCCGAACAGCTTTCCGGCACGGCCTTCACGGCGCCGCGCGGCAAAAACGAGCGGACCTGGTGCTACCGCATCCGGCCCTCGGTCCATCACACCGGGCGCTTCAGCGCGATCGACGTGCCCTATTGGAAGACGGCGCCGAACATCCTGCCGCATGATCCCAACCGTAAGAACATCATGAGCCTCGGCCAGTACCGCTGGGACCCGATCCCGCTGCCGGGCGCGGATGAGGACCTGACCTGGATCACGGGCATGCGCACCATGACGACCGCCGGTGACGTCAACATCCAGATCGGCATGGCAAGCCACGTCTACCTGATCACCCGTTCGATGGAGGACGAGTATTTCTTCTCCGCCGACAGCGAGCTGCTGGTGGTGCCGCAGGAGGGCCGGTTGCGCTTCTGCACAGAACTGGGCGTCATCGACCTCGAGCCCCGGGAGGTCGCCATCCTGCCACGCGGCCTCGTCTATCGCGTCGAAGTGCTGGAAGGGCCTTGCCGCGGGTTCATCTGCGAGAACTACGGCCAGAAGTTCGAGCTGCCGGGACGCGGCCCCATCGGCGCCAACTGCCTTGCCAACCCGCGCGACTTCAAATGCCCGGTGGCGGCTTTCGAGGATCGCGAGGTGCGGTCGCGCGTGGTCATCAAGTGGTGCGGCCAGTTCCACGAGACCTGGATCAACCACAGCCCGCTCGACGTCGTCGCCTGGCACGGCAACTATTGCGCCTACAAATACGACCTCAGAACCTATTCGCCTGTTGGTGCGATCCTCTTCGACCACCCGGACCCGTCGATCTTCACGGTGCTGACGGCGCCGTCCGGGCAGGAAGGCACGGCGAATATCGACTTCGTGCTGTTCCGGGAACGCTGGCTGGTCGCCGAGCACTCGTTCCGGCCGCCCTGGTACCACAAGAACATCATGTCGGAGCTGATGGGCAATATCTACGGCATCTACGACGCCAAGCCGCAAGGTTTTGCGCCCGGCGGCATCAGCCTGCACAATTGCATGCTGCCGCACGGTCCGGACAAGGATGCTTTCGAGGGGGCGTCGAACGCTGCTCTGAAGCCCGAGAAGCTTGAGGAAACCATGAGTTTCATGTTCGAAACGCGTTTCCCGCAGCACCTGACGGAATTCGCAGCCAGGGAAGCGCCGATGCAGGAAGAATATATCGAGGTCTGGGATCGCCTCGAGAAGACGTTCGACGGCAAGCCCGGCATCAAGTGACATCGCCCGCCATAGATTACACGGTCGGAGCGCTCTCGATTTGGCCGCGGGCGCTCCGCAAACACAGTTGTGCGGCGGCCGGATCGGCCACGAGGAGATAGACATGGCCACGCCTCTGCGCAGCCGGATCGCGGCCGCCAACGCGCCGGACTGCGATTTTTCCATACAGAACCTGCCTTACGGCGTGTTTTCGACCGATGGCACCGCACCGCGCTGCGGTGTGGCAATCGGGGACCGGATTCTTGATCTGGCCGCCTGCGAAGCGTGTGGCCTGCTCGACGCGGGCGGAACCTTCGCCGCTTCGCGGCTCAATGAGTTCATTGCGCTGGGACGCTCTAAATGGGCTGAGATCCGCGCGGAACTGACCGCGCTTCTGAGCGAAGGCGCGGCCGGTGATCTGCCGCTGCTTCCGATGGCCGACGCCACGCTGCATATGCCGATCCGGGTGAGCGAGTTCACCGATTTCTACGCCTCGAAGAACCATGCCTTCAACGTTGGTGTGCTGTTTCGCGGACCGGAGAATGCGTTGCCGCCCCAGTGGACGCATATGCCCATCGGCTACAATGGGCGCGCCTCGTCGGTTGTCGTTTCAGGCACGCCGATCCGCCGCCCCATGGGGCAGGTCAAGGGCGAAAGCGGGCCGGAATGGACGGCCTGCCGTCGTCTGGACCTTGAACTCGAACTCGGTGCAATCGTCGGCGCAGACAGTGCGATGGGCGCACGGCTCTCCGTCGAGCAGGCCGAGGAGATGATTTTTGGCTACGTGTTGCTGAACGACTGGTCGGCGCGCGACATCCAGGCCTGGGAGTACCAGCCCCTCGGCCCGTTCCAGTCCAAGGCCCTTGGCACGACCATCGGCCCCTGGATCGTGACGCAGGCGGCGCTCGAACCCTTCCGCTGCGCTGGCGCCGAGCGGGTCAATCCGCTGCTTCCCTATCTGCAGGAGAAGCAGCCCGGTCTCTATGATCTGACGATCGGCTGGACGATGAATGGTCAGGCGATGGCGCGGACCAATTACAACGTCATGTACTATTCAAGCGCCCAGCAGCTTGCCCACCACACGGCATCGGGCTGCCCGATGCGGGTCGGCGACCTCCTGGGATCCGGCACCATCTCGGGCCCTGGTCCGGATCAGACCGGGGCACTCCTGGAGATGAGCAGGGGCGGTAGGGAGCCGGTGATGGTGAACGGCGAGACACGGACCTTCATCGAGGACGGCGACGAGATCGGCCTCTACGCTTTTGCTGAAGGCGAGGGGTATAGGATCGGTTTCGGCCCCTGCACCGGCCGCATTCTGCCGGCCGAGGAAAGCGGGCGACGTCCGCAACCTAAAGGCAAGCCCGCGCTAGAGCAGGAAATCGCCTGATGTCAGGGCCAGTTTTCCGTCGAGTTCCAGGCGGAAGTCGGCTGTCCCGTTGCCGTCGATATCGCCCTCGATGATGGTTACTGCCTTTCCATTGTTCGTCGCCGCCGACCAGCGCAGGTCCCCCGCATGGCCGGTGAACGCCCTGGTGCCGAGATAAGTGAAAGCATGGCCGGCAGCGGGGCCGTTGGCGTCGATGGCGGAGAGGTCGATCTTGTCGCGGCCGGGTGTGAAGTCGGTGATGCGGTCGCGCGCGCCGGCGGCGAGGCCGATTTCGCCGCTGCTGCGGAAGACAAAGGCGTCGTTACCGCTGCCGCCGGTCAGCGTGTCGGCGCCGGTGCCGCCAAGCAGCCGGTCATGGCCGCTGTCTCCTGCAAGCTTGTCATTGCCGCCGAGGCCGACAAGGGCATCGTTGCCCCGTCCGCCGCGCAATGTGTCGGCATGGCTGGTACCCACCAGCAGATCGGAATCGTTGCGTGTCGAATCGTAGGCGCTGCCGTCGCCGGCAAGGTTGCGGTTCGCGGTGGAGGCGACCTGCAACTCCTCCAGCGCCATCGCTTTCGGGATGCCATACGCCGCTTTCAACCTTGCAATGGCCGGCGCATATTCCTTGTCGATGGCGTCTATCCCGGCAATACCCTTGATGCGGCCGGCATTGTCGGCGTCGAAACGCGTTTCGTAGGAGAGGATCTTGTCGCGGTGCGCGGCATACATCACGCCGGCATCCAGCGCCTCGTTGGTCGTCCCCGTCGAAAAGAGCTTGAAATGCTCGGCCTCGACATAGCGCCGATTGGCGATGCCGGCATGGCCGCTGCCGTTGGAATTGTAGCGGATTTCATACCAGGCTTCGGCCCGGTCGCCGTCGAGGATTGCCGCCTTTAGTTTCGGACCGAGCAGGGAGGGGGCGTTGTAGGCCATGCTGAATAGCACGGCGCGTTCGCTGGAAGCGGGAATTCCGGAAAGCCAGCTGTCAATAGCCGCCTCGTAGCGCGGCGAGATGGCGGCCAGCGCCGTCTTGATCTGCGCTTCCGAGGCAAAGCCGAAGGTCTTCGGCGCGCTTGCATCGCGTGTTGCGTTCCAATCGGCCATCACTTTGTCGAGCCGGCTGTTGAGAAGGGTGGCCTCACCGCTGGAATAGGTGAGATCGATGGCGGATTTCAGCTTCGCCTGCAGCGTCGCATTCCAGCCGCTGCCGGTGATCGCCTTGAGGACCGGTTCGAGATTGTAGCGCAGGTTGAAACCGATGCCGATGGTTGGGGCAGGATTTGCGGCCGTGTCGAGATAGGCGCGCTTCGTCGAGCCTTCGAGAGCGAGAAGCATGTCGAAGCTGGACTTCTGGTAACTGGCCCTGGAGAGGCCGGTGAATTTCAACATGGAGCATCCCACCCCGATTTCGCCGTAAAGCCTAGCGTAGGCGCGGTAAAAGCGGTGCTCATGAACAGGGGAAATGCTTTGCTAACGCCGCCCCTTGCCACGCCCGGCCGCCCTACCATATTCGCAGGTGAAGAAGCATGGAGATGACGCGCATGAGTGACGGCAGGATCAAAACCCCGCAAGACGTGGTTGGCTATTGGTGCGAGACGCTGACCGTAAAGGATTGGTGGCAATCGACCCCGGAGCTCGATGCACGCGTGCATGAGCGGTTTGCCGCGACCCATCTCGCGCTCTCCCGCGAGGTGACGCCGGAATGGCGCGCAAGCCCCGAGGCGCGCCTTGCCGCGCTGATCGTGCTCGACCAGCTCCCGCGCAACATGTATCGCGCCTCTCCGATGGCCTTCGCCACCGACTGGATCGCCCTGCGCGAGGCGCGTCTGGCGCTGGAGGCCGGCGCCGACAAGGGTGTCGAGTACGGCCGCCGGCATTTCTTCTACATGCCGTTCGAGCATTCCGAGGACATCGCGGACCAGGATCTTTCGGTTGCGCTCTTCGAGGCGCATGGCGACGAGATGTATCTGGACTATGCCGTGCGGCATCGCGACGTCGTTGTGAAATACGGCCGCTTCCCCCACCGCAACGGCTTTCTCGGTCGGATTTCGACGCGGGAAGAGGCCGCTTACCTCGCGGAACCGGGGGCAGGTTTCTAGCAACGGCGGCTGGCCGGTTTAAAATGGCCGCAATCATGGCTAGAAGGAGAGCGGAATCGCCTGGTTGCGATGCGTCGCCTGTTTCTGTTCACCGAGGATGGCCTGTTGTCGATCCACCGTCTCGTCTCCGTCCTTCTTGCGGTTCTCCTGCTCGCGGCATCGCCCGCCGTGGCACAAACCGCCGCCGCGCCCGCCACAGAGACGACGCAGCTCGAGCAGGCCAATGCCGATCTCGACAAGGCGGGTGCGCAGCTGGGCAGCATCCGCGAGCGGGTGGACAACGCCAAGGAGGATGACGCCCGGCTCGTTGCGCTGAAGGTGGAGGCGGAAACGCTGAACCGGACGATCCTCGCGATCTCGGTCGCGACGCGCCCACGTCTCGAAGCCATCAAGGCCCGCCAGGCGGAACTGGGCGATCCGCCGCCGGAAGGCGCGCCGCCGGAGGCCGATGTCGTCAAGGAAGAGCGAAAGAAGCTTGCCGCCGAGCGCAACGAGATCAACGCGCTGACGGGCGAGGCGGAAAATCTCTCCATCGAGGCGACGAAGCTTTCCAACCGCATTACGGAAATCCGCCGGCAGCTGTTCACCGACGCGATCCTGAAACGAACCGACATCAATACCGATCTCTTCACCGAGGCCTCCGGCGCGGTCATGAACGAAACGGCGACGCTCGGCCGCACCGTGACCGCCTGGCTGCAGTTCGTCTGGAAGTTCAAGCGGATGCAGCTTCTCGGCGCCGTCGCTCTCTCGCTGATGGCCGCGCTCGTGCTGCTCTCCGGCAGCTATCGCCTGTTCTCGCCCTATATCACCCGCGCCGCGCAGCAGGAAAAGCCGCACTATATCACGCGTCTGTCGGTCGCCTTCTGGTCGACCATCCTGCCCACCATGGCCGCCGCCGCCTTCGCCGGCGCCAGCTATTTCTTCCTCGACACGTTCAACGTCCTGCGCTCCGATATCGCGCCGCTCGTCGCGATCGCGCTCGGCGTGGTCGTTGCCGTCTATTTTGTCGCGCAGCTTGCCAACGCGGTTCTCTCGCCCGCCGACGGGCACTGGCGCCTGATGCGGATCTCCGACCGCGGGGCTCAGCTGCTTTGGCTCTGCGTCTTCAGCATGGCCATCGTCAACGGTGCGGACTATTTCCTGGGTTCGATCAGCGAAGTGCTCGGCTCTCCCGTCGTGCTGACGGTGGTCAAGAGCTTCTTCGCATCGATCATCATCGGTACGCTTCTGGTCGTCACCGCCTTCATCCGGCCCGTGCTGCATCAGGGCGAGGCGCCGAGTTCCCCGGGGCGCCCGTGGCCGCGCTCCATTTTCGTGCTGCTGATCCTCACCGGCCTCGGCCTTATCTTTTCGTCGCTGCTCGGCTATGTCGGCATGGCGCGGTTCGTCGCCACGCAGATCGTGGTGACGGGTGCGATCGTCGTGACGATGTATATCGGTTTCCTCTCCGGACGCGCCGTCTCCGCGCCGGATGCCTTCGGCGCGACGACCGTCGGTAAAAGGCTGGAGGAACGCTTCGGGCTTGGCCCGGTGGCGCTCGACCAGATCGGTCTTGCCGCCGGGCTTGCCATCTATCTCCTGATCTTCGTCTTCTTCGTGCCGATGGTGCTTCTGCAATGGGGCTTCCAGGTTGCGGATATCGAATCCTGGGCCTACCGGATTTTCACGGAAATCCGCATCGGCAGCATCACGATCTCGCTGGTCGGCATCCTCGCGGGCATCGTGCTCTTCGCGCTGGGTTTCATCGTCACGCGCTGGTTCCAGAAATGGATAGACGGCAACGTGCTGGCGCGCAGCCAGGTGGATGCGGGCGTGCGCAATTCCGTACGCACGGCGGTCGGCTATGCCGGCGTCGCGCTCGCCGGCCTGGTCGGTATTTCGGCCGCGGGGATAAACCTTTCCAGCCTCGCGCTCGTCGCCGGTGCGCTCTCCCTCGGTATCGGTTTCGGCCTGCAGAACATCGTTTCGAATTTCGTGTCCGGCCTTATCCTGCTCGCCGAGCGCCCCTTCAAGGTGGGCGACTGGGTGGTTGCCGGCACGACGGAAGGTTTTGTACGCCGCATTTCCGTGCGCGCCACCGAGATCGAGACGTTTCAGCGCCAGACGGTCATCGTGCCGAACTCCGTGCTGATCAACGGCCAGGTCGGCAACTGGACGCATCGCAACAAGCTCGGCCGCATCGAGGTCGCCATCAGCGTGCATGGCGGCAATGATCCGCGCCAGATCCAGGAAATCCTCACCGAGGTCGTGCGCGGCCAGCAGGGCCTGCTGCGCAACCCCGAACCGGTGATCGTCTTCCTGGCCTTTTCACCGGCGACGCTGGATTTCGAAGTTCGGGGATATCTCGCCGATATCCTCAACGGCACGGGTGTGAAATCGGAGCTTCGCACCGCCGTCCTCGAACGCTTTCGCGCGGAGGAGATCGCCATCGGCGGCCCGGCCGCGCCGGAAGTGCCGATCAAGATTTCTCCGGAAGGTGCCGCGCTCATCACGTCGCTGCTCGAACAGGCGACGGAAAATGTGGCGCAGCCGGCGACACGCCGACGCCGCGCGAAGCCGCAGGACGAGCCTGAGGCCTGATTTCCGGCACATGAACGCCGCATTCACGCTGCATTCAGCCGACCCCGTATAAAACGTGATGCAAATCCGCTGAAGGGACGATAGTGTTTCTTCCGGGCTTGTGAACAGGGGCGGCGCTTGGCGCCGGGCGAAAATGAAGCGAATGATCATGATGCTGCTCGTGTCGGCTGCGATGACCGCTCCGGCCGTGGCTGCCACCGTTACCAACAAGGACGCCGACACGCAGGTTCTGGTCGTCGTCGAAGGCGGCAGCCGGATCGAAATCGCGCTTGAACCCGGCTCGACGGAAACGATCTGCCCCACCGGCTGCTTCGTGACCCTGTCGAATGGCGACCGTATCGCACTTGATGGCGGCGAGAATGTCGAGATTCAGGGTGGATCAGCATCGGTGAAGTAAACACCTGGCGATGATTTTCCTTAAGAACGGCGCGGAAGAAATTCCGCGCCGTTCTTCTTTACGCGGAGAAAAATTGACGAAAGAAAGGAACGCGATACGCTTTTTCATGCTCTCTAAATTTAACGCTTTCGCAAAGGGTTGCCGCTACCCATTAGCGTGGGGAACATTCAATTTACGAAGGCATATCATGGCGTTCATCGGCATTTCCGGGATGCAGTATTCCGGTGCGTCTCTCTCGCATCATCGTATTCTTGTTGCGGAGGACTCGAATGTCTTCACGTCCATGATCTCGAAGCGGTTGAAGGAGCTTTTCGACATAGACGTCGAGATTTGCCGCAGCTTCGAAGAGCTGGAACTGGCCTATGACAAATCCACCGACAAGATCACGCTGGCAATCTCGAACATAAACCTGCCCGGTGCGGAAAAAGGCGAGGCGCTGAACTACCTTGTCGATCTCAGCATCCCCACTATCGTCTTCACCGGAACTTTCCAGCAGACGACGCGTGACCAGCTTCTCTCCAAGGAAATCGTCGACTATATCCTGAAGGACAACGTCTTTGCTGTCGATATGCTGGCGGAATCCGTCTGCCGCTTCCTGACCAATCATCAGCATCATGTTCTGATCGTCGATGACAGCGCCACGGCTCGCGCCCTGCTTTCGACGCGCCTCAAGCGCTACAATTTCCGCGTCAGCGTGGCGGAGAACGGCGCAACGGCGCTTGCGCTGCTCAAGGACAATCCCGATATCGCGCTGATGATCACCGACTACAACATGCCCGACATCGACGGCTTCGAGCTGACGCGTCGCGTTCGTGGCACGACGGGCTCGCACCAGTTGCGGATCATCGGCGTCTCCTCCTCGACGGACCGGCTGCTTTCCGCCCGCTTCCTGAAGGCCGGTGGCAACGACTTCATCATGCGACCGTTCATCGACGAAGAATTCTACTGCCGGGTGAACCAGAATCTCGACACCCTGACCCAGATCAGGACGAGCCGGCTGCGCCAGACGGCTTGAAAACCGGCCGGGTCCGAACTTCACCCAGATCTGTCCCTCACGTAGCGTGAGATATTTGTCGCGGGATTAACCACTTGGTAAAACCAGTGGTTTGTAATGCGCGCTGACGGGAACAATAAGATCAGGATACTGGACGGGTGGACGTGGATTCAACTCCGCAACGAGGGCCTGCATTTCTGCGCCATTCCGGCCAGCATGTGCTGCTCGTGGAAGATTCACGCATGTTTTCCACGGCGCTCAAATATCGCCTGGAAAAGGAACTCGGCCTCGCGGTCACCCATTGCCCGAGCATGGCGGCGGTGCGTGCCATCTTCCAGTCCGAGGCGCCGGAATTCGCGCTTGCCGTTCTCGATCTCAATCTTCCCGATGCGCCCAATTGCGAGGCGCTCGACTATGTCATTTCCAAGGGTATCGCGCCGCTTGTCTTTACCGGCTCGTTCAGCGATGCGACGCGCGACCAGATCCTTGCCAAGAACGTGCTCGATTATGTCGTGAAGGACAGCCCGGCCGCCATGCAGCAGCTGGTGCTCGCGGTGGACCGCATCCTTACGAGCGGCAAGACCCGTGTGCTGGTCGTCGATTCGGACCCTGAAAGCCTGCAAAGGCAGGTAAACCTCATCGCCAAGCAGCGCTTTCAGATCACTGCCGTCGAAAGCGGCGCTCAGGCGCTGGAGGCGCTGGATGCCAACAGCGGCATCGACATGGTCGTCTGCGATCTCGACCTTGCCGATATGGACGGTTTCGCATTGCTGGCCGAAATCCGCACGCGCCATGGCGACGATACGGTGCGCGTCGTCGGCCTCTCCACCGCGACGGATCGCATGGTCGCGGCCCGGTTCCTGCGGGCAGGTGGCGACGAATATATCCAGAAACCCTTCCTCGTCGAAGAGTTCAACAGCCGTGTCTTCCACGTCGCGGCGATCCAGAAGCGCGTCCAGTCGCTGCATCGCATTGCCGCGCGGGATTATCTGACCGATATCTACAATCGCCGCTACTTCTTCGAGGCTGGTCCGCGCCTGGTCGACCAGGCGGTGCGCCGTGGCGAGCCCATGTCGATCGCCATCCTCGACATCGATCACTTCAAGCGCCTCAACGACACCTACGGCCACGAGGTCGGGGACGTCGTGCTGAAGGCGGTCGCCCGTCGCCTCAAGCACCGGCTCAACGACCGGCATCTTCTGGCGCGCCTTGGCGGCGAGGAGTTCGGAATCATCTTCCACGGCATGTCGCTGGAAGCGGCACTCGATTGTTGCGAGCGCCTGTGCGGCGAGCTGGCAGCTCAGCCGATCATCGCCGATGGCGAGGCGCTGACCATCACCGTCTCGGCCGGACTTGCCGTGATCGCCGAACGGGAAACGTTCGACAACTATCTGAATGCCGCCGACCAGTTCCTTTACATGGCAAAACATGCCGGCCGGAACCGTGTGTTCTCCGAACTCTCCTTGATGAACGCACTGGCAAGCTGATCCCCGCCGAAGGGGCGGGGAGGCTTGATTTTCAGTGATGTCTAGCGTGCGATGGCTGACAGGGTCAGCTTGCGCTCGGCACGCTCCTGCTGGGGCGAGCGGTTGTAGAGTTCGCGGTAGCACTTGGAAAAGTGCGAGGCGGAGACGAAGCCGCAGGCGACCGCCACCTCCACCACCGGCATGGAGGACTGAACGAGCAGGTGCCGCGCCCGGTCGAGGCGGATTTCGAGATAGTAGCGGGCCGGCGAACGGCCCATCTCCTGGCGGAACAGGCGCTCGATCTGGCGGCGCGAGAGATCGGCACTGTCGGCAATCTCCAAAAGCGACAGCGGCTCGGAGAGATTACCTTCCATCAGTTCGATGATCGACAGCACCTTGGCGTTTTGGACCCCAAGGCGGGCGCGCAACGGCAGGCGCTGGCGGTCGTGCGGGCCACGCACGCGGTCGGTGAGGGCCTGTTCGCAGACGCGGTTGACGAGGTTTTCGCCAAAATCCTGGTCGATCAGGTTCAGCATCATGTCCAGCGAGGCGGTGCCGCCGGCGCAGGTGTAGATATTGCTGTCGATTTCGTAGAGGTCGGCATAGACGTCGGCCTGCGGATAGGCTTCGGCGAAACCGGGGAGGTTCTCCCAGTGGATGGCGCAGCGCTTGCCCGAGAGCAGGCCCGCCTGGGCGAGCACATGGGCGCCGGTACAGAGCGAGCCGACCGCGATGCCGCGGTTATAGACTTCGCGCAGCCAGGCATTGACGGACTTGTTGGAGAAGTCCTCGACATAAATGCCCGAACAGACGAGCACCATGGAGGGTCGGCTCTCGCCGCCGAGATATTTGCGCTCGTCGGCGAGCGAGGAGTTCACCTCGATGCCGATGCCGCTGGAGGAGAGAACCTGCTGGCCGTCCGTGGAGGAAAGACGCCACGTATAGGCCTCGTAGCCGAGCATGCGGTTGGCGATGCGCAGCGTCTCGATCGCCGCCGAAAAGGGCAGCATGGAGAAGTTGGGCACGAGGAAGAAAACGAGAGAGCGCTTCTTGACGTTTTGCTTGTTCATCGTTGTGTCCATGCTGGAGGCCGGAATGTCACGATGGTCGCAGGGAGGACAATCATCGTGCTAGTATTTTTGCGACACAAAAGAGGATGGTTACGACTGGATGGGTCTGTGGATCGCTCAAATACCAGAGGCTTCCGGCAAATTCATGGCGATTGTGCAGTGCAGCACATTTGCGACCTCGCCTGCGGCATCGTCCGATTGCGACAGGCGATTTTTCATGTGGTGCACCGATGTTCCCGTTTGACAAGATGCGGCTGGACGGCCAGATACGAAGCGGAATTTCGAAGGATGAGACGATGCTGCCAGATGGATATTCGGACGTGCCGGCGGGCAAGCTCGCCGCCGTGGTGACCTGCCTCGAAATGCTGGAGCCGCCGGTCGGCCGTGCGGATCCCGAGCAGCCGGGCATTACGCTGGAGCGCATGGAGAAAATCGATATCGCCTGGTACCGCGATCTCTATGGCCGCATCGGCGCCGAATGGCTGTGGGCTTCGCGCCTCGCCATGCCGGAAGACGAGCTTGCCGCCATCGTCCACCATGCCGGTGTGGAGGTCTATGCCGTGATGAAGGATGGGCGCGGCGAAGGGCTGCTGGAACTCGACTTTCGCGAGGAGGGGGTCGGTGAACTCGCCTTCTTCGGCCTGACGGCGGCTGTCATCGGCAAGGGAACAGGCCGTTGGCTGATGAACCGGGCGATCGCACGCGCCTGGGCGCGACAGGGGCTTCGGCGGTTCTGGGTGCATACCTGCACGCTCGATTCGCCCCAGGCACTGGATTTCTACATCCGCTCGGGCTTTACGCCGATAAAGCGCCAGATCGAGGTTTTCGACGATCCCCGGTTGACGGGTATCCTGCCCGGCACCGTCGCACCCGCGATCCCGATGATCTAGCCCCAAAAAGAAAACCGCCGGAGAGACTTTTGAAGGTCATGTCCGGCGGTTTTTGGCGTGGTCTTCTTTCGGCATGTCGCCGTTACAGTCTTCCGTCATCGTGTCGTCTTGTCCGACGAACGGAAACCGATATCCTTGCGCTGGTCGAAGGACATGCTTTCCAGTTCGCGTTCCGCGCGATGGCGCTGCCATGCGGAAGCGATCCGTTCGGAGACGTGACGGACGAGATGAGACAGGCTACCGGCACCAGGGGTGCCGACAGCACGCCGAACCGGACGGTGTTCCAATGCAATTGCCATTTTCAGGGTTCCTTTCGAGCTTGGGAGGTTTCGAAAGGTCGCGACCTTGATTGTTACTATGCCGCGGCCTTACATATCAATCAAACGAATATATTTGATCGGATCGATCAGCGTTCTTCATGGCTGGTGGCGCCCGTCCAGCCGATATCCCGCTGGAGATAGTCGGGCATCTGGGCCAGTTCTTCCTCCGTGTGGCGAACAACGGCACGCCGGCGGCGGGCCTCGATTGCGTCGCCAACGAAGCGCCGTATTGCGTAGTAAAATCCGTTTCCACGGGCGAGAACGGCAAGATTGGCGCCGTCAGCATGGGATTTCTGCGTTTCCATGGCGTTTTTCCTTCCATTCGTGTGCTTGCAGGTTGACTATCCGCCCATCTCGTATTTCAATCAAACGAAATGAAGTGACAGTTTGCTTCAGAATTTCTGATCCATGGAGACATGTCATGAACCTGCTCATGCGCCAGACGCTCCCGCTTTTGGAACTCGACATCCTCAAGACCTTCGTGGCGATTGCCGAGACGGGAAACTTCACCACGGCGGCCGAGACGGTGCACCGCACGCCGTCGGCCGTCTCCATGCAGATCAAGAAGCTGGAGGAACTGCTTGGCTGCATGCTCTTCCGCCGCGACGCGCGCTCGGTGGTGCTGACCCATCACGGCGAGGTGCTGCTCTCCTATGCGCGCCGCCTGATCGCGCTCAGCAACGAAGCGGTGTCACGCTTCATGATGCCGGAGATGAACGGCGTCGTGCGGCTCGGTGCGCCCGACGATGTCGGCGAACTGATCCTGCCGGAGGTGCTCAGGCGCTTTGCTGACAGCTACCCGTCCATTGCCGTCAATGTCTCGATCGAAACCAGCGCCAACCTGCGCCGCGCCGTCGCCGAGCGGCGGCTGGATCTTGCGATCTTCAATGCCACCGATGGCACGGTTCCGGTTCCCGGCGAAATCCTGCTCAAGGAACAGCTCGTCTGGGCCGGCAAGAACTGCGGCAATGCGCATCTGAAGACGCCGCTGCCGGTTTCCGTCTGGGAAGAGGGCTGCATCTGGCGCGCCAAGGCGCTCGAGGAGCTGAGCCGGTCGGGCCGCGATTTCCGCGTCGCCTATTTCTGTGCCCACCATATGGGCCAGCGCGCCGCCATTCGCGCCGATCTCGCGGTCGCTCCGCTCGCCCGCTTCCTCATCGGCGACGATATGGTGGCGCTTGGTGAAAAGGACGGGCTGCCGGACCTGGGGCACTACCACATCGGCCTCGTCGTCAATGAGGAGGCGGAAGCGCCGGCGCAGGCCGTCGCGGACTATATCCGCGCCGTCTTCGCCCGCATGGAACGCCGTCCGATGGACATGCTGCAGGTCGCCTGCTGACGTCCGGGAGCCGGGCGTAGGCCCGGCTTTCCGCTACTCGTATGTATAGGACGCGCACATCTCGTCGCTGCTCTCAGGTGCGTCTTCCGTCGAGAAGACGGCAACGATCGTGTCGTTTTCCGTGGCTCCACCCCAGGAGGCGACATAGGTGACGGGCGCGCCGCAAAGGCGATTGCCGTTGAGCAGAACCGGGTCCTTCGGCTCCGCCACGCTGTAGACCGATGCGGGCACCTGCCTGCCATCCACCACGAACGTATCGCCGATAAGCTCGTCGAAGACGATCTTCTTGCCGTTCTGGAAGGTGATGCCGAAATCGTCGAATTCGATATCGCCGGTGATCGACATCGCCGTGTTGCTGATGGCCGCATAGCTATCGGCAAGAGCAGGAGAGGCGAGGCCAAACGAAAAGACCAGCGCGAGAAGGCGAGTGCGGTTCATGGTGGTTGATCCTTAGTAACGACGGCAGTTGAAGGTGCGGTCGCTTTCCGACGAGGAGAAGTCCAGCGTGTCCGCTGTGATCTCCGAAAGCGTGATATAGACGTCATCCGACAGGAAGAGCGAATAGGAACCGTCCGAGCCCTCCTGGACCTCCTGCACATCGTAGCTGTCGTCGCCGATGCTGTAGACGGTCGAGGTGAAGACGAAGGGCGCGCCGTCGCATTCCCATTCGCCGGTAAAAGGATAATCTTCCTGCGCGCCCGCTGCTGTCGCGGCGAAAAGAAGCAAGAGGCTGGCGGCGGCAAGGCGGGCGAGCGGCATGGAGCGGCTTTCGTGCGCTGGAGGGGTGGCGAGGGATCGACGTCCTATCGACGTGCCAACCCGGAGCCCTATTCGCGCACCTTGCCGATAAACCGTCGAAAACAAAACGGAATTTGTTGGTGTGGTTTATGAGCATGGTAACCGCGGCTGGCCGCCGCGGCGCCACTACTCCCGGCTGCGGCGTCTGCGGCGGCCGCCACCTTCACCGCCGCCATCGTCGGACAGCACCTTGCGCTCCGGCAGGGTGACGACCTTGGCGAGTTCGGGGAAGGGATCGACCTTGTTCGGCAGCGCCATGGCGTTGACGAAGAGCTGCTGGAAGTTGGGCTCCAGCGCCGTCTCGATCTTCTCGATATGGGCGACGGTCTTTTCGATCTCGCGGCGATGGTCGCGGTTGAGCAGCGCCATCAGCGCGCCGGTGCCGGCGGCATTGCCCACGGCCTTCACCTCGTTGAGATCGCAATCCGGAATGAGGCCGAGCACCATGGCGTATTTCGGGTCGATGAACGAGCCGAAGGCGCCGGCAAAGCGGATCGTGTCGACGTGGTCGATGCCTTGTTTTTCCATGAGCAGCTTGATGCCGGCATAGAGCGCGGACTTGGCCAGCTGGATGGCGCGGATGTCGTTCTGCGTGACCGTGATGCGCTGCTCGCCGTCATGCAGCAGGTAGGAGAAGGTACGGCCGTTCTGCAGGACGCGGGCACTGCGCTCGGCCATCGCGCCATCGACGACACCGTCCTCGGAGATTAGGCCGGCGAGATACATTTCCGCGACGACTTCGATGATCGCCGAGCCGCAGATGCCGGTGACGCCGACGCTGGCCGCCTGTTCGGCAAAGCCCTCTTCATCAGACCATTTGTCTACGCCGATGACGCGGAATTTCGGCTCGAGCGTCTGCGCGTCGATGCGTACGCGCTCGATGGCGCCGGGAGCGGCGCGTTGGCCGGAGGAGATTTCGGCGCCTTCGAAAGCCGGTCCCGTCGGTGAGGACGCGGCGACGACGCGGTCCTTGTTCCCGAGCACGATTTCCGCATTGGTGCCGACATCGACGAGCAGCATCATGCGATCCTGCCGGTAGGGGCCTTCTGCAAGCGTTGCCCCCGCGGCATCGGCGCCAACATGGCCGGCGATGCAGGGCAGCGTATAGAGGCGCGCGCCACGGTTCACGTCGATATCGAGTTCATGCGCCCAGTATTGCAGGGCACCGGAAACGGCGAGCGCGAACGGTGCCTGGCCGAGTTCCGTCGGGTCGATGCCGAGGAAGAGGTGGTGCATGATGGGGTTGGCGACGAAGACCATGTCGAGAATGTCGTGCCGGTCGACCTCGCCCTCGGCGCAGACCTTGCCGATCAGGCTATTGACGGCTTCGCGCACCGCCTTGGTCATGGCTTCCCGGCCGTCCGGGTTCATCATGACATAGGAGACACGGCTCATCAGGTCTTCGCCGAAGCGGATCTGCGGGTTCGAGGTGCCCGAGGAGCCGACGATACGGCCCGACAGCAGCGAGACGAGATGCATGGCGATGGTCGTCGAGCCGATATCGCAGGCGATGCCGTAGGCCTCGTTCTTGAGACCCGGATAGAGGGCGACGATGAAGGGACGCGAACTGTCCATGTCGCGGTGGATCGCGGCGGTGACGCCCCAGTTGCCCTTGCGCAGGATCGACTGCACCTGCGGAATGAGGTGCGGCGCGATCAGCAGGTCTTTCCAGCCCCAGTCCTTTTCGAGCATCACCTTCAGGCGGTCGAGGTCGCCGAGCGGCTTGTGCATGTCGGGCTCGTCCACCTCGACATAGCAGAGCTGGACGGCGGCGTTGCGTTCGATCACGCGGTCCGTCGCCGCCTTGCGCACGACCTGCGCGTTGATGACGGTGTCCTGCGGCACGTCGACGACGAGGTCGCCGAGGACCAGGGCGGAACAGGAGAGGCGGCGCCCATCCGGCAGGCCGCGGATCTTTTCGTAGCGCTCTTCCTTCGGACCCTTTTCAGAGATGTGGGCGAGTGAGGAGACGATCTTGTGCTTGGCGAAGTTGCCTTCCTGCACCTCGATCTGACAGCGCCCGCACGTCGCGCGACCGCCACAGACGCTTTCGACATAGACGCCGAGTTTTCGCGCGGCTTCGAGAACGGGTGTGCCGGCCGGGAAGCGGCCGCGCTTGCCGGAGGGCATGAAGAGGACCAGCGGTTCCTTTGCCGAAGCTTCCGTCATATTGGTCTCGCTCTCACCTTCAATGCGCATCGGATCGTTCTTTCCACTGGCGGCGTGGCCGCCTCAGCTCTTCTTCTTGGCGAGACGGCGCACATTGCTGCGCACGCGCTTGCCATAGGGTTTCAACGCGGCCTCGGTCACGGCGCGCGCGGTTCGTTCCGGAGGCGATGCCGTCATCATGGCCTTCGCCAAAGCAAAATTGGCCGCCACGACGCTCTCCGTCGCGGCAGCCATCTTTTCGGTGACCATTCGGGTCATCTCGGTCGTGTTTTGTGTCGAACCCGTCATCGCCGCGAAACCCATCTCCTGGCAGCGCATGGCGATGACAAGCGGCGCCTCCAGCCAGAGGCTGAAGGCGTCGCGGCGAAACTGACGCCCGCCGGCCACGCTATTCCACCTTCGCGCCGGCACCGGCACGGGCTGCGCGGCCACCACGGCGACCGCCGGCGGCAGCGGGGGCCGCTGCGGCTGCGTTAACGGCGCCGCCTTCGGCGGGCTTGTGGTCGCGATAGGTCATGATCCAGTTCGAGCAATTCGCGTCGGTGCCGTTCAGCACGTTGGCGGCGCGCACGGCCTCCATTTCCTGCGGGCGGCAGGGGTTCATGATAGCCGACGTCATGCCGGCGCCGATGACCATCGGAATGAAGCCGGCATTGATGCCATGGCGGTGCGGCAGGCCGAAGGAGATATTGGAAAGGCCGCAGGTCGTGTTGACCTTCAGCTCGTTGCGCAGACGGTAAAGCAGCTGGAAGACCTGGCGGCCGGCATCGCCCAACGCGCCGATCGGCATGACGAGCGGGTCGACGATGATGTCATACGCCGGGATACCATAGTCGGCGGCGCGCTCGACGATCTTCTTGGCGACGGCAAAACGGACGTCCGGGTCCATCGAAATGCCCGTCTCGTCGTTGGAGATGGCGACGACGGGTACGTTGTACTTCTTGACGAGCGGCAGGATCGCTTCGAGCTTTTCCTCTTCGCCTGTGACGGAGTTGACCAGCGGGCGGCCCTTGGCGACCCTCAGGCCGGCCTCGATGGCGGCCGTCACGGAACTGTCGATGGCGAGCGGGATATCAACGAGGCCCTGGACGATTTCGAGCGTCTGGACGAGCAGGCCCGGCTCGGTCTCGTTCGGGTTGACGGAGGTCACGCCCGCGTTGATGTCAAGCATCGTGGCGCCGGCGGCGACCTGCTCCAGTGCGTCCTTGATGACGGTGTCGAAATTACCGGCCTGCATTTCCGCGGCCAGCTTCTTGCGGCCGGTCGGGTTGATGCGCTCGCCGATGACGCAGAAGGGCTGGTCGAAACCGATGACGATTTCGCGGGTGGCCGAAGCGACGATGGTGCGGGTCATATAAAGTCCTCTGGGGCAGGGCGCTCAGGCTGATCTAGCGCGCGATTTCCGGTGTTACAAGCGGCATGCCGGCGCTTGCCGGCAGGCGAAATCAATGGGGGTGATGAGCGGCTTTCTCCGCCATCTGCTGCTGGTCCTGCTGCTGGCCGCTACGGGCCGCCTCGATGCGCTCGGCAACCATCTGGTCGACGGGGTTCGGCTCGCGCTTCCAGGGCTGGCGACCCTTCAGTACGCCGGAATCATGCACCATTTCCGCGACATATTCTTCCTGGCGGTAAGCCATGACGTGAATGCCGGAAACGCCCTCGATCTCCTTCACCTCGTTGATGATGTCGATGCAGAGTTGCTTGCCTTCCTTCTTCTGGTCCTGCGCGCCTTCCAGACGGGCAATGATGGAGTCGGGAATGTGGATGCCCGGCACGTTGGAGCGGATCCACTTGGCGGTCTTGGCGGATGCCATCGGGCCGACGCCGACGAGGATATAGCACTTTTCGTGCAGGCCGAGGTCGCGCACCTTCTTCATATATTCCCGGAACATCGGAACGTCGAAGCAATACTGGCTCTGGACGAACTGCGCGCCCGCCTCGATCTTTTTGGCAAGGCGGTAGGGGCGGAAATCGTAGGGCGGCGCAAAGGGGTTGATCGCGGCACCCAAAAAGACCTTCGGTGGCGTTGACAGCTTGCGGCCTGACAGGAACTTCGAATTGTCGCGCATGATGCGCACGGTTTCGAGCAGCGACATGCAGTCGAGGTCGAAAACGGGCTTCGCACCCGGCTGGTCGCCGGCCTGCACGCCGTCGCCGGTGAGGCACATGATGTTGCACACGCCCATGGCGGCGGCACCCAGCACGTCGCCCTGGATGGCGATGCGGTTCTTGTCGCGGCAGGCGATCTGCATGATCGGTGCATAGCCCATGCGGGTCAGAAGCGCGCAGATGCCGACGGAGGACATGTGGCAGTTGGCGCCGGAAGCATCGACGGCGTTGATGCCGTCCACCCAGCCGTCGAAGATCGCGGCGCGTTCGTAGACGTCTTCCGGGTTCGCGCTATCGGGTGGGTTCAGTTCCGTCGTAACGGCAAATTCGCCGCGGCGCAGCACGCGCTCCAGCCGGCCGAGCGAGGAGTGGCCGGGCAGGGGATCGAGCGGAAGGTGGGGGCCAAGCGGGTTTTCGTCGATATTCGCCATGGCTCAGGCGTCCTTTCCGGCGGCAGCGGCAGCTTCCCTGGCCGCTGCGGCTTCGGCCGTCACGCGCAGCCAGGAGGAGGTTTCGCGCAGCGACTGGTTCACCGGCTTCTGCACGTTCATGATGGCATCTCCCTTGACCATGTTCTGGGAGCCCTTCCACGCCTGGACCCAGACGCAGGGCATGTCCGGCTCCACTTCGCAATTTCCGTTGGCGCGAACGCCGCCGCAGGGGCCGTTGCGAAGCTGTTTGGGACAGTTCATCGGGCAGGACATGCCCGTGGACGACAGCGCGCACTGGCCGCACATGCGACAGTCGAAGAGAAAGCCCTTCACGTGCTTTTCGACGAAGGTGATGGGACGCTCGACGCGCTGGTAACCCAAAAGCTTCCAGACGGGATGGAGGAGAAGGAAGACTTCGGCGAAGCGGTGGTAGAACCACTCGAAGAAGCGGGAATTGCGCACGGCCCAAAGGCGGATCGTGTATTTGTGGCGTGAGCGGCGGTTCGGCGAAACGCCCGCCGGGGTGAAGGCGCCGGTGGCGGCCTTCTTGGCGGGCGCGGCGTTGCCGGGCTTTTGGACGGCATCAGCCATTGTCGCGGCCTCCGGCCTTGACGAGCGCGACGAGCCGTTCGCGGTCATAGGCGGATTCGAGTTCGGCTGCGGCCTTGTCCGCTTCCGCTTCGAGGTCGTCGGAAACCGGCGTCGGCTCGGCCTTGCGCCATTCGGCGAGATAGTCGTCCGTTTCCGCCGCCCCCGTGCGCATGGCGCACATGTCGATCGCCTCGGTGAAGCGCAGCGAGAGTTCCCGCTTGGCCGTCGTGCGGCCCTTCTTGATGATCACCTGGGCGGGAATGTCGCGCCAGTAGACGATGATGCGGTCTGCCATGTCAAAATTCTCCTCGCATTGACAATGCTTTGTGGCGACGTCGCGGGCTTCACTCGCCACGACTGCCCCATGCTCAAAAACGACGCGGGATTTGACTGTCCAGAGGATTTACCAGATGCCGCGGGTCACGCCGTTCCAGAGCCAGGTCCAGATCGGCGGATGATACCATTGCCGCGACGGCGCCGCTATTTTCAAGGGCTTGAGGTTTCCGGTGACGGCATCTTCCAGTGCCTTGACGATGATGCCTGTCGAGACGGCCGTCTGGAGCAGCGGATAGGTGTGCATCGTGTCGCGTTTGGAAGGTTTCGTGCGCTGCTGGTAGAGCGTGTCGCCGGTATCGACGCCGGCGTCGACAAGGTGAACCGTGCCGCCGAAATTCTCCTCATCCGACAGGATGCGCGACCAATAGCCGCCCTGCAGGCCGCGATATTGCGGGATGATGCCGGCGTGGAAATTGAGGACGGGGCAGGGAATGGCGGCAAGCGTGTAGGCCTTCAGCATACGGCAGCTGAAGAGGAGCAGCGCGGCCGGGCGGATGTCGCCGAGCGCCTTCAGAAGGTCCGGGCTATTTGCGGAGGAGATGGCGACCCGGGGAATTGTCGGGTCGATAGTGCCGCTTACCCCGAATTGTTCACGGATTTCCGCAGCGCGCTTCACCGTGAAGCGCTTTCCGTATTTGGAGACGACCATGGTTGCGAGCTGGCCGAGCGCCTGCGGCCAGCCGAGTTTCTTCGCCCGCCTGAGAATGAAGAGCTTTTTCGATTCGGGCTGTTCCTCGATGACGACGAGGTTCGGGAAGATGGCTCTCACGGCATTGACGATGACTTCCGGATTGTGGCCGGGCTGGATCAGCATCGCCACCGTTTCCGTCCGCGTCTCGAAAGTCGTCATGTGCAGGCCCCGCCGATATCTGGCGGCATCATTGCCGGCAGGCCTTAGGAAGCGGTAACTGCGGCGGTGGATTTCGCGGGCAAGGCTAAGGATTGGTTAGTCAGCGCACCTGAAGCAACGCGCCCGTCAGATCGCCATAGCCGGTATAGCGGTATTCGTAGGCGAGGCCGAGATAGTCGGCGGCTTCCCTGGCCTTCTGCTGCAGGCCCTCGTCCTCGATTTGCGAGAGATAGACGACCTTGGTGTAGTTGCCGAAATACATGTCCTTCAGCTGCGGGTGCCGGTCGAGGCCAAGCGGCTCGATGACGAAGGCGCGGAACTGGCGGGCGAGGAAGTCCGTGAGGAAGAACGAGGTGACGTCGTCATCCTTGGCAGCGAAGGCCGCGTTGCCGGCGAAGAAGGAGTAACAGTGCGGCCCGGCGATCCGCTCGATGCCCTCGCGTTCGCAGACCCGATCGAGCAGGCCGCCCGTGCCGCAATCCGCATAGCCGACGAAGATGCGTGAAAAGCCCTCAGCCCGCGCCTCGGCGATTGCCTGTTCGACACCGGGCGCGATTTTTTCGGGATGGGCGTGCCAGATGGCGGGGAGACACTGGAGGTCGATATGGGCAAGGCCGTTCGTATCGCGGATGGCGATGACCTCGCGGGCAATCGCGCCGCAGGCGATCACGCGAACTTTTTCGGCTTTCGTGCGTTCAGCGTTCAGACTTCCAAGCTGAAGTTCTGCGTCAACCATATCCATGAAGAGGGACTCCAACCATGACTGGGACACACCTGACCAAGATCAGTATCGTTCTCGCCGCGCTTGTCGCGCTCAGCGCCTGCGGCAACACCATTCGCGGCATGGGTCGGGATACCGCCAACGCCGTAGATGCGACGCAGGATGCCGGCCGCAGCGTCGAAAGAGCTGCAAACTAAGGTCGTAGGTCGACGGCGCCGATTCAAGACCGGCGCCGTCGAATGTCATGATCAGCCGGCGAGCATGTTGTGCTTGCGCTTCATGAATTCCTTGGCGGTTTCCACGGCGACGGCCGCGTCGCGGCAGTAGGCGTCGGCACCGACAGCCTTGCCGAATTCCTCGTTCAGCGGCGCGCCGCCGACGAGAACGACGTAATCGTCGCGCAGGCCCTTTTCCTTCATCGTGTCGATGACCACCTTCATGTAGGGCATGGTCGTCGTCAGCAGGGCGGACATGCCGAGAATGTCGGGCTGTTCGCGCTCGATGGCTTCCAGGTAGTTTTCGACCGGGTTGTTGATGCCGAGGTCGATGACGTCGAAGCCAGCGCCTTCCATCATCATGCCGACGAGGTTCTTGCCGATGTCGTGGATGTCGCCCTTGACGGTGCCGATGACCATCTTGCCCTGCTTCGGTGCGCCGGTGGCGGCAAGCAGCGGGCGCAGGATGAACATGCCGGCCTTCATGGCGTTGGCCGAAAGCAGCACTTCGGGAACGAAGAGGATGCCGTCGCGGAAGTCGACGCCGACGATGCGCATGCCTTCGACGAGCGCCTGGGTGAGCACGTCGTAGGGGACCCAGCCGCGCGCGAGCAGGATGTTGGTGCCCTCTTCGATCTCTTCCTTGAGGCCGTCGTAGAGGTCGTCGTGCATCTGCTGCACAAGCTCTTCGTCGGAGAGATCGGCGAGAATGATTTCGTCGTCAGACATATTGGTTCCTCGTCTCCAGTGGCGCTGCGGCGGCAGGCTCTCATCACAAGGAATAGCCTTCCTCTGGCGCGAACCTGATTTTGAAAGCGACGTCGCATATGGCGAAAAGCGACCCGCCTCCCGCTTCTTGCATGAATAGCCCGTAAAGCCGTGAATTGACAGTGCAAACAAGACAATGCCGCTACGATGTCCGTCGCAATCCCGCTATAGTCGCGGCCGGGCCGGTATCCCGCGTGCGCCACCGCTTGGCGCATTGAGAACCGCCCCGTCTTCGCGGCTTGCTAGCATAGAAAAAGAGGCGCGGTTCGGGCGCCGGAACAAAGATCAAAGGTGCCTTCCAGCATCGGAATAACAAGGAAAGACGGATCATGAGCGACGATATTCAGCAGGTGGCAGGCGAGGGCGCCGGTGAAGGCGGTGGTCGCCGTTCGCGCGAGGGTCGCGGGGCGGCCGCACGGCGCGCATCGCGCACCGGCGGCGGCCCGGGTCCGTCGCTCCCCTACATCACCCGCAAGATCAAGGAATATGAAGTCCTCGACGAAGAGGGCCTGCAGCTTATCGAAGCCAATGCGGATCGCATTCTGGAAGAGATCGGCATCGAATTCCGTGACGATGCCGAAGCGCTCCAGCTCTGGCGCGAGGCGGGCGCGGATGTGCGCGGCGAGCGCGTGCATTTCCCCAAGGGGCTCTGCCGTGAACTCCTGAAGACCGCACCATCGCAGTTCACCTGGCATGCCCGCAATCCCGAGCGCAGCGTGCACATTGGTGGCAAGGCGACCGTCTTCGTACCGGTCTACGGCCCTCCCTTCGTGCGTGACCTCGATGGCGTCAGACGCTATGCGACGATCGAGGACTTTCGCAATTTCGTGAAGCTCGCCTATATGGCGCCGTCGATGCATTCGTCCGGCGGTACGGTCTGCGAGCCGGTCGATGTCCCCGTGAACAAGCGTCACCTGGACATGGTCTACACCCACCTGAAATATTCCGACAAGCCGTTCATGGGCTCCGTCACCGCGCCGGAACGCGCGGAAGACTCGATCGCGATGGCCAAGCTAGTTTTCGGCGACGAGTTCGTCGAAAACAACACCGTCATGATGAACCTCATCAACGCCAATTCGCCGATGGTCTTCGACGAGACCATGGTGGGTGCGCTGAAGGTCTATGCCCGTCATAACCAGGCCTGCGTGGTCTCGCCGTTCATCCTGTCCGGCGCCATGAGCCCGGTCACGGTCGCCGGCACGCTGACGCAGATCCTTGCCGAAGTTCTCGCCGGTGCCGCCTTCACCCAGCTCATCCGCAAGGGTGCGCCGGTGCTGTTCGGCACCTTCGCGGCCTCGATCTCCATGCAGTCGGGCGCGCCGACCTTCGGTTCGCCGGAGCCGTCGCTCGTCTCCTATGGCGCGGCACAGCTCGCCCGCCGTCTCGGCATTCCGTTCCGTACCGGCGGTTCGCTCTGTGGCTCAAAAATCCCGGACGCGCAGGCCGCCCATGAATCGGCCAACACGCTGAACATGACGCTCTTGGCCGGCACGAACTTCGTGCTGCACGCCGCCGGTTGGCTGGAAGGCGGCCTCGTCGCCTCCTACGAGAAGTTCATGATCGACCAGGACCAGCTCGGCATGCAGCAGAAGTTCGCCGAGGGCATCGACCTTTCGGAGAACGCGCAGGCGCTCGACGCCATCCGTGAAGTCGGTCCGGGCAGCCACTATCTCGGCTGCGCCCATACCCAGGCCAACTTCCAGACCGCCTTCTACCGCTCGCCGCTCGCCGACAATAACTCGTTCGAGCAGTGGGAGATCGAGGGACAGAAGCGCATCGAAGACCGTGCCAATGCGCTCTGCCGCACCTGGTTGGAACACTACGAGGCGCCCTATCTCGATCCGGCCATCGACGACGCCTTGCTCGCCTATATCAAGGAGCGCAAGGACTCGATGCCCGACGCCTTCACCTGAAAGGGTCCCGATCGCGCCAGGGAGCAAGGCGGAGCAATACGGGTGGCGGACATGATCCAGAAGGAAGTCTGGCGTCCCCACTACGAACTCAAAGGGGACGTGACCAAGTGAGGGCGCGTTCCCCCGATCTAGAAAACATCCGTGCGGCTCTCGAGCCGCACGGTCTTTTTTTGCGCGGTTTTTTGAATTTCACGGAAGGTGAGGCGGCCCCGCGTTTGACTGATGGCCGTTCCGCAAGGAGCGTCGCCCTTGTCGGTAATATCGGCAGCTCTCTGTGGTCGGCTTTTTCCCACTGGCGGGAAACCCAATCGGACCACGGCGGCAGTGACCCGCTCGACACCTGGTCGAAAGCCGTCATCCGCCCCATCGCCACCACGGTGGAGGCAGCGGTGTGGTTTCCTTCCGATCCGCCCTGGCAGCCTTTCCAGCAATGGGCCATGCGCGCCGAAGGCCTCAAAGCCTCGCCGCTCGGTATCCTCATCCACCCTGTGCACGGCCTGTGGCACGGCTACCGCGGCGCCCTCGGTTTTGCCGAACCGATCGTTGACGAACCGGCAGTCCGTGCCGCGCATCCCTGTGATAGTTGTCCGGACAAGCCCTGCCTCGCCGCCTGTCCCGTCAGCGCGGTGCGCCCGGAAAAATTCGACGTGCCTGTCTGTCGCACGCACCTTCGCACGGCGGAAGGACAGGGCGGCTGCATGGCCAAGGGCTGCTTCGCCCGCACGGCCTGCCCGGTCGGTGCAACCTACCGCTACAACGACGCACAACTGCGCTTCCACATGGCGGCGCTGTCGCTTTGAGCACGGTTCGTCGCTAAATTCGCCGCATTGCCCCTTGAGCCGATAGCTATGCGACCCTTCCTGTTCTTCTCCATCCTGCTTGCCACTTTTGCCCTGCGGAGCATCGCCATGGCCGAGCCGCCGAAATGCGCCGTGATCGAGCATCTCTCCGGTCGCTACACTGTCTGCACCTTCGATCTCGCCAAGGACACGATCCGGCTTTTTGGCGCAGGAACGCTGGAGGCGCGGGGTGCGACCTATGATCAGCTCAACACGCATCTCCTGCGCAACGGCCAGCACATGAGCTTCGCCATGAATGGCGGCATGTATCATCCGGACTACGGGCCGGTCGGGCTGTTGGTCGAGCAAGGCCGGGAGGCGGGCGAGCTCAACCATGCCGATGCCTTCGGTAATTTCTTCATGAAACCCAACGGCGTGTTTTGGGTGGGGGATGGCGAAGCGGGTGTGATGGAGACGGAAGCTTTTGCGAAAGCCGGGCTTTCACCGCGTGAGGCGACGCAGTCGGGGCCGATGCTGGTAATCGACGGAAAAATCCACCCACGCTTTCTGCCGGATGCGACCAGTTTGCAGATCCGCAACGGCGTCGGCGTTCTGCCGGACGGGCGCGTTGCCTTTGCGATTTCGAACGATCCGGTGCGCTTTCACGATTTCGCGACGCTCTTCCGCGACCGGCTTCAGAGCCGGAATGCGCTGTTTCTCGATGGCAGCATTTCCAGCCTCTACGCCCCGGAAATCCGCCGGCATGACCGGGATGCGGCGATGGGTACGATCATCGCCGTCGTGAAAAATCTGCCCTGGTAATGATTTTTTTGAAAAACACCCAAGGATCGCTGCCTGAGACACGTCTGAGAGGATAGTGCACGCAATCGGGATGGACCCGTGGAAACAGAACTTGTCGAAAAGGCGGCGTCGGGAGACAGGCAGGCTTTCGCCGCCCTGATCGAAGGCCGCTATGATTTCATTCATGCCGTCGCCTGGCGATGGTGCGGCGACCGGCAGGATGCCGAGGATGTGGCGCAGGAGGTGTGCATACGTCTCGCCAACGCTATCCGCGGCTTCAAGGGCGCAAGCCGCTTTGGCACATGGCTCTATACCGTGACGCTGAATGCCGCGCGCGACCAGATGCGCAAGCGCCGCCGTGCCGAATGGCGCGATGCGGCCTATCTGCGTGAACAGGCGGTGCTCGATGGCGGCCCGCCGGAAGAGGGCAGCGAAGAACTGTGGCAGGCTGTGCGGCAACTGCCGGACAAGCAGCGCGACGCGGTGCTGCTGATCTACAGTGAGGGCCTGAGCCACGCCGCGGCGGCCGATGTTCTCGGCTGCGCCGAAACGACGATTTCCTGGCATGTGCACGAAGCCCGCAAGCGCCTGAAGGTGCTTTTGCGCGATGCCGCCGCGTGACGGAAGGATAGGATATGACCGATCTCGACCTCGAAAAACTCGCCCGCCGCGCCGCACCGGCCGCTGACGCCTCTGTCCGCGCTGCGGCGCTTGCCGTTGCCATGCAGGCTTTCGACAATGCGGAAAAAAATGCGGATGCTCCCCAAGGATCGACCAGGGACGGGCGTCAAAACTCCATCTTCAACCGGATATGGAGCCCCATCATGAACCGCAAACTCTTGGCCGGCTCGGCCCTTGCCACCCTGCTTGTCGTGCCTGTCGCTGGCCTCGTCACCTATGAAATGGTGCGCAACGGCACGGTGCCGCTGACGACGGAAACGGAGATCGCTGCAAAGCCTGTCGAGGGTGAGCTTCGCGCACGTGTCGACAAGAAGACGTCGCTAGGCGTCGACGCTGGCGAGATTCATAAGCTTCTGAATAAAGAGCAGGCCGTCGGTGGTGGTGCCAAGCGTTCGACTCCGAATGCGGACGCAAAGGCGATCGCTGCCGAACCCGCACCGATTGCCGAAAGTCGCGACGAGGAAATGGCTGCCGCCATGCCGGAATCGCTCGCCGTCGGCGGTGCCGCGAACACACCGGCGCTGAGCCGTGCGGTGACGCAGTCCTCCGCAGTGGCGGACAGCATCGCCATGCCCATGCCGGAAGAAGACCGCGAGCGCTTCGCCTCCGCCGATCCGAACCCGGTGAAGAGTGTCGCCACCGATCCGGTCTCGACCTTTTCCGCGGATGTCGACACGGCCTCCTATTCCTATATGCGCGGCGCGCTGCTCGGCGGTAGCCTGCCGGAGCCGGATTCGGTGCGCGTCGAGGAGCTGGTCAACTACTTCCCCTATGACTGGAAGGGGCCGGAGACGGCGGAAAAGCCGTTCAACGCCACCGTCACCGTCATGCCGACGCCGTGGAACAAGGACACCGAGCTCCTGCATATCGGCATCAAGGGTTTTGAGACCGTGGCGACGGAGCAGCCGTCGGCCAATCTCGTCTTCCTGATCGATGTCTCCGGCTCGATGGACGAGGCCGACAAGCTGCCGCTGCTCAAGAGTGCCTTTCGCCTGCTGGTCGGCAAGCTGAAGGAGACGGATACGGTCTCGATCGTCACCTATGCCGGCGATGCCGGCGTGGTGCTGGAGCCGACGGCGGCGAAGGATCGCCAGAAAATCCTCGACGCCATCGACAATCTCGAACCCGGCGGCTCGACGGCCGGTGCCGAGGGCATCGAGGCCGCCTACAAGCTGGCGCAAAAGGCCTTCAAGAAGGATGGCGTCAACCGCGTCATGCTGGCCACGGACGGCGATTTCAATGTCGGTCCGGCGAGCGACGAGGACCTGAAGCGTATCATCGAGGAACGCCGCAAAAGCGGCATCTTCCTCTCCGTACTCGGCTTTGGCCGGGGTAACTACAACGATGGCATGATGCAGGCGCTGGCGCAGAACGGCAACGGCACGGCCGCCTATATCGATACGCTCGCCGAAGCGCAGAAGACGCTGGTCGAGGAGGCTGGCTCCTCGCTCTTCCCCATCGCCAAGGACGTCAAGTTCCAGATTGAGTTCAACCCGGAGCGCATCGCCGAATACCGCCTGATCGGCTACGAGACCCGCATTCTCAACCGCGAGGACTTCAACGACGACAAGGTGGATGCCGGCGATATCGGCTCCGGCCATCGGGTGACCGCGATCTACGAGGTGACACCGAAGGGCAGCCCCGCAGTGCTGAACGATCCCCTGCGCTACGGCAAGGGCGATGCGGCGGCAACGCCTGCCGCCAGTGGCGGCGAGCTTGCCTTCCTGAAAATGCGCTGGAAGAAACCGGATAGCGACAAAAGCGAACTCGTCACCATGCCGGTGACGGACGCCAATGCCATTGCCGATGTGAACGCGGCCTCCACGGACATACGCTTCTCCGTTGCGGTTGCCGCCTTCGGGCAGAAGCTCAAGGGTGTGTCCGCATTGCAGGACTATGCCTATGGATCGATCCTCGGCCTTTCCGAAGCCGCGAGGGGCAACGATCCCTTCGGCTACCGGGCGGAGTTCGTGAAACTGGTGCAGCTCGCCGGTGGGCTTTCCGGCGAGAAGTGAAAGCTCGCCCATGCGGTCTGCCGGCTCCTTCTCTCCGTGAAAGGGGAGAAGGAGCAAGCTGCGAGCCTCCCCTTACGCGGCGGGCCGGCTGCTTTCGGAGGCCGGTGCAACATCCCTCCCGACGTGCTTGTGGAGAGACGGTCGCGGCAACCGGATGAGGGGCGCCGTCCAGCGCCTCTCCTTCGTTCGGGGTAGAGGCTCGACGCGCGGATGGTCGCCTTCGGCCAGGCTGAGCCCCGCATCCCGCAGCAATCGCCGATCTCCGCGCGCGATGAGCAGCCGCAGGGCCTCGCGCTCCAGCCGTTTCTGCCGATAGCGGGCCAACAGCGTCCGCAGTTTTGTCAAAATATCCATGCCCTTCGCCTTTCCTTCTGCGAGAGAGCCAAGCAAAGCCGTAGACATTTCACAAACGAATAGCGATGATGGCAGACATCAGAAAAAGCGATGGCGCCATGTATCCACCTCTCGAAAGTGATCTCCTCAGGATTTTCGCGGCCGTCGCGCAGGCGGGCAATGTCACGCACGCCGCGGACCGGCTGGGGCGTACGCAATCGGCAATCAGCATGCAGGTGCGCAAGCTGGAGGATTCCATCGGCGCAAAACTCTTCGAACGCGGCCCGCGCGGTGTCGGCCTGACGATGGAGGGGCAGAGGCTGCTTCCCTATGCGAAGCGCATTGTCGGGCTGGTCGACGAGACGACGGCAGCGATGCGTACCCTACCGCTCGACGGGCCGGTGCGGGTGGGCATCCCCGAGGAATACAACCAGACGGTTCTGCCCAATGCGCTGGCCGGTTTCGCGGAGGCCCATCCTGGAGCAGAGGTGACGGTGTTTTGCGGCTATACGGCCCAGCAGATGGAAGCGCTGGAGGCGGACGAACTCGATCTCGCCGTCATCTTCGAGTGGGACGGCGGCATTTCCGGCGAGCTTCTGGCGATCGATCCGACGGTCTGGGTGGCGTCCGTCGCGCATAATCTGCATCTGGAGCGTCCGGTACCCGTCGCATTCTATCGGCGTTCGGTCTGGTGCCGGGAATTTGCCCAACGTTCACTGGAACGCCACGCGATCCCGTACCGCGTCGCCTATACCAGCGATACCAGCAGCGGCCTGCGGTCGGCAGTGGCAAGCGGCCTCGCCATCGCGCCGCTTGCCCGCAGCAACATTCCGCCGGGTGCACGGGAGCTGACACTTGCCGACGGGTTTCCGGTCGTCGATTCCTCGCGCGTCGTGCTGAAACGCAATCCCCGTCGCGGTGGGCCGGCGATCGACGGCATGGCGGATCTGATCCGCAAATCCTTCGGGCCGCTGACGGCGGGCTTGGATCAGGCTTTCGGATAGGCCTTTTCGAGGCCGCCGGAGCGGGTTAGCCCCGTACGCAGGGCGGTGTGCGCGGCGTGCTGGCTGGAGCGGGCGGTTTCCATGAGGCGGATCTGCAGTCGCGTGGGTGCCGTTTCGCCCAGCCATTCGCCGAGCCTTTCCAGCTTCAGCGAATTGAGGAAGGGCGCGGCCGCAGCTCGGTTCAGGCAGACGTGAAGGCCTTCGAGCAGGTTTTCATCCTGCTGTGGGTTTTCCATGAGGAGGCGCAGATACGCCTGCTCGCCTTCGCCAAGGGCCGCAAGCTTGTCGGCAACGGTGTCCCGGTCCGGAAAGGCTGCAAGGTCCGCACTCATGTTCATCCCCTTCAGAATCGTCTTTGCCTTGGATAGGACGCTGCAGAAGCCCTCGCAAGCGGCGAAAAGTTTTTGGACTAAAAATCCAATGTTGACAAATTATCCAATTTTGGATTGTTTGCCGCCATGTTCGATTCATCAAACGCCGATCTGCTGCTCCGCCAGCACGCCGCGACGGCCGCGGCCATCTCGACCCTGTTCTATCCCCATGCCGAAGTCGTGCTGCACGATCTCGAAACCGGGCTGGTCGCCGGCATCTGGAACGCCTTTTCCGGCCGCAAGCCGGGCATGGAATCCCTTGTCGGGGAGGAACTGGCCGAGGTGGGCGAGGCCGGCGTCTATGGTCCCTACGAAAAGACCGGCGAGGACGGCCGCCGGCTGAAATCCGTGACCGCCGTGCTGAAGGACGACTACGGTCAGGCACTTGGCCTGCTCTGTATCAACATGGACGTCTCGCATTTCGAGGCGGCGGCGAAGCTTCTCTCCGCCTTCACCGGCGTTGCCGCGTCGCGCCCGCCCGCGCTCTTTGCCGGCGATTGGCGCGAGGAAATCAACACGGCGCTGCACGATTGGCTGCGCAGTCGTGGGCTGGCGCTCACTGCCCTCAAGAAGGGCGACCGCGTGGCGCTCGTGACAATGCTGGACGAGCGCGGCCTCTTCCAGACCCGCAACGCCGTCGATCATCTCGCCGGCCTTATCGGCGCCTCGCGCGCCTCGATCTACAACTATCTCGCCGATGCCCGGCGCCAGAGCCAGAAGGACATGACGTCATGACCACCCTGCCGGATTTCCGCCTTGAGACCCATTTTTCGCGCTGGGAGTTCAAGGCGCGCCACCATATGACGGCGAGCGACGCCGAGACCATGACCATGTCGGAGCTTCTGGCGCTGGCCGGTCCCGAAGATCGCGAGGCCTGGGAGCGCGTTTCGCTCGGCTACACCGAGACCTGGGGCGCGCCGGCGCTGCGCGAAACCATCGCCTCGACCTATGAGACACTGTCCGGCGCCGACATTCTGACCTTCGCCGGCGCGGAAGAAGGGCTGTATTGCGCCATGCTGGCGCTGCTCGGGCCTGGGGACCACGCCATCGTCACGGTGCCGAACTACCAGTCGATGGAGACGATGCCGGTTACCATCACAGGCAAAGTGACCGGTATAGCGCTCCGCCCGGAAAACCGCTGGCAGCTCGATCTCGACGACGTCCGTGCTGCACTTCGCCCGGAAACCAGACTTATCGCCGTCAATTTCCCGAACAATCCGACCGGAACGATCGCCGACCAGGACATTTTCCGCGAGCTTGTCGCGCTGTGTGCCGAACGTGGCATCCATCTCTTTTCCGATGAGGTTTATCGCGGGCTCGAAACCGACGCTGCAAAGCGCCTGCCGCAGGCCGCCGATCTCTTCGACAAGGGCATTTCGCTCAATGTGATGTCCAAGGCGTATGGCCTGCCGGGTCTGCGCATCGGCTGGATCGCCTGCCGCGACCATGCGCTGCTCGAACGTATGGAGAAGATGAAACATTATCTCTCCATCTGCAACGCGCGCCCCTCCGAGGTGCTGGCCGGTATCGCGATCAAGGCGCGCGAGACGATCTTTGGTCGCAACCGTGCGATCTGCGCGGAAAATATCGCCAAGATCGGCGCCTTCTTCGCCGACTATCCCGATCTCTACGAATGGGTCGCGCCCGATGGCGGTTGCGTCGCCTTCACGCGCTATCTGGGAAAGGATGGCGTGGAAGAACATTGCCGCCGACTGGTGGAAGAAAAGGGTGTTTTGCTGCTGCCCTCCAGCCTTTTCGTCTCTGCGCTTCTGCCTGTCCCGGTGGACCGTTTCCGCGTCGGTGTCGGGCGCCGGAACATTGAGGTGGGCCTTGCGGCCTGGCGGGAATTTTTGTCGGAAGCCTGATTTCAACGACCTCGCGGGCTTGTCCGCGAGGCTTCTCCTCTGGTGGCTAGTCCAGAATATCGGTCGCCCTGTGTCCGTCTTCCACGCCATCGACCAGCAGAACATCCCCGTCGGAATTGCGGGTGCGCAGCGGCAGGATTTCCTGATAGGCGGGCGAAGCGTACCAGTCTTCCGCCGCCTTGCGGTCCGGAAAAGACAGCATGACGATGTCACCGGCGAAGGCGCCTTCGAGCACCCGCTTGTTGCCCTCGCCATGCAACACGAATGCTCCGCCGTACGGCGCCATGGTCGCATCGATGCCTTCGAGATAGGCGATGATGTCGGGGCCGAACGCGACGTTGCGAAGATGGGCGATTGCGTAGGTGGTCATCGGGGTCTCCTCTACCGGGTTTCGGTGAGAGGACCCTAGACGGCGCCGTGCGGCGGATCGATTACCTTGCAGGTAATGGCCATCGCTACGCGCATGAAAAAGCCGCCCACGGCGCCGACCGGGGCGGCTGATCTTGATAGGAAGACCCGACCTTAGCCGCGGCGGCGGCCGCCGCGTTCGCGGGTCGGCTGGGCGGCGCTTTCGTCGGCCGTCTTGTTGCGCAGCGGGCCGATCTTTTCAACAATGGCTTCGAGGGTGGGGCGGTCACGCGGCTCGTGCGCATCGAGCGCGACGCGCATGGCGGCGAGGTGCTCGCAGGACGTGCCGCAGCAGCCGCCGATGATGCGCGCGCCGGCATCGCGGGCGAGACGGGCATATTCGGCCATCAATGGCGGCGTGCCGGAATAATAGATTTCCGAGCCGCGAAATTCCGGAATGCCGCAATTGCCCTTGACGACCACGGTTGCGGACGGGTTGGCACCCGTCATGTCGAGCAGCGAGGAGAGGATGTCGGATGCGCCGACGCCGCAATTGGCGCCAACGGCCAGAGGTCCCGCACCGATATCGCCGGCAACGCCATGGATGTCGCGCGGATGAAGGCCCATCATGGTCTTGCCGGCCGTATCGAACGAGCCGGTATAGACGAAGGGCATGCCGACCTTGGTGGCGGCTTCCGCGGCGGCACGGATTTCCTCGGGCGAGGACATGGTTTCGATCCAGGCGACGTCGGCGCCGCCGGCCTTGAGGCCTTCGATCTGCTCGACGAAGGCGGCGACGGCGTCGTCATAGGTCAGCGCGCCAAGCGGCACGAGCAGTTCGCCGGTCGGGCCGACGGAGCCGGCGACGATGACGTTGCGCTCAGCCTTGTCGGCGACGGCGCGGGCGATCTCGGCGGCCGTCTTGTTGAGGTCGAAGACGCGGTCCTGGGCGTGGTGCAGCTTCAGGCGGTGGCGCGTGCCGCCGAACGTGTTGGTAAGGATGATGTCCGCTCCGGCATCGACGAAGTCCTGGTGCAGTTTCGTGATGTTTTCGGGCTTGGCCTCGTTCCACAACTCCGGCGCTTCGCCAGCTTCCAGGCCCATGGCGAAGAGCGAGGTGCCCGTTGCACCATCGGCAAGCAGGAAGGGCTTTTCGGCGAGCAGGTTGGCAAGCTTGTTCGTGGCGGTCATGGGCGGATCCTTCTGTTTGTCGCATCATATAAAGATTTCCTTATGTGATTGCAACGATGCATTGCCGGCAAACAAAATGATGTTTCAGGCGACTCGGCGGTTGTGCCCCGGCGTGATGCTGCTAAACCGGAATTCCGGCTCCATTCCAAAAGGAAACTCTCATGCCGGATTTCTCCACCTTCATGCTCTTTGCCGCCGCGTCCCTGGTTCTGACCGCGACGCCCGGTCCGGATATGCTGCTCATCGCGTCGCGTAGCGTCAGCCAGGGGCGGTCCGCCGGTTTCCTGACCTATGCCGGCATCGCCGCCGGCACCTATTGCCACGCGTTCGCGGCCGGCCTTGGCCTGTCCCAACTTTTCCTCACCGTTCCCATCGCCTATGAAATCGTACGTTGGGCCGGCTGCATCTACCTGCTTTATCTTGCTTACAAGACCATGCGGTCGGAAGGATCCGCCTTTTCTCCGTCGGCGACGCTGAAGCGGCTGTCGGGCAAACGGATTTTCTCCGAAGGCCTCGCCACGAACCTCCTCAACCCGAAGATGGCGCTGTTCGTGCTGGCGCTCTTTCCGCAGTTCGCCGATCCCTCCGGCGCGTCGCTGCCGGTGCAGATGGCCGTGCTGGCCACGGTCTTGAACGGTGTGGGTCTCTTCGTGAACGGCATGGTCATCCTGCTGGGTAGCCAGTTGCGAAGCCGCCTCGGCTCCATCAGCCGTTTCCCCCGGCTGCCGCAGTATTTGCTGGCGAGCGTCTTTGCGGGACTGGCGTGCAGGCTGGCGCTCGGCACCCGCAGCTAGGCGCAAAAAATCCCGCCGCAAAGCGCGCGGCGGGACGTTTGTTCGCCAGGGTCGCCGTGTCGGCTCAGGCCGCCTTCGCCTCGTGGCTCGTCGGCGTCACCATGCTGGAGATGATCGCGCTGAGGCTGATCGCACCCACCGGACGATTGTTCTCGTCCACCACATGGGCGAGCGTCTGGTTCACCGAGGTCATAGCGCGGGCGGCCGCTTCCAGCACGGTGCCCTTGACGATCGGCATGCCCTCGGGAGTGCCCGACAGCGGCGCCATGATCGTCTCGACATTAACCACGCGACCGCGGTTCACTTCCTTCACGAAGGCCGTGATGTACTCGTCCGCCGGGTTGAGCACGATTTCCTGGCCGGTGCCCTGCTGCACGACCATGCCGTCGCGCAGGATGGCGATCTTGTCGCCGAGGCGAAGCGCCTCGTCGAGATCGTGCGTGATGAAGACGACGGTCTTCTTCAGCTCCTTTTGGAGATCGAGAAGCACGGTCTGCATGTCGACGCGGATGAGCGGGTCGAGCGCCGAATAGGCTTCGTCCATCAGCAGGATATCGGCGTCATTGGTCAATGCGCGGGCAAGGCCCACGCGCTGCTGCATGCCGCCCGACAGCTGGTTCGGATAGTGGTTCTCGAAGCCGGACAGGCCGACCCGGGCGATCCACTGCTTTGCCCGCTTCTCGCGCTCTTCCTGGCCCACGCCCTGGATTTCCAGGCCGTAGACGGTGTTTTCGAGCACGGTGCGATGCGGCAGCAGCGCGAACTTCTGGAACACCATCGCCGTCTTGTGGCGGCGGAATTCGCGAAGGTCGTTCTCGCTCATCTTGCAGACGTCGACGCCGTCATAGAGCACTTCGCCGGCGGTCGGGTCGATCAGGCGGTTGATGTGGCGGATCAGCGTCGACTTGCCGGAACCCGAAAGCCCCATCACCACCATGATGCCGCCGGCGGGCATGGAGATGTTGATGTCGCGCAGGCCGAGAACGTGGCCGTATTTCTCGTTCAGTTCCGCCTTGCCAAGACCGTTCTTCACCGCATCGACATAGTCACCGCCCCGCGGGCCAAAAATCTTGTAGAGATTGCGGACCTCGATTGCATGACTAACCATGAATTACCTCCGAATGCTTCTGCAGCCGCTTGCCATAGGCCTGGCTTGTGCGGTCGAAAATGATGGCGATGGCCACGAGCGCGAACCCGTTGAGGAACCCGACCGTGAAGAACTGGTTGTTGATGGCCTGAAGCACGTTCTTGCCGAGACCGCCGACGCCGACCATGGAGGCGACCACGACCATGGCGAGCGACATCATGATCGTCTGGTTGATGCCGGCCATGATGGTGGGCAGCGCCAGCGGCATCTGCACGTTCTTGAGCTTCTGCCAGCCGGAGGAACCGAAGGCGTCGGCCGCCTCGAGAACTTCCTTGTCGACAAGCCGGATGCCGAGATTGGTGAGGCGGATCATCGGCGGCACGGCGTAGATGACGACCGCGATGAGCCCCGGCACCTTGCCGATGCCGAAGATCATGACGACGGGAATGAGGTAGACGAAGCTCGGCATCGTCTGCATCACGTCGAGGATCGGGTTGATGATGCCCTGCACCCGGTCGGACCGGGCCATGAGAATGCCGATCGGAATGCCGATCAGGATGGCGATGAACGTACAGACCGTCACCATGGCGAGCGTCACCATCGTGTCGTTCCACAGGCCGAGCAGGCCGATGGCAAGCATCGAGACGGCCGTGCCGATGGTGATCCTGATATTGCGGCTGCCGAAATAGACGATGGCCAGCATGATCAATAGAATAATCGGCCAGGGTGAGCTGACGAACAGCCGCTCGAGATAGTTCAGAAACCATTGCAGTGGCTGCACCATCGCGTCGATGGCGTTCACATAGCTTCGAACGAGCGATTTGAAACCGTCGTCGACACTTTTTCTGACTACACGGATGCTGACGTCACTGAAGGCCGGAAATTTACAAAGAAAGCCTGGCAACGATTCACATAGACCTGCCATTCTTGTCCCCTCTCTACCGGAAGTTATTGTCTCGCAACGCACTGCAATTCTTGTGCAATTGCGAACGAGACGGTGCGCACAGGGATATTCTTGTTCTGTTTCCCGGCTTGCGGTTCGTCATGACACGAACCACTCGATGATACTGTGCTGTTTGCGACCTCTGCCGTTTCTTGATGCGCGGCGGCAACGATGCCCGATGCGCTTGTTCAGGTCGCGGAAAAGGCCGGCAGCCGGGAAAGGCTGCCGGCGATCGGTTTAGAGAGCGGCCTTGACCTTCTCGGCGACCTCGGGGGCAACCCACTTGGTCCACATGTCGGGATAGGTTTCGAGGAAGTACTTTGCGGCGTCCTCGTTCGTGCCCTGGTTGGCGTCCATCCAGGCCAGAACCTTGCCGACCGTGCCGTTGTCCCACTGGCGGGTCTTCATGTAGTCCATGGCAACGCCGGCCTTTTCGGAGAAGGCCTTGGTCACTACGGTGAAGACGTCGGAGGTCGGATAGGAGTTGACCTTCGGGTTCGGGCAGTCCGGCACGGCGGTGCAGGCATCCCAATCGGCCTTGTCATGGTCGACGCCGAAGGAGAGCTTCGTCATCTCGTACTTGCCGAGAATGGCGGTCGGTGCCCAATAGTAGCCGAGCCAGCCGGACTTCTTTTCGAAAGCGTTGGCAATCGAGCCGTCGAGGCCGGCTGCCGACCCAGTATCGACGAGCGTGAAGCCATCCTTGTCGGCATTGAGCGCGCGATAGAGATTGTCCGTCGAGACCTGGCAGTTCCAGCCCGACGGGCAATTGTGCACGGCGCCCTTGGACGGGTCTTCCGGCGCGGGGAAGAGGTCGGGATGTTTGAGCGCGTCCTGGACGGTCTTGATGTCGGGATGCGCGTCGGCGAGGAATTTCGGGATCCACCAGCCTTCGACGCCGCCTTCCGAGAGGAGGGGAGCGAGCTGGATGAGGCGTCCCTCGGCAATGGCCGCGTCGAGCGGCGTGCGCACGGCGTTCACCCACATTTCGGGCGCGACGTCAGGCTCGCCCTTTTCGTTCATCGAGGTGAAGGTCGGCATCGTGTCGCCGGTCACGAGCGTCACGGTGCAGCCGTAACCGTTTTCGAGGATGAGCTTGTCGACATGCGCGGCAACGCCTGCCGAGGCCCAGTTCATTTCGGCCATGGAAACTTCGCCGCACTCTGCCGCCTGGGCAGAACCGGCAAAGCCATAAAGGCCGGCAGCGAGGATAGTGGAAGCAAGGAGCTTCTTCATTAGGTTAAGACCTCCCAGTCTTGGATGCAGCAATCAACCCGGAAGGCAGCGCAGGCTACTGCGTTGTCCCGTCTGCCCGAAAGTTTCGCGACAGCCATGGAGGTTCGATGCCAGTGAGGCGAGCCAATCCCCCTGCTGCAAAAGCGCCGATCCCTGTTTTTCTGTTCACCGGCGGAACCCTGTCGCCGGAGACGTGTCGTCGTGCGCTACAGGGGGTAGCCTACGGGTTCCTATTGAGAAATCAACCTCCTGCATGCCGACGGGTTGTCAGGAGACCTTCTTTGACAGGTGGAAAAGCTGAAAAAGCGGCAGGCCTGGAGCGGAAAAAATGGGCGTTTGCTCGCATTCGGGCAAATATTCACGTCCGCTCAGGAAGGGTGTCGGGCATGGTCGTTGATTGCGGACATATCCTGTCTCGTCTGCGCCGCTCTGTCGTCCAATAAAATATTTCAGATTTTTTCAAAAAAAGTGACGATTCATCTTTGCTTAAGCTCCCGATAACGGTCCGGTAACGATGTGCCGCTATTGGTTTCAACACGGCGGGGGACACCGCCGCCCGCTCCGGAAAGGTATTGCGTACCGGGGTGACCGGGCTTCGACGCGTGTTTGTCGATAGCCGCCATGCGTATTTTGGCAAGCCGTGTATCACCGAGAGGGATGCACGGCTTTCGCCGTTTCAGGGCGTCGTTCTCTGAACTGCGGGCAAAGAAAAACGCCGCCTCCCGGAGAGAGGCGACGTCGCATGCGAGCGGACCTGACGTCGCGCTCGAAGGATCAGCCGACGTTGCGCGTACGGATGAAGCCGAGCGGACCGAAAGGCGCGTCCATGACGACGTTGCGCACGCGGGACTGGCTCTGGGGAACGATGCCGTTCCAGGCGATCTGTACGAAATTCGGCTTGCTGAAGATGAACAGCATGGTCTTTGTCCTAAAAATCCGAAGCCACACGCCTCGGCTGTCTGATGGCGTTGATATAGGCGCGATCGCATGGAAAGTCACGGTCGTTCACGGCGCAAAATGTCGCAAATTCGACAGCATGACAGCCATGTTTACGTTGCATGGCGGCCTGTTGCGCAAATGCATCGCATCGCGGTCGTCAATTACGGCAAGATTGCGGTAATTCAGCGCTTTTCGGCTGCAGGCCGGAGTGCTAGGAGGGGTTCATGACCAGAACGATCATGCTCCAGGGCACCGGCTCGGATGTCGGAAAAACGGTATTGGTGGCGGGGCTCTGCCGCATCGCCGCCAACCGCGGGCTGAAGGTACGCCCCTTCAAGCCGCAGAACATGTCCAACAACGCCGCCGTCTCGGCCGATGGCGGCGAGATCGGCCGCGCGCAGTGGCTGCAGTCGCTGGCCGCCCGCGTGCCGTCCTCGGTACACATGAACCCGGTCCTGCTCAAACCGCAGTCCGATGTCGGTAGCCAGATCATTGTGCAGGGATCCGTGTTCGGCCAGGCCAAGGGGCGCGACTACCAGGCGCTGAAGCCCAAGCTGATGGGCGCGGTCTTGGAGAGCTTCGGGATCGTCAGCGAAGGCGCCGATCTCGTCGTCGTGGAAGGGGCGGGCTCGCCGGCGGAAATCAACCTGCGCGCCGGCGACATCGCCAATATGGGCTTCGCGACACGGGCGAATGTGCCGGTCGTGCTGGTCGGCGACATCGACCGCGGCGGCGTCATCGCTTCGCTGGTCGGCACCCATGCCATTCTGCCGGAGGAAGACCGGCGCATGGTCACGGGCTACCTCATCAACAAGTTTCGCGGGGACGTGACGCTTTTCGACAGCGGCCTCTCCGAGATCGCCCGTTTCACCGGCTGGCCCTGCTTCGGCGTCGTGCCGTGGCTGAAGCAGGCCGCGCATCTGCCGGCGGAAGATTCCGTGGTGCTGGAGCGGCTTGCCAGAGGCGGAGGAGGGGCATTGAAGGTGGCGGTGCCCGTGCTGCCGCGCATCGCCAATTTCGACGACCTCGATCCGCTCAAGGCCGAGCCGCAGGTCGACCTCGTCTTCGTGCGGCCGGGTGAGCGGCTTCCGGCGGATGCCGGGCTCGTGGTCCTGCCGGGCTCGAAATCCACCATCTCGGACCTGCGTGATTTCCGCGCCTATGGCTGGGACAGGGACCTTCAGCTCCATATGCGTCGCGGCGGCCGCGTCATCGGTATCTGTGGCGGTTACCAGATGCTCGGGCAGCGTGTCACGGATCCGCTCGGCATCGAGGGCAGCGAGCGCGACGTCGAGGGGCTTGGCCTCCTGGCGGTCGAAACCGAGATGGCGCCGGAAAAAACCGTGCGCAACAGCACGGCCCGCTCCCTGCAATATGACGTGCCGCTGGAAGGCTACGAGATCCATCTCGGCCGCACCACCGGGCCGGATGTGCTGCGTCCGTCCGTCAGTATAGACGGCCGGCCGGATGGCGCCGTTTCCGCCGACGGGCGGGTGATGGGCACCTATCTGCATGGGCTCCTGTCCAGCGACGCCTACCGCGCCGGGCTTCTCGCCGATTTCGGCATCGACGGCGGCGGCTTCGACTATCGTGCCAGCGTCGACGCGGCGCTCGACGGTGTCGCGGCGGAGCTGGAATCGGTACTCGACCCCACCTGGCTCGACAGTCTCCTGCGACCCGCCTGATTAAATCAGTCTTCTCAAACGTACAGCCATCAGGTTCCTCGCAGTCACTCTGTTGCACCAAAGTTGCGCCAGAATTCGGTGCGAGGACTTACTGAAATCCGCCCGGAGAAGCTGGGCGCAGCCGCTTTCGCGCGATCCTAAAAGGGTGAGATATATGGGTTCTGGACCTCTCGCACGCTCCGTTCTGGCCGGCCTCCTCGGGCTGTCGCTGGCCGGCACGCCGGCCGTCGCCTTCGCGCAGGCCGCCACCGGCAAGGAAGCCGGCAGCGCGGGCAAGCGCTGGGAAGAGGAGTTTTCGCTCTGGCAAAAGGTTTCCTCCGGCAGCGATGTCACCCAGTATGAAGGCTATCTGACGCAGTATCCCAACGGCACCTTCGCCTCCATGGCGCGCCTGCGTATCGCCGAGTTGCAGGCTACCGCCAAGGAAAAGCCCGCCAAGAGCGCCACCGCCGAGGCGGAGGCGAAAGCCAAGGCCGACGAGGCTGCCGCTGCGGAGAAGGCAAAGGCTGACGAGGAGGCGAGGAAGGCGGCCGAGGCCAGCAAGACGGAAGAAGCGGAAAAGGCCGCCGAGGCGAAAAAAGCCGAAGAGGAGGCCCTGAAAGCCGCCGAAGCCAAGAAGGCTGCGGAAGAGGCTCAGAAGGCGGCCGAAGCGGAAAAGGCCAAGGCCGAAGAAGAAGCTGCGCGCCTCAAGGCCGAGGCTGAAGCCAAGAAGGTAGAGGAGGCCGCTGCCGCCCGCAAAGTTGCCGAAGAAAAGGCCGCCGCCGAGGAGAAGGCCAGGGTGGAGGCTGCGGCTGCTGAAAAAGCGAAGGCCGAGGAGACCGCCCGCCTGAAGGCCGAAGCGGAGAAAAAGGAAGCGGAAGCGCGGCAGCTAGTGGAACAGCAGGCGGCCGAGGCCGAACGTCTCAAGGTGGAAGCAGCAGCTGTTGAAAAGGCGAAGGCGGAAGAAGCCGCTCGCCTGAAGGCCGAAGCGGAGAAAAAGGAAGCGGAAGCCCGGCAGCTTGCGGAACGGCAGGCGGCGGAAGCCGAGCGTCTCAAGGCGGAAGCAGCTGCCGCCGAAAAGGTCAGGGCGGAAGAAGCCGCTCGCCTGAAGGCAGAAGCCGATAAAAAGGAAGCGGAAGCCCGGCAGCTCGCGGAAACGCAGGCGGCCGAGGCCAAGCGCCTCAAGGAGGAGGTGGCTGCCGCCGCCGAAAAGGCAAAGGCGGAGGAAGCCGCGCGACTGAAGGCCGAGGCGGATCGCCAGAAGGCGGAAGAGGCTGCGGCTGCCGAGAAGGCACGCGCTGAAGAGGAGGCGACTGCCCGCCGTGAAGCCGAGGCAAAGCGCCTCGAGGCCGAAAAGGCTGCCGCCGTCGAAAAGGCGAAGATCGAGGAAGAGGCCGCCGCCGCCCGCAAGTTCGCGCAAGAGAAGGCGGCGGAAGTCGAGCGCCTGAAGGCCGAGGCCGCCGCTGCGGCCGCCGATGCCGAAGCTAAGGCGGCGGAAGCCGCGCGCCTTGCCGAAGAAGCCGAAAAGCGCGCTGAAGACGCTGCCGCCGCGCAAAAGCCTGCCGACACCGGGAATGATGCGACCGCCGCCCGCGAAAACGCGCCGCAGGACGCCGACAAGGACAATCGCGCGCTCGCCCTCGAAGAGGCGGAGGCGGCCAAGCGTGCGGAAGACAAGACATTCCAGACGGCTGTGGCCGACGGTTCGGAAAAGGCCTTCCGTGACTACATCTACCAATATCCCCAGGGGCGCTTCGTTGATGATGCCCGCAAGCGCATCGCCGCGTTGACGACCAAGCAGGACGTGCAGGCGAAGGAAGACGCCGCGACCACGGAAACCGAGCGCAAGGCCGAACCGGTCGTCGATCCGCGCGAGGCCTATATGGATCGCTCCATCCGTGCCCAGGCGCAGCGCTACCTGAGCATGCTTGGTTTCAACACCTATGGCGCCGACGGTGTCTTCGGGCCGCGCACCCGCGCGGCGATATCCGCCTGGCAAGGCGCGTCCGGCTACCGCGCTGACGGCTACATGTCACGCCAGCAGTTCCGCGCGCTGCGCCAGGCCGCACAATATGCCGAGACCCGTCAGAGCAGGCAGAATCGCCAGCGCCGCTACCAGCAGGACTACGACGTGCTCGAAGGTCCCGTCGATGGCTACTACGATGGCCCGTATTACCGCGACGACGGCTACTACAATGAGGGCGGCGGCGTGGTGATCATCCCCGGCTATTGAGAATGCGACGACCGGACGGCGGTTTTGGCATAGGCCATGCCGCTGCCGGTCGATTGACTTCCCGGGGTGGGCCGCATAATCATCGGCGATATTGGATGGTTCCCGGATCCGGAAACGGATCAGGGAGTAAATGGGAATGTGACGTGGCGGACCCAATCAGGGCGCTGCAATCACGGCCGACCCCGCGACTGTAGAGTAGCGAGGGATACCCATCCGGATGGAGGATTTTCGTGGGCGTAGGGGCAATGGTGCCTTGCAAGCACGAAAGGAGTGCCAGCCGGAAAAGCCACTGGATGGCATCGCGATAGCCGGGGTTGGACGCCTCTTTTTCTACGAATCGTCCGCCTCTCGCGATGCTTGAATTCGGGAAGGTGAGGGTAGCCCGCAGGCGCTGAATGCGCCGGACGCTGCGAGCCAGGAGACCTGCCAGCCAATGAGGGCATATCGCTCGACCTGGGGAGGGGCTTCCCCAACGCCTGCACGGAGGTTGTCATGGCTGTTTCCAATACGTCTTCTATTACCCTTTCCGCGAACGACCGCCTCGTTGCCGGCGTTTTCGCGCTGCTTCTCGGTGCCTTCCTTGTCTTCGGCGCCGGCCTTGCCAATTCGGCCGTGCTGCACGACACGGCCCACGACACGCGTCACTCCTACGGCTTTCCCTGCCACTAAGGAGTTTTTGACATGATCGTTCGTTATCTCCTGGCCGCCCTGGTGGCCGGGCTGTTTTCCGGCGTGCTGATGACAGCCGCCCAGGAAGCCCGAGTCGTGCCGCTCATTCTGCACGCTGAAGAGTTCGAGGGCGGCGACGAAGCCGCTCCGGCAATCGAAGGCACCACGCCGACGACCGATGGTGCTGCCGCGACGCAGGAGCATTCCTCGCTCGGCGCCATGATCCTCGACGTCGCGTCCGCACTCTCCCCCGTCTCCGTGGCCTATGCCCATGAGGGCGAGGATCACGAGGAGGGCGGCATCATGTTCGGCATGAGCCGCTTCTCCGGCACGTTGCTCGCCAACCTTGTCACGGGTACGGGCTTTGCCCTGCTGCTCGCCGGTTTCAGCCTCGTTTCCGGCAATCCGATCACCATTGCCAATGGTGCGCTCTGGGGCGCCGCCGGCTGGCTGGCCGTGCATATGCTGCCGGCCATTGGTCTGCCGCCGGAGCTTCCGGGCTTCCCGGCTGCCGACCTGACGCAGCGCCAGATCTGGTGGGTTGCGACCGTGGCCCTTTCGGCGGCGGGACTTTACCTGCTGTTCCTGAAGCCGGGCATCGTCGCCAAGGTTGCCGGTGTCGTTCTTCTCGCCGCACCGCAGGTCTATGGTGCGCCGCAGCCGTCCGACATTTCCAGCAACGTTCCGGCCGTTCTCGGCGCGGAGTTCGCCGTCGCGGCCCTTGCCACGACGCTGTTCTTCTGGATCGTGCTCGGCCTCTCGCTCGGCTTTGCCAACGAGAAGATCGCCAAGGCAGCCTGATATGGTGCAGACATCGCCCGGAGCCGTCCTGGTTCTGGGCGGTGCGCGTTCCGGAAAATCCGCTTTTGCCGAGAGGCTGGTCGCCGAGACCGGCCTCTCGCGTCATTATATCGCCACCGGCCGCGCCTGGGACGACGAGATGCGTGAGCGCATCGCCAAACACCGGGAAGATCGCGGAAAAGGCTGGGAAACGCACGAGGAACCGCTTGCGCTCGCCGCCCGCATAAAGGATGTGGCGCACGAGGACCGAGCGGTCCTTATCGATTGCCTCACCCTCTGGCTGACCAACCTGATGCTGGAGGAACGGGACATCGCAGAGGAATTTGCCGGCCTTTTGTCGGCCATCAAAGACGCGCCGGGCCGGCTGGTCTTCGTATCGAACGAAGTCGGCCTCGGCATCGTACCTGACAATCGCATGGCGCGCGAATTCCGCGACCATGCCGGGCGGCTGCACCAGCAGGTGGCGGCGCTCGTACCGGAAGTCTATTTCGTCGCGGCCGGACTGCCGCTGAAAATGAAGGGTTGAGCCTATGCTGCAACAGAAGATCCCCGCCACCGTCATCACCGGATTCCTGGGTGCCGGCAAGACGACGATGATCCGCAACCTCCTGCAGAACGCCGGGGGAAAACGCATCGCGCTCATCATCAACGAGTTCGGCGATCTCGGCGTCGACGGTGACGTTCTCAAGGGCTGCGGTGCGGAAGCCTGCACGGAAGACGACATCATCGAACTCACCAATGGCTGCATCTGCTGCACGGTCGCCGACGATTTCATTCCGACGATGACGAAGCTGCTGGAGCGTGAAAACCGTCCCGACCACATCGTCATCGAGACGTCGGGCCTCGCTTTGCCGCAGCCGCTGATCGCCGCCTTCAACTGGCCGGAAATCAAGACGCAGGTCACGGTAGACGGCGTCATCACCGTGGTCGACAGTGCCGCCGTCGCCGCCGGCCGTTTTGCCGACGACCATGACAAGGTCGATGCGCTTCGGGCCGAAGACGACAATCTCGACCACGAAAGCCCGCTGGAAGAACTCTTCGAGGACCAGTTGACCGCCGCTGACCTCATCGTGCTCAACAAGACCGATCTCCTCGACGCCGCCGGCGTTCAGAGCGTGCGCGACGAAGTCGCCTCCCGCATCGCTCGCAAGCCCTCGATGATCGAGGCGAGGAACGGCGAAGTCGCCGCCGCCGTCCTGCTGGGCCTGGGTGTGGGCACGGAAGACGACATTGCCAATCGCAAATCGCACCATGAGCTGGAACACGAGAACGGCGAGGAACACGATCACGACGAGTTCGACAGCTTCGTCGTGGAACTGCCGGCCATCGCCGATCCGGCGACCTTCACCGAACGCCTCAAGGGCGTGATCGCCGAACACGACGTGCTGCGCGTCAAGGGGTTTGCCGATGTGCCCGGCAAGCCGCTGCGCCTGCTCGTCCAGGCTGTCGGCAGCCGCATCGACACCTATTTCGAACGGGCCTGGGCGCCCGGTGAAACCCGCGGCACCCGCCTCGTCGTCATCGGCCTGCACGACATGGACGAGCAGGCCGTCCGCGCCGCCATCGCCGCGGCGGCGTGATTTCGGCATGAAGACACAGCAGCCCCTCTCTTACTCGTCTCAGGTGCCCTCCGGCTGTTTCCGGTCCGCCATGCCGGTGGATCTTCCGGTCAGGCCCGAGGATGACGGTGGGGAGGGGAGGCTGCCGACGATAGGGAAAGTTCTGCACGCGGCGCCGGCGGAAAGGTTCCGTGACCGTTCCTCCTTTCCGTCATCCTCGGGCCTGACCCGGGGTTTCACGTCCACGGCACGGCCACAGACAGGAGGCGCGGCATGCATCTCCTGCTAGCCCAGAAGGGCACCATCGCCGATGGCAAGGAGGCGATCGATCTCGGCCAGACGCCGGGCGATATCCTCTTCCTCTCGGCCGCCGACACGGAACTCGCCTCCATCGCCGCCGCGCACCGTGCGCGCGGCACGGATACGCGCCTGCGCCTCGCCAGTCTCGCGACGCTCTCGCACCCGATGTCGGTCGATACCTATATCGAGCGCACGGCCCGCCACGCGAAGCTGATCGTCATCCGCGCCCTCGGCGGCGCCAGCTACTTCCGCTACGTCTTGGAAGCGCTGCTGGCCACGGCGGTCGCCAATGGCATCAAGCTCGTTGCACTCCCCGGAGACGACCGGCCGGACGAAGGCCTGATGCCGTTCAATCGCATCGAGGACACCGACCGCCAGCGTCTCTGGGCCTATCTCAACGAGGGCGGTGCCGACAATGCGGACCGCTTCCTCGCCTATGCCGATGCCGTGGCCTTTGGCGGCGACAAACCGGAATCGGCAATGCCGCTGGAAAAGGCCGCTATCTGGTGGCCGGGGCAGGGCGTGGTGGATGTCGCGACATGGCGAGACCTCGCCGGGACGATGGTAGCGGGTGAGGGATTCGAACCTCCGACCGCCGCGATCTCGTTCTACCGCGCTTACGTCCAGAGCGGCGAGACCCGTCCCGTCGAAATGCTGATCGAGGCACTGGCGGCGGAAGGCATCCGTGCCCTGCCGCTCTTCGTGTCCAGTCTCAAGGAACCCGTTTCCATCGAAACGGTCCGCGCCGCCTTCGCCGAAATCCAGCCTGAAGTGGTTCTCAACGCCACGAGCTTCGCTGTTTCCGCGCCCGGCGCCGGCCGCAAACCAACCGTGCTGGACGAGACCGGTGCGCCGGTGTTGCAGGTCGTCTTCTCCGGTTCCTCGCGCGAAGCGTGGGAGGCGTCGGGGCAGGGCCTGACGGCCCGCGATCTCGGCATGAATGTCTCGCTGCCGGAGGTGGATGGCCGCGTGCTTTCCCGCGCCGTCTCCTTCAAGGCCGCCGCGCGGTACGACGAGCGCGTCGAGACGAACATCGTGAGCCTCGACCCGGTCGAGGACCGCATCCGTTTCGTGGCCAGGCTTGCCGCCGGCTGGGCGCGGCTGCGCCGTGCCCAACCCGCCGCGCGCCGCATCGCACTGGTCATGGCGAACTATCCCAACCGCGACGGCCGGCTGGGAAATGGCGTCGGCCTCGATACGCCCGCCGGCACGATGGAAGTGCTGCGCGCCATGGCGGCGGAAGGTTATGCAATTGACGGTTTGCCTGGTGACGGCGACGCGCTGATCGCCCATCTGATGGCCGGCCCGACCAACGCGGCGAGCGACGGCCGCGAAATTCGCGAAACGTTTTCACTGAATCATTACAAGGCCTTCTTCTTGACGCTTCCGAAGTCGATTCAGGATGAGATGGCAGCGCGCTGGGGTGCGCCGGAAGACGATCCGTTCGTCCTCGGCGACGTCTTCGCCCTGCCGCTCGCCCGTTTCGGGGAGACGCTGGTCGGCATCCAGCCGGCGCGCGGTTACAATATCGATCCGAAGGACACCTATCATTCGCCGGATCTGGTGCCGCCGCACGGCTATCTCGCCTTCTACGCTTTCCTGCGCCTGCACTACGGCGCTCATGCCATCGTGCATATGGGCAAACACGGCAATCTCGAGTGGTTGCCGGGCAAGGCGCTGGCGCTGTCGGAGGCGTGTTACCCCGAGGCCGTGCTCGGTCCGCTGCCGCATCTCTATCCGTTCATCGTCAACGATCCGGGCGAGGGCACGCAGGCCAAACGCCGCTCCGCCGCCGTCATCATCGACCACCTGACGCCGCCGCTGACCCGCGCCGAGACCTATGGCCCCCTCAAGGATCTCGAAGCGCTCGTCGATGAGTATTACGAGGCCTCCGGCGGCGACCCGCGACGCATCAAGCTCCTGACGAAGCAGATCCTGGAACTCGTGCGCGACATCGGCCTCGACAGCGACGCCGGCATCGCCCGGTCGGACGGCGAAGAGGCGGCGCTGCAAAAGCTGGACGCCTATCTCTGCGACCTCAAGGAAATGCAGATTCGCGACGGCCTGCACATTTTTGGCGTCTCGCCGGAGGGCCGGCTTCTTACCGACCTGACGGTCGCGCTCGCCCGCGTTCCACGCGGGCTCGGCGAGGGTGGAGAGGCGAGTTTGCAGCGGGCGATTGCCGCGGATGGCCTCGGCGACATCGCCTTCGATCCGCTCGATTGCGTCGGCTCCGATGCGTGGACCGGTCCGCGTCCCGCGATCCTTGCCGGACAGCTGGATGCTCCGTGGCGCAGCAATGGCGATACAGTGGAACGTATCGAGCTTCTGGCGGCGAAACTCGTGGACGGCACGCTGGCCTGCCCGGAAGACTGGCCGGCGACCCGTGCGGTGCTTGATACGATCGAGGCGAGCATCCGCCCCGCCGTCGCCGCCTGCGGCCCGGCGGAGATCGCAGCACTGCTGCGCGGCCTCGACGGTCGCTTCATCGAGCCCGGCCCTTCCGGCGCGCCGACGCGCGGGCGGCCGGACGTGCTGCCGACGGGGCGCAACTTCTACTCCGTCGACAGCCGTGCCGTGCCGACGCCGGCTGCGTGGGAGCTGGGTAAAAAATCCGCCGAACTGCTCGTCACCCGATATGCGCAGGACCACGGCGAATGGCCGACCTCCTTCGGCATTACCGCCTGGGGCACCTCCAACATGCGCACCGGCGGCGATGATATCGCGCAGGCGATGGCACTGATCGGCGTCAAGCCGACCTGGGACATGGCATCGCGCCGCGTCACCGGATTCGAGATCATCCCGCCCGCGATGCTGCGCCATCCGCGCGTCGATGTGACGCTCAGAATTTCCGGCTTCTTCCGGGATGCCTTCCCGGAACAGATTGCGCTCTTCGACCGTGCCGTGCGCGCCATCGGCGCACTTGACGAGGACGATGCGGACAACCCGGTTGCCGCCCGCATGCGCGCTGAGGCCGCGGTTCTTGCGGCCAGGGGAATATCCGAGGAGGAGGCCGCCAGACAGGCCGGCTTCCGTATCTTCGGCGCGAAATCCGGCAGCTATGGCGCCGGCCTGCAAACCATGATCGATGAAGGGCTCTGGACCGATCGCGGCGATGTCGCGGAAGCCTGGCTTGCCTGGGGTGCGCACGCCTATGACGGCGAGGGCGACAGCGTGCCGATGCGCGAGCGGCTCGAGGCGCGCATGAAGAGCCTGCAGGCCGTCGTGCAGAACCAGGACAGCCGCGAGCACGACCTGCTCGACAGCGATGAATATTACCAGTTTCAGGGCGGCATGGCCGCGGCCGTGCAGCACCTCTCCGGCCAGCAACCCACCATCTACCACAACGACCTGTCACGGCCGGAAAAGCCGGTCGTGCGCACGCTGGAAGACGAGATCGGCCGCGTCGTGCGCGCCCGCGTCGTCAATCCGAAATGGATCGATGGCGTCATGCGCCATGGCTACAAGGGCGCCTTCGAGATCGCCGCGACGGTCGATTTCATGTTTGCCTTCGCCGCGACGACGGGTGCGGTGAAGGACCATCATTTCGAGGCCGCCTATCAGGCCTATATGCTCGACGAGCGCGTGCGGGATTTCCTGATGCAGAAGAACCCGGCGGCGCTTGCCGAAATGGCCGCGCGCTTTGCCGAGGCTATCGACCGGGGCCTTTGGACGCCTCGCTCCAATTCCGCGCGTTTCGAACTGGACATGCTGGGCGCCCGCAAGGCGTCCTAGAGCAATCCGGCAAACGTGTGAAGCGGCTTTGCGTCCGGAATTGCGCACACAAAGAGTTAGGGAAGGGAAGCAAGATGACCGAGAACCACGACGAAACCGCCGGCATGACCGAGGCCGAACTCGCCCGCCATTCGGAGAAGATGGCGAAGAAGAAGCAGGCGCGCGAAAAGATCATGGCGACGAAGACGGACGAAAAGGGCCTCATCGTCGTCCATACCGGCAAGGGCAAAGGCAAGTCGACGGCCGGCTTCGGCATGATCTTCCGCCACATCGCCCACAAGATGCCCTGCGCCGTGGTGCAGTTCATCAAGGGCGCGATGGTGACGGGCGAGCGCGAACTGATCGAGACGCATTTCTCCGACATCTGCCAGTTCTATACGCTCGGCGAGGGCTTTACCTGGGAAACGCAGGACCGCGCCCGCGATGTCGCGACGGCGCAGAAGGCCTGGGAAAAGGCCAAGGAACTGATCCGCGACGAGCGCAATTCCATGGTGCTGCTCGACGAGATCAATATCGCGTTGCGCTACGATTATCTCGACGTGAACGAGGTCATCGAATTCCTGAAGACCGAAAAGCCCCATATGACCCATGTCGTGCTGACGGGCCGCAACGCCAAGGAAGAGCTGATCGAGATCGCCGACCTGGCAACCGAAATGGAGCTGCTGAAGCACCCGTTCCGCTCCGGCATCAAGGCTCAGCAGGGCGTCGAGTTCTGATGCTTCCTACCAGCCGAGCCAGACGCGCAGCGGATGGCTCGGATCGGCCATTAGGCGGATGGCAAGCGCAATCGAGGTCACGACGAGAAGCGGCTTGATGATCTTCGCGCCACTTTTCATCGCGACGCGCGATCCCGCCTGGGCGCCGAGGAACTGGCCTGCGCCCATGACGAGGCCGACCTTCCACAACACGACGCCATAGAACAGGAAGACGGCGAAGGCGCCGACATTCGAGCCGAAATTCAGGAGCTTGGTGTGGGCTGTCGCTTTCAGCACGCCGAAGCCCGCGAGCGTCACGAAGGCCAGCATGAAGAACGAGCCGGTGCCGGGACCGAACACGCCGTCATAGAAGCCGATGGCCGGCACGATGGTAACGGTGAACAGAAAGACACTCATGCGGCGGTGTTTGTCCACGTCGCCGATGTTCGGCTTCAAGCCGAAATAGACGGCGATCGCCACGAGCAGGAAAGGCAGAATGGCCTTCAGCACATCGCCGGGAACGATTGTCGCCAGCAGCGCGCCGAAGACGGCGCCGAGCGCCGAGAGTGCCGCCATCGGCAATTGCTCCGACAACCGCACATGGCCGGCGCGCGCATAGGCGAGCGTCGCCGAGCCGGAGCCGAACAGCGATTGCAACTTGTTGGTGCCGAGCGTTTCCAGCGGCGGAAGGCCGGCGATCAGCATGGCGGGAATGGTGATCATGCCGCCGCCGCCCGCGATGGAATCGATGAAGCCCGCAAGGAAGGCCGCGAAAAACAGGAAGACGAGGATGTGGAGGGCGATATCAGCCAAGACGGGACTCGGGACTTTCGGGGAGGGGCTTTTCCTGACTTCTGTCAGACTGCAGGGCAAAAGCAAAGCCCGCTTGCATCAACGCTTTCTCGCAACGCGGATCAAATGCAGGTCAAAAGGCCTTATAGAGTGATGGGGCAGCAGGAGAGGTGAGGCGATGGCCAAGACGGCATGGGCGAACGTTGGGGCAGTGGAGGCGGGGTTTGAACCGGGGCTGGAGCGCAAGCTGCTCGCCGGTATCGAATCGGGGCTCATCCGCGATGTGCATGCCGTGCTCGTCAGCCGCGGCGACGGGCTGGTTCTGGAGCAGTATTGCGAGGGGCGCGACGAGAACTGGGGCCAGCCGCTCGGCACTGTGGTTTTCGACGTCGAGACGCTGCACGACCTGCGCTCCGTTACAAAAAGCATCGTCGGCCTGCTTTACGGCATCGCGCTCGACCGGGGACTCGTCCCGCCGCCGGAAGCGTCGCTTCTGGCGCAGTTTCCCGAATATGCCGATCTTGCCGCTGATCCAATCCGCTCCGGCCAGACGATCGGCCATGCGCTGACCATGACGCTCGGTCTCGAATGGGACGAGTTCCGCTCCTATGCCGATCCGCTGAACAGCGAGATCGCCATGGAAAACGCACCGGATCGCTATCGCTATGCGCTCGGGCAGCAGGTGCTCCACGCGCCCGGCACGCGCTGGACCTATTCCGGCGGCGCGGTGGCGCTGGTCGGCGCGATCATCGCGCGCGGCACGGGGAAGCGGCTGGAGGATTTCGCTCGCGAGGCGCTGTTTGCGCCGCTCGGCATTTCCCGCTTCGAATGGAATTGCGGCCGTGACGGCATCGCATCGGCTGCATCCGGGCTTCGGCTTTGCGCGCGGGATCTGTTGCGCATCGGCCGGATGGTGCTTGGCCACGGTCTTTTCGAGGGCCGCCGCATCGTATCCGCCGCATGGGTCGATGCGTCTCTTACGCCGGCCGCTTCGGCCGAAGACGGGCTCGGCTATGGCCGCTTATGGTTCACCGGCGAGACCTTCGTGCCGGCTTCTGGCGGGGAGCGCCCGTGGATGGCGGGCTTTGGCAATGGCGGCCAGCGGCTCTGGCTGATGCCGGATGCGGACGTCGCCTGCGTCATCTTCTCCGGCAACTACAATGCGCCCGATGCATGGGTTTCGCCCACGCGTCTCTGGCGCGAGATCATCGCCGCCAATCTGACAACGATCTAGCGCATGCCGCATCCGGCGTCTCGCATGCCGCAATCCGGTTTGACCGGCTTGCGGCCGTCCGGTACTAAGAGACATGCGACGGTGCCCGCCAGGCGGGCCGAGCGGTGTCCGGTGCGGCCGACCAAGACGGGGCCATAGCCGGAACTGTCGGAAGACGGCGAAGCCGGGCTCTTTCGCGTGGAATTTTGCGAGAGACCGCCATGCACGCTGAGGCCCCATCCCCCGGAACCGGACGTTTCCTCGTCCTTGGCCTTGGCTGCGAACGTGGCACTCCGTCTGCCGAAGCCCTGAACCTTTCCCTTGCCACGCTCGCGCGCCTTGGCGCGGTTCCCGACGATGTCGCCTTTGTCGCGACGCTGGATGCGCGTGCGGAAGAGCCGGCAATGCACGCGGTTGCCCGCCATTTCTCCGTGCCGCTGGTGACGTTTCCCGCCGCGCGCCTCGAAGCCGAGACGCCGCGCCTTGCCAACCCGTCCGCCATCGTCTTCGCCCATACCGGTTGCCACGGCGTCGCGGAGGCGGCCGCGCTGGCGCAGGCGGGCAAGGGCGGTCGGCTCGTCGCGGAAAAGACCAAGTCGCCCCATGCGACGGTGGCGATCGCCGAATCTTTCCAGTTGCTTGCCGTGGTTTCCTCGGGAGGCGATTCCGCTCCTTCGCATTGTGATTCAAGCCGGGAGCACGCGTGATGCAGACCCTCTTTTCCGCCCTCCCGCCGATGGAAAAGGGCAGCGTCTGGCTGGTCGGTGCCGGGCCCGGTGATCCCGGCCTTTTGACGCTGCATGCCGCGAACGCCCTGCAGCAGGCCGATGTCATCGTGCATGACGCTCTGGTCAATGCCGAGTGCCTGTCGCTTGCGCGCCCCGGCGCGGCGCTGGAATTTGCCGGCAAGCGCGGCGGCAAGCCCTCGCACAAGCAGCGCGACATCTCACTTCGGCTGGTCGAGCTGGCGCGCGCCGGGCATCGGGTGCTGCGCCTCAAGGGCGGCGACCCCTTCGTCTTCGGGCGCGGCGGCGAGGAGGCGCTGACACTGATCGAACACGGCATACCCTTCCGCATCGTTCCGGGCATCACCGCCGGTATCGGTGGACTTGCCTATGCCGGTATCCCCGTGACGCACCGCGAGGTGAACCACGCCGTTACCTTCCTCACCGGCCACGATTCGTCTGGTCTGGTGCCCGACCGCATCAACTGGGAAGGCATCGCCAAGGGCTCGCCCGTCATCGTCATGTACATGGCGATGAAGCATATCGGTCAGATCGCCGAAAACCTCATCGCCGCCGGCCGCTCGGCGCATGAGCCTGTCGCCTTCGTCTGCAATGCCGCGACCTCAGAGCAGCGGGTACTGGAAACGACGCTCGGCGGGGCCGAAGCCGATGTCGAGGCCGCCGGCATCGAACCTCCGGCTATCGTCGTGGTTGGCGAGGTGGTGCGTCTGCGGGCTTCGCTCGATTGGCTCGGTGCGCTGACGCAGGGCCGCAAGCTCGTGCCTGATCCGTTCGGCTCGCGAGACATGAAAGACCAGGCATGAGCGGTCTGCTGATCGCAGCGCCCGCGTCCGGCTCCGGCAAGACGACGGTGACGCTCGGGCTGGCGCGGGCACTTGCCGATGCGGGCGTGCCGCTCGTTTCCGGCAAGGCTGGGCCGGACTACATCGATCCCGCCTTCCATGCCGCCGCCAGCCGCCGCGCCTGCCTGAACTATGACCCCTGGGCCATGCGTCCCGAACTCATCCGCGCCAATGCCGCGATGCAGGCGGGCGAGGGGGACTTCCTGCTCGTCGAGGCGATGATGGGGCTTTTCGACGGTGCCGCCGACGGCACCGGTGCGCCGGCCGATCTTGCCACCACACTCGGCCTGCCGGTCGTGCTCGTCGTCGATTGCAGCCGCCTGTCGCAGTCCGTCGCCGCCATGGTGAAGGGCTATGCCGATTTCCGCAACGATATCCGCGTGGCCGGCGTCATCCTCAACAAGGTCGGCAGCCGGAAACACGAGATGATGCTGCGCGGTGCGCTGGACGCGAGCGGCATCGAGATTTTCGGCGTAGTGGAGCGGGATGCCGGGCTTGCCCTGCCGGAACGCCATCTCGGACTGGTACAAGCCGGCGAACATGGCGGGCTTGAGGGTTTTATCGCGCGTGCGGCGCAAATCGTGGCGCGCTGCTGTGATATCGAGCGCCTTCTGTCCGTTGCGGGACGCCATGCCCTTCCAAGGATATCGGCCGTTTCCCTGCTGCCGCCGCTCGGCCAGCACGTCGCCATAGCGCGCGACACCGCCTTTGCCTTCGCCTACGAGCATCTGCTGATGGGCTGGCGTTCTGCGGGGGCAAGCCTCAGCTTCTTCTCGCCCCTTGCCGACGAGATGCCCGCCGCCGATGCGGATGCTGTGTATCTGCCTGGCGGTTATCCGGAACTGCACGCCGAAACCCTTGCCAATGCCGGCCGTTTCCGCCTAGGCATGCAGGATGCGGCGCGCCGGGGCGCGCGCATCTATGGCGAATGCGGGGGCTACATGGTGTTGGGGGAAGGACTTGTTGCGGCGGATGGGTCCCGCTACGGCATGCTCGGCCTCCTGCCGCTTGTCACCAGCTTCGCCGAACGTCGCCGCCATCTCGGTTACCGCCTGGTCACGCCGCTTTCCGGCTCCGGCTTTACCGCGCCGATGACGGCGCATGAATTCCACTACTCGACCGTCGTGATGGAAGGCGAGGCGGACCGTCTCTTTGCCGTCAGGGACGCCATGGGTGAAGCGCTCGGCGATGCCGGTCTCCGCCGCGGCGCTGTCAGCGGCTCCTACATGCATCTCATCGACCTTGCGCCGGAGGCGGCATGAACGCGCCGCGCATCGTGCATGGCGGCGGGATCGCCGCTGCCGCCGCACGCTTCGGCGGCAGGCCGGAAGACTGGCTGGACCTGTCCACGGGCATCAATCCGTCTCCCGTCGCGCTTCCCGCGATCGACGTCGCCGCCTGGCATCGCCTGCCGGATCGATACAGGCAGGACGAGGCCCGCGCCGCCGCCGCCTGCTACTACGCCACGCCCCACGCTCTGCCGCTGCCCGTACCCGGCACGCAGTCGGTCATCCAGCTTCTGCCGCGCCTGGTTCCCGCCGGCCAGCGTGCGGCTGTGCTGTCGCCGACCTATGGCGAATACGCCCGCGTGCTGGACAATGCCGGCGTCGCGGTGGATCGCGTCGCAAGCCTTCACGATATCACCGACGCCCATGGCCTCGTCGTCGTCGTCAATCCGAACAATCCCACCGGTCACCTGATCGATCGGGACACATTGCTTGCGCTTCATGCGCGCCTTTCGGGCAAAGGCGGTCTGTTGATCGTGGATGAGGCCTTCGGCGACATGCAGCCGGAAACCTGCATCGCGCCGCTTGCCGGCGACGACATGCCAGGCCTTCTGGTCTTCCGCTCCTTCGGCAAATTCTTCGGCCTTGCCGGCCTGCGCCTTGGCTTTGTCATTGGCGAAAGCGCCGTGCTCGATCGTATCGAGGATGGTCTCGGCCCCTGGGCCGTCTCGGGACCGGCATTGACCATCGCGACAAAGCTGATGACGTCGGACACAGGGTCTATTCGCGACGCCATCACGGCGCGCAAAGCGGCACTTGATGCCACGCTCACCGCCGCCGGTCTTGATGTCATCGGCGGCACCGGGCTCTTCTCGCTGGTCGAGCACCCGGATGCTGCGGCCATCCAAGAACATCTCTGCCGTCGCCGTATCCTCGTGCGCCCCTTCGACTACAATCCGCATTGGTTGCGCTTCGGTCTCGCCGCTGACAGCCGGGGCGATGAGCGTCTTGCTGCGGCGCTCGCGGACAGAGCGGGCTGACCGATGACCGCCACGCTGCTCATCCTGTTCTTCGCGCTGGTCCTCGATCGCCTCGTCGGTGACCCGGACAAGGTGTGGCGGCGCGTGTCGCATCCCGTCGTCCTGTTCGGCCGGGCGATCGGGGTGATGGACAAGCTCTTCAACGGCAAGCGGCTTTCCGCCGATACGAAGCGCTTCAACGGCGCGGCAGTCATTGCTGTGCTGCTGGCCGCCAGTCTGTTCCTGGGCTTCGTCGTTCACGCGCTGCTCGTGCGGCTTGGCGTTCTCGGCGTGGTTGCCGAAGTCGTCATCGTCGCGATCCTCCTCGCCCAGAAGAGCCTGCACGACCATGTTCGGGCCGTCTCCACAGGCCTCAAGCGCGGCGGCGTCGATGGCGGGCGACAGGCGGTTTCGATGATCGTCGGGCGCGATCCGGCAACACTCGACGAGCCTGCCATCTGCCGCGCCGGCATCGAGAGCCTTGCCGAGAATTTTTCCGACGGCGTGGTGGCGCCGGCGCTCTGGTATGCGCTGCTCGGCCTGCCGGGCCTCTTCGCCTACAAGATGCTGAACACCGCCGATTCCATGATCGGCCACAAGAATGCGAAATATCTCGATTTCGGCTGGGCTTCCGCCCGGCTGGACGATCTTGCCAACTGGCCCGCCGCGCGGGCGTCCATCCTCTTCATCGCGGCTGGGGCATGGCTGCGCAAAAGCAGGGCGGCGGCGCGTGCGGCAATCGGCACGGCGCTGCGCGATGCCGGCCTTCACCGCTCGCCCAATTCCGGCTGGCCGGAAGCGGCCATGGCGGGCGCCGTCGGCGTCGGTCTTGCCGGCCCGCGCATCTATGGCGGCGCGCGTGTCGACGAACCCATGATGAATGCGAGCGGCCGCACGATTGCGACGGTCGCCGACATCGATCTTTCCTTGCGGATTTTCTCTGCCGCCTGCGCCAGTCTTGCCGGCGCTGTCCTGCTCGCAGCACTTCTCGTGGCTTTGCTTTGAGCGCAGCCCTCGTCGGTCGATAAAATTTTACGCCTTAACTTCGTTTTCTTTTCGCCACCCCCGTCAATATTGCGGAAGGCTGAAACGTCTATATTCTGTCTCGTCGTGAGACATGGCCTCGAAGCCATGCAGAAGCGTTTAGAGGGGAAGTCATGCGTACCTTGTTTGCGACTGCCGTCGCGTTCCTTCTTGTCTTGTTTCAGACCGAGGCTGCACTGTCAGCCAACCTCGTCGCCCAGATCAGCATTTCTTCGCAAACCATGGTCGTTACTCAGAATGGCATGGTAAAATATCGCTGGCGCGTATCGACAGGCCGCCAGGGTTACGGCACGCCGACGGGCAGCTGGTCGGCAAAATGGGCATCGCGCAACCATCGTTCGCGCAAATACAACAATGCGCCCATGCCGTTCGCGGTGTTCTTCAAGGGCGGTTATGCGGTTCACGCGACCTACGAGACGAAGCGTCTCGGCCGCCCGGCCTCGCATGGCTGCGTGCGCCTGCACCCGAACAACGCGGCGACCTTCTTTCAGATGGCAAACCGCAATGGGTTGTCCAATACGAAGATCGTGATCACGCGCTAGGCATTTCCGGGAAAAGCGGTTGCCGGTTTTCCGCACGGAAGCGCATCGAGATAAATGAACGCCTCAGTCGTTGCCGGCATAGCGCATCAGCCGGTCCATGTCGGGAACGGTGACATGCCGGTTGTTTTCGATGCGGATGACGTTTTCCTTGCGCAGCTTGGTGAACTGGCGGCTGACTGTCTCGATGGTCAGCCCGAGGAAGTCGGCGATATCGGCGCGCGAGAGCGGCAGGTCGAAAGCCGACATGTCGACGCTTTCGGGGTCGATATGGGTGGCGATGAGGTAGAGGAAGCTTGCGACCTTCTCCTGCGCCGTCTTGCGGCCCAGCGTCAGCATCCAGTCGCGCGCCTCGTCCAGCTCCTTGAGCGCCTGCTGGTGCAGCATGTGCTCCAGTTCCGGCGTCCTTTTGACAAGCCGGTCGAGCACGTTGCGCGGGAAGTTGCAGACTTCGCTGTCGGTGGCGGCTTCCGCCGTGATGGCGCTTTCCGTCAGGAAGGGGCGGCCGAGGAAGTCGGGCGCGAACTGCAGGCCGACGATCTGCTGGCGACCATCCGCCATGATCTTCGTCAACTTCACGACGCCGCGCATGATGTTGGAATAGTTCACAACCGTCTCGCCCTGGCCGATCACCTCGGCGCCGGTTTCCAGGCGATGGCGGAAGGAATGCTTGTTGAGTTCGGTCAACTGCTCGGCCGAAAGCGCGCTACAGACACCGCCATGGCGCGCCTCACAGGCGCGACAGACGAGCGGAATATCGGAATTATGGATATCTTGGCGGCGAACTTCCATAGCGGCTTTTCCTTTCGCCCGGCGGCTAAGCGGCGCAATATTGCCGTGCTATCGCACGCAGCCATGAACTTAAAGCGTACCGTCCAGCGGCAAAAGAGCGCTTCCTGACTATTGTCAAATCCTAGCGCAAGCATTCCGGCTTGCACTTGATCAAAATCAAATGGCGCACAGGTTCTTCGGGTTATTTCCTTCGCGAGTTAGGAGAGACCCATGCAGGACAACCTCGTACAACGCCTTTCGTCGCCGGTTCCGCGCTATACAAGCTATCCGACCGCGCCGCATTTCAACGAAAGTATCGGACCGGAGGTCTATTCCGACTGGCTGGCATCGCTTTCGGCGGCGAATCGCCTCTCGCTCTATGTGCACATCCCCTATTGCGATCGACTTTGCTGGTTCTGCGCCTGCCATACCAAGCAGACGCTGCGCTACGAGCCGGTCGAGGCCTATCTCAAAGGGCTCCATGCCGAGATCGGTGGCATTGGCGGTCGCGTCGCGAAAGATGCGCCTGTTACCGCGCTGCATTTCGGCGGCGGCTCGCCCACATTGCTGCGGCCAGATGACATGCGCGCGCTAAAAACCTGTCTCGATGCAAATTTCACCTTCGCTGACGACGCCGAGATTTCCGTCGAGATGGATCCGAATGATCTCGATGACGAAAGGCACGACGCGCTCGCCGATATCGGCATGACACGCGCCAGCCTCGGCATCCAGGATTTCGATCCGAAGGTTCAGAAGGCGATCAACCGCATCCAGACTTTCGAGCAGACGCGCGGTGTGGTGGAGGCGGCGCGGGTAAGAGGTGTGCGCTCGGTCAATTGCGACATTCTCTATGGCCTGCCGTTCCAGACCATGGAAACGCTTGGCGAAACCGTCCGCGCCGTCATCTCGCTGGCACCGGATCGCATCGCGCTCTTCGGCTACGCCCATGTGCCCTGGATGAAGAAGCACCAGACGATGATCGACGAGGCGGCCTTGCCCGGTGTTGTCGAGCGCTTCGGCCAGATGCGGATGGCGGCGGAGATGCTGCTGGCGGCAGGCTACGAGGCTGTAGGCATCGACCATTTCGCGTTGCCCGCCGACCGACTTGCCGTAGCGGCGCGAAACGGCACGCTCCGCCGCAATTTCCAGGGTTACACCGACGATCAGGCGGACGCGCTGATCGGGCTCGGCGCTTCGGCCATCGGCCAGCTGCCGCAGGGCTATATCCAGAACATGCCGGCAACGAGCGAATATCTGCGCCGGGCGGCGGAGGGCGGCATCGTCGCCGTGCGCGGCTATGCCCTGACGGAAGAGGACCGTGCCCGCGCCTTCGTCATCGAGCGCGTCATGTGCGATTTCGGCTTTTCCTTTGCGGATGTCGCAACCCGTTTCCCCGCATTTTCCCGCCTGATAAGGGCCGAGGCGAACGCCTTTGCCGCCTCCGACAGGGATGGTCTCTGCCGTATCGAGGGCGACTGCTTCCTGTTGACGGCGACGGGCCGACCTTTCGCGCGGACCGTTGCGGCAGTCTTCGACGCGCATCTTTCGAGTGGCCGGGGCCGGCATTCCATGGCCGTCTGATCGTCGGGGCGGCCATGCTGTTTGCGCAACACAGCCGCGTGCAGTACGCAGGGCCCTCATCAACCCCATTGGCAATCGCGTCTGTTTTCCCTATAGGATCGGCCCAACTATAGATTCATGAGGTATGGGCGTGACTGCTACATTCGACAAGGTTGCCGACATCATTGCTGAGACGAGCGAGATCGATCGCGAGACGATCACTCCGGACAGCCACACCATCGACGATCTCGGCATCGACAGCCTTGATTTCCTCGACATCGTTTTTGCGATCGACAAGGAATTCGGCATCAAGATTCCGCTTGAAAAGTGGACGCAGGACGTCAACGAAGGCAAGGTCGCGACGGAAGAATATTTCGTCCTGAAGAACCTCTGCGCGAAGATCGACGAACTGCGGGCTGCCAAGGCCTGAGGCGAGACCGCCCGGCTGCGTTAGCGGCTCTGTTCCGGGCGATCCCGGTGCACAGGACACATGGCCTGCCGTCTTCGGCAGGCCTTTCGATTTCCGGACCCTGCCAGGGACGACAATCCGATGTTGCTTGAATATTTCCAGATGATCGACCGCGTGGAAGCCGTTGACGGCGCGCGCCGCGTGCTCAACGCCCGCTCGGTCGTGCCTTCCAAGAGCCCGGTCTTCGAAGGGCATTTTCCCGGCATGCCGCTCGTTCCGGGCGTGCTTCTCATCGAGACCATGGCGCAGGCCTCCGGTTTCCTAGTGCTGGCGGCGACCGATTTCGCGGCGATGCCCTTCCTGATGAGTGTCGACGGCGCCAAGATGCGCACCTTCGTCGAGCCGGACGCCGTGCTCGACATCGAGGCCGTGCTGGAGCATGACGGTTCGGGTTATGCCGTGACCAAGACGCGGATTACCTCCGCCGGCAAGAAAGTCTGCGATGCACAGCTGAAGCTGCGCACCATGCCGTTTGCCGAAGTGCCGCTGGCGGACATCGTTCGCAAGCGCGCGGGCGAGGTGGGTTTGTTCGAGGCGCTCGCAGCGTCTGCTGAAGGGAACTAACATGGCGAACAACGATGTGGTGATCACGGGCGTCGGCATCGTCACCTGTCAGGGTGTCGGGGCCGAGGCCCATGTGGCGATCCTCGGTGCTGCGACGGCGCCGGGTTTGAAGATCGAGACGGAGCGCTTCGCGCCCTATCCGGTGCACCCGATGCCCGAGATCGACTGGAACCAGCAGATCGCCAAGCGCGGCGACCAGCGCCAGATGGAGAACTGGCAGCGTCTCGGCGTCTTCACCGCCGGTCTCGCACTCGATGACGCCGGCTTCAAGGACGATGCCGAAGCCTGCGGCACAATGGACATGATCGTCGCGGCCGGCGGCGGCGAGCGCGATATCAATGTCGACTCGCTGATCGTCGACGAAGGCCTGAAGCGTAACGACCGCGAACGTCTGCTCAACGAGAAGCTGACGACGGAACTGCGTCCGACGCTCTTCCTCGCCCAGCTTTCCAATCTGCTCGCCGGCAACATTTCCATCGTGCACAAGGTCACCGGTTCCTCCCGCACCTTCATGGGCGAGGAAGCGGCGGGCATCAGCGCCGTCGAAACCGCTTTCCACCGTATCCGCTCCGGCCAGTCGACGCATACGCTCGTCGGCAGTGCGCTGGTTGCAGAGCGCCAGGACGTCATCCTGCTCTATGAAGCCATCGGCGCCCATGCGACGGGCGGCTGGGCGCCGCTCTGGTCGCGTGACGAAAATGCCGGTGGCGGCATCATCACGGGCACGGCGGCAGCTTTCCTCATTCTCGAATCCCGCGAACATGCTGAAGCGCGCGGTGCGCGCATCTATGCGACCATCGACGCCATTGGAGGCGATCGCGGCGCGCGCGACGACGGCCGGCTCGAAACCCGCCTCGAGCGTCTCGCCGAAGGCGCGGAAGCCGGGGCGGGGACCGTGGTCTTCTCCGGCGCATCCGGCGAACATGGCGCGACGGCCCGGGAAAAGACCTGGCTCGACAGCCGTTTTGCCGGCAGCCCGGTGCGCGGCTTCAGCGCCGTCACCGGCCAGGCGCTCGAGGCGCAGTTTCCGCTCGGCCTCGCGCTCGCCGCGCTGACGCTCGGCGCGGGCATCACGGTCGCTCCGTTCGAAACGGCGGCCGAGGCCGCCATGGACGCTGCCGCCAGGACGGCTGTCGTCACGACGGTCGGTCATTCGCGCGGCGAGGGCGTCGCTATCCTTTCGGCAGAGAAGTGAGGTTCCGGCCATGACGAAAGCCGCATACAGGGATCATCTCGGTCGCCCCATCGTTGCCGTGACAGGCATGGGCGTCGTCACTTCGCTCGGGCAGGGCCTCAAGGACAATTGGGCCGCGCTGACGGGCGGCGTGTCCGGCATCCACGATATCACGCGCTTCCCGGTCGACGGGCTGAACACTCGCATTTCCGGCACGGTCGATTTCATCACCGTTCCCAACGAGAACCCGGTCGAGCGCTCTTACGCCTACGCCCGCGAAACGACGGACGAGGCGCTGGCGCAGGCCGGTATTTCCGGTGAGTTCGGCGGCCCGCTCTTCCTCGCCGCGCCGCCGATCGAGCCCGACTGGCGTGACCGTTTCGCGCTCGCAGACCGCGCGCCGCCATCGCAGCGTCCCGGCGACGCCTATGACCGTTTCCTCGCTGTTTTGCGCGAGAAGGCCGAGCCGGCCTTGCATGAGGCCTGGGCTTTCGGCTCGATTTCCGAGCGCCTTGCCGACCGCTATGGCACGCGCGGCCTGCCGGTGACCCTGTCGACCGCCTGTGCCTCGGGTGCCACCGCCATCCAGCTCGGCGTCGAGGCGATCCGCCAGGGCCGTACAGACCGCGCGCTGACCGTCGGCACCGACGGTTCGGTCACGGCCGAAGCCCTCATTCGCTTCGCGCTGCTTTCCGCCCTTTCGACGCAGAACGACCCGCCGACCAAGGCATCCAAGCCGTTCAGCAAGGATCGCGACGGCTTCGTCATCGCCGAGGGTGCGGCGACGCTCGTGCTGGAATCGTTGGAATCGGCGATTGCTCGCGGTGCCAAGGTGCTGGGCATTCTCAAGGGCTGCGGGGAGAAGGCCGACCATTTCCATCGCACACGCTCCTCGCCGGATGGCGGCCCGGCAATCGCGACCATCAGGGCTGCGCTGGAAGACGCCGGCATCGACGAGAGCGGCATCGGCTACATCAATGCCCACGGCACATCGACGCCGGAAAACGACAAGATGGAGTATCTCTCCATGTCGACCGTGTTCGGCGACAAGCTGGCGGGCATCGCGGTGTCGTCCAACAAGTCGATGATCGGCCATACGCTGACGGCGGCCGGTGCGGTCGAGGCAGTGTTCTCGATTCAGACCATGCTGACCGGTACGCTGCCGCCCACCATCAACTACACGAACCCCGACCCGACGATCCTTCTCGACGTCGTGCCGAACGTGAAGCGCGATGCGCGCGTCACGGCCGTTCTTTCCAACTCCTTCGGCTTCGGCGGCCAGAACGCCAGCCTCGTGATGACGGCCGAGCCGGCCTGATAGGAATTTGCCCATGCGTGCCCTGCAGCTTCTCGACGACCGCAAGCTCGAACTGACCGACATCCCGGAACCGGATGCTCCCGGCCCCGGCGAAGTGACGCTGCGCGTCAAAGCCGTCGCGCTCAACCATATCGACGTCTGGGGCTGGCGCGGCATGGCCTTTGCCAAGCGCAAGATGCCGCTGGTCATCGGCGCGGAAGCCGCCGGCGTCGTTGAAACGCTCGGTCCGGGTGTGTCCAACGTGCTGCCCGGCCAGCTCGTCTCGATCTACGGCGCGCGCACCTGCGGCCTTTGCAAGCCTTGCCGCGAGAAGCGCGACAATCTCTGCGAACATGTCGGCGGCGTGCACGGCTTCCATCTCGATGGCTTCGCGCAGGAGAAGGTCAATCTTCCCGCCCGCCTGCTGGTCCCGGCACCGCCCGGCATCGATGCGGTCGCGGCGGCGCTTGCGCCGGTCACCTTCGGCACGGTCGAGCACATGCTGTTCGACAACGCCAAGCTTCAGCCCGGCGAAACGATCCTCGTCCATGCCGGTGGCTCCGGCATCGGCACGGCCGCGATCCAGCTTGCCAAAAAGACCGGCTGCACCGTCATTACGACCGTCGGCTCCAACGACAAGATCGAGAAGGCCAAGGCGCTCGGCGCCGACCACGTCATCAACTATCGCGAAGACCGCTTCGAGGGCGTGGTGCGCAAGCTGACCAAGAAGAAGGGCGTCGACGTCGTCTTCGAACATGTCGGCAAGGACACCTGGGCAGGCTCCATGCTCTGCATGAAGCGCGGCGGCCGCCTCGTCACCTGCGGCTCCACCTCGGGCGTCTCCACGGACATGAACCTGATGATGCTCTTCCAGCAGCAGTTGAAGCTGCTCGGCTCCTTCGGCTGCCGCATGGAAAACATGGCTGACGCCATGCAGAAGATGGCGCGCGGCGTCGTGCACCCGGTCATCGATACCGAAATTACCTTCGACGGTATCGCCACCGCGCTGGAGCGTATGGAATCGCGCCAGATCTTCGGCAAGATCGTCCTCAGACTGGATTGATCCCATGAAGATGCTGGTCACACGTCTTGTCCTGGCGCTGCGCAACACCAAGGACTGGCTGGTGGCGCAGTTCGCCTTCGGTCTGCTCAATTTGCTAAAACTGTTCCCGGCGGATGGGGCGATCAACTTCGCCGACCGCCTGGTGCGCTGGATCGGCCCCAAGACGGGCCGCCACACGCTGACGCTGACCAATCTGCGCAATGCCTTTCCGGAAAAATCCGAGGCTGACATCCAGGCGATCGCGCTTGACGCCTGGGGCAATATGGGCCGGCTTGCCGCCGAATATGTCTTCCTCGACAAGTTGTTCGATTTCGATCCCGAAAAGACGACGCCGGGCCGCATCGAAGTGTCCGGCATCCCACTCTTCGTGGATCTTCGCGACAATCCGCGCCCCTTCATCGTCTTCACCGCCCATACCGGCAATTTCGAGCTTCTTCCGGTCGCGGGCGCTGCCTTCGGCCTGGATGTGACGGTGCTTTTTCGCCCGCCCAACAATCCCTACGTCGCCGACAAGGTGTTCGAGTTCCGCCGCGCGCGCATGGGCCATCTCGTGCCCTCGCATGCCGGCTCCTCCTTCACGCTGGCGCGCAAGCTGGATGGCGGCGGGCCGGTGGGTGTGCTTGTCGACCAGAAGTTCACCAAGGGCCTGCCGACGCAGTTCTTCGGGCGCGACGTGCAGACCAATCCGCTGCTGGCCAAGCTGGTGCGCCAGTTCGATTGCGAGGTCTATCCGGCGCGCTGCATCCGCCTGCCGGGCAATCGTTACCGGCTGGAGCTGGAGCCGGCGATGGCGATCCCGCGCAAGGAGAACGGTGCTGTCGATGTCGATGCGACGGCGCAGATGCTGAACGACAAGGTCGAGCAATGGGTGCGGGAATATCCCGGCCAATGGCTCTGGTATCATGACCGTTGGAATATCAAGCGCACCCTTATTACTTGAGTGCTTATCATTTCTTTCTTCACGCTCAATTTTGAACGTGTTCATTATTCCAAAAATACGCAATTTTATCAAATATGGGTTTGACATCCTCCTCTGCGCTGTTACCATTTTGCTAATGTAAGCGCTTTGGATAGCGAAATTCAGGGAGGTGACGGTCAAAACCGTATCTTATTTCCGGACAGATTGAATAATGTAAGTGATCAAATTGCTGTAGATTTCAGCAATTCAGGGAGCATGAATTGAAAGCTCTTGTAGAGTTGTTCTGGTTTAAGTATTCGCAACTCCAGCATGCAATAAAGACTGGAAATGAGAGACTCGTTTCCATGCTGGACAGGGAAATCGAACCGGCGCTGGCAGCCGTACTACACAAGGAGGCCGCTGACGTCTCCGACCTCAAGATCCAATTCCAGTTCGTGGTGGAGCTGCTTCGCGAAGAGGCAGAGGACAAGGCCTGCGTGCTCCGGCAGGCGCATAATTTCAAGCTTCTGCTGGATCGCTATTTCGGCGCCGATGAGACTGTACGCCCCTTTCGCGTCGAGTTTCCCGAGGCAGGCCGTCCCGTCATGTCGCCGCGTGTGGTGGAGGATGGCCTGATCAACGAGGCAATCCTCGACAGCTTGCCAGACCGGGTGGCGGTCATAACGACGGATTACCGCTATCTCTATTCCAACCCGCTGAATGCCGAGAGCTTGTGCGAGAAGCCCATGGATCTCGTTGGCCGGCACATTGCCGAATTTGTCGGTGTTCAGCGGTTCGAGTCGCGCGTCAAGCGACACCTGGACCGCTGTTTTGCGGGAGAGATCGTCGAATACAACTATATTTCTCCGCGTCCGGGCTCGATCGCCACGCGCTGCCGCATGACACCCTGCATGTCGGCAGCCGGAAATGTGCTCGGCGCAATCCTTGTGCTGCAGCCGATGCAGGAAGCGCGCGGACCGATCGCGGCCTGAGGATCAGGACGCCAGCCGGTCCCCGCGCAGCATGAACTGCTGTTCGAAGGCGATGTGACGCCGGATCGATTCGAAGAAGCCGCGGAGCATGTAGCCCGCGGCTTCTGCGTTGACCGTGCCGTCGCCGCTGCCCAGCCGCGTCAGCGTATCGGTCAGTTCTTCCGCAAAACATTCGTCTTCGACATGCTCGAATTTCAGCCGCGCGATGGAGGAGGCGAGCTCCCCGTCGCTGGAGTTTCGACGCTCCAGAAGCGGGAATACGGCTTCCTCTTCATAGCGATGCACGCCATTCACCAGTGGAATCAATGATTTGGCGGCGTATATGCACTTCTGCCGGTTGACGTTGGCCGGCAGGCTGTCGGCGATTTCCTCAAGCGCAGTGCAGAGCGTCAGCTGGGCGTCGTGGGCTTTCTTCAGCCAGTCGAGCGAAACGGCGTCCGTCGGGCGATCCGAAAGCAGCCGGGCGATACCATTGTAATCCGTCATCTCGTGTTCCCTCGTTTGGGAAGGGCCGCGGCGTCTCACGACGCGCGGCTGCGTCAACCTGTCCTTTGATGCCGCCGGCTTCCGTCTCGCGCCTTGATCCATGTCAAGGATGCTTCCTTGCGCATCTGCGAAGGCTCAATCGAGCGCAAAGGCCGATTCCGTGTGGGAGCCGGTCGATGCGGGACCTTGACGAGTTGGGGGATGCCAACGTGAAATACTTGACCGAAACGATTATCCTTGCCGTAGGGGCGTTTCTCGCCCTTCTCGGCGCGGCCTTTGCCCATGACCGGCTCTTCGAGAGCCATATGTGGGTTCTCTTCTTCGTGCTCCTCGGGGCGACGATTCTCATGGTGCGGCACATCACTTTCGCGCCCGCATCGCCCGCTCTACCCTCGCACGCTGGTGACGGCTATTTCGACGAGGTCATCAAGTACGGTGTCATCGCGACAGTGTTCTGGGGCGTCGTCGGCTTCCTGATCGGCGTCGTTGTCGCTGCGCAGCTGGCCTTTCCCGATCTCAATATCGAGCCGTGGCTCAACTTCGGCCGCGTGCGCCCGCTGCACACCTCGGCGGTCATCTTCGCCTTCTGCGGCAACGCGTTGATCGCGACTTCGTTCTATGTCGTGCAGCGCACCTCGCGCGCCCGCCTTTTCGGCGGCAATCTCGGCTGGTTCGTGTTCTGGGGCTATCAGCTCTTCATCATCATGGCCGCCACCGGCTATCTGCTCGGCATCACGCAGGGCAGGGAATATGCCGAGCCGGAATGGTATGTCGACATCTGGCTGACCATCGTCTGGGTCGCCTATCTGATCGTCTTCCTCGGCACGATCATGACCCGCAAGGAACCCCACATCTATGTGGCGAACTGGTTCTTTCTCGCCTTCATCGTCACTGTTGCGATGCTGCACATCGTCAACAACCTGGCCGTCCCGGTCTCGTTCCTTGGCGTGAAGAGCTATTCGGCATTCTCGGGCGTGCAGGATGCGCTGACCCAGTGGTGGTACGGCCACAACGCCGTCGGCTTCTTCCTGACGGCCGGCTTCCTCGGCATGATGTACTATTTCGTGCCCAAGCAGGTGAACCGGCCGGTCTATTCCTACCGCCTGTCGATCATCCACTTCTGGGCCCTGATCTTCATGTACATCTGGGCCGGCCCGCACCACCTGCACTATACGGCGCTGCCGGACTGGGCGCAGACACTCGGCATGGTCTTCTCCATCATGCTCTGGATGCCCTCGTGGGGCGGCATGATCAACGGCCTGATGACGCTCCAGGGCGCCTGGGACAAGATCCGTACCGACCCGATCGTGCGCATGATGGTCATGGCCATCGCCTTCTACGGCATGGCGACCTTCGAAGGGCCGATGATGTCGATCAAGTCGGTCAATTCGCTCAGCCACTACACGGACTGGACGATCGGCCACGTGCATTCGGGTGCGCTCGGATGGAACGGCCTCATCACCTTCGGCGCGGTCTACTTCCTCGTGCCGAAACTGTGGAAGCGTGAGCGGCTCTACTCGATCCGCATGGTCAACTGGCACTTCTGGCTCGCCACCCTCGGCATCGTCGTCTACGCCGCCGTCATGTGGGTTGCCGGCATCCAGCAAGGCCTGATGTGGCGCGAATACGACGAGCAGGGCTTCCTGGTCTACTCGTTCGCCGAAACGATCGCCGCCATGTTCCCCTACTACGTGCTGCGTGCCGTCGGCGGTGGGCTGTTCCTGCTGGGTGCGCTCATCATGGCCTACAACGTGACCATGACAATCCTCGGCTACCAGCGTGACGAGGCCCCGATCCCGGGTGCCACGCCCGCGCTCCAGCCGGCCGAATAGGAGGGGACGCGATGTCCATTCTTGATAAACACGCCATCCTTGAACGCAACGCGACGCTTCTCCTCGTTGGCTCGCTGCTCGTCGTCTCTATCGGCGGCATCGTCGAGATCGCCCCGCTGTTCTACCTCGAAAACACCATCGAGAAGGTGGAGGGCATGCGGCCTTACTCGCCGCTGGAACTCGCCGGTCGCGACATCTACGTCCGCGAGGGCTGCTACACCTGTCATAGCCAGATGATCCGGCCGTTCCGCGACGAGGTGGAACGCTACGGGCACTACTCGCTGGCGGCGGAGTCGATGTACGACCATCCGTTCCAGTGGGGTTCGAAGCGCACGGGGCCGGATCTCGCCCGCGTCGGCGACCGCTACTCGAACGAGTGGCACGTCCAGCACCTGATCGAGCCGCGCTCGGTCGTGCCGGAATCGGTGATGCCGAGCTACGCCTTCCTCAAGGAAACGCCGGTCGATGTGAAGGCCATCTCGATGCACCTGTCGGCCAACCGCGCCGTCGGCGTGCCCTATACGGACGAGATGCTGGAAAACGCGGCGGCCGACATGAAGGCGCAGGCCGATCCGAATGCCGACACGTCCGGCATCGAGGCGCGCTATCCGAAGGCCAAACTCGGCGACTTCGATGGCGACCCGGCGAAGCTCACCGAAATGGACGCGCTTGTCGCCTATCTGCAGATGCTCGGCACGCTGGTGGACTTCTCCACCTATGACGACGCCGCCGGTTACCGCTGAGGAGGGGCCCATGGAAACCTATACCGCCATGCGCCACTTCGCCGACAGCTGGGCGCTTCTCGCCATGACGCTGTTCTTCCTGGCCGTCGTCGCCTTCGTCTTCCGCCCCGGCGCCCGCAAGGCCGCCGAACGGGCCGCTGAAATCCCTCTCAAGGAGGACTGATCATGGCCGAGAAACATATTGACGAAATCTCGGGCGTCGAAACCACCGGCCACGAATGGGACGGTATCCGGGAACTCAACAACCCGATGCCGCGCTGGTGGGTCTGGACCTTCTACGCCACGATCCTCTGGGCAATCGGTTACACGATCGCGTTTCCGGCCTGGCCGCTGATTTCGGATGCGACGACCGGCATGCTCGGCTGGTCGAGCCGCGCCAACATCGCAACCGAGCTTGCCGATGCGAAGCAGGCGCAGTCCGCCTTCGTGGATCGTATCGCCAAGTCGTCGCTGCAGGAGATCATGGCAGATCCGCAGCTCTCGCAGTTCGCGATCGCTGGCGGGGCCTCGGCCTTCAAGGTCAACTGTGCGCAGTGCCATGGTTCCGGTGCGGCCGGCTTCGTCGGCTTTCCGAACCTCAACGACGACGATTGGGTCTGGGGCGGTACGGTGGATGACATTTACCAGACGATCGCGCACGGTATCCGCCATCCCGGCGACGACGAGACCCGCGTCGCGGAAATGCCCGCCTATGGCGAGATCCTCGAACCCGACCAGATCAAGCAGGTGGCCGCCTATGTCGTCAGCTTGACCGGCACTCCGTCTGATGCAGGCCTCGTCGAACCCGGCAGCCAAGTCTTCGCCGACAACTGCGCGGCCTGCCACGGCGAGGATGCCAAGGGCAACCGCGAGATGGGCGCCCCGAACCTTGCCGACGCCATCTGGCTGAAGGGTGAGGGCGAGGCCGCTATCGCCGCACAGGTCAAGGCTCCCAAGCACGGTGTCATGCCCGCCTGGCTGCCGCGCCTCGGCGATCCCTCGGTCAAGCAGCTCGCCATCTTCGTCCATTCCCTGGGCGGCGGCGAGTAAGCTTTGGGGCCATAAGAAAGAAAAAGGCCGCGGTTTCCGCGGCCTTTTTCATGCGACGACCATGTTTCGGCCCGAGGATTTCGCGCGATAGAGGTTGCGGTCGGAGGCTGCGAGCGCTTCCGCCGGATTGAAGCGCGGCGCGCAGTGGAAAGCCCCGATACTGATGCCGAGCGGGATGCGCTGGCCGGAGGACGAAAACAGGTCGATGGCTTCCACCGCCTCGCGAACCGTCTGGGAGTGGTCGAGCATGCGCGCGGGCGAGGCGGCATTCAGGAAAATCGCGAACTCCTCGCCACCGAGACGACCGACGATGTCATCCTCCCGTGCGAGTTCCGAGAGAAGAGCGCCGACACGTTCCAGCGCCGCGTCGCCCGTCGCGTGGCCGAAACGGTCGTTGATCGACTTGAAGTGATCGAGATCGAGGAACAGCAGGCCGCCATGCATGCCGGCCTGGCTCCGGGTCTCGAGTTCCGTCATGAATGTCGCGCGGTTGAGGAGACCGGTCAGGGCATCGCGCCGCGCCTGATGCTGGAGGCGCGTATAGGCGGCGGCCAGTTCGTCCCGTGCCGCCGCGAGCGCCGTGTTTGTCGAGCGCAGCTTCTCCCCGAGATAGAAATGCACGAGCGAGGCGGGGATGGAGATCACGATCGGGCAGGCGATGGTCATGACGAGGCCGGCGCCCGCGACCTGGCCACCCATCAACGGCACGAAGGCGAAGCTGATGAGGAGCGATGCCAATGTGGAGAGCACGGCGACCGCCAATGTCTTGCCGAGGATTTTGTACATGAAACGGGCCCGCGTTCGTTGGATCGCAAGCCCTGCCTTAGGAGCGTCCGATTGAGAAAGCCTGAATTCGTTCGTTAAAAATCATCAGGGCAATCACATTGACGTTACGGGAAGCAAGTTAACGGTCGGACCAGACAGCCAGCTCGTAACCATCGGGATCGGCGAACTGGAAGCGCCGGCCGCCGGGGAACGCGAAAATCGGCTTCACAATCGTTCCTCCCGCTTTCTCAACCCGGCCGAGCGCATCTTCGAGGTCGTGGGCAAAGAGGATGACGAGTGGGCCGCCCTTGGCGGAAACCGGCGCCAGCGTCGTGAAGCCGCCGGTGAGGCGGCCATCCTGGAATTCGCAATAGCCCGGGCCATAGTCGGTAAAGGTCCAGCCGAAGGCGTCGGCGTAGAAGGCCTTGCTTCTGGAGATGTCGGCAACGTTGAATTCGATATAGTCGATCTTGCGATCGGCACCCTTGCCACTCATCGCGGGCTCTCCTTGTCTTCCATAAGTTTTTTCAGGGCTTCGAGATCTCGAGCGATATGCGCCGCATCCGACTCAAAGGCTGCATCGTCCATATCCGGCTGGCGCAGCAGCGTGAACATCACTTCCGCATCAGCGCCGTTCGGCACGACGCGCAGCGCGTTGTCGACGACCATCCCGTTCGGCAGCGTCACCCGGTGGTCGATGACGCCGAAATCGTTGGGCGGGGCGAAGCGCACGCGCACATCGCCGATCGGTCCGCCGTCGGCGATCCAGTCGTCGCCATCGCGCGTGAGGCCTGCGGCAAGGCCGGAGGCCCAGAGCGGCATGTTTTCCGGCTGGGCGGCAAAAGCGTAGACCGCGCGCCAGTCGCGTTTGATGGTCCGGTGAATGACGCGGGCGGTTGAGGTGGTCATCTGTCGTCTCCTGTTGGCGCGAGCTTACGCGATCAGGGGCCGTTGTCTTGAATGAAACGGACAATCAGCCGCGCATCTGCCGCAGAATTTCCCCGGGCGTGAGGCTCGTCAGAGCCAGCACGTCGCGGTTCATATGCGCCTGGTCGGCGAAGCCGGTCTCGGCCGCGAGATCAGCCAACGCGCTGTTTTTCTCGCCGATGCGGCCAAGCAGCGTCTGAAGCCGCAGGATGCGCGCAAGTGTCTTGGGCCCATAGCCGAATTCCGCGGTGCTGATGCGCCGCAGGGTGCGTTCCGTCACGCCAAGCTCGGCCGCAATGGCCTTCGCCGGCAGGCTGGCGCTCAGCCTTTCCAATGCTGCGGCATCGCGCCTGATCGCTGGCAGGTCGTGCATCTCCTTGGCGAAGATTTCCGTCAGCAACCGAAGGCGTTTCATCGGGCTACCGGTCGCAAGCAGGTGCTCGTGATGGGAATTGAAGCCACGGGGACGCAGATCGTCGAGGGCAACGACTTTGCCGGCGAGGGCATCGAGGTCACAGCGCAGCAGATGGCGGGCGATGCCCGGCCTGAAGCGCAGGCCAAGAATGGTCGTGCCTGGAGCCAGGATCGGAAAGGCCGCGGTGCGGTCAGGGCCGGCGATGACAAAGCCCTGTTCGCTCCACAGCAGATCGACGCAGCCATCCGGCACCACCGCGATACGCGCGCCAGCGCCTTCCGTCGGCGCACTGTGCAGCCAGGCGCAACGAATGGTGCCGGAAAGTGCGTCTCCCACCGCGAATTCACGGTAGTCGCCGTAGCGTTTCGCCAGAATCGTGCCCTTCATCCGCGGCCTTCCGTGCGGCAACCCGCCACGCTGCTCTGTGCTCAAAACTTGACGTAGATCAACGATAGCGGGGGCTGTTGGCGTCATTGTGGTGGCACAACGACAGGTGCGGCCGAATCCCATGCAGAAGACTACCACCACGATCTACAATTCCATCGAACGCCACGACGCCGAGCCCGTCAACTCGGCAAAGGTGCGCAAGCCGCTCTACGAGAAGCGCAAGAAGATTTTTCCTAAGCGCGCCGAAGGCCGGTTCCGCCAGTTCAAGTGGCTGGTCATGCTGGTCACGCTCGGCATCTATTACCTGACGCCGTGGATTCGCTGGGATCGCGGCCCGCATGCGCCGGATCAGGCGGTGCTGGTCGATCTCGCCGGCCGGCGGTTCTACTTCTTCTTCATCGAGATCTGGCCGCAGGAGTTCTTTTTTGTCGCCGGCCTGCTGGTCATGGCGGGGTTCGGGCTCTTCCTCGTCACGTCGGCGGTCGGCCGCGCCTGGTGCGGTTACGCCTGTCCGCAGACCGTCTGGGTCGATCTCTTCCTCGTCGTGGAGCGCGCCATCGAGGGCGACCGCAATGCCCGCATCAAACTGGACACCGGACCGTGGACCCTCGACAAGGTCTGGAAGCGCGTCAGCAAGCATGTCACCTGGCTGGTGATCGCGGTCGCGACCGGCGGTGCGTGGATTTTCTATTTCGCCGATGCCCCGACGCTGCTCGTCGATTTCGTCACCCTCCAGGCCCCGCCGGTCGCCTACATCACCGTCGCTGTCCTCACGGCAACCACCTATGTGCTCGGCGGCCTCATGCGCGAGCAGGTCTGCACCTATATGTGCCCGTGGCCGCGCATCCAGGCGGCGATGCTGGATGAAAGCTCGCTGGTCGTCACCTACAACGACTGGCGCGGAGAGCCGCGCACGCGCCACGCCAAGAAGGCGGTCGCGGCCGGCGAAAGCGTCGGCGATTGCGTGGATTGCAATGCCTGCGTCGTCGTCTGTCCCATGGGCATCGATATCCGCGAAGGCCAGCAGATGGAATGCATTACCTGCGCGCTCTGCATCGATGCCTGCGACAACGTGATGGACAAGATCGGCAAGGAGCGGGGCCTGATCGCCTATGCGACGCTTTCGGACTATTCGGCCAACATGGCGCTGGCGACCGGCGGCGGCACGCAGGCGATCGATCCCCAGCGCGTGCGTGACGCGGAAGGCAAATTCGACGGCAGGATCAAGCATTTCGACTGGCGCATCATTTTTCGCCCACGCACGCTGCTCTATTTCGGTGTCTGGTCGCTGGCGGGCCTCGGCCTCGTCTTTGCGCTTCTCTCGCGCGATCGGCTGGATCTTAACGTCATCCACGACCGCAACCCGCAATTCGTCGTCGAATCGGACGGCTCGATCCGCAACGGTTACGCGGTGAAGCTGCTCAACATGATCCCCGAGCCGCGCGTCATCACCGTCTCGATCGTGGGCATGCCCGGTGCGACCATGAAAATTTCTGGCCACGAGAGTGCCGATGCCCGCAGCGTCGACGTGCCTGCCGATCCGGACAAGGTGACGGCGCTGCGCGTCTTCGTCACCCTGCCGAAGGACAAGCTTGCCGAGGCCGCAGAGGGCTTCCAGATCATCGCCGAGGACCGGCAGGGCCACGAGCGCGACGTCTATTCCGCCAATTTCAATACGCCGGGAGCAAAGTGATGGCCACTGGGAACAAACAACAGCAGGGCTTCGTCTTCACCGGGTGGCATATGCTCGGCATCATGGTCCTGTTCTTCGGAACGATCATCACCGTGAACCTCATCATGGCCTGGAATGCCTCGAACAGCTGGAGCGGCCTCGTGGTGCAGAACACCTATGTCGCCAGCCAGCAGTTCAACGGCAAGGTGGCCGAGGCCAAGGCCTTTGCGGCGAGTGGCATCGAGGGGAACCTCACCATCGAGGCTGGACGCGTCACGTACCGTGTCGTGGACGCCAAAGGCGAGCCCGTCATCGCCAATGACATCATTGCGACCTTCAAGCGCCCGGTAGACGAGCGCGAGGACTTTACGCTGGCGCTGGAGTCGGAAGGGCTGGGGCTCTTCGTCGCCGAGCGCGATATCACGGCCGGCCAGTGGATCGTCGATATCAGCACGAAGCGCGACGGCACGAAGGTGTTTCACCAGACCGTGCGCACCGTCGTCGCAGGAGGGGCGAAATGAGCTGCTGCGCACCCGGCACGGAAGGTGCCCTCGAAGCCGGGCGCGCAAGCCATGCGCTGCCCTCTTCGGAAGAACTGATGCTGTCGAGCCGTCCGCTGGGGGACGGTTTGCGCCAGAGCGATCTCAGCGTGCCCGGCGTGCATTGCGGCGCCTGCATCACCACCGTCGAAGGCGCCGTGAACGCCCTGCCGGAAGTCGTGCGCTCACGTGTCAATCTCTCGACACGCCGCGTCTCGGTCGTCTGGAAGGAAGAGGTCGAAGGCCGGCCCACCGATCCGCAGACCATTGCCGCCGCCATTCGCGCGACGGGCTATGACACGCATCTCTTCGCGCTCGGCGCCGAAGGCGACGACCGTCTGCGCAATCAGCTGATCCGCGCCGTTGCGGTCGCTGGCTTTGCGGCGACCAATATCATGCTGCTGTCGGTGTCCGTCTGGTCGGGCGCCGAAGATGCGACGCGCGACCTCTTCCACTGGATCTCCGCCTTCATCGCCGGCCCGACGCTGATCTATTCCGGCCGCTTCTTCTATCAGTCGGCCTGGAACGCGCTGCGCCACGGTCGCACCAATATGGACGTGCCCATCGCACTCGCCATCACGCTCTCCTACGCCGTTTCGCTCTGGGAGACGCTGCACAGCGCCGAGCACGTCTGGTTCGACGCGACCGTAAGCCTTTTGTTCTTCCTGCTCATCGGCCGAACGCTGGACCATGTCATGCGCGACCGCGCCCGCTCGGCCATAACAGGCCTTGCACGTCTCTCGCCGCGCGGCGCCATGGTCGTGCTACCGGACGGCACGCGCGACTACCGGCCCGTCGAGGATATCGCTGTCGGCGAACACCTTTCCATCGCTGCCGGCGAGCGCATTCCCGTCGATTGCCGCGTGCTTTCGGGCATGAGCGATATCGACCGCTCCATCGTCAATGGCGAGAGCGATCCGCTGGCCGCGTCGCCCGGCATGCAGCTTGAGGCCGGCGCCATGAACCTCACCGGTTCGCTGCTGGTGGAGGCCGTCGCGACCGCCCGCAATTCCTTCCTGTCCGAGGTCATCGGCCTCATGGAGGCCGCCGAAGGGGGCAGGGCGCGTTACCGGCGCATTGCCGACCGCGCCGCGCAGATCTATTCGCCGGCCGTGCATCTGCTGGCGCTCGTCTCGTTCCTGGGATGGGGTGTTTATGATGGCGACTGGAAGCATGCCATGCTCGTTGCCATCGCGGTCCTCATTATCACCTGCCCCTGCGCGCTCGGCCTTGCCGTTCCTGTCGTGCAGGTCGTGGCGGCCGGCCGGCTCTTTGCCGGCGGCGTGATGGTCAAGGACGGTTCGGCCATGGAGCGTCTTGCGGAGATCGACACGGCCGTCTTCGACAAGACCGGCACGCTCACACTCGGCAAACCGCGCCTCGTCGATCGCGACCAGGTGAACCGCGCAAACCTCGCGCTTGCGGCTGCACTCGCCACCCATTCGCGCCATCCGCTTTCGCTTGCTCTGGCTGGCGCGATTTCCGGCCCCGTGCCCATTTTCGACGCGGTGAAGGAGGTGGCCGGCGGCGGCCTTGAGGCCAAGACCCCGCAAGGCCTGCTGCGTCTTGGCAACCGCGCTTTCGCCACCGGCAAGGCCTTGGATGGCGAGGAGGGGCATGGACTTTCGGAGGTCGTGCTGTCCTGCGACGGCGTGGCGTTGGAAACCTTCCGCTTCGAGGATGCCCTCCGTACGGGGGCCGGCGAGGCGATCAGCGCCCTCAAGCGGGATGGCATCGACATGGCGATCCTGTCCGGCGACCGTGCGCCCGCCGTCGGCCGCATTGCCGGTGCGCTGGGCATCGCCCGCTGGCGCGCCGCGCTCTCGCCGCGCGAGAAGACCGAAGCCGTGGCAGAACGTGCCGCCAGCGGCCACCGCGTGCTGATGGTCGGCGACGGCATCAACGATGCGCCGGCGCTCGCTGCCGCCCATGTCTCGATTGCGCCCGCCACGGCGGCGGATGTCGGAAGGCAGGCTGCGGACTTCGTCTTCCTGCATGAGAGCCTGGAGGCCGTGCCCTTCGCCTATGAGACCGCCCGCCGTGCCGGCCGTCTCATCCGGCAGAATTTTGCGCTCGCCGTCGGGTACAACGTCATCGCCGTGCCGATCGCCATTCTCGGCCACGCCACGCCGCTGATCGCCGCCATCGCCATGTCCACATCGTCGATCATCGTGGTGGTCAATTCGCTTCGGCTGCGCACCCGGCTGCCGGCTTTCGCAGCGCGCGCTGCAGACGAGGCCCGTCCGGTCAAGCCTATGGTGCAAGTCGCATGAACACGCTGATCTTCCTCATCCCCATCGCGCTTCTTCTCGGCGCGCTCGGTCTTGGAGCCTTCCTCTGGTCGCTGAAGAGCGGCCAGTACGACGATGTCGAGGGCGCGGCCTGGCGTGTTCTTGACGATGGCGACGACCGGCCGGGTCCGTGATTTCAAACAGTTCTAAAAACGCTGTTTCAACAAACATTTGCTTGTCGTAAATCGATTTGAATGCCAAAACACCACCGCTGGAGCAAAGCTCCCAAATGCTCTTTTAGCGCGGCGTTTTCGGTATCGGTCCGGAAAATTCCCCCGCCGCGCCATCCTACGGAGGTATGAACGTGGCACAGGCGGAAATCGGGCTTATCGGTCTCGGTGTTATGGGATCGAACCTTGCGCTCAACATTGCCGAGAAGGGCAACAAGATCGCGGTTTTCAACCGCACGGTCGCGCGCACCAGGGAATTCTACGAAGAAGCCGGCGACCTCAAGGGTCAGATCGTGCCCTGCGAGACGATCGAAGAATTCGTCGCCGCCATCCGCCCGCCGCGCCCGATCATTATCATGATTCAGGCCGGTGCGGCCGTCGACCAGCAGATGGAATTGCTGCGCCCCTATCTCGAAAACAACGACATCATGATCGATGCCGGCAATGCCAACTTCCGCGACACGATGCGCCGCTTCGATGCGCTGAAGGATTCGGGCCTGACCTTCATCGGCATGGGCGTTTCCGGTGGTGAGGAGGGCGCGCGCCATGGTCCGTCCATCATGGTCGGCGGCAAGGAAGATAGCTGGAAGCGCGTCGAGAAGGTGCTGACCTCGATTGCCGCCAAGTACAACGACGACCCGTGCGTTGCCTGGCTCGGCGAAAACGGCGCCGGCCACTTCGTGAAAACCATCCATAACGGCATCGAATATGCCGACATGCAGATGATCGCCGAAATCTACGGCATCCTGCGCGACGGCCTGAAGATGAGCGCCACCGAGATCGGCGAGGTCTTCGGTCAGTGGAACAAGGGTCGTCTCGAATCCTACCTGATCGAGATCACAGAAAAAGTCCTCGCCGCCAAGGACCCGATCGCCGGTGGTCCGATGGTCGACATGATCCTCGACAAGGCCGGCCAGAAGGGCACCGGAAAATGGTCCGCCATCGAAGCCCAGAACATGGGCGTGCCGGCAACCGGCATCGAGGCCGCCGTTGCCGCCCGCTCCATCTCCTCTTTCAAGAGCGAACGTGAGGCCGCCGAAAAGATCCTCGGCCTGCCGGATGTGCCGGCGCTTCAGGTTGCCGACAAGGCCGCCTTCATCAGGGACCTCGAAAGCGCGCTGCTCGCCGGCAAGATCGGCGCCTATGCGCAGGGCTTTGCCGTGATGGCCGCTGCCTCGAAGGAATATAACTGGAACCTGCCGATGCCGACGATTGCCAAAATCTGGCGCGCCGGCTGCATCATCCGCTCGCAGTTCCTCGATGAGATCACCAGCGCCTTCACCAAGGCGCCGGATGCGGCCAACCTCATCGTCACCCCGGCCTTCGCCACGATGGTCAAGGATACCGATGCAGCGCTCCGCCGCGTCGTCTCCGCCGCCGCGCTGCATGGCCTGCCGGTCCCGGCACTTGCCTCGGCGCTGGGCTATTTCGACAGCTACCGTCGCGGCCGCGGCACGGCCAATGTCATCCAGGCCCAGCGCGATTTCTTCGGCGCCCATGGCTTCGACCGCCTCGACGGTGCCGATAGCCATCATGGCCCGTGGGGTTCCGGCCTCAACGCCTGATCATATGCGCTTACGAAACCGCCCGCGAAAACCTTTCGCGGGCGGTTTTTCTTTTGGTGCTTCCGCGCGAGCGTTGACAGTCCGCCGGGCTTTGACTACGCGGAAGAAGCCGAAAAATGCATGGCCGGTTGGTTATCCCGGTCCTCGTGTCATCAACGAGATTTAGTCGCTTCGCGAACCCACGGCGCCAACCTCAACCGGGGTGGTGGCGTCGCGCTCCACCCGTATTCCGTGGAGTTTTCATGTCCAAGACAAAAACCGTCATTCTCGCCCAGGTCTTCATTTCCGGGATGATGGCGTGCCTGATGACCGGCTTCTTTTCGCTTCTGAAACTCGGCCCGACACTCCTGTGGCTCGACATGTGGGCGCATACCTTCGTCGTCGCCTGGCCGGTCGCCTTCGTGTTCTCGCTGATCGTCGGGCCGGTCGCTTTCAAGCTCGCGCATGCGATCTTGAAAACCTGATGCGTCGATAAGGCGTCATTCCGTCGGGATCGGATAGCTCAGCGTCTGGAGCTCTTCCGGCGGAATACCCTCGATGCGGGCGATGACGGCCTTGGCAAGCTCTCGGCCGGCGAGGCGGATGTCCTCGCGCATGGTGACGACTTCGGGCCGCAGCCATTGCAGGAACATGTGCGGCTCCTTGGAGACCATGTCGATTTCCTGGCCGAGTTTAAGGCCATTCGCTTCCAGCGCTGCGATCAACGCGACCGCGCCGCCGCCGCTGCCCGAGACGATGCCGTCGGGTGCATCCGGCCCGCTGAACACTCCCTCGGCCGCCTCGCGGATGTCGAGCAGGCTGTTGTCGAGGTTCACGGTGTTGAAGGGAACCGCCGTCGCGCCGAAATCGCGCACGCCACGCTCGAAGCCGCCGCGCATATGCAGGTAGAAGGTGAGATAGGGTGGCGGCTGAAGCAGGATCAGGCGTTTGCGGCCCATTTCGACCAGCCTGCGCACCGCTTCATAGGCGAAGCGCTCATTGTCGAAGTCGTGATAGGGATGGGAAAAGCCCATTTCCGTGCGGCCGTGCGTCGCGAAGGGGAAGTTGCGTTCCATCATCAGGGCGACGCGCGGATCTTTCGGCTCGGTGCGCGAGATGATGACGCCGTCGGCGGCACCCGTCTCCAGCACATAGCGCACCGGGTCGAGGGCGTTGCCCTGCGTTCGATAGGGCGTCACCACGAGATGGTACTGCGTCGAGGCGAGAATTTCCGAGATGCCGATGACCATCGGGCTCGTCAGGCCCATGATCTCTTCCTCAAGGCTGAGGATGAGGCTGATGACATTGGTCTTGCCGGTGCGGAGACGCACACCGGCGCGGTTTGGCTGATAGCCGATCTGGCGCGCGACGAGGCGCACGCGCTCCTTCGTCTCGGCGCTGATGTCCGGCGCATCTTTCAGGGCACGGGAAACGGTGGTGATGCCGAGGCCGGTCATGAAGGCGATCGTCTTCAGCGTCGGCCGTTCATTGGAGGGCGGAAGCGCTGCCGCCTGGCCCTCGCTCTTCTTGTTGTCCATCCCCTGCCTGCACCTCTCCATATGAGCGGCCGGTTATACATTTTTTAACCCCGGCCGCTACTCCCTCCCGAAGACGACTATAAATCTGTAACGATACAGGTGTTTTGTCGAGGAGGAATTTCCTGAAATTTTCAGCCGATCGGCTTTTGACCCGGCATTGCACCGCAAACTCATAATTTATGCATCTGCGAAAATACTGCTGCAGGATCGATTCGAGATTTTGCTGTAAATATAATAATATCAATTATTTGATTGATGTTTTTGGTTCTTTTCTTGCTCGGATAACAATGGTCGAAAAGCCCGAAGATCATGCATCTGAAAGAAATCTCGCATTAATTCCTCAAGCCCTGTTGCGCGATTAAATCGATTGGACTACGTTTTTCCGGCAACGTTTCAGTGAGGGAGGAGAACTCATGAAAATTCGCTCTATGGCTGCTATCCTGGCAGCGACCGTGGTCCTGCCGTTCGCCGCAGCCAATGCGACCGATCTCGAAGTGACCCATTGGTGGACGTCCGGCGGGGAGGCCGCGGCGGTCGCCGAGCTTGCAAAGGCATTCGATGCGACTGGCAACAAGTGGGTAGACGGCGCCATTGCCGGCTCCGGCGGTACGGCCCGTCCGATCATGGTCAGCCGCATCACCGGCGGCGATCCGATGGCCGCCACGCAGTTCAACCACGGCCGCCAGGCCGAAGAACTGGTCGAGGCCGGCCTGATGCGCGATCTCACCGATGTCGCGACAAAGGAGAAGTGGAAGGAGATCATCAAGCCGGCGAGCCTGCTCGACAGCTGCACGATCGACGGCAAGATCTATTGCGCGCCGGTCAACATCCATTCCTGGCAGTGGCTCTGGCTGTCCAACGCCGCCTTCGAAAAGGCGGGCGTCGCCGTGCCGAAGAACTGGGACGAGTTCGTCGCAGCCTCTCCGGCGCTTGAAAAGGCCGGCATCGTTCCGCTCGCCGTCGGTGGTCAGCCCTGGCAGGCGGCCGGTGCGTTCGACGTGCTGATGGTCGCCATCGCCGGCAAGGACAACTTCTACAAGGTGTTCAAGGACAAGGACGAGGAGGTCGCCGCCGGCGCCGATATCGCCAAGGTCTTCAAGGCCGCCGACGATGCCCGCCGCATGTCCAAGGGCACTAATGTGCAGGACTGGAACCAGGCCACCAACATGGTCATTACCGGCAAGGCCGGCGGCCAGATCATGGGTGACTGGGCGCAGGGCGAGTTCGCGCTCGCCGGCCAGACGGCCGGCAAGGACTATACCTGCCTTCCGGGCCTCGGCGTGAACGAGATCATTTCGACTGGCGGCGACGCCTTCTACTTCCCGCTGCTCAAGGATGAGGAAAAGTCCAAGGCGCAGGAAGTGCTGGCCTCGACGCTGCTGGCGCCTGCGACCCAGGTCGCCTTCAACCTGAAGAAGGGCTCGCTGCCGGTGCGCGGCGACGTCGACCTCGCCGCCGCCAACGACTGCATGAAGAAGGGCCTCGACATCCTTGCCAAGGGCAACGTGATCGAGGGCACGGACCAGTTGCTTTCGGCCGATAGCCAGAAGCAGAAGGAAGACCTCTTCTCCGAATTCTTCGCCAACCCGTCCATGGCGCCGGAAGACGCCCAGAAGCGTTTCGCCGACATCATCGCTTCGGCGGAGTGATCAGCAAGCGGCCGGCGCTTGCGCCGGCCGTTCTTCCTGATCGAGACCAAGGAGGAGTGACCCATGACGGGCCAGGCACACACCGGTCGCCCCAGCAAATTGCTGCGCAATCTGAATTCCAAGATTGCATCCATTCCCATGATGCTTACGGCCGTCGTCATCTTTCTGGGCGGCACGGTCTGGACGGTCGTTTATTCGTTCACCAATTCCAAACTGCTGCCGCGCGCGAAATTCGTCGGTCTCGACCAGTACGAACGCCTGTGGAGCGCACCGCGCTGGATCGTCTCGATCGAGAATCTCGCGATCTACGGCGTCTTCACGCTGGTGTTCAGCCTCGTGGTCGGCTTTCTGCTGGCGGCTCTGATGGACCAGAAGATCCGCTTCGAAAATACCTTTCGCACGATCTTCCTCTATCCCTTCGCACTGTCCTTCATCGTGACCGGCCTCGTCTGGCAGTGGATCCTGAACCCGGAATTCGGCGTTCAGTCCGTCGTGCGCTCGCTCGGCTGGACGAGTTTTACCTTCGACCCGCTCTACAATGCCGACATCGTCATCTACGGCGTGCTGATTGCCGGGTTGTGGCAGGGTACGGGGCTCGTCATGTGCCTGCTGCTCGCGGGCCTGCGCGGTATCGACGAGGATATCTGGAAGGCGGCGCGCATCGACGGCATCCCGATGTGGAAGACCTATCTCTTCATCGTCATTCCGATGATGCGGCCGGTCTTCATCACCACCCTCGTCATCATCGCGAGCGGCATCGTCAAGGTCTACGACCTCGTGGTGGCGCAGACGAGCGGCGGCCCGGGCATCGCCTCGGAAGTACCGGCGAAATATGTCTACGACTACATGTTCCAGGCCCAGAACCTCGGCCAGGGGTTCGCCGCCTCCACCATGATGCTCGTCACCGTCGCGATCATCATCGTGCCGTGGGCCTATCTCGAGTTCGGAGGACGCAAGCGTGGCTGAGACCGTTTCCATCAAGCCCGGCCCGGCGCTTGCCGCCGCCACCAGGGCGGGCATCGAACCCCGCGGCGCCAAGCCCCGCCGCGCTCTTTCCGGCCGCAACATCATGCTCTACGGCACGCTCATTGTCGCTGCGCTCTACTATCTGCTGCCGCTCTACGTGATGGTCGTGACCTCCATGAAGGGCATGCCGGAAATCCGGCTCGGCAATATCTTCTCGCCGCCGCTCGAAGTGACTTTCGAGCCCTGGGCCAAGGCCTGGGCGACGGCCTGCACCGGCCTCAACTGCGATGGCCTGTCGCGCGGCTTCTGGAACTCGGTGCGCATCACCGTGCCCTCGACGCTGATCTCGATCCTCGTCGCCTCGGTCAACGGCTATGCGCTCGCCAACTGGAAGTTCAAGGGCGCGGACCTGTTCTTCACCATCCTCATCGTCGGCGCCTTCATTCCCTATCAGGTGATGATCTATCCAATCGTCATCGTGCTCAGGGAAATGGGCATCTACGGCACGCTGACCGGCCTTGTCATGGTTCACACCATCTTCGGCATGCCGATCCTGACGCTGCTTTTTCGCAATTACTTTTCGTCGCTGCCGGAGGAGCTGTTCAAGGCGGCGCGCATCGATGGCGCCGGGTTCTGGCAGATTTATTTCCGCATCATGCTGCCCATGTCGCTGCCGATCTTCGTCGTGGCGATGATCCTGCAGATCACCGGCATCTGGAACGACTTCCTGTTCGGCGTGGTGTTCACGCGGCCGGAATATTACCCGATGACCGTGCAGCTCAACAACATCGTCAACTCCGTCCAGGGGGTGAAGGAGTACAACGTCAACATGGCCGCGACTTTGCTCACCGGCGCGGTTCCGCTCTTCGTTTACTTCGTGTCGGGACGCTTGTTCGTCCGCGGCATCGCCGCCGGCGCAGTCAAGGGTTAAGCCATGCAGAAATCCGTCTCCATCAAGGACCTTTCGTTGAGCTTCGGTGCGGTCAACGTGCTGGAAAACCTCAATCTCGACATCGGGGAGGGCGAGTTCCTCGTGCTGCTCGGCTCGTCCGGTTGCGGCAAGTCGACCCTTCTCAATTGTATCGCCGGCCTGCTCGAGCCGACTGGCGGGCAGATCTTCATCAAGAACAAGAACGTCACCTGGGAAGAGCCCAAGGACCGGGGCATCGGCATGGTGTTCCAGTCCTATGCGCTCTATCCGCAGATGACGGTGGAAAAAAACCTCTCTTTCGGCCTGCAGGTCGCCAAGATGCCCAAGGCGGAGATCGACAAGCGCGTCGCCCGCGCCTCCGAAATCCTGCAGATCGGTCCGCTGCTGAAGCGTAAACCTTCGGAACTCTCCGGTGGCCAGCGCCAGCGCGTGGCGATCGGCCGGGCCTTGGTACGCGATGTCGATGTCTTCCTGTTCGACGAGCCGCTGTCCAACCTCGATGCCAAGCTGCGCTCGGAACTGCGCGTGGAAATCAAGCGACTGCACCAGTCGCTGAAGAACACGATGATCTACGTTACGCACGACCAGATCGAGGCGCTGACGCTCGCCGACCGGATCGCCATCATGAAGAGCGGCGTCATCCAGCAGCTTGCCGATCCCAACACGATCTACAACGCGCCGAGAAACATGTTCGTCGCCGGCTTCATCGGTTCGCCGTCGATGAACTTTTTGCACGGCGAGATCGCCGAGAAGGGCGGCAAACCGGTCTTTGTCGCCAACGGCGTCGATTTCTCACTCGATGGTTATACAGCGGGCGAGCGGCTCCAGGCCGGTCGCAAAGTCGTTCTCGGTGTGCGCCCGGAGCATGTGAAGGTCAACGAGGATATTCCCGGTGCCGACCTCCATCAGGCGACCGTCGATATCGAGGAGCCGATGGGCGCCGACAACCTGCTCTGGCTGAAACATGCCGGCCACACCATGTCGGTCCGGATCGCCGGGGCCCGGCGTTTCGCACCGGGTACGGCGGTGCGGCTTGCCTTCGACATGGGGCTTGCCTCGCTGTTCGATGCGGGCACCGAGGAGCGGATTTAAGTCCGCTCTTTCACGAAAACCCTCTGGCCCTGCGGCCGGAGGGACATACCTTCCTGCGGCAAGAGAAACCGCCCAGACATTGCCATGACCCACACATCCGATATTACCTCCATCGACCTTTCTGGCATCTGGACCGTTACCAGCACGGACGCGGAGAAATCCGCGCCGATGCGCGTGCCGGGCGACGTGCATAGCGCGCTGCTTGCCGCCGATCTCATCCCTGATCCCTATGCCGGCCGAAATGAACGGGATGTGCAGTGGGTGGCGGAGAAGGACTGGGCGATCGAGCGCACCTTCGAGGTCGCGCCGGAAATGCTGGAGGGCGACTGGTATCTCGATATCGGCAGCATCGACACGGTCGCCTCGGTCTATGTGAACGGCGTGCTGGTGCTCGACACCGACAATTGCTTCCGTCGGTACCGGCCCGATGTCACCGATGCGCTGAAGACCGGCAAGAACACGCTGAAGGTGCTGATCCATTCGAGCGTCACGGCGGGAGCGCTGCGCCAGGCGGAGCAACCCTTTTTCATTCCGTGGTCCACCGGCAATTCGCCGATCCCCAACGGCAACATGCTGCGCAAGCCCCAGTGCCATTTCGGCTGGGACTGGAATATCGCCATAGCACCGCTCGGCATCTATGGCGAAATCGTCCTGCGCAAGCTGGAGGCGGCGCGCATCGAACATGTCACGACGCGGCAGTTCCATCATGCCGATGGTACGGTCGATCTTTACGTCACCGCCACCTTCCATGCCGAACAGCCGGGCATCCTGCCTGTGCATTTCGCGCTCGGCGAGGAGCGGGTGCGGCTCGATATCGGCGTTAGTGCCGGCGAGACGCAGCTGACCCACATGTTCTGCATCGAGAAGCCGGCGCTCTGGTGGCCCAAGGGCCATGGCGAGCAGGCGATCTATGCCGTGCGCGTCGAGACGCCGACGGAGACGGTGGTGCGCCGTATCGGTCTGCGTCAGGTCGAACTCCTGATCGACAAGGATGAACCGGGCAGCCGCTTTGCCCTGAAGATCAACGGCCGTGAAATCTTCTGCCGCGGCGCCAACTGGATCCCCGCCGACGCGCTGCCCTCGCGCATCAATCCCGTTTCCGTGCGCGACCTGCTGCAATCGGCCGTCGATGCCAACATGAACATGCTGCGCGTCTGGGGCGGCGGCTTCTACGAGCCGGACTGGTTCTACGACCTCTGCGACGAGCTTGGCCTGATGGTCTGGCAGGACTTCATGTTCGCCTGCAACCTCTATCCCTCGACCGTCGATTTTCTCGACAACGTTGCCGTAGAGGTGGACTACCAGGTCAAGCGGCTCGCCTCGCACCCTTCGATCGTGCTGTGGTGCGGCGACAACGAATTGGTCGGCGCGCTGACGTGGTTCGATGTCAGCCGCGAGAACCGCGACCGCTACCTCGTCTCCTACGACCGCCTCAACCGCACCATCGAAGTGGCGATGAAGAAGGCCGCGCCGGGCGCGATCTGGTGGCCGTCGAGCCCGGCCTCCGGCTATCTCGATTTCGGCGATGCCTGGCATGCCGATGGTTCCGGCGACATGCACTACTGGTCCGTCTGGCACGAGAACAAGTCGTTCGACAATTACCGCACCGTGCGGCCGCGATTCTGCTCGGAATTCGGCTTCCAGTCCTACACGTCCATGCCGGTCATGAAGAGCTTTGCCGACCCGAAGGACATGAACATCGCGTCGCCCGTGATGGAGAGCCACCAGAAGAATGCCGGCGGCAACGAGCGCATTGCCGGCACGATGTTCCGCTACTTCCGCTTCCCCAAGGATTTCCCGAGCTTCGTCTATCTGAGCCAGATCCAGCAGGGGCTGGCCATCCGCACCGCCGTCGAATACTGGCGGTCGCTCAAACCCCATTGCATGGGCACGCTCTACTGGCAGCTCAACGACACCTGGCCGGTCGCCTCCTGGTCGAGCCTCGACTACGGCGGCAGCTGGAAGGCCATGCACTATATGGTGCGCCGCTTCTTCCAGCCCGTCGCCGTTGCCGCCATCCCCTCGAAGGATGGCGAGACCATCGGCTTCTCCGTCGTCAACGATACGGCCGAAAGCGTCACGGTGAAGCTCGATACCTGGCTCGTCTCGCTCACCGGCGAGCGCCGCCCGTATCGCAACGCAGAGGGTGCTTGCGGCCCGGACAAGGCGGAAATGCTATTTTCCGTCTTCGCCGCCGACCTGCCGGAGGACACGCTGCTCTTCTGGTCCTTCGAGGCTTCGAATGGCATGAAAGGCGAGGGGCACCACGTCTCCGGCACCTACAAGGCGCTCGATCTCGAAGCCTCCCGCCTGACGCTCGACACTGCGGCGCGTGACGGCGGCGCTTTCGCCGTCACGGCCTCGGCGAGCGGCCTTGCGCTGCATGTCATGCTGGAAGCCGACATTGCCGGCCGCTGGTCCGACAATGCCTTCGATCTGACCGCAGGCGAACGCAAGACCGTGATCTTCACGCCGGCCGAACGCGGCGCGGTTCCCCAATTCCACTGGCTCGACCTTCATTCCTGCCAGACCCATCAAGACTGAAACGAGGAGACATTCATGCAGACGGTCAGTTTCCAGCTTTACAGCGCCCGCAACTTCCAGCCATTCGCCGAAATCTTCCGCATCCTCGCCGATGCCGGCTACAGCCAAGTCGAGGGCTACGGCGCGCTCTATGCCTCGCTCGACGATGCCGCCATCCAGCAGGTGAAGGCCGATCTCGACAGGAACGGCCTCACCATGCCGACCGCCCATTTCGGCCTCGATATGATCGAGGACGAACCGGATCGTGTCATCGAGATTTGCCGCACGCTGGGCATCGAGGCGGTCTATTGCCCCTATCTCCTGCCGGAGCACCGCCCGACGGATGCTGCCGGCTGGCGCGCCTTCGGCGAACGCCTGCAGAAGGCCGGCGAACCGATCCGCAAGGCGGGCCTGACTTTCGGCTGGCACAACCACGATTTCGAGTTTTTTGCGCTGCCTGACGGTTCCGTGCCGCAGGACCACATCTTCGCCGGCGGCCCGGACCTGTCCTGGGAAGCGGATATCGCCTGGATCATCCGCGGCGGCGCCGACCCGTTCGCCTGGATCCAGAAATACGGCAACCGCATCACCGCCGTGCACGTCAAGGACATTGCGCCGAAGGGCGAGAATACCGACGAGGACGGCTGGGCGGATGTCGGCCATGGCACCGTCGCCTGGGGCGATCTCGTCAAGGCGCTCGCCGGCACGCCGGCAAAACACTTCATCGTCGAGCATGACAATCCCAAGGACATCACGCGCCTTGCCTCACGCTCGATTGCAACCATCAAGGCATTCTGAGGACAGACCATCATGAGCAAGGAATACGGAGTCGGCATCATCGGCTGCGGCAACATTTCGGGCGCTTACTTCAAGCTGATCCCGATGTTCAGGAACCTGAAGCTTGTCGCCTGTGCCGATATCAACCCCGCAGCCTCCAGGGCGCGCTCGGAAGAGTTCGGCGTGGAGGCACAGGAGATCGACGCGCTGCTTTCCAATCCGGCGGTCGATGTCGTGATCAACCTGACGGTGCCGGAGGCGCATTATCCCGTTTCGAAGGCGGCGCTGGAGGCGGGCAAGCACGTCTATTCGGAAAAGCCCTTCGTTCTCTCCATCGAACAGGGCGAGGACTTGCGCCGCATCGCCGACGCCAAGGGCCTCAAGGTCGGTTCCGCGCCGGATACCTATCTCGGCGGCTCGCATCAGTTCGCTCGCCACATCATCGACAGCGGCAAGGTGGGGAAAATCATGTCGGGCACGGCGCATGTGCTGAGCCCCGGCATGGAGAGCTGGCATCCGAACCCGGACTTCTTCTTCGCGCCGGGCGGCGGGCCGATCCTCGATCTCGGTCCCTACTACGTCAACAACCTCGTCAATCTCGTCGGTCCGGTGAAGCGCGTCGTGGCGCTTGCCAACAAGTCACGCGAGGAGCGCATCATCGGCAACGGTCCACGTCTCGGCGAGGCGGTGCCGGTCATCGTCGCGACGAACATCCACGCCATCCTCGAATTCGAGAACGGCGCGCAGATCGCGCTGATGGCGAGCTGGGATGTCTGGGCGCACCGCCACCAGAACATGGAACTCTACGGCACCGACGGCGCCGTCTTCGTGCCGGACCCGAACTTCTTCGGCGGCAAGGTGGAAGTGGCCGGCAACGACCGCGAGCCGAAGGAAGTGGAGGTTTGGGATCACCCGTTGACGGCCCAGAACTACCAGTTCGACTGGGGCACACAGGCCAACTACCGCGGCATCGGTCTTGCCGATATGATGGAGGCGGTGACGACCGGCCGCGACTATCGCTGCTCGCTCGACCGTTCGCTGCACACGATCGACGTTCTGACCGCGATCCTGCGTTCGGCGGAAGAGGGTAAGGCCGTCGATATCGTGACGACCTGCACCCAGCCGGAAGCGCTCGGTATCGAGGAAGCGCGCGCGCTGCTGCGCTAGATGCGAACAAACGCCGGCGAGGGGCGGATGTCCCTTGCCGGCCGGCACGACGGGGCTGTACGAAACACGTCCCGATTCAAATGAAGGAAATGGACCATGGCCTGGCAGCCGGCGGAAACCCGCTACGACAAGATGATCTACAACCGCGTTGGGCGCTCCGGCCTGAAGCTGCCGGCGGTATCGCTCGGCCTGTGGCACAATTTCGGCGACGACACGCCGCATGACCGCAAGGTCGATATGTGCCGCACGGCCTTCGACCTCGGCATCACCCATTTCGACCTTGCCAACAATTACGGTCCGCCCGGTGGCACGGCCGAAACTGCCTTCGGCGAGATCCTGCGCACCGATTTCAAGCACCTGCGCGATGAGCTGATCATCTCCTCCAAGGCCGGCTACGACATGTGGCCGGGTCCCTATGGCGAGTGGGGCAGCCGCAAGTACCTGATCGCCTCCTGCGACCAGAGCCTGAAGCGCATGGGCCTCGACTATGTCGATATCTTCTATTCCCACCGCTTTGATCCGGATACGCCGCTGGAGGAAACCTGCGGCGCGCTCGACCATATCGTGCGTTCCGGCCGCGCGCTCTATGTCGGCATCTCCTCCTACAATTCGCAGCGCACCCGCGAGGCGGCCGCGATCCTGAAGGCGCTCGGCACGCCCTGCATCATCCACCAGCCGAGCTATTCCATGCTCAACCGCTGGATCGAGGAGGATGGTCTCGTCGATACGCTTGAGGAACTCGGCATCGGCTCCATCGTTTTCACGCCGCTGGCGCAGGGCCTGCTGACGGCAAAGTATCTCGGCGGCATTCCGAGCGACAGCCGCGCGGCGCTGAACCACTTCCTGAAATCGGAATCCATCCGCCCTGAGATCCTCGACAATATCCGCAAGCTCAACGGCATCGCCGAGACGCGGGGCCAGACGCTGGCGCAGATGGCGATCGCCTGGGTGCTGCGCGGCGGGCGCATCACCTCCGCGCTGATCGGCGCCAGCCGGTCGTCGCAGATCGTCGATTGCGTCAAGGCGCTGGACAATCTCGACTTCTCGGCCGCCGAACTGGCTGAGATCGAGACCCTTTCGAACGGCGCTGACGTCAATCTCTGGAAGAGTTCCGCCGAGATCGACTGATCTTTCGGGCCGCCCGGCAAAACCGGGCGGCCTTTTTTGCGCATATTTTGACGCACGTGCATCATTTTGGAGGAAACGATGATCCGCAACCCGATCCTGCCGGGCTTCAACCCGGACCCCTCGATCTGCCGGGTGGGGGAGGACTACTACATCGCCACCTCGACCTTCGAATGGTATCCGGGCGTGCAGATTCACCATTCCCGCGATCTGGTGAACTGGACGCTGGTCAAACGGCCGCTGGAGCGCAGGAGCCAGCTCGACATGCGCGGCAATCCCGACAGCTGCGGCGTCTGGGCGCCGTGCCTGTCCCATGCCAACGGGTTGTTCTGGCTTGTTTATACCGACGTCAAACGCTTCGACGGCAGCTTCAAGGATGCGCACAACTATATCGTGACCGCTTCCTCCGTGGAGGGCGAATGGTCCGACCCGGTCTATGTCAATTCCTCCGGCTTCGACCCTTCGCTCTTCCATGACGAAGACGGGCGAAAATGGTTCGTCAACATGCAATGGAACCATCGCCCGGAAAACCACAACGGCGCTGCCCACAATGCCTTTGACGGCATCCTGCTTCAGGAATGGGATGCCGCGACAGGGCGTCTCGTCGGTCCCGTGACGAACATCTTTTCCGGCAGCCGGCAGGGCCTGGTGGAGGCGCCGCACCTTTTCCGGCGCAACGGCTGGTATTATCTCACGACGGCGGAGGGCGGCACGGGCTATGACCACACCGTCACGATGGCGCGGTCGAGGGCGATCGACGGCCCCTATGAGATGCATCCGGACATTTACCTGATCACCGCCAAGGACCACCCCGAGGCGCTGCTCCAGCGGGCCGGGCACGGGCAATATGTCGAAACGCCCGATGGCGCGGCCTATCACACCCATCTCTGCGGTCGCCCGTTGCCGCCCGAGCGCCGTTGCACGCTGGGGCGCGAGACGGCTCTGCAGAAATGCGTCTGGCGCGAGGATGGCTGGCTCTATCTGGAGCACGGCTCGCCGGTGCCGGCGGTCGAGGTTTCAGCGCCGGGCGGGGCGGTGCGGATCGAACAGCCGAGGCGTGTTTCCTACGATTTTTCCGATAGCGTGCTGCCGCCGGATTTCCAGTGGCTGCGCACGCCGGAGCCGGAGCGGATTTTTTCGCTCTCCGCCCGGTCCGGTCATCTGCGGCTCTTCGGGCGCGAAAGTATCGGCAGCTGGTTCGAGCAGGCGCTGGTGGCGCGCCGGCAGGAGCATCATGATTTCCGTGCCGAGACTGTGATCGAGGCCGAGCCGCAGGTCTATCAGCAGGTCGCGGGTCTGACGCACTACTACAACCGCTACAAGTTCCATGCGCTTGGTCTCACAAGGCACGAGGTGCTTGGCCGCGTTCTGACGATCCTGTCCTGCCCGGGGGATTTTCCGAGCGGCAACCTGACCTTCCCGGCCGGCAGCGGTGTCGCGGTGGGCGACGGACCGCTGGAACTGGCGGCGGAGGTGCATGGCAACGACCTCCAGTTCTTCTGGCGTCCGGCCGGTGCCGATGCCTGGCAGGCTATCGGCCCGGTGCTGGATGCCGGCGTGGTGTCCGACGAGGGCGGGCGAGGCGAGCACGGCTCTTTCACCGGCGCCTTCATCGGCATGTTCGCTTTCGATATTACCGGACGCGGGCGCGGCGGGGATTTTGCCCGTTTCAGCTACGCGGCACTCTCCTGATCAACCGGCCTGGCGGATCCAGAGCGGGAAGGGGTCCGGCAGGTTCGCCCAGCGGGCGGGCTCGTATGCCTCCGCCTCGATAAGGCAGGCGTCCAGCCGGCGGCGGATCTCGGCTTCATCCATCGGGTCCGCACCGATGAAGACGAGTTCCTGCCGCCGGTCGCCCCAGACGGGATCGGAGTAGCTGGCAATGGCCTCGCGCGCGGCCTTGTCCTGCGGCCAGTGCTGAGGCGGCACCGAGGCCCACCAGAGACCAAGCCGGCCGCTTCTCACCAGCGCGCCCGCCTGACTCATTTCGCCGACATGGTGCGGTCGTGTCGCCAGCCAGAAAAAGCCCTTGGCGCGGATGACGCCCGGCCAGCTTTCATCGAGAAACGCCTTGAAACGCGCCGGGTGGAACGGCTTCTTCGCGCGATAGACGAAGGAACGGACGCCGTATTCCTCGGTCTCCGGCACATGATCCTTGAAGCCGTGGAGTTCCTTGAACCACAGCGGATGTTCGCTCGCCTTGCCGAAATCGAAGAGCCCGGTGCCGAGGATGTCGGTGAGCGCGACGCGGCCGAAATCGGTTTCGATGATGCGCGCGGCGGCGTTGAGGCTGCCGATGATCTGACGGGCGGCGCGCAGATTGTCGGGGCTCGCTGCGCCGGTCTTGTTGAGCACGATCACGTCGGCGAATTCGATCTGCTCGACCAGGAGCTCCACCAGCGTGCGCGTATCGCCTTCGCCGGCCGTCTCGCCACGCTGGGCGAGAAAATCCTCCGAGCCGTAGTCCTTCAGGAGATTTGCGGCATCCACCACCGTCACCATCGTGTCGAGCCGCGCGACATCCGACAGGCTCCAGCCGCTTTCGTCGCGAAAGTCGAAGGTGGTGGCGACGGGCAGGGGCTCGGAAATACCGCTCGATTCGATCAGCAGGTAATCGAAGCGGCTCATCTGCGCCAGCCGCCGCACTTCTGCCAGAAGGTCGTCACGCAGCGTGCAACAGATGCAGCCGTTCGTCATTTCCACAAGCTGCTCGCCCGTGCGCGAAAGATCCGCACCGCCATCGCGAATGAGGGCGGCGTCGATGTTTACCTCGCTCATGTCGTTGACGATAACGGCGACGCGCAGGCCGCTGCGATTGTTGAGGACGTGGTTCAGCAGCGTCGTCTTGCCGGCACCGAGGAAGCCGGAGAGGACGGTGACGGGGAGGCGCGTGTCCATTGTTTTTACCTTTAATGTTATACTATTACATTTTGAGGTCTGAAAAAGGCGGGTCGATCCCGCCTGTGTTCTGTTCGATACGCACCCTTTCCTCCATCCCGCAGGATTTGATCCGGCAGGACAGAGGAAATGGAGCCATCCCGTCGTGCTCAGCCTGCCTGTCCGAGGCAATCGTGCAGCGATGTCGCGATGCTCTTCATCAGCGTGAAGTAGAGGTCCGGACCCGGCTCCAGCGTGGCGGCTTCGGGATCGAGCACGCCGGATTTGGCGGATGTTCCCTCGATCACCACATTGACCAGCTTCGGTTCGAACTGCGGTTCGGCGAAGACGCAGGTTGCGCCAAGCGTTTTGACCTTGTCGCGGATCTGAGTGAGCCGCTCTGCGCCGGGCAGCGTTTCCGGGCTGACGGTAATCGAACCGGCGGCGTGCACGCCATAGTGATGCTCGAAATACTGGTAGGCATCGTGGAAGACGATGAACGGCTTTTCCTTCACGGGTGCGACGGTTTCGCCGATTTCCCGGTCGAGTGCGGTGAGCCTCTCGGTCAGGCCTGCGAGGTTCTTGTTGTAGGTCTCGGCGTTGGCGGGGTCCTTTTCCGAGAGGGCTCTGGCGGCTTCCGCCGCGATGGCGCGGGCATTCTGCGGGTTCAGCCACAGATGCATATCGAATTCGCCATGCTCCTCATGAGCGTGGCCGGCTTCCGCGGCGTGGTCGTGGGCCTCTTCGGCCTCCTTGGCATGGTCATGACCGGCTTCGTCATGCGAATGGCCCTCGTGCTCGTGGCCTTCCTCGCCCTCATGCGTGTGGGCTTCAAAGGGGCCGCCTTCGCGGAACTGCAGCTTCTCGATGCCGGGAGCATCGTCCAGTTCCACGATCGTTGCCTTGCTGCCGAGCGATTCCAGCGGCTTTTCCAGGAAGGCTTCGAGCCCGTGGCCTACCCAGAAAACGAGGTCCGCATCCTGCAAGGCGGAGGCATTCGACGGCTTCAGCGAATAGGTATGCGGCGATGCCGCACCTTCCACGATCAGTTTCGGTTCGCCGACACCCTGCATGATCGCGGCGACCAGCGAATGGATCGGCTTGATCGAGACCACCACATCGGGCACTTCGGCCCGCGCGCCAATGGTGCCCACGGCAAGGAGGGCAGTGGAGAGAAGGAGGGTGCGCAAGGTCTTTTGCATGGGATACTCCGCTTGAATTGGAATGTAATGTTATTACATCAATTGCGTTATGCTATAACGTGTGCCATATCCTGACGCAACAGGCTTTTTGGAAAAATGATGCTGCAAACCCCAACCAGGACCGTCCAGCCGCTTGTCTCGCTTGCAGGCGTCGGCGTGCGCCGCCAGGGCCGCTGGCTCGTGCGCGGCGTGGAGTTTTCCATAGCACCCGGCGAGATCGTCACGCTGATCGGCCCGAACGGCTCGGGCAAGTCGACGAGTGCCAAGGCGGCGATCGGTGTATTGAAGCCGGACGAGGGCAGGGTGGAGCGCAAGGCTGGCCTCAAGGTCGGCTACGTGCCGCAGAAGCTCGCCGTCGACTGGACCATGCCGCTCACCGTCGACCGGCTGATGACGCTGACGTCGCCGTTGAAGGGCGTCGAGATCGACGCGGCGCTTGAGGCGACCGGTATCCGCCATCTCGCCCGTGCGGAAGTGCAGCACCTCTCCGGCGGCGAGTTCCAGCGTGCGCTGCTCGCCCGCGCTATTGCGCGCAAACCCGATCTTCTGGTTCTCGACGAGCCGGTGCAGGGCGTCGATTTCTCCGGCGAGATCGCGCTCTACGATCTCATCAAGACCATTCGCAACACGACGGGCTGCGGCATCCTTCTGATCTCGCACGATCTGCATGTCGTGATGGCCGAGACGGATACCGTCATCTGCCTCAACGGCCATGTCTGCTGCCGTGGCACGCCGGAAACGGTCAGCCAGAGCCCGGAATATCTGCGCCTCTTCGGCGCCCGTGCCGGCCAGACGCTTGCTTTCTACAATCACAACCACGACCACACCCATCTGCCGGACGGACGCGTCCAGCATGCGGACGGTTCGATCACCGACGATTGCCGGCCGGATGATGGCCACCACGTCGAAATCCTGCCGACCGGCGGCAAGGCGGGGCCGATGCGCATCGTACACACCCATGGCCCGAACTGCGGCTGCGGCCATGACCACACGCCACGGCCTTCGAACGGCAAGGGGGAGCGGCGCGATGCTTGACGACTTTTTCATGCGCGCCCTCGTTGCCGGCGTGGGGCTTGCGCTGACCGCCGGGCCGCTCGGCTGTTTCGTCGTCTGGCGCCGGATGGCGTATTTCGGTGATACGATGGCCCATTCGGCGCTGCTTGGCGTGGCGCTGTCGCTGCTGCTGGATTTCAACCTGCTTCTGAGCGTCTTCATCGTCGCCGCCACCGTCTCGCTGCTGCTGCTTCTCCTCCAGAAGCGCGGAACGCTCTCCACCGATGCGTTGCTCGGCATTCTCTCGCATGCCACGCTGGCGATTGGCCTTGTCATGGTTTCCTTCATGACCTGGGTGCGCATCGACCTTGTGGGCTTCCTTTTCGGCGATATTCTTGCCGTCTCGCGCGCCGATGTGGACCTGGTCTGGGGCGGCGGCATTCTCGTCACCTTCGCCATCGTCTGGATGTGGCGTCCGCTGATCGCCTCGACCGTCAACCCGGAGCTGGCCGAAGCCGAGGGCATGGAGCCGGAAAAGACGCGGCTCGCCTTCATGCTGCTGATGGCGCTCGTCATTGCCATCGCCATGAAGATCGTCGGGATCCTGCTCATCACCTCGCTTTTGATCATTCCCGCCGCCACCGCCCGGCGCTTTTCGACGAGCCCGGAGATCATGGCCGTGCTCGCCTCCGTCATCGGAGCGCTCGCCGTCATCGGCGGGCTGTTCGGCTCCTTGAAATTCGACACCCCCTCCGGCCCCTCGATCGTGGTTGCAGCGCTTGGCCTGTTCATTCTAAGCCTGCTGACGAAGCCGAGGACGGGCGGCGTGGATTCTGCAACCGCCAGCCAGGGAGGCCAGGCATGACGACCCAGACTTTGACGCGCAACCAGGGCCTCGTGCTCGACGTGCTCTCGCATTCGCAAAGCCCGCTCAGCGCCTACACGATCCTCGACAAGCTGCGTGACAGCGGTTTTCGCGCGCCGCTTCAGGTTTATCGCGCGCTCGACAAGCTCCTGGAGTTCGGCCTCGTGCATCGGCTCGAAAGCATCAACGCCTTCGTCGCCTGTGCCCATCCCGACGAGGACTGCCACGCCCATGGCATCACCGCTTTCACCATCTGTGAGACCTGCGGAAAGGTGACGGAGTTCCACGACCACGTTATCGAGGACAGGCTGAAGGGCTTTGCGCGTGACCGCAATTTCAAGACCGGCAAGACGACGATCGAGATCCGCGGCACCTGCGCGGGCTGTGCCTGAAGCCGTTTCAGAAGCGTACGCAGCAGTTTAGCGCAGGCCGATGGCGCCTAACCGATCGGCTTCAGGCCTTTCCTGAAGCGCTGCCAGTTGCGCACATAGCTTTCGGCCGAGCGCTTCAGGCCCTCGACCGCATCGGCATCAAGGGTGCGGATGGCCTTGGCCGGTGACCCGACGATGAGCGAATTGTCCGGGAAGACCTTGCCTTCCGTCACCAGCGCATTGGCGCCGACGAGGCAGTTGTTGCCGATGACCGCGCCGTTCAGCACCGTCGCGCCCATGCCGATCAGGGAGTTGCTGCCGATCGTGCAGCCGTGGATGATGGCGCCGTGGCCGATCGTGCAGCCTTCGCCGATGACGACGGGCCTGCCGGGATCCGTATGCACCACCACGCCCTCCTGGATGTTGGAGCGGGCGCCGACGATGATCGGTTCGTTGTCGCCGCGCAGCGTGGCGCCGAACCAGATGCCGACATCCTCGCCGACGATGACCTTGCCGATGACATTGGCATCCGGCGCCACCCAGTAGCGGTCGGCGGCGGGCAGCGTTGGCGCACGGTCGTCGAGGGCATAGAGCGGCATGGTTTTCCTCCGGCGGTTTGATTCCAGCGCCACTCTAGCATCCGCGTCCTGCGGTGAGGAAAGCCGGAGGGTGGTTTTTGTGGTGTTTCTGGAGTATGAGCCCGGCCATGACGAACGCAGCGACATTCTATAGCCAGGCCGTAAGCACGGGGACGAAGATTTTCGCCACCGCCCCGATGATCGACTGGTCGGACAGGGCGTACCGGGTCTTCGCCCGGCAATTGACGAAGAATGCGCTGCTCTTCACCGAAATGATCGTCGCCGACGCCATCCTGCGCGGCAATCGCGAGCGGCTGCTCGGCTTCGATGCCGTGGAGCAACCGGTGGCGCTGCAGCTTGGCGGCAACGATCCCCGCAAGCTCGCGGAGGCGGCGCGGATCGGCACGGATTTCGGCTACGCCGAGATCAACCTCAATGTCGGCTGCCCCTCGGACCGGGTGCAATCGGGAACCTTCGGCGCCTGCCTGATGCGTGAGCCGGATCTGGTGGCCGATTGCGTGGCGGCGATGAAGGCGGCGGTGGCCGTTCCCGTCACCGTAAAATGCCGCATCGGCGTCGACGATCAGGACCCCGAAGTGGCGCTGCGCGATCTCGTGTCCCGCGTGAAGGCCGCCGGCACCGATGCCGTCTGGGTCCATGCGCGCAAGGCGTGGCTGCAAGGCCTGTCGCCGAAGGAGAACCGCGATATTCCGCCGCTGGACTACGATCTGGTGCGCCGGCTGAAAAGCGAAAACCCCGGTCTTTTCATCGGCCTCAATGGCGGGCTTCATACATTGAGTCAGGCTGTCTCCGAAATGGAAGGGCTTGACGGTGTCATGCTTGGCAGAGCCGCTTATCAGGATAGCGGCGTTCTCACCGGCGTGGATGATCTTTTTCCGCATCCCCTGTCGGGAGGCCAGCCGTCCGGCCTCTTCACCAGCCCGCAAGACCTTCCCATCGACTATTGGGAAGCGGTGCGGGAAGCCATGGTTTCCCATGCGGCCGAGGTGATCGCCCGGGGCGGGCGGGTGGCGCATGTCACGCGGCACATGGTCGGGCTGTTCCAGGGCTTTCCGGGTGTGCGGCGCTACCGGCAGATCCTGTCCACCGACGCCACCAAGCCGGGGGCGGGGCCGGAGGTGATCGCGAATGCCTTTGCGGCGGTGCTGTCGGCGCGGGCCGAGGCGCGAGACGCGGCGGAGTAGCGCTTTCTGTGCATCGCCGCGGCGTCACCACAATTTCGTCCCCTCGGGGTTGGAAAACGGCGTAAAAGAACCGAAGACGCAATGAAAAGACGGACAGGTGCCTGCGTGATCGATCCCTACGCCATGCTCGAACTGGAGCGCGATGCAGACGACAACGCGGTGAAGGCTGCCTATCGCAAGGCCGCCAAGGGCATGCATCCCGATTCGGGCGGCGATGCCGACCAGTTCGCCCGCCTGCAGACCTGCTACGACCTGCTGCGCGATCCCGTGCGCCGAAAGGTCTTCGACGACACCGGCTTCGACCCGCAGCTGGCCGATCCGCGCGACCTTAAGGGCCTGATGCTGCTCGAGCCGCTGGTCAACGACGTCATCCTCGACGAGCGCGAGCCCGGCAGCTTCGACCCGCTGGCGGCGATGCGCCGCAAACTCTCCGACGATATCGTCAAGAGCCGCTTCCACATCCTGGAGCTGGAACGCCACCGCAACCGCGTGCGCCAGCATATCGACCGTCTCGGCCGCAAGGCCGGCACGGACTTTCTGGGCTCCATGCTGCGCGCCCGCTCGCAATCGATCGCCGAGGCGATCCGCAATGCCGAGACCCAGATCCAGTCCATCGAGCAGGCCTATGCCATGCTGGAAGGCTATTCCTACGAACTGGCAGCAGCACTCGAACCCGCGCCCGTCCTCGTCAAGGGCGAGGCGGCGGAATAGGCCGTCCTACCGGCTCTTCGGCAGCGGTGGCTCGCACCCCTCGTGGCGCGGCGCGGGCTGTGCGGCGCGCATCGCCTCGAAAGCGCGATAGAATGTCTTCGCCGCGTGGCCGGCAACGAGCGGACGGGCGGCCTCGACGGCGGCATCCTGAAGCGCCCGCGTCTCGCGATAGGGCGAGGTCATCCTGATCTTGCTGTCCCATCGGCCGAAATCACGGGCGTCGCGCACGGTCTCGGCGAGCTCTTCGAACAGACGGCGCTGCCCGGCGTCGAGATTGGCAAGGCAGCACGGCTGCCGCGTCTCGCGGAAGAACCAGGTGCAGCGATGGCGGCGCCGGCAGTCGCGACGGCGGCAGATGCGCTCCGGCAAGGCCAGCATCTCGGCGGTGCGGGCGAGCAGGTGTCGATCGAGCGGGGGCGATTCGTAGGGCATGGCGGCTCCTGTTGCCGGGGCGGGATGACGGTGGACGGTGTATCTCGCGCGGCGTCCGGGCCGCTGCCGACAGCGGGACGGTCCCGCGCTGCACAGGCATCGCACCGCCGGTCTGCGCCGTCGAGGACCTCGCCGGCGCCTCCCGGCCAGACGGGGCTTTCTGCGGCCAGTCTTCGCCGGATCGGCCGAGGGGGCGCGCGGGCATTCACGATCATCGCCCGCGCCGGCCTTGCGGGTGGGTGCGCGAAAACGATCCCGCGCGTGAAAAGCATGCCGGGTTTCGATCAGGCTTCGGACGGGGCGCTCAAAGCTGTCTCGTCAAAAGTATGGGTGTGACACCTTTCAGCGCCCCGTTCGGCGGTTTTTGCCTGCGACTCCGGTCTCTCTGCAAAGGCTTGGTTTGGCGTCGTTTCGCCGTCGGTTTCCGGGGCGGGTTTTTGGCCGGTTTTGACATCCGCGCGGGGCTCGCCTTCGAGCCCGGCCCGGACGGAAAGGGTTTCGCCTTTCCCGGGAAGACACCGCTCCGGCGGACGATGCCGACGCATCCGCCAATCCCAGCCCCCTTGTGTGCCGCACAGGCACATCCGGCGCGCCGTCAGGGGATGAAACGAAGGGCCCGGTCCGACGCCCCGCCGCTTCCCCCATGTCGCCGGAGGGAGACCACTTTCCGCAGACCCTTCTGGAGACGGCTTGCGTCCGTCCCTCCCCAAAAGCGCCGACCCCGCCTCGCCGCAACGCCTTGCGGTGTATCCGCGGCGGGATGAGGGGAGTATGGCATGGGGTTTTAGGGGCGGGGAAAATCAACGCTGCTAGTGGGGAAACTTCCTGTCTATAAGCGACAATATGGACCATCCAACAGGAGAATTCGGTGGGTGAATTATACGTTTGATTGCATTCGGTGCGATGAGCAGACAAATTATGGGTAACATCTAGTTTTTCTCAGAGGAACACTTGTAGAGATGACCCAAGAATTAGCTCCCCTTCCAGAAGCCATGGATCATAACGCTCTCAACAGCATTGAAGCGACAGCTTTACCGGTTGCAAAAGATATCGACATCGGATTCTTTTCACACAGAGCCAGAAAATCAACTCAACTAGTTGGAAATTCTTCAGAGGAAAATTTCATTAAGGCCCGTCGTGAATGGATGGATTTTGATTTTATTGATATAATTTATGTAACTAAGATAACGGTATCTGCGTTCGGATACGAGGAATATCATGAGCTTGAGCTAAGCTATAAAGACTATATTGTCGGATCGACGAAAAATGAAGCTGTAAGATATAGCGATGGAAAATTTATTTTTAATGTAAATAGGTTCATAGGCGGTTTTGGGCTGAAGCCAAATGAGAGGTTTTTTAAAGACTCTAAGTTGACGAAGATAACTGTAGAGGGAATTGAGCAAAATTCTTTTTCAGATGTCATTTCAATTTTGGACGGCTTTGAGGGATATAGAAGAAATGTGGAGGATAATCTTAATTTATACTTAAAGAGGGCGCAGAAATCCGAGGAGGCGTATAAGTCCCTCGCAAGTAAGATAGAAGATTTGCAGGAGTTACTCTCTTCTCAGGGCGACCAGTTCTCGGATTTAGAGGCTTCCATAGCCGATCATTCTGAAATTCTTGAGAACAGAAAAAAAGAAATTGCCATCGCGGAGTCTGTGACAAGAAATTTAAATGAAGAAAATCAGAGATATCGTAATAATGTTGATCGATTGACGAAAGATTCTGAGAATTTATCTAAAGATATTTCAGAAAAAGAGTCGCGTTTGCGGTCTCTTGTGAGTGATATAAATCTCTTTCCTACCGAGATATCGGGATATGTTTCTCAAGGGGCAAGGAATGTTTCTGTTTACGCTTGGCTTTGCGCTGTTCCATTGATTGTAATTATGTTTGTGACAGGTAGGCTTTTTTGGAATTCCGAGAAATTAATTAATTTGGATTTTGGAGATGGATTTGATGTTGTCGATTTTATAGTTTCAAGGTCTCCATATGTTATTATATCTGCTGTGGTTCTTGCGGTTTGTTATACAGTCTTGCACCGCTTAATTACAGAAATTATAGGCATTAATCGCAGGCGGCAAGACTTGTTTAAGGTAAGTATTATCGCTACGGACGTCTCAAATGCCTCGCAAAATAATTTAGATATCCCACTAGAAGACGTCTATAACCTTCGAACGCAAGTCAAAATGGAGCTTTTGAAGGAGCACTTGCGTAGGCATATCGGCGAAGATTTTGTCTACAATCCGAAGTCTAGCCTATTCCATAAGCTCACATCGAAAATTGCGGGACAAATTGCTTCGGAAGAGAAAGACGTCGAATAGTTCACTGGGACTGCTTTATTGCCCCGGCCGCCCCGTTTTCCCCTTCGTGCGTCCCTTCCGCTTCGCTTCCGCCGGGTCCTCATAGCTCCCGGCGCCAATCTTCCCCCGTCGAACCGGCTTGGCGTCGTCGGCACCATCGGCACGTTCGGGCTGGCCTTCGAGGAGGGGGGCGTGGCGTTTTTTGGTGGAGAGGGTTTCGTCCGGGCGGGCGGGCAGGTCACCGGTGACGGGCTTTTCCGTGCGGCCGACGGTCATTTCGTCGAGCGTGTTGCGGCGGAACAGCGATTTGCCTGAGGGCGTGGCGACGTCGCGGCCCATTTCGTCCAATTCCGGCTTGCGGAAGAGCGGTCGTTCGGTGTCGGTGCCCGGGCCCATGTCGTCGAGCGAGGGTTTTTGGAAGAGGGATTTTGACGGGGCGTCGGCGTCTGTGGCGTTGGATCCTCGGGTCGAGTTCGAGGATGACGTCGGAGAGGTGGTGTCGGACGTCGCACCCGCGCCGCCGCCGGCCTTTGCCGATGCGGATTTCGACGGGGTGTCGGAAGCGCCGGCCTTTCCGCTCTTGCCACCTTCCTGACTTCTTGCCGAGCCTTTTGCATTCCCATTCGCGCCTTCGGCGCTCCGCGCCTCTTGCCGCGCCATCGGGTCGTCCATGATGGCGAGTTCGGCGGCCTTGAGGCGTTTGATCTCGTCGCGCAGGCGGGCGGCCTTTTCGAAATCGAGATCGGTGGCGGCGTCGCGCATGGCTTTTTCCAGCGCGTTGAGATGGGTCTGCAGGTTGTTGCCGACGAGGTTGCCGCCATCGGCGAAACCCTTGCCGGAAACGCCGGAAATATCGGCGCGGACGTGGTCGCGCTCGTAGACCGAGTCGAGAATGTCGGAAATCCTGGCCTTTACCGATTCCGGGGTGATGCCGTGCGCCTCGTTATAGGCGACCTGCTTTTCGCGGCGGCGGGTCGTCTCGTCCATGGCGCGCTGCATGGAGCCGGTGATCCGGTCGGCATAGAGGATGACCTTGCCGTCGACGTTTCGCGCCGCGCGGCCGATGGTCTGCACCAGCGACGTCTCCGAGCGCAAAAAACCTTCCTTGTCGGCATCGAGGATGGCGACGAAGCCGCATTCCGGAATATCGAGGCCTTCGCGCAAAAGGTTGATGCCGACGAGCACGTCGAAAGCACCCAGACGAAGATCGCGGATGATCTCGATGCGCTCCAGCGTGTCGATGTCCGAGTGCATATAGCGCACGCGAACACCCTGTTCGTGCAGGTATTCGGTGAGGTCTTCGGCCATGCGCTTGGTGAGCACGGTGACGAGCGTGCGGTAGCCGGCCTGCGCCGTCTCGCGGATTTCGCCCAGCACGTCGTCCACCTGGCTTTTGGCCGGGCGCACCTCGACGGGCGGGTCGATCAGGCCGGTCGGGCGGATGACCTGCTCGGCGAAGACGCCGCCGGCCGCCTCCATCTCCCAGTTGCCGGGGGTGGCCGAGACGGCGACCGTGTCGGGGCGCATGGCGTCCCATTCCTCGAAGCGCAGCGGGCGGTTGTCCATGCAGGAGGGCAGGCGGAAACCGTATTCGGCCAGCGTCGCCTTGCGGCGGAAGTCGCCCCGGTACATGCCGCCGATCTGCGGGATCGTGACGTGGCTCTCGTCGATGAAGATCAGCGCGTTGTCGGGGATGTATTCGAACAGCGTCGGCGGCGGCTCGCCGGGCTTGCGGCCCGTGAGATAGCGCGAATAGTTTTCGATGCCGGCGCAGGAGCCGGTGGCCTCCAGCATCTCGATATCGTAGCGCGTGCGCTGCTCGAGGCGCTGCGCTTCCAGCAGGCGGCCGGCCTTTTCCAGCTCGACGAGGCGGTGTTTCAGCTCCTCCTTGATCGCCTTGATGGCGCCGTTCAGCGTCGGGCGGGGCGTGACATAGTGGCTGTTGGCGTAGATTTTTACCGATTTCAGGTCGCCGGTCTTCTGGCCGGTCAGCGGGTCGAACTCGGTGATCGCGTCGATCTCGTCGCCGAACATGCTGATGCGCCAGGCGGCATCTTCCAGGTGGGCCGGGAAAATTTCGATCGTGTCGCCCCGCACCCGGAAACTTCCGCGTTGAAAATCCATCTCGCGGCGCTTGTATTGCTGGGCGACGAGGTCGGCGAGCAGCTGGCGCTGGTCGAGCCGTTCGCCCACCTCCATCTGGAAGGTCATGGCGGTGTAGGTCTCGACCGAGCCGATACCGTAGATGCAGGAGACCGAGGCGACGATGATGCAGTCGTCGCGCTCCAGCAGCGAGCGCGTCGCGGAGTGGCGCATGCGGTCGATCTGCTCGTTGATCGACGATTCCTTCTCGATGAAGGTATCGGAGCGCGGCACATAGGCTTCCGGCTGGTAGTAATCGTAGTAGGAGACGAAATATTCGACCGCGTTTTCCGGGAAGAAGTTCTTGAACTCGCTGTAGAGCTGGGCGGCCAGCGTCTTGTTCGGCGCGAGGATGACGGCGGGGCGCTGCGTCTCCTCGATCACCTTGGCCATGGTGAAGGTCTTTCCGGAGCCGGTGACGCCGAGCAGGACCTGGCTGCGCTCGCCCGAGGACAGGCCCTCGACGAGATCGGCAATCGCGGTCGGCTGGTCGCCGGCGGGCTGGTATTCGCTCACCATGCGGATGGCGATGCCGCCTTCCGACTTGGCGGGGCGGGCGGGGCGGTGCGGCGTCCAGAGCTTGCCGTCCTTGAACAGCGGGTTGCCGCTCTCGATCAGCGCGGACAATGCCTCCACCGTGGCGGTGACGGCCGTGCCGGCATTGAGCGCGGCGGCGTCTTCCAAGGAGACATCGAGGCCGGAGACCGGGTTGAGGCCGGCGGCGGCGCGGGTCTTCGGATCGGACGAGCCGCCGATCGAGACGCCGCGGGAGGTTTTGGACGCGGTGACGTTTTCCGTATGGCGGCGAGCGGCGTTCTCCACCGTCTTGCGGTGTTTCCCCGCCTTGGAGGCGACCTCGCGGCGGCTTTCGATGCCAGCCGCTTCCGCTTCCGCCTCGATCTGCTTCACCCAGTCGGAGACGCTGCCGGACAGGGGCTCTCCCTCGAAAGGCGATTGCGGGGCTTCCTCGAAACCGGAGTTCGGGGCGGTGGGTTTTTTCGGAGCTTTGGCCATGCGGGGAATATGGAGAGAGTCATGTGGAAAGAAAAGGGGTTTTGAGTACAAAAGGGAAACGAATTTGCGGCCGTCTCCGCCCGTTATCAGACGAGGCAGGGCGAGGGGCGATCATGGACACGATGATTGACGAGGCGGCACTGATGCCGAAGGAGGACGCGCTGGAGGAGCTGCGCGTGGCGGTGGCGGCCTACAATGCCGAGCGCGGCACCGTGACGAACACGCTCTATGTCAACATGGTGCTGATGTTCGGCGGTTATGTCGTCTTTGCCTGCATCCTCGCCTATATCGCCGTCATCGAGATCGACACGGACATCGTCGGCATCGTGCTTGGCGTGCTGTTCTTCGGCGGCACCGTCGTCTGGCGCTATGCGCTCGCGCCGTCGAAACGCTTCCAGCAGGACCTGCGGGACCGCATGTTGCCGCTCGTCTTCGGCTTCATCGACGAGGTCCAGTATGTGCACGGCGCCGAGCCGCGCTTCATGAGCGCCATGCCCGGCAAGGAGCTCGTGCCGCGTGATCGCAGCGAGCACGGCGACACGATCTCCGGCCGGCATGACGGGCTGGCCTTCACCCTGTCGGAGACGGAACTGGTCAGCGGCAGCGGCAAGAGCCGGAGCACGACCTTCAAGGGCGTGATCTTCCACTTCATCCGCGAGCAGGCGTTTCCCGGCCTGCTGGTGGCGGCGCGCAAGCCCAATGCCGTACAGCTCTTCATGCGCGACTTCTTCGGCGGCAGCAAGCTGGCGCTTGTCCCCAGCAGCAATCCGGAGGTGGATGCCTCGCATGAATTCCGCACCGACCGGCCGGAGGCGGCGACGCCCATCGTACAGGGTGCGCTCGCCAAGGCGCTCGATTACCTCGCCACGGAGTGGCGCGACGACGTGGTGCGGCTGGCGCTGAACGGCCGGGATTGTTATCTGCTGGTGCCCTCGAAGAGGAATTTCTTCGAGCTGCCACCCGTCGACACGCCCATCGATTTCGACCGGCACTTGCGGCCGATGATCCGCGATCTCGTCACATTGCTGGCAACGGCGCAGCTGGTGAACAAGATCGGCTAGATTCCCAGACCGGAAAACACGGCACGCAAGACATCCGCCACATGCTGGACGGCGCGATCCTTGTCGCGGCGGCGGTGCCAGGCGAGGTGGAGGGGGAAGCCGGCGACGGGAATGGGGGGCGGGGCGACGTGGAAACGGCCCTGCGCATCCTGTGGCAAGGTGTGGGCAGGCATCATGGCGATGAGGTCGCTGTCGTCGAGAAGCGGCGCAACCATCAGGAAGCTCGGCACGACGATGCCGACGCGGCGAACACTGCCGAGGGTCGCGAGCTGGTCGTCGAGGCTGCTGCGCGTGTCGCCGCGGCCGGAAACGAGGATATGGGGATAGTCCAGCCATCGCTCGAACGAGAAATCCCCGGCGGCGGGATGGTTCTTGCGCATGGCAACGACATAGTGCTCGTCCAGCAGGGTTTCGCGGTGGAAGGCGGTTTCGTCGATGGTCGGGAAGACGGAGACGGCAATGTCGCTGGCACCACGGGCGAGGGATTCGAGCGCAGCCGGTGCGCCGTGCCAGGGCTGAATGACGAGATCGATACCGGGTGCGGAGCGGGCAAGTGCCCGATGCAGCGGGCCAGCGATCAGGATGCCCGGGTGATCGGCCGTGGTGACGCGCACCGTCTGGCGGATGTCGGAGAGCGATTCTTCCGGGGCATCGACCACGGCGGCAATGCCGACCAGCAGATTTTTCAGCGGATCGCGCAGGGCTTGCGCCTTCGGCGTCAGCCGCATGCCGCCCTTGCGGCGTTCCAGCAGGGGATCCGCGAAGAGATGGCGGCAGCGATCGAGCGCGCTCGAGGTCGCAGGCTGGGACAGGTTCAGCTTGGCGCCGGCACGCGAGACATGGGCTTCGTCCAGCAGGGCATCGAGGATGACAAGAAGGTTCAGGTCGATGGATCTTAAATTCATGAAATCGATAATAACATATATAAATCATCCATTGGAATGATTTCATGGGCTCCGGCATCCTGATGGCGTCAACACAGGAGACGACGCCATGCGCAAGACCTTGATCCTTCTCTTCCATCCCGATCTCAGCCGCTCGCGCGCCAATGCGGCGCTGGCCGGTGCGGCTGCCCGGTTGCCGGGTGTCGAGATCGCCGACATGTATGCGCTCTATCCGGACGGGCGGATCGATGCGGACCGGGAGGTTGCCCGGTTGCTATCCGCCGATCGGATCGTGCTGCAGTTCCCGATCCAGTGGTATGCCACGCCGCCATTGCTGCAGGCGTGGAAGGACGCGGTGCTGACGCGCATGTACTACATGGCCTACCAGACCGAGGGATGCCGGCTGGAGGGCAAGCCGCTTCTCGTCGTGGCGACGGCCGGCAATGTGCCGGAGGCCTATCAGCGCAGCGGGGCCAACAAGTTCACCATGGAGGAGCTCCTGCGCCCGCTGGAGGCGACGGCCCACCGGTGCAGCTTGCCGTGGCAGGCGCCGTTCCTCGTCTACCGGGCGGACAAGCTCGACGATCTCTCGCTGCATGGCGCGGCGAAGGATTATACGGCGATCCTTGAAACATGGCGCCGGCTGGATGCAGACCGTTTCCTCGTGGAAGCGTGGGGGTGAGCCATGGCGACGAGCGTTCATCCATCCGCCGCGAAGCCGCAAGGGCGCGCGCCGTTCTGGTTTCTTCAGACGGTGCGTGCCGTGCCGGCAGGGATTCTCTTGCAATACCTGCTGGCCGGGTTGGGGCTGTTTCACGACGGCTTGTTTTTAGGCTGGCACAGTGGATTTGGTATGGCCTTGCTCCTGCCCATCGCTGCAATGGCGGTCGCGGCCTGGTTCGGCAGGCAGGCACGTCCGCTGCGCTGGTGGGCGGGGTTGCTGGCTGTGCTCTACGGGATCCAGACCGGGCTGGTCGTGGTCGGGCAGAACAGCGGTTCCGGCATCTTGCAGGCGCTGCATCCGTTCAATGGTGGCCTGATGCTTGTCGTTTCGCTGGTGCTGTTGGCGAAGGTCGAGCGCAAGCGGGCGCGGGCAATAGTCGCCTAGGGCGTACCCGCCAGCCGGAGAGCCATGCGTTCCGTATGCTGGTCGAGCCAGCGCGGGATGTCTTCGGCGGGCATCGGGCGGGCGAAGTGATAGCCCTGGGCGTGGCGGCAGCCGAGCATGCGCAGAACCTCGGCCTCCTCCTCGTCCTCGACGCCTTCCACGACGATATCGATAGACAGCGCGTGGCCGATACCGATGAGGGCGGCGATCAGGGCCTGGTTCTCGCGGCTGGTGGCGATGCCCTTGACGAAACTGCGGTCGATCTTCAACCGGTCGATGTGCAGGCTGACGAGATAGGCGAGCGAGGAATGACCCATGCCGAAATCGTCGACCGCGAGGCGGAATCCGGCGGCTTCCAGCCGGGCGAGTTCCGCACCGGCAGCCTGCGTATCGAGCGTCGCTTCCTCGGTGATCTCGATTTCCATCAGTGCCGGCGAGACGTCGTGCGCGCGGGCAATGTCCGTCAGCAGGCGTGAAAGCGTGTCGCCGGAGAACTCGCGCGGCGAGACGTTCACGGCGACGGCGGCCTCCGGCAGGCCGAGACGCGGCAGGGTGCGCAGAAACTCCGCGGCGCAATTGGCGACATAGCCGGTCAGCGCCGTCGAGATATGCAGGGCATGGGCGGCGCGCACGATGTCCGGCGGGCTGACGGCCCCGAGTTCGGGATGCATCCAGCGCAGCAGCGCCTCGAAGCCGGTGACGCGGCCGGTGGCGAGTTCCACCTGCGGCTGGAAGACCACCCGCAACGCGCGGTCCTCGATGGCGTCCGTCAAGGTGGCCTCGATGAGGCGCTGGCGCTCGATGCGGGCTTTCAGGATGGGATTGAACAGGCCGAGGCGGCGGCGGCCGCCTTCCTTGGCGGCATAGAGCGCGATGTCGGCGCTGGCGAAGAGGTCGTCGGCCGTCTCGCCATGTTGCGGATAAAGCGCAAGGCCGGCGCTTGCGCCGACGGTGACCGGCCGCCCGCCGACGACGATGGGATCTCCGGCGAGGCGGACAATGCCGTCGCCGATCTCGCGGCCGCGGGCTTCCGCCGCGTATCCTTCGATGATAACAGCGAATTCGTCGCCACCAAGACGCACGACCGTATCGGTCGGGCGGGTAAGGCCGGCGAGACGGCTGGCGATCTCCGTCAGCACGGCGTCGCCGGCGCCGTGGCCCATCGTGTCGTTGATCGCCTTGAAGCGGTCGAGATCGATAACGAGCAGCGCGAGGGTGCCGGTCGGGACGCTATCGTCCATCAGGTCGCGCAGGCGCTGGTTGAACAGCGCGCGGTTGCCGAGGCCTGTCAGCGGGTCGCGATTGGCAAGAGACGCAAGCTGTTGATAGGATTGGCGGATTTCTCCGTTGGCATCGGAGAGCGAGGCGGCGAGCGCCACGGCTTTCAGCCGGTCGATCTGGCTGCGGATGAAACCGGCCTCGCTGAGCTGGCTGGCGCGCAGCATCATGACCGCCAGCAGCAGAGCGTCGGCGGCAATGACAAGCGCGGCCGACGTGCCCGTGATCAGCAACGAGAGGATGGCGGCGGCGAGGGGGGGACCGGCGAAGAGCAGGGCTGTGCGGGAATAGGCCATGCTCTGCATCAGCGATCCCGCGCAGATGCCGCCGATGATGAAAATGAGATAGGGGTTGAGGCCGTTCGTGCCCTGCAGGATACCGATGAAGGGGGGGAGGCTCCAGGCAAGGCCTCCGCCGAGCGCACCGAGCGAAAGTACGCCGAGCGCGCGTTTTGGCCGTTCCACCGCGCAGTTGAGCCGGCGAACGATCCGGACACCCATATAGCGGGCGAGATTTATGGCGAAGACCGCAGAGAGCCAGGCCAGGATGCTGGCGCCCGGTTCATCGAGCCAGAGGACCGCCGCGGTGGTGGCCGCGAGGAAGCAATTGGCGGCAAGCGACAGCACGACGCCGTCCAGCACGGCCAGGGCCTGTGCGGAGAGGATCTGTCGCCTTGTCGGTTCATCCTCCGGCATCAGCCGGGTCGCATCCGTCATTTTCGTCCCGGCCCGAAGGAATCGCCGCTGTGGCGATGTGGGCGGATGGTGTGGCGGTGGGCATAAGATTGTCTTAACGGGGGATCGCGAGAATCCATGGTTGCCCGGCCTTGACGACGGCAATGGCTCGGATATCTCGATCAGGACTTTCTTCGAACATCAGGATTCGCCGATGCCCTTCAGCCTCAACCCCGCGGCCGTCTGGCCGATCGTGCTTCTCGCCCTTTCCAACGTTTTCATGACCTTCGCCTGGTACGGCCACCTGAAATTCAAGTCGGCGCCGCTCTTCATCGCGATCCTGGCAAGCTGGGGCATCGCCTTTTTCGAATATTGCCTGGCCGTACCGGCCAACCGCATCGGCCACGAGGTCTATTCGGCGGCGCAGCTGAAGACCATCCAGGAGGTCATCACCCTCCTGGTCTTCGCCGGCTTCTCCGTTTTCTGGCTGAAGGAAAGCCTCACCTGGAACCACGCCATCGGCTTCATGCTGATCGCCGCCGGTGCCGCCTTCGTGTTCAAGGGATGAGCGTATTTTCCCAAAATAGTCGCATTCGGACACGAGCATGGACATCGAACGGATGAGGCACGCGTGACAACAACCTTCGCTACCATGGCATCGAGGGGCGTCGCGCCAGGTTTCCCGCCTGTCGCGATGTTCTACTCTCCTATACGAGGGTGCGTAACAACAATATGCTGCAGGTCGTGGGCGAACGGCGCATCAATCGGTACAGCATTGTTGTTGGGAATGCCTTGCAGCGCGACCGCCATCTGAAGGCCCGACAGGCCGTCTTCTCCCCGAATGGTTTCTTCGAGCGGCTCTCCTCCTTTTGGAGCGATCACTTCTCGATCAACACCCTCAAGAGCACAGCTGTTCGTATCCTGGCGGCACTGTATGAAGCGGAGGCGATACGACCGCATCTAGCGGGGCGCTTCTCCGACCTCCCGAGAGCTTTCGTGCTGCACCCGACCATGCTGGATTACCTCGATCAGATTCGTTCGATGGGGCCGAGTTCGCCGGTCGGGCTGAAATCGGGGCGCGCTGATCTGGCCTTTACCGAGGACGAGCAGGCCTTCTTCGTCCGACTTTACCGGAACGATCCCGCCTTTGCGATGGTCCCTCGCGAAGCGAGGGAGACGGAGACGGACATGTTTTCCGACCGGATTCGCGCGGACGAGGAAAAGCGGAGCGCCGGCATCCCGCCGTCGCGAAACTGGCGGCGTCCATGCTTTACCAGCAGTTCGGCGTATCCGCGCACGATCTGGAAACCTCGGTCTTTCCCGGGTTGGGCTTCGACAAGCGGGCCGCCTATCTGCGCGGCTAGCTATTCCAGCATGTCGAACGCACGAAAGATCCAGCTGAGCTGGTAGAGGATGCCCAGGGTCACGAAGGTGGTGTGGTAGCGGCGGCTGGCTGTCCAGGCGGCGACAAGGCAAAGCACGATGAAGACGGCGTTGCGCAACGGGTATTCGTAGCCGAAAGACCCGAAATAAGCTTCGCCCTTCAGGGCGGTGTCGAGCAGATCGACGGCGAAGACCAGCGCGAAGACACCGAAGAACCATTTGCGGCGCGAATAGAAGTAGTCTTCGTAGCCGGCATAGTCGTCGAGCACGGTGGGGAAGAGCAGCACGGCGAGCAGGAAAAACAGGCAGCAAAAACTGATCAGGAAGAGATAGACGCCGAAGCCGATCGTCGTCAGTGCCTGCAGGCGGAACTCCCACCACCAGAAATGCAGCAGGAACAGCAGGAGGAAGCCTGCCCAGGCCAGATGCACGGGGTAGGGCTTCACCTTGCCGGGATGCTGGACCAGGAGTGCGATGCCCGTCAGGATGCGGGCAATGCTGAGACTGACCACCATGCCGATGACGACCCGTACATGGCTGAACAATGCGGGATCCGGGGTCGTGTGTTCCATCGCCGGCGCCTCTGCTGTCAATCGACCGGGACGGGCGTGGGCTGGCCGCTCTGGTCGAGCGCGACCATGATGAAGGTGGCGCCCGTTACCTTTTCCAGCGTCGTCGTGAGGTAGCGCTGCGCCCAGGCTTCGACGCTGAGTGTGATCGACGTGCGGCCGACGCGCGCGATGTCCGTGTAGATGCTGAGCGTGTCGCCGATCTTCACGGGAAGCTCGAAGGCCATTTCCTTGACGGCTGCCGTCACCACGCGACCGCGCGCGCGCTCGGCGGCGCGAATGCCGGAGGCAAGGTCCATCTGCGCCATGACCCAGCCGCCGAAGATATCGCCCGCGGCATTGGCATCACCCGGCATGGCGAGCGTGCGAAGGGTGAGCTGGCCGTTCGGCATCTTCGTGTCGGTCATGCGGATCCTCTCCATCTTTCCTCCGGTCTAGCCGAATGCGGGCGAAGGAGAAAGAGGCCGGCGCAGCGCAGGCGAGCGGCATTTTCGAGTATGCGCACGCTCTAAAAATTGATGATTGCAATTTTAGATGATTTTAAGGGGTTTCCCGGACCTTCGGGCATAAGGCGCCGTGCGTCTGAGGTCAGGAGAGCCCGGTGAAGAATTTCAGGATATCCACGCGTCTATCATTGCTTGTCGGTCTTGCCCTGACCATTTTCGCGGCCGCGCTCGTCTACAGCCTCTATCACTATCAGGACGCGATGGTTGCCGAGCGCAAGTCGAAGCTTGCGGCGATGGACCAGAGCATGCTGACGCTCTTCAAACACTATCATGAGCTTGAAACGGCAGGCGCGCTGACGCGCGAAGAGGCGCAGACCCGTGCCAAGGATGCCGTGCGCGCCTTGCGCTACGAGGACAGCGGCTACTTCTGGATCAACGACATGAACGCCGTGATCGTGATGCATCCGATCAAGCCGGCGCTCGACGGCACCGACCAATCCGGCATGGCGGATCCGACAGGCAAGCACATCTTCACCGAATTCGTGAAAGCCGTGAAGGGCAGCCCGACGGGCCAGGCCTTCGTCGATTATCTCTGGCCGAAGCCGGGCTTCGAGGAGCCGGTGCTGAAATATTCGCATGTCGCGGGTTTCGAGCCCTGGGGCTGGATCGTCGGCACGGGCGTCTATGCGGACGACCTTGCGGCGATGTTCCGCAGCAACGCCATCGAGATGGCGATCATTCTCGCCGTCGGCGGCCTCGCCATCATTCTTGCCGCCTACGGCATCGTGAAAAGCGTCACCGGCCCGATCCTGCGCCTCAAGGGCTCCATGCAGGCGATCGCCGAGGAGGACGTTTCGCGCGACGTGCCGGAAACCGAGCGCAAGGACGAGATCGGCGAGATGGCGAAGGTCGTTTCGGTGCTGCGCCAGTCCGTTGCCGAGCGGGCGCAGATGCGGGTGCGCGAAGGCGAACAGCAGATGCGTCTAGACGAGGAGCGCTCGCAGGGGGAACGCCGCCAGCGTCAGGTCAGCGAGAGCCAGGCGGATGCCATGCATGTCGTTGGCGGCGCGCTGGAGCGCCTCGCAAACGGCGACCTCACGGTTTCCATCGGCTCGATCGCCCCGGAATATGCAAAGCTGCGTGATGACTTCAACCGGGCCGTCGATGCGCTTTCCAGCGTCATCAACGCGATCGCCCATTCGACCGAGATCGTGCACGGCAGCGCCGGCGGCATCGCGAAAGCCGCAAACAACCTTTCGCACCGCACGGAGCAGCAGGCGGCTTCGCTCGAGGAAACCGCCGCCGCGCTCGACGAGATTACCGCGACGGTACGTAACGCCTCCGAACGAGCTGCCGAGGCGAGCCGCATGGTGGCGGAGACGAAGCAGTCGACCGGTCGTTCCGGGACGATCGTGCGCGATGCCGTCGCCGCGATGAGCCGCATCGAGGACGCGTCGAGCCGCATCAGCCAGATCATCGGCGTCATCGACGAGATCGCCTTCCAGACCAACCTGCTGGCGTTGAATGCCGGCGTCGAGGCCGCACGGGCCGGCGAGGCCGGCCGCGGCTTTGCGGTCGTGGCGCAGGAAGTGCGCGAACTCGCCCAGCGTTCGGCCAAAGCGGCAAAGGAGATCAAGGGCCTGATCAGCAATTCGGCGACCGAAGTCGGCACCGGCGTCGCGCTGGTACGCTCGACGGGCGACGCGCTCACCGAGATCGAACTGCTGGTCAACAAAGTGAACGACCAGGTGACGTCGATCGCCACCTCCGCCCGCGAGCAGGCGACCGGCCTTGCCGAGGTGAACACCGCCGTCAACCAGATGGACCAGATGACCCAGCAGAACGCCGCGATGGTGGAGGAAACCAACGCCGCCGGTCAGACGCTGACCCAGGAAAGCGAGCGGCTGAAGACACTGCTCGGAAACTTCCGGCTCACCGCAGCCGGAGCGGCGGATCACCGGCGCCGCGCCGCATAAAGCAAAAGACGATCTCCGGAAATCTTACCCCGGTGCCCTTGGCACCGGGGTTTTTCGTTTCCAGCGCGTTCCCGCTTTTCTTCGAAACGCAAAACCGCTGCACACTTTCGCTGGAATTGCGCCGACAACAACGTTTCCTTTACCCTGTTGCGAGAAAATCCAGTGGAATTGCGGGGGTATGGTCCCGCGCCTCCGGTTTCACGTCGGCGTGTCCGAATGCGGACAAAAGCTGCCTGCACCATCACCGGACAGACATGTGCCATCATCGACCTCGCATCGGGCGAGGCCGGGTGCCAGGCGGAAGTGACAATGAGTATTGCGTTCGTTTCTCGTCTTCGCAGGCCGCTCGGGCTGCTTCTCATTCCGGCGATGCTGGCCGCCTGTTCGGGCGGCCTGACGCCGCCCGACGATATCGACGGCGGTGGCGTCAGCGCCATCCGGCCCATGGAGGAGGTAGCGCAGGTGCCGGCGTCCGATAGGGGCGGCACGGGTGAAGACGTAAGCGTCTATCCCGTTGCGGAACCTTCGGGCGGCGGCGAAAGCACGGATACGGCGCTGATGGCGCCGGTCAGTGAAAAGAAGCGCCTGCCGATGATCGACAGCGACGAGGCCATGGGGATTTCCGATCCCGTGCAAACGTCCTCCGGTGTTCTGACCGTTCCTGAGGGCGGCGTCAGCATGGACGAGGGGCTTGGCGTGCAGCCTGTGGAAGGGCTGGCGGAGGCGCAGGCGAACGAGATCGCCGAGGGCAACGCCACGCAGGTCGTGGTCGCCGGGATCGGTTCGGACACCCCCGAGCAGGTCGGCCAGCCGGAGAACATCCCGATGTCGGATGCCGGTCTGGAACTGAGCACGCCAGCGGAAAACGACGGCTATCTCGCCGTGCCGGACAAGGTGACGACGCGCAAGCGCCAGGCGGTCGAGGGCGAGCAGGTCGCCTTCCTGCCGAGGCTCAACAATCCCATGCAGATGCCCGAGACGATGGGTGGCATGCCGGCATCTGAAAAGGCCTGCCGCCAGCGGCTGCTGAAGCTCGGCGTCAAGTTTCGCGATGTACCGCGCATTTCCCGCGGCCGCTCCTGCGGCATCGCGTGGCCGGTGGAACTGTCAGGCCTTTCCGGCGGCATCCAGATCAAGCCGGCCGCGCAGGTGAACTGCCAGATCACCGAAGCCTTCGCGCGCTGGGTTCGGCAGGAGCTGGTACCCTCCAGCCGCACACGCTATCTCTCCGGCGTTTCGGCCATCCACCAGATGTCGTCCTATTCCTGCCGCACGATGAATTCGCGCAAGGGTGCGGCGATGTCCGAGCATGCCAAGGGCAACGCGATCGACGTGGGCAAGATCGTGCTGAAGAACGGCAAGGCGATCGCCATCGAGAAGAAGGGCTTTTTTGCCTTCCGCGAAAAGGGCCTGCTGAAGTCCGTGCGAAGCGACAGCTGCAAATATTTTTCGACCGTGCTCGGCCCCGGCAGCGACCGCTACCACAAGGACCACTTCCATTTCGATCTGCGTGCCAGGAAATCCGGCTACCGGCATTGCAGCCTGTAGGATTGCTTGCAAATTTTCAGCCCGGATGTCGGAATCCCTTGCGGCCAATCGTCTTTGAGATGAACAGCCAGGGAGAGAGATGATGACGGCTACGATTACCGCATTCGAAAGCTCGCCGGATCGCGGGCAGGGGCTGGCGCGCGACATGCGCGTGCGCTGGGCCTTGGAGGAGGTCGGCAAACCCTACGAAGTGCGTCTTCTATCCTTCAAGGCGATGAAGCAGCCGGCGCATCTCGCGCTCAATCCCTTCGGGCAGATCCCGACGTTCGAAGAAGACGGGCTTGCGCTGTTCGAGTCGGGCGCCATCGTGCTCCATATCGCGGAGCAGCATCCCAGCCTTCTGCCGGATGATGCCAAAGGCAGGATGCGGGCGATCATGTGGATGTTTTCGGCGCTCGCTACGGTGGAGCCGCCGATCGTCGAACGGTCGGCCGCCTATCTGATGGAACGCGAAAAGCCCTGGTACGCCGAGAGGCTGCCGATGCTTGACGACCGTATCCGCGTGCGGCTGACCGAGCTTTCCCGTCACCTCGGCGATAGCGAATGGCTCGATGGTGCCTTCAGCGCCGGAGACCTGATGATGATCCATGCGCTGCGCCGGTTGGAATCGTCGGGCCTCCTGAAGGAGTTTCCCGATCTTGAAGCCTACATCGCCCGCGGCCAGGCGCGGCCCGCCTATCAACGGGCTTTTGCTGCGCAACTGCAGGTCTTCGCCGCGGCAACGGCCGGTGGCTAGGTCTTGCCGGGCTCAGTTTTCCTCGGCGAGCACGACGAGGTTCTTGTCGGGATCGCGAAGGCGGATCAGCCGGACATAGCTTGCCTGTTCGATGTCGCCGGGCGAGAGGCCGGCCGTTTCGAGCCGCGACCGTTCGTTTTCCAGGGCGCGGAGGATCAAGGTGAGCGTTCCGTGGCCGGCATCGGCCGGGTTCTGGAAAAATTGGAAGCCCGCGCTATCGGCACGGTGCCATTCGGCCAGGCCTTCCATGGGGCGGGCATCCGGACCGCGATTGAAGATTGCGGTGAACCAGCGGATGCTGGTGTCGAGATCGGCGCAATTGAGATGGGCATAGATCTTGTTCAGGCTCATGGCGGCTCGTCCTTCCTTTGCTGTGCAGAACAAGCGGGAAGCGGGCGGGTGGGTTCCCGGGAGCCGTGATTTTCGGGATGCCAGGCAAAAAAAGACCGGCGGAGCGCCGGTCAAAAGGGGTTGGCAATCCGCCCTAGGGGGACGGTTGCCTGGAACGTCACATTCCAACACCTCCGCCGGGGCGACCGGCGAAGATGCATGCGGTGCTTCCGCGAGGAAGCGTGGCGGACGGGACCGCCGGAGGCTCCCTCAGGGTCGGGAGCAAGGCCGCTGCGAAAGCAGGGGAACGGCGGGTGCGCGGGGTGCAAACCGTCCCTTCGGCCTCGCCGAGACCATGGTTGAAATCGGTCACGGTTTGATGACAACGGATTGCCTGCCAAAGCGAATTTTTTGCCGGCCGCGGGTGAAAATTGACAAGGGACACGCCATATAGGGTGTCCTTCCGCATGAAATTTCCTCTTTTTGGACCCTCCCATGGCGCCCATCGTTTCCATTCGCAATCTCACCAAGAGTTACGCATCCGGGTTCAAGGCGCTGAAAGGCGTCGATCTCGATATCGAGCAGGGCGAAATTCTTGCGCTGCTCGGGCCGAACGGTGCCGGCAAGACGACGATGATCTCGATCATCTGCGGCATCGTCACGCCGAGCGACGGCACGGTGACCGTCGGCGGCCATGACATCCTCACCGACTATCGCAAGACGCGCTCCATCATCGGCCTCGTGCCGCAGGAGCTGACGCTCGATGCCTTCGAGACGGTCTACAACACCGTCGCCTTCTCGCGCGGCCTGCACGGCTGCGCGCCGAATCCCGCGCTGATCGAGCGCATCCTGAAAGACCTCTCGCTCTACGACAAGAAGGACACGATGCTGCGCCATCTCTCCGGCGGCATGCGCCGGCGCGTGCTGATCGCCAAGGCGCTGTCCTACGAGCCGAAGGTTCTGTTCCTCGACGAGCCGACGGCGGGCGTGGACGTTTCGCTGCGCAAGGACATGTGGCAGCTCGTCGAGCGGCTTCGCGCCAACGGCGTCACGATCATCCTGACGACGCACTATATCGAGGAAGCCGAAGAGATAGCCGACCGCATCGGTGTCATCAACCACGGCCGGATCCTGCTTGTGGAAGACAAGAAGGCGCTCATGGCCAAGCTCGGACGCAAGCAGATGACCGTCGAGCTTGCGGAGCCGATCACGGCCGTGCCCGATGCCTTGTCGCCCTATGGGCTGACGCTGTCGGACGAGGGCACGCGGCTGACCTATGAATTCGATTCGTCCGGCGAGAGGACAGGCATCTCGTCCCTGCTGTCGGCACTCTCGCAATGCGGATTGCGGGTCAAGGACATTTCCACGGAGCAGAGCTCGCTGGAAGACATCTTCGTGGAACTGGTGGGAGAGGGCAAATGAACTTCGAGGCGATCAAATCCATCTACGCATTCGAAATGGCGCGTACGCGCCGCACGATGCTGCAGAGCATCGTCTCGCCCGTCATCACCACGTCGCTCTACTTCATCGTCTTCGGTGCGGCGATCGGCTCGCGCATGCAGGAGGTGAACGGCGTGTCCTATGGCGCCTTCATTGCGCCCGGCCTCATCATGCTGACGCTGCTCAACCAGTGTATCGGCAACGGCTCCTTCGGCATCTACTTCCCGAAATTCACCGGCACGATCTACGAACTCCTGTCGTCGCCGATCTCGATGATCGAGATCGTCATCGGCTATGTCGGTGCGGCCGCGACGAAAGGGCTGATCGTCGGTACGATCATCCTCGTGACCGCGGCGTTCTTCGTCGACATCTCCATCAAGCACCCCTTCATGATGGTGCTGTTCTTCGTGCTGACGGCGGTCAGCTTCTCACTGTTCGGCTTCATGATCGGCATCTGGGCGAAGGATTTCGAACAGCTCAACCTCTTCCCCATGCTGATCGTGCCGCCGCTCGTCTTCCTCGGCGGTTCGTTCTACTCGATCGACATGCTGCCGCCCTTCTGGCAGACCGTCAGCCACTTCAACCCGGTGCTCTATCTCGTCTCCGGATTCCGGTGGAGTTTTTACGAGATCGCCGACGTGAACCCCGTCGTCAGCCTCCTGACGGTTCTCGGCTTCCTCGTCGTCTGCCTGTCGATCACCGCCTGGATATTCAAGACCGGGTACAAGCTGAAGAACTAGGCCGGTGGCCACGCCGCAAGCGGTTGACCGTTTTGCGGCACGCCCCTATCCCTCGCGCCATGCATTCTTGAGGCGCGAGGAAATCCATGACGACGTCCAGACCGGCGACCTCCATCCCTGCGACGGTCTGGGTGCTCGGCGTCGTCAGCCTCTTGATGGATATTTCCTCGGAGATGGTGCAGACGCTGCTGCCCTTCTATCTCGTCAGCGGGCTCGGCGCGTCGGCCGTCTTCGTCGGCTTCGTCGAGGGCCTTTCGGTCGCCATCGCGACCGTTACGAAACTCTTCTCCGGCATTCTTGCTGATCGCATGGCGCGGCGAAAGCCGCTGGCCGTTCTGGGTTACGGTCTGGGGGCGCTCTCCAAGCTGATCTTCCCGCTTGCCACGTCCATGGGCTGGATCGTCGCGGCCAAGGCTGTCGACCGTGTGGGCAAGGGGATTCGCGGCACGCCGCGCGATGCCCTGATCGCCGATGTGACGCCGCCGGAGCTGCGCGGCGCGAGTTTCGGTCTGCGCAAGTCGCTCGATACGGTCGGCGGTTTCGTCGGTCCGCTGGCCGCCATCGGGCTGATGATCGTGCTTGGTGGCGATGTGCTCGCCATCTACTGGATCGCGGTCATTCCAGCCTTTCTGGCCGTTCTGCTTTTGATCGTCGGGGTTCGAGAGCCGAAGGCGCCGTTCCAGGCGAAGGGTGGCGGTCTGCCGCGCCTTGCCGATATCGCCCGGCTCAACGGGGCGGTGTGGATGGTCATCGGCGCGGCATCGCTCTTGACGCTGGCACGCTTCAGCGAGGCTTTTTTGCTGCTGAAGTCGCAGGAGGCCGGTTTTGCGCCGGCCTGGATTCCCCTCACCATGGTTGTCATGCATGCCGTCTATGGCCTGACGGCCTATCCGGTCGGAGTGCTGTCGGATCGGATCGGACGGTCGGGGTTGCTGATCGCCAGCCTGTTCGTGCTCGTTGCCGCCTATGGCACGCTTGCCCTTGCTGCGTCCATACCGCTGTTCATCGCCGGGATCGTGCTCTGGGGGCTTCATATGGGGCTTTCGCAGGGGCTTCTGGCCACGCTGATCGCCGATACCGCGCCCAAACATCTCAAGGGCACCGCCTTCGGCGTCTTCAACCTCATCACCGGTGTGGTGGTGCTTTTCGGCAATGTCGCGGCCGGCTGGATCTGGGATGCCCATGGCTCCGGCGCGACCTTCCTCACCGGTGCCGTGCTTTCCGCCGTGACGATACTGGTCGCCGCGCCGATGTTGCTGCGTATCAAGCGCCGGGCGTGATCACACCGTTTTCTTTCCAACGGAGCCGCGCTATGGTCTCGTCCGTAGGCACCGTCCTGCTGACCCAAACAACAACTGGCACACCTTCGGCCGGCACCGTCCGGCGGGGCATGTGTCGTTGCAAGCGGAGGTTCTGCGATGACTGACATCGCCGATCACGGTGTCCGATTTGGACGAATAGCGGCCATGTTGCCGGTCAAGGACATGAAGAAGGCCGAGGCGTTCTACACGGAGGTCCTGGGTTTCAGGAAAGTCTTCGAAAATGGCAGCCCCGTCGGCTTCATGATCCTGAAGCGGGATGCCGGCGAGCTGCATCTCACGCTGCAGCCCACGCACAAGGCGGCGGCTTTCAATGTGGCGCATCTGATGGTGGACGATGTCGATGCGCTGCATACGGCATGCCAGCGCTACGGATTGCGAATCATCAAGCGCCTTCAGGACAAGGACTATGGCCTGCGAGCCTTCGTGTTTGCCGATCCCGACGGCAATCGCATCGATGTGGGGCAGCCCATCTAGAGTATTTCCGGTGAGCTCCGATTCACCAGAAATGTTCTAGTTTTTTGTTTTGGCCATTATCAGACGTCGGAACGGGGCGGCGCGATCCGCTCCGTTTCAATCGTCCAGCCAGCTTTCCAGCACGCGGCGGATGGCTTTCTCCGCCGGCTCTTCGCGCGTGAACGCCCACCAGGTGTGGGCGCCCTGCCAGATGCTCGCCATCTGCCAGGCCAGGCGTTTTCCCTCCTCGGGATTGTCCGACAGGCGCCGTGCCAGCGCCTCGACGAGACTATAGGCCCAGGCGGCACCGCGCGCCCGCAGGGCAGGATCCCGTATGTCTTCGCGCAGGAGCAGAAGGCCATCCGTGGCATTCTGTTCGGCGGTTTCCGGTGGCATCAGAGCCATCAGCAGATCGACCGCGCCGGCTGGTGTCGCGGCGGCTTCGACGTCGGCGGCTTCGGTCTCGGCGTCCAGCCGGTCCCAGGCGCGCAACAGCACAGCCTGAACCATTCTTTCCCGGTCGCCGTAGCGCTGCACGAGAGTTGCCGGCGAAAGGCCTGAAGCCTTGGCGGCGCGCGCGAAGGAGAGCCCGGCCGGGCCGGTTTCCATCACTGTTTCGAGAAGGGTGTCGAGGACTTTCTCGTCCGGGATTGTCTTGTGTCGGGCCATGGTTATATATAAATGAATGTTCGTTTATTATTCAAGGAGATTTTGGCATGGCAAGGATCATAGGCTATATCGCAGCCAGCCTCGACGGGCTGATCGCCGGCGAAAACGACAATCTCGACTGGCTGTTCAAATATGACGGAATGGATCTCGGCGAGCATGACTACCGGACTTTCCTCGGAGGCATCCGCACGGTCGTGATGGGACGCGGCACTTACGACTTCATCGTGCGTGACCCTTCGCCATGGGCCTATGCGGACAAGCGGACCTTCGTCGTCACGTCGCGGCCCATCGAGGCGCCGAAGGGGCCTCTCGAAACCCGGGACGATATCGATGCCCTCATCGCGGAACTGCGCGCGCTCGACGACGGCGATGTCTGGATGCTGGGCGGCGGGCGGTTGCAGATGGCCTTTCTCGAACGCGGGGCGCTGGACGAGATCGAGATCTATGTGATCCCGGAAATGCTTGGCAGCGGGCAGCCGCTGTTTCCGCTGACGGGATTTCGCGCAAGCCCGACGCTCGTCAGCGCGAAGGCGATCGACAAGGGCTGCGTACGACTGCACTACCGGTTCCAGGACGCGGCCTGATCAGTCCTTCAGCCTCAGTTCGTCGCGCGTGATCTCGATGGAGCCCAGGGTTTCCAGGAAACTCATGCCGAGCAGGCTCTGGTCGAGCTGGCCGGCTTGCGTGACCATGCCGCGGATCGTGCCACGCATGATGGGGCCGATGGCGACCTGGCGCAGCGTCACCGGGGCGGCCATCGCGCGGCCGTTGGCGGTGGAGACTTCGATGGAAAAGACGAGATTGTCGGGATTGATGCCGAGCCGCATGGCGTCGTCATAGGTCAGCACGATGGAACTGGCGCCGGTATCGACCAGCATGCGCAGCGGCGTGCCGTCAATGCTGACATCGGCCTCGAAATGGCCGGAGATGCCCTTGTGGACGACGAGGATCTGCTCGCCGCCGGCACCTGTCGTCACGACGGCGCGGCCGGGAATGAGGCCGGCGGTCAGGCGGCTGCCGACCTGCTGCAGGTCGAAGCGATAGAGATAGGCGGTGGCGAGCGCCAGGATGACCAGGAGCCAGATGGCGGCCTGGCGCAGGCTCTCGCCCCATTGGCGGCGGCTCGCGAGAATGCCGGCGGCCATCATCGTGCCGATCGCCGAGAGTGTCACGAGGCGGCCGAAATCGTCGTTGTCGATGCCGAGCGTGCGGCCGCCGTCGTGATTGAGGATCAGGAGGACGAGACCGGCGCCGAGGATGCCGAGAAGGATATAGAGCCTCATGCCTCGCCGCGCTCCCGTGCCATGCGGGTGCGGCGGGTCTCGCGCCGGGGCTTGCGCTCGACGGTCTCGAGCCGCGCCGGCAGTTCGGCCATGATCGTGCGGCGCTGCTCGGAGCTATAGAGCGTCCAGGCGCCGATTTCGTCGCGCGTGCGACCGCAGCCGAAGCAGAAGCCGGTCACCATGTCGATCGAACAGACGAGAATGCAGGGCGATTCCATTGCAGCTCCGGATATCCACTTTTCCTATATCGTCAGCTCAAAGCGTCAAGGCAAGGGCGAACAGGATAGACATTTCCGTGAGCTGCTGTGTGGCGCCGATCGTATCGCCGGTATGCCCGCCGATCTTGCGAACCGCGATGCGGTTGAAAACCAGCACGGCGGCCATGGCTGCGACGAGAGAGAGCGGAAGCGATAGGATCGTCGCGTGCGGCACGAGGAGCAGGGTGGCCATCAGGATGCCGGAGACGAGGGCCGTGACGGTCGCGGCGCGGTCCGGTTCGCCGACCGAGGCGGCAACGCCATCGCGCCGCGCGGGCGGCAGCAGCGACCAGTGCCAGACCATGGCGGTGCGGCTGGCGGCGGCGACGGCGAGCAGCGCCATGGCGAGGCTGGCGGGTGTCAGCACCGGTGCAAGGGCGGCGATGGCGGCGCTGCGGATACCGAAGGAGAGAACCAGCGCGACCACGCCATAGGAGCCGACGCGGCTGTCCTTCATGATGGCGAGCGCGCTTTCCCGGTCCCGCCCGCCGCCGATGCCGTCGGCGCTGTCGGAGAGCCCGTCTTCATGCAACGCGCCGGTGATCAGCACCTGCAGGCCGAGCACGGCGAAGGCGAGGAGCAGGGGCGGCGCGTGGAAGGCCGAGAGCACGGCGGCAAGCGCGGCCGGCGGCAGCACGATCAGTATGCCGGCGGCGGGAAAGGCCGAGACGGCGCGCGACAGCCGCCCGTCATGGCCGATGAAGTGGCGCTGCGGCACGTGCACGCGGGAGAGAAAGGCGACGGAGCGGGCGATGTCGTCGATATAGTCCTGGATGGTCACGCTGGAGACCCCTGCTGGCAGGCGGCCAGGCTGGCCGCCGACCCGTGAAGAATAATCCCCGGAGCATGCTCGGAGATGGAGGAAAGCACGAGCTGCGGTGGTGTTCGCACCCGTGCGCGACATCGTAGAGCCGGCATGGCATGGCGGCTTTCCGATGCGCGACACCCGTCGCCGCCGCTCGCCGCAAAAGGCGTCGGCCGCTGCCGCAAATGCGGTTGTCGGAGCCGCGCCCTGCCTCTATTAGGAGACACCTGCCTTTGAAAGTCCCAAGCAAGGAATATCCCAAGATGAGTGCCAGCGGCCTGCCGTTCGATGATTTTCGTGAATTGCTGCGCAATCTGCCCGGTCCGGACGGGGCCGCGCTGGTTGCCGCGCGTGAACGGGACGGGCAGTTGACGAAGCCGCCGGGCGCGCTTGGACGGCTGGAGGAAATCGCCTTCTGGCTCGCCGCCTGGACCGGCCGTCCGCCGGCCGTGACGCGTCCGCTGGTCGCGATCTTCGCCGGCAATCACGGTGTCACCAAGCAGGGCATCACGCCCTATCCGTCCTCGGTTACCGCGCAGATGGTGGAGAACTTCGCCGCCGGCGGGGCCGCGATCAACCAGATCTGCGTGACGCACGATCTCGGCCTGAAGGTCTTCGACCTCGCGCTCGATTATCCGACGGCCGACATCACCGAGGAGCCGGCGCTGTCGGAGCGCGACTGCGCCGCCACCATGGCCTTCGGCATGGAGGCCGTTGCCGGTGGCACGGACCTGCTGTGCATCGGCGAAATGGGCATCGGCAACACGACGATCGCCGCCGCCATCAACCTGGCGCTCTATGGCGGCACGGCGGAAGAATGGGTCGGCCCCGGCACGGGCTCGGAAGGCGAGGTTCTCAAGCGCAAGATCGCGGCCGTCGAGAAGGCGGTCGCGCTCAACCGCGGCCATCTTTCCGATCCGCTGGAAGTGCTGCGCCGGCTTGGCGGCCGCGAGATCGCGGCGATGGCCGGCGCCATCCTCGCCGCCCGCATGCAGAAGATCCCCGTCATCATCGACGGTTACGTCGCGACGGCGGCCGGTGCCATCCTGCGCGCCGCCAATCCCTCGGCGCTCGATCACTGCCTGATCGGGCATGTCTCGGCCGAACCGGCGCATATGAAGTCGATCGAGAAGCTTGGCAAGACGCCGCTTCTGGCGCTCGGCATGCGCCTTGGCGAGGGCACCGGTGCCGCCCTTGCCGCCGGTATCGTCAAGTCGGCCGCCGCCTGCCATTCCGGCATGGCGACCTTCGTTCAGGCGGGCGTCAGCAACCGTTCGTAGAGCGCGGCCGGCAAAAAGCCAAAATGGCATGGATTGAGACCCGTGGGGCGATGGCTCCGCGGGCACTGCAGGAACGGGATTGTGCAATGGGTCAGGGACCAATCGAGAAAAAGACGGGCTTCAGCCACCTGATCGCCGCGGCGACCTATTCGGCAGCCGGCGCGCGCCGGCTGCTCGGCGAATCCGCCTTCCGTCATGAACTGATCGCCTTCGGTGTGGCGATGGTGATCTTCGCCTTCGTCGGCGCCTCGTTCTTCCAGTATGTCGCGATGGCGATCCTCTTTCTCCTGATGGTCGCTTTCGAGGCGCTCAACACGGCGATCGAGGAGATCGTCGACCGGGTGTCTCCGGAGATTTCCGAAATGGGCAAACATTCGAAGGACCTGGGCTCCTTCGCCGTGTTCTGCCTGATCATCGCCAATGCGGGCTATGCCGGCTATGTGGTGATTTCCCAGTTCATCTGAAGCTCGACGGCCTCAGGCAAAGCTCTTCTTGCGCGGAGAAACGGCCTGGGTTTCCGTGACGGCGGGCAGGCTTTGCAGCACGCGCTTGGCCGGCAGGATGGCGATGGCCTCGGTGCCTTCGCGCAGCTTCGATTTCAGGATGAATTCGCCATTGTGCTTGGCCAGGATCGCCTGGACGATCGGCAGGCCGAGACCCGTGCCCTGTTCGGCACTCTTGATGGCGATGGAGCCCTGGCCGAAGGCCGAGAGCACGACGGGGATTTCGTCTTCGGGAATGCCGGGGCCGTTATCCCTGATTGAGACATACTGGCCGCCACCGGCGGTCCAGCCGGCCTTGACGACGATCTCGCCGCCCTGGGGCGTGAACTTTACCGCGTTCGACAGCAGGTTCAGAAGGACCTGGCGCAACGCCTTCTCGTCTGCCCAGACAGCGGGCATGCCGCCTTCGACCTGTTCCGATATCGTGATGTTCTTCGCCCGCGCGCGCAGCTGCACCATGCCGATGCAATCCTCGGCGATATCGACGAAATGCACGGAATCTTCCGACAGGTCGTATTTGCCGGCCTCGATGCGCGAGAGGTCGAGGATCTCGTTGATGAGGTTGAGCAGGTGCTGGCCGGAACGATGGATGTCCGACGTGTATTCCTTGTAGACCGGGTTGTTGAGCGGCCCCAGCACTTCCGTCGACATGACCTCGGAGAAGCCCAGGATGGCGTTCAAGGGGGTGCGCAGTTCATGGGACATGGAGGCGAGGAAGCGTGACTTCGCGAGATTTGCCTCTTCCGCGCGGCGGCGGGCTTCGTCGGACATCGACTTTGCTACTTCCAGCTCGGCGATCAGATCATCCTTTTCCGATTGCGAGGAGAGGAGTTGCGCGCTGGTCTGACGCAGGCGATGCGTCATGAAGATGAGGAAGACGAGGGCGGCGAAAATGATGGCGGCCATCGCCATCGTGGCGGGGACAGGACGCAGGAGTGTCGAGACGGTCAGCGCCAGCACCGTCGGCAGGAAGGTGTAGAGCACGGCATGACGCAGCATCAGCGTCGTGATCGTCGTGACGGCGAGCGCGACGAGGAGGGCGGTGCCCTGGTAGAGTTCGAAGGTGACGCCGGTGCATTTGCCGCAGGTCTGGAGAGCAAAGGCTGCCCAGGCGAGGCCCATGACGACCTGCGCCGCAAGGAAGCGGCGCTGCCAGCGGCGCACGTTCTCGGCAGTGACGTCCTTTCCGCGGGCGCGGCGCGCGACGATCATGCCGATCGCATGGACGCTGAGGGCGAGCACGGCCCAGGCCATGAGGCCGATTTCCTCGGTCAGATAGATGCCGATGGCGGTGATCAGCACGATGATCGTCGGGATTGCGAGCGCGCTCTGCACCGCCGAGGCGATGTGGAGTTGCAGCATTTCCCGCTCGAAGCCGGCGGAAATTCCGGTCGCCGTCTGCAGCCGCTCACGAGTCGCGCGAACGGCCCGCGAAACAGCCTTGTTTCTATGGCTGCGCGACTTGTCGACGATGATCTTGTCGGTCGAGGTACTGACGCCGGTACTCATCACGATTGCACGGTTGCTGTTGGCGTTGAATTCTAGGGGGCAATCCTTAAGAAGATGCTGCCGCGCATAAACCATTTACGAACCATTCCGGCATTTCCGTAGCGTGAATTCGGCGCCACTTCGGCATATGACGGTGCGTCAGGACTCAACGGCAGGAAACGGGAATCATGGGGCTTTCCAAACGGGCGCGCGATGTCGGCGTGGCAATGGCGATCCTGGCGCTGACGGCGCTGGTCGTTCTGCGGATCGGCGGCGAGAGCGGCGAGACGATCACCGGAACCGCGCGTGCGGCCGATGGCGATACGCTGACGCTCGACGGGCACCGCATCCGCCTCGCCGGCATAGATACGCCGGAGATGATGCAGATCTGCAAGCGCGACGGGGTGGACTGGCGCTGTGGCGTCGCAGCACGCTCGCGGCTGGCAGAATTTCTGCGCGCCGGGCCTGTCACCTGTCGCAGCCAGGGCAGGGACAAATACGACCGGCTTCTGGCGCGCTGCGAGACCGTTGCCGGCGATCTCGGCGCGCGCATGGTGCGCGAGGGGCTTGCGGTGTCCTATGGTGGCTATGAGGATGAAGAGCAGTTTGCCAAGGCCGAGCGCAAGGGACTGTGGGCTACGGAATTCGACCTGCCGCAGCAATGGCGCAAAATGAATGGCCGCCCGCAGGAGGATACGCATCAGGGAGAAACCGGCGTGTTCGGCGGTATTCTGGCGACGCTGGGCTGGAGTTGAACGGACGGTGCGATGGACGAGCGAAACCCTGCCGACGACATCGCTGCGCTGAGCGCGGCGATCGCGGCCTGCCGGCTCTGTCGTGATGCCCCGGCGAAGGGGCCGGACGATCGGTTGCCGCACGAACCGCGACCCGTTGCCGTCATCTCCCGAACGGCGCGCATCCTTATCGCCGGGCAGGCGCCCGGGCTGCGCGTGCATGAGAGCGGGCTGCCTTTCAACGATGCTTCCGGTGACCGCCTGCGCGACTGGCTGGGCGTGACGCGCGAAGACTTTTACGACCCGCGAAAATTTTCCATCGTGCCGATGGGCTTCTGTTTTCCCGGCTACGATGTCCACGGCAGCGACTTGCCGCCACGCCGGGAATGCGCCCCGCTTTGGCGAACGCGGGTCATCGCGGCCATGCCGCAGGTGGAACTGGTGCTGGCGATCGGCCAGTATGCTCAGGCATGGCATCTCGGTGCGGCGAGGGCGAAGAGCATGACCGAGACTGTGCGCGACTGGCGCCGCCATCTCGGACGCAACGAGGCGCCAGCCGTCTTGCCGCTGCCGCATCCGAGCTGGCGCAATACCGGCTGGCTGAAACGAAATCCCTGGTTTTCGGAAGAGGTTCTGCCAGAACTGCGAAAGCGGGTGAAAATTATCGCGGAATGAAATGTAATTCTTCCCATTTGCCGTAATGTCGGTGTATGAGGGAATTAAATTTCTTAGGGGACTATAATGGATCGTCTGGACCGCAAAATCCTGCGCCTTCTGCAGGAAGATTCCACGCTGGCTGTGGCCGACCTCGCCAAGAAGGTCGGGCTTTCGACCACGCCCTGCTGGCGGCGCATCCAGAAGATGGAAGAGGATGGCGTGATCCGCAAGCGCGTCGCGCTGCTCGATCCGATCAAGATCAACACCAAGGTCACCGTCTTCGTCTCGATCCGCACCAACTCCCATTCCACCGAATGGCTGAAGCGTTTTTCCGAAGTGATCGTCGAATTCCCTGAAGTCGTGGAATTCTACCGCATGAGCGGCGAGGTGGATTACCTGCTGCGCGTCGTGGTGCCCGACATCGGCGCCTATGACGCCTTCTACAAGCGCATGATCGCCCGCATCGAAATTCGCGACGTCTCGTCGGCCTTCGCCATGGAGCAGATCAAGTACACGACCGAGTTGCCGCTCGACTACATGGTCGTGGACCAGAAGAGCGGCGACGACTAAGGTCTGTCGGCCCAGGGTCTGGTTTTACGGCATTATCCGACGCCGAAGCGATGTCGCTTCGGCTGGAAATGCTCAGCGCTTGATCCGCGCGAGGATCTTTTCGTCCGTCAGCTCGCGAACGGCATCCTTGCCGATCCAGCGTGCCGTCCTGTCCGAACTCTCGGAGAGTTTTTGCGCAAGCGCGACGGCCGGCGCGTGGCAGGCGTGGCTGCGCTTGCCGATGTTGCGCAGCGCCCAGTTGACCGCTTTCTTCACAAAATTGCGTGGGTCGCCGGCATGATCCTCGATGAGGTCCAGCCAGGCGATCAACGTCGCGTCCGGTTCTTTTTTCAGATGCATGGCCGCGCCCGCAATCATCGCGAAGGCGGTGCGGCGCACGAATTCCCGCTCGTCGGCCGCGAAATCCGGGATCAACTCGACGAGCCCGGCCTCGACAAAGATATCCGCCGCGCCATCGACGATTTCCCAGGAGTTGAAATCCTCGCTGAGGCGCCATGCCTCTTCCGTCGTGAGTTTCTTCGGCTCGAGTGTATAGAGCGCCAGCATGCGGGCTTCGCGGATGTCGCTCGTCCACAGCGCGAAGGCGCGTGCGTGGTTCCTGCCTGTTAGCCGCCCGATCTTGCGCAGGTCTGGGTTGGAAATTCCGAGCGCTGTTCCGGTGGCGATGCCGAAGCGCTCCATGCCGGCGATGTTTTCCTCCGACCGGAGCGACCGGAGGTGGTCGATGATCTCGCTGGCGGTGGAAGCCTGATCGATCATTTCCGTTCGAGACGGGCGAGCAGCGAGGACGTGTCCCAGCGATTGCCGCCCATGTCCTGCACGTCGCCGTAGAACTGGTCTATGAGGGCGGTGGTCGGCAGCTTCGCGCCGTTGCGCCGGGCTTCGGACAGGACGATGTCGAGGTCCTTGCGCATCCAGTCGATGGCGAATCCAAAATCGTATTTGCCGGCGATCATCGTCTTGTGGCGGTTGTCCATCTGCCAGGAACCGGCAGCGCCCTTGGAGATGACCTCGATGACGGCTTCCATGTCGAGCCCCGCCTGCTTGCCGAAATGGATGGCTTCGGCGAGACCCTGCACGACGCCGGCAACGCAGATCTGGTTGACCATCTTGGCGAGCTGGCCGCTGCCGGCCGGCCCCATCAGGCCAACCATGCGGGCATAGGCGTCGATGACGGGCCTTGCCTTGTCGAAGACCGTTTCCTCGCCGCCGCACATGACCGTCAGCACGCCATTCTCCGCGCCGGCCTGACCGCCGGAGACGGGAGCGTCGATGAAGTGCAGGCCCTTGGCCCTGGTTGCCGCATCGAGTTCGCGGGCGACTTCGGCGGAGGCGGTGGTGTTGTCGATCAGGATGGCGCCGGCCTTCATGCCGTCGAGCACGCCGCCTTTTGCCGTCGTCACGGAGCGCAGGTCGTCGTCATTGCCGACGCAGGTGAAGACGAAGTCGGCGTCTTCTGCGGCTTCCGCCGGTGTGCGGAACGCCGTGCCGCCGAATTCGGCCGCCCATTTCTCGGCCTTGGCGAAGGTGCGGTTGTAGACCGCGACCGCATGGCCGCCCTTGACCTTCAGGTGACCCGCCATGGGATAGCCCATGACACCGAGACCGATGAACGCAACTTTTGCCATGCCGTACCCTCCTGCACTTGCTGGCAGGAGGTGTAACGGATCATCGTTTCCGGCGAAAGTGTTTCTCTCAGATGCGGGGAAATACTCCCCGCCCTTCAGCCGCGATACTTCGCGAGCACGAGGTGACCGGCGATCGGCTGGCCTTCCTCCATGCGCACGGTGATATCTGTGATCTCGACGAGATCGAAGCCGGTCTCGTCGAGACGCTGGAGGACGTAATCGGCTGCATGCGCAAAACGCTGGTTCGGACCGACCATGAAGGGGCGGCCGGCAAAGGTGTGTTCGGGCAGCGTTTCGGACGAGAAGATGAAGTGTCCCCCCGCTACGAGATTTTCGGCGACGCCGAAGAACAGCGGCTCCAGCGCGCCGAGATAGGGCAGCACGTCGGTCGCGGTGATGAGGTCGAAGGGCTCGTCGTCGTTGTCGTCGAGGAAGTCGACGGCTTCGCCGACATAGAGCGTCTCGTAGAGGTCCTTCTCATGGGCGACTTCGATCATGTTCTCCGACAGGTCGACGCCGGTGATGTCCTCCGCCATATCGCGCAAGGCGCCGCCGGTCAGACCCGTGCCGCAGCCAAGGTCGAGCACGCGCTGGAACGGCCCCATCTTGAGGTCCTGGAAGCGCTGGCGCACCAGAAGCGGCACGCAATAACCGAGCTGCTCGACGAGCACGTCTTCGAACACTTCGGCATGCTGGTCGAAAAGGGTGGCGACATAGGCGTCCGGCGCCTTTTCCGGCGTGTCGCCACGGCCCATCGAGGCGAGCCGCACGGCCGCCCCGCCATGGTCATCGGGGTCGAGCGCCAGCACGTCGGCATAGGCCTGGGCGGCGGCATCGAAATCGCCGGATTTTTCCAGCGAGAGGGCGCGGTTATAGGCTTCCGCGAGCGCATCTTCGTCGATCTTTTTCATGAGGCGTCTCTTAAGGTCCAGGCGGAGTTTTGGCAATGGAGTGTGCACGCGGCGGCCGGCAGACCAAGCTTAAGTGCAAATAGCCGTTTATCAATTGCTGAAACAGGCGCATCATCCTCGCAAGACCAAAAAGACAGTTGGAGGAAGGATATGCCCGCCGATATGTCCCCTTTGTCGCTTTCCGCCGAGGCGAAGCGCACAGGCAGTCCCGCTTTGCCGGCGACGCCCATGGAGACCATCAACACGATGGTGCACTATTATCGCGGCGAGCTTGGCCGCATGGCCGGCTGGCGCGACCGGATCGACCGAACGTCGAACTGGGCGATCACGGTGGTGGCGGCGCTGCTCTCGGTGTCGCTCTCGACGCCGACCTCGCATCACGGCGTCCTGCTCTTCGCCATGCTGCTCGTCTCGCTGCTCCTGATGATCGAAGCGCGACGCTACCGGTTCTTCGACGTCTACCGCGCGCGGGTGCGCCAGCTGGAGCGCTTCTACTTCGCTGAAATCCTCAACCCGCGCGCCGCCCTCGACCTCGATTGGGCCGCGCCGATCGCCAAGAGCCTGCGCAAGCCGGAGTTCCTGATCAGCTACCGCGACGCGGCCTGTCGGCGGCTCCGGCGAAACTACTGCTGGCTCTATCTCATCCTGCTGCTCGCCTGGGCCTTGAAGATTTCATCCTCGATGATGCAGAGGCCGGCCACGGCAGGCAAGGACATGACGCTCGCGCTCGAACATGTGGTCGCCAATGCGGCGCTCGGCCCGATACCCGGCCTCGTGGTGATCGGCGGCGTGGCGCTGCTCTATGCCGTCATCGCCTATTTCTCGATGAAGGTGGACATGTCCGACACCGAACTGGCGCATGGTTCGGTGCATGTCTGACCATCCTGGACTTCGGGCTCAGTTGATGACGAACTCGCCCTTCAGCGCGCGCCACTCCGTCGCCGAAATCAGACGGCGGTGGATGTAGCGGACGGAGTGAATGGGGCCGTCGAGCTTTTCCTGCCAGAATTTCAGGAAAGTCTTCATCTCCGGGAAATCCGGGGCGAGGTCGTAGTGCTGCCAGATATAGGTCTGCAGGAATTGCTGATGATCGGGCATGCGATAGAGGATCTGGGCCGTGGTCACGCCGTAGCCCTTGAGCTGCATTGCCATGTCGTTCGTCATAGGGACCTCATTGCTGCTGAATGATGGTCCCTATGATTGAACGCCCGCAAGGTTAACGCAGCCTTAACGTCTCGCGACGTAAGAGGATATTTCTTTTGAAAACAGTGTGTTGGCAGCACTCGCAATCGAGTGCTGCCAATGATGTCAACGCTTGAGGTGGCGTGTCAGGCGGGCTTCCAGCCAGGCCCAGATGTTGCGCAGCAACTCCACGATCAGCAGATACATCAGCGCCGCCCAGAGATAGGCCTGGTAGTCGAAGGTGCGCGAGAAGGCGAGGCGGGTCTGGCCCATCAGGTCGAGAACCGTGACGATGGCGACGATGGCCGAGCCCTTGATCATCAGGATGATTTCGTTGCCATAGGGACGCAGCGCCACGATGAGGGCCTGCGGCAGGATGACCTTGAAGAAGGCGATCTTCTTCGGCAGGCCAAGCGCATCGGCGCCTTCATGCTGGCCGCGCGGAACGCTCTCGATGGCGCCGCGCAGGATTTCGGCCTGGTAGGCGGCGGTGTTGAGCGTGAAGGTGAGCAGCGCGCAGTTCCAGGCATCGCGGAAGAACCACCAGAGCCCCCAGGCTTTCAGTTCGGCCGAGAAACTGCCGAGGCCGTAATAGATGAGGAAGAGCTGGGTGAGCAGCGGCGTGCCGCGGAAGAAGTAGACATAGGCGTAGGCGATCCAGGAAAGGACCGGGTTCTTCGACATGCGCGCGAAGGCGAGGGGCAGCGACAGGAGGGCGCCGAGCACGACCGACAGGACGACGAGCAACATCGTCACGCCGAGGCCGGACAGGTAGTTCGGGCCGTATTTCGCGAATTTTTCCGGATCCCATCCGCCGACGATCATCATGAAGATGCCGACGGCGAGCGCCAGCCAGATGCCCAGGAAGGCATTGCCGAAGAGGCGGCCGGCGGTGACGGGTTTCGGCGGGGCCGGCGGCGGGGCCTGCGGTGCGATGAGGGTGGTGACGAAGCTCATCGTGCGGCCTCCGAACGCTTGGCCCAGCCCTCGATGCTGGAGAAGACCAGCGAGGAGAGGAAGGCGAGGATGAGGAACAGCACGCAGGCGATGGCGTAGAACTCGAAGGCTTCCTTGGTGACGCGTGCCGCGACACTCGTCTGGCGCAGGATATCCGGCAGGCCGACGACGGAGACGAGGGCGGTGTCCTTCAGGAGCGCCATCCAGAGATTGCCGAGGCCGGGCAGGGCAACGCGGATGAGCTGCGGCAGGACGATGAGCTGCATGGTGCGGCCCTTGTGCAGGCCGAGCGCATAACCCGCCTCGTACTGGCCGCGCGGAATGGCCTTGAAGGCCGACAGCAGCACTTCCGAGCAATAGGCGGAAAAGACCATGCCGAGCGCGATCATGCCGGCGAAGAAGGCGTTGATCTCGATCGTGCCCTCATAACCGATCGCGGTCGCGAAGTTCTGCACGACGATCTGCAGGCCGTAATAGATGATGAAGAGCGTCAGAAGCTCCGGCAGGCCACGGAAGAGCGTGGTGTAGATGTTGGCCGAAAGCCGCAGCGACTTTTCTTCCGACTGTTTTGCCAGCGCGATGAAGAAGCCCATGACGAGGCCGACCGGCAGCGTCGCGATGGCAAGGCTCGCCGTGACCAGGAAGCCGAAGGCGATCTCGTCGCCCCAGCCTGCGGCGCCGCAGGCGAGCAGCGTGTTGCCCGCGAAAAGATTGAAGATGCCGATCGGTCCGCAGAGGGGATCGATGATCCCCAGAAATGCGGATACCGCCTCGACGATGGCGGTGAAGAACCCGCTCATGCCAGAATTACCCCCGATGCGCGTTTTACGCTTCTTGTTAAGGCGCTTGATGCGCCCCTCTTTTCTTTATGTCCAACTTCTCAAACAAAAGGAGCGGGAGAGCAAGCCCTCCCGCCCGTGCATTCTGGTGATGGGGTCAGAAAAAACCCTCATGAGCAGAATGTGCCGATCTTACTCGCCGTAAACGTCGAACGGGAAGTACTTGGCGTTGATTTCCTGGTACTTGCCGCTCTTGCGGATCGCCGCGATCGCCGCGGTGAACTTGTCGGCCAGTTCCGTTTCGTCCTTGCGGACCGCGATGCCGGCGCCTTCGCCGTTGATGACCGGGTCGATCGGCAGCGTGCCGAGCAGCTTGCAGCACGAGCCGGCGTCGGTCTTCAGCCATTCCGAGAGAACGACGACGTCGTCGATGGCGGCATCGATGCGGCCGTTGGCGATGTCGAGCTTGTACTCGTCGGACGTCGGATACATCTTGACGTCGGCATCCTTCATATGCGCCTGGGCATAGTTGGAATGGGTCGTAGAACCCTGGGCGCCGAGCGCCTTGCCGGCGAGCGCTTCGGGCGTCGCTTCCTTGATGTCGGAATCCTTCGGCACGATGATGGCCGGCGGCGTGTTGTAGTACTTCTTGGAGAAGTCGACCTTTTCCTTGCGCTCGGCGGTGATCGACATGGAAGCGACGATGGCGTCGAACTTCTTGGCGATCAGTGCCGGAATGATGCCGTCCCAGTCCTGCGTCACGAAGGTGCATTCAGCCTTCATTTCCTCGCAGAGCGCCTTGGCGATGTCGATGTCGAAACCGGTCAGCGTGCCGTCGGCCTCGAGATTGTTGAAGGGCGGGTAGGCGCCTTCCGTGCCGATCACGATCTTCTCGCCTTCAGCCATCGCGGACGTCGCGAAGAGGGCGATGACGGCAGCCGATGCTGCGAGCGTGAAACGTTTGGAAATACGCATTGTGATCCTCTCTGTTGAAGGCTCTCGGGTTTTTCTTGTTGTCCGGGCCCTGAATTGAAGCGGGCAGGCCTGCCCGCTTGGGTTGGATAATCGAACTGTTTCTCACAAAAAATCAACTGCTTTTCCGCCGTGCTTCCACCGCGTTTCCCCGACAATTTGACGCGTCGCCACTAGCCTTGCGGATGGTGCGACCTATCTCGCGGTTGAACAGGTCGTTCAGGCGCGGTTCACGCCCGCATGACTAGGCCTGTAGGGAAACGGGTGTTGACGGCCGGCCGCAAGAGCCGGGAGGCGCCGCTCCAGACAGATAGACGGGACACCGTGAGGACAGAACGATGACTTTCCGCTCCAGACTTTTTGCCACCGTGGCTCTGCCCCTGCTGTCAGCCTCGCTGATCGCAACGCCGACGCTGGCCGACGCGCGCATGAAGCCTTTCGAGGTGGCCCAGGCCAGCGACGAGAACCAGCCGAGTGAAGAGGAACTGCTGAAACAGCAGCAGGAAGAGCAACAGCGCGCCGAACAGGAAGAACAGCAACGCCAGGCGGATGAACAAAAGGCGGCCGAAGACGAGCAGCAGCGTCAGGCCGACGAGCAAAAGGCGGCCGAAGAGCAGCAGCGCCAGGCCGATGAGCAGAAGGCGGCCGAGGACCAGCAACGCCAGGCCGATGAGCAGAAGGCGGCCGAAGAGCAGCAGCGCCAGGCCGATGAGCAGAAGGCGGCCGAGGACCAGCAACGCCAGGCCGATGAGCAGAAGGCGGCCGAAGAGCAGCAGCGCCAGGCCGATGAGCAGAAGGCGGCCGAGGACCAGCAACGCCAGGCCGATGAGCAGAAGGCGGCCGAGGATCAGCAACGCCAGGCCGATGAGCAGAAGGCTGCCGAAGACGAGCAGCAACGCCAGGCTGATGAGCAGAAAGCGGCCGAGGACCAGCAGCCTCAGGCTGATGAACAGAAGGCGGCGGAGGACCAGCAGCGCCAAGCCGATGAGCAAAAGGCGGCCGAGGACCAGCAACGTCAGGCCGACGAGCAAAAGGCGGCTGAGGATCAACAACGCCAGGCCGACGAACAGAAAGCGGCTGAGGATCAACAGCGTCAGGCTGACGAGCAGAAGGCGGCTGAAGAGCAGCAACAGCAATCCGAGCAGCCTGCCGCCGAACAGAGCCAGCAGACCGGCGAGGACGCACCCGCCAGCGAAGCGGTTCCGGAGGTTGTTGAAACGCTGACGGAAGAGCAGAAACAGGACATCGCCCAGGATCCGGGCAAGACCGATGAGACGGTCGTTTTGCCTGTCGAAAACGGTGCGGCCGTGCTGGACAGCGACAAGGACGCCGACAATGCCGGCGGCCAGAAAAGCCGTGACAACCGCCGCAAGCAGCGTGAGGAACAGCGCGCGCAAGAGGAGGAAGTACCGGTTCCCGACACGGACGACAGCGCGCAGGCCACGATTTCCGAAGAGGTCCGCGAGGCCGTTCCCCAGCGTATCGAGGCGGCGATCAACGAAGAAGGCAAGCGCGTCGAAGAGGCTCCGGCATTCATCGTTCCCGAGACCACCAACATCGTCAACAACACGGTCATCAACAACACGACGATCGTCAACAACAACACGATCGACAACAGCGTCACGCAGGTCAATGTCATCGAGCGCATCGAGAACCGCACGGTTCTGGAGGTAGGCGACCAGCTGATCGTTCGCGGCGACGACCGTCCGCGTCTTCGCCGGGATTCCGAGGAGGTCACCTATGACAACCTCGCCCGCGGTCGCGTCCGCGAGACGATCCAGCGCCCCGGCGGCGTGCGCATCGTCACCATCTACAACCGCTATGGCGACATCATTCAGCGCTCGCGCGTCGGCCGGGACGGACGGGAGCACATTCTCGTCTATGCGCCGGAGCTGGAGGGGGACGCGCCGCGTCCGGGTCTCGTCGACATCGGCTACGAACTGCCGCCGATGCGCCTGCGCATTCCCGTCAGCGACTACATCATCGATACGTCGAGCGATCCGGACCGTGACTACTACGAGTTCCTTGCCGAGCCTCCGGTGGAGCGCGTCGAGCGCGTCTATACGATCGACGAGGTGAAGCAATCGGCCCGCCTGCGTGACAAGGTACGCCGCATCGACCTCGATACGATCACCTTCGCAACGGCGAGCGCCGAAGTGCCGATGTCGCAGGCCCGTACCCTGCGCAGCGTTGCCGACGCGATGCAGAAGGTGCTCGATAAGGATCCGGGCGAGACCTTTCTGATCGAAGGCCACACGGACGCTGTCGGCTCCGACAAGTCGAACCTCGTGCTTTCCGACGAGCGCGCCGAATCGGTCGCAAGCCTGCTGACGGAGGTTTACGGCATTCCGCCGGAGAACCTGCAGACGCAAGGTTATGGCGAGCGCTTCCTGAAGGTGCGCGCCGACGTGGCCGAGCAGCAGAACCGCCGCGTCACCATCCGTCGCGTCACGACGCTGGTCCGCCCGGTCGCCAAGGCGAACTAGATCGCGTCCTCGTGCGTTTAGACGGAGCCGCAGGCCATCGGGCCTGCGGCTCCGTCGCATTCAGCGCGGATTCATGTGTAATGGTCTAGCGTCGATTCACACCGGCGAATATGTGGAAACACGAATTTGCCCAAAACGATTGATCCATTGCCGGCAACGGGCAAACGAGGAAACACCCATGGGTAAGAGAACGACACTTCTGGCAACGGTGGCTTTGCCTATCGTTTCGCTTGTCTGGCAACCGGTTCAGGCGGCGATGGTCCGCCCGCCGATCGTCGAGAGCGGTATGCCGCATGTCATCACCGTCCAGGAGGGCGATCTTTCCGAAGCGGAGCAGCGCAAACTGCGCAGGCAGCGCCAGAAGGAACAGCAGCAGCAGGAGAACGGCGAACAGCAGGGCGAACGCCGCAAGAAACAGCGCGAGTCGGCCGAAGGCGACGATCAGCAGCAGCAGGAACGTCAGGAACGGCGCAAGAAGCAGCGCGAAGCCGCCCAGGGCGATGAACAGCAACAGCAGGACCGCCAGAAGGCGCGTGAAGAGCGTCGCCAGAAGCAGCGGGAAGCCGAGGCCGGCGATCAGCAGCAGCAGGAGGATCGCCAGAAGGCCCGCGAAGAGCGCCGCAAGAAGCAGCGCGAAGCGGCCGAAGGCGACGATCAGCAACAGCAGGACCGCCAGAAGGCACGTGAAGAGCGTCGCCAGAAGCAGCGGGAAGCCGAGGCCGGTGATCAGCAGCAGCAGGAGGATCGTCAGAAGGCCCGCGAAGAGCGCCGCAAGAAACAGCGCGAAGCGGCCGAAGGCGACGATCAGCAGCAACAGGATCGTCAGAAGGCGCGCGAGGAGCGTCGCCAGAAGCAGCGGGAAGCCGAAGCCGGCGAGCAACAGCAGCAGGACCGCGAGAAGGCGCGTGAAGAGCGCCGTAAGAAGCAGCGCGAAGCGGCCGAAGGCGACGATCAGCAACAGCAGGACCGCCAGAAGGCGCGTGAAGAGCGTCGTCAGAAACAACGGGAAGCCGAGGCTGGTGATCAGCAGGAGCAGGATCGTCAGAAGGCCCGCGAGGAGCGCCGCAAGAAGCAGCGCGAGGCGGCCGAGGACCAGCAGCGTGAAGAGAAGAAGGCCGAACGGCCCCGTCGCAAGCGCGACGAAAATCGCGAGCGCATCGCCAGGGACCCGTCCAAGACGAACGAAACGATCGAGTTGCCGTTTGTCGATGGCGCGGCCGTGCTCGACAGCGACAAGGATTTCGACAACCGCAAGGGTTCTGCGCGCGAGGAGCGTCGCCGCAAGCGCGCGGAGGAGCGGGAAAACGTGCGGGTCCGCGTGCCGGAATCCGACCGCGACGCGCAGGTCGGATGGAAGGACCGGGACCGTGTGCGCTACGAATCGGGCGAGCGCGAACGGGGTGAACGGCGCGACCGCCGGCCGCGCTATGAGGAGCGGGATGGCTGGCGCGTCGAACGTCAGTTCGATGATCGCGCCGTCATCAATTTCGGCGACCGCATCATCGTGCGTTCCGACGACGGCCGCCGCCTGTCGCGCCGGGCAACCGAGACCTATTACGAGGATCTGCCGCACGGTCGCGTTCGCGAGGTCATCGTGCGGCCGAACGGCGACCGCGTCGTGACGATCCGCAGCCGCTACGGCGATGTCATCCAGCGCTCGCGCATTGATCGTTCGGGCAGCGAATACGTGATGTTCTATGCGCCCGAAATCGACAGGGACAGCCGGCCGACCTTCGTCGACCCCGGTGAGCGCCTGCCGCCGATGCGCCTGACGGTGCCGGTCGACGACTACATCATCGACACCTCCTCGGAAGAGGAGCGCGACTATCGCGACTTCCTCGATCGCCCGCCGGTGGAACCCGTCGAGCGCGTCTATACGCTGGATGAGGTGAAGTACTCGGCCCGTATCCGCGACAAGGTGCGTCGCATCGACCTCGACACGATCACGTTTGCGACCGGTTCCTCGGAGATTTCGGTGAACCAGGCCGCGACGCTGCGCAAGGTGGCGGATGCGATCAACGAGATCCTCGACAAGGATGCCGGCGAGACCTTCCTGATCGAAGGCCACACGGATGCCGTCGGCTCGGACGAATCGAACCTCGTTCTGTCGGACGAGCGCGCCGAGGCTGTCGCGAACATCCTGACGGATGTCTACGACATCCCGCCGGAAAACCTTGCCACGCAGGGCTACGGCGAGCGATTCCTGAAGATCGACACGGATTCTGCCGAACAGCTCAATCGCCGCGTCACCATCCGTCGCGTGACCGCTCTGGTGAAGCCGGTCGCCATGGCCGAGTAATCGGGTAAGGCGAGCGTGAAAGAAAGGCCGCGGGAGCGATCCCGCGGCCTTTTTTGTCAGGGATGGGCGACGTCGCTTAGTTCAATTGCAGCATGTCGGCGTCCATGCGTCGCCTGATATGCCGATCGACTGCCGCTCTCTGCGCGCATGTGTGAAATTCGCCGTGGCAAACGTCGCTCAGTGAGGCGAGGTCGTCGAAGACCTGCGAGCTCGGCAGGTCCGTTGCCGCGAGGATGCTGGGAATGAGGAACGGCGCATCCACGACACCCAGCTTGCGATAGTCTATCGGCGTTCCGAAGCCGTGGATCGCGTAGAAGGTCTCGTAGACCGGGGAACGGAAAGTCGTGAAGGGGTTGTCGTCGTCGGTTCGTTCCAGGATGTACGGTTTCGTCGCGATGGACTGGTGATCGCCGAATTCGAGGAAGACGCTTCCCCGCGCTCCGGGATCGGCCTTGATCGCGTCCCGGTATGCAACCAGATCGCTTCGCGATGCGCCGACGCGACGCAGATATTCGTTGGCGCCGGCATCGTCTGCGTAGACATGTTCTCCCGCCACCACCGGTTCGAGCGTGTTCTCGTAGGGCGAGTGCGTGAACATGGTCTGGACGAGCACGAAGAGCGGGCGTTTGTCGTTCTTCCGATGCTGCGCAATCATGTCTTTTGCATTGTCGAAGTAGTTGGTATCCCGCACGCCCATGACCGGCAGGCTCATGTGGTCGGCGTCGTAGATTTCCTGAAAACCGAGCGACTTCAGGAACGGCCCTTCATTGATCGAATTGTACTGCATGGGCATGAATGCGACCGTGCGATAGCCGCAACGGGCGAGCACGTCCGGCAACGAGCCTCGTACCTTGTCCACGAGCAGGTGGTTCACATAGGGGCCGAGCCAGCCGAAATCGGCGGTAGAGAGGCCGGTCAGCACGGAGAAATTCGTCATCCATGTTCCGCCGCCGAAAATCTCGACGAACAGGGGCCGGATCGTGCCGTCACCCGACTGATAGGTCTGCGTGACCGATTGCGGAATGGAAAGCTGCGGGAAGACGAGCGGCGAGGTCTGGCTTTCCGAAAGGGTCAGGAAGAGATCGGGCTGCTTGCCGGATTTGGTGCAGAGCGCGTCGTTGACGAAAGGCTGACCGGCGTCGGCGCCGTCGAGCGGGGTGGCGAACTGCATCGGCTTCATCAGGCTTGGAATATGCCAGAGCGACAGGAAGAAGGCCGAGGCGTTGTAGCCTCCGATGAAAGGCAGGAAGTCGGCATCCCGCGTGGTGGGGCGATGGGCGATGACCGCGGCAACCAGGCTTGCCGCGACGATGCCGCTTCTGACGCCGACGCCCCACGGTGCCGGATCTTCCCGCCGGAACAGGATCGTCAGGAACGTCGCGATGGCCGCAAGACCCACCGCAGCCACGATGACGGCGGGCAGGTAGTACCGCACGAGAAACGACAGCGTGGATACGTCGGAACCGATGAAGACGACGTCGTAGACGTGCAGCGCCAGTCCCTTGGAGTGGAACTTCATCATGGAGATGAGGGTGAAGAGAACCGCAACCAGCGTCGCGCCATAGAGCGAAAAGAACGGTCGTCTGGAGATCAGGAAGATGATGGACGCCAGCGTGAGGATGGCCGCGAAATTATAGGGCAGGTAGCGCCATCGGGTATCGAAGTAATAAGCGAACGCAAAGTAAAGCAAGGAGCCCAGGATGAGTGCGTAGGGGCTTGTGAAGAGGCCAAAACGGCCGCGGGCTCTTGAGATGATATGTGCCATGGCAAAACTCTGCGTTGCTAATCAAATACTACGTATCTCCGGTGGTATTCTATTGCAATAAAACCGTCACAGAGCTTAAGTGGTAAGGTTAATTTAAGCATATTAGACATTGCTATGGCGCGTATTGATACACGGTCATCTTGAAATCGAACAGAATTGACCCGGAATTAACGTTGCTCAGCGAGCGCCGAGGAGATCGGTGCACGAGAAAAGCAGGCGGCGGTGATGCGATGATCAGGCCGTGACGGGCGCGGGGAGGCCGGTTATGGCGATGACGAAGTCGGCAATCGCCGGGATGTCGTCGAGGTCGAAGACCGGAAGCGTTGTGTCCGCGACGGGATGGTCGGCGGCGATGGCGGCGATGTGGGGGTCTTCGGGCGCGAGCGGCGTACGGTTGGCCGCCTCCAGGCGCCGCGCCTCGATCTTCGGGATGGGTTCGCGCTTGTAGCCTTCGATAAGCACGAGATCGCAGGGTGCGATGCGGGCGAGGATTTCCTCGAAACTGGGTTCCGGCGCGCCGCGCAGCTCGTGCATGATGGCATAGCGCGTGCCGGAGACGATGGTCACTTCATGCGCGCCGGCCTGCCGGTGGCGATAGCTGTCGGCACCGACCTTGTCGATATCGAAATCATGGTGCGCGTGCTTGATGGTCGAGACGCGGTAGCCGCGCGCGACAAGTTCCGTGACCAGGCGCACGGCAAGGCCTGTCTTGCCGGAATTCTTCCACCCGGCGATGCCGAAGATTTTTGGTTTCGTCATCTCTCCAACACCCAGAGCCAGTTTTCCGCCTCATCGAGATCGTCGGGCGTGTTGATGTTGAAGAACGGGTCGAACTCGCCGCGTGGCGTTTCAATCAGCGGGAAGGCGATTTCGCGCGCCTGGTGCCGTTCGAGATAGCTGCGCACCCGCAGCGCTCCACCGCCCGCCAGCCAATCCGCGAGATCGCCTGCAAGCGCTATGGGCCAGAGAGCGAAGACCGGATGGAGGCCGCTTGCCGACCGCGCCACGGCGATGCGCTCGGGCGTGTCGATGGCGAGGCTTAGACGGCGAACGAGATCGGTCGGGAAGAACGGGCTGTCCGTCGGCACGGTCGCGACATGGCTCGCTTCGGGATGGTTGCGCCTGGCGTGGTCGAGGGCGGCCAGCACCCCGCCGAGCGGGCCGGCACGGGCTGCGTCGAGATCTGCGAAAACAGGCAGTTCCTCACCCCGTTCGAAGAGCATGGGGCCATTGGCATTGACTGTGACGCTGGAGACCTGCGGGCGCAGGCGGCGGGCCGCGCGGTCGATGAGCGCGCAGCCGCCGAGACGGATACGCGTCTTGTCCTGGCCCATCCGAGAGGACAGGCCACCGGCAAGGATCACGCCCGGTATCGCATGCGACAGTGCCATTGTGCTCCCATCGTGTTGGCTTCCCTCCGGTCTAATCGGTGCAAGGCCGGGTCGCAAGTCTCTACAACGTCACAGCGATTCCGGCTTTGATTCCTGCGCGATCGGCACGGCCCGACGGCGGTTCTCGCGGTAGAAGGTGTAGAGGCCCGATGCGATGATGATCGAGACCCCAATCGTCATCCAGAGATCGGGCAGTTCGCCGAAAAACAGGAAGCCGATGGCGATGGCCCACAGGAGGCTGACATAGCGGAAGGGCGCGACGAAGGAGATTTCGCCGATGCGCATGGCGTTGACGATCGTCTGGTAGCCGACGAGGAGCAGCACGCTGGCGGCGGCCAGGCGCCCGATGATCTCCAGCGACATCGGCTGCCAGCCCCCCATCGGCACGATCAGCGCGCCGCCGACAAGCGTGATGGCGATGGCCGTGACGACGCTGATGAACAGGGTGGAGACATTGCTGTGGATGCGGCGCGTGGCAAGGTCGCGCGTCGCCGCGCCGATCATCGAGGCGATGGCATAGATGGCGGCAAGCGAAAATCCCTCCGGGCCGGGGCGGATGACGATGATAACGCCGACAAAGCCGACGACGATGGCGAGCCACCGACGCCAGCCGACCTGCTCGCCGAGGAAGAGGGCAGCGCCCAGCGTCACGGCAAGTGGCAACGACTGGAGGATGGCCGAGATATTGGCAAGCGGCATGGCGCCAAGGGCGGAGATGAAGGTGAGCGAAGCGAAGATTTCAGCCGCGAGCCGCAGGGCCACGGCTGGCTGCAGCAGGACGCGCCAGGAGCCGAGCGCGCCCATCCGCCAGGCGATGACGAGCACCAGCGCGCTGGTCATCAGCCCGCGCACGAACAGGATCTGGCCGGTGTTCATCGTGTGCGTGACGGACTTGACGAGGGCATCGTTGCAGGTGAAAGCCGCCATGGCGATGGCCATGAACAAGGCGCCTCTGGCATTTCCGGTGGAGTTCATGGGGAGTGATTCCAAGCGTGTGTCTGTCCCTCATAAGCCCAATGCGGGCGGCCTGCCATCATCCTCAAGGACGGAACAAACGGGGTGATTGGTGAAAGAAAGGGCGGTTGAGGCGATTTTGGGCAAAAACCATCGTCATTTCGGCGCAAAGCCTTGAGTTTCTGCCGGTTTCTCGAAGGCATTCATTAAGCTTCCGCACCTATCGTTGCGCCATCCCAATGAGCGATCGCATGATGCGACGGGTGAGGGCTGGCCGCCTGATGCAAGATCGGCCGACGCCCATCAAGCGATTTTCGGCCGCGCTCCCCCTGGTAGCCAGAGCGGCCGTTCCGGCTTGAAAGAGCATCCGACGGGACATTGGTCTTCAAAAAAACGTCGGGGAAACCATGTCCTTCATCGACCGCCTGCTCCAGCAGCGCCGCATCGTCACCAAGGTGTTGCTGTTCGTCATTCCCCTTGTCGTGCTCATCGCGGGCATCGGGCTTGTCGGGTACTTCACCGCGAGTACCCTGAATGGCCACATGACGGTCACCCGCGAGACGATCAACAGCCTGTCGCACTTCCAGAACCTGCGCACGGGCCTGCAGGATTTCGCCGACAAGCCCGGCCAGGAAACGCGCGATGCGCTTTCGGCCCGGATCGACGAGCAGGAAGAGGGCATCCACGACCTTGATGCGCTGCTGCCGAATGCAGCCGAGAAGGCGAAGATCGCCTCCGTCGTTGCGCTTGCCGGCACGATGCGCGGCCAGACCGAAACGCTCTGGTCGATCGACCAGGAACGCAACGCCGTCACCGCAGCTCTCGAAGGCGCGCTTGCCGCGATGGCCCGCGACGGCGACTTCGCCGAAAAGCAGATCGCCGTCATCAGAAGCGAATCCGGCGAGAAGGAAGCTTTCGCCAAGGCGCTGCTTTTCGATGCCGCCGCCTATCAGGGCCTGGCCGAGCGCATCGGCAAATTCCGCAAGCCGGTCGCTCTGGCGATGAAGCCGGAAGACAAGGTGAAGGCGGCCGGGACCTATCTGCCGCAGCTCCTGAAGCAGCTGAATGAATCCAAGGCGATCGCTTCGCCGAAGGCGCTGGAACAGATCAAGCCGCTGGAAGCCGAGATCGCCAAGGTGCAGGAGATACTTGCCGGTGCCGACGACGCCGAGAGCAAGAAAGCGAAATTCATTCCCGTTCTCACCAAGCTTTCCAAATTCGACGCTGATTTTCTGAAGGAAGCGGGCAAGAACTCCGACACCGCTGCCAAGCGCTTCGTCAGCATGGATGCCGAGATCGGCCTCCTGAAGACACTCATCACGCTGATGGGCGACACGTTCAAGGGGATCGACCAGACGCGTCTGCATATCAGCGAGCTGCACCGCAAGCTCGATCAGCCGAGCCGCGACGCGGTTCTCGCCGACGTGAAGGCCGTCGCCGAAAGCGCAGGCGAACTCGCCAAGCTCGGCGCGAAGAATGCGGCCCTTCGCGACCTCTCGCAGAAGCTCGCGCCCTCGCTCGCCGAGATCGAGAAGGGCACGCAGGACCTGATCGCCGTCGGCGAAAAGTGGCAGGCGGCGCGTGTCAGCGCCTATGCCTCCGTTGCCGATGCCAGCCAGACGCTCGAACAGTTCGTCTCGAGCGCGCAGGAAGCCGGCAAGCAGGACAGCCAGCGTTCGGCCAATGTCTCCATCATCGCGATGGTCGCCGGCACGCTGCTGGCCATCATCGGTGGCCTGATGCTGGTCGAAACCCTGCGCGGCCCGCTGAAGCGCGTCACGGAATCCATGGCGCGTCTTGCCAGCGGCGATCTCGACATCAGCATCGACGGCCGCAACCGCGGCGACGAGATCGGCGACATGGTGCGCTCGGTTGCCGTCTTCCGCGACGCCGCCCGCGAAAACGTCCGCCTCGAGCAGGAGGCGGAAGCCCAGCGCCAGCTGACGGCCGAGGAACAGGCCCGCCGCACCAGCGAGCGCGCCCGCATCGAGGCGGAGCAGACGGAAGCGCTGACGGCGCTCTCGGACGTGCTCGGCCAGCTAGCCGCGGGTAATCTCGAGGAAAGCATGACGGAGGCGCTGGCGGCCGAATATGTCGCCATGGCCCGCACCTACAACAATGCGGTCGAGGCGCTGCGCCACACGCTCTCCGACGTCCGCGCGACGACGATGGAAATCAATGGCGGCACCGACAATCTCGCCGCCTCCGCCGACGATCTCGCCCGCCGCACGGAACAGCAGGCAGCGGCGTTGGAGGAAAGCTCGCGGGCACTGCGCCAGCTGACCGACATCGTTCGCTCGACGGCCGAGAGTGCCCAGAAGACCGCCGTGTCGGTCGACGAGACGCACAGCTACGCCCAGCGCTCCGGCGAGGTCGTGGCCAAGGCCGTCACCGCCATGGGCGAGATCAACCGCTCCTCGGACAAGATCAGCACCATCATCGGCGTGATCGACGAGATCGCCTTCCAGACCAACCTGCTGGCGCTGAATGCCGGCGTCGAGGCCGCGCGTGCCGGCGAGGCGGGCCGCGGCTTTGCGGTCGTGGCGCAGGAAGTGCGCGAGCTGGCGCAGCGCTGCGCCGGTGCGGCCCGCGAGATCAAGGGTCTCATCTCGGAGAGTTCCGCGCAGGTCCGCAACGGTGTCGCCCTTGTCACCGAGACCGGAGAGGCGCTGTCGGTCATCAACGAACACATCTCCTCGATCCATACGCTCGTCGGCAAGATCGAGGCGGCTGCCGCCGCCCAGTACGAGGGCATCAACGAGGTGAACCAGGCGGTGCATCAGGTCGAGCTGATCACCCAGCAGAACGCTGCGATGGTGGAGGAAAACACCGCCGAGATCCACGGCCTGCGCCGCCGGGTGCAGACGCTCAACCAGAAGATCGACCACTTCAAGACGCGGGATCTGGATATGCGCGAGAATGACGGCTACGGCCGGCACTACGCGGCGTAAAAGGGTATTCTTCGGGAAACGAAACGGCCGGGCGAAAACCCGGCCGTTTCGATTCGGGCAGGGCTATTTTCCTGCCTCGTAGACGACGAAACTCTCCGCCGCCGGATCCGGATCGCCATAGGTGGGATCGACCTCGAATCGCGTCAACATGAAATCGCCATTGCGAAAGACCCATTCGCCGCTGTCCCAGGCATCGCCGATGCCGCGCCATGCCGCATGGCTGGTGATCGTGCGTTTTTCCACGTCGAAGCTTGAATTGACGAGGAGGCCGGTGGCGCGGAAGCCGCGCACCTTCGGGTCGGCTTTCAGCGTGTTCATTTCCTCGTCGGCATAGGCGTAGTCGAGATCGGGCGTGGCGAAGCTTATGAGTTTCAGGCTTTCCTCGTCGCTTCTCTTCAGCACGAAGGCGTGGCGGATGTTGTAGGCGCCGGAGCCGCAGAACAGTTGATAGAGGTCGATCTGTACCTCAGGGCCGTTGGGATCGTAGTCGGGCTTGAAGGCGAGGCGGTAGTAGGCGTGGCCATACCCCTCCTCGTCAGGGCCGGCCATCGGCACCTCTTCCATGCCGTTCATATCGCATTCGGTGCCGAACGCAGTCTTGACCAGCGTTTCGGCGGCGGCGATGCCTTCCGGGCGCTCGGCGGCGAGGCTTTGGAGAGGCAGGGCGGCACAGAACAGGGCGGCCAGCAGGATTTTCACCGAAACCTCGCTTTCGACGGCTGCCTAGCCGCCGGTGACGCTCATATGGCGGGCGACGGCCGGGCGGTTGCGGCGGTCGATGATGAAATCGTGCCCCTTTGGCTTGCGGCCGATCGCCTCGTCTATCGCCTGGGAGAGGAGGGCGTCGTCATCGGAGGCGCGCAAGGGCAGGCGCAGGTCCGCGGCGTCGTTCTGGCCGAGGCACATATAGAGCGTGCCGGTGCAGGTGAGGCGCACGCGGTTGCAGCTTTCGCAGAAATTGTGCGTCATCGGCGTGATGAGGCCGAGGCGGCCGCCGGTTTCCTCGACCGTCACATAACGCGCCGGGCCACCGGTGCGGTAGGCGTTTTCGGTCAGCGTGAAGTCTTCTGCCAGGCGGGCGCGCATTTCCGAGAGCGGCAGGTAGCGATCGGTGCGGTCTTCCTCGATCTCGCCCATCGGCATGGTCTCGATAAGGGTCAGGTCCATGCCGCGGCCATGCGCCCAGCGCATCAGGTCGGGGATTTCGCGATCGTTGAAATCCTTCAGCGCCACCGCGTTGATCTTGATCTTGAGACCGGCGGCCTGCGCGGCGTCGATGCCTTCGATGACCTTGGAAAGCTCGCCCCAGCGGGTGATGGTTTTGAATTTTTCGGCGTCGAGCGTGTCGAGCGAGACGTTGATGCGGCGCACCCCGCAATCGGCAAGCTCGGCGGCATGTCTGGCGAGCTGCGAGCCGTTGGTCGTCAGCGTCAGTTCGTCGAGGCGGCCGTCATGCACATGGCGGCCGAGTTCGCGCACGAGATGCATGATGTTCTTGCGCACCAGCGGCTCGCCGCCGGTCAGCCTCAGCTTGCGCACGCCCTTGGCGATGAAGGCGGAACAGAGCCGGTTCAGCTCTTCCAGCGTCAGCAAATCCTTCTTCGGCAGGAAGGTCATGTTCTCCGCCATGCAATAGGTGCAGCGGAAATCGCAGCGGTCCGTTACGGAAACGCGCAGATAGGTGACCGCCCGGCCGAAGGGATCGATCATCGGGGCTGCGGATTGCGCGACGGGGTCGGCGCCGTTCCAGGGGCCTGCATAGGAATTCAAGACACGTCCTCCATCATCGACATGTCGTGCGCGCGAAGCGCATCGTCAAGCCGATGGGGCGATTATGACAGCATTTTCAGCCTTGCACATCCCCGGCTTGCGGCATAGTCCTTCGCGAAATCGTGAGGAAAGGAATTGCCATGAGCGACCTCTGGCCGACCGAACTGCGTGTCTCGAAAGATCGCCAGCGCCTCGTCGTCACCTTCAACGATGGCGCGAGCTTCGACCTTTCCGCCGAAATGCTGCGCGTGCTCTCGCCATCTGCCGAGGTGCAGGGCCATGGGCCGGGCCAGAAGCTGACTGTGCCGGGCAAACGCAATGTCGCGATCATCGCCATGACGCCGACGGGCAATTATGCCGTGCGCATCGGTTTCGACGATTTTCATGATACCGGTATCTTCACGTGGTCCTATCTCCGGGAACTCGGGGAAAAGGGCGAAACGCTCTTTGCCGATTACGAGCGCGACCTTGCGGAGAAGGGCATGAGCCGCGATATGTCGGAAAAGCCGCGATAATTTCAGGACTGCCAAAGGGCGCGTCCACCGCAGACGAACGGAGAGACCCTTGGCAGCAGAAGCGAATGCGAATGATCTTACCCAGGTAGTTGTGCTGCTTGCGGCCGGCGTTGCCGCCGTGCCGGTCTTCAAGAAGATCGGGCTTGGCTCGGTGCTTGGTTATCTCGCGGCCGGCCTCGCCATAGGTCCCTTCGGCCTCGGTTTCTTTGCCGATCCGCAGGCGATCATCCATGTCGCCGAACTCGGCGTGGTGATGTTCCTGTTCATCATCGGCCTGGAAATGCAGCCTTCACGGCTATGGGGCATGCGCAAGGACATCTTCGGGCTCGGCGCGGTTCAGGTGATGGGCGCCATGGCGGCGCTGACCTGCATCGGCCTGTCCTTCGGCTTTCCGCTCATTCCCTCCTTCGTCGCCGGCACCGGCTTCGTTCTGACTTCCACCGCCATCGTCATGCAGATGCTGCAGGAGCGGGGCACGATGTCGACGCTGAAGGGCCAGCGTATCATCGCGATCCTGCTCTTCGAAGACCTTGCCATCGTGCCGCTGCTCGCCATCGTCACGCTGCTCGGCACCGGGGCTGCGGCGACCGATGCCGCCGACCGCTGGCTGTCCATCGGCATCGCCATCGGCGCCATCGTGGCGCTGGTACTGGCGGGACGCTACCTGCTCAATCCGCTGTTTCGCGTGCTTGCCGCCTCCGGCGCGCGCGAGGTGATGACGGCGGCGGCGCTGCTGGTGGTGCTCGGTTCGGCGCTTGCCATGCAGGTCTCCGGTCTCTCCATGGCGATGGGCGCGTTCCTTGCCGGCGTGCTGCTCTCCGAATCGGCCTTCCGCCATCAGCTTGAAGCCGACATCGAGCCCTTCCGCGGCATCCTGCTTGGCCTGTTCTTTCTCGGTGTCGGCATGGCGATCGACCTTTCGGTCATCGCCGCCAACTGGCAGCTCGTGGTGGCAAGCGTCATCGGCTACATGGTGGCGAAGACACTCCTGATCTACGTCGTGGCGCGCCTGCTCGGCACGTGCCACAGCGAGAGCCTGGAGCGTGCCGTGCTGATGGCGCAGGGCGGCGAATTCGCCTTCGTGCTTTATGCCGCCGCCGTTGCCGCCGGTATTCTGAATGGCGAGGAAAACGCCATCCTGACGGCGACGATCATCATCTCGATGATCCTGACGCCCCTGATGGTCATCCTGCATGACCGCATCGTTCCGAAGCAGCAGCCGTCCACGGAGGGGCTGACGCTGCCCGAGAATGTCGAGGGAACGGTGCTGATGATCGGTTTCGGCCGCTTCGGCCAGATCGTCAGCCAGCCGCTTTTGGCGCGCGGCTATACGCTTTCGCTGATCGACAAGGATGCGGAATTCGTTCGCGACGCTTCGGATTTCGGTTTCAAGGTCTATTACGGCGATGGCTCGCGCATCGATATCCTGCATGCGGCGGGTGCGGCCACCGCCAAGGCCATCCTGATCTGCCTCGATGAGAAAGAGGCGGCGGTGAAAATCGCCGAGGTGGTGCGCGAGGAGTTTCCGCTCGTGCCGCTGCTGGCGCGCGCCTATGACCGAGGCCATGCGCTCGACCTCATTCACGCGGGCGTCGACTTCCAGATCCGGGAGACCTTCGAATCGGCGATGATCTTCAGCCGCGAGACGTTGAAGGCGCTCGGCGAGGACGAGGATCTGGCGGCCGAGGTGGTCGAGGAATTCCGCGATGTCGACCGGCAGCGTCTGGAACTGGAAACCGTCGGCGGCATCTATGCCGGCCGCCAGCTCATTCGTGGCAATGCCTCGCCCGCCGACCTCGTCGCGGCCCGCACGGGCCGGCAGCGCGCGGCGGTGGAGGAGGAGCGCCATCGCCACGAGGAAGAGCAGGCAGGCTGACGCTACGCAATCTTCTGTAGCGACTCGGCGCAACATGCGTCATGTCTAATGAAAATGGACATGAGGCCTGCATGAACAAGGGACGGCTCGAAGCCTTCAGCGATGGCGTGATCGCCATCATCATCACCATCATGGTGTTGCAACTGGCGGTGCCGAAGGAGCCGACCCTTGCGGCTCTTCTTCCCATGCTGCCGATCTTCCTCGGCTACCTCCTGAGCTTCGTCTATGTGGCGATCTACTGGAACAACCACCATCACCTGCTCACCATCTGCGGCAATGCCAGCGGCGGCGTGCTGTGGGCGAACATGCATCTTCTTTTCTGGATGTCGCTCATTCCCTTCGTCACCGCCTGGATGGGCAACAATCCGGCGGCCGCGATCCCGACGGCGCTCTACGGCGTGATCCTGCTCTTGACGGCCATCGCCTACGAAATCCTGCAGATCCGCATCGTCGCCGTGCATCCGGATGCCGCGCGAGTGCGCAACGCCCTCGGGCGTGATTTCAAGGGGCGGTTCTCGCCCGTCTTCTATCTCGCCGCGATCGGGCTTGCCTTTGTCTCGCCGGTGATTTCCCATGTGCTCTATGCCGCGGTCGCGCTCCTGTGGGTCGTGCCCGACCGGCGGCTCGAACGGCTTCTTGAAAAGGATGCGCCATGACGGCGACGAACGACGAACGCTTTGCCCATTCCGCCTGCCTGCGCGCCCGCGGCACCGCCCGGGAAGGCAAGGTGGCCTTTGCCGAACTCTTCTTCGACCTCATCTTCGTCCTGACCATCATCCAGCTTTCGCATTCGCTGGCCGCGCATTATTCGCCGCTCGGCCTCGTCGAAGCCGCGCTGCTGATGCTGGCGATCTGGTGGGTGTGGATCTACACGACCTGGGCGACGAACTGGCTCGACCCGGAAAAATCGCCGGTGCGCATCCTGCTCTTCGTGCTGATGTTTCTGGGGCTGATGCTGTCCATCGCCATCCCCACGGCCTTCGAGGCGGGCGGGCTGCTCTTCGCGCTCACCTATGTCGTCATGCAGACGGGCCGCTCGGCCTTCACTGCCTATGTCATGCGCCGCGACTGGCCGGAAAACAGCCTCAACTTCACCCGCATCACGGTCTGGACGCTCTTTTCCGCCGTGTTCTGGATCGCCGGTGCCTTCGTGGAGCATGAGGCGCGGCTGGCGCTCTGGGCCATCGCGCTCGGTCTCGAATACGCCTCGCCGGCGCTCGGCTTTGCCGTGCCGGGGCTTGGCCGTTCCACCGTCAGCGACTGGCAGGTCTCGGGTGAGCATATGGCGGAACGCTGCGCGCTCTTCGTCATCATCTGCCTGGGCGAAACAATCCTCGTTACCGGTCGCACGGTCGCCGGCATGGAGCTGCTCGACGGCTTCACCATCTTCATGCTGATGACGGCCTTCCTGTCGACCGCCACCATGTGGTGGATCTATTTCCGCTTCGGCCATGGGGAGGCAGCGCATCTCATCGAGCATTCGGCGACGCCCGGGCGCATCGCCCGCATGGCTTTCACCTATGCCCATATACCGATCGTTGCCGGCATCATCCTTTCGGCCGTCGCGGAGGAATTCGCCCTTGCCCATCCGCACGGTCATGTCGATGCCAAGACGGCGAGCGCCATTCTCGGCGGGCCGATCGTCTTCCTGCTCGGCAATATCTGGTTCAAGGCGGCGATCCGCGGACGATCGCCTCTGTCGCATATCGTCGGCATCGCAGCCCTCCTGGCGCTTTCGGTGCTGGTGCCGTTTGTCGAACCCTACCAACTCTTCATGGCGGCGGCTGCCGTGCTGTTCGGCGTGGCGCTCTGGGAATTCCTGTCGCTGAAATCGACGCGGGCGGATGCTGTCGCCAAGGCCTAGTCGTCTTCCGCGATCTCCATCGTCTGGAGGATGCGGATGATGTCCTCCATCGCCTCGGCGACCTGGAGGCAACGGTCTTCCGGCGTCTGCGACATGATGCGCTCGATGAGCCCGGTCTGGATGGCCATGGCCTGTTCCGTCAGCGTCCGGCCGGCCGGGGTCAGTGACAAGCGCAGCACGCGCTTGTCCTTGGCGTCAGGATTGCGCTCGATAAGGCCGCGCTTTTCGAGTTGCGGCAGCAGCATGCTCATGTTCGAACGGCCGACGAGCAGCTTGCGCGCCAGTTCCTGCTGCGAAATGCCCTCGAAACGGTAGAGATTGACGAGAATGTCGAGATGCGGCGGCTTGATGCCGAGCTCCGAAATCGCCCGCGTCACTGCCTGCTGCATCAGCTGGCAGGCACGCGCTACCCCGATCCAGCTGCGAAAGCGCGGATGGTCCCAGGGAAAGGCTTGATTTTTGTTCATCGTTGTACTTTATTGTTCATCATTGAACATTTTTATGGATTCCCACTATGGCATCCTTTGGATTGAAGGTCATCCGTTTGGCGCTGTCGGGCGTCGCGGCCGTTTCTCCCGCTGCAGCCGGCCGGGCGGCGTTCCGGCTGTTCGCGACCACGCCGGGTCGTCGCCCGCGCACGGCCAAGGAGAGGGAGCTTTTCGCCCGCTCAGAAGGCTGGATGCGGCAGGCCGAGCGCGTGACGCTGCGCTTTGCCGGCGGCACGGCGGTCGCGCATCGTTTTGCGGCGCGCCCCTGTGAAAACTTTGCCGGCCGCGTGCTCGTCGTTCACGGCTGGGGGTCCCGCGCGGCCTATCTTTCGGCGCTGACGGAGGGGCTGGTTGCGGCGGGCCACGAGGTCGTGGCGCTCGACCTGCCGGGTCATGGGGCGTCGCGCGGGCGCACGCTGACGCTGCCGATGGCCGTTCGCGCCATCGACGCCGCGTGGCGGCGCTTTGGCGGTTTCGACTATTTCTGCGGCCATTCCTTCGGCGGCGCATCGCTTGCCTGTGCGGCGAGCGGCCTCGTACCCTCGGTGCCTGCGCACCGGCCACGCCGGCTCGTCACCATCGGTTCGCCGAGCGAGATGGCCTGGCTCTTCAAGGACCTCGGCCGCTACCTGAAGCTCGGGCCGGAGACGCAGGTGGCGTTGGAGAACCATGTCGAGCGCATCGCCGGCGCACCGCTTTCGGCCTTCGACGCGGCCGACGGGGCAGGGCGCCTCAGCACGCCCATGCTCGTCATCCATGCCGAGGACGACAAGGAGGTGCCGGCGCATCACGCCCGGCGCTACGCGGCTTCCGGCCCCAATGTCACGCTCGAATGGGCAAACGGCTTCGGCCACCGCCGCATCGTTTCCGCCGAACCTGTCATCGATCGGATCGTCGGTTTCTTCGCGCAGGACGCGCGGCGCATCGCCGCCTGACGGCCTTTCCGTCATGCGCCTGTCATGCAAGGGTGCGATGCGCCGCAAACGCGCACGCACAGGAGAAAAGCATGACGGTTGTCACCTCGGTCGAACAGTTGAACGCGCTCTACGGCGCTCCGGGTGAAGCTTCGCTCGTCAAAGTGACGGACTATCTCCTGCCGGAATACCGCGCGATGATCGAGGCTTCGCCCTTCATGGCGCTCGCCACGTCAGGGCCGGAAGGGCTCGACTGCTCGCCGCGCGGCGATGCCGGCTCCGTCATCCATATCGAGGACGAGCGCACGCTGATGCTGCCGGACTGGCGCGGCAACAACCGCATCGATTCGCTTTCCAACATCGTGCGCGATCCGCGCGTCGCGCTGATGTTCCTCATTCCCGGCTCCAATACCACGATGCGCCTCAATGGCAGCGCCGTCGTGCGCATCGACCCGGCGATCACGGAACGCTTCGTCATGGATGGAAAACACCCGCGCTCCGTCGTGGTCATCACGATCGAGGAGGTCTATTCGCAATGCGCCCGTGCGGTGCTGCGCGCCGACCTCTGGAACCCGGAAAAATTCCGCGATACGGCCTGCCTGCCAACCGTAGGCCAGATGCTTGCTTCTGCGAAAATGGGTTTCGACGGCGTCGCCTATGACCGGGAATGGCCAGGTGGTGCGGCGAAGACCATGTGGTAGGCGCGCGCGAATATCCTGTCTTCCCCAACCGTCTTGTTCCTGGTTATGAATGGTTTTTGCGAATTTTGGAGTTGGGAATGCGCACAGGATTTTTTGCGGCGGCATGCGCCGCCATGCTTGCGGCCTCGGTGGGCGCTGCCAGGGCGGATGAACTGATCGAGAGCTACGGGGCCTATATCGGCCAGGACGATCTCTACAACTCCAGCAATGCGCGTCTGACCCAGCCCTGGCAGGTCATCCGGCAGGATCGCGCCAATGTACACCGCTTCGGCATCAGCCAGCCGGGCGACGATACCGACAGCTTCTTCGCCTCGGCGCGCAACCGGGAACTGGCCGAGCGCATGATCAGCCATGGCCGCATCGAGCATAGCGCAGCACGCCGTCTGCTTCAGGGTGACGTCCGCATCGAGGTCCAAATCTGGCGCGGTGCCAATGGCGACTATATCAACATCAATGTCGACTAGGCGTCTTCTCGCGGGTGTTGCCGCGCTCCTCCTCGCCATACCTGCAGCGCGGGCGGCGGAGCCTGATCTTGCGGCCCGCCTGAAATTGCTGGTGGAAGCCTATCCGGAGAGCCTTTCCGGCATCGAAGGCAACAGGCTTCTCTTCAAGGATGGCGGCCCGCCGCTCGAGATCGACGATGGCAAGGCGAAGGATCACCAGGCGAGCCTTGCATCAGGCGATGTCGAGGACAGCCTTCGGCAGATCTATCCGCTCGGCGCCTGCGAGAAAAAGCCGGAGGCCGATTTCGATCCGGGCCGCATCCGCAGCGACGCATTGATGATGCGGCTCTACGGCGCTTCCGCAAAGGCCGTCGGAGCCGATCTCGTTCCCGTGAAATGGTTCGGCGAGACGTTGCGCGTAACGAAGCGGCAGGGGGCTGCCGCAGCGCTGGAAAAGGTTCGGGACGACCTTGCGGCAAAGTCCGAGCTGAAACGCTACCTCTCGCCTTCGGCCGGCGTGTTCAACTGGCGCAAGGTTTCTGGCGCCAAGAACATGTCGGTGCACAGTTTTGGCGCGGCGGTCGATCTCAACACCAAGTTTGCGGATTATTGGATCTGGTCCGGCGGGAAGCCCGGCAAGGTGCCGAAATATGCCAACAAATATCCGCTTGAGATCGTCGAGATATTCGAGCGACACGGCTTTGTCTGGGGCGGGCGCTGGTATCACTACGACACCATGCATTTCGAGTATCGCCCTGAACTGATTGCCATAGCGAGAGCGGCAGACGCTTCCGCCTGCCGCTGATCGCTTCTCTCGTCAAAGAATGAAGTCGCCCTTCACCAGCGTAACCTTGTCATCGAGATGAAGTGCGAATTCCGCAGTCTTGTCCTTGTCGACATTGGCGTAGATGTAGGTATCCGACGCCTTCGTTACGAAGCGCAATTCCCCGGCCTTGCCGGAAAAGGCCTCCTCGCCGATGAAGGTGAAGGCGTCGTTCTTCGCCGTCGATGCGATCGCGTCGATATCGGACAGATCGATCCTGTCGCCGCCTGAATGCGAGAAATCGAAGATCGTGTCTCGACCACTCGATGCGACCTTGCTGTCCGAGAGCGCCTTGAAGATGAACCTGTCCGCGCCTGACCCTCCAGTGAGATCGTCTGCGCCCGACCCGCCATGAAGTTTGTCGTTGCCGTTGCCGCCTTTGAGGACATCGTTGCCGGCAAGGCCGCTCAGGGTGTTCTTTCCGTCATCGCCGGTCAGTGTGTCGACGAACTTGCTACCAGTGAGATTTTCGATCGAGACATAGACGTCTTTTCTAGCGTCGTTCGTGTTCGAGCCCGTGGAGGCGAGATTGGCGGTCACGCCTTTCCTGGAGGTTTCGTAGGAGGCCGTGTCCGTTCCCGCGCCGCCCTCCAGGCGGTCGCCGCCGCCGGCCCCCAAAAGCGTATCGTTGCCGTCCAGGCCCTTGAGGACATTCGCTGCGCCATTGCCGAAGAGCTTCTGGCTGCCGTCGGCGCCTGTCAGATTGGTCTTGAGAATGCCGAGGACATGCAGTTCCTTGACGTTGTCGGAAACGGACCTGACGGAAGTGTTGGACCAGACCTCGGTGCCGTTGACGACGTCCACCTTCACATTGCTTGAGCCGAGCGTCAGGCCGACGCTGACCTTGCCGCTCGACAGCGCGAAGTGCACCGTCTTGCTGCCCCCGTCGTCGTAAAGCAGCTCGTACCCGCCGCCCGCACCCGTCTTGTCCGATACCGCACCTTTGGAGGTGACACCCACATTGGCCACCTGCTCGCCGACGCTGAAGAAGTCATCGGCGATGACCTTGTCCTTGTAGACGACCCCGGTGACGAAAATCTTGTTGCCCTGGCTGGCGAAATTCTGCGTGACCATCGACGAGTTGAATGAACTGCCGCCGCCGGAGAACGTGAACGGTCCGAACCGTTGCCCGATACCCATTTCCTGAACCGCTTCGCTCAGGATGTTCGTCCGATGGCCTCGGCCGGGATAGTTTTCGTCGACGAAAAGGTCCGCATGCTGGTTGATGATCATTTCCGTCCGCATGGCGGCGGTGATCGTCTCGCTTGTTCCACGCACGGCGATGTTCTCGGCCGTGCTCCAGTTGCCCGTGAGGTTGTAGCCCGCCGCTTTTATGCGATCCGACGGGGTGACGCCGGTAAAGCCGGGCGTGTTCGCTGTTTCCTGATGCTCGAACCGATTGTTGCCCAGCATCCATTGACTATGTTTGTCTGCGGAGCGTGCAAGGGCGTCGTTACCGGCCAAGACCTGTTTCGGTGCGGTCGAAATGGTTCTGTCGGTCGGAACGCCCTCGTTCAGGGCGATGTCGAACCGTTTTGCTTCGCCCGCTGGATCCATGCGCGCCCGGTTGACCAGTTCGAGCATCAGCTGCTCTTGCGGCGTCATGTTTGCCATGCGGGGCTCCTTCACGTTGAAAAGCGGGTGGGCCGGAATGTCCGTCACGAACGTCTTGTATATATGCGGAACTGCGGTTTGAGAATGGAACCGTCTTTGGGAAGTGCAAATGCCGACGCTACGCGCCGGCATTTTTGGGGATCAGTTGCGAACGATCACCGTCACACCTGACGTTACCTGGGCGTAGAGGTGTTCGACGTCTTCGTTCGCCATGCGGATGCAACCGGACGACTGCGCCTTGCCGAGCGAGGACGGCTGGTTGGTGCCGTGGATGCGATAGATGGTCGAGCCGAGATAGATGGCGCGCGAGCCGAGCGGGTTGTCGAGGCCGCCCTTCATGGAAACCGGCAGGATCTTGCCCTTCTTGGCTTCGCGGGCACGCATGTCTTCCGGCGGCGTCCAGGTCGGCCATTCGGTCTTGCGCGTCACCTTTTCCGAACCGGTCCAGATGAAACCTTCGCGGCCGACGCTGACGGCGTATTTCATGGCAAGGCCGGAACCGAGCACGTGGTAGAGGCGGCGCTCGGAATTGTCGACGATGATCGTGCCGGGGGCGACGTCTTCGGTAAAGGCGACGAGTTCGCGGGCGATCGGCGCGCGGGAAACGGCGGCGATCTTCTTTTCCGACTTCATCGGCTTGCCGCCCGAAAGGACCTGCAGCCAGCCCGTCTTCTGCGAGGAGGACGAGAGCGAGGCGACCTCGATCTGGTCGACGGCGTTGTCGGCGGCCGATGCGGCGCCAGCGGTGGAAAGAAGGCCTGCGATAAGGGCGAGTGCGAGCTTGTTCATTGTCCTGGTCCCTGTCTGGAGTGCCGGTGCGTTTGGTGCCCGGCGTCGTGTTCTCATGGGGACGTTCTAGGACTTTGCCGGCCGTTGCGATGTTCCGGCGGGAACAGGCGGTTCCAAACGCCTCAAACGCAAAACGGCGCCCGGAGGCGCCGTTTCGAAAGGGAGGGAGGCCGTCTATTTGCGGTAGATCAGCCAGCTCTTGGCGAAATCCTTCTTCATGCCGTCCTCATAGGCCATGGTGCGGTTGCGGCCGCCGTTCTTGGCGCAATAGAGGGCGATATCGGCCTTGGAATAGAGCTCGCCGGGGCCTTCCGCCCAGGATGCCATGCAGAAGCCGAGCGAGATGGTGATCGGGCCGTAATTGACGCCGGTCTTGGAGTTCTTGAAGGGCGTGTGCTCGAGCGCGGTACGGATACGCTCGGCGATCGCCATCGCCTCTTCCTCGGTATTGCCTTCGACGATCATCGCGAATTCCTCACCGCCGGTGCGGGCAACGAGAATGTCCTTGCGCACATTGGCACGGATGAGGCTGCCGATGGTGGCAAGGATCTTGTCGCCGACGGGGTGGCCGTAGGTGTCGTTGATCTTCTTGAAGTGGTCGATATCGGCGATGATCAGCGCGGTGACATGGCGCGTCATCGTCGAATTGTACAGGGAGGAGAGCTTGTCGTCGAAGGCGCGGCGGTTGGAAAGCTGCGTCAGCGAATCCGTGTTGGCGATGCGCTTGTACTCATCGAGTTCCTTGCGCACATTGTCCATCTCGACGGACTTCTGCGTGACATTCTCCACCATCACCTTGCCTTGGCTGATGGTGTCGCCGGTCGCCTCGGTGAGGACGCTGATAACGCCCCTGATGATGTCGACGCTGGCCGAACTCTTGTTGTTGATGCGCACGAAGGTCTCGTCCAGAAGCTTGTTATAGCTTTCGAGCGAGGTCTGCTCCTGCTTGAGAAGGCGCAACAGGCCTTCCAGTTCGCCGACGATCTTCGTATGCGCGCCGTCGATGGCCGGCACACCATGATGATGGCCGAAATACTGCATGCCGATTTCGTCGAGTTCTTCCTGCGAGGCCTTGCTGCCGAGTGCGGCGAGTTCGCGCGTCAGCTTGGGGTTCGAGCCGATATAGGCCTCGTAGAACAGTTCGTAATTCCGGGGGATGGGCGACACGCCCATTATGCGCATGGCGTAGGTCACCTGGGCCGCGATATCGGGCACCTGGACCTTCTGCGCAACTGCCGTGTTCATGTCGGCTGCTCCTGGCTCATTCGTTAGCCCCCGCAAAATACTGCGCAAATGCTTTGCGAAAGATTAACGATTGTGCTTTCCCTCACGGAATACGCATAGAAAAAAGGCCGTAAATCCGGTGATTTACGGCCTTTCCACCAGAATATAAGGGGTTTCTACCTCAACCCGGCATGATCATTTTTTCGGGGCGTACAACCTCGTCGAATTCTTCGTTGGTGACGTAGCCTCCGCCGACCGCTTCGTCACGCAAGGTGGTGCCGTTCTTGTGTGCGGTCTTGGCGATCTTGGCGGCGTTGTCATAGCCGATCTTCGGCGCAAGCGCGGTCACGAGCATCAGGGAGCGGTCGAGTGCCGCCTTGATGTTGTCTTCGCGGGCCTCGATGCCGGTAACGCAATTGTCGGTGAACGAGATCGCGGCATCCGACAGGAGCTGGACGGACTGCAGGAAGTTGTAGGCCATCAGCGGGTTGAAGACGTTCAGCTCGAAATGGCCCTGGCTGCCGGCGAAGGTCAGCGAGGCGTGGTTGCCGAACACCTGGGCGCAGACCTGGGTGAGGGCTTCGCACTGGGTGGGGTTGACCTTGCCGGGCATGATCGACGAGCCGGGTTCGTTTTCCGGCAGCGCCAGTTCGCCGAGACCCGAGCGCGGGCCGGAGCCGAGGAAGCGGATGTCGTTGGCGATCTTGAAGAGAGCGGCGGCGGCCGAATTGATCGCGCCATGCGAGAAGACCATGGAATCATGGGCCGCGAGCGCCTCGAACTTGTTCGGCGCGGTCTTGAAGGCGATGCCGGTGATCGACGCAATGTGCTCGGCGACCTTTTCGGCAAAGCCGATGGGCGCGTTCAGGCCCGTGCCGACGGCGGTGCCGCCCTGGGCGAGTTCGCACAGGCCCGGCAGCGTCAGTTCGATGCGCTTGATGGAGGAGGCGACCTGCGCGGCATAGCCGGAGAATTCCTGACCAAGGGTGAGCGGCGTGGCGTCCTGCGTATGCGTGCGGCCGATCTTGATGATGTGATCGAAGGCCTTGACCTTGGCTTCGAGCGCGGCGTGCAGGTGCTTCAGCGCCGGCAGCAGGTCGTGCACGATGCGCTCGGCGCAGGCGATGTGCATGGCCGTCGGGTAGGTGTCGTTCGACGACTGGCTCATGTTGACGTGGTCGTTCGGATGCACCGGCTTCTTCGAGCCCATGACGCCGCCGAGCATTTCGATCGCCCGGTTGGAGATCACCTCATTGGCGTTCATGTTCGACTGGGTGCCCGAGCCGGTCTGCCAGACGACAAGCGGGAAGTGATCGTTGAGATTGCCGTCGATGACTTCCTGCGCGGCTTCGGTGATTGATTTGGCAAGGGCCGGATCGAGACGGCCAAGTTCGGCATTGGCGCGGGCGGCGGCCTGCTTGACGATGCCGAGCGCACGCACGACCGACAGCGGCTGCTTTTCCCAGCCGATCTTGAAGTTTCCGAGGGAGCGCTGGGCCTGCGCGCCCCAATAGCGGCTGTTGTCCACTTCGATGGGGCCGAATGTATCCGTTTCCGTGCGCGTCGATGTCATAGTGCTTCCCGCTTCTCCGAGCCCATGCGTTACGGTCTGCCGCCGGCTTTGCCGCCGCATGGGGTGCGGCAGGCCGGGCGAGCGCGGGCCTTTTGGAGGCCGCGCTGGCGCGAAAAAATCGCGCAAATCTCTGGCCTATCTGCGACCCGCTGGCAAGGGCGGAATGGCGGGATGGGACGAGACTTTCGGTTAAAATCGATTAGGCGACGACGCGGCGAAAAAGGGCCCCGCAAGGTGCCTGGTGTTGTGCCTTTTCCATCACAGCCGCCGGCTTGTTTTTTCTGGCCGTTGCGACGGATGGCGGGATTTTTTCCCTCAACGCGGGAAATTTCGACAGCAATTCAAATTTTTACGCGGCCTAATCCGTCTGGCTTGCCAGGTGTCGGCGTCACGGAGAAGTGAGGTTTGGCAGGGCTGGCGGGGAGGGGCGTTTCCTTTTCATTCACCATCCTTTCCTATAACTTACCGGCCTGCTGGTTCGGGCGCCGCCAGAGACCGCGCGTTGCGGTTCATACGGGGAATGGAAATATTTATGAAGCTGACAAAGACTGCCGTGCTGGCCGCCGCGCTGGCTCTTTCCTGCGCCACCATCACGCTCAATGCCGCGCCCGCCAATGCCCTGACGCTGTTCGACATCTTCCGTGGCAAGAAGAAGGAGCCGGTGCGCGAAGAATTGCCGGGCGTGACCACGGGGGCCGCCCTTCCGGGCGCTGAAACGAAGCAGGCCGCCAAGCCGCTGCCGCGCGTCACCGGCCCGCGCTACTACACCTACAAGGCTGATGGCCTGAAGCGCGTCGCCATCGAAAAGCTCGCCGATCCCGTCGTGACGAGTTCGATCACCGTCGATATTCCCGCAGCTGGCGATTCCGGCGTTCGCGCCGCCTTCGCCAATGTGAACGTACGCACCACGCCCGATGCCGCCAAGGCTGTGGAGACGTTCTACGCCACACAGAAGAAACTCGTCTGGATCGACGGCACCGGCATCAATGAAAAGGCGAAGAGCGCTATTGCCGTTCTCGCCGATGCTGCCTCGGTCGGCCTCGACCCCTGGGACTATGCGGTCAAGATTCCGTCGGACAGCTTTGACAGCGTCGACTTGAACAAGCGCTACGACGAGCTTGCGACTTTCGAGATCGCACTCTCTTCCGCCGTCGCCACCTATGTGCAGGACGCGGTACGCGGCCGCATCGATCCCAACCGCATCTCCGGCTATCACGATTTCAAGCGCAAGGACGTCAACATCGTCGCCGCGTTGAAGAACGTCGCGATGAGCAGCAATATCAAGGGCTATCTGGAAAGCCGTTCGCCGGCCGGCGGTGACTTCCAGGCACTGAAGGCAGAGCTTGCCAGACTGAAGGCCGAGAGCAGCGCGGAAGACCGCGTGGTGATCGCCGATGGCACGCTGCTGAAGCCCGGCCAGAGCAATCCGGAACTCGCCAATATCGTCAAGGGCATCGTCAAGCACGGCTCCGACGCGCTGAAGACCGAGCATTCGCTGACCATTGCCGGCTACAGGGATACCCCGGAATACACGCCGGAACTGGTGTCCCTCGTCGAGGCGTTCCAGAAGGAAAACGGCCTGAAGCCGGATGGTGTCGTCGGCAAGGCCTCGATCCGCAAGATGGTCGGCGGCGACAGCGCGGCCGACAAGATCGCCAAGCTGGAAGTGGCGCTGGAACAGGCGCGCTGGCTACCGGTCGATCTCGGCGCGCGCCACGTCTTCATCAACCAGCCGGCCTTCCAGGTCTATTACTACGAGGACGGCCAGGAAAAGTTCTCGATGCGCACGGTCGTCGGCTCCAAGTCGAATCAGACCTATTTCTTCGAGGATCGCATCCAGACCGTCGAAGTGAATCCCTATTGGGGCGTGCCGCAGTCGATCATCATCAACGAGATGCTGCCGAAACTGCGCAACGACCCGAACTATCTCGACCGCATGGGCTATGAAGTGGCCGTGGGTGGTCGCGCGGTCCCGTCGTCCTCCGTCAACTGGTACGGTTCCACGTCAGGCGTTTCCGTGCGCCAGCCGCCGAGTGGCGACAATGCGCTGGGCGAGCTGAAGATCCTTTTCCCGAACAGCCATGCCATCTATATGCATGACACACCGTCGAAGAGCTTCTTCAAGAAGGATATGCGCGCGCTGAGCCATGGCTGCGTGCGTCTGGCCGAGCCCCGCAAGATGGCCGCCGCCGTGCTCGGCGTGACGGAAGCCGATATCGGCAAGGAAATCGCAGGCGGCCGCAACAAGGGCATCAGCGTGAAGGCGGATATCCCGATCTACGTTGCCTATTTCACGGCATGGCCGAACAAGGACGGCGCGGTCGAGTATTTCGACGACGTCTATGGTCGCGACGACTATATGCGCAAGGCTTTCGCCGCCACGCAGAAGGCGCGTCAGGCGCAGAGCTGATATCGTCCGAAGGCAAAAGTATCGAAGGCGCCGTATCCGCAGGGATGCGGCGCCTTTCGGTTTTCAGCGCGCCAGCAGGCGCTCGATGAGATCGGGCGTCAGTTCGTCGAAATGCGTGACGACATGGTTCGGTTCAAGCTCGGCGACCGGCACGTCGGAATAGCCGAAGGGCACGCCGATGGAGGGTATACCGGCATTGCGGGCGACCAGGATGTCGTTGAGGCTGTCGCCGACCATCACCGTGCGCGTCGGATCGGCTTCGGCAAGGCGGACCGTGCCGAGCAGATGTTCGGCGTCAGGCTTGCGGACCGCGAAGGTGTCGCCGCCGGTGATCGCGGCAAAGCGCGCGGTCAGGCCGAGGCCATCGATCAGGCGGCGGGCAAGGCCTTCCATCTTGTTGGTGCAGACGGCAAGGCGGTAGCCGGAGCCGGAGAGGCGATCCATGGCGTCGACAAGACCGGGATAGGGCACGGACACGCCCGGCATCGCGCCGGCATAGTGCTCGACGAAGGCGCCCAGCATACGCTGCAGTTCGCTGTCGGAAATCTCGCGGCCGCGCAGCGAAAAAGCGCGCTTGATCATGACCTGTCCGCCGTGGCCGACGAGATAGGTGAGGTCGCCATAGCCGACGGGTTCAAGGCCTTCGAGGCCGATCGTGTGATTGAGGCTCGCCACGAGGTCGTGTGCGGTGTCGATGAGCGTACCGTCGAGATCGAAGACAACGAGAGAAGCGGACATGGGAAACCTTGTGCGAAAGATGGGAGGCGGGTCTCTCCGGTAGGCGATGGAGGCGGCATTTGCAATCGCCTTCTGCCTGCCCGGTTCCCCGCGATTTTGGCTTTCGTTTGTCCGGCGGGGCGTGTAAGTGTCTCACCGGAATTTACGGTCGCTTCGCAGGAAGGGCCGGTAGGGTTGTTTGAGGGAGTGCGTGGCGGATGGACGCCAGGGAAATGAAGATCAAGGCCGCGGAAGCCGCCCTTGCCCATGTGGAAGACGGCATGCGGCTCGGCATCGGCACCGGCTCGACGGCAGAAGAGTTCGTCCGGCTGCTGGCGGAAAAGGTGGCGGGCGGCCTCAAGGTCGAGGGCGTGCCCACATCAGAACGCACAGCGCGGCTCTGCGTCGAACTCGGCGTGCCGCTGAAGTCGCTCGACGAGCTGCCGGAACTTGATCTGACGATCGATGGCGCAGATGAGGTCGACGGCAAGCTGCGCCTCATCAAGGGCGGCGGCGGTGCGCTGCTGCGCGAAAAGATCGTGGCGGCCGCTTCGGCCCGCATGATCGTGATTGCCGACGAGACCAAGGTGGTCGAGGCGCTCGGCGCCTTCAAGCTTCCGATCGAGGTCAACCCGTTCGGCCTCGTTTCGACGCGTATCGCCATCGAGAAGGCGGCCGCGCGCCTTGGCCTTTCCGGCGCGCTCACGCTGCGCGCCTCCGGCGACGGCACCTTCACCACGGATGGTGGACACTATATTCTCGACGCATCTTTTGGCCGCATTCCTGATGCAGATGCGCTCGCAAGCAGCCTCAATGACATTCCCGGTGTCGTGGAACACGGACTCTTCATCAATATGGCGTCGCTTGCCATCATCGCCGGTCCGGCTGGTGCGCGCACGCTGACGGCGAAAGAATAGACAGGAGCACAGACCGACATGATCAAATTCGCTGGTTTCGGCCGGACCTTCGCGCTGACCCTTATCGTTTCGGCAAGCCTCGTCGGCGCCGTCAAGGCGCAGGACGTCACGGACGAACAGATGAAGACCGCCCGCGCCGCCATCGACGCCATCGCGGCGACGGCAGGCTTCGACAACATTCTTCCGAGCCTTGCCATGCGCGCCAAGGCAGCGCTCATCCAGGCTTCGCCGAACCACGAGGCCGAAATCAACGCGACCGTCGATGAGCAGGCGCTTGCGCTCGCGCCGCGCCGCGCCGATCTCGAGAAGGAAGCCGCGTCGATCTACGCAAAGACCTTCACCCAGGACGAGCTGAAGGCGATCGCCGACTTCTATTCTTCGCCTGTTGGCAAGAAGCTCCTGACCGACGGCCCGATCGCGACCCGCAGCCTCATGAAGGCGGCTGAAATCTGGGCCGCCGGCATCGGCCGCGACCTGCAGGTCGAAAGCGGCAAGAAGCTCCAGAACATCCTCGGTACGCCGCAGCCAGCCGAAGGCGGCGAAGCGCAGCCGCAGCAGTAATCATCAAAAAGGCGGCTCTCTGGCCGCCTTTCTTCTGCATCGTGATGGAAGACGCAGGCCGCCCTGTCACAGGCGGCCCGTTTTTCATTCATGGATCGTATATTCGCCGAGCTCGCAGAGGTTCTGCTTGTCGGTGGTCGTATCGAGATCGGAATCCTCGGTGAACTCGAAGCGCATGTCGTAATTGCAGACGTCGCGGCCGTCAGCGATGGTGATTTCGATCGTCTCGCCGGGGTTGAGAACCTGTTCGCCGAACACATCGTCTTCCCACTTGTCGACGCCGACGGGCGAGGTGTAGAAACGGGTCAGGACGGAGTTGGTGCCGTTCTTCAGCTGGAAGACGAGATCTTCCGCGAGAGCCGGGCCTGCAAGCATGGCGAGTGCCACTGCAGATGCAGCGAAAACTTTTAAATTAGACATATCTATCATCCGGTTAGCCCACAATCGAGCGCCTACTTCCTACGGTGTGTTGGCTCTGCGGTAAATGATATTCGTCAGATTGGCATCGCCAATTTTGGGGAGGGTATCGTTGGAACGCGCGGCTTTCCAGTTGGTCGCGTGCGGATCGTGGCGCGCTGCTCTTTTCCTTTTGTCTTCGACGTTCCTATATGGAGGAAATCAGGTGGCGGATTCGCACTGCCACACCTTTTACGGCCGTCCGGCCAGCCTTGCCCGCAGGAGATCACCATGCCGACATTCGACTACGACCTCTTCGTCATCGGCGGAGGCTCCGGCGGCGTGCGCAGCGCGCGCCTTGCGGCGAGCATGGGCAAGAAGGTGGCGATCGCCGAAGAGTTCCGTTTCGGCGGCACCTGCGTCATCCGCGGCTGCGTGCCGAAGAAGCTGTATGTCTATGCCTCGCAATTTCCCGAGCATTTCGAGGACGCGGCCGGCTTCGGCTGGACGGTCGGCGAAAGCACCTTCGACTGGCAGGCGCTCGTCGCCGCCAAGGAGAAGGAGATCACCCGCCTCGAAGGCCTCTATCGCAAGGGCCTCGACAATGCTGCTGCGACCATTCTGGCGACCCGCGCCGTGCTGGTGGGGCCGAATACCCTGCGCCTGACGGCGACCGACGAGCTGGTGACGGCCGAGCGCATCCTGATCGCCGTCGGCGGTCACCCGACGCCGCATGCCGATCTGCCCGGCCACGAACTCTGCATCTCCTCGAACGAGGCCTTCGACCTGCCGGACATGCCGAAGTCCATCGTCATCTCCGGCGGCGGCTACATCGCGGTCGAGTTCGCCAACATCTTCCACGGCCTCGGCGTCGAGACGACGCTGATCTATCGCGGCAAGCAGATCCTGTCGCGCTTCGACCAGGACATGCGTCAGGGCGTGCAGGCGGCGATGATCGCCAAGGGCATTCGCGTGATCTGCGAAGACATCATCACCAGCGTTTCGGGAACGGCGGATGGCAAGCGTTCTGTCGCCACCAAGGCCGGCGAGACGCTTGTCGTCGATCAGGTCATGCTGGCGCTCGGCCGCGTGCCGAACACGGGTAGCCTCGGGCTGGAGACGGCCGGTGTGGCGACGAACGAGCGCGGCGCCATCATCGTCGACGATTTTTCGCGCACCAATGTTTCAGGCATTTTCGCGCTCGGTGACGTTACGGATCGTGTGCAACTGACGCCGGTCGCCATCCATGAGGCCATGTGCTTCATCGAGACGGAGTTCCGCGGCAATCCGGTCTCGCCGGACCACGACCTCATCGCCACCGCCGTCTTCTCGCAGCCGGAAATCGGCACGGTGGGCTTAAGCGAAGAGGACGCGGCGAAGAAGTTCGACGATCTCGAAATCTACCGCGCCGAATTCCGGCCGATGAAGGCGACGCTGTCGGGCCGTCAGGAAAAGACGATCATGAAGCTCGTCGTCAACGCGGCGGACCGCAAGGTCGTGGGTGCACATATCCTCGGCCATGAGGCGGGCGAGATGGCGCAGCTGCTCGGCATCTCGCTGAAGGCCGGCGTCACCAAGGACGATTTCGACCGTACCATGGCGGTGCATCCGACGGCGTCCGAAGAGCTGGTGACGATGTACCAGCCGAGCTACCGCATCAAGAACGGGCAGCGGCTCTAAGCGCCGGCTTCCTTTCCACCGGGAGGCGACCGGCGAAACGATCCTCGTGGTGCTTGAAGAGTGCTGCGAGGCGATCGAGTGCGAGGCGCATTTCCGGCCGGTGGCGGTCGTCGTCGTTGACGGCGAGCCACAGCGGATGCGTGAGGGCCTCGATGGGGGCGCCCTCGCGCATCAGCGCCGGCATCGCGTCTCCCACGAATGTCGGCAGCACGCCGCGTCCCGCGCCACCGGCGATCAGCCGGGCGAGAATGTCAGGTGCGTTCGTCCAGGTGTGGATCTGGTTTTCGTGATGGCGGAAAACCCATTTCTCCGGCTCCGATACCGCGACCTCCGTGCCGATGGACACCCAGGGCAGGTCCGTCTCGAAGACGTGGTCTGCCGCGCGATAGACGGCATAGGCGACCTCCACCGACTTGCGCACGGCGACGTTTCCGGTTTTCGGGGCGGCATGGAGGAGGAAGATCATGCCGTGGCGATAGGTCAGGTCGTCGCCGGGCGGGAGCCGCTTGCAGCAGAGGCGGAAACTGTCTTCCGAGCCGCGAAGCTCACCTGTGTTGTCGGCGACGAAGCCCGTCAACCAGATATCGCCGGCAATGGAGACGATGGGCAGCGCGAAGGCATCGCCATGCCAGCGGGTGATGTCGGCCGTCGTGCGGCGGATGGTCTGTACATGCTCGAACAGCACCACGCCGTCAGGCGCAAGCCGATAGCCTTGCTGGCTGCGGACGAAGAGCGTGCGGCCCATGGCGCGCTCCAGCGCCAGCATGCGGCGGCCGATCGTCGGCGCGCTGATGCCCGTCATGGTCGCCGCGCCGGCAAGCCCGCCCTCGGCGGCGACGTGGAAGAAAAGCTGCAGATCGCTCCAGTCGACTTCCGACATATCCGGTTCCTCGTTTGCGTCTCCTTTCATAGCGCAAAAGCGGTCGCCGGTATCGCTCACCGGTGAAACGGGCATTTCATTTCCGCATCTACGAAGACCGCAAAACGGTCGCTACTTCCATGACGGACACCGCAAACAGGGAGTTTCGTCATGAACCCGGAATGGATGATCGCCTTCGATCGACAGACGACTGCAATGCAACGGTCGCAACGCAACGCCTTCGCCGACCCGCTGGAGCGGACGGAATGGCGTGGCCTGCAATGGGTGAACACTCTGTTCAGCCGACGGCTGGAACGCGGCCGGCCGCAACCGCGAAAGGCCGGGGAAAGGCCTGTTTCCGGCTGGATATTCGCATCCGGGGCGGCTTCACGCCGCTCCCGGGCCTGATTGGCGGTCTGCCGTCTGTCACAGGAAACACACCGCCGTCGCAATTGCCTCGGTGACCGCTGGAAGTTCGGCTATGCAAGAACCATCTAACGGTTTATAAGCCCGCATCTTCAAAACGGAGGGGCGCCCGCAGGCTTTCGCGAGCGCTCAGGACAGGTGAGTATCATGGCACAGAATTGGACCCCGACCAGCTGGCGGCACAAGCCCATCCAGCAGGTTCCGGATTATCCGGATCTCGCCGCATTGGCGGCGACTGAAGAGCGCCTCGCGAAGTTTCCGCCGCTCGTCTTCGCCGGCGAGGCCCGCCGCCTGAAGAGCGCGCTCGCCAATGTCGCTGATGGCAAGGGTTTTCTGCTGCAGGGCGGCGATTGCGCCGAGAGCTTCGCCGAACACGGCGCCGATACGATCCGCGACTTCTTCCGCGCCTTCCTCCAGATGGCCGTGGTCTTGACGTTTGGCGCCCAGCAGCCGGTCGTCAAGGTCGGCCGTATCGCCGGTCAGTTCGCCAAGCCGCGCTCCTCGAACACCGAGAAGCAGGGTGACGTGTCGCTGCCGTCCTACCGCGGCGATATCATCAACGGCATCGAGTTCACCGAGGAAGCCCGCATTCCGAACCCGGAACGCCAGATCATGGCCTACCGCCAGTCGGCGGCGACCCTGAACCTGCTGCGCGCCTTCGCGATGGGCGGCTACGCCAATCTCGACAACGTGCACCAGTGGATGCTCGGCTTCGTCAAGGACAGCCCGCAGGCCGAGCGCTACCGCAAGCTCGCCGACCGGATTTCCGAAACGATGGACTTCATGAAGGCCATCGGCATCACGCCGGAGAGCAATCCGAACCTGCGCGAGACCGATTTCTTCACCAGCCATGAGGCGCTGCTGCTCGGCTACGAGCAGGCGCTGACCCGCGTTGATTCGACATCCGGCGACTGGTATGCGACCTCCGGCCATATGATCTGGATCGGTGACCGCACGCGCCAGGCCGACCATGCGCATATTGAATATTGCCGCGGCATCAAGAACCCGCTCGGCCTCAAGTGCGGCCCGTCGCTGACCGGTGACGGCCTGCTTGAGCTGATCGATCTGCTGAACCCGTCCAACGAGGCCGGCCGCCTGACGCTGATCTGCCGCTTCGGTCACGACAAGGTTGCCGATAACCTGCCGAAGCTCATTCGCGCCGTCGAGCGCGAGGGCAAGAAGGTCGTCTGGTCCTGCGATCCGATGCATGGCAACACGATCACGCTCAACAACTACAAGACCCGTCCGTTCGAGCGGATCCTGTCGGAAGTCGAAAGCTTCTTCCAGATCCACCGCGCGGAAGGCACGCATCCGGGCGGCATCCATATCGAGATGACCGGCAACGATGTGACGGAATGCACGGGTGGCGCACGCGCGCTGTCGGGCGACGACCTCGCCGACCGCTACCACACCCATTGCGATCCGCGCCTCAATGCCGACCAGGCACTCGAGCTCGCCTTCCTTCTTGCCGAGCGCATGAAGGGCGGTCGCGATGAAAAGCGCATGGTTGTGAACGGTTGATCCCTATCCGTTCATGCTTTGGCTCCGTAAATTAGCGGCGCTGATGCAAGCATTCAGGAATGTGAATTTGACAGGACCGGGCCGGCTGGCAAAGCTGGCCCGGTTTTCGTTTGCGCGTCTGCGCACAATCAAAAAAGGGGAAGACATGAGCGAGACGCATTCGGGACATTGCCTTTGCGGCGCGGTGCGGTTTCGCACGTCCGGCCAGCTGCGCGAGGTGATCGCCTGTCATTGCAGCCAGTGCCGCCGGCAGACGGGGCATTTCTACGCGGCGACCAATGTGCTGGACGAGGGACTGGACGTGGAGGGCGCGGAGAGTGTCACCTGGTATCGGGCGAGCGAGACGGCAAGCCGCGGCTTCTGCCGTACCTGCGGCTCCGCATTGTTCTGGAAGGGCGACGGCTCGACCTATACGTCGATCATGGCCGGCTCGTTCGAGCAGCCGACGGGCTTGAAGATCGGCGTTCACATCTTCTGCGCCGACAAGGGCGATTACTACGAGATCCCCGACGACGCGCCCCAATACGCTCAAGGCAGATGAGGCGCGTCGTCTCCGCTACTGCACCAGAGCGGGGCGCTGGCAGCGCACGCCCGTGACCCGGATATCCGCTTCCCCGACCCGGACGCCGACGACCAGCAGCAGGTTGTAGAGCAGCTCGTCGATCGGCGCCGTCACCGTCGCCAGCGTCGAGGCAAGCGCCGATGTCACCGCCTTTGGCGTGCCGAGCGTGAGGAAGAGGATCTGGACATCGAGGTCGAGGTTTTCCAGAAGCGTCTTCGTCGTAGAGGTCAACGTGCTGCGCGTCGAAACGGTCTTGATGGTGCGTGACGCGATTTCCGTCGGCGAGAAGGCGAGGCGGGTGCGGCCGAGGTTTTTCGCCTCGACATGGGCAATGGCATCGATACGCACCAGGCCGGAATCGAGGATGCGTGCCTTCTGGACGCGCGGCTCGTCGGAAAAGTCCGACAGGACGGACGGATCGACCTTGCCGAGCGCAATTTCAGCGACACCCGGCACGGCATCGACTGAGACATTGGCATTCTCCGCCGTGCCTCCGAGACAGCGGATATCGGCGAGCTTGGCTTCGGAGGCCGCGACTTCGACATAGAGCGGCAGCTTGATGCGCAGGCCCGCAAGCGTCGCCAATCCGTCGAAGCTCACCTCCACGGCAAGCCGCGTTTGGGCGCTGCGCACCGCGCTGCCCGGCTCACCGAGGCGATGGGCGGGCGTTTCGACCGGCGGCTCGCCGATCGCAAGGCGCACGCTGACGGCGGCAAGGCCGGGCAGCGAGGTGCCGAGATCGAGCGCCACCTGGTTCTTGCCATTGGCGAGCGCCGCGGCGGCCGAGACCATCTGCAGCGCATTGATCGACATCTTCCAGTCACCACCAGTGGCGACCGCAACGCCCTTCTTCGGATCGATATTGAGGATGCGCGACAGCGGCAACTTGACCTTGCTGCTCGCCGTCGCCTGTTCGATTGCCCTAAGCGTCGAGCGCGTCGTGGCCGAAAGGCCTTCGACCGCCCGCATGGACGCGAGAAGTTGCGGCATCGTCACGCCGGCATTCAGCACGTCTTCATAGGTTGCCGCCGTGAGGTTCAGTTCCGTCGCAACGGCCTTCAGGAACGGATTGATCGCTATGTCGGCGTCGAGCAGCGCCCGGTAGTCCATCACTTTCAGCGACAATTTCGTGCCAAGCAACTGGCCAAGCAGCGCGTTGAGAATACCGTCATTGAGGCTGGCAAGCCGCGTGCCCACGGAGAACGCGGCGATCTTGTTGCGCGCCGCCGACCCCACCGCCGTCAATACCGGCGATTTGGCCGTGAAGATCGAAGCGACGAACAGATCGCCCGACCGCGACAGCGTCACGCGTGCGGCATCAGCATCGGCGCTCGTCGCCTTGAAGCGCTGTTCCGGCGCGATGTCGGGATTTGCAACGTAGCGACCGCGCTCGACCTTTGCCTTGGCAGGCGTGCGCCCGGAGCCCGGCAGGACGACTGGCGCGATGATGTTGCCATCGCTGCCGGCAACGGAGACGGGCAGGCCGTTCAACGCGAAATAGGCCGCGGCCGATTTTTCCGCCTCGCCGACATTCGCGGCCGCGGCAATGGCGGCGAGATCGGCGGATGCCTGCAACTGGCGCTGCTGCACCGTGAGGTAGCCATAATCGACACCGAGCGCGACGGAGAAGATCACCAACGGCAAGCTGAGTGCGGCGAGCGTGCCGATATTGCCGGAACGGTTCGAAACCAACGAATTGAGACGTTTCATGGTCACATCCCTCCCACGCGCACGGTGGCGTAACGTTCGATCTTGTCCTCGGGCAAGGCGAAGGTGAACATCTTCCAGATGGGCAGATCACTCGAATCGTAGGTGATCGTGACGGTGAACTGGTCCGGATTGTTTGGGTCGTCGGAGACCAGCACCTTCATCTTCCGGCGGTTGATGAACGAGTAGTTGAACCGCGAGGCATCGAGATAGTGATTGACGAGCGTCACGCGCTCGCTCGAATTGAGGCCTGCGACGGCAGTTCTTGCAGCATCGGCGGCGATCTGTTGCACCGAGTGCGTCACGGAAAGGTAGATGCCGTAAGCGATCAGCGTGAAGAGAACGAGGAAGAAGAGCGGGGCGACGATCGCAAATTCCAGCGCCGAAGTGCCATTGCGATCCGTCGACAGGCGGGACAAGACGTGCATGACATGTCCTCCTTGGTTTAACGAACAACCTAAGTTTCCCGCATCCTTGAATTGCGGATGCAGCCTAACGGTGCGCCCGAAATGTTAATTTCTCCTATAGGTTCACATCCCTACATTTATCCTCACCTTGGGTTGTAACAAAGTGTTACATTCTGTTTCGTAACGCTTCATGCAGCCGCAGGATTTCCATTTTCAATGCCGCAATCTCGCCGACGAAGTGGGTGTCGATCTTGTGATGCAGCGCCATCAGTTCGATCTCGGCCTTGAGGTTGACCTCGTAGTCCTTGCTGGCCTCGAAACGGTCGCGGGAGGCTTGCCGGTTCTGTGACATCATGATGATCGGCGCCTGCAAGGCGGCGAGCATGGAGAGCACGAGATTGAGGAAGATGAAGGGGTAGGGGTCGAAGGCGTCTTTCGTCAGCAGGATCGTGTTGGCCAGGGTCCAGATGAAGAGGAAGACGAGGAAGCTGATGATGAAGGTCCAGGAGCCGCCGACGCGCGCGATGGCATCCGCGACGCGTTCGCCGGGCGATTGCTTCGACTGGTAGGCGACGTTCCTGTCTTCCGACAGGATGCGGCCCTCACGAGAGTGGAGAAGAACCTCGCGCTCGGTTTCGTCGAGCTGGTCGGACGGTTTGCCGAAGAGGATCTGGGAGGCGTCGTCGAAGGGTTTCATGGCTAGGGCCCCGGAAAGAGAATCGGAGCCCCAGCCTAGCGTTGTTTCAGGTGAAATCAGTAGCCCGCGCTCATCAGCTCCGCGTGGGAGTTGAAGAAACGCTCGAGACCGTACTGCTTGCCGAACATGATGTCGTGCTGCAGGAAGCGGAAGTCACGCACCAGCGGATCGACCGTCTTCTTGCGGGCCCAGTCCGGCGTGCCGTTGCCCTTGGCGTCAATCAGCATGTAGCGGTCGATGACGCGCAGCTTGTCATGCACGGCGCCGAGGAAGCCCGTGTAGTAGGGGTGCTCGAAGCCGGCTTCCTTGAGGATGTAGTAGGAGAGGAAGGCCGGGCTGATCGTGCCGACATCCTTTTCCGCACCCGTCTTGTTCGACCAGATGACGAGCGGGGTTTCGTGCTCCTTCTTCATCTGCTCGGTCGAGCCCTTGCGCGCGGCGGTGATGCCCTTCATGTAGCCGGAATTCTGGTAGACCGTGTTGAGCGGCGGCAAGTGGTCGCCGAAGACCACGATGATCGTCTCGCGGTCGCGGTTTTTCGCCCAGTCCATCAGCATCTTCAGGCTCTGGTCGGCTTCCTTCACGCCCTGCGCGTAGCTTGCCAGCATGCGGTTGTCGCGCGCGTCCAGCTTGCCCTCGGGAGTGATGTCCGTCTTCGTGTAGCGGCCGTCGTCATATGGACCATGGCCCTGCAGCGTGACGGTGAAGAAGAAGAACGGATCTTCCTGCATGTCTGCCTGACGGATGATCTCCTTGGTCAAGGCTTCGTCGGAGGTGAAGTTGCCGCGCTTGGCGAGCGGCGGCATCTTGTCGACGTCCTTGAAGGTCTCGAAGCCGAAGGCCTTGTAGACGCTTGAACGGTTCCAGAACCAGCCGGAGAAGGGGTGGATGGCGCGCGCCGTGTAGCCTTCCGCGCGGAAGAACGTCGCCAGCGAGGGGATCGGCTTGCGGATATATTGCTGGTAGGGAATGCTGCCGGTCGGCAGGAAAGCGTTGGAGAAGCCCGTCAGCGCCTCGAATTCGATATTGGCCGTCAGCCCCCCGAATTCCGGCGAGAAGACGTGGCCGCCCTGGCTTTCCCGGATGACCGGCATCGGGTCCTGCGAGAGCTTGACGCTGTCGATGCGCGTGGGATCCCACAGCGATTCACTCATCACGACGATCACGTCGGGCTTGGAGCGATGCGTGGTGCCGAAGGGAAGCGGCTTGGAGGGGATCTTGTCGATGGCATCGACCATGTAGCCGCCCGGCGCCTGAACATTGGCCATGGGCAGATTGATGGCAAACGCCATGACGAAGCCGTTGTGGCGATAGTTTTCCGCCTGGTCCCACATGATCGGGAAGACCTTCAACCGGTCGCGGACCCAGGAGAACTCGTTGTAGTCCATGATGGAGGCGAAGCCGGCCAAGAGCGGCAGCGCGATGGCGAGGCGTGCAAGACGCTCCTTGCGCGTCAGCGGCCGGAAACGGCGCCAGGCGAAGACCCAGAGGCTGACGAGGCCGACGACGGCGGCGACGATGGCGACGGCGAGGCCTGCGGCCGTCCACGGACGATCCTGCACGAGGACAGGCATCAGTTCCATGATCTGGCGGCCGAAGAGCAGGTCCGTCGGATAGAGCGGGTCGGTCAGGAAGACCTGCTTCTGCTGCGAGATGACGCCCATCAGCACGACGAGCGGCGCGACGAACAGCACGCCCTTGTGCTGGCGGCCGATCAGCGCGTCGAGCGCGAGATAGGTGAGGAAGAAGACCCCGGTGGTGGTCCAGGCCGGCTGCTCAAGATTGGTGAAATAGATCCAGGTCTGCTCGATCGAACCGCGTGTAATGAGTTCGATGACGACAACGGTCAGGAGCGCCAGCAGGCCGGAAACGGCAAGCGAGCGCAGGACGGCGAATGCCTTCGCACGGCGCGCGAAGGAACCTGCCTCGACGGCACCTCCTTCGGTGGTTTCGATCGCCACGGCTGCGGAATTAAACAGGGCCAAGGCCGTCTCCAAACTTCATGAAACTTTCGTGTATCTGTCATACGGACGTCATCTTGAACAGGAGATGAACGGTTTCTGCAACGTTCTCCCCGTGCTTTGGTTCCGCCTGTTGCTTTGCGGCAATGGTGCCGAGAACCCACTGAAAAGCAGGGGGTTGGCGCGAAAGCGCATGCAATCGTCAGGCTTTTCATTCCCAAAGCGCTTGTCATGCTCTAAACAGCTTCTCGACCGTTCGAGAGTGCGGCCTCCGCAGGATCGGACACCATGCAAAGACGGGTCCGCAGACATGACTTCCGAGATTGAAAAGGCGACGCTTCGCATCGCCGTCGCGCAATTGAACCCTATTGTCGGCGACATCACCGGCAACCTCGCCAAGGCGCGTGCCGCCCGCGAGGATGCTGCGCGACAGGGCGCCGATCTGCTGCTGCTCACGGAACTCTTCATCTCCGGCTATCCGCCGGAGGATCTGGTGCTGAAGCCCGCTTTCCTGAAGGCCTGCCGCCGCGCCGTCGACGATCTAGCCGCCGACACCGCAAACGGCGGCCCCGGCGTCATCATCGGCTTTCCCCGGCAGGACGAGACGGGCCGCTTCAACGCCGTCGCGGTCATCGACGCGGGCAAGGTTATCGCCGTCAGAGACAAGGTGGACCTGCCGAACTACGGCGAGTTCGATGAAAAGCGCGTCTTCGATCAGGGCGCGATGCCCGGCCCGGTCAATTTCCGGGGCGTGCGGCTCGGCATTCCGATCTGCGAGGATATCTGGGGCGAACTGGGGGTCTGCGAGACGCTGGCCGAAAGCGGCGCGGAAATCCTGCTCTCGCCGAACGGCTCGCCTTACTATCGCGGCAAGGTCGATATCCGCCATCAGGTCGTGCTGAAGCAGGTCATCGAGACCGGCCTGCCGCTGCTCTATGCCAACCAGCTCGGCGGCCAGGACGAACTGGTCTTCGACGGCGCGAGCTTCGCCTTCAATGCCGACAAGGCGCTCGCCTTCCAGATGAGCCAGTTCGAGGAGACGATCGCGCTCGTCACCTTCAAGAAAGAGGACGGTGGCTGGGTCTGCGATGGCGGGCCGATGTCGCGCATTCCCGAGAAGGAGGAGGCGGATTACCGCGCCTGCCTGCTCGGCTTCCGCGACTATGTCAACAAGAACGGCTTCAAGAATGTCGTGCTCGGCCTGTCCGGCGGCATCGACTCGGCCATCTGCGCGGCCATCGCCGTCGATGCGCTGGGCGAGGAGCGGGTGCGCTGCATCATGCTGCCCTATCGCTATACGTCGAAAGACTCGCTCAAGGACGCCGCCGACTGCGCCAGGCTGCTCGGTTGCCGCTACGACACCGTGCCGATCGAAGCGCCGGTTGCCGGTTTTCTCTCCGCGCTTTCCGAGACGTTCGAGGGGACGGAAGAGGGCATCACCGAAGAAAACCTGCAGAGCCGCACGCGGGGCACCATCCTGATGGCGATCTCCAACAAGTTCGGCTCGATGGTCGTCACGACGGGCAACAAGTCCGAAATGTCGGTGGGCTATGCGACGCTCTACGGCGACATGAACGGCGGCTTCAACCCGATCAAGGACCTCTACAAGATGCAGGTCTACGCACTCTCCAGCTGGCGCAACACCCACCTGCCACCGGGCGCGCTCGGTCCGACCGGCGAGGTGATCCCGAAGAACATCATCGACAAGGCGCCCTCGGCCGAGCTTCGTCCCAACCAGACCGACCAGGATTCGCTTCCACCCTATCCCGTTCTCGACGACATCCTCGAATGCCTCGTCGAAATGGAGATGAGCACGGAGGAGATCGTCGCGCGCGGCCATGACGTAAAGACGGTGCACCGCATCGAGCACCTGCTCTACATCGCCGAATACAAGCGCCGCCAGTCGGCGCCCGGCGTGAAGATCACCAAGAAAAACTTCGGCCGCGACCGCCGCTACCCCATCACCAACCGGTATCGTGACCGGGGATAAACCATGCGCAGCTCCGTCGAAATCCACAACATTGTCACCGGCCGGACGCGTGTCGTCTGGCAGACGGAGAAATTGGTCGAGGCACCGAATTTTTCGCGGGACGGGCGGTTTCTGGTCATCAATGGCGATGGGGTGCTTTACCGACTGGCGCTGGCTGGCGGCGGGCCGGAGCGGATCGATACCGGTTTTGCTGTTCAGTGCAACAACGATCACGGGCTCTCGCCCGACGGTCGCCTGCTCGTTGTCAGCGACAAGGTGGAATTCGGCAAATCGGCGATCTACGTGCTGCCGGCCGAAGGCGGTGCGCCCCGGCTCGTGACGCCGAACCTGCCGTCCTATTGGCATGGCTGGTCGCCGGATGGAGAGACGCTTGCCTATTGCGGTATCCGGGGTGATGCCTTCGATATCTATACCATTCCTGTCGAGGGTGGCGCCGAGCTGCGGTTGACGTTTGGCGAGGGCCGCAATGACGGGCCGGACTATTCTCCTGACGGCGCGTGGATCTATTTCAACTCCAGCCGCACGGGGCTCATGCAAATATGGCGGGTGCGGCCTGACGGTTCGGAGCCGACACGCATCACCGACAGCCCCTATGGCGACTGGTTCCCGCATCCGTCGCCGGATGGAAAACACCTGCTTGTGCTCTCCTATGATGGCGATGTCTTCGATCATCCGCGCGATCTCGACGTGCGGCTGCGGCTCATGGATATGGATGGCGGCAATGCTAGGATTCTGTTCGAGCTTTTCGGTGGGCAAGGCACGATGAACGTGCCGAACTGGTCGCCTGACGGCAGCGAATTCGCCTTCGTGCGCTATGCGCCGGCCTGACCGCAATTTCCTGTGCGTGCAGGTTAAGTATTCGCTCACCAGCCTGTTTAAGCGAATTTTGCGGTCTGTCGGCTAGCCTCTGTTCAACAATGCCCGAAACGGGTGGGGGACAGGCAGGGGTGACGATGGCGGACAAGGCGGAAGACGGTCGAACGGGGCGGCGCCGTAGGGTGAATTTCGCGATCCGTGCCGCAGCTGTGATGATCGTCGGACTTTTCGGCGCGGCAAACTTCTTCGTTCTCGACTATTCCATCGAGCGCGCCGACAGCTTCGTCGCCGAGACCGAGCGCACGCTGGTTCGCAACGAATTCAGCCACCAGATCGACCAGGTGGTGCAGTACCAGAGCCAGCTCTCCTTCTGGGACAAGAGTTTCAACGCGCTTGCTCACGGCATGCCCAACGATGGTTTCGTGCATGACCAGATGCGCGACTGGATGTGGTCCGACTTCGGTTTCTCCTGGATGATCCTGACCTCGCCGGATGGCGAGAAAATTCTCGGTGTGCATCGCGGGGAAAAGGTTTCCGAGCGAAAGGCGCGCGAAAAGTTGCAATGGGTGAGCGATCTTACCCGCCGTGCCGAACGCGCCTACCGTGAGGCGCTGTCGCCTGACCGCGGTGGCTGGCAGGTGGCACGCGCCAAGGAGGATCCGGATCTCCTGACGCCGGCGCTGCCGGAAATCCACGTCTCGGGCATGCGGCTTATCGACCGCGTCATGAGCATCGTCGTCGTGCAGGCGGTCGTTCCGAAATCGCTCTATATTCCCGCAAGCCGGCTGGAGCCGACGCTGCTCATCACCGTCAAGCCGGTCTCGCAAAAGATGTTGTCCAATGCCGAGCAGCGGCTTGGCGTGCACGATCTCGGTTTCACGCCGATCGTCACCGAAGAACCGGGCCTCGTCATGGCGCCTGTCGGCGGCGATGCCTATAATCCGATGGTAGCGTCCTGGCGACCCAATATGCCGGGCACCTTCGTCTGGCAGTCGGCGCTGCCGCAGATCGCCATCTTCGTGCTGGTCTTTGCCGGCGTCATGCTTTTCGTCACCCTGCGCTTCTCGGCGCTGGTCAAGGCGCTGCAGCGAAGCGAGGCGAAAAACGCCTTCCTCGCCCGGCACGATCCCCTGACAGGGCTGAAGAATCGCAGCGGCTTCGATGACGAAGTCCGCCGTACCATCGCCAAAGGTCACGGCAAGCCCTTCGCCGTTCTTGCGCTCGACCTCGACAAGTTCAAGGCCGTCAACGACCGGCACGGTCATGCGGCGGGCGATGTCGTGTTGCAGGCGGTGGCGCGGCGCTTTTCCGAGCGTGTCGGCAAACAGGGGACGGTGGCGCGCCTTGGCGGCGACGAGTTCTCCGTCCTTCTCAACGGTGCTTTTTCCCGCGAAACCCTCGTGGAGCTTGCTGAGGCGCTGGTGCGCGACGCGCAGGTGCCGATCGCCTATGACGGCCAGCTTCTGCTGATCGGCGGGAGTGCGGGCATTGCGCAGTTCCCCGATCACGGCGGCAGCCTGCACGATGTCATGGTCATGGCCGATGCCGCGCTCTATGCCGCCAAGCATGCGGGCCGCAACCGCGCCGTCCATGCCAACGATATCGACGATGGCGTGGTGGCTGAGGCGGGTGCGGCGCGCGCCGCCTGACGGAAATGGCCGCGATGACGTGCACGCCGCGCCTGCCGCGGCGCAATAAGGGCTGTGCGCGGCGTGGGCGGACTTGATCGCGCCGGCAGGCCATGCGCATATCCATCTCAGTCAGGTGCCCGTTCGAGGCGGGAGAATCGGGAAGCCGGTGCGGGTGTCCAAGCCCAGGTCCGGAACGTGCCCAACGCTGTGACGGGGATGGCTCGCGCCGTAAAAGTTTGAATCGATTCAGGCTTTTGCCACTGGTTGTTGAACCGGGAAGGCAGGCGCGGACCGTGTGAACCGAAGTCAGAAGACCGGCCTGGCGAGATAGACCGAACCGCGCGGACGGCGGCAGGTTGTACGCATTGTTGGGGAGAAGACGATGCGAACAGAACTCTCGGACGACCTCGTCCGGGCCGGCGCTTTCCCGTGCGAGGAAAGACAGGCCGTCTATCGCGCCATCGAAACGCGCCGTGATGTGCGCGACCAGTTCCTGCCGGATCCGTTGCCGCACGATCTTGTCGGTCGCCTGCTTCAGGCCGCCCACAGCGCGCCTTCCGTCGGCTTCATGCAACCGTGGAACTTCCTGCTGGTGCGCAGCGAGGCAACACGGCGTGCCGTGCATGGCGCTTTCCTCAAGGCCAATGCCGAGGCCGCCGATATGTTTACCGGCGAACGGCAGACGCAATACCGGGCGTTGAAGCTAGAGGGTATCCTGAAGGCGCCGCTGTCGATTTGCGTGACCTGCGATCCCACGCGTGGCGGCGCCGTGGTGCTGGGCCGAACGCACAATCCGCGCATGGATGTCTATTCCACAGTCTGTGCCGTGCAGAACCTCTGGCTTGCTGCCCGCGCGGAAGGCGTCGGCGTCGGCTGGGTCAGCATTTTCCACGACGACGATGTCAGGGAAATTCTCGGCATTCCCCAACATGTGGAAATCGTCGCCTGGCTCTGTGTCGGCTTCGTCGACCAACTCTACGCCGAGCCGGAGCTTGCGGTGAAAGGCTGGCGGCAGCGCCTGCCGCTGGAGGAGCTTGTATTCGAAGAACGCTGGCCGGAAACGCTATAGCGTCGTCAGTTGACGCCGGCATCGGCCGGGCGGCCGAGATCGATGGCGGACTCGTTTTCCGGCAGGAAGGCGGGGCCGACGGTGCGCACCTTGTTGTGGGTGGGATCGTAGACGCGATCCTCGATCTTCGCAGGTGTTTTCATCGTTTCCTGCTTGTGCGGCAGGGTGGTGATCGTCGTGACGGAGCCGGTTTCCGGGAGACCGCCGTCCGCCGTGCTCGCCGTGTCGCCCTTCATGGCCTTCTGGCGTTTGATCATCTCCTGATAGTAGGCGGAGAGATTGCAGCCGCACGCGCCGGGCTTCGAGAGGTCGCGGGTGCGGTAGCCGAAGGCGTGTTCGAGATCGCGGTAGGGTCGGCCGGTGACGGTCGAGGTCATCTGCTCGGTTTCCTGGCCCGGCGTCATCGACTGGTAGAAGAGCTGCGTCTCGGTCTGCGGGCACATCATCGCGCAGACCTTCTGGTCGCGGCGGAAATCGAGTGGCGTGGCTCCGGAGGAAATGGGAAAGAAACCGCCGTCACATGTACGCACGCAGACGGTACGCAGGTTCCCATGGCCGGAACTGCCGCCGAGCGAGCGCAGTTGCAGCCGCTCGCCATCCTCGGGCATCGTGCCGAGCGGCAGGGTGCGCGTATCATCCTGCAAGGTGCGCAAGGTCTCGGTCGCCGCAATCGGCATCACCTTCGCCTCGTCGTTGCAGCCGTTCGTTTCCAGCGATGCGAGCAGGCGGTTGCGCGACCCTTGCGAGGATGTGCCGCCGGCAAATTCGCGGCGCTTGCGATCGAGGATATAGAGATTGCGCTCCATCTTGCTGACGACTGCGTCCAGCGTATCGCAGGCCGCTTCGTTCTCGCCGCCGAAGACGGTGATGCTGCCACTGGAGCAACCGAGACGGCGCTGATCGCTCTTGGCCTTGCGCAGCTGGATATTCTGGCGGGCGATGGCGCCGGCATATTTTCGGGCGCTCGCCGTATCGACGAGCACTCGGGGAAGGTTCGCCAGTTCCGCCTGAATCCGTTCGCAGACGTCCGACGCTGCAGCACCGCCCGAAATGAGCAGCGGCAGGCTGGTCGCGATGGCGAGCAGAAGGCGGAAGCGTCCTTTCACGTCCTGAAATCCCATGGTTGAGCGTGGAAGACGGTCGGATGTGGCCGTTTTTCGATCTCTATCATAAGCCACGGGGCGCGCGGTGCAACGCGCTCCCAAATTTGTGATTAACGGGCGGGGATATAATATGAATTCTTCAGTCATCTTTGCTTGCGACATGCAATTGATCTCGCAGGGGGCTTGGTGTAGCACTCTCGGCAAATACAACAGCCGGTTATGGCACGGGTCGCCCGTTCGGCGGCAGGATCATCCCGCAGGCAGGTGACTATGAAGATATCGTCAGTCTTGTTGAGCCCTCTCTACGCGCTCCAGCTCGCTTCGGGCGCAAAATCCTTTGCCGACAATCCTGTTATCGGCAGCAAGTGGCTCAACAAGAAGGGCCTGCATGAAAAGCGCGTCTCGCTGGCCATGCGCATGGCCGCCTGGCGTCGCAAGAAGCTGGAAAACCTCGTCGCGCCGGACCACCGTCGGCAATATGCCGAAACCGGCTTCGTGAAGATCGAGAACTTTCTGTCACCCGAGGTTTTCGAGGCCGTCACGCGGGAACTCGCCGAACGCGATTTCGAACGCCATGACATGAAGCAGGGGACGACGGTCACGCGGCGCGCGATCATAGACGACAGCGACCTCGAAAGCCTGCCCGGCTTCAAGGCCGCGCGCAACGACCCGCGCCTCACCAATCTCTTGCGTTATGTCTCTTCCCACGATGGCCAGCCGCTGCTCGTCGTGCAGATCGTCATGGCGCTGCCGTCGGTCGTCTCCGCAGGCTCGACCGATCCACAGACGGCGCTACACAGCGATACGTTCCAGCCGACGGCGAAGGCCTGGCTGTTCCTGCGCGATGTCGGCGAAGAGGATGGCCCGTTCGCCTACGTGCCGGGATCGCACGAAATGACGCCGCAACGCCTCGCCTGGGAGCGCGGCATCAGCGAGAACGCCGATGCGCTGGAGAACATCTATTCCGCCCGCGGCTCGCTGCGCATCATGCCGGATGAGCTTGGCGCGCTTGGTTACAGCCAGCCGGTGAAGATGACCGTGAAGGCCAACACGCTCGTCGTTGCAGATACGCATGGTTTCCATGCCCGCAGCCCGAGCTACAAGACGACAACGCGCATCGAGATCTACGGATCGCTCCGCCGCAACCCGTTCCTGCCTTTCACCGGCCTTCATATCGCGTCGCTGCCCTTCATCGCATCCGGCATGAACCGCTGGATCATCTCGGGCATGCGTCTGCGCAGCAAGCTTGGCATCAAGGGATCGCCCTGGCGGGATGCAGGCCTCGGCAAGGCTGAGGAATGGTCCAAGCGCCTCGACAAGCCGCCCGTGGCCTAAGCTCTTCGTTCTGCCTGACCGGCCGCTTGCTCTTGCAAGGCCGCCGGTCGGGCTCTACATATCCTTCCGTCGTCAACACCGACCGGATGGTGCAGCATGGATTTCAACCCGATCACAAATCGACTTCGTTTTGTCCTCGGGGAATTCCGTATCCATGCCTTCCATCACCCTCTCCAAGATTTCGTGGTCCACGCCTGACGGCCACGCGCTTCTTTCCAATCTCGATGTGAGCTTCGGCCGCGAACGCGCCGGCCTTGTCGGCCGCAACGGCGTCGGCAAGACAACGCTGCTCAAGCTGACGACGGGCGATCTCCAGCCACTTACCGGTACCATTTCTGTCGATGGCACCATCGGCGTGCTGCGCCAGAGCGTGCAGGTCGGTCCGCAGGAAACCGTCGCCAGCCTTTTCGGCATCGAAGAGGCGCTCGACCTGCTGCGCCGCGCCGAACGCGGGGAGGCGGATGCCGCGGCGCTGGCGCAGGCCGACTGGACACTTGAAGCGCGCCTCGCCGTCGCCCTGGCCCGCGTCGGGCTGGAGGCATTTGCCGAGACGCGTCTGGTGACTCTATCCGGTGGACAGCGCACGCGCGCGGCGCTGGCGGCGCTTCTGTTTAGCGCACCGGATTTCCTGCTGCTCGACGAGCCCACGAACAACCTCGACCGGGACGGCAGGCAGGCCGTGATCGACATGCTCGCGGGTTGGCGGGCCGGCGCAGTGGTCGTCAGCCATGATCGTGAATTGCTGGAAACGATGGATGCCATCGTCGAACTGACATCGCTTGGCGCCACGCGCTACGGCGGCAACTGGAGTGCCTACCGCGCACGCAAGGCGCTGGAGCTGGCGGCCGCGCAGCACGACCTTTCCCATGCGGAAAAACAGGCCGCTGAAGTGTCACGCACCATTCAGGTGGTTGCGGAGCGGAAGGCGCGCAAGGACGGTGCCGGCCGCAGGAAAAAGGCACGCGGCGACATACCGCGCATCATGCTGGGTGCCATGAAGGAGCGCAGCGAGCTGACGAGCGGGGCGAATGCGCGGCTGGCCGAAAGCCGGCAGGCACAGGCGGTCGAGGCGGTTGCGACTGCGCGCGAACGCATCGAAATTCTCCAACCGCTGACCGTCAGCCTACCCTCCACGCATCTGGCGGCCGGGAAGACGGTGCTGAAGATCGATGCCGTGACGGCTGGCTATGTGCCGGAACGGCCGGTTCTTCGCGATCTTTCCGTTGTGATCACGGGGCCGGAGCGCCTCGCGGTGACGGGGCCGAACGGCTCCGGCAAGACGACCTTGCTCGCGCTCGTGACGGGACAGGTGCAGCCGTCACAAGGCAGCGTACGCGTCTTCACGGACTTCGCGGTGCTCGACCAGCGTGTCAGCCTGCTGGATGCCGGTCTCTCGATCCGAGATAACTTCCGCCGTCTCAATCCGGAGGCCAACGAGAACGCCTGCCGGGCGGCGCTGGCGCGCTTCATGTTCCGGGCCGATGCGGCCTTGCAGGGTGGCGGAAGTCTCAGTGGCGGACAATTGCTGCGGGCCGGGCTTGCCTGCGTGCTTGGCGGCGAGACGCCGCCGCCGCTGCTCATCCTCGATGAGCCGACCAACCATCTCGACATCGATTCCATCGAGGCCGTGGAAGCGGGGCTTCGGGCCTATGACGGCGCGCTGCTCGTCGTCAGCCACGACGAGGCCTTCCTGCAGGCGATCGGCATCACGCGCCGGCTGGAACTGACGGTGGCGTAGGAGGGAAAGGCCGGGCTGATCCCGGCCTTTCTACATCAGGCGCGACCGAAACGCTCGATGACCTCGGCGAGCGGTACATGCCCCATGAAGGCGCCGGAGCCGTCCGGGGTCTCGCCGCTTTCGAGCGCGGTGGCGAAACGCACGGCCGGGTCCGCTTCCAGCCGGCGGCGGACCGCCGCGATGCGCGGCCAGCGCTCGGCTGGCGCGACCTCGTGATAGTCGAGCCAGCGGGCGACGCCGATCAGGACGCTGTCGGCGAGCGTCGGGCGTTCGCCGACGAGGTAGGGCGTGGCGCCGAGCATGGCCTCCAGCTTGTCGTGCCGCTCGATGACGGCCTCCCGACCCCATGTGCGCAGCGACTGCTGCAGGATCGGGTCCGGCGTTTCCATTTCAAGCGCCGACCACAGCGGAGAAAACGCGCCGGTGAAGCCGGTGTTGATATAGGCCATGAGCTGGACCATGCGATCGGCTTCGGCCGATTGAGGGTCGAAGCTGATACGCCGTTGCGTGTCGCGGGCGGTAAACCACTGCGCGATTGCCATGGTTTCGATGATCACCCGGCCGTCGTCGGTGACGAGCGCCGGTGTCTCGTGGCGGGCGTTGAGCCGGGCATAGGATGCGTCGCGCATCTCGCCCAGCATGTCGACGCGGCACAGCCGATAGGGCTTTCCCAGCCATTCCAGCGCGGCCACAAGGCCCATGGAGCTTCCGGCGGGGAAGCCATAAATGAGGATCGGTTCCAATGGTGTTCTCCGTGATTTCTGTTGACCACGCTGCGCAGCGACACTGGACCTAGGCCTTGCCCGCCCCCATGTAAATTACGCACATTTTTGTCACCAGACCGGAGCCCGCCATGAAGGATCTCGTTTCCCGTTGCCCGATCGAGGAGGTCATGCAGGTCCTGGGCGGACGCTGGCCGACGCTTTTGATCTACTACCTGAAGGACGGGACGAAGCGGTTCAGCGATCTTCGCCGTGACAATCCGACGGTGTCGCATCGCATCCTGACACTCGAGCTGCGCAAGCTGGAAAAGGCGGGCATCGTCGCGCGGACGGTCTTCGATGGCTATCCGCTGCGGGTCGAATACGATCTCACGCCAGCGGGGCTCAGCCTGATGCCGCTGGTGGATGCGCTGGGCGACTGGTGGGAGGCGCACGATGCCGATCGTACCGCCCCGCAAACGAAAACGGCCGCCGAGGCGGCGGCCGTTTTGTAAGGCGATCCTTGCCAATCAGGCCGGATAGGATGCTTCCACGACGGCGAGTGCGGCCATGTTGACCACACCGCGCGAGGTCGCGGATGGCGACAGGATGTGGGCGGGCAGGGCGGCGCCGAGCAGGATGGGGCCGACATGCAGGCTGTCCGTCATCGTCTTGACGACGCCGAGCGTGATGTTGGCAGCGTCGAGATTCGGGAAGACCAGCAGGTTGGCTTCGCCCGTCAGCGTCGAGTTCGGCATGACGCGCTGGCGCAACGCCTCGGAAATCGCGGCATCGCCGTGCATTTCACCGTCGGCTTCGAGGTCGGGATCCTGTTCGCGCACCAGTTCCATCGCCCGGCGCATCTTGAGGGCGCTGTCCGAATCGCGTGAACCGAAGTTCGAATGGGAGACCAGCGCTGCGCGCGGCGTGATGCCGAAGCGGCGGATTTCCTGCGCAGCCATGATGGTCATCTCGGCCACTTCCTCGGCCGTCGGCTCCATCGTGACATAGGTATCGGTGAAGAAGGTCGCGCCGCGCTGCGAGATCAGCAGGCTGAGGCCGGAGAAATCGAGCACGCCCGGTCGCTTGCCGATGATCTGGCTGACATCGCGAAGATGCCGCGCATAGCGGCCCTCGATGCCGCAGATCATGGCATCCGCTTCGCCGCGCTTGACGGAGAGGGCTGCGATGACCGTCTGGTTGGTGCGCACGATGGTGCGGGCGGCTTCCGGATTGACGCCCTTGCGGCCGACGAGGCGGATATAGTCCTCGACATAGTCGCGGTAGCGCGGATCGTCCTCCGGGTTGACCACCTCGAAATCGACATTCGGGCGTACGCGCAGGCCGTAGCGCTTGAGGCGCGTCTCGATGATCTGCGGACGGCCGATGAGGATCGGCTTTGCGGTATTCTCCTCCAGCAGCACCTGGGCGGCGCGCAGCACGCGCTCGTCCTCGCCCTCAGCAAAGATCACGCGCTTCTTCTCGGCCTTTTTCGCTGCGGCAAAGATCGGCTTCATGATGAAGCCGGAACGCCAGACGAAGCGGTTGAGCTGATCGAGATAGGCATCGAAGTCGGTGATCGGGCGGGTGGCCACGCCGGTTTCGGCGGCCGCACGGGCGACGGCCGGCGCGATGCGCAGGATCAGGCGCTGGTCGAAGGGCGAGGGGATCAGGTAGTTCGGACCAAAGCTCGGCGTGTCGCCGGAATAGGCACGGGCGGCGACGTCCGACACTTCCTCACGGGCGAGTGCCGCGATGGCGCGCACGGCGGCCATCTTCATCTCTTCGTTGATCGTGCGCGCGCCGCAATCGAGCGCGCCGCGGAAGATGTAGGGGAAGCACAGGACGTTGTTGACCTGGTTTGGGAAGTCCGAGCGGCCGGTGCAGATCATCGCGTCCGGGCGCACCGCGCGGGCCTCTTCCGGCATGATTTCCGGCGTCGGGTTGGCGAGCGCCATGATCAACGGCTTTTCGGCCATGCGGGTAAGCAGTTCGGGCTTCAGAACGCCCGCGGCAGACAGGCCGAGGAAGACGTCGGCGCCGTCGATGCTTTCGGACAGCGCGCGCTTGTCGGTCTTCTGCGCATAGATGGCCTTCCACTGGTCCATCAGCGCTTCGCGGCCCTTGTAGACGAGGCCTTCGATGTCGTGGACCCAGATGTTCTCCACCTTGGCGCCGAGTACGACGAGCTGGTTGAGGCAGGCGAGGGCCGCCGCACCCGCACCCGACGCGACGATCTTGGCGTCGCCGAGCGCCTTGCCGGCAAGCTCCAGGCCGTTCAGGACGGCGGCTGCGACGATGATGGCCGTGCCGTGCTGGTCGTCGTGGAAAACAGGGATGTCCATCTTCTCGCGCAGCTGGCGCTCGACCTCGAAACATTCCGGGGCCTTGATGTCTTCGAGATTGATGCCGCCGAAGGTCGGCTCCAGCGCGGAGACGACATTGACCATCTCGTCGACGGTCGGTGCGTCGATTTCGATGTCGAAGACGTCGATGCCGGCGAATTTCTTGAAGAGGACGGCCTTGCCTTCCATGACGGGCTTGGAGGCCAGCGGACCGATATTGCCGAGGCCGAGCACGGCGGTGCCGTTCGAGACGACGGCCACGAGATTGGCGCGCGCTGTGTAGTCGGCGGCCGTTTCGGGATTGTCGCGGATGGCGAGGCAGGGAGCCGCGACACCGGGGGAATAGGCGAGGGCGAGGTCGCGCTGGTTGCCGAGCGGCTTGGTGGCGGTGATCTCGAGCTTGCCCGGGCGGGGATGGCGGTGGAAGAAGAGGGCCTGCTGGTCGATGTCGCCACTGACTGGGCCGTTCTGCGTCCTCGGTTTGTCACCCGTGCTCATGATGTTTCCTGCCATATGCTGTTTTGGTTTGCGGCTCCACATGCCACGAAAGCGTCGCCGCGTGAAGTTTCCGGAAACTCCCATAAAGCCGCATTCCGCGCCCTGTGCAATGCCTATTTGCGGACCAAAAATGCATAGGTGTGTCATCAATTTGAAACAGGAGTCTGGTTTTCAACGGGAGGAAAGCCGCCGGTCCCAAACGGAACGCGGCGGCCGGCCACCCGGAGACGAACCGTATGAACCCGACGCCTGCCGACCCCAATGTCCGCCACTTCCGCACGCTCTTCATCTCGGATGTGCATCTGGGATCAAAGGCGGCCAAGGCGGATTTCCTGATCGACTTCCTGCGCCACCACGAGGCCGAGACGATCGTGCTAGTCGGCGATATCGTCGATGGCTGGCGGCTGAAGCGCAACTGGTACTGGCCGCAGTCCTTCAACGACGTCACGCAAAAAATCCTGCGCAAGGCGCGCAAGGGTACGCGCATCATCTATATTCCGGGCAATCACGACGAATTCCTGCGCGATTTCCCAGGGACGCATTTCGGTGGCGTCGAGGTGGCCGAGCGCATGATCCACGAAGCTGCCGACGGCAAGCGCTATCTCGTGCTGCACGGCGACGAGTTCGACGTCGTGGTGCGCCATGCCCGCGTGGTCGCCTATCTCGGCGATTGGGCTTATGATGCCGCCATCGCCATCAACGTCGTCTTCGCCGCCATCCGCCGCCGCCTCGGCCTGCCTTACTGGTCGTTCTCGTCCTGGGCCAAGCAGCAGGTCAAGTCGGCCGTGAATTTCATCGGCGAGTTCCAGAAGGTGGTTGTCGAGGAGGCCCGTCGCAACAATGCCGACGGCGTCATCTGTGGTCATATCCACCATGCCGTCATCACCGAGATCGACGGCATCCGCTACATCAACAGCGGCGACTGGGTGGAAAGCTGCACGGCGATTGCCGAGCACTATGACGGCGAGATGGAACTGATCACCTGGCAGAAGCTGACTGCCGTCCCCGAACCCGTCGCGATCGCAAGCCGCAGCATTGGAGTGGTGGTGGCGACCGGGGCCGAGGCCGCCTGACGCAGAGCGGCGCAGGCCGGAGCGGACAGGACGCAGCTGGCAGAAATAGCGGATTGGCGTACGTACATCGGCGTGCTAGAGCGAGGGCGTTCCAATACAGGTTCCCCGCCCATGACCGCCCCTTCCGGGTTTAACGTGACGTCAGGCGCGCCGCCGTTCTTCGTCGCGCGCATCGCCCTTGTTTTCAGCGCGCCCATGATGGTCAACGGCATTGCCTTGCCGTTCTTTCCGGTCTGGCTCGAAACGCTTTCAATGAGCGATCTCCAGATCGGCATCATTCTGGCCGTGCCGATGTTCGTGCGCGTCTTTACCGCACCTGTGGCCGGCGTCGTTGCCGATCGAATCGGTGAGCGCTCGATCATGCTGGCCTGGTCGGCCGTGCTGTCGCTGCTGACGGCGATTGCCCTCTTTGCGACGGGATCTTTCTGGCCGGTGCTGCTGCTTTACACGCTGCAGGGCGCTGTCTATTCGCCCTATGTGCCGATTACCGAGGCGATCATGCTGTCCGGCGTGCGGCGCTGGAATTTCGACTACGGCAGGATGCGTCTCTGGGGTTCGCTCGCCTTCATCGTCGCGACGATGATCGGCGGATGGCTCGCCGGCCTCTATGGCGGCGCCATGGTACTGCCGGCGATGGCGGTGGGCTTCGTGCTGACCGTGCTCGGCGCGGTGATCGCGCCCCGCGTCGGCAAGCCGCGGCGGCCGTCGCCGATCTCGGCGATTGCAACGCTGCCGACGAAAAACACGCTGCGGCAGGCGGATGTGCAGCTCATGCTGATCGGCGTTGCGCTCGTCAACGCCAGCCACGCCATGCTCTTCGCCTTTTCGGCGATCTACTGGCAGAAGATGGGTTTCAGCGGCGTGGATGTCGGCATCCTCTGGAGTGCCGGCGTCATGGCGGAGGTGGTTTTTTTCCTCTTTGCCGTTCAGCTTCGGCGCCGCTTCAATCTGTGGTCGATGATGATCGTCGGCAGCAGCGTGGCCGTGCTGCGCTGGATCGTCTTTCCAATGGACATGTCTTTTGCCGGCTACTTCGTGCTGCAATGTCTGCACGCCTTCACCTATGCGATCATCCATATGAGCGTGCAGAGCCGGCTGGTGGAACGCGTGGCGGAAGAACAGGAAGCGTCCGCGCAGGGGCTTTACTATTTCTACACCGGCATTTTCACGGCGTTGGCGACCTTCGTCTCCGGTTTCGTCTTCAATTGGTACGGTGTGCAGGGCTTTTACCTGATGTCGTTCATCGCTGCCGCCGGCCTTGCCTGCGTGATCGCCGCCAAGGTCACGGCCTCACGCCTTCAGCCCCAGAGCGTGGCCTCCGGCGGATAGACGGACGAGCCCTCGTAGCGCAGGCCTGGCACCCGGTCGCGGGCCAGCAGCAGCGGACCGTCGAGATCGACGAAATCGGCGCCCTGCGCCAGAAGCACCGCCGGTGCCATGCCGAGCGAGGTGCCGACCATGCAGCCGACCATGACCTTCAGCCCTTGCTCGCGCGCGACTTCGCGCAGCGCCAAGGCCTCCGTCAGGCCGCCGGCCTTGTCGAGCTTGATGTTGATCGCGTCGTAGCGGTCGACAAGCTTCGCCACATCCTGCGTGCGATGCACGCTTTCGTCCGCGCAAACGGGGATGGGCCTGACGTAGCCGGCGAGCGCCGAATCGTTTCCGGCCGGCAGCGGCTGTTCGACGAGCGCGATGCGCGCCTCGGCGCAGACGGCGAAGTGATAGGCGAGATTGTCCGGCGTCCAGCCCTCGTTGGCGTCGAGAATGATGGCGCTGTCAGGCGCACCGGCTCGCACGGCCTTGATGCGGGCGGCATCGTCCGCCGTCCCGACCTTCACCTTGAGCAGGGCGCGGCCGGCATGTTCGACCGCATGGCGCTGCATGGCCTCGGGTTCGCCGAGAGACAGGGTATAGGCTGTGATGAGCTTCTGCGGGGCGACGGTGTTGATGACCTGCCAGGTCGGCACCCCGGAGAGTTTCGCTTCAAGGTCCCAAAGGGCGCAGTCGATGGCGTTACGCGCCGCACCCGCCGGCATGGTACCGGCAAGTTCCTCCCGGCCGATGCCGCCTTCGATGGCGCCGCGCATCTCCTCGATGGCTGCCAGCACGCCGGGCACCGATTCGCCGTAGCGTGCGTAGGGCACGCATTCACCCCTTCCAATGCTGCCGGAGGACTCTATCTCGCACGTTACCACCTCGGCCGTCGTCTTGGCGCCGCGTGAAATCGTGAAAGCCCCGGCAATCGGGAAGGTTTCGGCGGTCGCGCGCAGTCTACGGTGCATGGGGCGGGATCCTGGCTGGCCCCGAAAAATTCGAGGCGGAAACGGGGTTTTGCCGGTTCGTTCGGTGACAGATGGCCGGCGAGCCGATAAGACAGGCGCATGTTGTGCCCCAAGCACGGGAAGATGCAAGAGACTTGACCACAGCCGCCAGCCCCTCAGCCGATATCGTGAGCGAAAACCTGCCGGACGACGGCGGGGAGGTGTGGCGCCTTTCCGGCCACTGGGTGAACACGACCGCGGTCACCGCTGCCAAGCGTCTCGCCGAGATGGCCGGCGCCAAGGGCGGGGCTCTGGAAATCGACCTCAGCGGCGTCTCTGAAATGGACACGGCCGGTGCCTGGCTGGTGCGTCGGGCGATCACGGGCCGGCAGGCCAGTGGCGCGGACGTGCATCTCAGGGACGGTGATGGCGCACGTTATGCCGATCTCATTTCCGCCCTTCCGGAAAAGCTTGCCGAACCGCGCGAAGGCAATGCCCCGCGCTCCACGGTGTTCGAGCGCGTCTTTTCGCCGGTCGGACGCGTCATGGTGGACGCCTGGGAGGACATGGTGGCCGCCATGTTCATCCTCGGTTCGGCGGTGCGCGGCGCGCAGTTGAAGCTCGGCCGCCGGAGCGGGCTTTCGCCGGCGGCGATCGTGCACCAGATCGACCACATGGGCGTGCGCGCCGTGCCGATCATCCTTTTGATGTCGTTCCTCATCGGCGCCATCATCGCCCAGCAGGGCGCCTTCCAGCTGCGCTATTTCGGGGCGGAGGTCTTTGTCGTCGATCTCGTCGGCATCCTGCAGTTGCGTGAAATCGGCGTGCTTCTGACCGCCATCATGATCGCCGGCCGGTCGGGCAGCGCCATCACCGCCGAGATCGGCTCGATGAAGATGCGCGAGGAGATCGACGCGCTGAAGGTCATGGGCCTCAGCCCCGTCGGCGTACTCGTCTTCCCGCGGCTCGTGGCGCTGACCGTCGCGCTGCCGCTCCTGACCATCATCGCCAATTTCGCCGCGCTGTTCGGCGCGGCTTGCGTCGCCTGGGCCTATTCCGGCATCACCTTCGACACGTTCCTCTCGCGCCTGCGCGAGGCGATCGATCTTTCGACCATTGTTTCCGGCATGATCAAGGCACCGTTCATGGCGCTGATCATCGGCATCGTCGCAGCGGTGGAGGGCTTGAAGGTCGGCGGCAGCGCTGAATCGCTCGGGCGTCACGTCACGGCCGCCGTGGTGAAGTCGATCTTCGTCGTCATCCTCGTCGATGGTCTCTTCGCCATGTTCTACGCGGCAATCGATTTCTAGGAACGCGCATGGATCCGGCTTCAGAAAAACAGGACAATGTCGTGCTCTCGGTCAAGGATCTGACCGTGGGCTTCGGCAGCAATGTCGTGCTCGACAGCCTGAACCTCGATATCTATCGCGGTGAGATTCTCGGCTTCGTCGGCGCCTCGGGCACCGGCAAATCCGTTTTGATGCGCACCGTCCTGCGCCTGCTGCCGCGGCGTTCCGGTAACATCCGCATCTTCGGCACGGATTTCGACAAGGCGACGGAAGCCCAGCGGCTGGCGCTCGACATGAAGCTCGGCGTGCTCTTCCAGCACGGCGCCCTGTTCTCCTCGCTGACGGTGAAGGAAAACATCCAGGTACCGATGCGCGAATATCTCGACCTGCCGCAGGCGATGATGGACGAGCTGGCAAAACTGAAGATCGAGCTGGTGGGTCTCGCACCGGAAGCCGCCGACAAATATCCGTCAGAGCTTTCCGGCGGCATGATCAAGCGCGCGGCGCTGGCGCGCGCCCTGGCGCTCGATCCGGCGCTGGTCTTCCTCGACGAGCCGACCTCCGGTCTCGACCCGATCGGCGCGGCCGAATTCGACGACCTGATCGCCAAACTGCGCGACACCCTGGGATTGACCGTGTATATGGTGACTCACGACCTCGACAGCCTGTTTTCGGTCTGCGACCGCATCGCCGTGCTCGGGCAGAAGAAGGTTATGGTCGAAGGCACGATCGAGGACATGCTGGCCTTTGACGATCCATGGGTGCAGTCCTATTTCAAGGGCAAGCGCGCCCGGTCCATCGTCCGGAAGACGTGAACAAAATGTCCGGGAGCCTCGCTGCCCCGGCTGTCGGAATTGCGAAGCGGGATAGCCTGAAGCATGGAAACGAAAGCCAACTACGCCATCGTCGGTTTCTTCACCGTGCTTGTGATGGCCGCCGCTTTCGGCTTTGTCTACTGGATGTCACAGTATGGCCGCGGCGGTGACATGGCGCAGCTCGCCATCCGCATTCCGGGCTCCGCCAACGGCCTCAGCATCGGCTCGCCCGTTCGCTTCAACGGCATTCCGGTCGGTTCCGTGCGAAGCCTTGCCATCGATGCGGCCGATCCTCGCTTTTCCGTCGCCATGACGGAGGTTTCGACCAGTGCTCCAGTTAAAGACTCGACCACTGCCGTCCTGGAGGTGCAGGGGCTTACGGGCGCGGCCTATATCGAATTATCGGGCGGCACCGCGGGCGATCCCAACATCCTCCAGCAGGCCTTCGACACGGAGACGGCCGCCGTGCTCAAGGCCGAGCAGTCGAGCGTCACCAACATCCTGTCGACCGCCGACAAGATCCTGAAACGCGCCGATGCCGCCATCACCGACATCCAGGGCTTTGTCGCCGATGCGCGCGGGCCGCTGACCAAGACGATCAGCAATGCCGAACAGTTTTCCGATTCGCTTGCCCGCAACGGCAAGAATATCGACGAGTTCCTGAAGAGCGTCGGCGGCCTGTCGGAAACCTTCCGCAACCTTTCGGGCCGGCTGGATTCGACGCTCGCTTCGGTCGATGACCTCATCAAGGCCGTCGATCCGAAAAAGGTCGAGGACTTCGTTGGCAATGTCGACAAGATCAGCAAGGATATCGCGGCTGCCTCGGGTGATGTGAAGACGACGGTCGAGGGCTTCCGCAAGACGGCGGAAACCTTCGATACCTTCGGCAAGAACGCCAACGCGGCGCTCGACAAGGTCGACAACCTGATTGCTGCCGTCGATACGCAGAAGGTCAGCGGCGCGATCGACAATATCTCGGTTGCGAGCGCCGATGCCCGCAAGGCGATTGCATCGGTCACGGGCGTCGCCAGCCGTATCGGCGAGCGGCAGGGCGATATCGATCAGATCATCACCGACGTGCAGCAGATGACCAACAAGCTCAACACCGCCTCCACGCGTGTCGATGGCGTGCTCGCCAAGCTCGACGGCTTCCTGGGCGAGGGCGATTCCGAATCGCTCTTTGCCGAGGCCAAGGCCACGCTGCAGTCGATCAAGCAGGCGGCCGATACGCTGAACGGCCGCATCGGCCCGATCGCCGACGGTCTCCAGCGTTTCTCCGGTTCGGGCCTGCGCGATGTCGAGGCGCTTGTTCTCGACACACGCCGGACGATCCAGAACCTCGACAGCGCGATATCAGGCTTCGAGCGTGACCCGCAGCGCCTGCTGTTCGGCGGCGAGACGGTGAAGCAGTATGATGGCCGCACCCGACGTTGAGCGGCAGGTGTGGCGCTATCCCCACAATGGCAGTCCGGATGTTTCGGACGCGAATTTGTCCGGTAGCGCAGCCGTGACAGCGTGCTGTGCCACTGCTAAACGTTGAGTCTGTGGCTTTTGAGGACGAGATGACGGTATCGGGTATGGAGTTGTTGCGGAACGGAACGGCGGCGCGCGCTGCCCTCATCGCCGTTCTGGCGGCAACGCTTGTCGCCTGCGGCACCAAGGCGGCCAAGAACGATACGTTCAGCCTTTCGGCACTAGCCTCCGTGGAAGGCCCGTCGGCCAAGAACCGGCAGATTCTCGTGCCACAGCCGTCAGCGCTGAAAGCGCTCGACGGCGACCAGATCGTCATCCGCCCGTCGCCCTCGGAAATCCAGTATCTCGGCCAGGCGCAGTGGAGCGACAGTCTCAGCAAGATCGTGCAGGCGAAGCTCGTTCAGGCCTTCGAAAACAGCGGCCGCCTCGGTGGTGTCGGCATGCCGGGGCAGGGCCTTGCCATCGACTACCAGATCGTCACCGATATCCGCTCCTTCGAGGTGCAGACATCGGGTGCGGACACGGCGGTCGTGGAAATATCGGCGAAGCTGCTCAACGATCGCAACGGCACGGTTCGGGCGCAGAAAGTGTTTCGCGCAGCAGTGCCGGTCGGGGGCTCCGGTAATCCGGCTTTCGTGAAGGCGCTTGATGCGGCCTTCGCCCGCGTCACCGCTGACATCGTCGGCTGGACGTTGAGCACGATCTAAATCTGAATTTAAGAATTATAGGAAGCGGTGCGCGGCGGAGTCCGCGCACCGTTCTGCATTCAGGCGTTCGCGACGCCCTGGATGGCCGAAACCTTCCACTCGCCGCCGTCGCGGCGCAGGAACGTCCAGATCTCGACGGCCTCGGTGAGATTGTCCGGATCGCCGGAAACGAGGCTGCCGGTCGAACGGTCGCGCATGACGTCGATGCTCTCGTAGCGCATGGCGACGGTCGCGTATTCATCCGTGCCCTCACGCCAGGATTCGGCTACATCGCCCTGCACGAGGTGAACGTCCTTCACCTCGTTCTTCAGGCCCTGGGTCGCGTTGTCACTGAGTTCCTCGGCGATATAGGACATGGCCTCCGGCGTGGTGATCTGGCGCAGCGTGCGGAAGTCTTCGGCCGCATAGGCCGCCTGCAGCTCCTTCAGCAGGCTTTCGAACTGCTCGAGGTCCGCCTGCTGGATGCCGATCTCATCATTGGATTTCGGTTGGGCCGCCGCTTGCCGGGCGCCACCGCCGATGCGCGGGATTTCGAAATCCGAGCCGCCGGTCTGATAGGCGCTGCGCGCCTGGCCGTTGCCGGCATAGGCGGGAGCATTACGCTGCGCGAACATGCGACGGAGGAAGAAGAACAGGCCGGCGATCAGCGCCACCTGCAGGATGAGGCCGAGGAAGCCGATGCCGCCGCCGAGCCCTGAGCCGAGCAGCATGCCGACGAGGCCGCCGAGCATCAGGCCGCCGAGCAGCCTGCCGCCAAAGCCGCCGAAGAGGCCGGGGCGCTGGTTCGTGGCGGTCGTGTTGCGGCCGGCGGAGGGTTGCGCTGATTGCTGGCGCGTCATGGTGCGGTCAATGGGCTGTGCCTCGGTGGGCGAGGTGCGCGTCGTCGAGGGCGTGGTGAACGTTCGCGTGCCGCGGCTGCCGAAACCGCTCCCGGCGCGGCGCGCCTCGGCGACATCCACCACCGTGACGATCGTCATCAGCGCAATCGCCAGCATTGCCAGAATACGCCCAAATCCCTGTATCAAAATCATATTTCGTCTCTCTTCCCCTTGGCACCTTCGAGGTGCGTCGAGACGCATATAGAGGGGGAGAGCGCGGATTATAAGGTTTTGGTGGAGGGAAACGGCATGGACGCCTCACATGTACGTTACCTGCGCGTTATCACAAAAAAACGGCCGCCCCGAGGGACGGCCGTCATGGGATCTGTTTCTATTCCGCTTAGCTGAAGCGGCCTGCCGCATGGGCCAGCATGGTGTAGACCTTGCCGGTGTCGGAGGTGAGATAGGTCTGCGTCATCACCTTGTCGCGGTCGTTGCGGGCAACGTCGGCGAGCAGCTTTTCGAAGTCCGAGATGTAGCGGTCGACCGCGGTGCGGAATTCCGGCTCACGCTCGTATTTGCGCTTGATCTCGTCGAAGGTCTGCTGGCCCTTCAGCGTGTAGAGGCGGCGCGTGAAGACATCGCGCTCGCCGCGCTGATAGCGCCGCCACAGATCGACCGAGGCATCGTGATCGATGGCGCGGGCGATATCGACGGAGAGCGAGTTCAGCGATTCCACGACGTGGCGCGGGTTGCGTGCCTCGGTCGGGCGGGCAGCCTGGGCCTCGCCGCGCGGCTGCGCGAACTGGGCTTCCTCGCGTGACACGGCGCCGCGCAGCAGATCCCGCATCCAGCCGCCTTCGCCGGCCGTCTTGGCATCGGCCTCAGCGGGCAGGGGCTGCGCGCGCTGCGGCACGGTGGCACTCGCGGCCCGCTCCAGGCCGAGGGTGCCGCGCATCTGGGCGGGCTCTTCGCGACGGGGCTCGACAGCGCGCGTTTCCTGCACCGGCTGCTGCACGACGGTCTGCTGGACGGCCGGGCGGGAGACTTCCAGCGCGGACGAGGACCTGCCGATGATGTCGGACAGGTCCTGCAGCGCCTTGATCTGCTCGCTGACGGCGCGGCGCATCTGGGCGGCGTTTTCCTTGGCTTCTTCCGGAAGGTCGAAGGCACCGCGCTTCAGTTCGCCGCGGGTCTGGTCGAGTTCCTTGCGGATTTCGCTTGCCGCACGGCGGATTTCTTCCGTGGCGCCGGAGAACTTGCCGACGGCTTCCTCGACGGCCTCGCGCATGGATTCGCGCATGACGGTCGTGGCGGCCTCGGACTTCTTGCCGGATTCGGTGAGAAGGCGATCGACATCGGAAAGCGAGGCGCCGACGCTGCCGCGTAGACGATTGGCCACTTCCTTGGTCCGCTCTTCGGCGCGCGTGAACGCGCCTTCGACGGACTGGCCCGCTTCTTCACCGGCCTTGACCAGCGAATCCCGCAGTGTCGTGGCGGCTGCCTCCGCGCGCTTCTCGGTCTCGCCGAGAATGCGGCCGACCTCGGCAAACGAGCTCTGGATGCCGCCACGCAGGTTTCCGGCGATCAGGCCGGAACGCTCTTCGGCGCGGTTGAAGACGCCTTCGACCATGCCTTCGAGCGACTGCATCGTCTTTTCGATCTCTTCCGAGCGCTGGACGAGGCCGATGGAAAGCGACCGCAGCGCGTCCTGGCGCTCTTCCAGCGTCGTGACGAGGTTCGACTGGGCAGCGGCAAGCAGGTCGGAGGCCTGCGACAGGATCTTCGAATGGTCCTCGAAGCGCCCGACGATACCGCCGATCTGCGAGAGCGTGCCGGCCGAGATGTCGGACAGTCGGTCGACCTTGCCTTCGAGCAGGCGCGACGTGGTGGCGACCATGTCGGCTGCGCGCTCGGCGGAGGTGGTGAAGCGCTCCGACGTGCTGGTGAGGCGTCCGTCGATAGCGCCGAGCGTCTGGCTGGCGGAATCGACCAGGCCGGCGATGGCGCCATTGCTTTCGGAAAGGCGGGCGATCAGGCCTTCGACATTGGCGGCAAGGCCGTTCTCGATGTCGCGCATCGCGCCGGCCGCTTCTTCGGTGCGGCTGGAGATGGCGGCCAGCGTATCGGCCGTGCGGGCGGAGATGGCGTTGATCAGCGCGGCATTCTCGTTGCGCAGGCGATCTGCGCTTTCACGGGCGACGCCGCTGATGCTTTCGGCGGTCTCGCGACCGACCCCGCTGATGCGCTCGGCAGCCTCGCGGCCAACGCCGGTGATGCGCTCGACAGCCTCGCGACCGACCGCGACATAGTCGTCGATGACGGGCCGGGCTTCCTCGTTGATGAGGCGCGACAGCTCCTCGGTGCGGCTCGCCAGCATGGAGTTGAGCTCACGCGTGCGTTCGTCGAGGGTCGAGCGGATGGAGGCGCCGCGCGCTTCCAGAGCTTTTTCGACGTCGCCCAGACCGGCGCGCAGCGACTGCGCCTGGCTGGTGAGACGGTTCTCGGTTTCCGCAAACCGGGCGACAGCGGCGGTGGTGGTTTCATCGACGGAGCGGGTGAAGGCTTCGTTGCGGACCGACAGGTTTTCAGCGAAATCCTCGCCGGTCTTGGCGATATTCTCCGCCGCACGCTGGGCTTCGACGCCCATTTCCTGTGCCGCGCGGGAGACGGCGCCACGCAGCGAGCTTGACAGATGGGCGAATTCCTCGCCGGTCTTTGCAAGCGACTGAGCCGAGCGGATCGCTTCGGCATCCATGTCGTGGGCGGCCTGGGAGACGGCGTCGCGCAGCGTCTGGGCAAGGCCCGCGGCCTTGCCGTCGATCGTGCGGTTGACGCTGTCGAGACCGATGGTGAGTGCCCGGTCCATCGTACCGAGGCGTTCCTCGATGCGGCCGGTCTTTTCGTCGATGGTGGCGGCGATGCGCTCGGAGGCCGCGGTGGACACGCGCTCGATGTCGCCGGTGCGCAGTGCGAGCGTACCGTCGATCTTGTCGGTCGCTTCGCCGGCAAGGCGGGCGATCTCGCTGGCGCGCTCCGTCAGTGCACCCTCCAGGCGGGCCGTGGCGGCGCCGGTGACGCGCTCGATTTCGGCGGCACGACCCGAAAGCGTGACGTCGATACGCTGGGTAGCGTCGCCCGTGATGCGTTCGATCTCGGACGCGCGGCCGGAAAGCACACTGTCGATACGCTCTGCGGTATCGCTGGCAACGCGTTCCAGTTCGGAGGTACGGCTCGAAAGGGTATCGCCGATGCGCTGGGCAACGTCACCGGCAATCCGTTCGATCTCGGAGGCCCGACCGGAAAGCAGGTTGTCGATACGCTGGGCGCTATCGCCGGCAGCGCGCTCGATTTCGGAGGCGCGGCCGGAGAGCGCGGTATCGATGCGCTGGGCGGCATTGTCGGCAATAAGCTCGATTTCGAGCGTGCGGCCGGTCAGCGTGTTGTCAAGGCGTTCGGCAGCTTCCGTGGTCACGCGCTCGATATCGCCGAGACGACCGGAAAGGGCGCCTTCGATGCGGTTGGCTGCGTCGGCGCTGACGCGCTCGATGTCGCCGACGCGGCCGGCAAGTGCGGCTGCGATGCGCGCCGTCGTCTCGTCGCCGATGCGATCGACTTCGGCGATCGGGCGGGAGAGAGCGTCGGAAACGCGCAGCGACACGTCGCCGCCGACCCTTTCCAGATCGCTGAGGCGCTCGGAAAGCGTGTCGGAAATGCGCGAGGCGGCGGTATCGACGATGCCGGAGACATTATCGACGCTGTGCTCGATGCGGGCTTCCAGCTTGCCGAGGTTTTCTTCCAGGCGGCTGCCGGTCGTGTCGAAGCGGCTTGCCACGCTGTCGACCGTCGTTTCCATGCGCGCGCCGAAAGCGTCGGCGGCTTCGGCGATCTTGGCCGAGGTCTCGCTGAGGCGCTCGGCGACGGCGCCTGCGCTTTCGCGCACGCGGTGATCGAGAAGGGCGGCGCTACCGTCGATGGTGCGGCGAAGCGTTTCCTCATGCTGCTCAAGCGACATTTCCAGCATGCCGGCGCTGGTCGCGATCGACGTGCCGATATTGGTGGCCTGCTCGTTCAGCGTTTCGGTGAGCTGGTTGCGGCCATCGGTGATCGCCACATTGATTGCGTTGATGCGGTCGTCGAGCGTGGCGCGGATCTGCTCATGCGTGTTGACGAGCGAACCGGCAAGCTGCGAAGCGCGGCCGGACAGGGCCTCCGCGATCTCGGCGGCGCGGCCGGAGAACGCATCGGCAAATTCCGTTGCCTGACCATGCAGGACGCCGCCGAGCTGCTGGCTGCCTTCGGTGAGCACGGTTTCGACGCGGCTTGCGGCGGCATCGATGGAGGACTGCATTGAACCGGCGCTGTTGGACAGCACCGAGGTGAGGTTCGCGGTGCGTCCGGTGATAACTTCGTCGATCTGGCGGGCAGCGCCCGTCAGTGCCGTTTCAACACGGCCGGCGGCAGAACCGACCGACTGTTCGAGCTGGCTGCCGGTCTCGTTCAGCATGGCGGAGAGGGCGGCCGTGCGCTCGGTCAGCGCGCTGTCGAGGCGGTTGTGGCTGGCCGCGATGGTCGACGTGATTTCGTCGGCGCGGGCGCCAAGCGCTTCTTCCATGCGCGCCTGGGCGGCCTGGATATCGGTCGCGATGGCCGTGCCGCGGTTGTCGAGTGCTTCCGTCAGGCGGCGTTCGCTGCCCGAAATGCTCTCGGCCAGCGCCTCTGCGCGGGCGCCAAAACCGCTTTCGATGCGATTCTGCACGTCCGAGAGGCCGCCGAGCAGGGCTGCCGACTTTTCCGACAGCGCCGCGCCGACGCGCTCATGCGCGCCGCTGACGGCATTGTTGATGGCGTCGGCGTGGCCGGAGACGGCGCTTTCGAGCACTTCCTGGCTGGTGGCAAGCGTCGTGGCCAGCGCGAAAGACTGGTCAGTGAGCGTGTTGCCGAGGCGATCGATGCTCGATGTGAGCAGGCCGTCGATGGCATCGCGGCCGCTGGCGACCGTTTCGTTGATGCGGCCGAGGCTTTCCATCAGCTTGGAGTCGAGTGAGCCGGCGCGCTGGTCGAAGGCCTGGGCGAATTCTTCCACGCGGTTGTCGAAGGCGCTGGCGATCTGACCGACGGTCGTCTGCATGCGTTCGTCGAAGAAGCCGGAGCGCAGATCGAGATCCATGACCGTGTCATCGGCCGCGTTCTTGAGGCTCTGGCGGAACTGTGCGCCCTTTTCGTCGAGCGCGGCATTCATCGACTGGAGAACCTGGTCGAGGCCGTTGGTGACGGCGTGCTGGCCGACCGACAGGCTTTCGCTGATTTCGCGGGTCCGGGCGATCAGGGTCTCGTTGAGCTGCTTGGCGCGCTCGTTGAGCGCTGCGTTCAGCTTATCCGTATTGGTGTCGAGCGAGGTCGCACGCGTCTCGAACTGCTGGAGCAGGTCGCGGCCGCGGGAACCCAGGCTCTTCGTCAGGTGGTCGAGGCGGGTGTCGAATTCGTTGGCGAGTGCGACACCGGAGGACGACAGCGTCGAGAGAAGGCTGTCCGTGCGGGCCGAAAGCATCGCGCCGATCGTCTGCGTCGCGCTGTCGGACTTTTCCATCAGCATGGCGGCGCGGGTGTCGAGCATGGAGGCGAAGGCCTCGCCCGAGGTCGCAAGGCGCTGGGTGATGTTGTCGCCGGCGCTCGCAAGCTCGTCCTTCAGCTGTTCATGGGCGCCGGAAATGGAGGAGCGGATGCGCTCGGCATGGCTGACGATGGCTTCACGCTCGGAACCGAGTTCCTGCACGAGCGTGCGCACGCGCATTTCATTGTCGGTGTAGCTGCGCTCGAGCGCGTTCACTTCCGAATGTACGAGGGTTTCAAGTTCGGTGGCGCGCGCAATGGTGCGCTCGATGCCCTCGTTCATCGCGGACACTTCGCGGCGAACGGCCTGGCCGACCGTCATGATGCGGTCGCTCGCGACGGTTTCCGGCTCCGACAGGCGAAGGGCGACTTCAGCCATGGAGCGGGCGGCGCTGCGCAGCTCATGGGCGCGCGAGATCATGATCGCGAAGGCGAAGAACAGCATGATCGGCATGACGATGGCGACGGCCATGCCGATGGCACCGGGAAGCGCCACGAGGTCGGCGACCGAACGGATCTGCCAGATCTGCGGTGCATAGAGAAGGTTGGCGACGCCGAGGCCGCCGATCACCCAAAGGATGGAGGCGAGCACGGCCATGCGCATCGAGGACCGGCTGGAACGGACGTCAAGCGACTTCAGGATCGCTGCCGGCGACTTGCGCGAGCCATCGTTGGCGGGCGTGAGGGCCGGGGTTTTTGGCGCGGGCTCGGGCGTCAGGTTGCGCGGTGTCTCGCCCGTTGCGGGGCGGCTCGCCGGCTTTTCCTGGGTCTTGCTCGAAACACCGGCTGCTGGTTCAGACACGCGTGCCTCCGACGCATCCTTCTTCGAGGGCGTCTCCGGCTCCAGATCGTCGAAATCGATCTTCAGCGCTTCTTCCAGTGCCTGAAAAGCCTTTTCGTCGATCGACTCGGTGGACTTGTTCGTCGCCATGCGGTTACGCCTCGTTACCATTCTCCGGGACGGGCCTCATACGCTCTGCCGCTGCTCAGGCGTCTTCGAACCGTCCGGTTGGTGGCCGGTCTTGCTGCTTACCCTCATGGCAAGCAGCGTCCAGGCCGCCGTTCATTCCAAATTCGCTCGATAACCCGAAACGACAGAGCAATGTATCTCCGCGCACGGCTTATCCACCGGGACTATCCCGGTCGTATCGTAGTGACACATTAGCCTGTATCACACAATTGATTGCCATCTCCCTTAGCTTGAAACTTAACAGGAAGTTAACGGGAGGGGCGTTTGTATCGTGATGGAATATCTATGAAAACGGCAATTTTTCAGCCGTTAACCATAGTTTGCGATTCATGCCCCTATTGCGCCCTCTTTTAATCGGATAGCCGCGCCGGCCACGCAGGATGGTGTCTCATGACCCTGCCGGACCCCGGGACATGGTCCCGGTCGCATCCGGCCCCGCGTGCATCACAACGAAACAAGCGTGCGTAGCGTAATAAGGATATTGGCACATGGCAGCGCTCAACATCGCCTTCGAGGCTCCTGACAATGCAGGCGGTATGTGTACCTCGAATGGGCGGCCGATCGATCTGGTGCATCTGGCGCGCCAGACCATGGGTGACAAGGCTCTGGAACTGGAAGTGCTGCAGATGTTCGCGCGCCAGGCGCGCGAAAGCATGAAGGAGCTGGCGGCGAGCGAGGGGGAAACCCGCTCCGCCGTTGCGCACCGCCTCAAGGGCTCGGCCCAGTCGGTCGGTGCGGGCGCAATCGCCAAGGCCGCTGCGGCGCTCGAAGAGAACCCGGCCAATGCGATCGCGCTTGCCGGTGTCACCGCCGCCGTCGTCGAGGCGGAAAACTTCATCCTCAAGCTCTGCCGCTGATCGTCGCAACCGGCGATGCTTGCACTCCGGCGCGTCGGGAAAAGCCGATGGCGCATCCGGGCCTGCAAGCGTCAGCCGCGCGCGCGATGTTGACTGGGGAGGGGTTTTGTTGGAAACAACCGCCGGAAAACCGGCGTTCTGGAAAACCCTTTCGCCGGCCGTTCATTCGCCCGCTTCGGGCAGCCTTTGAGAATCCGGAACCCATTATGAGCAAACTCACCATCGTCGCCTTCGACGGCACGCGCCACGACCTCGATGTCGCCAACGGCTCCACCGTCATGGAAAATGCTGTACGCAACTCCGTGCCGGGCATCGAGGCGGAGTGCGGCGGCGCCTGCGCCTGTGCGACCTGTCATGTCTATGTCGACGACGCCTGGAGCGCCACCGTCGGCCCGCCGGAGGCGATGGAAGAAGACATGCTGGACTTCGCCTACGAGGTGCGTCCTACCTCGCGTCTCTCCTGTCAGATCAAGATGTCGGATGCGCTCGACGGGCTCGTGGTTCACGTGCCGGAACGCCAGGCCTGACATCATCCTGCAACGTTGGAATTTTGCGGCGGCATCCTCCGGTGTCGCCCGTCGGCGTGCGCGCTTCATCGCGGCAAATTCGCGCCGATGAATATGCAGCATCATCTTCTTGTCCGAAGAAGAGTTTTGGCCGTTTGAGAATTTCCCAAGAATAGACAGGCAAAAAAAGAGCCTCGCCGGTCGATCAAGACGAGCGAGGCCAGGAGGGCGCATCGCAGCGAGGAGAGGGAGGAGACACCTGCTGCTTTGATAAGGACGCGCCAGGAGAACCTGTTACAAACCGTTTCATGCAACTGCGGGAAGGAAAATCTTCTTCCCGTTAACCGTTGATATGAAGGTACGGTGATTTGCGGATTTGCGCTATCGCTAAAACTAACCAGTCATTTCATGGATGGAACGCGCATCGGGCCTTTGCCCGATCCGGTTCCATTCAGTCTTTCCCTGGAAATACATGCGTTGCCGCGCAAGCTTATTCGGTCTGGCTCTTCAGACGGTGCGTGAGGAGACGCATCATGCGGTCGTTGAAGCTTTTCGATTCGACCTTGTCGAAGCGGGCCTGGTCGGCATCGTGCTTCGAAACGGCGTCTGCCGTGGCCCGATCGACGCGGGCCTGCATGCGTTCGCAATCGCTTTCCGGCCGCAGGGTCTTCAATGTCTTCTCGAGCGCGCGGGCGTGGCTGCGGGCGATTTCCGCATGGCGTTCCTCGTGGCGCTTGATGTCTGCAGACAGCGTATCCCAGATCAGGGCGAGCGAGGGGGTGGCGCGTTTGCGGTTCTTCCAGCGCGGCAGGACGATCTGCGTGGAGAGCGTTACCTTGGCATCGCCGACCGCGCATTTCTCTCCGCGGCGCACATAGGTGACAGACCCGCCCCACTTGATCCGCGTGGCGCCCGGATGGCGGGAGCCGGAATGTTTCATCATCGGGCCGCGTTTGGACAGTTCCTCGTCAAGCTCCGCCGCCGTGCGTCCTCCCACGGAGAAATAGGCGAAGGATTTCGAGGTGATCGTTTCGGCGGCGGCCGGCTGGAGCGTGGCGGAGACGAGGGCGGCAAGGGCCATCAGGCGAGCGATGGTCTTCATTCTAATCAGCATTCCTTTCGCCATCGGGGTTCACCCGACGCAGTGCCGGCCCGGGGCCGGTTGAACTTCTCTTAAGCTTGGGGCATAGGCTCGGCGAGCGCAACACCCTTTCCAGAACGCTGGTTAATCGCGAAGGAAACCACCATGGTCTCGCCATTTGATCCCTTCCGCTGGGCGCTCGCCCATGGCCGGCATCTGGAGCTCGGCCCGCGCGGCATTTTGATGGCGATCGTCAACGTCACGCCTGATTCCTTTTCGGACGGCGGGCTGTTCGACAGCGCCGATGCGGCGGTAGCCCGGGCAATCCTCTGTCTGGAACAGGGCGCTGAAATCATCGATATCGGCGGTGAATCCACCCGGCCGGGCGCCGCGGCGGTGACGGCCACGGAAGAGCAGGATCGTATCCTCCCCGTCATCGAGGCGCTGGCCGCTACCACCGAGGCCATCATCTCCGTCGATACCTACCGGGCCGGGACGGCGCGGCTTGCCGTTGCTGCCGGTGCGCATATCGTCAACGACGTGCATGGCCTGCAGCGCGAGCCCGATATCGCCCGCGTCGCGGCTGAGACCGGTGCGGGGCTCTGCATCATGCATACCGGTCGCGATCGCCAGAAAAGGCCCGATGTGGTCGAGGATCAGTATCTGTTCCTCGGCCGCTCGCTGGAGATCGCCCGCGAGGCGGGTGTGGATCGGCAGGCCATGGTGCTCGATCCCGGCTTTGGCTTTGCCAAGGAGACGGACGAGAACCTCGAACTGATGGCGCGCTTCGGCGAGTTGTTCGGGTTCGGCCTGCCCATTCTTGCCGGCACCTCGCGCAAGCGCTTCGTCGGCGCTGTCACGGGCCGCGATGCGGCGGATCGGGATGCCGGCACCGCCGCAACGACGGCGCTCCTGCGTGTCGCAGGCGCGGCGGTCTTTCGGGTGCACGATGTCGCAATCAACAGGGATGCGCTTGCCATTGCGGATGCTATGCTGGACGCAAAGCGCAAGGTGAAGGCGCGCGAAGAACGCGCCTGACTACAGCCAGACAGGAAAAACCATGACCACCACCTACACGATCACGCTCAAGAACTGCGCCTTCTTCGCCCGCCATGGCCTGCATGATGCGGAAGAGTTTCTGGGCCAGCGTTTCTTCGTCGATGCGGAACTGGATGTGCGGCCGCTGCGGCCGCTCTCCGACGATTCGATCGATTCGACTGTGGACTACGGCGTCGCTTTCCAGGAGATCGAGAAGATCGTCACCGGCCAGCGCCGCTACCTCATCGAAGCGCTGGCGCAGGAGATCGCCGGCGTTCTCTGCGCCCGTTTCCCGCAGATTTCCCGCGCGCGGATCACCGTGCGGAAGCCGAACGCGCCGGTGCCCGGCGTTCTCGACTACGTGCAGGTGACAGTCGATCATGTCGTCTGAAACCTTTCGCCGGGCCTCGCTCGGTCTTGGCGGCAATATCGGCGAACCCGTAGAGGCGATGGCGCAGGCGTTGCGCACGCTCGACGCGCGGCCGGATTGCCGCGTGACTGCGGTGTCGCGGCTCTACCGCACGCCGCCCTGGGGCAAAACCGATCAGGACTGGTTCTTCAATGCCTGTGCGCTGGTGGAGACGACGCTTTCGCCGGAGGCGTTGCTCGACGCCTGCCTGGGCATCGAGCGCGACATGAAGCGGGAGCGCAAGGAGCGCTGGGGGCCGCGTACCATCGATATCGATGTGCTGAGCTATGAGGGGATCGAGCAGTCGGGCGGACGCTTGGAGCTTCCGCACCCGCGCATGACGGGCCGCGGCTTCGTGCTGATGCCGCTTGCGGATGTCGCGCCCGATCTCATCGTTGCCGGGCGCGCGGTCGGGGACTGGCTGAAACAGGCTGACGTTACAGGGATCGAGCCGGCGAGTGCCGGCTCCGAATGGTGCCCGCTTACTTGATCGAACCGACGGCGACGTCGTCGAGGCTGCGGTCGAGCGACACGCCGATGACCGGCACCATCTTTTCCCCGACCTTCACCGAGATGGTGATGTTGAGCTTGTTGTCGCTCTCGAGCCGGGCGATCATCGCGCCGTTCAGCTTCTGGCGGTTGATGCCGACGACCACCTTGTTGCCGGCAACCTGGCCGGAGGTGATGTCGAGGCCCTTGCCGGAAGCGCCGTCGAGGAATTTTCCCTTGTAGGTGCCGCCCGCCTTGGTGATCAGCGCCGACATGGGCTGCTTGAAGACGCCGACGCGGCAGAAACCGTCGAGCTGGATGCCGGTGCCCTTGGCGGGAGCGGTATCACCCGTCAGGTCGCAGGCGAATTTCGTGCCCTTGTACTTGCCGGCGACGATTTCGCCCTTGCCCTGCCAGCTGCCGGTGACCTGTTCGAAAAAGGCCTTGTCGCGCGTACCGGCGGAGGCTGGCGTGGCGAAGGCGGTGGCTGCTGCGAGGAAGGCCGCTACGGAGGCGCGGGCGATCAAAGAGGTGCGCGGGTACATGAACGATCCTTGATGGGCGACGGCCATTCGGCCTGCTTTGGTGCGACGAGATTTGCGCGAAAATGGTTAATGGACGGTTTCCGCCCGCCGTGTCGTTCATCTTTGCTAGGATTAGCGCTCCGGAAAACCGCAGTGTTGCAAGGCGGTCACGTCTCGTCGCGTCGATCGTTGCCGGAGCCCGGCGTCAGGTCGCCGATGAAATCGCCGATGCCGGGGCGCTTGAGCGCGCGAAAGGGCATCGGGCGGCAAAGGTCCATGGCGGCGATGCCGATGCGTGCGGTCATCAGTCCGTTGATCACGCCTTCGCCGAGTCGGGCGGAAAGCTTCGAGGCCAGTCCATGGCCGAGCAACTGCTGCACCAGACTGTCGCCCATGGCGATGGACCCGGTCACGGCGAGGTGGGCGATGACGTCGCGCATCAGGCGCAGCATGCCCAGTTTGCCGGGGCGGCCGCCGTAAAGCTCCGCCATGCCGCGCACCAGCCGGCTGCTCTCGTAGATGACATAGCCGAGATCGACCAGCGCGCGGGGGCTGACAGCAGTGACGATGGAGACGCGTTTTGCCGCGCCGAGAATCAGTGCGCGCGCCTCGCGGTCGAGCGGGGCCATCAGTTCGCGCTCGGCGAGATCGACGAGATGCGCCGAATCGATGATCTCGCCCTCGGTTTCGGCAAGGCGGGCGCGGCCGCGGGCCGTCTGCGGGCGGGCGGCAAGAAGATGCACGAGGCGCGCGACGATGGCGCGGCCGGCGGCCGGCTTCGGCGCGGTCATCGCATCCGTGACATCGCGCTTGAGATCCTGCACGGCGGCGAGGCGACGAATGCCCCAGACTTCGCGCAGCACGACGCCGATGAGGGCGAGCACGGCAACGGCCGTGGCCCCGATCGCGAGATAGCCGAGCCAGTCGTTGCGGCTGAAGAGATCGCGGATCAGCGCATCGACCCAGAGGCCGACGGCGAGCGACAAGAGGAGGCCGAGTGCACCGATGGCGATGCGGCCGAAGGTGAGGCGACGGGGGCGGGGTGTCGCGACCGGCGGGGCGAGTTCCGGCAGATCCGCCGTCGTCGCGATGAACGGATCGTCGGCATCCGGCGTCAGCGTCACGGCGCTGTCGAAGGCGGCAGGCTTGCGCGGTTCGCTGCGCACCGGCGGCACGGTTGCATCCGGCGGCAGCGAGAAGGCGGCGGGCTTGCGCGGACGGTCGTTCATGCGAGCCGGTCTCCGATGAGATATTGAAGCGCGCGGTCGAGCCTGATGTGCGGCACCGACAGTTTCAGGCCGCCGGCGGTCTCCTCGATATGCGGCGGACGAAATCGCACGAAGTTGAGCAGCGGCGGGTCGCCTTCAGAATGTGATTCAAGCGCTTCGAAAAGTGAATCCGGATTTTCCGGCAAGTCACCGGGAAATATCGCGGTTTTCGTCTCGCCGTCGAAGGTCTCGCCGTTGATCCGCTCGCCTGCCATGGGCACGCCGACGATGACAGGCAGGTCCTCGCCATTGTGCTTGACGGTCGCCTCGCGGGTGGCGCGCACGGAGGCGAGCGCCATGACCTCGATACCCGCGCCGCTCATGCCGATGCGCTCGATGGCGCGCTCGACGAGCCGCCGGGTGACCGCCTCGAGCCGTGCATGGCTCTCGTGGTGCAGGTGATCGGCCTTCGTCGCGGCAATGACGATACGGTCGATGCGGCGCGTGACGAAGGAGGACAAGAAACTGTTCGTGCCGGAACGGAAGCACTCCAGGACGTCGCCCAGCGCGCGTTCCAGATCATGCACGGCCTCCGCGCCGCGATTGATCGCCTGCAGCGCGTCGATCAGCACGATCTGGCGGTCGAGGCGGGCAAAATGCTCGCGGAAGAAAGGGCGGACCACATGGGTCTTGTAGGCCTCGTAGCGGCGTTCCATCATGGCCTGCAGCGAACCCTTGGCAGGGCTCTCCTTCGACAGGTTCGGCAGCGGCGCAAAAGTCAGGGCTGGCGAGCCTTCGAGGTCGCCCGGCATGAGGAAGCGGCCAGGCGGCAGGGTCGAAAGCGAGCGCTCGTCCGATTTGCAGGCCTTCAGATAGGCGGTAAAGCTTTCCGCCAGCGCCCTTGCGGTCGCCTCCGATGCGGCGGCACCGGGATCGACCGTTCCCGACAGGGCCAGCCAGTCGCGGGCAAGCTCCGCACGGATGCCGGACGCCGCCAGCGTCACGGTGTTTTCGCTGAAGGTGCGGAAATCCTGCGCGAGCAGCGGCAGGTCGAGCAGCCATTCGCCGGGATAGTCGACGATGTCGATGGAGAGTTTGCCGGGCGAGAACAGCCGGCCCCAGCCTGAGGCGCTTTCATAGTCGAGCGTGATGCGCAGCTGCGAGATTGCCCGCGTCGAATCCGGCCAGAGGCGGTCGGCGACGAGCGCGCGGATATGGTCCTCGTACTGGAAGCGCGGCACGGCATCGTCCGGCTGCGGCTCCAGCCGGATCTTCGAAACGCGGCCCGAGCGGCCGGCTTCGAACAGCGGCAGGCGACCACCGTTCAGGAGATTGTGCACGAGCGAGGAGATGAAGACCGTCTTGCCGGCGCGCGACAGGCCCGTCACGCCGAGACGGATCGACGGATGAACGAGATTGGCGGCACGGCCGGTCAGCGCGTCGAGCGCGAGCAGGGCTTCGTCGGTGAGAGTGGTCAGGCTAGGGGGCAAGGTCTCTTTCCAGCATCGATCGCGATATAGGAACCGAAATCCGGCGAAAAAAGAGGCGCCGCCGTTTCCGTCAATGCGCGGGGCGGGGCATCATGAAGCCGGCAAGGCAGGCGCCGGCATAATCGTCTTCCGTCGGACGTTTGTCGAAATCCAGGATCGCAAGGCCTGCCGTCGGATAGCCGAAAGGCGCTGCGGTCTCGGCGATCTCCTTGCCGACGAGCCGGTGGAAGAATTCCTCGATCATCGGGTTGTGACCGATGATCATGACGGAGGCTTCCTGCCGTGCGGCGAAGGCCAGCTCGGCATAGGTGTCGATCGTGCCGGAATAGAGCGAATCGACATAGTCGATGGACAGCTCTTCGCTGACCGTCCGCTGGAACGGTTCGGCGGTCTGCCGGCAGCGCACGGCGGTCGAGGAGATGACAAGATCGGGTTTGTAACCCTGGTCGGACGCTTCCTCGGCGATCACCTCGGCCTCGGCAAAGCCGTCATCGTCGAGCGTGCGGTCGAAATCCGTCTTGCCAGGCTCGGCCCAGGCCGCGCGGGCGTGGCGAAGGAGATAGAGCCGGAAGGCCGGTGCGCCGAAAGATGCCAAGTCTGTCCTCCATCGCCTGCGGTCGAAAATTTTCGCCGCTTCCAGACTTCATGTCTTTCCTCGCGCGAAAGATCAACCGGTTTTGCGAAGGATCGGGTTGAGGATCGTGTCCGACGTCGCCTGGTAGGCGAGGGTGTCTTCCAGCTTCTGTGGCCGGGCGAAGTAGTAGCCCTGCATCATGCGGCAACCCAGCGCGCGCAGCGCCGCCACCTGCTCGGCCGTTTCCATGCCCTCGACCACGCAGACGCAGCCGATGTTGCGTGACAGGTCGACGATGGTCTTCACGATACTGCGGCTAAGCTCGTTGCTCGCGATATCGACGATGAAGCTGCGGTCGATCTTGATCTTGGTGAGCGGCAGCTTGTGCACATAGCTGAGGCTCGAATGGCCTGTGCCGAAATCGTCGAGCGCGACGCCGATGCCGCGCTCGGAAAAACGGCGGATGTTTTCGGCGGCGAGCGCGAAGTTGCGCATGACGGCGGTTTCCGTCACCTCGATATCGAGGCGCGCCGGGTCGACGCCGCTTTCGGCGATGATGTCGAGCAGCGCATCGACGGTCTTGTTGGAGACGACATCGCGCGTGGAGAGGTTGACGGAGAGACGGATATGCCCCGGCCAGGTCTTCGCCGCCCTCAGTGCCTTATGCATTAGCACCTCGGTCAACTGGCTGATGATACCGGCGCGCTCGGCAGCACGGATGAAGACGCCGGGCGGCACATTGCCGAGGGCAGGGCTTTCCCATCGGGCCAGCGCCTCATAGGCGGAAATGCCGTTGGTGTCGGCGTCCACCATCGGCTGGAAGGCAAGGTGCATTTCCTGCTCGAAATCGGCCGCGCGCAACGCTTGCTGGATGCGGCCCTGCTCGCTGATCTCAGCCTCGTGCTCTGCGGAAAAGACGACCGCCGTGCCGCGAAAATTCTGCTTGGCGAGGTAGAGGGCGAAATCGGCGCGATCGAACAGTCGGTCCGCCGTCGTGCCGGCATCGCCCAGGATGGAAATGCCCAGCGAGCCCGAAACACGCGCCGTCTGGCCGCTCAGGATATAGGGTTCGTGCAAAGCCGCGCAGATATCCTCGCCCAGCGCACGCAGCCGGTCCGGGCAGGGAATGCCCTCGAAGACAAGGCCGAATTCGTCGCCGCCGAGACGGGCGGGGAAGATGTTCTGTTTCATAAAGACGGAGAGCCGCTCGCCGACCTCCATCAGCAGCTTGTCGCCGATGCCGTGGCCGAATGTGTCGTTGACCGGTTTGAAACCATCGAGATCGATGAGACCGAGAGCGAGGCCCGTGCCGTTCTTTTCCGCTGCGACGAGACGTTTCTCCAGCTCCGCGCGGAACTGGCGGCGGTTCGGCAGATTGGTCAGGCTGTCGAGATTGGCAAGACGATGGTTCTCGTCGCTGAGGCGCTGGGTCTCGGCCTGTCGCGCGGTCAGCTCCTTCTGCGACTGGATGAGAGCGCGGAAATCCCGGTAATAGGTGAGCAGGATGAATACCATGGCTGCGGTGACGAGCGCCACGTTGAGCGCCAGCGCCGTGAAGACGGGATTGCCCGACGTGCCGAAGAAGATGGTGAACGGGCCAAGCACGATTGCCGTCAGCGCGAGGGCCGCGGCGCGCAGATGCATCAGGCAGAAGATGCAGCCGACGACGGTGTTGGCGATGTAGAAGGCGACATGGGATTGCTGATAGGCATCGCCATAGGCAAAGAGGCTGAGCGACCAGGCGCAGAAACCGGCGCCGAGAAGCGCTGTGAGGCGATAGGTCGAGCGCAGACGCAGGGTCGCCTCTTCATGCGTATAGCGCCGGTGGCGGCTGAACCACCAGTGAACCAGCCTGAACAGGCTGACGGCATAGAGCGCGGACGGAATATAGAGCGTGAGGACGGCGGGTGCGGCGTTGAAATGGGTGACGGTGAGCGCGACGGTGTTCGTCACCAGCATGAAATAGAGCAACGGCACCTGCTTGGTGAAGGCGGCAAGCTGCGCCTGGACGAGGTCCGGGTCGCCGGCCTCGATCGTGAGAATTGCCTTCAAATTGCGAAACATCAAAACGCGCTCCTGCTCCACGGTGAAGAGAAGCATGACTTGCTAAAATAAGTCTGAATCCAGCCTCTTCGACAGGTTCGGGAAAGAAAACGGCCGCATCATCCGTTTCAGGAACAAACAACCTGTGCCTGAATTGAGGGCAGGACGACGAAAGGGCCGATCGTGAAGATGGCGTCGTGGCGGATGACCGGCGGCTATTTTGGCGCTCTGGCGGGGCGGTTTTGCCATCCCGTTGTAATCTTGATGAAATATTAGTCTGGCAGAGATTAAAACAAAGGCATGCGCGAAAACCGTGGGTAAGTTCCGACAGGCTTGAATCGCGTTACCCGTGGGGATATACAGCGCGCCTTGAGATGTTCTTCAGGAGAATCGCGTTGAGTGAGAAGATCGATCTTAGCAGTTTCGTCCTCGATGAGGGCGAAGAATTCATGAACGGACGCCAGCGGGCTTACTTCCGAGCGAAGCTGAACGCCTGGAAAAACGATATCCTGCGCGAAGCGCGCGAAACCCTCGATCATCTGGCGGAAGAAAGCGCCAACCACCCGGACCTCGCGGACCGGGCATCCTCGGAAACCGACCGTGCCATCGAGCTTCGTGCTCGTGACCGACAGCGCAAGTTGATCTCAAAGATCGATGCAGCGCTCCAGCGTCTAGACGAAGGCACCTACGGCTTTTGCGAGGAAACCGGCGAACCGATCGGCCTCAAGCGTCTCGACGCCCGCCCGATCGCAACGCTGTCGATCGAGGCGCAGGAGCGCCATGAGCGTCGGGAAAAGGTGTATCGTGACGAATAGGCGTTACCCGCGGATCTGAGGAGGTCTGCGGGCTGCGTTGACGAAGCTCGACACCGGACGCATCCGGTGCCGGCAGTTCTCGGACTGCGCGGCACCGAATCAAATGAAAGCCGCTGGAAACCTGACGTTTCCAGCGGCTTTCCCTTTTGTGGCTTTGGGTTCGCGTTTGCGCGGTGGCACTTGTCTCTATCGCTGCGGTGAGACAGGTTTTAACGCCGTTCCGCCAGGCGGTGGTGGGAAAATCAGCCCTTGCGGTTTGCCGCGATTTCGCCGAGCAGGCGCGCCATTTCCGCTTCCGTTTCCTCGCGGCTCTTGGCGACGGGCTGGACCTGCGCGCCCGCTGACGTCGCCTGGCTGGTGATGGCTGCGGGCTGCGCTACGGTGCGGGCGGCGCTTGTGGCCGCCGCATTGCTCGCCATTTCCGCTTCGAGAATCCTTTCGAATTCACTGACCAGCGCCGGATTGTCGGCGACATTCGATACCGGCCTGGCGATAGCAGTTGTCGTCACCGGCCTCTGGACGGGGTGGCCGACTGTCGCCTGGGCGGTCGTGGTAACGGCAGGCTGCGTTGCCAACACGCGCTGACGGCTCTGTTCCAGCACGTCTTCGGCACGCCGCTCCGGCGTGCGCTGCTGGGCGGTCGCCGGGTTCTGCTGCTGCGTCGTGACCGGTTGCGTCACCGGGCGGACCTGTGCGGCGCGGACGGCGGCTTCGTCGTCGCCGGCATAGAGCACCTTGCTCATGGAGGACACGCCATCCGGAGCGGCTGCGGGGCGGCGTTCGGTGGCGCCGGCGGTCGCAGACGCCGTGGAACGCGCGGCGGCGATTTCCGCAGCGCGCACGGGTGTTTCCTGCAACACCGGCGCGGGCTCGGCGCGCTCGACCTTCTGGACCGGTTTTTCCACCGGATGCTCAGTGGCAGAGGGTGTCGCAATGCGCGTCTCGATGACGATGTCGGTTGGCCCGCCGATCATGATGAGGTGTTCGACATCGTCGCGGCGCACCAGCACGAGGCGGCGGCGTGTGTCGATTGCGGCGGCATCCAGCACGGCCAGGCGCGGCGTGCGGTTGCGTCCGCCGCGAATGAAGGGCGAAGAGGGACGGCCACGGACGATCCACAGCACCAGCGCGAGGCAGAGGAGGCCGAGCAACACCACCACGGCGGCGATGACGAACTTCGTGCCGTTCTCCGCGAGAATCTCCTGGAACATGGCGCGCACTCCTTACTCGGCAGACTGGCCCATGGGGCCGATGCCGCATTTGACGGCTTTTTGCGGGCTCCTACAAGCGCTTGTCACGTGTTGTCCAGCGCCTATTGTCCCCATTACCGTCGCGCAAATAGCGCAGGTGCCGGAAATTGCGACGGTTTGCCGGGAATATTCCCTGTGAATTCGCGAGCTTGCTTTCCCTCGACGGCTTTTTACGCTTCCCTCCTGCGGATAAAAATGATTCTGGCATCGGATCCGGCTGCAAGCGCTGCACCGAACCGTTGCGAATGAGGGAATGATGACGACGATGAAGCGGCCTGGCGAGGACAACCTGCCGATCGTGGACCGCAATGTGCGGCCGGCGGTGGCGCTGCGCGTCGTCGTGCTTGCCGCCGTACTGGCCGCATCCGCCGGCGCCTTCATCGTCTTCAAGAACCAGCTCGACAACGAACTCGTGCTCGGCGTGCTTGGTGTCCTTGCCATGGCCGGCATCTTCTTCGTCGTCTCGGCGCTCATCGGCTTTATCGAGATCATGCCACAGGCCGCAGGCTCCGACGATCTTGCGCGCTCCTTCCTCGATTCCCACCCCGATGGCACTGTCGTCACCGACCGCAAGGGCCGCATCGTCTATGCCAACGCCGCCTATGGCGCACTGACCGGGGCTGTGGGCTCGACGCAGGTGCAGACGCTCGAAACGCTGCTGTCGCGCAACCGAGACGCCACCGAGGCCGTCTATCGCCTGACGAACGGCCTGCACGAGGGCAAGGAGGGTGCGGAGGAATTCCGGGTCCAGAAGGCGCTCAATCCGTCTTCGGCGAGTGGATCGGGCGCTCATTGGTATCGCCTCAAGGCACGTGTTCTGCCGAACCGCGACAAGGCCAGGCAGCCGCTCTATATCTGGCAGATCTCCGACATCACCTCCGAGCGTGACGATCAGGAACGCTTCTTCAAGGAGCTGCAGAACGCCATCGACTATCTCGACCACGCGCCCGCCGGCTTCTTCTCCGCCGGCCGCAAGGGTGAGATCGTCTATCTCAACGCCACGCTCGCCGAATGGCTCGGCATCGATCTGGCGAAGTTCCATCCGGGCTCGCTGTTGATTGCCGATGTGGTGGCGGGCGAGGGGCTTGCCCTTATCCAGTCCGTGCAGGCCGAGCCCGGCCACAAGCGGACCGAGACGCTGGATCTGGATCTTCGCAAGACCAACGGACAGAGCCTGCCGGTGCGCATCGTGCACCGCGTCTCCTCCATGCGCGACGGCGCGCCCGGCGAAAGCCGCACCATCGTTCTGGCGCGCGAAGAGGGCGGCGAGAGCGATCAGTCCGCTTCGATCGCCTCGATGCGCTTCACGCGGTTTTTCAACAACACGCCCATGGCGATCGCCTCCGTCGATGGCGGCGGCCGCATCCTGCGCACCAATGCACCGTTCCTGAAACTGTTCTCCGGCGTCGTCTCGCGCGACGATATCGACCGTGGAGCCAAACTCGAAACCATCGTGCACGAGACGGATCGTCTGCGCCTGCAATCGGCGCTCGACGCCGCCAAGGACCGTCAGGGCGACATCCCGCCGCTCGATTCGCTGCACCCGGCGGATGACGGCCGGCATTTCCGTTTCTATGTAAATGCCGTCATCGACCAGAGCGACGAGGCGCCGGAAGAGGCGGCCATCGTCTATGCCGTTGAAATCACCGAGCAGAAGGCGCTCGAGACGCAGATGGCGCAGACGCAGAAGATGAATGCAGTCGGCACGCTGGCGGGCGGTATCGCCCATGACTTCAACAACGTGCTGACGGCGATCCTGCTCTCCTCCGATCACCTGCTGCTCTCCGCCCGCCCGGCGGATGCGAGCTTCGCCGATCTCATGGAGATCAAGCGCAACGCCAACCGCGCCGCGGTGCTGGTGCGCCAGTTGCTCGCCTTCTCGCGCAAGCAGACGATGCGCCCGACCGTGCTGAACATGACCGATGTCATCGGCGATCTGCGGATGCTCGTCGACCGCATGACGGGCACCAACGTCAAGATCGGCGTGGAATACGGGCGCGATCTCTGGGCGGTCAAGACCGACCTCGGCCAGTTCGAGCAGGTGCTGATCAACCTCGCCGTCAATGCGCGCGACGCGATGCCCGAAGGCGGCACGATCACCTTCCGCACCCGTAATGTGCCGGCCGAGGAGGCTGCTGCGCGCAACCTGCGCGACCTGCCGCCGGGTGACTATGTCGAAGTCGATGTCGCCGACCAGGGCACCGGCATTCCACATGAGATCATCGACAAGATCTTCGAACCCTTCTTCACGACGAAGGAAGTCGGCAAGGGCACCGGCCTTGGCCTTTCCATGGTCTACGGCATCGTCAAGCAATCCGGCGGTTACATCTATCTCGATTCCGAGGTCGGCAAGGGCACGACCTTCCGCATCCTCATGCCGCGCCATATTGAAGAGGTTGTTGCCCCCGAGGCCGTCGCTTCAGGGGAGGCTGGCGCTCAGCAGCTGCCGGCGGCCGTAGCGACGCCCGAAAAGGAGCCGCGCGACCTCACCGGCGGTTCGGCCGTCGTGCTGCTGGTCGAGGACGAGGAAGCGGTGCGTCGCGGCGGCAAGCGCATGCTGGAAACACGCGGATATACGGTGCACGAGGCCGGCTCCGGCGTCGAGGCGCTCGACATCATGGCAGAGCTGAACGGCGCCATCGACATCGTCGTTTCCGACGTCGTCATGCCCGAAATGGACGGTCCGACGCTGCTGCGCGAACTGCGCAAATCCTATCCCGACATGAAGTTCATCTTCGTCTCCGGCTACGCCGAAGACGCCTTCGCCCGCAACCTGCCCGCCGACGCCAAGTTCGGCTTCCTGCCGAAGCCGTTTTCGCTGAAGCAACTGGCTGAGGCGGTGCGAGAGATGTTGGACGCCTGACGGTTCTAGCGCACGGCGATGCCGCGGCTTGAGACGGAGACGGAGTTTCCGTCCGGATCCCTGGTGTTTGCGAAAGAATAGTCCCCAGCGCGATGGATTGGGCCGAAAGGGAAGCCGCGGGCGCTGCTCGCAACACAGAACGCATCGACATCCGGCACGGAAAAGACGAGCTTCACCGTCGATTGCCCCGTTTTCTGGCCCTTGGCGGCGGGATGGAGCATCAGATTGGCGCCTCCTTGCGGATCGGCGAGCTCCACGATCCGGTCGCCCTCTGTCCGGTGAATTTCCAATCCGAACAGTGTCTTGTAAAAATGTGCTGTCTTTTCGACATCGCGCACATAGAGCAGGATTCGCGTCAACGCCATGTCATGCTCCAGATCAAGGGGCGGCCGGCGCAAACCGGCCGCCCGATAGGATCAATCCACCAACGCCACGGCAATCTCCGCCGCGAGCCGCGCATTGTTTTCCACGAGTGCGATGTTCGTCTTCAGGCTCCGGCCATCCGTCAGATGGAACAGGTTGTCGAGCAGGTAGGGTGTCACCGACTTGCCGGCGATTTCGTCGCGCTCGGCGTTGTCGAGGGCGCGGGCGATGTAGATTTCCATTTCCTCGCGCGGAATTTCGTCGGCTTCCGGCACGGGATTGGCGATCAGCATGCCGCCATCGACGCCGAGCTGGTCGCGTACCGTCTGGAAATTGGCGATCGCTGCCGGGCTGTTCAGCGTCAGCGGGCTCTTCAGGCCCGAATCGCGCGACCAGAAGGCCGGGAAGACGGGGCTGTCATAGGTCACGACCGGCACGCCGCGCGTTTCCAGCACTTCCAGCGTCTTGGGGATATCGAGGATCGCCTTGGCGCCGGCGCAGACCACGATGACGCCGGTGCGCGAGAGTTCATCGAGGTCGGCGGAGATGTCGAAGGTCTCCTCGGCTTTGCGGTGCACGCCGCCGATGCCGCCGGTCGCAAAGACCTTGATGCCGGCGCGGGCCGCGCCGATCATCGTGGCGGCGACGGTGGTGGCGCCCGTGCGGCGCTCGGCGATGGCAAAGGCGAGATCGGCGCGCGACAGCTTCATGGCGCCCTGCGTCTGTGCCAGCACTTCCAGCCGCGCCTCGTCGAGGCCGATATGCAGCACGCCGTCGATGACCGCGATGGTCGCCGGTACGGCGCCCTGTTCGCGGATGATGCGTTCCACGCTGCGCGCCATCTCGAGGTTGCCCGGATAGGGCATGCCGTGGGTGATGATCGTCGATTCGAGCGCGACGATCGGTGCGCCGCGGGCCTTGGCGGCGGCAACTTCATCCGAATATTGCATCGGCAGAAGGGGAGAGACGGGTCTGGTCATGGGATGTCCTTACAAAATCCTGGGAGGAAATCTGGGCAAAAAAGTCTCATGGCAGGATTTGCGCTTGCGGCACAAGGGAAAGTGCGGCCGCAAGGGCTGCCTGCGACATTTCTTCGGCCACGGCCAGCGGCGAGCGCACGGTGATCGCCGCCGTGGCCACGCCATGGCGAAGCGCCTCTTCGATGCCGGCGCCGCCCAGAAACGCGCCGAGAAAGCCGGAGGCCAGCGAATCGCCGGCGCCGGTGACATCGCCAAGCTCGGGAATGGCCGGCGGCACGACGCGTGCTGCGCGCGTCTCGTCAAAGGCGATGACGCCATGGCCGCCGCGTGTCACGACGCCGGCGGAGAGACCGGTGGCACGCAGCACCGTCGGCCAGTCCTCCGGGTTTTCCGGGCTTTCTCCCGTCAGCGCACGCGCCTCGGCTTCGTTCATGAAGAGAAAGGCGAGGGCTGTCAGGCTTTCGCGGAACCGCACGACCTTTGCCGGCGAAATGGCGATGCCGGCGATCGGCACGCCTGCGGCCATCGCGGCTTTGCTCATTGTCGCCAGCGTTTCGGCCGGCAGGTTGGCGTCCGTCAGGACAAGTGCTGCCGAGGCGATGGCCTCGCGCATCGCCCTCTGCTGCAGGCGGCGTGGCGAAAACAGCCGGTAGAGGTCCATGTCGGCGAGTGCGATGACGAGGTTGCCGTCCCGCTCGATGATTGCCGTATAGCTCGGCGTCGCCCGATCGAGGAAGATGAAGGGCGTGTCCTCGACGCCCGCTGCCTTCGCCGCCGCCGCCACGATATCGCCGTCCGCATCGCCGCCGCGTGGCGACACCAGCCGCACGGCATGGCCGAGCCGGGCAAGATTGCGCGCCGCATTGAAAGCACCGCCGCCCGCCTCCACGAACCATCCGCCGGGATTGCTCGCCCCCGGCGCGGTTTCGCCGGCAATGCGTCCGCGCCTGTCCACATGGGCGCCGCCCATCACCAGTATCGTTCTGTCCGTCATCGTCTTCCTTCGTGCCCGTCTGCCGATTCGGTGGCTCCGGCTGTGGCCGGCAGTCGGTCTGTTTCTGTTCCTGCGCCGCTTTCATCCACTTGAAACGAAAGTAGAACACGCCCCGGATTTGCAAAAATATTCAAATGGATGAATGGTTCTTGCAAAACGAGAACAAAATGTGTACATACCGTTCATCGACGGCTTCGTTGCCTGTCTTGCTTCAATAACCTAAAGGTGGACCAAATGGCACAGAACACTTTGCGGCTCGTAGAGGAAAAATCAGTGGATAAAAGCAAGGCACTCGAAGCGGCTCTCTCTCAGATCGAGCGCTCGTTCGGCAAGGGCTCCATCATGAAGCTCGGCGGCAAGGACAGCATCATCGAGGTCGAGACGGTTTCGACGGGCTCCCTCAGCCTCGACGTGGCGCTCGGCATCGGCGGCCTACCCAAGGGGCGCATCATCGAAATCTACGGTCCGGAAAGCTCGGGCAAGACGACGCTGGCGCTGCAGACCATCGCCGAAGCCCAGAAGAAGGGCGGTATCTGCGCCTTCGTCGACGCCGAACACGCACTCGATCCGGTCTATGCCCGCAAGCTCGGTGTCGATCTCGAAAACCTGTTGATCTCGCAGCCCGACACCGGCGAGCAGGCGCTTGAAATCACCGATACGCTGGTTCGCTCCGGTGCCATCGACGTTCTCGTCATCGATTCGGTGGCAGCACTGACGCCGCGCGCCGAAATCGAAGGCGAGATGGGTGAAAGCCTGCCCGGCCTCCAGGCCCGCCTGATGAGCCAGGCGCTGCGCAAGCTGACCGCCTCGATCTCCAAGTCGAACACGATGGTGATCTTCATCAACCAGATCCGCATGAAGATCGGCGTCGTCTATGGCTCGCCGGAAGTAACGACCGGCGGTAACGCGCTGAAATTCTATGCCTCCGTCCGCCTCGACATCCGCCGCATCGGCGCCGTCAAGGAGCGTGATGAGGTGATTGGCAACCAGACGCGCGTCAAGGTCGTCAAGAACAAGATGGCGCCGCCCTTCAAGCAGGTCGAATTCGACATCATGTATGGCGAAGGCGTCTCCAAGACGGGCGAACTCGTCGATCTCGGCGTCAAGGCCGGTCTCGTCGAAAAATCCGGCGCCTGGTTCTCCTATAACAGCCAGCGTCTCGGCCAGGGCCGTGAGAACGCCAAGACGTTCCTGCGTGATCACCCCGATGTCGCCCGTGAGATCGAAACGTCGCTGCGCCAGAATGCCGGCCTGATCGCCGACCGCTTCCTGGAAAACGGCGGCCCGGACTCGAACGACGGCGGTGACGGCGAGCCCTGATCGCCGCGCGGCGGCCGATCGGCCGCCGCAAATGTGCGCTGCGGTTTGTTGATCACGACATGGATGGGACGAAAATTCGAAAAACCGGCCTCTTCTTCTGGGAAGGCCGGTTTTTTGATGTCTGGACAGGGGAAGAGGCGGGCGATAAAAGCCTTCAGTTCTCGTGCGCGCCCGAGGTTTTCGGCCTTTTCGCCAGATGGGCGGCAGGCGTGTGCAAATTCGACGGAATTCGCGGATGGAGGGTCTTTCTGGGCCTCCGGGCGGGCACTCCGGCCGGCGGGGCGGTTTCGCATCTGCTGAACATGAAAATTTGGTGGATGTTGCGCCTGGCTTGAGGCGCCGACAGTGCAGAGATGAAGGACGCGATATGAGCGGCGTGAATGAAATCCGGTCGACTTTCCTCGACTATTTCCGCAAGAACGAGCATGAGGTCGTGTCGTCCAGCCCGCTCGTGCCGCGCAACGACCCGACTCTGATGTTCACCAATGCCGGCATGGTGCAGTTCAAGAACGTGTTCACCGGCCTCGAGCAGCGTCCCTATTCACGCGCCGTGACCGCGCAGAAATGCGTGCGCGCCGGCGGCAAGCACAATGACCTCGACAATGTCGGCTACACTGCGCGCCACCACACTTTCTTCGAGATGCTGGGCAATTTCTCCTTCGGCGATTATTTCAAGGAGCGCGCGATCGAGCTTGCCTGGAACCTGATCACCAAGGAATTCGGCATCGACAAGAGGCGCCTGCTCGTCACCGTCTATCATACGGATGACCAGGCCTTCGATCTCTGGAAGAAGATCGCCGGCCTGACCGACGACCGCATCATTCGCATTCCGACCAGCGACAATTTCTGGGCGATGGGCGATACCGGCCCCTGCGGTCCGTGCTCGGAAATCTTCTACGACCACGGCGATCATATCTGGGGCGGCCCACCCGGCTCGCCGGAAGAGGATGGCGATCGCTTCATCGAGATCTGGAATCTCGTCTTCATGCAGTTCGAGCAGATCACCAAGGATCAGCGCGTCGACCTGCCACGTCCGTCCATAGACACCGGCATGGGGCTGGAGCGTGTTGCGGCACTCCTCCAGGGCAAGCACGACAACTATGACATCGACCTCTTCCGTGCGCTGATCGACGCCTCCGTCGAGGCGACGGGCGTCAAGGCCGAGGGCGAGGCCCGTGCCAGCCACCGCGTCATTGCCGACCACCTGCGCTCGTCCGCCTTTCTGATCGCCGACGGCGTTTTGCCGGCCAAGGATGGCCGCGGCTATGTGCTGCGCCGCATCATGCGTCGCGCCATGCGCCATGCGCAGCTGCTCGGCGCCAAGGACCCGTTGATGTGGAAGCTGCTGCCGACGCTGGTCGGCGAGATGGGCCGCGCCTATCCGGAGCTTGCCCGCGCCGAAGCGCTGATTTCCGAGACGTTGAAGCTCGAGGAAACCCGCTTCCGCACCACGCTGGAGCGTGGCCTCAACCTGCTCTCCGACGCCACGTCCACGCTGCACAAGGGCGACATGCTGGATGGCGAGACCGCCTTCAAGCTCTACGATACCTACGGCTTCCCGCTCGACCTGACGCAGGACGCGTTGCGCGCGCGCGAAATCAACGTCGATCTCGCGGGCTTCACCGACGCCATGGAGCGCCAGAAGGCGGAAGCCCGCTCGCATTGGGCCGGCTCTGGCGACAAGGCGATGGAAACGATCTGGTTCGAGTTGAAGGAGAAGTTCGGCGCGACCGAATTTTTGGGTTACGACACCGAGATCGCCGAGGGCGTCGTGCAGGCGATCGTGCGTGATGGCAAGGCGGTCGAAACCGCCGCTGCCGGTGAAGAGGTTCAGCTCGTCATCAACCAGACGCCGTTCTACGGCGAATCGGGCGGTCAGATGGGCGATACGGGCGTGATCTCGTCCGACAATGCCAAGCTCACCGTTTCTGACACGCAGAAGAAGGGCGAGGGCGTTTTCGTTCACGTCGCGACCGTCGCCGAGGGCACGCTGAAGGTTGGCGATGCCGTCGCGCTCACTGTCGACCATGCCCGTCGCTCGCGGCTGCGCGCCAACCATTCGGCAACGCATCTGCTGCACGAGGCGTTGCGCGAAGTGCTCGGCACCCACGTAGCCCAGAAGGGCTCGCTGGTCGCGCCCGAGCGCCTGCGCTTCGACGTTTCGCATCCCAAGCCGATGTCGGCCGAAGAGCTGCGCATCATCGAGGACATGGCCAACGAGATCATCGTGCAGAATTCGCCTGTCACCACCCGCCTGATGACGGTGGACGATGCGATCGCGGAAGGTGCCATGGCGCTCTTCGGCGAGAAGTATGGTGACGAAGTGCGCGTCGTCGCCATGGGCACCGGCGTTCGCGGCGCCAAGGCGAACCGTGCCTATTCGGTCGAGCTTTGCGGCGGCACGCATGTCTCTTCCACGGGTGAGATCGGCCTCGTGCGCATTCTCTCGGACAGCGCCGTCGGGTCCGGCGTGCGCCGTCTCGAAGCGCTGACGGGTGAGGCGGCCCGCGCCTATCTCGCCGAGCAGGACGAACGCGTGAAGGCGCTCGCCACCACGCTGAAGGCCCAGCCGGGCGAAGTGCTTGCCCGCGTCGAGGCGCTGGTCGACGAGCGCCGCAAGCTGGAGCGCGAGCTGACGGAAGCCAAGAAGAAGCTCGCCCTTTCCGGCGGCCCGTCGGGCAGCGATGACGGCGTTCGCGACGTTTCCGGCGTGAAATATCTCGGCAAGGTCGTTACCGGCGTCGAGCCGAAGGACCTGAAGAGCCTGGCGGACGAGGGCAAAAAAAGCCTGGGTTCCGGCGTCGTCACCTTCGTCGGCGTCTCGCCGGATGGCAAGGCGAGCGCCGTCGTGGCGGTGACGGACGACCTCACGGGCCGTCTCAGCGCCGTCGATCTGGTGCGCCGCGCGTCCGAAGCGCTCGGCGGAAAGGGCGGCGGCGGCCGCCCCGACATGGCGCAGGCCGGCGGCCCGGATGGTTCCAGGGCGGCCGAAGCGCTGGAAGCCGTGGCGTCAGCCATCGCCGGCTGATCCGGCGCTTCAAACCTTCGTGTATCCACAGGACGGCGGGCTTTGGCCCGCCGTTTGTTTGCGAAGTCTTCAAGCTTTACGCCTAGCATTTGCCCGCGCGGAGAGTGTGTTTTGATTGAAGACCTGATCAGCATTTCGACCTTGATGATCTGTACCTTCCTGTCGACCATCGTCGTCGGGATTTTCATGTTGCAGGTCTGGCTGACCGACCGGCGCCATGCGGCGGCCGGCTACTGGTGCCTCTCCATGTGGGTGGGCTCGGTCTGCACGCTTCTTTTTGCGCTGCGGGCAATCGGCTATCCCATGCTGACCGTCGGCTTTGCCAATATGCTTGCGACCCTCGGCTATGCCCTGATGTGGGCGGGCTTCCGTGTTTTCGATCGGCGTCGGGCCTATCCGCTGGTCGTGCTGGCAGGTCCGGTTCTCTGGAGCGCCGCCTATCTTTTCGTGCCGCAGATTTCGGCCGATGTGAACAACCGCATCATTCTCTCCTCGGCGATCATCTCGGCCTATTCTGTCTGGATGGGCGTGGATATCTGGCGTGGGCGTCGGGGCGAACGGTTGCCCACCCGCACCCTGTCCGCCATTTTCTTCCTGTCGCACGGCATCATCTATTCCCTGCGCATTCCGATGGCGATCGTCTCACCGGCACCGCTCGGCAATGGCACAGCGCATTCCGCCTGGTTCGCGCTCTTCTCGCTGGAACTCTTCGCTCACACGATTCTGGCGGCGGTTGCGATGCTCGTGCTCATCAAGGAGCGCGGCGAGGCGCTCTACCGGCAGGCATCCCGCACGGATGCGCTGACCGGAATTGCCAATCGCGGTTCGTTCTTCGAGGATACGCGTGTGCATCTTGCCGCCCGCAGCGAAGGTACGCTGATGATCTTCGACCTCGACCGCTTCAAGGCGATCAACGATACGCACGGCCATGTCGCAGGGGACACGGTTCTCAAACGCTTTTCCGCGCGTATCTCCGCCTCGCTGGAGGAGGGCATGCTGTTCTGCCGTTTCGGTGGGGAGGAGTTTGCGCTCTTCGCCCCCCGGCATGATATCGCGCGGGCCGAACACTTTGCCGAACGGCTGCGGCAGGACGTTGCCGCGCTGAGCATCCTGAGCGAAGGGCGCGAGATCGGTGTTTCCGTCAGCATAGGCCTTGCCGACGTCGCGACCTTCGGTGCGGATTTCGACCGCCTGCATTCGGCGGCCGACGGAGCACTCTATGCGGCCAAGGAAGCAGGGCGCAACCTCGTGATGCGGGCGACGCCCGCGGCCACGCTTTCCGGCTTTGCCGAGCGTATGCGTTCGCCGTCCGCTTCCTCCACCGGTATCGCTGCTGCGCGCTAGAAGCGTGAAATCCTCTCCAGCGCTTCATTTGCAGTCGCCGTGAAAACGACGTGGGCGTGCAGGTCGTGCGCTTCCAGGAGACGGCGCATATCTGGCTTCAGGCCGGCAATATAGACCTGAACGCCCGAGCGGCTTGCCTTGCGGACAAGGCCTTCGATGACGCTCGCGGCGGTGGAGTCGATCAGCGGAACCTCGGTGCAGTCGAGCACGAAGTTGCGTCGCTGGTCGGCGATGCGATCGAGCACGGAACCGACACTGGCGGCCGCGCCGAAGAAGAAAACCCCGCTGATGCGATACACAACGGTATCGGGATCATCCGCCGCGACGGGGCGCTCCGGCAGGCCGCCATCGTCCTCGCCGGCATTTTCGACGGCGCGCACGAGACGCGGCACGCTTTCCTCGCGGATATCGACCGCCTTGCCCATGCGGTCGATGAAGAGCACGGCGCCGAGCAGGAAGCCGACGACGATACCCTCCGTAAGATCGCGAAACACGACGAGCAGGAAGGTGACGATCACGACGGCCGCATCGCCGCGCGACGAGCGGATGAGGGCGGCGATGGCGGGACGCTCCACCATGTTGAACGAAACGACGGCGAGCAGGCCGGCAAGGGCGGCCAGCGGGATATAGCCTGCGAGCGGTGCGGCGGCGAGCATGAAGAGGAGAAGGAACAGCGCGTGCAGCATGCCGGAGACCGGGCTGGTGGCGCCCGAGCGTACATTCGTTGCCGTTCGAGCGATGGTGCCGGTGACGCAGATGCCGCCGAACAGCGCCGAGCCGACATTGGCGAAGCCTTGTGCGATGAGTTCCATGCTCGAGCGGTGGCGCCGTCCCGTCATGCCATCGGCAACGACCGCCGAGAGCAGCGACTCGATTGCACCGAGCAGGGCGAAGGCGATGGCATCCGGCAGCACGGTAATGACGAGCTCTGGCGAGAACGAGGGCAGGGCCGGCACGGGAAGGCCGCGCGGAAATCCACCGAAGCGTGTGCCGATCGTTTCCGTGGGCAAGGAGAGAAGCGCGGTCGCGACGGAGGCGATGGTAACGGCGATGAGGAGATTGGGCCAGCTCGGACGGAAGCGGCGCAGCACCAGGATGACGGCGATGGTGAGGCCGGCGACGGCGAAGGCCGCGGGGTTGAAGGTCGGGCGTGCGGCCCAGAGGGCGGCGAGCTTTTCGAGGATCGGGCCGGGCTCGCGTCCGTCGAGTTTCAAGCCGAAGAGTTCGCTGATCTGGCTGGCGAATATGATGACGGCAATCCCGGCGGTAAAGCCGACCGTCACGGGGTACGGAATGAATTTTATGTATTTGCCGAGCCGTAGATAACCGGCAATCGCCAGGATGATGCCGGACAGAAAGGTAGCCAGCAATAAGCCCTCTACGCCGTGTCGGGCGACGGTTGCCGAGACCAGCACGATAAAGGCGCCGGCCGGTCCACCGACCTGGAACCGGCTGCCGCCAAGCACGGAGACGAGGAAGCCGCCGACGATGGCGGTGTACAGGCCTCGGTCCGGCGTGACACCGGAGGCAATGGCGATGGCCATGGAAAGCGGCAGGGCGACGATCGCGACCGTCAGCCCCGAGAGCGCGTCCGCCCTCAGGCGCGCGGCACCGTATCCCTCCGCGAAAACGCTGGCGAGTTTCGGCATCAGGGTATCGGTCATGAGCGCCTCGAAGAAGCCGGGGATGGAAAGGCCGGCGGGAGCATCTCACGCCGAGTCGTTCGTCGATGCAATTGATGGACGTCAAGGCCATCAAAAAATGCGGGCAGTCAGAAGCGCAGGATTTGTGAAATCGCTCCGTGCTTGATTGAATGCGTCCCGACGAGAGAGGTAACGGCATGAGCGAGAACGAGATCTGGGCCGCCTACGAGAAGCGCCTGCTGCGCGTCTCCGCCTATATCTACGAGCATCTGGACGAGGATCTCGACCTCGACCGTCTCTCGGATATCGCCTGCCTTTCCGCCCATCACTGGCATCGCGTCTACCGGGCCGTGCACAACGAAACGCTGGCGGCGACCGTCCGGCGGCTCCGGCTGCACCGCGCGGCGGGCGATCTGGTGAAAAGCGACCGCTCCGTGCGGGACATCGCCGCGCGCTGGGGCTATCCCAACCTGCAATCCTTTACGCGCGCGTTTGCGGCTGCCTACGGCATGCCGCCGGCGCGCTACCGCAAGGATGGTCCTCATCGCGCCTTCGAACCCGAAAACGGCAAGGAGTCGCCCCGCATGTATGACATCGCTACACGTACCATCCCCTCGCAGACGTTGCTCTGCATTCCGCACACCGGGTCCTATATGGGCATCGGCAAGGCATTCGAGGCGCTTTACGGCGCCTTGTTCTCCCGCAACATCTTCCGGCCCGATATGCGCATGATCGGCCTTTTCCTCGACGATCCCGATCTGGTGCCGGAAGACAAGCTTCGTTCGTTTGCCTGTGTGACGGCGGATGCGGACATCCCTGCGGAGGCGCCGCTGGAACGCCGCACGCTCGCCGGCGGCGACTATGCGGTGCTGCGCCACAGGGGACCATATGCCGATATGGCGGCGGCCTATCGCTGGCTGTATGCCACCTGGCTGCCGGCCTCCGGCCGCTCGATCCGCGACGAGGTGATGTTCGAGGCCTATCTCAACAATCCGCGAGAGGTACCGCCCAACGAGCTGCTGACGGAAATCTACCTGCCGCTCCAGCCGGCGGTGGAGGCTGCGGCCTGACGGCGCCGAAAGGTCGGATGGGGGCATCGCCCCGGAACTGTATCAAGCGCCTACCCGCCTCCGCCATCTTCGGGCTTCACCCCGGGATGACGGAGGAGAGGGCGTTGATGGGCAAAACTTCAAACCTCGGCGCTCATTCTATTGCTTCGCCGCGGCAAGTTGCCGATGCATTTCCTCGTCATCGATCGCTGTCGCCCGTTTGCTCGCTGGACGCTCCTTGAGGCGCTCCCAATAGGCCTTGAAGGCATCGCGCGGTTCGAGCGTGCCGAACTGCAGGCCCCAGCTGATATGCGCGCCGACATAGACGTCTGCGGCGGTGAAGGTCTCGCCGGTAATGTATGTATGCCGCGTCACCGCATGTTCGAGCGTATCCATCACGGTTGCGTAGTTGCCGCAGCCGATGCTGCGTTCGCGCTCCTTGGGTACCTCGAGGCCGAACGCCTTGAGCGAGACGGCCATTTCGAGCGGCCCGGCGGCAAAGAAGAGCCAGCGATAGTAGTCGCCGCGCTTGTCGGTCGGCGGTGCCAGGCCAGCCTGCGGGAAGGCATCTGCAAGATAGGCGCAGATTGCCGCCGCCTCGGTGACGACCGCTTTGCCATGGCGGATGGTGGGGACCTTGCCCATCGGATTGATCGCGAGAAAATCCGGCGATTTCATCGAGCCGTCGAAGGTCAGCCATTCCGTGCGGTAGGGCGCGCCGACTTCCTCCAGCATCCAGCGGGCAATGCGTGCTCGCGACATCGGGTTGGCGTAGAAAACAAGCTCCTCGGCCATGTGCTTCTCCTCTGCATCAGGCTGGGGGGAAGATAAGGCAAGGTGCTGTTGCCGCAAGGGCGGCTAAAGAAAAAGCCCGGCGCGATGGCCGGGCTTTCTCGATGCATTCTGCTTTGGCTCAGGCCGCCATGGCCTTGCGCAGGTTCTCGTCGATCTTGTCGAGGAAGCCCGTCGTGGAGAGCCACGGCTGGTCGGGACCGATGAGGAGCGCGAGGTCCTTGGTCATGAAGCCGGATTCGACGGTGTCGACGCAGACGCGCTCCAGCGTGTCGGAGAACTTGGCGAGTTCCGCATTGCCGTCCAGCTTGGCGCGGTGGGCAAGGCCACGCGTCCAGGCGAAGATCGAGGCGATCGAGTTGGTCGAGGTTTCCTCGCCCTTCTGGTGCTGGCGGTAGTGGCGCGTCACCGTGCCGTGCGCGGCTTCGGCTTCCACCGTCTGGCCATCCGGCGTCATCAGAACCGAGGTCATCAGGCCGAGCGAGCCGAAGCCCTGCGCCACGATGTCGGACTGCACGTCGCCGTCATAGTTCTTGCAGGCCCAGACGTAGCCGCCGGACCACTTCAGCGCCGAAGCGACCATGTCGTCGATCAGGCGGTGTTCGTACCAGATCTTGGCTTCCTTGAACTTGTCGGCGAATTCGGCGTCGAAGACCTGCTGGAAGATGTCCTTGAAGCGGCCGTCATAGACTTTCAGGATGGTGTTCTTGGTCGACAGGTACACCGGCACCTTGCGCTGCAGGCCGTAGTTCAGCGAGGCGCGGGCGAATTCGGTGATCGAATCGTCGAGGTTGTACATGCCCATGGCGACACCGGCGGACGGGGCGTCGAACACGTCGTATTCGATTTCCTTGCCGTCCTCGCCGACGAACTTCATCGTCAGCTTGCCCTTGCCGGGGAACTTGAAATCAGTGGCGCGATACTGGTCGCCGAAGGCGTGGCGGCCGACGATGATCGGCTTGGTCCAGCCGGGAACGAGGCGCGGCACGTTCTTGCAGATGATCGGCTCGCGGAAGATGACGCCGCCGAGGATGTTGCGGATCGTGCCGTTCGGCGACTTCCACATCTTCTTCAGCTTGAATTCCTCGACGCGGGCTTCATCCGGCGTGATGGTGGCGCACTTGACGCCGACGCCGTGCTTCTTGATGGCGTTGGCGGCGTCGATCGTCACCTGGTCGTCGGTGGCGTCGCGGTTTTCCATGCCGAGGTCGTAATATTCGAGGTCCACATCCAGATAGGGATGGATCAGCTTGTCCTTGATGAACTGCCAGATGATGCGCGTCATCTCGTCGCCATCGAGTTCGACGACGGGGTTGGCGACCTTGATCTTTGCCATGGGGAGCCTCGTGCTTGTAGGGGCGGAACGCCCCGGATCGTGGACTTTAAAGAACCGATTGGCCCTATAGCACTGACGATCCGGAAGGCAAAGCCGACCATGGGCGGAGGCGGTTTATTTTCGCACTGCAAAAGAATAAGTTTCGCCAAAATTCCGTTCCAGGGAGGTCCGCTCGCAGGCCCGTCCGGACCTGTCGTCATCCAATGGAGAATGCCATGTCGCGTTTCGGTCTCGTTGCGCTCGCCCTTCTGCTTCCGGTTTCGGTTCAGGCCGCCGATTTCAAGGCGCCGGTCGCGGAAATCCTGTCCGCCGCCACCGCCAACTGGCAGGACATGGGCACCGACACCGATACGCCGCCGCCCTATACCGACTATTTCAGCGAGGATTTTCTAAAGCGCCTCTACAGCAAGGATTTCGTGGCGAAGTACCGCGAGGCCGCAAAATACCCGGCCTATGAGGATGGCGGTTCGCCATTCGACTATGACCCGATCATCGGCGGCCAGGACGGCTGTGCGCTGAAGGACGTGACGACCACCGAAGGCCAACCGGCCGCAGGCGCGGAGGACGTCACCGTGACCTTCGACAACAGCCATTGTTTTGGCGACCGCGCCGCCGACTGGCAGCCGGAAAAGCTTGTCTTCAAGCTAATCGAGGAGGATGGCCGCGCGGTCATCGACGATATAGAGCGCCCGAGCTTCGAGGAAGCTGCATCGCTCAAGAAGGAACTGGTCGAGATCGCGCAGGAGGGCGCCAATGGCGGAAACGGCAGCGCTGCGGAATCACCGGAATAAATGACTGCCGCTTTTCATTTTCGGCCGTTTATGCCAGTGAGGCCCCATCTTTCTAGGGAATTATGAGCATGGCAGGCACGAACAGCGAACGCACGCTGATCGCCGAAGGACCGGCGATCATCCTCGTTCATCCGCAACTCGGCGAGAACATCGGCATGGTGGCGCGCGCCATGGCGAATTTCGGCTTGGCGGAACTGCGCCTCGTCAATCCACGCGATGGCTGGCCGAGCGAGAAGGCGATCTCCGCCGCCAGCAAGGCCGATCACGTTATCGAGGCGGCGAAGGTCTATCCCTCGTTGGAGGAGGCCGTTGCCGACCTCGAATTCGTCTATGCGACGACGGCGCGCGATCGCTACGGCTACAAGGAAGTCCGCTCGCCGGTCGTTGCCGCCGATGACCTGCGTCTGCGTTTCCGCGCCGGCGAAAAGACCGGCATACTCTTCGGTCGCGAACGCACCGGCCTCACCAACGAGGAAATCGCGCTCGCCGACGAATTGGTCACTTTCCCGGTCAACCCCGCCTTCGCCTCCTTGAACCTAGCGCAGGCCGTTCTTCTCATGAGCTACGAGTGGATGAAAAGCGGCCTTGTCTCTGTCGAGAGCACGCCGTTCCACGCGTTGCCGCAGCGACCGGCCAAGAAGGAAGAACTTCAAGGCCTCTTCGACCATGTGGAAGAGACGCTCGACGCGCGTGGTTATTTCCGCCCTGACGAAAAAAAGCCCAAACTGGTGGAGAACCTGCGCGCCATTCTGACGCGTCCCTCCTTTACCGGCACGGAGATCCAGGTTTTGCGCGGTATCGTTTCCTGCCTCGATCGTTTCACCCGCGAATCGCCCCGCGGCGCGGTCGATCCGAACCGCACCCGCAACCGCCGGCCCAAGGTGCCTCGTGACGAACAATAGCGCAAAACCGGTTCTCATGTTCGACAGCGGCATCGGTGGCCTCACCGTGCTGCGCGAGGCCCGCGTGCTGATGCCGGAGCGGCATTTCATCTATGTCGCCGATGATGCCGCATTTCCCTACGGTCCCTGGGAAGAGCCGGCGCTGAAGGCACATGTCATCGAACTCTTCCGGAAACTGCTCGCGGAGCATGACCCGGAAATCTGCGTCATCGCCTGCAACACGGCGTTCACGTTGGTCGGTGCGGACCTGCGCGCCGCCTTTCCGCACATGCCCTTCGTCGGCACCGTTCCCGCCATCAAGCCGGCCGCCGAACGTACCCGCTCCGGCCTCGTCTCCGTGCTCGCGACACCCGGAACGGTCAAGCGCGCCTATACGCGCGACCTCATCCAGTCCTTCGCCAGCCAGTGCGACGTGCGGCTCGTCGGCTCGGAGCGCCTTGCGCCGATGGCCGAGGCCTATATCCGCGGCGAAACGCTGTCGGACGAGGCGGTGCGTGCCGAGATCATCCCCTGCTTTGCCGACGAGAACGGCCGCAAGACGGATATCGTCGTGCTCGCCTGCACGCATTATCCCTTCATGGCGAACCTCTTTCGCAAACTCGCGCCCTGGCCAGTCGATTGGCTCGACCCGGCGGAGGCCATCGCCCGCCAGGCCCGCCGGCTCGTGCCGCCGCTGGAGACGCTTGCGCCCGGCGAGGACATCGCCGTCTTCACCTCGCGCAACCCGGATTTTTCGACGCGGCGCCTGATGCAGGGATTTGGTCTGCGCGTCGTCTGACGCGGCTTTCCCTGTGGGTTTTTCCAAAGCGGGTCGTGACGGGCGTTAATTTCGTGTTAGGGCTCTCCGGTTGCCCGGTGGCGGCCGGACGAATCACAAATTTCAGGAACGAGGAACGGCATGAAGGTCGGCATCGACATGGGAACGGTGCAGGGCGGCGCACCGGCCAAGCTCGATATCGAGGAACTGCTGGCGACGCGCCTGCTGGTGCAGGGCAATTCGGGCTCGGGAAAGTCGCATCTTTTGCGGCGCCTGCTCGAACAGTCCGCGCAATGGGTACAGCAGGTCATCATCGATCCCGAGGGCGACTTCGTGACGCTGTCCGATCGATTCGGCCATGTGGTCGTCGATGGCGAGCGCACGGAAGCCGAGCTTGTCGGTATCGCCAACCGCATCCGCCAGCACCGCGTTTCCTGCGTGCTTTCGCTCGAAGGCCTTGAGGCCGACGAGCAGATGCGCGCCGCCGGCATCTTCCTCAACGCCATGTTCGATGCGGACCGGGACTACTGGTATCCGGTGCTCGTTGTCGTCGACGAGGCGCAGCTCTTTGCGCCGGCCGTCAGCGGCGAGGTCTCCGAAGAAGCGCGAAAACTCTCGCTTGGCGCGATGACCAACCTGATGTGCCGTGGTCGTAAACGCGGCCTTGCCGGCGTCATCGCCACGCAGCGCCTGGCAAAGCTTGCCAAGAACGTCGCGGCGGAAGCCTCGAACTTTCTGATGGGCCGCACCTTTCTCGATATCGACATGGCGCGCGCTGCCGACTTGCTCGGGCTTGATCGCCGGCAGGCGGAAATGTTCCGCGATCTGCCGCGCGGCGCCTTCGTGGCACTCGGCCCGGCGCTGTCGCGCCGTCCGCTGCCGGTGACGATCGGTACCGTCGAGACCTCCGCGCGCTCGACCAGCCCCAAGCTGATGCCGTTACCGGATGCGCCGCAGGATGTCGAAGACCTGATCTTCACGCCCGACCCCGAAGAGTTTTCCCGCCCGCTGGTGCGCCGTGCGCCACCCGCGCCGCGCCCGACGACGGATATCCTCGCCGAACTCTCCCGCGCCCGGCCGGAGCCGGTGCAGACGGAAACGAAAGTCCCGGCGCCGGAGATTTCCGCCGAAGAGCGCGACGGCCTGCTCGACCAGGTTCTCGCCGAAATCCTCGGCAATCCCGATGCTGCCTTCCGGGCGGATGCCGAACTGTTCCAGGATTTCCTCGTGCGCTGCCGCATCCGTCGCGTGCCCGGCGCGCCGCTGTCGCTTCCGGCCTTCCGCCGCAAGATGGCGGTCGCGCGTTCCGGCGTCGATGCCGAGACGGCGGCAACGGAGATCTGGGGCAAGGCGCTTGATCTTTCCCGCAGCGTCTCCGAGGATTTGCAGGGCGTTTTCCTGCTCGTCGCGCAGACGGCCGTGCGCGGCCTTGCCTGCCCGTCGGATGCGCGGATCGCGCGCGCCTACGGCACCCACTCCGCCCGTCGTGCGCGGCGCCTGCTCGGCTATTTCGAGGAGCAGGGGCTGGTCGTCGTGCACAGCGATCTCGCCGGCCACCGAATCGTCGCCTTCCCGGATCTCGCCTGCGAGACGCTGCCGGGTGACGCCAATGGGCCGGACCTTGCCGATTCCCACCGCGATGCGGCGGAATAGGCGGATTTTCCGGGTGTTGTTCGTTGACAGTTTTGTAAAACTCGCCTAATGACCCCGCCAACGCCGGGCAGAAATGTCCGGTGTTTCATTGACATGTCCCGTGGATTCTCCGGTCGCGATCGTGAGAAACCTGTCGGAACCTAAGAAGGTTCAGAGGAGGGCGTGTTTCCTTCAGCCGGTCCGGCAACGGGCAGGCGATAACAAGACTAAGAGGAAATGCGATGAGCAAGCGCGCTGCATCCAAGTACAAAATCGACCGCCGTATGGGCGAAAACATCTGGGGCCGTCCGAAGTCCCCGGTCAACCGCCGCGAATACGGCCCGGGCCAGCACGGCCAGCGCCGCAAGTCCAAGCTTTCGGACTTCGGTGTTCAGCTCCGCGCCAAGCAGAAGCTGAAGGGCTACTATGGCGATATCCGCGAGAAGCAGTTCCGCGCGATCTTCGCTGAAGCCGAGCGCCGCAAGGGCGACACCCCGGAAAACCTGATCGGTCTGCTCGAATCGCGCCTCGACGCGATCGTCTACCGCGCCAAGTTCGTCCCGACGGTCTTCGCTGCCCGTCAGTTCGTCAACCACGGCCACGTCAAGGTCAACGGCGTCCGCGTCAACATCGGTTCCTACCGTTGCAAGCCGGGCGACGTCATCGAAGTCAAGGAAAAGTCCAAGCAGCTCGTCACGGTTCTTGAATCCGTTGGCCTCGCTGAACGCGACGTTCCGGACTACATCGAAGTCGATCACAACAAGATGGTCGCCACCTTCGTTCGCATCCCGGTTCTCTCCGACGTGCCCTACGCCGTCGTCATGGAACCGCACCTGGTCGTCGAATTCTACTCGCGTTAATCGCGACGACGCCTTGCGCAATCTGGAAAAGCCGCCAAGAGATTGGCGGCTTTTTCTTTGGGGAACTGCTTATGGATCTTCAGGCCATCATCGAAGACATCCACGCAAACCTTTCGCCGCGGCGCGGCGAGGGCAGGGTGGCGAACTACATCCCGCAGCTTGCCCATGTCGATCCCCAGAAATTCGGCATGGCGGTGGTGACGGTCGATGGTGACGTGCACCTCGTCGGCGACGCGGAAGAAGCCTTTTCCATCCAGAGCATCTCGAAGGTCTTCACGCTCACGCTGGCGCTCGGCAAACACGGCGAGGCGATCTGGAAGCGTGTGGGACGCGAGCCGTCCGGCTCGGCGTTCAACTCCATCGTCCAGCTCGAGCAGGAAGGCGGCATTCCACGCAATCCCTTCATCAATGCGGGCGCGATCGCCATCACCGATCTCGTGCTCGCCGGCCATACCCCGAAGGAGGCGATCGGCGAGATCGTGCGCTTCCTGCGCTACCTGGCGGACGAAGACGATATCATCGTCGACCAGGCCGTGGCGCGCTCCGAGCAGGCGACGGGCTTCCGCAATTTCGCACTCGCCAATTTCATGCGCTCCTTCGGCAAGCTCGATCACGCGGCCGAGCTGGTGCTTGGCGTCTATTTCCATCAATGCGCGCTGGCGATGAGTTGCCGGCAGCTTGCCAAGGCGGGGCTGTTCCTCGCCAATAGCGGCACCAATCCGCTGACCGGTCACCGCGTCGTCTCGCATATGCGGGCGCGGCGTATCAACGCGCTGATGCTGACCTGCGGCCACTATGACGGATCGGGCGATTTTGCCTACCGCGTCGGCCTGCCGGGCAAGAGCGGCGTGGGCGGCGGTATTCTGGCCGTGGCGCCCGGAAAAGCCTCGGTCGCGGTCTGGTCGCCGGGCCTCAACGACAACGGCAACTCGCTTCTCGGTTCGCTGGCGCTGGAAATGCTGGCGGCGCGCACCGGATGGTCGGTCTTCGGGGCTTGATTGTGCGGCCGGTTCGGGGCATTGCAGGCCCATGACGGCACCGATGACCCTGGCAATCGCTGAACCCGACGACGACACACCGGACGATGGTCGCCATCCGCTCTTTGCGGATGCGCCCTCCAGCGTGTCGTTCAACAAGCTGCGCAAGCGCCTGCTTCGGCAGGTGCGGCAGGCGATGGACGATTTCGGCATGCTGAAGGGCCAGAAGCGCTGGCTCGTCGGCGTCTCCGGCGGCAAGGACAGCTACGGGCTGCTTGCGCTTTTGATGGATCTGCAATGGCGCGGCCTGCTGCCGGTCGAACTGATTGCCTGCAATCTCGACCAGGGCCAGCCGAATTTTCCAAAGCACATCCTGCCGGAATACCTGAAATCGATAGGCGCCAAACACCGCATCGAATATCGCGACACCTATTCCATCGTGAAGGAGAAGGTGCCGGCGGGGGCGACCTATTGTTCGCTGTGCTCGCGGCTGCGGCGCGGCAATCTCTATCGCATCGCCCGGGAGGAGGGCTGTGATGCGCTGGTGCTCGGCCACCACCGGGAGGATATTCTCGAAACCTTCTTCATGAACTTCTTCCATGGCGGGCGGCTGGCCGCCATGCCGCCGAAGCTTCTCAATGACGAAGGCGACCTGATGGTGCTGCGTCCGCTTGCCTATGCAGCGGAAGACGATCTCGCAAAATTCGCCAGCGCCATGCAGTTCCCGATCATCCCCTGCGACCTCTGCGGCTCGCAGGACGGCCTCCAGCGCAATGCGATGAAGGCGATGCTGGCGGATATCGAAACGCGCATGCCGGGCCGCAAGGACACCATGCTGCGCGCGCTCGGCCACACCAATCCGTCCCATCTTCTCGACCCGAAGCTTTTCGATTTCTCCTCCCTCGAAACGGTAAGGCCCAATGACGACGACGATTGACATCAATGCCCTGGCGCTTGTGCTTGCACAGGCGGCCGAAGCCGAAATCCGCCCGCGCTTTCGCGCGCTTGCAAAAGGCGACGTCCACACCAAGGCCGACGCGAACGACCTCGTGACGGTTGCCGACGAAGCGGCGGAGCGTTTCATCAAGCGCGAGGTGGCTGCGCAGTTTCCGGGCGTGCTGTTCGTCGGCGAGGAGTCGGTCGCGGCGGATCCGGCGCTTCTGTCCAAGCTCGGCGATGCGGAAACCGCCATCGTCGTCGATCCGATCGACGGCACTTTCAATTTCGCGTCCGGCGTGCCGCTGTTCGGCGTCATGGCGGCGATCGTCTCCGGCGGCGAAACGGTCGGCGGCATCATCTACGATCCGATGGGCGATGATTTCGTGATGGCGGAAAAGGGCGGCGGCGCCTGGCAGACCGGCGATCACCGCCCGGCCGTCAGGCTGAAAGCTCGTGGCGGTGCTCCGCTCGAAGCGCTGACGGGCATGGCGTCCACCAGTTTCCTCGACCGCGACCGCCGCGCGCGCATCCTGTCGAACCTCGCCAAGGTGGCCTTCGTTTCGAACTATCGCTGCGCCGCGCACGAATACCGCACCTTCGCCGGTGGCCACCTGCATTACCTCATGTACAATAAGCTGATGCCCTGGGACCACCTGGCCGGCACGCTGATCGCGCAGGAGGCCGGCGCCCATGCCGCCCGCTTCGATGGCTCGGCCTACAAGCCGCACCACACGGAAGGCGGCCTGCTGGTGGCGCCCGACAAGGACACCTGGGAACTGCTGCGCCGCGAGGTGTTCGTCGACTGAGGCGGATGAGATCAAAACAAAAGGCCCGGCTGCCAATGGCAACCGGGCCTTTTCTTTGTCTGCCGTTTTTCTCAGACCGGCTTGTTATGCGCCTGGAACAGCTTTCCGCGCTCGGCGATCAGCACGAAGATCAGGCCGATGATCGAGAGCGTGAAGAAGCCGGTGACCAGCGGCAGCGCCGTGCCGTTGAAGGACTGGCCGATGATCGCGCCGATGATCGTGCCCCCGGCGGTGCCCATGAAGCCAAGCACCGAGGAGGCCGTGCCGGCGACGTGGCCGAGCGGTTCCATGGCGAGCGAGTTGAAGTTCGAGCCGATCCAGCCGAACTGGAACATCGACAGCGCGAACAGCACGATGAAGATCGGGAATGGCACATGTCCCGGCCAGAGGAGCGTCAGGGCGAGCCACAGCGTATTGACCGTCAGGAAGCCCATGAGGGCGCCATGCGACAGCTTGCGCATGCCGAACCGACCGACAAGGCGGGCGTTGACGAAGGACGACAGCGCCATGAAGGCGGCGACGGCGGCGAAGGCGACAGGAAACCAGACGCCGAGGCCGTAAATACCGACATAAATCTGTTGCGCGGAGTTGATGAAGCCGAACAGCGCCCCGAAGATGAAGGTGCTCGCCAGCGTGTAGCAGAGCGCCACGCGGTCCGTCAGAACGATGCGGAAGCCGCCGAGGACCGAACGCACCGTGAAGGGGCGCACGTCGTCCTCATGCAGCGTCTCCGGCAGGCGGAAATACATCCACGCCCAGACGGCAAGCGCCACGACGGCCATGAAAGCAAAGATCAGGTGCCAGTTGCCGAACAGCATGACGACCTGGCCGATGCCCGGCGCCAAGACGGGAATCACCATGAAGACCATCATGATCAGCGACATGACCTCCGCCATCGCGCGCCCGCCAAAAATGTCACGGACGATGGAGACGGTGATCACGCGCATCGCAGCCGAGCCGATGCCCTGGATGAAGCGCACGGCAAGCAAGGCGGCAAAGCTCGGCACGAAGATCGCCGCCAGCGACGAGAGCACGTAGATGCCAAGGCCGACGAACATCGGCGCACGACGGCCGAACCGGTCGGAGATCGGACCATAGAGCAGCTGCGCGAAGGCGAAGCCGATCAGGTAGGCCGAGATGACATATTGCCGGTGGTTCTCGTTTTCGATGCCGAGGCTCGCGCCGATTTCCTGCAGGCCGGGCAGCATTATGTCGATGGCGAGCGCATTGAGCGCCATCAGGAACGCCATGAGCGCAATGAATTCTATCTTGCCCATGCCTTTGAGGCGCTGGGCAGATTCAGGGGAAAGTGCAGACATATCAATTCATTCCATAAAAGAGATAAGGCGCCGCTGGGATGCGGCGCCTTTGAAATGCTTGCCGGCCGGAAGACCGTGAAGCGTCAGGCAGCGCCCTTGATCGAAATGCCCTGTTCCTGAAGGTGAGACTGCAGCTCTCCCGACTGGAACATTTCGCGCACGATGTCGCAACCGCCGATGAATTCACCCTTCACATAAAGCTGCGGGATGGTCGGCCAGTTGGAATAATCCTTGATGCCCTGGCGGATATCGGCGTCGGCAAGCACGTTGATGCCTTTGTAGTCCACGCCCACATAGTCGAGGATCTGAACGACCTGACCGGAGAACCCACACTGCGGGAATTCCGGCGTGCCCTTGAGGAACAGGACAACGTCGTTGGTCTTCACTTCGTTGGCGATGAAATCGTGGATGCCGCTCATAGTCGTATTCCCTAGCAAATCGGCTTCAAGGGCCGATGCGATGAACCATGCGCCCTAAATAACAACCTCGGGTGACAAATGCCAGAAGGCCCTCAGGAAAAAGTACGACGTGTGTGCTTCAGGTCGCAGCGAGGTGCGGACGATAGGCAAGCAGGCGGTATATGAAACCACCAGCTAAACCGCCCAAGATAACAAGAAAGAAGAATTTGTCAGGCTTCGGCATGTTGTAATCGAAAATTGCCATGGACAAAACGCCGTCCAGACCACCTGCAATGATAAAGAACCGCCATCCCCGAAGATGGAAGCAACGCGAGATCAAGACGGTAGCTATAAAGCCGGGAAGCCCGTAGGCGAAGGTAACTGCGCACCCGAAAACGAATGCAAGAGAGAGTGACGGATCGATACCGACCGTAATGGCAAGCGATGTTACCACGACAAGGGAAGCGACGACGACCGCGACGAAATAGCTACCGGCGATGATGGAAAAACGAGGCTCAATGCCAGACGCAAGCGTCATTTGCCCCTCATGTAGCTGGCCTGTTTTTTACAGCAAGATTGGCATTTACCAATCAGCGGCTACGCTGACGCGAGCGACTGGCCGCCGTGCGCCGGCGGCTTGTCTGCTTGCGTGGGCGCTTTGCCGGCTTCTTGGCCGGCTTCAGCGCGGCCTCGATGATATCGCCGAGGATGCCGCCGGAGGCCTTCCTGCGTGTCGTCGTCGCCTTGCGGCGCGTGCGCTTGGTCGTCGTTGTCTTGCGCACGCCGGTCTTTTTCAGCACCTCTTTGAGGGCTGCATCAACGACACCGGAGACGAGCTGGTCGAGAAGGCCGGCCATGACGGATCACTCCGGAATGGAGGTCTGGAGGGCAAGGGCGTGCAACACGCCGCCCATGTTGCCCTTCAGCGCGTCATAGACCATCTGGTGCTGCTGCACGCGGGTCTTGCCGCGGAACGCTTCCGCGACGACCTCGGCTGCATAATGGTCGCCGTCGCCGGCAAGATCGCGGATGACCACCTTCGCTCCCGGAATGCCGGATTTGATGAGGTCTTCGATATCGCCGGGTGACATGGCCATGAAACTGCTCCCTTATTTATTCCGCGGCGGCAGCGGCGTTGCCGTTGCCATCCATGAAGTCAGGGAACCACGATTCATGGGTGTTGCGCAATTGCTCAATCGGCAACGAGAACAGGCCATCCACGGCCAGAGCATCGCCGGCGACCGTGCCGAGGCGGCGGAACGGGATGCCCGCACCTTCCGCATTGGCGCAGACGAAGTTTGCGAGGTCGGACGGAACCGCGATCACGTAGCGGGCCTGGTCTTCGCCGAACAGCAGGGCGTGCGCCGGACTGTTGGCTTCGGAGAGATCGACCTTCGCGCCCTTGCCCGATGCCATGACCATTTCGGCAAGCGTGGTGGCAAGACCGCCTGAGGAAATGTCGTGGCAGGCCGTGACCTGGCTGTTGCGGATGGCCGAGCGTACGAAGTCGCCGTTGCGGCGTTCGGCATGCAGGTCGACCTCCGGCGCGGGGCCGTCGATCTTGCCGACGACGTCGCGCAGATAGACGGACTGGCCGAGATGGCTGCCATCCGTGCCGATGAGGATCAGCTGGTCGCCATCCCTGGCGCCACCGATCTTGGCCATGACCGACCAGTCGGGCAGCAGGCCGACGCCGGCAATGGTCGGGGTCGGCAGGATCGCGATGCCGTTGGTCTCGTTGTAGAGCGAGACGTTGCCGGAGACGATCGGGAAATCGAGCGCGCGGCAGGCTTCGCCGATACCCTGGATGGCCTTGACGAACTGGCCCATAATCTCGGGCTTTTCCGGATTGCCGAAGTTCAGGTTGTCGGTGGAGGCGAGTGGCTCGGCGCCGGTTGCCGTGATGTTGCGCCAGCACTCGGCGACGGCCTGCTTGCCGCCTTCGAACGGATCGGCCTCGACATAACGCGGGGTGACGTCGGAAGAGAAGGCGAGCGCCTTGGAGGCGTGACCCTCGACGCGCACGACGCCGGCGTCGCCGCCGGGGATCTGCAGCGAATTGCCCTGGATCAGCGTGTCATACTGTTCGTAGACCCAGCGGCGGCTCGACTGGTTCGGCGAACCGACGAGCTTCAGCACGGCATCGCCATAATTGGCGGGCTCTTCCACCAGATTGGCCGGCAGCGGCGCGGGCTTGCCCGGCTCGCGCCAGGGGCGATCGTATTCCGGAGCCTGGTCGCCAAGGTCCTTGATCGGCAGGTTTGCGACTTCCTCGCCCTGGTGCAGGATGCGGAAGCGCAGGTCATCCGTCGTGGTGCCGACAATGGCGAAGGCGAGGCCCCACTTGATGAAGACCGCCTTGGCGACCTCTTCCTTGGCGGGCTCGAGAACCATGAGCATGCGCTCCTGGCTTTCCGACAGCATCATTTCATAGGCGGTCATCTGCTCTTCGCGGACCGGCACCAAATCGAGGTTCAATTCGATGCCGAGGTCGCCCTTGGCGCCCATTTCCACGGCCGAGCAGGTGAGGCCGGCGGCACCCATGTCCTGGATGGCGATGACGGCGCCGGTCTGCATCAGTTCCAGGCAGGCTTCCAGCAGGCACTTTTCGGTGAAGGGGTCGCCGACCTGAACGGTGGGACGCTTCTCATCGATGGATTCGTCGAATTCTGCCGATGCCATGGTGGCACCGCCGACGCCGTCACGGCCGGTCTTGGCGCCGAGATAGACGACTGGCAGGCCGACGCCCTTGGCTTCCGACAGGAAGATGGCGTTCGACTTGGCAAGGCCGGCGGCGAAGGCGTTGACGAGGATGTTGCCGTTGTAGCGCGGGTCGAACTCGACTTCGCCGCCGACGGTCGGCACGCCGAAGGAGTTGCCGTAGCCGCCGACGCCTGCAACGACGCCGGAAACTAGGTGGCGGGTCTTCGGATGATCCGGCGCGCCGAAGCGCAACGCGTTCATCGCCGCGACCGGGCGCGCGCCCATGGTGAAGACGTCGCGCAGGATGCCGCCGACGCCGGTCGCAGCACCCTGGTAGGGCTCGATATAGGACGGGTGGTTGTGGCTCTCCATCTTGAAGACGACGCAGTCGCCGTCATCGATATCGACCACGCCGGCATTTTCGCCCGGACCCTGGATGACGCGCGGACCCTTGGTCGGCAGCGTGCGCAGCCAGCGCTTCGAGGACTTGTACGAGCAATGCTCGTTCCACATGGCCGAGAAGATGCCGAGTTCGGTGAAAGTCGGCTCACGGCCGATCAGCGAGAGGATGCGGTCGTATTCATCCGGCTTCAGCCCGTGGGCGGCAATCAGCTCCGGGGTGATCGGGCGGGTGTTCGAAATGGTCATCGTCGCTCGTCTTGTCGTGAAGGGCAGGATTGCCGTCTCTTTAACCCAAGCCGACTTTCAGCGCGACAGGAAAATGACCGTCAACCACATGAGAACGCGCGTTTCAGGCCGGACTGTCATACCCTGTCGGGCCGTTTTCCAGCAGCCGGCGCAAGCGTGTCAGGCCACCGACGACCTCTTCGCGGGCCACTGGCGAGGAGAGGCCGATGCGCGCGCGATGAAAGGTCTTTTCCGAGCGCCCGGCTTTGAACTCGTCCTCGTCGTCGATGAGGATGTCTTCGGCGAAGGCCGCTTGCCGGAACGTGCCGGAAAGCCAGGGATCCGGCAGCTTCAGCCAGAGGAAGGGCACACGCGGATGCGAGTTGAAGTCCAGTCCCTCGAAGATTTTCCGCGCATGGGCCTCGCGAATGGCGACCTCTTCGGAAACCTTGATGCGGATCGTATCGGCCATGCCCGAAAGCACCAATCGCGCGGCCAGCTCGGCCAGCAGATAGGGCAGGCCGCCGCTCACCATCTTGTGGGCGATGCGCACGCGCTGGGCGAGGTGTGGTGGGCAGGAAATCCAGCCGCCGCGCACGCCGGCCGCCACACTCTTCGAAAGGCCGCCGACGAGGAAGGTGCGATCGGGCGCGATTTCGGCAAGCAGCGGAATGTCGTTGTCAGCCGTCGCGCCGTAGAGATTGTCCTCCACCAGGAAGACATTGTGCCGTTTTGCGATGGCGGCAATCGCCCGGCGGCGTTCCTCCGGCATGGTGACGAGTGTCGGATTCTGCGCGCCGGACATCAGGAAGGCGAGTTTGGGATGCTGCTGCAGGCACACCCGCTCGAAATCTTCCGGGATGACGCCCTCGGCATCCGACTCGACCAGCGCCGTCTGTCGACCGAGCAGGGCGGTGCCGCGGCTGATCTGCGAATAGGTGACATGCTCGAAGACGATGCGGTCGCCCGGGGATGTGATGACCGAGACGGCCGCCATGACCGCGGCATGCGCGCCAAGTGTCGGGACGATGCTCTCGATCGCCGGCTGCCAGTCGCCACGCTTCAGCCATTGGCGGCCGGCTTCCATCCAGTGCGGCGGAAAATTTCTTGTGTAGCTTGAAATCTCGTTCGGCTGCTCGCGGCAGATGGCCGAGAGGATATCGGTGACAATGGCCGATTGTCCCACATCCGTGGCGGCCGTGGTGTCGAAGCGCAGCTTGCCCGGCGGTGCATTCGCGGCACGCGTGCCGACGAGGCGGGCGCTGATCGGGTCCATCGCCTCTGCGGTGTCGTCATTGTCGGGAGAACCTAGCACATAGGTGCCGCGGCCGACTTCGCCACTGACGAGGCCACGCTCGCGCACCATGCTGTAGGCACGGCTGACCGTACCGATCGTCACACCGATATCGTAGGCGAGATTTCGCTGCGGCGGCAGCTTGCTGCCGGAGGCGAGGGCGCCTGTGTTGATCGCCTGCTCGATCTGGTCGGCAATGCGGACATAGAGCGGACCGTCGGAGGCCTGAAGATCGGGGAGCCAATTTGTCATGGTGTCAATTCTTATATTGCACCGTTTTCCAAGTCAACTATTCCCTTGATGCACCGATTGTCACGCTCCCGGTGGCATTTCAGGAGAAAGTTCCATGGCAATTGATACAATCTTCGTTGAGGGCGGCGTTCAGCGACGCTATTCGCCCAGCCTGTTGCTCCATCGTGCATGGCTTGTCGTGCGGGCGTGGTGGATCAAGCGCCGCACCCGCCACGCGCTCGTCGAGATGACGGAGGATCAGCTCCGCGACATCGGCGTTACGCGCAGCGAGGCGCGGCGCGAAATCGACAAATCGTTCTATTGGGATTGAGGGCTGCTCAGCAGCCCTTGCCGCCTGCCGCCCAACGCTGGACGTCGGTCGCGATGCGCGCGCCGACGGGTTCGGCCATCAAGGGTCCGAAGGCATCGAGCTTCGCGGGGCTGCCTTCCGCCTGCACGACGAGCAGCGGACGCGATTCCGGCGAGTTGCGATGCACGACGAGAATGCGTGGCCGGCCGGAGAAGGAGTTCAGTTCCGGCGCGAGGCGATAGGCCTTGAAGGCCGGGTCGCCCGATTTGAACCAGCAGCTGTTGGCGCCGAGCGCGACGCGCTCCATGGTCGGCAGCGCGCCGCCATTGGCCTTCGGCGGCGGCGTCTTCGTCTGGCAAGCCGTCAAGGCCGCAGCGGCGACGAGCGGCAGGAGAAGCCTGGCGGAGAGACGAGGGCGCATGAAAAGCCTTTCGGGTATGGACATGCGCCCTTGATAGCAACGCCGGGTTAAGCAGCGATTACGTCGAGCACCGAAGCGAAGAGAGCGCGACCGTCGGAACCGCCATGCGCGGCCTCGATGAGGTTTTCCGGGTGCGGCATCAGGCCAAGCACGTTGCCCTTGGCGTTCATGACGCCGGCAATGTCGTTGAGCGAGCCGTTCGGGTTGGTGCCTTCGGCATAGCGGAAGACGACCTGGCCGTTGCCTTCGATGGCGGCGAGCGTCTCGGCGTCGGCAAAGAAGTTGCCGTCGTGATGGGCGACCGGGCAGCGGATGATCTGGCCCTTTTCATAAGCGCGGGTGAAGTCGGTTTCGGCGTTGACCACTTCCAGCTTCACTTCACGGCAAACGAACTTCAGCGAGGCATTGCGCATCAGCGCGCCCGGCAGCAGGCCCGCTTCCAGCAGGATCTGGAAGCCGTTGCAGACGCCCAGAACCTTCACGCCGGCTTCGGCCTTGGCCTTGATCGCCTGCATGACCGGCATGCGGGCGGCAATGGCACCGCAGCGCAGATAATCCCCGTAGGAGAAGCCGCCCGGGATGACGATGAGGTCGACATCCGGCAGGTCCGTTTCCGTCTGCCAGACGGTAACCGGCGCGATGCCGGAAATCTTGGTCAGCGCCGCGATCATGTCGCGGTCACGGTTGAGGCCGGGGAGCTGGACGACGGCGGACTTCATGGGTGTGGTTCAAACCTTGCCTGGGCCTCGGCGAGTTCACGCAGTTCGAGGCGTTTTTCGATATGGTCGAGACGCTGGTCCATTTGGGCCATGGAGCCCCGCATGCTGTTGACGTCACCCTGCAGATTGTGAATCTGGCCCCGGATGAAAAGATTGTCGCTTCGCAGCTCATTGATGGCGTTGTCGATCTTGTCGAAGCGCGTATGCATTCGACGGAGCAACTCGTGCAGCAAGTCCTGTGTCACACCTTCGGCCATCATCACCTCCTCAACCATTAAGAGAGGGCGATAGTATAGTTCTCGATTACCGTGTTGGCCAGAAGCTTCTCGCACATGGCCTTGAGGTCGGATTCGGCCTTGGCGCGGTCGGCCGTTGCGAGCTCGAGATCGAACACCTTGCCCTGGCGGATGCCGCCGACGCCGTCGAAGCCGAGGCTGCCGAGCGCGCCTTCGATGGCCTTGCCCTGCGGGTCGAGAACGCCGTTCTTGAGCGTGACCGTTACGCGTGCCTTGATCATGTCTTCCTCTTCAAACCGAAATGCAAAGCGCCGGAGACGGCGCCGATTACTTGACCAGAACCGGGCCGGTGCCGCGCGGAGGCTCGTTCTCGTTGATGATGCCGAGACGGCGGGCCACTTCCTGATAGGCTTCGACGAGCCCGCCGAGATCGCGGCGGAAGCGGTCCTTGTCCATCTTTTCCTGCGTGGCGATATCCCACAGGCGGCAGCTGTCGGGCGAAATCTCGTCGGCGATGATGATGCGCATCATGTCGCCCTCGAAGAGACGGCCGCATTCGATCTTGAAATCGACGAGCTGGATGCCGACGCCGAGGAACAGGCCGGAGAGGAAGTCGTTGACGCGGATGGCAAGCGCCATGATGTCGTCGAGTTCCTGCGGGCTTGCCCAGCCGAAAGCCGTGATGTGCTCTTCGGAGACCATCGGGTCTTCCAGCGCATCGGCCTTGAAGTAGAATTCGATGATGGAGCGCGGCAGTACCGTGCCTTCCTCGATGCCAAGGCGCTTGGACAACGAGCCGGCGGCGACGTTGCGCACGACGACTTCGAGCGGGATGATCTCGACTTCCTTGATCAGCTGCTCGCGCATGTTCAGGCGGCGGATGAAATGGGTCGGAATGCCCATCTTGTTCAGCTGCGTGAAGAGATACTCGGAAATCCGGTTGTTGAGCACGCCCTTTCCGTCGATGATGTCATGTTTCTTCTTGTTGAATGCGGTCGCATCGTCCTTGAAGAACTGGATCAGCGTGCCCGGCTCGGGACCCTCGTAAAGGATCTTGGCCTTGCCCTCGTAAATACGGCGGCGACGGTTCATGGATTTGTCTCTGTTGTTGGCGCGCTGGGGTTCGCGCAGATGTCTGTCTTTTGCGCTCCCATAAACGAAATGGTGCACTTTAACAATCGCCGAGACGGCCGATCCCCTGTTTTCCGGCCCTTCGGCAAGTTTCAGCGGGGACAAAAGTTCGCATTGCACTTTTGTCGTCGTTTTGATTTATGGGCGTGGAAGCCTAACGGGTTAGAGAATCTACGGGAGTCATAGATGACCAGCATGCAGGATCGGGAAAAGGCCTTCGAGGCCAAGTTCGCGCTGGACGAGGAACTGCGCTTCAGAGCCGAAGCACGCCGCAACAAGCTGGTAGGCCTGTGGGCTGCCGGCCTGCTCGGCAAGACCGGCGACGAAGCGGACGCCTACGCCAAGGAGGTCGTTGCGGCGGACTTCGAAGAAGTCGGCCATGAAGACGTCGTACGCAAGGTGAAGGCCGATTTCGACGCTGGCGGCGTTGCCCGCAGCGAAGACGAAATTCGCGTGCAGATGATCGAACTGCTCGCCGTCGCGATTTCGCAGCTCGAAGCCAAGTAAGCGAGACCATCGCGTTCAATCGAAAAGCCGCCCGGTCCCGCCGGGCGGCTTTTTTGCGTTTTTGATCTACCGGTTGATAGCGCGGCGCACTTCGCTTTGCAGGTCCCGCACATTGCCGGCCTCCACGCGCCATTCCTCCTGGCGTACGAAATCCGCAACCGCATGCGCCGGCATGGGGCGGGCAAGCGCGTAGCCTTGCAGGATATCGCAGCCGAGATCGCGCATGATGGCGACATGGGCCGGCGTCTCGACACCTTCCGCCACGACCTCGATGTTCAGCGAGCGGCCGATCTCGACGATGGTGCCGACCAGTTTGCGCTGCGCCGGCGAACGGTTCACCGGCTTGACGAGCTGGCGGTCGATCTTCAATCGGCGGGGGCTGAGCTTCATGAGGCTGACGATCGAGGCATGGCCGGTGCCGAAATCGTCGATCTCGATATCGATGCCGAGCTTGCGCATCTCGGCGAGGTTTTCGAGCACCGTGCGGTCGCAGTCGTCGAGGAAGATCGATTCCAGAAGTTCGAAGGAAAGCGACTGCGGCCGTATGTTTAGCGTGCGCAATGACCGTCCCAGTTCCGGGTCGTGCAGGCGTTTGGACGAGACGTTCGCCGAGATTTTTCCGATGCCGAGCCCGAGCGCCTGCCATTCGGCAAAATCGGCGAGCGACTTTTCGAGCACGATCCTGTCGATGGTTGCGACGCAGTCGAGATCTTCCGCTATCTTCAGGAAGGTGTCCGGTGCCAGGATGCCGCGCGTCGGATGGTTCCAGCGGGCCAGCGTCTCGACGCCGACGATGTCAAGCGTGCGGGCGCAGAATTGCGGCTGATAGTAGGGCAGGAAGCGGTTCTGCTCGATGCCCGAGAGGATTTCGTCCGCCGTCTGCTTGTTGACGATGATCTGCGCCTGGAAATCGCTGGTGAAGAATTCGTGCCGGCTGCGGCCGCGGTTCTTGGCGCGGTAGAGCGCAAGGTCGGCATTGACGAGCAGCTGCTTGGCATCGATGGCCGCACCCGACTGGCTGGCAATGCCGACGGACGCTCCGAAGCGACAGATATGGCCATTGAAGGTCACGGGCTTGCGCATGGCCTCGACGATCGCCTCCGCAAGCACGGCGAGATTGCGCCCGTTCGGCCCCGAGGACAGGAACACAAACTCGTCACCGCCTATGCGCGCGACGAAATCCCCGGGACCCTTCAGCGCACGCAAGACGCTGGCGGCATGGACCAGCATCTGGTCGCCGGCAAGATGGCCGAGCGTGTCGTTGATTTCCTTGAAACGGTCGAGATCGATGTGCAGCACGGCGAGGCGGCTGCCGGTCTTTTGTGCTTTTTCGGCAGCGTCTTCAATGTAGGCGTCGAGGTATCGCCGGTTCGGCAGGCCGGTGAGATGGTCGTGCAGGGCGGTGTATTCGATGCGCGCCTTGGCGGCTTCGAGTTCACCAGCACGGGCTTCGGCCAGTTCCTTGGCGTGCGTCAGCTCCTCCTGAAGCTCCACGTCGTCCGTCACATCCCAGTTGGCGCCGATGAGACGGGGCACCCCAGTTGTGTCGATATAGGGCGCCGAGCGGCCGCGCAGGTGCCGGATTTCTCCATCCCCCCTGACAATACGGAACTCGTTGGCGAAATCCCGGCCTATGAATATGCCTTCATCGACCTTCGCCATCGCCTTGTGCCGGTCTTGCGGGTGCAGTGCGTGTTCCCAGGTCGTGGCATCGGGCTCCTCGGTCAGGCCGTATATCTCGATCATGCGGTCGTCCCACTGGACTTCGCTGGTCCTGAGATTGACCTCGAAAACGCCGATGCGCGAGACATCGAGCGCCAGTTCCAGGCGGCGGGACATCTGAGCGAGGCGTTCCTCCGCCTCCTTGCGTTCGGTAATGTCGGTATCCGTGCCGGCGATGCGGCTCGGCTTGCCGTCCGCGCCATATTCGACGACGGCGCCGCGGCTTTCGATCCAGACCCAACGGCCGTCCTTGTGCCGCTCGCGATAGGCGAAGACGCTGAACGGCGTCTGGCCGGTTTCCTGCTTCTTGATATGGCCGATGACGTGAGCCCGGTCGTCGGGATGTACGCTCTGAATCCAGGTCTCCAGCGAAGCGTCGATCGGATCGTCCGGCTGCAGGCCGCGGATGGCGCGCCACTGGCGGGAATAGAAGAGATCGCCGCGGGAAAAATCATGGTCCCAGACACCCTGGCCGGCGGATTCCAGCGCATGGTTCCAGCGTGCCTCGCGTTCGGCCAGCTCGAGCGCGTTGCGCTTGCGCTCATCAACGTCGATGGCCTGCACGATCATTGCCGCAGGCGCGCCGTCATCGGGAAGAGCCGGTGGTTCCATGAACGAGGCGAGCACCCAGAATTCGTCGCCATTCGGCCGCAGGAAACGAATTTCCCAAGGCGCCTGCTCGGTAAGCTTTGGGCGCATCGCATAGGCGATGATGGAACGATCCTTGGGTGAGACGCAGGCATCGAAGACAGGAAGATCGCCAATGGATGCGACAGCGAAGAGACGCAGCAGCGTGGCATTCGCCTCGATGATGCGGCCTTCGGCATCAAGTGCGGCAAAGCCGAAGCCGGACCGCGCGAAAAGCTGTCGATACAGCGGTTCGCGCTCCGTTTTATCCACGGTGATGGAGGTCGAACCGGGTGGTTTGGCCATGAAACGCGGCGCCTGAAAAGAACTCAACAGTCACAGCGTGCAGGATTTCTATGAAATTCCTCTTAATGGCGAAATGCGGATCTCGGTCAGGCCGGCGGCTTGAGCTTGCTGAGGAACTGCGCGAACACCATGGTTCCCTCCGGCCAGGGGCCGTGGCCCGACTCGGTGTTGATGTGCCCGGCTTCTCCGGCGTCGAGCAGCAGCGAACCCCAGCTGGCTGCGATGTCGTCCGCATGCTCATAGGTGCCGAACGGGTCGTTGCGGCTGACCACGACCAGTGAAGGGAAACCAAGCGGTTCACGCGAATAGGGGCCGAAGGTCGCCAGATGCCCGGGCTGGATATCCGGATTGGCGATATCGGGCGGGGCGACGAGGAAGGCGCCGGCAACCTTGTTACCGAGATGCGGCGCGGCGTGGATGGCCGCCGCGACACCCAGCGAATGGGCGACGAGCACGACCGGTTTCGTCGCGGCCGCGACTTCCTCGATCACCCGCCGCACCCAGTCTTCGCGCACGGGCTTCAACCACTCCGCCTGCTCGACACGGCGCGCCGAGCCAAGCTTGGACTGCCAGCGGCTCTGCCAGTGCTCGGGGCCGGAATTGGTGTGGCCGGGAACGATGAGAATTTCTGCTTCGGACGCTTTCATGGCCCCGGATGTGCGTTCACGAAGTGCTGAAGTCAAGAGGGTGGGACAAATCGGCCCGGCGGGTGTAGGATACCTGATCTCAATGCCAATCACGGCCCATCGTGGTGTCGAACGATTTGCCCTCCCCACGCGCGGACGCCGTGACGGTTTTCAACCGGCAAGGAGGAATGGTCATGGCGACTTTTCATGTGATGGCAGGCTCCGGCGACATGGCGGCGCGCCCCGCCGTGCGACGGATCGGAATGTCCGATATCTGGGATGCGCTGGCACGCGGCTTTGACGATTTCCGCGCCAAACCGTCTCACTACGTCTTTCTCAGCCTCATCTATCCGATCTGTGGCGTCGTACTGATCACCTGGAGCTCAGGGGCGAACATGCTGCCGCTGATCTTCCCGCTGATCGCGGGCTTCGCGCTGCTCGGGCCGTTCTTCGCGCTTGGGCTTTACGAAATCAGCCGACGGCGGGAACGCGGCATGGATACGTCCTGGCGCCATGCGCTGGAGGTTCGCCATTCGCCGGCGCTGCCGTCGATCCTTGCGGTCGGCGCCATGCTGACGGTGCTCTTCGTCGCGTGGCTGGTCTTTGCCCAGCTGCTCTATAGCAATCTGTTCGGGCCTGAGCCGCCGCGCTCGCTCGCCCTGTTCCTCGCATCGATCTTCAGTTCGGAGAACGGGCTGCTGCTGATGTTGGCCGGCAATGCCATCGGCTTCTGCTTTGCGCTCGTCGTGCTTGCGACGACCGTTGTGGCCTTTCCCATGATGCTCGACCGGGATGTCGGGGCCGTGGCGGCTGTCGAGACCTCGCTGCGCGCAACGCTGATCAACCCCGTGCCGATCGCCTGCTGGGGCCTCATCGTCGCGGCGCTGCTGATCGTCGGCACGATCCCGGTCTTCGTCGGCCTCGCGGTGGTCATGCCGATCCTCGGCCATGCCACGTGGCATCTCTATCGCAAGCTCATTGTGGAGGAAGGCTAGACGCAGTTTCGCGGGCGCTGCCGCCTGGAGGAGAGCGGAGGTCGCCCGCCAGAGGGGAGCGATGGCGCCATTGGCGCCATCGCTGCTATTTTCCTGTCGGACATGCGGCATTGAAGACGAATACAGACGGGCGGCCGGCGAAAGCGTTTCGCCGGCTCCTTTGGAAACAGATCAGACCGTGCCGAAGACGCGGCGGAAGATCGTATCGACGTGCTTGGTGTGATAGCCGAGGTCGAACTTTTCGCGGATCTGCTCTTCCGTGAGCGCTGCGCGCACTTCGGCGTCGGCAAGCAGTTCCTCCAGGAAGTCCTTGCCCTGTTCCCAGACCTTCATCGCATTGCGCTGCACAAGGCGATAGGAATCCTCGCGCGAAACGCCGGCTTGCGTAAGGGCAAGCAGGACGCGCTGCGAATGAACAAGGCCGCGGAACTTGTTGAGATTCTTCAGCATGTTGTCCGGATAGATCACCAGCTTCTCGATAACGCCGGCAAGGCGGTTCAGCGCGAAGTCGAGCGTGATGGTCGTGTCCGGGCCAATGCCGCGCTCGACGCTGGAATGGGAGATGTCGCGCTCGTGCCAGAGCGCCACGTTTTCCATGGCGGGTGTGACCGCCATGCGCACAAGGCGGGCGAGGCCGGTCAGGTTTTCCGTCAGGACGGGGTTGCGCTTGTGCGGCATGGCCGACGAACCCTTCTGGCCCGGCGAGAAGAACTCCTCCGCTTCGAGAACTTCCGTGCGCTGCATATGGCGGATTTCGGTCGCGACGTTCTCGATGGAAGACGCGATGACGCCGAGGGTGGCGAAGAACATCGCATGACGGTCGCGCGGGATGACCTGCGTGGAGACGGGCTCCGGTGTGAGGCCGAGCTTGGCGCAGACATGCTCTTCGACGCGCGGATCGATATTGGCGAAGGTGCCGACGGCGCCGGAGATCGCACCGGTCGCGATTTCGGCGCGGGCCGCAATGAGGCGCGCGCGGTTGCGGTCCATCTCGGCATAGAAGCGGGCGAGCGTCAGGCCCATCGTCGTCGGCTCGGCATGGATGCCGTGGCTGCGGCCGATGCGAATCGTGTCCTTGTGCTCGAAGGCGCGGGTCTTCAGCGCGGTCAGCACGCGGTCGACGCCGACAAGCAGGATATCGGCGGCACGCACGAGCTGGATGTTGAAGGTCGTGTCGAGGACATCGGACGACGTCATGCCCTGGTGCACGAAGCGGCTGTCGGGGCCGACGAATTCCGAGAGATGCGTGAGGAAGGCGATGACGTCGTGCTTGGTGACGGCCTCGATCTCATCGATGCGGGCGACGTCGAATTCGGCCTTGCCGCCCTTTTCCCAGATCGTCTCGGCGGCCGATTTCGGGATGACGCCGAGCTCAGCCAAGGCGTCGCAGGCATAGGCTTCGATCTCGAACCAGATGCGGAACTTCGTTTCGGGCGACCAGATGGCGACCATGTCCGGTCGGGAATAGCGAGGGATCATCGGTTCTAGACTTTCCTTGGGAGGTGGGATTGCCGCCGCTTTAGCAAAGATGGCCGGCAAGCTCAACGCATGTGTCGAGGCATGGACAGGGCAAGCCACAGGCTGGCGCCTGCCAGGAGCGGCAGGCCGACCGGCAGATAGAGCCGAAGGCCCATGACGAGGAACTGGTAGGTGGCCCCGATGGAGGTGAAGATGAACTGGTAAATCCAGACGCGCGTGCCGAAGGGTTGATGCCACTGCGCGTAGAACAGCCGGTAGTCCATGGCGAAGAAGAAGGCCGTCATGACGATCGTGCAGAGGCTGAGCGAGGCGAAGTGGGCGGCAAAGCGGGTTTCGATATTGCGCCTGCGCGTCAGGAGGCGGGCGACAGGCAAGGCGACCGGCCAGGCGAAAAAACCGCCGGCGAAATAGATGGCAAGCAGCTTTGCGAGGTGAAAGTTTTCGTCGCGGCCTTCCATGCGCAGGGAAAGGAACGCGCAGGCTGTCATCAGCAGCCCCCAGAGGAAGGCACCGCCGAGACACAGCGAAAGGGAGGGAAATACAGGCACGGACCCGCCGCCAAGGGGCGTGTCCCTTCCTGCCGCGACCGCTCCCCGTGCATTCATGTCAGGGCCGGAAGGGAACGGCGATCCAGCGGCCGTCGGCACCCTCGAAGCCGAAGCTGCGGACGAGCACGAGCGCCACATGGACGGGATCGGCGCCGCGCGGATGGAAGGTCATGGCGCCGGAAATCTGGTAGGAGAGCGGGCAGTTGCGGCTATCGGGCACCCGCGTGTCCTCGTAGAGCACCGTATCGGCCGTCTCTCCATCGCGCTTGACGAGTTTCAGCCGGAACCCCTTGCCGCCCTCGGGCGTGATATCCCGGCACCGGTCGGACGGCTGCAGCGGAATGTTTTCAAGCGCCAGCGCGAAACTGCCGCCGGGCGTCGGTTCGATCGCGTGGGGGAGATATTCGATGCGCTCGCGATCGGCGCCCACTTCGCCCATCGGGTTGAAGGCCGCGAGCACGCCCGGATTGTTGGCCAGCTTGTGCTGATCGATCAGGTTCGCGGCCTTGCCACGACTTTCCGCTCGCGCTTTACCAAGGCCTGCCGCCTCGTCGTCGATGCGCACGCGGATCGGCGTGCCCGCGAGATAGGAGTCCTTCTCCGTATCGATGAAGTAGACGTTGGAGTAGGGAAAGCCGGAACCGTCCTGCACGCCGAATTCCTCGAAGGCGAAAACCTTGCCGTCAGGCGAGAACCCAAGTGGCTGGAAGGTCGAGAAATCGCCCGCCGAAGCGCTGGACGCCATCAGCATGGAGCCAAGGAAGGCGGCTGCCGTTTTCCGGAAAATCGTCACGCCCGCGCACCCTCCGCATTGCTGCGCAGAGTGTCGATGGTTTTGCGATAGGCGTCAACATGGCCGCCGCCGAAGATGGCGGAGCCCGCGACGAAGACATTGGCGCCGGACGCGGCCGGCATGGCGATCGTATCCACGGCGATGCCGCCGTCGACCTGGATCTCGATCGGTCGGTCGCCGACCATCTTGCGCACGCGGCGCAGCTTTTCCTGCATCGCCGGAATGAACTTCTGGCCGCCGAAACCGGGATTGACGGTCATGACGAGGATGAGGTCGATCTTGTCGAGCAGGTAGTCGAGCACGCTTTCCGGCGTCGCCGGGTTGATCGCGACGCCGGCGCGCTTGCCGAGCGCGCGGATCGCCTGCAGCGAGCGGTCGAGATGCGGGCCGGCCTCGGCATGGACGGTGATTCCGTCGCATCCTGCCTTGGCGAAGGCTTCGAGATAGGGGTCGGCTGGCGCGATCATCAGGTGGCAGTCGAAGAAGGCGTCGGTATGCGGGCGCAACGCCTTGATGACATCGGGGCCGAAGGAAATGTTCGGCACGAAATGGCCGTCCATGATGTCGAGATGGATCCAATCCGCTCCGGCCGCGACGACGTCGCGCACTTCCTGCCCGAGCTTGGCGTAGTCGGCGGCAAGAATGGAAGGGGCGATCCGCATGGGAAGGGTCATGTCTGGCTCCATCGGCAAAGATTTTCGCGTCGCCATATCATCCCCGGCAGAGGGGAACAACGGGCGAATTCACCGCATCGCCCAGCTCGGCAGCACATCCCCATCCATCGGCGCCGCATCGTGCACACCACGGGCGATGGCGCGCGCCATGGTGGAGGCCGCGGCGGCGCAGAGTGCGATGAAATCCTCCGGGGCGGGCGTGCGGCCACTCTTTCCCGTCGCAAGCGCGAAGACGAGGTCGCCGTCGAGCGGCGTATGCGACGGCCAGAGCGCGCGGGAAAAGCCGTCATGGGCGGCAATCGCAAGGCGCTTCGCCTCCGCCTTGGTCAGCAAGGCATCGGTCGCGATGACCGCGATGGTGGTGTTTTCCGTGCCGGTCGGGCGGGACGAGAGTTTCGTGCGCGGGATGCGGGCGTCAGCCGGAAAGGGGGCGGGCAGGCCGAGGCCGCCGAATTCGCCATCCTCCTCGAAGGGGGAAGCCCAGAAATGCCTTGTGTCGCCGACCGTGGCCGAACCGAGTGCATTGACCGCCACCAGCGCGCCAACGGTAAAACCTTCGGCAAGCACGATTGAAGCGGAGCCGAGGCCGCCCTTGAAGCTGGCGGTGAGCGCTCCGGCGCCGGCGCCGGCGCTTCCCGTGTTGAAATCGACGCCCGCGTTTTCCAGCGCCGTATAGCCAAGTTCGCGATAGGGCGAATAGCGGCCCCAGTCCTTGTTCCCGGCGTTCATCAGGTCGAAGAGGATCGCGGCGGGAACGATCGGCACGCGGTGCGGGCCGACGGCGAAGCCGCGCCCCCTTTCGCGCAGACCCGCCTGTACGCCCGTCGCCGCATCCAGCCCGAAGGCCGAGCCGCCGGAAAGCACGACGGCATCGACCGTCTGCACCATATTGTGCGGTTCCAGCAGGTCGGTTTCCCGTGTGCCAGGGGCTCCGCCCAGCACCTGTACGGCGGCCGTCGCCGGTTCCTCGCAAAGCACCACGGTGACGCCGGATCGCAAAACGTGATCGGTTGCGTTGCCGACCTTCAGGCCTGCGACATCGGTAATGAGGTTCTTCACGCCCGGGCGCATCGTCTATTCGCTTTCCGGTGCAGTGTCGGCGGGCACGAAAGCGCCGGCCTTCCAGACGAGCAGGCGGTAGGGATTGGTACCGAGTTCGTGATCCGCGCCGAAGGCGATGGGGCCAATCGCCGTTTCGAAGCGGCCGGTCGCGAGTTTTTCCGCGAGGTCGCCGCCTTCTGTCCGCGCAGCCGCCGCAAGCGCCGTCACGGCGGCGTGGGCGGGCAGCACGTAACCTTCCGCGACGATGTCCCGCGCCAGCATGGCCTTGACCACCGGCTCGCCCTCCGGTTGCGACTGGTAGTCCGGCAAGGCGATCGCCTGCACGCCGTCTGTCATTGCCACGGTCGGATCGGCGCCGATCAGAGCCTCGCCGCCGAGGAGGGTAAGCGGTTGCTTCTCCGCCGCCGCGTCGCGCGCGATGACGGCCACATCCGTTCGGTCGCCGCCGAGGAAGACATGGGTGACGCCGGTCTTGGCCAGCCGCCGCACGAGGGTGAGCTGTTGTTCCTGCGCCGAGCGGAACGTATCGACGAAGGCTGCCTTCATGCCCACGTCCTCAAGCCGCAGGCGGACGGTCTCCACGAGTTCGCGCGCATGGATCGTGCCGTCGTCGATGAGCGCGAAGGGTTCGGATTTCCAGTCGCGGGTGATGATTTCAACGGCCTTGTCTGCCTCCGCCCTGGGGCCGGGGGCGAGGCGGAAAAGCGGCCAATTCTTCTTCAGCGCATCCTCCATGAGGATGCCGGAGCGCACCGAGAGCGTGATGGCCGGCACCTTCGCCTCCGCGAGCGCCGGAAGCGATGCGGCAAGTCCTTCCGTGCAGAGGAAACCGACGGCCGCATCGGCACCCGCCGAAAGGATCGCCTTGGCGATGTTGTCGCCGTCCGTCTCGTCGCAGGCTTCCGGGATTTCCACGACCGTGTCGCCGTTCGCTTCCGCCGCAAAACGAGCGCCGTCGCGCACCTGCTGCCCGAGGATGGCAAGCGGCCCCGCATCGGGAGCGACCACAGCGAAGGTGAGGCCGGCCGCCATGGCCGGTCCGCCGGCCAGGAGGACGCCGCCCAGGAGGCTCGCAAGGAAAACGGTCTTCATTCTCAATCCATCGGTCGCGATGGCCCCTTTGTACGGTCGGGATTTCACAGGTCAAAGGGAAATATGGACAGCTTTCGCCTCTTGTCTCTGACAGGACAGGAAAATTCGACATCAGGGGTTACATTTTTCTTCACTTTCGCCATGTATCACCTGTGATGAAGGAGAATGCCGTGTTGGACAGGTTGATGCTGGATGCGTCGCTCTACCGCGATGCGATGAGCCGGTATGCCGGCCATGTGCAGATCGTGACGACGGCTCACGAGGGTGAGAAACGCGGCGTGACCATCACCGCCGCCTGCTCGGTCTCGGACAGCCCGGCCATGGTGCTTGCCTGCGTCAACGCGTCCAACCCGAAGAACGCGATTTTCTCCAAAAGCGGCAACTTCGCTCTCAACACGCTTGCCGCCAACCAGATGCATCTCGCCAATGCCTTTTCCGGCCGCGATCCCGCGCTTTCCGCCGAAGAACGTTTTGCGATGGGCGACTGGCAGGAGCTGGTGACAGGTGCACCGGTGCTGAAAGGCACGCTTGCCTCTTTCGATTGCCGGCTCATCGAGCTCAAGGTCATGGCGACCCACATGATGCTGATCGGCGAGGTGAAGGGCGTTTCCGTCGGAGAGCACAAACCGGCGCTTCTCTATATGGACCGGGGCTACCGCACGCTATAGTCTCACCCTCCGGAGTGGAGGAGTTGCGTGCCCTATCAGCGTGGACACATCCCGCAATCGATCGACGAAACCGTCGACATGTTGGCATCGGGTAATTATCTGGCCGGGCGTTCGCTCGCGACGGTGCTCTTCCTGTCATTGCGCATGAAACGGCCGCTCTTTCTCGAGGGGGAAGCGGGCGTCGGCAAGACGGAGATCGCCAAGGTCCTGTCGGCAGCGCTCGACCGGCCGTTGATCCGCCTGCAATGTTACGAGGGCCTCGACATTTCCTCCGCCGTCTACGAGTGGAACTATCCGGCGCAGATGTTGGAAATCCGTCTCGCCGAAGCCTCGGGAACGACGGACCGCAGCCGTATCGAGGCCGATATCTTCTCCGAGCGCTATCTCATCCGCCGCCCGGTGTTGCAGGCGCTTTCCTCGCCGGATGGTCGCGCTCCGATTTTCCTGATCGACGAACTGGACCGTACGGACGAGGCCTTCGAGGCCTTCCTCCTGGAGGTCTTGTCCGATTTCCAGGTGACGGTGCCGGAGCTTGGCACCATCCGCGCTGCCGAACCGCCCATCGTCATCATCACCACGAACCGCACTCGCGAAGTGCATGACGCGCTCAAGCGCCGCTGCCTCTATCACTGGGTGGACTATCCGGAGGCTGCGCAGGAACTGGAGATCATCCGCCGCAAGGTGCCCGGTTGCAACGAGACGCTGTCGCGGCAGGTCGTCGCCTATGTGCAGAAACTGCGCGCGCTCGATCTCTTCAAAAACCCCGGTGTCGCCGAAACCATCGACTGGGCGACGGCGCTGACCGAACTCGACCGCATGGCGCTCGACCCCGAAACCGTCTCCGACACGCTTGGCACGTTGCTCAAATACCAGGACGATATCGCGCGCATCGACGGGGCCGAAGGGAGCAAGCTGCTCGACGACGTGAAAGCCGGCCTGGCGGCGACGGGCTGAAGGATGGCGGTTTGGGCGAAAAACGAGATTCTGGGCACCGCTACGGACGGGCGGCTTGCCGATAACATCGTGTTTTTTGCCCGGGTGCTGCGCAAGGCAGGCCTAAGGCTCGGCCCTGCTGCCGTCACCGACGCGATCGAGGCGGTACGGGCCATCGGCATCGGCGAGCGCGAGGAATTCTACACGGCGCTCCATGCGACGCTCGTCAAGCGCCACGAATACGACGCCGTGTTCGACGAGGCTTTCCGCCTGTTCTGGCGTTCGCGCGACCTCGTGGGCAAGATGATCGCGCTGATGTCGCCGGTCGTGGCGCGCCATGAGGAGCGGGAAAAGCGCAAGGCGGGCGAAACGCGCGTCTCCGACGCGCTGTTCGGCGGGCGCGAAAATGAGAAGCGCCAGCGCGACGAGCCGGATATCGAGATCGATTCGCGCCTGACGGCCTCGGGCAGCGAGGTCTTGCGCCGCACCGACTTCGCCCAGATGTCCGCCGCCGAGCTTGCCGCCGCCAAACGCGCCATTTCCCGCCTCGTCCTGCCTATGGACGAGGTGCGTACGCGCCGCTTCCGCCCATCCAACAGGGCGGTTGCCATCGATGCGCGCGCCACGATGCGCCATGCCATGCGCACGGGCGGCACGCTCATCCTGCCGCGCCACCGGGAGCCGAAGACGGTGCATCCGCCGCTCGTCGTGCTCGCCGATATCTCGGGCTCTATGAGCCAGTACACGCGCATCTTCCTGCATTTCCTGCATGCGCTCGGCGAAAGCCACAGGCGTGTGCACGCCTTCCTGTTCGGCACGCGGCTGACGAATGTCACGCGCCCGATGCGCAATCGGGATCCGGATCTTGCGGTGGAGGCGTGCAGCCAGACGGTCAGCGACTGGTCCGGCGGAACGCGCATCGGCGAGACGCTGAAGGAATTCAACCGTCTCTGGTCGCGCCGGGTGCTGGGGCAGGGCGCCATCGTGCTGCTCATCACGGACGGGCTGGAGCGCGAGGGCATAGAGCTCCTCGAAAAGGAGATGGACCGCCTGCACCGTTCGTGCCGACGGCTGGTCTGGCTCAATCCGCTGCTGCGCTTCGAAGGTTTCGAGGCGCGGGCGCGGGGTGTGCGGGCCATGCTGCCGCATGTCGATGAATTGCGCCCGGTGCACAATCTGGAGTCGATGGCCGAACTGGTGGCGGCGCTCTCCAGTGCCGCGCCGAGCCGTGCCGGCGATCCGCGGCGCGTTCTGCCGGCGGCATGAGGAGGGAAAGATGGACGTGAATGAAACGCTCGACCCGCTGGCCATCGCGGAACGCTGGATGGACGACGGGCGCATGGTAGCGCTCGCCACCGTGATCGAGACCTGGGGTTCGGCGCCGCGTCCTGTCGGCAGCCATCTGGTGATCGACGGGGAGGGGCATTTCCACGGCTCGGTCTCCGGCGGTTGTGTGGAGGGAGCGGTCATCGGCGAGGCGATGGAGGTCATCGGCGACGGTGAGCCGAGGATGCTGGAATTCGGCGTCGCGGACGAGACCGCCTGGCGCGTCGGCCTGTCCTGCGGCGGGCGTATCCGGGTCTATGTGGAGCGCGTCGGCTGATGGATCCGTTTCTCCTGCGCAAACTGAACACGGAGCGCGCAGCGCGGCGCGCCGTCATTCATCTGACGGATCTCGGCGACGGGCGCGACCGGGTTATCCGTGAAGGCGACCCGGTGGCCGGACCACTTGGCGACGCGCTCGCAAGCGCTTTCCGTTCGGGGAAATCCGGGCTGGTGGAGGCCGAGGAGCGAAGCTTCTTCCTCAACGTCCACCTGCCGCCCGCCCGCATCGTCGTCATCGGCGCGGTCCATATCAGCCAGGCGCTGGCGAAGATGGCCGTCGTCGCGGGCTTCGATATCACCATCATCGATCCGCGCACGGCCTTCGCCACGGAGGAGCGTTTTACCGGCATCGATCTCGTCGCGGACTGGCCCGAGGATGTGCTGGCAACACGCCCGCTCGATGCCTATACCGCACTCGTTGCCGTGACGCATGATCCGAAGATCGACGATTTTCCGCTGTCGCGGGCGCTCGCGACCGGTTGCTTCTATGTCGGTGCGCTCGGCAGCCGGAAAACGCACGCCAGGCGCGTCGAGCGCCTGACGGCTCTTGGCCATGACGAGGCCGAAATCGCCCGCATTTCCGCGCCCATCGGCCTTGATATCGGTGCCGCAAGCCCGGCCGAGATCGCCGTCGCCATTCTCGCCGATATCATCGCATCTTTACGCCGCCGGCCTCTGCGCGGGGACGCATCATGATCTTTGGCGAGGTCCCCGTCCACGACGCGGTTGGGGCGCGGTTGGCGCATGGCGTACGCACTGCGGGCCTCTCGCTGCACAAGGGCCATGTGATCACGACGGCGGATCGCGCAGCCCTTGTTGCCGAGGGCGTCGACACCGTCATAGCCGTGCGGCTGGACGCGGAGGACATCGGTGAGGACGAGGCGGCGTCGCTGATCGCGGCGGCGATTGCGCCGGACCATCTCGCCTTCACCCCGCCCGCCACGGGCCGCATCAATCTGCATGCAGCAGCCAATGGCCTGTTCGTCGCCGACCGGGCGGCGATCGACCGCTTCAACCGGGTCGATCCTTCGATCACCATCGCCACCCTGCCGGATCATGCAAGCGTCACCGCCGGCGACATGGTGGCGACGATCAAGATCATTCCGCTCGCGGTGCCTGATAACCTCGTCCGAAAGGCCGCGGCGGTGATGGCCTCGAGCCGGGCGCTGGAGGTCAAACCCTTCGTCGCGCATCGCGTCGGCCTCGTTGCGACGGAGCTGCCTACGCTCAAGACGTCGGTCATGGACAAGACACGGCGGCTCGTCGAGCAACGGCTGCACGCGTCCGGTAGCCGGCTAACGAATGAGAGGCGTGTGCCGCATCGCACGTCGGAACTGGCTGCGGCCATTGTGGAAACGGCGAAGGAAAACGATCTCGTTCTTGTCTTCGGCGCCTCCGCGGTGACCGACGCGAACGATGTCATCCCCGCAGCCATCCGTGCGGCGGGCGGCGTGGTCGAGCATGTCGGCATGCCGGTCGATCCGGGTAACTTGCTGGTTCTCGGCCGCGTCGGCACCGCGCCGGTTATCGGCGCTCCGGGTTGCGCGCGCAGCCCCAAGGAGAACGGTTTCGATTGGGTTCTCGCCCGCATTTTCGCCGGTGAAAAGCCCGGGCCTGAGGAGATTACCGGCATGGGTGTCGGAGGCTTGTTGAAGGAAATCCCGAGCCGTCCGCAGCCGCGCGACCTGCGCGCGCCGGAGCGGTCGCTTTCGGTCGCTGCCCTCGTGCTGGCGGCCGGTCGCGCCAGCCGCATGAACGGCAGCCACAAGCTGCTCGCCGCCTTCGATGGCCAGGCGCTGGTGCGGCGCTCGGTGGAGGCGGCGCTTGCCGCAAGGCCAGCGCGCGTGCTGGTCGTGACGGGGCATCGCGCGGACGAAATCGAGGCGGAACTGGCCGGCCTCGCGGTTGATATCATTCGCAACCCGGATCACGCGCAAGGCATGTCGACGTCGCTGCGTGCAGGCGTTTCCGCGCTCGGTCCCGGCTGCGACGGTGTCGCGGTGATGCTGGCCGATATGCCGCATGTCACCGGCGCGGATGTGCGCAGGCTGCTGGAAGCTTTCGTGGCATCGGGTGGCCAGGTGGTGGTGCGCGCGGTCTCCGGTGGCAAGCGGGGCAATCCCGTCATCCTGCCGCGGAGTACATTTTCAGCGATCCTCCAGCTTGAAGGTGATGTCGGGGCGCGGCATATCGTGGAAAGCGTCGGGCTCGATGTCGTGGATGTGGAGATCGGCGCGGCGGCGCATGTCGATGTCGATACGCCGGAGGCGGTGCTTGCCGCGGGCGGCGTTCTGAAAGGGTAGGGCATGGATCGGGACGGGATCGAGGAAATGTTCCAGGCGCTGGGGCCGGTCACGATCAAGCGCATGTTCGGCGGCAAGGGGATCTATCACGAAGGGCGCATCCTCGCGCTGGAGGTGCAGGGCGAAATCCTGCTCAAGGCGGACGCCCGCAGCGCGCCGGATTTCGAGGCTGCCGGCAGCCGGCAATGGGCCTATGACGGCAAGCAGAGCGGCAAGCCGGTGAAGATGCCCTACTGGTCCGTTCCAGAAGCCGCTTTCGACGATCCGGATGAGATGGCGGTGTGGGTGCGGCGCGCCTATGAGGCGGCGTTGAGGGCCAAATAGAGCCGGGAATTCTCCGCGATCAAACTTGACTTTATTTATCATGTTGTCCATTACCGGACGGTTCCGCGTGCCTGCGCGCGGCGTGAAGTCCGATGAGGTTCCCATGCAATATAATCGTTTTCACGCGTCGACGCTTCTGGCAGGCTCGGCCATGGCGCTTGCGCTTCTGGCTCTTGCCGCACCGGCCCGGGCGCAGGACGCGGCAGCGACGGAGCTTCAGGCTGTGAATGTCGAAGGCGACAGCAACGGTGACAGCATCGTCGATATCCCGGCAGCCGTTTCCAAGTCGGATCGCATCAAGGTGCAGGAGCGTTACGCCGGCGACGCGACCCAGGTGCTGCGCTCGACGCCGGGCACGTTCACCCGCGAGCCGGCCGACCAGCCGGGCATCACCGTCAATATCCGCGGCATGCAGGGCATGGGTCGCGTCAACAGCATGATCGACGGCGTGCCGCAGACCTTCAGCAACCTGTCCGGCCACGGCGGCACCTTCGACAATCTCCTCTATGTCGAGCAGAACATGCTCGTCGGCGTCGATGTCACGCGCGGTGCGGTTTCCGGCGCCGAGGGCATGGGCACGCTGGCTGGCGCCGCCAATTTCCGCACGCTCGATGTCGATGACGTGCTGCTTTCGGGCAAGGATGTCGGCGTGATGTCGAGCGTGCGTGCCGGTACCAACGGCTTCGACTATTCCCGGCTCCTGGCGGGGGCTGCCCGCACGGACCTGGGTGAGGGCGAGATGAGCGTCGTCGGCGCCCTCAGCGATACCAAGAAGAGCCCTTTTGAGAACGGCGCGGGTATCATCTACCCCTTCGGCGGCGACCAGCACCCGAAGTCCGGCCTCTTCAAGGTGAACCTGTCACCGAATTCGGATCACAAGCTGCAGCTTGGCGGCATCTGGTATGGCAACGAGTTCCTGCCCGGCACCTCCGGCTACAACTGGGTCATCAACAATCAGACCTATACGGCGAAATATTCCTACACGCCCGGCGACGATCTCTTCGATCTGCACGCCAACGCCTATCTCAACATCACGGACCTGGAATTCGACGGCACCAACGGCAATGTCAGTTCGTTCGATGGCCGCAAAGGCACCAATACGACGACCGGCTTCGATATTTCCAACCGCATGCGCTTCGATCTCAATGACGAAACCGAGTTGAAGCTCTATTACGGGGCGGCCTACAGTCGGGACAGATACAAGGGCAATGCCAAGCGCGGCGCAAATCCGGACGGGACACTCGTCAAGGCCGGCACCTTTGCCGAAGCCACGATCAGCCGTGGTATCTTCGATGTGACCGGCGGCCTGCGCTACGACTATTGGTCGCTTGAAGGCATCACGGGCTATTACACGCCGGGCACAAACGGCTGCGCCCCGACGGGCGATCCGTGCCCGATCGACACGCTGTCCCGTTCGGGCAGCGATTTCAATCCGAAGATTACCGTTTCGGCGCGGCCGTTCGACTGGCTACAGCCCTACATCACCTACGCCCACACCTCGCGCCCGCCGACGGCCTCCGAAGTGTTCTATCCGGGTGGCCACAGCTTCGACGGTTCGTCCGACCCGATCAACAACAACCCGAACCTGTTGCCGGAAAAAAGCCGGGGTGTGGATCTCGGTGTCAATCTCACCGGCAGTGATCTCCTGACCAGTGGCGACGAGGGCTGGCTGAAGATCGGCTACTTCCACAATCGCATCCGCGACTACATCACCTTCGACCTCGACACGGACGGCACGATGCGCTGGGTGAATGTCGATGGCACGACGATCATGAAGGGCGTGGAAATCGAAGGCGGTTACGATGCCGGCCAATACTATGCCGGCTTCTCGGTCACGATCGCCGATACCGCCCAGCCGGAAGGCGCTGCCGCCGGCGTCGGTGACGTCGGCAAGCTGCCGGACGATTTCGCGACGCTCGATCTCGGCATGCGCTTCTTCGACGAGGCGCTGACGGTTGGCGGACGCATGCGCTACACCGGCAAGAGCAAGCAGGCCTATATCAACGAGGCCATGGCCTACAACCTGCCGAGCTACACGCTCTTCGACGCCCACGCCTCCTGGCAGATCAACGAGAACGCAAAGGTGTTCTTCAATGTCGAGAACGTCTTCAACAAGGATTACATGAAGGCGAATTCCGGCCTGATGGACAATTACGCCGGTATCAAGAACGGCCGCGGCCGCACCTTCATCTTCGGTGCAACCGCCAAATTCTAGAGCGTTTCCAGTCCAAGCGGCATCGCTTCAGCGTCGGAGAATGCACTAAAAATATTAGACTAAAGCAATTCCGGTGAGCCGGAGTTCAGCAGAATTGCTTTAGCCCTGGCGTCGGCGGAGTGCTTCGACAGCATCGGCCGCAAAACGCGAGAGCGGCGCGGGCAGGGCATCGAGCGGGAACCAGCCGAATTCCGGCAGCTTCTCCGGCTCCACGACGCGTGCCTCGCCTGAGAAATCCCTGCATACATAGATGAGCGACAGCCAGTGCTGTCGCTCTTCCGCGATGATCTGCTCGGAAATACAGAGGAAATCGACGGCGCCGATGGCGAGACCGGATTCTTCCTCGGCCTCGCGGCGTGCGGCGTCCTTTGCCCGTTCCATATGGTCGACCTTGCCGCCGACGATGTTCCACGAGCCGGCCTCCGGCGCCTGCAGGCGCCGGTAGAGAAGGACCTTGTCCTCACGCAAAAGCGCCAGGCCGCATCCGAGGCCTGGCACATCGATACCGGGAACGGGCATTCGCTCGGATCAGGCCTTGCCGGCGATCAGCATGAAGGCCGGGACGTCGTCGCCGAAGCCGAGCGGCGTCGGACCATCGTCGTCGTCGCGGCGGTAACGGTTGCGGCGGTCACGGCTGTCGTCGTTGGCCGGGCGCGGTGCGGCATGGTTTGCAGCCCGCGGGTTGCGAGCGGGATTATTCTGCGGCCGCCCTTCCGCCTTGCGTTCAGCTTTCACGACTTCCACCTTCTCTTCGGTCTCAACGGTCTCGATGCGGGGTTCCGGAACGCGGGCTTCGCCCTTGCTGCGTCCACGGGAACGATCACGGTCGCGGTCGCGACCACCGCGATCGCGCCCGCTGCGGGGCCGTTCGCGCTCCTCGCTCTCGGCGGCCGGCGGCAGGTCCTCGATGCCACCGCTCAGCCATTCGACCTTCTGATCGATCAGCTTTTCGATAGCATCGACGAATTTGCCGTCGCGCTTGGAGACGAGGGTGAAGGCGGCGCCCGAGCGGCCGGCACGGCCGGTGCGGCCAATGCGGTGGACATAGTCCTCGGCGTGGATCGGGACGTCGAAATTGAAGACATGGCTCACATCGGGGATATCCAGGCCGCGGGCAGCGACGTCGGAGGCCACGAGAAGCGTGAGCTTGTTTTCCTTGAAGTTGGCCAGCATCGTCGTGCGGGAACGCTGGTCCATATCGCCATGCAGCGCGCCGACGGAGAAGCCGTGGCGATCGAGCGAGCGGAAGAGATCGGCGACATCGACTTTGCGGTTGCAGAAGATGATCGCGTTCTTGAGGTCGTCCTGCGCGCGGATGAGGTCGCGCAGCGTGGCGCGCTTCTCGTAATCCTTGCTGTGGGTGGCGACGAAACGCTGCGTCACGGTCTTGGCCGTGGAGGAGGGCGGCGCCACTTCGACCCGTTCCGGGTTCTGCAGGAAGCGGTCGGCCAGCTTCTGGATTTCCGGCGGCATCGTGGCCGAGAAGAACAGCGTCTGGCGAGTGAAGGGGATGAGCTTGGCGATGCGCTCGATATCGGGGATGAAACCCATGTCGAGCATGCGGTCGGCTTCGTCGATGACGAGAATCTCGACACCGGTCATCAGGAGCTTGCCGCGTTCGCAATGGTCGAGCAGGCGGCCGGGGGTGCAGATGAGAACGTCCGCGCCGCGCTCCAGCTTGCGGTCCTGTTCGTCGAAGGAAACGCCGCCGATGAGCAGCGCGACGTTCAGCTTGTGGTTCTTGCCGTATTTTTCGAAGTTCTCGGCAACCTGGGCTGCCAGTTCGCGCGTCGGCTCAAGGATCAGCGTGCGTGGCATGCGGGCCCGGGCGCGGCCCTTTTCCAGCAGCGTCAGCATCGGCAGCACGAAGGATGCGGTCTTGCCGGTGCCTGTCTGGGCGATTCCGAGAATGTCGCGCCGCGAAAGAGCCGGAGGAATAGCGCCAGCCTGGATGGGGGTCGGGATCGTGTAGCCCGAATCTGTGACGGCGGACAGGACTTTCGGGCTCAGGCCAAGATCAGCAAAAGTGGTCAAAGGGAAAAGGTTTCCGTTCCGGTTCTTGCGAACGCAATGGGTTGCAGCGGGCACATCGCCGCTAGGATGCAGCGCACTTAGGCCCAAAGCGCCGGAAAGTCAAGGAAATCAGCGAATTTGGTAAATCCGCAAGCAATTTGAAGCGCGTGGCTATAATTTTTGGCCTTCGAAGGCGCTTCGCTTTGCGTTACGTCAATTCATATAGGTCGTCAACTTCATGCCCGCGGTGAGGAAGCGCATGGGGTCGAGCGCCTTGCCGTCGCGGCGAACCTCGTAGTGCAGATGCGGACCGGTGGAGCGGCCCGTGGTGCCGGAGAGGCCGACCGTGTCCGCAGCCTCGATATGATCGCCGACCTTCACGAGAACGCGCGAAAGGTGGGCGTAGCGGGTGGTCAGGCCATTGCCATGGTCGATCTCGACCATGTTGCCATACCCGCCGTTGCGGCCCGCGACGACGACGGTGCCAGCCCCGGTGGAGCGCACCTCCGTTCCGGAGCTGACGCGAAAATCGATGCCGGCATGCAGCGCCAGACGACCAAGAAACGGGTCCGTGCGGTTGCCGAAACGGCTTGTGATGCCACTGCCCGGCGATGGATTGCCGAAGGGCAGTTTTCGCGCCGTGCGGCGGGCTGTGTCCAGGCGTTCGAGCGCGGCATCGAGGTCGTTGATCGACTCTTCGAAAGGATCGTTGAAGGCCTCGGGCTCGACGAAGGGACCGCCGATGCCGGTTTCGATGTCGTCCTGTCTGTCCTCGATCGTCGTTTCCGCGACGTCAAAACCCGTGCGGCGCAGGATGGTCTGGATGGCATCGGCCGTTTCCGAGGCGCCTGTCGTCAAAGACTGGATGCGGCCGATCTGGTCGTGTTCCAGATCCTTGAGGGAGAGCGTGACCCTGGAAAACAGGCGGTCGGCGCGATCGGCGACCGATTCGCCTGTCGTCGCATAGGCGAGCGCCGCCGATTTCTTCGATGCGCCGCCTGTCGATCCCATGATGGCGTTGATTGCGCCGGTGGCGTCCGCGCGCCGGTCCTCCGTGAGGGACCTTGCATCCGACAGCGGCATGTCGCCGGAAACGCCGTCGGTGTCGGCGCGATTGAGCAGGGCGTCCAGCTTGCCGTGCCGCTCGGAGAGCGCAAGCTGCTGCTGCATCAGCTTTGCGACCTTCTCCTCCACGACCTGCTGGTCGAGAAGCTGGCGGCTGGTGACGCGGTCGACCTGGGCGCGAAGGGCGGAGATGCGGTCCTCATAGTCATGCTGCATACGCGCCTGGCGCGCCATGGTGGCGCCGATCAGGTCGTCGCGCAGCACGAGGTAGGAGGTCGCGGCAAGGTACCCGACGGTGAACATGCCGGCGAAACAGAAGGTGGCGGCCGCCATCCAGGGGCGAATGGTCATGTGGCGGATTTTGTCGCCGCTTGCCAGGATTACGACATGCTGCTGCGCGCGCTTTCCGAATACGCGGTTTTCAGGACGCTCCGCCACCACAAACTCCCCGACCGATTCACTTGGTCTCGTGCGGGGAATTACACATTGTTAGGGTTAACAAAGCCTTTCGGGGTGGCATTTTTAGCGCGAAATATTAGCTTTGGCTGACGGAGACGAGCGAGCGGTAGAAGGATGGTGTGAGGCCTGCTTCGGCCCGCGCGACATCGTTGAACGGCGGCTTCAGCGGACCGCGGAAATTGCTGCGCACCAACGCCTTGAAGGTCGCGGACGGATCCTTCTTCTCGCGGGCGCAGAGGAAGCGGAACCATTTCGCACCGACGGCCACGTGGCCCTTTTCGTCGTTGTATATGATGTCGAGGATATCGGCGCTGGCGTGATCGCCGGTCTCACGCATCTTCATCTGCAGCGTCGGCGTTACGTCGAGGCCGCGCGCTTCGAGGATCAGCGGCACGACGGCGAGGCGTGCGGTGAGGTCGTTGCGTGTATCGTGCGCGGCCTTCCACAGGCCGTCATGGGCCGGCAAGTCGCCATATTCGGCGCCCAGTTCACGCAACCGGTCGCGAATGAGCCGGAAATGTTTGGCCTCCTCGAAGGCCACCTGCATCCACCCGTCGAAAAACGAATGCGGCACGCGCTCCGTGGTGAAGCGCGCGACGATGTCGAGCGCGAGATCCACGGCGTTGAGCTCGATATGGGCAAGCGCATGAAGCAGCGCGATGCGGCCCTTCTGCGTGTGTAGCGAGCGCTTTTCCATATGTTTTGGCGGAATGAGCTCCGGTTTATCCGGCCGCCCGGGCCGCACCGGCAGAGCCGGGTCGCGTGGCGAGCGCATGGAGAGCGTGCGGGCGAACCAGCGCCGGGCGGTCTCCTGCGTCAGGTCCGCCTTCAGGTCGAGATCGGCCGAGGCGATAGCCGCCGTGGCGCCGCCGCGCAAGCTTTCGATATACGGAAGGTCAGTCATTCCAGTCCCTTGCCAGAAGAGCCTAAAGCGTCTTCGCCGTTTCGAGAACGGCCTCGACATGGCCCTTGACCTTCACCTTCGGCCAGATTTCGGCGATCTTGCCGGTGGCATCGATGAGGACGGTCGTGCGTTCGACGCCCATATAGGTGCGGCCATACATGCTCTTCTCCTTCCACACGCCATAGGCTTGCAGCGTCTGAAGGCTTTCGTCCGAGGCGAGCGGCACGCCGAGTTCGTGCTTCTTGACGAACTTGTCATGCTTCGTCACCGGGTCGGGCGACAGGCCGATGATCGCCACGCCGGCTGCATCGAAATCGGCCTTCGCGGCGGTAAAATCCTTGGCTTCCATGGTGCAGCCTTCGGTGTCGTCCTTGGGATAGAAGAACAGGACGACGGGCCTGCCCCTGAAGTCCGAGAGCGAAAGCGTGCCGCCACCATCGCGCGGGAGGGTGAAATCCGGCGCTTCGATGCCCGGTACCAGTTCTGCCATGGGATTTCCTTTCTTTGGCCGGCTTTTTGAGTCAAGCAGCCGGCCTCCCGCATATATAGTGGCTGACAGAATCGTCCAGCGACGACAGGACGACGCGCAGCGATTCCGTGGGATAATGTCGCGAGACCGGGAATAAGGAAACCAGCGCGAGATGGACGAAGCCCGCGGCGAGAAGGTTGTGTTCCGCAGAAAGGACATCGTCCCGCTGCATGACTTGCCGTCTGCGCAGGCGCATGAGCCCATCGTGCTGCATGCGGTGGATGCGAGCCGGACCAGCATCTGCATGCGCCTGGCTGCCGCTATGGTCGCACTGCTGCTCTTCATCGGCGCCATAGTTGTCGGCTTGGTGGAGATGGGGACGTTCGACAGCACGCTCAACGCCCGCGCCGTTGCGGCGCTCAACAAGGCGCTAGGACCGCGCTATCGTGCTTCGGTCGATCACACCGTGGTGCGCCTGTCCGGCTTCGGCGGCCTAGCGCTGAAAGCGGAGGATGCGCGCATCGTCGACGTTGAATCGGGCCTCGAGCTCGCGACGACGGCTTCCGTCGATATCGTGCTCGATCCGACAGCCCTGCTTTCGGGCCGCGTCGCTGTTTCGAGGCTGGATGTCGATGGCGTGATGTTCAATGCGGCGCTTTTGCCGAAAAGCGCACCGCTCGACCTCGCATCCTTGCGGATTTCCGATGTGCCGGACTATCTCGAAACCACGTTCGAGCGCCTCGACGGCGTCAGCCGCCTGATCGAGGCCAATGGTATGCAGACCGTTCGCATCTCCGATCTCGGCGCGACGTTTCGCGGGCCGGACGGCAAGCCTGTCACGCTCGATGTCGCCAGTTTGCAGTTCACCCGCGAGGGTGCCCAGAGCATGTCGATCGACGGTCACTTCACCATCAACGGCGAGCAGGGCGAGATCGATCTGACGACATCGGGCGCCGCCGGCGCCATCCGCGCGATCGATGGCGCGATCCGTAATGTCGATCTCGGCGATTTCATGCTGAGCCATGATCCGCAGGGCGAGATTCATGCCGGCGTCGATACGGCCGCGGATGTATCCGTCAACGCCCTGCGCGAGGCAGATGGGACAAAGCCCGCCCTCGGCCTCGACGTCAAGCTTTCCGCCGGCTCGGTCTATGGCGATGGCGTTGCGGCCGAGCTGCGTCCTTCCTCGGTGAAGGTCCGGTACAATTTTGAAAAGGGCTCGATCGAGCTTGCCTCGACGGATGTCGGTGTCGGCCAGTCGCTGTTTCCGTTCACCGGCGGCCTGATCGACCTCGACCGGGTCTCCGACCGGACGGAGAAGGGGTTTGCGATCGACCTCGTCTTCAGCAACGCCATGACCCGGCCAAGCGATACCGGCGAGGCGCCGATCCGGTTCGACGCCAAGGTGAACGGCTACTATCTCGCCCAGTCGAAGAGCCTGAGGTTCGAGGAAATGGCGGTCGCGAGCGAAAAGGGCAGCATCGCCGGCTCGCTCGCCCTGCAATTCGGCGAGAAGGAGCCGGAAGTCAGTTTCGTGATGATCGCAAGCGAATTGCAATCCGCCGCCGTCAAGCAGTTCTGGCCGTTCTGGATGGCGAAGACGGCGCGCGGCTGGGTGGCGAAGAACATTTTCGGCGGGACCGTCACCAACGGCCGTATCGAATTCTACCTCGCCGCCGGCCGCAAGCGCGAGCCGGGCGTTCCGATGCATCTCACCGCCGACGAGCTGAAGATCGATTTCGACATCAAGGGCGCGCGCATGAATATCGCCGGCGATATTCCGCCGCTGCGCGATACATCGGGCACATTCCGCCTGCGCGGCCCGCGCACGGAGATCGGCATCACCGGAGGGGCAGCCTACTTCCCTTCGGGCCGCTCCGTTGCGCTGACCGGCGGCACCTTCGTGCTGCCTGACAACTACACCAAGCCGCTGATGGCCGACATGGACATCGACGTTGCCGGCAATGCGGACGCTATCGCCGAACTCGTGACCTATAGGCCGATCCGCGCACTTCCCGCGACGGGCTTCTCACCGGATGATTTCAGCGGTCTCGTCAACGCGAAGGTCAAGGCGCATTTCGGCGTGATCTCCGCCCACAAACCGCCGCCGCCGCAGTGGTCGGCCACGCTCGATCTGGACGGTGTCGATGTCAACAAGCCGATCGCCGGTCGCAATGTGACAGCGCTGCGCGGCGTCCTCGCCATCGATCCGCAGCGGGCGAACCTCAAGGCGAAGGCCGATATCGACGGTGTGACGCTCGATCTCGAACTGGTCGAGCCCGTCAGCAAAACGGCCGGTATCACGCGCCGGACCGTGCTGTCGGGCACGCTCGGCAATAAGGATCGGGGCAAGCTGCTTCCGGGCCTCGACGACATTGTCGAAGGAGAGGTCTCCATCCGGATGGAGCAGGAGGGTGATGGTCCGCGCACCGTCGAGGCGGATCTGGGGGCTGCTGCCGTGTCGGTGCCCTGGCTCGGCTGGACGAAGGGCGCGGGCATCGGCGGTAAGGTCAAGCTGACGGCCGAAACCAAGGACGGCGCGACGCGCGTCTCCGATTTCCGTTTCTCCGGCGATGGTTTCAATGTGGCGGGTGCTCTCGTTTTCAACGGTGCGGTGCTCGATTCCGCGAACTTCTCTACCGTGAAACTATCGGCTGACGACCGGTTCCGCCTGGTGGTCGATCGCAACAAGGCGGGCTATTCGGTTGCCGTGAATGGCGATTCGGCCGATGTCCGGGCGGTGCTGGCGCGCCTCAAGACGGCGTCGGGTGCCAGCGGCGGCAAGAGCAGCAAGCAGGGGGCGACGATCAAGGCCAAGCTGGCGCGGGCCGTCGGCTTCAACGGCGAAAGCCTGAACAATGTGAGCCTCAGCTACTCGACGTCCGGCAGCCGTATTTCCGCGATCGATCTTTCGGCGGTCACCAAAAACGGTGCTCCTGTCGTGGGGCAGATGGTGCAAAGCGACGGCTCGGACGTCATTCAGCTGACGAGCGGCGATGCCGGTGCGATCGCCCGCTTTGCCGATATCTACAGCCATATGCGGGGCGGGCTTCTCAACGTGCGTCTGCGCGAAACCACGAACAGCGGGTGGCGTGGTTCGGTCGATATCCGCGATTTCGCGCTGGTCGGCGAAGAGCGTTTGCGTTCCCTGGTCTCCACCCCCGCCAGTGGCGACGGACGCAGCCTCAACGACGCGGTGCGCAAGGAGATCGACGTGAGCGCGGTCAAGTTCTCGCGCGGTTTTGCTCAGGTCCGCGTCGGCGGCGGCACGTTGGCGCTGGAAAACGGCGTGGTACGCGGCGAGGCGGTGGGGGCGACCTTCCAGGGCGTGGTGCGCGATGCCAATGGCCAGACAGAGATGACCGGCACCTTCATGCCGGCCTATGGCCTCAACCGGCTCTTTGCCGAATTGCCGCTTATCGGCATCATCCTTGGCAACGGCAACGATCGCGGCCTGATCGGCATTACCTTCAAACTGTCCGGCCCCTTCGACAAACCGCGGCTCACCATCAACCCGCTGTCGATCATCGCGCCGGGTGTCTTCCGCAACATCTTCGAATTCCAATAAAAAAGGCCGCCCGGAGGCGGCCTTGATCGTCGGTCTCCGTCGCTGCCTCAGGCCGGACGCACGAGAATGTGCTTCTTCTTGCCAAGCGACAGCTTGATCACGCCGTCGGCAGAAACATCGGCCGTTCCGATCACCCGGCGTTCGTCGGTGATCGCGATATCGTTGATGCGCACCGCGCCGCCCTGCACATGGCGGCGGGCTTCGCCGTTCGAGGCGGCAAGGCCGGCCTTGACGATCAGCGAGAGCAGGCCGATGCCGGCTTCGAGCTCGCCCGTGGCGACATCGACCGACGGCAGGTTTTCGGCAATCGCGCCTTCCTCGAACGTCTTGCGGGCAGTCTCGGCAGCCTGCTCGGCGGCGGCGCGACCATGCAGCACGGCCGTCACTTCCGTCGCGAGGATCTTCTTCACCTCATTGATCTCCGAACCGCCGAGCGCGGAGAGACGGGCGATTTCGTCCATCGGCAGGGTCGTGTAGAGCTTCAGGAAGCGCGAGACGTCGGCATCTTCAGTGTTGCGCCAGTACTGCCAGAAGTCATAGGCCGACAGCATATCCGGGTTGAGCCAGACGGCGCCGTTGATCGACTTGCCCATCTTGGCGCCGGATGACGTGGTCAGAAGCGGCGAGGTCAGCGCGTAAAGCTGCGGCGTGCCCATGCGGTGGCCGAGGTCGATGCCGTTGATGATATTGCCCCACTGGTCGGAGCCGCCCATCTGCAGGCGCACGTCGTAGCGCTTGTTGAGCTCGACGAAGTCGTAGGCCTGCAGGATCATGTAGTTGAATTCGAGGAAGGACAGCGACTGCTCGCGCTCGAGGCGGGTCTTCACGCTGTCGAAGGAGAGCATGCGGTTGACCGAGAAGTGGCGGCCGACATCGCGCAGGAATTCCAGGTAGTTGATGCCGAGCAGCCAGTCCGCGTTGTTGATCATCAGCGCGTCCTTCGGACCGTCGCCATAGGTCAGGTAGTTGGCGAAGACCTTCTTGATGCTGGCAATGTTGTCGTTGATCGTCTGTGGTGTCATCAGCTGGCGCGCCTCGTCCTTGAACGAGGGGTCGCCGACCATGCCCGTGCCGCCGCCCATCAGCGAGACCGGACGGTGGCCGGTCTGCTGGAACCAGTGCAGCAGCATGATCTGGATAAGGCCGCCAGCATGGAGACTGGGCGCCGTCGGGTCGAAGCCGATATAGGCCGTCACGGTTTCCTTGGCCAGGAGGTCGTCGAGGCCGGTTTCATCGGAGATCTGGTGAATGAAACCGCGCTCTTTGAGCGTGCGAAGGAAATCGGATTTGAATTCGGACATGGCCTGTTTCTCTGGTGGGATTGTTTCGGTCGGGCGTTTACCACCTTTATGTTGAATAATCACCTTTTTGTTGATTCTGGAGTCGACGATGACGGTATGGACGGCGATCGGTCTGATGAGCGGCACGAGCCTCGACGGCATCGACGTGGCGCTGCTGCGCACAGATGGCGAAACCGTCGTGGAGCGCGGCCCGTCGCTGGGACGTTCGTACGACGCCGCCTTCCGCCGCCGGCTGCAGGGCGCGCTTGAAACCGCCAAAGCCATTGTTGAACGCACCGAACGGCCCGGTGATCTCCAGGAAATCGAGCAGGAACTGACGCTGCGCCACGCCGAGGCCGTACTCGCCCTGCTTGCCGAAAACGACCTGAAGCCCGCCGATATCGACGCCATCGGCTTCCATGGCCAGACCGTGCTGCACAGGCCGGATGCCGCGCTCACGGTGCAGCTCGGCGATGGCGGCCTGCTGGCGAAAGAGACCGGCATCCAAGTCGTCTACGACATGCGCGCCAACGACATGGTGCATGGCGGGCAGGGCGCACCGCTCATCCCCGCCTATCACGCAGCCCTTGCCGCTGGCCTTTCCGATGCGCGTGGCAAGGCAGTGGTCTTCGTCAATATCGGCGGCATTTCCAATCTCACCTTCATCGGCGGCGGTGACCGAATCGTCGCTTATGACAGCGGGCCGGGGAACACGCTGATCGACCAATGGGTCGAGGCTCATGCCGGCATTCCCTACGACCAGGGCGGCATGATCGCCTCGGAGGGGCAGGTCGATCCCGAACTTGCCGGCCGCTACCTCAGCCATCCCTTCTTTACCGATGCGGTGCGGCGCTCGCTCGACCGCAACGATTTCCGCCCGCCGGAGGGCCGTGACGCGAGCCTTGAGGATGGTGCGCGCACGCTCGCGCATGTGACGGCCGCGGCGATCCTGCGTTCGGCCCGCCACCTGCCGGAGAAACCGAAACTCTATGTCGTCTGCGGCGGCGGCCGGCTCAACCGGGTCATCATGGGAGACCTCGCGGCGCTCGCCGGCATCGAGGGCGCGGAGGTCGTGGCCACCGAGGCGGTCGGTCTCAACGGCGACAGCATGGAGGCCGAGGCCTGGGCCTATCTTGCCGTACGCTCGCTGCGCGGCCTGCCGCTCACCTATCCGGGCACGACGGGGGTGAGAAAGCCTGTCACAGGCGGCGTCCTGCGGAAACCGGCCGCTGCGGGTTAACGCATTGTTTGCCCGCATTCTCTAGCATCGCTCATGGTCGATCCGGGACGGAGTGAACGGAGCGGCCTTGTTGTCTTGCGTAGAGTGGCCGATGAGTAGCGCTGGCTTTCTGATGGCGGCGAATTTTTTCATCGCCCAGTGTTTCTGCTTTTTCTTTCTGGCGGTGTCCGCCCGGAGCCGCAACCGTGTTGCCGCCCGGTGGTTTGCCGGCAACTTTGCGGTTGCGTCGCTTTCTATTCCTTTCGAGTTTCTCCTTGCCAATTTTCCACCGGCCAGGCTTTGGACGGTCCTGGCCTTCGCATCAATACTCGGTGGCGCGTTCCTGCTGCGGGTTGGTATCGGTCATCTTTACGACGTCCGGACCAATCGAAAGCACTTGGGCGTACTTTTTTCTGTTTTCGTGGCTTTCAACTATGTGATCTACGATCTGCCACGCGGAACGCTGACACATGCTTTGGCCTATCAGGCCCCACTGGCCGTCTCGGTTGCCATGAGCGCGTGGGTTGTATGGCGTGCAAGCGCGAGGGCTTTTTCCGACAAGATGCTTGTCGGTCTCCTGGTCCTGACAAGCGTACATTTTCCGCTGAAGGCCGCGATTGCCGTTCATGCGGGGTCCGGCAGCATCGCGAGTGACTACCTGTCCAGCCGGTTCGCACTCTACTCGCAGAGCATCGGCGCCGTTCTTATCGTCACCATCGGCCTCGTTCTGTTGTGTGTGCTGGTGCTGGAAATCATGGAGGACGAAAAGGCCAACGCGGAAGTCGATGTTCTCTCCGGCGTCCTCAACCGACGTGGTTTCGACAATCGCGTTGATGCGCTGATGGCGCAACACGGGCCGCACAGCATCGTCATCTGCGACCTCGACCGCTTCAAGTCGGTCAATGACACCTACGGCCATCAGGGCGGTGACGCCGTGATCCGAGCATTTGGCGAGATGCTGAAGGCCGCAGCCCCTGAAGGCGCACTTGTCGCCCGGATCGGCGGCGAGGAATTCGCGATTTTCTTGCCGCGTACGAGCAGGGAAGCGGCCTCTCTGTTTGCCCATGTACTGCGCGCGACGCGGTCCGTGTCGTCGGTCCCCGGCCTGCCGTCGGGTGTTCGCGTTACCGCGAGCTTCGGCGTGGCGGAAATCGGCCAGAACGAGCCCCTGCGTTTGGCGATGCGCCGCGCCGACGATGCGCTCTATGCCGCCAAGAACGCCGGGCGCGATTGCGTGCGCGAGGCAGAGCCAGCGGCCGTGGTGCTGGAAGTCGTCAAGCGCGCGAACTGATCCCAAAGAAAAAGCCCGATGGCGGAACCATCGGGCTTTGGCATTTTCGGGCTCGTCGGCCGGTCAGCGGATGCGCTTGGCGGCCGGTTCCGGCGTCAGTTCACCGGCGAGGCGACGGTCGAGATAGTCCTCGCATTCCGCCATCAGCGTTTCGGTCTGGCCGTTGAAGAAGTGGTTGGCGCCCGGCACCACGCGGTGGGTGATCAGGATGCCCTTCTGCGTCTTCAGCTTTTCCACGAGGCCATTGACGTCCTTCTCCGGTGCCACCTTGTCGGCATCGCCGTTGATGATCAGGCCGGACGACGGGCAGGGAGCGAGGAAGGAGAAGTCGTAGATGTTCGGCTGCGGCGCAATCGACATGAAACCTTCGATTTCCGGGCGGCGCATCAGCAACTGCATGCCGATCCAGGCGCCGAAGGAATAACCGGCAACCCAGCAGCTCTTCGAATCGGGATGCAGGCTCTGCACCCAGTCCAGCGCAGATGCCGCATCGGACAGCTCGCCGGCACCGTGGTCGAATTCGCCCTGGCTGCGGCCGATGCTGCGGAAGTTGAAGCGCAGCGTCGTGAAACCGCGCTTCTGGAACATGTAGAAGAGCTGGTAGACGATCTGGTTGTTCATCGTGCCGCCGAACTGCGGGTGCGGATGCAGCACGATGGCGATGGGGGCGTTCTTCTGCTTGGACGGCTGGTAACGGCCTTCGAGGCGACCGGCGGGTCCGTTGAAGATGATTTCGGGCATTCTTACTCCGGCAAGTTCGCGTTCCAGACCGGATTCTTGTCAACTGAAGTCTTGACGAAAGCAGTCAGCTTTTCTAGAACCTAGTTTAGAACAATTCGAAACTGTATAGGCGCATCGGGCGCCGTGAGCTTGGTGTCATAAGGCAAGCCAGACGGCAATTTCAAGAAAAATGCACGTCGCATGGAACTTGGCTACGCGGGCACGGAAAACGGATGACGAAGATCGAGCGCACATATCTGGACTGGAACGCCACGGCACCCCTGCTGCCGGCGGCGCGCGAGGCCTGTGTCGCGGCGCTCGACATGGTCGGCAATCCATCCTCGGTTCATGGTGAAGGCCGGGCGCTGCGCATGCTGGTGGAAGCCGCGCGCCGCGACGTGGCCGCGCTCGTCAATACGGCGCCTGCTCATGTGATCTTCACCAGCGGCGCGACGGAGGCCGCAAACCTCGTTCTGACGCCTCACTACCGCATGGGCCGTACGCCGCTTTCGATCGGCCATCTCTATGTGTCCGAGATCGAGCACCCGGCGATCCGTGAGGGCGGGCGGTTTTCCCGCGAGGATGTCACGACCATCCCGGTCACCCGTGCCGGCATCGTCGATCTCGACGCATTGGACGCGCGCCTTCAGGCCCACGACAAGGCCAGGGGCCTGCCGATGGCCGCCGTCATGCTCGCCAACAACGAGACGGGTATCGTGCAGCCGGTCAGGGCCGCGGCGGAAATCGTGCGTCGTCACGGCGGCCTGCTGGTCGTCGATGCCGTTCAGGCGGTTGGCCGCATGTCGGTGGATATAGAGGCGCTCGACGCGGACTTCCTGATCGTCTCCTCGCACAAGCTCGGCGGCCCGAAGGGCGTCGGCGCGCTCGTCTCGCGTGGCGAGGTGCTGATGCCGGTGTCGTTGATCCGCGGTGGCGGACAGGAAAAAGGGCACCGATCCGGCACGGAAAACCCGGCGGCACTCGCCGGCTTTGCCGCCGCCGCCCGCGCTGCCGTGGCCGATCTTGCTGAACGCAATGCCCGGATCGCCACCCTGCGGGACGCGCTGGAAGCGGGGATGCGGACAACGACGAACGACATCATCATCCACGGCGCGGATGGAGAGCGGGTCGCCAACACCTCCTTCTTCAGCCTGCCGGGCCTGAAATCGGAAACCGGGCAGATCGCCTTCGATCTCGAGGGCATCGCGCTGTCGGCAGGCTCGGCCTGCTCGTCCGGCAAGGTCGGGCAGAGCCATGTGCTGACAGCGATGGGCTTCGATGCGGCGCTTGGCGGGCTTCGCGTCTCGCTCGGTCCGGGCTCGACCACGGCCGATGTGGAACGCTTCCTGGCGGCCTTTTCGCGCGTCGTCTCCAGGCGGCGCATGACGGGAAATGCGGCCTGAGCGGAATCTTGCGGAAACTCAAGTTTTCGCTTGCCAAAAGGTGGGAAACCAGCCCTTTGGCCCTTACATAACCGGTGGAACACCCGCCACACGTTGACAAACTGCCGGACCTTGGATCCGGCGAGATTGGAGAACGATATGCCTGCGGTGCAGGAAACGATCGATCAGGTCCGTCAGATTGACGTCGACCAGTACAAATACGGTTTCGAGACGAACATCGAAATGGAGAAGGCCCCGAAGGGCCTGTCCGAAGAGATCATCCGCTTCATTTCGGCCAAGAAAGACGAGCCGGAATGGATGCTCGAATGGCGCCTTGACGCCTATCAGCGCTGGCTGACGCTTGAGGAACCCACCTGGGCGCGCGTCGAGTACCCGAAGATCGACTTCAACGATCTCTACTACTATGCCGCTCCGAAGAACCAGAGCGGCCCGTTGTCGATCGACGAGGTCGATCCCGAACTTCTGAAAATGTACGAGAAGCTTGGCATTCCGCTGCGCGAGCAGGAAATCCTGGCCGGCGTGCAGACCTCGAAGATCGCCGTCGATGCGGTGTTCGACTCGGTCTCCGTCGTCACGACCTTCAAGGCAGAGCTGATGAAGGCCGGCGTGATCTTCATGTCGATCTCGGAAGCGATCCGCGAATATCCCGATCTCGTGAAGAAGTATCTCGGCACCGTCGTTCCGACGACCGACAACTTTTATGCGACGCTGAACTCCGCCGTCTTCACGGATGGCTCGTTCGTCTTCGTGCCGAAGGGCGTTCGCTGCCCGATGGAACTGTCGACCTACTTCCGTATCAACGAGAAGAACACCGGCCAGTTCGAGCGCACGCTGATCATCGCGGAAGAGGGCGCTTACGTGTCCTATCTCGAAGGCTGCACGGCGCCGCAGCGCGATGAAAACCAGCTGCATGCTGCCGTCGTCGAGCTGGTTGCGCTCGATGATGCCGAGATCAAGTATTCCACCGTCCAGAACTGGTATCCGGGCGACAAGGATGGCAAGGGCGGCATCTACAACTTCGTCACCAAGCGCGGCGATTGCCGGGGCAAGAACTCCAAGATTTCGTGGACGCAGGTCGAGACCGGCTCCGCGATCACCTGGAAGTACCCGTCCTGCATCCTGCGCGGCGATGGTTCGCGCGGCGAGTTCTACTCGATCGCCGTCTCGAACGGCCATCAGCAGATCGACAGTGGCACCAAGATGATCCATCTCGGCAAGAACACGTCGAGCCGCATCGTCTCGAAGGGCATTTCCGCCGGCTTCTCCAACAACACCTATCGCGGCCAGGTTTCGGCCCACCGTAAGGCGGAGAACGCCCGCAACTTCACGCAGTGCGACTCGCTCCTGATCGGCGACAAGTGCGGCGCGCACACCGTGCCGTACATCGAGGCGAAGAACGCCACCGCGCAGTTCGAGCACGAAGCGACCACCTCCAAGATCTCCGAGGACCAGCTGTTCTATTGCCTGCAGCGCGGCATCCCGACCGAAGCGGCGATCGCGCTGATCGTCAACGGCTTCGTCAAGGAAGTCATCCAGGAACTGCCGATGGAATTCGCCGTCGAGGCGCAGAAGCTGATCGGCATCTCGCTGGAAGGCTCGGTCGGTTGATCGAATAAGAATACCCCGGCGGTTTTCCGCCGGGTGGCCGGACAAGCCGTTCGATGAAGTTTTCGCGTGATCCGTTATAGTAGACGGGTACGCTTCTCATCGGGAGAGACGACATGGATCCGGTCAATCTGACATATTATGCCGTGATTTGCGGTGGACTTGCAGCGTATGCGCCCCATGTTCGGAATTTGGCGATACGCACGGTAGTGGGGCTTGGTCTCGGCGGTTTTGCCGCCACGATGCTCCCGGTGGTTCACTTCTTCCTCGGCTTCTGAAACCAAGACGGGAGCGCTGGATGTGCTCCGAACGCAGGACCGAGAAACCATGCTTGAAATCAAGAATCTGCACGCTCGCATCGCCGAAGACGGCACCGAGATCATCCGCGGCCTGAACCTCACGGTGAAGGCCGGCGAAGTCGCCGCCATCATGGGCCCGAACGGTTCCGGCAAGTCGACGCTCTCCTACATCCTCGCCGGTCGCGAAGACTATGAAGTCACCGAAGGCGAGATCCTCTACAACGGCGAGAGCATTCTGGAACTCGATCCGGCCGAGCGCGCCTCCAAGGGCATCTTCCTGGCGTTCCAGTACCCGGTCGAAATCCCGGGCGTCGCCACGATGCAGTTCCTCAAGGTCGCGATGAACGAGCAGCGCAAGGCGCGCGGCGAAGCGGAACTGACGACGCCGGACTTCATGCGCCGCGTCAAGGAAGCCGCTGCCGAGCTGAAGATCGCGCCGGAAATGCTGCGCCGTCCGCTGAACGTCGGTTTCTCCGGCGGTGAGAAGAAGCGTGCGGAAATCCTGCAGATGTCGCTGCTCGAGCCAAAACTCTGCGTTCTCGACGAAACGGACTCCGGCCTCGATATCGATGCTCTGAAGATCGTCGCCGATGGCGTCAATGCGCTGCGTTCGCCGGATCGCGCTGTCATCGTCATCACGCACTACCAGCGCCTGCTCGACTACATCGTGCCAGATACGGTCCACGTTCTCTACAAGGGCCAGGTCATCAAGTCCGGCGACAAGACGCTGGCGCATGAGCTGGAAGCAAATGGCTATGCCGACATCATCGATGCCGCTGCCTGAGGCATCGTGAAGGAGTAATCTCATGAACATGCAGACAGGCATGAAGCTCTCGGTCGCCGAGACCGCGCTCTGCGAAGCCTACGACCACGCGATCGGCGAATTGCCGGGCGATGGTGCCGTAATCGCGGCCCGCGACATTCTGATCAGCGACTTCAAGGACGCTGGTCTTCCGACGCGCCGCGTCGAGGCCTGGCACTATACGGACCTCAAGGCGCTGCTGCGCGCCGTGCCTGCGTTCGATCCGGCGGCGTCTGCCGCCAAGGTCGCGCCGCTGGTCGAAGGCTCGACGGTGCTTTCGGTTGTCAACGGCGTTGCGGATACCCGCGGTTCGGTGGATGGCGTGACGCTGCGCACCTTCGCGGAAGCGCTTGCTGACGGCACCGCCGCAGAAGGCCTCACCGCCCGCGACAGCGACGACACGATCGGCCGCATCAACGGTGCCTTCGTGCGCGACGGTTTCGTGCTGGATTTCCCTGATGGCACCGAGCTTGCAGCGCCGCTGGAAATCCAGACGACGCAGAATGCCGGCCAGACGCACACGCGTTTCCCGGCAACCTTCGGCGCAAACGTCAAGGCGACCGTGATCGAGCGCCATGTGGCGACCGGCGATAACGCCGCCTTCGTGACGACGGTCAGCGACATTTCGCTGGCGGACGGCGCGGAAATCACCTGGATCATCTTCCAGGGGCAGGGCGGTGCGGACACGCATCTCGGCCAGATCCGCATCACGCTCGGCACGGATGCAAAACTCCGCCTCTACGTGATCAATGCCGGCGGCAAGCTCGTGCGGCAGGAGATTCATGTCGTTGTTTCCGGCGAAGGGTCCGATCTCCAGCTGCGCGGCATCAACCTGCTCGGCGGCGAGACGCACAATGACGTGACCTTCACGGTCGGCCACAACGTGCCGCACACGACATCGACGGAAGTCCTCCGCAACGTGATCTTCGATCGCGCTCGCGGCGTCTTCCAGGGCCAGATCCGCGTTGCTCCGGATGCGCAGAAGACCGACGCGAAGATGTCGTGCAACACGCTGCTCCTGTCGGACGAGGCGGATTTCTCCGCCAAGCCGGAGCTGGAAATCTTCGCCGACGACGTGCAATGCGGCCACGGTGCGACCGTGATCGACATCGACCACGTCCAGCTCTTCTACCTGATGGCCCGCGGCATCCCGGAAAACAAGGCGCGCGCCATGCTGGTCAACGCCTTCGTCGCCGAGATCGTCGAGGAGCTGGAAGACGAGCCGCTGGTCGAGGCGCTGGAAGGCGTCATCGCCGCCTGGCTCGAAAAGCACGCGTAACAGGAGCAATCCCCGCAAAAGTGTGCAGCGGTTTTGCGTCCGGGATTGCGTAAACAAGGAAGTCGAGATGGAACACGCACCCGCAAAGGCCTATGACGTCGAGGCGATCCGCAAGGATTTCCCGATCCTGTCGAAGACGGTCTATGGCAAGCCGCTGGTCTATCTCGACAATGGCGCCTCGGCGCAGAAGCCGCAGTCGGTGATCGACGCGATTTCACATGCCTATTCCAACGAATATGCAAACGTGCATCGCGGCCTGCACTTCCTGTCGAATGCTGCCACGGATGCCTATGAGGCGGCGCGCGAAAAGGTGCGCCGCTTCCTGAATGCTTCTTCGGTCGATGAGATCATCTTCACCAAGTCCTCGACCGAGGCGATCAACACCGTTGCCTACGGTTACGGCATGCCTGTTATCGGCGAGGGTGACGAGATCGTGCTGTCGATCATGGAGCACCACTCCAACATCGTGCCGTGGCATTTCATCCGCGAGCGGCAGGGCGCCAAGCTGGTCTGGGCGCCGGTGGACGAGACGGGCGCGTTCCACATCGAGGAGTTTGAAAAGTGCCTGACGGAGCGCACCAAGCTCATTGCGATCACGCATATGTCGAATGCGCTGGGCACCATCGTTCCGGTCAAGGAAATCTGCCGCATCGCCCGCGAGCGCGGCATTCCTGTGCTGGTCGATGGCTCGCAGGGCGCCGTGCACATGCCGGTCGACGTGCGCGACATCGATTGCGACTGGTACGTGATGACCGGCCACAAACTTTACGGCCCGTCGGGCATCGGCGTGCTCTATGGCAAGATGGATCGCCTCAAGGAGATGCGGCCCTTCCAGGGCGGCGGCGAGATGATCGTCGACGTCACCGAGGACATCGTCACCTACAATGAGCCGCCGCACCGCTTCGAGGCCGGCACGCCGCCAATCGTGCAGGCGATCGGCCTTGGCCATGCGCTCGATTATATGGAAAAGATCGGCCGCGCGGCGATTTCGACCCATGAAGCGGATTTGCGCGACTATGCCCATGAGCGGCTGTCGGCGATCAATTCGCTCAAAATCTTCGGCACGGCGCCGGGCAAGGGCTCGATCTTCTCCTTCGAGCTGGAAGGCATCCATGCCCATGACGTCTCGATGGTCATCGACCGGGCAGGGGTCGCGGTGCGCGCCGGCACCCATTGTGCGCAGCCGCTCTTGAAACGCTTCGGCGTTACCTCCACATGCCGTGCATCGTTCGGCCTGTACAATACGCGCGCCGAGGTGGATGCTCTCGCCGACGCGCTTGATCATGCCCGCAAGTTTTTTGCCTGAGGAGGTGGACCCATGTCCCTCGACGCAACGGAAAAGAAGATCGACGTCCGCGACGGTATCGTTCACTCGGCGATCCCGGCCGATGAACTGGCGCGTCTCAGCGACGACGTCATTTCTGCGCTGAAGACGGTCTACGACCCGGAAATCCCGTCCGACATTTTTGAACTCGGGCTGATCTACAAGATCGACATCGAAGACGACCGCATGGTCAAGATCGACATGACGCTGACCGCGCCCGGCTGCCCGGTGGCCGGCGAAATGCCGGGCTGGGTGGAAAACGCGGTTGGCGCTGTGGAAGGTGTGTCCGGCGTCGAGGTCAGGATGACCTTCGATCCGCCGTGGACGCCGGACCGCATGTCGGAAGAAGCGCAGGTTGCTGTTGGTTGGTACTAGCGTGATCCCGAAAAGTTGCAGGCTTTTCGGACAAGATCATGCGGCAGACAGTATTGATCGCTTAACCGTGCGGCACTAGATTCGGATTCGGAAACCGTCAGGCCTTGAACCTGGCCGGTGAAGGAGAAATGGCCCATGGCCTTTGCAGTTATGAAGCTCACCGATGCGGCGGCAGACCGCGTCAAGGCGATCGTCGACAATGCTGGCGCTCACGCCAAGGGCATTCGCGTCGGTATCAAGAAGGGCGGTTGCGCGGGCATGGAATATTCCATCGACCTCGTGACCGAACCGAACGCCAAGGACGACCTGATCGAGCGGAACAGCGCCCGTGTGTGGGTCGCACCGGAAGCCGTGCTCTATCTTCTCGGCACCGAGATGGATTTCGAGGTAACGACGCTGCGCTCCGGCTTCACCTTCCACAACCCGAACCAGACGTCCGCCTGCGGTTGCGGCGAATCGGTCGAACTGAAGCCCGCCGACCTTGCGGCCCTTGCCGCTGCCGGCCAGCCGACGGTCCGCGCCTGAAGTCGGCGGCAAGGGCACTGCAAATCCTTGCACCTTTCCTTCGCTGACACTTTTGCCTAGTCTTCCCCTACCGGCTTTTTGATGCCGGTGGTGTCGCAACGGGGAGGGCGCGCGACAATGGGTTTTGCCGCCGCACTTTACCAAAATCTGCCGTTTCCCGTGCTCATCGTCGATGCCGCAGCGCATGTCGTGTCGCACAACGATGCCGCCGCGCGCACCTTTGGCTGGAACAAAGACCGCCAGAGCCCTTCCGATTCGCCTGTCATCGACGGAGCCGACACCGCCGGATTGCTTGCACGCCACGCTGCGGCGGGCCGCGAAAATGCTTACCCCTTCGCCTTCCGCCACGACAACGGGTCCTATTTCGAGGCGACCGCCCACGTCATTCCCGTTCCGGACGAAACGGGAGGCGTAAACTATGCGCTCCTCCTGCGCAGCCTGCTCAGCGGTGGCAGCCACGGCGAGCAGATATTGCTTGGCCAACGCATCGCCTCCGCACTCGACACGATGAACGAGGGTTTTGCGATCTTCGACCAGGAAGAGCGCCTTGTCATGTTCAACCGCTCCTACAAGGAGCGTTGCGGCGTGGCGCGTGAGGCCGTGCGTGTCGGTGCGACGCTGGAGAGCATTGCGCGCGCGGGCATCCGCGCCGGCATGTTTCCCGGCATTGTCGAAGGTACGCCTGAAGCCGAGGCGACGGTGCGCGAGCGTCTCGAAAGCCATCGCAACACCGATAGCGGCGGCAGCGTCTTCGAATTCGGCAAGGACCGCTGGATCCGTGGCGAGAGCCATGTGGCCGAAACCGGCGACATCGTCGCGCTTCGTGTCGATATATCGGAGTTGAAGCGCGCCGAGGCGGCGCTGGAGGAGAAGCGCCGCGACTATCTTTCGCTGTTGCAGATCCTGCCGGACATGATCCTGCGCTTCGACAGAAACCTCACCATCCGCTTCGCCAATGACAAATATGCCGCCCATGTCGGATCGACGACGGATGAGCTGCTCGGCCGTTACCTGCCGGATGTCGCCTGCGCACCCGAGCAGACGGCCGATCTGATCAACATCGCAAATTATACGCGGGACGTGCCCGTGCGGTCGCTCGAGGTCTGCACCGAGGAACCGGATGGGCAGGAGGACTGGATGTTCTGGACGGCCGTGGCGACCTTCGATGAAGACGGTGTCAGCGAGATCGTCAGCGTCGGCCGTGATATCACCGAGGCCAAGCGCCAGCAGCAGCAGGTGGAGACCCAGACGAACGAGCTGCGGCGCAAGAACGAGGCGCTTGACCAGTTCACCGCCACGGTCTCGCATGACCTGAAGGCCCCTCTGCGCCACCTCTCGATGTTCGCCGAGATGATTTCGGAGGATCTGCACCGCGGTGAACATGCAGAATTGCCGCACTACGCCGACCATGTGCGCAAGAGTGCAGCGCGCATGCGGCGCATCATCGACAGTCTCTTGGAATTCTCCCAGATCACCTACCGCATCGGGGCGCCGAAACCCGTCTCGTTGTCCGACGTCGTGCGCGATGCGCTGGTCCTGCTTGAAACCCATGTGCAGGAGGTCGGCGGCTCGGTGGAGGTCGCCGCGCTGCCGGAAATCATGGGGGATCAGGAGCTCCTGAAGCGCCTTGCGCAGAACCTCATCGGCAATGCCCTGAAGTATCGAAGGCCCGGCGAATCCCCCACGGTGCGTGTCTATTGCCGTGAAAACGGCGAGGGGATCGACTTCGTCGTGGAGGATGACGGCATTGGTATCGACCCGCAGCATGTCGGGCGGATTTTCGAAGTCTTTCAGCGGCTTCACCGGGATGAAACGGTCTATCAGGGCACCGGTATCGGCCTCGCGCTGGCGCGGCGGATCGTCGAAAGCCACAACGGCGTGATCGTGCTTGACACGACCTATGGTCAGGGCGCACGATTCATTGTGACGTTTCCGCAACCCGTAAAATCAAGGGGGAGCGATCGTGGTAGGCTTGGCTAGGAAGCTGATTGTCGTCGATGACGATCCGGTGGATGTGCGCTTCGTGATGCGCGCCTTCAGTGATGCCGGCAGCACCATTGAAATCACCCATGTTGCCGATGCGGATATGGCAAGCGATCGTCTCGCGACGGAAGCCTTCGATTATATCCTGCTCGACATCAACATGCCCGGCACCAACGGCATGGAGCTTCTCAAGCGTTTGCGCGGCGATGCCCGTACGGCGGTGACGCCGGTCATCATGCTGTCGTCCTCTTCGAATACGGCTGATGTCAACCGCGCCTATGAGAACGGCGCCAACGCTTATGCCGTGAAACCATCGACGCTGAGCGGCTACCGAGATTTCGCCGAGGGCTTTACCCGCTTCTGGGTGGACGTCGCCGTTTCGCCCTGACCAGTCCCTGCCCGAAAATGAAAAGCCCCGGCCGATAGGATTGGCCGGGGCAAATGTTTTGCGTGCCGTTTTTACTCGGCAGCGTCTGCGTAGTCCTCGAGCGGAGGGCAGGAGCAGACGAGGTTGCGGTCACCATAGACATTGTCCACGCGGTTGACCGGCGACCAGTACTTGTCGACGCGGAAGGCGCCCGGCGGGTAGCAGGCCTGTTCGCGTGTGTAGGGGCGATCCCATTCGCCGACGAGGTCTTCCACCGTGTGCGGGGCGTTCTTGAGCGGGTTGTTCTCCCGGTCCATCCGGCCTTCCTCGATGGCGCGGGCTTCCTCGCGGATCGCCAGCATCGCGTCGCAGAAACGGTCGATTTCCGCCTTGGTCTCCGATTCGGTCGGTTCGATCATCAGCGTGCCGGCGACTGGCCAGCTCATGGTCGGGGCGTGGAAGCCACTGTCGATCAGGCGCTTGGCGACGTCGTCGACGGTGACGCCGGCGCTATCGACCAGCGGGCGCGTGTCGATGATGCATTCATGTGCCACGCGGCCCTTGGCGGACTTGTAGAGCACGTCATAGGCTCCCTTGAGGCGGGCGGCGATGTAGTTGGCGTTGAGGATCGCCACCTTTGTCGCCTGCGTCAGGCCCGCACCGCCCATCATCAGGCAATAGCTCCAGGAGATCGGCAGGATGGAGGCCGAACCGAAAGGAGCGGCCGAGACCGCGCCGGCCTCGCCGGTCGTCGGATTTGCCGGCAGGAAGGGCGCCAGATGGGCCTTGACGCCGATCGGCCCCATGCCGGGACCGCCGCCGCCATGCGGGATGCAGAAGGTCTTGTGCAGGTTGAGGTGACTGACGTCGCTGCCGATATCGCCGGGGCGGGCAAGGCCCACCATGGCGTTCATGTTGGCGCCGTCGATATAGACCTGGCCGCCGTGCTTGTGCACGATCTCGCAGATCTCGCGCACGTTCTCCTCGAAGACGCCGTGCGTGGAGGGATAGGTGATCATGCAGCAGGACAGGTTGTCCGCATGGCTCTCGGCCTTCGCGCGAAAATCCTCCATGTCGATGTCGCCATTGTCCGACACCTTCACGACGACGACCTTCATGCCAACCATCTGGGCCGACGCGGGGTTCGTGCCATGCGCGGAGGTCGGGATCAGGCAGACGTCGCGATGCGTGTCGCCGTTGGCGATATGATAGGCGCGGATGGTCAGAAGGCCGGCATATTCACCCTGCGCACCGGAGTTCGGCTGCATGGAAAGAGCGTCGTAGCCGGTGATGTCGCAGAGTTTTTCTGACAAGTCCTCGATGAGGTAGCGATAGCCTTGCGCCTGGTCGGCAGGAACGAAGGGATGGATTTCCGCAAATTCCGGCCAGGTGATCGGCAGCATTTCCGCCGTCGCATTGAGCTTCATCGTGCAGGAGCCGAGCGGGATCATCGAGCGGTCGAGCGCCAGGTCACGGTCGGATAGGCGGCGGATGTAGCGCGTCATCTCGCTTTCCGCGCGGTTCATGTGGAAGATCGGATGCGTCAGGTATTCGCTGGTGCGCAGCAGGTCTTCCGGCAGCCGGTAACCCGGCTCGAATTCCGCCACCTCGAAATCGCCGCCGAAGGCGCGCCAGACGGCTTCCAGCGTGACGGGGCGCGAGCGCTCGTCGAGACTGATGCCGATGCGGTCCTCGCCGATCTTGCGCAGGTTCACTTCTTCCGCGACGGCCGTCTTCAGGATGATGCCCTGAAGCTTGCCGACATGGACGGTGATCGTGTCGAAGAACACTTCCGGCTCGACGGTGTAACCGAGCTTTTCAAGGCCCATGGCGAGGCGCACGGTCTTCTGGTGCACGCTCTGCGAAATGGCCTTCAGTCCCTGAGGACCGTGGAAGACGGCATACATCGAGGCCATGACGGCGAGCAGGACCTGCGCGGTGCAGATGTTCGACGTCGCCTTTTCGCGGCGGATGTGCTGTTCGCGCGTCTGCAGCGACAGGCGATAGGCACGGTTGCCGCGCGCATCGATGGAGACGCCGACGAGGCGGCCGGGCATGGAGCGCTTGTAGGCGTCCTTGACGGCCATATAGGCAGCATGCGGGCCGCCGTAACCGACCGGCACGCCGAAACGCTGGGTGCAGCCGATGGCGATATCCGCATTCATGTCGCCGGGCGACTTGAGCAGCGCCAGCGCCAGCGGGTCGGCGGCGATGACGGCGATGGCGCCGGTCTGGTGCAGACGGGCGATCAGGCCCGTGAAATCGCGCACATGGCCGTAGGTGCCGGGATACTGGAAGATCGCGCCGAAGACGTCGACCGGGTCGAGATCGGTGAAGGGATCGCCAACGACGATGCTCCAGCCGAGCGGTTCGGACCGGGTCTTCAGCAGCGCGATGGTCTGCGGATGGCAGTTCTCGTCGACGAAGAAGGCGGTCGCCTTGGACTTTGCGACGCGCTGCGCCATGGCCATCGCTTCGGCCGCTGCCGTTGCTTCATCGAGCAGCGAGGCGTTGGCGACGTCTAGGCCCGTGAGGTCGCAGACCATGGTCTGGTAGTTCAGCAGCGCTTCGAGACGGCCCTGGCTTATTTCCGGCTGATAGGGCGTATAGGCCGTGTACCAAGCCGGGTTTTCCAGGATGTTGCGCTGGATGACCGGCGGCGTGATCGTGCCGTAATAGCCCTGGCCGATCAGCGAGACGAGCTTCCTGTTGCGGTTGGCGGTCTCGCGCAACTTGTCGAGCGCTTCGCGCTCGGTCATCGGCGCGCCCCATTCGAGCGGCTTTTCCTGACGGATCGATTTCGGCACGGTGTCGTCGATCAGCGCGTCGAGGCTCGGATAGCCGATCACCTTGAGCATCGCCTCCATCTCCTTCGGCGAGGGGCCGATATGGCGACGGTTGGCGAAGTCGTAGGGCTGGTAATCGGTAAAGGCAAAGTCCTTGGGAAGAGACATCAGCCGACAAGCTCCTTGTAGGCGGCTTCATCCATCAGGCCATCGGCATCGGAAACATTGGCAAGCTTCAGCTTGAAGAACCAGCCGGCGCCCTGCGGATCGCTGTTGACGAGGGAGGGATCGGCAGTGATCGCCTCGTTGACTCCGACGATTTCACCATCGAGCGGACAATAGACGTCGGAAGCAGCCTTCACGCTCTCGACGGTGGCCGCGTCGCCGCCCTTTTCGAAGGTCGCACCGACCTCGGGCAGTTCGACAAAGACGAGATCGCCAAGCTGTTCGGCCGCATGAACCGTGATGCCGACGGTCGCAACGCCGCCTTCGATCTTCAGCCACTCGTGTTCTTCGGTGAATTTCAGCATGTTTGTTCCTCTCTCGGAATGATTTTGGTTCGGCGTGCTGGTGTCAGCGCTTGAAGGTGTTCGTGACGAAGGGCATGGCGGCGACGGTCACGGGCAGGAATTTGCCGCGCACGCCGGCATAGAGCTGGGTGCCGGGAGCGATGGCCGACTTGATCACGTAGCCCATGGCGACGGGGCCATCGACATTGGGGCCGAAACCGCCCGACGTGACCGTGCCGACGACATCCTCGCCCTCGGGGTCGGTGGCGAGCACCGCACCGGATCGCACGGGCGCGCGGCCCTCGGCCCGGAGGCCGATGCGGCGGCGGGCCGCGCCGTTTTCAAGCTGGTCGAGGATGACGGAAGCGCCCGGAAAACCGCCTTCGCGTTCGCCGCCCTTGCGGCGCACCTTCTGGATCGCCCATTCGAGCGCGCCTTCCACCGGCGTCGTGCCGGTGTCGATATCGTTGCCGTAGAGGCAGAGACCAGCCTCGAGGCGCAGCGAATCGCGGGCGCCAAGACCGATCGGCAGCACGTCCGGATGGTCGAGCAGGCGGCGACAGACGGTTTCGGCGAGGGCCGCCGGGATGGAGATCTCGAACCCATCCTCGCCGGTATAGCCGGAGCGCGAGACGATGCAGTCGGCGTCGTGCAGGTCGCAGGCGCGCACATCCATGAAGCGCATGGAGGAGATGTCGGCCCAGAGTTCGGCCAGCACCGATTCCGCATGCGGCCCCTGAAGGGCGACCAGCGCGCGGTCGTCGTGCAGCGTCAGCTCGCAGACGTCGCCGATCTTCGCCTGCATATGGGCGAAATCCTGATCCTTGCAGGCGGCGTTGACGACGACGTAGAAATGGTCGCCGCGATTGGCGATCATCAGGTCGTCGAGAATGCCGCCTTCATCATTGGTGAACAGCGCATAGCGCTGGCGGCCTTCGCCGAGACCGACGACATCGACCGGCACCAGCGTTTCCAGCGCGCGGGCAGCATCGGCATTGTCGCCGGAGCGGGCGCGTACGGTGACCTGGCCCATATGCGAGACGTCGAACAGGCCGGCGGCCGTGCGGGTGTGCAGGTGTTCCTTCATCACGCCGGCCGTGTATTGCACCGGCATCTCGTAGCCGGCGAACGGCACCATGCGACCGCCGAGCGATACGTTCAGCGCGTGAAGCGGTGTTTTCTTGAGTTCAGACGATCCGTCCAAAAGGCGCCCTCCAGTCCCTGGGCGCCCGTTTTCAGGGCGCCGGCTCACAATCAGGCGCAGCTGCGCCGTTCTCCTGAGCCCCCTCTGTCCCTTCGCCTGAGATTGTTATCCCTTCGGCGAGCGTTTCAAAAACGCTTCTCTCCAGAGTTCTGACGGCACCTTGCTGGTCCTTTTGCCTGAGAGTTTCCGGGGCGGTTGCTCCTTCGGCACCGGCGCTACCTGTCTAAAGGTGGCCGACTTCTCCCAGCGAGGTTGGCCCCAGATAACGGCCTTGCCCGTGTTTTGGCAAGAGGCGGCGTCGCTCTCGAACATATTTTTGTCGTTCAGGCAGAAGGGCAAAGAAAAGGCCCCGGACGGGGCCTTAGCTGGTTGGAGGACGCTGCTGTTGTTGGGGGAGGATCAGGCGGGTTCTTCGAGGAGAGGCGCGCCGTTCTCGTCATAGAGGCGCTGCGCCTCCGCGACGGTCACCTGCGGCGTCATGCCGGGCGCCGTGATGAGGGCAAGTGCGAGCGCGGGCGGCTGTATGACGTTGAGCACCGCGATCACACGGGCATCGCCACGGGTCTTCGCGTCCTCGCTCCAGCTATGGATGCGCTCCTCGAAAAGCGTGTTCGCGCGCGTCTGCATCTTCATGCCCTGCGAGGCATAAGCGGCTGTGGTGGGCGAAACCGTCACGATCTGTGTCATGGCATTCAACATTGCTGGTTCGGGTCTGTGCAATTTATCATTTGCGCCTTTCGCGTGTGTGAAACGTGGAGGTTGCATTTTCATCGACTTTTAACGATCTGTGCGAATTTCGGCCGGCCTTGCCTTTGCCGTGAAAATTCCGTCATAAGAGAGTGGAAATGCCGGCGGAATCGCGCGGCTGAAAAAGAGGCCGCCAGTGGTGCGGGAGGACCGATGAAGCCGATTTTCGTGCAATTGCAATGCGCTCCGGGCAAGACCTATGAGGTCGCGGATGCGCTTTACGCTACGGAACTCATCTCGGAGCTCTACTCCACCAGCGGCGAATACGATCTGCTCCTCAAGGTCTATGTCGACAGCGAGGAGGACATCGGCAAGTTCATCAACGACCACGTTGCCGCCATCCCCGGTATCGTCCGCTCATTGACCACGCTGACTTTCCGCGCGTTCTAAGCTGTTCCCCTTCGCCCGTTCTTGCGTTAAAGCACGCGCAACGAAAGAAGGCTGACATGGCAGGCATTGAACACAGGCAGGTGGAGAACGACGAAGCGGGCATGCGCCTGGATCGATGGTTCAAGACCCATTATCCGGGCCTCGGCTTCGGCCCGCTCCAGAAATTGCTGCGCTCCGGACAGGTGCGTGTCGATGGCGGCCGCGTCAAGAGCGACACTCGCGTGCAGCCGGGACAGATGATCCGCGTCCCTCCGATGGAGGTCGACGCCAAGGCTGCGAAGGCCGGGCCGATCGCCGGTCGCGATCTAAAGCATTCCTCGGATCACGAACTGCTCTCCCGTATGCTGCTGCACGAGGACGACAAGGTCATCGTGCTGAACAAGCCCCCCGGCATCGCCGTGCAGGGCGGATCGGGCATCAACCGGCATATCGACCAGATGCTCGAAGCCTGGACAAGCCCGAAGGGCGAGAAGCCGCGCCTTGTACACCGGCTCGACCGCGATACATCAGGCGTGCTCGTCATCGCCCGCACGCGTGGTGCGGCGCAGAAGCTGACCGCCGCCTTCCGCGAGCGCGATACCAAGAAGACCTACTGGTCGCTGGTCATGGGCGTGCCGAAGAAGCGCGAGGACAAGATTTCGACCTGGCTCGTCAAGGAGCAGACGCCGGACGGCGACCGCATGCGCATTGCCAAACATGGCGAGGACGGCGCCGATCACGCGGTATCCTTCTATCGCATCATCGAGCAGGCCGCCCAGAATTTCGCCTGGTTGGAGATGGAACCCTATACCGGCCGCACGCACCAGCTTCGCGTGCACGCCGCCCATATCGGCCATCCGATTATCGGCGATCCGAAATATTTCGAGGCCGAGTTCAACTGGGCCTTCCCGGGCGGCGTCCAGAACAAGCTGCATCTCCACGCGCGCCGCATCGACGTCCCGCACCCCTCCGGGGGGCGGTTGCGCGTGACCGCGCCGATGCCTGCGCATATGGTGCAGACCTGGAATCTCTTCGGCTTCGACATGACCGCCGGGGACGAGGAAGACTGATGCGGCTTGCGCTTTTCGATTGCGACGGCACGCTGGTCGACAGCGCGCGGCTGATCCACGAGGTCATGGCCCGTACCTTCGTCGATTTCGGCCACGCCCGGCCCGATATCTCCGAAACCAAGGCGATCATCGGCCTGACGCTCGACATCGCCATTGCCCGCATGCAGGGCAAGCCGCATGTCGACGACGAGGCGCTGGCGATGACGGCGCATTACAAGGCGACCTATACCGGCGTTCGCGCCGAGCCTGGCTTCCAGGAGCCGCTGTTTCCCGGCATCGCCGATATGATGGCGACGCTGGAACGCCAGGACGACCTGCTGATCGGCGCCGTTACGGGAAAGTCCCGTCGCGGTCTCGATCTCATCCGCGCGGCGCATGGTTTCGACAAGACCTTCTTCGTCTCGCGCACGGCGGATGATTGCCCGTCCAAGCCGCACCCCGCCATGGTGACGGAATGCTGCAGCGAAGCCGGCATCGATGCGGCCCGCACGGTTGTCATCGGCGACGCGATTTACGATATGCAGATGGCGAAGGCGGCCGGGGCGAAGGCCATCGGCGTTTCCTGGGGCTATGCCAGCGTGCCCGAACTGGTCGAGGCCGGCGCGGATCATATCCTGCGCACGCCCGCCGACCTTGTCGAATGGTTGGAGACTTTTTGATGCGTGACATCCTGAGCGACCTTTCCGATGCGATGAGCGATCCCGATCCGGTGCGTCGCGCGCAGATTCAGATGAAGCGGCCGCTGCCGAAGCGGTTCTACAAGGACGTTTCCACGGACAAGGCGGAAGAGGGGTTCCGTATCCTTCTCGATGGCCGTCCGGTGCGCACGCCCCGCAAGAATGTGCTCGCGGTGCCCACGCAGCCGATCGCCGACCGCCTCAGGGCGGAGTGGGACGGGCAGGCGGAAGAGATCGATCCCGCGAAAATGCCGGTGACGCGTCTGGTCAACACGGCCATCGACGGCGTGGCGGAAAATCTCGATGCCGTTTTCGAAGAGATCGTGCGTTTTGCCGGCACGGACATGCTCTGCTACCGCGCGGATTCTCCCGATGGCCTCGTCGAACGCCAGCGCGAAGGCTGGGATCCGGTCATCCGCTGGGCTGCGGAGGCCAAAGGTGTTCGCTTCATTCTTGTCGAAGGCGTGATGCATCAGGAACAGCCGGCTCCTGCCATCGCGGCTTTCGCCGCAGCGCTGTCGGCCTGGCGCGATCCGCTGGCGCTCGCCTGCGTCCACACGGTCACGACGCTGACCGGATCGGCGCTGCTGGGCCTGGCCTTCGCCGAAGGTATCATCGATGCGGACAGGGTCTGGTTGCTCGCTCACATCGACGAGGACTGGCAGATCGAGCACTGGGGCACCGACGAAGAAGCCTTCCATCGCCGCGAAATGCGTCGCGAGGAACTGGACGTTGCCGTTTCGGTGTTTCTCGAAATGCCGCGCTGACCAGAGTTTCTTAAGATTCCCGCCGCATTTTGGCGCATCGTTTCAACAGCCATAGCCGACCCGCACAGAGTATCATGCAGTTTCTTCTCCGCGCCGCTCTTTCCGCCATCCTCGTCTTTTCCGCGCCATATGCCGCCAGCGCCGAGGGTTTTCCCGTCCGCGATATCCGCAAGGTCGTCGTCAGCGGCGACGGGAACGTGCCGCCTGCGGTTCTTAAGCGCACCGATGCCTACCTGAAACGCGCCGCCAAGGCGACGCGTCGGGCCGTGACGATCGACCGGGCGTCGATGGATGTGCGCGTGACCGGCGTCAAGCAAGCGGCGAATGGTGCAAGTTCGGCAAATGTCACGGTCACGCTTTCCGACCTCAAGGGAGGCGCTGCATCAAGCAACACGCTGACCGTCAACAGTTTCATGCCGTCCAGCAAGGGACGCGAGGCGGCGCTGGGCGACGCCATCGCCAAGCGCGTGGCCATTGCCTACCGCCTGTCGCCGGTCGCTGCCGGTAAGCTCAATGAAGGCAAGCGCCCCTCCAAGGGCCGCAAATATGCCGGCGGAAAGCGCAAACCGGCCGAGCAGCGCAGTGTGCAGTCCCGCCCGCGCAAGGATGACCGTCCGCTGGTCGTTCCGACGGATGCGGCGCTGACGGTGCGTTCGCGCGCGCTGGGCGAAGGGTCCACGAAAAAGGTCGCTCCCTGCGTCGTCACGCAGAAGATCAGCTGCGACTGATCTTCCCCGCCGTCTAAGACCATCGACCTAGGCACTGCCCCTTCAAGCCCCCGTTTCCCCATGCTAAGCCGTTGTCACAACGGGAGGAACCGAGGGATTATGAAAGAAATTCTCCACGAGCTTGAAGTCCGGCGCGAGCGCGCCCGCATGGGCGGCGGCCAGGCGCGCATCGATGCGCAGCACAAGCGCGGCAAGCTGACGGCGCGCGAACGCATCGACATCTTTCTGGACGAGGGCTCGTTCGAGGAATTCGACATGTTCGTCGAGCACCGCTCGACGGATTTCGGCATGGAGAAGTCGAAGATCGCCGGCGACGGCGTCGTCACCGGCTGGGGCACCGTCAACGGCCGTACCGTCTTCGTCTTCGCCAAGGATTTCACCGTTTTCGGCGGATCGCTGTCCGAAACCCATGCCCAGAAGATCATGAAGGTCCAGGACATGGCGCTGAAGAACCGCGCGCCGATCATCGGTCTTTACGACGCAGGCGGCGCGCGCATCCAGGAGGGCGTGGCGGCACTCGGCGGCTATGCCGAAGTCTTCCAGCGCAACGTGCTGGCCTCCGGCGTCATCCCGCAGATTTCCGTGATCATGGGGCCCTGCGCCGGCGGCGACGTCTATTCGCCAGCCATGACCGACTTCATCTTCATGGTGCGCGACACGTCCTACATGTTCGTGACCGGCCCCGATGTCGTGAAGACCGTCACCAACGAGACGGTGACGTCGGAAGAACTCGGCGGTGCTTCGGTTCACACCACGAAATCGTCGATCGCCGATGGCGCTTACGACAATGACGTCGATGCGCTGTTGCAGGTGCGCCGCCTCGTCGATTTCCTACCGCAGTCGAACACGTCGCCCGTGCCGGAAATCGAATGTTTCCAGTCCGTGGAAGAGACGGACGGTTCGCTCGACACGCTGGTCCCGGCCAATGCCAACAAGCCCTATGACATCAAGGAATTGATCCTCAAGACCGTCGACGAGGGCGATTTCTTCGAGATCCAGGAGAGTTTTGCCAAAAACATCGTCTGCGGCTTCGGCCGCATCGAGGGCTCGACGGTCGGCTTCGTCGCCAACCAGCCGATGGTTCTGGCAGGCGTGCTTGATTCGGACGCCAGCCGCAAGGCGGCGCGCTTCGTGCGCTTCTGCGATTGCTTCAGCATCCCCGTCGTCACCTTCGTCGACGTGCCGGGATTCCTGCCGGGCACCGCGCAGGAATATGGCGGCCTCATCAAGCACGGCGCAAAGCTGCTTTTCGCCTTCGCCGAGGCGACCGTGCCGAAGGTGACGCTGATCACCCGAAAAGCCTATGGCGGCGCCTATGATGTGATGGCGTCAAAGCACCTGCGCGGCGATTTCAACTATGCCTGGCCAACGGCGCAGATCGCGGTCATGGGGGCCAAGGGGGCGGTGGAGATCATCTTCCGCAAGGATATCGCCGATCCCGAAAAAATCGCTGCGCATACGAAGATGTACGAGGATCGTTTTCTCTCACCCTTCGTGGCCGCCGAGCGGGGCTATATCGATGAGGTGATCATGCCGCATTCCACGCGCAAGCGCATTGCGCGGGCGCTGCGGCTGCTGCGCAACAAGGATTTGGAAAACCCCTGGAAGAAACATGATAACATTCCCCTCTGAGTGAAACGGGAGGGAGTGCACGCCGTGTTCGATCGCTTGTCCGCCTATCAGCCGCAGGCGCTTGCCGTGCTGCGCATCGTCTCGGCGCTGCTCTTCATCGAGCACGGCACGCAGAAATTCTTCAATTTCCCGCCGGCCGAACAGCCGTTCGGCGACCTGATGAACCTTATCGGGCTTGCGGGCGGGCTGGAGGTGGTCGGCGGGATATTGCTGCTGATCGGGTTGTTCACGCGGCCGGTGGCCTTCGTGCTCTGCGGCTTCATGGCTGTCGCCTACTTCATGGCGCACGCGCCGCAGAGCTTCTTCCCGGTCAACAATCGCGGCGATGCCGCGATCCTCTTCTGCTTCGTCTTCCTCTACCTTACGGCAGCGGGGCCGGGCGCTTTCGCCCTCGACAATCGTAACCGTTAGGCGACGAACTTCAGGCCGAGAATGCCGGTGACGATCAGCGCGATACAGCCGATACGCATGGCGGTGACAGGCTCGGCGAAGAGGACGATGCCGAGAATGACGGTTCCGACCGTGCCGATGCCGGTCCAGATGGCATAGGCGGTGCCCATGGGCAGCGTCTTCACGGCGAGGCCGAGAAGCACGATGCTGATCACCATGGAGCCAGCGGTCAGGACGGTGGGGACCAGCTTGGTGAAACCATCGGTGTATTTGAGGCCGATGGCCCAACCGATTTCAAAGATGCCGGCGAGGGTAAGAAGGATCCAGGGCATGTGGCTACTCCGTTTCAAAGGAGCGAGGCCGTCCCCGCGATCGTGACCGGGATTGTTCCCGGCGGTAGCCGTCTACCGGAGCGGAATATTGCCGATCGCGAGCGGAAGGGCAAGGGCGGAGGTGGCATGTCAGCCATGCGCCCCCGCCATATCGAACCGCTCTTTAGCCGAGGCGTTCGGCGTGCCACTTCAGGTGCTCGTCCATGAAGGTCGAGATGAAGTAGTAGGAATGGTCGTAGCGTTCGTGCATGCGCAGCGTCAGCTTGATGTCGGTGTCCCTGATCGCTTCCTCGAACAGCCACGGACGCAGGCCGTTGTCGAGGAAGCCGTCGGCCTTGCCCTGATCGATCAGGAATTCCGGGAAACGTGCACCATCCTCGACGAGCGCGCAGGCATCGTAATTCCGCCAGGCCGCCTTGTCGGCGCCGAGGTACTTTTCGAAGGCAGGCATGGACCAGTCGGCACTGGACGGAGCGACGATCGGCGCGAAAGCCGAGCAGCTCTTGAAACGGTCCGGATGCTTCAGCGCGATCGTCATGGCGCCATGGCCACCCATCGAATGGCCGAAAATGCCCTGGCGGTCCATGTCCATGCGGAAATGCTGGCGCAGGAAGTTCGGAAGCTCTTCCGTCACGTAGCTGTACATCTGGTAGTTCTCGGCCCAGGGCTGTTCGGTGGCGTCGAGATAGAAGCCGGCACCCTTGCCCATCTGCCAGTTGGTCAGCTCGTCCGGCACGTCGTTGCCGCGCGGGCTGGTGTCCGGGCAGACGACGATGAGGCCGAGTTCGGCGGCCATGCGGCGGTATTCACCCTTTTCCATGACATTCGCATGGCTGCAGGTGAGGCCCGAGAGATACCAGAGCACCGGGCGCGGTTCGCTGATCGCCTGCGGCGGGATGAAGACGGCGAAGGTCATCTCGGTCTTGCAGGCCTCGGACTCATGGGCGAATACGCCCTGCATGCCGCCGAAGGCCGTGTTCTGGGAAAGCACTTTCATCAAAAACTCCGATGGTTTTCAGGAGGCGAGCGACACCGCCGCATTAACCGCGGCGGCGACCAGCACCGTGTTGAAGAAGAAGGAAACCACGGCGTGCAGCAGGTTTACCTTGCGCATCGCCGTCGAGGTGATGGCGACGTCGGAAGTCTGCGCCGTCATGCCGATCACGAAGGCGAAATAGAGGAAATCGTAAACGCCGGGCGGTGCCTTACCGGGAAAATCCAGGCCGCGGCCAGCGTCTTCGCTCTTTTCCGTGCTGCCGGGGCGCCAGTAGAGATGGGCATAGTGCAGCGCCGCCATGGTGTGGATGGTGAGCCAGCCGAGTGCCACGGAGGCGAAGGCGAGAACGAACTCGACGCCCGACGCGGCGGGTTCGTTGAGGACGACGAAGAGCGAGCCCGTGGAAACGGCCACGGCCAGGAATGTGACGGCGAAAATGGTGACAACAGGCTCGTCGGCATCTGTCGCGTAATGCTCGAGATAGGATGCCGTCAGGTGCGGCAGGCGCATCGCCGTCAGCACGAGATAGCTGAGGAAGAAAGCGATGGCCGCGATGTCGATTGCGAAATCCGGTTTAAACCAGAATGCCGGAAGACCGAGCAGGACAGCCGCGCCGATGCCCGCATAGAAAGGCACGTGCCGGCCATAGATCTTGCGCCCCGGCACCTTCGTCATATGCCCGCCCGCGCACTCTTCGCCCGGCGGCAGAGGCGGTCGAGCGTTTCGAGGAAGGCGGAGCGGTCGCGCGGCGAGAAGGCGGCATTGTACCCCTTACTCTCGCCGGTCTCGCGCAGGTGCGCGCCGAGGTCGCGCATGGCGCTCGCCATGCCGATATTCGCCTGGTCGAACAGCCGTCCGGTCGGCCCGGTCACATGGGCGCCCTTGGCCACGCAACGCACGGCCAACGGCACATCGGCGGTGATGACGATATCACCTTCGGTGACATTGTCGGCGATCCAGTTGTCGGCCGCATCGAAGGCACCGGACACGATGACGTTCTTCACCATCGGATCGCGCGAGGGACGCAGGCCCGAATTGGCGACGAAGGTCACCGGCAGGCCATGGCGCTCACCGACCTTCAGGATTTCCGGCTTCACCGGACAGGCGTCGGCATCGACATAGATGGTTGGTATCGTCGTGTCAGTCATCACAGTAACGGCGCGTGTCCCTGGCTGTGTTCCGGTGGAAGTGTTGCAATCCCCGCAAGCGAGAACTCGGTACCCGCATGTCGCCGGTTGCGGTCAAAGTGGCTGCTGGTGGCTTGCCGCCGGCCGAACCATGTCGATATGCGGAATACCGTCCTCGACATATTCCTCCGAGGTCGGCGTAAAGCCCAGCGCCTTGTAGAAGCGTTCCAGGTAGCTTTGGGCGGAAAGCTCGATTGCTGCGCCTGGAAAATGCACGTCGCAGGCGCGGATTGCTTCCTGCATGATCGTTTCTCCAAGCCCCTTGCCGCGGTGCCCTGGTGCCACGAGCACGCGGCCGATGCGCGGAGGGCCATCGCTGGGCGGCATCAACCGCGCATAGGCGGCCGTGTCGCCGTCGATCAGCAGCCGCAGATGCAGCGCATCGCCGTCCTTTCCGTCCAGCTCCGGATAGGCACAGGCCTGCTCGACGACGAAAACTGCAACGCGCAGCTTCAGGAGCGCATAAAGCTCGACGGCGGAGAACGCTTCCATTCTCCGCACGTCGATGCTGTAGGGCGCTTGCGCCGTCAATAGACGACCACGCCGCGGATGGATTCGCCGGAATGCATGAGTTCGAAGCCCTTGTTGATGTCTTCGAGCGGCATCGTATGGGTGATCATCGGGTCGATCTGGATCTTGCCCTCCATGTACCACTCGACGATCTTCGGCACGTCCGTGCGGCCGCGCGCGCCGCCGAAGGCCGTGCCCATCCAGTTGCGGCCGGTGACGAGCTGGAACGGACGGGTGGAGATTTCCTGGCCGGCACCGGCAACGCCGATGATGACCGACTTGCCCCAGCCGCGATGCGAGCTCTCGAGCGCCTGGCGCATCACCTTGGTGTTGCCCGTGCAGTCGAACGTATAGTCGGCACCGCCGATCAGGTCGCCGTTGCGCTTCGTCATGTTGACGAGATAGGGCACGATATCGTCGCCGACCTCCTTCGGGTTGACGAAATGCGTCATGCCGAACTTTTCGCCCCATGCCTTGCGGTCAGGATTGATATCGACGCCGATGATCATGTCCGCGCCGGCAAGGCGCAGGCCCTGCAGCACGTTGAGGCCGATGCCGCCGAGACCGAAGACGATGGCCGTCGAGCCGATCTCGACCTTCGCCGTGTTGATGACGGCGCCGATGCCGGTCGTGACGCCACAGCCGATGTAGCAGACCTTGTCGAAGGGTGCGGCCGGATTGATCTTGGCGAGTGCGATCTCCGGCAGGACCGTGAAGTTCGAGAAGGTCGAGCAGCCCATATAGTGGTGGATCTTGTCCTTGCCGATCGAGAAGCGCGAGGTGCCGTCGGGCATCAGGCCCTGGCCCTGGGTGGCGCGGATCGACGTGCAGAGATTGGTCTTGCGGCTCGTGCAGGAGTAACATTCGCGGCATTCCGGCGTGTAGAGCGGAATGACGTGGTCGCCCTTCTTGAGCGAAGTGACGCCGGGGCCGACATCGACGACGATGCCCGCGCCCTCATGGCCGAGGATCGCCGGGAACAGGCCTTCCGGGTCGGCGCCCGACAGCGTGAAGTCGTCGGTGTGGCAGATGCCCGTCGCCTTCACCTCCACCAGCACTTCGCCGGCACGCGGGCCTTCGAGCTGTACGGTCATGATCTCAAGCGGCTTTCCAGCCTGAACGGCAACGGCGGCGCGTACGTCCATTTTTGTCTCCCTATGCGGATTCTGTGTTGGCCGGACCATTGCAGAGCCCGTCCGGCGCCTCAAGTGCGTGAAACGGAAAAAATCAACCCTGATCTGTTTTGATCAATTTGGCGACTTCGGCTTCGAGGGCGGCGATCGCCTTGCCCGTCTGATCGTGCAACTGGTGTATCTCCCGCAGTTGCCGGAGCAGCGGGTGGAGATATTCGTCACCCGAGGGGTCGGCCGGCGCCTCGCCGATGCCGGCGATCAGCCACGAGGGCGATACGGAAAGCACGCCCGCCAGCATGAACATAGCCTTGGTGTCCGGTTCGGCGTGGTCGCGCTCCCAGCCGCTCACCGTCTCCTCGGGAAGCCCGAGCCGGGAGGCGAGATCGGCAAGCTCGAGACCAAGCGCGTCGCGGGCGCGCCAGATGCGTCCGCCGAGCGTGTCGCCGTCGGCGCGGCCGGAGGGGAAGGGGATGGTGTTGCTCTCGCCGGGAAAGGTCATCGCGGCCTCCATTTCTTCTTGATGGCAAGTCTACAGGCAAGGCGCCGTCGCGGGCTACCTCAAATGCGTCGTGCCGCGACGCCTGCGTATGACAGGATTTCCGGCATTGCCAGCCCGCGCAAAAGGACTATGAGGGGCGAAAGAAGGAGACGCCTGCATGAATGCCACAGCCAACGCGACCGACAGTTCCGGCGGGAGCACCATGCAGGGCGTTGCGCTGATGGCGGTCGCCATGCTGCTTCTGCCCTGCATGGATGCGATTGCCAAATACATGGCGAATTTCGCCGGGATGTCGCCGGGGCAGGTGACGTTCTACCGCTTCTTCTTCCAGATCCTCTGCACCGTGCCCTTGATCTTCACGGCTGGCGGCAGCGAAATGCTGCGGCCGAAGCGGCCATGGATGAACCTCCTGCGCGGCGCGATCCACGGCGCGGCGAGCCTGCTCTTCTTCGCGGCGGTCAAATACATGCCGCTGGCCGACGTCTTCGCGATCTATTTCGTGGAGCCCTTCATTCTCACGGCGATGTCCGCCGTCTTCCTCGGCGAGCGCGTCGGCTGGCGTCGCTGGCTTGCCATCATGGTCGGTTTCGGCGGTGCGCTCATCGTCATCCAGCCAAGCTTCATTCTCTTCGGCTGGACGGCGCTGCTGCCCGTGGGCTGTGCCTTCCTCTATTCGATCTATCTCTTCATGAACCGGGCGCTCGGCGATGCCGACTCGCCGCTGACCATGCAGACCATCGCCGGCTTCGGCGGCACGGTCCTGATGGGCGCGGCGCTGCTGATCGGCGATTCCGCCGGCCTTGCCGATTTTGCACCGTCTCTGCCTGACACCACCTTCCATCTCGCTCTGCTTGTCATCCTCGGCGCGCTCTCGGGTTATGCGCATATGCTCGTGGTGCGCGCCTTCCGCATGGCGCCGCTGTCGCTGCTCGCGCCGTTCCAGTATTTCGAGATCATCTCGGCGACGGTTCTCGGCTATGCGATCTTCGGCGATTTCCCCACGCCGTCGAAATGGCTCGGTATTGCCGTTATCGTCGCCTCCGGCCTCTTCATCATCTGGCGCGAGCACAAGAGCCGCAAGCTGACGGCAAACGCCGCCTTCGACTAAAGTGCCTGACGCGATTGGCGAATTGCAGCCCTGCTGCCGTTGAACGGCGGGGGCGTTTGTGGCTACAACTTCCGGACAAGACTGCCGGGAGGAAAGCATGTTCAAGAAAATCCTGATCGCCAATCGCGGCGAGATCGCCTGCCGCGTGATCAAGACGGCGCGCAGGATGGGCATCGCCACCGTGGCAGTCTATTCCGACGCCGACCGCGACGCGCTGCATGTCGAGATGGCCGATGAGGCCGTGCATATCGGCCCGCCCGCCGCCGCCGAAAGTTATCTCGTCGCGGAAAAGATCATCGCCGCCTGCAAGGAGACCGGCGCGGAGGCCGTGCATCCCGGCTACGGCTTTCTTTCCGAGCGTGCGAGTTTCTGCGAGGCCCTGGAGGCGGAAGGTATCGTCTTCATCGGTCCCAAGCCGAAGGCGATCCGCGCCATGGGCGACAAGATCGAATCGAAGAAATTCGCCAATGCCGCACATGTTTCGACGGTGCCGGGATATCTCGGCGTCATCGAGGATGCCGGCCACGCCGAGCGTATTGCCGGCGAGATCGGTTATCCCGTCATGATCAAGGCGTCGGCCGGCGGCGGCGGCAAGGGCATGCGGATAGCCTGGAACCAGGGCGAGGTGCGCGACGGCTTCGAGCGCGCTCGTTCCGAGGCGAAAAGCTCGTTTGGCGACGACCGCGTCTTCATCGAAAAGTACATCGTCGATCCCCGCCATATCGAGATCCAGGTGCTCGCCGACGCGCATGGCACCGCGCTCTATCTCGGCGAACGTGAATGCTCCATCCAGCGACGAAACCAGAAGGTGGTGGAGGAGGCGCCGTCGCCGTTCCTCGACGAGGCGACGCGCCGCGCCATGGGCGAGCAGTCGGTGGCGCTGGCCAAGGCCGTCGATTACCAGAGCGCCGGCACGGTGGAGTTCATCGTCGACCGCGACCGCAATTTCTACTTCCTCGAAATGAACACGCGCCTCCAAGTGGAGCACCCGGTCACGGAACTGGTCACCGGCATCGACCTCGTCGAGCAGATGATCCGCGTCGCGGCCGGCGAAAAGCTGGCGCTTGTGCAGGCCGATATCAGGCTGAACGGCTGGGCGATCGAAAGCCGGCTCTATGCCGAGGATCCCTACCGCAGCTTCCTGCCGTCCATTGGCCGCCTCACCCGCTACCGTCCGCCGGCCGAGGAACGCAACGGCGCCGCCGTGTTGCGCAACGATACCGGTGTCTACGAAGGCGCTGAAATCTCCATGTACTATGACCCCATGCTCGCAAAGCTCTGCACCTGGGCACCGACCCGTCTGGAGGCGATCGATGCCATGAGCGACGCGCTGGATGGGTTTACCGTCGATGGCATCGAGCACAACGTACCGTTCCTCGCATCCCTGATGCGCCACCCGCGCTGGCGGGAAGGGCGCCTTTCCACCGGGTTTATCGCCGAAGAATATCCGGATGGTTTCACACCAGCGATGCCGACGGTTGAGGAGGCTGGCGTCCTGGCCCGCGTCGCGCTGTCCGCCCACGTCGTCGAGGCTACCCGTCGCGCCAGCCATGTCGACCGCCTGCGGCCAAGCCAGGGCTTGCGCAACGATTGGGTGGTGAAGATCGGCGACGACTATCATGCGCTCGCCTCCGGCGATGCCGTCGAGACCGACTGGCGGCCGGGCGAGGCGGTCTGGCGCGGCACGATTGGCGGGCGGCGTGTGACGGCACAGGTTCGGCCCTTCCTGAACGGTCTGCGCATCGATTGGCAGGGTCTTTCCGTACGCACGCGCGTCTTCACGCCGCGTCATGCGGAACTCGACGCGCTGATGCCCGTGAAATTGCCGCCGGACACGTCGAAGATGCTGCTTTGCCCGATGCCGGGCCTTGTCGTGTCCATTTCGGTCAGCGAGGGGCAGGAGGTGAAGGCGGGCGAGACGCTGGCGGTGGTCGAGGCGATGAAGATGGAAAACGTGCTGCGCGCCGAGCGCGACCTGACGATCGGCTCCATCCGGGCGAAACCCGGCGAGAGCCTGGCGGTGGACGCCGTGATCATGGAATTCGCGTAAGCCCGCTTCTTAACATTTGTTAGGACATTGCCGTTAGCCTTGAGCGACCTGCCATGAAGGTCGGGGAGGACGGCATGTCGACAACCCTTTCGGTGCTGCTGCTGCTGGCGATCAATCTCGGCCTGATCTGGCTCTTGATCGCGGCACCTGTCGGGCGCCGCACGCTCCAGCTCACCCGCGTGTTCAAGGCGCCCCCGAGCCGCATCGCGGCGCTTGTCAGCCCGCTCGGCGCGGAGGCCGACTGGCATCCCTCCATCGTCGCCAGCGAGCGGCTTTCCCTTGGCCGAGTCAGACAGACCCTGTCTCATCCCGATCGTCACGGCGATCCCATCATGCGGACGCTGGAGGTGAGCGAGGCGGCGGACACCGAGGGCCTTGCCTGCGAGACACGGGTGGTCGATGACAGTGCGCTCGATGTCTCCTTCTGGGGGAACTATGTCGAGCGGCGTTTCCTGCGTCCCGTGCCGGGCGGCACGGCGCTCACCGTGGAGCAGACCGATCGCTATCGCGGCATCGCCTTCATGCTCTTCCGCTACATACAGCTGCGCCGTGAAATGAAGGCGCTCGATCAATGGCTGGAGACGGGCAGGGGCGACATGGGCGGTGCCCTTGAAAGCCCGTGGACGCAGGCAGGCCTCGCCGTGCTCTCCACGCTGCTGCTCTGGCCGTTCTTCGGCTTGACGACGCAGGGCCTGCAACTTTCATCGCTGCTGACGGTCGTCATCGTGCTGCACGAACTCGGCCACATGGCCGCCTATCGCGCTTTCGGCCACCGGACGGTGCGCATGATCTTCGTGCCCCTGCTCGGCGGTATCGCTGTCGGTGGCCGGCCGTATAATTCCCATTTCGAGGTGGCGGTTTGCGCACTGATGGGCGCCGGCATGTCGGCCTTCCTCGTTCCGCCGCTGATCGCCCTGCATGACAGCGGCAGCGTGACGGGGCCGGGCCTGCTCGTCTTCATGCTGATTCTCGGTGCGTTCAACCTTCTGAACCTTCTGCCCATGCATCGCTTCGACGGTGGGCAGGTCCTGCGGCAGGTCTTTTCAACACGAACGAGCCTGCTCGTTGCGAGCTTTCTGGTGACGCTGGCGATCCTCTGGGTTGGCTGGCGCATCGGCCTGCCGGCGCGCATGCTGATTGCCGGCCTTGCGGTCTTCACGGTGCTCAGCCTTCTCGGCGCCGGTGGCGTCAAGCCGCGCAAGGCACTCGATCCGATGACCGCGCCGCAGCGTCTGCTTGCCGGCTTCGGCCTCTATGCCGCGCTCGTGCTGCACGGTTACGCGATCGTCTATGCCTGCGGCAGGCTCCTGGGCTGACAGTCCGCCTCCGATACGGTGTCGCCGAACACCCGCTCGAAGGACGCACGGATGCGGATATCGACATCGCTCATCATGACGGGCAAGCCGAGATCCACGAGGCTCGTGACCCCGTAGCCGCGGATGCCGCAGGGTACGATGCCGGAGAAATGTTCGAGATCCGGATCGACATTGAGCGAGAAGCCGTGAAAGCTCACCCAGCGGCGCAGGCGAATGCCGATCGCCGCGATCTTGTCTTCGGCCGGAGAACCATCCGGCAGCGCCGGCCGCTCCGGGCGGCGCACCCAGACGCCGACGCGGTCCTCGCGGCGTTCGCCGCGCACATTCATGGAATCGAGCGCATCGATCACCACCGCTTCGAGCGCTGCCACGAAGGCGCGCACATCCTGACGGCGGCGCTTCAGGTCCAGCATGACATAAACGACCCGCTGGCCGGGCCCATGATAGGTATATTCGCCGCCGCGGCCTGTGGAAAACACCGGGAAACGATCCGGCGCCACGAGGTCGGCGGAATCGGAACTCGTTCCGGCGGTGTAAAGCGGGGGATGTTCCACCAGCCAGACCAGCTCGTCGGCCTCGCCATGCGCGATCGCCGCCGCCTCGTTTTCCATGGTTTCCACGGCCTTTTCATAGGAAACCAGGTCTCTCGCGATGCGCCAGCGCACCGGCGGCGAGCCGGGAATGGCGAGAAGGGATGTAGAGATGTCCTGACGCTGCATGATGGCCGTCCTTTCGGATTTCTTGTGCCAGATATAGGCGCGATCATGCAAGGATTTCAGGGGTTTCAGGGTGTTCGCGAAAGCCTTGTTGAAATTGTTTCGCTTTCCGTCATTTTTCTTTCGTATCGGCCTTGCACCCCCCAAATGCTTTTGCTACATGCACCTCCGTCGCCGCAAGGTGACGCCTACCACGATGCGGTCGTGGCGGAATTGGTAGACGCGCAGCGTTGAGGTCGCTGTGGGGCAACCCGTGGAAGTTCGAGTCTTCTCGACCGCACCAAAAAAGACCCGCCGAAAGGCGGGTCTTTTTGTTTCAGCCGGCCGCTTCCGTCTGGGGACGGCTTGCGCGGGCGCCGATTCCGCTTCGTTCCGGTCGGCTTGGACAATCAGCCTCTGGCCTTGTCGTATTTCTTGACGATGCGCTCGCGTTTGAGCCGCGACAGCCGGTCGATCCAGAAGATGCCGTCGAGCTGGTCGATCTCGTGCTGCAGACAAATGGAAAGCAGGCCGTCCGCTTCCTCCGTCCGCGTCGTACCGGAGAGATCCTGATAGGTGAGGCGGATGCGGGCAGGGCGCTCTATCTCGTCGGTGACGCCCGGCATGGAAACGCTGCCCTCGGTGTGGCGCTGCACTTCCGGCGAAAACCAGTCGATCTCGGGGTTCACATAGACCTTCAGCGAGCCGGGACCGTCGAGTTCGATCACCGTCAGGCGTTCGAGGATGCCGACATGCGCCGCCGTGATGCCGATACCGGGTGCCGCCCGCATCGTGGCGGCAAGATCGTCGGCAAGGGTCGCCAGCCGGGCGTCGAAAACTTCTACCGGGTGACAGGCCTGGCGCAGGCGGGGATCGGGGTAACGCAGGATGGGCAGGAGGGCCATGGTTTCTCCGGTCGTCGAGTTTTTCCCTTCCTAGCCTGTTTGCGGTAGAGGGAAAATGCCGGCCTTCGTGCGGGCGGCGGCAAATCCTTCGATTTGCATGGGATTGCAACAGCTTGCGAAAAAAATCCGCCGCGTCCGTTTTTGCCGCTTTCGGCGATGGACCGGACGGGCGCTTTGGGTTAGCACGATGAGGTGCGAGACGCCCGGATGCGGGCGATCGCGAGGAACCCTGCATGTAAAAACCTGTCGTCTCCGCGCCGTCGATATGGCCTGGTGGGACGATCCCGACGCAAGGAGCGGCCCGATGGACAACACCGGCGACGACGACCGCATCGAGCAGCAGGGCAAGACCATCGAGCACAGTACTTTCGACGGCGAGGACATCTATGCCGAGGATGGCTCGATCCGCTCGGATTTCCTCATGCATGTCGGTGCGGCGATCGCCGACCGCGACCTTCTGTTCCTGCGCCGCCATGTGGCGCGCCTGCACGAATCGGAAATGGGTGACCTTCTCGAGGCGATCCAGCCCGAGCAGCGTCGCCAGCTCGTCACGCTGCTCGGCGCCGACTTCGACCTTGCTGCTCTGACCGAGGTCGACGAGGCGATCCGCCTCGATATCGTCGAGCATATGCCCAACGAGCAGATCGCCGCCGCTCTCGGCGAGATGGATTCGGACGACGCCGTCTACATCCTCGAGGATCTCGATCAGGAAGATCAGGAGGAAATCCTCTCCAAGCTGCCGTTCACCGAACGGATCCGTCTGCGCCGTTCGCTGGATTATCCCGAAAGCACGGCCGGCCGCCGCATGCAGACGGAATTCGTCGCCGTGCCGCCCTTCTGGACCATCGGCCAGACGATCGACTACCTGCGCGAAGACGCGGACCTGCCGGATAGTTTTTCACAGATTTTCGTCATCGACCCGACCTTCCGCCTGCTTGGCGCCATCGATCTCGACCGCATCCTGCGCACGCCGCGCGGCATGAAGATCGAAACGGTCATGCGCGAGACGAACCACCCGATCCCGGCCGACATGGACCAGGAGGAGGCCGCCCAGCTCTTCGAGCAGTATGACCTTCTCTCCGCTGCCGTCGTCGACGAGAACGGCCGCCTTGTCGGCGTGCTGACCATCGACGACGTGGTCGATGTCATCCAGGAAGAGGCCGAGGAGGATCTGATGCGCCTTGGCGGCGTCGGTGACGAAGAGTTGTCGGACTCTGTCATCGCGACCTCCCGTTCCCGTGCGCCGTGGCTGCTCGTCAACCTGTTGACCGCCTTCATATCGGCTTCGGTCATTTCGCTGTTCGAGGCCACGATCGAGGAGATCGTGGCGCTCGCCATCCTCATGCCGACGGTGGCGGGCATGGGGGGCAATGCCGGTTCGCAGACCATGACCGTAACGGTGCGTGCGCTCGCGACGCGCGACCTCGACATTCACAACGCCTGGCGCGTCGTGCGCCGCGAGGCCGGCGTCGGGCTTCTGCACGGGGTGGCATTCGGCCTGATGATCGGCGCCGTCGCGGGATTCTGGTTTCAGGACATCAATATCGGCGGCGTCATCGCGACGGCCATGCTGATCAATATGTGCGCGGCAGCCCTTGCCGGCATCACCATTCCCATCCTGCTCGACAAGGCGGGTGCGGATCCCGCCGTCTCCTCTAGCGTTTTTGTGACGGCGGTGACGGATATCGTCGGATTCTTCGCCTTCCTCGGCCTGGCGACGTGGTGGTTCGCCATCCGCTGATGCGAAAAAATTGACTTATACGTAAAAGTCAATAAAATGCCCGCTCAGAGATGATCGGAGCAGGCGTGGACAAGTTTTATACCATAACCGAGCTGACGCGCGAATTCGGGGTTTCCACCCGCACTTTGCGCTTCTACGAGGACGAGGGGCTCATCCATCCCGAGCGCCGCGGCCGCACGCGGCTTTTCCGCCCGGCAGACCGCCGCCTGATCCTGGAAATCCTGCGCGGACGGCGCATCGGCTTCACGATCGCCGAGATTCGCGACATCATCCGCGTCTACAAGGACCCGCCGGGCGAGGTGGGGCAATTGGAAATGCTCATGACGAAGGTGATCGAAAAACGCGAGGAGTTGCGCCAGAAGCGGCGCGACATCGAGGAGACGCTGGCCGAGCTCGACAATGTCGAGGAGGCCTGTCTCACCCGTCTCGCCGAAATCGGCGTCGGCACCTGAGACGCACGGAATTTTCTACACGTTTTGCATGGCGCTGGATGAACTTCATCCGGCGCCATGTCCGTTTCAGATCCAGCGCGCGGTGCCGTTGCAGTAGCGTTCGAAATCGATGCCGAAGCGGGAGAGCAGGTGAAGCTCCTCGCGCTTGATGGCGATGACGCTGGTGACGCCGGCGGCGACCGTCGCCGTCACGAGACACCAGGGATTGAGCATGACGAGGCCGATGCCCGCCGTCGCCAGCGTATAGCCGAGATAGATCGGGTTGCGGGTGAAGCGGTAGGGGCCGGACGTTGCCAGATGGGTGGAGCAGCGGTTCGGCATGATGGTCGTGTGGCAATCGAGCAGCGTGCGCATCGCCCAGACATCGAGCACGATGGCAACGAGGATCAGCACGCTGCCGGCAGCCGTGGCGATCCAACTCTCGGTTTCGGATACGGCGAGGGGAAAATACGCCTGGAGCAGGAAGGCCGCCGCGAGCGCCGCGCCGTAGATCAGCGGGGGCCAGGGAAAAGCGAGTGGCTTCATGCGATAGGCATTCATGATCCCTACTCCTTGAGGTCGGTTTCCGTTTCGGCCTTTGCCGTGCATTGCGAGGAGATCGCGGTGATCCGCTCGTCCGTCGTCACATCGATCGCGCCGCGGTTGAGGTCGGCGAAAAGCTTCTGATCCTGCAGTCCGGTCAGCGTGCAGCCGCAGAAGCTTTGGCAGAAGCCCGCGCCGCGTTCGGGCTCGCAGGCGCGCATGCAGCTCTTGGTGTAGCCGACGGCTGGATCGGGCGCAGGCGCGGGCACCACCAGCGAGAAACTGTAGACCAGCGCGATCAGCAACGGCTGGTGGATAAGATAGATGGCGAGACTGTGGCGCCCGGCGGTCTCCAGCAGGGTTTTCCACCAGACTTTCGTGCGCCCGCCGAGGCCGGCCCACTGTTCGGAAAGCGCGCTTGCCACGAAAAGCTTGCCAAGCACGATGCCGAGCAGCGCCGGTGCGAGCCATGGCAGCAGCGGCACATAGTCGTTCGAGCGCGGAATATTGACCGACAGGCCGACCCACCAGAGCGCGGGATGGTCGAAGAGCGGCGCGCGGAGATAAAGCGGCGCGGCGACGGCGGCTACCGCGGCAAGCAGCGTGACGGCGACGGGCAGGCGCAGGAAGAGGAGCCCGACGACGCTTGTCGCCGCAATGGCATGCAGGATGCCGAAGAAGATGAACGTGTCCGGGAAGGCGAACCAGGTGGCGATGGTAATCACAAGGGCCGCGCCGCCGACCTTGGCGAGGCGGATGAAGAACGGCCTTGCCCGAAAACCCTTCTGGTGGCCAAGCGCCAGGCTGACGCCGACGAGGAAGAGGAAGCTGCCGGCAATGATACGGGCGAAGATGCGCCAGCCGCCGGTCGTTGCCGTTTCCGGTTCGATATAGCCGAAGAAGCCAAGATCCCAGGTGAAATGGTAGATCGCCATGGCGATCAGGGCCACGCCGCGCAACTGGTCGATCAGGGGGATGCGTGGAAGCCGGCGCGTTTCAGCGCCGCTCACTGCCCCATTGCCGTCAATCACCGTCGTCGTCATGGTTCGGGGTCGCCGCATTGCTTTGGTCCATAGGAAAGTGTCACGCCAAGCTTGCGCCGGGCGGATGGCCGAAAGGAGGCCGGTCGGGAGAAGTCAGTCGACGGTTTCGAGCACGGCGAGGCGCGCTTCCGAATAGAACTGACGGCGCACGAGCACGATGATGATGCCGATGGTCGTGGCGATGAAGAGGAACGGGCTGACGAACCAGCCGAGATAGCCGATCGACAGGAAGATGGCGCGCAGCCCCTTGTTGAAGTGCTTTGCCGCGAGAATGTTCATGCGGATCACCTTGTCGGCGGCAAGGTCGGCGCCCGCCGGATCCTTGTGGATGTCGCCGCTCATCGGCATGGCGCCGAGCAGGATCGTGCAATAGTTGAAGAGGCGATAGGACCAGCCGAACTTGAAGAAGGCGTAGCCGAAGATGATGGCGAGGCCGCCGACCTTCGTTTCGAAGCCGGCGCGGCTGCCGTGGAAGAAATAGGGCAGGTCGTTGAAGATCGCAAAAACCTGTTCCGTTGCGCCAAGCAATGCGAAGCAGCTACCGAGCGCAAGCAACGAGGTGGAAGCGAAGAAAGCCGTGCCGTTCTGCAGGCCGGCCATGATCTGCGTATCGATCATGCGCAGATCGCGGTGCATGGCGTTGCGGATCCACATCGCGCGCTGCGAACTCATGGCGCGCGTGAGGCTCACTCGGTCGAATAGCTTCGCCCGGTCCGTTATCCAGGAATACCCCATCCACAGGACGAGGAAGAGGGCGAGGGCGATGAGATCCGGGGTGTTCATGAAACGTCTTGTGCCACGGATTCGGCATTTTGCAAGCATCGGAGCAAGCTCGTTTGCAGGGCGTTCAGACCTTGGGCGAAACGGAGGCGGAGGAGTGTGGAAACAAGAGGGCGTCAGGGACGCGCAACTGTCTGATTTTGCGACAGGTCATGCGTGGAACGCGGGGCTCCTATGCCATGGCCGCCTTGGTTTCGCCATTTTTCGCGATTGCGGTTTCATGAATTCTTCATTAAACAGGGGCTCATGCGGCGCTGATATCGGCTGCTGCGCGACATCTTCCATTCGGGGAAATCATGGAAAGCACCGTTCAGAAATCCTGCTGGGGCGTTACTGCCCGTGCAGTCATCGGTTTTGGCGCCGTTCTGGTCATCGCCTATCTCTTCGGCGGCATCTGACAACATCAGGCCCAATCCCTACATAAACAGCGCGCTCTTAGCCGAGACGCGCTGTTTTTGTTTTCGCATGTCGCACTGGTAAAACCCGATGTCGGGAGATCACCAAGCGTGCGCCGCGTGATAACGTAGCTTCAACGGTCAATGCGTAGCCTGCTGCGGCGAGGAGAAGTCTGGGAATGTTCCTTTCGGTTTTTGATGTCTTCAAGATCGGTATCGGTCCGTCGAGCTCCCACACGATGGGGCCGATGTCTGCGGCGAACCGCTTTCTCGACCTGATCCTCTCCGATGACTGGCCGCGCCCGTCGAACGCCCATGTCGCGACGATTCGCATGAGCCTGCATGGCTCGCTCGCCTATACCGGCGTCGGCCACGGCTCCGACCGTGCGGTTATTCTCGGCCTGATGGGCGAGCGGCCGGACACCGTCGATCCCGACCGGATGGATGCGATCGTCGGTGACGTCGAGCGTACTGGCCGCGTCACGCCGCCGGGCCATCCCGGTTATGCCTTCCAGCCGAAGACCGACCTGATCTTCGACAAGAAGAACCCGCTGCCCGGCCACGCCAATGGCATGACCTTCTCCGCCTATGACCGCGACGACCGTCTTCTGTTGAAACGTATCTACTACTCGGTCGGCGGCGGCTTCGTCGTCACGGATACGGAACTGGAGCAGATGCGTGCCAGCAAGGCGAAGGCCGGCGACAAAAAGGTGCCGTTCCCCTTCGCCTCCGCCAAGCAGATGCTCGAAATGGCCGCACGCTCGGGCATGACGATTGCCCAGATGAAGCGCGCCAACGAGGAAGCGACGATGTCGCGCGAGGAGCTGGACGCCGGCCTCGACCGGATCTGGGGCGCCATGAAGAGCTGCATCGACCGCGGCCTCAAGAACGAGGGCATCATGCCTGGCGGCCTGAAGGTCCGCCGTCGCGCCCGCTCGATCCACGACAAGCTGCAGGAGGAGTGGCGTTCCAACAAGGCCAATCCGCTGCTCGCCAATGACTGGCTCTCCGTCTATGCCATGGCCGTCAACGAGGAGAACGCCGCCGGCGGCCGCGTCGTGACCTCGCCGACCAATGGCGCGGCCGGCGTCGTGCCCGCGACGATCCGCTACTACCTGCATTTCCACGAGGATGCCGACCAGGACGGCATTCGCGATTACCTGCTGACGGCCGCCGCCGTCGGCGGCATCATCAAGCACAATGCCTCGATATCGGGCGCCGAAGTCGGCTGTCAGGGCGAGGTGGGCTCCGCCTCCGCCATGGCCGCCGCCGGCCTTGCCGCCGTCATGGGCGGTTCGCCCGAGCAGGTGGAGAACGCTGCGGAAATCGCACTGGAGCACCATCTCGGCATGACCTGCGACCCCATCGCCGGCCTCGTGCAGGTGCCGTGCATCGAGCGCAATGCGCTGGGCGCCGTCAAGGCGGTCACGGCCGCATCGTTGTCCCTCAAGGGCGACGGCCAGCATTTCGTGCCGCTCGACGCCTGTATCGAGACGATGCGCCAGACCGGCGTCGATATGAACGAGAAATACAAGGAAACCTCCACCGGCGGCCTCGCCGTCAACGTGGTGGAGTGTTGATCGTCTCTTCGTTCCCTGTGGAATGCGACGCGGCGGCCCCTTGACCCGGCCGCCGCAAGGGCGTTCAAAGAACCATGGCCCTACATCTCATCAAACTCTGCGTCGGCGCTGATACGATCGACGATCTGCGCGAATGGGTATCCGAACGGTCGCTGATCGCGATCGCGGCGGGCATGGAGCCGCATTCGAGCCATGTCACCCGCATGATCCCGAAGCGGGATCAGGAGCTGCTGGACGGCGGCTCACTCTATTGGGTCATCAAGGGCCAGGTACAGGCCCGCCAGCGTCTGCTTGGCCTGAAGAGCTTTACGGATGTCGACGGTATTTCGCGCTGCGAACTGGTGCTGGGACCGGAAGTGATCGAGACCGAATTCCAGCCGCGCCGCGCTTTCCAGGGATGGCGCTACCTGACTGAAGAGGATGCCCCGCGCGATCTCAAGGATATGGGCGAGGGAACGGCCGACCTGCCGCTGGAGCTGCGGCGCGAACTCGCCGAACTCGGCCTTCTCTGAACTCCCAGAACGCTGACTGTCAGCGCAGGCGCATGCGCACCGGGTAGCGGCGTTCACTGACGCCGACATGGAGGTGGATCCCGGCGGACGGCTGGCCGGAACGCCAGGCGCGTGCGCCGTGTGCCAGCAGCATGCCGACGAGATCCTTCGTCTTGTTGCGCGAACGGCCCAGCCCGATATCCGCGATCCGCATCGCTGCTTCGTGCAGCGGGTGGAGCGTGCCCTTCAGCGGCCGGCGCTTTTCGTCGCGCGCTGCGGTGGGAACATCGAAAAGGTTTTCGTTCATCGCCATGATCTGCCTCGTACGCATTACCCAACCGAGGATGGCAGAGCCGCTACATGCGACACCCGCCTGTCTTCCCCCCGCAGCCATCGGTACGCAATACCTGACCGATGCTGTTGCGGGCGCAAGACGGTAGTTCGGAGACTGCGCCGCTGAGCGCAGTCCAATCTCGTTACTGCTGGCTGGCCCAGCAGGCAAAACCCTTGCGCTTCAGCACCTTGCAGGCAGCGGCTGCGCCGTTCTGGTTGTCGAAACCGCCAAAGCGGGCACGATAGAGTTCGCCGCTGCCGCTGTTGACGGCGACCGTGAAGGGCATCGCGCTCGAAAGCGCCTTGCCGCCGGAGTTCTTTGCCTTGGAGAGCAGCTCCTGCGCCTGGCCCTTGTCCGGCGTGGCACCGATCTGAATGACCCAGCCGGAGGGCGTGGATTCAGACGCTATGGCCGCCGTGGTGGTCGAGGAAGTCGTCAGCTTGTCGAGCGCGTCGCCCGTATCGCCCTGTTCCGTCAGGTCTTCCGCCGGAACGACGCTTTCACGCTGCAGCTTGAGCGTCGCGGCAAGCGCACGCTTGCCGATGATCTCGTTTGCACCCGATGTCGCGGCATAGGCCGTCTCGATGCGGGCTTCGTTGTAGCGATAGGTCGGGATCGGGCCGTTTTCCGGCAGTTCCATCGCGCGGTTGCTGAGCGTACCGCTTGCCGAGGCGGTCACCGCTTCGCTTGCGACTTCGGCGGTCAGCGTCGGCGCATCCTTGGTTTCGGCGATCAGGTCGCCACCGCCGCGGCGCGAGGCCTTCGGCATGTAGGCGGCGATCAGCTTGCGCATCTGCTGGTCGCGGGCGCCACCCGAACGGCCGCCGAGCACGACGCCGACGACGCTGCGGCCATCGGCAACCGCCGAGGTCACCAGGTTGTAGCCGGAGGCGCGGGTATAGCCGGTCTTGATGCCATCGACGCCGCGCACGCTGCCGAGCAGGCGGTTGTGGCCGTTGATGGTCTGCTTGCCGAAGCGGAAGCTGCGAACCGAGAAGTAGTCGTAATATTGCGGGAAATGCTGGCGAAGCGCGATGCCGAGGCGAGCCTGGTCACGGGCGGTCGTGACCTGCGCCGTGTTGGGCAGCCCGTTGGCGTTGCGGTAGGTGGTGCGCGTCATGCCGAGCGCCCGGGCTTTCTGCGTCATGATGCGGGCAAAACGCTCTTCCGAGCCGCCCAGCATTTCGGCAAGCGCCGTCGAGGCGTCGTTCGCCGAGCGCGTGATGAGGCCGAGCATGGCCTGTTCGACCGTGATCGCGTTGCCGACGCCGACACCGAGCTTGGTCGGCGGTTCGCTTGCGGCATTCTTCGAGAAGGGAACGCGGGTGTTGAGACGGATTTTCCCGGCTTCGAGCGCTTCGAATGTCAGGTACAGCGTCATCATCTTGGTGAGAGACGCCGGGTAACGCAGCTCGTCGGCATCCTCGCTGTAGAGCACCTTGCCGGTTTTGACGTCGATCACGATGCCGGCATATTTCGGGGCGGCTTGCGCGGGCGTCGCAACTGCGACGGTGGCGACCATCCCGACCATCACCAGACCTTTCGCCACAGTGGCAACTGCCTGACAGGAGCGGGGGAGGAAATCGAGGAATACGGAACGGGACACTACGTTACTCTTCATTCTCGGATTGCAGATGGCGTTCAGGCGGAGGTCCCTGAACGACCGTTGGCAGCACAGTAGCGGGGACAGCGTTACCAATCGGTTTATGATGAATCATTGGTTTCTGAGATTGACGCTTTTTTATCGGCCACGGGCGGTGGCGACGAGACGGCCGTTCTGCACGAAAGACTGGCCGAGATAGTCGCGAACGCGCGCCTCCATGGCCTGCCACTGCGGCAAAAGTCTGCTCGAAAAGCGGTAAAGCACGGAAAGATCGCGACCGATGTGGATATCGCGCTGGCAATCCGCACTGGTGGATTGCGCTTCGTCCGTCGGCATCATGCAGCGTACGGCATAAGGGGAGCCGTCCGGCAGTGTGCCGGTGAAGAACACCTCGCCGCCGTAGCCGGTGTTTTCCTTGAGGTGGCGCAGCGTCAGCGCGGCGGGCCCGAGTTCCGTGTGACCGTCGAAGAGGTGGCTGTAGATCGGCTCCAGCCGGCCGGACATATCCTTCGACATGGTGCTCTGCGAAAGGTTGAGGAAAATCAAGCTTTCCGGGCGGTTGCCGTCATTGAAGCGGCTGCGTTGGACATTGGTATAACCCTGCATCTCCGGCCAGGTGAGGTAGAGATCGACGCGCTCGGCACGGCCGGTCTGGCGCTGGTCTTCGAAGCGGATGACATTGGCAGGGAGGCGGATCTGGTCCTGGCCGATGATGACATCGACCGGCTCGGCATTTTCCGTGTGGCCTGCCAGGGCGATGCGTTCTCCGAGCATGCGGCCGACTAGGCTGATGCCGATTGTGAGGCTGGCGAGAACCGCGACGCCGATGGTCAGTCGCGCCAGCAGACGGTTGGAGAGGAGCGGTGCGTGCTCGTCGTCGCCTGTCGTCGCAAAGGCCATCATTTCTCGCATATCCCTGAGAAAATCGGGACCCAGATATGCCTGAATCTCTTGCGGACAGGTTCTGCGAGCATGGTTAATTTTCGATGAATTGCGGTGTGGGCTGGCATGCCCGAAAAAGGGGGCGGCCGGTTCCGGGGACAGCGGAACCGGCCGCAGGGCCGAGGTCGGGACGGGGATTGGGGGACTGACCGGGCCCTTTTGCGTGCCCGGCGGGTCGCCGGGCAATCTCCTCATGCGGCGCTGGGATCAGCGCCGGCAGTGTTACTTGACGCTACCGACGGCGTCGGCACGACCGTCCTGAAGCTTGACCCACTTGCCGGCATTGGCCGAGGACTGGCGCTTCAGGTAGCGATATTCGGTTTCGGACCAGAGCAGGACCTTGTTGCGCATGTTGTCGAGCACGAAGTCGCCGCGATCGGTGCGCACGGTCAGCACGGCATGGCCTTCGCCGTTCGGCTGAAGCACGACCGTGATCAGAAGGTTGGAGGGCGAAATGCCGGCTTCGATCAGGCGCTTGCGCTTGAGAAGCACGTAGTCTTCGCAGTCGCCCACCGCATCCGGATAGGCCCATTCTTCCTCGACGCCGTAGATATCCATGTCGGTCATCGGCTGCACGTCCGTGTTGGCCGAGTAGTTGACGTTGAGGATCGTCTTCCAGTTTTCCTGCGTCAGAGCGAGCGGGCCGGCATCCTTGCCGTTCGAGCCGCATTCGTCGGCGTACCGCTTGCAGAATTCGTAGTGGCCGATCGGCTGGTTGGTCGCACCGGCAAGCGGAATATTGGCCGGCAAGGCCATGGCGGCCTGCGCGGCGGCCAGAGAGAAGAGAAACGCGAATGCCCCTGTCTTAAGTGTTTTTGTCATTGTTCTGTCCCCGTTTGATGATGGGACAATGACACGGACTTTTTGATCTTACGCGAAAGTCGGAAGTATAACTTAGTTCAAATCAACATTGCATAAGTATAAAATGAAAACAAAACTTGAATTGATTTTTATCTGTATTTGATGCGGTTTTGATTAAAATTTGAACGGAATTTGTGTGTCGGCGATCAAACGACAAGCGCCTAAGAAATTGATTTTGTGGCTTTATTTTCACTGCGGCAGTCGCTGCGCATGCGGACGCTCCGGCGTCGCGTGCGGCCGATCATGGTCAGATGGCTGTCTTTTTGGATCAGAAAGATCTTGCGCCGAGCGTTTTCTTCGCTTTGGAGCGATTCCGGGGGGCAAAAAAAGTTCAAAAATAATTCGGGGAATTTGCGATGCGCCGTATTGAAACAGCAAAGGGCCCCGCAGGGCCCTTGTGAAACAGTTCCACCATTGTCTCGTATCGAAATGCTACAGGAAGGAGGTGAGCGCTTCCTTTGGCTGGACCGACGAGAACTCGATCGCCACGCCTTCCTGGAAATGGCGCACGACGCGGCCCTTCATGTTGCCGAGCTGCACGGGCGTGCCGAGTGCCGGGCGCACGTCGATATCGACGGCCGCGCCGGACATCGAAAGGTCGATGATGCGGCAAGGGTAGCGCCGGCCGTCATCGAGCGTGATTTCGGTGCGCGTGTTGCGCGGTGTCAGGCGGTTGTGGCGACGGTCCTCGGGAAGGCCCAGTTCGTGTTTGTTGGCGATCCAGGTCAGCTGTGCCGCGAGCTTCTCGCGCTTGCGGTCCGTGGCGGTGAGGGTGATCGCAAAGCCTTCGTCGTTGAGGTTTGCGACGTTGCCTTCGATGCGACCGAGATGATCGACATAGGCGATGATACGTTCGCCGACGCGGGGGCGGGCGGCGCAGATGAAGCTGGCGTCGCCCGGCGACATGTCGATGACGGAGCAGTCGTATTCATCGTGATTGGGCAGCATCAGCCGGCCGGGCAGGTTCACCGAAACACGCTGAAAGCTCCGCTGGTCGGGCTGCGGTTTGCGGGCGGCGGGCGATGCTTGCTGGAAGGAATACATGTGCGCGCGGGCCTGATGATCTTATGTCTTTCCAAGTCTTAAGCTTTCGCGGTTAACAGAAGGTTTGCCGCGGCTTTGAAAAGTGATGGGCTCCTCACGCTACGGCAATTTTTAGGTGTCTTGAGTTGTGATGGCGCCTAGCGCTCGCGCAAATCCTCCGCCTGTCGCCCGCCTTCGAATATTCTCAAGTGCAGAACGCGGCTGACCGTCTGGCCGAAAGCGGGCGGCCGCATGGTCATGATCGAGGCCGGCATGGGGATTGCCGGGCGGTTGCCGGCGGCAGCATGCGTGCGGCTCGGGTCGATCACCGAGAGAGAGCCGAGCGTGGCGTAGCGGAAGGCGGCAAGCGGCTGGCGCTGGCCGGGCAGGGGCGCAAAGGCGCCGATGATGCGATCGGCCGCACGCCCCTTCGAGGTGAGCGGCAGGAGCACGATTTCCGCCTCGGTCGTTTCGAGCGTACCGTCGACGAGTTGCACCTGCATGGTGGCGGGCGCACCGTGCGCCATGACGTTTTCGGTGATGCGGGCGATCCGGTTGCGCTGGTCCGGTGCAAAAAGCGCATCGAAGGCAGTGTTCTTCAGCTCGCGACCGAACTGGGCGCAGAAGCGGGTGCCGGCGAGCCGAAAGCGTGGATCGTGCAGTCCGCTGTGCTCCAGGATGAAGACATCGGGAAGGATGGCGGCGATATCGGCGGGCTCGATTGCGCTGCGCGGCGGAACAAGGCGATCGCCACGCTGACGCGTCCAATAATCGTAAAGAGCCGTCACGGCTTTCGTCTGCATGCTCATATCCATTCGGTTCTGTACCGTTCCGGCACGCGAAAGCGGGCTAAACGGGCATCTATGGAGAGCGGTGCGAGTTTCGTGCCACCTCGATATTAAGGTTAACAATTGGTTTCGATTGCGCGGCCGGGCGATTTTGGCCAAACATTTCGCCATCCCTCCACGAGGGAATGGTTTACTGCACATCGATTTCAGCCCCGGGGATTGGGGGCACCGGCCGTCAGCGAAAGCTGCACGGCCTTTCTTTTGTCTGTATAAGCGCGATTCGTATTTTATGAATTTGGTGGATCGACCATGAGCAGTGACGGCGTTGAAATGCGGGGTGATGGCGTGGATGTCCACAAGCGGGAGCCTGCTTTCAACCTGCCTGGCGGCCTTGTCTTCGTGCTGGTGGTGCTGACGCTCATCCATGTCGTGCGCACCTATCTGCTGTCCTCGGTCACGGACGAATCGGTTCTCCTGACGTTCGCCTTCATTCCCGGGCGTTACACGATCCCCTTTTCGGAGCAGGATCTGGGCTGGCTGTGGAGCCCCGTTACCTATTCGCTGCTGCATGGCAGCTGGGAGCACCTGATCTTCAACGCCTTCTGGATGGTCGCCTTCGGTGCGCCTGTCGTGCGGCGTATCGGGCTCACGCGCTTCTTCATCTTCTGGGGCCTTTGCGCCATCGCGGCCGTGGCGTTTCACACTGCGCTGCATTGGGGGGCGATGATTCTCGTCGTCGGCGCTTCCGGCGTCGTTTCCGGCCTGATGGGCGCGGCCGCGCGTTTCGTCTTCTCGCCGAGCGGCCGCATCAGCCGCCAGTTCGCGCATCTCAACCGGCGACTGACGATCTCCGAGGCGCTGTCGAACCGGTCGGTGCTCGTCTTCTCCGGCATCTGGTTTCTCACCAACTTCCTGATCGGCTTCGGCCAGATTTTCGGCTCCGTGGCCGGTGGGGCGGTGGCCTGGGAGGCGCATATCGGCGGCTTCCTGTTCGGTTTCCTTTTTTTCCCGCTGTTCGACGTTGCAACGACCGAGGCCCGCCGGGATTAACGATAGTCCATTAGCGGTCTTGCAATCGCCTCTGTCGTAGCGCACCATGTCCTTGTTCCGGTTCGCACATGCACACCGGGACAAGGAACATCCAAGGAGGAAAGGATGTTTCTGGTACAGGCAGGGCATCCCTGCGCGGGTGTCCCGCCTCTCTGCGTCATGATGCACACGGGAGGTACGCATGTATGTAAAGACGATACTGGACGAAAAAGGCCGCAACGTCGTAACCGGCGGCCCGCAGCTCACGGTAAGACAGGCTGCCGTCTATCTCCATGAAAACCACATCGGCGCGATTGTCATCGTCGATCGAAATGACCGTATTGCCGGCATTTTGACCGAGCGCGATATCGTGGCGGCCATTGCCCGTAACGGGGCAGAATGCCTGGACAAACCCATTTCCTCCATCATGTGGGGCAATGTCCATCGCTGCAGCGAGACGGAAACCGTTGAACAGCTCATGGAAATGATGAGTACGCTTCGTGCTCGTCACATCCCGGTGGAAAAGGACGGGCGGCTTGTCGGCATTATCTCGATCGGCGACGTGGTGAAATCCCACATTCGCGCGATCAAGCACGAAGCTGAAGCCATCAAGGCCTATATTGCCAGCTAGTGCTGCCACTGGAACGGTTTCGGGCGGAACGATCTCCATCGTCCCGCCCGCCGAGTTTCCAGATGCGCGTTGATCTCAGCGCGCCATCACCACTTCCTGCATGCGCTTGATCTCGAAAATCCGAGCCTTCGCCTCGAGATAGCCGCGATCGATGGATTCGCCTGCGCGGTGGAACTCCGACAGGCCGATATCCGACAACTTCGGGTGCAGCGCGAGATCCGGCGGATCGCCGGCAAGGCGGGCGCGGGAAATACGATCCTGAATGATGTTGAAGGACTGCACCATGACGCCGGTGAGGCCCAGGCGCGCGGCGCTGTCTTCCTGCCTGTTCTCGTCGATTTTCTGGGGGCTCGCGCTGTGCTTGATGACGGCGGAGCGGCCGTAGAGATCATAGTTGAGGTTGACGGCGACGACCAGCGGCTCTTCATGGGCCCGGCAGACCGAGACGGGCACGGGGTTGACCAAGGCGCCATCGACCAGCGTGCGGTTGTTGCACTTGATCGGCTCGAAAATGCCCGGCAGGGCATAGGAGGCGCGCAGCGCCGTGATCAGCGAACCGCTGTTGATCCAGACCTCGTGACCGCTGTTGACTTCCGTCGCGACGGCGACGAACGGGCGGTCGAGATCCTCGATCGAGAGGTGCTCCAGATGTTCCTGCATGCGCCGCGTCAACCGCATGCCGCCGAAAAGACCGGAGCCACGAATGGTGAAATCGAGCAGGCTCGCGATGCGCCGCATGGTGAGCGAGCGGGCAAACGCCTCCAGCTCATCCAGCTTACCGGCGAGATAACAGCCGCCGACGAGGGCGCCGATCGAGGTGCCCGCGATCATGCCGATCTCGATGCCTTCCTCTTCCAGCGCCCGCAGCACCCCGATATGGGCCCAGCCACGGGCAGCGCCGCCGCCGAGGGCAAGCGCGATCTTGGATTTGCGCGGCGGGGCCGGCACAGGGATGTGGGACATATCGTTCATTGAAGGGCCGCCCGGATCTGAAGCATCCGCCGTTACGAGACTACGATTAAAACTCCAGTTCAACATGCCGGACCTCCGTACCCAAAAGGAATTCGCGGCGAGGCAATCGGTTCCAGTGCCTCGGCGTCCTCGGGAACACAATAAGTGACAGGGTATATGCAGTCTGTGACGTGGGGAACTTGGAGGCGCGAAGAGAGCCTGAAAGCTCCGCCGAGTGCGTCCGGTCGAGGCTGGAGGAGGGCGCTTGCCCGCGGGATCGTCACCCCTTTCGAGGTGGTCCTGGAAACCGGTCGTGACGCATACGAGCGATGGTGTTCCATGTCCTGATCCGCATGGCGGGGATAGCAGCCGCCATGGGATGGATTAGGCGTCCGAACCGGTTGCCAAAGGGTGAATCCGTCCCGGAACGGGCCAGAAACTATGCAGATGCTTAATTTTTGCTGTAGACGGCTGAAGGATCGAACTGCGGTTCACCCCCCGCCATTGTCAGCACCGCACCGTCCGATCCGTTTGAAACCGTGCGGTAGAAGCAGGAGCGACGACCCGTGTGGCAGGTCGCATCATGGCCGGCGACGGAAACCTTCAGCCAGACCGCATCCTGGTCGCAGTCGGTTCGGAGTTCCACGACGGTCTGAAGGTTGCCGGAGGTTTCGCCCTTCTTCCAGAGCGCTTTGCGCGAACGGCTCCAATAGTGAGCGATGCCGGTCTCTATGGTCAGCGCCAGCGATTCGGCATTCATGTGCGCGACCATCAGCAACTCGCCATCCTTCGCATCCGTCACCACGGCCGTGACGAGACCGTGCTCGTCGAAACGCGGTGTGAAGGCCGGACCCGTTTCGAGTTCGGCCTTGTCCTTGGAAGGGGCGTCGAAGGTGATCGTCATGGCGGTCGGCTCCGTCCTGCGGAGCCGTTTTCGCCTAGCTCCGGATCATTGTCATGAACCGGACCTGCTCGGTCGGTTCGGTCTTGAAGGCACCGGTAAAGGTGGTGGTGAGCGTTGTCGAGCCCTGTTTCTGGATGCCGCGCATCGCCATGCACATATGCTCGGCCTCGATCATCACGGCCACGCCGCGTGGGTTCAGCGTCTCGTCGATCGATTTCGCGATCTGCGCCGTCATGGTTTCCTGCGTCTGCAGGCGACGGCCGAAGATTTCAACAACGCGGGCGATCTTGGAGAGGCCGAGAACGCGGCCGTTCGGCAGATAGGCGACATGCGCCTTGCCGATGATCGGCACCATATGGTGTTCGCAATGCGAGAAGAACGGAATGTCCTTTACCAGCACCATGTCGTCATAGCCGGCGACTTCCTCGAAGGTGCGGCCGAGCACATCCTCCGCGGCGAGGTCATAACCGGAGAACAGTTCACGATAGGCCTTTGCGACGCGCTTCGGCGTATCGAGCAGGCCTTCGCGCTGCGGGTCATCGCCCGCCCAGCGCAGCAGCACGCGAACGGCGTCCTCGGCTTCCTTCTGCGAAGGGCGGTCCGACTGGTCGTCGATACGCGGAAAATTGGTGACTATGGCGTCCATGGACCCATGACCTTTCTGCAGGTTACCTGACGTGTTTATCGGACTCGCCACTGGCCATTCGCCTAACCCTGCAGGCTTGGGTTCCGTCGGCGGGCTCCGGGGCTTTCTGGTCTTCGCTTAACAGTGCGCTGACCGTCCGGCACGGTTTCCCAAACAACAGGTGATGTCTGCCTTCCGCTTGTCCGCTTCTTGCAAAACGCTCACCCCAATACGAGTTATCATATAGTATCGATCACCAAGTGCGAAAGAGGCGGGAGGCGACACGCCGTGCTTTTTTCCCGACGTGACCGGAATAATCTGCTCGGATCATTGAAGATTCCGCAAAAAGCGCGGAAAACAGGGCCATGATGGACGATATCTATAACAGCCGCATTTTGGAATTCGCCGGCAACATCCCCCGGATCGGCACGCTGCCGGATGCGGATGCGGAGGCTGGCGCCCATTCCAAGCTCTGCGGTTCGCGCGTGAAGGTGTATCTGAAGCTCGATGGCGATAGGGTCAGCGACTTCGCCCATGAGGTGAAGGCCTGCGCGCTTGGCCAGGCGTCGTCTTCGGTCATGGCGCGCCATGTGATTGGCGCTACGGTCTCGGAAATCCGCCAGGCGCGGGAAGATATGCTCGCCATGCTGAAGGCCGACGGCGAGGGGCCGGGCGGCCGTTTCGAGGACATGCGCTTCCTCAAACCCGTCAAGGACTACAAGGCCCGCCACGCCTCCACCATGCTGACCTTCGATGCCGTGGTGGATGCCATAGGCCAGATCGAGGCGAAGCGGCTTGAAACGACCGGGTGAGGGGCATGTGCAATGCCCCGGAATGCCGGCATGATGCTTCGCGCCTCGCCTACAAGGGCCGCAATTGGCGCGGGCCGTTCCGCAAGACGCCGGGGCGGCTCCTTGGCATGGGTTTCATCCGATTCTACCAACTGACGCTGTCCGGCTTCATCGGCAATTCCTGCCGTCATCTGCCGACCTGCTCGGAGTACGGCTACGAGGCCGTCGCCCGGCATGGGCTGTGGCGAGGCGGTTTCATGACGCTGTTTCGCGTCGTGCGCTGCGGGCCAGGCGGCACCCATGGTTTCGATCCCGTACCCGAGATGCTGGAGAGCCGGTTTTCCCGATGGGCTCCGTGGCGGCTGTGGCGCGTTTCGCGCGCTGAAAAAGGCTGAGCCGTGACGACCTATGTCGCGCTCCTGCATTCCATCGTGCTTGGCCCTGGGAGACGTCTGCTCATGGCCGACCTGCGCGCCATGGCCGAAGAGCTTGGTTTTCGCGAACCGCGCACCCTTGTCGCCACCGGCAACCTGATCTTCGAGGCCGGGGAGGCGCCGCTTTCCGAGATCGAAGGGCGGCTGGAGGCGGCGTTTCGTGACCGCTTCGGCAAACATGTCGATATCCTCCTGCGCACGGCGGAGGCGTGGAAACGCGTCGCCGCGCGAAATCCGTTTCCCCGGGGTGACGGGCAGAGTGTCGGCATCCGCGTCATGCGAAAGCCGCTTGGCCGGGAGATCCTGCAAAAGCTGGAAGCGCTGACCACGCCTGATATCAAGCTCGATATCGTCGATGGCGACCTTTGGGTCGATTTCAGCGGTAAACCGAGCGAGACGAAGCTGCTATCGCATCTGACGACAAAAAAACTCGGCATCGGCACGCTGCGCAACGCCAACACCGTCAATGGCCTTGCGAAGATACTGGGTTGACCTCACAACCATCGCCGCACCCGCCTCCGATAATCTTCGTAGGGCGCGCCGAGATCGTGCACCAAAACCCTTTCCTCGGTACGGACCTGAAGCCAGACTGCCAGCACGACCGATGCTGCAAGAGCGACCTGCACCACATCCGGCCGCGCGAGGATGAAGCCGACAAACAGGACGACCTGCCCGACGAAGACCGGATTGCGGGAAAGTCCGAACGGTCCGGTATCGACAATGGCGCCGGAATGCCCTTCCACCGAGCCGATCCGCCAGGAAGCGCCCATATAGTGCTGGGCATGGATAGCGAAAAGCGCGCCGGAAAACGCTATCGCAAGGCCGGCGACCCGCACCTCGCTTGCAACGGGGAACGCTTCCCGGAAGGGTTCGATCCCGGCTGCCAGCATCAGCGGATACAGCAAGCCGCCGGCAAAGGAGGCGCGAAACAGAATAGCCGGCAGCCCTTGCCGCTGGTCCAGCGCAGACAGCCAGACGGGGCGTCCGGCGGCACGGGCGGACCGGGCAGTGAGAACAAGGAAGGCCGCAAGGTAGAATCCCATGATGGCGGCGGAAAGGAGGGGCATGTTCGGTCTCCGTATCGATCATGCCCGACGCTACTTCCTCTAGCGGCTTGAGGGTCAAGCGAACTCTCGACGGTTTTGTCGGCATTCTGCCGCCGCTCTCTTCGGCGGAGAACACGCCGGCTGCTGTTGCTGCTTGTGGCCGCTGCCGGCAAGGCAGCATCATGTTCAAAAAGACATGCCGGTTTTGTCCAGCGGCAGGCTCGGCACGGTGGGGAGGAGTTCGAGCATGAACGCCGGAACATTCGGCAAGCCGTCGGTAGACGCCATCAAGCGTGAGCGGGATCGCCTTGCCGCGTTCGACAATCTCAATCTTCTATGAGTTCTCGCGATGAGGGGTTTGACCGCACCGTCCGGCCAATCCAGCGGGTTTTCACTGTCGAAATCGACCTCGTTTCGCTGATCGACGGCCATCGGCACTGGCATCATGCCTGCTCGGGGCTTTCCGCCGAGGAAGTGTCGGGAGCATATCTTCTGTCGATATGTGCTCGCCGAAGAGCAGCCGATGATGGTGCAGGGCGCAATGAAGGATTCGCGATTCGTCGCGCACCCGGCTAGCGCCGGTCCTGATCATGTCCGCTTCGATGCAGACCGAGTCTGTCGATAGCCTCCATGCAGGCCGCCGATGGCACAAGCGCACGACGCCGTGTCCTCAAGGCCGGCAACATCGGTTTCAAGATCACCGCTAGACGATCGATTGTACCTTGAAAAGCCTTGGTGTGGCCAGCGCTGGCATCATCGTCAGCAACAGCGCGACCGGCAGAATCTCGAGGTCACCTTCCGCTAGCTGCGGCGGATGAGACGGCGCAGATCCTTCATCTCTGCCTCGGTGAGGGCGCGCATGGCGCCTTTTTCCAGCGTGCCGAGTTCCAAATTGCCAATGGAGATGCGCAGGAGACGCAGGCATTCGATGCCGAGCGCTTCCAGCATGCGGCGGATCTGGCGGTTGCGGCCCTCATCGAGGGTGATTTCAAGCCAGGAGTTTTTCTCGCCCTCGCGCAGCCTGCGCACGGCCTTTGCCCGCAGAAATTCGCCGTCGTGATGCACGCCGGCTTCGAGTGCTGCGAGGACGGCGTCGTCGGCGATGCGGTCCAGCTGAACGTGGTAGGTTTTTGCGACATGGGTCGCGGGGTCGAGCAGAGCGTTGGCGAATTGCGTGTCGTTGGTGAAGAGCAGCAGGCCTTCGCTCGCCTTGTCGAGACGGCCGACGGGGGAAAGATGGGCGTCGGCATGATCCACGAGGCAATCGAACACCGTTGGCCGGCCCTCGGGGTCGTGCCTTGTGGTGACGAGGCCGCGCGGCTTGTTCAGCATCAGATAGAGGCGGGCTTCGGCGACGACGCGTTTGCTGTCGACGGTGATGAGGGCTTCGGTGAGATCGATCCAGGTTTCGGGATCGGTGACGGTGCGGCCGGAAAGCGCGACGCGACCTTCTGCGATCAGCGTCTCGGCTTGCGTGCGCGAGCAGAAACCCAGTTTGGAGAGTGCGCGCGACAGGGTGACGCGCTTGCCCTCTGGCGCGGTTTTCGGTTTGGCGGCCGGGCGAGGCCTGACGCCGGCAGGCCCACGCGACGCCCCGCCCGCCTTGCGGGCGAGGGAGGGTTTCTGCCTGTTGCGCGTATCCTTCGCCATGCTGTCGCGGAAAGCCTCTATCGTCGCGATTGACCGCCCCGCCCTTGCCATTCTAAAGCCGGGTCAGTCCAGTCAATAATATCGCACACGAGGCCACCGTTGACACAGCAAGACATCACAACCGAACTCGTGACGCTGCGCGACTACTGGCGCTATGCGATCTCACGCTTCAATGCGGCCGATCTCAGCTATGGCCACGGCACGACGACGGCGAGCGATGACGCGGCCTATCTGCTGCTCGATTCGCTGGAGCTGCCGATCGACGCGCTCGATCCCTTCCTTGATGCCCGCCTGCTGCCGGAGGAGCGGCGCATGCTCGCCGAGCGTATCGAGACGCGGGTTACCACGCGCAAGCCTTCGTCCTACATCACGGGCCGCGCCTATATCCAGGGTGTGCGCTTCCATGTCGACGAGCGGGTGATCGTGCCGCGCTCGCATATCGGCGAAATCCTGTTTGCCGAATATCTCGGCGAAAACGGCTCGTCCTTCCTGCCCGACCCAATGACGGTGGAAAGCGCCGTCGATATCTGCACGGGCTCCGGCTGCCTTGCCGTCATCGCGGCAAAATTCTTCCCGCAGGCGACGGTGGATGCGGTCGACCTCTCGGCCGATGCGCTGGAAGTGGCAAAAATCAATCTTGATGAACACGATGTCGAGGACCAGGTGACGCTTTATCAGGGCGATCTTTTCGCCCCGCTCGAAGGCCGCACCTACGACCTCATCATCACCAATCCGCCCTATGTCGACCACGAGGCACTGGACGGTTATCCGCCGGAATTCCGCGCGGAGCCGGAAATGGCCCATGACGGCGGCGTCGATGGGCTCGATCTCGTGCGCCGCATCCTTCAGGAGGCCCCGGCCTACCTCAATCCCGAAGGCGGCATGATCTGCGAGATCGGCTCGGGGCGGGAAATTCTAGAGGAGGAATTCCCGCATCTCGATTTCGTCTGGCTGGAAACAGCCGAATCGCAGGATGCGGTGTTCTGGATCTCGGCGGAATCGCTCGGCGTTTCCTGAGCATTCTCCGGCTTTCGCTGTAAAACGAAGCGACACTCCAAGCGTTGTGGCCGGCAGCCGCCTTTGTTGCCGGTCGATATCGTGCATTGTCGCAAGAGATTTACATCTTCACCGGCATTTTGCGGATTGTTTGCGGACAATGCCTGGGGATTAAAACAGAAGGTGATTTTCCGTCAGGCAAGATCGGGATTTTCGCGAAGCATTTCCTCCATTTCTGATCGTGGTTTGTTGTCGGAGATGGAAAATCTGCTGCCGGTATTTTCCATCTGGACGATTCGCGCTTTCGCTCGTAATGCTTGTGCGGGATGAATAGGGGTATCTAATGGCGAAAATTGTCAAGGCACCAAAGATTAGCAATTCTCTTCTCGATGCGATAACGGAAAGCAAGGTCTGGGGAGAGGTAAATCTACAGTATTATTTCGGAAACCAGAATAGCCTATCCTTGGATTCCGAGTTCAGGTCCTCCTTCAGCGAGGAGTTTACAGGAAATCCGGATGCCGTCTTTGCTTTCAAGAGTGTTGCTCTCAAGGCTTACAATTCGCTTTCGGCAGTAACGGATCTCAACCTGACCCGAACCACGGACACGACAAAGGCGGATCTTGTCCTCGTCAGCTCGTCGGCGCCGATCGATGAGGACCTGGAAGGCTTTTTCCCGTTCCCCGGCACATCACACCGCGCCGCCGGCGACAGCTGGCAGATGGGGGTTTTCAATTCGAGCGCCGAAGCGCTGATGGCGACCGCTGAAAAGGGTGGTGGCCAGTATGCGAGCTGGACCGTTCTGCACGAGATCGGCCATTCGATGGGCCTGTTGCACACGCATAACGAGGACACGGGCGAACCGCTCGCGGTAACCGGTGTGCTGGACAATGAGCGCTACTCGGTCATGTCGTACAATCCCGCGAGCGGGGGCGTGAAATACGGCCATGCCGTTACCTATATGGCGCTTGATATTGCCGCCTTGCAGGCACTATACGGCAAGGACGACTATGCCGAAGGCGCGTCCACCTATCGCTTGACGTCCGTCCGAAGCGCGTCGCTCGACCTTGGTGAAGGCGATATGTCGATCGGTCGCGCCTATGCATGCGTATGGGACACCGGCGGCTCGGATACGATCAGCGTCTCGGGTGGTGCCTACAGCATCATCAACCTGTTCGATGCGACCCTGAACACGTCGGGCAATACCGGAGCCATGGCAAGAACGCTGGCTGCGCTGAAGACCACCGATTTCTATGACGATCTTTCCAGCGTCATCCGCAAGCAGATCACCTCCGCCGCCTACAATGCCGGTGGCTCGTTCAGCGAGATCCTGCGCGAAGGAACCAACGGCCTCAAGGGTACCGGCGGCGGCTTCTCCATCGCCAATGGCGCCGTGATCGAGAACGCAAAGGGTGGTGCTGGCGATGACCTGCTGATCGGCAATGAAGCGAAGAACCGTTTCTGGGGCGGCGCGGGCGACGACACCATTATTTCATCTTCCGGAAACGACAGGATGAAGGGCGGCGCCGGTGCCGACACCTTCGTCTTCGCGCGGGGGGATGGGCATGACGTCATCGATGATTTCAAGGGGGAGGATTTCATCAGCCTCGTCAAATTGGCCGGCGTGACATCGTTCTCGTCCTTCAAAAGCCATGCCGTCGATACGGATGACGGCGTGCTTCTGACCGCTGGATCCGACACGCTGCTGCTCAAAGGCGTGGCTGAAAGCAGCCTCAACAAGGGCGACTTCCTGTTCGCCTGAAAGAGGCGTTGCAAGCCTGTTATGACGGAGCCCTCTTTGCGAGAGGGCTCTGCTTTCATGTGGCCCAGGCGTTCTTCGTAGGCGGTTTTGTCCTCCTTCCAGCGTGGCGATGCTTCGCTGCGCAGTGTCTTCGCATCGCCTTGTCCGAAAACCGCTGACGCACTTTTCGGGGGCATGCGCGGCAATGCTTGCATGGCGGACCCGAGCTGACCCCGCGACCCGGGGAGGGGGGAAGCCTCGCCCGCCGCAACTCCCGCCGGCCCGATCTCGTAAGACACGGGAAAAGGCCTTGGGTCATCACGGCGCTCCACGCCTCTTTCGCCCCTGCCGTACGTTTCGGCAGGAAACGAAAGCGCCTCCTCCCGCCTGCATCGACACGTTACGGGATCCGTCCGGCGGCGGAAGGATGATCAGGATATGGCAGGTTTTGGGGGTGGGGAAAATTGGCGTGCAACAAGATTAGGAAGGCCCGGCTTACAAGTCAAAAGGCGCATCCAACGATGTTGAAACGTCCTCAGCTAAATTGTGCCGACGCAGTTTGGTTTTTTGAGCGTCAAGGCGGTAAAGCTTTGCTCGCTTCTGACGCAGCATGTTCATTTGATTCGATGCCTTTTGACCAATCAGGGATTCATAACCTACGATGTATCGCACGGTTCCAAGGTTGGTTAGCAAAGCCTGAATGCAAGAATCTTTCTCGGTAAGCGTCTCAGCGCTATGGAGATTTTCCCACAGTTCTTTGATTTTTAGATTGAGCGTGTTTGGCGCAGCTAATTTTGCGCCAACTACGCCAACCCCGGTAACAAAAACTGGCCTGTTACCTGTCCGGTATCTGATTTTATGAGATTTCAAGCAGGCATGACGGATGATTTCCCTAATCTCCGCAACGACTATACCGGGCACAAACTCTCCAGAGATTGTTAGATCGTCAACCCAGACAGAATAGCGAAGATTGTGTTGATCACAGAGGTTTGCAATTTCATCGAACATCGCGCGATGAACAAGCGAGCACAAAACCGGCGTGACGGGGGAGCCGAGAGATACGCGACCATCAATTGTACAAAGGTGAGTAAGAAGACCTGCTACATCTTCGTACATCCCCAGTTCGCTTCTGAACCAATGCTTCACCATTTCTGACGTCGTTGACGGATAGAATTGTTTCAAGTCAATGGTTAAATATTGCTTTTGATCAAGGTGATGAGCAGCATTGTCGCGCTGCCCTCGTTTCTTTCTCGGGTTAAAGAGGTAACTGGGTTGCTTAATTTTGTTCAGATGAAATTTAAGCCGTTCATGAACACGCCGGAGTCTCGAGACTGGATAGCGCAGATCGCGAACTTTTTGTTTTTTTCCAATTTTCACAATGCGTCGAACAACGAACTGCTCTTTGTAGTCGACGAGCCGGCGAAGATCGTCCCTAGTCTCACCCAATAACGCACCAATGTCGCGTTGCGTGGGGTGCTGCCCAAGAGGGGACCTCGCCAGCTCATATCGCTCAGTATTGTTTCGTTTAAATCTACGAAGCATTGACTATTTTTTTTGGTGATAATTTTTCTAGCAACGACAGAACATGACTAGCGACAATGAGCTTCCCTCTGGTCTTTATTGGCTGGCCATCTAGCTCTTCCGCAAAAAACAAAAGCTGCGACATTCGCACGTCGAATTTCTCACTGTAGCGTTCCAAGAGTTCCATGGAGACAGATTTTGCGCCGCTTTCCACCTCTTAGATCATTGATTGAGAGACGTTAAGTGCAGTTGATAGTTCTTTTTGCGAAAGACCGAGATACAGGCGAAGCAACCGAAGTGCATCGTTAATCATAGGGCGACGGTTCTTCATGGTTTTTCTCCTGAAGCTATTTCAAGGTCGTCGCTTATTGTCGGTCTGTCATCCAGAACCAAAGGCGGGCAAGATAAAAAACTGCCTGACCCAATGCGGTAATGACCTTGAAGATCAATACCATACTCAATTCGCGACGCCGTCGCTGGTGATGATCTTTATCACTCATTCGATTTCTCCATGTTTCCACCAGCAGAATTACTGGTGCCCGTAGAAACAGGATTCTGTTCAGCGACGTTTGACCTTGAACATGCTGCACCCGAGCCCGGAGGGTGCAGCGAGTGGCTGCCGGCCCTGCCAGACAACGGATTTAATTCGGGGATCTACGATCCCCACAGGACTCTAGGTCCCACATGTTGTCGGGTTCAGTATATGAGTAATCATCACGAGCCAGATATAACTCGCGTGGCGGTGAGAGTTAAATCGAATATCGCTTTGGGTGATATTTTATCGGGCGAGTGGTGATGACACTAAGAAGATGACTCTTCCAATCCCCCAAAATCCCCGTATACCTCCCACCGCAACGCGCCGGCGCATCCGGCCACTTCCTCTCGCACACCACCCGCATTCGTTGGCGGGACTGGATAGGAGATTTTTGAATGTCTGCACCTGTTTCCCTGACTTTCCCCGATGGCTCCGTCCGCGAATACCCCGCACACTTGATGGGCCGTAACGTGTCGGAAGTGCTTTCGAAGCTGTCGGCAATCAGGGCTATATGACTGCTCCTCAGTTTGTATCGTTTCTCCTTTGCATCGTCGTCTATTGTCTCGTCGCGCTGACAACGACGGGAAGTCTTCTGACGCCGATTGGTATTCTCGGTTTATTCGGAAGCCCGCTCGGTACCGAAGGCGGTGGTTACGCGCTAATTTTCTCGATTGCGCTTTCGGTGTTGATCGCTTTTCGCGTCATTCCTCCCAGCGCCGGCAGCTTTCGTTGGCCTGTGTTTGTGGCGCTCTGCATGCTGTTGAACGTGTTTTCGATCGGTACTTACGCTGATTGGCGAAGAAACGAGACGATCGTCCGGTTTAGCCCGGACAGGCAAATGCAGCGATCATTCTTCTGGTCTCTTCGGCGAGTGTTCGACGAGCCTCAGTTCGAGGTTCATGCCGCCGTTCTAAAAGACTGCGTGCCCTATATCTGGAGTTATAGTCACATGATCTTGTTTGAGGTGGAGCCGAACACCGCGGTGAATGTTGTTCCGTATGCCTGGATTAAAGAATGCGGGATTACACGAACACATTGATCCCGTGCCCGACCACCCCTTTCAATCCCCCAAAAATCCCCGTATACCGCGCGACGCACGCGCCGGCTCTCCGGCTATTACCCTCGCATACCACCCGCATTCGTTGGCGGGACTGGATAGGAGATTTTTGATGTCTGCACCTGTTTCCCTGACTTTTCCCGATGGCTCCGTCCGCGAATATCCCGCGGGCTCGACGGGCCGTGATGTCGCCGAGGCGATTTCCAAGTCCTTGGCCAAGAAGGCGATTGCGATTGCGCTCGATGGCGAGCTGCGCGATCTCTCCGAGACCGTTTCCAACGGGCGGATCGAGATTGTCACGCGCGAGGACGATCGTGCGCTGGAGCTGATCCGGCACGATGCCGCGCATGTGATGGCCGAGGCCGTGCAGGAGCTTTGGCCCGGCACGCAGGTGACCATCGGTCCGGTCATCGACAACGGCTTCTATTACGACTTTGCCAAGAACGAACCCTTCACGCCGGACGATCTGCCGAAGATCGAAAAGCGCATGAAGGAGATCATTCAGCGCAACAAGCCGTTTACCCGGGAAATCTGGTCGCGCGACAAGGCGAAGGAAGTCTTTGCCGCCAAGGGCGAGGCCTACAAGGTCGAGCTGGTCGATGCGATCCCGGCGGGGCAGGACCTGAAAATCTATTACCAGGGCGACTGGTTCGACCTGTGTCGTGGTCCGCACATGGCCGCGACCGGCCAGATCGGCACGGCCTTCAAGCTGATGAAGGTGGCGGGCGCCTATTGGCGTGGCGACAGCAACAATCCGATGCTGACGCGCATCTACGGCACCGCCTGGCGCACGCAGGAGGAGCTCGACAGCTACCTGCACATCCTCGCGGAGGCCGAGAAGCGCGACCACCGTCGCCTCGGCCGCGAAATGGACCTGTTCCATTTCCAGGAGGAGGGTCCCGGCGTCGTGTTCTGGCACGGCAAGGGCTGGCGCATGTTCCAGACGCTCGTCGCCTATATGCGCCGTCGTCTTTCCGGCACCTATGAAGAGGTGAACGCGCCGCAGGTGCTCGACAAGTCGCTGTGGGAAACGTCTGGCCACTGGGGTTGGTACCGCGACAACATGTTCAAGGTGACCGTTGCCGGTGACGAGACCGACGACGAGCGCGTCTTCGCGCTGAAGCCGATGAACTGCCCGGGCCATGTGCAGATCTTCAAGCATGGCTTGAAGTCCTATCGCGAACTGCCTGTTCGCCTTGCAGAATTTGGCAATGTGCATCGCTATGAACCTTCCGGCGCGCTGCACGGGCTGATGCGTGTGCGCGGTTTCACGCAGGACGATGCGCATGTCTTCTGCACCGACGAGCAGATGGCGGCGGAATGCCTGCGCATCAACGACCTCATCCTCTCGGTCTACAAGGACTTCGGGTTCGACGAGGTCGTCGTGAAGCTTTCGACCCGTCCGGAAAAGCGCGTCGGTTCCGATGCGCTGTGGGACCGGGCGGAAAGCGTCATGATGGATGTGCTGAAGCAGATCGAGGCGCAGTCCGGTGGGCGCATCAAGACCGGCATCCTGCCGGGCGAGGGTGCGTTCTACGGGCCGAAATTCGAATACACGCTGAAGGACGCCATCGGCCGCGAATGGCAGTGCGGCACCACGCAGGTCGACTTCAACCTGCCGGAACGCTTCGGCGCCTTCTATATCGACCAGAACTCCGACAAGAAGCAGCCGGTGATGATCCACCGCGCCATCTGCGGCTCGATGGAACGGTTCCTCGGCATTCTCATCGAGAACTTTGCCGGGCACATGCCGCTGTGGATCGCGCCGATGCAGGTGGTGGTGGCAACCATCACCTCTGAGGCGGACGACTATGGCCGCGAGGTGGCGGAACTGCTGCGCGATGCCGGTCTGGTCGTCGAGACCGACTTCCGCAACGAGAAGATCAACTACAAGGTCCGCGAGCATTCGGTGACCAAGGTTCCGGTCATCGTCGTCTGCGGCAAGCGGGAGGCGGAGGAGCGCACCGTTAACATCCGCCGCCTCGGTTCGCAGAACCAGACGCCGATGTCGCTGGAAGAAGCCATCGCCTCGCTGTCGCTCGAAGCCACGCCGCCGGATGTCAAGCGCAAGCTCGGTAAGGCGTGATGGACGCAAAACCTGTCTGAAAACCTTCATGATCCCGTGCTATCTGTGCGGGATCATTTTTTTTGGGGAATACCGTGCGGTTCAAGGAACTGTCCTACGCCAACGAGAACGATCCGCGCCTCAAACGATGGTTCATCCGCTCCATGGAAGGTCTGGCCGGGCGTAACCGCTATGCGCGGATTTACGATACCTGGCGCCACTCCATCGTCGGCACCAGCGCGCGCGTCTTCGGCGACATGCTGGAGCTGATCAATGTGCGCCTGAGCGTGCAGGGCGCCTGGCCGCCGCCGGACCTGCCGGAGGGGCCTGTGGTCATCGTTGCGAACCATCCTTTCGGAATCGGCGACGGCATCGCGGTGCTGGCGCTGGCCGAGCAGCTCGGGCGGCCGTTCAAGGTGATGATCCATAACGATCTGCTGAAAGTGCCGGAAATGCAGCCCTATGCGCTGCCGGTCTCCTTCGAGGAGACGAAGGAGGCGCTTGCGCTCAACATGAAGACCCGGGCGGAAGCCGTGCGGCTTTTGAAAGAGGGTACGACGGTGATCGTGTTTCCGGCGGGCGGCGTGGCGACGGCGAAGAAGGTATTCGGCCGCGCGGAAGACCTGCCGTGGAAGATGTTTCCGGCAAAACTCATCCAGGCGGCGCAGGCCAATGTCATCCCGGTCTATTTCGAGGGGCAGAACGGGCGGCTTTTCCATCTCGCCAGCAAGGTGTCGCTGACGCTGCGGCTGTCGCTGCTCATCCGCGAATTCCGCCGTCTCTCCGGCTCGACGATCGCGGCGCGCATCGGCGGCGTGCTGTCCTGGGCGGAACTCGATTCGGGCGATCGCAAGACGCTGACGGCGCGGCTCTATGAGGCCGTCTTCGCGATGGCGCCGCGGCCGAAACCGTTTCTGCGGCGCGCCGGTTAGTCGACGACATCCTCGGCGGCGGCCTTCTGCTCGCTCGCCTTTTCGTCCAGGAGCACCTCGACATCCGTGTTGGCGCCGGCCTGCACGTTGAAATCGCGCTGGTAGATCTTGTTCTTGTTGCGGGCGACGGCAATGTAGCTGCCTTCGGCGAGCACGACCGTCGGGAAGGCGCCGACGCTTTCGGAGACGGTGTCGCCCGAGGAGGTCAGGATCGACCAGGCCGTATCGGCGATCGCCTCGCCACCGGCTTCTGCGACGAGCTTCAAGGTGAGCTTGGCGGCGCGGTGCTGGATGGTGGCGCGCGTCAGTTTTCCGGCTTCGACCTGGATATCGGCGCGGATGACGGCATTGACCGTGCCGTAGTCGGACACGACGTGATAGGTGCCGGCATTGAGGCGCACGACGGAGTTCGGCTTCACGTCGTCGACGACCATGTTGCGCTCGCCATCCTCGCGCACTTCGGCGGCGTAGATGGCAAAGCTCAGTTCCTTCGGCGGAATGCGTACGTCCGAGCCGGAGACGGCGTTCAGCATGATGCCGCCGGCATCGAGCACCATGACCTGCTTGTCGACGTCGCCGCTATCGGGAACGACGAGCTTCTTCGTCGCGCCCGCGCGGCCGAAGGCGACATTGACGAAATATTCGCCGGGAACGAGCTGGAAGGCGGCCGTGCCGCCCTCGGAGGTCGCCAGCAGCGGCAGCTTGCCGTCGGCACCCGGGATCGGCGAGAAGACGCGCCAGGTCAGGCCGTGCTGCATGGGGCTGCCATCCTTGGTGAGCAGCGCCTCGCAGGAAATGTCGCGCAGATTGCTCGGCGTCGCTTCGCCTGTCACGATGGGGTTGAACGAATTGAGCTTGCTGCCCTTCAGCGGCGGCGTGGTGATCTGCGAAAAGCTCTCGACCGCATCCTGCGCGCGCACCGGAACGAACGACGCGGCAAGGCTCGCGACGGTGAGGCTCACCACGACGACGGGATGGAGGGGCATGCGCATGGATATGGTTGACTTCCTGACTGTGTGGGGCCACTTGAAGACGCGTCTAATGGCATTTTCAAGGCCGCCCGCCGGCCACGATATTGGAACTCCCTCCCGATGAAAACCGAAATCAAGCTGATCGATTATCTTTCGACCCGCCGGTCGATCCCTGCCTTCCAGATGAGCGGGCCCGGCCCCTCGAAAGGCGAGGTGGAGGAAATGCTGACGCTCGCCTCGCGCGTGCCCGACCACGGCAAGCTGGCCCCCTGGCGCTTCATCGTCTATCGCGGCGAAGAGCGCCGCCGCATCAGCGAAGAACTGGCGGTCATCGCGATGGGCGACAAGCCCGATCTTTCGGATGAGATGGTGAAGGTGGAGAACACGCGGCTGACGCGCGCACCCGTCGTCGTCGCCGTCGTCAGCCGGGCCGCCCCGCATCTCAAAGTTCCCGAATGGGAGCAGGTCATGTCAGCCGGCGCCGTTTGCCTCAATCTCGTCATGGCGGCGAATGCGCACGGCTTTGCCTCGAACTGGCTGACGGAATGGTATGCTTTCGACCAGCGCGCCTATCCCATCCTCGGCGTTGCCAAGGGAGAAAAGGTCGCCGGTTTCATCCATATCGGCACACCCACCGTGCCGCCGACCGAACGGCCGCGACCAGAGCTTTCCGAAATCGTCACATGGGTGGGCGATGACGCCTGACGCGCGGTTCTATGAGACGGAAACAAATGTCCACGGCCTGAAGCACGATCCCTTCAAGGCTATCGTCGCCCCGCGCCCGATCGGCTGGATCGGCACGAAGGCGGCGGACGGGCGGCGCAATCTCTCGCCCTATTCGTTCTTCAATGCGGTGAGCGATACGCCGAAGCTGGTGATGTTCTCCTCCAGCGGGCACAAGGACAGCGTGACGAATATCGAGGAGACCGGCGTCTTCACCTGCTCCCTGGCGAGCCGGCATCTGGCGGAGCAGATGAATGCCAGCTCCATCGTCGTGCCGCGCGGTGTCGACGAGTTCGAAATCGCCGGGCTGACGCCCGTGACCGGGCGGCTTGTCGATGCGCCCTATGTGGGTGAAGCCTACGCGGCGCTCGAATGCCGGATGACGCAGATATTGCGGCCGGTCGATATCGACGGACGCGAGTCGGACAACTGGGTCGTGTTCGGACAGGTGGTCGGCATCCACATCAGCCCGGACGTGCTTCGTGGCGGCATGATCGACATGGCCGTCGCCCGGCCGCTGGGGCGCATGGGCTATATGGATTACGCCGATGGCGGGGCGGATGTCTTTGCGATGACGCGGCCGAAGGCCGGCTAGGCATTCGATGCCGGTCAGGCAATCGTCAACAGCAACGGCCGGTGGTCGGAAACTTCGGGCGTTTCCACGACGGTGAAATCCACGATTCGCACGGCATCGTTTACCAGCATGTAGTCCGCATAGCGGCCCGGCTTGGTGTAGAGCGACGTGCGCGTGTCGCTGAAGCCGCGCGCGGTGACGAGGTCCGTCAGGCCGAGGCGATCGAGAGCTTTGAAAGTGCTGCTATCGGGTAGCACGTTGAAGTCTCCGCAGACGATCAGGCCTTCGTCTTCCCGATGCAATCGGTCGATAAGCGCAATAAGGGCTTCGGCCTGCGCAGTGCGGTTGGGCGTATCGCCCTTGCCGTCGAGTTCGCGCAGACCATGGAACTGCACGACGCAGACGGCGCGGTCAGCCTCATAGTCGTAGAGGCGAAAGGCATGCGCGTTGCGGGCGCGGGGATGGGTGCCGAAGCCGTGCGGGGAGAAGCTGCCGTGTACAAAGTCGAGCGCCTGGCCGATGACGGCAATATCCTGGCGGATGAAGGTGGCGAGGCCGAATTCCTGGTGGCAGGGGACGTCGCCATCCGCCAGTTCGCCGCGCGCGGTCGGGGCGAAGAACCCATCGTGACCGGGTAGGACGTCAGCGATTTCGCGATAGAGATTGGCGCGCTGCTGAAGTTCGACCGCGCCATCGCGATAGGTCAGCCATTGCGAACGGGCGGCGACGGCGCGCGGGACTTCCTGCAGGCAGTAGATGTCGGCGTCGGCTTCGGCGAGATAGTCGAGAAGCGGCGCGTGCAGCATGCCGCCCCAGACGTTCAGCGACAGGATTTTCATGTGTGCCGCTTCCTCCATGCACGTCCGGCAACGGCCAGAAGCCGTTGCGGAAGTGTGCGCGCTAACGCGAACGGGCCGAGACCGGCAGGCCGGTCAACCCGTCTGCGACAGATCGCCCATGCGGTTCCACGCGTCGAGGCCGGCGATCTTGTAGGCTTCGGCGAGTGTGGGATAGTTGAAGGTGTTTTCGACGAAATACTCGACGGTGCCCTTCAGGTTCAGCACGGCCTGGCCGATATGGACCAGTTCCGTGGCACCTTCGCCGACGATGTGCACGCCGAGCAGGCGGCGGGTCTTCAGCGAGAAGATCATCTTCAGCAGGCCGGAATTGAGGCCCATGATGTGGCCGCGCGAGGTTTCGCGAAAACGCGCCATACCGCATTCATAGGGAATGCCGCGTTCCTTCACCTCTTCCTCGGTGAGGCCGCAGGTGGAGATTTCCGGCACGGCGTAGATGCCGTAGGGGAAATATTTGGGCGGCTCCTTGGCAATAGCGCCGACGGCGACGCGGGCGGCGATGCGGCCCTGTTCCATCGAGGTGGAGGCGAGCGCCGGGAAACCGACGACATCGCCGGCGGCGTAGATATGCGGCACGTCCGTCTGGAAGGTTTCCGGGTTCACGCTGAGGCGGCCGCGCGAATCGGCCGTAAGGCCGGCGGCGGCAAGGTTCAGGCTATCCGTCGCGCCGACGCGGCCGGCAGCGTAGAGCACCATGTCGCAGGTGACGTGGCGGCCGTTGTCCAGCGTGATCTCGCATTTGCCGTTTTCGAGTTTTTCCACCTTATCGGCCTTCTGGCCGAGGATCAGCTTCATGTTGCGGTCGCGCAGATCGTGGACGAACTCCTCGATAATCTCTTTGTCGATGAAATCGAGGATGGTCGCCTTGGGATCGATGACCGTGACCTGGGTGTCGAGTGCGGAGAAGATCGTGGCGTATTCGATGCCGATGACGCCGGCGCCGATGACGGCCATGGAGCGCGGCAGTTCCTTGATGTCGAGCAGTTCGTCGCTATCGAGCACGCTGATGCCATCGAAGGGGATGTTTTCCGGGCGATAAGGCTTCGTGCCGACGGCGAGCATGATGCTTTTCGCCTGCACATGGATAGCCTCGCCATCGTCCTTCATGATCTCCATCGTATCCGGCGTCACGAACTTCGCCTTACCGCGAATGTGTTGCACGCGGTTGCGGGCGAACTGGTGTTCCAGCACTTCCACTTCATGGTCGAGCGTGATGAGCAGGCGGCGGCGCAGATCGTCGGCGCTGATTTCCTGCTTCACGCGGTAGGCGCGGCCGTAAAAGCCGCGTTCGCGCCAGCCGGAAAGGTTGAGCGCGGTTTCGCGCAGCGTCTTGGACGGGATCGTACCGGTGTGGACGGAGACGCCGCCGACACGTTTTCCCTGTTCCACCACGAGAACCTTGCGTCCGAGCTTGGCGGCCTGGATAGCGCCGCGGCGGCCTGCGGGGCCGCTGCCCACGACAACGAGATCGTATTCCTGCATGTGAGATGGCCCCAGTCCTGTGCGGAAAGAATCATATTGCGTTGCAGCAATTGTCTTCGCCGAGCAAATTTCGTCAACCGAATGTGGCAGCAAACCGTTTCAATCGGATGAAGGTTCGATCATCCGATTTCGGGATTTCACATAAGTCTCAGTCCCTTGAGGCTGGCATGCCCATCCTTGCCGATGATGATGTGGTCATGCACCGTAATGCCAAGTGGACGGGCGGTCTCCACGATCGTCTTCGTCATGTCGATATCCGCCCGCGACGGGGTAGGATCACCGGAAGGATGATTGTGGACAAGGATGATCGCCGTGGAGGAGAGCTCCAGCGCGCGGCGCACCACCTCGCGCGGGTAGACCGGCGTATGGTCCACCGTGCCGCGCCCCTGCACCTCGTCCGCGATCAGGGCGTTGCGCTTGTCGAGGAAGAGAATGCGGAACTGTTCGCGCGGTTCATGCGCCATGACCGCGTGGCAATATTGAATGACCGAAGACCAGGAGGCGAGCACCGTCTTGTTGCGGATCTCGCTTTTCAGCGTGCGCTGCGCGACGGCGGAGATGAGTTTCAGATCCAGCGCGACGGCTTCACCGATACCCTTCACCTCCTGCAGGAGGGCGGGCGTCGCGCCGAAGACACCGGAAAGCGTGCCGAAGCGGTCGAGCAGGGCCTTTGCCACCGGCTTGGTGTCGCGGCGGGGAATGAGGCGAAAGAGCAGGAGTTCGAGGATTTCGTAGTCGGCAAGGGCGGTGTCGCCGGCATCGCGGAATCGGGTGCGCAGACGGTCGCGGTGGCCGTGATAGTGTTTGTCTTCCGGAGCTGGAACAGCTTTTGCGGAAGACGTGCGGGCCGGGCGCTCGAAGAAATGGCCGCGCTCGTCGGCCTCGTCGAAGAGATCGTCGGCGGGCGGCGCGGCGTCCTCCATCGTGGAGGAGGAAGATTTGTCCGTCCGTCCGCGCGATCCCGTCATGGGCGGCCTATGCGGGAAGGCCGGGACGGTCGAGGCCGCCGGGCGATAGCGTGAAAATCTCGCAGCCATCGGCGGTGACGCCGACCGTGTGCTCATACTGCGCGGAGAGCGAGCGGTCGCGGGTGACGGCGGTCCAGCCGTCGGCGAGCACCTTCACATGCGGGCGGCCGAGATTGATCATCGGCTCGATGGTGAAGATCATGCCTTCCTTCATTTCCGGCCCTTCATTGGCGCGGCCGTAATGCAGGATGTTCGGCGCGTCGTGGAAGAGCCGGCCGACGCCGTGGCCGCAGAAGTCGCGCACGACCGAGCAGCGTTCGGCTTCCGCGTAGGTCTGGATGGCTTCGCCGATGGCGCCGGTGCGCGCACCGGGCCTGACCGCGGCGATGCCGCGCATCAGGCATTCATGGGTGACTTCGAGCAGGCGCTCGGCGGCGCGCTTCACTTCGCCCACGGGATACATGCGGCTCGAATCGCCATGCCAGCCGTCGAGGATGAATGTGACGTCGATATTGACGACATCGCCGTCGCGCAGCGGCTTGTCATTGGGGATGCCGTGACAGACGACGTGGTTGATCGAGGTGCAGCTCGACTTCGTGTAGCCGCGATAGTTCAGCGTGGCGGGCAGGGCGCCGTGATCCATGCCGAATTCGAAGACGAAGCGGTCTATGACATCGGTCGCGACGCCCGGCTTCACCAGCGGGTAGAGCGCATCGAGGCAGCGCGCCGTCAGCTGGCAGGCCTTGCGCATGCCGTCGAAGGCGTCTGCGTCGTAGAGGCGGATGACGCCCGTGTTCTTCAGCGGCGCGGAGGTCGCGTCGATATAGGTCACCATGGTCGAACTTTCGCTAGTCTTTCCTGACCGTCATAAATCAGCGGCACCGGGTTCGTCCATGGTGATCGAGGCCACAGGCCGGATTTGCTTCGAAGTAACGGCGCATTTCACCGCATAGGCCTCGACGCCGCGGTCCATCGCGCGTTGGAACCCCCGCGCATAGGCGGGGTCGAGATCGGCGCAGATGCGGAATCGGTCGCAATCCTCGCGCTGGATCAGATAGAGCATGACGGCGCGAAAACCGGCTTCCGCCATGTCTCCGAGTTCCTCCAGATGTTTTGCGCCCCGCTCGGTCACCGTATCAGGGAACTCGGCGAGATCGGGCGTGCGCCGAAAATGCACGTTCTTGACCTCGACATAGACAGGCGGACGGGTGTCGCCGGACAGAAGAATGTCGATGCGGGAATTGCGGCCGTATTTCTTCTCCCGTTCCACCACCGAATAGGTGCCGAGGTCGGCAACGAGGCCGGCGAGGATGGCTTCTTCCGCCAGCCGGTTCGGCAGGCCGGTATTGATGCCGACCACCGTGTCGTCGGCCTCGACCAGTTCGAGGCGGTGGCGGTGCTTGCGTGTCGGGCTGTCGCTTGTCGACATCCAGATGCGCGAGCCCGGCGTGGTCAGTCCGCGCATCGAGCCCGTATTGGGGCAGGAGCCGGTGATCGCCGAGCCATCGTCGAGAATGGCGTCGAACAGGAAGCGCTTGTAGCGCTGCACGAGGGTGCCGGAGACGAGCGGCGGATCGAATTTCATGTCCGCTCAGGCACGCACGCGCACATAGGAGCCGGGGGCTTCCTCGATGGAGTTCATCGTGCCGCCGGTCTTGCGGGCGGGCACCATGCGGTCGTCCTCGGCCTTGATCCACTCGTGCCAGTTCGGCCACCAGGAGCCGGCGGTTTCCGTTGCCTTCGCCGCCCAGTCCTCGAACTCGCCCTTCACCGGGCCGCCGGTCCAGTACTGGTACTTCTTCTTGTCCGGCGGGTTGACGACGCCTGCAATATGGCCGGAGCCAGCCATGACATAGGTGACCTTACCACCGAAGAACTTGCTGCCGACGAAGACCGATTTCGCCGGTGCGATATGGTCTTCCTTGGTAGCGAGATTGTAGATCGGGATCTTCACGTCCTTCAGCGACAGCGTCTTGCCGGCAAGCTTCATCTCACCCTTTGTGAGAGTGTTTTTCAGATAACAATTCCTCAGGTAAAACGAATGGTTGGCGGCGGGCATTCGTGTGGAGTCTGAATTCCAGTAGAGCAGGTCGAAGGGCATGGGATCCTGGCCCTTCAGGTAGTTGTTGACGAAATAGGGCCAGATCAGTTCGGAGGCGCGCAACATGTTGAAGGCGGTCGCCATCTTCGAACCGTCGAGATAGCCTGTCGCCTTCATGCCGCGCTCGATGACGTCGATCTGGTCCTCGTCGGCAAAGACCTTGAGGTCACCGGCAAAGGTGAAATCGACCTGCGTGGTGAAGAGCGTCGCGGTGCGGATGCGCTTATCGCCCTCCTGGCCGTGCAGGGCGAGGGTGGCGGCCAGCAGCGTTCCGCCGACGCAATAGCCGATGGCGTTGACCTCTTCTTCGCCCGTCGCCTGCTTGATCGTGTCGAGCGCGAAGCCGATGCCTTCGCGGGCATAGGACTCCCAGTCCTTGTCGGCATGGCGCTCGTCCGGGTTCACCCAGGAGATGACGAAGACCGTGTGGCCCTGGTCGACCGCCCATTTGATGAAGGATTTCGCGGGGTTGAGGTCGAGAATGTAGAATTTGTTGATCCAGGGCGGGCAAATGAGGAGCGGGCGTTTCAGCACCTTGTCCGTTGTCGCGTCATACTGGAGGACCTGGCAGACGTCGCTCTGCGCAAGCACCTTGCCCGGCGTCAGCGCCATGTTCTCGCCGATGGCGAACTTGCTGGTGTCGGTCTGGCGCAGCTTCAGGTCGCCCTTGCCGGCGGCGATGTCCTCCGCCAGCATCTTCATGCCGCGCACGAGGTTCGCGCCGTTCGAGGCGACGGTCTCACGGTAGAGCTGCGGGTTGGTGGTGACGAAATTGCTCGGCGAGATCGCGCTGGCGATCTGCTTCACATAGAAGCCGGCCTTGTGGCGCGTGTGCTCGTCGAGCCCGTCGGCATCGGCCACGAGCTTTTCGGCCCAGTCGGAGGTCACGAAATAGGCCTGCCGCAGGAAATCGAAGAACGGGTTCTTCACCCAGTCCTCGTCGGCAAAGCGCTTGTCCTTGGCGTGCGGATCGGGGGCGGCCTCGACCTCCTGGCCGCCGAGCTTGTTCAGCGTGCGCGACCAGATGTTGAAATAGCTGCCGAGCAGCATGGTCTGGGCTTCAAGCGTGCGGCGCGGGTCGGCCAGCCAGTATTCGGAGACTTTCGAAAGCGTCTTGACCATGTCGATCATTGGCTCGGCGGCGGTATCGACCTTCTCGCCGTTTTCGCGCGGTGCCAGCCAGGCGGAGGCGGCCTTGCCGAGCTGTTCGACGGTGCGCGCCATGTTGACCGTCAGCGCTTCCGGGTCCTTGACGATGTAGGGCTCGATAACTGCAGGGTCGAAAGCCTGAAAACCGGGCTTGTCCGCCGTTGCATCGCGTTCGCCCGCTTTGCTGTCCTCGGCCATCTCTACCTCCCGATTTTATTGTCCCTTTTGTATTTTTACATTCTCTACGAAACAGATTACAAGGGCCTGACAGCCTTTCCCGGCAATATCCGGAACCGGTCGTTTCGACAGGAGCATACAGCCACATGGCGTTCGAAATCAGGCGCTTGAGCGCCGTCCTACTCATGGCCGCCATGCCGGCGGTTTTTGCATCCTGCGCCGCCACGTCGACGCAGACGGCATCCACGGTGAATGCCGGCGCGAACCGCTCCGATGCCTATCCCGACATCACCGCCATCGTGAGCGCCGAGACGCAGCAGATGGGTGACGAGGAAGCCTCCGCCATCAGCGCCCGTCTGACATCGCTGTCGAATCGCCGCAGCTCTGGCGCGATCTCGGAAGCCGAATACCGCCGTCAGCTTGCCGAATTGCAGGCCTTGCGCGACGGTCACGGCCAGCAGACGCTATCGCAAATCCAGAAGACGAATTAGCGCTTGCCTTTCTTGCCGTTTGGCAGCAAAGCGGAAGGCGGCCAATGGCCGCCGGTACGGGCGGAGCGCCTTCATTTTGAACGCTTTCGCCCTTAATCGAGGACTTGATTCGCGTGGAGTTTCGCGCCCTGCGGCAGAGCTGCCGAAGGGGCTCTGCGCCTAACGGGGTTAAAGATGGAAGAGTTTCACAAGGTCCGGCGTCTGCCGCCGTATGTTTTCGAACAGGTCAACCGTTTGAAAGCAAGCGCGCGAGCGGGTGGTGCCGATATCATCGACCTTGGCATGGGCAACCCCGATCTGCCGACGCCCAAGGCGATCGTCGACAAGCTCTGCGAAGTGGTCCAGGACCCGCGCACGCACCGTTATTCCTCGTCGAAGGGCATCCCGGGCCTGCGCCGCGCCCAGGCCGCCTATTATGCCCGCCGCTTCGGCGTGAAGCTGAACCCGGAGACACAGGTCGTCGCGACACTGGGCTCCAAGGAAGGCTTCGCCAACATGGCGCAGGCGATCACCGCGCCCGGCGACGTCATCCTGTGCCCGAACCCGACCTATCCGATCCACGCCTTCGGCTTCCTGATGGCGGGCGGCGTGATCCGCTCCATGTCGGTCGAGCCGGACGAGAGCTTCTTCCCGCCGCTCGAGCGCGCCGTGCGCCACTCGATCCCGAAGCCGCTCGCGCTGATCATCAACTATCCGTCGAACCCGACGGCGCATGTCGCGACGCTCGATTTCTACAAGGACGTCATCGCATTCGCGAAGAAGCACGACATCATCGTGCTGTCCGACCTTGCCTATTCTGAAATCTACTTCGACGACAACGCGCCGCCGCCGTCCGTTCTGGAAGTGCCCGGCGCAATCGACGTGGCGGTGGAATTCACCTCCATGTCCAAAACCTTCTCCATGCCCGGCTGGCGCATGGGCTTTGCCGTCGGCAACGAGCGCCTGATCGCCGCGCTGACGCGCGTGAAATCCTATCTCGACTACGGCGCCTTCACGCCGATCCAGGTGGCGGCGACCCATGCGCTGAACGGCGACGGCTCCGACATCGCGGAAGTGCGCAATGTCTACAAGCGCCGCCGCGACGTCATGGTCGACACGTTCGGCAAGGCCGGTTTCGAGGTTCCGCCGCCGGCGGCCACCATGTTCGCATGGGCAAAGATCCCGGAAAAGTTCCGCCACCTCGGCTCGCTGGAGTTTTCCAAGCTGCTCGTCGAGAAGGCAGACGTGGCGGTCGCCCCCGGCATCGGCTTCGGCGAAATGGGCGACGATTACGTCCGCCTCGCGCTCGTTGAAAACGAGCACCGCATCCGCCAGGCGGCGCGCAATATCAAGAAGTTCCTTTCCACGGCCGACGAGACGATGCACAACGTCATCTCGCTGAACGCCCATCGTTAAAACCATCCGCCCTCCGCGTTTCCAGCGGAGGGCCTTCTTCCAAACATAGGACATGACCATGGCTGATGCCCTGAAGATCGGCATTGCGGGCTTGGGAACCGTTGGTGCCTCGCTCGCGAAAATTCTCGTCGAACGCAGGGATATGCTCACGACGACGTGCGGACGGCCAATCGAGATCGTGGCGGTTACAGCCCGCACGAAGGGCCGTGATCGCGGCGTCGATCTGTCGTCGGCCGAATGGTTCGATGACGCGGTTGCGCTGGCGGGTGACGCGAAGATCGACGTTTTCGTGGAACTGATGGGCGGGGCCGGCGATCCGGCCTATTCCGCCGTGAAGGCGGCGCTGTCGCGCGGCGTGCATGTCGTGACCGCCAACAAGGCGCTGCTTGCCGCCCACGGCGTCGAGCTTGCCGTCATTGCGGAAAAGAACGGCTGCATTCTCAATTATGAGGCGGCGGTTGCCGGGGGCATTCCCGTCATCAAGGCGCTGCGTGAATCGCTGACGGGCAACACGATTTCCCGCGTCTACGGCATCATGAACGGGACCTGCAACTACATCCTGACCAAGATGGAGAAGGAGGGGCTGTCCTTCGAGGCCTGCCTGAAGGAAGCCCAGCGCCTCGGTTATGCCGAAGCCGACCCGGCCTTCGACATCGAGGGCAACGATACCGCACACAAACTGTCGATCCTGACGACGCTGGCCTTCGGCACGAAGATTTCGGCCGATGACATCTATCTCGAAGGGATCACCAACATTTCCATCGACGATATCCGCGCCGCCGCCGATCTCGGCTACCGCATCAAGCTGCTCGGCGTGGCGCAGAAGACCGATACCGGCGTCGAACAGCGCGTGCACCCGACCATGGTGCCACTCGACAGCGTGATCGCGCAGGTCGATGGCGTGACGAATGCGGTGGCGATCGAATCGGACATTCTCGGCGAGCTGCTGATGGTCGGCCCCGGAGCCGGCGGCAATGCGACGGCTTCGGCCGTGCTGGGCGATATCGCCGATATCGCGAAGAGCCGTCCGGGCGCGCAGACCGTGCCGGTGCTCGGTCGCCCGGCGGCCGCGTTGCAGCCCTACAAGCGCGCGCAAATCCGCAAGCATCACGGCGGCTACTTCATCCGCCTCTCGGTGGAAGACCGCACGGGTGTCTTCGCCAGCATCGCCAAGCATATGGCGGAAAATGGCATTTCGCTCGAATCGATCGTGCAGCGTGCGCAGTCAACCACCGAATCGACCGATCCGAAGACCATCATCCTCGTCACGCACGCGACGATGGAGGATTCCGTCCGCAAGGCCGTCGCCTCCGTGAAGGGCGAGGGTTATCTGGTCGGCGAACCGCAGGTGATCCGCATCGAGCGTCCGAAGACAGCTTGATCGGCCTCATCCTGTCGAAAAATCCCGTGCCCGCCTCCGGTCTTGCGCTGGAGAGCGGGCACTGGTCTTTTAAGGCCCGTCAGGAGCGGCCATGAGCATGTTGGAAAACGCAGACCCCGTCAGCCGCGCCTTTCTCGGTGTCGAGCGTTCGGCCACCGGGCAGCGCTGGGTGGCGCGGCTCGACCAGGCGGGTGAGAACCGGGCGCTGGCGATGAGCCAGAACCATGGCCTGCCGGATCTGATTTCGCGCGTGTTGGCCGGTCGCGGCGTCCCCTTCGACACCGCGCTGGAATTCCTCGACCCGACGCTGCGCCGGCTGATGCCGGAGCCTTACAGCCTGATGGACTGCGAGGCCGCGACGGAGCGGCTGGCGCGTGCCGTCGAGCGGCGCGAGCGCGTGGCGATTTTCGGCGACTATGACGTTGACGGTGCGTCGTCCTCGGCGCTGCTTTACCGCTTCCTCGCGCATTTTGGCGTCGAAGCGGAAATCTACATTCCCGACCGCATTTTCGAGGGCTACGGGCCGAATCCGAATGCCATCGGCCAGCTCATCGATCGCGGTGCGCAGCTGATCGTCACGGTCGATTGCGGCTCGACGAGCCATGAATCGCTCGCCGTCGCCCGCGAACGCGGCATCGATGTCGTCGTCATCGATCATCACCAGGTCGGCGAGAACCTGCCGCCGGCTCATGCGCTGGTCAATCCCAACCGCGAGGACGATCTATCGGGGCAGGGGCATCTTTCGGCTGCCGGCGTCGTCTTCCTCGTGCTGGTGGCGCTGCAGCGGCTGCTGCGGGAGCGCGGCGATGCGCGGGCGAAAACCCTCGACCTGCTTTCCATGCTCGACCTCGTGGCCTTGTCCACGGTCTGTGACGTCGTTCCGCTGAAGGGGTTGAACCGCGCCTATGTGGTGAAGGGCCTTGTCGCCGCGCGCCATCTCGGCAATGCCGGGCTGACGGCGCTGCTGAAGCAGGCGGGCATCGGTGGACCGGTGACACCCTACCATCTCGGCTTCCTCGTCGGGCCGCGCATCAATGCCGGTGGGCGCATCGGCGATGCGGCGCTCGGCAGCCGGCTCCTGACCATCGACGAGCCGGGCGAAGCGGAGCGCATTGCAAAACAGCTTGATGAGCTCAACCGGGAGCGCCAGGCCATGGAGGCCGCGATGCTGGCCGAAGCCGAGGCCGAGGCGCAGGCGGAATACGGCACGGGCGAGGGTGCTTCCGTCATTCTGACGGCGCGCGAGGGCTGGCATCCCGGCGTGGTCGGCCTGCTCGCCTCCCGCCTGAAAGATCGTTTTCGCCGCCCGGCCTTCGCCATCGCCTTCGACCCCTCGGGCAAGGGCACCGGTTCCGGGCGCTCGATCAGCGGTTTCGACATGGGCAGAATGGTGCGCGCCGCCGTGGACGAGGGCATTCTGGTCAAGGGCGGTGGCCACGCCATGGCGGCCGGTCTGACGGTGGAACGGGAAAAACTCGGCCGCCTGCGCGGTTTCTTCGAGGAGAAGGCGGAGCGCACGGTGCGCGATCTCGTGGCCGTGGAGACGCTGAAAATCGATGGGGCCCTCAGCGCCACGGGGGCGACGCTGGCGCTTGCCGACCAGCTCGAACATGCCGGCCCCTACGGCTCCGGCCATCCGCAGCCGATCTTCGCGCTGCCGGCGCACCGCATTCGCGACGTGCGCCCCGTCGGCGTCAATCACCTGAGGGTCAGCCTGGAAGGCCCCGATGGTGGTCGCCTCGATGCCATGGCCTTCCGCGCCGCGGATGCGGATCTCGGTACCTTCCTGATGAAGGAGCGCGGCCAGGCCGCACACATCGCCGGCACGCTTTCGGCGGACAGCTGGCAGGGCAGCCGGCGCATACAATTCCGCATGCTGGATGCCGCAAAGGCGTTTTAGCCGCCGTCGTTCCCATGGTCACCGGGCAACTGCGTTTACCTTTGCTTAAAAAATACAATCAGGGGTCTCGCTGGCCTATGGACTTTCAGGTTCTGCTGTATAAGAATATTCTCCGGGATATATTATATTGAAGACGGGCAAACTTTGGATTTTTTTGGTTATTTCTAGGCGACCTTCACACTGACGCACTTAATATTGTGCACTGGTGTGAAAGGGCGAACGGATGCCAAATATTCTGTCCAACTGATTTCGCCCGCAACGGGAGAACAGAAAATGGCAAAAGTTTACACGATCCTGAAGAATTCCAACGTCTCGCCGGACAATGACATCACCTCCGGGCTGAACTCGCCTGAAGAGTTGTTCGGCACGAGCGGAACAGACATTTATTTCGGCTACAACGGAAATGATAAGCTCAAGGGTGGTCTTGGAGACGATTTTCTTGCGGGTGAGTCCGGCAATGATACCCTGAGTGGGGAGGCGGGCGACGATTTCCTGTTCTACGCAGACAATAACTACTACGATTCCAACTATGTGCGGAATTTCGCGGGGTTTGGGTCGGCTATCGGCGATGAGCTTGATCGTCAGTTTCTTCAAGACGAATGGTACGACGTTTTCAACGTGACCCAGACGACCGATGCCGGCATTGATCTTTCGATCAGCGGCGGAGACGGCTTCGATACGGCGGTCATCGATCTTTCCTTTAGCGCGTCGCCATTGACCGCCTCGTTTGTTGCGGGCGGCACATTCAAGCTGCCGAACGGAACCACCAACGTCTCGGGTATCGAGGCCTTCTGGGTTCGGGGCGGCGCCGGGAACGACAACTATACCGGTGGTATCAACGACGATCGTTTCTATGGCGGCGATGGCGACGATGTGCTCGACGGCGGCGAGGGTAACGACTTTGTGTTCGGCGGCGACGGGGCCGACAATTTGCAGGGCGGGAAGGGCAACGACTTTATCGTCTCCACCAACTATTTCGCCGAATTCATGCGTAGCGGTCAGGCTCCCATCGATTACGTAAACGGTCTTGCGGCGATCTACGAGAAAACCTCGACAATTGTTTCCGCCCTGCACGACACGATTATCGATGGCGGAGACGGTATTGATACGGTTGTCCTCGACTTCGAGGGCAACGGGTCCGGCGTGAATTTCGAGCTCCGGCTCGGCGAGGTTCAGAACCTCCCCGAACTCGATACGCAGATCAGCAATGTCGAGACCGTCTGGGTTATCGATTCATTTGGGGACGATGATATTTCGGCCGCTGACGGTAACTTCGACGATCGTTTCCTGAGCATTGGCGGCAACGACACGTTCGATGGCAAGGATGGCTCCGATACCTATGAATTGAGCCCGTTCGTGGTCGATGCCGATGTCAACCTCGCCACCGGTCAGGCCGGGGGAGACACACTTCATAATTTCGAGAATGTCATCGGCTCCTCCGGTGTGAACGTCATCATCGGTAACGGCAAAGACAATACGTTCTATGGTCGCGCCGGAGACGATAACCTGAAGGGTGATGCGGGCAACGATACGCTCGATGGCGGTGGTGGCGGCGATGCCCTGAACGGCGGCGCCGGGCTGGACACGGCATCCTATGCAAGTGCCGTGGGTCGCGTGAAGGTCGATCTCATCAATGCCGTCACCAACCTCGGGGACGCAGCAGGTGACAGCTACATCAGCATCGAAAATGTGGTCGGCAGCCGTCGTGGCGATACGCTGCTCGGCAACAACTCCGCCAACCGGATCGACGGCGGCCTTGGCCGGGATACGGTCCAAGGCCGTGGCGGCAACGATACATTCATCGCAAGCGCCAACGACGACAGCTTCAACGGCGGCGATGACGACGATACGCTCATCCTCTCCGGAAAGCGTTCGGACTACACGATCGTAGCGACACCAGGCGGCTTCACGATCGAGGACGAGCGGGGCGCGAGCTTCGATGGAACCGACACCGTTGTTTCGGTGGAGAATTTCATCTTCTCCGATCAGACGCGTACGGCCGGCACGCTTGTCAACGTTGACCCTTCCAGCGTGAATTTCGACCAGTCTGGGGCGCTGGCCGAGAATGCAACCGCGGGTACGGTTGTGGGAACCCTCAGCGCGACGGACGCGGACGGTGATCCCGTCACATTTACGCTCGATGCCACCGGCAACGCACTGTTCACGCGGGTCGGTAACCAACTGGTGCTGAAGTCCGGTGCGAACATCGACTTCGATGCGTTTTCGGGCGGCTCTCCCACAAGAACGTTCGAGGTGACGGCAACAGACGGGCGTGGCGGTTCCACGACCGTTTCCTTCGATTTGCAGATCACCAATTCCACGCTTGACGACATCATCCAGGGGGATGACGGCAACAACACGCTGTTGGGGACGGACGGTGCGGATCATATCAAGGGTCTCGATGGCAATGATAAACTAATCGGCGGCAAGGGAGCCGACCGTCTGAATGGCGGCGAAGGCAGGGATACTGCGTCCTATTCGAATGCGACCGCCGGCGTTATCGCCAGCCTTGTCAATCCCTCTTCCAATACCGGGGACGCGGCAGGCGACGTCTATGTGTCGATCGAAAACCTGACCGGGTCCGCATTCGCTGACAAATTGATCGGCAACAGTTCCGCCAACACGCTGAACGGCGGCAAGGGCAACGACACGCTCACCGGTCGCGGCGGGGCCGACAGTCTTATCGGTGGAAGCGGTGTGGACACCGCGTCCTATTCGAATGCCACGAAGGCAATCACCGCAAGCCTTGCGAAACCTTCCGGCAACACGCGGGATGCAGACGGCGACACCTACAGCTCGATCGAAAATCTGACCGGTTCCAACTTCTCCGACAAGCTTACCGGCAACAGTTCCGCCAACACGCTGAACGGCGGCAAGGGCAACGACACGCTCACCGGCGGCGGCGGGGCCGACAAGCTGATCGGGGGGAGCGGTACGGATACAGCCTCCTATACCGGCGCCACCAAGGGTGTCACCGCGAGCCTTGCAAAGGCATCCAGCAATGCCGGCGAAGCGAAGGGCGACACCTATAGCTCGATCGAAAATCTGGCCGGTTCCGGGTTTGCAGACAAGCTTATCGGCAACACCGGTGACAACAAACTTTCAGGCGGTAAAGGCAACGATACGCTCACCGGCGGTGTCGGAGAGGATGATCTCTACGGTGGCGCTGGAAAGGATATTTTCGTCTTCAAGTCGGTCGGGGATCTCTCAAAGTCGAAGAGTGCGACGGATACGATCTTCGACTTTTCGCACGGCCAGGGAGACCGGATCAACCTGTCGGCGATCGACGCGAACACGAAGGCTGGCGATAACCAGGCTTTCACCTTCATCGGAACGCAGGGCTTCCACGACAAGGCTGGCGAGCTTCGCTTCGTCAAGGGCGCGTCGGATACGTATATCTATGGTGACAGGAACGGCGACGGCAAAGCCGACTTCGTATTGCATCTCGACGACCGCGTGAACCTCGTTAAGGGAGACTTCATCCTGTAAACGAGCGCACTCGGAAGCGTATTGTCCGTTACGACGGTCAAATTGATAAAAAAGCAAATGGCTCCATCGAAAGATGGGGCCGTTTTTTTAAGTCCGCGAAATGCTGGAAACAGGAGCATGATAGGCCGCGAAAGCGATCGACCAGCGACAGCTCTGTACCGAACGAGCGCATCTACCGAACTTGAGAACGCTGTTTTTTTAGCAAGGGGAAAGCTGGCACGCCCTAGGGGAGTCGAACCCCTCTTTCCAGGATGAAAACCTGGCGTCCTAACCGATA
>NZ_JALIQS010000002.1 GCF_024704725.1 Shinella sp. CPCC 101442 | reverse complement strand
GATGTTTTTTATCGCGATATGTATTTTTGTGGTATGGTCCCGCCACGATCCCAAACGGAGACCTAAACCATCATGACCGACGCCCAAACAAAACCCATTATCTGGCCGACGAGTGCGACAGAAAAGTTTGTCGCGGACGCAACGTCATCGAGCGCCTGTTCTGTAAGCTCAAGCACTGGCGCCGCCTCGCAACCAGCTACCTTGCCGCGGCCGCTCTCGTTTCATCAATGATCGCCTGGATTTGAAGAAGTCCTCATTCTAGCGTACCGCTGCGACCTCCTGGAGCAGCCAGTCGCGGAAACGCATGAGGGGAGGATTGCTTTCGATGCTCTCCTTCGGGCAGATGAACTGGTAGGATTCATCCGGTTGGAACGTGTCTTCGGAGAGGACGCAGAGCGTGCCGCGTGCGATGTCCGTATCGAGGAAGGCGCGGTGCGAGAAGCCTATGCCGTGGCCGGAGCGGGCGGCGGCGAGCAGGGTGTGCTGGTCGTCGAAGAAGAGGTTCGCATTCGTGCGCGTTTCCTGAAGGCGGTTGTGGGCGAGCCAGTTCTTCCAGTCGTTGGCATTCCGATAGTGAAGACGTGCGACGCTCTGGCTGAACAGGAGGTCCGCGCCGCGTTCGACGCTTGCCAGCAGCGCCGGGCTGCAGACGGGTACAAGGCGCTCGCGCAACACCTCGACCGCGTAGTGGCCCGCCGGTGGATGCATGCAATAGCTGATCTGCGCATCCTCGCGCTCGTATCCGCCCGTGCGTTCCTCCAGATTGCTGAGATGAAGCTGGATGCCGGGGTTCTGCTCAAGAAAGCCGGCCATGCGGGGCACCAGAACCTCCATCGCGAAGAAGGGCCCGGTACGGATACGCAGGATCCGCGTCTCGTTTTCCTGGCCGATCAGGGACAGGGCGTTGGCTATCTCCTCGAAGGCGCGCGCGCACACATCGAGCAGGAGACTGCCCTCCGAGGTGATGCTGACACCGCGCGCATTGCGCTCCAGCAGGCGGCGGCCGAGCCGCTCCTCGAGCTGCTTGATCTGGTGACTGACCGCGCCCTGGCTGACGGCAAGCTCGTTTGCCGCCGCCGTGAAGCTTCGGTGATGGCCCACGGCCTCGAAGGCGCGTAGGGCGCGCAGATTGGCAAGCTGTTTGCGGCGTTGGCGTTCGGTCATCGTACCATGAGAAAAACTAATAATGAGGAATATATCTTTTGCATTGTTGCGTCGCCGGTTCAACAGTAGGTCTATAGGGGCTGAACGAAAGCGCACCGCCTGTCCGTTCCGCCGCGATCCTGGAAACTCAATGTTCTTCCGACTTCGGCGCCTTGCGCGCCGGATGGAGCGCGCGCGAGGGGAAATCCGGTCGGTAAACAAGAACGAGGGAACGATGATGAAAAAAATGGCGTTTTATGCATGTGCCGCGATGACGCTCGTGCTCACGGCGACGATTTCGGCGAAGGCGGAAACGATCCGCATGGGCGCGGAAGGTGCCTATCCGCCCTTCAACTATGTCGCCGAGGATGGCCAGCTCAAGGGCTTCGACATCGATCTCGGCAATGCCATCTGCGCGGAGCTGAAGGCCGAGTGCGAATGGAGCGTCAACGAGTGGAGCGGCATCATTCCCGCGCTTCAGGCCAGCAAGTTCGACATCATCGCCTCCTCCATGGCCATCACCGAAGCCCGCAGGGAGCAGGTCAGCTTCTCGGATCCCTATTACTTCAATGCCATGCGTTTCGTCGCGCTCAAGGAACTCAACCTTGCGGACGTCAAGCCGGCCGCGGTGAAGGACCTGGTGATCGGCACGCAGTCCGGCTCGATTGCCGTCGACATGCTCAAGCAGTTCTTTCCCGAAAACGAGGTCAAGCTCTATCCGACGCTTGGTGAAGCCTTCCTCGACATGAAAAGCAGCCGTCTCGATCTCCTGGTCGAATCCAAGATCGCCAGCGCCGACTGGCTGAAGCCGGGTGAGGACTGCTGCGTCTTCGTCGGCGAGGAGTTCCTTCAGGACGGTACGCTCGGTGCGGGCCTGGCGTTCCGCAAGGACGACAATGCCTTGCGCGAACGCGTGAATGCCGCCCTCGCCGAACTGGTGCGCAACGGCACCTACGAGACGATCCGCAAGACGTATTTCGACTTCGACATTCGCCAGAAGCCGAAGAATGCGAGCGAACTCTTCGGTCAATAGCCGTTTCTGATCGAAAGAAACGATGGCGAGGCCCGGCTGCCGGGTCTCGCCCGCCATCAGCACCCACCCGGACAGCGTCATGGATAAACTCTCCCTCCTGGCCTTCGGCCAAGGCGGCTGGGGCGATGAGATCCTGTGGGGTCTTGCCGTCACCCTCGCGCTTGCGCTTGCAACCTTCCCCGTGGCGATCGCGCTGTCCTTCCTGGTCCATTGGGCCAGGTCCTCGTCGCTGGCGCCGGTGCGGATTTTCGGACAGGTCTATGCAACGCTCTTCAAAAGCCTGCCGGAAATCCTGACCCTCCTCATTCTCTACTATCAGGCCCAGGCCGTGCTGCGCTGGCTGGCGCAACGCTTCCTTCCGCAAGTGGACCTTTCCATCAGCCCCTTTCTCGCCGGGCTCGTGGCGCTCAGTCTGGTGATCAGCGCCTATGGCAGCGAGATCGTGCGTGCGGCGATGAATGCCGTCGGCAAGGGGCAGTTCGAGGCCGCGGCCGCGCTCGGCCTTTCGCGGGCCCGGGCTTTCCACAAGGTGATCCTGCCGCAGCTCTGGCGTCACGCATTGCCGGGTTTCGGCAATCTGTGGGTCATCCTTTTGAAGGATACATCGCTCGTTTCCGTCATCGCGCTGAGCGACCTCACCCATGTCGCGGTCATCGCCATCAACACGACACGCGAGCCGTTCGTGTTCTATCTCGCCATCGGCATCCTCTATGTCGCGCTGGTCACGCTGTCCGCACGGGCGCAGAAGATGCTCGAAAAGCGCGCCTCGCGGGGGCTCATCATCGGGGGAGGCCAGCATGCTTGACCTCTGGCTCGACAACTGGACGCTCTGGCGCGATGGTCTCGTCACCACGATCAGCCTGACGGCATCCGCCATCGTTCTCGGTTTCTTCCTCGCAGTGCCGATCGGCGTGGCGCGCTCGCGTGGAAAGGGTTTGTCGGGATTTCTTGCGCTCGGCTACGTCAATATCCTGCGTGGCCTGCCCATGCTGGTGCTGCTCTTCCTGATCTACTACGGCGCCGGGCAGTTCAGCCGGGAGTTGCGGCAGGCGGGGCTCTGGTGGTTCTTCCGCGATGCCTATTATTGCGGCCTTCTGGCGCTGGTGCTCAACACTGCCGCCTATCAGGCGGAGATTATCCGCGGCAGCCTGGATACGATTTCCCGATCGGTTCTCGAAACCAATGCGGCGCTGAACCTGACGCGCTGGGTGGCCTTCCGGCGGGTGCTATTGCCGATTGCGCTTTCCAAGGCGCTGCCGGCACTCGGCAACGAGGTGATCCTGCTGCTGAAATCCACCTCGCTTCTGGCAATCATCACGGTCTTCGACCTGATGGGCCAGGCGCGCTTCATCTTCTCGAAGACCTTTGACCTCCGCGTCTACTACGTCGCTGCCGCGCATTATCTCGTCGTCGTCCTCCTCATTGAATGGGCTGTGCGGCGGATCGAGGCACGCACGCCCTGGGTCGCCCGGTAGGGGAATGTCCATGACGAAACAGCCTGCCGTCCATTTCGAAAAGCTCAACAAGTTCTATGGCGCATTCCATGTGCTGAAGGATATCGAGCTTGCGATTTCCTCCGGCGAACGCATCGTCCTGTGCGGACCGTCCGGCTCAGGGAAATCGACGCTCATCCGTTGCGTCAACCGGCTGGAAGCTCACCAGTCGGGGCGGCTGACCGTCGACGGCATCGTTCTCGACGACCTGCCGAAAACCGTGCGCGCCGTGCGAAACCGCGTCGGCATGTGCTTCCAGCACTTCAATCTCATTCCGCACCTGACGGTGCTCGACAATTGCACCCTCTCGCCGATCCACACCCACGGCGTCGCCCGGGCCGAGGCGCAAGCCTTCGCCGTCGACCTGCTCGCCAGCGTTCGCATGGATGGCCACGCGGGAAAGTATCCCCATCAGCTTTCGGGAGGCCAGCAACAGCGCGTCGCCATCGCCCGCAGCCTCTGCCTCCGGCCGGAAATCATGCTGTTTGACGAGCCGACATCGGCCCTTGATCCGGAATCGATCGCCGAAGTGCTCGAAATCATGGCGAAGCTCGCCGCGAATGGCATGACGATGCTGTGCGTCACCCACGAGATGGGCTTTGCGCGCCGGATCGCCGACCGCATCGTCTTCATGGAAGGCGGCGAGATTGTCGAGGCCGTCTCGCCAGACATCTTCTTCGGCCCAACTGCCGCCGAACGCTCCCGCCGCTTCCTCAGCCGCATGGCGCGGCACTGAGGGAGCGGCCGGTGCCAGGCATCAACGTGTCTCTTATTTTGTCTGTCCTGCATGAGGGCAGGGAAGGGTATTCATGTCCTATCGTGTCGCCATCATAGAGTTCATCAACGAGTCCAATACTTTCACCCTGAAGCGGACCGGTATCGGCGATTTTCACGCCTCGCATTACTTCAAGGGCGAGGAGATTCCGGACAATTTCGCGGGCACAGGCTCCGAAGTGGGCGGGGCAATCGAGATCGCGAAGGCGAAGGGCTGGACGCCGGTCTATATCGTGGCGGCGCATGCCGAACCGAATGGCATCATCCGCGAGGAGGCGCGCGCGGAAATCACGCAGGAGTGCCTGCGTCGTTTGCGGGAGAGCGGTCCCTTCGACGGGATTTTCGTGGCGCTCCACGGTGCCATGGTCACCGAGACGGACGAGGACGGCGACTGCCAGTTCCTGCGCGCGATCCGTTCGGTCGTGGGCGACGAGGTGCCGGTGGCCATCACACTCGATCTCCATGCCAATGTCTTTGACGAGCTTGCCGGCCTCGCGCAGATTTCCGTATCGTTTCGCACCTATCCGCATGTCGACATGCGGGAAGTCGGCCTCAGGGCCGGTGAACTGCTGCACGAGACGATGGCGGGTGCGATCGCGCCGAAACTCGCCATCCGCCGCCCGCCGATGCTGCTCGGCTGCGACGATGGGCGCACCACCGATAACGGACCGATGTGCCGCCTTCTCGAAAGCGCGGATGCGGAAGCCGCAGCACCCGGCATCCTGAACGTTTCGATCAATGCCGGCTTTACCGATGCCGATGTGCACGCGGCCGGGCCGAGCGTCGTCGTCACCTATGACAGCGCCGTTGCAATGGCGGAGGCGGCGGATGCCGTAGGTGAGCGGCTGTGCGACGCCATCTGGTCCTACCGCAACGAATGGGCGCAGCCGGTACCGTTGTCCGAATGCATCGCGGCGTTGAAGGACGCGGATCCGCAGGACGGTATCGTCGTGGTGGCCGACTTTTCCGACAATCCGGGCTCTGGCGCCTACAGCGACTGCACCGCGCTGATCGCCGCCATGCTGGAGGCCGGGCTTGCGGATGCCGCCGCCGGAGCGTTGCTCGACCCCGATGCTGCCGCCGAGATTGCCGCCGCCGGCCTGGGCGCCGAGGTGACGGTGACGATCGGTGGGCGGACGGACCCGATGGTCGGCGGCGGCCCGCTGAAGGTGACCGGTACCGTGATGGCGATCAGCGACGGCAGGTTCGTCTTCGAAGGGCCGATGTTTACCGGCCTGCCCGGCACCTGCGGCCGGAGCGTCTGCCTGCGGGTGCAGGGCCTCGATATCATGATCGTTTCCGAGCGCATGCAGATGCTGGACAAGAACATCTTCCGGACCGTGGGCATCGAGCCGACCGAAAAGGCCATTCTTGCGGTGAAGTCCATGCAGCACTTCAAGGGCGCTTTCGGACCCATTGCCGCGCGCATGATCGTCACGGACGCCGGCGGCCTCAGTTCCCCGGACCTCGAGAGCAGGACATACACCCGCGTTCGCCGCCCCGTCTATCCGCTCGATTGTTAGACGGTTCATCGTGCAAGGATAGGCTGGGGCGACGCCCCGGTCTGGCAGTCGGAGGTTTCGCGGTGGGTGTCAGAGAGCCAGAGGCGATTGGGCCTTCCGGGTTCACCCGGAAGCGTCTCCACGCATGTCGTAGGCATGCACGAATTCCACTGGCAACTCGTCACAGACCATCGCCTTCTGGCTGGCGGGGAACGATATTTCCCCACCAGCCCAGGCATCGTATTCCATGTTGATCTGGAGCTGCCCTTTTCGAAGTGTCGCCCAGGAATGATCCAATCCGCCGCCCTTCGATAGGTCCCACCCGTGGCCGCCCAGATAGTCTCTCAGGGAAAACCAGTCGTCTTTGCGGATATCAGACACCGTTTCAGCCATCGGCTTTGTTGCACCAGAAAATCACGCTCTTCTCAAGAGGGGGACTGTTCAAGACAAGCGTGATGGCAGGCAAAGCCGCGATGATCGGCCTGGTGTTTTCGCCGCGCCGGCCTGACGCCCGACGGGGGAACAGTCGCGCCTTGGCGGCGCGGCCATTCCTCCCGGGGCTTTCTTCATCAATGCTGGGGTGCCGGCAGTGCTTCCGGCTCCTCGGCCATTGTCGAGCGACCGTGCTGGACGAGCGGGCGGTTACCGGCAAGCCGGCGCAGCAGCACGTAGAACACCGGCGTCATGAAGATGCCGAAGAACGTGACGCCGATCATGCCGGAAAAGACGGCAAGACCCATCGCCGCGCGCATTTCCGACCCCGCACCCGTGGAAAGCACCAGCGGCACGACGCCCATGATGAAGGCCATGGAGGTCATGAGGATGGGACGCAGGCGCAGCCGGCTCGCTTCTATTGCGGCCTGGACGGGTGTTCGCCCTTCGAACTCCAGCTCGCGTGCGAACTCGACGATCAGGATGGCGTTTTTCGCCGATAGCCCCACCAGCACCACGAGGCCGATCTGGGTAAAGACGTTGTTGTCGCCACCCGTGTACCAGACCCCGGCAAGGGCTGCGAGCACGCCCATCGGCACGATCATGATGATGGCGATCGGCAGCGTCAGGCTCTCATACTGGGCGGCCAGCACGAGATAGACCAGCAACAGCGCGAGCGGGAAGACGTATATGCTCGAATTGCCCGCAAGAATCTGCTGGTAGGTCAGGTCCGTCCATTCGAAATCGATGCCGGCGGGCAGCGTCTCGGCGGCGATCTTTTCCACGGCGGCCTGGGCCTGGCCGGAGGAGAAGCCCGGTGCGGGTCCGCCGTTGATGTCGGCGGCGAGGAAGCCGTTGTAGCGCGTGGTGCGCTCCGGCCCCGTCGTCGCATCCACCGTCAGGAGGGCGGCGAGCGGGATCATCTCGCCCGACTGCGAACGGACCTTCAGCTGGCCGATGTCCTCCGGCTTGGCGCGGAAGGCGGAATCGGCCTGGACGCGCACGCTGTAGGTGCGGCCGAAGGCGTTGAAGTCGTTGACGTAGAGCGAGCCGAGATAGATCTGCAGCGTTTCGAACACATCCGTCACCCGCACACCGAGCTGCTGGGCCTTGGCCCGGTCGAGATCGGCATAGAGCTGCGGCACGTTGATCTGGAAGCTGGAGAACAAGCCCGCCAGTTCCGGCGTCTGGTAGGCTTTTCCAAGAAAGGCCTGCGTCGCATCGTTGAGTGCGCCATAGCCGAGGCCGGCACGGTCTTCGATCTGCAGCTTGAAGCCGCCCGTCGTACCGAGGCCGTTGACCGGCGGCGGCGGGAACATGGCGATGAAGGCATCCTGGATGCCGGCGAATTTCTGGTTCAGCTGCATGGCGATCGCGCCGCCGGAGAGATCCGGCGTCTTGCGCTCCTCGAAGTCATCAAGGACGGCGAAGACGATGCCGGAGTTGGAGCCGATGGTGAAACCGTTGATCGACAGGCCGGGGAAGGCGATGGCATGGGCGACGCCGGGCTGTGCCAGCGCGATGTCGCTCATCTTCTTGATGACTTCTTCCGTGCGGTCGAGCGTGGCGCCGTCGGGCAGCTGGGCGAAGCCGACCAGATACTGCTTGTCCTGCGCCGGCACGAAGCCGCCCGGCACGGCGTTGAACACCGTATAGGTGGCGCCGACCAGGGCGAGATAGACGATCATCACCAGCGACTTGCGCGTGACGAGCCCGCCGATGGTGCGGCCGTAGCCGCTCGACGCCGCGCCGAACGCCCGGTTGAAGCCGCGGAAGAACCAACCGAACAGGCCGTCCATGACGCGGGTCAGCCAGTCCTTGGGCTCATGATGGCCCTTAAGGAGCAGGGCGGCCAAGGCCGGCGAAAGCGTGAGCGAATTGATGGCCGAGATGACGGTCGAAATTGCGATCGTCAGGGCGAACTGGCGGTAGAACTGGCCCGAGAGCCCGCTGATGAAGGCGAGCGGCACGAAGACCGCGACGAGCACCAGCGCAATCGCGATGATCGGGCCGGAGACTTCCCGCATGGCGCGGTAGGTCGCCTCGCGGGGGCTGTGGCCGTTCTCGATGTTGCGCTCGACATTTTCGACCACGACGATCGCGTCGTCCACCACGATGCCGATGGCGAGCACGAGGCCGAACAGCGTCAGTGCGTTTACCGAGAAGCCGAAGGCATACATGACGGCGAAGGTGCCGATGATGGAGACGGGCACGGCGAGCAGCGGAATGATCGAGGCGCGCCAGGTCTGGAGGAAGAGGATGACGACGAGCACGACGAGCGCGACGGCTTCGAGCAGCGTGTCGACGACCTTGTCGATCGAGGCGCGCACGAACTCGGTCGTATCGTAGACGATCTCGTATTTTACACCGTCGGGCATGGCGAGCTGGAGCTGGTCCATGGTCGCGCGCACATTGTCAGCGATCTCGATGGCGTTCGAACCGGGCGCCTGGAGCACGGCGATCGCGACCGCCGGCTTGCCGTCGAGCAGCGAGCGCAGCGTGTAGTCGGCCGCACCCATCTCGACGCGGGCGACGTCCTTCAGGCGGGTGATTTCGCCGGCCGCACCGGTCTTGACGATGATGTTGCCGAACTCTTCCGGCGTGCGCAGACGCCCCTGGGCGTTGACGTTGAGCTGAAGGTTCACCTCGTTGGGCGTCGGCGAAGCGCCGATGATGCCAGCGGCGGCCTGCACGTTCTGTTCACGGATGGCGTTGCTGATGTCGCTGGCGGCCAGCGCATGTTCGGCGGCCTTCTGCGGATCGATCCACACGCGCATCGCATAGTCGCCGGCACCGAAGACCTGCACCTGTCCGGCCCCTTCGATACGGGCAAGGCGGTCCTTGATGTTGAGCGTGGCGTAGTTGCGCAGATAGGTGACGTCGTAGCGGTCGGTCGTCGAGACGAGGTTCACCACCATGATGAAGTCGGGGGAGCTCTTGACGGTCGTTACACCGAGCGCGCGCACTTCTGCCGGCAGGCGGGGCTCGGCCTGCGACACGCGGTTCTGCACGAGCTGCTGGGCCTTGTCCGGGTCCGTGCCGAGCTTGAAGGTGACGGTCAGCGTCAGCACGCCGTCCGACGTCGCCTGGCTGTTCATGTAGAGCATATCCTCGACGCCGTTGATCTGCTCTTCGAGCGGTGTGGCGACGGTCTCGGAAATGACGACGGGATTGGCGCCCGGATAGACGGCGCGCACCACGATGGAGGGTGGCACGACCTCGGGATATTCGGAAATCGGCAGCGAGCGCATGCCGATCAGGCCGGCCACCACGATGAGGATCGACAGCACCCCGGCAAAGACCGGGCGATCGATGAAGAAACGGGAGATGTTCATTGGTGCACCCTCTCCAGGATGAAATTTGGACGAACGGTCCTATCCGGCGGGCGAACGCACCACCGGCGGACAGGTATTTGCTTGGGTTACGGGGCAGGGCGCTTTGGCGCCCTGCCGGCCGCCGTTACTTCACGGAGGCGACGTTTTCCTGTTCCTGCGGATCGACCACGACGCCGGGGCGAACGCGCTGCAGGCCGTTGACGACGACCTTGTCGCCATTGGCCAGCCCGCTTTCGACGATGCGCTCGCCGCCCGAAAGGCCGCCGAGCACGATCGGCCGGTAGGTGACCTTGTTGTCCTTGTCGACGACGAAGACAAACTTCTTGTCCTGGTCGGTGCCCACGGCCTTTTCGCTGACGAGAATCTTGCTCTCGGGCTTCGGCTCGCCCATGCGGATGCGCACGAACTGGCCGGGGATCAGCCTGCCGCCCGGATTGTCGAAGACGGCGCGCACCGTGATGGTGCCGCTCGCTGCATCCACCTCGTTGCCGATGAGCTGGAGCTTGCCGTGGATCGGCGTTCCCGCGTCGGCGAGCGTGCCGACTTCGACCGGGATCTGCTCGATCGGCTGGAGCGCGCCGTCGGAGGCGGGCAGCGTCGCGAGCGCGGCGGCGACCGTCTCTTCGCTGACATTGAAGCCGGCATAGATCGGATCGACGGAGACGAGCGTCGTCAGTGCCGGGGAGGCCGAGCCTCCGGCGACGAGGTTGCCGGTGGTGATCTCCACCTTGCCGACGCGGCCGGAGACCGGTGCGCGAACCTCGGTATAGCTGAGTTCCAGCTTGGCGGCGTCGAGCGTCGCCTGCGCCGTCTTGAGGCTCGCCTGCGCTTCCGAAAGCGCGTTCTGGCGCTGGTCGATATCGCTCTGCGAGACGCTGTCGCTCTGGGCGAGGCGTTCGCCGCGCTCGAGCTGGATTTTGGCGAGTTTGACGCGCGCTTCGGCGGAAGCATGCTGCCCTTCCGCCTGCGTCACCGCCGTGTGGAAGGGCTGGGGATCGATCGTGAAGAGCAGATCGCCGGCCTTCACCAGCGCGCCTTCGCGGAAATCGACGGACTGGATGGCGCCGGCGACGCGCGACCGTATCTGCACACGGTCGATGGCCTCCAGCCGGCCGGAGAACTCCTGCCACGTCACAACGTTCTTGTTTTCGACAACGGCGACCGTGACCGGCACCGCAGGCACTTCAGCCGTTGCCGTGGCTTCTGCCTTCGCGGCCTTGCTCGGAACCTGAACCATCAGGGCGGCGCCGAAAATGGACGCGAGCAATCCCAGGCCGGTGCCCGTGAGGGCCCAGCGTTTGCGCTTCGACATCATTGTTTTCTCCTTGTGGCCTCAGGCCACGCTATGCTTCGAGTTCCGTAAAATCAGTGAATGCTAATATTTTGAACAAAACCGGAAAACTGGCTGGCAAGGCTGCCGGCCCATGGCCCGGTTCCATTGGATGTCCCGCTGTAGATTGTCGGCCAGCCTGTTCCCGCGGGAAGGACATGCTGCTGAACCTTGACGCCGGCCTGGGCGAGGCGATCGGCATAACCCAGCGCCTCGTCGTGCAGCGGATCGTCCGCCGCCGTGAGGACGAGCGCCGGGGCAAGATCCGAAAGACGCGAACACAGGCAGGGCGCGGCATAGGGATGGCACACACCGCCGCTGAGATAGTGGCTCCAGCCATCCGCCCAGCGCTGGCGCATACCGATGGCGTCGGCCTCGCGGAAGGAGCGGCTTGCCATGAAGGGATCGAGCAGCGGCGAGAGCAGCACCTGGCCGTCGAGTTCGTCGGCGAAGTGGTCGCGGGCCTTGAGCGCTACGCCGGCCGCGATATTGCCGCCCGCCTCCTCGCCGCCGATGAGGAGCGGCGACTTGCGGTCGCCGAGGCCGGCGCGCTTCTTGGCGAGATAGGAGAAGATGGAGAAGCCGACTTCCAGCGGCTTCGGGAAGACACCGCCGCCGAGCGCATTGTAGTCAGGCACGGCGACGATGGCGCCGGTCGAGGCGATGCATTCGGCAAGCGGGCAATGTCGGAGCCCGGTCTCCGTGAACGCGCCGCCGTGGAAATAGAGCAGGACCGGCGCGCCCTTGGCGTATTCGGCGCCCTGATAGACGCGCACCGACACGGGGCCGATGGCCACCTTGTCGAACGTCATATCCTTGATCTCTACCGGCATCGATTTTGTCCTGTGGGCCGCTTGGAAATAAGCTGGTCCCTCACCATTTATATCGTCAGTCATTTTGCCCAGATAAGTGTGGTAAAACGGATTTCACTGTCCAATATTTCGAACAATCATAGCTTCCTACGTGGGAATGTTCCATGGATCAGCTTTCTGCGATGCGCGTCTTTCTCCGGGTGGTCGAGACGGGCAGCTTCACCGGTGCCTCGACCGCGCTTGGCATGCCCAAGGCGACCGTCAGCAACCTCATCCAGAACCTCGAGACGCATCTGCAGACCAAACTGCTCAACCGCACCACCCGCCGCGTCATGGTAACGACGGATGGAGCGCTTTATTACGAGCGGGCAAACCAGATCGTCACCGAAATCGACGAGCTGGATGGCAGCCTGTCTCATTCCCGCATGAGCCCGAGCGGGCGCCTGCGCGTGGAAATGTCGGGGGCTTTCGCAGACCTGCTGATCATTCCCGAACTCAATGATTTCCATGAGAAATACCCCGATATCAATATCGATCTCGGGGTAGGCGACCGGACGGTGGATTATCTGGCGGAGAATGTCGATTGCGCGCTTCGCGGCGGCTCACCGGGCAATGCTTCGCTGATCGCGCGGCGGGTCGGGGAGATGGATGTCGTGGCCTGCGCCGCGCCCGCCTATATCGAAAGCTTCGGCCTACCGGCGCATCCATCCGAGTTGGAGGCAGACCACCATTGCGTGAACTATTTTCTCGCGCAGACCAACCGCATCATGCCCTTCGGTTTCACGCGCGACGGCGAGGCGCTGGAGATCAACAGCCGGTACATTCTCTCGGTCAACGACGCGCGCAGCTATCTCGCCGCAGCATTATCCGGCCTCGGCGTCGCGCCGCTTCCCTGCTTCATGGCGCACGATCCCATCGAACGCGGCCAGCTTGTGCCTGTTTTGTCGGATTGGCGCATCGAACCCATCCCGCTCTACATCGTCTATCCGCCGAACCGGCACCTCAGCAACAAGGTGCGCGTCTTCGTCGACTGGGTCGTGCGGCTTCTTGCACGCACGGAGTTGACGGCGGGCGCCGGCAAGTCGTGACGCCTCAACCTTCGACGGCGGCGACCAGGCGTTTGCAGGCGCCGACGAGGTCCGGTTCCGACAGCAGCGCGCCGCCGATAAGATACATCACGTCATTGCCATAGGCGTCGCGCATTTCCGGCACCCGGGCAAAGGTCATGCCGCCGCCGGGGGCTGCGACGATGGCCTTGGGGCCGCCCATGTCCACGGCACAGGCTTTTGCGATCGACTGGCATTCTTCACGCGTAAAGCCGAAGCGGCCGCCGAAATTCGGATAGACGACGGCGTCGGCGCCCATCAGGCGGTGCAGCGTGCCGAAGAAGGCACGGTGCGAGAAGCCGCAATCGGGCGAAACGACATTGGCGCCCGAGAATGCCGGGTGCGACACGATGGGCAGGGAAAAATTCGGATCGGCGGCGAGCGTGCGTGCGATATCGTAGCCGGCGAGCGCTGGCGCAATCATGACGCCGCCTGCGCCAAGCTCCTGCGCCTGTTTTGCCCGCTCGATGATGGCGGTGGCGGGGCCGGTGATGTTGGGAACGAAACTCGTTTTGCCGCCGCTCTTCGCATTCGCCTCGCCGACAGCTTCGATGCAGGCCCTCAGGCGTTCGTCGAACGGCGCCGTCTTCTGGTCGACGAGACCGTGGTCGTCTTTCACGAAATGCATGCCGCCGAGCGCGAAATCGTGGGCAAGGCGGGCAAGCTGCGCAGTCGACAGGCCGACCGGCTTGATGGCGGACATCAAGAGCGGCTTTTCACCGATGCCGGCGCGGGCGCGCAGACCTGCTATACCGTGGCGCGGCCCCTTGCAGAGGCCGAGCAGGCCGGGCGACAGGCCGATATCCTCCACCTTCAGGCCGGGCTTGATGGAGCTGTTGCCGAAGACGATGTTGAGAAATTGCAGGAAATCCCCGCCGACATCGTCCTCCGAATAGGAGATTGCGGCGAGAAAGCCCGGCCGGCCCTCGGTATCCCTGTGCAGGCTTTCCAGCCGGCCGAGGATCTCGTCCTCGACATAGCCTTTCGGCACGACGCTGCGCGGGATCTCCACGGTCTGTTCCAGCGCGATATCAAGCGCGCGCGCCTTGGCTTCCGCCTCGTCGGCGGCACGCACGAAATAGGTGACCGTGAAACGCGGGGCCATCAGAGCGCCTCGGCCTTCTGGGCGGAATGCACGTGGTCAAGACGCACTTCCGCCAGTTCTTCCTCGCCGATGGCCAGGGGCTTGCCGACGAGGCTTTCGATGGCCGCGACAAGCGCGCCGGCGTCGAGGCCGTATTTCTTCATCAGATAGGGTTTCGAGGCACCGTGCGCGAAGGTGTCGTTGAGGCCGAGGCGCTTCAGGCGGATGCCGAGCCCTTCCTCCGCGAGGATTTCCGCGACCAGCGAACCGAGGCCGCCGACGATGGTGTGGTTCTCCAGCGTGACGACGCCCTTCTTGCCGCGCGCGGCTTTCAAGAGGCCGTCCCGGTCGAAGGGTTTCAGAGTCGAGGCGTGCAGATGGTGGACGCCAATGCCGCGCGCCGCGATCGGTCCGGTGGCCCGCAGGGCCTCTTCCGTGCAGACGCCGGAGGAGACGACGAGAATGTCATCGCCTTCCGAGAGGGTGCGCAGCTTGTTGAATTCGAAGGGGGTCGAAAACAGGCGGGGCACCTCGCCGCGCAGGATGCGCACATAGACGGGGCCGTCGATGCTGTCGGCGACCTCGAGCACGGTCTCGACTTCCGTCGCATCGCCTGTTTCGAGGATCGTCATGTTCGGCACGGCGCGGAGCACCGCGATGTCCTCGATGGCCTGATGCGTGATGCCGCCCGGCGTGGTGATGCCGGGCAAAAAGCCCATCAGCCGGACCTTGCGGTTGGAATAGGCGATCGAGTTGATCAGCTGGTCGTAGGGTCGGCGATAGAGGAAGACCGAGAACGTATGGATGAACGGCCGGAACCCCTGCATGGCGAGGCCGCCGGCGAAGGACAGCATGTTCTGCTCGGCCATGCCCAGCGACAGGAACTGGTCCGGATGCCGGTCGCGAAAGCCGTCGACCTCGCAGGAGGAGGTGAGGTCGGCCGACAGGCAGAGCACTTCAGGGCGTGCGGTGGCGAAGGCCTCGAAAGCCCTAGCATAGGGACGGTTGACGATTTCGACCATGGTCAGGCCCCTTCCATCGCGGTGAGATCGATGCCGAGTTCGACGGCCAGCGCAGCTCGCATTTCCAGCCGCTCTTCGGCGCTCTTGAAGCGCACATAGTGCAGGCGCGGGAAACGCTTCTTGAGGAAATCCATGCCCTGATAGGGCGAGGTGTTGGCGAGGATGACGAGCGGCTTGCCGGGTTCCGCACTTTCAGCGGCTTCGCTGAGCGCACCGAGATCATGGCCATCCACGGAACGGCAGGTGACGCCGAAGGACGCGACACGGGACGCGAGATCGCCGAGATCGAGCACCGAGGACATGGCGCCGTCGCATTGCTGGCGGTTCACATCGACGATGACGCGGATATTGTCGATCTTGTGATAGCTCATCGCCGCAAGGCATTCCCAGGTCTGGCCCTCCTGGAATTCACCGTCCGACATATAGACCCAGACCTTGCCGGGTTCCTTCTTGCGCAGCCGCGCCCAGGCGACGCCGGACGCCATGGAGAGACCCTGCGCGAGGGAACCGGTGGTCACTTCCATGCCGGGGCTGTGCTCGGCACCGATCATCTCGACCGAGCCGCCGTCCTTGTTGAAATGGTCGAGCGCATGTTCGTCCATCCGGCCGGTCTCGATCAGCGCGGAATAGATGACGAGCGCATAGTGGGCCGGCGAGATGAAGAAGCGGTCGTATTCAGGGCCGACGGGGCCGTGATAGCCGGCACCCGTGAAGGCATCCGGGTTGTGTGCGGAGGGTACGCCACGGAATGGCAGCGGCACCTTCGGCAGCGTCGGTTCGCCGAGCTTCAGCACCTCGTTATAGAGCAGCGCGAGGCTTTCGGCGGCCGAGCAGGCCTGGCTGAGATAGCCGCCATTGTGCTTCATCGTGTGGAAGAACACGCGTCGGCGGATGCCAAGCGCGATCTCCTCGGTGGATTTCTGGTTGGGCAGGCTCATCGTCTCAGCTCCGTTCCGGGAAGAGCGCCTTCAGGCCCTCGGGCGACGGCGTGGCGATGCCACGCTCGGTGATGAGGCCGGTGATGAGGCGGGCGGGCGTGACGTCGAAGGCGGGGTTGGCCGCAGGACTACCCTCCGGCGAGATGCGCACGCTGGCAATCGAGCCATCGGCGGCGCGGCCCTGCACGAAGCTCACTTCATCGGGGGTGCGCTCCTCGATCGGAATTTCCTTGACGCCGTCATGCACCGTCCAGTCGATGGTGGGTGAAGGCAGCGCCACGTAGAAGGGCACGTCGTTGTCGCGCGCGGCGAGCGCCTTCAGATAGGTGCCGATCTTGTTGCAGACGTCGCCGTTCGCCGTGGTGCGGTCGGTGCCGACGATCACCATGTCGATATCGCCATGCTGCATCAGGTGTCCGCCGGCATTGTCGACGATCAGCGTGTGCGGCACGCCGTGGCCATTCATTTCCCAGGCGGTGAGATAGGCGCCCTGGTTGCGCGGCCTCGTTTCGTCGACATAGACATGGACCGGAATACCCGCCTCGACGGCCATGTAGATCGGTGCGGTCGCGGTGCCGTAGTCGACGGTTGCAAGCCAGCCGGCATTGCAATGGGTAAGGATGCGCACCGGCTCGCCCGGCTTCTTGCCGGCGGCGATCTTGCGGATCACATCGAGGCCGTTGGCGCCGATGGCGCGGTTGAGTTCGATATCCTCTTCCGCAATCTCGGCAGCGCGCGCATAGGCGGCGTCCACGCGCTCACTCTCCGGCAGCGGGCTGAGATGTTCGCGCATCGCATTCAGCGCCCAGCGCAGGTTGATGGCGGTCGGGCGCGTTTCGTTCAACTCCTCCCAGACCGCATCGAGATGCGCATCGGAAGCGTCCTTCGCCATGGCGATGGCGACCCCATAGGCGGCGGTGACGCCGATGAGCGGCGCGCCGCGCACCCACATGTCTCTGATGGCGATGGCGACATCGGCGACGGTCTTCAGCGTGACGACGCGGAATTCGTGCGGCAGCCAGCGCTGGTCGATTATATCGACGGCGCGACCGTCCTCGTTCAGCCAGATCGTATGGTAGTGGCGGTCTCCGACTTTCACGCGAGGATCTCCTTTTCAAGCCGCTCCACCGTCTCGCGGATGTCGCGGAGGCTGTGGATGCGCTGCCGGTTGACGGCGAGGTGACGCCCGAGCTTCAAGGCCTTGCTTTCGCAGGGCGCGCGGCGGTCGGGGTCGGCGATGGTTTCGAAATCGGCATTGTGGGCAAGGCCGAGGATGCGGCGATGGATCTCGATGCCGGCAAAGCCCAGCATCTCGCGCCAGATCTCGTCGATGACGATGTTGAGCGCCTGCTCGGCGGCGAGCGGGTCGTTGCGGTCCTCGAAGAGGCTGGCCTGGTAGAGGATGCCCTTGCGCTCGGTGCGCCAGAGATGGGCAAATTCGGCGCGGAACGTCTCCCACAGCGTATCGATCGTATCGAGCAGATAGGCGCGCATGCTGTCGCGCGCGCCGGGTGCCGTCTCATGACCGGCCTGCGAAAAATAGCTCATCCAGAAATTGGCGATCAGCATGCCGACATCGAAGCTGATCGGGCCGTAGAAGGCGAATTCGGGGTCGATGACGCGGGTCTCGTCATCGGTGACCATGACGGAACCGGTGTGCAGGTCGCCATGGCAGAGCGTTTCGGCTTTGGCGGAAAAGAGGTGTTTCAGCCGCTGCGCCTCGACTTTGAGGTCGCGGTCGGCCCGCAGATCGGCAACGAGCGGATCGAGCTGCGGCGTGGTGTGGCGGTTGAGCGCGGCTTCGAAATAGGGATCGGAAAAGACGAGGTTTTCCGAGATGTCGCAGAGCTCGACGTTATCGGAGAACAGCGCGACATCCGCCTTCTTCTCGCGCGTCACCATGGACAGGTCGGAGCCGCGGAACAGCGTGCGAGCGACGAAGAGGCCGAGGTCGCGGCCGATCTTCGGTAGCTCCCTGCCGTCAATCAGCGCGCGGCGCAGGATGACATGCGGCGTCAGGAACTCCATGACGATGATGGCCTGCGTCTCGTCGAAAAACAGGATTTCCGGCACCATGCCGGGATCGCGCGCGCCCTGGCGCTTCAGCGCGTGATATTCGAAGAACGAGCGCTTGAGCGGCAGCGGCCAGCTCTCGCCGACGAGGCGCACATAGGGCAGCGCCTGCTTGACGATGGCGGCGCCCGTTTCACCTGTGACGATGAAGACCAGATTGAGGTTGCCGTCGCCGACTTCCTTCACGGTCCAGCGGGACGAATCGTCACCGATCCTTTCTTTCAGGGCGGCGTTTGCGCCCAGCCGAACCGGCAATGTCTCGGCGCTCAGCGCCTCGAAGACGTGGCTGTCCATGATGTCCTCCTCCTGCGCATGGGGCGGTCGCCTCCGCCTGCCGCCATGCCGTCTTTGTCCACAGCTAAGGCATCATTCTGTCAATTGTCAACGGCCTTGACATTTGATGAGAGCCTATCCTAACGTGGCGTCATCGGGAGGAATACATGAGCGAACAGGCAGTGTTTCGCATTGAGGGCGTGCGCAAATCCTTTGGTCCGGTAACGGTGCTTCAGGGTGTGGACCTCGACCTCAAGGCAGGCGCAGTGACGGTTTTGATGGGTGCCAACGGTGCCGGCAAATCCACGCTCGTGCGCATCCTCTCCGGCGTCTACACGCGGGATGCCGGCGCCATCACGCTGGCGGGCGCCGCCTTCGATCCGGCAACCCCGGCCGAGGCGATCCGCGCCGGTGTCGTTACCGTGCACCAGAACATCAATGACGGCGTGGTCGCCGATCTCGATGTCGCGACCAACCTGACGCTCGACCGGCTGAGCGGGCGCGGCGCACGGCTGTTCTTCAATCCGCGCCGGGTGCGGCGCGAGGCCGCCGCCGTCGCCTCCCGCATGGGCCTTGCGATCGATCTCTCGGCCAATATCAACGACCTGACGCTGGCCGACCGCCAGATGGTGGCCATCGCGCGCGCCATGGCGCATGAGCCGAAGGTTCTGATCCTCGACGAGCCGACCTCGTCGCTGTCGAGCGCGGAGGCCGATCGCCTGTTCGATCTCGTCGACCGCCTGAAGGCGCGCGGCGTCGCCATTCTCTATATCTCGCACCGCATGTCGGATATCCGCCGCCTCGCCGACAGCATTCTCGCCTTGCGCGATGGCCGCATTACCGGCCGTTTCGAGGGGCCGGAACTCGACTATGAAGGTGCGGTCAATGCCATGCTCGGCCGCAAGGTCTCATCCGGCGAGGTTGCGGTGCGCGCGGCGGGCCGCCCGGTCTTCGGCGTGCGCGGTCTCAAACTGTCCGAACAGACGCGGCCCTTCGATTTCGATCTCGGCGATGGCGAAATCGTCGCCGTCACCGGCCTTGTCGGCGTCGGCAAGACGGCGCTCGCCGAAACGCTGTTTGGCGCACGCGCGCCGACGGCGGGTGAAATGACCTTGGACGGCAAGCGCTATGCGCCGAAGTCGACAGGCCAGGCGATTGCGCAGGGCGTCTTCCTCGTCGCGAAGGACCGTGCGATCAGCGGCATCGTGCCGGATTTCAATATCTACGAGAATATCAGCCTGCCCTTTCTGCGCCGGCTGTCGTCCCTCGGCATTGCCAGCCGCCGGGCGGAGAAGCTCAAGGCGCGCCAACAGATCGCCGAACTCGGTGTTGTCTGCCGCAGCGAGCGCGACGAGATGCAGACGTTGTCGGGCGGCAATCAGCAGAAGGTCATGGTCGGCCGCTGGCTGTCCGAGCCGTCGCGCCTGCTCATCCTCGACGAACCCTTCCAGGGCGTCGACATTGCCGCCCGCCGCGATATCGGCGCGAAGCTGCGCGCCTCCGCCGCCGGGCGAACCACCATTCTTTTCCTGACGGAACTCGACGAAGCCTTCGAGGTCGCCGACCGCATCCTGGTGATGTCGGAACAGACCATCGTGGGCGAGCACCGCAATACCGACATCGATGTCGAGCGGCTGCTCTCCGAGATCGCCGGGCAATTCTATCAACAGGTCAGTGCATGATGACGAGTGAACAGAGCAAATCCGCCGCCACCGGCACCATCCCGCCGGCCGCCCTCAATATCCGGGAAACCGCGATCAAATACGGTTTCCTCGTGCTGCTCGTCGGCATGGTGCTCTATTTCTCGGCTGTCACCGGCGGCTTCGCCTCGCCGCAGAGCGCGGTCTTCATCCTGCAATCCGTATCGATAACGGGTATTCTGGCGCTGGGCGTCACCGCGACGCTCGTCGTCGGCGGTTTCGACCTTTCGATCGGTTCGGTTGCCACCACGGCCATGATGGCCTCGTCCTATGTGATGGTGGTGATGGGCGGTGACGCACTGACGGCGACGCTCGTCTGCCTGGCCGTCGGCGTGCTCGTCGGCCTCGTCAACGGTATCATCATCGTCTACATGCGCGTGCCGGATCTGCTCGCGACGCTCGGCATGATGTTCCTGCTGCTCGGCCTCCAGCGCATCCCGACCGAGGGTCGCTCGATTGCCACCGGCATGACGCTGCCCGACGGTTCGACGGCGACGGGCGCCTTCAGCCCGGCCTTCCTGGCGCTCGGCCGCCACCGCTTCGACCTGATCCTGCCCAATCTCGTGCCGGTCTCGGTGGTCGTGCTGATCGTGCTCGCCATCGTCATCTGGTTCTTCCTCGAATACACCCGCTTCGGCCGCATGATGTATGCCGTCGGCTCCAACGAGCGCGCCGCAAGCCTCGCCGGTGCGCCGGTCAATGCCTACAAGATCTCGGCCTATATCATCTCGGGCGTCTTCGCCTCGATCGGCGGCATTCTGCTGGCCGCCCGCCTTGGGCGCGGCGATATCGCCTCGGGCAACAACCTGCTTCTCGACGCCGTCGCGGCAGCGCTGATCGGCTTTGCCGTGCTCGGTGCCGCCAAGCCGAACGCCTTCGGAACGGCCATCGGCGCGCTCTTCGTCGGCATCCTCTTGCAGGGCCTGACGATGATGAATGCGCCCTATTACACCCAGGATTTCGTCAAGGGCGCCGTGCTCGTCATCGCCCTGATTTTCACCTTTGCGCTCTCGAAAAGAGGCAAACGCTGAGGGGAAAAACCCCGGCGGATCACCAAAGTTCACCAGTGGAGGAGACTGACATGAATTTTACGCGTAGAACCCTGGGCAAGCTGACGCTCGGGCTGATGGCCGCGGCGTCGTTTGCCGTGCCGTCCTTTGCGGCGGATATGCCCAAGCCGTTCGACAAGCCCGGCGAGGTGAAGATCGCGCTCGTGCGCTATCTCTCGACCGGCGACTTCTTCCAGTCCTACCTGGCCGGCGTGGAAGCGCAGGCCAAGGCGCTCGGCGTCCAGCTTCAGGTCTTCGACAGCCGTCAGGACGCAGCACTCCAGGCCGACATGGTCGACCAGGCCATCGCGCTCGGCGTGCAGGGCATCATCATCCAGCACGGCCTGACGGAATCCATGAAGGAAGCCGCCCAGCGTGCCGTCGATGCCGGCATCAAGGTCGTCGCCTTCGACGTCAATGTCGAAAACGACAAGATCCCGCAGGTCGAGCAGTCGGACCGTGACCTGGCTCGCCTCGCACTCGAGCAGGCGATCAAGGACAATGGCGAGAGCTTCAAGGCCGGCTACGTCTACGTCGCCGGCATCGCGCCGCTCGACCGCCGTGACGAGACCTGGAAGGAGTTCAAGGCGAAATACTCGGGCATCAACGAGGCCGCCCAGTTCGGCACGATGGACAACCCGATCGCCAACTCGGTCGCCAACCAGGCGCGTTCGGTGATATCAGCCAACCCCGACATCACCGTGATGTTCGCCCCCTATGACGAATTCGCCAAGGGCGTGAAGATCGCCGTCGACGAAGCCGGCATGTCGTCGAGCGTCAAGATCTACTCGGCCGACATCTCGACCTCGGACATCGCCGCCATGCGCGAATCCGGCTCGGCCTGGGCTGCGACGGCTGCGACGAACCCGGCCGTGGTCGGTCAGGTCTCGGTGCGCTCGCTCGCCATGCTGCTGGCCGGTGAAGACCCGGGCAAGCAGGTCATCGTGCCGCCGACCCTGATCACCCAGAAGGATCTCAACGATCAGGACATCAAGAACATGGAAGAACTCGGCGTGAAGCTGCCGCAGTTCGCCCATGCCGATGTCGTCATGCCGGCATGGATGCCGAAGCCCTGATTTCGGGTTAGCGAATGAAGAAGGGGCGGCCCATCGGGCCGCCCCTTCTTATTGTGCCTGGTCCTTTAAAAGACTATATTTGGTCCGAAGGAGCCCTCCATGAAGTTTTCCGAACAGGTCCGGCCGATCAGTTACCTCAAGGCGCATGCGCCCGAAGTCGTGCGCGCTCTTTCGGAAAACCGCCAGCCGGTGGTGCTGACCGTTCACGGCGAAGCCAAGGCCGTGCTTCAGGATGTCGGCCAGTACGAAGAAACGCAGGAGACGCTCGCTCTCCTGAAGGTGCTGGCGTTGACGACACGGCAGGTCGAAGACGGCAAGGTACGTCCCGCCAGTGAGGCCTTCGCTGAAATCCGCAAGCGCCTGTCCAAACGCTGATGGGCTGGCGCGTTCTTCTTTCGCAGGACGCCGAGCGGGACATCGAGGACCTCTATCACTTCATTGCGCGCCGGGATGGAGCAGACACGGCAGAGCGCATCCTCGGCGAGATCGAGGCTGCGATCACCGGCCTGGATGCATTCCCCGAGCGCGGGAACATCCCGAAGGAACTCGTCTCCATCGGCCTCGGCGAGTATCGGGAACTCCATCACAAGCCGTGGCGTGTGGTCTACCGCATCATGGGGCAGGATGTGGTGGTCTACTGCGTTGTCGATGGCCGGCGTGACATGCAGTCGTTTCTGGAGCGCCGCCTTCTGCGTTAGAGCGGGCCGGCCCTAAGGCCGCCCCGCGCCAATTCTCGGGTTCAGCGCATCGCTGCTGCGATATTGCCGCCATCGACGGTGGTGACGTCGGCGGTCGTGCGTTCGGCAAGCGCGTGGTGCACGAAGGCGCGCGCGACGTCTTCGGCCGTCACTTCGAGGCCGAGCAGGTTGCCGCCCATATAGTCCTTGACGGAGAGGCCGCGGGCCGCTGCGCGGTTGGCGATCATCTCGTCGTTCAGCAGGCCGGAGCGGATGCGGTCGGCATTGACGGCGTTGACGCGGATGTTGTCGGCGCCGTGTTCCAGGGCGTACTGCCGCGACAGGAAGAGCGTTGCGGCCTTCGGCAGGCCATAGGCGCCGAACTTCGCGCCGGGATTGACTGCTTGCTTCGAGGCATTGAACAGCAGCACGCCGCCGGTCTTCTGCGCCTTCATGATGCGCACGGCATTCTGCGCCACGGTCTGGTGGGCGAAGAAGTTCAGTTCGAAACTCTTGCGCAGCAACGCGTCGTCCATCGTGGCGATCGGGCTTTCCCAGGCCGCACCCGCATTGGACACGACGATATCGACACCGCCAAAGGTGGCGATCGCCTTGTCGAAGGCGGTGCGCACGGAGACGGGATCGGTGATGTCGCAGGCGATGCCGATGGATCCGTTGCCAGCCGCCTTGGCGACTGCCGCCGCCTTCTCGCCATCGAGATCGAGCGCCACGACATGGGCGCCCTCGGCCGCAAAAGCCTTGACAACCGCCGCGCCGATGGCGCCGGCCCCGCCGGTGACGATGGCGACCTGTCCGGTGAAAGGTTTCGGCTTGGCGCCGGCCAGCTTCGCCTGTTCCAGCGACCAGTATTCGAGATCGAAGAGATCGGGACGGCTGACCGGCTCGAAACGGCCGACGGATTCGGCGTCGCGTGCGGCCTCGATCCACATCTCGCCGACATCGACGGCAATCGTCGCATCCTTGAAGGTCCGGCCATGGCCGAACATGCCGAGGCCGGGCACCAGCGTCAGACGCGGCATGGGATCGAGCATGGTGCGCTTGACGTCGTCGCGGGCGTCGTTGCTGCGGAAGTATTCGGTGTAGTCGGCGGCGAATGCGGCGACATGCTGGTCGATGACCGCGCGGTAGCCGGCAAGATCGTCCTTGGCCGGTGCCGGCAGCACCATCGGGCCGGTCTTGATGCGGATGGAAAGATCGGGCGTGGACACGCCACGTGCTGCGATGTCGTTGACTTCAACCGCGTTGACGAAGTCGAGAATGGCCGGAGACGAACGGAACACACTGACCATGCGGTCGTAGCGGCCTTCGCCCCTGTCGACCGCGACCGCACCGCGCAGCATGGCGGCGATGTCGGCGGGGCTTGCCAGCGAAGCGGGCAGGGCGGCCGGCGTGAAGGGGTTGCGGCCGTTGGTCTTCACATGGTCTTCTGCGACCGTGACATAGTGGATCATCCGGTCATAGGCTTCCTTGGCGGTGTCGCCGAAGGTGAAGATGCCGTGTTTGTCGAGGATCAGGCCCTCGACCGTCGGGTCCTGCTCGAAGACTTCGGCGGCCGCCTTGGCGAGCGCGAAGCCGGGCATGATATAGGGCACGAAACCCATCTTGGTGCCGAAGAGTTCGGCGCTCATCTCCCGGCTCTTCGCCTGGTCGGCGATGGCGAGGATAGCGGTCGAATGGGTGTGGTCGATGAATTTGTGCGGCAGGAAGGCGTGCAGCAGCGCTTCCACCGAGGGGTTCGGCGCACCGGGATCGATCAGATTGGCGCGCAGCAGCGTCACCATGTCCTCGTCCGAGAGCTTTTCGAGCTTGCGGCTCTTGAGGAGCGCGCTGATCTTCACGGCGGGCAGGCCCGGCGGCTCGATTACGCCCATATCCCAGCCGCTGCCCTTGACGCAGAGTACGGCGTGAGTGTCACCCACGAGATCGGTCACTTCGGTCTTCACGGAGGTGTTGCCGCCGCCGTGCAGCACAAGGCGTGGCTCGCCGCCGAGCAGCCGTGTCGTATAGGTGCGCAGCGCCAGGTCGCGGTTGACGCCCTTTGCCGCATAGCCGGCGACGACCTTTTCCGCCTCGTCGTCGCGCCAGAGATTTTCCATCGTGTTCAGCCTCCCGATAAACCGGTCCGGCCGGCATCGGCGGACCCAAACAGTCTTGGCTCAAGCCTTGCCCGAACCGTCTTTACTCAAACCGCTCTTGCCGAGCCCATCCTTGGACCAGCGCTGCAAAATCCGCCGCGCCATCGATGTGGTGACGACGAGATGCGAGACGAAGCCGCCCTTCAGCGCGGCCAGCAGCGGCTCGAACTTGTTGTCCTCCTGCACGACCAGCATGCGTTTCTTGATGGAACGGATAGAATCGAGATCGGCGGAAATGCAGCGGCGATTGTGGTTGCAGTCCATCCATTGCCCATCATGGTCGATCAACTGGCCGGCGATGACGCCGGCTGCACCCTTCTCGCCCATGGCATGCATGTCGGCCGCCGACAGCGCGCCGCATTTGACGAGATGGCTGTCGTCCTCGATGCCGCCGACGGAATAGAGTGCGAGATTGCAATCCGAGATCGTCGCAAGCTGCTCCTTGATGACGGGCTCGCCACGCAGCTCATCGGCGAGGCGCTCGGAAGAGAGCACGAGCGGCGCATAGAAGTTGATGCCTTCCGCATTCAGGCGCCGGGCGATTTCGGTGGTGCACTGGTCCGGCCGGTAGGAATAGGGCGCGCCGAGATTGCCGCAGAGCTGCACGACGGTGACGCCGCGCAGGTCGGCAAAGGGCATGACGTCGGCGATGTGATAGACGGTGCGGCCCCAGGCGACGCCGATCCGGTCGCCCTTGTTGATCAGTTCGAGAAAGACCGAAGCGGCAACGACGGGCATTTCCGCCGCCGGATCCATCGCCTGACGATCTTCCGGCACCAGCCACGCGGTGGTCAGCCCCGTCGCGTCTTCCAGCTCGCGGGCCAGCACGTCGTCGGAAAACAGCTCCGAGGAGGTCGAGATCGTGACGATCCCCATCTCGCGCGCCTTGCGCAGATACATGGCGATCGAGGCGCGGGAGATTCCGAGCCGCTGGGCGACCTCGTCCTGCCGCAGGCCATGCGTGTAGTAGAGCCAGGCGGCCTTGTGAATGATCTGGTCGTTCGGTCGGACAGGCATCAGGGTTCTTTCGTCGGATGTTTTGACATTAGTCACTGACGCTGACAAAAGTCAACGCGCAGGCACTCGAAGCGCCATGGAATGGCGATCCTACCGTGAATATCCGTTTGAGCTTGTAAAGAAATTCGACAGAAGCCGATCGTCGCGCAGCCTTCGGACGGCCCCGCGCCATTGTGCGGCCGCGCCGGATGTCGGGCGATCAAGGTGTCGTGAAGGAAGACGGCGGGCTGGTCTTCAGCCGGCCTTCTCCATCGGAGATAGCCGCAATTGATCGCTCAGCCCGTTCATCGACGGCGACAGCGGTTTCGGCCGCGTGTTGGCCGTCCGTCGGTCAGAAGTTGCTCTGCAGGCGGTAGCGCGAGCCTGGATAGAGCAGCCGGACCGACGTCACCACCCGGTCGTGCGACCAGGTACGGCGGCGGATGAGGATGCACGGCTCGAAGCGGGCGATGGCGAGAACCTTGCATTCCCAGGGTTGCGGCAGCACGGCCTCGATGAACTGCTCTGTCTTGGCAATCGGCGCGATGCTCGTCAGGAAGGCATTGGGCGTCGTCGCGACGAAATCCTGCTCCAGATAGTCAGGCGCGACGGCGGGATTGACGAAGCGGTCCTCCAGCTGGATCGGTACGTCATCTTCGTTATGCACCATGACCGAATGGAAGCACTGCGCGCCGACATCCAGCTCCAGCGCCGCCGCCAGTTCGTGGCCACAGGTTTCGCTCTGGGCGAGGATGAGTTCCGTGCGGTGGACCGAGCCGCGCTCCAGGATCTCGTCGGCAATGTTGCGCACGCCAAGCGCCTGCGCACTGCGCTTCTTGGGCGCGACGAACGAGCCCTTGCCCTGCACGCGGGTGATCACCCCCTCGTTGGCGAGCTCGCGCAATGCGCGATTGGCCGTCATGCGGCTGACGCCAAGCGATTCCACCAGTTCGTTTTCCGAGGGAATGCGATGGTTGACCGGCCATTCGCCGGTCTCGATCCGCGCCCGGATTTCGGTCTTCATCCACTCATAGATCGGCGCGCCACGATCCTTCGCGTCCCTCGGCGAAAGGCCGGTGTCTTGGTTCAGCATCGCCACGGCTCCCCGCATTGAGATCAGCACCTGCTTACAGAATATATCCGATGAAAGTAAGCGCGGTTTTCGATTTGCGCCACTTGCTTGTCTGTTAAAAATCTGCAATGTTGCATATACAACTTGAGGCGGATCGCAAAACTTGTCTTTGGTTTGGCCGCAATATGGGCAGCGCCCGCGTAATGGGTGCGCCGATAGAGGTGGGGGCCTCAAAAACAGCTTTTCACGCCTTTCCGACGCGCGGAAGAGTACAAAAAATACCTGAAACTGACGCTTTAAGGCGGTCATGGCCGGGGAGTGGATGTCGCTTGCGGCTTTCGAGGCTTCGCTTTGGAGCTTCATTCGAAAATCGACAAAAGATGTCGCCATCAGGCGCGCTCTGTTGTCGGCATCGCAGGATTAATGTCTGTTAAGTTGTATAGTGAACTTGAGGAAAGGTTCCACATGGCATGCCGGCCGCGACAGCGGCCTCCAAATCCGGTTTTCAACGTCACATCATCAAAAAGGGGAACTGACATGCTGAATTCCAAACTGAAATACGCACTTCTCGCCGCCGTCGCGCTTCTCGGCGGTTCGGCCGGCACGGCCCACGCTTCCTATTGCGGCGACGGCAAGACCGTCACCTTTGCCGGCATCGACTGGGAAAGCGGCGCCTTCATTACCGAAGTCATGAAGGAAATCCTCAGCAAGGGCTACGATTGCAAGGTCGATTCCATTCCCGGCAACTCCGTGACGCTGGAACAGGCGACGGCCAACAACGACGTGCAGATTTTCGCCGAGGAATGGATCGGCCGTTCCGACGTCTGGAACAAGGCTGCCGAAGCCGGCCAGGTGAAGTCGGTCGGCAAGACGTTCGTCGGCGCGGCGGAAGGCTGGTTCGTGCCGGAATATCTCGTCAAGGGCGATGGAGCGAAGGCGGCGGACCTCAAGAGCGTCGGGCAGCTTTCCGACCCGAAATTCGTCGAACTGTTCAAGGACCCGGAGGAGCCGACCAAGGGCCGTTTCCTGAATTGCCCCTCGGGCTGGACCTGCGAGGGCGTCAACACCGCCAAGCTCGAAGCCTACAAGCTCGGCGAGGCCTATGTGAACTTCCGCCCCGGCACCGGCACGGCGCTTGATGCCGCCATTGCCGCCGCCTATCTCCAGCAGGAGCCGATGCTGTTCTACTACTGGAGCCCGACGGCGATCATGGGCAAGTACAAGCTCGTCCAGCTCGAGGAGCCGGCCTACAGCGAAGCCTGCTGGAAGGAACTGACGAGCGCCGACGGCAAGCGTGAAGCCGGCTGCGCCTTCCCGTCCGTCGAAGTCGCCTATGGCATCAACAGCACCTTCGCAAGCGAAGCGCCGGAAATCGTGGAAATCCTCGAAAAGGCGACCTTCCCGCTGGAGGAAGTCAATGCCAGCCTCGCCTACATGACCGACCAGAAGGTCGATGCTGTTGCGTCTGCCAAGAACTTCCTGCAGACCAAGGCCGACGTCTGGGGCGGCTGGGTTTCGGCAGATGCCAAGGCGCGCATCGAAGCTGCCGTCAAGTAACCGCAGGACTGCGCGCCGCAAGAACGGCGCGCAGTCTTTTCCCGTCAGGACAGGGGCCGGCTGCCGGAGGGGCGGTTGGCGCGCGCGAGGATGTCACCGATGTTTCCTGAAGCTTTCCATATTTCCATTCGAGGCCCGATCAACGATTTCGTGCAGTCGCTGGTGGTGAACTACGGGTTCGTCTTCAAGGCGATCTCGCAGACGCTGCTTCAGGCCATCCTTTTCGTGGAATGGATCCTGCGCGGCCTGCCCTGGTGGGCCGTCTTCCTCGTCTTCCTGGCGCTTGCCTGGGCCGCGTCGAAGAAGATCTCGCTGGTCGTCACGGTCGCCGTCATGCTGTTCGCCGTCGGCGCGCTCGGCCTCTGGGATCTGACGATGCAGACGCTGGCGCTGATGCTGATCGCCAGCCTCATCTCGGTGGCCATCGGCGTGCCCATGGGCATCTGGCTTGCCAAGAGCGAGCTGATGCGGCGCATCACGCTGCCGGTGCTCGATGTCATGCAGACCATGCCGAGCTTCGTCTATCTCATTCCGGCGATCATGCTCTTTGGCCTCGGCAAGGTGCCGGCGGTGCTCGCCACCATCATCTATGCGGTGCCGCCGCTCATTCGCCTCACCGACCTCGGCATCCGCCAGGTGGACGGCGAAGTCGTCGAAGCCGCAACCGCCTTCGGCGGCAGCCCGTCGCAGATCCTCTTCGGCGTCGAACTGCCGCTTGCCACGCCCACCATCATGGCCGGTCTCAACCAGACGATCATGATGGCGCTCTCGATGGTCGTCGTCGCCTCGATGATCGGCGCGCGTGGTCTCGGCGAGCAGGTGTTGAACGGCATCCAGACGCTCGATGTCGGCAAGGGGCTGGAAGCCGGCGTCGGCATCGTCATCCTCGCGATCGTGCTCGATCGCATCACGCAGGGTTTTGGCCAGATGAGCCGGAAGGAGCGCGGCAATGACTGACATCAAGATCCGCAACGTTTCCAAGATTTTCGGCGGCAACTGGAAGGCGGCACTCGCCATGACCCAGCAAGGCGCCGACAAGGGCGAAATCCTCGCCAAGACCGGGTGCAGCGTCGGCCTCGACAATGTCAGCCTCGATATTCCCGGCGGCCGCGTCTTCGTCATCATGGGTCTCTCGGGTTCCGGCAAGTCGACGCTGGTGCGCCACATCAACCGCCTGATCGAGCCGACGAGCGGCGAAATCCTCGTCGATGGCAGCAACGTGCTGGATCTGAAGCCCAAGGAGCTGCGCGATTTCCGCAACCGCCGCGTCAGCATGGTCTTCCAGAATTTCGGCCTGATGCCGCATCGCACCGTGTTGCAGAATGTCGTCTATGGCCAGCGCGTGCGCGGGCTCGCCAAGGACGATGCGAAGCCTATCGGCATGAAGTGGATCGAGACCGTCGGTCTTGCCGGCTATGAGAACAAGTTTCCGCACCAGCTTTCCGGCGGCATGAAGCAGCGCGTCGGTCTGGCACGGGCGCTTGCCGCCGATACCGACGTCATCCTGATGGACGAGGCCTTTTCCGCGCTCGACCCGCTGATCCGCGCCGATATGCAGGACCAGCTGCTCCAGCTCGAGAAGAACCTGCACAAGACCATCGTCTTCATCACGCACGATCTCGACGAGGCCTTGCGTATCGGCGCGCAGATCGCAATCCTTAAGGATGGCAAGCTGGTGCAGGTCGGCACGCCGAGCGAAATCCTCAACAGCCCCGCCAACGACTATGTCGCCCGCTTCGTGCAGCGCCGCGCCGGCGCAGGAGAGCCGCATCATGCCTGAGACGATCGTTCTCGATCGCCCCTTGAGCTTCCAGGAGATCGCCGCTGTCGCCAGGGGCGCGGCGCTCTCCCTATCGGACACGACATGGCAGCGCATCGCGAATGCGCGCGCCATCGTCGACGCACTTGTCGAAAAGCGCGTGCGCGGCTACGGCATCAATACCGGCGTCGGCGCGCTATGCGATGTGATCGTGGATATTCCCGAGCAGCAGGCGCTGTCGCGCAACATTCTCCTCAGCCACGCCTGCGGGGTCGGCGAACCGCTCGGCCGGGAAGAAACCCGCGCCGTGATGGCCGCGCAGATCGCCAACTTTTCGCACGGCTATTCCGGCGTGCGGGTGGAGACGGTGGAGACGCTGCTGGCGTTGCTCAACGCCGATATCCTGCCGGTCATCCCATCGAAGGGTTCGGTCGGCTACCTCACCCATGCAGCCGCCATCGGCATAGTGCTGATTGGTGAGGGCGAGGCGCGTCACAAGGGTGAGACCATCTCCGGCCGGCAAGCCCTGGAGACACTCGGGCGCGCGCCGCTGGTGCTTGGGGCCAAGGAAGGCCTCAGCCTCGTCAACGGAACGCCCTGCGCAACCGGTCTTGCCAGCCTTGCCGTCGCTCGAGCGACGCATCTGCTCGATTGGGCCGATGCCGGCGCAGCGATGAGCTACGAAAATCTCGGTGCGCAGGCGGGTCCCTTCGCCGCCGCGCCGCTCGCACTGCGCACGTCGCCCGGCCTTCAGGCCGTCGGCGAAAACCTGCGCCGCCTGCTGTCGGGCAGTGCGTTGCTCGCCCAATCCGCAGGCTCCCGCACGCAGGACCCGCTCAGCCTGCGCGCCGTGCCGCAGGTGCATGGCGCGGTGCGCGACAGTGTCGCGCAGATCGCGGAGGTGGTGAACCGGGAATTGTCGAGCGTCACGGACAACCCGGTCGTCGCCGGCTCGCCGGAGGCGCCCGAGGTGCATTCTCAGGCCCACGCCGTGGGTGCGGCGCTCGGCCTTGCCATGGATGCGCTTGGCATCGCGGCAGCGGAGCTTGCCGCCATTTCCGAACGCCGCATCGACCGGCTCGTCAATCCGCTGGTGAGCGGTCTGCCCGCCTTCCTCGCGGAGGGCAGCGGCGTCTCGTCCGGCTTCATGATCATCCAGTACACGGCGGTCGGGCTTGTCGCGGAAAACCGCCGCCTTGCGGCCCCCGCCAGTCTCGACGGCGGCATAACCTCCGCCTTGCAGGAAGACATCCTCACCCACGCCACACCCGCCGCCGACAAGGCGCTGGCGATCATCGCCAATCTCGAAACCGTGCTCGCCATCGAGGTCCTGGCGGCTGCGCAGGCCTATGACATGCAGCCCGGCCCGAGCGGCAGGGCGAATGGCACGCAGGCCCTCTACGGCCGTGTGCGAAAGACCGCTCCGGTCTATCGGGATGACCGTCCGCTCAACACGCTGGTTTGCGCGACGCGGGCCCTGTTGCGTTCGGGTGCTTTCGAAGACTGAGGACCGCCGTCCCTATCGCCCGCATGCCGCATCAGATGCATCGCATCTGATGCGGCAATGGACGCCTTTTCTTGCGATCCGACCAAACTCGTAACGGCGGAACGCCGAGGGCCGGTAGCCGGGCCCAATTCCATTTTCGAGATCGGCGATGCCGTCCTCCCGCGCTTTCGGCAACGGACCAGAGCGCACGCTGCCAAATCATTTTCAAAAAGCGCGTTTTCCCGATGGGAAGGCCCGTATCGGCCGGTACGCCGTGTATCACGGCAGGTTCCGTGCGGATCAACGTTGTGTTGACAGTTCGCTCCATGCGCTCATATATAAAGCGAACATTCACATAGAAATTTACGCGACTGGTTTGAACTGGGGGGGAAATGGACGATAACGGATTGTTGGCCGGCTTAACCGTCATCGATATGAGCCAATTCCTATCTGGCCCCTATTGTTCGCTTCGATTGCTCGACCTTGGCGCACGCGTCATAAAAATCGAGAGGCCTGATGGTGGCGACCTTTCACGGCGGCTTTATCTCAGCGACACGGAGGTCGGCGGGGATTCGACGCTGTTCCACGCCATCAACCGCGGCAAGGAAAGCCTTGGCATCGACCTGAAGAATGCCGACGATCTCGCTTTCCTGCGCAAGCTGATCGGCACGGCGGATGTCGTCATCCAGAATTTCCGGCCGGGCGTCATCGAACGGCTCGGCCTCGATTACGAAGCGGTGAAGGCGATCAACCCGGCGATCGTCTATGCCTCGATCAGCGGCTATGGCGAAGAGGGGCCCTGGGTCCTGCGGCCGGGACAGGATCTCCTGGCGCAGGCGCGCTCGGGCCTGATGTGGCTGAATGGCGACGAGCAGCAGGGGCCGGTGCCGTTCGGTCTCGCCGTCGCGGACATGCTGGCCGGCGCCAATACCTGCCAGGGCATTCTTGCGGCGCTCGTGCGCCGTGGCATTTCCGGCAAGGGCGCGCATATCCAGACCAGCCTGCTCGAAAGCCTCGTCGATTTCCAGTTCGAGGTGCTGACCACGCATCTGAACGATGGCGGCCGCAAGCCGAAGCGGTCCGGTTTTCGCAGCGCGCATGCCTATCTTTCGGCGCCCTATGGCGTTTATCCGGCCAAGGATGGTTATCTCGCCATCGCCATGATGCCGATCGGGCGCTTGCAGGACCTGCTGGAACTGGATGCGTTGGCGGTCTATCGCGATGACGCCAAGGCCTGGTTCACCGAGCGCGATACGATCAAGCAGATCATCGCGGCGCGCATCGCGGCCGAAACGGTCGATCATTGGCTCTCCATACTGGAGCCCGCCGATATCTGGTGCTCCAAGGTGCTGGAGTGGCCCGAACTGCTGACGAGCGAGGGCTTCCAGATCCTGGACATGCTGCAAACCGTGACGCGCGAAGACGATGTCTCCGTCGGCACGACCCGCTGCCCCATCCGCGTGGATGGCACGCGGCCGTCCGGCGGCCGCGCCGCGCCGCGGATCGGCGAACACACCGCTCGCATCCGTGAGGAATTTGCCTGATGAGCACGATCGTCCTGAAAGGCATGACCTGGAGCCATCCCCGCGGTTACGATCCGATGGTGGCCTGCTCCGAAGACTGGCTGAAGCAGACCGGTGTCGCCGTCGAATGGGACAAGCGCTCGCTGCAGGATTTCGAGAGCTACCCGGTGGAGGAACTCGCCCGGCTCTACGATCTCATCGTCATCGACCACCCGCATGTCGGCCAGATCACGGCGGAGAACTGCCTTGCGGCGCTCGATGTGCCTGGCCGGGAGACGGATTTCGCCGGGCTTTCGGCCGGCACCGTCGGCGCGTCCTTCCCGAGCTACAATTGGCAGGGTCGCCAATGGGCCTTCCCGATCGACGCGGCCACGCAGGTGCTCGCCTACCGCCCGGATCGCCTCGGTGCCGCGCCGACGACGTGGCAGGATGTTCTCGACCTTGCGAAAACCGGCGAGGTCCTGCTGCCGCTGCGCCCGCCGCATTCCCTGATGTGTCTGTTCACGCTGTGCGGCAATCTCGGCAGACCGTGCTCGGTGGAAAAAGACCGGCCCTTCGTCGATGCGGATATCGGCGTTCAGGCCATTGAAATGATCCGGGAACTGGCCGCACTCATCGATCCCGCCTGTATCAGCATGGATCCGATCGCCGTGCTGGACAGGATGGGCGAAGCGGATGCGCGTTGCAGTCTTTCCCCACTGATCTACGGTTATGTCAGCTATTCCCTGGAAGGGTTCCGGGCAAACCGCATCGCCTTTGCCGACATGCCGGTGGCGGGCGTCGGCGGGCCGGTCGGATCGGCGCTCGGCGGCACGGGTATTGCCGTCTCGGCCTTTTCAGCCAATCGCGATGCTGCGATCGATTTTGCCTACTGGATTGCCGGCGCAGAGCAGCAGGCCGGTCGCTATTGGCGCTCCGGCGGACAACCCGGCCATGCGGCCGGGTGGGAAGACGAGGGTGCCAATGTGGCGACGCTCGGTTTCTACCGCAACACGCGACGCACGCTGGAGGGCGCCTGGCTTCGGCCGCGGCATGACGGCTACATGCCGTTCCAGGAGGCCGCATCCCAACGCATCAATCAGGCGGTCACAGGCCGCGAACCGGCAGCAAAAGCCGTCGCGGACCTCAACGACCTCTTTCTGCGAAGCTTTCGGTAGGACGACCCTCGAGTGGGGCAGGCGCCCCACTCACGCCTGAGGCTTGCCGTCGCGGTATTTCACCGTCTGGATATGCTCGCAGTAGAGCACGAGTTCGCCTTCGCCCTTGAAGACCTCGTAGGACGCGCGGATGAGGCCGAGTTCGTCGTATTTCGGATGCTTATCGAGATTGGTGCGGATCGTATAGATCGTGTCGCCGATGAAGACGGGCTTGATGAAGCGCAGGCGATCGTAGCCGTAGGAAAAGGCGTTGACACAGTTCGTCGCCACCAGCCCGAGCCCGGCCGAAAACACGAAGGCGCCTGCCACGAGGCGGCGCCCGAACAGGCCTTCGCTCTCCGCAAAGATCTGGTCGCCGACATAGGGGTGCATGTCGAGCACCAGCGCATTGAACTGCATCGATTCGCCTTCCGAGATCGTGCGGCGCAGCGAGCGGATCCTGTGGCCGATCTCGAAATCCTCGTAGAACCAGTTTTCCGCGTTCCAGACCGGCAAGGCGGCGTGGGCTTCCGGCATGGTCTTGGGATGGGTGCTTTCAATTCCGACGGTCGGCGGCATGCGTGTCTCCTCTGATGTGAGGACACTGCCGCATAGGAATGATCTATTCAAATACGAATTTTATCAATCGTCTGCGTTGAAGCCCGCGCCCGCCATTTCGGAAAGCGTGCGCGTCGTCTCGCTAATCAGCTGGATGGTGGTGGAGATATCGGGCGCCGTCGGCGTGTTGATCAGCGTGATGTAGGGGACGGTTAGAGCCGCGATCGCCGTGCCATCCGCGCCAAGCACCGGTGCGGAAAGATTGATGACGCCGGCCGTCTGGGCGCTTGGCATCATCTCGTAGCCGCGCGCGCGGATGAGGTCGAGGCGCGCCAGGAATTCCGGCGTCACGCGTGCATCCTCGCCGCCGCTGCCGACATTTTCGGCGATCATGCGCATGCGCTCTTCCGGAGAGCGGAACGCCAGCAGGGCATGGCCGGACCCGGTCTCGAACAGGCTGATGCGCGAGCCGACGCGAATGGAGATGCCCCAATATCCGGGCGCTTCCTGCTGGGCGATGACGACGGGATTGCCGCGGTCGAACACGACGAGCTGGTTGGCCTGCCGCGACGTTTCGGCAAGCTCGCGCATCAGCGGAATGGCAAAGGAGACGAGGCGGCGGACAGGCGCGTGCAGCTGGGCGAGGCCGAAGAGTTTCAAGGTGAGCGAAAAGCGGTCGCCGTCGATACGGGTGACGTAACCGCGCTTCACCAGCCGATCGAGCATCCGGTAGAATTCGTTCGGGCTGCGGTCGAGCCGCTTGGCGATTTCCGCCTGGGTCAGGCCGCCGTCGACGGCGGCGAGAAGTTCGAGAATATCCAGGCCCTTGTCGAGGGCCGGCGCCCTGTAGCGATCGTTTTCGTCTTCTGACACGCGCCATCCCCTGTGAATAAGCAATTTCATATACGCATAAATCAGGCGTGACAATGCGCTGTTCTCAGTTATCACTTGACGCCAGATGAATAAATGGTTTGTATATGAATGAAGCTCTTATTGGTAAGGGCTGGCGAAAAGCCACTGGGAGGAAAGAATGACAAGATTTCTAGCCGGCGTTGCCGCCGGGGCCGTGATCTGCGCGTGGGCGGGTGCTGCCCTTGCTGCCGATCTGCCGGGTAAGTTTGAAGGCGTCACCGTCGATGCGAAGCTCATCGGCGGTCAGCAGTATGAGGCGCTCTATGCGCGCATCGCCGAATGGGAAAAGGCGACCGGCGCGAAGGTGAACGTTCTCTCGAAGAAGAACCATTTCGAGCTGGACAAGGAGATCAAGTCTGACATCGCGACCGGCAACATCACCTGGTGCGTCGGCTCGAACCATTCGTCCTTCGCCCCGCAATATCCCGATATCTACACCGATCTGAACGCGCTGCTGCCGAAGGAAGAGATCGGCGCCTTCGTGCCGGCCAACATCGCGTCCTCGACGCTCGGCGGCAAGCTGGTCATGCTGCCGCGCGCGCAGTTCGATGTTTCCGCGCTCTACTACCAGAAGAGCCTCTACCAGGACGACGCCAAGAAGGCGGCGTTCAAGGAGAAGTACGGCTACGACCTGACGCCGCCGGATACCTGGCAGCAGGTCACCGACCAGGCGACCTTCTTCTCCAGCCCGCCGGATTTCTACGGCACGCAATATGCCGGCAAGGAAGAGGCGATCAACGGCCGCTTCTATGAAATGCTGGTCGCGGAAGGCGGTGAATATCTCGCCGCTGACGGCAAGCCGACCTTCAATTCGGAAGCCGGCGTGCGCGCGCTCGACTGGTTCGTGAACCTCTACAAGGCCAAGGCCGTTCCGGCCGGCACGACCAACTATCTGTGGGACGATCTCGGCCAGGGCTTCGCCTCGGGCACGATCGCGGTCAATCTCGACTGGCCTGGCTGGGCGAGCTTCTTCAACGACCCGAAGGCGTCCAAGGTTGCCGGCAATGTCGGCGTGAAGGTGCAGCCGGCCGGTTCTTCCGGCAAGCGCACCGGCTGGTCCGGCCACCATGGCTTCTCGGTCACGGAAAGCTGCGCCAACAAGGACGCCGCCGCCTCGCTCGTCTGGTTCCTCACCAACGAGGACAGCCAGAAGCTGGAATCCGCCGCCGGTCCGCTGCCGACGCGCACGGCCGTCTGGGAATACAATATCCAGCAGGCTGAAAGCGACCCGTACCGCAAGGAAGTCCTGAGCGCCTTCCAGGAAGCCGCAAAGCACGCCTTCGCAGTACCGCAGACGGCATCGTGGATCGAAATCTCCAACGCCGTCTATCCGGAGCTTCAGGCCGCCATCCTCGGCGACAAGACCTCCAAGGAAGCGCTGGATGCCGCCGCCGCCAAGGCAACGCAGATCCTCGAAGACGCGGGCGCGCTCTAAGCGTACCCTGTGGCGCCGGTCACCCGGCGCCACTTGTAACCCTTGTGTCGCCGCCTTGCGGCGCCACTTGCCACCCCTAATGACATTTCGGAAAACGAGAGAACGCTACCGGTCTCGGCAGGCGGGTTTTCCTTGCATTCGTGAAGACAGGAGAAGCCGATATGAAAGGCTGGAGGCCACCGGCACCGTTTCTGCTTCTGCTGCCCGCCATTCTGGTGCTGGCAGCCGTCGTCATCATTCCGCTGATCCTGTCGCTCTATTCAAGCTTCACGCCGTTCCGGCTGACGCAGCCGGCATCGCTCTTTACCCTGATCGGTTTCCGCAACTATGTGCGCATCCTGACGGATATCGAGTTCTGGACGGCCTTTGGCCGGACCGTGCTCCTGCTGACGGTCGCGCTCAATGTCGAGATGCTGCTCGGCCTCGGCTTGGCCATGCTTGTCGAGAAGGCCACGCGCGGCCAGCGGCTGCTGCGCACCATCATGATGTTTCCCATGATGTTTTCGCCGATCCTCGTCGGCTTCCAGTTCAAGTTCATGTTCAACGACAATATCGGCCTCGTGAACAACGCCCTGCAGTCGCTCGGCCTCACCGATCAAGCGATCCCGTGGCTGATCGACGGTTCGCTCGCCTTCTTCGCGATCCTCGTCGCCGAAGTCTGGTCGTCCACCTCGGTCTTCGCCATCCTCATCCTGGCCGGCCTGCTCGCCATGCCGAAGGAGCCGATCGAGGCGGCGCGCGTCGATGGCTGCACGCCCTGGCAGACGTTCCGCTACGTCACCTGGCCCTTCATCATGCCCTTCGCCTATATCGCCATGACGATCCGTTCGCTCGACGTCGCCCGCGCCTATGACATCGTGAAGATCATGACGGATGGCGGTCCGGCAAAGCGTACGGAACTGCTCTGGACGCTCATCTCGCGCACCGCCTATGCGGATGCCCGCATGGGCCTCGCCAATGCCATGGCCTATGTCGCGATCCTGCTTTCCATCCTCTTCACCGTCTATTTCTTCCGCAAGCTTTCGGCCGCGCGGACCCAGATCGCAGCCGAATGGTAAGGGGAGTGCTGACATGAACGACAACGCAAAAGCCCGTTTCAACGGCTTCCTCTTGTCCATCGCCCACAAGATCGGCCTCTTCCTGGCAATGACCATCATCTGCCTGCCGGGCCTGTGGATCGTGCTTGCCTCCTTCCGCCCGACGGTCGAGATCATGGCGAAGCCGCCGGTCTGGATCCCGCAGGAGCTTTCCTTCGATGCCTATGTCGCGATGTTCTCCGGCGTCGGGCAGGGCGGTATTCCGATCATCGAATATTTCCGCAATTCGCTGATCATCTCCGTCACCTCGACGGCGATCGCGCTCGCCATCGGCATGGCCGGCGGCTATGCGTTCGCACGCTTCCGCTTCAAGGCGAAGTCGTCGATCTTCCTTGGCCTGATGCTCACGCGCACCGTGCCCGGTATCGCGCTGTCACTCCCGCTGTTCTTCGTCTATTCGAAGCTCGGCATCATCGACACGCATTTCGGCCTGATCACCGCCTATGTCGCGCTCAACGTGCCCTTCACCATCTGGCTGATCGACGGCTTCTTCCGCCAGGTGCCGAAGGATTTGGCCGAGGCCGCGCAGATCGACGGCTGCACGCGCTGGCAGGCCTTCTGGCAGGTGGAGTTTCCGCTCGCCGGCCCCGGCATCGCATCCGCCGGCATCTTCGCCTTCCTCACCTCGTGGAACGAGTTCGCGCTCGCCTCGCAGCTCACCCGTTCCGTCAACTCCAAGACCCTGCCGGTCGGCCTGCTCGACTACACGTCGGAATTCACCATCGACTGGCGCGGCATGTGCGCGCTGGCGGTGATCATGATCATTCCGGCCCTCGTCCTGACCTTCATCGTGCAGAAGCATCTCGTTTCCGGCCTCACCTCCGGCGCAGTCAAAGGATAATCCATGGCAACCGTTTCCCTTGAAAAGCTGGTGAAGCGCTACGGCTCGCTCGACGTGGTGCACGGCATCGATCTGGAAGTGGCGGACCGCGAGTTCATCGCGCTCGTCGGCCCCTCCGGTTGTGGCAAGTCGACGACGCTGCGCATGATCGCCGGCCTCGAACCGGTCTCCGCCGGCAATATCAAGATCGGTGGCCGGGTGATCAACGACCTGCCGCCGCGTGCCCGCAACCTTGCCATGGTCTTCCAGTCCTACGCGCTCTATCCGCATATGACCGTGCGCGAGAACATGGGCTTCTCGCTGAAGATCGCAGGCCAGAAGCCGGAGGATATTGCGCCCCAGGTGGACGAGGCGGCCAGGACACTGGACCTCACGCACCTGCTCGACCGCCGTCCCTCGCAGCTCTCCGGCGGCCAGCGCCAGCGCGTCGCCATGGGCCGCGCTATCGTGCGCAATCCGGATGTCTTCCTGTTCGACGAGCCGCTGTCGAACCTCGATGCGAAGCTCAGGACGCAGATGCGCGTCGAGATCAAGAAGCTGCATGCCAAGGTGCAATCGACCGTCATTTACGTCACACACGACCAGGTCGAGGCGATGACACTCGCCGACCGCATCGTCATCATGCGTGACGGCTATATCGAACAGGTCGGCACGCCGGAGGATGTCTTCCAGCGGCCGAATTCGAAATTCGTCGCCGGCTTCATCGGTTCGCCGCCGATGAACCTCAAGGATGCCGACATCGCCGACGGGCAGGTCGTTTTCGCAAATGGCGACCGCCTGCCGCTGCCGGCCCGCTTCAGGGACCGCGTGACGGCCGGTCAGAAGGTGACCTTCGGCCTGCGTCCGGACGATCTCTATCCGGCCGGCCACGGCATTCATTCCGGTGAGGACGCCGATGTGCACAGGCAGGACCTGCGCGTCATCCTGACGGAACCGCTCGGCAACGAAACGCTCGTCTTCTCCGACTATGCCGGCGCCGAATGGGTCGGTCGCATGCTGAACCCGCGGCGTCTTGCGCCCGGCGAGGCGCTGTCCTTCTGCTTCGACCTGTCCCAGGCCCATCTCTTCGACCGCGAAAGCGGCCGCACTTTGCGAGGCTGACATGGCGAAGATCGAACGCGTCGAACTGAAAATGGTCGACCTTCGCCCGAAGGTCGAGCGCACGGATGCCATTCAGAGCTTCGTCAGCCAGGAAACGCCGCTCGTCACCATCACCGACAGCGACGGCGCGGTCGGCACCGGTTACAGCTATACGATCGGCACGGGCGGCTCCTCCGTCATGAGGCTGCTCGCCGATCATCTCGTGCCGCGGATCATCGGCCGCGACGCGGACCGGATCGAGGCGATCTGGCACGAGCTGGAATTCGCGACCCACGCCACCACCATCGGCGCCATCACCTCGATTGCGCTCGCCGCCATCGACACCGCGCTCTGGGACCTGCGCGCACGGAAACAGAACCTGCCGCTCTGGAAGCTTGCCGGTGGTGCGAAGGATCGCTGCCCGCTCTACACGACCGAAGGCGGCTGGCTGCATATTCCCGTGGAGGCGCTGGTCGAGGATGCGCTGGACGCCAAGTCCAAGGGGTTCACCGGCTCGAAGGTGAAGATCGGCAAACCGCACGGTTCGGAGGATGTGGCGCGTCTCTCGGCCGTTCGCAAGGCGGTCGGCGATGGCTACGAGATCATGACTGATGCCAATCAGGGCTTTTCGGTCGACGAGGCGATCCGCCGGGCGGAACGCCTGCGCGATCTCGATCTCGGCTGGATCGAGGAGCCGCTGCCGGCCGACGATATCGACGGCCATGTACGCCTCAACCAGTCGACGTCGACACCGATTGCGATCGGCGAATCCCTCTATTCGATCCGCCATTTTCGAGAATACATGCAGAAGGGCGCCTGCTCGATCGTGCAGGTCGATGCCGGTCGTATCGGCGGCATCACGCCGTGGCTGAAGGTGGCGCATGCGGCTGAGGCCTTCGACATGCCGATTTGCCCACATTTCCTGATGGAACTGCATGTCAGCCTGACCTGCGCGGTGCAGAACGGCAAATATGTCGAATACATCCCGCAGCTCGACGACATCACCACGTCGCGCCTGAAGATCGAGAACGGCATGGCGCTGGCGCCGACTGTGCCGGGCCTCGGCATCGATTGGGACTGGGACGCCATTCGCGCCCGTTCGATTGGCGAGTTCGAGCACGAAATCCGCAAGGGAGCCTGAGACATGCAGCGCATCGGCATGGTGATCGGCCTGAAGCCGGAAAAGATCGAAGAGTACAAGCGCCTGCACGCCGCCGTCTGGCCGGAGGTGCTGGCCAGGATTTCGGCCTGCAATATCCGGAACTATTCGATCTTCCTGAAGGAGCCTGAGAACCTGCTCTTCTCATTCTTGGAATATCACGGCGCCGATTACGCCGCCGACATGGCGAAGATGGCCGCCGATCCGAAGACGCAGGAATGGTGGGCCGTCTGCATGCCCTGCCAGGCACCGCTCGAAACCCGCAAGGAAGGCGAATGGTGGGCTGGCATGGAAGAGGTCTTTTTCCATGCCTGATTTCGATCCGACATCGCTGGCACAATCCTGGCCCCTTCCGTCAAATCCCCGCCCGATCGTCACCTTCGGTGCCGGTTCGATCGTCGGCGACGCGCATTACCCCGCCTATCGCAAGCGTGGTTTCCCGATTGCCGGGGTCTACGATCCTGATCATGCCAAGGCGGCGGTGTTGGCCGAGAAATGGGGCGTTGCAGCCTATCGCACGGTCGAGGAGGCGGCGTCTGTCGAAGGCGCGATTTTCGACCTCGCCACTCCACCGGCAGCACACGCCAAGGTGCTGGCGGCCCTCCCGGATGGTGCGGCGGCGCTGATCCAGAAGCCGATGGGCTCCGACCTCGCGGCGGCGACAGAAATCCTGCACATCTGCCGCGACAAGAAGCTCAAGGCCGCCGTCAACTTCCAGCTCCGCTTCGCGCCGATGCTGCTGGCGCTCAAGGATGCCATCGCCAAGGGGCTGCTCGGCGAGGTCGTCGATTTCGACGTCCATCTGGCGCTCGATACGCCGTGGGAACTCTGGTCCTTCCTCGAAGGCCTGCCGCGCATCGAGATCGCCATGCACTCGATCCACTATCTCGACGCCATCCGCCAGATCCTGGGCGATCCGAAGGGCGTGCACGCCAAGTCGATCGGCCACCCGAACCACCGGATGGCGCAGACCCGCACCACCGCGATCCTCGATTATGGCGACCGGGTGCGCTGCGCGTTGTCGATCAACCACGACCACAAGTTCGGCCGCCGGCATCAGGCCTGCGAGTTCCGCGTCTCCGGCACCGAGGGCGCGGCCTATCTCCAGCTCGGCGTCAATCTCGACTATCCGCGCGGTGAGCCCGACATTCTCGAAATCTACCCGAAGGGCGGCGACGGCTGGGTGTCGGTGCCGCTTGAGGGGACATGGTTCCCCGACGCCTTCGTCGGCCGCATGGCCAACCTCCAGCGCTTCGTTTCCGGCGAGGATGCCGAACTCGTTTCCTCGGTCGAGGACGCATGGATGACCATGGCGCTTGTCGAGGCCGCTTACGCCTCCAGCGCCGCTCCCGCCACGCCGCTCGCCGCCCGGCCGTAAACAGGAACAGCAGATGGAACAGGTCAAGTATTTCGAGGATTATGAAATCGGCGAGGGGCGCAAGACGAACGGGCGCACGATCACCGAGACGGATTTCGTCGTGCATGCCGGCCATACCGGTGATTTCTTCCCGCATCACATGGATGCCGAGTTCATGAAGACGCAGCCTTTCGGCCAGCGCATCGCCCATGGCACCATGGTCTTTTCCATCGGTGTCGGCCTGACGGCCAGCGTCATCAATCCGGTCGCCTTTTCCTACGGCTATGACAGGATGCGTTTTGTCAGACCGGTCTTCATCGGCGATACGATTCACACCCGCGTGACGATATCGGCCAAGGAAGACGATCCGAAACGCGCCGGCTCCGGCCGCGTCATCGAGCGCACCGAGGTCATCAACCAGAAGGGCGAGGTCGTGCTCGCCGCCGATCATATCTACGTCGTCGAGCGCCGACCGAGCGCCTGACGCCCCACGCAAGGAGAAACCATGAGCCTTTCCCTCGAAAACAAGCGTGTCCTGCTTACCGCCGCCGGTCAGGGGATCGGCCGGGCAAGTGCGCTCGCCTTCGCGCGCGCCGGCGCCAAGGTCATTGCGACTGATATCAACGCTGAGGCGCTGAAGAGCCTCGCTACCGAAGCCAATATCGAAACCTATGTGCTCGATGTGCTCGATGGGGATGCCGTCAGCCGCGTCGTTGCCGCGACCGGCCCGTTCGACGTGCTCTTCAACTGCGCCGGCTTCGTGCATGCAGGCTCGATCCTCGACATGCCGGACAAGGATCTCGACTTCGCCTTCGACCTCAATGTCCGCGCCATGGTGCGCATGATCCGGGCCGTGCTGCCGGCGATGCTGGAGAAGAAGGACGGCGCCATCATCAACATGGCCTCGGTCGCCTCCAGCATGAAGGGGGTACCGAACCGCGCCGCCTACACCATCACCAAGGCGGCGGTCGTCGGTCTCACCAAGTCGGTTGCCGCCGACTACGTCGCCCAAGGCATCCGCTGCAATTGCATCTGCCCCGGCACGGTCGAAAGCCCCTCGCTACAGGATCGCCTGCGCGCCCAAGGGGATTTCGAGACGGCGCGGGCCGCCTTCATCGCCCGCCAGCCGATCGGCCGCATCGGCACGCCGGAAGAAATCGCCGATCTCGCCGTCTACCTCGCCGGCGCCACCTACACGACGGGCCAGGCCTACGCCATCGACGGCGGCTGGACCATCTGAGTTAACGACGGCCATCGGCATTGCGTCGATGGCCAATCCGACCATTTCCAAGGGCCGTTTCCATGACCAAGATCACCAGCCTCCGTTCCATCGACCTGCGCTTTCCCACCTCGCAGAGCCTCGACGGCTCGGACGCGATGAACCCCGATCCGGATTACTCGGCCGCCTATGTCGTGCTCGGCACGGACGAGGCGGGGCTGGAGGGCCACGGCCTCACCTTCACCATCGGTCGCGGCAACGAGATCTGCTGCGCGGCGATCGATGCGATGAAACATCTCGTCGTCGGTCTCGATCTGGAATGGGTACGCGAAAATCCCGGCCGCTTCTGGCGCCATGTGACCAGCGACAGCCAGCTGCGCTGGATCGGCCCGGACAAGGGCGCCATGCATCTGGCGACGGGTGCGGTGGTCAATGCGGTCTGGGACCTGCTTGCCAAGCAGGCCGGCAAGCCGGTCTGGCGCCTCGTCGCCGAGATGAGCGCGGAGGAAATCCTCGATATCATCGACTTCCGCTACCTCACGGATGCGCTGACGCCGGAGGAGGCGCTCGCCATCCTCAAAAAGGCGGAAGCGGGCAAGGCGGAGCGTATCGCGACCCTCGAAAAGGAAGGCTACGCCTGCTACACGACCTCGGCCGGCTGGCTCGGCTATGACGACGAGAAGCTGCGGCGTCTCTGCCAGGAAGCCGTCGATCAGGGCTTTACCCACATCAAGATGAAGGTCGGCCGCGATCTCGAGGACGACAAGCGTCGCCTGCGCATCGCGCGCGAGGTGATCGGCGACGAGCGCACCATGATGATCGATGCCAACCAGATCTGGGAGGTCGGCCAGGCGATCGACTGGGTGAAGGAGTTGCAGCCCTACAAGCCGTTCTTTATCGAGGAACCGACGAGCCCCGACGATATTGCCGGCCACAAGGCGATCCGCGACGCGATCCATCCCGTGAAGGTGGCGACCGGCGAAATGTGCCAGAACCGCATCGTCTTCAAACAGATGATCGCCGGCGGTGCGATCGACATCGTGCAGATCGATTCATGCCGCATGGGTGGTCTCAACGAGGTGCTGGCGGTGCTGCTGATGGCGGCGAAATACGGCCTGCCGGTCTGGCCGCATGCCGGCGGCGTCGGGCTCTGCGAATATGTCCAGCATCTCTCGATGATCGACTACATCGCCGTCTCGGGCACGAAGGAGGGCCGGGTGATCGAGTATGTCGACCATCTGCACGAGCACTTCCTCGACCCCTGCCGCATCGAGAACGCCGCCTATATGCCGCCGTCGCTGCCGGGTTTCTCCATCGAGATGAAGCCGGAATCGATCAAGGACTATACGTTCCAGGCGTGAAAAACCCGCCGCTGCAGGGCCCGGTTGGTGACGGCGTCGATGGCGCCGTCCGCACGGCCATCGTCAGTCTTTGACGCGCACCGCGGTGGGGACGATGCCGAAGCGGCGACGGAAGGCGGTGGCGAAATTGGCGGCGCTTGTGTAGCCGGCGATGGCGCTGGCGTCCTGTACGCCAGCGTCGCCACGGCTGAGCGCGGCGAAGGCCCGTTCGAGCCTGATATTGCGCACATAGTCGAAAACGCTGCGGTTTTCCGAGGCGCGGAAGAGGCGTTGCAGCCCGCTGGCGCTGATGCCGGCGGCGCGCGCGATGGTTTCGACGCTGAGCGGCTCGGTGGTGTGTGCCTCTATGAAATCCTTGGCGCGTTGCAGGCAGGTCGCGTCCTGCCGGCTCAACAGGGTTCCGCCTGCATCGCTGCGATCCGCCTGGAGCACCGCGGCCATGGTCTCGGCGACGAGTTCGACGGCGCGGCCTTCGAGATAGAGATCGCGCAGTTCCGGAATGAGCGGCGACGGGTCGAAGATCTGGCGGACGAGTTCCACCATGCGCGGCGTCAGCGTCCAGCGGTGTTCCGCGAGGTGATCGCGCAGCAGGCGCGCGCCGCCCTTGGTATCGGCGACGGCCTCCAGGGCGTCCCGGTGCAACCATTCCGGCGTGGCGGAGACGACGAGATGGCGCAGGTGCTGGCGTCCGCGTGAAGCGCGCGCGAAATGCTCGGGGCAGGCGTTCATGATCGCCACCCCGCGCGCCGCGCCGCGATCGGCCTGGAAAGCGAAGCGGCGGTCGCCGATCGACAGGTCCACGCTGCCTTCCAGGAAGAAGATGCAGGAAAGCTCCTCCGGCAGCAGGGAGGTGGCGGTGAAGGCGCGTTCCTCGATGGCGTCGCTGATATGAACCACCAGCCCGCGGCGCAGCTCCCGATGCAGGAACGCGCCCTTCATCAAGGTGTCGTCGAGGGAGAGCCGGTCGTCCGGGCTGTCGAGCGCGATGCCGTCGTGTCGCAGGAAGTCCCGCACGCGCACGCGCCCGTCATTTCCCTGCCGTCCGGCTTCGCCTGATGCGACTGCCATCCTCAATCCTTCAATCGTGTCGTGCCTGAACCGCGCATAGTGACCCGCGAGTGTTACCGGACCTTCACGCTGGTCCGAGATTTGTCGGATCGCAAAGGCATCTGCGCGTCCCGCAAAGGAACCGACATTGCCGCCTGTGACACTGTTGCCCTAATGAATAGCTTAACTTGATTTATGTGGTCAAGTTTAAGCGAAGCGATTAGACGTTGGGGCCGTGATGACGAACTTGGTTGAGATGATGGACAGGGGTGCTGTGACGAGGACAGGGCGGGGGACCTCGCGCAATCGCCTGTGGCTGGTCTCGTCCGTGGCGCTTGTCGCCGCAGGGGTCGCCGGCCCGGTGCGCGCGCAGGAAGCCGGCACCACGGCGCTGGAGACCATCACGGTGGAGGGCGGCGCGGACACCGGCCGCGGGCCGGACCAGGGCATCGTCGCCAAGCGCAGCCGCAGCGCCTCCAAGACGAACACGTCGCTGCGCGAGACGCCACAGGCCATCAGCGTCGTCACGCGCGACCAGATGGAGGCGCAGGGCGCCAATACGGTTGCCGAGGCGCTGCGCTATACGCCGGGCGTGCATCCCGATCCGAACGGTTACGACATCCGCTACGACTGGCTCTATATTCGCGGTTTCAACACCTATGGCACGATGTGGCTGGATGGCCTTGTCCTGCCGGGTGACAGCAGCAACTACGCAACGCCGAGCGTCAATCCCTTCGCGCTGGAGCGCATCGACGTCATCAAGGGGCCGGCCTCCGTGCTCTACGGCCGCGCCGTGCCGGGTGGCCTCATCAATCAGGTCAGCAAGCGCCCGCAGGACGCGGCGATGAACGAGGTCGGTGTCCAGACCTCCTCGCACGGCGGCATCCAGAGCACGCTCGACATGACCGGCCCGCTGACCGAAGACGGTGAATGGCTCTACCGGATCGTCGCACTCGGCAAGAACATGGGAAGCCAGGTCGACCGGGAGCGCGAGAAGCAGCTGATGCTCGCCCCGAGCCTTACCTGGGCGCCGACCGACCAGACCTCGCTCACCCTCTACGGCTACTACCAGAAGGATCGTCCGGTCTTCTCGCCGCGCTTCTATCCCGCCGTCGGCACGCTGATCGACAATCCGGCTGGCCAGATCCCGCGCGATCTCTATCTGGGCGATCCCAATGCCGAAGTCTTCGAGCGGGATTTCTATACGCTCGGCTACGAATTCGAGCACGAGTTCAACGAGACATGGACGGTGCGCCAGAACCTGCGCTACGCCAAGTCCGACCAGTACATGTTCCTGGCGCTCGTCAACCCGGCCTTCAACGCCCTTCAGCCGGACGGGCATACGCTGAACCGCGTTTCGGCAGTCTCGGACGAGTGGGTATCGAGCTTCAACGTGGATACGCAGCTCGAAGCGCGCTTCGATACCGGGGCGCTCGACCACACGCTGCTGCTCGGCCTCGACTATCTCCGCGCGAGCTCCTCCACCAACTTCGGCAACGGTTTCGACGTGCCGCCGCTCGATTTTCTCGATCCGCACTATGGCACGGCGCCGATCGCGGTCCCGGCCGTGACGCGCTCGGGCCTGCAGGAACAACAACAGGTCGGCCTCTATGCGCAGGACCAGATCCGCTATGGCAACTGGGTCGGAACGGTCGGCATGCGCTACGATTTTTCCGATATCGACACGACCGACCGGATGAAGGCGCCGGCCGTCGTCACGTCCACCGAGGACCAGAAACTCACCTGGCGCGCCGGCCTCACCTATCTCTTCGACAACGGGCTTGCGCCCTATGCCAGCTATTCCACCGCATTCCTGCCGACCCTCGGCCGCGACAGGCTCGGCAACGCCTTCGAGGCGCAGACGGCCGCACAGTATGAAGTCGGCATCAAATACGAGCCGGTGGAAGGGCGCGGCATGATCGCCGCCTCGCTCTTCGACATGACGCTGGAAAATGCCCTGACGCCTGATTCGGAAAATCCGCTCTTCAACACCCAGACGGGTGAGCAGCGCGTGCGCGGCCTGGAAATCGAGGGCAAGTACGAGCTGACGCCGGAGCTGAGCCTGCTTGCCGCCTATGCCTATTCCGACTCGGAGATTGTGAAGAGCAACAAGCCGATGGAACTCGGCCGCGAGATGCTGCGCCTGCCGAAGCATCAGGGCGGTGTCTGGGTGAGCTATCAGCCTGCCATCACCGAGGGGCTGACGCTGACGGCCGGGGTGCGGGCGATGTCGTCCTACCAGACGGACAGTACCTATCTGCCGGAACTGCGCATCCCCGCCCGGGCACTGGTCGATATCGGAGCGGAATTTGATTTCGCCGCGATCAACAAGGATTTTGCCGGCACCAAGCTCAGGGTCAACGTGACCAATCTGTTCGACAAGGAATATGTGTCCCATTGCCTCAACACGACGGGCGGAAGCTGCAACTACGGCGCGGGCCGCGCCATCACCGCGAGCCTGAAATATTCGTGGTGACGAGCATGCGCAAAACGGCGACGACGAGAGGGGGCGCTGGCTTGCCGGCGACCCTCTGTCGGTTGCTCGCATCACTCATCGTGCTGGCGGCCGTATTCGCCGCACCAGCGCGGGCCGAGATCGTGCTCCTGGATGCGGCGGGACGCGAGGTCCGTCTTGCCGGGCCGGCGCAGCGCATCGCGACGAACGAGAGCCTGATCCTCATGTCGCTGGCGCTGGTCGATCCGGACCCGGTCGCGCGCATCGCGGGCTGGGCGGCGCCGCAGCGCATCGACCGTGGCCTCTACGATGCCTACCGGCAGCGCTTTCCCGCTATCGACGCCATTCCTGCCATCGGCAGCGTGCTGCCGGCAAAAACCTCGGTCGAGGCGATCCTTTCCGTAAAACCGGATCTTTTCGTCGTCTCGATCTGGGAAGCGGGATGGACGGAGGCGGCCGCGACATTGGAGGCGGCGGGTGTTCCGGTGCTTTTCCTCGACGGGCCGGTGAACGACGGCAAGGGGCCTGCCGAGACGACGGCCTTTTCCGTCGAAGTGCTGGCGAAGGCCGTCGGGCAGGAGGCGAAGGGCAGGGCCTTCGGCGATTTCCTGCGCGCCCGTTTCAAGCGCATCACGGATCGCACGGCGGCGCTTGCGCCCGTTTCGGTTCTTGTCGATGCCCATGCCGGTGCGACCTGCTGTTCGACGCCGGGCAAGGGCAATCGCATGACGGACTATCTGCGGCTCGCCGGAGGAAGAAGCACCGGCGCCGACGTGCCGGGCTATGACGGAAAGCTCAGCCCGGAAGCCGTGCTCGGTGCTGACCCCACGGTCTACATTGCGACAGGCGGGCCACATCTCGCCGCGCAAGGGGGGCTGGTGCTCGGCGGCGGCATCGACGCGCAGGCGGCGCGAAAATCCTTCGCCGACATTCTCGGCAAGGATATACGCGGTGCGCTGACCGCGGTGCGCGGGGGACGAGCCCATGCCGTTTCGCACCAGCTGTCGATCTCCGTGCTCAACATCCTCGTTTTCGAGTGTTTCGCGAAATGGATGCATCCCGAGGTGTTCGCGGATGTGGATCCCGCCGAGACGCTTGCCGAGATCAACCGGACATTCCTGACGGTGCCGCTCGAAGGCACGTTCTGGATCGATTCCAAGCCGTAAGGACACGCCATGCAGGACAGGGAATACACGGCGCAGGCCCGGATCGCGCTCCGCAATCCGGAGCCGGTCATCGCGGAATTCTGCGAGCACATGCTGGAACACAATGCGGAGGTGAGCGAGGGCCCCGCTGGACCCGTTCTGCGGCTTGGTCATATCCGTGCCGCGTTCTCGAGCGATGGCGTGGAAACGCTGGTCGAGGTTGCTGCACCCGATCTCGAAGGCCTCTATCTCGCACGCATGTCGGTGGCGTCGCATATCCTGGAATTTGCAGGTGACGATCCGCCGGTCATCGAATGGACCGGAGACGGCGGGGAGATCGCCCGTCCGCCGAATTTCCAGATCCTCGATGTCGTCGACTGTCGGGTGCTGACCCCGCACATGCGCCGGCTGACGCTGTGGGGTGAAAATGTCGCGCGCTTTGCCGGCCTCGAGGCGCTGCATCTCAATCTCATGGTGCAACACCCCGAGATAGGGGAGCCGCAATGGCCGCATGTCGGCGCCAACGGCGTCATCGCCTGGGACCGCCCCGACCTTCGGCCGCTCATGCGCAAATATACGGTGCGCTCAGTGGATCTGGCCGCCGGCACGATCGATATCGATTTCGTTCTGCATGCCGATGCCGGCCCGGGTTCGGGCTTTGCGCAAACGACCGCGGTGGGCGACCGCGTCGGTGTCGTCGGTCCCGGCGGCGGAGGCCTCGTCGAAGCCGACTGGTATCTTTTCGCCGGCGACGAAACGGCACTTCCCGCCATCGCCCGCATGCTGGAGCACCTGCCGGCCGGTGCGCGTGGCAAGGTGCTTCTCGAAGTGGCTGATGCCGCCGAGGTGCAGCCTCTTGCCACGGCGGCATCGGTCGAGATCGAATGGCTTCTGCGTGACGGCGAGCCCGCCGGCGGCACGACGCTCCTCATCGATGCGATCCGCAAGACCGATTTCCCGGAAGGCGATGAACGGCGTTACCTCTGGGCAGGCTGCGAGTTCGAGGCCTTCCGCGCTGTCAGGTCTTTCGCCCGCCAGGAAAAACGCCTGGCCAACACCGAACATCTCGTCGTCTCCTACTGGCGTCGCGGCGCGGCAGAGGCGGAGTGAGGGAGCTGCGTTTTCTGGTTGGAAACGAAACGGCCGTGTGCCGGCAATGGCGCGTGATGTAAATTCAAATAATTGGAAACAAAACGTTTTTTCGAGTGGCCGCTCCGGTTGGTCGCGTTGCCTCATGCTGTCTGGAATTGCCACTTGACAAAACTTCAGACTTCAAACAATTCTTAACTCATAAGTAAAGAAATCGCTGAGGGGCGATCCAAAATCGGGAGGGTTCAATGCTGCAGGAGCGCATTGAGGGGAAGTGGCTTGCCTGCTTCCGACGGGTCTTCGTGCTCAATGGAATTGGGTTGGGAACGCGGGTTGCGATCGTGGCGGAGACGCAGTCGCGGCCGGTGCTGGTGCAGCTCGCCGACCTCGCCTGCCACGATCTCGGCGCCGATTACTGCATGATCACCATGCCCACCCCGCGCCAGACGGCGCCGGTGCCGGTCAAGTCGACGGGCACGTCGCTTGCCATTCAGGGCAACCGCGCGGCGATCGAGGCCATGAAGCAGTGCGAGATCATCGTCGACTGCACGGTGGAAGGCATGATCCATGCCGCCGAATGGCCCGAGATCGAGGCGGCCGGCGCGCGTATCCTCGTCGTCTGCAACGAGCACCCTGAGATCCTCGAGCGCTGCGAGCCAAAAGCCGAACTTGGCCCGAAGGTGGCGCTCGGCATCCAGATGCTGCGTGAGGCGAAGGAGATGCGCGTGACCTCGGCAGCGGGCACCGATCTCGTCATCGACCTCAGCGATGCGCCCTGCGGCGGCACGCCGGGCTTCGGCACGACGCCGGGTGCCGTGGCGCACTGGCCGGGCGGCCTGTGCCTGGCCTTCCCCGGTCCGAACACCGTCAACGGCCGCATCGTCATGGATGTCGGCGATATGAACCTGACCTTCAAGAGTTACCTGACGAGCCAAATCGACTTCACCGTCGAGAACGATTTCGTCAAGGATATCAAGGGTGATGGTTTGGATGCCGAGCTCTTCCGCGAGTATATGGAGGCCTGGGAAGACCCGCTGGCCTACGGCTTCTCGCATGTCGGCTGGGGCATGAACCCGGCCGCCCGCTGGGTCTCCGGCGCGCTCTACGACAAGCGCGACATGCAGGCCGTCGAGTTCCGCGCCTGGGCCGGCAATTTCCTCTGGTCGACCGGCGCCAACCAATATGCCGGCCGCTTCACCGAAGGACATTTCGACCTGCCGATGCGTAAGTGCACGATTACGCTCGATGGTCGCGTGGTGGTGAAGGAAGGCCGTCTCCAGGGTGACCTCGCCCTCTGACCGGATTTGAGAAGGACTGATCATGAGCGAACCTGCAGACTACTATGACCTCTCCCGCATCCGGCCCGAAGTGCTCGATGTCCTCACAAGGATCAACGAACTCGGCCGCGAACGCTTCGCCCCGCGCGCCAAAAGTGTCGATGACGAGGCATCCTTCCCGGTCGAGAACTACAAGGATCTCGCGGCCGAAGGTTTCCTGACCCTGACGGTTCCCAAGGAATTCGGTGGCCACGGCTTCAGCCTCGGCGAATATGCCATGGTCGGCGCGGAGATCGGCAAATATTGCGGCGCCACCGCGCTCACCTTCAACATGCACAACTCCTCCATGATGTGGTCGCGCTTCATGTATGAGCTGCCGAGCCTGACGGACGAGGACCGCGCGGCCTTCGCGCCGCTGCGCGAGCGCCAGTTCCGCCGCGCCGTCAAGGAGCAGGGCATCTATTCGCAGCCGATCTCCGAGGCCGGGCAGAACTGGACCTCGAAGCCCGCGCAGACATCCTGCCGCAAGGTCGAGGGCGGCTGGAAGATCAACGGCTTCAAGAAATTCGCCTCGCTCGCCGGCTATTGCGATTACTACTCCATCGTCTGCACCGAGCATTTCGAGGGCATCGAGCCGCGCCACGAGGACACGATGATCTTCGTCGTGCACAAGGATGCGCCGGGGCTTTCCGTGACGGGAAGCTGGGATCCGCTCGGCATGCGCGGCACCAACAGCCGAGACCTGATCCTGAAGGAGGTCTTCGTCACCGAGGACGACCTGATGATGCCGCGCGGCATCTTCATCAAGACCCTGCCGCACTGGCCGCACATGATGGCGACGCTGTCGCCGACCTATATGGGCGTGGCGCAGGGCGCCTTCGATTTCACCGTCGCCTATCTGCGCGGCGAGGTGCCCGGCCAGCCGCCGGCCGACCGCCGCATGTTCGGCACCAAGCGCATCACCGTGGGCAAGATGTACACCCAGCTCGCCGCCATGCGCGCTTTGTGGTGGCAGGCCTTCATGGAGGCGCAGGGCTTGCCGAGCAAGGCGCAGGTCATGCGCATGTATGCCGCGCAGTACAATGTCATGGAGGGCGTGCAGGAGATCGCAGCGCTTGCCATCCGCACCTGCGGCGGCCAGTCCATGCTCAAAACCTTGCCGCTGGAGCGCATGTATCGCGACAGCCGCTGCGGCGCGCTGATGCTGCCCTACACGACCGAGATCATGGAGGACTACCTCTCCGTGCTGACGCTCTACGACATGGACGAGCTCGACAAGGCGCCCGGCGACGAGGGCGGCGCGCGCTCCTCGCTGTGGCGCGGCACGGGCGGCACGCTCAAGGGGCTGCGCTGAGCCATGCAGGAGGAGCGGGTTCAGGTCATCGGGTTTTCCGCGGCAGAACCTGCTGCGGTCTGGGCTGTTGTCGGCAATTTCTGCGGCGCCTGGCATCCTGTCATCGCGGATATCCGGGCCGGGCGCGATGAACGCGGCGCGCTGATCCGCGCCTTCACCGCGAAGGGCGAGGATACGCTCTACCGCGAACAGCTGACCTATCGGTCCGACACGGACCGGGTGCTCGCCTATACGCATCTTGAAGGCATCGCCGGTGTCGAACGCTACGACGCCCGACTTCAGGTCCTTGCCGATGAGAGTGGCGGCAGCCGGATCGAATGGTCGGCGCGGCTTTCCGCCTCCGCCGAACGGGCGTCCGCGATTGCCGCCGGCACCAGGGCGATTTTCGAAATGGGCCTCGCGGCGCTGGGAGATCTCGCCGGAAACGTGGCGCCAGATGAGGCTATCCTCCCGGATAGGGAGACGCCCGCCCTCAGGACGCTTTTTATCGACGGCGCTGCGCACCTGGCGCTGGCCGTCTCACCGGAGAAGCCGGGGCCACTCGTGCTGTTCCTGCATGGCATCGGCGGTGGCCGCGGCAACTGGCTGGCGCAGCTTCGCGCGATAGCGCCGACCATGCGGGCCGCCGCGCTCGACCTGCGGGGCTATGGCGAAAGCGGCCTTGGCGCGTCGCAAAGCACCGTCGAGGATTATTGCGACGATATTCTGCGGGTCGCCGATGCGCTGGGTGCTCAAAAACTCGTGCTCTGCGGCCTCTCCTACGGATCGTGGATCGCCACCTCCTTCGCCATGCGACACCCCGACAAGCTGGCGGGCCTTGTGCTTTCGGGTGGCTGTACCGGCATGTCCGAGGCGGATATCGCCGAGCGCGAGGCCTTTCGCACGGCGCGGGAAGTGCCGTTGAACGCCGGTAAGACGCCGGCCGATTTCGCGCCCGCCGTCGTCGATGTGCTGGCGAGCCCGAATGCGGGGGAGGCAGTGCGGCAGGCTCTGTTCGCCTCCATGGCGGCCATTCCGGCCGAGACCTACCGGGATGCGCTCACCTGCTTCACCAATCCGCCGGAGCGCTTCGATTTTGCCAAGCTCACCATGCCGGTGCTGATGATGACGGGCGAATACGATCGCCTCGCATCCCCGGCCGAAATCCGTGGCGTGGCGAACCGGATCGTCGAGGCCGCCCCACGCGCCTCCGTCCGCTTCGAGGTCATCGCGGATGCCGGCCATGTCTGCAATGTCGAGCGGCCCGAAGCCTATAACCGGGTGCTCGCCGAATTCCTTTCGGAGGTCGCGTCATGACGGCTCTTCCCAAGCGCCAGCAGAACCGCATCCTGCGCGAGCGCCGCATTCTCGATGCTGCCCTTGTCGTCTTCTCGCAGAAGGGTTTCGTCAGCGCCTCGATGGATGACATCGCCGCCGAGGCGGGGCTGACCAAGCCGACGCTCTACCAGTATTTTCCGTCGAAGGACGAACTCTTCACGGCGATGATGACCGAGGAGCGGGACCATATGCTCGAATCCTTCGAGTATCCCTCCGCCTCCGGCATGGTCGCCGAACTCTACGCCTTCTCCTGGCACTATGCCGATGTGGTGCTGCGCCCAGACATGCTGAACCTTGCCCGGCTGATCATCGGGGAGGCGCAGCGGCTGCCGGATATCGGCCGCGCCTATCAGGCGTCCGGCCCCGACCGGGTGCTTGCCGGCATGATCGCCTATCTCGAGCGCCAGCGCGCGGCCGGCCGGCTCGTCTTCGACGATGCCGAGCTGGCGGCGGAAGACCTCTGGGGCCTCATCCTCTCCGCGCCGCGCAACAGGGCGCTGCACATTCCCGATGCCGTACCCGACCGCGCGACCATCGAACGCTACATCCGCAATGGCCTCCGCGTCTTCCTGCGCGCCTATTCCACAGCGCCGGACAAGGACCTTGCCGCCCTTTTATCCCTGACGCCGCCGCCGGCCACCGCAACGGAGTGACCATGACCCTCGACGCCTATCTCGACGATCCCGCAAGCCGTTTCGCCACCGTCGCCATGACCGACACGAACGGCTTGCTGCGCGGCCAGATGGTGTCCGTGCGCTCGCTCGCCGGCATCGCGCGGGCGGGCATGGGCATGTCCCCCGTCACCTTCGCGCTCGATCCGACCGACGTCGTGCTGAACATTCCCGGCGTCTCGGACGACACGTCGGATTTCCACGACGACCCGCTGGTGCTGGACCCCTCCACGGTCCGCCGCCTGCCCTGGTCGAAGCCGGGCCACGACCTCCTGGTGCTCTCCAACTATGGCGGCGCGACGTCGGCGCTTTGCCCGCGCTCGCTTCTGACGCGGGTGCTGGCGCGGGTCGGGGAGGCGGGTTATGCGCCGCGCTACGGCATGGAGCTGGAGTACACCCTGTTCGACGAGACGCCGGAAAGCGCGCGCGAAAAGGGCTATCGCAACCTCAAGACCGCGACCATGCATAAGAGCCACGATCTCGTACTCTATCAAGTGCAGCAGACGGAGTGGTACGAGGCGCTTGCCGACATCTGCGAGCCGCTGAAGATCGATCTCGCCAAGATGCATGAGGAGATCGGCGGCGGCTTCCTCGAAGCCTGCATCGCCGCCGGCACGGGTCTGGAGCCTGCCGACCAGCTCGTCCTGCTCAAGAATTTCGTACGCGCGCTGGCGCAGCGGCAGGGCAAATGCGTCACCTTCATGCCGCGCTGGACGGAGGAGGCCGACAGCCAGTCGATCCATCTCCATGTCAGCCTCATGGACAAGGACGGCGGAAAAGTCTTCCACGATCCCGCCGGCAGGAACGGCATGTCGCAGACCTTCCGCCACTTCATCGGCGGCCTGCAGAAATATATCGGCGACATGACGCTGATCTTCCAGCCGACCGTCAATTCCTACCGCCGCTTCGCGCCGGGCACCTTCGCGCCGCCGGGTCTCACCTGGGGTTTCGAGAACCGCACGACCTGCTTCCGTGTCGTCGGTCATGATGCGGGTTCGCTGCGCGTCGAAAACCGCCTGCCGGGCGCCGATACCAACCCCTATCTGACGGTCGCCGCGACGGTCGCGGCCGGTGTCGCCGGCATCGTCGAGGGCATCGAGCCGGAGCCTGAGGTCATCGGCAACGGCTATGTGCAGGCGGGTGCCGGGCCGGACTTCGCCCGCTCCATGCCGGAGGCGATCCAGCGCCTGCGCAACTCCGCCTTCGCCAGGGACTGGCTCGGCGAGCGTTTCGTCGAGGCCTTCGCCGCGAGCCGCCAGAGCCAGCATGACGAATTCTGCAAGAAAGTACCCGATGTAGAACTGCAACGCTTCTTTGATCTGGGGTAGCGCCATGAAACCGGAACTTCGCCTGCAATTCCTGGAAGGCATGAGCCGCGCCGCAACCTTCGTCGCCGTGGTGACGACGGATGGCGAGGCGGGACGCTTCGGCGTCACGATCAGTTCCCTCACATCGGTCTCGGCCGATGGCGAGCATCCCTCGCTGCTCGCCTGCCTCCATCACATGAGCCCGGTCGCCGCGGCGATCCTGAAAAACCGCTCCTTCTGCGCCAACCTCCTCCACGAGGACCAGCATCAGGTCTCCGATCTTTTTGCGGGACGGCTTTCGGCCGGCGAACATGCCGAACGTTTCGAGCGCACGCCGTGGTCTTCGGGCGAACTCGGCCAGCCCTCTCTTGAGGGGGCCACCGCCAGCTTCCAGTGCCAGGTCGCGACCTCGGTGCTCTGGGAAACGCATCACATCATCGTCGGACGCGTCATGAACGTCCGCTTGTCGGAAAATCCGGCCTCTCTGCTCTACGGCCACCGGGCCTATCACCGGGCGGTTCAATTGCCGTAGCGCACATAAAAACGAAAAGAGGCTGCGGATGCCGGTGGGGTGAGCCGGCGAATGGGGAACAAAACTGGAGAGACCAATGACTGACGTGACGACGGCGGGGGTAAACCAACTCCGCAGAAATTCGCTGGGGCTGATCGCCGTGACCTTCATGGTCATCTCGGCCGCCGCCCCGCTGACCGGCGTTGCCGGTGCGGTACCGATCGCCTTCCTGCTCGGCAACGGCACGGGTGTTCCCGCCACCTTCCTTCTGATGACGCTGATCATGCTGGCCTTCTCGGTCGGCTACGTGGCGATGTCGCGCCACGTCACCAATGCCGGCGCCTTCTACGCCTATGCCGCGCGGGGGCTTGGCGGGCGCATGGCCGGTGCCGTCGCGATCATCGCCGTCGTCGCCTATAACGCCATGCAGTTCGGCCTGATCGGTCTGCTCGGCGGCGTGGCGAGCGGCGTCTTCTCCGGCTTCGGCATCGAGCTGCCCTGGTATCTCTGGAGCCTGATCGCCGTCGCCCTCGTGGGTATCCTCGGTTACCGACAGGTCGATCTCTCTGCAAAAGTGATGATCGTGCTGGTGCTGCTCGAATATCTCATCGTGCTCATCGTCGATTTCGCCATACTCGCCAAGGGCGGGGCGGGCACGCTGTCCTTCAATTTCTTCGATACGACGGCCATGTTCTCCGGCTCGCTGACGGCGGCGGTCCTGTTCTGCCTCGGCTCCTTCATTGGCTTCGAGGCGACGACGATCTATGCCGAGGAGGCGCGCGATCCGGAAAAGACCATTCCGCGCGCGACCTATCTCTCGGTGCTGATGATCGGCCTGTTCTTCGTCTTCACGACCTGGCTGATGATTGCCGGCGTCGGCGCCGACAAGCTCCTGCCGACCATCGGCGCCCTGCCGGATCCGACCGCGTTCTTCTTCGACCTTGCCGGTACCTATGTCGGCGGTCCGGTGCCGGCCATTGCCGGCCTGCTGCTCGTCTCGAGCCTGTTTGCCGCAATCAGCGCCTTCCACAACTACATTGCCCGCTACAGCTATGTCGCCGGCCGCGAGGGTCTGCTGCCGGCCGCTTTCGGCCGCACGCATGATGCGCACCAGAGCCCGCATGTCGGCTCGGTCGTGCAGACGGTGATGGCGCTTGCCGTGCTGGCGGTCTTTGCCGGCCTCGGGCTCGATCCGGTGCTCAACATGTTCACCTGGATCAGCCAGGTCGGCACGCTCGGCGTGCTCGGCATGATGACGATCACCTCGATCTCGGTCATCGTCTTCTTCCGCAAGAAGGGCGGCGACAATCCGGTGCTGACGACGCTCATCCTGCCGGCCGTCTCCGGCCTCGTGATGGCGGCGCTCTTCGTCTACATCTTCATCAATTTCGGCGATCTCACCCAGACCGCCGGCGGTTCGCTCGGCATCATCCTGCCGGCGCTGATCCCGGTCGCGGGCATTGCCGGCTTCCTGATGGCGAGCCGGCTGAAGGCGTCCGACCCGGCGGCCTATGCCCGCATGGGCCAGAACCGCGCCTGATTGATCGAGCGGCGCCGGTCTTGCCGGCGCCGTTCCATTATGCCTCCGAAAGCAGCCGCCGCGTCAGCGGGTGGTTGGCATCGGTCAGGCCGTCGATGACGGTGTAGTGGTGCCTGTCCGGCTCGGCGACCGCGGCGGTGGTCGCGCCGAGGCCCGTCCAGATATTGGCGAGCAGCGCGTTCTGGCGCAGGAATTCCGCGCGCTCGTTGCCGCCGGCCCAGCAGGTGATGCGGGCATTCTCCATCGGGCGCAGCAGCGCCGGGCTCTCCGCCAGCGCTTCCGCCTCGTCCAGGGCAAGCTTCTCGTTCATGGCGGTCGAAAGCAACGGGCGCAGATCGTGCAGCCCGGAAATCGAGACGACGTTGCGGATGCGCCGCTGCACATCGGGCGCGAGCGGTGCCGTTGCCGTCACCATCCGGCTGACGAGATGGCCGCCGGCCGAATGCCCAGTCAGCATCAGCGGTCCGTCGACCTGTCTTGCGCCCTCCGTGATCGCCGCCGCGATTTCCTTCACGATGCCGGCGATGCGGATATCAGGGCAGAGCGTGTAGGACGGCATGGCGACGGCATAGCCGCTGGCCACGCTGCCGGCGGCGAGGTGCGACCAGTAGCTCTTGTCGAGATAGACCCAGTAGCCTCCGTGCACGAAAACGACGAGCCCTTTTGCCGGACCTTCCGGGAGAAAGAGGTCCATGCGGTTGCGCGGTCCTTCGCCATAGGCCAGGTCGAGCTTTGCGCGGCCGGCGGCGGCAAGCGTGTTGCGGAACGTCTCGGCGGGCTCGATCCAGGCCGCGGGCCAGCGCTCGCCGCCCGCGATGTTCACGGTATTGGCATAGGCATTGTCCCAGTCCGAAATCCGGTGTTCCAGCATCGTAGCGCTCCTCCCTCGTGTTGCCAGCGGCATAGAAATCGCGCGGATGGAGGACAAAGGCAATGCTGTCGAAGCAAGAAACTTTAGGCTTGAAATAATTTTTGACAGGTGCCATGCTGTCTTATGTTCAGCGCGGAAGTGGAGGTCTTCGCTGTGCCCATCACGACAGATGATTTTTCCCGCGCGACGACACGGTCCGGCAAAGCTCAGCCCGGCCGCATGGACCCGCGCGACGACTTGAAGACCGGCCGGCTTTGACCATGCAGGCGGGCACGAACAGGGGGAATAGCCGTCATATGCTTGGACCGACCGCTCACGTCGATACGTTCACCCGCGATAACCTGCCGCCGCCGGAGGCGTGGCCGGAGTTCCTGCTCGAGGGGTTTGACTATCCGGACCATATCAATGCCGCCGTGGAACTGACGGATGCGATGGTTGCCAGGGGTTTTGGTGACCGCACGGCTCTGATCGGCAACGGGCGGCGGCGCACCTATAAGGAACTCTCCGACTGGACGAACAGGCTCGCCCATGTGCTTGTCGAAAACTACGGCGTGAAGCCGGGCAACCGCATCCTCATCCGCTCGGCCAACAACCCCGCCATGGTCGCCTGCTGGCTCGCCGCCACCAAGGCGGGCGCGGTCGTCGTCAACACGATGCCGATGCTGCGGGCCGGTGAGCTCGCCAAGATCGTCGACAAGGCGGAGATCAGTCTCGCGCTCTGCGATACGCGCCTGATGGACGAGGTGATCGCCTGCGCCAAGGACAGCCGCTACCTGAAGCAGGTCGTCGGCTTCGACGGCACCGCCAATCACGATGCCGAACTGGACCGTATCGCCCTCGACAAATCGGTGATCTTCGACGCCGTGAAAACCGGCCGCGACGACGTGGCGTTGCTCGGCTTCACCTCCGGCACGACGGGCGTGCCTAAGGCGACGATGCATTTCCACCGGGACCTGCTGGTGATTGCCGACGGATACGCGAGGGAAGTGCTCGGCGTGACGCCCGACGACATCTTCGTCGGCTCGCCGCCGCTCGCCTTCACCTTCGGCCTCGGCGGCCTTGCGATCTTTCCGCTGCGCTTCGGCGCAGCCGCGACGCTGCTGGAACAGGCGACGCCGCCGAACATGGTCGAGATCATCGAGACCTACAAGGCGACGATCTCGTTTACCGCCCCCACCGCCTACCGCGCCATGCTGAAGGCGATGGACGCCGGCGCGGACCTTTCCTCGCTGCGCGTTGCCATATCCGCCGGCGAGACCTTGCCCGGCCCCGTTTTCGAGGAATGGACGGAGAAGACCGGCAAGCCGATCCTTGACGGTATCGGCGCGACGGAAATGCTGCACATCTTCATCTCCAACCGTTTCGAGGATCGCAAGGCGGCCTCCACCGGCAAGCCGGTTGGCGGCTACGAGGCGCGGATCGTCGATGGGGAAATGCACGAAGTGCCGCGCGGTACGGTGGGCAGGCTCGCCGTGCGCGGGCCGACCGGCTGCCGCTACATGTCCGACGACCGCCAGCGCGACTATGTGCGCGACGGCTGGAACCTCACCGGTGACGCCTTCCTGCAGGATGAGGACGGCTTCTTCCATTTCGCCGCCCGTTCCGACGACATGATCATCAGCGCTGGCTACAACATTGCCGGCCCCGAGGTGGAGGCGGCGCTGATCGCCCATGCCGAAGTCGCCGAATGTGCCGTCGTCGGCGCGCCGGATGGCGAGCGCGGCCAGATCGTCGAGGCCCATGTCGTGCTGGTGGCCGGCGTGGTGCCGGACGAAGCGACGATCAAGCGGCTGCAGGATCATGTGAAGGCCCTGATCGCTCCCTACAAATACCCGCGTTCGGTGAAGTTCCTGGAAGCCCTGCCGAAGACGGCGACCGGGAAAATCCAGCGTTTTCGCCTGCGGGAGCATTGACATGAGCAAGCCCTATGACCCCTCGAAGGAAGGCGCGCAGATGTCGTTCGAAGGGCGCATGTCCTACAGCGACTATCTGATGCTGGAGAAGGTCCTGACCGCGCAGGAGCCGCTCTCCACCGCCCATGACGAGATGCTGTTCATCATCCAGCACCAGACTTCCGAGCTCTGGATGAAGCTTGCCTTGCATGAGATCAGTTCGGCGATCCGGTCGCTCCGGGAAGATCGCCTGGAGCCCGCCTTCAAGATGCTGTCGCGTGTTGCCCGCATTTTCGAACAGCTGAACAGCGCCTGGGACGTGCTGCGCACGATGACGCCGAGCGAATATACCGAGTTCCGGGATTCGCTCGGGCAATCCTCGGGCTTCCAGTCCTGGCAGTACCGGGCAATCGAGTTCCTGGCCGGCAATCGCAACCCCGCCATGCTGCGCCCGCACGCACATCGCCCCGATATTATGGAAAAACTGGAGGCGATCCTCGCAGCGCCCTCGCTCTACGACGAGGCGATCCTGCTTCTCGGCCGCAACGGTTTCGATATAGGCGAAGACGCCGATCGCAGCGATTGGCGTGAGACGCGCGCCGAGAACGACAAGGTCTTTGCCGCCTGGCAGACCGTCTACCGCAATCCGCAGCGCTATTGGATGCTCTACGAGTTGGCGGAAAAACTGGTCGATTTCGAAGATTATTTCCGGCGCTGGCGCTTCAACCATGTGACGACCGTCGAGCGCATCATCGGTTTCAAGCGCGGCACGGGCGGCACCTCCGGGGCATCCTATCTCAAGAAAATGCTGGAAGTGGAACTCTTCCCCGAGCTATGGCATGTTCGTACAGACCTTTGATAGAACACAATAAAAACCGAACTATATGAGGAGAACAGCATGAAGCGCATTCTGGCAGCAAGCCTCTTTGGCCTTTCGCTCGCGACATCCGGCCTCGCCTATGCCGAGCCGGTCAAGATCGGCGTGATCACCACGCTTTCCGGCGGTGGTGCCGGTCTCGGCATCGACATGCGCGATGCCTTCCAGCTCGCCATCAAGCAGTCGGGCAACAAGGATATCGAGCTCGTCGTGGAGGACGACGCGCAGAAGCCGGAACTGGCCGTTCAGATCGCGGAAAAGATGATCCAGGGCGACAAGGTCGACCTGATGACCGGCATCATCTGGTCCAACCTCGCCATGGCCGTCGTGCCGAACACGGTGGCGCAGGACGTCATCTACCTCTCGCCGAATGCCGGCCCGTCGGCGCTCGCCGGTGCGAACTGCAACGCGAACTATTTCAACGTCGCCTACCAGAACGACAATTTCCACGAGGGCATGGGCGAATACGCCAACAAGGACTACAAGAACACCTTTGTCCTCGCGCCGAACTATCCCGCCGGCAAGGACGCCCTGACCGGCTTCAAGCGCTTCTACAAGGGCGCGCTCTCGGGTGAGGTCTATACCCAGGTCGGCCAGACGGACTATGCGGCGGAGATCGCCCAGATCCGCGCTTCCGGTGCCGATTCCGTCTACTTCTTCCTGCCCGGCGGCATGGGCATCGCCTTCATGAAGCAATATGCCCAGTCGGGCGTCGGCATCCCGGTCATGGGCCCGGCCTTCTCCTTCGACCAGGACGTTCTGCCGGCCGTGGGTGACGCAGCACTCGGCGTGAAGAACTCCGCCAGCTGGTCGCCGGACCTCGACAACGAGGCGAGCAAGGCCTTCGTCCAGGCCTTCAAGGCCGAATACAACCGCCTGCCGTCGGTTTACGCGGCGCAGAGCTGGGATACGGCCAACCTCATCCTCTCGGCGCTTTCCAAGGCGAGCGTCAAGGACAAGGACGCCTTCCGCGCAGCGCTGAAGGCTGCGGATTTCAAGTCCGTGCGCGGCGATTTCACCTTCAACACCAACCAGCACCCGATCCAGAACATCTATGTGCGCGAAGTGGTGAAGGATGGCGATGTCTTGACCAACAAGATCGTCGCGACCGCCTTCGAAAAGCATAAGGACGCCTACGCCGAACAGTGCGGCCTCTAAGGCTCGCTGACGTCTGATCGCCCGGGCGTGCGGCCTTGTGCCGGCGCCCGGTCGGTATCCTGTGACCCGAAGCCCGGACCGACGCCGTGTTCACCGCACTTCTGATCGAACAACTGCTCAACGGGCTGCAGCTCGGCGTGATGCTGTTCCTGATGGCCGCCGGCCTGACGCTGATCTTCGGCGTCATGGGCCTCATCAATCTCGCGCATGGCTCGCTCTACATGATCGGCGCCTTCGCCTGCGCCACGGTGGCGGCTGCCACCGGTTCCTTCTGGCTCGGCCTCATCGCCAGCCTTGCGGCGGCGGCCGGCGTCGGAGCGCTGATCGAGGTCGCCGTCATCAGACGGCTCTACGACCGTGATCATCTCGATCAGGTGCTCGCCACCTTCGCGCTGATCCTGATCCTCTCCGAGGGCGCGCGCTGGCTCTTCGGCTCCTTCCCGCTCTATCTCGATATTCCGAAACTGCTGCAGGGGGCCGTGCCGCTGCCGGGCGGCGGGCAATACCAGCTCTATCGTCTGGCCATCATTGCCGTCGGCATCCTGGTCGCCGTCGGTCTCTACCTGCTGATCTCGAAAACCCGCCTTGGCATGCGTATCCGCGCCGGTGAGTCCGACCGCGAGATGATTGGCGCCCTCGGCGTCGATATCAGCACGCTCTATACGGTCGTGTTCGCGCTCGGTGCCGCCCTTGCGGGCCTTGCCGGCGCGCTGGTCGGCGCGCTGCAGTCCGTGCAGGTCGGCATGGGCGAACCGGTGCTCATCCTCGCTTTCGTCGTCATCGTCATCGGCGGCATAGGTTCCATCAAAGGCGCGCTCGTCGGTGCCGTCATCGTCGGCGTGGTGGATACGATGGGGCGTTTCCTGCTGCCCTCGCTGCTTGCGCTCACCATGCCCGCCGCGCAGGCCACGACCATCGGTGCAGCTCTCGCTTCCATGCTGATCTATGTCGTCATGGCCCTCATCCTCGCCTTCAGGCCGAGCGGCCTGTTCGCGGCGCAATCGTGAGGCCCCGATGAAGCGCGAAACTACCATCAACCTGTTGCTCGCCGCTGTTCTTCTCGCCTTGCCGCTGGTTGCGGCCGGCATGGGGGAACCCTTCTATGTGACGCTCGCGACCCGCGTCGTCGTGCTTGCGCTCGCCGCCGTCGGCCTCAATCTGGCGCTGGGTCTGGGCGGGCTGCTCTCCTTTGGCCACGCCGCCTTCTTCGGCCTCGGCGGCTATGCCGCCGGCATCCTGGCGACCCATGCCTTCAATGCCGAACCGCTTTTCGCCGGCATTCCCGGCACGACCTCGATGCCGCTGATCTGGCTGGTCGCTGTCCTCGTCGCCGGCCTCGTCGCCCTACCGATCGGTGCGATCAGCCTGCGCACCACGGGCGTCTATTTCATCATGATCACGCTCGCCTTCGCGCAGATGATCTACTATTTCGCGATTTCCTGGCCGGCCTATGGCGGCGAGGACGGGCTGTCGATCTACGTGCGCAACGCCTTCCCGGGCATCAACACCGCGCAGCCGCTGCCCTATTTCCTGGTATGCTTCGCCGTCCTCATGGCAGCACTCCTGCTCTTCCGGCTCATCGAGGGCTCGCGCTTCGGCAGTGCTTTGCAGGCGGCGCGGCAGAATGGCGTGCGTCTTGCCGCCGTCGGCATTCCGCCGTTCAAGATCCGCCTCGTCGCTTTCATGCTGTCGGCGATGATCACCGGCCTTGCCGGCGCACTCTATGCCGATCTCAACCGCTTCGTCGGCCCGTCCATGCTTTCCTGGCACATGTCGGGCGAGCTGATGGTGCTGATCATCCTTGGCGGCAAGGGGCGGCTGTTCGGGCCGGTCGCCGGTGCCATGATCTTCGTCAGCCTCGAATATGTGCTTGGCGGCATCACCGAGCGCTGGCAGTTCTTCCTCGGCCTCATCCTGCTCGGCATCGTGCTCTTTGCGCGCGGCGGGTTCCTTGGTCTCGTTTCGGGAAAGCCGCGCCATGTCTGAGCCCATTCTCGAAATTCGCGATCTCCGAAAGTCCTTCAACGCGCTCAAGGCGACGGACGGCGTCAGCCTCGACCTCCATCCCGGCCAGATCCACGCGCTGATCGGCCCGAACGGTGCGGGCAAGAGCACGCTCATCCACCAGATCGCCGGTTCGCTCAAAGCCGACAGCGGCACCATCCGCTTCCTCGGCCAGGATATCGGTGGGCTCGACATGGCCGCGCGTGCAAGGCTTGGCCTTGCCCGCAGCTTTCAGATTTCGTCGCTCGCCCAGGAGTTCTCAGCGCTCCGAAACGTCATGCTGGCGGTCCAGGCGAAGGAGGGCAGCAGCTTCCGCTTCTTCCGGCAGGTGACCGCCGACAGGAGCCTGATCGACCCCGCCATGACCGTGCTGGAGCGCGTCGGCCTGGCCCACCGCGCGCAGATATCGGCAGCCGAGCTTTCCCATGGCGAACGCCGGCAGCTCGAAATCGCCATCGCGCTGGCGCTGTCGCCAAAGGCCTTTCTGTTCGATGAGCCCATGGCGGGAATGGGGCCGGAAAGCTCCAAGCAGCTGACCGCCTTCCTCGACGGCCTGCGTCAGGAAGCGCCGATGCTGCTGGTGGAGCATGACATGGACGCCGTCTTCGCGCTCGCCGACCGCATCTCGGTGCTCGTCTATGGCCGTATCATCGCGACCGGCACGGTCGATGAAATCCGCCGCGACCCCGAAGTGCGCCGTGCCTATCTGGGAGAGGCCGCGTGACCCTGCTTTCTCTCAAAGGCCTCGAAACCTTCTACGGTGCCTCCCAGGCGCTCTTCGGCGTCGATCTCGATATCAGGGAGGGCGAAGTCGTTGCGCTGATGGGCCGCAACGGCATGGGCAAGACGACGACGATCAATTCGACGATCGGTCTCGTGCGCCCGCGCTCGGGCACGATCAGTTTTGGCGGCAAGGCGGTCTTCGGCATGCGGCCGCACCGCATTGCTCGGCTCGGTCTCGGCCTCGTGCCCGAGGGGCGGCGCTGTTTTCCCAACCTGACGGTCATGGAAAACCTCGTCGCCACGGCCCGCGGCGACGACTGGACGTTTGCCAAGGTCGCCGATCTCTTCCCCCGCCTTGGCGAACGGCGCGATCAATATGCCCGCACGCTCTCGGGCGGCGAGCAGCAGATGCTCGCCATCGGCCGTGCGCTGATGACCAATCCGCGCCTGCTCATCCTCGACGAGGCGACGGAGGGGCTTGCTCCCGTCATTCGGCAGGATATCTGGTCGGCGATCCGCAGGTTGAAGGCGGCGGGTCAGTCGATCCTCGTGGTCGACAAGACGCTCTCGGAACTGCTGCCGGTGGCAGACCGCTGCTTCGTGCTGGAAAAGGGAAGGACGGTCTTCGAGGGCGCCCCGGCAGCGCTGACGCCGGAGCTTCAGGACCGCTATCTCGGCGTCTGATCCTCAGGCGGCCGGGATGCCGCCCGCGAGCACCGCGGAATAGGCCTCGGCATCGATGTTGCCGCCGGAGACAACGCAGACGACGTTGCCGGTCAGATCCGGCCTTGCGATGGCCGCCGCGACCGCGGCCGCCCCTGCACCCTCGGCCACGATCTTGGCTTTCCGGAACAGGAGCCGCATCGCTTCCGTAACCTCACGGGGGCTGACGGCGATGGCGCCGTCGATCAGGTCCTTGGCGATAGGCCAGATCTGCGGCACCAGCGACGGTCCGCCGATGCTCTTGATGAAGGACGGGCGGGTTTCGATCGTCACGATCTTTCCGGCCGACAGTGCTGCGGTGAGGGGTGCGGCGCTGTCATCCTCGATGGCAAAGACACGCGCCCGCCCGCAAACGGCCTTGATGGCGCTGGCGACGCCCGTGGTCATACTGCCGCCGCCATAGGGGGTGAGCACCGCATCGACCTCGGGCAGGTCCTCGACGATCTCCATGCCGATGGAGCCGTTGCCGTCGAGCACTGTCTGGTCGGTCACGGGGTTGATCAGCAACTCCGGCGCGTCCGGGCGGTCCGCGCCGACGATGTAGTCCCACCAGGTCTCGGCGCTGATGAAGCGCACCTCGCCGCCAAGGGCGCGCACGCCGTCGATCTTGGTCTGCGGCGCGCCGCGATACATGTAGGCGACCATCGGCACGCCGACGAGCCGCGCCGCCCAGGCCATGCCATAGGCCATGTTGCCGGAACTGGTGACCGCGATGCCGTGGCGAAGGGTTGCGGGATCGCGCGACAACACGGCGTTCAGGGCAGGGCGCAGCTTGAAGGCGCCGATCGGCGACAGGGTTTCAAGCTTGAGAAAAATCTGCCGGTCCCGAAGGCCGAGATCGAGTTTGGCCAGTGGCGTGCGGGCGAGATGGGGGGCGATGCGCCTGCGCGCCTCGGTGATTTCCTCAAGTGTCGGACGATGTGGCGCGATCATGAAAGGTCCACGGGGTTGAGAGGCCGTAGGCGGTAAAACCGGCCGCGGCCGTAAGCTCAGGTCACGGCCGCGCGCACGGCGAAACGTGCATCCCGCCATGCGTCGGTGCGCAGGATCTCCTCGAGGATCTCGACCGCCTTCCACACATCGGCATAGCTCACATAAAGCGGCGTGAAGCCGAAGCGCATGGTGGAGGGTGCCCGGAAATCGCCAATGACATCGCGGGCGATCAGGGCCTGCATGATCTCGTAGGCGTTCGGATGGCTGAACGAGACCTGGCTGCCGCGCTTCGACCGGTCGCGTGGGCTTTCCAGTTCGAGGCCATAGGCGGCGCATTTTTCCTCGACGAGCGCAATGAAGAGATCGGTGAGGCCGAGGCTCTTTTCGCGGAGCGCCGCCATGTCGACCTCCTCCCAGATGTCGAGCGCCCCTTTCAGCGCGCGCAGCGACAGGATCGGCTGGGTGCCGCAGAGAAAGCGGCGGATACCCTGGCCGGCTGCATAGCTCTTTTCGAAGGCGAAGGGGCGTGCATGGCCCCACCAGCCGCTGAGCGGCTGGCTGATATCGCCGTGGTGGCGGGTGGCGGCATAGATGAAGGCCGGCGCACCGGGGCCGCCGTTCAGGTATTTGTAGGTGCAGCCGACGGCGAAATCGACATTGGCGCCGTCGAGATCGACAGGCAGGGCGCCCGCCGTATGGCAGAGATCCCAGATGACGAGCGCGCCATGTTCGTGCGCCTTCTTCGTTAGTGCCGCCATGTCGCGCAGTTCGCCGGACTTGTAGTTGACGTGGTTGACCAGAACCACGGCGACATCGCTGTCGATCAGCGCCTCTATATCAGGCGCATCGACGCCTTCGAGGCGGAGCGATCCGCCGGGCCGCGTCGAGAGCGCGCCTTCCGCCATGTAGAGGTCCGTCGGAAAACTGCCGCCTTCGCTGACGATCACCGAGCGGTCGGGCCTGAGCGCCATCGCCGCGTGCAGCGCCTTGTAGATGTTGATCGAGGTCGTGTCGCAAACCGCAGTCTGGCCGGCCGCCGCACCGATCAGCCGGCCGACGCGGTCGCCGAGCGTCAGCGGCATGTCGAACCAGCCGGCCGTGTTCCAGCTGCGGATGAGATCGTGCGCCCACTCCTCCGTGGCCGCCTTCTGCAACTCCGTGAAAGCGGCCTTGGAGGCGACGCCCAGCGAATTGCCGTCGAGATAGATGAGACCATCCGGCAGGATGAAGCGCTCGCGGAAGGCCCGCAGCCCGTCGGCCGCGTCCATGGCTTCGATCTGGACGAAATCGGGAATGGCAGTCATCGGAAAATCCTATTCACGAACGGTTTCGCGGGCGGGCGCGGGGCCACGGCTGCGCTTGAGGCTCGGCAGGGCCAGCATGGCGAGCACGAAGAGGCCTGTCGCCAGCTTTAGATCCGGCGGCGGCATGCCGGCGGCAAGGCAGAAGGAGACGAGCTGGTAATAGACGATGGCGCCGACGAAGGGGGCGGCGAGCTGGCGCGGCACGCTGCTCTTGCCGACGATCGCCTCGCCGATCATCAGGGCCGCAAGGCCGTTGATCAGAATGCCGAGACCCATATTGACGTCGGCAAAGCCCTGCGACTGCACCATCAGCGCGCCGCCCGTGGCGGAAAACGCTCCGGCAAGTCCGACGCCGCCGATGGTGGCGAGCCAGACATTGATGCCCTGCGCCTCGGCCATGTCGGGATTGGCGCCGACCGCGCGAACCGCCGTGCCCTTCTCCGTGCGGAAGAAATGCAGAAGCAGCGCGAAGACGATGAGACCGATCAGGCCGGCCATCACGATCTTGCTCGCCGGAAAGCCCGGCTGCAGGAAAGGCACCCAGTCGAACACGGTGGTCGAGCCGAAGACCGAGAGGTTCGAGCGGCCCATGATGCGCAGGTTGATCGAATAGAGCATCGTCATCATCAGGATGCCCGCGAGCAGCGTATGGATGCGGAAACGCAGATGGATGAAGGCGGTGCAGCAGCCGGCGACGAAGCCGGCGAGAAGCGCGACCAGGATCGCCGGCAGGGGAGACATTCCCGCCGCCATCAGCACGCCGCAGACGCAGCCGCCGAGCGGGAAAGCGCCCTCGCTGGTCAGGTCCGGAAAGCTAAGCATGCGGAAGGGGATCATGATGCCGAGCACGACGAAGGCGAGGATGAGGCTCTGCGCCAGCGTGACGGGAACGAGCGAGACGAAGCTCGCAAGGGTGTTTTGCAGGAAATCCATGGTCGTCAGCTCGCCAGAAACATGCGGTCGGTTTTGACGGAGAAATGGCCGATCAGGTCCGGGACCGTGATCGCCGTCTTCTCGGCGCCAGCGATTTCGAGGCGCACGCGGCCGGCATCGAGCATGATGACCCGGTGGCCGAAATCCACGGCGTGCTGCATGTTGTGCGTCACCATCAGCGTGGTGAGCTTCAGCGCCTCGACGGCGCGGATCGTCGCCTGCATCACGATGTCGGCGGTGCGCGGATCGAGCGCTGCGGTGTGTTCGTCGAGCAAAAGCAGCTCCGGCGAGCCACCGACCGCCATGATCAGCGAAAGCGATTGCCGCTGTCCGCCGGAAAGCAGTTCCACGCGTGTATTCAAACGGTTTTCGAGGCCGAGGCCGAGCAGCGAGAGCCGCTCCTTGTAGGCGGCGAGCCGCGCCGGGTTGAGGCCGCGGCGCAGCGTGCGCTTGTTGGCGCGCAGTTCCGCCAGCAACATGTTTTCGGCCACTGTCATCGAGGCAGCGGTGCCCTTCATCGGGTCCTGGAAAACGCGTGCGAGGCGCATGGCGCGCTTGTGCACCGGCATCGCCGTCACGTCGTCGCCGTTGATGAGAATCTTGCCCGTGTCGAGCACGAGTGCGCCGGAGATGGCATTGAGCATGCTGCTCTTGCCGGCGCCGTTGGAGCCGATGACGACGCCGAACTCGCCTGTTCCGAGCCGCAGGTTGAGGTCGTTGAGCGCGGTCTTTTCGTCCGCCTGCCCCTTGTAGAACACTTTTCGTGCCGACTGGATTTCCAGCATTGGCTCCCCCTTTATTATGGGGTGACGGCGCCGAAAGCGCCGTCACCGGATAGAAGCGAGGTCGGATCAGTCGATCAGGCAGCCGCAATCGGCAAGCGAAGCGGGCACTTCGAGGCCGAAGGCGGCGAGCGTCTTCTTGGAGATCAGCGGCTTGTGGTCCTCATAGGCCGGGCGCCACGGGGCGATGGACTTCGGGTCCTTGCCCTTCAGGATGTCCGCGGCGATCTTGCCGGCGGCAAGGCCGACCTGCTCGTAGTTCACGGCAAAGCTTGCCGGAACGACGCCATCGCGCACGGCACCGTCATCGGAGTTGACGATCGGGATCTGCGCCTGGCGTGCGGCGGCCGAAACGGCGGCGATCGCCGGCTGGAGCAGGTTGGATGCGGGCGTGTAGATCACATCGGCCTTGCCTGCGAAGGAGGCGATGCGCTGCTGGATGTCGTTGACGTTGTCGACGCCGACATCCACGACCTCGAAGCCGGCCGCGGGGGCGGCTTCCTTGATCTTGTCGAGCAGCGCCACGTCGTTCGCCTCGCCCGGATTGTAGGGAACGCCGAAACGCTTGGCGTTCGGCAGCAGCTTGTGGGCGAATTCCATCACGGCTGCGACGTCCTGAAGGTCGGTCGCACCCGTCATGCCCTCGTCGCCGGCCTCCCAGGAGGGAACCAGCTTGGCAGCCACGGGATCGGTGACGGCGGAGAAGACGACCGGAATGCCGGAGCCGGCAAGCGCCTTCTTGGCAATCTGCGAGACGGGGGTGGTGATGGTATAGATCAGCTTCGGCTGTTCGGCCTGAAGCTTGGCGATCATCTGCGGCACCAGCGATGCGTCGAAGTTGGTGTGGCTCTCGGTGTAGACGACGTCGGTGCCCTCGACGAAGCCGTTCTCGGCCAAAGCCTTCTTGAAGCCGGTGATCGATGCCGCGAGCTGCGGATGTTCACCGAAATTGGCGATGCCGATGCGGATCGGCTCTGCGGCCGCGGTTGCAGCGCTCAAGGCGAGTGCGCCCGCCATGACCAATCCCGAAAACCACGTCTTTGTAAGCCTGCTCATGAAATCCTCCCAGATACGACAAGCGGCCGCCGTTCCTCAGCGGCTTGACGGGGATCATGGCGACGGTGGAGCGGCTTGTCAAATAATATATATATTTTGATTGCATCTCCAAAAGTATATATATTTGATGTGAAGACATACCGGCGCCAGGGGACCTCGATGCAAGAGCACGAGCAATCGACCAAGACCGAATCCGCCTACCGGCTGCTGCGCCGCGATATTCTCGCAACGCGGCTGAAGCCGGGCGCGCCCATGAAGCTCGGCGCGTTGCGCGACCGCTACGAAATCGGCTGGACGCCGCTGCGCGAGGCGCTGTCGCGGCTGGAGGCCGAGGGGCTGGTCACGGCGATCAGCAATCGCGGTTTTGCGGTAGCGCCGGTCTCTCTCGATGCGCTGGAAGATCTCACGCGTGCCCGTATGGTCGTGGAAATTCCGCTCCTTCTGGAATCGATCGCGGGCGGCGACAGCGCCTGGGAATCGGAGGTCGTAACGGCCCACTACCGGCTCTCGCGGTGCAAGCTTGTCGTCGAGGCGGCGACGGAGGCCGAGATCGACGAGTGGGATGAAAGGCATGCCGCCTTCCACACCGCGTTGATCAGCGCTGCCCGGTCGAACTGGCTCATGCGCTTTCAGGCCACGGTTTCCGACCAGCTGCGCCGCCACCACCGTTTCCTCAGCCTTGCCCCGGCGCTCAGGGCGGCCGAGGGCAGGACGGAGGGCTATGAGGCGGCGGTCGCCGCGCTTCATGATGCCATGTCGATCGAGCACCATACCGAGCTGATGGAGGCCGTGCTCGACCGGGATGCCGCGCGTGCGCAGGCCCTGATGGCCGAGCATATCGGCCTGACGGTGAATGTTTTTGCCCAGTCGGAGGACGGTGACCGTTCCGAGGCGCAGCTTTCCGCTCTGCATGCCCATAAATGACAGCGCTGTCCAAGTGCTGCAAACATCTCTAAAAGGCAAGGCGACGGGACAAGAGGCGGACCTTTGTTATGACGGGTGACGACGAATTCGCCATCGCGCCGGACTGGCTGGATGGCGAAACCAAGGCCCTCGAGGCGCCGCACGATCATCGTGCCGAGCTGCGGCTCTGGCTGCGCCTTCTGACCTGCTCGACGCTGGTCGAGAGCGAGGTCCGCCGACGGCTGCGTGAGGAGTTCGATTCCACCCTGCCGCGCTTCGACCTGATGGCCCAGCTCGAGCGCGCACCTGACGGCATGGTGCTCGGCGAGGTCTCCAGGCGCATGATGGTCTCGCCCGGCAACATCACTGTTCTCGTGGAGCGATTGACGGAGAGCGGGCATCTCAGCCGCGCGACGCTTCCGACCGACCGCCGCGTGCAGATCATCGCGCTCACCGCCTTCGGCCGCGCCGAATTCGAAAAGATGGCGGCGCGTCATGCCGACTGGATTTCCGATCTCTTCGCCGGTCTCGCACCGGCGGATGGCGGCGTTCTGATGGACGAACTTGCCAAGCTCAAGCGCTCGGTCATCGCCTCGCTCGCACGCGGCGCCTGAGGCGCTGCTTTCCCATTCTCGATGACGTCGTGAGGGCGCGCCGCGTCCGGTGCGTGCCCTTCCAGGCATTGCCGCATCAAAAACAATTTTAAGCTTGAAGTTTCTCCGAAACGAGTCCATCCTGCCTTTCATAGTCCAGATGCCACATGCATCCGCGACACACGCAGCCGGAGCTAGGGAGGAGAACGACATGCGGATCGTCTGTATCGGTGGTGGGCCTGCCGGTCTCTATTTCGCGCTTCTGATGAAGCGACAGCATCCCGAACATCACGTCACCGTCGTCGAGCGCAACCGGGCTTTCGACACATTCGGCTGGGGCGTCGTCTTCTCCGATGCAACCATGCAGTCGATGCGCCAGTGGGACCCGGAAACGGCCGAGGCGATCGAGATTTCGTTCAACCATTGGGACGATATCGAGCTGGTCTTCAAGGGCCGCAAGATCCGCACGACCGGCCACGGCTTCGTCGGCATCGGCCGCAAGAAGATGCTCAACATCCTGCAGGACCGCTGCCTGGAACTCGGCGTCGAACTGCTGTTCGAACGCGACGTGCAGGACGACGAGGAATTCCCGGACGCCGACCTCATCATCGCGGCCGATGGCGTCAATTCCCGCATCCGCAACCGATATGCCGATGTCTTCCAGCCGGATATGGTCATGCGGCCGAACCGCTATATCTGGCTCGGCACCAACAAGCCGTTCGACGCCTTCACCTTCGATTTCCAGCGCACCGAACACGGCTGGTTCCAGGCGCATGTCTATCGCTTCGACGACACGACCTCGACCTTCATCGTCGAGACGACGGACGAGGTTTTCAAGGCCCACGGGCTTGACCAGATGGACCAGGACCAGTCGATCGATTTCTGTGAAAAGCTCTTTGCCGAAACGCTCGACGGCCACAGCCTCATGACCAATGCGCGCCACCTGCGCGGCTCGGCCTGGCTGAATTTCGGCCGGCTGATCTGCGAGAAGTGGAGCCATTTCAACGGCAACAGCCATGTGGTGCTGATGGGCGACAGCGCCCATACCGCGCATTTCGCCATCGGCTCGGGCACCAAGCTCGCCATCGACGATGCGATCGAACTCACACGCCAGTTCGACCTGATCGGCCATGACAAGGCCAATATCCCGGCCGTGCTCGCCGCTTACGAGGAGGTGCGCCGCGTCGATGTCGCCCGTATCCAGAATGCCGCGCGCAACGCCATGGAATGGTTCGAGGTGGTGGGCACGCGTTATGCCGATACGCTGGAGCCGGAACAGTTCATGTATTCCATGCTGACGCGCTCGCAGCGCATCAGCCACGAGAACTTACGCCTGCGCGACAGGGATTGGCTCGAAGGTTTCGAGCGCTGGTTCGCCGAGCGGGCGGGTGCGGAAAAGGCGGCTGATGGTGCCGTGCCGCCGCCGATGTTCACGCCCTTCAAGCTGCGGGGGATGACACTTCGCAACCGCATCGTCGTGTCGCCGATGGCGATGTATTCGGCGACGGATGGCCTGCCGGGCGATTTCCACCTCGTCCATCTCGGCGCCCGCGCCATGGGTGGCGCGGCTCTCGTCTTCCCCGAAATGACCTGCGTGTCGCCCGATGCGCGCATCACGCCCGGCTGCCTCGGCCTCTGGAACGATGAGCAGCAGCAGGCCTTCAAGCGCATCGTCGATTTCGTCCACCACGAGACGCCGGCGAAGATCGGCATCCAGCTCGGTCATGCCGGCCGCAAGGGTGCGACGAAACTTGCCTGGGAGGGCATCGACCAGCCGCTCTCCGACGGTGGCTGGCCGCTGATCTCGGCCTCGGCCGTGCCCTATCTCGCGCATTCCGAGACGCCGCGCGAAATGACCCGTGCGGATATGGACCGCGTCGTCGCGGATTTCGTGACGGCGACCGAACGGGCCCGCGACATCGGCTTCGACATAATCGAACTGCACGCCGCGCACGGCTATCTGCTGTCGAGCTTCCTGTCGCCGCTGACCAACCATCGCACCGACGACTACGGCGGCGACCATGCGGCGCGCGCCCGCTTCCCGCTCGAAGTGTTCCACGCCATCCGCAAGGTCTGGCCTGAGGACAAGCCGATCTCCGTGCGCCTCTCGACCAACGACTGGCACGAGGGCGGCAACACGCCCGAGGATGCGGCGATCTTCGCTAAAATGTTCAAGGAGGCCGGCGCCGACATGATCGACTGCTCGTCCGGCCAGGTGGTGAAGGAGGAGAGGCCGGTCTATGGCCGCCTGTTCCAGACACCGTTCTCCGACAAGATCCGCAACGAAATCCAGGTGCCGACCATCGCCGTCGGCGCGATTTCCGAGGCCGATCACGCCAATTCGATCATCGCAGCGGGTCGCGCCGATCTCTGCGCCGTCGCCCGTCCGCATCTGGCCGACCCGTCCTTCGTCATGCACGAGGCGGCGAAGATCGGCTATGATGCCCAGCCCTGGCCAAAACAATATTATTCCGCCCGCGCGCAATATGTGAACAACCTTGCCCGTGCGGCGACGGCGGGTAAGCCATGAGCAAGCGGCACGCCTTCGTCACGGGTGCCGGCAGCGGCATCGGCAAGGCCATCGCGCTGGCGCTTGCTGCCGAGGGCCATATCGTCAGCCTCGCCGGTCGGCGGGCAGGGCCTTTGGAGGCGGTGCGCGACGACATCCGCGCGGCCGGCGGCGAAGCCTTCGTGCAGGACGGTTTCGATGTGACGGATGCCGCAGCCGTCGAGCGCGGCATCCGTGCTGCCATCGCGGCAGCGGGAGACATCGCCGTGCTCGTCAACTGCGCCGGTGAAGCACCCTCCGCACCCTTCGAAAAGACCGATTTCGCGCTCTGGCAGCGCGTGCTCTCCATCAACCTAACGGGCGTCTATCTGGTCACGCAGGCGGCACTCGCCTCCGTGCGCCGGGCCGGCAAGGGCCGTATCGTCAATGTCGCCAGCACCGCCGGCCTTACCGGCTACGCCTATGTCTCCGCCTATTGCGCCTCCAAACACGGTGTCATCGGCCTGACGCGGGCGCTCGCGCTGGAGCTGGCGCGCAGCGACGTCACCGTTAACGCCGTCTGCCCCGGCTTTACCGATACGCCGCTGATCGACGGCGCCCTCGACACGATCAGCGAGAAGACCGGCCGTTCGCGCGAGGAAGCGCGCGCCAGCCTCGCACGCTCCAATCCGCAGGGCCGGCTGGTGAGCCCGGGCGAGGTGGCGCACACGGTTTCCTGGCTCGTCTCCGAAGGGGCGAGCGCGATCACCGGCCAGGCCATCGCGGTCGCCGGTGGCGAAATTCTCTGAAGGAAGACGACATGACGAACCCCATGCAGGCCAAGCAGCGTCCCTTCAAGGGTCATCAAGCCAAACACTTCCTGTTCGAAACGGATGTCGATGGCCGCGTCGCGACGATCACGCTCAATCGCCCGGACAAGAAGAACCCGCTGACCTTCGAAAGCTACGAGGAGCTGGGCGATCTCTTCCGCGCGCTGACGCGCGCCAGCGATGTGCGCGCCGTGGTGCTGACGGGCGCTGCCGGCAACTTCTCCTCCGGCGGCGACGTGTTCGATATCATCGAGCCGCTGACCGAGATGGCGATGCCCGACCTTCTCGCCTTCACCCGCATGACGGGTGAACTGGTGCGCCAGATGCGCGCCTGCCCGCAACCGATCATCGCCGCCGTCGACGGTATCTGCGCCGGTGCCGGTGCAATCCTCGCCATGGCTTCGGACTACCGCGTGGCGACGCCGGAGGCGAAGACCGCCTTCCTCTTCACCCGCGTTGGGCTGGCGGGCGCCGATATGGGCGCCTGCGGCATCCTTCCCCGCATCATCGGTCAGGGCCGTGCCGCCGAACTTCTGTTCACCGGTCGCGTGATGAGCGCCGTGGAAGGCCATTCCTGGGGTTTCTACAACGCCCTGCACGAGCGCGATATGGTGCTTGCCGAGGCTCAGAAATTCGCCCGGAACATCGCCGATGGCCCGTGGTTCGCCCATGCCATGACGAAGAAGATGCTCGACCAGGAATGGGCGATGGGCATCGACCAGATGATCGAGGCGGAGGCGCAGGCGCAGGCGATCTGCATGGCGACGGGCGATTTCCGCCGCGCCTTCGAAGCCTTCGCCGCCAAGGCCAGACCCGTGTTCGAAGGGAAGTAACATGCAGCCTCCCGCCATGGCGCCCACGCGCGATCATCTCGACTGGCCGTTCTTCGACGACAGCCACCGCGCGCTTGCGGTCGAACTCGACGGCTTCGTCGCCCGTGGCGGCCTCGACAATATCGACCACGGCAATGTCGACACGGCTTGCCGGCAGCTGGTTGCGGCACTCGGTGGCGCCGGAATTCTGCGCCATTGCGTGCCGAAGGCGTTCGGCGGGGCAAGCGAGGAGATCGACAGCCGGGCGCTCTGCCTGGTGCGCGAGACATTGGCTTATGCGGATGGCCTGGCGGATTTTGCTTTCGCCATGCAGGGTCTCGGTACCGGTGCGATCAGCCTGTCCGGTTCGCAGGCGCTGAAGGAGCTGGTTCTGCCCAGGGTCGCCAGCGGCGAATGGATTTCCGCTTTCGCCCTCTCCGAGCCCGACGCCGGCTCCGACGTCGCCGCCATGGCCTGTGCGGCCCGGCGCGAGGGGGACGATTTCATTCTCGACGGCGAAAAGACCTGGATTTCCAACGGCGGCATCGCCGATGTCTACACGGTCTTCGCCCGCACCGGCGAAGCGCCCGGCACGCGTGGCATCTCCGCCTTCGTCGTCTTCGCCGATACGCCGGGCTTCAGCATCGTCGAGCGTCTCGAGACCATCGCGCCGCATCCGCTGGCCCGCATCCGCTTCGACAAGTGCCGCATCCCGGCCGCACAGCTGCTTGGCAGCCCCGGCGAGGGATTTAAGATCGCCATGCGAACGCTCGACATTTTTCGCCCGTCCGTCGCCGCCGCAGCGACCGGCTTTGCCCGCAGGGCGCTCGATGAAGCGGTGGCGCATGCGAAAAGCCGAAAGATGTTCGGTGCCACGCTCTCCGATCTGCCGACGGCGCAAAGCACGCTTGGCGAGATGGCGACGGCCATCGATGCCGCAGCCCTCCTGACCAGCCGCACGGCGTGGAAGCGCGACGTGCAGAAGCTGCCGACGACCCGCGAGGCGGCCATGGCGAAGATGACGGCAACGGAAAACGCGCAATGGGTCATCGACCAGGCGCTGCAGCTGTTCGGCGGTCGCGGCGTGCGCGTAGGCGAGATCACCGAACGGCTCTACCGCGAAATCCGCGCGTTGCGCATCTATGAGGGCGCGACGGAGGTGCAAAAGCTCATCATCGGCCGCGAGCTGATGAAAGCGCCGGCGCGATAGGGCCGGCCATGGTGTTTGCGATCACAAAGCCGCTGCGCTTCGGAGACTGCGATCCCTCGGGGATCGCCTATTTCCCGTCCTATCTGAATATCCTCGTGGGCGTGCTGGAGGATTTTTTCGCCTCACTCGGCTTTCCCTGGCGGGTAATGAACGAAGTGCGGCGCATGAGCGTGCCGACGGTACGTCTCGACCTGACGTTCCGGAACCCGGGCTTTCAGGGCGATGAACTGACATTCGCGCTTTCGGTTTGCGCCATCGGCCGTTCGTCACTCGATCTGGAACACACGGTTTCCAGAGGTGAAACCGTTCTCTGGACGGCCAAACACCGCATCGTCGCCACGTCGCTCGACACGAACGCCTCGCTTGCCTGGCCGGACGATATCCGCGCCGCACTGACCCATCATCTGGAGACGCCCCATGCACACGATCCTGCAACCTGAAGGCTGGGTAAAGCCCATCGGCTATGCCAACGGCATGGCGGCGAGTGGCCGCACGCTTTTCGTCGGCGGTCAGATCGGCTGGAACGCGAACGCCGAATTCGAAACCGACGATTTCGTCGAGCAGGTGCGCCAGACGCTGAAGAACGTCGTCGCCGTGCTCACCGCCGGTGGCGCTGAGCCGCACCACATCACCACCATGACCTGGTACTTCACCGACAAGCAGGAATATCTCGGCAACCTGCGCGGCATCGGCCAGGCCTATCGCGAAACCATCGGCCGGCATTATCCCGCCATGGCGGCCATGCAGGTGGTGGCGCTGGTGGAGGACCGTGCCAAGATCGAAATTCAGGCCACGGCCGTCATTCCCGAATAGGCGCAAGATGCGATTTTCCGAGAGCGTTTCGGCCCATATGGAAGACGGCGTGCTCGTCGTCACCATCGACAATCCGCCCGTCAATGCGCTTTCGGCGCACGTTCGATCCGGTCTGATCGCGGCGTTGGACCATGCCGCCGACGCATCCGATATTGTCGGGCTCGTCATAACGGGCGCGGGCCGAACCTTCATCGGCGGGGCGGACATCAGGGAATTCGGCAAGCCGCCGGTCGAACCGCTTCTGCCGGAGGTGATCGAGCGCATCGAGGCCTCTGAAAAGCCCGTCATCTGCGCCGTTGCCGGTGCGGCACTGGGGGGTGGCTGCGAGGTGGTTTTGGCCTGTCACGGCCGTATTGCCGGGGAAGGCGCTTCCTTCGGCCTGCCGGAGGTGAAGCTTGGCCTCGTTCCCGGTGCCGGCGGCACCCAGCGCCTGCCACGCCTGATCGGCATGGTTGCGGCCATCGACCTCATCGGCACGGGACGCGCGGTCAAGGTTGCCGAAGCCGTTGCGCTGGGCCTCGCCGATGCCGTCGCTACCGATCCCCTGGCCATGGCCGCCAACGTCGCGCGGGAAGTGGCCGTGCAGCCGCTTCGCCGGACGGGCGCAATCGCCATTCCCGGGACCGACGATGCCGCCGTCAGCGCAGCCGAGGCTAAGATCGTCGCCAAGAGCCGCGGCCAGGCCGCGCCAGTCGAGGCCATCCGCCTCGTCAAGGCCGCGGGGCTGCTCGATCTCGAACAGGGGTTGGCGGAGGAGCGCGCCACTTTCCTGCGCCTTCGCGATTCCAGGGAATCCGCCGCGCTCCGGCACGTCTTTTTTGCCGAGCGCGCCGCCGGCAAGGTCGATACGCTCGATGATGTGCAACCGCGGCGCATCGAAACCATTGGCGTGGTCGGCACGGGACTGATGGGGTCCGGTATCGCGGTCTCCGCGCTGACCAGCGGTTACCGCGTGGTCGCGCTGGAACAGACGACAGAAGCCGCCGAGAGCGGCCATGCCCGTATCGCCGGCCTCCTCGACAAGGCCGTCCAGTCCAAGCGCCTGACCGTGGAAGGCCGCGACGCCTGTCTCGCACGCCTGCATACGACCGCCGAGGCCACGGGTCTTGCAACGGCCGATCTTGTCGTCGAGGCCGTCTTCGATGACTTCACGGTCAAGACGGAGCTGTTTCGCAGGCTCGACGGCATCGTTGCACCGCATGCCATTCTGGCGACCAATACGAGCTATCTCGACCCAGACGCGATCGCGGCAGTGACCGCCGACCCGTCCCGCGTGGTCGGCCTGCATTTCTTTTCACCCGCCAACGTCATGCGCCTCGTCGAGGTCGTCGATTGCGCGCAAACCGCGCCGGACGTGCTGGCGAGCGCGCTTGCCTTCGTCAAGCGTCTCGGCAAGCTTCCGATCGTCTGCGGCGTCACGGAAGGGTTCGTCGGCAACCGCATTTTCTCCGCCTATCGCCGCGAGGCGGAATTCATGGTGGAGGACGGCGCCCTGCCGCAGGAGATCGATGCGGCGATGGAGGCCTATGGTTTCCCGATGGGCTTTTTCGCCGTCAGCGACATGGCCGGGCTCGATATCGCCTGGGCGCGCCGCAAGCGGCAGGCCGCGACCCGCGATCCCGCCGAGCGCTATGTCGAGATCGCCGACAGGCTCTGCGAGGCGGGCCGTCTTGGCCGCAAGACCGGGCGCGGCTGGTATGCCTATCCGAACGGCGAGAAGACCGTCGATCCTGCCGTCACCGCCGTGATCGAAGCGGCGCGGGCGGCAAAAGGCATCGTGCCGCACACCTTCACCACGGACGCGATCATGGAGCGGCTGCTCAAGGCGATGGTCGACGAGGGCAGGGCGCTGCTTTCGGAGGGCATTGCCGCGCGCTCAAGCGATATCGATCTGGTGATGATCAACGGTTACGGTTTTCCCGCACACAAGGGCGGGCCGATGTTTGCCGCCGGCCTCATCTCCTAGGAGGATAGCGACGGAGGGCGGAACGCGGCACACAGGGACGACAACAGCGTTCTGCAAAAGGGTGCCGCCATGACCGCCTATCCGATCGACCTGATCCGCGCTTCCTTCCCCGCCCTGGAGAATTCGCGCACCGCTTATCTCGACAATCCCGCTGGAACGCTCGTGCCGAAAATGGTCATCGATGCCGTGGCCGGGGCAATGGCGACGGCCTCGTCCAATCTCGGCGGGCGCTTTGCCGCTTCGCAGCGCGCGGACGCCACCTGGCGCGCGGCGCATGATGCGGCGGCGGAGTTCGTCAACGCCGCCTCCTGGCAGGAAATGGTGATCGGCCCGAACATGACGACGCTCGCCTTCCAGATGGGGCGTGTCATCGGCAGCACCCTTTCGCCGGGCGACGAGATCATCGTCACGCGCATGGACCATGAGGGCAACGTCTCGCCCTGGCTTGCCATGGCCGAGGCCTACGGGCTCGTCGTGAAGTGGCTGCCGTTCAACAAGGAGAGCTGGCGCATCGAGCCGGAAGACCTTGCAGCCCTTCTCACGCCGCGCACGAAATTCCTTGCCCTCAACTATGCCTCGAACATGACCGGCAGCATCAACGACGTCGCCATGCTGTCGGCACTGGCGCGCGATGCCGGCGCGCTCGTCTGGATCGACGCGGTGCAGCTCGCCCCGCACCGCCTGCCGGACGTGCAGGCGATCGGCTGCGATTTCCTCGTCTGCTCGTCCTACAAGTTCTTTGGGCCGCATCTCGGCGTGCTCTGGGGTCGCGGAGACCTTCTGCGCGCGCTGCCGCCGCATCGCGTGCGCTGCCAGAGCGATGACATTCCGGATCGTTTCTGCACCGGCACGCCGCAGACCGAGCTTCTCGCCGGCCTCACCGCGACGATCGACTATCTCGCTTCCGCCGGCGAAGCGACCGGCAGCACCGGCACGCGCCGCGAGAAAATGGCCGGCGCCTATCAGGCTTTCGATGCCTATGAGGCGGGCCTGACCCGCCGGCTGATCGGCGGGCTGACGTCGATTGCGGGTGTGCGGCTGATCGGCATCGCCAATCCCAATCTCTTCGCCCACCGCGTGCCGACGATCTCGTTCACGCATGACCGCATCTCGACCCATCGTTTTGCCGAAGTGCTGGCGGCGGAGGATATCAATGTCTGGTCCGGCCATAACTATGCGCTCGAACCGGCCCGCCATCTCGGCCTTTCCGAGGATGAGGGCGTGGTGCGGATCGGTATCGCCCACTACAATTCCGCTGACGAAATCGAGCGCACGCTTGCGGCAATCAACAAGCTTGTCGCATGAGATCGGCTGTCATAAAGGGTATAAGTAGCCGTTTTTCTTCCGGAATCTTGCAGATGAACCCATGACGGACACCGCCGCCAGCTGGATAGAGCCTTTCGCTCACGCCCTCGACCGCTACGATCAGCCCGATAGCGTTGCGGCGCTGCTGGCGGCCATCGGTTCGGTGGCGCGGTTCCATCTGGCGCTGTCGGTCGTGCATCGCAAGAACGGCGGGCCGAGCTACGTCTTCGACACGTTTTCCGGCCCCAAGGCCAAGCGGGCGGTCCAGCTGTTCATCGCCGGCACCTACCTGCTCAACCCTTTCTACAACGCCTATCTCGCCGGCCTGCCGGCCGGCATCTACCTGATGCGCGACCTCGCGCCTGACGACTATCTCGGCTCCGATCTCTATCGCGGTCTCGACATCCGTCGCCATGAGGACGAGGAACTCGGCTATCGCACCCATGGCTGGCCCGAGGGCATGGAGGAGCTTCTGATCGCCATCGAGCTGCCCAGTGGCGAAATGGCGGAAATCAGCCTGTCGCGCATCCGCAGCGAGGGCGGCTTCGACGCGGCGTCCGTAGCACGGCTGCGCGAGGCGCATCCGCTGATCGCGGCCATTTTCCGCCGGCTCTGGACGCATCTTTCGCGCAGCGACAGCCTTCCGCAGGCGCGTCCGATCGACGATCTCTTCAGTGATTTCGGACGGGATCTGTTGAGTCCGCGGGAGCGGGAAGTGGCGCTTCTGATCCTCAAGGGCCATTCCAGTGAATCGATCAGCTATCACCTGGGCATTTCGATCGCGACGGTGAAGACGCATCGCCAGAAGCTTTACGCCAAGCTCAATCTCTCCACGCAGCAGGAGCTGTTTTCGATGTTCCTGCGCAGCCTCAATCTCTGAGGAAAAGGGGCGAACCCGGTTCGCCCCTCCTGTTCTTCAACCCTTGAGATTCTCGCGGATGGCGGCCGAGATGGCCGCGAGGCCCTTGCGCAGTTCGTCCTCGGTCGGCCAGGCATAGCCGACGCGGAAGTGGCGGTCGTCCTGCTCGAACCAGCTGCCGCGGCCGACATAGGCCTGGTGGCGGCTGTAGAGGCTCTCGTGGAAGCCGGCGAGATCGACATTCGCCGAGGGCACGATGCGTGGGAAACAGACGCAGCCGCCCGACGGTTCGATCCACTCGACGAGCGGTTCGGAGGCGATCCAGTCCTTCACGATGGCGAAGGCGCTGGCGATGCGGGCATTGTTGAAGGCAAGCCATGCGTCACGCTGGCTGAGCGCGACATAGGCGATGTATTCATCCACCGTGCTGCCGGAAATGCCGATCTGTTCGCGCGCGGCGAGGAAGGTTTCCATCAGCGCCGTATCGCGCGTGATCAGCCAGCCGATACGGATGCCGGGAATGCCGTAGGTCTTGGAGAGCGAGGAGACGCTGATCACCCGGTCGGACAGGCTGGCGGCGACCGGCAGCATCGTGCCCGAGGTCATCTCGCGATAGGTCTCGTCGAAGAGCAGGCGTGTGCCCTTGCGCTCGATGAGGGCGACCAGCGCCTTCAGCTCGCTCTCGGAAATCATCACGCCGGTCGGGTTGTGCGGATAGGTGACCGAGACATATTTCGTTTCCGGCCGGATCGCCGCTTCGATCGCCTGGAGGTCGAGCCGGTAGCCGGTCTCAAAGGTGAGATCGACGATGCTCATGTCGGCGCCGATGGTGCGCGGCGTTTCCAGGTTCGTCGCATAGTTCGGCCGCACCACCACGATATGGTCGCCGGCGTTCAGCATCGACGTCGCGATGATGAAGAGCGCGCCCGCTGCACCCGCCGTGACCAGCACGTCATCGGCCGCAAGGCTTTCACCCGTGCCGGCGATGAGGCCCCGCAAATCCGGCGCACCGCGATGGTCGCCGTAGCACAGCAGGATATCGTCCAGCTTGAGGTTCAGTTCGCCGAGCCGGCGGTCGGCCACCGAGCTCTCCGAGAGATTGTAGCGGATCGTGTCGTAACCGAGCTGTTCGGGCGATTCCAGCTCGATGGGCATGCGGACATATTTCATGGGGCTCTCCTCTGGCCTGCATGACAAAGGGCTAGATCAACCTGATGTCACATTCCATCCACCCCGAGGTTGATGGGAAGCCTCATCCCTGAGGTGACGGGCATCATCCCCTAGGTGGATTTCCTCCCCCCTCCCGGCGGCGCATCGTTGCCCATCGGCGGAGTGAGGACCGTCGCAAGACTGACCAAACAAAGAAGGGGAATGCCATGAAATTCATGACCGGTCTGCTGTCTGCCGCAATCGTCAGCCTGGCGGCTGCCTTGCCCGCAAAAGCCGAAACGCTGCGTGTGGGTATGGAATGCACCTATGCGCCCTTCAACTACCGCACGCCCGAAGGCGAGATGGCGGGCTACGACGTCGACGTCGCCAAGGGCATCGCCGAGCGCATCGGCGTGGAACTCGATTATGTCTGCCAGGAATGGGACGGCATGATCCCGGCGCTGCTCGCCAGCAAGTTCGACCTCATCGTCGCCTCCATGTCGATCACCGAGGAGCGCAAGCAGAAGATCGATTTCTCGGTTCCCTATCGCGTCTCGCTCGGCCGCATCCTCGGTTCGAAGGACGCCGCGCTGAAACTGTTCGACGATGCCGGCAAGCCGATCCCGGATGCCTTCAACGGCTTGCGCTTCGGCGTGGAGCGCGCCTCGACCTATGCGAAGTGGGTGGAGGCCAAGCTGCCGGGTGCGGAAATCGCGCTCTATGACGGCGCCCAGCCCATGCTGCTCGACCTGCAGAACGGCCGCATCGATATCGCCATCACCAACCCCATGAAGGCCTATCTCGACTTCCTCAGCAAGGAGAACGGTGCCGGCTTCGAATTCGTCTCGCCGCCGATCGACGAGGTCGAATATTTCGGTCCGGGTGTCGGTGTGGGCCTGCGCAAGGGCAATGACGCGCTGCTCGCTAAGATCGACAAGGCGCTCGAGGAGATGATCAAGGACGGTTCGCTCGAAAAGTTCAGCCTGAAATATTTCCCCTTCTCCATCCAGCCGGCAAACTGGAAGGGCGTCGGCCAGTAAGCATGACCTCCGGGCGTCGCGTCAGACGCGACGCCCGATCTGCATGACGAATATGGAGGTAGGGCATGTCGATCCTCGACGGCTGGTGGGATGATTTCTTCTTTGGCCTGATGACGGTGTTGCAGGTCTTTTCGGTGTCCCTGGTGATCGCGGTCGTCTGCGGCCTCCTCGGCGCCTCGGCAAAACTGTCCAAAAGCCGCATCCTGCGCGGCATCGCCCAAGGCTACACCATCGTGTTCCGGGGCGCGCCGGAACTGCTCGTGCTGCTGCTCTTCTATTTCGGCATGGCGATCGCGCTGACCCAACTGGTCCAGCTCGTCGATCCCTCGGTGAAGTTCATCGATCTGCCGCCGTTCTGGGCAGGCTCCATCGCCATCGGCCTCATCGTCGGCGCCTATATGACGGAGACCTTCCGCGGCGCGTTTCTCGGCGTCGATCGCGGACAGGTCGAGGCGGCGCGGGCGCTCAGCCTGAAGCGCCACCAGATCTTCCGCTATGTGCGGCTTCCGCAGATGTGGCGGCTTGCTTTGCCGAATTTCGGCAATCACATGCTCTCCATCATGAAGGATACGGCGCTCGTCTCCATTATCGGCCTCGAGGAAATCCTCTTCGTCGCCAAGATGGCCAACTCCCTCCTGCACCGCCCCTTCCTGCTCTACATGACCGTCGCGCTGATCTATCTGGCGATGACGACGGTGATCACCTTCGCCGTGGGCTGGCTCGAAACGCGTGCGAACCGTCATCTCAGAGGTGCCCGATGAGCTTCGACCTGTCGCTGATCGCCTCCAGCCTGCCGAAAATCCTGCAGGGCCTCGGGCTGACCCTCAATCTTCTGGTCGTCTCGACCTTGTTTGGTCTGGTCCTTGCCGTCGGCATTCTCCTGATGCGGCTCTCCCGCCGGTCCTGGCTGGTCTGGCCGGCCAAGGCCTATATCTACTTCTTCCGCGGCACGCCGTTGCTGGTCCAGCTCTTCATCATCTATCACGGGCTGCCGCAGTTCGGGTTCATCCGGCAGAGTGTGCTCTGGCCGATCCTGCGCGAGCCCTACTGGTGCTCTGTCATAGCGCTGTCGCTCAACACGGCCGCCTATGTCTCGGAAATTCTGCGTGGCGGCGTGCTCGGCGTCGACAAGGGGTTTGTCGAGGCCGGCAAGGCGCTCGGCCTTTCCAAGTTCCAACGCACCACCCGCATCACCGCCCCGCTCGCCGTCAGGCTGGCGCTTCCCGCCTACAGCAACGAGATCGTCTCCATGCTGAAGTCGACGGCGCTCGCCTCCACCGTCACGCTGATGGAAATGACGGGCGTCGCCCGCACCATCGTGGCCGACACCTTCGCCCCCTACGAGATCTTCATCGCCGCGACGATCATCTATCTCGTGCTCGTCTGGATCATCCAGACCGGCTTCACGCTGATCGAGACCTATGCGAACCGCCATGTGAGAAAGACCTGATGGCCGATATCATTGTCCTGGAAAAGATGAACAAGTTCTATGGCACCTATCACGCGCTGAAGGATGTCAATCTCTCGATCTCCAAGGGCGAGAAGGTCGTGGTCTGCGGTCCCTCGGGCTCGGGAAAATCGACCATGATCCGCTGCATCAACCGGCTGGAGGAGCATAACAGCGGCCGTATCGTCGTTGCTGGCGAGGAGCTGACCGACGACGAGAAGAAGATCGACCTCGTGCGCCGCGAGGTTGGCATGGTGTTCCAGAGCTTCAACCTCTTCCCGCACATGACCGTGCTGGAGAACCTGACGCTGGCGCCGCGCCTGGTGCGCAAGATGGCGACGGCAGAGGCGGAAGCCATCGCCATGAAATATCTGACCCGCGTGCGCATTCCCGACCAGGCGCACAAATATCCCTCGCAGCTCTCGGGCGGCCAGCAGCAGCGCGTCGCGATTGCCCGGGCGCTCTGCATGAACCCGGAGGTCATGCTCTTCGACGAGCCGACATCGGCGCTCGACCCGGAAATGATCTCTGAAGTGCTCGACGTGATGACGGACCTTGCCCGCGAGGGCATGACGATGGTCTGCGTGACGCACGAGATGGGTTTTGCCCGCTCCGTCGCCGACCGCATCGTCTTCATGGACCAGGGCGAGATCGTCGAAGTGTCCACCCCCGCCGAATTCTTCGCAGCCCCCAGGTCCGAGCGTGCCCGCACCTTCCTCGGACAGATTCTTGCCCATTGAGAAGAACAGTCATGACCGATAGCACCGAAACCTTCCTCGCCTTCGCCGAAAAAATCGCCGACAGCTCCCGCGCCCTGCTTCTGGCCGCCGCCGAAGAGGCGCCCCGCGTCGACCTGAAGCAGGATGCGAGCTTCGTCACCGCCACCGACCGCGCCGTGGAGGCCCGGCTGCGCGAACTCATCCGCGCGGCCTTCCCCGATCACGGCATCATGGGCGAGGAATATGGCAGCGAGCGGCTGGACGCCGAATTCGTCTGGGTGCTCGACCCAATCGACGGCACCGCCGCCTGGGTGGCCGGCATTCCTGTCTACGGTACGCTGATTTCGCTGGCGCACGGTGGAAAACCCTTGATCGGCGTCATCGATCTCCCCGCCACCGCCGAGCGGCTGACCGGCATTTCCGGCCAAGGCGCCTGGCATAACGGCAGACCGATCCGCTGCCGCAAGGGTACGGCCCTTGCCGACGCCTACATGACGTCTTCCAATCCCCGCTTCGTGCCCGAAGCCGACCGCGCACCCTTCGCGCGGCTCGACAATGCGGTTCAGTTCACCCAGTACGGCGGCAGCTGCTACAGCTATGCCTGCCTGGCACGCGGTCGCACGGACCTCGCGGTGGATGCCGGCTTCGATGCCTACGACCTCTTTGCTCCCACCGCCATCATCGAGGGCGCAGGCGGCATCGTCACCGACTGGCAGGGCGGTGCGCTCGATCTCGACTGGAAGGGCTGCGTCGTCGCGGCCGGGGACCCGGAACTGCATGCACAGGCGCTGAAGGTTCTTGCCGCCAGCTGATACCGGCACCGGCACCAAAAGCCTGCCGCCACCTCGAAGACCGCATCGCATAGCTGCTCCAAGACGACGGCCGCTCTGATCTCGATTCGCTTGAGATCGCCATCCGTGACGGGGTTGCGCGCGATTGAGGCCGACGTCTCGTTATGCGCGGCGTCGATGAATAGGGTTGAAAGTCAGAAAGTCTGGCCCGGCATCCTGGCCGGGTCGGCCGCTTTCATCAATGAACGGTGATTGCGATATTCGCGTCATAGGCAGCGGCCAGGAAGGCATCGCGCACGTCTCCATCCTGCACGTCGCCATCGAGCGCATCCGCGCAGATGCGGATGGCGTTGTAGAAGGCCGCGCCATGTTGCTTCGGCCAGAATTCCAGGAGATAGGCCGCCGCTTCGAGGGAGCTGCGCACCACTACGAAGGATTGTGCTTCGTCGTTGGTCACCACGACGGGCATCGGCCAATTGTGCGTGTTTTCCATGACGTGCCTCCTTCCGCTGCTCTCACCCATACAATCAGGGATGGCGGCAAAAGTTCCATTCGAGGGCGCGTGGACCGGCCGGAGGACTTCCGATGGCATGCCGTATCTGGGGACGCATTCCTGGGTTCAGGTGTGGATCTGATGACGTTTGAAATCCGTCTGCGACACCACGCCGGAAAGGCGGCTCTGGCGGTCCAGCACGGCGAGGCGGCGCAGATGCAGGGATTGCATGTTGGCGAGCACGCCGGCCGGCTCCTCATCGTCGTAGCAGTAGGTGACGTTGGTCGTCATGATGTCGGCGACCCTGGTGGTTTCGGCGTCGAGGCCGGGGGCAACGGCGCGCAGGATGATGTCGCGGTCCGTCAGCGTGCCGACAAGCCCGCTGGCATCGGCGACCGGCAGGAAGGCGATGTCCCATTCCGCCATGAGATTTGCGGCATAGTGCAAGGTTTCCTCGGGGCGGACGAGGTGGACGTTGCGGGTCATGATGTCGCCGATGTGCATGGGGGCCTCTCGAAAATCACTCGTGTAGGAACAGCCGAAGGCTTTTTTGGTTCCAGGATACGTTGGGTTTGATCGAAAGCGACGGATATCCAGGGGCCGCTGTTTTCGCGCGGCGGAAGTGTGAAGATCGTTTCACCCGGCATGGCGGACTGCGCCTCGCCCCCCGCCGACAGATTTGCGCGAAGCAGGAGCGTCCCCGCGGGAGAGCGCCAGTCGATCGCGATCATGCCGCCACAGGCCGGCAGGATATGCGGTTCCACCCGCCTGTTTTTCAGCAGAGGCACGATATGCTGCCGCCGGAGGCGGGTCAGGTCGCGGAAGAAATCCATATGCTTCCGCCCCTCCGGGGAGGCTGCGCGCGACCAGTCGAGCTTCGAGCGCTGGAAGGTTTCGCTGGCGAGCGGATTGGGCAGGTCGTCCCTGGTTTTGCCTTCCGGCATGCCGCCGAATTTTTCCGCCTCCGCCTCTCGTCCCGCCTTTGTCGCCTGGGCAAGCTCGCCTTCGAAATCCACGAAGAACAGGAAGGGCTGTTCTTCGCCGTATTCCTCGCCCATGAAGACGAGCGGTACGGGCGGTGAGAGCATCATCAGCGCCATCATGACCTTGAGCAGGTCGGGGTCGGCAAGCGTGGTCAGCCGGTCGCCGAAGGCACGGTTGCCGATCTGGTCGTGGTTCTGCAGGAAGTTGATGTTGACGTCGGGTGGCAGGGGATCCTGCGGTGCCGCTCCGATACGATCCTTCGCACGGTCGGCGCGGGCAAACCCCTTCGCGGCGGCCTGCTGGAGCGTGCCGAGCGTATCGTCGAGGAAATCCTTGTAGTAGCCGCCCGTTTCGCCGGTCGCGACGACATGCAAGGCATGGTGGAACTCATCGTTCCAACCGGCGGTATAATGACGGCTGATGCCTCCGTCGCGGTTCAGCAGGCTCCTGCGGCTCAAGAGGTCCTCGACGGCAAGGTGGACATGCCGGCCGCGCGCCGCCGTCCGCACGGTTTCCGCCAGTTCGATGAGCAGGTGAGGCGCGCTGTCGTCGACGATCTCCTCGGTCGCGTCGAGCCGAAGGCCATCGAAACGGTAGTCGACAACCCAGTGCAATGCGTTTTCGATGAAATAGCGCCGCACCGCCTCCTCGTCGAACGCAATCGAGGCACCCCAGGGCGTGTGGCGTTCGGGATGGAAGAAGCGCGGTGCAAGGCGCGGCAGGGCGTTTCCGACCGGACCGAAGTGGTTGTAGACGACGTCGAGCAACACCATGATCCCATGACCGTGCGCGGCGTCGATCAGTGCCTTGAGGTCGTCGGGCGTGCCATAGGCGGGGTGCGGTGCATAGGGCAGCACGCCGTCATAGCCCCAGCCGCGCTCCCCCGCGAACTGGGATACCGGCATGATCTCGATGGCGGTGATGCCGATATCTCGCAGGTGCGGCAGGCGCTCGATTGCGGCGCGGAACGTGCCTTCGGGTGTGAAGGCGCCGATGTGCAGTTCGTAGAGGATCGCCTCTTCCCAGGGGCGTCCCGTCCAGTTGGTGTTTTTCCAGGAATATGCGTCGTGATCGACGATGCGGGAGGGACCGTGGACACCGGCCGCCTGCGCATGGGCGGCGGGGTCGGGAAGCGTGGTGCCGTCGGGAAGGCGGAAAGCATAGTCGTCGCCGGCTTTTGCGTCCGTGCGCAGGCGATGCCAGCCATCGCCCGTCTGCTGCATGGCGATCTCGCGCCCGCCAAAGACGAGCGTGACGGCTTCCTCCGCCGGTGCCCAGAGGCGAAACGTGACGCCGCCATCCTTTTCCAGAACCGGTCCCCAGCTGCGCCGCGTCGTCGATGGCTCCGTCATCCGCTACCTCTTTCTGTTCGCCAAGGCGAGAACCGGGCGAGCGGCAGAATGTTCCGGAACAATCCTCCTCATTTCGCGTTGCACCATCGCATTTTCGCATCTCCGCCAAAGGACTCGTGGAGAGCCTTGGGGTGTGAACCCGCAACTGCTGCAGCCTGTCGCAGCGTCATCCGGGGAGGCCATCTGTTCGCTTGAAGGGGACGCATTGCATGAGCTATTCATTTTCCGAACTCGACTTCATGAAGCCGGAGCTTGGCGCCGAATTCACCGGGGAGGGCACGCATTTCGCGGTCTTCTCCGCCCATGCGGAGCAGATGGAGCTTTGTCTCTTCTCCCCTGATGGCAAGGAGGAAACCGCCCGCCTGGCGCTGCCCAAGCGCGAGGGCGATATCTGGTCGGGCTATATCGCGGGATTGAAGCCCGGTACCGTCTACGGCTACCGCGCGCATGGGCCCTATGATCCGAAGGCCGGCCACCGCTTCAACCCGAACAAGCTGTTGCTCGACCCCTATGCCAAGCAGGTGCTGGGTGAACTCCAGTGGGACGATGCGCTCTACGGCTACCGCATCGGAGATGCGGCGGAAGACCTGTCCTTCGACGATCGCGACAGCGCCCCCTTCATGGTCAAGGGCATGGTGCAGGATCCGGATTTCGACTGGACGGGCGATGCCGCCATCCGCCGCCCCTGGACGGAGACGATCATCTACGAAGCCCATGTGCGCGGCATGACGATGACGCATCCCGGCGTGCCGGAAGCGTTGCGCGGCACCTTCATGGGCATGGCGAGCGATGCGATCATCGAGCATCTCGTCGATATGGGAATTTCGGCAATCGAGCTGTTGCCGATCCAGTATTACCCCGACGACCGCTACCTGCTCGAAAAGGGCCTGCGCAATTATTGGGGCTACCAGACGCTCGGCTTCTTCGCGCCGCAGCCGCGTTTCCTCTCCGGCAAGGCCATTACCGAGTTCAAGACCATGGTGAAGCGCTTCCATGCCGCCGGCATCGAGGTCATCATGGACGTGGTCTACAATCACACGGCCGAAGGCTCCGAGCGCGGCCCGACGCTCAGCTTCCGTGGCCTCGACAATCTCAGCTATTACCGCCTTTCACCGGACGATCCGCGCCATTCCTATGACACGACGGGCACCGGCAACACCGTCAACATCGCGCATCCCATGGTGCTGCGCATGGTGCTGGACAGCCTGCGCTACTGGGTCAACGCCATGCATGTCGATGGCTTCCGCTTCGATCTTGCGAGCACGCTCGGCCGTACGCGTCATATCGAGTTCGATCGCGACGGTGCGTTCTTCGATGCTATCCGGCAGGACCCGATCCTGTCCGGCGTGAAGCTGATCGCCGAGCCCTGGGATATTGGTGACGGCGGCTACCAGGTCGGCGGCTTCCCCTATCCGTTCCGCGAGTGGAACGACAAATACCGTGACGACGTGCGCCGGTTCTGGAAGGGCGACGGGGGTCTCGTCGCAGGCCTCGCCTCGCGCCTGACCGGTTCGGCGCCGCAGTTCAACCATTCGGATCGCGGTTCGACCTCCTCGATCAACCTCATCAGCGCCCATGACGGTTTCACCCTCATGGACACGGTCTCCTACGACGGCAAGCACAACGAGGCGAACGGCGAGGAAAACCGCGACGGCCATTCCGACAACCATTCGCACAACATGGGCGCCGAAGGGCCGAGCGACAACGCCGATATCGTGGCCGCCCGCGACCGTCGCCGCCGCAACATGATCGCGACGCTTATGCTGAGCCAGGGCGTGCCCATGCTGCTGGGCGGCGACGAACTCGGCAACAGCCAGGGCGGCAACAACAACGCCTATTGCCAGGACAACGAGACTGGCTGGACGGACTGGAGCGGACTTGACGATCCGTTCCTGAATTTCTGCAAGGGCGCCATCGCCTTCCGCAAGGCGCATCCGGCGCTGCGGCAGGAACGGTTCCTCACAGGGGATGCGGCCGAAGATGGCACAATCGAGATCGCCTGGTACAAGCCCGACGGCGCGTTCATGACCGATGCCGCCTGGAAGGACGGCAATCTGCGCGCGCTGGGCCTCTTCCTCTCGAAGCCTGCCAATGGGGAGGGGGGAGATCACCTCTTCCTCGTGTGCAATGCGGGCGGCGACTGCACGGTGAAATTGCCGTCGGTGAACGGCATCAAGGCCTGGAAACGTGTCTTGGATACAGGCGCGGCGGACGACGCCTTCACCGAGCATCGGGCGGAAAGCCCCGCCACGGTCTATGGCGCAAGTATCGCCGTGTTCGAACCCGTGAGCTGACGGTCCGCCATGGCGCCTGAGACGTTCTCGGAAACCGGCCTCGTCTATGTCTCCGACAGCGAGCCGGCCTGGGTTTTGCTACCGCTTACCCGATGGCGCGTTGTGCGGGATGCGGCGCTGAAAGCCCGCATATCCGCGCTCGGGCTGCCGAGTCCTGATGGCCCGAACGCGTTGCGGGAGAAAACGCCCAAGGGAAACCGTCCGCGCAAGGTGGCGGGTGGTCAGTAGTCGTCCCAAACGGCCATGTCCCTACGGGCGGAGCGATGGCACCTCGCCGCTCGGTTTCGGCCTTGGCTGGCGGCGCGAGGCGATAGCCTTCTGGGTGGCCGCGTCGGCATCGAGCGAATTGCGTTTCGTTCGCAGATGCTCGGGAAGGGCGACCTTTTCGAGATCGGCGCGTTCGCGCACGGCCTGTTCCCAGTGCTCATGATCCTCGCCATGCTGGCGACCGGAGGCCTCCCACAAGCTATAGGCGCGTTTGCTGATCCATTCCTGGCGTTCGTCTTGCACGATTGATGTCCCTTCGAAAGTGTCAGCGGTCTATGCCGCCGTCCACGTGTTCACACTGAAGCCGGCTTCCTTGGCGGCTTCGATAAAGGCCCGGCGGGCAAAGGCCGGGTCGTCGTCGTTGTTCAGCCCCTGCTCGCCGACGTCAGTCGCCGTCAGCAGGGCAGGGCCGTCTTCGATCGGCCAGTGGTTCTTGAGGCAGAGCAGGGCGTCGCGCGTGCTGTGCACGCGCAGAACCCGGCCTTCACCCTCGAGGATGACAGCCTCGTCCCACAGTCTGTCCGTAGCATAGATCGTCATGCTGCGCCCTCCGCCGCTGGTTCGGCCGGGATATCCACCAGACTGACGATGCCGACCACGCGCCGCTCACCGTTGACGACCACGAGGCGCCGTACCGCAAGATTGCGCATACGCGCCGCAACAGCGGCCGTCTCGTCATCCTCGTTACACACCTCAGGCGACACGGTCATGAATTCGGCAATGCCCGTCGAGGTCGAAAGACCCTTTGCCAGCACCGAAACGACGATGTCGCGATCGGTGATGATGCCGACGATGGCGCCGACGCCGGGCACCTCCACGGGAAGCGCGCCGACTTCCGTTTCCGCCATCAGCCTGGCGGCCGACTGGGCCGTGTCATTGGGGGAGGCCGTTACGATCTGGGCGGACATCACGTCCTTCACAAGCATCTCCGGTCGCCTCCTTCAAAGCCGGCCATTGGAGAGGCTCCGGCCGTTTGCCGCTGCGGGCACGACAACCTCGTCGCGCCGCCCCTGGTCTAGCGTCAGATCGACCTGATGTGGCACGACGACCTGCGGCTCCCAGGAGTTGCGACGTTTGTTCCGGTGGCTGGTGTCGGCATCCGGGTGAGAGGCGGGTTTGCGGGCGAGCGGCTTTTTCTTCTGGCGCACGTAAAACTCCTGCATATTGGTTTTGTGTCTGAAGCAAACGTCGGTGTCCGGTCATGGTTCCCGAAAAATCTCGGAACCGGACCGCTCCAGGGGCATTCCTGTCGGGCTTTGCAACGGAGAAACGCCATGCTTTTTGCAGGAAAGGTGGCACTCGTGACGGGTGCGGGATCCGGGATCGGCAGGGCGACGGCGGAGGCCTTTGCCCGCCATGGCGCCAGTGTCGGCGTGCTGAGCCGTACCGATGAGGAGGTGGAGGCCGTGGTGCGGGAGATTCGCGCACTCGGGGGAGATGCCATGGCGCTGGTCGCCGATGTCTCGGACGAAGCCTCCATGCGGGCGGCTGTCGACCGGGTTGCCGGCGGCTTCGGTGCTCTCGATATCGTGGTAGCGAACGCCGGCATCAACGGTGTCTGGGCGCCGATCGATGACCTGAAACCTGCCGAATGGGACGAAACGATCGCCGTCAACCTGCGCGGAACCTATCTGACCCTCCACCTCACCGTGCCGTATCTCAGGGCGGCAGGAGAAGGGGTCATCGTGGTCGTCTCCTCCATCAACGGCACGCGCACCTTCACCACGCCGGGCGCAACCGCTTACGCCGCAACCAAGGCCGCGCAGCTCGCGATGGTGCAGCAGCTCGCGCTGGAACTCGGCAAGTCGCGGATCCGCGTCAACGCCATCTGCCCCGGGTCCATCGAGACGAGCATAGACGACAACACCCGCCAGCGCGGCGCGGCCGAGGCCGGCATTCCCGTCGTCTGGCCGAAAGGCGAAGTCCCGATTTCGTCGGGCGAACCGGGCACGGCGGCGGATGTCGCGGACGCTATCCTCTTTCTCGCCTCCTCGAAGGCGCGACACATCACCGGTGTTCCGCTCTGGATCGATGGCGGGCAGGGGCTGCTGCGCTGATGCCACGGAACCAACCGTATTCTCGCGAATTTCCGCGCCTGTTTCGATTGCCCGGCCGAGCGAGAACGTGTGGCGCGTGGTCAAAGCCGAACGCCTCAGCGTTCTGGTCGATGGCGAGGCCTATTTTCAGGTATTGGGGCGCGCCCTGCTGAAGCTGACGGACGAGCGGCAGGCCCAGACCATCCGATCCGAGACGAGGAGATCACCGAGGCATTGCAAAGGGCGACCGCCAAAAGCAGCCGCTCGGCCACACGGGGTTGATGGTCGGTCAGCCTGCCGCGGTGTCCAGTCCCAGCGGGTCGGCGACGCGCGGCCACAGGTCGGCGCGCGCCTTGCGATAGGGCGTCGTCGCGGGGTCTGTCGGGTAGGAGGTGGGCGCGGCGATATAGACGATCTCGGACGAAATCGGCTGGAAGCCGGCATGGAAATGGTTGGTGGACTTGACCAGCAGGAAGGCCTTTTTCGAAAAATCCACGCCTTGGTTGGAGAAAATGTCGGGCTCGTAGGTCTGCGTGCGGCTGGTGATCAGCACGATATCGATCGAAGTGCCGACGGGACGCACGACTGCCGTGCTGCCGAGCGTCACGCGGCTGTTGCGAAAGCTCTGCCAGCCGGCATCGAAGACGTGCCGGACGGTCACGCGCAGGTCCAGCGGCTCGCCGCCCTGCGGGCCGGATTTGCCGCCGAAGCGAAGCGCCAGCTCCGCCCCTTCTCCCGCCGCATGGCAGAAGGAGACGGCGATGGGGTCCCAGATCGTCGCGACCGCCACGTTTTCAAAGCCGCGCTCGATCATGCGGCGCAGGATGAAGGTCGCGTCGCCCGCAACGCCGCCGCCCGGATTGTCCCAGACGTCGGCGATGACCACAGGTTTTTCCGGCTGGTCTGCCTGGATCGTCAGGGCCTTGTCGAGACCCGCCTCGGTATCGAGCATCGGCATGGCCGTGTGTTTGCGCAGGCGATAGAGTTCGTGGCCGAGCGTCTTTGCCAGCGCATCGCCCTTGGCCTTGGCATCGTCGGTAACGACGACGATGCGCGTTCCCATATCCGGCACGTCGCCGGCCATGAAGCCGTGGATGACGGAAATCGACAGAATGCTGTCCTTGCCCTCCAGCGCCTTCAACCTATCGACGAAGGAACGCATCGGTTCGCGGCTCGTCGGGTAGATGGTGATCATCTGGCAGTCGAAGGTGGAGACGACGGGGCGGATCTCGCCCTTCAGCGTGCGCAGCGCCAGTTCCACGACATGTTCGCCGCGTTCCTCGAAATCCGTATGCGGGAATTCGAGGAAGGCCGCCATCAGGTCGAGATTGGCGACGCGCTTGGCGGTGAGGTGGCTGTGCGGGTCGAATTCCACCGCGATCAATACATCCGGGCCGACGAGGCTGCGGATACGCGCCAGGAAATCGCCCTCGGGGTCGTCATACCCTTGCGCCACCATCGCGCCATGCAGGCCGAGCACGACGGCATCGACGGGCAGCGCCGCGGTGAGTTCGCCGAGGATCTGGTCGCGCAGCGTCTCATAGGTCCGGCGCTGGATGAGACCGGCGGGCTCGGCCCAGCAGGACGTACCCTCGATGACGGTAAACCCTTCCGCACGGCCGCGCCGGCGCAGGATCGGCACGACGGAGGAGCAGAGCGTCGGCGTATCCGGATGCTCGCCCGGCCCCGCATAGAAGGCGGCCTTGAAGGCGTTCATATCCGTGGGCACGGGTGAAAACGTGTTGGTTTCGGTCGCAAGCGAAGCCGTGAAAATGCGCATATCCGTTCGTTCCCATCGTTTCCGACGCCCGAAAAATTGTGACCTGGTCGCCGCTTCGTCTTGCGCGAGTGATGTAATTTATTTTCTTAAAGAGTAAAAAAATCACGAAAAGTCAATGTATTAGCTATGGTCGCTGCGTCTCCGGCGACTGCGTTAAAAGCGGTTCCGAAAGCGGGGAAATTTTCAGTGCGCAAACATGGACGAGGAGTAACGCGGGGTCAGGAATTCTGCAGATTGTCCTTTATATCAAGGTGATAGACCAAGGCCTGTGCGCCGTTTTCTGTCGATGCTGAAAAGGGGCTGTGAAACAATCGTCTGAAAAACCTTTGAGAATTTCATCGTCTTTCGCCTCGCCTGCGAATGTCTTGGATTTTTTGTCGAAAATTTTCCAGATTTGATGGGTGGTGGGCTGGAATTTCGGGCTTTCAGCGGCGCTCCATCGCCGAATTCGATGACTTGATGTGCTCTCGTTCTGTGGTACGGCAGTTTTGCCTCGGAAATTTGTTTTCACGATATGGCAGCCGTGGCAGAGAGAACCGATGGACCTTTTTCACGCATTGGCGGATGGGAACGAAAAACGTTCCGCCCTCGACAGGCGGCTGGCGCAGCTTGCGCTGGATGACGTCGATTTCGTCGTCAATGCTTCGATCGGCGAGATGGCCGCGCGCGCCGGCGTGTCGCCACCCACGGTTACACGCTTCTGCCGAAGGCTCGGCTGCAAGGGCTTCCCCGATTTCAAGGTGCAGCTTGCCAGGCTCACCTCCGTGGGGCTGCGCTATGTGAAGCCCGACGTGCCGACCGAAACACCCGGGGAGGTGGCCGGTGATATCATCGCGAAAGCCCAGAATGCCCTGTTCCAGCTCCACCGCCAGCTCGATTTCGCCGCGCTGGAAACGGCCGCCCGCCTGTTGAGCGGCGCCGACTTCATCCAGGCCTTCGGCGCGAGCGGCAATTCGGCGATGATCGTCAACGAGCTGCACAACCGGCTCTTCCGCCTCGGCTGCCGCATTAGCGCCTCGAACGATCACAACATGAATGCCATGCTAGCGGCGGCGGCGCAGCCGGGCACGGTGGTGTTCGGCTCCTCCTTCACCGGGCGCGACCCGGCGCTCGTTCATTGTCTGGAGCTTCTGCGCGAGCGCAACGTGCCGACCATCGTCATCACGCAGAGCGGCTCGCCCGTGGCGGCAGCGGCCGATGTCGTCCTTTCCGTTGACCTGCCGGAAGGCCGCAACATCTTTCGCCCCACCTCGACGCGCTACGCCTATCTCGCCGTCATCGACATGCTCGCCAATCTTGTCGCCTATGCCGATCGCGACAAGGCGCTGAGAACGTTGCGCGGCATCAAGCAGGAACTCGTCAGCCGCCGCGACGGCGACGACCGCCAGCTGCTCGGGGATTGACGCCGCGCGGCCCATCCGCTTTGCATGGATGATGTTGCTTCCCTCGCTCAACGCCATCAGGGTTTTCGAGGCCACCGCCCGTCTCGGCAGCCTGAAGGCGGCCGCGGCCGAGCTTGGCCTCTCCCCCTCCGCCGTCAGCCGCCACATCGCGTCGCTGGAGGATACGCTTGGCGCACGGCTTTTCACCCGGGGCACGCGCGGCGTCACCCTGACCGGCCGCGGCGAAAGTTATGCGCACCGTCTGCACGAGGCCTTTCGTATCATCGAGACGGCGACGGAGGAGGCGGCGGTGCATATGAAGGTGCGGCCGAACCGCGCCCGCTTCATCACGCTCGGCGGCGAAACCACCTTCATCAGCCTGTGGCTGGTCGACCGGCTGGAGCAGTTTCGCGCGCTGCACCCGGAATACGAATTCGAGGTCTCGACATCTTCGGCCAACGAGATCGGCGACAACGACCTCTTCATTTTCTCCGAATTCGAAAACCACAACGATCCCTCCTTCAAGCCCCTGCTGCCGCTGGCCATCACGCCGGTCTGCGCGCCGTCACTGCTGCGGGAGCGCCCGATCCATACGCCCGCCGATCTCCTTGGCCATCGCCTGCTGCACGAGGGCACCACCGCCTGGTGGGAGGAATGGCTGGCGCGCGAAGGTGTGGCGTCACCCGCCGAGGCGAAGGCCGGCGCCATGTTCCACGATCCCGTCCTCCTGATGCGCGAGGCGGTGAAGGGGAGCGGCATCGCGCTTGCCGATACGATCATGGCGGAGGATTTTCTGGCACGCGGCGCGTTGGTCGCGCCACTGCCACACCGCCATCGCCTGAAGGCCGGGTACTATTTGCGCCAGCGCACCGGCGCAGCCGGCAAGCCTGGCATCCGTCTCTTCCGCGACTGGCTGGACCTCCAGATCGAGGCGCACAGGCGCGCCATGGGCCTCGCCTGAACCCGTATGGGTGAGTTTTCCGCACCTCGACATGCGGAAATGATATTTGTCTCGGCCCTCGTTCTCACAGACCATTCCGCCGAGTGAGGACAAGGGGGAATGATCGTGACACATGACAGACACGCGGACGTATCGGCTTCGGTCGGCAGGTTTTTGGGGTGCGCCGCCTTCGGCTTCGCGCTTCTCGGCTCCACCGCCGCCTTCGCCGCGGGCGAGCTCAACATCTTCAATTGGGGCAACTATACCAATCCGGAGCTCGTCAAACGCTTCGAGCAGACATACGGCGTCAAGGTCACCGTGACGGACTACGATTCCAACGAGACGGCGCTTGCCAAGGTGCGGCAGGGCGGCCACGGCTTCGACATGGTCGTGCCGTCGAGCTATGCCATGGATGCCTGGATCGGCGAGGGCCTGCTGCTCAAGTCCGAGCCGAACCGGATGGAGAACTTCAAGAACGTCGATCCGAAATGGGTGGACGTGCCCTTCGATCCCGGCCGGCACTATTCCGTGCCGTGGCAATGGGGCGTGACGGGCGTCATGGTCAACAAATCCGTCTACAAGGGCGATCCGAACACCTCGGCGATTTTCCTCGATCCGCCGCCGGAGCTTGCCGGAAAGCTGAACGTCATCCCGGAAATGTCGGATGTGATGTTCATGGCCATCCATTATTCCGGCGGCAAGGTCTGCGAGAGCGATCTCACCGTTCTCAAGAAAGTGCGCGACCTGCTGGTGGCGGCCAAGCCGAAGTGGCTGGCGGTCGACTACGGCACGATCGAACAGGTCTCGAAGGGCGATTTCGCCGGCGGCACCTCGTGGAACGGGGCGACGTTCCGTGCGCGGCTGCTCAATCCCGATGTCGTCTTCGGCTATCCCAGGGAGGGGTATCCGCTGTGGACGGACAGCCTTGCCATCCTGAAGGACGCGAAGAATGTCGAGAATGCAAAACTCTTCCTGAATTTCGTGATGGACCCGGAAAACGCCGCGCTGATCTCCGCCTTCGCCCGCTATGGCAATGGTATCCTGGGCTCGGAAAAATTCATGCCCGCCGACATGCGGGACGCACCCGAGCTGAACATTCCCGAGGCGCTGAAGGCGGCCGGCGAATTCAGCGTCGCCTGCCCGCCGGATGTGCAGGCGCTCTACACGAAAATCTGGACTGACGTCCTGAAGTGAGCGGATGATGCCCGTCGCCGTCGGCGTCCTACAAGGGCGCGACGGCGACGGGCGTTCTTGCTACAGTCCGCACCGTCAGTCATGAAATACGGAATTTGCCATGAACCTTTCAGACTATTGCAGCCACGACGCCACGGGTCTTGCCGATCTGGTCCGGCGCGGGGAGGTGTCCGCCCGCGAACTGACCGAGGCTGCCCGCGCGGCGCATGAGAAGGTCGATCCCGAAATCAATGCGGTCGTCGAATTCTATGCCGATGCGGAGACGGTGAGCGGCCCCGAGGAGGGCGCCTTCGTCGGCGTGCCGTTCCTGCGCAAGGATATCGGTTCCACGGAGGCCGGCCGCCTGCAGGAATGCGGCAGCCGCCTGATGAAAGGCAATGTCGCCAAGGCAGACAGCTATTACACGGCGCGCGCCAAGGGTGCGGGCCTGCGCTATGCCGGCCGCAGCGCCGTGCCGGAATTCGCTTTTGCCGGTTTCACCGAAACGCTGCTCGAAGGCGTTACGCGCAATCCCTGGAGCCTCGATCGCTCGGCCGGCGGCTCCTCCGGCGGCGCGGCTGCGGCGGTGGCGGCGGGTGTCGTCCCCATGGCGCATGCTTCCGATGGCGGCGGCTCGATCCGCATTCCCGCCGGCTGGTGCGGCCTCGTCGGGCTCAATCCCTCGCGTGGCCGGGTATCGGGCGGGCCGGACAATCAGGATTCGCTCTTCGGTCTGGCGCGCGAATTCGTCGTCTGCCGCACGGTGCGCGACATGGCTGCAGCCCTCGATGTCTTTGCAGGCCCGGAGCCGGGCGATCCCTTCATCATCGCCCGGCCGGAACGGCCCTATCTGGAAGAGTTGCAGCGCCCGACCGGCAAACTCCGTGTCGGTCTGGCGCGCACGGCCTGGGGCAGGGTGCCGATCGCGGCGGATGTGCTTGCCGTACTCGACGAGACGGCGGCGTTGCTTGCCGCCATGGGGCACGAGATCGAAGAGATCGCACCGCCGGCCGATCCCGAGGATATCATGGTCGGGGTCATGGGCGGCTTCAATCTCGGCCTGGCCGACATGCCGGCACTTGCCCGTTCGCTGAACAGGCCGCTCGACGCCACCACGATGGAGCCGGTGCTGCTGAAGCTGACGGAGCAGACGCTCGCCATGTCGCCGGCCGAGATCGTCAACATCTTCGAGGTCATGCGCAAGATCCGCCACGACGTCGCCATCGCCACGCAGCGCTTCGATATCCTGCTGACGCCGACGACGCCGGTGACGGCGCCCGAGCACGGCCGGTTCGCCACGACGCGCGAGGATCTGACGGCCGCGGAATTTTCCGAAGGCGACACCACGCTCTTCACCTTCCTCGGCACTTTCAACGCCACCGGCCAACCCTCCGTCAGCCTGCCGCTCGGTCTCGACGGCAACGGCATGCCGATCGGCATCCAGGTCGTCGGCCGTTTTGCCGACGAGGCGACGCTGGTGCGCGTTGCCCGCGACCTGGAGGACGCGCGCCCCTGGAGCGCCTTGCGCGCCCCCGTCCACGCCGCCCGCTAAGGCGCATTGAACCCCGCCTTCAGGGCGGGGTTTTCTTTTTTCGCCGGTCAGGCCGCAGCCGGGGTGGAGAGACCGGAGCGCGAGGACCTGTCTACCGGCGGATGAGCGATGCGGCCGGCCGCAAGTAGCGCGACCCAACGGGCGGTCGCCTCGCGCCTCGCCGCTCTCCCTGATCGAGATCACGATAGGGTTGCCGCCATCGAGACGCCTGTTATCGTACCCGTCGCGTCGAGCCGATCGTAGAGAAGAGAAAATGAACCCGCATAGTGCTTCCCCTGTCGCCGAAGGCCTCGAACGCTGGGCGACCACCCGCGAAATCGCCCAGCAGCCCAGGGTGTGGCGTGCCTTCGCGCCGCAGCTTTCGGCTTTCGCGGTGGAAACCGGCGCATGGCTGAAAGCGCGTGCGCATGACGAAATCTGGTTCTGCGGCGCCGGCACCTCCGCCTTCATCGGCGAGACGCTGGCGGCCTATCTCAATCGCACGCCCGGCCCCGCGCGCTTCCGCGCCGTGCCGACCACCGATCTTGTCTCCAGTCCGCGCGGTTTCCTGCGCCCCGGCCTGCGCACACTCGTCGTCTCCTTCGGGCGCAGCGGCAACAGCTCGGAAAGCCTTGGCACGCTCGACCTGCTGAATGCGCACGCTCCGGAGGCCGACCGCCTGCACATCACCTGCAATGGCGACAGTGCTTTGGCGCAGCCCCGCATGCGGGGGCCGGGCGAACAGCGCACGCTGGTTCTGCCGCCGGAGACGAACGACCGCGGCTTTGCCATGACGTCGAGCTACACGACGATGCTGCTCGCCGCGCTCGCCTGTTTCGACCCCGCACCGCCGGAGGCGCCTGCCACGCTGCTCGCGCGGCTTGCCGATGCGGCAGAAGATATGATCGAGCGCGGCTTTCGCGATCTCGCGCGGCTGGAGGCGCCCGAGCGTGCCGTCTTCCTCGGCTCCGGCCCGCTCACCGGCTCGGCCCGCGAATGTGCCCTCAAGGTGCTGGAGCTGACCGCCGGAAAGATCACGACCTCATGGGATTCGACGCTCGGCTTTCGCCATGGCCCGAAGGCGGTCGTCAACGACAGGACGCTGGTCTTCGTGCTGCAATCGGCCGATCCCTTTACGCAGGCCTACGACATCGACCTTGCCGACGAGATCGCGTCACAGTTCAGCCCGCAGACAATCCTGCGCCTCGGCGCGGCGCAAACCGGCGCCGATATCGCCGTGCCCGCCATCGGCAACGACGCCTGGGGCTCCGTGCTGCATGTGCTTGTCGCGCAGATGCTGGCCGTGATCTGGTCGGAGCGCCTGGGCTTTGCCGTCGACGACCCCTTCGCCGGCCGAAACCTCACCCGCGTCGTCGCCGGTGTGAAGCTCTACGACCTGCCGAAACCGGTGCCGGCGACCTACGGTGCCATCGATGTGGGAGGTTCCAAGATCGAGGCGGCGCTCTTCGGCAACGATTTGCTGCCAATAGAGAAGCGCCGCATCGATACGCGAAAGGAAAGCTACGAGACCCTCGTGGAGGCAATCGTCGAGCAGGCCCGGTGGCTGGAAGCGAAAGACGCCAGTCTCGCCGGCATCGGCATTGGCCTGCCAGGTCTCGTCGATACCACCACCGGTCTTTCGATTACCTCCAATCTGCCGGCGACCGGCCGCAGCCTGAGCGCCGATATCTCGGCACGCCTCGGCCGCCGCGTGCCGGTCGAAAACGACTGCAAGTGCTTTGCCCTCTCGGAGGCCAATGGCGGGGCGGGGGCCGGTTATCGCACGGTCTTCGGTCTCATCCTCGGCACCGGTGTCGGCGGCGGCGTCTGCGTCGATGGCCGGCTGGTGAAGGGGTTGAACGGTTTGCCGGGCGAAGTCGGCCATTTCGGCCTGCCAGCAGAGCGTGTCGCGAAATACGGATTGCCGCTCGTCGCCTGCGGCTGCGGTCGCACCGGCTGCTACGAAACCTATGTCTCGGGTCCCGGCCTGTCGCGCATCGCGGCACATGTCACCGGCCGGCCTGTGGCGGCAGAGGAGATTGCCGGCGCGGCGGCAGGCGACGTGGCGATGCGGAACGTGCGAGACATCTGGCTCGATCTCCTGGCCGAGCTCGTTCACACGATCCAGCTGACCGTCGATGCCGATTGCGTCGTGTTCGGCGGTGGTCTTTCGCGGATGGCCGGTCTTGCGGAGGACCTGGCCAGGGTCTTCGAGGCCCACAAGTTGCCCGGCGTGCGCAGCCCGGTCTTCAGGATCGCCGACCATGGCGATGCCAGCGGCACACGCGGCGCCGCCATCCTTGCCCGCCAGTCGACAGGGGCTTGATCGCCGGCATGCGCGTGGCTGCGGTGAAGCCATGGACATCCCGGCGAGATCGCTCCGCCCATCGGAAGGCAAGCACAGGAACCTGTTGATCCTCCACGGAAAATACCGCACGATCTCTCTCTTCTCGGAGGACTTGCCATGGACACGACACCGGCCCTTTTCGACGCCGAACCGGCGCCCTCGCTCGATGATTGCGCCGACCGCGCCTGGGCGCGCCACGCCATCGGCATTCTGGAGGGCGATGCGCGCCGCTCGGCGGATACGCATCTCGTCAACCCGGTGTTCAAGGGCCTCAAGGGCATTTCGATCTACCTCAAGGATGAGAGCACGCACCCGACGGGCAGCCTGAAACACCGGCTCGCCCGCTCGCTTTTCCTCTATGGCATCTGCAACGGGCGGATCTGCAAGGGCACCACGCTGGTGGAGGCCTCCTCGGGCTCCACCGCCGTCTCGGAAGCCTATTTCGCCAATCTGCTCGAGCTGCCCTTCATCGCCGTGATGCCGCGCAGCACCAGCAAGACAAAGATCGATGTCATCGAGCGTTTTGGCGGACGCTGCGCCTTCGTGGATAGTCCGCGGGAGGTCTACGACACCGCGACACGAATTGCGGCGGAAACCGGTGGCCATTATCTCGACCAGTTCACCAATGCCGAACGCGCCACCGACTGGCGCGGCAACAACAACATCGCCGAGAGCATCTTCGGCCAGATGGAGCGGGAAGCGCATCCGGTGCCGAGCTGGGTGATCATGGGTGCCGGCACCGGCGGCACCTCGGCCACCATCGGTCGCTACATCCGCTACCGCAACCTCTCGACGCGGCTCTGCGTCACGGATGTCGAGAATTCCGTTTTCTACGATGCCTGGAAGGATCGCGACCTGGAGGCGACCTGCACGCAGCCCTCGCGCATCGAAGGCGTCGGCCGTCCGCGCGTCGAGCCGTCCTTCATCCCCACCGTCATCGATCACATGATCAAGGTGCCGGACGCGGCCTCCATCGCCGCCGCCCACGTCCTGTCCGACCGCCTCTTCCGCCGCGTCGGCGCCTCGACCGGCACGAATTTCTTCGGCCTCCTCTCGATTGCCAACGGCATGATGAAGGAAGGGCGCGAAGGCTCGCTCGTCACGCTGATCTGCGACAGCGGCGACCGCTATGCCGGCACCTATTTCAATGCCGACTGGCTGGCCAGCAACAACATCGATATCGCCCCCTGGTGTCATGCCATCGAGACTTTCCTCGACACGGGGATGTTTCCGGCGCCCTGACATCGATGGGCGCGGCATTTTGCGGCGATGGACAAGGCCGGATGATGCTCCTATTTTCCCGTCATGTTCCGGGCCACGATGTTTATCCTTACGGCTTTCCTGTTCGCGGTGGTCACCTTCATGGCCTCCGCGCATGAGACTGGCATGGCCGTTTCCGGGGAATTCGCCAACCGCATGCAGCATATGGAACATGCCGCTCCGATGAAGGCCGCCTGTGCCGAGGATGCGCGCTGCAAGGCCGATGCTGGCCTCTGTTCTCTCGTCTGCATGGGGGCGGGCGCGGTCCTGCTGGCGGAGCGGGCCTCCGAACGGCGGATGACCCTTCGCGAAGAATTTCGGCTCCAGCCCGGCAAGACACTGATCGCCACTGCTCCGTCCCGTCTTCACCGGCCTCCGATAGCGCACCTCCTGTGAACCTGCTGCGGGTTCTGCCCGCCGCTCCCCATCGGATTCAAACGGGACAGGCGTCCCGAGGTGACAGTTATGACAAATCTTTCCAGACGCGGCTCACCGGCCGCAGGCGCAGCCATGCCGGCCGCGTCGCAATTCCCGTCGCGTGCCTTCGGCGGCGCGGCTTCGCCGCTCCGGCTTGCGTGTTCGATCTCCAGCGGCGTTTTCGGGTTGATCAGAGCGACAGGCATGATGGCCGGATTCCGCGCTGCCGGGCGAGGGACAGGACGATGAACAAGGCAAAAATCGCCATCCTCATTGCCATTGCGGCCGGGATCGCAGCTGCTGCTTTCTGGACGGCGGGCAATTCGAAGAGGCCCGTTGCGGGTGCTGCCTCCGGCGCAGGCATTCCGGTGGAGGTCGTCGTCCCCGCCGCGTTTTCGGCGGAAGCGCAGATGGGCGAAAGGGCGTTCAACGCGGTTTGCGCCGCCTGCCACGGTGCCAACGGTGGAGGAAGCGAAACGGGGCCGCCGCTGGTGCACCGGATTTACGAGCCGTCGCACCATGGCGACCAGGCCTTCGAGATGGCGGCCGCCAATGGCGTGCGCGCGCATCACTGGCGGTTCGGCGACATGCCGCCGCAGCCGGCCCTGACAAAGGCGGATCTCAGGACCGTCATCGCCTATATCCGCGAATTGCAGCGGGCGAACGGCATCGAGTGAATGGACATTGCCGGCGGGGCGACCCGCCGGCAATCGCGGTCACGATGTCCGGCCGAAGCGCGGGTAGCTCGACGAAAAGATCGTTTCGAGCGGCGGGTGGCCGTAGGTGCGGTCCGGGTAACGGGTGAGCAGGCCGTCGAACTGCCGCTGGGCGCGATCCTGTTCGGCGGCCGCATCGAAGCCGGGGATTTTGCCGTCGACCATGACGAAGCGGCCGTCGATGATGACGGTGCGCACGTCGCGGCCGGAGGAATTCATCATCAGGCTCTGGATGGGATCGATGACATGGCCGATGCGGTCATGGCCCATGTCGATCACAACAATGTCGGCCTTGGCGCCCGGCTGGAGGCGGCCGAGATCGGGGCGGCGCAACGCATCGGCGCCGTGGATCGTGGCGGCGTCGAAATAGTGCTCCGAGCGCACGCTTTCGATGGAGGCGTCCATGACGCGCGAGATCATGATTCCGACCTGCATGTTCTGGATGAAATCCGGCGGCCACGTATCGGTGCCAAGCCCGATGCGTATGCCCTTCGCGCGGAACTTGCTGAAACTGTCCATGAAGCCGCCGTGGCGGGCGGATACGATGGGGCAATGCACCAGCGTTGCGCCGGCATTGGCGAGGATATCGAGGTCGCGCCCGGCGCGTGCCACATTGCGCGTGCCGGCGACGAGTTCACCATGCGGCAGCAGCATGCGCTCGGAGAGCACGCCGAGGCTGTCGAGCCATTCCAGCGGCGTCGCGTCATGGGCGCTGGTGATGCGGTCGAATTCCAGTTCGGACTGGCAGCAGTGCAGCCGCACCGGCACGTCGAGGTCGTTGCCGGCCGCGGCGGTGCGGCGCAGGAATTCGGCGGTGCCGGTCTCGATGCGGTCGGGCGCCAGCATGGCGCGCACCAGCGGCGAGGCCATAGCTTCGATCCGCTCGGCGAAGGCGACGGCGCCGGCGAGGTTTGCGAGGCCGCGCTCCTCGTCGAAATAGAAGTCGATCTTGCCGTTGTCGTCGACGAAGCTGTTGCCGGCGCGGTAGGCCGGGCCGAGATAGACGCGCAGGCCGAGGTCATGGGCGGCATGGGCGGCTGCGGAAAACTCGCCGTCCGTCTCGCCCCATTCGCGGTAGAACAGCGAGGCGATCGGCAGCGCTGTCGTCACCCCGTTGCGGATGAGCTGGGCGAAGGCGTAGCGCTTCTGGAAGGCCAGCTCCTCCGGCGTGTACATCTCGTAGGGGCCGCGATCCATATAGGTCTTCGGCCAGACACGGCCCGTGCGCCAGGAGGGCTGGTTGTCGAAGGCGAGCACCGTCGTGTCGAGATCGGACAACGCATCGAGATCGATGAAGCCAGGCGAGAGAATGGCATTGCCATAGTCGATGCGGTGGGCGACTTCGCCGGGATAGTCCTGGCCGACGAAGACGACCGTATCGCCCTCGAACACGACGACGCCGTCGTCATAGAGCACATGGTGGCCGTCCTGGTGGCCGACGACCCAGCGGGCCGTCACGAGCACCGGGCCGGCGAGACGTCCGGATTGAGGAAGTGTCGTCATGGTCTCCGCCCCTTATTGTACAAGATTAAGCCTCTTATTGCATACAATGAAATCCTGTCAATCTGATGCGCCCGTCAGCGGAAGAGCGCGCGATAGGCGCGTGGCGACAGGCCGCGCAGGCGCCGGAACTGCCGGTTGAAATTGGCAAGCGAAGCATAGCCGACCTCGGCGGCGATGTGCTGGATGGGCTGGCTCGTGCCTGAAAGCCGCGAGCAGGCTTCGCCGATGCGAAGGCCGATGAGGTATTCCGAGACGGTCGATTGCGTGTGCTTTCGAAACAGCCGATGCAGGCCCGATACGCTGAGGGCGGCGATCTCCGCCAACTCCTCCAGGCGCAAAGGCTGCTGGTAGGAGCGATGCAGGTGCTGCAGCACCCGGTCGATGCGCGCGCGGCCGGCCTCTGCCTGAGTTGGCGCCGTGGTGGAAAGCCGCTGGCCGTCGACCTCCGCGACACGCAGGAGAATGTCGAGCAGGCCGAAAAGGCGTTGTGCCGGCGGGCGGGCATAGATCGCTTCGAAATCTCCCGCCAGCGACAGGCCGAGCGCCGGGCCGAAGGCAAGGCCCGCGGCGGCGCGGTCGATGAGGCGGCGGATCGGCCGCAGCTCCACGGCCTCGCCGGTCAGCCGCTCGATCCACTCGCGGCCGAACCAGAAGACGAGCGCCACATGCGGCGCGCCGTCGTGGATCTTCTCCCGCGAGGCCCAGGTATGCGGCAGGTTGGGGCCGATCAGCACGAGGTCGCCGTCGTCATAGCTGCCGACATGGTCGCCGATGAAACGCTGGCCGCGCGAATTGCGCGTCAGCGTCAGCTCGAATTCGGGATGGTGGTGCCACTCGAAGGGAATGGCGTCCTCTAGCCGGCGGTCCAGCCGGCTCCAGGAGGCATCGGGTGAGGGGGGAAGATGTTCGAGATAGGGCCGCATAGCGCATAGAATGAGTTGAAGACGCCGGAATAGTATCAGAATTGGCCAGCCGCCGACAACATGCCGGCGCCGGAAAGCCTATCCTTCTTCCATCGCCCGCCATCTGGGGACGTCACGAATGGGAGACCGATATGCAGACCGAAACCGCCGCCAAGCGCGACAGCCATCCGACCACCAGCGCCTCCACGCAGCTCAAGGAGATCAGGAAGACCTTGCCGCTGCGCGTTTTGTCGAAGGCAGACTGGCTGCACTGGACGACGAAGGGCTATGTGATTGTCCGCCAGGCGGTGCCTGCGGCCAATGTCGAGCGGCTTGCCGACCTGCTCTGGCGTTTTGACGAGAAGGATCCGAACGACCCCGCCACCTGGTATGCGCCGCAGCGGCGCGAGCACAGGATGAAGGAACTGAACGGCACGGGCATGCTGGAGATCTACAATCACCAGTATCTCTGGGACAACCGGATGGAACAGCGCGTCTACGACGCCTTCGTCGATATCTGGGATCGGGAGGACCTATGGGTGACGATCGACCGGGCCAATCTCAACCCGCCGAAGAAGGTGAAGGGCAATCCGAACGGTTTCATCCACTGGGATGTCGATACCTCCATCCGCCCGCTGCCAACAGGCGTGCAGGGCGTGCTGAGCCTGAAGAAGCAGGATGGCGATGTCGGCGGCTTCCAGTGCGTGCCCGCTCTTTTCGAGCATTTCGAGACATGGGAAAAAAACCAGCCCGCGGACCGCGACCCCATGCATCCCGACATGACCGGCCTTGCCACCGTCAATATCGACATGGAGCCCGGTGACCTCATGATCTTCAATTCGCTGCTGGCCCATGGCGTGCGGCCCAACCACGCGGAAAACCGCGTGCGTATGGCGCAGTACATTTCCATGCATCCGGCGGAATGGGAAAACGCGGCGGAACGACAGGAACGCATCCGGCTGTGGCGGGAACTCGATCACCCCAGGCGCGACGCCTTTCCGGGTGACCCGCGCGAATGGGAGAAACACAATGCCGAGACCGCAAGACTGTCGCCGCTCGGCGAAAAACTGCTTGGTCTTGCCCGCTGGTAAGGGACGGGCCTGCCGGGCGTACGGCCCGGCAAGCCCTGTCATCAGCCGACGACCCTGATGTGCCCCTTCATGTTGGGATGGAAGCGGCAGTAGTACTCGACGGTGTCATCGGCGGTGACGACATGGGTCGCTTTCTGGCCGGGCGGGATCGTCACCTCCCAGCCGCCCTTGACGGTGGCGGTGTGGGCGAAGGGGTCGGTGTTCGTCCATTCGATCGTCACATGGACCGTGCCGTTATGCGCGCGGGCGAGCGCGGTGCTGGCCAGCATCGCCGCGCCGGCCACGAGCACCTGCCGCCGGTTGAGAAGGCCCGTCGTCATTTCAGGCCTGCAGCGACATGTTCGGCGTGCTGCTGATGGCCCTGGAAGAGTTTCAGGCCGGTTTCGAGCAGGCTCTTGAGCTCGGCGTTCTGCGCGGAGGGGATCAGCAGCGTCTCGAGCGCGCCGTTGACCTGTTTGTGATAGGCCACCTCGTTGTCTACATAGGCCTTGTCGAAGGCCGAGCCATCGAGCTTGCCGAGTTCGGCGCGCTTCTCTTCGCCGGCTTTGGCAAGCGCCTGGCTGGTGGCGTTGTCCTCAGGCGTCACGTTCAGTTTCTTGACCAGCGCCAGCGCCATGTCGTTGACGGCCTCGTGGTCCTTCTGCATCGATTCAGCGAAGGCCTTCACGTCGGCATTCTTCGTCTTGGAAAGCGCGAGCTTGGCGGCCTCCACGTCGATGACGCCGGCGCTGTAGGCGATATGGGCGATCTCAGGATCGCTTGGCGCATCGGCGGCGATGGCGAGCGGGGCGGTGAGCATGAGGCAGGCGGCGCTGACCGCGGCAATAAGCGTCTTCATCGGGTTCTCCCTGGCGCCATCAGGCGCCTGTTTCGGTTGACGCCTATTGGATGCCGGCGCGCCGGAGAGGTTCCCGTTATTTTTCCAGCCCGAGTTTTGCGATGACAGCCTCGGTCAGCCGCTCGCAGCGTGCGCCGGCAAAGGGGAAGGCGTCGATCAGCACGGGACCGATCTGCGCTTCCAGCCGGTCGCGGATCAGTTTTCGCGCCCGGTGAAGGCGTGTCTTCACCGTGGCGGCCGGCAGGTCGAGCAGCGACGCGGTCTCCTCCACGCTGAGCCCTTCGATGACGCGGGCCACGAAGACGAGGCGGAAGGTTTCGGGAAGCGCATCGGTCGCCTCCTCGACGAGGTGGAGAAGCTGTCGCTGCGCCATGGCGCGCTCCGGATCGACGGTGGGGGAGGAAAGCGGGAAGGGGATGATCTCGGCGTCGGCGGCTGTGAACGCCGGGGCCGCGCGCTTCACGCGCTTCTGGGAGCGTAGCCGCATCAGTGCGGCATTGAGGGCGATGCGCGACAGCCAGGTCGAGAGCGAGGCCTCGCCGTGGAACCCGTCGAGCCGGGCGAAGGCGTTGAGATAGGCCTCCTGCAACACGTCCTCGCATCCGCATTGTTGCGAACGACCGCCCGCACGAGCCGGTAGAGGCGCTGGTTGTGGGTCCTGATGATCTCCCTGACGGCGGCGGTATCGCCTGCGGCGGCGCGGCGCACGAGCGCTGTTTCGTCTCCGGCGACGGCGGGGCGGGTCTGCAAAGCTGGCATGTCGATGCTCCTTTCGCCCCATTGGATGCCATCGCGCCGGGAAAGTTCCCGCCTAGCGCTGTTTTCTCGCCGGGGCGGCGGGAAGGACATCAATCCGCTGCTGGCCAACGGTGCCGTCCGCTTCCACGATCGCCTGCCAGCGCCGGTTGCCGCAGCGGACGGAAAGCCGCCAACGGCCGGCATCCTCGCCTTCGCCACGCTCGACGCGGGAGGAAACGAGGCCGCGACGCATCATGTCGTGCAGGGTCTCGGTCGGCCAGCCGAAGCGCTCCGCCAGCATGTCCGCCGGCAGCAGGAATTCGCCGCTTTCGTCGCGGGCAAGGGTGAGGGCGGCGGCGGTCATGACAGGGCCTCCCGCGAGATCGGCAGGACCTTCATGGAGTCCTCGCCACGGTGGAAGGCGATGGCGAGGCGGAAGGAATGGGCGATGCGCAGCGCCCGGTCGAGGAAGAGATCGGCGACCTCGGGCGGGCAGAGCCGTTCGACGGTGGCGTGAAACAGCGAAAGCCAGCGCTGGAAATGCGCTTCTCCCAGCTCCGGTATGGAGAGATGCGGCGGCAGCGGGCGGCCGTCGTAGCGGCCGGTGCGCAGCAGCGTCGCGGACCAGAAGTCGCACATCTTGGCAAGATGCACCGGCCAGTCCTCAGCCGCGATGATGCCGTTGAAGACGGGACCGAGCAGGTCGTCCCGGCGGATCTCGTCATAGAATCCATGCACGACGGCATGGATCATCGCATCGTCGAGCACATCGGGCAAAAGCTTTCCATCGATGACGATGGTGCGCTCGGGTGCGGAGCGGCCTCTCATAGGGTTGCTTTCCATATCGTCCGTTTCATCGATCAATCCTTCGTTTCAGGCCGCGACCGTATCGAGACCGAGCAGCGGGCCGAGCATGGCGCGATTGCGCACGATGTCGGCGAGTGTGTATTTGTCGAGTACGGCGAGAAAGGCGGCGAGCGCCTCGTGCAGCATGCCCTTCAACCGGCAGGCCGGCGAGATGGCGCAGCAGGTGTCGCCCTGCGACTGCATGCATTCGGCCAGCGAAAACTCCGCCTCCGTCGCCCGCACCAGCGCGCCGACGCCGATCTTGTCGGGCGCCCTGGCCAGCCGGATGCCGCCCGCCCGCCCGCGTGTCGTTTCGACGAGGCCGATGTGGCGCAAGGTCTGCGCCACCTTGAGGAGATGGTTGCGCGAAAGCCCGTAGGCCTCCGCCAAGTCGTTGACGGTACAGAAGCGATCGGGTCGCGCCGCCATATAGATCAGCATGCGGAGCGCATAGTCGGTATGCAGCGTCAAGCGCATGGCGTGATCCTTCGGTGGCCGCTTGCCCGGATCGGTGGAGCGACATTGATAAACAGGTATTTGAGATGCCACTTTTATCGCAACTTGGGTCCGACCGGAAGTGCCAAGGCGTCGCAGCCGTTCCAGCGGGGTGCAGGCATAGAAAGCCGGCTCGGAATGTTCATGCGATATCGGCGATATGGCGCGAGGACGAAAATGCTGCAGGCTGGGCGGCCCGCATGTCGTGGCTCAAGGGGAAGTCGCCTTGGCAGGCAGCCCGGTCCTTAAAATGCTTAATACAATGTTTACCATCCGTTTATATCTCTCTTGCTGAACTCGCCCTGAATGATCCGCTCAGACATCGTTCAGGGTGCATGTCCGAATATGCAACGCAAGAAGCCGCTGTTGGCTTGCGAGAGGAAGAATCATGAAGATTGTTGGTGCTTTGATCGGCGTTCTCGGCTTTGCTGCCGTTGCCCATGCAGACGATATCGCGCTCGGCGTACCGGGTTATGGCGGCAGCGGCTGCCCGTCCGACAGCGTCTCGGCGACCCTGAGCCCGGACTCCAAGTCGCTCAGCCTGCTGTTCGACGAATACATCGTCCAGGCTGGCGGTGAGACCGGCAAATCGCTGGACCGCAAGACCTGCAACGTCGCGATCCCGGTTCACGTGCCGCAGGGCCGCAGCGTCTCGGTTCTGGCCATCGACTATCGCGGCTTCAACCAGCTGCCGCGCGGCGCCCGTTCGCAGTTCAGCGTGGAATACTTCTTCGCCGGCTCGCGCGGCCCGTCCTTTGCCAAGACCTTTGTCGGCCCGAAGGAAGACGATTACCTGATCACCAACAAGCTCGTCGCCGATGCGCTCGTCTGGTCGCCCTGCGGCCAGGACGTCAATCTGCGCACCAATTCCTCGATCCGCGTCAGCACCACGCGCAACAAGGAAGCCATGGCGACGGTCGACACACAGGACGTCAAGGCGGCCATCGTGTACCAGCTGCAGTGGCGCAAGTGCAATTGAGCCGCTAAGAACGGTAGTCGCAAATCGGGGCGGCCCTCGGGCCGCTCCTTTGTAATCACTAAGACCGGGTGAAGTTTTGACGGTTCTGAAAAAAGCAAATCGTGCCCTGATCCTCACGGGCCTCGTGCTCGCGGCGGGTTCCGCCCAAGCTGCCAACGGCTGTGCGCCGGGCACCTTCTCCACGACCCTGTCGCCGGACAGGAATTCCACGAGTTTCCTCTTCGATTCTCTCTTCGCCATCAGCGATCGCACGCAAGGCCCGGGCCGGACGACCTGTTCGCTCTCCGCGCCGGTCACGCAGGCGAAGGGCTATTCGGTGTTCTCCGTCGATTATCGCGGCTTCGCCACGAAGACCGGCGACCAGACGGTGACGCTCGACGGCGGCAAGAAGGGCGATCGCGTTCGTCTCTACAATCCGGACGGCGAGGTTTCGGAGGACTACGAAATCAACCGCCGCATGGGCACGGTCGATTCCGAAACGCTCGACCTCTCCATCCTGCTGACGGCCGGGGGCCGGGACGGCGATCCCGACGCCGCGCAGATCTTCCTCGACACGCTCGACGTCTCGCGCATCGGCTTTACGACGCGCGAATCCGTCGCCGGTTCGCTCGATGGAATTGCCGAGCAGCGCCGCTCGCTGATGACGGGCATCGATACCGTTGCAGGCCGCATCCTCGGCCTCACCGACCCCTTCGCCGGCGACGACTATATTTCCGCCTTTGCCGGCACCGAGGGCATGGTGGGCTTCAATGCCCGGTGGAATGCGACCGAAGAGATCACCCTGATGGGCGGCCTTGCCGGCTATGATGGCCGCCAGACCGGCACCGATGCGGACAACATGCTGATCGCTGCCGCCTCCGCGCGCTATGCCATGCCGCTCGATGGCGGCTGGAAGGCCTTTGGCGAAGTCGGCATCTGGGGCACGCCGGATGTCGAGGCGAAATACCGTCGTGACTATATCAATGCCGGCAGGCTGGTTTCCCGTACGACGGACGCTTCTGGCTCGCTGATCGGTGGTCACGTGCGCATGGGCGTTGCCTATGCGCCGGACACGCAGAACGAGTTCACCGCCGCCGTCAGGCTTTCGCGTTCCGCCCTGGACGTATCGTCCTATGCGGAAACGCCTGACGCCGACAACCTCTTCGCTGCAGCCCTTTCCGGCAAGAGTACGGTTGCCGATACGGCCGATGTCACGGTCATGTGGACGCATGCGCTGAATCCGGCGGTCGACTACTCGCTCTTTGCCACCGCCGGCCAGACTTTTGGCAATGGCGATGCGGTCAAGGCGGATGTCGACTGGGTCGGCCAGGCGACGGGTGGCTGGGAAGCACGGCGTTTCGGTTCGGTTGGCGCCCGCGTCGGCTGGAAGTTCCATGAGAACTGGGCGGTCGATACGCGCGCCAGCCTGACGGTCGCCGAGGAGAGCAAGCCGCGCTGGAATGCCGGCCTGCAGCTCAAGGCGAGTTTCTGATCTCGAACAGGAGAGCGGCCGAACGGGCCGCTCTTTACCTTTTTGAGTACTTCATAAAATCAGTAGAAATTATTTTCTCGTTCTTCCGCCGTTTCGGAGAGCGAAAGTTCCCGTTCGCGCTGCCCAATAAATCGCCATTCGTTGTTCACGAAAGCGGCATTTGCGATTTTGCTTGCAGAAACCGGGTCGGTTTCGAGCGTCGATCCTCCCAATCGCGAAAGCAGGCTATCATGTTGAATATCACCAAAAATCTTCTCTCTCGCCGCGTGGCGCTCGCAGCAATCGCCGTGGCCGCCGTTTCGGTCTCCGTCCTTTCCGTTTCGGGCCCCGCCGTCGCGGAAGACAAGAAGGACCTGAAGGTCGGCATCATCTCCGGCGAGGACGAGGATGTCTGGCGCGTCGTCACGGCGGAAGCCGCCAAGAAGGGCCTGACCATCGAGACCGTCGTCTTCAACGACTACACCCAGCCGAACGAAGCGCTGGAGCGCGGCGAAATCGACGCCAACGCCTTCCAGCACCTGCCGTATCTGGAAAACCAGATCAAGACGAACGGCTACAAGATCGTGCCCGTCGGCTATACCGGCGTCTGGCCGATCGGCCTCTATTCCAACAAGCACAAGACGCTTGCCGACCTGCCCGAGGGCGCCGTCGTCGGCGTGCCGAACGACCCGTCCAACGAAGGCCGCGCGCTGCGCGTGCTGCAGAACGAGGGCCTGATCAAGCTCAAGGACGGCACGGGCATTCTGGCGACCATCGCCGACATCTCGGAAAACCCGAAGAAGCTCGAGATCAAGGAACTCGACGCCGGCATCGTCGGCCGCTCGGTGGAAGACCTCGACGCCGCCGTCGTGAACACCGACTGGGCGCTGAAGAGCGGTCTCACCGCGGACAACCGCATCGCGCAGGAGCCGGTCGCCGACAATCCGTACCGCAACTTCATCGCCGTGCGTGAAGCTTCCAAGGACGAGCCCTGGGTCAAGCCGCTGGTCGAAGCCTATCAGAACGACGCCGTGAAGGCCGAGTTTGACCGCGTCTACAAGGGCACCGGCATCAGCGCCTACTAAGACGCCAGACAACCGTTCCGGCAGCCCGCGACGCGCCAACACGCCGTCGCGGGCTGTCTTGGCATTTGCGGAAGGACGCACAATGAACTCACATGTGACCTGGAGAGCGGCTTCCGCCACGACCGAAGAGGCGGATGTCATCCGTCTTGCGGACGTGCACCGGCGTTTTGGCGAAACGGCGGCACTGGACGGCGTGACGCTCAATGTCCGCCGTGGTGAAATCCTCGGCATCATCGGCCGCAGCGGTGCCGGAAAGTCGACCCTGATCCGCTGCCTCAACGGTCTCGAACGCCCCGATAGCGGCTCAATCGAGATCGAGGGCCGTGAGATCACCGGGCTCGGCGAGGCCGACCTGCAGCCGCTGCGCCGCCGTATCGGTATGATCTTCCAGCACTTCAACCTGCTTTCCGCCAAGACGGTGGAGGAGAATGTCGCACTGCCGCTGAAGATCGAGGGCTGGCCGAAGGCCAAGCGCCTGGCGCGCGCCGCCGAATTGCTCGAACTCGTCGGCCTCACCGGCAAGGCGAAGGCCTATCCGTCGGAGCTTTCGGGCGGCCAGAAGCAGCGTGTCGGCATTGCCCGCGCGCTTGCCGCCAAGCCTGCGCTGCTGCTTTCCGACGAAGCGACATCCGCACTCGACCCGGAAACCACCCGCTCGATCCTGGCGCTCCTGAAGGACATCAACCGCAAGCTCGGCCTCACCATCCTGCTCATCACGCACGAGATGGAAGTGGTGCGCGGCATCGCCGACCGCGTGACCGTGCTCGATGCTGGCCGGGTCGTGGAGGAGGGCCCGGTCTGGCAGGTCTTTTCGCGCCCGCAGGCCGAGACGACGCGCAGCCTGCTCAGCAGCATCCGTCCGCAACTCCCCGCCCATATCGCCGAAAAGCTGACGGCGGATGTCGGCGGCGAAGCGATCCTCGGCATCGATATTGCCGGCCCCGTCGCCACCGGTCCGCTGTTCCAGGGGCTTTCGCAGGAATTCCCCGGCGGCTACCGTCTCATCCATGGCGGCGTCGATCATATCCAGGAGCAGGCCGTAGGCCGCTTCTTCCTCGCGGTGCCGGCTGAGAAGACCGTCGGTCTCGTATCCTATGCAGAGCGCCTCGGCGCCCAGGTGGAGGTCCTCGGCCATGTCGCCGATCATGCTTGAACTTCTTTTCCGCTCGCTTTGGGAAACCGTCGTGATGACGGCCGCCTCCGGCATCATCTCGCTGGTCTTCGGCCTGCCGCTCGGGCTGGCGCTGGTGGCCACCGCACGCGGCGGGATCGCGGAAAACCTCTGGGTCAACCGCGTGCTCGGTGCCGTCATCAACGGCTTCCGCTCTGTGCCCTTCATCATCCTGCTGGTCGCGCTCATACCGGTGACGCGCCTCATCGTCGGTACGTCGATCGGCACCTGGGCGGCCATCGTGCCGCTGTCGATTGCCGCGACCCCCTATTATGCGCGCATCGCCGAAGTGTCGCTGCGCGAGGTGGACCGCGGTCTGATCGAGGCCGTGCGCGCCATGGGCGGCAACCGCTGGACGATCGTGCGCGAGGTGCTGGTCCCCGAGGCGCTTCCCGGCATCGTCGCGGGCTTCACCGTCACGTTGGTCACGCTGATCGGGGCTTCGGCCATGGCCGGAGCCATCGGTGCCGGCGGTCTTGGCGACCTTGCCATCCGTTATGGCTACCAGCGCTTCGAGACCTCCGTGATGGTCGCCGTCGTCGCCGTGCTCATCGTCATGGTCTGCGGCATCCAGTGGATCGGTGACCGTTGGGTCGCGCGGCTCGATCACCGCGGTTGAACAGACGATATGGCGGCCCGGTCAGCCGCCGTATTCGATAATCTCCAGGCCGGCATTGTAGTCGGTCGCGTAGATCAGGCCGCGCGCATCGACGAAGACATCGGCCGACTGGATGACTTTTGGCCGACCGGGGCGCCGGTCGGTCATCGTTCTCGGCGCGGCAGGCACCAGCGCCCCGGTCTCGATCGGCCGGTACGGGTCGGAAATGTCGAAGGCGCGGATGCCGGCATTCTGCCAGGTGGTGAAGACCAGCGTGTCGGAAACGAGCGATCCCGGCCGGTTCTCATGCAGGTTATGCGGTCCGAAATGGCCGCCCTTTTTCGTGTAGTCGATCTCGCCGGGGATCGGGAAGGTCGCGATGCTGATCGGGTTCGACGGTTCTCTGATGTCGAACACCCAGGTGTGCTTGCGCCCGTCCTCCTCATTGTCGGCCACGGCCTCGTCGGCAACGATCAGCAGGCCACGGTCCACCAGCGGCAAGGGCGAATGCGTACCGCCGCCATAGGGCGGGCACCAGTTGTGGTGCTTGATCAGTTTTGGCGCGGCGTGGTCCTTGATGTCGAGCAAGGTCAGCCCGCCGTCGCGCCAGCAGGCATAGGCGGTGTCGCCATGCACCAGAGCATGGTGCAGCGCATGGCGCCGGCCCTCCGGTGCCGCGGAAACCTCACCCGCCGCCGTGTGCATGCCCGGCAGCCACCAGCGGCCGACCAGTTCCGGCTTCGTCGGGTCGGCCATGTCGATGGTCACGAAGATGTAATCGCTGAAGCCCTCAAGCAGTGCCGAGGCATAGGCATAGCGCCCGCCGACATACCAGAGCCGGTGGAGGCCGACGCCATCCACGTCGAGCTGGCCGATCCTTCTCGGCCGGTCGGGTATGGAGATGTCATAGACCGTCATGCCGGCCGTCCAGGCCCGCGCCCGCTTCGCATTTGCGACCGTCTCGCCGACCGACTTGGTGTAGTAGGCCTTCTCGTCCGTGAAGGTCTCGACATCGGCAAAGAGATCGAGCGCGTTGATGACGAGCAGCAGGTCGTCGTGAGTCTGGAGGTGGATGTTCCAGGTGTTCGGAGGCGCGGGCACATAGGTGACGTTCCCCGGCCGCTTCGGGTCACGCACGTCGACGATCGAAAAACCCTGCGACCAGGGATGCGCCACATAGGCAAAGCCTTTGTTCACCATGAGCTGCAACCCATCGCCCCGCCCGCCGATATCGGAATGTCCAATCAGCGTCATGTTGCGGGCGAAATCGGGTTTCGGCAGGCTCATCGTGGCGGCTTTCTCTGAACGGGATGTGTGTCAGCTGCATGCGCTGGCATAGCCATTCTGGCAGTTGATCCAGCGACGGAACAAGCCTGCGTTTTGCGAAGAGAAACGGAGAAAAGGAAAATAATTCCAGGAGCTTGAGGTCGAGTTTCAGCCCGACCGCCGTTGTTTCCCAAGTGCGGGAATGGGGGCAATGAAATTCTATGTTTTTTAGAGACTATAGCAGCCGCTTTCTTATCAGCCCGGCCGTTTGCCCGCATCATTCGCCTATCCTGTTTGCGAAGAAAGGGGTGCCGCCATGCCGTCCATCGATATTCCCGTCGACACGCTGATCCTGCCTGGTCTCAACGGTTCGCCGGAAGGGCATTGGCAGCGCCATTGGGCGCAGGACAATCCGGGCAGCCGCGTCGTCGAGCAGGTCGACTGGGCCTGCCCGGATCGGCAGAACTGGTTTTCCGCGCTGGAACAGCAGGTGGAGATGACGGTCGGCGATATCTGGCTGGTCGGTCACAGCCTCGGTTGTGTGCTGGCGGCGCATTTCGCCGAAAGCCGGCTGGCATCCCGCATTCGCGGCGCGCTGCTCGTCGCGCCCTGCGACCTCGATACGACCGAGACGCTGCATCCCTGTATCATCCGGTTCGGCGCGATGCCGCGCCGCCGCCTGCCGTTTCCGTCGCTGGTCGTCGGCAGCCTCGACGATCCCTATATGCCGGTCGATCAGCTGCGCAGGGCGGCGCGTGCCTGGGGCAGCGATCTCGTCGATATCGGCAATGCCGGCCATATCAATGTCGCGAGCGGTTTCGGCCGCTGGACGGCCGGTTATGACTTTCTCGAACTCCTGAAGCTGCGTCGCGAGCGCGAACCCTTTGCCGCGACGGATGACGGCCGCCTTTTTACGGCGGCCGTCGCGGGTATGGGACTGGCGCTCAACTGAGCGCCGGCACATTTGCAGCTACCGGTGGGATGCCCAGGGCACCAGCCGGCGCTCGATGAGACGGGCGATATATTCCAGGAAAATCGCGATCAGCGCGATGACGATGATGCCGGATATCACGATGTCGGTGACGAGGAATTGTGCGGCCGACTGAATCATGAAGCCGATGCCGCTCGTCGCCGCCACGAGTTCCGCCGCCACCAGCGTCGTCCAGCCTGCGCCGAGCGCGATGCGGATGCCGGTGAGGATCGACGGCACGGCGCTCGGCAGCACCACTTCCGTGAGGACCTGTCGTTTGCCTGCGCCGAGCGAGCGGGCCGCGTTGATATGCTCCTTGGAGACGGCGCGCACGCCGGCCGAGGTCGACAGGATGATCGAGGGCAGCATGGACAGCGCGATGACCGTGATCTTCGAGGCCTCGCCGATGCCGACCCAGATGATGACGAGCGGCAGATAGGCGAGCGGCGGCAGCGGGCGCAGGAATTCGACGATGGGATCGAGGATGCCGCGGCCGACGCGGCTCGTGCCGATGGCCAGGCCGGCAGGAATGCCGATGATGATAGAGGCGATCAGCGCACCGAAGATGCGCGTGAGGCTCGCGCCGACATGTTCGGCGAGCGTCGCATCGACAAAGCCTTTCACCACGAGATTGTAGAGCGCGATGACCACCTGGCGGGGCGAGGGCAGGAAGACCGGCGAGACCAGCGCATAGGCCGAGGCAAGGCCCCAAAGGCCGAGGATGACGCCGACGGTGAGCGTGGAGATGAGCGCGGTGGGGATGGGCCGCGTGGCGCGCGCCGGCTCCGTGTCCTTCGCATCGATCGGCAGAACGTCAAGTTCGGTGGAAAGGATCATGCGGCAAGCTCCTCTTCGCCGGCGTGGATGAGACCGGTGAGCCCGGCATGCATGCGTTTGAAGATCGGCGAGGCCTTCACGTCCGCGACGGCGGCGCCGTTCAGGATTTCGGCATTGAAGCCGGCCTCGATCTCGGCCGTCAGACGGCCCGGATTGGGCGCAAGCACCACGACGCGCGTTCCGAGCAGCAGCGCCTCCTCGATACTGTGGGTGATGAGAACGGCGCCGGCACCGCTTTCAGCCTTGATGCGCAGGAGGAAGTCCTGCATGCGCGTGCGGGTCAGCGCATCGAGGGCGCCGAGCGGTTCGTCGAGCAGCAGGAAACGCGGTTCGGCGGCGAGCGCCCGGGCAATGCCGACACGCTGACGCATGCCGCCGGAAAGTTCCCAGATGCGCCGATCGCCGGCATCCGCAAGCCCGACGCGCGCCAGAAGCGCATCCGCCCTGGCGCGGCGTTCGGCGAGCGGAACGCCCTTCAGCTTCAGCGGGAAGGCGATGTTGTCGCGGGCATCCAGCCAGGGATAGAGCGCATCGTCCTGGAAGACGACGGCGCGGTCGGCGCCCGGCCCCGTGACGGGTGCGCCATCGACCGTGATGGTGCCTGACGTCGGCGTCAGGAAGCCGGCTGCAAGGTTCAGCAGGCTCGTCTTGCCGGAGCCGGAGCGGCCGATGATCGCCACCAGCTCGTCGGAGGCGACCTGCAGGTTGATGCCGTCGAGGACGCATTTGTCGCCCGTGCCGCCCCGGCCGGTTCTTGCCGGATAGGTGAGCGAGACGTTGCGGAATGTCAGGATGCTCATGGGGCCTCCGGGTTGGGATACCGTATCTCTGGCGATGGCCCGGCGGCGCTTGCGCGCAACCGGGCCACCTCCGCCGCAGGATTTTTGCCTGATCAGTAGGCGAGCTTGGTCGCGTCCGTGACCCAGCGGGTGGAGACGTAGGGCTTGTAGTCCGAGAGTGCGGCCGGGATCTTGCCCTGCTCGAGCAGGAAGGCCGAGGTGTCGGCAACCGCCTTCACGGTGCCGCCGCCGAGCAGCGCCTCGCCGGCCTGTTCTTCAAGCGTCGGGAAGATGTAGCCCTTGAGAAGGGCAGGAACCTCGTCCTGCTTGGCGCCGGTGAGGCGTGCGATCTTTTCGGCTTCCGGCGAGGTGGCGTTCCAGGCGTCCGGGTTGGCGCGATAGGCGGCGGTCGCGTCGCCCGTTACCTTGACGAAGGCCGTCACGACGTCGGGATGTTCTTCGGCGAACTTCTTGCTGACGATCCAGGCATCGAAGGTCGGGCCGCCCCATTCGGCGACGTCAGCCGAGGTCGCCAGAACCTTGCCGCTCTTCTTCAGCTCGGAAAGGACCGGATCCCAGACATAGGCGCCGTCGAGGTCGCCGCGTTCCCAGGCAGCCGCGATTTCCGGCGGGCGCAGGTTGAGGATCTCGACCGACTTCGGATCGACATTCCAGTGCTTCAGCGCCGTCAGCAGGCTATAGTGGGCGGTCGAGACGAAGGGGGTAGCGATCTTCTTGCCGGCGAGGTCTTCGGGCTTTTCGATGCCCTTGACCGCGAGCGCTTCCGCCTCGCTGATCAGGCCGACGACGAAGATCGTCTCGATCGGCAGTTCGCGGCTGGATGCGGCGGCGAGCGGCGAGGAGCCGACATAGCCGATATCGAGCGAGCCGGAGGCGATGGCCGCGATCACGTCGGCGCCGCCGTCGAATTTCTGCCAGTTGATCTTGGCGCCGGTCACCTTTTCGTAGGTGCCGTCGGCCTGGGGGACGCGCGACGGCTCGACGATCGGCTGGTAGCCGATATTGAGCGTCACCTCTTCGGCAAAGGCTGTGCCGAAGGATGCTGCCAGCGTCAACGCGGCGGTCGCGGCAAGCAGGGTTCTGCGGGTAATGGTCATGATGCTCTCCTCAAGTTGCCGTTGCCCGAGCGTTTTGGCGGGCCGGTAACTAGAGGTTATATATTCGATAAATTTAGTAGAGAAAATTTTGCCTCAATTTTCGGGCCGCGCGGCGATTGGTTTTGCGTTCATCCACGGCGGGAATGGAACAGGTTGTGCCCCTGAACCATTGCCCGCTGCAGGCGGCGAAAGCAAAAAGCTGCCTTCCAGGGGCCGGAGAGGGCGAAACATGATGCGGAATGATCACGTTGCAGGCGAAAACCCGCGAAAGGCTTGACAAGTCAGGCTGTTTTCCTTGCGACGCAGCGCACAAATAAATTATACCGTTTTTATATGTTTTTCGCACTTCGGTGCCTAGAATGAGCCGGAATCACCCGGCAAGAATGGATCCGGTCGATCTTCCCGAAGACGACGGACCGATCCGGGGACGCGACGTGCGCGTCCGCGCCGCCGGGCGTATCCGGAAAATGCAGATATGCTGATGGAAAGCAGGCGGACATGCTGACGAAAAAGGGAAAATACGGACTGAAGGCCCTGGTGGACCTGGCGCGGCTTGCGCCCGGTGAAACCGCTTTCGTCAGCGAGATCGCGCTGCGCAACAATATTCCGAAGAAGTTTCTCGACACGATCCTGCTCGAACTGCGCAATGCCGGCATGCTGCGTTCCAAGAAGGGGCCCGGCGGCGGCTATTCGCTCTCGCACGCGGCGTCCGAAATCCGCATCGGCCACGCCATCCGCGTGCTTGACGGCCCGCTCGCCCCCATCCGCTGCGCCAGCCGCACGGCGTTCGAGGCCTGCGAGGATTGCGCCGATCCGGATACCTGTCAGGTCCGCCGCGCCATGACCGATGTGCGCGACGCCATTGCCTCCATTCTCGATACGATGACGCTTGAACAGTTCGTCGCCGTTCCCGGCGCCGCCGCGATCATCGGCGAGGACGAGCTGGAAAAGCGCGCCGGCTGATTTGCTTTCACGGCCCGTCGGACGAGACGGGCCGAAGCGCTGCCGCCCGTCTGGAAATGCTTTAGCTTTCGTCCTCCGGCGCGTGCCGGTGCATCTCGATCAGCAGGCGGCCGCTTTGTTCCAGCGCGGCCAGCGACGCGGCCGAGAGCGCTGGCTCCGTTCCCGCCTTTTCAGATAACCCCGCTTGCCTGATGCCGTTCGTCGCCTCCTGCGCCACCGCCAGGGCGGCCGTCGCGGCGCGAAGGCGTTTGTCCGGTGCTGGCCGGCAAGGCCGATCTGGGCGGCGTCGATGGCGCGTCCGGCCTCTTCAGCCATGGCCTCCGCCGCGGCGAGGCGGGCGGAGAGGAGGCCGACGGCCAGCGGTTCCGGCGTGTCGTCCAGAACCTTTCGCAGCGCGCGGCGGCCGGCACCGAGATGGCGGCTTGCATCCAACAGGAGATCGAGCGCTTGCGGCACGGGCGGCTGCGGTGCATCGCCGGCCGCGTGGAGAAAGACGTCGCCGTCGATCAGCACGTCCTTGAACAGCACGGGCTCGGCGGGTTGCGCGCCGCCCGGTGCGGGCTCGCAGGTATTGGCAGCGTAGCGCAGACCCTCGATGCGCGTCGCAAGCAGAAGCCCCACCGTCTTGCCGGTATCGGCGCGCACGGGGATCAGCATCCAGTCGGCGTGGCGCGTGCAGGGTGTCGAGAGCGCCTCGCCGCTCAGCCGGTGCGTGAGGCCAATGATGGAGAGCGGCAGGGCGTCCAGTTCCACGCCATTGCGCCGGCCGGCGGCTCTCGCCAGCCGTGCGCCGGAGAGAGCGGCCGCAAAAAGCGTGTTGCGCTGTCCCTCCATGCCAAAACTGCGGATATGTTCGAGCGCGGTGAAATGCGCGGCGAGAATCTCGCCAAGCGCGGCCGAATGCGCCGCCGCCTCGGCGCAGACGCCGACGAGCACCGTGTTGGAAACATCGATGCCGCCATGTTCGGTCGGAACGGAAATGCCGAACAGACCGGAGCGGGACAGGAGATCGAGGCGGGCCTCGGCGGTGCTGTTGGCGGCCGGGCCTGAAAGGTCGAAGATGCCGGCGACCGTGCGGGCCACGGTCATCGCTTCGTCTTCGGTGCCGATAACGGCGGCGGTGCGGACCGGCCGGTCGAGCGCTGGTGAAATCGTACCCATGGCGTCAGCTCCTTGCGGAAGGTGGTTTCAGGGTGCGCAGGCTAGGTCGGGCAAAAGATCATATTCTATAGACATTGTATAGATCACTTTGGCGTCAGGCGCAAAGCCTGGGCCGCTTGACAGCGTGCGGCGCTCGCACTTTTCGCCGGGCAAATGCGGCCGCATCCCATGCCGGAAGAGAAAACCGGTAACCCGCCGCCTTGTTCCGGCTTCCGCTTCGCGCAGGTGAAAGCGCACACACAATAGCATCCGTCCCGACCGGTTCAAGCCACCCGATCGATCGGGCCTGACCCGCCCCGGAACCAAGTCGGCCATCTTGCCATTCCTCAGTCGAAAATCGCCATGGCAATAGTCTATAGATTTTATAGATATTAGTCGCTAGATTGATGACGTCATCCTCCGGGGAGGAAATGGTATGCGGAAAGACACGGATGTGGCGATCATCGGTTCCGGTTTTTCGGCCGTGGCGCTCGCGCTCAATCTCATTGAGCTGGCACCGCCGACGGCGCGAGTAAGCCTCGTCGGCGCAAGGGAACGGCAGGGCAGGGGCATTGCCTATGTAACAACGGCGGATTGCCATCGTCTCAATGTGCCGGCCGGGCGAATGAGCCTGTTTGCCGACCGGCCCGCGCATTTTACACATTGGCTGGTGGAAAACGGTCACGCCGCGACGGCGGACGATTTCGTGCCGCGCGGCCTCTATGGCGACTATGTCGGCGATTGCCTCGATGCCGCGTTGAAGCGCACGGCCAACCGCGCTGTGCTCACGCTCGTCGATGCCGAAGCGCTGCATGCGCAGGCGCTCGCGGACGGCGGACTGCTCTTCCAACTCTCTGACGGATCCGAACTTGCCGCGGGCATCTCCGCGCTCTGCACCGGGGCCGGCACGGGCCGGCTGCCGTTGCCGGACGAGGCCATTGCCGAGGAGGTTCGTCCGTTCATCGTGCAGAATCCCTGGATGGAACCGTGGTGGGACCGCATGCCCGAGGATGGCGACGTGCTTTTCGTCGGCACCGGTCTGACCATGGTCGATCAGTGCCTGCTGCTGGTGCGCAACGGTTTTCGCGGTAGGTTCCATGCCGTCTCCCGCAACGGTCTCCTGCCGGAAGCCCATCTCGGCCATCGTGCCGATCCGCTGCCGCCCGTGCTAGAGCCGGGGCGCGGCGAGGTCAGCGACATGCTGGCGACCCTGCGCGCAGCAGCGACGGCGACGCCGGACTGGCGCGCTGCGATGGATGGCCTCCGCCCCATCACACAGCAACTTTGGAAGAGCTGGACGCCGGGACAGCAGCGCCGGTTCCTCCGGCATGCCGCGCCCTTCTGGAATGTTCACCGCCACCGCATGGCGCCAGCGGTCGCGGCGGAAATCGCGACACTTCGCGAGACGGGCCGGCTTGTCGTGCATCGCGGAGGGCTGCAGGCCTTGAAGTCGGAAGAGAAGGGCATCGCCGCGACGGTGCAGGGCAAGGTCCTGTCGGCCGCTATGGTGGTCAATTGCACCGGTTTCGAGCGATGTACGGTGACGGCATCGCCGTTGCTTTCAAGCCTTGCCGCCCAAGGGATTGTCGAACCCGATCCGATCGGTCTCGGTATCGCGGTGGACGACAATTCCGCCGTTCCAGTCTCCGAAGGCCGCCTCTACGCGCTCGGCCCGCTCACCGCCGGCCGGCACTTCGAGATCACCGCCGTGCCCGATATCCGTGTTCAGGCCCGTGCCGTCGCGGGCCGCATCGCCGCCGGGGTCGCCGCATGAGAGGGCCGCGCCGCTGCAGGGATCGTCTTCGGCCATGATCTCGCAAAAATCCAAATATGCCCTGCGCGCGCTGCTTGCGTTGGCGCGGATCGCACCGGGCGAGACGATGCGCATCGCTGCCATCGCGGCGCGGGAGACGATCCCGAAGAAGTTTCTGGAACAAATCCTGCTCGAACTGAAACGGGCGGGTTTCGTCGCCAGCCGCCGGGGCAAACACGGTGGCTATCTCCTGCTGCGCAGCCCGGAAGAGATCGTCTTCGGTGATGTGCTGCGGTTGATGGAGGGGCCATTCGTGCCGCTCGGCTGCCTGTCGCGCGGCGGGCATCGCCCCTGCACGGATTGCCGCGACCGCAGGCTCTGCGCAGTCCGCCGCGTCTTTGCAAGGGTCGTCGCCGCGTCGGACGAAATCCTTGATGGCACGACGCTTTCCGACCTGCTTTCCGATCCCATGGGAGGGCTCGCCGGCGAGCCGGAAGAATGGTCGGGGGCAATGCGCCCTATTAGTCTAGTAAAAATGTAGAAAATGTTTGAAACTGCGCTATCATACCGTTCGGCTTCCATCGCGAAAGGAAAGGACAGGGCATGTTCTTTGAAAGAGGCGTAGGCGAAGACGGGCCTTGGCCGACAGGGGGGCCGATCCTGAAGATCGCCATCATCGGCGCTGGCCCGTCCGGCCTCGTCACGGCGATCGCGCTGATGAAGCGCCTGCACCGGCCCTTCGAGGCCTGGCTGATCGATGCCGAGGATGCGCCGGGCGCGTTCGGCAATGGCGCGGCTGGCATGGCGCCGACGACTGAGCCCGCGCGCGATCTATCCGTCGCGCCCGAACGGCCCGATGATTTTGCCGACTGGCTGAAGAGCAACTGGCTTGCCGATGGCACGATCGCGACGTTGCGTCGTCCCCAGGACCTGCATGTGCCGCGCGCGCTCTACCGCGATTATGTCATGGCGCGCTTCGGCGAGGCGCTCAGTTTGCGCAAGGACGTGCGCATCCGCACGTTTCGCGGCCATGTCCGGCACGTCGATATCGATGCTGCCATGCCGCGCCTCGTTTTCCGCGATGGCGAATGCGCCGATTTCGACCATGTCTTCGTCGCCACCGGTTTTGGCGTGGCGCAGCGCGAGGCTGCTTCCTGGCAGGCGGCCCATGCCGCCGCCGACCGGCTTTCCGGCCACGAGAATCCGCCGCCGCTGACACTCGTCGGCAACGGCCCGCGCCTTGCCGCCATCCTTCTTCACCTGCGGGCAAATGGCTATGCAGGCGACATCCATGTGGCCGCCGCAAGCGGCCGCCTGCCGCAACCCCATGTCCGGTCGCATGGCGGCATCGCCTTCGGCGAGCCGCCGGCCGGCCGGTCGCTCCAGGAGGCCTTTCGCTATGTCCGGCGCGAATGTCGAACGGCGGAGGCGCGCGAGGGCGGTCACTGGCAGGCCGTGGTCGATGCCGCTTCCGCCCGTCTTGCCGTCGTCTGGCGCAACTTGCCCCAGGCCGAACGCAACCGTTACCGCCGCCATCTCCTGCGCCTGCATCGCCATTTCTCCATCCGCCTCGCCGCCGACGTCCATCGGCGCCTCGGCACCGAAATCGAGACCGGTCGCACGCGCTTCGTTCCCCCGCGCTCCCTGAAATCCGCTGACGAGAACACCGTCGATTGCCGTGAGGTGCCATCCGCGCGGGCGCTTGCCGGCCTCTTGTCGCGCGATGCGGCGGCGCTGAGCATCGATGACGGCGGCCGTTTGTCGAACCATGGCGCGCCGGTGCCGGCACTTTCCGTGATCGGACCCATCGCCTCCAGCCTGCGGCCGGGGCCGTTCACCTTCGCGGAAACCGTGCGCCAAGCCTATCGCGCCGTCCTCGCTGCGACCCCGCACGGGCTTGCCCGGACCTCGCAGCCCTAAAAAAGTTTGGCGCGAGGCGCAAAAACGGTCATTTTCGGCGGATGCATTTTGCGCTTGGCAGGCGGTTTGCGAGATGAACCATGCGCGACCTGCGGGTAGAGGCAGGTCTTCCATTGCGTGGTTTCGGCTGGTTTGGAACCCGTTTTGCGAACTTTCCGGGCATTGTTGACTAACTCTACTAATTCAATAGGGTTTTGGTCGGGACAAGCATCCAGGAGGTTGAGATGTCGATTTTGGTAAAACGGGTGGGGGCATTGCTCCTGAGTGTCGGACTTGCGTTCGGCAGTGCAACGGCAACGCTGGCGGAGACGACGCTGCTCAACGTCTCCTATGACCCGACGCGTGAGCTGTACAAGGATTACAACGAGGCCTTTGCCAAACATTGGAAGGCCGAGACAGGCGAGGACGTCACCGTCCAGCAGTCGCATGGCGGTTCGGGCAAGCAGGCCCGCGCCGTGATCGACGGGCTCGAGGCCGACGTCGTGACGCTCGCTCTCGAAAGCGACATCAACGCCATCGTCGAAAAGAGCGGCAAGATCGCCAAGGACTGGCGCACGCGCCTTCCCAACAATTCTTCGCCCTACACGTCCACCATCGTGTTCCTGGTGCGTAAGGGCAACCCGAAGGGCATCCATAACTGGGGCGACCTCGTGAAGGGCGACGTGCAGATCGTCACCCCGAACCCGAAGACCTCGGGCGGTGCGCGCTGGAATTACCTCGCGGCCTGGGCCTGGGCGAACCAGGAATTCGGCGGCGATCAGGACAAGATCAAGGCGTATATCGCCGAACTCTACAAGCGCGCGCCGGTTCTCGACACGGGTGCCCGCGGTTCGCTGACCACCTTCGCCCAGCGCCAGATCGGCGACGTATTGCTGGCCTGGGAAAACGAAGCCTATCTCGCCGGTGCCGAATTCGGTGCGGACTCCTTCGACATCGTCGCCCCGCCGATCTCGATCCTGGCGGAACCCCCGGTCGCTGTCGTCGACGGCAATGTCGACGCCAAGGGCACCCGCAAGCAGGCGGAAGCCTACCTGACCTACCTCTATTCCGAGGAAGGCCAGAACATCGCGGCCAAGCATTTCTACCGTCCTTCGAAACGGGAAGTGGTAAAGCCCGAGTTGCTGCAACAGCTTCCCGACATTAAGCTGGTGACGATCGACGACCCGATCTTCGGCGGCTGGGCCAAGGCACAGCCCGAGCATTTCGGTGACGGCGGCGTCTTCGACCAGATCTACAAGCCGGGGAACTAAGTCCTTTGACGACATCTGCTGCTGCCTCCGGGCGGTGGCGACTGAGACAGCCGAGTGTCATTCCGGGTTTCGGACTGACGCTCGGCTTTTCGCTCGCTTACCTGACCCTCATCATCCTCATCCCGCTCGCCGGCCTCGTCTGGCGTTCCGCCTCGCTGACGGGTGCGGAGTTCCTGGCAATCCTTTCCGATGAGCGCACCATCAAGGCGCTCGAAGTGTCCTTCGGCACGGCCTTCGTCGCCGCGTTGATCAATGTCGTCTTCGGCGTGCTCGTCGCCTGGGTCATCGTGCGCTACGAGTTTCCCGGCCGGCGCATCGTCGACGCGATCGTCGACCTGCCTTTCGCGCTTCCGACGGCCGTCGCCGGCATCGCGCTTGCCGCGCTCTATGCGCCCAATGGCTGGGTCGGCCAGGTGCTGAACATCTTCGGCATCAAGGCCGCCTTCAACCCGACCGGCATCGTCATCGCACTCGTCTTCATCGGCCTGCCTTTCGTGGTGCGCACGGTGCAGCCGATCATGGAGGAGATCGACCGCGAGGTGGAGGAGGCGGCAGCAACGCTCGGCGCCAACCGTTTCCAGACCATCCGCCGCGTACTGCTGCCCGGTCTCGCTCCGGCAATCCTCACGGGCTTCGCGCTGGCCTTCGCCCGCGGTGTCGGCGAATACGGCTCGGTCATCTTCATTGCCGGCAATATTCCCTACGTCTCGGAAATCGCGCCGCTGCTCATCGTTATCCGGCTCGAAGAGTTCAACTACGGCGCGGCGACGGCGATTGCCACGATCATGCTGTGTCTTTCCTTCGCCATGCTGCTGGTGATCAACCTCATCCAGACGTGGAACCGCAGGAGGTACGGACATGGGGCGTAAAACCCTGCATTCGCCGACGACGGAAGTCCCGCTGGCGCGTTATGCGCTGATGGCGGCCGCCTTCCTGTTCCTGGCGCTCTTCCTCATCCTGCCGCTTGCGGCCGTCTTCATCGAGGCCTTTCGCAAGGGGCCCGGCGAGTTCTTCTCCTCGCTCGGCGATCCCGATACGCTGGCCGCCATCCGGCTGACATTGCTCGTCGCCGTCATCGCCGTGCCGCTCAACCTCGTCTTCGGCGTGGCGGCGGCCTGGGCCATCGCCAAGTTCGAGTTCAAGGGCAAGGCTTTCCTGACGACGCTGATCGATTTGCCGTTCTCGGTCTCGCCGGTCATTTCAGGCCTCGTCTACGTGCTGCTCTTCGGCGCCGGCAGCGTGCTCGGCCCCTGGCTGAAGAGCCACGGCATCGAGATCCTGTTTGCCGTGCCGGGCATCGTGCTGGCCACCGTCTTCGTGACCTTCCCCTTCGTCGCGCGCGAACTGATCCCGCTGATGCAGGAGCAGGGTACGGGCGACGAGGAGGCGGCGCTGTCGCTCGGCGCGAGCGGTTGGCAAACCTTCTGGTATGTGACGCTGCCCAACATCAAATGGGGCCTGCTCTACGGCGTGCTGCTCTGCAACGCCCGCGCCATGGGCGAGTTCGGCGCAGTCTCGGTGGTCTCGGGTCATATCCGCGGCCTCACCAACACGATGCCGCTGCATGTGGAGATCCTGTACAACGAGTACAATTTCGTCGCCGCCTTCGCGGTGGCGTCGCTGCTCGCTGCGCTGGCGCTCGTCACGCTCGTCGTCAAGACGGCCCTCGAACTTCACTACGGCGCGGAAATCGCGGCCGGCCGCAAGCATTGAAAGGCACGCCCTCTATGGACGTCAGTGTAAAAAACATCCGCAAGGAATTCGATCGATACCCGGCGCTGAACGACGTGTCGCTCGATATCCGCTCGGGCGAGCTGATCGCGCTTCTGGGGCCCTCGGGCTCCGGCAAGACGACGCTGCTGCGCCTCATCGCCGGCTTGGAGACGCCCACGCTCGGCAAGATCTATTTCGGCACCGAGGACGCCTCGCACCGCACGGTGCAGGAGCGCCATGTCGGTTTTGTCTTCCAGCACTATGCGCTTTTCCGCCATATGACCGTTGCCGACAACATCGCCTTCGGCCTGACGGTGCGCCCGCGCGGCGAGCGACCGCCAAAGGCCGAAATCCAGCGCCGCGTCGGTGAGCTTCTGGAGATGGTCCAGCTCTCCGGCCTCGAAAAGCGCTACCCGAACCAGCTTTCGGGCGGCCAGCGCCAGCGCGTGGCGCTCGCTCGCGCCATGGCGATCGAGCCGAAGGTGCTGCTGCTCGACGAACCCTTTGGCGCACTCGACGCGAAGGTGCGCAAGGAACTGCGCCGCTGGCTGCGCGAGTTCCACGACCGCACTGGTCACACGACGGTCTTCGTCACCCACGACCAGGAAGAGGCGCTGGAACTCGCCGACCGCGTGGTCGTCATGAGCCAGGGCAAGATCGAGCAGGTCGGTTCTTCCGACGACGTCTACGACCGGCCGAACTCGCCTTTCGTCTTTTCCTTCATCGGTGACAGCGCCAGCCTGCCGGTCAGCATCGAGGATGGTGCCGTGCGCTTCCAGAACGAGACGATCGGCATCGCCCCGCGCGGCGGCGATATCGCCTCCGGCGACGGCACGCTGTTCTTCCGTCCGCAGGATGTCGTGCTTGTCTCCGATCCGGCGACGCCGGCGCTGGAAGGCCGTGTCTCCACCTCCCGCCGCCTTGCCGGGACCCGCATAGCGGATATCGACGTCGGAAAGCCCGGTGAACCGCATCATGTGGAGATCGAGGTGCCGCTCGACGCGCAGGCCTCGACCGGCACGGTGCTCCGCTTCCGGCCGACCCGCTGGAAGACGTTCGCGGCATAAAACGGAAAGGCCGGCGGTGACGCCGGCCTCAGACGTCCGTGGCTCCATTCGGGGCTGTCAGGCGCGGCTGCGGCGTTGCTCGGCCAGATAGCGCAGCAGCGCCAGGCTTTCCTCCGTGCCGGAGACGAGTTTCGCGGCGATCTTCGCGAAGGCGCGGAATTCATCGGGGTCGAGCCCGGCGAAGATCGCGTCGTTGACGGGGCGCTGGGTTTCGGCAAGCTCGGCAAGCAGGGCGCGGGCCTTGCCCGTCACTTCGACGATGACACGGCGACCGTCTTCCGGATTGGCGAACTTGTCGACGAGCCCGGCTTTCACGAGCTTGGCCACCTCCAGTGTCACGAAGGCGCCGGACTGGTGCAGGTGATCGCTCACCTGGCTGATGCCGACATCGGCATCCTTGGACAGGTGCTCGATGGCGATGAGGATGGAGAAGGCCGGTCCCGAAAGACCGATCACCTCGCCGAGCCGGTTGCGGATCTCAAGCAGCCGGGTGCCGAAGCCCAGCGCATCGTGGATCATCTGGCGGAACGGCGCGTCATCGCCGTCCTGAAGCAGTTCGGGCCTGTTGATCGTCACTGGCATAAAAGCGTCCTTCAGCTTTGCGAAATACCTAGCTGAAACCGGTATATAGGGTAACCGCTGTCAAAACAAAGGAGGCCGAGCGGGCGTCGAACCCGCTCGATTGGCGCGATCATGCCGCCTCCGATTCACGCGACTGAAGCGTGACGGCGCCGCGCTCGATGAGCAGCGTCTCGTCCGCCACCGATTTCAGCAGGTTCGGGCTGGATTCGGTGATCAGCAGGGTGAGATCGCGCATGGTCTCGCGCAACCGCGAGAGCGTGCGGGCATAGTCGAGCGCCAGCGCCGGGGCGAGGCCCTGGAACGGTTCGTCGAGCATCAGCAGCTTTTCCGCCACCATCAGCGCCCGGCCGAGCGCCACCATCTTGCCCTGGCCGCCCGAGACGCCATTGCCGGGACGCGCCCGCATTGCGTGCAGTTCGGGCAGCAGCGCATAGACCTTTTCCAGCCGGCGTTTGATTTCGCCCGGCGGTAGCTTCAGCGCCTGTCCGGGTAGGATGATATTGTCCTCGACGGAAAACTCCGGGATCAGCCGCCGATCCTCCGGCGCATAGCCGATGCCGGCAGGGGCGCGGGCGAAGGCGGGCAGCGGCAACAGCTGCTTGCCGTCGAGGGTGACTGAGCCGGATTCGGCCGGCGTGAGTCCCATGATTGCGCGCAGCAGCGTGGTCTTGCCGGCACCGTTACGGCCGATCAGCACGGTGGTCGCACCGGGCTTCAGCGAAAAGGTGACGTCGCGCAGGATTTTTGCGCCCGCCAGCGAGACGTTGAGGGAAGAGACGGTCAGCATCAGGCCACTCCAATCACGTTTTCGATGACGCGGGCATCCTTGAACACGGTTTCCGGCTTGCCTTCCGCCATCACCCGGCCCGCTTCCCAGACGACGACGCGGTCCGCATAACGCTCGACGACATCCATGTCGTGCTCGACGAAAAGGGCGGAAACCTTGGCTTGTCGCAGCGCGCCCATCAGCGTTTCCATCAGTGCAAACCGCTCCAGCGCGCTGACGCCGCTGGTCGGCTCGTCGAGCAGCACCAGCCGGGGTTTTAGCGCGAGCGCAATCGCGATATCCACCAGCTTGCGCCGGCCTTCCGGCAGCGTCGAGGCGAGTGTGGGCGCGCAATCGGCAAGGTTGAACATGGCAAGCAGCGCCATGGCCTCGTCGCGGTAGGCAGGCCGGTCGAGTGCCTTGCCCATCTGCCACAGGCCCTCGCGCGAGGCGATCGCCAGCATCAGGTTGGTGAGCACGGTCTGGTCGAGGAAGAGCTGCGGGATCTGGAAAGCACGCGCGATGCCCTTGCGGGCAATGGTGCGCGGCGGCAGGCGGGTGATCGGCTTGCCGTCGAGGTAGACCTCGCCCTCGGACGGACGGATATAGCCGGTGCAGAGGTTGAGGAAGGTCGTCTTGCCGGAACCGTTCGGGCCGATGATGGCGAGGAATTCACCCTCGTCGATATGCAGGTCCACGCCATTGGCGGCTTTGACCGCGCCGAAGGTGATGTGCAGGTTCTTTGCTTCGAGAAGCACGGTCATGCGGCGTCTCCCTTCTTCGCCGGACGAATGAAGCCGATCAGGCCCTTGGGCATGAAGAAGATGACGCCGAGCAGGGCGGTACCGACGATCATGTTCCAGGCATCGGTGACGCCGGCGGCGAGCGTGTGCACCAGTTCGAGGAAGACGGCGCCGACGAAGGGGCCGCCAATGCCGCTGATGCCGCCGAGCACGGCGACGAGCACGAGATGGCCGGAATCTGTCCAATAGGCCATGTCGGGCAGCACATGGCCGATGGTCATGGCGGCAAATGTACCGCCGATGCCGGCGAGCAGCGCCGAGAGGCCATAGGCGATAAGCAGCACGCCGCGCACCGGAATGCCGAGATATTCGAGGCGGATTTCATTGGTGTGAACGGCCGACAACGCCTCGCCAAGCGGGCTCTTGAAATAGGCGTTGACGGCAAAGCCGGCGAGAACCATCGCGGCGATCGACGCATAAAACAGGAAGGTCGCAACGGCCTTGGCTTCGAGCACCATTCCGAGCACGGTCGGCGTGCCGACGCGCAAGCCGTCCGTGCCGCCGGTGACGCCGTAGAATTTGGAGAGCAGCGAGAACAGCACCATGGAAATCGCCAGGTTCAGCATGGCGAAGAAGATGGCGCGGTAGCGCACCACGTAGACGCCGATCAGCAGGCCCGCGGCAAGCGAGATGACGGCGGAAATCAGGATCAGGGCGAAGACATCGGTGATGCCGAAATCCCGCATGGCGAAGGCCGTGGCATAGGCGCCGATGGCGAAGAACATGGCATGGCCGATGGAGATCAGCCCGCCGCGCAACAGGATCGCGACGCCGAGGGCGGCAAGACCCTTGGCGATGGCGAGGGTCAGCACGAATTCGAGCCAGGGAAAGGCGAAGGTGGCCGCGACGAGGGCAATGATGGCGCCGCCAGCGAGGGGAAGAAGAGGCATGGTCAGATCTTTCTCGTCGTTGCGGAGCCGAACAGGCCGTAAGGACGGACCAGAAGCACGAGCAGCATCACCAGATAAGGCGCGACCGCATCGAGTTCGGGAGCGAAATAGATGGTGAGTACCCGGGCGAGTGCCACGATGACGGCGGCGACCGCCGCCCCCTCGATCTTGCCGAGCCCGCCGATGGCGGCGACCGCGAAGGCGAGCACCATCGTATCGGCGCCGAGCCCCGGCGAGACGCCGGCCTGCGGCACGGTGAGCGCGCCACCAAGGGCTGCGAGGAACACGCCGAGGCTGAAGGCGATCATGAAGACGCGGTTGGTGTTGATGCCCATCGCCTGCGAGATTTCACGGTCGGCGACGACGGCGGCGATCAGCTTGCCGATGCGCGTATGGCCGATGAAGAGCTTCAGGCCGACGAACAGTGCGGCGGCAAGCAGGATCAGCACGAGCTGGTAGGTGAGGTAGACCACACCGCCGATCTCGATGGAGCCGAGCAGTTGCACCGGCGTGTCCTCGTAGAAGGAATCGACGCCGAAGACGATGCGCTGCAGGTCTTCGAGGATGAGGAACAGGCCGAAGGTGACGAGGATCTGCACCGCCTCCGACTTGCCGTAGGTCCAGCGGATCAGCGTGCGCTCGATCACCGGACCGACGATGACGGCGACCAGCGCGGCACTCAGCACCAGGCTGACGAAGGTCAACCAGCCGGGGAGCCCCGCGCCGACCACCCAGAGACCGAGCGAAGCGGCCGCATAGGCACCGATCGAATAGAAGCTGCCATGCGCGACGTTGAGCACGCGCAGCACGCTGAAGACGAGGGTGAGGCCGACGGCGACCAGGAAGATGAGCGCCGCATTCGCCAGACCGTCGATGAGAAGAGGGACGATGGTTTCGAACATTTTGTGACCCCGCGCGCACGGCATCCTGCGCATGCGCTTGATGGAGGGCGCGGGGCAAAACCCCGCGCCGGCTGTGGCGTGCTTACTTGTAGGAGCCCGGCTGCGGCAGCTTGGCGGGCAGGTCGGCGGCGAGCGTGCCGATCCAGGCGATCGGGTCTTCGCCGGCCGGCGGCATCAGGTCGGCGCCCTTGTAGCGCACCATGTCGCCGATGACCGGACCGTCATGGCCGTCTGCCTTGGCGGTGACGCCGATGATCTGGTCGACCACGCCGTCATTGTCCGCGCGGGTCTGCATCGTGCCGGTCAGCGTCTTCACTTCGCTGCCCTTCATGGCGCCAGCCACCTCTTCGCGGGTGGGCCACTTGCCGCCATTGCCGGCCATCGCCTTCTCGTAGGCGGCTTGCACATAGAGGAAGCTGTTGGCCATCTTCATTGCCGGGAAGACCGGCCACTTGCCGTATTTCGCCTTGTAGGCGTCGGCGAATTCCTTGGTCTCCGGATTGGCGGCCGCATCCGGCGACATCCACCAGCCATCGCCCAGCACACCGACGATCACGCCCTCGGGGATCTGCACGTTCTGCATGGAGGATTCGCCAAGTGCGAGGACCGCCTGGGAAGAGCGGAAGAGACCGCGCGGGCTCGCCTGGCGCACGAAGTTTTCGAGGTCGCCACCCCAGAGATTGGAGAAGATCACATCGGGACGGGCGGCCGTCAGACGCGAAATTTCCGTCTGGTAGGTGCCGGCGCCGAGTTTTGGAAAGAGTTCGGCGACGACTTCGACGTCCGGCTTGAACGCCTTTATCGCACTCGTAAAAATCTTTGCCGCGTCATGACCGAAGGCATAGTCCGGGTTGATGATGGCAATGCGCTTCACATCGGGCTTCACGGCGATGAGATAGGCCGCATAGGCGACGAACTCCGGCACGGTATTGCCGTTCGGCCGGAAGAAATAGGGATGCGCGTCCTTGAGGTAGAGCTGGTGCGTGTCGCAATTCCAGCCGACGGTCGGGATCTTCATCTGGTCGCTGACCGGGGCAAGCGCCATGCAATTGCCGGAGGAAAGCGCGGCGATCATCACCTGGGTTGCGGCATCGCCTGCAAGCTTGCGGTATTCGGCGATCACACCCTCGGTGCCCTGGCCCTCGTCGACATAGGTGGCAGAGAGCGGCACCCCGCCGATGCCGCCCTTGGCGTTGATGCGCTCGATCATCAGTTCGGCGGCATCGCGGCCCGGCTTGCCATAGGCGGCGGTGCCGCCGGAGGTGAAGCTGAACACGCCGACGCCAAGCGCGGCCGGCTTTTCCTCAGCCAGCGCCGGGCCGACGAGCAAGGCGGCGGCCGCGACGGCCGAGCAAAGAATTTTTCGGTAGCTGATCATCTCATTCCCTCTTGTTGGCCCGGGTTGCACCGGGTTCCGGTTGTTTTCGGCCATGCGGCATCGCCGCCCGAAGCGGTGCTCCGGAGCTGAGTTCGGCGTCGGTTTTCCTCGTCCAGCGCTCTGTTTTTGATGATTGCGTAATCGCATTTCATATGCAAGATAAAACTGCAGTGAAATATCACTGACATTTAATTTTGTAGCAAAGCGATGTTAACAAGTAGCCGGGACGGCTGTCTAGGGAGTAACTGCGCATGACGACACTCAATCTCACGCTGGAAAGCCGCGACGGCCGCGCACCGGTCACCATCGACGTCGAAAATCTGGTGATCGCCGGCTGGGCCGGCCGCAACAAGGAGGCGATGGAGCATCACATCCGCGAGTTGGAGGCGCTTGGCATCGCCCGCCCCGCCGCAACGCCGACCTATTACCGCGTCGCCGCGGCGCGTCTCTCCACGGCTAAGTCCATCGAAGACGTCGGTGGGGCCGGCAGCGGCGAGGTGGAGGCTCTCCTGATTGCCAAGGACGGCAAGCTGCATGTCGGCGTCGGCTCCGACCACACCGATCGCAAGGTCGAGGCCTATGGTGTCACCGTCTCCAAGCAGGTCTGCGACAAGCCGGTCGCCACCACCGTCTGGCCCTTCGAGGAGGTGGCGGACCATTGGGACGACCTGATCCTGCGCAGCCATGCGGTCATCGACGGCGTGCGCGTGCTCTACCAGGAAGGTCGCCTCTCAGGCCTTCTGGCGCCGGCGAACCTGATCGGTGGCTGGGCGACGGATGGAACGCTTCCCGACGGCACCGCGATGTTCGGCGGCACCATGCCGGCCATCGGCGGCGTGCGCCCGGGCACGCGCTTCGAGGGCGAACTGGAGGATCCGGTTTTGCAACGCAAGATCGCTTTCGGCTATGACGTGAAGACGTTGCCCATCGCGGGGTGATTCCCGGCTGGAGCATTTCCAGCCGAAGCGGCATCGCTTTAGCGTCGGACAATGCGGTAGAAACAAAATCCTGTAGCACTTCCGCTGAGCCGATTTTCACCGGAGTTGCTACAGGCGCCCCGCTTGTCTCGGACCGGCAAGTCGATACTAATCGGCCTGCCGACCCTCACGGGCGGCGAGTGAAGGAAGGCGGACATGACAACGACGACCGATGCGATTGCGGAGACCGATGATGCACCGCTCGCCCCGCGCAGGCGCGGCGACCCCGTCGTTTCCCTGCGTGATACGGCCTATGAGGCCATCAAGCGCCGCATCATCACCTGCGACCTCAAGCCCGGCGAGGTGCTGAGCGAAGGCATGCTGAGCAGTGAGCTCAACATCGGCCGCACCCCCGTCCACCAGGCCATCGACCGGCTTGCGGCGGACGGGCTGATCGACGTGCTGCCGCGCAAGGGCATAATGGTGAAGCCCATAAGCCTCAACGAAATCTTTGACATCATCGACGTGCGCCTCGTCAACGAGGCCTTCTGCGTGCGAAAGGTGGCGGAACTGGCCGAGCCCGCCGATCTCGCCCGCCTTTCGGAAAACCTCGACGCCACCTGGCAGGCCGCAAAAGACCGCGCGATCGAGGCCATGATGAACCTCGACCGCGCCTTCCACGCCCTTCTTGCGACAAGCTCGCGCAATTCCATGCTGCCCGACATCATGGGCAACCTGCACGACCGCTCGACACGGCTGTGGTTCATCTCGCTGCGCTCCAACGAGCACCATGTGCGCGTCTGCGAGCAGCATGCAGCAGTGGTGGAAGGCATCCGCAAGCGCGATCCCGATCAGGCGGAGAGGGCGATTCGCGAGCATATCGAGGCGTTCAGGGAAAACATCGTCCGGCAGTTTTGAGGCGGCTTCAAAAACGGTTCGCTTATCGCTCCGGTAGCGCCTTCAAGGCGTCATTGAGCCAGGTCCAGGCCGTGAGGTCGGCCTCCGCCAACGGTTTGCCCTGCAAAATGGCATGCAGCTCGCGATAGCGGGCGGTTCGGCCAGCGTTCTTGTCATACTGGGCGATATGCCAGTCGATGAACGAACGATCGGCCTCCCGTCCCATCGCCAGAGCGGATTTTGCAAGCCAAGTCTCCGCGATTGCCCGGGCTTCGGCGCTCTGGGGCCGAATGCCGGTCGACACACCGTTTTTGGCCGCTTCATAGGCCTCGATCGAAGCGGCTTGATAGGCCGCGGGGTCGAGTGCGCCTGTCCAGAACGCCTGCATTTCAACACGCATTTCGCGCGCGAAATCCCTGTCGACCAGCAGGGCGGAAAGCTCGTCCCAGGCTTCGATCTGCTCGGCGGTCGGATCATCGGGCAATGTGGGCACGCTGGCCTCGATGAGGCTGCGCCGCTGTTCACCGTCAAGCTTGGTACCTTCTGCAATGACGCCTATGAAATTCTCCACGAGGGTCTGCATTTGCCGATGGCTGTGTTTGCTCATGGTCCAAATCCTTCTGAGGTCCTCGTGGGACGGGTTTGGAAAACGAAGAACAGCACGCAGAACGCCCGCCGCCCGCCGCTTGGAGGCAATCTCCGCCTCGAGGATATCGAGCCGTGTTTGCAGCAATTCACCAAGGGAAAGCTTTTGGCGGAACAGATTGCCGATCAGTTCCAGCCCGACGCCGGCCTCGCGAAGCGCTCGGATGAGCTCAAGCTTCGCAAGGTCCGTGTCGGTGTAGATGCGGTAGTTGCTTTCGGTCCGCAGGCTTGGGGGCAAAAGGCCCTTGTCGGAATAGAAGCGGATGCGCCTTACCGACTGCCCGGAAATGCTGGATACTTCGCCAATCGTGTAGAACTTCGTTTCCATGGCGAGGTCATTACGGCCTCCATCAGGTGGAGGGTCAATACCTGTTTCGACAAATCAACGCCCACGGGATGAAGCGATCCAAACCGCGGCTTTCCTTCATGGCATGACCTTTGTGGAAGGCGCTATCGTCCCCGCAGCACCGCCTCCACCGCCCGCGCATTGGCAAACAGCGCCGCGTCGCGCCGGCCGGCCGCTGCCAGCATCAGGCCGACCGGGGCCTCGCCCTCGGTGTGCGCGGGCAATGAGATCGAGCAGCCGTCCAGCATGTTGATCAGTGCGGGATTGCGCAGCAGCGTCAGGTTGGTCTTCACGAAGAGGTCGTTGTCGGCCTCGAGCGAAGCGATGGCCGGGGCGACCATCGGCACGGTCGGCATGGCGAGGACGTCGTAGGCGGAGATCGCCCGGTTCGTTTCCTCGATATAGGCGCGGCGCAGGTGCAGCATGTCGATATAGTCCGCCGCCGTCTGCTCCTTGGCGCGCAGGATGCGGGCGCGGACACGTTGGTCGTATTGCTCGCCGTGCTCTTCCAGCAGGTCGCGATGCCAGGACAGCGCTTCGGGGGCCGGGAAGCCGCCCTTGCCGTTGATGCGGCCGACCATCTCGAATTCCCTGAGCGGAATTTCCGTCACGATGGCGCCGGCATCGGCGAGGTGCTTGAGCGCGGCTTCAAAGGTTTTGGCGACATGCGGCTCGATGCCGTCGAAGACGACGGATTGCGGCACGGCGATGCGTAGGCCGGCGACGGAACGTTCCGCCTCGTTGTCAAGCGAGGTGCCGCTCAGGATTTCATGCAGGCTGGCGCAGCAATCGACGCTGTTGGCCAGCGGACCGATCGAATCGAGCGTGAAGGAGAGCGGCAGAGCGCCTTTGAGCGGAACGGCGCTGGCGGTCGGCTTGTAGCCGACGATGCCGCAGAGCGCCGCCGGGATGCGGCAGGAGCCGCCGGTATCCGAGCCGATCGCCGCAGCCGCCATGCCGTCTGCGACGGAAACGGCAGCACCCGAGGAGGAGCCGCCGGGAATGCGGCCGGTGGCGCGATCATAGGGGTTGGCGGGCGTACCGTAATGAGGGTTGATGCCGACACCGGAAAAGGCGAATTCGGTCATGTTGTTGCGACCGACGACGACAAAGCCTGCGGCCTTGAGGCGCGCGATGGCGGGCGCATCGGTTTCGGCGGGCGCCGCGTTCGCCAGCACTTTCGAGCCGGCGGGGGTGGGATCGCCCGAGAGGTCGAACAGGTCCTTGACGGCAATCGGAATGCCGGCGAAGCGCGAGGGGGCGAGGCCCGCCTTGCGGAGATCGTCGGCGGCCTTTGCCGCGGTTCGGGCCTTGTCCGCATGGACCTTGACGAAGGCGCGGGCGCCTTCGCCTGTCTCGTCGGCAATGCGCGCGAGCGATCCTTCGACCAGTTGCGACGACGTGATCTTGCCCGTCGCCAGATCGGCCGCAAGTTCGTTCAGTGTTGCGCGCATTGCTTTATCTCCTGCTTGTGCCCGAATCAGACCGGATCAAAATAGTGAATTTCGAGCAGTATGCAGCCCTTCTCCGACTTGAAGGGGCCGTGCGGCGCATGCGGCGGGCGGCAGGCATAGGTGTTGGGCGGGAAAGTCTCGCCGCCATCGCCGTTCTCGTCGTTGCCGACCGTCAGGTCGCCGGAGACGAGATAAACCTCTTCCCAATATTCATGCTCGAACGGCTTGGTGGTGAAGACGCCCGGATCGAACTTCAAGAGGCGCGTGCGCGTCCCGCCACGGTTCTCCTCATCGAGGGCACCGGAAATGATCTTCTGCTTGATGCCCTGCGGATAGCCAACGGGCACTTCCCAGCCTGTCGTCATGTCGAGTGTGTAGAATTCGTCGTGTTTCTTGTTGACCGGCATCGGGTCCTCCTGTGGTTGAAAGCGGGAGAGCGGGCGCGCCGGAAGGCACGCCCGCGAAGAACGGCGTCAGGCTGCCTCGGCGGCCTTCAGGCTGTCCTCGAGCGAATAGGAATCGAGCATGTTCTGCAGCAACCCGTCGGCGGCGGACCAGTCGTAGGTGCGGAAGGCGTGGTTCTTCGTCACGAAGGTCGCGCCGGCATAGAACATCTCGTACTGGTGATGGCGCGAGCCGAACTCGGAGCCGACGGCATCCCAGGCGAGCTTGTAGAATTTGACACGGTCCCGCGAGGAGGCGGCCGGCGACTGCTGCGTCTTGTCGATGAGGCGCGCCAGTTCCGGATTGCCGAAATCGTCGACCGAGGAGGGCAGCATGATCATGCCGCCACCGGCAAGTTCGCGCAGCGTATTCAGGATCTTCGGATAGAGCTGCTGGGTCAGCACCTGCGCGCTGTAGAGCGTTGCAGCATCCGGCACGAAATAGGCGCCGACCTGCTTGCCCTTGGCTTCCATCGCGGCGACCAACGCGTCCACCATGCCGGCCTCGGCGGCGAGCTGGCCAAGCATTTCGCGCACCTGCGGGAACTGCGAGATGCCGTTGACGTCGGTGGTACGCTTGGCAATGCCGACGAGGAAACGCAGCTTGACCGACAGGCGGATCATCGCCTGGTAGTTCTGGTAGACATGGGCCGGCGTCGCATGGAACTGCTTGGCGCACATGGCGACATCGCCATCGATGAAGACGCGGTCCCACGGAACCTTCACGTCATCGAAATAGAGCACGGCGTCGTTCTCGTCGAAGCGGCTCGCCAGCGGATTGTCGAAGACCGAGGGCGAGGCTGCCTCATAGGACTTGCGCGACAGGATCTTCAGGCCCTTGGCATTCATCGGAATGGCGAAGGACAGCGCGTAGTTCTCTTCACCCGCCTTCAGCGGCTGGATGCAGGTGACGAAGACTTCGTTGGCGACGACACCGCCGGTCGCCAGCATTTTTGCGCCGCGCACGGTGATGCCTTCCGCGTCGCGATCGACCACGCCGGCCGTCAGGAACGGATCGGCCTGCTCGGCGGCATTCTTCGAGCGGTCGGCCTGCGGGTTGATGATGACGTAGGTGAGATAGAGGTCGTTGTCGCGGGCATATTTGTAATAGTCGGCGAGGTTGCGCGCGAATTTCGGGTTGTAGTCCTCGAAGACGTCGCGGCCCATATACATGCCGGCGATGCAGGAGGCGACATGATCAGGCGCGCGGCCTAGGAAGCCGCCATGCAGGCCGGTCCAGGCTTCAAGGCCGGCGCGGCGCTTGACCAGTTCCTGGTAGCTGCCGGGCAGTTCCCAGATGCGGTTGGCGCGGCCGCCTTCCGGCGTCGCATAGGTCATCAGGTCGGCATTTTCCGGGGCCTTTGCGAAGTCGAACATCTTTTCGACCGAGCGCGCGACATTGGAGAAGGCGTCATGCGTCGTCACGTCGTTGACGCGCGCGCCGTTGATGAAAATCTCGCGGCCATCGCGCAGGCTGGCAAGGTGCGCCTTGCCGGATTTTGGTTCGGACTTGCTCATAATATGCATCCTCCAGAGGGTTTCAGTAATGCAGGGGCAGAGGCCAGGCATCGACGTCGATGCGCGGGCCGGCGACGCTGTGGTAGCGGCCGCGGAAGAACAGCAGCGGCTCGGCCGCCGTATCGGACGTCCGGAAGTTGACGACGCGGCCGAGGAAGATCAGGTGGTCGCCACCTTCGTGGCAGGCATAGGGCTCGCATTCGAACTGGGCGATGGCATTGGTCAGCCGTGGCGCACCCTTGTGGCCCTCGGTGTGGTGCACGCCGGCCCACTTGTCGCTCGAAGCGCGGGCGAACTGGTTGGAGAGGTTCTCCTGCGTGCGGGCGAGGATGTTCACCACATAGGCATCCGCCTCGCGCAGCGCATCGAGGCTCAGTGCCTTGACGCCGACGGAAAACAGCACCAGCGGCGGATCGAGCGAGACCGTGTTGAACGAGGTCATCGTCATGCCGATCTTCTCGCCCGATTTCGACCGCGCCGTGACGATGGTCACGCCGGTCGCGTATTCGGCAAGCGCATTGCGGAACTGCCGCTCGTCCATCGCCTGTCCTCCCTAGCGATTGTTTGTAATATAGCTAAGTTATAAAGCTATTTTTGGACGTGTCAAGGCTGTGATATTTCACTGTCATGGCAATTGCGTGGATGCAGGACGGTGCAACGGTTCAAAGCGAAGCCGTGAACCGGATGTGGCTGGTTTCGATGTGTTTTTCGGGGGAGGGGCCGGAACGGCCTGGCCGCGGGCCAAAGGCTGCCGGCGAAAAGACACCGGCCGCGCACGAGGCGCGGCCGGTGTTTTCAGGCTTAGAAGCTGACGGCGCGGTCGGCGTCTTCGTCCTGGATGCGGGTGGGCAGGCCCATGCCGTTGAGCAGGTTGATGAAGGGTTTGGGCGCCAACTCTTCGATGTTGGCCATCTTCTTCACGTCCCACTCGCCGGTGGCGACGAGCATTGCTGCTGCGACCGGCGGCACACCGGCGGTGTAGGAAATGCCCTGGCTGCCGACTTCCTCGTAGGCTTCCTTATGGTCGGCCACGTTGTAGATGAAGACGGTCTTTTCCTTGCCGTCCTTCATGCCCTTCACGTAGTCGCCGATGCAGGTCTTGCCTTCGTAGTTCGGCGCAAGCGACGACGGATCCGGCAGCACCGCCTTGACGACCTTGAGCGGCACGACCTCAAGCCCTTCGGCGGTCTTGACCGGCTGTTCGGAGAGCAGGCCGAGGTTCTTCAGAACGGTGAAGACGTTGATGTAGTGGTCGCCAAAACCCATCCAGAAGCGCACATTCGCGCCGTCCATGTTCTTCGCCAGCGAATGCACTTCGTCATGGCCGCAGAGATAGGCGCGGCGCGTTCCGACGACCGGCAGGTCGTAGTCCTTGCCGATTTCGAACATCTTGTTCGTCTGCCACTGGCCATCCTGCCAGGAATAGACGACGCCGGTGAATTCGCGGAAATTGATTTCCGGGTCGAAGTTCGTGGCGAAGTACTTGCCATGGCTGCCGGCATTGATATCGACGATGTCGACGTCGGTCACCGTGTCGAGATATTCGTCCTTGGCGAGCTTGGCATAGGCGTTGACCACGCCCGGATCGAAACCGGCGCCGAGAATGGCGGTGATGCCCTTCTCTTCGCATTCGGCGGCACGCTTCCACTCGTAGTTCCCGTACCACGGCGGCGTCTCGCAGATCTTGCCGGGCTCTTCATGGATCGCGGTGTCGATATAGGCGACACCCGTATCCATGCAGGCGCGCAGCACCGACATGTTGAGGAAGGCGGTGCCGACATTGATGACGATCTCAGACTTCGTGGACGTGATGAGCGCCTTGGTCGCCTCGATGTCGAGCGCGTCGAGCGCATGGCCTTCGAGCACGCCCGGCTGTTTCATCGCCTTCTTCTCATGGACCGACGCGATGATCTTTTCGCACTTCGCCTTGGTGCGCGACGCGATATGGATATCGCCGAGCACGTCGTTGTTTTGGGCGCATTTATGCGCGACCACCTGTGCGACGCCGCCGGCGCCGATGATGAGGACGTTCTTTTTCATATCGGGGGATATCTCCTTCTACCCGTATCGCCTCAGGAGAGGCTTTCTTCGTAGTCCGCGTAGGTGAATTCGCGGACCGTTGTGATGCTGCCGTCCAGTTCGCGGATGGCGATCGCCGGCATTTTCACGCCGTTGAACCAGTTCTTCTTGACCATGGTGTAGCCGGCCGCATCCTGGATGGAGATGCGGTCGCCGACCTTCAGCGGGGCCTCGAAATTGAATTCGCCGAAAATATCGCCGGCGAGGCACGACTTGCCGCAGACCATGGTGCGGTGCGGCCCGGTGTTCGGCAAAAGCTTGGCGTTTTCCCGGTAGATCAAGAGGTCCAGCATGTGGGCCTCGATCGAACTGTCGACGATGGCGAGGTCCTTGCCGTTGTTCAGCGTGTCGAGCACCGTCACTTCCAGCGTGGTGGATTTGGTGATCGAGGCTTCGCCGGGCTCCAGATAGACCTGTACGCCGTAGTCGCCGGAAAACCGCTTCAGCCGCTCGGCGAATTTTTCCAGCGGATAGGTTTCGCCGGTGAAGTGGATACCGCCGCCAAGGCTCACCCATTCGGCCTTCTTCAGGAGAGGCGCGAATTTCTCCTCGATCGTGCCGAGCATGCGGTCGAACAGGTCGAAATCGCCGTTCTCGCAATTGTTGTGGATCATGAAGCCGGAGATGCGGTCCATCACGGGTTCCACCTGCTTCACATCCCATTCGCCAAGTCGCGAGAACGGGCGGGCCGGGTCGGCGAGATCGAAGGTGGAGGAGGAAATGCCGGGATTGAGGCGCAGGCCCCGCACGATGCCGGATGCCTTGTCGCCGAAACGATCGAGCTGGCTCACCGAGTTGAAGATGATCTTGTCAGCGTGGCTGATGACCTCGTCGATCTCGTAATCGGCATAGGCGACGGAATAGGCGTGCGTTTCCTTGCCGAAACGCTCATGGCCGAGGCGCACTTCGTTCAGCGACGAGGAGGTCGTGCCGTCCATGTAGTCGCGCATCAGATCGAAGACCGACCAGGTGGCGAAGCATTTCAGCGCGAGCAGCGCCTTGGCGCCGGAAAGCTCGCGCAGGCGCGCGATCTTTTCCATGTTGGCGATGAGCTTCGACTTGTCGATCAGATAATAGGGTGTCGTGAGGGACATGCGGGACCTGTCTTCTTGGCGGGTGGAATGGCGCCGGCCCGGCCGGCAGCGCGATAGCAACGCGCAAAGCGGAGGCGCAAACCTCCTGCTTCAAACGGCTAAAAGGGGAGACCGATGTTACGGTATCGTTGTCCGGGCACGGCGATGTGACAGCGCTTTCGCGCTGTTGCCTCTGTCGCGGTGCTTGAGCGGAGAAAGGACGCGCAGGCGCGGCGCCCGCACCGGCGAAACGGTGTCAAAGCCCGATTGTGCCGCAAGGGCACCCATCAAAAAGCGTTCTTCCGTTCGGGGGGCATCAAGAGAGCCCATCCCCGATTGGAAGAGGGCGTGCCAAGACATGGCGTCCTCCCCAACCAGCAGATGAAACCTGCAAATAAAGTCGGCGCTCTCTAGCATGGCGATGCGGGAAATATCAATGCGCCTCTTTGCCCGGATTTTTTTCGTGTTCCCCTCTTGCACCTCTAGTCGCTAGAGGTCGTAGAACAGCCTCGACAGACTGAAGAGGATTGTATGATGTCCGATGTGAAAGAGACGCGTTTCCGGGTTGGCGGCATGGATTGCGCCTCCTGCGCCAGCAAGATCGATACGGCCGTGCGCCGCATGCCGGGGGTTTCGGACGTATCCGTTTCCGTGACCGCCTGCACCATGCGCGTACAGCACGACGTGACGAGCGACCTTGACGCGATCCGCAAAAAAGTCTCCGGCCTCGGCTATGCGGTGACGCCGGCGGCAGCGATTGCGGAAAAGCCGGCGGCGAAGCACGAGCATGGCCCCGGTTGCAGCCACGATCATGACCACGGGCACGACCATTCGCATGATCATGATGATCATGACCACGCCGGCCATGACCACAAGCCGAAGGCTGCGGCCATCGAGGGCCTGCACGGCCACGATCACGGCCCGTCCGAAGGTCCATGGTGGAAGGGCAAGAAGGGTCGGCTGACGATTCTCGCCGGTGCGTCGCTGGTCATCGCCTACGGCGTCGGCCATCTCTTCCCGGCCATCGAGACCTATGCTTTCGTCATCGCGATGTTCGTCGGTCTCCTGCCGATCGCGCGCCGCGCCATCATGGCGGCCCTCGCCGGCACGCCGTTCTCCATCGAGATGTTGATGACGATTGCCGCCGTCGGCGCGGTGGTCATCAATGCCACAGAAGAGGCCGCCGCCGTCGTCTTCCTCTTCCTCGTCGGCGAGTTGCTGGAAGGGGTTGCAGCCGGCAAGGCGCGTGACAGCATCCGCTCGCTCTCCGCCCTCGTGCCGAAGACCGCACTCCTCGAAGAGAACGGTCGCACCAAGGAAGTGCCGGCCGAATCGCTCGCGGTTGGCGCCGTCATTCTGGTACGCCCCGGCGACCGCATTTCCGCCGATGGCGTGATCATCGACGGCGAGAGCGCCATCGACGAGGCCCCGGTCACCGGCGAAAGCACCCCGGTCAACAAGGAAATCGGCGACACCGTCTTCGCCGGCACGGTGAATGGTGATGCGGCGCTGCGCGTGCGCGTCACCGCGGCGGCTGCGGACAACACCATCGCCCGCGTCATCAAACTGGTCGAGGAAGCCCAGGAATCGAAGGCGCCGACCGAGCGCTTCATCGATCGCTTCTCCAAATACTATACGCCTGGCGTGGTCGTCGTCGCGGCCCTCGTCGCGATCATCCCGCCGCTGTTCCTCGGCGGCATCTGGAGCGAATGGGTCTACAAGGGCCTCGCCGTTCTCCTGATCGGCTGCCCCTGCGCGCTGGTCATCTCGACGCCCGCCGCCATCGCCGCATCGCTCTCCGCCGGTGCCCGCCGCGGCCTGCTGATGAAGGGCGGCGCGGTGCTGGAAGGCCTCGGCAAGCTCACCGCCATCGCCTTCGACAAGACCGGCACGCTGACGGAAGGCAAGCCTGTTGTCACCGACATCGTCGCCTTCGCGCAACCGGCCGATGAGGTGCTGCGCCTCGCCGCCGCCCTCGAAGCCGGCTCCAGCCACCCGCTGGCGCTCGCCATCCTCGGCAAGGCCGCGGACGACGGCATCGTGCCGCCGGTGGCAAGCGGTTCGCGAGCGCTCGGCGGCAAGGGCGTCACCGCCACCGTCGAGGGCAGGCAGGTGTTCCTCGGCTCGCCGAAGGCGGTTGCCGAACAGGTCACGCTGTCCGACGAGGTCAAGGCCGCCACTGCAAAGCTCAACGATGATGGCAAGACCGTCTCCATGCTGGTCGTCGACGGCGTGCTCGTCGGGGCCATCGCCATGCGCGACGAGCCACGCGCCGATGCAGCGGCCGGCCTCAAGGCGCTGAAGGATGCGGGCATCAAGACGATCATGCTGACGGGCGACAATGCCCGCACGGCAAAAGCCGTCGGAGCCGAACTCGGCATCGAGGTGCGCGCCGAACTGATGCCGGAGGACAAGCAGCGCATCGTCGGCGAACTGCAGCGCGAAGGTTATGTCGTCGGCAAGATCGGCGATGGCATCAATGACGCCCCGGCACTTGCTGCCGCCAATGTCGGCATCGCCATGGGTGGCGGTACGGATGTGGCGCTCGAAACGGCGGATGCCGCCATCCTGCACGGCCGCGTCGGCGATGTCGCGCTGATGACGGACCTCTCCAAGCGCACCATGCGCAACATCGTGCAGAACATCGTTCTCTCGCTTGGCCTCAAGGGTGTGTTCCTGGTGACGACCATCGTCGGCATCACCGGCCTCTGGCCGGCGATCCTCGCCGATACCGGCGCCACCGTGCTCGTGACGCTGAATGCGCTGCGCCTGCTGCGGCCGATCAAATGAAGCGCAGGACATTCATTGGTCTTGCAGGCGTGCTGGCCGCGATCGTCGGAGCGACGGTCGCGGCACAGGTTCCTGCAACGGAAAAGCCAAAGCAGCGCATTTTCGCCTTGCAGACGGTCGACGGCAAAGCCTTCGGCTCGGCCGATCTCGCCGGAAAACCCTATCTCGTCTTCTTCGGCTTCACCCATTGCCCGGATGTCTGCCCGACGGCGCTGTTCGAGCTGAGTGCATTGCTGAAGGACATCGGCCCGGCGGCAGATCGCATCACGCCGCTCTTCATCTCCGTCGATCCCGAGCGCGACACGGCGGAGCTGCTGAAGCTCTACATGACCTCCTTCGACCCACGCATCATCGCGCTCCGCGGTGATGCGGCCGAGACGAAGGCGGCGGCGGATGCCTTTTCAGCTACCTACAAAAAGGTGCCGACGGCCTCGGACAGTTACACGATGGACCACACCGCCGGCCTCTTTCTCATCCGTGCGGATGGCCGGCTCCAGGGCATGCTGGACATGCACGAGCCGCGCGAAACGCAGCTTCAGAAGCTGAAATTGCTTGCAGCGTCCTAACGCATGTCGCGCAAAAGTGTGCAGCGGTTTTGCGCCAACGACATGCGAAAAATCAAGGGACTAGAGCGCAAGGAGCGAATCTGAAAGATCGCGACGCGCTTTAGTCGTGTTCGTCGTGGCAAAGGTCGTGATTGGCGAGCGCCCGGATGACGTAGCAGTCGCGGACCTGGTCGGTGTGGCAATGGCTGGTGATGCGCACCAGTTCCGCCTCCAGCTTCTGCAGGCGTTCGATCTTGCGCCGGACGGTCGAAAGCTGTTCGGCGGCGATGCGGTCGGCATCGTGGCAGGGGCGTTCCGGGTGCTGGCTGAGTTCGATCAGTTCGCGGATGGCGTCGATGGTGAGGCCGAGGTCGCGCGCATGGCGGATGAAGGTGAGGCGGTCGCGCTCGCCATTGGAGTAGCGCCGCTGGTTCCCCTCCGAGCGCTCGGCATGCGAGAGCAGGCCCATTTGTTCATAATAGCGGATTGTCGGAACCTTGACGCCCGTGGCCCTGGAAAGATCGCCGATCGTCAGCATCGTTTCGCCTCTTGAAATAGTCTCGCTCACAGATGTAGCGGGACGCCGTCCAAATCAAGTTTTCTTTGCCGAATGGGCCGTCTGGTTGGCTTGGGGCAAGTAACTAACGATTTTTTGTTCGCCGCGTGATCTCCGGACGAAAGAAAGCCGCAAAGCTGGCCTTGAAGCTTAGGCAGCTTGAGGGTTTAAGCTGCCGGAAATCGATACAGGATTCGCGGCATTCGACGTGGCATGAAGTCGCGCAACGGCCGTTTAGGTCACAAGATTAACGAAGTTCTAAGCAATCGCTTGGACTCTAGGCTGCAAAGGCGCCGCGCAGACCGCGACGCTCCCGAACCCCGAACAACCGAAACCGACCCATGTTTGCGCTTCGCCATCGCTCTTCGCCAGAAACCAACCGCTCGCGCCTGTCGCTGTTCGCGCGTCTTGCCGCCGCGACCGTCGCCGGCAGCCTGCTCGCCGGCTGCATGGCCATGGACGTCGCTTCGCTCGCCGAGGCGCCGCAGCTGTCCAACAAGGTCAAGGCGGAGATGTCGAAGAAGAAGATGCGGCCGGAAAGCCCGGTTCTCGTGCGCATCTTCAAGCAGGAGAGCGAACTGGAGGTCTGGAAGGTCAATGCCGGCGGCCAGTATGCGCTGTTCAAGACCTATCCGATGTGCCGCTGGTCGGGAAAGCTCGGCCCGAAGACGAAGAGTGGCGACCGCCAGGCGCCGGAAGGTTTCTACCATGTCTCCGAGGGCATGCTGAACCCGAACTCGCAATATTACGTCTCCTTCAATCTCGGTTATCCGAACCGGCTGGAATCGGCGCTCGGCTATTCGGGCGAGGCGCTGATGGTGCACGGAGCCTGTTCGTCGTCCGGCTGCTACGCCATGACGGACCAGGGCGTGGGCGAAATCTACGCCATCGTGCAGAAGGCACTGGATGGCGGCCAGGAGCGTTTCCAGGTGCAGGCCTATCCCTTCCGCATGACCACGGAAAACATGGCCAAGCACAAGGGCGATCCGAACATGCCGTTCTGGCGCACGCTGAAGGAAGGCTATGACGCCTTCGCCTTCACGCGGAAGCAGCCGAAGGTTTCGGTGTGCGGCGGCCGCTATGTGTTCAACAGGGAATTTGCGAACGGCGAGCCGGACGACCCGCTCGCCCAGTGCCCGGCAACGGCCGATGGCGCACAAAATGATATGATCGCGAAGATCGGTGCGGAACAAAAGAAGCTGGATGCGGCTTTTGCGAGCGCCACACCGGTTTCGAGCTTCGCCTATGTGGACGGCGGCATGCATCCGAGCTTCCGCTCGCTTCTGAAGCAGCAGGGTGCGAAGGGCATGGCCGCCCGCATTTCGCGCACGAAATATCCGGTCAGCCGGCCCGATGCCGCACTGGCCGACCCCTATGACGACTGAGGCGTGAGGAAATCGTATTGACTGGTCAAAGCGTAACCCGCCGGTCCTTCCTGCTTGGCAGCGCGGGATTGGCAACCACGGTTCTGGCCGGCTGCACCACGCCGGCGCGCGAGAGGATCGCGGTCAGGCCTGAACCGGTCGTCGATACGAGCATCTACGCCGCCATGTACGGCCCGAAGGATGACGAGCAGTTCCCGCTGCCGGCCATTCCCTATCAGAAGATCGATCCGCGCTTCTATCGCCAGATGGTGCCGAATCCCACGGGCGAGCGGCCCGGCGTGATCGTGGTCGATACGGCAAACCATTTCCTCTATCTCACCTATGAAGACGGGCAGGCGATGCGCTACGGCGTCGGCCTCGGCCGCGCCGGCTTCGAATGGGCCGGGCGCGGCGTCATCCAGTACAAGCGGCAATGGCCGCGCTGGACGCCGCCGGACGAGATGGTCGCGCGCCAGCCCGAGCTGGAACCCTACAGCATCCGCAATGGCGGCATGGAGCCGGGCCTGAAAAACCCGCTCGGCGCCCGCGCCATGTATATCTTCAAGGACAACGAGGACACGCTCTACCGCATCCATGGTTCGCCGGAGTGGTGGACGATCGGCAAGTCCGTCTCCTCGGGCTGCGTGCGCATGATCAACCAGGACGTGGTCGATCTGTTCAACCGCGTGCAGAACGGCACGCCCATCGTGGTGCTGGGCAGCGCGGCGGTTGCCGCGGCCTATTGACCGAATACGATTTTCGCGCGTTATTGCATACAATCATTGGCTCGCTCGTTGAAGGGCGGGCCGATCCGTGTGCAAATGGAGACGCGATATCATGGCCGGCATCGAAACCCTGTTCACCAATGCGAAGCTGGCGGATGGTTCGCTGAACGATGTCGGCGTTGCCGGCGGCCGCATCGTTTCGATTGCGCCGGCCGGCTCGACCGAGGTTGAAGCCAAGCGCGTGGACATCGCGGGCGCCTTGCTCGTGCCGGCCTTCGTCGAGGGCCATATCCATCTCGATACCAGCTTCTACGGCGACAAGTGGATCCCCCACAAAGCCTGCACCAACGGTTTCGACGTCCATGAGCGTGTGGCCTTCCAGGCTCAGAACATGGCACAGGCGGCCCCCATGGCGGAGCGCGCCCGCAAGCAGCTGGAGCTCTGCGTTGGAAACGGCTCTCTCCATATGCGCAGCCACGTCATGGTCGATGCCTCGGTCGGGCTGACGTCGCTGGAGACCATCCTCGGCATTCGCGAAGAGTACCGGGACATCATCGACATCCAGCTCGTCGCCTTCCCGCAGAACGGCATCCTGAAGAGCCCCGGCACGGCGGAACTGCTGGACGAGGCGGTAGCGCTCGGCGCCGATCTTGTCGGCGGTCTCGATCCGGCAAGCTTCGACCGGGACCTGCAAGGCCATCTCGACGTCGTCTTCGGGGTCGCCGAGAAGCGTGGCGTCGGCGTCGATATCCACCTGCACGATTTCGGCTCGCTCGGCGTCTTCACGGTGGAGGAGATTTGCGCGCGCACGGTGGCGCTCGGCCTGCAGGGCAGGGTGGCGATCAGCCATGCCTACGGCCTCGGCGACCTCGATGCGGATTCCGCCCGCCGCATCGGTGCCCGGATCGCCGCCGCCGGTGTCTCCATCATGACCAACGCCCCCGGCGACCACGCCTTCCCGCCCGTCGCGCTTCTGCGGGGCGAGGGCGTCAACGTCTTCGCCGGCAACGACAATATCCGCGATTCCTGGTGGCCCTACGGCGATGGAGACATGCTGGGCCGCGCGATGATGATCGGCTACCGCTCCGGCTTCTACACGGACGAGGAACTGAGTGTCGCCTTCGACGTGGTGACATCAGCCAGCGCCCGGGCTCTCGGTCTGGACGGCTATGGCATTGAGGTCGGTGCCAAGGCCGATTTCGTGACGCTCGACGCCGAGCATGTGCCGGAGGCGGTCGTGGCAGTGCCGAAGGGGCGTCTTGTGTTCAAGGCCGGGCGGCTTGTTGCTGAAAACGGCGCCGTATTCCGCTGATCCAAACAAAAGGGCGCGCCACCGGCACGCCCTTTCTTTTGGTCTTTCCAGCCGCGTTTACGTACGTGGCTTCAGGTTTTCGGGGTCATACAGCGGCTTGTAGCCGATGCTGACAACCTCGACCGGGTAGGTCTCGGCAAAATACTCGATGTTGAGCTTGCGGCCCTCTTGGCAATAGGCGTGCGGCAGGTAGGCCAGCGCGATGTTCTTGCCGATGGTCGGGCCGAAGGCGATGGACGTCGTGTAGGAGCGGCGGCCGAGGTCGTCGATGAGGACTTCGCCGGTTTCCGGGTCCATGACCGGCAGGTTGCCGAGCGGGTAGCGCTTCACACCTGATTTGTCGGTATTTTCGGTCATGACCAGCGTGCAGAGCATTGCCGGCTGGTGCGCGCGTGCCTTGTACTCCAGATGCTTCGCCTTGCCGCGGAAGTCGGCTTCCTTGACCTTCGGGCGGGCGAGGTCCGCCTCGATGAGGTTATACTGGGTGAGCAGGTCCGCATTCTGCAGGCGCAGGCTCTTTTCCATGCGGCGCGAGTTGGCATAGGTCTCGACACCGAAGGCCATGACGCCGGTGGCGCGCAGCGCATCCCAGACGGCCAGGCCGTCCTCGTACTTCATGTGCAGTTCCCAGCCCTGCTCGCCGACATAGGAGATGCGGAACGCTGTCACGCTCTTGCCGGCAATCTCGATCTGCTTGATCGCGGCGAAGGCGAAATTCTCCTGGTCGAGACCGGCGGGATCCGCCACCACCTTCTTCAGGGTCTCGCGGGCGTTCGGCCCCCAGATGCCGACGGTGATGTACTTTTCCGAGGTGTCGGTGATGGTGACGTCAAGGCCACGGTCCTCGGCGATGCGCTTCATGTAGTGGAAGTCGCGCGGGCCGGCATCGGCGCCGTTCACCAGGCGGCAGCGGTCGGCCATGCGGAAGACGGTGAAGTCGGCGCGCACCATGCCCTCATCGTCGAGGAAGTGGGTATAGACACCCTTGCCGATATTGCCGTCGCCGCCGATCTTCGCGGCGCACAGCCATTCCAGCAGCTCGACATGGTCAGGGCCCTCGATATCCACCATGTGGAAATGCGAGAGGTTGACGATGCCGCAATCCTCGCTCATCGCCAGATGCTCGGCATTCGAGACACGCCAGAAGTGGCGGCTGTCCCATTCGTTCTCGCGCACCGGAACGCGGTTGCCGTATTTTTCCAGCAGGTGCTCGTTGGCGGCGTAGCCGTGCGCACGCTCCCAGCCGCCGAGTTCCATGAAGTAGCCGCCGAGTTCCTTTTCGCGTTCATGGAAGGGCGAGCGCTTGGCGCCGCGGCCCGAGGCATAGGGTTCGCGGTTGTGCACGGCGGGGAAATAGATCTTCTGGGCGGCCTCGTAGCTGCGGCCCTCGATGAATTCTTCCGTCAGCTGATGCGGGTAGAAGCGCGAATAGTCGATCGAGTTGTGGTCGATCTCGGTGCGGCCGTCCGTCATCCAGTCGGCGATCAGCTTGCCATAGCCGGGGCCGTCCTTCACCCAGATGGCGACGCAGTACCACAGGCCGCGCACCTTCTGGCTCTCGCCGCAGGACGGGCCGCCGGCGGCGGAAACCTGCAGCAGGCCGTTGAAGGAATGACCTTCGTTATAGCCGAGTTCGCCGAGGATTGGCGTCAGTTCCATGGCCTTTTCGAGCGGCTCGAGGATCTGCTCCATGTCGAGGTCGCGCTGCGAGGGCGACAGGCGCGCCTCGTGCTTTTCCAGAATGTTGCGCGGATGGCAGAGACGCGGATTGGTGGTCTCGTAGTAGCCCCACTCGATCTGGCCGCCCTCGGTGGTCTTCGGGTCGCCGGTGTCGCGCATATAGGCGGAGTTGCCCTGGTCGCGCAAAAGCGGGTAGCCGATTTCCTTGCCGGTGCCCTCGAACTCGTTGTACGGGCCGAAGAAGGTGAGGGGGTGATCGACCGGCATGACCGGCAGGTCCTCGCCGACCATTTCGGCGATCAGACGGCCCCAGATGCCGGCGCAGACGATGACATGATCGGCCATGATGGTGCCGCGATGGGTGACGACGCCCTTGATGCGGCCGCCCTCGACGATCAGCGACTGGGCCGGCGTGTTGCCGTAGACCTGCAGCTTGCCGGACTTTTCAGCGGCATCGACCAGCTTGCCCGCAACCGTCTGCGAACGCGGCACGACGAGGCCGGCATCCGGATCGAACATGCCGCCCATCACCTGGTCCTGCTCGATCAGCGGGAACATGTCCTTGATCTCGGCCGGAGAGACATAATGCGCGCGGGTGCCGAAGGCCTTGGCGGAGGAGAGCTTGCGCTTGATCTCTTCCATCCAGGTGTCATCGCCGGTGCGCGCGACCTCGAGGCCGCCGATGCGGGCGTAGTGCCCCATCTTCTCGTAGAAATCGATCGAATACTGGGTGGTCCAGACCGACAGGAAGTCGTGGCTCGTCGTGTAGCAGAAGTCCGAGGCATGCGCCGTCGAACCGATATCGGTCGGGATGCCCGACTTGTCGATGCCTACGATATCGTCCCATCCGCGCTCGATGAGATGATGGGCGATGGACGCGCCCACGATGCCACCCAAACCGATGATGACGACCTTCGCCTTTTGCGGAAACTCTGCCATGTGCTGGACCCCGATGAAATATTGCGGCCGATCTTAGGGCCTGTGTTTGCGCCATTGCAGCCTGTCTGCGACGGGGCCGCGACCAGTTCCGACAGTCCCCGGGACGGATCGTGCCTGCGCGCCGCGCCATGGCCGCAAAACAGCGGGCTTCCCCTCCTTAGCAAATCCCGGCGATCTGCAAAGGGGCGGCGGCGGCCTCCGGGGCCTCTAACTCAAGGCGTCCACGATGAAAATTTCCTCGATCGTCAGGTCGAAGACGCGGGCGATCTTGAAGGCGAGCGGCAGGCTCGGGTCGTAGCGGCCGCGTTCCAGCGCGTTGATCGTCTGGCGGGACACGTCAAGCCTCGCGGCGAGTTCCATTTGCGACCAGTTCTTCCGGGCACGCACTTCCTGAATACGGTTGTTCATCGGTAGCGCAGGCGCCCCAACACCACACCGAGAAACCAGAACCCGCACATGATGGGCCAGACGACGAAGGCTTCCAATTGCAGCTTGCGCTGCATTTCGTCCATACGGCGGATGAGAAAGAGTATGGACCATCCGGGAAGGAGGGCCGGGATCATCGGTGCGTTGGAGATGGCTGTGCGCACCGTTCCGTCCGGAGTGCCGCGGGCCAGCAGCCGTATCGAAACAATCGGCGCGCGACATAGGCGGCCATGCTCAGGGTCGAGGCCCACAAGTAGCGACGGGCGGCGGAAAACACGTTTCGCATCGTTGAGGGCGCGAGATGTAAGGCTTGCTTTACATCGCGCGGCTCACGTTGAATGCCAAACATCCTTTACACGGGTTCCCTGTCGCATCACCGTTCAAAAAACATGAGAGGGTCGCGCCGCGCTTCGATTCGAGGACCTGTCCCGCTAGGCGTTATGTCAAATCCGGACTCTGCCCATGACCGCCGCATTGCCAGTTGTCTCGTCGAAGGCCGCCTTGACAGGGCACAAGGGCGCTGCGATCGATCGCGACGCGGAGGAAAACATCCCGATGAGCAACAATACGGCCGGCCCGCGCGAGCATGGCGTCTCCCTCGGCGAGGCGCTGCGCGTCTGGGCGCGCGTGGCGGCGCTGAGTTTTGGTGGCCCTGCCGGGCAGATCGCCGTGATGCATCGCATCGTCGTGGACGAGAAGCGCTGGATCGGCGAGAGCCGTTTCCTGCATGCCCTGAACTATTGCATGCTGCTGCCGGGCCCTGAAGCGCAGCAGCTGGCCGTCTATATCGGCTGGCTCATGCACCGCACGCTGGGCGGTCTTATCGCCGGACTGCTTTTCATCCTGCCCGGCTTTCTGTCGATCCTGGCGCTCAGTTACATCTATGTGATCTTCGGTGATGCCAGCGTGGTCGAGGGCCTGTTCTTCGGCCTCAAGGCGGCAGTGCTCGCCATCGTCGTGCAGGCGGTGTTCCGCATCGGCAGTCGCGCGCTCGTCAATCCGGCGATGCTCGCCATTGCGGCCGTTGCCTTCCTCGCCATCTTCGCCTTCAAGGTGCCGTTTCCGCTCGTCGTGCTCGCCGCCGCCGTTGTCGGCTATTTCGGCTCGAAATCCGGTTCGCGCCTGTTTCGCACATCCCCGGGCCATGCGGCGGCCAAGGGCGCGGTGTTGCAGGATCGCGATTCGCTGCTCGGCGAGGCGACGCCGGCCCATGCCCGGCCGGGCCTCGGCTGGTCGTTGAAGATCTCGGCGGTGCTGCTCTGTCTCTGGCTTCTGCCGGTGGCGCTCATCTGGTTCTTCGCCGGCGGCAACAGCGTTTTCAGCGAGATCGGCATCTTCTTCAGCAAGATGGCGGTCGTCACGTTCGGCGGGGCCTATGCGGCGCTCGCCTATGTCGCGCAGGAGGCCGTGCAGCACTATGGCTGGCTGAAGCCGGGCGAAATGCTCGACGGCCTCGGCATGGCCGAGACGACGCCGGGGCCGCTGATCATGGTTCTGCAATTCGTCGGCTTCCTTGGCGCCTACCGCGATCCCGGCAGTCTCAGCCCCATGACGGCGGCGACGCTGGCGGCGATCCTCACCACCTGGGTCACCTTCGTGCCCTGTTTCCTCTGGATCTTTCTCGGCGCCCCCTTCATCGAGCGGCTGCGCGGCAATGTGGCGCTGTCGGGCGCGCTCTCGGCCATCACCGCCGCCGTCGTCGGCGTCATTCTCAACCTCGCCGTCTGGTTTTCCGTGCACACGCTGTTTCGCGAGGTGACGGTTTTGACTGCCGGGCCGCTCCATCTCGAGCTTCCCGTGCCGTCGACGATCATCCTACCCGCAGCGCTGCTTGCCGCAGCCTCCGCCTTCGCGCTCTTCCGCCTCAAAGCCTCGGTGCTGCTGACGCTCGGCCTTGCGGCGCTCGCCGGCATGGCCTGGACGCTGCTCTAGGCAACCACGTTGCGCACGAAGCGGACGATGGTTTCGCCGGTGTTGAGATAGGCATAGGGCTGATCGGTGCCGTAGACGGCAAAGCTGCCGGCCGGATAATCCTTGCCTGCGCCTGACAGCTCGAGCCGGAGCGTGCCTTCGGTCACGAAAATCATCTCGTGCCAGCCGGCCGGGTCCGGTTCGGCATTGTAGCGTTCACCGGGGCCGAGCGACCAGTGCCACATCTGCGCCTCGGTGGTCGCCGGCGCGGAGCCGAGCAGCACGGCGGCGCTTTCGTCGCTCGCCCCCCGCCAGGTCACCTCGTTGATCTCTGCCGACGACGGGCGGGCCGGGTCGCGCACCAGGTCGACGAAGCCGACGCCGATGGCGACCGCGAGCTTGTCCAGGCTGGACAGGCTGATATTGGCATCGCCCCCCTCTACCGCCACGATCATGCGCCGGCTGATGCCGGATGCCTCCGCCAGCGCTGCCTGGCTGAGGCCGGCCTTCTGGCGCAGGCGACGCAGGTTGCCCGAAACATGGGCGAGCACGCCGCCGCGTTCTTGACTGTGCAATATACTGCTCATATCTTTCCGTATTGAAAGGGTCGGCGCTGCCGTATCCTGCCTTCTAACCCGAAAGGAGCCCGCTATGAAGATACGCGATTTCGGCGTCGAGATCTGGATGAACCGCTACGAGAACCATTGCGAGCTGAACCTTGCTGAAACCTGTGTGGAATCGCTGACGGTGGAAGAGCTGCTCGACATGGCCGGCAAGAAGGAGACCATCCTCTCCGAACTCCTGCCGATGAAGCTGACCTATGGGGCGATCGAGGGCAGCGAGCGGCTGCGCAAGCTGATCGCCGGTCTGTACGAGAAGCAGGCGCTGGAAAACGTCGTTGTCACGCACGGCGCGATCGGCGCCAATGCGCTGGTGCACGAGACGCTGGTGGAGCCGGGCGACCGCGTCATCTCGGTCCTGCCGACCTACCAGCAGCACTATTCCATCCCCGAAAGTTATGGCGCCGACGTGCAGATCCTGAAGCTGACGGCCGAGCACGGCTTCCTGCCGGATCTCGAAGAGCTTCGCCGGCTCGCCACGCCGGGCACGAAGCTCATCTGCCTCAACAACCCGAACAACCCGACTGGCTCGCTGATGGACCGCGATTTCCTGCTCGAAGTCGTCGAAATCGCCCGCGCCGCCGGCGCCTGGATCCTCTGCGACGAGGTCTATCGCGGCACGGATCAGACGGGCAACGGCATGACCGCCTCGATCGCCGATCTCTACGAGAAGGGCATTTCGACCGGCAGCATGTCGAAGACCTATTCGCTCGCCGGCCTGCGCCTCGGCTGGATTGTCGGGCCGAAGGACCTGTTGCATGCCGTTTCCATCCACCGCGACTACAACACGATCAGCGTCGGCATGCTGGATGACCATTTCGCCGCCATTGCGCTCGAAAACCGCGACAAGATCCTCGCCCGCAGCCATGCGATCACCCGAACCAATCTTGCCATCCTGGCCGAATGGGTGGAGGGCGAGCCGCTGATTTCCTGGGTGAAGCCGAAATCCGGCACGACGGCTCTTCTGAAGTACGACCTGCCGATGAGTTCGGAAGCCTTTTGCACGAAGCTTCTGGACGCGACCGGCGTCATGCTGACGCCGGGCAGCGCGATGGACATGGAGGGGCATCTGCGCATCGGCTATACCAATGGGGAGGAGGTCCTGGAGGAGGGGCTGAAGCGGATCTCCGCCTTCCTGCGCAAGGAGCAGGCCTCCCGCGCAGCCTGAATGGATCCTTAATGGATGCTTACGACACCCATGCGCAAGCCGCATGGGTGTTCTGCTATCTGAGCGCTGTTCTGCACTGCAGCATAACGCTATAAACGGTCATCGAAAGACGCGGCGCCACGGAAAGGTGCCGAACAGAGAGCCTCCTGAAAGGGGATCATCATGAACATGGCACGTTCCTTCAACAATTGGCGCAAGTATCGTCAGACCGTCAACGAACTCGACCGCATGACCGCGCGTGAACTGCGCGACCTCGGCATCGAACGTTCGGAAATCAAGACTGTCGCCCGCGCTGCCGTCGGCTTCTGATCGACGCGCTGCCCCGCAGCAGAATTTCGAAGACGCCCGCCTTATGGCGGGCGTTTTTGCATGTGCGAAGAGATTGGCTGGGTCTGGAGTTCCTTCGGGCAGTTGAGATATTCGATACGCGCATGACGCATAGCTGCTTTGCAAAACAATGCCTATGAAATGACCAGGAATCGCATATAGTCATATTTATCGAAGCAACGTACCTCCTCCCACGAAGCTTCGATTGTGCAGAAGGCCCACTCCTCCTCCCAGGGCCGACTGCGGGAATGGCGGCACTCCTCCTCCCAGTCGCCATTCGGTTCTATCGGAAAGCCTGCCGCACCTCCTCCCGCGGCAGGCTTTTCCATTTCTGGACCCCGCTTTCCCAAATCAGAAACACTCGGCTCGCTTCCATTCACCGAATCGCCGGTGAAACCGCATTGCTTCTTCCGGCCGTGATCAGCCGCGTCCCGCCGCAGTCTGTTTCCCTATATTTTTGAAAATATAGCGCTGGCCAAGCCGTAAACGTCGATATATTCAAATAGATATCACGCTGCCTCGGGGCAGAAAAAGGGAGAACAGGAATGAACCGCCGTCTGCTGCTGAAACTTGTCGTCGCCGCCTTCGCGGCCCTGCCGCTCGCTTTGCCGGCCGCGGCCGCCGAAAAGGTCACCGTCTTTGCCGCCGCAAGCCTGAAGAATGCGCTGGATGCCGCCAACGCCGCCTGGCAGACGGAAACCGGCAACGAGACGACGGTCTCCTATGCGGCAAGCTCGGCGCTCGCCAAGCAGATCGAGGCCGCAGCGCCCGCCGATCTCTTCATCTCGGCGGACCTCGCCTGGATGGACTACGTTGCTGAAAAGAAGCTGATCAAGGACGACACCCGCGTCAACCTGCTCGGCAACCGCATCGTGCTCGTTGCGCCGAAGGACAAGGCCTCGACGATCGAGATCAAGGACGGCTTCGATCTCTCTGGCCTGGTCGGCGACGGCAAGCTCGCCATGGGCGCTGTCGATAGCGTGCCGGCCGGCAAATACGGCAAGGCGGCGCTCGAAAAGCTGGGCGTCTGGTCCAGTGTCGAAGGCAAGGTTGCCGGTGCGGAAAGCGTGCGCGCAGCGCTTGCGCTGGTCTCGCGCGGCGAAGCGCCCTATGGCATCGTCTACCAGACGGATGCCGCTGCCGATCCGGGCGTTGCCGTCGTCGGCACCTTCCCGGAAGACAGCCACCCACCGATCATCTACCCGGTCGCCATCCTCTCGGAATCGAAGAGTGCCGCCGCTGCCGCCTATCTCGACTTCCTGAAGTCCGACAAGGCCGCCCCCTTCTTCACGGAGCAGGGTTTCACCATCCTGAAGTAACACGAGCCTCACGACAGCCCCGGCCGCTAAACCCGGGGCTGTTTGCATGTCGAGGAATTGCACGTGGACTGGCTAGTGCTCAGCGATGAGGAATGGACGGCGATCCGGTTGAGCCTCAGGGTTTCGTCCGTGGCGGTGCTCGTCAGCCTGCCGCTCGGCATTCTCGTGGCTCTTGCGCTTGCGCGGGGCCGCTTCTGGGGCAAGTCGCTCCTCAATGGCGTGGTTCATCTGCCGCTTATCCTGCCGCCCGTCGTCACCGGTTTCCTTCTGCTCATCCTGTTCGGCCGGCGCGGCGCCATCGGCTCTGTGCTCGACGAATGGTTCGGCATCGTGCTGTCCTTCCGCTGGACGGGGGCGGCGCTTGCCTGCGGCGTCATGGGCTTTCCGCTGATGGTGCGTTCCATCCGCCTCTCCATCGAGGCCGTGGACCGCAAGCTGGAGGAGGCGGCCGGCACGCTCGGAGCAAGCCCCTTCTGGGTCTTCCTCACCGTCACCCTGCCGCTGATTTTCCCCGGCGTGCTCGCCGGCATGATCCTCGCCTTCGCCAAAGCCATGGGCGAATTCGGCGCCACCATCACCTTCGTCTCCAACATTCCCGGCGAGACGCAGACGCTGTCGGCCGCCATCTATACCTTCACCCAGGTGCCGGGTGGCGATGCCGGCGCGCTTCGCCTCACCCTCGTCGCCATTGCCATTTCCATGGCGGCGCTGCTCGCCTCGGAAGTTCTCGCCCAGCGCATCGGCCGCAAGGTGCATCTCGAATGAGCCTGATCGTCGAAGCCCGCCACCGGTTCGGCGATTTTTCGCTGGAGGCCGCCTTCACCTCCGATGGCGGTGTGACGGCGCTGTTTGGCCGTTCCGGTTCCGGCAAGACGTCGCTCATCCGCATCATCGCCGGCCTGACGCGCCCGGTGGAAGGCCGCATCCAGCTTGGTGACGACATGCTGGTCGACACCAGCCGGCGCCTCCTCACCCCGCCGCACCGCCGCCGCTTCGGTTATGTCTTCCAGGAGGCGCGCCTTTTCCCGCATCTGACGGTCCGCCAGAACCTTCACTACGGCCGCTGGTTTTCACCGAAGGGCGCGCGGGCGGAAAACCCCGATCGCATCATCGACCTGCTTGGCATCGGCGACCTGCTCGACCGCCAGCCGACACACCTCTCCGGCGGCGAAAAACAGCGCGTCGCCATCGGCCGTGCACTGCTCGCATCTCCGCGTCTGCTGCTGATGGACGAACCGCTCGCGGCCCTCGACGAGGAGCGCAAGGCGGAAATCCTTCCCTATCTCGAACGCCTGCGCGACGAGGTCGGCATTCCCATCGTCTATGTCAGCCATTCCATCGCCGAGGTCGCGCGTCTTGCCGACAAGGTCGTGCTGATGGCAGGCGGCCGCGTCGAGGCCGCTGGCCCCGTCTCGGATGTGCTCGGCGGCCCCCGCCTGGCGTCTGCCGCCGACCGCCGCGAGGCGGGTAGCGTTCTGTCGGGCCATGTCGAGACCCGCGACGCCGCACGCGGCCTTGCCACCATCAGGCTCGACGGCGGCGCGATCATCCTGGTGCCGGGGGCTGCGGTTTCGCCCGGCGAGATGGTGCGCCTGCGCATCCCCGCCCGCGACGTCATGGTGGCGACGGTCCGCCCGGAAGGGCTCAGCGCCCTCAACATTCTTGAGGGCGCGGTCGAAAGCATCGATCCGGACGGGGAGGGCATGGCGAGCGTGCGTATCGCCTGCGGCGGCGATCATGTGCGCGCCCGAATCACCGCGCTGTCGGTCGAGCGGCTCGGCCTGGCGCCGGGGTTGCCCGTCCACGCCGTGATCAAGACGGTCGCTTTGGAATAGGCTTAGTCGGCGAGATTGGCGACGATCCAGCCGATATCGTCGGCAAGGGCCAGTCGGGCCTTCTCTTCCATGGCATGGTAGTGCGCAATCAGCGCCTCTCCGAAGGGTGTCAGGACCGCCCCGCCGCCCTGCTTGCCGCCACGCTGCGATTCCACCACCGGCTCTTTGAACAGCCGGTTCATCTCGTCGACCAGTAGCCAGGCGCGCCGATAGGACATGTCCATCGCCCGCCCGCCGGCAGAAATCGAGCCGGTCTGCTTGATATGCGCAAGCAGCTCGATCTTGCCGCGCCCGATGCGCCCTTCCGGGTCGAACTGCAGGCGGAAGATGAGTTTCGGTTCTGCTTTGGCGGATGCTGACATGAAAATGGGCCCGTACTGAAAATACGGGCCCAGATATAACAGCGTTTTTTGTCGAGGAAAGCTTAAGCGGCGCGCTTCAGCGCGTCGCCGAGGATCGAGACGATGTCCTCGAAGTGCTTCTTCTCGGCGATCAGCGGCGGCGAGAAGGCGATGATGTCGCCGGTCACGCGGATGAGCAGGCCCTTCTCGAAGCAATCGACGAAGACGTCATAGGCGCGTGCGCCGACAGCGCCGTCGCGCGGCGCAAGCTCGATGCCGGCGATGAGACCGATCGTGCGGATGTCGATGACATGCGGCAGGCCCTTCAGCGAGTGCATCGCCGTCTGCCAGTCGTCTTCAAGTTCGGCGGCGCGGGTGAGCAGGCCCTCGTCGCGGTAGATGTCGAGCGTCGCGATGCCGGCGGCGCAGGCGGCGGGATGACCCGAATAGGTGTAGCCGTGGAAAAGCTCGATTGCGTTTTCCGGACCATGCATCAGCGCATCGTGCACCTTGCGGCTGGAGAAGACCGCACCCATCGGGATCGCGCCGTTGGTGAGGCCCTTGGCGGTGGTGACGAGATCGGGCGTCACGCCGAAATAATCGGTGGCGAAGGCGGCGCCCAGGCGGCCGAAACCGGTGATGACCTCATCGAAGATTAGGAGGATGCCGTGCTTGTCGCAGATCGCGCGCAGCTTTTCGAGATAGCCCTTCGGCGGGATCAGCACGCCGGTGGAGCCGGCGACCGGTTCCACGATGCAGGCCGCGATGGTTTCCGCGCCGTGCAGCGCCACCAGCCGCTCGAGATCGTCGGCAAGCTCCGCACCATGCTCCGGCATGCCCTTCACAAAGGCGTTTTTGGAGAGGTCATGCGTGTGGCGCAGGTGGTCGGAGCCGGCGAGCTGCGGGAAGACGCGGCGGTTGTTGAGGATGCCGCCGACCGAGATGCCGCCGAAGCCGACGCCGTGATAGCCGCGCTCGCGGCCGATGAGGCGCGTGCGCGTGCCCTGGCCGATAGCGCGCTGGTAGGCGATGGCCATCTTCAAGGCCGTATCGACCGATTCGGAACCGGAGCCGGTGTAGAACACGCGGTCGAGCTTCGCACCCTCGGGACCGGGCGCGATTTCGGCAAGCCGTTCGGCGAAGTCGAAGGCGATCGGGTGGCCCATCTGGAAGGAGGGCGCAAAATCCAGCTGCGTCAGCTGGCGCTCGACGGCAGAGGCGATTTGCCGGCGGCCGTGGCCGGCATTGACGCACCACAGGCCGGCGGTGCCATCCAGAACCCGGCGGCCGTCGGCACTGGTGTAATACATGCCTTCGGCGCTGGCGAGCAGGCGGGGTGCCGCCTTGAACTGGCGGTTGGCGGTAAAGGGCATCCAGTAGCTGTCGAGCACGGGTGCATTGGGCTTGTTGTGAGCGTTCATGGCAGATCTCCTCTGGCTGGCGCGATAGACGCCATGATTTGCCATGCCGAACAAGTCCTTTTCTGGTTGACGTCAAGCATTTGAAATTAAAGGATATGGAAAGAGCAGTTTTCGATATTTCGAACATCTAGAACAGGGAAACGGCATGTCGGTCGATATCGGGGGCAGGCTGCGCCACCTGCGCATGGCCCACAATCTCTCCCAGCGCGAGCTTGCCAAGCGCGCCGGCGTCACCAATTCGACGATCTCGCTGATCGAATCGAATGCCTCCAATCCTTCGGTCGGCGCGCTGAAGCGTATCCTCGACGGCATTCCCATCGGCCTTGCCGAGTTCTTCGCCTTTGAGCCCGACCGTCCGAAAAAGGCGTTCTACCGCGCCGATGAACTGGTGGAGATCGGCAAGGGACCGATTTCCTTTCGCCAGATCGGAGAAAACACCTTTGGTCGCAGCCTGCAGATTCTGAAGGAATGTTACCAGCCCGGCGCCGACACCGGAAAGGTGCCGCTCGTGCATGATGGCGAGGAGGGCGGCATCGTGCTGTCAGGCCGGCTGGAAGTGACCGTCGACGACGAGCGCCGCATCCTCGGCCCGGGCGATGCCTACTATTTCGAAAGCCGCCGCCCGCACCGGTTCCGCTGCGTGGGCCCGGTGCCCTGCGAGGTCATCAGCGCCTGCACGCCGCCGACCTTCTGACCGACCGCCTGAAATGCAAAAAGCCCGCCGGAGGCGGGCTTTTCAAGAGGTCAAGCCGATCAGGCTTGCGGCGTCGTGTTGTCTTCGACGGGCGCGCCGGGGCCGTTCTTCTTGATCGAATCGATGGCGTTCTGTGCGCTCGCCTTGCTGGAATAGCCTTCGGTCGCGAACATCACTTCGCTGTTGTACTTGAAGCGAACGCGATATTCGCCGGCCTTGTCCTTGTAGATCTCGAACTTGTGCGCCATGGGCTCTAGCCTCCGTGCGTGTGTGAATCAGGCAGTCGCAACGTGCCAGCCACCGAGAGCGCTGACAAGAGCGCATGGTGGTTCAGAACACTTGTTTGTTGTTTGGGTCGGATGGCGATACCGCCATGGTTCTCAAGGACGAATACTTGGCAGGTCCACCACGATTGACAGCAGGTCACAGTAGAGCTTGCCGACGTGGTTGCGCGGGTCGTGTTGATAGTATCGATCTAGCCCCATGTCGCTGCACTCTTGGCGCCGTTCCCAATCCGCGATGCCGCTCTTGTTACGGATGTTGAACGTCGCAGCCGCCTGCCTGTTGGTAACGCGCTGTCGCCTCGGTTTGTGATCGACGCAACGGATCACAGCAGGAAGTCTCCCGTCTTGAGGGTCAGCGCGGCATCGATATGCAGGACGAAGTCAGCGTTGCCGTTGCCGTCGATGTCGCCATAAACATAGGTGCCGGCCTTCGTTTTCTCGTACCGTAGTTCGCCGGCGCTGTTTGAGAACTTGGCGGTGCCGATGAAGCTGAAGGCCTGATCGCCGGTTTTCATCAGGTTCGCGTCGACTGCGGCGAAGTCGATGACATCCTTGTCCTTCTGGGAGAAATCGAAGATCGTGTCCGTTGCCGTCTTCGAAACGCCGAGGTCCTTGACCGATCGGAAGACAAAGCGATCGCTGCCTGCACCGCCATAGAGGTCGTCAAAGCCGAGCCCGCCGATCAGACGGTCGTTGCCAGCCCCACCGGAAAGCACATCGTTGCCGGTGCCGCCATCGATCACGTTGGCCTCGGCATCGCCCGTGAGCTTGTCTGCATGAGACGAGCCGGTGAGGCTTTCGATGGAGGAATAGGTGTCACCCTTGGCGTCTCCTGTATTGATCGAAGGCGTGGCAAGGCTGGCGACCACACCTGCCTTCGCGCCGGCATAGGAGGCCGTGTCCGTGCCGTTGCCGCCGAGAAGCCGGTCGATCCCGTCCCCGCCGATCAGCACGTCATTGCCGTCCCCGCCTTCGAGCGTGTCGTTACCGGCATAGCCATGCAAGGTATCGTTGCCGGCAAGACCCAGCAGCCGGTCCATGCCGATACCACCCTTCAGGATGTCACTCTTCGCTGTGCCGCTGATCGTTTCCAGCAGGTCGGTAACGGTGATGGTAAAAATCTTCGTCACCTTGTGCACGCCGTCGGAGACTTCGATCGTCACCGTATCCTTCTGCACCTTCTCATAGTCGATGGCTGCCGCCGTCACGAGCTTGGCGCCCGAGAGCTTGAAAAGGCCGCCCGCCGTGTCGAGGAGCTTGTAGGTGAGTGTCCTGCCTTCCGGGTCCTTCGACGAAAAGGTACCGACGACCGTGCCGGTCGCGACGTTCTCCTTCACCACCGTCCCGGTCAGGACCGGAGCAGAAGGCATCTCGTTGACATCCTTTACGCCGATGGCGAGGGTCTGGATGTCGATCAGCTTGCCGTCGCTCACCTGGACGATGAGGTCGTAGACGTTGTTCTTGCCATTGTCCTTCGGGCTCTCATGGTCGGGTGCGGCCTTGAAAACGAGCGCCCCGGTGGTCGCATCGATGGTGAAGAGCGCCTTGTCGGCGCCGCCGACGATGGAATATGTGAGCTTTGCCGCCTCCTTGTCCGTCGCCCTGACCGTCGTGATGCCCGTGGTGTTCTCAGCAACGGCAACGCTGGCCGTGGTGCCGCCGCCATTGGAGGTGATGACGGGGTTGTAGTTCACCGTGTGGGTGACGAGGTCATAGGTGAGGTTCGAGAAGGTGACGGACGTCAGTCCCGCGATGCCATCGACACCGGCAGCGACAAAGGCTTTCAGCTCCACATAGGTGAGCGCCTTCAGCTCCGTGGCGGTCATGTCGATTTCGATGCGGTCGACACCGGCGTTGTGTAGCGCCGTTCCCGCAGCCTTGGCAAACGTCCTTGCATCGGCATAGCTGAGCTTGACGGTAACAATATCCGCCGCGACGAAGCCGATACCCGCGCCGACATAGGCGTTGGCCTGCATCAGCGAGAGTGTCAGCGCGGTGTCGGAGACATCGATTCTGTCGACATTGATCGACTTCAGCGCCGGGATGTCGATGATGTCGGGGTCCTTCAGGGACGCCGCCGTGGCGGTCACGGTGACCGTATCGGCCGCATCGAACACAAGGCCATTGGAGGCAAAGCTCATTGCGCGTGCCATGGTAAGGCTGACCGCACCGTCGGTCACGTCTATGTTGGCGACGCCAAGCCGGCTCAGGGCTGTGATGTTGGTGATTGTCAGCGCTGCAATCGCGCTTCCGCTGTCTGCCAGCGCGACCTTGTCCAGCCCGATGCCCGCATAGAGGTCGAGCCTTCCGCTCGTGAGCGTCAAAAGTGCCGCGCCCTTGTCGGTGAGCATTGCGGTGTAGCCAGCCGCGAAGGCCATGCCGTTCGCATGGATTGACGCGACCTGCGCCGCCGTGAAGGCGAGGTTTGCCTGGCTGGAGGCGAGGGACTTGACGCCGAGGTCGGCAAAGGCGGTCAGCGTCGTATCCGTGAGCGAAACCGCCTGGTTGGGGCTAAGGGAGAGGGTGATGATATCGTTCGCGGCAAACCGGACGCCGGCGCTGCGAAAGGCATTGAGCTGTGTCAGGGACAGCGTGAGCTGATTGTCGCTCGCATCGAGCGACACGATGCCAAGCGCCTGGAAATAGGCGATCGCGCCTGTGCCAAGCGCAGCGATGTTCGTCGCCGTGTCCTCGACCGTCACGCCGCCGCTGCTGGCAGCGACCGAAAGGCCCTTGGCGCCGAAGGCCGTGAGCTGGGCGATGTTCAATACGACGGCGCCGTCGAGCGAGCGCACGCCATCGATACCCCCCGCGGCAAAAGCCGCGATATCGGCGGCGCTGAGCCCCTGGATGGTTGCCGCACTGTCCGCAATGACAACGGCATCATTCGCCGCGAAGCGGATGCCGGCCGCAAGGAATTGGCCGATCGTGCCAGCCGACGCCGCGAAGGCACCATCTGTCAGGTCGATGACCGAAACGCCCCAGCCGCCGAGCGCGGCGATGTCGGCATTGGCAAGGTTGGCGACGCTGGCGGACGTGTCCGCAATCGCGATGACATCGCCTGCCGCAAAATGCAGGCCGGCATCCATCAGCAGCCCCGCATGCGCAATCGTCAGGGAGCCTGCATTCTGCGACAGGTCGAGAACGGTGGTTCCCATCTGGGCAAGCGCTTCGATCTTCCCGGCCGTGAGATCGGCAAGGTCGCTCGCCGCAAGCCTGACGGTCACGATGTCATTGCCCGCAAAGCTGATGCCGGCCGCCACGAAAGCTTCCGCGAGGTCGAGCGTCAGCGCGATCATCTGGTCCGTGACATCCATGGCTTTCACGCCCATCGCCTTCAAGGCAACGACCTGGCTCACCGAAATGTTGCCGAGCGCGGCGCCTGAGCCGGTCACCGTCACCGAGGCGGCGCCAGCGATCTTGAGGCCGGCGATGGCGCTGAGTGACAGGGCCGCGTCCGTTGCAAGGCTTACGGCGCCGGTATCGGAAACCTTGACCGTGGTCACGCCAAGTTCGGCGAGATCGGCGACATCGCCGGCCGTCAACGCCGAGACGGCATCCGCGTCCGCCTTGAACGAAACGGCCTCGGTGTCCTGCGTCAGGCGCTTCGTGAAGATTCCGGTGCCGCTGCCGTCGAAGGCCCGCCATGCAATAGCGATGTCGCCGTTTGCCAACACGCTGACCTGAGGGACTGCTTCGGACCCGCGCCCGCCGGGGTTGACACGGGTTTCTCCGCCGACCTTGTTGCCCTCGGCATCCATGATCTGAAGGAGGATTTCGCGGTTGACGCCGACCATCGACACCCAGCTGACCGCGAAGCCGCCATTCGGCAGAGCCACCACGTCCTGCTCATATTGTTTGTCATCCGTCGTGGTGTTGACGCCTGTCTGCACGCCTACCTTGCCGCCGTCAGCGTCGAAGATCTGCGAGTGGATGCCGGTCGATGATCCGTCGTCCGAAATCCAGGTGATCACATAGCCGCCACCGGCGAGCGCCGTGACCGTCTGTCCGCTTTGCTCGAAGTCGATATTGGTCGCGACCTGGGTTTCTCCGCCGATCGGATTGCCCGACCCGTCGAACAACTGGGCGTAGACGCCGCGCTGATCGCCCTCCTGCTGCAAGGACTCCCAGGTGACGACGAAGCCTCCGCCGGGCAGCGCGGAGAGCTTCGAATTGGTTTGCACGAACAGCGTGTGGGAATTGACGCGGAACGCATCGCCGAACGTGCTGCCGTTGGCATTGAAAAGCTGGGCGCGCACGTCCCCGGAGCCGTCGTCACCGGGAACCGGCCAGACGATAACGAATTTGCCGTCGGACAGAAGCGTTACGCCGAGAGGCTGGAGGCCATTCTCCTGATAGCCGGTGCCGGCCACGATCTCGCTGCCGATGGCATGGCCGTCCGCGCCGAATATCTGGGCTCGGACGGTTTCGTCACCATTGTTGGGCCAAGTCACGACATATTGGCCATCACCCAGCGCCGTCACATTGGTCCACCGCGATGCGGTAGACAATTCCGTCGTGAGCCGGATTCCGCCGCCGGCCGGATTGCCCGCACCATCGAATTTCTGGGAATAGATTCCCGTGTCGGCGCCGGACTGAAGCCAGGTGATGACATAGCCGCCGTCCGAAAGCTTCGCGATCGCCGGAAAGGCCTGGCTACCTTGATAGCTGTTGATTCGCGCCTCATTGCCAACCTTGTGCCCATCGGCATCGAAGCGCTGCGTATAGATGCCGTCCGTGAGTACGTCGTTGTTGGCCGATTGCCACAGCACCACATAGCCGCCGCCGTCCAGCGCGATGATCTCTTGCCGGGACTGGGGGCCGCTCGTGGACGTATTGACCTGCGTGTCGTCCGGCGACGCCTGGCCAAAAGTTTCATAGCGGCTGATTGCGGTGATATCGGCACCGGCAAGTGCCTTGATCTGGGCAAGCGTAAGGTCCAGCGCGTCGTTGGTGGCGACGAGCGAGGATGCCCCCATTCCCGAGAGGGCGCTGATTGCGCTCCCGCTGAGGGCTTCCAGATTGTCAGTATTGTCCTTGATGGTGATAGTGTCATCTTCGCCGAAACGCACGCCCGCCGCGATAAGATCGGCCGCCTCGGCCACCGTCAGCGTGGCGCTGTTGTCGCCAAGGTCGATCTCTTGCGAGGGCAGACCGGACTGGATTCGGGCGCAAATTTCGGCGAACGTGCTCACGTTGGAACCTCTAGTTATGTGAACCGGGCGGCATAGCTGTCAGGAGCCGCTGCAGCATCAAGGGCAGACGTTTCCGGCTGCGATGCCGCCGGGATGGTGGGGTGGCATTCCTGCCTGGTATCTGAATGAGGGAGGCTTGCCCTTAAACCGGCAAAGCGGCGTCCGGGTCGGGCAGCAAGCGCCAAATAATTGATTTCATGACGTTTCCTAAAAGGCTATGCACTCATAGCTAGAGAGAAAGTTGGGATCAACACAAGAAGCGGGCGGCAGGCCGATGCACCCAAAATTGAGTCACCCGGATGACGAAGCGACATCACAATGCAAAACTGGCCTGCTAGGAATGCCGGGAGGGATATCCGATATCTGATGCAATCGAGACCATGAGGCCTTCAGAACCGAACGTTGATTTCAATCCGATGACACGGAGCGGTGGTCCTGCATTCTTCGCAGTTTTGCGCGATGCTGCCGAACAGCTGCTGGCGATGCATGATGATGCGCCGAGAGTGGTGCGCTATGTCGCCAGCATGCAGAAATGGTTGATCACGCAGGCAATCGTCGCCCTTCATTTCGAGCGAAAGCACGACAAGGAGCGCCCGCCATTGACCGCCGGCTCGCTCATCGAATTCTTCGCCGAACAGCAGACCTTCAGCAAGAACACGTTGACGGCCCATCTGGCGGAAATGCACGCTTACGGACTGCTCGTCTTGCAGGAAAGCAGGGACAAGCGTGTCAAGCCGCTGCAACTGAGCGCCCATGGCGAGACCTTGATCGCTCAATGGCTGGAAAGCCATCTTTCCGCCCTCGACCGGCTGGATGGCGGCGATCGCGCCTCTCGGCTTGTCGATGATCCGCGCCTTCTGGCTTGCATCCATCCGCTGGCTGTTCGAGCCCTTGTCTTCGATCCGGGCTGGGCTGAGCCGCCCGCAAGCGTGGATCTGTTCGTCCGCACCGAATCGGGAAGCAATATCCTCCACGAACTCATCTGCCGGCTGCCGGCCATCAACAGCCTTGATAAGGCTGTCTGCGTCGGCCGGCTCCATGCAAGCGAGGTCTCTACCCGGCACACCCTGTCGCGCGGTCATGTGCAGAGAGTGTTTTCTCGGGCGCGGGCGGAAGGGCTGCTTGTCTGGAGCCTTCCCGGCAATCAGGGCGACCTGTCGGTCTCCCCGGTTTTGCTCCAGGACTACGCGCGTTGGCAGCGCGTCAAGTTCGACGCCATATCTACCGCTTACGGGCAGGCGCGAAAGCAATTTTGACCGGAGAGGGAAGACAATAGCCTCAGGCGCTGACGGGTTGCCATCGCTCGACGCGGAGCCAGCCGCTTGCCTGAAAACCCTTGACGAGAGCACCTCAGCGGCAAGGCGCCCCGTCCCGCAAGCGGGCCTCGATCCGGTATTCGATCAGGAAATCCCCGTCGAACTAGACAGCCGATCCGAAAGCCGCCGGGCAGTCTTCGCGTTGCAGCTTCCGAGGCTCAGGACCAGCTCGCGTCTGCCGATGCGTTCTTGAAGCTCGGCCAGAACGACTCGCCGGAAATGATAGATTCCGCCATGGCGGGCGACGTTCGATATCGCCAAGGGGGCCGCCAGCCGCCGTGAGACGGTTTTGTAGCAAATGCCTGCATCCGCCGAAATTGACGTGAGGCATTTGAACGATTTCAGTGAATTAGGAGGAGATTGGCTGGGGAACCTGGATTCGAACCAAGATTAACGGAGTCAGAGTCCGTCGTTCTACCGTTGAACTATTCCCCAGCATGGCTGGTTCCGGTATGGCCGGGGGCCTGTGAGGCGGGCTTATAAACAAACGGCGGCGAGATGCAAATGGTTTTTTTGGGAAAATTGCATCGAGGTCGTGGCCGGCCCGATCGTCGCGGTCTCGTCATAAAAAGAATTTGGCGAACGGGCCGGGCGCTGGTAATGTCGCGCCAACGAAGATCGAGAGAGCGCCTGCTTGCAGCCCAAGGGCTTTGCGCGGCGCCATAGGCAGTAACGTGAACGACCCCGACAGCGGCGAAAAGCCGCCCGTTTCCGGGGCGCGAGTTGCGGACGATACGGGACGACCCAAGCGGTCGCGCCGTCGCAAGGGGAAGCAGAAGGCCGCAAGTCCGTCTGCCGTTTCTCCGTCCGCAGGCCAGGCAGCCGGGTTGTCCCCAGCCGCCGAGCGCTCCCAGACCGCACCCAGCGGCGCAAATGCGCGCCGGAACAAGCGCCGCAAGCACGCCAAAAGTGTTGGCGCGGAGAATGTGCGTCCGCTTGCGCCCGTTGGCCAGCGGGAAGGCGCCCAGCAGAATCAGGCAGATGGCCACAAGGGCCGGCGCAAGCATCGCGGCCGGAAACCCGGTGCGCGGCCCGTGCCCGGTGGCGACGCTGTGCCGGTTGCCGCGGAGGCTGCCGCCGAGCAGCGCCCTGCCGTGCAGGAGCCGCGTCGCGAGGCCGCGCCGCAGCGGGCAGCAGAGCGTGAGGGCTATGATGCGCCGCTCTATGCCGCGCTTGACCTTGGCACCAACAATTGCCGCCTGCTGATTGCCCAGCCGACGCGGCCGGGCCAGTTCCGTGTCGTTGATGCGTTTTCCCGCATCGTGCGGCTTGGCGAAGGGCTTGCGGCGAGCGGCCGTCTCTCGGACGAGGCAATGGACCGTTCCGTCGAGGCGCTGAAAATCTGCGCCGCGAAACTCAAGACCCGCAACATCCGCCGTGCCCGGCTCATCGCCACGGAGGCCTGCCGCGCGGCGACGAATGGCGAGGCTTTCCTTGAGCGGGTGCGGGAAGAGACGGGGCTGGACCTCGAGATCATCAACCGCGAGACCGAAGCGCGGCTGGCCGTGTCCGGCTGCTCGTCGCTCGTCGGGCGCGAGGCGAAATCCGTCGTGCTCTTCGATATCGGCGGCGGCTCGTCGGAAATCGCGGTCATCCGCATCGGCGACAACCGTTCCAGCCGGCTTGCCAACCATATCACGCACTGGACATCGCTGCCGGTCGGCGTCGTCACGCTGTCGGAGCGCCATGGCGGGCGGGATGTGACGCCCGAGGGTTTTGCGGGCATGGTCTCGGAAGTCGAGGGCATGCTGGCGAATTTCGATTGCCCCGGCGACGGCATCCATGCGCCGGAGGATTTTCATCTCATCGGCACCTCCGGCACGGTGACGACCCTCGCCGGCGTGCATCTCGACCTGCCGCGCTACGATCGCCGCCGGGTCGATGGCGTGTGGCTCTCGGACGACGAGGTCACGGCCATGCAGGCGCGTCTGCTTTCCTGGGATTTCTCCGCCCGGGCGGCCAATCCCTGCATCGGGCCCGACAGGGCCGACCTCGTGCTGGCCGGCTGCGCCATCCTGGAAGCGATCCGCAAGCGCTGGCCCTCGCGCCGCATGCGTGTCGCCGACCGCGGCTTGCGGGAGGGGCTGCTCACCGACATGATGGCCGATGACGGCGTCTGGCGCCGTGGCCGCCACCGCCGCAACAACCGCAGCGCTCCCCGGTATCCGGCAAAGCCCGAAGGACAGGCGTCATGACCAAGCCCCCCATCGGCCGCAAACTTGGCCAGAAGGTCAAGAAGGGCAAGCTGAAGGCGTCGTCGCGCCGCTGGCTGGAACGCCATATCAACGATCCCTATGTGCAGCGCGCCAAGCTGGAGGGCTATCGCGCCCGTGCGGCCTTCAAGCTGCTGGAGATCGACGAGAAGCATCATATTCTCGACGGCGCCCGCCGCATCATCGACCTCGGTGCCGCGCCCGGAAGCTGGTCGCAGATCGCCGCCAAGGTGACGAATTCGACCGACGCCGATCCGCGTGTCGCGGCCATCGACTTCCTCGAGGTGGACCCGCTGCCCGGTGTGCGCATCCTGCAGATGGACTTTCTGGAGCCGGATGCCCCCGAAAAGCTGATCGAAGCCGTCGGCGGCACACCGAATCTCGTGATTTCCGACATGGCCGCGCCGACCACCGGTCACCGTCAGACGGACCATATCCGCACCATGCATCTGTGCGAGGTCGCGGCACATTTCGCGATCGAGGTGCTGGCCGAGGGCGGCCACTTCCTGGCGAAAACTTTTCAGGGCGGGACGGAGCGCGAGCTGCTTAATCTGCTCAAGCAGAATTTCAAGCAGGTCATCCATGTGAAGCCGGGCGCCTCGCGCGCCGAATCGGTGGAGATGTTCCTGCTCGCCAAGGGCTTCAAGGGCCGCAAGGCGCGAGACGAGGCCGCCGAGACCGAAGAGGAAGCGTGATGCTTCTCTACACGACCGTCGGCACGAACGATCTCGAGCGCGCCGGCCGCTTCTACGATGCCGTCCTGCCGCTCCTCGGCTATGCCAGGCAGAAGGAAGCACCCGGCGAAATCGGCTACGCGGCGGATGAGGATGTGCGCTGCCGCTTCTGGGTGGTGGAGCCGTTCAACCGCGAGCCCGCCACTTTCGGTAACGGCGTTACCATCGCCTTCGACGCACCGACCCGGGCCGCCGTCGATGCCTTCCATGCGGCGGGTCTTGCGCAGGGCGGCACGGATGAGGGCGCGCCGGGCATCCGCCCGTTCCACGCCAATTTCTATGCGGCCTTCGTGCGCGACCACGACGGCAACAAGCTCGTCGCCGTCTGCGAAAAGCCGGAATAGGGTCTCCTACTTCACCGCTATCGTTTCCTCTTCCTCGCCCGCCATCCGGTGGCCGGAAACGGAGGCGCCCGCGTTCTTCGCCATGGTGAGGAAGGGGAGCGCTGCAAGGAGGGTGATGGCCGAAATCACCATGAAGGCGATCTGGAAATCGCGCAGTTCGAGCGGCGAGCCCGTCAGCGCGGTCTCGATTTCGAGGATCGCGCCCGCGACGGCAACACCCATGGCAAGGCTGATCTGCTGAAGCACTGCGCTCATCGAGGTCGCCTTGCTGGCCTCCGCGTCCGGAATGTCGGCGAAGGACAGCGCGTTTACGCTGGTGAAGAAGAACGAGCGCACGAAGCCCGCGATGAGAAGGACGCCCGCGATGAGCCAGAAGGGCGTCGTGGGCGTGAAGAGGCCGTTCACGAAGGTGAAGGCCGCGCCGAAGACGCTGGCGAGGATCAGTGTCGTGCGGAAGCCGGCGATCGTCAGGACCCGCTTGGCGATGACCTTGGTGGTGATGGCGCCGATCGCCCCCGTGAAGGTGACGAGACCGGACTGGAAGGGCGTCAGCCCGAATCCGACCTGCAGCATCAGCGGCATCAGGAAGGGCACGGCACCGATGGAAATGCGAAACAGCGTGCCGCCGATGGAGGCCGCGCGGAAGGCGCTGTCGCGGAAGAGTTTCAGGTCCAGCAGCGGCGTCGGGTGGCGCCGGGCGTGACGCACATACAGCACGCCGCAGACAAGGCCGATGACGGTCGCGACGATGCCGATGGCCGGCGGCAGGGCTGGCAGGCTCATGACGGAGAGGCCGAACATCGTGCCCGACGCTGCGACCGCGCTCAGGAAGAAACCGAGCCAGTCGAGCGGCGGCGGTGCTGCGGCGCGGATTTCCGGCAGGTAGATGCCCGAGAGGATGTAGCCGACGATGCCGACCGGTACGTTGATCAGGAAGATCCAGTGCCAGGAGAAATAGGTGGTGATGAAGCCGCCGAGCGGCGGGCCGGCCAGCGGGCCGACGAGGGCGGGGATGGTCAGGAGCGCCATGGCCGAGACGAGTTCGGAGCGCGAGGTGCTGCGCACCAGAACGAGGCGGGCGACGGGTGTCATCATCGCGCCGCCCATACCCTGCAGGAAGCGCGACACGACGAAGGCGAGAAGGCTGTCGGCGACGGCGCAGAGGATCGATCCGGCGACGAAGACGAGGATGGCGAGGCGGAAGATGCGCTTGGCGCCGAACCGGTCCGCCATCCAGCCGGAGAGCGGAATGAAGGTCGCGAGCGACACCATATAGGCGGTCAGCGCCAGCTTCAGCGTGATCGGGCCGACGCCGAGATCGGCGGCGATGGCCGGCAGCGACGTGGCGATGACGGTGGAGTCCATCTGCTCCATGAAGAGCGCGACGGCGAGAATGAGGGGAACGATACGGTTCATCGGCAATTCGGGGTGGGAGACCTTCATGCAGGCCCATCCGTCTTCTGCGCCCCTCGTTGCCATCTGTCAAATCGCGGGGATCACAAGCCCGTGATGCGGCGGGACGGGATCGTGACAGCGCCCTAGATCGTCGCATGTCATCTTCATGTCGATGCCGGCTTCTACAACGGCCCGGCTTCTACAACGGCGATGCAGCTTTCAGAAGGGAAGATCCATGGCAGACCATTCGACGATCTCGCGCCGGTCCTTGTTTCTCGCGGCGGGCGTGACGACATTGGCCGCACCGCTGGTGCTGAACCGTGCGGCCGCCCTTGCGCAAACAACAAGCGATGCCACCGATATGAGAGTAAGTCCCCTCGAAGCCCGCAGCTTCAAGCTGGGCAGTTTTCGCGTTCTGGCCATCCGCGACGGTATGCGCGCATCCGACAAGCCGAACGAGACCTATGGCCTCAACCAGCCCGCCGAGGCCGTCAGCGCGCTTCTGGCGGAAAATTTCCTGCCGGCCGACAAGTTCGTCAACAGTTTTACGCCGACGCTCGTCGATACCGGCTCCGAGGTCGTGCTGTTCGATACCGGCATGGGCGAGGGCGGGCGCGAGGCCGGCATGGGCCGTCTCGTCGAAGGCCTGAAATATGCAGGCTATACGCCGGACCAGATTTCCGTGGTCGTCATCACTCATATGCATGGCGATCATATCGGCGGTCTGCTGGAGGGCGGCAAGCCGGCCTTCCCGAATGCGCGCTACGTCACCGGCCGAACGGAATACGATTTCTGGGTCAATCCGGAACGCATGGGCACGCCCGCCGAGCAGGGCCATCAGGGCGTTCTCGCCAAGGTGCAGCCGCTGGCCGAAAAGCTCACCTTCATCGAGGATGAGGGCCAGGTCGTGCCCGGCATTACCGGTCTCGATGCGTTCGGTCACTCGCCGGGCCATATGATCTTCCGCGTCGAATCGGAGGGCAGGGCGCTGATCCTGACGGCCGATACCGCCAACCACTATGTGCTTTCCCTCCAGCGCCCGGACTGGGAGGTTCGCTTTGACATGGACAAGGCGCAGGCCGCGGCGACACGCAAAAAGGTCTTCGACATGATCGCGACCGACAAGCTCGCCTTCATCGGCTACCACATGCCCTTCCCGGCGGCAGGCTTCGTGGAGAAGGTCGGCGAAGGCTACCGCTTCGTGCCGGTCAGCTATCAGTTCGATATCTGAGCACGCCGTCTGTGTGCAGGGCGAAGCCCGGAAGGCATTCCGGGCTTTTTGCTATTTCCAAGCCGTCATGAACGTGTTACCAGCCCTCGCCAACTTCCAAGAATTTCTTGCAAGCGACCGAGGCGAACATCTCCCAGTGTTCCCCTTGGTGCGTAAGCTTTACCCTGAGGAAACTGGCCATGGCGCGTATCATTGAAACGGCAACCGGTCTCGAAGCCCTGACCTTCGACGACGTTCTCCTGCAACCCGGTCACTCCGAGGTCATGCCGGGCCAGACGAACATCGCGACCCGCATCGCCCACGATTTCGAACTCAACCTTCCGATCCTCTCCTCCGCCATGGACACGGTGACGGAAAGCCGTCTCGCCATCGCGATGGCGCAGGCCGGCGGCCTTGGCGTCATCCACCGCAACCTGACGCCGGCCGAACAGGCCGAACAAGTCCGCCAGGTCAAGAAGTTCGAAAGCGGCATGGTCGTCAATCCCGTGACGATCGGGCCGGACGCCACGCTCGCCGATGCGCTGTCGCTGATGAAGTCGCATGGTATTTCCGGCATTCCGGTCGTCGAAAACGGCGGCAGCGGCAAGGCCGGCCGTCTCGTCGGCATCCTGACGAACCGCGACGTGCGCTTCGCTTCCGACCAGAGCCAAAAGATCTACGAACTGATGACGCGTGAAAACCTCATCACGGTGAAGGAAAGCGTCGACCAGCAGGAAGCCAAGCGTCTCCTGCACACACACCGCATCGAGAAGCTGCTGGTGGTCGACGGCGACGGCCGTTGTGTCGGCCTCATCACGGTCAAGGACATGGAGAAGTCGCAGCTGAACCCCAACGCGTCGAAGGATGCGCAGGGCCGGCTTCGCGCCGCCGCCGCGATCTCCGTCGGCGATGACGGCTTCGAGCGTGCCGAACGCCTGATCGACGCCGGCATCGACCTGATCGTCGTCGATACAGCGCATGGCCACTCGCAGCGTGTTCTCGATGCCGTCGCCCGCGTCAAGAAGCTCTCCAATTCCGTTCGCATCATGGCCGGCAACGTTGCGACATCCGATGGCACCAAGGCGCTGATCGATGTCGGCGCCGACGCCGTCAAGGTCGGTATCGGCCCTGGCTCGATCTGCACCACCCGCATCGTCGCAGGCGTCGGCGTGCCGCAGCTTGCGGCCATCATGGCGTCGGTCGAGGCCGCGCAGGCCCAGGGTATCCCGGTCATCGCCGATGGCGGCATCAAGTTCTCCGGCGACCTTGCCAAGGCGATCGCCGCCGGCGCCTCGGCCGTCATGGTCGGCTCGCTGCTTGCCGGCACGGATGAAAGCCCGGGTGAAGTGTTCCTCTACCAGGGCCGCTCCTTCAAGGCCTATCGCGGCATGGGCTCCGTCGGCGCCATGGCGCGCGGCTCGGCAGACCGTTACTTCCAGGCGGAAGTGCGCGACACGCTGAAGCTTGTGCCTGAGGGCATCGAAGGTCAGGTGCCGTACAAGGGGCCGGTTTCGGGCGTGCTGCACCAGCTTGCCGGTGGTCTCAAGGCTTCGATGGGGTATGTCGGCGGCAAGGATCTCAAGGAATACCAGGAGCGCGCCACCTTCGTGCGCATCTCTGGCGCCGGCCTGCGCGAAAGCCATGCCCACGACGTGACAATCACCCGCGAGAGCCCGAACTATCCGGGTGCCGTCTGATCTGTCCGGTCAAAAATGGACGCCTTGGAATGCCCGGTTTTGCCGGGCATTTTCATTTTGAGCGCTTGATCCCTGTTCCGTTTTTTCAGGCATGCGCTAGGATCGGGCATCGGCAATAGTGCCGGCTATCTGGGGGATATCATGAAGAAATTTTTGGCTGGTGCCGTTCTGGCCCTGGGGCTGGTTTCGTCCGCGCATGCGCAGACAGTCAGCGCCGGTACGTACAACGTTGAAGGCACGAATCTCGACGGTTCCGCCTACAAGGGCACTGCAACGATCGAGCTGACCAGCGAGACGACCTGCTCGATCGAATGGCAGACCGGCGGGACCACTTCGAACGGCATCTGCATGCTCTATGGCGACGCCTTTGCAGCCGGTTATGTGCTGGGCGATGCCGTCGGTCTCATTGTCTATCAGGTCAAGGGCGAAGGCGTTCTGCAAGGCGCCTGGACGATCAGCGGCAAGGACGGCTCGGGCACCGAGAACCTGACCCTGCAGCAGTAAGCCTCTTTCCTTCGGCTTGTCGCAAGGCCGTTTCCGGTTGAGCCTTTGACCGGAAACACCTATCAAAGGGCCCGAAACGACAAGCCGAAGGATAAACATGTCTCCCACGGAAGCCACGATCTGGCCTGTCATCGCGCATGTCGCGCTGGTCTTCATTCTCTATTTCCTGCTGTCTTCACGCCGTATGGCGGCGGTGAAGTCGGGGCAGGCAAAACCTGAGCAGTTCCGTGAGAACCGTGACGAGCCATTGGAAAGCGTGACGGTCCGCAACGCCATCGCCAACCAGTTCGAACTGCCCGTCCTTTTCTATGCCGTCAGCATCCTGCTTTATCTCGTCGATGCCGATAATCCCGTGACCGTCGCGGGCGGCTGGCTGTTCGTGGCCCTGCGCTACGCCCACGCCTATGTCCACGTCACCAGCAACCGCCTGCGCTATCGCAGACCGCTGTTTATCGCCGGCTTTGCGGTCCTCGGCCTTCTGTGGATCTGGCTCGGCATCTGGCTTGCCTTCACCTGATCGGAGACGATTGTCCCCGGCGGTAACGCAGATGTGTTGAGCGTCGGATGGCGTGAGGCCTATCTTATCCTCCGGCTCGACACGCGGAGGATCCATCATGGACAAGCCACCCGTCACGCAGGCGATGATCGACGCCTATGACGAATACACGCATCTGACGCTCGATCGCCGCCGCTTCATGGAGCGCCTGACGGCGCTTGCGGGTTCTGGTGCGGCAGCGGCCGCCATCGCCCCGCTGCTTGCAGCCAGCTCTGCCAGTGCCGAGATAATCGCGGCTGACGACCAGCGCCTGACGGCCGAGGACGTCGTCTATGGCGGCAGTTCCGGCGAGATGAAGGGCTATCTCGTGCGCCCCGAGGCGGCAGCCGGCCCGCTCGGCGCCGTGATCGTCATCCATGAGAATCGCGGCCTCAATCCGCATATCCGCGACGTTGCCCGGCGCATGGCGCTCGAAGGCTTTGTCGCCCTTGCACCCGACTTCCTCTCTCCTTCGGGCGGGACGCCTGAAAACGAGGATCAGGCGCGCGAAATGATCGGCAAACTCGACCCGGCTGTGACTGTGGCCAATGCTGAGACGACCCTGCAATTTCTTGCCGGGCTCGATGACGCGAACGGCAAGGTCGGCGCCATCGGTTTCTGCTGGGGTGGCGGGCTGGTCAATCGTTTCGCCACCAAATCATCGGAGCTGAAGGCGGGTGTCGCCTATTACGGCGCACAGCCGCCGACCGAGGACGTGCCGGCCATCACGGCGGCGCTGCTGCTGCACTATGGCGGGCTCGACGAGCGCATCAATGCCGGCATCGACGCCTATCGCAAGGCGCTCGAAGCGGGAGGCAAGACCTTCGAGATTCACGTCTATGACGGCGTCAACCATGCCTTCAACAACGATACGTCGGCGGCCCGCTACGACAAGGCGGCAGCCGATCTCGCCTGGCAGCGAACAGTGGCGTTTCTGAAGAAAAATCTCGCCTGAACGCGCGAATCCGCATCGGCGTCGAATAAAGCAAATAACTGATCCGTATGAGAAAATGAGGCCGGGCTCTGACGGATCCAGCCTCCAATTTTTTAGGGGCAAAGCAACATCGCGATCCAAAGGCCAAGCAAAATATTGCGGCATGCGGCGCGCGAACTGATTACTCATAACGGGATCATTTTCGTGAAATCTCTTGCGACCAAAACCTTTGCCGCGTTTGCTGCGGCAGCCATGCTCGTCTCCACGCCGGCCGCCTACGCCGCCGGCCAGAAGTTCGATATCAAGAACGACTCCGGATACATCATCGACGGTTTCTACACCGGCGAGGGCGATGAATGGAGCGCCAACTGGATGAACTTCAAGCTCAATGGCGGCGAAAGCGCCAATATGGAGTTCAACTACGATGGCCCGTGCGACATCGAGTTCTACGTCACCTGGGAAGGCGAGGACGGCTCCAGCATCAAGGGTGACGAGACGACGATCAACATTTGCGAAGCCAATACGATCTATTTCGACGGCAAGCAGGCGACCTACGACTGATCGAATCCGCCGTAAGGCAGGATAGGCGTAACCCCGGCATGTCGAACATGCCGGGGTTTTTTACTGCGCGAGATCGAGGCGCATGGCGCAGCGCGTATCGCGCCGCAGCCCCTGTGTATCTTCGAGGTCGAGCAGCTCCCGCAACCGTGGGGAAAGCGCATCCTCGTCAAGAATGTAAAAGCCGAGCCGCTCGTAGAACGGGCAGTTCCAGGGAATGGTGCGGAAGGTCGTCAGCGTCACGGCGTCAAGGCCGCGCGCCGATGCGGCCTCGATGGCATGGGCGATCAGCTTGCGGCCGATGCCGAAACCCTGATGCAGGTGATCGACGGAGATTTCGCCGATATGCAGGTCCCGGCCGGATATCTCCGCGCTGAGAAAGCCGAGCGGATGATCGCCGTCATCGACCGCCACCCAGTTCGTGCCGGCCTCGATGAGGGCATGATGTACCTCGGCACTCTGCACCTCGCCGACCGATAGCCAGGAAAAAGCTTCAATCAGCCGGAAGGCCTGGGCGGCCGAGCGCTCGATCTGGCGAAGCGTTTCCACTTCGTCTTCGCGGGCAGGGCGGATCGTCACGCCGGACGGGCCGGTCTTGACGAGGGGAACGCCGTCGAGCGGCAGCTGCGTCACCATCCGGGCAGGATGTTCCCGGTCCGCATGCGCGCCACGCGCGGGAACACCTTCACTTCAGCCTCGGTCATGTCATCGCTCGCCGCCAAAGGCGTGATGTTGTCGAGGCAGGCGGTGATGTGGCTGGTAATGGCATTGGAGAGCGACGGCGAAAGGCCGGGCCTGCGCATGATGCCGATCTGCACCGGGGCGAGCGGCGGAAAACCGTCCGCCTGTGTCAGCACCTTCATGCCGGGGCGCAACGCCGATTCCGGCAGCACCGAGACGGCCATGCCCGCCATGACGGCGGCGGCGACGACGGTGGAGGACCAGCTGGTGAACAGCACCTGATAGTCGCGCCCGACGGAATCGAGCGCCGCGCAGGCGATCTGCCGCCACTGGCAATCGCGCCTTCCCACGGCGAGCGGCACCGGGGCGTTTTCCGGCAGCGGGTGGTTGGCGGACATGACCCAGCAGAGCGGTTCGGTGCGCACCACATCCGACTGGCGCTGGCGCGGATTGTGCGTCACGAGCGCGATGTCGAGTTCTCCCTTGGCCATCTTTTCCGCGAGGTCCACCGAGGGCTCGCAGACGATATAGAGTTCGACATTCGGATGGGTTTTCGCAAACCGCATGATGATTTCGGGCATGTAGCGGTCGGCATAGTCATCCGGCGTACCGATGCGCAGCATGCCTTCCAGGCGGTTGTCGTCGAAGGCGGCGATGGCCTCGTTGTTGAGACGCAGCATGCGGCGGGCATAATTCAAAAGACGCTCGCCCTCGGCGGTCAGCCGGTTGCCGCGGCCGTCCTTCATGAAGAGCTGCTTGCCGATGCGCTCTTCCAGGCGCCGCATCTGCATGGAAACGGCCGACTGGGTCTTGAACACCCGCTCGGCCGCGCGCGTGAAGCTTCCGGTATCGGCAATCGCAACGAAGGTCTGGAGCTGGTCGATGTCTAGCGGAGCGGACATAAAGGCACCCATAAGATTGTTTGATTGATACTATTAGAAACATTCGTTGGACTGATCAATGAGATTCTGCGAAAAAGCAATTGTTGAACGATGGATCTCAAGTTGATCCACCGCTCGACGGGATTTGCCGTCCAGCTTCGACCTCCGCCGGATGGCTCCACTTGAAACCTGACTTTTGAACCGCCGCTCATCCCTGTGAGCGGTGAACAATCACGGGTGTCGCGCGAAACCCCATCGAAGGACGATGGATCGCCGAGCCGGAAAGGAGAAATGCCATGCGCATGATCGACCGCAAGATGGAAATCGATATCCTCGCAACGCGCCGTCCGGCCCCGACCCTCTTTGCCCGCGTCAGCAATGCCGCCGCCAAATTTGTCCGCGCATGGCAGAACCGCCGCGTGATCAACCGGCTGAACGAACTCGACGACCACCAGCTCTACGACATGGGGCTGTGCCGGAACGATGTTCAGGACGTCCGCGCCGCATCCTTCTTCACGGATGCCGGTCTGTACCTGACCATCGCCTCGCGCGAACGTGCCCGTCGTCACCTGCGCAGCGGCCGTCTGGATTGATTTTCGATGGTGCCGGCCTATCCCTCCCGGGCCGACACCGCAGCATTGACGCAATTCCGGACGCGAAATCGCTTCGCGCTTTTGCTGGAATTGCTTTCCTTCCCCGCAGGGTGAGAGCCAATAACCCTGCTGCTTGCCCGGCGTGCGACTCCCAAGGTCCGCGTCGGGCTTTTTCATAAGCAGATCTCACAAAATCGGCTTTACCTTAGGTAAACCTCCCTTCGCTACCGTTCCCCTGGCAGCCGCGAAAGCCTTTTCGCGGGCATGATGCCGTCTGCTTTCCGGATGAGCCGGACCAACGCCCCTGTTGTCGGACGGATCGCCATGCGGATTTCGCGTAAACTGCCCATCGCTGCTGCCGTGCTCACGCTGCTTTCCATCGGTGCCGCCAGCGCCGTGTCGCTGGTCGTATCCGCCGAAACCGTTACCGAGCAGGTGATGCAGAAACTGGAGGCGACGGCCGATGGCCGGCGCAACGAGGCGCGCGCCTATCTCGAGGGCATGAAGCTCGATCTCATCAGCCTGTCCAGCGCCATGCCGACGACGCAGGCGTTCTACGGGTTTGCCGGCGCCTGGGGCGCGCTCGGCAAGGATCCGGCCGGCGAGCTGCACGACCGCTATATCAAGAACAATCCGAACGCCCCCGATCAGCGCGCGCTGCTCGATACCGCCAAGAAGGACAATTTCGACCGCTCGCACAAGCAGTACCACGTGACCTTCCGCAAGCATCTGGAGTCACAGGGCTATGCCGATCTCTACATGATCGATCCCAAGGGCAATGTGCTCTATTCCGTCGCCAAGGCCGAGGATTTCGGCACCAATGTGCTGACCGGCCCCTACAAGGACAGCGGCCTGGCGAGGGCTTTCAACGATGCCATGGCCCTCAAGGAGCCGGGCAAGATCGTCTTCTCCGATTTCTCGGCCTACGCCGCCCTCGACGGCGCACCGGCAGCCTTCGTTGCGGCGCCCATCACCATGAACGGCCGCACGCTCGGCATCATGGCGATCCGCGTGCCGAACGCCAAGATCGACGGCATCTTCGGCAACAGCAAGGGCCTCGGTGAAACCGGCGAAACCCTGCTGGTGCGCGGCGATGGCACGGTGCTGACCGATTCCGCCCGCACGCCGGAAGCCGATGCGCTGAAAACCCGCCTCGACCTTGCCGGCCTGCCCGCCGGCAGCGAAACCCACGGCACGATCACCGACGCGGCCGGCACGGAGCTCTATGCCGCCGCCGCGCCGCTTTCCTTCGGCGGCGCCGAATGGTCCGTTATCGCCAAGATTGCCCGGGCGGAAGCGACGGCCGGCCTGATGCGCGGCACGCTCATCGTGCTGGGCCTCACGGCGGCGATCATCGGCCTTGCCATCCTCGCGGCCATCGTCTTTTCCCGCGCGCTGACACGGCCGATCCACCAGCTCGTGGACGCCATGACCGAACTCGCCGCCGGCAACACCGAAATCGCGCTGCCCAGGGAGAACCGCGCCGACGAGATCGGGGATATGGTTCGCTCGGTCGCCGTCTTCCGCGCCGCCGTGCTGGAAAAGGACGCGCTGGAACGCGCGACCGCCGAGAATCGCGACCAGGCCGTCCGTGAACAGCAGACGCAGGAAGCGGCCAAGGCCGAACAGCAGCGCCAGGTGCAGGAGGCCGTCGAAACGCTGGGTGCGGCGCTGGAGCGCCTGTCGGCCGGCGACCTTTCCACCGTCATCCAGCACGAATTCGCCGACGGGCTCGACGAACTGCGCATCGACTTCAACACTTCGGTGCGCCGCCTCGCCGAAACCATCGCCGCCGTCTCCTCCAATGCCCGGTCGATCGACGGCAAGGTCGCTCATGTCGACGCCGCAGCGCGCGACATCGCCACGCGCACGGAAAGTCAGGTCGAGGCGCTGGAGCGCACGACGGAGGCCGTAAGCCAGATGATGCAGGCGATCCGCAGTTCCACCGAGCGCGCCGACCAGGCCTCGCGCATGGCGACGGAGGCCAAGGGCAGCACGGACCTGTCCGGCCGTGTCGTCTCGGATGCCGTCTCGGCAATGGAGCGCATCGAGGGCGCGTCGCGCGAAATCTCCAGCATCATCAACGTCATCGACGAAATCGCCTTCCAGACGAACCTGCTTGCCCTGAATGCCGGCGTGGAAGCGGCGCGGGCCGGGGAGGCGGGTAAGGGCTTTGCCGTCGTCGCGCAGGAAGTGCGCGAGCTGGCGCAGCGCTCGGCCAATGCCGCCAAGGACATCAAGGCGCTCATCACCAAGTCGGGCGTCGAGGTCGCCAAGGGCGTGGAACTCGTGCAGCAGGCGGGTTCGGCTCTGTCGGGCATCGCCGAGCAGGTCACTCGCATCAACGATCACATCCACTCGATCGCGACGGCCGCCAACCAGCAATCCTCAAGCCTCGGCGATATCAGCCGCTCGATGAGTGCCATGGAACAGGTGACGGCGCAGAACCGTCAGGCCGTCTCGCAGACGGCGGCTGGCATGTCCGGCCTCGCGGGCGACACGCGCTCGCTGGCCGCCATCGTCGAACGCTTCAACGTGCCGGCGGAGGCTGCGCGGACGAGGGCTGCGGCGTAAGCCTCAGCCTTTCTTGCCGTTTGCCTCCATGCCATTGCGCATGGTCTCGAAGATCGATTCGATGTTGCGCTGGTAGTCCTTCTGCATGTCGAGACCGGTGTCGAACATCGTGTTGACGAAGCTCTTGAGCGTGTCCGCCGGCGTGGCTTCCGGTGCGCTCGGCTTTTCGCTTGCCGCCGGCTGGCCGGTCATGCTTCCCATCATGTCCTGAAAGGCCTTGGCGAAGGGATTGTCGGTGAAGGGATTGGCGGGTGTCGCCTCCTTCTTCGTGCCGAAGAACTCCTGCGCGGCCTGTGTGAACGGGTTGTCGGTGAAGGGATTGGCCGGTTCCTGCTTCTTGGCAAAGCCCGTCGCTTCCGCCCACTGCTGCATCATGTCGGCGAAGGGGTTGGCCTGCGTGGATCCGCCGCCGGGGAAGAAGGGGGCAAGCGACTGCTTGAAGATACCGCCCATCAGCGCGCTCGCCATGACGGGCAGCATCTGCTTGTAGACTTCCTGGCCGATGCCGGTCATCTGTGCGGCCTGCGCGGCGATGGCGCGCGAGACGTCCTTGTTGCCGAAGAGATGGCCGAGGATGCCGTTGCCTTCCGCCAGCCCTTGCGGCGTGAAGGCCTTGGAGACGTCTTCAAAATATTTCGCGTGCTCGCCGGTGGTCAGCGCCTTCATGAAGGCGGCCATGTCGTAAGGATTGGCAGCGTTGCGCTTGAAACCTTCGGAAAAGGCCGGCATCAGCGCGGCGACGGCCTTTGTCGCCTGTTCCTGGGCGAGACCAAACTGGCGCGCCATGGTTTCCACGGCATTACCGTTTTGCGCCTGCATCATCATGTCGTAAAGCGAAAGCATCAGCGGACCCCTCTCCAGTATGTGCAGGCACATGCATGTGCCTGCACTATAACGGGAATTTTGGCGGCGCAAACCGCTTTTTGGCGTGATGCTCAGTACTGGTAATCGGTAAAGACCGGCTCGACGGACCCGTTCCAGCGGCCGTTGTAGAGCGCCAGCATGTCCTCTGCGAGCGTTGCCTTCTTGGCCAGCACTTCGTCGAGCGGGGCGAGGAAGATCGTCTCGTCGACACCGTCGCCATTGAGGCGGGCGCGGGCGGCAAGGCCCTGGCGCGAGATGGAAACGACTTCGCGGGCGACGTCGAGCAGCGGCTTGCCGCGGAAATCGGCCTTGAGGCCCCGCGCCGGCACGGCATCGCGCAGTGCCGAGACTTCCTCGACGGTCCAGTCGCGCGTCAGGGCTTCGGCCGCGTCCAGCGCGCCGTCGTCATAGAGCAGGCCGACCCAGAAGGCCGGCAGCGCACAGATGCGGCGCCACGGGCCGCCGTCCGCGCCGCGCATTTCGAGGAAGCGCTTGAGGCGGACATCCGGGAAGAGCGTCGAAAGATGGTTCGTCCAGTCGCCGATATTGGGTTCGTAGTCGGCGATCTCGCCCTTCAGCGCGCCGGCCATGAACTGGCGGAAGGTGACATGGGTGCAATCGTGATACTTGCCGTCGCGCACGACGAAATACATCGGCACGTCGAGCGCCCATTCGACATAGTTCGCAAAGCCGAAATCCGGCTTGAAGGCGAAGGGGATGAGGCCGGAGCGGTTGTTGTCGGTGTCGCGCCAGATATCGCCGCGCCAGGACAGCAGGCCGTTCGGCTTGCCATCGGTGAAGGGCGAGGAGGCGAAGAGCGCGGTCGCCATGGACTGCAGCTTCAGCGACACCTGCATCTTGCGGCGCATGTCGACTTCCGAGGAGAAGTCGAGATTCACCTGGATCGTGCAGGTGCGATACATCATGTCGAGGCCCTGGCTGCCGACCTTCGGCATGTAGCGGGTCATGATGTCGTAACGGCTTTTCGGCATACGGGGCGTTTCCGGGAACGTCCATTTCGGGCTGCCGCCCATGCCGAGGAAGCGGATGCCGAGCGGTTCGGCGATCTCGCGCAGCGTCGCGAGGTGCTGGTTGGATTCCTTGCAGGTCTGGTGCAGCGTTTCGAGCGGCGCGCCCGAAAGCTCGAACTGGCCGCCGGGCTCCAGCGAAATCGCGCCCATGCCGGACGGCTCTGCCAGGCCGATGATGTTGCCGGCATCGATGATCGGTTCCCAGCCGGTCTTGGCCTGCATGCCGTTCAAGAGCGCCGAGATGCTGGCGTCGCCGAAATAGGGTACGGGACTGTTATCGGCCGTAAAGAAGACGAATTTCTCGTGCTCGGTGCCGATGCGGAACCTTTCCTTCGGCTTGTTGCCGTCGGCGAGGTATTCCGCCATGTCCGCGACGGTGCGGATCGGCGTCTGGTCGGTGGTATCACGGGCCATGGGCGTCTTCTTCTGAACGGATGGCGCCCGGCGGAGCGCCGGGCTTGGGAGGGTGCTTGGACCGGAAATAGATGCGGTGCAAGCGAATTCCTTTCAAGGCAGATTCAAAAAATCCCATTCGACTTTTCGGGAAAAATCTTCCTTGCGGGCAGGCAAGCGCAAAAAATTGCCTAATGCCAATCACCGATTGCCGCCTGGATGACCGCCATCGCCGCGACCGCCGCCGTATCGGCGCGCAGGATGCGGGGGCCGAGCGGAATGGGCGTGACGAAATCGAGATTGCGCAGGAGCGTCCGCTCCTCATCGGAAAAGCCGCCCTCCGGGCCGACGAGCAGCGCCAGCTTGCGCTCCGTGATCGCCTGAAGCACCGGCAGCGGGTTCTGGCTGCCATGACCCTCGTCGCAGAAGACGATGCGGCGTTCGCGCGGCCAGTCGGAGAGCAGATCCTCCAGCTTGCGGGGCGCCGCGACGCGCGGGATAGCGAGAATGCCGCATTGTTCCGCGGCCTCGGTGGCATTCGCCTCAAGCCGCTCGATGCTGGTGATCTTGCCCTGCACATGCTGTGTCATGACGGGTTGCAGCACGCCCGCACCCATCTCCACGGCCTTCTGCACGAGATAGTCGAGCCGGCCGACTTTCAGCGGCGCGAAGAGATAGTGCAGGTCCGACGGAGCCGGCTGCGGGCGGGTCTGTTCGACCGGCGTCAGGAGCAGGCGCTTGCGGGTCGGCAGCGACAGGTCCGCACGCCACTCGCCGTCGCGCCCGTTGAACAGCAGCACGGCATCGCCGTCCCCCATGCGCAGCACATTGGCGAGATAGTGGAAGTGTTCCTTCGAGGCCTCGAAAGCCTGTCCTTCCACAAGGCCGTCGCCGACGAAGAGGCGCTGCATCCGGTAATTGGCACGCATGGTCTGGTTCTCAGGTGAAGAGTGCGTTGAGCGCGAGGAAGACGAGGGCCGAGAGCATGGCGGAGACGGGCAGCGTCACGATCCAGGCCGAGATGATCGTCATGAAATGCGAGCGGCGCACGAGATAGCGCCGACGGGTCTCGTCGAGATTGGCCGGTTCTTCCTCGGGCGCGATGCCGTTGCCGCGGCTGCGGATATAGTCGATCCGGCGCTGCGAATTGCGCGTGTACCACTCACGGAAAAGCCCGACACCGAAGACTGCGCCGACGGCTATATGGGTGGAGGAGACGGGAACCGCGAAAGCGGAGGCGGTCAGCACGGCGACGGCGGAGGACAGCGCCACGCAGAAGGCGCGCATCGGATTGAGCTTGGTGATCTCGTTGCCGACGATGCGGATGAGGCGCGGGCCGAACAGCAGCAGGCCGAGCGAGATGCCGAAGGCGCCGATGATCATCACCCAGAGGGGGATCGCCGCCCCGCTGCCGCTGTCGCCCGAGCGTAGCGCGGAGACGACGCCATAGAGCGGGCCGACGGCGTTCGACACGTCGTTGGCGCCATGGGCGAAGGAGAGCAGTGCCGCCGAACAGATCAGCGGAATGCGAAAGAGCACGCGCAGCGACTGGTTGCGGTTGTCGAGGCCTTCCGCGGTGCGGCGGATGATCGGGCGCGTGACGACATAAGTGGCGATGCCGAAGCCGAGGCCGACGAGGAGCGCCTTGCCGATCGGAATGTCATAGAAGCCGTTTGTGCCGCCATTGACGAGAAACGCCGCGAAGGAGCCGGCCATGACGGCGACGAGCACGGGAACCCAGGTCTTGGCCGCTTCGATCTTGTCGTCGCGGTAGATGATGAATTCCTTGATGAAATAGAGGCATGCCGCCGCGATCACGCCGCCGAGGATCGGCGAGACGGTCCAGCTGACGACGATGACGGCGATGGCGTCCCATTGCACGCTGTGAAAACCGCTCGCCGCCGCGCCTGCGCCGATGACGCCGCCGATGATGGAGTGGGTGGTGGAGATCGGCGCATTGGCGAGCGTGGCGATATTGATCCACAGGGCCGCGGAAATGAGGGCTGCCATCATCGCCCAGGCGAAGACGTCGGGGCTCGGGAAGACGGCGCGATCGACGATGCCCGACGCGACGGTCTGGGCAACGCCCTGGCCGGCGAGCAGGGCGCCCGCAATCTCGAAGATGGCGGCGATGGCGAGCGCCACGCCCATGCTCATGGCGCGCGCGCCGACGGCCGCACCCACATTGTTCGTCACGTCGTTCGCGCCGATGTTCATGGCCATGTAGGCGGCAAGGGCGGCCGTGACGGCAACGACGAGAACGCCCGGCGTGCCGGTCGCGAATGTGTTGGCAACGGCCATGGCGATGAGCAGGAAGACCAGCGAAATGCCTACACCCGTCCACGACCGCAGCACGAAGTGCGTGGCCTGTTCGGTGAAGGTCAGTTTTTCCAGATCCTTGTCCAGCGTCGGCTTGCGTAGCTGGACCTGAGAATTCGCCATTCATGCTGCTCCGTAATTGCCAAAAGGCAGTATCGCCTCAGGGCATCGGCGGCAATATGACGATGCGCGCTATTGGGCGCCGGTCGTGCCGTTTTTGGCCGCGGGAGCGACGTCAGCGAGAATTTTCTGTTCGAAGGCAAGAAGCAGCGCCTTGAGGCCCGGCTCATGCACGCGGGCGGCAGCCTCGGTGCAATCGACCCATTCGGCGCGACGCTCGCCCTTTTCCGGAAAGTTCTTGCAGATGTCATCCACCTCGAGCGCGAAAACACGCACGCGGCAATCGACCTTCAGCCCTTCCGGCATGCCCTTCAGGTAGTGATAGCTGCCGATCGAGGCATCGGCGACCTTGCCCTTCACGCCGGCCTCTTCCCAGGCCTCGCGGGCGGCGGCGGCGGCGGCGCTCTTGCCGTCCATCGGCCACCCCTTGGGAATGACCCAACGACCGGTGTCGCGGCTGGTGATGAGGAGAACCTCGACCGCCGAACTCCTCTTCTTCAGCCGATAGCACAGTGCGCCATACTGCTCGCGCATGGGTCTGCGGAACATGAGTTGGACGTCACTTGCGATACGGTTGAGAATGTTCAAGGTCTTGTGGTTCCTCTCGCGGCATGGATCTGCCGACTCGTTTATCGTTCATCATGCTTGCGTGAGATTTACGGCGCAAGTCAGGCTTGTGGGGGAATACCGCGTTTTTGCATGCGCAGCTGTGCAATTCTTTGCCATTCTCCGCTGCGTTCGGCGTCGCGGATTGCGACGGCGATATAGTCCATATGCGCCTGTGCGGCATTTCGTGCCGCATTTCCGTCGCCTTCCATGACGGCCGCATAGATCGCCTCGTGTTGTGCGAGAAGATGGCCGCGCGCCTCTTCGGAGGAGAAAACGAGGTGACGGTGGAAAAAAATCCCCTGTTCCAGCAGCCGGTAGCACGCGCGCAGCGTGTGCAGCAGGATGATATTATGCGCGGCTTCGCCGATGGCGTTGTGCAACTCAACATCGGTTTCGAGTTCGGCGTCGAAGGAGCCGCTCTCATGGGCCGCGCGCATCGCCTGCATGATGCGGGTCAGCATCTGCCGGTCGTATTCCGTGGCGCGGCGGGCGGCGAGCTCGGCGGTGATGCCTTCCAGTTCCCGGCGGTACTCGACATAGTCCTCCGTCGCCCGCTGGTGCCGGGCGATGAGATCGACGACCGGGCGGGAAAATATCTGCCCGATAATGTCGGCGACATAGGTGCCGTCGCCATGCTGGCTGATCAGCAATCCGCGATTTTCCAGTTCCTTCAATGCATCGCGCAGGATCGGGCGCGACACGTCGAGCCGCTTGGAAAGCTCGCGTTCGCCGGGCAGTCTGTCGCCGTCGCGCAGCACGCCTTCGAGCAGCAAAAGCTCGATCTGCCGCACGACCTCGTCGGCGGTGCGGCTGTGGCTGATGCGGGCAAAAAGGTCGAACGGGGTTTCGGTCACATCGCAAGTGTATCAACCTGCGCGGAAACTGGTCAATAATCTTGTCCACTGTATTCCGATGGCCTGCGTCAATGCGCCCTATCTCTCGGCGCCTGACATTTGTTAAGACTGTGCTGTTGCACGAAGGGGGACGGTGCAGAACATGGGTAAGGGAAGCTTCGCCTTTCCGCAGGCGACTGCGCGTGCGCAGGCGCTCGGGGAAATACATTCGCGACCATATGCGCTGGTGCCGTCGCCGCGCGTGATCTTCCAGCTCGCCTTCCTCACCGAGGGCGGTTCGGCGGTTGATCATGCGGTGATGGGGGAACTGTCGCGCTCGCGCGGCATCTCGCCGCCGGGACGCGACTCCAGCCACCATGCGCTGAGCTGGGGCCAGGGCACGCTGCGCTGGGAACGGCATACGGAATTCTCGACCTACTTCTGGGACGGCCCGGTGCCGGAGAAATTCGGCGGCGAAGTGCCCGTCCACCCGTTCGGCGACAGCTTTTCGCCGCCCGGCACGCTGATTTCGGGCATCCGGCTGGAAATCCGCCCCGACACGCCGGAAACCCGCGAGGCGATCGCCAGCTTCGACCCGACGAGCCTCTGTTACAGCGAGATCAAGAACGGCCAGGGCGTCGTGCTCACCGACTTTCGTCAGGACGGCGACGGGTTGACGCAGATCCTCGTCATCGATCGCGGCATGACGGAGGCCGGGCGGGGCGCGCTCGTCCAGCGCCTGCTCGACATCGAAACCTATCGCACGCTCGCCATGATGGGCCTGCCGCTCGCCCAGTCGCTCTCGCCGGATATCCGGCGCATCGAGGACGGATTGACGGGCATCACCAATGCCATGAAGCAGCACGCCCGCGACAGGGCCGACGAACTCCTGACCGAGATCACCCGCCTTGCCGCCGAGCTGGAGGCGAACGCCGCGCTCAGTCTCTACCGGTTCGGCGCCAGCCGCGCCTATTACGGCATCGTGCAGGAGCGCATCCGCACGCTCGCGGAGACGGCCGTGCCCGGTTACGAAACGCTCGGCTTCTTCCTCGAACGCCGCCTGGCGCCCGCCATGCGCACCTGTCAGTCGGTTGAGGAACGACAGGCGAACCTGTCGCGCAAACTCGCCCGGGCGACAGCACTGCTTCGAAGCTGGATCGACGTGGAACTGGAGCAGCTCAACTCGACGCTGCTGAACTCGATGGACCGCCGCGCGAAACTGCAGCTGCGCCTGCAGCAGACCGTTGAAGGCCTCTCGGTCGCGGCGATCTCCTACTATGTCGTGGGTCTCTTCGGCTATGTCGCGAAGGCGGCGCATGGTCTCGGTCTGGAGGTGAAGCCGGAAACCCTGACCGGCATCGCCGTGCCCTTCGTCATCGTCGGCATGTGGTTGCTCGTGCGCGCGATCCGCAACAAGCATGCGGAAGAGGACAAGCACTAAAGACGGCTGGCGCTGAGCGTGGGTGGCGCTACGTCGACAGGTCGCACTCATAGCGCGGAACGCCGTCGCGCACGAAGAAGCCCGTCTGCCAGCCGAAGCCACCGTCGTCCTGCTTGGCCAGCTTTTTCTGGGCCGCGAGACCGCGCTTCTTGAAGGCGGCTTCTGCCTTTTTCAGCGCCTTCGTCTCGAAGATGATGGCATGCGCGCTGAGGCCGCTTTCGAGCGGGGTGATCAGGATCTCGATTTCCTTGACCGGTACGCCGCGCCAGGTGCCGCCGATGACCGGCATGGTGATGTGCAGGTACTCGTCCACAGGCTTGATGGAAAGTTCGCCGAAGACGTCTTCGTAGCCCTTGGGCCGCATCAGCTGGCCTTCCTTGCGGGCAAAGGCATAGATCGACTGGAACATGTTTCCGAAGGGCTCGGTGTATTCGCAGGCATCGTCGAGCCCCTTGAACAGGGCGTCGAGTGACCGATCCGCCGCAGTTGCCGGCAGTGCCGACCCCAGAAGGGCAGCCGTCAGTGCGATCTTGCCTATCATGCGTTTCCTCCTTGTGGCGGGGCGGGAATTCAGCGCTCCCAATAGGGCAGGGGGCCGTAGAGGTCTGCGAGATAATCGATGAACAGCCGCACCTTGACCGGCAGGAACTGCCGGCTCGGATAGACGGCCGACAAGACCACGTTGCGCGATCCTTCATATTGCGGCAGCACCTGCACAAGGTCGCCGCTCTTCAGCGCCGGGCCGACGTCCCAGGTGGAGCGCAACGCGATGCCCATGCCGGAGAACACCGCCTCGCGCACCACTTCGCTCGAATTGGTATAGAGTGGCCCCTGCGGGCGATAGGTGACGCCGCCTTCCGGGCCCTCGAGCCGCCAGACATCCTGCGTGTGCGGCGGCAGGCAGACATGGCCCGCCAGGTCCTCCAGCGTGGCGGGCGTGCCGCGGCGGGCAATGTAATCCGGCGAGGCGCACAGCACGCGCCGCACCGATGCGAGCCGCCGGGCGACGAGCGAGGAATCCGACAATTCGCCGATGCGGATGGCGAGATCGAAGCCGCCGCCGACGATATCGGAAAAGTCGTCGGTAAGGACGAGGTTCACGACAAGCTCCGGATGGACATCCATGAAGCCCTTGAGGTTGGGTGCGATATGCATACGGCCGAAGGAGGTCGGCGCGGAAATGCGCAATGTGCCGCGCATGGCGCCGGAGCGGCCGGAAACGAAGGATTCGGCCTCCTCGATGCCGGCGAGGATGCCGACGATGCGTTCGTAAAACCCTTGTCCGGCCTCGGTCAGCGAAATCTGCCGCGTGGTGCGCTGGAAGAGCCTTGTGCCGAGGCGTTCCTCCAGTCTTTTCACGCGCTTGGAGATGACGGCAGGGGATAGACCGAGCGCCCGCCCTGCTGCCGACATACTTCCCATGGAGATCACGCGAGAGAAGATTTCGAGATCGCCGAGGTTTGTCATTCAGTCGCGTCCAATTGTTGCCGAAGCGGACAAAATGCTTAGCATTTGCGCCTCTCGATAGGAAGTGGTAAAGAAAACAGACCACTGAGCGCGGAGGCTGAAGAGGATGGATCAGATCGGGTTTCTGGAGCCGCGGCAGGCAGTGCTTTCACGCCGTCGCGAGATCGTCGCCGACCTTCTCGACCTCCTGCCGCAAGGCTGCCTCGTGCATGAGCCGCGCGAACTCGTGCCCTTCGAGACGGATGCCTTCGTATCCTATCGCCGCCTGCCGCTCGCCGTCGCCCTGCCGGAGACGACCCAACAGGTCGCGGCGGTGATGAAATATTGCAACCGCTACGGCGTGCCCATCGTGCCGCGCGGTGCCGGTACGTCGTTGTCAGGTGGTGCGATCCCGCAGGAGGACGCCGTCGTGATCGGCCTTTCCAAGATGTCGCGTATCCTGGAGGTGGATTTTGCCAACCGCGCCGCCACTGTGCAGGCCGGGGTCACAAACCTCGCCATTTCCGAGGCGGTTTCCGCCGATGGCTATTTCTATGCGCCGGATCCCAGCTCGCAGCTCGCCTGCACGATCGGCGGCAATATCGGAATGAATTCCGGTGGCGCGCATTGCCTCAAATATGGCGTGACGACCAACAACCTGCTCGGCGTCAAGCTCGTGCTGATCGATGGCACCATCGTCGAACTCGGCGGAAAGGCGCTCGATGCCGGCGGGCTGGACCTGCTCGGTGTCGTCTGTGGCGGCGAAGGCCAGCTCGGCATCGTCACGGAGGCGACTGTGCGTCTCGTCGCCAAGCCCGAGGGCGCGCGACCCGTGCTGTTCGGCTTCGACAGTTCGGAGGAGGCAGGCGCCTGCGTCGCCGATGTCATCGGCGCCGGCATCATCCCGGTCGCGATCGAGTTCATGGACAAGCCGGCCATCGAGATCTGCGAGGCGTTTGCCCATGCCGGCTATCCGATGGATGTCGAGGCGCTGCTGATCGTCGAGGTCGAGGGCTCCGAGGCGGAGATGGAGGCGATGCTGGCAAGCATCATCGAGATCGCCGGCCGCCATGGCGTGAAGGTCGTCAAGGAAAGCCAGTCTGCGACGGAGGCGGCCCTTATCTGGAAGGGCCGCAAATCCGCGTTCGGCGCCACCGGCCGCATCGCCGACTATATCTGCATGGACGGGACAGTGCCGCTCGGCCAGTTGCCCGCCGTGCTGCGCGGCACTGCGGAGATCGTCGAAAAATACGGCCTGCGTGTCGCCAATGTGTTCCATGCGGGTGACGGCAACATGCACCCGCTCATTCTCTTCAACGCCAACGATCCGGAAGATGCCGCCCGCGCGGAAGCCGCCGGCAACGAGATCCTGAAACTCTGTGTCGATGTCGGCGGGTGCCTTACCGGCGAGCACGGTGTCGGCATCGAGAAGCGCGACCTGATGCGCCATCAATACAGCGATACCGATCTCGCCCAGCAGATGGCCGTGCGCGCCGCCTTCGATCCGCAATGGCTGCTGAACCCCTCCAAAGTCTTCCCGCTCGAAGGGCGCCCCTCCGCATGACGCCGATCCACGAACCGCTTTCCGAGGAGGCTGCCAGCCGCCTCGTCCAGGTCGCGGCCCTCTCGGGGTCGCCTTTCGTCATCCGCGGCGGCGGGACGCGCAGCCTGCACGGCGTGCCCGACGGGGCCGAGGTGCTTTCGGCGCGGGGCCTTAGCGGCATCGTTGCCTACAACCCGGCCGAAATGACCATGACCGCCCGCGCCGGCACGCCGCTGGAGGTGGTGGAAGCGGCGCTCGCCGAAAAGCGCCAGATGCTCGCATTCGAGCCGAACGACCTGCGCGGCGTGCTCGGCGCCTCCGGCATTCCCACCATCGGCGGCGTCTTCGCCACCAACGCATCCGGCCCGCGCCGTTTCGTGGCAGGGGCTGCACGCGACAGCCTGCTCGGCCTGCGCTTCGTCAACGGCAGGGGCGAGGTGGTGAAGGCCGGCGGGCGGGTCATGAAGAACGTCACGGGTCTCGATCTCGTCAAACTGCTCGCCGGTTCGCACGGTTCGCTGGCGCTCCTGACGGAGGTCACCTTCCGTCTTCTGCCTGTGCCGGAAACCGCTGTCACCATCGTCGTCTCGGATCTCAATGACGCCGAGGCCGCCGCCGCCATGGCGACGGCCATGTCGATGTCGGTTGAAGTCTCCGGCGCGGCGCACCTGCCCGAGAGCGTGCGCGGCCGTTTTGCCGGCGGCGCGCTGCCGCAGGGTGCTGCCACCGTGCTGCGTCTCGAAGGCCTTGCCGCCTCCGTCGCCGTGCGCGGCGAAAAGCTCGCCGCAGCCATGGCCCGCTTCGGCGCCGTCTCCCGCCTCGAGGTCGAGGGGACACGCCGCCTCTGGCGCGAAATCCGCGACGGCGCGCCCTATGCCGATGGCACGCCGCGCCCGCTCTGGCGCGTCTCCGTCGCCCCCGTTGCCGGCCAGCAGCTCGTCGCGGCGCTGCGGCTCGAAACCGGCGTCGATGCCTTCTACGACTGGCAGGGCGGCCTCGTCTGGCTGCGCATGGAGGCCGATCCCGAGGCCGCGCTGCTGCGCCGCTACGTCAAGGCCGTCGGCGGTGGACATGCGACGCTTCTCAGGGCGCGTCCCGAGGTGCTGGCCGCAACACAGGCGTTCCAGCCGCAGACGGAGGCCGTGACGGCGCTCCAGGCGCGGGTGAAGGCGGCCTTTGATCCGCACAATTTGTTTCGCATGTCGGGAGGCGCCATTGCGCAGTGACTACAAGGACTGGCTGCTTGCCCAGGAATACGGTGAAAACACCCGAGCCGCCCAGCTTCACCGCGTCGCCAAGGTCGAACAAAGCTATGGCAGTCTGGACGATTGCTGGACCAACGGAGGTTTCGATGCGTTGATCGCGGATCTCACCTATTCAAGCGCGGACGAGCGGGCCGGCAAACCCAACCTCAGCAAGATCCAGTTCGACGGAAATATTCGCAACAATCTGCAATCCTACAAGAATGCCGTGGTTCGATATGGCAAGTTTCTCTCGGATGGCCCAGCCTTGAACATCGCTGCAACGAGCCCTCCGGCGGATGTCCTGAACGCGGCTCTTGTCGACCAGAAGCAAAAGCTGTCCCTCGAGCGGGATATGCAGGCGGCATTGCGTCGAGAAATCACGAAGCTGGAGCCTGGCCTGACAATCCTCGACGATGGGGCGGAGCGGGCGGTCACATCCGGTTTCATAGACATATTCTGCCGGGATGCGGAAGGACGCAGCGTCGTCGTGGAGCTGAAGGCGGGAAAGACCGATGCTCGGGTCGTCGGCCAGATACTGGGTTATATCGGCGATATCATGGACGAGGACGGAACGACGCAGGTGCGGGGTATCGTCGTTGCCAGCGACTTCGACCAGCGCACCATCTCCGCGGCCCGGGCCGTCCCGAACCTTACTCTGGTCCGCTATGCGGTTTCCTTTACGTTCGAGGAGTTGGCCTGAACGATGCAAACCAACTTCACCGCAGATCAGCTTGCCGATCCCCACGTTGCGACATCCGAAAAGATCCTGCGCAAATGCGTTCATTGCGGTTTCTGCACCGCAACCTGTCCGACCTATGTGACGCTCGGCAACGAGCTCGACAGTCCGCGCGGGCGCATCTATCTCATCAAGGACATGCTGGAAAACGACCGGCCGGCGGATGCGCAGGTGGTGACCCATATCGATCGCTGTCTCTCCTGCCTCGCCTGCACGACCACCTGTCCCTCCGGCGTCGACTACATGCATCTCGTCGACCATGCGCGCATGCATATCGAAGCCACCTACAAGCGCCCGTTCTGGGACCGGCTGACACGCGGCGTCCTTGCCGTCACGCTGCCCTATCCGCGCCGTTTCCGCCTCGCGCTGAAGGCGGCAAACCTCGGCCGGCCCTTTGCAGGCCTTCTGAAGCGCTTCAAGCCGCTCGAACCGTTTGGCGTGATGCTGGATCTTGCGCCGCGCAGGTTGCCGAAGGCATCCGCCGGCGCGGGGCCCGGCACGCATCCGGCCACAGGCCCGCGCCGCGGGCGGGTCGCGATCCTGTCCGGCTGCGCCCAGCCGGTCTTGAAGCCGGAGATCAACGCGGCAACGATCCGGCTTCTGACGCGTCTCGGCGTCGAGGTCGTGGCCCCTGTCGGCGAGGTGTGCTGCGGCTCGCTCGTCCATCACATGGGCCGCGAGGAACAGGCACTGGAGGCCGCGCGCCGCAATGTCGATGTCTGGCTCGGCGAAATCGAGAAGGGCGGGCTCGATGCGATCGTCATCACCGCTTCGGGCTGCGGCACGACGATCAAGGACTACGGTTTCATGCTGCGCCTCGATCCTGCCTATGCGGACAAGGCGGCGCGGGTTTCGGCGCTCGCCAGGGACGTGACGGAATATCTGTCGACGCTCGATCTGCCGGAGCAGGAGGCGAAGGGCCTGACGGTCGCCTATCATTCGGCCTGTTCCATGCAGCACGGCCAGAAGATCACCATGGCGCCGAAAGTGCTGCTCAGGAAGGCGGGTTTTGCGGTGCGCGATCCGGCGGAGGGGCATCTCTGCTGCGGATCTGCCGGAACCTACAATATCCTGCAGCCGGAGATTTCCGGAAAGCTGAAGGCACGCAAGGTCAGGAACATCGAGGCGACGAAGCCGGACCTCATCGCGACGGGCAATATCGGCTGCATCACGCAGATCGCGACGGGAACACAAATCCCCATTCTGCATACGGTGGAACTGCTGGACTGGGCCTATGGCGGAAACAAGCCGGCCGTGCTTTCCTGAGCCCTGTCACACCGGGAACAGCCGCAGCGCCCTGCGTTTGCTAGAGGAGCGGCATCGTTCCGGTCAGGAGATCCTCATGCGCCGCTTTCTGCTTTCGCTCACAGCCTTTGCCGCCCTCTCGTCGCCTGCGCTCGCCACCGGTGGGTTCAGTTGCGCGGTCGAGGACAAGAACGTCTCGTTCGAAGCGGAGGCCGGCTTCAGCTACAGCCTTGGCGGCATCCTGAACTTCCGCGGCACGCTGACGCTTCCCGCCGATCTTGCCCAGAAGGGGCTGGACAAGGTGGCGCTCGACCAATCGTCGCTGACGCACCACTGGCTGCACGACGGCGAGCTGCGTCTGCTCGTCCATGCCGAGGCCGGCGAGAACCAGCCGTTTGCGACCCTCGATTTCGTCGTGCTGACGACGGTGGACGAGGACGGTCTGAACTTTGAGGGGACCTATACGCTGAAGGTCGAGGGCGAAAAGTTCGACGAAGCGGTCAGGCGCACCGGAAAGATATCCTGTTCGGCTGGCTGAAACGACGATGCCGGCGCAAGGCCGGCATCGTGAGCATGTTGGGACGGCTGTTCAGCCGCCGAAGCCGAAGAGGTTGCCGAAGAAATCGACGCCCTTGTCGTTGTAACTGACCGCGCCCTGACGGTTGCCAGGGCCGACGACGACGACCTTGGTGCCGACATCGGCGCGGGAATAGAGATGCTCCACGTCCTTGTTCATCATGCGGATACAGCCTGACGACATGTTCTGGCCGATCGTCCAGGGCTGGTTCGTGCCATGGATGCGGAAGATCGTGTCGCGTCCGCCCTTGTACAGGTAGAGCGCGCGGGCGCCGAGCGGGTTGTCCTCGCCGCCTTCCTGCACGACGGGCAGGATGCGGCCCTTCTTGGCCTCGCGCTGGCGCATCTCGGCCGGCGGCGTCCAGCTCGGCCATTCCGCCTTGCGGCCGACCTTCACCACGCCCGACCAGCCGAAGCCGTCACGGCCGACGCCGATGCCGTAGCGCGTCGCCTTGTTGTTGCCCTCGACATAATAGAGGAATTTGTTGTTGGTATCGACGATGACGGTGCCGGGCGCCTGATCGGTGACGAAGCGCACCTTGGTGCGCTTGAACTTCTGCGCCACCTGTTTCTTGCTCTGCTGGACGACCAGCGTGACGTCGGACGTCGTTGCGGCCTGGCTCCCCGTGACGGCGCCGGGGAAGGCACTCGCCGAGGTCGCCGGCATGACCGCCGTGGCGGCGATGGTCGCTGCCAGCAAGATCGATGCGTATTTCCGCATGTTGAATTCCCTCTCAATCCCTGAATGCCGCGAGGCTAGCCGAGTTTTGACCGATTTCAAGTCGGCTTTCCCGCAGTAAGACGAATGTGAGGGCGGTTTTCTTCGTTCTGTTGCCGAAGAGGCGGCGATAAATGCAGACATCTCCGGCCGCGGGGCAGCCGGAGATGCTTTGTTGCAGCGGACATTCGTCTCAGATCACGACGACCTTGGTGCCGACATCGACGCGGTCGTAGAGATCGACGACATCCTCGTTGCGCATGCGGATGCAGCCCGACGAGACCGCGTAACCGATCGTCCAGGGGGCGTTCGTGCCGTGGATGCGGTAGAGCGTCGAGCCGAGATACATGGCGCGCGAGCCGAGCGGGTTTTCCGGGCCGCCTTCCATGGAGGCCGGCAGGTAGTGGCCCTTCGCAGCCTCGCGGGCGACCATTTCCTGCGGCGGCGTCCAGGTCGGCCATTCGGCCTTGCGGGTGATCTTGTGGGCACCCGCCCATTCGAAGCCCGGCTTGCCGACGCCGACGCCGTAGCGCCGTGCCTTGCCGTCGCCGATCACGAGGTAGAGGAAGCGATTGTTGGTGTCGATCACGATCGTGCCGGCCTTGTGCTCCGTCTCGTAGGACACGGTCTGAGGCAGGTACATCGGGTCGAACTTCGACTTGATGACGTTGCGCGCCTGGCCCGTTGCCGAGACCTGCTCGACGCGGGCCGCATTGTCGCGGCGGATGACGCGGCGCTGCTGCACCTGCTGGCGCTGGATGATGCGGCGCGTGACGACGGCCGGCTGCACGCCTTCGCCCGTCAGCTGCATCACCCAGGGAGCGGTGAGGTCGGGGCTGATGATGACGGGCGGCTTGCTTATATACCGGTCATTGGCATGGGCCACGGTCGTCGTGGCAAGAAGGGTGGTCGCCAAAAGCATTCGTATCAACATCGGACGTACTCGCTACTGATCGTCGCCGGTCTGCGCCGCCAGAAAACATTGCGGCGCCGGTTCGGGAAAATGCTTGCACCCTCAGATGAAGCGAATGGTAAACGGCCGTTCATGAAACATGCGCCGATCCGATAAAGCTTTGAGTAGGGTTATTGCCGGCTTTCCAAATGTGGTTGACGAGTGGTAAAGCGGAACAAAAGGAAAACGGAGACGGCGATGACGGGACGAGGTTTGCTGGAAGGCGACGATGGGCGCACGCGCTGCGCATGGCACGGCAATCTGGAGGACTATCGCCGCTACCACGACGAGGAATGGGGCCATCCCGTCACCAGCGATATCAGGCTCTTCGAGAAGATTTGCCTCGAAGGATTCCAGTCCGGCCTGTCCTGGCTGACGATCCTGCGCAAGCGGGAGGGGTTCCGTGCGGCTTTTGCCGGCTTCGATCTCGACAAGGTCGCGGCCTTCGACGATGCGGATATCGCCCGGTGCCTTGCCGACGCCGGCATCGTGCGTCACCGCGGCAAGATTGTTTCGACGATCAACAACGCAAAACGGGCGCAGGCACTGCGTGAAGAATTCGGCACGCTCGCCCGCTATTTCTGGGGCTTCGAGCCGACGCCGGAGGAACGGCCCGAGCGCGTGGAGTGGGACATCATCGTCGCCAATCCCACGACACCCACCTCCGTGCGCCTGTCGAAGGATCTGAAGAAGCGCGGCTGGACTTTCGTCGGCCCCACCACCGTCTACGCCTTCATGCAGGCGATGGGCCTCGTCAACGACCATGTCGAGGGGTGTTTCTGCCGCCCGGAAGTCGAAGCAAACAGAAATAGGCTGGCGCGACCCCAATTCTAGGGATGCCGTCACAAATATATCTTTGATTCTACAACGAATCATGTAGCTTTGGTTCAAGCGGCAAATACATATATTGTAGAGTCTGGGGTCGACATACGCGTGCGTAGTCGCAGCGTGCCGCTTTGTGCTGAATGATTTGGCATGAGGGGAACATGGCGCCAAAAGCATCCGCATTCGACGATTCTCGTCTTGAGAACTGGGCCTGCGACAAGGCCCAGGAAATCATGCTCCGGGAGGGCTTTCGCCTCATCCGGTCCGCCCGCAGCGGCAACAGCACCGAACTTCGCGAAACAAGCCTTCTGATGGCCCGGGTCATCGCGGCCACGCTCGTCGAGGCCTCGGCGACCCAGCGGGCACTTTCTGCTGGCGAATAGGCCGCCCGCAAGGGCTGAGCGGCAATGTAGAAAGACCCGCCGGTTTCCCGGCGGGTCTCCATTCTTCTAAACTTGGTTTTTCGCAAGTTTTACTTGGCGTTTTTCGCCAGCCATTCCTTCATCATGGCGATCTCGCCTTCCTGGGCGGTGATGACGTCTTGGGCAAGCTTGCGGATCTCGGCATTCTTGCCGTGTTCCAGCTCCACCTTCGCCATGTCGATGGCGCCCTGGTGATGGGCGATCATGCCGCGCACGAAGTCCACGTCGGCGTTGCCGGTGAACTCGATGTCCATGCCCTTATGCATCTTCGCATTGGCATCGATGAAGGCCTGGGTGGAGGCGCTTTCGCCACCGGCCGGCGCGCTCATCTGATGGGCGGAATGATCGGCCTCCTGGGCGAAAGCGGGCAGGGTGAAGGCGAGCGAAAGCGCTGCGCCGAGAAGCAAAGTCTTTGCGTTCATTGGTTTTTCCAGTTCTGAACAGATTGAGGGATGTCTCTTGGTTCGTTCAGGACCGGGGAGGAGGATCGAGCGGATGCGGCTCGAGGCCGACAAGGGCCGGCGGGGCGATGGCGGTGCGTTCCGAAAGAACGGAGATGCGGCCGGCGGGCTCGAGCCGCTCGGCCTCTATCGCGAAACAGGCGGAACAGGCGACGGGATGAGCCATGGGCTTCGTCTTGCCATGCTCGCCGCCGTTCTTTCCAGCCATGTCATGCATGGCATGTGCGCCGGCCGGCTGCGCGGCATTCAGCGTCGCCGCCATCGCCGGCAGCCAGCCGGAGAAGAGGGCGCCCAGAATGGCGAGCATCAGAAGAACCTGTCTCATGAGAGAGGAGATAGGTGGCCGCCGCACAAAAGAAAAGGGGTCAGTTCAACGCTTCCGGCTTAGCACTCATGGCAAAACACAGCCGGGCAATGGCAAAGGTGCCGCGAATGGCACCGTTCACGCCATCCGTTTCGGACTGGCCGGAACAGAAGACGGGCCGATACAGGTTCGGCGCCGGGCGGATGCTAGTAGCGAAGGTGAAGGTTGTCGACATCGTCGCCGCATCCTCCAGCGCCTGCAGCACCTTCGTCAGATCGGCCGGATCGTAGAGGCGGATGAGATCCATGATGCCGCAGGACATGCGGGCCGTGCCGTGCAGGACGGCCGTTTCCGGCCCGAGCGTCAGCAGCCCCGTCGCCAGCTCCGCACTCCAGTCCTCGCAGACGAAGGCGGTTTCGAACGTACGGGAATCGATGCCGACGATTTCGGCCATGGAGGCCAGATGGAGTGAAGAGGTGGTCGCTTTCAATGCCATTCGTCCGGTCCGCGCAGGGTGCCAGCCATGCCCGGGGGACACGCGACTGGCGAGGCGCTTGGCCCTTGCGGGCCGGCACCTCCGGAAAACGTGCCCGATTCCGGTCGAGCCGCTTGCCAAACGGCAATCATGGACGTTTACCTAACCTTAAGGGTAGCCGACATCGCAATCCGCCGAAAGCGGGGCGACTGGTCGTTTACTCTGCTTCAGGTTGCGGATTTGTCTTTTATCATGTCCAGGGATTGAATTTGCGGCATTTTGTCCTCAGCACCCGCAACGACCTCATCGATCAATTGCGCGCCTATCGCGTCAAGGTCGGGCTCACCCAGGATGACGTTGCCTGGAAGCTCGGCTTTTCCGCAACGACGGTTTCGCGCTGGGAGCGCGGCATGGCCCAGCCGGACCTGCGGGCGACAGGCGCCATCGTCGATTTTCTGCGCCGCGCGGATGCCCAGACCGAACGGCGCCTGCTCGCCTCCATTCTCGCCTCCGGGGAAAGCCGCAATCTCTGGGAAGGCCGCGACATCCGTTATCTCGGCGGCTCGCAGCTGGAATATCGCGAGAGCCCGGAAATGCGCGCCGTCGTCGGCACCAGCATCCGCCGCTATATCACCGGTCACTACCGGAATTGCATGGAGGACCAGGCGCTGGTCGCCAGCCTTTGTGCCCGTGAGATTGCCAGCATCGATATCTACGGCGGCACCGCGCTGTCGGTGACGTCAATTCCGGAAGGCTATGTCCAGATGAAGCGGCTTTCCTTCCAGTCGGAGATGCGCGGCGTCATCCGCGGCGACACCCATTCGATCCTCATTCCGAAGGCGCAGGCGCAAACGGCCTCTGCGGTGATCGTGCACAGTTGGGATACGCTGTCCCGGCGACCCTGAAGGGGCTTTTGCGCCTTGCCGCTGCCCGCCCAATCCGCTAGGAAACCGGCAACGGAAATACAGGAATTTCGGGTATCCCGATGAGCGAAAAGCAGAAAAAACCACAGAAGCTGAGAGCCCGCCTGCCGCGCGGCTTTGTCGATCGTGACGCGATGGATATCCGCGCCGTCAACGAGATGACGGCGAAGATCCGCGCGGTCTACGAGCACTACGGCTTCGACCCCGTCGAAACGCCGCTCTTCGAATATACCGACGCGCTCGGAAAATTCCTGCCCGACAGCGACCGCCCGAACGAGGGCGTCTTCTCGCTGCAGGACGATGACGACCAGTGGATGTCGCTCCGCTACGACCTGACGGCGCCGCTCGCCCGCCATGTCGCGGAGAATTTCAACGAAATCCAGCTGCCTTATCGCACCTATCGCGCCGGTTACGTCTTCCGCAACGAGAAGCCCGGCCCGGGCCGCTTCCGCCAGTTCATGCAGTTCGACGCCGACACGGTCGGCGCTGCCGGCGTCCAGGCCGATGCCGAAATGTGCATGATGATGGCCGACACGATGGAAGCGCTCGGCATTGCCCGCGGCGACTACGTCATCCGCGTCAACAACCGCAAGGTTCTGGACGGGGTCATGGAGGCGATCGGCCTTGGCGGCGATGACAAGGCGGGCGCCCGGCTCAACGTGCTGCGTGCCATCGACAAGCTCGACAAATTCGGCCCCGAGGGCGTGAAGCTGCTGCTCGGCGCCGGTCGCAAGGACGAATCCGGCGACTTCACCAAGGGCGCCGGCCTTGCCGACGACCAGATCGAGAAGGTGCTCTTCTTCGTCGGCATCAAGGACTATGCCGAAAGTGCCGCCGATCTCGCCAAGCTGCTCGAAGGCAGCACGCGCGGCGGCGAAGGCGTCGAGGAACTGAACCAGATCGGCCATCTCGTCACCTCGGCGGGCTATGGTTCGGATCGCATCAAGATCGACCCCTCTGTCGTGCGCGGCCTCGAATACTATACCGGCCCCGTCTTCGAAGCCGAACTCCAGTTTTCCGTCACCAACGAGAAGGGCGAAAAGGTCGTCTTCGGTTCGGTCGGCGGCGGCGGTCGTTATGACGGCCTCGTCTCGCGCTTCATGGGCCAGCCGGTGCCGGCCACGGGCTTCTCCATCGGCGTCTCGCGCCTGATGACGGCGCTGAAGAACCTCGGCAAGCTCGGGCAGGATGAGGTGATCGCTCCTGTCCTCGTCACCGTCATGGACGGCGATATCGAGAGCATGGGCCGCTACCAGCGCTTCACGCAGGAACTGCGCGCCGCCGGCATCCGCGCCGAAATGTACCAGGGCAACTGGAAGAAGTTCGGCAACCAGCTGAAATATGCCGACCGCCGCAACGCCCCCGTCGCCATCATCCAGGGCGGCGACGAGCGCGCCGAAGGTCTCGTGCAGATCAAGGATCTGATCGAGGGCAAGCGCCTTTCCGGCGAGATCGAGGACAACACGACCTGGCGCGAGGCGCGCGTGGCGCAGGTTTCCGTGCCGGAAGCCGACCTCGTCGCCAAGGTGCGCGAAATCCTCGCCGCACAGGCCGAAGACCGGGCACGGGCCGGCTGAGATGCCTCTCGTCAACCTCCCCGCCTTCGCGCCCGATCTGATCGCCGATCTTGAAAAGCTCGGCACGGAGCGCGTGGATATGCCGGTCATCCAGCCCGCGGAACCCTTCCTCGACATGGCGGGCGAGGACCTGCGCCGGCGCATCTTCATGACGGAGAGCGAGACGGGCAAGAGCCTGTGCCTCAGGCCGGAATTCACCATTCCCGTCTGCCTGCGCCATATCGAGACCGCGACCGGAACGCCGCGGCGCTACGCCTATCTCGGGGAGGTTTTTCGCCAGCGCCGCGAGGGCTCGAACGAGTTCTACCAGGCCGGTATCGAAGACCTCGGCGAACCCGACGTTGCCCGCGCCGACGCGCGCGCCGTCCGCGATGCGCTGAACGTCCTTGCGAACCGCCTGCCGGGCAAAAAACTGTCCGTCGTGCTCGGCGACCAATCGGTCTTCGAAGCCGTCGTCGCGGCCTGCGGCCTGCCCGCCGGCTGGCAGAAACGCCTCGTTCATGCCTTCGGCAACCAGGCGCAGTTGCAGCGCCTGATGGATGACCTTTCCGATCCGGCACCCTCCGGGGTCTTCGGCCCGGAGGTCGAGCGCCTCGCCATTCTCGGCAAGCTCGACGACGAAACGACGCTGATCGCCCATATAGACGAGACGATGGAGGCGACCGGCTATTCCACCAATGCCAGCCGCAGCCCGGCCGATATCGCCCGGCGCCTGCGCGAGAAGATGGAACTCGCCAACACCCGCCTCGACGGCCGCACGCTCGCGCTGCTCAGGGAGTTCCTGGCGCTGGAACTGAGCCTTGCCGAGGCACCGGAAGCGCTTGCCGTCTTCGCGGACAAGGTCGGGCTGTCGCTCGGCGAAGCGCTCGCCCGTTTCGAAAGCCGGGTGACGGCGCTTCGGGAAGCCGGCGTTGATCCGTCCGGGATCATCTATCGCGCCGCCTTCGGCCGCCCGCTCGACTATTATACCGGCCTCGTCTTCGAGATCACGCCGGAGGGAGACGGGCTCGTGCTGGCCGGCGGCGGCCGTTTCGACCGGCTGCTGACGCTGCTCGGCGCCAGGGAGCGTATCCCGGCCGTCGGCTTCTCGCTGTGGCTCGACCGCATCGCCAGCGTGAAGGGGGCCGCCGCATGACCATCACCATCGGCCTTCCTTCCAAGGGGCGCATGAAGGAAGACAGTTCCGCCGTGCTTGCCCGCGCCGGTTTTTCCGTCGTCGCCGTCGGCAACGACCGCTCCTATCGCGGTCGCGTCGAAGGGCGTGACGATATCGAGATCGCCTTCCTCTCGGCGTCCGAAATCTCGCGCGAGATCGCCAACGGCACCGTCGATTTCGGCGTGACCGGCGAAGACCTCGTGCGCGAGGGACTGGCGGAGGCGGATGCCCGCGTCGAGTTCTGCGCCCGCCTCGGTTTCGGCCATGCGGATGTCGTCGTCGCCGTGCCGGAAATCTGGCTCGACGTCGATACCATGGCCGATCTCGGCGACGTCGCCGCCGATTTCCGCGCCCGCCACGGTCGCCGCCTCACCATTGCAACGAAGTACTGGCGGCTGACCCAGCAGTTCTTCTCCGGCAATCACGGCATCCAGCTCTACCGCATCGTCGAAAGCCTCGGCGCCACGGAAGGCGCGCCGGCTTCGGGTTCTGCCGATATCATCGTTGACATCACCTCGACGGGATCGACGCTCACCGCCAACCACCTGAAGATCCTCTCCGACGGCGTCATTCTGAAGTCCGAGGCGTGCCTCGTGCGCGCCCGCAAGCCGGAGCATGAGGGTAATTCCGTCGCGGCCGAGATCATCGAACGGGTGCGCAAGGCGCTCTGAGATGGACGAGGCCGACCGCGTTTCCGGGCTTTACGAGCGACACGCCGCCACGTTCGATCGTATCCGCGGCCGCGGCCTCCTTGAGAAAACCTGGCTTGCCCGGTTCACGGCGCCGCTGGCTGCCGGTGCTGCCATTCTCGATCTCGGCTGTGGTTCGGGCGAGCCCATGGCCGCCAGTCTCATCGAGGGCGGTTTTGCCGTCACGGGCGTCGATAGTTCCGAAACCCTGATTGGCCTTTGCCGGACGCGTCATCCGAAAGCGGATTGGCATGTCGCCGACATGCGCCTTTTCGCCACCGAAAAGACCTTTGCCGGCGTGCTCGCCTGGCACAGCTTCTTCCATCTGACGCCTGCGGATCAGCGGGCGATGTTTCCGCGTTTTGCGGCAATGACCGAGCGGGGCGGGATGCTGATGTTCACGTCCGGCACTGCGCATGGCGTCGCCATCGGAAATTTCGTGGGCGAGCCGCTCTATCATGCGAGCCTCGATGCGGGGGAGTACCGGGCCCTTCTCGCGGAAAACGGCTTTGTCGTGCTGGCGCATCTCGCCGAGGATCCGGACTGCGGCGGCGCGACGGTCTGGCTTGCCCAAAAAGCCTGATGACGGTCGGTTGTCGGTGCCGGGTTCGGCTCCTATATGCCAGTCCTGCCACAGAAGGAGCCCGCCTTGTCCGATCTTTCCGCCTTCCCCATCACGAAGAAATGGCCCGCCCGAAATCCCGACATCATCCAGCTCTACTCGCTGCCGACGCCGAATGGCGTGAAGGTGTCGATCGCGCTGGAAGAACTCGGCCTTGCCTACGAGGCGCATCGCATCGAATTCGGGCCTGATGGCGTGAAGTCGCCGGATTTCATCTCGCTCAACCCGAACGGCCGCATTCCGGCGATCATCGACCCCGATGGTCCCGACGGCAAGCCGATCGGTCTCTTCGAATCGGGCGCGATCCTCGTCTATCTCGCGGAAAAGACCGGCAGGCTGATTCCCGCCGATGCCGCCGGGCGCTATGAGACGCTGGCCTGGGTGATGTTCCAGATGAGCGGCGTCGGCCCGATGTTTGGCCAGTTCGGCCATTTCCACAAATTCGCGGCCGACAAGGTCGCCAACAATTCCTATCCCGTCGAGCGCTACCGCGATGAATCGAAGCGCCTGCTCTCGATCCTCGAGGACCGCCTGAAGGATCGTCGGTTTATCATGGGCGACGAATATAGCATCGCCGATATCACGACCTTCCCGTGGATTCGCGGCGCCGACGTCTTCTACGGCGGTCGAGAAGCGCTGGGTTATGCCGGTTTCCCCGCCGTGATGGCATGGCTGGAGCGCTGCCTTGCCCGCCCGGCCGTCCAGAAGGGTCTCGAAATTCCGGCCAAGGCCTGACGCAAACGAAAAATCCGGCGGCGCGGCGATGAGTTGACGCCGCCGGTCCCGGCGCGCTACCTCTCGTTAAAATGAAAGACGGGATGGAAATATCGTGACGGGAAGACTGGTTGTTGTGGGCGGCGGTCAGGCCGCGTTCGCCCTCGTTGCCAAACTGCGTGCGCTGAAGGATGAGCGGCCGATCACCATCATCGCCTCTGAAGCGAGCCACCCGTATCAACGGCCGCCGCTCTCGAAGAAATACCTGCTCGGCGAGGCGGATCTCTCCCGCCTGATGTTCCGTCCGGAAAGCTGGTATCCCGACAACAATGTCGATATCCGCCTCTCCACCGAGGTGACGGCGATCGACCGCGACGCCAGGACCGTGACGCTCAGCGACGGCTCGACGCTGCACTATCAATTCCTGGCGCTGGCAACGGGTGCGACGCCGCGCCGCCTGCCGGCGGAGGTCGGTGGCGATCTCGACGGCGTCTTCACCGTGCGCGACTATCGCGACGCTGATCGCCTCGGTCTCGAAATGCAGGAAGGTCGCCGGGCGTTGGTCATCGGCGGCGGCTATATCGGGCTGGAAGCGGCGGCCGTCGCGCGGGGCAGGGGGCTCCATGTCACGGTCATCGAAATGGCCGACCGCATTCTCGCCCGCGTCGCCTCGCCGGCAACCGCCACCATCCTCAAGGCCATCCACAATGCCCGCGGCGTCGATGTGCGCGAAAAGACCGGCCTCGTGCGCCTTCTCGGCGAAAACGGACGCGTCACCGGCGCGGAGCTGACCGATGGTTTCGTGCTGCCCGTCGACGTCGTCATCGCCGGCATCGGTGTGACGGCCAACGACCAGCTTGCCCGCGATGCCGGCCTCGAGGTTGCGAACGGCATCGTCGTCGACGCCCATGCCCGTACCTCCGACCCTGCGATCTTCGCCATGGGCGACTGCGCGGTCCTGCCCTTCGAGGGCAATCGCGTGCGGCTCGAATCCGTGCAGAACGCCGTCGATCAGGGTGAGGCTGCAGCCGCCGTCATCGCCGGCGGCGATGCGCCCTATCAGCCGAAGCCGTGGTTCTGGTCGGATCAGTATGACGTCAAGCTGCAGATCGCCGGCTTCTGCATGGGCTTCGACGATACGTTCGTGCGCCCCGGCCAGCGCGAGGGCGCCGTTTCCGTCTGGTATTTTCGCGATGGTAAACTCATCGCGGTCGATGCGGTCAATGACGCCAAGGCCTATGTCGTCGGCAAGAAGCTGATCGAGATGGGACGCACGCCGGACCGGGCGGCGCTGGAGGACCCGGCGACGGATCTCAAAGCCTTGACGCTGTGAGGTTTCGTCGCTCAGGTTGCGCGCGGGAACTGTTACACAGCAAAACAGTTGCATCGTTTTGACATTCGTTAAGTATGATAAAAGGCGGTGGCGCTGCGCGCGCCCGGATACTTTCGGAATTCACTCATTTTTTAATCTTCTCCGGCTGAGTGGGGCCAGATAGCAGCTCCCACCCGGTGAACCCTTCATGCTCCGTATCCTGACCTGCCTGACCGTCGAGCACGATCTTCGTCTCGTGCTGCTCGCAGCGCTGATCTGCTTCCTCTCCTGCTATGTCGCGGTGACGCTGACGCAGCGCGCGCTTGTCGGCAAGGGAACGGCGCGCAATCTGTGGCTCGGGGCGGCCGGCACGTCGAGCGGCTTCGGCATCTGGGCGACACATTTCATCGCGATGCTGGCCTATGATCCCGGTATGGCCATGGGTTTCGACATGGAGCCGACGCTGATCTCGCTCGGCGTCGCCATCGTCGTCACGACGATCGGCCTAGCGGTAGCGACCTATGTCAGTGGCCGCAGCGCGGTGGTGGCCGGCGGATTGCTGCTCGGCGCCGGCGTTACCTCGATGCATTACATCGGCATGTCGGCGTTGGAGCTGCCGGGCGTGCTCACCTGGGATTGGCCCTATGTTTTTGCCTCGGTGATCTGCGCAGGGCTTTTCGGTGCGCTTTCGCTGACATTCTGCGTGCGTCCGCAGCATCGTGTGGGTGACCGGGTGGTGGCGACCGGCCTGATGGCGCTCGCTGTCGTCTCGCTGCATTTCATTGCCATGGCTGCCGTGCGTATCGAGCCCGGCCTGATGCCGGTGAGCGACGATACGCTGATCTCGACGAGCCTCATGGTGCCGCTGATTGCCGTCGTCGCCTTCTCGTTGCTCTTCACCGGATTGACCGCGGCGGTCTTTGCGCGTCAGGCGGAGCTTGTGGCGAATGAAAGCACGCGCCAGTTCGCCATGCTCGTGCAGGGCGTCAAGGACTATGCCATCTACATGCTCGATCCGCAGGGCCGCGTTGCCAACTGGAACGAGGGCGCCGAGCGCAACAAGGGCTACAAGGCACACGAGATCGTCGGCCGGCATTTCTCTCAGTTCTACAGCGAAGATGACCGCGCGGCCGGCCTGCCGCAGCGGGCGCTGGAAATCGCCCGCGAGGAGGGCAAGTACGAGAACGAGGGCTGGCGTTATCGCAAGGACGGCTCGCGTTTCTGGGCCCATGTCGTGCTCGACCCGATCTGCGATGCCGGCGGCACCCTCGTGGGCTATGCCAAGATCACCAAGGACGTGACGAAGGAAAAGGCCGCTGCCGACCGGCTGGCCGAAGTGACCAAGAACCTCGACCTGGCGCTCGAAAACATGTCGCAGGGTCTTTGCCTGTTCGACAAGGACGAGCGCCTGCTCATCGCCAACAAGCGCTACAGCGAAATCTTCGGTTTCCCGGAAGGCCATGTCCGGCAGGGCATGACGCTGCGCGAGATCGTCGATCAGGGCGTTGCCGCCTTGTTTACCGATCCCGATGTCCGGCAGGCCAAGGCGCGTGACGTCTATGCGCGCCGCCGCGCCGCCGTCCAGGCCAATGATGGCGGTGCCATGGTCGAAAAGCTGCCGAACGGCAGGTCGGTGCAGCTACGCTACCGCACGCTGCCGGATGGCGCATGGGTTGCGACCTACGAAGACGTGTCCGACCGCCTGCGCTCCGAAGAACAGATTTCCTTCCTCGCCCGCCATGACAGCCTGACGGGTCTTCCGAACCGCGCAAACTTCAACAACCGTCTTGAGGCGGACCTCGAGTCGGCGCCGCGCTCCGGTGGCAAGGTCGCGGTGATCGGCATCGATCTCGACAAATTCAAGGAAATCAACGACACACGCGGCCATGCGGCGGGCGACGAAGTGCTGATCACGCTGTCGAAGCGCATGGAGGCCTGCCTTGAGGCGGACGAAACGATCGCCCGTTTCGGCGGTGACGAATTCGCTGCCGCCAAGCGCTTCGGGGATATGTCCGAGCTGACGGACTTCATCCAGCGCCTCGAAACCTGCCTGAACGCAGAAATCCGCATCGATGGCTACGACATCAAGCCGGGTGCGAGCCTCGGCGTAGCGATCTATCCGCAGGACGCCGACAGTGTCGAAGCACTGCTCAACAATGCCGACCTTGCCATGTACCGCGCCAAGGATGCGCTGACCCAGACGGTGTGTTTCTACGAGGTCTCCATGGACGAGGCCGCCCGCAGCCGTCGCCTGATCGCCAATGACCTCTGGCAGGCCGTGGAGCGCAAGGAGTTGCAACTGCACTACCAGGTGCAGAAGGCGGTCAATACCGGCGAGACGCTCGGCTACGAAGTGCTGCTGCGCTGGCACCATCCGGTACGCGGCACGATCCCGCCGTCGGACTTCATACCGATTGCCGAAGAATGCGGCGCCATCCTGCCGATCGGCGAGTGGGTTTTGCGCGAAGCCTGCCGCGAGGCCGCGACCTGGGACAACGACTACAAGATCGCCGTCAACCTGTCGCCGGTCCAGCTCGGCAATGCCGATGTGGCCGACCTGGTGCAGCGCGTGCTGCTGGAGACCGGCCTCAGCCCGCGCCGGCTGGAGCTTGAAATCACGGAATCGACGATCATCGGCGACAAGGAGCGCGCGCTCAACACGCTGCGCCGCATCAAGGCCTTCGGCGTCACCATCGCCATCGACGATTTCGGCACCGGCTATTCGTCGCTCGAAACGCTGCGCGCCTTCCCCTTCGACAAGATCAAGCTCGACCGCAGCTTCATGAGCGAGGTGGAGGCAAGCCCGGAGGCGAAAGCCATCATCCGCGCCATCCTGGCGCTCGGCCAGTCGCTGCGCGTGCCGGTTCTTGCGGAAGGCGTGGAAACGCGCAGCCAGCTCGACATCCTTCTCGACGAAGGCTGCGACGAGGCGCAGGGCTATTTCCTCGGCCGTCCGGTGCCGGTGGAACGCATCCGCGTCGGTACGGAGAAGAGCGAAGCGGCGTGAAGCCGCTTACTGCCGCTTGAACCTGCGTCCGACGAGGTCGATCTGGAAGCGCGGGAAGATGAAGACGCCGATGATCGAGCCGGCGTACTTTTCCTCGAGGCCTGTCGATTCCCCGACGCAGAACACCGGCTGGCGCGGTGCGCCGTCGAGATGGATCGTCGTGGAGAAGCAGAAGGACGAGGAAGAGGCGGCGGCCTGCTCGAAGAGTTCCAGCACGCGCGTCCGGTCGAGTGGCTCGTAGCACCGGATCAGGTTCAGCAGCCCACAGGTGCGCTGCGTCAGGCCATGCGCCAGCGTTGCCTTCTCGCCGAGCGTGAAAAGGCCGTTGGACAGGTCGCCGTTCCAGCGCTCCGTCACGCAGTACTGCGTCAACAGTTCGTTGTCCGTTTCGTCGAACTCCATCGAGCCCGGTAGAAAGGGCGACGACAGATCAGTCTTGATTATCTTGAACACCTACGACCTCAGGCAGTTGCTCGAATTTGACCGACACGTCACGCCCCCATGGGCACGCAACGAGCTAAAAAGCAGTGCCGGCTGACTTCCCCGAAGTCTGCCGCTCCCACCTTCTCATGAACTGAACTGCATCCGGCTCCGTCTGTGCAGTGCGGGTCGGACGTACGCGAGAAAACCGCCGCTGCCTTTCCGTCAGGTCGTCAGCGGTTTCTATCAAAATCGTTCGGGATGTCGGGCTGCACGATAAGCGGCAAGAATGATGCCGTTCCCCAGCGCCTGAACCCCTTGTGAATCTTTAAAGTTCACTTGGCGCGACTTTATAGTTGGTTTTTTGATGCCAGCAACGGCTTTTTGATAATTATTGTACAAATGATCAAAATCTTTTCCGGAAACGATACAGGCCCTGCTGCGTCCGGCAAACAAAAAGGGCGGCCCGAAGACCGCCCTTTCCGTAACTGAACCGGATGGCCCAGATGTAGGACCCGAAGGTCTTACATCATGTCCATGCCGCCCATGCCGCCCATGCCGCCCGGCATGCCGCCAGCGGCATCCTTCTTCGGCAGTTCGGCGATCATGGCTTCCGTCGTGATCAGCAGCGAAGCAACCGAAGCAGCGTTCTGCAGAGCCGTGCGGACAACCTTGACCGGGTCGACGATGCCAAGCGCGATCAGGTCGCCGTATTCGCCGGTCTGGGCGTTGTAGCCGTAGTTGTCTTCGTTCTTGTCGAGGATCTTGCCGACAACGATCGAAGCTTCGTCGCCAGCGTTCTCGGCGATCTGGCGAACCAGCGACTGGAGCGCCTTGCGAACGATGTTGATGCCAGCTTCCTGGTCGTCGTTTTCACCCTTGACGGTGATCTTCGTGGAAGAACGCAGCAGGGCAACGCCGCCGCCCGGTACGATGCCTTCCTGAACAGCCGCGCGCGTCGCGTTGAGGGCGTCGTCGATGCGGTCCTTCTTTTCCTTCACTTCGACTTCCGTCGAGCCGCCGACGCGGATCACGGCAACGCCGCCAGCGAGCTTGGCAAGACGTTCCTGCAGCTTCTCGCGGTCGTAGTCGGAGGTGGTTTCTTCGATCTGAGCCTTGATCTGCGCGACGCGGCCTTCGATTTCAGCCTTCTGGCCGGCACCGTCGACGATCGTCGTGTTTTCCTTGGAGATCGAAACCTTCTTCGAACGGCCGAGCATGTCGAGCGTTACGTTTTCGAGCTTGATGCCGAGGTCTTCGGAGATGACAGTGCCGCCCGTCAGGATGGCGATGTCTTCCAGCATGGCCTTGCGGCGGTCGCCGAAGCCAGGAGCCTTGACGGCAGCGATCTTGAGGCCGCCACGCAGCTTGTTGACGACGAGCGTTGCGAGGGCTTCGCCTTCGACGTCTTCAGCGATGATGACCAGCGGCTTGCCGGTCTGGACGACGGCTTCGAGAACCGGCAGCATTGCCTGAAGGTTCGAGAGCTTCTTCTCGTGCAGGAGAATGAACGCGTCTTCGAGGTCGGCGATCATCTTTTCCGGGTTGGTCACGAAGTAGGGCGACAGGTAGCCGCGGTCGAACTGCATGCCTTCGACGACTTCGAGTTCGGTTTCGGCGGTCTTGGCTTCTTCAACCGTGATGACGCCTTCGTTGCCAACCTTCTGCATGGCTTCAGCAATGTCGAGACCGACCTGCTTGTCGCCGTTTGCGGAGATCGTGCCGACCTGGGCAACTTCTTCCGACGTGTTGATCTTCTTGGCCTTGGCCTGGAGATCCTTGACGACTTCAGCAACGGCGAGATCGATGCCGCGCTTCAGGTCCATCGGGTTCATGCCGGCGGCAACAGCCTTGTGGCCTTCGCGAACGATAGCCTGGGCAAGAACGGTTGCGGTCGTCGTGCCGTCGCCGGCGATGTCGTTGGTCTTGGAAGCGACTTCGCGAACGAGCTGGGCGCCCATGTTCTCGAACTTGTCTTCCAGTTCGATTTCCTTGGCGACGGAAACGCCGTCCTTGGTGATGCGCGGTGCGCCGAAGGACTTGTCGATAACGACGTTACGACCCTTCGGGCCGAGCGTTACCTTGACTGCGTCTGCGAGAACGTCGACGCCACGCAGCATCTTTTCGCGCGCGGTGCGGCCGAATTTGACTTCTTTGGCTGCCATTGTGTGAACTCCTGAAAGAGGTATCAGCGAATTTTGGGAAGGGATGACCGGCTAAATCAGCCGATGACGCCCATGATGTCGGCTTCCTTCATGATCAGAAGGTCTTCGCCGTCGAGCTTGACTTCGGTGCCCGACCACTTGCCGAACAGAACGCGGTCGCCGACCTTGACGTCGAGAGCGACGATTGCGCCCTTGTCGTCACGGGTGCCGGTGCCGACGGCGACGATTTCGCCTTCCTGCGGCTTTTCCTTGGCGGTATCGGGAATGATGATGCCGCCCTTGGTCTTGGCTTCGGACTCAACGCGACGAACGACGACGCGGTCGTGAAGCGGGCGGAAGGTGGTGCTTGCCATTGTCTAATCCCTCGATCGAATGACATTGCGGATCCCGAAATGGATCCGATGGATTGGTGTTAGCACTCTCTGCTTAGGAGTGCTAGCGGCCTTGAAGTAGGCGTCGGCGTCTTACGAGTCAAGAACGGCGTTCTCAAATTATTTCCGCCGGAATGGTTACCGCCGCCGCCAGATGGGGACGCTGTCGCATGCCATCAAGTCAACGTCGTGAATTTTCGGCTCTTTCCCTGTGCAAGCGGCAAATTTGCGGGAAGAGGCTTGTTTTCTTTGTCTCGCTTTGCAATGTCAGCCGGGTTTCGACTTCGACACGGGAATTCCTGATGGCTGAACGCATCCAATCCTTCCGCGACATCGCCTCGCACTACGACGTGGTGCTCTGCGACGTCTGGGGCGTCCTGCACAATGGCGTGGAGGCTTTCTCCTACGCCACCGAAGCGCTCGCCGAGGCGCGCAAGGCCGGGCTTACGGTCGTGCTCATTACCAATTCCCCGCGCCCGCATCCGGGCGTGAAGGTGCAGATCCGCGGCCTCGGCGTCACCGATGACGCCTATGACCGCATCGTCACTTCCGGCGACGTCACACGCGCGCTGATCGCCGAAGGACCGAAGAAGGTCTATTTCATCGGCGCGGAAAAGGATTTGCCGCTGCTCGACGGCCTTGGCGTCGAGCCTGTCGGCCTCGATGAAGCCGGTATCGTCATCTGTGCGGGCCTGCGCGAGGACGAGAAGGAGACGGTTGAGGATTACCGCGAGGAATTGACCGCGCTTGCGGAGCGAAAACTGCCCTTCATCTGCGCCAATCCTGACCTTGTCGTCGAGCGGGGCCACAAGCTCATTGCCTGCGCCGGCGCATTGGCGAAGTTCTACGAAGACCTTGGCTGCACGACACAGATCGCCGGCAAGCCGCATCGCCCGATCTATGAGAAATCGCTCTCCGAGGCGCGCGACGTGCGCGGCGCCTTCGACCTCAGCCGGGTCATCGCCGTCGGCGACGGCATGCCGACCGACGTGCGCGGGGCGGAGGCCTATGGCCTCGACGTGCTCTATATTTCGGGCGGCATTCACGCCCAGCATTATGTGGAAGCCGGCCGCACCGACGAGGCCAAGCTCGCCGCCTTCCTCGTCCAGGAAAACACCCACCCGAAATGGTGGATGCCCCGGCTTCAGTGACGGAGACGGTCGTCATGACGGTATTTCACAGGAACGAGACGAGAGAGCCGCTGCCCGAGCATCTGCGCGGCGGCGTCATCGCCATCGGCAATTTCGACGGCGTGCACCGCGGCCACCAGGCCGTGTTGCAGCGGGCGCTGGAAATCGCGACCGAGCGCGGCATTCCGGCGCTGGTGCTGACCTTCGAGCCGCATCCGCGCACCGTCTTCCGCCCGGATACGCCCGTCTTCCGGTTGACGCCCGCGCCGCTGAAGGCGCGTATCCTCGAAGGCATGGGCTTTTCGGCCGTCATCGAATATCCTTTCGATCGCTCCTTCTCCGAAATTTCCGCGCATGATTTCATCCGCACCGTCCTGATGGACTGGCTGCACGCGTCCGAAGTCGTCACGGGTTTCGATTTCCATTTCGGCAAGGGCAGGGAAGGCGGCCCGGCCTTCCTGATGGCCGCCGGCCAGGACAACGGTTTTGGCGTCACCCTCGTGGATGCTTTCCGCGACGAAAACGCCTCGGTCATCTCCTCCAGCTTCGTCCGCAGGCTGCTCGGCGAGGGCGCCGTCGTCGAAGCATCCGGCCAGCTCGGTTACCACTACACGGTCGAGGCCGAGGTGATCGGCGGCAAGCAGCTCGGCCGCACATTGGGCTATCCGACCGCCAACATGCAGCTTCCGCCGGAAGTGGAATTGCGCAACGGCATCTATGCCGTGCGGTTCCGTCGCCCGGGTGGCAGCCTGCACGACGGCGTCGCCAGCTATGGCCGCCGCCCGACGGTCACCTCGAATGGCGCGCCGCTGCTCGAAACCTTCCTCTTCGATTTCTCGGGCGACCTCTACGGCGAAGTCTCCGCCGTCTCCTTCTTCGGGCACCTGCGCGACGAGCTGAAATTCGACGGCCTCGATGCCCTTGTTGTGCAGATGAAGCGTGACGAGGAGGAGGCGCGGGCGCTGCTTTCCGGCGTCAAGCCGCTCGGGGCGATCGACCAGCGCCTCTGTTTCTGAAGGGAACGACGGCTTTCCGGTGTGCCCCGTCTTTTCAAAGCTGCGAAAAGGCCGTAATACCGCGCGCATGATGCTCAACCGGCTGACCATCGATCTGCGAATTAGTGGCCCGGCTTTCCGCGCGCTCTGAGCGAGAGCCGGAAGGTCCGGGATTTTGGGCGTTTCCAGAACGTCCCCGCCGTCAGAACAAGCATTTCCAGGAAAAGTGCCAGGCGGTTTTCCGTCCGGAAATGCGAAGTAAAATGACAATATCCCCGCATGCGCAAAATGCGCGCGAAAAAGACGATAGCCATATCCATGACCGATACGCCCGAAAAAGTCGATTATTCCGCCACTCTCTACCTGCCGCAGACGGATTTCCCGATGCGCGCCGGCCTGCCGACGAAGGAGCCGGAAACGGTGGCCCGCTGGCAGCAGATGGGTCTCTACAAGAAGCTGCGCGCCTCCGCCGCCGGCCGTGAAAAGTTCGTGCTGCACGACGGCCCGCCCTATGCCAACGGCAACATCCATATCGGCCACGCGCTGAACAAGATCTTGAAGGACGTCATCACCCGCTCGTTCCAGATGCGCGGCTATGACTCCAACTACGTGCCCGGCTGGGACTGCCACGGCCTTCCGATCGAATGGAAGATCGAGGAAAAGTACCGCGAGAAGGGCAAGAACAAGGACGAGGTTCCGGTCAACGAGTTCCGCCAGGAATGCCGCGACTTCGCCGCTGGCTGGATCAAGATCCAGTCCGACGAGTTCAAGCGCCTCGGCATCGAGGGCGACTTCGACAATCCCTACACGACGATGAACTTCCACGCGGAATCGCGCATCGCCGGCGAACTTTTGAAGATCGCCAAGAGCGGCCAGCTCTATCGTGGCTCGAAGCCGGTCATGTGGTCGGTTGTCGAGCGCACGGCGCTGGCGGAAGCCGAAGTCGAATATGCCGATGTCGAGAGCGACATGATCTGGGTGAAGTTCCCGGTGACCGAAGGTCCGGCCGATCTTCTCGGCAATTTCGTCGTCATCTGGACAACGACCCCCTGGACGATCCCCGGCAACCGCGCCATCGCCTTCTCGTCGCGTTATCCCTACGGCCTGTTCGAGGTCGAAAGTGCGCAGAACGATTTCGGCCCGCAGCCCGGCGAAAAACTGATCTTCGGGACACGCCTTGCCGATGAGGCAGCCGCCAAGGCGAAGCTCACGTTCAAGTTCGTCCGCGATATCGCGCCGGAAGAACTGGCGGCGGTCGTCTGCGCCCACCCGTTGAAGGATCTCGGCTACGACTTCAAGGTCCCGGTTCTTGACGGTGATCACGTCACCGACGACGCCGGCACGGGCTTCGTGCACACCGCGCCGAGCCACGGCCGCGAAGACTTTGACGCCTGGACGTCGAAGGCTCGCGAACTGGAAGCGCGCGGCATCTCCTCGAAGATCCCGTTCCCGGTCGACGACGCCGGCTTCTACACCGCCGACGCCCCCGGTTTCGACGGCGCGCGCGTCATGGACGACAACGGCAAGAAGGGCGACGCCAACGAGCGCGTCATCAAGGCGCTGATCGCCTCGAACACGTTGTTCGCCCGCGGTCGCCTGAAGCACTCGTATCCGCACTCCTGGCGCTCCAAGAAGCCGGTCATCTTCCGCAACACGCCGCAGTGGTTCGTCTACATGGACAAGGAACTCGGCGACGGCACGACGCTGCGCTCGCGTTCGCTGAAGGCGATCGACGACACGCGCTTCGTGCCTGCTGCCGGCCAGAACCGCCTGCGCGCCATGATCGAAGGCCGTCCGGACTGGGTGCTGTCGCGCCAGCGCGCCTGGGGCGTCCCGATCGCCGTCTTCGCCGACGAGAATGGCAACGTGCTGGTCGATGAGGCAGTCAATGCCCGCATCCTCGAAGCCTTCGAGCAGGAAGGTGCGGACGCTTGGTTCGCCGAGGGCGCCAAGGTACGTTTCCTTGGCCCCGATCACGACCAGTCCAAGTGGACGCAGGTCATGGACATCCTCGACGTCTGGTTCGACTCGGGCTCGACGCACACCTTCACGCTGGAAGACCGCCCCGACCTGAAATGGCCGGCTGACGTCTATCTGGAAGGCTCCGACCAGCACCGCGGCTGGTTCCACTCGTCGCTGCTCGAAAGCTGCGCGACGCGTGGCCGCGCGCCCTACAATGCTGTCGTCACCCATGGCTTCACCATGGACGAGAAGGGCGAGAAGCAGTCGAAGTCCAAGGGCAACGTCGTCTCACCGCAGGACGTGATGAAGGAATCGGGCGCCGATATCCTGCGCCTCTGGGTGATGACCACCGACTACTGGGAAGACCAGCGCCTCGGCAAGACGATCATCCAGACCAACATCGACGCCTATCGCAAGCTGCGCAACACGGTGCGCTGGATGCTGGGCACGCTGGCGCACGATACGGGCGAGGAGATCGCCTATGCCGACATGCCGGAGCTGGAAAAGCTGATGCTGCACCGGCTGTCGGAACTCGATGCGCTCGTGCGCGAAGGCTACGACGCCTTCGACTTCAAGAAGATCACCCGCGCGCTCATCGATTTTTCAAACGTCGAGCTCTCGGCCTTCTACTTCGACGTCCGCAAGGATGCGCTCTACTGCGACGCCCCGTCCTCGCTGAAGCGCCGCGCCTCGCTCTCGGTCATTCGCAAGCTGTTCGACTGCCTCGTCACCTGGCTGGCACCCATGCTGCCCTTCACGATGGAAGAGGCCTGGCTGTCGCGCAAGCCCGATGCCGTCTCTGTCCATCTCGAGCAGTTCCCGGACGTGCCGGCCGAATGGCGCAACGATGCGCTGGAAGCCAAGTGGGAAAAGATCCGCAGCGTGCGTTCGGTCGTGACCGGCGCGCTGGAGATCGAGCGCCGCGAGAAGCGCATCGGCGCGTCTCTTGAAGCGGCTCCGGTTGTCCACATCGCCGACGCGGACCTTCTGAAGGCGCTCGAGGGTCAGGATTTTGCGGAAATCTGCATCACCTCGGCCATCACGCTGGTTGCCGGCGACGGCCCGGCCGACGCCTTCCGGCTTGCCGAAGTCGCCAAGGTTTCCGTCGAGCCGAAGCTTGCCGAAGGCCGCAAATGTGCCCGCTCCTGGCGCATCACGACGGATGTCGGCTCGGATGCGGACTATCCCGACGTCTCGGCGCGCGATGCCGCGGCACTGCGCGAAATCGGTTTCCGCCGCGCGGCGTAAACCTTGTCGCCCTGTTGACGGCCGGTGATTCCGGCCGCCAACACCAGCGTGTGAATTGCGCTTGCGGACGTCATCCGCTATTGCTGCCTGAAAATGGTCGGATTGTTCCGCCATGGCACGGAAATCTGTTGCCTTGCTTGGGTTTCGGCGTACCGGCTCTGCTGGAAGGGTTTGATGGGAATGATGCGACATATTCGGGTGCATGCCGGACTTCTCGGCCTCATTGGCGGAAGCCTTCTCCTCACCGGTTGCATGGGCCCGACCTACGGCACGAGCAAGTCCTCTGGCGAGCAGCTGCTGGACGATATCGGCAACGCCGTGATGATCCAGACGCCCGATGCCGAACAGGCCAAGAAAATCCGTTACCAGCCGCGCGGTGCCCTCGTCGTTCCCGGCAACAAGGAAGCGCTCGTCACGCCGCAGCAGTCCGTTGCGAGCAAGGACAATGCGGAGTGGATCGAAAGCCCGGAGGACATGCGCGATCGCCTCCGCACCGAGGCGGACGAGAACAAGGACAACAGCCACTATCGTTCGCCGCTCGCCTCGCAGTCGACCACCAACCACAACCTGACGACCGCCCAGCAGGCCGCCGCCTATCGTGAGGGCCGCCGCATCCAGCAGGGCGCCTATTCCGACAAGCGCCGCTATCTGAGCGACCCGCCACTCGATTATCGCCGTATGCCCGAGCAGGCGCAGGCCGACCTCGGCGAACCGGAAACGACGAAGGAACGCCGTCGCAAGAAGGAGGCGAAAGCCGCCAAGCAGACGGGTTCGAAGTGGTGGCCCTTCTAAGGCCATGACCTCCTACCGCATTCGTCCTGCGGTCGCGGCCGACGCCGCGATCATCCTGCGTTTCATCCGCGAACTCGCCGATTACGAAAACGCGCTCGCCGAAGTGGCCGCGACGGAGGAGAGCGTGGCTTCCTCGCTCTTCGGCGAAGGCTCGGTCAGCCGTGCCGCGATCTGCGAAACCGTCGATGGCGATCCGGCGGGGTCCGCCATCTGGTTCAAGACCTATTCCACCTGGCAGTCGAAGAACGGCCTCTATCTCGAAGACCTCTATGTCACGCCGGCCCATCGCGGCGCCGGTGTCGGCAAAATGCTGCTGCGCCATCTCGCGCGCACGGCGCTCGAGGAAGGGTGCGGCCGTTTCGAGTGGAGCGTGCTGGACTGGAATGAGCCGGCGATCCGCGTTTATGACGCGATCGGCGCCGAACCGCATCCGGAATGGCTGCGCTATCGTCTTTGGGGCGACAAGCTGAAAGCCTTTGCCGAAGGCTGATCAATGCCGTCAGGCGTTATTAGCGCCGCCCGGCGAAGAAATCCTTGAGAATCTCAGCCGCTTCGAGGCCGCTCAGGCCGGAATAGACATCGGGCGCATGGTGGCAGGTCGGTTGAGCGAAGAAGCGCACGCCGCTTTCCACCGCGCCGCCCTTCGGATCATTGGCGCCGTAGTAGAGCCGGCGGATGCGGGCGAAGGAAATGGCGGCGGCGCAGAGCGTGCAGGGCTCCAGCGTCACGTAGAGATCGGCGCCTGTCAGCCGCTCCTGGCCGAGCTTTTTCGAGGCTTCGCGGATGACGGCGACCTCGGCATGGGCGGTCACGTCGTTCTCCGCGCGGGTGCGGTTTCCGGACTGCGCGACGATCTCGCCACCCATCACCAGCACCGCGCCGACGGGCACCTCACCGCGCTCGCCAGCGGCACGCGCTTCGGCTAAAGCAGCCTCCATGAAGCGATTTGTCATCAACGGCACGAATTCCTCTTAACCCCGGACGCCTGACCTGATAGGACACGGCAAAACGCAGGCAGCACAAATGACATTCAAAGACAAGCCGAAACGGCCGGGCGACAAGCCCGCGGGCCGTGATTCCAAGCCGCGTGGCGCCGCATCGGCGGCCGCGGGCAAGAAACCCTTTGCAGCCGGCAAGAAGCCGGGGGCGAAGCCCTATGCCGAGAAATCCGCTCCGCGCGACGCCAAACCGGCCCGCGCCGCCAAGCCCGCGCCGCAGGTTTCGGCGAGCGCCGAGCTTGCGCCCGAGCGCATTTCCAAGCTGCTGGCGCGCGCAGGCGTCGCCTCGCGCCGCGATATCGAGCGCATGATCATGGAAGGCCGCGTCAGCGTGAACGGCACGGTGCTGGATACGCCCGTCGTCAACGTGACCTTCGCCGACCGCATCGAAGTGGACGGCATGCCGATCCGCGGCATCGAGCGCACGCGCCTCTGGCTCTATCACAAGCCGGCCGGCCTGGTGACGACCAATGCCGACCCGGAGGGCCGTCCGACCGTCTTCGACAACCTGCCTGAAGACCTGCCGCGCGTCATGTCGATCGGCCGCCTCGACATCAACACCGAAGGCCTGCTGCTGCTCACCAATGACGGCGGCCTTGCCCGCATGCTGGAACTGCCGACGACCGGCTGGCTGCGCCGCTACCGCGTGCGCGCCCATGGCAAGATCGAGCAGGCCGATCTCGACAAGCTGAAGGAAGGCATCGCCGTCGACGGCGTGCTCTACGGTGCGATCGAGGCGACGCTCGACAAGGCGCAGGGCTCCAACGTCTGGATCACCATGGGCCTGCGCGAAGGCAAGAACCGCGAGATCAAGAACGTGCTCGGCGCGCTCGGCCTCGACGTGAACCGCCTGATCCGCATTTCCTACGGTCCGTTCCAGCTCGGCGAACTGCCCGAGGGACATGCGCAGGAAGTGCGCGGCCGCACGCTGCGCGACCAGCTCGGCCCCCGCCTCATCGAGGAAGCCAAGGCGAATTTCGACGCCCCGCTCTTCGACCACAAGGGTGGTGAAGAGGAAGAAGCGCCGGCCAGGAAGACCCGTGAGACGGCTGCACGCCCGGCCCGCGACGAAAAGCCGGCAGACCGCCGCGAGCAGGCCCGCGCGCGTCTCGACACCAAGCGGGACGACCGTTTCGGCGACAAGCCGCGCGGCGGCCGCGACCGGGATCACGGCGACAAGCCGCGCGGGGACCGGGATCGTGCCCCTCGCGATCGCGACGACAACGCGCGTTTCGACGCCAAGCCGAAGCATGAGCCGGCGGCCCGTGCCCGCAAGTCCAATGTCTGGATGGCGCCCGGCGCCCGTCCTGTCTCTGAAAAGAAGGCGGAAACCGCCGAGGGTGTGAAGCGCGAGACGCGCGAACGTCCCGAAGGCGCGCCGAAGACCAAGCGCTACGGCCGCACGGCCGAGGGCGCGCCGACCCGCTCGTCCAAGAAGTTCGACCCCGACCGCAAGGGTCCGGCCCGCGGCCGCCCCGGTGGTGACAAGGTCGAGAAGCCGCGTATCCTGAAGACACGCGACGAGGACGGCGAGTGGATCCGCGCCAGCGAAACGGAAGGCCGTGACGAAGGTCGCGGCGGCTTCGGTCGCCAGCGCTCCGGTGCGGGCGACGACCGCGCCCCCCGTGGTTTCGGCGACCGCCCGCCGCGTGGCGACCGTCCTTTCGGCGACCGCAAACCGCGTGGTGACGGTGAGCGCTCCTTCGGCGACCGCAAGCCTCGCTCTGAGGGCGACCGGTCGTTTGGCGATCGCAAGCCCCGTGCCGAGGGCGAACGCTCCTTTGGGGACCGCAAGCCGCGTGCGGAAGGCGAACGTTCTTTCGGGGATCGCAAGCCTCGTGCAGAGGGTGAACGCTCCTTCTCGGATCGCCCGCCGCGTCGCGATGGCGGCAAGCCGTTTGGTGCAAAACCGGGCGGTGGCAAACCCGGCGGCGGAAAGTCCTTTGGCGGCAAGCCGGGTGGACGCCCCTCCGGCGGCAAGCCCGCTGGCGGCCGTCCGCGCGGCAAGGGGAAGTAAGCAGCGGTGCGGATCGTCGGCGGAGAGTTTCGCGGTCGTTCGCTCGCGACGCCGAAATCGGATGACATTCGTCCGACGACGGACCGCACGCGCGAGAGCCTGTTCAACATCCTCTCCCACGCCCATCCCGAGGCGCTCGACGGTACGCGCGTGCTCGATCTTTTCGCGGGCACCGGGGCCGTCGGCCTCGAGGCGCTGTCGCGCGGCGCACGCGCCGTGCTCTTCGTCGAACAGAGCGTCGAGGGCAGGGGACTGCTGCATTCCAACATCGAGGCGCTGGGCGTGATCGGCCGCGCCAAGATTTTCCGGCGCGACGCCACGGCACTCGGCGGCGTCGGCACGGTGGAACCGTTCGATTTCCTCTTCGCCGATCCGCCCTATGCCAAGGGGCTGGGTGAAAAGGCGCTGGATGCGGCGGCCCGCGGCGGCTGGCTCGTCGATGGCGCCCTTGCGCTGCTGGAAGAGCGCGCCGATATTCAGCCTGCCGCTATCGATGGTTTCGATCACCTGGAAACCCGCACCTTCGGCGATACGCGCATACATTTCTACCGCTACCGATCCGGCTGATCTTATCTTTTGGGGAGACTTGAACGATGACCGATGCGCTCGTTTCCGTCCCTGCTCCCCGCAAAACCGGTCCAACCGTCGCCCTGGCGCTTGGCGGCGGCGGCGCGCGTGGCCTTGCCCATATCCATGTGATCGAAGTCCTCGACGAACTCGGCATTCGGCCGGTGCTTATATCGGGCGCCTCCATCGGCGCTATCATGGGCGCGGCGATGGCGGCGGGCATGACGGGCCGGGAAATCCGCGAGCATACGCTGACCGCCATTGGCCGGCCGAGCCAGATCATGAACCGGCTGTGGAGCCTGCGTCCCACCGGCCTGTCCGAAATGGTGGCCGGCGGCTTCCGTGTCGGGCAGTTCAATCTGGAGCGCGTGCTGAAGGCCTTCCTGCCGGATCGCCTGCCTGAAACGTTCGAAGAACTTGATATTCCTCTGAAAGTCGTCGCGGCGGACTACTACGCCCAATGCGAATGCGTCCTGGACAGCGGCCCACTGTTGCCGGCGGTGGCCGCCTCCGCCGCGTTGCCGGCCATCTTCCGCCCCGTCGTGCTTGGTGGGCGCGTCATGATCGACGGTGGGCTATGGAACCCCGTGCCCTTCGATCATCTCGCCGGCAAGGCGGATATCACTATTGGCGTCGACGTCGTCGGCCAGCCGCCGGCCGGCACGGCGGAGGTGCCCAACAGCATCGACAGCCTGTACGGCGCTACCCAGCTCACCATGCGCTCCATCGTCACGCTGAAGCTGGAAAAGGGCGCTCCCGACATCTTCCTGCGCCCCGATGTCGGCCGGTTCCGCGTGATGGATTTCGTCAAGGCGGAGGAAGTGCTGGCGGCGTCGGCCGGCATCCGTGACGAGCTGAAACGGGCGCTGGACGAGAGGTTTGCTGCCCTTCGCTAAGCGCTCTCCTCTTCGTCGGCCTCGGCCTGCGTTTTCTTCTTCGGCTTGACCAGCGGCTCCGGCTTCACCGGCTTGGAGTGCAGCATGTGCCGCCCCGCCGAAATGCCCTCGGCGGCCTGCAATTCCAGCCGCGCCACGTCGCGGCGGCGGATGTCGTCGCTGATGGCGAGCGCGTCGTCCGGTTCCACGCCCAGTTCCTCCAGCGTTTCCCGGCCGAAGACGAGGGCGGATTCGAAGGTTTCGCGCACGTCGTGCTGTACCCCGCGGGCGCGCAGCGAGAGTGTATGGACGCGGTCGTAGGAGCGGGTGAAGATCGTCGCGTTGGGATATTCCGATTGCACGAGATCGACGATGCGATCCGTCGTCGCCTTGCCCTGCGTGCAGATGGCGACGATCTTGGCGCGCTCGATGCCGGCGGCGCGCAGCACGTCCTTGCGCGTGCCGTCGCCAAAATAGATGCGGAAACCGAAATTCGCGGCCTGGCGCACACGGTCCGTCGAATGATCGATGACCGTCACGTCGCGTCCGCCGGCCAGAAGAATCTGCGCGGCGATCTGGCCGAAGCGCGAAAAGCCGATCATCAGCACGTCCGCGCCGGCCCCCTCGAAATCCTCCTCCATCTCCTCCTCGATATCCTCGACGAGCAGGAAGCGCGACAGAGCGGCGGCGATCGGGGTCAGTGCCATGGAGATCGTGACGACGGCGATCAGCAGCGAGGCGAGGTCGCCGGAGAAAATGCCGGCGGCGGAGGCGGCGGTGAACAGCACGAAGCCGAATTCGCCGCCCTGGGGCAGCACGAGTGCGATGCGCACCGCATCGTTGTGCGGGGATCCGGTGAAGCGGCACAGGCCGTAGATGACGAGGCTTTTCACCAGCATCAGCGCCGGCGTCGCGACGACGACGAGCAGCCAGCGGTCGAAGATGACGTCGAGATGCAGCGACAGGCCGACCGCCATGAAAAACAAGCCGAGCAGGATACCGCGGAAGGGTTCGACATCCGCCTGCAGCTCATGGCGGTAGGACGAATCGGCCAGCAGCACGCCGGCAAGGAAGGCGCCCATGGCCATGGAGAGCCCGGCCATTTGCAAGAGCATGGCGGCGGCGAGTACGACGAAGAGGGCGGCTGCGATCATCGCCTCGCGCGCGCCGGTGCGCGAAATCACCTGGAAGAGCGGGTTCAGGAGATAGCGGCCGGCGACGAGCAGGGCGGCGATCGCCGAGAGCGCGACGAGGAAGTCCTCGAAGGCGCTCGTCGTGTCCTCCGGCGCCTGTTCGGCCAAGAGCGGGATCAGCGCCAGCAGCGGCACGATGGCCAGATCCTGCAAGAGCAGCATGGAAAAGGCCCGCTGGCCATAGCGCGTGTTGGTGTCGCCGCGCTCGTCGAGGATCTGCATGGTGAAGGCGGTGGAGGAAAGCGCGAGGCCGAAACCGATGATCAGCGCCCCGTCCCACCGTTCGAGGCCAGCCATCAGCGTCAACCCCGCCAGAACAAGGCCGGTGACGATGACCTGCGCGGTGCCGAGCCCGAAAATATCGTGCCGCATCGCCCAGAGGCGCGAGGGCTTCAGTTCAAGCCCGATGAGGAAGAGCAGGAAGACGACACCGAGCTCGGCGACACCGAGCAATTCCTCGCCGTCTCGGATCTGATGCAGGATCGGGCCGATGACCACCCCGGCGGCGAGATAACCGAGGATCGTGCCGAGTCCCAGTCGCTTGAAGATCGGTGCTGCCAGCAGCGCGCCCCCGAGCATCAGGAGGACCTCGTTGTAGGGGCTGTGGGTATAGGCCATGCGGCAGGGCTTTCTCAGGACGGGACCGGCTCTTCAGGCAAAAAAGAACGCTCGCCCTTGATGCCTGTGCCGGCGCACAATAAATGGGGCATCAAAGAAAGGCCAAGTCATGTCAGAGACGATCGATTCCGCAAGCCTTCTCGCACGCGCCGGCGAACTTATCGACCGCGCCATTCAGGCGGGAGCCGACGCGGCCGATGCCGTGGTCGTCCGGGGACGGTCCTCGTCAGTCAGCGTCCGGCTCGGCAAGGTCGAGGGCACCGAGGCCTCCGAGAGCGACGACTTCTCGCTGCGCGTCTTCGTCGGCAAGCGCGTGGCCAGCGTCTCGGCCAATCCGGGCTTCGACCTGAAGGTGCTCGCCGAACGCGCCGTCGCCATGGCCAAGGCATCGCCGGAAGACCCCTATGCGACGCTTGCCGCCGAGGCGGACCTCGCAAGGGACTGGCCGGACCTTGAGCTTTACGACCCGACCGAAGTCTCCGCCGAACAGCTGAGCGAAGCGGCCCTTGCCGCGGAAGCCGCAGCGCTCGCCGTCTCCGGCATCACCAATTCCGGTGGGGCCGGGGCCTCGGCAGGCATGGGCGGCCTGGTGCTCGCCACGTCGCATGGTTTCTCCGGTGCCTACAGCGCCAGCCGCTTCGGCCGCTCCGTCAGTGTCATCGCTGGCGAAGGCACGAAGATGGAGCGCGACTACGACTTCGATTCGAGCCTCTACTTCGCCGACCTGCGCGATGCGGAAGAGATCGGCCGCGAAGCCGCCGCCCGCGCCGTGCGCCGCGTCAATCCACGTCAGGTCCCGACGGCCAGGAACGTCACCGTCGTCTACGATCCGCGCGTGTCGCGCGGTATTGCCGGCCATATCGCCGGTGCGATCAACGGCGCCTCCGTTGCCCGCAAGACCAGCTTCCTGCGCGACCGCATGGGCCAGCAGGTCCTGAAGGCGGGCCTTTCCGTCACCGACGATCCGCTGATCGTGCGCGGCTCCTCCTCGCGTCCCTTCGACGGCGAGGGCATCACGGGACAACGCCTCGCCATGATCGAGGACGGCGTGCTGCAGCACTGGTTCCTCTCCACCTCCACCGCCAACGAGCTCGGCCTCAGGACGAATGGCCGTGGCGTGCGCGGCGGCACCTCGGTCAATCCCGCATCGACCAACCTCGCGCTGGAGCCGGGCGACATTTCTCCTGAAGATCTCATTCGCTCCATCGGCAATGGTTTCTACATCACCGAGCTGATCGGCCAGGGCGTCAACATGGTGACGGGCGAATACAGCCGTGGCGCGTCCGGCTACTGGATCGAGAATGGCGAACTGACCTTCGCCGTTTCCGAGGTCACCATCGCCTCGAACCTCACCGACATGTTCCTGCGCATCACGCCGGCCAACGACATCGACCGTTCGTTCGGTGTCGCGGCGCCCACGCTCGCCATCGAAGGCATGACGCTGGCCGGGACGTGAGACCATGGCCGAACCCTCCCCATGGACTGCCGATCTCGACCTTCTCGTCGGTGCCGCGCGTCTTGCCGGTGCGCGCGCCCTCGATTTCTTCCGCAAGGGGCCGGATGTCTGGTGGAAGAACGGCGGCCACTCGCCGGTGAGTGCGGCCGATTTCGCGGCCAATGACATCCTCAAGACGGAACTGCTGTCGGCCCGGCCGAACTATGGTTGGCTCTCGGAGGAAACCGACGACGATGCCGGCCGGCTCGATTGCGAGACCGTCTTCGTCATCGACCCGATCGACGGTACGCGCGCTTTCATCGCGGGCAAGGACATCTGGTGCGTCAGCGCCGCAGTGGTGCACAACGGCCGGCCCGTCGCGGGCGTGCTCTTCGCGCCCTCGCTCGATGAGGTCTTCACGGCGGCCGAGGGCGGTCCGGCGCTGAAGAACGGCCAGCCGATTGCCGCGACGCAGCCCGATACCGGGCGCCCGATGCGCGTCGCCGCGCCGGAGGACATGGCAAACGATATCCAGCGCCGGCTGGAAGGCGGCGTACACCGCATCTCGCATGTGCCGTCGCTTGCCTATCGCCTCGCCATGGTGGCGGACGGGCGGATCGATGCGACGCTGGTCAAGCGCAACGCGCACGACTGGGATCTGGCGGCCGCCGATCTCATCCTGTCGCGCGCCGGCGGCTCGCTCGTCACGCTCGATGGGCGGCTGTTGTCCTACAACCGCCCGAGTGTCAGCCACGAGACGCTGGCTGCGGCCGGTTTGTCCCGGCTTTCCGGGCTTGTCGAGGCCTCCCGGCACCTTGCCGGCCATTGACCTTTGGCTTGGAATACCGCAAACCGTCTGCCGAAATCGGATCAAAAAAAGAGAGAAACATGACCGAGTCGAATGAACCCAAACAGCTTCTTCATCTCGTGTTTGGCGGCGAGCTGACGACCCTCACCGACATGCAGTTCCGCGATCTCGACAAGCTCGACATCGTCGGCATCTATCCGGATTATGCCAGCGCGCTGGCCGCCTGGAAGTCCAAGGCGCAGCAGACCGTCGACAATGCGCATATGCGTTATTTCATCGTGCATATGCACCGCCTGCTGGACCCGCAGCAGGGCTGAGACGCGTTTTCGCCACCGTTCCGCGCGATGTGAAGGTCGCGCCGAACCCAGGAGCAGACCTCCCATGATGCCGAACACCCCCAAAGCCGCAACGAAGGTGCCCTGCCCATGAGCAGACGGCTCGCCCGTTTAGCACTTTCGCTGTATCGCTGGGGCGGTGTCGCGCTCTATCCGATCGTCGGCCCCTACCTTGCCTACCGCATTGCCAAGGGCAAGGAAGAGCGGTCGCGCCGCCGTGAACGCTATGGCTTCGGCGGTGTTCCGCGCCCGGCGGGTCCCCTCGTCTGGTTCCATGCGGCAAGTGTGGGTGAAACGCTCGCCATCGTGCCGCTCGTCAAGGAAGTGCGCCGCCGCGGCATCGCCGTGCTTTTGACCACGGGCACGATCACCTCGGCGAAGGTCGTCAAGGAACGGCTGGGCGCCGATGTCATCCACCAGTATGTGCCGCTCGACATGAAGCCGGCGATCAGCCGTTTCCTCGAATATTGGCACCCGGACCTCGCGATCATGGCGGAGTCCGAGATCTGGCCGATGACCATTCTGGAACTCGGCAAGCGTCATATCCCGCAGGTGCTGGTCAACGGCCGTATTTCGGACCGCTCTTTCCCGCGTTGGAAGCGGCGCATGGCGATCGCCGATGCGATCTTCGAGAATTTCGCGCTCGTCATCGCCCAGTCGGAAACCGATGCGGACAGGTTTCGCACGCTCGGCGCGCTGCCGGTCATGGTGTCCGGCAATCTCAAGGTGGATACGGATGCGCCGCCGGTCGACCGCGCCGTGCTGAAATCCTATCTCGACCAGATCAGGGGCAGGCCCACCTGGGCGGCGATCTCCACCTTCGAGGGGGAAGAGGCGGCGGCCGGCAATGTGCATCGCGTCCTCAAGGAGCGCACGCCCGGCCTTCTCACCATCATCGTGCCGCGCCATCCCGAGCGCTGCGACGCCATCGACGACATGCTGACTGCCCGCGGCATCAAGGTCGCCCGCCGCACCCGCGGCGACGCGCTGACCCCGGAAACGGATGTCTTCCTCGGCGATACGATCGGCGAGATGGGGCTTTATCTGCGTCTGACCGAGATCGCCTTCGTCGGACGCTCGCTGTTTGCCGAGGGCGGGCAGAACCCGCTGGAGCCGGCCATGCTCGGCTGCGCGGTCCTTTCGGGCGGCAATGTGCAGAATTTTCGCGAGGCCTATCAGCAGCTCGCCCGCAACGGCAGCGCCAAGATGGTGCGCGACGTGGAAATGCTGGCCAAGGGCGTGCATTATCTGCTGACGAACGAGGCGATGCGCAAGCAGATGATCGAGGCGGGACAGGAGACCGTGCAGGAAATGCGCGGCGCGCTGAAGGCCACGATCAAGGGCCTCGAACCCTACATCAATCCCCTCACCGTGAAGGCGCGGCTGCATCCGCGCCAGACGTCCTGAAAGGACTAGGGCAGCATGACCAAGGCGGCGACGATCTCAGGCATTCTCTTCGACAAGGACGGCACGCTGCTGGACTATGCCAAGAGCTGGATACCGGTGAACTACGAACTCGCCCGCATCGCCGCCGCCGGTGACGAGGCTCTGGCTCGCAGGCTCTTGATGGCGGGCGGCATGGATCCGGATACCGGCTACGTCACGCCCGACAGCCTGCTTGCCGCCGGCAATACGGTGGAGATCGCCGAAGGCTTCGTCGCCGCGGGCGCCCCGTTCACCATCGAAGCGCTCACCGAGCTTTTCGATGGTCTCTTCGCCAATTCCGCCCAGCTTGCGGTCGCCGTCACGGACCTCGCCGATTTCTTCGCCACCCTGCATGCCCGCGGCTACTGGTTGGGCGTCGCCTCCAGCGACAACGAAGCGTCGATCCGCGCGACGGCAAAACGTTTCGGTTTCGATGGCTACCTGCACTATGTCGCCGGCTATGACAGCGGCTACGGCGTCAAACCGGAACCGGGCATGGTGCTTGGCTTCTGCGCGGCGACCGGTCTCGAACCGCACCAGATCGCCATGGTCGGCGACAACAACCACGACCTTCACATGGGTCGTAGCGCCGGCACCGGCCTCACCATTGCGGTGCTGACCGGCACGGGGTCTCGCGAAACGCTGTCGGCCGCGTCGGACTACTGCCTCAACGACATCACCGAACTCGTGCCACTCTTCCCGGAAGCCGCCGTCGCGCGCCCGGCGGCGTGAATGGTCTTTCTGCCAGCTTGATACCTTCATACGCTCTCCGGCAGTTGATTTTCGCCGTCGTCTCGCGTTTTCTGGCGCGACGACCGGGTCGGGATGCCCGCGGGGAACTGCAATGGTAAGTGAAGCGCCGCCGTTCTGGTGGACGAAGCCGGACTGGCGCGCCTATGCGCTGTGGCCCGTCTCGTGCCTTTATGGGCTGATCGCCGGGCGGCGCATGCGCAAGGGCCGCCGTGCCGACGTGCCGGTGCCCGTCATCTGCGTCGGCAACTTCACCGTCGGCGGGGCTGGCAAGACGCCGACGGCCATCGCGCTCGCCCGCGCCGCCAAGGCGCGCGGCCTGAAACCCGGTTTCCTGTCGCGCGGCTATGGCGGCTCGCTCGATGTGACGACCGTGGTCGATCCGCATCACCACCGCGCCCGCGCTGTCGGCGACGAACCTCTGCTGCTCGCCCGCGAGGCGCTGACCGTCATTTCCCGCAAGCGCATCAAGGGTGCCATGAAGCTGGTGGAGGAGGGCGCCGACCTCATCATCATGGACGACGGCTTCCAGAGCGCGCAGCTGACCTTCGACTATGCGCTGGTCGTCATCGACACGCGCCGCGGCATCGGCAACGGCTATCTCGTGCCGAGCGGGCCGGTGCGCGCGCCGCTATCGGAGCAGATGCGCCAGGCGAACGCCCTGCTGGCCATCGGCAATGGCGATGCCGCCGACCGGCTGATCCGCCAGGCCGCACGCGCCGGCAAGGCGATCCATTCGGCGAGCCTCGTCACCGTCGGCGCGGAAGACCTGAACGAAAAGGTCGTCATGGCCTGGTCGGGCATCGCCGACAATGAAAAATTCTTCCGCACGGTCAACGAGACGGGCGCGCATCTCTATGTCTCGCGCAGCTTCCCGGATCACCACCATCTCAGCGACGACGAAGTCGAGGAAATCCTCGACCATGCGGTCGCGCATGACTATCAGCTCGTCACCACGTCCAAGGACAGCGTGCGTCTTGCCGGCGGTCATGGCCGCTCGGAAGAGCTGAAGGAGAAGAGCCGGGTGATCGAGGTGGAAATCCGCTTCGACGATCCGAAAGGGCCGGACGCGATCATCGACGCGGCGATTGCCGGCGCGAGGCGGCGCAAGCTGCACCGGCTGGCGGAGAAATAAGGCTTAGCGCTTCTGGTTCGGCAGGGCGCCGGCGCGCTTTTCCGCATCCAGCGAGGCGGCGCAGCTGGCATAGGCCTCCTGCCGGGCCACGCTCCAGTAGCGCAGTTCATCGACCGGAATGGTCTCGCCGGTCATGGCGCAGGTGACATGCGTGCCCGGCATCAGGATCTGGAAATCGCCGTCGAGATAGCGGATCTTCGCTTCCCGGCTGCCGGCGCGGCCTTCAAAACGGTTCATCATCGATTTCAGCATCCATCTCATATGGAGCAACTCCAGCGAAAGCGCACAGCGGTTTGCGTCCGAAATTGCGTCAAAAAACTGTCATTCTGCCATATCGCGGCGGAAGCCAAAATTCCAGCGGTTTTGGCCGTCAGCTCCGGCCGAACAGCCGTTCGATGTCGGAAAGCTTGAGCTCGATATAGGTCGGCCGGCCATGGTTGCACTGGCCGGAACCCGGCGTCGCCTCCATCTGGCGCAAGAGCGCATTCATTTCCTCCGGCCGCATGCGACGGCCGGACCGCACCGAACCGTGGCAGGCCATGGTGGCGGCGAGATAGTCCAGCTTGGCTTTCAGTCCGCTTGCCGTGTCCCATTCCGCAAGCTCGTCGGCCAGCTGGCGGATGAGGCCGGCGGCGTCCATCTCACCGAGCATGGCCGGGGTTTCGCGCACGGCGATGGCGCCCGGGCCGAAACGTTCGATGCCGAGGCCGAGCTTGGCGAATTCCTCGGCATGGGCGACGAGCCGGTCGCAATCGTCCTCGGGCAGATCAACGATCTCCGGGATCAGCAGGGCCTGCGCCGGCACCGCGCGGGAATGCAGCGCATTGCGCATCGCTTCGAAGACGAGGCGTTCATGGGCGGCATGCTGATCGACGATGACCAGTCCGTTCTCGGTTTGCGCAATGATGTAGTTCTCGTGCAGTTGCGCACGCGCCGCGCCAAGCGGATGGCTCTGCGGCGGCTCTTCCTCGCGGGTGGCGATGGAGGGCGTGAACGCCGGCTCGCTGCGTGCCGAGGGGCTGGCGAACTCGGCAAAGCCCGTCTGCTTTTCGCGGAAGGAGGTCGCCGGAGCCGCGGCGGTGTCGAAAGGCCGATAGGGCGAGGCTGCGGGCGTCCAGGGCGCGGCCGGCCGGGGCACTTCCGGGCGGAAGGCGCGCATCAGGCCGCTCGCCCCCGTGGTGGAGGCTCGGTCGCCTTCGCGGGCCAGCGCCTCGCGGATCGCACCGATGATGAGACCGCGCACCAGGCCGGGATCGCGGAAGCGCACGTCAGACTTCGCCGGATGCACGTTGACGTCGACCAGCGCCGGATCGATGTCGATGGCAAGCACCGCGACCGGGTAGCGCCCGTGCGGGATCGTCTCGGCATAGGCGGCGCGCAATGCCGACCAGATCAGCTTGTCCTGCACCGGCCGTCCGTTGACGAAGGCGAACTGGTTGAGGCTGTTGCCGCGATTGAAGGTCGGCACGCCGGCAAAGCCGGTCAGCCGCACGCCTTCTCTTTCTGCCTCGATCTCGATGGCATTGTCGCGGAAATCGCGGCCGAGCACCTGGGCGATGCGGGCGAGCCGGTCCGTTCCGGTCGCCGGGAACTCCAGCGTCGTGCGGTCGGAGCCGGAGAGAACGAAGCGCACGTGCGGGAAGGCGATCGCCATGCGCCGCACCACGTCCGAGATCGCCGAGGCCTCGGCCCTCTCGCTCTTCAGGAATTTGAGACGCGCGGGTGTGGCGAAAAACAGGTCGCGCACTTCCACCACTGTGCCGCGGTTGGCGGCGGCCGGGCGCACCGGCTCCACCTTGCCGCCCGTCACGCTGATCTCCGCGCCTTCGCCGGCTTCCGCCGTGCGGCTGAGCAGCGAGAGTTTCGCCACGGAACCGATCGACGGCAGCGCCTCGCCGCGGAAGCCCAGCGTTCGGATATCGAGAAGGTCCTTGTCCAGCTTGGAGGTGCAGTGGCGGCGGATCGCCAGCTCGAGATCGGCAGGGGCCATGCCGCCGCCATTGTCGGTGACGCGCAAAAGCGTCTTTCCGCCACCCGCCGTCGCGATCTCGATGCGCGTCGCGCCCGCGTCGAGTGCGTTCTCGATCAGCTCCTTGGCGGCACTTGCCGGCCGTTCGATCACTTCGCCTGCGGCGATCTGGTTGATGAGGGTCTCGGAAAGCTGCCTGATGCTCATGCCGCCATTTTCGCGGATTCGCCGCCGTCCCGCCAGTGGCTTCCGCCGCTTATCCCGGTTCCTTCATGACGGCGGCATGAAATCGTTTAATCAGGCTTTAATAAAATGCTGCGAACGTGCTCCTGCGCTTGTATGACCGCAAGCCAGCCGGGTTTTCCGGTGGACGATTGCAGCGTCGCTGGCCGCTGTCATTCCCGATGTCCCAAGGCGTTTGCGCGCCGTTCAGCATGTTCATCGGAATGCCAGACAGGCGAGGACTGCCACAATGAATGATGTAGCGTCGCTTGACGCGAGCATCCGGTTGGGAATGTTCGAGGCTGCGTGCGATATCCTCGCCGCCGCCGTGATCGTCTACGACAAGAACGATTGCCTCGTCTTCGCCAGTCGCCAAGTCCTGCGCTATTTTCCCATTCCCGCCGATACGCTCAAACCCGGCACACGCCTGCGCGACGTGCTCGGCGCGATCTTCGACACCGGCGTGCGCTACGGCATTCTGCCCGAACAGCGCCACAAGGTCGTCAACCGCGAGGAATGGGTCTCCGCGCAGATTTCCGTGCACTGGCGCGAACAATACGATGCCGTCGAACGCCTGAGCCGCGACCGCTGGCTGCATTTCCGCAAGCGCCGCCTGCCGAACGGCTACAACGTCACCACGCTGGTCGATATTTCCGAGCAGAAGAAGCAGGAAGAGCAATGGCGCTCAGACCTCGATCGCATCGCGCTGACCGAGGAAATCCTTCAGACGGTGCCCTCGCCGGTGATCGTCAAGGACCGCAACCTCGCCTATATCGCCGCCAACAAGGCCTTCTGCGCCATCTATAACGCGACGCCCGACGGCATTCTCGGCCGCACGGTCTGGGACCTTGCAGACGCGGAAAATGCCGAGCGCATCGAGCGTAGCGACCGCATGGTTCTGGAAACCGGCGAGCCGTTCGTGCTGCCCGAGCATGTCATACGCGCCGACGGCTCGGACCTCTATGTCATCACCCGCAAACACCGAATCGGCGCGCCGGGCCATCATGTCGTCGTCACGGTCATGGACGACGTGACGGCGCTTGTTGCGCGCACGACACCGGTGTCGGACGAGGGCGACACGTTGCTGCGCGTGCCGGGCGGCTTCGTCGAGGGGCAGAACTGCTTCGATCCGGTGCGTGACGCCGAACGCCGGCTTCTCCTGGAACAGCTCGGCGCGGAAGACCTGCGCGCCGTTCCCGGCAAGCGCGTGCTGGTCGCCACCCCCAACACGCGCATCGAGGAGATCCTCGTCGGCGAGTTCAAGGCGCGCGGCGGCGACTGCTGCGCGGTGCGCAGCCGCAACGAGTTCGACGGCTTCCTGACGCTCGCCGAACGCCAGGGGCTTACGATCGATCTCATCATCCTGGATGACAACATGCCCGATCACGAGGCGATGCTCGGCCGTGGCCATGGCATCGCCACGCGGCGGATCACGCCCGATGGCATCGGCCCGGATTTCATGCGCGTGCTCGTCGAGGAACACGAGCTGCTCTCGGAAAACGATTCACCGCTCGGCGATATCCTCACGCCCGTCTCCTTCTCCGACGACTGGTACATCGCGACCGACATCACCGCCATGCTGCCCGCCGCCGTCGGGGACGTGGAGGTGCTGGTGGCGGAGGACAACCAGATCAACCAGTTCGTCTTCTCGCAGATCCTCGAAGGTCTCGGCATCTCGCACCGCATCGCCGAAAACGGCGAGGAAGCGGTCATGCTCTGGCGCAAACATCAGCCGCGTCTCGTGCTGATGGACATCTCCATGCCCGTGATGAACGGCATCGATGCGGCGAAGGAAATCCGGCGGGCGGAGGAGCTGACCGGAACTCATACGCCCATCGTCGCCGTCACGGCCCAGGCGCTCAATGTCGACATGCAGAACTGCATGGATGCCGGCATGGACGACTACATCACCAAGCCGGTCAGCCCTGACATGATTGAAGCCATTTATCGGCGCTATGCCGCCGGGAAGCTGGAGAGATCCGTCGCGTAGGCAAGTTCCGCAAAAGGGAGAAGCCTTAGGTTGAGGCGTGCAGGTCAACTCCCCAGATTTGGGGAGGGCGGTGGGCAGGACTGACGATCGCTTGCTATGCTTTTGTTAACGGTCGTGGCGCATCGTGGATCGGTCTTCGGAGGTAAGGTGCAAGTACGGGAAATCATTGATGAAGTCTGCTGATCATGCGGCGCTGGATGTTTCCCAGAATGACCTCCATGCCATGGCCTACACCGACCCGTTGACCGGGCTCGGCAATCTCTACCGCCTGCGAGACAAGGTTCGCCAGATCGCCAAGGAGCGTGAGGAGGACCCGGCTCCCTTCGCCATCGGCATCGCCAATCTCGACGGCTTCAAGCCGATCAACGACCTTTTCGGGCCGCGTGCCGGGGATGAAATCCTCTGCCAGGTGGCGCACCGACTGAAGGCCTGCATTCCCGATGGCGCCACCGTCACCCGCCATGGCGGCGACGAATTCGCCTTCGTGCTGCCGCTCGTCTTCGAGCGCAAGGGCGCGGAGAAGATCGGCCAGATGCTGCGCGAGGTGCTGTCCGCCCCCTTCGATCTCGGCGATCGCAACGTGCGCCTCTCGGCCTCCTTCGGCTTTGCCATCTATCCCTTCGCCGGCGAGGATTTCACGGAACTCTTGAAGAGCGCCGATACCGCGCTCTACCGTTCCAAGCGTCGCGGCCGCGGCCAGATTACCGTCTATTCGCAGGAAATCGCCCAGGAGATGAAACGGGCGACGCAGCTCGAACAGGCGCTGCGCAATGCCATCATCGCCAATGAGGTGGACGTGCATTTCCAGCCGATCGTCAGCCTGCGCGACGACACGGTCGTCGGCTTTGAGGCGCTCGCCCGCTGGTGCGATGCCGATCTCGGCTATGTCTCGCCTGCCGCCTTCGTGCCGCTCGCCGAAGAGCGCGGCTTCATCGATGCGCTGTCGGATACGCTGCTGCGCAAGGCGGCAGAGGCAGCACTCTCCTGGCCGAAGGAACTCTTTCTCTCCTTCAATCTTTCCTCCGCTCAGCTGATGGATCCGAAGACGGCGTTCAACACGCTGGCGATTCTCAACCGCGTCGGGCTCGATCCGCGCCGGCTGGAACTGGAGATCACCGAAACCGCCGTCATGACGGATGCCGACACCGCCCAGAAGATCGTTGGCGAACTGCGCGCTGCGGGCGTGCGCATCTCGCTCGACGATTTCGGCACTGGCCAATCGAGCCTCGGGCGGCTGCGCGATTTCACCTTCGACAAGGTCAAGATCGACCGCGCCTTCGTCTCGCGCATCTCCAACGACAAGGCGTCGGAGCATATCATCAAGGCGATTGTCGCCATGTGCGAAGGCCTGAATCTCGCCGTCGTCGCCGAAGGTATCGAGGATTTCTCCGAGGCGCTGAAGCTCAAGGCGCTCGGCTGCGGCATGGGGCAGGGCTATTTCTACGGAAAGCCGGCCGACGCCGTCGCCACCATGCGCTACCTTGCCGACCGCTACGTGACGGTCGAGGGCCGCGCCGCCTCCGCCTGAAGCGTCCGGCGTCCCCAAATATGTCACTTCCTTAAAATTGTACCGTCCGGTTTAGCGGGGCGGCAAATACTCCTGACTATGCTCCCAGCAGAAAGAACAATTGGGGGTTAACAGGGATGGCGACCATCAAGGACATGCCCGTCAGGGGCAACGATCGTTCCAGGGTTCGCATTTTTGCCGAGGTCCGCGTCATGCACCAGACGTCGCGGGCGCGCGTCGTCGATCTCTCATCGACCGGCATGGCCCTCGACCTGGAAAAGCCGCTCCAGGCCATGCCCGGCCAGATGGTGACAATCGAGAGCGAGGAGCTTGGCCGCCTGAGCGGAACGGTGCGCTGGTATTCGAACGGCCGCCTGGGCATCCAGTACAAGCTGTCGAGCAATGCGCTGGCGCAGATCAATTCCTATTTCCGCTTCTTCCACGAAGAGGTGAAGCCGGTGCTGCGGCGCTAGCCGTCAGACCTCCCGGCTGAGCCGCCCTTCCTCCACCAGCCAGTCGCGCACGCGGCGCGCCGGGCCGTTGAGTTCGCGCGAGCGCGGCCAGACGACGTAGAAGCCTTCGTCGAGTTCCAGCGAATGGCCGCCGACAGGAACGAGTGCGCCCGAGCGCACCTGTCCCTCGATGAGGTGGCGCCAGCCGAGCGCGACACCTTCTCCCGCCAGCACCGCCTGAATGACGAGCACATAGTCGTTGATGGCGAGCCGCCGCGCCTGCGCGGGATAGCGCACGCCGGCGCTGGCAAACCATTCCGGCCAGTCGCAGGCCGCGCGCACCGGCTCTTCCAGATGGATGAGCGGCAGTTTCAGAAGCTCTTCCGGCGTCTTCGGATGCCCGCGGCTTTCCACGAAGGCGGGGCTTGCGACGGCGGTGACGACCTCCGGTGCGAGCAATGCCGCATGGTAGCGCGGCCACTTCGCCGGGTCGCCGCCGCGGATGCCGAGCGGGATCGTCTCTTCGTCGAGATCGAGATCGCGCACGCTGGTCTGGATGCGCAGGTCGATATCCGGCAGGTCGGCGCGAAGCTTGGCGAGCCGCGGCAGCATCCACATCGAGGCGAAGGCGGTGGAGGCCGACAGTGTGACATTCGCCTCGCGGCCCTTGGCCCGGATATCCTCCGCCGATTTCTGGATGCGCGACAGGCCGAGCGTCACATCCGCATGGAAGCGTTCGCCCGCATCGGTCAGTTCCACGGCGCGATGGATGCGGTGGAAGAGCGCCACACCGAGCTGTTCCTCCAGATTGCGCACCGAATAGGAGACGGCCGCCTGCGTCATGCCAAGCTCCTGGGCGGCGCGGGTGAAATTCTGGTGCCGCCCGGCAGCCTCGAAGATGATGAGGCTGGAGGCGGAAGGGAGTAGGCGGCGCAGGGTTTCCATAAATTGAGATTATAGTGTCGAATAAATTTTTCCAGCGTTACAGCGGGCTTTTTCACGCCTAGCCTCATCTCCAATTATGGAGGTGAGCATGGGTGTAGCAGCAACGATCGAAGCGCCGGCACGGCGGGGCAGGGGCACGCGGCGTGACAATGCCGCAAAGCCGCTTGGCGTGCCCTATATCGTGCGCGGCATCCCGACCTATGACGTGCTGTCGGAGGAAAACCTCCAGAAAGTCGAGCGTGCGGCCGACCGCATCCTGGCGGAAGTCGGTATCGAGTTCCGCGACGATCCCGCAGTACTCGATCACTGGAAGCGCGCGGGCGCCAAGGTGGAAGGCCTGCTGGTGCGCTTCGAACCCGGCATGCTGCGCGAGATCGTCTCCTCCGCGCCGGCCGAGTTCACGCAACATGCCCGCAACCCCGCCAATAACGTGCAGATAGGCGGCAGGAACGTCGTCTTCTCGCCGGCCTATGGCTCGCCTTTCGTGATGGATCTGGACAAGGGGCGGCGCTATGGCTCGCTCGAGGATTTCAGGAATTTCATCAAGCTCGCCCAGTCGAGCCCCTGGCTGCACCATTCCGGCGGCACGATCTGCGAGCCGGTCGACATCCCCGTCAACAAGCGCCACCTCGATATGGTCTACAGCCATATGAAATATTCCGACCGCGCCTTCATGGGCTCGATCACGGCGGAAGATCGCGCGGAGGATTCCATCGACATGGCGCGCATCCTGTTCGGCGCCGATTTCGTCGACAAGAACTGCGTCATCCTCGGTAATGTCAACGTCAACTCGCCGCTCGTCTGGGACGGCACGATGACCAAGTCGCTGCGTGCCTATGCCCGCGCCAACCAGGCCGCCGTCATCGTGCCCTTCATTCTCGGCGGCGCGATGGGGCCGGTGACGAATGCCGGCGCCATTGCCCAGTCCTTCGCCGAAACGCTGGCCGGTTGCGCGCTGACGCAGCTGGAGCGCAAGGGCGCGCCGGTCATTTTCGGCAACTTCCTGTCCTCCATGTCGCTGCGCTCGGGCTCGCCGACTTTCGGCACGCCGGAACCGGCCATCGGTTCCATGGTCGTCGGTCAGCTGGCGCGGCGCCTGAAGCTTCCGTTGCGCTGCGCGGGAAATTTCTCGAATTCGAAGCTGCCGGACGGGCAGGCGATGCAGGAAGGGCTGATGTCCATGCTGTCGGCCGTGCATTGCGGGGCGAACTTCATCCTGCATTCCGCCGGTTTTCTCGACGGCCTGCTTGCCATGTCCTACGAGAAATTCGTCATGGACGCGGATCTCTGCGGCGCGCTGCACTCCTATCTCGCGGGCGTGGTTGTCGATGACAACACCCTCGCCATGGACGCCTTCCTGCAGGTCGGTCCGGGCAGCCATTTCCTCGGCTGCGATCATACGATGCGCAACTACCAGACGGCCTTCTGGGATTCGACGCTGTCGGATAACGAGCCCTTCGAGAAATGGAGCCAGGAGGGCGGCTCGACGGATATCGCGACGCGCGCCAACCGCCAATGGAAGAAGACGCTCGCCGAGTATGAGGCACCGCCGCTCGACATCGCCGTCGACGAGGCGCTGTGCGACTACATGGAGCGCAAGAAGGCCACCATGGCCGACGCCTGGTACTGACCGCATGAAAAACCCGGTGGCGCAGGGAGCGCCACCGGGCTGGAGGTCAGTCAGAAGACCTGTCGGCTTATTCGGCCGGCTGGGTCGTGGCCGGGGCCGTGCCCGTATCGGTCGTCGATGCGGTCGTCGACGTATCGACCGGGGTATTGGCCTGGCGTTCGGCGACCTGCTGCGACTTGGTCTTGAATTCCGGCGCAGCCTGCAGGCTTTCGGCGGTTTCCGAGGTCGTCAGCTTGACATCGTCGGAGTCGGGAACCTGCGTGATCGAGATTTTCTCGAACGGAACGGCGACCCACTTTTCACCGATGCCGAGGAAGCCGCCGACACCGATCACGGCAGCGTCGACACCGCCGCTCTTCGCCATGATCAGATCGGAGATCTTGCCGATGCTTTCATCGCCGCTGTTGTAGACAGCCTGGCCGATATAGGTGTTGGCGCTGATCTGTTCATCCGACTGCGCCGTCAGATAGTCGCCACCTGCGGCCGGAGCCTGGGCGGTGTCTTCCATGGGTGTTGCCGGGGTCTGAGCCGTATCCTCGGTAGCCGTGCCGGTGGCCGGCGTCTGGGCCGTGTCTTCGGTCGGCGTCGTGCCGGGATTGGCGGCGGTGTCGCCGGGTGTCGTGCCCGTGGCGCCTTCGGTGGCCATGCCCGGCTGCTGATCCATCGTCTGGGTCTGGTCGGTCGCGGGCTGGGTGGTGTCCTGCGCATAGGCCGCGGGAGCAAGCGCAGCGCCGAGGAAAATTGCACTGGCGGCAACGGAAGTAAGAAGCTTGTTGGTCATTTGGAACCTGCCTTTTCGTCTCTCGTTGGCATCAAGGCGCGGCGGTGATTGAAAGGCCGTCCGCACCCGCTGATGGTTAGAGAACGGCGCCCCCCTTGTTTGGTTCCGATAAAAATTGCCTTCTTTTTGATCGCCCAGATACTTAAGCTATGCATAAAAAACGGCCCCGGATCGGTGAATCCGGAGCCGCATGCGCGCGTTCAGTGAAAAAGACGGTGTCTCAGATCGAGAATTTCGGTTCGAACCGGCCTTTGACGGCAATGCCGAGCTCGAAGGTCCGGCCGGCATGCGGATCGGCAAGGCGGGCGGCATCGTCCATATCCTGCCAGGCGGAGGTCACCAGCAGCCGGTCGGCGTTCTTGCCGATGAAGGCCGGGCAGCTCGACTGCGAGGCAGGCACCAGATAGCGCGCGACCTTGGTGCCGTCAGGCTTGTAGACATCGACGGCGTTGGAACCCCAGCGCGCATTCCAGATCAGCCCATCCGCATCGCAGACCGAGCCATCGACGCCGCCCGAGGTCCCGCTCTCGTCGCTCAATAGCTCCGGCTCGCCGACGGGGAGGCCCGTTTTCGGATCGAGCGCCACACGCATCAGGTGGTTGATATCCGTATCGGTGAAATAGCCGGTGCCGCCATCGGGCGAAAAGCAGATGCTGTTCGGGATGGTGATGTTGGAGAAGAGTTTTGTCACCGTCGTGCCGGCGACGTGGTAGATCGCGCCGGAATGCTTTTCCGCCCGCCGGCCCATCGTGCTCGCCCAGAGCGCGCCGGAAGGGTGCACGCGTCCGTCGTTCGAGCGGTTGACCGGATTGTCTTCCAGCCTGGCAAAGGGCGCCAACGTGCCATCCGCGACGCTGTGGATGAAAAGGCCCTGATCGGAGACGATGAGCTGGCGCTCGGCATCCACGACGGCGAGAACGCTGCCGAGGAAGGGCAGGTCGTGCACGGCCTTGCTCATGGTGGGGAGATGCAGTTCGTGCAGTTTCCGGCCTTTGATGTCGAACCAGAACGCCTTGTCGGTCGCCGGATCGTAGGTCGGGCCTTCGCCGAGCTGGCAATCGACCTCATCGAGGATGCGGCCGGTGAAGGAATGGGTCTCGGTCATCGGCTGGCTCCATAGACGGCGTCATAGGCTTCGATCGTTGCCTTGGCGCGGGCGCGAACCTCTTCGGCGCCCATGCCGACCTTGTAGAGGCTGGAGCCGAGGCCGAAGCTGCGGATGCCGATGGCGGCATAGTCGCCAAAATTCTTTTCCGACACGCCGCCGACGGCCGCGATCTCCAGTTCCGCAGGCAGGATGGCACGGATCGCCTGGATGCCGGACGGGCCGAGCACGCTCGCCGGGAAGAATTTCAGGCCCGTGGCACCGGCGCGGGCAGCGGCAAGCGCCTCGGTCGGCGTGAACACGCCGGGCATCGTCACCATGCCCCTGGCCGCGGCCGTCGAAATGACGTCGGGTTCGACATTCGGGCTCACCATCAGCTTTCCGCCGACCGAGTCGAGCCTGACCACGTCGCCCACCGTCAGGACGGTGCCGGCGCCGATCAGGCAGCCCTCGGGCGCCATCTTCACGGCGGTCTCGATGGACTGGAAGGGCTCGGGCGAGTTCAGCGGGATTTCGATCGCCGTAAAGCCGGTCTCGATCAGTGCGCCAACCACGGCTTCCGTCTCGGCAGGCTTCAGGCCGCGCAGGATGGCGATCAGCGGATATTTCATCGGGGGAAAGGGAATGCGGCTCATCATGTGTGCTTTCGTGGGGAGGAACTAGAGGGACCAGAGCGCCTTGGCGCCTGCGGCAAGGCCGTTTCTTACGGCCGTGTCGGCGTCGATCACGACAGGCGACAGGCCGGCGGCGGCGAGGGCCTCACCATAGAGCGCGCCGAGCCCGCCGGAAACGACCAGCGCCACCGGCGTGCCTTCGGCGACGAGCGACAATGCGCCGGCAATCTCCAGCCCGATCAGCGTGCCCGAGAGACGCGCTTTCGCGTCGTCAGGTACAAGGCCCGCGATCAGCGCGCCGGCGCGCACGGAAAACAGTTGGCTCGTTGCCAGCGCCGGGTTTTTCACCATCCGGCCGACGGCGGCACGGAAGGCGGCGTTGTTGCCGGAGACCGGGCCGGCCTCGGCAATCGAATGGCTGAGGATGGTATTTTTGGCGATGGCATCGAACAGCTCGCCCGTCATGAAGGTCGAAAAACCTTCGACCCTGCCGCCGGAGAGGCGCACCCACTTGCTGTGCGTGCCGGGCATGCAGACGAGGTGGTCGCCGTCGCCGAGTTCGCCAGCCGCGCCGAGCAGCTGCGTTTCCTCGCCGCGGATGACGTCGGGTGCCGTCGCGTCGCGCTGGGCCAGGCCGGGCAGGATGCGGATATCGGCCTCGACGCCGGGAATGCGCACGGCTGCAGCGGGAATGTCGAGAAGGGCGGCGGGCGTATCGAGATAGCCGGCCTCGACCCAGCCCTGCTTGGCGCCGGCCATGCCGCAGATCAGGACGGGCAGGTTTTCCGGCGCACCGATGGCCCGGAGATGGGTATCGAGAACCGCCTCGAAGCCGGTGCGGGCGGCGGTCGTCATGCCTTCGTCGCTGCGGCGCTCGGCGAGCACGCTGCCATCCTTGCCGATGAGCCAGAGGCGGAAGCTGGAGGTTCCCCAGTCAACCGCGACATATGCAGGTTCAGTCATCAGAGCATGCCTCCATCGACGATGAGCGTTTGTGCGGTGATGGCGGCGGAAGCGTCCGACGCCAGGAAAAGGCAGGGGCCGATCATGTCATCGGCGATGAGCGAGCGCTTCAGGCATTGCCGCGCGATGCCGCCGGCAATATCGGCCTCGTCGATCCACAGGCGTTTCTGCCGCTCGGTCAGCACCATGCCGGGCAGGATGGCGTTGACGCGGATATTGTCCGGTCCGAGCTTGCCGGCAAGCGACTTGGTGAGGCCGACGATGCCCGCCTTCGCCGCGGCATAACCGGGCAGTTCCCCCATATTGAGCAGGTAGGCGATGGAGGAGAAGTTGACGATGGACCCGCCGCCGCCCGCCCGCATATAGGGTGCGACCGCCTGTGCGGCGAAGAAGTGAGGGCGCAGGTTGACCGCCTGGTTCTCGTCCCAGTCGTCGGGCTCGACGCTCTCCAGCGCGTGCCGGTCGTCGCGCGCCGCATTGTTGACGAGCACGCGCAGGCTCCCGAGCACGTCCGCCGCTTCGGCAATGGCCGCACGCAAGGCTGCGATGTCGCGCAGGTCCACCCTTATATAGTGGGGAAGATGGGCGACCTTGCCTTCGAGTTCGGAAACGAGCGTGCGGCTTGCCACCTCGGCGATGTCGAGAAAGGCGACGCGCGCGCCCGCCGCTGCAAAACCGGCGACCAGGGCAGCGCCAATGCCCGAGCCGCCCCCGGTGACGAGCACGCCTTGTCCTGCAAGGTCGGGATAGCCGACTGCCATCGTTTCCTCCAAAGCGTTCCGATATTTGGAACTGAGTTTGATTATTTGGAATTATTCCGCTAGCTTTAGCTTCAAGTCAAGACGGACGAGAGGCAAGGCGATGGAATCGGACGCGGACGGCGAGGGAAGCACGGGCACGCTCGGCAAGGCCATCGGCATTCTTGAAACCGTGGCGCTCGCCGACCGGCCCATGCGCTTCACCGATGTGCTCACCGTCAGCGGCCAGCCGCGCGGCACGTTGCACCGCCAGCTTTCCCATCTCGTGCAGGAGGGGCTTTTGGAGCTTCGGCCCGACCACGCCTATGTGCCGGGCCTGCGCCTGCTCAAGCTCGCCTCGGCGAGCTGGGCACGCAATGAATTCCGCGCGGTTGCCGCCCCCTTCCTGGAGGCGCTGCACCGGGAGACGGGGGAGACCGTGCATCTCGGCGTGCTGCGCGGTCGGGAGATCATCTATCTCGACAAGGTGGAAAGCCGGCAGGCCGTGCGCATGAACTCGCAGATCGGCAATGCCTCGCCCGCCTTCTGCACGGGGGTCGGCAAAGCTGCGCTTTCGACGCTCGACGGCGCGGCGCTCGAAAAAATTCTCGCCGAAACGGAGTTTCGTCGTTTCACGCCGCATACGATCCCCGACCGGTCGTCGCTGATGGCCGAACTCGACCGCATCAGGCAAAGCGGCATCGCCTTTGATCGGGAGGAGCACGAGCCGGGCATCCGCTGCGTCGCCGCACCTGTCTTCGATGCCGGCCGTTCGCTCGTCGCGGGCATTTCGGTGACGGGACCGGCCTATCGCGTCAGCGAGGCGCAACTCGGCGCGTGGGCGCCGCTGGTCCAAGACACGGCCCGCGGCATCATGGCGGAACTGTCGGCACGGCTTGGTCCGCAACGGTAGGTCGTGACGATTGGTCCGTGAATGGTCGCATGGTTGTCTTGTAGGCCCATTTTACGGTAAATTAGAAAATCGCGCTGGACGTGACTGGGGGCCGCCATTAGCTTCCGTGATGACCAGCTTCGAAGTTGCGTCGCCTGCCGCGGACTTGAGCGCGGTTCATCGAACATACTTGCATTGGGATACGGGGGTTCCTGAAGCAAGCAGTGCATTGTGTGGCATGTTTTGCCGCGCGGTTGCGTGCGTGCTGAAGGAAGGTTGGACATGGTGGATCGATTCCATACGACATCTGCGCAATCCCAGACACGCTGGGGCCGTGGCCTATCGGCGATGGGCTCGCAGGACGACATTACCGAGACGCTTGACGGCCTCGCCAAGCGGTATGGCCTGCGCGGCTATCTGCTGATCAACGTACCCTCGGAAACCTCGACGGACTTCTCTTCGAGCGTGCTTTTGACCTCGTGGCCGGACGAGATGCTGAAGACCTATGACCATGCCGGTCTGATCTTCGGGAGCCCCGTCATCGAGCGGCTGCGCCAGAGCACCAATCCCTTCGCCTATGATGCCGATGGCACCAACCGCCGCCGCCTGGATGGCAAGGCGGCGATTGCCACGTCTCTCTTCGAAAGGCATGGCATGACGCGCGGCGCCTATTTCCCGGCGCACAATTCCGCAGGCCTGCGCGGCGCGCTGGCCTTCGGCGGCACGCGCGAGGCCCTCGATCCGCGGGAAATGGCCGAACTCAACGCCGTTGCCAATCACATCTTCACCGAAATGGTCGAGATCAAGGCCGGGGTGGGACAGCACGCGCCCCTGTCGCGGCGCGAGATCGAATGCCTGTCCTGGGCCTCGGCCGGCAAGACGAGCGTCGAAATGTCGGAAATCCTCGGCCTCTCCGAATATACGGTCAATCATTATCTGAACCGGGCGACGCGCAAGCTCGATGCGGTCAACCGGGTACAGGCGGTCGCCAAGGCGATCCGCGCCGGACTTTTGAACTGATGCATAAAATAACCTTGAGATTGTCTGGAATGCGTACGGTCCCGCTCCAAATGCCCAAGGCGATAAAAAGAAATGCGGGGAACAATGACAACTGACGAAACAAGCGGCGGTGAAAACCAGCTGCAGGACGACGGCGCCGAGATCGCCGCCCTTGAGACCCAGTTCGACATCGTGCGCTACATGCGGCGCAAGTGCGAACAGTATGGCCTGAAGTTTTTTATTGTCTTCACGTTGCCGGGCTTCGAGGCGGAGAAGCTCTCGGCCTATTCCATCGTCAGCAACTGGCCGCAGGAAATTCTCGCCAAGTACGATGCGCTGCGCATGGTTCGTCACAGCGCCGGTATCCGCAAGCTGCGCCTGACGACGGTGCCCTTTTCCTACGATATGCGCGAATGGATCGGCGACTCCTCCGAGGCGACGGATTTTTCCGAACTGCTCGACTTGATGAACAATCACGGCATGCTGGTCGGCCACTTCTTTCCGGTGCACGATGCGCTCGGCAATCGCGGCGCGGTCGTCTGGGGCGGTGACGGTGCCGTGCTCAGCCGCGATGACCGGCTGATGCTACAGATGATCTCCGTCCATCTCTTCAACCGGCTGGCTGAAATCGGCGCGGCGTGGAAGTCGGGGCAGGTGGTGCTCACCGAGCGCGAGATCCAGTGCCTCAGCTGGACGGCGGCGGGCAAGACGAGCCTGGAGATCGCCGAAATCCTCGGCCTCTCCGAACACACGGTCAACCACTACCTCAACCAGGTCACCCGCAAGCTGGAAGCGGTCAACCGCACCCAGGCGGTGGTGAAGGCGATCCGCCGCGGGCTGATCGCCTAGCTCTGTGATCTCCGGCAAAGTTGCCGCTATCCCTTGCAGGTAAATTTGTTTGGCGGCGGCCTTCCTGTGCACTATCTACGGGAGGGCAGCGGGCCGATCCCGTGACAGGTTGATGAGGGTTTCATGACTGACGTGAGCAAGGAACAGGTGCTGGAACGGTTGCGCACGGTGCGCGGCCCGGACATGGACGGCAACATCGTCGATCTCGGCATGGTTTCCGACGTCTTCATTTCCGATGGCAAGGCTTATTTTTCGATCACCGTTCCCGCCGAGCGCGCCCGCGAGCTCGATCCCATGCGAGCCGCCGCCGAGCGGGTCGTCAAGGAAATTCCCGGCATCAAGGCCGCCATGGTGGCGCTGACGGCGGACAAGCGCGCCGCGTCCGGTCCGGCAACGTCGCGCGCGCCTGCGCCGCCATCGCCCGGCCGAGGCGCGGCGGATCACGGCCATGCCGGCCACAATCACGCGGGGCACAATCATGCCGGCCACGCCCATGCCGCACCCGCCCAGCCGCAGCAGCGCGCCAAATCCGGCATTCCCGGCGTCGGCGCCATCATCGCGGTCGCCTCCGGCAAGGGCGGCGTCGGCAAGTCGACGACCTCGGTCAACCTGGCGCTCGCGCTGAAGGCGAACGGCCTGCGCGTCGGCATTCTCGACGCCGACATCTACGGCCCTTCGATGCCCAGGCTCCTGAAGATTTCCGGCCGGCCGCAACAGATCGAGGGCCGCATCATCAAGCCGATGGAGAACTACGGCATCAAGGTCATGTCGATGGGCTTCCTCGTCGACGAGGAGGTTGCGATGATCTGGCGCGGGCCGATGATCCAGTCGGCGCTGATGCAGATGCTGCGCGAAGTCGCCTGGGGCGATCTCGACGTGCTCGTCGTCGATATGCCGCCCGGCACGGGCGATGCCCAGCTCACCATGGCCCAGCAGGTGCCGCTTGCCGGCGCCGTCATCGTCTCGACCCCGCAGGACCTTGCCCTCATCGATGCCCGCAAGGGCCTCAACATGTTCTCGAAGGTCGAGGTGCCGGTGCTCGGCATCGTCGAGAACATGAGCTATTTCATCGCGCCGGATACCGGCAACCGCTACGACATCTTCGGCCATGGCGGTGCGCGCAAGGAGGCCGAGCGTATCGGCGTTCCCTTCCTCGGCGAGGTGCCGCTGACCATGGACATCCGCGAGACGTCCGATGCCGGCACGCCCGTTGTCGTCTCCAATCCGGAAGGTGCTTCGGCCAAGGCCTACCGCGCCATCGCGGCGCGTGTCTGGCAGGAGCTGGAAACCGTGCAGGGCAAGGGTACGCGCAACGCGCCCGCCATCGTCTTCGAATAACAGGCTCTTTCGCCGCCCGGGACGCTCCGGGCGGTGGCCTTGATTTTTATGTTGCGCCGCGCAATATGCGCGGCCGACCGCTGATGGGCGGCGTCCAGTCACGTGCAGGATATGCGCGAGGGAGTGTGAGCGATGGGCCGCTTCGGAGCCACTCGCCGGTGATCACGGTTTTCCGTCCCAACGGCGAGGCGCAAGCCCTGCCCACCGAGGCCGATTCTGCCGCCGCCGATGCTCTCGCCGGTGCCGTGTGGGTCGATCTGCACGAGCCAACCCGCGAGGAGGAACTGCTGATCGAGCGCGTGCTCGGCCTGGAAGTCCCGACCCGCGATGAACTCAAGGACATCGAGCCGTCGAGCCGCCTCTATACCGACGGCGCCTCCACCTACATGACCGCTTCGCTGATCGTGAAGGCGGAGGGCGATCTGCCGCACCTCACGGATGTCGGCTTCATCCTGACCGCCGGCAAGCTGCTGACGGTGCGCTATGCCGAACCGCGCTCCTTTCCGCTTTTCAAGAGCGCGATGCACCGCATTCCGGGCGGCTGTTCCTCGTCGACCGTCATGATCACGCGGCTGCTCGAGACCATCGCGGACCGAACCGCCGAAATCCTCGAAATCGCCGTCGCGCGCGCCGATCAGCTGTCGCTGGAAGTGTTCGGCGAAAACCGGCACCTTTCCCGCAGGCCGCCGCGTTATCTCGAAGACCGCGTCGTGCAGGTCTCGGCACTTCACCGGCTGCTCGCCAAGGCGCGCGACAGCCTCATGTCGCTCTCCCGCATGCTGACCTTCCTGCACGCGCTGCCGGCGCTGCAATCCGACCGGGTGAGCCTCGAACTCTGCCGCACGGTGCAGCGCGACGTGCAGTCGCTGCTGGAACACGCCAATTTCGTCGCCGGCAACATCACCTTCCTGCTCGACGCGTCGCTCGGCCTTATCAGCCTCGAGCAGAACGCCATCATCAAGATTTTCTCGATCGCCTCCGTCGTCCTTCTGCCGCCGACGCTGATCGCCTCCATCTACGGCATGAACTTCGAATTCATGCCGGAACTGCGCGTTGCCTATGCCTATCCGCTGACGGTCGGCGCGATGGTGCTTTCGGCAATCCTCCCGTTCTTCTTCTTCCGCTGGAAAGGCTGGCTTTAGGCCTGATCGTCCCATGCAACCACATGCCGGTAGCGCACCGCACACCCACAGCCGGGCGCGCACGCTGTTTCTTCTGTCGCTCGGTTCCGTCGGCGTCGTCTATGGCGATATCGGCACGAGCCCGCTCTACGCCTTCCGCGAGGCGCTGCGCCCCGTCGCGCGTGATGGCCTGGAACGCCTGGAGGTCATCGGCCTCATCTCGCTGATGATCTGGACGCTGACGGTCATCGTCACGCTCAAATACGTGCTCTTCCTGTTGCGCGCCGACAACCACGGCGAGGGCGGCACGCTGTCGCTGCTGGCGCTCCTCTCGAAGACGGCGGGCAACCATAGCCGTATCCTCTTCTTCCTGGGCGCCATCGGTGCGGCGCTCTTCATCGGCGATGCCATGATCACGCCGGCGCTTTCGGTTCTGTCGGCCGTGGAGGGCCTGGAACTGGTGACGCCCGCCCTTGGCGACTATGTCGTGCCCATCTCGGTGGTCATCCTTGTCCTGCTGTTTGCCGTGCAGTCCTGGGGCACGGCCGCCGTCTCGAAGTTCTTCGGGCCGATCACCGCGGTCTGGTTCATCGTCATGGGCGTTGCCGGTCTCAACCACATCAGCGACGATCTGGGCATTCTCGCGGCGTTCAATCCCTACTACGCCGTTCTGTTCATGCTCAACGAAGGTTATGTCGGCCTCGTCGTGCTGGGCGCCGTCTTCCTCACGGTCACGGGGGCGGAAGCGCTCTATGCCGACCTCGGCCATTTCGGCCGCCGGCCCATCCAGTGGGCCTGGTTCTGTCTGGTGTTTCCGGCCCTCACGCTCAATTATCTCGGCCAGGGCGCGCTGGTCCTCGCCCATCCCGAGACGATCGCCAACCCGTTCTTCCTGATGTTCCCGAAATGGGCGCTGCTGCCGGTGGTGATCCTCGCCACCTTCGCCACCGTCATCGCCAGCCAGGCGGTGATAACAGGCGCCTTCTCGTTGACGCGCCAGGCGATCCATCTCGGCTTCCTGCCGCGCATGGAAATCTACCACACGTCGGAAACCCAGACCGGGCAGATCTACCTGCCGGGCGTCAACACCGTGCTGCTCTTCGGCGTGATGATGCTCGTCTTCATCTTCGGCTCGTCCGAAGCGCTGGCGACGGCCTATGGCATCTCCGTCACCGGGGCCATGGTGGTGACGACGGTGCTTGCCTTCGAATTCCTGCGCAAGCGCTGGCGCTGGAAGCCGCTCGCCGCCGCTGCGGTCCTGACGCCGCTCTTCCTGCTCGAACTGACCTTCCTCGGCGCGAACCTCCTCAAGGTGCATGACGGCGGCTATGTGCCGGTCGCGATCGCTGCCGCGGTCGTGGTTCTGATGTGGACCTGGACGCGCGGGACGCGCATCCTGCGCGACAAGACGCGGCGGATCGAGGTTCCTCTGCCGGCTTTCGTCAAGTCGGTGGAAAAGCAGAGCGCCCATGCCCCCGTGCAGGTCACGGGTACGGCGATCTTCCTGACGAGCGACCCCGATTTCGCCCCGGCCGCGCTCCTGCACAACCTCAAGCACAATCACGTGTTGCACGACCAGAACTTCATTCTGACGGTCAAGACCGCCAACACACCGCGCGTCGCGCGTGCCGAGCGCTTCAAGGTCGAAAAGATCTCCGAGCGCTTCTCGCGCATCGAATTGCGTTTCGGCTTCATGGAGACGCAGAACGTCTCCAGCGCACTCGGCCTGATGCGCAAGTCGGGGCACAAGTTCGACATCATGTCGACCTCGTTCTATCTCGGCCGGCGCAAACTGGTGCCCGATGCCCAGTCCGGCATGCCGATGTGGCAGGACCGGCTGTTCATCGGTCTCGCCAACCTCGCGACCGACCCGTCCGACTATTTCCGCCTGCCGACCAACCGCGTCGTCGAACTCGGCTCGCACGTCGTCATCTGAGCAATTCCAGCAAAAGTGTGCAGCGGTTTTGCGTCCGCAATCGCGCCGGTCACTGACGCAAATGTGAAGGGGAGGTGATCGGCCTCCCCTGAAGCCGTTTATCAGCATTAACCAAGCATCAAGGTTAATGCTTCATTTTACCCTGACAACGAGCCGTCAAGAGGCCCGTGCTTCGGCGCGGAAAGGCTCCCATACGAACATTCCGGGCAGGAGGTCACGCCGGTGAAAGCTGGCGGTGGGGCCTGCGCGCGCATCAGGGTTGCGGAGTAATCAGTTGCGTAAGCGTAGCATTCGTCATGCAGGTGCAGGCCGCTTCCTCGCGTATCTGAAGCGGGAATGGAAAATCCCCCTGGCGCTAGGCCTCGGCCTCGCCGCCGTGATGCCGACCCAGTCGGCCCATACCGACCTTGCCACCTATCTCGCCGGTCTCAACCGCAAGGGCGGCAACCAGACCATGGTGCTCACCCGTTCGCCCGCCGGCTCCGTGCACGAGGTGGAGATCGAATTCGCCGACGCCATGATCACCGGCGGCATCGAGAGCGGGGCAGGGGTGGAACTGCCCGGCGGAATGACGGCCGCCCTGCGCAGCGAGAACAAGGGCAAAGGCGGAATTCCCGACGAGGACCGTGTCAACCGCCGCGACAAGAAGGGCCGCATCGTCGCCGTGATGCCGGTCCTGCCGCCGAAGGATTTTACCGCGGGGTCGATTCTCGAACGTACCAGCTCGCTTCTCTCTCCGGTTTTCGACACCGGCCAGCGCATGGCCTTCGCCAGGGCCGAGATCAAGGGCAAGGAAATCGAGATCGCCACCGCGTTCTACAAGAAGACGCCCGTCCGCAAGGATATCGGCATGTCCTCGGTCATTGCCGGCCTCGTGACGAACGACAAGGCGGATGTCCTCGCCACGGCCTATGCGCGCGTCGAGCCGGACTATGCCCGGGAATCACCCTTCGATTCGATTCTGAAACCGAAGACCGAGCTCGGCCGTTTCATCCCCGAAATATCGCCGGAGGATCACGCCTGGGCGGCAACCGCGCTGCCGGCGGAGGTTTTTTCCGCCAAGGAGCAGAAGTGCCTTGCCGAGGGCATCTACTTCGAGGCGCGCGGCGAAGAGGTCAAGGGCCAGGCCGCCGTCGCGCAGGTCATCCTCAATCGTGTGCGCAACCCGTCCTATCCGAAAACCATCTGCGGGGTCGTCTACCAGAACGAAAACTGGCGCAACCGCTGCCAGTTCTCCTTTGCCTGCGACCGCATTCCCGACCTGATCCTCTCGCCCTGGCACTGGAAAACCGCCAAGGAGATCGCCATGGCCGTGACGGCCGGCAAGATCTGGTTCGACGACGTTGGCTCATCCACGCACTACCACGCCACCTATGTGAACCCGCCCTGGGGCCGCACGATGAAGCGCGTCGCCAAGATCGGCAAACACATCTTCTACCGCACCTATGGCGGTGGCTGGAGCTGAGGCTTCGTCCTTCAGGCTGCGGTGAGTCCGCGCGATCGTGTAAACGATTCCCGGGACGAGAAGTCGCGCATGGCGCGTCGATCCGCACAAATCATTGATTTATCTCAATATATTTGGCCTTGCACAAAGCTTCGCCATGCCTTGACTATGCGGGCACCTAAAACTATGTTGCGGCCGACTTCGAAAGGGGTCGGTATGGCTTGAATCCTAGCCTTCAATATGTCCGCAATGGGGCGAAAGCGCCGCGGAAAGAGAAACGGGAAGCGCCATGGCCGACGATCAAAAGACAAGTCTGGAAGACCGGCTGAAACGCCTTGACGCGGAACTCGCGGAAAGGCGCAAGGATGACGGGGCGGAAGCAGCCGCCGAGGCGCGGGCATCGGAAAGCCGTAAAGGCTATGCGGTTGCCATGAAGCTCTCGAGCGAGTTCGTCGCAGCCGTCATCGTCGGGGCGCTTCTGGGCTATCTTTTGGACCATTTTGCGGGTACAGGGCCCTGGGGGATGATCGTTCTTCTTCTCCTCGGCTTTTGTGCCGGCGTTCTGAACGTCATGCGCGCGGCAGGCATGGTGGCATCGCCCCATCCGGTCGACAGGCTGGCGGGGCGAGAGCTCCAAAAGCCGGCGAGCGGGCAGGACGAGACCGACACGAGGGATGACGCCTGACGGCGATATCCCACATTGGGTGACTTCCGCCGCAAGGCGGGCAAGCGAGAGAGATAAACGGTGTCCAACGATCCGACCCACCAGTTCCTGGTCAACAAGATTGTTCCGATCGAAATCGGCGGTATCGATTTCTCGTTCACCAATGCATCGCTCTTCATGGTCGCCACCGTCGCGGTCGCCACGGGCTTCCTCTATTTCACGACCGGCCAGCGCGGTCTGGTTCCGAGCCGCATGCAGTCGGTCTCGGAAATGTCCTACGAATTCATCGCCTCCATGCTCCGGGAAGGGGCGGGTAGTCACGGGATGAAGTTCTTCCCGTTCGTCTTCTCGCTGTTCATGTTCGTGTTGACCGCGAACCTGCTCGGCATGATGCCCTACTTCTTCACCATCACCAGCCAGATCATCGTCACCTTCGCGCTTGCCATGCTCGTCATCGGCACGGTCGTGGTCTACGGTTTCTACAAGCACGGTTTCGGCTTCCTCAAGCTCTTCGTGCCGGCGGGTGTTCCCGGTGCGCTTCTGCCGCTGGTTGTCTCGATCGAGGTCATCTCGTTCCTCTCGCGTCCGATCAGCCTCTCGATCCGTCTCTTCGCCAACATGCTGGCGGGTCATATCACGCTCAAGGTCTTCGCCGGCTTCGTCACCTCGCTCAGCGCCCTTGGCGCCGTCGGTGTCGCCGGTGCGATCCTGCCCCTTTTCATGACCGTCGCCCTGACCGGTCTCGAATTCCTCGTGTCGTTCCTGCAGGCCTATGTCTTCGCAGTTCTGACATGCATGTACCTGAACGATGCCGTGCATCCGGGCGGTCACTAAGGAAAAAGTCGCCGGCGCCCTCGGGCGTCGCTCATAAGCCGCAACAACCCATTCAAGGAGTTCAACATGGAAGCGGAAGCAGCAAAGTACATCGGCGCAGGTCTTGCCACGTTCGGTCTCGCCGGCACGGCTCTCGGCCTCGGCAACATCTTCGGCAACTACCTGGCCGGCGCTCTTCGCAATCCGTCTGCTGCTGACAGCCAGTTCGGCCGTCTCGTATTCGGCTTCGCCGTTACGGAAGCTCTGGGCATCTTCTCGCTGCTCATCGCTCTCCTTCTCCTCTTCGCCGTCTAATACCGGCTGAGGACTGGACCATGGCCCTCTAAGGGCCGTGGTCCATCGTACGTTTCGTACATGATCTGAGAGTGCCCCCTGGAGGTCAGCATGTCTGTGACCTTGGCATCGGCCGAGTCCACCCCTTTCGAAATCGCCCAGGCGGAAACTCCTGCGGATGCGCATGAGACCCCTGCGGATGCGCATGCGGCTCAGCCGGCAGGCGAAGTGCACACCGAAACCGGTGTTGCCCATGGTGAGGAAGCCGGTTCCGGCGTTTTCCCGCCTTTCGACCAGACCACGTTCGCATCGCAGCTCCTGTGGCTTGCGATCACCTTCGGTCTTTTCTACCTTCTCATGTCGAAGGTCGTCATTCCGCGCATCGGCGGCATCCTCGAGACGCGTCATGATCGCATCGCGCAGGATCTCGACGAAGCATCCCGCCTGAAGGCGGAAGCCGACGCCGCGATTGCTGCCTACGAGCAGGACCTCGCGTCCGCCCGCACCAAGGGCAATGCGATCGCTTCGGCCGCCCGCGACGAAGCCAAGGCCAAGGCCGACGCGGAACGCGCCAAGATCGAAGCCTCGCTGCAGGACAAGATCGCCGGTGCCGAAACCCGCATCGCCGAAATCAAGGCCAAGGCGCTTGCCGATGTCGGCACGATCGCCGAGGAAACGACGACTGCTCTCGTCGAGCAGCTCATCGGCTCCAAGGCTACCAAGGCCGAGATCGCTTCCGCCGTGAAGTCGGTCGCAGGCAAGTAAGGGAGGTTTCGATGCATTTCGACGCAACATTCTACGCCTTTGTCGGCCTCCTGCTGTTCCTCGCCCTCATCGCCTACCTCAAAGTTCCTGGCATGATGGCAAAGGGTCTCGACGCCCGCGCGGAAAAGATCCAGAACGAACTGGCGGAAGCCAAGCGTCTTCGCGAGGAAGCCCAGCACCTGCTCGCCGAATACCAGCGCAAGCGCAAGGATGCCGAAGCGGAAGCCGCCAGCATCGTCGCTGCCGCTGAACGCGAAGCAAGCGCGCTGACCGCCGACGCCAAGCAGAAGACCGAAGAATACGTTACCCGCCGTACGGCGCTCTCCGAGCAGAAGATCAAGCAGGCGGAAGTCGACGCGATCAACGCCGTCCGCGCCGCCGCCGTCGACCTCGCTGTCGCGGCTGCCGAAAAGGTGATCGCTTCCAAGTCCGACGCCGCCACCGGCAAGGCTCTCTTCGACAACGCCATCGGCGAAGTGAAGACCCGCCTGAACTGAGCGGTTTTCAGGGAATGATTTGAAAAGGCCGGCGGAAACGCCGGCCTTTTTGCTTTGCCGCACAGGGCGGTGAAGAAGCTGGTCGCCGCGCGCTGCACGCCCGCACGGCAAAGACCCGGATGCAGGGGAACATCCGGGTCTTCAGGGAGGTCAGTGACAGGATCGTTTAGCGGCAGACCTTGATGCGCTTGATGACGATGTTGCCGTAGTAATCGTAGGACTTGATCTTCTTGATAAAGCAGTAAGGCTGGTAGTCATAGCTGTAATAGCCAGCCTGGGAAGGCGCCGCGAAGGAGACGGCGGCGACGAGGGCGACAGTGGCGGAAACGATGATCTTGCGCATGGGGTCTCTCCTGATCGGTTTAGGATGAGCCTCTCTCATCCGGTGATCAGACTTTCCCACAACGCTGGGCTAGCCGCTGTTCCTGATGGAACAGGGTGTTGACGGCGAGGGCCGGCGACCTAGCTAGAAGGCTTTCCTCTTCAAGGGAGAGCAGGCATGGAAACGCAGGAACTCCATCGCGGCCGTCTCATCGACCACATCCAGCTGGTCGTGCGCGATCTCGCGGCGAGCCGCCGCTTCTACGAGGCCATTTTCGACGCGCTAAAAATCCCGATCGGCGGCACCGGCGCCGACTATTTCTGGGTGGACGAGCTGTTCATCTCGAGCGTCGACAGCCAGGCGGCCGCGGGAAAACTGACCGGGCGCCATCACCTCGCCTTTCAGGCGGCGGACCGCGCCATGGTGACGGCGTTCCACGAGGCGGGCCTTACTGCCGGCGGCAAGGACAATGGCGGGCCTGGCGAACGGCCGTATCATCCCGGCTATTTCGCCGCCTTCCTGATCGATCCCGATGGCAACAACATCGAGGCGGTCTATCACGGCGAGGCGAAACGCAGCGCGCCTTCAGTGAAGATCGCGTTCTAGGTGAGGCGTGGCCCCAAGCGGATTGCGGGACGATGAAAGGGCGAGGCCGCTGGCGCGCCACCGCGAGATCGGTCTTGAAGCGCATAGCCGCACGACTGGAAAAGTCCGTCCTCGTGATGTTGTCACAACCGCGCTGCGTCAAGCCGCGGATTTACACAGCATCTGGATAGTCGGCCTCGATCCCATCGTCCCGAACGCGGGTCGCGCGGAGGAGCGTCCGGGTGTGCGCCTCACATTCCCGGGCACGATGGGGTGCGGCGCGCGCATTGCCCGGCACCAGGGCGAGCCTTCAAGCCGGGCGTCAATCGTCCCGTCGCAATGGTCGAAAACTCATGCGATGGAGGCGGCAGGGGCCAAGGCTCTGGATGGCGTCGCGATGCACTTGCGTGGCGTAGCCGGCGTGGACGGCAAAGCCGTAGCCTGGAAAGGTGCCTTCCGCACGGGCCATCATCCGGTCGCGCGTCACCTTGGCGACGATGGAGGCGGCGGCGATGGAGACCGAGAGCGCGTCGCCCTTGACGACGGCGCGACCCTCGCAGGCGAGACCCGGCGGCACGTCACGACCATCCGTCAGCACGAGCTTCGGTGCGATCTCCAGTCCGGCGACGGCGCGGCGCATGGCGTCGAGGCTCGCCTTGCGGATATCGGTGTCATCGATGCGGCGCGAACCGCTGGAAGCGATGGAAACGAAGGCGGATTGCAGGATGAGCGTGAAGAGCGCCTCGCGTTTCGCCGCGCTCAGCTGCTTGGAATCGTTCAGCCCCTCGGGAATGTTCTCCGGATCGAGGATCACCGCGGCGGCCACGACGGGGCCGGCAAGCGGCCCGCGCCCGGCCTCGTCGGTGCCGGCCACCGGCCAGAGGCCGCGCTTGCGGGCAGCAATCTCCATCGCAAAATCCGGCCCTTTGGGCAGGTCGAAAAGAAGGCGGGAATCGGAGGATGCGCTTTTGGCCATGGCGGCGACCTTGCACATCCGTCCGATTCCCTGCAAGTCCTCCGACGCTTGCGGCGGGTCGGAGGAACACCCGGCGCGCCCAGGGGCTGACGCTGCCGGAAGAGGTCTTGCGAGACCCGCCGGAACCGGTTCGGGTCACGCTTGTTTCAACTCATCATCACGCCGCCCGTCTCGATAGGGCAGCGGGTGCCGTGAGGGGTGTTTAGGCCGTCCCTCGGTTTGCGATCACAGCAGCGAAAGCTGCACGCCGCTGCCGGACGGCGGTATGAACTGGTCGCTGGCGAGGCTGCGGCGGGTGCGGGTCAGCCCCAGCCGTTTGGATGCCATTTCGAAGCGACGGGCGATCTGCCAGGCATAGGGTCCCGCACCCTTCATGCGCTTGCCGAATTCCGCGTCGTAATCCTTGCCGTCGCGCATCGAGCGCACCAGCGACATGACGTGACGGTAGCGGTCCGGATAGTTGCGCAGCAGCCAGTCGCGGAAGAGGGGGCTGACCTCCAGCGGCAGGCGCAGCAGCACGTAGCTCGCTTCCAATGCGCCGGCCGCCTTGCCCGAATCGAGCACCCGCTCGATCTCGTGATCGTTGAGGCCGGGAATGATCGGCGCCATCATGATGGCGGTCGGGATGCCGGCCTCGGAAAGCGCGCGGATCGCCTCCAGCCGGCGCGGCGGCGTTGCGGCGCGCGGTTCCATGGTGCGCGCCAGCTTGCGGTCGAGCGTCGTGACGGACAGGCCGACCCAGGCAAGGCCACGCGTGGCCATGCGCGAGAGAATGTCGATGTCGCGCATGACAAGCGCCGATTTGGTGACGATGGAGACCGGATGGTTGGCCTTGTCCAGCACCTCGAGGATCTGGCGCATGATCCGCCATTCCTTTTCGATCGGCTGGTAGGGATCGGTATTGGTGCCGATGGCGATGACGCGTGGCTTGTAGCCGGGCTTGGAAAGTTCGCGCTCCAGAAGTTTTGGCGCATCGGGCTTGGCAAACAGCTTCGCTTCGAAATCGAGGCCGGCGGAAAGCCCCATGAAAGCGTGTGTCGGCCGGGCGAAGCAGTAGATGCAACCATGCTCGCAGCCGCGATAGGGATTGATCGAGCGATCGAAGGGGATGTCGGGCGATTCGTTGCGGGTGATGATCGTGCGTGGCTTCTCGACCTGTACTTCCGTGCGGAAAGGCGGCAACTCTTCCAGCGTCTGCCAGCCGTCGTCGAAACCTTCCCGCGTCAGCGGTTCGAAGCGGCCGGTAAAATTCAGCCCGGCCCCGCGACCACGCCGGCGATCTCCATCGATACGCATGCCCGTTTCAGCCAGCAGCGCGTCGGCAACGTCTTTCGTGTGGCCGGGCGCAAGCGCGCCCTGCCTGAGGCTCACAAGATCGTTCATGGCTGTCTCCGGGAGCTGTGGGGCTCCGATTCAATGACTATATTCCTATCGCCGGAATGAGAACATTGCAAGAACAAAATTCCACTCCGCTGCTAACCACACCTGATATCGGCGGGGAGTGAACGATGGAAATCCATGCTGCAATGCGGTACTGAAGGAGAATGCTGACAATTATCATGGAATGCCGGGACAACGAGGCAGAGCTGGCGCAGACCCTTTCGGCGCTGGTGGCCGGCGCCGTCGAGGGGGTGGTGCGCGATGTGATCGTGCTCGACCATGGCTCCCGCGATGGGTCGCCCAGAGTGGCGGATGCTGCCGGCTGCCGTTTCCTGACGAGCTGGGACATGACGGATGTGGTGCGCTCGGCGCGCGGCGACTGGCTGCTGCTTTTGGAGCCTGGCGCCAGACCGCTTGCCGGCTGGGTGGATGCGGTCGTCGATCATGTGGCGATCAACGGCAATCCCGCGCGGTTTCTCGGCTCCCGCAGTCATCGCCGGCCGTTCCTCCAGCGGCTCGGCCGTCGCAAGGCGCCGCTGGAGCTCGGTTATCTCGTCAGCAAGCGCCAAGCCTCCGCGGTGGTGCGTTCGGGCATGGCGCTTGCGGATATGGCAAAGGGGGCCGGCGTACGTGCGCTCGTTGCCGAGATCGTGCCGGCCTGGGCGGTGAAGGCCCTGCGGGCCGAGATGGCCCGCTAGGGTTCAGAGCAGGAAGTCGCCCTTCAGCAGGCTGTCCACGCCGCGTATTTCGATTTCCAGGTCGGCACGGCCGTCCCCGTTGGTGTCGCCGGAGACGATGCCGTTCTTGAAGCGCAGTTCGCCGGCCTTTTCGGAAAAGGCGTTTGCGCCGATGAAGCTGAAGGCCTGGTTGCCGGTTTGCCCGGATATGGCGTCGATGTCGCGCAGGTCGATTCTGTCGCGTTCGCCGTGGTTGAAGTCGAGGATCACGTCGCGGCCGTCGCCGCGGACGCTTTCCAAGCGGGAGTTGAAGTCGAAACGGTCGGCGCCGGCATCTCCCTGCAGCAGGTCCGTGCCGCGCCCGCCGACGAGCACGTCATTGCCGGCGCGGCCGGCGAGCGCGTCGTCACCGCCAAGACCTTTCAGCACATTGGCGACACGCGAGCCGAAGATGACGTCGTCGGCATTGGTGCCTTCCGCCCTCTCGATGCTGATCAGCTGCTCGAAGCGGTTGGCGCCGGTCTGGGCGATCCCTTGCTGAAGGTCGATGCCGACGCCGGAGCCGCCGACGACGTTGTCGTCATCGCGGGGCAGATAGCTGATCGAATCGACGCCCTTGCCGCCGTTGAAGGTGTTTTGCTGGCCGACGGAGAAGAAGCGGTCATTGCCGCTCTCGCCCAGATAGGTGCTCTTGAAGGTGCTGACGACGATCTTGTCATTGCCGGCGCCGGCTTTGATGAGGTCTGCGCGCTCGTTGGAAAACGAGGCGAAACCCGTGCCGACATAGGTATCCTTGCCGCTGCCGAGCAGAATGAGGTTGCCGTCTTCCTTGACATTGACAACACTGTCATTGCCTGAGCTCGCATTGACGAAGTTGCGGCCGCCGAAATCGTCGGAACGGTTGAGGATGATGGTGTCGTTGCCGCCAAGCGCGCGGATCGTCAGCTCGGTGTTGTTGATGTTGCCGCCCTGGACGATGCGGTCGGCGCCTGCGGTTCCGGTGATCGTGCGTGCCATGGTCTCTCTCCTTCACTCTCCGTGTTGGAGAATTCATAGAGCAGGCTCGCAGAACGCGCAGTTTCCTATGGAACAGAGGTCAGACAGCCGAACGCTTCAGGTGTTCGTCGAGGCGCGGCATGATTTCCACGAAGTTGCACGGCATGTGGCGATAATCGAGCTGCGCCTTCAGGATGCCGTCCCAGGCATCCTTGCAGGCGCCCGGCGAGCCGGGAAGCACGAAGATGAAGGTGGAGTTGGTAACGCCGCCCGTCGCGCGGGACTGGATCGTCGAGGTGCCGATCTTGTCGTAGGAAATGCGGTGGAACACTTCGGAGAAGCCATCCATGCGCTTTTCGAAGATCGGTTCCAGCGCTTCCGGTGTCACGTCGCGACCTGTGAAGCCTGTGCCGCCGGTCGTGATGACGACGTCGATGGCGTCGTCGCGCGTCCAGGTTTCCACCTGCGCGCGGATCTCGGCTACGTCGTCCTTGACGATGGCGCGGGCGGCAAGCCGATGGCCGGCCTCCGTGATGCGGGCGGCAAGCATGTCGCCGGAGCGGTCGTCGGCAAGGCTGCGCGTGTCGGAAACGGTGAGCACGGCAATGCCGACCGGAAGGAAGGGCCGTGTTTCGTCAAGCTTCGCCATCTGCGTCTCCCAGCGTCGTCGTGGCGGCGAAGAACCAGCGCGGATGTTTTCGCGAGAGCGCTGCCGCCGCCGCTTCCGCCGCCTCTGGCGAAAGATATAGCGCGAAGCAGGTCGCTCCGGAACCGGACATGCGCACGACGCGCGCATCGGTCGCGGCAAGACCTTCGGCGATGATTGCTATTTCCGGGCAGAGCTGGCGCGCTGGAGGTTCCAGATCGTTGCGCAGGCGCGCGATGGCGCTCAGCCAGTCCGCAGGATGTGTTTCCAGATCCAGCGGCGGGTTGTTTCGGGAGGCGAGTGCCTTGAAAACGGCGGGCGTCGAGACGCCGACCAGCGGGTTGGCGAGCACGACGGACATCGCCGGCAGGGCGACGGGCGTGATGTCCTCGCCGATACCGCGGGCGATGAGCGGGCGGCCGGCAAGACACATCGGCACGTCGGCGCCGAGGCCGACGGCGATGGCGTCGAGTGCGCCTTGCGGCAAACCGCCCTGCCAGAGGGTGAGGAGACCGCGCAGCGCCGCCGCCGCATCCGCCGAGCCGCCGCCGATGCCCGATGCGATCGGCAGGTTCTTTTCGAGATGGATGCGAGCGGGCGGGGCGTCTTGCCCCTGTTCGGCAAGGGCAGCGCGCAGCCGGTCGCGGGCACGGGTCACGAGGTTGTCGCCGTCGGCATCAAGGGCTGCGCCGAAGCGGCCGGAGATGGTGAAGCGGTCTTCCGGAGCGGGAGAAAAGCCGAGACGATCACCGAAGGCGGTGAAGGTGACGAGACTGTCGAGCAGATGATAGCCATCCTCGCGCCGCCCGACGACGGAAAGCGCGAGGTTTATCTTTGCCGGCGCCTGTTCGACGACGGCAAAGCCTGAAAGGCTGTCTGCGGCCTGCATGCGGTCAGGACTTGCGATCGACCGCCGTGCCCTCGGGCGAGGGGTTCTGCAACGGCTTTTCGTCCTTGGCTTCGGCCGAGGCCGGCTCGGTCTTCTTCAGCTCCGGCAGACCGTTCTCGACCTTCAGCTTGATCTTCGGGATTTCCGCCTCTTCCGGCTTTAGGCCGAGCGCGCGGTTCCACTGGAAGGTCGCTTCCAGCTTGCGGCCGACACGCCAGTAGGCGTCCCCAAGATGGTCGTTGATGGTCGGATCGCCGGCCTTCAGTTCGGCGGCGCGCTCGAGTTCGGCTACCGCGTCGTCGAAACGGCCAAGGCGGAAATAGGCCCAGCCGAGCGAATCGACGATGTAGCCATCATCCGGCTTCAGGCTCACCGCCTTGCGGATCATGTCCAGACCCTCATCGAGGTTCTTGTTCATGTCGACCCAGGAATAGCCGAGATAGTTCAGCACCTGCGGCTGGTCGGGATTGAGCTCCAGCGCCTTGCGGAAGTTCGGCTCTGCCTTGTCCCACTCCTTCAGCCGCTCATGCGCGATGGCGCGCTGGAAGAAGATGCTCCAATGGTTGCGCTGCGGCACGGCGCCGATGACATCGGCCGCCTTGTCGTAGAGCGCGGCCATCGCCTTGTAGTCCTTGGCGTCGGAATACACGCTGCCGAGCGCCAGATAGCTGCGCAGGTCGGACGGATCGGCGTCGATCAGCTCCTGCAGGTGCTTCTTGGCCTCGGCAACCTTGCCGGTATCGGCGAGGTTCAGGCCGAGTTGCAGCTCGGAAATGCGGCGCATCGGCGATTTCTCGGGCACGGCGCGGTAATATTCGATCGCGCGTTCCGGCTTTTTCTGGTTCTCGGCAAGGCCGCCGAGCAGAACCAGCATGTCGTCGCTGTCGGGGTCGAGCGCCCGCGCCGTCTGCAGGTAGAGCGAGACGATGTCTTCCGCGCCGTCGCGGTTGAGTGCGCCGCCGATGGAGAAGAGTACGGCGGCGGCACCCTGCGCGGCCGTGCGGACCTGCTGTTCCTGCTTTTCGCCCGATTCGATGCTCTGGCGCAGCGCCTTGAGCGGCGCATAGCTGGTGATGAAGTTGTCGCCGACGGCGACCGCGTCGAGCGCCTTCTGCTTGTTGCCATCGCGGGCTTCAAGACGCGCCAGCGCCATCACGGCGCGCAGGAATGTGTCGGGCGCGGCACTAGCGCCATTGCGATCGAGGATCGCTTCGTTCAACCGCGCACGGGCTGTCGATTTATCACCGGCGGCGGCGGCGAGCGCGCCGGCATGATAGTTCTTGAAGATGGCGAGCCATTCCGGCCCTTCCATTCCGCTGATCAGCTTGAGCGCGTCCTTCGGCTTGCCGTCGCCGAATTTGGCCCAGGCAAGGAGAAGGTCGTTCATCATCTTGTCGAGATCGTTCGGGCCCTTGTAGACGAGGATCTTTTCGGCGGACTTGTACTCGCGCTTGCGGATCGCTTCCATGCCGCGAACGACAGCGGTGATGCGCTCGACGGCCGGGTCGTTCTTGAGGGCGTCTGCGAGCTTCACGCCTTCCTCGAAGTCGCCGTTCATCAGCTGCGTCACCATCAGGCGCTGCTTGACGTCGGCATTGGTGGCGTCGAACTGCAGCGCGATCTTGTAGAGCGCGACGGCGGTCTCATAGTCCTTGTCGAAATCCGCCGTGCGGGCGGCGAGGAAGGCGCCGGAGAAGGTGTTGACGCTCAAGGGGTCGAACGGCGTTTCTTCGGCGGCCGCCACGGCAGGCTTATCCTCCGCGTGAGCCGCGAGAGGGCCGGCCAAGGAACCGGCAAGCGCGATGCTGGCCGCGAGCGCGACGCCGGAAAGGAGCCGAAGGAGGAAGGAATGCCGCATCAAAATGCCTTTCGCCAGCAGGTATGAAAGAAGCCCCGGAAACCACGCATGACAATTCATGCCACGATGGCGCCCAAATCATGCATGGACTCATGACGGCAGAGAATGGCTTTTTTGGCGCGGTGCGGCAAGAAAATCCTGCCGCACTCTTTTGGGTCCGTGGGATCAGCTGACGCGCGAGATGCAGAAGTCGATGACTTCGAGCAGCGCATCCTTCCAGGGCGACGCCGGAAGCGGCGCCAGCGCATCTCGGGCGATCATGCCGTAGTGCTGCGCGCGGGCAATGGTATCGCTGAGGCCGTTGTAGCGCGAGATGAGGCCGAAGGCGCGCTCGAGGTTGGCATCGTCGCTCTTGCCGCCCTCGATGGCTTCCCGCCAGAAGGCGCGGTCTTCCGCCGTGCCGCGCCGCCAGGCGAGGATGACCGGCAGCGTGATCTTGCCCTCGCGGAAATCGTCGCCGGTGTTCTTGCCGAGGTCGGCCGCCTTGCCGCCATAGTCCAGCGCATCGTCGACGAGCTGGAAGGCGAGGCCGAGATTCATGCCGTAGGATTTCAGCGCGTTGCGCTCGGCCTTGCTCGTGTTGGAGACGATCGGTCCGACTTCGGCGGCAGCGGCGAAGAGCGCGGCCGTCTTGGCGCGGATGACCTGAAGATAGTCGTCTTCGGTCGTTTCCATGTTCTTGGCGACGGAGAGCTGGAGCACTTCGCCTTCCGCGATCACGGTGGCGGCCGTCGAGAGCACGTCGAGGGCTTCCAGAGAGCCGACCTCGACCATCATCTTGAAGGCCTGGCCGAGCAGGAAATCGCCGACGAGCACGCTTGCCTGGTTGCCCCAGATCATGCGGGCGGTGGATTTGCCGCGGCGAAGGTCGCTTTCATCCACCACGTCGTCATGCAGAAGCGTCGCCGTGTGCATGAACTCGACGCTGGTCGCGAGCTTGATGTGATGGTCGCCGTCATAGCCGAACATCGAGGCGGATGCGAGCGTCAGCATGGGGCGCAGGCGCTTGCCGCCCGAGGAGATCAGGTGGTTGGCGACCTCCGGGATCATCTGCACGTCGGAACCGGCTTTCGACAGGATCAGCTGGTTCACCCGCTCCATGTCGGCCTTGGTCAGGTCCACCAGCGGCTTCACCGATGCCTGTTTGTTTTTGCCTTCTTCAAGCGGTATCACGACGCCCAAATGCCCGGACTCCTGTTCATTTTTGTTGAAAGACAATAGAAAGCGGGGCTCCATGCGGCAAGAGGCGAATTGTCCCGCCTCCCCAATTATGGCTGGAAAACGACCGGAATGATCGAACTGATCCGCACCAACGACGCCGTCCTGCTCTCCTTCGCGGAAAGCCTGATGAAAGAAGCAGGCATCCATTGCCTGATAGCCGACCAGGGCATGAGTATCCTCGAAGGCTCGCTCGGCATGCTGCCGCGCCGCTTCCTGGTCGAAATCGACCGGGAAGACGAGGCCCGCCGGATCCTCAAGGATGCGGGGTTGGAAGCGGAGCTGCGCGCGTGAGCGAAACGGCGCAAAAGCCTGTCACCGAAACCGTGGACGCCTTCCATTACGGCCGCTTCCATCTGGTGCAGCCGAAGGGTATCGGGCATCGGTCGGGCATGGATGCCATGCTGCTTGCCGCCCTCGTCGCCGGTGAGGGCCCGATGCGCGTCGCCGATCTCGGCGCGGGCGCGGGTGCTGCCGGCCTTGCCATCGCCGCACGCCTCGAAAAGGCCGAGGTGCTGCTTGTCGAGCGCTCGCCGCTGATGGCCGGTTTCGCCCGCAAGACACTGGCGCTTGCCGTCAACGCCGCTTTCGCCCCGCGTGTTTGCGTGCTGGAAGCGGATGTCGGCCTCTCCGGCAAGGCGCGCATCGAAGCAGGTCTTGCGGATGGTGCCTACGATCACGTCATCATGAACCCGCCCTTCAACGACCGCGTCGACAGCCGTACGCCCGATGCCCTGAAGGCCGAGGCCCATGCCATGGAGAACGATCTTTTCGAGCGCTGGATCAAGACGGCGGGCGCCATCATGAAACCGGGCGGCCAGCTCTCGCTGATCGCCCGCCCGCAATCGATCGCCGAAATCATCGCCGCCTGCGGCCGGCGCTTCGGCGGCATCGAGATCACCGCTTTGCACGCCCGTAACGGCGAGCCGGCGCTGCGCATCCTCGTCACTGCCGTCAAGGGCTCGCGCACCAGGCTGGCGCTACGCATGCCGCTCGTCATGCACGAACCCGGCCAGCACGACTTCACCCCCTTCGTCGACGCCCTCAACAACGGCCTCGCCACCTATCCGCGCTTGCCCAGAGCCTGATTTTTCAGCAACGCCATTGTGTTTTCTCCGCTCGTGCATACATCAGCCGAGCAATGAAACTGGAGATAGAGCGCGCGATGGCCGGATTTTTGAGAACGCTGGTGCCGAAGAGGTTTCGCAAGCAGGGCGTGGCGATCCCGGTCGTCAGGCTGCATGGCGCGATCATGACCGGCGGCAGCCAGTTCCGGCCGGCGTTGAATATTGCAACTGCTTCCGCAGCACTCGAGAAGGCGTTTTCCTACAAGGATGCGCCGGCCGTCGCCATTTCCATCAATTCGCCCGGCGGCTCGCCGGTGCAGTCGCGCCTGATTTTCCAGCGTATCCGTGACCTGGCGGAAGAGAAGAAGAAGCGCGTGCTCGTCTTCGTCGAGGATGTCGCGGCCTCGGGCGGCTACATGATCGCGCTGGCCGGCGACGAGATTTTTGCCGACCCGACCTCCATCGTCGGCTCGATCGGCGTCGTCTCCGGCGGCTTCGGCTTCCCGGAAATGTTGAAGAAGATCGGTGTCGAGCGCCGCGTCTACACGGCCGGCACCAACAAGGCGATCCTCGATCCGTTCCAGCCGGAGAAGGAAAACGAGATCGATTATCTCAAGACGCTGCAACTCGAAATCCACCAGGTCTTCATCGACATGGTCAAGACGCGCCGGGCGGGCAAGCTTGCCGACGATCCGGATATTTTCTCCGGCCTGTTCTGGACCGGTGGCCGCGGCCTGTCGCTCGGCCTCATCGACGGTCTCGGCGATATGCGTTCCGAATTGAAGAAACGCTATGGCGAAAAGACCCGCCTCGAACTTGTCTCCGCGCCAAAAGGGCTGTTTGGTCGCAAGTCGCCGGGCATCGGGGGGCTTTCCGACGACATGGCCGGGCGTATAGGTTCGGCTGGCGTCGCGGCGGTGGCCGATCTCGCGGAAGAAAAAGCGCTGTGGGGCCGTTTCGGTCTTTCCTGACAAGGCGCATGGAACAAACCTGGGGGAGGGGCGATGGCCCAGATCATCTTTCTGCTTCTGGTCGTCGGCCTTGCCTGGTTCGGCTACCGCAAGTTCGTGGCTGACGCCGAGCGACTCAGCCGGTTGCGCAAGCGTGCCGAAGAGGAACGCCAGACCGGCGCGACGGGTACGCTGGTGAAGGATCCGGAAACCGGCGAGTACCGCCTGCGCCGTGACGACGAGTAGTTTTCCGGTACGATCCGTACCGTTCCGGGAGCCGGCAAAAGCCGGTTTCGTATCGGCTTGGTACATTAACCAAACCCCGTAAGGTTAATGCCGGATTTACACTGGTGCATCCCAGGGTTTTGCTTGCTCCCGCGCGCAGGAAGGCCGATTTAACGGCAAAGGTCGCATGATGCGGCCCGCCTATGCGTGCAGTGAACGGAGTAAACCCATGGCCTCGCTCGACCTCAACCGGATCCGCACCATCGTCGTGACCGGTGGCGCAGGCTTCCTCGGCTCGCATATCGTCGACGACTTGCTTCACCACTGCCCGAATGCCCGCATCCGCGTGCTCGACAGCTTCACCTATGCCGCCGACATGGCGCATCTCGATGCCGCCTTCCGCTCCGGCCGCGTGACGCTGCAGGAAGGCGATGTCGGCAATCTCGATCTCGTCACCGAGGTCTTGAAGGATGTCGACCTCGTCGTGCATGCGGCCGGCGAAAGCCATGTCGAGCGCGCCTTTTCCGTGCCGGAACGTTTTACGCTCGCCAATGCGCTGGGCACGCAGGTTCTGGTGGAGGCGATGGGCCGCCGCCGCGTGCCGCTGATGATTCATATCAGCTCGGCGGAAGTCTACGGCGCCGGCACCGGCGGCAATGGCGCGCCGGTCGGCGAGCTTGCGCCACTCCTGCCCGATAATCCGCATGGCGCCTCCAAGGCTGCCGCCGAAATGCTGATCGCGGGCCTCACCCGCTCCTTCGGCCTCGATATCCGCGTGCTGCGGCCGGTCAATGTCATCGGCACGCGCCAGAACGTGGAAAAGCTGCTGCCGCGCTTCCTGGAACTCGCCACCGTCGGCCGGCCCCTGCCGGTGCATGGCGACGGCGCCCAGATGCGCGCCTTCGTCACTATGGCGGATTTTTGCTCGGCGCTGCGCTCGGTGGTGACCGGCGGGACGGAGAACGCCACATACAACGTCGCCGGTGATGACTTCTTCGATATCCTGACGGTCGCCCGCATGGTGCTCGATGCCGTGCAGGAGCCGGTATCCGGCGTGAATTTCGTGGGCGGCCGCCCCGACAATGCCAACCGTCCGAAGCTCGATACGCAGGCGCTGAAGGCGCTCGGCTGGCAGGCGAAGGGCTCGCTTCGCCGTGAACTGCCCGCCCTTGCCGCCTGGTATGGCGCGCGCGTTCCCGCCGGCCTGCGCCGCCAGATCCGCAACGTGCCGGACCTGGCGCCGCAGCGTGTGCAGGCCGTCACGCAGGCTGCCGGTTCCGGTCTCTTCCGCTCGCTCGAGCGGCACTGACGGGTTGCGGGCCGGCGCCCGAAACCCTTGACCCCCAGGGCACATCGTGGCACCAGTCCGCCAGCTTTTCAAAGAATGCCCGGATAGACGCCGATGACCTCTGCCGCCCTGCCTGACCACATGAATCCGACGCGCTCCTTCCAGGGGCTGATCCTGACGCTGCACAATTACTGGGCGGACAAGGGCTGCGCGGTTCTCCAGCCCTATGACATGGAAGTCGGCGCCGGCACGTTCCACCCGGCAACCACCTTGCGTGCGCTCGGCCCCCGCCCGTGGCGCGCGGCCTATGTGCAGCCCTCGCGCCGCCCGTCCGACGGTCGCTATGGCGAAAACCCGAACCGTCTTCAGCACTATTACCAGTATCAGGTCATCCTGAAGCCGAACCCGTCGAACCTGCAGGAGCTTTATCTCGGTTCGCTCGCCGCCATCGGCCTCGACCCGTTGCTGCATGACGTGCGCTTCGTGGAAGACGACTGGGAAAGCCCAACGCTCGGCGCCTGGGGTCTCGGCTGGGAGTGCTGGTGCGACGGTATGGAGGTCTCGCAGTTCACCTATTTCCAGCAGGTCTGCGGCATCGAATGCTCGCCGGTTGCCGGCGAACTGACCTACGGTCTCGAACGCCTCGCCATGTATGTGCAGGGCGTCGACAATGTCTATGACCTCAATTTCAACGGCCGCGAGGGCGACGAGAAGATCACCTATGGCGACGTCTTCCTGCAGGCCGAGCAGGAATATTCCCGCCACAATTTCGAATTCGCCGATACCGCGATGCTGCACCGCCATTTCATCGACGCGGAGAAGGAGTGCCTGGCGCTGCTCGCCGCCGGTGCGCCTGGTGATGCCGATAACCAGCGCCTGCACAAATGCGTGCTGCCGGCCTATGACCAGTGCATCAAGGCGTCCCACGTCTTCAACCTGCTCGATGCACGCGGCGTGATCTCCGTCACCGAGCGCCAGAGTTATATTCTGCGCGTGCGCACGCTGGCCAAGGCCTGCGGCGAGGCCTTCCTTTTGACGGATGCCGGCGGCGTGAACTGGACCAAGGACGCGGCCTGATCCGCTTCCGCAAGTCTCTCAATGCAAAAGTCATCCGGACCTGCCGGATGGCTTTTTTGTTTGCGGGGAGAAAACCTCAAGCCTGCGAGGAGACCTTCACGCCGAGTTCCCAGACGGGCTTCAGGGTGGGGAAGGCGCCGGTGGGAAGCTGGCCGGCATAGGTCTGGAGAGCCCGGCGTACACCCGTCGGACGGTCGACCGAAGCGCCCATCGTGTAGGCGAAGAACAGGGCGGTGAAACCGAGGACGTTGAGGGTGAAGATGAGGGCTTTCATGGCGGTGGCTTCAAGGTTCGTGTTGGCGATGAAGCGACTATCGGCCAAAGCGCGTCCGCGCGCGGTTCCCCCGGTGACAGGCCGGGAGAGTGTTGATGCTATTGGTGGAATGGCCACAGGCATTGGCCCGGAAAGGGCTTTCCTGCCGCGCGGCGAGTGCTAAGTTCGCAGGCAACGAAGAGAAGGAGCGGAGAACCCCATGATCGGTCTGGCAATTGCGGCGGTGGTCGTCATCTACGCCATCATCATCTACAACGGCCTGGTGCGCGCACGGCAGGTCAAGGAAGAAGCCTGGTCGGGCATCGACGTGCAGCTGAAGCGTCGCGCCGACCTCATCCCGAACCTTCTTGAGACGGTGAAAGGTTACGCCGCGCACGAAAAGGAGACGCTGGAAAAGGTCGTGGAACTGCGCAACCGCGCGCAGGCGGTGCCGGCGGGCGATATTGCCGGGCGCGCGCAGGCCGAAGGTTTGCTGAGCCAGGCGCTTGGCCGCATCTTCGCCCTGGCCGAAGCCTATCCCGATCTCAAGGCCAACCAGAATTTTTCGGAACTGCAGCAATCGCTGGAGACGATCGAGGAAGAAATCCAGATGTCGCGGCGCTACTACAACGGTGCTGCGCGCGATCTCAACGTCAAGGTCGAGAGCTTTCCCTCGAACCTCGTGGCGAGCGTCTTCAAATTCATCAAGGCGCCCTATTTCGAGATCGACAACCCGGCCGACCGTGCCGTGCCGACTGTAAAATTCTGATCCCGGAGTATTTCATGTCTCGGATTGCCGCGCTGCTGACGCTCTGGTTCTTCGTCCTCGTGGGCGGAGCGGCGCAGGCCGAAGAGTATTTCGACCGCTACAATTCCGATATCGCCGTGGCGAAGAACGGCACGCTGACGGTGACGGAGACGATCCGCGTCCATGCCGAGGGCAACCAGATCCGTCGCGGCATCTACCGCGATTTCCCCCTGACCTTCGTCGATGCGAACGGGAAAGAGCTGGAGGTCGGCTTCAAGATCCTCGGCGTCGAGCGGGACGGCAAGCCGGAGCCCTATCGCACGGAAAGCATCCGCCGGGGCGTGCGCATCTATTTCGGCTCGGCCGATGTGCTGCTCGATCCTGGTTTCCATCAATACCGCCTGACCTACGAGACGACGCGGCAGATCCGCTTCTTCGACACGCATGACGAGCTGTTCTGGAACGTGACGGGCACGGAATGGGCCTTCCCGATCCGCAGCGCCACCGCCACCGTCACCCTGCCCGAGGGCGTGAAGGCGGAGGAACTGATCTATTTCACCGGCCCGCTCGGCGCGACGGACAGGAATGCGCGCGCGCAAAATCGCGGCAATCAGGCCACGTTCGAGACGACCCGTGCGCTTGGCCCGCAGGAGGGTCTGACGATCGGCGTGAAAATGCCGGCCGGCAGCATCGCAAAACCGACGGCGGCGGAGGAGCGCGCGCTGTTCCTGCGAGACAACCGCAACCTCTTCCTCGCCTTCGGCGGTCTCATCCTCGTCGTCGGCTATTATCTCTGGGCCTGGGTCTCTGTCGGCCGCGATCCGCCCGCCGGTGTCGTCGTGCCGCGCTGGGATGCGCCGGAGGGCCTGTCGCCCGCCCTCGTCAACTATATCGAGGAGAAGGGGTTTGGCGGGCGGGGGTGGACGGCGGTGTCGGCCTCGTTCCTCAATCTGGCGGTCAAGGGGCTGGTCAACCTTGAGGATCTCAAGACCTCCATCGTCGTCACCCGCACGGACAAGGCGGTGGCAGGCGACCCGCCGACCGGTGAGAAGACGCTGCTCGCTTCGCTTGGCGCTGCCGGTTCGAGCCTCGTCATCGACAAGTCGAACGGCAAGCGCGTGCAGACGCTGGGCAACAATTTTCGCGATGCGATGGAAAAGGAACACCGGCGCAAATACTACCTCGCCAACTGGCCGCAGATCATCGGCGGCGTCCTCCTCTCGATCGCCTGCCTTGCCGCCCTCATCCTCTTCGGCTCGTTGCCGGAGGAGGGTATCGTGCTGGTCATCCTGCCGGTTTTCGCCTCCGTCTTCGTGTCGATCTTCGCGCTGGCGCTCGGCCAGAATTTGCGGCGGGCGAAATCGCTCGGCGCGCGCATCGTGGCGGTCGCCATCATCGCCTTTGCCGGCTTCGTCTTCTTCACGATGTTCGGCGGCATCGCGCTCGCGCTCTTCGCGACGGGGGCGGCCAACGGCCACCTGCCGCTGTTTTCCGCCATCGGCGGCATCGTCGTCGCCAATCTCGTCTTCTTTTTCCTGATGGGCGCGCCGACACCGCTCGGCCGCAGGATGATGGATGGCATTGCGGGCCTGCGCCAATATCTGACGCTCGCCGAAAAGGACCGCATGAACATGGCCGGCGCGCCCGAAATGTCGCCGCGCCATTTCGAGACCCTGCTGCCCTACGCCGTGGCGCTCGGCGTGGAAAAGCCCTGGTCGCAGACCTTCGATCGCTGGTTGCTGACTGCCGCCGCGGCCGGAGCCGCCGCTGCCTACCAGCCTGCCTGGTATCACGGCGACAGTTTTTCCTCCGGCAGCTTCTCCGATCGCATGGGCGGCTTTGCCGGCTCCATGGCCGATACCATGACCTCCTCGCTGCCCGACCCGCCGAAAAGCTCGTCCTCCGGCTTCTCCTCGGGCGGCGGCTCCTCCGGTGGGGGCGGTGGCGGCGGCGGTGGTGGCGGCTGGTAGACTTTTCGGCATTGAGCGGATGACAAGTGCGCTAGGGCTTGCTAAGTCCCCGACCAGTTGAAAATCCAGATGTTTGTTGAAGCCCATGCCCGATCTTCTGCTTGAACTCCGCTCCGAGGAAATTCCCGCCCGCATGCAGCGCAAGGCGGCCGGCGACCTGAAGAAGCTCCTGACCGATGCGCTGGTGGAAGCGGGCCTGACCTATGAGGGTGCGCGCGAATACTGGACGCCGCGCCGCCTGACGCTCGATATCCGTGGCCTCAATGCCCGCTCGAGCGACGTGCGCGAGGATATCAAGGGACCGGCGGTGTCGGCGCCCGAACAGGCGATCCAGGGTTTCCTGCGCAAGGCGGGGCTCGCCTCGATCTCCGAAGCCCATGTCCACAGCGATCCCAAGAAGGGCGATTTCTACGTCGCCCATGTCGTCAAGCCCGGCCGCCCGGCAGACGAGATCATTGCCGAAGTCATGCCCGGCATCATCCGGAACTTCCCCTGGCCGAAATCCATGCGATCGGGCGCGGCATCCGCGAAGCCCGGTGCGCTGCGCTGGGTGCGTCCGCTGCAATCGATCGTCTGCACCTTCGGCTCGGAAACCGAGGAAACCCGCGTCGTGCCCTTCGAGGTCGACGGGCTCGTTGCCGGCAATGTCACCTACGGCCACCGCTTCCATGCGCCGGAAGCCATCACCGTGCGCCGCTTCGACGACTACGTGGCGAACCTCGAAAAGGCCAAGGTCATGCTCGATGCCGAGCGCCGCAAGCAGATCATCGCGACGGATGCCAACACCGTCGCCTTCGCCAATGGTCTCGAAGTCGTCGAGGACGAGGGCCTGCTGGAGGAAGTCTCCGGCCTCGTCGAATGGCCGCAGGTGCTGATGGGCACGTTCGAGGAAGAGTTCCTTGCCATCCCCTCGGAAATCATCCGCCTCACCATCAAGACGAACCAGAAGTGCTTCGTGACCCGCAAGCCGGGCGCCGAGATGCTCTCCAACCACTTCATCCTCATCTCCAACATCGAGGCGAAGGATGGCGGCAAGGAGATCGTGCACGGCAACGGCAAGGTCGTGCGGGCCCGCCTGTCGGACGCAAAACACTTCTGGCTGCGCGACCAGGGCAATCTGCCCGACCTCGAAACGCTCGTAGCCTCGGCCGACAAATTCGACCTCGACCTCGCAAAGCCGCTCGACCAGCGCATGGCCAAGCTCGACGCGCTGAATGTCACCTTCCATGCCAAGCTCGGCACGCAGGGCGAACGCGTCTCGCGCATCCGCACGCTCGCCGCCGAACTCGCGCCTGTCATCGGTGCCGATGCCGCGCTCGTCGACCGCGCGGTGGTGCTCGCGAAAGCGGACCTGCGTACCGAAGCCGTCGGCGAATTCCCGGAACTGCAGGGCATCATGGGCCGCAAATACGCGGTGCTGCAGGGCGAGGATGCCGCCGTCGCGGAAGCCATCGAAGACCATTACAAGCCGCAGGGTCCGTCCGACCGTGTGCCGGCCGGCAAGGTCGGCCTGACCGTCGCGCTGGCCGACAAGCTCGACACGCTGATCGGCTTCTGGGCGATCGACGAAAAGCCGACCGGCTCGAAGGACCCCTATGCGCTGCGCCGTGCCGCTCTCGGCGTCATCCGCATGCTGCTCGAAAAGAATGTCCGCCTGCCGCTCGGCTCGGTCGCCAGGGATATGGATCTCGTCGCCTTCTTCCACGACCGCCTGAAGGTCTACCTGCGCGACATGGGCGCGCGCCACGACCTGATCGACGCCGTGCTGACGCCCGAGGCCGACGATCTCCTGATGGTCGCCCGCCGCGTCGAGGCGTTGACGGCCTTCATCACCTCGGAAGAGGGGCTGAACCTGCTCGCCGGCACCAAGCGCGCCACGCAGCTTCTCGCCGCAGAGGAGAAGAAGGGCACCGTCGTCGATGGCGCGGTTTCGCCTGATCTCCTGCTGCTCGATGCGGAAAAGGCGTTGTACGCCGCCGTGGAAAGCGCCTCGAAGGATGCCGCGGCCGCTGTCGCCAAGGAAGACTTCCGCTCTGCCATGGAAGCGCTGTCCACGCTGCGTGCCCCGGTCGACCAGTTCTTCACCGACGTGCTCGTCAATGACGAGGACCCGGCGATTCGCGCCAACCGTCTTGCATTGTTGGCCGCCATCCGTTCGGCGACGGGTACGGTTGCCGACTTCTCCAAGATCACGGGGTAAGGAACGGGCGCTGATGGCCGGGAAAATCCTCATCAGCGCCTGTCTGGCCGGTCTGCCGGTGCGTTACAACGGATCGGCCAAGCCGCTTCTGCATGACGCCGTTGAACGCTGGAAGGCGGAAGGGCGGCTTGTAACACTCTGCCCGGAACTAGCGGGCGGCTTCCAGGTGCCGCGCCCGCCGGCGGAAATCGAAAACGGTCTTGATGGCGCCGATGTGCTCGACGGGCGCGCACGGGTTCTCGAGGTCTCGGGTGGGGATGTCTCCGCCGCCTATATCGACGGCGCGCGCATCGCGCTCGATGTGGCCCGTCAGAACGATTGCCGCCACGCGCTGTTGATCGACGGTAGCCCGTCCTGCGGCTCCGGTTTCGTCTATGACGGCTCGTTTTCCGGCAAAAGGCATGCGGGGCAGGGGGTGACGGCGGCGTTTCTGCGCCGGAACGGCATTGCCGTTTATTCGGACCGCGAAATCGACCAGCTTGTCGACGATATCGACCGACACGATTACGCCCCTGCTTGAGGTCAGGGGCGCAACGTCCGCTTGCGCGGAGTCCTGTCAGTCTGGAGGGACCGAGAGGCAGGGTCCCCACAATATGGGGTCAGTTGACCCGCAATTCAAACCCAGCCGGATCAAACTCCCGTGAAGAGGCCATCGAAGCCGTTTGGGCGTCATGCGCCGCATCGCCATCGAGCGCGCTCGTCTTGGCGGTGGCATCGACGGCGACGGTGGTGTCTCCTTCCGGTGGCGCAGCATCTGCGGCCTGCACGGCCTCGGCCGGCGCCTTGCTGACGAAGAGCACGGGCGAGCCGCCCATCCAGGCCTCGGTGCGGAAAATCTTGCGCTCGCCATCGGCTTCGCGGATCTCGACCTTCTGCGTGCCGGGTTCGATCGTATCGACGTGGTAGCTGTTCGTCTCACGTTTCGGCTTCAGCGCCGGGCAACCGGTGCAGTTTACGGTCGCGATGCTTCCGGCCGATACGGTTCCGGCCACGGGTTCGAACGAACCGGCAAAGGCGGGGGCGGCGGCGAGCACCAAAACAAGGGTCGGCAGCAGGGTACGCATCAAAGGTTCTCCCTCATGGTTGCAGGGAGAATAGCGCCAGTCGGTTACGGTCCCGTCAGGGGAAATGGTAAACTTTGAACTACCGGGCGTTTTGCCCGCCCGGTTCAGGCCTGCTCGCGGGCGACGGCGCGCCAGCCGATATCGCGGCGGCAGAAGCCGTTGTCCCATTCCACCTTGTCGAGCGCCTGATAGGCCGCAGCCTGCGCTTCGGCGACCGTCCGTGCCACGGCGGTGACGTTCAGCACGCGCCCGCCGGTCGCGACCAGCTGGCCGTCCTTCAGGGCTGTGCCGGCATGAAACACCTTGGTCGCGGCATCGTCGGCGGGGATGGACAGGATCGGCGTGTTCTTCTCGTAGGAGGCCGGATAGCCCCTGGCGGCCATGACGACGGTCAGCGCAGGCGCGTCGCGCCATTCGGCCGAGACCTTGTCGAGCCGGCCGATGGCGGCCGCATGCAGGATGGGCAGCAGGTCGCTGTCGAGCCGCATCATCAGCACCTGGCATTCCGGATCGCCGAAACGCACATTGTATTCGATGAGTTCGGGGCCTTTGGCCGTGATCATCAGGCCGGCGAAGAGCACGCCCTGGAAGGGATGCCCATCGGCCGCCATGCCGCGGATCGTCGGCTCGATGATTTCCTTCATCGTGCGCTCGACCATGTCGGGCGTCATCACGGGCGCGGGCGAATAGGCGCCCATGCCGCCGGTGTTGGGGCCGGTATCGCCGTCGCCGACACGCTTGTGATCCTGCGCGGAGGCGAGCGGCAGCGCGTTCACGCCGTCGCACAGGCAGAAGAAGCTCGCCTCCTCGCCGTCGAGGAAGGCTTCGACCACGACTTCCGCGCCGGCTGCGCCAAAAGCCCCATCGAAGCAGTCATCGACCGCAGCCAGCGCCTCGTCGAGTGCCATCGCGACGGTCACGCCCTTGCCGGCGGCAAGCCCGTCGGCCTTGATGACGATCGGCGCGCCCTGGGCCTGAATATAGGCCTTGGCGGCAGCGGCGTCCGTGAAGCGCTGGTAGGCGCCGGTCGGGATGTCGTACTTCGCGCAAAGATCCTTGGTGAAACCCTTGGATCCCTCGAGCTGCGCGGCGGCGGCGGACGGTCCGAACACGGCGATGCCTTCGGTGCGCAGCACATCGGCGATGCCGGTGACCAGCGGCGCTTCCGGGCCGACGACGACGAAGCCCACGCCGTTTTCCTTGCAGAAGGCAACGACGTCGGCATGATTGTCGATGTCGAGGGAAATCAGCGTCGCGCATTCGGCAATGCCGGGATTGCCGGGTGCCGCATACAGCGTATCGAGGAGAGGGGACTGCGCCAGTTTCCAGGCAAGGGCGTGCTCGCGTCCGCCCGATCCGATCAACAGAACCTTCATGCCCGTACCCTCGATCCGTCCTTGGTTATCTGGGCGGGTTAAGGGGATGGGGCCGAAAGGTCAAGGGTCGCCGGGCGTCAGAGCGTCGCCGCACCCTTTTCCTCCACGGTGCGGCCGAGGTTTTCCAGTTCGGTGTCGATCAGGTGCACGTCCTCGTACCAGCCGTCGTCCTCCACCATGGCGCTTTCGGTGGCGGCGCGCTGGAGGGCGCGGGCCTCGTTGCGCAGCCTTTCGACCTTGGCGATCTTTTCCGCGCGGGAAAGGCCGGTGTCGTCGCGGATCGCGTTGAGTTTCAGTTCCATCGTGCTGACGGTCATCGGGATACTCCTTGTCGTTCCCTGCAAAACGCTTCCGCATGCGAATCGTTCCGGATGCCGCTGCCGGCGGATGGTTAGCGAAACGGTAATGAAACAGGGCTAAACCTAGCGAAATTGAAGGTTTCGGCGGCCCGCGGCGGGTTGCCGGCAAAGCGAGGATTGTGTTTTGCGTATCCGTATCCCGACCGCAATGACTGCGGTCGCCCTCATTCTTGCGCCCGTTTCCGCCTTTGCCGGCGACGGCGAGCATTTCTGGTCCGGCGACTGGTATCTGAAGGTCGGCGCCGCCGGCTTTGCCGCGCCGCGCTATCAAGGTGCCAAGAAATATCTGTTCCAGGTCACGCCGATGATCTCGCTGGGCAAGGCGGGCAGCACGGTGCGCTTCTCCTCGCGCAACGACAATCCGGCCTTCGCGCTCATCGACAATGGCGCTTTTCGCGCCGGCGCCACCGGCAAGCTGGTCATGCCGCGCGACGAGGACGATTCCGAGGATCTCAAGGGCCTGACGCCGGTCAAGCTCGGCGGCGAACTCGGCGCCTTCGCCGAGGCCTACCCGACCGACTGGCTGCGCGTGCGCGGCGAGGTGCGTCACGGCATCCGCAGCCATCACGGCGTCGTCGCCGATATTTCGGCCGATGCCTTCGTGGATGTCCGCCCGGACGTGCGGATTTCCGCCGGCCCGCGCATGACGCTGGCCTCGAAGGACTATATGAACGCCTATTATGGCGTGAAGCCGAGCCAGACCGCCAAGTCCGGTCTTGCCGCCTACAATCCGGACGGCGGTGTCGAATCTGTTGGCGTGGGCGCCGCGATCACCTGGCAGGTCAACGAGAAGATCGAGACCAGCGCGTTTGCCGAATACAAGCGCCTCGTCGGCCCGGCGGCGGATTCGAGCCTCGTCAAACAGCGTGGCGACCGCGACCAGTTCCTCATCGGTCTTTCGGCGACCTACCGCTTCGATTTCTCGCTGCGGTAAGACGCTGCGGCCTCGTGGCGGCTTGACCCCGGTCAAGCCGCTTGCGATCTAGGCTGCATGATGAGCCAGACACCCGATTCCGGCCGTGTTGCCGATGCCCCCTCGCAAAACTTTGTCTATCGCGTCCTGCCGCGCGGTCTCTGGCCCTACGCCCAGCTCGCCCGCTGGGACCGGCCGATCGGCTGGCAGCTGCTGATGTTGCCCTGTTTCTGGTCGGCGGCGCTTGCCGCCAATGTCGCGGCATCGGCCGGCACGTTCAGCGCCTCACGCCTTGTCTGGCATCTCTTCCTGTTCTTCGTCGGCTCCGTCGCCATGCGTGGCGCCGGCTGCACCTACAATGATCTCGTCGACCACGAGATCGACCAGGCGGTGGCGCGCACCCGCTCGCGTCCGCTGCCATCGGGCCGCGTCACGCGCAAGCAGGCAAAAATCTTCATGCTGCTGCAGGCGCTCGCCGGCCTTCTCGTGCTGCTGCAATTCAATCTCTTCTCGATGGTGCTCGGCGTCGCATCGCTCGCCATCGTGGCGATCTACCCCTTCGCCAAGCGCTTTACCGACTGGCCGCAGTTCTTCCTCGGCATGGCCTTTTCCTGGGGCGCGCTGATGGGCTGGGCGACGGAGTTCGGTACGCTTTCGGCGGCGCCCGTCGCGCTCTACATCGCCGCCATCGCCTGGACTATCGGCTATGACACGATCTACGCCCATCAGGACAAGGAAGACGATGCACTGATCGGCGTGCGCTCCACCGCCCGCCTGTTCGGCGAGAAGACCGCGCAATGGCTCATGGGTCTCTATGGCCTGACGGTCGCCATGATCGCTGTCGCCTTCTGGCTGGCCGGCGTCGGCCTCGTGGCTTGGCTTGGCTTGGCTATCGTCGCGCTGTTGCTCGCGCGGCAGATCGGCTCGCTCGAAATCGACGACCCCGAACAGTGCCTGGCACTGTTCAAGTTCAACGGGGTCGTCGGTCTGATCCTGTTTGTCGGGCTCATCGGCGCGCTGCCATTCGCCTGAGGCATTTCCAGCCGAAGCGGGATCGCTTCGGCGTCGGACAATGCGGTAGACAGGATCAGGCGGACTTCAGCACATTTGCCGGCGCGTCGGCGTCGATCCGGCGTGCCCCGCCATACTCCGTCGTGCGGTCGAAACCGATGCCGGAGGCGCCGGAGCGACGGCTGGTGGCCACCACCTGGAACGCATTGAGCGCGCCACGGTGGAAGGACAGGGCGCAGAGCGACAGATAAAGCAGCCAGATGCGGGTCTGCGGCATGCCGACGAGCGCAGCACCCTCTTGCCTGCGGTCGTAGAGGCGGCGCACCCAGTGTTCCGTCGTATAGCCGAAATGCTCGCGCACGGCCTCGACTTCGTGCACTTCGAAGCCGGCCTGCTCGAGCGCGCCCGTGGTCATGCCGATATGATCCAGCTCGCCACCGGGGAAGATGTACTTGATGATGAACTGCATGTAGGGGGTCAGCCGCGGAAAATCTTCCGGGCGCGCCGTGTTGCGGCGGAAGCTGGCCTGGCCGAAATAGACGCCGCGCGGGCGCATGTGCTTGCGCAGATACTTGTAGAAATCCTGGTGGTTGGCGATGCCGACATGCTCGATCATCTCGACCTGGGCGATCTTGTCGAAGATCTGGTCGTCGGCAAGGCTGCGGCAGTCGCGCAGTTCCACCTTCACCCGGTCGCCGAGGCCCATATTGGCGACCTTGGTCTTCACATGGGCGAACTGCTCTTCCGACAGGGTCGTGCCGTAGGCTTCCACGCCATAATGCTGGGCGGCATAGCACAACAGGCCACCCCAGCCGCAGCCGGGATCGAACAGCTTGTCGCCGGGCGCCAGGCGCAGCTTGCGGCAGATGAGGTCGAGCTTGTTGATCTGGGCTTCGTCCAGCGAACTGTCCGGCGTCGGGAAATAGGCCGAGGAATAGACCATCTCCTTGTCGAGGAAGAGTTCGTAGAACTCGTTGGAAAGGTCGTAGTGGAAGCCGATCATCTCCTTGTCGTCGCGCCCGCTGGTCGGCGTAACGCCGGCCTTCTTGGAAAAGCGCTTGACGAAGGAGGAGACGGAATAGCTTTTCAGAAGGATGGGCAGGGCCACCTTCAGCATGCGCACCTTGTTGATCTTGCGCGGCAGCGCAAGGAACTGCAGGTGATCGACATTGCGCATCGCATCGACCGGATTGGCGCCGACGATGTCGAGGTCGCCAGTCGCATAGAGTTCGGCGACGCTGATCAGCGAGGGCTGGCGCAGCAGGCGGCGCAGCACGTTGGCAGACGCGATGACGAAGCGGATCTCTTCCTGTGCGCCGGTGCCGAGCGGGATGATCGTGCCGTCCCAAAGCTCCAGGCAGATATTGACGTCGAGATGCTTCGCCAATTCTCCGATGACGGCCTTGGTTGCTTGCAATTCACGATCAGTACCAAGTTCACGCGACATAGAGAGATTTTCCCGACGTTTAAAACCGGAGTGCAATGTGCTGTTTCACTACCTGTTGTCAACCGCCGGGGGGAAATGAGGGGCAAAGGCCGAAGCTCGAAGGCCTGTTCTACCGGTAGCGCGGCGAGCGTGCGCCGGTGGCCGGCCGCTCTTCGGCACGCCGGAGCGTGGCGGGGTGCATCGCCAGTTCGAAACCGCGGCGCGGCGGGCGACCGCGCTCGATCAGCGCCGCGTCGGCCTTGCGGATCTGGACAAGGAGGGTGGTGAAGAGCTTTGCCATTGTCGTCGTGTCCCTTGCGTTCGCTGCGGCTTCGGCCGCTCGTGTTGAACGCTCTTTCCCACGCCGGGCGCGGCGAAAGTGTTCCGGAGGGAACAGGGCACGAAAAAAGCCGGCCGCAGGGGACGGCCGGCTTTGGGGCAGTTCCTGAAGCGCGAGGCGGTCGCGCACGGAACGGCCAAGGGGACAGGGCATCGGCGCGACTGGAGGAAAGCGCGGACGCCCTACGGGCTCATGTCGTCATCGCATGTTCAACGCCTGGCGATGATCTCCCGGCCGTCGATCTTCATCTGCACGCCGAGCTTGCCTGTCGTGCGGCGCACGAGGAAGCGCGGGCGGCGATCTGCAAAATAGGAGTGGCGGCGGCGCGGCTTGGCGGGCCGGTTCGTGCCGCTCAGGTGGTCGTCGAGCGGGCGGGCGACGCCATCGGCTTCCACCATCAGCATGGGAATGCGGTAGGCTTCCGCCCAGCTGCGCCAGTCCGCGGCGATGTCGCAGAGATCATGCGCCACGAGCAACGGGATGCAGAGGCCCGGGTCGTCATGGTGCAGTTCCAGCGTCACGGTCACGTCGCCGTTGCCATGATCGATGGCGCGGGCAGCGACACCCTTGAAGGCACGGGCCGGCAGCGCGATGGAGAGCGGCAGGCCGCTCGACGGCAGGACCTTGCGCAGGACCGCGCCGCGCTCGTCGAGGGTGATGGTGGCATCGGTTCCCTCGCTGCGCAGCTCGAAAGTCACCGCCTGCGGGAAGCGCTTGGGATCGAGCCGGAGCGTGGTGCCGGCCCATGCCGGCTTGGAAACGGTATTCAGCATGTCTTTCGCCCTTGTTTTCCTTGAGAGCCGCTGTGCGGTCTTCTCATCGGGACTTTTCGTCCTCTGAGGGCGAGAATAGGTGCTGCCCCTTCCTCGCCGCTTAAAAATTGCGGTTAAGAAAACTTTGCAGTTCCTGATGGTTAGCAAAACCGCACGGGCTAGGGTTTAGGAGAGGTGAACATCGCTCGAAGCATTTGACGTGTCGGCCGGACAGGCCGGGACAAGCCTCGCGCGCGAAAATGGCTTCCAATCGGCCTACGTGTGACCCGAAGGAAGAGTGCCTCCGATGCTGTCGACCTATACGAGCTACAACCTCATCGCGAACGACATGCTGAAGTCGTTGAACCGGACGGCGACCGAGACGGTCAACGCCCGCGATGCGGCTTACTACAAGGAAAACATCGGCAAGGTTGCCTCGGTCGATGAGTTCCTCGACGACTACAGGCTCTATTCCTATGCCGTGAAGGCCTTCGGTCTCGAAGAGATGACCTACGCCAAGGCCTTCATGAAGAAGGTGCTGGACAGCGACCTGACGGACAGCGCGAGCTTCGCCAACAGCCTGACGGACGAGCGCTACCGCAATTTCGCCGCCGCCTTCAGCTTCGCCGCATCGACCGCTTCCGCCCAGACCGAAGTGCAGCTTGACGAGACGATCGGTCTCTACACCGCCACCGCCAACAATGCCGGCGACGGCATCAAGGAAGAGACGCGCTACTACAATATCGTCATCGACAGCACGACCAATGTCGATCAGTTCATCAACAACGAGCGCATGCGCAACTACATGTTCACGTCCTATGGCATCGACCCGGGCACCTATTCGCGCGCGACGATCCGGGGGGTTCTGACGAGTGATCTCAACGACCCCGCGAGCTATTTCAACACGCAGTTCGAAGCCAAGAAGACCGTGGCCGTGGCGGCGATCCAGACAGCGGCGGACGAGCTTTCCACGCTGACGAACAATGCCACCAATGCCGCCCGCATCGCGCAGCTCAAGGCGGAGATCACCAAGCAGAACGCCGTCATCACCGGTGTCGAGAAGTACCGCATTCTCGCTGAAGCCTACAACTTCAACACGGATGGCACCGCGACGGCCGGCACCGTGCAGAGCGCCAGCCAGAAGGCCGGGACGAACCAACTCTACACGCTCTCCAATCCGCGTGTGACATCGGCGGCGGCACTCCTCAACCAGGCCTATTTCGAGGAGAAGATCGGTTCCATCTCCACGGTGAGCGAGCTTGTCAGCGACGCGCGCGTGGTGAGCTACCTCAAGACGGCCTTTGGGCTCGACAAGCTCTCGGTCGTGAGCTCGACCATCACCAATATCCTGACGAGCAGCGCGGATCCGAGCGACACGACGAGCTACATCAACGTGTTTGGCGCCGAGGACAAGGCGGCGTATTTTGCGCTGCGTAATGTCTTCAACTTCCAGGAGGACGGCACGCTGGCCGCCGGTGATGCCGCCCAGACGGCCGCGCAGACCGCGACCACCGGGCGCGCCTACATGAACACCTACAACGACAAGGACGAGGAAGCCGACGCCACCGCCATCAAGCGCTTCAAGAGCCAGATCAGCGCGGTCAAGACGGTGACGGATTTCGTCAACGAGGCGACGATCTACGACTTCGCGTTGAAGGCCTTCGGCATCGATCCGACGAAGGTTTCCGTGCTGACGATCAAGAACGTGCTGAAAAGCGACCTCAACGATCCCAAGAGCTATGTGTACCAGCTGAAGGACGAGCGCTATGTCGAGCTCGCCAAGGCGTTCAATTTCGATGCGAAGGGCAACATCTCCGCGCCGAAGCTGGCGCAGTCCGAGGCCGAGATCATTGTAACGTCCCGTGCCTATGTGACGGAAAAGTCCCGTTTCGGAACGGAGGACGACAAGACGGCGGCCCAGGAGGAAGCGAAATATTACTCCGTCCAGATGCAGAAGATCGAATCCGTCGATGAACTGCTGTCCGACAAGCGCCTCGTCAATTTCGTGCTCGAAGCGAATGACATCAAGCCGGAGAGCGTCGACAGCGAATTCCTGAAGAAGATCTTCGCTTCCGATCTCGACGATCCCAAAAGCTTCGCGAACCAGCAGGCGGACCGCTCCTACCGCAAGATCGTCGCCTCGTTCAATTTCAACGCCGAGGGCAAGGTCGAGGAGCCTGACGACGCGCAGATCCAGTCGCGGCGCGGCATCTACGAGACGATCGACAGCTATCTGCGCCAGATGCTGGAAGAGGAAGCGGGCAACGACAATGCCGGCGTGCGCCTCGCGCTCTACTTCGAACGCAAGGCCGACACGGTCTCCAGCGCCTATGACATCCTGGCCGACGACGCGCTCTTCGAGGTGTTCAAGGTACTCTTCCAGCTGCCGGACGAAGTGGGCAGCGCCGACATCGACGCGCAGGCCGACATGGTCAATCGATACCTCGAACTGGAAGACCTGCAGGACCCGGAAAAGGTCGCCAAGATGATCGTGAAGTTCTCGGTGCTTTACGATCTCGACAACCAGTCGACCCCGAACCCGGCCCTGTCGGTGCTGACCAGTTCCGGTTCGTCCGGTATCAGCGCCGAAACCATGATGTCGCTGGCGCAATTGCGCACCGGCGGCTAAGCCTCAGATCGCGACGACCTTGCCGGGGTTCATGATGCCGGCCGGGTCGAAGGCGCGTTTGACCCGATACATCAGGTCCATCTCGATCGGCGTGCGCACGGCCGCCAGTTCGTCGCGCTTCAGCTGGCCGATGCCGTGCTCGGCCGAAATCGAGCCGTTGTAGTTCAGCACGATGCCATGCACGAGGTGGTTGATCTCCCGCCAGCGGTCGAGGAAGGCCTGCTTGTCAGCGCCGACCGGCTGCGAGATATTGTAGTGGATATTGCCGTCGCCCATATGGCCGAACGAGCAGATGCGCGCGCCGGGGATCGCCGCCATGACGGCCGCATCGGCTTCCGCCATGAAATCGGGAATGGACGAGACCGGCACGGAAACGTCGTGCTTGATCGAGCCGCCTTCCGGCTTCTGTGCCGGCGACATGCTTTCGCGCATATGCCACAGCGCCTTGCGCTGATCCTCGTTCGACGCGATGACGGCGTTTTCCACGAGCCCGGCCTCGATGCTTTCGGAGAGCAGCGCTTCCATCATCCGGCCGGCCGTATCGGCGGCATCCGATGTCGAGATATCGATCAGCACGTACCAGTCATGGCGCGTCGCCAGCGGATCGCGCACGCCGGGAATGTGCCGGGTGGTGAAATCGACACCGAGGCGCGGCATCAGTTCGAAGCCGGTGAGCGCCGGGCCGCAGCGGCTGGCAGCGCGCTCGAAGAGGGTCAGCGCATCCTTTACGGATCTGAGGCCCGCAAAGGCGACCTCGTGGCCGAGCGGGCGGGGGAAAAGCTTTAGCACCGCCCCGGTGATGACGCCGAGCGAGCCTTCCGCACCGATGAAGAGATCGCGCAGATCATAACCCGTATTGTCCTTCCTGAGGCGACGCAGGCCGTTCCACACTTCGCCCGTCGGCAGCACGACTTCAAGGCCGAGGCAGAGCTGGCGCATGTTGCCATAGGCGAGCACCGCGGTGCCGCCGGCATTGGTGGAGAGGTTGCCGCCGATCTGGCAGGAGCCTTCCGAGCCGAGCGACAGGGGGAAAAGCCGGTCGACATCCTCCGCCGCCTTCTGGATGTCCGCCAGCACCGTGCCGCCATCGGCGACGATGACATTGCCGACCGGATCGACGTCGCGGATGCGGTTGAGGCGGGACAGCGAGAGCACGACATCCGCCGCTCCCTCGCGCGGCACGCTGCCGCCGACATGGCCGGTATTGCCGCCCTGCGGCACGATGGCGGTGCGCCTTTCCGTCGCCAGCGCCAGAATGGCCGAGACCTCCGCGACGGAGCCCGGACGCAGCACCAGCGGCGAGGTGCCGTGGTAAAGCCCGCGGCTCTCGACGAGATAGGGCGCGATGTCCTTGTCCTCGACGAGCGCATGGGCCGGACCCGTGATCGCGGCGAAGCGCGCGATGAGCTCGGAGGAAAGCGGTGCCGCAACCATGGTCGTCTCCAATGTTATCCGCGCGGGGCGGCCGCGCGCTGCAAGCGGTCGTTGATCGCCTCGCCGAGACCGGTGGCGGGGATTGGGGAAAAGGCGATGGACGCCGCGCCTGTGGCATCGGCCTGCTTCATGAAGCCGAAGAGATTGGCGGCGGCTTCCGCGAGATCGCCGGTGGGGCTGAGATCGAGCACCAGCGCGGCCTGCGCCTCGCCGGGAAGCTCGGCAGCGCCGAACCGGATCAACACTTCGCCCGGCTGCACAGTGCTGGCGTTCAGCCGCACCGGCGCATCGGGCGCATAGTGCGAGGCGAGCATGCCGGGGGCTTCGATCGTCGCGCCGGCGCTCTCGCTGCGAAGAACGGGCAGGCCCGTGACGCGCTCGATTTCGGCGGCATCGAGCCCGCCGGGCCGCAGAAGGCGGATTGTCCCGTCCTCGACCTTGATGATCGTGGATTCCAGCCCCACGACCGCCGGCCCGCCATCGAGAACCAGTTCCAGCTTCGCGCCAAAATCGTCTGCGACATGCCGGGCGGTGGTCGGGCTGATGCGGCCGGACGTGTTGGCGCTGGGGGCGGCGAGGGGGCGGCCGAAAGCGGCAAGCAGCCGGCTTGCAAATCCCTTGGGTACGCGGATGCCGACCGTATCGAGCCCGGCGCGCGCCAAAGGATGGATGGTGCTTTCCGGCCGGATCGGCAGGACCAGCGTCAACGGTCCCGGCCAGAAGGCTTCCGCGATTTTTCGCGACAGCGGGTCGAAAACCGCGTGTCTTTCCGCCATCGCGAGATCCGCCATATGGCAGATCAGCGGATTGAAGCGAGGCCGGCCCTTCATTTCATAAATGCGGGTGATGGCGAGTGGATTGGTGGCATCGGCGGCAAGGCCGTAGACCGTCTCGGTGGGAATGGCGACCGGAACGCCACGGCCGAGGGTCTCCGAGGCCCGCGCCAGCGCCGCCTGCGCATCGCTCAGCGTATCAACGATATCAGCCATTTTGCCCTTCCGTCTTTGCCGCTTCCTTTACAGGGCTTTGCCGGAAAATGCCAAGAGTTCGGCGGTTGTCTAAAATCTGAACGACCGGATTAGAGGGGCCGAAAGACCGGCCTGTTATCGATAGGCTGACACATCCCGCACGCAGGTCCCACATATCCATGGCTACAAAGAAATCCTCGACCACCGACGTCGCCCTGCGTGTTGCAACGGCCATGAAGCAGATGGGCATCGACGGCCTGCCGCGCAATTACGAACTGGTCTACGAGGCCTATGCCGGCAGCAATCCGGATCTCGTGCGCGACTTCATCGCGCTCGGCAAATACAAGACCCAGGCCGCGCTCGACGAACTCGGCCGCAAATACCTGCCGCACCAGCATGAGGCGAGCGTGCTGCAGCGCTCGGCCGGCGCGATCAGCAACGAAATGAGCAACTTCATGGACCTGTTGAGCCAGGAACGCTCGTCCCTCAACGATTACGGCCGCCTGATCGGAGAGGCCTCGCAGGTGATCGGCAGCGTCGGCGGCGCGCTTGGAAGCTCGCTTGAAGCGTTGCAGCGCGCCACGGAGCAGCGCGTCACGCACACGGCGGAAATGGCGGAGAAGGTTGCCGCGCAATCGGCCGCCATGGACGGCATCCAGAAGGAGATGGCGGAATTCGAGGCGATGAAGTTCGTCGATCCGCCGACCAGGCTCGGCAACCGCCGCGCCTTCAACAAGGCGCTCGCCCGCGTCTATTCCAACCCCAGCTTGCCGATGCTCTGCGGTGTCGTCGTGGCGGAGGTGGATGCGGAGCGCCGCTTCTCGGCCGCGCAGATCGAGGCTTTGTCCGACCATCTCGTGACCTTCTATGGCGGCCTTATCCGCCAGGCCTTCCCGGGCAACGATCTTGCCGTGCGCTTCGACGGCCTGCGCTTCGGCTTCCTGTTCCACACCTCCGATGAAGGGGAGGTGGAGCGGCTGGTCGATCTCCTGCGGGCCGCTTTCCAGACGGTTGCGCTGCGCGACCCGCGCACCGGCCGCAATCTCGGCCATCTCACGCTCTCGGCCGGCGTGTGCATGTCGGATCGTGCCGATAGCGCGCTCGATCTCTCCTCGGCCTGCGAGCGGGCGCTGATGGAGGCGAAGGCATCGGGTGGCGACCAGATCGTCATCTACGGCCGCGGCGACGAGGTCCCGGCGGGCAAGGAATGGATGCTGTATCGAGCGTGAGGCTGTCCTCGAGTATTTCCAGCCGAAGCGAGTTCGCTTTGGCGTCGGACAATGCTCTAAAGCGCGCTGATGATCTTGCGCAGCGCCTCGTTGCGGGCGCCGAGCATCAGCACGTTCTTCATGGCGAGTTTCGGATCGTCCGTGCGGAAGATCACGCCGTTGCCGCGCACCGTGCGGTCGATCGTGAGGCGGCCTTCGTGGTCCGTCGGCGTGATGGCGACGGCGAAATACATGCGGCCCCGCTTTTTTGAAATGCTGGCGAAGAACTGCTCTTCCTCGCCGATCTCGGCGAAGAAATTGGCCATGTAGAAGGCCCATTGCACGTTCTGGAAATCCGCAAAACTCGAATTGGCCACCGTGATGTGGCAATAGCCGAGATGCGGCGTTTCGGCGAGCGTGCGATGGAAGATCAGCTTCGGAAACTGGATCGAGCGGTGAAAGCCGTTGATACGATCGTGCGTGACGGTGCCGGCGCGTTCCAGCTTGCGGCCCGTGCGTTCGGCCACTTCCCCGTAGGACAGGTAGCGCTTCTCGCTCGGGCTCCAGTTTTCGACGGTGCGGTCGATGCGGCCGGTTCGCAGGAACTCCGTATGCATGGCGGATTTCGGCGGGTTCGCGCGCTTGTAGGCGACGGCGTCGTAATAGCGAAACTTCGTCTGCTGCTGCTGCACGCCGGTACCCCATGCTCGCGCGGCGCTATGCGCTCGCGCCCTGATCGCAGAAGTTTATGGAAACGCCGTTAAGCATTCCTTTCCGTTCAGGCCCCCATTCCTCGCAGTGTGATTTTCATGGTCGCAATATGACAACTTGCCTGTTTGCTGGCCGCGTTGCCTCCTGTTGCGCCATCGTGCTCGATTTCGAGGCGCAGTATATTGATATGTCGTGATAAATTCAGAATCTCGGCGCCTCGATCTCATTTTTGGATTGTCGCCAAATCATGAAGTCATGTCGTTTTCCGGCATGTCGAGCAGCGATTCTTGCGTTTAGATAAAGACACTCGAGGTGCCGCCTTCAAGGGAGGGCGGAGAATTGGGAAGCCGGTTTAAATCCGGCGCTGCCCCCGCAACGGTGTTGGAGATAACGCGGCACAAAGCCACTGGACGGATTGTCTGGGAAGGCGCCGCATAGGTCGCAGGGCTTGTCCTGCAAAGACCACTCCTCAGCCCGGAAACCAGCCTGGAGAGAAGATCGTGACTGGCTGCGGCGGGCGGCCGGGAAGCGTGCACGCCGTGCGGTCTGCCGCCCGGATGCCGTCTCCTCCGTGCGCCTCATCCCAAAACTGGACCTATGAGGATTGCCATGGATATCCGCAGCGACGTGCTCCGCAAGCTCAAGAACCGGCGTGAAGGCCACAGCCTCGAACAGGCCTTCTACATCGACCCCGACCATTACAAGCTCGACATGGAGACGATCTGGTATCGCGACTGGCTGTTCATCGGCCATGATTGCGAAATCCCGAGGGCCGGCAACTATTTCACGGTGCAGGTCGGCGATTATCCCGTCGTCATCACCCGCGACCGCACCGGCACCGTTCGTGCGCTGCACAATTCCTGCCGTCACCGCGGATCGCGCGTCTGCACCCAGCACAAGGGCACGTCGGCCAAGCTCGTCTGTCCCTATCACCAGTGGACCTACGAACTTGATGGATCGCTGCTCTTCGCCCGCCACATGGCCGAGGATTTCGACAAGACGCAGCATAGCCTGAAGCCGATCCACTGCGAGACGGTGGGCGGCTATATCTTTATCTGCCTGGCCGACCAGGCACCGGATTTTTCCACCTTCCGCGCCACCGCCGAACCCTATCTCGCCCGCCACCGCCTCGGCGAGACGAAGATCGCCTTCGAAAGCACGATCATCGAGAAGGGCAACTGGAAGCTCGTCTGGGAAAACAACCGCGAGTGCTACCACTGCGCCGCCAATCACCCCGAGCTCTGCCGCACCTATCCGGAAGCGCCAAGCGCCACCGGCGTGCAGGGCGCCAAGGACGATCCGGTCATTGCCGCGCACTGGGCGAAGTGCGAGGCAGCGGGCCTGCCGAGCGAATTCAGGATCTCGCCGACCGGTCAGTTTCGCGCCGCCCGCATGCCGCTCATCCAGGATGCCGAGAGCTACACCATGTCCGGCGCGCGCGCCGTCGCACGCCCGCTGTCGAACGACGTGCTGGAAAGCCATATCGGCACGCTGCTGCTCTTCCACTACCCGACGACGTGGAACCATGTGCTGGCCGACCACGCGATCACCTTCCGCGTGCTGCCGCTCGGGCCGGAACTGACGCAGGTCACGACCAAGTGGCTGGTCAACAAGGATGCCGTCGAGGGTGTCGATTACCGGCTTGACGAGCTCACCCATGTCTGGACCGAGACCAACGACCAGGATCGCCAGATCGTCGAGGAAAACGCCTTCGGCATTCGCTCGCCGGCCTACCAGCCCGGCCCCTATTCGCCGGAGGACGAGGGTGGCGTCATGCAGTTCGTCGAATGGTATTCGAATTTCATGATCGACCGGCTCGATGGCGCCAAGGCGCCGCTGTCGCGGGTGGCCTGACATGACCATTTCGAGCCATTTCCATCATTTCGACGAACTTCATCCGTGGCACGACCGGCACAACCTGCTCGAATGCATCGCCGTCACCGTGGAAACCGCTGACGTGATGACCTTCACCTTCAGCTCCGATCAGAAAAACTGGTTCCGGTATCTGCCGGGCCAGTTCGTCACGCTGGAACTGCCGGTGTCGGAAGACGAGCCTGTCATGCGCACCTACACGCTGTCCTCGACGCCCTCGCGGCCGTTCTCTGTTGCGGTGACGGTGAAGGCGCAGAAGAATTCGATCGGCACGCGCTGGATGTTCGACAACCTGCGCCCCGGCATGAAACTGAAGGCCTTCGGCCCGCTCGGTGATTTCTCCTTCGTTCGCTATCCCGCGGAGAAATACCTGTTCATCTCGGCGGGTTCCGGCGTCACGCCGATGATGTCGATGACGCGCTGGATGGCCGATTGCGCGCCGCAATCCAACGTCGCCTTCGTCTCCTGCGCCCGCAAGCCCGAGGATCTGCTGTTCAAGCCGGAACTCGAATGTCTCGCCGCCCAGATGCCGAACCTCGCGCTCGGCTTCGTCGTGGAGGGACACAATCCGCGCGACGGCTGGCACGGTTTGCGCGGCCGCATCGATGCCGCCCGCCTCTCGCTGCTCGCGCCGGATTTCCGGGACCGGACCGTCTTCTGCTGCGGTCCCGAACCCTTCATGCGCGGCGTCAGAGACATGCTGAAGGTCTGCGGCTTCAATATGGACCGCTACCATGAGGAGAGCTTCCAGCCGGCCGCTGCGCCCGCGCCGGAGGAGATCGCCATCCGGGCCGGCGCCGGCGAGCAGGAGATCGATGCCAACGCCGTTTCGACCGTGACCTTCACCATGGCCGGCAAGGATGGCCAATGCCCGCCCGGCCAGACGATCCTGCAGACGGCCCGCGCCGCCGGGGTGCGCATCGGTGCGGCCTGCGAAGGCGGTCTCTGCGGCACGTGCCGGGTCATGAAGGTCTCGGGCGAAGTGGAGATGCATCACAACGGCGGCATTCTCGATGACGAGATCGCAGAGGGCTACATCCTTGCCTGCTGCTCGCGGCCGGTCGGGGACGTGCAGATCGAGGCCTGACGGCAGGGTGATGGGGGGGCTTCCGCCGGTGCGCTTCTGCTGCCCCGGCGGTGCCGTGCCTTAGAAATCCTGATAATTCAACGGCGTCACTTCGACCATCCGCCGACCCACCGTCGTGCTTGCCGTGCCGTTTGCCATGATTCCGGCCCGCACTTCGGCCGTCACGGCAATCGGAAACGATGCCGTCGTGCCGGAGGCGAGCGTGATCGCGCCGGCCGTCTGCGCGCCGGTGCCGGCGGCGGCTTCGGCCTTGGCCGTAGCCTTGACCGCGCCGCCCGTGGGGATCGAGGCGGTGAGCATTCTGTCGACGGGTTCGAGCGGCTTCTCCGGCAGCAGGCTGCCGAAAGCCCAGGTCTTGGCGAGGGCCGCCTTGGTCATCGGCGCGACATTGACGTCGATATCGTTTTCCGCACCCTTCACGCGGTAGGGGCAACGGCGCTTGGAGCAGTTGACGCCTGCGGAGAACTGCCAGAGCGCGTAGTTATCCCAGTTACCCATCGGGAATGCGCCCTCGATGCCCGGCCTGTAGCGGGCATACCAGAGCGGCAGGCGGGAGAGGATGCGGTATTTGTCGCGGTTGAGCGCGATGGTGCGGGCCGTGGAGTGGTTCGTGTAGAGCACCGGATAGCGCCCGGTGCGCGTCTTGATATGCCCGGCGAAGACCTGCGCATCTTCGAGCGACATGTAATTGTCGGCATCGATGCCCTCGATGTCGAGCACCATCATCTCGTCGTCCTGCGGATTGGCATAGTCGAGAAAATGATTGGCCTGGTCGATCGGATTGCCGGGACGGGCGAGGTGATAGGCGCCCCAGAGCAGTCCCTTGGAGCGGGCAAGCAGCCGGCGTGTCTCGTAGAGTTCACGGCTGACCGCGTATTTGCGCCACATGGTCTTGCAATGCGCGACCGTGTCGCCACTGTGTTCACCCTTGCAGCTGTAGCTTTCCGGCAGGCCGTCCGATGCCTTGGAGATGAACCCGGCGATGCGCTTGTCGGATAGCATTTCCGACCAGTCGATCTCGTTCAGCTCATAGGCGTCGATGACGATGGCATTGTCCGGTTTTTTCCATGGCGTGACATTGGCCGCACCGGCGGAAAAGGGCAGGGCGACAGAGAAAAGAAGGGCGGCAAGGCCGGCCAGCTGCTTCGGGTTCATGGGCGCTCCTGTTCGATTCCCGGTCCTGCGCGAACGATCATGGTGCGGTAGTCGTGGTTAATGCTTTGCTAACGGCACTTTTTGCGGCCGGCGGAACAAACGGCCGGGCGATGCATTGTCTTGCCAAACGCCGAGCCTCGTTTCAGAGTGTCGGTATTTTCGGGAGAACAGTCATGAGATTTTCAGGAAAATGTTTTGCCATGGCGATGTCCGTGCTTTTTGCCTTTACGCCGGTCGTGCCGGCCGGGGCAATGCCTTTGGTTTCGGCCAATACACAGTCGGCAGGCGGGCAGGGTGATGTCAAGCTCGTTCGCAACAACGATTGGAAAAGCGGGCAGCGATACTGGCGTGAACGGCGTGGTGATCGCCATTGGCGTGCCGATCGCGGCAATCGTCACTGGCGCGGCGACCGGGGCTATCGTCACGGCTGGCATCGGGGGCACCGCGGCTACCGCCATGCCCGTCGCGGCTATCGCCACCACAATGGCTACTGGTTCCCGCTTGCCGCCTTTGGCGCTGGTGCCATCATCGGCGGTGCCATTGCCAATGATCGCGGCTATGTCGGCGGTGGCTCGCATGTGAACTGGTGCGCCAACCGCTATCGCTCGTATCGCGCCTACGACAACACTTTTCAGCCCTATGGCGGCCCGCGCCGGCAGTGCGTCTCGCCCTATCGCTGATATCGGATAACGGTGCCGGAAGAACTCCGGCGCTGGAAAAGAGGCCATCCGGTTCGCCAACCGGGTGGCCTCTTTTCGTTTGCAGGATTTTCCAAAGATTGACGTTTACGTAAAAATCAATAATCTTCGCATCGAACACAGTGCCGTCGGGCACGAGTCCTGAAGGACGGTCGGGAGGAGAATAGTGATGTACAAGGCGCCGGTCGAGGAGATTGCGTTCACGCTGAAACATGTCGCGGGGCTTTCGCCTGCGCTGGAGGGCGGCCATCTCGGCGACCTCACGGACGACCTCGTCGATGCCATTCTGTCCGAAGCCGGCCGTTTCGCGACCGAAGAGGTCGCTCCGCTTGCCGAAATCGGCGACAGGCAGGGTGCGCGCCTTGTCGACGGCGCGGTGAAGATGCCGGACGGCTGGCCAGCACTTTACAAGGCCTGGGCGGAAGGCGGCTGGAACTCGCTGACCGCCGCGCCGGATTTCGGCGGCCAGGGGCTTCCGCATATGCTGCATGTCGCTGCACTGGAAATGTGGAACAGCGGCTCGATGGCCTTCGCCATCGGCCCGACGCTGACCATCGGTGCCATCGAGGCCTTGACGACGCACGGCTCCGGTCACCTGAAGACCACCTACCTGCCGAAGATGGTGTCGGGCGAATGGATGGGTTCGATGAACCTCACCGAACCGCATGCCGGCTCCGATCTCGGTGTCATGAAAACGCGCGCCGAGCGCCGCGACGACGGCACCTACCGCCTCTTCGGCCAGAAGATTTTCATCACCTACGGCGAACACGATTTTACCGACAATATCGTGCATCTCGTGCTCGCCCGTCTGCCGGATGCGCCGGCCGGAACGCGCGGCATCTCGCTGTTCCTCGTTCCGAAATTCCTTGTCGCGGCAGACGGCTCGCTTGGCCCCCGCAACGACGCCCATTGCCATTCCATCGAGCACAAACTCGGTATCCACGGCTCGCCGACCTGCACCATGATCTATGGCGACGGCCGCTTCGGCGACGAGCCGGGCGCCATCGGCTGGCTGGTGGGTGAGGAAAACCGCGGCCTCGCCTGCATGTTCACCATGATGAACAATGCCCGCCTTGCCGTCGGCATGCAGGGTGTGGCCATTGCCGAAGCCGCGACCCAGAAGGCGATTGCCTATGCCAGGGAGCGCACGCAGGGCAAGGCGCCCGGCTGGCAGGGCTCCGGCATGAGCCCCATCATCGAGCATCCGGATGTCGTGCGCATGCTGTTGACGATGAAGGTGCTGACCCAGGGCGCGCGCGCCATCACCTATGCCTGCGCCCATGCGGTCGATATGGCGCATGGCGAGGCGGCCAAACACTGGGCCGAACGCGCCAGCCTGCTCACGCCCATCGCAAAGAGCTTTGCCACGGATGCCGGCGTCGATGTCGCCTCGCTTGGCGTGCAGGTGCATGGTGGCATGGGTTTCATCGAGGAGACCGGCGCCGCCCGCCTGTACCGCGATGCCCGCATCGCGCCGATCTACGAGGGTACGAACGGCATCCAGGCCATCGACCTCGTGATGCGCAAACTGCCCTTGTCCGATGGCGGCCACGTGCGCGGCTTCATCGCCGAACTGCGCGGCATCGCCGCCAGGGCCCGCGCCGCCAATGCCCCGGAACTCGGCGAAACCGGTGATCGCCTCGAGGCCAGCATCGCAGACCTCGAAACCGCCACCGAATGGCTGCTCGCCACGCTTGCCGAAGGCAGGCAGGCCGAGGCGCTCGCCGGAGCGACACCCTATCAGCGCCTCTTCGGCCTCGTTCTGACCGGCGCCTATCTCGCCAAGGGCGCGCTCGCCGATGGCGGCGACGGGCGCAACGGCGAACGCGCGGCGCTCTGCCGGTTCGCGGCGGAAAACATCATCGGGGAAACGGCGGCCCTGCGCGATCGCGTCACCAGCGGTGCCGCAAGCCTTGCGGCTGCCCGCACGGTTCTCGGCTGAGGGGAAAGAGCATGACCGACCACATCCTGATCGAGCGCCCGGAAAGCGCACCCGGCGTCCAGGTGATCCGCCTCAACCGCGCGGACAAGAAGAACGCCATCACGCGGGCCATGTACCAGGCGATGACGGATACGCTGAAGGCGGGCGATGCGGACGAGGCCGTGCGTGCCACCGTCTTCCTCGGTTCGGAGGGCTGCTTTTCGGCCGGCAACGACCTCAACGATTTCATGGCCTTCGCCATGGGCGGCACGATGGGCCGGGAGGTGATCGACTTTCTGCATGCGCTTGCCGCGCACACGAAGCCGCTGGTCTCCGGCGTCGATGGCCTTGCCATCGGCATCGGCACGACGATCCATCTGCATTGCGACCTGACCTATGCGTCGATCCGCACGGAGTTCAAGACGCCCTTCGTGGATCTGGCGCTCGTGCCGGAAGCGGCCTCCAGCCTGCTTGCGCCACGCCTGATGGGCCACCAGCGCGCCTTCGCGCTTCTCGCCGCCGGTGACGGTTTTTCCGCGACGGCCGCTCGCGACGCCGGCTTGGTCTACGCCGTGGTGGAGTCCGGCGCGGTGGAGGAGCAGACGCTTGCGGCCGCCAGGCGCCTGGCTGCAAAACCGCCGAAGGCGCTGTCCATTGCCCGCAACCTCATCCGTGGCGACCGGGCGGATGTCGCGTCGCGCATCGACGAGGAGGCTGGCCATTTCGCGGCCCAGCTGAAAAGCCCGGAAGCGCGCGCCGCGTTCGAGGCCTTCATGGCGCGCAAGTGACCCGACTTGTAATTTGTGGTCTATCAATTTTAACAGGACCTTAAACACGTTTTCCTACGGTGCGGCCATTCTCCGGCGTTCTTGCCGGCGGCCGCATGATGCGCCCGTTCTTCGCCCTTCCGGCATGCCGTTCAGCATCACGCTTCCGCCCTTCGCCGGCGGGCGCCTCCTAGGGAACATCGCGCCCCATGTCCAAGCGCTCCAATCTGATGACGCGCATTCTCGTTGTCGCGTCGCTCGTCGTCATCGCCGCCTTCACCGGTTTCTCCCTCTATATCGACAGCCTGCAGCGCAGCGTTCTGACGAACTCCGTCGAGGAGAGCATCGACAGCTCCGGCAAGCAGGCCGCGCAGAGCATCGCCAACTGGCTGAATGCGCGTGTGATGCTGACCGAGACGGCCGCAAACGCCTCCGGCAAGGCCGCCGATCCGGCGGGCATCACGGCGGTTCTGCAGAACGACGTGCTGGCTGGCCAGTTCATGACCACCTATGTCGGCGACGAAGCCGGCACCTTCACCATGTGGCCGCAGTCCGCCATGCCCGAGGGCTACGATCCGCGCCAGCGCCCTTGGTACCAGGATGCGGTCAAGGCGAACGGCAGCGTGCTGACCGAGCCCTATGTCGACGCCTCCACCAACGAACTGATCATCAGCGCCGCCACGCCCGTCAAGCAGGACGGCAAGGTGCTCGGCGTGGCCGGCAGCGACTTCTCGCTGAAGTCGCTGGTCGACATGGTCAACTCGGTCGATCTCGGCGGCACGGGCTTCGCGTTCCTCGTCAACAAGAACGGCCAGATCCTCGTGCATCAGGACAAGGCGCTCGTCACCAAGACGCTGGCCAACGCCTTCCCCGAAGCCACACCGGCCATCGGCGGCGGCGTGATGCACACGACCTATGCCGGCAAGCCGGTGCTCGTCTCCTTCGTGCCGGTCACCGGCCTGCCGTCGGTGGAGTGGTATCTCGGTTTCACCATCGACAGTGGCATGGCCTTTGCCGCCATCGACCAGTTCCGCATCGCCGCGACAATCGCCACCATCCTCGCCGTCGTCGTCATGATGGGCTTCCTCGCCACCGTGCTGTCGCGTCTCGTCGTGCGCCCGGTCAAGGACATGACCTCGGCCATGCAGAAGCTCGCTTCCGGTGATGTGCGCACGGAAATTCCGGGCCAGGACCGCACCGACGAGATCGGCCAGATGGCCGCTGCGGTCGCCGTGTTCCGCGACAATGCCATCGAGCGCGCGCGCCTGGAAAACGCCGCCGAGGAGGGCCGCGTGCTCTCTGAAAGCGAACGCCGCGAGCGCGAGGCTCTGAAGGCGCGCGACGCCGCCGAAATCCAGCACGCCGTCGAGGCGCTGGCCGACGGCCTCGGCCGCCTCGCCGAGGGCGATCTCGCCCACCGCATCGAAAAGCCCTTCGCCGGCCATCTCGACCGCCTGCGTGACGACTTCAACCATTCCGTCACCAAGCTGCATACGGCCATGACGACGGTCGGCCAGAATGCGCGGGCCATCGATGCCGGCGCGACGGAAATCCGCTCGGCCGCCGACGATCTCGCCCGCCGCACGGAGCAGCAGGCCGCTTCCGTGGAAGAGACCGCCGCCGCGCTCGAGGAGATCACCACCACCGTGAAGGACTCGACCCGCCGTGCCGAGGAGGTCGGTTCGCTCGTTTCGCGCACCCGCACAGGTGCGGAAAAGTCGGGCGAGGTGGTGCGCCGCGCCGTCTCGGCCATGCAGGGCATCGAAAAGTCCTCGCACGAGATTTCCAACATCATCGGCGTCATCGACGACATCGCCTTCCAGACGAACCTGCTCGCGCTGAATGCCGGCGTCGAGGCTGCCCGTGCCGGTGAAGCCGGCAAGGGCTTTGCCGTCGTCGCGCAGGAAGTGCGTGAGCTTGCCCAGCGTTCGGCCAATGCCGCCAAGGAGATCAAGGCGCTGATCACCACATCCGGTGAGCAGGTGCGTTCCGGCGTGTCGCTGGTCGACGAGACGGGTGCAGCGCTGGAAGCCATCGTGCGCGAAGTCCAGGAGATCAACGGTCACGTGAACGCCATCGTTCTCTCCGCCCGCGAACAGTCGACCGGCCTTCAGGAGATCAATACTGCCGTCAACACGATGGACCAGGGCACCCAGCAGAACGCCGCCATGGTGGAAGAACAGACCGCCGCCAGCCACGGCCTCGCCTCGGAGGCCGCCGCCCTCAACACGCTGCTGGCGCAGTTCCGACTCGGACAGGGTGGGGTAACCTACGCCGCCAGCCCGGCACGGCGCGCGGCCTGATTGGCAGCTTCACCTGAAGAAAAGGCCCGGGCTCGTTCCCGGGCTTTTTTGTTTTGGCATTCTCGGTTGCTGCCTTAGCGGATATAGGCTGGTTGCGCGTTGCAGAGACAAGGATGTGAAGAATGGTTGAATTGGACGGGCGAACGGTCGTCATCACGGGCGCTGGCCGTGGGTTAGGCGCGGCGCTTGCCACGTCCTTGGCCGAGACTGGGTGCAATATCGTCCTTTGCGGCCGCACCCTGGCGGCGCTTGAAAAAGTGGCGGACGGGATTGCGGAAGCCACGGGTCGCCGCCCCGCCTGCATCGCCGTCGATCTGGCCGAGAGCGCGAGCGTGCGCCGGGCGGTCGAGGCGATCGTCGGCGCACACGAGCATATCGACCTGCTTATCAACAACGGCGCGATGTGGCTGGAGGCGCGCGACGAGCCGCATACGGCCGAGGAGGTCCTCGGTGTCATAAACTCCGCCGTCACCGGCACATTCCTGCTCAGCCAGGGTCTTCTGCCGCTTCTCCGGCGCTCCGCCAACCCGGATATCGTGACCATCGGCTCGGTAAGCGGCCTGCCGAACGGGTTGCTCGATGGCGTTTCCGTTCCCTTCTACGCCGCCAAGCGGGGCCAGACGGCGATTGCGGAAGGACTGCGGCAAATGCTGGCGGGAACGCCGGTCCGCTCGATCATCCTGCACCCGCCCGATCTGGACGACATCCAGCCGGGCGAACCGGCATGGGTCGAGGCGCCCGGTCGGGTCAAGAGCGCGCGCGCCACCAACCGGGATGTGGTGGAGGCGGTCCTGTTCGCCATCACGCGCCCGCGCAACATCTCGCTCTCCATCGTGCTGGATGCGGATGATGGCGGGGTGTTTCCCGCGCAGATACCCTGAGCCGGATTGCGTTCACCTACCTATCCAGCACCGCTACCGCCTCGACATGCGCCGACCATAAAAACTGGTCGATGGGCGTCACAAGGCGGATGCGGTAGCCCGCAGCGGTGAGGATCGAAAGGTCGCGGGCAAGGCTGATCGGGTTGCACGAGACGGCGACGATGGTCTTGACGCCGGACCGGGCGAGCTCCTTGCACTGGTCCTCCGCTCCCGCGCGCGGCGGGTCGAAGACCACCGCGTCGTAGACCTTCAGTTCGGAGGTCATCAGCGGGCGGCGGAAGAGGTCGCGCCGCTCCACCGTCACGGGCTTGAGGCCCTGCGTGTTGCGCGCGGCGTGGTCCAGCGCCTTCAGCGCCTTCTCGTCGCCTTCGACGGCATGCACCTTCGCCTGGCGGGCGATCCGCAGCGCAAAGGTACCGGAGCCGGCAAAGAGATCGGCGACGCGCTTGGCCTTGCCCAGTGCCGACAGCACCAGCTCGGACATCGCCGCCTCGGCGGGCTTCGTCGCCTGCGTGAAGCCGCCGGCAGGGGGCGAGACGCGCACGCCGGAAAAGTCGATTTCCGGCTTCTGCGGCTCGATGAGGATTTCGCCGTCGTTGGAGACGCGGTTGATGCCGGCGCGGAGCGCAAGCACGGTCTCGGTGACGGCGTGCCGTTCCTTGTCGCCGATCTTCTTGACGCCTTCGAAGGCGAGGTCGAGCCCGGCAACGGTTTCCAGCACCGTCACGCGGAAGGGTTCCGCCGAGGTCGCGATCGCGGCGGCGACGCGGCGGATCACCTCGAGCCGGGAGAGGATGCCGTCGCTCGAGATCGGACAGTGATCGATGGAGACGATGTGGTGGCTGCCGGCCTGGTTGAAGCCGACGAGCATTTCCTTTTCCGTCCTGCGCGCGGTGAAGACGACGCGGCGGCGCTCGCCCGGCCGGGCGATGACGAGGGGCGCGACTTCGGGCGTCAGGCCTTTCGATTTCAGCGCCTGCACGACGAGATTGCGCTTGAAGTCATGGTAGAGCGCATCGCTGGCATGTTGCAGCGTACAGCCGCCGCAGGTGCCGTTCTTGCCGTGGGGACCGAAATGCACGCAGGGCGGTTCCACCCGCTCGGGCGAGGCCGACGACATGGAGATCACGGTGCCATGGCTCTTCACCCGCGCGACGGCGACCGTTTCGCCGGGGAGCGTGAAGGGCACGTAGACCGGGCCGTCAGCCGTTTCCGCGATGCCATCGCCGCCGCTGCCGAGACGGGCGATGGTGAGGGTTTCCGCCGTCATGGCTTGCGGCCTCCCAGCAGGTATTCGACATTGCCGTCGCCGCCGGTAATGGGCGAGGGGATGAGGCCGAGGCTCGTCCAGCCGATGTCTTCCACAAGCCAGCGCTCCAGCTCGGCGGCAACCGCCGGCGCACTTTCCGGGTCCTTCAGGAGCCCCGCCTTGCTGATCGCCTCGCGTCCGGCCTCGAACTGCGGTTTGACGAGCAGCACGCAGAAGGCGCCGGGCTGCGCCAGGGTCAGGGCAGGCGGCAGCGCCAGCTTCAGCGAAATGAACGAGACGTCGGAGACGACGGCGCCGATCTCCCGGTCTTCGAGATGGTCCTCGTCGAGCACGCGGGCATTCAGGCCCTCGTAATTGGTGATGCGCTCGTCTTCCCGCAGCCGGGGATGAAGCTGGTCGTGGCCGACATCGACGGCGATGACGTGGTTTGCGCCGCGCTCCAGCAGGATATCCGTGAAGCCGCCGGTCGAGGCGCCGATATCGAGGCAGTCGAGGCCGGCGGGATCGAGGCCGAATGCGTCGAGCGCCGCCTTCAGCTTCAGCGCCGCGCGCGACACATAGGCCTGGGCCGGATCGTCGATCTCGATCTTGGCATCGGCGGGGAAGGTGGAGCTCGGCTTGGTGACCGTGCGGCCGTTGACGCGCACGGTGCCGCGCGAAATGGCGTCGCGCGCGCGTGAGCGGCTGGCGACGAGGCCGGCATTCAGCAGGAGCTGGTCGAGGCGAATGGTTTCGATAGGTCGGGACATTGCCTCTCATGACGCCTCGCGCGACGGGTGGCAAGCCCTCTCGCGGTCAATCCTGCCCATATGGTTCATGCCGAAGAGGCGGGAAACCCAAAGAAACAGGGTGTCATATTCATCAATCCTTAAATTATGACAGTCACATTTCATTAAGGATAGCCGGGATGTGTCCGGCGTTTGGCTCCATGTTTCATAGGGGCTTTTTCCAACGTTTTCAGCGGAATGGCGGCCCGTCGCGCGCGGGCGCAAGGAGCATCCATGACCCTACGTCTGTCCCACCGGATCGGCCTGATGGCGCCGATTGCCGTCGCGGGCATTCTTCTCATCGTCGGCATTTTCCAGGTGGAGCAGCGCACGGCCGCAGAATACGGTGCGAGGGTCGAGCGCCACCGCAGCGCCGATGACGCGCTGCGCGGGCTGGAAATCGAGTTTCTGCAGAACCGGCGGGCTGAAAAGGACTTCCTGCTGCGGCGGGACGAGAAATACGTCGCCGCCCACAAGGAGATCTCGGCGAAGGCGGAAAAAACGCTGGAGACGCTGGGCGCCCTTGTCGACAATCCCGCAACCCGCGCCGATCTCCAGACGATCTCGGATGGTTATGCCACCTACCAGAAGAGCTTCGCGACGCTTGCCGAAGCCAGCATCGCGCTCGGCCTCGACCCGTCCTCCGGCCGGGAAGGCGCCATGCGTACGGCGGTACACGCCATCGAGGAATTGCTGAAGACAGTCGACGACAAGGGTCTTCAGGTCAGCATGTTGACGATGCGCCGCCACGAGAAGGACTTCATCATGCGCCGCGACGCGAAATACGTCGCCAAGCATGCGCAGGAGCGCGCCGCCTTCGCCAAGACGCCGGCTGAAAAATTCGGCGGCGCGGCAAACCAGGCGACGATCCTCGAGGCGCTCGCTGCTTACGGCAAGGCTTTTGACGACTATGCCGCGATCGCCGCGACCGAAGCCGCTGCCCGTCAGGGTGTGTCCGATGCCTTCGCCGCCGTCGAACCGGTCTTCGACACGATGTCGGCCGGTATCGCCGCCGACAAGGTCAAGGCCGAGACGGAAAGCGCAAGTGCCTTGCAGGCTGCGCATACGGTCGCCATCGCCGCCATTCTTGCCGCCATTGCCACCATTGCCGCGACGGTTCTTCTGATCGGCCGGTCGGTTTCGCGCCCCATCGTCGCCACGACGAGGGCGATGACGGTGCTGGCCGGCGGTGACACGGTTTCGGCCATTCCCTATGCCGGCCGTCGTGACGAGATCGGCGAGATGGCCGGCGCGGTGGAGGTCTTCCGCCAGGCAGCCATCGCCAACCGTCGCCTTGAAGCGGAAGCGGCTGAGAACCGTGCCCGTGCCGAGGCCGAGCGCGTTCAGCTGCAGGAAGAGGCGGAAGCCGCCGCCCAGGCGCGCCTCCAGCAGGCGACCTCTGGCCTGGCTGGCGGACTTCGTCGCCTCGCCTCGGGCGATCTGAGCTTCCAGCTGACCGAACCCTTCGCTGCGGATTTCGAACAGCTGCGCCACGATCTCAACTCCGCGGTCGCCCAGCTCGGCGAAACGCTGGGTGCCGTCGCGCAGTCGAGCGGTTCCATCGACGACGGGTCGCGCGAGATCAGCGTCAGTGCCGACGACCTTTCCAAGCGCACGGAACAGCAGGCCGCCTCGCTCGAGGAGACCGCCGCCGCACTTGACCAGATCACCGCCAATGTCGCCAATTCCACCAAGCGGGCCGACGAGGCGCGTAGCGTGGCGGGCGAGGCCAACCGCAGCGCGCAGAAATCCGGCGAGATCGTCGCCGGCGCCATCGAGGCCATGAAGCGCATCGAAAATTCCTCCGGCCAGATTTCCAACATCATCGGCGTGATCGACGAGATCGCCTTCCAGACCAATCTTCTGGCGCTGAATGCCGGCGTGGAAGCGGCGCGTGCCGGGGAGGCGGGCAAGGGCTTTGCGGTCGTCGCGCAGGAAGTGCGGGAGCTGGCGCAGCGTTCCGCCCAGGCGGCGCGCGAGATCAAGGACCTCATCCGCAACTCGACGACCGAGGTCGAGGGCGGCGTGCGTCTGGTGCAGGATACCGGAGCCTCGCTGCAGGCGATCGGCCTGCATGTCGCGACCATCAACCAGCATATGGACGCGATCGCCATCTCGGCCCGCGAACAGTCTGTCGGCCTTTCGGAAGTCAATACGGCCGTCAACCAGATGGACCAGGTGACGCAGCGCAACGCCGCCATGGTGGAAGAGACCAATGCCGCAAGCGCGTCGCTCGCCAACGAGGCGGTGCGGCTGCGCGAGCAGATCTCCCGCTTCGTGCTGCCAACGGTTTCCGGCGGCATGCGTGATCTGAAGGCCGTCCACCGCAGGATGGAGACGGCGGCGCGCACGAGCTACCGGCCTGTGTCCGCCTCGCAGGGCAACGCCGCGCTCAAGCAGGAATGGACGGAATTCTGAGAGAAGGCCGTTCAAGACCGAAAACGCCCCGGTTCATGCCGGGGCGTTTTCGTTTTGCATGAAGGCGGATCACAGCCAGATGATGCGGCCGTGGAAGTTTTCCGCCGAATCGAGATCGATCAGCGCGGATATGCCCTGCGGTTTTTGGTCTTCCCGGCCGGCGCGCACGATGACGGGATCCTGGCGGATATCGTGCGACTTGCGGATTTCAGGCAGCTTCTTCTGCAGGATGGCGATGGCGGCGGCCTCGATGGCCGGATCGTGCTCCGGCCGCTGTTCGGCGGCTGCGATGGAGGCATGGCAAAGCGTGGCGGCAAGAGCCGCAAGCAGTGCGTATCGCATGGTGAAAATCCCTGTCCGGTCTTTCTTTTCGTTGGAAAGACCCTAGCAGCCGGAGGTTTCGGAACGGCCAAGGGATGTGGTTACGCGGTTGCAAAACGGGATGGTTGAAAAAGGGTGCATCCGATGTTCCGGACCTCGCCACGGCGAATTTTCGCAGCATCGTCGCGTTCGCCGTGGTCGATTCCCAAGGGCGCGTCATGGCCCCATGAGGAGGGCGGTGAGCCGGATTATTTCGGGCCGTCCTGTATGGTCTGCACCTTCACGTCGAAATTCTTGCAGGCGTCGTCCTTGCAGATGCCGTTGATCCAGACCTGGCCGTCGCCGAACATGATGCCCTGGTAGTTGACGAAAAGATCTTCGTATTTCTGGTCGTTGACCGCCTTGGTAATTTCAGGGGTCATGATGGCGCTGTAATGCTTCTCGAACGCCGCGGCGGATTTGATGTTGGTCTCCTTCCCGTTGACCTTGACGCCGATCGGATAGCTGACGAGTGCGGCAACGCCCTTGGCGTCCTTCGCCGCGACAGCCTTTTGCAGGGCGATGATGACAGTCTGGTACTTCGTGTGGTCGCCCAACTGCTGATCTATCGTTTGATTGACGCTGCTTTCATCCGCAAATGCGGGCATAACGGCTGCGATGACCAAGGGAGCGGCAAGGAGCGCCTGACGAACTGGATTCATGGCAATGTCCTCGATTGATTTTGACTTCGGTTGGTTGGGAAGGCAGTTGAGACCCGGTGGACCTTCGCATCATAGACAATGTCGCCCACGCGGAGCGGCTCTTTGTCGTTCATCATTATCAACTCGTTCGAGGAGATGCGCAATCGTAGCGTGTTGGGTCGGCGGATTGCCGGAAATCCTGAAACAGCGCGTCGCGCCGCTTGCAGCAGCCGGCGAATTCGGATGGTATCGCACCCTTGATGTATCGAGGACGACAATGAAAAACGCTTTCCGCCACTTGCCGCTTCTCCTCGCGCTGCTCGCCGCGCCGGCTCTTGCCAACGACACGATGGCGGAGCTGAAGACCGGCGGGCTCACCTTCGTGCGCACGCCGGAGGTTGAGATGACCAAGGAGGCGCTGTTCATTTCGCCCACGGAAATCCGCGTCGATTACGTTTTTACCAACACCTCGGACAAGGACGTGTCCGGCCTCGTCGCTTTTCCGATGCCAGACATCGGCGGCGATCCCTATGCCAATATCGCGATCGACGATTTCGAGACGGACAACTATCTCGGCTTCACCGCCGCGCAGGATGGCAAGGCGGTGACCGTCACGCTCCAGCAGCGGGCCTATTCCTCCGACATCGACGTGACGGAGGACCTGAAGGGGCAGGGCATTCCGCTTCTTCCGATGTCCAAGGCCGCGCAGGAAGCGCTGAAGAAGCTGCCAGACGATGTTGCCGCCGACTGGATCGCCCGCGGCCTGATGTTCATCGATACCTATGACAACGATGGCAACGGCATGAAGGACTACCGCACGCCGCTCTGGTCGCTGAAATCCGTCTACTGGTGGCGCACGACCTTCCCGGCAGGCAGAGAGGTGACGGTGCAGCACCGCTACAAGCCGAGTGTCGGCGGCACGGTGGGCATCTCCTTCCTGGAGGATGGCCAGCCCAAGGGCGAGCGCTATCAGGACTACGTCAAGCGCTACTGCATCGAAGACGCGATCGTGCGCCGCGCCCAGCAGGCGGAAAAGGACATGCAGGCCGGAAAGCCCTATCTCTTCGAGAACTGGATTTCCTACATCCTGTCGACCGGCGCCAACTGGGGCGGCCCGATCAAGGAATTTTCGCTCACCATCGACAAGGGCGCGCCGGAAAACCTCGTCAGCTTCTGCGGCAAGGGCGTCAAGAAGATCGGTCCAACGACCTTCGAGATGAAGGCGACCGATTTTACGCCGACCAACGAGATCGACATTCTGCTGCTGAAGCCGAGCGGCGCGCAGCAGTAAGCGGGCTTCTTCGCTTCCGTCCATGGGCCGTCAACAAAGGTTGACAGATGATGTGTCGTCAACTAACGTTGACGCATGGTCGATCTGAACACGCTGCCTGGTCCCGATGACCCCGAAAACGCTTTCGCGGCGGTGATCGCCCTTCGCCGTCTGGCGGACGGGCTGGAGCGGCGCGCGGTGCGCTCGGCCCTGAAGCAGGGCTGGTCCTGGGCACGCATCGCGCAGGCCCTCGGCGTCACCAAGCAGGCCGCCCACAAGCGCCTCTCGGACGTCGCGACCGGCGACGAAACCCCATAGGAGGCTTTTCCATGTTCGGCAGCATCAAGGCACGTTTCGGAAGCATGGGCACGATCAGGGCGCTCTGCGAACGGGCAGAACATCACGCCCGCCAGGAAGGTCAAAAGGAGCCCGGTGCCGAGCATTTCCTGCTCGCCGCCCTCGACCTGCCGGATGGCACGGCACAACGCACGTTCGAGGCCGTCGGCGCCGATCCTGCGAACCTGCACCAGGCCATCGAACGGCAATATGCGGACGGCTTGAAATTGGTGGGCCTTGATCCAGCGCTCGCGGGTGAATTTGCCGTGCCGGCGACGCCGACGCAGAAGCTCTACGAGGCTGCCCCTTCCGGAAAGGAGGTCATGCAGAAACTGGCAGAGGGCAGGGCGGCGCACCGCCCGCTTCTCGGCGCCCATGTCGTGGCCATTGTCGCCGGCATGCCGCATGGTGTCGCGGCGCGGGCGCTGCGGGTCATGGGCATCGACGCCGAGGCGCTTCGGGCGGCGGCGAACCGTATTGCCAGCGAAAAGCAGGCAAGCTGAGACGGGCGTTCAGCCCGCCGCGCCGACCCCGACGGCCTTCTGGCCGAGCGCGTTGAACACGGTGGAGACGATGCCGGCGCGGTCGAGACCGGCCTTGGCATACATCGCCTCGGGCTTGGCCTGCTCCATCCAGATATCCGGCAGCACGAGCGGACGTACCTTCAGCCCGTGGTCGAGCAGGCCTTCCATGGCGAGGAACTGCAGCACATGGCTGCCGAAGCCGCCGACCGCGCCTTCCTCGATGGTGATCAGCACCTCGTGGTGGCGGGCGAGCTGGCGGATGAGGTCGTGGTCGAGCGGTTTTGCGAAGCGCGCATCGGCGACCGTCGTGGAAAGACCTGCCGCGTCGAGGTCTTCGGCGGCGAGCAAACAGTCGGCAAGGCGTGTGCCGAAGGATAGCAGCGCCACCTTCGAACCCTGCTTGACGACGCGGCCCTTGCCGATTTCCAGGATTTCGCCGCGAACGGGCATGTCCACGCCGACGCCCTCGCCACGCGGATAGCGGAAGGAAATCGGGCCGTCGTCATAGGCGGCGGCGGTGCGCACCATGTGCTTGAGTTCGGCCTCGTCGGCGGCGGCCATCACCACGAAGCCGGGCAGGGTGGCGAGGTAGGTCGTGTCGAAGGAGCCGGCATGGGTCGGCCCGTCGGCACCGACGAAACCAGCGCGGTCGATGGGGAAGCGCACGGGCAGACCCTGGATGGCAACGTCGTGCACCACCTGGTCGTAGCCGCGCTGCAGGAAGGTGGAATAGAGCGCGCAGAACGGCTTGTAGCCCTCGGCGGCAAGGCCGGCGGCGAAGGTCACGGCATGCTGCTCGGCAATGCCCACGTCGAAGGTGCGCATGGGATACGCGGCGGCGAGCTTGTCGATACCGGTGCCGTTGGGCATCGCGGCGGTGACGCCGACGATCTTCTCGTCGAAACCGGCTTCCTGCACCAGGGCTTCGCCGAAGACCGAGGTATAGCTGGGGGCATTCGGCTTGGCCTTGGCCTGCGTGCCGGTGATGACGTCGAAGGTGTTGACGCCGTGATACTTGTCGGCAGCGGCTTCGGCCGGCGGATAGCCCTTGCCCTTCTGCGTCACGACATGGATCAGCACCGGCCCCTTGGAATTGTCGCGCACATTGCGCAGCACGGGCAGCAGGTGGTCGAAGGAATGGCCGTCGATCGGTCCGATATGATAGAAACCCATCTCCTCGAACAGCGTGCCGCCGGTCACATAGCCGCGCGCATGCTCGACGGCGCGGGTAATCGCCCGGTCGACCTTCTTGCCGAGATAGGCCGTCAGTTTCTTGCCGAACTCGCGGAAGCCCATATAGGTGCGGCCGGAGGCGAGGCGCGCCAGATAGGCGCTCATCGCGCCCGTCGGCGGGGCGATCGACATGTCGTTGTCGTTGAGGATAACGATCAGGCGCGCGTCGAGCGCGCCGGCATTGTTCAGCGCCTCATAGGCCATGCCGGCCGACATCGCGCCGTCGCCGATGATGGCGATGACATTGCGGTTCTCGCCCGAGAGATCGGCCGCGACGGCCATGCCGAGGCCGGCGGAAATCGAGGTCGAGGAATGGGCCGCACCGAAGGGGTCGTATTCGCTCTCGGCGCGGCGGGTGAAGCCGGAAAGGCCGTCTTCCTGGCGCAGCGTCCGGATGCGGTCGCGCCGGCCGGTCAGGATCTTGTGCGGATAGCACTGATGGCCGACGTCGAAGATCAGACGGTCGTCGGGTGTGTTGAAAACCTTGTGGATGGCGATGGTGAGCTCCACCACGCCGAGGCCGGCGCCGAGATGGCCGCCCGTGCGCGAGACGGCGTCGATCATTTCCGCGCGCAGCTCGCTGGCGAGCTGCGGCAGGTCGCGATCGTCCACGGCCTTCAGGTCTGCGGGAATGCGGACCTTGTCGAGCAGGGGGGTGGCTGGCGTCTGTGTCACTCTCTTGCCTCGTCTTCTCGCCCGTTTGCCATGGCTCCCTCGCGGAGCCCGGTCCGGACCTTACGGTTTTACGCTGTCACATGCAGAATGCGGCGCGCGATTTCAACCGTTTCGGCAAGTCTAGAGCGTATTTCGCCGGATTGATACCACGCAAACCGACGCAGCCCCGCCTTCTCCGAGACAATTCAGGCATTTTGCGGACGCCGCCGGCGGCAACGCCGGGGGCGATTACTTCTTCTTCTTGGCGCGGTCAGCCTGATTCAGGTCGATCGCGGCGCGGATCAACGCCTTCAGCGCCTCAGCATCGATTGCTTCGCCCTCGTGAAAATCGATCGCCCGGCGGGTGTTTCCCTCGAGGCTGGAATTGAAAAGACCGGCGGGGTCGTCCAGCGACGCGCCCTTGGCAAAGGTCATCTTCACCACGGCCTTGTAGGTCTCGCCGGTGCAGATGATGCCGTCATGCTCCCAGACGGGAACGCCGCGCCATTTCCATTCCTCCGTGACGTCGGGGTCGGCTTCCTTCACCAGGGCGCGCAGCCGCGCCAGCATTTCGCCGCGCCAGTCCGCCAATTCGGCAATGCGCTTGTCGATCAGCATCGATGGGGATTCGGTTTCGCTCGTGAACATGGTTCCACCCTTGGTTAGAGGCGCTCGCCCGGAAGCGCGGCCGCCTGGCGGATCCAGCGTGCAAGCAGCGCTTCGTCGAGGTCTTCGCCTTCGTGAACATGAAAATAGCGTGTTTCCGCGGTCTTGGACGCGACCGGCGGGACCGGATCGAGCGAGGTGCCGCGAAAGAAGGTCAGCTTTATGTATTTGGCAAAGCAGTGGTAGCTGACAAACCAGCCGCCATCCTCCACGCCATAAAAGGGCGAGTTCCATTTCACCGCCTTGGCCACGCCGGGAACGGTCTTTTCGATCAGCGCATCAAGCCTGCGGCCGATATCGCTCTTCCAGCCCGGCATGGCTGCGATATAGGCCTGGACCGGCCCGTCGCCATAGCCTTTCGGGATTTGCGGATTGCCGCCGGACAGCAGCACCGGTTTGTCGTTCATGGTTCGCCTCCTAGCCGCGCCGTGCCCGCCCGATATAGGGCAGGGCGAAGAGATAGAGGCCGCTCATGAGCAGCAGGATTAGTGGAAAGAGCGCCAGCAGGCCGACCCAGATCGGCGGCTGCCCCCGCGTCATCGCTGCGATGTTGACGAGGACGGCGAGCGTGAAGAGGATCGAAATCCAGCGGTGGCCCTGACGGATCAGGAGGTTCCAGTTCATCGCGGCTTCTCCCTATTCCAGTCCCGCCAGAACCCGCTCGAGGTTCGTGAAATGTGCCTCCCAGCCGTGGCGTGCGCCGCCGAAGGCCTGCTTCTGCTCCGGCCGGAAGCCGGTCTGCTCCATGCGCAGGCGCGTGCCTGTCGCCGTCGGTGTCAGCGTGAAGCTGACCACGCTGCGGAGATTGAAGGCCGGGTCTTCATGCGGATGATCCCAGCGATAGGTCAGCGCCTTGCCGGGCTCGACCGCCAGAACCTCGCAATCGACGCCGCCCCAGTCGCCGCTGAGCCGGAAGGCATGGCCGGCGACGGGTTGGAAATCCTCGTTGCGCATCAGCCATTCCGAGATCAGGTGCGGCTGTGTCAGGGCGCGCCAGAGCTTTTCCGGCGGGTGGGCGATGTCGCGCTCGACGACGACGGAGCGTGTCTCGGATGCGGTGCTCATTGATCCATTCTCCTCAGCAAATTTTCGAGATCGTCGAATCGCTGCTCCCAGAACCGCGCCATCTGGCTGGTCCAGTCGACCAGCGGGGTGAGCGCGCCAAGCTGCGCGCTGTAGTGCGTCTGGCGCCCCTCGTGGCGATCGCGCACGAGGCCGGCCTGTTTGAGCAGGCCAAGATGTTTGGAAACGACCGGCTGCGAAACGCCGGCCTGCGCCGTCAGCGCCCCCACCGTCTTCTCCCCCTCGCGGCACAGGCGCTCGAAAAGCGCCCGGCGGGTCGGATCCGCAAGCGTGCGGAACAGCATGTCATGGGCTTCAGCCATTAGATCCATACCTCGTTGGCTATGGGTTTTTATATAGCTGAATGGCTATGAATAAGTCAACATGAAAAAAAGGAGGCACCTCGCCGGCGCCTCCCTCTCGAATTTTCCATTCCGTCGCGGCTATATATCAACCGGCCGGAAGCGGTACGAATTCTTCCTCGTCGCCGGGCACGATGTCGAAACGGCCGGTGCGCCATTCCTCCTTGGCCTGCTCGATGCGCTCCTTGGAGGACGAGACGAAGTTCCACCAGATGTAGCGTTTGGAACCGAGCGCCGCGCCGCCGAAGACCATGATGTGACAGCCCTCCGGTCCGGCTTTCAGCGTGATCGCGTCGCCGGCGCGGAAGACGAGCAGCTGGTCGGCGGCAAAGACATCGCCGGCGACATCCAGCGTGCCTGACAGTACATAGACCGCGCGCTCTTCCCAATCCGCGGCGAGCGGCGCGGCGGCGCCGGGCGCCAGCATCAGGTCGGTATAGAGCGTGTCCGTGGGAACGCTGACTGGTGAGGCATGGCCCTCGTATTTGCCGATGATCGTGCGCCCCGTGATGCCGTCGGCGGAAAAGGCTGGAAGCTCGGCTTTGGTCGTGTGCGAAAAGACCGGGGCCATTTCCTCATGGCTGTCGGGTAGCGCAAGCCAGGTCTGCAGCCCGGAAATGGATTGCGGCTTGCCGCGAAGGTTTTCCGGCGAGCGCTCCGAATGCACGATGCCGCGTCCTGCCGTCATCAGGTTGATGTCGCCGGGCGCGATGACCATTTCGGTGCCGAGGCTGTCGCGGTGCTTGATCTCGCCGTCGAAGAGATAGGTGACGGTGGAAAGCCCGATATGCGGATGGGGCTTGACGTCGATCGCCTCGCCGGCCCGGAGCAGCGCCGGCCCCATGCGGTCGAAGAAGATGAACGGACCGACCAGCCGGCGCTTGGCCGTCGGCAGCGCGCGCCGTACCTCCAGCCCACCGATATCGCTGGTGCGCGGAATGATCAGGTGCTCGAGCGCATCACACGCCGCCGCATCACCGGCCTCGGGGTCCTTTCCGGGAAAGAAGCTCATGATACCCTCCTGTCGTTGGTTCGTGAGGGCATGCTAGCGGGCGGGGCAGGGTGTGGATAGGGCGGTTGACGTTGACGGTGTGGTCAATCTTTCCCGCCTCTGGCCTTTACCGCGCAACGCGCCATATTGGCCGAAAGCAGGGAACCACAACATGACAAGCGAAGACCTGGCAGCACTCTACCGCGGCTATATTGGCTGCCTCAACAGGCAGGATTGGGACAATCTCGACAGCTTCGTCCACGAGGACGCGCATTACAACGGCAAGCGCATCGGCCTTTCAGGCTATCGCACCATGCTGGAAAGCGACTTCCTCGCCATCCCGGACCTGCATTTCGCCATCGATTTCCTGGTGATCGAACCGCCGCGTGTCGCCAGTCGCCTGCTGTTTAGCTGCACGCCCGTCGGCGAACTCTTCGGCTTGCCGGTCAACGGCCGGAAGGTGTCGTTCACCGAAAACGTCTTCTACGAATTCGAGGATGCGCGCATCCGCAATGTCTGGTCGGTTATCGACAAGGCCGCGATTGCCGCGCAGCTCTGACGCTCACGCCCCGTCGAGCGGCTCTGTGCCCTGCGGCTTGCCGGCGCGGTCGAGGCGGATCTTCTCGATGCGGTTTTCGGCGGCGGAAAGCAGGGTTTCGCAATGCTTCTTCAGGGCTTCGCCGCGCTCGTAGATCTCGATGGAGCGGTCGAGCGGAACGTCGCCGCGTTCCAGCGCCGCGACAATCTTTTCCAGTTCCTCGACGGCCTGTTCGAAGGACAGGGCGGAAACGTCAGGCCCGGGAGCAGCAGCAGGATTGGTCATGGTCAGCCTCTCATCAGGCGGTAGATATGGGTGGCGGCGGATTCGGCAAGGCCCTGCAGGTCGTAGCCGCCTTCCAGCAGGCTGACCACCCGGTTCTCCGCCGATTTTTCGGAAAGTTCCATCAGCTTGGCCGTCGCCCAGTCGAAATCGTCGGCGACGAGATTGATCTGCGCCAGCGGATCGCGGTGATGGGCATCGAAGCCGGCGGAGATGATGATCACGTCGGGCCTGAAATCTGCGACCCGCGGGAGCACGCGCGAACGGAAGGCCTCGCGAAAATGGTCGCTGCCGTCATTCATCGAGAGCGGCGCGTTGACGATGTTGCCCGCCCCCGTCTCGTTCTTCGCGCCGGAGCCCGGATAGAGCGGCATCTGATGCGTCGAACAGAACAGCACGGACGGGTCGTCGTAAAAGATATCCTGCGTGCCGTTGCCGTGATGCACATCCCAGTCGACGATGGCGACACGCTCGGCGCCGTGGGTCTTCTGCGCATGGCGGGCGGCGATGGCGGCGTTGTTGAAGAAGCAGAAGCCCATCGCCTTGTCGCGCTCGGCATGGTGGCCGGGCGGACGGGCCAGCACGAAGGCATTGTCGGCCTTGCCGGTGAAAACCGCATCGACGGCCGCAAGAGCCCCGCCGATACCCGTCAGCGCCGCCTGCAGGCTGGCGGGACTGGCATAGGTATCCGATTCCACCTGCTCGATTCCCTCTTCGGGGATCGCGGACATCACGGCGCGCAGATGGCTTTCCGGATGGGCGAGCAGCACGAAATCCTCGTTCGCCTGCGGCGCCTTCTCGCGCTTGAGCGGCGAAAAGCGCTCGTGTTCCAGCGCAAGGTTGATCGCGCGGATGCGGTCGGAGCGCTCCGGGTGGCCCTCCGGCGTGTGATGTTCGAGGAAGATCGGGTTCTCTAGGAGACACGTCGTCATGGCCGGAAGCTATCCATTGCGGGTGGCGAGGTCCACGGGAAATGGGCCAGGCGGCGCGCCTTTTCAACAGTCATGGTGCGATGAGGAGTTTTCCGGTACGCGAGGGATCGTCCTGCCGGGCGAGGGCGGCGGGCAGTTCCGACAGGGCAAAAACCGTATCGATCGCGGATGCAAGATACCCGGCGCGAATGCCGGTGAAGCTGCGGTCGAATTCGGCTGCGATGGTCGCGCGGGGGGCGGAATGCACCCAGTTGCGCAGCCAGAGGAAGGAGAAGGCGACCTCTTCCCGGCGGGCGGTGACGAGCGCGGGATCGAGCTGCGCGCCGGACAACGCGCCATACTGGATGAAGGCGCCACCGGGGCGGATGTTGCGGAAGAGGGCATTGCCCGCCTCGCCGCCGACGGCATCGAGAACCGCGTCGAGTGCAGGCGTGCTCGCGGTGACGATCTCGCCGGAAAAGCTTTCGGCCAGCCGTGTGGCCGTCGCCGCGCTGCGCACCAGTGCGACCGGTTGGAAGCCGGCCTCGGCGAGCAGCACCAGCAGCATCTTGCCGATGGCCGATGCCGCCGCCGTCACGCCGATGCGCCGGCCCGTCGTCCCGCGAAAATGGGTGCTGACGGCATCGACCAGCCGGAAGGCGGTCAAGGGGTTCACATAGGCCATGGCGGCCTGATCGTCGGCGAGATCGTCAGGCACGGCAAAACACCATTCGGCCGGGCGGATGAGGTGGCCCTGCCAGAGCCCGCTGGCGCCGATCGGCAATACGCGCTGGCCGATGGCAAGTCCGCTCACGCCAGCGCCAAGCCGTACGATCTCTCCCACACCCTCGAAGCCGGGCACGAAGGGCAGCGCGGTGCGGCTGCGATAGGCGCCGGTAACGGGGATGAGGTCGGACGGGTTGACGGCGGCGCGGCGGATGCGGATTTCCACCTCGCCGGAGCCGGGTGTTCCACGTTCCGTCTCCTCCAGACCGATCACTTGCCGGGGATCGCCGAAGGCTCTAACAACGGCACGAAGCATGATCTTACCCCGGGATACGACGTGGAACAGGCGGCAGACATCACGGTCAGCGAAGTCAGGATACCGTTTCGCGATATAGACATGCACGGCCATATGCACAATGCCGCCTACTATGCGCAGGCGGAGGCGGCTGTTGCCGGCCTGTGGCGTCACCGGCCGACGGGATCGGGCGATCCGGTCTATTTCGTGCGCAAATCCGGATGCACCTTCCACAGGGGCCTGCGTCTGGACGACATTGCCCGTCTCCAGGTCTCGGTGACGCGCATCGGCGCGACCTCGCTGAGCTTCGCCGTCGCAATATCATGCGAAGGCGCGGCGGTTGCGGACGTGGAAATCGTCTGGGTCGCCGTCGATCCGGCGACCCGCCAGCCCGTCAACGTGCCGCAGCCCGTGCGCGACTGGCTGAAGTCATTCCTCGCCTGAGGCGGTCTCGACGCTGAGCCAGCCCGGCCGGCAGTCCTCGAACGAATGGTATTGCGGCGCGAATGCCGGGTCGGTGGGGTCGTCGAAGCCGCCGATCAGGAGCGCCACGACCGGCTCGTCGTCGATTGCGCCGATGGAGCTGCCGCAAGCCGGGCAGAAGGCGCGGCTGGAGTAATCCGAAGAGCGCCAGGTCGAAGGCTTCTCGCCCGCGCCCGTCCATTTCAGGCGTTCGGCGGGAAACTCCACCCAGGCGGCGGTCGGTGCGCCGGTATGCCGCTGGCAGAAGCGGCAGGAGCAGGTGTGCGGCTTTTCCGCTGGCCCCGTCGCCTCGAAACGAATGGCGCCGCAGAGGCACCCACCGGTATAGATCTTGTCGTTCATGCTCTCTCCTCACACTTTCCGAAACAGGGAAACGATGCCCATGCCGCCGCCCACCCCCATCATGGCGAGCGCCTGCGTTCCTGTCGCCGCATCCCGCATCTGCGCGAAAAGTCGCGTGGCGAGAATCGCGCCGGACGCACCATAGGGATGGCCGAGCGCCAGAGCCCCACCATCGCGGTTGACGGCTGCAGGGTCGATGCCGAGCGCGTCGAGGCTCGCCAGCACCTGCGCGGCAAAAGCCTCGTTGAATTCGATGAAGGCAACATCCGCCACCCGGAGGTGAGGATTGCGCGTGACGAGTTTTTCCAGGGCCGGCACCGGGCCGAGGCCGAGCAGGTTCGGATCGATGCCGGCAACGGCACAGTCGACCACCTCCAGCATGGCCGTCAGGCCAAGCCGCCGGGCCTGCGCAAGCGAGGTCACCAGCACGACGCAGGCGCCGTCATTGACCGGGCAGGCATTGCCTGCCGTCACGGTGCCATCCGGCCGGAAGACCGGTTTCAGTGCCGTCAGCTTTTCCAGCGAGGTATTTTCGCGCGGGCATTCGTCCCGCAAGATGCGGCCCGCAGGCGTTTCGACGGGGACGATCTCCCTTTCGAAGCGACCGGCCTTTTGCGCGGCCACGGCGCGCCTGTGGCTTTCGAGGGCAAACGCATCCTGCCGCGCCCGGCCGATGCCGGCATGGACGGCGACTTTTTCGGCGGCGATGCCCATGTCCGGATCGCCGATCGCATCGGGCGCCATGCGCGCGCGCGGCACGGGCTCCGGTGTGCCGCCTGACGTGGCGGTGGGGCGGAAGCGCAGGTGGGCGCGGCTGCTGCTCTCGGTGCCGCCGGCCAGGTAGATACGCCCGGCGCCGGCAGCGACCAGCCGCGCGGCAAGCGTTATCGCCTCCAGCCCCGAGCCGCATTGCCGGTCGATCGTCATGCCGGGCACGGAGACGGGCAGCCCGGCCTCCAGGCCGGCAAGCCGGGCGAGGTTGCCCGCGCTGTTGGCCGCATTGCCGAGGATGACGTCATCGATGTCATCGGGGGCAAGAGCGGTTTCTTCGAGGATACGGCGGATGAGGGGCACTGCAAGGCTTGCCGGCTCGATGGCGCAGAGCGTGCCGCTGACCCGGCCGATCGGCGTGCGGAATGCGGCGGCGATCACGGGAATGCGCTCGGGATCAGGTAAGCCGTTCAAGGGCATCGCTCTCCTCCGCCACCCATTGCCGCACGGTTTTTGCCTCCACCTTGCCCGAAGGCGTCACCGGCATTTTCCGGCACAGCCAGAGCCGGCGCGGCTGCTTGTAGCGCGGCAGGACCTCCGCCAGCGCGGTCTTGAGCGCTTGCAATGTCAGGCCCGGCCCGGCAGGTTCGATCACCGCCACCAGCTCGCCGCCGAGATCAGCGTGCTCAAGGCCGAAGACATGGGCGGCGTGCACGAGAGGCAGGCTTTGCAGCGCCGCCTCCACCTCGGAAGGGTAGATGTTGTTGCCGCCTGACAGCACCATGCCGCCGGAGCGGCCGAGCAGGTGCAACGTGCCGTCCGCCCCCAGGAAACCGAGATCGCCGACGGAGGCCAGCGCCCCGACGCGCGCCAATCCCGCGCCGTCGCCCGCACCGAGATAGCCGGTGGCAATGAGCGGGCTTTCGACGAAGACGGTGCCGGTCTCGCCGGCCGGCACCGTCTTGCCGGCCTCGTCCAGAACCGAGATTGCGACACCCGGAAAAGCCTTGCCCACGACGGTGGAGGAAGCGGCATCATCCGGCGACGTGACGGAGATGAAACCGAGTTCCGAGGCGCCATAATATTCCCGCAGCGCTGCCTTTGGAAAATGCTGCCGGCAAAGCGCATGATCGGTCGCTGTCAGCTTTGCCCCCGCCACGGTGATGGCTTCGATGTTCTCGAACGGCGCGCCTTCGCAGAGCCTGCGCAACATGGTCGGCACCAGAACGAGGCGGCGCACGGTTGCGTGACGGATCGTCTCCCGGGCTGCGTCCGCTTCGAAATGCCGGGCGGAATGGAAGGCGGCGCCCGCCAGCAGGCACTCGGTCATCGCGTAGAGTGCAAGTCCATGGGCTAGGGGCCCGGGCGCGCAGGTGCTTGTGGTGGCATCGATGCCGAAGAAGGGCGCGCCCGCGGCAAGGCTGGTCCGCCAGGACCGGCGGTCGCGGATGATGGGTTTCGGATCGGCGGTGGTGCCGGAGGTGAAGACGATGAGGAAGGGTGCGTCTGCGTGGCCTTCCGGCAATGCCCGATCGATGGCCTCCATCTGCTCGCAGACGGTTTCGGCAGACCCGCTCCGCGGATTGCTGACCAGCAGGTCGCACCCGTCGGCGGTCACGACGAGATCGGGGTCGAGCCTGTCGAGCAGCCGCTGCCGGGTCGCGGCAGGCAGGTGCGGATCGATCAGTGCGGCACAGGCGTTTCCGGCCGTCGCGGCAACGAAGGCTGCGGGAAAGAGGGGGTGGTTGCCGGTAACGAGCGCGATCAGTCTGTTGTCCGGGCCAATCGCGCTCCGGCCTTCCGGCGCAAGGGCGGAGATGATTGCGTACAGGCGCCGGGCGGTGGCGCGGAGCGCGCCGTAGGAAAGAACCCGGTCTTCCAGATGAAAGGCCGGGCTCTTGGGGCTTCGGGCGGCGTGCCGTTCGAGGGCGCCGGACAGCGGCATGGGCTCAGGCGCGCTGGGGCAGCAGCGGATAGCCGGCCAGCACCGCACGGCCGGCAAGCATCGCGACGAAGGCCTTGATGAGGTCGCCGGGCAGGAAGACGAGCGAGGCGGCAGCCGTTTGGAGGAAGGCCTTGCCGCTCATATAGGCGAGCCAGGGCATGCCGAAGAGATAGACGACGGCGATGCCGCCGATAACGGACGCGGCAAGGAAGGAGAGGAACTGCGAAAGCTCCGGCTGTTCTTCCCGCACGAGGCGTTCGGCGATCAGACCGCAGACGAAGGCGCCGAAAACCCAGCCGACGAGATAGCCGCCCGTCGGGCCGGCGAAGACGGCAAGGCCGCCGCGGCCGCCGGAGAGCACCGGCAGGCCGATGGCGACGAGCAGCAGCACCAGCAGAACGGCGGCAGCACCACGCTTGGCCCCGAGGATGCAGCCGGCGAGCATGACGCCGAGCGACTGCGCGGTGATCGGCACCGGGATGAAGCCGAGCGTGATCGGCGGCAGCAGGCCCAGCACCACGATGATCGCGGCGAAGAGGGCGATGAGGACGATGTCTCTGGTGTTCATGTCTGGTTCCCCGATGGACAAAATTGGGCTGAATGCTTAGTGCCGCCGAAAGCCGCGGGCGTCAATCGCCATGGCGATCGTATCCGCATCCTTCAGCGTCAGAATGATGAGAGGTGTAAGCGTGGTCAGCGGGCGCACTGGCAGGCCGCGCGCCTTGTGCGCGGCCACGATCTCGCCGTAGCGCGCAAAAATCTCCGGCACGAAGCGGATGACGAGCCCGACCGCAAGGCTGACATCCGCCGCCCGCACGAAGCCGAATCGCTCGAGCGGCGTCAGCAGCCGGGTGATCTCGTCCATGAAGGCGGAAATGCCTGTTGTCGCCGTCACGGCGGCAGCCAGCAGCACCAGCGTCGAGAGCCGGCAGAAGACGACGGCACCCTCGTGCGGCGACTGGAAAAAATAGTTTGCAGCCGCAACCAGCAGCACCGTGAAGAGTACGAAGCGCGTGCGCCGCATCGCTTCCGCAACGCCGATCCCGGTCGAAAGGTAAAGTGCGGCCGAAAGCGCGAGCGCGGGGGCGAGAAGCCGCAGATCCGAGAGAAGGAAGAGCACGATGGCCGCGACGAAGAGCAGGATCAGCTTGCCCCGCACCGGCAGGCGGTGCAGCGGCGAATTGCCCTCGATGTCGAGCCCGTTCAGCATGCCGCGATCTCCCGATAGGTACGGATCGCCTCCGCCGGACGCTCATCCGCCGCCAGCCGCCCCTCATGGAACACCAGCACGCGATCGAAACCTTCGATCAGGGCGAGGTCGTGGGTGATCACGAGCACCTGTTCCGGCAGGCCGGCAATGGTGCGCTCGATCAGGGCGCGGTTTTTCAAGTCGAGCTGGTTGGTCGGCTCGTCGAGGATCAGAAGATCCGGGCCGGTGACGAGCACGCTCGCGATCGCGCCCAGTTGCGTCTCACCGCCCGAGAGCTCGTGCACGCGGCGGCGTGCGAGATGCGCGATGCCGAAACGCGCCAGCACGGCCTCGGTCCGCTCGGCGATTTCGGCCTTGCCGAGACCGCGATTCTTGAGGCCGAAGGCGATGTCTTCGGCAAGGATCGGCAGGATCATCTGGTGTTGCGGGTTCTGGAAGATGAAGCCGGTCTTTCCGCGCGCGGCCTGTTCGTCCTCGACCGTATCGAGCCCGCCGACCGTCACGGTGCCGGCTGTCGGCCTGACGAGCCCGTTGATCAGCCGCGCCATCGTCGTCTTGCCGGAACCGTTCAGGCCGACGACGCCGATGCGCTGTTCGCAAAGCCGCAAATCCAGCGGCTGGAGCGCAACGCGTCCCGTGTAACTCACCGTGGCGGCGGAGAAAACGATGTCCAAGCGCGGGGTCCCGGTTCGCAGATGGGTGCTGGACCTATAAGCAATTCCACGGAAAGTGCGAAGCGCTTTTGTGCCGGCCTCCGCAATAATGTTGAACAATCCATGGAAAATGTTGAAGCCGTCTGGCCGGGTCATTGCAGGTCGACGGAAAACGAGTGGAACAAACCAAGAATATATGTCTATCATCCGTCATGACGATTCTCCTGTCGAACACCGAAGCCCGCCGCATCTTCCTCGCCCGCCAGGGGCTCAGCGGGCCTCCCGGCCGTCTGCTCGGCAAGGACGGGCTGCTTCAGCTCATCCATGATATCGGCTTCGTGCAGGTGGACAGCATCGCCATCGTCGAGCGGGCGCATCACCAGATCCTCTTCTCGCGCAACCAGACCTACAGGCGCGAGCACCTCACCGAGCTGCTGGAGGAGGACGGCGACCTTTTCGAGCACTGGACGCATGACGCCTCCATCATCCCGAGCGCCTTCTTCCGCTACTGGAAGCATCGCTTCCACCGCAAGGAAGCATCGATCCTCGAACGCTGGAGCAAGTGGCAGGGGGAGGGGTTCGACAAGACCTTCGACGAGACCTATGCGCGCATCGCCTCCGGTGGACCGGTTCTTTCGCGCGATCTGAAGGTTGACGATCACAAGTCGGGCGGCTGGTGGAACTGGCATCCGAACAAGACGGCGCTGGAATTCCTCTGGCACACCGGGAAACTCGGTATCGCCCGGCGCGAGAACTTTCAGAAGGTCTACGACCTCACCGAACGCGTGCTGCCGCCGCACCACCACGAACCCGCCGTCGAGCACGACGCCTTCGTCGACTGGGCCTGCCGCAGCGCGCTGGCGCGGCTCGGCTTCGCCACCCATGGCGAGATCGCTGCCTTCTGGGCGCTCATTTCGCCGGAGGAGGCGAAGCTCTGGGTGGAGGAACACCGCGACGAGCTTCGCCCGGTCTCGATCGAAACCGCCGACGGCGGCAAGCCGCGCATCTCCTACGCCTTCGAGGGTTTTGCCGACACGCTCGGCGATATTCCCGAGCCGCCCGCGCGCCTGCGCGTCCTCTCGCCCTTCGATCCGCTGATCCGCGACCGAAACCGCACGGAACGGCTCTTCGGCTATTTCTACCGCATCGAAGTCTTCGTGCCGGAGCCCAAGCGCCAATACGGCTACTATGTCTTCCCGCTGCTCGAGGGCGACCGTCTTGTCGGCCGCATCGACATGAAGGCCGACCGCAAGGCAGGCACCCTCGACGTCAAGCGCCTGTGGTGGGAGCCGAAGGTCCGCGCCTCGGCGGGGCGAATGGCGAAGCTGGAGGCGGAACTGGAGCGTCTCGCGAAATTCACCGGCGTGGAAAGCGTGCGCTATCTCGACGGCTGGAGAGGCGGGGAGGGGTAAGTTCTACCGCCTACGCTGCTGCCGGCCGGCCGCCAAAGGCGCCCTTGGCCTGCTCCGTCAGTGCCCGGAACTTCTCCGAAGCGCCCGTGAGCTTGGCATCCCAGTCCGGGTCCGGCACCTGGCCGCGGATCGTGTCGAAATAGACGGCCATCAGCGCGGCGATGGCGAACGGTTCGAGCACGGCCGCCTTGAAGGCCCAGGCGAAGACGATGGCGACGACGAAGCTGAAGGCGGCGAGATCGCCGGGGAAGAGGTAGACGATCGCGGCAGCCGGGGCCAATGCAAACAGGAAGACGACGATGGAAAGGACCCAGAGGAAGATCGAGAGCCAGACGGCGTTCTTCACCATCTTCATGCCGTTCTGTGCATAGAGCACGAGGCCGTGGCGTGAGCTTTCCCAGGCATTGTCGCTGCCGGTGCGGATGTTGTAGCCGAGAATGATCTCGTCGACATAGGTCAGCGACAGGCGGATGACGGTGTTGGCGAATCGCACGATACCGTCGAGGCCGGGAATGGGCAGGAACGCCGCGATGCCGCCGAGAAGGCCGGTGATGGCGGCAATCACGCCCTTGATGAGCTGGTCGAGCGCAAAGAGCACGTTCGCCTCGCCGAAGCGGGCGGTGACGACCTCGCGGCCATAGGCGACCTGGCCCTTGCCGTCCGGCAGCGGTTCGCCGTCGATCAGCTTGACCATGACGGCGATATGGGCGGCCTTGACCATGTAGAGCAGCCATTCGCGCGCCCAGTAGACGGCGGTACCGACAAGCCCCATGCCGAAGATGCCACCCCATACCGCGAAAGATTCCGGGCTGTCCGAGAGCGAGCCGACACCGTAGCCGATGCCGGCCCCGGTGCCCGTCGCCAAAATGAAGGCGAGCGTGATGACGAAGTAGATCACCATCCGGGTGATGATGAAGGGCATGGTCTTCAGCAGAATGCCGATGGTCTTGCCGATGCTGAAATCCCACATGCCGCGATGTCCCCAAAGAAAATCCCGCGATCCGAACCGTCGCGCCAAGGGCAAACGTTTCGGGATCGCGGGATATTCGAAGGCGGCTCGAGACGGAGAGCCTGTCGGGTTCATTCTGAACCGGACAGACTCTATATTCTTTTGTTTTCGTTTGTCTTTTCGGGAAAACCGGTTTCCACTTCTCCCTGAAAAACTCTAGCAGAGATCGGTGGCGCTGATCTGGATGCCGAACCCTTCGAGGCCGACATAGTGGCGCTCGCGCGAGGCCATCAGTCGGATCGAGGTGATGCCGAGATCCTTCAGGATCTGCGCGCCGAGGCCGATTTCCAGCCATTCGCTTTCGCGGGCCTGCGCCTCGTCATGGCCTTCGCGGTCATGTTTGCCCTTGCGGGCGGTCGAGGACTGGCCGACGCCGACGGACCCTTCACGCAGATAGACGATCACGCCGCGGCCCTGTTCGGCGATGCGCTTCATGATGCCGTCGATCTGCCGGCCCGCGCCGAAAACGTCGTCGCCGACATTTTCGAGATGCAGGCGCACGGGGATATCGACGCCGTCACGGATGTCGCCGAAGACGACGGCGAGGTGTTGCATCGGATCCCAGGGCAGCGTGTAGGTCAGGGCCTTGGCCTTGCCGTAGGGCGTCTCGATGTCGAAGCCGCCGACCTGCTCGATCAGGGTTTCCTTGCGCTGGCGATAGGCGATGAGATCGGCGACGGAGACCTGCTTGAGACCGTGTGTTTCGGCAAAGCTCGCCACCTGCGGGCCGCGCATCACGGTGCCGTCGTCGTTGACGAGCTCGCTGATCACGCCGATCGGCGGCAGGCTTGCCAGCTTGCACAGATCGACGGCCGCTTCCGTATGGCCGGAGCGCATCAGGACGCCGCCTTCGCGCGATACCAGCGGGAAGATATGGCCGGGGCGCACGAAGTCCGCCGCGCCGACATTCGGATTGGCGAGGTTGCGCACCGTCAGCGTGCGGTCGTCGGCGGAAATACCCGTTGTCGTGCCGTGCTTGAAATCGACGGAGACGGTGAAGGCGGTGGTGTGGGCCGAATCGTTTTCCGCCACCATGGCGTTGAGGTTGAGGCGCTTGGCCTCCTCGCGCGGCATCGGCGTGCAGACGATGCCGGAGGTGTGGCGCACGATGAAGGCCATCTTTTCCGGGGTACAGTGAACGGCGGCGACGATGAGGTCGCCCTCGTTCTCGCGGCCGTCGTCATCCATCACGACGACGATTTCGCCGGCCTCGAAGGCGCGGATGGCATCGACGACACGCTTCTGATCGTAGCTCATGGCAAAAGTCCTATTTCAAGCGGCCGGTCTGGCCGCGGTCGCGGAGATAATGGTCGGCAACGGCGCAGGCGACCATGGCCTCGCCGATCGGCACGGCGCGGATGCCCACGCAGGGATCGTGCCGGCCCTTGGTGCGCACATCGACATTGTTGCCGTCGGCGTCGATCGAGCGGCGCTCGGTGAGGATCGAGGAGGTCGGCTTGATGGCAAAGCGCGCGACGACAGGCTGGCCGGTGGAAATTCCGCCCAGAATGCCGCCCGCATGGTTGGACAGGAAGATCGGATTGCCGTCATTGCCCATGCGCATTTCGTCGGCGTTTTCCTCGCCGGTGAGTTCCGCGGACGCAAAGCCTTCGCCGATCTCCACGCCCTTCACGGCATTGATCGACATGAGCAGCGAGGCGATGTCCTGGTCGAGCTTGCCGTAGATCGGCGCGCCGATGCCGGCAGGAACCCCCTCGGCGACGACCTCGATGACGGCGCCGATGGAGGAGCCGGCCTTGCGGATGCCGTCGAGATACTCTTCCCAGACGGGCACGATGGCAGGGTCCGGGGCGAAGAACGGGTTGTTGTTGACCTCGTTCCAGTCCCAGTTGCGGCGGTCGATCTTGTGCTTGCCGATCTGCACGAGGGCTGCGCGAACGGAAAGGCCCGGCACGACCTTGCGGGCAAGGCCACCGGCGGCGACGCGCGCGGCGGTCTCGCGGGCGGAGGAACGGCCGCCGCCGCGATAGTCGCGGATGCCGTATTTGACGTCATAGGTGTAGTCGGCATGTCCCGGGCGGTAGCGCTTGGCGATCTCGCCGTAGTCCTTGGAGCGCTGGTCGGTGTTTTCGATCAGCATGGAGACCGGCGTGCCGGTCGTGATCATCGTCTCGCCGTCCTCGTCCAGCATCACGCCGGAGAGCACCTTCACCAGATCGTCCTCGCGGCGCTGCGTCACGAAACGCGACTGGCCGGGCTTGCGCTTGTCGAGCCAGGCCTGGATTTCGGCAAGCGTGAAGCGGATGCCGGGCGGGCAGCCATCCACCACGCAGCCGAGTGCGACCCCATGGCTTTCGCCCCAGGTGGTGACGCGGAAAAGATGACCGAAACTGTTGTGCGACATGAGCGGACCCGGACCCGTAAGAAAGTGCGCCCTCTCTTAGTGGAAAAGACAGGGGAGGGACAAGGGTTTCGCGTCAACTCCGATCAGGAAGCCAGCTTCCAGCGCATTTCGCGGCCAAACGCCAGAAAGTCGTCGCGCGAGAGCGGCTTGGCGAAGGCGTAGCCCTGCAGGAGGTCGCAACCGAGCAGGCCGAGCATTTCGGCATGGTCCATGGTCTCGACGCCTTCGGCCACGATCTCGATGTTGAGCGAGCGGCCGATCTCGATGATCGAGCGCACCAGCGCCTGCTCGTTGTGCGACTTGAGGATGGGGGCGACGAGCTGGCGGTCGATCTTCAGGCGCTTGGGCTTCAACTTCAGCAGGCTGACGATGGAGGTATGGCCGGTTCCGAAATCGTCGATCTCGATGTCGATGCCGAGCGCCTTGATGCGCTCCAGGTTGGAAAGCACCACGTCGTCGCTCTCGTCGAGGAAGATCGATTCCACCAGTTCGAAGGAAATCTGGCCGGGCTGGATGGAGAGGCCCGTGAGGCTGTCGATCAGGCCTTCGTCGCGCAGGCGTCGCGCCGACACGTTGACCGAAATCTTCGGCATGACCAGGCCCCGCGCGGCCCAGCGCGCGCAGTCGAGCAGCGCCTTTTCCAGCACGATGCGGTCGAGCGTCGCCATGACGTTGAGGTCTTCGGCGATCTTGAGGAAGCGGTCAGGCGTCAGCAGCCCGTCGCGGGGGTGGTTCCAGCGGATCAAGGCTTCGGCACCGGCGAGTTTCAGCGTTCCGGCCTCGATCTGCGGCTGGTAGTAGGGCACGAATTCGTCGTTTTCGATGCCGGCCAGGATATCGTCGGCGATGCGCTTGTTCGAGATGATCTCCGCCTGCAGCACCTCGGTGAAGAACTCGTGGCGATTGCGGCCCATCGCCTTGGCGCGGTAGAGCGCGATGTCGGCATTGACCAGCAGCTTGGCCGTATTGATCGAATGCCCTTCGGCAAGTGCCACGCCGATGCTGACGCCGAAACGGCACAGATGCCCCTCATATTCGACCGGCTGCTGCATCAGCGTGATGATGCGCCGCGCCAGCGTGCTGAGATAGGAAGGGTCGATGGTGTCGGTCACGACCACCACGAATTCGTCGCCGCCGATACGCGCCACGAGATCGCCCTTGCGGGTCGAGGCACGCAGCACTTCGGAGGCATGCACGAGCAGTGCGTCGCCGGCGGCGTGGCCGAGCGTATCGTTGATCTGCTTGAAACGGTCGAGGTCGATATGGAGGATCGCGATGCGCACGTCCGTCGTTTGGCTGAGTTCGGCGATGCCGGTCAGCTCGTCGTCGAGCATGCGGCGGTTGCCAAGCCCCGTCAGCGGGTCGTGCAGCGCATTGTGCTCGATGCGGTCCTTCGCCTGTTCCAGCTCGATATTCTTGGCGTCCGCCTGTTCCTTCGCCGCCTTGAGCCTTTCCTTGAGGATCACGTCCTCGGTCACGTCGAAGGCGAGGCCGACCAGCTTGCGCGCGCCGCCATGGCCATGATGGATCTTGCCGACGGAGCGTACATGGCGGATTTCGCCGTCCGCCAGCATCACGCGGGCCTCGTGCACATAGGGCAGGCCCTGCTGGATGCAGCGGCCGACATTCTCGACGATCGCGTCGCGGTCATCGGGGTGAATGGCTGAAAGCCAGTTCTCGCGCGTCACCAGGCCGTTCGTGAAGGTCAGCCCGTAGAGCTGATGCATGCGCGGGTCCCAGAAGGTCCGGTCGCGGTCGAGATCGGCTTCCCAGAGGCCACACTGGTAGGAATCGAGCGCAAGGTCGAGGCGGCGGGTCGTCTGTTCGAGTTCGGAATTCTGCAGATCGGAACGTTCCTTCGCCTCCTTGAGGCGCGCCGTGATCAGCACGTCCTCGGTGACGTCGAAGGCGAGGCCGACGAGCTTGCGCCGGCCGTCCTGCTCGACATGCAGCTTGCCGACCGACTGGACGTGACGGACCGCGCCGTCGGGGTGGACGACGCGGGACGTGCGCATGTAGGGTACGCCTTCCTCGATGGTTACATCGGCCTTGCGCTGGGCTTCTTCGCGGTCGTCTGGGTGGATGGCGTTGCGCCAGGTCTCGTGGTTGATGCGCTTGCCGGTGTTCTTCACGCCGTAGAGCTGGTGCATGCGCTCATCCCACAGCGTCAGCCCGTCCTCGAGGTCGGCCTCCCAAAGGCCGCATTGATAGGCGTCGAGCGCCAGATCGAGACGGCGGGTGAGTTTGGCAAGCTCGGCGTTCTGGACTTCCGCATGCTCCTTTGCGGTCTTCAGCGCCTCGTTGAGCAGCACGTCCTCGGTGACGTCCCAGCTGATGCCGGTGAGCTTTTCCTCGCCGTTCGGGCCGATGAGGCGCGAGCCGACATTGCGGATGTAGCGCCATCCGCCATCAGGCATGCGGATGCGGTATTGCGACTTGTAATCGTTGCCGCCGGCACGGATGAGGTCCATCTCGGCTTTGGCGGTCGGAACGTCATCGGGATGGAGGGCGTCCCGCCATTCGGCATCGTGCGGGGTCTGGTTTTCCGGGAAACCGTGCAGCCTGTGCATCTGTGCATCCCAGTTGCGCGCGCCGGTTGCAAGTTCCACCTCCCAGATGCCGATCTTCGAGGCGTCGAGCGCGATATCGAGGCGCTGCGAGAGCGACTGGACCTGCCGTTCGCGCGCTCTCAGACGCGCGATGTTGCGCTGGCGCTCGCTGACGAGGCTGCCCGTCAGGAGGATGGGCACGATGACGACAAGGGCCGCGGCGAGCATGAACATCCGGATCTGCGTCAGGTTTTCCGGCGGATGATGCCAGCCCTTCTTCGGAACCGCCGCAAGCTCCCAGCGCCCTCCGGGAAAATCAAGAACCTGCACGACCGGATCGTTCTCGAAGATTTCGGCATCGCCGAAGAACGGGTCGACGACATTGTCGGGCACGCTGACGTCGCGGATGGCGAGATCGATGTCCGCCTCGTGCTGGCGCATGTCCCCGCGGGCATGCATGTCGGGGCCGATGAGGCCGGCATCGCTGAAGAGCTTGCGCGCATCGACCACTCCGTCGATGTAGCCCCAGAAATGGTGCCGTGCGTCGATAGTGGTGAAAACGGGCATGAAGAGGTGGAAGCCAGGACCACCCTTGGCGAATTCGACCGGGCCGAACATCAGCGGGCGTCCGCGCGAGCGGTCCGTCTGGGCGGCCCGGCGGAAGGAAGGGAAGCGGTGGAAGTCAGTGCCGAGGTAACGCTGATTGCCGTCGAGCGGGAACGCCAGCGAGACGACGCCGTTCGGGGCTACGCCGACACGACGGAAATGACTGTTCTGCAGGATCAGTTTGCGGGCGAAGACATTGAACTGAAGCGACGCCTGCTGTGGGGCGACGGCGAACATGTTGGCTACGCTGCGCAGCGCCGACACATTGCTGTTGACCTCGCTCTGCAACCGCGCGCCGACCAGCGCCAGGTCACCCGAAACATGGGCCTGGAGTTCGTTGTGGTAGATGCGCTCGTTCTGCCGCTCGTAGAAGATGCCCGCCGCGAGGATGACGACACCTGCGATCGCTGCCGGTACGAGCGAAGGCCGCGCCCATTCTGCGATGGACGCCAGATGTTGGCGAAGAGCGGCATGCAAAGGCAAGAAAACATTCCCCGATGATCCCAAAACGGTACGGGTGGGTCCTTAAAATTGCATTTATAAGCAACTGAAATACTTGTACTTATGCCGGTTTACCGCTGCGTTTTCCCACTTTGGAACAGGGGCGCAGGACGTCATTTGTCCGACAATTCCGGGGATGACGCGGCAGCCCGCCTTGATTCATATGGTCTTTCCCGCCATCCATTTTGGCATTGCGCGCGGCGGGGCGAATTTCGCCATATTTGGGGGGCATCTGACGTGACCAGCAAAAAGACTGATTCATTTCCAGGGGTTCGTACGATGCGGTTGTTGATCGCAGCATTGATGGCTATGGCCGTCTTCCTTTCGCCACTCGTCGCATCGGCCGAAAGCGCCGACGTGGAAGCCACGATCACCGGCGTGGACACGGGGAACCTCTCCCTGTCGCTCGACGACGGCAAGAAGTACCAGGCGCCGGAAGAGTTCAACTTCGAAGGCCTTGAGCCGGGTGTGAAGGTGCTGGTGTTCTACACCGAAATCGATGGCAAGCGCGTCATCAACGATCTCGAGATCATCCAGTAACACGCGGCAGCGGCGGATTTATCCGCGGAGCCAGTGCATGCCCGTTCCATCCAGCCGCAGCACACGGTCCTGGAAAACGGGTGTGTTGGCCGCTTCCTCCTCGGCCATGCCGTTGAGGCGGAACGCCGCGCGGAAAACGCCGCCATGGCTGACGCAGACGGTCGGCCGGCTGATCTCGGCGAGAAACGAGCCGATGCGCCAGCAGAGGATTTCATAGCTTTCGGCCGTTTCGCCCGGCGGGATGAAATTCCATTTCGAGCGCCGGCGCTCGTCAACCCGATCCGGCGTCATCGCCGCCAGTTCCTCGAGCGTATGACCTTCCCAGTCGCCGAAGGAGACTTCGACGAGGCGCTTGTCGGTGCGGTAGGCGAGGGGAGGAAGGCCGATGGCGCGGCGCAGGATCTCCATCGTCTCGCGCGTTCGCCCCAGCGGGCTCGCCACGAAATCGAAATCGGACACAGCCTCGCCTAGAAGCGCCTTGAGGGCATGGCCGTTTCCGGCCGCCTGTGCGCGGCCGGTATCGTTGAGCGGGATATCCTTCTGGCCCTGCAGTCTGCCCTCTGCATTCCACGCGGTCTGGCCGTGGCGGATCATGTAGATAAGCAAGATGCGGGGCTCCGGAAGAAGCGTCAGTCCTTGATGACGGAGATGTCGGGCGCGTCGACGGCCTTCATGCCGACGACGTGGTAGCCGCTGTCGGCGTGATGCGTCTCGCCGGTCACCGAGCGCGACAGGTCCGACAGCATGTAGAGGCCGACATCGCCCACTTCCTCGATGGTGACCGTCCGGCGCAGCGGCGCGTTGTACTCGTTCCACTTGAGAATGTAGCGGAAGTCGCCGATGCCGGAGGCGGCCAGCGTCTTGATCGGGCCGGCCGAGATGGCGTTGACGCGAATGTTCTTCGGGCCCAGATCGACGGCGAGGTATTTTACGCTCGCTTCGAGGGCGGCCTTGGCCACGCCCATGACGTTGTAGTTCGGCATGACCTTTTCCGCGCCGTAATAGGTCAGCGTCAGCATGGAGCCGCCGTCGGTCATCAGCTTTTCCGCACGACGGGCGACCGAGGTGAAGGAATAGACCGAGATCTGCATCGTCTTGGCGAAGTTGCCCGGCGTCGTGTCGACGTAGCGGCCGGTCAGTTCGTCCTTGTCGGAAAAGCCGATGGCGTGCACGAGGAAGTCGATCTTGCCCCAGGTCTTCTCGATATTGTCGAAGACGGCATCGATCGATGCCTCGTCGGAAACGTCGCAGTCGCCGGCCAGCACCGCGCCGATTTCGGCCGCCAGCGGCTCGACGCGCTTCTTCAGCGCATCGCCCTGATAGGTGAGGGCGATCTCGCCGCCCTGTGCGTGGATAGCCTTGGCGATGCCCCAGGCGATGGAACGGTTGTTGGCGACGCCCATGATGACGCCGCGCTTGCCCTTCATCAGACCAGATGCCTGAACCATGGTTTGCCCCTCTGAAATCTAGAGCAACCCCCGCAAAGACGCGAAAAGGCCTTGCGTGCTTCGAGTTGCTTGAAATAAGTCGAAGTTGCCTATGGCATAGGCGGCAATGCGGTTCAAGCGCGCGCCAGTTCAGGAACTGTTAGCATCCGTAACAATGGGTGCATCTTTCACTGAAAGTTCATAAATCGATTAAAGGTAGAGGCCTTCGCGCAACGACCGCATGAGGTCGATCATCTTGGCATCCGGCTTTTCCCAAAGGAGCAGACGGATTTCGGCGATGAGGTCGCCACGCTCGCCGTTGTCCTTGATGAGGCCCTCGTCCGGGATCCGGATCGTCTGGTCGGATCCGGACCACGCCGGAACCGTGACGGAGAGGGGACCGCTCGGCCCCTCGATGGTCGTCTCGCAGCCGAGGACAGCATTCTCGATCGTGATGGGCAGATCGACCTTCAGATCGAAGCCATCGACGCGGAAGCGGCCGGGCGCCACACGCACGGTGACGACGGCATCGCCGCGCCGCAGGTTTTCGATGCGATGGCCGGCCTCCTTGAGACGGATCACCTGGCCATCGGTCGTGCCCGCACCGACGGGCACGCGGATGGTTTGTCCCTCCGGCGTCTCGATGGTCGGGCGCACGCGATTGAGGATGTCCTCCACGCTGACGGTAACGTCGGCGACGAGATCCGGCGCCTTCTCGACCGTGGCGCGTGTGCCGCGGATGCGGCGGATGATGGCGGAGATGATGGCGGTAGCCGGAGCCGCGGCGCGGGTGGGCGGCGCCTCTTCGGCGGCCGGTTCGGCCGCAACCTTGCGGGTATCCGGGGCGGGAGCGGCGGCGGATGCCTGTGTTTGAGCCTGAGCCTGGGTACGGGCCTGCGGCTTCGCCTCGGCCTGCTGGCCACGCGAATCGACGCCGAAGATGCGGGCGATCATGTCTTCCGCGCCCTCGCCGGATACGCGCGGACCCTCCGATTGACGGGGGCTTTCGGTTCTCGCTTTGCGCTCGGCCTGCTGCTGGCGCATCTGTTCCATGCGGCGAAGCTCCGCCTCGCGCTGCTGGCGGTCGTAGCGGCTGCGCTTGTCGGGATCGCGCAAAAGATCGTAAGCGCGGCCGGCTTCGGTGAAGCGCACGGTCGCGTTCGGGTCGTCATGGTTCTGGTCGGGATGCACGGCTTTCGCCACCGAACGCCACGCCGCCTTGATTTCGTCCTGGCCGGCATTCCGCTTCACGCCGAGAACCGAATAGGGATCACGCATAACTACCACCCGTTTCGTTTTACCGCTCATGGTAGCGGGCGAGTTTCTAACCGCCGGTTACGCGTTAGGGTTTACAGATTGCTAAGATGAGGATGGTCGGGCTCAACCTTGAAGGTCGAAGGCCAGGAGCAGCCATTCGCCGGAATTGCCAAGGCACGTGCGGCCGGAATAGTTGGCGATGCCCTGGTAGGAGTGTTTCGTCGTCACGAAATCCCGGCAAGTGCGGCCGGCACCGTCACGGTTTTCGGCAATCGTACTGATGACGCCGGCACTTCCCGAGGCGGAATTCGCCCAGGGAATGGGTTGGCCGGCGGACTGTACGAGATCGGCGGAGGAGACGGCATTGCGCACGGTTGTTTCGTCGGAAAGACGCTCGCCATTGGCAACGGTGCTGGTGCGGATGGTGCTGTCGACCTTGCTGTCTTCGAAAAGATCGAGACCGCTCATGCAGCTCGACAGGAGTGCAGCCGAAGTCGTTACCGCGACGACTGCGATGCAGCGCGCCCAGTATGGCTTTGTCTCCGGTCGCGACTTTGCTATGACGTTCACTCCACCTGCCTCATGCAGTCAAAAAGATCGGCCAAAAGAAGATCGGCATTGAATCGAATATGAGCGAAAATGCGTTAACAAGCGGTGACTTCACCGAGGAAAACGAACCCTATGCCCTGTTCGGAAGCTGGCTTTCGGACGCTGGCAAGAGCGAGCCGAACGATGCCAACGCGCTGGCGCTCGCCACCGTCGACGAGACGGGCCTGCCCAACGTTCGCATGGTTCTGTTGAAGGGTTTCGACGAGCGCGGCTTCGTGTTCTACACGAATTTCGAAAGCCGCAAGGGCCAGGAAGTCCTCTCCGCCGGCAAGGCCGCCATGTGCTTCCACTGGAAGTCGCTTCGCCGCCAGATCCGCATCCGAGGCGAGGTCGAGGTCGTCAGCGACGCCGAGGCCGACGAATATTACGCCTCGCGCCCGCGCGGCAGCCGCATCGGCGCCTGGGCCTCCAAGCAATCCCGACCGCTCGAAAGCCGCTTCGCGCTGGAAAAGGCCGTCGCCGAATACACCGCCCGCTACGCGATCGGCGAAATCCCCCGCCCGCCCCACTGGTCCGGCTTCCGCCTGAAGCCAGTCTCGATCGAATTCTGGCACGACCGTCCCTTCCGCCTGCACGACCGCGTGGAATTCCGCCGCGTGGAGGATGGCAAGGGCTGGACGAAGGTCAGGATGTATCCGTGAGCGGGTCGGCCTAGCTCCGCATCAGCCGGAAGGGGATGCCCGAGGCGAGCGCGCCGACATATTTCGGCTTTTGATACAGCCCGTTCAGCGAGATGCGGGGGAGCGCCGTCGGCGCGTCGAAGGAGCGCGACGAAAGCGTGCCGGGCTCCGTCCTGACGGCGACGCGGAAGCCGAGGTCCCTGGCGAACTGGTGCTCGCGCGACGAGACGGCGGCGCGGTCACCATAGGGATAGGCGAACGTATCCGGCCGGCGCCCGGTAATCGCGGCGATGCGCTCGGCCGATTCATCCATCTCGCGCCGTGCTTCCTCGTCGGAAAGGCGTGCCAGAGCGCGGTGGCTCACCGTGTGCGCGCCGATTGTCGCGAGGGGATTGAGCACGAGGCTCTTCAGTTCCGGCTCGCGCATGACCAGCCGTTCGGTGATCATCAACGGATCGATGTTGTGGGCGCGGGCAACCGCATCGAGCCTTTCAATGGCCGCGGTCTCCTCGGCGTGCAAACGAATGAAAGAGGCGAAACGCTCATAGGCCGCCTGTTTCTGGAAGGGCGTCGCGAGCGGCATAGTGACGGTGCCGGAGCCGAAATCGAAATCGAGATGGGGGGCTGCGCGCAAAAGCTCGGTCAGCGTTTCCCACCAGATACCGTGCGTCTTGCAGGCGAAGCCGGGTGCCACGAACACGGTGAACGGCACCTTGTGGCGCGTGAACACCGGTTGCGCATGCACGGCGTTGTTGCGGTAGCCGTCGTCGAGCGTGAAGGCGGCAAACCGCTCCCCGGGCCGCGCGATGGCGAGGCGTGCCGGCATGTCGGCAAGCGACACGAACTGATAGCCTTCTTCCGTCAGGTGCCCGATTGCGGCATCGAGGAATTCCGGCGTGATCTCAAGGTGGGCATTCGGATCGAAGACCTGTGGCGTCTTCGGCCGCACATGGTGCAGGGTGAAGATCGCCCCCATGCCGCGCGCAGACGCCATCAGGCCGGCGCGCTCCGCCAGATGCGCGACTTCGAGCCCGCCGGTGATGACGGCGCGCTTCAGCCCCTGTCGCATGACGCTACGGATCGGCATTCCCGCCTCCTGATGGTTGAACCAGCCGCCTTTATGGGGCTTGCGTGGTATCCGAGGCGTTAACGTCGCCGGCTACCCCCATCTTTTGCTGGTGAACCACACCGGAACCGAAGCGGTTTCACCCGCTCGCCAGGAGCTTTTCAAAGCTCGGCTGAGGGCCGGGCCCGGAACAAGGTCTATCCTGCGGATCGGCGCGCCGCTCCCTTGTCGATGCGGCAAGGGGCACCGGTTGCCTGACGGCAGGCGCGCCACAGGGCGTCTCCGCCGGCGCAAGGTCAGCCTCGGCGCAAGGGCGCCGGAACCGCTCATTTTTCGCGGCCGGCGGCTGGAAGGTCATGAGGCGGACGACGTCGGTGAAGACGGTGATGATCGGGATGAACATGTCATCTCCTCCATGCATATGATAACTGCACGGATTATCCGCCCGCTTGCCTCGTCGGCTCAAACGAGTTTATCGTCGATTTCAGATGACTTGAGGTTATGCGATGAAACGCGGTCGACTGCCTTTGACGGCATTGAGGAGTTTCGAGGCGGCGGGGCGGCTTGGCAGCTTCACGCTGGCGGCCGATGAGCTTGCGGTCTCGCAGGCCGCCGTCAGCCGGCAGGTGAAGGAGCTGGAGGCCGAGCTCGGCAAGCCGCTTTTCGAGCGCCGCCACCGCGCCGTACGCCTCACGCCGTCTGGCCACGCGCTGCTCGGCGTGCTCTCGCGCGCCTTCGATACGATGGATGCGAGCCTGTCTGACATTCGCGGCCGGCGCGGCGGCGGTCTCCTGGAAATCAGCGTGGAGCCGTCCTTTGCCGCCTGCTGGCTGGTCTCGCATCTCGATGATTTCCGCACCGGCCATCCCGACGTCGATGTGACGGTCGATTCCGACATGCGGCTCATCGAGTTTCGTACGCACGAAGCCGAAATCGCCATCCGCCACGGCATGGACGCCAAGGCCTGGCCGCGCACGGATGTGGATCATCTGACGGATGTGGACATGGTGGCGGTCATCGCGCCGGGCCTGCTGGCGAATGGTCCGGCACTTTCCACGCCTGCCGACCTCTTCGCCCATACATTGCTGCACGAGGAAAACCGCAGCGTCTGGGAGCGCTGGTTTGCCGCCGCCGGCCTGCCGGACGCTCCGCTCGGCCGGGCGCAAATCTTCGCGGAGGGGAATCTGGTGCTGCAGGCGGTGCTGCGCGGCCATGGCGTGGCGCTGGTCGACCGTTTCCTCGCGGCCGAGGATATCGCCGCCGGCCGCCTTATCCAGCCCTTCGACCTTTCGATCCGCCACGGCGCCTACTGGCTGGTGGCGCGCAGCTTCAAGCGCCTCTCGCCGGAAGCGCAGGCGTTCCGGTCATGGCTGTTGCAGCGTCTCGGCGTGCGGGGAGAGGACGGCTCTTAGGTCTTTGTCCCGCCAACCGTGATCTGGTCCATCCGAAGGTGCGGCTGGCCGACGCCCACGGGCACCCATTGGCCGGCCTTGCCGCAATTGCCGATGCCGGTGTCGAGCTTGGTGTCGTTGCCGATCATCGAGACGCGGCGCATGGCGTCCGGACCGTTGCCGATCAGCATGGCGCCCTTGACCGGCGCCGTCACCTTGCCGTTCTCGATGAGATAGGCCTCGGTGCAGCCGAAGACGAATTTGCCGGAGGTGATATCGACCTGTCCGCCGCCGAAGGAGACGGCGTAGATGCCGTTCTTCACCGAAGCGATGATCTCTTCCGGCGTCTTGTCGCCAGAGAGCATGTAGGTGTTCGTCATGCGCGGCATGGGGCGATAGGCATAACCCTGCCGGCGGCCGTTACCGGTCGCCTTCATGCCCATCAGCCGGGCATTCTGCCGGTCCTGCATGTAGCCGACCAGCTTGCCGTCCTCGATCAGCACATTGTAGGCCGAGGGCGTGCCCTCGTCGTCGACGGTGATCGAGCCGCGGCGGTTGTCGATCGTGCCGTCATCGACGACGGTGACGCCCTTGGCCGCCACCTGCTCGCCCATCAGTCCGGCAAAGGCGGACGTTTTCTTGCGGTTGAAATCGCCTTCCAGCCCGTGGCCGACCGCCTCGTGCAGCATGACGCCAGGCCAGCCGTTGGAGAGCACGACATCCATCGTGCCCGCCGGGGCTTCGACGGCCTCGAGATTGACCAGAGCCTGGCGCAGCGCCTCATTGGCGCCGGCATGCCAGCTTTCCTCGGTCAGGAACGCATCGAAGGTCGTGCGCCCGCCGATGCCGTAGCTGCCCGTCTCCTGCCGGTCGCCTTCACCGACGACAACGGAAATGTTGATGCGGGTCATCGGCCTGACATCGGTGACGCGGTGGCCGTCGGCGCGCAGGATGTTGACGACCTGCCAGCTCGCGGCGACGGAAGCGGTGACCTGCCGGACCTTGGGGTCCTTGGCGCGCAGATAGGCGTCGATCTCGGTAAGCAGGGCCACCTTCTGCTCGAAGGTCGGCGAGCCGATCGGGTTGTCGGGGCTGTAGAGCTGGCGGTTGGTGCCCTGAGGCGCGGTCGTGTAGTCACCGGAATAGCCGCGCGTGACGGCGCCGGCCGCATCGGCCGCGCGCTTCAGCGCCGAAAGCGTCATCTCGCCGGAATGCGCATACCCCACGGCTTCGCCGGCAACCGCGCGCAGGCCAAAACCCTGGTCGGTATTGAAGCTGCCGCCCTTGAGGCGGCCGTTGTCGAAGGACAGCGATTCTGCCTGCGCATGTTCGAGAAACAGCTCGCCGTCGTCGGCGTTCTTCAACGTTTCCCTGAGCACCGCCTGCACGGATGCCTCGTCGGCATCGAAAAGGGAGAGGAGGTCGGTGTTCATGGCAGGCTCCGCGAGCATTGAAGGACCGGGCTCATGTAAGTCTCCCGGCGGCGGGCGACAAGCCCGCCGGGACAAGGCTTACGGCAGCGCGTCATAGCCTTCGCCGAAACCCTTGAGGTCGACGGGGATGCCGATGCCTTCCTCCGGGGACTGGAAGACGATGAAGGTGGCCGTCGCGCCGGAGCGGAAGGTCTTCAGCAATTCGTCCTCGAGCACGACTTCGGCATAGCAGCCATCGGCAAAGCAGCGCACGAAATAGGCGCGGCCGATATCCTTGCCGTCGACATTGAGGCCGAGCCCGTTCGGCAGCAGCACGCCCAGCGGCGCCAGTACCCGAAGGATCTTGGCCTTCCGGTCGGCGGTCTTGAGCACCACGACGGAGAGGCCCAGTTCAGGGCGGTCTTCGGCCAGCACGTTCTGCATCAGCGCGCATTGTTCGCCGGAGGCGCCAGCCGGCTGGTCGCAGACGATGGACCAGGCGCCATGGTTCGATTTCACGGTGCCGGGCTGCTGGGCCGCTGCGAGCGACGGAAGCGCCATGGCGCCGAGCGAGAAGACGGCAAGGCCGAATGCCGCCCGGGACAGCCGGGAAAGGGAAGCAAAACCCATGAAAACCTCGGAATCTCGAATCAGTCGGGGTATCTTTGAAGGGACGGCAGCGAAATGAAAAGCCCCGAGCGCTCCTTTCCGATTGATTGAAGGCGGAAATTGGACGCTCGGGGCTGCTCTTTATAATAGGGCGTCAACCGGCTGCCTCAGGTCGCGGGGCGATAGAGCCGGACCGGGCTGCCCGGCGCGCGGCGAACAATACCCTTGGCTTCGAGGTCGAGCTGAACGGCCTTCAGCCACCAACCGGCCTTGTCGCCGCCGGGAAACAGCTCTTCCGACAGATGCGGCAGGAGCGCGTCGCGGGCATCGGATACGGTAAGCCCCGGCGCCGTGTCCGGCAGGATGGTCAGGAGCGCCTCGCGCATCGCCTCGTACTTGGCGCGGTCGGCGCGATAGGTCTTGCCGGGCTGCAGTACGTTCTCGATGGAAATCTTCTCGCTAGGCATCGATTACTCCCGTCACATTGATCTTGGGATTGCGAAAACCCATCGCGATCCAGGCTGCCAGCAGCTTGGCGTAGAATTTCAGATGATGGGTCTTCAGGTTGAGGATGTCGGCCGGCAGGCCGGAGGCATCCTGGAGATCGCCGACCATGGTGCGCAGTTCCGGCTTTGGCCGCGTCTCCGCCGGCCAGAGATGCAGATAGACGCTCAGCCAGTGTGCGCCCTTCATCTCCAGGAAGACCGGCGTGTTGCAGCAGGTCGCGACGATCCGGCGCGAGCCGGCATCGGCCGTCAGGCGAAATTCCCTGAGGTTTTCCGCGCCCGAAAGGATCTTTATGCGGTCCTTGCGGTATTCCGCACTCGGCGTCGCCTGGTAGCTCGTGAGCATCGATTGCGCGCCGGGCAGGCGTTCAAGGCGCGCGGCCGCCGCACGGCAACTGTTGCACAGGCACTCCGAAACGAGGAACGGCTCGCCCTCCACTTCGAAATGCGTCTTGCCGCAGGTGCATCCGATGATTCTGGTTTTCGTCATGCTGCATCCTCCTCCGCTGGATGAAACAAATGTCTGATGTATCGGTCGAGATGGTCGAGGCTTTCCCGGGCGAGCGCCGGGTCGCTGGCGGCCTTGGCGAGAACGAAGGCGCCCTGGATGACGGTCTGCGTGTGGCGGGCAAGGCTCGCCGCGGTCCAGTCGGCCGTGATGCCGCGCGACTGCCGGGCCGCCTCGATATCGGTTTCCAGCGTTGCCGTGTGGCCGAAGATGCTGCGGGCACAGGCGTCGCGAATATCCGGCGCGCTGGCATAGGTCTCCTGCGCAAGTGTGCCGACGAGGCAGGTAAACTCCGCGATCTCGCCTTGGATGATCGCCTTGCGGAAGGCGACATAGGCAAGCAACCGGGCGAGCGGATCCGTCGGGCCGTGATAGGGTGCCGCCTCGAAGAAGGCGCTCGTCGTTTCCGCCCAGAAATCCGCTGCCGCGACGCCCAGCGCCTCCTTGCTGGCAAAGTGGTGGAAGAAGGCGCCCTTCGTCACATCCGCCGCCTTGCAGAGGTCGTCGACGCTGGTGGCGGCGAATCCTTTGGCGCGGATGATGTCACGGGCGGCTTCGAGGAGCCGGATGCGTGCATTGCCCCGTTCGGGCGCATGTTTGGTCGGTCTGGGCATGAAAATAACATACCATACGGTCGGTATGCGTCAAGGCGCGCCGGATTCTAGCCGCGAGTTGCCGATCATTTGCAGCGGATCCTTGAACTTGCGGGGTTCGTGGTAAAGGCGGGGGAGGGCGCCGGAAATTCCGGGGGCACGCCTCGCCGGTTTGGCGTCCCTCCAGTGAGTCGCGACCCTTGTGGGAGGCGTCGCCGGCAGAGGGTCGCGGCGGCCAAACCTTTCATGCTATAGGGAATTGTGTGGAAACTGTGGGGATAGGCGTAAGGCTTTTGCTTTTGCGCAAAAATGCCGCACGGGCGCAGGCCCATGGCTGTTGCGGCGAGCATGAAACTGTGGTTTTAAGCAGTCAGTATAGCAGGGATTCTGCGCGTCTGTTTGATCCCAATCAAACGCCTTGGGGAGATACGTTGTGAAAAACAAAGCTTTTGCAGTTCTGGCCGCCATCGGCTGTCTGCTCTTTGCTTCGACCGCTTTCGCTGATCAGCCGTTTCCGTGGCAGAAGGGCCTTCAGCCCGCCGCCACCTCGATCATGGAAGAAATTCGCTGGTTCGAGCAGTACACACTCTGGTTCATCGTCCCGGTCACGCTGTTCGTTCTCGTCCTGCTCATCATCATCGTCGTGAAGTTCCGCGAAAGCGCGAACCCGGTCCCCTCCAAGACCAGTCACAACACGGCGATCGAAATCGTCTGGACGCTTGGTCCGGTCATCGTTCTCCTGCTTCTCGCTATCCCGTCGTTCCAGCTCCTCAACAAGCAGCTCGCACCGACGGAAGAGCCGGAACTGACGATCAAGGCCACCGGTTTCCAGTGGTACTGGGGTTACGAATACCAGGTCGCCGACAAGCCGGTTTCCTTCGACAGCCTTCTGCTCGCCGATGGCGACCGCGCCGCGGCCGGCAAGGAAGACAAGTCGGTTTATCCGCGCCTCCTGACCGTCGACAACGAAGTCATCATCCCCGTTGGCAAGCATGTCCGTCTCCTCGTCACCGCTGCCGACGTGATCCACGCCTTTGCGATGCCCTCCTTCGGCGTGAAGATCGACGCCGTTCCGGGCCGCCTCAACGAAACCTGGTTCAAGGCCGACCGTGAAGGTCTGTTCTACGGCCAGTGTTCCGAGCTCTGCGGCAAGGACCACGCGTTCATGCCGATCGCCATCCGCGTTGTTTCGCAGGAGAAGTTCGATACCTGGCTTGCTGCCGCCGCGACGAATGTCGGCGAGGCAAACAAGGCCCTGATGGCGTCTGTCGACGGTGCGGCTCAGTCCGTAGACGTCGCCCAGAACGCCGCGCAGTAATATCTAGGGAGTCTGATCCATGGCCGGAACATCCGCTGCCCACGGCGATCACCACGATCACCACGAACACAAGCCGCTCACCTTCTTCCAGCGTTGGTTCCTTTCGACCAACCACAAGGATATCGGCACCCTCTACCTGATCTTCGCGATCTGTGCGGGCATCATCGGCGGCACGCTGTCGGTGGTGATGCGCATGGAACTGCAGGAGCCGGGCATCCAGATCTTCCACGGCCTGGCCTCGATGGTCTACGGCTTCGAGGGTGACGCTGCCATCGACGGCGGCAAGCACATGTTCAACGTCTTCACGACGGCGCATGCGCTCATCATGATCTTCTTCATGGTCATGCCGGCCCTCATCGGCGGCTTCGCCAACTGGATGGTGCCGATCATGATCGGTGCGCCGGACATGGCGTTCCCGCGCATGAACAACATCTCGTTCTGGCTGATCATCCCGGCCTTCCTGCTCGTGCTGCTCTCGATGTTCGTCGAAGGTCCGGCGGGCGGTTATGGCGCAGGCGGCGGCTGGACGATCTATCCGCCATTCTCCACTGCGGGCCAGCCTGGCCCTGCCATGGACTTCGTGATCCTCGGCCTGCACATTGCCGGCGCGTCCTCGATCCTCGGTGCGATCAACTTCATCACCACGATCCTGAACATGCGCGCTCCGGGCATGACGCTGCACAAGATGCCGCTCTTCGCCTGGTCGGTTCTGATCACCGCTTTCCTGCTTCTGCTCTCGCTGCCGGTTCTGGCAGGCGGCATCACCATGCTGCTGACGGACCGCAACTTCGGCACGGCCTTCTTCGCGCCGGAAAACGGCGGTGACCCGATCCTCTTCCAGCACCTGTTCTGGTTCTTCGGTCACCCGGAAGTGTACATCCTGATCCTGCCCGGTTTCGGCATTGTCAGCCACATCGTGTCGACCTTCTCGAAGAAGCCGATCTTCGGCTATCTCGGCATGGCCTACGCCATGGTCGCCATCGGCGCCGTCGGCTTCATCGTGTGGGCGCACCACATGTACACGGTCGGCATGTCGCTCAACACGCAGCGCTACTTCGTCTTCGCCACGATGGTCATCGCGGTTCCGACAGGTATCAAGATCTTCTCGTGGATCGCGACGATGTGGGGTGGTTCGATCCGCTTCACGACGCCGATGGTCTGGGCGATCGGCTTCATCTTCCTGTTCACCGTCGGCGGCGTCACGGGCGTTCAGCTCGCAAATGCCGGCCTCGACCGTGCCCTGCACGACACCTACTACGTGGTTGCCCACTTCCACTACGTTCTGTCGCTCGGCGCCGTCTTCGCCATCTTCGCGGCCTGGTACTACTGGTTCCCGAAGATGACCGGCTACATGTATTCGGAGTTCCTCGGCAAGCTGCACTTCTGGGTGATGTTCGTCGGCGTGAACCTCGTGTTCTTCCCGCAGCACTTCCTCGGCCTTGCCGGCATGCCGCGCCGCTACATCGACTATCCGGATGCCTTCGCCGGCTGGAACGCGGTGTCGTCCTACGGTTCGTACATCTCGGCCTTCGGCGTCCTGATCTTCCTCTTCTGCGTCTTCGAAGCCTTCGCCAAGAAGCGTGTCGCTGGTGACAATCCGTGGGGTGAAGGTGCGAATACGCTGGAATGGCAGCTGTCTTCGCCGCCGCCGTTCCACCAGTGGGAACAGCTCCCGAGGATCAAGTAAGATCTCTCTGAATGCGAGGCCGCCGGTCACGGCGGCCTCATCGATCAAAGACCGGATGAACCGGTCGAACGCGACGGAATGAACATGGCGGTCATTGAACATCACGAAACGGGTCCGGGCGGCGGCGAGGTCTACCTCTCCGAAGCGTCGCCGCGTGATTTCTTCGAGCTCCTGAAGCCGCGCGTCATGTCGCTCGTCGTCTTCACGGCCTTTGCCGGCCTCGTCCTGGCGCCCGGCACGATCAACCCGTTCATCGGCGCCATCGCGATCCTCTGTATCGCCGTGGGTGCCGGTGCGTCCGGTGCCCTGAACATGTGGTACGACGCCGATATCGATGCGGTCATGACCCGCACCGCCAAGCGTCCCATCCCGTCGGGCCGCATCCGGCCGGAAGAAGCGCTCGCCTTCGGCCTGACGCTCTCGGCCTTCTCGGTCTGCATCCTCGGCCTTGTGGTCAACTGGCTGTCGGCCGGCCTGCTCGCCTTCACCATCTTCTTCTACGCCGTCATCTACACGATGTGGCTCAAGCGCTCGACGCCGCAGAACATCGTCATCGGTGGTGCGGCCGGCGCCTTCCCGCCGATGATCGGCTGGGCCTGCGTGACCGGCGGCGTCTCCATCGAGAGCGTCGTGCTCTTCCTCATCACCTTCCTGTGGACACCCGCACATTTCTGGGCGCTGGCTCTCTTCAAGATGCGCGACTACGAGGCCGTCGGCGTGCCGATGCTGCCGAACGTCTCGGGCGAAGCCACCACGAAGGTGCAGATCCTCGTTTACGCGGTGCTGACCGCCCTCATCGCCGTCGTGCCGACCTGGCTCGGTTTTGCGAGCTTCGGATATGGTCTCTTTGCCGCAGCGCTCGGCCTCGGCTTCGTGTGGTACTCCATCGGCGTGTTGCGCATGCCGGAAGGTGACGTTGCGATGGTGCCGGCCAAGAAGCTCTTCGCCTTCTCCATCGTCTATCTGTTCGCGATCTTCTCCGGTCTCATGTTCGACCACCTGATCACTTCCTTCGGATGGGTGCTCTAATGGAAACCGTCAATCTCACTGAACGCCAGAAGAAGGCCCGCCGCGGCCGCAACATCGCGCTGGGCGCGGTGCTTCTGGGTCTCGTCGTCCTGTTCTACATCGTTACGCTGATCAAGTTCGGCGGCGGAATGGTGGGCTGACGATGAGCGAACCCCGCAAGACCGAAAAGAGCAGCATGGGCAACGGCGCAGTCGTCGCCATGTGCTGTTCCTTCGTCATCGGCATGGGCGCGATGGCCTATGCCGCCGTGCCGCTCTACGAAATGTTCTGCAAGGTCACCGGCTACGGCGGCACGACGCAGCGCGTCGAGCAGGCCTCGGACGTCATTCTCGACAAGACGATCAAGGTGCGCTTCGACGCCAATGTCGGCCCGGGCCTGCCCTGGACCTTCGAGCCGGTTGAGCGCGAGGTCGAGCTGAAGATCGGCGAGACCGTCCAGATCCTGTACAAGGCCCGCAACATGGCCTCCAAGGCGACGACCGGCCAGGCGACGTTCAACGTCACGCCGCAGGCCGCCGGCGCCTACTTCAACAAGGTCCAGTGCTTCTGCTTCACGGAAACGACGCTGAAGCCCGGAGAGGAACTGGAAATGCCCGTCGTCTTCTTCGTCGATCCGGAGATCGTCAAGCCGGTCGAGACGAAGGGCATCCACACGATCACGCTGTCCTATACCTTCTTTCCGCATGAGGCGTCGAAGCCGGTGGCTTCGGCTGCGGACGGGAAGACGGACGACGCGAACAAGCTTTGAAATTTATGCGTTACCGGCTATGCCGGGAACGGAACGCGATACATTGGGGATACGTCACATGGCCGATGCGCACCAGAAGAAACACGACTACCACATCATCGACCCCAGCCCGTGGCCGCTGCTCGCCTCCATCGGTGCTTTCGTGCTCGCCTTCGGCGGCATCGGCTACATGCGCTATCTCTCGGGCGGCGCCTTCCACCTGTTCGGTGTGAACCTCGCCAACCCCTGGATCTTCTTCATCGGCCTCGTGATCACGCTCTACACCATGTACGCCTGGTGGGCGGACACGGTGAAGGAAGCCCATGAAGGGCACCACACGCGCGTCGTGTCGCTGCATCTGCGCTACGGCATGATCATGTTCATCGCTTCCGAAGTGATGTTCTTCGTCGCCTGGTTCTGGGCGTTCTTCGATGCCAGCCTCTTCCCCGGCGAAGCCATTCAGGCCGCCCGTGTCGAGCACACCGGTGGCGTCTGGCCGCCGAAGGGCATCGAGGTTCTCGACCCCTGGCACCTGCCGCTCTACAACACCGTCATCCTACTGCTTTCGGGCACCTGCGTGACCTGGGCGCACCACGCGCTGCTGCACAATGACCGCAAGGGCCTCATCAACGGCCTGACGCTGACCGTGCTGCTCGGCATCCTGTTCTCCTTCGTTCAGGGTTACGAATACGCGCACGCGCCGTTCGCCTTCAAGGACTCGATCTACGGCGCGACCTTCTTCATGGCGACCGGCTTCCACGGCTTCCACGTCCTGGTCGGCACGATCTTCCTGATCGTCTGCCTGGTGCGGGCGCTGCGTGGCGACTTCACCCCCAAGCAGCACTTCGGCTTCGAAGCCGCCGCCTGGTACTGGCACTTCGTCGACGTCGTCTGGCTGTTCCTGTTCTTCTCCATCTACATCTGGGGTGGCTGGGGCGCGCCGATCGCGCATATGTAAGCGAGCCCGGCTCGACTGTCTTGAACGGCCGCAGCGATGCGGCCGTTTGCTTTTGCGGCTTCACCCGGCCGCTTTGTCGCAGCTTTTGCATTGGACGCGGCGACAGGGCAGCGTTACATCGAGAACAGGCCGCGTGGCCGAAGACCTGCTGAACTGGACATTGCGCATGGACGAGGACAAGGCACTCTATCCCCCCGTCGATCCCATCGGTGCCGGCCTGCGCGGCCGCTGCCCGCGCTGCGGCCAGGGCAAGCTGTTCGACGGTCTCCTGAAGGTGAAGCCCGCCTGCGCCAATTGCGGCCTCGACTATTCTTTCGCCGATTCGGGCGATGGTCCCGTCGTCTTCGTGCTGCTGATCGTCGGCTTCATCGTGGTCGGCTCGGCGCTGTGGATGGAGGTCAACTACGGCCTGCCGCTCTGGGCGCATTTCCTGTTGTGGCTCCCGCTCACCATCGGCCTCGGCCTGTGGTTGACGCGCGTCCTCAAGGGCCTGCTGATTACGCTGCAATACCGCAACAATGCCCGTCCCGGCGAGATCGACCGTGGCTGAGGTCCCGGCAAGCCATCGCCCGCGCGGCGGCAGGGGCAAGCCGATCCTCGCCGGGATCGCTTTCTTCGTTGCGCTCGCCATCCTGCTGTCGCTCGGCACCTGGCAGGTCCAGCGCCTGCACTGGAAGGACCGGCTTCTCGCCGAGATGGCCGAACGCCGCGCCGCGCCTCCCGCATCGCTTGCGGATATCGAGGCGCTGGCCGCCAGGGGCGAGGATATCGAATACCGCCCCGTCACCGTCTCGGGCGTCTTCGCCAACAACCGGGAGCGCCACTTCTTCGCCACCTGGCGCGGCCAGACCGGCTACTACGTCTATACGCCGCTCCAGCTTGCCGATGGCCGGTTCCTGTTCGTCAACCGCGGTTTCGTGCCCTTCGAGGCGAAGGAACCGGAAATGCGCAAGCAGGGCCAGCTCACCGGCGAGCAGAGCGTGACGGGTCTTGCCCGCGCCCGCCTTGCGGAAAAACCGTCCTCGATCGTGCCCGACAACGATGTCGCCAAGAACATCTTCTACTGGAAGGACCTCGACGTGATGGCCTCCAGCACCGGTATCCCCGCCGACAAGCTGGTGCCCTTCTTCGTGGATGCCGGCGATGCCTTGAACCCCAAGGGCCTGCCGATCGGCGCCGTCACGCAGTTCGACCTGCCGAACAACCACCTGCAATATGCGGTGACCTGGTATGGCCTTGCTGCCGCACTCGTCGGTGTCGCCCTCTACGCCCTCTTCCGGCGAAAAGGTGATCGCCCGACGGCCTGAAATGCCGTAGGAAAGGCGAGGGCAAACGGGAGAGGAACATGCAGGCGCTTGCAACCATTGTCGTCGCGATCATCGCACTCGAACATGTCTATATCCTCATTCTCGAAATGGTTCTCTGGGCGACCCCGAGGGGCCTGAAGGCCTTCGGCATGACGCAGGCCGAGGCGGAGGCGACGAAGGTGCTTGCCGCCAACCAGGGGCTCTACAACGGCTTCCTGGCCGCCGGCCTCTTCTGGTCGCTTATCCATCCCGATCCGGCCTTCGCCTACCAGATCAAATTGTTTTTCCTTGGCTGTGTGCTGGTCGCCGGCCTATATGGGGGCGCTACGGCCGCGCGAAAAATTTTCGTCATCCAGGCGCTTCCCGCGGCCATCGCCCTTGTTGCCGTCCTCATTGCCGGATAACCGAGACGCATGATTGAGAACCGACCGGATTTGACCATCAGGCTGTGCGGCCCGCGCGGCTTTTGCGCAGGCGTCGACCGCGCCATCCAGATCGTCGTGCTCGCGCTGAAGGCCTATGGCGCGCCGGTCTATGTGCGCCACGAGATCGTGCACAACCGCTATGTCGTGGAAGGTCTGGAGGCCAAGGGTGCGATCTTCGTCGAGGAACTCGACGAGATTCCGGAAGAGCATCGCAAGCAGCCCGTCGTCTTCTCCGCCCATGGCGTGCCGAAGTCGGTTCCGGCCGATGCCGAAAGCCGCAACCTGTTCTATCTCGACGCGACCTGCCCGCTCGTCTCCAAGGTGCACAAGCAGGCGATGCGCCACCAGCGCCTTGGCCGCCATGTCGTGCTGATCGGCCATGCCGGCCATCCCGAGGTCATCGGCACGATGGGCCAGCTGCCGGACGGTTCCGTCGACCTGATCGAGACGGTCGAGGACGCCGACAGATACGTGCCGCCGGATCCGGACAATCTCGGCTTCGTCACGCAGACGACGCTTTCGGTGGACGACACGGCCGGCGTCATCAAGCGCCTGCACGAGCGTTTTCCCAACCTCACCGCACCCGCCGCCGATTCCATCTGCTATGCCACGACCAACCGGCAGGAGGCCGTCAAGCAGGCCGCGCCGGGCTGCGATCTCTTCCTCATCGTCGGCGCGCCGAATTCGTCGAACTCCAAGCGGCTTGTCGAAGTGGCGCTGAGGGCAGGGGCGAGAAAGTCCGTGCTCGTGCAGCGCGCCTCCGAGATCGACTGGGAGACGATCGGCGATATCCGCACGGTCGGCCTTTCGGCTGGCGCATCTGCGCCCGAAGTCATCGTCAACGAGATCATCGAGGCCTTTCGCATGCGCTACAATGCGGTCGTGGAGCTGGCCGATACGGTCGAGGAAAACGAGCACTTCCTCGTCAATCGCGAGCTGCGCGCCATCGAACTCACCTCCGCCGACATGGCCTTCGTCAATGGAGAGTAAGGCCATCAAGCAGGCCCTCTCTCCCTTACTCACCCTGCAAGCCTGAGACCCGCCGTGGCCGTCTATACCGATATCACCGAAGACGATCTCTCCCGCTTCCTCACCGCCTACGACGCGGGCACGCTCTTGTCCTACAAGGGTATCGCCGAGGGCGTGGAGAACACCAACTTCCTGCTGCACACCACGAAGGGCGCCTTCATCCTGACGCTCTACGAAAAGCGCGTCGATCGGAGCGATCTGCCGTTCTTCCTCGGCCTGATGCATCACCTCGCGGAAAACGGACTGTCCTGCCCGCTGCCGCTGCCGCGCAACGACGGCGCGCTGCTCGGCGAACTCTCCGGCCGCCCCGCCGCCATGATCTCCTTTCTCGAAGGCATGTGGTTGCGCAAGCCGGCTGCAAAGCATTGCCGCGAGGTCGGCCGGGCTCTGGCGAAAATGCACGTGGCCGGGGAAGGTTTTGAAATCACCCGCGAGAACGCACTCTCCGTCGACGGCTGGCGGCCGCTGTGGGAGAAGTCGGTGGATCGCGTCGACGAGGTCGAGAAAGGCTTGCAGGGCGAAATCGCGGACGAGCTAGCCCTTCTTGAAACGAACTGGCCGAAGGACCTGCCGTCGGGCGTCATTCACGCCGATCTTTTCCCCGACAACGTCTTCTTCCTCGGCGATGACCTTTCGGGCGTCATCGATTTCTACTTCGCCTGCAACGACCTGCTCGTCTATGACGTCGCCATCTGCCTCAATGCCTGGTGCTTCGAGAAGGACGGCGCGTTCAATCTCACCAAGGGCATGGCGCTTCTGGAGGGCTATGAGAGCGTGCGTCCGCTTTCCGACGCGGAGGCTGCCGCCTTGCCGCTCCTGGCGCGCGGCTCGGCGCTACGCTTCTTCCTCACGCGCCTCTACGACTGGCTGACGACCCCGCCCGGCGCGCTGGTCGTCAAGAAGGACCCGCTGGAATATCTGCGCAAGCTGCGCTTCCACCGGCAGGTTCAAAACCCCGCGGAATACGGACTTTCCCGATGAAACATATCGATATCTTTACCGACGGCGCCTGCTCGGGCAATCCCGGTCCGGGCGGCTGGGGCGCGGTGTTGCGTTACGGCGACGTCGAGAAGGAACTCTCCGGCGGCGAGGCCGACACCACCAACAACCGCATGGAGCTGACCGCCGCGATGAGCGCGCTGACGGCGCTGAAGACGCCCTGCGAGGTCGATCTCTACACGGACTCGAAATACGTCATGGACGGCATTTCGAAATGGATTTTCGGCTGGAAGAAAAACGGCTGGAAGACCGCCGACAAGAAGCCCGTGAAGAACGGGGACCTCTGGCAGGCGCTGGACGCGGCGCGCATGCTGCACAAGGTCGAGTGGCATTGGGTGAAAGGTCACGCCGGCCACCCCGAAAACGAACGCGCCGACGAACTCGCCCGCAAGGGCATGGCGCCGTTCAAGAAGGGGTGACGGAGGACAGGCTGCCCTCCGTCGGATTGTCAGATCAAAGCTGCTCGATCATCGCGGCGGCGCCGGAGACGGTCGCCTGGCCGGGGCTCTCCTCGACGTTCAGCGTCTTCACCACGCCGTCCTCGACGAGCATGGAATAGCGCTTGGATCGGACGCCGAGCGTGCCGGCCGACAGATCGACATCCATGCCCAGCGCCTTGGTGAACGCGGCGTCCCAGTCGGCCAGGAAGCGCAGCTTGCCGGCACCGCCGGTGGAGTTGGCCCAGGCGCCCATGACGTGATGGTCGTTGACGGCGACGACTGCGATATCGTCGACGCCTTTGCCGAGGATCGCGTCGCGGTTTTCCAGGTAGCCCGGCAGGTGGTTCAGCGAGCAGGTCGGGGTGAAAGCACCGGGCACGGCGAAGAGCACGACGCGCTTGCCTTTGAACAGGTCCTCCGTCGAAACCTCGGCGGGACCATCCGGCGTGCGCTCCTTCAGCTTGAGGTCGGGCAGCTTGTCTCCAACGGCAATGGTCACGGCGTCTCTCCTGTCAGATGAATGGTCTTTGGCGGGCGGCCATGAAGGGCCGGGGAGGGGACTATAGGCGACGGTCACTCGATGGCAAGCGGGCTTTCCATGGTCCTGTCGCCCGCCCGCACCGTTAGCTGGATCGTGGTCGTGGCGAGATCGAAAACCTTCGGTTTGTGCAGCACCGGCACCTCGGCCACATATGTCTCGCCCTCGCGCCGAACGGGACCGGCCGCACCGAATTCGAAGGTCGATGTGCCCGAAAGGAAAACGTCCGGCAGCGCACCACCCATCGGCGCCTCGAAGCGCACGGAGATGCTCTTGCCATCGGCGGACCATGCCCCGGACAGCGGCTTGAAGCCATCGCCCGCGCCATGCGGCAGCGTCGCGTCGGCGTCCGAGATCGCCATCTCCTCCAGCGGATTGGCGAAGTTTTCCGCGCTCGCATCCGTCGTCAGTTCGGCCTGCACGGGAATGCAGATGTCCTTGCAGACACCGAGAAAGACCGTGGCGGTGATCGGACCGCCCTCTGGCCTGGCGAGCGTCAGCGGCAGGCGCACGGATGCGTCGTAGCCGATATAATGGCTCGTCTCGTCGCCAAGGCGTTTTGGCGCGGGAAAGCCGATCGACTTCAACTCCGCGCCTTTGACGGCAATCGACGGCGGAATGCCGCTGCCGCCGGGATCGCGCCAGTAGGTTTTCCAGCCGTCGTGCAGGCGGATGTCGAGCATGGCGCGCACCGTACCGTCGGAAGCCGCCGGCAGCGCGACGAGACGCACATCGCCGCCCGGCGTCTCGACCCAGGACGAGGTCGCCGCAATGGCGGGGGAACAGGCGAAAAGCAGCGCGAAGGCGGCGGTTTCCAAGCGTTTCATACCCAAACATCTAGCGCCGCGCGGGGCCGCTTTCCAGTGACAAACGCCTGGGCGGTCATCATAAATGCTTGATCGGGCGTGAACGATCCATAGCGTGTCTGTGAGGGCTGGCATGCCGCGCCGGCCAAAAGAAAGCTTTTCATTTGGCGGCGAATTGGTAGGCTACCCGCATCATGGCTATCTCGGTTCTGAAAAACAAACGAGAACGTGGCTTCCTTGACGGTCAGTTCCTGATCGCCATGCCGGGGATGGCCGATGCCAATTTCGCCCGAACGGTCGTCTATATCTGTGCCCATTCCGCTGACGGCGCGATGGGGTTCGTGATCAACCGGCCGCAGCAATTGAGCTTTTCAGAAGTGCTGCTGCATCTCGATCTTGTCGGCGAGGACGAGGTGATCCGCCTGCCGGGCTCCACGTTAGACTTTCCCATCCGCTGCGGCGGCCCCGTGGAAAGCGGTCGCGGTTTCGTCTTGCATTCGGACGACTATCTGTCGGAATCCTCCATCCCCGTCAGCGACGACATCTGCATGACCGCGACGCTCGACATCGTGCGCGCCATTTCACGCGGGCGCGGGCCGCAGCGCGGCCTGATGATGCTCGGTTATGCCGGCTGGGGCGCCGGGCAGGTCGAAAACGAGATCGGCAACAATGGCTGGCTGAGTTGCCCCGCGCAGGAAGAGCTGATTTTCGACACCAATCTCGACAGCAAGTACGAGCGTGCGCTCGGGCTCATGGGCATCACACCCGCCATGCTGTCCACCGAAGCCGGCCACGCCTGACGTCGACAGGTTTCCATTTCTTCGGAACTTGTACGGTTCTGCGCCGTTGTGTCGCCGCGTGAAGAGCACGCGAGGACACAACAGGAGTACGATGGTGGGTAGCACGAGCGACAAGATCAAGGGCACCGCGAACGAACTCGCCGGCAAGGCCAAGCAGGCCGCCGGCAAAGCGACGGACAATCCCAAGCTGCGCGCCGAAGGCGCTGGCCAGGAAGCCAAGGGCAAGACCCAGAAGGCTGTCGGTAAGGCCAAGGATGCCGTCAAGGGCGCGATCGACCGTCTTTGACGGCTGACGGCGGGCCTCGCCCGCGCCGCCTGCGACAGCGATTGAACAATACCCGTATCGTCTTCGGACGGTGCGGGTATTTTGCACGGGTGATCCTGCCCGAATGGGGACGCCATGAAACTGTTCACCTGCAACACCTGCGGACAGACCATCCATTTCGACAACAGCCTGTGCATGCGCTGCGGCTCCTCGCTCGGTTTCCTCGCAGAGGACGTGACGCTGCACGCGCTGGTGCCGGAAGGCGAGGGGTTTTGGAAAATCGCACCGAATGAAGGCCTCTACCGGTATTGCGACAATGCGGCGCTGGACGTCTGCAATTGGCTGCTGCCCGCAGACAGCCCGCACGCCTTCTGCCCCGCCTGCCGGCACAACCGCATCGTGCCGACGACGGATCCACATGGGCTGGAGCGTTGGCGGCGCATCGGGCTGGCGCAGCGCCATCTGTTCTACTCCATCCTGCGCTGGCGCCTACCGCATCCTACCCGCGAGGAGGACCCCGATGGCGGTCTCGTCTTCGATTTCCTGGCGGACGAACTGGATGCCAACGGCAATGTCGTCAATGCCGCGATGACCGGCCACGAAGCAGGCCTTATCAGCCTGCGCGCCGCCGAAGCCGACGACGAGGTACGCGAGAGCGTGCGCGTCTCGATGGGGGAACCCTACCGCTCGCTGCTTGGCCACTTCCGTCATGAGATCGGCCATTTCTACTGGTCGCAACTGGTTCGCGACGACGCGACGCTCGAGGAGGCGCGCCGCCTCTTCGGCGACGAGCGCGCGGACTATGCCACCGCCCTCCAGCGCAACTATGAGCAAGGCCCGCCCGCCGACTGGTCGTTGAATTTCATCAGCACCTATGCGAGCGCCCATCCGGCGGAGGATTTCGCCGAGTGCTGGGCGCATTTCTTCCATATCGCCGATACCCTTGAAACCGCCCGCGCCTTCGGCCTCAACACGGATCCGAAGGGTCACGAGGAGCTGGAAGCCGAAGTGACCTTCGATCCCTATCGCGCGCCCGATGCCGGCCGCCTCGTCGAAGCCTGGATTCCGCTCTCCGTCGCGCTGAATGCCATCCAGCGCTCCATGGGCCAGCCCGACAGCTACCCGTTCGTGCTGCCGCCTGCGGTGGTGGAGAAGCTCAGTTTCATCAATCGGTTGATTCATCTTTGAGCGCGTCGCGCACTGCTGTATAATGGGGCGTGGCGTTCTTCGCCCGCATCTCGCCCGCGAGCGCCATGACATGCCGGATACCGGCAGAAGGCCAGCGGAAGGCATCTCTTCTGCCGGGTTTACCCGGCGAAAGGTGGTGCGTCATGTTACGCTGTGTGACTCTTAGCCTTGTGACTGCCGTCATGTTGGCGGCAGCGATGACGGCCTATCCCGAAACGGTTCTCGCTCAAACGCAGCACAATTGCGCCAGTCGCGATGCCGTCACGCGTTTCCTGAATACCCTGCACGCCGAGCATCTCTCGGCCGTCGGTCTCGTCAACCCGCAGACCGTGGCCGAAATCTACGTCTCGGAACAGGGCACCTGGACTATCGTGGTGACGAACGTGGCAGGCGTCAGCTGTCTCGTGCTATCGGGCCAGGACTGGCAGAACGTTGCGAAGCCGGAAGCCAAGGCAGACAATATCTCGCGTTAACGCCGCTCCCCGTTGGTGAGAGGCGTTACGCCCGTTTCATCAGCGGAAACCGCTCCTTCAAGAGCCGCTGTACCGAATCGTAGCCGATCGGCGGGCCGAAGAGGTAGCTCTGGCCGAACTCGCAACCCATGTTGCCGAGTTCGATTGCATCTTCCTCGGACTCGATGCCCTCGGCCACCACCTGCATCTCCAGTTCCCGCGCCATGGAAATGACCGAGCGGAGCAGCACCGTGCGCTTGTCCGAACCGTCGCGCACCAGCGCCTTGTCGATCTTGATCGTATCGAAGGGGAAGCGGGTGAGATAGGCGAGTGAGGAGTGGCCCGTGCCGAAATCGTCGAGCGCGAGGCCGAGCCCGATATCCTTCAGTTTGGCGAGGATGAGGCGGGCCTGTTCGGGGTTCTCCATGACGATGGATTCGGTGAGTTCCAGCTTCAGCTTCTCAGGCGCGCACCGCGTCTTGGCGAGGGCGGCGCGCACATCGTTGTAAAGCTCGTTGTTGAGCAGCTGGGCGCTCGAAAGATTGACCGAGACGAAGATCGGCAGGTCGCCGGTTTGCAGCTGCCAATCCATCAGGTCGCTCGCCGCCTTGTCGAAGGCGAAGAGGCCGAGCTGGTTGATGAGATCGGAGGCTTCGGCGATCGGAATGAACTCGGCGGGGGAAATGTTGCCGCGCTTGGGATGATCCCAGCGCATCAGCGCCTCGAAGCCGGCGATCTCAGCATCCTTGAGACGCACGATCGGCTGATAGACGAGTGACAGTTCCTTGCGTTCGATGGCGCGGCGCAGGTCCGTCTCGATCTGCAGGCGATCGGCGCCGAAGGTGCGGAAGGCGGGACGGAACGGTTCGACGCGGTTGCCGCCGGCCTTTTTCGCCCGGTACATGGCCAGTTCCGCGTCGTTCAACAGGCCCGGAGCGTCCTCCTGCTGATCGACCCAGGAAACCAGGCCGATGGAGGCGGTGAGAATGATCTCGCGACCGCCGAAATTGATCGGCACCATGATCGCCTTGCTGACGGCATCGGCAAAATCGGCGACCTTGGCCGGGTCGCGCTCGGACATCAGGATCAGGCCGAACTGGTCGCCGGAGAGACGCGCCAAGGTGTCCTGCGGCTTCAGCAGGCGGCGCAGGCGGCGGGTGAGCGCGATCAGGATATTGTCGCCGGCGGCGATGCCGAGCGCATCGTTGACCTGCTTGTAGCGGTCGATATCGATGGTCAGCACCGTCGGGCGCACATTGTCGGAACTGCCTGTCAGCGACAGGATCGACTGGAGCCGGTCGAGGAAGACCTGGCGGTTCGGCAGGCCGGTGAGGTTGTCGTGCAGGGCATCCTGCAGCAGCCGGTCGACGGAATTGCGCTGCTCGGTGATGTCGATGATCGTGCCGACGCAGCGGATGATTTCGCCGTTGGCGCCCAGCACGGGGCGGGCGCGGATGGAGAGCCAATGATAGTGGCCATCCTCGGCGCGCACGCGGAACTGATGGTTGAGCCGGCCCTTGCGGTGTTCGAGCAGCACGTCGAGCGTGGCGCGGAACCGATCGCGATCATCGGGATGCAGGCGCGGCAGCCAGTTGCGCGCCGGCCCGTGCATGACGCCGGGCGCGAGGCCGAGCTGGATGGAAATGTCGGGAATGGTGACGACCCGGTCGCGCGCCACGTCCCAGTCCCAGACAGTATCGCCCGAGCCTGTCAGGGCCAGCGACTGGCGTTCGAGATCGGAGAACAGGCCCTGGCTGTAGGCGCCGCCGGCAAAGGCGTGCTGCATCACCGTGAAGCCGATGAGCAGCACGATCAGCACGAGGCCGCCGCCAAGGGCGGGCTGGATGATATCGTTGTTGAGCTGACCCGTCACCGTCAGCCAGGCGCCGAATAGCCAGACGAGGGTCAGCGCCCAGGCGGGCACGAGAAGGATGGCGCGGTCGTAGCGGTTGAAGCCGAGATAGGCGATGAGCACGATGCCGACCGTGCCGGTCAGGGCAAAGGACAGGCGGGCAATGCCGGCGGCGATCGGCGGATCGTAGATCGCCACGCCGAAAAGCAGGCCGAGGCCCAGAATCCAGGCGAGCGTCGCATAGGAAAGATGCGCGTGCCAGCGATTGAGGTTGAGATAGGTGAAGAGGAAGACCACGAGGCCCGCCGCCAGGAACACCTCCGTCCCGGCGCGCCATATTCGTTCATCCCCGGCCGTGATGCTGATGAGTTTCGACAGGAAGCCGAAATCCACGCAGATATAGCCGAGTACGGCCCAGGCGAGCGCCGCCGTCGCCGGCAGCATGGAGGTGCCCTTCACCACGAAAAGGATGGTGAGAAACACCGCGAGCAGGCCCGCAATGCCGAGCACGATGCCACGGTAGAGCGTGAAGGCGTTGACCGTATCCTTGTAGGCGTCGGGCTCCCAGAGATAGATCTGCGGCAGGTCGGGGGTGGCGAGTTCCGCAACGAAGGTGACGACCGTGCCGGGGTTGAGCGTGATGCGGAAGACGTCCGCCTCCTCGCTCTGCTGACGGTCGAGCGCAAAACCTTCGCTCGGCGTGATCGAGATGATGCGCTTGGCGCCGAGGTCCGGCCAGAACAGTTTCGACTGCACGAGGCGGAAGTGGGGTGCGACGATCAGGCGGTCGATCTGCTCTTCCGAGACATTGGCGAGCGCGAAGACGGCCCAGTCGCCCTGGTGGTCCTCCGAGGTGGCGCGCACCTCGATGCGGCGCACGATACCGTCCGTGCCGGGCGCGGTGGACACCTGGAAGGCCTCGCCGCGGCCCGTATAGATCTCGGTGGTGGCCGTGAGGTCCAGCGCCGTGTCGTCACGGGAAATCTTGACGGGCTCGACGGCCAGCGCGCGGCCCGTCAGCATGCCGACAAGGAGCATCGTTGTCAGGAGGATGAGGGCGAGCAACCGGCTGGCACGCAGCGTTTGCGGCACGAATGAAGACGTCATTGAAAGCGCATTGTCCTTAGGTACTGCCCAGTCCTGTCGCGCCCGGATGTTCCAGCTGTCGTCTCGGTGTTTCGCTGGATTTGCTCACGACGGCCTGTCGGCTGCCAGAAGCGAAAACATCACGTGGTCGCGCCACTCCCCGTTTATCTTCAGATACTCCCGAAGGTAGCCTTCCTGCCGAAAGCCGGCCTTTTCAAGGAGACGGATGCTTCTTGTGTTGTCTGGAATACAGGCTGCCTCGATACGGTGCAACTGAAGGCTCGAAAAGATATAGGGTATGGCCAGTTTCAGGGCGCCGAACATGTGCCCGTGGCCGGCATGACGTTCGCCCATCCAGTAGCCGATCATGCAGCATTGCGCCGCGCCGCGCCTGATATAGCCGACGGTGAGACCGCCGAGCAGCGTCTTTTCGGCCCGTTCGAAGACGAGCAGCGGCACGGCCTGGCCGGATGAAAATTCCTGTTCATTTCTGAGAACGCGCGCCCGGAAGGAACTTTCCGTCAACTCGTCGCTGCGCCAGGTCGGCTCCCAGGGTTCGAGGAACCGCCGGCTTTCGGAGCGGAGCTGATACCATTGCCTGTAGTCGTGGAAGCGCGGAAGGCGAAGCAGATGCCGGTCGCTGACGAGTTCCACAGTGTCGGGCTGCCGGGACAGAAACCGAAAAACCGACCGTGTCATCCATTCCTCCGCCCGGTTCGCCCAAAAGCGCATCTTTGCATGAGAGTATTCCGAGAGGCGCGATGGCGTCAAATGGGATGGTGGAGGCGGACGGGTCGTTGCTTTGCGCCAGATGCGGTCATGCCTGCGGATACCGCCGCATTTCGGTCGGCGGCCTGAGATTGGGGTGACGGTGGCCTGACGGGGAAGTATCCTGTAAAAATCTTCGCTGTGTCGGCGGTAGAAGCACGAGAGAATTTGTATGGAAGCTGGTCGGATCATCCTGCTGAATGGCACATCCAGTTCAGGGAAATCGACATTGGCAAAGGCGCTGCGGACGGCGCTGCCCGAGCCGTTCTGCTATTATGCGTCCGACCAGCTGGCCGATGCGGGATTTCGCACGATCAAGCGTGATGCACGTCGGCATGGTTTTGAGCGTGCCCGGTTTTTCGATGGATTTCACCGCTCCATCTTATCTTTTGCCGAAGCTGGCAATGACCTGCTCGTCGAACATATCGTGGAGGAAGAGAGCTGGGCTGAAAGCCTGCACCGCTTGCTGGCACCGCTGGATGTGTTCTGGGTAGGGGTGCATGCGCCGGTCGCGGAACTGGAGCGGAGAGAACTGCAACGCAGCGATCGAAGGGTCGGCGAGGCGGTCTTTCACCTGAAGACCCATGACTATTGCACCTACGACCTGACGGTGGATACCAGCGAGCCGGAAGATGTCACTGTCGAAAGGATTGTGACGGCGTGGCGCAATCGAACCCGCCGGCCGCTTGAAGCGTGACACGCCAGACGTCGGTCGCCTCGACCGCAAAGTGGGAGGGCCGCCGCTGCATCGCCATCCCTATGATGGGTCTCTATTGTCCGGCAGGGTGAGCGCCATTCATCGTGGGTGACACAGGCTGGTGGCCGTGGCGGCCGGTTGTGTCCGGACCGGCCAATGCCGCACAAATTCGTCAATCTCGGTCCGGGACGGCTGGAGACGACGGATATCCACGTCACCGACGTCTTCGTGCAGGACGACCTGGAATAGTCTGGCAGGCAGCCACTATCGCGCGAAAATGGTCTGGTTTTGGTGCTATGCAAAAGCCGCATGCCTGCGGTGTAAGCATATGCATTTTCTTTGAGCAAGGGGTCGACTATCTATTGATCAACGCAAGAGAAACACACCAAGCAAATCCAAAGGACCTGACCCATGAACATCTTCGCAAAGCTCAAGAAGAATGCCGCTGAACGCCGCGCCGTCCGTGAACTCGGCGCCCTCGATGACCGCGCCCTGCAGGACCTCGGCATCTCCCGCTCGAACATCCAGGCTGCCGTCAAGGGCATGGTCGTTTTCGGCTGATACGGCTCCGGGGCAAGCGCCCCGCGCTACGAGGGATGACATCGGCGCGCCCGATGCGGCAGCGCCAGCCCGGTCATCCCTGATACCCGTCGGGATCCTCCTCCCAGATCCCGACCAAGCAACCCGCCGCAAGGCGGGTTTTGTTTTTTGAGTGGAACATGTGCGTCTTTGTCGACGCACTCTCGTCCCGCTGCTATCACGCACGCTTGGATTTCGGAAAAGCGCTATCGTGAAAAACGTTCTCTTCATATGCAGCCAGAACAGGCTCCGCAGCCCGACCGCCGAACAGGTTTTCGCCGATTGGCCGGGGATCGAGACGTCGTCGGCCGGCACGAACAATGACGCGGAAAACCCGCTGTCGTCGGAAGAGATCGAATGGGCTGATATCGTGTTTGTGATGGAGAAAGCCCATCGCAGCAAGATACAGGCCGGATACCGCTCGTCCCTCAAGGGCAAGCGGCTGATCTGTCTGGATATTCCCGATGACTACGCTTTCATGGACCCGGCACTCGTCGAACTGCTGAAGGTGAAGGTGCCTCCGCATCTTTGAACCGGCCTGCCGGAGAACCGGGATTTCCCGCCTGACGGCCGAAGGTCGGCCGCCAGGGCGATGGGCAGCTCAGCTCGCCGCGCGATCGATGGTGCCGCGCGACAGCGAGCGTGCAATGTCGCCGGTGGAAACGAGGTGTTCCAGCGGACCGATGGCGGAGATCGTCGGCACCGTGTCGAAGAACAGGCGACCGGCGAGGTCGGTCAGGCGCTCGATGGTGATGCCCTGCAGGCGCTCCATCAGCTCCTCGTTGGGGATCGGGCGGCCGTAGAGCATCATCTGGCGGGCGATCTGGCCGGCACGGGCGGCAGGGCTTTCCTGGCCCATCAGAAGCTGCGCGCGGATTTGCGCGCGGGCGCGCTCGATTTCCTGCTGGTGGATGGTTTCCGACGACTTCTTCAGTTCATCGAAGATGACAGGCATCAGTTCCGGCAGGTTCTCGCCGCCGGTTGCGGCATGGATGCCGAAAATGCCGGTATCGGAAAAGCCCCAGTGGAAAGCGTAGATCGAGTAGCACAGGCCGCGATGCTCGCGCACTTCCTGGAAGAGGCGCGAGGACATGCCGCCGCCGAGGATGTTGGCGAGGATCTGCGAACAGTAGAAATCGCGCGCGTGATAGGCCTTGCCCTCGAAGCCGAGCAGAACCTGCGCATCCATCAGGTCGCGCGTCTCGCGAATGTCGCCGCCGGTGTAGCGGGCGGGCTCGAACACGGGCGAGATTTTCGGCGCGGTCGGCAATGTCGAAAAGCGGTCCTCGACCTGGCGGACGAATTCGTCGTGGTTCACGGCGCCGGCCGCCACGACGAACATGCGGTCCGTCGTGTAGTTGCGATCGAGATAGCTGCGGATTTCGCCGGGCGAGAAGGACAGCACCGAATCCGGCGTGCCGAGGATGGCGCGGCCGATGATCTGCTCGCGATAGGCGACTTCGGAGAACTTGTCGAAGACCACGTCGTCGGGCGTGTCGTTTGCAGCGCCGATCTCCTGCAGGATGACGTGCTTTTCGCGCCTAAGCTCTTCGTCGTCGAAGACGGATTCCGTCAGGATGTCGGCGAGGATGTCGACGGCGAGCGGGACATGGTCCTTCAGCACGCGGGCGTAGTAGGAGGTGGTTTCCGTCGAGGTGGCGGCGTTGACTTCGCCGCCGACATTTTCGATTTCCTCGGCGATCTGGCGGGCGGAGCGGCGCTCGGTGCCCTTGAAGGCCATGTGTTCGAGAAGGTGGGCGATGCCGTGCTCGTCCGCGGTTTCGTTTCGCGACCCCGACTTGATCCATACGCCGAGAGCGACGCTCTCGAGATGGGGCATGTTTTCGGTCACCACGGTCAACCCGGACGGAAGCCGGGTGCACTCAACTTTCATCATGCGCACTTTCTGCGTTTTCAGCCTTTCCGTCGCCCGCGGGAAACCGGAAAGGCCCTCCCTGTAAACACGCAATGCCGGGCGCGAACCGCTCCCGGCGTCGCCCTAGACCCGGATTCGCGAGTGGTCGCCGATGAAGGCTTCCACGACGTCGAGCTCAGCGCTCAGGACGTCAAACCGCTCCTCCCTTTGCATGAGGTCAGCAAGCCACGGCGGAAGCGCCGGGTCAATACCGCACGCCGATTTTACTGCGGCGGGGAATTTTGCCGGATGCGCGGTGGCGAGCGTCACCATCGGAGCGCCTGGCTTCTCGTGCTTTGCGGCAACGAAGACGCCGATCGCCGAATGCGGATCGAGCAGGTAGCCCGTGTCGGCAAGCGTCGTCTTGATGGTCTTGGCGACCTCTTTTTCCGTGGCGCGGCCGGCCCGGAATTTTTTCCGGATCGCTTTCAGCGCCTTGTCCTCGATCTCGAAGGCGCCCGATTGCTTGAGGCTTTCCATCGCGCGGCGCACCGCACCCGCATCGCGGTCATAGGCTTCGAACAGCAGGCGCTCGAAGTTCGAGGAGATCTGGATGTCCATCGAGGGCGAGGTGGTGGCCTTCACGCCCTTCATCTCGTAACGGCCGGTCTTCATCGTGCGGGCGAGGATGTCGTTCTCGTTGGTGGCGATGACCAGCTTGTCGATCGGCAGGCCCATGCGCTTGGCGGCGTAGCCGGCGAAGATATCGCCGAAATTGCCCGTCGGCACGGTGAAGGAGATTTTCCGGTCGGGGCCGCCCAGCGCCACCGCCGTCGTGAAGTAATAGACGATCTGGGCCATGATGCGCGCCCAGTTGATCGAGTTGACGCCCGAAAGCTTCATGCCGTCGCGGAACTTCGTGTCGTTGAACATCGCCTTCACGAGGTTCTGGCAGTCGTCGAAATTGCCCTTGATGGCGAGCGCGTGGACGTTCTTTTCCCTGGAGGTCGTCATCTGGCGCTGCTGCACCGGCGAGACCTTGCCCTCGGGGAAGAGGATGAAGATATCGGTGCGCTCGCGACCGGCAAAGGCGTCGATGGCGGCACCGCCCGTATCGCCCGAGGTGGCGCCGACGATGGTGGCGCGTTCGCCGCGTACGGCCAGCGCATGGTCCATCAGGCGGGCGAGCAACTGCATCGCGACGTCCTTGAAGGCGAGCGTCGTGCCGTGGAACAGCTCCACGACGAACGAATTCGGGCCGATCTGCACGAGCGGCGCGATCGCCGGATGACGGAACGTGGCATAGGCCTCGTCGATCATCGCGCGGAACTTGTCGGCCGGAATGTCACCCTCGACGAAGGGCGAGAGAACGGTGAAGGCGATCTCCTCGTAGGATTTTCCGCGCAACGCCCGGATGTCCTTCTTCGAGAAGGTCGGCCATTCGCGCGGCACATAGAGGCCGCCATCGCGGGCAAGCCCCGCCAGAAGCGCATCGGAGAAGCCGAGGGAAGGGGCCTCGCCCCGCGTCGAAACATAATCCACGTTCACAGGTCCTTGGAATGGTTGGGGGCTGTGGAGAAAATCCTCCACCGGTCGTTCGGTCGCTGTGCTGCCATCGTCCTTCCGACCTTACCCGAAAGGCCACGCTTGCCGCAGGTCTCTTTGCGGCAGATCGTGGCAATGCCTTTGCGTACTGCCCGTTCGAAAACGAGCCTTTCCGAAATTCTGCGGGCGGGTTCATTCGACAATCGATTTTTCGCCGCGTCGCTGCTATAGACCATCGCCTAGGGTCGTGAAAAGGCCCGTAAAACGAGTTCCGAAAGGCTTGGCGCCGGGGGCGGGGCCTGATCGCAGGGGTAAAAGTAACGTGTTTGCAATGACGATCCGCCGCTTTCTCGGCATCTCCCTTCTCGCCATCGTTGCCGGCTGCAACCAGACGGACAAGCCCGCCGATCTCGGCGTCTCCAGCGATACATCGGGCACCGGCACGCAGCCGGCCGTCCAGCAGACGCAGGGCGCCGTCGTGCAGGGCGCGTGCCCGCAGGTCTATCTGCGCGACGGCACGGCCGTGCTGCGCCGCTTTGCCAAGGGCGCCAAGGACGACCCGTCGAAACTGCTCTATCAGGTGACGCTTGCCGAAACGACGCGCCGTTGCGTGATCAACGAAAGCCAGCTCGTCATGACGGTGATGGTGCAGGGCCGCATCGTCGTCGGCCCGGCCGGCACTGCCGGCGGCACGGTCAATGTGCCGATCCGCGTCGCCGCCGCCGATGGCAACAACACGCTCTTTTCCGATCTCGTGCAGTTCCCGGTCAACATTCCGGCCGAGGGTACGGCGCAGTTCGTCTTCACCAAGGACAATGTCGCCATTCCCGGCGGCTCGGGTGGCTTCGTGCGCGCTTTTGTCGGTTTCGACGAGGGCCCGTACAACACGAAGTAACCGGCTTCACCCATTCAGCGAAAAGGCCGCGGAAGATAGCTTCCGCGGCCTTTTCGTTTTGCGTGCATGAAAATTCAGATCGCTTCCTGCCATTCCGCAAGCGCTGCGATGACCTCGGGCAGTTCGCTCATGCGCGAGATCACGGTCTCGGCGCCGGCTTCCGTCAACCGGTCGGCATGGGAGGGATAGGTGTGCGAGGCGCCGGTGAAGCCGACGACGCGCATGCCGGCGGCCCGGGCACCGGCAATGCCATGCACCGAATCCTCGATGACCAGCGTGCGGGCGGGATCGGCCTTGAACTGCTTTGCGCCGTGCAGGAAGATATCCGGCTTCGGCTTGACGCGGTCCGGGCCGAGATCCTTGGCGGAATAGATATGCGGGGCGAAGACCTGCTTGAGGCCGACCTTCGAGAGCATCATGTCGAGGCGGTGCGACGCCGAGTTGGAGCAGATGCAGTAGGGCTTGCGGATGCGCGACAGCATCGACTTGACGCCGTCGATGATCTTCACCTCGGCGGCGAGGCGCGCATCGAGCAGCTTTTCCGACTTGTCGAGCAGCGAGGCCGAGAGCGGAATGGAGGCTTCCCGCTCGATCGTCAGCAGGATGTTCTGCCAGGTCATGCCGGCGAAGCGCTCGCCCATCTCCTCGACGCCGATCGGATAGCCGGCCTCCGTCAGAAGGCGGGATTCCACCTCCGCCGCGATGATTTCCGAATCGACCAGAACGCCGTCGCAGTCGAAAATGATGAGGTCGAAACCGTCCATGTCGTCGTCTTTCCTTTGGGGGGCAGCGATACGCCCGGCAAGCGGGGCTTCCCTACACGAAAGGGCCGGAGGCGACAATTGCCAGATTGGCAGGGCTGGCGTGCTGCGACCCTGTGTTGAGGGAATGCGCAAGGTCGCGTTGCATTTTGCCGCCACGCGCTGTTACCTGAGGAACAGGGGCGTCGTCGCGTGGCCCTATAGTGCAGGGGATTGGTGCAACGGTTCCGTCAGGAGATCGAAATGGCAAGAGATCCGAATGGCAATATCACGGGCACGAGCGGCAATGACATGCTGTGGGGCACGGCGCGCGTCCTGGGTGACGGAACCTACGACAATCATGTGGATTCCGACAGCGCGTTCCAAGAGGGCGCGATCCGCGGCTACGGCGGCAACGACACCATTTTCGGCGACATCTACCAGGACCCGACGGAAACCACGGAAGGCGATGTCGCCTATGGCGGCGATGGCGATGACCGTATCTTCGGCGATACGGGCACCGACGAACCGAACTGGCAGTACAACTCGCACGGCGGCTCCGATACGCTCTATGGCGGAAACGGCGCCGACAAGATCTACGGGCAGGGTGGTCATGACCAGCTCTATGGCGATGCCGGCAACGACCTACTGGTTGGCGGTATCGGTGGCGACAGCCTCCATGGCGGTTCCGGAAACGATATCCTCTGGGCGGATATCAAGGACAAGACATACGCCGCGCAGTCGATGAACCATCTCTACGGCGGCACGGGCGATGACCGCCTCCATGGCGGGGAGGGTATCGACGAACTCTATGGCGAGGCCGGCTCGGATACCTTGCGCGGCGGCGGCGGGGACGACGACATGGCCGGCGGTGATGGCTCCGATATCCTCTTTGGCGGTGCCGGCGACGACATCCTTGACGGGGCCGATCTCGGCGCGCAGGCCGACGGCAAGGATTACCTCTACGGCGGGGCCGGCGATGACCGCATGACCGGTGGCGCGGGCAACGACTATCTTTCCGGCGGCGCGGGAAACGACAGCATGGAGGGCGGTGTCGGCAACGACACCCTGAATGGCGGCACGGGTGCCGACACATTCGACTGCGGCGCCGGCAACGATACCTACGTCATCGACAACAGGAACGATGCTTTCCGCTTCGACTATGCCGATTCCGGCACGGACAGGGTGGAGGCCTCCGTCAGCTGGCGCCTTGGTGATTCCCAGGAGAACCTCACGCTGACCGGCAGCGGTTCGATCAGTGGCACGGGCAATGCCGGCGGCAACGTCATGCGCGGCAACGGAGTGGCGAACGTGCTGAGCGGCAAGGACGGAAACGACACCATTTCCGGTGGCGGTGGCCAGGACACGATCAATGGCGGCCGTGGCGCCGACGATCTCTTTGGCGGTGCTGCCAGGGACACCTTCGTCTTCAGGTCGATCAAGGACTCGACCGTGGCATCGAGCGGCCGGGATACGATCCACGACTTCACCAGCGCCGATCGCATCGACCTCTCCGTCATCGACGCCAACACCAAGGTCGCCGGCAACCAGGCCTTCACCTTCGTCGCCGCCGAGGGCGATTTTACCGGCAAGGCCGGGCAGTTGATCTACGACAGGCGAGCCTCGGATACTTATGTCTCCGGCGACGTGAACGGCGACGGGAAGGCGGATTTCACCATCCATCTCGACGATGCCTTCACCATGCAGAAAGGCTATTTCCTCCTGTAGCCCGATATCGTGTTGCGGAAAATCCAGGGCGGCTCTCGGGCCGCCCCTTGTCGTGCTTTACGGAAACAACGCCATGAAACGACGCTCGCCCTCGGGCGTGAAGCGGATGGCGCGGCTGTCGGGCTCACGCTTGGCCCAGCCATCGGCGATGAAGCGGGTCAGCAGCGCCTCGCCGAGAGAGCCCGCAAGATGCGAGCGCCGTTCGCTCCAGTCGAGGCAGGTGCGGCAGACCGGCCGGCGCTGGGCCTTGAGGGCCGACACGTCGATGTCGAGGGCGGCAATGCGGGCCTCGCCGCGCTCCGTCAGGTCGGCCTCCTCGCCATCGAGCGTCACGTCGCCGTCGGCCACCAGCCGGTCCAGCATGCGCACGCCGAAATCGCCGGCCAGGTGGTTGTAGCAGACACGCGCCTTGCGCAAGGCCGGGTCCTTCGGGCCGGGACGGGTGCGCATGAGGCCGCGATTGGCGGCAAAGCCCATGATGTTTTCGAGGAGCAGGCCGACCTCGTCGTCGGCGAGCGCAAAATAGCGGTGCCGTCCCTGTTTGCGCTGGACCAGCAGGCCACCGGTCTCGAGTTTCGACAGGTGGGAGCTGGCCGTCTGCAACGTGATGCCGGCCGCGCCGGCAAGTTCGGTCGCCGTCAACGCCTGGCCGCCCATCAAGGCGGTCAACATGTTGGCGCGGGCGGGATCGCCGATCAGCGCGCCGATCTGGGAAATATCCGGTCCTTCTTTCATAGTTCGATGGTAGCCGAAGCATTCGCGCATGGCAATGTGGGAGAAGGGGGCATCGTGAAAACAAGGAGACGACGATGATCACCTGCTTCATCCGCTACGAAATCGACCCCTTCCGCAGGGATGCCTTCGCCACCTATGCGCAGAACTGGGGCCAGGCAATCCCGCGCTGCGGCGCCGATCTCATCGGCTATTTCGGCCCGCACGAAGGCTCGTCCACCACGGCCTACGGCGTCTACAACATCGAAAGCCTTGCCGCCTACGAGGCCTATCGCGCCCGGCTCGCCATCGATCCGCTCGGGCGGGAGAACTACGACTTCGCGCGCAAGGAGCGCTTCATCCTGAAGGAGGACCGCATCTTCCTGAAGAACGTTTCCCTGCCGCATGCGCCGGGGATTGCACCATGATCGCCGTCATCTTCGAAGTGGTGCCGGCACCCGGCCGCATGGACCTCTATCTCGACACCGCAAGGGACCTGCGCCCGCTTCTCGACGATATCGACGGCTTCCGTTCCATCGAGCGCTTCCGCAGCCTCACCGATCCGACGCGCCTGCTCTCGCTCTCCTTCTGGCGCGACGAGACGGCGGTGAAGGCATGGCGGACGACGGAAGAGCACCGCGCCGCCCAGGCGCTCGGCCGCGGCGGCGTGTTCGACGCCTATCGGCTGCGCATCGCGAATGTCGTGAGGGATTATGGGTTGAATGACCGCGACGAGGCGCCGGAAGACAGCCGGAGTTTTCACGCGGCGTGAGGAAACGGCCCGCCTGTAGCGCGGGCCGTTCCAGCGGGTTTTACTGCACCGTGATTTCCGAACGCTCCCCGGCCTTGACCGTCGCCTTGCCTTCCTTCGGTGCCGTGTCGCCCTCGTATTTGACGCGCACCACATAGTCACCGGGCGGCAGCGTGTCCTGCCATTCGACGCCGAAGTTGTTGGACATGGATTTCTGGTTGCCCTGGATGTCCTTCGTGGCGCTGAGGATTTCGATGAAGTTTGCGCCGGGCGCGCTGATAGCCAGTACGCCGGCATTGAGGTTGACGACGACCTCCTTCATTTCGCCGGCCTTGAGGCTGATTGGAACCTCGCCGGTTGCCGAGCCGAGCTTCGCCGTCAGCACGAGATCGCCGGTCGGCACGTCGAGCTTCGTGCCGGTGCCGTAGCTATAGGTGACGCTCTTGCGTGTGCCGTCGATGCTCTTCTTGGCCTCGACGACTTCGAAGAACACATTGCCGGAATCAACCTCTGGCCCGCCTTCCGCATAGACGGCCTTGTTGAGCACGATGCCGGAGCCGATGACGAGATCGCGCTCGACCGTTTCACCAGCCTTCACCGAAAACGTCTCGGACGTCTTGGAGGGGCCGATGGCACCGTTCACCTTCACCTCGCCGGCGGAGGCATAGAATTTCGCTAAGCCGTAGTAGGTCGTGGAGTAATCGCCGAAAGCGATTTCGACAGATGCGTTGCCATCGGCTTCGGCATCCTGCGGCGTGCGCTTCGGTGTGACGACGACCAGGCCGGCATCGAAGTTGACGAAGGGTTTTGCGACCTCGCCCTCTTTGACCTCGAAGGGGATTTCGCGCTTGATCGAACTCTGCAGCGTGGCCACGGCAACATACTTGCCCGCCGGGTAGTTGCCGGAATATTTGCCCTTGTACTGGGTCTCCACGGTGTCGCCGGCCGGTGCGCCATTCGCATCCGCCCTGTAGATCTGCCAGAAGACGTTGTCGTTGTCGCCAAGCGAAGGGCCCCCCTCGGAGAGCACGCTGTCCAGCTCTGTGTTGAACTCGATCGCCGGCGTGGGTTCCGGTTCGGCCACCGCCACCTCTTCCTGCTTGGGCTTGGCCATCGGCGCTTCCGCTACTGTCTCCGTCAGCGCAGCGACGAGTTGCGCGGCGTCGGTGGCCTGGAAATATTTGCCGCCGGTATTTTCGGCAAGGCAGGCGACCTGCTTGCCTTCCTCTTCCGTCAGGCCGAAGCCGACGACGTGGGTGGTGAAGTCGACCCCCTTGCTCTCCAGCGCCGAGGCCAGTGCGCAAGGGTCCGCCTCGCAGGTTTCGAGACCGTCGGTGACGAGAACGACCGTCGCCTTGTCCTCGGTGTATTTCAGGATATCCGCCGCCTGCTGGACGGACTGGGTGATCGGCGTCTTGCCCTTCGGGTTGAGACTGTTGACGAAGGCGGTGATCGCGTTTTCCGTACCGGCGCCGGGCGGCACGGCAAGCTCGATATCGCTGCACGACCCCTTCTCGCGGTGGCCGTAGACCATCAGGCCGAGTTCGGTGCCCACCGGCACGGATTTCAGCACGGTGCCCAGCGTCTCGCGGGCGATGTCGATCTTGGCGCGCCCGTCTATCTGTCCCCACATGGAACCGGAGGCATCGAGCACGATCATCGTCTTGTCGGCGGCAATCGTCTGTGTGGCGGCAAGAAGCCCCGCCAGAAGCAGGAAGGCGGCTTTCAGTCGCAAGGCTTTTCCTCCTCGGTTTCGCGGAAAACCCGGCCGTTCCCGTCGGCAAGGCCAAAACAGTCTCCATCGGGAAACGTGCGGGAGAGGGCGGATATTCGCGGCCGCGAAGTTTGCCTGGAAGGGCCGCACCGCTGCAGCCCGGCCATCAAGGCCCGTGCCGGTCAGACGATCTGGAACTGGGTGTGCTCAGGCACGAAGCTCCACGGCTTTTCCTCTTCTTCCAGATAGGTGGTGACCGTTGCGAAATGCACGATGGTCCCGCCCGCCTTGCTGCCGTTGCTGTCATAGGTCAGCCAGCCGTTCATGTAGTTGTAGATGATCCGGTCGCTGGCGGAGGTGGCTTCGCTGATCGAGTTGATCGACAGCGCCTCTTCCGACAGGGTGCCGACGGGGCCGAGCTTCGTGAAGATGTCGTGATCGAGCAGGATGATGTCCTTGGCGACTTCATCTTCACCGTCCACGTAGAAGAATCTCATGTCCGTCAGCGTGTCTGTTCCGGCGGAGGAAAAGCGCGTGTTGAACAGGAATTCGTCGATCCCGTTATTGCCGGACAGGATGTCGTTGCCTTCGCCGCCGATGACGCGATCATTGCCGTAGCCGCCGATCAGCGTATCGTAACCTTTGCCGCCGGAAAGGGTGTTGTCGGCGTCGTCGCCTTTCAGGGTGTCGCCGAACTTCGACCCGGTGATGTTCTCGATCGACCTGTAGCTGTCCCCATAGGCATCGCCGCTATTGTACTGCGGCGATCCCAGCTGGGCCGTCACCCCTCTGCCGGCGGTCTCATAGGAAGCCGTATCTTTTCCCGCCCCGCCGTCCAGCCTGTCGACACCGGCGGCGCCGATCAGCGTATCGTTGCCGTCGCCACCCTTGAGGGTGTCGTCGCCGTTCTCGCCATCGAGCCGGTCGTTGCCACCACCACCGGAAATGCTGTCGTTTCCATCGCCGCCCCGCAGGTCGTTCCCCGCGCTGCTGCCGATCAGCTTGTCGTTGAAGCTCGATCCCCTGATCGTTTCGATCGAGATATAGGTGTCGCCCTTGGCGTCGCCGGTATTCTTGGTGAGCGCGCCGAGATTGACGGTGAGAGCCTTCGCCGCCGTCGAATAGGATGCGATGTCTTGTCCATCGCCGCCATTCAGCCTGTCGGCGCCGGCGCCGCCGGTCAGGACGTTGTCGCCTTTATCGCCGGTCAGGGTGTCGGCGAAGGCCGAGCCCGTCAGGTTCTCGATCGAATGGTAGCTGTCGCCCTTGGCGTCGCCCGTGTTCTTGGACGGCGAGGTGAGGTTTGCAATCACGGCCTTGGCGGCATTCTCATAGGATGCCGTGTCGGATCCCGCCCCACCGTCGAGCCTGTCCGCACCACGACCGCCGACAAGGATGTTGCCGCGGGATGTCCCGATCAACGTGTCGTTGAAGCGGCTGCCGACAGCGTTTTCGATCGAGGAATAGGTGTCGCCCTTGGCGACGCCGGTGTTTTTGGAGGCTGCGACAAGATTGACCAGAACGGCCGCCGTCGCGGTGCCATAGGCAACCGTGTCATTGCCTGCGCCTCCGATAAGGCGGTCGTCGCCCGCACCGCCGTCGAACCAGTCGTCGCCGCCGCCGCCGTCAAGGACATTGGCGCCGTTGTTACCGGTCAGTCTGTCGGCAAAATCCGAGCCGACGAGATTTTCGATTGCGGTATAGCTGTCTCCTTTCGCGTCGCCGCGGTTTCCGGAGGGTGCCATCAGGCTGGCCGTCACGCCGGAAAGGGCGTTGAAATAGGACGCTGTGTCGTTTCCGTTGCCGCCGTCGAGCTTGTCGCTGCCCGCGCCGCCCGTCAGGACGTTGTTCTTGCCGTCACCGATCAACACGTCCGCAAACCGGCTACCGGTCAGGTTCTCGATCGAGATGTACTTGTCTCCCTTCGCATCCCCGGTGTTCTTGGAAGGGGAAGCGAGGCTGGCGGTCACCTTTGTGCTTGCCAGGGTGTAGGCGGCCGTATCGGAGCTTTCGCCCCAGACAGGCTTGCCCCCGAGAAGCACATCCCCGATCAGCGTGTCCGCTCCGGCTCCGCCTTCGAGCGTGTTTGCGCTGTTGTAGCCGACGAGCCTGTCGTTGAAGCGCGACCCGATCAGGCCCTCGACGGAGATGTGAAGATCGCCGGTGGCCTCGCCCGTGTTGTAGTCGAAATTGGTGAGATCAACCGTCACCGCCTTGGTCGCGTTGCGGTAGGATGCGAAGTCGTAACCGTCTTCGCCATCCATGGTATCGGCTCCGGTGCCGCCTTCGAGGATGTCGCCGCCGTCATACCCGCTCAGTTTATCGTCGCCGCTGCCGCCGATCAGGGTGTCGTTGCCATTGCCGCCCTGGAGCTCGTCCTTGCCGCTACCGCCGTCCAGAATGTCGTTGCCGCCGTCGCCGCCGCTGTTGATGAAGTCATCGCCTGCGCCGCCCCTCAGGACGTCGTTATTGTTGGGTGCGATGCCCTCGCTGTAGCCTTCCGTCAGATCGTCCCAGATCGTCTCGACAAAGGCGCCCTCGATATGGTCGTTGCCGTCGCCGCCATCGATGGTGTCGCTGCCGCTGCCACCGGCGAGATAGTCGTTGCCGGCACCGCCGGTGATCGTGTCATTGCCGAATTCGCCGGCGATGCGATCATCGCCGTCTCCACCGTCGAGGATATCGTCGAGGCCTTTGACGTGAGGCGCGAGGCCAAGCTGGGTGTTGAGAAAGCCCTCGTCCCCTATGATCAGGTCGTCGCCGTCTCCGCCCTTGATCGTGTCCTGGCCCGAACCGCCCTTGATTTTGTCGGTTCCGCTTCCGCCGAAGATGGTGTCTTGTCCCGTGTCGCCGTAGAGATTGTCGTCACCGGTGCCCCCATCGATCGTGTCGCTGCCGTTACCGCCTGCAACATAATCGTCGTCGCCGCCGCCTTTCAGGATGTCGTTGCCGCTTCCGCCGAAGAGCTGGTCGCTATGGTCGCCGCCATCGATCGTGTCGTCGCCGGAGCCGCCGAGGAGAGTGTCCCTCCATATCCCGCCAAAAATCCTGTCATTGCCGGCACCGCCATCGATCCTGTCGTCGCCGCCGAGTCCATAGAGGTCATCATCGCCGCCCCAACCGTAAATGAAGTCGTTGGCATCGGTGCCTTCGATGATGTCGCGAATGGATTTGCCTTCGAAGGTGGCCATGCCGGTTTCCTATGGTCAGGAGAGTGCTGTGAGACGATGTCCGTCAGGGAACTTGATATCCTGTTCTGCACAGAGCCACAGCCCTCCAATTGGGGGTGATGGCTGCGTTTTTTGTCGGGACGATGGGATGCGGCGCGACCTTGTACGGAATGTAACATTCGCAAAAATAAGACGAATTTCGCTCGCTCTTCAGTCTTTGGTAACCATCTTCGGTAACCATAAGCACCATCAAGTTCCGTTCCGAGTCAGCGTATCAGCGAGTATCACATGCCATCTGTTCTTTCGCTTGCAGACGTCTCCCGTTCGCCCCGCAAGAGCGGTTGGCTCGATACGATCATCAAGGGCGATTGCGTTGCCGCGCTCGAAGCGCTTCCCGACCAGTCCGTCGATGTCATCTTCGCCGATCCGCCGTACAATCTCCAGCTCGGCGGCGCGCTGCACCGTCCCGATCAGTCGCTGGTCGATGCCTGCGACGACGAGTGGGACCAGTTCGCCTCCTTCGAAGCCTACGATGCCTTTACCCGCGCCTGGCTGCTCGCCTGCCGCCGCGTGCTGAAGCCGTCGGGCACGATCTGGGTCATCGGCTCCTACCACAACATCTTTCGCGTCGGCGCGACCTTGCAGGATCTCAATTTCTGGATCCTCAACGACATCGTCTGGCGCAAGACCAACCCGATGCCGAACTTCAAGGGCCGCCGCTTCCAGAACGCGCATGAGACGATGATCTGGGCGACGCGTGACCCGAAGGCCAAGGGCTATACGTTCAACTACGATGCCATGAAGGCGGCCAATGACGACGTGCAGATGCGCTCGGACTGGCTGTTCCCGATCTGCAGCGGCGGTGAGCGCCTGAAGGGCGAGGACGGCAAGAAGGTCCATCCGACGCAGAAGCCGGAAGCGTTGCTCGCCCGTATCCTGATGGCGTCCTCCAAGCCCGGCGACGTGGTGCTCGATCCGTTCTTCGGCTCCGGCACGACCGGTGCTGTGGCCAAGCGCCTCGGCCGCCATTTTGTCGGCATCGAGCGCGAGCAGGCCTATATCGATGCCGCCCGCGAGCGCATCGATGCGGTCGAACCGCTCGGCAGCGGAACGCTTTCCGTGATGACCGGCAAGAAGGCCGAACCGCGCGTCGCCTTCAACACGCTGATCGAGAGCGGCCTGATCGCACCCGGCACGGTGCTGACGGACGCGCGCCGCCGCCACAGCGCCATCGTGCGCGCCGACGGCACGCTCGCCTCGGGCAACGACGCCGGCTCAATCCACCGCGTCGGCGCCAAGGTGCAGGGGCTCGATGCCTGCAACGGCTGGACCTTCTGGCACTATGCCGAAGGCGCCGCGCTGAAGCCGATCGACGATCTGCGCGCCGTCGTGCGCGCCGGAATGGCCGGTATCGAATAGGCCGGCGACGCCCACATACCCGTTCCTCCAGCTGCGGCCTCCGGTGTTCCCTGCACCGGGGGCTGTGGCTGTTTTGGAAGGGGCGGACGCCCATGCCTTTCGACACGCGGCTCCCAAACTTCCACGCATCCGATTCAGGTGATGTTAACCATCAGGCGCTTACTGTGATCCAGCAAATACATCAGGCCAAGCAACGGAAATCGTTGTGAAAAGCCATGGCCGATCAACCGGCCCGGCAGGCAGGATATCGCTTTTCCGGTTTTTGTACCTTCAGTCCCGGAAATGCGAAAACGCCCGGAGCCCCCAAAGGCTCCGGGCGTTTCGGTTTATCGGTTGCGCCTCCAGGTCAGAGCGCGATGCCGTGCGCTGCCAGATCGCTCTTCAGTTTTTCCGGATCGGTGAACAGGACGGCATTCCAGCCGGCCAGCCGCGCACCCTCGACATTCGCCGGTGCATCGTCGATGAACAGCGTGTGGGCGGGCGAGAGGCCGAAATCGCTTCTGTGTTTTTCGTAGATCGCAAGGTCCGGCTTGATCAGGCCTATTTCGCCCGACACCGTCACGCCGCGCGGCATGTCGAGGAAGGGGAAGAGTTTGCGCGCTTCCTTGAAGGTGTCTGCCGCGAAGTTCGTCAGCATCGTCACGTCGCGGCCTTCCTTGATCAGCGTCTCCATGATCGCGACGCTCTCGACATAGGCATGCGAGACCATTTCGGGCCAGTGTTTGCGGAAGGCGCGGATATGCTCGACCCGGTCGGGATGCGTCTCGATCAGCAACGCCTCGGCATCTTCCCACGTGCGGCCACGGTCCTGCTCCAGGTTCCAGTCGTGCGTGCAGACATTGGTGAAGAACCAGTTGCGCTCGGCATCGTCGGGGATCAGGCGGGCGAAGGGAATATGCGGATCGTAATGGATCAGCACCCGGCCGATGTCGAAAACGATGTGTCGGATTTCGATGCTGGTCATGCTTTCCTCGTCTTTTCGAATGCGTCGGGTATGGCCTGTTTAATTGCCTTCTTCATGACGGTCGGCAGCGCCTCGCCGTCGAGGGTCGCCTTCGGCTGCCACCAGCCGCCGCACGTTTCCATGCCGCGCGGCACCATGGAACGGTAGACGGAGAGGCGCAACTCGAAATGCGTGAAGACATGGGTGACGGTGCCGGAGGGCTGCCAGTCGGCCGGGAAGGGGGCGGCGATCGTTCCCGTCTCGCCGTCCACGCGCGCCGTCCAGGGACTGCCCGGCACCTCCGTCATGCCGCCGAGAAGGCCGCTTTCGATACGCTTGCGCAAGAATACCGCGCCGTCCTCGTCCTCGGCCACGAAGGCGGCGCCCAGGCGCACCGGCTTTTCCTTCTTCGCGGCCTTGCGCGGGAAAAGTTCGGGATCGTCGCGGCCGAGCACGCGACAGTCCGCATTGAGCGGACAGAGCGCGCAGGCCGGCCGGCGCGGCGTGCATATCGTGGCGCCGAGATCCATCATCGCCTGAGCGAAGTCGCCCGGCCGGTCTTCCGGCGTCATCGCCGCCACCAAAGCGCGCATTTCGGGTTTCGCCGCCGGAAGCGGCGTTTCGATGGCATGGAGGCGCGAGATGACGCGCTCGACATTGCCGTCGAGCACGGCGCTCCTGCGGTTGAAGGCGATGGCCGCTATGGCTGCGGCGGTATAGTCGCCGATGCCCGGCAGGGCCTTCAGCCCGTCTTCCGTATCGGGAAAGATGCCGCCATGCTCGAAAGCGACCGCTTCGGCGCATTTCTTGAGATTGCGCGCGCGGGCATAGTAGCCGAGCCCCGCCCAGGATTTCATCACATCCTCGTTGTCGGCCCTTGCGAGGTCCGTGACAGTTGGCCAGCGGGAGGTGAAGAGCGCGAAATAGGATTTCACCGCCTGCACGGTCGTCTGCTGCAGCATGACTTCCGACAGCCAGATGCGATAGGGATCGGGTCTGACCCCGGCCGCCGCCATCGGCGGGCTCACGCGCCAGGGCAGGTCGCGGTGGTGCTTGTCGTACCAGGCGAGGATAAGGTCGGCGGGCGCCATGGTCCGGTGGGCTTGGGTCATGATTTGCCTGAACGGGATCGAAGGGCCTATAACTGGCGGAGTGATCCGCGATCTTCAAGTGCTTCGCGGACAAAACAGGAATATTTTCCCGCCAGGGGTAAAACGTGAACAACAAGGCCCAGAAAAAGCCGTGGCGCGGCATCGTCCAGATCAGCGAAGTGGCAAACGGCCTCATCGATCCGGTGCTGGCCAAGCGCGCCGGCATCAACACGATGCTGCTCGGTTCGTGGGACGAAATCGCCGGTGCGGAATTCGCCGAATGCACCCGGCCGGAGCGCATCGCCTGGCCGCGCCGCGCCTCCGAAATGGCCGGCGAGGGTGGCGGCTACCAGCCGGGCGTGCTGACGATCGCCTGCGAGGGCGCCCGCGCGCTCTTCCTCAGCCATCAGCAGGGCGAGATCATTCAGCGCATCAATGGCTTCTTCGGTTTCCCCGCAGTCAGCCAGATCAAGATCGTGCAGAAGCCCGTGAGCGTCCAGAGCAACCGGCGGCCGAAGCCGCGTCCGCTGACCGGAGCCGCCGCGCAGCATCTCGATCATCTCGTCGAAGGCATCGAGGGCGATGCCCTGAAGGCGGCGCTGAAGCGGCTCGGCACGGCGGTGCTCGGCCGGCGCAAATGAAGGGCAAACGCCTGCCCTCACAACCATCGAACGGTCACAATTCTTTGAAGTTACTAGCCTTAACTCCGCTTGTTCCCGCCCCAAAGCAGGTATAACGGGTGAGCCGAGAGCAAATCCGGACGTGTGTCAGCGGTTTTCGCCCGGAATTGCGCCAAGAGATTTCGATTCCCATTCCTTCCCACAGGAGAGACCATGTCCCTTTCCGAAATGAGCCTGATGAAGCGCCTCTTCTCCGGCGTCGCCGTTGCGGCCCTTGCCGTGACGCTGGCCGCCTGCAGCGACGAGAAGAAGGAGACCGCAAAGGCTCCCGAGACCAGCCAGACGACGACCGAAAGCGCAAGCTCGACCCCGGCCACCTCCACGGGCACGACGACCGAGACCGCCACGACGCCGACGACGACCACCACGGAATCGAGCACGGCGACCGGTACGGCTGCGACCACCACCACGACGACCGAAACCGCCCAGACGCCTGCCGTTGAGGCCAAGGCCGCCGAAGTGCCCACGTCTGAAGGCGATGTCGACATGGCGGAGGTGCTGAAGCCCGGCGCGCTGCCGGACATGGTGCTCGGCGAGGCGAATGCGCCGGTCACGATCGTCGAATATATGTCGACGACCTGCCCGCATTGCGCGGCGTTCCACAACAACACCTTCGATGCGATCAAGGCGAAATATGTCGATAGCGGCAAGGCTCGCTTCATCGTCCGCGAATTCCCCTTCGACCCGCGTGCTGCCGCCGCCTTCATGCTGGCGCGCTGCAACCCGCAGGACCCGACGAAGCTCACCGAAGCCGCGCAGTATTACCCGATGATTTCCATGCTGATGAAGCAGCAGGAAACCTGGGCCGCCGCACAGGATGGCCGTGAAGCGCTGTTGCAGATGTCCAAACTTGCCGGTTTTACACAGGAGAGCTTCCAGGCCTGCTTGACGAACCAGAAGCTTCTGGATGATGTGAACGCGGTACGCGAGCGCGGTGCCAAGGACTTCGGCGTCGCGGCGACCCCGACCTTCCTGATCAACGGCAAGCGCTATTCGGGAGACATGTCGGTTGACTCCATGTCGGCCCTCATCGACAGCCTTCTCTGATCTTTCGACCAGCTGTGAAGCGGGCGACGGCGGGAGCCGTGCGCCCGCTTTTTGCGTTGCGGGGCAGGTGAACGCATGAAGTTCACCAAGCTGCGGCTGCTCGGCTTCAAGTCCTTCGTAGAGCCCTCGGAATTCGTCATCGAACGGGGCCTGACCGGCGTCGTCGGGCCGAATGGCTGCGGCAAGTCGAACCTCGTCGAGGCGTTGCGCTGGGTGATGGGGGAGAATTCGTACAAGAACATGCGCGCGTCCGGCATGGACGACGTGATCTTCTCCGGCTCCGGCAATCGCCCCGCGAGAAACACCGCCGAAGTCGGCCTCTATCTCGACAATGCCGATCGCACCGCGCCGGCCGCCTTCAACGATCAGGACGAGATCCAGGTCACGCGCCGCATCGAGCGCGAGAACGGTTCGGTGTACCGCATCAACGGCAAGGAGGCGCGCGCCAAGGACGTGCAGCTGCTGTTCGCAGACGCTTCGACCGGCGCGCGCTCGCCCTCCATGGTGGGGCAGGGCCGCATCGGCGAACTTATCCAGGCCAAGCCGCAGGCGCGCCGCCAGCTGCTCGAAGAGGCGGCCGGCATTTCCGGCCTGCATTCCCGCCGTCACGAGGCGGAGTTGCGCCTGCGCGCGGCCGAAACCAATCTCGAGCGGCTCGAGGACGTCACCTCGCAGCTCGAAAGCCAGATCGAGAGCCTGAAGCGCCAGTCGCGCCAGGCGAACCGCTTCAAGATGCTCTCTGCCGACATCCGCCGCCACGAGGCGATGCTGCTGCATATCCGCTGGGTACAGGCCAAGGAGGCCGAAGGCGAGGCGGAAAGCCAGCTCAATCAGGCGACGTCGATCGTCGCGGAGCGCGCGAATGCGCAGATGCAGGCCGCCAAGGACCAGGCCGTCGCCAGCCTGAAACTGCCGGAACTGCGCGAGAACGAGGCGAAGCTCGCCGCCGTGCTGCAGCGTTTGCAGATCGCCCGCGCGCAGCTCGAAGAGGATTCCGCCCGTCTGCTGCGCCGCCGCGACGAACTGGCCCGCCGTCTCGCGCAGCTTGCCGAGGATATCGTTCGCGAGGAGCGCATGGTGGCCGACAACGCCGCGGTGCTGGATCGATTGACGGCGGAGGAGGAGGAGATCGGCGAAATTCTCGCCGAGGCTGACGAGCGCGCCGAAACCGCCCGCGAAACGATGGACGAGGCCGCAGCGAAGCTTTCCGAAAGCGAAGCGGCACTTGCCACCGTCACGGCCGAACGCGCGGAAGCCTCGGCCGCTCGCAACCAGCTCGAAAAGGCGATCCGCGACCTCTCGGAGCGCTATCTTCGTCTCGGTCAGCAGCTTGATGCACAGGCGCGCGAACTGGACGAGATGGATGCGCGCATCAACGCGCTGCCCGATCCGGAAGAGCGCCGCGCCAATGTTCAGTCGGCCGAAGAGGCTTTGGAAGCGGCTGGCGAGATGCTCGTCGCCGTCGAGGAGGCGCTGGAGGAGGCGCGCTTCGCCGAATCAGCCCTGCGCGGCCCTGTCGATACCGCGCGCGCGCGCCTTGCCGGCATCGAGACGGAAGCGCGCACCATCCGTCGCATGCTCGAGGCCGGTGCCGCCGGCGGCTCGTTTGCGCCTGTCGTCGAGGATGTCGATGTCGACCGTGGTTATGAGACCGCACTTGGCGCGGCGCTTGGCGATGATCTCGATTCCTCTGAAGACAGCGATGCCCCCGTGCATTGGCGGCTTTCCGGCGACGGCTCCGGCGACCCGACCCCCCCGAGTGGCGTGCCCGCCCTGATCAGCCATGTTCGTGCGCCAAAAGTTCTGCACCGCCGTCTCGCCCAGATCGGCATCGCCGGTAGTGTCGATGAGGCGCTGATCCTGCTGCCACAGCTGAAGCCCGGTCAGCGGCTCGTCACGCGCGACGGCGCGGTCTTCCGTTGGGATGGCCACGTCACCGGCGCCGATGCGCCGAGTGCCGCGGCGCTTCGGCTCGAACAGAAAAATCGCCTCGCCGAACTCGAAACCGGACTGGAAGACGCCCGTGCAGGGCTCGCCGACGCCGAAGCCGATCTTGCCCGGGCCGGCGAGACGATCCGCGCGCAAACACAGCGCCAGCAGGCCGCCCGCGAAACGCAGCGAACCGCCGCCCGCACGCTTGCTGAAGCCCGCGAGGCGCTGGAAGCCGCCGAACGCGCCGCCGGCGACCTCATTCGCCGCCGCGCCGTATTGTCGGAAACGCGCGCGCAGGTCGAGGCCCAGGTCGAGGAAGCGTCGCAATCCCTCGAAGACGCCCGTGGTGCGTTGGAAGATGCCCCCGATCTCGCCGATCTGGATTTGCGCCTGCGCACCCATACGATGGATGTCGCGACGGATCGCGCGACGCTCGCCGAAGCGCGCGCCGCCCATGACGGCCTTGCCCGCGAAATGGCCGACCGCCGCCGCCGGCTGATGGCGATTTCCGCCGAGCGCGAGACCTGGAAGACCCGCGCCGCCAGTGCCGAAAACCATATTGCGACGCTGCGCGAGCGCGAGGCGGAAGCTCGTGAGGAGATGGAAGAGCTCGCGGAAGCGCCCGACGAGATCGAGGAAAAGCGCCGCGAGCTGCTGACCGGTCTCACCAATGCCGAAGCCGCCCGTCGCGAAGCCGCCGACGCGCTTCAGGACGCGGAAAACCGCCAGCGCGAGGCCGACCGCAGCGCTGCCACCGCTCTTTCGCAGCTCGCCGAATCCCGTGAGATCAGGGGCCGCGCGGAAGAGCGCCTCGTCTCCGCCCGCGAACGCCGTGTCGAGGGCGAGACGCGCATCCGCGAAGCGCTGTCCTGCGCGCCGCACGAGGCGTTGCGTCTCACCGGCCACCCTGTCGATGCCCCGCTGCCCGATCCGCGTGAGCGTGAACGCGAACTCGACCGCCTGAAGATCGAGCGCGAGCGTCTGGGCGCGGTAAACCTGCGCGCCGAGGAGGAGCAGAAGGAACTGACCGACAAGCTCGATGCCCTCGTCGCCGAGCGTGAGGATATCATCGAGGCGATCCGCAAGCTGCGTTCGGCCATCCAGAGCCTCAACCGCGAAGGCCGCGAACGGTTGCTCGCGGCCTTCGACGTGGTCAACGTGCAGTTCCAGCGCCTCTTCACCCACCTCTTCGGCGGCGGCACGGCGGAGCTTCAGCTGATCGAGAGCGACGACCCGCTGGACGCCGGCCTCGAAATCCTCGCCCGGCCGCCCGGCAAGAAGCCGCAGACGATGACGCTGCTGTCCGGCGGCGAGCAGGCGCTGACGGCCATGGCGCTCATCTTCGCCGTCTTCCTCACCAATCCGGCGCCGATCTGCGTGCTGGACGAGGTGGATGCGCCGCTCGACGACCACAATGTCGAGCGCTACTGCAACCTGATGGACGAGATGGCGGCCTCCACCGAGACCCGCTTCATCATCATCACCCACAATCCCATCACCATGGCGCGCATGAACCGTCTCTTCGGCGTCACCATGGCCGAGCAAGGTGTGTCGCAGCTCGTCTCCGTCGACCTGCAGACGGCCGAGCAATTGCGCGAAGCCTCCTGACGGGAACAAAACCCGCTCTGACGCATTGACCGGCGCCTGCGCGTTTTCGCGGGCGAGACATGCAATCGGGGATCAATCAGTGAGCAGAGACGCACTTTACATGGTCATCGGCGCCCTCATCGTCGTGGTGGTCGGATTTTCCTACTATGCCTACCAGCAGGAGAAGAAGCCTGACGGTGTCGAGATCAGGGTGGATGAACAGGGGCTTTCCATCGAAGGAAACTGAGGTCGCGACGAACCTTGATCAGGCCGTTGCCCCGCAAGGGGCGCGGCCCTATATTTTTCTTTGATAATGTTGCGTCGCCGTCGCAATTTTGACGCAGTGCAGCAAAATTCCTATCGTGCCGCGTTTTCAAAGGGATGCAGTTCCTGTAGATTGAGAAAACGCATTTGGGGAGGCGTCGATGGAAAAGTGGGTCTATACCTTTGGGGACGGCCGTGCGGAGGGTAGCGCGAGCGACCGCAACCTGCTCGGCGGCAAGGGCGCGAACCTTGCGGAAATGTGCAATCTCGGCCTGCCGGTGCCGCCCGGCCTCACCATCGTTACCGCCGCCTGCAACCATTATTACGACAGCGACCGCACCCTGCCGGCGACGCTGAAGGATCAGGTCCGCGACGCGCTTCGCCAAATGGAGGCGGTCACCGGCCGCACCTTCGGCGATACGACGAAGCCGCTCCTGCTTTCCGTACGGTCCGGCGCACGCGCCTCCATGCCGGGCATGATGGACACGGTGCTGAACCTCGGTCTCAACGACCGCACGGTCGAAGCGCTCGGCCATGACGCGGGTGATGCGCGCTTCGCCTGGGACAGCTACCGCCGCTTCATCCAGATGTATGGCGATGTCGTCATGGGTCTCGACCACGAGGCCTTCGAGGAAATCCTCGAGGATGAGAAGGGCAGGCTCGGCCACGAGCAGGATACCGAACTCTCCGCCGTCGAATGGCAGCATGTCGTCGCGCGCTACAAGGAGATCATCCGCGAGGAACTGGGCGAGGCGTTTCCGCAGGATCCGGAAGTCCAGCTCTGGGGCGCGATCGGCGCGGTGTTTGCGAGCTGGATGAATGCGCGCGCCGTCACCTATCGCATGCTGCACAACATTCCGGCGATCTGGGGCACCGCCGTCAACGTCCAGGCCATGGTCTTCGGCAATCTCGGCAATTCCTCGGCGACCGGCGTCGCCTTCACACGCAATCCCTCGACCGGCGAGAACAAGCTCTACGGCGAGTTCCTCGTCAATGCGCAGGGCGAGGACGTCGTCGCCGGCATCCGTACGCCGCAGAACATCACCGAGGAGGCGCGCATTGCGTCCGGTTCCGACCGTCCCTCCCTGGAAAAGCTGATGCCGGAGGCCTTCGCGGAGTTCCGTGGCATCTGCGACCGGCTGGAGCGGCATTACCGCGACATGCAGGACCTCGAATTCACCATCGAGCGCGGCAAACTCTGGATGTTGCAGACCCGCTCCGGCAAACGCACCGCCAAGGCCGCGCTGCGGATCGCCGTCGATATGGCGACGGAAGGACTGATCAGCGAGGGCGAGGCTGTCGCGCGCATCGATCCTGCCTCGCTCGACCAGCTCCTGCATCCGACCATCGATCCGCGCGCGCGGCGCGACGTCATCGGCTCGGGCCTGCCGGCCTCGCCGGGTGCGGCGACCGGCGCCATCGTCTTCACTTCGGAAGATGCGGTGCAGGCTGAGGAGGAGGGCCGCAAGGTCATCCTCGTGCGTGTCGAGACGAGCCCGGAAGACATCCACGGCATGCATGCCGCCGAAGGCATTTTGACCACGCGCGGCGGCATGACCAGCCATGCGGCGGTCGTGGCGCGCGGCATGGGAACGCCTTGCGTTTCTGGCGCCGGGACGCTGCGCGTCGATCTGCGCAACGAGCTGCTGGTCGCGCACGGCGTCACGCTGAAGAAGGGCGACGTCATCACCATCGACGGTTCCTCCGGCCAGGTGCTGAAGGGCGAGATTCCCATGCTCCAGCCGGAACTGTCGGGCGATTTCGGCCGCATCATGGAATGGGCCGACCGTACGCGCCGCATGAAGGTGCGCACCAATGCCGAGACCCCGGCGGATGCTCGTGCCGCGCGCTCCTTCGGTGCCGAAGGCATCGGCCTGTGCCGCACCGAGCACATGTTCTTCGAGGGCAACCGCATCAACGTGATGCGCGAAATGATCCTCGCCGAGGACGAGGCCGGCCGCCGCGCCTCGCTGGCAAAGCTCTTGCCCATGCAGCGCTCGGACTTCGTCGAACTCTTCGAGATCATGCACGGCCTGCCCGTGACGATCCGCCTTCTCGATCCGCCGCTGCACGAGTTCCTGCCGAAGAGCGACGAGGAGATCGCCGAAGTGGCGAACGCCCTTTCCATTGACGAGGCCGTGCTGCGCCGCCGGGTGGATACGCTGCACGAATTCAACCCGATGCTCGGCCATCGCGGCTGCCGTCTCGCGATCTCCTATCCCGAGATCGCCGAAATGCAGGCCCGCGCCATCTTCGAGGCGGCCGCGGAAGCCGCGAAGACCACAGGCGCCGCCGTCGAGCCGGAGATCATGGTGCCGCTCGTCGGTCTCAAGGCGGAGCTGGATTATGTGAAGGCGCGCATCGACGGCGTCGCCAAGGCGGTCATCGCCGAAAGCGGCGTGGCGATCGACTACCTCGTCGGCACGATGATCGAGCTGCCGCGTGCGGCCCTTCGCGCACATGTCATTGCCGAATCGGCCGAATTCTTCTCCTTCGGCACCAACGACCTGACGCAGACGACCTTCGGCATTTCACGCGATGACGCTTCGGCGTTCCTGTCGACCTATATCCAGAAGGGTATCGTCGAGCAGGACCCGTTCGTGCAGCTCGATTTCGATGGCGTTGGCGAACTCATCCGCATCGCCGCCGAGCGCGGCCGGCGCACCCGCAACGATCTCAAGCTCGGCATCTGCGGCGAGCATGGCGGCGACCCGGCCTCGATCCACTTCTGCGAAGAGGTGGGGCTGGACTACGTGTCGTGCTCGCCCTTCCGCGTGCCGATCGCCCGGCTCGCGGCGGCGCAGGCCGCCTTCAACGGCAAGGCCTGATATGTCAGGGGATCAGTGTCGGCGGGGACGCGCGTAGATCACCACCGGCTGGTTCCACATGAACGGCTCCATGCGCGTGGCGCGGAAAGCGGCCCGGCGGTCGAGATCGATACGCTGGAGGCATTCGGCGAAGGCATCGGTGTTCGGGCGGAAGCCATAGGCGCGGCACTTGCCTTCGTCGTTGGCGCGCACCTCCGCGGCCGTCTGGCAGCCGGCGAGGAAAAGCGCGGTCGCGGCAAGGGCGGCCAGGCGAATCAGCATCTTCGACATGGGGGAGCTCCGAAAAACTGTTATGCGACAGAACTAACTCAAGTCGCTCGACAGTGTACAGCGCATTTGCGTTCACCACTGACGTGATCGCCCATTCTGGATTGCGCCGTCCGGAGGAGGGGCCTCATATGCGTTGCAGCACATCGACGAAGGCGTCGGCGAAGCGCTTCAGGTCCTGGGTTTTCTCATCCGGATTCTCCACGCGGATGCCCGATCCCTCGGTGTTAAGCAGCGCGAAGACCACGCTCAAGGTGCCCTCGTCGCCCTTCGGCACGCGCAGCGCGGCAATGCGCAGGCAATCTTCCGCGAGGCCGGAAGCCGGCAGATCGAAGAGATAGTCCCCGCCAAGCTGGCTTGCGGCGGTGCGCACGGCCTCGGCAAAGCCGGCCTCGTTTCCCGAGAAACCGTCGAGCGACAATTCGAGTTCGAGAAGCTCCAGAGGAAGGGCGGGCTCGCCAGTCGTGATGGCGACAGGTGTGTCGGCGGCAGTCTGCGTCGGCAACATCGTCTTGCTCCTCAAGCTGTTCCGGCGACGTGCGATGCTGTCCAACGTTCGCACGCGCGGCAAAGATCCATTACCCCCGTTCATGAAAACTCGTTAACGAGCGTGGCAAATTTACGGCACGCAAGGTCTTTCATGTCGTCGAACCGGAAAGCCGCCGATATTGCCGGGCACGACGCCGATGGAAAAAGCCGCCTTCCTGCTTTAGGAAAGGGGAGCGGCAGCGACGTCGCAGAGATATCGGATGAAGCCATGGCGATCACGATCCAGTACGAACGGCCCGTTTCCCATGCGGCGCACTGGGCGCGGCGGCTTGCGCTGTTTTCCTGCGTCCTATTCCTTGCCGCCGTGCTGTCGCATCGCTTCGGCCCGCTGACCACGCCGCATTTCTTGGTGCTTGCCGGTATTGCCGCGACCATGGCCGCCCTTGCCGTTCTGCTCGCGGCGATCGGCCTTGCCCGGCTCTGGCAGGCTGGCGCGCGGGGCGGCAAGGCGGCGCTGACGGCGCTGCTTTTCTCGCTGCTGCCGCTCGGCATTTCGGGTGCTGCGGCCTACGCCTATTTCTACCGGCCGCCGCTCTACGATGTGACGACGGATACGCTCGCTCCGCCGCCCTGGCTTGTCGAACCCGCTGCCCGGCAGGACTGGCTACCCCGCGTCAGCGTGGTGACGGCGCATGATCGCGAGGTACAGCTCGAAGCCTATCCGGCCCTTTCCGGCCGGCGTTACGAGGGCGCGCTCGACCGCGTCTACGAAGGTGCACGCAAGGTCGCCACCGCCTATGGCATCACCATTACCGGCGAAGCCGGCCTCGACAATATCCTGGCGGATCTCGAGGACCTCGTCGTCGATCCCAGCAAGGTGGCCAAAAGCCAGGAAGACCTTGGCGACGTGCCGATCCCCGAGACCCGTCCCGGAGCCATGCCGACCTTGCCGCATATCGGTGGTCCGGGCGACGTGCTGTTGCAGGGCGAATGGCGCTCGCCCATTTTCGGCTTTCGCTTCGATGTGGTCATTCGCCTGCGCGAAGAGGCCGAGACGACGCTGGTCGACATGCGGGCCGCCTCGCGCTACGGGCCGCACGACCTTGGCATCGGTGCCGGCCTGGTCGAGGGCTACCTGAAGGCGCTCGACGCCGAACTGCTCGGCATTGCCGGAGATTAAGCGCCCGGCGCCGGGAAATAGAGCCCGTTCAGCGAGGGCGGCCCTTCGGTCACCACCTCGCCGCGTGCCAATAGATCCTCCAGATGCGCCAGAACCGAGAGCGCCGCCGCGCCGTGCAGGCGCGGGTCGGTCTCGCGGTAGATGACCTTCACCATGTCTGCGATCAGCCGGTCGCCTGCGCGGATGCGTTCGCGTACCGCCCGTTCGCGCATGCGTCGGTGGGTCCGAAGCCCGCGCAGGAACGAGGCCGGCTCGAGGACCGGGCCGCCGTGGCCGGGAAAATAAATGCGGTCGTCGCGCTCAAGCAGTCGTTCCAGCGAGGCCATGTAGTCCGCCATGGCGCCATCCGGCGGTGCGACGATGGTCGTCGCCCAGGCCATGACATGGTCGGCCGAAAAGACAATGCCGTCCTCTCCGTCAAGCGCGAAAGCGGCGTGGTTGGCGGTGTGGCCGGGCGTCAGAAGCGCGGTCAGCGACCAGCCGTCGCCCGCCACGCGCTCGCCATGGCCAAGCGCGATATCGGGCGCGAAGTCCATGTCCGAGCTTTCGGCGAAAGGGTTGCTTTCGCCTTCGTGCAACGGCCGCGCCGCACGGTGCGGGCCTTCTGCGACGATGATGGCGCCCGTTTCCGCCTTCAGTCGGCGGGCGAGGGGAGAATGGTCGCGATGCGTGTGGCTGACGGCGATATGCGTCACTTCGCGCCCGGCAAGCGCGCGCATCAGCGCCGCGAAATGCGCCTCGTCCTCGGGGCCGGGGTCGATGACGGCCACCGACCTGTCGCCGACGATGTAGCTGTTGGTGCCGTGAAAGGTGAAGGGGCTCGGATTGTTGACCGTGATGCGCTGGACACGCGGCGCGACGGGCACCGCCTCGCCATAGGATGGCTTGAATTCGAGATCGAAGCGCGGAGCTTCGTTTTGCGGTGCACTGGACACGATCGTCACTTGTATTCGATTTCGATAAAGCTCATCGGCTTGTCGCCGCCATTGACGACATTGTGCGCCACGCCCGCCTCGCGCCGATAGACGGCGCCCGTCTTGCTGTGCACGCGCCGCTCGCCCGTCTCCTCCTCGATCAGGAAGTCGCAATCGGTCATCGGCACGACGACATAACCGAGCCCATGCACATGATGGCCGGTATCGGCGCCCGGCTCGAAATCCCAGCGCGTGACCCGCACGACGGCATCGTCGAGCAGAACGGTGGGCACGGCCGGCGGACGGGCGTGAAACTTGGACATCATGGCTCCTTGTGAGAACGGCGGGTCCGCCGGCCTGTCAAACAGGCCGCAGGCCACCCAAAGACGGTGATAGAGCGACCCTATCCGCCACCGTTCCGCCTGCCAAGCACCAAGCAGCCTTGCCCACCAAATCCGCGAGGCGGCGAGAATTTAGTTGCAGAAGGCAGAATAACCATTGTCCACCCCCGCGCCCTTTGCTAATCAGGCTCCCGCCATGTTGGGGCGTCGCCAAGCGGTAAGGCACCGGTTTTTGGTACCGGCATTCCCAGGTTCGAATCCTGGCGCCCCAGCCAAGTTTCTCTTTTCAAGCCATAATCACGGTTTCTCAGCACGTCCGAGTTAGCTGGGAATCGAATTCGAGGCACTGTCGTACCGGACTGTCTTACACGACTGTCGTACACAGCTGTCTCACGGGAAGGCGACCCAGGTCCTGCTCACCCTCTTAGGAAAGGGTTTAGCATGGCAACGATTCAACACGTCTACAAGCGCGGTTCGGTCTACTGGTGGCGACGGCGTTTACCACTTGGAACAGGTGTCCATGCTTGGGTGAGGCTCGAAATCAGCCTGCACACCAAGGAACTGGAACGGGCGCGGGTCGTCGCTCCGGAGGTGACGCTTGCAAGCCATCGTCTCCTGCCCAGCCTGAGACAAAAGATGATATCGCCGGAAGACGCAAAGAAAATCCTCATACATGCCGCCAAGCAGCACAGCTTCCATCTGGATGCGATGATGGCGGCCGGTTCCAGAACAGGCGTCGACGCAGCAAGTAAGCGGTTAACGGAAATTCAGAGCGGCTGGGCGTTGCGCCTGTTCGCCGCCCAAGGGATTAATGCAAGGGTTGGTCCCGACGAAGAGCGCCAAATGCGCGCTGCCGGACTTGATGACGAGATGATCCACGGCGTTCGTGAGACAATGGGGTTCCTCAGTTCCAATGGATTTGGCCAAATCGGTCGCCGGCAGTTGGAGGCTATCCTCAAGGACCACAACATCGCGCCGGTGGAAACGCACATCCTCCAAGCAGAGCAGCTTTGCTTGCGTGGTATGTCGGCAGCGTTGCTCAATACCGAACGGCGATGGTCCGGCGTCCGACCTGATGATATTGCCCTCCTGAATGCGGCGCTTGTCGGCGATGCCGCAGCGACGGCTGTATCGCACGTTGCTTCGTCTCAATCCATATCGCAGCGAACGTCGGTAGCGCCGTTTGGAAGTCGAACGGTACCGTCGTTTTCGCAACCTAACACACCTCTTGATAAGGTGCCTGCATCGGTTCGTACGATCGCGGTTGCCGCCCCTCCGGTTGAAACCGAGGATGAATTCGATCTCGACGATGAGGATGAAGCGGAACTGGAACTGCAGGATTCGGACAAGGGACTTGTCGAAATCGTCCAACTGGCAGCGGAGGAACGGGTCGCAACCAAAGAATGGCGACACAAGATGATTAAGCAACACGTGAGTATTGCCAAGTTGTTGGTTCGATTCGTCGGACACGACCAGCCGGCACGATTGAGGCAGCGAAACATCTCGGAATTCCGAAGCATGCTATTCAAGATGCCGAAAAATCACGGAAAGTCGCCGAACGACCATGTCATGCCCCTGAGCGAACTTCTGGCTCGTGCCACGACGTTGCCGCCCGAGGAGGTTGGCTTGTCGCCCGCGACGATAAATCGCTACATGACCCAAATGGGCAACATCGTGGACATCTGCAAACACGCCGGATTTCCATTCGGGAATTTCGAGGGCGTTTCCGGCCTGCGAACCAAAAGGAAGGGCGACGTCAGAAACGAGCGTGGACGTTTCTCAACCGAGGAACTGCAGACCATTTTCTCGCTGCCAGTGTGGGAGGGGTCGAGTAACTTCGACGAGCGCTTCGGCGGCGGAGACGAAATCTTCCATGACGCGGCCTATTGGGTTCCGTTGCTGGCGATCTACGTCGGAACTCGTCGTGAAGAGATGTGTGGCTTGCTCCTCGATGAGGTCGAGACCCATTTTGAGCTTCCGTGCATCCGCATTGAGGAAAACTCCGTCCGCAAGCTGAAAAACGCTCAATCGAAGCGGCGCGTGCCCATCCACCCAGAGCTGCTTCGCCTCGGGTTCCTTGAATACGTCGATGAGCTTCGCAATCGCGGTCACGTCCTGTTGTTCCCCGAACTGAAGGCTGCATCCCCTACGACGCCGATGGGGGACGTGTTTGATGACAGCTGGCAAAAAATACGATCGACAGCGCTGCCCAAGGCCAAGGATGATGGGAAGGTCCTGCATTCGCTGCGCCATTGGTGCAACAATGAAATGAAGCAGGCCGGCATTCGGGAGGAGTACCGAAAGGACATCCTGGGGCACACCAACGAGGGTGTGAATGAGGGACGTTACACCGATCCGGCGCGGCTGCGTGTCATGGCCGATGCACTGTCAACATTGCCTTTACCGACCGCGCATTTGAAAGCTCATCCGATCCGACCGATCGAGTCAGTCCTGACGCATTCTTCCCGACCGGCACGAACCAAGAAAACTGCGACGTGAGAGATTTGAATCAATCAAAAATTGAATTAGTAATCACGCAATTAAAATGCGAACTAAAAAATTTCGCCGCGTTGAATTCATTGAGGAATCCAGCGCGGCAAATGGCGGAAAACTCTTATATATAGAGAAAAATCTTTAAATTACAGAATGTTAGTAATCTCGGTTGTAACGCGTTTTTGAAATTCGTGTCACCATTATCTCACGGTCGCTGATGAAGACCGGATGAAAACGGAGACAAGAAACGAATGGCAAAATACACCCATAAGAAGAGGGAGGCTGTTGCCCAGACCAAGCCGGGGCCGACCATCACCCCTGCCCAGGAGGACGAACTGAAGTGGCTACGGGACGCGTTCCAGTCGCTCGGACGCCGGACGACAGCGCAGGCCTTCGAGATCGGCGGCTACCTCGTGCGCGCAAAGTCCATTCTCCCGGACAAGGCGCTGGGCGCATGGATAAAGGCGGTGTGCAAGTTCACGCCGAAGACCGGCCGCAACTACATGGCAGTCCAGGCGAACCTGGCGGACTATAAAGAGCGGCTCGAGGCAGCGGCGGTTGCTCCGACGGTCCTGTTCGTGCTGGCCTACGCCGAACAGCCGGAGGTCGAACGGGTCATCTCGGCGATCGAGGCTGGCGAACAACTGACTGTGGCTCAGGTCAAGGCGACGGTGGGCGTCGAGGCAAAGCGAAAGGTCGCTACCACCAACGATGCTCTCAATGTTGGCGGCCTCGCCGGCTTGCGTAAGGCTGCCGAGTTGAAGATCACGCAGGACGTTACTGAGTTCCACGGGCTAATGTCCGCAGTCCTCAAGCGAGTTGAGAAGGCCATGGAGCCGATCGCCAGAGGCAGGGCGGTGAAGAAGGGGCTGCTCCAGGATGCGATTGTGTACGATTGCCGTCACGCCCACGATCTTCTCAACAGCATCGCCGCGCCGATGAAGGTGGAAATGGTTTCACATGTGAACTGGCGGCCTGCGCGTCTGCCCGAAGGCAGCGCATGGCGCACGGTACAGGCATTGCTTCACCGTATGGGCGGCGCTGACGACTGGCCGGATCGGACCGAGTTTGTCAGCTGGCTTCAGGACGAAGTCATTCCGGCGTTACGCTTCGTGGTCCATGGGGAGGCGCTTACCTCGACGGAGGAGGAAATAGAGAGCGCCGATGCGGGTGATGACCTTGCGTCACAGGAACCGGCAGAGGCCAGCGACCGGGTGCAAAGGGGAGAAGAGGCGACGCTGGCTCGCATCAACAGCGTGTTCAATGGGATGATCGCGCAGGCGTCATCGGTCGGAAAATCCCGGGAGCGCCGTTCCGTACCCTCGGCGGTCGCGGCGTAACGATCCCGGCAAAGACGACACCCATGGCCCCGCTCGCGCGGGGCTATTTTTTGTCCGCTGGTCGCCGCGTGTCCCGTTAACCATACCGGAGCTCTGTCGTTCCGGAAGTGTTCTTGCCGGCTTGCCGGACACAATTCTCCGGGCTAAGTCGACAGGGTCAGCAGAAAACGAATATCTGCAGACACTTAGCGGCCCCCGCCGGTGGTGGAACACCGAACGAGGGCCTGACCCGCAACCTTGTGTTCTAAGGAATTGGGCTATGTCGACCCATATCTGCTTCGCCTCCGAACGGGAAGCTTTCTCGTCTCCTGATCCTGTTGACGATCGTGCGTCGCCGCGGCGCCGGTTGGCGTGCTTCGCGATCCCGTGCGCCTTCGGACTGGCACTCGACAGATTCTAACGGTTGATCATCCCTGACTTCGGACACGGCTTCGTTTGAAGCCAGCCGGCCACCGGACGGGGAAATCATTTCCGCATCGGACGCCGTGCGCCTGAAGTTTGCCGGCCGGTCGCCTCCGTCAACAGGAGCAATATCATGACGACCATTCTTTCCGGTGCGCCTGGCGCGCCAGCCTATCCGCATGCCGTCGATCTCGACACCCTTCAGTCCCGTTTCGACGTCCTCATCGACGAACTTTCGTCGCAGCCCTTCTCCGCCGTCGCTCTTTCCAAGGCGCTTGCCGGCGGTGTCTCTGAAGCCGCGGCAATCCTGCGCGCCATTCCCATCCAGGAAGGGAGGCTGCTCGAGCGCGGCATCGGTATCATCGCCGACCTGAACCCGGACCTCGTGGTGCTGACGCAAAATCTGCGGCTGCCGGTCACGAAGACCGCGCTCGAGCTGGTCGAGAAAAACGATCCGAAACACTTTCGATCGCTGACGCTTGACGCCGACACCGGCGGGCGCAAAACGTATACGCCGGACCTGATCGTCGTGAACCGGAATACCAAGCTCGCCCACGTTATCGACGTCAAGCGCAGCCTCGGCTCATACGAAGTGTCGCGGATCAACGAGCTGAAGAGCCGCATGCTGGCGGCGGCGCTCGTCGTTCCCGATCTCCTCTACCGCGACCATCATCGGCTGGTGGCCGAAGAAGTCCGCGTCGTCATCCTTAACGCGGAAAACCAGCGCGCCGACGTTGCTGGCGGCGTCTGGCCGCTGAGCGATCTTGATCATCTCGTAGAGGTCGGCGGTGCGGGGAAGGCGATCGGCATGCTGCGCGAACGCTTCCATGGCCGGATCGACGAGAACTGGAAACTGGCTCGGAATTCCATTGCCGGGCCTAAGGAGCCGGGTCGCTGGGGTGCCTCGGCGGACATCGCAGACGCCAACGGAAGCGAGACTTGCGACGCCGGCTCGATCACAGAGGTCCATCAGCCCGCCGGTCGTGGCCAAGTCCGTGTCGGCTTTGCCCGTATTCCACGGACCGGCACGGGCTGACCGGCCCGCGACGCTCCTTTCCGCATTCTGTTCCATTCGTTCGCGCCGAACCCTCCTGTTCGGCGACAGGAGACGTCTGTCATGAGCCGACACCCTTCCAACGTGATCCCTTTCCCCAACAACCCTGCGCACAAGATGCCTTCGACGCCGAAGCCATCCAGCCGGCTGAAGCGACTGGCGAAGTTGCAAGAGGCGACGAGCTGCGCGGTGACTTCCATGTCACAAGCCATTCCTCAGGCCATGGCCATGTGCGCGGCAACGCCCGCTGCCTTGCCCGATCCGGCAATCGTCACCCAGGTCGTGATCGGCTTTGTCAGGCGCAAGGGTATCGCCATGACCAGCGTCCCGAAAATCTTCCGTGAGCAACTCCTCACTCTGTGTGCGGCCCGCGATCCGACGGCGCTGATGTTACGCGACTGGCTCGAGGGCAATCGCAAGCTGTTGGCCGTCGATGGGATGCCGACACCTCGCGGTATTCATGGAACGGAGGAAGGCGTGTGATGGAAACCCTGACTGATCGTATCACGCGCTACCTGCTTGCGCGCATCCGCCGGCTGGCCATCCTCGATCTTTACGAGCGCGCCTCAGTCGTCGGATTGTTGGAGGCGGACTTCATCGTCGCTGGGGATGAGACGACGGGCACGGTCTGGCGGGTTCCGCAGCAATCCTTGCGATTGCTCGACGTCGATCCGGTCAAGGCGCGCGCGGAAATCATGCGACGTCTCGGGAAAGCGCCATACAGGACGACGACAATCGACGTGCTGATCCATGACCTTCCTGGAGAACCGCCCCATGGAACCGTTCGTTCCGCCGCGAAAGGCAGGAACGATCGGGAAGACCGTGCCGCAGGCCGCCGCTCGAAATCGGGACCCGTCGCTGCATCGAGCGCTTCTGATGCACCATCGGCGTCCAGCGAATTCCTGGCGCTGCTTCGCGAGCAGCTTGCTCCGCCGAGCGTCGCCCATGTCGCTGTTGCTCTGCTGGTTGCCCGTGCGGTTGGTTCAAGCGTTCCCGACCTGTCGGCGCTGTCAGCCGTCCTTCTAACCCCTGGAGCCTTCGTGCTGATCAAAGCGCCGGTTGGCCGTTTCGAACGCCGCTTCGGTCTCATGCTCGAGGACGGCCTGATCATTCCTTACTGGACCAAGCTTGAAGACGTCCATCGCAGCAGCCCGCTCTCGGACGGCTACGGTGATCGTCGCCGACGAAAGACCCGCAAGACGATCAAGACACTGGCCGGATCAGATGTGCCGAAGGCAGTCGAGCGGTCGTTGAGCCGGTTCCTCGTGGATGTTCTGCTGGAGCAGTCAGCGCCCGTAGTTCTTGCCGATGAGACAAAGACCGCGCTTCCGCCCTTTGTGTCCATGACGGCCGATCTCGTGCTCGAGAGCGGTGGTCTCGATCATGAGCTGATGGCTGAACTCCTGCAGACATGTTGCGGTATCGCACCGAAGCAGTCGCTGCGGCAAATGGAGAGGATGGCGCTTGATCTTGAGGGTCTCTCGATCGATGCGCTAGCACTGGCCGTTCGCCCTGGACGTGGTCTCGAACACATCCTGTCGATCCTCGAAGTCCTCGGCGAACGGGCACGCTCCTCCGACAAGTCGGGCGATGACGATGACGACGGCCGCGGCTCCGGGCGTGGCAGCGATCGGTCGGGGCGGCCGAAGGTCAAGAGCCGTTTCTTGATCAAGGACGGTGATGACCCACCCAAATCCGTGGATGGGATCGATGTCGTTCAGCCGGAAAAGGCGACGGAGGCATCTGGGAAGGAGGACGGAGGCATATCCGTTGATCCTGTCAATCCGGAACACAGCCAGCTGCGTCAGCTACGGGTCGAGACACTCTCGGGTTATGACGAGGCACAGGATTGGGCGCTCGACCTCAAGGCAGACCTTCAGCTCTGGCGCGACGGTGGGCTGGACTGGAGCGAGATGAGTACGAAACTGATCCTATCGGGACCGCCCGGCACCGGCAAGACGACCTATGCGCGCGCACTCTGCAATAGTTTGCAGGTTCCGCTGCTGGTGACGTCCGTGGCGTCCTGGCTTGAGCCCGGTTATCTCGGTGACGTCCTCAAGCGCATGTCCAAGGCCTTCGAGATGGCCCGGGAAAATGCTCCGGTCATCCTATTCATCGATGAAATCGATAACATCGGAAGCCGATCAGCAAGTCGACGCGAGCAGCATGATGACTACTGGTGCTCGCTGATCAACCGGCTGCTTGAGCTTCTCGATGGAGCCTCGAAGACCGATGGCGTGATCGTCGTTGCGGCGACAAACCTCCCCGAAAAGATCGATCCGGCCCTGTTGCGATCCGGGCGTCTTGAAAAGCATGTCGCCATCCCCCTGCCGGATACGGAGGCGCTGGCCGGCATCCTCGCCCACCATCTCGGTGACGATCTGGCTGGTGTGTTGGCGTCTACGCCGTCTGGTAGCCCCAAAACGATCGAAGCGACACGGCAGCGCCAAGTCTTTGTCGGACATGATGCCAATGTCATCGACCAATCCAACAGAGGAGCTCCCCACAATGTCTGAGCCGATCCGCACGATCGCAACAGCACAGTCCCCTGATCTTCGACGGCTGGCCTTGCTGGCAACCGGCAGCACCGGAGCCGACATCGAACGACTTGTTCGTGACGTTCGTCGGAAAACCAGACGACAACAGCGGTCGCTGACCTGGGGCGATCTTGAGCATGCCTTGCTGGCCGGCCAGGTGAAACTCTCCGACGATGTGCGCTGGCGTACTGCCATTCATGAAGCCGGTCATGCCATCGCGTTCTGTAACACCGAAATCGCCGAGGTCGTCACCGCAAGCATCGGGATCGGAGGAATGGGGCGGGTGGTCAGCCGGCAGAATAACCAGTCGCAGCAGACGCAGGACTGGTTGATGAGAACCATCGCCTGCATGCTGGCCGGGCGGACGGCGGAGTTGTTGATCTTTGGCGAGGCGGTGGCCGGGGCAGGTGGATACGATGACAGCGATCTGGCCAAGGCAACGGCACATGCGGTTGCCGCCGAGACTCGGCTCGGCTTCTCCGATCATCAGCCGTTGCTCTATAGGTCCGTGGCGGGAAGCATCAACGAGCTCAGTCTCGACCGGCAGCTCGCGGATCGGGTCAACAGTCGCCTGATGGAAGCCGAAGCGATGGCCCGAAATCTGCTGGAGAACCGGCGAGACGCGCTGATCGCGATCGCTACGCGGTTGAAGGATGTCGGGGTCATGACGGGCGAGGAGATCACGCGCCTGCTCAAGGCGTCCTCTGGTCCACCGACCTGACGAAAACCAACGGGGCGGCTCCGAAACCGCGATTCCGACCGGCGCCACTCCGATTCCTAGTTCCCGAATGCCGATTCCAACATCGCGGAAATCGATTGCGATCTGCGGCCGTTCGATTTCCGCCCCGGTACCGGCACCGTTGGGACGAGTTCGGGTGACCCGCAATCGGCAGCCGTCGAAGGTGGCGTCGGCTGCAAGAGGACGATGACGAGGCGCATGGAGTGAACCCTCGATGCCTCACCACAATCTAGCCAAAGAGTTGGCTGGACAGGCCTCAGGGTACGTTGTCGAAAGTTGTGATGCTTTCCACCCCCGAAGCCAGCATCTCAACGTGGCGACAAAGCGCGTCAAGCCGGATCAAATCGTCTGTAAATCAACTCCCGTCAGATCAAAGTACCATGCCTTGGTCTACGTTCCGGGCAACTCGAAACACATCATCTCAATTTACCCTTCCGCGATTCCTGTTCCAGTTCTCTCGTTGCCAAAGTCCCAATCGGTGATTCCGGCAAACCGCGTTTGCAGGCCGAAGCCGTCTGGCTGACGATTGGAGACGAGCCAGCCCTCCCTGTCCGAAATGTCAACATAGGCAGACGACGCTTGTCCCTTGCATGGCCGGCACCGAGGCTGAGGCTCCAAAACAAGGAGACAGGCAATGCCCCGGAAATCGAAGAAACAACGCAATGCAGAACAGGTCGCCCGGCAGCAGCGAGTGAGGGATGCGGCCAAGGTCCGACGTCGGCCGTCTCGCGACGATTTCGCGAGGGTGCTGCTCTGGCAGATGATCACGGCCGCTCAGGGACGAGAAGATGCGCGGCTCGCCCTCGATAAGCTCAGCGAAGCCATCGTCGGCGAGCTGGAACGCCAGGGCTTCGATGTCCGCGAAAGCGAGGATGTCTTCGAGGAGCTGGCCGATCGGTACTCGGATGGCCTGTTTCCGTTCCGGCCTAAATGGCATCTCAAGTCTCAGCCTACGGTCTGCCAGCCATGACGTTGATGGCGCGGTGCCGCGATGTCAGTTCGCTTCCCCTGAAGGCTTGCAGCATCCTCCCGCAAACGGCGTTCCTTTATTGCCCAACGTCTTCCCCCCATTACTCCCGATCACGGCGTTTGCAGAGGAATCGCGGGCGGAGACAATCCGATCAAACGTGAAGCAAGTCCTCCAGGAACTCTGAACCGGGCCCAACCGCGGAGACGAAGAGATGGTCCCGGGCGCGGGTTGCGGCGACGTAGAGCAATTGTCGCTCTGTCGCCACGACTTCGTCCAACTCGAACTCGTCGGAGACGTCGTTGATCCGCGCCGCCAGCGGCAGGACCCCTTCATCGCAGGCGACGATCAAGACAGCACGGAATTCCAAACCTTTTGCTAGATGCATCGTACCGATGAGCACTGCCTCTTCGGGGCCTCGCCCGGCGAGCGATGAAACTGTGCCGACGGCTGCCAGTTCGGCGACCTTCGATGCACGAGCGATCTGGTCGTTCGATCGGCAGAAGATGCCGATCTCGTTGGGACTTATTCCCTGTTCCAAAAGGTTGCGGAGGAATTGCGAGGCCGCCGCAGCTTCCTCCTCGATTGTCGGTGCGACGACGATAACAGGATCAACGCCATCGAAGACTGATACCGTACCCTTGCGCTGATCCTCCTCACCGTCGACGTCCCGGATGCTTTCGGGAAGCAGCCTGTCCGCCATCCTTCTAATCTGATGCGAGGTGCGATAGTTGATCTTGAGCGTGAACGACCGCCCACGCACGTCAGTACCCAGCCCCTTCCAGGAAAATGGCTGCTGGAAGATGCGCTGGCCGATGTCCCCGGCGAAGAAAAGCGAGTCCGGTCGGTTGGGCACAATGGCGTTCAGGAACCGCAGTTCGGCGACGCCGAGGTCCTGGGCTTCATCGACGACTACATGCGTATAGGGCCTGTCTGCGCGGTCCCGGAAGTGGTCGGTAACCACAGTGAACAGGTCGGCAGCGGTCAACAGCGCCTTTTCGCGCAATTGCCTGCGAACATCCGCGAACACTGTCCAGAGTTCATCGCGCTGTTTCGCACCAAGTCGATTCTTACGCCCCATCCGCGGCACAGTTGCATAGGTTTCGGCGCTATCGATTTGCCAGGCGTCGATGACGTGCTCCCACTCGGAATTCAGGAACTGCGGCGTGTATTTCGTCATGCTGCCAGCATTCGCCGCGTCGGTGATAAGTGCCCTCAGTTTCTCCCGACTGACCAGATAGGCCTTCCGACCCGTCATGAGCGCGAACAGGTCAGCTGCCGCTTGTTCGAAGGACGATATGGTCACCCTGTCGGCGAGAGAGGGGGTGTCGGCAAGGAGCACGCCAAGCTTGCGCTTCAGCGCGGCGGCAAGCGGCTCCGAGAAGGTCGTCAAGAGCAGCTTCGCCTGAGGCTCGTTGCGGAGAATGCGAGCGGCGCGGTGCAAGGCGACCACGGTCTTTCCGGTGCCGGCCGAGCCGACCACGCGCACCGGTCCGGAGAAGTCTCGATCCACCAACGCCTTCTGCGATGGATGAAGGAAGACTGCCCATTTCTCGAATGGCTGGTCGAGCGCCGCCGCCAGCTCCTCATGCCCTTCCAGAATACGAAACCGCCGTTGAGCATCGGGATGGCTATAAGGATCGGAGGTAGCCGGCGGAGTCGGCTTACTGAGGACACCCGTTGCCGCATATTCCAGCAAAGCCTCGGCTGCTTCCTGGGGTAGATGATTAGCAAGCGTGAAGAATTTGTCTTCGCTTGCACCGAGGACATCCTTGATCCAGTCCTCGGGGACCCCGATCGACAATGCGTCGTCGGTTGACAGTCTTGAAAACAGCGGCAAAGCAGAAGCCGATGGCGTTGCCTGAACGAGGAACGGCAACTCTGGCTGTCGCGCCGGCGCCGGCTGGATCACGATCTCTTCGACCCGTTCACGCACTTCGACGATCTGAAGTGCACCTGTGCGCGGATGGGTCTCGATTCTCCGTCGTTCTGCCCACTTGTAGGCGTCGTCGTGGTGGTCGACGTAGGCAAGCATGACGCTGTCGCCGGTCTTGTGGATGATGATCCGGAGATCGCGATTGACCCGCACCGACCAGAAGTTCGGGTCCTTGGACGCATCGATCCTGTGGAACTGCAGGCCTGGCCGATTCGGATCGGTCTGCAGATCGAACGCCGTCAGCTTCACCTGCTTCTGTTCGTCATTGCTCAGCTTGGCCAAGGATGCGGTAAAGCTGTCGGCGAGTATGGTGGTCATTTCAACTCTCTCACCGCCATCGCTGCCGATGGCACCATTGTCAATTCGAATTCGCGTCCGGGAGGAGTCCAGCCTTCGGCCAGGACGCTCATCCAGAAAGGCGATTTATCCTCGCGCAAGTCGGGTTCCCAATCGAGAAGCGACGTCAACCTTCTCGCAAGTCCGCCATAAGCGCTGTTAGCTGCCTGATAGCTATCGCTTGCCAGTCCTTCACGGGCAAGGGTTCGCATTGTTGCCGTGCGGCGCGGCGATGCAGCATGAATGCGAAGCAACGTGATTTCGCGATCGGAGAGATCGACAGCCTTGAAAGCTCCCAGGAACGCGTCGCGATCCGGTCTGGGACGCAACGGGCGTGGTCGAGCCCAGGGTGCTACGAGAGATTCCGGATCGAGAGTCAGATTCTGCCACCAGTGTGGCCCGGGCTCTTTCGGCCGAATGCGGGAGAATACAATAGGAGCACCGGATGCAACCCGTTCGCACAGTGCTCGCCGCTCGGCAAGATCATGGAGATTTACGAACTCCGCGCCATAGCCACCAGCTTCGAGATGGTGGCAGAAGAGTTGCCATTCACCACGTGGGGCTTTGAAGCGCTTGTGGAGCCGCGTGTGGCAGGGTTTGCAAAGCGGGAATGATTGCGGCGGCTGGAAGCTGAAAGGTTCGGAATAGTCCTCCGAATGCCATTCTCCTGGCGGTCGGTTCGGATCGCTACACATGGCGCAGGCCTCACCTTCGAACGGCGCATGCTTTCCCGTTAGCTTGCGATAGGCGGGAATGATGCGTGCTCGCTGCTGCCAGGAATATCCGTTGTAGGGAGCATTGCTCATCGCTGTTCCGACCATGACATGTTGGATTTTCCAGCGATGCCCATCATCAAAATCCATGTTGCCGGCGATGCCGGTCGAGATAGGTCCGCATCTTAGGGCTTGGAGACCTCGGCAGTTTCAAGCCTGGCGACACGAGGTCAGGGTATTCCTTCAAGCTAGAGCTGCAAAGTAGCCGCCCGTCGTCGGAGAACGAGATCAAGCCGGCATCAAACAACGCGTCAAGCGTTGCAATCAGCGGCAAGCCATTCTCCGGGTCCAGCCTTTCGGCATTGTCTGCATCCCGCCACGGAAGGATGTGCGAAGCTCTGAGAACGACGGAGAGTTCGCAAGATGTTACCGCACATCGGTCTTGCCAAGATGCCAGCACTTGCTTTCGGAAGTTGCCTTGGCCAAGTCGAGCATCTATCAGCTGTTTGCGTTCCGTCACGCTTAGACTGCCGTCTTTCTCCAATTGCTCGATATCAGTCGCTGCCGGGTTGGTCGTGCCATATTGTGCGACAAGCGCTGGTTTCGGGGTGGCTGCAACGATGTATCCGCCCAACTCCACGAACTCGGCGATGTCCTGGCCATCAGGCCCGACAAACTTCAGGCAGCCGCCATCCATGGAGCGATTGCGTCCGAGATGATCCGTGAAACGATAGGGGACCGGACGACCGATCTTCTCGAAAATCGCCACCAGATGTTGCTTGAAATAATCCGTGCGGAGACCGACGCCTTCGCCATCGCTTTTCAGAGTTTCGCGGCGAAAAAACGTATGGCTGGATTTTGAGAATGGTTGGGAGGCGACAGAGCCATCCTCTTTCACGTAGTCGGGAAGCTCTATCCGCAGGTCTTCAAACGGCAGCATAGGTTCGGCCATACCTAAACCCCAAACACCTTCAACACCTCGTCGCCGAAGTGGTTGATCACCTTCACCGCGATCCTCCCCGTGCTCGGCCGAGCGAACGGCCGCGACGTGTCGGCATAAAGCGTCTCCCACGCATCTGGATCGATTTCCGCCTTCAGCGCGGTCTTCAGCGACTTGTAGGGATCGTTCGCGCCGAGGAAGTAGGCGTGGCGGATGAAGAAGCTCTCCTCGTCGTAATCGGTGTCGATGAACCAGGCGGCGATGCCCTTGACGTCGTCGGAGCGGATTTCGCCGGTGGAGGGGTCGAAGACATCGACGCCGTGGACCTTCACCCTGATCTCGCCGCTGGGCGCATTGAGGATTTCGACGTCCGGCTCACCGAAGACGACGAAGAGGTTGCCCTTTCCGGTGTTCTTCAGGTCCTCGGCCATGTGCAGGTCGGGGTTCATGCGTGCCTTCAGGATGGCGAGTGGGCCGAGCCGGTTGAGGTCAGTCGCCTGGGCGTCGAAATTGAAGGCGCAGGCGATCAGCACGTCGAAGCGGGCGTCGGAGGCCTCGCGGGCGGACGCGGTGATCTGGCTGCGGGTCAGCGTGCCGAATTCCGGGCCGATCAGGATCGCCGCGCGCTTTTCCACCGCGCCGCCATCGGCATAGCGGCCCTCGGCGGCGATATAGTTCCCCGGCCACGGCTCGATGGAGCTGAAGTGGATCGTGTCGCGCTTCTCCTGCTGGTGAACGCCGGCGCTGCGCAGATGCGCGAGCACCATCTCGCCGAAATCGGCTTCCGGCATGTTGCCGGGGGTCGAGGCGCGCGACGTGATCGCGCCGGATGCGGATAGCTCCGCGCCCAGCGTGTCCTCGCGAGCGGCGACGACGCGATGCGGCGACAGGCTCTCGACCGTGAAGGGCCCGGCGACGCGTACCTTGGTCTTGTCCTCATAAGGGCGGTCATAGAGCAGTGCGACATCGGCGGCCCGGGCGATCGAGGCGTCGATCTCCTTCTGCCGGGCGATCCGGCCTTCCCACCAACCGACGTGCAGCTTGCGCACCTTTTCGGTCACGAGATGCGCCTTGGCTTGGCCGTCCTTGCCATCCAGCCAAGCGTCGAGATCGCGAGGGATATCCCATTCCTCGAAGTCAGTGGAAAGTGCATCGTTGAGCTGACGGCGCAGCGGTTCCAGCACCTCCTGCCACTTTTCCCAGATTACATCGATCTCGGCATTGTTAGCGATGCTTTTGAGCGTAATCTGCGGTGCGCGCTCGTACACGAAACCTTGCCGAACATCACTTATTATTGGCGTGTCAGCCAATATCTTGCCAGATACGGCCTGTTCTTTAGCTCGACCTCCTTGGGAATCCAAGAGTAGGTAATAAGGGTAAGTTGCGGCCATGAGACGTGTACGAGCCAACGCTAGCGCTACACGGGAAGTATCCGTAGTGATCCACCTTCGCCCCCACTGCTCCGAAACATATGCAGACGTGCCAGAGCCGCAGGTAGGGTCGAATACGATGTCACCAGGGTCGGTGGTCATCAAAATGCATCGCTCAACAATTTGGGTGTTAGTTTGAACGACATATACCGGAGCATTTTGACCGATGAATCCAGCCCAGAGATTGCCGTGGGCCGTTAACCCAGATTCTTCTAAGAGCCTCAAGTGGCGAAGCGAGTTTCCAATCCGGATAATTCGTCCTGATCTTATAGCCCGCGCCAACTGCGCCTTAGGTGTTCCCCACCACCGGGCACCAGAGTTGAACATCTTTCCTTCAAATTCAATCTCATACTTTGCTCCTGGGCCTGGCTTTGTGAGAGAAACGTCTTGCGCGAACTTTGAATTTCTTAGCTCGACTTCGCTGGCTTGAGATCGACGCACCAATTGCCCATTATGCAGAAGTACCCAATTGAAGTTCGGGTCCTCCTGAGCATCTTTCAGGTCATAGAGTTGACGATATTTGGGCTGACCGCTTTTGCTGAACCATAGTAAGTAATCCAACCTGGCAGCTAGCCGCCCGGTAGCACCCAACCCGACTGCCCCTTTGGTGAAGGCTATCTGACTAACAAAGTTCGTTTCTCCAAATACCTCATCCATCAACGCACGGACGCGATGAACATTCTCGTCGCCGATCTGAACGAAGATGGAACCGCTTTCGGTGAGAAGCTCCCGCGCGACCATCAACCTTTCGCGCAAATAGGTGAGGTAGGAGTGGATGCCGTCCTTCCATGTGTCGCGGAAGGCCTTCACCTGTTCCGGCTCGCGGCTGACGTCCTCCTTCTTCCCGTCCTTCACGTCCCGACTCATGGTCGAGACCTGCCAGTTCGAATTGAACTTGATGCCATAAGGCGGGTCAAAGAAGATGCACTGCACCTTGCCGCGCATCTCCTCCCGCTCGGCGAGGCTCGCCATCACCTGTAGCGAGTCGCCGAGGATCATGCGGTTCTGCCAATGTTTGGTGTGCTGGTAGAATTCTGCGCGCGCCTCTGGATCGGCAATGCCGTTAAAATCGGCGAAGAGGTCAGGCGCGTCCGACTTCTCCTCGCGGGCCTTGTTGGTGCGGCGCTTGAGATCGTCGATGATCGCCTTGGGATGCACCTTTTCCTGGATATAGAGCGGCGGCGCGTTGACAACGAGATCGGACCAATCCTGCCGGTCCTTGCCGCGCCAGACGAGCTGGGCGTCGCCGATCTCGATCTCGCCGGTCTCGGCCAGCTTCTTCATCTGCGCATGCGTGATCTTGATCTTCACGCCATTCCAGATGACCTGCGGATCGCGGTCCATGTCCCGATCCCGCTCCTCGCCATGCGCCAGCGGCCGGTCACGCGGAATCCGCATCTCGCGTCCGCCATCGCCCAGCATTTCCACCTGCTGCTCGTAGAGCGACGCCATCTCAGCCGTCGGGTTGTTCAGCCGCACCGCCTGGCCGTGGGTGAGGGTGGAGACGTCTTTTTCGCGCGGGGTCTTGGCCATTATTGTTTCTTCTCCTTTGAGGCGCGACGCTTGCTGCCCATCGTGACCCATCCAATACCTGCGCTCCGTAGCGCGGCACAGAGGGCCTTTTCCATTTCCTTGGCTTCGGCAGGTTTCATTGGGTTGAGATGCTGATAGAGTTCCGGGAGAAGACGAACATGGAATTTCTGTACGTCTGCGAACCCTTCACCTTTCCTGTGCTCGGCATATCGCTCGAACGGCCTGTGATGGGTATGCCCCACGTAGACACCAAACGGGTCCTCGTGATTGGGGTCATGCTGCAGGATGGCATAGATACTCCGCGTCGTTTTTCGCCCGTTTGTTGATTTCAGCCATTCCTTGGCATCCCACCGCGTTTGGGCCTTCAAGGTGCGCGCTGCGTCGACAGCCGCTCTAGTCCACTCTGCCGGCGGCTCAGGTCGCATAAGGTTCGCCTCCGTTTTCAGAGAACGGATTTTCGCCGAGCAAATTCGCTAGAGCAGACGCAAGCGCTTGAAGGTCTTCCGCGTGTTTGGACGGCAAGCCCTGGAGGTAGGCTTCACAAATGGCCTTGGCTTTTTCTCGAGTTTGTTGCGTGCACCCGGCCAGCCACAAGTACTTGTCGATCACACGTTCGGCGTAGAGCTCGGGAATTCCTGAAGCCCGAATTACCGCATTGCCCGCCTCTGATTTCTGAGCAAAACCTTGCTTCTCTAGTGCCGCGTAGAAAAGACGGGCGCGATCTGAGCTCTTTCCTCGCGCGATACCGAGCGCGTTGGCAGCAAAGCTATCAAACATCGTCCATCCTGCGGGCTTGAGAAACCACATGAGCTTCGTTGTCCCGGAAACGAACTTCGGGGTTGCGGATTCGGCCCCCCGAATCCCGGGCGGCAGTTGCCGCAATATGTTGACGCAAACCGAAAAGCGCTGGGGAAGTGTGCCGGAGAATTGTTGTGCAGCGTTGCCTAAAGCATCAGCGATTGCAGTTGCTGCAGGATCGCTTGGGCCAGTATCCGTCGCACGGGGAATACCGCGATTGACCCCGTACGCTTTGGCAATCAATCGAACTATCCATGGGGAAAGCTGCCCCTCCTTTGCAAGCAGGTTCAGATACACTTGATCATGGCAGAGCCACCAGCGGTGATGCTCGATGGTTGCCCAGTAGATCAGCGATTTATCCCGCATTTCAGCCACTAATCTCCACCGGCTTGTCTTATTCCGCTGCCATCGTAAATTCCGCTTCCGCCTCGTCCTCATCGAGTTCGTCGGAATATTCCTGATCCACTGCTGCGCTCGGCATTTCCACCTGCTTGCCCATTGCCTGCGCAATCAGGCTAAGTAGCGCTTGCTGACGAGCCTCCATGAAGGCCGTGAATTCGTTTGTGCGAAGGAGCGTCGGATCGATCAGGTGCGAGGCCAAGAAACCATTCAGACGAACAGGATCGACGGGTGTCGCCTCGGCGCTGCCATTCTCGAGTTTTGCCAGATACGCGGAGGGCGCAACGCCGCCAATGATGCGGTTCGTGCGATAGGAAAGTGGCGTCTTGTTGATAATGGAATCGTAGACGTCCGGTTTGATCTTGTTGTCTTCGCACCACTTCTTCGGAAAGATGTGATGGATGTCGACATTCTCGCCGAAGAAGACAGTGTGATCGAATTCCTGACCTGAGCGGAAGTCCTGAGCGCGCCCCTTCATCAGGAGCGCGTTCACGCCTTTGTAGGCCGCGGAGAGCCGCATGCGCATCGTCTTTAGCCGATCTGGGCGGAAGGAGGCTTCCGAGACTGTCGCAGGGGCCTTGCCCCCGGTTAGCCAAGCGGGCACTTCCTGGAAATCGCGTGCAATCCGGGTTTCGACGGCCGACCCATAGAGTTCGCCCAAAACGCCGCACCAGTACCACTGCTGGATTTTCTCGCGGTTGCCTTCGAGCTCCCAGGCGTCGCCGATGTCCGCGAGGATCGCTGCAAGCGGAATGATCTGCGTTTGGTAGGGCAGATCGAACAAGCGGTAGACGCGCTGTGTGAAGAGGAACTTCGCGGCCTTGAGAAAACCCTGCTCAGCCAATTTCTCGTATTTCTTGTAGGCGCTGAGCGGAAGATTCAGCAGGGCTCCTCTCTTGCCCGTAATTTGAGGAAGGTCCTTGCCTTCCTTGGTGGCAGCCACCGCAGCGCGCCGAAGATCGCGTGTGTGGAACAGTGAGATCACGTGCAAAAAGTCGGTGTTGGCCACATTGGCCAGGATACCCTTTTCGGCATCCGCCAGCCTCTGAGCACTGACGAAAATTCCGTGTCGGCCCTTGTTGTCTCTACCTTCGCCGTACCAGTCCTTGCGAAGTTCATGTCCATCAGCGGCATAGATGGCTGTAACAAGCTCGAACGCATCGAGTGGCTTGCCACCCGTGTTGACCTTCTCGAAGACCGTGCACACAGCTTCCTTGGTTGTCGTCTTGTCGAGTGCGATGACAGGAACATGGTAACCGGTGAAGTTCGCCAGGATTTCCGTATAGAACTGCTGGACGGTTGGCCAAAGCTCCTGCATGCGGCCGTTGGCGTTGGCCCAGGTCACGAACTCCATCTGCCACGCCATTCCGTCGAAGGCGCGGGAGAGAGGGAAAACGAGGTTCTCGAATTCACGCTCGGTGGTGGAATAATCATGATCGATCGTTCGGTTGAAGTCGGAACGTACGATTTTGTCCGCAGGAACCGAGATGATCGCTTCTTCCCGATCGACCGAAGGGTCTAGCGATTTTTTGATATCGATGAAGAACCACCGCTCTACGGGTTGTTTCTTCGGCGTGATAGTCTTCACGACTTGGCCGCGCAACGTGACCTGATAGAGCGACGTCATTCGTTGCTGGCCGTCGAGGAGCAACTCTGCGGGTTCGACTCGCCTCGCCGTCTCGGGCGCGCCTTCGATAGGCCGCGGCTTGAAGTTAACACCGCCTCCGGTCTCGAGGGTCATAAGTGCACCAACCGGAAAGGCCCGCGAAATGGATGCGATCAGGCTCTTGATCCGATCCTCATCCCACACCCAACTGCGCTGGAAGTCCGGTAGCTGAAGCTTCCCATCGTCACACTTCTTCAGCAATTCTTGCAGCGCGACCGGATTTGTCTTGAACGTTGACCCCGACATCTATGCATTCTCCCCGACGCGTGCTGCAAACGATTTGACCAACTTTCCGTAATCCTCCTCCATCGCAAAGGCGTTTCGAAATTCGGCAAACGCCCAGCGGCCGTAGGCCTTGAGATTGTTGACGCCGGGAACCCAGAGGTTCGTCATGGTCTCGGCCTTGATTTGTTCATCGAGGCCTCGGAAGCCCTTGACCTCGATGATCAGGTTCAACAGATCATCCAGTCCGCGACCGTCATCGACCTGTATGATGAAGTCCGGCAGATACCGGCGCAGAACGCTGCCTGAGCGATAGGGTACTTCGAAACCGAGCGCCTGGTTCTTCACGTAGGAGATCGTAGCTGGGTGCGCTTCCACGACGCGGGCAAATTCCGCTTCCCAATCGCTATCGCAGACGACGTAATTCACGTGGGAAAGGCGGGTCTCCCAAAGCGTCTGCTTGGTCGTGATGAAAGACACGTGGTCGGTGTAGCCGTGCGGATTGTACGGATCGAGCATGGCCTTTACGATACTCGCCCCATCTTCACCGGCGCTGCGGACGATGGCTTGGTAGATGAGTTCGGATGCTTTCTCTGCCAGCTCGGCATAGGTCAGCATGCCCGCCCTGGTGCCACCAGTGAGATTCAGGCAAGTGGCAATCCAGCGCCGGGTAATGGGCTGGAGCTGGTTATAGAGGTAGTAGGGAACGTCCTGATCCGGCTCACGGAAATACATCTCGATGAGCTTCTTGGTGAGATGCGTCGCGACGGTGTTCGGCCGCATGTCATCGAGCGCATCCGGAGAAATGTCATGGCCTTCGCCGACCAGCCCTTCGAGACGGACCGTACAGGGGCCGACCAATTCTGGCGTCAGGTCGAGGACTGAGTCCGCCGAGAAATTGGCCGAAAAGCTCTCGGAGGGGAGCTCGGCGCGATAGCCGGCAACGCGCGGAAAGCGGATGGAAAGGTCGTTGCGCTCCTTGAGCGCATGGACACGCGTCGTCGGTTTTGGCGGCGTGCGCGTCACCTCTTGGGGCTCGGTAGCGAAGTCGAAGGGAATGCCGAGAATGTCAGCGTATTCGGTATTGAACAGCCCATTGTCATTCAGCTCATAGGACTGGCGGCGCAGGCCGCGGCCGATCACCTGCTCGCAGAGCAATTGCGTACCGAAAGCGCGAACGCCAAGAATATGGGTGACCGTGTTGGCATCCCAGCCTTCCGTCAACATCGACACGGAGACGACGCACCGCACCTGCTCGCCGAGCCGGCCCTTCTGCCCGACGGTGTTCATCACTTCACGCAAGAGTTCTGAGTCCGAGAGCTTGTCGGCCGCCGCGGCACCCTCGCGTTCCTTGATCTCCCTACGGAACTGCTCGATTTCCGCCTCGGCCATATCGCGGAATTTGGAATCCAGCGCCTCGCCGGATTCGAGTTGCTGGGAATCGATTAGCAGTGTGTTCATGCGCGGCAGCCGATTGCCGTTGCGGTCATCGTAGTTCCGGAAGAGTTCCAGATGCCCGTAGTGCTTTGTCTGGCGCTCACCTTCAACTTCCCGTTCCCAGCCGGAAATCCATTCGAATATGAGCTTCGAACTGGCAGTGTTGTTGCAGACGACGATGAACACCGGCGGGACGCCGATGCCGACCTTTTGCCAGGCCTCGAACTCCTTCTCGTAGTGGGAGTAGAGCGAGTAGAGCGCGGTCTGCAGTTCGGCAGGTATGCTCAACGGATCAAGATCGCCGGATTTGCCCGCCCCCTTCTTCGGCATCTTCTTGCCGATGTGATCCCAAAGATTGCGGAACACGGGGGTGGCGGCATTGACGGCATTGTCCGACACCGGCACGCGGGGCAGCTTGACGATGCCGCACTCGATAGCATCGACGAGCGAAAAGTCGGAAACCACCCAGGGGAAGAGTGTACCTTCCTCGTATCCCGATCCACGCAAGAAGAACGGTGTCGCCGAGAGATCATAGACCGCGCGAACGCCGACTTTCCGCTTCAAAGCCTCGATGCCGGAAATCCAAAGCCGTGCAGCTTCATTGTTTTCCTTGGCTTCGTCCTTTTCCTCGCCCTTCAGTTCATCTTCTTCGTGGCTTCCCGGACGTTCGCGATAGCAATGGTGCGCCTCGTCGTTGATGACCACGACGTTCTTCATCTGCAGGAGATCGCCGCAGGCCCGCTGAAGCATCTGTCCCTCGGTCTCGAGTTCCTCGATTGCTTCTCCTTTCCAGCCCTTCATCAGGCGGAGACCTACTGCGTTCAGCTCGTGAGCCTTGCGCCGCTGAAAGACGTGATAGTTGACGATTTCGATCTTCGCCTTGTTCAGGTCGGGCATCATGTCCTGTGGGACAAGTTCCCGAGAGCGATAGTAGCTATTGCCGTCAGAAGGTTTCAGTACGCGCAGTCGGTCCTTGATGGTGATGCCGGGCGCAACGATGAGGAAACCTCTCGAGAACAAACTGGAGTTCGGCTGCCGAGCGGCATTGATTGCTTGCCAGGCAATGAGCATGGCCATGACGGTTGTCTTGCCGGCGCCGGTGGCCAATTTCAGCGCAAGACGAAAGATTTCTGGGTTAGCATCTCGGTTTGCTTCTTCGAGATGGCGGAAGATGTGAGCGTACTGCTTGTTCTTGCGCGCCACCTCGGCAAGCCAGATCGCAGTTTCTACGGCCTCCACCTGGCAATAGAAGGGGCGGGGGCCGGAGAAGTTGTCGCTTCGCCAATATTGGATCAATCGCTGGGTAACGGGCGTGACGCCCCAGTCGTTGGGATTGGGAATTGAGCGCCATGACGCGATGTGGCCGCGAATTTCGTTGATGATCGGCGTAGGGTTGTAGTGGCTGCTGCCGTCCTTGGTCTGGTCGAGATCAAGCGTAGCCTGCTTTTTGGCATCTGCTTTGATCTTGCGGCTCTTCGGAACGGGTGCCACGTATTTCGACCGGCGCCGGCCTTCAATGGGCGGTTGATTGAGCGGCTCGCCACTTTCGGACAGCGCATGATGGCGCGTGGGAACTTCGTATGGCGAATTAAGAATTGGCTCGGCGTAAAATGGCTTGGTCATGCAATCTGTCCCAGAATCGGCATCGCCATTCAATCGCCCCCGCGAGGGTGATGCAACTCCTACGATGCGGATTGCTGTGTTTGGCAAAGAATTGCACACGGAAATTATTTCCGCATTGTAGCCCGATAACCGTCTGTTGGATGCGTCTTTGTCGTTGTTATTTGGGCACCAGGATAAGATTGTCCGTACTTAACAACTGCTCTCCATTCCACCGATACGCGCAGGGCCTTTCTATGTAGTCGAGGCAGAGGGCATTGTGTGCAGCAAGTTCAGGCTGACTGAGCATTTTGTAGTGCCCGAAGAACACAGGTTTTTCCTCCGCGCCATAAAAGTTGATCCCGCCACTTTCGATCACAGGCGTATCCGGAAGGTCGTCTGAACGAGGCACGGACAGCGCAGAGCTTCGCCACGTGCGAACGCCTGCCTGCCACCATTTCAGCCGGATCGCGGTGCGGGTATGTCCTTTTATGTCCGTGAAAGAATGGCCGTGCGGCAGCTCGGCCTCTGGCCCCTTTAGACTGGATAGGACCGCGTCCGCGAATGGACTGGCATCCGTCTCGAACGCCAACTCCTGCAAATCATCTCGCTTCAAACGCGCATCGCCGGTTCGGCGTCGAATAGTGTCGATGTGACGATCGTCCCAGTATGCGTGGACCAGTCTGATCCCGGGCAGGTCGATAAACAGTGGCAGCGTCATGAACCAATCGAGCACTTCTTGCGTCTGAGGTGCGCCTATTGGAAATTCTTTCAGAAACGTTTCGTGCTGTGCGGTATTCTTTAGGGTGTGAGCCCGCATGAACCCGTCGCTAGTGCGCTCCGAATTTTCGCCCTGCTCATGATAGAGTAGCGCGTTGAGTTCGTGATTGCCCATGATCGCTATCGCGTGACCGTGCAGTTGCATTGCGCGCACGAGAGAGATCACCACGGAGTTTTGGTCCCCTCCATCAATGAAGTCCCCGAGAAAGGCGACAATTCGGCCCTCAGGATGTGCCCAGCATGAAGCTGATTCCCGATAGCCGAGGTAAGTGAGAGTTTTTGTTAGGCGATCCAGATCAGCGTGAATGTCGGGAATGACGTCGATATGTGAATGGTTTTGTAGCAAACGAACACCCTCGCTAGCTAGGTATTACGCCTTGGCATCATCTATGCAGTTCATCGGCGTAAATAGCTTGGTCATGCAATTGGTCCCAGAATCGGTATCGCCGATTCAATCGGCCCAACGAGGGCAATGCAACTCCTGTGATGCTCATTGCTGTGTTTCGCGAAGAACTGCACACGGAAATCATTTCCGTATTGCAACAGTATGCAGGACGCCGAAGATTTGCTGCGCGAGCGTCCCGGATGGGCATCTCCGGCCTCACACACTTCCGAACGGAGATTCGCCACTCTTTCGCAAGTTGTGGAAAATAAATCACATCGCAGTTCAATTTTGTGGAGTTTCGGCCAAACCGCCTGGGTGTGCTTGATTGCACGGCCGTGCCTCTAATAGTTTCCAATCCGTTACCGCTCATGGGTAGTGGTTGGGGATGGGATTAAGTGGTTCAGGAAATTGGAAGTTTCGTCGTTGCCTCGATTCTTGGCGCGGCGAATTATCTTGTAAAGGACGCGGCTGCTCCGGGTATCGTCGCTCTGGGAATTGTCGTTCTTCTGGTGATTTTTACTGCCGCTTTCTTTCGGGAAGTCTTTCAGCGCCGGAAAGCAGTTCAATGGCTCAAGCGCGAAATTCAGAACAGTCCTACGGGGGCTGACTTCAGCCGTGACATTGACGTTCTGTCCGCCTCAATCAAGGAAAGCAGCACAAACAAATACCGCCGGCAACTGGCGGCGGCGTGGGACAAGTACAAGGAGACGCTTGTACCTCACGAAGAAGACGGCAAGGTCGTGCTTCGCAATGCCGTCCGACCGTCCATGTTTCTCAATCCAGAGGACTTGGGTTTTGGGGTTGGCTTCTGGCGCATTGTACCCGGCCTCTTTGTTTCGGTTGGCCTTTTTCTGACGTTCCTGGGGTTGATCGCCGCTCTCTCTACGATGGCGCAAGGAGCAGAGATCGATAGCGGTGTCATGCGACAGCTGCTTTCTGTGGCCTCGGCGAAGTTTATTATGTCGTTGACGGGGCTTTTCTGCTCAATCGTCTTCACGATTCTTCTTAGAAGCATCTACGGGCGACTGGAGCAGTCGATCCATGAACTATGTGCCGCCATTGAGCAGCGTCTCACCTACATCAGTCTGGAGGCCCTTGCCACAGAACAGCTGAAGGCAACCCGGGAACAGCGGGAGCATTTCCGATTGATTGGGATGGAGTTGGTCGCGGAGATTGGCCGTCCCTTGAGAGAGGAGCTCCCGGCGGCAATCCAGAGTTCGATCGCCGGTGCAATGGCACCGATCGTAGAGCGAGTGGGCAAACTCGGCGCAGAGGGCGTGGGAGATATGGTGTCCGGAATTTCGGACAAGCTTACGGATTCAATCGGTATTGCGCTAACCGAGGCTAGCCAGAAAATCTCGGATGCAGGTGAAAGGCTTGGGTTGCTTGCTGACCGTCTCGATCAAAGCTCGGGGCGGATAGGCTCGGAGATGGAAGGCGTTACGGAGCGTGTCGCCCAAGCTGTGGAAGACCTCCGTGCGGCTATCACTAATACGGCCGAGGTAACCGGGGGGACGTTTAACGAAGGTGCCGAGAAGCTCCTTGCGGTCATGAACCGTACGCTTGAGGGCATTCGCGATAATACGGGCGAAGGTGCGCGCGCCATGTCGGCAGCGGCTGAGGACATGCGCCAGGCGGCCGAATCCTTCAAGCAGGAGATCGAGTCCGCAGCGCGAACAGGAACAGAAGCCGCGCAGGAACGCATGAAACTTGCAGGTCAGCAGGTGAGCTCGGCTATCGGCGATGCCGGCAAGGACGTTGCAGACGTGTTCAGCCGCACCAGCGCGGAGATTGCTCGGGTCGCGGAAGAGGTTTCCGAGAAAGCCGGCGCAGGCTTGCTCGCTCCTCTGGCTGAAATAGGCAACAGGTTCGAAGGTCTGGTCAAGCAGCTCAATGACGGCACGTCAGACATGCGGCGCATGGCCGACGGAGTGAAGGCTGGTGCCGATGCTTCGGAAAAGGCTGCGGGTACCTTTAATGGGGCGGCAAGCTCACTCGTGGCTGCTGTCACCCCCGTGAAGGCCGTCGTGGATCGCATGGAAGGTTCGATCCGGCAACTTACTGACAGCACGCAACACGCGGCGAGCACCGTATCGAGGTCTGCGGAGGCGACCGCCGGGTCCGCTGCCTCTGCTCTTGCTGCTGCGAAGGAAATCCTCCAGGCGGAAGCGAAATCCATCGAGAACGCGCTGGGCGGTGTCTCTGTGATGCTGGAACGTCTGAAGGGGCAGGGCGACCGCCTCGATGAAATGGATGGAAAGCTCGGCCAGGCTTTCGATCTCTACACGGAAAATGTGGAGAAGTCCGTCCAGGGCATGTTCGGTCACGTGCGCGATCTGCAGGAAAGGCTAAATCCTGCGCTCGACACCATGCGTGAAATCGTTGAACAGGCCGAGCAATTCGCTCCGCAGTCCCGGAGAGCCTGATGCGCGGCGGTTTCCGGACGCGTTACAAAGAGGAAGAGGAGGAGAGCGCATTTGTGTCCATGACGGACATGACTGTCAGCTTCCTCTTCATCATCATCCTTTTGCTGGCTTACTTCGCCCAGCAATATAGCGAAAAGGACACGGTACCCAGGCCTATACATGAGGATGTCATTAAAGAAAGGAATGTCGGGCAAGAGGAGATAGTCCGACTGCAGACAATCATCGCTGTTCATGAGAAGATGATCGCTAACCTCAAGGAGGAGATTAACAGGAAGCAGGTGGAGATCGAGCGGTTACAGGCTGAGATCGCGAAGCTGCAGGCCGAGATCAAAGAGCTAAGAGAGGCGCTTGAAAAGCTTCGGAAAGTTGACCCACTGGAAGCCTACCTAGCCACGTCGGCGATCGAGAGACGACGAATTCTCGAAACTCTACGCGATCAGCTGAAGATTGATTTTCCTGATCTCGAGGTGGTTATCAGTGAAGAGACCGACGCTTTGCGCTTTCAGGGCGACGGCCTATTTGCAACCGGATCATCCACGTTGCGCCCCGACCGGAGGGCAATCGTGGAAACTGTCGCAACGAGGCTATCGCAGATTTTGCCCTGCTATACGATTGGCCCGCGTTCGAAGTGGACGGCCGAATGTAATCCAGGCAATGCGATTATTGAAGCTTTGCAGATTGAAGGACATACCGACTCAACCGGGGATTTTACGGCCAACCTGGCCCTGTCCACTAATCGCGCAAACAGCACTTTTTCTACAATTCTCGGCAAATCCGGTGAGCTAGTCGATTTTCTGAACTTCCGAAATCAACCAGTTTTGTCCGTCGCCGGATACGGCCAAATGCGTCCGGTTAAGGACAACTCGACGAAGGAGGGACGAGATACGAACCGCCGCGTCGACCTGCGAATCATCATGTACACGCCTAGCCAGTCGGCGGAAATCGACCGCATTCGTCAGGCGTTGAGTCAAGACAACTCCCGGGGTATCGCGAATTGACCCTCAGCAAGAGCCTCTCCCAGAACCGTCAGTTCGTCAGGCCCGCCTTGCCGGCTTTGAACTCACTTGCATCTAGGACAGAGCGAATTCTATCCCGTTGGCCGGACGTCGTCGCCAATCCACCCGAGAAAGACCGTGAAAAACTCGTGGCCATTGTTCGGGACAAACTGGAGAATAATAGCTGGGAGGACACGAAGCTCTCGCTGATTACAAGCGCTGGCAGGGCGTTGTTCGACGAGGATCGTCGCACTAGACCTGATTTGGCGGAGATGCGAGATTTTTATTACAGCGAGACCCGCGCCTCGACACGGGCGGGGTTTCTCGGCGGAATGTTCTCCATCTACATGGACAGCTTTGATGCCAAGGCGGAACATACGTGGCAATTGGCCGGTGCATTGTCGGCAGCGGCAGGGCGTCTCGGAGCTCGCTGGCGTATGATGCTCGATGCCATCCCCGAGATGCTCTCGCCCGATGCAGTGGCCGATGCCGTCGCGCGACAGATGGTGCTGATGGACGATCTCTGGATCGGCCTACAGAAGCTTGGTATTCGCAGCCCTCATGCACCTGGTCTGATGAATGCCGTCCACCTAGCCTATGTGAAGCAGATCGAGCCGCATCTCGATCAGCGAGTGGAGATGGAGCGGCTGATCGAGTGGCTGAAGCCGGAGGGCAGGGAGGCGAAGACGACCGGCGCCGGCGAAGCGATCTCGGCTCTGCTTGGACACTGGGTCAAGCATTCTCCGAAGCCCGATGACCTACGCTACCTGACAGAGAACATCATCGGCATTTACGGTGATCCTCGTGTCCAGCGTGGCGGCGTTTGGTCAGCAGTACCGGAAGACAGGATGGCGGTTATCCTGCGCTGGCTGACGGGCGAGAACATCCGGTTCTTCCTTGATGTCGTCTCTGAGGTGGAAGACAGCCACATGTGGGAGCCTCGCAGGAGATTTTGGCTCGGCCTGCATGATCGTGGCCGTATCGATGCAGCCTGGGTTGCTTTCAGCGATTCCGCCGCGAAAGAGGCAAGGCGACGCGGGGCGGGAGGTAAGGGGACGTTGAGATTTGGCGTTCAAACGGCAGGCTACGGTCGCGCGAATACATCACTGCTCATACTGAAGATCGGCAGGAAGATCGTCGTTGAGGGCTCTCACAGCTATAAGGTCCACATTTTCGACGAGTCCAACCAGCGTGCGCCTGCGCTCTACCAGTGGCGATATGACTGTGAAGCAATCAGGTTCATTCCCGGCTCCAATGCGAAATCGCACAACGGCGATTGGCAGAGTTGGGTCTTGGAACACATCTAGGTGAAAAAATGAACTTGGAAGCTTCTTTCTCTCCAGATGCAATCACTCTGTCCGCAAAGAACGAGCGCGCGGGTCTACTGCACCGGTTGGTGCGCCGTAGTGTTAAATCTGATCTTCAGAACCTGAGTCCCGACGAACGTTCACTGGCCTATGCTATTGCCGATCTACGGGCGGCAGCGGACACGCTCGGCGAACAGCTTTCGATCGATTCTGATCGCATCGTCATGTCCCATCGCATCGCTGCGTCCGTCAGCGGTGAAACGGGCGCAGTACTCGGTCTGCCGCCTTTGGTAGAGATGACGCTGAAGACCGATGCGGAGGGAATTGTCGGTTCGTCAGGTTTCCGTCTTAGGTACGAATGGTCGCGCAATGGCCAACGGCAAATGCCACGTCGAACTGGAGCCATTCTGGAAACCGCAAACGGTTTGCGACGAATTCCTATGTGGATGATGGACGCCATCGCCATCGCCGACGCCTACCGGCCGGATGGAAACGACGCCGCCGATTGGGAGGCGCTAGGACGTTTCCGCAAGGCGCTTGATCCTGGTGCCGTCAGCGGAGCCTCGGACGAGGCGTCGCGTATCTCGATGACAGATTTTCTGAGCGGTCTGGAGGTGCGTCTCGTCGACCGCTTCTCACTCTCGCCAAAAGGGGAGGCGGACTTCGACGTGGTGCCGTTCTCTGGTGATACCTTGGAGGTGCATGGTAGCGCTTCTGAAGCCGCCGAGGTTTCCGAGTCCATGAGCGAGGTACAGGGACTAGACCTGCAGCGATTTCAGACATTGGTGAGGGGAAGGGGGGCCCTGCCCGCCTATCGATTATCTCCTGGTCGTTACGTGGTGGTAGAACAGTCAGCGTCACCGGCCCTTGCCGTGATGGCTGAAATGCAGAAGGCAGCACCCGAGGAGCGGCGCGCCTTCATCCGTAATCCCTTGCCACGAGTAACGGAAGCAATGGAGGCGCAGCTCCGTTCTTCCGGGCAATTGGATGGTTTGTCGCCCCAGGCCGAGCAGGAAGCCATAGAGGCAGCGGTTGGTCCCGTACTTGTTGAAACCCGGGAATTTTCCGAACGGGTTACTGGCGTCGTCAAGTATGAAAAGCCGGGTCTCGGCGAGTTCGAGGATAGCGGGACAAGCTGGCTGCCGGAAGATTTCAGCGCGCGCCTAATCGATATCCTCGACAGGCAGGGCACTGCCGAGCTGCAGACCCTGCGCGAGCGCGTCCAGGAAGCAATTGAGGCTGGAAGGCCGACCGTCGACTTCGAGGATTTGGAGGTCCCCGCTCGACCGGAAATGTTGCAGCTAATCGACGAGCGGATGGTGTCGGGAGACGCTGACGACGGTGGCGAGGATGAGGCAAAACCAGAAAAGGTGGGCCCATTCGTTCTCGATACCGAAGTGAACTACGACGATCTCAAATGGCTCGCTAAGCTCAGGCCGCGCATGTCTGAGTTGCCGGAAACTCTACCCGAGGGCATTCGAACGCCGTTGAAAGGGCATCAGAAGGAGAGTTTCAGCTGGCAGGTTGGCGCGTGGCGGGTCGGATTGCCGGGCGTCCTCAATGCCGACGAACAGGGCCTCGGCAAAACTCTCCAAACCATCTCTTTCCTGGCCTGGCTCAAGGAAGTGATCGCTCGTCCTCAAGCCCAGAGCCGAGGGCCTGTTCTCGTTGTTGCGCCAACATCCCTTCTCGAAAATTGGGAGCAGGAAGTCGCCCGACACATGCACGAGCCTGGGCTGGGTCATCTGATCCGCCTCTATGGGTCGAGTATCGGTGGACGCAAGCTGACGGGAGCGAAGGGAAAGGACACGGACGATGGGGAGGCCAAGCTTGACTTGGGCGCGCTGCATGAAGCCGTGGCAGAGGGGCGGGCGCATCGCTACTGGCTTCTCACCACCTATACGACGCTGACGAACTATCAGCATTCGCTGGCTCGCATACCCTTTTCCGCCGTTGTCTTTGACGAAATCCAGGCCTTGAAAAACCCTGTTAGCCTCCGCGCAGTTGCTGCCCGTTCGATCAATGCTGATTTTCGAATTGGCCTCACCGGTACACCTATCGAGAATGCCACTGTTGACCTCTGGGCAATCATGGACCAGCTGGCACCGGGATCGCTCGACAGCCTCAAAGATTTCCGTCAACGCTATGCGAAGCCAGAGGAAGACAACATGGCCGAGCTGCACGGCAGGGTTTTTCTGCCCCGTGGCGGCACGCCGCCTCTTGCAGTCCGCCGCTTGAAGGAAACGGTCGCAACCGATCTGCCCGCCAAATCCCGTCGTATTCATCCCCGCCTGATGCCGGTTGTTCAGGCCTTGGCATATGACGATGCCCGACTGAAGCTTGCGCGAGGAGGCATGGGCGCGCAACTCAAAATGCTTCATCACATTCGCAGCGTTTCCGTCCACCCGGCGCTGGAGATCAAGGCAAGTAACGATGAGTTCGTCGTATCGTCTGCGCGGCTACAGGCTGCCATGGATATCCTGAAGCGCATCAAAGCGAATAATGAGCGCGCCCTTGTCTTTATCGAGCACAGGCAGATGCAGTATCGCTTCATTGAATTGGTTCGCAGTGAATTAGGTCTGCCGCGAGTCGACCTCATCAACGGCGACACTCCTATTCCTCAGCGTCAGGCAATTGTGAACCGGTTCCAGCGCCATCTGGATGACGACCAGGGGTTCGACCTTCTAGTTCTCGGTCCGAAGGCAGCAGGCACCGGGCTGACGCTAACGGCGGCGACCCACGTCATCCACTTATCTCGATGGTGGAATCCGGCAGTTGAGGAACAGTGCAACGATCGCGTACACCGGATTGGCCAGACGCGACCTGTCACAGTGCATTTGCCTATGGCCATTCATGAAGGCTATCAGGAGCAGTCTTTCGACTGCCTCCTCCAAAGCTTGATGATGCGCAAACGGCGGCTCGCCAGTTCGGCACTTTGGCCCATGGGTGACGTCGATGATGACGTTGCTGGCCTTCAGAAGGGCATGGCGACCGAGCGGCTAGGCATGGAGGCCGACCCCCTCGGCAAGACTATGGAAGCCATGTTCGCTCGCGACGAGCTGGAATTGCCGCCCCAAGAAGCTGACGGCTCTTACCCCATCCATTGATACAGAATGGCAGATTTTCATGAACGATATTTGGGTGAACAAAGGGCTGGTCATCGATGCGCCTTGGATCAGTTTGATCTTGAGCGGCCAGAAGGACTGGGAGATGCGCTCCACCGGAACCAGCCACCGCGGGTGGTTTGGCTTGATCTGGAAAGGGATGGGGAGTGTCTACGGTATTGCACGATTGGCCGGCGCCGGCGGTCCTATGAGCCCGCAGGAGATGATCGAGGCTTTTGAACACCATCGTATTCCAGAAGAGATGATTCGCTCGGGTGCTGTTGGTAAGTGGAACAGGCCCTGGTTTCTGGCTGACGTCATAAGGCTTCCCTCACCAGTGCGTTACAAGCATCCGAACGGTGCCGTGACCTGGGTCGAGTTAAGCGAAAGCGTAAGCTTGGCGATTAGGGATCAGATTGCAGCGCTAGCTGAACCCCTCCCGGAGCCGGCGCCGGTGATGAACCTGGAAGCAAATGGCACGCACCCGGACTCTGTGTGGCGTCAAATCGGCGAAAGCGTTCTTACCCAAGGCAACATCGATCACAATCACATTTATCTACGTGAGTTTTTTGATCGATTTCCAAAGGGTGCCGTGGGTGGTTCGAACAAATCAGAGAGTGCCTCTCGTGAGATATCGATCGTGTGGGATGGCGGTCCGTTGGTTGTCACCGATCTGGATGGATCGAAGAAGTTTTTCCGAGCGAGGGGCTGGATAGGATCGTTCTTCCGCCATAACGCTGCTGGGCCCGGGGATCGTGTACTGGTCGAAGAAGGCGCACCCTATCAGTACAGGGTTCACATCCGAAGGTGAATCAGCCGAAGGCTGTATTTGATTATGGTAATGGTCTCGTCGTTCACTCGGCGGATTCGCTTCTCACAACCCTTCCAATGCGGGAAAGACGGCTCGCGATTTCATCTACAGACATCTCTCCGGACGCTGCCATCGGAGTGGCGTCTGGCCTCGGTTTCGCAGGTTGCCGGGTCTTGCCATGCGGTTCGTTGTCTGTGGGTGCTGTCGGCTTGTCATTGAACATTAAGCCCAACAAGAAATAGACGAGACGGGGCGTCCAATTTGAGCCTGACGCTGTTCTGTAGCCTTGTGCGTTGAGGCGGACGGCCACATCTCTCGGCTTTCTCGTTCCTTCTCTGGCGTACGTCCTTACGACTGACTCCAGCTTGCCGAATAAATCAGCAAGTTTGACCTTCTTGTTATTGAAATGCACCATCTCCGCCTTGGTCATGTCATACTTCGAACCGTTAGCGCTATTTGGCTTTTGCTTCTTCCGGATCAGTTGCGGTTGGTTCGACCTACTAGCTGGCTGGGAGACTGGGCGCGGTATGGTCGCGGGCCGCTCTACCGTTGACCGTGCCGGCGCAGGAGTAACCCATGTGTCCGCGGTGAACACCACAGGCAGCAACGTCTCTCGCTCTACAAACGAGATTCGATCGCCATTGACACTGATAAACTCGCCGACCTCGAACAGCGGCATTTCCGAGTGGCAGGTGAACCTGAATGCTTCATTCGTCTCGGAGTCCAGGAACTCGCCCTCAACTTTATTTTCGTGGCCCCGTCGGTCGACCGCTAGGACGACAACAAGTGTCCACTCGCCTTCGTACCGCCGGCCGAACGTCCGGAACTTGGAGAGGCCCGCGGTGCTGGACGCGCTGAGTAATTCCTTTACTTCTCCTTTGTTGCGCCGCGTTAGCCGGTTTACTGGCCCGGTGGCCACCGAGACCGACGCGCGGGAGGTATCCGTGCACGGGTGTTTTGGCCAAGGGGGGCCGAGATCATCGAAATAGACGCGGCTCCCCGCAGCGTTCGCGTAGAAGAAAACGGGCTCGCCGCAGCGAGGGCAACGTGCGTTGGGGTTGACGTAGCATCCCGATAACGAATTTGCTCCGTGCTGCTTTAGAAGAAGCCGAGCATCACGCTCGCGAAAGCTCTGCGTGTAGTCCGCAAGCGCCGCTCTTGACCGGCCGTAATTCACGCACCAGCCGCAGGTGCAGTCGCTATAGTGATTGTGGCCCGTCACGCTCGCCTTTCCACCTTTCCGTTAGATGATCGATTTGAATGTAACCAAAGATGGCGCACAGGTAGGCAGCGTGTCCAGATAGGACGCGGCATGCGGAAATTATTTCCCCAAAACAGGGGTTGCGTTTTTCATCGAGGCAAGTGGTGTCGGAATCCAGATTGCCGAGGTGTCGTCTCCAAATGGGATCGCGCGTCCCTGAAGTGCGCAGATGGCAACCCAACAGCAGACGATTGCATCCAGCATGTCTTCAAAGGCCTTTAGCTCCACCGCACTCGCCTTCGGCTCGATCGGCGGCAACATTCGCCCAACGCCGGAGAAGTTGGCTTCGAGCAGACTAACAATTTCGTGCCATTGAAAGAGAAGATTTTCTCGCCGTTGTTGGGCATTGATGCTCGGCCAATATTTCCGAGCCTTCTGCGCCTTGTAGGGCAACCGCTCTACCGCACAAGCGAGCTCAACCAAGGCGGGGTGAGGGTAAACCTCAATCAGAGCTCGTGGAAAAATTGCCTCGGTGGCCAAGGCGTAGCCCTCACCTTCGGCCTGCGCGCGCAATGTGTCGCTGATGATGCCCGGGCGAATGTCACTCGGTGAGTGCGTGCTGCATTTCCGACTGCCATAGGCTCGTGATACCGCATCATCCGACCGGCGCCGGCCGACAATCGGAGAATTTGACAGGGGCATGTCTACGGCGACGATGTCGATCGGCGCTGCAGCCAATTTCCTCCCAGCTTGGAGAAGTGCACTGACATCCGGAGCTCTTCCGAGAGGCTTGGGTTCGCAAACAAGACTTTCGTCAGCCAAAGCCTGAAAGCGTTGATACGACGGAGCTACTGCTCGAAGCTGCCATTCATCGCCAATTAGGACGGCGAGCGCGACGCCACTCGGTTGTGTCAAAGTCCACGCAGCGTCTATGCCGATGACAGCTGCACGAGTGCCGCCGGTCGCCGCATCCCATTCTTGGTTCATCATTCCTCTCATGGGGCTTGGGTCTCGGACACAAACTCTTGGAGCAAAGACTAAGCGGGAACCGCGGCGTCGAGGTCTACGAGTTTCCCGGTGTTGGACGTTCCATCTACCTAAGTGCTTTCTTGGCTTGATCAACGGCGAGTACGCTAGCCCATCCTTGCATCCGACAATAGCCATGTTTCTGACATGCGGGCGATCCCCCTTTCGGCCCGAACTCACCTGAAATGGATGCAGTGGCGGCAGGATTACATCCGTTGTGCGGCGAGGATCGCGGCGGTCGCGCGGATTGGTATGCGCGCGGTATCGCACCTAACTGAGATTAGCCATAGAGCGAGGACAGCACCCCTTGCGAGACCTTGCGGCGCGCGTGACGTGGTTCCTGCTCGCGCGGTAGCAATCACTGTGTGGGCAAATCAGCCATTTCTTCAGTTGGAGCAAACAGCGAGTCGGAGCCTTGCGTCGCCCGTCGAGATGAGGCCGGCGATGAAGTTGAGTCCGCGGTGTTTGTTCTTATCCCCGACTCAAAGCCGGCAGAACAAGCTTTGGTCGTTTCGTGTCCGCGGGGACCAGCATAGCCTCTCCATTTATGACAAGTGAAAAATAGCCATAAAATGGCTATTGACATAGCCAAGATTTCATATAAATTAAGGCCAGGATTTGCAAAAGGAAATCAACATGCTGACAAAACATGCTGACAAAACATGCTGACAAAACATGCTGAAGATCGAATGCGTCAACGTGGCCTTTCCAAGGATGTCGTTGGAACGATTCTCGAGCTGGGGGAATGGAATGGCAGGGGGAACCGCTTGGAGCTTCCCCAAAAGGTTCTTGGGTCGTTGCTCCAGCAGAAGCGTAACGAACTGAAACTTCTGGAGCGGCTGGCAAGGCGAGGGGGGGCATCGGTTGTCATGGAGGGCGAGACCCTGATCACTGTCTACCCGAATACGAGGAGGATGCGGTCGTGACCGAGCAGCGTTCGAGAACTTTTCCTGTCCGCCAGGGCACGGTTCTGGATGGAGAGTTTACCATCCGCATAAAGCCGGAATCCCTTTCAGAACTTGTGGATAAGACACCTCCCAAGAAGATCAAGAGCGACCGAAAGTTCAACATTCGGATCAGGCAGCATGACATCCTCTTGCTAGATGCGCTTGCCGATCAGCAGGACGTGACCAGGTCAACGCTGATCAATGTGCTTTTGCATGACTTCTTGCGGGACGAATTGATGAGCGTTCAGGACGATGATGCCCGGGCACTTCTGGCCCTGACCGCGGATGAGCAAGCCAGTTACGACGCCTTGGCGCAGCCTTGGGTCTACGATGCGATCGGTTCAGATTGCCGCCATCTGCTACGCAGCATCTTGGAATTCAATTCTCCGCACGAACGCATGCCGGAGCCTGACGCCCCGGAAAACGCATTCAACAGCGAGACGTTCATTGGCCTCAAAAGCAAGCTGAAAGGATTGAAGAAATGAGCAGGGGTATCCTTTCAAAGGTGATCGAGGACATCGGAGAGGCACAGGCCGAAATTCGCGCGGAAGACTACACCATGGTCAATGTGCGTCCGGGCGAGAAGGTAGCAGTGATGCTCGAACTTATTGCGGTTCTCTCCGGCAAGACAGCCTCAGCGGTGGTTGCTGAGGAGCTGTCGTCGAGGTTGGCAGCCTATGCAGCCTCTTCCGTCGCACATGTTGATGCGATCATGGATGCAACAGAGAGGGCTCTGAAGCAGAGCCAGATGCTGCAGCCTGGGTCGGCATTGGCAATCTTGCAGAAAGGTGGGGTGCTTGAGGTAGAGGATGGCTTCCACGAGAAGCTTCGTAACAAGATGTTTTCTCAAGAAGAATAAATCTCAATGCGCTACTAGGTTTATTGGGGAAAGAGGACTGATGAGAAGGATTGAGCCACCCCGGCACGAGCACGGCCATCTGCGTCAGCCCTTGACGGCAGGCGAGAAAATTGCCCTGGACTTTTTCGATAAGCTTTTGCCGCCCGAGTGGGAAATCTACACCCAGCCGCATTTCAACGGTCTGCGCCCGGATTTCGTGCTCCTCAACCCGGACATTGGGATCGGCATCTACGAGGTCAAGGACTGGAACCTCGACGCGATGCGCTACGAGGTCAGGGAATACCACAAGGGCTACAAGGAACTATGGGCGACGCCGCGCGATGGCCGAAGTTTCAAAGTCGAAAACCCCTTCGACAAGATACGTCGCTACAAGGAGGCAATTTTTAACGTCTACTGCCCGCGCCTAGAACAAAAGGCAGGCTTTGGCGCGATCAACGCTGGGCTGATTTTCCCCATGGCCGATTCCGACCTGGTACGGGAACTCCAGGCCCACTTCTTGAAGGACAATGAGAAGGAACGGCGGGCGGAGTTCTGGCCCATCGTCGGGCGTGAAGAACTGGCGCGCGAGATGGTGAATACGGCAGCGCCCTTGCTCGAACGCAAAGGCAAGGGATACATGCGGCCCGAGCTGGCCGACGACTTGAGAGGGTGGCTGGTTGAGCCCGACTTCGCAAGGGAGCAGCGTCGACCGCTACAGTTGGACGCGGCACAACGCAATCTTGCCGAGACACGCACCAGTAGCGGGTACCGACGGATTCGCGGCCCTGCAGGATCGGGGAAGTCGCTCGTCTTGGCCGCCCGCGCCGCCAGGCTTATCGACGAGGGCAAGGATGTCCTGATCGTCACTTACAACATGACACTTTGGCACTACCTTCGTGACCTTGTCGTCCGAGAACGAAAAAGGGGAAAGACTCCCGGGCGGCTGACATTCACCCATTTCCACGAATGGTGCGGCAATGTCTGTTGGAACTCAGGCTTCGCCAACGAGTATGTGGAAATCATGCGTCCGATCACCAAGATCAAGAACCAGAATCTTCAGCCACGGGAAGAGGCGCGACGGCTGCGCCCTATTCTGCCGCCGATCCTGAATCAAAAGGTACCGGAACTCGCGTTGCGGGCGGCTGCGGGTGCCCCGGAAGACCAAAAGTACGATGCGATCCTTGTAGACGAGGGGCAAGACTATTTGCCTTTGTGGTGGAACGCGCTCAGACGGGCGCTGCGCGAGGGCGGAGAAATGGTTCTCGTAGCGGATACGTCGCAGGACCTATACGGCACGGCCAAAAGCTGGACAGAGGCGGCAATGACACGCGCGGGCTTTTCGGGCGCTTGGGCCAAGCTCGATGTAAGTTACCGCCTGCCTACGGAACTCCTGTCGCTCAGCCAAAATTTCGCGGAGCTGTTTCTGCCACCTGATACCCGTATCATTCCGCAGCCCGAACAGCGGGAGTTGGGAATATCCCCCTGCGCACTGAAATGGATTCAATGTGATGATCAAGAGGTCGTCAACGCCTGTTTGAATGCGGTCTTGAGCATAATGAAGCTCACGGGACCTAATCATGGACTGTCGAACACTGATATAACCTTCTTATGCAGCTCACACGAGATCGGCAGGCAGGTCGTGGACAGGCTTAATGGGGAACCTTGGGGCATTTCCAGCGCCCACACCTTCGCGGAAAGCAAAGGAGAACAAAATCGTCGCAAGATGGCATTCTTTCTTGGGCGGCCCCGCGTAAAGGCTACGACTCTGCACAGCTTTAAAGGTTGGGAAGCCAGAGTGCTGGTGCTGCATCTCGGCCACGCGATGAGCCCGGAGGACATGGCCGCGGCCTATGCCGCCATTACACGACTCAAACGAGATGAAGACGGTAAAGGCAGCTTTCTAACCGTCGTATGCTCGGCACCACAACTGTCCGACTATGGCAGGGCTTGGCCGGTGTTTGAGGACAGGCGAACTTTCTTTTCTTGATGCAACTAACCGGAAAGATTGGTCCAATCAGTCACTGAAGGGTCGAGCTATCCAACTCTATCCTGCCCTTCCAAGCCGCCTTCCTCTGATTTCATCTGCAGTCCGCAATTGGACCCAAAGCGGAAATAATTTCCGTGTGTGAAGATTCCTCCGGACTGCCGCTCCGGAATGTCGTACAAGAGTGTCGTACAAGCATTTTAGGTGATCAGGATTTGTTAACCTTCTCAATGGCTTGAAAAAGGGCGAAATCCCTAGCTGGGAATCCTGGCGCCCCAGCCACGGTTTTATTTCTCAATAAGATCAATTTCTCAGAAGTAGCTGGAAAAGCTTGGTATTGCCGTCGCGTGAATGCCCGACATGGGCTTTTCCGCACTGCATCAAAGTGCACCATCTCTCATCACGGCAGGACTGCGGGAACGATCTGGACCTCTACATTAACGGCCCGCAGCGCTATCTGGTCCGCCGTTGGTGTCAAACCGAAATAGTGCCTAGGCCAATCTAGTTATTCGGATTCGTCCTTTGACGGGCTCCAAAATTTCTCGATCAGGCCTGTCCCGATCAGAGCGAATACAATCGCTCCGATTAGGGACGCAGGAAGAAGCCAGACGAGATCGCCAAAACCGCCGTCCCCGATGCCAAACGCCGCGCTGCCCTCGAACACCAGCCAGACCGCCAAGGGTAGCCCTATTGTGAAACTGACTGCGAATGCGGCCATGGCACGGAATGTATCCATCAAACAAACCATCCATGGTGGAATTTCATCGAAATGAAGACCAGCTAAGAAAAGAAGGCAAGGGCATGCCGGCGAATCGTCCGGCTGGCGAGGTGGCGAGTGAGATGCCTCTTGCAATGTGCGGTCGGCCCAACCACGGTTTGCGCGTCAGTAATTCCGCACATAAAGAATCTCATGAAACACAACGGCTGGTGCTCGCCGTCGCTGGGCGGGCGCTGTCGGGTTGTCAGACCCAAACCGCGACGGCCTCGCCGCCCCCTACTCGGTCAGGGATGCGGAAATCTCTTGCATGCAGTTCAACACGCGCAGCCGGACCGTGGCGCGGAAGGGTGAACGGGGCGTGTTCAAGACGCCCCGCCGCCCCGCTCTTCTAAGCGATGCGCCCGAGCGGAATAAGCTCCTTCGCCCCCTCGTGCCACGCATTCCCCTCCCAGTCGCCAAGCCAGCGGTCCACCTTCAGGCCTGCCTCGCCGATCAACGTCTCCAGTTCGGCCTTGTCCGGAAACGCGATGCGCGATGCTGCCGAGAGGCGTTTTCCGGTGGCCTGAATTTCGTAGTGGGTGCCGTAGGTCACGATGCCGGTGGCGGGGTCGTGGGCGATGTCGTTCCAGGCGGAGACGGTGCCGAGGCGCGGATGTTCGACGAGACGGAGGGATTCTTCAGGCCCCCACTCCTCCCATTCGCGGCAGGCTGGGTTGCGGCTATCGAAGATGAAGCGGCCGGAGGGAGCAAGGTGGGCGGCGATGGTGGCGAGCGCCGCGCGGCGGTCTTCCGGCGTCAGAAAGACCTGGAAGGCATGGCCGGTGAGCAGCACGAGGTCGAAACGGCGGTCGAGCCGCAGCGTACGGGCGTCGCCCTCGATGAACTCCGCCGCGCCGGGTTTTGCCCGGGCGATGTCCAGCATGGCGGGCGCCGGATCGACGCCGACGACCATGCGGCCCTCCGCCAGCGCCGCGGCCAGCTCGCCGGTGCCGCAGCCAAGGTCGAGCACGCTTTTCGCATCCCTGGCGAGAGCCTGGCAGTAATCGAAGTCGGGCGCCCGCGCCCAGCCGTTTTCCAGATCGTAGAAATCGGCGAGATCGGGGTCGTGGTAAAGGCGGTCGTCTTCCATCTCAGTCCTCCAAATGAAAAGGCCGCGCGTCTCCGCACGGCCATCAAAGGATCGATCGATGCGCCGTGTTCACTTGGCGGCGTCGAGAACCTTTTCGCAGTGCGAGGGGCCGCCCTTCGGATCGGGACGATCGGCGACGGCGCGGATGTTGATGATCTTGTAGCTCTCGCTCACGGTGAGCTCGACCGTGCAGGACTTGCCCTTGGCAAAGCCGCCACGCCACTTGTAGAGCGTCGAACCACCCGAGCCCGCGGTATCGGACTGCGGCGGGCCATAGGCCGCAAAGAAGCTGCCAGCGGTCTTGCCGTTCCAGCGGGCCTGCAGCGGGTTGGACGCGATGGTAGCGGTGGTGCATCCGGCGAGAGCAAGCGCGACGCCTGCCAGAATTGCAATGCGGGAGTTCATGTGTGCCATATCCTTGGACTTCGGTGCGGCCGTGTGGAGGGCGACTCGAAAGCGAGCCTCGATTCGCCATAGCGCAGCCCGCGTCAAAGGGGAATCACTCGCGAAGAACTTTGTGATTGTCCCCGTCGAAGCGCCGAAAACCTTGCGGATTTGCAACAGTATCGGTGGGGAGGGAAAAGTCGGGCGCGCCGCCACCAAGGTGACGAATGTAGGTCCTGAAAATGGCGCGTAAGTCTCGGAACCCTCCAAATCCGAAAGCACGACCCGTTCTCGCCACCGTCGCCATCGAGACCGAACACGCATGGGCGACGGAGGCCACGGTTCCAAAGGCAATGAGAGCGGGATCCTCAAGTGCGACCCCGAGGAGACGTTGTGAATCCTCGGAGAGCGCCAGCTGTCCGTAGACGATTCGCTCCTTCAACTCCGAGAGGTTCTCCGGCGGTGCCTTTTGTCTCGGGCGCACCTTTTGCGGAGCCGCGGTTTTCGACGGCATGACCGTCAAATCGCCTGCAGTTTGAAATCGCTTGCCGCGACCGGCATGACCGTCTTCAGGAGTGCGACCGACTTTTCCAGTCCCTCGAGGCTGTTGAGCAGCACGTCCTCGTGCTCAATCGAAAGCCAGCCGTCATAGCCTGCCATCGTCAAACGATAGCAGAACTGCCGCCACCAGGCTTCGCCATGGCCGAAACCGAGCGTCACATAGGACCAGCTTCGGCCGGGAATGTTCATCAGCGAGCCGTTTTCCAGAAGCGAGGTCGTCGCCTGGACCGGGGCATTCAGCATCGTGTCCTTGGCGTGCACATGAAAGATGGCCTCGCCGAGCGCCTCGGCGGCGACCAATGGATCGGCCCCCATCCAGAACAGATGGGAAGGGTCGAGATTGGCGCCAATGACAGGGCCGATGACAGAACGCAGCCTCAGGAGCGAAGGGACATTGTAGACGCATTGATTGCCGTGCAGCTCAAGCGCGATGCGCTCCACGCCGCATTCTTTTGCGAGAGCGGCGATCTCCGTCCAGAACGGAAGGAGCTTTTCCTCCCACTGGTAGCGCAGGATTTCCTGCGTCTCCGGCGGCCAGGACGAGACGACCCAGTTCGGCATGAGGTCGCCCGCGCTGCCAGCCGGCAGGCCGGACATGGTGCAGACGGTCTTGATGCCGAGGTCTCCGGCGAGGCGGATCGTATCCTTCAGGCATTCAGCCTGCTCTGGCTGGGTCGGGTGTAGCGGATTGCCATTGGCGTTGAGCGCGATGATCTCAAGGCCGCGGTCCTGGAAGGCTCCGGTGAAGTGCCGGCGCGCATCCGCGCTGTGCTTCATCGCTTCGAGATCGAAATGTGGGGCCGTGGACCAGCCGCCCGTGTTCACCTCGACGCCTGAAACGCCAAGCCGCGCGGCATTGTCGAGGAGGGCATCGAAAGACAGGCCGCCAAGGCTGTCGGAAACGAAACCGAGTTTCATTGGGGAAGTTCCTTATCGAGCGTTGTAGAGGGAGGGCCTGACCATCGTGTCGAGGCTGACGCGCTTGCCCGTTCGCAACGCCTCGACGCCGGCTTCGGCGACGAGGGTGGCGCAGTAGCCGTCCCAGCTGTCGGAAGCGATCGCGGGGAACGCGCCGGTTCGTACGAAATTCAGAAAGGCCTTGTTCTGCAGGCGGTAGGCTTCCGCAAAGCGTGGGCGCCAGTCAGGCGGATAGTGTTCGAACGCCATGAGATGGCCGTTGCGGCGCGTGTGGACCGGGGCACTGAGCTGGATCGACCCCTGCTCACCCACCAATTCGCCACGTACGTCGTAGCCATAGGCGGCGTTGTTGTTGACCTCGATGTTGACGAGTTGGCCCCGGTCGGTTTCGAGAACCATGAAGACGGGAGCGCCGGTTTTCGAGGCGTCGACGCCTGTCGGCTGAAAGACGGATATCGCGGTATAGTCGGCATCGAGCATGAAGCGGGCGACATCGAATTCATGCGGGGCCGAGTTGGTAATCGCCATCTGCCCGGTAAAGTTCGCCGGCGCTTCGACATTCCTGTGCGTGTTGTGCATCATGATCGCCCGACCGAGCGAGCCGTCTGCAAGGGCTGCCTTCATGTCGCGATAGGACGGGTCGAAGCGGCGCATGAAGCCGAGCTGAACGAAGCGACGACCGCGCGCCACTTCCGCGTCGATAACCGCAAGGCATTCGCGGGAGTTCTGCGATAGAGGCTTTTCGCACAGCACCGGCTTTCCCACCTCGATCGCGGCAAGCGAGAGGGGCGCATGGGTGTCGTCCGGACTGGCGATGATCACTGCGTCGATGTCGTCGCGCCGGATTGTCCGGAGCGGGTCGGTGGAGATATCGGCTGCACCGCAATCTTCCGCGATTGCACGGGCGCGCGCTTCGGAGGCATCGCAGACGACCTGCAGCACGGCTCCGGGCAAATCCTCCGAGACGATCCGTGCGTGGTCGGCACCCATGATACCTGCGCCGATGATTGCAATTCTGACGGACATTCCAAGTTCCTTGTTTTCGAAGCGTGTAAGCGCAGCGGCGGGGGACGCCATGGGCGCGTTTCCGCCAGACGGTGCACGTTGAGAGCCTTGCTGATTGGGCCCGGACTTGAGCAGCCCACGCGTCGCTGAGAAGCCATGCCGGCGTCGAACGTGAAGAGCTTTCTGCAGCTGACCGGTTGGATTATCTGGATTGAAATGCCATCATTCAACGGCAGTGACGGGCGGAATTCGATGTTTTTTGCATCAAATATTTCGCAGCGCACAAATCCATGGCAAGGTCTTAATACGCTGGGCGTCGAGCATGCGTCCATTCGATTCACTGATTTGAATTGCATCAGACCGTGAGGGGAAAATGCCAAAACCCGTGAAGCCTGGAACATGGAAGGGGCCGTCGGTTCATGCGATCGCCAAGATCGCTGCTGTGGGCTCCGCGACGGTCGACCGGGTGCTCAACAACCGCAGTGGTGTGCGGGAGAAGACCCGGGCACGGGTTCTCGCGGCGCTTGAAAAACTTCGCCATGAGAGCGCCGACAGCGACGTCCCCGTCCTCATCCGATTGTTCTGTGAGTCCGGCGAGACATTCAACGCGGCCATGGCGGCGGCCGTGTCGGAGGTAAATCGCACGCAGGCCGGCATCGACATACAAGGGGTGTATGTGACGACAAGCGATGCCGAACCGCTCGCCTTTGCGCGGCGGATCGAGCAGGAGGGCGGGGAGGCGGATGGCGTCGTCGTCATCGGCCGGGAGCATCCGGCAACCAACCGGGCCATTCGAAAGCTCCGGACCATCGGCCGGCCGGTGGTCTGCCTGACGACGGACCTGCCGAGTTCGCGACGAAGCACCTATGTCGGCAACGACCAGTACGCCGCCGGAAGCGTTGCGGCCCTGTTGATCGGCAATGCCCTGCCGAAGGAAAACAGCAGCATCCTGCTTGTCATGAGCGTGCCGTTTCGCTGCCAGCAGGAGCGCGAGATGGGCTTTCGGCGGGTTCTGCGGTCCGATTTCCCGTATCTGAAGATCGAGGAGCGCATGATCTCGGATGAAAGACCGGAGAGCACATGCGAACAGTTGACGCGATATTTCGAGGCGAATGGGCATCCTGCAGCAATCTACAATGTGGCCGGCGCCAATCGCGGGATCGCCAAGGCGCTGGAAAATGCCGGCAAGGCGGGTGAAACGGTGTTTGTCGGCCATGAACTGTCCGTCCATTCCCGCGCGCTGCTGGAGTCCGGGGTGATGGACTATGTCATTTCGCATGATTTCGCCGCCGAACTCACCGCGGCGGCCCGTTGGATCAAGAGCAATCTGAATGGCGTGACCAGCGAGCCGGGCTATTCCCAGGTTCTCGTTCACACGCGATACAATTGCGGCCTGTAGGGGCGCTCGGAGCGCATGCCTTTGGTGTCGACCGAAATGACATAGCTGTCCACCGGCGATGGTCGCCATATCCGGCCATTTCGCCTGGGATGCGGCATTCGCACTTCAAAAGCCGCAAATTTGCGATGCAATTTACATCATTCTTGCTTCGTCTTTCGAATAGATAAAATTATTTCAGTGACTTGGCTAGCTGCCATCCGATGCTCTCATTTGATGGAGAAGAAATCGGAATTCGCCCCATGAAAACCTTGTGAACCATCATCCTCATCAATGAAAATACGTCCCAGCGGCCTCGTGATCAGGTCGCTCGAGAGAGTCACAAACGCTGACAGCAGTGTCGATCTCGTTCCCGTTCTGGAATAAATGTTGACCATCTTAAATTAATGCAATAAATGTTGCATCGAGGAGTTCGGCAGGCAGCGTGGAGGTTGCCTGTGATGCCGTCTGAAAACGACTGAGCAATCCGCTCGCATCGAAAACTCCGTTTGTTTCCAGTCAAGGAGGAGGAACCTTATGAACATTGGAAAAAGCATCCTGTATTCCGCGCTTTTGGCGTCTGCCGCACTTGGGGTCGCCCATGCGCAGGATGCCGAAAAGCAGTATCGTTTCGTCATGGTGTCGCATATCGGCTCCAACGACCCGAACATGAACTGGCTGACGACGTCCCTGAAGGAGTTCGAAGCAAAATATCCGGACGTGAAGACCGAATATATTTCCACGAACAACTACTCCGTTCAGGAGCATGTACGCCTGCTCGAACAGGCGATCGCGACGCAGCCGGACGGCATTGCCGTACCGATCGTCAGTTCCGACGCCTTCGAAGGCCCGCTGCGCAAGGCAATCGAGGCGGGCATCCCGGTCGTCGCCTTCAACATCCCGGACGGCCGTCCGGATGGCGAGCGCATTCCCTATCTCACCTATGTCGGCGGCGACGAGTTCCTGACGGGCAAGAAGCTCGGGGAATATGCGCTGACGAAGGTCGAGGCCGGCGAAATCCCGAAGCCGACACATGTGGTCTGCGCAAGCCATGACTCGGCGCATCAGGGCCTCAAGGCCCGCTGCGCCGGCATGAAAGAAGTGATGGAGAAGGCGGGCGCCAAGTTCGACGAACTCTTCATCGGCGCGGAGCCGGCAACGGCGCGCAACACGCTGCAGTCGTTCCTGCAGGCCAATCCGGACACCAACTATATCTTCACGGTCGCCGGCTGGTCGTCCCCTTGGGCCTGGGGTGTGGCGAACGAGATGAAGCTCGATCCCGACGTCGACGACAAGGGCGTCACCGTCCTGACCGTCGATGAAGGCCCGGTATCGATCGAAGGCGTGCGCGCGGGGCATATTCTCGCGACGAACAGCCAGGGTTTCTGGCTGCAGGGCTACGCGCCCATGGAGTGGCTGTATTGGAACAAGAAGTTCGGATACGCGCCCCAGCAGAGCATCCTCACGGGCCCGCTCGTGATCAACAAGGATAATGCGGATCAGTGGGCCACGCAGGTCCGCGGCGTGTTCGGCGACAAGGCCTACGACGAACAGAACACCTGGTAACCGGTACCCTCCCGGGCGAGGGCGGCTGGCCTTTCGACAGGCTGGCTGCCCTCCTTTGCGCATCCCGCGGCGCATATCAACGAGCAGGACCAAGAACCATGCAATACCTTGTCCGCAGCCAGGGTTTTGGCGCGACCGTCGGCGTCATCGCCATGCTGGCCGTTTTCACCGTAATCGATTTTTCCGGATGGTGGACGGTACAGACCCTGTCCAACGTCACGCAGTTCACAGCCATCCTCGCCCTGGTGGCGTTGGGTCAGGCCCTCGTGATTATGACGAAGGAGATCGATCTGTCCGTCGGGTCGATCTACGGGCTGACCGGCGTGGCCTTCATAACGCTGGAGCCCTCTCTCGGCGTGCCCGGCTCTCTGGTCGTGGCTCTGCTCATCGCGGCGGCGGCCGGCTTTATCCAGGGAACCGCCGTCGTGAAAGGCGAGCTTCCATCGATGATCGTCACGCTTGGCGGCCTGTTTGCGGCGCGCGGCATCATCTACGTCTGGACGGGTGGATCCGTTCATAATTTCTCCCCGGATGCCCGCACCCACGCCCTGACCCGCGTCCTGGGCGGCGAGCTTTTCGGAATTTCCGCGGCCATCTATTGGGTCGGTATCATTTCCGTCCTGCTGGCAATCATGCTCTGGGGCACCCGTTTCGGAAACCGTCTTTTGGCGACCGGCGGCAGTCGGGAAAGCGCTGAATCGCGTGGCGTTCGCACCGACCGCGTCAAGACGGCGGCCTTCGTCCTCTGCTCTTTGCTCGCAGGCTTCGCCGGCATCCTGACGCTGTGCAACCAGCCGCAGACCCATGTGACGCTCGGCGAGAACATGGAGCTTGAAGCCATCTCGGCGGCGGTGATCGGCGGGTGCCTGCTGACCGGCGGGCGAGGGTCGATCCTCGGGGTCATCCTCGGCGCCTTGGTCGTCGTCAGCTTCCGCTACGAGCTGATCGCGCTCGGCGCACCATCGTCCTGGTACATCACATTCGTCGGCGCCGTTCTCATCGTGGCGGTTATTTTCAATCAGAAGCTTGCCCGCTTTCTCGGGCACAGCGTTTGACGCGGGAGGACGCTCAAATGACCCAACAACCCCTGATCCAGGTGAAAAACCTCGACCTCTATTTCGGTGCCTTTCACGCTCTGAAGAACGTTTCGGTCGATTTCAATGCTGGCGAACTGATCGGTCTGGTCGGCGACAATGGTGCCGGCAAGACCACGCTGATCCGTGTTCTGTGCGGCATCCACGCCCCGTCGAAAGGCGAGGTCTTCTTCGACGGCAAGAAGGTCGAGAAGTTTCACCCGAAGCTCGCCATCGACCAGGGCATCGAGACCATCCAGCAGTCCGTCGGCCTGTGCGACAACCTGTCGATCGCACGCAACTTTTATCTCGGCCGGGAGCCGGTCAAACGCATCTTCGGTATACCGTTTCTCGATTTCGCCAAGATGCGTGAGAAATCCAGCCGTGTCATCCGCCAGTTCGGTCTTCGCGAGAACGTCTCGGCCGATGACGAGGTGGAGCGGCTGTCGGGCGGTGAGCGCCAATCGGTCAAGATCGGCCGGGCCGTTGAGTTCAAGAACCGCGTCGTCATCATGGATGAGCCGACCAACCACCTGTCGGTGCGCGAACGCGAGCATGTCAACGAACTGGCGGTGCAGCTGAAGGAGCAGGGCCTGCTCGTCATCTACATCACGCATGACATCTTCCAGGTACACAAGCTCGCCGATCGCATCGTCATCATGGAAAACGGTGAGAAGGTTGCCGATGCGTCGACGGACAGCATGTCGGCGGAAGCGCTTGAAGACGTCATCCGCCAGGGCGGTCGGGTCGTCGAGAAGGAGGCGGTCTGATGGCGCTCTCCGCAGCAAAGCCCCTCATTCGCCGCCACACGGAAATCGGCATCTTCCTGATCGGCGCCATCCTGATCGTCATTTTCGCATCGACCTCGGACGGGCGTTGGGCCAACCTCTATAATATCGGCACGATCATGCAGGTCACGGCAACACTCGGGCTGATGAGTCTGGGTGTCGCCATCGTGATCGGGACCGGTGAGATCGACATTTCGGTCGGCTCGACCTTCGGCATGGGTGCGCTCGCCCATCTCTGGCTTGCCGCCCGTATCGATCCCGTATTTGCCGCTTTGGCTGCCATCGCCGTTGGCGCGGCTATCGGTTATGTGAACGGCTGGCTCATCACCAGGACGAAGACACCCTCGCTGATCATCACCCTTGGCACATTGATGATCTTTCGTGGCATAGCGATCGCGTTGACGGACGGCTTTTCGTTTTCCATTCCCTATGCCGAGCGCAATGGTTGGACGTACTCCCTTCTCGGTGGCGGTGATTTTCTCGGCTTCAACACCGCCCTGTTCTGGTTGATCGCGGTCTTTGCGGTTCTCATCGTTGTTCTGAAGGCGATGCCATTCGGCAACCGGCTGCTGGCCGTCGGTGGCTCGGCGGACAGCGCGCATTCGCGCGGTGTGCGTGTCGATCGCATCAAGCTATCCGCATTCGTCATCTGCGGCATGCTCGCCGCCTTTGCCGGCGCGCTGGAGGCTGGAAAGCTCGGATTTGCCGATGGATCCATGGGGCGACTGATGGAGTTGCAGGCCATTGCCTCCTGTGTTCTGGGTGGTTGCCTGCTGGCTGGCGGGCGGATCTCGCTGATCGGAGCCCTGATGGGCGCCTTCGTCCTGTCCTCCATCCAGTCCTACCTGGTCGTCACCGGCGTTCAGCCGCAATGGTTCATCCTCATTCTCGGCCTCATCGTCGTCGGGGCGGCCTATGGTGACAAATCGCTCCGGAATTGGGCGATCCGCAAGTAGCGGCACCTTCTCTCACCCTGTCTGACCGCATCGGCGCCGCACACCGGCGCCGATTTTTTTTGGTCTTTCCGAAGGGTTGTTTCTCTCTCCTGCGCCATAGGCGCGAAGTGTGTTGACATTCCAACATCTGCAATTAATGTTGCTCATCGAGGATAAATGCAATTACTTAATCCCGGCAATGACTTGCAACGCGCAAACGGCGTTGTTGCGAGAGCGTCGAGTGCTGTCTTGTGCGGGATTCAATACAGATCGGGAGGAGGATTTCATGAGTGACATTGCAGCGGTGATCGATCTTGCGCAGTTCCGGCGCGAGGTCGAAACCGAAACCACGAAGGCGATGTGCCCGACGGCCATTGCCATCGAGAAGAACATCCCGATCTATGACGGCGCGTCCGTCAACGATGCCATCGGCCCGGAATGGGCCTCGGTCATCGGCGAGGGGCCGGGTGTTTTCGTGGTGAAGCGCGCTTTCACCGATCCTGGCGCCATCGATGCGGCCAGTGACGTGTTTCGCCAGATCATCGCCGACGAGCGCGCGGCAGGCACGGCCGCGGGTGATCACTTTGCCAAGGCCGGTGCCAATGACCGTATCTGGAACAGCCTGCAGAAGCTGTGCCTGCGCAATCCCGCCGTCTACGCCCGCTACATGGCCAATCCGGTGATCGACATTGCCTGCCGCGCCTGGCTCGGCCCGGGTTACCAGATCGCCACGCAGGTCAATCAGGTGCGCCCCGGCGGCAAGGCGCAGGCGCCACATCGCGATTACCACCTCGGCTTCATGAAGCCGGAGCAGATGGCGGAATATCCGACGCACATCCACGCCACCGGCCCGACCCTCATCCTGCAGGGCGGCGTCGCCCATTGCGACATGCCCGTCGAGAGCGGAACGACGAAGCTGCTGCCGCATTCGCAGCGCTACCTGCCGGGTTATGTCGCCGCCACGCGGCCGGAATTCCAGGCCTATTTCGAAGAACATTGCGTCCAGCTTCCCCTGGAAAAGGGCGATGCCATCTTCTTCAGCCCGGCGCTGTTCCATGCCGCCGGTGAGAACCGGACGGCGGATGTCGTGCGCATGGTCAATCTTATCCAGACGGCATCCGCCTTCGCCCGCCACATGGAAAATCTCGACCGCACGGCCATGGCCCGCGCCGTCTATCCACATCTGGCGGCACTGTCGCCTGAAGGACGGCGGGCGGTGATTGCCGCGACCGCGGACGGTTATCCGTTTCCGACCAATCTCGACACCGACCCGCCGCTTGGCGGTCTCGCACCGGAAAGCCAGCAGGAGCTGCTTGCCCGGGCCGTCGTGGAAGGTTGGGATGAGGCGCAGCTCGACGCAGCGCTTTCCGCACAGGGTGCCAAGCGCGCCGCTTAAAAATTACCCGCAATGGCTTCGGGCGGGGAGGAAACAGGAAGCCAATTTCGGGAGGAAATCGTTCATGAAGAAAATTCTGCAATCGCTCGCCCTCGGCGCGCTGCTTGCCACGACGGCGTTTGCCGGTATCGCCAATGCGGACGGCGAGAAATTCGTCTGGATCAGCCATGGCCCGGATAGCGACAGCTGGTTCAACGTCATCAAGAACGCGATCAAGGTCACGAACGAGCAGATGGGCGTTACGACCGAATATCGTAACCCGCCGAGCGGCGACCTTGCCGACATGGCGCGCCTCGTGCAGCAGAGCTCGGCGGCCGGCGTCGACGGCATCATCGTCACGATCGCCGATTTCAACGTGCTGGAAGGACCGATAAAGGATGCCGTTGCCAAGGGCATTCCGGTGGTCACCGTCAATTCCGGCACGGTGGAAGAAAGCCAGAAGCTCGGCGCACTGATGCATGTCGGCCAGCCGGAATATGAAGCGGGTCTCGGTGCCGGCAAGCGCGCGAAGGAGGCGGGCATCAAGAGCTTCCTCTGCGTCAACCACTACATCACCAACCCTGCTTCCGTTGAACGGTGCCGCGGCTTTGCCGAAGGCATCGGCGTGGAACTCGGCAACCAGATGGTCGATTCCGGTATCGATCCGTCGGAAGTGCAGAACAAGGTGAAGGCCTATCTCACCGCCAATCCCGATACCGGTGCGATCCTGACGCTCGGCCCTAACTCGGCCGAACCGTCGATCCGGGCGGTCAAGGAGATGGGCCTCGATGGCGACCTGTATTTCGGCACCTTCGACCTCTCCGCAGAAATCTCCGCGGCCATCAAGGACGGCACGATCAACTTCGCGATCGACCAGCAGCCGTTCCTGCAGGGCTCGATCCCGATCCAGGTGCTGACGAACTTCGTCCGCTACGGTGTGACGCCGTCGAACTCCATCTTCACCGGCCCGGGCTTCGTGACGAAGGACAACATCGCGCTCGTCGAGTCTCTGGCAGGCCAGTACCGCTGATCTGACGAACTTTTGGCGCGCACCGGCTCGTTGCCCGTGCGCGCCAAAAAATGCTTCTGAGGGAGGAAATGCATTCATGACGGACGTCATTCCGGACGCGCTGAAGGACGAGCGCATCAAACCCGTCTCGCCGCTCAGGCGCGCGCTGATCCGGCCCGAGCTCGGCGGCATCTGCGGCACCATCCTGGTCTTCCTGCTGTTTGCGGTAATTGCCGGCGACAGCGGCATGTTCGCCGCCGAGGGCGTGATGAACTGGACGGTGGTTTCGGCCCAGTTCATGGTCATCGCGGCGGGCGCCTGTCTTCTGATGATTGCCGGCGAGTTCGATCTTTCCACCGGCTCGATGATCGGCTTTTCCGGTGTCATGATGGCCATTCTGTCGGTCCATCTCGGGGTGCCGCTCTGGCTCGCCATCATCGCGACCTTCGTCTTCTGCGTCCTGCTTGGCGGCGTGAACGGCTGGCTGGTCATCCGCACCGGCCTGCCGTCCTTCATCGTGACACTCGCCTTCCTCTATATCCTGCGCGGCCTGACCATCTGGGGCTCGATCTATTTTACCCGTCAGACGATCATCGGCGGCGTTGCCGAAAAAGCGGCAACCGACTGGCTCGCGCCGGTCTTCGGCGGCAAGGTTTTAGGCTGGCTCTTCACCTGGATGGGGGAGGCGGGCTGGATCGCCACCTTCACCCGCGGTAATCGCGCCGGGCAGCCGGTCATCGACGGCATTCCCATGCTCGTCGTCTGGGCGATCGTGCTTGTCGTCTTCGGCCATTGGCTGCTGACCCGCACCAAGTTCGGCAACTGGATTTTTGCAGCGGGCGGTGATGCGCTTGCCGCGCGCTACGTCGGCGTGCCGGTCAATCGCGTAAAAATCCTGATGTTCATGTTCTCCGCCTTCTGCGCCGTCGTCTTCGCCACCTGCCAGGTGATGGAGTTCGGCTCGGCGGCGGCCGACCGTGGCCTGCTCAAGGAGTTCGAGGCGATCATCTGCGTGGTCATCGGCGGCGCGCTGCTCACCGGCGGCTATGGCTCCGTCATTGGGGCGGCACTTGGCGCCATCATCTTCGGCGTGGTGCAGCAGGGCCTGTTCTTTGCCAATGCGGAAAGCTCGCTCTTCCGGGTGTTCCTCGGCGTGATCCTGCTGACGGCCGTCATCATGAACACCTACATCCGCCGCATCATCACGGGAGAACGCTGATGTCCGCCATCGTGGAGATGAGAAACATCACGAAGCATTTCGGCCATGTCATCGCGCTGGCCGGTGTCTCCTTCGACGTCAAGGCCGGCGAATGCCACTGCCTGCTCGGCGACAACGGTGCGGGAAAATCCACCTTCATCAAGATCATGTCCGGCGTCTACAAGCCGAGTGGCGGGGAGGTGCTGGTGGAAGGCACGGCGACCCTGTTCCAGAGCCCGCGCGACGCCATGACGGCGGGCATTGCCACGGTCTATCAGGACCTTGCGATGATCCCGTTGATGAGCGTCAGCCGCAATTTCTGGATGGGGCGGGAGCCGGAGCGTGGCGTCTGGCCGTTCAAGACGTTCGATACGGACAAGGCCGATGACATCACCGTCAAGGAAATGCGCAAGATGGGCATCAGCCTGCGTGGTCCGGACCAGGCGGTCGGCACGCTCTCCGGCGGCGAGCGCCAGACGGTGGCGATTGCGCGAGCGGTCTATTTCGGCGCCAAGGTGCTGATCCTCGACGAACCGACCTCCGCGCTCGGCGTGCGCCAGACGGCGAACGTGCTGAGCACGATCGATCGGGTGCGCAAACAGGGCATCGGCGTCGTCTTCATCACCCACAACGTCCGTCACGCTCTCGCTGTCGGTGATCGCTTCACGGTGCTGAACCGCGGCCAGACGCTCGGTACCGCCGAACGCGGCACGGTGGATGCGGCAGCCTTGCAGGACATGATGGCCGGCGGGCAGGAACTGGCGCTGCTGGAATCCTCGCTCGGCGGGACGATCTGAAACGGACGTGCCGGCTCAAGCCGGCACGTCCCGTCGCTCTATCAACGAACCACCTCGTAACCGGCGGCGGCCATGACGCGGAGGAGTTCCTTATGGCCGATCTTTGCCATGTCGAGCGGCGGATTGTGGGTGGGATCCTGCTCCGCCTCGACGACGAACCAGCCCTCGTAGCCGTGGGAGGCGAGGCGCTTGACGATGGCCTCGAAATCGAGGCTGCCGTCGCCGGGCACTGTGAAGGCGCCCTTGATGACGGCGTCGAGGAAGCTCTCCTTCGTGCGGTCGAGCGCGTCGATCACCGGCAGGCGGACGTCCTTGGTGTGCACATGGGTGATGCGGCTGTGATGTTTGTCGATGACGTGCAGGACGTCGCCGCCGGCAAAGGCCATGTGGCCGGCATCGAAGAGCAGCGGCAAGCCTTCGCCGGAATGTTTCATCAGGAGATCGAGTTCTTCCTCGGTCTCGATCGGCGCCGCCATGTGATGGTGATAGGAGATCGGCATGCCCTGGTCGGAACACCATTCGCCGAAGGCCGTCATCTTGCGACCGTAGGCCTTGATCTCGTCCTCGGAGAGCTTGCGCTTGGTGGCAAGCGGCGCGGTGCGGTCGCCCTGGATGGTGCCGGCCGTCTCGCCGTAGACGATGCAGGGAGCATCGACCGCCTTGAACAGCGCCATCTGCTCGGCGATCCGGTCCTTCTCCGCCTCGATGTCGCCATCGAGCAGAAGGCCGGAGAACCAGCCGCCGCAAACCTGGATGCCGTGCTTGTCGAGAATGGGGCGCAGGATCTTCGCGTCCATCGGGAACCGGCGGCCGGTCTCCATGCCGGTAAAGCCGGCTTGCGCGGCCTCGGCAAGGCATCCTTCCAGCGAAATGTCGCTGCTGATTTCCGGCAGGTCGTCGTTCCACCAGGCGATGGGGGCAATGCCGAGTTTGGCTTTCATGGTCGGGCTCCGGGTAAGGGGTTTCGGGTGTCTGAAAAACAAATATTGACACTTGAATATTTTTGCAATGATAATTGCATTAAACAAAATGCGCATCATCCAGGGAACAGAGAAAATGAAAAAGAAGCTCCGTCTTGGCCTCATCGGGTCGGGTTTCATGGGCAAGACGCATGTCTTCGGCTTCGCCGCCGCCGAACGGGTGTTCGACCTGCCCTATGACGTGGAACTTGCCACGATCGCCGATGTGACCATGGCGCAAGCGGAAGCCGCGCGCGGGGCCTTTGGCTTCGAGCGTGCCACGGATGACTGGCGCAGCCTGGTGGCGGATCCCGATATCGATGTCATCGACATCACGGCACCGAATGCGCTGCACAAGGAGATGGCGCTATCGGCCATCGCCGCCGGCAAACACGTCTACTGCGAAAAACCGCTTGCCCCGCTTGCGCGCGACGCGCGCGAGATGGCCGAAGCGGCGGAGAAGGCCGGCATCAAGACGCAGGTCGGCTTTAACTACCTTTGCAACCCGATGCTCAGCCTCGCCCGGGAGATGATCGCCGGCGGGGAACTTGGCGACATCCGCGGTTACCGTGGCCTCCATGCGGAGGACTATATGGCCGATGCAAGCGGCCCGTTCACCTTCCGGCACGATCCTGCCGGTGGCGGTGCCTTGGCCGATATCGGCAGCCACGCGCTGGCAACGGCGGAGTTCCTGATGGGACCGATCACGAAGGTCATGGGCGACTGCGTCACGATGATCGCGAGCCGCCCCGATGGCAGGGGCGGTGTGCGGCCGGTCGAGACGGACGATGTCGGCCGCGCCTTCCTGCGCTTTGCCAATGGCGCGACCGGCTCCATCGAGGGCAACTGGATCGCAACCGGCCGCAAGATGCAGCACGATTTCGAAGTCTACGGCACGAAGGGCGCGCTTGCCTTTTCGCAGGAGCGCTTTAACGAGCTTCATTTCTATTCGACGGCCGATGCGAAGGGGCGGCAGGGTTTTCGGCGTATCGAAGCCGGTCCCGACCACGCGCCCTATGGCCGTTTCTGCGTCGCCCCCGGCCACCAGCTTGGCTTCAACGATCTGAAGACCATCGAGGTCGCCGGCTATCTGGAGGCGATTGCCGGCTTGCGTCCGGAGCCGTTCAATTTCCGCGCTGGCCTGCGCATCCAGACGCTGGTGGAGACGATCCAGCAATCGTCGCGCGCCGGCGCATGGCTTGATGTGAATGGTGATTGACCGCAGGACGATGGTGGCGCAATAATAATTGCACATGGAGTTTTTCCGGCAATTCGCGCCGCGCTCGCCGGCACCGCGTCCGACGCTCCATTCACCCCCAACAAGCTGTCCATCGTGCCGATTACGCTTGACGTGCAATTAAAATTGCGTCTTTGTAATAATGAAAATGAATGTTGCTGATCGGGTCTCCATCAGCAATCCGAGGAGGAAACATGTACGCGTCCCACGGCTTGTTCATCGATGGTGCCTGGTCAGGTCCCGCGACTGGCGCATCGACTGAAATCACGGATCCGGGCAATGGCGACGTCTTGGGCGTCGTTCCCGTGGCGAGCGTCGATGACACCAACAGGGCGATCAGCGTTGCGGACAAGGCTTTCCACGCGTGGAAGAGAATGCCGGCCTGGACACGCGCGGACCACTTGCACAAGGCGGCCGATGTGATGGCGGCGCGCACGGCCGAGGCTGCACGCCAGATCACGCTCGAAACCGGAAAGCCGCTGGTGCAGGCGGGTCGCGAATGGGCGCTCGCCGTCGACCAGTTCCGCTGGTACGCGGAGGAAGCCCGCCGCATCTACGGCCGCATCGTCGAAAGCCGTGTGCCGGGCGGCCGCCTGGAGGTCACGCACGAGCCCGTCGGTGTCGTCGCGGCCTTCACCGCGTGGAATTTTCCAGCGGCGTTGATTGCCCGCAAGGTCGCGCCCGCACTTGCCGCCGGCTGCGCCGTCATCGTCCGTCCTTCCGTCGAGGTGCCGGGCGTGGCAATGGTCCTTTTCGATTGCCTGCGCGAAGCCGGCCTTCCGGCGGGTGTCGCCAATCTCCTGATCGGCCCGACCGGCAACACCTACAAGCCGATCATGACATCGCCGGTCGTGCGAAAGGTTTCGCTGACGGGATCGACGCGCGTCGGCCAGCAGATGATCCGCGACAGCGCCGAGACGGTGAAGCGCATCAGCATGGAACTCGGCGGCAATGCGCCGATGATCGTCTTCGACGACGCCGATCTCGACAAGGCGCTCGATCTCGCGGTGCCGACCAAATACGCCAATGCCGGTCAGGTCTGCGTCACGCCGGACCGCTTCTACGTACACGAAGCGCTGCATGATCGCTTCGCCGAAGGCTTTGCTGCCCGCGCCCGCGCGCTAAAACTCGGCCATGGCCTCGACGAGGCGACGCAGATGGGGCCGCTGATCAACGAGCGGCGCATCGCTGCAATCGAAGAGATCGTTGCCGATGCCAGCGACCGCGGCGGCAAGATTCTTACGGGCGGGCGGCGCCCGGCGGATATGAACGCCGGGTTCTTCTTCGAGCCGACCGTCATCACCGGCCTGCCGGACGATGCCAAGGCAATCGCCGAGGAGAACTTCGGCCCGATCGCCGCCATCACGCCGTTCTCCAGCACAGATGAGGTTTTCGAGCGGGCGAATGCCTCCGAAATGGGCCTCTCCGCTTACGTCTTCACCCGTGATGCCGGCCGGGCACGCGAGGCGGCGGCGCGGCTGGAGGCGGGCATGGTCGGGGTCAACAGTTTTGCGCTCGCCGCCGCCGAGGCGCCGTTCGGCGGCATCAAGGCGAGTGGCATGGGTCGCGAAGGCGGCACCGAGGGCATCCTCGACTATTCCAACGTCAAGCTCGCGCAAATGCTGGTCTGAGGAGGCAGCCATGATCAAGAACGGTGTCAAACAGCGCTGGGCCGAAGGCAAGCCCGTCCTCAATGGCTGGCTCTCCATCGCCAATTCCTTCAGTGCGGAAATCATGGCGGCGCAGGGCTACGATTCGCTCACCATCGACATGCAGCACGGCATTGTCGGTTACGACGGGGCGGTGCCGATGCTGCAGGCCATGCGAGCAAGCGGGGTGACGCCGCTGGTGCGCGTGCCGTGGCTCGATCCCGCCGACATCATGAAGGCGCTGGACGCCGGCGCCTATGGCGTCATCTGCCCGATGATCAATACGCGCGCCGAGGCCGAGCGGCTCGTCTCCTATGTGCGCTATCCGCCCAACGGCGTCCGCAGCTTCGGTCCCAGCCGCGCACTGTTTTCAGCCGGTGCCGGATATGCCGCGGAAGCCGACGACGAAATGATCTGCCTTGCCATGATCGAGACCGCGCAGGCCTACGAGAACCTCGAAGATATCCTCGCGACCCCCGGCCTCGATGGCGTCTATATCGGCCCCGCCGACCTGACGCTGGGGCTCCAGGGCAAGCGCTACGCGCCCGGCTTCGACCGCCGCGAGCCGGAGATGATCGAGGCGATCAAGTCGATCCTCCATGCGGCCCACAGGGCCGGCAAGCGGGCGGCACTGCACAACGGCACGCCCGACTACGCGGCGGAAGCGGTGGGCTGGGGCTTCGATTTCGTGACGGTCACCAACGATGTCCGCCTTCTTGCAGGTGCTGCCGAGGCGAGCGTGCGGAAATTCCGTGATCTCGTGCAGGAGTTTTCTCCCGCCAACACGATCGACACGGGAGGATATTGAATGCCCAGGATCCTGGTGGCAGGCAAGATCCACGCGGACGGCCTAGCCGTTCTTAACTCCGCGCCCGGCGTGACGATCGACTATGTCGAGGAGGTCTCCGCGGCAAGCTATGCGCCGTTCCTCGCGACCGCCGATGCGCTGCTCATCCGCACCCAGCCGCTGTCGGCGGCGTTCATTGCCGATGCGCCCAATCTCAAGATCGTTTCGCGCCACGGCGTCGGCTACGATTCGGTTGACGTTGCAGCCCTGAACGGCCGCGGCATCCCGCTTGCCGTCGTGGGGGATGTGAATTCCCGCGCCGTGGCCGAGCACGCCGTCATGCTGATGCTCTCGGCCGCGCGCCGCACCGTCCTCTTTGATCGCAAGATGCGGCAAGGCGACTGGAATTACCGGAACAGTCTCGATGCCGACGAGCTCGATGGGGGCACGCTGCTGGTGGTCGGCTTCGGCCGCATCGGCAGGCGGCTGGCGCAGATCGCGACGGCGCTCGGCATGACGGTGCTTGCCTACGACAAGTTCCAGGCCGCGGACCAGATCGCGGCGGCTGGCGCAACGCCTGTGGATGACTTGCTCGATGGCCTTTCGCGCGCCGACGTCGTGTCGCTGCATGTGCCCAAATCCGGCGCCGAGCCTTTGATCGGTGCTGCGGAGCTGGCCGTGATGAAACGTTCGGCCATTCTCGTCAACACGGCGCGCGGCGGCCTGATCGATGAAGGGGCGTTGCTGGCGGCGCTCAATGAGGGGCGGCTTGCCGCGGCCGGCCTCGACGTGCTCGATGCCGAACCGCCGGCACATGACGACCCCATGCTCGCCTGCGACCGGGTGGTGCTTTCCCCGCACAATGCCGGGCTCACCGAAGCCTGCGCGCGGCGCATGGCCATCTCGGCGGCGGCAAACATCCTCGATTTCTTCAGTGGCACGCTCGACCCGGCACTCGTCGTCAACCGCGCCGAGATTGCTCCGCGTCTTTCTCCGGTCGGCGGCTGATCATGGCGCTCCTGGTATTTCGCGACATCGCCAAATCCTATGGCATCGTGCCGGTGCTGAAGGGCATCGATCTCGTGGTGAAACCGGGCGAGGTGCTGGCGCTCGTTGGTGAAAACGGCGCGGGCAAATCGACCCTCATGCGCATTGCCGCCGGGCTGGCACCGCCGTCTTCGGGCACGATGCTGCTGGACGGCGCGCCGGCGCCGGCAACGCTGCATGCCGCCGAACGCGCGGGCATCGTCATGGTACACCAGGAATTCTGCCTGGCGCCCCATTTGACGGTGGCGGAAAACGTCTTTCTCGGCCGGGAAATCACACGCGGCCTCTTCACCGATCGCAAGGCGATGGAGGCACGCGCACGAGACCTGCTGGCCGAACTCGGGTCAATCGCTCCCGTCCGGACGCGGCTGCGCGACTTGCCCGTCTCCGACTGGCAGATGATCGAGCTCGCCAAGGCTTTCGCCCGGCAACCGAAGCTCATCCTGATGGACGAGCCGACCGCAGTGCTGTCGGCGACGGAGGCGGGCAACCTGTTTGCCCGTATCCGCGCGTTCCGCGAGGCGGGCGGTTCGGTGATCTTCACGTCGCATCGCCTTGAGGAGGTGAAGGATATCGCCGATCGCGTCGCGGTCCTGCGCGACGGCCAGATCGTGCGCGTCGAGAACACCAGCGATATTTCCGAGGATGCGATGGCCGAGGCGATGGTCGGGCGGCCTCTGTCGGAAATCTATCCACCCCGGCGCGGTGCGGCGGACCGTAAGGCATTGCTCAGCGTCGCCGGCCTGACGTCGCCGGGCGCCGTCGAGGAGGCGACACTCGATATTCGTGAAGGCGAAGTGCTCGGCATTTCCGGGCTCGTCGGCTCCGGCCGCACGGAACTTTTCGAAGCGCTCTTCGGGCTGCGGCCGGCGCGATGCGGGTCCTTCGTGCTGCGTGGTGAGGCGCGCAAGCTGCCGGCGGCGCGTGAGGCCTGGGGGCTGAAACTCGCCTACCTGACGGAGGACCGCAAGGGCAAGGGCCTGCTGCTCGGCAAGTCGCTCGACCAGAACGTGGCGCTCACCAAGGGCGCGATCAACGGCGCGAGGTGGATCGACCGGCGGGCGGAGCGGCGTGATCTCGAAGCCGCCGTCGGACGCTACGACATCCGCGCCGGCCGCCTCGACGTCACGGCCGGCGCGCTCAGCGGCGGCAACCAGCAGAAGGTGCTGATCGCCAAGACACTTGCCGTCGAGCCCGACCTGATCGTCTTCGACGAGCCGACGCGCGGCGTCGATATCGGCGCCAAGCAGCAGATCTACGAGATCATCGCCACGCTCGCCGCAGAGGGCAAGGCGATCGTCGTCATCTCGTCCGAGATGCAGGAGATCGTCGGGCTGTCCGATCGCGTGTTGGTCATGCGGCGCGGCCGCATTGCCGGCGAGCTTTCCGGCGACGCGATCAGCGAGACCGACATCATTCGATTTGCCATGGGCCTGGAAGACAAGGCCCCGCAGGAGGAGGCAAGCCATTGACCGACATTACCGCGACATCCGCCGGCAACGCCACAGCGTCGCCGGGCCGCACCCTTGCGGGCATTTTCGAGGCTGCCGGCCCGCTGATTGCTCTCATCCTGCTGATGCTCATCGGTTCCCTGATGAGCGACAGCTTTCTCGGCGCGGAAAACCTCTCGAACGTTTTCACGCGTAGCGCCATCATCGGCATCATCGCGGTCGGCGCGACCTTCGTCATCACGGCGGGCGGGCTTGACCTTTCCGTCGGCTCGCTCTCGGCGCTGGTCGCAGGTGTGACGATCATGTTCATGAATTCGGCCGCCGAGGTGCTCGGGCCGGGTTGGCAACTCGTCGCCGCCGGCATCGTCTGCTCTCTTGTCGTCGGTGCCGCGGCCGGCCTCCTCAACGGTGTCATGATCGTCAAGGGGCGGGTGGAAGCCTTCATCGTAACGCTCGGCGCCATGGGCATCTTCCGCTCGGTCATCACCTGGCTTGCGGATGGCGGCTCGATCTCGCTCGATTTCTCGCTGCGCGATGCCGCGCGCCCGATCTACTACGGCCAGGTCCTCGGTATCGCCGTGCCGATCCTCGTGCTCGGCGTCATCGCCATTGTCGGTGAACTGGTGCTGCGGCGCATGCGCTTCGGCCGGCATGTGGCGGCCATCGGCTCGAATCGGCACGTCGCCTTCTATTCGGCGATCCCGGTCAACCGCGTGCGCATCCTGACCTACGTCATCCAGGGCCTCTGTGTCGCCGTCGCGACGGTGATTTACGTGCCGCGCCTTGGTGCAGCGACCCCTTCGACCGGGCTGATGTGGGAACTGGAGGCGATTGCCGCCGTTATCATCGGCGGCACGGCGCTCAGCGGCGGTTTCGGGCGCATCTGGGGCACCATCGTCGGCGTGCTGATCCTCGGCTTCATCAGCAACATCCTCAACCTCACCGGCTTCATCAGCCCCTATCTCAACGGCGCATTCCAGGGGGCGATCATCATCATCGCCGTCCTCCTGCAACGCGACCGCTCGCAGGGCTGACCCTTCTTTTCACTTCAACAGGGAGACAAGTGAATGATCCACAAACTGAAATCCATCCTTGCCGCAGGCGCGGTCCTCGTTGCGGCGCTGGCAACGCCGGCGCTCGCCGCCGACGCCGTCATCGGCGTCTCGATCCCGGCCGCCACGCACGGCTGGACGGGCGGCCTCAACTACCATACCAAGCGCACCATCGACCGGATGAAGGAAGCCTTCCCGAACATCGACTTCGTGCTGGCGACCTCGTCGAGCGCCACACAGCAGGTCAACGATATCGAGGACCTGATGGCGCGCAACATCAATGCGCTCGTCGTCCTGCCCTTCGAATCCGACCCGCTGACCGAGCCGGTCAAGGCCGCCAAGGCGAAGGGTGTGTTCATCGCGACCGTCGACCGGGGTCTTGCCGAGGAAGGCATCGAAGACCTCTATGTCGGCGGCGACAACCCGCAATACGGCAAGGCGGCCGCCGAATACTTCAAGAAGAAGTTTCCCGATGGCGGCAAGATCGTCGTGATGCGCGGCATCCCGACGGCGATCGACAACATCCGCATCGACGCCTTCAACGCGGCGCTGAAGGATACCAAGATCGAAGTGCTCGACATGCAGTACGCCAACTGGAACCCGGACAAGGGTTTCGAGGTGATGCAGGACTATCTCCAGCGGTTCCCTGAGATCGACGGTGTGTGGGCTGGCGACGACGATGCCGCACTCGGCGCCATCGAGGCGATCAAGCAGGCGGAGCGCAAGAACGTGACGGTGCTGGGCGGTTCCGGCATGAACAAGGTGATCAAGCTGGTGATGGACGGCCACGACATGGTCGATGCCGACATCTTCTACCCGCCGACGCTGATCATCCCCGCGATCGAACTCGTCACCATGAAGTTCGCCACGCAGGCGCCGATCAACGGTCGCTACGTGCTTGGCAGCCCGCTGATCACCAAGGACAATGCGGCGGAATACTACTTCCCCGACGCCCCCTATTGAGGAATGACAGGGTGCGCTCGTCAGGGCGCACCCCGTATAGTCGTCCCTGGAAGGGCGGCCGGACAGGTCCGCCGCGACAAGCGTTGCGGATTGTCTATTTTTGCAATACTGCACTGATCAGGCGATTGGACCGCGCGCAAGACAAGCATGGAATGCCGCGGCCTCTTGCACATCACGCTTCAGGAGTTGCGCTGCATGCCACGGGTAAAACAGTCCGATCAGCCGCCACCGCGCACAGCCAACTACGAAACATTCGTCAATCTCGTTACGGAAGCCTATCCGGACTTGAGCGACCGTTTCCAGCAGGTTGCCCGCTTCATCACGCAGAACCCGAACGTTGTCGCGATGAAATCGATCAACGCGATTGCCGAGGAATGCGGCGCCCATCCCTCCATCCTCGTGCGCTTCGCCCAGAATTTCGGGTTTTCCGGTTTCAAGCAGCTCCAGGCCGTTTTCCAGACCCGGCTCTCGACGGCGGCCCCAGGCTATCGCGAGCGGATCAGCGCGCTGGACGTCGATCTGGAGAAGAACAAGCGGAAGGGCAACCTTGGCTTCCTGCACGATCTGGTCGTTCGCGATATTGCAACGCTGCAGGAACTGCTGAGCTCGACGCCTGAGGAAAGCCTGTCCAAGGCGGCCAAGGTCATAAAGAGCGCGAATACGATCTTTATCGCCGGGCAGCTGCGCTCCGAGCCGATCGCGAAATTCCTCCGCTACGTGCTCTCCATGCTTCAGCTTCGGGTCATTCTGCTCGACCCGGCGGGCGGACTTGCGCCTGAAATGGCGCAGGTCATGGGCAAGAAAGACGTGCTGGTCGCAATCGCCTTCCGTCACTATGCCAAGGAAGTCGTGACGATCGCCGACGTTGCGGCACACAATGGCACGCCGATGGTTGCCATCACGGACAGCCAGCTGTCACCGCTTGCGAAGAATGCCAGCGTTCTGTTCACGATCCCGGAGGATGAATATTCGTTCTCGCGCTCGCTTGCGGCACCCATGTGCCTGACCCAGGCGATCGCGGTCGCCGTTGCAGCGCTGCTCCAGGAGGACAAGAAGGACTCGCCGCAAATTCCGACGGTGACGGGAAACCAGCGCCGCAAACCCTGAGAAGGAATGCCCGCCACACCCGTCTGGGCACGGCGGGCAGGGGTCTCAGCCGACGATTTCGCGGATGTTGACGAACCGCCGCTCGGCGCGCGAGAGATTTGCGGCTTCGGCGAGCGCCAGGGACTTTTCGCCGTCTTCAAAGGTGGCATCCGGCGTGGCGTTGGTTTCGACGCAGTCGATGAACGATTCCAGCCCCAGCGCATAGGCTTCCGCATAGCGCTCGATGAAGAAATTGAGGAAGGGCTCGCCGGCGCCCGTCGCGGTCGGTCCGAACCGTTCGAGACCATGCGCGCGGCGGTTTCCGGAAATGAGCATGCCGTTCGAACCCAGGATCTCGACGCGCTGGTCATGGCCGTAGATGGCGGCGCGGGAGTTGTTGATGTGGCAGAGCTTGCCGCTTTCCGTGCGCAGAACGACCATGGTGGAGTCGATATCGTTCAGCTCGGCCAGCGTCGGGTCGATGAGCGCGCTGCCGGTGGCGAAGACTTCGACGGGCTCTTCGCCCAGCATGAAGCGGGCGAGGTCGAAATCGTGGATGGTCATGTCCTTGAAGATGCCGCCGGATGCCTTGAGGTATTCGCGCGAGGCGAGGCCGGGGTCGCGCGACGTGATGATCACCTGGCGGATCTCGCCGATCTCGCCGGAACGGGCGGCATCGCGCGCGGCCCGGTGGCCCGGATCGTAACGGCGGTTGAAGCCGATCTGGATCGGCCTGTCGAAGCCCAGTAGTGCCGCGCGGCAGGCCTTGACCCGGGCAAGCGACAGGTCGATGGGCTTTTCGCAGAAGATCGCCTTGCCGGCTTTTGCGGATGCCTCGATGAGGTCCGCATGCGTCGGCGTGGACGTCGCGATCAGCACTGCATCGGCCTGTGCGATCGCCTCTTCGGCACTGCCGGCAACCAGGCATCCGAACTGGCGACCGACTTCGTCGGCGGCTGCGGAAACCGGATCGTACACGGCTGCGAGTTCAGCTTTGCTTGAACGCACAATCGTGGCAGCATGCATCTTCCCGATGCGCCCGCAGCCGAGCAACGCAATCCTGATCATCAACTTCCTCCTGATGGTGATGCAAAAAAAGTTGCGCATTTGATATTCCGTCAATATTAATTCTGCAAGCCTGTTTTCGGGCAAGCGTGGATTTTGAGGGAGGGGATCATGCCAGAGGTTTCAGGCAGCCAAGAATTTCCGCTGGCCGAGCGTCGTTTGCGGCTCGGCATCGTCGGCGGAGGGCAGGGCAGTTTTATCGGCAAGGTGCACGCGCGCGGTGCCCGCCTCTCCAATCGCTGGGATCTCGTTGCGGGCGCACTGTCGTCCCGGCCGCAGGTGGCGCTGGAATCCGGGCGTGCCTGGCTGCTCGCCGAGGACCGCATCTACACGGATTACCGGGTGATGGCCGAGCGCGAGGCAGCGCGGCCGGATGGCATCGATGCCGTGGCGATCACCACGCCGAACAATTCCCACCATGCCATCGCCTGCGCCTTCATGGAAAAGGGCATCGACGTCATCAGCGACAAGCCGCTGACGACGACGCTTGCCGATGCGCTCGATCTCGTGCGCCGGCAGAAGGAGACGGGCCTCGTCTTCGGCGTGACCTATGCCTATGCCGCCTCCGCCATGGTGCGGCAAGCCCGGGCGATGATCCGCGAGGGCGTGCTTGGAAAGCTGCAGCAGGTGCATGTCGAGTATTTTCAGGAATGGGCGCTGACGCCCCTGAGCGATGCCGGTGCCGGCGCGCAATGGCGTGTCGATCCGTCGATCGTCGGTCCCACCTTCACCACTGGCGACATCGGCACCCATTGCCACCATCTCGGCGCCTTCGTCTGCGGTCGCCCCGTCACGGCGGTTCGGGCAGAGTTCCACACACTAGGCCCGCCGAAGGCGCTGGAGGACACGGCCTTCATGCATGTGCGCTACGAAGGCGACATTCCCGGCACCATCATGATCTCGCAGGTCGCGCCCGGCGCCCATTGCGGGCTGCGCATCCGGGTCTTCGGTGACAAGGCAAGCCTGGAATGGAACCAGGAAGAGCCGGAACTCCTGCATTTTCGTCGCTTCAACGAACCGGCCCGCGTGCTGACGCGCGGCGAAGGCGCTGGCATCGGCGTGCATGCGGCGCGCTTCGTGCACATGCCGCGTGGCCACCCGGAGGCGCTGAGCGATGCCTGGGGCAATCTCTATGAGGAATTTGCGATTGCCGTCGAGGCACGCCGTCTTGGCAGGACCTTGCCCGCAGGGCTGCTGGAATATCCGACGGTGGTGGACGGTGCGCTTGGTGTGAAGTTCATCGAGGCGGCGCTCGCATCGAGCCAGTCGGGCGGGCAATGGACGGATTGCACGCTGTCGATGTGATTTGCAATAAGTATTGCAATATCAAAATTTATGAAATAATAAGTTCTACGAAGAGGGCTGGCGCGGCAATGCCGGCTCAGGGAGGTTTTTAAATGGGTACCGTTCGTCTCACCATGGCGCAGGCCCTGGTCCGCTATCTCTGCAACCAGTTTACTGAAATCGACGGCCGACGCGAGCCGCTTTTCCCGGGCGTCTTCGCTATTTTCGGTCATGGCAACGTCACCTGCCTGTCGGAGGCGCTGGAGGCGGTCCAGGATACGCTGCCGACCTGGCGTGGCCAGAACGAGCAGTCTATGGCGCTTGCCGCGATCGGTTTTGCCAAGGCGACGCGCCGACGCCAGATCATGGTGGCGTGCAGCTCGATCGGTCCGGGTGCGCTCAACATGGTGACGGCTGCGGGCGTGGCGCACACCAATCGCCTTCCCATCCTGCTTCTCGCCGGTGACAGCTTCGTCAACCGCCGCCCCGATCCGGTGATGCAGCAGGTCGAGCATTTCGGCAATCCGACGATCACCGTCAACGACGCCTTCAAGTCCGTGACGCGCTACTGGGATCGCATCACCCATCCCGAACAGATCCTCTCCTCGCTGCCGCAGGCCGTCGCCGTCTTGCTGGACCCAGCCGATTGCGGCCCGGCGTTCCTCGGCTTGCCGCAGGATGTACAGGAGATCGCCTGGGACTATCCGGAAAGCTTCTTCACGCCGACCGTGCACAAGGTGCCGCGCCCGCGGCCCGATCGCGACAGCCTCGCGGAAGCGATCCGCGTGCTGAAGGCAGCCAAGCGCCCGCTGATCATCTCCGGCGGGGGCGTGCGCTATTCCGGTGCGGAAACGGCGCTGGCCGATTTTGCGGAAAAGCACGGCATCCCGCTTTGCGAGACCATTGCCGGCAAGGGCACCGTCACCCACGACCATCCGGCCCATGTCGGCCCGATCGGCATTGTCGGCTCCACCTCGGCCAATGCGCTTGCCGGCGAGGCTGATGTGATTCTGGCGGTCGGCACACGCCTCATGGACTTCACGACGGGCTCCTGGACGGCCTTCTCGCCCGACGCCCGGTTCGTCTCGATCAATGCGGCGCGCTGGGATGCCAACAAGCATCGCGCCGTCGCCGTGGTGGGCGATGCGTTGGAAACGGTCGGTGAGGTTGAGGCCGCCATCGGCGACTACAAGGCCGACGCCGGCTGGACGGAAAAGGGCAGGCTGGAATTCGCCAAGTGGAACGATGCGCTCGACGGCTATCAGAAGCCGACGAACGCGCCTGTTCCGACCTATGCGCAGGTGGTCGGCATCGTCAATTCCAAGGCGAAGGACCGTGACCTGATCATCACCGCCGCCGGCGGCCTGCCGGGCGAGGTGATGAAGAACTGGCGCGTCAAGGCGCCGAACACCTTCGACTGCGAATTCGGCTTCTCCTGCATGGGCTACGAAATCGCCGCCGGCTGGGGTGCTGCCATGGCCGATCCCACCCGCACGCCGATCGTCATGATCGGCGACGGCACCTACATGATGATGAATTCGGACATCTATTCGACGGTTCTCTCCGGCCACAAGATGATCCTCATCGTCTGCGACAACGGCGGCTACGCCGTCATCAACCGCCTGCAGAATGCCAAGGGTGGCGCCTCGTTCAACAATCTCATCAAGGATTGCCGCGTCAAGGAGCCCTTCGCGGTCGACTTCGGCAAACATGCCGAGTCGATGGGTGCGCTTACCCGCCATGTCGAAAGCCTTGCCGATCTCGGCGATGCGGTCGAATGGGCGCAGACGACGGACCGCACGACCGTGCTCACCATCGTCTCCGACGCCTTCACCTGGACGCCCGGCGATGCCTGGTGGGATGTTGGCGTGCCGCAGGTCAGCGAGCGGGCGGAAGTCAATGCCGCGGCGAAAGACCAGCAGGAAGGCCGCAAGAACCAGCGCGTCGGCGTCTGATCGCGCCACGACCTCGGCACCATACTCATCTGAAGGACGACAAGCATGAGAACCATCAAGGGTCCCGGCGTGTTTCTCGCGCAATTTGCCGGCGATGATGCCCCGTTCAACTCGCTGAAGGGACTGGCCGGCTGGGCCGCCGACAAGGGGTTCAAGGGTGTTCAGATTCCCACGTGGGACAGCCGCGTGATCGATCTCGAACGCGCGGCGGACAGCCAGGATTATGTCGACGAGATCAAGGGGACGCTGGGCGAGCATGGCCTCGTCGTGACGGATCTCGCCAGCCATCTGCAGGGGCAGCTCGTCGCTCTCCACCCGTCCTTCAACCTGCCGGCCGATTCCTTCGCGCCGGCCAAGGTCCACCGTGATCCAGCGGCCCGGCAGGAATGGGCTGTCAACCAGTTGCTCTGCGCAGCCAAGGCCTCGCGCCGCTTTGGTCTCGATCGCCACACGACCTTCAGCGGGACGCTTCTGTGGCCCTATTTCTACCCCTATCCGCAATGGCCGGACGGGCTGATTTCCGACGGTTTCGATGAACTGGCGCGCCGCTGGCGCCCGATCCTCGATGCTTTCGACCACGAGGGCGTCGACGTCTGCTACGAAATTCACCCGACCGAAGACCTGCATGACGGCCTGACCTTCGAGATGTTCCTGGAGCGCGTCGACAACCATGCGCGCTGCAACATCATGTACGACCCGAGCCATCTGGTGCTTCAGTCGATCGACTACCTCGCCTACATCGATCATTACCACCAGCGCATCAAAACCTTCCACGTCAAGGACGCGGAGTTCCGGCCAACGGGCAAGACCGGCGCTTATGGCGGGTATCAGCCGTGGGTCAGCCGTGCCGGCCGCTTCCGTTCGCCCGGCGACGGGCAGGTCGATTTCGGTGCCATCTTCTCGAAACTCACGGGCTACGGTTTTGACGGATGGGCCGTTCTCGAATGGGAATGCTGCCTAAAGAATTCGGAAGATGGCGCGGCCGAGGGTGCGCGCTTCATCCGCGACCACATCATCAAGGTCTCGGATCGCGCTTTCGATGACTTCGTGAAGTCCGGTGCGGACCGATCCGTCAACAATGAAATCCTCGGGATCTAAGGACCTTGGCCGTGTCGAACACAAACCTGTCCAACCGTCGTCTTCGCCTCGGCATGGTCGGTGGCGGCGAGGGCGCCTATATCGGCGGCATCCACCGCTTCGCTGCCCGTCTCGACAACCACTATGACCTTGTGGCAGGCGCTTTCGATGTCGATGCCGAACGGGGCCACAGCTTCGCCGCCAAGAATTTCATCGATCGCGATCGCTCCTATGGCGACTATCTCGCCATGGTGGCGGGAGAGCGCGCACGCGACAACCGGATCGATGTGGTGGCGATCTGCACGCCCAACCACACGCATTTTCCCATCGCCAAGGCGTTTCTCGAAGCGGGGTTCGACGTCATTTGCGAAAAGCCCATGACCACGACCGTCGAGGATGCGATTGCGCTCCATGACCTCGCGCAGGCGACGGGACGTTTCCTTGGCGTGACCTACACCTACAGCGGCTATCCGATGGTTCATGAAGCGCGGGCCATGGTTGCGCGCGGAGACCTCGGCAAGATCCGTGTGGTGCAGGTCGAGTATCCATTGGAGTGGATGGCCACGGGGATCGAACTGCAAGGCAATCAGCAGGCAGCCTGGCGCACCGATCCGAAAAAGAACGGGCGCGGCGGCTCCATCGGCGACATCGGCACGCATGCCTATCATCTCGCGGGCTTCGTAACCGGATTGAAGGCTGAAGCCGTCGCCGCCGATCTCGCGACATTCGTCGAGGGCCGTGCGCTGGATGATAATGCCCATGTGATGATCCGCTACAAAGGCAGCGCGCGTGGCCTTCTATGGTCCTCCCAGGTCGCGATTGGCCAGTCGAACGGCTTGCGGCTACGGGTCTTCGGTGAAAAGGGCAGTCTCGCCTGGCATCAGGAACAACCGAATGAACTGATCTTCACGGGGCTCTTCGGCGCCCCGGAAACGATCAAGCGCGGCCGCGACGATCTTAGCGATGGTGCGCGCGTTCGAACCCGCACACCGCCCGGCCATCCCGAAGGCTATATCGAAGCCTTCACGAACCTCTATTCCGGCTTCGCCGCCGTCATCCGGGCGAAGGAAAGCGGAGCCTCGGCCGGGCCGTTCGGGGAGGGGATTCCGTCCTCCTATGACGGGCTCAAAGGCGTGGCCTTCGTCGACGCCGTGGTCGACAGCCATGAGAAGCACAATGGCGGATGGCTGTCGTTGCAGTTCGCTTAGGGCGCACGGGACGAATCGGACTGCAAGAACAACGCGCAGACGCACGAGAGGAAATCCAAATGGCACAGTTCGAAAACAAGATCGTCGTCGTGACCGGCGGCACGCAGGGCCTTGGTGCTGCAACCGCAAAGCTTCTTGCCGAACGCGGCGCGAAGGGGCTGGTCATTTGCGGGCGATCTGAAGAAAAGGGCGCGGCGCAGGCGGCCCAACTTGAAGCCCTGGGCGCGAAAACCGTCTTCATCAAAGCCGATCTGTCTGATGTGGACGACTGCAAGTCCGTCATCGCCGCCGCCGACAGGACATTCGGCCGGCTCGACAGCCTGGTCAATGCGGCCGGCATGACGAACCGCGGCACGATCCTCAACACAAGCCCAGAGCTCTTCGACCAGCTGTTCGCGGTCAACACCCGGGCGCCGTTCTTCCTCATGCAAGGCGCGATCGAGCTTTTCAAGCGCGACGGCGTTGCCGGAACGATCGTCAACATCTCGACCATGTCCTCGATGGGCGGACAGCCGTTCCTGGCCGCCTACAGCGCCTCCAAGGGTGCGCTGGATACGCTGACTCGTAACACCGCCTACGCCGCTCTGCGGAACCGTATCCGTGTCAACAGCCTCAATATCGGCTGGATGGCGTCGGAAGGCGAGGACAGGACGCAGCGCGAACTGGATGGCCAGCCGGCCGACTGGCTCGCCAAGGCCGTCGTCGCACAACCCAATGGCCGCCTGATCGATCCCGATGAAGTTGCCCGGGCAATCGCATTCCTTGCATCAGACGAATCCGGCCTGATGACCGGCGCGATCATCAATTTCGACCAGGCGATCTGGGGCGCCTATGACAGCCTGCCTCAAGCTGCGGCAGCTCTATAAATGCCCTTCGCCGGCCGGGCGAAACGCTGCTTCAAGGTATGAACTTGGACAACGACGGTTAGCGCCGCCCGGATTCCCGGCCACGGGAAGCACTGCGATGCATCGAGCGGCATCGCCGGAAACCACGTCACGCTCCGCTTCGTCTCGCCCCTTCCGGGCGAGGCGATCCGTAGAGCCGCACAAGGCATTGCGCACAATCAGGGCGGAAGCTCACCGGGCGGCATCGTCGCTTGGTTTGTGTTTGAAGAATCCGAACGCACATGCGCCCATGCAAGCCCTGATTTTCGGCAGGCAGCGGCAAGCGCATTTTCAAACGGCCCGCAATCGGTCCGTTTTCTTTGATCTTGGTTTTCGAGAGTTTTCGGGAAGGTGGCAAAGCCTTAAAAACTGAGGCTTTTCCGCTGGTCGGAGTGGAGTGATTCGAACACTCGACCCCCACGTCCCGAACGTGGTGCGCTACCAGACTGCGCTACACTCCGTGACCAGCGGCGCTTCCTATAGACCAGGGTTTTGGGTTCGACAAGCGCAAAATATCAAAAAAATCCACGATCTTGGGCAAAGTGCCGGTGCGCCGGGAAATTTTTCTTTTCGGCCGGAACCGCTTTGCCGCTTTGCCGTTTGGCAGCCCATGGAACAGATCGTCGCCGACCTCTTCGCGAAGACCGAAATTCCCTATCCTGTCATGCTTGCGCGCATGACGGGCGCCATCGTCCTCGGCGCCGTGATCGGCGCGGAACGGGAGTATCGAGACCAGGCGGCGGGCCTGCGCACGCATGTTCTCGTCGCGCTCGCGGCCTGCGTCTTCGCGCTGCTCTCCATCGAGAGCGTTCATATGGAAGGCTTTGCCGACGAACAGGTGCGCATCGATCCGCTGCGCGTCATCGAAGCGGTCACGTCGGGCGTGGCGTTTCTCGCCGCCGGCATGATCGTTTTCTCGCGCGGCGAAGTGAAGGGATTGACGACGGGAGCCGGCATGTGGCTTGCGGGGGCCGTCGGGCTCTCGGTGGGGCTCGGTTACTGGTTCGTTGCGGTTTTTGCCACGCTCGCCTGCTTCATCGTGTTGTTCATTCTCGGTAAAATCAGGTTTTCGAAAGCTGATCGCGAGCAAACCGGGATAGATGAACATGATTAGGCCCATCATGTTTGCACGACGGGAAATCGAATTTATATTGCTTTACGAATAAATCGCGCCCTATACCGTCTCTCATCAAAGCCGCGCGCTAGACGTGCGCGCGGCTCCGCACCCGCCCGATGACGGCGGAGCGGTCGGGGGGCCCTTCGCCGCTCGGACGACGGCCCGCCCGGTCGAACCTCCGGCGTCGATCTTTAAAGAGACAGTGCCATGCGATCATCGGGCCAGTCCGGTGTGGACGAACTCAGAGCCGTGCTGAAGGCCAGCGCCGCGGGCTTCCTTGCCATCGGCCTTTTCAGCTTCTTCGTGAACCTGCTCGTTCTGACCGGGCCGCTCTTCATGCTGCAGATCTACGATCGGGTGCTCGCCTCCCGTTCGGAGGCGACGCTGGTGGCGCTGACCGGCCTCATCGTCGGGCTCTACCTCATCATGGGTGTGCTCGATCACCTGCGCAGCCGTATCGCCGCGCGTATCGGCGCCCGCTTCCAGGCCCGTTTCGACAAACGCGTCTTCAACGCCGTGCTCGACCGCACGGCCCTGCACGCGCAGGGTGTTTCCACCGTCACCGGCATGCGCGATCTTGACGCCATCCAGAAGGTGCTGTCCTCGCCCGCCGTCTTCACGGTGTTCGACATTCCGTGGACGCCGCTCTTCATCTTCGTCATCTTCACCTTCCATCCCTGGATGGGCCTGCTCGGCGTCGTCGGCGGCCTCATTCTCGTGGCGCTCACCTGGCTCAACCAGAATGGCACGAAGGAAGACCAGGAGCGGGCGATGATCGCCGGGCGCCAGTCCGACGAGATGACGCAGACGCTGCAGAAGGAAAGCGACACAGTTCGCGCGCTCGGCATGCGCCGTGCCGTCGCCAGCCGCTGGCAGCTCCTGCGCGACAAGGCGCTGGAAGCCAATATCCACTATTCCGACAGCAACGGCTTCTATTCGATTACGTCGAAAACCTTCCGCGTCTTCCTGCAGTCGGCGATCCTGGCGCTTGGTGCCTATCTGGTGCTGCAGAACGAGATCACCGCCGGCGCGATGATCGCAAGCTCCATCATCATCGGCCGTGCGCTTGCGCCCATCGAGGGCGCCATCGGCCATTGGGCGCTGATCCAGCGCGCCATGCAGGGCTGGCGCCAGCTTTCCGAGCTGCTGTCCCGCGTGCCGGAAGAAGACCCGCGCACGGCGCTGCCGAAGCCGCGTGCCATCCTCGACGTCGAGCAGGTCACGGTCGTGCCGCCCGGCGAAAAGGTCGCGACGGTGCGCATGCTGAGCCTCGAGCTCCGTCCCGGCCAGGCGCTCGGCGTCATCGGCCAGAGCGCGTCCGGCAAGTCGACGCTGGCGCGCGTGCTGACCGGCATCTGGCCGCCCGCCGGCGGCAAGGTGCGCCTCGATGGCGCGGCGCTGGAGCAGTACGGCACGGACGGCCTGGCCGACCATGTCGGCTATCTGCCGCAGGATGTGGTGCTCTTCGAGGGCACGATTGCCGAAAACATCGCCCGCATGACGCTCGATCCCGATCCGGTGAAGGTGGTGGAAGCGGCCAGGAAGGCCGGCGCGCACGACATGATCCTGCGCCTGCCCGACGGCTACGACACGAAGCTGCCGGCCATGGGCGGCCGTCTCTCGGGCGGCCAGAAGCAGCGTGTCGGCCTTGCCCGCGCGCTCTATGGCGATCCGGTGCTGCTGGTGCTCGACGAGCCGAACTCCAATCTCGACGCAGAAGGCTCCATGGCGCTCAACCTCGCCATCCGCAACATGAAGGCCGATGGCAAGTCCATCGTCATCATGGCGCACCGCCCGGCCGCCATCGAGGAATGCGAGCTCATCCTCATCATGGAAAACGGCCAGCGCCTCGCCTTCGGCCCGCGTGACGACGTTTTGCGTGCGCATCTGCGCAACCATACGCAGGTCGTAGGCGGCACCGGCACCGGCGGCAGCAACAAGTAAGGACAAGGCCATGGTTCGGGAAACGAGTTCCAGGGACAGGAAGTGGAGCGGTCGTCGCTACGCGATCGCCGGTTATACGACGGTTTTCGTGCTGCTCGGCGGCATGGGCGCCTGGGCGGCGCTGACGCGTATCAACGGCGCGGTCGTCGCAGCCGGCGTCATCGAGGTCGCCAGCAACCGCCAGGTCGTGCAGCACCTGACCGGCGGCGTGGTGGGGGAAATCCGCGTCAAGGAAGGCGATACCGTCAAGGCCGGCGATGTCTTGATGCGCCTCGACGATACGTTCGACCGCTCGGAGCTCACCGTCATCGAAGGGCAGCTGTTCAGCCTGCTCGGCACGGCCGCCAGGCTTAAGGCCGAACAGGACGACAAGACCGAGATCACCTTCGATCCCGATCTTCTGAAGGCGGCCGCCACCGATCCGGAGGCCGCCGAAATCGTCACCGGCCAGAAGCGGCTGATGGCGGCGCGGGCGGAAACCCGCGACAAGCAGGCCGCGCAGTTGCAGGAAAAGAAGGCGCAGATCGCCAAGCAGAACGAAGGCCTCGAGAGCCGCATCCAGGCGCTGCAAACGCAGATGAGCCTGATCGGCAAGGAGCTGGAGGCGCAAAACAAGCTGCTTGCCCAGTCGCTGACCAATGCCAGCCGCGTGCTGGCGCTCCAGCGCGAAGAGGCGGAAATCCGCGGCACGATCAGCCAGGCGCGCTCCAACATCGCAGAAAACACCGGTCGCGTCGCCGAAATCGAGATCGCCATCCTCAACATCCATTCCACGGTGCGCGAGGAGGCGACGACGTCGCTGCGCGAGATCGAGGCGAAGATCGCCGAGCTGAAGGAGCGGCGCAACGCCAAGCACGAGACGCTGAGCCGCATGGACATCACCGCGCCGATGTCCGGCGTTGTGCTCGGCATGCAGGTCCATGCGCTGCGTTCGGTCATCCGACCGGCCGATCCGCTGCTCTACATCATCCCGCAGGAACAGAACCTCGTCATTTCCACGCAGATTTCGCCGACCCAGATCGACCAGATCCATGTCGGCCAGATGGCCCATATCCGCTTCGGCGCCTTCGACCATCGCTCGACGCCGGAAATCTTCGGCCATGTGACGAAGGTCGCCGCCGACGTGTTGTCCGACCAGCGCACGGGTGCCACGTTCTACAAGGCCGAAATCACGCCGGATGCCGGCGAGATGGCAAAGCTCAGCGACAAGCACGTGATGCCCGGCATGCCGGTGGAAACCTTCATCCAGACCGCGGAACGTTCGCCGCTCGAATATCTGGTCAAGCCGCTCGCCGACTACTTTTCCAAGGCTTTCCGCGAGCGGTAAACCTTCCGGCAAGACACGCTGTCAACGATCAAAGGGCGCTGCGGCGCCCTTTATCATAACGTCCTCATGGAACAAATTCGCCCTTCAGCCATTCCTTTTCCGACAGATAAACGGAAAGGAAACTTCAATGGCTCGGGCTTTGATTCTCTGGTTGATGGGCGTTCCGCTCTTCGTCGTTCTGCTGCTCTGGTATTTCTTCTTCTGAGCCGGATGCAGCAAATAAAAAGGGGCCCTTCGGCCCCTTTTTCTGTTTTTGCTGGCGGACTTACTCGTCGAGATCCGCGAGGATTTCCGCAGCCCGTCCGACGCTGGTATGGCGCACGTCCACATCCTGGCGGCGATTGGCGAAGAGTTCGGTCGCCATGATCTTCTCGGCGAGGTCGGCCGGCAGCGACAGCAGCACGCGCTGGTCGTCCTTGTGGATGCCGCCGATTTCCGAGCGGCGGCCCGAGATCATGCCACCGGCCACCGTGTTGTTGGTGTCGGGATCGATCAGGATGAAGGCGCCGGTCGTGCGGTTCTGCTCGTAGGTGTCGAAGATCGCCTGCTCGTCGAAGGTGAGGCGCACCTTTCCGATACCGTTCATGTCCAGCCGTTCGGCCGCATTCCACTTCGAGGTCTTGAGATCCAGCTGGCTGATCGGCTCGATGCTGACGCGCTGGCGGCGCGAGCCGCTCTTCAGCCAGTAGCGCTTGCCGGGCTCGATGCCTTCGGGCTGGAGCGCCACGAGCTGGGCGTCGAAGCCGCGGCCGGTCATCGGCTGGCTGTCGATGGCGACGATCATGTCGCCGCGCGATACATCCACCTGGCGGTCGAGCACGAGCGTGATCGCATCACCGGCGACGGCCGCGTTGCGCACGAGGTCGAAGGTGACGATCTTGGTGACATTGGCGACCATGCCGGAGGGCAGGATGACGACCGAATCGCCCGGCTTCACCGAACCGCCGGCAACCGTGCCCTGATAGCCGCGAAAACTTTCGCCGGGGCGGGAGACGCGCTGCACCGGCAGGCGGAAGCCGACCGTCTGGTTGGAACGGGTGGTCGCCTTTTCCAGCGTTTCGACCAGCGTCGGGCCGTCATACCAGGGCATGGCGGCGCGGCCGTCATAGACGACGTTTTCGCCCTTCAGCGCCGACATCGGGATGGCGGTGATCTGCTTGACGCCGAGCGTCAGCGCGAATTCCTTGAAGTCGTGCGTGATCTGCTCGAAGCCGGCGCGGTCGTAGTTCGTCAGGTCGATCTTGTTGATGGCCAGCACGAACTGGCGGATGCCCATCAGCGCGGCGATGGTGGCGTGGCGGCGGGTCTGTTCGAGAATGCCGGCGCGGGCATCGATCAGGAGCACGGCGAGATCGGCCGTGGAGGCGCCGGTCGCCATGTTGCGGGTATATTGTTCGTGGCCGGGCGTATCGGCGACGATGAACGAACGGCGGTCCGTCGCGAAGTAGCGATAGGCGACGTCAATGGTGATGCCCTGTTCGCGTTCGGCCTGCAGGCCGTCGAGCAGCAGGGCGAAGTCGGGCAGGCCCAGATCGTTCTGCTTGCCGGAACTGTCGCGCTGGAGCGTCGCGGCCTGGTCTTCCTTGACGGCCTTGGTGTCCCAGAGCAGGCGGCCGATCAGCGTCGACTTGCCGTCGTCGACCGAGCCGCAGGTGATGAGGCGAAGCGGGCGGGAGTCACGGATTGCCTTAGCCGTTTCGAGGGCCGGTTCTTCCACGGTGAAAACCTCGGCGGTTGCGGTGGCGGAAACGGTCATCTCAGAAATACCCTTCGCGTTTCTTCTTTTCCATGGAGCCGGACTGGTCGCGGTCGATCGCGCGGCCCTGGCGTTCCGAGACGGTGGCCGTCTCCAGCTCGGCGATGACATCGTCGAGCGTCGTGGCGGTGGAGCGGATGGCGCCGGTCAGCGGGAAGCAGCCGAGCGTGCGGAAACGGATGACGCCTTCCTGCTTCACTTCACCGGGCAGCAGTTCGAGGCGCGGGTCCTCGGCAAGGATCATCATGCCGTCGCGCTCCACATAGGGACGCTTTTCCGCGAAGTAGAGCGGCACGATCGGAATGTCTTCCGCCTGGATGTAGCGCCAGATATCGACCTCAGTCCAGTTGGAGAGCGGGAAGGCGCGCACGCTTTCGCCCTGCTGGATCATGCCGTTATAGACGTTCCAAAGTTCCGGGCGCTGGTTGCGCGGATCCCAGCGGTGGTCCGGCGTGCGGAAGGAGTAGATGCGCTCCTTCGCGCGCGAAGCCTCTTCGTCGCGCCGCGCGCCGCCGAAGGCCGCGTCATACTTGCCGGCGTCGAGCGCCTGGCGCAGCGCCTCGGTCTTCATGATGTCGGTGTAGCGCGAGGAGCCATGGGTGAACGGCGTGACGTTCTCGGCCGCACCGCGCGGATTGACGTGCTCGATCAGGTCGAGATCGTAGTCCGCGACGATCTTGTCGCGGAAGGCGATCATTTCGCGGAACTTCCAGCCCGTGTTGACATGCAGCAGCGGGAAGGGGACGCGGCCCGGATAGAAGGCCTTGCGTGCGAGGTGCAGCAGGACGGAACTATCCTTGCCGACGGAATAGAGCATGACGGGACGTTCGAACTCGGCGGCCACTTCACGGAAAATGTGGATCGCTTCGTTTTCCAGCGCCTTCAGATGCGGATCGAGCGGCGGCTTGTGCGGTGCGTTCTGCTTCGCTTCCGCTTCGTGACGGGTATCGGACATGTAAACTGTTACTCCGGATGGATCGCCTTGGGAGGGCTTGTTCTGGTCAGGCCGCGCTCGGGGCCGGGATGGGGGTGGCTTCGGCAACGTGCAGGCCGCATTCGCGTTTTTCGTCGTTCTCCCACCACCAGCGGCCGGCCCGTTCGGGCTCGCCCGGCTTGATGGCGCGCGTACAGGGCTCGCAGCCGATCGAGGGATAGCCGCGCGCATGCATCGGGTTCACCGGGACCGCGTTGTCGGCCACATAAGCCTTGATCCGGTCGATGTCCCAATCCGCCAGCGGATTGATCTTGATCAGGTTGCGGTCGGCGTCGAACTCCGCGAACGGCGTGTCGGCACGGTTGCCGGACTGGCCGCGGCGCAGGCCGGTGATCCAGAAGGATGCCCCTTCGAGTGCGCGCGCAAGCGGCTTCAGCTTGCGCACGCCGCAACAGGCGTGGCGCGCTTCCACGCTGTCGTAGAAGCCGTTGAGGCCATACTGCGCGGCATAGATGTCGATGTCGTCCTGGGCTGGCACATAACGGGCGATGGTGATGCCGTACTGGCTTTCGGTCTCGTCGATGAGATCGACGGTTTCCTGGAAGAGGCGGCCGGTCTCCAGCGTCACGACGTCGATCGCGATGCGCTCGGTGCCGATGGCGGCCGTGATGACCTGGTCCTCGATGCCGAGGCTGGTGGTGAACACAGAACGCCCGCCAAGCTCGGCCACGAGCGAAAGACGGGTCGCGAGGTCGAGATTAGCAAGCTTGTCATTGAGGGCCTGCGCGGTCCCGTTTCCGGTGAGAGCAGTCATTCTATTCCATGCCTTTGCGAGAAGTTGCCGGATTATCGCAGCCCCGTCTGCCGGAAGACAGCAAAACGGATTTCCAAAGTTTCAGCGCAGGAGCAAATATCTCTCCATCCGGCGCTTGCCGCAGAAATCCTGTCGCCTCGGCTGCTCCCGAAAACTTCCCGAAAAAGTGGACGAAAAAACTTGACAGAAAAATTCAGATTTAATAGCTGAGTTTCGTATTCAAGTTTATAGCGGGCGTGGGGCCCGCAGGGAAGGACTGGGCACCATGGCTATCACCATTACTGTCAACGACGCCAACAAGGACGGCAAGGGTATCGACTTTTCCGGCTATCTGTCGAACTTCAGCAAGACCTTCGTAGCGGCAGGCCGCGGCGGCTTCAACGGCACGGATCCCTCGGGGATGAGCGGCACGCAGTACGGCACCGCCGATGCCACGAAGTACGGCGTGGTGTTGAGCGCCGGCAAGACAGCTTTGACCTACAACATGCAGAAGCACACGATCGGCGGTTCGCTGAACACGGTCGAGTTCGGCAATTCGGTTACCCTCAACGAGGCGGCCAAGACCTACAATCTAGTGTCCGACGTGAAGATCACCGGTCTCGGCATCACGGACGCGACTGAAAGCACCGAGCTCGTCATGGCCATTATCGGTGGCAAGTCGACGACGGAGGGTGCGACCGCAGGCCTCCTGAAGGTCCTGAACGCCAATTCGATCGTCTTCAAAGGCAGCACCGGCTCGGACGTCTTCTCGGGTTATGCCAAGGGCGATTCGCTTTCGGGCGGCAACGGTAATGACAAGCTCTACGGCAATGGCGGCGACGACACGCTGCGCGGCGGCAACGGCAACGACACGCTGTACGGCGACGCCGGCAAGGACAAGCTCTACGGCGACGCCGGCAACGACAAGCTCTATGGCGGCGCCGGTGACGACACGCTCTCGGGCGGCGAGGGCAACGACACGCTGAACGGCGGCGCTGGTGCAGATACGCTGAACGGTGGCAACGGCGATGACTTCCTCTTCGGCTATGCCGGCAACGACAAGCTGCTCGGCAATGCCGGCAACGACCGGCTTGAAGGTGGCCTGGGCAATGACTCGCTCGACGGCGGCACGGGCAACGACATCCTGTCCGGCGGCGCCGGCGCCGACACTTTCTACATCAAGTCGGGTCAGGGCAATGACCGCATCACCGACTTCGAAGCTGGCAACTCCGGCCTCGACGTGATCCGCCTCGACAAGGCCGTCCTGAAGAACTTTGCCGATGTGCTCAGCCACGCTTCGGAAACGCGCGAAGGCGATCTGGTCATCAAGTACGGTGCCAACACCATCACGCTTGATGGTGTCGCGAAGGCCGACCTTCACACGAGCGATTTCCTCTTCGCATAAGGCGCCCAGACCTCCGGGTGCTTCAGAGAGCCGGGCGCAAGCCCGGCTTTTTTGTTGTCATTGACCGGTGCGATCGGGGTGAGGAATGAGTTTTCCCCAGCGTCTGTGCCAGAACTGTCGTCATCGATGATGACGAGGGCGCGCGGATGGACGGCAGACGCGACCATCTGTTCAGCAGCGGCAAATGCCTTCGCGACTGGTATGGGCGGCGTGCCGTGCGTCTGGGCGGGGTCTGTGATGAAGGCGCAGGGACGCGCGACGCTGTCGATCAGCGTGAGCGCGATCCGTGTCCTTGCGGATGCTGCTCTGCGAGATCATGTGGTAGGTGGCCATGGGCTTCCTCCGGCAATGCCGAGCTAAACCCACGCCATCCTCAATCGTTCCAAATCTTTAGCGGTCGCTCACGGCGGCGCGCGGGTTGACCCACGGCTCCTGGTTGGAGCGGGCGAGCGGCTGCCTGCCCAGGATGTGATCGGCCGCCTTTTCACCCGTCATGATCGAGGGGGCGTTGAGGTTGCCATAGGTCACATGCGGGAAGATCGAGCTGTCCGCCACGCGCAGACCGTCGACGCCGATGACGCGGGTTTGCGGATCGACCACCGCCATCGGATCGGTCGCAGCCCCCATGCGGCAGGTGCCGGAGGGATGATAGGCGCTTTCCAGATGCTCGCGCAGGAACGCGTCGATCTGGTCGTCGCTCTCGACGTTCGCACCCGGCTGGATTTCCGGCCCGCGGAATTCGTCGAAGGCCTTCTGGCCGAAGATTTCGCGGGTGAGGCGCACGCAGTGGCGGAATTTGATCCAGTCTTCCTCGTGGCTCATATAGTTGAACTTGATGACCGGGTCGGCTATCGGATCGGAAGAACGCAGCGTGACGTTGCCGCGCGACTTCGACAGATTGTAGCCGACATGCACCTGGAAGCCATGGCTCCTGGCCGCGGCCTTGCCGTCATAGGAAATGGCGACCGGCAGGAAGTGATACTGAATGTCCGGCTGCTTCAACCCCGGCGCCGAACGCAGGAAGGCGCAGGCTTCGAACTGGTTGGAGGCGCCAAGCCCGCCCTTGGAGAGCAGCCACTGCGCGCCCGCCACCCCCTGCCAGAACCACGGCAACCAGGAGTAAAGCGAGACCGGCTTGGTGGAGACCTGCTGGAAATAGAACTCCATATGGTCCTGAAGATTGGCGCCGACACCCGGCCGGTCCACCTTCACCTCGATCCCCATGTCCTTCAGATGCTGCGCCGGGCCGATGCCCGAAAGCATCAGGAGCTTCGGCGAGTTGAAGGAGGAGGCCGAGACCACAACCTCACGGTTGGCCCTCACCACCTCGATCTTGCCGTTGCGCTCGATCTCGACGCCGACGGCACGGCCGTTCTCGATGACGATTTTCCGTGCAAAGCAGCGCACCAGCGACACGTTCGGCCGCTTCATGGCGGGGCGGAGATAGGCGTTCGCCGCCGACCAGCGGCGGCCGTTGTAGATCGTCTGCTCCATCAGGCCGAAACCTTCCTGCTTGGAGCCGTTATAGTCGTCCGTCAGTTCGAAACCGGCCTGCTGGCCTGCCTGGATGAAGGCGTGGAACAGCGGGTTCGTGACCGGGCCACGCCGCACGTGCAGAGGCCCGTTGGTGCCACGCCAGCCGGTCTCGCCGCCAAGAGACGTTTCGAGGCGCTTGTAGTAGGGCAGCACATCCGCATAGGCCCAGCCTTGCGCGCCAAGCGCCTCCCAGCGGTTGAAGTCCTCCGCGTGCCCGCGCACGTAGACGAGGCCGTTGATCGAGGATGACCCGCCGATAACCTTGCCGCGTGGTGCGGTGATGCGCCGGTTGTTGAGGTTCGGCTCGGGCTCGGAAAGATAGCCCCAGTTATAGCGCTTCATGCTCATCGGCCAGGCAAGGGCCGCCGGCATCTGGATGAACGGCCCGATATCCGAGCCGCCATATTCCAGCACCATGACCGTATGTTTGCCGTCCTCCGAGAGGCGATAGGCAATGGCCGAGCCGGCCGAGCCGGAGCCGATGATGATGTAGTCTGCGTTCTGCATGGCGGTCCCCAGCCAATCTTCCTTCAAGCGCCCGACAGGGGCGAAACCTCAATAGGGCGCGTCCACCTTGCCCATCGACACGTACACCGTCTTCAGCTCCGAATAGTGCTCCAGCGCTGCCAGCGAATTTTCGCGGCCGAAGCCGGATTGCTTGGAGCCGCCAAAGGGGATTTCCACGGGGCAGAGGTTGTAGGTGTTGATCCAGAGCGTGCCGGCCTCGAGCTGGTCGACGACGCGGTGGGCGCGGGTGATGTCGGCGGTGAAGACGCCGCCGGAAAGGCCGAATTCGGTCGCGTTGCCGCGTTCGATGACCTCTTCTTCGCTGTCGAAATCGAGCACGCACATGACCGGCCCGAAGATCTCTTCGCGGGCGATCGTCATGTCGTCGGTGACGTCGGCAAAGACGGTCGGCTGGATATAGGTGCCTTCACCCGATACGTCGTTCGGAATGCCGCCGCCGGTCAGGAGCGTCGCACCTTCGGCCTTGCCCTTCTCGATATAGTCCAGAACCTTGTCACGCTGTGCCTTCGAGACCATCGGACCGAGTTGCGTCGCCTCTTCCATCGGGTCGCCGATGACGATCTTCTCGGTCCGCTCCTTCAGGCGCGACAGGAACCTGTCCTTGATGCCCTTCTGGACGAAGACGCGGGTGCCGTTGGAGCAGACCTGCCCGGTCGAATAGAAATTGCCGAGCATCGCGCCGCCGATGGCGCTTTCGAGGTCCGCGTCGTCGAAGACGATGAGCGGCGACTTGCCACCGAGTTCCATCGTCACATGCTTGAGGTCGGAGGCCGCTGCCCCCGCCACCTTCTTGCCCGTCGGTACGGAGCCGGTCAGCGAGACCTTGGCGACGTCCTTGTGGTTGACGAGGAGCGGCCCTGTCGAGCGGTCGCCCTGGATGACGTTGTAGAGGCCCTTCGGCAGGCCGGCCTCGATCAGGATTTCCGCGATCTTCAATGCGCCGAGCGGTGTGTTTTCCGAGGGCTTGAAGACCATGGCATTGCCGCAGACGAGGGCAGGCGCGCCCTTCCAGCAGGCGATCTGCTGCGGATAGTTCCAGGCGCCGATGCCGACGCAGACACCGAGCGGCACGCGCTTTGTGAAGGCGAAATCCTGCCCCAGCGGAATGTAGCTTCCGTTCAACCCTGCCGCAGCGACGCCGCCGAAGAACTCGAAGGCGTCGGCGCCTGAGGTCGGGTCGGCGACGATGGTTTCCTGGATCGGCTTGCCGGTGTCGAGCGTTTCCAGTTCCGAAAGCTCGCGGTTGCGCTCGCGCATGATCTCGGCCGCGCGCTTCAGGATGCGGCCACGCGCGGTCGGGCTCATCGCCGCCCACTCCTTTTGCGCGCGCTTGGCCGATGCGATGGCCTTCTCGACGATGGCGGGCGTTGCGGCATGCAGCCTGGCGATCACCTCGCCGGTGGCGGGGTAGATGCTTTCGAAGGGCGTGCCGGCGACGTCCTCGACATATTCGCCATCGATGAAATGGGAGGCTTTCGGTTGGGCTCTCATCTTATTCTCCCCGCGGGTAACGTTTGGATTCCTCGAGATTGTCGAGGTTCATGTGGTTGCGCATGTAGCGTTCGGACGCCTTTTGCAGCGGCTGGTGGTCCCACGGATAGTAGGCGCCGTTCCTCAGCGCCTCATAGACCACCCAGCGTCGCGCCTGGCTTTCGCGCACGGCGCTGTCGAACTGAGCCATGTCCCAGCGCGCCTCGCGCATCTGCCGGAAGGCTTCCAGCGTCGCCTGAACGACCGGATTGTCCGAGGTCGCGAGATTGGTAAGCTCCTGCGGATCGGCCTCGAGGTCGAAAAGCTGTTCCGGGTCCAGTTCGCAGTGGATGTATTTCCACTTGCCCTCGCGGATGCCGACGATCGGCGCATAGGAGGCCTCCGCCGCATATTCCATCAGCACGGGCGAGACGCGGTCGGCGCCGTTGATGATCGGCAGCAGGCTTTCGCCGTCCGTCCACGGCATCACCTCGTCCATGGAAATGCCCGCGAGATCGCAGAGCGTCGGCGTCACGTCGAGATTGGAAGAGGGGGCAAGATGCAGGCCGGCGGCAACGCCGGGCCCGGATATCATCAGCGGCACGCGGGCAGACCCTTCGAAGAAGTTCATCTTGAACCACAGACCGCGCTCGCCGAGCATGTCGCCATGGTCGGAACAGAAGAAGATCAGCGTCTCGTCCAGCATGCGGGTACGCGTCAGCGTATCCAGGAGTTCGCCGACCTTCTCGTCGAGATAGGAGATGTTGGCGAAATAGGCCTGGCGGGAGCGACGCACGTCCTCGCCGCTGATGGCGAATTTGGCGTAGTCGCAGGCGTGCAGGATGCGGGCCGAATGCGGATCCTGCTCTTCGAGCATACCGACTTCGGGCAGCAGATGCTCGCAATCCTCATAGAGGTCCCAGAATTTCCTGCGGGCCACATAGGGATCATGCGGGTGGGTGAAGGAGACGGTCACGCACCAGGGGCGGCGATACTCATCGTCGTTCTCGCGGGAGAGCTGGTAGAGTTTTTGATTGGCGAGGAAGGCGACCTCGTCGTCATATTCCATCTGGTTGGTGATCTCGGCGACACCCGCGCCCGTCACCGAGCCCATATTGTGATACCACCAGTCGATGCGCTCGCCGGGCTTTCGATAATCCGGCGTCCAGCCGAAATCGGCCGGGTAGATATCGGTCGTCAGCCGCTCCTCGAAACCGTGCAGCTGGTCCGGCCCGACGAAGTGCATTTTTCCCGACAACGCGGTGTAGTAGCCGGCGCGCCGCAGGTGATGCGCGAAGGTCGGGACGGAGGAAACATATTCCGCCGCGTTGTCGTAGACCTGCGTGCGGCTCGGCAGCTGGCCGGCCATGAAGGAGGCGCGGGCGGGCGCGCAGAGCGGCGAGGACGTGTAGTTGTTGCGGAAGCGCGCGGAGCGCGCCGCAAGCGCCTTCATATGCGGCGCATGCAGCCAGTCCGCCGGCCCATCCGGAAAGAAGGTCCCGTTGAGTTGGTCGACCATGATGATCAGGATGTTCGGCTTGCTGGCGGTCACGGACAGATCCTTGAAAGATAGACAATCGAATTTAGCGGTTCTCTGTGACGGGCACTCGCCGGCCCGCGGCGGTGGAAGCGTCGCGCGCGACAGCGGCGAGCTGCGCATCCACATAGCTCTCGGTCAGGGCGATGGAGGTGGCGATGCTGACCGGCGCGGAGCGCAGCCCCTGCCGCAGATAGAGCCCGTCGATCATCGCCGCCGCGCCATCGGCAATGTCGGCGGCCTTCCCGGCCGGGCAGAGCAGCTTGAGGCTGGACAGGAGGTTGGAATTCAGCCGCCGCGCATAGACGACGAGCAGACGCCGCACGGCTTCGGACCGTTGCGCCTCGGAATAGAAGGCAAGCCAGGCGGCAACCGTCTCCGGGGCGAACTGGTGCGCCTGGAAATTGACGCGGATGACAGCCGAAAGCTTCTCACGCGGCGTCGCGGCATCCTTGAGCGCCGCCACGGCATCGGCACGCAACTGGCGCAGCAGGCTGCGGATCGTCTCGATGACCAGCTGTTCCTTGGAGCCGAAATAATGGTGTGCAAGGGCGGGCGACACGCCGGCATGGCGGGCGATTTCCGACATGGTCACGGTCAGCGAGCCATGGTCGCCGACCGCCCTCAGCGTCGCGTCCACCAGCGCCTTGCGGCGCACCGGCTCCATTCCAACCTTCGGCATGCGGTTCCCCTGATTTTCGTCAAGCGTATTTTTAATTGATCGATCAATCAATAAAAATCTTTCCCGTTGGAATGGTTCAATCGGATGTCGCAATGGCGTTCTGTTTCGTGTTAGCCTGACTTTGTTTTCATTCAATTTTCGAGGTGCATCATGGTCCTCTCCCCCGGAATGAATCCGCTTTCCGATGTTCGCGCCAAATGGGGCTGGTTCGTCGCGCTTGGCGTCGTCCTGCTGGTCTTTGGCGGCATTGCCGCGGCAAATCTGTTCATCGCCACCGTTGCGTCGGTCTATTATGTCGGCATGCTGATGATCGTCGGCGGGGCGGTGCATCTCGCCCATGCCTTCCAGGTGAAGGCCTGGCGGGAGACGATCGCCTGGGCACTGAGCGCGTTGCTCTATCTGGCGGCCGGCATTCTTGCCTTCGTCAATCCGGTGCTTACCTCCGCCGTCCTGACCCTGCTGATGGCTGCAGCCCTGCTTGTTGCGGGTGTCTTCCGCATCTTTGCCGCCTGGCGCGTGCGGCCGGACAAGGGGTGGGGCTGGCTGATGGCGGGCGGTGTCGTGACCGTGCTGGCGGGCCTCGTCTTCCTGCTCGGCTGGCCGGTCAACAGCCTGTGGCTGCTGGGCCTCTTCCTCGCCTTCGATCTTGCCATGCAGGGCTGGGCGCTCATCGGCTTCGGCCTCGCGCTGCGCAAGTAGACGGCCCTCTTTACCTCCCGCCGCCACGGGCCCATCATGCCGGCGGGAGGATTGTTCATGGACGTTTCCATCATCGGCTGGGCGCATACGCGGTTCGGCAAGCTCGAAGGCGAGACGGTCGAGAGCCTCATCGTCACCGTCGCGCGCGAGGCGATCGCCCATGCGGGGCTTGTCGCCGGGGATATCGACGAGATCGTGCTCGGCCATTTCAACGCCGGCTTCTCGCCGCAGGATTTTACCGCAAGCCTTGTGCTGCAGGCCGATGACGCGCTGCGCTTCAAGCCGGCCACGCGGGTGGAAAATGCCTGCGCAACGGGCTCGGCGGCAGTCCATCAGGGCGTTCGCGCCATCAGGGCCGGTGCCGCCCGCCATGTGCTGGTCGTGGGTGTCGAGCAGATGACGAAGACGCCCGCCGCCGAGATCGGCGCGAATCTCTTGAAAGCCTCCTACCTGCCGGAGGATGGCGATACGCCGGCCGGCTTTGCCGGCGTCTTCGGCCGCATCGCGTCCGCCTATTTCCAGCGCCACGGCGATCAGTCCGATGCGCTCGCCGCCATCGCCGCCAAGAACCACAGGAACGGCGTGGCCAATCCCTATGCCCAGATGCAGAAGGACCTCGGCTTCGATTTCTGCCGCACCGAAAGCGAGAGGAACCCCTTCGTCGCGGGTCCGCTGAAGCGTACGGATTGCTCGCTGGTGTCAGACGGTGCTGCCGCGCTGGTGCTGGCCTCTGCCGATGCCGCCGCCAGTGCCCCACGTGCCATCGCCTTCCGCGCCGCCGCCCATGTGCAGGATTTCCTGCCGATGTCGAAGCGCGATATCCTGAAATTCGAAGGCTGCACCGAGGCCTGGCGACAGGCGCTGGCGCAGGCCGGTGCGACGCTTGTGGACCTCTCCTTCGTCGAAACGCACGACTGTTTCACCATCGCCGAGCTGATCGAATACGAGGCGATGGGCCTCGCGAAGCCCGGTGAGGGTGGCCGGTTGGCGCTGTCGGGCGAGACGTCAAAAGACGGGCGCCTGCCCGTCAACCCCTCCGGCGGCCTCAAATCCAAGGGTCACCCGATCGGCGCCACCGGCGTCTCCATGCATGTGCTGACCGCCATGCAGCTCGCGGGAGAGGCCGGCGGCATCCAGGTCGCAGGTGCGACGCTCGGCGGCCTCTTCAACATGGGTGGCGCTGCCGTCGCGAACTATGTTTCCATCCTCGAACGGCGGCAGTGAGACGTTTGACAGCACCCGCAACAGGGCCTAGAAATTCCCTTGTGGGATGGGGATGGAGCTCCCCGACAACCGCCGTTTACCGGCTGATAGCTCCTGCCAGACCGGCCAGCAATGGCCGCCGATGGCGGGAGCATGTTCTGCGACCGCCCGTGGGCGGTTTTTTGTTGTCCGGATGTCGCAACAACGGACTGTGAGGCAACGGCATGACCTATCTGATCGTCTTTCTCGGCGCGGGCATCGGCGGTGCCGGCCGGCATGGGGTGAATGTGCTGGCGGCGCGGCTGTTCGGGACGCATTTTCCCGTGGGCACGCTGGTCATCAATGTGCTCGGCTGCCTGCTGATGGGGCTGATCGCCGGGGCCTTCGCCTTTCGGGTGAACCTGCCGCAGGAGGCCCGGCTGTTCCTGACCACGGGCATCCTTGGCGGGTTCACCACTTTTTCGGCCTTTTCGCTCGATGCGGCGATGCTGTGGGAGCGGGGCGAGATGGGTTTGGCAGCACTTTATGTCGGCGCGTCGGTTTTTGTTTCGCTGCTTGCCGTCGCGGCAGGACTGGCATTGACGCGGGTGATGCTCGCAGGAGGTGTAGTGTGAAGGCTTTGCTGACCTCCTGGCAGGTCTGGGCGCTCGGCTCGGCGGTCTTTGCGGCGCTGACGGCGATCTTCGCCAAGATCGGCATCAGCGAGGTCAATTCCGACTTCGCCACCTTCATACGCACCGTGGTTATCCTTCTCGCCATCGCCTTCATGCTGACCCTCGCCGGCAATTGGCAGGCGCCCGGAACGGTGCCGGCAAAGAGCTGGATTTTCCTCGTTCTCTCGGGTCTGGCGACCGGCGCGTCCTGGCTCTGCTACTTCCGCGCGCTCCAGATCGGCAAGGCGGCGCAGGTCGCGCCCGTCGACAAGCTCTCCGTCGTGCTCGTCGCCATCTTCGCCGTTCTCTTCCTCGGCGAGCAGCTTTCCACCACGCACTGGGTCGCTGTCGCGATGATCGGCGGGGGCGCGCTGCTGCTTGCTTTGCCCATATGAGGTGTTTCTTTTTCAACTCCTTGTAGTCGTTGAAGTTTCATCGAATTGTCACACTTCGGAAACGGATTTTTCAGGGATCGGAAGAGAGACTTCGCAGCATCGTAAAAGCTCCGGAGCCCCTCATGTCCGCCGCCGAACTGCTAGCCCTTCGTCGCTTCGGCGATGGCGAGATCGTTACGCTCGCCAAGCTGGTCATCGAAACGGCCTTCCAGCCGATCGTGGAGGCTGCGACCGGTGCTGTCTTCGGCTACGAGTCGCTGATGCGCGGTTTCGACCGGCTCGGTTTCCGCTCGCCGCTCGATCTCATCGACCGGGCACACGAGGCGGGTCAGCTTCTGGCGCTGGAGCACATGGTCAACAGCCGGGCGATCGCGGCCTTTTCCGCGCTGCCGGATTTCCGCTCGCGCACGCTGTTCATCAACCTCGATTCCCGTCTGGTGGCCGATGGCGCCGATCTCGTCGAGCGCCTTGCCGGGCATCTCGGCCGCGCCGGCATTCCGGCCTCCTCGATCTGCTTCGAGATTTCCGAGCGCTTCAACAATGACCAGTTGCCGGACTTCGCCGTACTGGTGCGCAAACTGCGGTTGGCCGGCTTCAAGCTCGCCATCGACGATTTCGGCGTCGGGCACAACGGCCTGAAGCTGCTTTGCGACCATCCGGTGGACTATCTCAAGATCGACCGCCATTTCATCTCCGGCATGGAGGCGGATGCGCGCAAACGCCATCTCGTGCGCAACACCGTCAACGCCGCCCACGTGCTCGGCATCCGGGTCATCGCCGAGGGCGTCGAGACGGAGGCGGAGTTCATCGCCTGCCGCGAAGCGGGCTGCGATCTCGTGCAGGGCTGGTTCGTCTCGCGCCCCGTCACGGATTTTTCGGCGCTGAGTCCCGTCTATGCCCAGGTGGCGCGGGCCGGCGGCACGCGCCGCTCCTCGCGTACGCTCGACAGCATCCTGATCCGCCGCGAGATCGAGCAGGTTGCGGTGCTACGCGAAAACGAGAGCCTGGAATCGGTCTTCGAATTCTTTCGCCGTGACCCGAAACGCACCTTCTTCCCGGTGCTCAACGCCAATGACGAGCCGCGCGGCATCCTGCACGAATACCATGTGAAGGAGCTGAGCTATCATCCCTTCGGTCGCGATCTCCTGAAGAACAAGCTCTACCAGAAAAGCCTGTCGCACTTCGTGACGATGGCGCCGATCGCCGATCTCGATACCCCGGCCGAGCAATTGCTTGACGTGTTTACCGGCATGGGCGGCAATGAATGTGTGATCCTGACGGAGAACCTGCGTTATGCCGGCATCCTCTCGGCCTCGTCGCTGCTCAAGATCATCAACGAGAAGCGCCTGAAGACGGCGGAGGACCAGAACCCGCTGACCGGCCTTCCCGGCAACCGCTCGATCCGCGACTACCTGCAGGACAAGGCGCTCGACGGCGACCAGCTGCGCTGCCTGTGCTATTTCGACTTCGACAATTTCAAGCCGTTCAACGACCATTACGGCTTCCACAAGGGTGATCTTGCGCTGTCGCTCTTCGCCTCGCTGATGCGTCGCGAATTCGTTGGAGAGGACGTCTTTGTCGGTCATGTCGGCGGGGATGATTTTTTTGCCGGTGTTTCCGGCCGCTCTGTCGAGACGGTACAGGCCATTCTCGAACGGCTGCTTGCCGATTTCGTCCGCGAGGTGCGTTCGCTCTATTCGCCGGAAGATCAGCTGGCCGGCGAGATCCGCGGTCGTGACCGGTCGGGCAACCAGATGAGTTTCCCCCTGATGCGCTGCTCGGCGGTCGTGCTGGTCGTGCCGGAAGGGGAGGTCATCGGGGAGGCGGGGCAGATCAGCAGCCGCATCGCGGCCCTGAAGGCGGATGCCAAGGCGAGCGACGGGGGGCTCGTGCTCTCCTCGGCACCCGGCGAGAGGCAGCCTGCGTCGGCCGCCCTTCGGTATTCATAGGGCGGGTCCGTTGGGAACCCGCCCCGCGCCACGTCAGCGAAGGATCTTTACGGTCTTCGCTTCGTGGTTCTTGCCGGACATGTCGAAGGAGATGGCCACCTTCTCGCCAGCCTTCAGTCCGGGATCATGAAATCCCTTGGGAAGGCTGTAGACGGTGCCATCGGCGAGCGTCAGCGACATCGACGCCTTGTCGTATTCCTTGACCGTACCGGTCGCCGACTTGGCGGCGAGGGCAAGACCGGGGGTGGCGAGAATGGAAACGATGGCGAGGTTGGAAAGAAGAACACGCATATGTGTCGTCCTGATAGGCCCCTGATGGGGCTGAGAAGCCGTCCGAGAGGCGTCGCGTCGCAGCCTTTAAGGGAAGGGCTGCCGGCGCTCCCCGGCTTCGCAACAAAAGCTAGGCCCGGAAAAATCCGTTTTCAAATTAACAAGATTTAATTTTCGCCATCGCGAAACCGCCGGAATCACAAGGGTTTGCGGCTGAAACTTGGCGGTTCTCAAGGGATAGGTGATATCGCAGCAATCCCGCTCAAACGATTCAAAAGATTCGCGCTTTGGGCTAGAATCACCAAAGACGATGCGCATCGAGAAAGCGCGGGGAGGGTCTGTCCATGTCGGTTCCATCAACCATGTCCTATATCGGCCTCAGCGAACATGGCGGCCCTGATGTGCTTGCCGTGATGGAAGGCCGCACGCCCTTGCCGCGCAGCGGCGAGCTTCTGGTTCGAACCGAGGCGGCGGGCATCAACCGGCCGGACGTACTGCAGCGCAAGGGCGACTATCCGCCGCCGCCGGATGCAAGCCCGATCCTCGGACTGGAGATTGCCGGCGAGGTGGTGGCGATCGGCGAGGATGTCACCGGCTACGCCATCGGCGACAAGGTCTGCGCGCTGGCGAATGGCGGCGGCTATGCGCAATATTGCGTCGTGCCGGCAACCCAGGCGCTGCCCTTCCCGAAAGACTACGATGCGGTAAAGGCTGCGGCCCTGCCGGAGACCTTCTTCACCGTCTGGGCAAACCTCTTCATGATGGCGGAGCTGAAACCCGGCGAAAGCGTGCTCATCCATGGCGGATCGAGCGGTATCGGCACGACGGCGATCCAGCTCGCCGCCGCCCTCGGCTCGCGCGTCTTCACCACCGCCGGGACGGCGGACAAATGCGAGGCGTGCCTCGATCTCGGCGCCAGTCGCGCCATCAACTATCGCAGTGAGGATTTCTGCACCGTCATCGCGGAGGAGACGGGCAAGGCCGGCGTCGACGTCATCCTGGACATGATCGGTGCGGCCTATTTCGAGCGGAACCTGAAGTCGCTCGCCCGCGACGGCCGCCTGTCGATCATCGCCTTCCTCGGCGGCACCTTTGCCGAAAAGGTCAGCCTCGCGCCCATCCTGCAAAAGCGTCTGCGCCTGATGGGGTCTGCCATGCGCCCGCGCACGGCGGCGGAAAAGCAGGAGATCCGCGATGCGCTGCTGGAGCGGGTCTGGCCGCTTCTGGAGGAGGGGCGCATCGCCCCGGTCATCCACGCCGTCATGCCCTACGGCGACGCCGCCGCCGGCCATCGCATGATGGAGCATGGCGACCATATCGGCAAAATCGTGCTGACCTTCGAGTAGATAGGTTTACTCCGCGCAGACGATGCGGTCGCGGCCGAGATGTTTTGCGCGGTAGAGCGCACGGTCGGCGCGTTCGAAGAGGTCTTCGGCGGCCGTGCCGCGGAATTCCGCAATACCGGCCGACATTGTGTAGGCGCAGCAGATATCGGCGCAATTCTCCGCTCGCGCCATATGGCCGCGCAGCCGCTCGATGGCATCGGTCGCCTGTCGCATGTCGGTGGCTGGCATCAGCACGAGGAATTCCTCCCCACCGATGCGCGCGAAAATATCGACGCCGCGCAGTTCCTGCCGGCCGGCGGCGGCAAAATGCTTCAGCACCCGGTCGCCGTTGGCATGGCCGAAGCGATCGTTGATCGACTTGAAATTGTCGAGGTCGATCAGGACGAGCGCGAGCGGGATGCCGTCGCTCTGGGCCGCCTGCATCGCTGCTTCCAGTCGCTCCGTGGACGCACGGCGGTTGAAGAGGCCCGTCAGCGGGTCCATGTCAGCGGCGCGCTGGGCGGCGTCGCGGGCAAGCTGCAGCACGCGCTCGTTGGATTTGAGCATGGTGATGTCGGTGAAGACATGCCACAGCCAGCCGCCGGGCAACAATGTCTCGTTGGCAAGGAACCATCGGCCGTCGCTGATGTCGATTTCGAAGGTGCGCTGCGGGCTGCTGCGCCGCTTCCTGCAGGCCATGTCGATAAACGCCTCGACCGGCGTGCCGATCTTCGGGCCGACACACTTGTCATGGCAGTTGTGCATGATGTCGGTAAAAGTCAGCGCGCCGGGCTGCACGTCGAAAAGCAGGCGGAAGGCGCTGGAGCCGTAGGTGAGCTCGTCCTCCGGCGAAAACAGCGCGAAGGCGACACCGGAGGCATCGAGGCCCGACAGGATGAGGTCGGTCGTCGCACGGTCGCGGAGAAGGGCGAGCGGCAGGATCGTATCGATCTGCGCCATGCCGCTTTCGTCCAGCCAGCCATGTCCTTCGCTCCGCCGCAACCGCTCTTCCTTCCTGGGACAGAATCATCGGGCGTCGCGCCGACGATAGGTGCCCTTTGTGGCAGAAGGCGGCGGTGTCGCAATCGCGACCGCCTGACGACGTTAACAAATCCTCAACCGGCCCGGTCGGTGCGCTCGTGCGGAAGGCCGATGGCAAGGAAGATCGAGAGCGCCGCCGGAAGCGCCAGGAGGGCATAGAGCCAACGCGCCGCCGTCACCGCACCCTCGACGCCACCCGGTTGCAACAGCCCGGTGGAGTTGACGATGATGCCGGCAAGGGCTGCCCCGAAGGCGGCGCCCAGCGCCTGCATCGTGGTGATCGCCGCCGACGCCTTGTCCGTCTCGCCGGAGGGTGCAAGACGCATGACATGGGTGACGAGATGCGCCCAGCCCATGCCGATGCCGAAGCCCATGAGAAAGGTGAAGACCGTCGAGAGCGCAAGCAGGAGAAGGCCGCTCTCGGGATTGTGCCGGGCGAGCGTGAAGACGAGCGCCGCCGTCGCCAGTGCTTCCAGCACCGCACCGATGAGAATGACCCGGTTGGCGCGCCGGCCGCTGAGGCTTGCGGTGAGAAAGGCCGCCGCCGTCCAGCCGAGCGCCAGGAGCGCCACGAGATAGCCTGAGACAAGCGGCGTCACGCCATGCAGCACCTGCAGGAAATAGGGAATGTAGACGTCCGAGCAGATCGTCACCAGCAGCATCAGCATGATGAGATAGACGCGGGCGAGTGACGAGGAAAGACGGATCGTGCCGGCCGGCAGAAGCCGCGCCTGCGCGTGGCGCTCGACGGTGATGGCCGCGACGACGCCAAGAACCGCCGCGCCGGCAAGAATGCCCCGCAGCGCCGGCGCGTCCACCGAGCTTGCGAAGGACAGGAGCAGGACGGCAGTCACCAGAAGCACGATCTGCACGAAGGGCGTCTTCGTCGTCACCCGCTCGCCTTCGCCCGAAGGCAGCAGTTTTGGCGCGGTGAAGGCCATGATCACCGAAAGCGGCACGAGCAGTGCAAAGGCCTCGCGCCACGCGCTGCCGGCCGCGAAGATGCCGCCGATCGTCGGCCCCAGGAAGGTCGCGATGCCCCAGACGGCGGCATAGAGCGTGGACGCCGTGCTCCACAGCGGTTCAGGATAGACATGGCGGATGAAGGCATAGCCGAGCGCGACGAGAAAACCCGCGCCAAGCCCCTGAACCGCGCGTCCTGCCAGCACGATCTCCATGGTCGGCGCGATGGTGCAGACGAGGCTGCCGATGCCGAACAGCACCGCCCCGAAGACGTAGCAGCGGTTGAGTGTCACGCTTTGCGGCCGGACGGCGACGAAGGTCGAGCCGAGCACGGAGGCCGCGACATAGATCGTCGTTGCCCAGGCAAAGAGTTCCAGGCCGCCGATATCGCGCACGATCGAGGGCATCAGCGTCGCGGTGATATAGGTCTCCACCGCATGCAGCATGATGCCGCCGCCGAGCATGAGCGTCCCGAACAGATAGTCGCGACAAAACAGGCTGGAAAGCCGCGGGGCGGCCTCTTTGGAGGGGATGACGCTTTCGGACATGGATGGGGCCTTGCGAATTCGAGGCCGAAGACCTCGCATGGTGCACGCGGCAGTTCAAGCCGTGACTTTTGATTGTGAAGGGGTGGTCGAATGACGGGCATGGCCGATGCCCGCGATAAGCCGCCCGCGAGAGCGCAAGCAGAGCTTCGCGCCTTACATCAGATGCCCGGTCCACCAGCCACGATCGCTGGACACCCTGATCAACACCATGATCGCGGTTGCGACGATCCCGCCGATGAACAGTGCCGTGGCGTGCCGGACAAGGGCAGGAGATTCCGCCGTGGCTGTCGGCACCATCGGCTTTATGATGAAAAGCGCGACCATCATCAGAATGTCGGAGATGACGGAGACGAGAGGCCATGGCGGCAGGGCGTATTCCGTGCCCGGGGTAAACACGCGCCAGAGGCAGCGGAAGATCAAGAAGCCGGAAACGACCGCAAGAGTGATTGCTGCTCTGGACTGAGAACCCTGCTCGGCCATGCGGTGCCCGCCTTCGAAAGAGTTCCGGATATGAAAGCACGGCGTTGCGGAAACGGCAATCGCAGCGGCGGCGTGCACCGGCCCCTTCTCCGGCAGGGAAGGGACCGTCAGGCGGGTGAGGGAGGGCTTACGGGTTCCACTCGCCGGCAACCTGCCGCGTCGCCACGTTGAACCGGTTCCACACATTGATCGCCGCGATCTCCACGACGAGCGCGGCAAGCGTCTTTTCGTCGAAGTGGCGGGCGGCCTCGTTCCAGATCGTGTCCGGAACCGGCTCCTCGCGGTCGGCGATGCGGGTCAGGGCCTCGGTCAGCGCCAGCGCCGCGCGCTCGTCATCCGTATAGAACGGCGCCTCGCGCCAGGCGGCGACGGAGAGGATGCGCCGGTCGCTCTCGCCGGCCTTCTTCATCATGCGCGGGTGCAGATCGACGCAGAAGCCGCAGCCATTGATCTGGCTGGCGCGCAGATGCACGAGGTGGGCGGTCTTTTCCGGCAGGCCGGTTTTTTGTGCGGCGCCCTGAAGCGCCTGCATGGCCTTCATGACGTCCGGGAGGACGGTAACGATATTGGTCATACGGGATTGCATTTCTGATCTCCTTGCAGTGATTTCGCGTCGACGGCTGCGAGCCCTGTCACACCGGTGCGGCTTCGTTCGTCATGGCCTTGACGCCACGGAGCGAAGGAGTGTGACCGATGAGCGAAAAAAAGTTTTGGGCCGACCGTTTCGAGGCCGAGCGGGGCCGTTTGTGCAGTGTCGCCTTGCGCATGCTGGGTTCTCACGCGGAGGCTGAGGACGCGGTGCAGGAGGCGTGGTTCAGGCTGGAGCGCGCGGAGGGCGGCATCGAAAACCCGGCAGGCTGGCTGACGACCGTCGTCGGCCGCATCTGCCTCGACATGTTGCGTGCACGCTCGCGGCGCCGCGAGGACCCGATCGATGGCGGGAAAGGTGAGGTCCAGCACGCCGATCCGTCAGCAAGCGCCGACGAGCAGGCAGCGCTTGCCGATTCCGTCGGCCTCGCGCTGCTCGTCGTTCTCGAGCGCCTCGCGCCTGCCGAACGCCTCGCCTTCGTTCTTCACGACATGTTCGACGTGCCCTTCGAGGAGATCGGCCGCATCGTCGATCGCTCGCCGGTCGCAGCGCGCCAGCTCGCCAGCCGCGCCCGCCGCCGCGTGCAGGGGCTGCCGGAAACGCCAGCGGCCGACTACGACCGCCGCAAGAACGTCGTCGCCGCCTTCCTCGCCGCCTCGCGCGACGGCGACTTTTCGGGTCTGCTCGCCGTGCTCGACCCGGATGTCGTCTTCCACGCGGATGCCGACGCGGTGCGGCTCGGCTCGCTCGCCGAAATGCACGGCGCGCAGGCCGTTGCGACCAACTTCAAGGGTAAGGCGACGGCGGCAAAGCTCGCCCTCATCGACGGTCAGCTCGGCCTTGCCGTCATTCTCGGCGGCCAGCTCAAGGTGGTTGTGCTCATCGAGGTGGAGGGGGAGCGGATCGTCGCCATCGATTCCATCGCCGATCCCGCCCTGCTTACCGCCGTGGAGGTGGCGTATCTCTGATGCTGCGGGAGGCCCCCGGCGTCAGGTCGCCGGCTCGAACCGGAGGATACCGGCGACCTGGGGGCCTGCGCCGGAATCGGCGGGATGGGAAACGCCGTCCATGACCTCCACCGTCGCGAAATCGAAGGGGCTGACGCCCTCTATGCAGGCGATATTGATGCCGAACTGGTTCGGATTGGAACGGCGCTGGTGGTGGGTATAGATGCCGCAGGTCTTGCAGAAATAGTGCTTCGCCGTGCCCGTGTTGAATTGATAGAGCGTCAGATTGTCTTCGCCCTCCATGAAGTCGATATCCGAAAGTTCTGCGGAGGCGGCAATGGCCCCGCGCATGCGGCAATAGGAGCAGGTGCAGCGGCGGATCGTGTTGAATCCGTCCGTTAGCCGCACGCGGAACCGGACGGTGCCGCAGTGACAGGTCGCCGTGTGCTGTTTTCTATCGTCGCTCATGACCGCTCTCCGCTTCTGGTAACAGCAAGTCGGGTTTCGTTGATCCCGCTTTGCCAAATCTCAATTTCGTTGCGGCTCACGATCCGTCGATGACGCCGGGATGTCCAGCGGCCCGTCTCACGACGTTTTCACCGCTAGATCCCGATCCGTCCGATCGCCGGTATCTTGATCGCAGGCCGCGCGATGTCGACGCCGGCGACGAGGCCCATGATGTGCAGTTCCAGCCCGCTGCGCATGCCCGCGGAAATGCCGAGCAGGCCATAGAGCGTCGCGTGCACGTCCCTGCCGTCGGCATCCACGGCGAAGAGTTTCCCATCCGGCAGGTAGTCGCGCCCTACGGCATCCGGCGGAAGGACGACGCCGAGTTCCGGCACGGAACGCAGCACATGGGCGACGAAGGTGTTGGAATTCGGCCCCGGCCAGAGACGATAGGCGCCGGGCTTGGCATAGGGATAGGCGGCGATGGCCTTCTCTATTTTCGGGATCAGCCGCGCCGCCTCCTCGCCGCTGACGGAGACGACGGTGCGCGGTGTGTTGGAGTACCAGAAGGCATCGGGCGCGTAGGCGTTCTTGCGCACCGGCGCGCCCCAGCCGACCTTGTCGTAGCGGTTGTAGCCTGCGGCATTCGCCTCCTTGGTGACGATCCAGGCATGGCTCGCGACCGCGCCCTTCATGCCGCCCGTCGCGGCGGAGAAGATGTGGATCGTCGCCTGCGGCGTCTTCGTCGCTTCGGGCAGGATGCCGGCGGAGGTCCAGTTCGCCTCGCGCCAGTTGGCCGGGCGGTCCTTGATGTACCAGTAGCCGGCGGCGCCAAGGGCGGGCACGAGGTAGATCACGAGAAAGAGGACAAGGACATTCCTCAGCAATTTCATGCGGGCGCTCCAAAACCGAGTGGGCAGGTTTGTGAATTTCGGATAATACCGCAGCGGAAATCGGATATTTGAGGGCACGATCATGGCAAACCCGGTACTTGTCGAAGTCACGCGCGGCAATCTCGTCGAAAGCCGCCATCGCGGCATGGTCGTGGTGGTCGATGGCGACGGCAAGGTGGTGTTCTCGCAGGGCGATATCGAAGGCGGCGTCTTTCCGCGCTCGGCCTGCAAGGCCATGCAGGCGCTGCCGCTCATCGAAAGCGGCGCGGCCGATGCCCATGCCTTCGGCAACCAGGAATTGGCGCTTGCCTGTTCCTCGCACAGCGGCGAGGCGGCGCATGCCCGGCTTGCCGGCACCATGCTTGCTGCTGCCGGCGTCGATGAGAGCGTGCTGGAATGCGGCGCCCACTGGTCCTTCGAGCAGCCCGTTCTGATCGGCCAGGCACGCCTGCTCGACCGCCCGACGGCGCTCCACAACAATTGCTCCGGCAAACATGCCGGCTTCGTCTGCGCCGCCTGCCACACCGGCAAGGATTTGAAGGGCTACGTGCGTTACGAGCACCCCGTGCAGGCCGAAATCCGCGGCATCATGGAAAGCCTGACGGGGGCGGCGCTTGCCGTCGACAATTGCGGCGTCGATGGCTGCTCGATCCCGACCTATGCCGTGCCGATGAAGGGTCTCGCCCACGGTTTCGCGAAGATGGCGACCGGCGTCGGCCTCGGTGCAGAACGGGCCAAGGCCTCACGCCGCCTGATGGAGGCATGCATGGCCGAACCCTTCTTCGTCGCCGGCACGGGCCGCGCCTGCACGCGCCTGATGGAAACCGCCCCTGGCCGCATTTTTGCGAAAACCGGCGCTGAGGGCGTGTTCTGCGCCGCGATCCCGGAAAAGGGCATCGCCATCGCGTTGAAATGCGAAGACGGCACCACCCGCGCCGCCGAAAGCATGGTCGCCGCGACGCTCGCCCGTTTCTTCACGGAAGAGCCGGATATCCACATTGCCCTGATGGCCCAGGCCAACCGCTCCATGAAGAACTGGAACGGCATCCATGTCGGCGACATCAGGGTGACCGAGGCATTCGCGGCCTGAATTGACGCCTTATGACGTCATGCGTTATGGTGGAGCATGATCAAGAGCTTCGCCGACCGGGAGACAGAATTGATCTGGTCCGGCCGGAAAAGCCGGCGGCTTCCGGCCGATATGCAGGCGATTGCCCTGCGCAAACTGCGTATGCTGCACGCCGCGCAGACGGTTACAGACCTGCGCGTGCCGCCTGGCAATCGGCTGGAGCTTTTGAAGGGAAATCTGGCCGGGCTTTATTCGATCCGGATCAATGACCAGTGGCGGCTGTGCTTCGGCTGGTCGCAAGGAGATGCCGTTCATGTCCGCATCATCGACTACCATGATTGACGATAACTTGCTGCCCAATCCGCATCCCGGCGATATCCTGCTTGAGGAGTTTCTCGAGCCGATGGAGATCAGCCAGAATGCACTGGCCCGCGCGGTGCATGTTCCGCCCCGCCGCATCAACGAGATCGTGCTCGGCAAGCGACAGGTGACGGCCGATACCGATCTGCGGCTCACACGCTATTTCGGTCTCTCGGAAGGCTACTTCCTGCGCCTGCAGGCCGAATTCGACCTGATGCAGAAGCGCCGCGAAATCGGCCGGGACCTCGACCGCATCGTGCCGCGTGACGCCGCCTGATCAGGCCTCAACAATCTCCACATCCAGCTCCCGATAGGGCGAGAGCGTCTCCGGCGCCAGCCCGCCCGGTACGATGAGGCCGGTGGCGGAAGCTGTCGGCATGATCTTCCAGGGGGAGGCGCGGCCGAGTTTTTCGGCGGTCAGCAGCACCCAGGTGGCGGCGGCGTTGTCAGTGATGATGCGCTTCGTGGCGGCTTCCTCCATGTCTCCGGTGGTGAGGCCGTGCGTCGGGTGGGCGGCGGTCACACCCATGAAATAGAGGTCGGCCTTCAGGCCGCGGATCGCCTCCAGCGCGGATGCGCCCATCGCCACCATCGAATGTTTGTAGAGCCGCCCGCCGATCAGCACGATCTCGGCGGTCGGGTGGCGTTCGAGTTCGCAGGCGATGGTCGGGCTGTGCGTGACGACCGTGAAGGCGAAGTCGCGTGGCAGCGCGCGGGCAAGCGCTGCCGTCGTCGTGCCGCCGTCGAGAAAGACCACCTGACCCGGCTCGATCATCGCCGCCGCGCGGGCGCCGAGGGCTGCCTTCTCGTCCGGCGCGAGTGTCTGGCGCACCGCCAGACCCGGCAGCGGCGGGACAAGCGGCAGCGCGCCGCCATGCACCCGCTTCAGCAGTCCCTCCGCCGCCATTTCCCGAAGGTCCCGGCGGATCGTGTCTTCCGAAAGATTGAGCTCCGCCGCGAGCGTCTTGGCGACGATCTCGCCGTCGCGGGTGAGGCGTCGGGTAATGAGCGCCTTTCTCTGGCTGGTCAGCATGCGTGCGCACTCCATCTTGACTCTGCACGAAATTACACGAATAATCATGAAATATCCAGAATAATCCGGATATTTCATGTAATTGTGTGGAGTAAGACATGTTGATCCTGATCGCCGGCCCCTACCGCTCGGGCACCGGGGACGACCCGCAGAAGATGGCGGAGAATTTGAAGCGGCTGGAAGCGCCGTCCTATGCGCTGTTCAAGGCCGGCCACTTGCCTGTCATCGGCGAATGGGTGGCGCTGCCCGTCTGGCATGCGGCCGGCGGCGAGGTGATCGGCGACGCCCTGCACGAGGAGATTTTTTACCCGACGGCGCATCGTCTGCTCGAACTCTGCGAAGGCGTGCTGCGACTGCCGGGCGACAGCAAGGGGGCCGACAACGATGTGCGCATCGCCCGCGAACGCGGCATTCCGGTCTGGCACCGGCTGGAAGATGTGCCGGGTTGCGCGGCGGCGTAATTTTTTCGAAGACCTTGTCGGGAAGGGGCCGCGTGTTACGTCCTTGTGGCATGACGGGAGAACACACCCCGCATCGCCAACAACAAGGAGGACTTCCATGCGCATGATCTTCGTCAACCTGCCCATCAAGGATTTGCCGGCGACCCGCCGCTTCTTCACGGCCCTCGGCTTTTCCTTCAACGAGCAGTTCTCCGACGACACCGCCGCCTGCATGGTGGTGGACGAAAACATCTTCGTCATGCACCTGACCGAGGAGAAATTCGCGCAGTTCGTCACCGGCAAGGTCGGCGATCCCGAACAGCAGACCCAGGCACTCACCTGCTTTTCCGCCACCAGCCGCCAGGAGGTCGACGACTTCAAGGCCAAGGCGCTCGCCGCCGGCGGGCGCGAATGGAAGCCCAACATCGAGTTCGGCCCCATGTATGGCTGCTCTTTCCAGGACATCAACGGCAATGTCTGGGAGTTCATGCATATGGATCAGTCGGGCGGCCAGGGCTGACCGATCCCGCTTGAAAAAGGGCTGCGCCTGATGGCGCAGCCCTTTTTGCTCAGTCGTCGTGGCTATGCGCTTCCGCAACGAAGCTCAGCGTCGCCGTATAGCCGACAAGGTCCGCCTTGGGGTCGTTCTCCAGCGGCACGGTGTGATCCACAGCAAGCACGTTGAGCCCATCGTTGCGGATCGCCACGATCACCTCGCCGTCGGCATCCGTCGGCTCGCTCTTCAGCGACGCCTGGTTGACGTAGTCGAGCGTCACCACGGCGCCGGCGAGCGGCTTGCCGTCGTGGAGAACGCGCAGCCGGATCGGGTCGCCGGCCTTGCGGCCGATCGGGTTGTCCAGCGGCAGGATCTGCAGGTCCTGTTTGGGGAAGGCAGGGAGCGCGCCGTGGGCGTGGAGGAGCGAGAGGCTGTTCTTGATGTAGTGGCCGGCCGCCTTGGCATCCACCACCTTGTCCTTGGCCTCGTTCACCCATTTGCCATCCGTCTTCTCCGTCCAATAGCCGTTGTCGAAGGTCATGAGAATGGCGGCAGGTTCCCCTTCCGGCTTCAGGATCGCGTGTTTTTCGCGCTTGTCGACCTCGACCGGCGTCGTGGCGCCATCCTCGGCAATGGCGAGCGCCTGCGTGATGCGCGCGGGATCATAGGGGTCGTCGCCTGCGCCATGACCGTAGACGACGCCGAGATTGCCCCAGCGCTCAGCCACCCAGGCGCCGTGCGCTCCGGCCGCAAGCGGAAGAGAAAGGACGAGCGCGAGCGCGCCCGAAACAGCGAGAATCTGCTTCAGCATTCTGGTCTCCAGATTGGTAATGTTATTACGTTACTGAGTTGGTCTAACCTTCATTCACACGGCCTGTCAAGCGGGTGAGGCGGGAGGTCAGTCGCGCTGCTTGCGCAGTTTCGCCGAAGCCTTGAAGCGCCAGGATTCGGTGAGGCGGTGCAGGAGTTCCGTGTCGTCGACAAGGGCGGCGCGGACCAGGAGTGCGGGCCAGCCGCGATAGTGATCGGTCTCGTAGTAGAGTTCGGGCGCCATTTCGATGAGGCGTTCCTTGTCGTCGAGCGGAACCATCAGCACCAGCGTATCGGCATCCTTGATCCGCATGAAGAGCTTGCCCGCCACCTTCAGCGCAGGCGTGCCGTAGGACGTTCCGGTCTCGACGCCGGGCAGGTCTTGGGCAAGGCGTTGGAGCCGCGCCAGAAGCGGATCATCGGACATGCGAAATCCTCCCCGCCCAGGTTACACCGGAGCGGGGAGGACCGCGAGGGGGAGGATCAGTTGCGGCAAGCCGTTTCGCTGGCGCGGGACTGTGTCCGGAAAAGGCCGAAGGGCAGGTCGCCGAGTGCACGTGCATCCATCGCCTCGATCGCGGGATGGGCCAGCGGGTCGCGCATCCAGACAGGGGCATTCGCAGGCTCGACCTCGGCCTGCAACGCCTGCTTGATCGTGGAGAAAATCTTGAACATTGCCTTCTCCTTGCGGTTTGCTACCATTGACGATGCCTGATAGTCGCGCCGAAAGGCCTTTTGCGCAATCGAGCACTTCATGACAGGGATATAGAAAAACTATATGCGGAACCTCAGCCTCGTGCATCTGAACGGCCTTCGTGCGCTGGAGGCGGTGGGGCGGCTCGGCTCGTTGCAGGCGGCGGCCGAGGAACTGGGCGTCACCATCGGTGCCGTCAGCCAGCAGGTCATTCGCGCCGAGCAGCAATTGGGTCGGGCGATCTTCGACCGGACCAATCGCGGCCTTCAGCATACGGCGTTCGGTGTGCCCTTCCTCGCGCGCCTTTCGGCGGGTTTCGGGCAGATTTCCGAGGCCGTCGCGACAACGCAGCGCCGCGACGATGCTATCCTGACGATCTCGGTCGCGCCGATCTTCGCCTCGCGCTGGCTCATCCATCGCATCGACCGCTTCGCGCAGGCCCACCCCGATATAAGCCTGCGCATCGAGGCGACGACGACGCTGGTAGATCTCGCCCGCTCGGATGTCGATCTCGGCATCCGCGTCGGGCCGGGCAGCTGGCCGGATGTGACGGCGGAATTTCTGATCCCGCAGATCATGTTCCCCGTCTGCGCGCCGGCGCTGGCGGAACGGATAAAGACGCCCGAGGACCTTGCCACGCAACCGGCCGTCATCGATGGCAACGATGCCTTCACCTGGGAGCTCTGGCTGAAGGCCGCCGGTCTCGACATCGCAGCGCCGAAGGCACGCCACGTCTTCTCCGACGCGTCGCTCTGCCTCGATGCTGCCCTGGCGGGGCAGGGGGTGCTGCTCGCCTGGCCGGTGCTGGCCTCCTGGGCGCTGAAGGAAGGGCGGCTTGTCGCGCCGTTCCCCATAAGGGTGCAGACAGGAAACGGCTATTATTTCGTGACGGCGCCCGGTGTTCCCGAGCCTCGAAAAGTCTCGCTGTTCAAGCGGTGGCTGCGGGCCGCCCTCGCCGAGGACGAGGACGGTTTTGCCGGCGCGATCATTCCAGCTCTTTCGAACGCGTCTCCATCATCGCTTTGAAGGCGGCGCGGGACTGGCAGCGTTCCAGCCATGCCTTGACGTTGGGCGCGCCGTCGAAAAGCTGCGGCTGGCTCATCGCATAGCGGAAGACCTCCGCGACATTGAGGTCGGCCACCGTGAACCTGTCGCCCACGACATGGCCGGTTGCGGCGAGATGCTCATCCAGCCGCTGGAAGCATTTCTTCAGCGCCTTGGCCGCGCCACGGATGACAAGGCGCCCGGCTTCGCTTTCGGCCGCATTGGTATCCAGCGTCAGGATGATTTTCACCGCATGCGGCTCCACCTCGGTCGCCGCCCACATCGTCCATTGCAGCATCTCCGCCTCTTCCGTCACCGTCTGGCCGGAGAGCGGGCCGCCGTGTTTGCGGGCAAGGTAGAGGTTGATCGCCAGCGACTCGGTCATCACGAAGCCGCCGTCGTCGATGCAGGGAATGAGGCCGGTCGGGTTGACGGCGAGGAAATCCGGCGACTGCGTGTTGAGCGGCGCATCGGCCGCCTGGGGATCGTCGACCCGGCGCGCCTGGACGACCGGCACGGACACGAAGGGCAGGCCGAGTTCACCGGCGAGCCAGTAGTTGCGTGAGGCGCGCGAGCGGTAGACGCCGTAGATGCTGAGCATGGATCCTCCAGGGGCAGGCGGGGTTTTCCCGCCGGGCTTGCGATAGAACAATGTGACGCGGAGCCTTCAGCCCTAGAAAGGACGAAGCGCACGCAACCATCAGGCACAATAGGAGGCCGGCTGGTCGCGCGGTAGGCCGATCGCCTGATCGATCGATGAATTGTCGTGATGGCGGAAGGCCACCTTTGCCGCATTGACCTCTCGCCGGCATGGGGCTATGGGCGAAAGGGTTCGCGATTTCGCGCACGGGGATACGGGATGAACCGAGGGATGACACATTGGGGGCTTTGCCTGCGCATGCTTTGCGCGGTCGCCCTGCTGTTTGTCGGTTTCGCCCATCGCCCCGCCATGGCCGCGATGCCGGCCGGGCTCGAGATGGCGCAATATGTCCTGCCGGACGGTTCCATTGCCGATCTCTGCCTGAACGACATGGTCGATGGCAAGACGAAGCAGGCCGTGCCCGGCAAGTGCGACGCCTGCCGCATCGGCGGCGCCATGCTGACGCCGGAGCCTGCCACGTTCGCGGTGACGGTTCTCACCTTCCGCCGTATCGCGGCGCTGCCGCTCGTCGAAGAGGCGCTTCGTTCCAAACGCGATCGGCCCGGCGCGCCGCCGCGCGCGCCTCCCTTCCTGTCCGTCTGATTTTTGCAGTCTGCGCGGCGAAAAACCGTCGCGCGTCCGAAATCCAGTCTGACAGGACCGTTTTCATGTCCGTAATCTCCGATGCGCCGGCCGCCGCCGCTGCCGAACCCTCCGCGCTTTCGCAGCGCCTCTACCGCGCGATCTGGCGCTGGCACTTCTTCGCCGGCCTTCTCGCCGTGCCCTTCATGATCAGCCTCGCCATCACCGGCGGGCTCTACCTCTTCAACGACGAGATCGACGCCAGCCTTTTCCGCTACCGCAACTATGTCGCTGTCGGCGATGCGGCGCTGCCGCCGTCGAAGATCGTCGAAACGGCGATCGGGGCCGTGCCCGGCGGCGCCCTCGCGTCCTACCGTACCCCGGCCGGTGCCGATCGCTCCGCCCGCGTGACGCTGTCGACCGACGCCGGCCGCCAGCTGGTTTTCGTCGATCCCTACAATGGCGCCGTGCTCGACACGGTGGGCGCGACGGAAGAGTTCAACCAGGTGGTGGAGGACCTGCACAGCCTCGATTACTTCGGCACCTCGTGGGAGCGCATCATCGAGGTGGTCGCGGGCTTTGCCATCGTGCTCACCCTGACGGGCATCTATCTCTGGTGGCCGCGCAACCAGACGGGCGGTGTTCTCAGCGTGCGCGGCACGCCGAAAAAGCGCGTCTTCTGGCGCGACCTGCATGCCGTCACCGGCATCTTCGCCAGCGTCGTCATCCTGTTTCTTGCCTTCAGCGGCCTGCTCTGGTCGGGTTTCTGGGGTTCGAAGGTCAATGCCACCCTGACCGCCAACGGCATGGGGTATCCGGTGCAGCTCTGGGACAATGTTCCCCATTCCATGCTGATCACCACCGACGTGCAGCCCAAGGCCTCCTGGCTGATGGAAAATGCCCCGGTGCCTGAATCGAGCCTGCCCGCCGGCGGCCAGACGGCGCTGCCGTCGATCGGCCTCGACAATGCGGTGACGATCGCCGATGCCGCCGGCATGCTGCCGGGCTACGAGATGTCGCCGCCGTCAGGCGAGACCGGCGTCTATACCGCCGCGATCTACCCTGCCGATCTGCAATACGAGCGCACCATCCATATCGATCAATATTCCGGCGAACGCCTCGTCGATATCGCCTTCGGTGACTATCCGGCGACGGGCAAAGCCATCGAATGGAGCATCAATCTGCACAAGGGGCAGGAATGGGGCCTGTTCAACCAGCTCCTCATGCTCTCCACCTGTTTCATCGTCATCGCGATGAGCGTGTCGGCGGTCGTCATGTGGTGGAAGCGCCGCCCCGCCGGCCGCATCGGCGTGCCGCCGGCGCCGCGTGAAAAGCGCATCTATCTCGGCCTGTGGGCGATTGCCGGCGTCTTTGGCGTGCTGTTCCCGCTGACGGGCATCACGATTGTCGCCATGATCCTCTTCGACCAGATCGTCATCCGCTCCGTGCCGCCGCTGCGGCGCATCTTCTCCTGATCCCGCACACCGAAAGGACATTTCCATGAAACGCATCCTTGCAACCTTCGCCGCGCTGGCACTCTCGGCCTCGGCGGTTCTCGCCCATGACTTCACGACGGGCAATCTCGAAATCCACCACCCGGCCTCGAAGGCGACGCTGCCCGGCCAGCCTGTCGGCGGCGGTTTCATGACCATCACCAACAAGGGCACGGACCCCGACCGGCTCGTCTCGATCACCGCGCCGGATGTGTCGGACGACGTGCAGATCCATGAGATGGCCATCGAGAACGACGTGATGAAGATGCGCCAGCTGCCGGACGGTGTGGAAATCCCGGCCGGCGCCAAGGTCGAACTGAAGTCCGGCGGGCTGCATGTCATGTTCATGAAGATCAAGCATCCCTTCAAGGAAGGCGACAGCTTCAAGGCGACGCTCAACTTCGAGAAGGCTGGCGCCGTGGACGTCAATTTCAAGATCGAAGCCGCCAAGCCGGGCAATGCCGGGGGCGGTGAGGGCGCGGCCAACCATGAAGGCCACGGTGGCTGAAGAAAGCGGATGAGGGGGCAGCCTGGATACCGCCCCCTCATCCACCATGGCGTCTCTCCGTTCGGGCAAGAAGAAGAGACGCATCGGGGGACGGGCGCTCAGCCCGTCCGGTTCCGTTCGATCGTCAGATGCGCGTAGCCGGACGGTTCGCTGGCGAGGTCGCCGGTGGTGCGCTCGTTCCAGCGATAGCCCGCGATCGCGCCATTGGGCGTGTCCTCGAAGATGTTGCCGGAGATGAGCGCGGAGCCCGCCTCCTCGACGACAGTGACGGCGCAGCCGACCGGGCTCTGGCGCACGAGATTGCCGGAGACGACGAGGCCCCGCATATAGGGCCCCCAGCCGAGCATCAGGCCCCATTTCGGCGCGTTTTCCACCGTGTTGCCGGAAACGACCGTATCGGCCTCCACCGCGATGCCGAAGCCGAAGCCCGCGCCGTCGTGGACATAGGGTCCGTCGAGCCTGAGGTTGCGCACGACGTTTCCGGTGACGGTGGCAAGCCTGCCGCCCTCGTTGAAATTGACGATCAGGATGCCGTTCGCCGCACCGTCGACGAGGTTGCCGTTGACGATGGCGCCCTCGAAGCCAAATTCCGAATAGATCGCCGTCTCGCCGCTATCGAGGCAGGTATTGCCCGAAATCTGGATGTTAGAGCCGGCATTGGCGCGGATGGCCGAAAAGGCCGAGCCGGAGACATGATTGTTCGTCACCATCACGCCGTCGGCGCGAAAGATGTTGATGCCGTTGCCATATTCGCCGGTGCCGCCGCGCGTGGCGGAGATGCGGGAGATGCGGTTGCCGGAGATGATCGAGCCGTCGCGGCCCTTCTGCCAGCGGTGGACAAGGATGCCGCCATTGCCGCAGTCGAAGACCTGGTTGCCGGTGACCGACAAGTCGTGGCTCTCGACGGCGTAGAGCGCATAGTCCGCCGCGCCCGAAAGCCGGTTGCGCTCGATGCGCCCGCCGGAGCGCTCCAGGCTGACGGCGGTCTTCGAGGAGCCCTGGATCTCGCAGTTCTCGATCACGACATTGGCGACGTTGCTGAGATGCACGAGGCCTTCGACCGTATCGCCGAGCCAGCGGTTCGCGCCGTCGATGACGAGATCGGCAAGCTCGATCCGGCCGACGCCATCGGCGGCAAAGAGATGGCCGCCGCCGCCATAGATGATGCGCGTGGCGCCCGCAACGCCTGTCAGCCGCGTATTGTCGGGCAGCATGATGTTGGAAATCGCATAGTCGCCGGGCGGCAGGAAGACCGGCATGTTCTTGGCGGCGGCTTCCTTCAGCAGCTTTTCGAAGACCTTGCTCTTGCGGTCGTCCGCGCCGGGGCGGATGCCGTGCGCCGACGCATCGATGCTGCCGCGCAGATCGACGTCGACGATCGGCAGGTGCGTACCGCCGGCCGCCGCCGGGGTTGCGAGACCGGCTGCTGCGCCAAGACCGAGACCTGAAAGAAATAACCGTCTGGTAACCATGGAAGCTCCTTGCCGGAAAGCAGAGCAGGAACCGTGCCAAGTGGTTCTGTGTCGAAACGGAACAAATCGGATGTTGCTCGCCGAGGTTGTCGAAAACGTACCGAGAAAGGCCGGATTGGCGGCATTTCGCGGGTTTCCTTTAGGTTTGGATAACGACTCTAGGTGTAGCGTTGGCTGTCCGGGAAGAGGCGGCGGCAGGCTGCGTTCTTCCTCGCGTTTGGGCTTTGCAGGGATTCATGTCGACGAAACTGTCCCACCTTGGCAATGAAGACGCCGACGCGACCGCGCGCCTGATGTCCGCCAGTCAGCGCCTCATCACGGAGGCGGCGCGGCTTTTTCCGCTCGCCTCCGCGCAGAACGAGCGCACGATGTGGCTGGAGGCCATGATCGACGAGGTGCCGGACTACCTCTATTTCAAGGACCGCAACAGCCGGTTCGTCGTCGCCAACCGCGCCATCGTGAACGACAACTGGCGCGAGGGGCTGGAGAGCCTCGAAGGTTTTTCCGATTTCGACATCCACCCCGACCATGTCGCCCGCGGGTTCTTCGAGACCGAGCAGGAGATCATCCGCACCGGCCGGCCGATGCTCGACATGGAGGAGCTGATCCGCGATTCCAATGGCAAGCTCAAATGGCTGCTCACCTCCAAGCTGCCGGTGCGCGACCATGGCGGCGAGGTGATCGGCATCGTCGGCATCGCCCGCGACATCACCGAGCGCAAGCGCTCCGAAAGCCTGCATGTCGGCCAGGCGCATCTTCTGAAGATGATCGCCCTCGGTTCGCCGCTCGTCGATGTCTTCTCCTCGCTCATCCTGCTGATCGAAGCGCATGTGGCCGATGTCACCGGCTCGATCCTGATGCTGGCGCCGGATGGCAAGCACATCATCAATGGCGCCGCGCCGAACCTCGATCCCGCCTATTGCCGGCTGATCGAGGGCGTCGAGATCGGCCCGGCCGTGGGCTCCTGCGGCACGGCCATGTGGCGGGCAGAACAGGTCATCGTCTCCGATATAGAAACCGACCCGCTTTGGGCGGGCTACAAGGCGCTCGTCGCGCCCTATGGTTTCCGCGCCTGCTGGTCCGCGCCGATCCGCTCCTACCAGGGCAAGGTGCTCGGCACCTTCGCGCTCTATTCGCGCACGCCCGGTGAGCCGTCCGCAGAATGCATGAAGCTCGTCGGCATGGCGACGCATATTGCCGGCATCGCCATCGAGCGCAAGGAGGCCGAAGACAGCATTCAGTTCATGGCGCATCACGACACGCTGACGGGCCTGCCGAACCGCAGCATGCTCGACGAGCGCGTGGCCTCGGCCATCGAGGCGGCGGACGACCGCGGCGGCACCATGACGCTCGCCTTCATCGACCTCGACAATTTCAAACTGGTGAACGACAGCCTCGGCCACCATGCCGGCGACGAACTCCTGAAGATCGTCGCCACCCGCATGCTGCGCTGCGTGCGCGCCAGCGACAGCATCGTGCGCCTTGGCGGCGACGAGTTCGTCATTCTCATCAGTCGCGCCATGCGGCGCGGCGAAAGCGTGGAAGACCGGCTGCGTGCCGTGCGCGAGGCGATCGCCGAGCCCGTGGTGATCGAGGGGCGCTCCTTCCAGGTCACCTGTTCGATGGGCGTCGCCGCCTATCCGGAGCATGGCCGCAACGTCACCGAACTGCTCGCCCGCGCCGATGCCGCCATGTACCGCGCCAAGGAAATCGGCCGTGATGCCATGCAGGTCTTCACCGCCGAGCTGGCCAACCGGGCGCATGAAAAGCTGCAGCGGCAGGAGGAACTGCGCCGCGCGCTGGCGCAGGGCGAACTGTTCTTGCAGTACCAGCCGCAGATGGACCTTTCGACCGGCCGCATCTTCGCCGTCGAGGCGCTGATCCGCTGGCGCCATCCCGAACGTGGTCTTGTCGGCCCGGGCGATTTCATTCCGCTGGCCGAGGAAACCGGCCTCATCGGCCCGATCGGAGACTGGACGCTGCGCGCGGCCTGCCGGCAGAACAAGGCCTGGCAGATTTCCGGCCTGCCGCCCATTGTGGTCAGCGTCAACGTCTCGGCCCGCCAGTTCCAGGAGAAGGACTGGGTGGAGCGCGTGGCGGCGGCGCTGGAGGAAAGCGGGCTGGAGGCGCGCTATCTCGAGCTGGAGCTTACCGAAAGCCTGATCATGCAGGATGTGCAGCAGGCGGTGGAAACCATGCACCGGCTGGAAAAGCTCGGTGTGCATCTCGCGATCGATGATTTCGGCACGGGCTATTCCAGCCTGGCTTCGCTGAAACGTTTCCCCGTCGGTCGCCTCAAGATCGACCGCTCTTTCGTGCAGGACCTGCCCGAGGATGGCGACGACGCGGCGATCGCCCGCGCCGTCATCTCGCTTGCCCATACGCTGCAGCTGCGCGTCATCGCCGAGGGTGTGGAAACCAAAGATCAGGTCGATTTTCTGCGCGAGGCGGGCTGCGACGAGATCCAGGGTTTTTATCTGAGCCGCCCCATCGACGCCCGCGCCCTCCAGGCGATCCTCTGCATCCCGAACCTCTGACAAGGCAGGCCGTGCAGGCTTTTCGCTCTTGACATTGTTATGTTGATATCAACAGTAAGGATCATGTCCAACGACGTGCTGATTCCTTACGAAACGACGCTTTTCGTGCGTGACCACTGCCTGTGCCTGCATGCGCAGCGCGCGGCCCGCGCGCTCGCCCGCCGTTTCGACGATGCGTTGCGCCCGCTCGCGCTGACCAACGGCCAGTTCTCCCTGCTGATGGCGCTGAACCGCCCCGAGCCGCCGCCGATGGGGCCGGTCGCCGCCGTGCTCGCCATGGATCGCACGACGCTGACGGCCGCGTTGAAGCCACTCGAACGCCGCGGTCTCGTGCGCGTCGAAGCCGATCCGCGCGACCGCCGCGGCCGGCTGCTGCGGCTGACGCCGGACGGTCGGCGCCTGCTGACGGATGCCTTTCCGATCTGGAAGGAAACCCACGAAAAGATCGATCGCCAGCTTTCCGCCGTCGACATGGCGACGCTGCGCGCCGGCATGGTGGCAATCGCCTGAGCGCCACTGGAAGAGCGCGCCAAAGCCGCTATCTTTGCTTCCATGAAGCCCGATCAACTCCTCAGGCCGGCGCCCGCCGGCCTTTATTGCCCTGCCGGCGATTTCTACATCGACCCCGTCCGCCCCGTGGCGCGGGCGCTCATCACGCATGGCCATTCCGATCACGCGCGCGCCGGCCATGGCGCGGTGCTGGCGACGCGCGAGACGCTGGATATCATGGCGATCCGCTACGGCGAGGATTTTTGCGGCACGATGCAGGCGGCTGCCCTCGGTGAGCGAATCGATCTCGGTGGCGTCACCGTCTCCTTCCATCCCGCCGGCCATGTGCTCGGTTCCGCGCAGATCGCCGTCGAGCAGGCAGGCCTGCGCATCGTCGCCTCGGGCGATTACAAGCGCGGCGCCGACCCCACCTGCACGCCCTACGAGCCGGTGCCCTGCGACGTCTTCATCACTGAAGCGACCTTCGGCCTGCCGGTCTTCCACCACCCCGATCCGAAGGCCGAGACGGGCAAGCTTCTCACTTCGCTTCGCCAGTTCCCCGAGCGCAGCCATCTCGTCGGCGCCTATTCGCTCGGCAAGGCGCAGCGCGTGCTGCGGCTCCTGCGCGATTGCGGTTACGATGCGCCGATCTACATCCACGGCTCGCTCGCCCGCCTTTGCGACTATTATGTCAGCCGCGGCATCGCGCTTGGCGACCTGCGTCCGGCCACGCTGGAAAAGGGCGACCCGACCGACTTTCGTGGCGCGGTCATCGTCGGTCCACCATCGGCCTTCGCCGACCGCTGGGCACGGCGCTTCAACGAACCGCTGATCGCGTTCGCCTCCGGCTGGATGATGATACGCCAGCGCGCCAAGCAGGGCGGTGTCGAACTGCCGCTCGTCATCTCCGACCATTGCGACTGGCCGGAACTGACCGAGACGATCCGCGAACTTGCACCGCGCGAGGTCTGGGTCACGCACGGCCGCGAGGAAGCGCTCGTGCGCTGGTGCGAACTATCAGGCCTGCCGGCCCGCCCGCTGCATCTCGTCGGCTATGAAGACGAGGGGGATTGATGCGCGCCTTCGCCACCCTGCTCGACCGCCTCGTCCTCACGCCCTCGCGCAACGGCAAGCTGAAGCTGCTCGCCGACTACTTCCGTGACACGCCCGATCCCGACCGGGGCTATGGCCTTGCCGCCCTTGCAGGCACGCTGGACCTCAAGAGCGTCAAGCCGGCGCTCTTGCGTGAACTCGTGCTGGAACGCATGGACGAGGTGCTGTTTCGCTACTCCTACGACTATGTCGGAGACCTCGCCGAAACCATCGCGCTCGTCTGGGACCAGGAGCGCAAGGAGCGCATGCCGGGCGAGGCCGAGCCACGGCTCGGCGCCGTCGTGACACGCATGAATGCGCTTGGCCGCACGGACGTGCGCGGCGCGGTACGCGATCTGCTCGACCGGCTCGATCCCTCGGCCCGCTTCGCCTTCCTCAAGCTGGCGACCGGGGGGCTGCGCATCGGTGTTTCCGCAAGGCTTGCCAAGCAGGCGCTTGCCGAGTTTTCCGGCATGGACGTCACGGAAATCGAAACGCTGTGGCACGGGCTGCAGCCGCCTTACGAATCCCTCTTCGCCTGGCTGGAAGGACAGGCCGACCGGCCGGTTCTGGCGACGCCGGCGATCTTCCATTCCGTCATGCTCGCCAATCCCGTGGGCGAGGGCGATCTTGATAATCTGGATCCCGCCGATTTCGCCGCCGAATGGAAATGGGACGGCATTCGCGTGCAGATGTCGTCATCCGGCTCGACGCGCAGGCTCTATTCCCGTTCCGGCGACGATATTTCCGCGGCCTTTCCCGATGTGCTCGACGCCATCAATTTCGAGGGCGTTGTGGACGGCGAATTGCTGGTCGGCGGCACGGCGCGCACGAACAGCCCGACGCGCACCTTCTCCGATCTCCAGCAGCGCCTTAACCGCAAGACGGTCACGAGCAAGATGCTCGAGGCGTTTCCGGCCTTCGTGCGCGCCTATGACGTGCTGTTCGAGGGCGAGGCGGATATACGCCCCGCTCCCCTCGCCGAGCGCCGCGAGCGGCTTGCCGACCTCATCGAAAAGGCGCCGCACGACCGTTTCGACCTCTCGCCGCTGGTACCCTTCACGAGCTGGCAGGAACTTGAAACGATCCGTCGCGACCCGCCCGATCCGGTGATCGAGGGCGTGATGATCAAGCGGCTCGACAGCGCCTACCAGGCCGGCCGCATGAAGGGGCCGTGGTTCAAGTGGAAGCGCGATCCGTTCAATGTGGATGCGGTGATGATGTATGCCCAGCGCGGCCACGGCAAACGCTCGAGCTACTATTCCGACTTCACCTTCGGCGTCTGGACCGAAGGGCCCGATGGCGATGTGCTGGTGCCGGTCGGAAAAGCCTATTTCGGTTTCACCGATGCGGAACTGGAGGTGCTCGACCGCTATGTGCGCGACAATACGACCGAGCGCTTCGGCCCTGTTCGGGCCGTCCGCGCCGAACCCGCCCACGGTTTCGTGCTGGAGGTCGCCTTCGAGGGGATCAACCGGTCCACCCGCCACAAATCCGGCGTCGCCATGCGCTTTCCCCGCATCGCGCGGCTGAGGCAGGACAAGCTGCCGGCCGACGCCGATCGGCTGGAAACGCTGATGGCGATGGTCGAGGCCAAGGAGAGCTAGCCTTGCGCGGCAGCGCTGGTTCCGTAGCCGAAGAGCATCGAAACCCAGAAGAAGAAAGTGCAGGCCAGCACGACGCCGCCGGCGAAGATGCCGGCCGAGAGATTGTATTTCCGCCCGAAGAGGGCTGCGACGGCAACCGGGCCCACGATGATCATCAGCAGGTGCCAGGCGTGGAAGTAGATCGGAAGACGCGGCGAGCCGAAATTGTAGTGGTTCACCGTGGCGCAAAAGACCCAGCCTGCGACGATCGCGGATAGAAGCGGCCAGATCGCAGCGGCAACGAGAAGCCCGTAACGGCGGTACAACCGTCGTGCCTCGGCAAAGGTGAGCACAAAGCCGAGCGCCAGCCCTAGCCACGCGATCAGCGGCATGTCAGAGCCCCAAAACCGAAAGGTCCGGCCCGAGCGGCACGATGCGGTTCGGGTTGAGCGCCTTGATCGAATAGTAGCCGTGCTTGATGTGGTCGATATTGACCGTTTCGCGCACGCCCGGAAGGTCGAGCACCCGCTTCGTGTAGGCCGAGAGCGCCGTATAGTCGGCCAGGCGCTGGCGGTTGCATTTGAAGAGGCCGAAATAGGCGGCGTCGAAGCGGATGAGCGTGACGAAGAGGCGGATATCGGCCTCGGTGAAGGTGCTGCCCGTCAGGAACGCGCGACCATCGGCAAGACGGTTTTCCAGTTCGTCCAGCATGGCGAAGACGCCCTGATAGGCTTCTTCGTAGGCGGCCTGCGTGGTGGCGAAGCCGGCGCGGTAGACGCCGTTGTTCAGCGCGGGATAAATGCGTTCGTTGAGGGCGTCGATTTCGGCGCGCAGCGCCTCCGGATAAAGATCGACGCTCTCGTCCGCCAGCGCGCCGAAACCGCTGTTGAGCATGCGCACGATATCGGCGGACTCGTTGTTGACGATGGTCTTCTTTTCCTTGTCCCAGAGCACGGGCACGGTGGCGCGGCCGGTGAAGGTCGATGCGGCACGCGTGTAAAGTTCGTGCATGTAGGTCGCGCCGTTGAGCGCGTCGCGGTTGGAACCCGGAAAATCACCGAACTGCCAGCCCTGGTCGGACAGCGCCGGCTCGACGATCGAGATGGAAATCGCATCGTCCAGCTTCTTCAGCTTGCGGGCGATCAGCGTGCGCGAGGCCCAGGGGCAGATCAGCGCGACATAGAGCTGATAGCGGCCCTTGGCGGCGGCAAAGCCGCCTTCGCCGGTCGGGCCGGCGCTGCCATCAGGCGTCACCCAGTTGCGGAAGCTCGAAACCTGCCGCACGAAGCCGCCCTTGGCGTCCGTCGCCTGCACCGGCTGCCAGTCTTCCGTCCATTTGCCATTGACCAGCATTGCGTCACCTCACGTCGTTTGATCGTGCATCCGGAGTAACGCCCGCGCGCGAAAACGGCAATTCCGCCGCCGATTGACACAGCGTTCACTTCTTAGGTCATCAGCCGGTCGATGAGCGCCGAAGCGGCATCCGCGATGACGGTGCCGGGCGGGAAGATCGCATCTGCGCCGGCCTTTTCCAGCGCGGGAAAATCCTGCGGGGGAATGACGCCGCCGACCGCGATCAGCATGTCGCGCGCCCCGCGCTTGACGAGGGCGGCCTTCAGCTCCGGCACCAGCGCCAGGTGGCCGGCGGCAAGCGAGGAGGCGCCGACAATATGCGCGCCCTCGCGGATGGCGAGATCAGCCACTTCCTCCGGCGTCTGGAACATGGCGCCGACGATGACGTTGAAGCCGAGGTCGGCGAAGGCAGTCGCGATCACCTTCTGACCACGGTCATGGCCGTCCTGTCCCATCTTGGCGACGAGGATCGCGGGCTTTTCACGCTTCAGCTTTTCGAAGGCGGCGACCTTGTCGACGGCCGTGTTGAAGGCGCGGTCGTTGGCGCCCATTTCTTTGCGATAGACCCCGGAGATGGTGCGGATTTCCGCGACATGGCGGCCGAAGGCCTTTTCCAGCGCCAGCGCGATCTCGCCCACCGTCGCGCGGGCACGCGCGGCCGTCACGGCGAATTCCAGGAGGTTGCCGTCGCCGCTTTTCGCCACGTCGGTCAGCCTGTCGAGCGCGCTTTCGGCGGCGGCCGTGTCGCGCGTGCCCTTGAGCTGCTGGAGTTTTGCCAGCTGGCGGGCCCGCACCTCGGAATTGTCGACCTTCAGCACATCCACCTCGATGTCGCGCTCGGGCCGCGAGAAATTGACGCCGACGACGGTCTGCTGGCCCGAATCGATACGTGCCTGCGTGCGGGCGGCGGCTTCCTCGATCCTGAGCTTGGGAATGCCCTTTTCGATGGCCTTCGCCATGCCGCCGAGCGCTTCGACTTCCTCGATATGGGAGAGGGCGCGCGCCGCGAGATCATGCGTCAGCCGCTCGACATAGGCCGAGCCACCCCAGGGATCGATGATGCGCGTCGTGCCGCTTTCCTTCTGCAGCAGGATCTGCGTGTTGCGGGCGATACGGGCGGAGTGGTCGGTCGGCAGCGCCAGCGCCTCGTCGAAGGAGTTGGTGTGCAGCGATTGCGTATGGCCCTGCGTGGCCGCCATCGCCTCCACCATGGTGCGCATGACGTTGTTCATCGGGTCCTGCGCCGTCAGCGACCAGCCGGAGGTCTGGCAATGGGTGCGCAGCGCGAGCGACCGGGCATCCTTGGGCGCAAAATTCCTCTTCATCAGTGCCGCCCAGATCAGGCGGGCGGCCCGCATCTTCGCGACTTCCATGAAGAAGTTCATGCCGATCGCCCAGAAGAACGAAAGCCTGGGGGCAAAAGTGTCGATGTCGAGCCCGGCGGCAACGCCGGCGCGGGCATAGTCGATGCCGTCGGCGATAGTGTAGGCAAGCTCCAGGTCCGCCGTCGCACCCGCCTCCTGCATGTGGTAGCCGGAGATCGAGATGGAATTGAACTTCGGCATGCGCCGGCTTGTATAGCTGAAGATGTCGGAGATGATCCGCATCGAGGGCTGTGGCGGATAGATATAGGTGTTGCGGACCATGAACTCCTTCAGAATGTCGTTCTGGATGGTCCCGGACAGCTTGCCCTCGGAAACGCCCTGTTCCTCGGCGGCGACGATGAACAGCGCCATGATCGGCAGCACCGCGCCGTTCATGGTCATCGACACGCTCATCTCGTCGAGCGGGATGCCGTCGAAGAGCTGGCGCATGTCGAGGATGGAATCGATCGCCACGCCCGCCATGCCGACATCGCCGGCCACGCGCGGATGGTCGCTGTCATAGCCGCGATGGGTGGCAAGGTCGAAGGCGACGGAGAGGCCCTTCTGCCCGGCCGCGAGGTTGCGGCGGTAGAAGGCGTTGGACTCCTCCGCCGTCGAGAACCCGGCATATTGCCGGATCGTCCAGGGCTGCTGGACGTACATGGTCGGGTAGGGGCCGCGCAGATAGGGGGCCGCACCCGGCCAGGTGTCGAGATAGGACAGGCCTGCGAGGTCCGCGGCGCCATAGGCGCCACGGACGGCGATGCCTTCCGGTGTGAGCCAGGAAGCTTCACCGGTCTTGGCGCCGGGGGCAGCGGCTTTCGACCAGGCGACCGTCGAAAAATCGGGAATCCGGCTCATGCTGCGGCTCCTGCATCGAGATCGGCAAGCAGTACGGGCTTGAGCCCCGTGGTTGCGGCGGCTTCCGCCAGCGGCCCGAGCACGGTGAACGGCCGTTCCTGCTTCAGCGGAAACAGCGTGGTCCCGACGATGGGCTTTGCCTTGCGGCCCGCACGCGCCGTCTCCACCAATGCCTTGATCCTGCCTGAGGCGATGGCGGCGGAGAGGCCGCCGTCCCTTTCGATCCCGGCAAACAGCGCCCATGCCTTTTCCGCCAGCGCATCCGTCAGTGCCTCGATACCACCGGCACCGGCTGCGGGATCGGCGACATGCGCGAGATTGCTTTCGGTGATCAGCACGACCTGCGTGTTGCGCGCGATGCGACGGGCAAGCGGATCGGGCACGCCGAGCGCCAGCGTGTGCGGCAGCACGGTGATCTCGTCCGCTCCGCCCGTGCCGGCGGAGAAGACGGCGATGGTGTTGCGCAGGATGTTGGTTTCCGGATCGAGCCGCGTCAGCATGCGCCAGCTCGTCTCGGCATGGAGATGGGCGGGCTGCGGTTCGGAGATGCCGCAGGCAGCCTGCATGCGGGCGTGAATCCGCCGCGCGGCGCGCAGCTTGGCCGTGGTCAGGAACTGGTCCTGATCGGCGGCGAGCGACAGGCCCGTCAGGGCGAAGGCGGCTTCGGGCGCAACGCCCGATGCGTCGAGGAGGCGCAGGATTTCGGCGAGGGCCGCAGCGGCGACGGCAAGCTCCAGCGCTTCTCCGGCGCCTGCATTGTGCGCCAGCCGCCCGTCAGCATTGAGCACGGTGCCGGAAAAGCCGAAGCCGGCCAGTTCCTTGACCAGGACTGCGAGGTCCGTCGTGCCGGATGCGGTGCCGGCAAGGGCTGCACTGAAGGGATCGAGGCCGAAATGCACCGGCGCTTTCCGCGCGCCGGCCGAATCGAGCGCGCGGGCGAGCGTGCCGGCAAGCACCCGCTCGGCATACGGGGCTTCGAGGCGCAGCGAAAAGGGGGCGGCGGCGCGCGACGCGGCGGTCTTGCGGAAGGCGGTTTCGTCGCCGGCCGTCAGCCCCGCGCCATGGGCGCTCACGCTGCCGGCAAAGACCAGCGTTATGCCGGTCGCGCCGTTTTCGAGGTCGTCGGCCATCTGGGCGCGGGCGCGGGCAAGGTTCGCGTCGTCACGGCGCTGGTTGACGGTCCAGGCGTCGCCCGCATGCGGCGTGCCGGCATGGTTGTGGGCGAGGGGCTGCGCATCGTCGCAGCGGGTGTAGATCGGGCGGATCGGCAGGCCGTCGTCGCTTTGCGAGACCAGCGTCGCGTCGAAATCGGCGCCTTTGAGGGCTTTTTCCGCCAGGGTGCGCCAGCCGGCCTCATCGATGAGCTGAAAGCCCGCCTCGGTCAAAATGCTCGCGTCCATCCCGTCGCGGTCTCCGTTTCCCGGCATTCATATCCATTCGGGATACAGGGTAAAGAACCACTTTGGTAGAGTACATGCGTTGCCACAGTCCGGGGAAAAGCTCACGCGCAAGCCTCGATCCAGCCGCAAATGCCACAATTAGGGCAGGGTTGTGGACCTAGTTTGCGCTTCGTTAGTTAGTGATTCAGCCTCCTCGTTCATCCTGCCTTTCCGTCAAACGGATACCGATCCCTTCCATGACCGACACCGCGCTCTCCCGTCGCCGCTTCCTCCAGTTTTCCGGGCTCGCCATGGCGACCGGCCTTGCAGGCTGCACCTCGTCGATGAATACGGACCGTTTCCGCGAGGAAACGCGGCCCTATTTCCGCAATCCCGCTCTGGAAGGCCGGCCGGAAATCCTCGCCGACCGTCGCGGCCCCATCAGCATTTACGGCCAGACGCCGCCCTCCGGCCTCTTGCCTGATTCGTCGCATTTCGCGGCGATGTACGGCCCGGTGAACGATGGCGGCTTCCAGGTGCCGGCAATCCCCTACCAGCAGATCGATGCGCGCTTCTATCGCCATGAGGTGGATAGCCCCTTTGCCGAACAGCCGGGCACGATCATCGTCGATACCGGCAACCGCTTCCTCTATCTGATCCTTCCGAACGGCCGCGCCATGCGCTACGGCGTCGGCATCGGCCGGCAGGGTTTTGCCTGGTCGGGCCGCGGCGTCATCCAGTGGAAGCAGGCCTGGCCGAAATGGACGCCACCGGACGAAATGGTCAAGCGTCAGCCGGAGCTCGTCAAATATTCCGGCGCGAATGGCGGCATGGTCGGCGGCCTCAACAACCCGCTCGGCGCGCGCGCCCTCTATATCTTCAAGGACGGGCAGGACACGCTCTACCGCCTGCATGGTTCGCCGGAGTGGAAATCCATCGGCAAGGCCGTATCGTCCGGTTGTGTGCGCATGCTGAACCAGGACGTCATGGATCTCTATGATCGCGTGCGCGGCAAGGCGCCGATCCTCGTCATCTGACGGTCCGTCGATAGATGCAAAAGGCCTGGATCGCATCCGGGCCTTTTCTGTTTTGCAGGCCTGGAAACGCCGCTTGTGCAGCGCCTGGGTGAGTATGGCGAGCTTTATTCAACCATTAATAAGATATTTCTAATTTTAATTAATACTTAAATAAAGCCTGCCACGTTGAGGCATTCAAAGTCCCGAACGGCAAGGCATTCCCATGCAGATATCGACGAAACTCGGTGCGGTGACGCTCTTCCTGACGCTCCTGCTCGCCGGCGCCATTCTTTCCACCTATCTCGTTCTCAACGTCATGTCGGCCAAGATGGGCACCATCGTCGTCGACCGGCTGGTTCCCGCCGCCAGCCTCAAGAAGGTCGGCGATCTCTATGCCGTCAACATCGTCGATACCGCGCACAAGGTGCGCAGCGGCGCGCTGCCCTGGGAGGAAGGGCACCGGCTGAATACGCAGGCCCTCGCCGAGATCCAGACGATCTGGGATGCCTATGCCGCGACGTATCTGACCGACGAGGAACGCGGCCTGGCCGGACAGATGACCTTGGAAATGCAGAAGCAGGCCGGCAGCATCAACGACCTGCTCGCCATCATGCAGTCGAAGGATCAGGCGGCGCTCGATACCTATGTCGAAACGCGCCTCTATCCGACGATCGATCCGATCGGCACCTATGTCGCTGCACTGATCGACCTGCAGATCCGGGTCGGGCAGGAAGAATATGCCGCGGCGGAGGCGCACGAGCACGACTATCGCATGCTTCTCGCGCTGTTCGGCGCCGTCGCGGTCGCCGTTGCCGGCCTGTCCTTCTGGATCATCGTCGCCGGCGTGTCGCGTCCGCTGCGAACCATCACCAAGGTGATGCAGACGCTGGCGCAGGGCGTCACGGATTTCGAGGTGCCGTTCCGCAATCGCAAGGACGAGATCGGCCATATAGCCGGCGCCGTGGAAGTGTTCCGCCAGTCCGAGATCGCCAAGGTCAGGCTGCAGCACGAGGCGGAGGCTGCGCGTCTTCAGGCCGAGCAGGACCGCGTGCGCCTGCAGGAGGAAGCCGAGGCTGCCGCCCAGAAACGCCTCCAGCAGGCGACGTCCGGCCTTGCCGCCGGCCTGCGTCGTCTGGCGGGCGGCGACCTGAGCTTCCAACTCGACGAACCCTTCGCGCCTGACTTCGAACAGTTGCGCAGCGACCTCAACTCCGCCGTGGCCGAACTTGGCGAGACGCTGCGCGCGGTCTCGCAAGCCATCGACGAGATGGACACCGGCACCCGGGAAATCAGCACCGGCGCCGACTCGCTCTCCAAGCGCACGGAACAGCAGGCCGCCTCGCTGGAGGAGACCGCCGCCGCCCTCGACGAGATCACCGCCAATGTCGCCAACTCGACGCGTCGCGCCGAGGAGGCCCGCTCCGTCGCGGTCGAGGCGAACGGCAGTGCGGCCCATTCCGGCACCGTGGTTGCCAATGCCGTCAACGCCATGCAGCGTATCGAGCAGTCGTCAAGCCAGATTTCCTCGATCATCGGCGTGATCGACGAGATCGCCTTCCAGACCAACCTTCTGGCGCTGAATGCCGGCGTCGAGGCGGCGCGGGCGGGCGAAGCGGGCAAGGGGTTCGCGGTTGTAGCGCAGGAAGTGCGCGAGCTTGCCCAGCGTTCGGCGCAGGCCGCCCGCGAGATCAAGGAACTCATCCGCAATTCGGAAGCCGAGGTGCGCAGCGGCGTCAAGCTCGTCAGCGAGACCGGAGAAGCCCTGCAGGCGATCGGCGGCCATGTCGCGACGATCAACCAGCACATGGAGGCCATCGCCGTGTCGGCCCGCGAACAGTCGGTCGGTCTCTCGGAAATCAACACCGCCGTCAACCAGATGGATCAGACGACGCAGCAGAACGCCGCGATGGTGGAGGAAACCAACGCCGCTTCCGCGACCCTGGTCACCCAGGCGGACCGCCTGCGCACCCTGATCGACCGGTTTTCACTTGGTCAGCGGGCGCGCGCGCCGCAGGCCCGCGCCATTCCGCAGCGTCTGGTGCAGTCTCGCCCGCGCGTTTCCGGCAATACGGCGCTGAAGGCCGAGAACTGGGAAGAGTTCTGAGCATCGTTTCATGCAAACGAAAAAAGCCGCCCGGAGCGATCCGGGCGGCTTTTTCAATGGGGAACGGGTCAGGCGACCGTCGTCTTGACGTCCAGGTTGCCGCGCGTGGCGTGGCTGTAGGGGCAGACGACGTGGGCCTTTTTGACGAGGTCTTCGACCACGGCCTTGTCGACGCCGGGTACGGAGACTTCAAGCGCCGCTTCGATGCCGAAACCGCCGCCGTCTTCACGCGGGCCGATGCCGACCGTTGCCGTGACCTTGGCCTCATCCGGAATCTTGACCTTTTCCTGGCCGGCGACGAACTTCAGCGCGCCGAGGAAGCAGGCGGAATAGCCGATGGCGAAGAGCTTTTCCGGGTTGGCGCCGGCAGCGCCGTCGCCGCCGAGTTCCTTCGGCAGCGTCAGCGTCACGTCGACGGTGCCGTCTTCGGTCGCGCCGTGGCCGGCGCGGCCGCCCGTTGCGAAAGCCTTGGTCCTGTAGAGAATGGGCATGGGTGTCTCCTTCCTTGCTGTCGTTGATGATGGGCATTGAATAGCGTAAAATTAAATTGCGCGCAATATGATTTTGCAAATTGCAATTTTGGCTATTTATGCGACAATGAAGCATGGTCGACAAACGTGACGAAGCTGAGACAGACATCATTCCCCCGGGCATGCTGGCGCTCGACCAGCAGCTTTGTTTTGCCGTCTATTCCGCTGCCCATGCGCTCAACCGCACCTACAAGCCGCTGCTCGATCCCTATGGCCTGACCTATCCGCAATATATCGCGCTGATGACGCTTTGGGAGGGGGACGGCCGCACGGTCAAGGCGCTGGGCGCCAAGCTTGGGCTGGATTCCGGCACGCTCTCGCCGCTGCTGAAGCGTCTGGAGGCCGCCGGTTACATCATGCGTGCCCGCGACAAGGCCGACGAGCGGCAGGTTCTCGTCACGCTCACCGACAAGGGCAGGGCCATGCAGCGCGACGCCGTCGCCATCCGCATGGAGATTGGCAAGGCGACCGGCTGTACGCTGGAGGCCCTGCAGGCGCTGACCGGCGACCTGCAGGCAATGACCGAACGGCTCGAAGCCGGTGCGGCGCGCGACGACGCCGCCTGAAAAGGTCGATTTTACCGTAAAGCCTGCGCTGCGGGTCCTGTTCGCGATTCAACCTTCGCGCTAGGGTGCGCGCGGCGGACAAGGAGCCGCCGAAGGGGGCACGGTTGAACTTCAAATGGTCCTGGGAGAAGGCGACCGGCGCGGCGAGCCTGTGGTGCATCGCCGTGGGCGTCCTCATGATGGCGCTGTGGCTGGCGGAACCCGCCGGCCTTGCGGCCGCGCATCCCGGCCTGTTCGGCATGAAGTTCAATGCCGCACTTGCCTTCGTCGTGCTCGGCGCGGGGCTTCTCCTTGCCGCGCGCGGCCGGATGCGCCTGGCCGCGCTGATGATGGTGCCGATTTTCATCTATGGTGCGATCGCGCTTTCCCAGCACGTCTTCGGCGTCGATACCGGCATCGACACGCTGCTCAACACGCCTTTCGTCGATATCGGCACGAGCCGGCCGGGGCGCATCGCGCCCAATACCGCGCTCTGTTTCATGCTGATGAGCATCGCCATCGGCCGCCGTGCCCTCCACCAGAAGAACGACATCGTGCAGGTGGCGCTCGGCTTTATCACCTTCATCGTCGCCGCAGCGGCTCTCGTCGGCTATGCGATCTCGCTCGACTTCGCGCATGACTGGATCCGTTTCACGCGCATGTCGTTCCAGACCGCCAGTTGCTTCGTGGCGCTCAGCATCGCCGTCGTCTTCGTGGGCACCGAGAAAACCGGCTACAACCGCCTGACCATCGCCGCCGTGCTCGGTCTCCTGACCTATCTCATTCTGCTGGCGATGACCTATTACGAGCTGGCACGCTACGAATCTGCCTTCGGCATCAGCTTTTCCTCCAGTGGCAACAATGCGCGCGGAACACTCTCCTCGCTCGTGCTGATCTCGGGCGCGCTCTACGGCGCGCTCGTCATGCATTTGTATTTCTCCTCTCGCCGTGCCCGCGCCATGGCGGCCGATCTCGCCGAAAACCGCGCGCGCCTTGCCGCCATCATCGAAAACGCCGTGGACGGCATCATCACCATCGACGAACGCGGCATCATCCTCTCGACCAACCCCGCCTGCACGCGCATCTTCGGTTACGAGGCGACGGAGATGATCGGCCGCAACGTCAAGATGTTGATGCCCGAGCCCTATCACAGCGCCCATGACGGCTATATCGCCAACTACCAGCGCACCGGGGAGGCGAAGATCATCGGCCTCGGCCGCGAGGTGGAGGCGAAGGGCCGCCGGAAGGACGATCTCATCATTCCGCTCGACCTTTCCGTGTCGAAGCTCGATCTCGACGGCACGACCATCTACAGCGGCATCGTGCGCGATATTTCCGAGCGCAGGGCGAGCGAGCAGGCGCTGATCGACGCGAATGCCGAGCTGGAGGAGTTCGCCTACCGCACTTCGCACGACCTGCGCTCGCCGATCGCCTCGTCGCTCGGGCTGCTCGGCATTTCCCGGGATATGCTGGCGGAAGGGGATATTCCCGCGCTCGGCCAGATGCTGCAGCGCATGGAGGTGAATTTCCGTCGGCTCGACCATCTCATCCAGAACATCCTCACGGTTACGCGCACCCGGTTGATGGAGGAGGACGAAAGGCCGATCGCGCTGCGCCCGCTCGTCGCCGAGGCGATCGACGCGCTCTCGCATCTCGACGATTTCAAGCGAATCCGCATCGAAAATCATGTGCCTGCGGAATTGACAATCGTCAGCAAGCCGTCGAAATTCCAGGTCATCGTCGGCAACATGCTGTCCAACGCGGTCAAATATCATGATCCGAAGGAGGCCGAGCCGACGATCGATGTCCGCGCTTTCCGCTATGGCGGCCGGCTGCGGCTGTCGGTGGAGGACAACGGTCTGGGTGTTCCGCCCGCAAGCCGTCATTTGTTGTTCAAGATGTTCAAACGGCTGCACCCCAACCGATCCTTCGGCAGCGGGCTCGGCCTCTACATATTGAGAAAGAGCGCGGAAGCCCTCGGTGGCGCGGCGCTTTATGAAGCAAGGGATAAGGGCAGCCGCTTTATGATCGAGCTGCCCGACGGGGAATAAGATGAAGATCCATTCGATCCTGGTCGTCGACGACGACGAGAACGACCAGTTCATTTGTGAGTACACGATCCGCAAATACGATCCGTCGATCCGCGTCCTGAAGGCGTTCGACGGCATGGAGGCGCTCGACATGCTGCGCCAGGAGCAGACGCCGGACGCCATCATCCTCGATATCAACATGCCCGTGATGAACGGTTTCGAGTTTCTCGACCGCTATGCGGAGGAGTTCGAGCAGCACGCTCCCGTCGTCGCCATGCTCACCAGCTCCCATCTCGGCAAGGACCGCGAGCGGGCGATGCAATACAGCTTCGTGAAGAGCTATTTCGAAAAGCCGCTGCAGGCCGATCACCTGCGCGTCATGGCCGACCTTCTGGGCGCTTGAGCAAGGTTTCCTTGTCATCTGAAAAATAATTGCTATATTCTTTCCATGGAAAGGATGAAGGCCATGCAGCGCAAGCCCATACAGCAGATCAATGCGGAAGGTGTCGTGCTCACCAAGGCGGCCGTCAATGCGGCGGACCGGTTGGGGCTGACGGCGCGCATCCTCTCGGCGGTCATCGGCGTGTCGGAGGCGACGGTCTCGCGGCTGAAGCGGCAGGACGTGCTGCTCGAGCGCGGCACGAAGCCTTTCGAGCTTGCCGTGCTGCTCGTGCGGCTGTTCCGATCGCTCGATGCCATCGTGGGCGGCGACGAAACCGTCGCCCGCAGCTGGATGACGGCTGAGAACACCGTGCTTGGTGCGCGTCCCGTCGATCGTATCGTCTCCATTTCCGGTCTTGTCGATGTCCTTGCCTATCTGGACGCCCGCCGCGCTCTCGTCTGAGGCGCGGCCCTTCCGGGGCGGCGTCTGGCGGTTCGTGGAGGCGCAGCACCGCGTCTCGACGCTCAAACTCGTCGATACCTTGGACGAGCAGGCGCTGCTGGAGGATCTCCTCGAGGAGAGCAAGCCGGTGCTGCCGCCCGAATGCGCCGGCCTCGACTACCTGCTTGCGACACCCTTCCGCTACGGCGCCATCTATCCGCACGGCTCGCGGTTCCGCCGGGCGGGGCGTACGCTGGGCGTCTACTATGCGGCATTGACGGTGGAGACGGCGCTCGCCGAGATGGCGTTCTACCGGCTGCTGTTCTTTTCGGAATCGCCGGCAACGCCGCTGCCGGCCAACGCCGCCGACTATACGGCCTTTTCCGCCGCCGTCGCGACCGAGCAGGCCATCGACCTCACGCTTCCGCCGCTCGACCGCGACGCGCCGCACTGGGCGCATCCGACCGACTACGCCGCCTGCCAGGCGCTGGCCGACGACGCGCGGGGAGGCGGACTTGCCGCCATCCTCTATCGCTCGGTGCGCGATCCCGCCGCGGGAAACAACCTTGCGCTTCTCACGGCAGAAGCCTTCGCCGCGCCAAGGCCGATGGAGAGGCAGACCTGGCGCATCCGGCTCTCGGCGCTCGGCGTGCAGGCGCTGTGCGACCACCCGCCAAGGCGCATCGGCTTCTCCCGCGAGGATTTTTCCGCCGACCCGCGTATCGCCTCACACGGATAGGGCAGCCTCCGCGAAGAAGTCCTCCGGCCCGTCCACCTCGACCAGCCGCCGCTTCTCGATCAGCCAGAAGCGGTTCGCCACCGCCCGCACGAAGGCGCGATCATGCGAGACGAAGAGGCAGCTGGCCTGCTGGGCGGTCAACTCGGTTTCCAGTGCTTCCTGACCCTCGATATCGAGATGGTTGGTCGGCTCGTCGAGCAGGGTGAAGTTCGGATTGGTGAGGCGCAGCACCAGCATGCCGAGCCGCGCCTTCTGCCCGCCGGAGAGCAGCCCGACCGGCCGCCCCTGCATCTCCACGGAAAAGCCGGCGCCGGCCAAGAGGCTGCGCGCCCGCTGGTCGCCGACGTCGAAGCGGTGGATGATGGTGCCATGCGGCGTTTCCGCATCGGAGAGATCCGAAAGCGTCTGGTCGCCATAGCCGAGCACCAGGGATGGCGTCGGCTTGATGCCTTGCTGCGCCGCACCCTCGATCGCCTGCCGCAGCCGCAGCACCAGCCGCGTCTTGCCGGTGCCGTTGAGGCCGAGCAGCACGATGCGATCACCCTGGCAGATGAATTTCTGGCCGGTCCGAAAGAGCAGGGTGCCATCGGGTGTCTCGACGGGGCAATCCTCCAGCGTCACCAGCACCTTGGCGTGGGTGCCGCGATTGGCGAGCCGGATGGCGCCCGCGGAATTCTCCTGGTGGGCGGGGCGCGCCGCGTCCTCGATCCGCTCGGCACGGGCCTTCAGCTGTTTGGTTTTCACCACCAGCAGGTCGCTGCCGGAATTGATGCCGATATTGTTGAGCTTCGCCGCCTGCTGACGCAGCTGCGCCGCCGCCTTCATGTCCTTCTCGAAGCGTCGCTCCTCGGCCGCATCCGCCTCGTCCAGGGCGGCGCGGGCCCGGGAATAGGGCAGGGCGAAGAACTGCGACCGCTCCGGACGCAGGAAGAGCGTGCGGTTTGTCGTCGCGTCGAGGAAGGCGCGGTCGTGGCTGGAGATGAGGACCGGCATGTCACGCGGCAAGGTGCCGAGCCAGCTTTCCAGCCGTGCGATCTTTTCGAGATCCAGATGGTTGGTCGGCTCGTCGAGCAGAAGCACGTCCGGTTCGCTGACGCGCACGCGGGCAATGAGCGCAATGCGCTGCCAGCCGCCGCTCAGCGCGGAAAGCGGGCGCTCCCGCAGGGCTTCGGGCACCTCGAGCTCCTCGAGCGTCACATCCGCCCGCCAGCTTTCGCTTTCCTGCTGTTCGGCTGAAAGCGCATCCAGCACCGCGTCGCGGAAGGTGAGCTTTTCGAGGCCGGGGGCAAGGTTCTGCTCCATATGCCCGACGGTGAGGCCGCGGGCGCGGGTGATCTCGCCCGTCGTCGGCTCGAAGTCGCCGGTGATGCATTTCAGAAGCGTCGTCTTGCCCCGCCCGTTGGCGGCAACGAGGCCGATGCGGTCGCCGCCCGCGATGGCGAGGTTGAGATTGGCAAAGAGGGGGGTGGACAGCGTGACGCCGAGCGCACGGATATGGATGAGCGACATGAAAATCTCTGGTCTTCAAGGCCCTCGCGGCGCGGCATCAGCCGTCAGTCACGCGAAAAGGCACAGGGGAATTGGATGCGGGCAGGCCGCATCGCCGGACAGGCGGACCAGAAGAGACGTGTTCGTTCCGATCAGCCCTGCAAACGCATCTGCAGGGCAAGATTGGGACCATGCGTGCGGTGTGGCAGAAATTCGTGTTTCACGCGCAGTCCTCTCTTACGTGTTGCGAACGGGCGAGAAATATCATCGGCGGGCGGAGTTGGCAACCGGGCGACAGGGCGCGCGTTCAGATCGTCTCCACCATGAAATCGATGAAGGCGCGGATGCGTGCCGCCAGATGCTCGTGCCCGGCGAAGACGGCGTGCACCACCTCGATATCGCCGGGATTGAAGGTTTCCAGAACCGGCACGAGTGTTCCGGCGGCGATGTCGGGTTCGACATGGAAGCGGCCGATGCGGCCGATGCCGAGGCCGTCGAGGCAGAGCTGGCGCAGGATCGCGCCGCTGGAGACCAGCATATTGCCGGAAATGTCGTAGGCTTCCACGGTGCCGCCATCGTCCAGCAGGAAAGGCCAGTCGTCCATGGCGCGGCGGAAATTGAAGCGCAGGCAATTGTGCGCCTGGAGCTCGGCGGGATGTTTGGGCAGGCCGTGCCGTTCGAGATAGGCGGGGGAGGCGATGACGACCTTGCGGCTTTCCAGCAGTTTTCGCGCCTTCAGCGAAGAGTCCCGCAGGGGACCGGAGCGGATGGCGACGTCGGTGCGTTCGCCGATCACGTCGATGACCCCGTCGGACAACGTCAGGTCGAGTTCGATCTCCGGATAGAGTGCCAGAAAGGCGGGCACCAGCGGCAGGATATGGCGTTCGCCGAAGCCGACCGACGCATTCACCCTGAGCGGTCCGCGCGGCACGAGCTTTGCCCCCTCCGCCACGATGCGCTCCGTCTCGGCGATGTCGGAGAGGATCTGCCGCGCCCGGCCGAGATAGACCTCGCCCTCCGGCGTCAGTTCCAGCCGGCGTGTGGTGCGCACCAGCAGCCGCGCGCCGAGCCGGTCTTCGATGCGGGTCACGAGCTTGCTGACCGCCGAAGGCGACAGGCGCAGCTTTCGGCCGGCAGCGGAAAAGCTTTTCAGCTCCGCCGCCAGTACGAAGACCTCCATTTCGCCGGCCCGGTTGTCCATGTCTCACCTGTGAATTCGTTTCACATATATTTATCGATATATCCGGATTAACGCGCAAGTGGCTTGGCGCCATATTCCGTCCCGAACCAGCAATCAACCCAACAGGACGTCCGGCCCCGCGCCGGACGCAGGGATCCGCCATGCCTCTCGCCCTCTTTGCCCTGACCGTCGCGGCCTACGCGATCGGCACCACCGAATTCGTGATCGTCGGCCTGCTGCCGACCGTTGCCTCCGATCTCCACATCACCCTGCCGCTCGCCGGCCTCATCGTCTCCGTCTACGCGCTCGGCGTCACGTTCGGTGCACCGGTGCTCACCGCCCTGACCGGCAGGCTCGGCCGCAAGCCGCTGTTGCTCGGCCTGATGGCTCTCTTCATCGCCGGCAATGCGCTCGCGGCCCTTTCGCCGAGCTACGGCATGCTGCTTGTCGGCCGCGTGCTTTCGGCCTTCGCGCATGGCGTCTTCTTCTCGGTCGGCGCCACCATCGCCGCCGATCTGGTGGCGCCCGATCGTCGCGCATCCGCCATCGCCATGATGTTCATGGGGCTGACCGTCGCCATCGTCACCGGCGTGCCGCTCGGCACCTTCATCGGCCAGACCTTTGGCTGGCGCGCCACCTTCTGGGCCGTGGCCGCTCTCGGCCTCGTCGCTTTCGCGGCCATCGCCCTCCTGCTGCCGTCCAATCTCAAGCGCGAAAAGCCGGCCGGCCTCATGGAGCAGGTGCGCGTGCTTGGCTCCAGCCGCCTGCTCCTCGTCTTCGCCATGACGGCGCTTGGCTATGGCGGCACCTTCGTGACCTTCACCTTCCTTTCGCCGCTGCTGCAGGAGATCACCGGCTTTTCCGCCAACACGGTCAGCCTCGTGCTGGTGCTCTATGGCGCGGCCATCGCCTTCGGCAACATCATCGGCGGCAAGGTCGCGGACAAGGACCCCGTGAAAGCGCTCGTCGTGCTCTTCGCCCTTCAGGCGGCGGTTCTCGTCTTGCTGACTTTCACCGCGCCGTCGCCGATCTTCGTCCTCATCACGCTTGCCGCGCTCGGTTTCCTGTCCTTCGCCACCGTGCCTGGCCTGCAGCTCTATGTGGTCGATATCGCAAAGCGCCATCGCCCGGCGGCAATCGACGTCGCCTCGGCGCTCAACATCGCCGCCTTCAACCTCGGCATCGCCGCCGGCGCCTGGATCGGCGGGCTCGTCGTCGCTTCGCCGCTCGGTCTGGGCGCAACGCCCTGGGTCGGCGCCATCCTCGTCGCCGGGGCACTTGGCCTCACCTTGTTCAGCGTCGCGCTTGACCGGCGCGAGCGCAGCCACCCGGACGCCGCCTGCCAGCCGGCCTGAAGCCTTCACCCCGCCGGCTCGACGCCGGCGGTCCGCCAGCCTCACAAGGAGACTTTCCATGAAAACCGTCAACGCCAATGGCGCCCACATTCCCCAACTCGGCTTCGGAACCTTCCGCATGCCGGAAACAGACGTCCTCTCGATCCTGCCGAAGGCGCTCCGGACCGGTTTCACCCATGTCGATACCGCCCAGATCTACGAGAACGAGGCAGCCGTGGGCGAGGCCATCCGGCAATCCGGTATCGCCCGCCAAAACATCTTTCTCACCACCAAGGTCTGGGTGGCGAACTATGGCAAGGATGCCTTCGCCGCCTCCGTCGAGGAGAGCCTGCACAAGCTGAAGACCGACCATGTCGATCTCCTCCTGCTGCACTGGCCGAACGAGGCGGTGCCGCTGGAGGTGCAGATCGCCGAACTCAACGCCGTGCGTGAACGCGGTCTTGCCAGGCATATCGGCGTCAGCAATTTCAACACCGCACTGGTGGCCGAAGCCGTTCGCCTCAGCGCAGCACCGCTTGCCACCAATCAGGTCGAGTATCATCCTTTCCTCGACCAGACGAAGGTGCGGGAAGCAACCGAAAGCCACGGCATGGCGCTGACCGCCTATTTCGCCATGGCCGATGGCAAGGTGCCGAACGATCCGGTGCTGAAGGAGATCGGTTTGGCGCATGGCAAATCCGCCGCCCAGGTTGCGCTGCGCTGGCTGATCCAGCAGCCGGAGGTGGTGGCGCTCACCAAGACGTCGACGCAGGCGAGGCTTGCCGAAAACCTCGACATCTTCGACTTCGCGCTGACGGCCGAGGAGGTGGCGCGCATCCACAAACTCGCCCGCCCCGACGGCCGCATCGTCAGCCCGGATGGCCTTGCGCCTGTGTGGGACCACGCGGCCTGACAGGCTTAGGCGGGGCGCATCGTGCCCCGCCGACCACGCCGAAAGGCGAGGCCGTCTTTCCAAAATGCCGCCGGGCATGTATGGGTGTCGCGCCGCCACGCTTGCGGCAGGGAGCCCCTCATGCAGTCCTCGTCTTCAACCGTCCTCGCGCCGGACTGGTCGGCCATTATCGCCGTCGTGCTTGGCGCGACCGCGTTTTCCGTGGCGCAGGGGCTCACCTATCCGCTTGTCTCGCTGACGCTGGAGGCGCGCGGCTACTCGTCGTCGATGATCGGCGTCAACGCCATCGCCTATGCCGGCGGCATGGGCGCTTCGACGCTGCTCGTCGGCAGTCTCACAGCGCGCTGGCGGCCCGACCGGCTGATCATCTTCAGCCTCGTTATCTGCTCGCTTTGCCTTGCCACCTTCGCGGCCACGTCGTCCTTTGCCGTCTGGGGCATTGCCCGCTTCCTGCTCGGCTTCTTCGCCAGCATCATCTTCATGCTCGGCGAAGCCTGGCTGAATGCCGCCTGCCCGGATCGTCTGCGCGGTCGCGTCTCCGGCCTCTACGGCATGGGCATCTGCGGCGGGTTCGCCGCCGGTCCGCTCGCCATTCCGCTGTTCGGCAGCGCCGGGGGGCTCGGCTTTGCGCTGACGGCCGTCTATCTTGCCATCGTAGCCTTCGCCACCGCCATGCTGATGTTCTCGACCAGGACGGTACCGGAACCGTCCTCGACGGCCGATGTCTTCCGCTTCTTCAAGGCGGCGCCCATCCTGGTCGGCATGGTCTATGTCTTCGGTTTCGCCGATATCGCGGCGATTTCCGCCATGCCAGTCTATTTCGTCAAGATGGGCTATAGCGAAGCCTTCGCCGCCATCACCGTGACGGTGATGGCGCTGCCCACCGCGCTTGCCCAGCCCTTCATCGGCGTGCTGCTCGACAAGCTGCCGCGGGAACGGGTGGCGCTCGCGACTGTCGTCGTTGCCGCTACGAGCTATCTCATCCTACCGCTGATGACGTCGGAAATCGCGATCCTGGCTCTTCTGGCGGTGATGGGAACGGCCATCTTCTCGCTCTATACCTGCGCGCTCACCATGCTCGGCGAACGCTACAGCGGCTCCATGCTGGTGGCGGGTTCGGCCGCCTTCGCGCTCGTCTATGCCGCGGGCAGCGCCACTGGCTCTGGCCTGACCGGCGCGATCATGGAAGCCGGCGGGCCGAAGGCCGGGCCGCTCTCGGTCGGCCTCGGCCTTGCCGCGTTTACGGCATTGCTGGTTCTGACGCGCAAGCGCTAAAGCCGCCATGGCCGTTCCGCAGACCAAGGACGAACTGCTCGCCGCCATCGCGCTGGAATTCGGCAAGCTCCGGAAGACGCTCGACGATGTCGAGCCGGATCTCGTCCATGCACGCACGATGGACGGACACGCAAAGGGCACGCTGATGAGCCCGTCGGATCTCGTGGCCTACCTTACCGGTTGGAACGAACTCGTACTGAAATGGCTGGATCGGGATGCGGCGGGCCAGCCGGTCGACTTTCCGGAAACGGGCTTCAAATGGAACGAGCTTGGAAAGCTCGCGGGGAAATTCTACCGCGATTACGCGGATATCCCCTATCCCGAACTTGTCGCGCGTCTTGAGACGGCGAAGGGGCAGATCGTCGAGGCCATTGGCCGGCAGGACGATGCGGTGCTTTACGGCCGTCCCTGGTATGAGCAATGGACGATGGGCCGGATGATCCAGTTCAATACGTCGTCACCCTATGCCAATGCGCGCGGACGATTGCGCAAATGGTTGAAATCCCAAGGCAGCGCGTGAAAGGCCATCCCGCGCGGACGCGGGATGGCAGGGGTGAGAATCAGACGAACTGGCTGAGGCCCGGCACGGAGGCGACGACTTCGTCGACCACGTCGGCGCCGGCATGTTCGCGGGCTACAGCGAGCGTTTCCTTGGCGAGGCCGGAGATTTCGCCCATGCCGAGGCCCTGGCTCATCAGCTGCTGGCCGAGACCCATGATGCCACCGCCGCCGATGGCGCTCATCAGGCCGCCGAGCAGGCCGCCGCCGCCGGTGCCTTCGCCATTGTACTGGGCCACCAGTTCGGAAGCGCCGGGAATGGATTCGATCATCTTGGCAACCGGGCCGTCGGCGGCTTCGCGCTGCAGGAAGCCGAGCATCATGCCGATGGCCTTTTCAGCAAGGGCCGCATCGATGCCAACGGCATTGGCAACGCGGGTAACGAGATCGTTCATGGAAAGTCCTCCGAAAAATTGACGTTAACGTCAAGGTAAATGAACTTCCCGGCAAATTCAAGCCGGTTTGGCACATGTCGGGGCAAGGGCACGAAGGCCTTGAAATCGTGTTGTTCCCGTGCCGGACTATCCTTATAACTTGGCTGAGACGATTCAATGAAAACCGTTTTGACGCGGCAGTCCGCTTCTGACGGGAACCCGGCAGTCAGGGAGTTTTCAACGTGGCGGATTCCATTCTTCAGGACGGCAAGCTCTATATCGGCACCAGCCGCAAGCCTGATGACACCAACAACAAGCCGGAATATCTGGAATTGAAGTTCGGCAACCGCCACGGCCTCGTGACGGGCGCGACCGGCACCGGCAAGACGGTGACGCTGCAGATCCTCGCCGAGGGTTTTTCCAATGCCGGCGTGCCGGTGTTCTGCGCCGACGTGAAGGGCGACCTTTCGGGCATCGGCGCGATGGGCGAGCCGAAGGACTTTCTCCAGAAGCGCGCCGACCAGATCGGGCTCACCCCCTACGATTTCCAGGAATTCCCCGTCATCTTCTGGGATCTCTATGGCGAGAAGGGCCACCGCGTCCGCACCACCATGTCCGAGATGGGGCCGCTTTTGCTGTCGCGCCTGATGAATGCGACGGACGCGCAGGAAGGCGTCATCAACATTGCCTTCAAGATCGCCGACCAGGGCGGCCTGCCGCTGCTCGACCTCAAGGATTTCCAGGCGCTGCTCAACTATATGGGCGAAAACGCCACGACGCTGTCCAACCAGTTCGGCTTCATCTCCAAGGCATCCGTCGGCTCGATCCAGCGCGAACTGCTGATCCTCGAACAGCAGGGCGCCGAACACTTTTTCGGCGAGCCGGCGCTGAAGATCTCCGACATCATGCGCACCACCAATGACGGCCGTGGCGCGATCTCGGTGCTCGCCGCCGACAAGCTGATGATGAACCCGCGCCTCTACGGCACCTTCCTGCTGTGGATGCTCTCCGAGCTCTTCGAAGTGCTGCCGGAAGTGGGCGACCCGGAAAGGCCCAAGCTGGTGTTCTTCTTCGACGAGGCCCACCTTCTCTTCAACGATGCGCCAAAAGTGCTGACCGAGCGTGTCGAGCAGGTCGTGCGCCTCATCCGCTCCAAGGGCGTCGGCGTCTATTTCGTCACGCAGAACCCGCTCGACGTGCCGGAAACCGTGCTCGCCCAGCTCGGCAACCGCGTGCAGCACGCGCTGCGCGCCTATACGCCGCGCGAGCAGAAGGCGGTGAAGACGGCGGCCGATACGTTCCGACCCAATCCGGAATTCGACTGCGCCACCGTCATCACCAATCTCGGCACCGGCGAGGCACTGGTCTCGACGCTGGAGGGCAAGGGCGCCCCCTCGATGGTGGAACGCACGTTGATCCGCCCGCCGGCCTCGCGCCTCGGGCCCGTCACGGATGCCGAGCGCAAGCAGATCATGAGCGTCAGCCCGGTCGCCGGCCTCTACGACGAGGATTTCGACCGCGAATCCGCCTACGAGATCCTCATGGCGCGCGCCAAGAAGGCCGCCGATTCGGTGGCGGCCCAGGAGCAGGCGCAGGCCGAGCAGCCCGCCGAGCAACCCTCCGGCGGCAGCCGCTGGACCTTGCCCGGCTTCGGCGACGACGAGCCGGCCGCCCCCTCCGCGCCCAAGCAGGCAAAGCCCCGCGCCGGCTATCAGCGCGAGACGGTCGCGGAAGCGGCGATGAAATCCGTGGCGCGAACCGTCGCGTCCTCGCTTGGCCGTGCGCTGGTGCGCGGCATTCTCGGCAGCCTGCGGCGCTAGGCGTCGCGGGCAAGTCTTTTCGATCGGAAACTATGGAGGCGGGGGACGTCGTTCCCTCGCCTTCGTCCTTCAGCCTTTCACAGCCACGATGAACAGCCGCGGAAAGCGCAGCAACCGCCGGCCATCCGCCATCGGCGCATAGGCCCTGGCGATGCGGCTCTCGTAGTCCGCGAGGAAACCGTCGCGCTGCTCGGCCGGAATGCGGTCAAGATAGGGCCTGAGCCCCGTGCCTTTCACCCACTCCACGATCGCGGCGGCATCGGCCATAGGATGATTGTAGGCCGTGTGCCAGACGTCCACGCGCGCGGCCTTCGGACCGAGTGCATCCATATAGGCGGCAGGCGCGGGGAGCGGCTTGCGGCGCGGTGTCCCCGTCTCGAAGGCGCTTTTCCAGGGGCCGGCCAGCGCGCTTTCCTCCATCAGCAGGTGGGAGGGCTCGCATAGGTTGTCTGGCATCTGCACGGCCAGCACGCCGCCGGGGCGCAGGCCGTCCATCAGCTCGGCCAGAAGCGTGATGTGATCCGGCAGCCACTGGAAGACGGCGTTGGCGTAGAGCAGGGCGGAAGGCATCGGCGGGCGCCATGTCGCCAGGTCGCATTCGACGAAATCGATACCCGGCAGGCGCTGGCGGGCGGCCCTCAGCATGTCCGCCGCATTGTCGACGCCCTTGACGCCGCGGCCGGGAAAGCGCGCGGCCAGCAGTTCCGTGGAGTTGCCGGGGCCGCAGCCGAGGTCGAAGACCAGGCCGGCGACGAGATCGGCGGGCACCTGGGCGAGCAGATCGCGGGCCGGGCGCGTGCGCTCGTCTTCGAATTTCAGATATTGGGCGGCAGACCACGCCATGTCAGAGGCTTTCGAGCGAGGGCAGGATCAGCGACGGGCCGAGGTCGAAATATTCGTCCGGCATGTTGGCGCGGTTGATCCAGACGGTGCGGAAGCCGAATTTCGTGGCGCCGGCAATGTCCCAGCGGTTGGAGGACTGGAAGGAGACGACGTTGGGATAGAGCCGGTAGTTCGTCGTGACGAGATCGTAGACGCTGGGCGCGGTCTTGTAGGTCTTCAGCGCATCGACGGAGAAGATGTCGTCGATGACGGTATCGAGGGCGGCATTCCTCACCGCCGAGGCGAGCATGGACGGCGAGCCGTTCGACAGGATGGCGATATGCGCGCCGCGGCTCTTCAGCGCCTTGAGGACGGCAGGCACTTCCGGATAGCAGTCGAGCTTCCAATAGGCATCGAGCAGTTTCTGCCGCAGCGTCGGATCGACCCCGCCGACGCGCTTGAACGTATAGTCGAGCGCCTGTTCTGTCAGCTGCCAGAAATCGGCATAGGCCCCCATCAAGGCCCGCGTCCAGGAATATTCCAGCTGCTTGGCGCGCCACATTTCCGAAAAAGCCTGGTAGTTCGGCCCCACATCCCCGGCATGGCGCCGCACCGCCGCATGCACATCGAACAGCGTGCCATAGGCATCGAAGACATAGGCGGCATGGGACATGGACTGCGATTCCTCCAGCATTTACCGGCGATTGGCCGTTATCGGCGAGGGAATGTCAATTGCGGAGTTGGAGGTATGCGCTCCTCGGCGCCGTCTGCGATGCGCACCGAAGACGGGTTATGTGATGTATACCTCGCGGCCCTTGAACGCCGCCTTCCAATGAAGGAACAGATGGGCAAAAACTGCCATAATATCGGCTTTCAGTCCTGAGGAGACATTCATCGCTCCCCTTTGAACACCGGCGCGACGAGATCGCTTCACGACTTGCGAGCTTCCAGCCGCCGCTTGTCGTGCTCCACATGTTTGAAGCCCATTTCTGTCAGACGGAATTGGCGTTTCTGAAATTCCCCTCGAATAAGGATGAAGCCTTGCTCTTCGGCTTCGCTCAAGGTTTTCAGGCTTGTGCCTTTGGGGGGAGACTGCCAATCGACGCCATTGGCGCTGTGCAGCAACACCATTATCTTGATAATCTCGTTTCTCCACGACTGATGCATTCAGCAAGAACACATATCTCTGTGCTTGAGCCGCCGCAACGCCTGCTTACGGCCGATAGCGGACGACATATTCACTGGAAAGCGGCTATAGTCTAGCTGCATTCACAGCATGATCTTGAGCAGGAGAGCAGATGTCGGACCTTCCAGAAAGCATGAAATCGGACCTAATGGAGTGGAACAACGGTGGAGGCATAAGCCTCGCGGACTGGACAGCAAATACCGGGAACTTTTCACTCGCTGTCGGGTACTCTGAATTGTTCTGGCCTCGTTTTGTAGAGTTTGAGAAGTATGTTTTTCTGGAAGATTTTGGACTTGATGGCCTGCGTTCGTTCGAACAAGCGCCCGGAGCGACACGCCGCTCGATCGAACAGGTAATGAACCATCTACATGTGGCCGACATCCAACATTCAGCATGCACCGATGTCACGTCAGACAAACTTGTCATCTTAGGATGCCGCCTACGTGAAATTTATGCCGTTAAGTTGGCGTATGAATTTCCCGATCGAAAATTTTCCGTTGAGTTCTTTCAGCCAGATGATCCAGAAGAATTGGAAGGCTATCAGGTCACATTTTCGCAGACTTGAATGGACCACTGTCGACGCGCTGCCTCCAGCGTCTTCGAAGGTGCTGAATATTCAGAACCTTGAATTGGCTACTGTGCGGACGTATTCTGCCTAGTATGAGCGTTCATACACGAGAAGAGATGCGACGCATCTCGCGCCGGGCCAAGCGCGAATTTTCTGTTGCTTTGATGTCGGATACCAAGTGGCGCAAAGTGTTCAGGGCATGGGCAAATGTGTCCGCGACGGAAACGCAGATGATTGTAAAGTTTCTGGATGTTCCAGAGCCTCGGGTGATGCGTCTTCCGGGAGAATCTGCGCTTTCGTGTCCAAAACCTTACATCGACAGTTTGGAATACGGGCCGTGGGAACTATGTGCACTGGAATGGCTAGAAATCCCGGTTGTCGCGTCTTGGCCGCGGCAGGACGACGTGCCCCCACCAAAAATTGCCCAGGAAATTGGCGCCCTTCGCGCGGCAATAGACTTTCTGGGACAGTTGCCTCTCACTGAAACCGAGCAGGGACTAAGACTTGAAGGCTATCGACGGTAGCTGTTCTACGATCACGGGGATACGCTGAATACAACTTGTGCCCTCAGAACCGCGTAATCACGCTGATACCCAGATCCGTCGCCTTGTCCATCGCCATCAGCGCCGGCACGGCCTCCTCGAGGCTGATATGGCGGCCGATCAGTTTTTGCGGCGCAAGCTTGCCGCTTGTTATCATCGCCAGCATCGCGTCGTAGCGCCAGGCCTGCATGCCGTGGCTGCCGTAGATTTCCAGTTCGTGGCCGATGACCTGGGCCATGGGGATCTGCGGCGTCGCATGGTCGGCGAGCATCAGGCCGACCTGCACGTGCCGGCCGCGGCGGCGCAGGTTCTTGATGGAGTTGAAGCAGGTGACGGGCGAGCCGAGCGCGTCGACGGAGGCATGCGCCCCGCCGCCGGTCAGGTCCCGCACCGCCTCGGCGACATCGGCGACTTCGCGGGCGTTGATGGTGGCGACCGCGCCCATCTTGCGGGCGAAATCCAGCTTTTCGGCGGAAATGTCGATGGCGATGGGATTGGCGCCAAGGGCGGCGGCGATCATGATGGCCGAGAGGCCGACACCGCCGCAGCCATGCACCGCCACCCACTCTCCGCCTGTCACCCGCGCCTGATCCACCACCGCGCGGAAGGACGTGGCGAAGCGGCAGCCGAGGCTGGCGGCGGTGGCGTAATCGACGGCTTCCGGCAGGTGCACGAGATTTTGGTCGGCATAATCGATCGCGACATATTCGGCAAACGAGCCCCAATGGGTGAAGCCCGGCTGGAACTGTTCCTCGCAAACCTGCTGGTTGCCCGAGCGGCATTCGCCGCAATGGCCGCATCCGGACACGAAGGGTACCGTCACGCGCTGTCCCTCGCGGAAACGGCGCACGCCCGGACCTACGGCGACCACCGTGCCGGCCAGTTCATGGCCGGGCACATGCGGCAGCTTGATGTCGGCGTCGTGGCCCATCCAGCCATGCCAGTCGCTGCGGCAAAGCCCCGTCGCCTCCACCTTGATCACCACGCCGCCCTCGGCTGGCGTCGGGTCGGGCAGGGTGCGGATTTCAGGCGTGGTCTCGAAGGCCTCGTAATACATCGCGCGCATGGCTGTTCTCCCTTTGCCTTCTCTATCGCACGCACCCCGAAGGGCCTCAATCGCGCCATCCATGATAAGACCTGATACACCCATTCAACATCTTGAATGGACAAGCGGCGCGCGCTGTCGGAAGGCAATTGCAGCTTGACCGGCCCTGCCGGCCGGGCGTTTGATGGGCGAAAAGGAGTAGAACAATGCCAGTCGATACATCACCACGCTCGACGACCTGGACCTTCGTGGACGGCGAATGGATTTCGGGCAACCCGCCGCTGATCGGCCCCACCTCGCATGCCATGTGGCTCGGCTCGACCGTGTTCGACGGCGGCCGCTGGTTCGACGGCATCGCGCCCGACCTCGACCTGCACTGCCAGCGTGTCAACCGCTCGGCCGAGGCGCTCGGCATGAAGGCGACGGTCGCTGCCGAGGAGATCGAGACGCTCGCCTGGGAAGGCGTGAAGAAGTTCGACGGCAAGACGGCGATCTACATCAAGCCGATGTACTGGGCCGAACACGGCTCGCCGACCAGCGTCGTGGCGCCCGATCCGGACTCGACGCGTTTCGCGCTGTGCCTCTTCGAAGCCTCGATGGGCGATCCGAAGGCAGCGTCGTCGCTCACCCTCTCGCCCTTCCGTCGCCCGACGGTGGAATGCATGCCGACCGATGCCAAGGCGGGTTGCCTCTATCCCAACAATGCCCGCATGCTGGTGGAAGCCCGCCGCCGCGGCTTCGACAATGCGCTGGTGCGCGACATGCTCGGCAATGTCGCCGAAACCGCGTCGTCCAACATCTTCATGGTCAAGGACGGCGTCGTCTTCACGCCCGCCGCCAACCGCACCTTCCTCGCCGGCATCACGCGCACCCGCGTCATCGGCCTGCTGAAGGAGGCGGGTTTCGAGGTGGTCGAGACCACGTTGACGGTTGCCGATTTCGAGACGGCCGACGAGATCTTCACGTCGGGCAACTATTCCAAGGTGGTGCCGGTGACGCGTCTCGACGGGCGCGACCTGCAGCCCGGCCCGATCACCGCCAAGGCACGCGATCTTTATTTCGACTGGGCGCATTCCAACGGGGACGCCTGAACGACAAGAGCCGGTCGAAAGACCGGCTCTTCCGCTTTCAAGGGCGCGTGCGCCTATTCCTGCCCTGCGGCATCCTCGGTCTTGTTGTCGCCGGTCGCGGCCTTCTGCTCCGCCGCTGCCGCGCGCTCGCTTTCGCGCACCACATGCAGGAACTCGGCGGCAATCGGCGGCGAGACTTCCACCGTCTTCTTCTGCTTGTCGTAGATGCAGACATAGGTGATCTGGCTCTTGGCCTCCGGCGAAAGCCCCTCCACGGCGGCGATGCCGAAGGTTTCCGTGCCGGTCGGCTCGACGAAGACAGTTGGCGTTCCCAGCGCCTCGGGCAAGCTCGCAAGGCAGCTCTTCTCCACGTCGGCGCGGAACTCCTCCCAGGCATCGGAGGAGGAGGCGTGGGCAAGCGGGGCAGCAAGCGACATGCTAAGGACGGCGAGGGGGATGGCGCGCATGAAAAACTCCGGGTTGGCGGGGACGAACAAAATGTTTCGAATCGCGATTGGTTCCGCTTCGTCCTTGATCTGACACGCAAAACGGCAAGGATTTTGTCGAAGGTCAGGAAAATTTGGAATGCGGGCGGTTGCCTCTTCCGGTTGCCGCTCCTATGTTCCGGTCACGGATTTCCTTGAAAAATTCCGTCGCCAAGAGGAGACACCATAATGGCTTTCGAACTTCCGCCGCTTCCCTATGATTACGATGCACTCGCGCCCTTCATGTCGCGCGAAACGCTCGAATATCACCACGACAAGCACCACAAGGCCTATGTCGACAACGGCAACAAGCTGGCGGAAGAAGCCGGTCTCGCCAACCTCTCGCTCGAAGAGATCGTCAAGAAGTCCTACGGCACCAACCAGGGCCTCTTCAACAATGCCGGCCAGCACTACAACCACGTCCATTTCTGGAAGTGGCTGAAGAAGGACGGCGGCGGCAAGAGCCTGCCGGGCGCGCTCCAGAAGGCCGTCGACAGCGATCTCGGCGGCTACGACAAGTTCAAGGCCGATTTCATCGCGGCCGGCACCACGCAGTTCGGCTCGGGTTGGGCCTGGCTCTCCGTCAAGGACGGCAAGCTCGCCATCTCCAAGACCCCGAACGGCGAAAACCCGCTGGTCCACGGCGCAGAGCCGATCCTCGGCGTCGACGTCTGGGAACACTCCTACTACATCGACTACCGCAACGCCCGCCCGAAGTACCTCGAAGCCTTCGTCGACAGCCTGATCAACTGGGACTACGTCCTGGAGCGCTACGAAGCCGCCACGAAGTAATTCGCATCGCTGCGAGTTTCACGAAACCCCGGCCGGAAACGGCCGGGGTTTTTGTTTGTCCTGCCGCCATTCATTCGGCACGCGGCCGGATCAAGGGGAAGCCTGCCGGTTCTCCGCCCAGCCGGATATCCACAGCTGGCGCAAGCCATCCCCTTCGCCGCGGAAATGCGCACCCGTCCTCTCGCAGGCCTCCACCCGATCGGCGCGAAAGTTGCGGATGGCCTCGCGCAGGTCGCACCAGGCGACGATGTTGGCCGTTTCCGAATAGTAGATCAGCGCGATGGGGCGGATGGTGCGCTCGGTGGCGCGGGCATATTCGTCACGGTAATCGATGACGAGTTTTTCCTCGTCGCGGATGGCGCGGCGTACGGTGGCGAGATCGATGCCGTCGGGCTGGCGGGGCACGCTGCCCCAGGCATGCAGCGCTCGTGCGGAAAGGGTCTGGCGCAACGGCGGCGGCACGGCACCGGCAATCTTGTCGGCGACGCGGCCGGCGGCGGCTTTCAGCTCCGTGTCGCCCGTGCGTTCCAGAAGCGCCAGCGCCAGAACGATCGCCTCCGTCTCCTCGATGGAAAACATCAGCGGCGGCAGGTCGAAGCCGGGGCGCAGGATATAGCCTATCCCCCGCTCGCCCTCGACGGGCACGCGCATCGCCTGAAGGGCGGCGATGTCACGATAGATCGAGCGCACCGTCACCTCCAGCCGAGCCGCGATCTCCGCACCGGTCACGGGATGGCGGGCCAGCCGCAATATCTGGATGATCTCGAACAGCCGCGAAGCCTTGCGCATTGGTTTCCCCATCACAACTGACACAGCCCTGTCAGTTGGCTTCCTCTATAACATATCATCAAGCGCTTGAAAGAAAAGGCAGCATGGGGTTGCCGCGCTGAAACTGGCAACGGACAACTGACATGACTTACGCCGAAAACCTCTGGCTCTTCTTCCTGCTCCTCTCCGGCATCATCATCGTGCCTGGCATGGACATGGTCTTCGTTCTGGCAAGCGCCCTTTCGGGCGGGCGCAAGGCCGGGCTTTCGGCGACCTTCGGCATCATGGCGGGCGGGCTGGTGCACACGCTCTATGCCGCACTCGGCGTCGGCGTGCTCCTGCATTTCGCACCGCAGCTGTTCAACGTGCTCCTGGTCGCCGGTGCGCTCTATGTCGCCTGGATCGGCTGGCAGCTCTTTCGAAGCTCGATCGTCATCGACGCCATCGACAGCCTCGACCGACGGGGACTGATCACGCGTTTTCGCCAGGGCGCGCTGACGAGCCTGATGAATCCGAAGGCCTATCTCTTCATGCTCGCCGTCTTCCCGCAGTTCCTGCGCCCGGAATTCGGTCCCGTCTGGCGGCAGGCGACAATCATGCTACTGATGATCTGGCTAACGCAGCTTGCGATCTATGGCGGGCTGGTGCTCGCCGCAGCCCGCAGCCGCGATGCGCTGATCGGCAGCCCCGGAATCACCCGCTTCATCGGCCGTGCGGCGGGCGTCCTGCTGGTTGTCATTGCGGCGGTGACGCTGTGGCGCGGTTGGGGCGGCGCCTGATTTCGCAGCATTCCGGTTGTCAAAAAGATTTTACTTTCATCGAGTTCCTAAAATGCAATCATGCCCTTGCATCGTCAAACCGGCGGCGCGGAGACAACCGCCCGCCAGAATCGGGAGCAATCGATGAAGTTCAGAACTTTGGCGGCCGCCGCCGCGCTTGCCGTCATCGGCGCAGGCGCCGTCGTGGCGGCGGACGAGCCACAGGTCGTCCGCCAGGAGATGATGAAGAAGGTCGGCGGCGCCATGGGTGCGCTTTCCGGCATCGCCAAAGGCGAAAAGCCCTATGACGCGGAGGTCGTCAAGGCATCGCTCACGACGATGAGCGAAGTGGCCAAGGCCTTCCCGGAGCAGTTCCCGGTCGGTTCCGAAGCGGGCCACGAGACGGAAGCGAGCCCGAAGATCTGGGAGCAGATGGACGACTTCAAGGCGAAGTCCGCCAAGCTGGGCACGGATGCCGAAGCCGTGCTGGCGAGCCTGCCGGCGGATCAGGCGGCTGTGGGGGCGGCCCTCGGGGCGATCGGCCCCAATTGCGCAGCCTGTCATGAGGTCTACCGCATCAAGAAGTAAGCGGTAGACCGACCATCCCCGAAAAGACGCAGCACTGTCCCGGCGCCGGCCGCCGGGGCGGTGTCTTTATGTGATCCTGCGGTCAGCGAGAGGAAACGGCGCATGGCTCTCAAGAAATTCATCGGCGGCATCGTCGTTCTGGGCGCGATCGGCGCGGGCGCGTTCCTGTTCGTCACCGCGCCGCAGCGCCTGCCCGCCGAAACCTGGGCCGCGGCCGGCGAGCCGGATCTGGCCAATGGCGAGCGCATCTTCCATGTCGGGGGCTGCGTCAGCTGTCATGCGGCGCCCGGCGCGCCTGACGACCAGAAGCTCGTGCTGGCCGGAGGGCTGGGGCTCAAAAGCCCGTTCGGCACCTTCCACGCGCCGAACATCTCGCCGGACGAGACGGCCGGCATCGGCGCCTGGACGCTCGCCGAATTCGGTGATGCGATGCGGCGTGGTACGGGCCGCGACGGCGAACACCTCTATCCATCCTTCCCCTACGCCTCCTATGCGCGCATGACGGTGAAGGACGTGAACGACCTCTACGGTTATCTGAAAACGCTGCCCAAGAGTGCCAATGTCGCGCCCGGACACGACCTGCCGTTCCCCTTCAACATCCGCCTGGCGCTCGGCGGCTGGAAGTTCCTCTATCTCAACGAGGAGCCGCGCGTGACGCTCGCCGATGCCGACGAGACGGTGAAGCGCGGGCAGTATCTCGTCGAGGGCCCCGGCCATTGCGGCGAATGCCACACCCCACGCGACCTGCTCGGTGGGCTGAAGGTGGGGCAATGGCTCGCCGGGGGCCCTAATCCGGAAGGTGAGGGGCGCATCCCCAACATCACGCCGGCCGAAGGCGGCTTCGGCAGCTGGAGTGCGGGCGATATCGCCAGCTACCTCGAAACCGGCTTCACCCCGGATTTCGACAGCGTCGGCGGCTCGATGGTGTCTGTGCAGAAGAACATGGCCCAACTGCCGAAGGAGGACCGCGAGGCGATCGCAGCCTATCTGAAGGCGGTGCCGGCACATTGAGGTGATTGCGGTGCTCTGCGGATCATTGCAACCCTATCCGCCGCTCATACCACGCGAGCGGCGGATGATGCCGAGTGTCGTGACCTGCCTTTACGACCGCCGAATCCGATTTGGACTTGAAGACGAACGTGTCGATATTGTTGTTTCCGGACAGGATATCCGCGCCCGCGCCGCCATAGACCTTGTCGACACCGGAGCCGCCGTTGACGGCGTCGTTCCCGGCGCCGACCTTCAAAGTGTCGTTCCCGAGGCCGCCAAATATCCAGCGCGGATAGATCGAACCCTTTGGTTCCGATATTCTTCAATGTGATGACTGCCATGTGAATCCCCTTCAGGACAGTACAGGCGTCGGAAGAATGATCGGCAGCTCGCGTGACAGTGTCCTGTTTTGTCCGTGAACAGCACGGCATAGCCAGTACCTGGCTCGTCGCGGAAGACAGGGGTGGGTTGGCGGGGTATCAGACGCGGTGACGGACCTCAGCTGCCCACCTTGCGATGTTCATCCCCATACATGCCGAGATAGTCAAGCAGCTCGGGCGAGCCGAGGCCGATGGCATTGAGGATCTCTCGCGCAAACGAAACTGGTGCGGCGCCAGACGCGGTGATGACGCCGCTGTCGCGCACGGCCTGGGGCTGGTCGCGGTAGAGGGCGCCGCCGCGATAGGCGGGCACGACGTCCTTGAGCTGGCTGGAATAGTTGCCGGTATGGGCGCGCGCGTCGAGCAGGCCCAGGCGGCCGAGCGCCAGGGTCGCGTCGCAGATGCCGGCGACCGGCTTTCCGGCGTCGATGAAACGCCCGACCGGAGCCGAAAGGTCGGGCACGTCATCGCTCTGCCAGATCGTGCCGCCGCAAAGCACGAGCACATCGAAATCGGCCGGATCGGCATCTTCCGCCACGCCCGCGGATTGGACGGAGACGCCGCCGAGCGAGGTGACGTTCCCGCCGCCGGGCGTCAGGATGACCGTCTTTGCCCCGCATTCGTGGCGCGCGGTCGCCATCAGCAGGCCGCACTCCCAGTCGGCGTAACCCTCGGTCAGCACGATAGCCAGTCGCTTTGCCATGTCGGTGTCCTCCTGCTGTTGCGCCTCAGCCCAGAGCCTGTACGTAGCGCATGCCCGTGACGGGACCAGCGCGGAAATTCATTTGCTCGTAGAAGCGGTGCGCGCCGAAATTGCCGGTGGCGGCGCTGACGGAGAGGTAGCCGCAGCCGGCGATGCGGGCGTGCTCGCGGGCGCGCGAAACGAGGTGGCGGCCGATGCCGTGGCCACGATGGTCCTTGCGCACGAAGATCTGGTGCAGTTCCATGCCGCGCATGCCTTCGGCGGCACGGTACATCGGCACGAGAAGCGCGTAGCCGATCAGCCGGCCGCCCGCTTCGGCGACGAGCGCAGTGATCCACGGATTGGCGCCGAACAGGTCGCGGTCGAGATCGACGGCGGAGATTTTTGCGGTGTCGCCGTGGCATTCGGCGTGCAGTGCGATCATGTCGAGGATCTGCTGCAGGTCGCCCTGGCGCGCGGAGCGGATGGTCAGCATCGGCGGGCGTTCGAGGGCGGCAGGGTCTAGCTTGATGACGGTATTGTGCATTTCGGGCTCCTTGGTTCTTGTGCCATCAGGTGCCCTTTAAAACAACAAAGCCGCCTGATGGCGGCTTGTTGACATGATCAAACAGCCGCTCCTATCGGAACAGCCAAAAATACGTCGCGGCGATGTGCGTGCTCTTGATCATGTCGGCGATATTCTCGAAATCGCGGCTGTTGTCAATCGGCTTTTTCGCGCGGCCGGAAGACAGGGGAAATGAAGCGGAGGCTGGTCAGGCCTCCGCTTCCTCCGTACCGGCGGTGGATTGCCCGTCCGTGGCGCCGGCATGTTGGGTTTCGTCGATGCCGAGCTGTTCCTTGATGGCGCGGCGGATGTCTTCCTCGATCGCCTCGCGCTGCTCGTCGGGCAGGGCGGCGAGGCTCGCCTCGTCAAGGCCCATGCGGTCGAGGATTTCCTTCCGGAGGCGCTCGGCCGGCGTCATCTTGGAAAGCTCCATGAATTCGGCAACCAGGCTGTCGCTCTCTTCCTGCGCCTTCTCGACCTTGGCATTGGTGAGCCACAGCGCATTGGCAAGGCCCGAGGGCATCGTGCCTGCCGCGCTGACGGTCGGGATGTTGCGGGAGGAGGACGAGCCGGCATCGGCGCCGGTATAGGGGCTGCTGTCGCTTGTCGTACGCTGACGGTTGGTCGCGTAGGCCGAAATGAGGCTGCCGTCGATCTTCATGGAAAAGGTCTCCCTGAAAAATGTTCAGGGAGACCCATAGCGGTTGCAGCTTTTGCGAGACTTGTCGTTTCTACGGCAGCGTGTAGGCGATGACGTAGTCGCCCGGCTTGGTGCCGACCGAGCCATGGCCGCCCGCGACGATCAGCACATACTGCTTGTCGCCGACGGTATAGGTCATGGGTGTCGCCTGTCCGCCGGCGGGAAGGCGGCCTTCCCAGAGCTGCCGCCCGGTGGTGACGTCATAGGCGCGGATGTAATTGTCGACCGCAGCACCCAGGAAGGCGACGCCGCCCTTGGTGATGATGGGGCCGCCGATGCCGGGCACGCCGAGCTTGAAGGCCAGCGGCAGCGGCGTCATGTCCCGGACCGTGCCGTTCTTGTGCTTGTAGGCAATGTGACCGGTCGCAAGGTCCGCTCCCGCGACATAGCCCCATGGCGGCGCCTGGCAGGGAATGCCGAGCGGGCCGAGGAACGGTCCCATGAAGACGCCGTAGGGTGCGCCGTCATTGCGGTTGAGGCCCTGTTCGGAACCCTTTTCGCTCTGTCCCTTCGGCGGGATCTGGTCGCGCGGCACGAGGCGGGAGGTGAAGGCGAGATAGGTCGGCATGCCGAACATGATCTGCCGTTCGGGGTCCACCGCGACCGAGCCCCAGTTGAACGTACCGAAATTGCCGGGATAGACGATGGTGCCTTGCAGCGACGGCGGCGTGTAGCGGCCCTCGTATTTCATCGACAGGAAGTCGATGCGGCAGGCGAGCTGATCGAACATGGTGACGCCCCACATGTTCTTTTCCGTCAGCGGCGGCGGCGAGAAGGTGAGATCGGATATGGGCTGTGTCGGGGCGGTAAAATCTTCCGGGATTGCCCCGGTCGGCGCCGGGATCTCCTTGATGGGGATGATCGGCTCGCCGGTGCGCCGGTCGAGCACGTAGATGTCGCCCTGTTTGGTCGGACCGACGAGGGCGGGCGTGGTCGCACCGTCCCTGGTGATGTCGATCAGAACCGGCTGGGCGGGCACGTCCATGTCCCAGAGGTCATGGTGGACCGTCTGGCGTACCCAGCGCATGGCACCGGTCTTGATGTCGAGCGCCACGATGGAGGACGAGTACTTCTCGACATGTTCGCTGCGGCCCATGCCGAGCTGGTCCGGCACCTGGTTGCCGAGAGGCACATAGACGAGGCCAAGGGCTTCGTCATAGCTGAAGACCGACCAGGAATTCGGCGAGTTGACCGTGTAGACCTGACCTTCCGGCAGCGGGGTGGTGATATCCGGATTGCCGGAATCCCAGTTCCAGATCAGCGCGCCGGAATTCACGTCGAAGGCGCGGATGACGCCGGACTGTTCCTGCGTCGAATAGTTGTCGTTGACCGCGCCTCCGATGATGATCTTGCCATCGGTGATGGCCGGCGGCGAGGTGGAGTAGTAGTAGCCGGCCGGGTTGTACGGCATGCCCTTTTCAAGGTGCAGCACGCCGTTTTCGGCAAAGCTCGTGCAGACGTCGCCGGTGGCGGCATCGAGCGCGATCAGGCGGGCATCCGACGTCGGCAAATAGACGCGGGCGGCGCAGGCCGTGCCGGCGGTGGCTGCCGGATCGGCATAGTAGGTCACCCCGCGGCAGGTCTGGTGCTGGCGATCCGGGTTCATGCCGGAGTTGGAATCGAATTTCCATTTCTCCTTGCCGGTGGCGGCATCGAGCGCGATCGCCCAGTTATGCGGCGTGCACATATAGAGCGTGTCGCCCACTTTCAGCGGCGTCACCTGGTAGGTGGTCTCGCCGACATCGTCGGGCTTCTTCACGTCGCCGGTCTGGTATTGCCAGGCGACCGCGAGTTTCGAGACGTTCTCCGTGTTGATCTGGTCGAGCGGCGAATAGCGCTGGCCGTATTGCGTGCGGCCATACTGGTGCCACTCGCCCGCGGGTACGTTGCCACCGAGCGCGGGTGTCGCATTGACGACGTCGGTCGGCAGCGCGCCGGACAGATCGTGCGGATCCTGCGTCATCGAATAGCCGGCGACGGCGATCGCGACGACGACGGCGACGCCGAGCGGCAGGGCGGAGGCGGGGTAGGGCGTGCCGGTCGGGCTCGCAAAGCCGAGCGGGCGGCGGATCGCCGGCAGCATCAGCCACAGGCCGAGAAGCACGATGACGCCGCCGCGCGGGCCGAGCTGCCACCAGTCGAAGCCGACTTCCCAGACCGCCCAGCCGAGCGAACCGAGGATGATGAGGGCATAAAGCCAGAGCGCCGCGCTGGAGCGGCGGAAAAGCAGGATGGCCGTGACGAGGAAGGTAAGGCCGGTGACGAGATAATAGGGGCTGCCGCCGAGCGACAGCAGCCAACCGCCGCCGCCCGTCAGCACCAGACCGATGAGGGCGACGAGCGTAGCAGTGAGAGAAAGCAACATGATAGTCTCCGTGGCAATGTCGGCGGGGAGGGGCCGACATGACGTCCGGCTCAAGGAGGGACGCAGGAGAAATTAGGGCGGAAACGTGACGCTTCAATGTGTGCGATCACGCGATTTTGCATGGCTGCGATGTTCCTCCCGCGTTTCAGGTGCCGCAGAACGTCGCCGTGATTTCCTCGCCGGGCTTCGGCGGCTCGGCATAGGGGGCAAAGGCCGGCTGGTCCGTATAAGGCTTTGAAAGAACGTCGTTCAGCGCCTCGAACAGCGAAAAATCGCCGTGGTCGACGGCCGCCGTCAAGGCCTCGTCCACCTTGTGGTTGCGCGGGATGAAGGCGGGATTGGCCTTGCGCATCGCTTGCGCACGCGCCGAAGGCGTCGTCGCATCCTGCGAAAGCCGTTCGCGCCAGACGGAAAGCCACGGGGTGAGGGCGGCCGGGTCTTCCAGCAGCGCGCCGAGCGCGGCATCCGCGCGCGCATCCTCCGCGGCATCGGCAAGGCGCCGGAACGTCAGGGTATAATCGGCCTTCTGCTCGTAGAGCGTGACGAGCAGGTCGCGAATGAGGCCCTGATCGCCGTCCCGTTCGTCCTCGCCGAGGCTGAGCTTGGCGCGGATGACGATTTTCCAATGGGCCTGGAAACGGTCCATGAAGCGGGCGACGGCTTCGTTCGCCGCTTCCACCGCCTTGTCCTCGTTTTCGTCGAGGATCGGCAGCAGGGCCTCGGCAAGGCGCGCGATGTTCCACTGTCCAATGCCAGGCTGGTTGCCGAAGGCGTAGCGCCCGTGCTGGTCGATGGAGGAATAGACGGTGCGCGGATCGTATCGGTCCATGAAGGCGCAGGGGCCGAAGTCGATGGTCTCGCCCGAGATCGTCATGTTGTCGGTGTTCATCACGCCGTGGATGAAGCCGACGCCGAGCCATTTTGCGATCAGCGCGGCCTGCCGCTCCGCTACCGCGTCGAGCAGTGCCAGATAGGGTTTTTCGACGTCTTTCAGCTCCGGGTAGTGCCGCTCGATGACGTGGTCGGCGAGGATGCGGATGTTGTCCGTCTCGCCGCGCGCGGCAAAGAACTGGAAAGTGCCGACACGGATGTGGCTGGCCGCGACGCGCGTGAAGACGGCGCCGGGCAGCACCCGGTCGCGATAGACCGGCTGGCCGGTGGTGACGGCCGCCAGCGCGCGCGTCGTCGGAATTCCGAGCGCATGCATGGCCTCGCTGATGATGTATTCGCGCAGCACGGGCCCGAGCGCCGCGCGCCCGTCGCCACGGCGCGAATAGGGTGTCTGGCCGGCGCCCTTGAGCTGGATGTCGCGCCGTTTTCCCGCGCGGTCGATCACCTCGCCGATCAGGATCGCCCGCCCGTCGCCAAGCCGCGGCACGAACTGGCCGAACTGGTGGCCGGCATAGGCCATGGCGAGCGGCAACGAGCCGGGCAGCGGCGTGTTGCCGGAGAAATAGGCCGCACCGTGGCGCTCCAGCGCATCGGCGTCGAGGCCGAGTTCTGCGGCGAGCGCCCTGTTGAACGCAATCAGTCGCGGCGCTTCCACCGGGGTCGGATCGACCGGCGCGAAAAAGGCGTCCGGCAGGCGCGCATAACTGTTGTCGAAATGTATCGTCGCTGCGCCGCTCATGATCATCCATCCCTGCTGTTTGCCCTAGAGATAGGGACTTAAGGCCGGGAACGAAAGGTTTGTCAGGCGATCAGGAGGAAAAGGCCGAAACTCTGGCTGACCCGGGCGAGACGGCGCAGCCGGTAAGGCAGGCCATAATAGAGGCGCTTGAGGCCGGGGCGCAGGCGTGCGGTCCAGAGATGCGCATAGGCGCGGCCGGCGAGGCTGGCGGGCAGGGCATAGGACTGCAGCTCCACCGCACTGTTGCTCCAGCTGTCCTTGTAGTCGGCGGGATTGCCGAGCAGGTCATAGGTCTTCACGCCGCGCTCGATCAGCCAGCAGACCGTCATGTCCATCTGCACCTTGCCGGGCGAGGCCTCGCGCAGCGCCCAGTCGAAGGCGCCGAGATAGGCGTGGTAGTGGCCATGATGCAGAAAGCCGATCTCGCCCGCGATGAGCCGGTCGCCGGCCTTCAGGACGGAAAGACAGGCGCCGGACAACGCCGCCTCGTCCCCCGAAAGCGAAGCGAGAAAACGGTCGAATCCCTCGAAGGCGAGCCCCGTGCCGCGCCGGGCGGTCTCGCGCAGCCATTGGCGCTTGAAGGCGACGCAGGTCGCCACGCCTTCGGCAAAGCCGGCATCGCCGGGGAAGAGCACGGCAAAGGAGAGTTCGCCCTCGCGCGCCAGCGCATTGCGCCGTCGGTTGCGGTTGCGGCGCTGCGTCTTGCTGAGCGTCTCCGCATAGGCCTGCGGCGTCGCGAAGGCGGAAAGGTCCAGCATCGCCGCACTGTTGGCAAGCGACGCTAGCGGCGGCGTTTCGCCAAGCAGGCCGGCCAGCGCCGAGCCATCGGGCACGCCGTCGAGAACCATCAGGTCGTGGCCCGCAAGGCCGGTCAGCAGCCGGGCTGTCACCCCGCCATAGGCCGGGTCGGTCAGCAGATTGGCATATTGGCTATGCGGCCAGCCGAGGGGCTCCAGCCGCTTCAGCACGCCGCCCGACAACATCAGTGGCCAGACGGCAATCAGCCGCCCATCCCGCCAGAGCGTATGCACCTGCGGCCGGCATTTCGGGCTGGCAAAGGTCTCGATCCATTTGAGGCACCAGTCGGCGCTCTGGAAATAGGTGAAGGGGTTGCCGGCGCAGGCATCGAGATCGCGCCAGGCCGCAGCCATATCGGCCATGGCCGCGCGGTCGCGGAGCACGCGGTGCTCCACGCCGGCCTCGTCGGGCTGTGGGCGCGTCAGAAGGGTCATGCGCTTCCATTCGTCTCTGCGCGTGACGCTAGCAGCGGCATCTCAACAAAACCTTTCGCTCCCGCTTTTGTCCTTGCCACAGGTCTTGCTGCATCGGGGAGGATGGAATTTCATCGTCCTCTCCATAAGCAACCTGAATAAGCGGGCGGGTCGGCACGTCCCTTTCTCAGCAAACATGCGTGCATCCGGTCGGCAGGGCCGCGCACCATGTCGTTTCCCGGAGGGAGGATAACGTGCAGCGCAATGTCCAGTGCATGATCGGGCGGATGCTCGGGGCGCTCGCCGCCTGTCTTGTTCTCCTTACGGCCCCCGCCGCCTTTGCCGCCGAGCGTTATGCGCTCCTCATCGGCAATGCCGAGTACGAGGATGCCGAGCCGCTGGAAAACCCGCTGAACGACATCGATCTTGTGGGCGAGGCGCTGGAGCGGGCGGATTTCGACGTGACCCGCGTGACCGACGCCGACAACCTCGCCATGCTCTCGGCGCTGAACACTTTCACGCGTCGTGCGGAGAAGGCGCAGGACCCGGTGATCTTCGTCTATTTCTCCGGCTATGCCGTGCAGCTCGACGGCGACAATTTCCTGCTGCCGACCGATGCCTCCGGCCGCACGATGACAGGCCTCCGGAACCGCTCGCTGCCCGTCTCGCAGGTCAGCGATACGTTGCGCGGGATCGGCAAGGGCCTCAAGGTCGTGCTGTTCGATGCCGCTCATGAAAACCCGTTCCCGACGTTGCGCGATATCCCCGATGGCCTGGCCGAACCGAAGAACGCCACGGGCATCCACTACGCCTATGCCGCCGCGCCCGGCACCGCCTATGACTATGAGGGTACGCCGATCAGCCCCTTCGCCTCGGCCTTCGTCGATGCGATCAGCATCCCCGGCCTTGCGCTGGAAGACGCCTTCCGCAAGGTCGGCGACATCGTCAAGGAGCGCAGCAAGGGCAGACAGGAGATCTGGCAGAGCGACGCCGACTACGGCAAGTTCGCGCTGAACCCTGATGACGACAAGGTCGACGCGGCCGAAATCGCCTTCTACGAATTCGCTTCGCTTTCCGACAACCGCGAGGCCTATGACCGGTATCTCAGCCGCTACCCGAAAGGCATCTTCGCCACCATCGCGCAGCGTAAGATCGACCTTCTCGGCAAGCGCTTCGAGCGCGAGCACGAGGATACCGGCAACCTGCCATACCTGACCTTCTCCAACGACCAGCACGATCCCTGCGGCCGCTTCTCCTTCAACAACAGCGACCGCCGGCTTGGCGATCTCTACAAGGACGGCCAGCTGGCGCTTGTCGATTTTCGCTTCTGGGCTCCGCCGGAAAGCTGCGAGGACATCTCCTATTTCACGACCGTCTATTCGCACGAACGGCTGCGCAACATCATCACCTCGGCAGGCATTCCCGAGCGCCGCATCCGTGTGGCGACGCAGGATGACCTGAGCCCGAGCGAAGAGCGCGCGATCTACGACTATTTCGATGAGGATCGCCGTGGTTACGCGCAATCGCTGATGTTCCGCGCGATCAACGACGAACGCCGCCACGGCTTCGGCGTCGCGGTGAAGACGCCCGACGACAATGCACGCGAATATGTCGACGAAATCGATTGCGGTGACGGCTGCCTGCGTTTGCGCGGTCTCGTGCGCTTGCGCGACAACAGCGTGCGCTCGCTGGAAGACTACGAGCTGGAATTCGTCGATGTGCGCCGCCTCGGCTACTTCGACCGCTACCGCGACCTGCTGCGCGATTTCCCGGCCGACGCGCACGCTTCGAACGACCATTCAAGCCATGAAATGAAGCCGGAGACCAAGACGGACGCCTATGCGGACAACGGCAAGGCCGCCGCCGATGGCTACGGCTCGGACGCCGATCCCTACCGCGTGGCGCGCTCGGTCGCCGGCTGGGACATCGTGGCCGATCTGGGGAGCGACCGCCGCTTCCTGAACTGCCGCGCCACCCGCCGAGGCGACGGCGACCGTTCCGCCGCCTTCCGCTTGTACGGGGATGGCCATGTGACCTTCGGCTTCCAGGACGCGTCCTACGACTATGCCGACAGCCATGCGAGCGACGCGAAATACTGGATCGATGACGACAAGGGCTACGATGTCAGCGGCAAGGCCTATGGCCGCCAGGAGATCGCCTACGACCTCGGCAGCGATCGCTCCGTCATCGAGGCCCTGAAGCGCGGCAATCACATCCGCATCGGCGATATCAGCACCAGCCTCAAGGGTTCCACCGCGATGCTGAACGACTTGCAGGCCTGTGTAGGGGCCTTTCACTGATCCCGGTCAGGACGACCCTCTGACCGGAAACTTGATGACCGGTGCCCTTATGGCACCGGTCTTTCTTTTGGCAGGCTCACATCTTCCCCGCGACCTTGATCGCGAAGGCGTATTCGAAGGCGATCTCCTCCAGCCGCTGGAACCGACCCGAGGCGCCGCCATGGCCGGCGCCCATATTGGTCTTGAGGAGGATCGGTTCCGAGCCCGTCGTCTTCTCGCGCAGCTTCGCCACCCATTTGGTCGGTTCCCAATAGGTGACGCGCGGATCCGTCAGGCCTGATAGCGCGAGGATGGCGGGATAGGGCTTCGCCTCGACATTGTCGTAGGGCGAGTAGCTCGCCATCAGCTGGTAGAAGTTCTTGCTGTCGATCGGGTTGCCCCATTCGGGCCATTCCGGCGGGGTGAGCGGCAGCGTGTCGTCGAGCATGGTGTTCAGCACATCGACGAAGGGCACGGCGGCGATGATGCCGCCGAATTTTTCCGGCGCCATGTTGGCGATCGCGCCCATCAGCATGCCGCCCGCCGAGCCGCCCTCGGCGACGATGTTTGCGTAGGACGTGAACTTCTCTTGATTCAGATAGTCGGCCGCCGCGATGAAGTCCTTGAACGTATTGGTCTTCCTGTCCATCTTGCCATTTTCGTACCAGGCAAAACCCTTGTCCTTGCCGCCCCGGATATGGGCGATGGCGTAGACGAAGCCGCGATCGACGAGTGACAGGCAGTTGGTGTTGAAGGACGCCGGGATGGTGATGCCGTAGGCGCCGTAGCCGTAGAGCAGGCAGGGTGCCGAGCCGTCGAGCGGCGTATCCTTGCGGTAAAGCAGGGTGACGGGCACCGTCTCGCCGTCGAAGGCCGGTGCGAAGACACGGCGCGTGACGTAGTCGTCCGGATTGTGACCGGAGGGGACTTCCTGCGTCTTCAGGAGCGTGCGCTCGCGCGTCGCCATGTTGTAGTCGAAGAGCTGCGAGGGCGTCGTCATCGAGGAATAGGAGAAGCGGATGACGTCGGTGTCGTATTCCGCGGCCCCCGACAGGCCGAGCGAATAGGCTTCCTCGGCAAAGGCGATGGCGTGTTCCTCGCCGCTCTCGCGATCGCGCACGACGATACGCGGCAGGCCCTCGTGGCGCTCCAGCCAGACGAGGTGGCGGGCAAAGGCCATGTGGTTGAGGATGAGCGTGCCGGCGCGGTGCGGCACGACCTCCACCCAGTTCTCGCGGCCGGGCGCTGTCACCGGCGCCTGCATGATCTTGAAGTCCTTGGCGCCGTCGGCATTGGTCAGGATGTAGAAGACGTCGCCGCCCTCCGTCATCGAATATTCGAGGCCCGTCTGGCGCGGCGCGACGATGACGGGATTGGCGAGCAGGTCATTGGTGGAGAGCAGGCGGTATTCGCTCGTCTCGTGGTCGTGGATGTCGATATAGATGACGTCGTCGAGAAGGGAGCCGCCGACCGACATGAAGAAGCCCGCATCCTTCTCCTCGTAGACCAGCCGGTCGTTCTCCTGGCGTTCGCCGAGGATGTGGTGGAAGATTTTCGACGGGCGATGGTTCTCGTCGAGCGCGGTGTAGAAGAAGCTCTTCGCATCGGGTGCCCAGACGCCGTCGCCGCCGGAATTGACGATCTCGTCCGCCCGGTCCTCGCCGGTTGCGAGGTCGCGCACCTTCAGCGTGAAGTATTCCGAACCCTTGTCGTCATAACCCCAGATGCCGATGGAGTGATCGGTCGCATGGTCGATGCCGGAAAGGCGGAAATAGTCCTTGCCGGCGGCCTCCTTGTCGCCATCGAGCAGGATCACCCGTTCGCCGCCGTCGCGCGGCTCGCGGAAAAAGCGCGGTTGTTCGCCGCCGGTGACATAGGCGGTGCCATAGGCATAGGGGCCGTCCTTCACCGGAACCGAGCTGTCGTCCTCCTTGATGCGGCCGCGCATCTCGGCGAACAGCACCTTCTGCAGCGCTTCGGTGTCGGCCATCGCCGCGTTCATATAGGCGTTTTCGGCTTCCAGATGGGTGCGGATGTCGGGCTGGAGGATCGAGGGATCCTTGAACATCGCCTGCCAGTTCTCGTCGCGGAACCAGGCATAGTCGTCGCGACGGGTGATGCCGTGACGGGTGTCCTCCTGCGGCTTCTTGGCAGCGACGGGGGCGGCGGGCAGATTCTTGAAGACAGGCAAGATGTCACTCCGGGAAATCGGTCGGCGGGGGCGGCAATCGCGAAAAAAGCGTAAAGGCTTTCTGTTCGCAACTGTGTCGGGACAAGAGAGATAGAGAGCTGGATGCTTCGCATCAAGCCGGAAGGTTGCCTTCGCCTCGCGGACGGCGAACGAAAAGGCGGTCGTGCAGGATCATGCCGGCCAGCATGAAGAACACGAAGACGAGCGGCTCGACGAGGCCGAGCGAGAGAACGGCCACTGCCGGGCCGGGGCAGAAGCCGCCGATGCCCCAGCCGATGCCGAAAAGCGCGGAGCCGAGCACCAGCCGCCGATCGATCGCGCGGTTTTCCGGCAGATGGAACCGGACGTCGAAGGCGGGGCGTTTGAGACGGCCGATCAGCCGCAGGCCGAGGAACATGACGGTGACGGCGCCGCCGAGCACGAAGGCGAGGCTCGGATCCCACGCGCCTGTCACGTCGAGAAAGCCCTGCACGCGGGCGGGATCGAGCATGCCGGACAGGGCAAGGCCGAGGCCGAAGATTGCGCTGGAGACGAGGGCTGCGAGCATTTGCAGGATGGGGCGGGTCACAGGCCGAAACCTCGCAAGATCGTAACGGCGAGGACGCCGGCAAGGAGGAAACTCGCGACGGCGGCGAAGGCGCGGGGTGACAGCCGGGCGAGGCCGACGACGCCATGGCCGCTGGTGCAGCCGGAGCCCATCCGCGTGCCGAAGCCGACGAGCAGTCCGGCGATGGCGATGAGAGGCAGCGGCGTCGTGACCGTCACGGCCGGCCAGCCGCCGGCAAACATATGATAAAGCACGGGCCCAGAGAGCAGGCCGGCGACGAAGCCGGCATTGACGGCGACGTTCACGCCCTGCGCCAGCCGGCCGACGATACCGCTCACGCCGGCGACGCGGCCGTTGAGGGCAAGCAGCAGGAGGGCGGATAGGCCGATCAGCATGCCGCCGAAGAGGGAGGGAAGGTAGGCTGTCATTGGCGCGCATGCTCCTCGCAAAAAATGCCGTGCAGGGCTTCGACGAGCCGCGCGGCCTTTTCCCCGGTCAGGCGATAGAATATCTGCTTGCCCTCCCGCCGCGTCTCGACGATGCCGGCCTCGCGCAGCACGTTCAACTGCTGCGACAGGTTCGGCTGGTGGAGGCCAAGCGCCTCTTCCAGCGCGCTGACGGCGTATTCGCGGTCGACAAGGCTGCAGACCAGCATCAGCCGGGCGGGATGGGCAAGCGTCTTCAGAAGGCCCGCGACCTCCGTCGCCTGCGACGCCATCGCATCCGCGGTTGTGGATTGACGAAAGGTCAAGCGCGGCTCCTGACGAGAACAATATACATTTTCATATAATGTATATTGTTCTCGCGCAAGTCCGGGTCAGCCCGGCAGGGTGCGACGGGCCTTGCGTTTTGCGGGGCGCAGTTCGTCGGCGATGGTCATGCCGATGATGGAGAGGGGAAGTGCCAGCATGGCGCCGGCGGCCCCCCACATCCAGGTCCAGAAGATGATGGCGGTGAAGATGATGAAGGCGTTGACCTCCAGCCGTTTTCCCATCACCGCCGGCATGACGAGATTTTCCATGGCGAGATGCACGATGAAGAAGGCGAGTGCCGGCAGCAGGCCCATCGTGACCGTGTCATGCGTGAGAAGGCCTGCGGTGGCGAGCGCGATCGTCATCAGCGTGACGCCGAGGAAGGGCACGAAGCTGGAGATGAAGGCAAAGAGCCCCCAGAGCGCCGGCATGGCAAGCCCGCCGCCCCAGGTGATGAGCGTGGTGACGATGCCGAGCCCGCCATAGACGAGTGCCGCGGTGGCAAAGTAGTAGCCGAGCGCGCTGTCGATGGCGTTCATGATGCGGATGGTGGTGAGGCGCTGGCCGCGACGGGGAAAGGCCATGATGATCATCTGGCGCAGCTTCAGCCGGGCCGACAGGAAGAGCACGAGCGCGGCGAAGAAGATCATGCCCTGCAGCAGGGCAGGCGTCAGGTTGGAGGAGAGGATGCCAAGGATGCTGCCGGTATTTTCCAGCACCTTTTCCATCGACATCTGCCCGGACTGGAAGGTTTCCGGATGGATGCTGAGCCAGCCGAGGCGCGAAAACATCGGCGTGATCCGGTCATAGGCGCCCCGCACCAGATCCGGCGCATTGGCGGCAAGCTGGGCGATGGGGTCGGCAAGCAGGCCGGCGACGAGGAAGAGGCCGAAGCCGAAGGCACCCGCAAGCAGCAGGGCCGTCGGCAAAGGCGGGATGCCGAATTCGTTCAGTTTCTCCGCCGCCACCCCGAAGATCAGGCCGGTGACGACCGCGAGCGACAGCGGAATGAGGATCGGCGCCATCAGGTAGACCACACCCATCGCCATGATGAAGAAGATGCCGATTGCCGCCCAGTCGCCGGCCATGCCGAGCCCCGGACGGCGGGGTGCGTCTTCCGCAAGATCTTTTTCGATGTCGAGAGTGCCTCTCATGAGGCGCCGTTCGGCCGGCTTTGCTGCCGTGTCGTGCATGGTGTTTTCCCCAGTTCGCGCGATGAACGCACCGCAGAGAGGGAAGTTCCATAAGCATCCGCAGTTGAAACCGGAGGTGGGTTGCCGGCTGTCGTCAAATCGACATATTGCGCGCTGACCCCGAATTAAGACGTCGGAAATGACGCCACGAAGAGGAGTGACACCTTTGAAACGGCAGGCAACCGGGCTTCTCGCCGCCCTCTGCACCCTGACGCTGGCATCGCCGGCCTTGTCCATCGATGCCCGCATCCGCGGTCAGCTGGAGAAGCTGACGCCGGAAGAGCGGCTGGAACAGCGCTGCGACATGGAGGCGATGGATCAGATCGGCGACGCCAAGGACGGTTTTCGTCCCGACAAGGTGATCGCCTACGCCTTCGGCGATCCCAAGCTCGACGGCACGACCTTCAAGACGAAGGGCGCGGTCTTCCGCAGCAAGGGCGAATGGTATCGCCTGTCCTACAAATGCGAGGCCAGCGCCGACCGGCTGGACGTCAACGCGTTCAAGTACAAGATCGGCGATCAGGTGCCGCACGAGGAGTGGGCGGCGCATTATCTGTATGATTGAAAAGGCCGGCGCGTTCTGAACGCGCCGGCTGTCATGCTCAGGCCGAAAGCTTCAGCCCGATGCCCCAGGGATCGACGAGCGAGACGGTGTCGCCGGAGCGGGTGGTCGCAAGCGAGAGTTCATCCAGCTTGGCGACGGCCGCATCGAGCTTGGCCTTGTCGTTGAAGCGGATCGTGTAGTCGGCAAGGCCGGTCATGCCGTTCTGGCGCTTCGGCTGCCCCCGCGAATTCCAGACATTGGCCGCCACATGGTGGTGGTATTTGCCCGTCGCGAAGAAGCTTGCGCCCGGATAGGTCGTCATGATGTCGAGACCGAGCACGCCGTTGAAGAAGGCGTTGGCTTCCGGAATATCGGAAACCTGCAGGTGGATATGGCCGATGACCGTGCCGTTTTCCTGTCCTGTCCAGCCGTCCTTCGGCGCTTCGTCATAAAGCGCCTGCAGGTCGAGCCGGTTCGTCGCCATCTTCACCGTGCCGTCGGGCACATAGGTCCATTCGGACCGGTCGCGGTCGCGATAGATCTCGATGCCGTTGCCCTCGGGGTCGTCGAGATAGATCGCCTCGCTGACGAGATGATCCGACGCGCCGGTGAGCTGGACATTGTTGTGCGCGGCATGCGCCAGCCAGCGGCCCAGCTCCTTGCGATCAGGCACGAGGAAGGCGGTGTGGAAGAGGCCGGGCGCATTGCGCGGCGCGCGCGCCGCATTGCTGCCGGTCGAAAGCGTGAGCAGCGGCCGGCCGGCAACGCCGAGCGTCTCGCCGGATGCGGCACTATCCAGCACCGTCAGGCCCATGACCTGTTGATAGAAGGCCGAGGTCATCGGCAGGTCGACCACCGTCAGGTGCGAGTGGTCGACGAAGGCTGGCATGTCTACGGCGTGGGTGCTGGTATCGGTCGTTGCATCGGTCATGGGGGCGGTCTCCGCGTGCGTGGGGCCGGCCTTGGCGACGGCGATGCCGGCGGCGGCAGCGCCGAGGAACGTTCGTCTGTCGAGGTCCGTCATGATTGTCATCCCTTTGTCGGTTTCCCTCGGAAACCGTTGTGTCGAGGAGGAATATGGCGGAACAGCAGCGTTCACGAAAGATGGCGTTTCAACGATTTACTGTCAACGCCACGTTGACGACGTGGTGTGGGAACTTGATTCTGATCAATGCCGGTTTACAATGAGGATGCCATTTTTCCCCGGATGCATTTCAACGAAGGGAGACCGCAATCGTGACGGATCTGGCGCAGTACAAGGACATTCTTCTCACCCGCAAGCGCGAGCTTTACAGCCGGCTGAACAGGATCGAGACGGATCTCGACACGCTGAAGAGCGGCGACAGCGCCGACCGCGCCATCGAGCGCGAGAACGACGAGGTGCTGGAGGAGTTCGGTGCGACCGGTCTCAAGGAGCTGAAGGCGATAGACGCCGCGCTCGACCGTGTCGCGGCCGGCACTTTCGGCACCTGCGCCAAGTGCGGCAATGCCATTGCGCCCGCGCGTCTTGCCGCCGTGCCGCATGCCGCGCTTTGCGAGGCGTGCATCGCGCAGACGTAAAGAACGGCAACCTTTCGTGATCCGCGCGCGCCGCCGAAGGTCTTGTTTCAGTACGCCAAACACGCCACGATGACCTAGCGGACAAAACAGGGCGGGCCATCGTGGAAATCAAGGGCGTCAAGTGGAACTATGACCGGTCGGAGGTGATCGCCGACGGCATCGTGCATGGTGTCGGCGTGGTTTTCGCGCTGGTCGGCGTCACGGCGCTGATCTTCTACGCCACGGTGTGGGCGACGAGCGGCCAGCTCGCGGCAGCCTGGGTCTACGGCGTCGGCCTCGTCGTGGCGCTCGCTACCTCTTTCGCCTATAATCTGTGGCCGGTATCGAAGGTGAAATGGCACCTGCGCCGCTTCGACCATTCGGCGATCTTCGTTTTGATCGCCGCCACTTACACACCCTTCCTGCAGCGCGGCATGGACGATCCGTTGCTCGCCGGCATGCTGGTCTTCATCTGGCTGATGGCGGCGGCGGGCGTGGCGCTGAAATTCCTGTTTCCGGGCCGCTACGACCGACTGGCCATCCTCATCTATCTCGCCATGGGCTGGAGCGGCGTCTTCGCCGCCGGTCCCCTGACGACACACCTTCCCATCGCGACATTCGTCCTGATCGTCGTCGGCGGCCTGCTCTATTCCGTCGGCGTGATCTTCCACGTCTGGGAAAAGCTGCGATTCCAGAACGCCATTTGGCACGGCTTTGTCGTTGCCGCCGCCGCCGTACACTACTCCGCCGTCGTCACCAGCGTGGTGATGGGCCCGCCCGGCCTCTGAGCGATCATTGCGCGGCGGGGGCAGCACCCTGCGCCGCCGTGCAGCCTTCCGCCGGATGCAGCGATTTCACCAGCTTGCCGACAAAGGGCGAGATCTCCGCCTTCATCGACAGCGGATATTCCAGTACGAAGGATGCGACGGCATCGTCGCAGAGCCGGATGACGCGGTGATAGAGGATGCGGTCGCCGCGTGTGCCCGAAAGGCTCGCCCAGCCGGCTTTCTGCCGGTCGTAACTCAGGTCCCAGCCCTCCTGTTCATAGGTCGCACGCCGGTCGGCGACCTCTTCCCCGAAGGGGCCGGTGGTGAGGTAGTGGCCCCAGATCGCAAGTGTCGCGCCGCCGTTGGCGTAGGTCCGCCCGTCGCCGTTGTCGGCCTCGTTGGACAGCGTGAAACCGGGCGGGATCTCCGCCGCATAGCCGAAGCGGCCGTTGACATAGGGCTCCCACCCGGCCGCGAGGGCGAAGATGGGCGTGAGAAGGAAGGAGAGAGCAAAAAGCAGGCGTTGCACGGAAAAACCCTCAAAATGTATGGGCTTTCATGGCGGCCAGCGCCGGGGTTTCATCGACCATGAAAACACATGACTGGACAGGTTTCCCGCTCCTCCTGTAAGCGAAAGCAAACAAGTGGGGGGAACCACCATGGACATAACGATACGCGACGCCGTGGAAGCGGATCTCCCCGGCATCCTCGACATCTACAACGATGCCGTCGCCAACACCACGGCGATCTGGAACGAGGCGGTGGTCGATCTCGACAACCGCAAGGCCTGGTTCACGGCCCGCCGCGAGCGCGGCTTTCCCATCCTCGTCGCCGTGCGCGGCAAACAGGTGATCGGCTATGCGTCCTATGGCGACTGGCGCGCCTTCGACGGGTTTCGCCACACCGTGGAGCACTCCGTCTATGTGCGCGGCGATGTGCGCCGCACCGGCAGCGGGCGCAGGCTGATGAAGGCGCTCATCGAGCGCGCCAGCTTCAACGGCATCCATGTCATGGTCGGCTGTATCGAGGCGGAGAACGCCGCCTCGATAAAACTGCACGAGCAGCTTGGTTTCCAAATGGTCGGCCGCTTCAGCGAGGTCGGCATCAAGTTCGGCCGCTGGCTGGACCTGACCTGCATGGAGCTGAAGCTCTCCAAGCGCTGATCCCGACGCTCAGTCGGGATCGAAGCTCAGCGCCACGCCGTTCATGCAATAGCGCAGGCCCGTCGGCGGCGGGCCGTCCGGAAAGACGTGGCCGAGATGGGCGTCGCAGTCCGTGCAGCGGATTTCCGTGCGTGTCATGCCGTAGGAATAATCCGAATGGTCCGTCACCGCACCGGGCTCGATCGGCTGGTAGAAGCTCGGCCAGCCGGTGCCGGAGTTGAACTTCGCTTCCGACCTGTAGAGTGGCGCGTTGCAGCAGATGCAGCGATAGGTGCCCTTCTTGGAAAGGTCGAAATCCGGGCTGGAAAAGGCGCGCTCCGTGCCGTGTTCGCGCGTGATGCGGAACTGTTCCGGCGTCAGAATGGCCCGCCACTCTTCCTTCGTCTTGTTCACCTTCAACGTCGTCGTGTCGCTCATGGCGTCCTCCTGTTGGGAGCATAGATAGGATGCGGGGCGGGGGAAGACAATCGCTCGGGATACTTGAAAACTGCGGTGTTTCCTCCTATCCTCCATTCAGATAGAGTAGGAGGAATAGATGCCTTTGAACATCAAGGACGATGAGGCGCACATGCTTGCCCGCAAGCTCGCTGCGGCGACGGGCGAGAGCCTGACCCAAGCCGTAAAAGTCTCCCTCGAAGAACGGTTGGCGCGCGTTCAGATTGCCAACAGATCCCACCTTGCCGACCTCTTGGACCGGATTGCGCTCGACTGCGCGGAGTTGCCGGTTCTCGACCCGCGTTCGCCTGAAGAGATCATCGGTTACGACGAAAATGGGATGTCGCGATGATCGTGCTGGACACTTCGGTGCTTGTTGCGATCCTCACGAACGAACCGGAACGGCGGGCATTCAATGAGGCCATCGAGGCGGCTGGCGAGCGCATGATGAGCGCGGCGACCCTTCTTGAGACGAAGATGGTGCTGTTTGCCCGGTATGGCAGCGGCGGGGTAAACGCGCTCGACGCTTTTCTGCTGCGGGCGGAGGTCAAAATCGAGGCAGTGACGGCCGCGCAGGCCGAAATCGCATTCGACGCTTTCCGACGTTTCGGTCGCGGCACCGGCCATGCGGCCCATCTCAACTATGGCGACTGCTTTTCCTATGCATTGGCGCGTGAAAACGCCGCGCCCCTGCTGTTCAAGGGTGGTGATTTCGGTTTGACCGACGTAGAAAAGGCGCTCTGAGTTCTTTTGATACCAACGACGGGCGAAGCCCGCGCATGAGGGGAGGGGTATGACGGCGGACACGATGGGGCTGACCTTCCTCGCCTTCTGCCTGCCGTTTCTCGGCGCGCTGATCGCGCCAGCGCTGACACGGCTTCTCGGTCATCATGCCGCCTGGCCGCTTGCGCTCGTGCCGCTTGCCGTCTTCTTTCATTTCCTGGGGTTCAATGCGGAAATCGCCCGCGGCGAGATCGTCACCGGCGGTTATGCCTGGGTGCCATCCTACAATGTCAGCTTCTCCTGGCTGATCGATGGGCTCTCGCTCGCGTTCCTGCTTTTGATTTCCGGCATCGGCGCGCTGATCGTGCTCTATTCCGGCGGCTATCTGAAGGGGCATCCGCATCAGGGGCGGTTCTTCTCCTTCATCCTGATGTTCATGGGCTCGATGCTCGGCGTCGTCGCGTCGGACAGTTTCCTGATGCTCTTCGTCTTCTGGGAATTGACCTCGATCACCTCCTTCCTGTTGATCGGCTTCGACCATGCGCGCGAGGCCTCGCGCCGGGCGGCGCTACAGGCGCTGATCGTGACGGGCGGCGGCGGGCTCTTCCTGCTCGCCGGCCTGCTGCTCATTTGGGACGTCACCGGCGTCACCCAGTTCTCGCTCCTGATGTCGTTCGGTCCGGAATTGCGCACCAGTCCGTTCTATCTCGCCATCCTCTTCCTTGTGCTTGGCGGCGCCTTCACCAAGTCGGCGCAGTTCCCGTTCCATTTCTGGCTGCCGAACGCCATGGAGGCGCCCACACCGGTGTCGGCCTATCTGCATTCGGCGACCATGGTGAAGGCCGGCGTCTATCTCCTGATGCGGCTGAACCCTGTCATGGGCGCGACGCCCGCCTGGGAAACCATCCTGCCGGCCATTGGCGGGCTGACGCTGCTGGTCGGCGCGGTCCTCGCCATCCGCCAGACCGATCTCAAGCTGATGCTCGCCTATACGACGGTCGCCTCGCTCGGCATGCTCGTCATGCTGACCGGCTTCGGCTCTGAGCACGCGATTGCGGCGGCCGCGCTCTATCTCGTCGCTCATTCGCTCTTCAAGGGGGCGCTCTTCATGGTCGCCGGCCTGATCGACCATGAAACGGGCACGCGCGACATCACGAGACTCGGCGGCCTCCGCCGCGCCATGCCTGTCACCTTCCTGGCGGCGCTTCTTGCGGCGCTGTCGATGGGCGGCCTGCCGCCGTTCTTCGGCTTTCTCGCCAAGGAGGAGATCTATGCCGCGCTTGCCGGTGGCAGCCTGCGTCAGGTCGCGTTCACGGCCGCCGCCGTCATCGGCAACGGCCTGATGTTTGCCGTCGCCTTCGCGGTGGCGTTGAAGCCATTCCTCGGCGCGCCCACGCAGACGCCGAAACACGCCCATGAAGGCCCGGCACTGCTGTGGATCGGCCCCATGCTGCTTGCGGTGACGGGCCTCGTCATCGGCCTTTTTTCCGCCGTCGCCCATGTCCTGCTGACGATGCCGCTCGCCTCCGCCATCTCGGGCGCGCCGCAGACGATCACCATTTCCGCGATGCCGCATCTCAGCCTCGCTTTCGGCCTCTCGCTCTTGACGGTGGCCTTCGGCGTCGGTGTCTTCCTGATGCTGGACCGCGCGCGGGCCGCGGCGAACCGGCTGGTCGAGGATATCGGCTGGGGGCCGGACCGGGGCTTCGACCAGGGGATGACCGGCCTCGTACGCGCCGCGTCCGCCATCAGCCGGCTCGTCCAGCCGGGGCGTATGGAAACCTACATGACCGCCACCTTCACGGTGATCGCGCTGGCGCTCATCGTGCCGCCGGCCCTCTATGGCGAATGGCCACGCCTGCCGGTCTGGCCGGCCGGAATGCCGTTCCATGAACTTGCCGTCATGGTGCTCGCCGCTGTCGGCATCGCTGCGGTTCTGATGGCAAACAACCGCCTGACGGCCATCGTCGCGCTCGGCATCCAGGGCTTTTGCGTCGCTCTGCTCTTCCTGCTCTTCGGTGCGCCGGATCTCGCCTTCACCCAGTTCATGATCGAGACGCTTTCGGTCGTCATCCTCGCGCTGGTCATGACGCGCCTGAAGCTCACGCCGCGCGACCCCCGGCCGCTGCGCGAAAAAATCCCCGATGGCGCGATCGCGGTTGCCTGCGGTCTCGGCTTCGCGCTCTATCTCCTGAAGGTCACGCAGGGCCGCTTCGACACTGCCCTGAGCGACTTCTTCAACCTCTATTCCAAGACCATCGCGCATGGCGCCAATGTGGTGAACGTCATCATCGTCGATTTCCGTGGCACCGACACGCTCGGCGAAATCGCCGTCGTCATGGTCACTGGACTGGCGATCCTCTCGATCATCCGTATTCGCAAGGGGAGGGTCAGCCCATGAACACGCTGATCTTCCGCACCGTCGCGCCCTTCCTCACGGCGCTCATGGCGCTCTTCTCGATCTTCGTTTTGCTGCGTGGCCACAACGAGCCGGGTGGCGGGTTCATCGGTGGCCTGATTGCCGTTTCGGCGCTGGCGATCTTCGGCATTGCCAACGGTATCTCCGCCGTGCGCCGTGCATTGTGGTTTCATCCGATGGCGATTTCGGCTTTCGGGCTCTTCATCGCCTGCCTTGCCGGCCTCATGTCGGCGGCCTTCGGCGTTCCGTTCATGACGGGGCTCTGGGTCTATCCCGTCGTGCTCGGTGTCGAGATCCCGCTCTCCTCGGTGATGCTGTTCGACATCGGCGTCTATCTCGTCGTGGTGGGCGCGATCACGTCGATTGCGCTGGCGCTGGAAGCGGGGGACGACACCTGATGGAGTTTCCCTTCGTCCTGCTGATCGGCCTGTTCTTCGCCGCCGCCGTCTATCTGATGCTGTCGAAGTTTCTGGTGCGCGTGCTGCTCGGCGTGGTGTTGCTCGGCAACGGGGTGAACCTGCTGCTCTTCACCAATGGCCGGATCCTTCGCGACGTGCCGCCCATCATTCCCGATGGCCACGACGTGCCGGCGACGCTCACCGCCAATCCGTTGCCGCAGGCGCTGATCCTGACGGCCATCGTCATTTCCTTTTCCTTCTTCGCTTTCCTGCTGGTGCTCGTCTACCGCGCCTACCAGGATCTCGGCACCGACAACGGCAACGAGATGCGCCTGGCGGAGCCGGAAGACGATCCCCTTCCGCCGACCGGCTACTGACAGGACCCGCCCCGCCAATGGCCGCTTCTCCCACCGATCTCTCCGCTGCCTTCGTCATGACGCCGGTTCCTGCCGCCGACTGGCTGGTCGTGCTGCCGCCTGCCTGGTGTCTTCTGGCGGGCGCGGTGCTGCTGATGCTGCGCAAGTCGCTGCGCCTGCAGGCGCTCATCGCGCTTCCCGCACTCGCCGTGCTTGTCGTGATCGACGGGTTGCTGCTCGCTCACGTCGCCGTCAACGGGCCGGTGACGATGGTGATGGGGCGCTGGCTGCCGCCCTTCGGCATCGCGTTTACGGCCGATCTCACCGGCGTGCTCTTCGCGCTGGCCGGCGCGGTGGTGGCTTTCGCCGGAGGGATGCATGCGCTTGCCGATATCGATGCGAGCGGCCGGCGTTATGGCTTCTACCCGTTCCTGCTCCTGCTGATGGCCGGCGTTTCCGGCGCGTTCCTGACGGGCGACGTCTTCAACCTCTATGTCTGGTTCGAAGTGCTGCTGATTTCGTCTTTCGGCCTCATCACGCTGGGGTCCGAGCCGCGCCAGATCGACGGGGCGATCAAATACGCCTTCCTCAACCTCGTCGCGACGACGCTCTTCCTCGTCACGACGGGCTATCTCTACGGCATTTTCGGCACGCTCAACATGGCCGACATCGCGAGCAAGGCGGCGGCCGGGCGCGCCGAGCTGCCGCTGATGACGCTCGCGACACTGTACCTCCTCGCCTTCGGCATGAAGGCGGCGGCCTTTCCGGTGAATTTCTGGCTGCCGGCCTCCTATCACACGCCGAACATCGTCGTGTCGGCTCTCTTCGCGGGACTGCTCACCAAGGTCGGCATCTATGCGCTCCTGCGCACGCTGGTCATGCTGTTTCCCGTCGAGCGGGAGGAGCTGAGCTTTCTTATCGCGCTTGCCGGTGTCGCCACCATGATCCTTGGCGCGCTTGGTGCGCTCGGCCAGAGCGATATCCGCAGGCTGCTCGGTTACGTCGTCATTTCCGGCATCGGCGTGATGCTGGCGGGCCTGTCGCTCGGCAGCCCCGGCGGTATCGGTGGCGCCATCTTCTATGCGCTGCATTCCATGGTGGTGATGACGGCGCTCTACATGGCGGCGGGACTGGCCGGGCGGCTGGCCGGTTCCTTCGACCTCAACCGGCTGGGCGGCCTCTATACCCGCTCGGCGCTGTTTTCTGCCCTCTCGCTGGTGCTGTTCTTCGCCGCCTCCGGTCTGCCGCCGTTTTCCGGTTTCTGGCCGAAGGTGATGGTGGCGAAGGCGGCGATCGATATCGGCGCCTGGTGGCTGACGGCGGCGGTGTTCCTCACAGGCTTTCTCACCACCATCGCGCTCGGCCGGGTCTTCGCGCTCGCCTACTGGCGTCCGGCGACGCAGTCGCTGCCGGCGCAAACCATCTCTGCATCCGCGCTGCTGCCGCTCGCCGGCCTCACGGTGCTGACGGTCGTCTTCGGCCTCTTCCCGGAGGCGCTGCTGTCGTTCGTCCAGCACGCCGAACAGGGGCTTTCCAATCCGGATGCCTATATCGGCTCCGTCTTTCCGGGGGGGAAGTGACATGCGGCCCGCCGTTATCATCGCCGTCTTCACGCTGGTCTGGCTCGCCGTCTCCGGCAGCTTCACCATTCCCAATCTCCTGCTCGGCGTGGTCGCTTCGGCGCTGTCGCTTCTTCTCATCCGTGGCCACATCCAGCCGGATGGCCGGCGGTTGCGCCCGCTGAAGGCGCTGTCGCTGCTCGCTCTCTTCCTCAAGGAACTGGCACTCTCCGCCTGGAAGGTGGCGCTGCTGGTGGCGAGCCCGAAGATGGACCTGAAACCCGGCATCCTCGCCTTTCCGCTGACCGTCGACCGGGACTTCGAGATCACGCTGCTCGCCAATCTCATCACGCTGACGCCGGGCACGTTGTCGGTCGATGTCTCCGGGGACAGGAAGGTGCTTTACGTGCATGCGCTCGATTGCTCCGACCCGGCCGGCACGCGGCGCGATATCGCCAACGGTTTCGAGAAGAAAATCCTGGAGGCCTTCCGATGACGGGCGCTCAAACGATCGTTTCCGTGGCGTGCGCCATCGCGCTGTTCCTGATGTGCGCGGCCTTCTTCCTCGCCGCCTGGCGCGTCGTCAAGGGGCCGACCTTGCCGGATCGCATCGTCGCGCTCGACATGCTCACCGCCATCGCTATCGGCTTCATCGCCGTTGTCGCCATCAGAACGGGTTTCAACCTCTATATCGACATTGCCATCGCGCTCGGCCTCGTCGGTTTCCTCGCCACCGTTGCCTTCGCCCGGTTCGTGCTGAGCCACGGCATGCAGCCGGGGGACGCGGATACGCCCGAGGAAACGACGGCCAGCACCAAAGCGCGACGGGGCGGTGGCCATGCCAGGAGGCTGCACTGATGCTGGATCTCGTTCTCGCGCTCGTCGTCGCCATCATGCTCGTCGCGGGCGGTGTCTTCACCTTTCTCGCCGCGCTTGGCATCCTGCGTCTGCCCGATGTCTATACGCGCATGCATGCGGCCTCGAAGGCCGGCACGGTCGGCTCGGGCCTCATGTTGCTGGCGGCCGGCATCCATTCGCTCGACGTCGCGATTTTTACCCGCGCGCTCGCCGGCTTCGTCTTCTTCGTATTGACGGCGCCGGTTGCCGCGCATCTTGTCGCGAAGGCCGCGCATGCGGCCGGCTACCGCCTGTCAAGGCTTACCGTGATGGACGATATGCGCGAGCAGGCCGCCAAGAAGCGTTGAAAAACCGTTGAGATGCCGACCCCCAGAATTTGTAGTATCCTGCACTTTCCAGTGGATTTTTTTCCTTGGTGGAAGCTATCGTGTTTCTTTTCCAAAATAACTCTGGACTTTGATTTGCGGAATGATATTCCAAGCAAAGTAAAGCATTCGGGTTGATTTAGCTTGATTGCGGATTTCCTGTTTAAGTTGAGTTGGTGGCGTATTCACGCTCGTTCGGTATGTGGACCGGATCCTTCTTAACTGGTGCCGTGCCGCAATAGTCGAAAGTTATATTGACGTAAAATGTCCGTATTTCGGGGCGAAACATGTCCTTGGACATTGATCTGACGCCTGATCTCCCGGATTGGTTGCTTTACGCGAAATTCAGTATCCCGGCTGGTGGGGAGAGCCATCGGCTTCCGTTCGTCCGACAGGAGAAAGACATGACTGAAACAACCCTTGGCACCAGCTCCAATCTGCTTGTGGAGCTGACAGCCGATATCGTCGCCGCCTATGTCGGCAACCATGTCGTTCCTGTCGCCGAACTGCCGGGCCTGATCGCCGACGTGCATGCCGCGTTGAACAACACGACGCAGCCCTCGGCCGTCGTGGAAGCGCCCGTCGTCGCCGAAAAGCCGAAGCCGCCGGTCCCGGTCAAGAAGTCGGTTCAGAACGACTACATCATTTGCCTTGAAGACGGCCAGAAGTTCAAGTCGCTGAAGCGCCACCTGATGACCCACTACGGCATGACGCCGGAACAGTACCGCGAGAAGTGGGACCTGCCGTCCGATTACCCGATGGTCGCTCCGGCCTATGCCGAAGCCCGCTCGCGCCTGGCCAAGGAAATGGGCCTGGGCCAGCGCCGCAAAGGCAAGTAAGCCTCTTCATTGCATGATTTGAAGGCCGGAGCGGCAACGCTCCGGCCTTTTCTGTTGAGGATCCTGTTCGGTGGTGACGGAACAGGATTCGACGCGCTCCGGCCTTTATGCAGTCCATCGTAATTCTGGATTGAGGAATATAAGCCTACATGGGGATGGCTGTCACGATTTTATTAACAAATTCAATGCATGGTTGTGGTGTTGTGCTTCATTCGTCCCCGTTTGTCCTCTAGGGTGTATGAATAAATTCCTATCAACGGAGTGGCCCTGTCATGCACCAGTTCATCGTATCCCCGAGGCGGTCGTCCCGAAACCCTGAACGCCCGACGCTGGAAACCAAGGGCATGGAGGCCGTGGAGGGAGCGCCGCATGCCCGCCGGGCGGTGGATGGACCGGACGCGCCTGCGGTGCCGCCGGGTGTCGCCTGCCGCGTCGTGCGCCAGCTCGTGCTGGAAATGACGGCGATGGCGAGCGAGCGGCCGCTCTGGCGCCGAGACAGCCGCCGTTCCACCTGCCATGTGCGCCAGATCGCCATGTATGTCTGCCATGTCGTGTTGCGGCTTTCGCTGTCGGATATCGGTGCCGCCTTCGGGCGGGACCGCACGACGGTCGGCCATGCCTGCAACGTGGTGGAGGACCGGCGCGACGATGCATCCTTCGACGCCTTCGTCTCGGCGATCGAGCGTGTCGTGCTCTCGGTCTTCGGCCCCGCCGGGATCGGCAGCCATGGTTGAGGCGATGAACCGCGAGAAGAGTGCCGCTCTGGCAAGGTTCCTGCGCTTTCTGCTGGCCGCGGGCGAGGTGTCGTTCGACGGGGAGGGGCTTTCCGCCCCGGACGGCCGAAAAGCAGCCGTTTCGCGCGACACCCTCGAACACGCCGTGCGCCTTGGCCTCGTCGCCCGTGCCGGCTGCCGGCTGACGGCCAATCCGGAGGCGCGCGCCCATCTCAAGCGTCGGCTGTGCGAGGCCGAAACGCCCTTCGCGGCTCAGCATCGCGATTTGGCGCCTGTCGTGGTGATGCGTGATGGGATACGGGGGACGGCTGTCGCCAACCGGCTGGAATCGCCCCTTGCGGCGCTCGCCCGACTGAAGGAGAAGACGGGGGAGGCCTGGCTGCCGGAAGGTGCCATCGCCGCCGGCGAGCGACTGCATGCGGACTTCACGCGCGGCGGCCTGCAGCCGAAGATGACCATGTCCTGGGAGCCGCGCATCGCGACCCGCCAGAAGGGCGAGGCGGGTGCGGCGCGCGACCTTACCGACACGGCGCTTGCCGCCCGCGCGCGGGTGGCGAAGGCCGTCGAGGCGATCGGGCCGGAACTGTCGGGCGTCGCGCTCGACGTCTGCTGCTTCATGAAGGGGCTGGAGACCGTGGAGCGCGAGCGCCAGTGGCCCGCCCGTTCGGCAAAGCTCATGCTGCGTGCTGCCCTGATGGCGCTTTCCCGCCACTACGCTCCACCCAAAGCGTCCGGGCGCCGGCCCCATGCCTGGGGCGCGCAAGGCTTTCGCCCGGCATTGCCACGGTGACGGTTCGCAAACCTGGCGAGGCCCCGAACGGGGCCTCCGCATCCCGTGTCCTCGAAAACGCAGGGTATAAATCCTGCTATCCCCGGTTTAAAAACCGCTTGCACTTTTCCCCGGAAACGCTGTTAACTTCGCGCTAACCATCCCGCTTTTCTCCAGCAGTGCAGGCCCTTCATGACATTCCGGCGCAGCGCTCCCGTTGCTCTCATCCTGGCTGTCGTCATCGTCGTGGCCGGGGCCGCGCTGATGACGAGCAGGCTCTTTTCCGGCATGACCGATGCCGTGGAAAGCGACCAATTCCGCACCATGCAGGCAATCGTCGAAACGGCGATCCGGGACGCGGAAAACAAGGCGCTGGCGCGCGCCGAACTGGTTGCTGAACTGCCGACCGTGCGCCGGCTCTTTGCCACCGGCGACAGGGCGGGGCTGAATGCCGAACTGTCGGCCATGTTTGCCGGCCAAAAGGCCCGTCACGGCGTCGACCAGGCGCAATTCCACACCGCCGACGCCATCTCGTTCCTGCGTCTGCACGATCCCGCGACCTTCGGCGACGACCTGACGCGTTCCCGTCCGCTTGTCGTTGCCGCCAACAAGGAGCGGGTGCCGATGAAGGGCGCGGCCGTCGCACGCAACGGGCCCGGCATTTTCGGCGTGGCGCCGGTGCTGGATCCGGCGGGAAAACACATCGGCACTTTCGAATTCGGTATCGACTACGGCAGCGTGCTGGCCAATCTGAAAACCGCCTACGGGCTCGATCTCGCGCTGTTCATCGACGAGAGTATCCTCAAGGACTACGGGCAGGGCGTCGAGCCCGAGCGCATGGGCGATCAGAACCGGGTCGGCAAATATATCCGTATCGAGGCGACCAATGCGCAGCTGATGGCGGAACTCGCCGGAGCCGGCGACGTTGCCGTCGTCAACGAGCCGCTGCGCTATGTGCGCGATGCCCAGGGCCTTGCCCGCGGCGTCGTGCTTCTGCCGGTAACGAGTGGTTCCGGCGCGCCGCTCGGCGTGATTGCTGCTTCCCAGGATTTCAGCGCCTCGCGCGCCGCCGTCAGCCGGTTGCTGATCTGGCAAGGTGTCGTCACCCTCGTCGCCATCGTGCTGCTCGCCGCCTTCATCCTCGTCGTGCTGCGCGGTTTCCTGCTGCGCCCGCTTGCCGTGCTCGCCGAGCGGTTCGAGGCGGTGGGCCATGGCGGGCCGCTGAGCCCGATCGAGGGGTCGCAAAGCTTCCCGGCGGAAATGCAGCCGATGGTCCAGCTCTACGGCGCATCCGCAACCGCCGCGCCGAGCCGGAAAAGGCGCCGTAAGATGCCGGCGCTCCGTTTCCTCTCCGCCGGCCTCGCGGCGCTGGTCGTTCTCCTTGCCGCCTTCTGCGCTCCCGCGCTGGCCGATCCTACCCTGCCGCGCGACAAGGGCCTGCCGATCGCGGTTCAGGCGGCGGCGACAGTGCTGTCGATCGAGAGTTTCGACGAGAATGCGGGGAAATTCCGCGCCACGGTCGACCTGCGCCTGCGCTGGAGCGACTCGCGCCTGGCGAGCGGGGCTGACGGCGACGGTACGCCGCAGACGCTGCGCCACGGGGCCGCCGAGGCGCGCATGAAGGAGATCTGGACCCCGCCGGTGCGCATCGCCAACCAGGCGGGTGAGGCGGAATTGTCGGAATACGGCCTTAAGATCTATCCGACGGGTCGGGTGGAACTGCTGCACCGGGTGACGGCCGACTTCACCGTGGACGTCAATGTCGAGCGGTTCCCGTTCGACCGTCAAAAACTCGCCATCGAGATCGCCGCCGACGGCCTGACCACGGCGGAGATGATCCTGCGCTTCGACCAGTCCGACATCGATTTCAGCCGCCCTTCGGCCAATGCCGAACTCGGCGGCTGGACCATCGGCCTCATCGACCTCAAGAGCGCGCCGCAGCCGGGCTGGTACAACGGCACCCATGCGCGCGTCATCGCATCACTGGATATCGAACGTCAGCTCGGCCTCGTCGTCGCCTCGATCTTCATTCCGCTGCTCGCCTCGCTGTTGATCCCGCAGCTCGCCATCTGGCTCAACACCATGGAGGACGGCGTCTTCCAGGTGGATACCTACGAGATGGTCAACATCATCATCGGCGGTCTCTTCGCCATCATCGCGCTGAATTTCACCGTTTACAGCAGCTACACGGTGCTCTCCATCGGCGACAACACGGTCAACCGGCTGTTTGCGCTGAACTATATCGGGCTCGCCTCGGCGCTTGCCGTCAACGTCGTCTTCTCGCGCTTCAACGTGGTGGCGCGGCTCTTCGGCCCCTATGTGCAGGAGCAGGCCTATTTCGCGATCATGTGGGCGATCCCGACGCTCATGTTCGTCGTGGCGATGTCGTTCCTGTTCGCCGCCTATGTCTGACGATCAGGCGGCGACGCGTACGGCGGCTTCTTCGCGGATGCGCCTGATCATCGAGCGCAGGCCGTTGGCGCGCTGGGAGGAGAGGTGCTCGACGAGGCCGATCGTGTTGAAAGCGTCGATCGCGTCGAGCGCGGCGATTTCCGAAGCGCGCTTGCCGGAATAGATGGCGAGCACGATGGCAACGAGGCCGCGCACGATATGCGCATCCGAATCGCCCTCGAAGGTCATGACCGGGTCCGCGCCTTCACCGGTATGGCTGACGAGCCAGACCTGGCTGGCGCAGCCCTGCACCTTGTTGGCCGCCGTGCGCTTGTCCTCGGCCAAGTCGGGCAGCGCCTTGCCGAGCTCGATGACGAAACGGTAGCGGTCTTCCCATTCCTCGAGGAAGGCGAAGTCGTCGATGATCTCTTGCAGCGTGGCCATGGCGGGTCTCTCGAAGTTTGCCCTGATATAGGTGAGGCGCGCACAAAAAGAAACGCCGTAGGGACGGGGTCCATACGGCGGTTGCAGGGCAACGAGTCAGGCAGGCAGAAAACTGGGCAGGCAAAAACTTGAAAGTCGGATCCGCGGCTCAGCCCTTGTGGGCGGGGCGGCGGGTCGGGATGGCGATGGTGCCGGTGATCACCTCGGCGTCCGCATCGACGGAGGCAGCCATCTTCGGCAGCGGCTGGTCGAGCGCTTCGCTGACAGCCGGATCGGCCTTGGCGACGGCGGTGCCTTCTTCGGCAAACTGGGTATCGAGGAACTGATAGGCGATGCGGGCGCCTTCGCGGGCCCGGTGTCCGAGAGCGACGAAGGTCTCCGCACCCTTCTCGCAGACGTCAGGCTTTTCCAGGCACATCGCGGTGACATAGTTGAGCGCTTCGGTGGCGGCGCTGAACGTATCGCCGATTTCGACGGCCGGCCCCTTTTCCAGCTTCGCGGAGGATTCCGCGTCCAGGAAGGGTAGCAGCACCAGCACCATCGAGAACCAGAACGTTCCCTTGATCAGAAACCACATCGCTTGCCATCCTCATTATACGCCTCGGCTCTTTGCGGCCTTCGGCTTGATTGGTCCTTGGCGAACCGTTGATGCGAGAATAGGGGCCGGAAGGAAATTCCCCTTTGCAGGAATCAGTCAGGTTTTGCCCAGTTTTGATTAAAATTCGAACGATCGCGAGCATTACCGGCATTTGAGGCAGATTTTAGCGATCCCCGTTAAGGATGAAGGCACCCCCTCGCACCCCGAGGCGCCGGAATGCCGGGAGGCGGCTTTCCCGCCCCTTGCCCCATAAGTTAATACGAACAGAAAAATGCCGCAAAATGAGGCGCTTACGCCCCGTTAACCACGCCGGACGAATGCCCGTTGGATTGACCCGAAATGGGACTTTTGGGGCTTTTTGGCCCCCTTTCCGGCTCTCCCTGTTTATCCTTTCCTAAGTCGCCGGTGCGATTTTGGGCTCACAGAAAAGAACATGAACGACAGGGTTTCGCGTTGCGCCAATTGACCATCATCGCTGACAGAATGGCGGCCCGCCTGGGCACCGTTGCTGGCGTTGCTGGCGTGGGCGCCGACGCGCGCCCGTCCGCTTCCCTACGCGCGACGACGCTTGCGCTCATCGCTGCCGTTCCCGGCCTGCCGCTCGTCCTTTCCACCATCATGCCCGCATCCGCCGCGCTTCCGGCCGGTGTCGCGCTTGCCGGCGCCGGTGCGCTTCTGGCCGCCGCCGCATCCTCCGTGCGGGAGCCGACGCTTGCGCCGGTCAAAAGCTTTGCCGACGAGCTGGCCGCCGCCGCGCCGCCCGCGATCTCTCCTTACGATCTCTTCGCCGGCCTCGTGACGCTGCATGATGCGCGCGGTTTCGTGACCGCCGTGCACGGCCGCGACCGCGCCGACATGCTGACCTGGATGCGCGATCCCATGGCGCGCGGCTATATCGACCAGATCCATGTGTCCGACCGCATCGGCTTCGTCGCGGCAATCGATCGCCTGCGTCAGGGCGGCGCGCGCGAGACGGTGGACATCCGCATCGACCGGCCTCGCATTGAGGCGAATGCCGAACAGTTCATGCATATGCGCGTGGAAATGACGGCGATGACCGCGGCCGACGGCTCGCTCGTCGCCGTGATCGCCCAGTCGCGCGACATGTCCGAAGAGGCGTTGCTGCGCAGCGAAACCGTCCGCAAGGCGGCCGAGGCCGAATCGGCAAACGATGCCAAGACCCGCTTTCTGGCAGCCGTCAGCCACGAGCTGCGCACGCCGCTCAACGCCATCCTCGGCTTCTCCGACATTCTCACGGGCGAATATTTCGGCAAGCTGGAAAACGACCGCCAGCGCGAATATGTGGCGCTGATCCATCAGTCGGGTTCGCACCTGCTGTCGGTGGTCAACACCATGCTCGACGTCTCGAAGATCGAGGCTGGCCGCTACGAGCTCCTGACCGAGCCCTTCGCGGTGGCCGACAGTGTGCGCACCTGCGAGCAGATGCTCGGTCTCCAGGCCCGCGACAAGGGCATCAAGCTGACGAGCCGCGTGCCGCGCGCCATTGGCGAAGTCGTCGCGGACCAGCGGGCGATCCAGCAGATCCTCATCAATCTCGTCGGCAACGCCATCAAGTTCACCGACCGTGGCGGCATCGTCACCATCGATGCGACGCGCGACGGCCGCGACCTGCTGCTCACGGTCAGCGACACCGGCATCGGCATTCCCGCCGACAAGCTGGCGCTGATCGGCCAGCCCTTCATGCAGGTGCAGAACGAATATACCCGCAAGTATGAAGGCACCGGCCTTGGCCTGTCGCTGGTCAAGGGTCTCGTGGCGCTGCATGGCGGCACGTTCGTGATCCAGAGCAAGCCGGGCGAGGGCACCGTCATCACCATCCGCGTACCGGCGGACGGCGCAGGCATCGCACGCGAAAACGACCTTGCCGCCGCCGGCGCATCCACCGTCGATTTCCCGCCGCGCCTTGCGGTGGACATGGAGACCGTTTACCAGCCGTCGCTCGATGGCAAGGACAAGAACGATGAACGCGCACGTCAGAAAACAGCCTGAGCGGCGGCCGCAGGGCCAGGCCCGCAAGGGCCGTTCCGGCGCACGTGCGCCCCAGATGCCGCAGCGTCGGGCAAATATCGTGCTGACCGGGCTTGCCGCCATCGGCGGGCTTGCCGCGCGCAACCCGACCGCCGTGGGCGGCACCTGCGCCTTCCTCGTCGTGTTCTCCTTCGTGGCGGCCAATGCGCTGTGGTATCAGCCGGGCGGGCATCCGGCCCCCTTCCTGAAGACCCGCTCCGCCGACAATTCCCTCGGTTTCACCGCCACCAGGCCCGATCCGCACGACGTGACGACCTTCGTCATCGAGCGTGAGGAAGAGGGGCAGGAACTGCCTGAAGTCACCGACGTGACGCCGGGCGAGCGTCCGTTCGACGAGGTGGCGAAGGTCGTCGAGGCGAAGCCGGCAACGACGGCCAAGGCCGTTGCCGAAGAGGAAACCGATCCGGTCGCCGCCGCGATCATGCGGGCCGAGGCCGACCCCGGTGTTACCTCCGCCGTTGCCAAGCCCGTGCCGAGCGAGATCGTCATGAAGATCCAGAAGGGCCTCAGCAACATCGCCTATACGGATATCGCGGTCGACGGTCTGATCGGCGAGAAGACGCGCCTGGCGATCCGCCATTTCGAAAAGCACTATCGCCTGCCGGTGACGGGCGAGCCCAACGAGCAGGTTCTCGCCAAGCTCAAGGATATCGGCGCGCTCTAAGAAAAGCGCTGGTATTGCGACCAAAGTCGTAGGTCAAACGCAAGGTCTCACCATCTTCCCTAAGGGAAGCATTAACCATGTGCGCCGGATGATCTTCCGATGACCGGGAGGAACGCCGAGCCATGTCCATCGCTGCCTTGCGTGAGACTGCGCATACCCTTGAAGAAGCAACACCTGACCTTGCAAACGATGTCCAGGCGCTGCGCCGGGTCGTGGGCTCGCTTGCTGCCGAGGCGTCCGACCTCGGCCTGCATCTCGTTGATATTGCCGGGTCCATACAGGATACCGCCGCGCAATCGCGCGAGCACGCGACGCTGTTCATGCGGCTCACGCAATCGGCGACCGCGATTGCCGGCGCCAATGGCGACATTGCCCGCGCGCTCGGCGAGACCGACAAGCTGGCGGCCAGTGCACGCACGGTGCTGGGCGAGCAGGCGGCGCAGCTCGATGGCTCGATAGCGGCAATCGACCATATGGTGACGGCCTCCAACGAGATCGGCACGGAAATCGCCGCCTTCTCCGGCGCGCTCGCCGATGTCGGGCGTCTCGCCGATGGCATCGGCACCATCGCGCGGCAGACGAACCTGCTGGCGCTGAATGCCGCCATCGAGGCGGCGCGGGCGGGGGAGGCCGGCAAGGGCTTTGCCGTCGTTGCCGCGGAGGTGCGGGCGCTGTCGCTGGAAACCTCCCGGACGACTGCCGCGATCCAGACGACCCTACAGGAACTGCGTGCCCGCATCGACCGGCTGGAAGCGGCGGGCGAGGGCGCACGTATCTCGGCCGAGGGGGTGAAGTCGACGGCATCGGCCGTGCAGGGTTCCTTTGCCGGCGTCGAGGAGGTCATGTCGAAAATCCTCGACAGTGCGTCGTCACTGGCGGCGACGACGGGCGCGGTGGACAAGGAATGCAGCGACTTCGCACGTTCGATCGGCGCGGCCTCGGCGGAAATCATCCGTTCCAACGACATCCTGCAAGGGGCATCGGCCAAGGTGGGCGAGGTCGTGGCCATCTCAGAACGTATCATCCAGGCGACGGCCAGCGCCGGTATAGAGACACAAGACAGTCCCTATATCCGCCTTGTGCAAGGCCTTGCGGACGAGGTGTCTGCCCGCTTTGCGGCGGCGGTGAAGAGCGGCGAGATCGGCATGGAGGCGTTGTTCGACCGGCAGTATCGGCCGATACCGGGCTCCGACCCGGTGCAGATGACGACGCGCTTTACCGATTTCACCGACCGGGTGTTGCCTGATATCCAGGAACCGGCAGCTGCGCGCGACAGCCGCATCGCTTTCTGCGCGGCGATCGACGAGAACGGCTACCTGCCGACGCACAACCGGAAATTCTCCGAGCCGCAGCGGCCGGGCGATCCCGCCTGGAACACGGCGAACTGCCGCAACCGGCGCATCTTCAACGACCGCGTCGGCCTTGCCGCCGGGCGCAACAAGGATCCTTTCCTGCTTCAGACGTATCGGCGCGACATGGGCGGCGGGCAATTCGTGCTGATGAAGGACATTTCCGCCCCCATCACGGTCAATGGCCGTCATTGGGGTGGGCTCAGGCTGGCGATCCGGGTCTAGGGCGGGCTTCAAAGGACGTAAAGCTCGCGATTGCCCCGAGGTCTCGCGCGGTGTAGGACGCCGCCATGCGTCTTCGTACCGATATCTTCGTGTCCGCCCTGATGCGCCGCGTTTTTGCCCGCGGCGATTTCGCGGCTGTCGAGGCGAAGGGGGCGGAGGAGGCGGGCGCAGTCTTCGTGCGGCAACTCTTCCGCGACGGCGCGGAGAGCCTCTATGCACCGGCGCCGCAGAGTTTTTTCGACGAAGGCGAGAGCAACAGGGCGCGGCTGTTCGAGGCGCGGCTCGAGCGCGTCGAGGCGGCGGCGGTGACCGAGGCGATTGCGCGGGAACGGCGGTTCGACAGCGACCTCTGGGTCGTGTCGATCGAGGCAGACGATCTGGGCGACCTCATCGATCTTGCCGGCGCGGCGCCCGAAGACGACGGGTTCTTTCGTCGTTAACCCTCGCTGAAAGCTTTGGCGGTGCGGCCGCAATTGAAACGGATTTTTTGCCGATAAGGCGCTAGGACGTAACCACGTCAATGATGGACGCCCGATAGAATGACCAAATACCAGATCACGGTCGACATGACGTCGACGCTTGTCGCCAGCAAGGCCAACAGCCAGTGGATCCTCGATCCCGGCGTCAGGATCACCACCAAGGGAACCGCCGTGGATGCGGGAGGCGCCTATACCGGCCGCTCGCTCTCTTTCGACGGCCGGGTGACATCGACCGCCGGCAACGGCGTGGTTTTCGGTGACGCCGCGATCACGGCCAATCCGGGCTATGTTACGGTCAAGGCCGACGGTGTCGTTTCCGCCAAGCTGGTCGGGCTGGCGGCATCCGGGACCGGCCTCGTCCTCAACATTCAAGGCTCCCTCAAGGGCGGCACGGCGGCGGGAATCTTCGCCGGCGACAGTATCAATTTCACCAATAACGGCTCGACCCTCTCCACCTCCGGCCGGGGCATCAAGGCGACGGGCGACGATGCGCTCGTCACCAACCATGGCACGATCAGGAGCGGCGGCGACGCCGTCGCGGTCTCCGGCGTCGCGGCGATCATCACCAATTACGGCATGATCAAATCCACTGCCGACGACGGCATCCGCAGCGCCGGCAGCAAGGCGACCGTCACTAACAGCGGCACGGTCGACAGCAAGCTGGACGCGATCGTCGTGACGGGCAAGGGTGCCATCATCACCAACAACGGCAAGGTGCTTTCACGCGGGGACGAGGGCCTTGTCGTGACGGGCGCAAGCGCGGTGATCTCCAACAACGGCACGATCAAGGCCGCGCAGGATGCGGTGCGGCTGGATGGCGGCTCGGTCAATTTCGCCAACCACAAGACGCTCGTCTCCACGTCCGGCCTGGGCATCGACGCCAGCGGCGCGAAGGCGGAGATCACCAACAACGGCGTGATCAAAGGTGCGGCCGGCATTCTCATCGACGGTGCCTATGCAACGCTGACGAACAACAACGCGGTGACGGCCACGAACGGCATCGCGGTGGCACTGCTCGGCAGCGGCAAAAACATCTTCTCCAACAACGGCACGATCACTGCCACGAGCATCGCCCTGAAAGGCGGAAACGGTATCGAGATCGTCACCAACAACGGCACGATCGACGGCAAGGTCGTTCTCGGCGCCGGCAACGACAGTTTTGACACGCGCGGGGGCAAGGTCTTTGGGACGGTGGCCGGTGGCAAGGGTAACGACACCTATCTCGTCGCCGATGCATCGCTGAAGCTCATCGAGAAGGCGGGCGAAGGCACCGATACGGTCCAGTCTTCGGTGAGCTACACGCTCGGCGCCAATATCGAAAAGCTGGTGCTGCTCGGCACGGCCGGCATGAGCGGCACGGGCAACAACCTTGCCAATGTGCTGATCGGCAACAGCGGCGGCAACACGCTGTCGGGTCTCGGCGGCGACGATATTCTCGACGGGCGCGCCGGCAACGACACGTTGAAGGGCGGCGCCGGGGCCGATGTCTTCATCTTCTCCAAGGGCTCGGGCAAGGACATGGTGACGGATTTCGCGCCGGGCACCGACCGGATCGATTTTTCCGATCTCCCCGCCATCACCAGCTTTGCCGATCTTATGAAGAACCATGCGGTGGAGAGCGGCAACGATGTGCTGATCCGCGCCGGCAGCGATGTGCTGACGCTGAAGCATGTCGATCTCTCGGATCTGTCGAAGGGCGATTTCCTGTTCTGAGCCCTGTTCCGGCGGGAACAGCGGCCAGGGCGGCATCATGGGAAAAGGGAGGCATAGGCAACGGCCTGTGAAGCCCTGGAGAAACGCCCATGTTTATCGTGCTGCCTGCCCTTGCACTGCTGATTTCGGGAATGTTCGTCGTGACCATGCTGGCCGCGCTCTCCGCCGAGCGCACAGACGGCGCGGCGGTTCGCCTGCCGGCCAAGCGCCCGATCTTCTAGGAACCGTTTCCGGAATCAGCCGGCTCCGCATTGCCGAGCCGTGAGAAAGCCGATCAGCCGGCGGCCTGGTGCCGCCCGTCCCTGGAGGACCTGTCGTGGTGATCCTGCCCGTTCGCATCCGCGCTTTCACTGTTGGCCGCCTTCGGCAAGCCATCGCCATTCGTATAGCTGTCCGCCCGTTGCCAGCTTTCGACCCTGAGGGTCGCTTCGGTCGGGTCTAGCGATGCGATGAGCGTTTCGGCGCCACCCCCGGCCAGGTGCGGGTAGATCTTCGCCAGCACGAACAGGCTGTCTCCCAAGGGCACGGCGAGCGCCACGAGCGTCTCTGCCAGTTGCCGGCCGGAGACGTCGAGCAGGATACGCTCCGACAACCATTGGCTGGAGGCGAGCGCATCGGCGAGCGTGACGGCGATCATGCCGATCTCGCCGGCGCGGGCAAAACGCACGAACAGCGCCTGATGAACCTCCGTTGCAGGCTCAAGTCGCACCGGCGCTTCGGTGACGGGCGTGGCGGCACGCACGAGCGCGCGCAGTTCCGCGCGGATATCCTCTTCCCGTTCCAGACGGGCGGCTTCCGCAAGCATCGTCGCGCGGTCTTCGCCTGAGCGGCGGCTTGCATGGTCCTGATGGCTGCCGACCAGCGCCTCGATGACGGCGGGGGAGAGATCGTCGCGCTTGCCGATGGCGCGGGCCTGCTCCGGGCCGGTCGTGCGCAGGATGCGCATCAACAGGACGTCCGGGATCGCCCGGGAACCCATCAGGAAGATGGCGGCGATGCCGATCGGCTGGCTGGCGATGAAGAGGGCGGTTTCATCCGGAATCTGCGGGCAGCGCGAGAGGGCGGCGACAGCCTGGCGGCGGGCTTCCTCGGTGGAGGCGCCGTAGAGCGGCTCGAACAGTTCGCCGAACTGGCGCAGATCCGACCTGGAGGGAAAGCGCAGGCTCTCGAAGCTCGACACCGTGGCCATCAGGACGATGTCCTTCGGCCGCCCTGCCAGCGGTCTCTCCAGTTCGCGAAACCTGTCCGCCACGAAACACCCTATCCCCGAAGCGACAGCCCCTTGCCACTTCCATCTGTCCTCGGCGAAACCGAGAGAACCGCCGACGGATCGATGCGTGTTGCTATCTCTCCGGGATCAAACGGTTTTCTGATCTTAGCGCCCGTCGCGCGGGGGCGACCGTAAACACAATCCTAACGGCGGTATGATTAACAGCCGGTAAAGGCGCGCGGCGCGCGTGTGCCATTAGAAGATGAAATGGTCGGCGGTGAGATCGATCTTGCCGGAAAGGCGGATCATCATGTCGACCTTGCCGTCGCCGTTCATGTCGCCGAAGATGTGGGTCTCCGAGCCGACTTTTTTGTAGTTCAGTTCGCCGATGGTCTTGGAGAACGTCTTCGTTCCGATGAACTTGAAATCCTGTATGCCGACCTGCTTGGAATTGCCGTCGTAGCGGCTCAAATCGATGACGTCGAACTCGGCGGGTTTGAAGTCCTTGATGAGGTCGGCCGTGGTTTTGGTGCTGCCGGTGTCTCCGGTCGAGAAGATGAAGTGGTCGGCACCCTTGCCGCCGGTCATCGTGTCGGCGCCCCGCTTACCGAAGAAGAAGTCGTCGTGTTTCGTGCCGACGAGTTTTTTATCGCTACCGTTTGTGCCGTCGACGGGGTTGTATTTGAACTTCACCGTAATGAGGACATAGGTGGACGGCGTGAAGGAAGTGCCACGCCAGTCGACCCGCAGTTCGTTTTCCCAGACGGTGATGTCGCTCTTCGTCAGTCCGTGCATGTTGGTCTTCAGGGTGAAGCCGATCATCGGGTTCAGCGTGTCGTCGTGGTCGATAAAGGCCGGACCGTTGCGCGAGTAGTTCGAGAAGGCGCCGATATCGTTGAATTTGATGGAAATCTCCTTGTCGGCCAGGTCGATCGCATAGATGCCGCTGGTGTCCCCGAAGTCGATTTCTGTTCCCTTGCCGATGGTTACGAGGCCCCAGTTCCAGATGTGTTTTGGGTCAAAAGCACGGAAATCATATCGGGTATCGATGGTTTTGCCCCAAAAGCTCATGACCTATTCCTTACGTATAAATAAACCCGTGCAGTTTACGCCATCTATGCTTGTGTAGACGTTAACAGAGGGTTCCCCGCGCGATGCGGTGTCTCGGCCCTGTGCCGCGGGGAACAGCGCAAAGCGCGCGACCACGCTAGGATTAACAACATGTTAACCCATTGGTCGTTAGTTTTAGGGGTACGGATCGGCTCGTCTATTGAGTGAGACGTGGTATGATTCGAACATGGGAACGGTGGCCTCCGAAGCGGCTGCCGATCCGAATGGGAAAGGTGCGATGTTCCGGATACCGGGCGGTCACCAGACACATTCCCGTGAATGGGAAACTTCTGGACCCGTTTCGCCGTTTTCCACCCGTATGCGACTGGGATGACAATGCGTGTCGCTACCGGGTGACGGAACCGGATGCACCGGCCCGTGATGGGCAGGGTGAGATTTGTAGGAGTGATTCATCCGTCTCGATTCTTCTTTAGGAGGCGAGAATGGCAGATGTTGTAAGATTGAAAGAATGGCTCGCGCGAACCCCGAGACGCGCTCCCGTTCCGCATGCGGCTCCGGCCCAGGTTCTACTCTTTACGGGTGTGCGCTACGAGCGCCTGACCCCCGCCATGCTCGCGGCCCGCGGCAAGGCGGCGAAGACGAGCGCCCAGGACACCGCCCGCCGGCCCTGAGCCGGTCGAGAATTCAAGGTTTTGAGCGCCATGCGTGGCTGTTGTCGCGCGCCGTTGCTCCACGGTCGTCCTTGAAGACCGCGTAGAGTTGTTCATCGCTGACAACCGATGACGGTGCCGTTGAGTTCGATGACCGCGGTGTCCAGGTCTCGGCCTTCAAGGTCATCGCCCTTTCGTTCCGATCTTTCCCCAAAATCGAAAACAGGTTCGCAACTCCGGTTTTTCCGGAGTTTTTTCGTTTTTAGCGTCGGTGGAACGGGCTCGCTTGTCTCCATGGAAGAGCGTTCACAGGCCTTTCAGGCGCTCCGGGAGTGCGAATTTGGGTAATTGTTTCGCGATTGTTTCAGCTGTGTTTCAAGTATATTTCAGTATTTCTTCGAAGTAATTTCGTTTGAAATAAAAAAGGTGCGTTTATTTTCGGATTGCCAGAATAAATCTTCAAGTAGTTTCGTACTGACAACATTCAATGCGGGACGGTTTGCGGAGAGGCATCGTCGGAAAAGCAGGAGTTGAAGCGAATGCTCCCCAAAGGGGCCTTCGGCGTGAAGACTCGTGCCTGATTTCGGCGCCCGGGCAGGGCGATCTTTCAGCGCAACGCATCAGACATTGTTTTCCCTGAGGCAGGCGGTGGTCGCCGGCGCGGGGCGCAGCAAATGAGAGAGGCAGAAAATGGTACTCAAGGTCATCAATACGGATTCGGTCGGCACCGCTGTACGGGCAGAACTGGCATTTGCCGACATGCTCTTCGTCGGTGAAGGCGTGACGGTCGCACGGACGGATGCGGTGTCGGCCGACGACGCGGTCATCCGTGCGCTGGCGGGGTCGAACACGCTGGATATTCGCGGCACGGTTCTGGGAGGTAAAACCGCCGTCCTGCTGGGCGACAGTGGCAGCGCGGACCACAGCTACAAGGTCAACCTTTCCTCCACGGCGCTGGTCAAGAGCTTCGGCGAGACCGCCATTCGCCTGAACGCCCATGCAAGCGAACTCACGAACGATGGGCAGATCGAGGGCGTGGTCGGCATCGGCTTCCATGGTGCGAACGGCGCGACGAGCAGCACGATCACCAACACCGGCACCATCACGGGCACGAATATCGGAATTTTTCGCGGGTCCGCTGCGACGGAAGCCCTGTCGATGATCAATAGCGGGACGATCTCCGGCAAATACCAATCCTTCTACTCCCCTGACAGCTTGAGCGCCGCGGACACGGTGATCAACAAGGGAATGATGTCGGGGGAAGTCAGGCTCGGCGGCGGCGCGGACGAGTATGACGGGCGGCTGGGCAAACTGGACGGCCCGGTCTCCGGCGGCGACGGCGAGGACACGATCCTGGGCGGTGCGGGCGCCGATACCCTCTACGGCGACAATGATACGGACTATCTCGAAGGCGGCGCGGGCAACGACTTGCTATATGGCGGCGCGGGAGGCGACGGCATCCAAGGCGGCAGCGGCAACGACATTCTGGACGGCGGTACGGGAGTCGAGGAAATGTACGGCGGCACCGGCAACGACACCTACATCGTCGACGATAGCGGCGACCTGGCGCTGGAAGCTGCCAGCCAAGGTCTCGATACGGTGAAATCGACAGCCGCCTTCACGTTGCGTGCAAACCTCGAAGACCTCACGCTGACCGGTGCTTCCGATATCGCCGGCACGGGCAACGCCGCGGCCAACGTTCTGACCGGCAATGACGGCAAGAACGTTCTGAAGGGAATGGCCGGCAACGATGTGCTTTATGGCGGCCTCGGTGTCGATCGGCTCGAAGGCGGGGCGGGCAATGATACCTATGTCATCGACGATGCGGTCGATGTGGTCGTGGAGCTCCCGGGCGCCGGCACGGATTTCGTCAAGGCATATGTAAACCATACGCTGTCCTCGAATGTCGAGCGGATGACCTTGATGGACAGCGCCGACATCAACGGCACGGGCAACGATCTCGCCAACATACTGACGGGCAATGCCGGCAAGAATATCCTGAAGGGCATGGCCGGCAATGACCTGCTCGACGGCGGTGCCGGCGCCGATCGGCTGGAAGGCGGCGCGGGCAACGACACGTTCATCGTCGGCAGCAGCGGCGACGTGGTGGTGGAGCTTGCCGGTGCCGGCACCGACACGGTCAAGGCGTCGCTCAGCCATACGCTTTCGGCCAATGTCGAGAAGCTGATCCTCACGGGCAGCACAAACCTCAACGGCACCGGCAACGCGGATGCCAACACGCTGACGGGCAATGCCGGCAGCAACGTGCTGAAGGGCATGGCCGGCAATGACGTGATCAACGGCGGTGCAGGTCTCGACCAGCTGTTCGGCGGCGCGGGAAAGGATATGTTCGTCTTCGCCTCGGCCGCGGATTCGACTTCGCTGGCTCAGGACAAGATTTTCGACTTCTCGAAGGCCGATGGCGACCGGATCGACCTGAAGGGTGTGGATGCGAATTCCCTCGCGGCCGGCGACCAGGTGTTCAGCTTCATCGCGGGCAGCGCCTTCCACAAGACGGCGGGGGAGCTGCGCTTCGAGGTGAAGTCCGGCGACACGATCGTTCAGGGCGATGCCAATGGCGACGGCAAGGCGGATTTCAGCTTCGTGCTGGATACGGTCGTCGACCTCAAGGCCAGCGACTTCCTGCTCTGATCGAACAGGCGCATCCCGAAAGGGCGGTGCATCGCCCTTTCGGGGTCAGTTGGCAGCGAACATCTCGCAGCTCGCATCCGCGAGGAAGGCGGTGGCGGCCGGTTGGCGGCTTTGCGTGGGGACGAAGGTGCGCAGCACGGCGTAACCTTCGTTCCCGCGCATTTCGACGAGGATCGATTGCTCCAGTTCCGCCGGCACGGCCTTGCGGATGCCGATGAGCTGGATGGGGGTGGCGATCAGCGTGTCGAGGGCGCCGGACACGGAGGTGCGGTCGTTCATGCTGAAGACCTCGTTGGAGGCGTCGTCATAGACGGCCAGCGACCAGAAGGGCACGTCGCCATCGGCAAACAGGCGGATCGGGCCGTTTTCGACGGAAAAGGTACAGACGGCGGTCTTCATCGCCGGATCGTCGTTGAGCGGGGCGGGCGTATCGCCGGCGCTGGCGAGCGGGAAGAAGCGGTTCGGCTCGCCAAAGGTCTGTACGCGCGTGTAGGCGTCGCGGCCGGTGAAGCTCGGCAGCGAGAGGATGATGACGATGTGCAGCAGCGCCGCGCCTACGAGGCCGATGGCGATGGCATAGAGAAAATTACGCATCGGCGCAGTCCAGCTTGACGATGCCGGGCATGGCAAGGTCGATCACGCCGGAACTGCCGGCGGTCGGCGTGTCGAGCAGCGTCATGACGAGCAGGAAGGGCGCCTTGCCCTCGGGCACGGCAAGCCAGTTGCCCGACGTCGCGGTCGAGGCGATGCGGATGGAAAAACTGCCGTCGGCGCCGCGCAGCACGGACCAGGCATTGAGGCCATCGGGCAGGCCCGGGCGCACGCCTTGCAGCGGATTGCCGTTGCGATCCGCCACATGCAGCGTCCACAGGCGTGCAGGCGGCGTGATGCCTTTGATCTCGTAGCGGCAGTTTTCCGAAAGCGTACGGTTGTCGCTATCGGTGGCGGCGGTGAAGGCAAGGCCTTCGGCGCCGCCGAGCAGCAGTTTGCCGTCGCGGGCGCGGTGGGCCTTGGCATAGGGGTCGGCATCGATCGTCTGTGCAGCTGGAAAGGCCGTCCACGGGCCGAGCGCGATGGCGCCGAAGCCGACGGTCGCCCTGAGCGCATAGATCGCGCTCAGAATACCGAGGCCGAAGGCGACGGCGAGCGCTGTGGCGATGACGAGGGGGGTGCGGAACAAGGCTATCGACCGTTGGAATCAGCGTTTCGTTACTCTGTGCGGTTCGCCGGACCAACGTCAAGCTTGCTATCAAGCGCCGCGAACCGGCCACCGGCCTTCAGCGGCCTGGCCTCGTTCAACTGGCGGGCGACATCCTTCAGGAGCCTGGTGACATCGGTGGACAGCGAACGGGGGCGCACGAGCGCGGGCAGGGGATTGTTTTCGTCCGTCGTTGCCGCCGCGACCTCGCTCGCCTTCGTGCCATCCGGCAGCGGGTTCTCGATGCCGGGGATCGGGCGCAGCTCGATGCCTTGATGGGCGTAGTCCATCAGGCGCTTGAAGGTCATGGCGGGCAACGAGCCGCCGGTCATGTTGTTCGTCGAGGTGTAGTCGTCGTTGCCGAACCAGACGGCGGTCGTATAATTGCCGGTGAAGCCGACATACCACGCGTCGCGATAGGCCTGGGTGGTGCCCGTCTTGCCGCCGGAAACGATGCCGCGGTCGAGCGCGCCGCGCCGCGCCGTGCCGCTGACCGGAATGGTGACGAAGATGCGGTTCATCGAGGAATCCGCCTGTTCGGACAGGATGCGCTTCGCCGGCTGCTCGTCGCGGCCGAAATCGTAGAGGATATCGCCGTCGTAGTTCAGGATCTGGCTGACGCCATGGCGGCGCGCCTGAACGCCGCCGGCCGGGAAGACGGCATAGGCCGTCGCCTGGTCGAGCACGGTGACTTCCGAGGTGCCGAGCGGCATGGTCTTGTCGGTGCGGATCGGTGTCTCGACGCCCATGTCCTTGGCCATCTGCGCGATGCGCTTGGTGCCGAGCTTTTCCTTGGCGAGACGGACCGGAACGGAGTTGATGGATTTCGCCATCGCCGTCATCAGCGTCATGCGGCCGGCGAAGCTGCGGCCGTAGTTCTGCGGCGACCAGCCGCCCCAACTGATCGGGGCATCGACGATGGTCGTTTCGGGCGTCATGCCGGATTCCATCGCCGCCGCATAGGTATAGGCCTTGAAGGAGGAGCCCGGCTGGCGCAGCGCCCTCGTGGCGCGGTTGAACTGGCTCTCGCCGTAGTCGCGCCCGCCGACCATGGCGCGCACCGCGCCGCCGTTCTCGACCATGACAAGCGCGCCCTGCTTGACGCGGTAGCTCTCGCCATACTGGCGAAGGCCGCTTTCCACCGACTCCTCGGCGGCGGCCTGCAGGCCCATATCGATGGTGGTGCGCACGACGAGCGAATGCTGGGCGAAGGGTTTTGCGATGCGCTGGACCTCCTCGAAGGCCCAGTCGAGGAAGAAGTCCGGTGCGGTCTTCTCGTTGCGATCGATGATGCTGGCGGGGTTGCGCCTTGCCGCGATCACCTGGCCCTCGGTCATCAGCCCGCCCTGCACGAGGTTGGTCAGGACCTCGTTGGCGCGGGCGCGGGCAGCGGGCAGGTTGACGTGCGGCGCGTAGCGCGCCGGGGCCTTGAAGAGGCCGGCGAGCATGGCGGATTCGGCCAGATTCACATCCGTGACGTTCTTGCCGAAATAGAACTGCGCGGCTGCGGCCGCGCCGAACGTGCCGCCGCCCATATAGGCGCGGTCGAGATAGAGCCGCAGGATTTCCTTCTTGGAGAGATTGGCCTCCAGCCACAAGGCGAGGAAGGCTTCCTTGACCTTGCGCTCCAGCGTGCGCTCATTGGAGAGGAAGAGGTTTTTCGCCAGCTGCTGGGTCAGCGTCGAGCCGCCCTGCACGACGCCGCCGGCGCGGGCGTTCTCGTTCATGGCGCGGGCGAGGCCCAGGAAATCGATGCCGAAATGGCTGAAGAAGCGACGGTCCTCCGTGGCGAGAACGGCCTTGATCAGATGATCGGGCAACTCGTCGATCGGTGCGGAGTCTTCATGGATGATGCCGCGATGGCCGATCTCGTTGCCGTAGCGGTCGAGGAAGGTGACGGCGAAATCGCTTTGCGCGCGCCAGTCGCCCTTGGTTTCCTCGAAGGCTGGAAGGGCGAGCGCGAGCAGCAGGACGAAGCCGGCGGTGCCGAGGTTCATGCCTTCGCCGGCGATCTCGAAGACGGCCTTCTTCCAGCCCTTGACCTGGAAACGGCGGAAGAAGATGGTGATCTCCTCCCAGATCTCGGCCGCGCGAAAACCAGCGTTCCAGACCGTGGAATCGATCCAGGAATCCAGGCGCAGGAAGATGTGCCGCTTGCGGCGGCGCGGTTTTTGCGGGTTTGCGCTTTCGTCTTCCACGATCGCTGGCCTTCTTTCGGTACCGGCCGCAGCCTGCCTGTGTCCGGTTAACGTCTTCTGACCATTTCCTATTCGGCGACGATATCAGTCTTTTGAAGGCAGCAGAACGGAATTTGCGGGGAAGGGTTACCGGCCGGCCAGACTTGACCTTTGAGCCCGAGAGGTTCAGGGGTCAGGCATGATGACAAGCGATAAGCAGGAGCCGGGCGAGCTTGCCTTCTGGAAGACGAAGACGCTCGCCGAAATGACCGACAGAGAATGGGAAAGCCTGTGCGACGGCTGCGGGCTCTGTTGTCTCAACAAGCTGGAGGACTGGGACACCGGCGAAATCGCCTGGACGTCGATCCGCTGCGTGCTGCTCGATGGCGAGAGCTGTCGCTGCAAGGACTATGACAACCGGCAGGCGACGGTGCCCGACTGCATCCGCCTGACGGTGGAGAGCGTCGAAAAGATCTCCTGGCTGCCGCCGACCTGCGGCTACCGCCTCATCCGCGACGGGCACGACCTCTACTGGTGGCATCCGCTGGTTTCCGGCGACCCGGATACGGTGCACCAGGCCGGCATTTCCGCTCGCGGGCGCACCGTCAGCGAAGAGGGCATCGATATCGAGGATTACGAGGACTATCTCGTGACCTGGCCAATGGAAGTGGGCGAGGAAAAATAGCTCAGTTCAGGCTCACCGCGACCAGCGCCTTCGGCGCGACGTTGCGCCAGGCGGTGCCGATGAGATCGTGTACCCGCTCGTCATCCGCGCTATCGAAATAGAGCGATGTCCAGCCCTTGGCACCCCAGCCACCCGGCACGGGCGCGCACAGTCCCGGATCGGTTTCCACCACCATCGCCTGCTGGCCGGGCGTCAGCTTCAGCACCGCACGGCCGGCCTGTGGCAGGGACATGAAGATCTTCTCGCCCACCCGGAAGTCGCGCTTCCCGAAATGAGCACTTTCCCGCGCCCCGGGCAGGCCGAGCGCGATCGCGATGAGATCGTTCGAGGTCATGGCAAAGAGTAGCATTTTTCGGGGCTTCGCAAAAGTTTTCGCTAAATAGGAAAATAGTCCTTGACTGCGTGACGGCCATTTGATAGGGTTATGGCATAGTCGAAAAGGTGCGGGCGGCGATCTCCTGGTTCTCAGGAGATTCAACGGAATGGCTGGTTTCTGCCGGCGGCGGCTTTGTGGGAATATATTGACAGGCGCTTGGTTCAGTCGAACCGGGCGCCTTTTTATTTGGGGTATGCGATGGACGCGGCGATCGATCTTCAATTGTTCGGCGTTTCGCCGGAGCCGGCGGTTTATGACGGGCTTGGCGGGCGGCGGGTGGAGGTCGAGAGCGGCGTGGCACTGCTCCTCGACACCAAGGCGGATGCGCCGCTCGATCCCTTCCTCGATATGCAGGCGATGCTTCTGGAAATGACAAAGGAGCTGCGCGAGCGGTTTCAGCGGTTTCAGAGCCAGAAGATCCTGGCCGAGCGGGACGCGGATGGCGCCGAGGACGAGGCTTCCCGAAAGCTGGCGCAGACCGACGCCAAGGCGGCGATCGAGGCGGTTTCGCTGATCGTGCGCACGCTGGAAAAGATCGACAGCCTGCAGCGTACGCTGATTGGCGAGCGTGCGGAGGCAGAGGCCGCGCGCGGCGAGCCGGAGGACGAGGCGGTGCTGGCGGCGGAATTCGACCGGCTTGTGGAGCGGCGGGTGAAGGAACGGTTGGATGCGGCAAAGGAAGACTGGACGCGCGAAGCCAGGCCTGGCGGCGATGCTGCCGCACGGGCTGAAAGCGGGCCGTAGGGCGCGGCGGGGCGTCGCGGCGGTCGGCAAGACATTTGACAAGCAGATGCACAGGATGGCCGCAGGTTTCAGGATGATCGAGGAGAATTTGGCGGCGGGAAAGCTGCTCGATGGGATCGATGCGTTGGAGGCCGGTTTGCGGCGGGACAATAGTCGCTCTGGTGAAAAACCGGAGGCGCTGCCAACACCGTCGATCCTCCCCCTTGTAGGGGAGATCGGCAAGGGGCGTGGGCTTTCTGCCCCTGATCTGGAAGGCGACCGCGCTTCAGCGGATGAGAGACCTCGCAACCGCCGGCAGTTGAGCCGCTGGCATTTCACCTGCCGGCTCGCGCAGATGCCGCCGCCGGGAGACTGGCGGGTGTGGCTGCTGATGGGCGGGCGTGGTTCGGGCAAGACGCGGGCGGGGGCGGAATGGGTGCATGCTCTGGCGCTGTCCGCGCCGGACCTGCGCATCGCGCTGGTGGCGGAAACCCTTGGCGACGCGCGCGAGGTGATGATCGACGGGGTCTCGGGAATCTGTCGGATTGCCGGGCGTGCGCGTCCGGAATTCGAGGCGTCGCGCCGCCGGCTGGTGTGGCCGAACGGGTCGATCGGGCAGATCTTCTCGTCCGAAGATCCGGAGAGTTTGCGCGGGCCGCAGTTCCATCTGGCCTGGTGTGACGAGCTCGGGAAGTGGAAACATGCGCAGGAGACCTGGGACATGCTGCAATTCGGCCTGCGTCTCGGCGCCGATCCACGGGTGCTGGTGACGACGACGCCGCGGCCGGTGCCGCTGCTCCGGGCGCTTGCGGCCGATGTGAAGACGGCGGTGCGGCGCATTCGCACGGATGACAACGCGGAAAACCTCTCGCCCGGCTTCATCGCGGCCATGGCCGACCGCTATGGCGGCACGCGGCTGGGGCGGCAGGAGCTGGATGGCGAGCTGATTGCCGACCGAGAGGATGCGCTGTGGAGCCGGGCGCGGCTGGAGGCCATCCGGCTGCGCCATGCCGGGCCGCTGTCGCGCATCGTCGTGGCGGTCGATCCGCCGGCAACGGCGTCCGCAGCCTCGGTCTGCGGCATCGTCGTGGCGGGGCTGGACGGCAGCGGACGCGCGGTGGTGCTGGCGGACTGTTCGGTGACGGGCGCGAGCCCGGCCGGATGGGCAGGCGCAGTGGTGCGGGCTTTCCGGCGGTTCGATGCGGACCGGGTGGTGGCGGAAATCAACCAGGGCGGCGACATGGTGACGGCCATGCTGAAGAGCGTGGAGGCGGATCTTCCGGTCACGACGGTACGGGCGACGCGCGGGAAATTTTTGCGCGCGGAGCCTGTGGCGGCACTCTACGAGCAGGGGCGGGTGGCCCATGCCGGCGCTTTTGCCGACCTGGAGGACCAGATGTGCGATTTCGGCCCCGACGGGCTTTCGGCCGGACGCTCGCCGGATCGTCTCGATGCGCTCGTCTGGGCGCTGACGGCGCTGGTGCTCGACCGGCAGGGCGAACCGCGGGTGCGAGGGGTTTAACGATGGCGATCGATCACAAGGCTTTTTTCGATGGCGTGCGCGGCTCGCTTTACGGCGGGCGGCTGGCCGGGTCGCAAGTGGCCGGCCTGACGGCGTTGCTCGACCGGTTCGAAACCGGCGGCGAGACGCGGGACCGGCGTTTTCTCGCCTATATGCTGGCGACCGCGCATCACGAGACCGGCGGGCGCATGCAGCCGGTGCGCGAAACCTTTGCCGCCACGGACGAGACGGCGATCGCCCGGCTCGACCGCGCCTTCGCGGCCGGAAAGCTGCCGCAGGTTTCCGAACCCTATTGGCGGCGGGATGCGGCGGGGCATAGCTGGCTCGGGCGCGGGCTGGTGCAGATCACGCATCGGCGGAACTACGAGCGGCTTTCGACGCTGACGGGCATCGATTTCCTGACGCGGCCGGAACGGGCGATGGAGATGGCACCTTCGGTGGAAATCCTCTTCATCGGCATGTTGCGCGGGGCTTTCACCGGGCGGCGGCTCGCGGATCACTTTTCGACAGGCCGCGCCGACTGGGTCGGGGCTCGGCGCATCATCAACGGGCTGGACCGGGCCGAGCGGGTGGCGGGGTACGGACGGACGTTTTTTGCAGCACTCGGCGGGTAGCGGGCGTCTTGCCCGATGACTGCGCGCCTATCCCGTCGGATCCGACAACAATCGAGGACATCATGAAGTTTCCTTCCTTCCTCTCGCGGCGGCGCCAGGTGCCGGCGGAAACCAAGGCGTCGGGCTTTTTTGCGCTGACCGCCGAGGGCCGGGCGCACTGGTCGAGCCGGTCCTATGCCTCGCTGTCTCGCGAGGGGTTCATGAAAAACCCGGTGGCGCACCGGGCGGTGCGCATGATCGCGGAGGCCGCGGCATCCGTACCCTGGCTTGCCTATGACGGAGAGGTGGAGCGGCCGGAAGAGCCGGCGCTCGCGCTGCTTCGGCGGCCGAACGGGCGCATGGCCGGGACGGATTTCTTCGAGATGCTGTACGGGCACCTGCTCCTGTCCGGCAACGCTTTCGTCGAGGGCGTGCGGGTGGCGGAGGACCTGCGGGAACTGCATCTTCTCAGGCCCGACCGGGTGCGCATCGTCGAGGGGCGGGACGGCTGGCCGGACGCCTATGAGTATCGGACAGGCAACCATGTCCGCCGGCATGCGGCAGGCGAGGGGCAGGCTATCCTGCATCTGAGGCTTTTCCACCCGCTCGACGACCAGCTCGGTTTCGCACCGCTGGAAGCGGCCTCCATGGCGCTCGATCTCTCCAATGCGGCGGCGATCTGGAACAAGGCGCTGCTCGACAATTCGGCGCGGCCTTCCGGCGCGCTCGTCTATCAGCCGAAGGAGGGCGGGAACCTGACAGCCGACCAGTACGACCGGCTGAAAAGCGAGCTGGAGGAGGGCTATTCCGGCCCGGCGCGGGCGGGGCGGCCGATGCTGCTGGAAGGCGGGCTCGACTGGAAAGCGATGGGACTTTCGCCGCGCGAGATGGATTTCGTCGAGGCGAAGAACGGCGCGGCGCGCGACATCGCGCTCGCCTTCGGCGTGCCGCCCATGCTGATCGGCATTCCCGGCGACGCCACCTATGCCAACTACCAGGAGGCCAACCGCGCTTTCTGGCGCCTGACCGTGCTGCCGCTGGTGAGCCGCACGGCGGCTGCTTTTGCCGGGTGGTTTTCCGAGGATGAGGGCGCTGCGCTGCGGCTGGTGCCCGATCTCGACCAGGTGAGCGGGCTTGCGGCGGAGCGTTCCGAACTTTGGGCGCGGGTGGGGACGGCAACTTTCCTCAGCGACGAGGAAAAACGCAGGGCGGTCGGGTACTGACCGCATCAGGCGCAGTCCGAGCCTAGACGACAACGGACTGCTGGCCGTCATCATGACGGTTGCGGAAACTATTTTTGCTACCGTCGTCGCGTCAATTGCAAGTTTTAAGGGTAGGCGTGCGCAATGCACCATCAATCGGGATGGGCGCACGGACTTTGCATCGAAAGATCAAAATAAAACAAAGGCTTGGCTGCGCGGCTTAAATCGCTTCCGCGCCGCGCGGAATCTCTGTGTGAAGCCGTTGAATCGGTTTTCGAATACTTGGCCGCAAGCGATTCAAAAGACTCAGGGATTGGCGTTGCCCGACTCGGCGTGAGGCGGCGCATCTGTGGCCGCGTATGGCGGATCAACCTTGATTTCACAATAAACTGAAAGGCTTAACAATGGCTGACTTCGGAAACGACGGCGGGCTTTGGACGGCCCGGCTGGTCGGTGCGTCCGCGGGCGCCGCCGTCTCGCTCATCTATCTCCTGCCGAAAAGCCGCCGCGAGGCCGGGTGCCGCTTCTTCACCGGGCTCGCCTGCGGCCTCGTCTTCGGCGGACCGGCGGGGCTGTGGATCGCGGTCCGGCTCGGCATCGCGGGTTATCTCGGGCCGGCGGAGGTGCTGCTGACCGGTTCGGCAGCGGCGAGCCTTTCGGCCTGGTGGGGGCTCGGCGTGCTGGCGCGCATGGCGGAGCGGATGCGGGGCGATACCCCACGCTGACATCGACGCGATTTTCGTCGCGGCGGCGGCGCGAACCATGCCGGAAGAGACGGCGGGACCCTTCGGCCGGCCGTCAGACCTTCCGCAATCCAACATCGGAGAAACCAATGACAACCACCGACCTGCCGGTCTGGCGGACGAAGAAATATGCCGACCTGACGCTTGCAGGCGTCTCGGGCGACGGGGTGTTTTCCGGCTATGCCAGCCTCTTCGGCGAAGTGGATCTCGGCAAGGACGCGATCGCTCCCGGCGCCTTCGTGCGCTCGCTGGAAAAACGGGGGTCTTCCGGCGTGCGCATGCTGTTCCAGCACGATCCGGCCGAACCCATCGGACGCTGGCGCACCATCCGCGAGGATACGCGCGGGCTCTATGTCGAGGGCGTGCTTGCGCCCGGCGTGGCGCGGGCCCGCGAGGTGCTGAACCTCATGAAGTCAGGCGCGCTCGACGGGCTCTCCATCGGTTTCCAGACGGTGCGCTCGAAGACGGAGCGGGCAACCGGCGTGCGCCGGATCCTCGAAGCCGACCTTTGGGAAATCTCGATCGTCACCTTCCCCATGCTGCCTTCGGCGCGGGTGTCGAACGTGAAGAATGCGCGGTGGTTCCGCGACCGGGAGACGGAGCTCGTGCGCACCATGCGCCGGGCGGCCCGGATGATGATGAAACGCTAACGGAGACGACACATATGACGGAGACCATGAAGACCGCGCCGGAAATCAAGGCCGTGCCGGAAACGATGACCGCCGCTTTCGAAGACTTCATGCAGGCCTTCGAGGCCTTCAAGGAGACCAACGAAATCAGGCTCGGCGAGATCGAGCAGAAGCAGACCGCCGATGTGGTGACCCGCGAAAAGCTCGACCGCATCAACCGCGCGGTGGATGACCACAAGCGCGTCATCGACCAGCTGGCCCTGAAGAAGGCACGCCCGGCGCTCGGCGGCAGCGGCGCGGCGAGCCTGGAGGCGGCCGAGCACAAGGCGGCCTTCTCGGCCTATATGCGTCGCGGCGACGAAAGCGCGCTGCGCTCGCTGGAGGAGAAGGCGATGTCCGTCGGCTCCGCATCGGACGGCGGCTATCTCGTGCCGCCGGAGACGGACACCGACATCGGCCGCCGGCTTTCGGCTGCTTCGCCGATCCGGGCGCTTGCAACGGTGCGGCAGGTCTCGGGCATGGTGCTGAAGAAGCCGTTCGCGACCTCGGGCATGGCGGCTGGCTGGGTGGCGGAAACCGCATCGCGCCCACAGACGGGCAATGCGCAGCTTGCCGAGCTCTCCTTCCCGACCATGGAACTCTACGCCATGCCGGCGGCGACCTCTGCCCTGCTCGACGATGCGGCCGTCGATGTCGAAAGCTGGATCGCCTCGGAAGTCGATATCGTCTTCGCCGAGCAGGAGGGCACGGCCTTCGTTTCGGGCGATGGCACGAACAAGCCGAAGGGCTTCCTCAGCTATACCAATGTCGCCGATACCAGCTGGAGCTGGGGCAATATCGGGTACATCGCGACCGGTGCTGCCGGCGCCTTCAAGGCGAGCGGGCCATCCGATGCGCTGATCGACACGATCTATGCGCTGAAGGCCGGCCACCGGCAGAATGCCAACTTCGTCATGAACCGCAAGACGCAGGCCGCGATCCGCAAGTTCAAGGACGCCGACGGCAATTACCTCTGGCGCCCGCCGGCAACCCCCGGCCAGTCCGCCTCGCTGATGGGCTTTGCCATCACCGAGGCAGAGGACATGCCTGATATCGCCGCCGACAGTTTCTCGATTGCCTTCGGCGACTTCCGTGCCGGCTACCTCGTCGTCGACCGCACGGGTGTGCGCGTGCTGCGCGATCCCTACTCCGCCAAGCCCTATGTGCTGTTCTACACGACCAAACGCGTCGGCGGCGGGGTGCAGAACTTCGAGGCGATCAAGCTGGTCAAGTTCGCGGCGAGCTGAGGCTGCGGCGCATCGTCCTTCACAATGTTTCTCTCGCACCGGTGGCGGTTCCCTGACGCCGGTGCAGCGGGCGCGGTTTTCCTCCCGGCCGCGCCCGCATCCCTTTTCCCATCGGACAGGATTGCCATGACCATCGCCGAACTTTTGCCGCCGGCCGCCGAGCCGATCACGCTTGCGGAGGTGAAGGCGCATCTGCGCCTGGAGACGAACGACGAGGATACGCTGCTGACGGCACTGATCCGCACGGCGCGCCTCCATCTCGAAAGCCAGACGGGGCTTTGCCTGATCTCCCGGCCGCTGCGCCTCTATCTCGACGACTGGCCGGAGGGGCGGGTGATTCAGATTGCCAGGGGGCCGGTGCAAACCATTGAGATCGTGACGGTTTACGATGCCGGTGGCACACCGGTCGAAATCGATACGTCCGGCTATGTGCTGGACGGTGCGGCACGGCCGGCGCGGCTGGTGTTGCCCGGGCGGCGCGCGACGGAGCGGGCGTTGAACGGTATCGAGATCGATTTTACGGCCGGTTTCGGCGAAAGCGGCGCGGACGTGCCCGATACGCTGAAGCGGGCGATGCTGCTGCATGTCGCCGCCATGTTCGAGCTGCGCGGCGTGCTCGCGCTCGACGAGCAGCCGGGCGCGGTGCCGCAGGGTTATGAGCGCCTGATCGCCCCCCATTGCCGGCGGAGGCTCTGATGGCGCGCGACAGCATCATCGATCCCGGTGCGCTCTCGGTGCGGCTCGTGCTCGAGCGGCCGGTCGAGACGCCGGATGGCCAGGGTGGTGTCGCGCGGAGTTTTTCGGCGTTGGCGACACTCTGGGGGCGTATCGACCCGATTGTCGCCCGTGCGGAGGAAGCCGCGGGTACGTTGCCGGTGACGGTGACGCACCGGATCTGGCTGCGTCGGCGGCCCGATCTTTCGGGTGGCATGCGGTTGCGCAGCGGCGCGCGGCTCTTTGCGCTGCGCGCTTTCCGCGATCCCGATGAAACCGGGCGCTACACCCTCTGCGACTGTGAGGAGATCAAGCCATGAGCGCGGCATCGGCCCTGCAGAAGGCGATCTACGAGAGGCTGTCGGGCGATACGGCGCTGACGGCGCTGATCGGCGGCAATGGCGTGACCGACCGGCGCCTCGCCGCGCCGACCGCGCCTCTCGTCGTGATCGCCGGCATCGACAGCACCGACCATTCGACGGCGACGGAACCGGGCGAAGAACACATCATCACGTTGGACATCTGGTCCGATGCGGCCGGGCACCGGCAGGTGCAGGTCATCGCCGCTGCCGTGCGCGCGGTGCTGCATGACGCGGCGCTTACGCTTTCCGGCCACCGCCTCGTGCTCCTCTTCCATCGCCAGACGCGGCTCTCCCGCGACGGCAAATCACGCTTCCACCGCGCGGAAACGGAGTTTCGGGCGGTGACGGAGCCGGCAACCTGAACAACCTAAAGGAAAGGACCTAGTCATGGTGGCACAGAAGGGGCGGGATCTGCTGCTCAAGATCGAGAACGGCGCGGGTTTTGCGACCGTCGGGGGGCTGCGCTCGAAGCGGCTGTCGTTCAACGCGCAACTCGTCGACGTGACGGATGCGGATTCGGCGGGGCGCTGGCGCGAACTGCTCGGCGGCGCGGGCGTGCAGCGCGCGGCCGTCAGCGGCAGCGGCATTTTCAAGGACCAGGCGTCCGACGCGCTGGTGCGCTCGGTGTTCTTTGCCGGCACGATTGCCGATTGGCAGATCGCCATTCCGGATTTCGGCACGATTTCGGGGCTGTTCCAGGTGGCGGCACTCGAATATTCCGGCGCGCATGACGGAGAAATCCTGTTCGAGATCGCGCTGGAATCGGCGGGTGCCCTGACCTTCGAGGCGCCCTGATGGGCGCGCGGGCGAACCGGCGGCGCGGCGAGATCGAAGCCTTCCTCGACGGCGAGCGGCGGGTGCTGTGCCTGACGCTCGGCGCGCTTGCCGAACTGGAGACGGCCTTTGCGGTCGACAGTCTGACGGGGCTGGCCGAGCGCTTCTCCTCCGGGCGTTTGAAGGCGGACGATCTGATCCGCATCATCGGCGCGGGGTTGCGGGGCGGCGGCAACCTGTTCAGCGACGAGGACGTGGCCGGCATGGCGGTCGCGGATGCGCTCGAGGGTTTTGCGCGCATCACCGCCGAACTGCTGCGGGCGACATTCGAGGCGGAGGGGCAGACGCAAAACCCTCCGGTGCCGCATTCAGTCTGATCGGTGAGGCCGCCGCCTTTCCCTGGGCGGCAGCGCTTCATGCCGGGCTCTGCCGAATGCGGCTTTCTGCAAAGGAATTCTGGGCGATGACACCGCGCGAACTGGCCTTCGCGCTTGGCGTGTTCAAGCCCGGTCCATCAGCCCCGGGGCGCGAGGCGCTCACGGCGCTGATGGCGGCTTTTCCCGACGACAAGGAGTGAACCATGGTGGACGACACGTCGCTGAACGGCACCAAGCAGACCGCCGAGCAGCTTTCCACGGTCTTCGACGATCTGGAGGCGCGTTCCCGCTCCTTCGGCTCGGCGTTGACGGCTGCGCTGAGAGGGGCGGTGGTGGACGGCAAGGGGCTGGAAGGCGTGCTCACCGGGCTTGCGCGACGGATGAGCGACATAGCGCTTTCCGTGGGATTGAAGCCGCTGGAGGGGATGTTTTCCTCCGGCGTTTCCAACCTGCTTGGCGGCGTGACACCCTTCGCCAAGGGCGGTGTGGTGGCGGCGCCCACCTATTTCGGCGGCAACGGCGGTAGCGGCGGCCTTGGCCTGATGGGCGAGGCGGGGGCGGAGGCGATCCTGCCTCTGAAGCGAGGGCCGGACGGCGCGCTGGGCGTGGCGACCGAGGGCGGTGGCGGCGCGCGTATCGTCTTCAACGTGACGGCGCAGGATGCGGCGAGCTTCCGCAAATCCGAGGGGCAGATCGCGGCCATGCTGACACGCGCCGTCGGGCGCGGGCAGCGCAGTTTGTGAGGGCGGACCTCGAAACCGGAGACAGACATGGCAGGATTTCACGAGGTGCGGTTTCCGCTGCGCGTCGCGCTCGGCACGAGCGGCGGGCCGGTCCGGCGCACGGACATCGTCAGCCTTTCCAACGGGCGGGAAAACCGCAACCGGCGCTGGCAGGATGCGCGGCGGCGCTACGATGCGGGATCGGGCGTGCGCTCGATCGACGATCTCTACGCGGTGCTCGCCTTCTTCGAGGCGCGGGCGGGGCAATTTTACGGCTTCCGTTTTCACGATCCTGTCGACCACAGGTCCGGCGCGCCGGCGGCATCGCCTGCGGCAGGGGACCAGGAAATCGGCACGGGCGACGGCACGACGGCGGCCTTCCAGCTCGTCAAGCGCTATGTCGACGCCGGAGGCGGGACGGTGCGGGTGATCGAAAAGCCCGTGACGGGAACGGTGATCGTCTCGGTGGCGGGCAGTCTTGTGCCGGCGGGTGATTATACGGTGGATTCTACGACCGGCGTCGTGACTTTCAAGCCGGGCAAGATTCCGGCTTCCGGCGTCATCCGCGCGGGGTTCGAATTCGACGTGCCCGTGCGTTTCGATACCGACCGCATCGACATCGATCTGGCGCAGTTCAATGCCGGGCGCATTCCCTCCATTCCGCTCGTGGAGATCAAGCCATGAGGACGATCCCGGCGGGACTTCAGGCCCATCTCGATGGTGGTGCGACGACGCTCTGCCATGCCTGGCGCGTGACGCGGCGCGACGGGGTGGTGATGGGATTTACCGATCACGACCGCGATCTCGCCTTCGGCGGCACGGACTACATGGCAGCAGCCGGGTTCGAGGCGAGCGAGGCGGAGGACGGCAACGGGCTTGCCGCCGAAAGCGGGGAGGTTTCGGGCGGCTTTTCCGCCGAGGCGATCCGGGCGGACGACCTTGCAGCGGGGCGTTACGACGGGGCGAAGGTCGAGGTTTTCACGGTCAACTGGCAGGACCCGTCCGAACGGCTGCTGTTGCGCACGGCGGAGCTGGGCGAGGTGCGCCGCGAGGGCGGGCTTTTTCGCGCGGAACTGCGACGGCTGACGCATCGGCTCGACCAGGTGCGCGGGCGCATCTACGGGCACCGCTGCGACGCCGTCCTGGGCGACGGGCGCTGCGGCGTCGATGCCGCGGCACCGGCCTATCGGGCGACGGCGACGGTGCTGGCGGTGCCGGATGAGATGCGGGTGCGGGTGGCGGGGCTCTCGGGATTTGCCGAGCGGTTCTTTCGCTACGGCATGCTGACGGTGACCAGCGGCGCCGCGACGGGGCTTGCGGCCGACATCGAGGATCATCGCAAGGCGGAGGACTTGGACGAACTGGTGCTTTGGCTGCCGGGGCCTGCGGAACTTGCCGTCGGCGATACGCTCGCGGTGACGGCGGGTTGCGACAAACGCTTTTCCACCTGCAAGGCAAAGTTCGCCAACCAACTGAATTTCCGCGGATTCCCGCACATGCCGGGCAGCGATTTTATCTATGGTTACGCGGATGGCGACACCGTGCATGACGGGAAGCCGCTCTATGAATGAGGGAGCGACCGGCGACCGGGTCGTCGCCGTGGCGCGCGGCTTCATCGGCACGCCCTACCGGCATCAGGGCTCGCTGAAGGGCGTTGGCTGCGATTGCCTGGGGCTGATCCGCGGTGTCTGGCGCGAGCTCTACGGCGCCGAACCGGAGGCGCCGGCACCCTATGCGCCCGACTGGGCGGAGCGGGCGGGCGAGGAGCGGCTGCTTGCGGCCGCCGCGCGGCATTGCGGGACGGCACTGCCCGTTTCGACGCTGCGCCCGGGGGATCTCCTCATCTTTCGCTGGCGGACGGGGGTGGCGGCCAAACATGCCGGCATCGCGGCGCCCGACGGCCGGTTCATCCATGCCTATGAGCAGGGGGCGGTGATCGAATCGCCGCTCGTACCCTGCTGGCGCCGGCGCATTGCCGGCGTTTTCCGTTTTCCGGAGATTTTCTGATCCATGGCAACGCTTCTCTTCCAGGCGGCCGGTGCGGCACTCGGCAGCGTGTTCGGTCCGTTCGGCGCCATTCTCGGCCGGGCGGCGGGTGCGCTCGCGGGCTCGGTGGTCGATCGCTCGCTCATCAACGGCATGACGAAGGTTTCCGGCGCGCGGCTTGGCGATGCGCGCATTCCCGGCGCAGACGAGGGTACCGCGATCAGCCGCGTCTACGGCACCGCGCGCATCGGCGGCACGCTGATCTGGGCGACGCGGTTTGCGGAGGAGGTGTCCGTCGAGCGCACGGGCGGCAAGGCGAGCGGGCCGCGCGTCGAGACGTTCCGTTATTTCGCGAATTGCGCGGTGGGCATCTGCGAAGGGCCGATCGCCGGCATCCGGCGCGTCTGGGCGGATGGGCGCGAACTCGACCTGACCGGTATTGCGATGCGGCTCTACCGGGGCACGGCGGAGCAGGCGCCCGATCCGCTGATCGAGGCGAAGCAGGGCGCGGGCAACACGCCGGCCTATCGCGGACTTGCCTATGTCGTCTTCGAGCACCTGCCGCTCGACACCTTCGGCAACCGCATTCCCGTGCTGCAGTTCGAAGTCCTGAAGCCGATCGGTTCGCTGGAGGAGAAGGTTCGCGCCGTGACGATCATTCCGGGTTCCAGCGAACACGGCTACGACCCGCGGCTGGTGACGGAGAAGCTGGGAGCCGGCAGGGGGCGCAACATCAACCGCAACACGCTTGTCGCGACGACGGATTGGGAAGCCTCGATCGATGAACTGATGGCGCTTTGCCCGAATCTCGAACGTGTCGGCCTGGTCGTCGCCTGGTTCGGGACGGATTTGCGGGCAGGGCATTGCCGCATCGTGCCGGGCGTCGAGGTTTCAGCCCGAACGGATGAAAGCCGGCCGTGGCGTGTCTGCGGCATCGGGCGGGCGCCGGCCTATGTGGTCAGCCAGAGCGGCGGTGGACCGGCCTATGGCGGCACGCCCTCCGATGCCAGCGTTGTGGCGGCCATCAAGGACCTGAAGGCGCGCGGGATCGAGGTCTATCTCTATCCGTTCGTTTTGATGGACGTGCCGGCGGACAACAGCCTGCCTGACCCCTATGGCGGCGCGCGGCAGGCGTCCTATCCCTGGCGCGGGCGCATCACCTGCCACCCGCAATCGGCCGACGGCACGGCGGCGGCAGGTAGTCAGGTGGCCGCTTTCGTGGGCGATGCGGAGGCGGGGGACTTTTCGGTTTCAGGCGAGGTGGTTTCGGGGCCTGCCGGCGACGAGGGGTTTCGCCGACTGATCCTGCATTATGCGCTTCTGGCGGAGGCGGCTGGCGGGGTCGACGGGTTCCTGATCGGCTCGGAGATGCGCGGGCTGACATGGCTTCGCGACGAGGCGGGCGGCTTCCCCTTCGTGTCGGCGCTCTGCGACCTGGCCGTTGATGTGCGAACGGTACTGCGGCCGGCGACAAAGATCACTTATGCGGCCGACTGGAGCGAATATTTCGGCTTTCAGCCTGCCGATGGCAGCGGGGAGGTGCGCTATCACCTCGATCCGCTCTGGGCGTCCCCGGCGATCGATGCCGTCGGCATCGACAACTACATGCCGCTGGCCGACTGGCGCGACGGCGACGTCCTGGCCGGCAATCCGGATGGATTTCAGCACGGCGAAGACCTGGATGCGATGCGGGGCCTGATCGCGGCGGGCGAGGGATTCGACTGGTACTATGCCAATGACAGTGCGCGCGCGGCGCGCCTGCGCTCGCCGATCACCGATGGAGCGGCGGGCAAGCCCTGGGTGTTCCGCTACAAGGACATCGAGAGCTGGTGGACCAATTTTCATCATGAACGCGGGTCCGGCGGATCGGAGCTTACGGGGCATACCGCCTGGGTGCCGCGGTCGAAACCGGTCTGGTTCACCGAACTGGGCTGTCCGGCGGCCGACAAGGGGCCGAACCAGCCGAATGTATTCGTCGATCCGAAAAGTGCCGAAAACGCCCTGCCGTATTTTTCCGGCGGTGCGCGTGGCGACGCCGTGCAGCGCCGGTTTCTCGATGCGCATCATGGCTGGTGGCAGGGAAGCGGACCGGAGGCGGGCATGGTCGATCCCGGCCATGTCTTTCTCTGGACGTGGGATGCGCGGCCGTATCCGGCCTTTCCGGAGAACACGGCGCTGTGGTCGGACGGCGGCAACTGGCAGCGCGGGCACTGGCTGAACGGCCGGCTCGGCGCGGGGACGCTGGCGGATGTCATCGCCGCGATCCTGTCCGATCACGGGTTTTCCACCTTCGACGTTTCTGGCGTCGCCGGGGACCTGCCGGGCTTCGTGCAGGCGGAGCAATCGTCTGCGCGCGCCTTGCTCGAACCGCTGATGGAGGCGTTTCAGATCGATGCACTGGAAGCGGACGGCAAGCTGGTTTTCCGCTCGCGGCAGAAATCGGCATTGCCGCCGCTCGAGATCGGCGTTCTGGCCGAACGGCCGGACGAGGCAGCTTTTGAGGAAAGCCGGGGCCATGCCGGCGATTTCTCCGGCGAGGCCATTCTCGATCATTTCGACGCGGCAGCCGCCTATGGGCGCGTGACGGCGCGCTCCCGCCGCATGGCTGACGGCAGCGACCGCGTCCTGCGGCTTGCTCTGCCGGCCGTGCTGCATGACGGGGCGGCGGCATCGGCTGTCGAGGCGGCCCTGCGCGACCAGCGGGCGGGGCAACGCCGCGTCACTTTTCGCCTGCCACCGACGATGCTCGGTGTGACGCCCGGCGATGTCGTGCGGCTTGCGGATGGGCCGGAGGGACGTTTCCTCGTGACCGGCCTGACGGACGGGCTGGTGCGGGAGGTTGAGGCGCGCGCCATTGCCGCGGGCGACAACCCGGCATTCGCCCCGGCGCAGGACGGACGGTCGCCCACGGGTGGGGCGGGACCGGCGGATGCTTTTGCGCCCGAGGTCGTCTTTCTCGATCTGCCGATCCACGGGCCCGGAGAGGCGGAGGATTTCGCGCGCGTCGCGGCCTATGCGAAGCCGTGGCGGGCGATGGTCGTGTCGAGTTCGGATGGCAGCGAGGGGTTTCGCGCCCGCACGCGGCTGGAACGGCCGGCACGGATGGGATGGCTTGCGGCGCCGCTTGTTCCCGGCGTCCTCGGGCGGTTCGATCCCGGGCGGGAGATCGTGCTCGACCTGGCGTCCGGTGGCCTCTCCTCGGTCGATGGGGTGACGATGCTGAACGGTGCGAACCGGCTGGCGGTGCGCGCGCAAAATGGCGGCTGGGAGATCATCGGCTTTGCCGGAGCAAGCGAGATCGCGCCGGGGCGCTGGCGGCTGACCACGCTGTTGCGCGGCCTGCATGGAACCGAGGATGCAATGGCGGCCGGACACCTTTCCGGAACGCTGGCGGTGGTGCTCGACGAGGCTGTGCGGCCGGTGGGGCTCGATACCGAGGAGGTGGGACGGCTTTCCAACTGGCTGGTCGAGGCCGTGGGAGCGACCGAGGGCCAGGCTGGTCCCTTTGTCTTTGCCGGAGGCGAGCGGGCGCTGAAGCCGCTTGCGCCGGGGCATCTTCGTGGGCGGCGCGGCGCGGATGGCGTTGTGCGCTTTTCCTGGATGCGGCGCGGACGCGTGGATGCGGACACATGGCTTTCCGCAGACATCCCGCTCGACGAGCCGACGGAGGCGTATCGCTTCGAAATTCTCTCGGGCAGCACGGTGGTGCGGCGCGTCGAAACCGTGAACCCCGCCTTCACCTATGCCGCTGCGGCCGAGCTTGCCGATTTCGGCATGGCGCAAACGGCGATCCGCATTCGCGTGCGCCAGATGGGCCGGGCGGTGCCGTTGGGCGTGCCGGCGGAAGCCGTTGCTACTCTCTGAACGAAAGGATGACCGATGAACGACGAAATGAAACCCTGGTACAAATCGCGCACCGTCTGGGGCGCCCTGATCGCTATCGCCGCCTCGCTGGCCAACGCTGCGGGCGTCGAGGTGACGACCGGCGACGAGGGGGAGCTGACTGATCTTCTGGTTGCTGCGGCAGGCACGATCGGCGGCGTTATTGCCATCTACGGGCGGATTTCAGCGCGCCGTCCGGTGCGCTGAAATCCCCTTCGAAGTTCCGCACCCCATTCATTTGCCATTCAGCGAGGATCGGTTATTGCTTGCATCATAGTGATCCGCACCTGAAAGTATGTTCATGGCCTCGCCACTTCTCATCACCGCCCTTGCGGCCAGCCTGACCCTGCCGGGTCCCGTCCTGACGGGTTCCGGGAGCGATGTCGTGCAGGCCGCAGGCGACTGCAGCGCCGCCGCGGAGCAGGTGGTGTCCGAGACGGGCGGCGAGCTTCTCTCGGCGCAGCCGAAGGGCGATACCTGCGTGGTGACCGTGCTGGTGCCCGGCAAGGGTAATGCCCGGCCGCGCAAGGTGACGGTGCGCGTACCAATGTGAGGCCGCCGGGCATTCGGCCCGGCGATGGAAATCAGAAAATAGGAAGAGGGCGAATGCGCATCCTGGTGGTCGAGGACGACGTCAACCTGAGCCGGCAGCTCAGCGAAGCCCTGAAGGACGCCGGCTACGTGGTGGACCAGGCCTTCGATGGCGAGGAGGGGCACTATCTCGGCGATACCGAGCCCTATGACGCCATCATCCTCGATATCGGCCTGCCGGAAATGGACGGCATCACCGTTCTGGAAAAATGGCGCGCCGACGGCAAGGGCATGCCCGTTCTCCTGCTGACCGCCCGCGACCGCTGGAGCGACAAGGTGGCCGGCATCGACGCCGGTGCGGACGACTATGTGGCAAAACCGTTCCATGTCGAGGAAGTGCTCGCCCGCATCCGCGCGCTCATCCGCCGCGCGGCGGGCCATGCGAGCGCCGATATCGTATGCGGTCCCGTGCGGCTCGATACCAAGGGCTCCAAGGCGTCCGTCAATGGCGAGGCGCTGAAACTGACCTCGCACGAGTACCGCCTTCTCTCTTACCTCATGCACCATATGGGTGAGGTGGTTTCGCGCACGGAGCTGGTCGAGCACATGTACGATCAGGATTTCGACCGCGATTCCAACACGATCGAGGTCTTCGTCGGGCGTCTGCGCAAGAAGATCGGCGTCGACCTGATCGAGACCGTGCGCGGCCTCGGCTACCGGATGCAAGCCCCCGCCAATGGCAAGTAACGCCAGGCGCTCCCGCTCGCTTACCTTCCGCGTTCTTTTCCTCGCCTCGCTGTGGGCGGCGCTGGCGCTGATCGTCATCGCCGTCGTCATCTCGACGCTGTATCGCCAGAGCGCGGAGAGGAGTTTCCGCGATCTTCTGCGCGCGCAACTCTACAACGTCATCAACTCCGTTTCGACCGACGAGCAGACGCGGCTCTCCGGCACGCCGCAGCTTGGGGATCTCCGCTTCTTCCAGCCGCAATCGGGCTGGTACTGGATCGTCGAACCGATCGGCGGGGCGCTGGCAAGCGAGGCCCTGACCTCTGCATCCCTCGGCACGGGCAGCATTCCGATCCCCGATACGGACAGCATTCCCTTCGATACACGCTACGAGCGTTTCTATACGACCATCGATTCCTTCGGCAACGACGTGGAGGTGGGCGAGACGGAAGTGGTGCTCGACGACGAGGGACGCACGGCGCGCTTTCGGGTGGTCGGGAACCGTGACGTGCTGGAAAAGGATATCGACGATTTCTCCGGTAGCCTCTACCTCGCCTTGGCGGGTTTCGGCGTCGGGAGCCTGATGCTCAATGCGGCGGCGATCCTCATCGGTCTCAGACCGCTCGACCGGGCACGCAAGGCGCTGGAAAAGATCCGGGCGGGGGAGAGCGAGCAGCTCGATGGGGATTTCCCAAGGGAAATCCTGCCCTTGGCAAGCGAGGTGAACGCGCTGATCGATAGCAACAGGCGCATCGTCGAGCGCGCGCGCATGCAGGTGGGCAATCTCGCGCATTCGCTGAAGACGCCGATCGCGGTTCTGCTGAACGAGTCGCGCCTCATCTCAGCGCCACAGGGCGAGCTTGTGAAGACACAGGCCGAGGCCATGCAGAGCCAGGTGCAGTCCTATCTCAACCGCGCCCGCATTGCCGCCCAGCGCGAATCCGTTCTGGCCCGCACCGAGGTGCAGCCGGTGCTGGAGCGGCTGGTGCGCGTGATGCGGCGGCTCAATGCCGACAAGCTGTTTCCGCTCGCCGTCGATCCCCCGGGCCTGGTGCTCGCCATGGAACAGCAGGATGTGGAGGAAACGGTCGGCAACCTGCTGGAAAACGCGGCGCGTTATGCCCGGGCGGTGGTTGATCTGCGCGTTTCCGTGGCACCGGCGGATGTGCGCGGCAACGATGACGGACGCAAGAGCTGGATCGTCATCGAGGTGGAAGACGATGGGCCCGGGCTCGAACCGGACCAGATCCGCGAGGCGATGAAACGCGGCAAGCGGCTCGACGAGAGCAAGCCGGGCACCGGGCTTGGCCTTTCGATCGTCAGCGAGATCACATCGGAATACCAGGGCACCTTCGGGCTTTCGCGTGGCGCGGGCGGCGGGTTGCGCGCGCGGCTCGTGCTGCCGGCCGTCACAAAGGATGTTGCCTGAGGCGACGGACAATGCAACAAGGGAAGTACTCGCGACAATGAGGGTCGCGGGGAGGAAGAATTGCCGGGACATTTCCGGCCCTTGCAGGAAGAGAGACGGTCGAGCGGATGAAGACGGGTTTGCGCGGCGCCTTTTTCCCACTCCTTCTGGCAGTATTGACGGCCTCGGGATGCACGACCACATCGGGCGGCAAGACCTCGGCCGATGGCGCGACGGTGGCGACTGGCCCCGGCGTGTATATCAGCGCGCTTCAGGGTGGCCTCGTGAGCCGCAACAGCGCGGCACAGCTTTCCAAGGCGGATATGCAGAGGGCGCTCGAAGCGGAGTACCGCGCGCTGGAAGCCGCACCTGGCGGCCAGCCGGTCGTCTGGCAGGGGCAGGGCGTCAGCGGCGCGGTGGTCGCGGCGGCCCCCTATCAGGTCGGCTCGCAGAACTGCCGGCAGTACAGCCACACGCTGACCGTCAACGGCCGTGATACCGCGACGCGCGGTGCGGCCTGCCGCAACGCGGACGGGGCCTGGACGCCGCTTTCCTGATAGCGTCGCGTCGGCGCGTTTCGCCGGCTGTTTGACCCTTGCGGCGAAACGCCTCAATTTTGCGTCATTGTTCCCAGGGGAATTGGAAACGCCGCGGCGTTCCAGTAATTGAACGGTCATGCTTTTCTGGATTCTCGTCGCCATCCTGACGGCAGCCGTGGCTGCTGCCCTTCTCCTCCCCCTGCTGCGGCGCCCTTCGGCGTCCGCTGACGGTTCCGGCCATGACGTCGAGGTCTATCGCGACCAGCTCGAAGAGTTGAAGCGCGACGAGGCGACGGGCCTTATCGGTGCCGGCGAGGCCGAGCTTGCCCGCGCGGAAGTCGCGCGCCGGCTGATTGCCGCCAGCAAGGCCGAAGCCAGGGAAAAGGCGCGCACGAGCGGGCGCAACCGTCTGGCGCAGGCCTTTGTCATCGTGCTGCTGCCCGCCATCGGGCTCTGTCTTTATTTGGCGACCGGCCGGCCGGATCTTCCGGCCCAGCCGCTCGCAGAGCGTCTCGCCAACCCCGGTAACGATATCAACATCCTGATCGCGCGGGCGGAAAGCCATCTTGCGCGCAATCCGGACGATGGTGCCGGCTGGGACCTGCTGGCGCCGATCTACTATCGCAGCAGCCGGATGGAGGATTCGGCGAACGCCTATGCGCAGGCGATCCGCCTGCTCGGGGCGAACCCGGAGCGGCTGGACGGCTATGCCGAGGCGCTGATCGCTCTCGCCGACGGCGTGATTACGGCGGATGCGCGCCGGCAGCTTGAAGAATCGCTGAAGCTCAAGCCGGACAATCCGCGTGCGCGCTACTATCTCGCGCTGGCGCTGGAACAGGAAGGTAAGAAGCCGGAAGCGCGCGCCGCCTTCGAGGCGCTGGCAAAGGAAACGCCGGCCGATGCGCCCTGGCTGCCGCTCGTCAACAGGCATATCGCTGCGCTGGGCGAAGGCGGTGCGTCGGGACAACTCGGCAATCCGACGGCGGGCGATGTCGCGGCGGCCGAGGACATGTCGACGGGCGACCGGCAGCAGATGATCGCAGGCATGGTCGAGAATCTTGCGGCAAAACTGCAGGAAGATCCCGCCAATTTCGAAGGATGGATGCGCATCATCCGTTCCTATGTTGTGCTGGATCAAAGGCCGAAGGCTGAAGCGGCGTTACAGACGGCGCTGAAAACCTTCCCGGCGGACAGCGAGAACGGCAAACAGCTTCTGGCGCTTGCACGGGACCTATCGATCTCGGTTGAGGGCAACACACAATGACGCGCAAACAGAAACGTCTGGCAGTCATCGGCGGCGGCGTCGCCTTTCTCGTGGCGGCGGTGCTGCTCGTCATGTTCGCCTTCAGCCAGTCCATCGCCTATTTCTATGTACCGGGTGACATCGCCAAGGCGAACCTTTCGCCCGGCACCCGCATCCGGCTTGGCGGTCTCGTCGAAAATGGTACGGTGAAGCGCGGCGAGGGCTCGACCATCACCTTCACGGTGACGGACACGCTGGCGACGGTGCCGGTGACCTATACGGGCATCCTGCCGGACCTTTTTCGCGAGGGGCAGGGCGTGGTGGCGGAAGGCGCTTTCGGCATGGACGGTCTGTTCGTCGCCGATACCGTCCTTGCCAAGCATGACGAGACCTATATGCCAAAGGACGTGGCGGATCGCCTGAAGGCGCAGGGTGTGGAACTCTCCGGCAAGGAAACGATCAAATGATCATCGAGCTTGGACATTATGCGCTCGTTCTGGCGCTGGCGACGGTCATCATTCAATCCGTGCTGCCGCTGGTCGGCACCATCAGGAATGACCGCTCGCTGATGGCCGTGGCCCCCGCCGCGGCCCTTGCCGGCTTCCTGCTCGTGCTGTTCTCCTTCTCGGTGCTGACCTTCGCTTATGTCGTCTCCGATTTTTCAGTCGCAAATGTCTGGGAGAATTCACACTCCCTGAAACCGATGATCTACAAGATCTCGGGCGTATGGGGGAACCATGAGGGCTCGATGCTGCTCTGGCTCCTCATCCTCGTCTTCTTCAGCGCGCTGGTCTCCACATTCGGATCGAACCTGCCGGAGCGACTGCGCGCCAATGTGCTGGCCATTCAGGGGCTGATCTCGACGGCGTTCGCGCTGTTCATCCTTTTGACGTCCAATCCGTTCATCCGCCTTTCGCCCGCGCCGGCCGAGGGCCAGGACCTCAACCCGGTGCTGCAGGATATCGGCCTCGCGATCCATCCGCCGCTGCTCTATCTCGGCTATGTCGGCTTCTCCATCTGTTTTTCCTTCGCCATCGCCGCTCTGATCGAGGGGCGGATCGATGCGGCCTGGGCGCGCTGGGTGCGTCCGTGGACGCTCGCCGCCTGGAGCTTTCTCACCGCCGGCATCGCCATGGGCTCCTATTGGGCCTATTACGAACTCGGCTGGGGCGGCTGGTGGTTCTGGGATCCGGTGGAAAACGCCTCGTTCATTCCCTGGCTTGCCGGCACGGCGCTCCTGCATTCCGCACTTGTCATGGAAAAACGCGAGGCGCTGAAGATCTGGACCGTTCTTCTGGCGATCCTCACCTTCTCGATGTCGCTTCTCGGCACCTTCCTCGTGCGCTCGGGCGTACTGACCTCGGTGCACGCGTTTGCGACCGATCCGACGCGTGGCGTCTTCATCCTCGCCATCCTCGTCTTCTTCATCGGCGGCGCGCTGTCGCTCTTCGCTTTCCGTGCCGCGACGCTGAAGGCCGGCGGGCTCTTTGCGCCGATCTCGCGCGAAGGCGCACTCGTTCTCAACAACCTGATCCTGACGACGGCGGCGGCCACGGTGCTGACCGGCACGCTCTATCCGCTGGTGCTGGAAGCGCTGACGGGTGAAAAGATCTCCGTCGGCCCGCCCTTCTTCAACCTCACCTTCGGTCTGCTGATGCTGCCGCTGCTGCTGGCCGTGCCCTTCGGGCCGCTGCTCGCCTGGAAGCGCGGCGACATCTTCGCGGCCGGACAGCGCCTCTTCGCGGCGGTCGCTGTTGGTCTCGTCGTTTCGGCAGGCGTCGTATACATGCATGGCGGGGGACCGGTTCTCGCCTATTTCGGCATTGCCATCGGCTTCTACATGATCGCCGGGTCGGTCACCGACCTCGCGTTGCGCGCCGGTATCGGCAAGGTGAAGCCCAATGTCGCCTTCCGCCGTCTGGTCGGCCTGCCGGGCTCGGCCTTCGGCACGGCGCTTGCCCATACCGGCGTCGGCGTGATGGTTGTCGGTGTCATCGCGGTGACGGCCTTCGAGACCGAACATGTCGTGGAAATGAAACCCGGCATGCAGGTGGAGGCTGGCGGCTATACGCTGACCTTCGACGGCATGCGCCGCGGGCAGGGACCGAACTATACCGAAGAATCAGGCCACTTCACCGTGGCGCGGGGCGGCGTGACGGTCACGGACATCTGGTCCTCCAAGCGCCTCTACACGGCGCGCCGCATGCCGACGACGGAAGCGGGTATCCGGACCTTCGGCCTGAGCCAGCTCTACGTGTCGCTCGGCGATGCCATGGCCGACGGCGGCATTGTCGTGCGCGTCTGGTGGAAACCGATGATTCTTTGCATCTGGATCGGTGCGCTGATCATGATGGCGGGCGGTGTCGTTTCGCTTTGCGACCGGCGCCTGCGCGTCGGCGCGCCGCAGAAGGCGCGCAAGTTGAAGCCCGCGCTGGAGGCGGCCGAATGATGCGCCGCCTGCTGCTCGCCCTCGCTTTCCTGCTGACCGCTGTCCCGGCCTTCGCCGTCAATCCGGACGAAGTGCTCACCGATCCGGCTCTGGAAGCGCGGGCGCGGGCGTTGTCGTCGCAATTGCGCTGCATGGTCTGCCAGAACCAGTCGATCGACGATTCCAACGCGGAGCTTGCCCGGGATCTGCGCCTTCTCGTGCGCGAGCGGTTGAAAAACGGCGATAGCGACGAGGCGGTCATCGACTACGTCGTTTCGCGCTACGGCGAATTCGTGTTGCTGAACCCGCGTTTGCGCGGCGAAACGCTGCTGCTCTGGGGTGCGCCGATCGTGCTCTTTCTCGCAGGCGCGACGGCCATGATCCTCTTCGTGCGCAGGCGCGGCGGAAAATCGACAGGAACACCGCTTTCCGATGTCGAAAAGGCCGAGCTGGAGCGTGCGCTCAAGCGCGACTAGCGGATTTTTCCAACATTACCAAAATTTCATGCTGCGGATAGTGTGCTGTAATGTGCGCCGTCCTATCTCTTCTTTCATGAGCCGCTGAACGCGGCCACGAAAGCAGAGAAAAGGTGCAAAGAATGTCCAAGATTTCAGCATTCCGTCCAGGTCTCAAGACCGTCCTGAAGACGACCACCGTCGCCGGGCTTGCGGCCGTTATGCTTGCAACCGGCATTCCCGCCAGTGTGACCCAGAGTTTTGCGGAAGCCGTATCGGTCGAAGGCCCGCAGGTTGCGAGCTTTGCCGACGTCGTTTCGGCCGTCTCCCCGGCCGTCGTTTCCGTTCGCGTCCAGTCCGACATCAAGCCGGCCAACGACGAGAGCAATTTCTCGTTCAACTTCGGTGGTCGCGGTCTTGACGAACTTCCCGACGACCATCCGCTGAAGCGTTTCTTCCGTGAGTTCGGAGGCCAGGACCAGTTCCACGGCGATCGCGGCCCGGGTCGTCAATTCGGTGATCGCGGCGACCGCCGCGACCGCAAGCCGCATCTGCGCCCGACCTCGCAGGGCTCCGGCTTCTTCATCTCGGAAGATGGCTACATCGTCACCAACAACCACGTCGTGAGCGACGGCTCGGCCTTTACGGTCGTCATGAACGACGGCACGGAGCTCGATGCCAAGCTGGTCGGCAAGGACAGCCGCACGGACCTCGCCGTCCTCAAGGTCGAGGAAAAGGACAAGCGCAAGTTCACCTATGTAAGCTTTGCCGATGACAGCCAGATCCGCGTCGGCGACTGGGTCGTCGCCGTCGGCAACCCGTTCGGTCTCGGCGGTACGGTGACGGCCGGCATCATCTCGGCCCGCGGCCGCGACATCGGCTCCGGCCCCTATGACGACTACCTGCAGGTGGACGCCGCCGTGAACCGTGGCAATTCGGGCGGCCCAACCTTCAACCTCTCGGGTCAGGTCGTCGGCATCAATACCGCGATCTTTTCGCCGTCGGGCGGCAATGTCGGTATCGCCTTCGCTATTCCCGCGTCCGTCGCCAAGGGCGTCGTCGCCGACCTGATGAAGGACGGCAAGGTCGATCGCGGCTGGCTTGGCGTGCAGATCCAGCCTGTCAGCCGTGACATCGCCGACTCGCTTGGTCTGGCGGATGCCGCCGGTGCCCTCGTCGTGGAGCCGCAGGCCGACTCCCCCGGTGCCAAGGCCGGCATCAAGAAGGGTGACGTGATCACCGCGCTTGATGGCGAACCGATCAAGGACCCGCGTGACCTTGCCCGCCGGGTCGCGCAGATCGCGCCCGGCAAGAAGGTCGACCTTTCGGTCTGGCGTGATGGCAAGTCGCAGAACGTCTCGGTCGAGATCGGCACGCTTGCCGGCGAGCAGATCCAGGCGGCGACCGGCACCGACGAAGCCGAACCGGAAGCTCCGGCCAGCGAGCAGGCGCTCGCCGACCTCGGCATCACGGTTACCCCCGGCGATGACGGCCTGACGGTTTCCGCCGTCGATCCGGACTCGGATGCCGGCGACCGTGGCCTCAAGGAAGGCGATCGCATCACCTCGGTCAACAACCAGGTGGTCAAGTCTGCCGACGACGTCGTGAAGGTTCTCGACGGCGCCCGCAAGGACGGCCGCTCCAAGGCACTGTTCCAGATCGAGACCAAGGATGGCAGTCGCTTCCTGGCGCTGCCGATCGATCAGGGCTGAACGGCTCCATAGCCCTCTCGAATGGCGCCGCGAAATCGCTCGGTTTCGCGGCGTCGCCGTATCCAAGGCCCGCCGAACATGCTGTAAGGTCTCTAAGATGAAGATATTGATTGTAGAAGACGATCTGGAGGCGGCCGCCTATCTCTCGAAGGCCTTTCGCGAGGCAGGCATTGTGCTCGACCATGCGAGTGACGGCGAAAGCGGCCTCTTCCTGGCGACTGAAAACAGCTATGACGTGCTGGTCATCGACCGCATGTTGCCGCGCCGCGATGGCCTGTCGCTGATCTCGGAACTGCGGCGTCGCAATATCCATACCCCCGTCCTGATCCTCTCCGCCCTCGGTCAGGTCGACGACCGCGTGACGGGCCTTCGCGCCGGTGGCGACGATTATCTGCCCAAACCCTATGCCTTCAGCGAGCTTCTAGCCCGTGTCGAAGTGCTCGGCCGTCGCAAGGGCACGCCGGAGCAGGACATGGTCTATCGCGTCGGCGATCTCGAACTCGACCGTCTCTCCCACACCGTGAAGCGCGCCGGCAGGGAAATCCTCCTCCAGCCGCGCGAATTCCGCCTGCTCGAATATCTGATGAAGAATGCCGGCCAGGTGGTGACACGCACCATGCTGCTCGAGAATGTCTGGGACTACCACTTCGATCCGCAGACCAATGTCATCGACGTCCACGTCTCGCGCCTGCGCTCGAAGATCGAAAAGGACTTCGACCAGCCGCTGCTGCGCACGGTGCGCGGCGCGGGATACATGATGAAGGACGAGGCGGCAGGCTGACCCCATGAATGGACCGCTTGGCCGCCTGACCCTGCTCTACCGCACCACGGCGGTGCGCCTTTCGGCGGTCTATCTCCTGCTGTTTGCCATTTGCGCGGCATTCCTCGTCTTCTATGTCTCCACCATGTCGGAGGGGCTTCTGCGGCAGCAGATGCGCGATGCGGTGGCGCAGGAAACCCAGCAGATCGAAGCTGTTTTTGAGAAGAGCGGCATGAATGGCCTGCTGCGCACGCTGGAGCGGCGCGCCCGCCAGCCGGGGGCCAATCTCTACATCATCGCAAGCCCGACGGGCGAAGTGTTGGCGGGCAATGTTGCTTCGCTGCAGCCCGGTGTGCTGGACACCGAGGGCTGGACGGAGGCACCCTTCCTCTACCAGCGTTATCAGGAGGAGGCACGCGGTGGAAACCGCCCGATGGCCTATGCGCAGGTCATCGTCCTGTCCAATGGACTGAGGGTGCTTGTCGGCCGTGACCTCGGCGAGCCGGAGAATTTCCGCAAGCTTGTGCGCCAGGCGTTGATGGTGGCGCTTGGCGTGATGGGTATCGGCGCGCTCGCCATCTGGTATCTCATCGGCCGCAATGCGCTGAAACGCATGGATCGCATGTCCGGAGCCAGCCAGCGCATCATGGCCGGCGACCTCTCCCAGCGCCTGCCGACCAGCGGTTCCGGCGACGAGTTCGACCGCCTTTCCGAATCGCTGAACACCATGCTGGGGCGTATCGAAAAGCTCAACGAAGGCCTCAAACAGGTCTCGGACAATATCGCGCATGATCTGAAGACGCCGCTGACCCGCCTGCGAAACAAGGCGGAGGCCGCCCTTGCCGGCGATGACAAGGCGGATTACCGCACCGCGCTGGAGGAGATGATCGGCGAGTCCGACCAGCTTATCCGCACCTTCAATGCGCTTCTGATGATTTCACGCGTGGAGGCAGGGCAGGCGCCCGCGGAGATGAGCGCGATCGACATAAGCGGCATCGCCCGCGACGGGGCGGAACTCTACGAGCCGGTCGCCGAAGACAGCGGGCTCCGTCTCGTCACTCACATCGCCGAGGCTATCGAGATCAAGGGCAACCGGGAGCTCGTGGGTCAGGCGCTCGGTAATCTCATCGACAATGCCATCAAATATGCGGAAGGCGGCCAGAGCGAGCCAGAAATCCGCGTCTCGTTGGCGCGCCGCGATGGGGATGTCGTTTTGTCGGTCGCCGACAATGGCCCCGGCGTACCCGATGACAAACACGACGATGTGGTGAAGCGCTTTGTCCGTCTCGACGCCAGCCGCTCCAAGCCGGGCACGGGTCTCGGCCTGTCGCTCGTCGGCGCCGTCATGGAGATGCATCACGGACGACTGGAGCTTGCTGCAACCCATCCCGAACGGCAAAACAATCGGGGGCTGACGGTCAGGATGGTTTTCCCGATCCTTCCGGACTGATACACCTCGTCAAAAAGGCGAGGAGACATCATGAACGTGACGGAAACGACGCGGTTTTCCGATCTTTCGACCTCTCCGATCCGGCCGTTGAGCCAGACGGAGGTCAAGTCCGTACTGTCCGATCTCAAGGATTGGGCGAAAGACCACGCCGCCATCGCAAGGCTGCTTGGCGAGGAAGGTCCGCTCAAGGACTTTGTCGTCGCCGCCTTCACGCTTTCGCCCTATCTGCGCGACACGGCCCGCATCGATCCGCGTTTGCTGGCCCGCGCGCTGGAGGAGCCGATCGTACCGGCGATCGACGCTGCCATCGTCCGTGCCCGCACGGCCTGGGAACCGACGGACGGCGAGGTGACGGAAGCCTTGCTGATGACGCGACTGCGCATCGCCAAACGCGAGGTCGCCTTCCTCACCGCGCTCGCGGACCTTGCCCGCATTTTCGACGCGCGCCGCACCACCGCTTTTCTGACCGGGCTGGCTGAAGCGGCAACGTCTGCCGCTATCGATCATCTTCTTCTCTCCGCCCATCATAGCGGCAAGCTGAAGTTGCCCGATCCCGCGCATCCGAGCGAAAAGTCCGGGCTGATCGTGCTCGGCATGGGCAAGCTCGGTGCCGCGGAGCTCAACTACTCCTCCGATATCGACCTCGTCGTGTTTTACGATCCGATGGCCGAGGTCGCCGTCGATGCCAGCGAGGCGGTGGAAACCTTCTCCCGCCTCGTGCGCCGTCTCATCCGTATCATGCAGGAGCGCACGGCGGACGGATATGTCTTCCGCACAGACCTGCGCCTGCGCCCGGACCCCGGTGCGACACCGCTCGCCATCTCCTTCGATTCCGCCATGCTGTATTATGAAAGCCGCGGGCAAAACTGGGAGCGTGCGGCCTTCATCAAGGCCAAGCCCGTTGCCGGTGACATCAGAGCCGGTGAAGCCTTCCTCAAGGGCTTGACGCCCTTCGTTTTCCGCAAATACCTCGACTATGCGGCGATTGCCGACATCCACTCCATCAAGCGGCAGATCCATGTGCACAAGGGCCATGGCGAGATCGCGGTGAAGGGGCACAATGTCAAGCTCGGCCGCGGCGGTATTCGCGAAATCGAGTTCTTCGTGCAGACCCAGCAGCTGATCGCCGGCGGACGTGTGCCGGCGCTTCGGCTCCGTGCCACCGAACCCATGCTCGGGGAGCTGGCCAGGGCGAACTGGATTGACGAGGCGACGGCCGAAGAACTGACGGAGGCCTACTGGTTCCTGCGCGATGTCGAGCACCGTATCCAGATGGTGCGCGACGAACAGACCCATCTTTTGCCGGAAACCGAGGCGGAGTTGAAGCGCATCGCCTTCATGATGGGTTTTGCCGACACGGCCAGCTTCTCGGCAAAACTCGTCGAGGTTCTGAAGACCGTCGAACGACGCTATGCGGCCCTGTTCGAGCAGGAGGCGAAGCTTTCCTCCGAGACCGGCAATCTCGTCTTCACGGGCCAGAAGGATGATCCGGATACGCTGGAAACGCTGAAGCGTCTCGGCTTCGAGCGCCCCGCCGACATTTCCCGTACTATCCGCACCTGGCACTATGGCCGCTACCGCGCCACGCAATCCGTCGAGGCGCGCGAGCGGCTGACGGAACTGACGCCGCGGCTGTTGCGCGTCTTCGGCGAGAACAAGCGCGCGGACGAGGCGCTTTTGCGCTTCGACAGCTTCATCTCCGGCCTGCCGGCGGGCATCCAGCTCTTCTCGCTGCTCGGCAACAATCCGGCGCTGCTTTCCCTCATCGTCAACATCATGTCGTCTGCCCCCCGCCTTGCGGAGGTCATCGCGGCCAAGCCTCATGTCTTCGATGGCATGCTGGACCCGGGCCTCCTGGCCGAACTTCCGACGCGCGCCTATCTCGCCGAACGCATCGAAGGTTTCGTCTCCGGTGCACGGCACTACGAGGAAATCCTCGACCGGCTGCGCATCATCGCCGCCGAACAACGCTTCCTCATCGGTATCCGGCTGCTGACCGGCGCGATTACGGGAAAACAGGCTGGCCGCGCCTTCACCCACGTCGCCGATCTCATCGTCGCCGCGGCGCTGAAGGCGGTGCTGGACGAGGTGGAGGCCGCGCATGGCAAATTCCCGGGTGGACGCGTGGCGCTGGTCGGCATGGGCAAGCTCGGCAGCTTCGAGCTGACCGCCGGCTCCGACATCGACCTGATCCTGCTCTACGACCACGACAGCGACGCCTTTGAGTCGGATGGCGCAAAGCCCCTCGACAACATGAAGTATTTCACCCGCATCACCCAGCGGCTGATCGCGGCACTCTCCGCCCCGATGGCGGAGGGCGTGCTGTACGAAGTGGACATGCGCCTTCGCCCCTCCGGCAACAAGGGGCCGGTGGCGACCCGCATCAACGCCTTCGCCAAGTATCAGGCCGAGGAGGCCTGGACCTGGGAGCATATGGCGCTGACACGCGCCCGCGTGCTTTGCGGTGACGAGAGCCTCATGAAGGAAGCGGAAGAGATTTTCCGCACGGTGCTTTCGCGCAAGCGCGAGACGGTGAAGGTCGCCAAGGACGTCACCGAGATGCGCGACCTCATCGACCGGGAGAAACCGCCGAAGGACATCTGGGACCTCAAGCTCATCGCCGGCGGGTTGATCGATATTGAATTCATCGCCCAGTTCCTCGCGCTGGTGGCGCCCGCGCGCGGCGCGTCGCAGCCGGATAAGGTTCTGCCGACAAGCGGGGCGCTGGCCGTGCTCGGCAAGGCGATGATGGACCCCAACGATCTCGAAACGGTCGAGAGGGCGCTGTCGTTCTACACGGAGATTTCGCAGATCGTTCGCCTCTGCGTCGATGGCGGGTTCGATCCGAAGGAAGCGCCGGCAGGACTTGTCGATCTCGTCTGCCGTGCAGGGGACTGCCCGGATCTGCGCACGCTGGAGGCGGAAATCCGCAGGATTTCGAAGGCGGTGCGCAAGATCCTGCAGGCGACGGTGAGGGCCTAGCCGGTGAGGCCCTCTCCGCCTGCCGGGCGGAGAGGAGATTCTACGCTGCCGCCAGATGCAGCGCCGCGAGCCGCTCCCGGTCCGGGATGCGCACGGAGATGATCGTGCCCCGGCCCTCCGTGGATCGGATCCGCATCGCGCCGCCATGAAGGTGCGCCAGGGACCGCGAGATGGCGAGGCCGAGGCCCGAGCCACCCTTGCTCTTGGCATACTGGCTTTGCACCTGCTCGAAGGGCTGGCCGATCTTCTGCAACGCGGATTTCGGGATGCCGATGCCGGTATCGGCGATCGTCAGCGTTATGGCGCCGTCCACCCTGCGCGCGCGCACCATCACCTTGCCGCCGTCGTTGGTGAACTTCATCGCGTTGGACAGGAGGTTCAGCAGGATCTGTTTCATCGCGCGGCGGTCCGCAACGGTCAGAAGACGGGCGGGGCAGGTTTGCTGCACCTCGATATGCTTCTTTTCCGCCTGCAGCATGGTGAGGCGCATGGTCTCCTCGATCAGCGGCGCGAGATCGATCGTTTCGCAGCTGATGCGCATATGGCCGGCTTCGATCTTCGACATATCGAGAATGTCGCTGATGACGTTCAGCAGGTGCTTTCCGCTCTCGTGGATGTCGCGGGAATATTCGCGGTACTTGTCCGAACCGATCGGACCGAACATCTGGTTCTGCAGGATTTCGGAGAAGCCGAGGATGGCGTTGAGCGGCGTGCGCAGCTCATGCGACATGTTGGCGAGGAATTCCGACTTGGCGCGGTTGGCCGCCTCGGCACGGTCTTTTTCCGCCTGGTAGTTTGCGATGGCGACCGACAGTTCCGATTTCTGCCGCTCCAGCTTGGCGCGCGAGGCCGAGAGATCGCCGATGGTGGCCATGAGGCGGCGCTCGGATTCGCGCAGACGCACCTGATGGCGCTTCATCATGGTGATATCGGTGCCGACGGAGACAAGGCCGCCGTCGCGGGTACGGCGCTCGTTGATCTGCAGCCAGCGTTCGTCGGCAAGCTGCACTTCGCTGGTCTGCGAAGCGCCGGTGCCGTCCGCATCCGCGATACGGCGCTCGATGACCGGGCGGGCCGCCGCCGCATTGACTGCGGTGCGCTCGGTGCCGGGCACCAGCACGTCATCGGGAAGCCCATAGGCCTGCTGGTAGTGCGCATTGCACATGACGAGCCGGTCGCTCTTGTCCCATAGCACGAAGGCCTCGGAGGTGCATTCGATGGCATCCGCAAGGCGCTGGTCGGCTTCCTGGTAGCGCTGGGCGAGCCGGTGTTGCTCCGTCACGTCCATGGCGATGCCGATCATGTGCATACGGCCGGAGGCCATGCGGATGAGTTGGGCGCGGGCCCGCAGCCAGACATAGTGCCCCTCGGCGTGGCGCATACGGAAAACCTGATCGACCTGCTTGGCCTCGCCGCGCGCAACCGCGCGGGCAACCTGATAGATGCCGTCGTCGTCGGGATGCATCAGACGCGCGGCGTCGCCGAAGGAGAGCACGCTGTCACGCGGCGGCATGCCGAGCATTTCATACATGGAGCGCGACCAGAACAGGCGCCGGCTCGACAGGTCGAAATCCCATAAGCCGCAGCGGCCGCGTGCGAGCGCGGTTTCGACGCGCAGGTTGGATTCCGCGAAGATCGAATCGGCATCGCGCGCGCGTTTCGCCTGGATGTAATAGGCGTAGAGGACGACGAGCAGGATCGCCGAAATTCCGGCGAAGAGCGTAACGTTCAGCGCCACCTCGTCGCGCCAGAACAGGGCGATCTGGCTCAGCGGATTGGCGACGATGACGAAGCCGCCCTTTCGCGGCATCTGCACGAGCGAGGCATAGTAATCCTGCCCGCCGATGCGGGTGCGGAAGACGCCGGCCGGATCGCCAAAATACTGGGTGGCGGCAAGCTCGGGCGAGAAGCGCGCGAGCGACTGTCCGACATAGCGCGCCGCCGCAAGCGAGGCACCGAAGATCTGCCCTTTTTCCTCGACGAAGAGCACGAGCCCGCCGGGCTGCATACGGTCCTGCGGCAGGTTGAGCGACAGCGCCGCCTCGACGACCATGCGGTCGGATTTCGCAAGACTATCGGCCATGGGGCCGGAAAAGACTGCGCCGACAGCCAACGCCGTCAGCGAGGTCGTGTCCTTCACGCTCGTATCCATCCGGTCGTGCTCGACCATGATGCCGACCATGCGCGAAATGGCCACCACGAACAGGAAGGCGATGATCAGGATCGGTATCGACCGTTTCAGCACGGGCTCGGCCCGTGTCAAATGCCGTCCGGCAGGTCCGGCGAAAATCTTCGCCTGTCCCGTCAGCTCATTTTCCCAGGCCGCCATTCCTGGAAATTTGAGACGAGTCCACCCACCGGATGCGCGTCCTCGTTGCGCGTCCGCCATAGTCTTCAAACCTCGTAACCCTCTCGTGATTCGGCGCGCCGCTCGCCCGAATCTGCCCTAATGAATCAATTGTGATTCGGCTTGTCCAGAGGAAAAGGTAAAAGTTTGTTAACCATATTTTGCCGGTGCAAACTTGTATGGCGAAACGAAAACGGGCGCCGAAGCGCCCGAAATCATTGGGTTTTCAGAATTTCAACCTTTAAGCATCCGCTCGACGATATCAGAAACGTCCGACGACAGCTTTTCGCCTGCCGCAATCGTTCGCAACGCATTGCGCGCGTGATCCGAGCGACCTTCCTCAAGTGCACGCCAGGAGCGCATCGAGGTGAGGATGCGGGCGGCAAGCTGCGGGTTCTTCGGGTCGATCTCGAGGATCTGATCGGCAAGGAACCGGTAGCCGGCACCGTCCGCCCGGTTGAAGCCGGTCGGGTTGGAGAAGGCGAAGGTGCCGACCAGCGCCCGTACGCGGTTGGGGTTTGCCTTGTTGAAATGCGGGCTCGTCATCAGGGCCTTGACGCGCTCCAGCGCGCCATCGCCCGGAATGGTCGACTGGATGGAGAACCACTTGTCGATGACGAGTGCGTTTTCAGCAAAGCGGGCGCGGAAGGTTTCCAGCGCGTCGGCCGTCTCAGGCGCATCGGGGAAACGGTGGGCAAGCACGGTGAGTGCGGCGCTCAGGTCCGTCATGTTGTCCGCACTCTTGAACGCGGCGGCAGCACGGGCCGGCGTTCCATCGGAGACGGCGAGATAGGCCAGCGCCGCGTTGCGCAGCGCGCGCTGTCCGGCGCTCGCCGCATCCGGCGTGAAGGCACCCTTGGTGCCATGGCTTTCAAATAGCGCGGCGAAGACGGCGGGGTTACGGTTGGCGATGAAAGCCAGCACGGCTTCCCGGCCGGCACGGATGGCGTCCGGATCGTTGTTGCTACCGAGTTCGCGGGCGATATCGGACTCGGAGGGCAAGGCCAGCGCCTGTGCCCGGAACGCCGGCTCCAGCGCCTCATCGCCGGCAATGGCGATCAGCGTGTCGGCGAGAACCGCGTCCGGTTCGATCGCCTCACCGGCACGGGCCTTGCGCGCCGCGTCCACGAGGTTCGGCAGAGCGAGATCGTTCAGCGCCTGCCAGCGGGAGAAGAGGTCGCTGTCATGGGCGGCAATATGGGCGAGATCGCCCGGCGCCTGCTCGAAATGCAGGTTGATCGGGGCGGAGAAACTGCGGTTCAGCGAAACGACCGGCCGCGAAGCGATACCGAAGAACGTCACCGTCTGGCGGCGTTCCCTGAGATGCAGCACATCGCCGTCGACATCGGCGCCGCTGACCGCAGAAGGCGTTGCCTCGGAGCCATCGGCGAGGATGAGGCCGAAGCGCAGCGGAATGTGCATCGGCTCCTTGGTGCTCTGGCCGGGCGTCGGCGGGATCATCTGTTCGAGCGACAGCGTGAATTCACCCTTCGCCTGGTCGTAGCTCGAGGAAACGCTGACGAGCGGCGTACCGGCCTGATGATACCAGAGCGAGAACTGGCCGAGATCGACGCCGTTTGCCTCTTCGAAGCATTTCACGAAATCCTCGATCGTCGCGGCATCGCCGTCATGACGCTCGAAATAGAGGTCCATGCCCTTCTTGAAGCCGTCCTTGCCGACGATGGTCGCGATCATGCGCGTCACCTCGGAGCCTTTTTCGTAGACGGTCGTCGTGTAGAAATTGTTGATTTCGCGGTATTTCGTCGGGCGCACCGGATGGGCGAGGGGGCCTGCATCCTCCGGGAACTGCTCCGACTTCAGATGCCGCACCTCGGCGATGCGCTTGACGGCGCGTGAGCGCTGGTCGGCGGAGAACTCATGGTCGCGATAGACCGTCAGGCCTTCCTTGAGGCAGAGCTGGAACCAGTCGCGGCAGGTGACGCGGTTGCCGGTCCAGTTGTGGAAATATTCGTGGGCGATGATCGCCTCGATATTCGCATAGTCCTGGTCGGTCGCGGTTTCCGGGTCGGCCAGCACGTATTTGTCGTTGAAGACGTTGAGCCCCTTGTTCTCCATGGCGCCCATGTTGAAGTCGGAGACGGCGACGATCATGAAGATGTCGAGATCGTATTCGCGGCCGAACACCTCTTCGTCCCACTTCATGGAACGCTTCAGCGCGTCCATCGCATAGGCCGCGCGGGCTTCCTTGCCGTGCTCGACATAGATTTTCAGCGTGACCTCGCGTTCGGACATCGTCGTGAATGTGTCTTCGACAATGCCGAGGTCGCCGGCAACCAGTGCGAAAAGATAGGACGGCTTCGGATGCGGGTCGAACCAGGCGGCGAAATGTTTGCCTTCGCCGTAGCCGGCACCGCCGAGGAAGTTGCCGTTGGAGAGCAGCAGCGGGCAGCTCGCCTTGTCGGCGATGATGTTGACCGTGTAGACGGCGAGCACGTCCGGCCGGTCGGGGAAATACGTGATGCGGCGGAAGCCCTCGGCCTCGCACTGCGTGCAGTAGATGCCGTTCGAACGGTAGAGGCCCATCAGCTGCGTGTTGGCCTCGGGATTGATCATCGTGGTGATCGTGACTTCGAAGGGCTCGCTGGCGGGCAGGTCGCGGATCGTCAGGCTGTCGGGCGTCGCGTCATAGCGCGCCGTGTCCATTTCCAGCTGGTCGAAGAGCAGGCTGGTCATGACGAGCTCGTCGCCATCAAGCACCAGCGGGGCGTTCGCATCGACGCCGTCGCGGCGATGGAAGATCAGCCGGGCCTCGACCTTGGTCTCCGTCGGGTCCAGTTCGAAGGTCAGGTCGACACGCTCGAGAACAAAGTCAGTCTGGCGATAGTCCGCCAGGTGGATGATCTGGCCGTTCTCTGTCCGCATGGATATGTCCTGCTCGTTGCCGCCGCTGGTCGTCCCGTTTTCATACAACGCGACGCCCCCGAAAGGCGGTCTGCCCCCAAATTCCGCGAAAAGATATGCTTATTCGCTTAACATCTCATTTCCATGGAACCCCCATTCACAATTTTGTGCCGGCTGCGTTCCGATCAAAAGAATGTTTGGTGCATCACGAGAATTGATCCCATCCGACCGGCAATCCCGCTAGACTTGTGAAGGTCTGAATCGGTTTTCCGATCTTCTTCAACGCCTGATGCCACGGCCTTCCGGCCGTGACGAGTTCCCCATGGATACGCAGTCTTCCGATCCCATGAAGGGGATTTTTCTCAAGGTCGCCTCGGTCGTGGTCTTCCTGTGCATGTCGACGCTCATAAAGGCGGCAGGCAAGGACCTGCCGGCGGGGCAGATCACGTTCCTGCGCTCCGCCTTCGCCATGGTGCCGATCCTGGTTTTTCTCGGCGCGCATGGCCAGTTGCGGGATGCCTTCCGGACGGACGACATCTTCGGCCACTTCAAGCGTGGTTTCGTCGGCATTCTTTCCATGGGCTTTGGTTTTTACGGCCTTATCCACCTGCCGCTGCCGGAATCGATCGCGCTCGGCTACGCTCTGCCGCTTGTCACCGTCGTCATCGCCGCCGTCTTTCTCAAGGAGAAGGTCGGCGTCTATCGCTGGACGGCGGTTCTCGTCGGCCTCACAGGCGTCGCCATCATCAGCTGGCCGCGCCTGACGCTGTTTCGCGACGGCGGTTTCGGCTCGTCGGAGGCGATGGGGGCGCTTGCCATGATGGCGTTCGCGGTGCTGGGCTCCGTCGCCATGGTGCTGGTGCGCAAGCTGGTACAGACAGAGCGCACGCCGACCATCGTGCTCTACTTCTCGCTCTTCGCGTCGATTTTCTCGCTGGCGACGCTACCTTTCGGCTGGATTGCGCTCAGTTGGCCGTCCCTGGGCCTGATGGCGCTGGCCGGCTTCTGCGGGGGCATCGCCCAGCTGCTGCTGACCTCGAGCTACCGCTATGCCGACGTCTCCACCATCGCGCCGTTCGAATATACCTCGATCGTGCTCGGCCTCATCATCGGCTATTTTCTGTTCGGCGACGTGCCGACCGGCGCCATGTTGATCGGCACCGCCATCGTCGTCACCGCCGGCATCTTCGTCATCTTCCGCGAGCACCGGCTGGATTTGAAACGTCGCGCCGAGTTGCGTCACAAATTGCCTCAGGGCTGACGCCATTCCGGTGTCGTCGTGTCCTCGACGGGCTCTGCCGTCGTGGCATCGGGTTGCAGTGCTGCAGCCGCAGCGTCGGCTCCCAGCGGTTGCGCGGCCATGGCTTGAAAGTCCGTCTTGGTGACGAGCCCGTCATTGGCCTCGCGCCGGCTGATACGCCATGCGGCATAGGCCGCGTAGAGCGCGAAATAGACGGCGAGCACGACGAAGAGAGAACCGGGGCCGAAGCGATCCATGATCGGGCCGACGACGATGGGACCGGAAATGGTGCCGACGCCATAGACGATCATCATGCCCGAGGAGACCTCGACATATTCATCCGGCTGGGCCCGATCGTTGGCATGCGCGACGTTCAGCGCATAGATCGGGAAGATCACCGAGCCGACGCAAGCGGCGGCGATATAGAGTACGATCGGCGATCCGTTGGCGACGAGGGCCATGGCGATACACGAGATCGTGCCGATGATGCCGCAGGCGACCATGACGAGGCGGCGGTCCATACGATCGGAGGCGCGGCCGATCGGGATCTGCGCGACGGCGCTGCCGATGAGCACGGAGGCAAGCAGTGTCGCGCCCTCGGCGGTGGAGAGGCCGATGCGTTGCGTGAAAACACCGCCGAGATTGAGCCAAGCGCCGGAAAGCGCGCCCGCGAGGAAGGCGCCGATCACGGCCACGGGCGAGCGCCGATAGAGTGCAGGAACGTTGAAGCGCGCCTGCGTCGGCGGCGCCGGAAGCGGTGAAGAGGTCAGCGCCGTCGGCATCAGAGCGATGGAGAAGATGATGCCGCAAACGATGAAGAGCGAGGTGTTGGAAGGGTCGCCAAGCGGCACGAGATATTGCCCGCCGATTGTGCCGACCATCGTCGTGATGAGGTAGATGGAGAAGACCGAGCCGCGGTTTTCGTTCGTCACGCGCTCGTTCAGCCAGCTCTCGATGATAAGATAGCTGCCCGAAATGGCGAAGCCAGAGATCGCGCGAAACAGCATCCACGCCCGCCAGTCGACCACGATGGCGCAGAGCAGGATGCCGATGGAGAGCAAGGTGATCAGTGCCACGAAGACGCGCACATGGCCGACAAGCAGCACGAATTTCGGCGTCACGATACAGGAGAGTGTGAAGCCGATCGTATAGCCCGTCGCGATCATCGAGATTGTCTGCGTCGACCACCCCTCGGCCACGGCGCGCACCGGCACGACGTAACTCTGCAGCCCGAAGGCCACCATCATCAGCAGGGTGGACAGCATGAGGCTGAGAATGGAGGCAAGGCTCGCCAGCATGGGGGCTCCGCGGAAGGGCATTCGATTTACGAATGTCGCTCTATTGCGGCGGCCACGCGCTGTCTACAGCGACAGCGGCTGGCGTAATCCAGGAAGATTTTTGTTAAATCTGATCGCCACCGGAGGAAAGGCGACTCACCTCCTCACGATGAAGATCGTACCGCCGCGCGAACAGCGGTCAAAGCCTTGCTCAGTTGGGCAGGAAAGCCTTGAGCGGGTCGCGGCGCTGGGCGGCATCGCGCGGCAGCGAGGCCAGCACGGAATATTCGCGGGCGGCGTTCACGGCGGCGCGAATGTCGGCAATGTCTGAGATCAGCTTGCGAAAAGCGGCCATGGTTTGCTCCTGGGTTGGTCGTGTCGCGAGGGCGACTGCGCCCTCGATCCGCTCAGCGCTGGATGAAGTCCGAGAAGAGCTGGACGGGGCGGGTGATGCGGGCAAAGCCGATGGCCGTGAGCTGCTCATTGGCCGGAGCGGCGATGCCGCTGAAGCCGTGGCCGGCGCGCCGGCCGGTGTGGCGGAGCGTCTCGAAGCTCGAATGGATGGGCCGAAAGCGGGCGGTCATGGGTCGTTTCCTTAAATCCTGTCCTCCCGTGTTGATATATTGCGCCGCAACATGGATTTTGCAATGCGACATTCTGCCCGGCAGATATGTGCAATTCGCATGGCTGTTGAAACAATTTGTTCATGCTGAAGGCAAATTTGCGGCGAATCCGGACGGGCATTGATGCACAAAAATCGTAAGCGATTGAATTTATTCAATCTGGCTCGCGAGACTAGCCACGAAGCCCTGCACGGAAAGCGAGCAGATCCTGCCAGGCCAGCCGCTTGCTGATCGGGGCCGTGGCCAGATCTTGCGGATGAAGCGTCGCGAAAGCCGGAACCGGGCGGCCGGAAACCGCGACTTCCCGCCATTCTCCGCGCAAATGATGGATCGTATCGTTGGATCGGAACAGGAAGCGGGCAGCGAAATTGCCGAGAATCAGCAGGTGATTCGGCTCTGCAAGCGCGATCTGACGCTCGATGAACGGGCGGCAGATATCCGCCTCGCGTTGCGACGGCGGACGGTTGCCCGGCGGTCGCCATGGCACGACATTGGTCAGCAGCAGATCGGCACGGGCAAGCCCGATACCGGCAAGCATGCGGTCCAGCACCGCGCCCTGCCGGCCGGAGAAGGGTTGGCCGTCGCGGTCGTCGTCGGCATTCGGCATGGCGCCGATCACCATGACGGATGGTTTGGCCTTGCCCTCCGCAAAGACAAGGCAGCGGGCGCTGGTTTTCAGATTGCAGCCGTTGAAGGTCTCCATTGCCGTGCGCAATTCGTCGAGCGAGCGCGCACTGCTTGCGGCGAATTCTGCTTCGGCGACCGCCTGGCTGTCCGGTATCGCGACATTCGCCATCGCGGCAATGGGGGCCGGGCGCTGTTGTTCCTGCCGCGCTGGCGCCTGTCTTGCCGGCTGCTCGACCGCAGCGACTTCCCGCTGCGCAGGCGCTTGGGGCGCGCCGCGTGATGCGCGCATCGCCTCGAATTCGGCGATGCGATCGACCGCTTCTTCCTCCAGCAGCCATTCCACACCCGCATCCGCATAGAAATGCAGAAGCGAACGAAGCTGCTCGGGATGAAGGTCATGGGCTGCGGTCATGCTGCATACCTTAGCGAAGCCGGCTCCCGGAGGAAAGCGCCGCCGTCACGCCGCCCATTGCGCCACGTCGTCGCTTTCGCCGATCAGCGCCAGACCGTGGGCGATGGAGAGCAGTTCGCCGCCGGTCTCGATCTTCCCGGCATCGAAGCGGCGCGTGAAGATGCCGCGCACCGCCGGCACGAAGGAGGTGCCGCCGGTGAGGAACACCTTGTCGACGTCGCCGGGCGCCGTGTTCGTCTTCTCCAGCACGTCGTCCAGAGCGCCCTCGATGCGTGCGAGATCCGGTGCGATCCAGGTTTCGAAATCCGAGCGCTTCACCATCTTGCGGCCAGCGGCGCCGAGCGGGGCGAAATTGAACTCGGCTTCCTCCGCGTCCGAAAGGGCCATCTTGGTCGCCGAGATCGATTGGTAGAGCGGATACCCCTCGTCGTGTTCGACGAGGTCGATGAAGAGTTCCAGTTTTTCCGGCTCCAACGCGGAGCGGACAAGCGACTTGAGGTCGGCGAACTCCCGCGTCGTCTTGAAGATCGATAGCTGGTTCCAGCGCGCGAAGTTGGCGTAGTAGCCGGAGGGCACCTCCAGCACCTTGTCGAAGCTCTTGAAATGCGAGCCCTTGCCGATTTCCGGCGCCACGAGATGTGCGATCATACGCGAGTCGAAATGGTCGCCCGCAATGCCGACACCCGAATGGCCGATCGGCTTTGCGGTCAGCCGGCCGGCCTGTCGCTCGAAGCGGATCAGCGAATAGTCGGTCGTGCCGCCGCCGAAGTCGGCGACCAACACCGTGGCGTCGCTCTTCAGCGTCTGCGCGAAGTAGTAGGCGGCCGCGACCGGCTCATAGACGTAGTGGATTTCCGGAAAGCCAAGCCGCGTCAGCGCCGCGTTGTAGCGCTCGAGCGCGAGGTTCGGGTCGGGGCTTGCGCCGGCGAACTGCACCGGGCGGCCGGCGACGAGCCGGGATACCGTGCCCGGCCATTCCTCGCCCGCATAGGCCTTCAGCCGGCGCAGGAACACCTCCATCAGGTCGTCGAAGGAATGCCGCCGGGCAAAGATCAGCGTGCCCTGGAAGATCGCGCTTGCCGCAAAGGTCTTGATCGACTGGAGGAAACGGCAATCGCCGGGATTGTCGATGAACTGGCGGATCGCCGCCTGTCCGGCCTCCACCTTCAACGCCTGCGCGCCCACCTGCGGATCCTTCATGAAGGAGAGCGCGGTGCGCATCGTATCGGTTTCGCCAACGCTGCTGGTGAAATGCATCGATTGTGTTTCGCTGCCGCCGGAAGCGAGCGCGAGAACCGTGTTCGTCGTGCCGAAATCAAGCCCGAGTGCCCGTGCCATCGCCGTGCCCCTGTCATCTATCGAAATGTGTTGAAGCGGCGCAAGTGGCGCCGCGCGAAAGGGCGCATCAGATGCGCTCTGGAATGAAGAGGGCGCGAGATGCCACAGGCGGCGGGGAATGGCAAGGGCAGAGGCCTGTTTGCCTCCGCAAAAGCGGCGGGCCGGGAGGCGGCCCGCCTGAGCGATGCTTAGACCGAATGCGCCGCGCCGCCGTCGCAGCGCACCAGGCTGCCGGTGACGTAGCTCGCCGGGCTGCTGCACAGGAAGGCTGCGGTGGCGGCGAATTCCTCGACGGTGCCGTAGCGACGGGCGGGGATCGCCCTTTCCGAGGCGGCCTTCACATCGTCCACGTTCTTGCCGCTGCGCTCGGCCGCGGCGGCGTCGAGGCTCTTCAGCCGGTCGGTGAAGATGCTGCCGGGCAGCAGCATGTTGCTGGTGATGCCGTATTGGGCGACTTCCGTCGCCAGCGTCTTCGACCAGCCGGCCAGCGCCGGACGCAGCGTGTTGGAAAGGGCAAGACCGGAGATCGGCTCGATCACGCCGGACGAGGCGACGGTGAGGATGCGACCCCAGCGCTGCTCTTTCATAGCAGGCAGCAGCCGGTTGGTGAGCGTGATGATGCGCAGCACCATGGACTGGAAGTAGGCCAGGAGCTTCTCCTCTCTCATGTCCTCGGTGGAGCCCGGCGTGGGGCCGCCGGAATTGTTGACGAGGATGTCGATACCGCCGAGCTTCTCGCCGACAGCCGCGACGACGGTCTCCACAAAGGTCTCGTCGCCAAGATCCGCCTGAACCCAGTCGGCGCGGCCGGGACCTTCGGCGTTGATCGCCGCGCAGTTGGCCGCGAGCGTGTCAGCGCTGCGGCCGCAGAGCAGCACATGGGCGCCCTCGCGGGCGAGCGCCACGGCAATGCCCTTGCCGAGGCCGCGAGAGGAGGCGAGAACGAGGGCGCGCTTGCCAGCGATGCCGAGATCCATGGCGATATCCTTAAATGTTCGGGGTTAGTCGGCGCCGTAGGGCACCTTGCCCGGATTGAAGAGGTTTTTCGGGTCGAGGGCAGCCTTGATCGCCTGCGCGACGGCACGGCGGGCAGGGTTGCCGAAGGTGAGATAGGCGCGGCGTTTCTCCGTTCCCACCCCATGCTCCGCGGAAAAGCTGCCGCCGGCCTCCGCGACGCCGGTATAAACCGCGTCCTCGATCGGCTCCTTGACGCCGGCGGTCGTCACGCCGTCGCCGATGACGGAAATATGCAGGTTGCCATCGGCGATATGGCCGTAGACATAGGCGTCGAAGTTTGAATCGACCGCTTTCAGACGCGCCTTGAGGCCGGCGACATAGGCATCGAGGGCGCCAGGCGGCACGGAGACGTCGAAGGAGGGCGCGCCCGGCTGGACGCGATAGATGAAGTCGCTTTCCTCGCGCAGCGCCCAGAAGCGCCGCGCCTGATCGAGCGAGGCGGCGACGATGCCGCTGGTCAGGCCGTGTTCCTCCCACAGGGCTGCAAGGCCATCTTCCAACGCGCTGTGGGCTTCCTCCTCGCTGGCTGCGGAAACCTCCATCAGCAAAACCGCCGGTGTCTCGCCGTCCAGCCAGTCGATGTCGAAGCGGCGTTCCCGCGCGCTATCGACGAAGAAATTCCGCCACATCAGTTCGGCGCCTTCCAGCTGCAAGGCCGGCTGCGCCCGGAAGTGACTGATCAGGGCAAGAGCGGATGTGGCATCCTGGACGCCGACAAGGGCGGTCGCCCGCATGGGGTTGAAGCTTTCGAGCTTCACGACCGCGCGGGTGACGAAGCCATAGGCGCCTTCCGAGCCGATGAGGAGCTGTTTGATGTCTGGGCCGGCGCTCACCTTCAGCACGCGCGTCAAATCGCTGAGGAGGCTGCCGTCCGGCATCACGGCCTCGATGCCGAGCACCTGGTGACGCATCACGCCGTTGCGGAAGGCAAGAATACCGCCGGCATTGGTAGCGATCATGCCGCCGATCGTGGCGCTGCCGCGCGCGGCAAGGTCGATGCCGGGCGTCAGGCCGAATTCCGCAGCCGCCTCCTGCAAGGCCTGCAGCGTCACGCCGGCACCGACGGTCGCGGTGCGGGCGAGGGGATCGATCGCCTCGATGCGGTCGAGCTTTGCGGTGGAGAGGATCACGTCGCCCGGCCGGCTGATGCCGCCGCCAACCAATCCGGTGCGGCCACCCTGCGGCACGACCGCGACATCGTGTTGCGCGCACCAGCGCACGATTGCCGCCGCCGCCGCCGGCGTTGCCGGCTGCGCCATGACGCCTGCGCCGAAATTCTCGGGATGTTCGCCCGGGTGTCGCCCGCCCAGCGTCTCGCTTCCGATAAGGTGAAGATCCGCGCCGAATTCGTTCAAATCCTGCTGGAGCGATCGGATAGTCTCGGACATAGATGCAATGCTCCCGCTGGCTGGCTATCGAATGCCTAGTCCCGCGTGGCGCCGGAATCAAGCGAGTGCGTGGCGAACGCCCGACAATCGATTGACGTTTACGTCCAGGTTAATAAACTCTGGGACCGTGTCATGAGGTCATGCGCAAAAGCCGGAAACTCTGTCGCAGAACGGCTCGACAAGATTTCTGGTATTTGTCATGACAGGATCGACCTTAAGGGATTTTCCGCGGCTTTGAGGGGGCGCGGGTGGAGAGAACAATGAGCGAAGAAATGGAACTTCCCGAACGCGAAAGCATGGAGTTCGACGTTGTGATCGTCGGCGCTGGGCCTGCGGGGCTTTCGGCCGCGATCCGACTGAAGCAGGTCAATCCTGACCTCACCGTCGTCGTGCTGGAAAAGGGCTCGGAAGTCGGTGCTCATATCCTGTCCGGCGCCGTCGTCGATCCGATCGGTATCGATCGCCTGCTGCCCGACTGGCGCGAGGATGCGGACCACCCGTTCAAGACCGCAGTGACGGACGATCATTTCCTGCTGCTCGGCCCCGCCGGTTCGGTGCGCCTGCCGAACTTCGCCATGCCGCCGCTGATGAACAACCACGGCAACTACATCGTCTCGCTCGGCAATGTCTGTCGCTGGCTGGCGACGAAGGCGGAAGAACTCGGCGTCGAGATCTATCCGGGCTTTGCCGCCACCGAAGTGCTCTACAATGATGAGGGTGCGGTCATCGGCGTCGCCACCGGCGACATGGGTATCGAGCGCAATGGCGAGCCCGGCCCGAATTTCACCCGCGGCATGGCGCTGCTCGGCAAATATACGCTGATCGGCGAAGGCGTGCGCGGCTCGCTCGCCAAGCAGCTGATTTCCAAGTTCGACCTCCAGAAGGATCGCGAGCCCCAGAAATTCGGCATCGGCCTCAAGGAACTCTGGCAGGTGAAGCCGGAAAACCACCGTCCCGGCCTGGTGCAGCACTCCTTCGGCTGGCCGCTCGGCATGAAGACCGGCGGCGGTTCGTTCCTGTATCATCTGGAAGACAATCTCGTTGCCGTCGGCTTCGTGGTGCACCTGAACTACAAGAACCCGTACCTCTTTCCGTTCGAAGAGTTCCAGCGCTTCAAGACGCATCCGACGATCCGTGGCACGTTCGAAGGCGGCAAGCGCCTGTCCTATGGCGCGCGCGCCATCACCGAAGGCGGCTACCAGTCCGTGCCGAAACTGTCCTTCCCCGGCGGCGCGCTGATCGGCTGCTCGGCCGGTTTCGTCAACGTGCCGCGTATCAAGGGCAGCCACAATGCCGTGCTGTCAGGCATCCTCGCCGCCGAAAAGCTGGCGGATGCCATTGCCCACGGCCGCGCCAATGACGAGCCGATCGAGATCGAACAGGGCTGGCGCGACAGCGCCATCGGCTCGGACCTGCGCAAGGTGCGTAACGTCAAGCCGCTGTGGTCAAAGCTCGGCACGGCGCTCGGCGTGGCACTTGGCGGTCTCGACATGTGGACGAACACGCTGCTCGGCTTCTCCTTCTTCGGCACGCTGAAGCACGGCAAGACGGACGCCCAGTCGCTCGAGCCGGCCGCAAAGCACCAGCGGATCGATTATCCGAAGCCGGATGGCGTGCTCACCTTCGACCGGCTCTCCTCGGTGTTCCTGTCGAACACCAATCACGAAGAAGACCAGCCGATCCACCTTCAGGTGAAGAACCCAGAGCTGCAGAAGACCTCGGAGCTCGACATCTATGCCGGCCCGTCCACCCGCTACTGTCCTGCCGGCGTCTATGAATGGGTGGAGAAGGACGGCAAGGACGTGTTCGTGATCAACGCGCAGAACTGCGTGCACTGCAAGACCTGCGACATCAAGGATCCCAACCAGAACATCAACTGGGTGCCGCCGCAGGGCGGTGAGGGGCCGGTCTATCCGAACATGTAGTGTTCGGAGAGGCGGGGCCGCACGGACTCCCGCCGGAAAGAGCGGCGAAGGGCCGGTCTATCCGAACATGTGATGCGGATCGTATCGAGACAAGCACAAAGGCCGCCGGTTGAGGCGGCCTTTTTCTTGCCACGTACCTTAATATGCCCTGCAACCACAGCGCGCTCTTTAACCCTCGATTAACCATAACCGCATAATTCTCAGCCCCGAGGATAGATTTTTAAGGGGCTTTAACCATGTCGATTTCCCGCCGCGGATTCCTGCTCGGCGCATCTGCATTGCTTGCGGGCTGCGCGACGAACGGCACCAGCGACCGCGCCAATTACGGCGATCGGCTGGACGAAAAACATCCGCTGAAGGCGATGCCGCTCGACAAGATCAAGCCGGAACTGCGTCGCCAGGAAGTCGCCTACAGCACGGATCATGCCGCCGGCACCATCGTCGTGGATACGCCGGCGCGCCGGCTTTACTATGTGCTCGGTGATGGTCGCGCGATGCGCTATGGCATCGGTGTCGGCCGGCAGGGCTATTCGTTGGCCGGCAGCGCCTATATCGGCCGCAAGGCGGAATGGCCGACATGGACGCCGACGCCGAACATGATTCGCCGCGACCCGAAGAAGAACCTGAAATATGCCGGCGGCCTCGAAGGTGGCCCCAACAATCCGCTCGGTGCGCGCGCCATCTATCTCTACCAGAACGGCAACGACACGATGTTCCGTATTCACGGCACCAACCAGCCGTGGTCGATCGGACAGGCCATGTCGAGCGGCTGCGTGCGCATGCTGAACCACGACGTGATCGACCTCTATGAGCGCGTGAAGGTCGGCGGTCGCGTGCATGTCATCCAGGGCCGCCGCGAGGCCTGATTTCCCGGAAACCCCGAGAAGGGCTTGATTGCGAATTTTTGCGACGGCTTGTCGGTTCCGGCCTATGCTGATCGTCTTTATCCCGAGCGGCCGGAAGAGCCTGTCCGCCTCATCGAGGAGAAAGCAGATGAAATTCGTTGCCTATCTCAGCTTCGACGGCTGCTGCCGGGAAGCCTTCGAGTTCTACGCCAAAGTGCTCGGCGGCAAGATCGCGGCCATGCTCAGCCATGGCGAGACGCCGGCCGGCGAGCATGTGTCCAGCGACTGGCAGGACAAGATCATCAATGCGCATCTGATCGCTGGCGACCAGGAACTGATGGGAGCGGACTCGCCGCCAGAAATGGGTGGCGGTGCGAAAGAAGGTTTCAGCATCTCGATCCAGATCGACGAAGAGAAGGATGCCGAGCGCATCTTCAATGCCTTTGCCGACGGCGGTACGGTGACGATGCCGTTCGAGCCGACCTTCTGGGCGAAGAAGTTCGGCATGGTCACGGACAAATACGGGACGCCGTGGATGATCAATTGCGGGGTGGCGGGTTAAGTCGCCGGGCCCCACGTTTCGCGACAGAAGTTTGCAAAAGAAAGCATTCCACATTTCAGCAACGGGCCGGGCTTTTGCCGGGCCTTTTGTTTTGCGGGTTGAAAAAGCTGAATTGTATCATACCATTGCCGGCGTGCCCGCGACCCCGGACAAGTCGGGGTGGTCTTGCAAAATTGATGGCTCCATGACGCATTGGGGTCAATCGCGGACGCATTTGTACCGGCATTCGACCCCGCACCTGCAAAAGTCGAGGGTGCGGTATCGCGGGACCCCTTGGCCTTTCAGGCCGGTTCGAGAGCGATCTGCTAAGGATCACGGGCCCGGCGGCGACGGTGCAGCAGGGCCTGACTGGGCACAATGACACCGTCGACATGAGGGAACGATATGAAACATCTTCTTGCTTCCACCTGCCTCGTCGCTGGCCTTCTGGCCATGACGGGTGCTGCGCGCGCCGAATGCGGCGACGTGACCATCGCCAGCATGAACTGGCAGAGTGCGGAGGTTCTCGCAGCACTCGACAAGTTCATCCTGACCGAGGGCTATGGCTGCAACGCTGAAGTCATCGTCGGCGATACGGTTCCGACCATCACCTCGATGATCGAAAAGGGCGAGCCGGACCTGGCGCCGGAAGGTTGGGTCGATCTGCTGCCCGACGTCGTCAATCGCGGCATCGAGGAAGGCAAGCTGATCGGCGCTGCCGTTGCGCTTTCGGACGCCGCCGTCCAGGGCTGGTGGATCCCGAAATACATCGCCGACGCCAATCCGGATATCAAGACGATCGATGACGCGCTCAAGCACCCGGAACTGTTCCCGGATCCGGAGGATGCCAGCAAGGGCGCCGTGCACAACGGCCCGCAGGGTTGGGGCGGCACGGTCGTGACCAGCCAGCTCTACAAGGCTTATGGCGGCGAAGCCGCGAACTTCACGCTGGTCGACACCGGCTCGGCCGCCGGCCTGGATGGTTCGATCGCCAAGGCCTACGAGCGCAAGCAGGGCTGGGTCGGCTACTACTGGGCTCCGACGGCGCTTCTCGGCAAATACGAGATGGTGAAGCTCGAGCATGGCGTTCCCTACGATGCCGCCGAGTGGAAGCGCTGCAACACGGTTGCCGATTGCGCGGACCCGAAGAAGAACGACTGGCCGAAGGACAAGGTCCAGACGCTCGTCACGAAGCCTTTCTCCGAGCGCGCCGGCGAAGACGTCATGGGCTACCTCAACAAGCGCGCCTGGTCGAACGATACGGTCAACAAGCTGATGGCCTGGATGACGGACAACCAGGCAAGCGGCGACGACGGTGCCAAGCACTTCCTCGAAGAGAACGAAGCGCTCTGGAAGGACTGGGTCTCGCCGGAAGCCGCCGAAAAAATCAAGGCAGCTCTCTGATCGCCTGATCGATGACATGGGCGGCGCGTCCCGGGCGCGCCGCCCTTTGCCTTCGTTTTAGCGCATGCCTTTGGCGCAAATCGCAGCGCCCATTCCCTCGGCATGCTTCAGGGTTGGCTCGGACAAGCCGGCGCAAGACCGGACGGAGCCGGAAGGGGATCGACATGGACTGGTTTACGAAATTTCCCACAATGAATGCAGACAGCCTGCGCGACCTCAAGAAGGGGATCGACGAGGCGTTCCGCGGTTTCACCCGCGCCTATGGTGACGGCATCGAAACGCTCTTCGTGCCGCTTCAGCACTTTCTGATCTGGTCCGAGCGCTTCATGACGAAGACGCCCTGGCCGATCATCATCCTCCTGATCGCCGTTATCGCCTGGTTCGCCAGCCGCAACTGGAAGATCGTCGCCGGTACGGTGGTGACGCTGCTCCTCATCGGCTACTTCGATATGTGGGACGACACGATGAAGACGGTCTCGATGATCTTCGTCTGCACCGTGCTGTCGATTGCCGTCGGCATTCCGATCGGCATCCTCATGTCGCGCTCGGATCGCGTGCAGAACGTCATCAATCCGATCCTCGACGTCATGCAGACCATGCCGAGCTTCGTCTACCTGATCCCGGTCGTCATGCTGCTCGGCATCGGCAAGGTGCCCGGCCTGATCGCGGTGGTCATTTACGCTATCCCGCCGATGATCCGCCTCACCAATCTCGGCATTCGCCTCGTCGACAAGGACGTGCTCGAGGCCGCCGATGCCTTCGGCTCGTCGAGCTGGCAGAAGCTGAAGAACGTGCAGATGCCGCTGGCGCTTCCCACCATCATGGCCGGCATAAACCAGACGATCATGATGGCGCTCGCCATGGTGGTCATTGCCTCCATGATCGGCGTGCAGGGTCTCGGCCAGCCGGTGCTGAAGGCGATCTCCAACCAGTACTTCACGCTCGGCATCTTCAACGGCCTCGCCATCGTCGGCATCGCGATCATCTTCGACCGCGTCAGTCAGGCTTTCGGCAAGCGTCTCCAGAAGCACCGCGAGATCGTGCACGGTTGATGTGAGGCGTAGACATCAAAAGGGCGCCCCGGTGAGAGCCGCGGGCGCCCTTTTCTCGTTTTGGCCTCAGCGCCTGAAAGAAAAGACGCCCGTCGAGAGCGCCACGCCGCCGCCGACCACCAGTGCCGCCGTCATTTCCGCGGCCCCAAAACGTTCGCCGAGGAAGATTGCTCCGCCAAGCGTGGCCAGCACCGGCGTGAGGGCGGTGAAGGCTGCGGCCTGGCTGCCGCCGAGCGCGCGGATGGCGGTGCCGTAGGCGAAGGTGGCGACCAGGCCGGACAGGATGCCCTGGCTGGTGATTTGCAGCGCAAGGTCGGGCAGGGTGGCAGCAGCAAGGTGCGTGCCGAAGATCGCAGCAAGCGCCAGATGGATCAGGAACGACCAGACCGCGATGATGGCAGCCCCCTCCAGCGCGGAAAGGCCGGAGCGGCGGAAGGCATGGGTGAACCCGGCCCACAGCACCGCGCCGATCGGCAGAAGGATGAACCCGGTCGCCGTCATGCCGCTTTTCAGCATGCTCGATGCGAGCAGGATCACGACGCCGGCCACGATGGCGGCAAGGCCGGCGAGGCGCATGCGGTCCGGCCGTTCGCCGAAGAGCGCCATGCCGATGAGCGCGGTTGCGAGCGGCAGGGAGCCGCCGAGCAGGATACCGCCGGGTGCGGCGGGCGTCACATGCAGTGCCGCTGCGGTGATCTGGAAGAAGAGGGCGCCGGCACCCGCCACCATCACGACGATCAGCGTCAGCGGGACGGTCTTCGGCAGGAGCCCGGTTCTCAGCCAGATCGGCGCCAGCAATATCGCCGGTACGCCGTAGCGGATGAGGCCGATATCGATCGTGCCGAGCGGCGTTGCGGCGGTATGGCGCGTCGCCAGCACCCAGAGCGCCCAGATCAGGACCGTCACCACCCCGCCCGCATAACCGGCAACAAGCGGGTTGGTTTTGTTTTCCGGGGAAAGCGAGATCATGGCCATCGTGGTGCCCTTTGTGTGCTGGCTCATTCGTTGATGAAAATCTAGCTCTGAAGGGCGAGGCATGTCCTTGCGAGTCATGCCTTCCGAAAGATAGGATGCGCAAGATCCTGCCAATTTTCCTCTTGAAGATGTTCGAATATGCCAAATCTCGATAAATTCGATATCGCCATTCTGAAGGTGCTGCAGGAGGATGCGCGGGCGACGAATGTGGAAATTGCCGAGCGGGTGAATCTCTCGCCGTCGCCGTGTCTCCGGCGTATCCGCAATCTGGAAAAATCCGGCGTGCTGCGCGGCTACCGCGCGGACATCGATCGCAAGGAGGTGGGGCTTGGCCTCACCGTCTTCGTCGAAATCAAGGTGGGGCATCATACCCGGGAAAATGCCATGGCGCAGCAGGAGGCGCTGCTGGCGGTGCCGGAGGTCGTCTCGTGTTTCCTGATCTCGGGCAATGCGGATTTTCTGGCGGAAGTGGTGGTGGAGGATCTTTCCGCCTATGAGCGGCTCCTGACCGAGACGCTGCTCACCATGCCTGGCGTCACCGACATCCGCTCCAATTTCGCGATCCGCAGCATCAAGACCGGTGGGCCGCTGAAGCTGCCGTCGCTCTGACAAACGCAAACCGCCCCGGCGAGAGCGCCGGGGCGGGGGACGGCCGGGAGAGGCAGGGCCGTCCTCGAGGATGCCGCCACTGGAGAGAGCCGGCGGCATCCGGTCCTGCCGTCAACGGGCAGGGACGGCAGAAGCGGTTGCAGACTTCCAGGCGACCACCATCAGGCCGCCGATGACGGTGATGTGCTCGGCGACGAAGTGGAATTCGATGGTGCGCATCGGTTCCTGCATGGCCCAGAAATTATGGGCGATCGGGATGGTCAGCGCCGTGAAGACGGCGAGCATGCCGGCACCGAGCCAGGTCAGGCGATTGGAAATGATGAGCGCCGAGCCGATGAGCTGGGTCAGTGCGGTGGCGACGTTGAAGAAGGCCGCGGGCTCCAGGCCGAAATGGGTCATCTCCAGCAGGCCGCCGTCGAAATCGGCGAGCTTGGCGATGCCGGACAGCCAGAACATGGATGTGAAGACCGTGCGGGCGATGAAGCCGAAAGCGCGGCTTTCGGTAATGGTGTCAATCAAGGCGGACATGCATAAGCTCCAATAGATTTCATAGGCTTGCGGAGGCGACCCTTGTCCTCTTCCCCGCTTGCAACCCGCCGTTCGTTTCTTCGTGCGGCGTGCTGCGATGGCCTATGTCTAGCAGAGTTCCCGGGCGTCCCTGTCACCTTGGTAACACCCCTCCACCGCGCCTGAAGAGCGCGGCGGAGGCGATTGTCGGCTTAGAAGCCTTCGAGCACGAGCTTGCCGCGGGTGCGTCCGCTCTCCACCATCGCATGGGCTTTCCGGAGGTTCTCCGCATTGATGGTGCCGACCGTTTCGGCGAGCGTCGTGCGGATGGTTCCGGCGTCCACGAGGCGCGAGACCTCGTTCAGGAGCTTGTGCTGCTCGATCATGTCGGCTGTCTGGAAGAGCGAACGGGCGAACATCAGTTCCCAATGGGTCGAGACGGCTTTCCGTTTGAAGGGCATGACGTCGAGGGTTTTGGGATCGTCGATCAGCCCGAAGCGCCCCTGCGGCGCGATGGCTTCGACGATCGCAGCGAGGTGATCCTCCGTGTTGGTCGTGGAAAACACGAAAGCCGGTTCGCCGATGCCGAGCGCCGCGATCTGGGCGGCGAGCGGCTTGCTGTGATCCACCACATGATGTGCGCCGAGGCTTTTCACCCATTCCGCGGTTTCCGGCCGCGAGGCGGTGGCAATCACCGTGAGGTCCGTCAGGTGGCGGGCAAGCTGCACGGCGATGGAGCCGACGCCGCCGGCACCGCCGATGATGAGGATGGCATTGGCGGCACCCGGCACGCCGTCGCGCACCTTCAGCCGGTCGAACAGCATTTCCCAGGCAGTGATCGCCGTCAGCGGCAGCGCAGCCGCTGCGGCAAAATCGAGCGAAGCGGGTTTGCTGCCGACGATGCGCTCGTCGACGAGATGAAACTCGGAATTCGTGCCCGGCCGGTCGATGGCGCCGGCATAGAAGACGGCGTCGCCGACCTTGAACAGCGTTGCCTCGGGCCCGACCGCCTTGACGATGCCGGCGGCATCAAAGCCGAGCACGCGCCAGCCGCCATCGGCGGGTGCCGCATTGCGGCGCAGTTTCGTGTCGACGGGATTGACGGAAACGGCCTTGATCTCGACCAGCAGATCGCGACCTCCCGGTTCGGGCACCGGCAGCTCGATATCGACGAGAGCGGTTTGGGCGGTGATGGCCTGCGGGGTCTGGTAGGCGATGGCGCGCATGGGGATCTCCTTTCGCGTTGAATGGAGACTAGATGAAGAGTAACGTCAATTGATGCAAGAATGCACATTTTGTGCACATAGTGTCGAAAAGGATACCGTGAAATGTCCCGCCCGCGCGCCAAGCTCACAAAGAATTTTCCCGGCTGCCCGGTCGAATCGACGCTTTCCTTCCTCGATGGCAAGTGGAAGGGCGTGATCCTGTATCATCTGATGATGGAGGGAACGTTGCGCTTCAACGAGCTGCGCCGCAGGCTGCCGAGCGTTACGCAGCGTATGCTGACCAAGCAGCTGCGGGAGCTGGAGAATGCGGGCATCCTCTCGCGCACGGTGTTTCCCGTCGTGCCACCACGCGTCGATTATGCGCTGACGCCGGCCGGACAAAGCCTCGAGCAGATCATCCGGGCGCTCGCCGCCTGGGGCGCCAAGAATGTTATCTGCGAGGACGGCGAGAACGTCATTCGCCTTGCCGCACAAACGGAAACGGCGTCCCCCGGAAGGGACGCCGCCTGATCGTCAAGCCTTTGAAGGCCGTCTATTCGGCCGGGCAGACCGGCGTTTCCTCGTTGTCGATCTTGTCGAGCGTCATCGAGACTAGGTAGATGCCGAAGCCGACGATGGTGGCTGCTGCACCCACGAAGCCCATCGAGCCATAACCGTAGCCCGCGCTGATCGCCATGCCGCCGAAGAGCGCGCCCAACGCATTGGCGACGTTGAAGGCGGAGTGGTTGAGGGCTGCTGCCAGCGTCTGCGCATCGCCGGCAACGTCCATCAGGCGCGTCTGCAGGGCGGGGCCGACGACGAAGCTGCAGCCGATGAGAAAGCAGCAGATGCCGAGCAGGATTGGGTTCTCCGCCGTCAGCGACAGGCTGATCAGGACGAAGAAATACAGCACCAGCGACCAGCCGATGGTGCGCATCAGCGAGATGTCGGCAAGCTTGGCACCAAAGATGTTGCCGACGATCATGCCGCAGCCGAAGATTGCCATGATGACGGGCACCATGCTGACATTGAGGCCCGCGACTTCGGTGACGATCGGCGAGATATAGCTGAACACCGCGAACATGCCGCAGAAGCCGGTGGCCGCGACGCCGAGCGTCAGCCAGACCTGCTTGCGCTTCAGCGCGCCCAGTTCCGTCAGCGCGTTGATGCCCTTCGGCACCTTGTCGCGCGGCAGGAAGGTCGCGATCAATGCGACCGTCAGCAGCCCCGTGATGCCGACGGCGATGAACATGAACTGCCAGTCGAAGAGCTGGCCGAAGAACGTGGCCAGCGGCGTGCCGATCAGCGTCGCGACGGTAAGCCCCAGCATCACCTTGCCGACGGCCTGCGTGCGCTTGTTGACGGGCACCATCGAGGCGGCGACGAGGGCGGCGACGCCGAAATAGGCGCCGTGCGGCAGGCCGGACAGGAAGCGGAAGAGGATGAAGCTCTCGAAGGTCGGGGCGACGGCGCTGGCCAGATTGCCGGCGGCGAACAGGCCCATCAGAACCAGCAGAAGGTCGCGCCGGCGGAAGCGTGCGCCGATGACGGCGATGACGGGCGCACCGACCACGACGCCGAATGCATAGGCGCTGATGACATAGCCGGCCTCGGCGGTCGTCACGCCGAAAGTCGTGCCCACATCGGGAAGCAGACCCATGATGGCGAATTCGCCGGTGCCGATGCCAAAACTGCCGACGGCGAGCGCGAGGATGATGAGGGTGACGGTGAGTGCCGGAAGCGGCGGCTGCCCGGAGGAGAGGGCAGCATTGGGCAGAGGGTGTTCAGTCACGGGGCGGCTCCGCAGATATCATGTGGCGCACGCAGCTGTCCGCGACGGTCCCTCACAAGGGCGGCCACTCCTCCTGGCTGCTGATGTGTTTGGTCCGGCCGGATCGGCCACGATAAGGAAGGTAAGTTCAGGCCGGCGGGCGCACTCCCGACGCACGCGACCGGCTTGCACTATATCAAACTAAGGGAAACTTCCTATCCTGATTTTTCACCCTCCTGCATTTGGCCAACGCCGGGTCTTTTCACGATTTATTGCGTTGTATTTCGGCCATGCCTGTTAATCGCCGCTTTCTCGACTATCTAATGGATCGACTTCACCCCTTCAGGCGTTCTCGGCCGACAAGCGGAGTACACGAATGAGAGTACAGGCAATTTTCAACAGGGGCGGGGGGACGTTCCGCACCACCGACATGGAGGCCTATGCGCGCCATGCGGAGAAGGTTTTTGCTGAGGCAGGACACCATCTCGACTGCGATATCGTCGAAGGGGCCGATATCGAAATGGCGCTGCGGCGCTGTTCGGACCGCACGGATCTCGATGCGATGCTGGCTGGCGGCGGCGATGGCACGGTCTCGGCCGCGGCCGGCTTCGCCTGGCAAAACAAGATGCCGCTCGGCATCATCCCGGCCGGAACGATGAACCTTTTTGCGCGTTCGCTGAAAATCCCGCTCGATATCTGGCAGGCGATCGACGCGTTGGCCGACGGAGATATCGCGGCCGCCGATATCGGCACGGCGGACGACCGCGCCTTTGTGCACCAGTTTTCCGCCGGCCTGCATGCCCGCATGGTGCGGATGCGTAACGCGATGACCTATCGCTCGCGAGTCGGCAAGATCGCCGCCAACACCCGCGCTGCCGTCGGCGTCATCTTCAATCCGCCGGAATTCGAGGTGGAGTTCGATTTGGATGGCGTTGAGGAGCACCGGAGGGTGTCGGCTGTCAACGTCTCGAACAACCGGTTCGGGGAAAACGGCCTGCTCTATGCGGAGGACCTGACCGGCGGCCATCTCGGATTCTACACGACGAATCCGCTGAAGCCGGCCGGCGTGGCAAAACTCGCCTTCGATATCCTGCGCGGCAAGTTCAAGGAAAATACCGATGTCACGGAGATGACCGGTACGGCCGTCGATCTGCATTTCCCGAAAGTCGACAGGGCGATCAACTGCGTCATCGACGGCGAATTGCTGCCGATGGACCGCGACGTTTCGATCCGCCTGCATCCGGGCGAGTTGAAGGTCATCGTGCCCAAGGCCGAAGCCAAGAGTGTGCCGGCAACTGAAACGGCAGCCGCCTGATGGCGAAAGCGCCGGTGACGTGCGAGGTTCGCTATCGTCTCGATCCTGGCAGGATTGCGGATTTTCAAGATTACGCGCGGATATGGACCACGCTCATCGAACGCTACGGCGGAGCGCATCACGGCTATTTCCTCCCGCGTGCAAAACCCGACGGTGCCGGCATGAGTTTTCCGGGCGCCGGGGACGAGGGCGCCGGCGACATCGCCGTGGCGCTCTTCACCTTTCCCGATGAGGCGGCCTATCTCCTCTATCGCAGCAAGGTGGCCGAGGATGCGGACGGCATCGCGGCAAATGCCCGGTTTGCTGAAAATCCGCCCTTCAAGAGCTATGAGCGGACCTTCCTCCAACCGCTTCCATGAAGCGATAGGGGCACCCGCGCGAGGATCGCGCGGGCGCGTACTCGGCGTTAGATACGCGGCAAATAGGTCTGGTAGTCGAAATCCGAGACCGTACGCAGATAGGTGATCGCTTCCTTGCGCTTCGTATCGCCGTAAAGCTTCTGATATTCCGCGCCAAAAGCGTCCTTGATGAAGGGCGAGGCGGAGAATTCCTCCACGGCGGTCAGGAAGTCGTGCGTCAGCCGCTTGGCATCCGGCGCGTCCTTGCCCGGTTCCGTCGCCGGACCCGGATCGAGCTCGTTGTCGAGACCGAGCAGGATACCGCCGAGAATGGCCGTCAGCAGCAGGTAGGGGTTGACGTCCGCACCCGCGACACGGTGCTCGACGCGCGCTGCCGGACCGTCCTTGTCCGGGATACGGATGGCGGTGCCGCGATGACCAAAACCCCAGGTGAGGTCGACCGGCGCGAAGGAACCCGGCTGAAAGCGGCGATAGGAGTTGGCGAAGGGCGCGAAGACGAGTTGCGCATCGCGCATCGTCTGCAACATGCCGGCGCAGACCGACTTCAACTTTGCCGGATCGCCGCCCTTGGCGTCGAGAATGTTCTTGCCGTCCTTGTCGATGACGCTGCAATGGACATGCAGGCCCGAACCCGCATGCTCGGCATAGGGCTTTGCCATGCAGGTGGATTTCAGTCCGAAGCGGGGCGCGGCCAGCTCGGCGATGCGCTTGAGATAGATGCAATCGTCGGCAGCAGCGAGCGCGTCCGGCCGGTGCAGCAGGTTGATCTCGAACTGGCCGGGGCCGAATTCGGCCGTCGTCGCGTCGGCCGGCAGGTCCATGGCCTTCGCCCAGGCGCGCACCGTCTGCAGGTAGTCGTCGAGCGCATCGGTGGCGCGCATGTCGTAAAGCTGGAAACCGTTCGGCTCACCGCGATACATCAGCGCTGCAGGCGGGCGCGGCTTGCCCGTCTCGCGCCAATCGTCTTCCACCACGTAGAATTCGAGTTCCGTTGCGACGACAGGCGTCAAACCCCTGTCTTCGAAACGCTTCAGCATGCGTGCGAGAATGGCGCGCGGATCCATGAAGGACGCGGTGCCGTCGAATTCGTGCATGGTGGCGAGCACCTGCCGGGAGCCTTCCGGCGCCCAGGGCAGGACCGTCAGCGAGCGGCGGTCGGGGATGCACACGCCATCGGGATCGCCGACGGAAATCGACAGGCCCGTAATGTCGTCGTTGTCGTCGCCCCAGATGTCGAGCGACTGGGTGGACGAGGGCAGGCGCACCGAGCCGTCCCAGATTTTCTTCTCGCCTTCGAGCGGAACCTGCTTGCCGCGCAGGTCGCCGTTCATGCCGACGAGGAGGATTTCGATACGGGCCGGGGCATTGGCGGGCGGAGAACCGGCTACCTTCTTGTTGTTTGTCATGGTGCCTGCTTTGGTTTGGCGGGAAGCACAGCCAAGAAATTTTGCTTTCACTCGATCTCTTGCCAAATGCCTGTTGTATGGGCATTTTCCTAACCCATTCTGTCCCGGCGTTCAATAAGGCGGGACCTACCCCCAAGGATGTAGTCAAATGTCGAAGACCAGCGCAGCAGCCGTTTCAAACCTCGGTGCCCTCGATGCCGCCCATCATCTTCATCCCTTCTCGGATATGAAGAAGCTGAACGCGGCCGGCACCCGGATCATCGAGCGCGGCGAGGGCTGCCACATCTTCGACAATCACGGAAAGCGCTATCTCGACGGCTTCGCCGGTCTCTGGTGCGTCAATATCGGCTATGGCCGCAAGGAAATCACCGACGCCGTCGTGCGCCAGATGAACGAGCTGCCCTACTACAACACGTTCTTCGGCACGACGACGCCGCCGGCGGTGCTGCTCGCCCAGAAAATCACCTCGCATGCCGGCCCCAACATCAACCGCGTGTTCTTCACCGGCTCCGGCTCGGAGGCGAACGACACCTGGTTCCGCATGGCTCGCGTCTATTGGGGCGCCATGGGCAAGCCGACCAAGAAGGCGGTCATCGCCCGCAAGAACGGTTATCACGGCTCTACGGTCGCCGGTGCCTCGCTCGGCGGCATGAAGTGGATGCACGAGCAGGGCGATCTGCCGATCGCCGGCATCCACCACATCGACCAGCCCTTCTGGTATGCCGAGGGCGGCGACCTGACGTCGGACGAATTCGGCCTGAAGATGGCCCGCCAGCTGGAAGAGAAGATCGACGAACTGGGCGAGGACAATGTCGCCGCCTTCATCGCCGAGCCGATCCAGGGTGCGGGCGGCGTCATCGTGCCGCCGGCCACCTACTGGCCGGAAATCGCCCGCATCTGCAAGGCGCGCAACATCCTGCTCGTCTGCGATGAAGTCATCTGCGGCTTCGGCCGCACGGGCCACTGGTTCGGCCACCAGCATTTCGGCGTCGAGCCGGATCTGGCGCCGATCGCCAAGGGCCTGTCGTCGGGGTATCTGCCGATCGGCGGCGTCATGGTTTCCGACCGCGTCGGTAACGTGCTTGTGGAGGACGTCGGCGACTTCAACCACGGCTTCACCTATTCCGGCCACCCGGTCTGCGCCGCCGCGGCACTGGAAAACCTGCGTATCATCGAGGATGAAAAGCTCGTCGAGCGCGTGCACGACGACATCGGCCCCTATCTCGCCGCCGGGCTGAAGTCGCTGGAAGACCTGCCGATCGTCGGCGAAGTCCAGCAGGTCGGCCTGATGGCGGCCGTTCAGCTCGCCGAGGACAAGGCGACGCGCAAGCGCTTCGAAGACAAGGAGAAGGTCGGCGTCACCGTGCGCAACCATTGCCTGGAAAACGGCCTGGTGCTGCGCGCCACCGGCGACCGCATGCTCTTTTCCCCGCCGCTCGTCATCAGCCATGCCGAAGTCGACGAGATGATCGATATCACCCGCAAGGGGCTGGAACATGCCTGGAAGGTTATGACGGCCTGATCGGAAGCAAAAGGGGCGGGTTACCGCCCCTTTTTCTGGTCCCGATCTACTGGAACGCCGTTTCGAAGAAGCTCCGGAGCTTGCGCGAATGCAGCTTCTCCGGCGGCATGCCCGCCAGTTTTTCGAGTGCCCGGATGCCGATGCGCAGATGCTGGTTCACCTGCGTGCGATAGAAGGCCGTCGCCATGCCGGGCAGCTTCAGCTCACCATGCAGCGGCTTGTCGGAAACGCAGAGCAGGGTGCCGTAGGGCACGCGGAAGCGGAAACCGTTGGCCGCGATCGTCGCGGATTCCATGTCGAGGGCGATGGCGCGGGACTGGGAGAGGCGTTTTACGGGGCCGCGCTGGTCGCGCAGTTCCCAGTTTCTGTTGTCGATGGTGGCGACGGTGCCGGTCCGCATGATGCGCTTGAGGTCGTAGCCCTCCAGGCCCGTCACTTCTTCCACGGCACTTTCCAGCGCCACCTGCACTTCGGCAAGTGCGGGGATCGGCACCCAGACGGGCAGGTCGTCGTCAAGAACATGGTCTTCGCGCACATAGGCGTGGGCCAGCACGTAGTCGCCGAGCGTCTGGCTGTTGCGCAGGCCGGCGCAATGGCCGAGCATCAGCCAGGCATGCGGGCGCAGCACGGCGATATGGTCGGTGATCGTCTTGGCATTGGAGGGGCCGACACCGATATTGACCAGCGTGATGCCGCCATGGCCTTTCTTCTTGATGTGATAGGCCGGCATCTGCGGCAGGCGGCCGGGCGTGATGTTGGGTTCAGGCTTGTCGGCGCCCGCCACAGTGATGAGGTTGCCGGGTTCTACGAAGGCCGTATAGCCGTTACCGCCTTCCGCCATCTGTTGGCGCGCCCATTCGCAGAACTCGTCCACATAGAACTGGTAGTTCGTAAAGAGCACGAAATTCTGGAAATGCTCGGCGCGGGTCGCCGTGTAGTGGCTGAGACGGGCCAGCGAATAGTCGATGCGTTGTGCCGTGAACGGACCGAGCGGCGAAGGCTCGCCGGGGCCGGGCTCGTAGGCGCCGTTGGCGATCTCGTCGTCGGTGGTCGTCAGATCCGGCGCGTCGAAGAGGTCACGCAATGGCAGTTCGATGCCTTCGGCGATCTCCGCCTCCACATAGGCGCCTTCCCCGAAGGCGAAATGCAGCGGGATCGGGGTTGTCGATTCCGAGACGATGACGGGCGTGCCGTGGTTGCGTATCAGAAGGCCAAGCTGCTCCTTCAGGTAGTGGCGGAACAGTTTCGGGCGGGTGACGGTCGTCGTGTAGATACCGGGGGCCGCGACATAGCCGTAGGAGAGGCGGGAATCGACATGGCCGAAGCTTGTCGTCTCGATCGAGACCTGCGGGTAGCAGGCACGGAAGCGCGTTCCCGGTGTTCCGGTCTTGCCGAGCGCCACGAAGGCATCGGTCAGGAATGTCGTATTGCGATCGTAAAGCGCCTGAAGAGCGTCGACCGCGGCCACCGGGTCCTCGAAGGAGCGGGCCTCGTAAGGCTCTGGCGTAGCGAAGGAAAGGGGCTTTTGGGAAAAGATTCGTTTGCTCATGAGCCACTATAGGTGTTGCTTTTTAACAAGCAAACGACAAGTCGGGCGTGCCCACAAGTCCTATCTTGGCGCAGCCAGGATGATGCCCGCGCCGACCAGTGCCAGCGCAGCACCGGCCATATCGAAGCGATCAGGGCGCATGCCCTCTGCAAGCCACAGCCAGAGGAGCGAGGCGGCGATATAGACCCCGCCATAAGCCGCATAGGCGCGGCCGGCAAAGGCACTGTCGACCTGCGTCAGCAGCCAGCCGAACAAAGCGAGCGAAACCATGCCGGGGAAAAGCCAGAGGATGGATTTGTCGAGACGCCACCAGGCCCAGAAGGCAAAGCAGCCGGCGATTTCGGCAAGGGCGGCGGCGGAAAAAACGAGAAGGGATTTCATCCGGGCTCCGGGGCGTGGCGGAAGGCCTGCCCGGTTTAACACGGAAAAAAATGATGGGAAGGGATCAGCTCATCGACTGGCGCTGGAGGGTGATGAAAAGCATGAGACCTGCCCCCTGCTTTTCGATGCCGAGACCGCCGGCATTGCTCCAGGCAAGGACGCCGACCGGGGCGATCATCATCGCCGAAAGGGCGAGGATACGCAGCGCGGTGGCGGAGGTGTGGAGGAGGGCGGCGGTCATCTGTCGTTTCTTCCGGGGCTGGTCTTGAGTTGACTCAGAGCGAGGCGCTGCAGGTGTACGGTGTCGAGCAGGCGATCAGCTTGCCCGTGGTGTTGTGCGTGCTGCGGCGGTAGTCGGTCTCGACGGCGGCGGCCAACATGATGGCGAAGATGGCCATCAACAGGGTGATGATCGTCAGGCGGCGTGCGAGGATGTCCATGGGTGTTCGTCCCTGAATGCGTTTTCAATATAGCTCTTGTCGCATTGCGGGACTGAACGCTCCCTGAGAGGGCAATTCATCTCCCGTTCAGAAACGGTGTGATTCGGATTTCGGCCTTCGCCCGCGCCAGGTTTCCAAATAAAAAGGCCGGCGCGAGCGCCGGCCTTTGTCCTGAGAGCGATTTCGTTCAGAGCCGGGACCAGGTCTGCGACTTGCAGAGCACCGCGAGTACGCAGCCCTTCAGGCGCAGCGAATCGCCTTTTACCGCGCCGGATCCGCTATAGGTCTTGTCGGTCTCGGGGTCGGTGATCGAGCCGGAATAGTCCGCGCCCGAGCCATCGAGCTTGCCGATGCGCTTGCCGGTGAATTTTCCCGATTTCAGCGTGATGCAGAAGCTGCCGCCGCATTTCGCGATGACGGCCGTCGAGCCGCTTGCCGTCTTCCAGTTGCCCTCGATCGGTTCGGCGGCGAGCGCCATGCCGGGTGCCACGAGAAGAGCAGCGGCAATCCATGTCCTCAGTTTCATTCTCTTCCTCCTCCAGAATGAGACGGTGAGAATATCTTACGCAAACGTAAAGGTAAATATGCGGGGAAGCTGGATTCGGCGGTGTTTTTCGACGCTCGAAATGCCGAAAATGAGGATGTCAAAAAACCGGACCGTTTTGCGTGGTTAGCGAAAGGTTGAAATCGCCGGTTGAACAATTCGTAAATTTTGAAGCAAATCCCACCGTTTCCAGCGGGTGCGATGTTTAACGAAAACCCAATTTTACCAAGCGTTTGGATTTTGTTTGTCTCCAATTAATCATGCATTTTAAGCGCATTTTGAAAGCCCCACGGCATAGTGGAGCCATAAGACGAGCCGAAACAACCGGCCGGCAAAACTCTGAAGGAAGACCAAGGCCGCATAAGACGGCAGGCGCCGGAAGAGGCCCGAAAGGGCAGGTAAAACAGGGTACTAACGCAGTAAACCAGTCAGACAGGGACGAACGAAAATGGCACGCTTTGACTTTCAGAACACCGAAACGGCCGCCATGACGGGCGGCGAAAACCGCGCTGAAATCTTCTGCGACATGGGCCTCATGTATGCGACCGGTCGCGGCTGTGACGTGGACGTGGTGCAGGCCCACAAATGGCTCAACATCGCCGCCATCAAGGGTTGTGATCGCGCCGCCGAATTGCGCGCCGATCTCGCCGCGACGATGACGAAAACCGACATTGCTCTGGCGCTGCGCGCCGCTCGCGAGTGGATGACGGTTCACTGAGAAAAGCCGGCTGGCGCCGGCGGCAAGAAACGCATCACGGCGAACGGGCGATAAACGGCGCTAGAACCGGATCCGCCCGCTGCCTCAAGATGCTCTGCCGCTCACGCCAGTCGCTTCAAGACCAAGGGCAACGCTTCCTCCAGCAACGCCATATCGTTTTCCGGCCCGACGCTGATGCGGATGCATCGGTTGAGGGGGGCAACGCCCGGCATGCGAATGAAGACGCCATGTTCCATCAAACCATCGACAATGGCCTTGGCGTGGGTGCCGTCCCGGCCGCAATCGATGGTGACGAAATTGGTGGCGGAGGCGAGGGGAAGCAGACCGTTGGACTGTGCGATCCGCGAGATACGCTCGCGGGATGCGCCGATACGGGCGATGACGTCCCGAAGATAGGTCTGGTCTTTCAGCGCGGCGAGTGCGGCGTGAACGGAAACACGGGCCATTCCGAAATGATTTCGGATCTTGTCGAAAGCCTGCGCATTGCCGAGCGTGCCGATCGCATAGCCGATCCGCGCGCCGGCAAGGCCGTAGGCCTTCGAGAAGGTGCGCATGCGCAGGACGTTCGGCTGGCCGATCAGCGCCCCGATGGGCGGAATCGTGCCTGATGGCGCGGTTTCGCCATAGGCCTCGTCGAGGATCAGCAGCGTCGTCTCGGGCAGCGCGCGGGCGAAGGCCACGACACTCTCCGCATCCCACCAGCTTCCCATCGGATTGTCCGGATTTGCGAAATAGACAAGCGGCGCATTTTCCCTGCGCACGGCTTCAAGCAGGCCATCCAGGTGCTCCCTGTCGCCTGCATAGGGCACGGTGACGAGCCGGCCGCCAAAACCATTGACATGATAGTTGAAGGTCGGGTAGCCGCCGAGCGAGGTGACGACCGGCGTGCCGGGCTCGATGACGAGCCGCACGATCTCGCCGAGCAGCCCGTCGATCCCGCCGCCTATCGCGATGTTTTCCCGCGAAATGCCGTGGTGGATCGCCAGCGCCTCGCGCAGTTCGAAATTCTCCGGATCGCTGTACATCCAGGTCGTGTCGGCCGCCGCGCGCATGGCCTCCAGCACGGAGGGCGCGGGGCCGAAGCCGCTTTCGTTCGCGCCGATGCGGGCTTTGACCGCAAGGCCCCGATTGCGCTCGATGGCCTCGGGGCCGACGAAGGGCACGGTGGCGGGCAGGGTCTGGGAGAGGGCTGTGAAGCGGGAGAATACGGACATGGGGCGCCTGACGATCGATGAACGGAGGAAAACCTGCCGACGCGCAGAAAAATGCCCGCCGGAATCGGTTTCCGGCGGGCACCCTAGCCAATAAATTGCGGTGTTGAAACGCTCAGGTGAACGCCGAGCGGATACCGGTCTTTTCTACACCCACCATGTAGCGCCGCTCGTCCTTCTTGGGCTTGGGCGGGGTGGCGCCTGTGAAATAATCGGCACGCACGATGGTGTGCAGCATCTCCTCGTCGATTTCCTTGATGAATTGCACGCCGATGCGATTGTCGTTGCGGTAGACTTCCGCACAGCCGATGCGCGAGGTGACGCCAACGATCGAGAGGTAATAGTGTAGCGGCAGGCCGATGGTCGTGGTGACATTGAAGCTCGCGCCACCCTGCGAGATATCGACCAGCTTGCAGCTGCGCATCTTAGGCGCGGCCAGGTCGAAACCGACGGTCATGAGCATGCCCTGCCGGTTGACGGTAAAGCGCTCCCACTTGCGTTCGTAAAGTCCTGCGGCGGACCGCGGGTCGGCACCGATGCTCATTGCCACACTCCCAATGGGGGGACGTCATGTCCGAACGATATTGCAGGGAGTTTCGCAGGCGAGTATTTTGTTTCGTTAAAACAAATATTTAAAAGTTTAGCGGCCTGCTCTTTTGCGGGAACGGCGCTTCAGGCGTCGTGCGTTTCGCCCTGGCGGCCGAGTACGATGTTGAGGAAATCGACGTCGAGAAACATGTTGAAGCGCACCACCAGTTCCTCGCCTTCGCGCTTGAATTCCGTGCAGGGGATCTCGTCACGGATGCCGTGGATCTCCAGGTAGAAGTTTTCCGGCAAAGTCAGCGCCTTGTTGATGGAAAGCACCGCGCCCGCGCTCGAAATGCTGCGGATCAGGCAGGTGTAGCGCATCGCCGTGCTGAGGTGGTGGCCGATCGGTGTGATGAAACCGGGCTTGTCGAGGCGATACTGGACGAAGCTGCGCTTGGGATGACGCAGGTGAAGCTGCTCGTGCATGTGGTCGAGGGGCATGGCGCCCTCCGCTGCTGTTTCCGGACTGGGACTGTACCGAAACGGGATGGATAAAACGTGAAAACGGCCGCTCGTCTTTTAACGAGCGGCCGTTCAAAATTGCGCAATGGCAATCGTGGCTTACTGGAAAGCCTGAAGACCGGTCTGCGCGCGGCCGAGGATCAGTGCATGGATGTCATGCGTGCCCTCGTAGGTGTTGACCGCTTCGAGGTTCATGACGTGGCGGATGACGCCATATTCGTCGGAAACGCCGTTGCCGCCGTGCATGTCGCGCGCCACACGGGCAATGTCGAGCGCCTTGCCGCAGTTGTTGCGCTTCATCAGCGAGATCAGTTCGGCGGGCGCGCGATGTTCGTCGAACAGGCGGCCGAGGCGCAGCGCGCCCTGAAGGCCGAGCGAAATCTCGGTCTCCATGTCGGCAAGCTTCTTCTGGATGAGCTGGGTGGCGGCAAGCGGCTTGCCGAACTGCTTGCGGTCGAGCGTGTACTGGCGGGCGGCGTGCCAGCAGAATTCGGCAGCCCCCATGGCGCCCCAGGCGATGCCGTAGCGGGCGCGGTTGAGGCAGCCGAACGGACCGGCAAGGCCGGCCACTTCCGGCAGCAGGTTCTCATCGGGAACGAAGACGTCCTGCATCATGATCATGCCGGTGGCGGAGGCGCGCAGCGAGAACTTGCCCTCGATCTTCGGCGTTTCGAAGCCCTTCATGCCGCGTTCGAGAACAAAACCCTTGATCTTGTTGTCATGCGCATCGGATTTCGCCCAGACGACCGCGACATCGGCGATCGGCGAATTGGTGATCCAGTTCTTGGCGCCCGAGATGAGATAGCCGCCATCGACCTTCTTGGCGCGGGTGATCATGGAGGAGGGGTCCGAGCCATGGTCCGGCTCGGTCAGGCCGAAGCAGCCGACCCACTCGCCGGAAGCGAGCTTGGGCAGGTACTTCTTGCGGGTCTCTTCCGTACCGAAGGCGAAGATCGGGTGCATGACGAGCGAGGACTGCACGGACATCGCAGAGCGGTAGCCCGAATCGACGCGCTCGACTTCACGGGCAACGAGGCCGTAGGACACGTAGTTGGCGCCGACGCCACCATATTCTTCCGGCACGGTCGGGCCGAGCAGGCCGAGTTCGCCCATCTCGCTCATGATCTCGCGGTGGAAGATTTCGTGGCGGTTCGCTTCGGTGACGCGCGAGGCGAGCTTGTCCTGGCAATAGGCGCGCGCCGTATCGCGGATCATGCGCTCTTCTTCGGTCAGCTGGTCTTCCAACAGGAAGGGATCGGCCCAGTCGAAAGGCGCCATCTTGGCGCGCGCCTGTTCCGGGGTGGCGCTGTGGTGCTCGCTCATGGATTCCCTCCTGTCGCGTTTTGTCGTTGCAGAAGTGCTACATCAGCCGCTCCATCTTCGAAAGGGCTGGAACGAAAAGGGCAGACCGACGCTTTGACTATTTATGAATGCCCTCATGAGCCTGGAGAATGAGCTTTTGGCCGATTTCCGCGTTTTTTGCCTTGATCCTGCCGCTCCGTGTGAGCAAGTAACCTGACAATGAGCAATTCCCCCACAAGGAGGCCAAGCATGCGTGACCGTTTCAAGCGATCGGTCGAGCGGCTTCTGCCGACCGAAAGCCCGCTGGGCGACCTCTTCTGGCCGTTTTCCCGTGATCCCGAGCGCAAGGCGCCCGCCGTGCGGCGCCGGCCGGCGGGCTCTTCGCCTCTCACCGAAGTCACCGGATTCGGCAGCAATCCCGGCGGCCTGCGCATGTTCGAGCATGTTCCGGAAGGCCTGCCTGCCGGTCGCCCACTGGTGCTGGTGCTGCATGGCTGCCAGCAGGATGCCGAAAGCTACGACCGTGCCGCAGGCTGGGCCTCGCTCGCGCAAGAGCGCGGCTTCGCCGTCGTCTATGCGCAGCAGCGCGAGACCAACAATCCGCTGCTCTGTTTCACCTGGTTTCGCCCAAGCGAGGTGACGCGCGACCGCGGCGAGCTGATGTCGATCCGCCAGATGGTGGCGCATACGGCCGAAAGGGCGGCAAGCGATCCGCAACGCCTCTTCATCACCGGCCTTTCCGCCGGTGGGGCGATGACGGCCGCCATGCTCGCCAATTATCCGGATGTCTTCGCCGGTGGCGCGGTCATAGCAGGCCTGCCGTTTGGTGCCGCGCGCGATGCAAGCCGCGCCTTCGATGCCATGGCGGCAGCGCCGGAGCGAACCGCCGACGAGTGGAGCGATCTCGTCCGCGCCGTCTCCCCGCGCATTGCCCGCAAACCCGCAATCTCGATCTGGCACGGCACGGCGGACGAAACCGTTTCGCTATCGAACGGCGTCGCCCTCGCCGAGCAATGGCGCGACCTCTATCGGCTGCCAAAAGAGGCGTTCGTGGAAAAGCGCATGAAGGGCCGGCGCACGCGCATATGGCCGGACAAGGAGGGCAGGGCGCTCGTCATCCTGCACGAGATCGATGGCATGGGCCACGGCACGCCGGTTCTGCGCGGCGAAGGCGGCGGCTATGCCGCCTCCAACGAGCCGTTCATGCTGGAGGCGGGCTTTTCCTCGACGCTGGAAATCGCCAAGGAATGGGGACTGACACGGAAGTGGAAGCGGTAGCGGCCGATCAGGCCAGCAGCCACTCATGCTCCTTGGCGTTGTGGAACTTCCACACCCGCTTCGGTCCCGCCATGACGTTGAGATAATAGAGATCATAGCCGTGAATGGTGGCGCAGGGGTGATAGCCCTTCGGCACCAGCGTCACGTCGCGGTCCTCCACCGCCATGGCCTCGTCGAGCGAGCGGTCGTCCGTATAGACGCGCTGGAAGGCAAAACCCTGCGGTGGGTTAAGGCGATGGTAGTAGGTTTCTTCGAGAAAGCTCTCGTTCGGCAGATCGTCCTGGTCGTGTTTGTGCGACGGGTAGGACGAGGTGTTGCCGCTCGGCGTGATGACCTCCACGACAAGCAGCGAATGGGCCGAATTGTCGTTTTCCGGCATGATATTGTAGACATGGCGGACGTTCGAACCCTTGCCGCGGCTGAGCTTGGGGTGCGTGCCGGGGGGAATTTCCTTGGCTTGGTAGCTGCCGCCGCCCGGTGCCGAGCAGACGGCGAGTTCCAGATCGGTCTCCGCCGTTACCGACCAGTTGGAATCGGCCGGAATATAAAGCGCATGCGGCGCACCCTCGAATGGGCTCATGCGTTCCCCCAGCACGCCGAAATCCTGGCCCGCGCCCGTTGCCTTGCCCTTGCCGGAAATCCAGACGAGGCAGACCTCGCGGATCCCCGTTTCCGCGGCGAGAATTTCGCCGGGCTTCATACGGTGCACGTCGAACCCTACATAGGTCCAGCCGGCGCTTTCCGGCGTGACGTGGCTGACGCGGCCGTGCGCGCCGTCCGGCTTTACGAGAAGTTTCGGCATAGGCTTGGTCCTTTCATTCGGCATACGGTTGAGGCTTATCCTTTCGGAAAACCTTCCGTCTCCACGGTATAACCCGCGGCGGTCATGACGCGCATCAGTTCCGCATAACCGACTTCGGCCATTTTCTGCGGGGGCGCTTCACGCGGGTCCTGTTCGGCCTCGACGACGAACCAGCCTTCATAACCATAATCCGCGAAGCGCTTCACGATGGCGCCGAAATCGAGCGAGCCGTCGCCCGGCACGGTGAAGGCGCCAAGCGCCACCGCGTCGAGGAAGGACTGCCGGCTGCGATCGAGCCCATCGACCACCGACTGGCGGATATCCTTGACGTGGACGTGGTTGATGCGGGCGTGATGGTTGTCGATGGCGCGCAGGACATCACCGCCGGCAAAGGCGAGGTGCCCGGCATCGAGCAAGAGCGGAATGCCTTCGCCGGAATTGCGCATGAAGGCGTCGAGTTCCGGCTCGGTCTCGACGACGGCGGCCATGTGGTGGTGATAGGACAGCGGCATGCCCTGCTCGGCGCACCATTCGCCGAACTGCGTGAGGCGCCGGCCATAGGCCTTCATCTCATCGTCCGACAGGCGCGGCTTGGTAGCGAGCGGCTTGGAGCGGTCGCCCTGGATGGAGCGGCCGACTTCGCCATAGACGATGCAGGGCGCGTTGACCGCCTTGAACAGCGCGATCATCGGCGCGATGCGGTCCTTGTTGGCGGCGAGTTCCTCGTCGACCAGCGTGCCGGAAAACCAGCCGCCGCACAGCGTGACGTCGGCGGCGCGCAGGATGGGCAGCATCACCGCGGGATCTTCCGGGAAGCGACGGCCCTTTTCCATGCCGGTAAAACCGGCGCCGCGCGACTGGCGCAGGCATTCCTCGAGGGATACGTCGTCGCTGAGTTCCGGAAGATCGTCGTTCCACCAGGCGATGGGCGACATGCCGAGTTTGGCTTTCATTATCGTCTCCTTGGCGGGAGGCTACGGCCTCCCTTGCATTATCATTGTCTCTTCCCACCCTCCGCGTCATCCTCGGGTCAAGCCCGAGGATGACGCGGAGGGTGGGGTGTCTGTCTTAACCGATAGTCTGCGCGGCGCGGGCCTTCACATAGGCTTCGCGCGCCTTGTTGACCTCTTCACGCGGGCTCACTTCCGGCACTGCCACATCCCACCAATGGCCACCCTCCTTGGTGGTGATCAGCGGGTCGGTATCGATGACGATCACCGACGTGCGATCATTGCCCTTGCTGTTCTGAATGGCCGTTTCGAGATCGGCAATCGAAGAGACCTTCACGGCGACCGCGCCCATGCTTTCGGCGTGCGCCCGGAAGTCGATATCCGGCATCATCTCGATCATCGAGTCCTTGAGCAGGTTGTTGAAGTTCGCGCCGCCGGTGCCCATCTGCAGGCGGTTGATGCAACCGTAGCCGCGGTTGTCCAGCACGACGATCGTCAGCTTCTGGCCGAGCATGATCGAGGTGGAAAGCTCGGAATTCATCATCATGTAGGAGCCGTCGCCGACCATGACGACGACATCCGCCTCCGGCCGCGCCAGCTTCACGCCGAGGCCGCCGGCAATCTCGTAGCCCATGCAGGAAAAGCCGTATTCCATATGGTAGCCGCCCGGCTTGTGGGCCTGCCACAGCTTGTGCAGCTCACCCGGCAGACCGCCGGCGGCGCAGACCATCACCGAATTCTCGCCGCCGATCGTGCGCTGCACCGCGCCGATGACCTGCGCATCGGAGGGCAGGTCCGCATTGGTCGGAGCGGTTGCACGGTTGGCGGCAGCCATCCAGGCTTCCTTGCGGGGCTTTGCAGATTCCGTAAACGAAGCGGGCGCCTTCCAGCCGCCGAGCGCCTCGGACAGCAGCGTCAGCCCCTCGCGCGCATCGGCGACGAGCGGCTGGCTGTCGCGCTTCGCGGCGTCGAAGGCAACGGTGTTGAGGCCGATCATCTTGACGCCATCATTTTTGAACAGCGCCCAGGAGCCAGTGGTGAAATCCTGCATGCGGGTGCCGACGGCGAGGATGACATCCGCCTCCTCGGCAAAGGCATTGGCCGCGGAGGTGCCGGTGACGCCGACCGAGCCCATGCAGAGCGGGTGATCATCCGGCAGCGCCGACTTGCCGGCCTGGGTGACGGCGACCGGAATGCCATGCATGCCGGCAAAGGCCTTGAGTTCCGCCGTCGCCTGCGAATAAAGCACGCCGCCGCCGGCGATGATCAGCGGCTTTTGCGCCTTGCGCAAGGTCGCGATGGCCGCCGCAAGCTCGTCCGTGTCGGGCCGCGGACGGCGATGCGTCCAGACCTTCTCGTCGAACAGGCTTGCCGGGTAGTCGTAGGCTTCGGCCTGCACGTCCTGGCAGAGCGACAGTGTCACAGGGCCGCAATCGACCGGATCGGTCAGTACCTGCATGGTGCGCTTCAGGGCGGGGATGATCTGTTCTGGCCGGGTGATGCGATCGAAATAGCGCGACACGCAGCGGAAGGCGTCGTTGACCGAAACGGTGCCATCGCCAAAGTTTTCGATCTGCTGGAGGACCGGATCGGGAATGCGATTGGCAAAGACGTCGCCGGGCAGGAAGAGGACAGGCAGGCGGTTGACATGCGCAACGCCGGCAGCGGTGATCATGTTCAGCGCGCCGGGGCCGATCGAGGTTGTGCAGGCCATGAAGCGCTGGCGAAAGCTCGCCTTGGCGAAGGCGACGGCGGCATGCGCCATGCCCTGTTCGTTATGGGCGCGCAGCGTCGGCAGGTCATTGCGCACCTGGTAAAGCGCTTCCCCCATGCCCGCGACGTTGCCGTGGCCGAAAATGCCCCAGACGCCGGCGAAGATCGGCTGTTTCTTGCCGTCGACGACCGTCATCTGTGCCTTCAGGAAATGCGTGACGGCCTGCGCCATCGTCAGCCGGATCGTCTTGCCCATGGTATTCCTCCCAAATTCTCTTCATTTGCCGCAATCCCGGGCGGAAAACCGCCCACTCGTTTCCTGGGATTGCTTTAAAGACCGCGCGTGCGCAGCCAGGCGTCGGTCAGTTCGCGGAAGCGGCCGGCCATGTCCGATATCGCTGCCTCGTCGTCCATCTTGCCGGCCATCCAGGCGCGGGCGGCGTCAACAAAGATCGTGCGGCCGACGGCAAAGCCTTTGACGGCCGGCGCCACCTTGGTTGCCTCGAACGCCTTGACCAGTTCCTCCGTCGGCGCCTCCAGGCCGAGCAGCACGATACCACGGCAATAGGCGTCATTTTTGGCGATCACCGCCTCGATGTTTTCCCATGCCCCGCTCGATGCCTGCGGCTCCAGCTTCCACCAGTCCGGCTTGATGCCGAGATCGTAGAGTTCCTGAAGCGCCGTCGAGACCGTATCATCCTTGAGCGGCCCGTTCTTGCCGGCGATGATCTCGACCAGCAGCTCGCGGCCGACCCGGCGTGCCGCCTCAAACAGGGTGCGCAGCTTTTCCTGCTGCTCCTTCTTGAGCGCTGCCGGATCGTCCGGATGATAGAAGCACAGGCACTTGATGCAATGGTCGAGCGGCCATTCCACGAGCTGCGAGCCGATGTCCTGACTGAACTCGAAGCGCAGCGGCTTGGAGCCCGGCAGTTCGACCGGGCGGCCGAGCCAGGAGAAATTCTGCTCGGCGGCATCGAAAAAGGCGTCGCGGCCGAAACGCTCGTCGATCAGCATGCCGTAACCCGGCCGGCCATCGGCGACACGGGCGGCGGCCTTCACGGTCAGGCGCTTGAACTCGGAAATCTTTTCGTGCGGTACCTTCAGTTCGTCGGCGACGTCGACGAGCTGCATACGGTGGTCGCAGGCGAGCGCCATCAGAAGCGGAATGTCGGCCTGCTTGCGGTTGGTTGCCCAATGGATGTGGTTGATAGCCTCGTCCTTGCGCAGCGCTCGGTGTTTGCTGCCGTTCTTCAGGAAGAAGGAGAGTTCGTCCCAGCTTGGATATTCCGGCGAGCAGAGCAGACGGGAGACGGCGAAGGCGCCGCAGGCATTGGCCCAGGTGGCCGAGGTCGCATGGTCCTCGCCCCGCAGCCAGCCTCTCAGGAGGCCCGACATGAACGCATCGCCGGCACCCAGCACATTATAGACCTCGATCGGGAAGCCCTGGCCGATAATGCCGTCTTCCAGATTGTCGGAGATCGGGCCGTCATAGACGATGCAGCCCATGGCGCCGCGCTTCAGCACGATGGTGGCGGAGGAGAGGGCGCGGATCGCCTTCAGCGAGGAAAGCACGTCATCGGCGCCGGACGCGATCATGATCTCCTCTTCGGTGCCGACGATGAGATCGCAATCCGGCAGGACGGATTTCATGATGGCGGAGACGCGGTCAGACTTCACATAACGCTCGAAGCCCTCGGCATGGCCGGCGAGGCCCCAGAGGTTCGGGCGGTAGTCGATGTCGAAGATGACCTTGCCGCCGTTTTCCTTGGCGATGCGGATGGCCTTGCGCTGCGCGGCCTCGGTGTTGGGTCGCGAAAAATGCGTGCCGGAAACGAGCACGGCGCGGGAAGACCTCACGAAGGCCTCGTCCACGTCGCCCTCGTCGAGCGCCATGTCGGCACAGTCGGTGCGCACGAAGATCATCGGCGAGACGCCTTCGGATTCGATGGCGAGCAGCACAAGCGCCGTCAGGCGATCCTTGTCGGTCTTGATGCCCTCGACATTGACGCCTTCGCGGGCGGATTGCTCGCGGATGAAACGGCCCATCTGCTCGTCGCCGACGCGGGTGATGAGCGCCGACTTCAGGCCGAGGCGGGCGGTGCCGATCGCGATATTGGCCGGGCAGCCGCCGACGGATTTGGCGAAGGAAGCGGTGTCTTCAAGCCGCGTGCCGAGCTGCTGGCCGTAGAGGTCGACGGACGAGCGGCCGATCGTGATGACGTCGAGCGTCCTGTCTTGTTCCGTGTGCGGCATGTCTTCCTCCCGGTCTTGCGACGCCACCGTCTCACTGCGGCGGTACGTTGGGAAAATGAAACATGAATTCCATTATTCTGTCAATTCGGAATATTCATTCCGTTTCTATTCCACAGCATTTCGTTTCGGCGCGCGCCGCAGGCTGCGCCGCTTTTCGGCAATCGCAACGGGCAGCGCCATGGCAAGCGCCATGGAGGCGGAGAGCGAGCGAAAGCCGGCATAGTCGGCTTCCGAGACTTCGAACCAGTATGTGGCGGAGGCGGCAAGCGGCGAGAAAACCGAGTCGGTGATCGCAACGATCGGCACGCCGCGCCCCGCCAGTTCCTGCGCCTGCGTCAGGCTTTCGGCGGCGTAGGGCGCAAAGCTCGCGGCGATGACCGCATCCTTGTTCGTCGCAAACTGCGTCATTTCGGGATCGATACCGTTCGGCGAGGCGATGATCTGGTGGCGGATGGCAAGCTTGCCAAAGGCATAGGCGATATGGGCGGTCAGCGGATAGGAACGGCGCTTGGCGACGAGATAGATTGTTTCCGCGCGGGCCAGCAGATCGACGGATTTCGAGAAGGTCTCGCCGTCGATGGTGCTGGCGAGCCGCGCGACCGACTGGCTTGCCGCCGTCAGGAAGCCGGAGAGCAGTTCCGTATCGCTGTTGACTGCGGGACCTGCTTCCAGCGTGAGAAGGCGCTCTTCGTAAGACAATGTGCGGTCGCGCAGCCGGGCGCGAAAAACGTTCTGGAGGTCCGAAAAACCTTCGTAGCCGAGGTGATGGGCCAGACGCACCAGGGTGGAAGGCTGCACATCCGCTGCCGTTGCGATGCTCGCCGCGGTACCGAAGGCCATCTCGTCCGGGTTGGAGAGCGCGTAGGCCGCCACCTGCGCCAATCGTTTCGGCATGGTTGCCTTGCGCTCGATGATCACGCTGCGCAGGCTGTCGAAATCGCGCGGTACCCGCGCCAGGGCCGCCTCGGTGTCGTTCATGGATCCAGTCCTCCTCGTGCGGCCATTCTGCTACGAATGAAATAAATATTCCATATCTCGAGAAAAGATAGTTTTCGTTCCAAATCTTTCCCGCTATGCATGACGCTTGGAGCGCCCTTGTGGCGAGATATAGCAATTCCAGCAAAACTGCGTAGCGGTTTTGCGTCTGGAACTGCGCGGAGACACAGCGGAGGAAATGTCATGAAGGCCTTGGGAATCGGATTGATCGGCACGGGCTACATGGGCAAGTGCCATGCGCTCGCCTGGAACAATGTCAGCACGGTCTTCGGCGATGTCGACCGCCCGCGCCTCGTGCATCTCGCCGAAGCCAATGCGGATCTCGCGGCGAGCCGTGCCCGCGAATTCGGTTTCGCCAAGGCGACCGCCAATTGGCGCGACCTGCTTGCTGATCCGGATGTCGATGTGATTTCCGTCACCACGCCGAACCAGTTCCATGCCGAGATGGCCATCGCCGCCCTTGATGCCGGAAAACATGTCTGGTGCGAAAAGCCGATGGCGCCGGCCTTTGCCGATGCCGAGCGCATGCTTGCCGCCCAGCGGTCGTCCGGCAAGATCGCGGTCATGGGCTATAATTACATCCAGAACCCCGTGATGCGGCACATCCGTTCGCTGCTGGATGAAGGCGCCATCGGCACGGTCAATCACGTCCGCATCGAGATGGACGAGGATTTCATGGCCGATCCGGAGGCGCTGTTCTACTGGAAGAGCGAAGCGACCTCCGGTTACGGCGCACTCGATGATTTTGCCGTGCATCCGCTCTCGCTGCTGTGGAGCCTGTTCGGCCATGTCGAGGCGGTCATCGCATCGCTCGCCAAACCCTATGCCGACCGCCCGCTGAAGGATGGTGGCCGCCGCGACGTCGAAAACCACGATATTGCCAGCGTCCTGATGCGCCTTCCCGGCGGCATTTCCGGCGTGCTGATGGCCAACCGCTCGGCCTGGGGCCGTAAGGGTCGCATCGCGCTGCAGATTTATGGTTCGAAGGGCTCGATCCTCTACGATCAGGAGCGCATGAACGAGTTCCAGCTCTATACGACGGATGGCCGCGCCACCGAGCAGGGCTTTTCCACAATCCTGACGGCACCGCACCACAAGCCCTATGACCGTTTCATTCCGGCGCCCGGCCACGGCCTCGGCTTCAACGATCTCAAGGTCATAGAATGCCGCGAGCTGATCGCCGCCATCGCCGGCATGGCGTCGCATTCCATCGACTTCAACCATGGCCTGCGCATCGAGCAGTCCGTGCACGCCATGGCCGAATCTTCCCGGCAAGGTCGCTGGGTGGAAATCGCCCCCGCGTGATTTTTTCGGCGATCCGGCCAAAAAAATCCGCCGGCTTAGTCATTGAAACCGCTAGGCCCATACGTAATACTGGCGGCAATAATGCCGGAGGGAAGGGCATGTTCAAGCGAATACAAAAACGCTGGGCGCCGGTGTTCTTCGTGTCGATCGCCGTCGTCGTGTTCAATGCGGGCGCCGCTGAGGCGAAACGCGTTGCGCTGTTGATAGGCAATCAGAAATACGAAGAGACCGCTCAGCTGAACAACCCCGCCAACGACGTCGAGCTGATGCGCGCGTCGTTCGAGGCGGCTGGTTTCGATTCCGTGAAGACCGTGCTCGATCTCGACCGCTCCGCCATGGTGAAGGCGTTGCGCGAGTTCGAGGACGAGTCCGCTGACGCGGACATGGCGGTGGTCTATTATTCCGGCCACGCGATGGAGATGAACGGGGTCAATTACCTCATTCCCGTCGATGCGGCGCTGAAGAGCGACCGCGACGTCGAGGACGAGAGTGTGGCCATCGATCGCGTTCAGCGGTCGCTGGAAGGCGCCAAGAAGCTGAAGCTTTTCATTCTCGATGCCTGCCGCAACAATCCGTTTTCGCAATCCATGACGCGTTCGGTCGGCACCCGTGCCGTGACGCGCGGTCTTGCCCGTGTGGAGCCCGAATCGGCCGACACGCTGATCGCCTTCGCTTCGAAGGCCGGCACGGTGGCGCTTGACGGCGAAGGCAAGAACAGCCCGTTCGCAACCGCGCTTTCCAAATACCTGACCGAGCCCGGCCTCGACGTGCGCATTGCGCTCGGCAAGGTGCGCGACGAGGTGGTGGAAGCCACCAACCGCGAGCAGGAACCCTTCGTCTATGGTTCGCTCGGCGGTGCGCAGATCTTCCTGAACATCAAGGAAGTGAACATCAACGTCACCAACAGCGGCAACACGGAAGTCTCGCCGAACGGTCAGTCCGAAGCGGCTGCCGACTGGCAGAACATCCGTGACCTCGCCGATGAAGATCTGATCAACGCGTTCATCGCCAAGCACGGCAAGGACCCGGTCTACAAGATGCTGGCGGAGAAGAAGCTCGCCAGCCTCAAGGAAGCCACCCAGAACGACGGGCAGGATGCCGATGGCATCGCTTGGGACGCGCTGAAGGAATCGACCGACGCGGCCGCTCTCCAGCGTTTCCTTGAGCGCTATCCGGACAGCAAGCATCGCAGCGACGCCGAACATCTCATCGCAGCGCTCGAGCCGAAAAAGGGCCTCAGCGTCGATGTCGCCTCCAAGGAAACGGCCGCCTCGCGGGATTGCTTCCTGCTTGCCGGCGAACCGCAGTCGCTGCCCGGCTTCCTGGGCGTCAACTTCCTGAAGATCGATGCCAAGCGGGCGCTTTCCGCCTGCGCGCAGGCCGTCAACGAAAACCCGTCCGACGGCATGCTGGTCAACCTGCTCGGCCGTGCGCAGGACGCCGACCGCAATTATGTCGAGGCCCGTCGCAACTACGAAAAGGCGATCGAGCTCGGCAACATGTATGCGCTGACCAACCTTGCCTGGTTCTCGATCTACGGCACGGATGGCCCGGTCGATGTGCCGAAGGGCCTTTCGATGCTCGAGAGGGCTTCGACCGCCGGTAATTCCTACGGCCAGGCCTCGCTCGGCTGGCTCTACCGCGAAGGTTATGGCGGCACGCGCCAGGACTATGCCGAAGCGGTAAAATGGTATCAGCAGTCGGCCAACCAGGGCTATGCCAATGCCATGGCGACGATGGGCTGGTTCTACCGCGAAGGCCTCGGCGTTTCGCAGGATTACGTCCAGTCGCTCACCTGGTACCGCAAGGCTGCGGATGCCGGCGACGCCAACGCCATGTCCTCGCTCGGCTGGGCCTACCAGAACGGCCTCGGCACGGCGCAGGATTATGCGGAAGCCAAGGTCTGGTACGAGAAGGCCGCCAATATCGGCGATTCCTACTCGATGGCCTCGCTTGCCTGGCTCTATGACGTCGGCAACGGCGTCAAGCAGGACTATGTCGAAGCCCGCTACTGGTACGAAAAGGCCGCCAATTCCGGTAGCGCTTATGCCATGGGCAACCTGTCTCGTCTCTACGACCAGGGCCTCGGCACGCCGGCAGACGCCAAGGAGGCTGTCCGCTGGGCTGCCGCCGCCGTCGAAAGCGGCGATCCTGCCAAGCTGAAGGAACTGAAGGAAACCTCCGGCAACTTCACCGTTGCCTTCCGCAAGGAGTTGCAGAGCCTTCTGATCGAGCGCGGCTACTACAGCGGCTCGGCCGATGGCGAATTCGGCGCGGCAACGCTCGCCGCCATCGACAAGCTCGCCGCCGGCCGCAACGACAGCACGTCGCTGTCGAGCAGCGGCACCTCGACCGTCACGACGACTGACCAGTCGACGTCGACGCTCACGAGCGGATCGGATATCGACCAGTGCTACGAACTGGCCGGTGAACCGAACCTGCGTCCGGGCTTCCTCGGCAAGCTCTTCGCCAACATCGATTACGGTCGCGCGATCTCCGTCTGCGAAGCGGCACTCAATGCCAACCCGACGGACAACTCGGTTCGCAACATGCTGGGCCGCGCCCACGATGCCGCGAAGAACTTTGCAAAGGCACGCGAGCATTACCAGAAGGCTGCGGATGAGGGGAATCTCTACGCCCTGACCAACCTTGCCTGGTATTCGATCTACGGCACGGACGGCCCGGTCGACATGGCCAAGGGCACACGTATGTTCGAGCAGGCCTCGAACGGTGGAAACCCCTATGGGCAGGCCTCGCTGGGCTGGCTCTATCGCGAAGGCTACAACGGCACGCGCAAGGACTATGAGGAAGCCTTCAGATGGTACAGCAAGGCGGCCCAGCAGGGCTATGCCAACGCGCAGGCCACGATGGGCTGGTTCTACCGCGAGGGTCTCGGCACCCAGCGCGACTACAATGTCTCGCTTGACTGGTACAAGAAGGGCGCGGAAGGCGGCGATGTGAACGCCATGTCCTCCGTCGGTTATGCCTATCAGTCCGGTCTGGGCGTTGCGGTCGATTATGCCGAAGCGCGCAACTGGTACGAAAAGGCCGCTGCCCAGAACGACTACTATTCGATGGCCTCGCTGGGCTGGCTCTACGACGTCGGCAACGGCGTGAAGCAGGATTATGCCCAGGCGATCGACTGGTACGAAAAGGCGGCCAATGGCGGCAACACCTACGCCATGGGCAACCTGTCGCGGCTTTACGACCAGGGTCTCGGCACGCGCTCCAACGCCAAGGAGGCAGCCCGCTGGGCCGCCGCCAGCGTCGAAGGCGGCGATCAGGGCAAGCTGCAGGAACTCAAGGGGTCTCCGGCGAACTTCACGCCGCAGTTCCGCAAGGAGTTCCAGCAAATCCTGAAGGATCGCGGCTATTACAGCGGCCCGATCGATGGCGATTTCGGCACCTCGACGCAGAACGCGATCGACCGCCTGGCCGCCCGCACCTGATCCGACGGAAAAGCCTGAAATAAAGAACCGCTGGAAACGATCCGTTTCCAGCGGTTTTTCTTTGGATTGGAGGCCTCAGCCGGCCAGTTTCAGCAGCCAGGCATCATGCTGCGCGAGGAAGGTTTTCAGCCGCTCGGCATAGTCTTCGGCAACGGCACCCCGGACGCTCGGCCGTGCTGCAAGCGCCGCCCGCCAGCGGGTGACCTTGGGCAAGCCGTCGAAAACCTCCGTTGGCACCAGCGTGTCGAAGGTATCGAAATAGCGGAAGACCGGCGCGAAGACCGCATCGACGAGACTGAAGGTCTCGCCGGCGAAGAAGGGGCCGTCGCCAAGCGCCTCCTCGACGCGCGTGAACTTTTCGATCAGCGCCCTGCGTTTCGTCTCGTAGGTCCCGGCATCCTTCGCCGTTTCGAAACCCCAGAGATCTCCGAGGATGGAGGAGCCGAACTCTATCCAGCCACGGTGCCGGGCGCGTTGCAGCGGATCGGCGGGGTGGAGCGGTGTTTCGGTCTCGGTGTCCTCGAGATATTCGCAGATGACGGCGCTTTCGAAGAGCACCACCTCGCTGCCGTCAGGCTGGCGCACCAGCAGCAGCGGCACCTTGCCGAGCGGCGAAAGCGCGAGGAACCAGTCGGGCTTGGCCGCAAGGTCGATGGTGCGGCGCTCGAAGGGCACGCCCTTTTCGGCAAGCGCGATGGCCGCGCGCTGCACATAGGGGCAGAGATGGTGGCTGACGAGAATCAATCGGGCTGCTGTCATAGGAAAACTCCTTGGCATTGTTCAACGCGAGGGGTTGAGTGCATGGCCGGTCAGATCGCTTCGGGTTTGGGCATGGACTGTCTTCGGCTCGAACTGAATGCAATTGCATATATAAAACCTTGCCAATGCCGTCAAGATGTATGTAATTGCATCTATGATCACCTCCTCGACCGAGACTACTCCAGAACCGTCCGAAGCCGTCACACGGCTGTGGATCCACCTCATGCGGACCCAGCGCCTCATCCTTGCCGCCATCGAGCAGGATCTGAAGGCCGCCGGCATGCCGCCGCTCGCCTGGTACGATGTGCTGTGGGAGCTGGTGCGTACGGAAGACGGGCGGCTTCGCCCCTTCGAGATCGAGGAGCGCACGCTGCTGGCCCAGCACAATCTCTCCCGCCTGCTCGACCGCATGGAGGAGGCGGGCCTCGTGCGTCGCGAGATTCTACCGGAGGATGGACGCGGCCGCTGGGTGCTCGTGACCGGGGAGGGGCGCGCGATGCGGGCCCGGCTCTGGACCGTCTACGCGGCTGCGATAGAGCGCCATCTCGGCGCGAAGGTGGAGGATGCAGTCGCCGCCACGCTCGCCGACGGACTGGAGCGGCTGGTGCGCGGCACCTGAGCCGCGCATGTGAAACGCCGGGGCAGGGCCCCGGCGTTCGATTGTCCAAAAGCGCATCCGCTCAGAGCAGGAAGTCGCTCGCATAGTACTTGTCCAGGCCGGCATCGATCTGGAAATCGGCAATGCCGTCACCGTCGACATCGCCCGAAATGACCGTGCCGGAGTAGCGCAGTTCGCCGGCCGTGCCGGAGAAGCTGTCCTTGCCGATGAACACGAACCTGTTGTTGGCGGACGTGTTGATGTTGGCGTCGAGCACGCTGAGATTGATCCTGTCGCCATCGCTGTCGGGATTGAAGTCGTCGATGACGTCGCGCTGCGAGCCGACCTTGCTGTCGGAGAGACGGGTGAAGCCGAATGTATCGGCGCCCGAGCCGCCGACCAGGAAGTCCTTGCCCGACCCGCCGTAGAGACGGTCATTGCCCGAGTTGCCATAAAGGCGGTCATTGCCGGCATCGCCATAGAGCACGTCGACGCCGTTGCCGCCATAGAGCTTGTCGTTGCCGGCGAGGCCTTCGAGCTGGTCCCTGCCGCTGCCGCCCTTGAGAATGTTGGCGCCGCTCGTGCCGACCAGCGTGTCGTCATAGCCGGTGCCGGTTGCATTCTCTATGCGCGACAGGGTTTCGATCCGGCCCGAAATGGCCCAGGCTTGGCCCTTGCTGAGGTTGACATGGATGCCGAGCCCTTTCTCGCTGCTGGAATCCTGCAGGGAGTAATTGATCGTGTCGCTGTCATTGCCGCCGTTGAAGCTGTTTTCAAAGCCCACGGAGTAGAAGGTGTCCTTGCCGCTGTCGCCGTTGTAGACGCTCTGGTAGCTCTTCACCTTGAAGGTGTCGTTGCCGCTGCCGCCATAAACCTTGTCGAAATAGTCCGGATCGCTGGCCGCGCCGCTGTGTATATAGAGATCGTTGCCCGAGCCGAGGTAGATGAGATTGTCGCCCTCGAAGCTGTTGATCACGAGGTCGTTTCCGCTGCCGGCATCGACCCAGTTGGAGCCGCCGAACTTGTCGACGCGGTTCAGTCTGATCTCGTCATCCCCCTCAAAGGTGCGAACCTCCAGCGCGATCCTGTAGTTCTGGATGATGAGGTCGTCCTCTTCCGAGCCGTCAATAATGACTGTCATGTTCGCATTCCTTTCCGCATCAAGGGCTTGTTGCACGATATCTAGCGCCGGCAAGCTGAACCGCCGTTGAACAGGACGGGAGTGGCGCGGCGATTTCGAGGCGAATGTTCGGAATTTTGCAGGCAGGCGGCGATGGAGCCCGCAGACACGCGCCGGAGGTGGCCTTTGCCATCGCCTTCATCCGCGCATCGTGCCCGAATGGCCGCCCCTCAAGATGGCGCTCGAGAATCACGGAGCGATTCCCGCCTTTTCAATCCCTTCCGACACGCAGAGGTGCCACGCTTGCCGACGTTTGCACCGGCGGTCATGCGGAAAAATCCGGAAAATCGCCAAAGAGGGTTTCATTTCGCCTCGGCCGGCAAAAAAGCCTTGCAATCGCAAGCTCTGCCGCATAGTGAAGCCGCGAGCGGAGAGGTGGCCGAGTGGTCGAAGGCGCTCCCCTGCTAAGGGAGTATACCGGGAACGGTATCGAGGGTTCGAATCCCTTCTTCTCCGCCAGTTTTCCCCTTCCGAAGATCGTCATGATCGAAGATGCGAAGCGGAAAATTTCAATTTCCCTCTTGGATCACTCCAGCGATCCTGTGCGCCGTCCATGCGGCGCGTGAACCGGTATCGGGTCGAATGAAGGCTCGTGGGCGTTATCGTTAAACTTGTCGCTGTTAGCGTTAATTCCGGCTTCTGCTTTCTCGTGGCGTCGTGCCAGCCTACTGTGCGGGCATCACTTCAGCCCACGGAGCGGCAAATGGCCTTGGTTAAGGGTACGAAATTCGCGGACAAGCTTTCCGGCACGTGGGGCAATGATTCTCTTTATGGCGGTGCCGGTAACGATGTCTTCTATGCCAGTGGGGGAGATGACCGGATCGACGGCGGTGCCGGCTGGGATCGGGTTGACTTCAGCAGCTATGCCGGCCGTCTTTCGATCGTTCTGAACGGCTCCGGAAAAAGCGACGTTTATGCCAACGGCCGGCTGCATGACACGCTGGTTTCCATCGAGGAGATCACGGGCGGCAGCGGCGACGACTATTTTGTCGGCAACGCCTATGACAACATCTTTTCCGGCGGCAAGGGACATGACTATTTCGTGGCCAGCGCCGGCAACGATGCCTACCGCGGCGGTGCCGGCTATGACATGCTGGATTTCTCCGCGATCAAAGCGGGTCTGCGCTTCGAGATCAATGCTGCAAACGGCGTGACGAGCGTGCGCTATGCCGGTGGCGGCCTCAATACGATGACAAGCGTCGAAAACATCATCGGCACGAAGTTTGGCGATGTGATCAAGGGTGACGGCGCCAACAACTACTTCCGCGGCGAGGCCGGCAACGACACGCTGTCGGGAGGTGCGGGCGGCGATGTGCTGAACGGCGGCGCCGGCGTAGACAAGCTCACGGGCGGCGGCGATGCCGATATCTTCGAATTCGTGAGCGGTTTCGGCCGCGACACCATCACCGATTTCGACGCGAAGGGCAGCGATCACGACATCATCGATCTCAGCGGCGTCGCGACGATCGCCAATTACCAGCAGCTCTTCTATGGCCACCGCATCTACCAGAGCGGCAGCGACGTTCTCATCGATGCGGCGAAGGGCGACGTGATCGTCTTGAAAAGCGTCGATATCTCCGATCTCACGGCCAGCGACTTTCTCTTCTAGGACGAAACCGGCTGTAAAACGGTTTGACCGCGCGCCAGCCTATTAAAGAAGCGGAGCCCGGGATCGATCGTCCCGGGCTTTCGTTTGTCTTGGCCGGAGCGAGCCGACATACGGGGCATGGGAATACGGCGCATTCTGCCAAGGGGGCAGGTCTCTGTAGCGCTTGCGAGCTGCCGGCCTATGGCACTGGCTGCCCACCCGTATGTCTTCCAAAACCGCTCCGACGCGCAGAATCGCGACGAATCGACCCCTTTGGAATGACATGCGATTCCCGCTTTCGATGTGACGAGCGCCCGTGCATCGGAGCGGAGCAGGGGTGCCAAAAGACGCCGCCGCCATGTTTATGAAGGCGTTTTGCCTTCATTTCGCCCATTCCGCGGCAAGGGCGACGCCTCGTCACAATGTGCTAAGTGCCCGCTTCATAAGGTGTTTTGTTAATAATCCATAAACTTTTAGCGATCCCCTCCGCCATTTTGTGTCCTTTCCGCAACAGCGTTGGGCGAAGGCAGTCACAAAGTCCGCCTCGTTTCAGTTTGGAGATTGCTTACGGAACCGCGTCGAGTATTTTCACTCTCGGAAGCAGGGGCGGTTGATCGTCCACTTCTTGAACTTGGGGATGGGGCAGGGAACGCTGTCCTTCAGCAAAAAACCCAGACCCGTTTGAAACTTTTTGACTGGAGGTCAGAAATGAACATCAAGAGCCTTCTTCTCGGCTCCGCTGCAGCTCTCGCAGCAGTATCCGGCGCTCAGGCTGCCGACGCTATCGTTGCTGCCGAGCCCGAGCCCATGGAATACGTTCGCGTTTGCGACGCATTCGGCACCGGCTTCTTCTACATCCCGGGCACCGAAACCTGCCTCAAGATCGGCGGCTACGTTCGTTTCGACGTTAAGGGCGGTGAACTGCTCGGCCTCGACGCAAACGGCGCAAACGGTCGTGGCACGCACGGCGGCGACGAGTGGAACACCTACGGTCGTTTCACGCTGAACCTCGAAACGGCTTCGGACACCGAATACGGCGCCCTGAAGACCTTCGTTGAAGCCCGCTTCCACGCTCAGTCCGGTGAAGCTGGCGGTTCCTCGCTGAACTTCGCTTACATCGACCTCGCTGGCTTCCGCGTCGGTAAGTCGGAAACCGCGTTCTACACCTTCGTAGGCTACGCCGGCAACGTGATCCAGGACGACCTGATCTCGGGCGGCATCTACGACGCCAACGTCATCCAGTACAACTACGACAACGGCTCGGGCCTCACGGCTGTAGTCTCGCTCGAAGATACCGATGACGGCAACCAGGGCGGCCGCGACTACGTTCCGAACATCGTTGGCGGTATCGGTTACTCGACCGGCGCCTTCGGCATCCGCGCTGTCGGCGGTTACGACGCAGCAATCGAAGAAGGCGCATTCAAGCTCCGCGCTGACGGCACCTTCGGTGGCGTATCGGTCTTCGCAATGGCTGGCTGGAACACAGACGGCGCTGTTAAGAACGCCTACGCTACCTGGGGTGGCGACTGGGCTGTCTGGCTCGGCGCATCTGCTGCCGTTACCGAACGCGTAACCCTCAACGCACAGGTTTCGTTCGACGACAACGACGCTCTCGCTGCTGTCGCCAACGCTAACTTCACCGTTGTACCGGGCTTCGTTGTAACGCCGGAAGTTGCTTACTACGACGACGGCACCGACGACTCCTGGGGTGGTATGATCCGCTTCCAGCGTTCGTTCTAATCTGACCTAGGTCGGATAGAGACCCGCAGCTCTGAGAAGAGCTGCGGGTTTTCGCGTTTAGGGGCTGTGTTCTGCCCAACTGCCGGCAACTCTCCACTTGAAGGGCTATCGATGTGGTGGGGCTCATATCGATCTGCCCGTTTTGACTTACGGTAACGTAAGCATTAGGAGGCCCCTGACGCATAGCCTTCTATATCGGCCCCGAGTGACACGGGGCAGGGCACGTAGCGGCCCGCAGGCGGCTCAGAATCTTGAGAGAAATGCAAACAGGGGCTGGAAGACGTCCTGACGGTGCAGGAGGGGGGCGTGGCCTTGACCCTCAGCCGTTTGTGCCGTGACGTTCGCCCGGTTTTCCGCCATGGCTTGCAGCGTCTGGGCGGAGAAGAGGTTTGAATGCTCGCCGCGGACGATCAGTATCGGTTTCTCGGCAAGGCTTTCGAATTGCGGCCAAAGCGTCGGCAGGGGCTTGCTGAAATCGATGGTGCCAAGCTGGTCGTTCAGGGCAGGATCGTAGTCGGCGACGACAGACCCGTCGCGCTCGGTGTAGAGCGCGTGAGCCATGTCCAGCCAATCGGCAGGATCGAGGGTTGGAAAGGTCGCACCGTGTATCGCCGTCAGCGCCTCTGCGGCCTCCTCGAAGGATGAGAAGGTCGAGCGGCGTCCGAGGTAATCCCTAATCTCCATGAGACCTTGCACTTCGATTTCCGGCCCGATGTCGTTCAGGATCGTTGCTGCGATGAGATCGGGTCGAAGCGCCGTCATGATATGCAGGATCAATCCGCCGCGCGAGGTGCCGATGAAGAGACACTGCTTAACGCCGAGCGTATCGCAGAGCGCGATCACATCCTTGCATTCCATCATCACATTGTAGTTGGCGGGGTTCGGATCGTATTGCGAAAGCCCGCGGCCACGATACTCCACGGCGATGACCCGGCGAGGGGCCGTTGGAGAATGAGCAAGCATCAGGGCAAGCTGGTGGAAGTCGCGTGCGTTGCGGCTGAGGCCGGGCAGGCAGATGACCGGTAGCCGCGCCTCGACACCTGACGTAGCGGCCGGATAGTCGCGGGCGTGCAGTCTGAGGCCGTCCTCGCTCGTAAAAAAGATATCGCGGAATGCCTGCGCGCCCGAAGCTGTCATGCCGATGCCTTGCTTGTTAAAAACAAGGCATCATCGCCGATTCCAGCGTCAAGTCATCCCCAAAATATGGCGTTACCGGCCAACGCTGAGGTCGTGCACGATATCGGCGGTCTGGCCGAGGCGGGTCTTGTAGACCTGATAGTTCTCCATCACGCGCTGTACGTAGCCTCGCGTTTCGGAGAAGGGAATGCGCTCGACCCAGTCGACCACCTCGTCGATCGGCTTGCCGCGCGGGTCGCCATAGCGGGCGATCCACTGCGGCACGCGGCGCGGACCGGCATTGTAAGCGATGAAGGTCAGGACGTAGGAGCCGCCGAAATCGTTGATCTGCTCGCCGAGATAATGTGCGCCGAGCGTCGCGTTATAGGCCGCATCCGTCGTCAGCCGCTCCTTTGAATAGGCAAGGCCGTAGCGCTTGGCGACGCCCTGCGCCGTGCCGGGCATCAGTTGCAGGAGGCCTTGTGCATTGGCCGGTGAAATGGCGGCCGGATTGAAAGCGCTCTCCTGCCGCGCGATGGCATAGGCCAGTGCCTTGCCAGAGCCGGAAATGTTGGCTCCGTCGGGGATCACGCCGATGGGGAAGGCCAGCGCCGCGACATCGATACCGCGCCCGAAGGCGATCTTGCCGATCTGCAGCGATAGCTGATGATTGCTGCCCTTTTCGGCCTGCGCCGCGAGCAGGGCTAGTTCGCCGGGGCTCATCAGTTCGCCGGCAAGCGCCCGATACAGGCTGTCTGCGCGCCAGCCATGGCCGGCAGCCTGAAGGCGGGTGATGGCCTGCACGGCCTCGCGCTGCTGGAAGCTGGTGCGTTCTTCGGGCGTCGGCGTGGGATAGGCGACGTTCAGTGTCTTGCGGCCGAGTCGCGCGCCGGCAAGCTGGCCGTAGAAGGTGCCGGGAAAGTTCGCGGCCTTGGCAAAATAGTCCTTGGCGTCGCCGGGGGCGCCTTTTTCCGCCGCCCGGCCGAGCCAGTACCAGGCCCGGGACACAGAAAGGGGCCGGTCGGAGGTTTGCAGGATGCGCTGGAAGTGGCGTGCCGCCGTCTTCGCATCGCCAAGATCGCGCAGCGCATACCAGCCGGCATGGAATTCCGCCTCGACGATATCGGTCGGATCGTCCGCGCCATGGTGGGCGGCGACGCGATAGGCATCGCGATAGTCGCCGAGATCGGCAAGGCCGCGGCTAACGATGCGTTGTTCGTTCCACCAGGCACCCGGATTGACCAGGCGGGCAGGATCGTCGGGCATGGCGGCAAAGAGTTTTCCGGCCGCGCGATACGCCTCCTTGCTGCGCAGATAGCGAATACGCAGGAACGTATAGGCCGGGTCCTTCTGCCAGCCGGCATCCACGGCCTTGATCAGGTCGCCCGCCGTCTTGTTCTTGCGGATGACGGCTGCCCAGGCGCGATAAAGCGATTGCGCCTTGCCGAGATCGCCAAAACGCTGCGCCTGCTCCGCGCGATCGCGGTAGAGCAGCATTTCCATGCGCATCTTGTGATCCGCGGCGCCAAGCAGCGTGCCGAATTCGGCAAGGATCCTGTCCTCAAGGTCGGTGGAAAGCGCTTCCTTCTGCCAGAAGGAGCGCAGGATGTCCGTAGCGCGCGGTGTTTCGCTGGTCGCGACGAGCGCTCGCGACAGCACGATGGCGCCTTCTGCGGTCTCCGGCCGGGTGGTGCCGAAAGCGGCGAGCACGTCCGCGGCCGGCGGGTTCTCGCGGGCCATCGCCCGTTCGGAGTTGGCGCGCAGAACCGTCAGGCCGGGCCAGCCCTTCAGCTCGCGCTGGGCGCCGGCGATCTCCCAGGAGGGCACGCCGCGCTGGCCGGAAACGGCAATCGCCCAGGTCAGGATATGGCGGTCGAGGCTGGTCGAAGGCAGGCGGTCGCGCATGGCGATCGCCGAAGCGGCATCGCGGTTGGAGAGCGCATCGAGACCCTCGCGCAGCTCGGCGCTGACTGTCGGCACGCTGTCGGTGCGCGGAATGGCGCTGGTGATGACATCCTTCGACGGCATCTCGGCGGCAAAGCCGAGCGGCTTTATCTCGGCGGTGCTGTCTGCCTCCACCGGCGACGAGCGCAACGCAAGTCCGGCTATGCCGGCAAGCAGCAAGGCGCAAAGGGCGAAACTGTTTGTCGAGATCATACTACGTCCCGGATGCCGTGGCAGGCGACGCATCGGCGCGTGAATTTTCGCCTGTTTCTGAACACTCATTAACCCTTTGTTGCCTTAACGAAACCTTAACCGCTGTTCTCACGAAGCCGTGAAGGTCGCTTCATCCCAGGCGACGGATCAGGCGGAGCGAATATTCGTGCGTCAGAGCCAATTCCGCCTTGTTTGTGCATGAAAAACGCCGGTCTCGGCGCTTGCCGCACGACCGTCACCCGACTATTGTGCCAGCGTTTTTAACCACGGAATACGGCCAAAGCATGTAAGCCCACGGGCGGCTCTGGCCTCAGGAGTTCTGGATGTTCAAGGGATCCCTTCCCGCTCTCGTCACCCCTTTTACCGATACCGGCGCCGTCGATGAAGACGCCTTCGCCGCGCATGTCGAATGGCAGATCGGTGAGGGCAGCCACGGCCTCGTCCCGGTGGGCACCACCGGCGAGTCGCCGACGCTGTCGCATGACGAGCACAAACGGGTGGTGGAACTCTGCATCAAGGTGGCGAAGGGCCGTGTCCCCGTTATCGCCGGTGCGGGCTCGAACAATACGAAAGAAGCGATCGATCTTGCCCAGCACGCCGAAAAAGCCGGTGCGGACGCGGTCCTCGTCGTAACGCCCTATTACAACAAGCCCACGCAGAAGGGCCTGTTCGCGCATTATGCCGCGATTGCCGGCGCCTTGAAGCTGCCGATCGTCATCTACAACATTCCCGGCCGCTCGGTGGTCGACATGACGCCGGAGACGATGGGCGCGCTTCACAAGGCGCACCCCTCGATCATGGGCGTCAAGGATGCGACGGGCAAGATCGAGCGTGTTTCCGAGCAACGCATCACCTGTGGCAAGGATTTCGTCCAGCTTTCGGGCGAGGATGCGACCGCGCTCGGCTTCAACGCCCATGGCGGCGTCGGCTGCATCTCGGTGACGGCCAATGTCGCGCCGCGCCTGTGCGCCGAATTCCAGGAGGCAACGCTTGCCGGGGACTACGCCAAGGCGCTCGAATACCAGGACAAGCTCATGCCGCTGCACAAGGCGATCTTCCTGGAACCGGGTCTTTGCGGCGCGAAATACGCGCTGAACCGCACCCGCGACATGAATCGCTTCGTCCGCTCGCCGCTCATTCCCACGCTGGAGCCGGCCACGGAGGCGGCGATCGACGCCGCACTTCGCCATGCCGGCCTGCTGAACTGATATGGTAACGAAGGCACGTCCAGCGACGGTCAAGAAGATTGTAGCGGAGAACCGCAAGGCCCGCTTCAACTACGAGATCATCGACACCTACGAGGCCGGTCTGGTTCTGACCGGCACGGAGGTCAAATCGCTGCGTGAAGGCAGGGCGAATATCGCGGAATCCTACGCTTCGGACGAGGGTGGCGAAATCTGGCTGATCAACTCCTATCTGCCGGAGTACCTGCAGGCCAACCGGTTCAACCACGAGACCCGACGTCGGCGCAAGCTGCTGCTCTCCAAGCGCGAGATCCATCGCCTGCGCATCGCGATCAACCGCGAGGGCATGACGCTAGTGCCGTTGAAAGTCTATTTCAACGATGTCGGCCGTGCCAAGATTGAGATTGCGCTTGCCAAGGGCAAGAAGCTGCACGACAAGCGCGAGACTGAAAAAGAGCGCGACTGGAACCGCCAGAAGGGCCGCCTGCTGCGCGATCGCGGCTGACATGGCGCCCCGGCGCCGGCCGTGAGGCCGGCGCGAATCCCGATTTCCAAATTGAGTTTAGAACTGCGCGTAAAGCTGCGCGATGACCGACTGCTGGGCGGCGCGGGCAAGCTGCGCGCCGTTCGTTTCGGCCGGCACATCCGGGGAGGGCGCCGGGTTGGCGCTTGGGGTGCGCGGGGCAAGGAAGGACGATAGCAGGTTGTTGAGGTCGGTGCTCTCGATGGCAAGGCGCGCCGTCGGGTTGCGCTCGGCCGAAATGCGGGCTTCGCCTGTCGCCTGGGTGGATGGCACGGCATAGGCGGGAACGGTGGAAATGCCCGGCTGGCCGTTCGGCGCATAGAGGAAGCTGAGGTCGCCGATGTCCTCGGCAATCTCGGATGGTGTCGCGACCTGCGTGACCGGCTGCGGCACGGTGAGCGCGGCGAGGGCGGATGCGGCGGGGCGGGTTTCTACGGCAGGCGTTGCCGAGCGCACTTCAAGCGCGTTCGATGCTGCCCGGTAGCTGTTGCCCGAAAGCGAGACTGCGTCCACCATGTTGCGAGATGTCCCAATGCGAAATGACTGTACGGCAATGGGATATCAGGAGAGTCTTGCGGAACATTAATGGCCGGCAGGCGCATTTGATTCAATGTTTAACGAAGCATTGAAGATGCCGGAATTCCGGGCTTTCCCGTTGCGGAATGTCGGGAAAAAGCGGCGTGCGTGGCCATAAACGCATCAACGTCCCGGAGCGGGACGTTGATGAAAAGACGACGGAGAATGACTTACTCGGTGACGTTGTCGACCGGTTCCACCGTGCGCTGCGGGCGTTCGGAGGGATCGCGGCCGATTTCGGCCTTCAGCGAACCGAGGTCGATGAAATAGTCGGCCTGGCGGCGCAGATCGTCGGCGATCATCGGCGGCTGCGTCTGCATGGTGGAGACCACGGAGACCTTGCGGCCCCGGCGCTGCAGCGCCTCGACGAGGGTGGTGAAATCGCCGTCGCCGGAGAAGATGACGAGGTGATCGACGGTCTCGGACTGCTCCATCGCGTCGATGGCGAGCTCGATGTCCATGTTGCCCTTGATCTTGCGGCGGCCGAGCGAGTCGGTGAATTCCTTGGCCGGCTTGGTGACGACCTTGTAGCCGTTATAGTCGAGCCAGTCGATAAGCGGGCGGATCGAGGAATATTCCTGGTCTTCGATGAGGGCGGTATAGTAATAAGCGCGCAGCAGGTAGCCGCGTTTCTGAAAAGCCTTCAGAAGCTTCCTGTAATCGATATCGAAGCCGAGTGTCCTGGAAGCCGCATAGAGATTTGCACCGTCGATGAACAGGGCGATTTTCTCGCGGGGGTCGAACATATCGGAAAATCCTTTTAAGTAGAAGTTGAGCTAAACGGTTCGGTTTGAACATGTTCCGGGATTTCCGGATGCACTGGCCGGTTGAATTAACTCTTTTTCATATAATCTTCATTTAGGGCAGCCGAACACGCTTTCCAAGCAAACCTAGGTTGCGGATACGATTTTTGTCACCGGCATCGTTTCAGCAAATTCAAAGGTTTCGGAATTGGAGAACAGTTCCCGCACGTTACCCTATTTGTCAGATATTTGATCTTTCGGCCTACCGTTACGTTAGGGCTCAACCATAAATTACATGGGCAGCCTTATGACACGTGACCGCGGGGGATAGGGAAGGAAAAACTTGAATTTTGCTTCCTTTGCCTGTATCGGGCATGCAAACTCCTGAAATTCTCGATCACAAAGGACAGGCAATGGCCCGTGTCACCGTTGAAGATTGCATTGACAAGGTAGACAACCGCTTCGAGCTGGTTCTTCTTGCAAGCCATCGCGCCCGCCTCATCTCGCAGGGTGCCGCCATCACCATCGACCGCGACAACGACAAGAACCCCGTCGTTGCCCTGCGCGAAATCGCCGACGAAACCCTTTCGCCCGACGACCTCAAGGAAGACCTGATCCACTCGCTGCAGAAGCATGTGGAAGTGGACGAGCCCGAGCCCGATCCGGCAAGCCTTGCTGCCGACACCGGTTCTGCGACGGCTGCCGTCGACGAGGACGAGGACCAGCCGGAAACGATCACCTTCGACCGCATGTCGGAAGAAGAACTGCTGGCCGGTATCGAAGGTCTCGTGCCGCCGGAAAAGAGCGACGATTACTGATTTCGGTACGTTACCGAAGCCTTTGATATTGCGAATGCCGGTGCGCCCCTCTTATGGTCGGGGCGCACTTTTTTTTGCCCCGCCGCGCCGGGGAGGGGAGCCAAGCGAGAATGATGCGTCAATATGAACTCGTCGAACGGGTTCAGAAATACAAGCCCGACGTCAACGAGGCCCTGCTGAACAGGGCCTATGTCTATGCCATGCAGAAGCATGGGCAGCAGAAGCGGGCGAGCGGCGATCCCTATATCTCGCATCCCCTCGAAGTCGCCGCCATCCTGACCGACATGCGCCTCGACGAATCGACTATCGCAGTCGCTCTGCTGCACGATACGATCGAGGATACCAGCGCGACGCGCGCGGAAATCGACGAACTGTTCGGTGAGGATATCGGCGCGCTGGTCGAAGGCCTCACCAAGATCAAGAAGCTCGATCTCGTCTCCAAGAAGGCCAAGCAGGCGGAAAACCTGCGCAAGCTCCTGCTCGCCATTTCCGACGATGTGCGCGTGCTGCTCGTCAAACTCGCCGACCGGCTGCACAACATGCGCACGCTGGACCATATGACGCCGGAAAAGCGCGCCCGCATCTCCGAGGAGACGATGGACATCTATGCGCCGCTCGCCGGCCGCATGGGCATGCAGGACATGCGCGAGGAGCTGGAAAACCTCTCCTTCCGCCACATCAATCCGGAAGCCTTCGAGACCGTCACGAACAAGCTCGAGGAACTCTCCCGCCGCAACGAGGGCCTCATCCGCAAGATCGAGGACGAGCTGCGCGAGCTGCTGGTCGTCAACGGCCTCGAAGATGCGCTCGTCAAGGGACGCCAGAAGACGCCCTATTCGGTGTTCCGCAAGATGCAGTCGAAGTCGCTCTCCTTCGAGCAGCTTTCCGACGTCTACGCCTTCCGCATTCTCGTCGACGATATCCCGGGTTGCTATGCCGCGCTCGGCATCGTGCATACGCGCTGGCGCGTCGTGCCGGGCCGGTTCAAGGACTATATTTCGACACCGAAGCAGAACGACTACCAGTCGATCCACACCACCATCGTCGGTCCGTCGCGCCAGCGCATCGAACTGCAGATCCGCACCAAGCGCATGCACGAGATCGCTGAATACGGCATCGCGGCGCATTCGCTCTACAAGGACAAGGAAGTGGTGATCGGCGAGGAGCGCACGACATCGCCGCGCTCCAATGCCTATGCCATGCTGCGCCGGACGATCGAATCGCTCGCCGAAGGCGACAATCCGGAGGAGTTCCTCGAGCATACCAAGCTCGAACTCTTCCAGGACCAGGTGTTCACCTTCACGCCCAAGGGCCAGCTGATCACGCTGCCGCGTGGCGCGACACCGATCGACTTTGCCTATGCGGTTCACACCAATGTCGGCGATACCTGCGTCGGCGCCAAGATCAACGGCCGTATCATGCCGCTCGTCACGCGGCTGAGCAACGGCGACGAAGTCGAGATCATCCGCTCCGGCATCCAGGTGCCGCCGCCGGCCTGGGAAGAGATCGTTGTGACGGGCAAGGCGCGCGCGGCGATCCGCAGGGCAACCCGCGCTGCCGTGCGAAAACAATATGCCGGCCTCGGCTACCGCATTCTGGAGCGCACCTTCGACCGCGCCGGAAAGTCTTTTTCGCGCGATGGCCTGAAGCCCGTGCTGCATCGCCTCGGCCAGAAGGAGGTCGAGGACGCCATCGCCTCGGTCGGCCGCGGCGAGCTGTCCTCGCTCGATGTGCTGCGCGCCGTCTTCCCGGATTATCAGGACGAGCGCGTGACTGTGAAGCCCAACACGGAGGAGGGCTGGTTCAACATGCGCAGCGCCGCCGGCATGGTCTTCAAACTACCCGGCAAGGCCAAGTCCGCGCTCGAAAGCGCGGAAACGGAGGCTGGTCCCGAGGCCCTGCCGATCCGGGGCCTCTCCGGCAATGCCGAAGTGCATTTCTCCGCCGGCGGCGCCGTTCCCGGCGATCGCATCATCGGCATCATGGAGAAGGACAAGGGTATTACGATTTACCCGATCCAGTCGCCGGCGCTGCAGAAGTTCGACGACGAGCCGGAGCGCTGGATCGACGTGCGCTGGGACCTCGACGAGGCGAACAACACCCGTTTCATGGCGCGCATCGTGATCAACGCGCTGAACGAGCCGGGCACGCTCGCCGAAGTCACCCAGACGATCGCGACCAGCGACGTCAATATCCGGTCCATGTCGATGACGCGGGTGGCGACGGATTTCACGGAGGTCCATATCGATCTCGAGGTCTGGGATCTTCGCCAGCTGAACCAGCTGATGGGCCAACTCAAGGAACTTCAGTGCGTCTCGACCATCAGCCGCGTGTTTACATGACAGTCACCATGCAAAAATATGGCAACCTGCCCTGAATAAGGCAGGTTTGCCCAAGATTTGACCAGTCGCTATGCGCATTGTGCATGGCTGTATTGGAATAGTGTCGCTGGTGCCTAAAGGGCTCTCACCCTATCTTCTGTCTCGGGAGGTAACCGAAAGAGGTTTACCATGTTGAAGCAGATCAAGAACTTCGCCCGCGCCCTGCGTGTACCGAACTCCGAAGAGCGCGAAATCGCCTATCTCAACGGCGCCATCGACCGGATCGACCTGGAATATCGCCAGCGTCAGATCGACCGCGGCCTTTTCCGCAGGTCCTTCTAAGACGTCGAGACCATGTGGCGCACGGCGTGCGCCACGGCCGCCCGTGGCGCCATGACGGCGTCCGCAGAGGCGCCATTGAAATGCCACTAACGGATCGGCTATGTCTTGGACATGTTGTTCAGACGCCGAAAAAAGGCCTCGATGGCCGACCGGTTGCGCGAATTCTTCTGGCCGCGCAAGGGGTTGACGCGTCCGGCGCGCTACCTCGCCAAGCGAATCCTGCGCCTTTCCGCGTCGCCGCACGCGGTGGCCGCAGGGGTTGCCGCCGGCATCTTCTCGGCCTTCACGCCGCTTCTCGGCTTCCACATCCTTCTGGCAATGGCGCTCGCCTATCTGATGGCCGGCAACCTGCTGGCGGCGGCGCTCGCGACCGCGATCGCCAATCCGCTCACCATTCCGTTGATTGCGCTCGCGACGTTCCGCGTCGGCGAAGCCCTGCTCGGCATCTCGTCCACCGAGGCGGTAACGGCGGGTGAACTCTTCCACCGGCTGGAGCATCTCGAACTGTCCGAACTCTGGCAGCCGGTCCTGAAGCCCATGCTTGCCGGCGCCGGTCTTCTCGGTGTTCTCACGGCGGTCATCGCCTATGGTGCGACACGCTTTGCCGTGCGCTCCTTCAAGGCCCGGCGTCATGCGCGCCTGCTGGAGCGCGCCGGCCTTTCCTCGCACCACACCCCCGCACTTTCCCCCGGAGACACGACCCTATGATCATCGGCATCGGCAGCGACCTCATCGACATCCGCCGGGTGGAGAAGTCGCTGGAGCGCTTTGGCACGCGGTTCACGGAGCGCTGCTTCACCGAGATCGAGCGGGCGAAATCCGACGGGCGCAAGAACCGCGCCGCGTCCTATGCCAAGCGCTTCGCCGCCAAGGAGGCCTGCTCCAAGGCGCTCGGCACGGGGTTGGCGCAGGGCGTGTTCTGGAAGGACATGGGCGTCGTCAACCTGCCGGGCGGCAAGCCGACCATGAAGCTGACGGGCGGCGCGCTCGAACGGCTGAGGCAGATGCTCCCCGAAGGGCACGAACCCCGCATCCACATCACCATCACCGACGATTTTCCGCTGGCGCAAGCTTTCGTGATCATCGAGGCGCTGCCGGCCGCAACGCCCGGATAACCGGGCTTGCGTCTTTTTGATCGATGCGATTTCCAACAGACAACCTTTCCTCTATAGAGGGCCCCATGTTCGCAAATAAGGAAAAGTCCGGCGTGGCAGAGAAGACAGAAAAGGCCGAAGGCGGCCTGTGGGAAAACGTCAAGGTCATCATCCAGGCGCTGCTGCTTGCCGTGGTGATCCGCACGGTGCTCTTCCAGCCCTTCACGATCCCCTCCGGCTCCATGATGCCGACGCTGCTCGTCGGCGACTACCTCTTCGTCAACAAGTTTTCCTACGGCTATTCGAAATATTCGCTGCCGTTCTCGCCGAACCTGTTTTCCGGCCGCATCTTCGCAAGTGAGCCGAAGCGCGGCGACATCGTCGTGTTCCGCTTCCCTCCGAACCCCGATATCGATTACATCAAGCGCCTCGTCGGCCTGCCGGGCGATCGTGTCCAGGTCAGGGACAGCGAACTCTTCATCAACGGCGTCGCCGTCCCGCGCGAGCATAACGGCTTCTTCCGCGCCGACGACCAGTACGATACCGGCGAAGACGTTCCGGTGTTCCGCGAGACGCTCGACAACGGCGTGGCCTTCGACACACTGGACACGCGTCCGGGCACGGTCGGGGATAACACCCGCGAATTCATCGTGCCGGAAGGCCACTATTTCATGATGGGCGACAACCGCGACAACTCGGCCGACAGCCGTTTCGATGTCGGTTTCGTTCCGGCGGAGAACCTGATCGGTCGCGCCAGCCTGATCTTCTTCTCGCTCGGCCATGACACCGCCTTCAGCGAAATCTGGAAATGGCCGACAAACCTTCGTTGGGACCGCCTGTTCAAGGTCGTTGAATGAAGGGCGCCATTCCGCTGAACGACGTGAACCGCAAGGCCCTCGAGGACCTGATCGGCTACGCCTTCACCGACAAGGAGCGCCTCGACAGGGCGATCACGCATGCGAGCGCGCGGCCTGGAAAAGGCAGCAATTACGAACGGCTGGAGTTTCTCGGCGACCGCGTGCTGGGGCTCTGCGTCGCCGAGATGCTGTTCCGCACCTTTCGCGAGGCGAAGGAGGGCGAGCTTTCCGTTCGCCTGAATCAACTCGTCAGCGCCGAAAGCTGCGCAGCGGTCTCCGATGACCTCGCCCTGCACCGGTTCATCCGCACCGGCGCGGATGTGAAGAAGCTCACCGGAAAAGCCATGCTGAATGTGCGCGCCGATGTGGTAGAGTCGCTCATCGCCGCGATCTATCTCGACGGCGGGCTGGAGGCGGCGCGCGGCTTCATCCTGCGCAACTGGGAGGGCAGGGCTGCCCGCGCTGAAGGCGCGCGGCGCGACGCCAAGACCGAATTGCAGGAATGGGCGCATGCCCGGTTCGGCCTGACACCGAGCTACAAGGTGGACGAGCGTTCGGGACCGGATCATGATCCCAGCTTCACGGTGACGGTGGAGATCAAGGGCGTGAAGCCGGCGACGGGTGTCGACCGCTCGAAACGGGCCGCAGAACAGGCGGCCGCAACGAAAATTCTGGAACGCGAAGGCGTCTGGCCCAAGGGCAGCGGCTGAAGCAATTCCAGCAAAACTGCTTGAGCGGTTTTGCGTTTGGAATTGCGAACAAACAAAGATTAAACGGACATCATGACCGAAGAAAACCAAAATCCCGCTGAAACGGGCTCAACCGTTGAAGGCCCGACCCATTCGGGTTTCGTGGCGATGATCGGTGCGACCAATGCCGGCAAGTCGACGCTGGTCAATCGGCTCGTCGGCGCCAAGGTATCGATCGTCAGCCACAAGGTGCAGACGACGCGCGCCATCGTGCGCGGCATCGCCATCCACAATAACGCCCAGATCGTTTTCATGGACACGCCCGGCATCTTCAAGCCGCGCCGCCGGCTCGACCGCGCCATGGTCACGACCGCCTGGGGCGGCGCCAAGGATGCCGACTTCATCATGTTCTTGATCGACAGCGAGCGTGGCCTGAGGGGCGATGCCGAGACGATCCTGGAAGGCCTCAAGGAAGTCCACCAGCCGAAGATTCTCATCCTGAACAAGGTCGACCGCGTCAAGCCGGAGGACCTCTTGAAGCTGGCGGCCGCCGTCAACGAGGTCGTCAAGTTCGAGCGCACCTTCATGATCTCGGCGCTGAACGGCTCAGGCTGCGAAGACGTGATGGACTACCTCTCCGCCGCTTTGCCCGAAGGCCCCTGGTATTATCCGGAAGACCAGATTTCCGACCTGCCGATGCGTCAGCTCGCAGCCGAAATCACCCGCGAAAAGCTCTTCCTGCGCCTCCATCAGGAGCTTCCCTATTCCTCACATGTCGAGACGGAAAAGTGGGAAGAGCGCAAGGATGGTTCCGTGCGCATCGAACAGGTCATCTATGTCGAGCGCGACAGTCAGAAGAAGATCGCGCTCGGCAAGAACGGCGACGCCATCAAGGCGATCTCCACCGCCTCCCGCAAGGAACTGTCTGATATCCTCGAGCAGACCGTGCACCTCTTCCTCTTCGTGAAGGTGCGCGAGAACTGGGGCGACGATCCGGCCCGCTTCCGTGAAATGGGCCTCGATTTCCCGACGTCTTGAGTTTAGCCAAACGGACTAGGCGGTGGCACGACGCTCCGGCGTCTTTGCCACTTCCCGGGCCTTTTCCACCAGCCGCTGCATCGCCCAGATGCCAAGCTCCTCAAGCGGCTGCGGCCGGCAGATGAGGTAGCCCTGGTAGAAGTCGCAGCCGGCGGCGGCGAGCAGGCCCATCTTTTCCGTCGTATCGACGCCCTCGGCGATCACCGACATGTCCTGCGCATGGCAGAGCGCCACGAGCGCGCGCAACGTCGGAAGGGCGGCCGAGCGGGTGAGGCTTTCGACCAGTTCGCGGTCGAGCTTGATCGTCTCGGCCGGGTATTCGATGATCTGTTGCACCGACGTGTAGCCGGCGCCGAAATCGTCGATGGAGATGCGAAAGCCGCGGCTGCGCAGGATCTCGATGTTGCGGCGGGACTGTTCGCCGAGCTTCACGGCAAAGGTTTCCGTCAGCTCGATCTCGATGAAGCGCGCGTCGATGCCATGGCGGTCCGCGCAGTCGCAGAAATGCTCGCTGATCGACTTCGTATAGAGTTCGGCCGAGGAGATGTTGATGCAGAGGATCGTCTCGGCGCCGAAGAGCTTCTTGATCTGGCCATATTCTCCCATCGCCCGGTCGATCACCCACCAGTCGATCTTGCTGAACAGGCCCGTCGTCTCGGCGATCGGGATGAATTCGTCCGGCGTCACGCGGCCGAGCACCGGGGAATTCCAGCGCAGAAGCGCCTCGCAGCCCATCACCTTGCCGTGGCCGTCGACGATGGGCATGTAGACGAGGTGGAATTCGCGGTCCGGATCGAGAACGCGCAGTTCCTCCTCGATGCGGCGCTGGCGGTTGCGCTTTTCGTGCAGCGAGCGGGAGTAGCGGGCCGAGCCGTTCTTGCCCTGGGATTTCGCCTGGTACATCGCCGCGTCGGCATTGGCGACGAGTTCCGGCAGGGTGCGGGCATCCTCGGGATAGACGGCGATGCCGATGCTGGCCGTGACCGGATAGGCCTTGTCCAACACCTCGAAACCTTCGCCGAACAGCGCGAGAATGCGGTTCGAGGTTTCCGTGATCGTGCCGCTGCCCGGCTGGCAGCGCAGCATGATGGCGAACTCGTCGCCGGATAGGCGGGCAAACAGTCCGTCCGGCAGGCCGCGCTCGGAAACGGCACGCGAAACGATGGCGGAGATGCGGGCAGCGAGCGTCTTCAGCAGTTCGTCGCCGATCTTGTGCCCGTGTTTGTCGTTGACGAACTTGAAGTTGTCCACGTCGATGAAGAGCAGGGTGCAACCGATATCCTCGGCTTCGGCCTCTTCCAGGATCTGCGTCGAGCGGATGTTGAAATATTCGCGGTTGGAAATGCCCGTCAGCGTGTCCGTCCAGGAGGCATGCTGCACGAGGTCGAAGGACTGTTTCGAATGGTCGTGCAGGCGTTTGACATTGGCGGAGAGGCGGCCGATTTCGCCGGCTTCGTTCATCTCGGGCAAAGCGCTGCGGCTGCCGGTCATCACATCGGTGAGCTGGCGGTCGAGGCTGGCGATGGGATTGGTGATGTAGCGGCGCACCAGGCCGAGCACCAGCGCGATGGTGCAGAGGCTGAGCGCGATTGCGCCGAGCGCCAGTAGCGATTTCAGCGTCCACAGCCGTTCTTCAAGGAAGGCCGTATCGGGCGTCAGACGCGCGAAAAGCGAGGGGCTGAGCGTTGCGGTCGCCGAAAGTGCGCCTTTGGCAAGAAACTGGTGCTGGCCGATTTCGATCTCCGCACCGTACTCCTTTTCCAGCGCTCGCTTCATGTCGAGGAACAGTTTTGGCCGCACCGCCGTCTGCACCAGGATCGCACCGGTCTTCGCGCTCGCCACCGGACGGTTGAAGGTAAGCGGATCGATGAACTCCGAATGCACGATCAGCGGCTCGATGCCCTCCACGTTGAGATAGCTCCAGGAGGAGAGCCGCGGGCTTGCGATCACCTGGCGGGCATGTTCGATCTGCTGGGGCGTGATCTCGGCGAAGGGATCGTCGCTGTTTTCATAATAGTAATCGACCGTCAGCGGCGGGCGGATGATGGCGACCGAGATGAATTTCTTGCCGTCGTCGGAGAGCGAGGTGATGCTCTGCTGCAGGCGCACGCCGAGCGCGTTGCTGCGATAGGCGGCATCCGGCTCGTTGACGAAGAGGCGTACCGCTCCGCCCTCCACGAGGGAATAGACGAGGCTGCGGTTCTGCGTCACCTCGTTCTGGAATACGGCGGTCAGGAGGCCAATCTGCTGCCAGATCCGCGCCCGCTCCAGCCCGATGACCGAGGCGCTTTGCACGTAATAGATCAGCGACGCGGCGAGCACGTAGCCTGCGAGAACGACCGGGAAGATGAGGGAAAGGGCGCGTTTACCGAGCGTCACTGATTTGGGCCAGACTGCTGATGATGCGGCGACGGGCCTGGACCGATTGCACGGTCAGCTCCTCCTGAAACTGGCTTTTGGCCAGGATTTCCGGTGCGGCATAGATTTCGGGATTGGATCGCATGTCCTCCGGCAGCAGCGCCAGAGCGGCGGTGCTGGCTGTGGGCATGTTGAGCTTGACGGCATTGCGGGCGCCGTTCTTCGCACTGCTGAGATAGTCGACCAGCTTCAGCGCCAGGTCCTTGTTTTCGGAGAGCGCGCTGACGGAAACACAGTCGAGCCAGGAGAGCGTGCCTTCCTTCGGCACGACATAGCGCCAGAGGCCCGGCGAGGAGACCTTGTCGTTCAGCGTATATTGATCGCCGCTATAGCCGAGCGCCATCCAGATATTGGGGCCCTTGTCGGCGCTCTGGATGGAGGTGATGACATAATCGTAGGTGAGCACATAGGGCACCTGCGCCTTCATCAGCTCGTAGGCCGCCTTCAGCGTCTCGTTGTCATTGGCGTTGACGGATTTGCCGAGCAGGGCGAGGGGGGCGACGAAGGCTTCGGCATGGTCGTCATACATGGCGATGTGGCCGCGCAGGCTCTCGGCCGGCTTCATCATGTCCGTCCAGGATGTGGGCGGCGAGGTGATCTTGTCGGAGCGGTAGAGGATACCCATCGTGCCCCAGAGATAGGGCACGCCGAAGCCGCCGCAGCGCGTCGTCCAGGTCTGCGCATAGTCCTTCAGCGACGGCACATTCGCCGCATCCAGCGCCATGATGACGCCGCGGTTGCCATAGAGCCGTGCGCCATTCTCGTTCGTCACGACGACGTCGATATTGCTGTTGGGGTCGGCGAGGATTTCGTCGCGCACGTCGCCGCTGTCGTAGAAAGTCTGGCGGACCTCGACGCCGGTTTCGGCCGCAAAATCCTTGAGGATCTGCTCGTCGATATAGGATTCCCAGATGAGCAGGTTGAGCGTGGCCGCGCCCGCGGGGGCGGCCGTGGCAACGGCCGTCAATGAGACTGCTGCAAAGAATGCGCCGCGCATGCCGAAGGCCCCGTTTCCCCTATGTCGGACAAGATAGGCGGCAAGACTTTATGAAGCGTTACAACCGCTAAGCTCCTTTTTTTGTCCATTCAACCGTGAAGCAGTTCTGCGGCGCCGGACAGCCCGTGATATGTTGTGGACGTGGCGACAGCCCGCCAGCCATGCGATTGGCCTGCTCCCGGCCGCGCACTATGGTCGCCGCCCGCCCGTTGCCCAGAGGAGACCGACATGGCCCCGACACCGCAGAAGATCGCGAACCTGATCGCGACCGAGATCAAGGCCACCGCCACGCAGGTTTCCGCCGCCGTCGGGCTGCTCGACGAGGGCGCGACGGTGCCCTTCATCGCGCGCTACCGCAAGGAAGTGACGGGTGGTCTCGACGATACGCAGCTGCGCACGCTCTCCGAGCGGTTGACCTATTTGCGCGAGCTGGAAGCCCGCCGGGCCTCGATCCTCGACAGCATTGCGGGACAGGGCAAGCTGACGGACGAGCTGGCCGGCAAGATCGCGGCGGTCACGACGAAGGCCGAGCTCGAGGACATCTATCTGCCCTACAAGCCGAAGCGCCGCACCAAGGCGGAAATCGCCCGCGAGCGCGGTCTCGGCCCGCTGGCGGAGCAGATTCTTGCCGACCGCGCGCTTGTGCCGGCGGAGCTGGCGGCAACGTTCCTGTCGGCCGAGGTGCCGGACGTGAAGACCGCACTGGAAGGCGCGCGCGACATCGTCGCCGAGCAACTGACGGAAAATGCCGATCTCCTGAAGCGCCTGCGCGAATACATGAAGGCGAATGCTTTCCTGCGCTCCCGCGTTGTCGAGGGTAAGCAGGAGGCGGGTGCAAAGTTCTCCGACTATTTCGATCACACCGAGCGCTGGGCGAACGTGCCCGGCCACCGGGCGTTGGCCATGCTACGCGGCTGGAACGAAGAATTCCTGTCGGTCGATATCGTCGTCGATCAGGACAGCACCGAGCCGGTCAAGCCGGTCGAGCGTATCATCGCTTCCTTCTACGCTATCGGCACCAGGCCGGGCGACAAGTGGCTGGCCGAAGTCATCGGCTGGACCTGGCGCGTGAAACTTTCCATGTCGCTGTCGCTCGATCTGATGCGCGAGATGCGTGAGCGCTCGGAGGAGGAGGCGATCCGCGTTTTCGCCCGCAATCTCAAGGACCTGCTGCTTGCGGCACCCGCCGGCACGCGCGCCACGATGGGCCTCGATCCGGGCATCCGAACAGGGGTGAAGGTTGCCGTGGTCGACAACACGGGCAAGGTGGTCGAGACGACGACCGTCTACCCCTTCCCGCCGAGGAATGATATACGCGGCACGCAGGCGGAGCTTGCTTCGCTCATCCGCAAGCACAAGGTGGAGCTGATCTCGATCGGCAACGGCACGGGCAGCCGCGAGACGGAAAGGCTGGTCGCCGACATGCTCGACCAGCTTCCGGCGCCCAAGCCCACCAAGGTCATCGTGTCCGAAGCCGGCGCTTCGGTCTATTCCGCTTCCGAAACGGCGGCCGCCGAATTCCCGAACCTCGACGTTTCCCTGCGCGGCGCGGTCTCCATCGCGCGGCGCCTGCAGGATCCGCTGGCCGAACTGGTGAAGATCGAGCCGAAATCGATCGGCGTCGGCCAGTATCAGCACGATGTCGACCAGGGCAAACTCTCTCGCTCGCTCGATGCCGTGGTGGAAGACGCGGTGAATGCCGTGGGCGTCGACCTCAACACGGCCTCCGCTCCGCTGCTGTCTCGGGTTTCCGGCCTCGGCAAGTCTTCGGCCGAAGCGATCGTCGCGCATCGCGATACCAACGGCCCGTTTGAAAGCCGCAAGGAGCTGATGAAGGTTGCCCGCCTCGGCGCGCGGACCTTCGAACAATGTGCCGGCTTCCTGCGCATCCCGAACGGGAAGGAGCCGCTGGACGCCTCCTCGGTGCATCCTGAAGCCTATGGCGTCGCCAAAAAGATCGTCGCGGCCTGCGGTCGTGACGTGCGCACGCTGATGGGCGATAGCGCCGCGTTGAAGCAGCTCGATCCCAAGGTCTTCGTCGATGAGCGCTTCGGCCTGCCGACCGTCAAGGACATCCTCGCCGAACTTGAAAAACCCGGCCGCGACCCGCGCCCGGAGTTCAAGACCGCGACCTTTGCCGATGGTATCGACGACATCAAGGACCTGAAGCCCGGCATGTTGCTCGAGGGCACCGTGACGAACGTCGCGGCCTTTGGCGCCTTCGTCGATATCGGCGTGCATCAGGACGGCCTTGTCCACGTCTCGCAGCTTGCCGACCGTTTCATCAAGGATCCGCACGAGGTGGTGAAGGCCGGCGACGTGGTGAAGGTGCGCGTGACCGAAGTGGACGTGCCGCGCAAGCGCATCGGCCTCACCATGCGAAAGGACGGCGGAGAGCCGGCTGCCCGCGACAACGCCCCGCGCAACGACAGACAAGCGCAGATGAAGCCGAAGTTCAGCCAGGCCGCTCCAAAGCAGCCGGCACCCTCGCAGGGCGCTTTCGGCGCGGCGTTGGCCGAGGCGATGAAGCGGAAGTAATCCCTAGTTTTCCTAATGGCTGCCGGCAGAAATCGTCGTTTGTTTTGACCCGCCCCTTTGCGCATAGTCGCGATATGGGCGGGCTCAAACGGGCTGGGCGCTATACGTTCCAGTACCCGGCAGACAGGAAATAAACCTATGACGATGACAATTTCACGCCGGCAGGCGATTGCTGGCGCTCTTCTTGCCATTCCCGCGGTTTCGGCCGTGGCCGGCGTCGCCGGTGCGGCATCGGGCGGCACGCTGCAGGAACGGCTTGCCGCATTGGAAGCGCGCCACGAAGGCCGCATCGGCGTTGCCATACATAACCTCGCAACGGATGCCCGGCTCCGGCACCGCGCAGAGGAACGCTTCCTGATGTGCAGCACCTTCAAGGCGCTGCTGGCTGCGCACATCCTCGCCCGCGTCGATCGCAAGGAGGAGGCGCTGGACCGGCGTATCGTCGTCAAGAAATCGGATCTCGTCGACTGGTCGCCGGTCGTGGAAAAACGCATCGGCGGCAAGGGCGTTTCGATTGCCGAACTCTGCGAAGCGACGGTCACGCTCAGCGACAACGCCGCCGCCAACCTGTTGCTGGCCGCTTCGGGTGGTCCCAAGGCGGTCACGGCATTCCTGCGCGGATTGGGCGATGACGTAACACGCCTCGACCGCACCGAGCCGGCGCTGAACTACCACGAGACGCCTGACGATGAGCGCGACACGACGACGCCGGTCGCCATGGCGGAGACATGGCGCAAGCTCGTCTTCACGGACGTGCTGTCTGCACCCTCAAGAGCGCAGCTTGCAGCCTGGTTCGTCATGAACAAGACCGGGGATACGCGGCTGCGTGCGGGCTTTCCAGCAGACTGGATGACCGGTGACAAGACCGGAACGAATGGCAACAAGATAGGCAACGCCAATGACATCGCCATCGCCTGGTCGCCAAACCGCGGTGCGATCGTCGTCACGGCCTTTGTCGAAATCCCCGGCATTTCCGGCGATGAGCGCAATGCCGTCATCGCCGAGATCGGCCGCATCGCCACCGAGGTCTGATTTTTGCGGGGCGCTGCCGAAAAGGCGGCGCCTCAGCCTTCCGTCTCGCCCTTCAGCGCCGAGAGCACACTCATCGCATGCCCGGCATATTGGCTGATCCAGCGATCATGAATCGCCTGGATGGGTAGGGCATTGAGGTGGTTCCAGCGCTCGCGCCCCTCCTTGCGAGGGATGACGAGGTCGGCTTCTTCCAGCACTTTCAGGTGCTGCATAACCGTGCAGCGGTCCATCTCCGGAAATTTTTCGCACAAGGCCCCCGTTGTCAGTGGCGCGTGCTTGATCGCATCGAGCATCTGCCGCCGCTTTCCATTGGCGAGCGCCTTAAAGACGGCGTTCTCTATCGATTCGCTTGACATGTTATCTTTTTATAACATATTTTGAGCTGGTACAAGACGAAGGAGGGCGATACGCCCCAAGGAGGACGGCATGACGCTGGAATTTCGCGTGAATGGGCGGATCGGAAAGCCGGTCGCCGAGGTTTTCGATGCGGTGGTCAATCCGAAAAAGCTGAGCGGTTACTTCACGACGATCGGCGGGGCGAGCGCGCCGCTCGTCGAGGGCACCACGGTCACCTGGTGGGACATGGCGCCCGTCATCGTCGACAAGGTCGAGGAGAACGCGCTCATCGTCCTGCGCTGGGACGCGATGGTCGACGAGGGGGAGGAGGCCTACAAGACCCGCGTCGAGATGCGCTTCAAGCCACTGGAGGACGGCGGCACGATGGTGACCATCGCCGAGACCGGCTGGCGGGAAAACGAGCGCGGCCAGAAATCCTCCTACATGAACTGCGAGGGCTGGTCGCAGATGCTCGCCTGCATGAAGGCCTATGTGGAATACGGCATCAACCTGCGCGAAGGCTACTATCCGAGCGAGCTGAAAGGCGTCGTCGCCGCCGAGCAGCAGGATTTTACGTGAGGAGGCGACAATGAGCACGCAGATCAAAGGCGGCATCAACATCGCCATGAAGGTGCCATCCCACCAGTACGAGGCGACTGTCGCCTTCTACAGGGACGTCGTGGGCCTGACGCCCTTCGAGGCGAAGGCGCCGGCCATCGGTTTCGAACTTGGCCCGAACCGGTTGTGGATCGACGAGGCGCCGAACTACAGCCAGGCCGAAGTCTGGCTGGAGCTTTTCACGCCGGACCACACGGCAGCACTTGGCCATCTGGAAAAGAACGGCGTCGTACGCTGCGATGCCGTCGAAGATCTCGGTGCGGCCTTTCGAGGCGGCTGGATCATGAACCCGGCCAACATCGTGCACATGGTGCGCGAGCCTGACGCCTGGTGACGAAGCAATTCCAGGGAGAATGTGAAGCGGTTTTCTGTCCGGAATTGCGCACGCACTAGATGGCGGCCGGCGGCATGAGACCGTCGGCGGCTGCCATCGGCATTGCCTCGCTTGCCGGCGCCTGATGCTGCAGCACGACGACGCGGCTTCCCGTCGGGACGCGGCTGTAGAGGTCGATGATATCCTGGTTGAACAGGCGCACGCAGCCGCTCGATACGGCCTTGCCGATCGACCATGGCTCCGACGTGCCGTGGATGCGGAACAGCGTGTCCTTGCCGTCCTTGTGCAGATAGAGCGCGCGCGGCCCGAGCGGGTTGGTCAGGCCCGGCTCCATGCCGCCCGCCCATTTCAGGTTCCGCTCCGGTTCACGCGCGATCATGTTCTGCGTCGGCGTCCAGCGCGGCCACTCCGCCTTGCGGCCGACATGTGCTGCGCCCTCGAATTCCAGCCCCGCCTTGCCGACACCGATGCCGTAGCGCATCGCCATGCCTTCGCCCTGCACGAGATAGAGGAAGCGGTTTTGCGTATCGATGACGATCGTACCCGCCGGCTCCACCGTCTGGTAGGCCACCTGCTGGCGGAAATATTGTGGATCGACCCGGCTGATATCCATCGCCGGCAGCGGGAAGCGCTCCTCCGGATGCGGCCCGTACATCGCGACATGCATCGGATCCGGCCCCTTCTTCTTCACCTCCATCGTGGTGGTGGCGCAGCCGGCAAGCGTCGCGGCAAGGGCAAGAAGGGCAAGCGGACGGAACACACACATCAAGACGGCACCTGTCATTTCAAAGTTCAAATCTGGCCTTTGCGGCCTTTGTCCGGGTCTTCGGGGGCAAAGTCGGCGCGGGAAGGGCAAGAAAAAAGCGAAACTGTGGCAAGGGCTTAGGTGTGGCTATTCAGCCACGCGGCGTTCGGACGCAGGGGGCAGGGCGCACCCGCTTGCGGCAAACCCGCGGACGGCGTAAGGCTTTGCTCCATGCAATGGAGTGACGAGGCCATCGTTCTGGGCGTGCGGCGTCACGGCGAAACATCCGTGATCGTCGAGGTGATGACGCGCGAGCACGGACGCCATCTCGGCATGGTGCGCGGCGGCCGTTCGCGCAGCATGCAGCCGGTGCTTCAGCCGGGCAATTCCGTCGATATCACCTGGCGTGCGCGGCTCGACGAACATCTCGGCGAGTTCCGCGTCGAGCCCCTGGAACTGCGCGCCGGCCGGCTGATGGAGACGGCGACCGCCGTCTATGGGGTACAGGCCATGGCGGCCCTGCTGCGCTTCCTGCCGGAGCGCGATCCGCATCCGCATCTCCATGAAGCGCTTTCCGTCATCCTCGATCATCTGCACGAACCGGCCGATGCCGGCGAACTGTTCATCCGCTTCGAGCTTGCCGTCCTGAACGACCTCGGCTTCGGCCTCGATCTCCTGGAATGCGTCGCGACGGGGGCGAAGGACGATCTCTGCTATGTCTCGCCGAAATCCGGCCGCGCCGTCTCGCGGTTGGCAGGCGCTCCCTGGGCGGACAAGATGCTGGCGTTGCCGGCTTTCCTGGGCGACGAAAGCCGGCATGCGGCGGATGCCGCCGCGCTTGCCGATGGTTTTCGCCTGACGGCCTTCTTTCTCAACCGGCACGTCTGCGAACCGCGCGGGCTGGAGCTGGCCAGCGCCCGCGACGGTTTCGTGCAGGCGGCGCTGAAGGCGCTCGGCAAGCCGAAAAACGATCAACCCGAAGAGGCGCATGCATGACGGTGGAAATCTATCCGGGGCTGGCGGTCGGCGGTATCGGCACGCTGCCGCTCGACGTGGTCAAGCGCGACGGCGGCCTGAAAGTGCTGCAGGCGATGTTATCAGGCGCGCTGCCGGCGCCGCCGATGGCCAGGACGCTCGCCTTCTCGATGACGGAAGTGGAAGACGGCCGCGTCGTCTTTTCCGGCCTGCCGTCGGCCGATCACCTCAACCCGCTTGGCACCGTGCATGGCGGCTGGACGGCGACGGTGATGGATTCGGCGCTCGGCTGCGCGGTCTTCTCCGTCATCAAGCCGGGCGAAGCTTACACCACCATCGAATTCAAGCTGAACCTTGTGCGCCCGGTGCTGCCCGGCATGGGCGAGGTGTTCTGCGAGGGGAAAATCGTCCATCGCGGCCGCACCATCGCGACGTCGGAAGCCTGGCTGCGCGATAAGAACGGCAAGCTTCTGGCACACGGTACGGAAACCTGCGCCATCTTCCCCATCGAAAACCTCATGCGCTGAGCGTGAAGAGATTGCCTCGCTGAAACGTAACCCCGTTTGGCGTTTGGATAAAACCGGGTAGTCTCGCCGCCCGGACTGTGCCGTGCTGGAGTCGCAATGCTCGAAATCCTTTCCCTGGTCGCGATAGGCCTCGCGCTCTACACCCTCAACGCTTCGCGCAACAGCGCGCGAAAACTCGGCGAAGAGGTGATGCGACTGAAGGGCGAGGTCGAGGCACTGAAGGCCGGTGACCTTGCGCTGCCGACGCAAAAGGCCGTTGCCGAAACCGCCGGACCGGCGCATGCGGAAGCCGACGAACAGCCGGACGAGGCCGACTTCTCCAGCCCCTGGGCGGCGAAGACCGATGAGGCGGATGCCGGTCGAGCGATCTTCGGCGGTGCTCCCGCTTCGCCGGCCGACGCCGTTGCCGCAAGCGAGACGGCCGAGGAAGAGGCCGTTTCCGCCCCGGCCACCGCGCCGGCAACGCCCAGGGAAAGCTTCGAAAGCCGCATCGGGGCGCGCTGGGCCGTGTGGGTCGGTGGCATCGCACTGGCGCTCGGCGGCATCTTCATGGTGAAGTATTCCATCGAGGCCGGCCTGCTCAGCCCTGCTGTGCGCCTTTCGCTGGCCGCGGCCTTCGGTCTCGTGCTGATGGCATCGGGCGAGTTCGTGCGCCGCCGCACCCAGCCGCTGATCGCCAACGCCTTCCAGAATGCCATGATCCCCGGCGTGCTGACGGCCGCCGGCGCCATCACGCTCTTCGCCGTCACCTATGTTTCCTATGAATTCTACGGCTATGTCGGTCCGGCCACGGCCTTCGTGCTGCTCGCCGCCGTCTCCTTCCTGACGATCGGCCTGTCGCTGCTGCATGGGCAGGCGCTCGCCGGGCTTGGCCTGCTTGCCTCCATGCTCACGCCCGCGCTCGTCGCGACCGAAGAACCGAGCGCCTGGGGCCTCTTCGGCTTCCTCACCGTCGCCTGGCTTGCCACTTTCGCCGCCGCGCGCATCCGCCGCTGGCAGGTCGTGCCGGCACTTGCCAATGCCGGCATTGCGTTGTGGACCGTGCTCTACCTGTCGCAGGCAAGCAATGTCGACGTGATCCCCGCGCTGGTCGCCCTGCTGGTGCTCGCCGCCGGCCACGGCCTGATCTGGCCGGGCAGCCTCACGGCGGACGACATGCCGCCGCCGGCAACCGCCACGCCTGCCGATGCGCTGGACCGGCTGTTTGCCCCGCCGGCGGTCGCCGTGTCGCTCACGGGCGCTCTCGCCGTGACGTTTCCTGCTCTGGTGCTTGCCGGCAACGTTCCGGCGCTTGCTTATGCGGACTACGCCTTCGTCCTCGTCGTTCTCGCGCTTGCCGTTCTCGGTGCGCTGCGCGTCTGGGCGATCTATCCGGCGATCTTTTCCGCGGTCGGCGCCATTGTCGGCGTGGTCACGATGATTGGCCTGCCGAAGCACGGGCTGATCGACGGCTTCGGCAGCCTCGCACTGCCGGCGCTGGACGGTGTTATCCCCGCGCCGCCTATGGCGGATGGTGCCATATCCGTGCCGGTTCTCGGTCAGGTGCCGATCAATCTGCTGCTGGTACTCGCGGTCGCCTATGCCGCCGTCGGTCTTGCGGGGATACGCCTGCGCATGGCGGGTTCGAGCGCTTTTGCGGCACTCTGGAGCCTGCTTGCACCGGCCGTGCCGTTCGCGATCCTTGCCGCCAGCTTCCTGAATTTCGGCAATCTTTCCTTCGATCCGAAGCATGGACTGCTGGCCGTGCTGCTCGGTTTGGTCTTTTTCGCCGCAGCGGAGGCCTTTTCCCGCGAGCGCACGGAGGAGAACGACCTGTTCATCCCGCAATGGGCGCTTGCCGGCGGCGGCTTCGCGTTCCTCGTGCTGGCGCTGCACGCCCTGACGGATGGCCTCGTCACGACGCTCGGCCTCGCTTTGCTCGGCACTGCGGCCGTCTTCGCAACCCGCCTTCGTCGCTGGCCGGTGCTGCCCTGGCTGATGGCAGGTGCCGCGGCCGTTGTCGCCGGTCGCCTCGGCTGGGAACCGACCGTCGTCGGCGCGGCGAACCTGTCGAAGACACCCGTCTTCAACCAGCTTCTTGCCGGTTACGGTATTCCCGCAGCGCTTCTGGCGCTCTGCGCCTTCGAGCTGCGCCGCTGGCCGGGAGAGCGGATCCGTAATCTCCTGCAGGCGCTCGCCAGCCTCTTCCTGCTTTTGACGGCCGCGATCCTGGTGCGTCACGGCATGAACGGCGGCGTGCTCGACAGTTCCGTGCCGACGCTCGGCGAACAGGCGACCTATACGCTGCTCGTCATCGGCGCCTCGGCCATCATGATGTCGCTCGACCTGAAATCGCCGAGCCCCATCTTCCGCTACGGCTCCATGGTCGTCGGCGGCCTCTCGGTTCTCTCGGTGCTGAGCGCCCATTTCATCGGCCTCAATCCCTATTTCACCGGCGAATTGCTCGGCAAATGGCCGGTGCTCGACCTGCTTCTCGTCGGCTACCTTCTGCCCGGCATCGCCTATGGCGGCCTTGCCCTGTATGCACGCGGCCGCCGGCCGATGCCCTATGTCATCATGCTGGCTCTTTCCAGTGTGGCGCTTGTCTTCGCCTGGGTCACGCTCTGCGTGCGCCGCTACTGGCACGGCGAAGGCATCGCGGACTGGAAGGGCTTCCTTCAGCCGGAAACCTACACCTATTCCGTTGTCTGGCTGCTGCTGGGCGTGCTGTTGCTTGTGGTCGGCTCGAAATTCGACTCCAAGAGTATCCGCCTTGCTTCCGCCGGCCTGGTGCTGATCGCGGTGGTGAAGGTCTTCCTGATCGACATGGCCAATCTCGAGGGCATCCTGCGCGCGCTGTCCTTCATCGGGCTTGGCGCGGTGCTCATCGGAATCGGGCTTTTCTACCAGAAGATCCTTTCGGGAAAGTCCGGGACGGGTGAAAAGCCGGAATTGAACGCGGGGGCATGACAGGCTAGGTGTTTGGCGATCAACTTCGGATTGCTCATGTCCTTCGCCTGCCTCGCCGCCGCCTTCTCGCCCCTGGGGCCGCTCGCCGAGCGCCTGCTGCCGCAGGCCTTCGCCGCCGATGACGGCTCGCACGATGCCGCCCATCTCATCCGCGTGTGGAAGAACGCCCGCCGCATCCAGGTGGAGGAGGGCGGCGATGCGCGCCTCCTCGCCGCCGCCGTGCTGCTGCACGATTGCGTCGCCGTCGAGAAGAACTCGCCCTTGCGCACCGAAGCCTCGCGGCTTGCCGCGGAGAAAGCATCCGTGTTGCTCGCGGCCGAAGGCTGGAGCGAGATGGATGTGGCGGCAGTGGCCCACGCCATCCTGACCCACAGCTTCTCCGCCAATATCGCGCCCGAGACGCTGGAGGCGAAGATCGTGCAGGATGCCGACCGGCTCGATGCCATCGGCATGGTCGGAGCCGCGCGCTGCTTCTACATCGCCGGGCGCATGGGCAGCGGCCTCTACGACCCGGTGGATCCGCTTGCCGAAAACCGCCCGCTCGACGACAAGGCCTTCGCCATCGATCATTTCGAAGTGAAGCTCTTCAAGCTGGCGGACGGTTTCCAGACGGCGGCAGGCGGCCGCATGGCGCTGGAACGCACCGAGCGTCTGCGCGCGATCCGCGACATGCTGCTGGATGAAATCTGAGGAATACCATGCGTTTGTGCTGCCGGTTTGAATCTGTTCGGCAGAGCGTTGAATCAAAGTTTCAAGGAAGGAACGTGCGATGAAGGTCGAAGGCCTCAACATTCACCCGCTGAAGAGCGGCCGGGCCATTCCCGTCGAAAGTGCGACGGTGCGCCTCGATGGCCTTGCCGGCGACCGGCGTTTCATGATCGTCGAGCCCGATGGCCGCTTCATCACCCAGCGCGAGCTTCAGGCGCTGGCCCGTGTCGAAGCGACCGCCGTCGGCGAAAGCCTGCATCTCGAAATGGACGGTCGCCAGATTTTCGCGAGCTTCGAGCCGGAAGACCGTCTCGAGGTCACCATCTGGGACAGCCCCGTCAACGCCGCAGTCGCCGACGAGGCGGTGAACGATGCGCTTTCGGATTGGCTGGAGCGCCCGGTCAAGCTCGTCCACATGGATGCGCAGGCGCATCGCGCCGAGGGCGAGGACTGGGCCGGCACTCCGGCACCCGTCGGCTTCGCCGATGGTTTCCCGATCCTCGTCACGACGACCGGCTCGCTTGCCGATCTTAACAGGACGCTTGTCGCCAAGGGCCAGGAGCCCGTCGGCATGGACCGCTTCCGCACCAACATCCTCGTGTCCTGCGACGATCCCTGGGAAGAGGATTTTTGGGGGTCGATCGAGATCAACGGCATCGTCTTCGATTTCGTCAAACCCTGCGCCCGCTGCATCATGACCACGCAGGACCAGATGACCGGCGAACGCATCGGCGGCAACCCCATCCAGGGCTTGGCCGAAAAGCGCATGTCCGCCGACCGCCGGGTGCCCGGCGTGCTCTTCGGCTGGAACGCCGTGCCGCGCGGCGAGGGTGAAATCCACCTGGGTGATGCGGTGCGCGTGACGAAGACGCGCACCGAGCGATGGCCGATGAAGGTGCGGGCCTAAACCCAGCCGCGCCGCTTGAAATAGAGGAACGGCATCAGCGCGGAGATGATCATCAGACCCACCGCGTAGGGATAACCGAAGCGCCATTGCAGCTCCGGCATCAGCTCGAAGTTCATGCCATAGGCCGACGCGACCAGCGTCGGCGGCAGGAAGACCACCGAGGCGACGGTGAAGATCTTGATGATCTGGTTCTGCTCGAGGTTGATCAGGCCGAGCGTCGCGTCGAGCAGGAAGTTGATCTTGCCCGACAGGAAGGCGGCATGGTCGCCGAGCGAGGCGGCGTCGCGCTGCACGAGTTTCACCAGCTGGCGGATTTCCTTCGAGGGCCTGCGCGTCGGGGTCTCCAGCGCCGCATGGTAGGCGACGAGGCGGGAGATGCTGACGAGGCTTTCGCGTACGCCGCTCAGGAAATCGCCCTTGCGGCCGAGCTGTTCGATCAGCGCTTCCAGGTCGCGCGTCTTCTTGCGCGAGGGGGCCTTCTTGCTGCGGAAGACCTCGCGTGAAACGCCGTCGATCTCGTTGCCGAGCCGTTCCAGCACATCCGCCATACGGTCGATCACCGTCTCGATCACACCGAGCATGACGTCCTCGCCGTTCTCGTAAGTGTGGCCGTTGCCGCGTAGCGCCCGGGCGCAGAAGGTGGCGAAGGGCTTTGCATCCGCATGGCGCACCGTCACCAGCGTGGGACCGCGCAGGATGAAGGTGATCGGCGTCTTGATCGGCTCGTCGCTGTCGAGATTGGTTAGCGCCGTCATGGTCATGAAGGCCGCGCCATCCTCCTGGTAGAGGCGGGCGGACAGCTCGATGTCTTCCATCTCCTCGCGTGTGGGCATGGAAATGTGCAGCGCCGCCTCGACGTCCCTTGCTTCCTCCGGTGTCGGGTTCAGAAGGTCGTACCAAAGCGCGGGGGCGATGGCCTGCTCGATGGCGGGATTGGAAATTTCGCGCAGGCAAAAACGGTCAGCCTTGCGGGCATAAATCTGCAGCATGCTTTGCTCCTTGGAGGGCGCTCTCGCCATCCGGAGCAAGCTTGAAGGCTGCTACCGGACAGGTCGCTCGATCGCTCTCGATAGTCGACTGTCGGGGTCCATTGATCTTATCCGGGTTCAATTGGCGTCCTGTGACACCTGAAGCGGAAATGCGCCCAAAATCGTTCCGCGTCAAGCACCTCCGCCGGTCGCTTGAATCGAAATATTTCATCAATCCGGCTGATCGCTTGGTCAATTAAATTCGCTTTTGTTAATTGATGCCGCGACGTAGGTTTCGGCACATTGTTTGGAGATGCCCATGTCTGCCCCATCCGCCCTTTCAGCACCTGCCGCGAGCCGGCCCATGCCCTGGCTTATCATCGTCGCCGGCTCGCTGATTGCCGTACTCACCTTCGGCCCGCGCTCGGCAATGGGCTTCTTCCAGTTGCCGATGCTGCAGGATACCGGCTGGGATCGCACGACGTTCGGCCTCGCCATGGCCTTCCAGAACCTCGCCTGGGGTGTCAGCCAGCCGTTCTTCGGCGCCATTGCCGACAAGTTCGGCACCTGGCGCGTGCTGCTGATGTCCGGGGTCCTCTATGCGATCGGTCTCTTCCTGATGTCGTTCGGCACCTCGCCGCTCTGGCTGCATATCGGCGGCGGCGTGCTGGTTGGTCTCGGCGTCGGCTCCGGCTCGTTCGGCATCCTCTTGTCGTCCTTTGCACGAAACGTCACGCCGGATCAGCGCTCCATGGCTTTCGGCATCTGCACGGCGGCGGGTTCGGCGGGCATGTTCCTCTTCGCCCCCCTCTCGCAGGGGCTCATCAGCGCCTATGGCTGGTCGGACAGCCTGATCTATCTCAGCGTGCTGATGCTGCTCGTGCCCTTGATCGCCATTCCCTTGCGCGGCAATTCCTCGTCCGGCATCACATCCGCAACCGAATACAAGCAGACGATCGGCGAGGCGTTGCGCGAAGCGCTCGGCCACCGCAGCTACTTGCTGCTCGTGTCCGGCTTCTTCGTCTGCGGCTACCAGGTCGCCTTCATCACCGCGCATTTCCCGGCCTATCTCGGCGACCTCGGTATCGATGCGCGTTATGCCGTGATCGCGCTGGCGCTGATCGGTTTCTTCAACATCATCGGTTCGCTGGCCGCCGGGGTCATCGGCCAGCGCTACTCGAAGCCGTATTTCCTGGCCTATATCTACATCGCCCGCTCCGTTGCCGTTTCGGCCTTCATCCTGCTGCCGAAATCACCGGTCTCCGTCATCATCTTCGCCATCGTCATGGGGCTGCTCTGGCTCTCCACGGTGCCGCCGACCAACGGCCTCGTCGCCATCATGTTCGGCACGAAGCATCTCGGCCTGCTCGGTGGTATCGTCTTCCTGTCGCATCAGGTCGGCTCGTTCCTCGGCGTGTGGATGGGCGGCTATCTCTACGACCAATTCGGCACCTATGATCCGGTGTGGTGGCTTGGCGTGGTGCTCGGTATCTTCGCGGCCATCGTGCACTGGCCCATTCAGGAAAAGAGCGTTCCGCGCCCGGCCATGGCCTGACGGAAATGATGCCGCCGCCCGAAGGAATTCGGGCGGCGGTTCTTGCAAAGCGTCACAAAAGTTTCTAAATCTGAACCACCGGCCAATGCCGGTTTTGTTTTACGGCTATTATGCTCAGATTGAGCAAAATAGCGAGGCCGCCGAAACCAGGCGGCGCAAGAGGAGGGTTCCATGACCGTTCTGGCTCCGCATGCGGCAGAAGCCGAGGCCGCGCGTCCGTTGACCGCCGCCGAGCGTTTTGGCGTTCTGGAGAAACCCGACCTCACCTTCACACCCGAAATCGCCCGCGAGACGGAACACTTGTACGAAAAGGTGAAGCAGTTCATTCCCGCCTTCGAATGGCCGGTTTATGCGCCCTACGTCGCCGCCATCAACCGGCTGAAGCGGGAGCGTGGGGCGGTGATCCTCGCGCACAATTACCAGACACCGGAAATCTTCCACTGCGTTGCCGATATCGTCGGCGATTCGCTGCAGCTTGCCCGCGACGCCACCAAGGTCGATGCCGAGATCATCATCCAGTGCGGCGTGCATTTCATGGCCGAGACCTCCAAGCTGCTGAACCCGGAGAAGACCGTGCTGATCCCGGATTCGCGCGCCGGCTGCTCGCTGTCGGAATCGATCACCGGTGAAGACGTGCGCCTGCTGAAGCAGCGCTACCCCGGCGTGCCCGTAGTGACCTACGTCAACACGTCGGCGGACGTGAAGGCGGAGACGGACATCTGCTGCACCTCGTCCAACGTGCTTGCCGTGATCGAGAGCCTGGAGAGCGACACGGTCCTGTGCATTCCCGACGAATATCTCGCGATGAACGTCGCCAAGCAGACGAACAAGAAGATCCTGACCTGGAAGGGCCATTGCGAGGTGCACGAGCGCTTCACGGCGGCCGAACTTCTGTCCTACAAGGAAGCTCATCCCGGCATCGAGATCATCGGCCATCCGGAATGCCATCCTGATGTCATCGCCGTCTGCGATTTCGCCGGTTCGACCTCGGGCATGATCAACTATGTGAAGGACAACCGCCCTTCGCGCGTGCTGCTCGTCACGGAATGCTCGATGGCGTCGAACATCCAGGCGGAACTCCCCGGTGTCGATTTCATTAAACCCTGCAATCTCTGTCCGCACATGAAGCGCATCACGCTGCCGAAGATCCTCGACAGCCTGGTGACCATGACGGAGGAGGTTCTGGTCGATCCGGCGATTGCCGATCGCGCCCGCCTCGCCGTGGAGCGGATGGTGAACCTGAAGCAGTAGACCCTCCTGCAGGGAGGGGAAGGGGCAGGAGTGCCCCGCAGCTCGCCTTCCGGGCAGGAGGGTCGAGCGGCGTGTCGGAGGAAAGAGCATGCCCATTGATAGTTTCCGCCCGCAATCCTGGAACGGCATCGATGATATCGTCATCGTCGGTGGCGGCCTTGCCGGCCTTTTCTGCGCGCTGAAACTCGCGCCGCGTCCCGTCACAATCCTCGCCGCCGCGCCGATCGGTCAGGGCGCGTCCTCCGCCTGGGCACAGGGTGGCATCGCGGCGGCCATGAGCCCCGGCGACACCTTCGACAAACACGTCGCCGATACGCTGGAAGCCGGAGCGGGCATCGTCGACGAGAAGATGGCGCGCTTCATGGTCTCCGAGGGGCCGGCGCGCATTCATGACCTTCTCGAATACGGCGTGCCCTTCGATCGTGACCTCGAAGGGCAGTTGTTGCTCTCGCGCGAGGCCGCCCATTCCGAGCGCCGCATCGTGCGCGTGAAAGGCGATATGGCCGGCAAGGCCATCATGGAAGCGCTCATCGCCGCCGTGCGCAACACGCCGTCGATCCGCGTTCTCGAAGGCTATGTGGTCGAGGAGCTGGTGCGCGAAGGCCGCTTCGTATCGGGCGTGGTGGCCCGGCCGGATGCCGGCCAGGCGAAGAACCGCGTGCATTTCCCGGCGCGCGCCGTGGTGCTGTGCTCGGGTGGCGTCGGCCATCTCTTCGCCGTCACGACGAACCCCTGGGAAGCCTGCGGCCAGGGCGTCGGCATGGCCGCACGCGCCGGTGCGATCATCGCCGATCCGGAATTCGTGCAGTTCCACCCGACCGCCATCAACATCGGCCGCGATCCCGCGCCGCTCGCCACCGAGGCGTTGCGTGGCGATGGCGCGCATCTCGTCAATTCCGCCGGCCACCGCTTCATGCTCGATATTCACGCGGATGCGGAACTCGCCCCGCGCGACATCGTTTCCCGCGGTGTCTTTGCCGAGGTACAGGCCGGTCGTGGCGCCTTCCTCGATTGCACCAAGGCGGTGGGCGCGCATTTCCCCGACATGTTCCCGACGGTCTACGCCTCCTGCATCGCCGCCGGCATCGATCCCGTCACTCAGCCGATTCCCGTCGTCCCCGCCGTTCACTATCACATGGGCGGCGTGCTGACGGATGCCGAGGGGCGAACCTCGATCGACGGTCTCTGGGCGGCCGGCGAGGTCACTTCCACAGGCGTGCATGGTGCAAACCGCCTTGCCTCCAACTCGTTGCTCGAAGCCGTGGTCTTTGCCGCGCGCATCGCGGAGAACATCAAGGGCATGTTGCCGGAGCCGAAGCTCAACGACTGGGGCAAGAATGCCGGCGAGAGCGACGATCTCGTGACGATCGAGGACAGCGCCGCGTTGAAGCGCCTGCGCCGGATCATGAGCGACCATGTGGGCGTCATCAGGACCCGCGACGGCCTGAAGGCCGCGATCCGCGAGATTGTGACGCTGGAGCGTGAAAACAGCCGCATGCGCTTCCACAACATCGTTACGACCGCCAAGCTCATCGCGACCGCGGGTTATTTGCGCGAAGAAAGCCGTGGCGGCCATTTCCGCTCGGATTTCCCCGAACAGAAGGCCAACTGGAAACACCGCACCTTCATCACACTGGCGGAAGCCGAGAAGGTGGCGGCGGAACTCTCGGAAACGGCGGCGGCTTGAAACCGACGCCGTCCCATCGAAACTGAAGCAGGACACGCCCATGACCACCTCCTATCTCCCCGTCCTTTCTCCGTTGCTGGTGGAGGAACAGGTGCGCGCGGCGCTTGTCGAAGATCTGGGCCGGGCGGGCGACATAACCAGCCAGGCGACGATCGGGCCGGATATGAGGGCGACGGCGGAGTTGAACGCGCGCGAACACGGCGTCGTGGCCGGGCTCGACCTGGCGCGCGAAGCCTTCCGGCTGATGGACCCGTCGATCCGTTTCGACGCCTTCGTGAAGGACGGCGACCGGCTCGATCCCGGCACGGTCATCGCAAAAGTCTCGGGACCGGCGCGGGCGGTGCTTTCGGCCGAGCGGGTGGCACTGAATTTCCTCATGCATCTCTGCGGCGTGGCGACCCACACCGCGCGCTTCGCCGAGGAGATCGCGCATACATCCGCGAAGGTCTGCTGCACGCGCAAGACCATTCCGGGGCTGCGGGCGCTGGAAAAATACGCGGTGCGCATGGGCGGCGGTTCCTCGCATCGCTATGGCCTCGACGATGCGATCCTGATCAAGGACAACCACATCGCGGTGGCTGCCGGCGTCGAAGGAGCGATCCGCTCAGCCCGTGCCTTTGCCGGCCATCTCGTCAAGGTCGAGGTGGAGGTGACGACACTGGAGGAGCTGGAGGAGGCGCTGGAAGCGCAGCCGGACGTCATCCTGCTCGACAATATGGGACCGGAGCTTTTGCGCCGCGCCGTCGAGATCAACCGCGATTGCGCCGGCCTGACGGACGAAGCCTATGTCACCGACGCGCGCCGTGTGAAGCTGGAAGCATCGGGCAACGTCAATCTCCAGACGATCCGGGCGATTGCCGAGACCGGCGTCGATTATATCTCGACCTCGAAGATAACCATGGCTGCGCCCACGCTCGACATCGGCCTAGACGTCGTGGTGCGCTGACGGGGAACACCCTGGAGAAAGATGCGTTCCGGTTCCATGGCCAATCATGGAAAGGACGCATCATGTGGAAGATTTTGACGCTCGCGACGATGGCGGGCACGCTCGCGGCGCTGGGCGCGCCGGCTCTTGCCCAACAGACGAAGAATACGGCGGAAGCGAATTTCACCGACGTCAAGGGCAAGGAAACCGGTCGTGCGCATCTGAGCGCCGGCAATGACGGCGTCCTCTTCGAGGTCGAGATATCAGGGCTCGAGCCGCGCAAATGGATGGCGCTGCATATCCATGAAACCGGCAATTGCGATGACCATGCCGAAGGCCACAAGGCGGCCGGCGGGCATTTCAATCCCGACAAGAGGGCGCACGGTTTCGTCGCCGCCACTGGTCCGCATGCGGGTGACCTGCCGAACCAGTATGTGGCGGAAGATGGTGTGATGCGCGCGCAAATCTATTCGACGATGGTGCGCCTCGACGATGCCGAGCGCGGCATTCGCGGGCGGGCGCTGATCGTGCATGCGGGCTCGGACGATTACCGCACCGACCCGGCCGGCGGCGCGGGCGACCGGATCGCCTGCGCCGTGATCGAGTAAGTCCTATTCGGCCAGGTTCTGGCTGAAGGCGATGCGCACGCGCCTGTTCATCTCGGCTCGTCCTGAGTTCGGTGGCAAAACAGGCGAAAGGGGACGTTCCGGCAAAGCAGGTCCAGCGAAGTGCGAAGCGGTCTTGCCTGCGCGACTGCGCTGGAAGGTTATCGCGTCCCAACCTTGAGGCCGGGCGCCGGGCGCTCCTCCAGAATGCGTCTGCGGAAACGGAACAGGGCGGCGGGCCGGCCGCCGGTTGCGGAAGTCGAACCACCGGTCGGCTCGACGAGTTCGGCCCCCTCGACCAGCCGGCGAAAATTCTGCTTGTGCAGGTGCCGGCCGGAGATTGCCTCCACGGTCGCCTGCAATTCGGTGAGCGTGAATTCCGGCGCCATCAGTTCGAAGATGACCGGGCGGTATTTGAGCTTGCCGCGCAGGCGCGCCATGGCGGTCGCGACGATCCGGCGGTGATCGTGGCGCATGGCGATGCCTGGCGAGGACGTGCAGGGGCGGGTGCGCCCGTCCGTGACCGCCTCTTCGGCAAGGCCGGCTTCATAAAGCAGTTCGTAACGCTCCAGCACGCGCTCCTCGTCCCAGGGAAAGTCGTCGAGGCCGAAGGCGAGCCGGATGCGGGTCAGCGGCAGAGGCGTCGTGTTGAGGCGCTCCTCGCGCATCACATCGCCTGCCCATCGCTTCAAAGCGGGTATGATGAGCTGGTCGATCACCGCAGGTCGGCCCTGCCGCCAGTCTTCCCAGGGCAGATAGGTGTACCAGTCGCGCCATGCCGCACCGGCTTCCGCAAGCTGTTCATTGGCCTCGGTGTCCGTGCGCGTCAGGGCCAGATAGCCGACGGAAACCATGTGCGTGCCCGCTTCGTCCGGTAATTTCTGCCGGCCGCGGTCGCCGAAGGTATAGAGCTGCTCGATATAGCCGAGTTTCAGCGCGGTCTGCGCCTCCACGCTGGCGCGCAGGCTGGTTTCGAACGTGCGATGCAGCTGCGGATCGAAAGGTCCGAAGGGCAGGGCGTCGCGTTCTCCGCCATGGCCGCCGATGGCGAGGATGCAGGGGCTGCGGCCCGAAATCGCGACCACCGCCGCATTGAGGCCGATTTCGACCGGGGGGCGGGTGCGCGGGTCCGTCATGGCTCCACCGGACTTGCGGAAAAGACGAAGGGACTGTCGCCGACATAGTCCGCCCCACGGCCGATGGCCTTGACGGCGGTGACGAGCCGGCCATTGCGCCCCAGCACATGATCGCCGATCTCGATGAGCCGTACATTCGGTGTCGCCTGTACGGAGGCATGGCGCAGGCGTTGCGCCAGGTCTTGTTCGTCCTGATCGGGTTCGATGGCGAGCGCGCTGATCAGCGCGGCGGCGGGCGAGCGGGACACGCCCATCATGCAATGCACGAGGAGTGGCGCCCCCCGGTCCCAGCCACGCGCAAAATTGACGATGGCGGCCACATGGTCCTCACCGGGCGCGACGAGATTGCCCGTGCCGGCAAAGGCGATGTCGTTGACGCCGACGATGAGATGGCGCCCTGCATCGATAACGGCAGGGCGATGGAAGTTCTGCTTCGGTGCGACGAGGCTCAGCATCTCGCGACAGCGGTGCCGGATGGCGAGTTCCGCGATCTTTCCAAGCGGTGCGACGACGATCGTGCCCATGGTCACATCGCTTTCGCCAAAAGGCCGCGCTCGCGCTCCAGCGTCTCGAAACGTTCGGTAAAGCGGCGCTGCGCCTCGGCTGTAGGCACGGGGGTGATCTCGATCATGTCGAGCGTGATGCCGCGCGGCGCGCCGAAGAATTTGACGGCTTCGGCATGGGAAAAGCCGGCCAGCTCCGTCGCTTCGAAGAAGGCGGCGACCTGGTCGGCCTTCTTGATCTTCGCTTTCAGTGTGGCGGGCGTTGCGGACGGCAGGCCGAAGCGCAGGTGCACGGCGGTTTCGAGGCGCTTTTCCACCGTCTTGTAACCGCCGCCGACCACCGCCTTGAAGGGCGAGATCATGTCGCCGATCACATATTCCGGCGCGTCGTGCAGCAGGGCGACCAGGCATTCATCGGCATTGCAGCGGTTCTGCCGGCGGAAGATCGCTTCGACGATCAGCGAATGCTGCGCCACCGAAAAGGCATGCTCGCCATTCGTCTGGCCGTTCCAGCGGGCGACGCGGGCAAGGCCATGGGCGATATCGGAGAGTTCGATGTCGAGCGGCGAGGGATTGAGAAGGTCGAGACGTCGGCCGGACAGCATGCGCTGCCAGGCGCGGGGTTCTGCCTTGGCACGGGCCGCATCGCTCATTGCGCGGGCACCTCGGAGGCTTCTTCAGGGAAAGCGAGGCCGGTCCAGGCGGGCAGGGCAAGGGTCACGACAACACCGTCGGCGGTGATCGGCGTGCCGCTGTTCATGGCATCCGCCGCACGGTCGATTCGCACGATGGCGAGGCCGCGCGTTCCGGAAACGCTGCCGAGCGTGCCGACCGGCTTGCCGCCCGCCATCAGGTCCGTGCCGCTGGCGGGCAGGGCGCTTTCACCCGTGACGAGGGCCGGGCGACGCCGGGCGGTGCCGCGGTGCTGCATGCGGGAAACGACCTCCTGCCCGACATAGCAGCCCTTACGGAAGGAAAGTCCGCCGTTCAGATCCAGCAGCACATCATGCGGGAAGGCATCGGAGAGCGGATAATCGCGGCCGGCCTCCGGCAGGACTGTGTCGATGCGCAGGGCGTCGTAGAGCGCCGGATCGTCGCTGCCGCCGGCGCCGGGGCGGCGCGAGACCTCGAGCCCGGCCCTGGCAAAGCGGGCGTCGCGGGCGATATCCGGCTCCGCGCCGTCCCAGGAAACGGTCGCCTCGTCGCCTTCGACGACGGCAAGATCGACGGCGGCGCGCAGCTTGTACATGGTCAGCCGCTTTGCGAGCGCATCGCGCTGCTCGGCGGTCGTTTCAAGAAGGAAGGCATCCGGGCCGTCGCGGCGGATGAGAAAATCGAAGAAGATCTTGCCTTGCGGCGTCAGGAGCGCGCCCGGCCGGATCTCGCCCTCGGGCAGGGAAGGCAGGTCCGTGGTGATGAGCGCTTGCAGAAAAGTCTCTGCATCCTTGCCGGAAAGTCGGAGAAAGGCGCGGCCGGAGAGCGTGACGGAAGGCATGGTTCGATCCAGATTTTTCATGCGCCGGCGGTCTGTGCCGGCACCTTGGCGCATCAGTGCGCCGTCGAAACAGAAGTAGAATGGCCGCAGCGCTTTCGCAAGGTCGGGGCGGCTTGTCTCGCGATCCGGATTGGATATGAAGAGCGCAATCGATGACGAGGCGATGGATGACCCCGGCGGCACTTCCCCACGATGCATGGTGCGCCTGGCACCCGCAGGAACTCGCCCGCAGGCTCTGCGGCATCGCGCGCCCGTGGTGCGTCGTCGGCGGCTGGGCGCTCGATCTCTGGCACGGGGTGGAGACACGGCCGCATGAGGACCTCGAATTCACTATCCTGCGCGATGATTTCGGCGTCTTTCGCGCCGCGCTGCCGGAGATGCGTTTCCATGCCGTCGGAGACGGGCAGGTCGAACTGCTCGGCGAGCATGAGGCACCGGCCGCCGGCATTGCCCAGGTGTGGTGCGAGGACATCGCCGCGCGTTGCTGGCGTGTGGACATGATGCTGGAGGAGGGCGGCAACCCGGAAACGTGGGTCTACAAGCGCGATCCATCGGTCCGCCGGCCACGTGGCGAGATGGTGCATGTGACAGCCGCCGGCATTCCCTATCTCGCGCCGGAGGCGATTTTGCTCTTCAAGGCAAAATACCGGCGCGACAAGGACGAACTCGATTTCGAGAACGCCCTGCCGAAGCTCGATGGTGCACAACGGCGATGGCTGCAGGCCCGCATTGCCGAGGCCTATCCCGAACACGGCTGGCTTCAGGCGCTCCAGGCTCAATCGCCCGTGACGAAGAACTTCCACTGACCATCCGGCGTGATGCCGACACGGTAGAAATTGTAGCTGCCGAACTCCTGCATGTCGGAGAAGTCGCCAGCGGTCACGATGCGCAGCAGCTCCACCCTTTCCGGCGGCGTGAGGCCGGCCAGCGGCTTTTCGGCGAAATAGGGCCAGACATACATGTCGTCAGGTGTACCCTCGCCGACATGGACGAAGCCGGTCGCCAGGACGTCGAGCAGGATCGCCAACACCTCGATGCCGTCGCTGTCACCGGACTGGCCCTTCAGCGTTTCGACCGGGCCTTCCTCGGTCTCGACGAGGGAGACCTGGGTTTCCGTGACACCCTTGCCGAGCAGCGGGCGCAGGCGCTCGATATCGCCGGAGGCGGCGGCCTCGACGATGAGCTGGCGCATGCGGCGCACGGCTTCCGGCGCCTTGTTGATGTCGTAGAGCACCTCGACCGGCTTTTGCGGCTCGTCGGGCTTGTCGTCGGTGACGACAGGCTCCTTCTCGGCGGGCTCGGTCACCGTCTCGTTCTTGCGAATCAGCGGGTCCGGCAGCGGCAGTTCGAGTGGGGAGGCATCTTGCTGCTTTTCCTCGACGGGGGCTGCCTTGTCGGCCTCTTCCGCCGGCTTCTGCGGCACCTCACCCGGCTGATGCTTCAGTTCGCTGAGCGCGAAAGCGGGGCGCATAGGGGCCACGAGCGCCGTCGTCGCCGAAAGCACCGACAACACGATGAGGCTGTTGCGAAACAGCTTTTTGCCGTCAGCCGACATCTGCATGACCTGTCTTTCCAGCCTGGAGCATTTAATTCGAGCAATTCAGACGCAAAACCGCTCCCGCACTTTTGCCGTAGAGCTCTATTGCAGGATGCGCTCGGGGGAGAATTCTCCAGCCAGCATACGCTCGCGCAGCGATTCGAGCATCGCCTCCGCGCCACTTTCACCGTGGATGCGAATCGTTTCGCGCATGGCGAGCGCGATTGCGGCATCGGCGATGATTTCAGGCTCGATGCCGTCCGCCATGCCGTCTGCCCAGGCTTCGTTCTGGTATTCCAGAGCGGCCTGCATCTTCTCGTGCACGATCATCTCGTCGATATCGTTGAGAGTAGGTTCCATCAATCGGTCCATGCGCGGCATTCAGTTCTTACTGCACTGTTAACGACCTTAGCAGCCTTTTCCCAAAACGGCACTGGGTCATGAGAAAAGAGGTTAATTAACCGCTAATTTCCAAACCTTGCGGTAATTTCTGTGGCAAGTGTTGCACCTTCGTTACGATATCTCTCTTCTGCGACAACAGCCGAGTCGGTGCAAGCGGTATAGATGGCCGCAAAGGAACGATATCCCCGGTTGAACGCCGCCGTCAGCTTCTCCTGCCGCTTCGGTTCGTTGCCCGCTTCCAGCGCGATCAGCCGCTGCATGGAGGCGCGCCAGTTGTCTTCGGCCTTGTCCGTGCAAAGGTTGCGCAGGTAGTGCACCGCGCCCAGAATCTCCGAAAGGCGCTCCAGCCGCTCGTCATAGGGGGCAGGCTTTTCCTCGACGGCCGGGGTGGCGGGCGTTTCCTTCGCGGTGTCGCCGGAAGCCTTTTGGGCAAGCGTCGGGCCGGCAAGGACGAGGCCAAGGAGCAGGGCAAGGCGAATCACTTTCATGCGGAAAGCCTCGACCGCTCGGCTTCCAGCCGCGCGATGCATTCGCGCACGCTTTCGGGCGCCGGCATGTTCGCGATCTCGCCCGCCGTGTACCAGCCGACGCTCGCCGCGTCGTCCGCAGCGATGGCGACGGCCGAGGCGTCCGCTCTCACCTTGAAGACGGAGAGGAAAAAGGAGGGGCTACCGGGGCCGTCCTCGCGGCCGGGCAGATCATAGGTCGCGAAAAGCATCGGCTTTTCGGCCTTGATGCCGGTTTCCTCGAAGAGTTCGCGCAGCGCCGTCTCGGCCGGTGTCTCGCCCTCCTCGCCGCGCCCGCCGGGAAAGGCGTACATCGCATCCGATGGCGGCTTCGTGCGCAGCACGAGCAGGTAGCGCCCGTCGCGCTCGATGATGGCGGAGGAGGCGGGCTGGGGCTTCTTCGACTTCTTCATCGGGGTCCGGTCTTCTGGCGCTTCATTGACCCCTTATAGGCAAAGTGCGATGACGGCGCCATGTGTGGACGTTATGCATTGCTCGCCAAGACGGACCTCGCCGAGGCGTTTTTCGATCTTGCTGAACTGGATGACCTGCCGGCGCGCTACAATATCGCGCCGACGCAGCCGATCCTGATCGTCGTCGCGGGCGAAAAGCAGCAACCCGGCAGCAACCTGCCGGAGCGCAGGGCCATGCTGGTGCGCTGGGGCTTCATGCCGGGCTGGGTGAAGGACCCGCGCGATTTTCCGCTGCTCATCAATGCGCGCTCGGAGACAGCCATCGGCAAGGCCTCGTTCCGCGCCGCCATGCGCCACCGTCGCATCTTGGTGCCGGCTTCCGGCTTCTTCGAGTGGCGGCGGCCGGAAGACAAGAGCGAGAAGGCGCAGGCCTATTTCATCCGTCCGAAGAAAGGCGAGATCGTCGCCTTTGCCGGCCTCATGGAGACCTGGTCCTCGGCCGACGGTTCGGAGGTCGATACCGGTGCGATTCTCACGGCCAAAGCCAACAACGACATTTCCCGCATCCATGACCGCATGCCCGTCGTCATCCGCCAGGAGGATTTTTCCCGTTGGCTGGACTGCAAGACGCAGGAGCCGCGTGACATCCTGGATCTCATGAAGCCGATCGACGACGGATTCTTCGAGGCTATCCCGGTATCGGACAAGGTCAACAAGGTCGCCAATATGCGGCCTGACATCCTCGAGCCTGTCGAGGAGCGGGCCGATCCGGCGCCGCTCAAGAAAAAGGGCACCGATGCGCCCCCGTCCTCCGGCCAGCTCTCGCTGTTCTAGATCTCAGTCGAACAGCGGCTGGAGTACGGCCGGAATGTCGCGCTCGCGGCGCGGCTTCTCGGTTTTCACGCCCGGCTTGCACTGCGTAGCGGCGACCACGGCGCGCAGGCCGATCGGCTTGTAGCGCGCCTGCAGGTTTTCGCGGGCCTGCGTCGTCTCAGCCGGTTTCTTGGGTTCGTTCTGCATTCTCGTTCTCCTGAAGTTTTTCTCATCAGGCAGCGCCCCGATCCCCCGGTTGCGACCCCCAATGAGCTATGCGTTTAAGTGGCCCTTTCGGCTAAATTCTGCTCAAACTTTGATCGCTCTGCGGCAGAAGGCCAAATCGGTGGATTTTCACGGTCAAGAATTGTGACCGTCGTAACATTCATTTAGGCGGCGTCTGCCGGACCCTGGTTTGCAGGAACGCGGCGATGATGGCCCTGAGGCTGAACGGATTGCCGCCACCGGCGGTTTCCTGTTGCGGGCGGTTCTCTTGCTCTTCGCATTCCTCGCGTTTGGTGCTTTTCATCGTGGTTCGCCTTGGTTTTCCGGCGGTTTGTCCCGCTTCGATGCCCTCTTTTTCTCATGCGGAAGCGACCCGTCGTGTCACCCTGGTAACAGGCGGAGAGGTCAAGGATTTTCATTAGGAAAGGCGTTCGCCCGCTTGACCGGACGCTTGCGGGGCGCGATAAAGCACGCATGAAAACGGTACTCTGCATTCGCCGGAGCATTATTCGCTAGCGCACGCGCTGGCCCGGCCGTTTTCGTCTCCCAAAAACTCCGGATGACAAACGACCCGGCCAGCCGGGTTTCTGCATTTCTGGGAGATTTCCATGGCCGAAAAGCCGGTCCTGTCGCTGTACAACACGCTCACGCGCTCGAAGGGGGCTTTTGCGCCCATCGATCCCGACAATGTGCGCATGTATGTCTGCGGTCCGACGGTCTATGACTTCGCCCATATCGGCAATGCGCGGCCCGTCATCGTCTTCGACGTGCTGTTCAGGCTGCTGCGCCATGTCTTTGGCGAAAACCACGTCACCTATGCGCGCAACATCACCGACGTCGATGACAAGATCAACGCGCGGGCGCTGCGCGATTTCGGCGCCGAGATCGCCGACGGCACTGTCTCGTTGAACGAGGCGATCCGCCGCGTGACGGAGAAGACGGCGAACCAGTTCCATGCAGACATCGTGGCGCTCGGCGCCATGCAGCCGACGCACGAGCCGCGCGCCACCGAGTTCGTCCAGCCGCGCGACGATGGCAAGGTCGACATGATCACGCTGATCGAGCGCCTCATCGAACGCGGCCACGCCTATCAGGCGGGCGGCGAGGTGCTGTTCGACACGCAGTCGATGGCCGATTACGGCGATCTCTCCAAACGCCCCCTCGACGAGCAGCAGGCCGGCGCCCGCATCGCCGTCGATGCGCACAAGAAGAACCCCGGCGACTTCGTGTTGTGGAAGCTTTCCTCGCCGGAAGAGCCTGGCTGGGATAGTCCCTGGGGCCGCGGCCGTCCGGGCTGGCATATCGAGTGCTCGGCCATGTCGGCCGCCTATCTCGGCGAGACCTTCGACATCCATGGCGGCGGGCTCGACCTGATCTTCCCGCACCATGAAAACGAGATCGCCCAGTCGCGCTGCGCCCACGGCACCAAGGTCATGTCGAATGTCTGGATGCACAACGGCTTCCTGCAAGTCGAAGGCCGCAAGATGTCGAAGTCGGAAGGCAATTTCTTCACGATCGCCGAACTCCTGCACGAAGAGAAATTTGGCGGCCGCAAATGGCCCGGCGAGGTGCTGCGCCTTGCCATGCTGATGACGCATTATCGCGAGCCGATCGACTTCTCGGTCAAGCGTCTGGAGGAGGCCGAGCGCCTTCTCGCCAAGTGGCCGGCCGGCGGCAACCCGGCGGAAGGTCGCGTGGACGAAAGCGTTCTCGCGCCGCTCTATGACGACCTGAACACGGTCGGCGCGGTTCAGGCGCTGCACGCGCTTGCCCAATGCGCCAACAGCGACCCGCTGATGCTGCCGGTTTTCGCCGCCAGCGCCGAGCTGCTCGGCGTGGCTCCGAAAAAGATCGAGGTTTCGAAGGCGCTGGAAGACAGCGTCGAAAGCCTCATCCAGCTCCGCCTCGAAATGCTGAAGGCGAAGAATTTCACCGAGGCCGACAAACTGCGCGACGACCTCGCTGCCAAGGGCATCCAGCTCAAGGACGGCAAGGACCCTGCAACGGGCGAGCGCGTCACGACGTGGGAGGTGAAAAGGTGAGCACACCTTTCTACACCGGCGGATGCCAGTGCGGTTCCGTGCGCTTTCATGTCGAGGGCGCGTTGGGCGATGCATCGGTCTGTCATTGCCGCATGTGCCAGAAGGCGAGCGGCAATTTCTATCTGCCGCTCGTCTCGTTGCGCGCTGCAAAGCTCACCTGGACACGCGGGGAGCCCAAGCGCTTCCAGTCGTCCAATCACGGTTATCGCGGCTTCTGCGCCGATTGCGGCACGCCGCTGACCTACGAGGCGCCGGACGGCGTGGCGCTGACGATCGCCGCCTTCGACGACCCCGCCGAGATCGCGCCGCGCATCCAGTGGGGCATCGAGGCGAAGCTGCCCTATGTGGATACGATCCACGACCTGCCGGGCGAGGACACCATGGCCGATCAGGATGCGGCCTCGTTCCTGGCGGACCTCGTTTCCTACCAACATCCCGATCACGACACCGACACCTGGCCGCCGGAGCGCAAGCGATGAGCATTTCGCGCATCTATACGGGCGGTTGCCAGTGCGGCGCGGTGCGTTACCGCGTCGAGGGCACGCTCGGCGATCCGCATCTGTGCCATTGCCGCATGTGCCAGAAGGCAGCCGGCAACTATTTCCTGCCGCTCGCCAATGCATTGCGCGAAAAATTTTCCGTCACGCGGGGTGAACCCGGCTGGTTCCAGTCGTCCGGGATCGTGCGCCGTGGTTTCTGCCAAGCCTGCGGCACGCCGCTGTTCTACGACGGGCTCGGCGCCGACCACATCAATGTCACGCTCGGCTCGCTCGATGACCCCGATGACGTGCGCCCCATCGCGCAGTCCGGCGTCGAATCGCGGGTCGTCTTTTTCCAGCATCTGCCGAAGCTGCCCGAAAGCGAAAGCAATGAAGGCGAGGGCGGCGAGGAGCGGCATGTGACGATCCGCGCCTCGAACCGCCAGCATCCCGATTACGACACCGACCATTGGCCGCCAGAAGATTGAGAGATGGGGATTGAAAATGACTGAGACCGTTCGAACCGGAGGCTGCCAGTGCGGCGCCGTGCGTTTTCGCATCAGGGGTAAGCTCGGCCGCCCGTCGATCTGCCATTGCCGCATGTGCCAGAAACAGTTCGGCGGCTTCTTCGGCCCGCTCGTCACGGCCGAGGGCGAGGTGGAATGGCCGCGTGACGAGCCGACCTATTTCCAGTCTTCCATCAACATCGCCCGCGGCTTCTGCAAGCAGTGCGGCACGCCTCTGGCCTACAAGCATCCGGGCGGCCTCGAAATCGCTATCGGCGCCTTCGACGACCGCAGCGATCTCGCCCCGCAGATCCAGGTCAATTACGGCTCGCGCCTGCCATGGGTGGAGGAAATCTTCGCGGCACCCGTCCATGACGACCCCAACTATTACAGCCAGCAGGAGCACATCATCTCCTTCCAGCATCCCGACCACGACACCGAAAACTGGCCTGCCCACGGAATGAAACTATGACTGCCGCCTTGCGTACCCTCTACCCCGAGATCGAACCCTACGCTTCCGGCCAGCTGGATGTCGGCGACGGGCATGTCGTCTACTGGGAGCGCGTCGGCACGCCGGGCGCAAAGCCCGCCGTGTTCCTGCACGGCGGTCCCGGCGGTACGATCTCGCCGAGCCATCGGCGCCTGTTCGATCCCGCGCTCTACGACGTGACGCTGTTCGATCAGCGCGGCTGCGGAAAATCCACGCCGCATGCGGAACTCGACGCCAACACGACGTGGCATCTCGTTGACGACATCGAGCGTTTGCGCGACATGGCCGGCGCCGACAAATGGCTGGTCTTCGGCGGCTCGTGGGGGTCGACGCTGGCGCTCGCCTACGCGGAAAAATACCCGGAGCGCGTCTCCGAACTTGTCGTGCGCGGCATCTACATGCTCACCAGGGGCGAGCTTGACTGGTACTATCAGTTCGGCGTCTCGGAAATGTTCCCGGACAAATGGGAGCGCTTCATCGCGCCCATTCCACCCGAAGAACGCCACGAGATGATGCAGGCCTACCATCGCCGCCTGACAAGCGACGACAAGGCGACGCGCATCGAAGCCGCCCGCGCCTGGAGCCTCTGGGAGGGCGAGACGATCACGCTGCTGCCCGAGCCCTCGACTAGCGGCAAGTTCGGCGAGGACGAATTCGCCCACGCCTTTGCCCGCATCGAGAACCATTTCTTCGTCAATGCCGGCTGGATGGACGAGGGGCAGCTGTTGCGCGAGGCGCACAGGCTCGCCGGCATTCCCGGCGTCATCGTGCAAGGCCGCTACGACATGCCGTGCCCGGCAAAATATGCCTGGCAGTTGCACAAGGCCTGGCCGGACGCGGAATTCCACCTCATCGAAGGGGCGGGCCATGCCTATTCGGAGCCGGGCATCCTCGACCGCCTGATTTACGCGACCGACAAATTCGCCGGCAAGCCGTAAGACAAGACGTTCCCAGGGAGCGAACATATGCAAAAAGACCGTATCCATCTTTTCGACACCACGCTCCGCGACGGGCAGCAGACGCCCGGCATCGACTTTTCCGTCGAGGACAAGATTGCGATTGCCGGCATGCTGGACGAATTCGGCCTCGACTATGTCGAGGGCGGCTATCCGGGCGCCAACCCGACGGATACGGCCTTCTTCGCCAAGAAACGCACCGGCCGCGCGAAATTCGTCGCCTTCGGCATGACGAAGCGCGCCGGTATCTCCGCCTCCAACGATCCGGGCCTTGCAGCTCTGCTCGATTCGCGTAGCGACGCGATCTGTCTCGTGGCGAAAAGCTGGGACTATCATGTGCGCGTGGCGCTCGGCTGTTCCAACGAGGAGAACCTCGAAAGTATCGACGGATCGGTCAAGGCCGTCGTGGCCTCGGGGCGCGAATCCCTGGTCGACTGCGAGCACTTCTTCGATGGCTACAAGGCCAATCCCGGCTATGCGCTCGCCTGTGCGAAGACGGCATTTGCCGCCGGTGCGCGCTGGGTGGTGCTCTGCGATACCAACGGCGGTACGCAGCCGGCGGAAGTGCAGGCCATCGTCAAGGCGGTGATCGCCGCCGGCGTACCGGGCGACAACCTCGGCATTCACGCCCACAACGACACCGGGCAGGCGGTCGCCAATTCACTTGCCGCGGTCGAGGCCGGCGTGCGGCAGATCCAGGGCACGCTGAACGGTATCGGCGAGCGCTGCGGTAACGCCAATCTCGTCACGCTCATCCCGACGCTTGCGCTGAAGGAGACCTACAACAGCCGCTTCGAGATCGGCATCGACACGGAAAAGCTCGCCGGCCTCACCAAGCTCGCGCACACCTTCGACGAGCTGCTCAACCGCTCGCCGGATCATCAGGCCCCCTATGTCGGCGCCTCCGCCTTCGCCACCAAGGCCGGCATCCACGCCTCGGCGCTGCTCAAGGATCCGCGCACCTACGAGCATGTCACGCCGGAAAGCGTCGGCAACCTGCGCAAGGTGATGGTGTCGGACCAGGGCGGCAAGGCGAACTTCATCAATGCGCTGAAGCTGCGCGGCATCACGGTGCGCAAGGACGATCCGAAGCTCGACCGGCTCATCCAGATCGTCAAGGAGCGCGAGGCGACCGGCTACGCCTACGAAGGCGCGGATGCGAGCTTCGCGCTGCTGGCCTACCGCACGCTCGGCACGGTGCCGGATTTCTTCCATGTCGAAAGCTTTCGCGTGATGGTGGAGCGCCGTTACGATGCGAACGGCCAGTTGAAGACCGTTTCGGAAGCCGTGGTGCGGGTGGTCGTCGATGGCGAGACCATGATGTCCGTCGCCGAGGGTCACGGTCCGGTCAATGCGCTCGATCTGGCGCTTCGAAAGGATCTCGGCAAGTACCAGGCCGAGATCGTCGACCTGGAACTGGCGGACTACAAGGTCCGTATCCTCAATGGCGGCACGGAGGCCATCACCCGCGTCCTGATCGAATCGACCGATGCTTCGGGCGCCCGCTGGTGGACGGTCGGCGTTTCCGACAACATCATCGACGCTTCCTTCCAGGCGCTGATGGATTCGATCGTCTACAAGCTGCTGAAGAACCGTGGCGAAGCGGGCAGGGTGGCGGCGGAGTAACGGCGATGGTTCAGCGCCGCTCAACCATCGCTTCACCCGAATGAATTGGTATATTCACGATCCTTGGAGTATCCCGTCGGAAAATCCATAAATCGACGGGAAATGACACCATGGCCGACGCAAGCTCCACCAGCGGCCCACAATCCGGCGATTCGCCGCGCGGTTTCGCTTTCGCGCTGACGGCCTATGTGATCTGGGGCTTCCTGCCCTTCTTCATGAAGGCGGTCGCCCATATCCCGGCCTCGGAAGTGGTGGCGCACCGCATCATCTGGTCGGTGCCGCTCGCCGGCCTGGTGCTCGTCTGGCTCGGCCGCACGTCGGAAATCAGGACGGCGCTCCGCTCGCCGCGCATGATCGCCATGGCGACGCTGACGGCGGTGCTGATCACCATCAACTGGGGTATCTATGTCTGGGCCATCGGTGCGGGCCGGGCCATCGAGACGGCGCTCGGCTACTACATCAATCCGCTCTTCTCCATCTTCCTCGGCGCCGTTCTCCTCAAAGAGAAACTGGACCGGGCGCAGATCGTGGCTATTGCGCTCGCCGCCGTCGCCGTCGCCATTCTCGCCTTCGATGCGGGCGGCCTGCCGTGGGTGTCGCTGAGCCTGTGCATGTCCTGGGGTTTCTACGCCTTCTGCCGCAAGGCGCTTCCCATCGGACCGAACCAGGGTTTCTTCCTCGAAGTGCTGATCCTCAGCGTACCGGCGATCGGCTATGTGATCTGGCTCGAATCGACCGGCAACGGCCATTTCGGCGATACGGGCATGACGGATGTGCTCTGGCTGCTGTCCTGCGGCGTCGTCACGGCGATCCCGCTGATGATCTATGCGAACGGTGCCAAGCTCTTGCGTCTCTCGACAATTGGCATCATGCAGTACATCGCGCCCACGATGATCTTCATCATCGCCGTCTTCGCCTTCGGCGAGCCCTTCGGTACGACCAAGCTCATCGCCTTCGTCTTCATCTGGGCGGCACTCTTCATTTATTCAGGCTCCATGCTGCGCAGCGTGCGTGCGCGGCGCATGGCCGCCGCTGAGCTGAAGCCCGCGGAATAGGCGCAGCTCAGCGATCTCAGGATCGCGCAGACGCAGGCGCTGGTGACGATTGCCGGAAGCGCGTCTCGCGCCACGCCCGGCAATCGCTTGCAAAAAAAAAGCGGAGCAACGGAACGGCGATCCGCTTGTGATGTGCCTGTTTTCGGGAAGCCTCGTCCTAGAGACGGGCGATAATCTCGGCTTCGCCGTCGCGGTCCACGTCACCGGCCCAATGATCCACGAGCGCGGCGACGATCTCTTCGGGATCGTCGATCACGAGCGGCTGGACGAGGTGGGCGGTGTGGATGAAACCTTCGTCGGCCATGTGGCGGATCAGTTTCAGCATCGGATCCCAGAAACCGCCGATATTGGCGAAGACCATCGGCTTGCGGTGGCGGCCGAGCTGCGCCCAGGTCATCACCTCGACGATTTCCTCCAGCGTGCCGATGCCGCCGGGCAGCGCAACGAAGGCGTCGGCACGATCGAACATCTTGTGTTTGCGCTCGTGCATGTCGGGCGTGATGATCAGCTCGCTCAGCTGTCCCAGCGAATGCCGGGTGGCCTCCATATCCACGAGGAATTGCGGTATAATGCCGGTGACGCGGCCGCCATGCGAGAGCACGCCGCTGGCGACGGCGCCCATGATGCCCTTGGTGCCGCCGCCATAGACGAGGCGCAGGTGGTTTTCCGCCATCGCCTTGCCGAGGCGGCGCCCGGCATTGATGTAGGAAGCGTCACGGCCGGGCTGGGAGCCGCAATAAACGCAGACGGATCGAATCGGAAGGTTTTGTTCTGTCATGGCGGGATTCAGCCACCCGGCCGGATGTCCGTCAAGGATAATGACGGAAAAAGCATGAGCCAGGGCATGTCGCGCAAAACCGTGCCGTGGTTTTGTGCCGCCGATATGCGAAAAACAAAGGTCTGAGAGCCCGGAACGTCCCCGGAACCTTGTGCAAGGCATTGGGAATCGGTAGCAATTTCCACAGGGGACTCCCGGGAAACCGGGTCAGAGAGAGATTAGATGATGAAGAACAAGACCGGCCTTGTGGCCTTGACCGTGCTGGCAGTGGCGACACTGCTGATGGTTTTCTTCGTGCTGCCCAATATGAACAAGGACAAGCCGGCCGAAACGTCGGTCGCCAAGCTGGCCGAAACGTCCGCCGGTGGCGGTGAAACGACGACCGCCGACGGCAAACAGGCGCGCAGCACGACCGAGGCCGGCGACACGGCCGCAGCGACGGGCGAACAGCCCGCTGCCGGCACGACCGGCGCGGAAGCGACCGCGACGCAGGAGACCGCCTCGGCCGAGGCGGCGCCGGCGGACGCGACCGCCGGCTGGGTTACGCCTGCCTTCGATCTCCTGCGTGTCGAGCCCGATGGCTCCACCGTGATCGCCGGCCGTGGCCAGCCGAACACAAAACTGGAAATCAAGAACGGCCAGACGGTCGTCGCGACGGCCGATATCGGGCCATCCGGCGATTTCGCCGCCGTCTTCGACCAGCCGCTCGCGGCCGGCGACTATCAGCTGACCCTCAACGTCAAGGACGACAAGGGCGGATCCAAGACCTCCGAGGAGGTCGCGACCGTGTCCGTGCCGAAGGATGCCGGCGGTGAACTGCTCGCCATGGTCTCCAAGCCGGGCGAGGCGAGCCGCCTGATCACCGTTCCGGAAGCTGCCGAGAAGGCCGGCGACGCTGCCGCCACGACGACGACGGCGGAGAAGACGGTCGAGCAACCGGCTGCGGAGACCGCTGCGGCAACCGAAACCGCCAAGACGACCGACGCCGGTACGGCAATCACGGGCGAACAGCCCGCCGCAACCGAGACGGCGCAGGCGACCACCGACGGCTCTGCCGCATCGGGTGAGGTCGCAACGACGGCTGTGGTAGGGGGATCCACAAATGAGGGCGGTGGCGACAAGCCGCCGCGCGTTTCGGCCGTCGAGCTGGAAGGCGAACGCATGTTCATCGCCGGTACGGCCAAGCCCGGAGCGCTGGTGCGCCTCTATGCCAATGACAAGTTGGTCGGTGAAGCGAAGGCCGATGAGGAAGGCCGTTACGTGGCGGACGGCAAGATGGACCTGACGGTCGGCCGCCACACGATCCGCGCCGACGTGATGAGCGCGGATGGCGCCAAGGTCGAGTTTCGCGCCTCGGTTCCGTTCGACCGGCCGGAGGGCGAGCAGATCGCCGTCGTGGCGCAGGACACCGGCACCGGTGGGGCCGGCCCGGCGCTCGGTCTCATCGGCGGCGGCGCCTTCGACAAGCTGCGCGGTGACGCCGACAAGGCGATCGCAATCCTCAAGGGCCTCTATGCGAACGGCCGGATGCCGACGGCCGAAGAACTCGCCGCTGCGCGTTCGGCGACGGAAATCGCGCTGAAATCGCTTGCCGAGTTCAAGCCCGGCGCGGAAGAAGGCGAAGCGGCCCGCGCCATGGCGGAGAAGGCGTCCAAGGCCGCCGCCTCCGCGCTTTCCACCCTTCAGGCCCTTCCGTCCGATGCGACGGCTGTCGGCGCCGCGCTCGGCTCCGTCGAGACGGCTGTCGCCGACGCGCTGGCCCCGGCCATCGAGAGGGCCACAACTGTCGTCGAGACGGCGACGGCCGCCGCCGATACCTCCATCGAGGCGCTTGCCGGTCAGGCGACCGTCCTGCAGCAGCAGTTCGTCGCGCTGTTCTCCGATGGCCGCAATGCGACCACAGCGGAAATCCAGACGGCGCGCACGGGGCTGGAAGGTGTGCTGAAGGCCATGACCGGCGTCACCGCGCCTGCCGGCGCGACTGCGGATGTTCAGGCCGCCATCGACAAGCTGAAGGGCTGGGCGTCGGCAGCTCTCGAACGCTTCGCCGCCGTTCCGGCCGGTGCCGGCAAGGAGGCCTACCAGCAGGCGCTGGCCGCACTGGAAGGCATGCCTTCGCTGCAGGCTCCCGCAACGGTGGAAACGGCCAACGAAGGTGCCGCAGGCTCCGGTCAGTCTGTTGCCGGCACCGATACCGGCGGAGGCAACCCGGTCGCCGCGTCGAGCGAAGGTCAGACGGTTGCCGGTACGGACACGGCCGGTGGCAAGGCCGAGAGCGGCAATATCCCGGTAGCGAACGGCGGCGAAGCTGCTGCTGAAGAGCCCGAGACCGTCGAGCAGGCGCCGCTGCAGGCGAGCAAGACCTCGGTGATCATCCGTCGCGGCGATACGCTGTGGCAGATCTCGCGCCGCATCTACGGCAAGGGTGTGCGCTACACGACGATCTACCTCGCCAACGAGGACCAGATCACCGACCCGGATCGCATCATCCCCGGCCAGGTGTTCGGCGTGCCGGACAAGACGGCCGAGACGGACGCCGAGGCCGAAGAGCTCCACCGCAAGCACGTTCGCGGCAATTGATGATCTTCAATTCCGCCTTGCCGGTTGCGAAGCGGCCGGCAAGGACCTATCTCAAGCATACGGCGCCCTCCCGGGCGCCGTATTTTCATTCAGGCACGGCGGCAGGATGAGAACGGTTCATCGTTCGCGCCCGCCGGCAACATTTGTGAAGTCCGGGGCGTGACGGGTCCCGGCGGAGGCCAGCGTGGCGACGACGAAGAAAACGGTTTCGGCCGATAGCAGCAATCCCTTTTCGACGCTGGTGAACCTCTGGCCCTATATGTGGCCCTCGGACCGGCCGGACCTGAAGATGCGCGTCGTCTGGGCGACGGTCTTCCTGCTGATCTCCAAGATCGTGCTGCTGCTGGTGCCCTATTTCTTCAAATGGGCGACCGATGCGTTGAACGGCAAGGCCGATGCCGTCAGCCTGCTGCCGGCCTTCCTGACCGGTGCCGCCATGCTGGTGCTCGCCTATAACGGTGCGCGCATCCTCCAGGCCGGCCTCAACCAGCTGCGTGACGCGCTCTTTGCCAGTGTCGGGCAATATGCGGTGCGCCAGCTCGCCTACCGCACCTTCGTGCACCTTCACCGCCTGTCGCTGCGCTTCCATCTGGAGCGGCGCACCGGCGGCCTGTCGCGCGTCATCGAGCGCGGCACCAAGGGCATCGAGACGATCGTGCGCTTCACGATCCTCAACAGCGTGCCGACCTTTATCGAGTTCTTGCTCACCGCCGCCGTGTTCTGGATGGGCTACGGCTTCCAGTACCTGCTCGTCACGGCCGTCACGGTCTGTCTCTACATCTGGTTCACCGTGCGGGCGTCCGACTGGCGCATCTCCATCCGCCGCTCGATGAACGACAGCGACACCGAGGCCAACACCAAGGCGATCGACTCGCTCCTGAATTTCGAGACCGTCAAATATTTCGGCAACGAGGAGATGGAGGCCCGCCGCTTCGACCAGTCCATGGAGCGCTACGAGAAGGCGGCGACCCAGGTGTGGACGTCGCTCGGCTGGCTGAACTTCGGCCAGGCGCTGATCTTCGGCCTTGGCATGGCGGTCATGATGGTCATGTCCGGCCTTGCCGTGCAGGCGGGCACGCAGACAATCGGCGACTTCGTCTTCATCAATGCGATGCTGATCCAGCTCGCCATCCCCTTGAACTTCATCGGTTTCGTCTACCGTGAAATCCGCCAGGGCCTGACCGATATCGAGCAGATGTTCGATCTTCTCGAAGTCGAGGAAGAGGTGCAGGACAAGCCCGGCGCGATCGATCTCGTCGTCGCCGACGGTGCGATCTCCTTCAAGGACGTGCATTTTTCCTATGATCCGAAGCGGCCGATCCTCAAGGGCATCTCCTTCGACGTGCCGGCCGGCAAGACCGTCGCCGTCGTCGGCCCTTCGGGAGCGGGCAAGTCCACGCTGTCGCGGCTTCTCTATCGCTTCTACGACGTGCAGGAGGGCGCCATCACGATCGACGGGCAGGACGTGCGCGACGTGACGCAGAAAAGCCTGCGCAAGGTCATCGGCATGGTGCCGCAGGATACCGTGCTCTTCAACGACACGATCGCCTACAACATCCGCTATGGCCGCCCCGGCGCGAGCGACGAGGAAGTCTCCGCCGCCGCCGAGGCTGCGCAGATCGGTCCCTTCATCCGCCATCTTCCCGATGGGTTCAAGGCGACGGTCGGCGAGCGCGGCCTGAAGCTTTCGGGCGGCGAGAAGCAGCGCGTCGCCATCGCCCGCACCATCCTGAAAAGCCCGCCGATCCTCATCCTCGACGAGGCGACCTCCGCGCTCGATACGCGGACGGAGCAGGAAATCCAGGCCGCGCTCGACGTCGTCTCGCAGAACCGCACGACGCTCGTCATCGCCCACCGCCTGTCGACCGTCATCTCGGCCGACGAGATTATCGTCTTGAAGGACGGCGTGATCGCCGAACGCGGCACGCATGGCGAACTGATGCAGCGCGACGACGGCCTCTACGCCTCCATGTGGAACCGCCAGCGCGAGGCCGTACAGGCCGAAGAGCGTTTGAAGCAGGTGCGCGAAAACGACGATCTCGGCATTATCGTTCGTGGTGCTCCGGCGGCGGAGTGATCACTCTGCCGGTGAGGCGAACAGGATCAGGTTGGCATCCGGATCGAGCACGATGAAATTGCGCGCCCCCCAGGGCTGCGTTCTCAGCGTCAGATGGAAAGACAGGCCGGCCGCCTGATAATCAAGAAAGAGCTGCTGGATCGCGGCTGCATTTTCGAGCGTGATCGCGGCCGACAGCAGCTCCTCCCGCTGCCGGACATTGCCTGCGAAGACCGGCCCTGCCACCTTGCGCAGGCAAAGCCGCGCCGCATCACGCGCGACCACTCCAAAGAAGGGTGGTTCGCCATAGGTGAAATCGACGGCAAAGCCGAGCTTTTCCACGTAAAAGGCGAGGGCAGCGGAAAAATCGGTGACGTAGATCACCGGCTCCGCACCGCCAAGAACAGGTGTTTCGGGCCTGGTTGCGGCCGTATTGCTCATGCCGGGAAATCCTCTCCTGAGCGCCGGCCAATCCTCAAGCCCGTTCTGGCGCGCCCTGCAGTAACCCAAAAAATCTCCCCCGTTGATCAAACCTTGTCAATACGGTGGTAAAAAGGGGGAGGCGCGAAAGCCTGTGAGGCAGCTTTTGCGGTGCCGAAATCTTCACAGCCGCTACCGGATTGCGCCGCGGGAAAAGGTGCCGGCTGGGGGCTATTCGCCACGCCGCATTGCTCCCGCCGGGTTTTCACGCTAGGTCGATGGCGTGAAATCATCAGGAGATGTCGGAAGATGAGTTTGGTCGATACGATACGCAGCACCCTGGTGCCGATCCATCGGGAGGGCTGGAAGTTCGTGGCCGGCTTCTTCGTCGTCTCGCTGCTGTTGGGGGCCGCGTGGGAGCCGCTGATGTGGATCGGCTTCATCCTGACCGCCTGGTGCGCCTATTTCTTCCGCGATCCCGAGCGGCTGACACCGCAGGATGACGATCTTGTGATCAGCCCGGCAGACGGCCGCGTCTCGGCCATCGCCATGGTCACGCCCCCCGCCGAGCTGGAACTCGGCGACCAGCCGATGCTGCGCATCTCGGTTTTCATGAACGTCTTCAATTGCCACGTGAACCGCGCTCCGATGCGCGGCCGCGTCTCGCGCGTCGCCTACCGCGCGGGAAAATTCCTCAATGCCGATCTCGACAAGGCGAGCCAGGAAAACGAGCGCAACGGCCTCGTCATCGAAAGCGCCCATGGCCCGATCGGCGTCGTGCAGATCGCCGGCCTCGTTGCCCGCCGCATCCTGTGCTGGACCGTCATGAACGACAGCCTGGAAGCCGGTGAGCGTTTCGGCCTGATCCGCTTCGGCTCGCGCCTTGATGTGTTTTTGCCGGAGGGCGTGCAGCCGCGCGTCAGCCTCGGCCAGACGGCAATTGCCGGTGAGACGGTGCTGGCGGAGTTCGGCTCCGCCAAGGGACCGGTCGTCAGCCGTCGCGGCTGAGTGATTGACCATTGGACGCGGCGTCTTGTCTCCTTCAGGGAAGGCGCCGCACATGAGAAAGAACGAAGCGAAAAGCGATGGACACACCGTTTCCGCCCTATGAGCCGAATGGCCCGAACGACGAGGCCCGCGGGCCCCGCCTGCGCGAAATCCCGCTGCGCGTCATCATTCCCAACGTCATCACGGTTCTGGCCATCTGCGCCGGCCTCACGGGTATCCGGCTTGCCTTCGAGAACCGTTATGAGCTGGCCGTCGGCATGGTGCTGCTTGCTGCCTTCCTCGATGGGATTGACGGCCGCATCGCGCGCCTCCTGAAAGCGACGTCGAAATTCGGCGGCCAGATGGACTCGCTTGCCGACATCGTCAATTTCGGCGTGGCGCCGGCCCTCGTGCTCTATGTCTTCATTCTCGATCAGGCGCGCTCCTTCGGCTGGATCGCCGCGTTGATCTACACCATTGCCGCCGGCCTGCGCCTTGCGCGGTTCAACGTGATGGCCGAGCGCGAGACGAAGGCGAAATGGCAGTCGGAGTATTTCGTCGGCGTGCCGGCGCCGGCGGGCGCCATGCTGGTGCTGCTGCCGGTCTATGTCGGTTTCCTCGGTCTCGCCCCGACGCCACTCTTTGCCTATCTGGCTTCCGGCTACACGGTGCTGATCGGCTTCCTGCTGGTGAGCCGCCTGCCGGTCTGGTCGGGCAAGTCGGAGGGCAGCCGTGTGCGCCGTGATCTGGTGCTGCCGCTCATCCTGCTCGTGGTGCTCTACGTCGCCACCTTGATGAGCTTCACCTGGGAAACGATGGTGGTGACCGTTATCGGCTATCTCGCCACGCTCCCCTTCGGCGCGCGTTCCTGGCAGCGCAAATATGGCGGCTGGACCGCGCCGACGACGAACGGCGCCAGCGAATTCCCGGAAGAGCACGACGCCCGATAGACGTCCCGCCATCACATCCGCGTGAGCCTACCGAAAGCCCTGTCCACACTTTGTGGACAGGGCTTGATTTTTTGGTGCGGGTCGACTAACTAGCAAGCAAATAGATAGTAAGCTAATAATATTTGGACTATCAAGATGACTGCTAACGATCCCCGTGAACGCCTGCTCGACGACCTCTCCCGCGTGCAGCGCAAGATGCGTGCTCTTTTCGACGCGCGCGTGAAGGAGAGGGGCCTGACATTGCCGCGCGCCCGCGCGCTTCTCATCCTCGGCCGTGGCGCACAGCTCAACCAGCGGGAGCTTGCCGAGGAACTCGACATCGAGACGCCGACGCTCGTGCGCTTGCTCGACGGCATGGAGAAGCAGGGGTTCATCGAGCGCCAGTCGGTCGAGGGCGATCGCCGGGCCAAGCAGATCGCCATGACGCCGCACGGCGCCAAGGTTGCCGAGGAGGTGCTGGACCTCGCCCGCTCGCTGCGCGCCGACGTGCTGAACAGCATCACGACGGCCGACATGCAGACCACCGTGAAGGTTTTTTCGGCCATGGCGGACAATATCGCCAGAAGCTGTCGGGAGAGCGTGGAAGCATGAGCACCGTTCCCGCCACGGATATGCGCGGGACGGAGGACGAGGCAAAAGAGCCGGCCGGGCAGGCACCCGCCGCCGCCCCGCCGACACCGCCTCCCATGGCGCCATCCCGCGCTGCCGCCTATATGGCCGCTTCCACCCTGCTTGCCATGACGCAGGGCTTCGGCATGAACCTCGTCGCCGCCAACATTCCGCAGTTGCAAGGCCCGTTCGGTGCGACGAGTGCGGAGGCCGTCTGGCTGATGGCCGCCTACATGGCGCCGAATGCCTCGCTGTCGATCGCGCTCATAAAGATCCGCAACCAGTATGGCCTGCGCCACTTCGCCGAACTCGGCATCGCCGTGTTCCTCGTCGTGACGGTGCTGCATATGTTCATCACCGACCTGCATTCGGCGATCGTGCTGCGGTTCTTCGCGGGCATTGCCGCCGCCCCGCTGTCCTCGCTGGGCTTTCTCTACATGCTGGAAGCCTTCACGCCGGCGCGCAAGCTGACGATCGGCATCTCGCTGGCGCTCACCAATATCGGCCTTGCCGCGCCGCTGACGCGCATCATCTCGCCGCCGCTCATCGAACTCGGCAACGTGCGGGGCCTGCTCATCCTCGAGGTCGCGCTCTCCATGCTCTCCTTCGCGGCGATCTACCTCCTACCGCTGACCCCTCTGCCGCGCGCGAAGGTCATCGAGAAGCTCGATATCGTCAGCTATTTCTTCATTGCCATCGGCTTCGGCTCGGGTGCCGTCATCCTCGTGACGGGGCGGACCTATTGGTGGATGGAGGCGCAGTGGATCGGTGAACTCTCGGTCGTCATGATCGTGGCGCTGACCATCGCCGCCGTGCTGGAGCTCAACCGTGAAAAGCCGCTCATCGATCTGCGTTGGCTCGTCAGCCGCGAGATGTTGCACTTCGCGGCGGTGCTGATCCTTTTCCGCCTGATGCTTGCCGAGCAGACCGCCGTCGCCGGCAACTTCTTCCAGATCATGGGGTTGCAGAACGACCAGCTGATCGGCCTCTACAGCGTCGTGGCTCTGGCCACGGCCGCGGGTGGCCTTCTCTGCGCGGCGATCATAAAGCCCGGCCGGGAGCCCGGCATCCACATGGTCGCGCTGTTGCTGATCGGGGTCGGTGCATTTCTCGACAGCCAGGCGACGAACCTGACCCGGCCCGAGCAGATGTATCTCAGCCAGGCGATGATCGCGGCCGGCGGCAGCCTGTTCCTGCCACCGGCCATCGCCTCCGGCTTCACCATGGCGCTGCGCAAGGGTCCGCAATACATCCTGAGCTTCATCGTCGTCTTCCTGGTGACGCAGAGCCTCGGCGGCCTTGCCGGCTCGGCGATCTTCGGCTCCTTCATCACGCTGCGCGAAAAATTCCATTCGAACGTGCTCGCCCAGGCGATGACGCTGACCGATCCGCTGGTCGCCGCCCGCGTCTCGCAGCTGTCGGCCGCCTATAGCCACACGATCACCGATGCCGCGATCCTGAAGGCCGAGGGCGTCGCGTTGCTCGGTCAGCAGGTGACGCGCGAGGCGAACGTGCTGGCCCACAACGACGCATTCTTCGTCATCGCGCTGCTGGCCGTCGCCTCGGCCGCCGCACTCGCCATCCACAGGATTTACGTCCATATCAGAGAGGCCAGCACCCGCGCAGGCGGCGAAGCGGCCGTTGAAGGTTGATGCCATGAAACAGTATATCCGCAACACCGCGACGGCACTCGCCGTCATCCTCGGCCTCGCCGGTGTCGGCGTCGTCGCCTATGCCTGGCAGCTTCCGCCGTTTTCAAGCGACGTGCAGACGACCGACAACGCCTATGTTCGCGGCTACGTCACGCTGATCAGCCCGCAGCTCGCCGGCTATGTCACGGATGTCGAGGTGAAGGACTACGAGCCTGTGAAGGCCGGTGCCGTGCTCGCCCGCCTCGACGATCGTATCTATCGCCAGAAGGTCGAGCAGGCGAAGGCCACGCTGGCCAGCCAGCAGGCGGCGCTTGCCAATTCCGCCCAGCAGGAGAATGCCGCCAAGGCCCGCATCGGCGCCAGCGAGGCGGCGCTTGCCAGCGCCACCTACGCCAAGCGCCGGGCGGAGGAGAACTGGAACCGCGTCGAAGAGCTGTCAAACAAGGGCATCGCCACCCAGGCCGACCGCGAGCAGAGCCGCACCACGCTCGATCAGGCCGAAGCCTCCGTCTCGCAGGCGCAGGCCAATCTCGAAGTCTCCCGGCAGGACCTCCAGACGATCATCGTCAGCCGCGATTCTTTGCGCGCGGCCGTCGCGGGCGCGGAAGCCTCGGTGGAACTCGCAAAAATCGATCTCTCGAACACGGTCATCACCGCGCCGCGCGATGGCGTGGTGGGCGAGGTGGGCGTCAAGCTCGGCCAGTATGTCGCCGCAGGAACCCAGCTCATGGCCATCGTTCCGCACGACACCTGGGTTATCGCCAATTTCAAGGAAACGCAGCTCGCCTACATCAAACCGGGGCAGGCCGTGGAGGTGCGTGTCGATGCGTTCAAGCATGCGACGCTGAAGGGCCATGTCGAACGCTTTTCGCCGGCGGCAGGCTCGGAATTCAGCGTGATCAAGCCCGACAATGCCACCGGCAATTTTACCAAGGTGGCCCAGCGCATCCCGGTACGTATCGCCATCGACGAGGGGCAGGACCTCTCGAAATATCTCGCACCGGGGCTTTCGGTCGTCGTGACGACGGTGGTGGACAAGTAGGTTGGGATGCCGTCCGTTCGACAGACCTCGAGCGGCTGTCGCGGGCAAAAGAAAACGGCGCGGTGTGCCGCGCCGTTTAACGGGTAATCAGACCTTCGCGCTCTACTCCGGCAGACGGTAGTCCACCAGACGGCCCTGGCGCATGTCGAAGAGCTTGCCCGTCTCGGCATAATCAGGCGCGACCAGCGGGAGAATAGCCTTCGCGACGTCCGAAGGATGCTGCACGGTCGAGGGATCCTCGCCGGGGATCGCCTGCGCGCGCATTGCGGTGCGCGTGGCACCGGGATCGACGGAGGTGATGCGCAGAGGCGTACGCTGCGTCTCGCCGGCCCAGGTGCGCGCCAAGGCTTCGACAGCCGCCTTGGAAGCGGAGTAGGGGCCCCAGAAGGGTTTGCACTTGTGCGCGGCGCTGGAGGAGAGGATGACGGCGCGACCGGCATCCGATTTCAGAAGCAGCGGGGCGACCGAACGGATCAGGCGCCACGTCGCCGTGACGTTGATGTTCATGACCTTCTCGAAGACCTTCGCCTCGACATGATCGATCGGCGAGATCGTGCCCAGCACGCCGGCATTGGCGACGAGGATATCGAGTTTGCCCCAGCGTTCGAAGATCGAGCCGCCCAGCTTGTCGATGGCGCCCATGTCGGCGAGATCGAAGGGCACCAGCGTCGCAGAGCCGCCAGCGGCCTTGATCGCATCGTCCAGTTCTTCCAACCCGCCGACGGTGCGGGCGCAGGCGACGACATGCGCGCCGGCCTTGGCCAATTCGAGGGCAGTGAAATAGCCGATCCCGCGCGATGCGCCGGTGACCAGCGCGATGCGGTCTTTCAGGTCGATGCTCATGCTGCTGTCAATTATCCGTTGCTTGCCATTACCGAAATCTTCCGTCCCATCGTCTCGCCTTCTTTGTCAAGGAGGCGCGTCGGATAGTCGCCGGTGAAGTAGTGGTCGGTAAACTGCGGGCGGGCGTTGTTGCGGTCTTCGCCGCCGACGGCGCGGTAGAGGCCGTCGATCGAGATGAACTCCAGCGAGTCGGCGCCGATGTGCTTGGCCATCGCCTTGACGTCGTTGTACTGGTTGGCAAGCAGCTTGTCCCGATCGGGCGTGTCGATGCCGTAGAAGTCGGGGTAGAAGATCATCGGGCTTGCGACGCGGATATGCACTTCCTTGGCGCCGGCATCGCGGATCATCTGCACGATCTTCAGCGACGTCGTGCCGCGCACGATGGAGTCGTCGACGAGGATGACGCGCTTGCCTTCGATCATCGCCCGGTTGGCCGAATGTTTCAGCTTCACGCCGAAGGCGCGGATCTGCTGCGTCGGTTCGATGAAGGTGCGGCCGACATAGTGGTTGCGGATGATGCCGTATTCGAACGGAATACCGCTCTGCTGGGCATAGCCGAGTGCTGCCGGCGTGCCGCCATCGGGAACCGGTACGACGACGTCGCCTTCGACCGGGTGCTCCTTGGCGAGGTTGATGCCCATGTTCTTGCGCGCGACATAGACGCTGCGGCCGCCGACGACCGAGTCGGGACGGGCGAAATAGACATATTCGAACAGGCAGAGGCGCTCCGGCTGCGGATTGCCTGACTTCTTGGCCTCGATGGTGATCGAACCGTCCTGCTGGATCTCGCAGACGATGATCTCGCCGTTCTCGACGTCCCGGATAAACTTCGCGCCGATGATGTCGAGCGCGCAGGTTTCAGACGCGAAGATCGGCTTGCCGTCGAGTTCGCCCATGACGAGCGGGCGGATGCCCGTGGGGTCGCGGGCGGCGATCAGCTTGGTGCGGGTGATGCCGAGCATCGAATAGCCGCCTTCCATCTGGCGGATCGCGTCGATGAAGCGGTCCGTCGTATTGGTGTAGCGCGAGCGGGCGATGAGATGGAGCACGACTTCGGTGTCGGAAGTCGACTGACAGATGGCACCACCGGCAATCAGCTGGCGACGCAGCGTCAGACCGTTGGTGAAGTTGCCGTTATGGGCGACGGCGATACCGCCCACTTCGAGTTCGGCAAAGAGCGGCTGGACATTGCGCAGCGCCACTTCGCCGGTCGTGGAGTAGCGCGTATGGCCGATCGCCATGTTGCCGGGCAGTTTCGCGAGCGTCGCGGGGTTGGTGTAGTGGTCGCCGACGAGGCCCATATGCTTTTCGGTATGGAACTGCTTGCCGTCGAAGCAGACGATACCGGCGGCCTCCTGGCCGCGATGCTGGAGCGCGTGCAGGCCGAGCGCCGTCAGCGTTGCGGCGTCCGGATGGCCGAGAATGCCGAAGACGCCGCACTCTTCGTGAAGCGTATCGCCGTCGAGATCGTCGTCGTGGCGGCCGGGGAACAGGAAATCGCTCATTGCTGCAAGCCTTTGCTCGGGACCATAGGAGGTTGCACGGGTCTTCGTCGGGTGCCGGCCATGCCCATATGGGTATGGCCTAAAGCATTTGCCACCGAGGCCCGGAAGCGTCAGTGGCGATTGTCTATCCTACCAAAAAAACGGGGAGCCTGCCTTCGTCAAATTTAGCGAGTGGCGGCTCCCCTGATCACTTATCCGTTCGTGGCGGGCGTTTCTTCGGCTGGCGCCTGGTCGGCGCCCCCTGTGCCCGTTGCGGCGTCCGGGTCTTCCGTCGTGCCGCCTTCGCCGGTCGCCGGCGCACCGTCGGTGGGCTTGCCGCGCAGGCGGTCGATGATCGTGGCATCGGCGTCCTCGGGCAGCAGCGCAATGAGGCGCGAGCCGAGATTGTCGAGCAGCGGCTTCGATTTCGCCGTCGTGACCCATGGCGGCTGCTGCTGCGGTGCGACCAGCCAGTTGAAGAACAGCATGGCGACGACGACGAGCAGAATGCCGCGGGCGGCACCGAACAGGAAGCCCAGCGTGCGGTCGAGCGCGCCGATGCGGCTGTCGATGATGAAATCGGCGATCCGCATGGTGATGAAGGAGATCACGATGAGCGCGACGAGGAAGACGGCGCCGGCGGAGCCGACCATCGCGACGGTGTCGCTCGTCGTGTAATCCTTCGCGTAAGGCAGAAGCACCGGATAGAGGAAGTAGGCGGCTGCCGCGGCACCCACCCAGCTTGCTACGGACAGTACCTCGCGCGAAAAGCCGCGCACCATCGCCAGCACGGCGGAAAACAGCGCGACGCCGATGACGATACCGTCGAGAATTGTGATGGGCATGTTCGTCCTACTCCAAACCCGAAATGTCGCCAGACCCCACGTCCCGTGCGGAGCGCACATTAGCGGAAGGCGTCTTTGCCGTCCCGGTTCGGCACGGGTTTCCCACAGGGGTTTCCGTTGCCGAAGGCCGTCAGACGTCTTCGTCTTGCCGCTTGAGGGCGCTTTTCGATCCGGCAATGCGCGCCACCAGATCCGGCAGGCTGTCGATCTCGCTCCAGCGGCCGCCAGCGCCCTTGGGCAGATCGGCGGAACCGGCGGGCAGGACGGCCTGCGAAAAACCCAGTTTCTCCGCCTCCTTGAGGCGCTGGGCGGTGTGCGCTACCGGGCGAATGGCGCCCGACAGGCTGACTTCGCCGAAATAGACGCAATCGGCGGGAAGGGCAAGACCGGCAAGCGAGGAAACGAGCGCTGAGGCGACCGCAAGGTCCGCTGCCGGCTCCGAAATGCGATAACCGCCCGCCACATTGAGGTAAACATCGTGTTGCCCGAGCCGCACGCCGCAATGGGCTTCCAGCACCGCAAGGATCATTGAAAGCCGTGCCGAATCCCAGCCGACGATCGCGCGTCGGGGCGTGCCGAGCGAGGTGGGCGCGACCAGCGCCTGCACCTCGACGAGCACGGGCCGCGTGCCCTCCATGCCGGCGAAGACTGCGGCGCCCGGCGATTTCGCATTGCGCTCGCCGAGAAAGAGTTCGGAAGGGTTGGAGACTTCGCGCAGTCCCTTGTCGGACATTTCGAAGACGCCGATCTCGTCCGTCGGCCCAAAACGGTTCTTGACGGTGCGCAGGATGCGGTAGTGATGGCCGCGGTCGCCCTCGAAATAGAGCACGGCGTCGACCATGTGCTCGACGACGCGCGGGCCGGCGATCTGGCCGTCCTTCGTGACATGGCCGACGAGCACCATGGCGGCACCCGTCTGCTTGGCGAAGCGGATCATCGCCTGCACGCCGGTGCGCACCTGCGTCACCGTGCCGGGTGCTGCCTCCGCCGTGTCGCTCCACAGCGTCTGGATCGAATCGATGATGATGAGATCCGGCCGCTTGCCTTCCCCGACTGTCGCAAGAATGTCCTCGACATTGGTTTCGGCGGCGAGCAGCACGTCCGTCTCGGCGGCCTGCAGGCGCTGGGCACGCAGACGCACCTGCGCGACAGCCTCTTCGCCCGAGACATAGATGATGCGGTGGCCGCGGCGGGAGAGGGCGGCGGCGGCCTGCATGAGCAGGGTCGACTTGCCGATGCCCGGATCGCCGCCGATCAGCACCGCCGAGCCGCGCACGAAGCCGCCGCCGGTCGCGCGGTCGAGTTCGCCGATGCCGGTGTGGATGCGCGGCGCTTCCTCGATTTCGCCCGAGAGCGCCGTCAGCGCGACGGGACGGCCCTTCTTCGGCACCCTGCCGGGCCCGGAGCCGATGCCGCCCATCGGGTCTTCCTCGACGACGGTGTTCCACTCGCCGCAGCCCTCGCATTTCCCGACCCAGCGGGAATGCGCGGTGCCGCAGTTCTGGCAGATGAATTGGGTGCGGGCTTTCGCCATCAGGTATCGCTCTCCGGAATCAATCGGAGAGCCATTAGCACAAAACAGGAACGCATCCTATTTTTTCACATGCTCGTATCGCCGTTCGTAGCGGCGGCCGAGGCCGGTGAGGAGTTCGTAGTCGATCGTGCCGCCGGCACGCGCGACATCCTCGATCGGCATGTTCCTGCCGAAGACTTCGATGAAGTCGCCGGCGCGCACGCTGCCTGCGGGCAGGTCGGTGACGTCGAAATGGGTGAGGTCCATGGTGACGCGGCCGATCAGGGGAACGGTTCGGCCATGCAGAACGCCGCTGGCACCGGGAATGTTCGCCTTGCGCAGCGGCACGCCGGAGCCGGAGAGGCTGCGCATATAGCCGTCCGCGTAGCCGAGGGCGGCGACGGCGATGCGCGTGTCGCGCGTGAAAACCGTCGAGGCGCCGTAGCTGACGCTCTCACCGGCTTTCGCCTCGCGCACCTGCAGGATGCGCGCCTCGGCGGTGACGACGGGCTTCATCGGATTCGGGACATCGTTGACGGCGGCGCCGCCATAGAGCGCGATACCGGGGCGGGTGAGGGTGAAGTGGTAGTCCTCGCCGAGGAAGATGCCGGCGGAGTTGGCAAGCGTCGCATCGATATCGTCGAAGGCCTCGACGACGCTGCGGAAGCGCTGGAGCTGCTGGCGGTTGAGCTGATGGCCCGGATCGTCGGCGCAGGCGAGGTGGCTGAGCAGCATGATGGGCGCGAAGCTCGCGGGGCGGGAGCTGTCATCGGCAAGCGCCAGCGCATCCTCGACACGCAGGCCGAGCCGGCTCATGCCGGTATCGACATGCAGCACGCAGGGCAGATCGCCGCCATCGGCAATCGCCGCCATGAAGACGACGAGCTGTTCTTCCGAGACGATCACGGGCACGAGGTCGAATTCGAAGAAAAGCCGCTCGGAGCCAGCCCACATGCCCGAAAGCACGTAGATGCGCACATCCGGTAGCACGCCGCGCAGAGCCGCGCCTTCGGCCGGTGTTGCCACGAAAAAGTCCCGCGCACCGGCCTGGTGAAAGGTTTTCGCAGCCGGTTCGAGGCCGATGCCATAGGCGTCGGCCTTCAGCACGGCGGCGGTACGGGCCGCACCCGAGCGCCGTGCCATGGCGCGCCAGTTGTCGGCGAGCGCCGAAAGATCGATCGTCAGGCGGGCGTGATCCTCTCCGGCGACGGGAAGGGTGGGGCGGGTGGTGATGTGGTGCGTGCTCATGGGCTTGAAATACAGCCTGTGGACTGTGGCGGCAATACGCTCGTCGGTCGCATTGCCGCCGGCGAAGGCCGTCTCTATGGTGCCCGCCAAAAAGGAAAAGACGATGCGACGGGGCATAACAGGAATATTGGCAGGCTTGGCCCTGATGGTCGCATGCCAGGCATCGGCGCAAGCGCATGATACGCCGACGGATGCCGAGATGCGCGATGCGCATGCCGTGTTGCTCGGCCTCTCGCAGGACGGCGCGGCACCGGACCGCAACGAAAACAACGATATTTACTATTCGATCGTCGACAATCCCAAGGCGCCGCGGCTGGTGACGAGGCTGGAAGTCTCCGGCGCGCCTTGCCGGGCACGCACGACGTCCGCGCTGCAATTTCCCGAGAAATGGGCGACCTTGACGATGGCACTCGTCGATCTCACCCGCGTCACCGCCGTCACGGCCTATGCTTCCGTCGATGACATGATCGCGGAAACGAACCCGATTCCGTTCGATTCGCCGGACGCTGAACAGATCGTGCTGACCGGGGCCGGTCTCTATTGTTCGAGCCGCATGTCCCTTTCAGGTGAAAGCGGCGCCTCGGACGGCATGTGCTCCGACCGGCTGGACATCACGATGGCCGATGCGGACGAGAAAGAACGCGGCCGCAAGGCGCTCGCTATCGTCGCTGATGTCTGCAAGGCGCCGGCCTTCGTGAAGAAGTAGACGCTTTCGCAGAAATGCAACGGCCGGGCAGAGCCCGGCCATTCCTAAGAAGACGCCTTCGCCCTCAATGCTCGTACTGGGTGAAGGAAGGGTCGGCGAGGTCGGTGAAGCGGGTGAATTCCGACTGGAAGGCGAGTTTTACCGTGCCGGTCGGTCCGTGACGCTGCTTGGCGATGATGACGTCGGCCGTGCCCTTCACGGCCTCGAACTTCATCTTCCATTCCTCGTATTTCGGGTCGAACTCGTCGCGGGGCTCCATGTTCTTCACATAATATTCCTCGCGGAACACGAAGAGCACCACGTCGGCGTCCTGCTCGATCGAACCCGATTCGCGAAGGTCGGAGAGCTGCGGGCGCTTGTCTTCGCGGCTCTCAACCTGACGGGAGAGCTGGGACAGTGCGATGATGGGTACGTTCAGTTCCTTGCCGAGCGCCTTGAGGCCCGTGGTGATCTGGGTGATTTCCTGCACGCGGTTGTCGCTGGATTTGCCAGAGCCGGTCATGAGCTGGATATAGTCCACCACGAGGCAATCGAGGCCGCGCTGACGCTTGAGGCGACGTGCGCGGGCGGAAAGCTGGGCAATCGAGATACCACCGGTCTGGTCGATATAGAGCGGCACCTTCTGCATCATTTGGCTGCAGGCGACGAGCTTTTCGAAATCGGCCTCGGAAATGTCGCCGCGGCGGATTTTCGACGACGAGACTTCGGTCTGCTCGGAGATGATACGGGTGGCGAGCTGTTCGGAGGACATTTCGAGCGAGTAGAAACCGACGACGCCGCCGTTCTTCGCCTTGTACGAGCCGTCCGCCTGGATTTCGGGCTCGTAGGAGGCCGCGATATTGTAGGCGATGTTGGTGGCAAGCGAGGTCTTGCCCATGCCGGGACGTCCGGCGAGCACGATCAAGTCGGAACGCTGCAGGCCGCCCATGCGACCATCCAGCGAATGGATGCCGGTGGAGATGCCCGACAGCGAGCCGTCGCGCTCGAAGGCCTGCCCGGCCATGTCGATGGCGAGCGCCACCGCATCGTTGAACGACTGGAAGCCACCGTCGTAGCGGCCGGTCTCGGCCAGTTCGAACAGGCGGCGCTCGGCATCTTCGATCTGGGTCTGCGGCGGCATGTCGAGCGGCGCGTCATAGGCGATGTTGACCATGTCCTCGCCGATATTGATCAGCGAGCGGCGCAGCGCGAGATCGTAGATGGCGCGGCCATAGTCTTCCGCGTTGATGATCGTCACGGCTTCGGCGGCAAGGCGCGCAAGATATTGCGGGATCGTGAGGTCGCCGACCTTGCTGTCCGACGGCAGGTGCGTCTTCAGCGTGATGGTCGTGGCGATCTTGCCCATGCGGATGGTATCGCCGGCAAGCTCGTAGATCTTGCGATGCAGCGGCTCCTGGAAATGCAGAGGCTTCAAAAAATCCGAGACGCGGTAATAGGCGTCGTTGTTGACGAGGATGGCGCCGAGCAGCGCCTGCTCGGCTTCGACGTTGTTCGGTGCCTCGCGGTGGTGCAGCTCCGCATTCTCGCGACCGGCCTGGTTGAGCTTGCGCACGGCATCGTTCATCGTCCCGAATCTCCCCGTCTCTGTTTTTCGAAGGTCGCTGGTTTGGTTGCTTTGGCCCCGAGGGTCAAGCGCTTCCGGCCCGTCTCCTCCGTTAGGCCCGATGTTAGACTTATCCACAGGCGGCGCGAAGACGGCAAACCCGGATTCATCAGGGCCTGCCGGCTTTCGGTTGACTCAAGCCCCGAATCTCAAAGCGAAGCCTCCTGGGGGAACTGGCGTGCCCCCTGCCTGTCGCCCTTCGGATTGCCCTCGTGCGCTTTCAGGCAATCCTCGCCGCGGCCGATATAGCCGCGCGTCAGCGGCACGGCCTCCTGATCGTGAGCCAGCTGGAGCTGGAAGACGACGAGGTTCTGCCAGCGGAAGGCGCTTTCGGAGGCGGCGAGATAAAACTCCCAGACGCGGCAGAATTTCTCGTCGTAGAGCGCCTTCGCCTCGTCCCGCTTCGCCATGAAGCGCTCCCGCCAGTGGCGCAATGTCTCGGCATAATGGAGGCGGAGGATTTCCACATCCGTCACCACAAGCCCGCTCTTTTCCACAGCCTGCATCACTTCCGAAAGGGCAGGCATGTAGCCGCCCGGAAAAATGTACTTCTCGATGAAGGGATTGTTGGCGGAGGGGCGATCCGTGCGGCCGATCGTATGCAGCAGCATCACACCGTCGCGCTGAAGAAGCGAGGCGCTTTTGCGGAAGAAGGTGAGATAGTTCGGCCGGCCGACATGTTCGAACATGCCGACGGACACGATGCGGTCGAAGGGCCCCTCGGTGTTTCGGTAATCCTGCAGGAGGAATTTCACCTCGTCCGTCAGTCCGGCCTCCCGTGCCCGGCTTTCGGAAACGGAATGCTGCTCGTCCGAAAGGGTGACGCCCGTCACCTTCGCGCCGAGCTGGCGGGCAAGGTAGAGCGCCATGCCGCCCCAGCCGCTGCCGATATCGAGCACGCTCTGGCCTGGCCTGTTGATGTTGAGCTTGGCGGCGATATGGCGCTTCTTGGCAAGCTGGGCATCATCGAGCGTCTGGTCGGGGTGCTCGAAATAGGCGCAGGAATATTGCCGGTCCCGGTCGAGGAAGAGGTCGTAGAGCGCGCCCGTGAGGTCATAGTGGTGCTGCACGTTGCGGCGCGAGCGCACCACGCTGTTCTTCTCCCGCACCCAGCGGAAGACGTAGCGAACCCGCTCGAGCAGGTGGTTCCAGCGAGTGTCGTAATATCTGAAATCGGGGTTGCCGGTGAAGACGGTCTTTAACAGGCCGTACATGTCGCCTTCGACGACATCGATATCGCCGGTGCCATAGTGATGGCCGAGATAGTAGGCCGGATCGAGTGCGATGCCCCACACGGCCTTGCGGGTGTTGAGGCGCATATGGATGGGGTTGCCGGTGCCGTCGCCAAATGTCTGGCTGGTTCCGTCAGGATAGGTGATCTTCAGGTTGCCGGTCTCGACGAGGCGGGAAACCAGTGTCTGCACAATGAATTTCATGCGCTAAACTCCGTCACGCTTAAAAATCTGGCGGAAACGGGTCTGGTCGGAAACCGGCCTGAATGCGGCCCAACCGCCACTCCAGTCTAACGACATATAAATATTGATGCGAAAATCGGGATTTCAACCCGTGCTTTCTAGCCCCCAAACGAAAACGGGCCGGCAAAAGCCGACCCGTCCCGTAACAATCCGACAAAATCGGATATTATGCGTCGTCTTCTTCGACGCCTTCAGCTTCCGGGTCGAAGAAATCGGCAGCCGTCAGCGCGTCTTCGTCAACGCCGTAGATGGCGTCGGCCGACGTCAGGCTTTCGCCCTTCGACTGGCGCTCGGCTTCTTCAGCCGAACGGGCAACGTTGACTTCGACCGAGATTTCGACTTCGGCGTGCAGGTGCAGCACGACCTTGTGCAGGCCGATTGCCTTGATCGGGGTGTTCAGCTCGACCTGGTTGCGGCCGACGTTGAAGCCTTCGGTAGCAAGCGCTTCGATGACGTCGCGGGCAGCGACCGAGCCGTACAGCTGGCCGGTTTCACCAGCCGAGCGTACGATGACGAACGTCTTGCCGTCCAGCTTTTCGGCAATGGCCTGTGCCTCGGACTTGCGCTCGAGGTTGCGGGCTTCGAGCGTCGAACGCTCGGATTCGAAGCGCTTCTTGTTGGCTTCGTTGGCGCGCAGCGCCTTGCCGAGCGGCAGCAGGTAGTTACGGGCAAAGCCGTCGCGAACCTTGACGGTTTCGCCCATCTGGCCGAGCTTGGCGATGCGTTCGAGAAGAATGACGTCCATTTTAGAGTTCCTTTCGTTAAGTCTCAGGTGTTCTGGTTTTTCTTGTCCGCCGGGCCTGAGGGTGTCAGCGCGATGGCGCGCCGCGTGTCCATCAGACCCATGAGGAGGATGACGAAGACCGGTATCGTGAAGAGCAATACCGAGATGTAGGCGAACCACAGGGCAATCAGCCGCCACGGCTTGCCGCGCGTCCTGAAATGCAGGCTCGCGAAGCCGGCGAGCACGAAACCGGCCCCGAAGGTGCCGCAGACGAGCGCGCCGATGATCGCCGCAACGCCGCCCATGAAGGTGAGGACGAGGCCGGCGAGAAAGAAGAAGATCGCGTTGCGGTGCATGCGCAGCGTCGACGGCATGTCTTCACGCGGGCGAAGACCCTTGCCGGAGACGCGCACGATGAAGGTCGCGATGTAATAGGCCGCAAACAGCAGGAAGACCCAGAGCGCGCCCTGCACCAGCGGCAGGGCCAGCGAGAAGACGGTCTTCAACTGCGCGATGGCGGCGGCATCGGGATTGTAGAGCGGTTCCTGCGCCTTCAGCGTCTCGATGACGATATCGACGAGCGCGCCCGCCATTTCGTCGCTGTAGCCGACGATCGCCCCGACCGCGATCATGCCGAGTGTCACCATGATGGCGAGATGGGCAAGGATGTTCGAGAGCGGATACCAGGCGAGCGCGTTTTCCGGACCGCCGAGCTCGGAAGCCGGGCGGGCGAGGTTCGCGAGGTTGGAAAGCCAGCCGGCCGGGATCAGCGTGATGAGCACGATCAGCGCGGCGAAATTCGAGGAGACGAGGGCGGAAGCGGTGATGCCCCCGGCGACGACGGCGATGAAGGCGCTAGCATTGCCCCAGCCGAGGCCGGCAATCAGGATGGGAAGCGCGGACGCGGCGTAAAGCACGATCGCGAACGACGACTGCGCATTCGCGCTCAGCGATAGCAGAGCGGCGGTCACACCGGCAACGAGGCCGGTCGCAATCGAGGTTGGCGTCAAGGTCTTCACGGTTCGCTGTCCTGTCTGTTCAGACAGTTAGAGGAGGTTCCTGAGACATTGATTCAGGACTGTCTCCCCAACATGGGGTTTTGGTTTCGCCCGAGATCGGGAAAAGACCGGCGACTCCGATCCGCGCCCAACGCGGAAGGGAAATGGGGAAGGCGGCAAGCCGTCTTCCCCTTGAGTCAAGGCTCGCAGTCTGACGTCGAGTCAGGCCGCAGAGTCAGATCATTACGCTACGACGTAGGGCAGCAGGCCGAGGAAGCGGGCGCGCTTGATCGCCTTGGCGAGTTCGCGCTGCTTCTTCTGGGAAACGGCCGTGATGCGGGACGGAACGATCTTGCCGCGCTCGGAAATGTAGCGCGACAGAAGACGGACGTCCTTGTAGTCGATCTTCGGTGCGTTTGCGCCCGAGAAGGGGCAGGTCTTGCGGCGGCGGTGGAACGGACGGCGTGCCGGAGCGGAAGAAACATCAGCCATATCTATAATCTCCTTCTGCTTCTATTACGCGCGGTCTTCGCGGGCCGGGCGGTCGCCACGCGGCGGGCGGTCGCCGAAGTCGCGGCGCGGACGGTCGCCGAAGTCGCGGCGCGGGCCACGATCGTCGCCTTCGCGGCGCGGACGGTCGTCGCGGTCACGCTTCTGCATCATGGCCGACGGGCCTTCTTCGTGCGCTTCAACAGCGATGGTCATGTAACGAAGGATGTCTTCGTTGATGCGCATCTGGCGCTCGATTTCGTGGATAGCGGCCGCCGGAGCGTCGATGTCCATCAGCGCATAGTGAGCCTTGCGGTTCTTCTTGATGCGGTAGGTGAGGGACTTGAGGCCCCAGTTCTCGACACGGCCAACCTTGCCGCCGAACGATTCGATAACGCCCTTGTACTGTTCGACGAGAGCGTCGACCTGCTGGGCGGACACATCCTGGCGAGCCAGGAATACGTGTTCATAAAGAGCCATGTGGCTTTGCCTTTCTTGCGTTTACACCCGAAACCGGCGCCAAGCCTCAACGACAGTTCTCAAGGGCGCAGGGCCCGAAGCAAGAAAAGCGTTAATCCAGACGGTCGAGAGCGGAGACACGGGAGGCTGGAACCCTTGGCTCCAAACGGCCATCCTCTTCGGATCGCCGGCCCTCCGTTCAGCCACCAGCCGATTGACCGGGTGTGTTGAACAGCGCGCTTATACGGATTTTCCGCGAGAAGGCAAGGCCCGAAGCCAGAAAGCCGTGTTTCGTTTCGGGAACGGGGCTGGAACAAAATCCGGGATGCCGCGTTTTCCCGTCGATCCAACCAGATGGAGTGACCGACATGCAGGACCCAAACCTCGTCAATCGTCCCCCGGAAGATCGTTATACGCCTCCGGTGGATGATCGCGGCCCGACCGTCGTCAACGCCAGCAATGGCGGTAGTGGCACGGGCGGCTGGGCCGTCGCCGTAATCCTCGCCGTGCTCGTCGCGGTGGGCATCTTCTACTTCGTCGGCAGCGGAACGCCGGGTGACGGCGTCGATCCGAACGCCAATACCTCGGCCATCGGCACGCAGGACACGGCTCCGGCCGGCGGCACTGCCACCGAAGGCCAGACGGGCGGTGCAACAGGCGGCACGCAGACGCTGGATACCCAGCCGAGCGGTGGCCAGCAGCCCGCCGAAGGTGGTGGCGCTACCACCACGACGCCGTAACGTCACCCAGCATGGGGCACGACTGGAAACCCGCCGGAAACGGCGGGTTTCTTTCGGTTCCTGCACTATTTTTCAAACACGATGTCGGCTTGCCGCGGGATCGCACGTCTTCCAGGTATCGGCCGTCACCGACGGCCTGCGATCAAAGATAGGAGGATGCCCAATGCCGAAGAACACGATCTGCCTGTGGTTCGACAAGGATGCCGAAGCGGCAGCCCGTTTCTATGCCGCGACGTTTCCCGATAGCGCTGTGGGAGAGACTACCCGTGCGCCCGGCGACTACCCCGATGGAAAGCAGGGAGAGGTCCTTGTCGTGGGCTTCACGGTCGCCGGCGTACCGTGCATCGGCCTGAACGGTGGTCCGACCTTCAAGCACAACGAAGCCTTTTCCTTCCAGATTTCTACCGAAGATCAGGAAGAGACCGACCGCTACTGGAATGCGATCGTCGGCAATGGCGGCCAGGAAAGTGAATGCGGCTGGTGCAAGGACAAATGGGGCATCTCCTGGCAGATCACGCCGCGCGTTCTCATGGAGGCTCTGGTTGCCGGTGGCGGCGAGGCGAAGCGCGCGTTCGACGCGATGATGACGATGAAGAAGATCGACGTCGCCGCAATCGAGGCGGCCCGGCGCGGCTGAGGCATTGAAAGTCTCACGACGGAAGTCCATCGATGCGATACGGGCGGCCCATAACCGGGCCGCCCGTTTTGCTTTACATCGGCGCCGGATAGAGCCGGTGGATACGGCGGATGCCGTTCATCACGTCGGCCGAAAGTGTCAGGTCCTTCGATCCGATATTGGTCTTCAGCTGCTCCATCGACGTCGCGCCGATGATGACCGAGGCCATGAAGGGCCGCGTCAGGCAGAAGGCCAGCGCCATCTGCGCGGGGTCTATGCCGTTTTCCTTCGCAATCTCCACATAGGCCCTGACCGCCGGCTCTTGCAGCGGCTGGTAGCGTCCGCCGAGATCGCCGTTCTTCGTGAGACGCGAGCCCTCCGGGCGCGCGCCGTCGAGATATTTGCCGGTCAGGAGGCCGGCGGCGAGGGGCGAATAGGCGAGCAGGCCGATGTCCTCGTGATGCGACAGTTCTGCAAGGTCGAGGTCGTAGGTCCGGTAGAGCAGGTTGTACTCGTTCTGGATGGACGCGACGCGCGGCAGGCCCTTTTCTTCCGCGCGGGCCAGCATGCGCATCGTGCCCCAGGCGGTGTCGTTGGACAGGCCGAGTGCACGAACCTTGCCGGCTTTGACGATCTCGCCGATGGTATCGAGGATTTCCTCGATCTCGGCGGCGACCTTTTCGCGGTCCTGCTTGGCCGGCTCGTAGCTCCAGGCGTTGCGGAAGTGATAATGCCCGCGGTTCGGCCAGTGCAGCTGGTAGAGATCGACATAGTCGGTCTTCAGGCGCTGGAGGCTGTCGTCGATCGCCTCCAGGATGCCCTTGCGGCTCATCGGTGCGCCACCGCGAATGTAGGGCCGGCCGGGGCCGGCGACCTTGGTGGCGAGGATAACCTTGTCGCGGTTGCCGCGCGCTTTCATCCAGTTGCCGATGAAGCGTTCCGTATCGCCGTAGGTTTCCGGCGAAAGCGGCGTGGTGGGATAAAGTTCTGCTGTGTCGATGAAGTTGACGCCTTCAGAGAACGCGTAGTCGAGCTGGTCTTGGGCTTCCTGCTCGCTGTTCTGCGATCCCCAGGTCATGGTGCCGAGGCAGATCTCCGACACGCTCATGCCGGTCCTGCCGAGCGGATTGTATTTCATGGGAGGGAAAATCCTTTTGTGGGAACCGCGCGAATGTAGGCGGCCTGCCGTGAAGTGCAAGACGGGGAGGGCGATTCCCTGTGCAAGGCCTTGGAAAGGACGGGCCGGGAAGGGTGCTTCAGGGCGCAATGCCTTGACTTGACGGGCTGGAATGTGAATGGAAAAGGAAACAGAAGACGGGAGAAACCCCTATGAGCGTAGCATTCACCTTCCCCGGCCAGGGCAGCCAGGCTGTCGGCATGGGCAAGGAACTCGCCGAAGCCTTCCCGGAAGCGCGCGCCGTTTTCGCCGAAGTCGACGATGCGCTGGCCCAGAAATTGTCCGCCATCATGTTCGAAGGCCCCGAGGACATCCTGACGCTGACGGCGAACGCCCAGCCGGCGCTGATGGCCGTTTCCATCGCCGTCATGCGCGTACTTGAAGCGCGCGGCCTGTCGCTGAAGGACAAGGTCTCCTACGTCGCCGGCCATTCGCTCGGCGAATATTCCGCGCTCTGCGCCGCCGGCACCTTCTCGCTTGCCGACACCGCGCGACTGCTGCGCATTCGCGGCAATGCCATGCAATCGGCCGTTCCGGTCGGCGAGGGCGCCATGGCCGCGATCATCGGCCTGGAGCAGGCGGATGTCGAAGCGATCTGTCAGGAAGCCTCCAAGGGTGGCTCGTGCCAGATCGCCAATGACAATGGCGGCGGCCAGCTCGTCATCTCCGGTTCCAAGCCGGCCGTCGAGGTCGCAGCCCGGCTTGCGACGGAGAAGGGCGCCAAGCGCGCGCTGATGCTCTCCGTCTCCGCCCCCTTCCATTCGGCCCTGATGGCGCCGGCCGCCGATGCCATGCGCGAAGCGCTGGCTGCCGTCGAGGCCAAGGCGCCGGTGGTGCCCGTCATCGCCAACGTCCGTGCAGCACCCGTCAGCGATCCGCAGGAGATCGTGCGCCTTCTCGTCGAGCAGGTCACCGGCCAGGTTCGCTGGCGCGAGACGGTCGAATGGTTCGGCAAGAATGACGTGACGACGCTTTATGAAGTCGGTTCCGGCAAGGTGCTGACAGGTCTGGCGCGCCGCATCGACAAGTCCGCCACCGGCATCGCCATCAACACCCCCGCAGACATCGACAGCGCGCTTGCCGCGCTCCTCGGCTGATCTCTTTCCATAAGGAACGCAACCATGTTTGATCTTTCCGGCCGCAAGGCACTTGTTACCGGCGCATCCGGCGGCATCGGCGAGGAGATCGCCCGCATCCTGCACGCGCAGGGCGCGATCGTCGGTCTTCACGGCACCCGCGTGGAAAAACTCGAAACGCTCGCCAACGAATTCGGCGAACGCGTCCAGATCTTCCCGGCCAACCTTTCCGACCGCGCCGAAGTCAAGGCGCTCGGCGAAAAGGCCGAAGCCGAACTCGGCGGCGTCGATATTCTCGTCAACAATGCCGGGATCACCAAGGATGGCCTGTTCGTGCGCATGAGCGATGACGACTGGGATGCCGTTCTCGAGGTCAACCTGACGGCGGTCTTCCGCCTGACGCGCGAACTCACCCACCCGATGATGCGCCGCCGCTACGGCCGTATCATCAATATCACCTCGGTCGTCGGCGTCACCGGCAATCCGGGCCAGGCCAACTACTGCGCCTCCAAGGCCGGCATGATCGGCTTCACCAAGTCGCTGGCCCAGGAAATCGCGACCCGCAACGTCACCGTCAACTGCGTCGCCCCCGGTTTCATCGAAAGTGCGATGACCGGCAAGCTGAACGACAAGCAGAAGGAAGCGATCATGGGGGCCATTCCCATGAAGCGCATGGGCACCGGCACGGAGGTCGCATCCGCCGTCGCTTACCTCGCCTCGTCGGAAGCGTCCTACATGACGGGCCAGACCCTGCATGTAAACGGTGGCATGGCGATGATCTAAGGTGGATGGAGCGCCAGTCTCGACGGCATGAATTGCATGTTGACCGCTGGCGCACCGGCCATTTTCACACTTTGCGACAGACTTAAACCGTGTTAATCGGGCCATGACTGTCAGCAGTCGATGGGCAAATGCCTGAGCAATCGCGCGGTATGGAACAGTATCGCCGATGCCGCATTGCCGGTTGAAGAGATTGCCGGATATGTTCTTGAGGCATATCGGGCGTGTTGAGTGCCCGGCGCTGTGAAACGCGCCGATCAAAAAAACAAAGGTCGAGGAATCCGACATGAGCGACGTAGCAGAACGCGTAAAGAAAATTGTCATTGATCATCTGGGCGTTGACGCCGAAAAGGTCAGCGAAGGCGCAAGCTTCATCGATGATCTTGGCGCGGACTCGCTCGACACCGTCGAACTGGTCATGGCGTTCGAAGAAGAGTTCGGCGTCGAGATCCCGGACGACGCCGCTGACTCGATCCTGACGGTCGGCGACGCCGTCAAGTTCATCGAAAAGGCCCAGGCCTGATCATTTGATGCCGGCGGGCCGCTTTGAAGCGGCCCGTCCCGGTCTCCTCCCGGAGGCCATACCTCCTCTTGGGGCAGAGACATAGAATTCGATAGGGTGGATCACGGACGATGAGGCGTGTCGTTATCACGGGTACCGGCATGGTATCCCCGCTTGGCTGTGGCACCGAAATAACCTGGAGCCGCCTTCTCGAAGGCCGCAGCGGCGCTGCCAGGGTGACGACCTTCGAGGTCGACGATCTCCCCGCAAAGATTGCCTGCTCGATCCCGCTCGGCGACGGCACTGACGGCACCTACAATGCCGACCAGTGGATGGAGCCGAAGGAACAGCGCAAGGTCGATCCCTTCATCACCTACGCCGTCGCCGCCGCCGATATGGCGCTCATCGACGCCGGCTGGCATCCCAAGACAGACGAAGACCAGATCGCGACCGGCGTGCTCATCGGCTCCGGCATCGGCGGCCTCGATGGCATCGTCGAAGCCGGCTACACGCTGCGTGACAAGGGTCCCCGCCGCGTCTCGCCCTTCTTCATTCCCGGCCGCTTGATCAACCTCGCCTCCGGCCAGGTGTCGATCAAACACAAGCTGCGCGGCCCCAATCACTCCGTCGTCACCGCCTGTTCGACCGGCGCGCACGCCATCGGCGATGCCAGCCGCCTGATCGCGCTGGGTGATGCCGACGTCATGGTCGCCGGCGGCGCCGAATCCCCGATCTGCCGCATCGCGCTCGCCGGCTTCGCCGCCTGCAAGGCGCTGTCGACCGAGCGCAACGACGACCCGACCGCAGCCTCGCGCCCCTATGACCGCGACCGCGACGGTTTCGTCATGGGGGAGGGCGCCGGCATCGTCGTTCTCGAGGAGCTGGAACACGCCAAGGCACGCGGCGCGAAGATCTATGCTGAAGTCGTCGGCTACGGCCTGTCGGGCGATGCCTACCACATCACCGCGCCCTCGGAAGACGGCGACGGCGCCTATCGCTGCATGCAGATGGCGCTGAAGCGCGCCGGCATTCCGGCGAGCGAAGTCGATTACATCAACTCGCACGGCACATCGACGATGGCCGACACGATCGAGCTTGGTGCTGTCGAGCGTCTGGTCGGCGATGCGGCGTCCCGCCTCTCGATGTCATCCACCAAGTCCGCCATCGGCCACCTGCTCGGTGCCGCCGGCGCGGTCGAAGCCATCTTCTCGGCGCTGGCGATCCGTGACAATATCGCCCCGCCGACGCTCAACCTCGACAATCCCGCCGTCGAGACGGCGATCGACCTTGTGCCGCACAAGGCCCGCAAGCGTGAGATCAACGTGGCGCTGTCAAACTCGTTCGGCTTCGGTGGAACGAACGCATCGCTCGTTCTGAAGCGTTACGCCTGACCACGGTCCGGGGCTTTCGCCCCGCCGCGCCGCACACCCGCCCGGCTTGGGGCCTCGGTCCCGCCGCGCTGCACAGCCGAATGTGAAGAGCGGGTTCATCCTGCTTTTGCCGTATTGCTCTGCTGAACACGTCGAGCAATGCCAGAACTTATGAGGACAGTCCGTGAGCGACACGAACGAACCCGGCGAGACCCAGTTTGGCCGCGGCGAGGCATCCGGCCAGCCGCGCATCATTCCGAAGTCCGCCAGCGAGGCCCTGCGCCCCGAACAGGTGCCTGAGCCCCCGAGCCGCCGCCGCTCGCGCAAGGCCCGCAGCCAGATCGTCATCTTCCTGAATTTCGTCATGACCGTGATCGTCTTCGCGACGCTCGTCGGTGTCGGCATCTTCTATTATGGCGTGAAGAGCTATGAGGAGGCCGGTCCTTCGACGGCCAACACGAACTTCATCGTGCGCGCCGGCGCCGGCACGAACGAGATCGCCGCCAATCTCGAGCGCAACAACATCATCACCGACAGCCGTGTCTTCCGTGTGCTGTCGCGCATCTATCTCGACGGCGACACGCTGAAGGCCGGCGAATATGAGATCAAATCCGGCGCGACCATGCGCGAGATCGTCGAGCTTCTGAAGTCCGGCAAATCGATCCTCTACAGCGTCTCGGTGCCCGAGGGCCTGACGGTCAAGCAGGTGTTCAAGCGTCTGCAGGACGATCCGGTGCTGGAAGGCGACCTGCCGCAGGAACTGCCGGTCGAAGGCACGCTGATGCCCGATACCTACAAGTTCTCGCGCGGCACCAAGCGCGCCGATATCCTGCACCAGATGCGGGATGCGCAGAAAACCATGATCGACCAGATCTGGGACAAGCGCGACGACAACCTGCCGGTCGCCACGCGCGAGGAATTCGTGACGCTCGCCTCCATCGTGGAGAAGGAAACCGGCCGCGCCGACGAGCGCCCGCGCGTCGCCTCGGTCTTCCTCAACCGTCTCGACAAGGGCATGCGCCTGCAATCCGACCCGACGATCATCTACGGGATCTTCGGCGGCGAGGGTAAGCCTGCCGACCGGCCGATCTTCCAGTCGGACCTCGAAAAGCAGACGCCCTACAACACCTATATCATCAAGGGCCTGCCGCCGACGCCGATCGCAAATCCCGGTCGCGCGGCGCTGGAAGCCGTCGCCAACCCCTCGCGCACCAGCGACCTCTATTTTGTCGCCGACGGCACGGGCGGCCACGTGTTCGCCGAGACGCTGGACGAGCACAACCAGAATGTCCGCCGCTGGCGCAAGCTGGAAGCGGAAAAGGCGGCGCAAACCGCCAAGGAAACGGAAGCCACCACGTCCCAGTAGTCGGCATACCTCTCCTGAACGGCCCCGGCGCTTCCGCCCGGGGCCGTTTTGTTTAGGGTGGCGTCACCTTTGATGTGGATCGCGCGGGGTTCCGCACCCTTGCCGGTTTCCAACCCCGTGAAACTGCTTCACTTTGAGAAATTGATCGCGCGCGGGATGCGCGCATCCGGCTGCCTCCCTTTTCGGTGCGGCGCCACTGGAGGCTGACATGACATTGCAATCGATGACCGGCTTTTCGCGGGTCGAGGGAACCAGCGGGCGCACGCGCTGGGCGTGGGAACTGCGCTCGGTGAACGGCAAGGGGCTGGATCTGAGGCTCCGCTTGCCGCCCGGCCTCGAAGCGCTGGAGGCGGATGTCCGCCGCCTGGCCGGCGATGCCTTCTCGCGCGGCAACCTCCAGATCGGGCTTGCGAGCAGCGTCAGCGAGGCTCAGGTCGAGGCTGTGGTGAACCAGGGCGCGCTCGCCGCCGTTCTGGCACTGCGCGACCAGCTTGCCGGCACCATCGATCCCGCGCCGCTGAAGCTGGACACGCTGTTGTCCATGCGCGGTATCGTCGATTTCCGCGAGGCGGAGGAGAGCGAAGCCGAACGCACGGCGCGCGACGCCGGCATCCGCGCCGGCTTTGCCGAAGCGATCCGCTGTCTCGCCGACATGCGGCGCAAGGAGGGAGCAGCCCTTGCCGAAGTGCTGCTCGGGCAGGTCGCCCGTATCGAGGCGCTGACGGCGATTGTCGAGGCCGATCCTTCGCGCAGCGTTTCGGCGATTGCCGAGCGGCTTTCGGCACAGGTCGCCATGCTGATGCAGGGCACGACGGCGCTCGATCGCGACCGGCTGCATCAGGAAGCAGCGCTGATTGCCACCAAGGCCGATCTGCGCGAAGAGATCGACCGGCTGAAGGCGCATGTCCGTGCGGCGCGCGACCTGATCGCCGAAGGCGGGCCGATCGGCCGCAAGCTCGATTTTCTCGCACAGGAATTTAACCGGGAATCGAATACGATCTGTTCCAAGTCGAACGCCGCTGCTGTAACGGCTGCAGGTATCGAACTGAAGGTCGTCATCGACCAGTTCCGCGAACAGGTCCAGAATCTGGAGTAGGCCATGGCCGAGCCGTCGAAGCATATTCAAATCGAACGCCGCGGGCTCATGCTCGTCATCTCCTCGCCGTCGGGTGCGGGCAAGTCGACCATCGCCCGCAACCTGCTGGAGGCCGATCCGGGTCTCAGCCTGTCGGTCAGCGTCACCACGCGCCAGCGCCGGGCCAGCGAGATCGCCGGCCGGCACTACCACTTCATCAATCACAAGGAATTCGAACGCCTGCGCGACGGTGACGCGCTGCTCGAATGGGCCGAGGTGCACGGCAATTTCTACGGCACGCCGCGCGAGCCGGTGGAGGAAGCCATGTCCGGCGGCCGCGACATGCTGTTCGACATCGACTGGCAGGGTGCCCAGCAGCTCCAGGAGAAGATGCCGGCCGACGTGGTCTCCATCTTCATCCTGCCGCCGTCGATGACCGAGCTGCAATCGCGCCTGCACCGCCGCGCCGAGGACACCGAAGAGGTCATCCAGACCCGCCTTGCCAATTCCCGCGCCGAAATCGAGCACTGGCGGGAATATGACTATGTCATCCTCAACGACGATCTCTCGGTCGCCTTCGACGCTGTGCAGAGCATTGTCAAGGCCGAGCGCCTGCGCCGCGACAGGCGCCATGGCCTGTTCGAATTCGTGACCAGGCTGGTGACGGAGAAACCGGTTCTGTAATCGGAAAGGAAGCGGGCGCCCGTTTTAAAGGGCGTTCGCCAGCCGCACGAATTCTTCCACGCTCAAAGTCTCGGCGCGCCGCTGCGGATCGATCTCCGCGCGTGCCAGCAGGGCTTCCCCACCAAGCGATTTCACGCTCTGGCGCAGCATCTTGCGACGCTGGCCGAAAGCGGCGTGGGTGACGCGCTCCAGGGCGGCCACATCGCAGGGCAGGGGATTGGCGATGGGTTCGAGGTGTACGACAGAGGACGTCACCTTCGGCGGCGGCGTGAAGGCCTGTGGTGGCACGTCGAAAGCCATGTGGGCATCGGTGCGCCAGCCGCAGAGCACGCCGAGGCGGCCATAGTGGTCGTCGTTCTCGTCCGCCACGATCCGCAGGCCCACTTCGCGCTGGAACATCAGCGTCAGCGATTCCCAGAAGGGTGGCCAGGACTTCGGCAGCAGCCAGTTGACCAGCAACTGCGTGCCGACATTGTACGGCAGGTTGGCGATGATGCGGACGGGTTCGCCCGGCGCCAACGCCTCGAAATCCGTCTTCAGGGCATCGCCGTCAATGACCGTCAGGCGACCCGGATAATGGTCCGAGATTTCCGCAAGCGCCGGCAGGCAGCGGGAATCGCGCTCGATGGCGATCACACGCCTGGCACCGAGGGCGAGGATGGCGCGCGTCAGGCCACCAGGTCCGGGGCCCACCTCTATGACGGTGTGGTTTTCGATGGGGCCAGCGGTGCGGGCGATTTTTTGCGTGAGGTTCAGGTCGAGCAGAAAATTCTGGCCGAGCGCCTTCTTGGCGTCGAGCCCGTGGCGCTGGATCACGTCGCGCAGCGGTGGAAGTCCGTCGAGGGCAGCCATCAGCGGGTCTCCTCTGCGTCGCGCGCATGTGCCGCGAGTTCCTGCGCGAGGCGCAAGGCTGCCAGCAGGCTGTCGGGTCGGGCGATGCCCTTACCGGCGATGGCGAAGGCGGTGCCGTGGTCGGGCGAGGTGCGGATGAAGGGCAGGCCGAGCGTCGCGTTGACGGAATCGTCGAAGCCGAGCGCCTTGGCGGGGATCAGCGCCTGATCGTGATACATGCAGAGCGCCACGTCATAGGTGGCGCGGGCGGCGTCATGGAACATCGTATCGGCGGGCAGGGGGCCGACAGCGGCAATGCCGGCTGCCTTCAGGCGTTCGACGGCCGGCCGCACGATCGCATCGTCCTCCAGCCCGAGCGCGCCGCCTTCGCCCGCATGGGGATTGAGGCCGGCGATGGCAAGGCGTGGCTTGGCGATGCCGAAGCGTTGGCGCAGATCGCGTTCGGTGATGACGGCTGTTTCGACGATGAGGTCTTCCGTCAGTGCCGCCGGCACGTCCTTCAGCGGGATATGGATCGTCACGGGAACGGCGCGCAATTTCGGTCCGGCAAGCAACATGACGGGCAGCGCGTCGCGGCCGGTTGCTCTTGCGGCGAGATCGGCGAGGAATTCCGTATGACCGGGAAAGCCGAAGCCGGCATCGTAGAGCACGGCCTTGGCGATGGGATTGGTCACGACAGCGGCGGTTTTCCCCGCCATTGTGAGTGCCACCGCCGTCTCGATCGCGCCGAGAATGGCGGCAGCGTTTTTGGAATCCGGTTCGCCGGCTAGAGCGGGAATGGCGCAATCGCAGGCGAGGACGGGCAGGGCATCGGGAAAAATATCTGCCGCGGTTTCCGGCGTGGCGGATGTCACGGCGACGTCGAGGCCCAAGGCGATGGCGCGCGCGCGCAAAACCGCGGCGTCGCCGATGAAGAGGAAGGGCGGCAGCGAGAGAGACCGGCGGGCAGACCACAGGGCCAGCGTGATATCCGGCCCGATCCCCGCCGGGTCGCCCATGGTGAGCGCCAGCGGAGGAAGTTGCGTCATTGTCATGGGATGCCTGCCAAAAGCGTTTTGCGGGAAGCGCGCCGCGCATGGCGGAGCGCCTGAGCCGATTGCAAGTCCGGCAAAAGCGCCTGAGCGGTTTACCGAAACGGGAGATCAGCGCTCGGTGATCGTCGCCTTCTTGCGCAGCTCGGCGATGTACTTCTTGCTGTTCTCGTCGCCTTCGTTGCCCTTGGATTTGGCGAGATCCTCGGCGCGGAAGACCATTTCCGCGGCCACGTCGTCGTTGACTTCGCGCTTCTTGCAGATCGCGAGATATTCGACGCCGCGTTCGGTGACGCGCGTACCGGTCGTCTGGCCGTTCGACTTCTCGATCAGCGGCTTCCAGTCCTCGGGCAATTGCGGCGCAAGCACGCGGCCCAGGTCGCGGATCGACACGTCGTGCATGGTCGCGGCGAAAACCTTGGCCTGGTCGCAGCCGGGGAATTTCGAGCGCGAGGCTTCCGCCTCCGATTTGCGCTTGCCGAGAATGGCGTTGCGGCGCTTTTCCGGCACGACGAAGATGACCTGCTTGAGGAAGTACTCGGTGGTCACCGGCTTCTTGCCGCCGTTTTCCTGCATGCGTTCCACCAGCGACTTGCCGTTGGTTCCGCTGTTTGCGTAGCGTGCATTGACGACACGCGGCCAGCTCATCTGCAGGGCGATGTACTGCTTGAAATGTTCCGAGCCGACGCCGGCGCGATCAAGGACCTGGCCGAGCTGCTGCAGGGTCATCTTGTTCGTCGCAGCGAAGCGGGCATAGGACGCATCGACCTCCGCCGCGCTGACAGATGCCCGCACCCGAAGGATTTCCGCACGCTTCAGGGCGTCGTCGATCATCTGCTCGCGGGCCAGCGCACGCACATTGCCCTTGGCGCGCTGCAGGCGCAGAAATGCGGCGCGTCGCTCGACTTCACCGGAGGTGATCGGCGAATTGTTGACAACCGCCACCACCGTGCTTCCCGCGGCCTGGACAGCGCCGACAGGGGCCACGATCGTCACGGCCGCAGCGAGTGCAACGCCCATCATCATGGAACGCACCAGAGATTGCCTGCCCATCATGCCAGTCCCTTTCCCAAACCCATTGCGCGCCCGCTTCAGCGCGCCATACGGCGCGCACGGCCCATCGGCGGCGGACGCTTCTCCCGGATGTGCATAATACATGCGGCCAAACAATGACAAGAGCGGCCGGGCGCCTACTCGAAGCCCGTCAGCGTCGTGTCGCCCACACGCACGTCGCCGAGCGTGCGGAACATGAGCCGTGCGCCGATCGACCAGTCGTTCGCCGTCGAGTTCGATTTGTCGCGCGTCTGTTCGTAGACGATGGAGAAAACCGTGTCCCGGTCGTCGTAGGAGAAGCCGACGCCGTTGCGCGACAGGCTGTGGCTGCGCAGATCATAGGTCAGCGAACCGAATACCGACCAGTAGTCCTGGAACTTGAAGGCTGCGGCGGTCTGGATTTCGCTGGCGTTCTTTGCAAGGCCGTAGTCGGGTTGCGCGGCGATGCGCGTATAGGTGATCTCGGTCTCGAACCGCGCGCCATCGAAGCGCAGCGACGTATCGGACCGGCGCACGGACAGGTCATCCTTGTCGAGCCGGGCGCTGGAGGCCAGCGAAAGCCCGTTCGGCAGATCTATGCCGGCCATGCTGACAAAATCGGAGGCATCGGTCTCGAGGCCGGAATTCGCGCCGGCATTGACCAGATCGTCGCTCGCAAAGGAGTTCACGCCGCCGAGATGGAACGACTGGCCGACGATGCTGCGCAGGCGAAGGCCATTGTCGAAGGTGCCGGTGTAGCGCATGCCGACATTGGCGCGCGAGCCGCCCTCGATCCGGTCGAAGCCAGAGAACTTGTCCCGTTCGAAAAGGTTCGTCGCGTCGAACACGAAGCTCTGGGAATCCTCGTTCGGCAGGCCGCCGGCATAGTCCTCGTCCGGGCGGGCATAGAGCTGTGCGATCGGCTCGAAGAGATGCGTGCTGTTGGCGGTTGTCGCGAGGATCGGATAGCGCGCCTCGAGACCTGCGGTCAGCATGGTGCGTGTCGCGCTGTCGTCCGTGTTGTAAGTGCCGTCATAGCCGATAGGCGCCGTCATATCGAGGCGGTGCATGTCGCCGCGCGCGGCCAGCATCGGGGTCAGCACGAGGCCGCCCGGCACGATGAACTGGCGCTTCCACTCCAGCTCGCTGGTCAGGCGCGTCGTGCCGCCTTCAAGCCCGCGGAAACGATCGCTGGCGCCGAGCGAATAGAAATCGGCAAGGTCGCGCTGGATATTGGTGATGTTCGTGGTGATGCTGAGTTCGCCACCAAGCACCGGTTGGGGCACGATGTATTCGTGATCCAGCGTCTGGGCTATGGCCTGCTGGCGTTCCAGCTTGCTGTCCGGATCGGCATCCTGCACGTCGAAATAGAAGGCGCGCAGGTCGAAGCTGTTGCGGCGGCCAAGACCCGTCAGGTAGCCCTGGTTCGTGTGGATGCGATCCTTGAGCCCATCGAGCTCATAGGTGCGCGAAAAGTTGTTGTCGCTTTGCAGCATCACGTCCCAGCCGAACGTCCAGCGGGGATTGATCTTGAACTGGCCTTCGGAAGCGACCATGCCACGGAAACCGTCGCGCTGGTCGCTCGTATTGTCATCGAAGGACGAAGGGTTCCATTGGCTTATGCCGGCGGCCCTGAGCGTCACGAGGCCGTTGTGGAAGCGTTTGCGGAATTCCACTTCGGCCAGGAAGCCCTGGCGGGTCAGGATGGTCGGCGAGACCGTCGCGTCCATGTCCGGCGCGAGGGCGAAATAGTAGGGCGTCGTGATGCCGAGGCCGAGCTTTTGCGCGTAGTTGAACTGCGGGAAGAGGAAACCGGTCTTCCGCTTCACTGTATAGTCCGGCATTTCAAGCACGGGGATATAGGCGATCGGCTTGCCGAACATCTCGAAGCGCGCTTTTTCGAGGCGGATCGTGTGCGTGCGTCCGTTCTGAACGACGCGCTCGGCCTTGATTTCCCAGAGCGAACGGTGAGTCGGATTGGTGGCGCAGGGCGTGCAGGCGGTATAGACGGCGTGATTGAGGATCAGTTCCTCGCCGTTGACGCGCTCGCCGCTGGTCGCCGCCAGCTTGGTAAGGTCGGTCGTCTCGATGCGCAGCGCATTGATGAAGCCGTTCGCGAAATCGTCCGACAGGTCCATCTCGTCGCCATAGACGCGGTTGCCGGTCGGCTCGATCAACTCGATATTGCCGATGGCCTTCAGTCGGCCGGTCTTCTGGTCGTATTCCACCTGGCGCGCGACGAGCTTGTAGCCGCCGTAGTTGATCTGCACCGCGCCGCGGGCGATCACCTTGTCGCTGTCGTTGTTATAGACGAGTTCGTTGGCCGCCAGCAGCAGCTTGGCGTCATCGGGAAGGTTGGGTTCCATCGCACCGATATTCGGTGCCTGGGCCTGCGCGGGGAGGGCCGAACCGGACACAATGGCGCACATGGCCGCACCTGCAAGCAGGGCGGCTTTCAACCACCGATTCGTTTTGCGGTCACCTGCCGCCACTAGCCGTCCTCCTGATGCAGAAGAATCGTCGCACCCAACGACATTGCGACGACCACTGGGAGCCAGGCCGCAACGAACGTAGGAACAACACCGCTGCTTCCGAATGCCTTCACAAGCACGGTGACGACATAAAGCATGAAGCCGGAAAGGATGCCACCCAGAATCACCGCACGTGATTGATTAAACCGGCTAAATTTTAATGATACACAGGCTGCGATCAGCGTCATTGCTACCAGAAGCAGCGGCAGCGACAGCATGGAATGGAACTGCGTTTCCATGGCATCCGTGGGGAAACCGAACGACTTTGCCACCTCTATCTTCCGGCCAAGCCTGAAAAACGGAATGGATTCAGGCTTTTCAAGGCTCTCCGATACGAATTCCTGTTTCAGGTTGGTACGAAGCTGCACCTCGTCGAGACGAACCGGGAGTTCACCGTTGCGTGTCTCGTGTACGTTCTTAAGCAGCCAGTAACCATCTTCCAAAGTCGCCGAATCGGCATCCTGGCGAAGCCCGATGCGGTTCTCGTCATCGAAGTGGATGACGGTGACGTTGAGCAGGCGCGTTCCATTGTCGAGAACGGCCTTTGCTCCGATGATCGCCTGGTCGCCCTCGTAGATCTGACGCAGCCAGGGAACGGCGTTTTCGGGGCGCGAGGCGTTGGTGGCGCCCCAGCCGGCTTCCAGCTCCAGGGCCTTCTTGGATCCCCAGGCCGCAATCGGATTGATCGCGAGGACCGCCAGAACGCCGAAAAGGAAGGCGCCAATGACGAAGGGGCGGAGGAACTGCCAGACCGAAATGCCCGCGGCACGCGTGACGACCAGTTCATAGCGACGGTTGAGCGAGATGAGCGCCGCCATGCCGGCAAACAGCGCGACGAATGGCACCGTCTGCATCAGGATCGTCGGAATACGCAGCGCCGTCACGACGAGGCCACTGGAAACCGAATAGCCCGGCAGCCCGCCGACACGGTTCGACATTTCGCTGAAATCGATGATGAAGATCAGCGAGAAGATGCCGAGCAGGAACCAGAAGGTGGTGATGGCGTAGCGGCGGAAAAAGTAGAAACCGAGGGTGGGGATCATGGTTGGCCACTCTTGCCGGAGGAGGCGTGACCGGCTTTGCCAAGGCGCGCCAGCAGGCGATCGCGCAGGTCCGTCAGCCGCTCCCCGAAGCTGACGGGGAGTTCAAGGGTCTTGTTGCGACCGAGGTGGTGGATAGCAAGGGCCGCAGTGGCGATGGGGACGAGATACATGATGATGATGAAGGTGACGGAGCCTTCCGCATTGTTCGCCGCATAGAAACTGACCCATCGCACGAAGAGCGCCGTCAGCAGCGCGGTGATCATGGGATGCACGCGCGCCTCGCGATGCGAGCGCGCGTCCGCGCTCACGACGAGGGCGATGAGGCCGAAGACAGCCGGGAAAAGCCATTCCGTGAAGCGGCGGTGCAGTTCCGCCGTGAACGAGCCGGGCTCCTTCTTGTAGTGGGGATCTTCCGGGTCGGGGTTGAGCAGATAGAGCAAATCCCGATCCTTGGCGCGGATATTCGAGGCACCGGCGCTCTGGGTCAGGTCCGCGAGGTCGAAGGCGTAGGAATCGAACTTGATGATCGAGACATTGCCATCCGGCAGCTTCCGGTGAACCTCACCGTCCTTCATGACCAGCGCCGAGCTGTTTTCGTCCACCGCGCCCTCGCGGGCATAATAGACCATCTCGAAGCGCGGATCGCGCGTATCGGCAACGAAGAGGCCGTGCAGCACGCCGCCGTTGCGGCGCTGCGCCACCTGCACATAGAGGCCGTCGGTGATCTTGCGGAAGGTGTTTTCCTGCACCACGGCGGACAGCATGTCGGCGTGGGCCGTGGCGATCATCTTGCGCACGGCCATCCGTGAATAAGGCTCGACGAAGTTGTCGACGGCGAAGGACACGAAGCTCATCGCCACGGCAAGCATCATCACCGGGCGGATGATGGTCATGCGAGAGCTGCCTGCGGAGTTCAAAACAGTGAGCTCCGAATCGGAATTCATGACGGTCAATGTCTGCGCGACGCCGATGACCAGCGCGAAGGGCAGGATGATCGGCACGACCGAGGGCAGGATGAGCGTTGCGAGCTTGAGGAAGGCGAAGGTCGACTGGCCGCTGTCCGTGACGAGGTTGATGTTGGTCAGCGCCTGCGTCACCCAGACGATGCCGAGCAGGGGCACGAGCGTGGCGACGAACATGAGCGACGCCCGCCGCAGGATATAGCGCTCGATCAATTTCATCGTTTAGTCCGCGTTTCCGACAAGCGGCTCCGGTTCATGACGCCCGTCGCAACTGGATGGGCATATAAGCGTTCTTGAGGCTGATGCCATAGCGCAGAGTCTCCGCCGACAAGGAAAATTTATGGCGAACAAGCATGCCTAACCATCTGTAAACAAGGTCTCGCATCTTGCCAAGCGCCGCAAAAGCGACAAGGAATTGATGCGATTTGCGGTCTTTCGGGGTGATCCCAAAGCGCTCACAGGCCGAACGGCCCCCATGCGGAGTAAATTCATGGCTTCCACCTTCGATATCGGTTTTGCAAAGACGGCGCGCATTTCCGGAGGGCTTGCGATTCTCCTGCAGGTTGCCGGAGAGGCAGCGGCAGGCACCGGCGATGTCGATCCGGACGGTGCCGTCGAACGCGCCGCCGGTATTGCGAAATTCACCGGCAAGGCCTTGAAGACACTCGACGTTCTCGCGCCGCACGGCGCCTCTGCCGACCGCATCGTCGTGATCGGCCTTGGCGAGGCGGACAAGCTGACGGCCCATGACTGGCTGAAGGCCGGCGGCGCTGCCGCCACGAAAATCCGCGGCACGGACAAGGCCACCGTCTATCTCGACGCCCCGGGTGTAACCCTGACGGCCACGAACGCCGCCGACTTTGCTCTTGGCATGCAGCTCGGCGCCTACAGCTTCGATACCTACAAGACGAAGAAGACCGACGACGAAGAGGCGAAAAGCGGCAAGGCCGTGAAGGTTACGCTCGTCACCGCCGGTGCAAGTGCTGCCAAGAAGGCGAACGAGGTTTCCGAAGCCGTCGCCGAGGGCGTGATTCTCGCCCGTAACCTCGTCAACGAGCCGGCCAACGTGCTCGGCCCGGTGGAGTTCGCCGACAAGGCCAAGGCGCTGGAAAAGCTGGGCGTCGAGGTGGATATCCTCACTGAGCGCGAGATGAAGAAGCTCGGCATGGCGGCGCTGCTCGGCGTCGCCCAGGGCTCCGTGCGTCCGCCGCGCCTTGCCGTCATGCACTGGAAAGGCGGTAAGGAGAAGGATCGCCCGATCGCCTTTATCGGCAAGGGTGTCGTCTTCGATTCGGGCGGCATCTCGATCAAGCAGGCCGCCGGCATGGAGGACATGAAGGGCGACATGGGCGGCGCGGCCGCCGTCATCGGCCTCATGCACACGCTCGCTGCCCGCAAGGCCAAGGCCAATGTCGTGGGTATCCTCGGCCTTGTGGAAAACATGCCCGACGGCAACGCCCAGCGCCCCGGCGATATCGTCAAGTCGATGTCCGGCCAGACGATCGAGGTGATCAACACCGATGCCGAAGGCCGACTCGTGCTGTGCGATGCGCTCTGGTACTGCAACGAGACCTTCAAGCCGCAGTTCATGGTGAACCTCGCGACGCTGACCGGTGCGGTCATGGTCGCGCTCGGCAGCCACCATGCCGGCCTGTTCTCCAACGACGACACGCTTTCCGGTCGCCTCACCGCCGCCGGTCTTGCGACGAACGAACGCCTGTGGCGCCTGCCGCTCGGCCGCGAATACGACAAGATGATCGACAGCAAGTTCGCCGACATGAAGAACACCGGCGGCCGCTATGCCGGCGCGATCACCGCCGCGCAGTTCCTGCAGCGTTTCGTCAAGGATACGCCCTGGGCGCATCTCGACATCGCCGGCACCGCTCTGGGTTCGCCGACCGACGAGATCAACCAGTCCTGGAGTTCCGGCTTCGGCGTGCGCCTGCTCGACGAGATGGTGCGCGCGAATTACGAAGGGTGAGGAGAGGGTGAGCGAAGTCCTCTTCTATCATCTGACCGAATCGAAGCTCGAAGACGCGCTGCCGCCGCTCCTGGACAAGAGCCTCGAGCGCGGCTGGCGCGTCGTCGTGCAGACGGGCGATGCGGAGCGGCGCGATGCGCTCGATACGCATCTGTGGACCTTTCGCGAGGACAGTTTCCTGCCGCACGGCACTGACGAGCAGGCTTTCGCGGCAGACCAGCCTGTGCTTCTGACGACGACGCCCGACAATGCCAATGCCGCGACCGTGCGCTTTCTGGTCGCCGGTGCGGCACCGCCGCCGCTCGATGCCTACGAGCGCGTGATCTTCATGTTCGACGGTTACGACCAGGCGGAAGTCGAGACGGCGCGCGCGCACTGGAAACGGCTGAAGGGCGAGGGGCACCAGCTCACCTACTGGCAGCAGAACAGCGACGGGCGCTGGATGAAGAAGGCCTGAGCCCCGGCGTCCTGCACCGACCCCGTTTGCCGCTCCGCCTAGTGGACAGTGGCCATTGCCGGCCCTTTCCGCGACGGCAGCCATGTCTCCTGTCTTGCAGAAGCGCGTTCGTGGGTATATACCCGAAAAATGAGCAAGGATATCTGCCACTGCATCGTGCTGCGCAAGGCGTCGCGAAGGGTTTCGTCCTACTATGACGAAGCGCTGGCGCCGCTTGGCGTGAATATCGCCCAGTTCAGCCTTCTCAGGAACATCGACCGCATGGCGCCGGTCTCCCTGACGGACCTCGGCGCACGCGTCGAACTCGACCGCTCGACGGTCGGCCGCAATGCAAAGGTGCTGGAGCGCATGGGGCTGGTGGATATCCGTCCCGGCAAGGACCAGCGCGAGGCGACGCTGACGGTGAGCGACGCAGGCCGGGTGATCCTGAAGGCGGGAGGGCCACTCTGGGATTCCGTGCAGGAGGATATCGAAGCGCGGCTCGGACCCGATGGTATCGACCGGTTGCGGGAACTCCTCGCGGTGCTCTGATTTTTTTACGCATAAAAGGGTATATGCCCGCAAAATCCGCCGCCCGCCGGCGCTCAGCAAAGGAACTTCACTCATGGTGTCCACACGCGTTGCCAGATGGATGGCGGATCGGAACCTGCATTATGGCTGGGTGGTGGCGGCCACCACCTTCCTCACCATGCTGGCGACTGCCGGCGCAATGGGCTCGGCCGGGGTGATGATCCAGCCGCTGCATGAGGAATTCGGCTGGGATATCGCCGACATTTCCTCGGCCATGGCGGTGCGGCTGGTGCTCTTCGGTCTGCTTGGCCCCTTCGCTGCGGCCTTCATGAACCATTTCGGAATCCGTCAAGTGGTGGGAACGGCGCTGGCGCTCATCATGGGCGGCATCGTCGTCTCGTTCTTCATGACGGAAGTCTGGCAGCTTCTGGTTCTCTGGGGCGTCGTGATCGGCGTCGGCACCGGCATGACGGCGCTGGTTCTGGGCGCGACCGTTGCCGCCCGCTGGTTCTCCAAGCGTCGTGGCCTGGTCGTCGGCCTGATGACGGCAAGCAACGCCACCGGCCAGCTCGTCTTCCTGCCGCTGCTTGCCGCGCTGACCGAGACCTATGGCTGGCGCACGGCGCTGACGCTTTCCGTCGCGGTCATCGCTGCCGCCATGGTGCTCGTCCTGCTCCTGATGCGCGATCACCCGTCCGATGTAGGGCTGCCGGCCTATGGCGAGACGGCCATCGTCACGCCGCCGAGGCAGGATCACAGCCTGCGCGCCACGCTGCTGGCCCCGCTCGTCACGCTGAAGAGTGTTTCCGGCAATGCCGTCTTCTGGGTTCTGTTCGGCACGTTTTTCGTCTGCGGCCTTTCCACCAACGGCCTGATCCAGACCCACTGGATCTCGATTTGCGGCGATTTCGGTATGGCGGCGGTTACGGCGGCCGGCACGCTCGCCGTCATCGGCATCTTCGATTTCTTCGGCACGGTCTTCGCGGGCTGGCTCTCCGACCGCTATGACAACCGTGTCCTGCTGTTCTGGTTCTACGGGCTGCGTGGCCTGTCGCTGCTTTACCTGTCCTTCTCGGGCTTCGGCTTCGTCGAGCTTTCGGTTTTCGCCGTCTTCTATGGCCTCGACTGGGTCGCGACGGTGCCGCCGACGGTCAAGCTCGCTGCGGAGAATTTCGGCCGCGAAAAAGCGGGCCTCGTCTTCGGCTGGATTTTCGCCGGCCACCAGCTGGGTGCGGCGACCGCCGCCTTCGGCGCGGGCTACCTGAAGAGCGACTTCAACACCTACATGCCCGCGTTGCAGATCGCCGGCCTGATGTGCATCCTCGCGGCGCTCTCGGTGATGCTGCTCAAGCGGCCGCAACCGGCTCCGCTTGCCGCGCAGGCGTGAGGATGCCGAATAGAAAAGGCCCGCTCGAAGCGGGCCTTTTCTCAATCGTGGAAGGCGTCGACGAACTTGCGCCGTCCCAGCATGAAGGCGTCGGCAACATGACGCAGCGGCGCGAGGTCGACGTCGGATTTGCCGGCCTTCACGATTTCGGCGAAGCGCTTATAGAGCATGGGATATTCCTGCTCCGGCTCGTCGTGCACCAGCTTACCGTCGATGGAGAGTTTTGCGCCGCCCTCGGACAGCACCATCTCGCCCGCTTCGGTCTGGGCGACGATGTCCCAGCTCTGCTTGCCCGTCTGGCGCCAGTCGAAATCCGCCTTGAGGTCGAGGCCCTTGGCGTCGCTGAAGGTCATCGAGGCGGCAATCGGCGCATCACGGTTTTCCGGGAATTCCAGCGTGGCGGCGGTTATGAAGGCCGGGCGCGGCAGGATGTGGGTGACGATCGACAGCGCGTTGATGCCCGGATCGAACACGCCGAGACCGCCAGCCTGCCAGATCCATTCCTGGTTCGGGTGCCAGTGGCGCACGTCTTCCTTCCAGATCACCTGCATGGCGCGGATCGTCGTGCCGGCAAGGAAGGTTTTGGCGGCTTCCACAGCCGGCGCGTAGCGCGAATGCCAGCTTGCGAAGAGCGAGAGCCCCTTGGAAGCCGCAAGCGCTTCGAGATCGGCGACTTCGGAGAGGGTCGCGCCGGGCGGCTTTTCGAGGAAAACATGTTTTCCGGCGGAAAGCGCCTTCTCGGCGGCTTCATAACGATACTGCGGCGGCATGCAGAGCGATACGGCCTCGATATCAGGCACCGCTGCGAGCATCTCGTCGATCGACTTGAAATTGTCGATGCCATCCACCGTGCCATGGCGGCTTGCCGCGGCGATCAGCCTGTAGTCGCTGTTCTTTGCGACGGCCGGAAGATGCTGGTCGCGCACGATCTTGCCGACGCCGACGATTGCGAGATTGATCGGGGACATGGCTCCACCCTCATTTGTATGATGATTTACTCCTCTAGCACAAACGGCGCCGCTGGCAAGCGGCGCCGTTTGTTTGGGGCGCGGGGTGAGGGGCGTTACTGTCCGAACTGCGGTGGCGAATCGAGGCCGAAGCTCGGGGCGCTGTCGAGCCCGCTGCCACCTTCCGTGCCCGGCACCAGGATCTGGATGCTGTCGAGATCCTGCACCACGTCCTTGTCGAGGAAGTAGGTCACCATTTCCGGGAAGGCGATCAGCAGGCCGACGAGGATGAGCTGCAGGATCAACCAGGGGATCGCCCCCATATAGATATCCCGCGTCTTCACCGTCTTCGGCGCGATGCCTCGTAGGTAGAACAAGGCAAAGCCGAAGGGCGGGTGCATGAAGCTCGTCTGCATGTTGGCGCAGATCATCACGCCGAGCCAGATCAGGTCGATGCCGAGTGCCTGCGCGGCGGGCGCAATCAGCGGCACGATGATGAAGGCGATCTCGAAGAAATCGAGGAAGAAGGCGATGATGAAGATGAAGATGTTGACGAAGATCAGGAAGCCGACCACCCCGCCCGGCAGCGAGGTCAGCATTTCCTCGATCCAGTGGCTGCCGCCGACACCCTGGAAGACGAGCGAGAAGACGCGCGCGCCGAGCAGGATGAAGACCACCATGGCGGTGAGCCGCATCGTCATGTCCATGCCCTGGTAGATGAGCTTCCAGGTCAGGCGGCCGTTCATCCAGGCGAGCAGGATGGCGCCCACGACGCCCATGGCGCCCGCTTCCGTCGGTGTGGCGAGGCCCATGAAGATGGTGCCGAGCACGATGAAGATCAGCGCCAGCGACGGCACCATGCCGCGGATGCACTTCCAGTAGAGCGGCCAGCCGCGCAGCGTGCGGGCTTCCGGCGGAAGGGCCGGAACATAGTGCGGCCGGAAGATGCTGAGGATGAACACCCAGCCCATGAACAGCAGCACTTGCACGATGCTGGCGCCGGTGGCGCCGATATACATGTCGCCGGGTGATTTCTGGAGCTGGTCGGCCAGCACGATCAGCACCAGCGACGGCGGAATGAGCTGGGTGATGGTACCAGACGCGGCGATGACGCCGGTGGCGTGGCGGATGTTGTAGCCGTAGCGCGTCATCACCGGCAGCGAGATGAGGCCCATGGCGATGACCGAGGCGGCGACGGTGCCGGTGATCGCGCCGAGCACGGCACCGACGAGGATGACGGCATAGGAAAGGCCGCCGCGCACGCCGCCGAAGAGCTGGCCGAAGCCGTCAAGCAGATCTTCCGCCAGTCCGCACCGTTCCAGGATCACGCCCATGAAGGTGAAGAAGGGGATGGCCAGCAGCAGGTCGTTGGAAAGCACCGAGAAGAGCTGGTAGGTGAGGTTGCCGAGGAAATCCGGTGCGATCACCCCGAGTTCGATCGCGACGAAGCCGAAGAACAGGCCGACCGCCGCGAGCGAGAAGGCCGCCGGATACCCGATGACCATGAAGAAGATCAGGCCCACGAACATCATGGGCGCCATGTAGTGGATGATGAACTGGATCATTGCAGCGGCTTCTCGTAGGCGAATTCGCGGACGTAGCCGTGCGTGAACACGAGAACGCATTTGATGATTTCAGCGAGTCCTTGCAGGCCGACGAGGCCGAAGCCGAGCGGGATCATCAGCTTGGCCGGCCAGCGCGGCAGGCCGCCGGCATTGTTGGAGCCCTCGTTGGTGACCCACGAATCGACGAACCACGGCCAGGTGAAATAAATCATCAGCACGCATATCGGCAGAAGGAAGAAGATGCCGCCAAGCAGGTCGATCCAGGTGCGCGTGCGCTCGCTGACCGAGCCGTAGACCAGATCGACGCGCACATGCTCGTTGACCTTCAGCGTCCAGGCGCCGCCGAGCATGACCATGCCGGCGAACATGTACCACTGCGCTTCGGAGAGCGTGTTGGAGTTGTCGCGGTAGAGGTTGAGCATGAATTCGAAAATGCCGACGCCGCCGACATTGCGCTCCATCCAGAGGATGCCGTCGGTGGAGTAGCGGAAGATCGCGTTGAAGGCGGCGGTCAGTGACGAAAACAGCACGAGCCAGATCGCGATGATCGAAACCCGCCGGCTCAGTTCGTCGATGAGGCCGGTGATACGTAAAGCGAGAGCCAAGTTCCCCTCCCTCCGTTTTTAATGAACGGATTGTCCGGTGCCGGAGCCGCAACGCTGCGCGTCATTGATGCGCGACAGTCGCTGCAGAAAGATGCAGTTGCCTCCGGATGAAACGAAGACGGCGGGATCATGGACCCCGCCGTCTGTATGCAAACTCAGAGTTTGCCGGCGCGCTGTAGCTGCATCATGAAGGTGTCGTTGGTGTACTCCGCCACCTGCTGCCACAGGAAGGTTTCCTTGCGGAAGGCCTTGATGGAGTCCCAGATCTTCTTGAAGTTGGCGTTGCTGCTTTCCATCTCCGCATAGGTCTTTTCCGACTGCTCGAAGCAGGCGGCCAGGATTTCCGGGCTGAAGGGGCGCAGTTGCGCACCGGCGGCCACGAGTTTCTTGATCGCCGTCGGGTTCAGGTAGTCGTACTTCTGCAGCATGTTGGCGTCGGTAGCCTGGGCCGCTGTGCGCATCAGCGACTGGTAGTGCTTCGGCAGCTCTTCGTATTTTGCCTTGTTGAACATCAGGTGCACGGTCGGGCCGCCTTCCCAGAAGCCCGGATAGTAGTAGTAGGGCGCGACCTTCTGGAAGCCGAGCTTCTCGTCGTCATAGGGACCGACCCATTCGGCGGCGTCGATCGTGCCCTTTTCCAGCGCCTGGTAGATTTCGCCGCCTGCGATCTGCTGCGGGATGACGCCGAGCTTGGCGACGATGGCGCCGGCAAAGCCCCCGATGCGCATCTTGAGGCCCTTGAGGTCCTCGACGGTCTTGATTTCCTTGCGGAACCAGCCGCCCATCTGCACGCCGGTATTGCCGCCGGGCAGGGCGTAGATGTTCTGCGTGGCGAAGAATTCGTTGCAGAGGTCGATGCCGCCGCCATGGTAGTGCCAGGCGTTCATGCCGCGCGCGTTGAGCGCGAAGGGAACGGCGGCCGCGAGCGCCCAGGTGGGGTCCTTGCCCCAATAATAGTAGGCGACGGTGTGGCAGGCCTCGACCGTGCCGGCTGAGACGGCGTCGGCGGCCTGAAGGCCGGGCACCAGTTCACCGGCCGCAAAGGGCTGGATCTCGAAATTGCCGTCGGTCGCTTCGGAAAGGTATTTTGCGAAGGTCACCGCGCCACCATAGATCGTGTCGAGCCCCTTGGGGAACGACGAGGTCAGGCGCCAGGTGATCTTCGGATTGGTCTGCGCAATTGCCGGCGCTGCGAGCATGGTCGCGGCTGCACCGCCCACGCCGGCGACACCGGCCTTCTTGATGAATGAACGACGATCCATAGATTTCCTCCCAATGGCGAGCAGGGCTCCTCTTCCCTGCTCTCGTGTCATCACGCGGGAGTGAACCATGTCGGGATTGGCGTTTCAAGCCAAGGAAGGGAAGAACGGGAAAGCGACCCTCTAGACTTTCGTCTTAGGGGAAATTTCAAGCTATCTGCCTGTTTTTTGAGCGTTTCTTGAGAGAGTGCTAGGCCGGATCAACCGGCCATCGCCTCCTCGTACTCCGCCGAAAGCTCCAGCCACTGTTCCTCGGCCTCGTTCAGCTTGTCGACCGCCAAGGAGCGGAGCTTGGCCTTCTCCGCCGCCTTGGCCGGGCTCTTCTCGTAGAGCACCGGGTCCGCAAGCTCCGCATCAAGAAGCTGAATCTGCTTGTGCAGTTTCGCCGTCAGCGATTCGATTTCGTTGATCTTTTTCTTGAGCGGCGCGAACTGGGCGCGCCGGTCCGCATTGGCCTTGCGCTGGTCCGCCTTGTTGGCTGTATCGCCGTTGGAGGCAGGCTTGTCCTTGTCGTCCTTCTTACCGGACTGGACGATGATGCTGCGATATTCCTCCATGTCGCCGTCGAAGGCCTTCACCGTGCCGTTGTTGACCAGCCACAGCCGGTCGACGGTCGCCTCGATCAGGTGGCGGTCATGCGAAATCAGGATGACGGCGCCTTCGTAGTCGTTCAGCGCCTCGATCAGCGCGCGGCGGCTGTCGATGTCGAGATGGTTCGTCGGTTCGTCGAGGATCAACAGGTTCGGCGCGTCGAAGGCGGCAAGGCCCATCAGCAGGCGGGCCTTTTCGCCGCCTGAAAGGTCCTTGGCGGGCGTGGACATCTTTTCCGTGGCAAGACCCATCTGGGCCACGCGGGCGCGCACCTTGGCTTCCGGCGCCTCCGGCATCAGCCGGCGCACATGTTCGACGGGCGACTGCTCGGGAATGAGGTCGTCGAGCTGGTGCTGCGCGAAAAAGCCGATCTTGAGGCTAGGTGCACGCTTCACGGTGCCGGATTCAGCCTCCAGCCGGCCGGAGATGAATTTTGCGAAGGTCGACTTGCCGTTGCCGTTCGAGCCGAGCAGCGCGATGCGGTCGTCATTGTCGATGCGCAGGTTGATCTGCTTGAGGATCGGCTCGCCTGGCGTATAGCCGACGGCGCCGCCTTCGATGGCGATGATCGGCGAAGCGGGCTGCTTTTCCGGCTCCGGAAAGGTGATCGGCTGCACATGCGTCTCGATGACCGCCGCGACCGTGCCCATGCGCTCCAGCGCCTTGACGCGGCTCTGCGCCTGCTTGGCCTTGGTGGCCTTGGCCTTGAAGCGATCGATGAAGCTTTGCAGATGTTTGCGCGCGGCGTCGTTTTTCGCCTTTGCCTTCATCTGCAACTCGTCGTTCTCGGCCTTCTGCCGCTCAAACTGGTCATAGGAGCCGCGATAGAAGGTCAGCTTCTGCTGGTCGAGATGCACGATGGCGTTGACAGCGGTGTTCAGCAGGTCGCGGTCATGGCTGATGATGATGACGGTGTGCGGATAGCGCCGCACATAGTCTTCCAGCCACAGCGTGCCTTCGAGGTCGAGATAGTTGGTCGGTTCGTCGAGGAGGAGCAGGTCCGGCTCGGAAAACAGCACGGCCGCCAGCGCCACGCGCATGCGCCAGCCGCCCGAAAAGCTCTTGGCCGCCCGCTGCTGCGCATCATGGTCGAAACCGAGGCCGGCAAGGATGCTTGCGGCCCGCGATTCGGCCGAGTGGGCGCCGATATCGGTGAGCCGCGTCTGGATTTCGGCGATGCGGTGCGGGTCGGTCGCGGTTTCCGCTTCCTTCAGCAGAGCGGCGCGCTCCTTGTCGGCGGCCAGCACGATCTCGATCAGCGAATCGTCCGTGCCTGGTGCTTCCTGTGCCACCTGGCCGATACGCGCGTTCTTCGGCATCGTGACGGTGCCGGCCTCGGACGCGAGCTGCCCGGTGATGATGCGAAACAGCGTGGATTTGCCGGTGCCGTTTCGCCCGACAAGCCCGACCTTCACGCCGCTCGGCAGCGAAAGGGACGCGTTTTCGATAAGGAGGCGCCCGGCAATGCGGGCGGTGAGGCCGGAAATCGTGATCATGCCGGGACCTATAGGGCGGGGCGGCGGCCTAAGGCAAGAGGCGGTTCAGGCCGCCGAACCCGTGCGATAGCCGCGCCCGGCCCGATCCGCCACCTCGGCGGAATAGATGCGCAGCGCAATGCCGGTCTCTGCGGCATAGGCGAGCGCCTGATCGGCCTGATCGTAGAGCATGGTCGGGGTCTTCGCCGAATCGGTCATCGAGACGCCGGCCGTCAGCGTCAGGAAGCCGGCGGGAAGTTCGCGATCCATGAAGGGAAACGGCTTTTCGGCGACACGGCCGGCAATGCGCCGCGCGATCGTGACGGCGATCTCGCGGCTGACATCGGGCAGCAGCAGGCAGAAAAGATCGGGCCCCGTGCGGGCAACGAAATCGTCCTTCTTGACCGAGCGGCGGAAAATGGCGGCAAGCCGCTTCAGTGTTTTCTCCGCCGCACCTGCCGGATGCGTCTCGGCGAATTCCTTGAGTTGCTCGACGCGGAAGAGCAGCAGCGCCGCCGTGCCGCTCTCCGCTTCCGTCTGGAAGAAGGCCTTCAGCCGGCCGAGCAGGGCGGCATGGTTGGCAAGGCCGGTCACGGGATCGTGGGTCAGCGCTTCGCGACTGACGGACAGGCCGGACCGCAAACCCTCGAGATGGGACTGCAGGTCGTCGATCCGCGCGGCGGAGGTGCGATCATTGCCGAGAATGTCGCGCACGATGGAGAGCAGGCGCACCGTATCCGTGGCGAAATCCGAAATGCCGAGCACGGGATCCTTGCGCATGCGCAGAGAGATTTCCTCGAGTTCCTGCATCGCGGCGGCACGCTGGCGACGGTTCGCCTCGGCGGTATCCGCGATTTCCGCGAGCACGCGAACCGCTTCGCCCGCCGCCTGGCCGGCGGCAAGCACATTGTGGCTGGGAAGCGAATGGCGCAGCGCAATCGAATCGAGCGCCGCCTGATCCGGCGTCTTGCCGAGGGCGGCGATCTCGCGCGCCACGCTCGCGTTGCCGTTCAGCGCCTCGAACAGCAGCTCGTAGTTCCGCGGCAGCCCGGCAATGCCGAGATTGGCCATGACATGGGCGATGCGCGCCATGATCGGTGGAACGGTGGACGGAGTGTCCTTGGGGGCGGGGGCGGCCTTGCTACTCATGATACGCCATCAGCTGGGGCGCAGCGGAATGCCTCTGCACCTGGATCGGATTTGTTGGCGTAACTATCGGATTGTGCGGTTAATTTTGCGTTTGCTGAAAGAGAATTCGCGCGGAATTGACAATGCGCAGTTGCGCCGGCTTCCAAGGGCGGCGGGGTGCCGCCCTTGGAAGCCGGTGTTGTCAGGCCAGGCGCCGGGTGAGCGCGAAGGACCGCATGACGTGACTGACGAGCGAAGGGCGCTGCGCATTGGCGGCGCTGCGGGTCGTGCGGGCCTGCTGCAATTCGCGCATCGCCGCGGCGTAACCTTCGGCGCGCGCCTCCTTCAGCGCCACCTCGAAGGTCTTTTCGATCACCGGATAGCATTCCTCCGGCAGATAGGCGTTCGGGGCGTCGGTGCCATAGACGCGCGCCATCTTGCAAAGCGTGCTGCCCAGCAGGGCGGCCCATTCCTCGTTGCTTCTTGCCATCTTTCTTCCCTCTCTCAGGTGAGGCGCGCCGTTTCGGCATCACCTCCAATGGCAGCGACTATCTCACCGCCGATCACCGCTGCCTGTCACCTGGGTGACAGGACCGGACAATCCCCTCAATCGATGTCCTGCGGTCGAATAGCGCAGGACTATTTCACCACTATTGCAGGAGACGGGCGTCATACTCAACTTCTGGCCCGCAAAAATGCCGAACCGTCCGTGCGGGCGAAATAGATGAGGTCGAGCGACAGGCTCGGCCCGCCGACCGCCGTCAGCATCCCATGGCACTGACCCCGATGGTGGGTCTGGTGGTTGAAGACGTGGGTGAGCGCGGGGCCGAGGGGATGGGTGATGGGGGTGGGGTTCGTCAAAGGCGTATAGGTGATGTCGCGGGCGATCTGCGCCTCGTCGAGCGAATCGACATAGGCGGCAATGCGCGCATCCTCGGCTTGGCGAGCGGCCCAGAGGCCGGCAAAATCCCCGCAGAGCACAGCATCGAGGCTGGTCGGGGCTTCACCGGTGCCCGTGAAGCGCTTCAGCCAGATCCGGTCGGCGCAGAGCAGGTGGTTCAAGGTTCCGTGCAGGGAGCCGAAGAAGGCGCCGAGGTCCTTGCGGTAGGCGGCCTCGTCAAGCTTGCCCACGGCCTCGTAGAGTATGCGGTTGGCCCAGGCGTTGTAGCCGGCGTACATGCGGTAGTGGTCGAGCATAAAAGTCTCCGTGCTTTGGCGCGACTATAGCGGATGCGTGCATCGGCGGCGTGAATGCCATCCATGAAATTATCTGATTTGCGCAGCCAGCCGCCCTGCGCTCCAATGCCTGCAAATCGATGACGAGGATTTCATGACCCGATTGCTCTACGCGCTCGCCGGCGCCGACAAGGCCCGCCAGTTTTCACCCCATGTGTGGAAGACCGTGATGTCGCTCGCCCACAAGGGGCTGGACTACCAGACGGTGCCCGTCGGTTTCACCGAAATCCCCGGTATAGAGAACGGCGGCACGGCGACGGTGCCGCTGCTGCGGGACGGCGACAGGCTGGTGCGCGACAGCTTTGGCATCGCGCTCTATCTCGACGAGGCCTATCCCGAACGGCCCTCGCTGTTTGGCGGAGAGGGCGGCCAGGCAATGGCGCGCTTCATCGAAAGCTGGTCGCAATCGATCCTGCACATGGCCATCACCCGCATCGCCATCCTCGATATTCACGACATGCTCGGCGAGGCCGACCGCGCCTATTTCCGCCGCAGCCGCGAGGAGCGTCTTGGCGCGCCGCTGGAGGAGATCGCCGCGGCCGGCAGGGCGGAGGTCGAGGCTTTTGCCAAGAAGCTGCAGCCGTTGCGCAACATGCTGAAGATCCAGCCCTTCATCGGCGGTGAAAGCCCGCTCTTTCCCGACTATATCGTCTTCGGCGCGCTGCAATGGCTGCGCACCACGGCTGGTACGAAGGTGCTGGAGGACGACGATCCGGTTGCGCTCTGGTTTGCCCGTTGCCTCGATCTGCATGGCGGCATCGGCCGGCGTGTGACGGCCGCATGAAAGTTTGAGGCTGACATCGCCAAAAGCCGTCACCCCCTTGTTTTGCGGGGCGTTGGCGGCTATTGAACCGCCACTTTCACCGGAAAACCAAAGGGAAACGGGAAAATGGCGATTGAACGCACCTTTTCGATGATCAAGCCGGACGCGACGAAGCGCAACCTGACCGGCGCGATCACCAAGATGCTCGAAGACGCGGGCCTGCGCGTCGTTGCTTCCAAGCGCGTCTGGATGAGCACGCGCGAAGCCGAAGGCTTTTACGCCGTTCACAAGGAACGCCCCTTCTTCGGCGAACTCGTTGAAGGCATGACGTCGGGCCCGACGATCGTCCAGGTTCTCGAAGGTGAGAACGCGATCCTCAAGAACCGTGAAATCATGGGCGCGACCAACCCGGCAAACGCCGACGAAGGCACGATCCGCAAGACGCACGCCCTGTCGATCGGTGAAAACTCGGTCCACGGCTCCGACGCTCCGGAAACCGCTGCCCAGGAAATCAAGTACTGGTTCTCCGACACCGAAATCGTCGGCTGAATCGGATTGTCCGGCTGAGGCCGGAAGCCTTTGAGATGATTCTGGAACCGGGGCCGAAAGGCCCCGGTTTCATTTTGCCGGATCGAACCTGAAGATCGGCTGGCCAGAGAGCATCAGTGCTTCGGCGGGGTGATGCAGAAAGCTTTCGCATGTACGATCAAGCCGCATGGCGAAATCCGTCGCGATCGCAAGCTTCGTCTCCGCCGGCTCCACCGCCAGCACGAAATCGGCAAGACGGGCGTGATCCTCCGCCGCAAACAGCAGCTCCGCCACGATGGGCGCCTTTACCGCGTCCTTTGCTAAGGGTGTCAGCGGTGTGGACTTCAGGGACGTGGCAAGCTCCGCCCACAGCGGCCACTCCGCCTGGAACTTCACACTGATGTCGGTCGGCATGGCCGGCACACCGGCGGCCTTGCCCATGAGATAGGGTGTCAGCGCATCGACCGCGATGATCCGGTCGATCACGTCCTGTATCGAGGCATTGCCGGCTGGGTGGACGGTACGGCGCGTATAGAAGGAAATCATTTCAAGGGTTCCGGTGGCCACGGCCGGATCGGGCGCGGCGGAGCGCAGAGCCCTGTAGGCTGTCAGCCATGCCGGATCGAAGAGGCCGTCCGGCTTGACCCGTCCCGCCTCGATTTCGGCCTGCACCGCTTGCGCTGCCTTTTCCACGGATACGATATCCCCCGTCTGGTTCACATAGGTCATCAGGAAGTCGCGCTCCGGCTCCCGCAGCGCCGCGATCCATATAATGTGAAGCCTCTTGCGCATCGCCTGGACCTTGGCATCCGGCACCGGGAGCGTTGGCAGGGCGGGGTTGCCCGTAAGCGCCGGCGCCCAGTTCCAGATCCGGGCGAGGTCCTGAAGCTTGGATTGTTCGGGAAAACCGGCCACGAAGACAGGCCAGGCATTCGGGTCTCGCTGGCTCGCGGCAAGGCCGGCCTGGAGGAAAAACAGCTTGAGACGACCGGCCGACGCCGCGAGTTTCGCCTTCTCTTCGTCGGGCCAGTCCACGATGGCGGGCACGATGCGCTCCACGAGCGGGGTTTGCCGTTCGGGCGGCAGGCTGGCGACGGCGGCAAGCAGTTTATCGCCATCCCCATGCAGCAGGACTGCCCGCAGGGTCGAGATCAGCCCGTTGAGCTGCACCGGATCGGTGACGTTCAGCGCATCGAGCCCGCCGCGTGTCGCATCGATCGCTCCGGCAAGGTCGACTGCCTCGCGCACGCCGGCCTCGCGCAGCCCGTGGGCAAGTTCGGCCGCTTCGTCCATCGAAAGCTTGCCATAGCGGATTTTCAGGTAAGCCGCCTCCGCGCCAAAACCACGCGCCTTCAGTCGCGGCAGTTTCTCCCGGTCTGCCAGTACCGCATCGGAAAAGGCGAGGATTGCGCTCTCGGCGGGGCAGGTCGCCGCTTCCTCGGCATGAACCGCCGTGGAGACCATCGAAAAGCCGAGCGCCAGGACAGGCAGGAACCGCATGCGAACATCCTCCCGATGAAACCGTTTTCAGGCGGAACGCATCAGCATCGTCAAAAATTCGTCAGTCGGCTGGGCACTTCGCCGTTTCGAAATGCGCGGGCGCCTTGCCGTCCTTGAAAACCTCCGGGTTCTTGTCATAGGCGGGACCGACCACCAGCGCCTTTTCCGGCAGGATGCTCTGGTCGAGATTGGATGTGACCTGGGTTTCCAGTGTCTGCAACGTGTCTCCACCGGGCCCGAGAAGCGAGATCGTGACTTTATAGGGCTGGTTCTTCTTCACACAGCTCACATCGGGGCTTTCCAGCACCACGCGCGCCAGATTGGGAAAAATCTTGCGTTCCAGCACCAGCGGCGCGCCACCCGCCGGGTTCTCGAATTCGGCCTTCACGAGGGCGCCCTCGGGCAGAGGCTCGGTCTGCTCAAGCGTCACCATGTAGGTCGCATAGGCGAGACGGTAGTTGAAGACGAACATCTTGCCCGTCAGCTTCAGCGGATCGGGACCGGCCTCGCGCTGGCAGGCGGCCAGCAGAAGCGCGAGCGGGACGGCGATGAGAAGGGACCTTTTCATAGGCGGGGCTCCTCGCGATTGCGGCGATAGTGGCGGTTGGCCTTCACCCGGTTGCCGCAGACGGCCATGTCGCACCAGGCGCGCGAGCGGTTGCGGCTGCGGTCGAGAAAGAGCCAATTGCAGTTCGGGCAGATTTTCAGCCGATCCGGCTCCGGCCGCGACAGCAGCATCAGCGCCGAGCGGGCGGTGGCGGTATCGAGCGCCAGCGGCCGCTCGCCCGAAATTCGGAACGTCGCGGAAATCGCATCGAGGAGGTCAGCCAACAGCGCCGGTTTGCCGTGCCCGAGCGCTTCCGCGCGAAAATGCCGGTCGATGGCCTCGCGCAGGCGTACCAGTCCTTCGCGCGCCGGTTCGTTCACCGGCTCCAGCGGGCCGAACAGATTCCGCTCCGCCCCGTGCCGGTTGGCGCCCGATGGAAAGGCATCCATCGCGGCGGGATCGGCGAAACGGTCGATGCGGCGCTCCGGATCTGCGCGCAGCACGACGGAGTTCGCGACATCGAGCGCAAGCGCCCCACCGGAAAAACGATGCGGGGTCCAGGAAAAGGTCATTGCATATTCTAACTGGTAAAAGCCATTTTGCCAGTTATAATTTGTAGACGCAGAGACCTGGAGCCGCCATGGCCTATTTCCTCCAGCAGATCGCCAATGCCGTGCCGGTCGCCGCACTCTACGCGGCGCTCGCCTTCGGCTATTCCATCGCCTTCGCCGTGACGCGAAGGGCGGATATCGGCTATGGCGCGCTCTTTGCGTTTTCGGCGCAGATGTTCGTGCTGTTTTCCGGCTACGGCTGGCGCCATCTCTGGCTCGTTCTGCCGGCGGCCCTCGGCTTCGGTGCCGTGATGGCGCTGCTCTACAGTGTCGGCGCGGGCCTTGTCGTGGGCCGGCACGTCATGCGGCCGCTCGCCTTTTCCTCAGACAACACGGTCGTGGTCGCAGCGCTCGGCGTGGTGCTGGTGCTGATGGAGACGGCGCGGCTTGCCTCGGATACGCGCAGTCTCTGGCTGCCGCCCTTCCTCAATGCGCGCGTCGTCTTTTGGGATGATCCTGCCTTTCCCGTCGTGCTGACGGTGATCCAGCTTGCCAACACCGCCGCGATGCTTGCCATCGTCGCCATCGGCCATGCGGTGCTCGCCCGTTCCGCCTGGGGCCGGCGCTGGCGGGCGGTGTCGGAGGATCGGCAAGCGGCGGAACTCTGCGGCGTGGATGCGGCCGGCGTCTATCTCTCGGCCTATGCCGCCGCGGCGCTCATCGCCAGTCTGACGGGCATCCTCGCCGTCTCCTACTATGGCAATATGGATTTTGGCGCGGGGCTCGTCTTCGGCGTGAAGGTGCTGTTCATCGCCGCGATCGGCGGAGCAGGGGCACCCCTGCTTTCAGCCCTCGGCGGCGCGGCCATGGGGGTCGCCGAGACGCTGTGGAGCGCCTATGGCGACTTTCTCTGGCGGGATCTGGTGATCTTTTCGGCGCTCGTGCTGCTGCTGGTGATTTTCAGACGAGAGAAGCCGGTTCCCTAGGCCCACTTGTCCCGTGCCCGGTCGTCGCTCTCCTTGGCATCGACCCAGCCGCCATCGCGACCGTCGGCAAAGTGTTCTTTCTTCCAGAAAGGGGCTGACGTCTTCAGGTAGTCCATGACGAAGGATGCGCCGTCGAAGGCGGCGTGGCGGTGCGGCGCAACCGCGATGACGAGCACGATGTTGGCGCCGGGCGCGATTTTCCCGACGCGGTGGATGGCGGTGACGCCGAGCAGCGAGAAGCGCTCGACCGCCAGCCGGCAGATGCGGCTGATCTCGGCTTCCGCCATGCCGGGATAGTGTTCCAGTTCCAGCGCGGAGAGACGGCCGCCCTCATCGCGGCAGAGACCGACGAAGCTGACGATGGCGCCGGCATCCGCCCGATCGCCGGTGAGACTGAAGGCCTCGGCCACGGGATCGAAATCATCCTTCTGGACGCGGACGGTAACCGGAGCCGAGGCGACGCCGGCCACGGGTCAGCCCCCCGTCATCGGCGGGAAGAGCGCGATTTCGCGGGCGCCGAGAATAGGCTCGTCGTGCTCGACATGCTCCTGGTTGATCGCGATGCGGATCACGTTCTCATGCTCCAGCGCATGGGCGTATTCGTCGCCAAGCGACTTGAGATGCCGCAGCAGGTCGGCGCCGGTCTTCACGGTGGCGGGCAGGTCGATGTCTTCCTCGCCCTTGCCGATCCGTTCGCGCACCCAGGCGAAATAGACGAGTTTCGTCATCTCAATCGTCCACGATGTGCTTCAGGCCGGCGCGGAAATAGTCGTAGCCCGTATACATGGTGATGATCGCCGCGGCCCAGAGCAGGGTGATGCCGATCTCGGTCGTGTAGGGCAGGACCTTTTCACCGGCGGGGCCGGCGAGCAGGAAGCCGATGGCCAGCATCTGGATCGTCGTCTTCCACTTGGCGATGCGTGTTACGGGCACGCTGACCTTGAGGTCGGCCAGATATTCACGCAGACCCGAGACGAGCATTTCGCGGCACAGAATGATGATGGCGGCCCAGATCGTCCACCCGGCGATGGTGCCGTCGGCGGCCATCAGCAGCAGCACGGAAGCCACCAGCAGCTTGTCGGCGATCGGGTCCAGCATGCGGCCGATATTCGACGTCTGGTTCCAGATGCGGGCGAGATAGCCGTCGAGATAATCGGTGATCGAGGCTGCGGCGAACAGCCAGAAGGCCGTCCATCGCGCGAAATCCGACGACTCAAGCCGCCCCTCCACGAAAAAGCAGAGCACGATCAGCGGAACGGCCACGATGCGGGCGTAGGTGAGCAGGTTCGGAATGTTGTATGCGCGGGAAGCCATGGAATCTTCAGTCTCGATCGTTTGAGCTAGATGAGGTCTTTGTGACAGCGCCGTCAACCTTTGTTTCCGGCAATTCTTGGCGAATTTACGGTGCGCGGCTGAATATGGGGGCGAAGCGCATACTATTGAAGACGGCGGTGATGATTGGCCAGGCATTCGTGGTGCCGCATGCGCCGCTGGCTGCCATGCCTGAAACCTGCCTTGGGAAAATATTCCTTTTTTTGGTGTGGGTTGTCCGCCGAAGATAGCCAGCGGTTAAACCTCGTACTTTGTTGCCGATAGAAAATTCGTCGCCGGCAGAGATCTCCGGCAGTCGTTGCAAGCCCTTGTTGCTTGAGGATTATTTCAGGTTCGTACTTGCTCATTCGGTGCACGCTGTAATATTGAATTTATCCATCATTACTCGACGAAGGGTTGCGTTTTCGACATGACGGTTTTTACGATTTCGCCCGGTGAGTTCCACGCCGACATTCCTGCGGGCAGCTATGGCGAGATCACCGTCGTGGCCAATGGGAAAGGAGCCAACGAATTGTGGCTTCTCGGCGATGTCAGAGTCTCTCAACTCATGCTGACGCCGGCTGCGAAATCGATTTCGCTGATCATGGGCAATCATCATCTGCGCGGCACAACCGGGAACGACACGTTCGATTTGACTGGTGTCGGATACTGCGAGAGCGCGTATGCGATGGAACTTGATGGAGGCAACGATCTGTTTCGCGCTGGGCTTGGCGGCGTGTGGGTAGATGGTGGCAGCGGCAATGACGTAATTTATGGCGGAGTGAGTGCGGATAGATTGCTTGGCGGTGCGGGTGGTGATTCCATCTATGGCGGCGGTGGCTATGACAAATTGTCCGGTGGCGCCGGTGCCGATGTCTTTGTCGCTGCCCTGCGCCGCAGGGGCGTGGATAACGATAGCCAGAATACAATCTCCGACTTCGCTCCAGGCGTGGACAGGATCGATATCTCTTCCTATGGCGTGTCCAGCTTTCGTCAGCTTCAGTTCATTCTCGAATCGAAATCAGGTGGTGACACCTATTTCGAGGCGAAATTCGGCGAAGCGTGGAACAGCTTCACGATCAAGGGGGTGACTAAAGCAAAGCTGAGCGCTGGCGACTTCATTTTCCATACCGGGAGTGCGCGCGACGTTTTGGGGACAGATTTTTCCGATCGTCTGTTTGCGGCCTCCGGTGGCTCGACGCTCAAAGGGGGGCTCGGCAACAACGATCTCTTCGGCGGGACTGGTGCAGACGTTTTCGTCGCTCCCACACGCAAGGAAATTGCGAATGACGGCGACACAAACACGATCTTTGATTTCGATTTGGGGACTGACAGGATTGACGTGTCGGCCTACGGTATTTCCAGCTTTGGGCAGCTTCAGCATATCCTGGAGACAAGATCCAAAACCGATGCATATTTTGAGGTAACCTTCCGTTCATTCACGAGCGGATTTGTTCTCAAGGGTATAGCTGAGGATCAGCTCAGCGCCCGTGATTTCATCTTCTACGCTGGAAGCGTCAAGCAAGTCGTCGGCAACTATTACAACGATCAGTTGTTTGCCGGCTCTCGCGGTTCGATCTTGAAGGGACTGGGCGGGAGCGACACACTGTTCGGCGGTGCTGGAAACGACAGACTGGATGGAGGCAGCGGCGTCGACACTCTCTACGGTGGAAAAGGAGACGACGTCTATGTCGTCGATGATTTCGGCGATGTGACCATCGAAAAGGCACGTGAGGGCACTGACCTCGTTATATCCTATTCAAGCAATATAAAGCTGGCTGACAATATCGAAAATCTCGTCTTGAGGGGCGACGACGAGTTCAGTGATGGTGAAGGCAACGATCTCGCGAATGTCATTACCGGCAATATCAAGGGTAACTCGCTCAGGGGGCATGGCGGTAACGATACCTTGAACGGCGGCGCGGGGCGTGACACGCTCGAGGGTGGTGCCGGCAACGATACGCTGAATGGCGGTTCCGGGATCGACGAGATGGAGGGTGGCGACGGCGATGATGTCTATATCGTCGATGAGAAATATGACTCGATATATGAAGACTGGGAGGCTGGTATCGACCTCGTTAAGGCTTCGTTTAGCTACACGCTGGGTTGGAGCGCCGTCGAAAATCTGATTTTGACGGGGACCGGCAATATCGATGGCACTGGCAACGACTACGCCAACACCATCAAGGGAAACTCCGGAAACAACCTACTCAAGGGGAATGGTGGCCACGACATCCTGTTCGGCGGTGCGGGCAACGATATGCTTGACGGCGGTTCCCTCGATGACGGTATTGGCATCGATCGAATGTATGGCGGCACGGGAGACGACAGCTATCTCGTTGGCGAGGCCGGCGACAGGGTGATCGAGAGAAAGGGAGAGGGGATCGACAGCGTGGAAGCCTGGATCAGCTACACGCTGCCAGCCAATGTCGAGAACCTGACCTTGAAAAATGCAGGCGACGCAGACGGCACCGGCAACCAGCTGGCCAACATAATCGTCGGTGGCCGGCGCGAAAACGTGCTGAAGGGCATGGCGGGCGACGACACGCTTGTGGGCGGCCGCGGTGCAGACGACCTCTACGGCGGCACCGGCAAGGATACCTTTGTCTTCACCTCGGCAAAGGATTCGACGACGTTTACGTCGGGTCGCGATACGATCTCAGACTTTTCCCACAAACAGGGTGACCGTATCGACCTCTCAGGTATCGACGCGAGGTCTTCGACCGCGAGAAACGACGCCTTCGCCTTTGTCGGGGCCAAGGAATTCTCGAAGAAGGCCGGCGAGTTGCGCTTCGAGAAGAAGGTGGGCGAAACCTACATCCATGGCGACGTGGACGGTGACGGGAAAGCCGACTTCTCCATCAAGCTCGATTCTGCCCTAGCGCTGGTGAAGGGCGACTTCATTCTCTAGGTGAGGGCCACGACGCACTGCGATGTTCATAGGAAGCGAGGCACTGGAGAAATTCGGTGCCCCGTTGCGTTCGGGCTCGGCGTTCATCCCGCCGCATCGTCGTGGAAATGGTTGTAAACCAGCCGCGCGACGCTCTCGGAAATGCCGGAAACGGCCATGAGGTCGGCCATGGCGGCGCGGGAGACGGCTTTGGCGGTGCCGAAATGCTGGAGCAGGGCGCGCTTGCGCGTCGGGCCGATGCCGCCGATCTCGTCCAGCGGGTTTTTGACCATTTCCTTCTTGCGCCGGGCGCGGTGCGAGCCGATGGCGAAGCGGTGGGCCTCGTCGCGCAGGCGCTGTACGAAATAGAGCACGGGGTCGCGCGGCGGCAGGGAGAAATCGGGGATGCCGCGCATGAAAAAGCGCTCGCGGCCGGCCTCGCGGTCGGCGCCCTTGGCGACGCCGATGGCGACGACCTGGTCGGTGATGCCGAGCTCCTCGAGAATGGCGCGCACCGCCGTCATCTGGCCCTGGCCGCCGTCGATCAGGATGACGTCGGGCCAGGCGGGGAAGGGCAGGTCGGTGGCATCGGCGCTCTGGTCCGCATTGCGATCCGGCAGGCCCTCTTCCTTCATCAGGCGGGAGAAGCGCCGGGTCATCACTTCCTTCATCATGCCGAAGTCGTCACCCGGGGTGATATCGGTCGATTTGATGTTGAACTTGCGATACTGCCCCTTCACGAAACCTTCGGGCCCCGCCACCACCATGCCGCCCACGGCATTGGTGCCCATAATGTGCGAGTTGTCGTAGATTTCGACGCGGCGCGGCACGGTGGGCAGCTTGAAGGTTGCGGCAAAGCCTTCGAGCAGGCGCGACTGCGACGCCGTTTCCGCCAGTTTCCGACCGTGCGCCTCGCGGGCATTGGCCACGACATGATCGACGAGATCCTTCTTTTCGCCGCGCTGCGGCACCGAAATGGTCACCTTGTAGTTCGAGCGCTCAGAAAGCGCCTCCGAGAGAAGGTCGATCTCCTCCACCGGTTCGGACAGCAGGATCTGTCGCGGACAGGGCTTGTCGTCGTAGAACTGGGCGAGGAACGCATTGAGCACTTCCGAGCCGGAAAGCTGCGGGTCGGCCTTGGGGAAATAGGCGCGGTTGCCCCAGTTCTGCCCGGTGCGGAAGAAGAAGACCTGGATGCAGGAAATGCCGCCCTCGTGGTGAATGGCGAAGACGTCGGCCTCCTCCACGCCCGCCGGGTTGATGCCCTGGTGGCTCTGGACGTGGCTGAGGGCCGCCAGCCGGTCGCGATAGACGGCGGCGCGCTCGAAATCGAGGTCCTGCGAGGCGGCGTTCATAGCCTCGGCGATGTGCGCCTTCACGTTCTGGCTTTTGCCCGAGAGAAAGTCCTTCGCCTCCTGCACCAGTTCGGCGTAGTCGGCATCGCGGATCTCGTTCGTGCAGGGGCCGGAACAGCGCTTGATCTGATAGAGCAGGCAGGGCCGCGTGCGACTTTCGAAGACGCTGTCGGTGCAGGTGCGCAGCAGGAAGGCGCGTTGCAGCGAGTTGATGGTGCGGCCGACGGCGCCGGCGGAGGCGAAGGGGCCGAAATAGTCGCCTTTGCGGCTGCGTGCGCCACGATGCTTGAAGATTGCCGGCGCCCGGCTGTCGCCGGTCAGCAGGATATAGGGAAACGACTTGTCGTCGCGCAGGAGCACGTTGAAGCGCGGGCGCAGGCGCTTGATGAGGTTGGCTTCCAGCAGCAGCGCCTCGGTCTCGGTGCGCGTGGTGACGAACTCCATGTTCGCCGTCTGGCGCACCATCTGCGTGAGGCGGTTGGAATGCACGCGGCCCTGCGCATAGTTCGACACGCGCTTCTTCAGGCTGCGCGCCTTTCCGACATAGAGCACGTCGCCATCGGCATTGAACATGCGGTAGACGCCGGGGCTGTTCGGCAGGCGCTTGACGAAATGCTGGATCAGGTCGGCTCCGATGACGCCTTCCGGCACATCGCCGCCCTCGTTCCAGTCGATGCCGGGCGTGGCGACGAGGCGCGCACCGGCGCTCGCCGCCGGGCTCTCCTGAAGCTCCTCGTCGTCGTCCGGTTCGTTTTCGTCATAGAGGATGCCGCCATCCTCCACCTTCCGGCCGTTCATTCGGCGTTCTCCGCGACATCGGGTGTTTCCCAGGCGAGATGCTGTCCGCCATCGAGCGCTATCATTTGCCCCGTTATGGACGGTGTGTCGAACAAAAAGCGAACTGTACGGCCGAATTCGCCCAGATCCGGTCCACGACGCAGGATCAGGCCCTCGACCTGCGCCTGGAAGGCGGCATCGTCCTGCCGCTCGTTCGGCAGCGATGGCCCGGGGCCGATGGCATTGACGCGCACGTCGGGCGCAAAGCTCTGCGCCATGGTGCGCGTCGCCATCCACAGGGCGGATTTGGAGAGCGTATAGGAATAATAACGCGGCGTCGGGTTCCAGACGCGCTGATCTATGATGTTGACGATCGAGCCGGCGGAGCCCGACGGCAATTGGCGAACGAAATCGCGGGCGAGAATCGACGGCGCCTTCACATGCACGGAAAAATGCCGGTCCCACAGCGCATCGTCGAACTCGCCCACCGTGTCCGGCTGGAAGAGGGAGGCGTTGTTGACGAGAAGGTCGAGCGGCCCGACCGCCGCACGCGCGGCATCGACAAGCCGCGCCGTCGCCGCGCCATCGGAAAGATCGCACTGCACCACGGCCGCCTGCTGGCCGCGCGCCAGAATTGTAGCGGCGAGCGTTTCCGCTTCTTCGGCAGACGCATTTGCATGGATGGCGACGGCAAAGCCGTGCGCCGCGAGATCCTCCACGATGGCCTTGCCGATGCGTTTCGCGCCGCCCGTCACGAGGGCCGTCTTCAAGGGTTTCTTCAACAAAAGTCCGTCCTGCCGATTCATTTGATTAACCGGCCCAAGATATAGACATCCCAGCGCAGGCTTAAACTCCCCATGACAATTGGTTGCGGAAAAATTAACCGCAAAAGGCATTTCAAAGTAATTTGAAGTATATTTTACCGTTTTCCTTGGATTTGGAAATCATGGTTAACGATTCGCCTGGTGCTCAAAAGTCACATCCAAATTGTGCCACTGCTCTGCCACAATCATTTCACATTTTGGCTCTTTCAATTCCTCAATCTTTATTCAATTTCACCTCAACCGGGCGGGACTGAATTGGAAATGACGACGCCCGACAGCCTCCCAAGAGAGGGCGTCGTTTAGTAAAGGAGAATATCATGCGTACACTCATCGCCACCCTCATCGCTTCGACCGTTTCGATCGTCGCTTTCCAGGCCGCACACGCTGCCGATGCCATCGAAGACGTTCCGCAGGCTCCGGCCGCTGAATATGTCGAGCCGGTTGCATCGGGCAACTGGGCCGGCGCTTACGCCGGTGGTACTGCCAGCTGGCAGCGCGGTGACTTCCAGCGCCAGGGCGACGCCAAGGCCAATGGCATGGGCGGCGGCATCTACGGCGGCTACAACATGCAGAGCGGCCAACTGGTTTACGGCGGCGAAGCCGACCTGAACTACTCGGGCGTCGACTCCAAGGGCAATGGCCTCTCGGCCAAGCAGGGCGTCAACGGCTCGCTGCGCGGCCGCGTCGGCGTCGACCTGAACCCGGTTCTCGTCTACGGCACCGCCGGTGTTGCTGCTACCAACACCGAAATGAGCAACGCTGCCGGCAAGGACAAGAACACGTCGGTCGGCTGGACGGCCGGTGCCGGTGTCGAAGCCTTCGTGACCAACAACGTCACGGCGCGCGTCGAATACCGCTACAGCGACTACCAGGGCAAGAACTACAACCTCGGCGGCACGAACGTGAAGTCGGACTTCCAGGACCACGCCGTTCGCGTCGGTCTCGGCGTCAAGTTCTAAGCCTTAACGGTATCGGAATACGGAAAGGCCGGGCGAAAGCCCGGCCTTTTTGTTTGCCGTCTGAAAGAGGCAAAAACCGCTCAATCCTTGAACTTCGCATAATCGGGGAAAACGGCCTCGAAGCGCGTCAGGAAACGCTTCAGCTTCGGCCGTCCGCGCTGCCATTTGCCGGCAAAGCGCAGTTCGATGTAGCGCAGCATGGCGGCGAGCGCGAAATGGCCGGCATTCGGCTTCTTGGCGAGACGCGGCATGTTGGCCTCGAGATGATCGAGCGCCCGCCCGGCCTTTTCCCACTGCCGGTCGATCCAGGGCTGGTGCACCTTCTCCTCCGGCCGCGAGCGGCGCTCGTAGACGATGGCGAGCAGGCAATCGCAGATGCCATCGGCGGTCGCCTCGAGCACGTCGACTTCCGTGCGCTTGGCGGCATTGCGCGGATAGAGCGAGCCGCGCGTCTGGCGGTCGATATAGTTCATGATCGCCCGGCTGTCGAAGACCGCGACGCCGTCGTCGGTCACCAGCGCGGGGATTTTTCCCAGCGGATTGGCGGCAAGCAATTCGGCCGGGTCGGCATTCGTATCGGTGGAAATCGCTTCGGCGGGAAGTCCGGCATAATGCGCGGCCATGCGTACCTTGGTGGAGTAGGGCGAGGTGGTGGAGTAGAAGATCTTCATGGGCAGGTCCTGTGCTCTCTGGATTGAAGCATGCCCCTCAACCGAAGCCGATTTGAGGAGCATGTCAGCGGATGGGCGGCTGTTCGATGGATTTGGCGCGGCATGCGGCACGGTCGACTTCGGGGCAGGGGCGGAAGGAAAGGTCCGGCGTCATGCAGATGCGAACCTCCTCCAGTTGCCCGCCGGCGCAGGTGACGGCGATACCCTTTCGGTCGAGGCCGGGATTGGCGGAGACGAGCGCCTGTTCGATTTCGTCGGGCGACAGGCGTGTGCCGTTGCGTTCGGGCTCCAGACCTTCGGGAATGCGGACACGCTCCCGGGCTGCGCGCGTCACGGCAAAATAGTCCTTCTGGCTGAGGCCGGAACAGCTGCCGTGTTTGCGCCACTGGTGGCCGACGAGGCCCATGGAGGGAATGATGTCGAGCACGGTGCGGCCAAGGGTTTCCGGCACCCGGTCGGATTCGCGCGTCCGGCAGAACTCCGGATAGCCCCGGTCGTTCTGCGGCCAGAGCCCATGCACGATGAAGCCGTTTTCGTTGCCCCTGCGGCACTGCTGCGTCCGGCCGCCGGCATCGTTCTCCGCGCACCAACTCGGCGACCAGGAGAGCGAGAGGACGTAGAAGTCGAAACCCTTGCCGACGGGAACCTGTGCCCGGGTTTGCGGCACCTTTCGGCTTTCCGCCGTGCGCGGTTTTTCGGCCGGTTTTTCCTCGCTGCAGCCGGCAAGGGTAAACAGGCCGGCAAGGGCCAGCCAGGCGGATCGGGTGAGGAGGGAGGGCAACCGTCTCATCGTTCGGCGGGTGCAGGCAAAGGCGTCATTGATGTCTCCCGGTTCGGCGCGCGATTGTTGCCGCCGAACGGCAAAGGTCAAGAGGCCATCGTCTCGCCCGTAATCCAGAACGACCGCGCGGAGGCGAAACGGTCCTGTGCCAGGCGCTCCTTGAGGAAGGGCAGGAGCACGTCGAGCTCCTGCTTCAGCGTATAGGGCGGATTGACGACGATGAGGCCGGAACCCGTCAGGCCCGTCGTTTCCCGGTCGCTTTTCACCGAAAGCTCCGCGCAAAGCATTTTGGCAATGCCCGTCTCCTTCAGCGCCTTGTGGAAGGCGGCGACGGGGGCGTTCTTCTTGAGTGGATACCACAGGCAATAGACACCGCCGGCAAAGCGCCGCACGGCCTTTTCCAACCCGTCGACAAGCCGCTCGTATTCACCTTCGATCTCGAAGGGCGGGTCGACCAGCACGATGCCGCGCTTCTCCTTCGGCGGCAGATGCGCGCCGAGCGACAGCCAGCCGTCGAGATGGGTGATGCGGCTCTGGAAATCGTTGTCGAACAGCCGGTGCAGGGTTTCAAAATCGTCCGGATGCAACTCCATCGCCGAGAGGCGATCCTGCGGGCGAAAGAGCATGCGGGCGAGTTTTGGCGAGCCGGGATAATGGGTTAGCCCACCATGCGGATTCAGTTCATGAATCACCTTGAGATAGGGTTCAAGGATCTCCGTCACGGGCGCAGGCATGTCTTCGGCAAGCAGCCGGCCGATACCGTCGAGCCATTCGCCCGTCTTCTGCGCCTCCTGGCTGGAGAGGTCGTAGAGGCCGCTTCCGGCATGGGTGTCGAGCACGCGAAACGCCTTGTCCTTGGCCTGCATGTAGACGACGAGGCGGGCGAGCACGGCGTGCTTCAGAACGTCGGCAAAATTGCCGGCATGATAGATATGACGGTAGTTCATGCGATCCCCGCGACGCGGTCAGCGATCATCCGCAATGATGCGACGATGAATTGTTGCGATGGTAGAATGATTTGCCTTTTGGCACCTTGCGCTCTGCAATATAGAAAAGCCATGAACGTTGCGACCCCCCATCTCGGAAAACCGCGTATCGGCCATTCGGCCTGTCCGCATGACTGTCCCTCCACCTGCGCCCTCGATGTCGAGATCGGCGCCGATGGCCGCATGGGGCGTGTCAAGGGCAGCGCCGACAACAGCTACACGGCCGGTGTCATCTGCGCCAAGGTCGCGCGCTACGCCGAGCGGCTCTACCATCCCGACCGCCTGATGAAGCCTCTGGTGCGCAAGGGCGCCAAGGGCAGCGGCGAATGGGCCGACATTTCCTGGGACGCCGCGCTCGACGCCATCGCGGAAAATTTCGTCAAGGCCGAGCAGGCCCATGGCGTGGAGGCCGTCTGGCCCTACTACTACGCCGGCACGATGGGCCTCGTGCAACGCGATTCCATCGAGCGCCTGCGCCACGCCAAGCGTTATTCCGGCTTCTTCGACAGCATCTGCACCAACCCGGCCTGGACCGGCTTCACGATGGGGGCGGGCACCTTGCGCGGCCCAGATCCGCGCGAAATGGCGAAGTCCGATTGCGTCGTGATCTGGGGCACCAATGCGGTCTCCACGCAGGTCAACGTGATGACCCACGCGATCAAGGCCCGCAAGGAACGTGGCGCCAAGATCGTCGTCATCGACATCTACGACAACCCGACGATGAAGCAGGCGGATATCGCGCTGAAACTGCGCCCCGGCACGGATGCGGCGCTCGCCTGCGCCGTCATGCATGTCGCCTTCCGCGACGGCTATGCCGACCGCGCCTATATGGAGAAATTCGCCGACGATCCCGCCGGTCTCGAAGCGCATCTCGTCACCCGCACGCCGCAATGGGCGGCCGCGATTACCGGCCTTTCCGTCGAGGAGATCGAAGCCTTCGCGGCCCTCGTCGGGCGCACGAAAAAAAGCTTCTTCCGCCTCGGCTACGGCTTTACCCGCAGCCGCAACGGCGCGGTCTCCATGCATGCGGCGCTCTCCATCGCCACGGTGCTCGGCTCCTGGCAGTATGAAGGCGGCGGCGCATTCCACAGCAACTCGGCCATCTTCCACCTGCGCAAGGCGGAACTGATGGGCATGAAGTTCGTCGATCCCGATATCCGCACGCTCGACCAGTCGCAGATCGGCCGCATCCTGACCGGCGATGCCGTGGCTCTGCGCGACCGCGGCCCCGTCACCGCCATGCTGACCCAGAACACCAACCCGGTGAACGTCGCGCCCGAGCAGCGCCTCGTCAAACAGGGCTTTTTGCGCGACGATCTCTTCGTGGCCGTGCACGAGCAGTTCATGACGGATACGGCGAAACTCGCCGATATCGTGCTGCCCGCGACGATGTTCGTCGAACATGACGACATCTATCGCGGCGGCGGCCACCAGCACATCATCCTCGGCCCGAAGCTCGTAGAGCCGCCGGCGACGGTGCGCACCAATCTCTTCGTCATCGAGGAACTGGCAAAGCGCCTCGGCGTCAGCGACATGGCCGGTTTCGGCCTTTCGGAGCAGGAGCACATCACCCGGATGCTGCCCTACTACGAAACGGACTTCGACGGACTGAAGGAAGACAAGTGGATCGATTGCCAGCCGGATTTCGAGGCTGCGCATTTCGCCAAGGGGTTTGGCTTTCCCGACGGAAAATTCCGCTTCCGCCCGGACTGGACGAACACGCCGGCCCCCAACAAGCCGCCGAAAGTGCTCGGCGCCTTCGGCCCGCACGAGGCGCTGCCGATCTTCCCCGACTATGTCACGGTCATCGAAGTCGCGGACGAGACGCACCCGTTCCGCCTCGGCACCTCGCCGGCGCGCACCTTCCTCAATTCCACCTTCACGGAGACGAAGGGCTCGCGCGAGCGTGAGGGGCGGCCGGAGGTGATGATCCATCCCGACGACGCCGCCGCTGGCGCGATTGCGGACGGCGATATCGTCCAGCTCGGCAATGTCAGAGGCGATATCCGCCTGCACGCCAAGGTCACGGAGAGCGTGAAGCCGGGCGTGCTGATCGCCGAGGGCATCTGGCCGAATTCCGCCCATCTCGACGGCGAGGGCATCAACGTCCTGACCGGTGCCGATCCCGTTGCCCCCTATGGCGGCGCCGCCTTCCACGACAACCGTGTCTGGCTGCGCAAGACGGTCTGATGTTTCAAGACAGGGATTTTTCATGACGGCCAATGCTTCGTCCGCCATTCGCATCGTCGACCAGCAGACGGTGTGGAAGCGCTTCATCCATCTCCAGACGCTCGTGCTCGAACAGACCCGCGCCGACGGCCGCGTCGAGTTCCTCGACCGCGAGGTGCACGACCACGGTGCTGCCGCCACCGTGCTGCTCGTCGATCCCGTCAGGCAGTCGGTGGTCTTCGTGCGTCAGTTCCGCCCCGGCGCGTTCTACGGCGGCCATCCCGATGGTTTCCTGCTCGAAACGCCGGCCGGCCTGCTCGATGATGACGCTCCCGAGGAGGCCGCAAGCCGCGAGGCTCTGGAGGAGACGGGCTATGCGGTGCGCGGCATCCGCCATCTCTACGACATGTATTCCAGCGCCGGCACGCTCACCGAGCGCGTCAGCTGCTTTGCCGCCCATATCGACGCGTCGAAGCGCGACGGCAAGGGCGGCGGCGTCGAGGAAGAAGGGGAGGATATCGAAGTCGTCGAAATGCCGATCGACGAAGCCTATGGCCTGATCGCCTCCGGTGTCATCATCGATGCGAAAACCATCATGCTGCTGCAATGGCTGATGCTGAACCGGAGCGAATTCGCTCCGGCCTAGGCAAGATTACCCCAGCGAAAGCACAGCTTGTGCCGGATCGGTGCCGCCGGGCAATGTGCCGGCGGCAAAACCGGCGAGAGCCCGGCGATAGAGCGCGTGCTCCTGCACGAGAACCCGTGCGGCAAGGCTGTCCGCGCTGTCGCCGCCAAGGATAGGCACGACCGCCTGCGCGAGGATCGGACCTTCATCCATGCCCGCATCGACGAGATGCACCGTGCAGCCGGACACCCGCATGCCAGCATTGATGGCACGCTGATGGGTGTGCAGGCCCGGAAAGAGCGGCAGCAGGGACGGGTGGATGTTGAGGATGCGGCCTTCGTAGGGGCGGATGAAATCCGCGCTCAGGAGGCGCATGTAGCCGGCGAGGCAGAGAATGTCCGGTCGATAGTCCGCAAGTGCCGCAAGGATTGCCGCCTCATGCGCGTCCTTGCCGGCAAAGTCCCTGCGCAGGAAGCTGCGGGTGGGGATGCCCAAGGCCTCGGCCTTGGCGAGCCCGCCGGCATCGGCCTTGTCGGAGAAGACGGCGACGATCTCCGCCGGAAAGTCCGGCGCCTCGGCCGCCTTCGCCAGAGCCAGCATGTTGGAGCCGCCGCCGGAGATGAAGGCGACGACGCGCTTGCGGGCCGGGCTCGTCATAGGGCGAGGGTGCCCTTGTAGATCGTGCCGGCGGCACCCTCTTCACGCGCGACCATGCGGCCGAGGCGGAAGACGCTTTCGCCTTCGCCGGTCAGGACCGCAGCCACGTCGTCAACCTTGTCGGCCGGCACGACGGCGATCATGCCGACGCCGCAGTTGAAGGTGCGCAGCATTTCCTTGGCTTCCACGCCGCCGGTCCTGGCGAGCCAGGAGAACACGGCCGGCGCCTTGACGGCGTCGAGGTCGATCTCGGCGGCAAGGTGCTTGGGCAGCACGCGCGGAATGTTTTCCGGGAAGCCACCGCCGGTGATGTGCGCCAGCGCCTTGATGGAGCCCGTCTCGCGGATCGCCTTCAGAAGCTGCTTCACATAGATCTTCGTCGGCGTCAGCAGGGCTTCGCCGAGCGTCTTGCCATCCGCGAACGGTGCCGGCGCATCCCAGGCAAGACCCGAGAGCGTGACGATCTTGCGCACCAGCGAATAGCCGTTGGAATGCACGCCCGAGGAGGCAAGGCCGAGGATGACGTCGCCTTCGGCGATATCGCCCGATGGCAGCAGCTGGCCGCGCTCGGCGGCACCCACGGCAAAGCCGGCGAGGTCGTAATCGCCATGCGAATACATACCGGGCATTTCGGCCGTCTCGCCGCCGATCAGCGCACAGCCGGCCTGGCGGCAGCCTTCGGCAATGCCCTCGACGATCGCCGCGCCCTGATCCGGGTCGAGCTTGCCGGTGGCGAAGTAGTCGAGGAAGAAGAGGGGTTCGGCGCCCTGTACCACGAGGTCGTTGACGCACATGGCGACGAGGTCGATGCCGACGGTGTCGTGGCGATCCGCATCGATGGCGATCTTCAGCTTGGTGCCGACGCCGTCATTGGCGGCGACGAGCACAGGATCCTTGAAGCCGGCGGCCTTCAGGTCGAACAGGCCGCCGAAGCCGCCGATCTCGCCATCCGCGCCGGGGCGGCGCGTCGAGCGCACGGCCGGCTTGATCTTTTCGACCATCAGGTTGCCCGCGTCGATATCGACACCTGCATCGCTATAGGTCAGACCGTTCTTTTCCGACTGGCTCATGCTCTCGTCTCCGGCTTGCGCGCTGTTCGCGCCCGATTGGCATGGCGGGACTGCAAGTGCAAGACGAATGCCGGGAAGTCAGGGCTTTTTTCACCGATTTACCCGTGACGGTGGCCCATTCACCCTCCGAGCCTTGACCGCAATCCGCCCCGCATCCTATCTCCATCCCGTAGCGGCGACGATAAAAATATGAGGAAGAGCGCGATGGCAGCCCATATCAGCGGTGCGGGTTTGAAACGGCAGGTGATCTTCTGGCTCATCGCCTTTGTTTTCTTCGTGCTGTTCCTGCTCGTCTTCAGCGATATCCTGCTGCCCTTCATCGCCGGCATGGCGCTCGCCTATTTCCTCGATCCGGTCGCCGACCGGCTGGAGCGCATGGGCTTGAGCCGCATGATGGCGACGGTGGTCATCCTCGTCGCCTTCGTCATTCTGTTTGCTCTGTCGCTGATGATCGTCATCCCGCTGCTCGCCACGCAGGCTGCGGAATTCCTGGAGAAACTGCCCGGTTACGTCACGCAGCTCCAGGAACTGGTGGCCAATTTCAATCCCAATCTGCTGCCCACCTGGATCAGCAGCCAGATGGGCACGATCAAGCAAAGCTTCTCCGCCATCCTCGCGGAAGGCGCGGGTTTCCTCGGCACGGTGTTCAAGCAGGTCTGGAACTCCGGCATGGCGCTGGTCAACATCGTCTCGCTGTTCGTCATCACGCCTGTCGTCGCCTTCTACCTGCTGCTCGACTGGGACCGCATGATCGCCAAGGTTGACAGCTGGGTGCCGCGCGACTATGTCGGCAATGTCCGCCAGATCGCGACCGAGATGGATGCGGCAATCGCCGGCTTCGTGCGCGGGCAGGGCTCGATCTGCATCATCCTCGGCCTGTTTTACGGCATCGGCCTGTCTTTCGCGGGCCTCAATTTCGGCCTGCTGATCGGCCTTTTCGCCGGCCTCATCAGCTTCATTCCCTATGTCGGCTCGCTGGTCGGCCTGGTACTCGCGATCGGCGTGGCCATCGTGCAGTTCTGGCCGGAGTACTGGATGGTCGTGCTGATCGCCGCCATCTTCTTCTTCGGCCAGTTCATCGAGGGCAATATCCTCCAGCCGAAGCTCGTCGGCTCGCGCGTCGGGCTGCATCCGGTCTGGCTGATGTTCGCACTCGTCGCCTTCGGCGCGCTGTTCGGCTTCGTCGGCCTGATGATCGCCGTGCCGGCCGCCGCCGCGGTGGGCGTGCTTGTCCGCTTCGGCCTGTCGCGCTACCTTGACAGCGATCTCTACTACGGTCGCAGCAAGCCCGTTCTCCTCGAAGAGAGCACTCTGGAAGATTGAACGGTTGCAGACGAGTACCCGAGTAAAGCCATGACTTCGCACAAGACCGCCGAGCAGCTGCCGCTCGCCTTCGGACACGACCCCGCAACGGGTCGCGACGACCTCCTGATCGCCGAGCCCGTCGATGCGGCGGTCGCGATGATCGACGCCTGGCCGCACTGGCCGGCGCCCGTCGTCATCATCGCCGGCCCCGTGGGCTCGGGAAAGTCCCATCTCGCCGCCATCTGGCGCGAAAAGGCCGGTGCCGTTTTGATCGAGGCAAAGGCCGGGACGGGTGCGGAAGAGGCGGCCGAACACGGCCCCGTGCTGATCGAGGATGCCGACCGCGCTGGCTTCGACGACCGCACGCTCTTCCACATCATCAACAATGTGCGCCAGCACGGCCACACGCTGCTCATCACCTCCAGGCTCTGGCCGATGTCCTGGCCGGTCGAGCTGCCGGATCTGCGCTCGCGCCTCAAGGCGGCGACCGTCGTCGAAATCGGCGAGCCCGACGACGAATTGCTGTCACAGGTCATCGTTAAGCTCTTCGCCGACCGGCAGCTCTTCGTCGAAGACAAGCTGGTCGTCTACATGGTCGCGCGCATGGAGCGTTCGCTGGAGGCGGCGCAGACGCTGGTGGAGCGGCTCGACCGTCTGGCGCTTGCCCGCGGCAGCCGCATCACGCGAACGCTGGCGCAGGAAGTGCTCGGCGAGATGGTCGGCGGCGGCGATTTCGCCGAGTAAACGGGGCGGCCCGGATTGACTGTCACAGTTCTGTCGTCAAACTGGGCTAAGCGCTTCGTAAAAAAGTAGAAATCGTTCCCGTCCTGTATGACGGCAACCTGGGCGGACTTCTCATGGAAACAGCGAACCCCGACCATTCCCACGAAAATTCCGTCGAAGACGCGAAGCCGGAAGTGCCCGGTATCGATGTCAAAGCCCTGATGGCGAGCCCCGAGCGCTTCATCAACCGCGAATTCTCCTGGCTGCAGTTCAACCGCCGCGTTCTCGAGGAGACGCTGAACACCGCCCATCCGCTGCTCGAGCGCGTGCGCTTCCTGTCGATCTCGGCGGCCAACCTCGACGAATTCTTCATGGTGCGCGTCGCCGGCCTGGAAGGCCAGGTGCGCCAGGGCATCGCCATGCGCAGCCCGGATGGAAAGACGTCCGCCGAACAGCTCGACGATATCCTGAAGGAGATCGACAATCTCCAGATGGAGCAGCAGGCCTCGCTTGCCGTGCTCCAGCAATATCTCGCCAAGGAAGACATCCTGATCGTCCGCCCGACGGCGCTTTCGAGCGACGACAAGGTGTGGCTGCAGCAGGAATTCACCCAGTCGATCTTCCCGGTGTTAACGCCGCTCTCCATCGATCCGGCGCACCCGTTCCCCTTCATCCCGAATCTCGGCTTCTCGATCGGCCTTCAGCTCGACAGCACCATGGGCAAGGAGCCGATGACGGCGCTCCTGCGCCTGCCGGTCGCGCTCGACCGCTTCGTCCGCCTGCCGGATTCCAAGGGCGCGATCCGCTACATCACGCTCGAAGACGCCGTCGGTCTGTTCATCGGCAAACTTTTCCCCGGCTATATCGTGCGCGGCTCCGGCACGTTCCGCATCATCAGAGACAGCGATATCGAAGTGGAGGAAGAGGCCGAAGATCTCGTGCGCTTCTTCGAGACCGCGCTGAAGCGCCGCCGCCGCGGCTCGGTCATCCGCATCGAGACGGATTCGGAGATGCCGGAATCGCTGCGCCGCTTCGTGGTCGGCGAACTCGGCGTGCCGGACAATCGCGTCGCCGTCCTGCCGGGCCTGCTTGCCCTCAACACGCTGTCGGAAATCACCAAGGCTCCGCGCAACGATCTTCGGTTCGAGCCCTACAATGCCCGATTTCCCGAACGCGTCCGTGAACACGCCGGAGACTGCTTCGCCGCTATCAGAGAAAAGGACATGGTCGTCCACCACCCTTACGAAAGCTTCGACGTGGTGGTCCAGTTTCTTCTCCAGGCTGCGCGCGATCCTGACGTTCTGGCGATAAAGCAGACACTCTACCGCACCTCCAACGACAGCCCCATCGTGCGTGCGCTGATCGACGCGGCCGAGGCCGGCAAGTCGGTGACGGCGCTGGTCGAACTCAAGGCCCGCTTCGACGAAGAGGCGAACATCCGCTGGGCGCGCGACCTCGAGCGTGCCGGCGTGCAGGTCGTCTTCGGCTTCATCGAACTCAAGACCCACGCCAAGATGTCGATGGTCGTGCGCCGGGAAGAGGGCAAGCTGCGCACCTACTGCCACCTCGGAACCGGCAACTATCATCCGGTCACGGCGAAGATCTACACCGACCTGTCCTTCTTCACCTGCAACCCGACCATCGCCAGCGACATGGCGAACATCTTCAATTTCATCACCGGCTACGGCGAACCCGAAGCCGGCATGAAGCTCGCCTTCTCGCCCTATACGCTGCGCCCGCGCATCCTGCGTCATATCGAGGAAGAGATCGCGCATGCGAAGAACGGCGCGCCGGCGGCGATCTGGATGAAGATGAATTCTCTTGTGGATCCCGAGACGATCGACGCGCTCTACCGGGCGAGCCAGGCCGGCGTGGACGTCGATCTGGTGGTGCGCGGTATCTGCTGCCTGCGGCCGCAAGTGCCGGGCCTGTCGGATAATATCCGCGTCAAATCGATCGTCGGCCGCTTCCTCGAACACTCCCGCATCTTCTGTTTCGGCAATGGCCACGGGCTTCCCTCCGACAAGGCGCTGGTCTATATAGGCTCCGCGGACATGATGCCGCGAAACCTGGACCGGCGGGTCGAGACACTCGTGCCTCTGATCAACCGGACGGTGCATGAGCAGGTTCTCTCGCAGATCATGTTGGGCAATCTCATCGATAACCAGCAGAGCTACGAGATTCTTGCGGACGGAACGTCCCGGCGCATGGAAGTGCAGCCCGGTGCCGAGCCGTTCAATGCTCAGCACTACTTCATGACCAATCCCAGCCTGTCGGGCCGGGGGGAAGCCCTGAAGTCCTCCGCACCGAAGGCGATCGCGGGCTGGCAAGGCCGCCGGAAGAAATAACGGATATGCATGGTCGAGTCTGAAGCCCAGGGGCGTTTGCCTGGAATTGCCCCGGTGTCGGTCGTGGATATCGGTTCCAACTCGATTCGCCTCGTCATCTACGAGGGCATGAGCCGTTCGCCGGCCATGCTGTTCAACGAGAAGGTCATGTGCGGCCTCGGCAAGGGACTTGCCCGGACCGGCCGTATGGACCAGGCGAGCGTCGAGCGTGCGCTGATCGCGCTGCACCGTTTCAAGGCCCTCTCCAGGCAGGCCCGTGCCTCCACCATGTTCGCGCTCGCGACCGCGGCGGCGCGCGAGGCGGAAAACGGTCCCGATTTCATTCATCAGGCCGAGATGATCCTCGGCCAAAAGGTGCGCGTACTGACCGGCGAGGAAGAGGCCTATTTCTCCGCGCTAGGTATCGTCAGCGGTTTCCATGATACGGACGGTATCGTCGGCGACCTCGGCGGCGGTTCGCTGGAGCTGATCGACGTCGCTGGTGGCATGATCGGCAGGGGCATCACGCTGCCGCTCGGCGGCATCCGTCTGTCGGAAGCCTCCAGCGGTTCGGCCGCGACGGCCCGCATCGTCGCGCGCAAATACCTGCGCAATGCCGATCTCCTGAAGAAGGGCGCCGGCCGCGCCTTCTATGCCGTCGGCGGCACCTGGCGCGCCATCGGCACGCTGCATATGGAGATGCAGAACTATCCGCTGCACATGATCCAGGGTTACGAACTCGGCTTCTCCGACGCCATGGATTTCCTGACGGATATCGTCACCGCCAAGGACCAGAAGGATCAGGCCTACGGCGCGATCTCCAAGAGCCGCCGCAACCTCCTGCCATTCGGCGCGGTCGCCATGCAGGAGACGATTGCCATCATGAAGCCGTCGCGGGTCTTCTTCTCCGCCCAGGGCGTGCGCGAAGGCTATCTCTATTCGCTGCTCGCCGACCGGGAAAAGGCGCGCGATCCGCTGTTGTCGGCCGCAAGCGAACTCGCCATCCTGCGCGCCCGCTCGCCGGAGCACGCCCGCGAGCTTGCCGCATGGACCGGCCGCATGATGCCGCTCTTCGGCATTACAGAAACGGAGGAGGAGCATCGCTACCGCGAGGCGGCTTGCCTGCTTGCCGATATCAGCTGGCGCGCGCACCCGGACTACCGCGGCCTGCAGGCGCTGAACCTCATCGCGCACGGCACCTTCATCGGCATCACGCATCCGGGCCGCGCCTTCATCGCGCTCGCCAATTACTACCGCTTCGAGGGGCTCAATGACGATGCGGTCAGCAGCGCGCTGGCCGGAGTCGCGACACCACGCCTGCGCGAATTGGCAAAGCTCGTCGGCGGCTTGCTGCGCATCGTCTATCTCTTCTCGGCGTCGATGCCGGGTGTGGTGCCAAATCTTGCCTTCCGCAAGTCGAGCAACCCGGATATCGACCTCGAACTCGTCGTGCCCTCTGACTATTCCGAGCTTGCCGGCGAACGCCTCGATGGCCGTTTGCAGCAGCTTGCCAAGCTGACCGGCAAGAGGCTTGCCTTCAAGTTCCTGTAAGGACGGCCATGCGAAACCCATTCGGACTGATCTTCGCTGCCAGCCTGTTTCTTGCCGGAAGCGCGATGGCGCAGGACTGGCAGGCGACCGAGCGCGTCGAGCCCTATACCGTGCAGGGAACGACGGGTCTCGAAATCTACCAGTCGATCGGTGAACGCGGCCCGAAGCTGGGTGTTGCCCGCGTCATCGCCCATACCGGCTTCAAGCTCACCTGGACGCGCAAATACGAGCGCCAGGGCAATGCCTGTGTCATCACGGTCAACAAGCCGAAGCTCATCATCACATACACGCTGCCCAAGCTGAAATCGAAGCTGTCGGAGCCGCTGAAGGGCCGTTGGGATACCTTCATGGCGGGCGTCACCGCGCATGAAAAAATCCACGGCGATTTCATCAGGGACATGGTCAAGCAGATCGAGGCGATGAGTGTCGGTTTGACGGTCGAGAACGACCCGAACTGCCAGAAGATCCGCCCGCAGCTTCAGGCCCGTCTGGGTGAACTCTCCGACGCCCAGCGCGCCCGCAGCCGCGATTTCGACACGGTCGAACTGAGCGACGGCGGCAATGTGCACCAACTGATCTTGCAGCTGGTCGACCCAAGATAGTCTGGTCTGCCGGATTTACTGCAGAGCAATCTTGCTTTTTCTTTCGTTTGGCATTTCAATTCAAGGTGGTGATTAGGTCGTTCGGAGAGGGAGAAGGAGGAGCACATGGCCATCGTCAAGACGCTGCCGTTTGGCGGGAAGGGTGCTGAAATCTGGGGGCTCCAAAGCAGGCTGTTCGTTTCGCATGATTACACCTCGACATCGGGGTCGATCATAAAGTTCCATGACGATTCCCTGAATTACGCGCTGTTCACGGGAACGAGCTTCACGGTCGTCAAGAGCGGTATGGAGATCAAGGACGTCACGAGCGGAACGGTCACAAAGTTCGACTTGGTACTCGACGGCGTCAAGATGTGGTCGTTCAGCGGGCTCGACATGTCGGCAGCCAAGTTGCTCGACTACTACATCGCCGGCAATTCCTGGCAAGTGCGGGAACTTCTGTTCGCCGGCAATGACACAATCACCGGAACTGCCTATTCTGACGAACTCTTTGGAGAAAAGGGTTCCGACAAGATCTACGGCGGTGGCGGCAACGATATCCTGTATGGAGGAGACGGTAACGACACAGTGAAAGGCGAGGCGGGCGATGATGCCCTCTACGGTAACCTTGGTAGGGATAGGCTTGAGGGCGGCAGCGGCAACGATATGCTCTATGCTCGAGGCGGCGGCGAAACGCTGATCGGTGGAGACGGTGTCGATACGGTTTCTTATATCTATGAATGGGGGGGCGTAAAGATCAGTCTCGCGTCATCTGCCGACAATGCGGGCGGCGCGCAGGGCGATACATATTCGTCCATCGAAAACCTGAGGGGCGGCGCCGGTAATGACGTGTTGATCGGCAACAGCGGCAAGAACAAGATCGACGGCGGCTCCAGCAGCAACATGCTGACGGGAGGCAAGGGGGCGGACCTCTTCGTCTTCGCCAAGAATCACTACGGAGATACGATCACCGACTTCACGGACGATGTCGACCGTATCGATCTGCGGTCCTACGATTTCGCTTCCGCCAGTTCGGTCCTCGACAAGGCCGTGCAGGTTCACGGCGATGTTGAAATCCGCATGAGCAGACTTAGTGTCCTCACCCTGAAAGATTTCAGCAAGGCGAACCTCGACGCAGGCGACTTCCTTCTCTGATTGTTCAAGCTTGTAAAGCCGGCCGATCTGTCTTGGGGGGAACGGCATTGCCCATTCGCGCGGCCTCACGGTCGAATTGGGCGACGGTGGCAATGTTCACCGATTGATCTTGCAATTGGTTGATCCTGGATAGCCTCTTTCTCCGGATTTACTGCGCGGCAATCTTGCTTTTCTTTTCGTTTGGCTCTTCAGTTCCGGATAGCGACTGGGATCGTCAGGAGAGGGGAAAACATATGGCCACCATCAAGGCGTTACCGATTAACAAGAACGGCGTGAGCACCGGGAATCTCGATATCACGCAGCTCGGCCTGTACGATTTTGCAACGACATCCGGAACGAGTGTAAGATTCTATGACGATCGTCTGGATTATTCGCTGTTCACAGGGACTGGCTTCAAGTTCGTTAAGAGCGGAATGCAAATCAGGGATGTCACGGGTGGAACGATCACGAAATTCGAGCTGTCGATCAATGGCGTGAAGATGTGGTCGTTCAGCGGGCTGGACATTTCGGCAGTCAAACTGTTCGACTATTATGCCGCAGGCAATGCCCAGGGAGCATGGGACTACCTCTTCGCCGGCAACGATACGATTACAGGAACAGCCTACAACGACACGCTGGGCGGAGGAAAGGGTTCCGACACGATCTCGGGCGGTGGCGGTAGCGACTTTCTGGACGGCATGGGGGCAAACGATACGTTGAAAGGCGAGGCCGGCGATGACGTGCTGCACGGCGGCACCGGGACCGACAAGCTCGACGGCGGTACCGGTACCGACATGGCCTCATACTACTACGCGGCGAAAGGATTGACCGCGAGCCTCTCTAAGCCTTCCGGCAACAGCGGCGATGCGAAGGGTGACACCTATTCGTCCATCGAAAATCTCGCAGGGAGCCAGTTCAACGATGCGCTAACAGGAAACTCGGGCGCCAACCTCCTTGCGGGCAATAACGGCGATGACCGGCTCAAGGGCGGCAGCGGCAACGATACGCTTGTCGGCGGCAGCGGCGGCGACACGCTGGCCGGTGGAGACGGGATCGACACGGCCTCTTATGCTTTCGCGCCAAAGGGTGTGAGGGCAAACCTTGCATCCCCCGCCGACAACACGGGCGACGCGCAGGGTGACACATACTCGTCCATAGAGAACCTGATCGGTAGCAGTTATTCCGACAAGCTGACCGGCAACAGCGGCGTGAACAAGATCGACGGCGCCAAGGGCAGCGACACGCTGACCGGTGGCAGCGGCGCGGATGTCTTCGTCTTTGCCAAGGGGTACGGGCGGGATACAGTCGCCGACTTCAAGAACAAGGTCGATCATATCGATTTGCGGTCCTACGATTTCACCTCCGCCAGCTCGGTCCTCAGCAAGGCCGTGCAGGTTCATTCGGATGTCGAAATCTGGCTGAGCAGCACGGATATCATCGTGCTGAAGGATTTCAGCAAGGCGAGCCTCGATGCGAGTGATTTCCTTCTCTGATCGTTCTGGCTCGTAGAGTCGGCCGATCTGTTCGCAGCACGTGGCAGCGTCGATAGACGCCGCCACGTGGCCAGCCTGCGTTTACTCGGCCTTCAGCAGTTCGCCGGCTTCCAGCAGCACGAACTCGTTGTCATCGGCCTTGTCCAGCGCGCGCCCGGCGGAGAAGGGCAGGTTGTTGTCGTTGCCGACGATGATGTGCGTTTCGTCGACGCGATCGACATTCTCGATCGTCAGGAACGGCATGTCGTAGAAGCCGTCGCCGCCGCCCTGGCGCTTCTTGTTGTCGGGGTCGGCGATCTTGAGGAGATCGATGTAGCCGATCTTGCGCACGGCCTTGCCGACGTTGTCGTCGGTCATGGCGATCTTGTAGATGCGCTTGACCTTGGAAGCGGTCGCAAAGCAGTCCGGCTTCGGGTCCTTCGGATCGGCGCAGGCCTTGTCGGTCGTGCCCACACCGTTGTCACGCTCGATCACCAGGGCCGTGGTGGCGTCCAGCATGTTGAAGTCGCCGATCGCCTCGCCGCCTTCGGCGAGCGGGTAAAGCCAGCTACGGCCGGTCCATGCCTTGGAGGCGACATCGAGCTCGATGATGCGCAGCGCCGGGCGGCCGTCCGCCTGCTCGACGCTCTCGCTGTCGACCCAGATCGGGCCTTCCAGCAGGCCGTAGAGCTTCGCGCCGTCCTTCGACATGGCAAGACCCTCATAGCCACCGGAGCGCTTGAGGTTGAAGACCGGCATCTTCTTCGACGGATCGGCCTGCACGGCGAGCGTCGCGTTGTCCGGCGAGGTCACCGGCTTGCCATCCACTTGCGTCGCGATGACGTCGGTCAGCTTGCCGTCCAGGTCGAACTTCAGGATGTAGGGGCCGAATTCCTCGCCAACCCAGAAACCGTCGGCAATTGGCTGGATGGATTCGACGTCGAAGTCGCCGCCGGTGAGGTAACGCTTCTCGGCACCTTCCATGACGATCGGGAAGGGCGCCTTCCTGTCCGGGTCGGAAAGGAACACGGTCTTGACCGGTTCCATCGTACCCTTATCCCAGTCGAAGCGCACGTTGTGGATCATCAGCATGGCGTCGGTGGAGTTCAGCTTGTTGCCGAAGCCGTTGTCGGAGAGCGTCCAGAACGAACCGTCCTCCATGGCCTTGATGCCGGAGAAGCCCTGCATCGGCTGGCCGTCGAAGGGCAGCGAAAGACCGGTTTCGCGCACGCCGTCCTTGCCCATAACGGTACCCAGCGCATCGACGCGCTTGCGGTCGGCCGTAGAAAATTTGCCCGACGTCTTGAGATAGTCGGCAGCATCGGCGGGGGCGGCAAGGATCGTGTTGGCCGGAAGGATGGCATGGGCCTTCAGCGTGGCCGGAAATTCCTTCTCCGCGGCGAGTGCGGCGGTCGTCATCAGAAGCGAAAGAGCAGCGGTGGTGAAAAGATGTTTGGTCATAATCGTCCTCATGGTTCGCAAAGCGACGCCGCTAGATAGGCGCCGCGCATGACCGCTGCTTGACAGTTCCTTGTCGCTTTCGTGACGGGTCATCCCGTGAGATCCCGGGTGGCAGACGATGTTCACGTCGCGGTGCTGGTTTCGGCAGAATGGTTAATTCACTCTTGATTTTTCAGGTAAAGCTTGTTCAATTCTTGGTGGAATTCTGGAGCGTCATGATAAGCTCCATGACACGGCGCTTTGCATTCTGTGGGCGCGACCGGTGCCCGGCGTAGGTTTATGCAGGAAACCGGATTGACCGGATCGCGCCTGCGGATGAGCCTTCCGCACCGCCGCGGCGGGACCGGCCTCAGGAAGAAACGGCACTGCTTTCAGGCAGCCACAAACAACGCAACGGGAGAGAACGCAGATGAGCACCATCACATCGGATGTCAGCGCGACCCTCAACGGGACGACAAGCTTCAAGGTGGGCGACGATCTCTATCAGTGGGACAACCGCTGGATAACCATGGTCGATGTGTGGGCAGACACCAATGGCCCGATGCACGAGGCCGACTTCACGCTAAGCGGCAACAAGTGGGGAAGCTATCTGCTGAAGTTCAGCGGCAATACAGACACCACGATCGTCGACAAGACGACAGGGAAGACTGACGACAATCGCGTCTATATCGATTTCATTTCCTTCGACAGCAGGGGCACAAACAAGCTGACGCTGGTCAATGCCGAGGCCGGCGTGATAAATGGTTACCGAGGGAGCGAAACGGTCAAGGTGGGCTTTTACGCCAATGCCGTGACCCTTGGCCGGGGCGACGATACGCTGACGCTGACCGACATCGGTGAAGTCGGGACCGCCATTCTCGGTCGGGGCGACGACAGGCTGATAACCACCAAGGGCCTTATCAATACGGCCGACATGGGACGCGGCAACGACTCGGTTTCCCTGGGCGTTGGTGGCGCCGATTATATCCAACTCGGGCGGGACGCCGACACGATCAAGTTCAAGGCGCTCGCCGACCCGTTCCAGAATGTCATCGTTGACGGCGGCGAGGGCATCTCCGAGGACCTGCCCGGCGCGAAGGATTCCGACACCGTCAACTTTTCTGCCTTCTCCGGACGACTGCGGATCGATCTGAACGGACGCTCCGACGTGGATACGTCCGACGGTTTCTTCACCATCCGAAATTTTGAGAACGCGATCGGTGGCAAGGGGAAGGACATTCTCATCGCCAATGACGATGCGAACCTTTTGAGGGGTGGGGCCGGTGCCGATACGTTCGTCTTTGGATCGCGGGCCGCCATCAAAGGTGACCATGTCGCCGATTTCGATCAGGGCGAAAAGGACCGTATCGATTTCTCGGATATCGATGCGAATACCGGCACCAATGGGAACCAGGCTTTCAGCTTCATCGCCAAGGCGGGGTTCAGCGATAAGGCGGGTGAATTGCGTTACATGGTGAAATCCGGCGATACCCTTGTGCAGGGCGACGCCAACGGCGATGGAAAGGCGGATTTCACGCTCACCATCGACGGGAGCTTCAGTCTCAAGGCTGGCGATTTCATTCTCTGAGAGCCTGGCAAAATTGATCTGGTTCCTGCGAAGAAAAGGCCCGTGAAGGGCCTTTTCATTGCCCGCTGGCGCCGGTAGGCGCGATGTTGAACATGCCGTTTGTTAATTCACGGCTTGATTTTTCAGGGTGGCCTTGTTCAATTGGGGGTAGATGCGGGGAAATCGTCCGGCAACGTGCCGACAGGAGCTTCTTGCGACGCGTGTCGCGCTACGGGGCAGGGGCGGTTTACCCTACAACACAAAGCCGTCTGTCATGCGGCGGCAAAGGCTACTGTTGCTGTCCGATCCGCGAGCCAACCGGATGCGCACGAAGTCCGTGATCGAGCCCTGTTTCCGATTTGCCGCGCGACTTTCTGAAATTATGCTCAAGCATATACGGGCTCGGAGGAGCAACACATGAGCGAGATCACGTCGAATATCAGCCTGACCCTCGATGGTTCCACGTCGCTTACGGTCGGCGGCGATCCGCATCAATGGTTCGATCGCGGGCTGGGCTTTCTGAATGTTTCTGCGTCCGGTGCCGTCCGAACCATAACGCTGACATTCAGCAACGAGGGCTGGAAGGCGGGCGTGTTGCGCTTCGACGGAGACACCAGGCTGGTTCTCAACGACACCTCGACCGGAACGAGCGATGACGATCGGGTTTTCATCTCGTATATCGGTGTCGCCAGCATGGGGACGCATTCCATCACCCTGAAAAATGCGGACGTGGATCTCGTCCATGGCGGCAGCGGCAGCGAGAATGTCTCGATCGGATATTGGGTGGGCCACCTCAATCTCAATCGCGGTGACGACAAGGTTACGCTGACGGGAACCGGCGAGGCGGGCGACATCAGCTTCGGGCGCGGCGACGATATCCTGAAGACCGGCAGCAATGGCTGGGTGGGCACCGTCAATGCAGCGCACGGCGAGGACACCGTCTATCTCGGAAAACGCGGCGCCGAATATATCAACCTGGGCAAAGACGCCGACACGATCGTCCTCAAGCCGCTTTCCGACCCGTTCCAGCCGGTGAGCCTGAACGGCGGCGAGGGTGTCACCGACGCTGCGGAAGACGATTCCGACACCGTCAGTTTCGCGGCCTTCTCAGCAGGACTGACGATCGATCTTAACGGCCAATACGTCGTGAGGACCGGAAGCGGTAACTTCTCCCTCAACAATTTCGAGAACGCGACGGGCGGCAAGGGCAGGGACACGCTCATTGCCAATGACGAAGCGAACCTTTTGAAGGGCGGCCGCGGGGCCGATACCTTCGTGTTTGAATCGCGGGCGGCCATCAAGGGCGACACGATTCTGGATTTCAGCCAGGATGCGAAAGACCGGATCGACCTGTCCGACATCGACGCCAGCACGAAGGCCGGCGGCAATCAGGCCTTTTCGTTCATCGGCACCGCGGGCTTCCACGATCAGGCCGGTGAACTGCGCTATCTGGTGAAATCAGGCGATACGCGCATCCAGGGCGACGTCAACGGTGACGGAAAAGCGGATTTCACCCTTGTTCTCGAAGGACGCGTCGATCTCGAGGCGGGCGATTTCATCCTCTGAACGATTCCGGGTGACGGAAAACACGAAGGGCGGCCAAGGGCCGCCCTTTTTGCCTCTTCAGGGCGACGCGTCGGAGGCTGCCTGGATCTCCACCGCTTCGATCTTCTTGTCAACGAAGCGCAGCGCCACCTTGCCGCCGATGAGGTTGAGAGCGGTTTCGCCGAAGAGGTCGCGGCGCCAGCCATGGAGCGCGGCAACCTCGGCAGCCTCGCCTTCGATGGCGATCTTTTCCAGGTCGTCGGAATTGGCGATGATCTTGGCGGCGACGCCTTCCTTTTCCGAGACGATCTTCAAGAGCACCTTCAGCATTTCGCTGGCGGACGCGGCACCTTCCGGAACGTGGTTCTGGCGGGGCAGGCGCGGCAGGTCGGTCTTGGGGATCGCGAGTGCCTCGGCGATGGCTTCAAGCAGGGCAGCACCGGACTGCGAGCGTTCCCACCCCTTGGGGATGGTGCGCAGGCGCGCCAGCGCCTCGGCGTCGGCGGGCTGCTGTTGGGCGATTTCGTAGATCGTGTCGTCCTTCAGGATGCGCGAGCGCGGCACGTTGCGGCTGCGCGCTTCCCGTTCACGCCATGCGGCGACCTTTTGCAGAACGGCAAGTTCGATCGGCTTCTTGACGCGCATCTTGAGCCGCTTCCAGGCGTCGTCCGGATGCAGGTCGTAGGTTTCGCGCGATTCCAGAACCGCCATTTCCTCGGTCAGCCACAGCGAGCGGCCGGCCTCGTCTAGCTTTTCCTTGAGCGCCAGATAGACGTCGCGCAGGTGCGTCACGTCGGCCAGCGCATATTCGAGCTGCTTGTCCGTCAGGGGACGACGGCTCCAGTCGGTGAAGCGCGACGACTTGTCGATATGTTCGCCTTTGATCTTCTGCACCAGCTGGTCGTAGGAGACGCTGTCACCGAAACCGCAGACCATGGCGGCGACCTGCGTGTCGAAGATCGGGTGAGGGATGAGATTACCGCGGTTGAAGATGATTTCGATGTCCTGTCGGGCGGCATGGAACACCTTCAGCACGGCGGTGTTGGCCATCAGCTCGAAGAACGGGGCAAGGTCGAGGCCCTTGGCGAGCGGATCGACGATGACCTCGATTTCGGGGCCGGCGAGCTGGACGAGGCAGAGTTCCGGCCAGAACGTCGTCTCCCGCAGGAACTCCGTGTCGATCGTAAGATACTCGGAACGGGCGAGCGTCTCACAGGCGTCGCGAAGGGCTGCGGTTGTCTCGATGATCTGCATGACGGGCTCGGGCGGCTTTCTTGGTTTTTTTGATCGGGCAGCTTTAGACGGTCCACGGTTTTGCCACAATCGAAAACTTGCCCGCCGCCACTCTGCTGTCATCCTCGGGTTCGACCGAAGATCCTCATCCACGGCGCCGTGCCGCTGGATGATGGCCGGGACACGCCCGGCGATGACGGAGGAAGGGTCAGGTCACGCGCACATAGCTCGTCATGCCGGTCTTCTGGTGCTCGATGATGTGGCAATGGAACACCCAGTCGCCTGGATTGTCGGCGACGAGTGCCAATTGCACTTTCTCGTCGGGCAGGATGAGGTAGGTGTCCGAAAAATGCGGGCGGATCGCCTGCTTGTTCGAGTTCATCGGCCGGAAGGCGAGGCCGTGCAGGTGCAGCGGATGCACCTGCGGCGTCGGGTTCTCGACATTGAAGATATAGGTTCTGCCCGCCTTCATCTCGGCAAGCGGCGCGGTCGGGTCTCCGGTGTCGTCGGCCCACGGCACCTTGTTGATGGCCCAGAAATTATAGCCGAGCGACCCGCAGATACCGTCCTTGGGGCGTTCTTCGGCCGAGGCGCTGAGGATGAAGGGCAGCTCGGTGGCCGCGGACAGGTCGGGCTTCGAAAGCGGATTGTCGGCAAGCGCCGGCAGGTCCCGGATATCGCGCTTCAGCGTAGTACCGACGGCGCGGAAGGTTGCGAGTGTTGCGGGCTTGGTGCCGCGCAGGTCCATGAGGGCGGCGACCGCGCCCTCCGCATCCGGCATCCGCAGCACGAGGTCCAGCCGCTGGCCAGGGCCGATCAACAGGTGATCGAGCGCAAACCGTTCGGCGGCCGGGTTGCCGTCGAAGGCGATCACCTGGGCCTCCGCACCCTCTACGTTAAGCGCGAGGATACGCGTGACGTCGGTGGCGGCGAGACGAAGGCGCACGAGGCCGCCGGCGGGCGCATCATATTGTGGCGATTGCCGCCAGTTGGCGGTGCGCACGGTGCCGAAGGTGCCGGCGCGGGCCGCGTCACGCGGCTTGAACTGGGCGATGAACTGCCCGTCGCCACCAAGCCGCCAGTCCCGCAGGTTCAGCACGATTTCGGCGTCGAAGACGGGGTCGGCCGGATCCTCCACGACGATGAGGCCGGTGAGGCCACGGCCGATCTGCTCCAGGGTGTTGCAATGGGGATGATACCAGAAGGTGCCCGCATCGGGCGGCGTGAAAGCATAGTCGAACCCGTCGCCGCCATAGACATAGGGCTGCGTCAGGAAGGGCACGCCGTCCATTCTGTTGTCGATGCGCAGGCCATGCCAATGGATTGTCGTCGGTTCGTCGAGCCTGTTGTTGAGCCGCAGCGCAAAAGGCTTTCCGCGCTGCATGCGCAGTACCGGGGGGATTTCGCTCTCGCCATAGGTCATGATGCCCTTCGTCGGGCCCTTGTCGGTGATGAGGGCCTCGGAATGGCGCGCCACGAGCGTCGTCTTCGCCTCGGCCTTCGCCGAAAAACCGCCGAAGCGTTCCGCAAGGCTGACGCCACCCGCATAGGCTCCGGCGACGAGTGCGCCCTTCATCAGCGTGCGGCGTGTCAGCATGGCAGTCCCTCCGGTGCGTCACCCGCTTCTAAACCTGAGGGCAGGGCTCAGCAATAAGTGGCGCTCGACCAGATTGCCGCAGGCTCAGGAGTGACCGTTGCGATCTTTCTCGGAGGCGGCGAGCTTGTTGAAGAAGAAGGATGTGCGCAGGAGATTACGGAAGCGGCTGCGCCGTTCGCCTGTGGGCACCGCCGGTCGCGCGGTCATGCGCAGCGCCGTGTAGAACATGAAGGCGACGAGGATGACGGCGGTATAAAGGAAGAGCGCCTGCGGCCCGAAAAACTGCAGCAGCACTGAAGCGAAGAGCGGGCCGATAATGGCGCCACAGGACCAGAAGAACAGCATGCCGGCCGAAACCAGCGCATGTTCGCCTTCGCCCGCATGGTCGTTGGCATGCGCCGAACACAGCGAATAGAGCGGCATCGCGAAGGCGCCGAAGATGAAGATGCCGACGAGGTTACGCCACTCGTCGCCCCCCGCGAAGAAGGCGAGATAGAGTGCGGCGCAAGCCGAACCGAGTGTTGCGAGGAGAATGATTAGGCGCCGGTCGAGCCGGTCGGAATAGATGCCGAGCGGGTATTGCAGCACCACGCCGCCGACGATGCCGGCACTCATGAAGCTCGCGATGGCCGTCACCGAAAGCCCGATATCATGGGCATAGATCGGCCCGAGATTGCGGAAGGCCGCATTGGTGAGGCCGACGACGATGCAGCCGACGGTGGCGAGCGGCGAGATGTTCCAAAGCTTCTTCACATCGAACCGGATCGCCTCCGGCACGGTCGGGCTGGAGCGGTCGGCAAGCGAAATGGGTACGAGCGACAGCGACAGCGCCATGGCGACGATGGCGAAAAGCTCGAAGCCGCCGATGCCGATGCCGGGAATGAGGTATTGCGCTGCCGTGACGGAGCCGAGATCGACGACGCGGTAAACCGAAAGCGTGCGCGCCCGGTTGGCATTGGTGACGGAGGCGTTCAGCCAGCTTTCGACGGTCGCAAAAAGGCTCGCGAAACAGATGCCCGCGATGATGCGCATGACGAACCAGAACAGCGGATCGATCACCAGCACCATGGCGATGGCCGAAGCCGAAGCGATGGCGGCCATGGCCGAAAACGTCCTGATATGCCCGATCGCCCGCAGCACGCGCGTTACATAGATGCAGCCGATGGCAAAGCCGATGCTGTAGCCCGCGCCGACGAAGCCGATGACCGACGTCGAAAATCCCTCCTGCGAGGCGCGCAGCGCAATGAACGTCCCCTGAAGGCCATTGCCTCCGATGAGAATGCCGGCGGTGACGAGAAGGGGAATCAGGGGGCGAATCGTGGACATGCGGGCACTATGGCGGAGGTTTTGGCGAATGGGAGGGGAGGAGCCACGGATACTGCTCAGATTTCATGCGCTTTTGGGATGATGCAATGGGGACCAGAGATAGCCGTGGCCTTCCCTGTAGGGAACCGCCGCCGAAATGGTTCGGCGGCAATGTCCGAAGCGGAACGTCGAAGCCTGCTACCTTTTAAGCGGCTGCCAGTGGCTTTGCCATTTCGGTGTGCAGCTCCGTGATGAACTCGCTCACGCTGACGTCGTCACGGTGTTCTTTTTTGGTTTCGGAATTGCAGATGGGGCGCAGGGTCTTGATGAGGTGGTGTTCGCGCGACCTGAGCCAATGTTTCTTTACCCAATTGTAGCCCTCCGGGGTTCCGGCGAGCGTTTTGAGCAAAGGAGCGGTTTGCGGGAGGAAGCGGGCATAAACGAAGCTGACCTCGGACATCATGGCGGCTTCTCTGCCGGGCGCGAACACGTCCCAGTTCTGCGTGGCGAACTTTGCCTTGTTGTAGGTGCAGCTCGTCCCGCCGGTGAGGAACGGCACCTGGATTTTCTTCAGGCCCACGGATTCCCAATCGGCTCCGACCAACTCCGCAAAAACTCTTTTCGGTTCCCCGTCCGGCAATTCCTTAAGAACGCGCTGCATGTTTCGCGGAGAGAAACTGATTTTCGGAGAGCGGAGCGAGAAGTATGTGAGGTGCTTGAACCATCGGTCTATGGCCGAGCCGACAAAGGTCTGGCGCTTGTTTCCGGTATAGACGCCGACATAGGCCAGCGTGCCCTTGCAGAAAACGCCATAGATGCCCGGGCCGCGCAGCGCTTCGGGGCTGCCTTTCCAGGCGTCCTTCAAATCCGCATGTAGGTTCGCGAATGAAGGTTGGTCTTGCTTGGTGTCTTCACGAAGACGAAAGAGTTCATCTGCCGAGTAAGGGCCGTTTATTTCGAAGTTCATATCCCGCCTCCATCATGTGATGGGGAAGCAATCAGAATTTTGTAAACAATGAGTTTCGTGTTTTGATTCATTGTTTTTTTGATTTAATTCTTGTTTCTCTAATTTTGGAGATTGAGATGTTGGTGTAATCCGAGAGGCGTGCAGCAAATCGGGCCAGCCATTTTCCTCAAAGGAATTGTCACGGATTGTCGGAAGGCTTCCGCCGTTACCGGCCCGAAAGGCCTCCAAGCCTTGACAAACGGGCCTCGCCATGCGCTTTTCCGCCCGATTTTCCTGGGTAAGCGCGCCGGATTCTTCCCGCGCGGTCCCTCTCGTATTTCAGGATACCACGATGCACCGTTACCGCAGCCACACCTGCGCCGCCCTCCGCAAGGCCGATGTCGGCCAGACCGTTCGCCTTTCGGGCTGGGTCCACCGCGTCCGCGACCATGGCGGCGTGCTCTTCATCGACTTGCGCGACCATTACGGCATCACCCAGGTCGTCGCCGATCCGGACAGCCCGGCCTTCAAGAAGGCCGAGACCGTGCGTGGCGAGTGGGTGATCCGCATCGACGGCCTCGTCAAGGCGCGTACCGAAGACACCGTCAACAAGGGCATGCCGACCGGCGAGATCGAACTTTATGCGCAGGAGATCGAAGTGCTCTCCGCCGCCAAGGAACTGCCGCTGCCGGTGTTCGGCGAGCCGGACTATCCGGAAGACGTGCGCCTGAAGTACCGCTTCATCGACCTGCGCCGCGAGACGCTGCACAAGAACATCGTTCGTCGCACGCAGATCATCTCCTCCATGCGCAAGGGCATGGGCGAGGCCGGTTTTGCCGAATACACGACGCCGATCCTGACGGCCTCCTCTCCGGAAGGCGCGCGCGACTTCCTCGTGCCGTCGCGCATTCACGAAGGTCAGTTCTTCGCGCTGCCGCAGGCCCCGCAGCAGTACAAGCAGCTTCTGATGGTCGCCGGTTTCGACCGCTACTTCCAGATCGCGCCGTGCTTCCGCGACGAAGACCCGCGCGCCGACCGTCTGCCGGGCGAATTCTACCAGCTCGACGTCGAGATGAGCTTCGTCACCCAGGAAGACGTCTGGGAGACAATGGAACCGATGATGACTGATGTCTTCGAGCAATTCGCCGAAGGCAAGCCGGTCACCAAGCAGTGGCCGCGCATTCCTTATGACGAAGCGATCCGCAAATACGGCTCCGACAAGCCGGACCTGCGCAACCCGATCGTCATGCAGGCCGTGACCGACCATTTTGCCGGCTCCGGCTTCAAGGTCTTCGCGAACATGATCGCGTCGAACCCGAAGGTTCAGGTCTGGGCGATCCCGGCCAAGACCGGCGGCAGCCGCGCGTTCTGCGACCGCATGAATGCCTGGGCGCAGTCGACCGGCCAGCCGGGCCTCGGCTACATCTTCTGGCGCAAGGAAGGCGACAAGCTCGAAGGCGCCGGCCCGCTTGCCAAGAACATTGGCGAAGAGCGCACGGAAGCTGTGCGCGTCCAGCTCGGCCTTGAAGACGGTGACGCCTGCTTCTTCGTCGCCGGCGACCCGGCCAAGTTCTACAAGTTCGCAGGCGAAGCCCGCACCCGCGCCGGCGAGGAGCTGAACCTCGTTGATCGCGATCGCTTCGAAATGTGCTGGATCGTCGACTTCCCGTTCTACGAATATAACGAGGAAGAGAAGAAGATCGATTTCGCTCACAACCCGTTCTCCATGCCGCAGGGCGGTCTGGAAGCCTTCGACAGCAAGGATCCGCTGGAGCTGAAGGCCTACCAGTACGACGCGGTCTGCAACGGCTTCGAAATCGCCTCCGGCTCGATCCGTAACCAGTCGCCGGAACTGATGGTCAAGGCCTTCGAGAAGGTCGGTCTCAGCCAGGCCGACGTGGAAGAGCGTTTTGGCGGCCTCTACCGTGCGTTCCAGTACGGCGCGCCCCCGCACGGCGGCTGCGCCTTCGGTGTCGACCGTGTCGTCATGCTGCTCGTCGGTGCGAAGAACCTGCGCGAAATCTCGCTGTTCCCGATGAACCAGCAGGCGCAGGACCTCCTGATGAACGCTCCCTCGCCGGCAACGCCGACGCAGCTTCGGGAGCTGGCGCTGCGCGTCGTTCCGTCCAAGAAGGACTAAGACTTCGGGAGGCGAGGGCCGTGCCACGGCTCTCGCCTTCGGAACCCTAGGCCGGCAGGCCCGTTCTTCCCGCGTCGAACAGAGGAGAACGACAATGCGCAAGACACTCATTCCGGCCGCAGCCGTGGCCCTCATCGCGCTGACCGGCTCGGTCTACGCTCAGGACACCGTCATCATCCAGGATCCGGTCACCACCCAGTCCACCGTCGTGGTGCCGGGCGAAGTCCGCACCTATGTGCTGGAACAGCAGGTGCCGTCGGTCGCCTATGAAGGCGATGTCCTGATCGGTGCCGTCGTGCCGGATACGGTCGAAATCCATGCCGTCGACGGCTATGGCGACTATGCCTATACGGTCGTCAACGACCAGCGGGTGATCATCAACCCGCAGACCCGCACCATCGTGCAGGTCGTCGAGTAGAGCGGCCGAAGACCGAAGAACCCGGCGTTTCAGCCGGGTTTTTCAGGCCCTTGGCCGAAAGGCGTCACAATGCCGTGAATTCGCCGCCGGTCGATCCCAATTCCGCGCACAATCGGTCGAAATCTTCCCCTAGCGTGAACTCACCTTAAAATGGCGTTTCAAAGACTGGAGGGACTTTCAATGACCGTAGATACATCGGACGATCCCGTCCCCACGACACCATCCCGATCCTCTCCCTATCCCGAGCTGCGCGGCAACCTCGCCACGTTCCTGCGCTCGCCCGGCGTCAAATTCATCATGATCGGCGTCATCTCCGTGGCGCTGCTGGTGCCGCTGCTGCTCGTCTGGGGCCTGACGGAAGAGCGGGCGCAGCGCGCGGCGGATGTCTCGCGGCGCATCGCCAACGGCTGGGGCGGCGATCAGTCGATCAACGGGCCCTATCTCGCCGTCCCCTTCGAGGTGCAGCGCAGCCGCGAGGTGGATGGCCGCACGGTGGTCGAGCGCGTGATGGAATGGGCGCTCGTCATGCCCGAAACGCTGGATGTGACGGCGGATCTCAAGGCCGAAGAACGAAAACTCTCGATCTACACCTTGCCGGTCTATAACGGTGCGCTGACCCTGAAGGGCCGTTTCGGCAGCAACATCCTGCAGGACCTGACGCAGTTTTCCGGCACCCCGCAGCTCGACCGCGCCATCCTCGTGCTCAACATCAACGACATCACCGGCATTCGCTCCGATGCCGGCGTGAAAATCGACAACGGCGCGGTACGGCCCTTCGATCCAGGCATGCGGCAGATTTCCGCGATGAGCGTGGCGGGTGCGGATGGCTATGCGACGCCGCAATCGAGCGCCGGTGTTCACCGGCCAATCGAACGTCCGCTGATCGAGAGCGGCTTTGCCTTCGAGATCGCGTTGTCACTCAACGGCTCACGCAGCTTCGCTGTCGCACCGGCCGGCCAGACGACGAGTTTTGCTGCCAAAGCCAATTGGCCGCATCCTGGTTTCGAAGGCCTCTTCCTGCCGGAGGAGAAGAGCATCACGGCCACGGATTTTTCCGCCAAATGGACGATCCCCTATCTCGCTCGCGGTATCGACCGCGTCGCGTCAGGCCCGACCTTGCCGCTGTCAGGCAGCATGATGAGCATCAACCTCGTGGAGCCCGTGCAATTCTATCAAGTGGTCTCGCGTACGCTAAAATACTCGATCGGCTTCATCTCGCTCGTCTTCCTCGCCGTCTTCGTTGTGGAGCTGAAGGGGGGACGCATGGTGCACTGGATCCAGTATGTGTTGACGGGGCTGGCGCTCATCGTCTTCTACGTGCTGCTGCTGGCGCTCGCCGAACACACCGGCTTCACCATCGCCTATGTCGTGGCGGCGCTGGCAACGACCCTGCTCATTGCGGCCTATCTCGGCAGTGCCACCGGCAGCAGAAAGAACGGCCTCTCGCTCGGCGCCGTGCTGCTCTCGGCCTATGGCGTCATGTATCTGGTGCTACGTGAGGATGAATATGCGCTGCTCGCCGGCGCGCTGATCTCCTTCGTCACCATCGCCGCCACCATGTATGCGACCCGTCGCGTGGAATGGTCGGCGTCGCAGGCCATTCCGGCCCGATGAGACGATCTCGTCAAAAGCAGAAAGCCCGGAGCGATGCTCCGGGCTTTCTTTGTTCCGCGATGGCTCGAATGGCCGATTACATCTCGTCGTTGGCCGTGACGGTGACGCCGAGGACCTGCGGGATGGTCTGCGGTGCGCCCATGGCGGCGCCCATGATCATCGGGAACGGCACCGGCTCCTTCGGCTGGGCGCTGATCGTCAGGCTCCTCGGGTCGTCGAGGAAGGTGTTGGCGGCGGCCGAGATCTGGTTCTGCAGGTCAGGCATGTTGAGCTGCGCGATCATGACCGGAATCAGGCCCTTCAGCGACTGTGCCATCTGGTCACCCGTCACGCCCTGTTCGCTGCCGGCAAAGTCGAGCAGCCTCTTGGTGATCGAGGCGTCCTCGAAGGTGATCGAGGCGCTGTTGAAGGTCAGCTGCTGCACGAGGCCCATCATGGACATGCCCAGCGCCGCGTTGGCCTCTTCCTTGTTCGGGTTGGATTCGGATGCCTTCATGGCTTCCTGGATGCCCTTCAGGAAGTCGAGCGTGTAGCCGGAGAACTCCAGCGCGAGGTTGAGGCGGCCGACATCCTTGAAGTCGAAGGAATATTCGTCGACGGCGAGCTTGCCGCTTGCCAGTTCCCAGCTGCCGGACATGGCGACCTTGCCCTCGAGCGAGGTCATGCCGAGCTTGGCGAGCGTATCCTTGGCCTTCGGGTCCTCGACGGCCGTCAGGTCAGCCTTGAGGTCAGACAGGGTGGCGTCGAATTCGAGGCCGGTGTCGCCATCCATGCGCGTGATGTTGGCTTCCATGCCGGACATGGAAAACACTTCCTTGCCCTTGGCCGACACATTGATCGGGCCGGTCGAGGCCGATTCGTACATCACCAGCGAATCGAGCGTGCCGGGCGTCACGGTGCCGGGAATGGAAACGCCGCTGATCGCGATCTCCTTGGCCGTAACGGTCGATTCGGCTTCGGTGACGTTGACGTCCTGGAAACCGACGGTCTCGACCGTGTAGCCGCCGTCGCCGTCTTCCTCGACGCCTTCCATGGTGACGGTGCCGAGCTTGACCGGTGCTTCTGCGCCAGCGGTCTTCAGTTCCGTGCCTTCAAGGGTTACGGTCGAGCCGTCGACGGCGATGTTCGAAGAGCTGATCGTGACGCCGGACGTGGCATAGGTGGCGTTGAGCTTTGCCAGCAGGTCCGCGCCGTCGAGCGCGAAGGCGGGGCTTGCCAGGGAGGCGAGCGCGGCGCCGGCGAGGAGGGTGCGGAAATGGGAGGTGCGCATCATGGATTTGGCTCTCTTTCTGGATTTTTGGACGGCTGCCTTGCCGTTACCGCACATAGACGGGCGGCGCGGCGACTATATTCGGGACGGCGCAACTTTCTACCGAATTCTAAGGTTGCGGCCGCATATTCGCGACAGGCTTTACAAACTGCTATCCACAGCTGGATCGCCCGGATTCCTTGCCGCGAATCGGCTGGCGGGCTAGTCAAGAGCCATGGGACAAAACACATTGCCGCCGGATGGCGGAGACGACAATATCGTGCCGGTCGACCTCAAGGCGGCGCTGGAAGAGCGTTACCTCGCCTATGCGCTGTCGACCATCACCCAGCGCGCGCTGCCGGATGTCCGCGACGGCCTGAAGCCGGTTCACCGTCGCATCATCCATGCGATGAGCGAGATGGGCATCCGGGCCAATTCCTCCTTCAAGAAATGCGCGCGTATCGTCGGCGACGTCATCGGTAAATTCCACCCGCATGGCGACCAGTCGGTCTACGATGCGCTGGTGCGTCTCGCGCAGGATTTCTCGCAGCGCTATCCGATCGTCGACGGGCAGGGGAACTTCGGCAATATCGACGGCGACAATGCCGCCGCCTATCGATACACCGAAGCGCGCATGACCGATGTCGCGACGCTGCTGCTTGAAGGCATCGACCAGGACGCCGTCGATTTCCGCCCGACCTATAACGAAGAAGACGAAGAGCCGATCGTCCTGCCCGGCGCCTTCCCGAACCTGCTGGCGAATGGGTCGTCGGGCATCGCGGTCGGCATGGCGACGTCCATTCCCTCGCACAATGTGCACGAACTGTGCGATGCCGCGCTGCATCTCATCCGCAACCCGGAAGCGGATGTCGAAAAGCTTGTCGAATTCGTGCAGGGCCCGGACCTGCCGACCGGTGGCATCATCATCGACAGCCGCGAAAGCATCATCGAGGCCTACAAGACGGGCCGCGGTGGTTTCCGCGTGCGCTCGAAATGGCAGACGGAAGATCTGGGGCGCGGCGGTTATCAGATCGTCATCACGGAAATCCCCTATCAGGTCCAGAAATCGCGCCTGATCGAGAAGATCGCCGAACTGTTGATCGCCAGAAAGCTGCCGCTTCTGGAAGACATTCGCGACGAGTCGGCTGAAGACGTGCGTATTGTTCTGGTGCCGAAGAGCCGCACGGTCGACCCGACGATCCTGATGGAATCGCTCTTCAAGCTCTCCGAGTTGGAAAACCGCATTCCGCTCAACATGAACGTGCTCTCGATGGGGCGCGTGCCGAAGGTCATGGGCCTCAAGGATGTGCTGGTCGAATGGCTTGCTCACCGCCGCGACGTCCTGCAGCGCCGCTCGCGCCATCGCCTCGCCGCCATCGAGCGCCGCCTTGAAATCCTCGGCGGCTATCTCGTCGCCTTCCTCAATCTCGACGAGGTGATCCGCATCATCCGCGAGGAGGACGAGCCGAAGGTCTCCCTGATGGAAACCTTCTCGCTGACGGACGTGCAGGCCGAAGCGATCCTCAACATGCGCCTGCGCTCGCTGCGCAAGCTCGAGGAATTCGAAATCCGCACCGAGTTCGACACTCTGTCGAAGGAAAAGGCCGAGATCGAATCGCTGCTCGCTTCCGACGAGAAGCAGTGGCAGACCGTCGCCTGGGAAATCGGTGAGGTCCGCAAGAAATTCGCCAAGGCGACGGAGCTTGGCCGCCGCCGCACCCAGTTCGCCAGCGCCCCGGACGCCGATGTCGAGGCGATCCAGCAGGCCATGATCGAGAAGGAGCCGGTCACGGTGGTCATCTCGGAAAAGGGCTGGATCCGCGCGCTGAAGGGCCACATCGCGGATACGTCCGGCCTCCAGTTCAAGGAGGGCGACGCGCTGAAAGTGGCCTTCCCGGCGCAGACGACGGACAAGGTGCTGATCGTGACGACGGGCGGCAAGGTCTATACGCTCGGCGCCGACAAGCTGCCGGGTGGCCGTGGCCATGGAGAGCCGCTGCGCATCATGGTCGACATGGAGAACGACCAGGACGTGCTGACGGCCTTCGTGCACGACGCCCACCGCAAGGTCATCGTCGCCTCGCAGGCCGGCAACGGTTTTGTCGTCGCCGAAACCGAGATGGTGGCCAATACCCGCAAGGGCAAGCAGGTGATGAATGTCGGCATGCCTGACGAGGCCAAGCTCGTCGTGCCCGTGCGCGGCGACCACGTCGCCGTTGTCGGCGAGAATCGCAAGATGCTTGTCTTCCCGCTGGCGCAGCTGCCGGAGATGTCGCGCGGCAAGGGCGTGCGCCTGCAGCGCTACAAGGACGGCGGCATTTCCGACATCCGCTGCTTCGCCATCGCCGACGGCCTCACCTGGGACGACAGTGCTGGCCGCAACTTCGTGCGCACCAGGGAAGAACTCGCGGAATGGCTCGCCGACCGCGCGACTGCAGGCCGCACGGTGCCGAAGGGTTTCCCGCGTAGCGGCAAGTTCAGCGGGTAAACCTCACCCCGTGAAGGGAAACTCCGCAGCCGCGTCGCCTTGCCTGGCGGCGCGGGCTTTTGACCGCATCTGCCAGAGCGAGTGGGCCAGCAGGGCGAGGATGAGGATGGAGCCGCCGATGAGGGTTTGGGTGGTGGGCGTTTCGGCGAAGACGATCCACACCCAGATCGGGGCGAGTACCGTTTCTAGCAGATAGAACATGCCGACCTCCGGCGCCGACAGATAGCGCGGACCCGTTGCCAAGCACCAGAAGGCGAGCGGGATCATGATGAGCCCGTTGAACAGGATGAAGCCGGGAGCGGCGATCTGGAAGCCCGTGTCGGGCAGCAGGATCAGCGCGGCTATGCCGGGGAAGATCGCAGTGACCAAAGGTACGAAACCCAGGTCGAGGCCGCTGCGACGGCTGAGCGTAATCGCCGACGCGAGCAGGAATGCCGATGAGGCCGCCATGGCGTCACCGAAGAAGTTTCCGCTTTCCAATCCATCATGCACGATCAGCATGACCCCCGCGACCATCGCCCCCATGGTCAGCAGCGTCGCGTTCGACGGGCGCTCGCCGAGGAAGATCCACGAGAGGATCGCCGCGAACATCGAGGTGAAGGCGAGGATGAAGACGACGTTTGCCGTCGACGTGTTGAACACCGCCAGCATGAAGGTCAGCGAGTTGATGCCGTAAAGCACGCCGATCAGCAGGCCCATCGGCCCGGGCACCAGCGCCATGCGCTTGCCGAGCGCGAAGCGCACGACCGACCACACAAGGATCGCCACAACGAAAGTCGCGATGCTGCGCGTTGCCAGCACCGACCAGACTTCGCCATGGGCCGAGCGGATCAGTGGGATATCGAAGGAGAGGGCAAGACCGCCGATGGCGGTGATGAAAAGACCCTTGCGGTGAAGGGCGGGATCGCTTGGCTGGGACACGATGGGACCGAATCGATGCTAAGAGGCAGTATCCTGCTCATCATAGCGTTCCCAGCCGCGCGGCATCAGGTGTTCCTGCGGCAAAAACTTTGTTTTGTAGTCCATTTTGCGCGACCCTTTGACCCAATAGCCGAGATAGACATGCGGCAGGCCGAGCGCCTTGGCGCGCCTGACGTGGTCGAGGATCATGAACGTGCCGAAGGACCGCTCGGCAAGCTCCGGATTGTAGAAGGAGTAGACCATCGAGAGGCCGTCGCCCATGCGATCGGTCAGCGCCACAGCGAGCAGTTCGCCCTGCGGCCGCTCTTGCAGCCCCGAGCCTTCCTCGCGCTTGCGATACTCGATGACCCTGGTGTTGACATGCGTGTCCTCCACCATCATCGCGTAGTCGAGCACGGACATGTCCGACATGCCGCCTTTCTGGTGGCGGGCGTCGAGATAGTGCCGGAAGAGGGAATACTGCTCGCTCGATGGCTCGGCGGGATATTCGTGCGCGACGATATCGGCATTCGTCGCCAGCACACGGCGCATCGAGCGGCGCGGTGTAAACTCGTTGACGAGGATACGCACCGAAATGCAGGCGCGGCAGCTTTCGCAAGCGGGGCGATAGGCAATGTTCTGCGAGCGGCGAAAACCGCCCTGGGTCAGCAGATCGTTCAGTTCCGGCGCCCGTTCACCCACCAGATGGGTAAACACCTTCCGCTCCATCTCCTGCGGCAGGTAGGGACAGGCCGCAGGCGCGGTCAGGTAAAACTGCGGAGAAGGTGTAGCCTGCGTATTCATCGGCCGTGAGGCGACTCCATCGCTTTGTGACATGTCTATGCCAATACCATGGCCTAGTTCAAAAAAAGGTCAACTGGAGGATTTCGCCAGCATATCCTGATCAATAGCGGTCGCGGCGCACCATGACCGTGCCGAGCAGCAGATCGTGCAGCAGGCGGCCGCGGTCGGTGAAGAGGCCGACGAGCACGATGAACGGCGTCAGCACGGCATTACCGATCCAGAACAGCACGAGATGCACGATCGCCGTGAGGAAATCGACCGGCCGGCCATCGACGCGGGCGAGAGCGAGACCCATGACATTCATGCCGGCGCTCGCCTGGGAAGGACCGCCCATCGTCAGGCCGAAATAGAGCATCGCGACGATGGCGAAGAGGGCAGGATAGAGGAAGAAACCGAGCCCGAGCGTCAGGACGCCGAGGAAGAAGACGATGACGGCTGCCGGAACCCAGAGCAGGGCGACGATCGCATAGTCGATCAGAAACGCAAAAATCCGCCGCGACAGCACGCCGCGATAGGCCTGCCAGTCCGTCGTCGGAACCCGCGTTTCGTTGAAATCAGCGCTCATCTGCCTGTCTCCCTGATGGAACATGCGATGACATATGGGGATGGTTTGCCGGAAAACAACGGGCACCGGCAGACAGGTGATGGCCGCAAGGCGACAGTCTCCCGCTCAGCCCTTCTTCGCCAGGTGCCGCGCGACGTCCATTGCGAAATAGGTCAGGATTCCGTCGCACCCCGCACGCTTGAAGGCCAGCAGGGTTTCCAGCATCACGCGCTCGCCGTCGATCCAGCCGTTCAGGGCCGCAGCCTTGATCTGGCTGTATTCGCCGGAAACCTGATAGGCGAAGACCGGAAGGCCAAAGGCTTCCTTCATGCGCCAGCAGATATCGAGATAGGGCAGGCCCGGCTTGACCATCAGCATGTCGGCGCCTTCGTCCACGTCGAGGGCGGCGTCGCGGATCGCCTCGGTGCCGTTGGCGGGGTCGATATAATAAGTCTTCTTGTCGCCCTTCAAAAGACCGCCGGTGCCGATGGCGTCGCGATAGGGGCCGTAGAAGGCGGAGGCGAATTTGGTGGCATAGGACATGATGCCGACATTCTGGTGTCCGACGGCGTCAAGCGCATGGCGGATCGCGCCGATGCGCCCGTCCATCATTTCCGAGGGGGCGATGATGTCGGAGCCGGCATCCGCCTGGAGGACGGCGGCCTTTGCCACCAGATCTACCGTCTCGTCATTGACGATGACGTCGCCGCGCAGCACGCCGTCATGGCCGTGGCTGGTGAAAGGATCGAGCGCGACATCGGTGATGACGCCGATGTTGGGTACCGCCGCCTTGATGGCGCGGGTCGCTTCATTGATGAGGTTGTTGGAGACAAGACAGTGCGAACCCGTTTCGTCGCGCAGGCTCATCTCTATATTGGGGAAGGTGGCGATGGCTGGAATGCCGAGATCGGCGGCTTCCTTCGCGGCTTCCACCAGCTTGTCGATGCTCATGCGGTTGACACCGGGCATGGCGGCGACGGGATCGACGACATTGCTGCCGGGCACGACGAAGACCGGCCAGATAAGATCGTCCACCGTCAGGCGGTTTTCCTGCACGAGGCGGCGTGTCCAGTCGGCTTTCCGGTTGCGCCGCATGCGGCGGCCGCCGGTGATGTCGTCGACAATGTGCCTGCTGCCGGTCATGATGTCACTTTCCTCGCGCGATCCGATCTGCGCCTCATATCACGCCGAAACCGGCAATCAAATCGCGAGCGGTGAGGGGGGCTGCGGCATATGGCCGTGCATGATCGACTTTGCGGGCTTTATGCGGCCTCGCCTTGCCCTTACTGTCCGCCGCATGGTTGCTGATTCTGCCAAAGGCCCCAGGCCGAGCCTGACCGAAACGCTGTTTACGCTGTTCCTGCGGCTGGTGGCGGTGGCCTCGCTGTGGTTTGCATTGCAGTACTGGGCGATGCTGACGGGCTTCTCCTTTAACGGGCAGGGTCGTTTCGATCTGCTGCCGCCGGCCTGGAAGGCGGCCTATACCGCGCTTGCCGTGCTCTTTCCCGTGGCGGGTGTGGGCTTGTGGCTTCTCGTGTCCTGGGGGCCGGTCATCTGGCTCGTCGCGGCCGCCACGGAAATCGTCATGCACGAGGCCTATCCGTCGGTTTTCGGCATCGACCGGACGCTCGTTTTCATGCATGTGGCGATCGCCGTCGTCTTCGTTCTTTTCCGCATTGCGCTCTTCATCCAGCGCCGCCGGCAGGCCCGTACGGTAAGAACTGATTCACCCTGAGACAGGGTCGCCCTCCGGTAAGGCGCTGTTAAGCCTGCGGTTTAAGTAGAATTTTAGATGCATTCGTTAGGTTCTCACTCAAGGCGGGAAAACAAACCACACCGCCAAACAAAACAGTGAGGCAGAAACCATGAACACGAAGATGAAGCCCCAGCAGGCCCCGGTCGTCGATACGCAGGAAGATGCGATCCGCAACCTCTATCTGGAATCCCTCCACCTCGTCGAGCGTCTGCACCGCCGCCTGCTCGACGTCATCAAGGACGAGTTCGACCGCGCCGGTCGCTCCGATGTCAACGCCGTCCAGGCGCTGCTCCTCTTCAACATCGGCAACTCGGAACTGACCGCCGGTGAACTGCGCTCGCGCGGTTACTATCTCGGTTCGAACGTGTCCTACAACGTCAAGAAGCTCGTCGATCTCGGCTTCATCAACCACCAGCGCTCGCGCATCGACCGTCGCTCGGTCCGCATCAGCCTGACGGAAAGCGGACAGGAGATCGCCGAAACCGTCGCCAAGCTCTACGAGCGCCATATCGGCTCGATCCAGAAGGTCGGCGGCATCGGCGAAGGCGAATTCAACCAGATGAACAAGCTGCTCCAGCGCCTCGATCGCTTCTGGAACGACTCGATCCTCTACCGCCTGTAATTCGATCCGACATTTCGACCTCCTCCACAAAAGCCGGCCGCGTTCCCTGCGCGTCCGGCTTTGCCGTTTTTGCCGCTACCCTCTTTCGAGGCTCACCGTCCGCAGGATGAGAAACGAACATAGGGTGGCAGGAAGATGCCTTGCTCGTTTTCCAGTTGGGTAAAGCGCTGCTTGTCGAGAACCTGCAGGTCGATGACCTTCCGGCAGGCAAGTGAAAACTGTGAAAGGCCGCCAAAGGCGATATAGACGATCTCGTCGCTGTTCGGGTCCTCGTGTATTTCGGTGACGGGAACCGTAAATTTCGAGCAGATTTCGGTCTCGGCATTTGCGCTTTTTTTAGCGTCGGCAGGTGTGTCCAGGCGGAGGGTGCAGAGCCCGAAGATGTCATCGCAGTAGATTTCGCCTTCAACGGACCAGACGGGCTTGTTCTCTCTATGAGCTGCGAACTTGACCCGTTTCTTCCAGTTGCTCCCGATTTCGGCGTTCTCCTGCGTGTAGACCATTCGGGTCTTGTCGAATTCAAGCGCGTAAATTGCCCGGTCCGATGGGCAAGGCGCCGCGTTTGCTGGCGCTGCCGCCAGCGCCAGCGCCGTTGCAAGCGGTATCGTCGCCTTCAAAATCCTGCCAGACGTCATATGTCCCCCGTACCCCAATTCCGTTTTCGGCCGATGACACGCTGCCTTCGCGATAGCAAAGCAAGGCGTGCGTGGCGGACACGGTGATAACACGGTGAAGGGGCTTTTCCGACTGATGTCGGACGTATTTGCGAAAGCTGGCTTGTTGACGAAGCCGTGCATTTTTGCCGCGCCGTCTGGTCTGGCAATCCGGCGGCAAGGCCCCGAGACACGAATTGGCCATATTGCTATGAGACCCGGACGCTGGGCTTAAGGTATGCGCGGGCGGCAGGGCCGGTTTGCGTTTGTTAACCCTATTCGTGATAGCTGCATCGGGTATGGACCCTCGGGTCACGTGCCCAAGGCGCACCCGCCGCTTTGAACGGCGTCTCAGGAGATGGTAGGATTGATGTCTCGCAAAACCGGAATTGATGTGTTCTCGCGCCGCGCATTCCTGCGCTCCGCCGCGACCTTCGGCGCGGCTGCCGTGGCCGGCCCGACGCTGGCCCAGACGGCCCTCGACGACATTCTCAATGCTCCGCGCCGCGGCAACTGGGACGACCAGTTCGATGCCCAGGCTTCCCGCGCGTCCGCCGCCGTCGAATCCAACAATCCTGTCCTCGGCCCGGGCTCGATCCCGAACATCCAGCAGGCGATTTCCGACTATCAGCAGATCGTGTCCGCCGGCGGCTGGCCGCAGGTTGGCTCCAGCCAGAAGCTTCAGATCGGCGTGGTCGACCCCTCCGTGCAGGCCCTGCGCCAGCGGCTGACCATTTCCGGCGACCTGCCGCGCGCCGCCGGCATGTCCAATTCCTTCGATTCCTATGTGGACGGTGCGGTGAAGCGCTTCCAGGCGCGCCACGGCCTGCCGCAGGACGGCGTGCTCGGCGAATATACGCTGAAGGCGATGAACGTGCCTGCCACGACGCGCCTGAGCCAGCTGAACACCAATATGGTGCGTCTCCAGACCATGTCGGGCGATCTCGGCCAGCGCTATGTCATGGTGAACATTCCCGCCGCCTATATCGAGGCGGTCGAGGGTGGTCGCGTGGCGCTCCGTCACGTCGCCGTTGTCGGCCGTATGAGCCGTCCGACGCACATCCTCAACTCCAAGATCTACGAGGTCATCCTCAACCCGTACTGGACCGCGCCGCGTTCGATCATCGAGAAGGACATCGTTCCGCTGATGCGCAAGGATCCGACCTATCTTGCGCGCAACAACATCCGCCTGATCGATGGCAAGGGCCAGGAAGTCGCGCCGGAAACGGTCGACTGGAACGCCGAGAAGGCACCGAACCTGATGTTCCGCCAGGACCCCGGCAAGATCAACGCGATGTCCTCGACGAAGATCAACTTCCACAATCCGAACAACGAATATATGCACGACACGCCCCAGCAGGGCCTGTTCAACAAGCTGATGCGCTTCGAATCCTCGGGCTGCGTGCGCGTACAGAATGTACGCGACCTGACAAGCTGGCTGCTGCGCGATACGCCCGGCTGGTCGCGCGAGCAGATCGAAAGCGTCATCAACACGCGCGTCAGCTCGCCGATCAAGCTCGCTGTCGAGGTTCCGGTCTATTTCGTTTACATCTCGGCCTGGTCGGCGCGCGACCGCGTCGTGCAGTTCCGCGACGACATCTACCAGATGGATGGCGCAACGGAGCTGGCGCTCCAGAGCGGCATCGGCACGGAAAAGGCGGTCGGTTCTCCCGACGAAGATCTGCTGCCGCAATAAGGCGATTTGTCTGACTTTTGCCAAGGCCCCGCTTTCTCCGGAAGGCGGGGCCTTTGTCGTTTTTGTTGCAGAAGACGCGCGGAAATGGCGCAAACCGTGGAGCGGATATTGCCCTTGCCATGCGAGGACGATAAACACCGTGCCACCCACCCTTAAGGAGCCTCGAGGATGAGCCAGTCTTCCGCCACCGACGTTTTCTTCACGCGTTCCCTTGCCGATACCGACCCGGACATTTTCGGCTCGATCCAGAAGGAACTCGGTCGCCAGCGCCATGAAATCGAGCTGATCGCGTCCGAAAACATCGTTTCGCGCGCCGTGCTCGAAGCCCAGGGCTCGATCATGACGAACAAGTATGCCGAAGGCTATCCGGGCAAGCGCTACTACGGCGGCTGCCAGTTCGTCGACATCGCCGAGGAGCTCGCCATCGAGCGTGCGAAAAAGCTGTTCGGCGTCGACTTCGCCAACGTCCAGCCGAATTCCGGTTCGCAGATGAACCAGGCCGTCTTCCTCGCGCTGCTGCAGCCGGGCGACACCTTCATGGGCCTCGACCTGAACTCGGGTGGCCACCTGACGCACGGTTCGCCGGTCAACATGTCCGGCAAGTGGTTCAACGTCGTGTCCTACGGCGTGCGTGAAGGCGACCACCTGCTCGACATGGACGACGTTGCCGAGAAGGCGCGCAAGAACAAGCCCAAGCTCATCATCGCCGGCGGCACCGCTTACTCCCGCATCTGGGACTGGAAGCGTTTTCGCGAGATCGCCGATGAAGTCGGCGCGTACCTGATGGTCGACATGGCCCACATTGCCGGCCTCGTGGCCGGTGGCCAGCATCCGTCGCCGTTCCCGCATTGCCATGTTGCAACGACCACCACGCACAAGTCGCTGCGCGGCCCGCGCGGCGGCGTCGTGCTGACGAACGACGCGGACATCGCCAAGAAGATCAACTCGGCCGTCTTCCCGGGTCTCCAGGGTGGCCCGCTGATGCACATCATCGCCGCCAAGGCCGTTGCCTTCGGTGAAGCGCTGCAGCCGGAATTCCAGGACTACGCCGCACAGGTCGTCAAGAACGCCAAGACGCTTGCCGAGACGCTGAAGGCCGGCGGCCTCGACATCGTTTCCGGCGGCACCGACAATCACCTGATGCTCGTCGACCTGCGCAAGAAGAACGCGACCGGCAAGCGCGCGGAAGCCGCTCTCGGCCGCGCCTATGTCACCTGCAACAAGAACGGTATCCCGTTCGACCCCGAAAAGCCGTTCGTCACCTCGGGCGTGCGTCTCGGCACGCCGGCCGGCACGACCCGCGGCTTCAAGGAAGCCGAGTTCCAGGAAATCGGCAACCTGATCGTCGAGGTCCTCGACGGCCTCAAGGTCGCCAATTCCGACGAGGGCAATGCAGCGGTCGAAGCGGCCGTGCGGGAGAAGGTCGTCAAGCTGACGGATCGTTTCCCGATGTACTCCTACATGTAAGGAAATGGCATGCGCTGCCCCTATTGCAGTTCGGAAGATTCGCAGGTGAAGGATTCCCGTCCCGCAGAGGACGGGGCCGCCATTCGCCGTCGGCGCATCTGCCCGGATTGCGGCGGTCGGTTCACGACCTTCGAACGGGTGCAGCTGCGTGAGCTGATGGTCGCCAAGAAGACGGGCCGCAAGGCCCCCTTCGACCGCGACAAGCTGCTCAAATCCTTCGAGATCGCGCTTCGCAAACGGCCCGTCGACCGGGACCGCATCGAACGCGCGGTCTCGGGCATCGTGCGCCGGCTCGAAAGCTCCGGCGAGACGGAAATTTCGTCTGAAGAGATCGGTCTCCAGGTGCTGGAGGCCTTGAAGGCGCTCGATGACGTGGCCTTCGTGCGTTACGCCTCCGTCTACCGCGACTTCTCCCATGTCGACGACTTCGAGAAAATCCTTTCCGAAGTCGCGGCCAAGATCGCCCGGGATCCGGGCGCTGACGGCTAGATGCCGGGCCCGGTCGCAGACGACGAACGCTTCATGGCAGCGGCGATCCGCCTCTGCCGCCGCAATCTCGGCCTGACTTCCACCAATCCCTCCGTTGCCTGCATCATCGTCAAGGACGGCGTGATCGTCGGTTCCGCCGTAACGGCGCCCGGAGGTCGGCCGCATGCGGAAACGCAGGCATTGGCCATGGCCGGCGAAGCCGCGCGCGGCGCAACGGCCTATGTGACGCTCGAACCCTGCTCGCACCATGGCAAGACGCCGCCCTGCGCCGATGCGCTGATCGCCTCGGGCGTTGCCCGCGTCGTGGTCGCGGTGACCGACCCGGACGGGCGCGTGGCGGGCAGGGGGCTCTCCATGTTGCGGGACGCCGGTATCGTGGTCGAAACCGGCCTGCTGGAGGCGCAAGGCAAGGCAGCGCTGGCCGCCTACCTCTCCCGGCAGACGAAGAAGCGGCCCTATGTGACTCTGAAACTTGCCGTTTCCACCGATGGCATGCTTGGCCATCTCGGCGCGGGGCAGGTGGCCATCACTGGCCCGATCTCGCGCGGCCAGGTGCATGTATTGCGGGCGGAAACGGACGCGATCCTCGTCGGTATCGGCACCGCGATGGCCGATGATCCGGAACTCACCTGCCGGTTGCCGGGTCTTGAAACGCGCTCGCCGGTGCGGATCGTGCTCGATCCGCGGCTGGAGCTGTCGCCCGGATCGAAACTCGTGCGAACGGCGCTGCTGGTGCCGGTGATCGTGGTGACGGCGAAGGACGGCAAGGACGATCCGGCTTTTGCCGCCCGCAAGGACGCACTGGAAGTCATGGGCGTCGAGGTGCTGATCTGTGATCCGCGCCGGCTCGATGCACTGCTGGCGGCGCTTGCGACACGCGGCATTTCCTCGTTGCTCGTCGAGGGCGGCGCGCGGACCGCACAGTCTTTCCTTGATGCCGGACTCGTCGATCGCATCCTGCTGTTCAATGGCGCTGCTGCCCTTGGCAAAGAGGGGATCGCGTCCCCATGTGTGTCCGGAAAGGTGCCGGCGGGCTTTTCGCTTGGCGGCACGGCGCGCTATGGCGCGGATAGTCTTGAAGAATACGAAAGAGACGAGTGATGTTTACCGGTATTGTCACTGACATCGGAACGGTCGAGAAGGTCGAGCCCATGAATGCGGGGGTCCGCCTGCGCGTGCGCACCAACTACGACCCTGCCACCATCGATATGGGCGCCTCGATTGCCCATTCCGGTACCTGCCTGACCGTCACGGCGCTGCCGGAAGAGGGCACGAATGCCCGCTGGTTCGAGGTCGAGGCCTGGGAAGAGGCGTTGCGGCTGACGACGATTGCCGGCTGGACGGCCGGTACCAGGATCAATCTCGAACGCTCGCTGAAGATCGGCGACGAACTCGGCGGCCACATCGTCTCCGGCCATGTCGATGGCAAGGCGGAAATCCTCTCCGTCGAAGCCGAGGGTGACGCGACGCGCTACCGCATCCGCGCACCCGAGGGGCTGGAGCGATTCGTCGCGCCCAAGGGTTCGGTCGCGCTGGACGGCACCTCGCTCACCGTGAACGCGGTCGATGGTGCGGTTTTCGACGTGCTGCTCATCCGTCACACGCTCGAGGTGACCACGTGGGGCGAGCGCAAGGCCGGCGACTTCGTGAACTTCGAAGTCGATACGATGGCGCGCTACGCGGCACGGCTCGCGGAGTTCCCCGCACCCAAGGCGTGACGAGTGCGTGACTCCAACGCGCTGTGTCTCGTATCGACACAGCGCGGCCTGACGTTCCCTTCGTCACGGTAACGATATCGATACCTCTAGGCCTCTAGTGTCCGGCCATTCGGACGCAGGAGGCCGTTGCGGCATGGCACCCGACTATAACACATTGTTGCTTGCGATCGGCCTTGCCGGCTTCTGCCTGTCGGCAACGCTGTTTGCCACCTGGCTCTCCGCAAAGGTCGAACGTTTCCTGCTCTGCTGGTCCATCGGTATCGGCTGCATCGTGCCAGCGGTCATCGTCTACGGCCTCTACATCGAGCGCCCGACCGTTGCCGTCGGTTGCCTTGCATTCCTGCTGCAATTCCTAGGCTTTGCCTTCATCTACGGCGCGGCCTACCGCTTTCGCACCGGCCTGAACGGGCGGCGGCGCATTGTCGGCGTGTTTGCCGCATGTACAATCCTTTCCGTTCCGTGGCTCGTTGCCGGCTATGACGGCCTTGCCTTCATCGCGCTCAATGTCCTGATCGCCGCCTGCCTCGTGGCAACTGCGCGTGAATACTGGTGGGGCCGCGACGAGGCGCCGTTGCCGCTGACCGGGATCGTCATTCTGTATCTGCTGACGGCGCTGTCCTTCGTGTTCTGCGCCGGCGTGCTCATCCACGAGGGCAAGTGGGTGATGGGGCATGCGCCGGACAACTGGGCGGAAAACCTCAACCTCATCGTGGCGATCCTGGGGATCACCGGCATCGGCGCCATGTCGCTGGCGCTCAACCAGTGGCGCGTCGCCGGCAGCCATCACCGCGCCGCCATGACCGACGCATTGACCGGGCTCCTCAATCGCCGCGCGCTCTTCGACCGCTATGAGGGCGAACCCGTGACCGGCCACATGGCCGCCATCGCCTTCGACCTCGACAATTTCAAGTCCGTCAACGACCGGCATGGCCACGCCGCTGGCGATATGGTGCTGAAGGTATTTGCCGGCGTGCTGCGCGATGTCTGCGATGCATCCGCCTGCATGGCCCGCCTCGGCGGCGAGGAGTTCGTGGTGGTGCTCGACCGCACCCTGCCGGACCGGGCGCAGCGTATCGCCGAGCGTATCCGCATGGATTTTGCGGCAAAGCTCATACCCATCGGCAGGCGCTCCATCACCTGCACGGTGAGCGCCGGCATCGCTTTTGGCAGCGACGACGGCACCAGTTTCGATTCCCTGCTGAGCAATGCCGACAAGGCGCTCTACATGTCGAAGCGCGGCGGCCGTAACCGCGTGTCCCTCGCCGCCTGACGCCTCAGGCGCCGGGCTCGCCTTCCCAATAGTCCACGTCCTTGCCCGTATGGCCGATGGTGCGGAATTCCGTTCGCCCGCCGAGCGCACGGCGCGTCTTGGCGAGGAATTTCCCGGAATCCGGATATTCGCAGATCTCCGTCGATGCCATCGATGAGATGGAGAGATACTTTAGCGGCACCGTGCCCGTATTGATGATCTGGTGTGCCGTCTCCGGCCCGCCGGCCGGCGCACCAAGCACGTCGCCGGGGCCGACCAGATACCGTTCCCCGCCATACCGATAGGTGCCATGGCCCTCGAGAATGACGAAGAGCTCGTCCTCGACATGGTGGCTGTGGAAGGGACAGCCGGATTTTCCCGGCGGCACCTCGCCATAGCCGATGCCCAGATCCTTGAGGCCGAGCGCGGCACCGAAGGCGGTGTCTCTGCTTTCGTAGAGGCTGCCCTGCGTCCAATGTTCGAGTTGCAGCTTGGCAAGCGTGACGACGGGCGGTGTTTGTGCGCTCATGGGACATCTCCTCGTAACGGCATCCCATCGTTCCCATTACGTTCCGGTATGTCAATGCCACGATGCCCGGCGGCCGGGGCGGGGAGGGTTGAAATCGCCGTATCCGGTGGAAAACTCTTGCCAAGCATCGCCCGTCGTGGTTTGACCGCCGCCTCTGCCCGCATTTGCGTGGCCTGCCTCCAATTTTCAGGTGATACATGGCCAACACCGATAATCCCCATCTTCTCATCGTCGAGGCGCGCTTCTACGACGACATGGCCGATGCGATGCTCGACGGCGCAAAAAATGCGCTCGATACCGCCGGCGCCACCTATGATATCGTGACTGTCATGGGCGCGCTCGAAATCCCTGCTGCCATCGCCATGGCGCTCGACGGCATGGACAACGGCGGTACCCCGTATGACGGGTTTGTCGCGCTCGGCATGGTCATCCGTGGCGAGACCTACCATTTCGACATCGTCGCCAACGAATCGAGCCGTGCCCTCATGGACCTCGCCGTCAGCGAGAGCCTGCCGATCGGCAACGGCATTCTGACCGTCGAGAACGACGAGCAGGGCTGGGCGCGTGCTCGCCGTTCGGAAGGCGACAAGGGCGGCTTTGCGGCCCGCGCGGCACTGACGATGATCGAACTGAAGAAGAAACTGGGCGGCGAACAGTGACGACGGACAAGGACCAGCAGCCGGTAAAGCCGGCCAACCAGCGTGGTGCGGCGCGCCTTGCCGCGGTGCAGGCGCTCTACCAGATGGATATCGGCGGCTCGGGCGTGCTCGAAATCGTCGCCGAGTACGAGACGCATCGTCTCGGCCAGGAACTCGACGGCGACACCTATCTCAAGGCCGATGCGTCGTGGTTCCGCTCGATCGTTGCGGGCGTCGTGCGCGACCAGCGCCTGCTCGACCCTTTGATCGGCACCGCGCTTCAGGACGACTGGGCGCTTTCCCGGCTCGATTCCACCGTGCGCGCCATCCTGCGCGCGGGCACCTTCGAGCTGAAGGAACGCAAGGACGTGCCGATCGCCGTGATCGTCACCGAGTATGTCGAGATCGCCAAGGCGTTCTTCGAGGATGAAGAACCCAAGCTGGTGAATGCGGTACTCGACAGGATCGCCAAGCAGCTTCGGCCAGACGCACGCAAGTAACGGTAGGCAGCATGAGCACGGGGTCGGTCGAAGGTCTTGAACGGGAGCTTTCGGCCGCACGCCGCAATGTCTTCCTTTTGATGTTTGCGCAGGCGCTGCTCGCTTCGGCCGGACCGATCGCCTTTTCCATCGGCGGCCTCGCGGGGTATAACCTGCTCGGCGAGGACAAGTCGCTCGCAACCGCTCCACTGACCGGCTTCAATATCGGCGTCGCGCTTGGCGCTGTCTTCGTGGCGATTGCCGCCCGCATGCTCGGCCGCGCCTATGGTTTCATCGTCGGCGCCTTGATCGGCGCTGCCGGCGGCCTTATGGCCGCCATTGCGCTCTTCCGCAGCGATTTCTGGCTTTTTGCAGCCGGTTTCGTGCTCATCGGCATTTCCGGTGGCTTCGCCCAGAAAATCCGTTTTGCCGCGGCGGATGCCTCGCCCTCCTTCTACAAGCCGCGCGCCATTTCCTGGATCCTGGCCGGCGGTGTCATTTCGGCCATCCTCGGCCCGCAGGTGGTGATCCTCACCAAGGATATGTTCGAGCCGGTGCTGTTTGCCGGCGCCTTCGTGGCGCTCGCGCCGCTCTGCCTCTCGGCGATCGTGCTTTTCCTGTTCCTGCGCCTGCCCGACCACAAGGCGGCGGGAATCGCGAGCGGCGAGGCGGCGCGGCCGCTTCGCGAAATCGTGCTGACCCAGCGTTTCCTCACCGGCATGATCTGCGGCATCTCCACCTATGCGCTGATGACCTTCATGATGACCGGCGCCCCGCTCGCCATGGTTATCGGCTGCGGTTTTTCGCCCGAGATGGCGACGCTCGGCATCCAGTGGCACGTGCTCGCCATGTTCGCGCCGAGCTTCTTCACCGGCATGATCATCCAGCGTTTTGGCGCGGAGAAGGTGGTGGCTGCTGGCCTAGTCATTCTCATGGCCTGCGCGGCGGTCGCCCATGCCGGGATCGAACTCTGGAATTTCTGGGGCGCGCTAGTGCTGCTCGGGGTGGGCTGGAATTTCGGCTTCATCGGCGCTACCGCCATCGTCGCCTCCAGCTATCGCCCGCACGAGGCCGACAAGGTGCAGGGCTTCCACGATATCATCCTGTTCGGTGCCGTGGCGCTCGCATCCTTCTCTTCGGGCAAGGTGTTCAACGCCTATGGCTGGCAGACGATCAACCTGCTGTTCTGGCCGATCACCGGTATCAGCCTCCTGCTCGTCCTGCTTTTGCTTTTGCGCAATCGCCGCGCCGCCGTCTAATCGGTTCATATCGACCGACGCCGAAAAATCCGTTTGGCAGAAGCGGTTGCCGCAGTGCGGCGGCTTGACGCAGCCGATTCGCAAACGCACTCTGGCCGCGCGCCGGCCCCCGTCTTGTGAGGAGGCAAACGGGAGCGGGCGCATATCGGCTGCGGGGAGAGGACCCCGTGGTTTCCTAGGAGGACAGAGCGAAATGACCATATTGTTTGGCGTTATCGCATGCGGGTTGCTCTCGGTGGTTTATGCCATCTGGGCGACACGGTCGGTGCTTGCCGCTGACCAGGGGAATGCCCGCATGCAGGAAATTGCAGGCTATATCCGGGAAGGGGCGCAGGCCTATCTCACCCGGCAGTACAAGACCATTGCCATTGTCGGTGTTGTCGTCTTCGTCGGCACCTGGCTGCTTCTTTCTGCTACGGCTGCCATCGGGTTCCTGATCGGCGCCGTCCTGTCCGGCGCTGCCGGTTTCATCGGCATGCATGTTTCCGTCCGCGCAAATGTGCGCACGGCGCAGGCAGCGTCCGTCAGCCTGTCCTCCGGCCTCGACATCGCCTTCAAGTCGGGTGCGATCACCGGCATGCTGGTAGCCGGCCTCGCGCTTCTCGGCGTGTCCATCTACTACTGGTTTCTCACCGGCGTTCTCGGCCAGGAGCCGGCCTCCCGCGAGGTCATCGATGCGCTCGTCGCACTCGGCTTCGGCGCTTCGCTGATCTCCATCTTCGCCCGTCTCGGCGGCGGTATCTTCACCAAGGGTGCAGACGTCGGCGGCGATCTCGTCGGCAAGGTGGAAGCCGGTATTCCCGAAGACGATCCGCGCAACCCGGCCACCATCGCCGACAACGTGGGTGACAATGTCGGCGACTGCGCCGGCATGGCGGCCGACCTTTTCGAGACCTATGCGGTGACGGTCGTCGCCACCATGGTTCTCGCGGCCATCTTCTTTGCCGGCACGCCGGTCCTGGCCTCCGCCATGGTCTACCCGCTGGCCATCTGCGGCGCCTGCATCATCACCTCGATTATCGGTTCCTTCTTCGTCAAGCTCGGCTCTAACGGCTCGATCATGGGCGCCCTCTACAAGGGGCTCATCGTCACCGGCCTGCTTTCGGTCCTGGGCCTGGGCGCGGCGACCTCGCTGACGGTCGGCTGGGGGCCGATCGGCACGGTGGCCGGCAAAGAGATCACCGGCACCAATCTCTTCATCTGCGGCCTCCTCGGCCTCGTCGTGACGGCGCTCATCGTCGTCATTACCGAGTACTACACCGGCACCAACAAGCGCCCGGTGAATTCCATCGCCCAGGCTTCGGTGACCGGTCACGGCACCAACGTGATCCAGGGCCTTGCCGTCTCGTTGGAATCGACGGCTCTGCCGGCGATCGTCATCGTCGGCGGCATCATCGCCACCTACCAGCTGGCCGGCCTCTTCGGTACTGGCATCGCGGTGACGGGCATGCTCGGCATTGCCGGCATGATCGTGGCGCTCGATGCCTTCGGCCCGGTCACGGACAATGCCGGCGGCATCGCCGAAATGTCCCACCTGCCGCCGGAAGTGCGCAAATCGACCGACGCGCTCGATGCCGTCGGCAACACGACCAAGGCCGTCACCAAGGGCTATGCGATCGGTTCGGCGGGCCTCGGCGCGCTCGTGCTGTTTGCCGCCTATTCGAACGACCTGGCCTACTTCGCGGCGAATGGCGACAAGTATCCCTACTTCGCGGATATGGGGCCGATCTCCTTCGATCTCTCCAACCCCTATGTCGTCGCGGGTCTCATCTTCGGCGGCCTCATCCCGTATCTCTTCGGCGGCATCGCGATGACGGCCGTTGGCCGTGCCGCGGGTTCGATCGTCGAGGAAGTCCGCCGGCAGTTCCGCGAGAAGCCGGGCATCATGGCCGGGACCGAGCGACCGGATTACGGCCGCGCTGTGGACCTGCTCACCAAGGCCGCTATCCGCGAGATGATCATCCCTTCGCTGTTGCCGGTGCTCGCGCCGCTCGTCGTCTATTTCGGCGTGCTGCTCATTTCCGGCTCGAAGGCCTCGGCCTTCGCGGCGCTTGGCGCATCGCTTCTTGGTGTGATCGTCAACGGCCTCTTCGTGGCGATCTCCATGACGTCGGGTGGCGGCGCCTGGGACAATGCCAAGAAGAGCTTTGAAGACGGGTTCGTCGACAAGGACGGCACGCGTCACATGAAGGGTTCGGAAGCCCACAAGGCCTCCGTCACCGGCGACACCGTCGGCGATCCCTACAAGGACACCGCCGGCCCCGCCGTGAACCCGGCGATCAAGATCACCAATATCGTGGCCTTGCTGCTGCTCGCCGTTCTCGCCTGACCGGCACGGCGCTCAAAAGAAAACCGCGGGGAGCGATCCCCGCGGTTTTTGATTCCGTTGGCCGGAGAGGCGTGGACTTATTTCTGTGCGCCCAGCGCGTTCTGGATCATGCTGGCCGGGTTTGCGCCACCCTTCAGCAGCTGGCCGAGGAAGGTCGTTTCCGCACCGCCCGTCGGCGTAACGCGGGCGATCATATCGAAGACCTTGCCGTCCTGCAGCGTATAGTGCGCTAGGCGCTCTACATTGCCGTCCTTGTTGAAATAAACGGCGAGGATGCTCTGCTCGACGAGCTTCGGCTTCATGAACGCGGCCGGCCGGGTGCGCTTCTGCGAGACGTAATAGAAGACTTCATTGTCGAAGGTCGCGGTCGAGGACGGCGAGCCGAGCGACAGCAGAACCTGCTCGCGCGAAGAGCCGACGGGCGCCAGTGCCAGCGTTTCCTGATCGACGACGTAACCCTGATGCAGAACTTCACCGGCACCCTGGCAGCCCGCGAGGATCGATGCGGAGAGGGTGGCGGCAATGGCGGCGTTACGCAACAGCTTCATCTTCACAGAATCTCTCTTCACAACATCCCAGGGACTATGATGGCCGCGCAGCCATTGCAATTCATGCCTGCTTCGGTAAACCAGCTTCGAGCCTCATGCAACATGACATGCAATGGCTCCATGGTTTGAATCGGGCAAAACTAGGCTTTATGATGATTTTCGGCCTGTTCGGCAAAAAAAACGGCAATCGGCGCATCGTTGAAAAGCAGTATGCGACGCTTACAACAGCTGCGCGGCATACCTATCTCTATGAAGTGCTTGAGGTTCCCGACACGGTCATGGGTCGCTTCGAGATGCTTTCGGCGATGCTGATCCTCTATTTTCGCCGGACCCGCGCAAGCGGAACCTCCGGCCAGGAAATCGCCCAGGAGATCGTCGATGCATTCTTCGAGGACGTCGATCACTCGATTCGCGAACTCGGCGTCGGTGATGTCGGCGTGCCCAAGCGCATGAAGAAGTTCGCCGGCATGTTCTATGGCCGGCTGGAGTCCTATGCGGCAGCGCTCGATGGCGGCGACCGCGCGGGGCTTGCGGCCGCACTCCGGCGCAACATCTACCCCGAGGCCGGCGAGGGCGCGCCAGCCATGGCGGGGCTTGCGGACTATCTCTTCGCTGCGGAAGCGGCGATGGCCGACGTCAGCGATGATGACATACAGACCGGCGCGCTCGCGGTTGTTGAGCCCGGCCGCGACGACACGCCGCCTGAGGGCGGCCGGAAGGCGAAGTGATGCATACAGACGACGAAACGCCGTTCTCCTACCCCGTCAAGGTGGCCCATATCTCGGCCAACGCCGTCGAGGTGAAATTGAGCGCCAACGATCGGGAACGCGCCGGCCTGGCCGACCTCTGGTCCGTGCTCGAGGTCAAGGCGCTCGACGCGACCTTTACCGTTCAGCGCTGGAAGCGGGACGGCGTGCGGCTGAAAGGCCGCGTCACCGCCGATATCGTACAGGCCTGCGTGGTCACGCTCGATCCCGTCGAATCCCATATCGACGAGCCGGTCGAAGTCGTCTTCGTGCCTGAGGGCTCCAAGCTCGCGCGGATGCCGGTCGCGATCGAGACAGGCGAGGTGCTGCTCGATCCCAACGGACCGGACGCACCGGAAATCTTCACCGGCGATACGATCGATGCCGGCGCGGTGGCCGCCGAACATGCCGCACTCGCCATCGACCCCTATCCGCGCAGGGCCGATGTCGCCTTCTCCGAACATATCGAAGGCACCGACGAGGACGACAAAAAACCGTCGCCTTTTGCCGTTCTGAAGGACTGGAAAAAAGACTGAACGGCTCTAAACGCGCCGGATAATTCAGTTGTCACCCCCGCGAAAAGCGGTATTTTGGCCGAATTCCGCCATGGCAGTTCGGCTGCCGGCGGGAAATGAATCAAAAAAGGCAAAGCACGCGTGGTCAGAATTTCTGTCGATGTCATGGGTGGCGATTTCGGCCCGAAGGTCGCAATCCCTGGCGCAGCCAAGGCTCTTGAGCGCCATCCCGACATCCGCTTCGTGCTCTTTGGCAACGCCGCCGAATGCGAACCGCTGCTGGCGCAGCATCCCAAGCTGAAGGCTGCAAGCGTCTTCCATCATTGCGATGTCGCTGTTGCCATGGACGAGAAGCCGAGCCAGGCCCTGCGCCGGGGTCGGGGAAAGTCCTCCATGTGGCAGGCGATCGATGCGGTCGCCAAGAACGAGGCCGATGTCGCGGTCTCCGCCGGCAATACTGGCGCGCTGATGGCCATGTCGAAATTCTGCCTGCGCATGATGGCGAATATCGAGCGCCCGGCGATCGCCGGCATCTGGCCGACGCTGAAGGGCGAAAGCATCGTGCTCGATATCGGCGCGACGATCGGCGCAGACGCCAACCAGCTCTTCGACTTCGCCCTGATGGGCGGCGCCATGGCGCGTGCCCTTTTCGAGATCGACAGGCCGACGCTCGGCCTGCTCAATGTGGGCGTCGAGGAGATCAAGGGCCAGGAAGAGGTCAAGGCCGCCGGCCAACTCATCCGCGAGGCTAATTTCGACACGATTGACTACTATGGCTTCGTGGAAGGTGACGATATCGGTCGCGGCACCGTGGACGTGGTGGTCACGGAAGGTTTTGCCGGCAACATCGCGTTGAAGGCTGCGGAAGGCACGGCGCGGCAGATCGCGGAATATCTGCGCGCCGCCATGTCGCGCACCTGGCTTGCCAAGCTGGGCTACATTCTGGCCAAGAGCGCGTTCGACCGCGTGCGCGAGAAGATGGATCCGCGCAAGGTGAACGGCGGCGTCTTCCTCGGCCTCAACGGCATCGTCATCAAGAGCCATGGCGGCACCGATGCCGAGGGCTTTGCCGCGGCTGTCGACGTCGGCTATGACATGGCCCGCAACGGCCTGAAACAAAAGATCGAAAACGATTTGCAGAAGTATCATGCCGGCCGCCCCGTCGAGGGCGCCGCCCAGGCCATGAACGACGAGGAATAGAGAATGATCCGTTCAGTGGTCCGCGGTTTCGGGACAGCGCTTCCGAAGCGGGTGCTTACCAATGCAGAGCTGGAAAGCATGGTCGACACGTCCGACGAATGGATCGTGCAGCGCACCGGCATCCGCCAGCGTTACATCGCCGGTGAGGGCGAGACGACGGCCTCGCTCGGCGAGGCCGCCGCGCGCGCGGCTCTCGACAAGGCCGGCCTGACGGCCGCCGACATCGATCTCATCATCGTCGCGACCTCGACGCCGGACAACACCTTCCCGGCGACGGCCGTCAATATCCAGAACCGTCTCGGCATGCATCACGGCTTTGCCTTCGACGTGCAGGCGGTATGCTCCGGTTTCGTCTACGCTGTCACCACCGCTGACGCCTATATCCGCGGCGGCCTTGCCAGACGCGTGCTCGTCATCGGCGCGGAAACCTTTTCACGCATCCTCGACTGGACGGACCGCACGACCTGCGTCCTGTTCGGCGACGGCGCCGGCGCCATCGTGCTGGAAGCCCGGGAAGGGGCGGGGACCATTGCCGACCGCGGCATCCTGACGACACAGCTGCGCTCCGATGGCGCGCACCGCGAAAAACTCTATGTCGATGGCGGTCCGTCGACGACCGGCACCGTCGGCCACCTGCGCATGGAAGGCCGCGAGGTCTTCAAGCACGCGGTGGGCATGATCACCGACGTCGTCGTGTCGTCCTTTGACGCAACGGGGCTTACTGCCGACGATATCGACTGGCTGGTGCCGCATCAGGCCAACAAGCGCATCATCGACGGCTCGGCCAAGAAACTCGGCATTCCCCTCGAGAAGGTCGTCATTACCGTCGATCAGCACGGGAACACATCCGCTGCGTCGATCCCGCTGGCGCTTGCCGCGGCGGCGGGCGACGGGCGAATCAAAGAGGGCGATATCGTGCTTCTGGAGGCCATGGGCGGTGGCTTTACCTGGGGTGCGGTGCTGCTTCGCTGGTAGTCGAAGGGCGTGGGCGCCGCGCCGCTTGACCGCAAGGGGCAAGGACAATACTCTTCCGCCACTAACCATACGCTTTCAATAGGAAATCGGTGAGGAACGATGAGCGGCAAGACGGTGACACGTGCAGATTTGGCCGAATCGGTTTTCCGAAAGGTCGGCCTTTCCAGAACCGAATCGGCGGAGCTTGTCGAAACCGTGATCGACGAGATCTGCAACGCCATCGTTCGGGGCGAGAGTGTAAAACTCTCCTCCTTCGCGACGTTCCAGGTGCGCGACAAGAACGAGCGCATCGGCCGCAATCCGAAGACCGGCGAGGAAGTGCCGATCTCGCCGCGCCGCGTCATGACCTTCAAGGCTTCGAACGTGTTGAAGCAGCGGGTGCTGAAGCAGCATCTTTCCCGCAAGGCGAAGCAGAAGCCGGCTTCTCCCGCCTCCTGAGGTTAAGGGCGTCCGCTACCGTCGCGTCTGTGTCCGCGGCGGCAACCGCGTCGCGAAAGCGGGCAGGCCGCTAGCCGTTTCCGCTAGGATTCGGCGATTTTTGCGTCGATTGGCGCTCGGCAAGCAATTTGAAACTTGAATATCGCCCGGCAAGCCGCTGAAATGAATGCGATTCGGCTCTGCGCCTCTCGCGACATCGCCGTAAGCTTGATCGAGGACAGAATGGACAAGAGTCCGGACGCTTTCCGCACTATCAGCGAGGTCGCCGACGACCTCGATCTGCCGCAGCACGTTCTGCGCTTCTGGGAAACGCGGTTCACGCAGATCAAGCCGATGAAGCGCGGCGGTGGCCGCCGCTACTATCGTCCAGAGGATGTGGACCTTCTGAAAGGCATCCGCCATCTTCTCTACGACCATGGTTACACGATCAAGGGCGTGCAGAAGCTCCTGAAGCTCAATGGCAACAAGTTCGTGGCGGCCATCGCCAGCGGCGATCTGGCAACTGTCGAGGCGCTGGCTGCGGCCAGCCACGAGGAGCCGGCGCCACCGAAGGCCGGAAGCGACGAAGACCAGATCGTCGGCCGCGCCAAGGCTCCGACCAGCCGCCGCTTCTTCTCCTTCGTCGGCGGTGGTGACGAAGCACCGGAAATCTCGCTCGGCAAGACCAGCGTCGGCAAGGAGGATCGCGCGCTGCTACAGGAGGCGCTCTACGATCTCCTGGAGTGCAAGCGGCTGCTCGACCAGGTACGCTAGACGACCTGGGTCACGTTAAAGCAAGGGCCGCGGAATGCGGAACCTTGTGGCTGTGCATCGGTTCTTCCTTGTGAAAGGAGACCGATATGCCCGACGAAAACAGCAGGGACGACGCTATCGAAACGCCCCGTGGCCCGCAGGGGAGCGGCGGCATTCCCGATCGCAAGCAGGAAGAAGGCGTTACTCCGCCTCTTGTCGCGCCGGACGATCAAAAGAACCCGAACGATCCTCCGCTACCTTTCGTCCCGCTGCCAGGTGCCACCGGCGGTTTCTAATGCCCGCCATCCTGCGGTGGATGTGGCAGGCGGTCAGGGTCAGGAACCCAACCTCTCGAGTAGCCGTACCCCATCATGCGCGAGGCCAGCGCGAGTTGTCCGCGCAAATGCCCGCAATCGGCAAGCAAGGCGGCAATAGCGGCATGAGCATTGCCGTGATGTTCCTCCAGTGCACGCCGGACGGCATTGTCGTCGGAGCTATTCTCCAGCGAGGACGTGATCTCGTGCTGAGCGATTGATTGCATCTCGGTCTCTCGTTGAAAGGGCGGCCAGCCCTGCAAGAATGTTCCTATTATGTTCTGATTTATCGGTCAGTCAAGCAGCGCTGATGCGGGGTGAGTACGCAGCGGTCGATCACCGCCGAGTCCGGTTCCCGTTTGTCTGAATTTGTCATGAAAAATTCTACCGTAGCGCGCGATTACGCTTGTTATAATATTGAAATAACTTCATAAAATTCACAAAGGCCTGACACAAAACTGTCGCATACGCGAAATGCGTGTCTTTCCGGCAACGCTTCATCTGTCCTCAATCGTCACACTTCCGTCACAATTCGCTTTGGCGATTGAGGCCATTCTCCGTCTGGGTAATTTCCCGCCAGCCGGCTGTGGGATTGCACTCCCACTTGCCCGGTGGCCGGGGCATCCGCGGGACAGATCGTGCTGCGGAGAGGGGTCCGGCCCAATGAATCTAACGGAGATTAAAAATGAACATCAAGGGCCTCCTCATCGGCTCGGCCGCCGCCCTCGTCACGGTTTCGGGCGCTCATGCCGCAGACGCGATCGTCGCTGCTGAGCCTGAGCCGATGGAATATGTTCGCGTTTGCGACGCGTTCGGCAAGGGTTACTTCTACATTCCGGGTACGGAAACCTGCCTCAAGATCGGCGGCTACGTTCGCATGGACGTCCGCGGCGGCGAGCTTCTCGGCCTCAACGCCAACCAGGCAAACGGTTCGCTCGGCGACGAGTGGGACACGCGTTCGCGCTTCGACCTTCGCGTCTCGACGGCTTCGGACACCGAGTACGGCGCGCTGAAGACCTACAGCGAACTCCGCTTCAACTGGCGTCAGGGCAACACCACCATCGACGTCCGTCACGCCTATATCGACCTTGCAGGTTTCCGCGTCGGTAAGACGGAATCGGCCTTCATCACCTACACGGGCAATGCCGGTTCGGTTCTGATCGACGACCTCATCGACTTCGGTCCGGATGAAGCCAACGTCATCCAGTACAACTACAAGTCTGACAACGGCATCACCGCCATCCTCAGCCTTGAAGACTTCCCCGACGCAGGCAACGACTACGTTCCGAACATCGTCGCTGGTGTCGGCTATGAAGGTGAAACCTTCAAGGCGCGCGTGCTCGGCGGCTACGATTCGAGCCTCGAAGAAGGTGCGATCAAGGCCCGCCTCGACGGTACGTTCGGCGGCATCTCGGCCTTCGTCATGGCCGGCTGGAACACGGAAGGCGCCTTCCGCAACGATTATGCTACGTGGGACGGCGATTGGGCTGTCTGGGGCGGCGTTTCTGCACCGGTCACCGAGCGTGTAACGCTCAACACGCAGCTTTCCTATGACGACAGCGAAACCTTCGTCGCTGCTGCCAACGTCGCCTTCACGGTCGTTCCGGGCTTCGTCGTCACGCCGGAAGTCGTCTACCGCGACCGCGAATCGGACGGCAATGCTTGGGGCGGTATCGTCCGCTTCCAGCGTTCGTTCTAAGTTGGCCTGATCCTCCAGTCGGCTGACCGCCCGGCCTCCCGCAAAACGCGAGGCCGGGCACAGTTTTTGGAGGCGTCAGCCCTTCAATGCGCTTAGCGCCGTATGGCGCGGGCTATCGCGATCAGGATGCAGGCGCCGATGAAACCTGCGATGAGGTAGCCGATCCAGCCTCCGAGAGACACGCCGATCAGGCCGAGCAGCAGGTTTGCGACCGCCGCACCAATGATGCCGAGCACGATGTTCATCAGCAAGCCCATGTTGCTCTTCATGAACATCTCGGCGAGCCAGCCGGCGATACCGCCGATAATGATGGCTGCGATCCAGCCGATCCCTGCGTCTTCCATTCCTGTCTCCTCAAACCCTGAATGCCATCCATGCGAATAGCCGAGGAATGAACGCGCGAGGTGTTGCTAAGTTCCACAAGGCATTGCGAATACGGGCGAGCAGGAGGACGAGAGAATCGCAATTTACGATTTTCCGGTATGCGGACAATGTGTCGATCAAAGCGCGCGCCAGGAGAAGCGTAAGCGGTCGCCCTACCGAATTATGGGATGTTCACAATTTTGGGTCGCATTTTCCTTCCGGAATCGCCTAGTCTGCCTCGGTCAACTTAAAATGGAGGCAGGGCATGCGTATATTGTGGGCGGGCTTGATTTCTCTTGGCATGTGCACCGCCGCATATGCCGGTGGTATGTCGGCGTCATTCGATTGGGGACCGACGAAGAAGTGCTTCGACGGTAAGTCCCCGCCGTTCAAACTGTCCGGCGTGCCCGACGGAACGGTCAAGCTCGACATCCGCATGGTGGATCTCAACGCTCCCGGCTTTTCCCATGGGGGCGGGAAGGTGGCCTATAGCGGTCAAAAGACACTCGCTTACGGTGCCTTCCGATACAAAGGTCCGTGCCCGCCCACCGGCCGGCACAAGTACCGTTTCACGGTCAAGGCGCTGGACGCCAAGGGTAAAAAAATCGGCGAGGCCACGGCCACGAAATCGTTCCCGTAGAACCGGACGCGCATATACCACTTACGCATGCAAGATGCGAGGAGCCGGACTTTAGGTCCGGCTCCGGGTATTCCGCTTGGAGTCTGCTGCTTTCACTCGGACCGGAACGCCAAGCCGGTTGGCGAAAGCTAGCCGCAGCCAATGGCATGTTCGTGCCGGGCGATAAAGCCGGCAGGGTCTACTTGGTCGGTTTCACCAGTGAAATCACACGCGGTTTGGATGGTGCGTCCAGCCAGTCGATCCACTTGTCCCGCTCTTCGATGGTATCGAAGAACCGCCACAGCTTGTATTCCTCATCGGTGGTCTCGATCATCTCGCCGATCGATACGAGTTCAAGCGGAAGCGTCACTTCAGTCCCGTCATAGCGAATGAAATAAATACCCTCGGCTGCGAGGCGGATAACCTGGCCGGTTCCATAGCTCCCATCGGGAGCGTCGACCGTGAAGTACATGCCGGTCAGGGTGTCGAAGATTTTGTCGGTCATAGGTTTCCAATGCCAGTCTTGAAAAATGCGCAGCATTGGAAATTCGCGCAACCGAGCACCAAAGGCAATAGCCAGCCGCGACAGCAGGGGCGACAGGCGCCCGCGCCGAAGCCGTCGCCATCTATCTTTCTGGCGCAACGGGATCGACGGCCATTGTCGCAACGGAAATCAATGCGACATTCGCTGTGAATTTCCATGGTAACTATTATGTCGAAGTGACAAATTAGGCCGATTGTTAAGCCCAGCATCGAGGAGCCGGCGATCTAGGAAATGCGCCGTCCCTGCTCGCTCGATATTGTTCGGTGCTGCCCGCGCCTCATCGGCGTTTGCCGGACGCCGAACGGAAGGTCTCGCACAATCCGCTGGGACCGTGGTGAGACCGTTGGTGCTGGCGCTCTCATTTTTCACACCTTTTGTTCCTTTTTCGTGCTGACCGCGATTTTCCCCCTTGCATCCAAAACACTGAGACTATAGGGGTTCGGTCGGTCCGGAATGTAGCGCAGCCCGGTAGCGCACTTGACTGGGGGTCAAGGGGTCGTGGGTTCGAATCCCGCCATTCCGACCATCGAACACCTTGAAATTCATTGTGTTCACGCGAAGTACCGAGCTTCGCCGGCTCCCTTGCAATGGGGTGAACTGGATTCAGGATTACGTACTTCTTTCCCGAATTTTCGAGAAGTTTTTGTACCGAAATCTCCGTTTCGACTTAGTGCCGCTTGCATCTCTGCATTGCTTCAGGTGCTCTGCCGGTTTGCTTGGATAGATCGTGAATGCGGTCTGTGAAGCGCACGCCCGCCGCCCCCCAAATCCTGGAACGGAGCCGGGCGGATACCTTCCAGTTCAAATCGATCGCCAACTCCACACTGATCTCGCGGGATACGATCTACGACTTCATGAGGGCGCAGGGCGACAATATCGATTTCTTGGTCAAAGTCGACGTGCTCTTCAACTTTGCGAAGGGTGACTTCATCCTCTAGCGGCGTTGGCAATGGCGGCCCTTCGAACAGCAGGTTCCCCCACGTCTTTCATGCCCCGCGTGAGTGCGGGCATTTTGTCTGGCTTGGCTGAGAACAAAGCAAGCCTGAAAACAGCGATGGGCAGTGCAGTACCGAAAACCGTGTCCGCTGTCAGCTCAACCAATTCGGGAGTGAGGCGTCTTCGGTAGCATGACGTCGAGGGGGAAGCCGTTGCCTTCAGCGGCGGCGCGGCTTTGCGTCGTCCTGATGAAGGGACGCGCTTTCGACGCTCCGACGTGGTGGAGTTGATGCTGCTTCCAGTTTCATCTCGTTACGCAAACGCATGATGTGCTGCTCGGTGCCATTGCAAGTTGGCAATCGTCGTCTCGATTTCTGAACGACCGCCTTGGGGTTCGGTAAGTCGCTGTCTACAGAACGACCAGAATTCGCGCACTGCGGCCGCGACGATCCCCGCTGCGTTCAGGCTACGAGCGCCCGGTAGATCGCCTCCGTCTCGCTGATCATGCGGTCCAGGCCGTAGTCGTGTCGGCGGGCGAGGGCGGCCTGCGTGTGGCGGGCGAGGGTATCGGCATCGCTGAGGCGGAGCATCGCGGCGGCGAGACGTTCGGGGTCGTCGTCATTTTCCACCAGAATGCCGTTTTCGCCATCCCTCAGCACAGTGGAGGCGCCGCCCACCTCGGTGAGGACCATCGGCTTGCCGGCGGCGGCTGCTTCCAGCATCACATAGGACATCGCTTCGTAGCGGCTCGGCATCGCCAGCGCGTCGATGGCGGCCATGGCCTGCGGGCCTGTGAAGTGGGCGGTCAGAGAGATGCGGTCGGCACAACCGCTGGCCTCGATCCGCTGGCGGACCGCGTCTTCCATTTCACCGGTCCCCACCATCAGGAGGTGCGCGTTCGGCACGCGTTCGGCGAGGAGCTTGAAAGCGGCGACCAGGCGTTCAGGGGCCTTTTGGTGGGAAAGGCGACCGACGAAGCCGAAGACGAGGGCGTCTGCGGGGATGGCCAGCGCATTGCGCACGGCCTCGCGCAGATCCGTCGGTGGCGTCTTCACGCCGTTGACGACGATCGACAGCTTCTCACGGGGCATGCCCAGAGCACGGGCGTGGGCGTATTCGTCGGCGGAGACGCAGATCAGGCGGTCGGTGAAGGAGCGGGCAAGAAGCTTTTCGATCGAGCCGTAGACCTTTCGGCCAAGATTGCCGAGGCCGGGATCCATGGTGCGGAAGGCATGCGGCGTGTAGACCCGCGCAACGTGGCGGCCGGGCAGGCGCAGGCGCGAGAGCGCGCCGGCCTTCGACGAGTGTCCGTGGATGATATCGAACGGCCCAGCCCGGCGCATGACGGCGCTGAGCGACCGCCAGGCTGCCAGATCCGAAGGACCGGGCGAGCGGGCCATGGAGACGGAATGCACGCCGGCGAGGTCGAGCGCCTGCAGCTCCTCGACGAAGCGTTCCTCGGCACGGACAGGCGAATAGACCGCATGCACGATGTGGCCGCGTGCCTGCATGCCGCGGCACAGGTCGATGAAATGCCGGCCGGAGCCGCCGCCGCTTGGCTCCAGCACCTCCATGAGACGCATTTGCCGCGGGTTCCCGTTCTGTAAGGTTGTCATGATGCGATCAGCCCGATCCGGTCTGCCTGTTGTGACGTTTTTCGAGCGCGATACATCCCCACAACACGCCGAGTTGCAGATAGAAATGGCGCCAGTGGTCCGTATCGATAACGAAGCCGATGGCCGTGTGTCCGACCACCGTGATGAAGGAAATCATGAGGAAAGGCTGCCAGGGCCGGTTGCGCAGGAGCGACTTGAAGCCGGCCGACAGGGTCCAGACGATGAGGGCGAAGTAGCAGGCGAAGCCGAGCCAGCCGTATGATGTCAGCGACTTCAGCCAGATGTTGTGCTCGTCTTCCGGAAAAATCTTGCTGAACACCATGGGGCCGATGCCGAGCGGCTTTTCCATGGCCATCAGGAAGCCGATGCGGTGACGGTCGAACCGTCCGAGATGACCGCCGTCATATTCCTGCACGAGCTGGGTGCGGCTGGAGAACAGGTCGGACACTTTGTCGAACTGCAGGGCGACGAGCAGCGCAAGGATCATCATGCCGGCGGCCGTGAGGCTGAGGATCAGGATTTTCAGGCGGAAGGCGCCGGTGCGCTCCTTGAGCAGCATGATGAAGACGAGGGCGACCACCGAAAAGAGGTAGAGCGCCCAGGCCGCGCGGGAAAACGACAGGAACAGGCCGAGGGCGAGGATGAGCAGGCCGACAATCTTCAGCGGCGCGCCGAGGATCCGGCCGACAAGCAGCCCGTGCACGAGGTAGAGCGAGGGAGCGACGAGGAAGGGGCCGAAGACGTTCGGGTCCTGGAAGGCGCCCTTGGCGCGATCGTAGAGCGTAAACGCCTCGCTGCCGGGAAAGGCGTGGAAATAGCCGAGAATGCCGAGCAGCGAGGTGATGATGGCGCTTGCCACCCAGGCGCGGAAGATCAAATCCAGCCGCTCGTGCCTGGCCTCGATGATGGAGGCGAAGAAGATGCTGGAAAGCGCCAGGAACAGCGAGACGGCGATATACATCGGACCGACCGAGAGGTCGTCCAGCATCGTCAGCGACAGCATGCCGCCGACGTTGAAGAGCAGGATGAGCACCACGAGTGGCGCGATATAGCGCGAGATGCGCAGGCCGACGATTGCCCAAAGGCCGATGAGAGCGGCCATGAAGACTTCATAGGGCGCCGGCTCGCTGATGACGAAGCCGGAGAGAAAGACGCCCACCGCCACCAGCATCGATCCCACAACGCCAAGGGCCGCAAGCTGCGGCCGGAAAGGCGGGGCATAGGGGAGGGCCGCGTCGCTCAATAGGCATTTTCCGTGTTGAGCAGACGGAAGGGCGTCAGCACCAGGATCTTCAGGTCCAGCCAGAGCGACCAGTTCTCGATGTAGTAGAGATCGAATTCGGTCCGGAAGCGGATCTTGTCGTCATGGTCGATCTCGCCGCGCCAGCCGTTGATCTGCGCCCAGCCGGTGACGCCCGGCTTGACGCGGTGGCGGGCGAAGTAGCCTTCGACGACATCGACATATTTGCGGTCGTGCGACTGGGCCTGGATGGCATGCGGACGCGGACCGACGAGGGAGAGCTCACCCTTCAGCACATTGAATATCTGCGGCAGCTCGTCGATCGACGACTTGCGGATGAAGCGGCCGACGGCGGTCACGCGCGGATCGCCCTTCGTCACCGCGGCGCGGGCCGTCGGATCGGAAAGGTGCGTATACATGGAGCGGAACTTGTAGACCTCGATGATCTCGTTGTTGAAGCCGTGGCGCTTCTGCTTGAAGAGGATCGGGCCGGGCGAGGAAAGCTTCACGGCGAGTGCCGCACCAAGGAAGACCGGCCAGAGCAGCAGCAGCGCCACGACCGAAAAGAAGATGTCGAAGATGCGCTTGGCGACATTGTCCCAGTCGGCGATCGGCTTGTCGAAGATGTCGAGCATCGGCAAGTTGCCGACCTGCGAATAGCTGCGGGGGCGGAAGCGCAGACCCTTGGCATGTGCGGCAAGACGGATATCGACGGGGAGGACCCAGAGCTTCTTTAACAGTGAAAGGATGCGAGCTTCGGCCGAGAGCGGCAGGGAGATGATCAGCATGTCGATGCGCGCAAGCCGGGCGAATTCGACGAGTTCGGCGACGTTGCCCAGCTTGGGATAGCCGGCGATGATCGAGGGCGAGCGGCGCTCGTCGCGGTCGTCGAAGATGCCGCAGATGCGGATATCGTTTTCCGGCTGATGTTCCAGCGTGCGGATGAGCTCCTTGGCGGGTTCGCCGCCGCCGACAATCACGGCGCGGCGCTCCATGGTGCCGTTGCGGGCCCAGCGGCGGATCGAATAGGCGATGATCTGGCGCTCGATGAGCAGATAGACCGCCCCGGCGGCGAACCATGAGGCGAACCAGACGCGGGAATATTCCTCGCCCGATTTGAAGAAGAAGACGACGAGCGCCATTGCGCCAAAGGCGGCAGCCCATGCGGCGAGGATGCGCGGGGTCATGCGCCAGGGCGAACGCAGAGCCGGCACCTGGTAGGCATCGGCCAGTTGCAGCAGGAGCACGCCGACGGCCGATCCGCCGAACAGCACCGACAGATAGAAGACCGTCATGCTCATGCCGGGCGCGCTGACATAGGCGAGGTGGATGCCGTAACCGACCGTCAGCAGCGCGATGAACTCGAGCAGGCGCAGCAGACCGATGATCATGCTCGGCGAATAGGTGTCCGCACGAAACTGCAGCGCGATTTTCTGGGCGAGCGGGTTCAGCTCGACCGTCCTGCCGCCGTCATAGTCCGACGAAGGGCTGTTGGCCGCGATCGTCCGGATTTCGGAAACTTTCCGTCTCAGTTCTTCGGGATCGAAGGAGTCGGGTTTGTCGACATGGTTCATGGCACGCACCTGTGGAGGCTTTGTACCGGAGATAGCACGAAGCCCCTAAGAAACGTTTACGTAGCGCAAGGCAGGTCGCTCAGGAGCCGTATCGTTTTCCGCCAGTCTGACCCGCGAGGATGTCGCGGTAGAGGTCGAGAAGCGAGGAGGACATCTTCGACGCCGAGAACGTATTCTTGAAGGTCTGGGGTTCCGGCATGACCTTATGGAACCAGTCCGGGTCACTGACGGCCTCCGCCATCACTTTGGCGAGTGTATCCGCGTCGCCGGGCTCGGCAAGCGCGATGCTGTTTTGGCCAAGCACTTCCGGAATGCCGCCGACGCGGCTCGCGATGACGGGTTTGCGGGCGGCAAGCGCCTCGAGCACGATATAGGGCATGGCCTCGGCGCGGGAGGGTACGACGACGTTGCGGGTCAGGGCAAAGGCATCGCGGGCGCGCATGGCGGGCATCATGCCGATGCGCCGGCCAAGGCCCAGGCGCAGCATCATGTGCTGGTATTTCTCCCTGTCCGGTCCATCACCGATCATCAGCGCCGAGAGCGGCCGGCCGACGAGGCGTTCGGTGCGGGCGAAGGCATCGACGAAGACGTCGGGCCCCTTCAGGTCGCGCAGCATGCCGATATAGAGGAAGTCGACCGAATCTTCGCGCGGGTGCACGATCTCGAAGTCCCGGTCGTGAATGCCGTTGTAGATGCGCTCGGCGCGCTTGCGGGGCTTTCCAACCTTGCTTGTGTAGGCGTCGCGCTCGAAATCGCAGACGAAGACGAGGCTGTCGCCAAGCCGTTCGAGCAGCTGCTCCGCCGTCAGGATCGAAAAACCCGTGGCGGTGCGGCGGTCGTAGTGCAGGCTGCCGCCATGGGGCGAATAGAGGCGGGCTACGCGATACCTGTTGACCCGCAGGGCTGAGCCGATGAGCCGGGCAATGGCGCCGCCTTTGGCGCCGTGACCGTGCAATACATCCGGCTGCAAACTTTTGATTTCACGATAACTATGCCTGAACGCCCCGATATCGCGCAGGCTGACGGCGCGGCTGATCGGCAGGCGGACGAGGCCGAGCGAAAGATAGGGACGAATCTCGTCGAACAGCGCATCCTCGAATGAGCCGCCCGTCAGGCTGTCGCAGACGATGCCGACCTCGTGGCCGGCCTTGGTGTGGAATTCGGCGAGGTCGCGCACATGGCGAAAGATCCCGCCGATGGGCGACCGGAAACAATGAATGATGCGCAGAGGCCCATCGTCCGCCATGATGCTCAGAACAGCCGTTCGCGGACGTAGATCGTATCGCCTGCGAGCACCGGATCGGAGATGGACACGCGGCCCGTGATGATCTTGCCGTTGATCTTGCGCGTGACGTCCACATCAACCTGGTTGGCGCGCGGAGAAAAGCCCCCGGCGACTGCGATGGCGTTCTGGATCGTCATGCCGGCGACGTAGCTGTACTGCCCGGCCTGCCCGACTTCCCCCATGATGAAGATGGCGCGGTAGCGGTCGACCTCGATGGAGATGTCGGGATCGCGCAGATAGCCCTGGCGCAGCTTCGCCGCGATAACGCCTTCCAGTTCCTGGTTCGTCTTGCCGCGCGCCGGCACCGGACCGATCAGCGGGAAGGCGACGTAACCGGCCTGGTCGACGGAATATGTATTGGAAAGACCGGGTTGCTCGAACACGGTAATGCGCAGCCGGTCGCCGCTGTCGAGGCGGTAGGGCTGAATGGTGGCCTCACGGAAGGCCTTTGGGGCAGGGCGGTAGCCGGTGCAGCCCGAAACGGCTGGCACGATAAGCGCCAGCGCGAGCAGCATGCCCTTGTTGATCGTTGCGAACGTCATTCGCTTTCCCAATCCGGAAATCAGAAGTCTGGGGTCCGTTATCGATCCGTTAGGGTTAACGGCCGGTAAATGGCGGAGCACGAGCGGCGCCCAAAAGCATGATTTTTCACGAAAGAGGCGTGGAGAAGGGTGGCGGCAACCGTCGGTAATTAACCCTTGCGTTACCATGTTTGTTTACCGTGCGGGCAAATCGTCGTGTTTGGAGCAGGGATATGTCAGGCGTTCACGAGAGCCAGCAGGATGTCGATATCGACCTTGGCAGCCTTTTCGGCGCGATCTGGCGCAACCGCATGCGCGTGCTGCTGGCGACCGTTGCCGGCGCGGGCATCGCCTTCGTCGGTGCAAGCCTCATCACCCCCAAATACAAGAGCGAATCCCGTCTTCTCATCGAAACGCGCGAGCCGGCCTTCACGACGGGCACGGACCGTGCGCAGGGCCGCGAACAGCCGGCCTTCGACGAACTCGGCATTGCCAGCCAGGTGCAGCTCCTCAAGTCCGCCGATCTCGTCAAGCAGGTCGCGCGCAACATGAAATTGCATGAGCTGGAGGAGTTCGACGCGGCCGCCAAGCCTTCTGCGGTTTCCGACCTTCTCGTGCTGCTTGGCGTGAAGAAGAGTCCGCTCGATCTTGCGCCGGAAGACCGCGTGCTGAAGGAGTTCAACGAGAAACTTGCCGTCTACCAGGTGGAGAAGTCGCGCGTCATCGCCATCGAGTTCACGTCGAAGGACCCGATGCTGGCCGCCGCCATCCCGAACGAGATGGCCAAGGTCTATCTTTCGCTGCAGAGCGGCGCCAAGCTCGACACCAATTCCGAGGCGACGCGCTGGCTGGAGCCCGAAATCGCCAACCTGCGTGAAAAGGTGCGCGAGGCCGAGCAGAAGGTCGCCGAATACCGTTCGCAATCCGACCTGCTGCCGACAGGTGAGAATTCCACTTTCGCCGTGCGCCAGCTGAACGACATTTCCACGGAACTGACACGGGTGCGTGGTGAACGCGCGACGGCCGAAGCGCGCGCGGAGGGCGTGCGCGCGGTGCTGAAGTCCGGCGGCGCGCCCGATACGCTGAGCGAGGTCGTGGGTTCGCAGATGATCCAGCGCCTGAAGGAAACCGAGGCGCAGATCCAGGGCCAGATTTCCGACCTTTCCACATCGATGCTCGAAGGCCATCCGCGCCTCAAGGGCCTGCGCTCGCAGCTGACAGGCATTCGCGCGCAGATCAAGTCGGAAACGCAGAAGATCTTGTCGAGCCTCGAAAACGAGGCGAAGACCGCGCGGCTTCGCGAAACGCAGCTGACGCAGCAGCTCAATACGGTGAAGGCCGAGACGGCGCGCGCGGGCGAGGACGAGGTGGGGCTGAAGGCGCTGGAGCGCGAGGCGACGGCCCAGCGCCAGCTTCTTGAAACCTATCTGGCGCGCTACCGCGAGGCGACCTCGCGCACCGACAACAATTCGACGCCGGCCGACGCCCGTATCATCTCCGCCGCTGTCGCGCCGACGGAAGTCGATTTCCCGAAGATCATCCCGATCACCATCGTCGGCGGTGTCGCCGGCTTTGCGTTGAGCTCCATCGTCATCCTGCTTGCCGAACTCTTCAGCGGCCGCGCCCTGAAGCCGGTCGGCGGCGTTGCCGCCACGCCGCGCCGGCGTAAGGAGGAGGCAGAGGTCGAACCCGTCGAGACCGAGGCGGTGGCACAGGAACCGGCCGCCCGCAAGATACCGGTCAACCGTCTGGAGCCCGGTGCGGTCAAGGACATCCACGCGCCCGCAAAATCCCTGCTGTCCGGCATCGAACCGGATCCGGAGGAGGATGAGGACGACGAGGATACGCAGCCGTCGCTGGTCGATGCGGCCGCCTTCGAGGAGGAAAGCGATTTCTCCGTGGCCGCCGTCGCGCGCCACATCATCGAGAACAACATTTCCGTGGCGGTTTCCGTATCGCCCTCCGGCGACAGCGGTTCGACCGCGACCGTCATGCTGGCCCGCCGCATCGCGGAAGAGCATCGCAAGACCTTGATCATCGATCTCACCGGCTCGGCCTGCCCGACGCGCCTGATGGCGCAGTCAACCCATGTGCCGGGGATCACCGACCTGCTGGTGGGCGACGCGGCCTTCAGCGAGATCATCCATGGCGACCGCCTGTCGAGCGCCCATATCATTCCGCGCGGCAATGCCAACATCAAGCGCGCCATGCGCGGCATCGATCGCCTCTCGATGGTGATCGATTCGCTGTCGGACGCCTATGACACCGTCATCGTGGAATGCGGCCCGGCCGAGGTCGAAGGCGTCCGGCGGCTGACGCGCGACCAGGAAACGGATATCATTCTCTCCATTCCGGATGCGGATGAAGACGAGATCGTCAATCTGATCGGCGCTTTCGGCGAGGCCGGCTATACCGAGATCGTGCTGATGACCGGCGAGGAGGGTGAACCTCCGCGCTATCCGGGCCGCAGGGCTGCCGCATAAAGCACTTTTGCTAGTCGGCGTCTTCCGTGCGCACGAACTCCGTCTTGCCGGAGCGGATGCGCTGCAGGAACGAATAGACCTGCGGATTCTGCTTGATGATGCGCTTGGCACCGGCTTTCGCCCGGTGCACGGCCGCAACTGCGGTGCCGGCCACCGTCGTCGGCCAGAGCAGGTCGTGCTGCGGCGTCTCGATCGTGCACCAGGAGCGCTTGTAGGGCTGGTCGCCGATGCCGAAATCGAACAGGCGCACACCCTCGCCGCACAGCTTGCGGATCGCCAGATAGAACAGGAATTCACCCGGGCTCGCATCGGCGGCGATCGTGTCGTCGATCGAGCCGAACTGGCAGACCACGTGATCGCCCTTGCGCGACAGGCCGGCGATCGCGACGATGCGGCCTTCGTTTTCGCCCTTGAGGCGCACGGCATGGAGCTGGAGCGGATAGTTGCCGTCGACGGAGGGTACCGCGACCAGCGTGCGGAAGAAGTTGCGTGTCTCCTCGTTGCGGAAGACATCCGGCAGGCCCATCGTGTCGAAGCGGGCGGCCTTCTGGCGGAAGAAGACTTCGAGCAGCGCGCGGCTGTCCTCGGCGGTCTCCGCCACGACATGCTCGTAGCCGCCGAGCGTTTCCAGCCGGCGTTCGGACGTGCGGAACTTCTTGCGGCGGCGCTTGGCGTTGACCTGAGCCAGCGTGCGCTCGAAATCCTCGAAGAGTTCGAGCTGGAAGGCGGCGTTCTGGTTCAGCGTCGAGGGAAGATCGGCAAAGGAATTCGTCTCGCCGCGCCAGTCGAGCGGCACCTTTTCCAGCATGAAGAGATCGAAATAGCGTGAAAACTGGCTGCGCGCCTGCTCAAGCGCCTGGCGAAGGCGCGGCGGGGCGGCGAGGAACCGGAATTCCTCGGTGTAAAGGCCGGTATTGATGTTGCTGAAGGTCGTGCCGAGAAAACGCGCGGTGCGCACAGGGCCGTGGCGCATGATTTCGAGCGGGAGGATCAGATGGGTCTTGCCGCCGGAAAACCCTTCGACGATCAAAAGCTTGCAGGCGTGGGTCTCGGCCCAGGCATGGCACCAGTCGTAGCTCTGGTGAAGCGACAGGTTGTTGTCGGCTTCCAGCGCGCGCCATTCGGCTTCCAGCGGCTCCATGCGGTCGTGCAGGCGGATGGAAAGGGGAACGACCGAGGGCATGCGCTCCTCGCCGGCAAGGATTCCCATGTACCGGGTCGCGAGCTCCCGCTCGGACGGCATGATCTGGAAATTGAGTTGCATCGCTCCCATGGATCGACCCTTGCATTCTGGCCAGCGGCCGCATCGCCGCGCTGTAACCATAGGCACTAGGCTTGGGAAAAGAGTTTAAATCCAGTGGCGTCGCCGGAAGGCCCAGGCGAAATTGGCAAGAGCGGTTAGCGATTTCATAACGGAAACTGGAAAAGCCGAGGCGTTCGCCGAAACGCGGGCGCGTCAGCGCAGCCAGCCGGTGGAAAGGGCGCTCGCCCAGGCGTGCTGATCGCGGCTTTCCGCGAGCCGGGCCATGGCCATATGATCATAGGCCACAAGCTGAAACGCGGCCTCCCAAAGTCCGTCCCTGTTTTCCAGGATCGCATAGCGTGCATGCGGTGAACCGGTCTCCACCTTGTGCTCGAAGGGCGTATCGTCGTCATAGGCCGGGGAGCCGACGCTGCCCGGATTGACGATCAGTCGCCCGTCGGGCAGGCGAACCGCGCGGGCAATATGCGTGTGGCCGCACAGGAGCACGGGGTGTCCGAAACCTTCCGCAAGGCTTTCGATGCGCGCGAGGGAGGAGAGCCGCATGGCGCCGTCTCTGGCGGCTTCGTCGAGCCAGTAGGTGGTGTCCGACGCCGGCGTGCCATGGCAGAGAAAGATGTCGTCCTGCACGGTTCTGCTCGCGGGCAGTTGCGCCAGCCAGTTCAGGTGTTGCGGCGAAAGCAGCTCATGGGCGATCCGGTCCCAATCGCCCATGTCCGAGCGCGGCTTGTCGAGAAGCCAGCGGTCGTGGTTGCCGGCAATAGCCAGAATATCCGGGCGCGCCATCAGGATATCGGCCGTGCGCGCCGCGTTGAGCGCACCGCTCAGGTGATCGCCGAGATTGACGATCCGGCTGATGCCGCGCCGCTCGATATCGGCCAGCACCGCCTCGAGCGCAAGATCGTTGCCATGGATGTCGGCGATGACCGCGATGCGTGTTCCGCTCATTCGTCGCGCACCTTCGCCGGCTTTTCCATCCACTTGATGATGACCATCGCCGGCAGGATCCAGAGCAGGCCCGTCACCGCGAAGTAGAGAAGGTGGATGTACCACGGCGATGCCCCGAGCGTCGCGGCGGCGATCGTGGTGGCGACCAGCGCATAGACCAGCACGAGGATGATGATCAGCACCGTTCCGATCAGTTTTCTGAGGCGAGGGGGCATTTTCGGTCTTTCGATCTCTGGGGCGGCAAATGGCGGCAAAGTGGCGCGACGGCATGCCGCAAAGCTTCGGGCCTTGTTTTGCACGGCCCGGTCAGGCAAATCAACGCCAGAGCAAGACCTGTGAAAGCGTGCAATGCGGTTTTACAGGCATGACTACCGAGACCAGCGACCTGAACCGGCCTGACATCGCCGTTTCAGGAAAGGAGCCGAGACGATGAGCGCGACCACCGCGACCGCATACCGCAGCGACAATGACAGGGACCGGACGGATCGCAACCGTCGCCAGGTGCGCCGGTGGCTGGGCTTCGTGCTGTTCGCGCTCTTCGTGCTGGTGCTTGTCGGCGGCGCGACGCGTCTTACGGAATCCGGCCTTTCTATCACCGAATGGAAGCCCGTCCACGGTGTCATCCCGCCGATTACCGCTCAGGAATGGCAGGAGGAATTCGACCTCTACAAGCGTATTCCGCAATATGAGCAGGTCAACAAGGGCATGACGATCGAGGAGTTCAAGACGATCTTCTGGTGGGAATGGGCGCATCGGCTGATCGCCCGCTCGATCGGCTTCGTCTTCGCCGTGCCGCTGGCCTTCTTCTGGCTGACCGGCCGTATCGAAAGGAAACTTCGCTGGCCGCTGGTCGGCCTTCTGGCGCTGGGTGGGTTCCAGGGCTTCATCGGCTGGTGGATGGTGTCGTCGGGCCTCGCCGACCGTGTTTCCGTCAGCCAGTACCGTCTCGCCACACATCTCACCATCGCCTGTCTGATCTTCGCCTGGACCATGTGGCTGATGCGGGCGCTGTCGCCGCACAGCGACGATGCGCCGCCAACGGAAGGGTCCCGCCGCATGGCCGGCATCATCGCCTGCATGGCGATCTTCCAGATCTATCTCGGCGCGCTGGTTGCCGGCCTCGATGCCGGCCTTTCCTACAACACCTGGCCGCTGATGGACGGCACGATCGTGCCCGGCGGTCTCTTCCTGCAGCAGCCCTGGTGGATCAACCTCTTCGAGAACCCGAAGACCGTGCAGTTCGTGCATCGCATCGGCGCCTACGTGCTCTTCGCGCTCGTCGTGCTCCACCTGATCTCGTCGCTGCGCGCCGCCCCTGAAACGACCCACAGCCGCCGTGCCCTCGTGCTCTTCGCCCTCGTCTGTCTCCAGGCGACCATCGGCATCCTGACGCTGATCTGGCAGGTGCCGCTCGGCTGGGCATTGGCGCATCAGGGCGGGGCGCTTGTCGTGCTCGGCTTTGCGGTCGCGCACTGGCGCGGCTTTGTCGGGGAGTATCCGCGGGAAACGGCGGAGGACTGATCCGCTCAGGCCTGCCTGAGGACGTTGCGGATCGCTGCGGCAACGGCAAGCTCGTCGTCGCGATCCCCGTCGTTGCCGTCCTCGTCATGCCACGCCGCCGACAGGCAGCCATAGGCGAAGGCATAGCGCAGGATGGTGCGGACATCGCGCCGCAATGTTTCGGCGAAGATATCCGCCATCCCCGCGATTCGCTGCTCGTCGCGGGTGAGGTCGAAACGGTCGAGCGGGTTGGAGAACATGTTGGCGACATCGAGGGCCGCGTCGCCGATCAGTCCCGCCGGATCGATGATGAGCCAGCCGCGCGGGCCGGACACGATGTTTTCGTGATGCAGGTCGCCATGCAGCGGCTTGATGTCCCGCTGCTCGGCCAGGAGTGCGTCGGCGATGGTCGCCGCCTCCGCATAGGGACCGGTGAGACCGTCCTTGCGATCCCGCTTGGCCTTTTCGAACAGGCTTGAGAAGTAGCGCGGCAGCGGTTGCAGGCTTGCCGGCGGCGGGGTCTGGGAAGGGCGGTGATAGTCGAGGAGCACCTCGGCGGCGATGCGGGTCGCATCAGCGTCGCCGTGGGAGAGCAGGCGGTCCCGCAGCGTCGTCTTGCCGGCGTGTTCCATCAGCAGCATGGTTTCCGAGCGAGCAAGCAGCTTCACGCAGCCGATGCCGCCGCGCCACGTCAGAAAATCCGCGCCGCGCAGGCTGTCCTCCAGAACCTTCGGCTTCAGGTCCTTGACGATCGCGCTCGCGCCATCGGATAGCATCACCTCATAGACGGTGCCGGCAACGGTATCCGCTACAAGACTGGCGTCTTCTATGTGCCACTCGGCAGGGAAGGACGGATGTCCGTGCCTCATGCCTTCAGCATCAGGTCCATATTCTGGACAGCCGCACCCGAAGCGCCCTTGCCGAGATTATCGAGCAGGGCGACGAGGTTGACATGGGGCGCGCCGGCCGTGCCGAAGACGTAGAGTTTCATGCGGTCGGTATCGGCAAGCTCCACGGCGTTGACGCGGGCGAGATTGGCGCTCTCCTTGAGATCGACGACCTCGACGATGTCCTGGCCTGCATAGTGATCGGCCAGCGCCTCATGGATCGAGCCCAGCGAGGCGTGATCATTGAGGTCGGCGAGATAGAGCGGCACCTGCACGATCATGCCCTGAGCGAATTTTCCGACGGAGGGCGAAAAGATGGGCGCGCGGTCGAGAAGACCGTGCACCTGCATTTCCGGGACATGCTTGTGCTTGAGCGTCAGGCCATAGAGGAAGTGCGGCGCATCGATATGTTCAGGATGGCTCGCATCCTCCATCTGCGCGATCATCTGCTTGCCGCCGCCGGTATAGCCGGAGACCGCGTTGACGGTGACCGGATAATCCTGCGGCAGGATGCCGGCGCGGCGGAGCGGGCGCAGCAGGCCGATAGCGCCTGTCGGGTAGCAGCCGGGATTGGCGACATAGCGTGCATCCGCGATCTTCTTCGGCTGTTCCTTGTCCATCTCGGCAAAGCCATAGGCCCATTCCGGATGGACGCGGTGCGCCGTCGAGGTGTCGATGATGCGCACGGAATTGTTGCCGGAGACCATCGCGACGGCTTCCTTGGCCGCATCATCAGGCAGGCAGAGGATGGCGACATCGGCGCTGTTCAGGAGGTCTTCGCGAAGCTGCGCGTTGCGACGTTCGGCTTCCGGGATGGACAAGAGCTCGACATCATCGCGGCCGGCCATGCGGGTGCGGATCTGCAGACCCGTCGTGCCGTGTTCGCCATCGATGAAGATCTTCGGTTTCATCTGCTGTCCAATCCTATTTTGCGTTCGCGGCCGATATAGCCCCTCGGTCTGTCGCATTCAATGCCGCGTCTTCAACGTCGCTCCGCCAGCGCTTCGGCGTGAAGGCCGAGCATGTACATGGCGATATTGGAGGCGGCGATGGCGGTGATATCCGCATGGTCGTAGGCCGGAGCGACTTCGACGACATCCGAACCGACGATGTTCAGCGCACCGAGCTTGCGCAAGACCGAAAGGATGCGCGCGCTTGTGGGGCCGCCGGAGACCGGCGTGCCGGTGCCGGGTGCAAAGGCCGGGTCGAGGCAGTCGATATCGAAGGTGAGATAGGTCGGCTTGTCGCCGACATGGTGGATGATCGCGTCGGCGAGTTCGCCGGCGCTCATCTCCTCCACATCGTAGCCGTAGAGGATGCGGATGCCACAATCCTCGGGCGCGTGGGTGCGGATGCCGATCTGGAACGACGTCTCGGGATCGATCAGGCCCTCGCGTACCGCCGTGCCGACGAAGGAGCCGTGGTCGATGCGGCCCTTCTCGTCGGCCCAGGTATCCTGGTGCGCGTCGAACTGGACAAGCGAGAGGGGACCGTATTTTTCCGCATGGGCGCGCAGGAGCGGCAGCGTTATGAAATGGTCGCCGCCGAGTGTGAGCATGTAGGCGCCGGATTTCAGGATCTTTTTCGCTTCGCGCTCGATCGTTCCGGGCGTCTTCTGGTGATTGCCATAGTCGAGCAAGCAGTCGCCGTAGTCGATGACGGCCATGTCTTCGAAGAGGTCGCGTTCGAAGGGATATTGCGGGTCGTTATCCATGATAGCAGAGGCGCGGCGGATCGCCTGCGGCCCGAAGCGCGTGCCGGGGCGGTTGGAGGTCGCGGCATCGAAGGGAATGCCCCAGACGACGGCATCGACATCCTTCAGGACCTTGGTGTAGCGGCGGCGCATGAAGGAGAGGATACCTGCATGGGTCGGGTCCGAGGCGGCGCTCTTCAGCGATTTGCCGGTGATGGCGTGGTCGATCGACTTGTTGGCCATGAAAGTCCCTCCAGAGCATTTCCAGCAAAAGTGTGCAGCGGTTTTGCCGGAAATGCGCAAAACAAAATGTGGCGGGACGTTCGCCAATCGGCGCGCGCAAGGCAAGGGATTTTTGCGCGGGCAAAACGAAAAAGGCCGGGGCGAACCCCGGCCTTTCCTGAACCAAAATGTCCGAGCGATTAACGCTTGGAGAACTGGAACGAACGACGGGCCTTGGCCTTGCCGTACTTCTTGCGTTCGACGACGCGCGAGTCGCGGGTCAGGAAGCCACCCTTCTTCAGGACCGGACGCAGGCCGGGCTCGAAGTAGGTCAGCGCCTTGGAGACGCCGTGACGAACGGCACCGGCCTGGCCGGAAAGACCGCCGCCGGCGACGGTGGCGACGATGTCGAACTGGCCATCACGGGCAGCCGCGATGATCGGCTGCTGCAGGATCATCTGCAGAACCGGACGGGCGAAGTAGGTCTCGAAAGACTTGCCGTTGACGGTGATCTTGCCGGAGCCCGGCTTGACCCATACGCGGGCGACAGCGTTCTTGCGCTTGCCGGTAGCGTATGCGCGACCCAGGGCGTCAACCTTCTTGACGTGAACCGGGGCGGAGGCAGCGGGAGCTGCGGCAGCGACGCCGAGGTCCTTGAGCGAGGAGAGGTCGGCCATGATCAGGCGCTCCTTGTGTTCTTGCTGTTCAGCTTGGCGACGTCGAGGGTGACGGGCTGCTGGGCTTCATGCGGATGGTTCGAGCCGGCGTAGACGCGCAGGTTCTTCATCTGGCGACGGCCGAGCGGGCCGCGCGGAACCATGCGTTCGACAGCCTTCTCGAGAACGCGCTCCGGGAAGCGGCCTTCGATGATCTGGCGAGCCGTACGCTCCTTGATGCCGCCCGGGTAACCGGTGTGCCAGTAGTACGTCTTGTCGGAGTACTTCTTGCCGGTGAACACGACCTTGTCGGCATTGATGACGATGATGTTGTCACCGTCGTCGACGTGGGGCGTGAAGGTGGCCTTGTGCTTGCCGCGCAGGCGGTTTGCAATGAGGGTAGCGAGACGACCAACAACGAGGCCTTCGGCGTCGATGAGGATCCACTTCTTCTCTACCTCGGCGGGCTTCTGTACGAAAGTACCCATGGGAGTAGCTCTTTCTTTAGGGTCCCGAAGCCTTGCGGCCCTGGGCGCTTCTTGTTGCTTGGTTTGGCCCCTTGCGGATGCCAAAAATCGAACGCGGCCCCTGAGGACCGCGATCTGGGGTGGCTTATAAGTGAGACCTGCCGGAGCGTCAAGGGTCGTTATCCCGGCGACGTCAAGAATAATGCAGCAAAAACAATGTGTTGTGCGTGCGGTATTTTAATACCACAAATTATCGCGGCGGAATCGAGTAGGTGGCCGTCGCATGCGCCACCAGATCTGTGCGGTCCTCACCGGAAATGGAGGCTTCCACCACGGCGAGCCGTTTGCCGAGCTTGAGGATCCTGCAGTCGCAGAAGAGCGGGCCGGGCTCGGGTTTGCGCAGGAAATTGATGTTGAGATTGGTGGTGACGGCAAGCGCCACCGGGCCGATGTGGGCAAGCACCGCACACCACGCGCCGACATCGGCGAGCGCGAAGAGGGTGGGGCCGGAAATCGTGCCGCCGGGGCGCAGGTGCCGCTCATTGGGTTCCAGCCGCATCGTGATCGCGCCGGCCCTGACGGCTATCACGTCGAACACCTTCCCGTCCGTGTGAAGCTGCGGAAAGTCGGCTTCGAGGAAGCGGTTCAGTGCCTCCGGGTCCATGATCGGCGTCAGTTTCATCGCATGCATCTCCTGTCGCCCGTTTACAGACCGATTTTCCCGAAGCCGCAAGCCCTCTGAAAGTCTATGCCGGCACGCTTGAAACGATCTGCCGGCAGGCGTAGGACCGCAGGCGAAACAAGGATGGAGGCGGTCATGGCTGACGTGGTGGAGTTCCGAAAAGAAGGAGCGGGCGGTCTGGTGCGGGTAGAGAGATTCGAACCTGTCCTGCGGATCACGTTGAGCAATCCGCCGGCCAATGCGCTTTCCATCGCCACCATGGAAGCGTTGGGCGATGCGCTCGACGCCGTTGCTGTTGATGACGCCATCCGTATCGTCGTGCTTTCCTCCACCGGGAAAGTTTTTTCCGCCGGCCACGACCTCAAGGAAATGACGGCACATCGTGGGGATGCCGATGGCGGCCGCGCTTTCTTCGAGAAGACGATGCGCATGGCGGCGGATATCATGCTGAAGATCCAAGCCCTGCCGCAGCCCGTCGTCGCCGAGATCGACGGTCTTGCCACGGCCGCCGGCTGCCAGCTCGTCGCAAGCTGCGACCTCGCCATCTGCACCGATACCTCGACTTTCTGCACGCCGGGCGTCAATATCGGCCTGTTCTGCTCCACGCCGATGGTCGCCGTCGTCAGGGCCGCGCATCCCAAGCAGGCGATGGAAATGCTGCTGACCGGAGAAACCATCGACGCCTCCACCGCCAAGGATTTCGGCCTCATCAACCGCATCGTACCGCAGCAATATCTGCGCCAGGTCGTCGACAAATACGCCGCGGTCATCGCTGCGAAGTCACCGCAGGCCCTGCGCATCGGCAAGGCCGCCATCCGCGCCCAGGCCGGCCTGCCGATAGCGAATGCCTACGACGTCGCTATCACGACGATGGTGGAGAACATGCTGATGGATGATGCGAAGGAAGGCATAGGTGCGTTTTTGAGCAAACGCATGCCGGAGTGGGATCGCAAATAGCTTACGCCAGCTTCAGCACCAGCACGCCACAGGCAATGACCGCCCCCGCGATATAGCGCCAGATGCTTGCCTTTTCTTTCAGGATGAAAACCGAGATGAGCAGCGCGAACAGGATGGCGGTTTCGCGCAAGGCGGCGACGGTTGCGACCGGGGCCTTGGTCATCGCCCAGAGCGCGAGGCCGTAGGAGGTGATGGAGCCGGCGCCGCCAAAGAGGCCGCGCGCCCAGTTGCGGCGCACGTGGGTCCAGACCGTGGTGGTCCCACGACGATAGATTGCCCAGGCAAACAACAGCACAGGCGGCAGCAACGCCATCCAGAGCGTGTAGGAGACCGCGTTGCCGGAGGCGCGCGCCCCCGCACCGTCCACAAAGGTGTAGGTCGCAATCACGATGGCGTTCGCCAGAGCCAGCAGGATGGCGTGCCGGCCGCCATGGCGCGACTCGAAGGCGAGCGTCAGCACGCCGGCCGATATGACGAGCACGCCCGCCATCGCCGTCATCGTCAGGTGTTCGCCGAGCACCACGCCGCTCGTCATCGCGACGAGGAGGGGGGCGACGCCACGCATCAGGGGGTAGACGAGCCCGATGTCGCCCGCTCGATAGGCACCGGCGACCAGCTGGAAATAGGCAAATTGCAGGAAGGCCGATACGAAGATGAACGGCCACGCCTCCGGCTTGGGAAGTGGCACGAAGGGCAGGAAGAACAGGCCGACGGCACCGGCGCCCAACGCCACCATCGCCGCATCGAGCGACTTGTCCGTGCCGGCCTTGACGATGGCATTCCAGGTCGCATGCAGAGCCGCGCCGAAAAGCACGAGAAAGAGAACGTCTAAAGGCAATCTGGGACCTCGGAGGGGCAGGCAGGCGGGACGGGGAGCAACGCCTTCATCTGCCCAAAAACGCCGATTTGCAATCGGCATTTTCAGTGAACGTCGCCGTGGAGGATGGCGAAAGCGTGAAAGATGACCCGTACTGGTACAATTCACGGTCCGCAGCGGCCAAAAGCGCCATCGTCTTGTTTAAGGTTCTGCCGGTAGACTGCGCAGCTGGAAGAGAAGTGAGAGACGGTCGCAAATGCCGCAGGAGGCTGTGATGAACCACGATCGCTATCCCGACAGCTACATCCGCACGATCCTGTCGTCCGTGCACACGATCGCCGTGCTTGGCGCCTCGCCGAACGACGGGCGGCCGAGCCATGGCGTGATGGGATTCCTGCTCGGCAAGGGCTACCGCGTCATCCCGGTCAATCCGGGCCATGCCGGCAAGACCATCCTCGGCCAGACCGTTTATGCGCATCTCGCCGATATCCCTGTCGCCATCGATATGGTCGATGTTTTCCGGGCGGCGAACCAGTTCGCATCCGTCGTCGACGAGGTTCTGGCGATGAGGCCGATGCCGAAGGTTCTCTGGGGGCAGTTTTCCGTGCGCGACGATGCGGCGGCTGCCCGGGCGGAAGCGGCCGGTATCCAGGTCGTCATGGATCGCTGCCCGGTGACGGAGTATCCGGTGCTGATGCTGAAAGCTTCCTGACGACTGTCAAATATTGACTTAACGCGACGTTACCCCAATTCTCCGCTGAGAAACGGGACAACGTCATGAATCACGATTCCTACCCGGACTATTATATTGCCGATATCCTGCGATCGACGAAGATCATCGCGCTCGTGGGTGCGTCGCCGAACCCGGAGCGACCCAGCCACCGGGTCATGGCCTTCCTGTTGCGCAAGGGGTATCGCGTCATCCCGGTCAATCCGGGCCAGGCCGGGAAGGAAATCCTCGGCCAGCCCGTCGTCGCGCGGCTTGCCGATATTGTCGAGCCGATCGACATGATCGATGTTTTCCGCGCGGCCGATGCGCTGCCGGATCTGGTGGACGAAGTTTTGGCGCTTTCTCCGCTGCCGAAGGCGATCTGGGGCCAGCTTTCCGTGCGTCACGACGAGGCGGCTGCGAAGGCGGAGGCATCAGGCATCAAGGTGGTGATGGATCGCTGCCCCGCCATCGAATATCCGCGCCTGGTCGCCTGAACATTTTCGGGTGCGCAAAGCGCTTTGTCGCACCCGTCCCTTCAAGGAAAATCTTTCTTTGACCGGCCCATAACTCTCTGAAATAGTGCCCGAACTTCAGACAGGGAGGGCATTTCATGACGAAGAACAAACCAGGATTTTCCACGCTCGCCATTCACGCCGGCGCCCAGCCGGACCCGACGACCGGCGCGCGCACGACGCCGATCTACCAGACGACCAGCTTCGTCTTCAACGATACGGACCATGCCGCCTCGCTGTTCGGCCTGCAGGCCTTCGGCAATATCTACACCCGCATCATGAACCCGACTCAGGCCGTGCTCGAAGAGCGCGTGGCAGCTCTGGAAGGTGGTACGGCGGCGCTCGCCGTCGCGTCGGGCCATGCCGCCCAGTTGCTTGTCTTCCACACGATCATGCGTCCGGGCGACAATTTCATCGCCGCGCGCCGGCTCTATGGCGGCTCGATCAACCAGTTCGGCCATGCCTTCAAGAGCTTCGACTGGCATGTGCGCTGGGCCGACACCGGCGACCTCGCGACCTTCGAAAGCCAGATCGACGACAAGACCAAGGCGATCTTCATCGAGAGCCTGGCGAACCCCGGCGGCACCTTCGTCGATATCGCCGGCATCGCGGAGGTGGCACACCGCCACGGCCTGCCGCTTATCGTCGACAACACGATGGCCACACCCTATCTCCTGCGCCCGCTGGAACACGGCGCCGACATCGTCATTCACTCGCTCACGAAATTCATGGGCGGCCATGGCAATTCCATGGGCGGCGTCATCGTCGACGGTGGCACCTTCGACTGGACGGCATCCGGCAAGTATCCGGCACTCTCGGAACCGCGCCCGGAATATGCCGGCATGGTGCTGCATGCGACCTTCGGCAACTTCGCCTTCGCGATTGCCTGCCGGGTCCTGGGTCTGCGTGATTTCGGCCCCGCCATCTCGCCGTTCAACGCCTTCCAGATCCTCACCGGCATCGAGACGCTGCCGCTCAGGATGCAGCGTCACTGCGACAATGCGCTCGCCGTCGCCAAGTGGCTGAAGACCAACGACAAGATCGCCTGGGTCAACTATGCCGGCCTCGAAGACGATCCGAACTATGCCTTGCAGCAGCGCTATTCCCCGAAGGGCGCCGGCGCCGTCTTCACCTTCGGCCTGAAGGGGGGCTACGAGTCCGGAAAACGCTTCGTTGAAGGGCTGGAAATGCTCTCGCACCTCGCCAATATCGGCGACACGCGCTCGCTGGTCATCCATCCGGCCTCCACCACGCATCGCCAGCTCTCCGAGGAGCAGCAGATCGCCGCCGGTGCGGGGCCCGATGTCGTGCGCCTGTCGATCGGCATCGAGGATGTCGCCGATATCATCGCCGATATCGAGCAGGCGCTCGCCAAGGCCTGATGCCATACGGGCGGCCTGCAGGCCGCCCGTTTCATTTTCAGCAAGTGGATAGACACATGAGCAATATCCAAGCCTTCGACATATCGGGCGTCACGCCTGAAGAGGGCCGTCCGGCCGAAGACAGGCTGATCGCCGGCGACCCGGTCTTCACCACCTGGAATATCGAGGAAGCCGACGGCGGCATCTATGCCGGCATCTGGCAGTCGACGCCGGGCAAGTGGCGTATCCAGTACGATGAGTGGGAGTATTTCCACATCCTCGAGGGCCACTCGATCGTCGTTTCGGAAGATGGCGAGACCACCCACCTGAAAGCCGGCGACCGCCTGATCCTGAGACCCGGCTTCAAGGGAACCTGGGAAGTCGTTGAAACGACTCGTAAGGATTACGTCATCCGCGTCTAGGGTTTCGCGCGGCAGGTCTTTGTCACACGTCTGGCAGCGCGTGAGGCGCCCAGACATGTGGAGGCGTCATGATGCTGCTCGCAATGGGAAAAAATTGGCCAAGACCGTTGCGCCGCCGAGCGTCGCGGCGAGCGAGAAGCATAGGACGCCGTAGGTGTCGAAAGGCCGCGTCAGTCGCAATCTGCTGCGCCCCGAATGCGCTTGATAGAGCAGGAAGCCGGTCAAGGAAACCAGGACGATGGTGACGCCGACGTGTGGCTGATAGGTGAAGAAGCCAAAACGACCGAGCACGGTCAGGGGCACGGGAACGCCGATGGCGAAGCCCAGCAGCATGGTGCCGACACGGGATGGCTCTGTGCCGGACGACGGCAAGAAAAAGCGCAACGCGCCGCCGATCAATGACGTCAGAACAACCAGGCAAAGGTATTGCAAAGGAAGGCCCTGTGCCAAACTGCCTTCGCCCATGGATGTCGTGAACAAAATCCAAAGCGCGACGCTGGCGGCCACGAGCGCCGGGAAGGTCCATTCATCGCCACGCGACCTCAGAAACCCGGAGGCGAGCGTGGCGATGGGGACGAACAGATAGACTGCGACGAAGACGGCACCGATGATAATGATATTGTCGCCGTGTGCCATTCAGCGTCTCACCATTCGAGTTCCAGCGCCTCCAACCCATGGAAGTGATAGACATCCTTCACCACGGGCTTTTTCGCGATCCTGAGACCCGGCAGGCGCTGGAAGAGGATCGGCAGCGCGATGTTGAGTTCCAGCCGCGCCAGCGGTGCGCCGATGCAGAAATGGATGCCGGCGCCGAAGGAGAGATTGGCGCCCTCGTTGCGGTCGGGCTTGAAGGTCAGCGGATCGGCGAATTTCTTCGGGTCGAGATTGGCGGCGGCGAGGATCATCGCCACCTTGTCGCCGCGGCGGAACTGGATGCCGTCGAGTTCGACGTCTTCCAGAGCGAAACGGTCGAAGATGTGAACCGGAGCGGAGATGCGCAGGCACTCCTCCACGGTGCGCTCCGTCGCCTTCTCGTCGGCAAAGAGCACGGTCGGGTCGGCGTTGTTTTCCAGGATGGTGCGTACGGCGTTGCCGATCTGGTGCACCGTCGCCTCGTGTCCGGCATTGAGCAGCACGATGGTCGTTGAGATCAGCTCGTCCTCGGTCAGGAGCTGGCCGCGATGTTCCGTGTGCACCATGTGGGAGAGCAAATCGTCGCGCGGCTCTGCCCGGCGCTCGGCGATGACGCCGCGCACGTAATCGGAAAATTCCTGCGCGGCCTTGTCGGCATTCCGTTCGTCCTGCTCGGTGCGGCCGAACATGTACATGCGCACATAGGAATGCGACCATTTCAGCAGTTGCGGTCCCATCTCGTCCGGGATGCCGATCATGCGGGCGATCATCGTCACCGGCAGGATGTCGGCGAAGGCGGCGAGCAGCTCGACCTTGCCATCCTTTTCGAAACGGTCGATCGCCTCATGGCAGAGCGTGGCGATTTCCGGCGTCAGCTTCTCGATGATGCGCGAGACGAAGGCGCGATTGACGAGGGTGCGCAGTCGCGTGTGCTCCGGCGGTTCCAGTTCCAGCAGCGACCAGGCCTCGGCGGCATCGAAGTGTTTCAGGTGCGCCTGCGGCTCGGGCATGCCGAGCTCTTCGCGCGTCGCGACATGCAGGATCTGCCGGCCGAAGCGGCGGTCGCGCAGGAGGCCGTTCACATGGTCGTAGCCGGTGAAATACCACATCTTCTGCTCTTCCCACCAGAAGGTGGGACAGTGCGCATGCAGCGCCGCGTAGACCGGGTTCGGATCGCGGTAGAAATCGGGATTGCGGCCGTCGAGCGAAACACGGCGGCTGGCGGGATCGATGGAGAGGAAGGGGAGATGTGTCGTCGTCATGATGTCCATGACCTAGCGGATTTCGCAGCGCCTTGAAAGCGCGACGATACCTTGGTCAACAGCCCTCTCACTTGCCGAGCGCCACACCTTCCCGTCGGGGATCGGCGGCGCCCTTGAGGCCGTCCGCGTTGAGTTCGATGGCATGAAGGCCAGAATTCATGTCGCTGGACTTCACCTCGTAGCCGAGCGCCTTCAGCGGTTCGGCAAGCTTTTCCGCATCGGTGCCGGCTTCGAGGTCGTAGGTGCCGAAGCGGTTGATGAGGTGGGGCATGGCGACCATCTCGCCGACATCCATGCCCCAGTCGACATAGGCGATGAGGGCCTGCGCGACATAGCCGATGATCTGGCTGCCGCCGGGTGAGCCGATGGCGAGAAGCGGCTTGCCGTCCTTCATCACGATGGTCGGCGACATGGAGGAGCGGGGGCGCTTTCCGGGCTCGACGCGGTTGGCGACGGGCATGCCCTCGTCGTGGGTCTTGAAGGAGAAGTCGGTCAGCTCGTTGTTGAGCAGGAAGCCGTTGGTCATCAGCCGCGAGCCGAAACCGTTCTCGATGGTCGTCGTCATGGAGACGACGTTGCCGGATTTGTCGACGATGACGAAATGGCTGGTGGAGGGGAGTTCGAGCGCGGCGTCGCGGCCGAAATTGAAAGCGTGGTCCCATTCCGGCTTGCCCGCGCTCACGGCATCGTCGCCGAGCGCCTTGTCGCCGTCGAGCAGCTTTGCGCGCTCACCCAGATAGGTCTTGTCGAGGAGGCCCTTGATCGGGGCGGGCACGAAGTCCGTGTCGGCGAGATAGCGTTCACGGTCGGCGAAGGCGAGGCGCTGGGCGTCGCCGATCAGCCGCCAGCTCTCGGGATTGTCCTTGCCGAGCGCCTTCAAGTCGAAATTTTCCAGGAGGCCGAGCATCTGGCCGACGGCGACGGCGCCGGAGGAGGGCGGTCCCATGCCGCAGACATCGAGTGCGCGATAGCTGACGCAGACGGGCCGCCGTTCCTTCACCTGATAGTTGGCGAGGTCGGCAAGCGACAGCACGCCGGAATTCTTGCCCGACATGCGCACCGTATCGACGATCGCTTCGGCGATGGGGCCGCTATAGAAGGCGGAGGCACCGTCCCTGGCGATGGCTGCAAGCGTTTCGGCATAGGCCGGGTTCTTGAGGATGCTGCCGGCCGTCAGCGGGGCGCCGTCCGCGCCGAAGAAATAGGACGCCGTCGCCTCGAAGCTCTTGAGCTTGTCGCCCTCCGCTGCAATCAGCTTGGCAAGGCGCGGGGAAACGGCGAACCCGTCCTGCGCCAGTTTTTCAGCGGGTGAAAAAAGGTCCTTCCAGTCTTTGCGGCCCCAGCGCTTGTGCGCCTCCTGCATCAGCATGACGGTGCCGGGCGTGCCCACCGAGCGGCCCCCGACGACGGCGTCGAAGAACTGCATCGGTTCGCCCTTGTCGTCGAGAAAGAGTTTTGGCGTGGCGTCGTCCGGCGCCGTCTCGCGGCCGTCGAGCGTGAAGAGACGCTTCGCTTCGGCGTCGTAGTAGACGAGGAAGGCGCCACCGCCGAGGCCGGAGGATTGCGGCTCGACGAGGCCGAGGACCGTCTGCACTGTTATCATCGCATCGATCGCGCTGCCGCCGTCGGCCAGAACCTTCTCGCCGGCCTCGGCCGCCAGCGGATGCGCGGCGGCGACCATATGCTCCCTGGCGGCCGCGATCTTCGCCGCGGCAAGGCCGGTCGCGCGTTCCGGCGACACGGTGTCGGAGGCTTGCTGGGCAGGGGCCGCCGTCGATATGAGAAAGAGAAGCCCGAGGGCGACGAGGGATCGTTTCATGGTGATTGCCTCCGCTGGGAGGCATATAGTGCGGGCAATCGCGAAGGGGAGGCAAGACGGGCCGCGGAATTCATGCTTTCTTCACCCTGAAAGCGCTTGCCTTGTGGAAATCGTCGCCCGACGTTGCGTGAGTTAACCGCATTCACGCATACAGCGCCGCAAAACATGGCGCCGTCTTGAAGTCCGATACCCAGACACTCTATGTAGGGAGGACGAAACTTGCTGATTCCCAACGCTTGGCGAGGGTTTCAGGGCACTTGAGATGAAGGATCGATATGAGAAATCCCGTAGATACCGCCATGGCTCTGGTGCCGATGGTCGTCGAGCAGACCAACCGCGGCGAGCGTTCCTACGACATCTATTCGCGTCTCCTCAAGGAGCGCATCATCTTCCTCACCGGTCCGGTGGAAGATCACATCGCAACGCTCGTCTGCGCGCAGCTTCTCTTCCTCGAGGCCGAAAACCCGAAGAAGGAAATCGCGCTTTACATCAATTCGCCGGGTGGCGTCGTGACCTCCGGCATGGCGATCTATGACACGATGCAGTTCATCAAGCCTGCCGTGTCGACGCTCTGCATCGGCCAGGCCGCCTCGATGGGCTCGCTGCTGCTGGCCGCCGGCCACAAGGACATGCGCTTCGCCACGCCGAACGCCCGCATCATGGTTCATCAGCCTTCGGGCGGTTTCCAGGGCCAGGCGTCCGATATCGAGCGTCACGCCAGGGACATCCTCAAGATGAAGCGCAAGCTGAACGAGGTCTATGTCAAGCATTGCGGCCGCACCTATGAGGAAGTCGAGCAGACGCTCGACCGCGACCATTTCATGAGCGCCGACGAGGCGAAGGACTGGGGTCTGATCGACCGCGTCATCACCAGCCGCGAGGCGCTTGAAGGACCGGACGCGGCGTAACCCGCGTTCGACGCTACGGGGCCGGATGACGCTCGACGAGTACAACGCCTTTTGCGCTTCGCTCCCGGCCACGACCCATGTCGTGCAATGGGGCGGGGCGCATGTCTGGAAGGTCGGCGACAAGGTTTTCGCCATCGCCGGCTGGAGCGAGGCGGATGGGCTCGGGGTCACGTTCAAGGTGTCGGAGCTCGCCTACGACATTCTGCGCGAGCAGCCCGGATGCCGCCCGGCGCCCTATCTCGCTTCGCGCGGGATGAAGTGGATCCAGCGGCAAACGGGCGAATCAGTTGATGATGCGGCCTTGTGTGACTATCTAAGAGAAAGCCACGGTCTGGTGGCGGCGAAGTTGACGCGCAAGGCCCGTGCCGATCTTGGCCTAAGGGACGGATGAAGGCAATCGCGCGATTTGTAATGATCGCGGGGCTTTATCCCGGCCATAAAGCCGGTAATATTGGCCGTTAATGCTATGTTGATTTGTGACGGCTTAGCATTCGGTGTTTAAACGGGGAATGCGTTGCAACCGGTTCAAGGGCGTCGCCCGGGCCGGTCAGTACCCCTGGAGCCTTTGAAAGATGCCGAGCGCGTCCGACAAGGGTGGTTTGAGTGGTCCGGCCATCTTCTCCGAGAGATGAACGGCGTGCTGGAAGGAAAGTGATATGAGCAAGGTCAGCGGCAGCAACGGCGGCGACTCCAAGAATACCCTTTACTGCTCCTTCTGCGGCAAGAGCCAGCACGAGGTCCGCAAGCTGATTGCCGGACCGACCGTGTTCATCTGCGATGAATGCGTCGAATTGTGCATGGACATCATCCGCGAGGAGAACAAGACCTCGATGGTGAAATCCCGTGACGGCGTTCCGACGCCCCAGGATATCATCAAGGTCCTCGACGAATATGTCATCGGCCAGCAGCAGGCCAAGCGCATCCTGTCGGTCGCGGTGCACAACCACTACAAACGCCTGGCGCATGCCGCCAAGGGTTCGGATGTGGAACTGGCGAAGTCGAACATCATGCTGGTCGGCCCGACGGGCTGCGGCAAGACCTATCTCGCCCAGACACTCGCCCGCATCATCGACGTGCCCTTCACGATGGCTGACGCGACGACGCTCACCGAAGCCGGTTACGTCGGTGAAGACGTCGAGAACATCATCCTGAAGCTTCTTCAGGCCGCCGACTACAATGTCGAGCGCGCGCAGCGCGGCATCGTCTATATCGACGAAGTCGACAAGATCTCGCGCAAGTCCGACAATCCGTCCATCACCCGCGACGTGTCGGGCGAGGGCGTGCAGCAGGCGCTTCTGAAGATCATGGAAGGCACGGTCGCTTCGGTTCCGCCGCAGGGTGGCCGCAAGCATCCGCAGCAGGAATTTCTGCAGGTCGATACGACGAACATCCTGTTCATCTGCGGCGGCGCCTTTGCCGGTCTCGACAAGATCATCTCCGCTCGCGGCGAAAAGACCTCGATCGGTTTCGGCGCGCAGGTTCGCTCGCCGGAAGATCGCCGCGTCGGCGAAGTCCTGCGCGAACTGGAGCCGGAAGACCTGGTCAAGTTCGGTCTCATCCCGGAATTCATCGGCCGTCTGCCTGTTCTGGCGACGCTGGAAGACCTCGACGAGGATGCGCTGATCCAGATCCTGTCGGAGCCGAAAAACGCGCTGATCAAGCAGTACCAGCGCCTGTTCGAGATGGAAGACGTGGAGCTGACCTTCCACGAGGACGCGCTGCGCGAGATCGCCAAGCGTGCGATCATCCGCAAGACCGGCGCACGCGGCCTGCGCTCGATCATGGAGAAGATCCTGCTCGACACGATGTTCGAGCTGCCGACGCTGGAAGGCGTTCGCGAGGTCGTCATCTCCGACGAGGTGGTCCGGGGTTCGGCCCGTCCGCTTTACATCTACTCGGAGCGCTCCGAGGAGAAGGCCAACGTTTCGGCCTGATCGTCCCAAACCGTTCAGGAAGGACCCGCCGCTGGCGGGTCTTTTCGTTTGAGGCGTCTGGAGCTTGTCAGGGAAAAGTGGGAACCGGTTTTCCCGAAAAGACAAACGAAAACAAAAGAAGCTCGAATATGTCCGGTTCGATCTGGACCGGACATATTCTCGTGACATTTCGTGACTGGTCGCCTTGGCTTGGAAAAGTCATGATGATGAACCTTCCACTGCTTCGACAAGGCGTTGCGAAACGTTATCAGTCAGGCGAAGATGGAAGACTTCGATTCTGTGTCTCGCGTATGCTTCGGCTCTCTTGCCGGAGGAAGGCCGCAAGTTCCGCGACAGCGCGGAAGACTAGACTTCCTGTCGTTGGTTCGTCTTGTTCGCAGTGGAGTGGGGCACTCCGCAACCGGGCTTGAAAATGTGTCAACCGCACGCCACTTGTGGATGGAAAAGATCGCCGGCCCGGTGTCCCCAAACGCCGACAGGACCGGTTCCCGGAAACGGGACGTTTGAAAGGAAATGACATGACGAAGAAGACGTCTGCGCCGCACGATTCCACGGCCTTCCCGGTCCTGCCCCTGCGCGACATCGTGGTGTTCCCGCACATGATCGTACCGCTGTTCGTCGGTCGCGAAAAGTCGATCCGCGCGCTGGAAGAGGTTATGGGCACCGACAAGCAGATCATGCTTGCCACCCAGATCAACGCTTCCGACGACGATCCGGAGACCGACGCCATCTACCGCATCGGCACTGTCGCCAACGTTCTTCAGCTGCTGAAGCTGCCCGACGGCACCGTGAAGGTTCTGGTCGAGGGTCGCGCCCGTGCCGAGATCGACGGTTACACCGATCGCGAAGAATTCTACGAGGCGATGGCTCATGTGCTGGCCGAGCCGGAGGAAGACCCGGTCGAGATCGAAGCGCTGTCGCGTTCGGTCGTCTCCGAGTTCGAGAATTACGTAAAGCTCAACAAGAAGATTTCGCCCGAAGTCGTCGGTGCCGCAAGCCAGATCGAGGACTACTCGAAGCTTGCCGACACGGTCGCCTCGCACCTCTCCATCAAGATTGTCGAAAAGCAGGAAATGCTTGAGACGACCAGCGTCAAGCTGCGCCTGGAAAAGGCGCTCGGCTTCATGGAAGGCGAGATCTCGGTTCTGCAGGTCGAAAAGCGTATCCGCTCGCGTGTGAAGCGCCAGATGGAGAAGACCCAGCGCGAATACTACCTCAATGAGCAGATGAAGGCGATCCAGAAGGAACTCGGCGACGGCGAGGACGGCCGTGACGAGATGGCCGAACTGGAAGACAAGATCGCCAAGGTCAAGCTTTCGAAGGAAGCCCGCGAAAAGGCGGATGCGGAACTGAAGAAGTTGCGCCAGATGAGCCCGATGTCGGCGGAAGCCACCGTCGTGCGCAACTATCTCGACTGGCTGACGGGTATCCCGTGGAGCAAGAAGTCGAAGATCAAGACCGATCTCAACGCCGCGGAAAAGGTTCTCGACGAGGACCATTTCGGCCTCGACAAGGTCAAGGAGCGCATCGTCGAATATCTTGCCGTGCAGGCCCGCTCGACCAAGATTAAGGGCCCGATCCTGTGCCTCGTCGGCCCTCCGGGCGTCGGCAAGACCTCGCTCGCCAAGTCGATCGCCAAGGCGACCGGCCGCGAATATATCCGCATGGCGCTCGGCGGCGTTCGTGACGAAGCCGAAATCCGCGGTCACCGCCGCACCTATATCGGCTCGATGCCCGGCAAGGTCATCCAGTCGATGAAGAAGGCGAAGAAGTCCAACCCGCTCTTCCTGCTCGACGAGATCGACAAGATGGGCATGGATTTCCGTGGCGACCCGTCTTCGGCCCTGCTCGAGGTGCTGGATCCGGAACAGAACTCGACCTTCATGGATCACTACCTGGAAGTCGAATACGACCTGTCCAACGTCATGTTCGTGACGACGGCGAACACGCTAAACATTCCGGCGCCCCTGATGGACCGCATGGAAGTGATCCGCATCGCCGGCTACACGGAAGAAGAGAAGCTGGAAATCGCCAAGCGGCACCTGCTGCCCAAGGCGATCCGCGATCACGCGCTGCAGCCGAAGGAGTTCTCGGTCACCGATGGCGCGCTGATGGCGGTCATCCAGCAGTACACCCGCGAGGCGGGCGTGCGTAACTTCGAGCGTGAACTGATGAAGCTCGGCCGCAAGGCGGTTACCGAGATCATCAAGGGCAAGTCGACGAAGGTCGAGGTCACGGCGGACAACATCCACGACTTCCTCGGCGTTCCGCGCTTCCGCCACGGCGAAGCCGAACGCGAGGATCAGGTCGGCGTCGTCACCGGTCTTGCCTGGACGGAAGTCGGCGGCGAACTGCTGACCATCGAGGGCGTGAACCTGCCGGGTGGTAAGGGCCGCATGACGGTCACGGGCAACCTGAAGGACGTGATGAAGGAATCGATTTCGGCAGCGGCGTCCTACGTCCGCTCGCGCGCCGTCGATTTCGGCATCGAGCCGCCGCGCTTTGACAAGACCGACATCCACGTGCACGTGCCGGAAGGCGCGACGCCGAAGGATGGCCCGTCGGCCGGTATCGCCATGGCGACCGCCATCGTCTCCATCATGACCGGTATACCGGTTTCGAAGGATATTGCGATGACGGGCGAAGTGACGCTGCGCGGCCGGGTCCTGCCGATCGGCGGTCTCAAGGAAAAGTTGCTTGCAGCGCTTCGCGGCGGCATCAAGAAGGTGCTGATCCCTGAAGAGAACGCCAAGGACCTGGCGGACATTCCTGACAACGTGAAGAACAGCATGGAGATCGTGCCGGTCTCGCGCATGGGCGAGGTCATCGAGCATGCGCTGCTGCGCAAGCCCGAACCGATCGAATGGGACAGTGCTGCGGCCGAAGCGGCCCGGGTTCCGGCCGTCGAATCGACCGATGACGGCACCGGCGCCATCGCGCACTGAGCCTTAACGCCGGGTGAAATGCCCGGCGTTTTGCCACGAAACAGGAAAAGACCGGCCTAGCGGCCGGTCTTTTTCGTTGAAAATCGTGTGTAAACCCCGGATTCTCAGGGGATTGCGGCGAAATATTCTTGCGAGACGAGGGGCGATGCGTATTCTGCCCCCCGACTTGTATGAGTCGTTTCAAACCGTATGAAAGGGGTGGAAACATGAACAAGAATGAACTCGTATCCGCGGTCGCCGAGAAGTCTGGCCTCTCCAAGACGGACGCAGCATCGGCTGTCGACGCCGTTTTCGAGACGATCCAGGGCGAACTCAAGAACGGTGGCGACGTTCGTCTCGTCGGTTTCGGCAATTTCTCCGTGTCGCGTCGTGAAGCTTCGAAGGGCCGCAACCTTTCGACGGGCGCCGAGATCGAGATCCCGGCTCGCAACGTGCCGAAGTTCTCGGCTGGCAAGGGCCTGAAAGACGCCGTCAACAGCTGATCCCAAGCCAATGCGTGAGCCCCAGGCATTTGAGCCCGGGGTTTGCATTGTGTCGCAGATCTGAAGTTCGGCAGCGTCCCGGACGCGTTTTCGCGACGCGTGGCGCTGCAGGGCAGAGCGGTTACCCACTCCGCCGCAATCCTGAATTTCAGGCTCGGGGTCCGGTTCATCCGGGCCCCTTTTTGTTTGTCGGAGAGCGACGCGGAAGCGTCACCGGGCTGTCATGCCCCTGTAACACGAAAGCCTCAGAACCGCCGGGTTCGTTCATCCCGGATCCCGGAGGATTTCATGAAAACCCGTTCGCTCACCGCTGCGCTGGCAGCGGTTCTCGCCGCATCGGTGGCTTCTGCCGCCAGCGCCGAGCCCGTATTCAATCGTATTGCATCCTTTGCCGTTGCCGATAACCTGCCTGAAGGCAAGGACAAGGCGACGCCGACCTCGGCGGAAATCATCGCCGCTTCCGAAGACGGCAACACGCTCGTCTATTCCGACAGCCCGAACAAGGCGATCGGCATCATCAACATCACCGACGCCAAAGCCCCGAAGGCCGGCGGCTCCGTCGCCTTCGAAGGCGAGCCGACATCGGTCGCCGTTGCCGCCGGCAAGGCGCTCGTCGCCGTCAACACCCGCGAAAGCTTCGTCAAGCCGTCGGGTGTTCTCGCCCAGGTCGATCTTGCATCCAGGAAGATTGACGCGACGTGCGATCTCGGCGGTCAGCCGGACTCGATTGCGCTGAACAAGGACAAGACGATCGCCGCCATCGCCATCGAAAACGAGCGCGATGAAGACGTCAATGACGGCGACCTGCCGCAGATGCCGGCCGGTGACCTCGTCCTGGTGTCGCTCAAGGATGGCGTCGTCGATTGCGGTTCGCTGAAGCGCGTCACGCTCACCGGCCTTGCCGATGTAGCCGGTGACGATCCGGAGCCGGAATTCGTGTCGTTCAACAGCCTCGACGAAGTCGCGCTGACGCTGCAGGAAAACAACTACATCGTCATCATCGACGGCAAGACCGGTGCGGTGAAAAGCCACTTCTCCGCCGGCAAGGTCAGCCTCGAAGGCGTCGATACCAAGAAGGATGGCGCGCTGAAGTTCACCGGCGAGGTCAAGGACGTCGCCCGCGAGCCGGATGCCGTGAAATGGCTGGACGACGATCGTCTCGTCGTCGCCAATGAAGGCGACTGGAAGGGTGGTGCTCGCGGTTTCACCATCTTCGGCAAGGACGGCAAGGTTCTTTATGAGAATGGTGCGGCCTTCGAGCGCGAGATCGCCAGGATCGGTCACTATCCGGACAAGCGCAACAAGAAGGGCGTCGAGCCGGAAGGCCTGGAAGCGGCCAAGTTCGGCGACGACAACCTGTTCTTCGTGCTCGCCGAACGCGCGTCCATCGTGGGCGTCTACAAGGATACGGGCGCTGAGCCGGAGCTGCTTCAGCTTCTGCCGTCGGGTGTCAGCCCGGAGGGTGCCGTTGCCATCCCGAGCCGTAACCTTCTCGTTACCGCCAACGAAGTGGATCTGGTCGAAGACGGCGGCGCGCGTTCGCATGTCATGCTCTATGAGCGTGCCGAAGGCGAAGCTGCCTATCCGCAGATCGTTTCCACCGAGAAGGATGGCGAGCTGATCGGTTTTGGCGCGCTTTCGGGTCTTGCTCCGGTCAAGGACAAGCCCGGCATGCTGGTTGCCGTCAACGACAGCTTCTACGCCTCGCAGCCGACGATCTTCACGATCGACGCCACCGCGAAGCCGGCGAAGATCGTCGATGCGCTGCGCATCACCCGCACCGGTGCGGCCGCCCAGAAGCTCGACAGCGAAGGCCTGACGCCGGATGGCGAAGGCGGTTACTGGCTTGCCAATGAAGGCGATGCGGACAAGCTTTACGCACACGCCATCATCCATGTGACCGAGAAGGGCGAGATCGACAAGGAAATCGCCATTCCGGCCGAACTGCGCGCCCACGAAAAGCGTTTCGGCTTCGAAGGCATCACCAGTGTCGGCGAAGGCGACGACCTGACGCTGTGGATGGCCGTTCAGCGCGAATGGGGCGATGACGAGAAGGGTTTTGTGAAGCTCGTCTCCTACAAGCCGTCCTCCAAGGAATGGGGCGCGGTGCGTTACCCGCTCGAAAAGACCGAGAGCGGCTGGGTTGGCCTGTCGGAAATCATCGCCAGTGGCGACTACGCCTACATCATCGAGCGTGACAACCTGATCGGCCAGGCGGCCAAGCTCAAGAAGCTCTTCCGCGTGGCGCTCGCCGACCTGAAGCCCGCCAAGCTCGGCGGCGACCTGCCTGTCGTGAAGAAGGAAGAGGTTCGCGACCTTATTCCCGACCTGAAGGCCACCAACGGCTACGTCGTGGACAAGGTCGAAGGCTTCACCATCGACGCCGCCGGCAACGGCTTCGTCGTCACCGACAATGACGGCGTCGACGATTCCTCCGGCGAAACGCTGTTCTTCGGCATCGGCCCGATCAACGCCATGTAAGCATCGACGATCCGGCGCCTTTCCCGCGAGGGGAGGCGCCGGACGGTTTCTTGAAAGCACAAAGAAAAAGGCCGGGATCCTGCGATCCCGGCCTTTTCGATTGTCGTAGTGTTCAAACTAGCCGACGGCTTGCAATGAACGTGCCGTTGCCGGCTCGTCCTTGTCTCGTTCCCGTTGCAGCTCGTCGGTCTTCTCGCTGAGACAGCGGATGATTTCCTTCATATGCTGCTTCTGATCTTCGGTCAGAACGTTGAAGATCGCCTCGATCGTCTTGTGCTGCGGCTGCTGGGCGGCCGAAATGACGGTCCGACCCATATCCGTAATCGAGACGATCTTGGCACGGCGGTCTTTGGGATCGGGATCGCGCTTGACCAGTTTGTCACGCTCGAGGCCATCGATCGCCTCCGTCACCGTACGGGGTGCGAAACCAAGGGCGCAGGCAATATCCGTCGACCGCTGGGGACCCTGGCATTCGAGAAGAAGCAGGAACTTGCTGCGGGCGAGCGACACACCTTCGTCCATCATGCACTCGTTCACCAGGCGGCTAACCTGATGGTAGAGTTTGAACATGCCTTGGGAGATTTCTATCGTGCTACTCATGAGGTGGAATATAGGTATTATGAGGGACCATGTCAAATGATCACGAAGTTTTTCGAATAATTTGATCATATATATTGAACGATCACTGTAAATGCGAACGGTCATCCTGCCCGCAATATTCATGCCTTTTCGTCGCCCTTTTCGGGGTGGGCCGATTTCCCCCTGCATAACGGCGCCCCAGGGCTCGCAAGCATTGACCGGGAGAAGGGGGGAGGCGATTGTCCGGCCATGCCTTTCCGTTTCATTCACACCGCCGACCTGCATCTCGATTCGCCGCTTTCCTCGCTGGCGCTCCGCAATGCCGAGCTTGGCGATCTCGTGCGCGGTGCGACGCGCCAGGCCCTGTCACGTATCGTCGATCTGGCGATCGGGGAGGCGGTCGATGCCGTGTTGATCGCCGGCGATCTCTATGATGGCGCGCAGACCTCCATGGCGACCGCACTCTTCCTGATGGGCGAAATGCGGCGGCTGGAGACGGCGGGCATCCGCGTTTTCCTCATTCGCGGCAATCACGATGCGCAGTCGCAGATCACCCGCGAACTGACCTTTCCGCCGAACGTGCATCTCTTCGACGGGCGCGGAAAGCCCGTCAAAGCCGGCGTGCTGGAAAACGGCCGGGAAATCCACGTGCATGGCGTCAGCTTCGCCCAACCGCATGCGCCGGCCTCGCTGCTGCCGACCTTTCGCGCGCCTGTCGCCGATGCTGTCAATATCGGCATGCTGCACACCAGCCTCGCCGGCGCGAGCCGCCACGATCCCTATGCGCCGACGAGCGTCGCGGACCTTGTCGCCCACGGCTTCGACTACTGGGCACTCGGCCATATCCACCAGCGGCGTGTGCATCAGGAACGCCCCTGGATCGTCATGCCCGGTAATCCGCAGGGCCGCGATATCAATGAAGGCGGGGCCAAGGGCGTCACGCTCGCCACGGTCGGCGAGGATGGCGTGGTCACCTGCGAGGAGCGCCACGTCGCCGTCGCTGTCTTCGAGCGTCTCTCGGTCGATCTCTCTGATGTGGACGACTGGCATGGCATGCTCGATCGCACGGAGGCGGTGCTTTCCCAAGCCCGGGAAAATGCGGGCGGCGCCCATCTCGTCGCGCGGCTCACCATGGTCGGTGCGACCCCGCTCGCCTGGCATTTGCGCCGCGATGAGGACCTGTTGATCGCCGAGGTACAGAACCTTGCCACCTCGCTCGGCGAATGCTGGATCGAAGCCGTGGAACTCGCCGTTTCCGCTCCGCTCGCAGGCGCCGACGACCATGCGCGGCCGATCACCGAATTGGCCCGGCTGATGCGCGAGGACGTCGTCTCAACCCACGCCTATCGCGCGGAGCTGCGCGAGACGCTGGCCGATGTGCTGCGTCAATTGCCCAGGGAGGCGCGCAGCCTGCTGGCGGCCGACGAGGCTGCAGAGGAGGGGTTGCTTTCCGATCTCGCGCTTGAGGGTTCCGATGCCGTGCTGGCACGCCTCGTTGGCGAAGGCGAGAGGGCCTGATGCGTCTCGACCGCCTCGATCTCGTCCGCTACGGAAAATTCACCGAACGCAGCCTCGATTTTGGCGTGGCGCGGCCCGGAAAGCCGGATTTCCATCTCGTCTACGGCCCCAACGAAGCGGGAAAGTCGACGCTCTTTTCCGCCTATCTCGACGTGCTCTTCGGCATCGAACGCACCAGCGCCTACGGCTTCCTGCATCCCTATCCGCTGATGCGCGTGGGCGGACGGTTCTCTGTCGGCACGGAACACCACGAAGCCTATCGCCTGAAGCGCAACCAGGCCTCGCTCGTCACCGCCGACGATCGGCCCTTGCCCGATACGCTTTTCGCTTCCGTGCTGGGCGGCATGGACCGCAACGCCTACCGCACTATGTTTTCGCTTGACGACGAGAGCATCGAGAAGGGCGGGGAAGACATTCTGAAGAGCGAAGGCGAACTCGGCGCGATGCTGTTTTCCGCCAGCTCCGGTCTTTCCGACATGGCCACGAGCCTTGCGGCGCTGAAAGCCCAGGCCGACGAATTCTATCGCCCCGCCGGCAGGCGGCACGGTCTCTCCACCTTGAAAGCCGAGATCGAGGCGCTGGCGGCCGAGCGCAAGGCACTGGACGTTGCAGCACGCGACTACGGCATTCTGGTGCGCGAGCGTGACGCCGCCGCCGAACGTCACGATATGGCGGCCGCCGCACGCGCCGCCGCGCGCGCCGCCCTCCAGCAGGCCGACCGGTGCCTGAGCGCTTTGCCCTCTCTAGCGCGGCTCAGGGCGCTGCGCGCGGAGCTTGGCGCTTTCGATCTTGGCGAGACACCACCCGCAACCTGGCGCGGACTGACGGGCGATCTCGCACGTGAGGAGGCCGAGATTGCAGCCCGTGCGGCGCGTGTGTTTGCGGAACGGGAGCGATGCGCAGCGGAACGGGCGGGGCTTGCGCAAGACGATGCGGTCCTGGCGATGGAAGCGGACCTCGCGGCACTCTCGGGCTCGGCACTGGAGGCGCGCTTCCGCACCGCCGCCCTGGATCTTGCCTCCCGTATTGCCGATCGTGACAGGCTTGTCGTGACGATTGCTGCAAGCATCCTTGCCTTGGGCCTGCCGGCGCGGACCGATCCCGCCGAGATCGTGCTGCCCGCTGGCCTCGCGGATCGACTGACAAGCCTTCTGGCTCACCGCGCGGCACTTGCCGAACGCATGGCGGCGGCGCACCGCGAACTGTCCGATGCGCAGGAGGCGCAGGAGACCGCGGTCGAGAAGGCAGGGGCCTTTTCCGATGAGGGGGCGGCCAGCGACGGCGATCTGCAATCGGCACTTTCCGCTGCCCTGCGCGCCGCCCGTGCCGGCGATCTTCCGGCACGTCGGCGGGAAACCCGGCGCCTCCTCGCCCTCGCGCGACAGGAGGCAGAGGTGGCAAAGGCGCGTCTGGCGCCTTGGTCCGGCACGACGGATGCGCTGGAAGGGATGAACGTTCCGGCTGCATCGGCGTTGGAGGACCTGCGCAAGCGGCACGAGGCGGCGGCGGAAGCGCTTCGCCGGCATCGCGAGCAGGTTTTGGCTGCCGATCGGGAGGTCGCGTCCGCAAGGACCATGCTGGCAGCACTCGAGAGGACCACCGGCGCGGCGGGTGAGGAGCATGCCGGGCATCTCCGGCAACTGCGTGATGCAGCCTGGCAGACCCACCTCGCCAATCTCGACCGCGAGACGGCTGCGGCCTTCGAGGCGCGGATGCACGACGACGACCGCGCCCGCGACGCGCAACTGCGCAATGCCGACCGCCTTTCCGAAATACGGCTGCTGGAGCGCTCTGTTGCCGAGGGGGCCGCGCGGCTTGGGATTTTGGCAGACGAGACGGTGCGGCTGGAACAGGACATGGCGGGTGCCGAGGCTGAGGTTGCCATGCTTGCCAGAGGCTGCGGCCTTCCGGACGAAACCCTGGTGCAAGACCTGACCGCGTGGTTGGACCGGCGTGTCGTGGCACTGGAGAAGGCCGGTGCGCTTGCTCGCCAGGAAATCGAAGCGGAGCTTGTCGGGAACGAGGCGCGCGACGTGTCCGCGCGGCTTGCCCGGTTCCTGGACGATGGATTGGCGGGCGACGCGAGCTTCGAGGAAACGCTGTTCCTTGCCGAAGACAGGCAGGAGGCCTTGAAGGCGGAGCGTTCGCGGCGGCTGGCGGCTGTCGAGCAGCTTGCCCGCGCAAAGGCCGATGTCGAGGCACGGCGCAGGGGCGCCGAGGAGGCCCGTGCCGCCGAGTCGGCCTGGCTGGAAACCTGGCGACAGGCGATTGCCGGGACGTGGCTGGCGACCGACACGGCTCCGACGGAGCCGGAGCGCGTCGCCGCTCTGCTGCCCGCATTGCAGGCATTGGCGCAGAATGTCGAGCGCCGTGGCGAATTCGATCATCGTATTGTCGCGATGCAGCGGGATCGGCAGGACTACGGCGACCACGCACGCCGGCTGGCCGACACACTCGCGGAACCCTTCGATGCGGACGATCCGCTCGTAACCGTCGCCGCCATCGGTCGGCGGCTTGCCGAGGCGAAGGCGGTGCGCGAAAGGGCGAAAGCCATCGGCGACATGCTGGCAAGGCTCGACGAAGAGGAGAGGGCGCTCGACGAGCGCCGCGCCGTGCTGAACGTGCGCCTGGGCGAAATCTTCGCTTTCCTCGGCTGCGATAGTCTTGCGGAAGCCGAAATCCTGCTCGAAGCCCATCGCCGGCGCGATGACCTGCGTGACCGTATCATCGAGGTCGGACGGGATCTCGTCCAGCAGATGCGCGCAGGCACGGTCGATGAGGCGGAGGCGCTGCTGGCGGCTGTCGACGAGGCTGAGCTTGTGGCCGAGAAGATCGATCTTGCCGCGCGGCTCGATCAACTCGACAAGGATGTCGAGGAGCAACACGTCGCGCGGGCGCGGGCCGAAGAGGCGTTGGCAAAGGTGGCTGGCAGCGATGCGGCGGCGGTGCTGGAGGAGCGGCGGCGCACCGCGCTCGTCGATCTGGCGGAGAAATCGCGGCGCTACCTGGCGACGCGGGCGGGCATTCTGGCAGCAGAACAGGCGCTCCGGCTCTATCGGGAGCGCCATCGCAGCGCCATGATGGAGCGCGCGTCGAAAACGTTTCGCGACATTACCGGCGGCGAATATGCCGGTCTCTCGACGATGCTGGAAAAGGACGGCGAGTTCCTCGTCGCCAATGCAGCCTCGGGCGCCTCGAAGCTTGCAAAAGACCTTTCCAAGGGAACGCGCTTTCAGCTCTATCTCGCGCTGCGCGTCGCGGGTTATCACGAGATCGCCGCAAGCCGCGAGATCGTGCCCTTCATCGCCGACGACATCATGGAGACCTTCGACGACGGACGTGCGCTGAATGCGCTGCGCGTGATGGGCGCCATGGCGACGGGCGGACAGGTGATCTACCTGACCCACCACCAGCACCTGCGCGATCTGGCGCGGGACGCCTGCCCGGATGTCACGATCCATGATCTCTGAGGGCTGAAACGTTTGATGCTACAAGGAACCGCCGCCGCCCGGAACTTGACTTGGCAGGGCGTAAATGGTTCTTGGCGCACCATCGACACTGCTGTGAACTTTGCTTCGCACCGTGCGCCGCCTTGAAGAGACAGACAGGAATGACTGAGAGAACCGGCAAAGAGGCGAGGATGTGGGAGCGAGGGCTTGCGCCTGTAAGCTTCCTCGTGCTGCTCTTCACCCTGTTCCTGTCTCAGCTTTCCCTGCCGGAAGGCGCACGGACAGCGGGCCACCCGCAGCGCGCGGCCACCGAAGGTGGCGTGGCGCCCGCGCCGCTCTCGACAGCCGGCGATGAATTGCGATTCCCGGCCAGTGGTCATGCCGAACGGCGGATCGCCAAGGCGAAGACAGGTCTGCCGGAAGGGGATGGAGCCGGCAAGGCGATCGTTCCCGGCGCTGGCATTCTCCTCTATCCCTTCGAAATCGCATCGACTGCGGCCACGGCCTCTGTCGATGATGCCGCACCGGCGAACGCCCGTCCGGCTGCTTTCCGCAGCCGCGCGCCTCCGGGCCTGGCTGCCTGAGGCCTTGTGGCGCAGAAGCGCCGCGCCATTTGATTGAAATTCCGATCCCACGGAGGGCGCCGGCTTCCGGTCGCGCCTTTCCCGCAGTTGAAATGGAACAACCCCATGAAAACCTCCAAATGGGCATTGTTTGTCTCCGCCGTCATCATCCTCTTCGGGATGCTCGCGGCCGTGCCGAACGTGCTGACGCCCGAGCAGCAGGCAAAATACGGGCGCTATCTGCCCGCCAATCCCGTCACCCTCGGTCTCGACCTGAAGGGCGGCTCGCATCTCGTGCTCGAGGTGGATTCCGCAGCGTTGCGCAAGGCGCGCATGGACGCGCTTTTGAACGACACGCGCGCCATCCTGCGCACGGCCGGTGAACGTGCCTCTGCCGCCCGCCTCAATGGCACGACGCTGACGATCACGCTGCCCGACCAGGCCGCGGTCGACAAGGTCCTGCCGGAAGTGCGCAAGCTGGCAGCCCCCACCTCCACGCTCGGTTTCGGCGGCGGTTCCTCCGATATCGATGTCGCCAATACCGATCTCGTGATCAACGTCACGCTGACGGAGGCCGGCATCAACGAACGCATGTCGGCTGCCGTCGAGCAGAGCCTTGAAATCATCCGCCGCCGCGTCGACCAGGTCGGTGTTGCCGAACCTCTCATCCAGCGTGTCGGCGGCGACCGTATCCTCGTCCAGCTGCCCGGCCTCCAGGACCCGACGCGCCTGCGCCAGCTGCTTGGCTCGACCGCGCAGATGAGCTTCCACATGGTCGACCAGACCGTGGATCCGAACAGCGTTGCGCCGCGTGGCGTGCTGATCCTGCCCGGTGCCAACGACAACAACAAATATGCCGTCGAAGAACGCGTCGCCATCTCGGGCGACCGTCTGGCAGACGCCAAGGCCGGCTTCGACCAGCGCACGAGCGAACCGATCGTTTCGTTCAGCTTCGATTCCACCGGTGCGCGCCAGTTCGCGGAAATCACACAGGCCAATGTCGGAAAACCCTTCGCCATCGTTCTCGACGGCAAGGTGCTGACGGCACCGGTCATCCGCGAGCCGATCATCGGCGGCCAGGGCCAGATTTCCGGCAATTTCAACCCGCAGGAAGCGACCGTGCTTTCGGCGCTGCTGCGCTCCGGCGCGCTGCCCGCACCGCTCACCATCATCGAGGAGCGCACCGTCGGCCCGAACCTCGGCTCCGACTCGATCCGCATGGGCCTCTATACCGGTCTCGCCGGCCTTGCCGCCGTCGTGGTGCTGATGCAGGTGCTCTACGGTTCCTGGGGCCTCATCGCCAATCTCGGCCTCGTGCTGCACACGATCCTGACGATCGGCCTGCTCGGCATCCTGGGCTCGACGCTCACGCTGCCGGGTATTGCCGGTATCATCCTCGGCATCGGCATGGCGGTGGACGCCAACATCCTTATCAACGCGCGTATCCGTGAAGAGACGGCGGCCGGGGCGGGGGCCATCAAGGCGCTCGATGTCGGCTTCAACAAGGCCTATGCCACCATCGTCGACGGCAACATGACGACCATGGTCGGCATGATCTTGCTCTTCATGTTCGGCTCGGGCCCGGTTCGTGGCTTCGCCATCACCATGATCATCGGTCTGGCGATCTCGATGTTCACCTCCATCACCTTCGTGCGCTTCCTGATGCGCGAGGTGGTTCTCCGCCGCAAGATGAAGAAGATCGACATCCATTCGATGTTCGGCCAGGTCTGGAGCATCCCGACCTTCTCCTTCATGCGCGGTCGCTATATCGCAATCGCCATGTCTGCCTTCATTTCGATAAGCTCGATCATTCTGTTCTTCACGCCGGGCCTCAACTACGGCATCGACTTCGTCGGCGGCATCCAGGTCGAGGCGACGTCCAAGACGCCGATCGATCTCGCGCCGCTGCGCGAGAAGATGGAAGGCCTGAACCTCGGCGAAGTGGCGCTGCAGGAATTCGGCCAGGGCACGTCGGTTCTCGTTCGCGTCCAGCGTCAGCCGGGCGGCGAAGAGGTGCAGACCGCAGCCCTCCAGAAGGTTCGCGACGGTGTTGCCGAAGTGATCCCGGATGCGAGCATCGAGCGCACGGAGGTGGTCGGCCCGACGGTCAGCACGGAGCTTGCCCGTTCCGGCTTCCTGGCCGTCGGCCTCGGCATGCTGGCGATCCTGATCTACATCTGGTGGCGTTTCGAATGGCACTTCGCCGTGGGCGCCATCGCGACGCTGATCCTCGATATCACCAAGATGATCGGCTTCTTCTCGCTGATGCAGATCGACTTCAACCTGACGGCCATCGCCGCCGTACTGACGCTGATCGGCTACTCGGTCAACGACAAGGTGGTGGTGTACGACCGCATGCGCGAGAACATGCGCAAGTACAAGTCGATGCCGTTCTCCGATCTGATCGACCTGTCGATCAACCAGGTGGTCATGCGATGCATCTTCACCTCGGTGGCTGTTGCGGTGTCGCTGCTGCCGATGGCGATCTGGGGTGGCGATACGGTAAAACCCTTCGCCTGGCCGATGCTGTTCGGCGTTATCGTCGCAACGACCTCGTCGATCTATATCGGCGGTCCGATCCTGCTCTTCCTCAACCGTTTTTGGAAGGATCGCGCCGCCGTCACGCCGGGCGCGCCGGCAGCGGAAGCTTGAAAACAGAACGGGCGCCCTTGAGGCGCCCGTTTCATTTCAGGAGAAGCGTTCGGGACTGAACGTGTCGGCCCCGATACCCTCGCGGGTGAGCGCCTCCGGTACGGGACTGCCCGTGATAAGGGCTGCGGCAAGGCTGCCCAGCGCGGGCGAGGTGAGGATGCCGTAGCCGCCCTGGCCGGCGAGCCAGAAGAAATTCTCCGCGTCCTTCGCCGGACCGATGACCGGCAGGCGGTCGGCGGAGAAGCTGCGCATGCCAGCCCAGCTCTTGAAGATACGGCGTACGCTGAGCGTCGTCGCTTCCTCGACATAGTGGGCGGCATAGGCGACGTCGAGTTCTTCCGGCTGCACGTCCGCCGGTTCGCAGGGGGTGGCGTCGGCAGGCGAAGCGAGCAGGCGGCCGCCCTCCGGCTTGAAGTAGAAGATTTCCTCCACCTCATTGATTTCCGGCAGGCGGCCGGCGTCGATGCCTTCGGGCAGATCGACGGTGATTGCGGTGCGCCGGTGCGGCACGATGCCCATGGGCGCGATGCCGCACAGCGATGCCACCGTATCCGCCCAGCCCCCGGCGGCATTCACCACCATGCCGGCTGAAATCGTCTCCTCGTTCGTTTCGACGAGCCACGTGTCGGCCGCGCGCCGCGCGCCGGCCAACCGCCGGTTTTCCAGAATCTCGGCGCCGTGGCGGCGGGCATGCCGGGCATAGGCCTGGAGGAGGGCGTCGACCTCGATGTCCCAGTAGTCCGGGTCGAAATAGGCGGCTGCGGCATAGGTTGGGTTCAGCATGGGGGCACGGGCAAGCATGGCCGTTTCATCCAGCCATTCGACCGCAACGCCGAGCTCCCGGGCCTGCTCATAGCGAGCACGCACGAGTGCTGCCTTGTCCTCCGTGCCGAGAATGATGCTGCCGCGCTCGATGAGAAGAGGCACGGTCGCAAACCCCTCGGGCGGCGTCGTCAGGAAGCCGTGGCTGGCGCGGGCAAGCGCGTTCACGAGGGGCGCATTGTCGCGCAGCGTGAACTCCGCCGCCGAGCGGCCGGTGCTGTGATAGCCGAGCGCGTCTTCCCGCTCCAGCACCACGACCGAGCGGTGAGGGCTCAAGAAATAGGCAAGCGAGATGCCGGCGATGCCGCCGCCGATGATCGCGATGTCGAAAGTCCGCATGACCCCTCCAGTGATTTGAAGGCTCAGGCGTAAGCAAGCCCTCTGCATTTTTCAAATTTATAGAGGTGACGATCGATATCAGTTGGATTGATGGGGCTCACCCCACCGCCAGGGCGTTACATGGGCGATATGCGTCAGGAAGGCGCGCTCGGCCGGATTGAGCGCCGAGTGTGGATTGGTGATGCGAAATGTTTCCGTCACCGGCAGGTTGTCATAGGGCGGCAACTGCCAGAGATCGCCGGCGGCAAGTGCGGCGTCGGTAAGATGCGCCGGCAGCATGCCGATCCCGGCATTGGCGACGACCAGCCGCAGCACTTCCTCCACGTTGAAGGCAAGCGCGCGCACCTGCTGGCCGAAGGAGCCGACAGCGCGCACCGCCGTCACCGGTCCCATATGCGGTCCGCCGAGCACGTCCGCGAGGAAACTCACATAGGGCTCGCCGCGCAGGTCCTCGAGCGTGGCATCCGGCGCGCCGAACAGCCGGTGCCCGCGGCCGCAGTAGAGCGCATAGCGCTCGTAGCAGAAGGGCACCTTCTCCAGCCCCTCGGGAATGATGCCGTCGGAAAGACCGAGTGTCGCGACTCCACGCTCCACCGAGCGGATGACATCCGTCGTCGTTTCGATCGTCACGCCCACGGTGACACGCGGATGCAGCCGGAAGAATTCGGCGATTGCCTTGTCCCAGACGGGGTTCATGGCGTGGCTGACGGCGTGGATGGTGATATGGCCGGATACATCCTCACCGGAGGATTCCATGGCCTCGGGCAGGCGCACGATGGCGGAAAAGATATCGTGGCACAGCGCATGCAGCCGTTCGCCGGCTTCCGTCAGTTCGAAGCGGCCGGGGCTTCGGTCGATCAGCCTGTGGCCGACGGATTGCTCGAGCCGCTTCAGCGCCATGCTGACCGCGGGCTGCTGCAGAAGCAGCCTGTTTGCCGCGCGCGTGATCGAGCCTTCCTCCACCACGACGACGAAGGTACGCAGCAGGTTCCAGTCGAGATTGTGGGCAAAACGTTCGAGGCGGTTGGTCGGCATGCGTGTAGTTAGGATGGCAGCTCAAGCAGAGGCAAGGGCTGGCTGGTTCAAGCGGTCAAGAATGTGATCGAGTGGCGTATTTTTTCGCGGAACCAAGTTCCTTTCCAGCGCATTGGGCTCTCCGAAAGAAGGGGAAACGCCATATGTGGGAACGGTTTAGCACCAGCGGGCTCGCGGGAGCCTATGTCGATGAGCTGTTGGCGGCGGGCATTGAAGCCCATATGGAGTTTCGGCCGCGGCGGTCGCTTGACCCGTTTCCGTTTCTCGTCAGCCCGGTGGAGGATGACGCGAGAGATACATTTCTCTCCACGACCTATTGCATCTCCGAAAATATCGGCGACGCGCCGTGCGGCTCCTGATACTCAAAGCTAAAAGGGCGGCCGAAGCCGCCCCCAAAGACCGTTACTTCATCGTATAGATATCGATCGAGAAGTATTTGTCGTTGATCTTCTTGTAGGTGCCGTCTTCGCGGATTTCCTTCAGCGCGGCATTGAGCTTCTCGCGCAGGTCGTTGTCTTCCTGGCGCACCGCGATGCCGACGCCGTCGCCGACGAACTTCTTGTCGGTGACCGGCTCGCCGATCAACTCGCAGCAGGCCTTGCCGTCCTCGTTCTTGGTGACCCAGTCCAGCAGCGGGATCATGTCGCCGACCTGCAGGTCGAGGCGGCCATTCGCCATGTCGAGGTTCACTTCGTCCTGCGTCGGATAGAGCTTGAGCTCCGCATCCGGATAGACGGCGGCGGCGAAATCGGCCTGCGTCGTGCCGGACTGGGCGCCGATCGTCTTGCCCTTCATGCCCTCATTGGTGAAATCCGTGATGCCGGAATTCTTCGGAGCGGCATGCGTCATGGCGGCGAGATAATAGGGGTCGGTGAAGTTGACCTGCTTCTTGCGCTCTTCCGTGATGAACATCGAGGCAATGATCAGGTCATATTTCTTGGCGAGAAGGCCGGGAATGATGCCATCCCAGTCCTGACCGACGACTTCGCATTCCACCTTCATCTTTTCGCAGAGCGCAAGGCCGATCTCCACGTCGAAGCCGCCGAGCTTGCCGGCGGAATCCTGGAAATTGAAGGGCGGATAAGCGCCTTCCGTGCCGATCTTCAGCGTCCCGGCGGAGGCCTGGGCGGAAAGAAGCGTGGAGCCTGCGAGCGCCAGTGCCAGAAGCAGTTTTTTCATGGTCGTTCCCCTGTTGTGATTGTGACCTATGGTAGACGGTAACGTGGGCGTGCGCATAAACGAAATAGATAGGCATGATGTTCGCTATCATTTCAGCTTATGTTGAAAATGGGTCTCACGCTGTCATGAAACGGGAAACACCGCGCATCACGCCGCGCAGCTCGGCAAGTCCCTTCAGCCGGCCGATCAGAGAGTAACCGGGATTGATGCGTGCCTTGCCGATATCGTCAGCCAGCAGGTGGCCGTGGTCCGGCCGCATCGGAATGCGCCAGTCGGCGCGCCCTTCGGCTTTGCGCCGGTTCTGCTCCTCCAGAAGGGCGACGACGACCTCGACCATGTCGGTCGAGCCGTCGAGATGGTCGGCCTCGTGGAAGGAACCGTCGGGCTCGCGGGTGACATTGCGCAGGTGGCTGAAATGGATCTGCGGGCCGAATTCTCGCACCATGGCCGGCAGGTCGTTGTCAGCACGCACGCCATAGGAGCCGGTGCAGAAGGTGAGGCCGTTCGCCGGGCTCGGGGCCGCCGCCATCAGGGCGCGTGCGTCCTCGGCGCAGGAGACCACACGTGGCAGGCCGAAGAGGGAGAAAGGCGGATCGTCCGGGTGGATGCAGAGCCGCGCGCCGACCTCTTCCGCAACGGGCACGATCTCGCGCAGGAAGGTGAAGAGGTTTTCGCGCAGCGTTTCGGCATCGATGTCCTGATATTCATCGAGCGCACGTCGAAAACTGTCGCGGTCGTAACTGCGCTCGGTGGCGGGCAGACCGGCGATCAGGTTGCGCTCGATCGTCGCCAGCTGTTCTTCAGAGAGAGAGGCCAGGCGTTGCTCGGCCGCACGGACGGCACTGGCGGAATAGTCCTTTTCCGCGTCCCGGCGTTTCAAGACGAGGAGATCATAGGCGGCAAAATCGACGGCATCGAAGCGCAGCGCAAAGCCGGTCGAGGGCATGCGATACATCAGGTCGGTACGCGTCCAGTCGCAGACAGGCATGAAATTGTAGCAGATCGTCGTGACGCCGGCCTTGGCGAGGGCGCGGATCGTATCCTTGTAGGCGCCGATGTATCCGGACCGCTCGGGAGCGGCGATCTTGATGGAATTGTGAACGGGAATGCTTTCGACCACCGACCAGGTGAGGCCGGACGCCTCAATGCGCGCCTTGTAGGAAAGGACGTCATCAAGCGGCCAGGCGGAGCCGTCGTAGATATGGTGGAGAGCGGAGACGATGCCTGTCGCTCCGGCCTGCTTGATGTGATCCAGCGTCACCGGATCCTTCGGCCCGTACCACCGAAAGCATTCTTCCATCATCGTCCGCTCCTCCAGATGTCATAAGGTTTGGATCACAGATTGAGAGATGACTCAATGTGTGCGCAAAGGCTTCCAGCCGGCTGAAACGACTCTGGTTTTCCCCCGGCATTGACATCGGTGAGGCCCGTCACTCAACCTTCGCCGGAAACGGCGATGGAGGAAAAGATGGCGCGGGATTTCGAAGGAAAGGTGGCGCTGGTCACAGGCACGAGTGGCATCGGCCGGGCCTCGGCGCTCCGATTGGCGGAAGGGGGCGCTGCCGTTTTTTCGCTTGGCATAGACGAGAAGGCGAATGCCGAACTGAACGCCATTGCCGAAGACCGCACCCTCACGATCCTCGTTCGGCGCGTGGATGTTTCGCTTGCCGATGCAGTTGGCGCGGCGGTGGCGGAGCTGGAAAGCCTGCACGGTGGGCTCGACATCATCGTCAATTCCGCAGCCGTGCATCCCTATGGCACGGTGGTGACGACGGATGCGGAAACGTTTGCTCGATGCATGGCCGTCAATGTCGGCTCGATCCACCTGACCGCCCATTTCGGCGTACCCTTGATGATGAAACGCGGAGGCGGGGCGATCGTCAACATTTCCTCCGTGCAGGGGCATGCCTGCCAGAAGGGTGTCGCCGCCTATGTGGCGAGCAAGGGTGCGATCCATGCGCTGACGCGGGCGATGGCGCTCGATCACGCGGCCGATGGCATTCGGGTGAATTCGGTGAGCCCCGGCTCGGTTCGCACGCCGATCCTCGAACTCGCCGCCCGCACCTTCGACGGGGCGGAGGCGGATATCGAGGCGGTCTTCAAGCGCTTTGGCGCGTCGCACCCGCTCGGCCGCATCGGCGAGCCGGAGGAGGTGGCTGACATGGTCGCCTATCTCGCTTCCAGCCGCGCCGGCTTCGTCACCGGCGCGGATTTTATCATCGACGGCGGGCTCACCGCCGGCATTGGGGTCGCCTAGAGAATTATCCGACACCGAAGCGGTATCGCTTCGGTGTCGGAGAATGCGGTAAAAACAATATCCTAAGCAATTCCGGTAAGCGGAGTTGCTTTGGTAGCGATCTACCAGCGCTGGTGAACGTGGGGCGCAACGAGGCGGTAATAGACCTCGCGCGTGGCTTCCATCACATCTTCGGGGATCACCGGCAGGCCGGCGGCCTTGGCGTTCGCCTGGGCCTGTTCGGCATTGCGTGCGCCGGGAATGACGACGCTGACGGCGTCCGCCATCAGGATCCAGCGCAGCGCGAAGGCCGCCATGGTGGCGCCTGTCGGCACGAGCGCGCGGATTTCTTCCACGGCTTGCAGTCCGGTCTCGAAGGGCACGCCGGCAAAGGTCTCGCCGACGTCGAAGGATTCGCCGTGGCGATTGAAGTTGCGGTGGTCATCGGCTGCGAAGGCGGTGTCGCGGCTGATCTTGCCGGAAAGCAGGCCGCTGGCCAGCGGTACGCGGGCGATGACCGCGACATGCCGACGGGCGGCCTCCTTGAAGAACAGCTGCGCCGGGCGCTGGCGAAAAATGTTGTAGATGATCTGGACGCTGACGACGCCCGGGTACTCGATGGCCTTCAGCGCTTCCTCGACCTTCTCGACGCTGACGCCGTAATTCGCGATCTTGCCGGCGGCCTTGATCTCTTCCAGCGCATGGAAGACCTCGGGACGGTAGTAAACCTCCACCGGCGGGCAATGCAGTTGCACGAGGTCGAGGCGTTCGACGCCGAGGTTCTTCAGGCTGCGGTCGATGAAGCCTTCGAGATTTTCCTTGTTGTAGCCATCGGCGACATGTGGCGAGAGTCGGCGGCCGGCCTTGGTTGCCACCATCGGGCGCTGGCCGCCACGATCCTTGAGAACATCGGCGATGATCTTTTCCGAACGGCCGTCGCCATAAACGTCGGCGGTGTCGATGAAGGTCATGCCGGCATCAAGTGCGGCATTGAGCGCGGCGCGGCCATCCGCCTCGGTGACGTCGCCCCAGGCGCCGCCGATCTGCCAGGCGCCGAAGCCGATATCGGTGGTGGTGAAACCCGTGCGGCCGAATTTGCGATGTCTCATGAAAATGTCTCCCGGCAAATTGATGTGCCGGGAGGTAGCACTCCGCTCAAGCGCGGACAAGGAAATCGCTTCCGCCAATGGCTCAGGCGGGAGTGATTTCTACCAGATAGAAGGTGGCACTTTCACCGACAGACAAAACCTCAGCCTTCTCCGAGCCGTCGAGCACGAGCGCATCGAGCGGCTGGAGGCCGACGAGGCCTTCAGCGGTGGAAACGCCGAGCGGTGCCAGCGCCAGCAGGAGCCGTTCGCCAGCGGAATCGCGAAGCGCCTTGGACCCTTCCGCGATGTGGTGCGTGAGCGAATGCCGGAAAGCACCCCGCCGCGTCATCACGTTGAGGTCGGTGATCGGCCCGCCCGTCAGCCGGGCGGTCGTCGGTGCATCGGCCGGAAAGGCGAGGGGCGCGCAGACCGGCGTCAGCAGCTTGTCGCCAAGCCCTTCGATGGAGAGCGCCATGCCATCGCCCGACAGGACCGCCAGCGTGCGGTCGATGCCGGGGAAGACGGAGAACGGTCCATCGCTCGCCACCGTCGCCATGCTGACGCGCCAGCCGAAATCCGAAAGGCTTGCGCCTTCCGGAGTGACGATTACCTCGACCGTCTCGCCGCCGCCGTTCTTCCACGGCATGCGGCGATGGTCGCTGTTGCGAAGAAGCCGCATCCTCAGTTGCCGAGGATGCCGGGAAGGCGCAGGCCTTTTTCCTTGGCGCAATCGATAGCGATGTCGTAGCCGGCATCGGCATGGCGCATGACGCCCGTCGCCGGATCGTTCCACAGCACGCGGCTAAGGCGCTCGGCCGCTTCATCCGTGCCGTCGGCGCAGATGACGACGCCCGAATGCTGCGAGAAGCCCATGCCGACGCCGCCACCGTGATGGAGCGACACCCAGGTCGCACCCGAAGCGGTGTTGAGAAGGGCGTTCAGCAGCGGCCAGTCGGACACGGCGTCCGAGCCGTCCTTCATCGATTCCGTCTCGCGGTTCGGCGAGGCGACGGAGCCCGAATCGAGGTGGTCGCGACCGATGACGATCGGCGCGCTCAGTTCGCCGTTCTTGACCATCTCATTGAAGGCGAGGCCGAGGCGATGACGATCACCCAGACCGACCCAGCAAATGCGCGCCGGCAGGCCCTGGAAGGCGATACGCTCGGCGGCCATGTCGAGCCAGTTGTGCAGGTGCTTGTTGTCCGGCAGCAGTTCCTTGACCTTGGCGTCGGTCTTGCGGATGTCCTCCGGATCACCGGAAAGGGCCGCCCAGCGGAACGGGCCGATGCCGCGGCAGAACAGCGGGCGGATGTAGGCCGGTACGAAGCCCGGGAAGGCGAAGGCGTTTTCGAGGCCTTCTTCCTTGGCGACCTGGCGGATGTTGTTGCCGTAGTCGAAGGTTGGGATGCCCATGTCCTGGAAGGCGATCATCGCTTCGACATGCTCGCGCATCGAGGCGCGGGCGGCCTTTTCGACGGCCTTCGGGTCGCTTTCGCGCTTTTCCTTCCACTGGGCCATCGTCCAGCCCTTCGGCAGGTAGCCGTTGATCGGGTCGTGGGCAGACGTCTGGTCGGTGACCATGTCCGGGCGGATGCCGCGACGAACCATTTCCGGCAGGATTTCGGCGGCGTTGCCGAGCAGGCCGACGGACTTGGCCTCACCGGCCTTCGTCCAGCGGTCGATCATCGCGAGCGCCTCGTCGAGCGTCTCCGCCTTTTCGTCGATATAGCGGGTGCGCAGGCGGAAATCGATCGAGTCGGGGTTGCACTCGACGGCAAGGCACGAGGCACCGGCCATGACGGCGGCGAGCGGCTGGGCGCCGCCCATGCCGCCGAGGCCGCCGGTCAGAACCCACTTGCCCTTGAGGTCGCCATTATAGTGCTGGCGGCCGGCTTCCACGAAGGTCTCGTAGGTGCCCTGAACGATGCCCTGGCTGCCGATATAAATCCACGAGCCGGCCGTCATCTGGCCGTACATGGCGAGGCCCTTCTTATCCAGCTCGTTGAAATGGTCCCACGTCGCCCAATGCGGCACGAGGTTGGAATTGGCGATCAGCACGCGCGGCGCATCCTTGTGCGTGCGGAAAATGCCGACCGGCTTGCCGGATTGCACGATCAGCGTCTCGTTTTCTTCGAGATCGCGCAGCGACGCGACGATCTTGTCGAAATCGGCCCAGGTGCGCGCCGCACGGCCGATGCCGCCATAGACGACCAGTTCATGCGGGTTTTCCGCGACGTCAGGGTCGAGATTGTTCATCAGCATGCGCAGCGGCGCTTCCGTCATCCAGCTCTTGGCGGTGAGTTCGGTGCCGCGGGCAGCACGGATTTCGCGGATGTTGTGGCGGGGATTGGTGGTCATTGGCTGGTTCTCCCGGATCAGCGTGGAAGGGTGGAGGCAAGCGCCTCGAGACGGTTCAGGATGTCTTTCAGGGGTATGCGGAGCCGTGCGGCCTTCTCCTCGTCGAGATCGAAGGGCGGGACTTCCGTGGTGAGATGGCTGACTTGCGCCAGTTCCATCTGGATGGCGTGCACGCCGGTTTCCGGCTTGCCGTAGTGGCGTGTCGTCCAGCCGCCCTTGAAGCGGCCGTTGAGGATGCTGGTATAGCCCTCAGCCGCGGCGCAGGCCTCGAACGTGGCCGCTTCGATGGCCTTGTCGCAGGTGCGCCCCATGTCGGTGCCGACGTTGAAATCCGGCAGCCGGCCTTCGAACAGGAAGGGGATCAGCGAGCGGATCGAGTGGCAATCATAGAGGATCGCCACGCCATGGATCGCCTTCACACGCTCGATTTCGGCGGCAAGGGCCGCGTGATAGGGCGCGTGGAAATTGGCCAGCCGATAGGCGATGTCCGCCTCGGTCGGTGTCGCGCCGTCCTTCCAGATCGCCTTGCCGTCGAAATCCGTCTCCGGAACGAGGCCCGTCGTGTTCTGGCCGGGATAGAGGCTGACGCCATCAGGATCGCGGTTGGCGTCGATGACATAGCGGTGGAACGTGGCGCGCACCGTCGTTACATCAGGCAGAAGACCGTCATAGAGACGCTCGATGTGCCAGTCCGTATCGGCGAGGATGCGACCGTTGTCGTTGAGGCGCTCCCAGATATCGGCAGGGACATCCGTGCCGGTATGCGGGAAGGCGAGGATGACGGGCGAGGTGCCCTGGTGGAGTTCGAACAGCGCCATCTTACGCCTCCAGCACCGGCAGGATGCCCTTCGTTACGGAAGCGGCGAGCGCGCCCGAGGAGACGAAGGTGCTGGCGGCGGCAAGATCCGGCGCCATGTAGCGGTCTTCCTCCAGCGTCGCCACGACGGTGCGCAGCGCGGCCACGACCTTCTGCAGCTCCGGGCTGGTGGTGAGCGGGGCACGGAAATCGATGCCTTGCGCGGCCGTCAACGCCTCGATGCCGATGATGGCGAACAGGTTTTCCGTCATGCGCAGCAGGCGGCGCGCACCATGGCAGGCCATGGAGACGTGGTCTTCCTGGTTGGCGGAGGTCGGCGTCGAGTCGACCGAAGCCGGATGCGCCATCTGCTTGTTTTCGCTCATCAGCGCGGCCGAGGTGACTTCCGCGATCATCAGGCCGGAGTTGAGGCCGGGCTTCTTGGCAAGGAAGGCCGGCAGGCCAAAGGACAGGGCGGGATCGACGAGCAGCGCGATGCGCCGCTGGGAAATCGCACCGATCTCGCAAACCGCAATGGCGATCTGGTCGGCGGCGAAGGCGACGGGCTCGGCGTGGAAGTTGCCACCGGAAACGACGCTGTTGTCCGACAGGACGAGCGGGTTGTCGGTCACGGCATTGGCTTCGATTTCAAGCGTGCGGGCGGCGGTGCGCAGGACATCGAGGCAGGCGCCGTCGACCTGCGGCTGGCAGCGGATGCAATAGGGATCCTGCACGCGCTCGTCGCCGGTGATGTGGCTTTCGCGGATGACGGAACCGGCAAGCAGGGCGCGCAGCGAGGCCGCCGCATCGATCTGGCCCTTGTGGCCGCGCAGCGTATGGATATCCGGATGGAAGGGCGCAGACGAGCCCATGGCCGCATCGGTGGAAAGTGCGCCAGTGGCGAGTGCTGCCTGGGCCGCACGGTGGGCGCGGAAGAGGCCGGCGAGCGCAAGGGCAGTCGAAACCTGCGTGCCATTGATGAGGGCAAGGCCTTCCTTGGCGGCGAGCACGACGGGCGCAAGACCCGCCTTGGCGAGCGCGTCACCGCCGCGCAGCCGTTCGCCGGCATAGAAGGCTTCGCCTTCACCCAGCATCACCGCCGTCATATGGGCGAGCGGCGCGAGGTCGCCGGAGGCGCCAACGGAACCTTGTTCCGGAATGACCGGGATGACGCCCTTTGCCTGCATGGCCTCGAGAAGCCGCACGATCTCGATGCGCACGCCGGAAGCGCCGCGGCCGAGCGAGATCAGCTTCAGAGCGATGATCAGACGCACGATGTTTTCGGCAAGCGGTTTGCCGACGCCGCAGCAATGCGACAGGATCAGGTTGCGCTGGAGCGTCGCCACGTCGGCGGAAGCGATCTTGATCGAGGCGAGTTTACCGAAGCCGGTATTGATGCCGTAGACCGGTTCGTCGCCGGCGGCGATTTCCGCGATGCGGGCGGCAGCCTTCTGGATGCCGGCATCGAAGGACGCGTCGAGCTTGGTCGCCTCTCCGGTCCAGTAGATGGTTTCAAGGGTCTTGAGAGGTACGGAGCCCGGGTGAAGGGTGATCGTCATGATTGATTTCCCGATGCAGCACGCGGCTGCGCAAAGATCGAATTCGAGCACATCCGGCAAAGCGCGTCGTGGCTTTGCGGCGGGACGTGTTCAGTGTCCGCTGCGGATACGGGCAAACATGGGGTTGAAGCCCATGCGATAGACCAGTTCCGCCGGCCGGCCGATGTCCCAGAGGACGAAATCGGCCCATTTTCCGGCTTCGAGCGTCCCCACTTCATCGACCAGGCCCAGCGCGCGCGCAGCCTCGCGCGTCGTGCCCGCAATGCATTCCTCGACGGTCATGCCGAAGAGGGTTGCAGCCATGTTCATGGTCAGAAGCAGAGAGGTGAGCGGCGAGGTGCCGGGATTGCTATCCGTAGCAACGGCCATTTTCACGCCGTGCTTGCGGAAGAGTTCGACCGGCGGCTTTTTCGTCTCGCGGATGAAATAGAAGGCGCCTGGCAGGATGACGGCGACGGTGCCGGCCTTGGCCATGGCGGCCGCGCCTGCATCGTCGGTATATTCGAGGTGGTCGGCCGACAGTGCGCCATAAGAGGCGGCAAGTGCTGCGCCGTGCAGATTGGAAAGCTGGTCGGCATGAAGCTTCACTGGCAGGCCATGCGCCTTGGCGGCGTCAAAGACCCTTGCCATCTCGTCGGTAGAAAAGGCGATGCCCTCGCAGAACCCGTCGACGGCATCGGCAAGCCCCTCGGCCGCGATGGCCGGCAGCATCTCGTTCACAACTTTTTCGATGTAGGCGGTCTTGTCGCCGTTCATTTCCGGCGGCAGCGCATGGGCGCCGAGGAAGGTGGTGCGCACGGTGACGTCACGCTCTTCGCCGACGCGGCGGGCGGCGCGCAGCGACTTCATCTCGTTTTCGGTGTCGAGGCCGTAGCCGGATTTCAGCTCCACGGTCGTCACGCCCTCGGCGATCAGCGCATCGAGGCGGGGCAGGGTCTGGCGCACGAGGTCGTCTTCGCTTGCCGCACGCAGCGCCTTGACGGACGAAACAATACCGCCGCCAGCCCGCGCGATCTCTTCATAGGAGGCGCCGGCAAGGCGAAGCTCGAATTCGTGGGCGCGATCGCCGGCGTGCACGAGATGGGTGTGGCAATCGACCAGACCGGGCGTGATCCAGCGGCCTTCGCAATCTATGCTTTCGGCAGCGGAAAATTCAGACGGCAGATCGGCTTCAGGGCCGGCATAGGCAATGCGGCCATCAACGACGGCAATGGCGCCATCTTCAACGATACCGAGGCCGGGCAGGCTCTCCTTGAGCGTCGCGAGCCGTGCATTGCGCCAGACGCGGGCTGTGTCCTTTTCCGTTGCCGTCATGGTGATTGCCTCTTCCCTGTGATGGATATAATGTATATACATAATCGCAACGGACGCAAGCGCCAATTTGCCGGGCCGGCGTCGGCAGGTACAAACGGGATGGGAGAAACGGGCAATGACCGTCATTCATGCAAGACAGGCGCTGCTTACCGATGGCTGGGCGCAGGACGTGCGAATCGGTGTCGAGGGCGGCCGCGTCACGTCGCTGGAATCCGGTGCCGCCGCAGCGGCGGGCGATGAGCGCCATGACACGATCGTCGCCGGCATGCCCAATCTGCATAGCCACGCCTTCCAGCGCGGCATGGCGGGTCTTGCGGAGATGCGCGGGCCGGGCAGCGACTCGTTCTGGAGCTGGCGCAACGTCATGTACCGCTTCGCGCTCTCCATGACGCCGGACGATGTGGAAGCCGTTGCCGGCCAGCTCTATGTGGAGATGCTGGAGGCCGGCTTCACCCGCGTCGGCGAGTTCCACTATCTGCACCACGACAAGGATGGCGGCCACTACGCCGATATCGCCGAGATGGCCACCCGCATCGCGTCCGCTGCGTCGGCGACCGGCATCGCGCTGACGCTGCTGCCCGTCTTCTACGCCCATGCCGGCTTCGGCGGCACCGCGCCGGGCGAGGGGCAGCGACGCTTCATCAACGACCGTGATTCCTATGCCCGCCTGCTGGAACGTTGCCGTGCGCTGACCGATGCGCTGCCGGCAGGCATCACCGGCGTTGCCCCGCATAGCCTGCGCGCCGTGACACCGGACGAGCTTTCCGCCGTCGTGGCGATGGCCGGGGACAAGCCGATCCACATCCACATTTCCGAGCAGGTGAAGGAAGTGGAAGACAGCATCGCCTGGTCCGGGCGCCGCCCGGTGGAATGGCTGCTCGACAACCAGAAGGTCGATGGCCGCTGGTGCTTCATCCACGCGACGCACATGACGGAAGCCGAAACGCGCGGCATGGCGGAAACCGGCGCCATTGCCGGCCTCTGCCCGATCACCGAAGCCAATCTCGGCGACGGCACGTTCCCCGCGCCGGAATTCTTCGCCGCCGGCGGCCGTTACGGCGTCGGCTCGGATTCCAACGTGTTGATCGGCCTGCCGGATGAGTTGCGCCAGCTCGAATATTCGCAGCGCCTGCTTCACCGCGCCCGCAACGTGCTGGCCGCGCCCGGTGGCTCGACGGGCCGCGCGCTCTTCGATGGCGCGCTTGTCGGTGGTGCGGTGGCACTTGGCACGGTGGCGGGCATCACGGCCGGCAATGCGGCCGACTTCGTCAGCGTCAAAACCCGCCACGGCCTCGATCTTTCCGGGGATATGCTGCTCGACGGCTGGATCTTTGCGAATGGTGCGCAGGTCGATTGTGTTTGGGTGAGCGGCCGCAAGCAGGTCGAAGGCGGCCGGCATGTGGCGCGTGAGGCGATCGGCCGGCGCTTCACCGAAACGATGCGGGCGCTTGCCGAGGCTTGAGCCTCCCTCGAAAGACGGTATGACTTTTCCACCGGGCGATTCCGCGCCCGGCAAGCCGGAGGCGAGCATTTCCACCGAAGAGGACAAAAACGCGGTCGAGGCCAAAGAGCCCTCGCTGCACCGCCGCATCCTGGAGGACGTGGAGGGCAGGATCCTTTCGGGCGAATGGCCGCCGGGCCACCGCATTCCCTTCGAGCACGAACTGACAGAGCAGTATCAATGTTCGCGCATGACGGTGAACAAGGCCATCACCGAGCTCGTCAAGCGCGGCCTCATCGAGCGCCGTCGCAAATCCGGCAGCTACGTGACACATCCGCACGCCCAGTCCGCCGTGCTGGAAATTCATGACATCCGTCTCGAAGTCGAATCGCTCGGGCTGCGCTATCGCTATGAACGGCGCACGCGTCTCGACCGTGCGGCGAAGGCGGCGGACCGGCGCCTGATGGAACTCGCCGATTCGGCGCGGCTGACGGACATTTCGGTTCTTCATTTCGCAGGCGCCCAGCCGTTCTGCCTGGAGGAGCGTCTGATCAATCTCGCGGCGGTGCCGGAAGCCGTGGACGAATCATTCGACGATCTTTCCCCCGGCGCATGGCTGATGAGCCGCGTGCCCTGGAGTGCCGCCGAGCACCGCATCCGCGCGGTCGGTGCCGATGCCCGAACCGCTGAATTTCTGGCGATCGCGCCTGGCACGCCCTGCCTCGTCGTCGAACGCCGCACCTGGAGCGGCGGCGTCTACATCACCCATGTGCGGCTGACCTATCCCGGCGAGAAACACGAACTCGTTGCCGAGTTCGCCCCGAACCATCCCAAGCAGTCTGCCTGACGTCACGCGCCGCCGGCAAACTGTTCAGCCCTGATCGTTTCGTAGTATGGGGCAAGCGTCGGGCTGGCCTGGGACAAGGTCTCGAAAGCCGGGTCATCCGCCGTCAGGTGGCCGGCATATTTATCCTCGATGAAACGGGCATGCGTGGTTTTCGCCGCCTCGGGCAGGCTGCGGATAGCCGTAAAGACCGGCGCCGCGCTGGCGCGTCCCTTCACGGTGATCCGGTCGAGTTCGAGAACGGCAAAGTGCGGTGCCGCGAGGCTTGCCGTGCGTTCGCCGATAAGGAGTGGCACACCATAGGCTTTCGACGCGCCTTCAAGGCGCGAGGCGAGGTTCACCGCGTCCCCGAGCACGGAATAGTCGAAGCGCTGCGACGAGCCCATGTTGCCGACCACGCAATCACCCGTGTTGATGCCGATGCCGATGCGCAGCGCATGATAAGGCGCACCGCCGGCCACCGCTTCCGCGCGAAGCTCGGCGTTGAGTGCCGTCATCGCCTCCAGCATGTCGAGCGCTGCCGCGACGGCGTGCTGGGCGTGCTCACCATCGTCGAGCGGTGCGTTCCAGAAGGCCATCAGGCAGTCGCCGATATATTTGTCGATCGTCCCGCCATGTTTCAGCACGATGTCGGACAGCGGTGTCAGCAGCCGGTTGATCAGCGTCGTCAGCTGCTCCGGATCGTCCTTCAGGGCTTCGGCGATGGTGGTGAAGCCACGCACATCGCAAAAAAGAATGGAGAGTGTGCGCCGCTCGCCACCGAGCTTCAGCTGCGAGGGATCGCGCGCCAGCCGCTCGACGAGGGCCGGCGAAAGATATTGCGAGAAGGCGCGCACGATTTCGCGCCGCCGCCGGCGCTCCTCCGCATAGTCGAAGGCTGTCTGGCCCACGGCGACGAAGAGCAGTGCGAGCGTGGGGCCGACAGGTGAAACGAAAAGATTGGCTTCCCGGATCAGCACGAAGCTGAGAAAGCCGATGAGCAGCGTGGCAAAGAGGCTGAGTGCGGCCGTTTCCCAGCGCGTCGCGCGGCGCACGAAGACGGCCGACAACAGGGCGGCGAGCGCGATGGCGCCAAGGGCGAGAGGCGCGCCGGCCTGCCGGATGGCGGCACCCGCCGTCAGGTTGTCGAAGATCGTTGCCTGAATTTCCGCCCCCGGCACCAGCCGGCCGGTATGCACGGTATAGGAGGTCGCGAAGGCATCCGCGCCCCCCGAATTGATGACGGGTGCGTTTTGCAGGCTGAGGCCGACGATCACCACCCGACCTTTGAACATATCCTTCGGCAGCATGTTGTCCGGATCGAGCGCCTGGTAATAGGAGACGGTCGGATAGCTGCGCGCAGGGCCGAAGGATTGTAGCAGTTTGCCATCCGGAGAAATGGTCTTGCGACCGGCAACGCGGGCAAGCGACATCGCAAAGCCGTCCTCGTAGCGCGGCAATTCGCGGAAAACCCCATCGCCGCCGAGCGAGATCGAGGCAATGCCCGTCACGGCGCCCGCTGCGGTGAAGGCGGGAAGCGGCGTGGTGCGCAGCAGCTGGTCGGCCTGCGGCGTGACGATCATGCTCTCGTCTCCCGCCAGCACGACATCCGGGCCGAGTGCCTTGGCCAGGGCCGCGTCGGAAGCGGGGTTGGAGGGTTCGGCGAAGATGATGTCGAGGCCGATGGCGGTGGCGCCGGCCGCGCGCAGGTTTTCGATCAGCCGGGCATGCAGCTCGCGCGGCCAGGGCCACTGCGCGTTGATCTCGGCAAGGGACGGCTCGTCGATTGCCACAATGATCGGGCTGTCCTGCGGCGGGCTTGGTGCATCGAGCGTCGAGAGATAGTCGAAGGCGCGCAGATCCGCGAGCGACCAGCCGGGAAGCCGCGCCAGCGCCGCGACGAGCGCTATGACCGCGAAGGTGAGCATTGCCAGCCGCCGCGAGCGCCGCGACCAGCAGCCGGGATGGCGAGCGGCAAGGTTCATGCGGAGCTCCCGGCCGGGAGGGGCAGGGCGGCGGCTCGTGGCCGGTCGGGCGGGGGCGGGAGGTTGTACATGCCGCCAGCACTCGCCATCCCCCCGGAAAAGTCAAGCACCCCGCATTTGCGGCGTTGTTTTCCGGGATGCATCGTTGTCACGGTGTGCATGGGGCGAAGGACAGGGACATGGCAAAACCCGATGAACGCGCGGCAATCCTGAAACCGGCGCTCGACGGTGCCGAGGGTATCGCGCTCGAGCATTTCGCTCACATCCGCCGCGTCAAGGATGTCTTCTATGACCAGGTGAAACTTTCAGACCAGAAGGCCGCCTCTATCTTCACCTTCACGCTGGCGCTGCTGGTGACCTCCACGGAAAGCCGCGCCGTCTTCACCTGGTCGCGCTATGTCGAGGGGGATTGGACATCACGTTCAGCGAGGCGCCTAAGCGCATAGGGATGGTGCTGATCGGGAAGGGGTGAGGATGTGGATGATCCTACATCGAATCGAGGAAATCCGGCAGTCTGTCGCCCTGGACGTGAAACACGTCGTCGAAATGGGCGCGCTGCTGGCAGAAGATGCCATCATGCTTGCCCAGAAGGAAATCGCAACGGCCGCGCAGGGAGGGGAAACCTGACCTTCGATGAAGTTCATACCGTCAATAGGGACCTGCACGCGCTTCTCACATGCGTCTATGAGGTTTCGACCGATATCCAAGTAGGTCCGGCCGATTGGAAGCAGGGACGCCTATGCTGACCGCCTCAATCAACCGGGAAACGCCGAATTCGTTTCCCACATCGCCGGAATGGGCGTACCTTTGAGCATCGTCAGCTATCCCATGGCACGCTGAGACAGAGAGTACTCCGCGCTCCCGCCCAAAGGAGTGCAGGCTATGCCTAGATATTTCTTCCACGTACTCGATGGGCGCGCAGCAATCGACGTTAACGGTCTTTTCCTCGCTAATGAAAATCAAGCTCGGGTTGAAGCGCTTCGCGGCGCAGGGGAAATGCTTGCCGACGATGACATGAACGTTTGGCTTGGCAACGAGTGGATGATGGCTGTCACCGACGCGACGGGGAGCATTCTGTTCAAATTGAGGTTTGCAGTGGAGTTCCCAAGGCCACCCACGGCAACAGTTTCGCAAGGCCACCTCGCTTGAGAGTTCACCATCAGCCCGAGGCGTAAAGTCGGGGTGTGTTCGACGACTGTCTGCTCGCTTGCACACATCGTCTGAGATCAGCGACAGATAGGATAGCAGAATGCGTACCTACATGATTTGCTACGATAATCAGAACGACGAAACCGACGCATTCGGCGAGCAAATGCGCCAATGGAAGTGTGTGCAGCCCTCCGCGTCACTTTGGTTTGGCAGTTTGACCAACAATGCCCTGGCTGTTCGCGAAATTCTCAGGTCCCTAGTTCGCGCCAATGAGGCGCTCTTCATTTGCGAGATCAAGCCGTCCAGCGATTGGGCAACCTTGCAAATGCATTCCACCTTGTCCGAATGGGTGCGCGCGAACATCGGGCCTTGAGGACAAGTTGCGGGTATTGCAATCTTGCCAATGGAGAACTGGCGGGCATCGTTTTTCGCCTTCCGCCGTAGAAGGCCATCGAGATCATAAATCGCGGTTCCCTCGATCCGCGCACGCCGGATGTTTTAAGAAGCTGCATCCAATGCCAAAGCCCGATAAATCTCTTCGTGCGAAACAGGAAGATACTGTTGCTTGACGGCGACAACCGAAATCGCGGGGATTTCAAGGTGGGTGGCGACCCGTCTGTAGGCGGGAATGCTAAGGCCCTCGATCAGCTCATGGTCGCTGACCAAGCGATAAGACCCCGCTTCCAGTGGCTCGGCCAAAGACTCCAGCTTAAAGGAATGGGCAAAATTCAGCGTCGTTTCTGTAGTCCTGGTTTTCATGACGGTAAGCCTTGAATGGCGAACCGGGGGAGGATTGGCACGAACAGTTCCAATTCCCTGTCTGGGCGCCCATAGCTGTTGGAAAGGTGCCGTTCCAATGCGGCAGGTGAACTCTCCCCAGCACGCACTTTCTCGACAAGCATCGCGGTTGCGGTATCCGCCCGAAACTCTCCGTTGACGGGAGAGCCGGAGCCATAGCCTGCGCGAAACAGGACTGAGCGGATCGTCGTCATATCACTGATGGAAATTGCAGGTTGGGAATCGGAAGACATGCAGTCCTCCTCTCATTTGGGGCTAGGGTAACCAACCCTCAAACAGCAGCGCCCGTACAGATGGCTGCCGAAGGAATCAGCTTGCGCGCCCATCACCGCATTAGCAAGGATTCAAATAAGGTCATTTGAAGCCCGCCCGAGATCGATGCCGCCGTGCATCAGCGGCTCGGCGCGCTTGATGCAAAGATGGACCGCGTTCCGGCCGATCAGGATCAGGCGCGGGCCGATCGCAAGCGGTAGTACTCCAAGCTGGAGAACCTGGAGCGCCTGCTTGATGATGTTGACAGGAAGTCGGAAGACTTGAAAAGCCAGCTCGCCCAGGTGAAGACGACGACCGCTGAAATCGACCGGTGGAAGGAGCGCTTCCTTGATATGCGGATACTGATCGTATTCGTGGCTTCGGCTTTCGGCGTGTCGGCGGCGAGCGTTGGAAAATGGATAGCCATCGAGCTTGGATGGGGTTGATCACCACGACCCCATCTACGTGCCGAAGTAGATGACGGCGCCGACCGGAGGGCTGATGAAGCTTGCTTGGTGGCCTAACCGGTCCAAGCTGCACCCCGGCGCCTAAAAAGGTGAGGGGAGCGAGTTCTTCAATGAAATCAATGGGCGCCACGAGGGGGGAGGTGAAGGGTTTAGAAACCCCAGAAAAGCAAAAAGCCCTGCGAAAACAGGGCTTTGCAAGAAAAAGCTTGGTGGGCGATGACGGACTCGAACCGCCGACATCCTCGGTGTAAACGAGGCGCTCTACCAACTGAGCTAATCGCCCGCCGCGTTGGTGGCTGTGATCTATGCGGAACCGGATCGAACCGCAAGAGGCAATTGCGAAGTTTTTTGCATTTTTTTGAACGACCCCATGGAGATGCGGAAGGGTGTGGAAACATTTTGCACCGCGTCATTCTTTTGTCTTGAAACCTGCTTGACACCCAAACACGAACCCCGTAGTTAGCCGCTCATCGAACGGCTCAGGCCGCTCGGGACGGGTGGTTTCCATCCGGTCGCTTTCGAGGATGCGGGTGTAGCTCAGTTGGTTAGAGTGCCGGCCTGTCACGCCGGAGGTCGCGGGTTCGAGCCCCGTCACTCGCGCCACTCGAAAGGCCGGACGATCATTCGGGACCGCAAGGTCAACAAGATGCGCGGGTGTAGCTCAGTCGGTTAGAGTGCCGGCCTGTCACGCCGGAGGTCGCGGGTTCGAGCCCCGTCACTCGCGCCATTCTTTCTTCTCCTCCAAGCGATTACTGGTTTTTCCTCATGTAACGCTTCATGCGCGGATTTTCGCGCTTCCCGCCGAATGTTTAAGGCCCTTCCTCCGTCTTCGTATTGCTTGCCTGGCCGAAGAGGGAATTCGCATGCGTTACGTCACCATCGCTCTATCCTGTTTTGCCGCGCTCATCGCGCTCAGTATTCTCTTTGGTTCGTGGTTCACCATCGATCAGGGCGAGCGCGGCGTGATTCTGCGCTATGGCGCCGTCGCGGGCACGGCGGATCCAGGATTGGGCTTCAAGCTGCCGCTGATTGATTCGGTCGTGCGAATCTCCGTTCAGTCCAAAGCCGTCGTCTATGAAAAGATGGAGGCCTATAGCCGTGACCAGCAGCCGGCCGATATCCGTCTTTCCGTGAACTATCGAATCCCCGCCGATCGGGTCGAGACCGTCTATGCCAATTACGGCGGCGAGGACGGCCTGATGTCGCGCCTCATAGAGCGCAAGGTCTTCGAGGAGACGAAGACGGTGTTCGGCCGGTTCAATGCGGTGACGGCGATCCAGGAGCGCGGGCGCCTGAATTCGGAGGTCGCGGCGGCGATCCAGGAGGGTATTTCCGGCCCGGTGCTGATCGACAGCGTGCAGATCGAGAATATCGACTTTTCCGAAGCCTATGAGGCGAGCATCGAGCAGCGCATGCTGGCCGAAGTCGAGGTGCAGCGGCTGCGCCAGAATGCCGAGCGTGAAAAGGTGCAGGCGGAAATCACGGTGACGCAGGCGCGCGCCCAGGCCGACGCCCGACGGGCGGAAGCCCAGGCGCAGGCCGATGCGGTACGCCTTGCGGCGCAGGCTGAGTCGGAGGCGATCAAGCTTCGGGGCGAGGCGGAAGCCGAGGCGATCAAGGCGCGCGGCGATGCGTTGAAGGACAATCCCGGTCTCGTCTCGCTCACCCAGGCTGAAAAATGGGATGGACAGCTGCCGCGCACCATGCTGCCCGGCGGCTCCGTTCCGATGCTCAATCTCAACGCAAACTAGCCCGGCATGCCGCTCGTACGGGGCTTTTCGTTCGCACCTGCGGCGAAACGTCCCGTATGCGGGCCCTTATAGGGGCCCTTGTGAAATCGTAACGATTTAAATGGCCTCGCCGCCAGCCATTCGAGGCGGCCGGGAAAAGAACACAATGATTGCGGCGAAAGCCGGACAAAGCCTTGCGCAGACACGCTCGCTGCGCTAACGACATGGCGTTGCAACATACTTTCTCGGCTTGCAGGTCTTCGACCAACAGGCGTCTCTCCGGCGCCACCAGCAGGCAGGATGGACGCCAATGACTGAACTTCTCGGTTCCTATATTCCGATCGCCATCTTCATCGGTATCGCGCTTGTAATCGGCATTGCCCTGCTGGTTGCGCCGTTTGCCGTCGCGCACAAAGCTCCCGATTCGGAAAAGCTTTCCGCTTACGAGTGCGGCTTCAACGCTTTTGACGATGCGCGCATGAAATTCGACATCCGCTTTTATCTGGTGTCGATCCTTTTCATCATCTTCGACCTCGAAGTGGCCTTCCTCTTCCCGTGGGCGGTGTCCTTCGGTGAGTTGGGCTGGTTTGGCTTCTGGTCTATGATGGTCTTCCTCGGTGTCCTGACCATCGGCTTTATCTACGAATGGAAGAAGGGGGCGCTCGAATGGGAGTAGCTCATACAAGCGACACGCTCGTTGCCCAGCAGCCGAAGGGGATCATCGATCCCAATACCGGCAAGCCTATCGGCAGCAACGACGCCTATTTCGGTGAGATCAACAACGAGCTCGCCGACAAGGGTTTTCTGGTCACGTCGACGGACGAACTCATCACCTGGGCCCGTACCGGCTCGCTGATGTGGATGACCTTCGGTCTCGCCTGCTGCGCCGTCGAGATGATGCAGCTTTCGATGCCGCGCTACGACGTCGAGCGCTTCGGCTTTGCGCCGCGCGCCTCGCCGCGCCAGTCCGACGTGATGATCGTCGCCGGCACGCTGACCAACAAGATGGCCCCCGCACTCCGCAAGGTCTACGACCAGATGCCGGAACCGCGCTACGTCATCTCGATGGGCTCCTGCGCCAATGGCGGCGGCTACTATCACTATTCCTACTCGGTGGTGCGCGGCTGTGACCGCGTGGTGCCGGTCGACATCTATGTACCAGGCTGTCCTCCCACGGCGGAAGCGCTCCTCTATGGTGTGCTCCTGCTGCAGAAGAAGATCCGCCGGACCGGTACGATCGAACGTTAAGGGCAGGGGACTTTACACATGAGCGAAGCCCTCCAGGAGCTCTCCTCCTATATCGGCGAAGCGGCAGGTCATCTCGTCGCTTCCGCCGACATCGCCTATGGCGAACTTACCCTGAAGACGGATGCTGCACGCATCCTCGATCTTCTGACGTTCCTGCGCGATGACGTGCAGTGCGGCTTCATCAATTTCATCGACATCTGCGGTGTCGACTGGCCGGCTCGCGCCGAGCGCTTCGACGTGGTCTACCACCTCCTGTCGCCGCGCCAGAACCAGCGCATCCGCATCAAGGTCGCGACCGGCGAGGATGCCCCTGTTCCCTCGGCTTTCTCGGTCTATCCCGGGGCCGACTGGTTCGAGCGCGAAGCCTACGACATGTACGGCATCCTCTTCACCGGCCATCCGGACCTGCGCCGCATCCTCACCGACTACGGTTTCGAGGGGCATCCGCTGCGCAAGGATTTTCCGACGACCGGCTTCGTGGAAGTGCGCTATGACGACGAGGTCAAGCGCGTCGTGTATGAGCCCGTCGAACTGAAGCAGGAATTCCGCAACTTCGACTTCCTCTCTCCCTGGGAAGGCACCGACTATGTGCTGCCGGGCGACGAGAAGGCGAAGACGAACTGATTTTGGGTCGGGCGACCCGCTAGGGCGCCGGCCTCTGGAGCAAGCGGCATGAACGAGCACAACGTTCGAAATTTCAATATCAACTTCGGCCCGCAGCACCCTGCGGCGCACGGGGTTCTCCGTCTGGTGCTGGAACTGGATGGTGAAATCGTCGAGCGTGTCGACCCGCATATCGGCCTGCTGCATCGCGGCACCGAGAAGCTGATCGAGACGAAGACCTATCTTCAGGCCGTGCCCTATTTCGACCGCCTCGACTACGTGGCGCCGATGAATCAGGAACATGCCTTCGCGCTCGCCGTCGAAAAGCTGACGGGCACGGAAGTGCCGATCCGCGGCCAGCTGATCCGCGTGCTCTATTCCGAAATCGGCCGCATCCTGTCGCATCTCCTCAACGTCACGACCCAGGCCATGGACGTCGGCGCGCTGACGCCGCCGCTCTGGGGCTTCGAGGAGCGTGAAAAGCTGATGGTGTTCTATGAGCGGGCCTGCGGCGCGCGCATGCACTCGGCCTATATCCGTCCGGGCGGCGTCCACCAGGACCTGCCGCACGAGCTGGTGGAAGACATCGGCAAGTGGATCGACCCGTTCCTGAAGACCGTCGACGATATCGACGAGCTGCTCACCGGCAACCGCATCTTCAAGCAGCGCAACGTCGATATCGGCGTGGTGAAGCTGGAAGACTGCTGGGCCTGGGGTTTTTCGGGTGTCATGGTGCGCGGTTCGGGCGCTGCCTGGGACCTGCGCCGCTCGCAGCCCTATGAGTGCTATTCCGACCTCGACTTCGATATCCCGATCGGCAAGAACGGCGACTGCTACGACCGTTACGTCATCCGCATGATCGAGATGCGCGAATCGGCCAAGATCATGCGCCAGTGCGTCAACCGCCTGCTCGGCGACGCCAAGGTCGGTCCGGTCTCCTCGATCGACGGCAAGATGGTTCCGCCGAAGCGTGGCCAGATGAAGCGGTCGATGGAAGCGCTCATCCATCATTTCAAGCTCTACACGGAAGGCTACCACGTGCCGGCCGGCGAAGTGTACGCGGCTGTCGAAGCGCCGAAGGGCGAGTTCGGCGTGTATGTCGTCGCCGACGGCACCAACAAGCCCTATCGCTGCAAGATCCGCGCGCCGGGTTATGCCCACCTGCAGGCCATGGATTTCATCTGTCGCGGTCATCAGCTCGCCGACGTCTCGGCGATCCTCGGTTCCCTCGACATCGTGTTCGGCGAGGTTGACCGCTGATGCCGAAAGCCGCCTTCGCCGCCATCGTTCTTCTCGCTGCCACCGCTGCCCACGCGCAGGAAGTGGACGTGAGCAGTGCTGCCAAGACGATGGGCCAGCTCGTGAGCGAAGGCTACGAAATCAAGGCGGCGGCGCCGAATGGCAGCCGTTATGTCGTATTCATGCAGAATGACCAGTCGGCCTATGCCTGCGAGTTCGTCAACACGACGACGACGCAGTGCAGGTCGATCAACTGAGACAAGGCGTTACAGAATGTCCGTTCGTCGACTAGCCGATGACAATGTCCAGCCCGCCAGCTTCGCCTTTTCCAAGGAGAACGCAGCCTGGGCGAAGGCAACCATCAACAAGTATCCGAAGGGTCGTCAGCAGTCGGCCGTGATCCCGCTTCTGATGCGGGCTCAGGAGCAGGACGGCTGGGTCACCAAGGCTGCCATCGAATCCGTCGCCGACATGCTGGATATGGCCTATATCCGCGTGCTCGAGGTCGCGACCTTCTACACGCAGTTTCAGCTCCTGCCGATCGGTACGCGCGCGCATATCCAGGTCTGCGGCACCACGCCCTGCATGCTGCGCGGCGCGGAAGACCTGATCAACGTCTGCAAGAAGCGCATCCATGCCGAGCCCTTCCATCGCAACGAGAGCGGTACGCTCTCGTGGGAAGAGGTCGAGTGTCAGGGCGCCTGCGTGAACGCTCCGATGATCATGATCTTCAAGGACAGCTTCGAAGACCTGACGCCGACGCAGCTTGAGCACATCATCGACCGCTTCGATGCCGGCAAAGGCGCGACCGTCGAGCCCGGTCCGCAGATCGACCGTATCACCTCCGCGCCGGCCGGTGGCCTCACCAGCCTCAACGAGCCGGAACCGGCTGCCAAGAAGGCGCCGACCCGCGCCAAGACGGTGGACGGGGACAGCGTCATCGTTCCCCCGTCGAACGCCGCCAAGCCGACGACCGACGCCGTGGAAACCGATCCCAAGCTGAAGACGCCGGCAAATGCCAAGGCGGAGGCGGCCGCGAACACCAAGGTCAAGGGCGACGCGCGCGCCGAAGGCGGCGATGAGGCTGCGAAGCAGCCGGCTGCACTCGTCGGCAAGCCGTCGCTGGAAGACAAGAACCGTCCAGCCGGCATCGCGCGGCCCGAAACACCGGACGACCTGGAGCTCATCTCCGGCGTCGGCCCGAAGATCGGTGGTATCCTGCACGAACTCGGCATCTTCACCTTCGCGCAAGTCGCCGGGTGGAAGAAGGCCGAGCGCGAATGGGTCGACGGCTACCTGAACTTCAAGGGCCGCATCGAGCGCGACGACTGGGTCAAGCAGGCCAAGGCGCTCGCCAAGGGTGGCGAAGCGGAATACATCCGCGTCTTCGGCAAGAAGCCGCGATAAGGCAGGAAAACGATGGCGACATTCGGCAAGAAGGGCACGGAGACCGGTGTTGGGGGTAAAACCCCGACGGCGTCCGTACGCTTGTCGAACGCTGACGGTCCCCACAAGGTTTCGGGCGACCGGAGCCGGGTCATGGTGCGTGCCGATGAGCCGCGCGAGGCCAACCCGACGGTCGTCCTGATCGAGAAGCACTGGCCGAAGGCGGTGGGCGTCGGGATGGCGCTGTTCGCCGCCTATTTCAACGTGGTGATGAGCGGCAGGACGGATCCGTTCTCCGTCGTCTTCGCCTCGTTGCTGGCCGGCCTTTTCTTCTACTGGGTGGCCAACAAGTTTCGCAAATCGCTGGACGACCTTCATGCCGTCCGCACCAATCCGTTGAAGTCGCCGGCCTATCTCGCAGGCGCGCTTGTCGGGTTCGGTTACTTTGTCTATTCGACGTTCCTGGCGCCTTCCGAGGTCCTGGGAGTGGAAGTCGGTGAGCAGACCGCGTTCAAGGACGGGCTGCAGACGACCGACATGGGCGCCGTCGCGCTGCTGCTGCTGAAGGCGGCGGGCAGCGCTGTTGCCGGCGGCGTAGCATTTCAATTCATTGCGAAGCGCTTTTTCGGCGCTGGCAATGCCACGGAAAATGGCGGGTAAGAACCATGCTTAAGGACCAGGATCGTATCTTCACCAATATCTACGGCACCAAGGACAAGTCGCTGAAAGGCGCCATGGCCCGGGGGCATTGGGATGGCACGAAGCAGCTGCTCGAAAAGGGCCGCGACTGGATCGTCAACGAGGTCAAGGCGTCGGGCCTGCGCGGCCGCGGCGGTGCCGGCTTCCCGACGGGTCTCAAGTGGTCCTTCATGCCGAAGGAATCCGACGGCCGTCCGCACTATCTCGTCGTCAATGCCGACGAATCCGAACCCGGCACCTGCAAGGACCGCGACATTCTGCGCCACGATCCGCATACGCTGATCGAAGGCTGCGTCATCGCCTCCTTCGCCATGGGCGCCCATGCGGCCTATATCTATGTGCGCGGCGAGTTCATCCGCGAGCGCGAGGCACTGCAGGCGGCGATCGACGAGTGCTATGACGCCGGCCTGCTCGGCAAGAACAACAAGCTCGGCTACGACATCGACATCTATGTCCACCACGGCGCCGGCGCCTATATCTGCGGTGAAGAAACCGCGCTGCTCGAGAGCCTTGAGGGCAAGAAGGGCCAGCCGCGCCTGAAGCCGCCGTTCCCGGCGAACATGGGTCTCTATGGCTGCCCGACGACCGTCAACAACGTCGAATCGATCGCCGTGACGCCGACGATCCTGCGCCGTGGCGCCGGCTGGTTCTCCTCGTTCGGCCGCCCGAACAATGTCGGCACCAAGCTGTTCATGATGTCCGGCCACGTCAACACGCCCTGCACGATCGAAGAGAGCATGAGCATCTCCTTCAAGGAGATGGTCGAAAAGCACGGCGGCGGCATTCGCGGCGGCTGGGACAACCTGCTCGCCGTCATCCCCGGCGGCGCATCCTGCCCGGTCGTCAAGGCCGAGGACATGATGAACGTCACGCTCGATTTCGACGGCCTGCGCGAGGTCAAGTCCTCGTTCGGCACCGGCGGCATGATCATCATGGATCGCTCAACCGACATCATCAAGGCAATCTGGCGCATCTCGGCTTTCTTCAAGCATGAGAGCTGCGGCCAGTGCACGCCGTGCCGCGAAGGCACCGGCTGGATGATGCGCGTCATGCAGCGCATGGTCACGGGCAATGCGCAGAAGCGTGAAATCGACATGCTGTTCGACGTCACCAAGCAGATCGAGGGACACACGATCTGCGCCCTCGGTGATGCGGCCGCCTGGCCGATCCAGGGCCTCATTCGCAACTTCCGCCCCGAAATCGAGGCGCGTATCGACCAGTACACCGCCAACGCCATGGATCATGGCGCGGTGCTGGAAGCAGCGGAGTAAGACGATGACGAAGCCGGCAGGACAGGATGCGAATGCGACCAACGTCCCGCCGGCTGAAGCCTCCGGCGCAGACCCGTTCGGGTTCTCGCCGTGGCTGAAGCAAATGCCAGATGTGTCGCGGCATCCGCTGATGGCAAATCCGGTGACGGCGATCGCGGCGACGACCGCGCTCGGTTTCAGCATTGCGGGCCAGATGGCAACGATGATGCTGGGCGTGATGCAGAGCGCGGCCGAGCAAACCCGGGCGGCGCTGGACGAAGCGGCTGAACAGGCTGCAAAGGCGCAAGCCGAAGAGGCAAAGGTCGAGACCGTCAAGGCGAAGCCGGAGCTTAGGGTGGTTCCGAATGAGCCGGTGGCCAAGGCTGAAACGCCGGTTGCCGAGCAGAGGGTGAAGGTGGCGCGGGATAAAAACGCGACGCCGAAGACCGCGGATGCCAAGCCAGTGCGCAAGGCGCCGGCGAAGGCCGCAAAAACCGACGACCTGAAAGTGATTTCAGGCATCGGGCCGAAGCTGGAGCAGGTGCTGAACGGCATGGGCTTCAAGCGCTACGCCGACATCGCGGCCCTCGCGGCTTCGGATGTGGCAAGGATCGAAGCCGAACTCGGGTTCAGCGGGCGCATAGCCCGCGATGGCTGGGTAGAGCAGGCAAAGACGCTGGTGAAGGGCAGGGGCTAGGTCCCACCGAAACCGGCAGTAGGAACTAAGGCGGATGGGAAGGGCGCGAGCCCTGAGCGGACGCCGGAGAAAAGGCGCTGGCGAGACACGGTCTTCGTGTCAAAGCGGGAATTGAGATATGGCAAAGCTGAAAGTCGACGGAAAAGAAATCGAAGTCCCGGATCACTTCACGCTGCTTCAGGCGTGCGAGGAGGCGGGCGCCGAGGTTCCGCGCTTCTGTTTCCACGAGCGGCTGTCGGTTGCCGGCAACTGCCGCATGTGCCTCGTCGAGGTGAAGGGTGGCCCGCCGAAGCCGGCGGCCTCCTGCGCCATGGGCGTGCGCGACTTGCGCCCCGGCCCGAATGGCGAAGCGCCGGAAGTCTTCACGACCACGCCGATGGTCAAGAAGGCGCGCGAAGGCGTGATGGAATTCCTGCTCATCAACCACCCGCTGGATTGCCCGATCTGCGACCAGGGCGGCGAATGCGACCTGCAGGACCAGGCGATGGCCTTCGGCATCGACAGTTCGCGCTACTCCGAGAACAAGCGTGCGGTCGAGGACAAGTATATCGGCCCGCTCGTCAAGACGATCATGAACCGCTGCATCCACTGCACGCGCTGCGTTCGTTTCACGACGGAAGTGGCAGGGATCACCGAGCTTGGCCTGATCGGCCGCGGTGAGGATGCCGAGATCACCACCTATCTCGAACAGGCGATGACCTCGGAGCTTCAGGGCAACGTGGTCGACCTCTGCCCGGTCGGCGCACTGACCTCCAAGCCCTTCGCCTTCACGGCCCGTCCGTGGGAACTGAGCAAAACAGAATCGATCGACGTCATGGACGCCGTCGGCTCGGCCATCCGCGTCGATACGCGCGGCCGCGAAGTCATGCGCATCCTGCCGCGCATCAACGAAGAGATCAACGAAGAGTGGATCTCCGACAAGACCCGCTTCATCTGGGATGGCCTGAAGACCCAGCGCCTCGACCGCCCCTATGTCCGCAAGGACGGCCGCCTGCAGCCTGCCTCGTGGGCTGACGCCTTCGGCGCCATCAAGGCCGCCGTTGCCGGCACGTCGGGCGACCGCATCGGCGCGATTGCCGGCGACCTCGCTTCCGTCGAAGAAATGTTCGCGCTGCGCGAACTGATGGCTTCGCTCGGTTCGAAGAACATCGACTGCCGCCAGGATGGCTCGGCTCTCGACCCGTCCTTCGGCCGCGCCAGCTACCTGTTCAACCCGACCATCGAAGGCATCGAGCAGGCGGACGCGCTGCTCATCGTCGGCGCCAACCCGCGCCTCGAGGCCGCCGTGCTCAATGCCCGCATCCGCAAGCGCTGGCGCATGGACAACTTCCCGATCGGTGTGATCGGCGAGCAGGCCGAGCTGCGCTACGGCTACGACTATCTCGGCGCCGGTACGGACACGCTTTCCGGCCTCCTCGACGGTTCGGTCAAGTTCGCCGCCAAGCTGAAGAAGGCCGAACGTCCGATGATCATCGTCGGTCAGGGCGCGCTGTCGCGTGCTGACGGTCTGGCGGTTCTCGCGGCTGTCACGGCGCTCGCAGAAAAAGTCGGTGCGGTGAAGGCGGACTGGAACGGCCTTGCCGTTCTGCACACCGCGGCGTCCCGCGTCGGCGGTCTCGACCTCGGCTTTGTGCCGGGCGAGGGTGGCAAGAACGCCGCCGAGATGCTCTCGGGCACGGACGTTCTGTTCCTGCTCGGCGCCGACGAGATGGATTTCGCCAAGAAATCCGCCTTCACGGTCTATATCGGCTCGCATGGCGACAACGCGGCGCATGTCGCCGACGTCATCCTGCCGGGTGCGACCTACACCGAAAAGTCGGGCACCTGGGTCAACACCGAAGGCCGCGTCCAGATGGGCAACCGCGCCGGCTTCGCGCCGGGTGACGCCCGCGAGGACTGGGCGATCCTGCGCGCACTCTCCGACGTGCTCGGAAGCAAGCTGCCGTTCGATTCGCTTCTCCAGCTGCGCGCAAAACTCTATGCCGCACACCCGCATTTCGCCCGGATCGACGAGATCGCGGCCGGCGAAATCGCTGATCTTTCCGCACTTGCGAAAAAAGGCGGGACGATGGCGAATTCCGGGTTTGCGTCTCCGATCAAAGACTTCTATTTGACGAACCCGATAGCGCGCGCCTCCGCGGTCATGGCCGAGTGCTCGGCGCTTGCCCGCAACAATTTCAAAGCCGCGGCGGAATGAGCGCGAAGGAATAAGACGTTATGGACGCTTTCATTTCGACCTACGTTTGGCCCGGCCTGATCATGGTGGCGCAGTCGCTGCTGCTCCTGGTCGCGCTTCTGGTCTTCATCGCCTACGTGCTCCTCGCCGACCGCAAGATCTGGGCGGCCGTTCAGCTGCGTCGTGGCCCGAACGTCGTCGGCCCCTGGGGTCTGTTCCAGTCCTTCGCCGACCTTTTGAAGTTCGTCTTCAAGGAACCGGTCATCCCGGCGACCGCCAACAAGGTGATCTTCCTTCTGGCCCCGCTCGTCTCCGTGACGCTGGCGCTCGCCACCTGGGCGGTCGTGCCGCTCAACAATGGCTGGGTCATCGCCAACATTAATGTCGGCATCCTCTATATCTTCGCGATCTCCTCGCTCGAAGTCTATGGCATCATCATGGGCGGCTGGGCTTCGAACTCGAAGTATCCGTTCCTCGGCGCGCTGCGTTCGGCCGCGCAGATGGTCTCCTATGAAGTGTCGATCGGCTTCGTCATCGTCACGGTTCTGCTTTGCGTCGGCTCGCTGAACCTGACCGATATCGTGATGTCGCAGAGCGACGGCCTCGGCACGCGCATCGGCCTGCCGCCATCCTTCCTCGACTGGCATTGGCTGTCTCTGTTCCCGATGTTCGTCATCTTCTTCATCTCGGCGCTGGCCGAGACGAACCGCCCGCCCTTCGATCTTCCGGAAGCCGAATCCGAACTGGTGGCCGGCTTCATGGTCGAGTACGGCTCCACCCCGTACATGATGTTCATGCTCGGCGAATATGCCGCCATCTGCCTGATGTGCGCGCTGACGACGATTCTCTTCCTCGGCGGCTGGCTGCCTCCGGTCGACGTCTGGTTCCTCAACTGGGTTCCCGGCATCATCTGGTTCGTGCTCAAGGCCTCCTTCGTCTTCTTCATGTTCGCGATGGTGAAGGCTTTCGTGCCGCGCTACCGCTACGACCAGCTCATGCGTCTTGGCTGGAAGGTTTTCCTTCCGATCTCGCTCGCCATGGTGGTCATCGTTGCATTCGTGCTGAAGCTCACGGGCTGGTCCGCATGAGGACCATCCTGACCCTCAGCAGCATTGGAGCTTGAAATGGCTGGTCTCTCACAAGCCGTAAACTCGCTGTTCCTCAAGGAATTCGTTGGCGCATTCTTCCTGTCGATGCGCTACTTCTTCCGCCCCAAGGCGACGGTGAACTATCCCTTCGAAAAGGGCCCGGTCTCTCCGCGCTTCCGCGGCGAGCATGCGCTGCGCCGTTACCCGAACGGTGAAGAGCGCTGCATCGCCTGCAAGCTGTGCGAAGCGATCTGTCCTGCCCAGGCCATCACCATCGAAGCCGGCCCGCGCCGCAACGACGGCACACGCCGCACGGTGCGTTACGATATCGACATGGTGAAGTGCATCTATTGCGGCTTCTGCCAGGAAGCGTGCCCGGTCGACGCCATCGTCGAGGGGCCGAATTTCGAATTCTCGACCGAGACGCGCGAAGAGCTCTACTACGACAAGCAGAAGCTTCTCGAAAACGGCGATCGCTGGGAACGGGAAATCGCCCGCAACATCGCTATGGACTCGCCTTACCGCTGATCGCAGCGAAAAGGCATAATGAACGTGAAGTGCCTGACGAGACGGTTCGTCAGGCTTCGACGGGGAAGGGGGACCTTCTCCGGGGAAGACGAAAAGGCACCAAAATGGGTCTGCAGGCTCTATTCTTCTATCTGTTCGCCTTCGTGGCGGTGGCGTCCGCCTTCATGGTGATCGCGTCGAGGAACCCGGTTTATTCCGTGCTGTTCCTTATCCTCACCTTCTTCAACGCGGCGGGCCTGTTCCTTTTGACGGGCGCCGAGTTCCTGGCGATGATCCTGCTGGTCGTCTATGTCGGCGCGGTTGCGGTTCTCTTCCTCTTCGTCGTCATGATGCTCGACATCGACTTCGCCGAATTGCGGTCCGGTGCGCTCGAATACGCCCCGGTCGGCGCGCTGATCGGCATCATCCTGGCGATCGAGCTGGTCGTCGTCGTCGGTGGCTCGACGCTCTCGCCGGAGATCGCCGCCAATGCCTCGATGCCGATCCCGCCGATCGCGGAGCGCCAGAACACCGCCGCCCTCGGCGACGTGCTCTATACGCACTACGTCTATTACTTCCAGATTGCCGGCCTCGTGCTGCTCGTCGCCATGATCGGCGCGATCGTGCTGACGCTGCGTCACAAGCCACATATCAAGCGCCAGAACATCCCGCAGCAGGTTGCCCGTACGCCGGAAACCGCCGTCGAGGTGGTCAAGGTGAAGCCCGGCCAGGGCATCTGAGGCAGCGCGGGACCAAGGATAAAGAAAAATGGAAATCGGTATTTCCCACTATCTCACCGTCAGCGCCATCCTGTTCACCCTCGGCGTTTTCGGTATCTTCCTGAACCGGAAGAACGTCATCGTCATCCTGATGTCGATCGAGCTGATCCTCTTGTCGGTCAACATCAACATGGTCGCGTTCTCGCACTTCCTGAACGACATCGTCGGCCAGGTCTTCGCGCTGTTCATTCTGACCGTCGCGGCTGCGGAAGCGGCCATCGGTCTTGCAATTCTCGTCGTCTTCTACCGCAACCGCGGTTCGATCGCCGTCGAAGACGTCAATATGATGAAGGGTTGATCGGGTCATGGATACCATCATCAAGGCAATCGTCTTCCTCCCGCTCACCGGCTTCCTGATCGCCGGCATCGGCGGCAACACGATCGGCGCCAAGGCGTCGGAATATGTCACGTCCGGCTTCATGATCCTGGCGGCAGTCCTGTCGTGGATCGTCTTCTTCGACGTCGCCATGGGCGAGACGGAGATGGTCAAGGTCAGCGTGCTGCGCTGGATCCAGTCCGGCGGCTTCGATGTCGAATGGGCGTTCCGCGTCGATACGCTGACGGCCGTCATGCTCGTCGTCGTGAACTCGGTCTCGACGCTCGTGCACGTCTATTCGATCGGCTATATGCATCACGATCCGCATCGGCCGCGCTTCTTCGCCTATCTCTCGCTCTTCACCTTCGCCATGCTCATGCTGGTGACGTCGGACAACCTTCTCCAGATGTTCTTCGGCTGGGAAGGCGTGGGTCTGGCATCCTATCTGCTGATCGGTTTCTGGTACAAGAAGCCGTCGGCCTGCGCTGCCGCTATGAAGGCCTTCATCGTCAACCGAGTCGGCGACTTCGGTTTCATTCTGGGCATTTCCAGCGTGTTCGTGCTGTTCGGCTCGATCAACCTTGAGACGATCTTCGCCACCGCGGCGACCTACCTGCCGGCCGAAGGTGCAGCGGATGCAGCTGCACCCGTCATCAACCTCTTCGGCATGACGCTGGACAAGTCGCATGCGCTGACCGCCACCTGCCTGCTGCTCTTCATGGGCGCGATGGGCAAGTCGGCGCAGTTCCTGCTGCACACCTGGCTGCCGGACGCCATGGAAGGCCCGACCCCGGTGTCGGCCCTCATCCATGCCGCGACCATGGTCACCGCCGGCGTCTTCCTCGTCGCCCGCATGTCGCCGCTGTTCGAACTGTCGCACACCGCCCTGATGGTCGTGACGCTCGTCGGCGCCATCACCGCCTTCTTTGCGGCGACGGTCGGCCTCGTGCAGAACGACATCAAGCGCGTCATCGCCTACTCGACCTGCTCGCAGCTCGGCTACATGTTCGTGGCACTCGGCATCGGTGCTTACGGCGCGGCGATCTTCCACCTCTTCACGCACGCCTTCTTCAAGGCCCTGCTGTTCCTAGGCGCCGGCTCGGTCATCCACGCCGTCGATGGCGAGCAGGACATGCGCTACATGGGTGGCCTGCGCAAGCACATCCCCGTGACCTTCTGGATGATGACGATCGGCACGCTCGCGCTGACCGGCGTCGGTATCCCGGGTACCGTCATCGGATTCGCCGGCTTCTTCTCGAAGGACGCGATCATCGAATCGACCTTCGCGTCGCATAGCCCGGTCGCCGGCTTCGCCTTCGTGATGCTGGTCATCGCGGCGCTCTTCACGAGCTTCTACTCCTGGCGCCTGGCCTTCATGACCTTCTTCGGCAAGCCGCGCGCTTCCGCCGACGTCATGCACCATGTGCACGAATCGCCTGCCGTCATGTTGATCCCGCTCTATCTGCTGGCCGCCGGTGCGGTTGTGGCGGGCGTGATCTTCGTCGAATATTTCTTCGGGCATCACTATGCCGAATTCTGGCAGGGTGCCCTGTTCACGCTGCCGGAAAACGAGCTAGTCAACGAGTATCACCACGTCCCGCTCTGGGTGAAGTGGAGCCCGTTCGCAGCCATGGCCATCGGTTTCGTCACCGCCTGGTACATGTACATCCGCTCGCCGGAAACGCCGAAGGCGCTTGCCGAGCAGCACCGTGGTCTCTACCAGTTCCTGCTCAACAAGTGGTACTTCGACGAACTCTACGACTTCCTCTTCGTCCGCCCCGCCATGTGGCTCGGCAAGACGCTGTGGAAGAAGGGTGACGGCGCCGTCATCGACGGTCTCGGTCCGAACGGTATCGCGGCCCGCGTCGTCGACGTCACCGATCGCGTCGTGCGCCTGCAGACCGGTTACCTCTATCACTACGCATTCGCGATGCTGCTGGGTATTGCAGCACTCGTTACCTGGATGATGCTCGGGAGCTCCCTCTGATGACCGATTGGCCCATTCTTTCAGCGGTCACCTTTCTCCCGCTCGTCGGCGTGGCGCTTCTGCTGCTGACCCGTGAGGACAGTCCGTATGGCCGCCGCAACATCCTGAACGTCGCGATGCTGACGACGGTCTTCACCTTCGTGCTCTCGCTGTTCATCTGGATCGGGTTCGACTATTCGAACCCCGGCTTCCAGATGCTCGAAAAGCATGAATGGCTCGGCACCGGCATTTCCTATCATCTCGGCGTCGACGGCATTTCCATGCTGTTCGTCATCCTCTCGACCTTCCTGATGCCGTTCTGCGTGCTCGCAAGCTGGAATTCGGTCGAGAAGCGCCTGAAGGAATACATGATCGCCTTCCTGCTTCTGGAAGTGTTCATGGTCGGCGTCTTCGTTTCGCTCGATATCGTTCTCTTCTACGTCTTCTTCGAAGCGGGCCTCATTCCGATGTTCATCATCATCGGCGTGTGGGGCGGCAAGGATCGCGTCTACGCATCCTACAAGTTCTTCCTCTACACGCTGCTCGGCTCGGTGCTGATGCTGCTCGCCATCATGGCGATGTACTGGCAGGCCGGCACGACCGACATCACGGAACTGCTCGCCTACAACTTCCCGGCCCATATGCAGACCTGGCTGTGGCTCGCCTTCTTCGCGTCCTTCGCGGTGAAGATGCCGATGTGGCCGGTGCACACCTGGCTTCCCGACGCGCACGTCCAGGCGCCGACGGCGGGCTCGGTCATCCTGGCCGGCGTGCTGCTGAAGCTTGGCGGCTACGGTTTCATCCGTTTTTCGCTCGCCATGTTCCCGCTCGCATCGGACTATTTCGCGCCCTTCGTCTTCGCGCTGTCGGTCATCGCCATCATCTATACCTCGCTGGTGGCGCTGATGCAGGACGATATCAAGAAGCTGATCGCCTATTCGTCGGTCGCCCATATGGGCTACGTCACCATGGGCATCTTCGCGGCGAATGAGCAGGGTCTGCAGGGCGCCATCTTCCAGATGCTCTCGCACGGCATCGTCTCTGGCGCGCTCTTCCTCTGCGTCGGCGTTGTCTATGACCGGCTGCATACCCGCGAGATCTCGGCCTATGGCGGCCTCGTCAACAACATGCCGAAATATGCCGTCGCCTTCATGATTTTCACGATGGCAAATGTCGGCCTTCCCGGCACGTCGGGTTTCGTCGGCGAATTCATGACGCTGATCGGCATCTTCCGCGCCAATACCTGGGTGGCGCTCTTTGCCACCACCGGCGTCATCCTCTCGGCCTCCTATGCGCTCTGGCTCTACCGTCGGGTGATCTTCGGTGCGCTCGAGAAGGAAAGCCTGAAATCGCTGCTCGACCTAACGGGCCGTGAAAAGGCGTTGCTCTATCCGCTGGTGATCCTGACGATCTTCTTCGGTGTCTATCCGGCGCCGGTCTTCGATGTGACGGCGGCTTCGGTCGACGCGCTTCTCAATCAATACTCCGCGGCTCTGCAAGCGGCGCAATCCGTTGCGCTCACGGCGAACTGAGGACGGGACCAGACAATGACCGCTGATACAATCCTTGCCAGCCTTCAGCTCTCGACGCCCGAGATCATTCTCGCCGTCGGCGGCCTGGTCCTCCTGATGATCGGTGTGTTCTCGGGCGAGCGCTCGGGTACCACCGTCACCGGCCTTGCCGTTGCCGTTCTCATCATCGCCGGCCTCTGGCTGGTGCTCGCGACCGGCGAAGGTGAGGCCTATGGCGGCGCCTTCGTCTCGGACGCGTTTGCCAAGTTCATGAAGGTACTGGCGCTCATCGGCTCGATCACCGCCATGGTGATGACCGTCGGCCACGCCCGTTCCGAACAGCTCGACCGTTTCGAGTTTCCGGTGCTCATCGTGCTGTCGACACTCGGCATGCTGCTGATGATCTCGGCCAACAGCCTGCTGTCGCTCTATCTCGCGCTGGAACTCCAGTCGCTGGCGCTCTACGTGGTCGCCGCGATCAATCGCGACAGCCTGCGCTCGACGGAAGCCGGCCTGAAGTATTTCGTGCTGGGCGCGCTGTCGTCGGGCATGCTGCTCTACGGCATGTCGCTGGTCTACGGCTTCACCGGCCATATCGGCTTCCAGGACATCGCGGCAGCGCTGACGGCCGAAGGTCGTTCGCTGGGCCTCGTCTTTGGCCTGGTGTTCATCCTTGCCGGTCTCGCCTTCAAGATTTCGGCAGTGCCGTTCCACATGTGGACGCCTGATGTTTACGAGGGCGCGCCGACCCCGGTCACGGCGTTTTTCGCCGCGGCCCCGAAGGTCGCCGCCATGGCCATGCTGGTGCGCATCGTCATCGAGGCCTTCCAGCCCGTCGTCGCCGACTGGCAGCAGGTCATCGTCTTCATCTCGATCGCCTCCATGCTGCTCGGTTCGTTTGCGGCCATCGGCCAGAAGAACATCAAGCGCCTGATGGCCTACTCGTCGATCGGCCATATGGGCTATGCGCTGGTCGGCCTGGCCGCCGGCTCCATGGCCGGCGTGCGTGGCGTTGCGCTCTACATGCTCATCTACATGGTCATGACGCTCGGCACCTTCGCGATCATCCTCGCCATGCGCCGCAAGGAAGGCGAGAATGTCGAGAATATCGATGACCTCGCCGGTCTCTCCTCGACCAACCCATTCATGGCGACCGTGCTGACGATCCTGATGTTCTCGCTCGCCGGCATCCCGCCGATGGCAGGCTTCTTCGCCAAGTACTTCGTCTTCATGGCGGCCATCGAGGCGCAGCTCTATGCGCTGGCCATCATCGGCGTTCTCTCCTCGGTCGTCGGCGCTTACTACTATCTGCGCGTCATCAAGGTGATGTGGTTCGATGAGGCAACCGGCGAATTCGCCCGTACGGCGGGTGAGCTGAAGCTGGTCTTCGGCATCTCCGGTCTCTTTGTGCTGGGGTATGTGCTGATCGGTGGCCCGATCGGCAACGCGGCGGAAGCCGCTGCGCGGACCTTCTTTTGAGCCGGTTTGACAGCGCCGGCCGGTTGTCGCTCGACGACTTCAGGCACGAGGCGCTCGCCGAAGTCGGCTCGACCAATACGGAATGCCTGGAGCGCGCCCGAAAGGGCGCGCTTTCCGGTCTCTGGATTACCGCCGATCGCCAGATGGACGGACGCGGCCGGCGTGGGCGCGCATGGTTCTCCGAGCCGGGCAATCTCTATGCTTCGCTTCTGCTGATCGATGCCGCCCCGATGGAACGGCTGGGTTCCCTGCCGCTCGCCGTCGCCGTCGCCGTGCAGGATGCCGTCAGCCGTGTCATGCCGCTCAACGCACCTGAAGTGTTGATCAAATGGCCGAACGACATCCTCATCGAGCGCCGCAAGATCTGCGGTATTCTGATCGAGGGTGAGACGCTGCCGGATGGCCGGCATGGCCTTGTCGTCGGCATCGGCATCAACGTGTCCGTGGCGCCGGATGCCGGGCTCTATCCCGTGGCGACACTACGCGATTTCGGAGTTTCAGCTTCTCCCGACGAGCTTTTCGCCCATCTCTTCCAGTCGATGGCCGAAGCGCTGTCTTTGTGGAACCGCGGACGCGGCATTGCGGCCATCATGGAACGCTGGAAACAGGTGGCCGGCGGCATCGGGGAAAACATAACGGTCAACCTTCCCGACTGTTCTATTTCCGGGCGCTTTTCCGGAATTGATGATACAGGTCTCCTCAAGCTGGAGACGGATGACGGCGGCACGCGGTTGATCGCGGCCGGCGACGTGTTTTTTGGATAGGATTTTTTGAAGCCGATGGCAAAAGAAGACGAACTGGTATTCCTGCCGCTTGGCGGCGTCGGCGAAATCGGCATGAACCTGGCACTCTACGGCTATGGCCCGAAGACCAACCGCCAGTGGATCATGGTCGATTGCGGCGTCACCTTCCCGGGACCGGACCTGCCGGGCGTCGATCTCGTGCTGCCCGACATCCGCTTCCTTGCGAAGGAGCGCGAAAAGCTCAAGGGCATCATCATCACGCATGCGCATGAAGATCACTACGGTGCGCTGAACGACCTCTGGCCCGGCCTCAACGTGCCGGTCTATGCCTCGCCCTTCACGGCCGGCATGCTGGAGGCCAAGCGCGACTACGAGCGCAGCCGTGTCGAAATTCCTGTGACGATCTTCAAGCAGGGCGACCGTATCAATGTCGGCCCCTTCGAAATCGAGGCGATCGGCGTCAACCACTCCATTCCCGAGCCGATGTCGCTTGCGATCAAGACGCCGCTCGGCACCGTCATTCATACTGGCGACTGGAAGATCGATCTCGATCCGTCGCTCGGTCCCCTGACGGACGAAACCCGGTTCCGCAAGCTCGGTGACGAGGGTGTTCTGGCGCTGATCTGCGACAGCACCAACGCGCTGCGCGATGGCGTTTCGCCGTCGGAGCGCGAGGTTTCGGAAAGCCTGACGAAGATCATCGAAGCAGCCGAGGGCAGGGTGGGCATCACCACCTTCTCGTCGAATGTCGGCCGCATCCGTTCCATCGCGCAGGCAGCGGAAGCTGCCGGCCGCGAGGTGCTGTTGCTCGGCAGTTCCATGAAGCGCGTGACGAATGTTGCGCGCGACATCGGCCTGATGGAAGGCCTCAAGCCGTTCATCGAGGAAGACGAATTCGGCTACATCCCGCGCGACAAGGTCGTGGTCATCCTGACGGGCAGCCAGGGCGAGCCGCGTGCGGCGCTCGCCAAGATCGCCCGCGACGAGATGCGCAACGTCGCCTTCACGGACGGCGATACGATCATCTTCTCCTCCCGCGCCATTCCCGGCAATGAGAAGGCGATCAACGACATCAAGAACGGCCTGGTCGAACAGGGTATCAACGTCATCACCGACAGCGAGGCGCTGGTGCACGTTTCCGGCCACCCGCGCCGGAACGAACTGCAACAGATGTACAGCTGGACGCGCCCGAAGATAGTCGTGCCTGTGCACGGCGAGGCCGCGCACCTGACGGCACACGCCGAGCTTGCTGGACAATCCGGCATTGCCGAAGTGCCGCGCGTGCGCAACGGCGACGTGCTGAAGCTTGCGCCCGGTGCGCCCGAAGTGGTCGATCACGCGCCCTTCGGCCGCATCTTCAAGGACGGCAACCTCATCGGCGACTACGAGGAAATGGGTATCGGCGACCGCCGCAAGCTTGCCTTCGTCGGCCATGTCGCTGTCAGCATCCTGCTCGATAGCCGTTTCGACTTCCAGGGCGATCCGGAAGTCGAGCCCTTCGGCCTGCCGCAGTTCGACGACGAGGGCGAGGACATGGGCGACACGCTCTACGACGCCGTGCTCGGCGCCGTTGAAAGCATTCCGCGCGCCCGTCGCAAGGATCTCGAGATGGTGCGGGAGGCTGTGCGCCGCGCCGTGCGCTCCACGGCAAACGAGATCTGGGGCAAGAAGCCCGTCGTCACGGTGTTCCTGACGAAAGTCTGATTCCTTGCCGCCGCGCCGGGTGCTACCGGTGCGGCAACGAGGAGAGGGGATTTCATGCTGGGTCGGGTCAACCACATCGCCATCGCCGTGCCGGATCTTGCCGCTGCCGTCGCAACCTATCGCGATACGCTGGGCGCGACGGTTTCCAAGCCGCAGGCCCTGCCGGACCATGGCGTGACGGTGGTTTTCGTCGAGCTGGCGAACACCAAGGTGGAGTTGCTGGAGCCGTTGGGCGATGGTTCGCCCATCGCGGCCTTCCTCGAAAAGGCGCCGGCCGGCGGGATGCACCATATCTGCTACGAGGTGGACGATATCCTAGCCGCCCGCGATCGGCTGGTGGCGAGCGGTGCGCGTGTACTGGGCGATGGCAGCCCCAAGACCGGCGCGCACGGCAAGCCGGTGCTCTTCCTTCACCCGAAGGATTTTATGGGCACGCTTGTCGAACTCGAACAGGTGTGACAGCAAGCCGCCATCCGGCCGTTTGAACTTCGCGAGCAAGCGGCGTAAAAGACCCGCTGTCGCACGAGGGGTCTTCCATGCAGGTGTTTTCTTATTTCGCCGTCTATTTCATCGTCTGGTGGATGACGCTCTTTGCCGTGCTGCCCTTCGGGCTGAAGACGCAGGGCGAAGCGAACGACGTGGTGCTCGGCACGGTGGAAAGCGCACCGGCACGGTTCCGAGGCGGCCGTATCCTATTGGTGACGACGCTGGTCTCGGCGGTGATTTATGGCGCCTGGTACGTGCTTTCGGTGCGCCTCGGCTACGGCCTCGATTCCCTTCCGCAATTCTACCCGGATTACGAGTAATCGCAGCCGCAGAGGTTAATGACCTTCACAGGCGCCTGGGTAAGGTATTTCCGTCTTCCGGGTTTTTGCGAAAAATCTGCCTTTTGCGCTTTGTCATAAAGCTTGTTGAACAATCCCGTTTGCCTTGTCCGGCAAGCTGAAATCCACGTCTTTTCGTTGAGTCAGCCTCGCGTAGCGTGAGGCGGAGTGTCGCAGGGATCTTGCGCGCGCATTTTTGGCGAGCCGATGCAGTCGGGAAACCTGACGGCGAGAAAGTGCGGTTGGGAAAAGGCAAAAAAAAACAAGGCTAAAAGCCTTGTTTTGCAGGTATCGCGTGATCTTTATCCGTTGTGCGGTGGCAGCGTCTACGCGCGCCTAAGATCTGATCCTCCCAAGACTTGACCGCGAAAATGGCTGGAATTTGCACTTCCTGCCTGTTTTGTGGCCTGAAACTAGCCCAAACGTTAGGCGTTGTCATCCGCTTTTTTTGCATTTTTGCTACAGTGGAATAAAATTTTTCGATTGACAACTTATGCGCAATTTCCGTTATAGGCGCCCCCATTTTTCTGCCACATTCAGCAGGTCCGCCGCGTGTGGTGGACGGCGCTTCGAGTCGGAATGCCGGCCAAATCCAGCCGGGTTTCCTTCCGATGGCGAAGCGTTTATGAACGCGTGAAAATCAACGTCATTTTGCCCGATTCCCGGAATAGGGCGGATCAGTCACACCGGAAACCGATATGCGCCTTTCCCGCTTCTTCCTGCCCATCCTCAAGGAAAACCCCAAGGAGGCCGAAATCGTCTCCCACCGGCTCATGCTGCGTGCGGGTATGGTCAAGCAACAGTCCCAGGGCATCTACACCTGGCTGCCGCTGGGAAAGCGCGTTCTCGACAAGGTGAATGCCATCATTCGCGAGGAGCAGAACCGCTCCGGCGCCGTCGAGTTGCTGATGCCGACGCTGCAGTCCGCCGAGCTCTGGCAGGAAAGCGGTCGCTATGACGCCTATGGCAAGGAAATGCTGCGCATCAAGGATCGTCAGGAGCGTCCGATGCTCTATGGTCCGACCAATGAGGAAATGATCACGGACGTCTTCCGTTCGTTCGTGAAGTCCTACAAGGACCTGCCGCTCAACCTCTATCATATCCAGCTCAAGTTCCGCGATGAAATCCGCCCGCGCTTCGGCACCATGCGCTCGCGCGAATTCCTGATGAAGGACGCCTATTCCTTCGACCTGAACCGCGAAGGCGCCGTTCATGCCTATAATCGCATGTTCGCGGCCTATCTGCGCACCTTCTCGCGCATGGGCCTGCGCGCCATTCCGATGCGCGCCGATACCGGCCCGATCGGCGGCGATCTCAGCCATGAATTCATCATCCTGGCCGAGACGGGCGAGTCGGAAGTCTTCTGCCACAAGGACTTCCTGAACTTCGACGTTCCCGGCCTGGACACCAACTTCGAGGACGTCGCCGGCCTGAAGGGCATCTTCGACAAGTGGACCTCGCGCTATGCGGCCACCTCCGAGATGCACGACGCTCCCGCCTTCGAGGCGATCCCGGAGGGCGAACGCCTGTCGGCACGCGGCATCGAGGTCGGCCATATCTTCTATTTCGGCACGAAATACTCCGAAGCCATGGGCGCCAAGGTTCAGGGCCCCGACGGCAAGGAGCATACGGTGCATATGGGGTCCTACGGCATCGGTCCGACGCGCCTCGTGCCCGCCATCATCGAAGCCTCGCATGACGAGAACGGCATCATCTGGCCGAAGGCCGTTGCGCCCTTCGAAGCGATCGTCATCAACATGAAATCGGGCGATGCCGCCTGCGACGCGGCCTGCGAGACGATCTATGGCGCGCTGCTCAATGCCGGCGTCGATGTGCTCTATGACGACAAGGACGAGCGCGCCGGTGCGAAGTTCGCGACCGCCGACCTCATCGGCGCCCCGGTGCAGGTCATCGCCGGTCCGCGCGGCGTCGCCAATGGCGAAGTCGAGATCAAGGATCGCAAGACCGGCGAACGCGAGACGCTGACCATCGAGGCGGCGATCAACCGCCTGACGTCTGGTAATTGATGCCGGCAGGCGCCGGGGGATTGGGGAGAAAGCATGGCTGACGCAGCGAGCGGGGCGACAGAGGCCCAGGCCTTCAAGAAGAGCCGCCCGTTCTCCGCTTTCGAGCGGATGGTCGCCTGGCGTTATCTGCGCTCCCGGCGCAAGGAAGCCTTCATCTCGGTCATTGCCGGCTTCTCCTTCATCGGCATCATGCTGGGCGTCGCGACACTCATCATCGTCATGGCGGTGATGAACGGGTTCCGCACCGAACTGATCTCGCGCATTCTCGGCATCAACGGGCACATGATCATCCAGCCGATCGACAGCCCGCTGAACGACTATGCCAAGCTCTCCGAGCGCCTTGCCGCCGTTCCCGGCGTCACCATGGCCATCCCGCTCGTGGAAGGCCAGACGTTGGCGCAGGGGACGGCCGGCGGCGGAACAGGTGCCCTGGTGCGCGGCATCCGCGCCGATGACCTTGCGAAGATGAAGTCCGTCTCCGACCATATCAAGGAAGGCGACCTTGTCGGCTTCGCCTCGGGTGCCGGCGTCGCTATCGGTTCGCGCATGGCCGAACAGCTCGGCCTCAGTGCCGGCGGTCAGATCACGCTCGTGGCGCCGGAAGGCGACGTGACGCCGCTTGGTGTCAATCCGCGTGTGAAAACCTATACGGTCTCGGCGATCTTCGAGATCGGCATGTCGGAATACGACTCCTCGATCATCTACATGCCCCTGGAAGAAGCGCAGCTCTACTTCAACTCCGAAGGGGTCGTGCAGTCGATAGAGCTTTTCGTCTCCAATCCTGACGATATCGACAATCTGCGCCAGCCCATCGAGGCGGCGGCCGAACGGCAGATTTTCATCACCGACTGGCGCCAGCGCAACCAGACCTTCTTTTCGGCCCTTCAGGTCGAGCGCAACGTCATGTTCATGATCCTGACGCTGATCGTGCTCGTCGCGGCGCTCAACATCATCTCCGGCCTCATCATGCTGGTGAAGGACAAGGGCAGCGACATCGCCATCCTGCGCACCATGGGCGCGACCTCGGGCTCCATCATGCGCATCTTCTTCATGACGGGGGCGGCCATCGGCACGGTCGGCACCTTTGCCGGCGTGCTGCTCGGCGTCATCGTTTGCCTGAATGTCGAGTCGATCCGCCAGTTCTTCTCCTGGATATCAGGCACGACGCTGTTCAACCCGGAACTCTATTTCCTCAGCCAGCTTCCGGCCGACATGAATGCCGGCGAGACGGTCTCGGTCATTCTGATGGCGCTGGCGCTCTCCTTCCTCGCGACGATTTTCCCCGCCTGGCGTGCCTCCAAGCTCGATCCGGTTCAGGCCCTCAGGTACGAATAGGAACAAACGCATGACCGCGCGCGTCGCTTTGGAACTCAAGGGCATCGAACGGCACTACGGCCAGGGCGAGACCGTGCTGTCGATCCTCAAGGGAGCGGATTTCACGCTGAAAAGCGGCGAGACGGTCGCGCTCGTGGCGCCCTCGGGCACCGGCAAGTCGACGCTGCTGCATGTCGCCGGCCTGCTCGAAAAGCCCGATGCCGGCGATGTCTTCATCAACGGCCATTCCTGCGCCGGCCTTCCGGACGACCAGCGCACGGCGATCCGTCGCGGCGAGATCGGCTTCGTCTACCAGTTCCATCATCTGCTGCCGGAATTCACGGCGCTCGAAAACATCATGATGCCGCAGCTGATCGGCGGCCTCTCCAAGGCCGAGGCGCGTGAACGCGCCGCCCAGTTGCTCGACTATATGCGCATCGGCCACCGCGCCGATCACCGGCCGTCGGAACTGTCCGGCGGCGAACAGCAGCGCGTCGCCATCGCCCGCGCGGTAGCCAATGCGCCGCTCGTGCTCTTCGCCGATGAGCCCACCGGCAATCTCGACCCGGAGACGGCAGGCTATGTCTTTGAAGCACTGGAGGCGCTCGCCCGCCAGTCCGGCCTTGCCGCACTCATCGCGACCCACAACCACGAGCTTGCCGGCCTGATGGATCGGCGCGTGACGATCGAGGACGGGCTCGTCAAGGAGTTGGCGTAACAGCGTCCGCTCAGGCCGCGCGCGCGATGTGCCCGGCCTTGCGCTCCACGAGCGCCCAGATATGGCCGAACGGATCGAAAATCGAGGCCACGCGTCGGCCGAGGACATCCATCTGCACCGCATCGCGGATCACGGCGCCGGCCTGCGAGGCTTGCCGCACGGCATGTTCGATATCGGCAATATTCAGCGTGAAAATAGCGCTGACCGATCCCGCAGCCTTGGGGAAGAACGGCCCGCCATAGGACGGGTTCTGCTCCCGCCGCGGATTTGAACCCGCGACCGCCACCGGCACAGTGCCGAATCGCATGGCGAAGCCCATCAGCACGCCATCGAGGCGGTATGGCTCGATCACCTCGGCGCCGAAAGCGGCGACGTAAAAGTCTGCCGCCTCCTGTTCTCGCCCGTGTTGGACGAACAGAGACATTTCGATGCTGATCTCACCGGTCATCGCAAACCTCCTTGTGCATGGGTGTCTCCAGAGCGGCTGAGATCAGTTGTCCAGTCCGCAGATCGAGCGGGCGATCTCGTCCTGCCAGTCCTTGAGCAGCACGAACTGTGCCTGTCCGGCAACGGGCCGGCCGCTGCTCTTGCCCTTGCCCGTCAGCACGTTGAGGTCGCATTCGCCGCCGCCGTCGGGATTGAGCGTATCATAGGCCGAGTAGGTGTAGCCGGCGACGATGAAGTCGAAATTGCGGTAGGCGACGGTGAGCGACTGGCGCCAGCGGTCGCGGCCAACCGAATCGTTCTTTGTCGTCAGCGTGAATGAACCATTGGCCAGCGCGGCAACCTCCGGCTCCTGGCCATACATGGTGAGATTGCCCCAAACGGAATTCGGGAGCGACAGGGCAAGCGTCAACCGGTTTTCCTCGGGCTTGGCAAGATAGACGTAGAGCCCGTTATCGTCGCCGCTGTCGTCGCCGGGTGTCGCGATCACGGCCAGATCCGCCATGCCGTCCTTGTTCCAGTCGCCACTTGCCATGGCGACGATCCGGTCTGCCGGAAAGTCGGCGGCCATCGCGGCGGCGGGCAGGGCAATCGAAAACACAAGGGCAGCGGCAAGCGACTTCATCTCATTTCCTCCATGGCGTTGTGGCGACCTTATTGCGCGCGGCAGCGTCGGTCCAGAGGGGCTGTGGAAAGCGGTTGACATGAGAACAATAATGGAACAAAGTAAAAACATAATAGGAAAGGAAGCCACAATGACCGATTTTCTTCGTGACTTTGCAGCATTCACCTCCATGGCGCTGTTCGTCGCCAGCTTCTCCGTCCTGCTCTTTGGAATCTGACGGTTTTCATCTCTTCTTTGAACATTGTTGCCCGCCGCGCGCCGCTGGCGCGTGGAAAGCGGGTGCAAAACCAAGAACCTTCTGGACGAGACGGGTCCGAATCCGCTTAAGCTCTTTCTTCTGATCGGAAGGAAGTTTGACATGGCGGAAGCGGCTCAAGTGACGGTTGGCGGGACGATCGCTGAGACGCCAGAATTCGTGCATCTGCGGGTGCATTCGGCCTTTTCATTGCTCGAAGGTGCCTTGCCGATCAAGAAGATCATCGGCAAGGCGACGTCCGACCAGCAGCCGGCGATCGCCATCACCGATACGAACAATCTGTTCGCCGCGCTCGAATTTTCGCAGAAGGCTATCGGCGACGGCATCCAGCCGTTGATCGGTTGCCAGCTTTCGATCGACATGGAAGACGAAGGCGAGGGCGAGCGGCGCGGTGGACAGACCCAGCTTCAGAAGCTGCCGTCCATCGTCGTCCTGGCCGCGAGCGATGCGGGCTATGCGCGTCTCGTCGAGCTGGTCAGCCGCGCCTATCTCGGCGGCGAAAGCGGACAGGCGGTTCGCATTGCCTATAGTTGGCTGGAAGAGGGGGCGGACGGGCTGATCGCGCTGACGGGCGCACGCGGCGGTCCCATCGATATGGCCTACCTTGCCGGGCAGCCGGTCGTCGCGAAGGCACGGCTTCATGCGCTGAAGCAGGTTTTTGGCGATCGGCTCTATATCGAATTGCAGCGGCACGGGCGCTACGACAAGCAGCATGAACGGCGCATGGTCGAGCTTGCCTATGCGGAGGATGTGCCGCTGGTCGCGACCAACGAACCGTTTTTCCCGTCGCCGGACGACTACGACGCCCACGATGCGCTGATGGCGGTGGCGCACAATGCGATGGTGTCGGACGACAACCGCTTTCGTCTGACGCCGGACCATTATCTCAAGAGCCGCAAGGATATGGCAAAGCTCTTTGCCGATCTGCCGGAAGCCCTGGAAAACACGATCGAGATCGCTCGGCGCTGCTCCTTCGTGCTGAAGACGCGCGGCCCCATCCTGCCGCGTTTCACCGGTGCCACGGACGATCCGGAGGAGGCGGAGCGCGCCGAATCGTCTGAGCTTCGGCGACAGTCCGTGGAGGGTCTCGAGAGCCGCATGGCGCTGCTCGGTCTGTCGCCGGGCTATACGGAAGCGGATTATCGCGAGCGGCTGGATTTCGAACTCGGCGTTATCGAACGCATGAAGTTCCCGGGCTACTTCCTGATCGTTGCCGACTTCATCAAGTGGGCCAAGCAGCACAACATTCCCGTCGGGCCGGGTCGCGGTTCGGGCGCAGGTTCGCTCGTCGCCTATGCCCTCACCATCACCGACGTCGATCCACTGCGCTTCTCGTTGCTTTTCGAACGCTTCCTCAATCCGGAACGCGTCTCGATGCCCGACTTCGACATCGACTTCTGCCAGGACCGCCGTGAAGAGGTGATCCGCTACGTGCAGCAGAAATACGGCCGCGAGCAGGTGGCGCAGATCATCACCTTCGGTTCGCTACAGGCACGCGCGGCCTTGCGCGATGTTGGTCGCGTGCTGGAAATGCCCTATGGCCAGGTCGACAAGATCTGCAAGCTCGTGCCGAACAATCCGGCCAATCCCACGCCGCTCTCCAAGGCGATCGAGGAAGAGCCGAAGCTGCAGGAGGAGGCGGAGAAGGAGCCGGTCGTCGCCCGCCTGCTCGATATCGCCCAGAAGATCGAAGGCCTCTACCGCCACGCCTCCACGCACGCCGCCGGCATCGTGATCGGCGACCGGCCACTGTCGCAGCTCGTGCCGATGTACCGCGATCCGCGCTCCGACATGCCCGTCACCCAGTTCAACATGAAATGGGTGGAACAGGCCGGCCTCGTCAAGTTCGACTTTCTCGGCCTGAAGACGTTGACGGTGCTGAAGACGGCCGTCGACTTCATCCGCAAGCGCGGCATCGAGGTGAAGCTCGAAAGCCTGCCGCTGGACGATCAGCTCACCTACGAGATGCTGTCGCGCGGCGAGACGGTCGGCGTGTTCCAGGTTGAAAGTGCCGGCATGCGCAAGGCGCTGATCGGCATGCGGCCGGACTGCATCGAGGACATCATCGCGCTTGTGGCGCTCTATCGTCCGGGCCCGATGGAAAACATCCCGGTCTACAATGCCCGCAAACATGGCGAGGAGGAGATCGAATCGATCCATCCGACGATCGACCATCTGCTCAAGGAGACCCAGGGCGTTATCGTCTACCAGGAGCAGGTGATGCAGATCGCCCAGGTGCTGTCGGGCTACTCGCTCGGCGAGGCCGACCTGCTGCGCCGCGCCATGGGCAAGAAGATCAAGGAGGAGATGGACAAGCAGCGCGCCCGCTTCGTCGACGGCGCCGTCAGGAACGGCGTGTCGAAGCCGCAGTCCGACCTGATCTTCGACCTCCTGGCAAAATTCGCGAACTACGGCTTCAACAAGTCGCACGCCGCCGCCTACGCCATCGTCTCTTACCAGACGGCCTATCTGAAGGCCCATTACCCGGTCGAGTTTCTGGCCGCGTCGATGACCTACGATATGTCCAACACCGACAAGCTGAACGATTTCCGGCAGGATGCCGGGCGTCTCGGCATCGCCGTCATCCCGCCTTCGGTACAGACGTCGTTTGCGCATTTCGAAACCGGCGACAGCCGCATCTATTATGCGCTCGCCGCCATCAAGGGCGTCGGTGAGGCGGCGGTGCAGCATATCGTTGAGGTGCGCGGTACCACGCCGTTCAAGAGCCTCGAGGATTTTTGCACGCGCATCGATCCCAAATTCGTCAACCGCCGGGTCTTCGAAAGCCTCACCGTCGCCGGCGCCTTCGATTGTTTCGGCCATGACCGCGCCGCCATGATCGCCGGCCTGGACCGGCTGCTGGGCGCTGCCCAGCGCGCGCAGGAGAACAAGACGAGCGGGCAGGGCGACATTTTCGGCATGGGGGCTGCGACCGGCCCGGAGGTCATCACGCTGCCCTCCTACACGCCCTGGCTCGCGTCGGAAAAGCTGCACCGCGAGTTCCTGGTGCTCGGCTTCTACCTCTCGGCCCACCCGCTCGATACCTATGCGCCGCTTCTGGCGAAGATGCGGGTGCAGACGTTTGGCGATTTCGCCGCCGCCGTGAAGCGCGGCGCGACGGCCGGTCGCCTTGCCGGCACGGTCACCTCCAAGCAGGAGCGCAAGACCCGCACCGGCAACAAGATGGGCATCGTCGCCTTCTCGGATTCGTCCGGCCAGTTCGAGGCCGTGCTGTTTTCCGAAATGCTCAACCAGTACCGCGACCTCTTGGAGCCCGGCAAATCGCTGGTCATGACCGTCCAGGCGGAAGAACGCCCCGAGGGTATCGGACTGCGTATCCAGACATTGCGCTCGCTGGAAGAAGAGGCGCTTCAGACGCAAAAGGCGTTGCGCGTCTACGTCCGCGATTCAGGCCCGCTGCGCTCCATCGCCGCCCATCTCAACACGAAGGGCGACGGTCTGGTCTCCTTCATCGTCATCAAGGACAACGGACAGCGCGAGATCGAGGTGGAACTGAACGAACGCTTCCGCATCTCCCCCGAAATCGCCGCCGCCCTTCGTTCGGCGCCGGGCGTGCTGGATGTGGAACTGGTATAGGCGCGGGAGTTTGCCACAAGACCCAGGGGGGCTGCGGCGACCTCGTCAGGTGGCGGCCGGAATGCGGGCGATCACCTTGATTTCGAAATCGAAGCCGGCAAGCCAGTTCACGCCGATGGCCGTCCAGTTGGGGTAGGGCTGCGTGCTGAACACCTCCTGCTTGACGGCCATGATCGCGCCGAACTGGTTTTCGGGATCCGTATGGAAGGTCGTCACATCGACGATGTCGTCGAAGGTGCAGCCGGCAGCGGCGAGGGTCGCCTGAAGGTTTTGGAAGGCGAGGCGTACCTGGTTTTCGAAATCCGGTTCCGGCGTGCCATCGCTGCGGCTTCCGACTTGCCCGGAGACGAACAGGAGATCGCCGGAGCGGATGGCTGCCGAATAGCCGTGGTCCTCATAGAGGGCGTGCCTGTTTGCTGGAAAAATCGCTTGGCGCTGGGGCATGGGGGCTCTCTTCTCTGTTGAGCGGCGCGGAGCTTCACGATAGCCGCAATTTCATATACGTTGCGTATATTAAATTGGTCGCCGAAGGTCTCGATGTCAAGTTCATATACGATACGTATATGAAAAATGGAGTTTTGCGAGTGAACAAGCGTATCGCGCTGATGGAGGAAAACCGCGCAAAACTGATCGGTGCGGCGCGCAAGGCCTTCGCCGAAAAGGGCTATGCCGCGGCCTCCATGGATGACCTGACGGCTGCGGTCGGCCTGACGCGCGGCGCGCTCTATCACAATTTCGGCGACAAGCGCGGACTTCTCGCCGCCGTCGTCCATCAGATCGATACGGAAATGGCATGCCGTGCCAAGGATATCGGTGAACGTGCGGCGGGCGACTGGAACGCCCTTCTGGCCGAAGGCATCGCCTATATCGAAATGGCGCTCGACCCGGAGGTGCAGCGGATCGTCCTGCTCGATGGGCCTGCCGTGCTGGGTGATCCCTCGCAATGGCCGAGCCAGAGCCATTGCCTGCAGGTGACGCGGACAAAGGTGGAGCGGCTGATCGTGACGGGTGTCATGAAGCCGGTCGATGCCGAAGCGGCCGCTAGGTTGCTCAGCGGTACCGCGCTGAACGCGGCACTTTGGATTGCTGCGAGCGATCGTCCAGAGGATGTGTTGCCGAAGGCCATCGAAGCGTTCCGGGCCTTTGCGGGCGGCCTGCTGGCGAAGCCCGCCTGACGGGCGCACCTATTGCGCAAAGGGGTGATCTTGTTCGCGGGCGTCGTCAAATCCGGGCGATGGTGGTCGCGTTATGGCTCGCTCTTCGATCCTGCCCTGGAGGACGTATCGAAGCGCTGATGGTTCTGACCGAGGGGAATGATCCTCCTGCCGCGTGCCGGCCTGTGGATCGTTATCTTTGCGCGGACCTGCAGGAGGCCTATGCGCCACAACGCAAACCATGCCCTTTCCAACCGAGCAATGTAGCCGAGCGACCGCCCTTGCCGATGCCTATGCGGGCCGCAGCGACGATCAAACGTCTGCGCGCAGCGGGACAAGAATCCCTGATGGCAATGACCGATGAGGATTCTGACGAGCGGCTGCGGTGCATCGGCGAGTGGTGAAATGAAAAGGCCACCCTGCCGGATGGCGGGTGGCCGTGATGACGGATCGCGAAGCCGATCAGTTGATGACCGTAACGGAGGACTTCTTCTTTTTCTTGGATTTCTTGCCACCCTCGGCAGGACCAGCGTCCGCCTTCTGCACCTTTCGGGTCACGGTGATGAAGTCCGTACCGTCGCCGGTTTCCGGGCCAAGTCCGGTGTCGGAGATCGAGAGCGAGGCGCCTTCGCCCATCAGTTCGGAAATACGAAGGCGGGTGTCGGCGGGAATGTCCAGCCGGTCGAGCGTCTTCGTCAGCGCGTCCGGTTGCGTTGCGTCCGCCTCCACGGTGATGCCGAGGCGCTTCATGGTCGCGGTGGAAAGCTGGTTGTCGACACTGACGCCGAACCAGTCCGCCTTGCCCTTGTCGCTGTCCACGTCGCGGGCGAGCAGGAAATGCGTGCCGAGCGCCACTTCCGGGTTGCGGATGGTGATGGCAGCCTCGACCAGCGGCTTGAACTTCTGCCGAACGAGGATCTGGCCGTTCGGCGGCGCGCCCTTGCCGGCCTTGGCATAGATGGCGGCCACGAGTTCCGGCGTCACCATGCCATCTTCCTTGAGCCCTTCGGCGAGCTGGAAGGCGCGGATGGCGATCACGGTCTGCTTGCCATGCAGGCCGTCCGGCAGGCCGGCGTCATAGCCGAGCGACGTCAGCAACGATTGCAGGTCGATCATCATCTCGCGGTCGCCCCGACGGGTGACGAGGATGCGGATCGGGTCCTGCTCGGTCTTCTGCACCGCCGGCGTGAGGATTTCCGGCTTCGGATCGGTCATCGCGACCTCGACGGCCTTGTCGCCGGCCTCGATCAGGCCGGGCCGCAGCCCCGCCTGGGAGAGAAGCGGCGTATCCGGCACAACGACGACGGGCTTGAACAGCGCCGCATGCACGATTGCCTGTGGCACGATCTCGCGGTCGGTGATCAGCACATGGCCGCCGCGCCGCGTCACGCTGAACAGCGTCTTGGCAAAATCGTTCGGCAGGCGCACGCAGCCATGCGAGGCGGGATAAGACGGCACGCTGTTGGAGGCATGCAGCGCGATACCCGACCAGGTGAGGCGCTGCATGAACGGCATCGGCGCGTTGTCATAGATGTTGGAGAAATGCGTACGCTTCTTCTCGATGATCGAGAAGATGCCGCTCGGTGTCGAATGGCCGGCCTTGCCGGTGGAAACGTGCGAGGTCGCGACGACCACGCCGCCATCGTAGATCTTCAGTTCCTGCAGATCCTTCGACACGATGATCTGCAATGGCCCTTCGAGCGTGCCCGCAAGCGCGGTGCCGCAGCTCAACAGCAGGCCAAGTATGCTCATGCCAGTTGCCAGGCGAAACTTCATGTTACCCATCCGTACGCAATACAAACCGCCGACAAGCGTAGTGCATCCGATTTAAGGAAGGCTTGATGCACCTGGCCGATCCCCCGATCTGTGCCAACCCGATGCAGTGAAGAACGCCGGTTCGGCGGGATTTATTCGGTGGGGTCGTCGATTTTTCCGGCAGTCTTGAAAGTCAACTTTCCGTGAGAACGGTCGGGGCCGGATTTGCCGAATGTGTAGCCGGTCTCGACGCTCGCCTTGCCGAATTTATCGCGTAGCGTGTTCATCGCGGCTTCCGCGGCAGCGCGGCGGCTGGCGGCGGGATCGACGAGATCGGGCGGATCGGCCCGGCCGGGGTCGGTAAGATCGCTGACGCCGATGCCGATCAGGCGGTATTTCGTGCCGTCCGTCTCCTTGCGCAGCAGTTCGATGCCGGTGCGGAAGATGCGATCGGCGAGCATGGTCGGGTCTTCGAGCTTGCGATTGCGCGTGCGGCTCTTGAAGTCGGCAGTCTTGAGCTTGAGCACGACGGTGTGGCCGGCGATGCCGGATTTGCGCAGGCGCGCAGCAACCTTTTCGCTGAGGCGGCGCAGATGCGCGACGAGCTCGTCATAGCTGGAAAGGTCGTCGAAGAAGGTGGTTTCAGACGAGACGCTCTTTGCCGCATCGTTCAGGTGGACCTCACGGTCGTCCTGGCCGCGTGAGAGATGGAAGAGCCGCTTGCCCATCACGCCATAGCGGCGCATCAGGTCGGTTTCCTCCATGGTCTGGAGCTGCCCGACGCTGCGGATGCCGTCGCGCTCCAGGGTCTCGGCAAAGGCCTTTCCGACCCCCCAGATGAGCCGCACGGGCTTGTCCTTGAGGAAATCCAGCGCTTCCGCCTGGCCTATGACGGAAAAGCCGCGCGGCTTGTTGAGCTCCGAGGCGACCTTGGCGAGGAATTTGCAATAGGAAAGGCCGACGGAAATGGTGATGCCGACCTCCTTTTCCACGCGCTGGACGAAGCGGGCGAGAACACGGGCCGGGGGATCGTGGTGCAGTAGCTCGGTGCCCTTCAGTTCGAGAAAGGCCTCGTCGATGGAGAGCGGTTGCACCAGCGGCGTGAGTTCCTGCATCATGGTGCGCACCTCACGGCCGACCTTCACATATTTTTCCATGTCGGGCGGGATGACGACGGCGTTGGGGCAGGCTTCCAGCGCCTTGAACATCGGCATGGCCGAGCGCACGCCGTGGATGCGCGCGACATAGCAGGCGGTGGAGACGACGCCGCGTTTTCCGCCACCGATGATGACGGGCTTGTCGGCAAGCTCGGGATTGTCGCGTTTCTCCACGGCCGCATAGAAGGCATCGCAGTCGATATGCGCCAGCGTCAGGTCGTAGAGTTCGTCATGATAGAGGAGGCGCGGGCTGCCGCAGGCGCGGCATCGGCGCAGGCTCGCAGGCTGCCCGGTCAGGCAGTCGCGACAGAAGCCCGGAAAGCGCATGGCGGCGGTGCTCATCATCCAGAACAAATATTGAACATCGCGACATTAGTGCCTAAATTCACGAGTCTCAATAGTCGCCGAGGCTGAATGCATGATCGTACACAGACAGCCGCTAAAGGGTCGCTACAGGCCGCCGGATCACCATTCGGTAGGGCCGGACAGCACCGCATGGGCGTGCACGACCGCTTCAGGCTTGATGCCGGTCGCTTCGCAGAAGGCCATCAGCGTCGGCTCGTGGCTCATGAGGAAATCGACGATGCCGGCAAGAAAGCCGGGATCGTTGACGGCGTTGCGGACTTCGGACGGCGTGACGCCCGTTAGCGCGAGGAAACGCGACAGAAGCTCCGGCTCGCCGGCCAGCCAGCCGAGCACGGCGACGGCGGTTGCCTCCGCGGCCTCGGTCGCAGGTGTATCTTTTTGGCTTTTCATCGTTTTTCCTCGGGAAATTTACCTTTTAATCAACCAAGTGACGCTAACGTGGCTGCGGTCAGGCTGGGTGATTTCGGCTTTGCCGCAATCTATCCATCTCCCGATGGGTTGCAAGGCCGGTCAGAGGAACAGGGACGCACGATGCCCAAGCAGGTCATGATTGTCGAGGACAATGAGCTCAATATGAAGCTCTTCCGGGACCTCATCGAGGCATCCGGCTACACGACCATCCAGACCAGGAATGGTATGGAAGCCCTTGATCTCGCGCGGAAATACCGCCCTGACCTTATCCTGATGGACATTCAGCTTCCGGAGGTTTCCGGCCTCGAAGTCACCAAATGGCTGAAAGAGGACGACGAGCTTCACGTCATTCCCGTCATCGCGGTTACGGCCTTTGCGATGAAGGGAGACGAGGAGCGTATCCGGCAGGGCGGCTGCGAGGCCTATGTCTCCAAGCCCATTTCCGTGCCGAAGTTCATCGAGACGATCAAGACCTATCTCGGCGACGCGTGAGGCAGGGGCGAGACCATGACAGCACGCATCCTCGTCGTCGATGATATCCCCGCCAATGTGAAGCTGCTCGAAGCGCGGCTGCTGGCGGAATATTTCGACGTCTTGACGGCCGACAACGGCTATGAGGCGCTGTCGATTTGCGAGCGCACCCAGGTCGATCTCATCCTGCTCGACATCATGATGCCCGGCATCGACGGCTTTGAAGTCTGCGAGCGGCTGAAGGCCAATCCGCGCACCGCCCATATTCCCGTCGTCATGGTGACGGCGCTCGACCAGCCGTCCGACCGGGTGCGTGGCCTTAAGGCCGGTGCCGACGATTTCCTGACGAAGCCCGTCAATGACCTGCAGCTCATGTCGCGGGTAAAAAGCCTCGTGCGCCTCAAGACGCTGACCGACGAACTGCGTATGCGCGCGACCACCGCGCGCGCCATCTCCATGGAGGAGGGGCTCGACAGCGATCTCGGTAACGAGCCGGGCGAGGTTCTGCTCGTCGATGGCCGCGCAAGCTCCCAGGAGCGCATTGCGCGTGCTCTGAAGCCAATTGCCGACGTCACCAGCATTTCCGATCCGCAAGCGGCTCTCTTTCAGGCGGCCGAGAGCAATTACGAGCTTGTCATCGTCAACGCCAATTTCACCGATTACGATCCGCTGCGTCTTTGCTCGCAACTGCGTTCGCTGGAGCGCACGCGCTTCCTGCCGATCCTGCTGATCGCGGAGCAGGGCGACGACGGGATGATCGTGCGCGCCCTCGATCTCGGCGTGACGGACTATCTGATCCGGCCGATCGACCCGAACGAGCTGATTGCCCGCAGCCTGACGCAGATCCGCCGCAAGCGCTGCAACGATCGTCTGCGCGCAAGTGTGCGCCAGACGATCGAACTTGCCGTGACGGATGGCCTGACGGGCCTGCACAACCGTCGCTACCTCGACAACCACATGAAGCTGCTGATCGACCGCGCGACGGCGCGTGGCCGGCCGCTTTCGGTCTGCATGACGGATATCGACCGCTTCAAGTTGGTCAACGATACCTATGGCCACGATGCCGGCGACGCGGTGCTGCGCGAATTCGCCAACCGCGTCCGCTCCGCCGTGCGCGGCGCCGACCTCGCCTGCCGCTATGGCGGGGAGGAGTTCGTGCTCGTCATGCCGGATACGCCGGCCGATATGGCGGCAGGGGTTGCGGAGCGTCTGCGAACCATCGTCGAGCGGGAACCGTTTCGTATTCCCGGCACCGATGCCCTGTTGCAGATCACGGCTTCGATGGGGACGGCTTCCGTCCTGCCGACAGGTGACAGTCCGGATGGTTTGCTGAAGCGCGCCGATACCGCGCTCTACGAGGCCAAGCGCTCGGGTCGCAACCGCGTCGTGGCGGCAGCTGCCTGAACCACGCCGAATCGGCGCCTTGCTCACCCTTTGTCCACAGGTGTTACGCTTTCTAAGCAGGTGCCTGATTTCCAGGGTATTTACCCATGCGGCAGCTTTCCGCTGTGGTGGGGCCACCCAGTCTGACGCGCCATGCACATGTGGTGAAATTTAGCTATAAATCGTGCCAATTACTTTTGGTGATAGATATCAAAGGGTTGTATTCGCTGCAATCTTACCGTGCGAAGTTGCGTTGATTTGCGTTGGTTGCATTCGGTACACGCAATGATTGCTTTCCATGGTCTGGCTTACTGTTGTCTTCTATAACGTAAATGACGCTTGCTGGAACAATCGGGCGTTTGCCGGTTAACTATGAGACAAGGAGTCTTGGCGGAAACGTTAAGAATTCGTTGATTTTTTTTCTTTTTGGCGCAATGCTCAACTCATGGGCGGCAAACAAGCCCGCACAACCGGTTACCCCATGATGCTAGGTCCGCCGCATCTCCTGGGTCGTGGGGTCGGTCGGTCGGTTATGACAAATACGGAATCCTCGTGCCGTCGTCGTATCTGACCGACCCCCGTTCAACGCCGCTCCCGTCGAGGGAGCGGCGTTTTTGATTCCATCGCCCGACGGGGTGCATTTCAGGCACCAAAAAGAAAAGGCGCCGGACGTTTCCGTCCAGCGCCTTTGCGAACCTAAGAAGGCTCCCAAGATTACTTGATCTTGGTTTCCTTGAATTCGACGTGCTTCTTTGCGACCGGGTCGTACTTCGTCTTGGTCATCTTGTCGGTCATCGTGCGGCTGTTCTTCGTCGTTACGTAGAAGAAACCGGTGTCGGCCGTCGACAGCAGCTTGATCTTGATGGTGGTAGCCTTGGCCATGGTCGTCCTGCCTTTATCAAAAACGAAGCCGCGGACAGCCAGTCTGCTCTACGGCTTAAATCTGGGCGGAAACTACAAATCGCGCCCGAAAAGTCAACCCCGTTTCGGCCGGAAAACCATCCGGCCCAGAGAAAGTACGAGGTAAAAGCCGAAGAACGCGACGATTGCCCAGGCAAAACCGTCATTCCCGGAGACATCCATCGCCGCACCGATCGCCTGCGGACCGATGACTGTGCCGACGGCATAACAGAAAATGAAGGCCGCATTGGCCGCCGCAAGGTCTGCGCCAACGAGTCGCGAACCGAGATGGCTGAGGCCGACCGTATAGAGGCCCGCCACGCAGCCGCCCCAAAGCAGCAGCACGATCGCCATCAGCAGCCAGTTCTGTGACACCCAGGGCAGCGAAAGCGCCCCCACGAGGCCGATGACGGCCATGGCCGTGAGAAGGCGCCTGCGGTCCTTCATGCGGTCGGAGAGCATGCCAAGCGGGATCTGGAAGGCCATGTTGCCGATGCCCATGACGGTCAGCAGAAGGGCTGCCTGCGGCTCTGTGAAGCCTGCCCGCGTGGCATAGATCGGAAAGAGCGACAGACCGCCCACTTCCACCGCGCCGAAAATGAAGACGGCCGCCGTCGCCGTCGGCACGAGAAGGATGTAGCGCATGAAATGCAGCCCCGGCTTCTCGTCGATGACGGGGCTTTCACCGCGCGCGATATAGATCGGAATGGCGGCGAAAAGGATGATCACCGCGCCGACCGCGAATGGCAGAACGCCGTTGCTGCCGAGGATGGAGAAGAGCAGGGGGCCGGTGGCGAAGCCGAGCGACAGCACCGTCGCATAGATGCCGAGCACCAGGCCGCGGCGGCGTGGCGGCGCGGCGGCGTTGATCCAGAATTCCGACAGAATGAAGAGCGTGGTGATCGCCCCGTGGAAGACCAGGCGCAACGGAAACCACAGCCAGAAATTCTCGATGTAATAGAAGCCAAGACCGCTGACGGCCGATAGCAGGATTGCCAAAAGCATCGTCGTCGACGTGCCCCAGGCATGCGCCAGGCGCGTGGTGAACGGGGCTGCCGCCATGGCGGCAACGCCAGCCATGGCGGAGTTGATGCCGATCATCGTGGGTGAGATGCCGCGCTTCTCCATGATGATGGAGAGCAGCGGAAGGCCGAGGCCGATAGCGATGCCGACAGCGGAAATGGCGGCGACGGCTGCGATGAGGGATCGCCAGTGGATATGCTCCACCGGGCCGGAGGTGCCGGATTGCGGCTGCGTCATATGCGGTTGACCCTTAAAGCAGATCCCGAAGGAAGTGTCCGCGCTTGTTGCGATAGAGCGGCGCCGGTCTTCCGAAGGGCAGAGACTTGTCTTCCTGAATGCTTTTTTGAAGCTCTTCAAGGATCAATACGGTTATGTCGGGCATCTCGATGCCCTTATGATCAAAAATATCCACCCAGCGGACATCCTCGAGTTCATGGCTGGCCGCGGCCCCCGCCGGGTCTATGCCGGCTTCGTCGGCAAAGAGCGCGAAGAACCGCGTATCGAAGCGCCGTACCATGCCGGTCGGTGTGATGGCACGGGCAAGAAATCGCAACTTCGAGAGATCGGGACGGAAGGGCAATCCGCCTTCGGGCGCCGCGGTGATCGGCGCACCAACGCTGAGTCCCGCTTCTTCGTAAAGCTCGCGCAGCGCAGCGACGGCAAGCGCCCGCAGCCGCGAATCCGAACAGCGCGGCACGCGCACGGCCATGCGCGCGAGCGCCAGCGGGTTGAGGGGACCTGCAACGGAGACAAGGCGGTCGCCTGCATCGCGCCGACCGCCGGGAAAGACATAGACGTCGGGCATGAACACGTGTCTGCTGCTGCGCTTGCCGACGAGCACGCGGACAGCCCCGCCTGACCGGTCGAGAAGCAGGATCGAAGCGGCGTCGACGGGCCGGACAGGCGTCATGCGGTGCGGTCGCCATAGGCGGGCGTTGCGTCCTCATCGGCATCGGGCTTTGCGCCGAAGCCATGCATCTTCAGCGCCCACTGCAGGCCGATGGCACCGCCCTTGATGGGCTGCAACAGGATGAGCGATAGAAGGATCGTGATGGGCGTCCAGATGGCAAGGTGCTGCCAGGTGGTGAGCGGCCAGACGAGATCTGTCGCCATGTAGCCGCCGACGACGATATGGCCAACGATGGTGATGACGAGATAGGGCGGAAGGTCGTCGGCGCGCTGGTGCGTGTAATCCTCGCCGCAGGCCGCACAGTTTTCGACGGGCTTGACGAAGGACTTGAACAGGCGGCCGGTGCCGCAGGCCGGGCATCGGCTCAACATGCCGCGCTTGATGGACCGGCCGAGCGGGCGCTCCGCCGGGCTGGCCGTGACGGTGTCACCGAAATGCTGTGTACCGCCGCTGGTCTCGTTCGCCTGCATGTTATGTCCTTCCTGCCGACAACGGGGCCGGTCTAGCGCTTGCCGCGCGGCGGGCGCGTGCCCGGCTGGCGCCGCGTTTCGCCGCCCTTGCGCCGGCCCGACTTGTGGAAGGAACGCACCGCCGTCGGCATCTTGCGTCCTGCACTGATCATGTCGAACCGGAGCGAACCGGCCAGCGGCACCGCTTCCGCGAGTTTTACGCGCACGATATCCCCGAGGCGGTAGCCGAGCCCGGTCTTTTCACCTGATAGAGCCTGATGCGCCTCGTCGTAGATATAATAGTCGCGTCCAAGCATAGATATAGGCACGAACCCGTCGGCACCATATTCCGGCAGGGTGACAAAAAGTCCCGCCTTGGTGACGCCGGAGACGCGGCCGTCGAATTCCTCGCCGACACGCTCGGCAAGATGGTGCGCGATCAACCGGTCCACCGTGTCGCGCTCGGCCGCCATCGCGCGGCGCTCGAAGGTCGAGATCTCCGCTGCGATGTCGTCGAGGACAGCTTCCTCGTCCGGCGTGATGCCACCTTCGCCAAGCCCGAGCGAGCCCACCAGCGCCCGGTGCACGATCAGGTCCGCATAGCGGCGGATCGGCGAGGTGAAGTGGGCGTATTTCATGAGGTTGAGGCCGAAATGGCCGATGTTCTCAGGGCTGTAGATCGCCTGGCTCTGCGAGCGCAGCACCATCTGGTTGACCATCTCCTGGAACGGCTTGTCCACCACCTTGGCAAGGATACCGTTGAAATGGTTCGACCGCATGTTGCCGCCCTTGACGAGCGAGATGTCGAGCGTCTGCAGGAATTCGCGCAGCACTTCCTGCTTGGCGAGCGAGGGCGCATCGTGCACGCGGTAGATCAGGACCTGCTTCTTCTTCTCCAGCGTCTCGGCGGCCGAGACGTTGGCCTGGATCATCATTTCCTCGATGAGCTTGTGTGCATCCAGCCGTGGCGGCACGAAGACCCGGTCGACGGTGCCGTCGGGCTTCAGCAGGATCTTCCGCTCGGGCATGTCGAGTTCGAGCGGCTGGCGACGGTTCCGGCCGACCGTCATGATCTTGTAGGCCTGCCAGAGCGGCTTCAGGATCGTCTCGAGGATCGGGCCTGTCTTGTCGTCGGGCGCGCCGTCGATCGCCGCCTGCGCCTGCTGGTAGGAGAGCTTGGCCGCGCTCTTCATCATGATGCGGTGGAAGGTGTGGCTGGCCTTGCGGCCCTCATGCGAAAAGACCATGCGCACGGCAAGTGCGGGGCGGTCGACGCCTTCCTTCAGCGAGCAGAGGTCGTTGGATATGCGCTCCGGCAGCATGGGCACGACGCGGTCGGGGAAATAGACGGAGTTGCCGCGCTTCTGCGCCTCGCGGTCGAGCGCCGACTTCGGGCGGACGTAATAGCTGACATCGGCGATCGCGACCGTGACGATCACGCCGCCCGGATTGTCGGGGGACGTGTCCGGTTCGGCATAAACCGCGTCGTCGTGGTCCTTGGCATCGGCCGGGTCGATGGTGATGAGGGGAAGGCTGCGCCAATCCTCGCGGTGCGACATGGTGGCCGCACCAGCGGCTTCCGCTTCGCGGATGACGGCATCCGGGAAGACATGGGGAATGCCGTGGGAATAGATGGCGATCATCGAGATCGCCTTTTCCGAAGCGACCGAGCCGACGACGCCCTTGACCTGTGCACGCGCCAAGCCATAGCGGCCCATGCGCACGACGTCGATCTCCACGAGGTCGCCATCCTTGGCGCCTGCCGTGAACTCCGCGTCGACTTCCATCTCCTCGCCGCGCCGGTCAATCGGCATGATGCGGCCGCCGCCGCCCGCCATGGTGCGGAACACGCCCATGCCGGAGTTCTTCTTCTTGTCGAGAACTTTGACGATCCGCGCCGTGTAGGCCGGGCCGCCGCGTTCCTTGGCGGGGAAGATTTTCGCCAGAACCCGGTCGCCGAGGCCGGCAACAGGCGCCTTGTCCTTGCGTGCGCCGCTCGACTGGCGGATGAGCACGGCCGGCGCCACGCCGGCATCGTCCAGCCATTCCGCCGGGCGGCCGATCAGCTCGCCATCGACGTCGCGGGTGGTGATGTCGAGGACCGTGACGGGGGGAAGGGCGCCGGGACGCACCAGCGACTTGCGGCGCTTTTCGAGAAGGCCGTCTTCCTCGAAGGATTTCAGGAGTGCCTTCAGTTCCACGCGCGTTTCGCCCTTCAGGCCGAAAGCCTTGGAGATCTCGCGCTTGGACGCCTGTTCCGGGTGATCCGCGATGAAGCGCAACAGCACGTCGCGCGGCGGGATGGCGCCGTGGATGAGCGGCGTGTCGTCCGCAGGCGCCACGTCACGGCCCACGCGGCCGGGCCGTCTCGTTTGTCCTGCCCGGCTGCGTGTTTCTCTAGTCATGGTCTCAGGCCTTCTTTGCCTTTGGTGCGGCCTTGGGCTTGGCCGCAGCCTTTGCCTTCGGCTTCGTGGCCTTGGTCTCGTCGGACTTGGCCGCCTTCGTGGTCTTTGCGGCCTTTGCCTTGGCCGGCGCTTTGCCGCCCTTGGCGGGCATCTTGCCGGCCTTTTCGGCGATCAGAACGAGCGCTTCTTCCATCGTCACGCTATCGGCGGCCTTGCCCTTCGGCAGGGTCGCATTGACCTTGCCCCAGTTGACATAGGGACCATATTTTCCGTCGCGCACGGTGATCGGGCCGCCATCCGGATGGTCGCCGAGCGTCTTCAGCGCCGCCGGCGTGCCGCGCGAACGCCCGCCTGGACCCTTCGACGCCTTGTCGGCAATCACGGTCACGGCGCGGTTGAGGCCGATCGAGAACACGTCCTCGACGGTTTCAAGATTGGCATAGCCGCCGTCATGCAGCAGGAACGGTCCATAGCGGCCCAGACCGGCGGAGATCATCTTGCCCGATTCCGGATGCTGGCCGATATCGCGCGGCAGCGAGAGCAGCGCGAGCGCCTTCTCATGGTCGATACTGGCCGGCGTCCAGCCCTTCGGCAGGCTCGAGCGCTTCGCCTCCTTGCCGTCGCCGCGCTGGACATAGGGCCCAAAGCGGCCGGAGCGCAGGGTGATCTCTTCGCCCGTATGCGGATCCTTGCCGAGGTTCTGCGGTTCGTTGGAGGCGGCTGCCTCCGCATCCGAACCGTTGTCGGCCGAAAGCTGGCGGGTGAAATTGCATTCCGGATAGTTCGAGCAGCCGACGAACGCGCCGAACTTGCCGAGTTTCAACGAAAGCTTGCCCGTACCGCACACCTGGCAGATGCGCGGATCACTACCGTCCTCGCGCTTGGGGAAGACGAGCGGCGCCAGTTCCTCGTTCAGCGCATCGAGCACGTTGGTGACGCGCAGTTCCTTGGTGTCCTCGATCTGGGCGAAGAAGTCCTTCCAGAAATCGCGGAGAACTTGCTTCCAGTCGAGCTCGCCTGCAGAAATCTTGTCGAGCTTTTCCTCGAGATCGGCGGTGAAATCGTATTCGACATAGCGGGTGAAGAAGCTTTCGAGGAAGGCCGTGACGAGGCGGCCCTTGGCTTCCGGGATCAGCTTGCGCTTGTCGATGACGATATATTCGCGGTCGCGCAGCGTCGCGAGCGTCGCGGCATAGGTCGACGGGCGGCCGATGCCGAGCTCTTCCATCTTCTTGATGAGCGAGGCTTCGGAATAGCGCGGCGGCGGTTCGGTGAAGTGCTGGGTCGCATTCACCTTCTGCTTGGCGAGCTTTTCCTGGGCGTTGATTTCGGGCAGACGGCCGTCGTCGTCACCGTCGTCGGACTGTTCGCCGTCTTCCTTCTGGTCGGTATAGGCGGCGATGAAGCCGTCGAAGCGGATGACGGAACCGGTGGCGCGCAGGCCGGCCTTGCGGCCGCCATTGTCCGCCTCGATCTCGACCGTCGTGCGCTCGATCTCGGCGGATGCCATCTGGCTCGCGATGCCGCGCTTCCAGACGAGATCGTAGAGGCGCAACTGGTCCGGGTCGAGGTAACGCTTCACCTGGTCGGGCGTGCGGTCGAAGGACGTCGGGCGGATCGCCTCGTGGGCTTCCTGCGCGTTCTTCGCCTTGGTGGAGTAGACGCGAGCCTTTTCCGGCACATAGCGTGCGCCGAACTGCTCGGCGACAGCCTGACGCGCGGCATCGATCGCCTCGGGGGCCATCTGCACGCCGTCAGTACGCATATAGGTGATAAGACCGACCGTCTCACCGCCGATGTCGATGCCTTCATAGAGCTTCTGCGCCACCTGCATGGTGCGCGAGGCGGAGAAGCCGAGCTTGGAGGAGGCGGCCTGCTGCAGCGTGGAGGTGGTGAAGGGCGGTGACGGATTGCGCCGGGTGGGCTTGGCCTCGACGCTTTCGACGCGGTAGGTCGCGCCTTCGAGCAGCGTGCGCAGGTTGTTTGCCTCTTCGCCATTGCCGACGGCTCTCGGCGGAAGGCGCTTGCCTTCGGCCGAAACGAGGCGGGCCTCGAACTCGTCGCCGCGCGGCGTCTTCACCAGGGCCGAGATGTTCCAGTATTCTTCCGAGACGAAGCGCTCGATCTCGGATTCGCGGTCGCAGACGAGGCGCAGCGCCACCGATTGCACGCGGCCGGCCGAGCGGGCGCCCGGCAGCTTGCGCCACAGCACCGGCGACAGGTTGAAGCCGACGAGATAATCAAGCGCGCGGCGGGCGAGATAGGCATCGACCAGCGGCGTGTCGATATCGCGCGGGTTTTTCATTGCCTCGAGCACGGCCGACTTGGTGATGGCGTTGAAGACGACGCGCTGGACCGGCTTGTCGCCGAGCACGCGCTTCTTCTTCAGCACGTCGAGCACATGCCACGAGATCGCTTCACCCTCGCGATCCGGGTCGGTTGCGAGGATCAGGCCGTCGGAATCCTTCACCGCGTCGGCGATGTCCTTCATGCGTTTGGCCGACGCGCTGTCGACTTCCCACAGCATTTCGAAGTCCTGGTCCGGGAGCACCGAACCATCCTTGGCCGGCAGGTCGCGCACGTGGCCGAAGGAGGCAAGCACCTTGTAGCCCGGCCCAAGATACTTGTTGATCGTCTTGGCCTTCGCAGGCGATTCCACAACTACAACATTCATCGTCATTTTCTCTGATACCGAGCGCCGCGGCTTGTCTGCGCGGAGAAAGGGCGCATCTCGCGCCGGAAGTCGTGTTTCGACATGAACAGGGAAAGCGTTCGGGTCAAGAGGTGGGGGTGAAATTAGTGAGATACAACGCAATGCAACCAAGGCGAGCTTAATCGGTAGTTGCAATTATAAATATTCGTTGTATCGTTTCCTAGACATAGGAATTGCAACCTATCGGTGATTCCAAATTTCGGGCACAACGGATATGTCATGAATTCGAAACCAGCCAAGCCCATGCTCCCGCCGCACACGGCAGAAGAGAACATCGCCTACATCAGACAGATGCTCGGCGAAATGCGCACAGTCGCTGCAAATGAGGGGGCCGATATGCTGCGCTATCTGATCGAGATGGCCTATGTGGAGGCCGGCGACATCCAGTCCGGCCTGCGCCCGTTTTCAATCCGGCGTGATCGAGACGCCGCCGCCGGCATGCCGCTGAAGGCGGCCGGCAAGGTCAAGTTCTAGGAGAACGAGATAGACGCTTGCCGCGTCGATGCCGGTATGGCGAATGATCTCGTCGATCTCGGCCGGCACCTGGCTCAGGGCCTCGGCGATCCTCTCCCGGTCGTCATCGCTCGGTGGCAGCCGCAGGGCAGGCGGCGTATCTTCACCGGGTTCCCGCGCATCGGGGCGAGGGGAGAAGAGGTCGGGCTCGGCAAGCGGGCGCAGTCCTTCCAGCACGTCCTCCGGCGTCGTCGTGATCGTCGCGCCGTCCTTCAGCAGGCCATTGGTACCTTCGCACCGCTGGTCAAGTGGCGAGCCGGGCACGGCAAAGACCAACCGACCGAAATCCGCCGCATTGCGCGCGGTGATCAGGGACCCGGATCGCACGGCGGCTTCCACCACGACGAGCCCAAGCGACATGCCGGCGATCAATCGGTTGCGGCGGGGGAAATCGCGCGCGCGCGGCTCCCAGCCGAAGGGCATTTCGCTGACGGCGAGGCCTTCGCTCCCGGTCAGCTCTTCGAGCAGGCCGATATTTTCGGGTGGGTACGGTTTGTCGAGGCCTCCGGCCATCGCGGCGATCGTCCCGGTATCGAGGCTGGCGCGGTGGGCGGCGGTATCGATGCCGCGTGCAAGGCCCGAAACGATGGAATAGCCCGCACGGCCGATATCGCGCGCCAGGAGCCCCGCGAATTTCATGCCCGATATCGAGGCATTGCGCGCACCGACGATGCCGACGGCCGGTGCCGATGTCACCTTGCGGTTGCCCTTGACAGCAAGAAGCGGCGGGGCGCCGTCGATCTGGCGCAGGAGTGGAGGATAGTCCGGTTCGCCGATGCCGATGAACGTGGCGCCGTGCCGTTCGGCGATCTCCAGTTCCCGTTCCGCATCCGCTTTGGAGGCGACGCGGATACTGCGCGCAGCACCGCCCCGGCGGGACAATTCCGGCAGCATCTCCAGTGCCGTCTCGGCACTGCCGAAGTGGTTGATCAAGTCTCGAAACGTGACCGGGCCGACATTGTCGCTGCGGATCAGCCGCAGCCAGGCAACCTTCTGTCTTTCCGTCAGCGCAATTCCCCGTGCCCCTGCGCTGCGTTCGTCCATGGCTATCCCTTGCTGCCGATCTTGCTTTCCGTACCGCTCAGGAGGCGGCTGATATTGGCACTGTGCTTCCACCAGGTGATGACGGTGAGAACGAGAAAGAGCAACGCCACCTTCTCGTGACCGAGAAACCATAATACAACCGGAGATGCCGCCGTTGCAACTAGTGCTGACAGCGAAGAGTAGCGGGTCAGGTAGGCAAGGCCGATCCAGATGGCCGCGAAGACGGCGAGCATGATGGGCACGAGGCCGAGCAGCAGGCCGACATAAGTCGCGACGCCCTTGCCGCCCTTGAAGCCGAGCCAGACCGGGAAGAGATGGCCAAGGAAAGCCGCAAAGCCGGCGGCTATGCCCGCATCGAGCCCGCAGCGGGAGGCGATGGCGGCCGCAGCCGTGCCCTTCAGCGCATCGAGGAGAAGCGTCGCGGCGGCAAGTTTCTTGTTGCCGGTGCGCAGCACATTGGTCGCGCCGATATTGCCCGAGCCGATCTGGCGAACGTCGCCGAGCCCTGCCATGCGGGTCAGGATCAGGCCGAAGGGAATGGAGCCGAGAAGGTAGCCAAAGGCGAGGGCAGCAAGTGTCGGCAGCGCGCCGAGCTGCCAGGTGAAGATGTCGGACACGTGGTTCTCCCCCGAGATTTCATTGCGGCGGATGCCGGCAGGGCCGATGAGGGGCGGCGTCCCTTCCGCCCCAAAATGCTTCAGCCCAGCGAATGCACCCGTTCGCCGGCAACATAGGTGCTAACCGCGCGTCCCGTAAAGCGGGCATCTTCGAAAGGCGTATTCTTCGAACGCGAGACGAAGCGGTCCTTGACGGCCAGCCATGGTTCGTCCGGATCGATCAGCACGATATCGGCCTTCGCACCCGGTGCGAGCGTACCGGCATCGAGGCCGAAGATCTTTGCGGGGCGCGTCGAGAGCGCATCGATGAGGCGCATCAACGGGACTTCGCCGCTATGGTGCAGCCGAAGCGCGGCCGCCAGCATGGTTTCGAGGCCGATGGCGCCATCCGCCGCATCGGCGAAGGGCAGGCGCTTGGTGTCGACGTCCTGCGGATCGTGCGAGGACACGATGATGTCGATCTCACCCCTGGCCAGCGCATCGACCATCGCCTTGCGATCGTCCTCACCGCGCAGCGGCGGAGAGAGCTTGAAGAAGGTGCGGTATTCGCCGATGTCGTTCTCGTTCAGCGTCAGATGATTGATCGAGGCGGCGCAGGTGACGTTCGCGCCGCGATCGCGGGCGATCTTCACGGCTTCCGCCGATTCCGGCACCGAGATCTGCGCGGCGTGATACTTGCCGCGGGTCAGGCCGGCGATACGCAGGTCGCGCTCGAGCGGGATCAGTTCCGCTTCGCGCGGGGATCCGGAAAGGCCGAGCCAGCTTGCCAGCAAGCCCTCGTTCATCACGCCGCCGGCACCGAGATGCTTGTCGCGGGTTTCGAGCGCGATGACGCTGCCGAATTCGCGTGCATAGGTCATGGCGCGGCGCAGCACCTGCGCGTTGTGGATCGGATTGCGGCCATTCGTGAAGGCGACCGCGCCGGCCGCCTGGAGCAGGCCGAACTCGGTCATCTCCTCGCCGGCAAGGTGCTTGGTCAGCGCCGCTGCCGGGTGGATATTGACGATCGCCTTGTCGCGGGCATTTTTCAGCACGAATTCGACCAGCGCGATATCGTCGATGACGGGGTCGGTGTCCGGCATCATGATGAAAGTCGTGACGCCGCCGGCCGCCGCCGCGCGCGAGGCGGATTCGATCGTCTCGCGGTGTTCCGCGCCGGGTTCGCCAACGAAGACGCGGGCGTCGACGAGGCCGGGTGCGGCGATCATGCCGCGCCCGTCGACGATCTCTGCGCCCTCGGGCGCACCCTGGTTCTGCGCGCCGCTGCCGATGGCGGCAATCCGGCCGTTCTCGATGACGATGGAACCCTTTTCATCGAGATTGCGCGAGGGGTCGAGGATGCGGAGGTTTTTCAGGACGGTCGTGCGGGTCATGCGCTGACACCATGGTTCTGCGAGACGAGAAGTGTTTCCATCACGGCCATGCGAACGGCGACGCCCATCTCGACCTGTTGTTCGATCACGCTCTGCGGGCCGTCGGCGATCTCCGAGGCGATCTCGACGCCACGGTTCATTGGGCCGGGATGCATGACGAGCGCATCTTCCTTGGCAGCTTTCAGCTTCACAGCATCAAGGCCGTAGTAGTGGAAATATTCGCGCACGGACGGCACGAAAGCGCCCGACATGCGCTCGCGCTGGAGGCGCAGCATCATGACGACATCGGCGTCCTTCAGGCCTTCCTTCATGGAGTGATAGACCTCGGCGCCCATCTCGGCGATGCCGGAGGGGAGGAGCGTCGCCGGTGCGACCACACGCACCCGTGCGCCCATGGCGTTCAAGAGCAGGATGTTCGAGCGCGCGACACGCGAATGCAGCACGTCGCCGCAGATGGCCACGATGATGCGAGACAGCTTGCCCTTGGCGCGGCGGATGGTCAGCGCGTCGAGCAAAGCCTGGGTCGGATGCTCATGCTGGCCGTCACCGGCATTCACCACGGAGCAGGAGACTTTTTGCGCGAGAAGGGCGGCGGCACCGGCAGACGAGTGACGCACGACCAATACATCCGGATGCATGGCGTTCAGCGTCATCGCCGTGTCGATCAGCGTTTCGCCCTTCTTCACCGAGGAATTGCCGACCGACATGTTCATCACGTCGGCGCCCAGCCGCTTGCCGGCCAGCTCGAAGGAGGACTGCGTGCGGGTGGAGGCTTCGAAGAAGAGATTGATCTGCGTCAGGCCGCGAAGCGTCGACGTCTTCTTCTCCCGCTGGCGGGAGATTTTGACCGCCTCGTCGGCGCGGTCGAGCAGCAGGGTGATTTCCTGCTCGGTCAGACCCTTGATGCCGAGAAGGTGGCGATGCGGAAAGAAGTCCATAAAACTCCGCCTCAACTGTCGTTGGATACGCGCGGTCTATAGAATGTCGGTTCCCCCGCGGCAAGGCGAAGCGGCCGGCCATTCGCGCATTCCCACGCTTTTGTGTTCGCAACCGCGCCACGCGGCCGAACGCCCCGTTTCGCCCGCCCGCGACTTGGGCTAGAACCCGCTCATGACTCGCGACACCGAACAGAAACTCGCCGATCTCAACCAGCCGCCGCTCTGGTCGGGCATCAACGCCTATCGCTCCGATCCGCTCCTTGTGGACGCCACCGATGCGATGCCCAAGGGCCTGCGCGACGAGTTCGATGCGATCGGTCGTTATGTGACGTCGCCGGAGGCGCAGGAGCTGGCGCGCATGGCGAACGGGAGCGTGCCGCAGCTGCGCACGCACGGGCCGCGCGGCGAGCGTCTTGACGTCGTCGACTATCATCCGGCCTGGCACGCGCTGATGCGCCGCTCGATGGCGACGGGGCTGCATTCCTCGCTGTGGGAAAACGTGGCCGACGAGCAGGGGCGGGCGCACAAGGCGCGCGCCGTGCGCTTCTACCTGACGGCGCAGCTCGAATGCGGCCATCTCTGCCCGCTGACGATGACGAGCGCCTCGGTTGCGGCCCTTTCCGCCTCGCCGCAGGTGCAGCGCGAATGGGGTCGCAAGATCCTGTCGCGCAAATACGACAGCACCAACAAACCCGCCATGCAGAAGAGTGCCATCACCATCGGCATGGGCATGACGGAAAAGCAGGGCGGCACGGATGTGCGCGCCAACACATCTTCCGCCGAACGCGTCGGCGAGGGCATCTACCGGCTGACCGGCCACAAATGGTTCATGTCCGCGCCGATGAGCGACGGCTTCGTCATGCTGGCGCAGACGCGCGAGGGCATCGGCTGCTTCCTCGTGCCGCGCCTGCTCGAGGACGGTGCCGGCAACGGCCTGCGTTTCCAGCGCCTCAAGGACAAGATCGGCAACCGTTCCAACGCGTCCTCCGAAGTGGAGTTCTCCGATACGTTCGGCTTCCTGCTCGGCGCGCCCGATGCCGGCATCCGCACGATCCTCGACATGGTGACGCTGACGCGCCTCGATTGCGCGCTCGCCTCATCCGGCATCATGCGCGCCTCGCTCGCCGAGGCCGTGCATCATGCCCGCGGTCGCAATGTCTTCGGCAAGCCGCTGGTGGCGCAACCGATCATGACGCGCGTTCTCGCCGATATGGCGCTCGACGTTGCCGGCGCCACGGCGCTCTCCCTTCGCCTTGCCGAAGCCTTCGACAAGGCGCGCGACAGCGCGGAGGATGCCGCCTACGCCCGCATCATGACGCCGGTCGTGAAATACTGGTGCTGCAAGATTGCGCCCGCGCTGATTTATGAGGCGATGGAGTGCATCGGCGGCAGCGGTTATGTCGAGGAGCGGCCGATCGCCCGGCACTACCGCGAGGCGCCGGTCAATGCGATCTGGGAGGGTTCCGGCAATGTCATGGCGCTCGACCTGATGCGCGTCATCGGCCGGGGCAGGGACCTGTTCGAAATGCTGTTTGCCGGGCTTGCCCGCGATCTCGGCGCCGCCGGCAAGAAGACGGTGGATGTGTTGCGGGCCTGCCTGTCGCTCTGCGAGCGGGACGAGGGGGCTGCCCGCATGCTGGTCGAGCAGCTGGCGCTCGCGGCCGCCGCTGCCGAACTCTACCGCGCCGGTGCCGGCCGCGTTGCCGATGCCTTCCTGGAAACACGCCTCGCCTCAGGCTGGCGCTCGACCTATGGCATGCTCGATTCGCGGTTCGATTCGGCCTATATCGTCGATCTGCTTTATCCGCCGGCCAGATAGGCGGTCGTCGCCAGCACTATCGGAATGGTGAAGAAGGAGGCGATCGTCTGTAACGTCGCGGCTGCGGCGTAGAACGGCGCATCGCCGCCCATCTGCTTGGCCAGCACATAGCCGTTTAGCGCCGTCGGCACGCTGGCGCCCATCGCAATCGTCAGAAGCTGTTCGCCGCGCATGCCGAGCGCATAGGCGGCACCCGTCATGACCAGCGGCATGAAGACGAGCTTCAACAAAACCGGCAGCAGCGTCAGCGGGCGCGGTTTCAGCGCATCGGCAAGCTTCAGCCCGGCACCGACCATGATGAGGCCGAGGCTGAGCGAGGTGTCCGCCACCAGTTCCACCGCCTGCATCAGCGGCTGGTAGATCTGGATGCCGAGCAGGTTGACGACGACGCCGAGCACCGAGCCGATGATCATCGGGTTGGTGACGATTTTTTGCGCGAAGGTTTTGAGGCTGCGCGTACCCCCGCCGAACCAGACGAGAACGGCGATGTTGTAGAAATTCAAAGGAATGATGATCAGCGTCGCCACGAGCGCGACGAGGGCGAGGCTTTGCGGGCCGTAAAGCTTTTCGCCAATCGCCAAGGCGATGAAGGCGTTCCAGCGCGTCGAGGTCTGGAAGACGGAGGTGAAGGTCGGCGCCGAAACACCGGCTGCGCGGAAAAGCGGCCAGCAAAGCGCAAGGATCGCCGCGATTGCCGTCACCGAGCCGATGGAGCCGAGTGCGATCGTGCCGGCGGCCATGCCGGAGAATTCCGCATTGGCCAGCGTCGTGAAAAGCAGCGACGGAAACAGCACGAAGAATCCGAGCTGTTCGAGCCCGTTCCACATGTCGCGGTCGATCAGCCGCCAGCGTTTGAGGAAGGCTCCCAGCACGACGAGCAGGAAGACGGGCAGGATGCTTTCGAAGATGGGGAGCATGGAACCGGATCAGGCAAGGCGGAGATGCCAGCTCATTCCATGCCGCGAACGCCGTGGCAAGAGGCTGGCCTGCGGGCGCCCATGTGGAAATTAACCTTAATGATTGGTTTACGTTGCGTGCGGTGGGTTAACGGGCGAATGTGCCGTTCACTTGGTATTAACCATGCGAGTGAGTGCAAGCCATGGCCAGTACGGCCCGGATTTCGGTCATGACGACCCTGTTTTCCTGCGTCACGGTGGATATCGTGGTGCCGCTCGTCGTGCTTGCGGCGGGCATTGCTGCCAGCGAAGTCCTCTTCGCGGCAGCCGATCTCCTCGCGGTGAAGAGGAGGACGGCATGAAGTGGTTCCTGATCCTGTGGGCAGGCCCCATCGCGTTTCTGGGAAGCTGGTACGGGCTTTCCTACTACGACATGAGTTTCGGCTTCTTCATGCTGACGCGCGAGACGCATGATCTGGTTTTCCAGATCTATGGTCAGATCCTCGGCATCGCGCCGGAAGACCTGCCGCCGCTGGTGCTGCGCGCCATCGTCGTCGATAGTTTCTTCGTGCTTGCCATTCTCGCCTTCCGCCGTCGCAAGCAGATCACGGCCTGGTGGCAGGCCCGCCGTCAGTCTTCGCCGGCTGTTCTTGCCAGAGACGACAGCCTGTCGAGCGCGCCCTGAAGAATGAAGGAGGCGGCGGCCGAGTCGATGCGCTCGGCCCGCTTCTTGCGCGACACATCCATCTCGATCAGCGTGCGTTCCGCCGCCACCGTCGATAGCCGCTCGTCCCAGAAGACGAAGGGGATATCGGTCTTGTCAGCCATGGAACGCACGAAGGCGCGCGTCGCCTGAACGCGCGGGCCCGCGCTGCCGTCCATGTTGACAGGCAGGCCGATGACGAAGGCGACGACCTTTTCCTTTGCGGCGAAGGCCAGCAGCAGTTCGGCGTCCTGCGTGAATTTCACCCGCTTCAGCACCGGTCGCGGCGTCGCCAGCCGCCGGCCGAGATCGGAAACCGAGAGCCCGATCGTCTTCGTGCCGAGATCGAGGCCGGCGATCGGCTGGCCGGGCAGGAGGCTTTGCGCCAGGTCTTCCAGTGTCAGCGTTGCCATGGCGAAACTTTCTCAGCGCTTGCGGACGAATTCGGTGCGCAGCACCAGTCCCCGGATCGTCTCGTGCCGGCAGTCGATCTCTTCCGGATTGTCGGTAAGGCGGATCGTCTTGATCACGGTGCCCTGCTTCAGCGTCTGGCCCGCGCCCTTCACCTTCAGGTCCTTGATGAGCACGACCGAATCTCCGTCGGCAAGCACATTGCCGCTGGCATCGAGAACGGCGCTCTTCGCTGCCTTTTCCGCCGCGATCTCGGAGGCCGGCCGCCATTCGCCGGTCGCTTCGTCATAGATGTAGTCGTCGTCGCTCATGGCGGTTCCTTCACTATATTGAGTGCCACGCTTATAACGATCCCGCGGCGGATGGAAACGGCCTACGACGCGACTATATTGCGTCGCGAATCCTTACCGGAGAACAGACATGAAAATCACCTGGCTCGGCCATTCCGCCTTCCGCATCGAAACGGCGAAGGCGAAAATCCTGATCGACCCGTTCTTTACCGGCAATCCCGCCTTCGACGAGTCCACCCGCAAGGATGCGGTTTCCGGCCTCACCCATGTCCTGCTCACCCACGGCCATGGCGACCATGTCGGCGATACGATCCAGATCGCCAGGGAAACCGGCGCGACGGTTCTGGCCAATGCCGACCTCGCCGCCTGGCTTGGCGCCAAGGGCGTCGAAAAGATCGACATGGGCAATACCGGCGGCACCGTGCATTTCGACGGCTTTTCGACCACTTTCGTGAACGCGCTGCATTCCTCCGCGCAGATCACCGAGGACGGTGTTTCCCATTCTCTCGGCAATGCCAACGGCCTCGTGCTGCATTTCGAGGACGAGCCGACGCTCTACCATATGGGCGATACCGACATCTTCTCCGACATGGCGCTGATCCAGGAACTGCACCAGCCGGAAATCGGCCTCGTTCCGATCGGCGACCGCTTCACCATGGGCGGTGCCGTCGCGGCACTCGCCTGCCAGCGTTTCTTCAAGTTCGATACCGTCATTCCCTGCCACTATGGCTCCTTCGGCATCATCGACCAGACGGCGGACCTTTTCGTGCAGGCGATGGAAGGCGCATCCTCCAGGATCGAGGTGCCCAAGGCCGGTGGTCTCGTCTCGCGCTAAGCGGCGGAAAACAGGCGAGGGGGCGTGGAACGGGCCATTCCCCCGTTGCGCCCCTTGGGCTTGGTCAGTATAGCGAGTAGGAAATTTGCCATCGGAGACCATCCATGTCCGTAGATCTAGCCACCGTGAAGCGCGTCGCGCGCCTTGCCCGCATCGCTGTCAGCGAGGAAGAGGCAAGCCGCATGACCGGCGAACTGAACGGTATCCTCGGCTTCGTCGAGCAGCTTTCCGAAGTGAATGTCGAGGGCGTCGAGCCGATGACCTCGGTCACGCCCATGCAGATGCGCAAGCGCGAAGACGTCGTCAATGACGGCAACAAGGCTGACGCCATCGTCGCCAATGCGCCGGCCACCGACCGCAACTTCTTCCAGGTGCCGAAGGTCGTCGAGTAATTCCGCCTTCGCCGCCCGCGCTGTCCGCTTCCGAAAGTAGCCCTTCATGACCGACCTGACCCGCCTCACCATTGCCGAAGCCCGCGAAAAGCTTTCCGCCAAGGAAATTACGGCAGTTGAACTGACGACCGCCTATATCGACGCGATCGAAGCGGCGAACCCGTCGATCAATGCCTATGTGACGACCACGCCGGAGAAGGCTACGGCCATGGCGGTCAAGTCGGATTTCCGTATCGCGAATGGCGAGGCCGGTGCGCTGGAAGGCATTCCGCTCGGCATCAAGGACCTGTTTGCCACCGAAGGCGTGCACACGCAGGCCTGCAGCCACATCCTCGACGGCTTCAAGCCGAAATATGAATCGACCGTCACCCAGAACCTCTGGGACGCCGGTGCCGTCATGCTCGGCAAGCTGAACATGGACGAGTTCGCCATGGGCTCCTCCAACGAATCGTCCTACTACGGCGCCGTCAAGAACCCCTGGCGCGCCGAGGGCTCGAACGCCGATCTCGTGCCCGGCGGTTCCTCCGGCGGTTCGGCCGCGGCCGTCGCCGCCTTCCTCTGCGCCGGTGCGACGGCGACCGATACCGGCGGCTCGATCCGCCAGCCCGCCGCCTTCACCGGCACGGTCGGCATCAAGCCGACGTACGGCCGCTGCTCGCGCTGGGGCATCGTCGCCTTCGCCTCCTCGCTCGATCAGGCCGGCCCGATTGCCCGCGACGTGCGCGATGCCGCGATCCTGCTGAAGTCGATGGCGAGCGTCGATGCCAAGGACACGACCTCGGTCGATCTCCCTGTGCCGGATTACGAAGCCTCGCTCGGTCAGTCGCTGAAGGGCATGCGCATCGGCATTCCGCGCGAATACCGCGTCGATGGCATGCCGGAAGAGATCGAAGCGCTCTGGCAGCAGGGCATTGCCTGGCTGAAGGACGCCGGTGCCGAGATTGTCGACATCTCCCTGCCGCACACGAAATACGCGCTTCCCGCCTATTACATCGTGGCGCCTGCCGAAGCCTCGTCGAACCTCGCCCGTTACGACGGCGTGCGCTACGGCCTGCGCGTCGACGGCAAGGACATCGTCGACATGTACGAGAAGACCCGCGCCGCCGGCTTCGGCAAGGAAGTGAAGCGCCGCATCATGATCGGCACTTATGTGCTGTCGGCCGGCTATTACGACGCCTATTACCTGCAGGCCCAGAAGGTCCGCACGCTGATCAAGCGCGACTTCGAACTCGCTTTCAATGCCGGGGTCGATGCGATCCTGACCCCTGCCACCCCGTCGTCGGCCTTCGGCATCGCCGACGAGGATCTGGCATCCGATCCGGTCAAGATGTACCTGCAGGATATTTTCACCGTGACGGTGAACATGGCGGGCCTGCCGGGCCTGTCCGTTCCCGCCGGCCTCGACCACAAGGGTCTGCCGCTCAGCCTCCAGCTCATCGGTAAGCCCTTCGACGAAGAAAGCCTTTTCAAGACGGCCCACGTCATCGAACAGGCCGCCGGACGTTTCACGCCGGCTAAGTGGTGGTAAGGGCGCCTTCGCCCCCTCTCTGCAAAGTTGTGTCGTAACGGCAACACTTGCCGTTACGTAAACTTGCGTGTGCCGTTTTCGGCTTGAACCATTTCCGTTCCGAGAATAAATGCGCCCTCCCGGTCGTTCAGCCGGTGTGGATGTCAACGGATGGAGTTTTTCCGCTCCTCCCGCGCGAGGCGGCCCTGCCGTCGTCGTGTACGGATGCCGCACCAAGAAGACTGGTTTGCGGACCTAGCTCAGCGGTAGAGCACCGGACATTTTCTCCGGAGGTCGCGGGTTCGATTCCCGTTGTCTGCTCCATTGGATAGCTCAGTGGTAGAGCATCAGACTTGTAATCTGACTGTGGAAGGTTCGAATCCTTCTCCAAACAGCCTTCCAAGCTGTCTCGATATCCGGTCCGGGGACCGGACTGCGGACGGCGGACCGGGGAAGCCCGGAAAGCCTAACGCCGGACGTTTGCGGTCCGGTTCGCGGTGACGGCCAAGCTGCCTTCAGGCCAGCGACGGAGCCCATGGTTCCCGAGCCCGTCGAAAGGCCGCGCGGTCCCCTCCCGAAAACCCATCGCCGATGGCCGTCATCCGGTTCTCGGATCACTATTCGCATCCCCCGCCCGCAGGTTCCCGGGCGATCAGGGTGTCTAAGGGAACTGGCATGAGATGCGGAATCAGGTCTGGTCCCGCCGATCCTGCCGATGCCAACCGAAACCGCAAACGAAAGGAAGATCGGTTCGTGACGTAGCGTATGATCCGAAGGAGCAAGAACAATGACGATGTTTCTCGATATGATTTTGGGGCGCAAGCGCGTCCTCGTGAAGGCAAACGAGCGGGTGCTCGCCCTCTACAAGGGAGAGGTCCTTGGCATTTTCGGACCGGGCGAACATGCCCTGCCGAACCGCCGCGGCATGCTTGAGCTGGAGCGTCACGATATGAACCGGCCGGTTTTCGCGTCGGCCTACGAGAAGCCGTTGTTCAATGGTCTGCCGGAGGCCGCACGTCGTGAACTGACGGTCATCCGCACCACGGCCCGGGAAGTCGCGGTCGTCGAGCGGGACGGCGAGCTCTACACGGTGCTGTCGCCGAACCAGAAGCTCGTGGTCTGGAATGCCGCTGGTCCGTGGACCGAGACGCGCGTCGATCTGACGGAACGGCTCGACATCGACCCGGAGCTGATGCGCCTGATGACCCGCGCCCGCCGCACGGAGCTGACGACCGCCTTCCTCGTCAATGACGGTCAGGTCGGTCTGCTCTTCGTCGATGGGACGCATCAGCGCATGCTGCAGCCCGGCATGCACGCCTTCTGGAATGTCGGCAAGACGATCCAGGTGCGTGTGGTGGACCTGAAGCGCCAGTCGCTCGACGTGACCGGTCAGGAACTGCTCACCCGTGACAAGGTCACGATCCGCGTGAACATTTCCGCCGAATACCGCGTCGTCGACCCGCTGAAGGCGGTGTCCGAGGTGAAGGATTTTGCCGATGCCCTGTACCGGGCATTGCAGTTCGCCTTCCGCCAGACGCTCGGCACGCTGACGCTCGACCAGATCCTTGAACGCAAGGTGACGGTCAACGCGGAAGCCGCCGAGAAGGTGCGCGCCGACATGGCGGCGATCGGGGTCGAGGTTTCGGCCATCGAGCTCAAGGACGTGATCCTGCCGGGTGAGATGCGCGATATCCTCAACCAGGTCGTTGCTGCCGAAAAGCAGGCCGAAGCCAACGTCATCCGCCGCCGCGAGGAAACGAACGCCACCCGTTCGCTGCTCAACACGGCAAAGGTGATGGCCGAAAACCCGGTCATGCTGCGGCTTAAGGAGCTTGAGGCTCTCGAAGCCATCGCCGGCAAGGTCGAGCGCCTGACGATCCACAACGGGACGGCGGGTCTGATGAACGACATCGTGCAACTGCGCGACAAGTAAGGGATCGCCCGGCCAAGTGCCGGGCGGTTTCGTTTGGAACCATCATTGCCGTGGATAGCCTTTCGTCTCCCTCGCCAAGCGCCCCGCGTGGTGCTTTCATGGCATCGGAAGGGGCCGATGCATGATCACTGTTCGCAATGCCCGTGAAGGCGACGTTTCGGAACTCATCGAAATCGGGGTCAGGGCCTGGGGGCAGGCCGTTGTCGGTGTCGCCGATCTTCAGGTTCGAAGCGAACATGCCCGCAATGCCTTTCAGCAGTTCCTCGCCGAGAAATGGCTGCGCGTGAGTGTCGTGGAGAACGAGGGCGTGCTTGCCGGCTGGGCTTCCCGCGAGGCGCTGGACGACGAGATCAGCGACCTCTGGATCGATCCGCCGCAACAGAAGAAGGGGCTCGGCGCAGCCCTGCTCGCAACCATGGAAGACGAAATCGTCTCGGCCGGCTTCGAAGCGGCGCGGCTTCAGACCCATGCACGCAATACGGCTGCCGTCGGTTTCTTCCAGAAGCACGGCTATTCGGTGAACTGGCTGTCCGTCGACTATTCGGAACGACTCGACCGGGACGTGGAATCGGTCGGCCTGCGCCGGCAGCTCGTTGCCGACGAACCGGTGGGCTACGGGCCGGGCGGATTTTAGAAGAGAGCCGTAAAGGAAGGGAGGCGGGTTTTCTCCGCGCCTCCCTCCTTCTCACTGGTTGTCCAGTTGCGATCGCACCAGAACGAGGCCCTGCTGCGTAATGCGGTAGGGCCTGCCGCCGGAAGAAGCGATGCAGCGCCGGCGTTTCAGCTTGCGAAAGAGCGCGAGGTCGAGCCCGCTGGCCCGCCAGCCGTCCCGCGTGATGCAGGTCACGGTTACGATCTTCCGGTTGTCGTCTTTTTCGATATCGATCCTGCCACCCTGGGCGAGCAGGTGGAGTATGCGCTGTTCGGCGCGCGAAATGTCCATTGTCTTGAGAATCCGTCAGGCGTTCGATTGAACGCAAAAAAACGTTCCGCCACCGGATGGGTGGCAGGGTTCAGCGTTTTTTCGACCCTGCGCGCAAGATTTATGCGGGCAGGGCCCTCAGCAGGTCTCAGACGAGTTGGACATCAAAACTCCATTTGCGGATGTCCCGGAATAACCGGGACATCCGGCAAGGTCAATGCGAAGGCCAGATCAGCGAGTGATGCAGGAAAACGGCGGTCTTCACGCCATTGGCCGAGGCGAGCGAGATGTTGGCGGCACCGAGCGCGATATCGCCGGCGGCGTAGAGACCGGGCAGGGAGGTCTGACCCGTCTCGTCGGTGTGGAGAATGTTGCCGATAGGCGTCTCCTTCAACTTCAAACCGCGATCGCCGGGGATCGTGCTGCGCACCCGTGCTTCCGGGGCAATGAAGAGCGCTTTCACGAGCGTGGGAATGCCGGGGCCGGTCTCGACGGAAAGCATGCGGTCGGGGCCATCGGTGACTGCGGTGACGCGGCCGGGACGGAGTTTTACGTTGCGCGCTTCAAGCACGGCCAGATCCTTCTCGTCCGGTTCCCGCACTTCATTGGTGAAAAGGGTGACGTTGCCCCAGTCGGCCACGACAGCCGCAAAGCGTGCGGCCTCGGACGTGCGCGCCAGCACACCGACAGACCCGCCGCCGACCTCGTAGCCGTGGCAGTAGGGGCAATGCAGCACGGTCTTGCCCCATCGCTCCGCCAGTCCGGGAATGTCCGGCAGTTGGTCTTCAAAGCCGGTGGCCAGCAGCACACGCCGCGCGTCTATCCGTTTGCCGTCGCCGGTAATCACTGAAAACCCATCTCGCTCCCCCTCCAGCGTTTCAGCCGGCGCATCGCGGAAGCTGACGGTCTCGTAGGCGGCAAGCTGGCGACGGGCGTCCGCGAGGATATCGCGCCCCGGCCGGCCATCCTGCGCGAGGAAGCCGTGAGAATGGGCGGAGAAGCGATTGCGCGGCTCGCCGGTGTCCAGAATCGTGATGCGACGACGGGCGCGGGCGAGCTGCATGGCGGCGGAGAGGCCGGCAAAGCCCCCGCCGATGATGATGGCATCTTCGGTCATGGTCGGTCCTTTCTATGGAGCGTGCGGCATCGTTCGCCCGGCGAGTACCGGTCGTGCGATGCAGGTCTTGGGATTTGGACGCCGTTTAACCGGTATCGGCCCGGCAGTGTTTTGCCGCCACCCGAAAATCCTCGGCGAGGTCGGCCAGCGTCGTGCCGGAAAAACGCGCCATCAGGATGGCTTCCGCATCCTTCAGCGCATCGCCGATCACCCGGTTGACGGATTGCTCGACCACGCAGCCCGGCATTTCCGTCGCCGGGCCGATCTGGAAGACGATCGGCTCGCCGAGCGCGTTGTAGATGTCGAGCAGCGAGATGTCGGCTAGCGGTCTGGCGAAATGCCAGCCACCGCCGTGGCCGCGGCCGGATTGCACGATGCCGGCGTCGCGAAGTCCGGCCATGGTGCGCCGGACGACGACGGCGTTGGTATCGAGGCAAAGCGCGAGATCGTCCGAGGTCATCGGCGCGTCTCGCTCGGCCATATGCATGAGTGCGTGAAGCACGGCGGAAAGGCGGCTGTTTCTTTTCATGTAACAATAATAGTTACGAACCGTGGTGAGTGTCAACCCGGACCGGGGAGCGGGTGTCAGCCGGCTTGCAGCATCCGATACAGGGTAGGGCCGAAGATCAGCGTCGTGGGGGCCAGAACCGCGTGCAGAATCAGGATTGCCAGCAACTGCGTGCGGAACGGTTCCTTGCGTGTCTTGTGCCGTAACAGGCGTTGTCCGGCGAAGGCGCCGAGGCTGCCGCCGATGAAGGCGAATTGCAGCAGTCGCGCTTCGGAAACGCGCCAACCGCCATCGCGCGCGGCTTCCTTGTCCCACCAGAAGAGGCAGAGCGTCACGGCGTTGAAGAGGAGAAAAATGATCAGAAGCGCTGTTGGCGTGCTCATTGCATGCTTTTAGCCGATCATCCTTGCGACTTGGCTAATGACGGCGGGCTGCACCCGCCGAAAACCTTGCACCGCCTGCCCATATGTTCTACCGAGACAGCACTGAAGACACCCGAGCCAAGAGCCTGCCATGACCCTCGTCGACGTCCGCACTCCCGATCCGAAACGCTTCATCCCCGGCGCCACTGGCGACTGGGAGGTGATCATCGGCCTGGAGGTGCATGCGCAGGTTCTTTCGAATTCCAAGCTCTTCTCCGGCGCCTCCACCGAGTTCGGCAAGGCGCCGAACGCCAACGTTTCGCTTGTCGATGCGGCCATGCCCGGCATGCTGCCTGTTATCAACGAGGAATGCGTGCGCCAAGCCGTGCGCACCGGTCTCGGCCTGAAGGCGCAGATCAACCACCGCTCGATCTTCGACCGCAAGAACTACTTCTATCCGGACCTGCCGCAGGGCTACCAGATTTCGCAGTTCAAGGATCCGATCGTCGGTGAAGGCAAGATCGTCATCTCGCTCGGCCCCGACCGCCAGGGCAACTTTGAAGATATCGAAATCGGCATCGAGCGCCTGCATCTCGAGCAGGACGCCGGCAAGTCGATGCACGACCAGCACCCGACCATGTCCTATGTCGACCTCAACCGTTCGGGCGTCGCGCTGATGGAGATCGTCTCCAAGCCGGACATGCGCTCGTCGGACGAGGCGAAGGCCTATATGACGAAGCTGCGCTCGATCGTACGCTACCTAGGCACCTGCGACGGTAACATGGACGAAGGCTCGATGCGCGCCGACGTTAACGTCTCCGTGCGCCGCCCGGGCGAAGGCTTCGGCACGCGCTGCGAGATCAAGAACGTCAACTCCATCCGCTTCATGGGCCAGGCGATCGAATACGAAGCCCGCCGCCAGATCGGTATTCTGGAAGATGGTGGTTCGATCGACCAGGAAACCCGTCTCTTCGACCCGGGCAAGGGCGAGACGCGCTCTATGCGCTCGAAGGAAGACGCGCACGATTACCGCTATTTCCCTGATCCGGACCTGTTGCCGCTGGAATTCGACAACGAATTCGTCGGCAAGCTTCTGGCCGACCTGCCGGAACTGCCGGATGACAAGAAAATCCGCTTCGTCAAGGATCTCGGCCTTTCGGTCTACGATGCCTCGGTGCTCGTCTCCGAAAAGGCGATCGCCGACTACTACGAGGCCGTGGCCGCCGGCCGCGACGGCAAGATCGCCGCTAACTGGGTCATCAACGACTTGCTTGGTGCCTTGAACAAGGACGGCAAAGCCATTGAAGAGACTCCGGTTTCGCCCGATCAGCTCGGCGGCATCATCGATCTCATCAAGGACGGCACCATCTCCGGCAAGATCGCCAAGGACCTGTTCGAGATCGTCTGGACCGAGGGCGGCAACCCGGCGGAACTCGTCGAAACGCGCGGTATGAAGCAGGTGACCGATACCGGCGCCATCGAGAAGGCCGTCGATGAGATCATCGCTGCCAATCCCGATCAGGTGGCCAAGGTTCTGGCCAAGCCGACGCTGGCCGGCTGGTTCGTCGGCCAGGTGATGAAGGCGACGGGCGGCAAGGCCAACCCGCAGGCCGTTCAGGCGCTGGTCAAGGCCAAGCTCGGTATCGAAGACTGAAGCAATTCCAGGAAAAATGTGAAGCGGTTTTCCGTCCGGAATTGCTTCGAAACAAAGGAAACTTCCATGTTCTTCGTCCGCACGGCTTCCGCGAGCGATCTGGCGAAGGTCAGCGCGCTTCTGGCCGAGACGTGGCACGCCACCTATGACGCGCTCTATGGCGTGGACAAGGTGAACGAAATCACCGCGCGCTGGCATTCCGTGCCGGCGCTGAAGGCCAAGCTGGAGCGCAAGGACAGCGAGTTCGTCGTTGCAGATAACGGTAGGGAACTGGCCGGCATGGGCTATGTCGCCATGTCGAAGGACCGGCCGAAGGTAGCCTTCCTGCATCAACTCTATGTGCTGCCCCGCTACCAGCGGCAGGGCATCGGCCGCGACATGTTCGCGGAACTCGAAACCTGCTTCCCGGATGCGAACGCCATGTTGCTGGAGGTCGATCCGCGCAACGACGCGGCCGTCGCCTTCTACTATGCACACGGATTTGCCAAGATCGGCGAGGCGCAGCACACGGCGGATAACATCTCATGCGTCCCGCTGGATGTCTACGAGAAGCCGCTGGGCGGCTGATCTGCGGCGAAAAGCGGTGGGCGAAGGCGTGGGAATCGCTGGACATTCGGCCCCCGCCACGCCATAAGCGGAAGAAATATCAGTCTCGGGCCGCACCCCAAGCGTGGCCCTGCCAAGGACGCCAGCTCATGAGCCTTCTCAAGCAGATTTTCACCTGGTGGAACGGTCAGACGATCGGCACCCGTTTTCACACCTGGCGCTTCGGCACCAAGGTAGGCCAGGACGAACTCGGCAATGTCTACTATCAGGGCGGTTCCAAGGATTCCGAAGGCCGCACGCGCCGCTGGGTGATCTACAACGGCTACGCCGACGCCTCCGCCATCCCGCCCGGCTGGCATGGCTGGATGCACCACCGCACGGATGTATCGCCGGCCGACGAAAAGTATCAGGCGCATGAGTGGCAGAAGCCGCACCGCCCGAACGGCACGGGTTCGGCGCAGGCCTACCGTCCGCCGGGTTCGATCGCGGTACCCGGCGAGCGTCCGCGCGTGACGGGCGATTATGACGCCTGGACGCCGGGCAACTGATACCGATTTGGCCACATTTCGCCGGTAGCTCCAAGCGACCGGTGACGCCGGTTCAGATCGCAGGAGACGGCTTCATGACATCAGGGTTTTCACGGGTGAACGCCGGACGGCGGTTCCTAACGGTGGTCCTCGCGGCCTCGGCCGTCGGTATCGCCATGGCGCCCGTTGCCTCCGAAGCCGCCCGCATCGAAAACCCGGTCGCCGCTTTCTCCGGCATCGACAAGATCACCGGCCGCATCACCAATTTCGACGTCTATATCGGCGAGACCGTCCAGTTCGGTGCGCTGCAGGTGACGCCGAAGGTCTGCTACAGCCGAGACGATACCGAGGCGCAGAAGGTGACCTCCTTCGTCGAGGTCGACGAGATCACGCTCGACCGGAAAATCCGCCGCATCTTCACCGGCTGGATGTTTGCCGACAGCCCCGGCCTCAACGCCGTCGAGCACCCCGTCTATGACGTCTGGCTCGTCGAGTGCAAGGCAAAGTCCGAAGTGCCGCCGCCGGAAGACGGCGAGACGAAGAGCCAGTAAGGTTCCATCCGTTCAAAACGGCAGATTTGGTGACGCCAGCGCGTTTGCCAGCATGTCTTCGTAATCGATCTTCGGCACGTCGATTGCCCCGAACGTCTTCAGATGCTCGGTGGTGAACTGCGTGTCGAGCAGACGAAAGCCGCGCGCCTTCAGCCGTTCCACGAGTTGAACGAGGCAGATCTTCGAGGCATCCGTGCGACGGGAAAACATGCTTTCGCCGAAGAAGGCAGCGCCTAGCGAAACCCCGTAGAGGCCACCCACGAGCTGGTCGCCGTCCCAGGCTTCGACGGAATGGGCGTGGCCCATGCGGTGCAGGGTGCCGTAGAGCGATCGGATCTTTGCATTGATCCATGTCGACGGCCGGTCGGGTGCGGCTTGCGCGCAGGCGGCAAGCACTTCATCGAAGGCGGTGTCGAAACGGATATCGAAAGGGTTTTTGCGGATGGTTTTCGCAAGGCTGCGCGAAACGTGAAAATCGTCGAGCGGGATGACGCCGCGCATATCCGGCTCGACCCAGAACAACTCCGGGTCATCAGCCGAATCGGCCATCGGGAAGAGCCCGATGGAATAGGCGCGCAGAAGCAGTTCCGGGGTTATTTCCGGGTGCCGGCTGCGACGCCCTGCCATGACCGACGCCGCCTCAGGCGTCGGTCTTATTGGCCAGGTAATTCTCCAGCCAATGGATGTCGTAATCGCCGTTGGCGATGTCCTGGTTGCCGATCAGGTCCTGGAAGAGCGGCAGCGTCGTCTTGATGCCGTCAATGACGAACTCGTCCAGCACGCGGCGCAGGCGCATCATGCATTCGACACGGGTGCGACCGTGCACGATGAGCTTGCCGATCAGGCTGTCGTAGTAGGGTGGGATCTTGTAACCCTGATAGGCGCCTGAATCCACGCGAACGCCCAGACCGCCCGGCGCATGGAAATGCGTGATCGTGCCCGGCGAGGGGACGAAGGTGCGCGGGTCCTCGGCGTTGATGCGGCACTCGATGGCGTGGCCGGAGAAGACGATGTCGTCCTGCTCGACCGACAGGCCGCCACCGGAGGCGACCCGGATCTGCTCATGGACGAGGTCGATGCCGGTGATCGCTTCAGTGATCGTGTGCTCCACCTGAAGACGGGTGTTCATTTCGATGAAATAGAACTCGCCGTTCTCATAGAGGAACTCGACCGTGCCGGCGCCGCGGTACTTCAGCTTCTTCATGGCGTCGGCGCAGATCTGGCCGATCTTCATGCGCTGCTCGACATTGAGGGCAGGCGAGTTGGCTTCTTCCCAGACCTTCTGGTGGCGGCGCTGCAGCGAGCAGTCGCGTTCGCCCATATGCACCGCATTGCCTGTGCCGTCGCCCATGACCTGGATTTCGATGTGGCGCGGCTTGCCGAGGTACTTTTCCATATAGACGGCGTCGTTGCCGAAGGCGGCCAGCGCCTCGGAACGGGCGGTCGAGACCGCTTCCTCGAGTTCGTCCTCGGTCTTGGCGACCTTCATGCCGCGACCCCCGCCGCCGGCAGTGGCCTTGATGAGCACGGGAAAGCCGATCTGGCGCGCGATTTCCAGCGCATTCTCCGGCTTCACTTCGCCATCCGAACCCGGGACGACCGGGATACCGAGCGCCTGCGCCGTCTGCTTGGCGGTGATCTTGTCGCCCATGATGCGGATGTGTTCCGCCGTCGGGCCGATGAAGGTGATGCCGTGGGCATCGAGGATTTCTGCGAACTTGGCGTTCTCAGACAGAAAGCCGTAGCCCGGATGCACGGCGTCGGCGCCGGTGATCTCGCAGGCGGCGACGATCTGGTGGATGTTCAGGTAGCTTTCACGCGACGGTGGCGGGCCGATGCACACGCTCTCGTCGGCAAGGCGGACATGCATGGCGTCGGCATCCGCCGTCGAATGCACGGCGACCGTGGCGATACCCAGCTCCTTGCAGGCCCGAAGGACCCGGAGGGCGATCTCGCCGCGGTTGGCAATGAGGACTTTGGAGATCATGGGGGCCGCCTTACTCAATGATGACAAGCGGTTCGCCGTACTCGACCGGGCTCGAATCCTGCACGAGGATTTCGGTGACCTTGCCCGAGCGCGGCGCCGGGATCTGGTTCATCGTCTTCATGGCTTCGATGATGAGGATGGTCTGGCCTTCCTTGACCGTTGCACCGACTTCGATAAAGGGGCGCGAGCCCGGCGCGGGCGACAGGTAGGCGGTGCCGACCATGGGGGCCATGACGGCGTTCTTGTTGCTGCGGGCGTCGGCAGGTGCCGCTGCGACGGAAGCGGTAGCGGCGACCGCCGGTGCGGCGAAGGCGGGTGCCGCGATCGGCGCCTGGACGTATTGCGGCGTGCCGGCGCGCGAGACGCGGATGCGCATGTCGTCCTGCTCGACCTCGATCTCGGTCAGGTCGGTCTCGTTGAGGATATTGGCGAGATCGCGGATCAGAGCCTGATCGATGCCGTGTTTCTTGTCAGCCATGGGATTGAGCCTCTGGTTCTTCTTATGTCGTGATGGATGAAAGCGCATGGAGCGCGAGGATATAGCTCTGCGCGCCAAAACCGCAGATGACGCCCTTTACGGCGGGCGCGATCATCGATTTGTGGCGGAATTCCTCGCGGGCATGCACGTTGGAAAGGTGCAGTTCGACCACCGGGATCTTGATGGCGCGGATGGCGTCATGCAGCGCGATCGAGGTGTGGGTGTAGGCACCGGCGTTGATGGCGATGCCGGCGGCGACATCGCCAGCCTCGTGGATCCAGTCGACCAGATCGCCTTCATGATTGGATTGGCGGAAATCGACGGCAAAACCCAGCTTCTCGCCCTCGGCCTTGCACAACGCTTCGATATCGGCGAGCGTCTGGCCGCCATAGATACCGGGCTCGCGCTTGCCGAGTGCGTTCAGGTTGGGGCCGTTGAGCACGAAAAGGGGTAAAGCCATTCGCAATTCCGCATGCTGGATAGAGGACTACCTATAGACCGGTGGTTTCCGTGAGGAAAGCCCCAAGGCGCGGGGCTTTTCCGGTCAAGCAGGCATGTCCACAAGCAGCAAGGCCTGATCAGGCCAGCGTGGCAAGAAGATGGCGGTTACGAGCAGGTCGCCTTGCCGCAGGCACGCACATTGGCGATCTTGGCGCGAAGGTCGTCCACGCCGACCGCGCCGAACACCATCTCGTTGCCGAGAACGTAGGAGGGGGTGCCCGTGATGCCGAGGTCGTTCGCCAGCGAATAGGCTTCGCGCACGGCGTCGTCATGCGGCTTTTCGGTCATGGTCTTGCGGATATCGGCTTCTGAAACACCCATGGTGGAGGCAAGCGCGATGGCGCTTTCTTCCGTCGCGCGGCCTTCTGTTCCAAGCAGCGCCCGGTGGAATTCGCCGTATTTTTCCGGTGCGAGATCGCGGAAGGCGGCGCTCACCTTGTGGGCAGCAAGCGAATCGGGACCGAGGATCGGCAGTTCCTTGAGGACGAAGCGAACGTTCTTGTCCTCTTTCAGGATCTCGTCCATGTCGGACAGCGCGCGCTTGCAGTAGCCGCAGTTGTAGTCGAAGAACTCGACGATGGTGACGTCGCCCTCGGGATTGCCGAGCGCAATGTCATAGGGCGAGTTGTAGATGCTCTTCTCGTTGTCCGATATCGCGGACTTGGCCTTTGCCTGTTGCTGGTCCTCCTGCTTCTTCTGCAGGGCTTCCTGCACGTCGAGCAGGATTTCCGGGTTCTCGACAAGGTATTCCTTGATGAACTCGCCGATCTCCTTCTTCTGCGCATCGTCGAGGGCGAGAGCGGGAAGGGGCGCTGCGGCCGCAAGAATAAGAGCCACGGTGGCCGCAAGCTTCGTCTTGAATGTCATGTCTGTGCTGTCCTCGTCGTGATGCGCCGGAGAAGTGCCATTGCCGGCGCCACCCAGTCAATGCGGAGTGGGCGCTTTCAACGACCTTATGAGCGCCGGCGCGCAAACGATAGGGAAAAAGCGGCGGATTTTCGGCTCTCGCGGGATTGTGAAGGCATCCATCTTGCGGCAGGAAGTCTTCGACCCATGAACCGGAAGAAAACCTTATGAAACTCTCCCGCCGCGGCGCCGTCGAACCCTTTCACGCCATGGATGTTCTCGCCGAGGCGACGAAGCAGCGCGCCGCCGGCCGGCCGGTGATCTCCATGGCCGTCGGCCAACCCGTGCATCCGGCGCCGGAGGCAGCCCGCGCTGCGGCGCGCCAGGCGCTGGAGATCGGCCGCATCGGCTATACGGATGCGCTCGGCCTCATCTCGCTGCGCCGCGCGATTTCCGACTTCTACAGAAGCCATCACGGCGTTTCCGTCGATCCCGGCCGCATCGCCATCACCACAGGCTCTTCCGCCGGTTTCAATCTCGCCTTCCTTGCGCTGTTCGATGCCGGCGACCGCGTTGCCATCGCGCGCCCCGGCTATCCGGCCTATCGCAACATCCTCGCCGCACTCGGCATCGAGACTGTCGAAATCGGAGTGAATGCCGAAAACGAATTCACGTTGACGCCGCAGGCGCTCGAAGCGGCCGGGCGGATCGATGGCGTGTTGCTCGCCAGCCCTGCCAATCCGACCGGCACCGTCACGGGCCGGGCCAATCTGGCGGCGTTGTCCGCCTATTGCCGTGAGAACGGCATCGCCTTCATCTCGGACGAAATCTATCACGGCCTCACCTTCGTCGGGGAAGAGGTCACGGCGCTGGAATTTGGTGACGAGGCCGTCATCATCAACTCGTTTTCGAAATATTATTGCATGACCGGTTGGCGCATCGGCTGGATGGTGCTGCCGGAAAAACTGGTGCGTTCCGTCGAGCGCATCGCCCAGAGCCTCTACATCTCCGCGCCGGAACTTTCGCAGATCGCGGCGGAGGCGGCGCTCGGCGCCGAGGCGGAGCTGAATGTCTACCGCGACGCCTATCGGGTGAACCGCGACTTCCTCGTCAAGCGCCTGCCGGAAATCGGCTTCTCCATCGCCTCGCCGATGGACGGCGCCTTCTACGCCTATGTGGATGTTCGCCGCTTTACCAATGACAGCATGGCCTTTGCCCGCCGCATGCTGGCCGAGACGGATGTGGCGGCAACGCCGGGCATCGATTTCGATCCCAGGGATGGCCACCACACGATGCGCTTCTCCTATGCCGGATCCTTCGAGGAAATGCGCGAGGCAGTCGACCGCCTCGCGCGCTGGCTGGCCTGACAGCTGAAAACGATTCCGTTTCAGCGCCTTGCGGCGGAAGACGGAATCGATCTGTCAGGCACCTGACTCGTTTTCTCAAACGCGGTTGATCGAGACGCCGCCATCGACCAGCATCGCCGTACCGGTCGTGAAGCTTGAGGCATCCGAGCAGAGGAAGAGCGCGGCTTCCGCGATTTCCTCGGGGGCTGCGATGCGCTTGAAGGCGTTGAGCCCGGCCACGAATTGCCGCTCTTCCGGTGTGTTCGCGACCTGCCGGCCCATCGGAGTATCCGTCGCGCCGGGCAGCAGCGCATTCACGCGAATGCCCTTCGGGCCATATTCCGACGCAAGCACCTGCACGAGGCCGACCAAACCGGATTTCGATGCCGCGTAGGCGGCAAGTCCCGGAAAGCCTGCAGTGTAGCCGACGAAGGTCGAGGTGAAGACGAGGCTGCCCCCGCCGCGTGCTTCCATGGCCGGCAACTGGTATTTTGCGGCGAGGAACCCGCTTGTCAGGTTGACGGCGAGCACGCTCTGCCATTCGCTCTGTGAAAGCGCCGGTAGCGGGCCGATCGGGCCTGTCGTGCCGGCGTTGTTGAAGGCGATATCGACACCGCCGAATTCCACCGTGGCAGCCTCGACCAGCGCCTGATGATGCGCCTCCTCGCCGACATCGCCTGGAACGGCCATCACGTCACCGCCTTCAGTCCGGATTTCCCGGGCCACGTCTTCAAGCCGTTCAGATCCGCGGGCGGACAGAACGAGCTTTGCACCCTGGCGGGCAAAGAGCAGTGCAGCGGCCCGGCCGATGCCGGAGCTTGCGCCGGTAATGATGGCAACCTTGTTGGTAAGACGGGTCATGTGTTTCTCCCTTTCTGATTTCTGACGACCGCCGATGTCGCAGAAGGTCAGCGAGGCAACCACCCGTTTCCCGCACAAACGAAAAAGGCCCGGGGAAACCCGGGCCTTTCGAATTCTCTGACGCAAACCGTTTCTTAGAAGAAACCGCGGCGTTGCCACCAGCCGCCCTTCTTGGGCTTGTCGGCGTCGTCTTCCGCAGCCGCTTCCTTCGTGGTGGACGACTTTACCACCGGTTCGGAGGCGATCTTGTCGATGTCGCGGTTGCCACGGGCGGGCTTGGCTTCTTCCAGAGCGGCGACGGCTTCTTCGACGGCAGGCTCCACCGGTGTCGTTTCTTCAACGACGGGAGCGGGCTGGGCCTCGATTTCGACGCGGGCAGCTTCGTCGGTCGCAACCTCTTCGACAGCGGCCTTGGCGCGGCTCTTGCGGGCACGCTTCGGCTTGGCTGGCGCCTCTTCGGCAACGGCTTCGACCGGCGTTTCCTCGACGACGACAGCGACTTCGGCAACCTCGGCTTCGACGACGACAACCTCAGCGGCCTCGCCTTCGTCACCTTCGTCCTCGCTTTCGCCGGCTTCGTCGACGGCGCCGTCTTCCGGACGGTTGCGACGGCCACCGCGCTTGCCACGGCGGCGGCGCTTGCGGCGATCGCCAGCATCATCCGAAGCCTCGGCGGACTTCGGCGCCTCTGCGCCGTCATCGCCCTCTGCTTCGGCGTCGTCGTCATCGATCTCTTCGTCGTCGCCGGCCTGTTCGCCACCGAAGGAGGCGGTATCGGCGCCTTCACCATCGCGGCCACGGCCACGACGGCGGCGGCGACGCTTGCGCTTGTTGTTGCGGCCGTTCTCATCCGAAGAGGCGGATGCCTGGGCAGCCGGTGCTGCGGCGGCCGGACGTGCGGCTGCTGCTTCGTCCTCTTCCTCGTCGATCTCGTCCTCGATCACGACGTCTTCTTCTTCCGGCTCGGGCTCGAAATGCAGGATCTGCTCGATCGTGACCGGGTTCTCGACGGCTTCGCCGCGATCGATCGCAAAGTGCTGCGCGCCGACATGAGCATCGGCTTCGATGATGATCTGAACGCCGAAGCGGGTTTCGTAGTCGATGATCGTGCCGCGCTTGTGGTTGAGCACATAGAGCGCGATGTCAGGCGTCGTGCGCACGACGATATTGTGCGTCGTGTTCTTGAGGAGGTATTCCTCGATGCCGCGCAGGACATGCAGTGCGACGGACGACTGCGAGCGGATATGGCCCGTGCCGTTGCAGTGCGGGCAGGTCTGCATGGTCGATTCGAGAACGGACGCGCGAATGCGCTGGCGCGACATTTCGAGCAGGCCGAAATGCGAGATGCGGCCGACCTGGATGCGCGCGCGATCGTTCTTGAGATGATCCTTGAGGCGCTTCTCGACGGAGCGGTTGTTGCGCTTCTCCTCCATGTCGATGAAGTCGATGACGACAAGGCCGGCAAGGTCGCGCAGGCGCAGCTGGCGCGCCACTTCTTCCGCCGCTTCCAGGTTCGTCTGCAGCGCGGTCTCTTCGATCGAGTGTTCGCGCGTCGAACGGCCGGAGTTGACGTCGATCGAGACGAGCGCCTCGGTCTGGTTGATGATGATGTAGCCGCCGGACTTCAGCGTCACCTGCGGCTGCAACATGCGGTCGAGCTGGGCTTCGATGCCCGAGCGCGAAAAGATCGGATGCACGTCGCGATAGGGCTGTACGACCTTGGCGTGGCTCGGCATCAGCATCTTCATGAAGGCCTTCGCCTCCTTGTAGCCTTCCTCGCCGGCAACGACGATCTCGCCGATGTCCTTGTTGTAGAGATCGCGGATCGAGCGCTTGATGAGCGAACCTTCCTCATAGACGAGGCAGGGCGCGGTGGAGGCGAGCGTCAGCGTGCGGACGTTTTCCCAAAGGCGCATCAGGTATTCGAAGTCGCGCTTGACCTCGACGCGGGTGCGGTTGGCACCGGCGGTGCGCAGGATGACGCCCATGCCCTGCGGGACTTCGAGGTCGCGTGCGATTTCCTTCAGGCGCTTGCGGTCCTGCAGGTTGGTGATCTTGCGGGAGATACCGCCGCCGCGCGCCGTGTTCGGCATCAGGACGGAGTAACGGCCGGCGAGCGACAGGTAGGTGGTGAGAGCCGCACCCTTGTTGCCGCGCTCTTCCTTGGCGACCTGCACGAGCAGGATCTGACGGCGCTTGATGACTTCCTGGATGCGGTACTGCTTGCGCGGCTTGCGCTGGACGCGATCCGGAACCTCTTCCATGGCGTCTTCGGCGCCGACGGATTCGATGATTTCCTTCTCTTCGCCGTTATGATCGTCATCATCGTCGTCGTCATCGCGACGGCGGCGACGCTTGCGGTCGGACGGTTCGGAGATTTCGTCGGTGTCGACCGCCATGGCCATCGCGCCACCGGGCGTCTCGTCGTCGCTGCCTTCGGAAGCGGCAGCGTCTTCGGCGGCCGGAGCATCCTCGGTCTTCGCCTTGGCCTTGCGGGTGCGGCGCGGCTTCTTGGGCTTTTCAGCCGGCGTTTCTTCCGCGGCGAGGTCGGCGGAGGCTTCGACGGCGTCCGGTTCGGCGGCGGCTTCCGCCGGTGCCTCTTCGACGGCTGCGACGACTTCGACTTCGACGTCCGTTTCAGCAGATGATTCGCTGTTGTCGGAACGGTCGTTTGCCGTTTCGACATGTTCGATATCGTCGTCGCGGCGATGCTCTTCGGCTTCGGCTCTCAGGAGCGCCTGACGGTCGGCGAGCGGGATCTGGTAATAATCCGGGTGGATTTCGGCGAAAGCCAGGAAGCCGTGGCGGTTACCGCCGTAATCGACGAAGGCCGCCTGCAGCGACGGTTCGACGCGCGTGACCTTGGCAAGGTAGATATTGCCGCGGATCTGCTTCTTGTGTTCGGATTCGAAGTCGAATTCTTCTATGCGGTTTCCGCGTACGACAACGACGCGCGTCTCCTCGGAGTGAGACGCGTCGATAAGCATTTTCTCTGCCATGTAGATTGAACTCCTCGGCGCAGCCGCAGTCCTGGCGGCAAGCTGTACCCTGAAACGGGTGAGCCGGGGGAGGAGGGGGATGCGCCGGATAGGTAAGTTCTCGTCAGGCCCGGGTGAGGGGTAAGCAGACGGAGGAAGGCCGGAGCGCGAGCGTCCCGGTGCCTGTTACCCTCTGAAAGTGTCCGCTGCGTCAACATCAACGTCCAACGAGAATGCCAGTGCCATAGACCCTGAAGGTCCGATGAAATTGCCCTTTGGTAAGGGCGTTTGGTGGAGATCCACCTTGACTGTTCCGGCCACCGCCGGTTTACGCGATCTGTTCGGCCGGGAAAAAGGGTGTATGACGGCGGATGAGGCCCCGGTTCGGCGCCAAGCCCCGAAGGAGTGGCTGCCTGCCCAGGACGATTCTATCCCGTCTGGTCTTTTTCCCTGACTTTGCTTTTATGGCGGATATGTCACAATGGCAAGGGAAAAGCCAAAAGCGTCATAATCTTGATGGATTTGCAATGATGTCTCGGCCGACGTGGAGGCGGGTCTGTCGGCAAGCTTTGGTTAACCATATCGGGGCATCAATGAGGCTTGTCCTCAACCGCGCCGCGCGGTTTCCACGCGTTTGAACGGACTGCCAGTGGTGATGCTACGCCTTATCCCGGAAAAATCGATTGGCCTTTTGACGGGCGCGCTTGCCCTCGTACTGTCATTGGTCGTGGCCGCGCCGGCTATTGCCGTTTCGGCCACGGCGGCGCCGCTGCTTGCCTTTTCCGCCCGCATCGCGGGAGATGACGCTCGCACCCGGCTCATTATCGATTTCGACCGTAAGCCGGACTTCAAGGTGCATTATGTCGCCAATCCGTACCGCGTGCTGATCGATCTGCCGGAAACCGATTTCGGCATCAAGGCGGAAGACCTGGAAGCGCGCGGCATCTTCTCCGAAATCCGCTACGGCACGATGGCCGAAGGCCGCTCGCGCATCGTGCTGACGGCGTCCCGCCCGATCGGCGTCGTGCTGGCAGAAGTGCAGGAAGAGCAGGGGGCTTCGAGTTACCGTCTCGTCATAGACACGGCGATCGTCACCGGTGAGGCTTTTCAGGCGCAGATGGAAAAGCAGAGCTGGCAGGAGGCGGCCGCACCGGCAAATGTCGAGCAGAAGCCGGTCATGCTGCCGGGCGGCAGCGCCGAAGGTCCCTTTGTCATAGCCGTCGACGCGGGGCATGGCGGCATCGACAACGGCGCGCGCGGCGGCGTCACCAAGACCGAGGAAAAACACGTCACGCTGGCTTTCGCCAAGGCGCTGGCCGACGCGCTCAACACGCTGCCGGACACGAAGGCCGTTCTGACCCGCGACAAGGATGAATTTCTGTCGCTCTCCCAGCGCGTGCAGCTTGCCCGCAACGAGGGCGCGAACCTTCTTATCTCAATCCATGCCGACACGCTGAAGCAGAAGGATACGCGCGGCGCGACGGTCTATACGATCTCCGATAAGGCGTCCGACAGCCTCGCCGCCAGCCTCGCCGAACGGGAAAATCTGTCCGACCAGATCGCCGGCGTCGCCTTCGTTGACGAGCCGGCCGAGGTCGCCGACATCCTGCTCGACCTGACGCGGCGCGAGACGCAGGCCTTCTCGATCAATCTGGCGCAGAGCGTCGTCAGCACCTTCAAGAACGAGGTCCTGCTGATCAACAACCCGCACCGCCATGCCGGCTTCCGCGTGCTCACCGCGCCGGATGTCCCTTCGATCCTGCTTGAGCTCGGCTTCATGTCGAACAAGGACGATGAGAAACTGCTGGTCGATCCCGCCTGGCAGAAGAAGGTCGCCGGTCTCGTCGCCAAGGCGGTGGGCGAGTATCGCGCGACCGTCGCCTCGAACGGCGGTTAAGCCTCACCAGCGATTGGGTGGGCGAGACCCGACAGGACATGCTAATGTTGCGCCTGTGCCGGAAAAGTGACAGCGGCGGCCATTGTGCGGTGGCGAAGCCGGGATGCATGCTGTAAGCCCTATTTTCCTCACATTCCGATCGCTAGACGGGTGCGGGAAATGTGGGAAGACTCGTCTTCGGCAGGGTAAGTGCAACGGTCGTTCCTGGCCGCGGCGACGCAAGTCCGGGCAGCAGGTCTGCCTGATGAAATTAAAAGACATAAGGCATCGGTAACTGGCTCATGATCAGACTGATTGGATATTTCTTCGGGATCGGCGCCGTGGCGTTCCTCGGCGTGGCGGCAGCGGTCGCCCTCTATCTCGGAAGTGTCACCAAGGATCTTCCCGATTATGAAGTCCTCAACAGCTATGCGCCGCCGGTAACGACGCGCATGCACGCCGGCAACGGCGCGCTGATGGCCGAATATGCCCGCGAACGTCGCCTTTATCTGCCGATCCAGGCGATCCCGGATCGCGTGAAGGCCGCCTTCCTGTCGGCCGAAGACAAGAACTTCTACCAGCATCCCGGCGTCGACGTGACTGGCCTTTTTCGCGCCATCGTTGTCAACCTGCAGAATTTCGGTTCGGGCCGCCGTCCGGTCGGCGCATCGACGATCACGCAGCAGGTCGCGAAGAACTTCCTGCTCTCGTCGGACCAGACCATCGACCGCAAGGTCAAGGAAGCGATCCTCTCCTTCCGCATCGAGCAGGCCTATTCGAAGGACCGCATTCTCGAACTCTATCTCAACGAGATCTTCTTCGGCCTGAATTCCTATGGCATTGCCGGCGCGGCTCTGACTTATTTCGACAAGTCCGTCACCGAACTGACGATCGCCGAGACCGCCTATCTCGCGGCGTTGCCGAAGGGGCCGTCGAACTACCATCCTTTCCGTCGCACGGAAGCGGCCCTTGAACGCCGCAACTGGGTGGTCGACCGCATGGTCGAGAACGGTTACGTCACCAAGGCTGATGGCGACGAGGCAAAGACCCAGCCGCTCGGCGTGACGCCGCGCCATCGCGGCTCCTATCTCTTCGCATCGGACTATTTCTCCGAGGAAGTGCGGCGCCAGATCATCGAACGTTATGGCGACAACGCCCTCTATGAGGGTGGCCTTTCGGTGCGCACGTCGCTTGACCCGCGCATCCAGATCGCGGCGCGCAAGGCGCTGCAACATGGCCTGCTGACCTATGACGAACGCCGTGGTTTCCACGGTCCCGTCAAGACCATCGAGATCGGTGGCGACTGGGGTGTGGAACTCGCCAAGGTCGAGCCGCTGGCCGACGTGCCGGAATGGAAGCTCGCTGTCGTGCTCGCCGTCGATGACGGTGGCGCTGATATCGGCCTGCAGCCGAGCAAGGAAGCCTCCGGCAAGGTCGTCGAGCAGCGCGTGACCGGCCGCATCGAGGCGAAAGCCATGACCTGGGCCTACCGTTCGGCCAAGGGTGACCGCAAGACGGCGAAATCGCCGGCCGGCGTCTTCACTGTCGGTGACGTCGTCTATGTCGAGCCGACCGAAGACAGCAATGTCTATCGCCTGCGCCAGCCGCCGAAGGTCCAGGGCGGCCTCGTCGCCATGGATCCGCATACCGGCCGCGTGCTCGCCATGGTCGGCGGCTTCTCCTACGGTCAGTCCGAATTCAACCGCGCGACACAGGCGATGCGCCAGCCGGGTTCGTCCTTCAAGCCCTTCGTCTACGCAGCCGCCCTCGACAACGGCTATACGCCGGCCTCGGTCATCATGGACGCGCCGATCGAGATCGTTGCCGGTGGCCAGGTCTGGCGCCCGCAGAACTACGGCGGCGGCTCGGCCGGTCCGTCGACACTGCGCCTTGGCATCGAACGCTCGCGCAACCTGATGACGGTTCGCCTCGCAAACGACATGGGCATGAACCTCGTCGCGGAATATGCCGAGCGCTTCGGCATCTACGACAAGATGTATCCGGTGCTCTCCATGTCGCTCGGTTCGGGTGAGACGACGGTGCTGCGCATGGTTTCGGCCTATGCGGTGCTGGCCAATGGCGGCAAGCAGATCAAGCCCTCGCTGATCGACCGTATCCAGGATCGCTACGGCAAGACGATCTTCCGCCACGAAGAGCGCACCTGCGAGAACTGCAACGCCAACGATTGGGAAAACCAGGACGAGCCCGTTCTCACCGACAACCGTGAGCAGGTCCTCGACCCGATGACCGCCTACCAGATCACCTCGATGATGGAAGGTGTGGTCACGCGCGGCACCGCGGCCGGCAAGATCAAGCTCGACCGTCCGACGGCCGGCAAGACCGGCACGACCAACGATGAAAAGGACGCCTGGTTCGTCGGCTATACGCCGGATCTCGTCGCCGGCCTCTATATCGGCTTCGACAATCCGGCGCCGCTCGGCCGTGGTGCGACCGGCGGCTCGCTCTCGGCGCCGATCTTCAACGAGTTCATGACCGCGGCGCTCGACGGCACGCGCCCGACGAAGTTCATCGTGCCCGAGGGCATGCAGTTCATCGCCGTCAACCGCAAGACCGGCATGCAGGCGAACGAAGGCGATCCGGATACGATCATGGAAGCCTTCAAGCCCGGCACCGGCCCGGCAGATGTCTTCTCGGTCATCGGCGGCGAGGAATATGCGAGCCCCGAGGAAATCCTGAAAAGCTCGCCGCAGGCCAACCAGGCGGTCACGGGTGGCAGCGGCGGCCTGTTCTGATCCATCCTATCTGTCTTTGCCTTGAAGGGCGGGCGCGGGGCTTTACATCCGCGCCCGCCCTCTCTATTTCGAGGCCACCGAAACTAGAGCATTGAAGAAAGCGGATATGCGCGCGGAAATCGAGAACATTGTCGACGAAATCAAGCAGGCCATAAGCCTGCTGAGGAGGCATCTTTGACTGGGATCAGGCGGTAAGACGACTGGACTGGTTGAACAACAAGGCAGAGGATCCAAACCTCTGGAACGATGCCCAGGAAGCCCAGAAGCTGATGCGCGAGCGCCAGCAGCTGGACGAAAGCATCAATGCCGTGCGCGCCATCGAGCAGCAGCTCAAGGACAATATCGAACTCATTGAACTCGGTGAGGAAGAGGGCGATGCCGACATCGTCAAGGATGCCGAAGACGCCCTGAAGGCGGTTCGCACCGAGGCGTCGCGCAAGCAGGTTGAGGCCATGCTGTCCGGCGAGGCCGATGGCAACGACACCTATCTCGAAGTGCATTCCGGCGCCGGCGGCACGGAAAGCCAGGATTGGGCGAACATGCTGCTGCGCATGTACACCCGCTGGGCCGAGCGCTCGGGCTACAAGGTGGAACTCCTGGAAGTCCATGACGGCGAAGAAGCGGGCATCAAGTCCGCGACGCTGCTCGTCAAGGGCCACAATGCCTATGGCTGGCTGAAGACCGAATCGGGCGTGCACCGCCTGGTCCGCATCTCGCCCTATGACAGCAATGCGCGGCGCCACACCTCGTTCTCATCGATCTGGGTCTATCCTGTTATCGACGACTCGATCAACATCGAGATCAACGAGAGCGACTGCCGCATCGACACCTATCGCTCGTCGGGCGCCGGCGGCCAGCACGTCAACACGACCGACTCGGCCGTGCGCATCACGCACATCCCGACCGGCATCGTCGTTGCCTGCCAGCAGGAGCGCTCGCAGCACAAGAACCGCGCCAAGGCATGGGACATGCTGCGTGCCCGCATGTACGAAGCCGAACTGAAGAAGCGCGAAGAAGCTGCAAATGCCGAAGCCGCCTCCAAGTCGGATATCGGCTGGGGTCACCAGATCCGCTCCTACGTCCTGCAGCCCTACCAGCTGGTCAAGGACATGCGCACCGGCGTGGAAAGCACGGCACCGTCGGATGTTCTCGACGGCGAACTCAACGAGTTCATGGAAGCGGCCTTGGCTCATCGTGTGAACGGTGGCGCGGACGCGGTCGTGGACGACCTCAACTGAGGTCGGCGCACAAGAATCCAAACGGGCGCCAAGGCGCCCGTTTTCGTTTCCAGTCAAACCGAGCCGTCAGTTCGTCGCGCGCTCGACCCTTATCTCGCCGAGATCGTCGATCAGCACGGTCCAGCTCTCAGGCTCGGCCGCCTTCGGGTCCGTTTTCAGATAGACCGTGGCGAAAAGGCCGGGCTGTGCGGTGACGCCCGAGGAATTTTCCGGCCGAATATCCGTCACATAGGGTTTGAGCGCGGAAAACTCTTCGAGCACGGTCGAGGAGGCGATCTTCGGTCCTCCTGCCGTCGCTTCGATCTGCTGGAGGTGGATCTGCGCCGTACCGTCCGGCTGGCGCACCGCGATGAGCTTGTAGTAGCCGCGGCGAAGGGCTGCGGATTTCACGGTCTCGGCGGTTTCCGGCTTGGCGGCGGACGTGTCGTCGTCATTTTCTGCCGGCTCTTCCCAGAAACCGGTGCTCACCACAAAGGTGATCGCCTCGGAGACGGGCGATTGTCCCTCGCCGAAGGCGGGCGAGCCCGCGAGCAGAAGGACGGCGAGGGCGGCGCATAGATGCCGTTTCATGGCAAAACTCCTGTCCCGAAAGGAAAGAAGGTGTCAGTAATCGAACTGTTCGGCAAGAATCCGGTCTGACCAGGAGTGATCCGGATCCGAGAGGATGCGTGCCGACAATCCGGCCGATTCGGCGATCTGCACCGAGGTGACGGACTTGACCTCGGTATTGTCCGCTACGGCGTTGACCGGCCGTTTTTCAGCCTCCAGCACGTCGATCTTGACCGTCACCTTGTTCGGCAGCAGGGCGCCGCGCCAGCGCCGGGGGCGAAAGGCGCTGACCGGCGTCAAAGCCAGCAGCGGCGCCTCCAGCGGCAGGATGGGGCCATGGGCGGAGAGATTGTAGGCGGTGGAGCCGGCCGGCGTGGCGAGCAGCAGGCCGTCACAGATCAACTCCTCCAGCCGCACGCGGCCATCGACGGTAACGCGCAGTTTCGCCGCCTGATAGGACTGGCGAAAAAGATAGACCTCGTTGATGGCAAGCGCCCGGCGCTCCTGGCCGCTCGCATCGCTCGTGATCATTTCCAGCGGTCGGAAGACGTTTTCCACCGCCCCGTCGATACGCTCCAGAAGGCCTTGCGCGTCATAGCGGTTCATGAGGAAGCCGATCGACCCGCGGTTCATTCCGTAGACCCGCTTGCCGGTGTTCATGGTGGTGTGCAGCGTCTGCAGCATGAAGCCGTCGCCACCGAGGGCAACGATGACATCGGCCTCTTCCGGATCGGCATTGCCATAGATGGCGATCAGCTCGTTGCGCGCGTCCTGCGCTTCGGGCGCCTGGGAGGCGACGAAGGAAAGGGTGTTCAATTCACGCGCCATGCCGCCGATCCGCGTCCTCAATGCAAAGCTTCACGCCCGCGCGGTACGCGCAAGGCCGGTCTTTGTCGCATGCCTTTACGGCATGCGCATCTGAAAAATGTGACAATGACTGCTGGTGGCGACGGCGAAAATGCTGCTGCCGACGATCAGGCCTTGGGCGCCCCGACGCGCCCTTCGAGCGCTTTCAGTGCCGCTTCTCCGGCCGCGGCGGCCTCGAAAGGGTTGGGAAACGGTCCGACCAACGGCCGGGTGACGCCGCGGAAGGTCAGAGCGTAGAAGAACTTGCCGTCGGAGCGCTTCTCGATTTTCACCTTCGATATCGCTTCGTTGCCTGCTGTCACCTTTAAAATCCCTTGCCAAAACGCTTCCGCGCGAATACCGGCCGACCGGCATTTCCATCGCGAAGCGGAGAAGACGATACCCGAGATGCATCCGCCTGAATTGCCGAAGTAATTCACCGCGTGCCGCCTGATGTCAAGCACATGGAATAGTCCTGTTTTGTTCCAGATTGTTCCGTTCTCGCGCGCCATGATGCCCAAAGACGACCGGCGAGGGGATGGCATCCATCCGGTCGGTCCCTATATCGCCGATGACGAATCGGTGGGCGTACTACAGCGGCCTTCGTTGCTGCATCAGGGAATCAGGAGGCCTCTGGCGGCCGCTTCGGGTTGCCGATGGGCTGCAGCGAAGCATGGACCCAGAGCATTCCTGCTTATACCGTGAACTTGAAGCGCACGGGATGCGGGTGCTCAGGCGCTGCGGTGCGCATGACGCGCGTCGCTTCGATGAAATCCTCGGACAGGACGCGTACATAGTGGCCCCCAAGAATATCCACGCGAATGTAGACATCGGCTACGCTCTTGGCAGCCTGCATAAGGGCCTTCAGCGGTTGCCACTCCAGTTGGCTATCCTCGTGGTTTGGGTCACTCATGTCTCAATTCCCGGAAGTCTTTGATAAATCTCATAGAGGCGTGCATTCGGAGGACGCGATATCTGGCGGCTCCGGATGGCATAACGGCGCCTATCACGCCGCCCTCCATATCACAACAGCGGTTAGATCCGAACGGACGTGGCGAAGACAACGCCGACGGTTTTGAGAAACCAGCACTCTTGAGGAAAAGTTGGTGCCCCCACCAGGACTCGAACCCGGGACCCCCTGATTACAAATCAGGTGCTCTACCAACTGAGCTATAAGGGCACGCAATGCGAGGGAGTTAGCATATTTTCCGGCGGAGTAAAGCAAAAAGGGCGGATCAGATCGACCAGTTGCTGTCATCGGCCGGTTTAGGCACGATTTCCTGGCAGCGGTGCATCGAGCGGGGGAGGTTTTCCGCGAGGTGGTCGATGAGTGCGCGCACCGCCGGCAGCATGCCGTGACGGGAGGTGAAGACGGCGTGCACCGTCGCCTCCGCAGAAGACCAGTCGGGCAGTACGGGTGTCAGCAGACCGTTGCGGAAGCCGCGCTCGACGATGATGTCAGGCAGCAGGCCGAGGCCGATGCCCTCGATCGTTGCGCGTTCCAGCACGGAAAAATCCGAACAGGCGAGCACCGGCGAGAGGGAGACGTCGTGCACCTCACCGCTCGAATGGAAAAGCGTCCAGATCGCGCGGGGATTGTTCTCCTGCATGGAGAGCGTGGGAATGCGGCCGATCGTGTCGAGGTCGACGGGACCGTAGCGTTCCAGAAAGCGCGGGCTTGCGGCAAGGTGGCGGCGCGTAGCGCCAAAGCGGCGCACGATCAGCGACTGGTCCGTGTCGTAGCTGTCGCGCACCCGCAATGCGACGTCGATTCGCTCCTCGATGAGATCGACCGGCCGCCCCGTGGTGAGAATCGAAAGGCGCACGAGCGGATAACGCTTCAGGAAGCCTGGCAACACCTCGGCCATCATGGGGGCGAAGCCTGGCGGCATCGACAGACGGACCGTGCCAGCCGGCTCGGCCTTGGCGACCGCGACGACGGCCTCCGCAGCCTCCACCCCCGATAGCACCGCTTCGCAACGCTCGTAGAAGGACTGGCCGATATCGGTAATGGAGAGTTTTCGCGTGGAGCGCTCGATGAGACGCACGCCGAGCTGCTCTTCGAGTGCGGCGACACGTTTGCTGATCTTGGATTTGGGCACCGACAACGCATTCGCTGCCGCGGTAAACCCCTTGTGACGCACGACGGCGGCGTAGAGCGCGAGATCGTTCAGGTCCTGCATGAGATTTCTCCGATTATGCCTGATTATTGTTTCCCATGTGAAACAGTCAATTGGTTTTTTGCCGTCTAATCGCGCGATTGTTTTCGGATCATATGTTTAGCACACAAACCAAACAGAGGTGCTGACCCATGAACGTCCTCCATATCGACTCCGGCATTCTCGGAGATCATTCCGTTTCCCGCCGCCTGACGGCTGCCGTCGCTGCCCAGATCAAGGCCGAACAGCCCGGTGCGACCGTGACCTACCGCGACCTCGTCGCCAACGCGCTGCCGCATCTTTCCGGTGCGCATCTGATGGCCGCCAATGCCGAGCCGGACCAGGTCGATGCGCAGATCGCCGCCGACAATGCCGAAAGCAAGATCGTGCTCGACGAATTCCTCGCCGCCGATACGGTCATCCTCGGCGTGCCCATGTATAATTTCTCCCTGCCGAGCCAGCTCAAGGCCTGGATCGACCGTGTCGCCGTCGCGGGAAAAACGTTCCGCTATACCGCTGAAGGCCCGGAAGGCCTTGCAAAGGGCAAGAAGATCATCGTCGTTTCCACCCGCGGCGGCCATTACAGCGCCGGCCCGGCGGCCGTGATGGATCATCAGGAAAGCTACCTGCGCGCCGTGCTCGGCTTCCTCGGCATCACCGATATCGAGATCGTCCGCGCCGAAGGCCTCAACCTCTCCGCTGATTCGAAGGTCCAGGCGATCTCCGAAGCCGAGCGCACGATCACCGATCGCAATGGCCTGAAGCTCGCCTCCTGAGTGTCAGGCGTCTCAAACACGAAGGCCCGCCGGCATCCCCCGGCGGGCCTTCGTGTTTCGTACTGGTGGTTGTTCAGCCGAGGAGGTGGCGTTGCGTGGCGTAGAGCGCGATCGCCGCGGCATTCGACACGTTGAGCGACTTGATCGCGCCGGGCATGTCGAGACGGGCCAGCGCCTTGCAGGTGGTGCGCGTCTTCTGGCGCAGGCCCTTGCCCTCGGAGCCCATGACGAGCGCGATGCGCTGGCCGGAGAGCGTGCCTTCGAGCGGAGCAGGGCCTTCCGAATCGAGGCCGACCGTCAGGAAGCCGAGCTTGTGCAGCTCCTCCAGTGCATCCGAGAGATTTGTGACCTGGATATAGGGAATGAGTTCCAGTGCGCCGGAGGCCGTCTTGGCGAGCACGCCCGATTCCGTTGGCGAGTGGCGCTGGGTGGTAATGACGGCGCCGGCATTGAAGGCGACCGCCGAGCGCATGATGGCTCCGACATTGTGCGGGTCGGTTACCTGGTCGAGCACGAGCAGCAGGGGGCTGTCTTTCAACGCTTCCAGCCGGCGGACGGGCAGGGGGCGGGTTTCGAGCATCACGCCCTGATGGATCGCCTCCGGCCCGAGGACCTTGTCGAGGTCGGAGGGCAGCACCGTTTCGACCGGATAGGGCAGGGTCGAGAAGTCCGGCAGCTCCAGTCGCTGGGCGGCGTTCAGGCTCACCGAGAGCTTGATGATCTTTCGTTCGGGATTGTCGAGTGCCGCGCGCACCGTGTGCAGGCCGTAGAGATAGACCTGGTCGGGGGTAAGCGCCGGTGCTTTCCAGCCTTCGGCCGGCTTGCGGCGGCGGTCGTCCTTCGGCGTCGGGATGTCGCCGCGTTCGCGTTTCTGGTCGCGATGCGCTCGGCGGAGTTTTGCGTAGTGGGTGTCTTTCGCGGACTTGCCGCCGGTATCGTCTTTGCTCATGGCGCCTTATAGAGCATGTCGCGCAAAAGTGTGCAGCGGTTTTGCATCGATGGCATGCGAAAAATTTAATCCGTGCGTGGCGCGCGGAATTGGCGGCCATCCACAGGCCGGCACGATCGATGACATTTTTCGTAATTTTTTCCGTGACGTCGTGTTGACAGGATGAATTGTGCCCGTCATATACGCCGCCAGATCGAAGGCGCCGCCGACAAGGCAATGCCCGCCGGTCGACACTGGTCGCTTGATCCCGACAGAATAATGGAGGGATGCCCGAGTGGTTAAAGGGGACGGACTGTAAATCCGTTGGCTCAGCCTACGTTGGTTCAAATCCAACTCCCTCCACCATTCTGTTGCACGGATCAAGACCCCCGCGGGTATAGCTCAATGGTAGAGCAGCAGCCTTCCAAGCTGAATACGCGGGTTCGATTCCCGCTACCCGCTCCAAGTATCCCATATTCTCCTGCTGTCGTTTCCGGGCGTGCCACTCACGCCTTTTTCGGAAAGGCTTTTGTGCGTTCGAGGATGGCCTCTGCCGATTCGGCGGGGGACGCCAGGTCGAACGCATCGAGCTCTGCAGGATCGAGAAGCCACCATCTGCTGGCAAGCAGGGAACCGATCGTTTCTTCGGGAAAGCGATACCGGATGATCCTCGCGGGCACGCCGCCAACGATCGCGTAAGGCGGCACGTCCTTTGTGACGACCGTATTTGCGCCGATGATCGCGCCCGTGCCGATGCGTACGCCCCGCAACACCGTTGCCTTGGTGCCGATCCAGACGTCATGCTCGAGGATGGTCGGCGGGCGTTTGTGGATCCTTATCGGCTTCCACAGCTCTCCGATGTAACCGGGAACGCCGATGAAGCGGTTGCGATGGGTCAGAAACTCGTGGCTGCTGATGAGGTTGTAGTCATGATGGGGTGGGCCGATTTCGGCATCTCTTGCAATCGCGCAGTATCGGCCGATCTTCGTCCCGTAGCCGATGTACGTATGCGCCTGAATATAAGTCCAAGCGCCGACCTTGCTCTTCTTGCCCAGAAACACGCCGCGGCCGACAGAATATTTGCCGCCGCCCTGCGCGTCGCGGAGCCGAAGGCCATGCTTTATTCTGTTGAGAAGGCGGGATAACGCTGTTTTGAAAGTCATTGTTGCTCGGCAGCCGGTATTGTCGCCCAGAGAAATTACGGCTCTCTTATCACGGTGTCGTTGCGCAAGGCTAGCGGCGGCAACTTCTGGATCGAAAAACCGGGGACCTGCTGTTGCGAAAACGTCAGGCATACCTATCTATGAGCACGGTGAAAGCAATTAAACGATTGTGTTGCTTTGACAATAAGGCCCCGACAGGTAGGCCGGTCCCGGTTGTCGGGACCGATGCCTGCTGCTGCATTTAAGGCTTGCGCATTCGTTGTGAAAGTCTTAAATGCCCGCCAAACCGGACGGGCCGGTTAGCCCAACTTTCGTTCAGTAGGAAATAAAGAGATGGCAAAGAGCAAGTTTGAGCGCAACAAGCCTCACGTAAACATCGGCACGATCGGCCACGTCGACCATGGCAAGACGTCGCTGACGGCAGCGATCACGAAGTATTTCGGCGAGTTCAAGGCGTACGACCAGATCGACGCTGCCCCGGAAGAAAAGGCGCGCGGCATCACCATCTCGACGGCGCACGTCGAATACGAGACGCCGAACCGTCACTACGCGCACGTCGACTGCCCCGGCCACGCCGACTACGTCAAGAACATGATCACCGGTGCTGCCCAGATGGACGGCGCGATCCTGGTCTGCTCGGCAGCTGACGGCCCGATGCCGCAGACGCGCGAGCACATCCTGCTCGCCCGCCAGGTTGGCGTTCCCGCCATCGTGGTGTTCCTGAACAAGGTCGACCAGGTTGACGACGCCGAGCTTCTCGAGCTCGTCGAGCTGGAAGTGCGCGAACTTCTGTCGTCCTACGACTTCCCGGGCGACGACATTCCGATCGTCAAGGGTTCGGCTCTGGCCGCTCTGGAAGATTCGGACAAGAAGATCGGTGAAGACGCGATCCGCGAGCTGATGGCTGCTGTCGACGCCTACATCCCGACGCCTGAGCGTCCGATCGACCAGCCGTTCCTGCTGCCGATCGAAGACGTGTTCTCGATCTCGGGTCGTGGTACGGTCGTGACCGGCCGCGTCGAGCGTGGCATCGTCAAGGTTGGTGAAGAAGTCGAAATCGTCGGCATCCGCCCGACGACCAAGACGACGGTTACCGGCGTTGAAATGTTCCGCAAGCTGCTCGACCAGGGCCAGGCCGGCGACAATGTCGGCGCGCTGATCCGTGGCGTTCAGCGTGACGGCGTCGAGCGTGGCCAGATCCTGTGCAAGCCGGGTTCGGTCAAGCCGCACAAGAAGTTCATGGCAGAAGCCTACATCCTGACGAAGGAAGAAGGCGGCCGTCATACGCCGTTCTTCACGAACTACCGTCCGCAGTTCTACTTCCGCACGACGGACGTAACGGGCATCGTTTCGCTTCCGGAAGGCACGGAAATGGTCATGCCGGGCGACAACGTCACGGTTGCCGTCGAGCTGATCGTTCCGATCGCGATGGAAGAGAAGCTGCGCTTCGCGATCCGTGAAGGCGGTCGTACCGTCGGCGCCGGCATCGTCGCTTCGATCGTCGAGTAATTTCAGGTCTTTGACTTGACAAGGAGCCCCGCGGGAAACCGCGGGGCTTTTTTGCTTTCAGGCTTATTTGAAAACTCTCGCTTTTTTTTAGCGCAGGGGCATGATTTGCCTGTTTTGAGGATAGAGTTGGGCGTCGCTTCGCGCGGCGCGGCACGTGGATAGAGCCAGTGAGCCCGGCGCCTGCGGGTCATAGTTGATCCGGTGCTTTGCGAGGGCGCCCTTTCGATGATTCTCGCGTCTCTACCGCCTGACCGTGCCGAGGCGAGCGATTCTCGCCCATCTGGTCGCCGGCGAAGCTTTGGATCGATACCTATTGCCCGCACACGGGTGTGAAGGCTGCGACAGGTAAGCCTGTGCGTGCCGGGGTGGATGTTTCCGCTACCACGCCCTCGACCGGACATATTCGGCGTGCGCGGGACAATGCGCGCCTTTGGGCGGAAATGCGCGGGCAGGGGCGATCAGGGGCGGAGCGACGCGTGTTCGCCGGCTGCAACCCGTTGGTCGACCCCGTTGGAGCGGAACGCGGCGTCAAGCAGCGTGTCTTCGATTGCCCGATCTCGCTGCCTCCGTATGACAGGAAGACGCGTCCCAGATCGGTAGCGCCAAGGCGCGGCTTCGCTTCGATTGGCAATTCGGGGACGGAGAGGGTAAAGTGCTGCAAAGCTGTGAAAAAATCTCGTCTTCGGGCTTGCAAAGTCGTCCTGCGCGCCGTAAAGACGCCATGCCTTGCCGGCACGAGGCGTTTCGCCCGGACACGGTAGGCACCTAGGGGTATAGCTCAGTTGGTAGAGCGGCGGTCTCCAAAACCGCAGGTCGTCGGTTCAAGCCCGGCTGCCCCTGCCACTTCATCGAGACAGCGCGGACCACTTGCAGCGTCTGTGATGGTGGCATGACGGTTGACCGTCTAGATTCGTTAAAAGTTTGGTTGCCTCTTGTGAAAAAGGGAATCGGGCTTTATGTAGGGCAAAACAGACACGCGGTGCGTGGGGCTGATAGTTCAGCTTTACGTGCCGTAATGGCGTGGACATTCAATGGCATCGAAAACGAATCCGATTGCGTTTCTGCAGCAGGTACGCTCCGAAACGAAGAAAGTGACTTGGCCCTCGCGGCGCGAGACGATGATCTCGACGATCATGGTCTTCGTCATGGTCTTCCTGGCTGCGGTGTTCTTCTTTGCTGCGGATCAGTTGATGGGCTGGCTGATTGGCCTCGTCCTCGGCGCTGCCGCTTGATCGGTTGGAGATGAACATGGCTTCCCGTTGGTACATCGTCCACGCCTATTCGAATTTCGAGAAGAAGGTCGCTGAGGACATCGAGAACAAGGCTCGCCAGAAGGGTCTTGATCATCTGTTCGAGAAGATTCTTGTTCCGACCGAAAAGGTTGTCGAGGTGCGTCGCGGCCGCAAGGTCGATTCGGAGCGCAAGTTCTTCCCCGGCTACGTGCTGGTGCGGGCGAACCTGACGGACGAGGTGTACCATCTGATCAAGAATACGCCGAAGGTCACGGGCTTCCTCGGTTCCGACAACAAGCCGGTCCCGATCCCGGACAGCGAGGCGGAGCGCATTCTGTCGCAGGTCCAGGACGGTGTCGATCGTCCGAAGCCTTCGGTCTCCTTCGAGATCGGCGAGCAGGTTCGCGTCTCCGACGGTCCGTTCGCGTCGTTCAACGGCACCGTTCAGGATGTCGACGAGGAGCGTTCGCGCCTCAAGGTGGAAGTGTCGATCTTCGGTCGCGCCACCCCTGTCGAGCTGGAATACGCCCAGGTCGAGAAAATCTGATTTCGGCGGCGTCTTCGGGCGCTGCCCACAGAAAATCCAATCCTCTCCGGAGGGTTGGTAGCGGAGGTTTCCGCCAATCGCGTGGAAGGAGAGGCGGCTGTAGCCGGGCGCCAAAAATCCGCACCACGCAACCGCAGCCGCCGGTCTTCGGACCGGCATCATGGGTCGGGAAACCGGCCGCATTCTGAAAGGCAGAGAAAATGGCTAAGAAAGTTGCAGGCCAGCTCAAGCTTCAGGTCAAGGCAGGATCGGCAAACCCGTCCCCGCCGATTGGCCCTGCGCTTGGTCAGCGTGGCATTAACATCATGGAATTCTGCAAGTCGTTCAACGCGGCTACGCAGGAAATGGAAAAAGGTATGCCGATTCCGGTCGTCATCACCTATTACCAGGACAAGTCCTTCACTTTTGTGATGAAGCAGCCGCCGGTCACCTACTTCCTCAAGAAGGAAGCCAAGGTCACGTCCGGCTCGAAGACCCCGGGCAAGGGCGCCGCAATCGGCCAGCTCACCAAGGCTCAGATCAAGTCGATCGCCGAAGCCAAGATGAAGGATCTCAACGCCGCCGACATCGAAGGCGCGATGGCAATGGTCGAGGGCTCCGCCCGCGCCATGGGCCTGGAAGTGGTAGGTTAATCATGGCCAAGATTGCAAAGCGTCTCCAGAAGATCCGTGAAGGCATCGACCCGACCAAGCTGGTCGCCCTTTCGGACGCCATCGCTCTCGTGAAAGAGCGTGCGATTGCCAAGTTCGACGAAACCGTCGAAGTTGCCATGAACCTCGGCGTTGACCCGCGTCACGCAGACCAGATGGTCCGCGGCGTCGTCAACCTGCCGAACGGCACCGGCCGTGACGTTCGCGTCGCCGTCTTCGCACGTGGCGCCAAGGCTGATGAAGCCAAGGCTGCGGGTGCAGACATCGTCGGCGCCGAAGACCTCGTCGAAATCGTCCAGGGCGGCAAGATCGATTTCGATCGCTGCATCGCGACCCCGGACATGATGCCGCTCGTCGGCCGTCTCGGTAAGGTTCTCGGCCCGCGCGGCATGATGCCGAACCCGAAGGTCGGCACCGTCACCATGGACGTTGCAGGCGCCGTCAAGGCATCCAAGGGCGGCGCTGTCGAGTTCCGCGTCGAGAAGGCTGGTATCATCCACGCCGGCATCGGCAAGGCTTCCTTCGACGCCAAGGCCCTGGAAGAGAACATCAAGGCATTTGCCGACGCCGTCATCAAGGCGAAGCCGGCTGGCGCCAAGGGCAACTACGTCAAGCGCGTAGCCATCTCTTCGACGATGGGCCCGGGCGTCAAGATCGACCCGTCGACGGTTGCCTGATTTAGGCACTTAAGTTTTCGGTCCGGCTCCGGCCGCACCGCAACAGAATTCCCGGCCTTGTCTGGCCGGGAATTTCCGGGCCAAAAGCCCGGAACTCCTGTCCGAGATTGCGGGTGGTTAGACCTTAATCACGTTGCCTGCATGAGACGGGGTGAGACCTGGATTTCTTCAGCGTCGGATGACGCCGAAATTCGGTTCGAACCTACCTTACCTTGTGTCGCGGCCATCTGGTCGAGCGCGGGGGGACAGGATCCTCGAGCGTCGCTCGGGATCCCTTTTGAAGCGGATCCCTGGCGGCAAAGGTAAACCCGGCAGGTCCCGTGAGTAGTCACGGTCCTGTCAACTGGAGATAGGCACAGTGGAAAGAGCGGAAAAACGCGAATTCGTCACGGAGCTGAACGAAGTCTTCAAGGCTTCCGGTTCGGTTGTCGTGGCCCGCTACGCCGGTATCACCGTTGCGCAGATGAACGATCTTCGTTCGAAGATGCGTGCTGCGGGCGGTACCGTCAAGGTCGCGAAGAACCGCCTGGCCAAAATTGCCCTTCAGGGTACGGAGTCGGAAGGGATGTCTGATCTCTTCCAGGGTCAGACGCTCATTGCTTACGCAAATGATCCGATGATTGCTCCCAAGGTAGCCATGGATTTCGCCAAGACCAACGACAAGCTCGTTGTTCTCGGTGGCACCATGGGTGCGACCACACTCGACGCAGAAGCAGTCAAGTCGCTTGCGACCCTGCCTTCGCTCGACGAGCTTCGCGGAAAGCTTCTGGGTCTGCTTGCAGCCCCGGCTACGCGCGTCGCTACGGTCGTTGCAGCACCGGCAAGCCAGCTTGCCCGCGTGTTCGCAGCCTACGCCAAGAAGGACGAAGCCGCTTGAGGCGGTTTTTCGCTGTAATCAAACAATACCAGTTCGAACCGAATATAAGGAACTATCACAATGGCTGATCTCGCAAAGATCGTTGAAGACCTCTCCGCTCTGACCGTTCTGGAAGCTGCTGAGCTTTCCAAGCTGCTGGAAGAGAAGTGGGGCGTTTCGGCTGCTGCTCCCGTAGCAGTTGCTGCTGCTGGCGGCGCTGCTGCTGCAGTTGTTGAAGAAGAAAAGACCGAGTTCGACGTTATCCTGGCTGACGCCGGCGCTAACAAGATCAACGTCATCAAGGAAGTCCGCGCTATCACGGGCCTCGGCCTCAAGGAAGCCAAGGACCTCGTTGAAGCCGCTCCGAAGGCTGTCAAGGAAGCTGTTTCCAAGGCAGAAGCCGCTGACCTCAAGAAGAAGCTTGAGGACGCCGGCGCCAAGGTCGACGTTAAGTAATATCGGAATGCGGTGGGAGAGGGTTTCGACCCTCTCCCATTGATGATTCCTCCGAACTGATTACCCAAAAGCCGCGAAAACCGGCTTTTGGGTAATGGGTTCTTCAAGAGGATGGTCTTCTACCGAGCAATTGGGCAATCCGGCCCGTGGTTCGGCGGCAAGACGAGTTTGAACCAACCCATGATAGACGGGATCGACTGGCCAGCGAACCCCGTCCGTTGCAGGCCCGGATGCAAATTTTGAAGGAGCGACGATGGCTCAGACCCTTTCGTTTAACGGTCGTAGGCGCGTACGCAAGTTTTTTGGTAAAATCCCTGAAGTCGCAGAAATGCCGAATCTCATCGAGGTTCAGAAGGCATCCTACGACCAGTTCCTGATGGTTGAAGAGCCCGCCGGCGGTCGTCCGGATGAGGGCCTTCAGTCCGTTTTCAAATCGGTCTTCCCGATCACGGACTTCTCCGGCGCTTCCATGCTCGAATTCGTCTCCTACGAATTCGAACAGCCGAAGTTCGACGTCGAGGAGTGCCGCCAGCGTGACCTGACCTATGCGGCACCGCTGAAGGTGACGCTGCGTCTCATCGTGTTCGATATCGACGAGGATACCGGCGCGAAGTCCATCAAGGACATCAAGGAACAGAACGTCTACATGGGCGACATGCCGCTCATGACCGACAACGGCACGTTCATCGTCAACGGCACAGAGCGCGTCATCGTTTCCCAGATGCACCGTTCGCCGGGCGTGTTCTTCGACCACGACAAGGGCAAGAGCCACTCTTCCGGCAAGCTGCTGTTTGCTGCCCGCGTCATCCCGTATCGCGGTTCCTGGCTCGACATCGAGTTCGACGCCAAGGACATCGTCCATGCGCGTATCGACCGCCGCCGCAAGATCCCCGCCACGTCGCTTCTCATGGCGCTTGGCATGGACGGCGAAGAAATCCTGTCGACCTTCTACACGAAGTCGTTCTACCAGCGCGACGGCAAGGGCTGGCGCGTTCCGTTCAATCCCGACGCGCTGAAGGGCCAGAAGGCCGTCGCGGATATGATCGACGCCGACACCGGTGAAGTGGTTGTCGAAATCGGCAAGAAGCTGACGCCGCGCCTCCTGAAGACGCTTTCCGAAAAGGGCCTCAAGGCTCTCAAGGCGAGCGACGAGGACCTCTACGGCAACTACCTCGCCGAAGACGTCGTCAACTACTCGACGGGCGAGATCTATCTCGAAGCCGGCGACGAAATCGACGAGAAGACCCTGCCCGTCATCATGTCGGCCGGTTTCGACGAAATCCCGATTCTCGACATCGACCATATCAATGTCGGCGCCTACATCCGTTCGACACTCGCCGCAGACAAGAACGAGAACCGTCAGGACGCTCTGTTCGACATCTACCGCGTCATGCGCCCGGGTGAACCGCCGACCATGGATTCGGCCGAAGCCATGTTCAACACGCTGTTCTTCGATGCGGAGCGTTACGACCTCTCCGCCGTTGGCCGCGTGAAGATGAACATGCGCCTCGACCTCGATGTTGCCGATACGGTCCGCACGCTGCGCAAGGACGATATCCTTGCCGTCGTGAAGATGCTGGTCGAGCTGCGCGACGGCAAGGGCGAGATCGACGACATCGACAACCTCGGCAACCGCCGTGTCCGTTCGGTCGGCGAATTGATGGAGAACCAGTACCGTCTCGGCCTGCTCCGCATGGAGCGCGCGATCAAGGAACGCATGTCCTCGATCGAAATCGACACGGTGATGCCGCAGGACCTGATCAACGCGAAGCCGGCTGCCGCCGCAGTTCGTGAATTCTTCGGTTCCTCGCAGCTCTCCCAGTTCATGGACCAGGTGAACCCGCTTTCGGAAATCACCCACAAGCGCCGTCTTTCGGCTCTTGGCCCGGGTGGTCTGACCCGCGAGCGCGCAGGCTTCGAAGTCCGCGACGTTCACCCGACCCACTATGGCCGTATCTGCCCGATCGAGACGCCGGAAGGCCCGAACATCGGTCTGATCAACTCGCTCGCCACCTTCGCCCGCGTCAACAAGTACGGCTTCATCGAAAGCCCGTACCGCAAGATCGTGGACGGCAAGGTGACGACGGACGTGGTTTACCTCTCCGCCATGGAAGAGGCCAAGTATCACGTTGCCCAGGCCAACTCGGTCCTCGGCTCGGACGGCTCCTTCTCGGAAGAGTTCGTCGTCTGCCGTCATGCCGGCGAAGTCATGCTCGCCCCGCGCGACCAGATCAACCTGATGGACGTTTCGCCGAAGCAGCTCGTTTCGGTGGCCGCGGCGCTCATTCCGTTCCTTGAGAACGACGACGCCAACCGCGCGCTCATGGGCTCGAACATGCAGCGTCAGGCCGTGCCGCTCCTGCGTGCGGAAGCTCCGTTCGTCGGCACCGGCATGGAACCGATCGTTGCCCGTGACTCCGGCGCTGCCATCGCGGCTCGCCGCGGCGGCGTCGTTGACCAGGTCGACGCGACGCGTATCGTTATCCGCGCCACCGAAGACCTCGATGCGTCGAAGTCGGGCGTCGATATCTACCGCCTGCAGAAGTTCCAGCGCTCCAACCAGAACACCTGCGTCAACCAGCGTCCGCTGGTCACCGTCGGTGACATTCTGAACAAGGGCGACATCATCGCGGACGGTCCGTCGACCGACCTCGGCGACCTGGCCCTCGGCCGCAACGCGCTCGTCGCGTTCATGCCGTGGAACGGCTACAACTACGAAGACTCGATCCTGATGTCCGAACGCATCGTCTCCGACGACGTGTTCACCTCGATTCATATCGAGGAATTCGAAGTCATGGCCCGCGATACGAAGCTCGGTCCGGAAGAAATCACGCGCGACATTCCGAACGTTTCGGAAGAAGCGCTGAAGAACCTCGACGAAGCCGGTATCGTTTACATCGGTGCTGAGGTTCAGCCGGGCGACATCCTGGTCGGCAAGATCACCCCGAAGGGTGAAAGCCCGATGACGCCGGAAGAAAAGCTTCTGCGCGCCATCTTCGGTGAAAAGGCGTCCGACGTTCGCGACACCTCCATGCGCATGCCGCCCGGTACCTTCGGTACGGTCGTCGAAGTTCGCGTCTTCAACCGCCATGGCGTGGAGAAGGACGAACGTGCGATGGCGATCGAGCGTGAAGAGATCGAGCGTCTGGCCAAGGACCGTGACGACGAGCAGGCGATCCTCGACCGTAACGTCTACGGCCGCCTGATCGACATGCTGCGTGGCCACGTCGCCACGAGTGGTCCGAAGAGCTTCAAGAAGGGCACCGAGCTTTCGAACGCCGTCGTTTCCGAATTTCCCCGCTCGCAGTGGTGGATGTTCGCACTCGAGGACGAGAAGGCTCAGGGCGAAATCGAAGCGCTCCGTGGCCAGTACGACGAATCCAAGTCGCGCCTTGAACAGCGCTTCATGGACAAGGTCGAAAAGGTCCAGCGCGGCGACGAAATGCCCCCGGGCGTCATGAAGATGGTCAAGGTCTTCGTCGCTGTGAAGCGCAAGATCCAGCCGGGCGACAAGATGGCCGGCCGTCACGGCAACAAGGGCGTCGTCTCGCGCATCCTGCCGATCGAGGACATGCCGTTCCTCGAAGACGGTACGCATGTCGACATCTGCTTGAACCCGCTGGGCGTGCCTTCGCGCATGAACGTCGGCCAGATCCTCGAAACCCACCTTGCCTGGGCTTGCGCCGGCATGGGCAAGAAGATCGGCGACCTGCTCGACGAGTATCGCAAGACCATGGACATCTCGGACCTGAAGCGCGAGCTGACGGAAGTCTACGAGAGCGAAGCCAAGGACGAAGTCGCCCATTTCGATGACGACGCCCTGGTCAAGCTTGCCGAGCAGTCCCGCAAGGGTGTCTCGATCGCAACGCCGGTCTTCGACGGTGCGCATGAACCCGACGTCGCCAGCATGCTGGAGCGTGCAGGTCTCGCTTCCTCCGGCCAGTCGGTTCTCTACGATGGTCGTACGGGTGAGGCTTTCGACCGTATGGTCACTGTCGGCTACATGTACATGATCAAGCTGAACCACCTTGTGGACGACAAGATCCACGCCCGTTCGATTGGTCCTTACTCGCTCGTGACCCAGCAGCCGCTGGGTGGCAAGGCGCAGTTCGGCGGCCAGCGCTTCGGGGAAATGGAGGTCTGGGCACTCGAAGCCTACGGCGCCGCCTACACGCTGCAGGAAATGCTGACCGTGAAGTCGGACGACGTGGCGGGCCGCACCAAGGTGTACGAGGCGATCGTGCGCGGCGACGACACGTTCGAGGCGGGCATTCCGGAGAGCTTCAACGTTCTCGTCAAGGAAATGCGCTCGCTCGGCCTGTCGGTCGAACTCGAGAACTCCAAGATCGATCCGAACGCGGAAGCCGGCCAGCTTCCCGACGCGGCAGAGTGATCTGATCAGGTGCGCGCCGACGAGGCGCGCACCGTTTCCGCCTCCCGCCTGTACGGCAGGGGGCGGCTCATCCGTTTCAAGCAGCCTTGCGGCACCCGGGTATCGCCGCAATTGGCTGCTAAGCAGAGGGCCATTGGCCCACGAAGGAGATAGGCATGAACCAAGAGGTCATGAACCTTTTCAACCCGCAGGTGCCTGCGCAGACGTTCGACTCCATCCGCATCTCGATCGCGTCTCCGGAAAAGATTCTTTCCTGGTCGTACGGTGAGATCAAGAAGCCGGAAACCATCAACTACCGTACGTTCAAGCCGGAACGCGACGGTCTGTTCTGCGCGCGCATCTTCGGGCCGATCAAGGACTACGAGTGCCTGTGCGGCAAGTACAAGCGCATGAAGTACAAGGGCATCATCTGCGAAAAGTGCGGCGTCGAAGTCACGCTGTCGCGCGTTCGCCGTGAGCGCATGGGCCATATCGAGCTCGCCGCTCCGGTTGCCCACATCTGGTTCCTGAAGTCGCTTCCCTCGCGTATCTCGACGCTGCTCGACATGACGCTGAAGGATGTCGAGCGCGTTCTCTATTTCGAGAACTACATCGTGACCGAGCCGGGCCTGACCGCGCTCAAGGAAAACCAGCTTCTTTCCGAAGAAGAATACATGATCGCCGTCGATGAATATGGTGAAGACCAGTTCACGGCGATGATCGGCGCCGAGGCCATCTTCGAGATGCTCGCCTCGATGAACCTCGAGCGGATCGCTGGCGACCTGCGTTCGGACCTGGCGGAAACCACGTCGGATCTGAAGCAGAAGAAGCTGATGAAGCGCCTGAAGATCGTCGAGAACTTCATGGACTCCGGCAACCGTCCGGAATGGATGATCATGAAGGTCGTTCCTGTGATCCCGCCGGACCTGCGTCCGCTGGTTCCGCTGGACGGCGGCCGTTTCGCGACGTCGGATTTGAACGACCTCTATCGCCGCGTCATCAACCGCAACAACCGTCTGAAGCGCCTGATCGAACTGCGCGCACCGGGCATTATCATCCGCAACGAGAAGCGCATGCTTCAGGAATCGGTTGACGCCCTGTTCGACAACGGTCGCCGCGGCCGCGTCATCACCGGTGCCAACAAGCGTCCGCTGAAGTCGCTGTCCGACATGCTCAAGGGCAAGCAGGGCCGCTTCCGCCAGAACCTTCTCGGCAAGCGCGTCGACTATTCCGGCCGTTCGGTCATCGTGACCGGTCCGGAACTGAAGCTGCACCAGTGCGGCCTGCCGAAGAAGATGGCGCTCGAACTGTTCAAGCCGTTCATCTACGCCCGCCTCGACGCCAAGGGTTTCTCCTCGACCGTCAAGCAGGCCAAGAAGCTCGTCGAAAAGGAAAAGCCCGAAGTCTGGGATATCCTCGACGAGGTCATCCGCGAACATCCGGTTCTCCTGAACCGCGCACCGACGCTGCACCGCCTGGGCATCCAGGCCTTCGAACCGATCCTGGTCGAAGGCAAGGCCATCCAGCTGCATCCGCTCGTCTGCACGGCCTTCAACGCCGACTTCGACGGTGACCAGATGGCTGTTCACGTGCCCCTCTCGCTGGAAGCCCAGCTTGAAGCGCGCGTGCTCATGATGTCGACGAACAACATCCTGCACCCGGCAAACGGCGCGCCGATCATCGTTCCCTCGCAGGACATGGTTCTCGGCCTGTACTATCTGGCGATCATGAACCAGAACGAGCCGGGCGAAGGCATGGCCTTCTCCGACATGGGCGAACTGCACCATGCGCTCGAAAACAAGGTCGTGACCCTGCACGCCAAGATCCGTGGCCGCTTCAAGACCATGGGTGCGGACGGCAAGCTGGTGTCGAAGATTTATGAAACGACGCCTGGCCGCATGATCATCGGCGAACTTCTGCCGAAGAACGTCAACGTGCCGTTCGAGACCTGCAACCAGGAAATGACCAAGAAGAACATCTCCAAGATGATCGACACGGTCTACCGTCACTGCGGCCAGAAAGACACGGTCATCTTCTGCGACCGCATCATGCAGCTCGGCTTCAGCCATGCCTGCCGCGCCGGCATTTCGTTCGGCAAGGACGACATGATCATCCCGGAAACCAAGGCGAAGATCGTCGGCGATACCGAAAGCCTGGTCAAGGAATACGAGCAGCAGTACAATGACGGCCTGATCACCCAGGGCGAAAAGTACAACAAGGTCGTCGATGCCTGGGGCAAGGCCACCGAAAAGGTTGCCGAAGACATGATGGCCCGCATTAAGGCCGTCGAGTTCGACCCGGAAACCGGTCGTCAGAAGCCGATGAACGCCATCTACATGATGTCCCACTCGGGCGCCCGTGGTTCTCCGAACCAGATGCGTCAGCTGGGCGGCATGCGCGGCCTCATGGCAAAGCCGTCGGGCGAGATCATCGAAACGCCGATCATCTCGAACTTCAAGGAAGGCCTGACCGTGAACGAGTACTTCAACTCGACGCACGGCGCCCGTAAGGGTCTCGCAGACACCGCCTTGAAGACCGCGAACTCCGGTTACCTGACGCGTCGTCTCGTCGACGTTGCGCAGGATTGCATCGTCACGCATGTCGATTGCGGCACCGAAAACGGCCTTACCATGACCGCCATCGTCGATGCCGGTCAGGTCGTGGCTTCGATCGGCACCCGTGTGCTCGGCCGTACCGCACTTGATGACATCGATCACCCCGTCACGGGTGTTCGCATCGTCGATGCGGGCCGGATGATCCTCGAGCCCGACGTCGTCGAGATCGAAAAGGCTGGCATCCAGTCGATCCGTATCCGCTCGGCGCTGACCTGCGAAATCCAGACCGGCGTCTGCGGCGTCTGCTATGGTCGCGACCTTGCACGTGGCACGCCCGTCAACATGGGTGAAGCCGTCGGCGTCATCGCGGCACAGTCGATCGGTGAACCGGGCACCCAGCTCACCATGCGTACCTTCCACCTTGGCGGCACGGCGACCGTGGTCGACCAGTCGTTCCTGGAAGCATCGTATGAAGGCACGGTGCAGATGAAGAACCGCAACATGCTGCGCAATTCCGATGGCGCACTCGTCGCGATGGGCCGCAACATGGCGGTCACCATCCTGGACGAGCGCGGCGTGGAACGGTCCTCGCAGCGCGTTGCCTACGGTTCGAAGATCTTCGTCGATGACGGCGACAAGGTGAAGCGCGGCCAGCGTCTCGCCGAGTGGGACCCCTACACCCGTCCGATGATGACGGAAGTGGAAGGCACCGTTCACTTCGAAGACGTCGTCGACGGTATCTCGGTTCTCGAACTGACGGACGAGTCCACCGGTATCACCAAGCGTTCGGTCATCGACTGGCGCTCGACGCCGCGCGGTACGGACCTGAAGCCGGCCATCGTCATCAAGGACAAGAATGGCGTCGTCGCCAAGCTGTCGCGCGGTGGCGAAGCCCGCTTCCTGCTCTCGGTCGACGCGATCCTTTCGGTCGAGCCCGGTCAGAAGGTCTCGCAGGGTGACGTTCTTGCCCGCTCGCCGCTGGAAAGCGCCAAGACCAAGGACATCACCGGCGGTCTGCCGCGCGTTGCCGAACTGTTCGAAGCCCGTCGTCCGAAGGACCACGCCGTGATCGCTGAGATCGACGGTACCGTCCGCTTCGGCCGCGACTACAAGAACAAGCGTCGCGTGATGATCGAACCGTCGGAAGACGGTGTCGAGCCGGTCGAGTACCTGATCCCGAAGGGCAAGCCCTTCCACCTTCAGGACGGCGACTACATCGAAAAGGGTGATTACATCCTCGACGGCAATCCTGCGCCGCACGACATCCTGGCGATCAAGGGCGTGGAAGCACTCGCTTCCTACCTCGTGAACGAAATCCAGGAAGTCTACCGACTGCAGGGCGTTGTGATCAACGACAAGCACATCGAGGTGATCGTTCGCCAGATGCTGCAGAAGGTCGAGATCACCGATGCTGGCGACTCGACGTACATCGTCGGCGACAACATCGACCGTATCGAGCTGGAAGACGTCAACGATGGCCTGATCGAGGAAGGCAAGAAGCCGGCTTACGGCGATCCGGTCCTCCTCGGCATCACCAAGGCGTCGCTGCAGACCCCGTCGTTCATCTCGGCCGCATCCTTCCAGGAGACCACCAAGGTCCTCACGGAAGCTGCGATCGCCGGCAAGACCGACGGCCTGCAGGGCCTCAAGGAAAACGTCATCGTCGGCCGCCTCATCCCGGCCGGTACCGGTGGCACGATGACCCAGATCCGCCGCATCGCGACGGCCCGCGACGAGATGATCCTCGACGAGCGCCGCAAGTCGACGGGTGCAGGCGTTGCAACCCCGATGCTGGCGGACCTCGCTGGCGGCGAGGGCGCGGCTGCCGAGTAAGCGGGTTAAGGGCAGGGGCTTCAAAAGCCCCGCCTGTCAACGCACACAAAAACGCCCGGAGTGATCCGGGCGTTTTTGCGTTTCAGATGAGGTTTTCCAGGTTCTCGGCTCTATTGTTGCGGTGTCGCGATGCACTCCCGCTTGCGGGGGATGTCTGCGCCATTGCCGCCTGTGATCTGTTTGATCTGACCCGACGGACAGGAACCGTCATCCACCAGAACCTGCTTGCCGAAAGGCAACTGGCCTTTGCCCGGTTCGCTTTTCAGCACTGTCTGGCACCCGGCGAGAAAACCCAGGCACATCAATGCGACCAACGTCTTTTTCATGTTTCGCTCCATCCATCCGCACAACGCGTGCACGACAATGAATAGGCCAATTCCGTGAGCGGTCTTCACCCGTTTGGGGGATCTTGCGGTGACGATGACAGCGTATATCTGGCCACGACCGACAAACGGCGAACGAGGTCGCTTTGTCCGGAGCTGCCGGTCTTGGCGTAGATGGCTTTGGCCACGCTGCGCGCCGTTTCGTAGGAAATGCCTAGTCGCCTGGCGATTTCCGGCAAGGCCATGCCGCTTTGTATCTCGATGGCGATGCGCGCTTCGCTGCGGGTCAGGTCATAAAGCCCTTTCAAGATGCGCAGATCGTTCGCCTGCGCTGCCGCCGGCTGGGCAATCAGAACAATGGCGGTGCCCCGTGGCGAAAAATCAAGAGCGTTCCCGCACAGCGGTATGACGTGCACGATGCAGGCCTGCTCCTCCTCGGTCGCCGGCAGCGGGATCGATTTGATCTGGTCACTGGCAATGCTCGCCAGTGCGTCATGGAGCAATCGATTGGCGCTTTCATCGTGAAGGAAAATCCGGTCGCGGGCGCGGATCGAGACGCGGCGTAGCGCTGTCGTAAAGAGCGGATTTGCCGACAATACACACCCATTGTCCTGCACGATGGCAGCGGGTGCGCCGATCGCACTCAGGCCGGTGGTCAAAAGGTCGGCTTTCTGCTGGTCCAGCTCCGTTGCCAGAACGAGGCTTCTGGCGATATGCGGCCGCAGGCTGTTTAGGATACGGATCGCTTCGTCGCCGATATTGCCTTTAATGAGCGTCTGCTCGAAGATGAGGCTCATACCGGTGTTTTCGGGACCGGCTATCAGTGTAGACGTGGCGCATCCCAAGCCGCGCGGCGTGAAAAAATCTCGATAGATCGGCATGGTGCGCCGCTCTTCCGCGGTGAAGAGGTCCGCCTCTCGTACAAAGGAGAACTGGCCCGCGCGATTGGTCCTCTCCAGCCGGGTGTTTTTTGCCGCCCAGCCTTCGGCCACGAACTCGCCCAGCACTTCGAGAAGGTTGGGCGTTACCATCCATCTGCGTTCGCCGCCGACCTCCCAGGTGAGTGCGCCGCCCCATAAATCGCAATAGCGGCCTATCGCAGCGACAACCTCGGGCCAGCGGTCCTTGAATATTGCTGCTTCATAGATCTTGCCGATCAGTTCGGACTGTATTGCTTCCATAAGCGTTCCAGCATTGCTTCACCGGCGGTCCCCAACTCCCGCCTATGCGCCATCGTGGAGCACTTCGCAAAAAAAACAAACGACTATTGGGATGCCAGATACGCGGTGGATGGTGTTTCCCTTGCGCTAATGCGGCCGAACGGCTCCGTTTCGGTTTGGCTCGCTGTCATGGCGGCGATTCAGGCAATGGTCTCCACGTGTATTCCCGCTGAAATACCCTCCAATTGGGGGGCGATTGTTTGAGCCCTGGTGATATGTCGATCAAGAAATACCGTTTTGCAGCAGGGGGACACCATGGCTACCTACACTATGAAGATGCCTTACGGGCAGTTTCCCGGGCAGTACCTGCCCAACCACTGGGCCACGGATTACAATCCGGCTCTGGGTGAACTGCTGGTCTCCGGAAAATACATCAAGAGCACATCGACCAGCGCCGTCTATCGTATGGACAACGGCGTCGATCTCGTGATCACAGGCGCCAATCTCAAATATATTTCAAAGGGCGGCACACTCAATGGCGGCACGATCACCTCGCTCAAGCTCGTCGAGAGTGGGGGCGGTGAGGTTATGCAAACCCTTACCGGCCTGAAATGGGCGGGCAGCGACTTCTACAAGACGGTTAATCAGGGTGACTCCTGGTATACCGCGAGCATCGTGCTGAAAGGCGCGGATGTGCTCAAGGGGAGCGCCGGGGGCGATGAGCTTTGGGGGTTTGGCGGCAAAGACACGCTGATTGGCGGCGGGGGTGGCGACAACCTCGCCGGGGGGCGCGGCGCCGATACCTATGATGGTGGCACGAGCACTGGGAGCATAGATCAGCTCACTTTCGATGACGCCTATAATGACCCGACCGGTGCCAAGGGTGTCGTCGTCGACATGGCCAAGGGAACGGCGACCGACCCCTGGGGTTTTGCGGAAACGTTCAAGAACATCGAGCGCATCAAGGGAACGCAGTTCGTCGACAAGATCTCCGGTTCCGCAGGGGCGGATGAGTTCCGTCCGCTAGGTGGCAATGACGTCGTTGATGGCCGAGGCGGGATCGACACGATCCGGTATGACCGCGACTACCAACACGGTGGCAACAAGGGCGTCGAGGTTGATTTGGCGTCCGGCAAGGCGACCGATGGTTACGGCGGAACCGACACGCTCGCCAATATCGAGAACGCTGTTGGCACGGATGGCAATGACAGCATCAAGGGAAGCAGCGTTGCCAACGAACTGAGTGGCAGAGTCGGGAATGACAAACTTTATGGGGGCCTTGGAAAGGACCTCCTAAAGGGCGGCGACGGCAAGGATGTGTTCGTTTTCGACACCAAGCCCAGAGCTGCCAACATCGACACGATCGCTGACTTCAACGTCAAGGATGACACGATCTGGCTCGATGACGACGTGTTCACCAAGGCCGGAAAGGTCGGCGACCTAGCAACCGCGGCATTTCATGCCGGCGCCAAGGCGCACGATGCCAGCGACCGTATCATCTATGATAAGGTGAGCGGAGAACTGTTCTACGATCTGGACGGGGATGGCAGCGCTGCGGCGGTGCAAATCGCGTTTCTCGGCAAGGGACTTACATTAACGGCGTCGGATTTCGACATCATCGCATAGGGCCGTCGGTTTGGCATGCGCTCGGCATGGGGGCGAGCCTGCCTTCCGATCGGAGACGGTCCGACAGGAGAGGCTTTATCTACCAGCGCATCGGCCCAGGCATTGCCCAATGCCTGGGCCGCATTCCTTATGCAAAACGGATAATCGCCACTTCGCCCTCGAGCGCGCCCTTGTAGGCCGAGGCGTGTGGCTCGTCCTCCGGCTGGCCGTTCAGCGTGCCGATCTGATCGAGGTCAGCCTCGAGAAACCCTTCCTCCGAAAGCGCATTGAGTGCCTCGCGCACCGCGCTGTCGTCGTCAGGCGCGCGCAGCATGACGTGGATGTCAATGCCCTCGGTGCCCTCGCGTTCATAGGCCTTGCCGATGATGATGAAGACCATGGGCTCGTCGGGCGTGTTGCTGTCGTTGTCGTTGTCGGCGCTAGACGCCATGGCGGGCTCCTTTCGGGTCAATGATATGAGTTCTATAAAGGGTAGGGCGACAAGACCCAATGACAAAATGACGGCCTGGCCGACTCGGTGAACGGGAATCAGTGGATGCATCCGCCGCCGGGCGACTCTTTCCGGTTGATTCCATCTTCATGCATTCTTAATATTGTCAGGCTCCGACTGGAGATGCCGAAAGTGCCGCCAAACGGGGCGGCGAGGGGGCCGAAAGCCCTGCTTCTCAGGCAGGCCAGCCATTCCAGGCCGGGATTCTTTCTCCTCGCCCCTTGACCTTTTGCCCTTAACTCAGTAGACCGCACGCCATCAGAGCCTATGTGAGGCTGGCTGGTTCGGAACGACTCGTTCTGAAGTTCGCCTCAAACAGGGCTCGACGCACGTTGAGAACATGAATGCTGCACGCATGACGCGGTTAAATCGCGTCCTCTGCCTATCAAAGGTCATCCGCTCAAGCGGGTCGGCCTTTTATTGCGCATGAACACGCGTGTGGCCACCTATCGCCCGCAAGGGTAATGAGACACGATAAGGGATGGGTCTATGCCTACCGTAAACCAGTTGATCCGCAAGCCGCGCCAGGCGTCGGTTAAGCGCAACAAGGTTCCTGCTCTGCAGGAAAACCCCCAGAAGCGCGGCGTTTGCACCCGCGTCTACACGACGACCCCGAAGAAGCCGAACTCGGCTCTGCGTAAGGTCGCCAAGATCCGCCTGACCAATGGCTTCGAAGTCATCGGCTATATCCCGGGCGAAGGTCACAACCTGCAGGAGCACTCTGTCGTCATGATCCGTGGCGGCCGCGTAAAGGACTTGCCGGGCGTGCGTTACCACATCATCCGCGGCGTTCTCGACACCCAGGGCGTCAAGAACCGCAAGCAGCGCCGCTCCAAGTACGGTGCGAAGCGTCCGAAGTAATACAGTAACCAGCGCCATTTCGCTGGCCAGATCATTCCAAGTTTGAGAGACAAAAAGTATGTCCCGTCGCCATAGAGCAGAAAAGCGCGAGATCAATCCGGACCCGAAGTTCGGCGATCTCGTAGTCACCAAGTTCATGAACGCCATCATGCTGGACGGCAAGAAGTCCGTCGCCGAAACGATCGTTTACGGCGCCTTCGATGTTGTTCAGGGCAAGGCCAAGCAGGACCCGGTCACGGTGTTCCATTCGGCTCTCGATAACGTTGCGCCGCACGTCGAAGTACGTTCGCGCCGCGTTGGTGGTGCGACGTACCAGGTTCCGGTCGATGTCCGTCCGGAGCGCCGTCAGGCTCTCGCAATCCGTTGGCTGATCGCAGCTGCCCGCAAGCGTAACGAAACGACCATGGTCGAGCGCCTTTCCGGCGAACTCATGGACGCAGCGAACAATCGCGGCAGCGCAGTGAAGAAGCGCGAAGACACGCACAAGATGGCTGACGCCAACCGTGCATTCTCGCACTACCGCTGGTAACCGAAACTAACGTCTCGAAAGGAGTCCGAAATGGCTCGCGAATACAAAATCGAAGACTACCGTAATTTCGGTATCATGGCGCATATCGACGCCGGCAAGACGACGACGACCGAACGTATCCTCTACTACACCGGCAAGTCCCACAAGATCGGCGAAGTCCATGACGGCGCCGCGACGATGGACTGGATGGAGCAGGAGCAGGAACGCGGCATCACGATCACGTCCGCTGCCACCACGACCTACTGGAAGGGCCGTGACGGCAAGACCCGCCGCTTCAACATCATCGACACCCCCGGCCACGTTGACTTCACCATTGAAGTCGAGCGTTCGCTGCGCGTTCTCGACGGTGCGATTGCCCTTCTCGATGCCAACGCCGGTGTAGAGCCGCAGACGGAAACCGTCTGGCGTCAGGCTGAGAAGTACAACGTTCCGCGCATGATCTTCTGCAACAAGATGGACAAGACCGGCGCGGACTTCTACCGCTCGGTGTCCATGATCAAGTCGCGTCTCGGTGCGATCCCGGTCGTCATGCAGCTGCCGATCGGCGCTGAGACCGAGTTCAAGGGCGTTATCGACCTGGTCGAGATGAATGCTCTCGTCTGGCGCGATGAATCGCTCGGCGCCCAGTGGGACGTCGTCGAAATCCCGGAAGACATGAAGGCCCAGGCCGAAGAATACCGCGAGAAGCTCATCGAGACCGTCGTCGAAATCGACGAAGCCGCGATGGAAGCCTATCTCGAAGGTAACTACCCGGACAACGACCAGATTCGTGCGCTCGTTCGCCGCGGCACCATCGACGTGAAGTTCCACCCGATGTTCTGCGGTACCGCGTTCAAGAACAAGGGCGTTCAGCCGCTGCTCGACGCCGTCGTCGATTACCTGCCGTCCCCGGCAGACATCCCGGCGATCAAGGGTATCGACGTCAAGACGGAAGCCGACATCGAGCGTCACGCCGATGACAACGAGCCGCTGTCCATGCTCGCGTTCAAGATCATGAACGACCCCTTCGTCGGTTCGCTCACCTTCGCCCGCATCTATTCCGGCAAGCTCGAAAAGGGCACGTCGGTCATGAACACGGTCAAGGAAAAGCGCGAGCGCGTCGGCCGCATGCTGCAGATGCATTCGAACTCGCGTGAAGACATCGAAGAAGCCTTCGCAGGCGACATCGTTGCTCTCGCCGGTCTCAAGGACACGACGACGGGCGATACGCTCTGCGATCCGCTGAAGCCGGTTATCCTCGAGCGCATGGAATTCCCGGAACCGGTTATCCAGATCGCGATCGAGCCGAAGACGAAGAACGACCAGGAAAAGATGGGCCTCGCGCTCAACCGCCTGGCCGCTGAAGATCCGTCCTTCCGCGTCAAGACCGACGAAGAATCCGGCCAGACGATCATCGCAGGCATGGGTGAACTTCACCTGGACATCATCGTCGACCGTATGCGTCGCGAGTTCAAGGTCGAAGCCAATGTCGGCGCTCCGCAGGTTGCTTACCGTGAGACGATCACGCGTAAGACCGAAAAGGACTACACGCACAAGAAGCAGACCGGTGGTACCGGCCAGTTCGCCCGCGTGAAGCTCGTGTTCGAACCGAACCCGGAAGGCGAAGATTTCCTCTTCGAATCCAAGATCGTCGGTGGTTCTGTTCCGAAGGAATACATTCCGGGCGTTCAGAAGGGTATCGAAAGCGTTCTGTCCTCGGGTCCGCTCGCAGGCTTCCCGATGCTCGGCGTCAAGGCGACGCTCATCGACGGCGCCTACCACGATGTCGACTCCTCGGTCCTCGCCTTCGAAATCGCATCGCGTGCCTGCTTCCGTGAAGCGTCCCGTGAAGCCGGCGCCCAGCTGCTCGAGCCGATGATGAAGGTCGAAGTCGTAACGCCGGAAGACTATGTCGGCGACGTTATCGGCGACCTGAACTCCCGTCGTGGCCAGATCCAGGGCCAGGAATCGCGCGGCGTAGCCGTCGTGATTGCCGCCAACGTGCCGCTGGCCAACATGTTCAAGTACGTGGACAACCTGCGCTCCATGTCGCAGGGCCGCGCCCAGTACTCGATGGTCTTCGATCACTATGCGCCGGTTCCGTCGAACGTCGCGCAGGAAATCCAGGCAAAGTATTCCGGTCAGAAGTGACCGGGGTGCGCCCCCAAAAGCAATTTGTATGAATTTCCCCTAGCGGGATTACGAACGGAGAGCCGGAAATGGCAAAGAGCAAGTTTGAGCGCAACAAGCCTCACGTAAACATCGGCACGATCGGCCACGTCGACCATGGCAAGACGTCGCTGACGGCAGCGATCACGAAGTATTTCGGCGAGTTCAAGGCGTACGACCAGATCGACGCTGCCCCGGAAGAAAAGGCGCGCGGCATCACCATCTCGACGGCGCACGTCGAATACGAGACGCCGAACCGTCACTACGCGCACGTCGACTGCCCCGGCCACGCCGACTACGTCAAGAACATGATCACCGGTGCTGCCCAGATGGACGGCGCGATCCTGGTCTGCTCGGCAGCTGACGGCCCGATGCCGCAGACGCGCGAGCACATCCTGCTCGCCCGCCAGGTTGGCGTTCCCGCCATCGTGGTGTTCCTGAACAAGGTCGACCAGGTTGACGACGCCGAGCTTCTCGAGCTCGTCGAGCTGGAAGTGCGCGAACTTCTGTCGTCCTACGACTTCCCGGGCGACGACATTCCGATCGTCAAGGGTTCGGCTCTGGCCGCTCTGGAAGATTCGGACAAGAAGATCGGTGAAGACGCGATCCGCGAGCTGATGGCTGCTGTCGACGCCTACATCCCGACGCCTGAGCGTCCGATCGACCAGCCGTTCCTGCTGCCGATCGAAGACGTGTTCTCGATCTCGGGTCGTGGTACGGTCGTGACCGGCCGCGTCGAGCGTGGCATCGTCAAGGTTGGTGAAGAAGTCGAAATCGTCGGCATCCGCCCGACGACCAAGACGACGGTTACCGGCGTTGAAATGTTCCGCAAGCTGCTCGACCAGGGCCAGGCCGGCGACAATGTCGGCGCGCTGATCCGTGGCGTTCAGCGTGACGGCGTCGAGCGTGGCCAGATCCTGTGCAAGCCGGGTTCGGTCAAGCCGCACAAGAAGTTCATGGCAGAAGCCTACATCCTGACGAAGGAAGAAGGCGGCCGTCATACGCCGTTCTTCACGAACTACCGTCCGCAGTTCTACTTCCGCACGACGGACGTAACGGGCATCGTTTCGCTTCCGGAAGGCACGGAAATGGTCATGCCGGGCGACAACGTCACGGTTGCCGTCGAGCTGATCGTTCCGATCGCGATGGAAGAGAAGCTGCGCTTCGCGATCCGTGAAGGCGGTCGTACCGTCGGCGCCGGCATCGTCGCTTCGATCGTCGAGTAAGTCTTAAGGCTTCAAGCCGCTGAAATGGGAAGGGCAGGGTGTTATCCTGCCCCTCCGGTCTTTGATAATTTAGCGGACTGGCCTTTCGGCATTGTGTTTTCGTGCGCGTTCCTTTATGGGAACCGCAGAATCAAAAAACGCGCATTCCCCAAGCGAATCGCGAATAACGAACTAAGGAAAAAGTCGTATGAACGGCCAGAACATCCGCATCCGCCTCAAGGCGTTTGACCATCGGATCCTTGATGCCTCCACGCGCGAAATCGTGTCGACGGCAAAGCGCACCGGCGCAAGCGTCCGCGGTCCCGTTCCTCTCCCGACCCGTATTGAAAAGTTCACCGTCAACCGTTCGCCCCACGTGGACAAGAAGAGCCGTGAACAGTTCGAGATGCGCACCCATAAGCGCCTGCTCGACATCGTAGATCCGACGCCGCAGACGGTCGATGCTCTTATGAAGCTCGACCTTGCGGCCGGTGTAGACGTAGAGATCAAACTCTAAGTCCGGCGTTAAGCCGAATAACAAGGAAGGTACGTGGCGAAAGCCGACGTCTTCTAAAAACGGGAAACCCGACGGTCCTTGAGGCCGAAGTGGAATCCTTAAACCAAGAGGCATGACGGGACTTCACGCTCCCGCCAGGACTTCTAAGAGGATTGAACCATGCGTTCAGGTGTGATTGCACAGAAAGTAGGGATGACTCGCGTCTATAATGACGCAGGTGAGCACATCCCTGTAACAGTACTGCGACTGGACAACGTCCAGGTCGTTGCTCAGCGTACGCAGGACAAGAACGGCTACACGGCCGTTCAGCTCGGCGCCGGCTCTTCCAAGGTGAAGAACACGGCAAAGGCGTTGCGCGGCCAGTTCGCCGCCGCAAGCGTCGAGCCGAAGGCCAAGCTCGTCGAGTTTCGCGTTTCGGAAGACAACCTCATCGATATCGGTGCGGAACTGACCGCAAGCCATTTCGTCGCCGGCCAGCTCGTCGATGTTACCGGCACCACGATCGGTAAGGGTTTTGCCGGTGCCATGAAGCGCCACAACTTCGGTGGTCTTCGTGCAACGCACGGCGTTTCCGTTTCGCACCGTTCGCACGGTTCGACGGGTAACAACCAGGACCCGGGCAAGGTCTGGAAGGGCAAGCGCATGGCTGGTCACATGGGCCAGACGCGCGTCACCACCCAGAACCTCGAAGTCGTCTCCACCGACGAAGAGCGCGGTCTCATTCTCGTCAAGGGCGCTGTCCCGGGCTCCAAGGGTGCCTGGATCGTGGTCCGCGACGCCGTCAAGTCCGGCACCCCGTCCGACGCTCCGCGTCCGGCCGCCGTGCGCGCCGCAGCTAAGTAAGGGAGCCTGATCATGGATCTCAAAGTCACGACCCTCGCAGGGAAAGACGCCGGCAAGGTTTCCGTCTCCGACGCGATCTTCGGCCTCGAGCCGCGCGAAGACATCATTGCCCGCGTCATCCGCTGGCAGCTCGCCAAGAAGCAGCAGGGCACGCACCAGTCGCTGACGCGCGCTGAAGTGTCGCGCACCGGCGCCAAGATGTACAAGCAGAAGGGTACGGGCCGCGCTCGTCACCATTCGGCTCGCGCTCCGCAGTTCCGCGGCGGTGCCAAGGCTCACGGCCCGGTTTCCCGCAGCCACGCCCACGATCTGCCCAAGCAGGTTCGCGCGCTCGGCCTGCGTCATGCCCTCTCGGCCAAGATCAAGGCTGACGACGTCATCATCATCGACGACCTCGTTGCCTCGGAAGCCAAGACGAAGGCTCTGGCCGGCGTATTCGCTTCGCTCGGCCTCACCAATGCGCTCTTCATCGGCGGCGCTGAACTTGACGGCAACTTCAAGCTCGCAGCACGCAACATCCCGAACGTGGATGTTCTGCCGATCCAGGGCATCAATGTTTACGATATCCTGCGCCGCGGCAAGCTCGTGCTCTCCAAGGCTGCTGTAGAAGCCCTCGAGGAGCGGTTCAAATGACGGATCTTCGCCACTACGATGTGATCGTATCTCCTTCGATCACCGAAAAGTCGACGCTGGTCTCCGAAAACAACCAGATCGTCTTCAACGTTGCCAAGCGCGCCTCCAAGCCTGAAATCAAGGCTGCTGTGGAAGCACTCTTCGGCGTCAAGGTCACGGCTGTGAACACGCTCGTCCGCAAGGGCAAGGTTAAGCGTTTCCGCGGCTTCGCCGGCCGGCAGGGAGATGTCAAGAAGGCTATCGTCACACTTGCTGACGGTCAGTCCATCGACGTCTCCACCGGGCTCTAATCGAGCAGTCGGCTAAAGAGGAAACAAGAAAATGGCATTGAAAAGCTACAACCCGACCACTCCGAGCCAGCGCCAGCTGGTCATCGTCGATCGGTCTGGCCTTCACAAAGGCAAGCCCGTCAAGGCTCTGACCGAAGGTCTCTCCAAGAGCGGTGGTCGTAACAACCTCGGTCGCATCACTGCCCGCTTTATCGGCGGCGGTCACAAGCGCACCTACCGTCTCGTCGACTTCAAGCGTCGCAAGTTCGACGTCGAAGGCACGATCGCCCGCCTGGAATACGACCCGAACCGCACCGCGTTCATCGCTCTGGTGGATTATGCCGACGGCGAACAGGCCTACATCCTGGCCCCGCAGCGCCTGGCAGCCGGCGACAAGGTCATCGCCTCCAACAAGGCGGTTGACGTCAAGCCCGGCAACACCATGCCGCTGCAGTACATCCCGGTTGGTTCGATCGTTCACAACGTCGAAATGAAGCCCGGCAAGGGTGGTCAGATCGCCCGTTCGGCCGGCACCTTCGTACAGCTGGTTGGCCGCGACCAGGGCATGGCGATCCTTCGCCTGAACTCTGGCGAGCAGCGTCTGGTTCACGCCACCTGCCTCGCAACGGTCGGCGCCGTATCCAACCCGGATCACGGCAACATCAACGACGGTAAGGCCGGTCGCACGCGCTGGCGCGGCAAGACCCCGCATAACCGCGGTGTCGTCATGAACCCCGTCGACCACCCGCACGGTGGTGGCGAAGGCCGCACCTCCGGTGGTCGTCACCCGGTTTCCCCGTGGGGCAAGCCCACCAAGGGCAAGCGTACCCGCTCGAACAAGTCGACCGACAAGTTCATCATGCGCTCGCGCCACTTGAAGAAGAAGTAAGAGAGGTAGTCAGGAATGGCTCGTTCAGTATGGAAAGGCCCGTTTGTTGACGGCTATCTTCTCAAGAAGGCTGAGAAGGTTCGTGAAGGCGGTCGCAGCGAAGTAATCAAGATCTGGAGCCGTCGCTCCACGATCCTGCCGCAGTTCGTTGGACTGACCTTCGGCGTCTACAATGGCAGCAAGCACATCCCGGTTGCTGTCAACGAAGACATGGTCGGCCACAAGTTTGGTGAATTCGCTCCGACCCGGACCTATTACGGTCACGGTGCGGACAAGAAGGCGAAGAGGAAGTAACGATGGGTAAGGCTAAAGCCGAACGTCGGCTGAAGGATAATGAGGCGCAGGCCATCGCGCGCACGATCCGCGTCAGCCCCCAGAAGCTCAACCTGCTTGCTGCGCTCATCCGCGGCAAGAAGGTGGACAAGGCTCTTGCTGAGCTTGAATTCTCGCGCAAGCGTAGCGCTGAGACCGTCAAGAAGACGCTTGAATCTGCTATCGCCAACGCAGAAAACAACCACGACCTCGACGTCGACAGCCTGATCGTCGCGGAAGCGTATGTCGGCAAGTCGATTGTCATGAAGCGTTTCCACGCCCGTGGCCGCGGCCGCGCATCGCGGATCGAGAAGCCTTTCTCGCATCTCACGATCGTCGTCCGTGAAGTTGAAGCCAAAGGGGAGGCCGCATAATGGGCCAGAAGATTAATCCAATCGGTTTCCGCCTCGGCATCAACCGTACCTGGGACAGCCGTTGGTTCGCCGACAATGCTGAATACAGCCAGCTGCTCCACGAAGACCTGAAGATCCGCGCTTTCGTCATGGAAGAGCTGAAGCAGGCCGGTATCGCCAAGGTCGTCATCGAGCGTCCGCACAAGAAGTGCCGCGTCACGATCCACTCGGCTCGTCCGGGTCTGATCATCGGCAAGAAGGGTGCAGACATCGAGAAGCTCCGCAAGAAGCTTGCCGAGATGACGAATTCCGAAACGCACCTCAACATCGTTGAAGTGCGCAAGCCGGAAGTCGACGCGACCCTCGTCGCCCAGTCGATCGCCCAGCAGCTCGAACGCCGCGTGGCTTTCCGCCGTGCGATGAAGCGCGCTGTTCAGTCCGCAATGCGTCTTGGCGCCGAAGGCATCAAGATCACCTGCGGCGGCCGTCTCGGCGGCGCGGAAATCGCCCGTACGGAATGGTACCGCGAAGGTCGCGTTCCGCTTCACACGCTGCGTGCAGACATCGACTACGGTACGGCGGAAGCCAAGACCGCATTCGGCATCTGCGGCATCAAGGTCTGGATCTTCAAGGGCGAAATCCTTGAGCATGACCCGATGGCCTCTGAGCGTCGCGCAAGCGAAAGTGACAGCCAGGGTCCCGCAAGCCGTGAACGCGGCGATCGCGGCGACCGTCGTCGTGAAAACGCGTAACAGTCGCGTTTGGCAGCCAATATCGGAGAAGTAAAAAAATGTTGCAGCCAAAGCGTACCAAGTACCGCAAGCAGTTCAAGGGCCGCATCAAGGGTGTCGCCAAGGGCGGCTCCGACCTCGCTTTCGGCGAGTTCGGCTTGAAGGCTCAGGAACCGAATCGCGTGAACGCTCGCGAGATCGAAGCGGCCCGCCGCGCGATCACCCGTTACATGAAGCGTGCCGGCCGTGTGTGGATCCGCGTGTTCCCCGACGTCCCGGTCACCGCGAAGCCCACGGAAGTCCGCATGGGTAAGGGTAAGGGTTCGGTCGAATACTGGGCAGCCAAGGTCAAGCCTGGTCGTATGATGTTCGAGATCGACGGTGTCTCCGAGGAGATCGCCCGTGAGGCGCTTCGTCTCGGCTCGGCCAAGCTCTCGGTCAAGACGCGCTTCGTACAGCGCATTGCAGAGTAAGGAGCGAGCGTCATGAAAGCCGCAGACGTCAAGGCGCTGAGCGCCGACCAGCTGAACGACGAACTGGCCAAGCTGAAGAAAGAGCAGTTCAACCTGCGCTTCCAGAAGGCGACAGGCCAGCTCGAAAAGACCTCGCGCATCAACGAAGTCCGCAAGGACATCGCGCGCGTCAAGACCATTGCCCGCCAGAAGGCGGCAGAAGCCAAGGCCTAAGGACCAAAAAATATGCCGAAACGCATTCTGCAGGGCACTGTTGTCAGCGACAAGAACGACAAGACCGTTGTCGTCCGCGTCGAACGCCGTTTTGCCCATCCCCTGCTTCAGAAGACCGTTCGTCGGTCCAAGAAGTACAAGGCGCATGACGAAGCCAACCAGTTCAAGGTCGGCGACGTCGTTTCCATTCAGGAATGCGCCCCGATTTCCAAGGACAAGCGCTGGACCGTTCTCGCGGCCCAGGCTTAAAATCTGCAGATTTCGCGCCTGGCCCTTGCGTCTGGCGCGAAACACTGTATGAAGCAGCGCAAGGACGCTCGGAATCACGAGCGTTCTTTTGCTTTGAGCGCACGGAAGGTCCGTCGGTTCGCCGAAGGGAAACCACCCTGGCAACACACCTTCCCGCGCGAAGACATGAATTTCCATATGCTGGAACAGGGGGCCTTTCCTTGATCGGGATTGGCCCAACCGGTCTGGTAAAACAAGAAGGCGACCTGACATGATTCAGATGCAGACTAACCTCGACGTGGCGGATAATTCCGGCGCACGTCGTGTCATGTGCATCAAGGTGCTGGGCGGCTCCAAGCGCAAGTACGCTTCGGTCGGCGACGTTATCGTCGTCTCGATCAAGGAAGCTATCCCGCGCGGCCGCGTGAAGAAGGGTGATGTGATGAAGGCGGTTGTTGTTCGCACCGCCAAGGACATCCGTCGCCCCGATGGCAGCGTCATCCGTTTTGACAGCAACGCCGCTGTCCTGATCGACAACAAGAAAGAGCCCATCGGCACCCGTATCTTCGGACCGGTTCCGCGCGAACTTCGCGCCAAGAACCACATGAAGATCATCTCGCTGGCTCCCGAAGTACTCTAAGGAGCGATGGCTATGCAGAAGATCCGTAAAGGCGACAAGGTCGTCGTACTCACCGGCAAGGACAAGGGCCGCACCGGTGAAGTCGTACAGGTAATGCCGAAGGAAGACCGTGCGGTCGTCAAGGGTATCAACCTGGTGAAGCGTCACCAGCGCCAGACCCAGACCCAGGAAGCCGGCATCATCACCAAGGAAGCTTCGATCCACCTGTCGAACATCGCGATCGCCGACCCCAAGGACGGCAAGCCGACCCGCGTCGGTTTCAAGGTCGAGGGCGACAAGAAGGTTCGTGTAGCAAAGCGTTCGGGAGTGTCGATCGATGGCTGACACCAAGTATGAGCCCCGGCTCAAGAAGGAATATGTCGAGCGTATTCGCGCGGCACTGCGGGAGCAGTTCTCCTACGCCAATGAAATGCAGATCCCGAAGCTCGACAAGATCGTGATCAACATGGGCGTGGGCGAATCCACGGCGGATTCGAAGAAGCCGACCGTTGCAGCCGCCGACCTCGCAGCGATCGCCGGCCAGAAGCCGGTCATCACGCGCGCTCGTAACTCCATCGCGGGCTTCAAGCTCCGCGAAGGCATGCCGATCGGCGCGAAGGTCACCCTGCGCGGCGCCCGCATGTATGAATTTCTGGATCGCCTCGTGAACATCGCGCTGCCCCGCGTACGCGACTTCCGTGGTCTGAACCCGAAGTCCTTCGATGGCCGTGGCAACTTCGCCATGGGTATCAAGGAGCACATTGTGTTCCCTGAGATCAACTACGACAAGGTTGATCAGATGTGGGGCATGGACATCATCGTTTGCACGACGGCACCGACGGACGACGAAGCACGCGCTCTTCTGAAAGAGTTCAGCTTCCCGTTCCGCGCCTGACCGTAACGACAAGCGTAAAGAAGGATTACTGTTATGGCTAAAACCAGCGCAGTCGAGAAGAATAACCGCCGTCGCAAGCTGGTCGCCAGCCAGGCTGCAAAGCGTGCTGCCCTCAAGGCGATCATCCAGAACCAGTCTCTTCCGATCGAAGAGCGCTTCAAGGCTACCCTGAAGCTTGCCGAAATGCCGCGCAATGGTTCCAAGACCCGCATCCGTAACCGTTGCGAAGTAACGGGCCGTCCGCGCGCCTTTTATCGCAAACTCGGAATGTCGCGTATTGCGCTTCGTGAACTGGGCAATTCCGGCAAGGTGCCGGGCATTGTCAAGTCGAGCTGGTAAGGAGACGGGTACATGGCAATGACTGATCCCCTGGGCGATATGCTCACCCGTATCCGCAACGGCGCCGCACGCCGCAAGTCCAGCGTTTCGACGCCGGCTTCCACGCTGCGCGCCCGCGTTCTGGATGTCCTTCAGGCTGAAGGCTACATCCGCGGATATTCGGAAGTCGAATTCGGCAACGGCAAGGCCGAGCTGAACATCGAACTCAAGTACTACGAAGGCGCGTCCGTGATCCGCAAGATCGACCGCGTCTCCAAGCCGGGCCGCCGGGTCTATGTCTCGGTCAAGTCCATTCCGCAGGTCGCGAACGGCCTCGGCATCACCATCCTTTCGACCCCGAAGGGCGTGATGGCCGATCACCAGGCACGCGAACAGAACGTTGGTGGCGAGATTCTTTGCTCGGTCTTCTAAGACTGGGCAAGGATCTCCATAACGAACAGACAGGATACAACTATGTCTCGTATCGGTAAGAAGCCCGTTCAGGTTCCCGCTGGTGTCACCGCGACCGTTGACGGTCAGAAGGTCACCGCAAAGGGCCCGAAGGGCGAACTGTTCTTCGTCGCGAACGACGAAGTTTCGGTAAAGCTCGAAGACAACGCCGTTGTCGTCCAGCCGACCAGCCAGTCGAAGGACGCTCGTTCCAAGTGGGGCATGTCCCGCACGATGGTCGAGAACATCTTCAAGGGTGTGAAGGACGGCTACGAGCGTAAGCTCGAAATCAACGGCGTCGGTTACCGCGCGTCGCTGCAGGGCAAGAACCTGCAGCTGGCACTCGGCTTCAGCCATGACGTCGTCTACCAGACGCCTGAAGGCATCACGATCGTTGTCCCGAAGCCGACGGAAATCATCATCTCCGGCATCAACAAGCAGCAGGTCGGCCAGGTCGCTGCGGAAATCCGCGAATACCGTGGCCCCGAGCCCTACAAGGGCAAGGGCGTCAAGTACGCGGAAGAACGCATCGTCCGCAAGGAAGGCAAGAAGAAGTAAGGATCACGCGAAATGGCTAGCACAAAAGAAGCTCTCGTGCGCCGCGCCAACCGCGTGCGCCGTACTCTCAAAGCGGTGGCCAACGGCCGTCCGCGCCTGTCGGTTCATCGCTCGTCGAAGAACATCTACGTACAGGTTATCGACGACGTTGACGGCAAGACCCTTGCGGCTGCCTCCACGCTCGACACCGATCTGCGTTCGTCGTTGAAGACGGGCGCCGACACGGCAGCAGCTGCTGCCGTCGGCAAGCTCATTGCCGAGCGCGCAGTCAAGGCCGGCGTCAAGGACGTCGTCTTCGACCGTGGCGCTTTCCTCTATCACGGTCGCGTCAAGGCTCTCGCCGAAGCCGCTCGTGAAGGTGGTCTGAACTTCTGATCAATCGGCCGGGCACCTCGGTGCCCGCCGACCAGCTCAGGGTATTTGTCGCTTCCATTTTCAACGAGATGGGGGCGGCTTTCGTCAATCTGCCGATTGCACCCGGAAAATAAAAAGGAAAAGGACAATGGCACAGGAAAAGCGCGGTCGCGATGACCGCCAGAACCGCGAAGAGCGCGACAGCGAGTTTGTCGATAAGCTCGTCGCGATCAACCGCGTCGCAAAGGTCGTCAAGGGCGGCCGTCGTTTCGGTTTCGCAGCTCTCGTCGTCGTCGGCGACCAGAAGGGCCGCGTCGGCTTCGGCCATGGCAAGGCTCGTGAAGTTCCGGAAGCCATCCGGAAGGCCACCGAAGCCGCCAAGCGCGACCTCATCTTCGTACCGCTGCGCTCGGGCCGCACGCTGCACCACGACGTGCACGGTCGTCACGGCGCCGGCAAGGTGCTGCTGCGTTCGGCCAAGGCCGGTACCGGTATCATCGCCGGTGGTCCGATGCGCGCCGTCTTCGAAACGCTCGGCGTTCATGACGTCGTCGCCAAGTCGACCGGTTCGTCGAACCCGTACAACATGATTCGTGCGACGTTCGATGCCCTCAAGAGCCAGATGCACCCGAAGGACATCGCAGCTCAGCGCGGCATGAAGTACGCCACGCTGCAGGCTCGCCGTACGTCTGCCGGCGTCTCTGCCGAAGAATAAGGAGCACTGATCATGGCTAAGAAAGAAACCGCCTCGAAGACGGTGACTGTCGAGCAGATCGGCAGCCCCATCCGCCGTCCGGCCATCCAGCGCGCAACGCTCGTTGGTCTGGGCCTCAACAAGATGCACCGGGTTCGCACGCTGGAAGACACTCCGTCTGTCCGCGGCATGATCCGTGCCGTCCAGCACCTCGTTCGCGTTGTCGAAGAGAAGTGAGGGGATAGATCATGAAACTCAATGAAATCAAGGACAACGAAGGCTCTTCGAAGAACCGCAAGCGCGTAGGTCGCGGTATCGGTTCGGGTTCGGGCAAGACCGGTGGTCGCGGCGTCAAGGGTCAGAAGGCTCGTTCGGGCGTCGCCATCAACGGCTTCGAAGGCGGTCAGATGCCCATCTACCGTCGCCTGCCGAAGCGCGGCTTCACCAACATCTTCTCGTCCGACTTCGCCATCGTGTCGCTCGGTCGCGTTCAGCAGGCTATCGACGCCGGCAAGCTCGACGGCAAGGCAACGGTTGATGCGGCAGCTCTCAAGGCTGCTGGCGTTATCCGTCGCGTCAAGGACGGCGTTCGCCTCCTCGCCGACGGCGAACTGAAGGCCAAGGTGACGTTCGAAGTCGCCGGCGCCTCCAAGCCGGCCCTGGAGAAGATCGAAAAGGCCGGTGGCTCGATCAAGCTTCTCCTGGCCGCTGCAGAAGCCGCCGAATAATTCGACGAAATTTATCGCCCGGTGTGCTTCACACCGGGCGATTTTGCTCCCATATGTGAGCCTCACGACGACCGGATGGATTTTTGTCCCCGTCGTTATCCGGAAGAAAAACCAGAGTGAGGCCGGGATTGCTTGACAATCCGCGTTTCAACCGGTTTAGGCTCCATCCGCCCGATTTGCTGCAACGGCAGACGGGCATGACCAATTTCAGCATTGGCGTCGTCGGTCCGGGGAGGGCCGGGCGCAGGTGCCAAACGGATCAGCCATTCCGGACCTGGCCGGGCTTCACCGCCGCCGGATCGGCTACGCGGAGAAATGCATGGCTTCGGCAGCGGAACAACTTGCCTCTAATCTCAACTTCTCGACTTTCGCCAAGGCGGAAGACCTGAAGAAGCGTCTCTGGTTTACGCTGGGCGCGCTGCTTGTCTATCGTCTCGGCACCTATATCCCGTTGCCGGGCCTCAATCCCGAAGCCTTTGCCCAGGCCTTCCGCGGCCAGGCGGGCGGCATTCTCGGCCTGTTCAACATGTTCTCCGGCGGCGCCGTCGAGCGCATGGCGATCTTCGCGCTCGGCATCATGCCGTACATCTCTGCGTCGATCATCGTGCAGCTGATGACGTCGGTCGTGCCTTCGCTGGAACAGCTGAAGAAGGAAGGCGAACAGGGCCGCAAGATCATCAACCAGTACACGCGCTACGGCACGGTGCTGCTCGGCACACTCCAGGCCTACGGCATTGCGGTCGGTCTCGAGAGCGGGGCAGGGCTCGTCAACGATCCGGGTTGGTTCTTCCGCATTTCCACGGTCATCTCGCTGCTTGGCGGCACGATGTTCCTGATGTGGCTCGGTGAGCAGATCACCTCGCGCGGCATCGGCAACGGTATTTCGCTGATCATCTTCGCCGGTATCGTCGCCGCCCTGCCGGGTGCGCTGGCCGGCACGCTCGAACTTGGCCGCACGGGCGCCCTGTCGTTCGGCGTGATTCTCGCCGTCGTTCTCATGGCCGTCGTGGTCATCGCGCTCATCGTCTTCGTGGAACGTGCCCAGCGCCGCCTTCTGATCCAGTATCCGAAGCGCCAGGTCGGCAACCGCATGTTCCAGGGCGATACCTCGCACCTGCCGTTGAAGCTCAACACCGCGGGCGTCATCCCGGCGATCTTCGCGTCTTCGCTGCTGCTCCTGCCGGCCACGCTGGCAGGCTTCTCGAACACGGCGGAGCTTCCGTCCTGGGCGACGGCCGTCATCGCGTCGCTCGGCCATGGCAAGCCGCTCTACATGGTGCTCTATGCCGCCATGATCGCCTTCTTCGCCTTCTTCTACACGGCCATCGTCTTCAATCCGAAGGACACGGCCGACAACCTGAAGAAGCATGGCGGCTTCATTCCGGGCATCCGTCCGGGCGAGCGCACCGCCGAATATATCGACTACGTGCTGACCCGCATCACGGTCATCGGCGCGGCCTACCTGATGTTCGTCTGTATCCTTCCCGAAATCCTCATCGCGCAGACCGGGGTGCCATTCTACCTTGGTGGTACGTCGCTTTTGATTGTTGTCAGCGTGACCCTGGATACTGTAGCACAGATACAGGGTCACCTGATTGCTCAGCAGTATGAGGGGCTGATCAAGAAGTCGAAGCTGCGTGGAGGAAAGAGGGGACGATGAGACTGATTTTTTTGGGGCCGCCGGGTGCTGGCAAGGGAACGCAAGCCAAGCTTCTGACGGAAAAATACGGCATTCCGCAGCTTTCCACCGGTGACATGCTGCGGGCGGCCGTTGCCGCCGGCACGGATGTCGGCAAGCGTGCCAAGGCCGTCATGGATGCTGGCCAGCTCGTCTCCGACGCGATCGTCAACGAAATCGTTTCCGACCGCGTCGATTCGGCCGACTGTGCCAAGGGCTTCATCCTCGATGGTTACCCGCGCACGGTTCCGCAGGCGGAAGCTCTCGACCAGATCCTCGCCGGCAAGGGCATTGCTCTCGACGCGGTTATCGAGCTGAAGGTGGATGAGGATGCGCTGGTCAAGCGCATGGAGAATCGTGTAGCCGAAACCATCGCCGCCGGCGGTACGGTTCGCTCCGACGACAATCCGGAAGCCTTCAAGCGCCGTCTCACGGAATACCGCGAGAAGACCGCGCCGCTGTCGAACTATTACGCGTCGACCGGCAAGCTTCAGACGGTCGACGGCATGGCCAATGTCGACAAGGTGACTGCCGAGATCGGTGGAATCCTGGAGAACGCCTGATTTCGGGCAAAAAGGACCGGCCAGGGAGTTGACTTTTTGGCCGATTCCCCCTTAAGACAGCGCCAACTCGCGACATATCATTGCGATCGGCGCGGATTTCCAAGAACGAAGTCCGGGCACGATCGTTTTCGACATGTCCCGAACATCAATTGAGTCGCGGTCTTCCCGGCCGTATCGAATGAAGAAAACCACTTGCCGGATGGCAACTGGAAGCAAGGAGAACAGGCGTGGCACGTATCGCTGGCGTCAACATCCCGACCGCGAAGCGCGTAGTCATCGCGCTGACCTATATCCACGGGATCGGCCCGAAATTCGCACAGGAAATCGTCGAGAAGGTCGGTATTCCGGCTGATCGCCGCGTGCACCAGCTCACGGACGCAGAAGTTCTGCAGATCCGCGAAGCCATCGACCGCGACTACCAGGTCGAAGGCGACCTGCGTCGCGAGAACTCGATGAACATCAAGCGCCTCATGGACCTCGGTTGCTACCGTGGTCTGCGTCACCGTCGTGGCCTTCCGGTCCGCGGTCAGCGCACGCACACCAACGCCCGTACCCGCAAGGGCCCGGCGAAGGCCATCGCAGGCAAGAAGAAGTAATTTCCCGGAAACGGGGAACAGGAGGCTGGCGCTTCGCGCCGGCCTCTTTTGAGTTTCGAGCGGGGCCTTGTGCTTTATCAAAGGTCCCGGTCGGTGGAGCTGCTGGCACTACGGCAGTGACGATATCGCCGCACGCATCACCCCAGGGGTCGCGCGTGCATTTGTTATTCAGGGCAGGGACGTCAGTCTCTTCCCGGTGGAGCCGCTGGTACTACGGCGGTGTCGAGATCAACGAAAGGACTACCCATGGCCAAGGAAGCCGCACGCGTCCGCCGTCGCGAACGCAAGAACATCACCTCGGGTGTTGCTCACGTCAATTCTTCGTTCAACAACACGATGATCACCATCACCGATGCACAGGGCAACGCCATTGCCTGGTCGTCGGCTGGTGCCAAGGGCTTCAAGGGCTCGCGTAAGTCGACCCCGTTCGCTGCCCAGATCGCTGCTGAAGACTGCGCCAAGAAGGCCCAGGAACACGGCATGAAGTCGCTGGAAGTCGAAGTCTGCGGCCCGGGTTCCGGCCGTGAATCGGCTCTGCGCGCCCTCCAAGCTGCCGGCTTCATGATCACGTCGATCCGCGACGTGACCCCGATCCCGCACAACGGTTGCCGTCCGCGCAAGAAGCGTCGCGTCTGATCATCGCATTCGAACAGTCATGGAAGCCGGTCGGCTTCCATGCATCTTCAGGGCTCGGCCGTCACGATTGAATGGTGGCGGCGAACGGAAGGCAAAACATATGATCCAGAAAAACTGGCAGGAACTGATCAAGCCGAACAAGGTGGAGTTCTCCTCCTCCGGCCGCACCAAGGCAAGCCTTGTTGCCGAGCCGCTGGAGCGTGGCTTCGGCCTGACGCTCGGCAACGCGCTGCGTCGCGTTCTCCTGTCGTCGCTGCGCGGTGCGGCTGTTACCGCCGTGCAGATCGACGGCGTCCTGCACGAGTTCTCGTCGATCCCGGGTGTCCGCGAAGACGTGACCGATATCGTGCTCAACATCAAGGAAATCGCCATCAAGATGGATGGCGACGATTCCAAGCGTATGGTCGTGCGCAAGCAGGGTCCGGGCGTTGTTACGGCTGGTGACATCCAGACGGTCGGCGACATCGAGATCCTGAACCCCAACCATGTCATCTGCACCCTCGACGAGGGCGCCGAAATCCGCATGGAGTTCACGGTCAACAACGGCAAGGGCTATGTCCCGGCCGACCGCAACCGTTCCGAAGACGCGCCGATCGGCCTTATCCCGGTCGACAGCCTCTACTCGCCGGTCAAGAAAGTGTCCTACAAGGTGGAAAACACCCGTGAAGGCCAGGTTCTCGACTATGACAAGCTGACCATGTCCATCGAGACTGACGGCTCCGTCACCGGCGAAGATGCGATCGCGTTCGCGGCCCGCATTCTTCAGGACCAGCTCTCGGTCTTCGTCAACTTCGACGAACCGCAGAAGGAAGCCGAAGAAGAGTCGGTCACCGAGCTCGCCTTCAACCCGGCGCTCCTCAAGAAGGTCGACGAACTGGAACTTTCGGTCCGTTCGGCGAACTGCCTGAAGAACGACAACATCGTCTACATTGGCGATCTCATTCAGAAGACCGAAGCCGAAATGCTTCGCACTCCGAATTTTGGTCGCAAGTCGCTGAACGAAATCAAGGAAGTTCTCGCTTCCATGGGCCTGCACCTCGGCATGGAAGTGCCGGCATGGCCGCCCGAGAACATCGAAGATCTCGCCAAGCGCTACGAAGACCAATACTAACCATCAAACGGCAGGCAACAGCCTGCATGTGAAGGAGACCAGAGATGCGCCACCAGAATTCCGGTCGCAAACTCAACCGTACTGCCAGCCACCGCAAGGCGATGTTCGCCAACATGGCTGCTTCGCTCATCCTGCATGAGCAGATCGTAACGACGCTGCCGAAGGCGAAGGAAATTCGCCCGATCGTCGAAAAGCTCGTCACGCTCGGCAAGCGCGGCGACCTGCACGCTCGCCGCCAGGCGATCTCGCAGATCCGCGACGTTGCCGTCGTTTCGAAGCTGTTCGATGCGATCGCAACCCGCTACGCCAGCCGCAACGGTGGCTACCTGCGTATCATGAAGGCCGGCTACCGCTACGGCGACAACGCCCCGCTCGCCGTCATCGAGTTCGTGGAACGCGACGTCGACGCCAAGGGCGCAGCCGACAAGGTTCGCGTTGCTGCTGAAGCAGAAGCTGCCGAAGCTGCTTGATCCCTTCGGGACACGCAACAGATTGAAAAGGCCGGGAGCGTGATCTCCCGGCCTTTTCGTTTTCGGTATCCAGGGTGACGGCAGGGGCTCGTTCTGGCTGTTTCCCTCAGACGCTGTTCGTTGAACAAACCGTGCTTTTTTCTCCAGTTCCGAATACCGGCGATGACTTTTTCTCTATTTTCCGCCGAGTCCGGCAAAACGCCGGAAGGTATCGCGCAGCCAGTCTGGTGGCGACGGTGTAGCGTTGCCCGGGCGACATCGGCCCCGCCGCAGAGACCGAGAATGAAATTCTGACCAATCGCCCCCCGATCCTCCGGAGAGATTTTGCCGTTTTGCTGTCGAGTAACGGACAGCCGGCCCGGAGAACGTTTCGAGGCCTCCAGGTCCACGTTGGCGTTTCGCATGAATGAGTGGGGTCGATACTCCAGGGCTTTTGCCCGTATCGCGATACTTGACGCACCGTAGAATTCGAAGTCGAGCGGCTCGAGGCCGGCGCTTGCATTTGACTGTCGTGCCGACGCTATGATCGCAATGCCGTCGGTAAATGTGAGCACGAGCCTATGGCGAATGGGGTCTAACCGCAACAGGGCCTGACGGTACACTACGCTTTGCCTTCCGCGGCAGAAGCCGGCGAAACAATCTGTAGATGAGCAGCACCGCCACCAGCACGATGTAGGTCAAGGGCTCCAACCCCACGACCTTCACCGACATGGCGAAGTGCAACGCACCGGCGGCGGCGATGATATAGACCAGCTTGTGCAGCTTCACCCAGCGTGGGCCGAGCCGGCGGATCGACCAGTTGTTAGAGGTCAGCGCCAGCGGGATGAGCATCACGAAGGCCGCCATGCCGATGGTGATGAAGGGCCGCTTGGCGATATCGACGAGGATGGCGGTGAAATTCAGATACTGGTCGAGCACCATATAGGTCGAAAAATGCATCAGCACGTACCAGAAGGCGAGCAGCCCGAGCGCGCGTCGATAGCGGATCCAGGTGATGCCGAAGAGATCGCGCAGCGGCGTGATCGCCAGCGTCGCGACGAGGAAGCGTAACGCCCATAGGCCGAGCAGGTGCTCGAACTCCTTGACCGGATTGCCGGGCAGGCGTCCCGTTGCGCCGAGCCAGAAGCCGTAGGCCGCGGGCGCGAGGCCCACGGCATAGAGCAGCCAGATCGATGCGGCGTGGTATTTGCGGGGCAGGGCGGGCAGCATCAGTAGTTCGCCCGAAGATCCATGCCGCCATAGAGGCTGGCGACCTCGTCGGCATAGCCGTTGAAGGGCAGCGTCGGCCGGCGGTTGGCGCCGAAGAAGCCACCTTCACCGATACGGTTCTCGCTCGCCTGGCTCCAGCGCGGGTGATCCACCTCCGGATTGACGTTGGCATAGAAGCCGTATTCGCTCGGCGCGGAGATGTTCCAGGTGGAGGGCGGCTGCTTGTCGGTCAGCGTGATCTTCACGATCGATTTGATGCCCTTGAAACCGTATTTCCAGGGAACGACGAGGCGGATCGGCGCCCCGTTCTGGTTCGGGAGTGTCTTGCCGTAGACGCCGACGGCGAGGATCGCCAGCGGGTGGCGGGCCTCGTCGAGCCGCAAGCCTTCGACATAGGGCCACGGCAGGGACTGGAAGTAGCCCGCTTGCCCCGGCATTTCCTCCGGCCGCACGACCGTCTCGAAGGCGACGTATTTGGCGTCACCCAGCGGCTCCACCTTGTCGAGAAGGGCGGAAAGCGGAAAACCGACCCAGGGGATCACCATCGACCAGGCCTCCACGCAGCGCATGCGGTAGACCCGGTCCTCGAGCGGCAAGGCAAGCAGCTCCTCGAGACCGAATTCCTTCGGCTTGCCGACGAGCCCGTCCACCTTCACCGTCCAGGGCGTCGGCTTGAACTTCTCCGAGTTTGCCGCCGGATCGCCTTTGCCCAGGCCGAATTCATAAAAATTATTGTAGGTCGTCACGTCTTTTTCGGGCGTCAGCGTCTCATCGACCATATAGGCGCTCTTGGCGGCCTTCAGCGCCTCGGCCAGCGCCGGCGTGCCTATCGCGGCGAGCGCACCGCCGGCAGCGGCCGCCAGAAAGCCGCGCCGGTTGAAAAAACAGCGCTCGGGCGTGATTTCGTAGGAGGCAATACGGGGGAAGCGGTAAAGCGACATGGCGGTGCTCGATTGGTTGGTTGTTTTCCCTGACTTCTACGTAAACGCGGAGCGTGTTGTTTCAACGGCAGGGAAAGATTTCCGCCGACCACTTTTTCGTGCGCGCCGCGTGAGGTGTCGCAAGCGGTGAAGACGGCGCAGTTTGCCTTTTTTCCCGCGAAATCCTATCTGATCGTGGCGCGGAAACGAAGGAGACTCAATCGATGACGCATATCCGCATTCTGCTTGCCGCCCCGCTTGCCGTGGCGCTGGCGCTGATGACGCCCGCCATGGCCGAGGAGCGCACCGTGCCGCAATCGCGCACGGAGATGCAGCTCTCCTTCGCGCCCCTCGTCAAGCAGGTCGAGAACGCCGTCGTCAACGTCTATGCGGAGCGCGTCGTCGAGCGCCGCTCGCTCTTCGACGGCGACCCCTTCTTCGAGGAATTCTTCGGCCAGCAGATGCCGAACCGCAGCCAGAAGCAATCCTCGCTCGGTTCCGGCGTTATCGTCGGCGCCAAGGGCATCGTTGTCACGAACAACCACGTCATCGAGGGGGCGAGCGACATCAAGGTGGCGCTGGCGGATGGCCGCGAATATGAGAGCACGGTTGTTCTGAAGGACGAGCGTGTCGATCTCGCCGTCCTGAAGATCAAGATGGAGGGCGATTTCACGACGCTGCCGCTCGGCGACAGCGATGCGGTGGAGGTGGGCGATCTCGTGCTTGCCATCGGCAATCCTTTCGGCGTAGGTCAAACCGTGACGAGCGGCATCGTCTCCGCACTTGCCCGCAACCAGGTGCGATCAGGCGATTTCGGCTTCTTCATCCAGACGGATGCCGCCATCAATCCCGGCAATTCCGGCGGCGCGCTCATCAACATGAACGGCGAGCTGATCGGTATCAACACCGCGATCTTTTCGCGCGGCGGCGGTTCCAATGGCGTCGGCTTCGCCATTCCCGCCAATCTCGTGAAAACCTTCATCGCCAGTGCCGAGCATGGCAGCGCCACGTTCGATCGTCCCTTCGTTGGCGCGACCTTCGAGGCGGTGACGTCTGAGGTGGCAGAAGCGCTCGGCCTCGACCGCGCGCGCGGCGCGCTGATCTCAAAGGTCCAGCCCGGCAGCCCCGCAGAAAAGGCCGGCATGAAGCCGGGACAGATCGTGACGGCCGTCAATGGCATTCCGGTCGAACATCCCGATGCGCTCGGCTATCGCCTCACCACCGTCGGCATAGGCGGCACGGCGCGCATCACTGTCATCAGCAGCGGCAAGGAGCAGGCGCTGACGCTCTCCCTCGACCGTGCGCCGGAAACGACGCCGCGCGACGAGCGCCTGATCGAGGGCCGCAATCCCTTCTCCGGCGCGGTCGTCGCCAATCTCTCGCCGCGTGTTTCCGAAGAGTTGCGCATGCCGGTCGGGCAGGGCACGACCAATGGTGTCGTCGTGACGGAGGTCAACCGCGGTTCGCCGGCGGCGCGCATCGGGCTTCAGCCGCGCGACATCATCATCGAGCTCAACGGCACCGCCGTGACATCCACCGAAACGCTCGCCTCGCTTGTCGGCGAAGACCCGTCGATCTGGCGCGTCGAGATCGAGCGTGACGGTCAGCGCATCCGACAGTTCTTCCGATGAGCGACCTCTTCGCCCCGCAAGAACCGGAGGATATGAAGGCGAAACGCCCGCTGGCCGATCGCCTTCGTCCGCGTACGCTGGGCGAAGTGTCCGGTCAGGAACACCTAACCGGGCCAGACGGCGTTCTCTCGCGCATGATCGAGGCCGGCTCGCTCGGCTCGATGATCTTCTGGGGCCCGCCCGGTACGGGAAAGACGACCGTGGCACGGTTGCTCTCCGGCGAGACGGGTCTTGCCTTCGAGCAGATTTCCGCGATCTTCTCCGGCGTCGCCGATCTCAAGAAGATGTTCGACGCCGCCCGCGCACGCCGCATGGGCGGCCGGCAGACGCTGCTTTTCGTCGACGAGATCCATCGTTTCAATCGCGCTCAGCAGGACAGCTTTCTGCCCGTCATGGAGGACGGTACGATCGTGCTTGTGGGCGCGACGACGGAAAACCCGTCCTTCGAACTCAACGCCGCTCTGCTTTCCCGCGCGCGCGTGCTCACCTTCAAGCCGCATGACGAGACGAGTCTGGAAGAGCTTTTGAAGCGTGCCGAGGCCGTCGAGGAAAAGCCGTTGCCGCTGGACGACGAGGCGCGCGCCTCGCTGCTGCGCATGGCAGACGGCGATGGCCGCGCCGTGCTGACGCTGGCGGAAGAGGTGTGGCGCGCCGCGCGCGCGGGCGAGATTTTTGGGCAGGACGATCTCTTCCGCATCGTGCAGCGCCGCGCACCCGTCTATGACAAGTCGCAGGATGGCCACTACAATCTCATCTCGGCCCTGCACAAGGCCGTGCGCGGCTCCGATCCCGATGCCTCGCTCTACTATCTCACGCGCATGCTGGATGCCGGTGAGGATCCGCTCTTCCTCTGTCGCCGCATGGTGCGCATGGCGGTCGAGGATATCGGCCTTGCCGATCCGCAGGCGCTTGTCGTGTGCAATGCCGTGAAGGACGCCTACGATTTTCTCGGCTCGCCGGAGGGGGATCTGGCGCTGGCACAGGCCTGCGTCTATCTCGCCACCGCGCCGAAATCGAACGCCATCTACACCGCCTACAAATCGGCAATGCGTGCGGCAAAGGAGCATGGCTCGCTGCTGCCGCCGAAACACATCCTCAACGCACCGACCAAGCTGATGAAGGGCGAGGGCTACGGCGACGGTTATCGCTACGATCACGACCAGCCTGACGCCTTTTCAGGGCAGGACTATTTCCCGGAAAAAATGGGTCGCCGGACCTTCTACGATCCACCGGAGCGCGGCTTCGAACGGGAGCTGCGCAAGCGGCTCGACTGGTGGGCGAAGCTGCGCAAGGAACGCGGCGAGGGGTAGTTACGCCGCGCTGAAGCGCTGCGCTGGCTTCTGCGGGGCGAGTGGTACGATCTTGATCGACGACTGCGCCTTGCCCGGATGTCCTTCCATATCGACAATCACATGCCAGTGGCCGCTCTTCGGAACCTTCAACCGGATCGGAGACTGCTTGGCCACGCCGCCGAGGAACTTGTGCTGGCGGGCGTTCTTGAACAGGTCGAAATTGGCGTGGCTCATGAGGCGGACATTGGCAACGGCCGACAGCGTGATTTCGACGACCGTACCGCTCCGCTGCAGGTCGAGATCATAGTGGGTGTAAGAGAAACTGTGCGTCATGGTCCGCCCGGATGCATCTGGTGTTCCGCTAATATGCACGTGCATCCGTTAAAGTTTTCTTCCTCTCCGCACGCCGTTTCCTGACACCGTCCTTCTTATATTTCAATGATATAGGCCGAAATCCTGAATCGATTCCGCAGCGGCTTGATTCAGTTTGCGAAGCGCGCCCACGAAAATTTTCCCCGCCCTGTCGGTCTGCGGTGATCATCGGCGTCCTTGGTGCAGAGAGCCGGCAGGGTGCCGGTTGGAGACCGAGGAGACAGACATGCCGAAGATGACCATCATCACGCTTCTGACCGCAGCCCTTGCCACCTTCGCGCCCGCAGCGGTTCAGGCGGAGGCGGTCAAGGAAAATCCGTTGCAGGCCGTAGTTGGCAAGCCCGACAAGGCAGGCCACCTGCCGATCAACGGTATCGAATACTACTACGAGATCCGCGGTGAGGGCGAGCCGCTGCTCCTGCTGCATGGCGGCCTTGGCCAGATCGAGATGTTCGGCGAAAACTTGAAGACCTTGCAGGAGACGCGGCAGGTCATCGGCGTCGATCTCCAGGGTCATGGCCGCACGCCCCTCGGTGACCGGCCGATCGACATTCCGGCCATCGGCGCCGATATGGCCGAACTCGTCACCAAGCTCGGCTACGATAAGATCGACGTGCTCGGCTATTCCTTCGGAGGCGGCGTTGCGCTGCACATGGCAGCAAGCGCGCCGGGCAAGGTGCGTCGCCTCGTCATCGCCTCCGCCCCCTTTGCCAGGAACGGCTTCTTCCCGGAAATGCTGCCGCAGCAGGCGGCGGTGTCCGGCGCGATGGCGGATATGATGAAGGAGACGCCGATGTACAAATCCTATGCGGCCGTCGCGCCTGACGTCTCGCAGTTCCCGAAACTGCTCGATGCCATGGGGGCTGCGATGCGTGTGGACTACGACGCCTCCGATGCCGTCGCGAAGCTTTCCATGCCCGTCATGCTGATCTTCGGCGACAGTGACATGATCCGTCCCGAGCATATGGTCGAGTTCTATCAGAAGCTCGGCGGCGGGCTGAGGGATGCCGGCTGGATGCGGGAAAACATGGTCAAGAACCGTCTCGCCATCCTGCCCGGCCTCACACATTACGAAACCTTTGCTGCGCCCGCTCTCGTCAGCACGGCTCTACCGTTCCTCGATGGCCAAACCGGCGCACAGAGCTGGGCCGGACAGGTCAGCGGCAACTGAGGTCTTGTCCAAAAATCCGAAGCCCGGATGCGATGGTCGCATCCGGGCTTCGTTCCGTCCGTGAGGCCGTCTTGCCGGCGGGAGCCGCGCATCGAACAGCCCTGTCGAGGGGGCTCCGCTCAGCGGCAGACGCGGACGTGTCTGATGATCAGGTTACCGTAATAGTCGTAGGACTTCACTTTCTTGACGAAGCAGTGCGGCTGGTAGCCGTAGCTGTAGGAACCGGCCTGCGAGGGGGTGGTGAACGAGGCGACCGAGGCGAGGGCAACGGCGGCGATGAGGAGGATGTTGCGCATGATCTGGTCCCTTCGGGTCGGTTGCGGATGGCTCGTTGCATCCAGTGACCGGACCTTCGCATAAGGGGATCGTGTGTGCTGTTCCGCGCGGAACAGGGGGATCTTAGCGCAGCGTCGCCGTCCATGTCTTTACGGTGCTTGCCATGGCGGCGAGATGATCGGCGGCGGTAAAGCCGGAAATGCTCTTGCGCGGCTTCAGGTCATGGTCGCCGTCTTCCAGCCAGAGGATCTGGATGCGCTTTGGCAGGCCGTAACCCGGAACCTCGTCTTTCGTGCCGAAAGGATCGCGCGTGCCCTGGCAGATCAGCGCTGGCGTCTTCAGGTCCATCAGATGCTTGGTGCGCAACTGCGTCGGTTTTTCCGGCGGGTGAAACGGATAACCGAGGCAGAGCAGGCCGGCGATCTTTCCGTCTCCATGCAGCGCATCCGCCACCATGCTGGCGACACGCCCGCCCATCGACTTGCCGCCGATCACCAGCGGCCCCTTTGCGCCAAGTGCTGCGACAGCGGCACAAAACTCCGGGTTCAGCGTCTCCGCCTTCGGCGGCGGCTTGCGACTGCCATCGATGCGGCGCGCGGCCATGTAGGAGAATTCGAAACGGGCGACCCGCAGGCCTTCTGTCGCGAGAGCTGCGGTCGCCGCATTCATTGCCGGCGAATCCATCGGTGCGCCGCTGCCATGGGCAAGCAACACGGTCACGGGTGCATCGTCCGGGCCATCGAACAGGAAAGGCGGGCTCATTGCGTCGTCATATCCATGGGGCCGGCGACCTCCTCACTTGGCATGGTCCTTCACGTCGCCCGGTGCGATCGGATCACTGGCAGGGAACGTCTCTTCCAGCGCTTCTTCCAGGTAATCGTCCTGTTCCGCCTTTGCTGCCTTGCGTTGCTGCTTGGCGCGCTCCTTTTCGAGCGAGGCTTTTGGGCTGTCCTTTTCCGTAGGCATCGTCTTCTCCCTCGTTGCTTCCCCTGAAAGATAGGGTGTTTTTCCGCAACGGCGAGGGGTCAGGTTTCCGGCATGGCAAGTTCGGCGATGACCGGCAGGTGGTTGGAACCGAACGCCGGGCCGACGCGATGGCCGCGCACGGAAATGTCGGGCGAAACGGCGACATGGTCGATCGTCGCGCCGATATAGGCGAGCCAATCGAGCTTGAGGCTGAAACGTGTCACCGGCTGCAGCCAGCCGCCGGCGGTGGAGGCAAGGCCGGCCTGGCGCAGGAAGCCGCGATAGAACGGCGACCAGGTGGGCGTGTTCCAGTCGCCGGCAACGATGACGGGCGCGCGCTGGAGGTCGCCCTTCACGGCATCGGCTGCGGCCGAAAGATAGGCGTTGCGGTCGCGCCATTGCCACAGGCGGCGCGGCGTCTCGGGATGGAAGGCATAGAGGAAGAGCGGCTTGCCGCGCATGTCGAGTTCGAGCCGAAGCGGCTGCTTGTAGGCCTTCGGCTCGGTGAAGGCGCGCTTCAGTTCGGTTTCCGCGCGGATCGGCAGGGTGGAGAAGACCTTGAGGCTGTCGCGCGTCAACGCCTCCGCGCTGCTTTCATGGGGAAAAAGGCCCGCGGCGGAGAGCGACTGCACCCAGCGTGGCGTCGCCTCCTGCAGCACGACGATATCGGGCTTTTCCCGGCGCAGCAGGTCGATGAAGACCGCCGGATCCTCGGCGTTCTGGACATAGAGATTGGCGGTCAGCACCTTGAGCCCGCTTGCGGCCGTGGAGGGGCGGGCGGTCGGCACGTCGAAGGCGGGAATGAGAGCGATCGCCAGGCCGGCAAACGCAATGACGATCGCCTTCAGCCGCCGCGTGATGACGGCCACGACACAAAGCAGCGCACCGGCGGCCACCACATAGGGCCAGGCGAAGGTAAGCAGATCGACCAGCCAGAAACGATCGGCGGCAAGCACGACGATGCTGACGGCAAAGAGATAGGCAATGACACCCGGCAGGACGAGGACACGGTAGGCCAAGGCAATCGGCCCCCGGCGCGGCGCTGTCAGCATCGACTGTTCCTTCTGCATCACGGAATTCGGTTCAGCTCGATTCCCGTAACGGGAGGCTAGCATGTAGCCTGTGCATCCATGCGCTGCAATGACGTGCTGGCCCGCTGTGCCGCAATTGAGGAAAGTTATGCCAGAAGCCTGACTTACATAGTCCGGGTGCTACGAAGACAGGAGACGGTGCGAAAGATCGTTCCAATTGGGATTTAGCGACTCTACAAGCTCGATCTTCTTATGCCGTGGCATGTTCTTTATGGCCTTTTGCCGTTCAACGGCATCGATCAATTGATCGTATATCTGAAACCAAACGAGTGTTTCCACCCCTTGATAGACTGTTACGCCAGGCATTCGCGTCGTTCGGTGCTCGAAAAGCCGCCGAGGAAGATCGCTGGTTACCTTGACGAACAAAATGCCGTTGCGCGCGGATGTAACAATATAGACGAAGCCTCTTCGCCTTAGATCGACATTCCCTATTTCAGGGTGATAAGCAGAACTGTAACCTTCGTGAAATCCAGTGGAAAAAGCGTGTTCTTTCCCGGCATGCGAAGCCTCGATCAATCTGATGTCGGATCGGAGCGCTTCTTCGTCTAGCGGGCGGGCGTCCAATGCATATTCGGTCTCGTCTCGATCGGGATATTGTGACATCCGATGACGTATCGCATTGTCGACGCATGACTGCCGGGTGATGAAAAAGTCGATCGACTTGCCAATTACGTTTCCATCGGGATCGACAAGCCACCAAAACCAACCCGATGCCGTATCACGGATTACCCATTTGGCTTTATTCGACTTCTCATCCTTGTCGCTCATGACCCGCCCCTTTTGATCACTCGCTCAAGGGTAGCATCAGCTTTCTTTGCTGCATACGTGATGAATTCAATCAAAAGGTGTTTTTTGGCTCATTTCTGACTTTTTTGGCAATGAAATGGCTCTCTTTGTCAGCGAATTTCTCTGCGTAGCCCATTGATGTACGCTTTTTGGTTGTGGATGATTGTGCTCAATTTGAGAAAATATTATTGGAAAGTAAAAAAATACCCCGGCTTTTGCCGGGGTATTTTCTACGTCACCAGATGACTTGAACTGTCTCAGCTGCACCCGCTCGTGGCACCGCAGGTGTCGCACTTCTCGCAGGTGCCGTTGCGGACCATCGTGAAGTTCTGGCACTCCGAGCACATGTTGCCCGTGTAGCCCTGTGCGATGGAGCGCATGCGGCGTTCGTTTTCCAGCTTCTTGGCGTCGGCCTTGGCGCTTGCGGCTTCGGCGGCGGCCTTGTCGGAGAAGAGGGCGGTGATGCCCTGTTCTTCGGCTTCGTCGGCAACGTCGTCGGCCATTGCCTCGGCGAGTTCGGCAGCGCGTTCCTCGTAATCGCGCTTGAAGGCGACGATTTCGTGGGTGGAAACGGCGACGGTCGGTTCCAGCTTGCGGGCGGCGTTGCCGGCAAAGGCCGTTACGTTACCCGTCGAGGCGGCCTTGGCGGGGGCTGCGGTGGCAGAACCCTTGGGTTCGGAGAGCTGACGCTCGGTCTGGCCGCCCTGGATGAGCGTCGGCTTGTGGCCACGCGTCCAGCCGGTCGAGAACGGGTTGGTCTTGCCTTCCTGGATGCCCTTGCCAAGCGCGGTGTTGGAGAAGTCCGACTGGTCGACATGCGCGAGGTCATGACGGCCGAGATAGGAGACGGCGAGTTCGCGGAAGACGTAGTCGAGGATCGACGTGGCGTTCTTGATCGCGTCGTTGCCCTGGACCATGCCGGCCGGCTCGAACTTGGTGAAGGTGAAGGCCTCCACAAATTCCTCGAGCGGCACGCCGTACTGCAGGCCAAGCGAGATGGAGATGGCAAAGTTGTTCATCATCGCACGGAAGGCAGCACCTTCCTTGTGCATGTCGATGAAGATCTCGCCGAGGCGGCCATCGCCGAATTCGCCGGTGCGCAGATAGACCTTGTGCCCGCCGACGACAGCCTTCTGGGTGTAGCCCTGGCGGCGGTTCGGGAGTTTCTCACGGTCGCGCGAGACCCGTTCGATGATGCGCTCGATGATCTTCTCCGTGACCGTGACGGCCTGGGCGGCGGCGGGGGCTGCGACCAGCGCCTCGATTGCATCGTCCTCGTCGTCCTCATCCTCGATCAGCGAGGCGTTGAGTGGCTGGGAGAGCTTGGAACCATCGCGGTAAAGCGCGTTGGCCTTCAGCGCGAGCTTCCACGAGAGCATATAGGCGTTCTTGCAATCCTCGACGGTCGCCTCGTTCGGCATGTTGATCGTCTTGGAGATGGCACCCGAGATGAACGGCTGGGCGGCCGCCATCATGCGGATGTGGCTTTCGACCGACAGGTAGCGCTTGCCGATCTTGCCGCACGGATTGGCGCAATCGAACACGGCGAGGTGCTCGGCCTTGAGGAAGGGCGCGCCTTCCAGCGTCATCGCACCGCAGACGTGGATGTTGGCGGCTTCGATATCCTTCTTCGAGAAGCCGATATGCTCCAGGAGGTTGAAGGACATGTCGGAGAGCTGCGCATCGGAAACCTTCAGCACATCCTTCAGGAAGTCGGCGCCGAGCGTCCACTGGTTGAAGGCGAACTTGATGTCGAAAGCGGCCTTGAGACCGGCATTGACGGCTTCGATCTTGTCGTCCGGGAAACCCTTGGCCTTCAGCGAGCCGGGGTTGACGGCCGGTGCCTGGTTGAAGTTGCCGTGGCCGACCGCATAGGCCTCGATCTCGGCGAGCTGGCTTTCGGAATAGCCGAGCGTACGCAGTGCTTCGGGAACGGCGCGGTTGATGATCTTGAAGTAACCGCCGCCGGCGAGCTTCTTGAACTTCACCAGCGCGAAGTCGGGCTCGATGCCGGTCGTGTCGCAGTCCATGACGAGGCCGATCGTGCCGGTCGGCGCGATGACGGTCGTCTGGGCGTTGCGGTAGCCGTGTTTTTCGCCGAGTGCCACGGCCTTGTCCCAGGCGGCCTTGGCGTGGACGATCAGGGTCTGGTCCGGGCACTCGTCATGAATGAGCGCGACGGGGTTGACCGAGAGCTGCTCGTAGCCGGTCGTTTCGCCATAGGCTGCACGGCGATGGTTGCGCATGACGCGCAGCATGTTGTCGCGGTTCGGTGCAAAGCCCGGGAACGGGCCGAGTTCGCCTGCCATTTCGGCCGAGGTGGCATAGGAGACGCCGGTCATGATGGCGGTCAGCGCGCCGGCAATGGCGCGGCCTTCCGTCGAATCGTAGGGGATGCCCGAGGACATCAGCAGGCCGCCGATGTTGGCGTAACCGAGGCCGAGCGTGCGGTACTCGTAGGAGCGCTCGGCGATCTGGCGCGACGGGAACTGCGCCATCATGACCGAGACTTCGAGCACGATGGTCCACAGGCGGACGGCGTGTTCGTAGTCGGCAATGTTGATGTTCTTGGTGGCGGCATCCTTGAACTGAAGCAGGTTCAGCGAAGCGAGGTTGCAGGCCGTGTCGTCGAGGAACATGTATTCCGAGCACGGGTTCGAGGCGCGGATCGGGCCCGCGGCCGGCGAGGTGTGCCAGTCGTTCATCGTCGTGTTGAAGTGCAGGCCCGGATCGGCCGATGCCCAGGCGGCGTAGGAGATCTGCTCCCACAGGTCGCGGGCCTTCAGCGTCTTCATGACCTTGCCGTCCTTGCGGGCGGTCAGGTTCCAGTCGCCGTCGTTCTCCACAGCGCGCAGGAAGTCGTCCTTCAGCGAGACGGAGTTGTTGGAGTTCTGGCCGGAGACGGTGAGGTAGGCTTCCGAATCCCAGTCCGTGTCGTAGGTCTTGAACTCGAGGTCCTTGTAGCCCTGCTTGGCGAACTGGATGACGCGCTTGATGTAGTTTTCCGGAACCTGGCTCTTCTTGGCAGCGCGGATTTCGCGCTTGAGCGCCGGGTTTTCAGCCGCGTCGTAGCACTTGTCGCCGTCGGCCGAGCAATTGACGCAGGCCTTCATGATGGCCTTGAGGTGGTTGGCGACGATCTTCGAGCCGGTGACGAGGGCCGCCACCTTCTGCTCTTCCTTGACCTTCCAGTTGATGTAGGCCTCGATATCCGGGTGGTCGATGTCGACCACGACCATCTTGGCCGCGCGGCGCGTCGTACCGCCCGACTTGATGGCGCCAGCGGCGCGGTCGCCGATCTTCAGGAAGCTCATCAGGCCGGAGGAACGGCCGCCGCCCGAAAGCTTTTCGCCTTCGCCGCGCAGATAGGAGAAGTTGGAGCCGGTGCCGGAGCCATACTTGAAGAGGCGGGCTTCACGCACCCACAGGTCCATGATGCCGTTCTCGTTGACGAGATCGTCTTCCACGGACTGGATGAAGCAGGCATGCGGCTGCGGGTGCTCGTAGGAGGACTTCGACTTGGTCAGCTTGCCGGTGAAGGGGTCGACATAGAAATGGCCCTGGCCGGGACCATCGATGCCATAGGCCCAGTGCAGGCCGGTGTTGAACCACTGCGGCGAGTTCGGGGCAACGCGCTGGGTGGCGAGCATATAGGCAAGCTCGTCCTTGAAGGCGGCAGCGTCTTCCTCGGAGGCGAAATACTTGCCCTTCCAGCCCCAGTAGGTCCAGGTGCCGGCGAGACGGTCAAAAACCTGGCGCGCATCGGTTTCCGAGCAGAAGCGCTCATCCTCGGGGAGCGCCTTCAAGGCTTCGGTATCCGGCACGGAGCGCCACAGGAAGGAGGGAACGTCGTTCTCTTCGACCTTCTTCAGGCGCGCGGGCACGCCGGCCTTGCGGAAATACTTCTGGGCGAGGATATCCGCGGCGACCTGGGAGAACTGCGCGGGCACGTCGATATCGGCGAGGCGGAAGACGATGGAACCGTCCGGGTTCTTGATCTCGCTCGTGGCCTTGCGGAATTCGATTTCCGCATAGGCCGACTGGCCGGGTTTGGTGAAACGACGTTCTATGCGCATGTCCGTTGTCCTCTGTGCCGCAGCCTGCCTTCAAAACAGGGCGCAATTATCCCCGTCCGGCCGCAATGCCTTGCAGCCAGCTCAAATCTTCAGTCCGTGCGGGAAACCCGATTGATTTCGGGATCCTGTATCTTGTGCTGAGTTTAGCTGCAAACACTAAATATAGTATCAACAGCTTCTTTTTTCCAGTCCCATTGACCGCGATGACGTGTCAGGAAATCGTGCGCAAATACCCTCGTGCAGCGAGCGGATCATCCACCCGGCCACATGCGCATAGGTACGCGATTTCGTGATGAGAACCGACCTCGTAACAATACGGTCCAGCCGCCGCCGCAACTTGGATTTCATTAACCTCATCCGGGCGATTCCCGTCAAGGGCTGGTTTGTGAACGAAGTTTGAACCCTATATCTTGTGCCTGCCGCCTGTGGAAAATGGGGACATCCCGGGATGCCTGAAAAATCAGCGGCTTCGCGCCGAAAGGTAAGGTGGCGGGACACGCCGCTGTGGAAAAACGAAAAAAATCACTGGTAAAAAAGCGGGTTTTTTTAGCGTCACGACTTCAAGCAATAGCCATCCGGGACGACATGTGATCCGTGGATAAAGTGATTCCCTCACGCGGCGTCAAAGCGCGTCCAGATTGACACCCACTGTGATGGCGCCGATGACCGCACCGCTGCGGGGATCGCGGATGGGAAGACTCGCCTGCGACTGCATCAGTTGCGTTGACTCGTCCCGCTCAGCTTCCTCTACTACCAGCATGCCGGCGCCGAAACTCTTCAGCCATTTGGCTTCGTCGCCCTGCCAGTAGTCGGAGGTGATGTCGCTCTGGCCGACATTGAGCCCGCGATTGTCCATGACGAAGATTTCGGTGATCAGCCCCTCGGCCGCTCGCTGCCGGCCTTTCAGGTAGAGCGACAGCGGGTTGGACAGTGTCGCATCGATAAGCGGTCGCTTTCCGCTCAGAAGCTCGACACGCCAGCGCGCATCGAGATCCTGGATTTCGGCCTGGTTCAGGCGGGAATGCACGGCGTTCTGCGCGATGACCGCATTGACGATGGCAGGTTCGGCAAGCCAGGGGCGAACATTGGCTTCGACATAGTCGGCGATGGCGGTGACCCGGACATCCTGTTGTGCGCCGGTCGGTCCCGCAAACAGGAGGCCAACCACAAGCACCGCCGCCAATGCCGGCCGTCTCCAGGACATGATGATCCGCGCCTCCCATCACCGCCTCCGAGCGGTGAACATAAGGACTATCTTTTGCAGGGATTTCGGAAAGATTAAGCCGGCGAAAGGGCGCATGCCTTCCGCCGGCTTTTTATCACGATTCGTCAATCAAAGCCGTGTGGCGCAACCTATGATCGGCGCGCTGCAACTCCTCGGCACGTCAGTCGCGCGCCGCCTTGGCGATCGGCTCCTGGTAGGTGAAGCCCATGTCCCAGGGGAAGTAGATCCAGGTGTCCTGGCTGACTTCGGTGACGAACGTATCGACCAGCGGACGACCTTTCGGCTTGGCATAGACGGCGGCGAAATGCGCCTTCGGCAGCATGGCACGCACCTGGGCAGCGGTTTTGCCGGTATCGGTGAGGTCGTCAACGATAAGGATGCCTTCACCGCCGTTCTGGGCCAGCTCCGGTGCGATGCCCTTCAGGACATGCATGTCACCCTGCGAGACATAGTCATGATAGGAGGCGACGCAGACTGTCTCGATCAGACGGATGTTGAGTTCGCGTGAGATGACGGCGGCCGGCACGAGGCCGCCACGGGTGATGCAGACGATCGCCTTCCATTCGCGGTCGCCATCCGCCAGGCGCCAGGCGAGCGCGCGCGCATCGCGGTGGAACTGGTCCCAGGATACGGGGAAGGCTTTGTCGGGCAGCGACATGACGGGACTCCTGATAGGCGGAAAAAAAGAAGATTCCTTCTCTCTAATGCACTTCGCCCGTCAAGAAAATGATCACCCGGCAATGGAAACCGGGCGATCCACAGGCAAGTCGGTCTATCGCGACATCAGCACCGGAACGCGGGCGCCGCGCATCATGGCGCTGGTGACACCGCCGAACAGGCGCTGGCGTAGCCGCGAATGGCTGTAGGCGCCCATGACGATGAGGCCTGCATCGATATCCGTGGCACGGCGGTTCAGCGTTTCGGCGACCGAGTGGTGGGCCGAAGAGCCGGATGCGACAGAAATCTTCACGCCGTGGCGGGCGAGGGTGGCGGCCAGTTCCGCGCCGCAGAAATCGGCCGATTGCATGTTGTTGTCGGGCGGATCGATGGTGAAGATCTCGACCTCTTTCGCCGCTGTCAGGAAAGGCAGGGCGTCGAAGGCAGCGCGCGTCGCCTCGCGCGAGCCGTTCCAGGCCAGCAGCACGCGGTCGACAGGCTCGGGGCCGGCAGGCGCGTTGGAGACGAGATAGACCGGGCGGCCGCTTTCATAGAGCAGATCCTCGATGTCCTCGCGGGCCGGGCCGTCCAGATCGGGATCGAACTGGCCGGCAAGGACGATGTCGCCAGCGCGGGCACTGTCGATGATACCGGCCGACGCATAGCCGGCAGTGCCCGTGAAAAGCCGCCATTCATAAGAGATATCATCACGTTCGCAGCGTGAACGAAACGCTTGCTCGACCGCCCGGGATTGTTCGCGCGCGCGTTCCTGGAGCTGGAGCACGGCGTTCGGGTCGGGATACTCCATCGGCGCGATGAGCGTCACGATGACGGGCGCCTCCGCATGGATCCCGATGACATGAGCGTTGGCAGGGCCGCCCATGCGGCGCGCCAGCGCCAGCGCATGATCCGTGACTTTTCCGGCGTCCTCGGCAGCACTCAGCACCGCCACGATGGTCTTGTAGGTCATTTCGGCCTCCTGTCTGGTTCTGCGCAAGCATCCCCTCGCCGAGGCCGGAAAACCTTGATCCGGATCAAGACGCGGCCTTGGCCGCGGCGATTTCGGCGATCATCGCCATGATATCACGTTCGGCCGCTTCCGCGGGCGCTTCCGTCCGGCTGCGGATGACGATTTCCGTCGAAAACCGGTTTTCCGAAAAGCGTGGATAGGAGCCGATGCTGGTTTCCGGATGATTCTTCTGGATCGCCGCCAGCGCGCTGCCGATATCGCCCTCGCCGAAGGGCGAGGCGACGGAGCGCGACAGCATCGGTTTGCCGCCTTCAAGCTGCGGCACGACATTGCCAAGCATGGCGGTAAAGACCTGCGGCACGCCGGCCATCACATAGACATTGCCGATGTGGAAGCCCGGTGCCGTGGAAACGGCATTTTCGATATGCACCGCACCCTGGGGCATGCGCGCCATGCGTTGGCGGGCCTCGTTGAACTCCACGCCGCGCTTCTCGTACATCGCGCCGAGCAGCTGCATGGCGAGCGGATCGTGCAGGCAGGGCACGCCGAAGGCCTTGGAGATCGCGTCCGCCGTGATGTCGTCATGCGTCGGGCCGATACCGCCTGAAGTGAAGACGTAGGTGTAGCGGGCGCGCAGCGCGTTCAGCGCCGAGACGATATCGTCCTCCTCGTCGCCGACGATGCGCACCTCCTTGAGATCGATGCCGGCGAGGAGGAGCATATCGGCGAGCTGGCCGATATTCTTGTCCTTGGTGCGCCCGGAAAGAAGTTCGTCGCCGATGGCAAGCATGGCGGCGGTGGCGATCTGCGTGGAATTCATGGGCGTTTCCTGTATTTCGTACGGAAATGCCGACCGGTTGGGCGGACATTGTCAATGGCGGGTGAACAGTCTGTCGACCGGGCAGCTTCTGACGCCGCCTGTCCAACGTGCTACATCCAAGCCGACGCCGCGATCAAGCGGAAAGCCTTTTCGAACAGGAGACGACGATGGCGAAAGTACTGGTTCTCTACTACTCGGCCTATGGCCATATCGAAGCGATGGCCTATGCCGTGGCGGAAGGCGCAAAGTCTGAAGGTGCCGACGTGACCGTCAAGCGCGTTCGCGAACTGGTTCCCGACGACGTTGCCAAGGCTTCCTACTACAAGATGGACCAGAAGGCCGAGATCGCCACGACCGACGAGCTCGCCGAATACGACGCCATCATCGTCGGTGCCGGCACGCGCTTCGGCACGGTCGCCTCGCAGATGCGCAATTTCTGGGATCAGACGGGTGGCCTGTGGGCCGCCGGCAAGCTGGTCGGCAAGGTCGGCTCTGTCTTCACGTCGTCGGCCACCCAGCATGGCGGCCAGGAATCGACCATTCTCGGCTTCATCCCGACCCTGCTGCACCATGGCCTCGTCGTCGCCGGCCTGCCCTATGCCTTCCAGGGCCAGATGGGCGTGGATGAAATCAAGGGCGGCTCGCCCTACGGCGCTTCCACGATCACCGACGGCGACGGCTCGCGCCAGCCTTCGCAGGTCGAACTGGACGCCGCCCGCTTCCAGGGCGCCCATGTCGCCAAGATCGCGGCAAAACTTTCAGCCTGACGTTCTCCTGAAACGTCGCTGAAAAAGAGGGTGCGGCCTGCGTCAGGGCCGCGCCCTTTTTATTGTCCGGAGTTTGCTTGGACTTTGGTGCGGGCGGCGGGGATCGAACCCGCACAGCCAAGGCCGAGAGATTTTAAGTCTCTTGCGTCTACCAGTTTCGCCACGCCCGCCTAGCTTGCTTTTCAATCGCTTGGACGGGAACGTCAAGGATTGTTTTGCAGCATTTCTTGCCGATTTCGAAAAACCGCGCCCTCCCTCCCGCAGTAGTCTTTCAGTCTGGACGGCAAGAAGAGTTTGGGTGTTCTTGCGCGCGCTGCTCAATCTTCTTGACTGCTAAATAAGCACGTGTTTGCCTTCCCTGCAGAGCGGCTAGGGGAGAGAAGGACATGTCATATACCAATTTCACGATCGGAGAGCTTACGGGCTACATCGGCATGGTCCGTGCGTTCGATTTCAGCACGGTCGACTGGGGAGAGGTCATTTCCTTTCTCGAGAGTTCCGGCCTCTACACGCCCGAAGTGGCTGCTGTCATCGACGAGTTCGCGAGCGGCAATTTCAATACGCTTTTCCGCGGCCTCGAGATGCTGGACACCATCGCCGCGGAATATCCGAGCAGCATGCTTTTTTCCGAGGCGCTGGAGGACTATTTCTCTTCGGAAACAGTCGATTATGCGGAGATCCTGCCGGACGACGTTTCGAGACCGTCGGATCTCGAGTGGGGCGACACCTGGAGTGGCATCAAGGACCAGCTCGAATCCTATGGTATCGACTATAACGAGCTGAAGGACATCTGGGAAAACGACCTTGGCCTGCCGTCGGAGTGGAGCAGCGATGCCATCAAGGAGTTCCTTGTCGCGAAAACCTACGATTCGTTGTTCGACAGCGCGCAGGACTATGTCCGCTCGCTGCTGGAATCGAATGGCTTGGGGCGCTTCTACCAGCAGGTAGAGGATTCCCTGGAGCTTCGCGATAAGCTGACGAATTTCCATACGAACCTCTTTTCCATCATCGAGGATGGCGTTTCCGGCAAGGTCGATGATGCGGAAGTGGTGTTTGAGCGCATGGATGACGTGACCCGTGACGGGATCGGGGACATTCTCGACATCAAGGGTAGCGTCAAGAGCGTTCTGGAAAGAATCGGATCCGGCATTTTTGGCGATGACGATTCTGGTGACGCGAACGGCGTTCACCGCGCCGCTGGTGCCGACACCGACGGTTTCTCGTTGACGATTTCGCCGGTCAAGGGGACTTTCAAGGGCGGCGCCGGAGACGATGCGCTCGTCGGAGGACGGGCCTCCGACAAGATCGTCCTGGGACGAGGTGACGATCTTGCCTTCGGCTCGGCCGGAAACGACAGTCTCTTCGGCGAGAGCGGGAAGGATCAGCTCGGCGGCGGAGCGGGAAGGGACAGGCTGATCGGCGGAACAGGCGCCGACGTCCTGTGGGGCGGTACCAGCGCGGATCTCTTCATCTTCAGGTCCATCAAGGACTCTACGACGAAAACCAGCGGTCGCGACACGATCCTGGATTTTTCACGCAAGGAGGGCGACCATATCGATCTCAAGCTGATCGACGCCGACAGCACCGTAAAGCACAATCAGAAATTCGAATTCATCGGCACCCACAAGTTCAACAAGGATGCCGGCGAGCTGCGCTATCAGAAAAAGAACGGCGACACGTTCATCTATGGCGATACCAACGGGGACGGCAGAGCCGACTTTTCCATCGAAATCGACCATTCGCTGAAGCTCAAGGCGGGTGATTTCATCCTGTAGCCGGTACCGGGCAAGATGGCACGACAGGGCGGAAGCGTCGTCGCTTCCGCCCTGTCGTTTCAGGCGGATATCAGCCCGAAAACGCGTTGAACACGAGGTAGAACAGCGCCGAAATCGCCGCTGCCGAGGGCAGGGTGATGATCCAGGCCCAGACGATGTTGCCGGCAAGCCCCCAGCGGACGGCGGAGACGCGGCGGGCGGCCCCCACGCCAATGATGGCGCCGGTAATCGTGTGGGTGGTGGAGACCGGGATGCCGAGCCAGGTGGCGGCAAACAGCGTGATGGCGCCGCCGGTTTCGGCGCAGAACCCCTGCATCGGGTTGAGTCGCGTGATCTTCGAGCCCATCGTGTGCACGATGCGCCAGCCGCCCATCAGCGTGCCGAGCGCCATCGCCGACTGGCAGGTGATGACCACCCAGAACGGCACGTAGAACTCACCACCGAGATAGCCCTGCGAATAAAGCAGCACGGCGATGATGCCCATGGTCTTCTGCGCATCGTTGCCGCCGTGGCCAAGCGAATAGAGCGAGGCCGAGATGAACTGCATGACGCGGAACGTCCGGTCGACGGCGAAGGGCGTCTGGCGCACGAAGAGCCAGGAGACGACAAGTACGAGGACCAATGCCAGGAAGAAGCCGATTGCCGGAGACAGGAAGATGGCGCTTGCCGTCTTGATGAGGCCGCTCCAGACGACGGCGTCGAAGCCGGTCTTGGCAAGGCCGGCGCCGACCAGGCCGCCGATAAGGGCGTGCGAGGAACTCGACGGGATGCCGAAAATCCAGGTGACGACATTCCAGATGATCGCGCCCATCAGCGCCGCGAAAATGACGAGCGGGCTGACGATGGAGGGATCGATAATGCCCCTGCCGATCGTTTCGGCGACATGCAGGCCGAAGAACAGGAAGGCGATGAAATTGAAGAACGCCGCCCACATGACCGCATATTGCGGGCGCAGCACGCGCGTCGAGACGATCGTGGCGATGGAGTTGGCCGCATCGTGCAGGCCGTTCAGGAAGTCGAACAGCAGTGCGATGCCGACGAGCGCGATCAGCAGCGGAAAGGCGAGTGTCGCGTCCATCAGACGTTCTCGATCACGATACCGCTGATTTCATCCGCCACGTCCTCGAAGCGGTCGACGACCTTTTCGAGTTCGCCATAGATCTCGCTGCCGATGATATAGGCCATCGGGTCGGTCTTGCCGAATTCCTTGAACAGGGCCTTGACGCCCTGGTCGTGAAGTTCGTCGGAGCGGCCTTCGACGCGGGTGACTTCCTGGGCGATGGCGCTGAGGCGGTCGGCATGCACGCCGACTTTATCCAACAGCGGAATGGCTTCGGCGATGAGATGCGCGGCCTTGACGACGGTGACGCCCATTTCCTGCATGCCGGGCTGGAAGCTCGTCTGCTCGTAGAGGCGGATCGTCTTGACCATCTTGTGCATCATGTCGATGGCGTCGTCCATCGACTGGATCAGGTCCTTGATGTCGCCGCGGTCGAAGGGCGTGATGAAGCTGCGGCGCACGGCGAGCAGGACCTCGGCCGTGATGGCGTCGGCCTCGTTTTCAAGCGCGACGATACGGTTGCAATGTTTTTCCATGTCCGGCCCGCCGGCGAGAAGCGCCTGCAGGGCTTCGGCGGCGCCGACGACGGTGCGGGAATGCTGCTCGAAGAGATCGAAGAAGCGGTCTTCACGCGGCATGAGTTTACGAAACAGCGAGAGCATGTGTGCCCCTTACGTGGCTGGGGTTGTCATGCGGCTGTCATAATTGAGGGAGGACGCGCTGGAAAGCGCTGATTCTGCGCTTGTCACAATTCTCTTGGCGCTCGGTAAATACGTCGGTGGGCGCTACTGGACGATCTTGAACGGCTGCTCGCTGATGGCGACGGCGCCGCTGGCGGCGTCGCGGAAGCGGTATCGAAGCACATAGTCGCCGGCGGGTGGACCGCTGAGATTCAGCGTCAGCTTGGCGAAGATTTCCTGATTGCGCACGGTTCCCTTGAAGTCGAAGGAGCCGAAGGCTTTCTGCTCGGCGAGAACAGTGCCCTTGGGATCAAGGAGTTCGAGATCGACGGTGAAATGCGATTCCAGTGCGCCCCCGTTTCCCGGTCGCCAGGTGAGGCCGACGGGCTCGACGTAGGAGATCAGGGCTTCCCCCGCCTTGAAATTCGATTCCGGCCGTGTGGTGAACATGCCGTAGCCTTCCGGCGGTGCCGACACGAAGACGGCTTTGCCGATGGAGAAGGGCAGCGTCGCGGCAAAAGCGCCGAAAGCGTCGCGGATGGTGTTGTGCGCGCCGACCGTGTCGCCCTTGGCGGCCTGTTCCTCCGCCTTCTTCGCCGCATCGGCAAGCGGGCCGGCAAAGGCGGGCGCCGGCAGGAGCGCGGCGATAAAGAGCATTCGCAACAGGGACTTCGACACGACCATACACTCAACCTCCAGCCCGATGGGCGCAGGATGCGAAGAAGCGTGACAACAGTCAACTCTTCCAGAAGAGTGGAGTTAATATGACAAGGACCGTGAGGATTTCCAGGCGCCCGAGCAGCATGAGGAAGGAGAGGAGATAGAGGGCCGCATCGTGGAAGCCGGCGAAGGTGCCGGCGGGACCGATCGCCTGCGTGACACCGGGGCCGACATTGGAAAGCGACGTCGCCGCAGCCGAAATCGCCGTCAGCACGTCGTAGCCCATCAACCCGAGCAGGATCGCACCAAAGGCCGAGAGCGCCACATAGGTGATGAAGAACAGGAAGACGCTGCGCTGGAGGTCCATATCGACGGTCATCGTCCCGTAGCGCACGGCATGGATGCCGTCGGGGTAGATGAGGCGATAGAGGCCGGTGCGGATGAAGTTGAACAGGATGATGAGGCGATAGGCCTTGAGACCGCCGGCCGTCGAGCCGGAACAGCCGCCCATGAACGTCGCGACGAAGGCGAGCGCCACGATGAAGTGACCCCATTGGGTATAGTCGTCGCTGGCAAAACCCGTCGTCGAGAGGATCGAGGACACGGTGAAGAAGGAATGCGCCAGCGCCTCATGGAAATCGACGCCGTTCTGCAGGCGCTGGAAGACGCTTGCCGCCACGGCAAACAGCACGAGGTAGCCGAGGAAGACGCGGATCTGCGGATCGCGCCAGGCATCGATGCGGCCGCGTACGACGAAAAGAATCAGAACCGAGAAGGGCAGGCTCGACAGCGTCATGAAGAAGGTGGCGGCCCAGAGCAGCGGCAGGCTCTTGAAATAGCCGAAGGAGGCGTCGTGGGTGGAAAGTCCGCCCGTCGCGACGGTCGACATGGCGTGGTTCAGCGCATCGAAACGGCTCATGCCGAGCGCGGCATAGACGATGGCGCAGATCAGCGTGATCGCCACATAGATGGCGAGGAAGGCGCGCGTATAGCTCGCGATGCGAGCGAAGGGCTTGTCGGCGGTGTCGGAGGATTCGAGCTTGAAGAAGGACATGCCGCCGACCCGGAGATAGGGCATGATGAAGAGGCCGAGCGCGAGAATGCCGACGCCGCCGAGCCAGTGCAGCAGCGAGCGCCACATCAGGACGCCGGGCGGCGCATGGTCGAGGCCGACGATGACGGTAGAGCCCGTCGTGCTGATCGCCGAGACCGATTCGAAGAAGGCCTGCGCGAAGGTGAGATCGAGAGACGAAAGCCACAGCGGGATGGCGCCGATGATGCTGCCCGAGAGCCAGAGCATGTTGACGACGAGAAAGCCCATGCGCTTGTTGAAAGGCGGCGGTCCGGCCCGTGTCGCCGCCGCCGTTGCAAGCGAGAGCGCGCCCGTGAAAAAGGCCGAGAGGAAAAAGACTTCCGAGTCTGGGTTGCCATAGTACACGTCGACCAGCGCCGGCAGAAGCATCGCGACGGAAAGGTAGATGCCGCTGATGGCGGCAATGTTGATGGCGGACCGGAAAATGGTGGCGTTCAACGGAAGTGTCCTGCGTGCCGGCTGGGCTCAAGTTGGTCTCGAAAGGCCGCGCGGCCGGGACGGGTGGTGTCCGTCGCTGCGATATGCAATAGCGTTTGCATCGCCCAAACTCAAGGATAGGCTCCAATGCGGTCCTGAGCGTGCTGGAAAGGTTTGAGGAATGATCGGTTTGCCTTGCCTCTGTCCTTCTATTTGAAGGCGCGACACGCAGCTTTTTGAACCCTATCCCTATCGAACACGGACCAGAGCATGAAACCCGACGTCGATGCAGCCATGGAGGCCCTGCGCGGTCTCTTTCCGGAAACGCCGCTGCAACTGAACGAACACCTCTCCGCCCGCTATGGCGCGGAGATCTACCTGAAGCGCGAAGACCTTTCGCCCGTGCGTTCCTACAAGATCCGCGGTGCCTTCAACTTCTTCCGCAAGGTGCTGGCGAAGGAAAACGGCGCGCGCAGCTTCGTCTGCGCCTCGGCCGGTAACCATGCACAGGGCTTTGCCTTCGTCTGCCGCCATTTCGGCGTGCCGGGTGTGGTTTTCATGCCGGTGACGACGCCGCAGCAGAAGATCGACAAGACGCGCATGTTCGGCGGCGAGTTCGTCACCATCAAGCTCGTCGGCGACTTCTTCGACCAGTGCTACAAGGCGGCCCGCGACCATGCCGAGGCGACCGGCGCGCTGATGGTGCCGCCTTTCGACCATGAGGATATCATCGAGGGGCAGGCGACCGTTGCGGCCGAAATCGTCGCACAGCTCGGCGAGGGCAAGCTGCCGGATCTCGTGGTGCTGCCGGTTGGCGGCGGTGGCCTCGCTTCCGGCGTCACTGGCTATTTCGACGGAACGATTGCTCCCTCCAGCTTCCTGTTCTGCGAGCCGGCGGGCGCGCCGAGCCTCAAGCGCAGCCTTGAAAGCGGCGCGGTGGTGACGTTGGAAACGGTCGACAATTTCGTCGACGGCGCTGCTGTCGGCCAGATCGGCGCCCTGAATTTTGCGGCGCTCAGCCGCTTTTCCGCCGATCAGGTCATGCTGCTTTCGGAAAACGCGATCTGCGTGACGATGGTGGATATGCTCAATGTAGAAGGGGTGGTGCTGGAACCGGCGGGCGCGCTGTCGCTGGCGGCATTGGAAGCGCTCGGCCGCGAGGCGCTGGAAGGCAAGACGGTCGTCGCCGTCGTCTCCGGCGGCAATTTCGACTTCGAGCGCCTGCCCGACGTCAAGGAGCGCGCGATGCGCCACAAGGGGCTGAAGAAGTACTTTATCCTGCGCCTCGCCCAGCGTCCCGGCGCGTTGCGCGATTTCCTCAACCTGCTCGGCCCGGACGACGACATCGCCCGCTTCGAGTACCTGAAAAAATCCGCACGCAACTTCGGCTCGATCCTCATCGGCCTCGAAACGAAGGCGCCTGAAAATTTCGTCGCGCTCAAGAAGGCTTTCGACGGCGCGGGCATGGGTTACCAGGACATCACCGAGAACGAAATTCTCGCAAATCTCATCATCTAGGGGCAGACGTGGCCCGGTGCGCTCGCCTCTTGGAGGGCGTGCCGGCCTGTGCTAGCAATCGTCCATGGCATCGTTCTTATCAAAACTCTTCGGTCGCGGCGGCGATTCGGCAACTCCGGCGAAAGTCGCAGAGGAAACCGAGGCTTATAACGACCTTCTCCTCGTTGCAGCCCCCATTCCGGAGGGCGGCCAGTACCGTCTCGCCGGGCGGATCGAAAAGCGGGATGGCGACCGGGTGCTGATCCGCACCTTCATCCGCGCCGATCTCTTCTCCTCGCGGGACGACACGGTCGCGTCGACCTTCCGCAAGGCCAGACAGATCGCCGACCAGCACGGCGCATCGCTGTTCGGCGACGGCGTGGATAGCCGGCAGGTCTGATCCGGTTGCGATAAAACCGCTTTGGCCTCCTGAAAAGTCATACAAACAGCATCAAGGCGCTGGAGTACCGGCGCGAATGCCTGTATGCGCAGCAAAAGTGACTTGTTGCGACCCTGCCGGTGTTGTTAGCTATCGGCAGTCGAGGGATTCTGCGGACCGATCATGGGTGCTGAAAATCTGATCCTGCTTCTTGTCGAGGCCGGGTTCTATTTCGTTTTCATGGTGAGCCTGCTGCACCTGCGCCATCAACTCGGCATCGGTGTTTTTGTCGCCGCACTCGGCGTCATGCATTTCCTCGAGACCTATCTCGCCGCCGTCTTCTATGTGGAGCTGCCCTTCGGCGTGATTTCGCCGGGGTCCTCGGTGCTTTTCTCCGGCAAGCTGATGATGATCCTCCTTCTTTATGTGAAGGAGGATGCGGCTGTCGTGCGCGCGCCGATCTACGGCCTGCTCGCCGGCAATTTCCTGACGGTCGGGCTCAGTCTGTTCCTGCGTCACCACCAGACGGTCAGCGCGGTGCCGGGCCGCGTGGCCGATCTTGCCTTCATCGACGAGATGGGCTGGCTGATGCTTTGGGGCACGATGCTGCTCTATATCGATGCGATCGCCATCATCCTGCTTTACGAGCGGCTCGGGCGGGTCTTCAAGAAAAGCACCGCGATGCGCTTCTTCGTTTCCGGCGTCGCGGTGCTGACCTTCGACCAGATCGGCTTTTTCGCGGCCCTGCATTTCCTGAACGGTGCGCCGGTCGCGGTCTTCTGGGGTGGCTGGATTGCAAAAATGCTTGCCGCCTGTGCCTACGCGGTGCTGATCACCATCTACCTGCACTATTCGCGTATTTCGGCCATTCCCGTCTCGCCCCGGCCGATCTCCGATATTTTCGCCGATCTGACGTTCCGCGAGCGCTACGAGGACCTGCTCGACCGGTCCGGCCGCGATGCGCTGACCGGTGTCTTCGACCGCAGCCGGCTGGAGTTCGAGGCGCCGCGCGTGCTTTCCGCCATGCTGGCGCAGGGCAAGCCGATGACGCTGATGATCATCGACGCCGACCGCTTCAAGGACGTCAACGACCAGTTCGGGCATCTTGCGGGCGACGGGGTATTGAAGGCGGTGGCCGGTTGTCTGCAACGGTCCCTGCGCAGCAGTGACCGTCTCTTTCGCTTCGGCGGGGAGGAGTTCGTCATCATCTGCGAGGACCTGCCGCCGCTGGCGGGAGCCGAGCGCGCCGAGACCCTGCGCGAGACCGTCGAGGCCGAGATTCGGCGGCCGGATGGCCTGCCGATCACGGTCAGCATCGGTGTTGCCAACAGCTATGTCGATGGCACGACGCTGAATGCGTTGCTCTCGACTGCCGATTCCCGGCTCTACGCCGCCAAGAATGCCGGCCGTAACCGCGTGATAGCGGCATAGGCAGCGGCGACGCCGGACACCGCCGGCTCCCGGCACGTGAACAATCGACCGTCACAAAAGGTTCATATACGCTTCCTATACGGGCAGGGTAGCCTCTCCCATGGACGGATATCGATCATGTTCGAAGACCACCATCTGAACCGCATCAAGGCCGAAATCGCCGACAGCTTCGATGAAGAGCTGGAAATGCAGATCGAAGAGGAACGTCTGGACGAACTCGTCGCGGAGGGCATGTCCGAAGTGCCGGCGCAGACGCTGGAGCGCCGGGTCTATTTCCGCGAACTGTTCCGCCTGCAGCACGAACTGGTAAAGCTTCAGGACTGGGTGCAACACCAGAAGCTCAAGGTCGTCGTGCTGTTCGAAGGTCGCGATTCCGCCGGCAAGGGCGGCGCCATCAAGCGCGTGACGCAACGCCTCAATCCGCGCGTCTGCCGCGTCGTGGCCCTGCCGGCGCCGACCGAGCGCGAGCGCAATCAATGGTACTTCCAGCGTTACACCGCGCACCTGCCTTCGGCCGGTGAAATGGTGCTGTTCGACCGCTCCTGGTACAACCGCGCCGGCGTCGAGCGCGTCATGGGCTTCTGTTCGCCGGACGAGCTGGAAGAGTTTTTCCGATCGGTGCCGGAGTTCGAGCGCATGCTCGTTCGCTCGGGCATCATCCTCATCAAGTACTGGTTCTCGATCACCGACGAGGAGCAGGAATTCCGGTTCCGCATGCGCATCCACGATCCGTTGAAGCAGTGGAAGCTTTCGCCCATGGACCTCGAAAGCCGTGTTCACTGGGAAGACTACACCAAGGCCAAGGAAGAGATGCTCTCGCGCACCCACATTTCCGAAGCGCCGTGGTGGATCGTCGAGGCGGTCGACAAGAAGAGGGCGCGCCTCAACTGCATCGCCCATCTTCTGGCCCAGGTGCCCTATGAAGACGTACCGAAGCCCTCGATCGACCTGCCGGAGCGCGTGCGCCACGACGACTATATCCGTCATGAGCCGCCGGATGAAATGTACGTGCCGGATGTCTACTGATCCCGGCATCGGCACTTGAACCTTCTCGACCAGACGGAGCGGGGCCTGACGCCGGGCCTCGTCGGCGCCTACCGGGCCGTGCCCGGCGGGCCGGTCGTGCCCGTCGCGCCGCAGGATATCGATGCGGCGCTTGCGGCCGGCGATGGCTGGGTCTGGCTGCATGTCGATCTCGTCGACCAGCGGACGCAAAACTGGCTGCCGGGTCGTTGTGCCTTGCCGGCGGCGGCGCGCGCCGTCCTCGAAGGGCATGACGAGAGCCTTGTCCTTGGACATGACGCCGGGATGACCCATGGGGTCATTGCCGATCTCCAGCAGCAGGAGACGGAACGGGCCTCCACATCGGTCGGCCGGCTGCATTTCGCACTGACGGAGCGTTTGCTCGTCACAGGACGGCGCCACCCCGTGGAGGCCGTGAACCGTGTCCGCCGCTCCTTCGCCGACGGCTTTTGCCCGGCGACGGCCTATGAACTCTTCGAGGCGATCGTTGCGGCCTTCTGCAAGAACACCGCGATCAAGCTGAAGGAAGCCGCCGAGATGCTCGATGCGGTCGAGGACCGGCTTGTCACCGAGCGGTTGAGCGACGAGCGCCGAAGCCTCAAAGAGGTGCGTCGCCTCGCGGTATCGCTTCACCGGCCCATCGCCGGCATGGTGGCGCTGTTCGAGGAGGAGGACCGGGACGACTGGACGCTCTCCGGGAACGCCCATGCGGTTCTCCGGCGCCTCTCGATGCGGCTCGAACGGCTCGACCGGGAAATCGTCATGGTCAATGACCGCGCACGCCTGCTCCAGGAAGAAATGGCGGCGGAACTGGCGGACGAATCAAACCGCAGCCTGAAGGCGATGGCCGTGATGAGCGCGCTTCTGTTGCCGGGTACGCTGGTCGTCGGCGTTTTCGGCATGAACACGGCAGGCCTGCCGTTCAGTGTCGGCGAAACCGGCTTCGTCTGGGCGATGATGCTCGGCATCGGCGCGACCGCGCTATTTTACTGGCTGCTGCGCCGCGCGGGCATCAATCTCAGATTCTAGATTCCGACATTGGGCCGGTCGATGATTTCGCGCAACGCGAAGCTCGAATTGATCTTCACCACATGGGGCAGCGCCGAAAGCCAGTCGCGGTGGATGCGCTCGTAGTCTTCGAGGTCCTTGGCGGCGACGCGCAGGATATAGTCGTATTCCCCGGACATCAGGTAGCAGACGAGCACGTTGGGGCAGAGCTTTACCGCCGATTCGAATTCGGCGAGCGTCTTGGCGAACTGGCCCGAAAGCGAGATGTGCACGATGGCGATCATCTTGTAGTCGAGTGCTTTCGGCGAGACCCGTGCGTAATAGCCGTTGATGACGCCGGATTTTTCCAGGATGTCGAGGCGGCGCGAGCAGGCGGACGGCGACAGGCCGACGCGCTCGGACAGTTCCGCATTGGAAATCCGCCCGTTCTGTTGAATCACCTTCAGGATAGCGGTATCGATTGCATCCAGCTGCGACATTCGAATTTCCTGCGAAAAATCTTCTTATATTCGAAGAATATTCGATAAGGAGGCCTTTCGCAAACCCGCTTTGCAAGGACATTGCTCTCATCCTCTGGTTCCATTGTGATCCCCGCCAAGAGCGGCGGCAATAAACGGGAACACGACTGGGAAAGGAACGCGCATGCGTATCGGTTGTCCGAAGGAAATCAAGAATCACGAGTACCGGGTGGGTTTGACGCCGGGCGCCGTTCGCGAATATGTGGCGCATGGCCATGAGGTCATCATCGAGACCAAGGCCGGCGCCGGCATCGGCGCAGACGACGATACCTACCGCGCCGCTGGCGCGAAGATTGTTCCCACCGCCGCGGATATCTTCCAGAAGTCCGACATGGTGGTGAAGGTCAAGGAACCGCAGCCCGCCGAATGGGCGCAGCTCCGCGACGGGCAGATTCTCTATACCTACCTGCATCTTGCGCCCGATCCGGAGCAGACCAAGGGTCTGCTCGCCTCCGGCGTCACGGCGATCGCCTATGAGACGGTGACGGACGACAGGGGTGGTCTGCCGCTCCTGGCGCCGATGTCCGAGGTGGCCGGTCGTCTCTCCATCCAGGCGGGCGCGACGGCGCTCCAGAAGGCCAATGGCGGCCGCGGTATCCTGCTTGGCGGCGTGCCCGGCGTGCTGCCGGCCAAGGTCGCGATCATCGGCGGCGGCGTCGTCGGTCTGCATGCAGCGAAGATGGCGGCCGGCCTTGGTGCCGACGTTTCGATTCTCGATCGCTCGATCCCGCGCCTTCGTCAGCTCGACGATCTCTTCGGCGGCCGCATCCATACGCGTTATTCGACGATCGATGCGCTGGAAGAGGAAGTCTTCTCCGCGGATCTCGTCATCGGTGCTGTGCTCATCCCTGGCGCGGCTGCGCCGAAGCTGGTCACGCGCGAAATGCTTTCGGGCATGAAGAAGGGCGCCGTCATTGTCGACGTTGCCATCGACCAGGGCGGCTGCTTCGAGACGTCGCATGCCACGACACATTCCGAGCCGACCTACGAAGTCGACGGCGTGGTGCATTATTGCGTTGCCAACATGCCGGGTGCTGTACCGGTCACCTCGGCCCACGCGCTCAACAACGCGACGCTGCACTACGGACTGCAACTGGCGGACAAGGGCCTGAAAGCCATCGCCGAGGACCGACACCTTCGCGCTGGTCTCAATGTGCACAAGGGCCGCGTCACGAACGCCCCGGTGGCAGAAGCCCTCGGCTACGACGCCTTCGCGCCGGAAGCGGTCCTGAACGTCGCCTGATTTTGTGACGTGAAGAAGAGAAGGCCCGGATCGCTCCGGGCCTTTTTTCATGCCCGCTCGACGCGGCACTGGAAGCAGTTGTTGCGGGCGGAGCGGATGTGCAGGTAGGCGACGTCCTCGCGGGCTAGAAGGTCCTGCGCGTAGGCAGGGATGCCGGCATTGGGTACCACGGCGCCAGTACCGTAGAGAATGCGGTCTTCCGTGGAATAGCCACGCACGATGTAGTCCCGGCTTGTCAGCATGGGCGGCATCGTCCCTGATGGCTCGTGCGCCGTGCAGGGCTCGGCGTGCAGGAAGATCGGGCCGGTCTCGGCATAGGGCTGGAGCGTCGGAAAGGGGCGATGGGCAAGGATGAGGTAGGGTTCGCCCGCGCCGACGAGACGCAGGCAGTGACGGCAGGGCACGCCGTCGCCATCGGACACCTGCCGTTCCGGTTTCAGGCCATAGGCATCATTGCCACCGTTCCAATAAGCGGCAGCGGTTTCGGTGGGCATGGGCAGAAAGCGGATGGACATGTGCGGCTCCGATCATTGGATATGGAGCCATTTTCGTTACTCCCGCATCCGGCGACACCCGATACTTGCCGCGGAAAGCAAAACCGCCGGCGCGATGCCGGCGGCTGGAGATAATATCAGCGCACGAATTCGTCGATACGGCGCAGCGTGACGCGGCGGTTGCGCCATTCCTCATACTGGGTCTGAACCAGCAGGTATTCCTCGCCATAACCAACCGTTTCAAGCGCGCGGGCGGGAAGGAGGAATTCCTGCACCAGCACGCGCTTCAGCGATTCGGCGCGGCGTTCGGACAGGATCTGGTTCGCTTCGAAAGAGCCGACGGCGTCCGTGTGGCCTTCGATCAGGAAAACGGCGTTGCGGCGGCGGCGCAGCAACTGCTCCATGGCGCGCGCGATCTGGCGCACCTTGCGGTACTCCGAATGCGGGATTTCCGCCGAGCCAAAGGCGAAATTGATCGACTGGATGTTGATCGACGGGGCGGCGCCCCGCAGATCCGGCCGGCGCTTGAACTCGCGCACCGTCACGCGCTCCTCGTTGCGCAGGCGGCGCGAAGGGGCGGCATCGAGGCGCCGCAGGATGATTTCTGCCGAGGGGGTTTCCTGCGCCATCGCAAGGTTCGAGAAAACGGGAGCGGCGAGGGCGGCGGAAAGCGCGGTCAGAAAAGCGCGGCGTTGCATGGGGCGGTCTCCTTGGGTCTTTGATCGTCTGTTGGCGCCAAAGTGCCATTTGCGATCTGAAGGAGACCTGAACCCTGCCTTTAGCTCCCGTTCAGATTGATTAACGGGGTTCGGCCGGCATCAGACAGTCCCGTTTCGCAAGCGCCAGCAGCTCGGCGTCGGAGAGCGGCACCAGTTCGGCGTCGCTTGTACCCACCGGCGAGAAGCCGAACATCTGGTAAAGCTGGAGCGCGCGCGGATGGTCGAGATTGTTCGTCGTGACCGTCACGCGCTTGGGGCCGAGCGCCCAGGCGGCATAGAGCGTCTGGAGCAGGAACCATTTGCCGATGCCGAGGCCGAGCGCGCGCTCGAGCAGGCCGAAATGCGACAGCTCGATTGTGTCGTCATCAACCTGCAAAAGCTCGAAGAAGCCGGCGGGTGCGCCATTGACGTAAAGCACGGTGACGGAGTTGCGCTTGTTGTTGAGCGTCGCGGCGAGCGTCTCGTCATCCATGCGCAGACGTTCGACCCAATGCCAGCGGCTGCCGACCTGCCGGTAGAGAAAACGGTAGAAGGCCAGCGGGATTTCCGGCGCGCTGAGAATGGCCGTGTGCACGTTGACCGGCACCGGCAGGCTCTGTTTCGGCGGCGCGGTCATTTCGAGCGCGGTGATATGGACCGCGATGGGGGCGGACTGGACTTTCCTTGCCATGCTCAGTCCTTTCCGGTCACCACGGGGGTATCCTGCCGGCTCCCCCATTCCGACCAGGAACCGTCATAGAGCGTATTGTCCTCATGGTCGAGGGAGGCGAGCGCAAGCGAGATGATGCCCGCCGTGACGCCGGAACCGCAACTGGTGACGACGGGCCTGGTGAGGTCGATGCCGGAATCCTCGAAGTGCTTGCGCAGGCTGGAGAGGTCCTTGAACCTGCCATCGACGGAGAAGGTGCCCGATGGCATGCTTTTCGCGCCCGGCATATGCCCGGAGCGCATGCCGGCGCGCGGCTCGGCTTCCTCGCCGGTGAAGCGTCCGGCGCCGCGGGCGTCGGCGATCTGCTTCGAACCCGTCGTCACGATGCCGCGCATTTCCTCGAAAGACGTGACGGCATAGGGATTGAAGTTGGTGTGGAAGACGGCGGGCGCCGGTTCCGGCAGGTCTGTGGAAAGCGGTCGTCCCTCCTTCTTCCAGCCATCGATGCCGCCATCCATGACGAAGACGTTTTTAGCCCCCATCGTGCGGAACAGCCACCAGACACGCGGCGCGGTGAAGATGCCGGGACCATCATGCACGACGATCGTATCCGTGTCGGAAATCCCGAGCTTGCCGACTTCTGCGGCGAAGAATTCGGGCGAGGGGATAGTGTGCGGCAGGCCGCTCGTGTGATCGTTGATCACGTCCTGATCGAAAAAGACGGCACCGGGGATGTGCCCGGAGGCATATTCCACAGCGCCGTTGCGGTTCTGCGCGGGCAGATACCAGGAGGCGTCGACGACGCGGAATTCCGGCGCGCCAAGCTGCTTTTGCACCCAATCCGCCGAGACGACGAACCTGCTCTTGTCGTTGGACATGGTCTTCTCCTGTCAGGCCTCGGAACCCGGCGCACCGAAACGGATGCGGAACCGGCGGTTCTCCTTGCCCTTCTTGTCTATCTTGGCGATGTGGATGGCGCCGACTTCCTGCGTTTCCGACACATGCGTGCCGCCGCAGGGCTGGCTGTCGATGGAAGAATTCTCGCCGATGCAGACGAGGCTGACGCGGCCAAGACCCACTGGCGGCCGTACGTTCTTGGATTTCACAAGACCGGGATTGGCGGCCAGCTCTTCGTCGCTGATCCACTGGACGAAGATCGGATGGTTTTCCGCAACGAGCTTCATCAGCTTCGCCGTCACCTCGTCCTTGTCGATCGTGTCTGTCATGTCGAAATCGACGCGGCTGTCATCCTCGCCGACCGCGGCACCCGTGATCGGGTAGGGGCAGACGACGGAAAGCAGGTGGCAGGCCGTGTGCATGCGCATCAGCTTGTAGCGGCGCGCCCAGTCGATATGGGCGACGACCGTCTCGCCGACGATCGGTGTCGTCTCGCCCTCCAGCGGGCGGTGAATAATGATGTCCTTTGTCGCGCCCGTGACGGCCGGCCCGAGCGCGATGCGGCTGCCATCTGAGCGTTCGAGGAAGCCGGTATCGCCCGGCTGTCCGCCTGACGTGGCATAGAAGCAGGTCTGATCGAGCTCGATGCCGCCGTCTTCGTGCACCACCGTCACCACGGCCTCATGTGTCGAGAGATAGAAATCGTCACGGAAGAGGGCAGTGGTGGGAAGGGACATGAGACCTATTCGACTGGCTGATAGGGGACCTTGATCGCCGATTTCGCCTTCAGCCATGCCGGAACGGGCAGGCCCTTCGAATCGAGGAAGTCCGGATTGAAGAGTTTGGACTGATAGCGGTTAGCATAGTCGCAGAGGATCGTCACGATCGTGTGGCCGGGGCCGAGATCCCTGGCAAGACGGATCGCGCCCGCAATGTTGATGGCCGACGAGCCGCCGACGGCGATTCCCTCGTTCTCGATGAGATCGAAGACCAGCGGAACGGCCTCGGTGTCCGGGATGTTGTAGGAATAGTCAGGCGTAAAGCCTTCGAGGTTCGCCGTGATGCGGCCCTGGCCGATGCCTTCCGTGATCGAGCTGCCCGACGACTTCAATTCCCCATTGGAGTAGTAGCTGTAGAGTGCCGCGCCATCCGGATCCGCAAGCGCGATCTTGATCGCAGGGTTTTTCGCGCGAAGGCCGGCAGCAACACCCGCCAGCGTGCCGCCCGAGCCGACAGCCGAGACAAAACCGTCCACCTTGCCGTTCGTATCGCGCCAGATTTCAGGTGCCGTGGTTTCGATATGGGCATCGCGGTTGGCGACGTTGTCGAACTGGTTGGCCCAGATGGCACCGTTCGGTTCCGTCCTCGCGAGCTGCTCGGCAAGGCGACCGGAAAGCTTCACGTAGTTGTTCGGGTTCTTGTAGGGAACGGCCGGCACCTCGACGAGTTCGGCGCCGAGGCCGCGGATGGCATCCTTCTTTTCCTGGCTCTGGGTTTCCGGGATCACGATGATAGCGCGATAGCCGAGCGCCTTGGCGACGAGCGCAAGACCGATGCCCGTATTGCCGGCCGTGCCCTCGACGATGACGCCGCCCGGCCGCAGTTGCCCGGCCGCTTCCGCCTTGCGGATGATCGACAGCGCCGCACGGTCCTTCACCGACTGGCCGGGGTTCAGGAACTCCGCCTTGCCGAGGATTTCGCAGCCCGTCGCCGCCGAGGCGCCCTTGAGGCGGATCAGCGGCGTGTTGCCGATTGCATCCAGAACGGACGGAAGAATGGACATGGGAGACGAGCCTCGCGTTATGTGCCTAGATTTGGAACCGTCTTTTCGGCCGGCGAGCAGCACTTTGCAAGAAATCGTGTTCCCCGCAGAAAGGCTTCAAGAGGGATTTTTTCCATCGCTGCGGGTGTTAGCCGGCGGGTCGCGTGTAAACGACCTGGCGCACGTCGATATTGCGCGCCCGAAAGCCCGCCTCGCAATAATAGAAATAGAACTCCCAGAGCTTTCGGAAGCGCTCGTCGAAGCCGAGCGGCACGATGCGCTCCCAGGCCGCCCAGAAGCGATGGCGCCATTCCGCGAGCGTGCGGGCATAGTCCGGCCCAAACCCCATGTCCGAGGCCATGGAGAGGCCAAACTGGCGGCCGAGCGCGGCAAGATGCTCGCGGGTCGGCAGCATGCCGCCGGGAAAGACGTATTTCTGGATGAAATCCGGGTTCGCCCGGTAGTCCTCGAAGGCCTCCTGTAGAATGGTGATGATCTGCAGGCCCGCCCGTCCGCCGGGCTTCAGGCATTCGTTGAGCTTGGAAAAATAATCCGGCCAGTATTTTTCACCGACCGCCTCGAACATTTCTATGGAGACAATGCGGTCATAGGTGCCGGTCTCGTCGCGGTAGTCCTGGAATTTCAGTTCCACCCGGTCGGCAAGCCCGGCCTTCGAAATGCGCTCGCGGGCGAAGGCGAGTTGCTCGCGGCTGATCGTGAGGCCCGTGACCTTGCAGCCGATCTCGCTTGCCGCAAACTCCGCAAAACCGCCCCAGCCGCAGCCGATCTCCAGCACATGGTCGTGCGGGCCGATGCCTGTCGCCTCCGCGAGCGCCCGGTACTTTGCAAGCTGGGCGGAGGTGAGGTCGTTCGCGCCGTTGGAATAGAGCGCGGAGGAATAGGTCATCGTCGGGTCCAGCCATTGCGAATAGAAGGCGTTGCCGAGGTCGTAATGGGCGGAGATATTGCGCTGCGATCCACGCCGCGTGTTGGCGTTCAGCCAGTGGCGAAATTTCTCCACCAGCAGGAAGAGACCGCGCGGGCCGTTCGAATAGTGGCGCACCACATCGGTGTTGACGAGGATGAGCTCCATGAAGGCGCCGGCATCCGGGCTTTCCCAGTCGCCGTCCATGTAGCTTTCCGCAACGCCGATCGCGCCGCCCCCGATCGCGCGGTGCACGAGTTTCCAGTTGTGAAGCGTGACGGTCGCATGCGGACCGGGCACTTTGCCGGATATCACGAATGTCCGCCCGCCGGGGATCGTCATGGCCAGCGTGCCGGCTTCGAGCTTGATCAGACCACGCAGAACAAGCTGCGCCTTGAAGGGCAAGCCCCGGGTCCGCTCCGCAATATTGTCCGGCGTCAGATGCACGCCTTCGGAAAATGCCTTTTCTGAAATCAATTCAATCGTCATCGATTGTCCCTTTGCCAACCCGACGTGAGGGTAGGCTAACGCCATTGCTCCTCAACGCCAAGACGTGAATCTTTGGAAGTCGGATCACAAGGATGCAGTCGCGCGGTCGAAAAATGACGGGGCTTTAACGAGTTGTTAGCAAGCATGGTTAATTTTGCGTCTATCCGGCGGGGAATGGGAACGGAATTCCCTGTCTGTCCGTTTGGGCGCAAACTGGAGATACCAAGATGTTTTTCGGATTGTTTCAGACGAAGTCGACCGAAAATGAAGACGATGTCGCAACCGGCACCTTTGCCGACGGGATGATCGGCACGCCGCTGTCCGACCCTTCCGCGCGCCCGCGCGAGCGCAGCAAGACCTTCCGGCGCAATGCGTATGACCGCGACTACGGTGCCGTCCGCATGGCCGGCCAGATGGGCGCGGGGCTTGTTCCCTGAAAAGTCCATGCGCCGGGGGAACAAGGTTTCGTCCGGCGCATTTCTTCTCTGTTCTTACGGAGGAGATCCATGACCCACCATATCGACAATCGCCATTTCATTCCCCGCCAGATCCGTCCCATTCACGATGTGGTGGAACATTGCCGCAAGAACGGGCTCGACAAGGCGCAGGAGCGCAAGCTGCTCCTCCTCTTCGGCCGCTTCGCCACTCGTCACGAACTGCAGATGAACACAAAGCTTCCGCCGCGGCACGGGGCGTGAGCCGTTCGGGCAATGAAGATTTTCATCGGTAGCCCTTCGGGGCGCCTTTGTTGCGATAGTCTGTGCCTCTCGCGTTGATAGAAACGTGCGCGGCAATCCGGTCGGGGGCTTTGGTCGCCTCCCGCTTGAATTCGTCGGTGCGCGTCGATACGGCGACTGAACCGTCGCCTCGCCATTTCAGACCTCAGTAGCTTATGGGGCCTGTTTCCCCGCCCACACAGGCTACGACAGCTACGGCAGTTCACGCCGCGTCCAAGCTCATGAGAAACCCCGCAAGGCAAGCCGCGCCTCAGAGCCGGCCGGATCGTCTAGCGCGCCTTGCAAACGACATCCTTCACGGTGTCGATCTCTCTCGTTCCGAGCACATTCCGGTCTTCCTCCCTGTCACCGAGGTCACACCTCCTGCGCGGTGAGGACGTGTAGCTGACGGTCATCGCAGGATCGGAACGATGGAGGACGGTGCCACATGCCGCCACGACCACAGATAATTTTCGACGTGCCCACCAGAACGGTCGCCATCATGTTCGATGGAGACGTCATCATGCTGATGGGACCGTTTGCGTCGCGCACCAAAGCCATGAGTGCGGCGATGGACGAATGCGCGAGGCGCGGTTGGCTCGACAGTCCATGCTGAGGGACATGAAGCAGCCAGGGCTGAGAGCCTGGCTTGCCCGGCGAGGTGGCGACCGTCGAACCTGCTTGCCGAGAAAATCCAGTGAGAGAGTTATGTATCTGAAGCGAACCGGGCTTGTTCTTGCAGCCTGTCTTTTGGGACCATCATACGCCTTCGCAGGCTCGGTCAGCGGCATCGTCGTGGACGATCAAGGCAAGCCGCTCGGTGGCGTGCATGTCGAGGTCGTGTATCAGACGTTTAACGCCGACCAACTCATGGGCCATGGTGAAAGCATCAAGGTCGAAACGGTGACGGGTGGCGATGGTCGTTATCTTATCGACACCGCTCATTTGCCGCCGGGCGAATATTCCGCCCATGCCTACCAGCGTGTTGTGAATGGTGGCCGGGAAACAAACATCGATGCCGTCGCTCGTGATCCCTCTACCTTTGCGGGGATCAGCGACACGGTCCGAAACTTTACGACGGGCATCGTCGAAAGCTCTGACGACATGCCCTACGGGAATGCCGGGATCTTCGTCGTGAACAACGCTATCATGGACTACACGGATCTCAGCGCGACCGAGGTGACGCTTGTGAACACCGAGACGGGCGCCGTCTATGTGAAGACCGTGCGTTCGACAGGCGAGGGCCTCGCCATTACCGGAATCCCCTTTGGCACGTACCGCGCCTCCGCTCGTCTTTTCGGCCAGCCCCTACAGATCGCGCTATGGGGACCGGGAGAAAGTGATGTCTTCGCGTCAAGCGTCGAGCACGACTTTACGATGGGCTATTCCGGCAATCAAATACAGGTCGTGGTCAAACCCTGATTTGCCTCAGCTGCAAGACAGCCCCTGGCTGATGGGGCTGGCTGAATCGTCAAATGTGAATCTACGCTCTGCGAATGGCACCGTTGCCCTTCAACTAAGGCTTCCAGCCTCTGGAAGAGCCGCGGCCCATTGCGATCACCGCGATACGCAAGCGCTCTTCCACAGCGTCACGCTCGGCGAGGAGTGTGCGGATCGCCTCCAGCGCGTCCCAATCATGAAGGGCGAGCACCTCAAAGGCTTCGGTGTCCGCCTTGTTTTGCAGTTGCGGTTTCATTGAAGGTGCAGCTGCAGCTGCTTTTTGCTCTTGAGTATGTAGAGAGGTCGGCTGGAGGCCTGGACCTTTTCAAGGAGCTTCGCACGCTGCTCTGCCCGCTTTTCGCGCCAGGCACGGCTGGCGGCGACCTCAGCGAGGGCCTTCGCGACGGGATCGTTCTGCATCTGTAACCTCCGTGTACGTTCCCTATATGTTCTCATTGGCGCATTTTGTCAAGGCGCCATCACGGTCTCATGCTCTGTCCGCCACATCACGTTGGTAAAGAAAAGCCGGCCAGAGACCGGCCGGCTTGTCGTTCGGATCACTTCGCAGGAGCTAGGCCGCTTTCTTCGCGGCCGATACCTTGTTGACCGACGTCACAGCAAGGTTCGTCAGCTTGTTGTTGGTGGCCTTCTCCTGGTCGAGGATCTCGCTGAGAAGCTTGTGTGCCTCGTCATGACCAAGATCCTTGGCCCACTCGCGGAGCGAGCCGTACCGTGCGATCTCGTAGTGTTCTATGGCCTGGCAGGCGGCGAGCAGGCCGGCGTCGAGCGCCGTGCCTTCGGCCTCTTTCATGAGGCCACCAGCTTCCTTGATCAGGCCCTCGATGGCATCGCACTTTTCGCCCGATGCCTTCTTGCCGATCGACTTGAAGACCTGCTCGAGTTTTTTTATCTGCTCTTTCGTTTCCGCGAGGTGCTCCTCTGCGGCCTTCTTCAGCTCAGCACTTCTGGCTGCTTGGGCAACCTTCGGCAACGCCTTGGTGATGGCGTTTTCAGCGTAGTAGATGTCCTGAAGCGTATGCTCGAAAATATCGGATAGCGTTTTCATTGGGATCTCCTCATTGCCAAATGGCGGAAGGGCAATGAGGCAGCGCCGCATTTGTTCCGGTGCCACGGAGAGGGAGGAGGCCTAGCCGGGTGTTTCCGGATGGTTCTTGCAACTCCAGACGGGCTCCGGTGAGAGCAGCCTTCTATTGGAACACACCGCAAGTCGGCGCCGCGCCATCCGCTGCGGAGCGCCGGCAAACCGCTCGCCCTGACAGGCGAGCGGCGATCTTCAATGAGCGAGGGCTTTGCGTGTCAGTCGAGCAGTTCGGCAGGTACCTTGCCGCCGTTCTCGGCCAGGGCCTTCAACAGCGCCTTGTGCAGCCAAATATTCATGGTGGCGGAATCGCTTTTGTCGCCAGTGTAGCCCAGCTCGTCAGCGAGTTCCTTGCGCTCTGCAAGGCTTGCGTCGAGACCAAGCGCCTTGAGCAGATCGACGATAGAGCGGCGCCAGTCGAGTTTCTGGCCGTTCTTCTTGACTGCTTCATCGAGAATGGCCGCAACGTCGACGGGAGCGGTCTGGCGTACCTGTTCCGCGTTGGCCCCTGCCGGTGTTGCGCCGACCTCCTTGTCCAGGCTCGGCGTTGCCGCCACGTCTGCGGTCGCTGGCTTCACATCGCTGGCCACGATGGTCCTCGTCGATGCAGTTTCAACCGCGGCCGGTTCTGCCGCCTTGCCTAATAGCTTTTCTTTGATGGAGCTGAAGATTCCCATTGCCAATCCTTTTGTCGCTGGCCTCCTGTCGAGGCTCGATGCAGTAAATATGGCGCGGTTCGATCTTGGCAAGTGAGTTCTTGCTGGCTTTACCGATGCTTCGTGCCGTCGAGCCGCCGGACGTTTGTGGCTGCCGGCCTGGAGGCAGGCTCTTCGGTGCAGCAATGCCGGCTTCTCGGCGAGCCACCACAGCAACAGGCAGAGCCTGTCGCCATAGGCGACTTGGCGAAACCGCATCGAGGGTCGGCTCCGGCATCGGACGAAGCGGATTTCACAAGCGGGAGGAAGTGTGGAAAGGAAAACGCCTGTTACCGGATTTCTCGACGGCAACAGGCGCTTAGCTTGGAATTTGGCTCCCCGGGCCGGATGTAAGTTGCTGAAACTCCTGTCTTTTCTCGTCACCCACTTGGGCTTTGCTCCTAATTTCATTATATATACGAGTGATCGGCGTCTACCCGCATACATATGTAGCGCACCCGGCATATTAGGAGTGAGGTTAGGATTAGAGTGGCGAGGAATCTGCTGACGGTGGCTGAGATTAAGGCCGCTGCGAAGCCTAAGCTCCGCGACGGCGATGGGCTATGGCTCCACACATCCAAAAGTGGAAACCGTAACTGGGTTTTCATCTTCGTGCGGCACGGCCGACGGCGAGAGATGGGACTCGGACCGTTCGGTAGCGGGACCGGGCAGGTGTCTCTCGCTGCTGCCCGGCAGAAGGCCGACGAGATAAGGACGATCCTTGGGCGGGGCGGTGACCCGTTTGCCGAGATGGAAGAGCGGCAGAGGAACGTGAAACCGGTCCTGTTCGGAGCGCTGGCCGACGAATACATCAAGACAATGTCGCCTAAGTGGCGTGGAAAGCAGACCTTGCCGGCGTGGGAGCGATTTGCGGCGACATACGCTAAAGGGCTGAGAAAGATCCCTGTAGCCGACGTCGACACTGACGCGGTTGTTCGAGTGCTGACGCCCCTATGGGGATCAAAACCCGAGACTGCGACTAAAACCCGCGAGCGGATTAAATTGGTGCTCGACCACGCGAAGGCGAGGGGTCTCCGAAGCGGAGACAATCCGGCGGCATGGGCTGGCCATTTAGATCAGATACTTCCTAGGCCCAAAAAACTGATACGGGGGCACCATGCCGCAATTCCGTACTCCGAGCTTCCTGCCTTCATGAAGAAGCTCCGCGCGGTTCCTGGTGTTGTCGCGCGAGCACTGGAATTCACTATTTTGACTGCCGCAAGGAGCGGGGAGACGCGCGGAGCGCCGATCGCTGAATTCGACATTGGGAAAGCGGTGTGGACCGTGCCGAAGGAACGAATGAAGGAGCCGCGCGAGCATCGCGTCCCTCTTTGCGCGCGTGCCCTGCAGATTGTGGAAGAGATGCGGGAGAACGCGATAAACGATTTGGTTTTTCCAGGTAAAAAGCTGAAGAGGCCGCTGTCCGACGTAGCGCTGGCGAACGTTCTCGACGACGTGGGTGCGTCGGCTTTTACCGTGCATGGTTTTCGAAGCGCATTCCGTGATTGGGCCGCCGAAGAAACCGGGCATCAAAGGGAGGTGGCCGAGGCTGCGCTGGCGCATTCCGTTGGCGATTCGGTAGAGCGTGCGTATCGCCGCGGAGACGCGCTGGCAAAGCGCCGGAAATTGATGGACGATTGGGCCGCTTTCTTGGAGGGCAAACATGGCACGGCTACCTGACGGCTTTAGCTTGCAAGCGCTGCCGATCGAGGCGGCATTGTCGGAAGGGCGGACCGAGGACGCCAAGACGGCAATATGCGCGCTACTTAATGCCGGCAAGGCGGACGCAATTGTCCAAAGGTTGGCGGCTTCTCTAATCAAACCACCGAAGCGGAAGAGGGGAAGGCGAGCCGCACATACTCGGCATTGGTTTGAGATTGGCGAGGGATTCCACTCTATGCGCTCCGTCGGGGAAACGTACGAGGATACCCTCGTCGCTCTGGCAAAGAAATTTGGATACTCGGAAACGCACATTCGTAAGGCCGTGACTGAGTACAACGACGCGAAAGCAGCGGCGGACGAAGCCAACCGCGATTAAATTAGATTTAATCGCATTACGAGAGTGCCGGCATATTACTACATTATAGTCATCCGAAACAATGGAGGACGATAATGGAGCACGCCAATCAGAACCTTCCTCGTTTAATCACCATGGCGGAGGTCTGCGAGATCACCTCCCTGAGCCGAGCCATGGTCAACAAACTGCGCGCGGGCGGGAGGTTTCCCCTTGCTGTACCCTTAACCGAGGGCCGCATCGTTTTCGTGCGAGCGGAGGTCGACAAATTCCTTGATGAACGAATCGCGGCGAGGGTGGCGCGGGCTGCCGCTTAATCTCCTTGACGATTTTCTGGGCAATGCAGTTAATGAACTGAGCGTCGCTTAGCGCACACCAACAATCACCAGCACAATCAAATTGAACCGGCATCATCGCTGGGAGGAGGAGTTTTGCTCAAATCTCAGAATCTAAATGGCCCGTCACTCGTCGACGCGCTCGCTTTCTGCATCATTGAACCGGCGGCAGACGTCGCCCGTTTGGAGCGCGCCGCGTCCGCTCGTATGGCGAAGGTCCGCGGTTGGGTGGGCTGGCGCATTGCGGCCGTCCGCTTCAAGGAAGAAACGGACGATATGGTTCGCTTCACCGTGCAAGCCGTTCCAGTCGGCGCCGGCTATCGTGAGGAGTGCTCGTTCCACTTTATCATGGGCTCCGTCGATCGACCGTCGGTACGCTTCCAGGCTCTACTCAAAGCGTGCGGCATTCGTGACCGTATTGACGATGACCGCGAGCTCGTCGGTCGATATTTTTCGACCCGAGATGGCGGGGAGACGGCGCGGGACTTCGGCCCCCTCACACACGCGTTGGCCGCCTGATGCCTGAACCGGTCATCCAGTCACTGACGGCGGTCGAAAGGCCGCCGTCAGTGAGCGGCGCTCGGACGATTGCGCACTTCGTCGTGGATGTCGACGGTATCCGCCTATTCGGTCTTTTCCTGCGCGAACTTCCCGACGGGAGCAGGCGAACAGTCGCACCGAACCTTGGCGGCCAGCATGTAGCTACCTTCCGACGCGACATGGCCGAGAAAATCACAGCAGCAGCGTCCGAAGCATTTGATGGGGGCCACTTTGCCGCAGAACAGCACCGCCGATCAGCCTGAACTTACGCCCACTGAAATTCGCCTACGTCTCCTCGCCAATGGCTATCAACCGATTCCCGTCGACGGCAAGCGGCCTCGGATTTCCGGTTGGTCGACCCTCCATCCGACTCCCGCGGCCATCGACGCGTGGGAGCGGGGTCATGCTGACCATCAAAATACCGGCGTGTTAACCGGCCATGTGGTGGCGGTCGACATTGACGCGCTCGACCCCGCTACCTGCGATAAACTGGTCGACCGGCTGCTGGAGCTTCCGGACGCTGGCCTTGCTCCGTGCCGAACAGGTATGGCGCCGAAAACGCTGTTCGTCTTTAGGAGCGAGACACCCCGACAGAAGAGGAAGACGGGCGAATACCTCGTGGATGGGCAAAAATGCCAGGTGGAGGTGCTGGGCGCGGGACAACAGTTTGTCGCATTCGGCATCCATCCCGACATCCAACAGACGTACGTATGGTCCGGCGGTGACCTTCTTTCCATCCGCTTTGCTGACCTCCCAGAAATCGGTGCCGCTGATCTGGACGCTTTTTTGTTGGATGCCGAAGATATCCTCGCCGCGGCCGGCACTCCGACCCGCGCGCCAGCCCTGAGGGCACAAGCGACCATAGCCCGAGAAACGTTCTGGCGGCGCGTCAATTCCGCCGCGCTTGCCGAGCCCGATCACTGGGTTGGCGACGTCTTCCCGAGCGCGAAGCAGGAGCCCGGCACAGGCGCGTGGCGGGTGTCCTCTGCGGACCTTGGTCGCGGACTTCAGGAAGACATCTCGATCCACGCAGATGGCGTCCGCGACTTCGGAACGGAGGAAACGGAAACCCCGATCAGTATTGTCCGGAAGTGGGGCGGCGCAAGCAGCCCAAGAGATGCGGCGTTTTGGCTCTGCGAACGCCTTGGCCGCGATCCCTCCGACTTCGGCTGGCAGCGGCAGGATCTCGGCATTCGGATGACCCTGGGCTCGCTACGTGGAGCGCCGGTTGCCGCTAACGATGATGAAGAGTTGGACCTTGCGACCACACCCGCACCCTCCGACGGCGGTCTGCCCGAGGCTCTTTGCTACCCGCCGGGCGCAGTCGGAGACTTCGCCCGCTTCATCGCGGGGTGCTCGCGATTTCCATCGGCCCACCTCTCGCTGGTAGCCTCCCTCGCGTTCACCGCGGGCCTTGTTGGCCGCCGCTACAAGGGGCCAACCGGGCTTCGGAGCAATCTGTACGTGGTCGGCCTAGCGGAATCTGGCTTCGGCAAAGACATCACGATTCGGGCCACAGCGGCTCTCGCCGACAGCACCTCGTGGGGCGCCAAGGTCAGCGAGATGCTATTCGCGGATCAGATCCGAAGCCTGCCGGGCCTTGCTGGCAAGCTCCGAAAGTCGCCGTCCGCTGTCGTGATCCAGGACGAGTTCGGCCGCTGGTTGGCGGAACACACTGGCCGGAACGTTGCCTCCCACCGCGCGGAGATCACAGCCGCACTCATGGAATTAACGGGCGCACCTGCTGGCTTTTGGGGCGGCATGGAGAAGGCGGGCGGAAATATTCCGCGCATCGTTTCACCATGCCTTACGATCCACGGCGTCTCCACGCCTTCAACATTTTGGAATGCCCTATCCTCTGGGAACATTAGCGAGGGCCTCCTCGGTCGCCTCGTGCTCGTCGATGTGGGCGATACGGAACCCGTGAAGGTGCGGCGCCCGCCGAACTCGGTGGAGGACATCCCATCCGCTCTGTCGGATCAGGTGGCAACGTTGCTCGGACTATCAGCGGGGAAATACACCGGCTCCTTTTGCGCTCTAACCGCTAAGTCCGATGAGAAGCCGTATCCCATCATGACGGTTGAGTGGGCGCCCGGAGTTGATGATCTCTTCGAAGAATTCGACGATCGCATTCGTGGCATGAAGCGCAGCGTCAATCCCGAGTACCGGCCAATCTTGAACCGCGTGGGCGAGAACGCCGCGCGGCTTGCAATGATCGTCGCCGTTGGCGTCGATCCCAAGGAGCCGGTCATCACCCAGGATGTCCAGGAATGGGCAAACATGGTGGCCGAGCATTCGCTGCACGTCATTCTCCGCGGCGCCGAGCAACATATCGCAGACAACGAGAAGGCCGCGGAGTATCTGCGCGTCCGGCAGGTCATCGCTCGGAAGCAGGGGGAGGGGATAACTCTGAAGGGCATCCTCAAGGCGCTTCGCGGCTCCCTGGACGGTCGCCGCCTCGACGATATCCTCGCGATGCTGCGGCAGTCTGGCAGCGTCCACTTCGCGAAACTGCTCTCCCCTAGCGGTCAGACGAAAATGCGGTTCTGGGATTGGGAAAGCCTGCCTGCAGGCGCCGAGGTCATACCGCTCGAGTGAGGGGGCGAAAGGGGGTGCCAAAGCCGGGGCTAAAGCCGGGGTGCAGATCTCGGATTTTGCAAGAGGATATGAATTTTTGCACCCCCTCTTGGACCGGCCTTTACCCCCCTCTTTACCCCCCCCTCTTAAACGTAAGAAAATATAGTTATTACATATAGATAGTGAAAGGAGGGGTGCAGCATACAGTGGGGTATACCCCCGAGATCGATTCCAGCATGTCTTTGAGGGGTGTCTATTCGCGTGCGCGAGATTTCACCCCGTCTTTCACCGGATTGAGGAGGGCCAACATGAACCAACCTAGCTACCACCCAGAACTCCAGTGCACCGTTCATGGCCTCGCATATGACTTCGCGTCCCGAACCGGCACGCTTGCCATGGGTGAAATGAACTGCTGCGACATGGCCGGCACGATCGCATTCTTCTCTCGCATCGATCCCTTGGTAAAAACCATCGCGACCATTGCCGGCGGACGGGACGATACGACCTACCAACGTCGGGGCACCGAGTGGGTGGCTGCGTCGCCGGTAAACTGAGGAGGAATAGATGGCCGTCGAGAACTTCGAGCACCATCTTTGGAACATCCCTCACATCGAAAACGAGACAGACACCGCCCGCTATCTCCGCGCCTTCGATCAAATGCTGGCAACGGGTCCGGAACTGGATCCTGACGTGTCGATCGCGGAAGCTGCACGCGACGCACTCCGGTTTGTCGCAGATGACGCCTTTCGCCGCGGCTTCGAGGCGTGTCACGACAACCTCTTGGTTCCTCTTCGGCAGAGCAGCATCACGACGGAAGACGCGGAGAAAGCGCTCCAAGCGTACGGCGAGCGCGTCCGGAATGGTATCGCCGCTCTCTTCGAAGACGGGCCGGGTGTGCCTACGCAAACTAGCGTCGAAATCGACGAAATGCCGTTACCTCCGTTGAAGGGTCTGCTGCAATGAAATGGCCAGCGAAGGAACTACGACTAACCCGCGTCCAGGCGGAGTATTTGCGGCGGCACGATGCCTCGGTGCATCAAGGAATTAACGACAGGACGGAATTAATTCTGTCCGCTCGTCGGATGTTTATGTGGAGGCACGGCGGTGACGGGGAGTTTTTCTTAGTTCCATCGCCGAAGGGCGACGCCGCGCTGGCAAAATTCTACGCGAGGAGAATACGATGACCGCACGCACTACCGAAGAACACCGCGCAGAAGTTGAAGCTTGGCGGGCAACGGCACCAAAAAACGACAGCGACATTTTCGGGCGAAAGCTGAAGGCCGAGAAGCCGAGACATCGCGATCTCTCTGAGCTTTCAGCGCTGCTCGCCATGCGAAACCGTCCAGCCGGGATCGCGGAGGAGGGACAGGCCCAGCCTCTGCCCGTCGTGTCAACCAATTGGCGACTGGCACCCGCCAATGACAACCAACCGCCCGAGGACGGCTTCGGCACAGAGGTAGCGGTCGAATATGTGCCGTCAATCGACGCGATCGAAGCTGCAATGGCCAAGGTCAGGATGGTGTATCGCGCGGCGCCGATGATGTTCGCAGGTGGCCGACATGAGGGGCGCCGAGCCAGCAGGGAAATAGAAGCGATACCCGCCGACGGGGAGGTTGAGTTCGGCACCCACATCGATGACGAAGGCAAGCCCCACCGCGTGATCGTTCGTATCGGGAAGTTGCGCTTCAGCGATGGGACGCAGACAGAACGCGGCCACAAGCTCTCCATGGACAAGGTCATCGAAACCGACATCGAGATGCCGGTCGGCGCTCTGCTCGGTTGCAGAGAGAAGGCTACCCGCGACAAGGGGGCGGAGGCAGAGGTCTCATCAACCAACGCGCACTATCGATGGATGGTCCCCGGCAGGGTTGCTACAACCCCAAAGCTGCGGCCCAAGAAAGGTGAACGTCTCGTTTTCTCAAACGAAGAATCGAAGAGAATGCTGGCGGAAGCCTTCGCCAACACCCCGGTCCTGCCAGAGATCAAGCGATATCCTGACGGCTTCCCGGCCAGCCCAGCCAACCTCCGCCAGCTTTTCATCGGGGGGAGAAAAGGAAAAAATGGCGAGAGCCGATCACAAGCGTGGCAGGACATTTACACCGCGAAGGAAAACCGCGACCAATTCCAGCGTGGGCTCGATGCGATGGCGGATGAGCACGTGCGAGTACTCACCGAAGCGATGACGGCGAAGAGTCTCGGTGAACTTGGCGCTGCGCGTGGTTTCAAGGGGCGACACGCGATAGACGCAGGTCGCCGCTTACTTGTTGCCGCGAACGACAATTTCGAGGCAGCGATGGGACTTGCTAAATACGCCGCAGAAGGTTGAGGGAAGTTTTTCGCACCTCACCACCCCTAAGAGGTGAAGGGCTGTCGCAACTACGTTGCGCGCCCCACACCTTTCCGGGCGCGCCTATGTTTGCGACGGAGGCTCGGCCAGAGATGAGTCGGGCCTAACTACAAGCGGTGCTGGCGTTGTAAACCAGCCATCGCCAACGAAGATGCCGCGGACCAGTGATGGTTGCCGCTATGGGCTATCAGCCGCAGTGCAAGCGCGGACGCCGCTATCGATGCACGTTGACTTGCGCGTGTGTCCATCTTCGTTCCTCATGAGCATCCTGGTCCTCTGTGGCTGGTTTCGCACCGGGTTTCGTACCGTGGCACTCTTGGTCATATGCCCAACGTCCTGAAGTAACAGGAGGGCGCTGCAGACGTGCAGTGGCTGGATGCACCTCATTGGCAGTTCTAGGGCCTGGCCCGCTACATCGCCTCGTTGACCGGTCTTGGTCCTGCGGTGGCTGCCAATTTCCCATTGCCCTTGCGCGCCTCCTCTCGCTGCATGGGTGATCGTGCGCCTGCTCCCCGGCCATGCTGGGTCGAGCAGGCGCTTTTGTTTCTTATGATTGGCGGTTGGCGCCAGCTGCCCAGGTTATGACGCTGGGATTAGAAGTCGAAGGAAAGTTGTCGAGGCCACGACCTCATATGCGCACAGACGTATTCCAGACGACCGAACCGCATACGAACGTAAGCTCGAACATTCACCAACTTTGACGCAAACGCTTTCATGATTGCTTCTCCTATCTTAGGTGGATGGATTCCACCGCTCTAGGGCGAAATGCCCTTTCCCCATACGAGTTCAGATAGGTCCTGCCAGCGCCAACCGCTGGTAGAATAAATCAAGATTGCTCAAGTTTTCAAGGGTATTGCCAATGTGGGGTATCGCTTTCAGCATCTGGCCAGCAGAGTGGCGCCTGGGTGCTTGTGACGCCGTCGAGGATGATGGCCGCATCATCGGGCGTTGGTATTGCCTTGGCCCAGTTGCGATCACATGCGACTACGACTAGGCGGCCTCCCTACGGGTTGAGGTCGCCGCTTTTGTTTTCAATGCGCGGAGAAACACGATGTCCTACCAAGAGCTTTCCGTCCGCAGGACCCATCGGAAGAGGAAGGGCGTGACGCCAGAACCGCCCGTAAACTCTCAACCGCCCAAGCACTCAGTCGCAGACGAAGGCAAGGTCGGCGCCAAAGCTTAGGCCGGGAGCCTCGGGCGACGAACCTTTTGCCTTTACGCTGTCGCCTTGGATCTGCCCAACGATGTTGATCGTAACCTGGTCCTTTCCAAAAACAGAGACTATGTTGCCGAGATTGGTATGGCGCCCTGTTGTGACGGTGGCTTTCAGCGTGTCTCCTGCGACGCTATAGGTGCCCCTGTAATAAATGCCGGCGTCGCCACCCCACATCTCGCCATCGACGGCATGGACCACACCCGCACCCATTCCGAGCGGCGTTGTGAAGTGAACGCGATAGAGACCATTTCTCATTTTTGATCCTCCCTAATGTGAGTTGACACGGTATCACGCAATCTAATCGCGTAAAGTACCATCTGTCGTTGCGGTTGGTTTTCCAACTGGCGCCCATCTACGCCGACATAGCTCATCAGGTAGAGCGCCTGCCTTGTAGGCAGGATGTGGCTGGTAAAAGTCCGGCTGTCGGCTCCATCACCAGTGTGTAGCGCAGCCTGGTAGCGCACGTGACTTGGGCTCACGGGGTCGCAGGTTCGAGCCCTGCCACACTGACCATATCGAGGTGTCATGGCCAACAAGAGCGAATGGCACCACCTGTACCAGCGCGCCGCATGGAGACGCCTACGAGCGCACCAGTTGGCCGTCCAACCGCTATGCGAGTTCTGCCTGATCTCTGAAGAGGTGACGGCAGCCGAGGTTGTTGACCATCGGAAGCCTCACAAGGGCGATCTGGAGCTGTTCTATGACCCATCCAACCTGCAATCGCTATGCGCTCCATGCCACAATGGGCACAAACAGCGCATTGAGCGCGGCAGCAAGGCTGTTGTGATCGGGGTTGATGGGTATCCGATCGAGATTGGGTAATATCAATGGTCTATTGGAATTTGCTCATGAAACAGGCAAAGAAAAGTCGAAATGTCATTGAAAAAAAACGATATTATTTTGCATTTTGTGCTTGACTGACGGATTCGGTTGTGATATAATGGTTGGTTGCCCCGGAGGGGGTGGGTCGATGTCTGGACCCGTCCGAATGGGTACCGGCGTCGGGGTTCAGCGTTAGTGCTAATACAGAAATTTCTATGAGGTGAAGCCATGGCGAAGCGGAAGGCGCGTATCGATAGCGCTGCCGAAGCTGTCCGCGTGATGGCCAAAGCGGTTGCGGAAATCAAGCAGCCGGCCAATGTGCCGCTCGATCAAGAAGACATCCCATTTTTCCGAAATGTCATAGCGGAATACGCGCGCTCGGAGTGGTCTTCGCACCAGCTGGAGCTCGCGGCGATGCTGGCCAGGACGATGGCAGACCTGACGCGCGAGCAGAAATTGCTGCGCGATGAGGGCGGCGTGGCGCGCACTGAAAAAGGGACGCCGGTCGCCAACCCGCGCAAATCAATCGTGCAGATGCACGCCAGTTCCATCTTGTCTTTCCGTCGATCGTTGTCGCTTCACGCGCGTGCGCAAGCGGGCGAGGCGAGGGACGTTGCGAAGCGTCGAGACGCGGCCAAGGGCATCGAGGGCGACAATCCGCTGGATGACGATTTGCTGGCGCGACCCGGTTAGGGAATTGCATGGCAAAGAAGCCGATGACCCGCGGCGAGCGCGTTATCGCGTTCATCGAGCGGTACTGTCTGGTCCCAGAAGGGACGCTGCTCGGCAAGCCGGTAAAACTGCTGGAATTCCAGCGCAAGTTCATTCTGGCTGTATATGACAATCCGGCGGGGACATCGCGTGCCTACCTGTCTATCGCTCGTAAGAACGGCAAGACCGGCCTTATAGCCTGTCTGCTGCTGGCGCACATTGTCGGTCCAGAGGCATATCAGAACGGGCGCATCATTTCCGGCGCTCGCTCCCGCAAACAGGCTGCCGAGGTGTTCAACTACGCCTCGAAAATGATCTACATGTCGCCAGAGCTCAAAAAGCTGGCGCATGTTACGCCGTCCAGCAAGACGATCTTGGGATACGCCAAGAATGTCGAGTACCAGGCAAGCTCCGCTGAAGCGAAGAGCGCACACGGCGGCTCGCCGATTCTGGCTATCCTTGATGAAGTAGGTCAGATCAAGGGTCCGACGGATGACTTCGTCGAGGCGATCGAGACATCGCAGGGCGCCTATGAAGGGCGCGCGATGCTCTTCGCGATCTCGACGCAGGCTGCGACAGACAACGATCTTTTTTCCCGATGGATAGACGATGCGGAAACCTCAAAGGATCCGCGCATTGTCAGCCACATTTATACGGCACCAAAGGACTGCGAACTCGACGACCGAACTGGATGGGCTGCAGCAAATCCGGCGCTTGGTCTTTTCCGATCGATCAAAGACGTCGAGGACTTTTCGCTGCTTGCGCAGCGCATGCCGACGAAGGAAGCCAGTTTCCGCTGGCTTTTCCTGAATCAGCGCATAGATGCGTCCGCGCCATTCGTCTCGCCTGCTGTTTGGAGGGCTTGCGACGGCCCTGTTGATGATTTCAAAGGGCTTCCCGTCTTCGGCGGCCTCGACCTTTCGGAAGTGTCCGACCTCACTGCCTTGGTGCTCATGGCACCGAGGGAAGCAGACACGGGAACCATCTGGCATGTGAAGCCGACGTTCTGGCTGCCTGGCGACAATCTTCGCGAGAAGGCCAAGGCCGACCGCGTGCCTTATGATGTCTGGCATACCCCGAACGAGGATGGTGTCCGGTTCCTTGAGGCACCTGACGGTCCTACCGTCGACTATGAGTTCGTCGCGCATCACCTTCGCGAACTGTTCGATACGCTGGATATCAGGAAAATCGCCTTCGACCGCTGGAACTGGCGGCACTTCAAGCCGTGGCTGCAGAAGGTTGGCTTCACCGAGGAGCAGCTTGACGGCGATGATGCAGTGTTCGAGCCGATGGGGCAGGGTTTTCAATCCATGTCGCCGGCTCTTCGCGATCTCGAAAGCCTGATCCTAAACCGGAAGATCGTCCATGGCGCTCATCCTGTCCTGACCATGTGCATGATGAATGCCACGGTGAAGCCGGACCCGTCCGGCAACCGCAAGCTCGATAAGCAGAAGTCACGCGGCCGTATCGACGGCGCGGTGGCGCTTGCGATGGCGACTTCGGTTGCCGGCACTTATGAGGGCTCGGCAGACACGGCATCCCCTTGGGATGACCCGGAATTCCAACTCAGTAAGGCGGCATAATGGACTGGAAGTTTGGCCTAGGCCGCCCAAAAGCCAAAGAACCGGCGGAAACGCGCACAACTATCGAAAATCCCACGGTTCCAGTGAGCGCCGAGAACTTCTTGGCATTCTTCGGCGTGCAGTCGGCGAACCTTCCGGCGGTGACGATCGATAACGCACTCACGGTGCCCGCGGTGTGGGCGGCCGTGAACTTTCTGTCGCGCACGCTGGCGGCTCTGCCGCTGCACGCCTATCGCAAGACCAAGACGGGCTCGGAGCGTATCAGTGGCATGCTGGCAACGGTGGTGCATGATGCGCCTAATCCAGCGCAGGACCGATTCAAGTTCTGGCACTGGTTTTGGTCTCAAGTATTCACGGGCGGACGCGGTCTAGCATGGATTGAGCGCACGCCGCAGGGCGTTGATGCTATCTGGCCGCTGGATCCGGGCAAGACTACGATCTCGCGACGCGCCGGTAAGGTGTTCTACACCTGCGATGGCATCGAATATTCTGCTGCGGACGTTATCGACGTCCCGTTCATGTTGAAGGCGGATGGACTGAAGCATTACGGGCCGATCGCGCAGGCCTCGAAAGCCATCCAGCTTGCGCTGGCCATGAACGACTACGGATCAAACTTCTTTGCTGGCGGGGGCGTTCCTCCGCTGGTGCTGGAAGGCCCACTGCCGGCAAACGGCGACGCGATGAACCGCGCCAAGGCCGATATCAAGCGTGCGATCGACGGCGCCAAGGGCGCCGGCGAGTCCGTCTTTCCGATTCCGCCTGGCTACAAGTTGAATCCGGTGGGGCTGGACCCAGCCAAGGGTCAGATGGTCGAGGCGCGACGCTTTCAAGTGGAAGAGATCGCGCGGGCTTGGCAGATGCCCCCGGTGTTTCTGCAGGACTTGTCGAAGGCGACATTCAGCAATGCAGAGCAGCAGGATCTGCACCTTGTGAAGCACCTCATCGGCCAGTGGGCTGAGGCTCTTGAGGGTGAGATGAACCTGAAGCTATTCGGTCGTACCGCACGCAGCAGGTATGTCGAACACAATCTGGATGGCCTGCTTCGCGGTGACTACAAGACCCGCATGGAGGGCAACGCCCGCGCGATCATGACCGCGCAGCTGACCCCGAATGAGGCTCGCGAGCTCGACAACCGACCGCCGCTTCCGGGTGGCGAGAAGTTGCTCATCCAGCAGGCGACGGTTCCTGTTGATATGGCCGGCGAAGTGCCGGCCTCTGCCAATGACAATACGCCGGTAGACGGCAACGAGGGTGAGGCGGAAGCCGCATGATCAAAGACATTGAGAAACGCGGCGGTACGCTTGGCGTCGAAGTTCGTGCTGACAGCGACAAACGTACCCTGACGGGGTATGCGGTCGTTTGGAACAGCGACACGACGATCGGCGACTATTTCGTTGAGCGTATTGCGCCGGGAGCCTTTACCAAGGCGATCCGCGGAGACGTTTTGGCGCTCGTCAATCACGACTCAGGCCGCGTACTCGGACGGACTAAGAGCAAAACTCTTCGTCTGGTAGAGGACGAGCGCGGCCTGAAGGTCGAAATCGATGTGCCAAACACGACTGACGGGAATGACCTGTGGGAACTCGTCGACCGCGGCGACATCAGCGGCATGTCTTTCGGGTTCCGCGCCACAAAGCAGGAATGGGACGATACCGGTGACATGCCGCAACGCACCGTTCTAGAGGCTGAACTCTACGAAGTCACAGCTACGCCTATCCCGGCCTACGAGGACACCACTCTGGGCAAGCGGTCGCTCGATGCATTTCGGGCGGAGGCAGAAGAAGAAAAAACAGCCGAACAGCGGCGAGTTGAAAACAGAAATGCCGCTGAACGTCGCATCGCAGAGAAGCGCGCGACTATGGAGCAAAAATTTCGAGGCATCCAGTCGCTAGGCGACAGGCAGGACGCCTCGTAGTCACCCGGCACTGCCGGAGGGCCGGACCAGACGTCCTGCCATTTCCCCCTAAAATCGAAGACTGGAGACCAGTATGTCCGTTACGGAACTGCAGGAGAAGCGCGGCCGCCTTATGACGCAGGCTCGCGAGGCTCTCGACGAAATCAAGAAGAACACCGACGAGGCCCGCTCGGCCGAACTCGAGGCCCGCCACGACACGATCATGGCCGACTTTGACAAGCTCGAGCGCACGATCGAGCGTGAGCAGAAGATGGCCGAAGTCGAGGCGCGTTTCGCTGTCCGGCAGGAAGAAGAGCGGGCCAAGAAGCGCCCGAAGGGCGAAGACATCGAAACGCGCGGCCAGGAAGAAGCGGCCAAGCTTGAATACCGCGAGGTATTCTACAAGTTCATTGCCAGTGGCGCTGATCTTGGTGAGCTTGAGCCGGAAGAGCGCAAGATTCTTCGCGCCGGCCATGTCGAGGCCGACAAGGAAAAGCGCATGCAGACGGTCGGTACCACGACCGCGGGCGGCTTCACCGTCCCGACCGAGCTCTCGAATCAGATCATCAAGTCCATGAAGGCTTGGGGTCCGATGTATGACGAGGACATCTGCACCACGCTCAACACTGCCAGCGGCAACCCGATCAAGGTTCCGACGGTTGATGACACAGCTGTTACCGCCGAGAAGCACACCGAAGGCACTGCTCTTACGGACGACGGCGGCAAGGACGTCACGTTCGGTCAGAAGTCGCTGGATTCCTACGGCTATGACACCGAGTTCGTGAAGTTCTCGCTGGAGCTTGCACGCGACTCCATCTTCAACATGGAATCGCTGCTTGGTCAGCTTCTCGGCGAGCGCCTTGGCCGCATTGCCAACCAGGAGCTGACGGTAGGCGACGGCACTGGCGATCCGAACGGTGTCGTGACCGCATCTTCGCTCGGCAAGACCGCGGTGGCGACTGGCGCCATCACCTATGACGAAATCATCGACCTGATCCATTCCGTCGACCCGGCCTATCGCCAGTCGCCGAAGGTTCGCTTCATGTTCAACGACCTGACGCTGGCGGCTATCCGCAAGCTCAAGGATGGTGAGGGCCGCTACATCTGGACGATGGGTAGCGTTCAGACCGGTGTGCCGAATGTTCTCCTAGGCTACAACTACAGCATCAACCAGGCCATGGCGAACATCACCACGGGCAACAAGACGATGCTGTTCGGCGACTTCGGCAAGTATTTTGTCCGCAAGGTTGGCTCGCCGCTCATCGGCGTCCTGCGCGAGCGCTTCTGGCCCGACCTCGGCGTCGCCGGCTTGATCTACTTCGACGGCGAGCTCGGCGACACCGCGGCTGTCAAGCACCTCATCCAGGCCTAACAACAATTGGCGGGCTCCGGCCCGCCTTTCACTTTGGAGGTGGCGATGAGCTACACGACGAAAGTTTACACCGAACAGGGCGGCAACCGCCAGACGATCGCGCCCGGCGGCTCCCTGAAGGTTGGCAACGCCATTTTCACGGTAGACGCCAACAGCCGCGTGATTGTTACTGGTCTTCCGACCGCGAACCCGAACGTTGCTGGCGCGCTCTGGAGCAACAGTGGCGTACTGACGCTGAGCGCCGGCTGATGCTGATCAAGATGTTGGTGGGTATCTCGGGCCCATTTTACACACTCGACCCCGGTGATGAGTTTCATTTCCCCGATGACGAAGCCGGGCGTTTGATTGACGCCGGCTTTGCCATTCCCGTTGTCGAGCAGCCGATTGAGCGCGCGGTCAAAGCGTCAGCGCCAGAGAGGCGCGGAAAGCGGGGCAGGGATGTGGTACCCACCGAAGGTGACAACGCCGGGGAATGACCCGGTTTCAGTCGCCGAAGCAAAGCGCCAGTGCAACGTTCTACACGATGACGATGACGCGCTGCTGTTGGGGTTCATTTCCGCAGCGCGCGACTATGTCGAGCGCTGTTGCGGCACGCCTCTGGCGCAGCAGGCCGTTGAAGTCAAATGCGACAGTTTTTGCGACATGGCGCGGCTTCCCATTGCTCCGGTGAGCGACGTGGATATCGAGTATGTTGCGACGGACGGTACTGACCAGACTGTGCCAGATGCGGCGTATGACTTGCGAGCCGATGGGCTCGAGGCGTCTGTCGTTCCTGCGTACGGTCAGAGTTGGCCAGCGACACGCCCAGGTTCACGCATTACCGTGACAGCGATAGCCGGATACGAAACTCTGCCAGCGTCCATACGACATGCTATGCTGCTCTGGATCGCTGAAGCCTACCTAAATCGCGAGAACGCGGAAACGCCAGAATGGACGGCGTTCGACGCTCTTTTGACAAATTACCGGCGATAGGCCGCAGGAGACCCCATGGCAGACCTGACAATCACCGCGGCCAGTGTGGTCGCGGGCACGAATTCCACGCGCGATCACGGCACGTCAGGCGAGACGATCGCGGCTGGTAAGGCTGTGTTCCTCGACGCGACCACGAACAAGTGGATGCTCTCGGACAACAACGGCACGGGCACGCGCACGGTGCACGGCATTGCGTTGAATGGCGCCAGCCTCAACCAGCCGGTTGCGCTCCACAAGAGCGGCGACATCACAATCGGCGCGACGATCACTGCGGGCACGGCCTACTATCTGTCCGGAACGGCCGGCGGCATTTGTCCGGTTGCTGACCTGGCGAGCGGCATGGACCCGATTTTGATCGGCATCGCCAAGTCGGCGAGTGTGTTGGCCGTTGATATCCAGGATCCGGGCGTGACGCTGTAGCTATGTGGGTGAAATTTACCGCCGACTACTACTGGGTGCAGCCGGCTTTCACCATCGCGTATAAGGCCGGCATGCACCTGAACGTCACGCGCACCTGCGCTGATGAGGCGGTTGCGGCCGGCAAAGCGGTACGGACAAAGAAGGTGGCGGATGGCAAAGAAGCCGAATAGCGGCGCCTTGCGCGTCAAGCTGCACTTTCAGGTTCGGCCGCTGGTCGATGATGGACGCGGTAACGAACAGTCCGGAGACTGGGAGACCAAGTTCACCGACTTTGCCGAGCTCATCCCGCTCAGGGGCGGAGAGCCCGTGCTGGCGGCCCGTCTGACGGGCGTGCAGCCGTATATCGTTCGCGTTCGCAGTCACACAGCAAGTCGGGAGGTGACGCCTTCCTGGAGGGCCATAGACGCCCGCAATTCGAGGCGCGAGCTCAACATCCGATCAGTCTCCGATCCAGACCAGACGAACGCCTGGCTCGATATGATGGTCGACGATGGCGTGGCGACATAACGCGGGGTAGGACATGGCGCTGAAAGCCACGACAATCGGCAAGGACGCGCTGTTTCGCCGCCTGACAGAAGTGGCTCCCAACGTGGCGAAGTACGCCACCGAAGCGAAACGGAAGGCCGGGGATGAACTGGCTGAGGCGATCCGCCACCGCGCTCCTACGGGGGCGACGCTGGAATACATGGAGAGCATCGAGGCCGACGAGCTCGCCAACCGCCCGCAGCAGGAGCGTGTGAGCAAGGCTGCGGCCAAAGATCCGACCGCAGTCGGGCTGTTCGCTGAATACATTTGGCGTTTCTTGGAATTTGGCACCGCGCCGCACAACACCGCCAAGGGCGGAGGCACGGTCTTGGGGCAAGCGACCCACCGCGAAGGCGGCGGAACGCAGCACCCCGGCACCGCGGCACAGCCACACATCTTCTCCACCTATAGGGCGATGCGTCCAAAGATCATGAAGCGCATCCGCGCGGCGGTGAATAAAGGTGTTCGGGAGGCCATGAAGAAATGAGTCCCGAACTGGAACTGCAGGACGCCATTGTGCCGCGTCTGAAGGCCGACACGGAGCTGATGAACCTCGTCAACGGGGTCTATGACCAGCCTCCTGATGGTCGGTGGGACAAACCAAAGCTTGGCTATGTCACGCTCGGTGAGACGCAATTCATCCGCGACGATGCGACGTGCATCGAGGGTGGCGACGTCTACCTGACAATGCATGCGTGGTCGCGCAAAGTCGGCTTTCCGGCAGTGAAGGAGATCGCGTCTGCGGTCTCTGGATCGCTGCATATGGCGCCGTTGGTGCTGGCGTCGTGGCACCTCGTATTCATCATGCACCAAGGGACGCGGAGTTTCCGCGACCCCGACGGGCTGACCAGCCACGCCGTCATTGAACTGCGTGCGAAAGTACACAAGCCGCTGTCCTAGGACCGGGCATTCCTCAAAATCGAACTGAAGAACGTCCGGCTCGTCCGGCGAAGGAGAGACTATGGCAGACGGCGAACAGCTCGGTAGGCTTTTGCTCATCAAACTCGGCGACGGAGCGACGCCGGAAGTATTTACCAATCTCTGCGGCCTGAAGGATCGTAGCTTCGACCTTTCGGCCAACACGGTCGACACCACGAAGCCTAGTTGCACCAACCCCGGCGGCCCGGTGCAAAAAACTGGCCGTCCCGGCATTTCAAGCCGCACCTTCTCCGGTTCCGGTACGTTCGTGTCCAGCGCCGCTATGAAGGCGTTCATGGGCAAGGTCATCAATACGACCGTGTTCAACGCGCAGGTGGTCGTTCCCGGTCTCGGTACGTTCGAGGGCCCGTATTTCGCTACGAATTTCACGTTCGATGGCGGCATGGAAGACGACCTGCAGTTCAACGGCACCTTTGAGGCAGCTGGCGAGCTCTCCTTCACGGCGGAGGCATAACCGATGGCTAAAGAGGAGAAAAAGCCCGTGGCTGAAACTGCAACACCCAAGGCAGAAAAACCCTTCCCGCTTGCCGCCAATGGCGCACGCGGGGAGATCCCCCTATGGATCGGCGACGTTCCGCTGGTCATTGCCGCCACAATGGGTGGGCTGTCCGCGGTATCGACGCGGCTGGAGTGCAAAAGCTTCCAGGATCTGTTCGTGCGCCTGTCCGGCGTCGAGGCGGCCGCAACGCTGGCCGGCATCGAGCTTATGACAGTGGCCGGCGATCGTCTCGCGGCTATCGACCGTTTGAGATTGAAGCACTTCCCAGCGTGCGCAGCGGCGTTTTCAGCGGCTCTGGCCCATCATTTCGATGATGGTGACGAGGGAAACGTGGAAGCCGTCGTCCAGGCGGCATAAAGCGCAAAGAAGACCCGTTTCCGTGGCGCGATTGGATGCGTCTAGGACTTGGCGGCCTGCAGTGGCGTCATCAGGATTTCTGGGACGCCACGCTCACTGAGTTCTTTCAGGCTATCCACGGTCGAAACGAGGCGAACGGGGCGGAAGAAAAGCCGAAGGCGCCCACTAAGGGCGAAATGGCTACGTTGTTGGCGAAGTATGGTTAGCGATGGCGAGCAGTAGCGGCGTCTAGATCGCTGTCAACGACAGCTCCCGCCATGAGGCAACGTCGCAAATCTTCCCGCTTGTCGGAATCCACGCGGTTTGTCGCAATATCGTCGATGTGGCGCAGCCAGTTCCCGCGGTTGATCGTCATTTCTCGTCTTTGGCCACTGAGACTCTCGCGACCAGCAAGGCTGCCGCGGCAAATATAGACGCCATCCTCTTCATACCACATTCCCTTGAAGCCCGCCTTGCGCGGGCCTCTCCATTTTAGGATGAATCTGCCTTGGCTGACAACTCCAACGACGACATGATTATCGCCATTGGCGTTGACATCGCCACGATCCGGCGGGGCATGAAGAAGCTCGAGCAGGAGATCGGTTCCTCCACCAGCAAGGTGCAGAAACAGTTCGACAGCCTAGGCCGAGGCATCGACAATGCCATGACTACGGCGATGCAAAACCGCATCAATGCCATGGTTGGCGTCGGCACGAAGGGCGCCAAGGAATGGACCGGAGCGCTCGCCGACCAGGGCAAGGAGCTCGAGCGCCTTCGCACCAAGTACAGCCCGCTGTTTGCGACGATCAATAACTACAAGACCGCGGTGGCGGACATTCGGCGCGCACATGCTATCGGCGCAATCTCAGCCGACGAGATGACGAGTGCCATCCAGCGCGAAAGGCAGGCAGCCCTCGCGAGTACTGCAGCGATCAAGGGGCGAAACGCTGCGCTGAAAGATACCCTTGGGGGAAGGAATTCAGGCGGTGCGTTTAACGCGTCTAACCTTGCCGCTCAGGGGTTTGATACGATCACCACGGCCCCATTTATGCCGTGGTATACGGTGGCTCTTCAACAGGGCCCGCAAGTTGCGGCTGTTTTCAACGACATCAAAGCAAGTGGACAATCTGTCGGCCCAGCGGTTGCCGGAGCTTTTGCTCAAATCATAAACCCGATGTCGCTCGTTACGATCGGGTCGATTGCAGCGAGCGCAGCGCTAATTCAGTATTTTAGTGCTCTAGAATGGGGTGGGGCCAAATCAGAGGAAACTCTGAAGAGGGAAGCCGAACTCGTTGCTGGTGTGGTGGCTAAGTGGGGGGATGCACTCCCCGCCCTCAAAGCATACAACGACGAACGTCAGAAGATAGCCGGAGACAGGGAGCTTGCGGAAGCACTCCAAGTTGGGAAAAGCGCCCAATGGGATGATCTGCGGAAACAAATGGCGGACGTGAATGTTGAGTTCACGGCGCTGAAGACTGACATCCAGCAGAGTAGCGACAATGTCGATGGAATCGTTGCACTCCAGAAGGCGTTCAACGATCTTCAGTCAAGGATCGACAAGGGAACCGCCACAGCCGCTGACGCCAAACGCGTGCAGGATGCGCTCGCCGGGTTCATCTCGGAAACCGGCATTCCGACGATCGCGGACTTCGCGAAGCAGTTTGATATATTGGCCGCAGCCATCGCCAATGCGTCGGGGAAGGCGAAGACGTTTGATCGTGACGCCGCTATAGCGTTGACTTCCCGGCACCCCAGTCGCGGAACATATGGCGGTATGGAGCGTACTGCCGATGGCACAATGGGTGGCATCGGGGCTGTCTTGCCTTTCAATGGACCCACCCCGGAACGCCGTCCGCTGATTGAGCTAGATGGCTTGCCTGGCGCAGACAACGCCGGCAAGAAGCAGGAAACAGCCGCACAGAAAGCGGCCAACGCTTACCGCGATCTGATCAAGTCTGCCAACGACCGCATCGGCCAATTGCAGCTCGAAATGGAGCTCACTGGTCAGTACGGTGTGGCGACGGATGCGGCGCGATTCCGTCTCGAATTGCTTCAGCAGGCAGAAGACAAGGGCAAGTCGCTTAGTCCGACACAGCGTGCGGAAATCGAGCAGAAGGTCGCGCTGTACGAGAAATACTCGCAGGCGCTGTCCGAAACCAAACTACAGCAAGACCTGCTCAACGCTGCGCGCTTCAACTCCCTGTCGCAGACGGACCAGAAGGTCATCACGACAAAAAGGCAGTATGGGCTTTCCGACGATCTCACCGATAGCAACGCGCAGGCGATCCGGCAGTCGTTGCAGCAGGAGGAGATCGCCGACGGCTTCAAGTCGTTTGCGATGCAGTTCTCTACTGGACTCATATCGGAAGGGAAGAGCTTAGGCGAGGCGTTCGGGGATGCGGTGAAGAGTGCCGCCGCCAGCGCGATGCAAAAGTCACTGGAAAGTCTGTTCTCGCAGATCGATAGCGCGCTAGCATCTGCCCTGATGCCGAAACTCGGCGGGGGAGCCAGCGGCGCGTCGTTTTCGGCGACGACTACGCTGGGTGAACTGCTTGGCGCTGCTGCTGCCCCTGTGGGCGCTGTTTCCCGTTCGGCGTTGCCGGCTGCTCTGCCTACTGGCGACATTGCCTCCTATATCACGCAGGCGGCTATTAAGCGCGGCATCGACCCGGCTATTGCCCTCAAGGTTGCCAAATCTGAGGGCGGCCTGGATAGCTGGAATCTCCAGTCGAACTTCGTCAAGAATGGCGTACGCGAGCCGTCGTTTGGCCCTTTCCAACTCTACAAGGGCGGCGGACTCGGCAACGCCATGATGAAGCAGACCGGGCTTGATCCGGCTCTTGCGGCTAACGGCCCTGCTGGCGTTGATTTTGCACTCGACAATGCAAAGAAGAGCGGATGGGGTGCGTGGTACGGCGCTGCAAAGGTCGGTGTCGGCAATTGGGACGGTATCGGGAAGGGCGCCGACACCGCTGCCGCTGCGCTCGAAAAGATGGCCTCGGCTTCTACCGAAACCACCAAAGGCCTTAGTTCACTCGCGACCAACCTGACATCTGGCATTGGGGGTGCGTCTGGAGGAATAGACCTCTCTGGCCTGTTCTCCTCCTCGTTCAAGCCGAACACGACGCTGGGGAACTTCCTCAAAGGGATGCCTGGCTTCGACGGCGGCGGCAACACAGGCATGGGCGCCAGATCGGGCGGCCTAGATGGAAAGGGCGGCTTTCTGGCGCTCATGCATCCACGCGAAACAGTCACAGACCACACCAAGATCAACGCCCCACGCGCACCCCGCCTCACCCCGTCAGGTGGGCCGCGCACCATTCGAAACGAGTCCGCTCTAACCGTTCAGATTCAAGGCGCCAACGGTGACGACCATGTCCGCATGCTTGTGCGGCAGGGTGTCAATGAAGCGCTTGCTGGTCAGAATGACCAGATGCGGCGCGGTGGATTTGGCTCTGTGCAGGCGAGTTACCAAACAGACAAGGGTTAGCTATGGCATTCATCGGCTTGCCGACTGTCGACATTGACTTCCTTGCGCCTGAAAGGGTGCCAGTCGACGTTAGAGGTGCCGCGCTTGAGGGGGGCCGACCAATAGCCGGCGAGCCCGCCGCTTCGGAATTGTCCGGCGGCGGGCTCATCTCCGCATCCTATGAGAGCTGCAGGATCACCACAGAGGAGCAGCACGAATATGTCAATATGCTCAGTGCGCGCCTGAATGGTAGCTTCCGGCTCATCAACGTGCCAATCCCCACAGACTGGTGGGGCCCCTTTCCTAAGATTGGCGGACTAAGCGCGCCGTACTTGACTGGTATTCCTCACTCAGATGGCGGGCTTTTCAGTGATGGAGCCGGCTATAGCCAGGCCACCGTATGGGGCGAAGTATCGACCGATGCATCGCTGAATGCCGGCGTTCTGTCGCTGACGACCACAGGTCTATCCCGCCGACTTCGGCACAGTGATTGGTTCTCGATTTACCACCCGACAAAAGGATGGCGAGCCTATCGATACTGGGAGGTCATCTCCGCTCCGTCGAGCACCAACGGTACGTATACGCTGGCGATCAACCCACCTTTGCGGGAAGCGGTGACTGCTGAGACACGTGTCGAGTTCGCCCGCCCTCGTTTCGTCGGGCGTTTCCCGGCCGACTTTACTCTTCCGTCCGTGACCGAGGCATTCTTCTCGATTAAGCAGGACATGCGCTTCGTGGAGGCTTGATGAGCGATTGGGTTCCATCCAACGTCACCGACGCGCTGGCCGAAAGCCACCAGCTTGGAATTTTTCTTCACATATCCACGTCGCCGCCGCTACGGGTTTGGCTCGGCGTCAACGACATTCCGATACAGATCGAAAGCGTTGACGAAAGCGGCGCGGTCTACCTTGGTGGCGGACGCCTCATTGGCGTCCCGACACTTGAGACGCTGGTGAACGGTACTGCGGATAGCGTCGAGTTCGCGATTTCAGGTGTCGACCCGACAAGTGGTGCGCGGGTTTTGGCGAGCATCCCGCCAGTGCGAGGAGCCGACGTGTTTGTCGGCATCACGACGCTCGATAACTATTACCAGCCGATGAGCCAAATCGTGCCGCTATGGCGCGGCACGGCCAGCCACCCGACAGAGTCCAGTCCGACCGTGATGGGCGTGGAGAACCGAACCCTGACGCTTGGACTGGTAATCGCGGCTGGCAGCGAAACGCGAAGTCGCCCAGCGCGCTCGATCTGGTCTGCTGCTCAGCAAAAGGCAATCTCGCTGACAGACCTCTTTTGCGACAACACTTCCCGCATGGCTCGCGGCGTGTCGCCGGTTTGGCCGAACTACTAATTTCGCGAGAACTCATGGACATCAAGAGCTTTCTAAGCTTGCCGCATCGGTTTCGATGGGGCGGGGCAGTCGGCGACGACTGCATGACGTTTTGCGCCACCTGGATAGCCGAGCGGTCAGGGATCGACCCGGCGTCGGATCTTCGCGGCTCCTACAGTACACGTGCGGGCGCCAACGCAATCATGACCATTGCGGGCGGTGCGGTGGCGTTCATGGACGGCCGCCTGCTGCCGATTGGCGCCACGCGCACGGACGCTCCGGAAGATGGAGACGTCGGCCTCGTCCGCATGTTGGCCGGCGATGACGCGGGCGAAGTCGTCGTGACGGATGTTGGGGCAATAAGATTTGGCCCGCTTTGGGCGTCGATCTCTCCTGCAGGAGTTATCGCCCGCCGCGCCGAAATGGTCGCGGCATGGAGGGTTCCACTTGAGTTTTCACAGCCGAATGATGCTTCAGCGCTACGGCCTGGGGCACACGACATCTCTCTATAGCCAAGTCGTATTCGACCCGATCTTCACGCCGATTTTTGCGGGAACGGTGCTCGGCAATATAACTATAGCTGGTATTTCTGCCGCAACAATCGCCTCAGCCATCGCGACGACCGCGCTGTCCATCGGTCTGCAATATCTCCTTGCACCGAAGCCTCCGAAGCCGGATGACGGCAAGCAGCCTGTAACGCAGGCCATCCCGTATCGGCAGTGGGTAGTCGGTCGCCGTCGCGTCGCTGGTGCATTTATGCTTTGGGAGGCGAAGGGCTCGAAGCTCTATGCGGTTCAAGCAATCGCTGGCCACCGCATTAACGCCATTACAAAGCGTTGGCTGCATGACGACGTTGTGACGATCGACGGTGGCGGCAACGTTCAGCCTCTGGCGGACGGTCGCTATGGATACGATCTCATAGCACTTGACCACCGCATCGGGTTGCCCACCGAAACGGCTTACGCTCCGATTGTAGCCGACCTGTCGGCGGACGCCGTGTGGACGAGTAATCATCGAGGCGACGGACAAGCCTCTCTGTCGCTCATCGCAAAGACACCCAAAGCGAAGGAATTCACCACTAAGTTTCCATACGGCGCGCCGCGGTATTCCGTTGAGGTCGAAGGCGCAAAAGTCTGGGATCCGCGCGATCCAGCCCAGAGTCCGAGTTCTCCGTCGACATGGACCTATTCCCGCAACGCAGCACTCATCATGCTTTGGCATCAGTGCTTCTCGGAATTTGGCCACCGTCGAGACTACACGCGAGCGATCTTGCCTGTCATCGACATGTGGAAGGAAGAAGCCGACGTTTGCGATGAAGATGTGGCGCTCAACGGGGGCGGAACAGAAAAGCGCTACCTGTGCGACGGTTTCGCTACGGCGGAAAATGACCCTAAAGTCGGCACAAACGCTATTCTCGCCACCTGCGATGGCTGGCTTTGCGAGCGCGGGGATGGCGCGCTTCTTTTTGTCGTCGGGAAGTTCCGCGAGAAATATTGCGGGGTCCTGAAAGACCGTGACATCACGGGTTATCAACTTCAGCATGATGTTTTGTTCAAGGATGAATGCAACCGCCTCATCCCCAAGATTACCCATCCCCTGACCGACTACACAACCACTGATACTGACTTCTTTGAAGATACAGCTGCGCAATTGGTTGCTGGTCGAATCCTGGCGCAGGAGGCCGACTACGGGTGGTGCACACAGTGGAGGCAGGGAAGACGCCTTGGCATTCGCGATTGGCGTAGGTTCAAGGAGAAAAAGAAGGGGGCTTTAGACGTAAGGCTGTCAGGCATCAATGCGGTCTACAAGCGCTGGAACAGGATGGAAACTCCGATGGGGTTGCCGTCTCTGGACGGCGCGGTCGTTGAAAACCGTCGGTCTGTTCTCGCCCTGACGAAGGGCGGCTTTACGATGGATTTTGTGAAGCATCCCGTTGATATAGATGCGTGGAATCCGGCAACCGACGAAGGCTCCGCGCCCCCTGTCCCGCCAAAGCCGGCAATAGCGAACATCCCAACGCCAGATATCGATTCAATCGTGGCTAAAGCCAAAAGCGGTGGTGTTTATCTGGCGCTGTCAATCGTGGACCCTGATCACAATGACCTGTCGCTCTCTGTCAGGTATCGGATCAAAGATACAGGCGCAGGATCTCCGGGAGAATGGGTCGAGCAGATATTTAATGACGCTTCCCCTTCTGCGGGGTTCATAAAGGTGAACTCTGCTCCCGTTCCACCGGATTATCTGCTTGAGGTTGAGTCGGCATACATCACCTCAAAGGGGAAGTATGGCAATTGGTCGCCAGTTTCCGAGATTTTTTCGACCGCCGACCCCGTGGCACCGCAGGCGCTGGATACGTTCACCCAGACCGCTTCCGCGCCTCATCTCGGCAACGCGGTGTTTTCGTTCAAAACGAAGAACGATCCGCGTGTAAAGACTGTCGATATCTACCGGGTCGCAACGGGTGCGAGCTTCAATCCTGCTCTCCTGACGCCTGTCTTCACGCAAGTCGCCGTTGCCTCCACCACGTACGGCTGGACGGACGGCGACACGACGCGTGTGAATGCGCTCGCCAATGGTAACTTTGCTGCGGATACGGATTGGTCAAAGGGGCCTGGCTGGTCTATTGCAGCCCACAAGGCAACGCATGCCACCGGAAACGCAGGCACCTTGTCACAATCGCTAAGCCCGGCGCCCGGTGACGATGTCGGTTCATTCTGGCGGTGGTCTGTGACTATCTCCGGCATGACGGCAAACATCCTCGTCCCGCGCTTGACCGGCGGGACAACCGTCGGCGGGCCGTCGCTGTCGACGAATGGGACGTTTCGCGGCTCGCTCACGTCGGTCAGTGGCAACAACGCATTCGCGCTGGCCGCCGGAGCGCCGTGGGACGGGTCTGTTGACGACGCAGTCCTCTACAAATCGTCCGTCACCTGCGCGCCCCAAGGCGTGTGGGATTATTACGCCGTGCCGCGCAACGGTTCTGGTGTTCCTGGCCCAACCAGTGGCCCGATCACCGTAACCATCATCTGACGACCCAAAAATCCGAGAACTCTGCCCTGCCATTGGCGGGGCGCTTCCGCATGGAGAAACGCCGTGGGCGCACTTTTCGATTCTGCCAAGGTCACCTATTCGGCCGGCCCATCGGCAAATCCGGACAAGCCGAAGAAGGCCGAGATTATCGCACTGTTTTCGCTTATCGAAAACATTGTTGGCACGACGCTTTCGGGCTTGATTATCGGGAATGCCGCGCTCTATGCGACGCGTTCGGCGATGTATGCGGCTGCGGCCCGTCCGTCCGGCTCTATCGGTATTGTCTACAACGACAGCACCGCCGCCTATAACGGCGCATATGTCACCAATGGCGGGACGGGATCGGGGGCATGGACGCTCACCAATCTCATGTTGCCATCGACGTTCGCCGCAGAGCTTGCCGCAGCCTTGGCCGCTATCGCTGGCTTCGAAGCCGACATTGAGGGGAAGCTCGACAGCACGCTGGCTGCGCTCTCTACGCTTCTTGGAACCGCCACCACGCTTGGCTCTCCGGCTGACGCAGACACCCTGCCGATCCGCGACAGCGAGTCCAGCAATGTGCTCAAACGCGTGACCTGGTTGTCCATCAAGACGGCTCTTAAGGCTTACTTTGACGGGCTGTACCCCAGCGTGGGTGTGTCGACGAAGGCAACCCCCGTAGACGCCGACCGGGTGGGATACTTCGACAGCGAGGCGGCGAACGCCCCCAAGCGCCTGACTTGGGGAAACGTCAAGACGGCTCTTAAGGCTTACTTTGACGGGCTGTACCTGAATTATAATGTGTCAACGAAGGACACACCCGTAGACGCTGACCGCATCGGGTATTTCGACAGCCAGGATGCGAATGCCCCTAAGCGCATGACCATCGCGAACCTGATGGCGGCGGTCAAGGTCGTCACGGATGGACTTTATCCGAGCAAGACCATTGCCACTGACCGGCTCCTCGGGCGTGATACCGCGGGCACGGGCAACCTTGAGGCTATTGCACTCCACAATAGCCTGGCCTTCTCGGGCTCGGGGCAGATCGGCCTTGCTGATATGGCGCAGGCCACGATCAAGGGGCGTGTCGCAGGCGGTGGAACTGGCACGCCGACGGACCTGACGCCCGCGCAGGTCCGCACGATGATCAACGTCGAGGACGGCGCAAACAACTACATCCACCCGTCGGGCGATGGCAATTCCCACGTTCCGGCCACAGGCACGGTCAACAACCGCAAGTTCCTGATGGCCGGAATGACTGCCGGGTCGCAGGCGTGGCAGGCTGCCAACAAGAGCGATGTCGGTCTTGGCAACGTCGACAACATATCACTTCGGGAAGTCGTCCTCATGGATCAGGCCTGGGACAACACAATCACCCCGTTGTCCATGTTCAAGAATTCTGCCGGTCGGTGGGTGATGCCGACATACCTCAAGGGTGGCCTTTTCGGCGCCACTGGTCTCACTTCTGACTTTTTGTCTTACATCTGGGATCAATTCGAGCCTCTCGTGCCGGTCGGCGACGTCGATGTGCTGACCAGCGAATTCCTGCCGCTATGGGTTTTCAAAAATGGTAGCGGCGTCGAAGTCATGCCGGTCTATCTCAGAAACGGCCTCTTGGGCGCGACGGGTCTCGACCCGGATCTGATGGCTTACATCGCCGAAAACATCGGCGGCCAATATACGGACGGCACAAAGCTGCGCCGGGTCTACAATGCCTTGGCGGCAAAGGTCTCTCCGGTCGTCATTCTTGGGAATGGCGAGAGTTGGGAAGACTCTCTGGCCATCCCGCAGGCGCAAGCCGATATCCTCTACGCGCGATTCGGCAAGAGCGCGCAGGGGCATATGACCGCGCGTGGCACGACAGGGATCAACGGAGTAACGCAAGCCCTCTCCGGTGGCTGGACGCTGACGGACATAGATTTGGCGGCCCCCACGCGCAGACTTGGGGTCGATGGTTATGCGATGCACACCAGCCTCGACACGGACACATGGGTCTATGGCACCATGGATTTCGACGAGGTGTTTGTCTTCTATGACAACTCCGGATCCGGCACGTTCCGCACCAAGATCGGCGGCACGGTGGTTTCGACAGTTGTCGGCAACGGCACGGCTACCAGCGGCGTTGCCCATATCACCAGCGCATCAGGTGGCGCATCACGGGTGTTCGCTCTCGACACCGTCGGCAACACGGGCGAGGTCTCCATCACGGACGTGTTTTTCTTCAGCTCGACGCTTGGCGTCGCCTATTGCAAGGCGGGCAACAGCGGGACTAACGCGCAGCAATGGGCTTGGATTAGCGCCAACTTTGCTGACATCGCTGCCTCGATCGTGCCGGATCTGCTGCAACTCCGTCTCGGGATCAACGACGTCAACCAGAACACGCCGATTGCCAATTTCAAGACGCACCTGACCACCTACGTCACCAATGCCCGCGCTGCGTGGCCGGGGGTCGAAATCCTGCTGTGCATGTGCCCGGAGAGCGGCGGGGCCGGCGCGGCATCTCGAGGCGTTTATGCGGAAGCGATGCTCGAGGTCGCGAAGGCCAACAACTGCGCATTCTTCGACAGCGCCATCATCGGTCCCTACTCGGAGACATCGGCCGATGGCCTCTGGCTGGACGTCAACCATCTCAACGACGGCGGCGCGCGCAGCCTCGCCTTCCACCAGCACCGTCACCTTTTCTGAGGAGGCCACACCATGGTCAACGTCATCCGGAACAACCTGATTATCCCGGGCAGTGGGCACCTCCCGCTTTCGGTCGCACAGCCTTTCCCGTTCGACATGACAGCATTCCCGCCCAGTCTGCTTCGTCTTTTCGTTCCGCAGCGCTCCAACGAGGCGGCGCTGCGGAACTACGTCAATGTCGCCGTCCCCGGCGTGGTGGTGGGCGACCCTGTATACTACGACGCCGATCTCGGCGCCTTGCTCGGGGCGGGCTCGTATATCAACGCAGGCGTGGATTCACCCTCGGCCTTTACCTACTTCGGCGTCGTTCAGAAGAAGACGGGCGTGGTTGCCAACAATACCAAGATGTCCCTTCTCGGCAACTACAACAACGTTGACACGGGCTCGAACGGCATCGGGGACCTTGTCCTCTTTGATAATGCGGACGTTCTCAAGGTGCTTGCGTCGCTCGGCGCTGGGACCGGGACGATCACGTCATCCATTGCCGTCAACGATATCGCGGAAAGTGCCTGGATGTTTTGGGCGGCGACCGGGTCTGTGGCGGCCGGCGTTACGATCTATCGGGGCTACGGGGGGTCTGTTACCAGTCCAGCGCCTTCGGCGATTGCCAGCCGCCCGAACTCCAACACCGGAACGAACCTGCGTGTCGGCTATCACAAGCACGCGAGCAGCTATACCGGAAAAGCGGTCTCCGGCCTGCTCGGCATCGCGCCCGTCGTGCTCGACGAGGCGGGCGTGACCGCCATCTACAACTATCTCCGCGGTGACTTTGCCGACTACTACGGCATCACCTTCTAAGGCTGCAATCCAAGGGGCGTCACCATGGCAAACCGCAAGCGCACCGCGGTTGGGGTCGTGCACGTCACTGCCACGCCTCCGGGCAGGGACAGAGTGCACGGCAACTCGATCCGGCAGGGTCTGGAAAACCGGATCGAGGCGCACCGAGAATGTTTGGGGAATTTCACGGTGGCAATATAGTGCGCAACTTTATCGGGATTGTCAAAGCCCCGACAATCTCATTCCGCGAACATCATTAACGGAGATGGGAAACCTCCATGACCACGACCCTGCAGGTGCAGGAGCGCTTGATTGCGCTCGGCTACAAACCGGGACTGGCCGACGGTATCGACGGGCCGAAGACGCGGGAAGCTTTGAAGGCATTCCAGCGTGACAAAGGCGTGACAGCGGACGGAATCGTCGGCCCCCGTACGATTGCTCTGCTTTTCCCACTCACCTCGTCCAACCCCATCGCCTCATCGATCGCCTCGACTGTGATCCTGAAGCAGCCCGAGGCAACGCGGAAGATCACGGAGATCATCGTTCATTGCACCGCGACGCCAGAGGGGCGGGAGGTCTCCGTCGACACGATACGCTCATGGCACCTCGCCAATGGGTGGAAGGACATCGGATACCACTATGTCGTTGCCCTCGACGGAACGGTGCGGCCCGGCCGGGCAGAAGCGCAGATTGGTTCGCATGTCGCCGGCCACAATAGCGGAACCATCGGTATCGTCTACGTAGGCGGCGTCGCAGCGGATGGCAAGACGCCGAAGGATACCCGCACGGCAGCCCAGAAGTCGGCGCTGCTCGACCTCGCAAAGGCGCTGATCGCCAAATACCCGGCAATCAAGGAAGTCGCCGGCCACAACCAATATGCCGCCAAGGCCTGCCCGTCGTTCGATGTGCGCAAGGATGCGCTTGGCTCGCTCGTCTGATCCCAACTCAAGAGAGGAAATGACCATGGATAAGATTTCGAAAGCGATCGCCGCGGCTGCAGGCGGCGCGATCGGTGGCGGCGTATCTGGCGCGGTTTTTCTCCCAGAAGGCTCGCCCTGGTACGCCTATGTGCTGATGGCCGCCATTACCACGGCGTTACCTACACTGCTCACCTATTTTGCGCCCAAGAACGCCGGGTGACGTACATGAAAGAGCAAGCGGAACCGGTAAGCGCCATGGCTGAACTCCCGAAGGAAACGCGGGAGTTTCTTGCCCGTCTTCGCCCGGATGATCTCGAAACCCTCGAGGATGGCGTTCGCCTGATTAATGCGGTGAAGACCGTCGGCACCTTCTTCAAATGGCTGATTGTAGGACTTCTCGGCTTCGTCGTCGGAGCAGTCATGCTCTACGAGAGCATTGTCAAAATAGTCGGGTGGCACCGGGGAATCTGATGCCCCTAATCGAGACACATTTCCGCCATTCATTATTGATTCACTTTCTTTGTCGGCGCATATGCCGCCCTCGTGTGAGCGAGGAATGCCAACGGTCCAATTTGGGAGAAGGTACGCATGGCTAAGTACATTGTTTCTGCGCTTTTCGCGCTTGCTGTCGTTTCGACGGGTTCCTCGGCGTTCGCCGGTGCCAATCATTGCGGCGGTGGAAACCCCGCGCATTGCTCTGGCGGCAAGCCGGTCTAGGCGGACCAAGCCAAATCAGCGTTGGCGGCCCCCGGGGATCAACCCCGGGGGCCTTTTTGTTCGGGTTTTCGATCGGATTGCACCCGCTTTTCTTCAGCGAGTTGAGGGGGGGGCAGATTGGAGGCATTGAGCGCGGGTAGCTGCTTCAACACCATATAGTGGACAGAAATAGGCTCATGCTACAATTGGGCCATCGTCTGGTGTCGACGCCTTTGAATGTAATGCGATACTTTCGCTGCCCAGCCGCGCGCTACGCAGTCGGGCATTTTTCTTCTCCCGCGCAACTCGCTCTTCCTCTGCTTGGTGTTTCGCAAATCGCGCGCTCTCGTCGAGGTCCCCCCAGAGCGAACCGTGAGGAGCACGCGTTTTGTCATAACTCATGGCTGGTCTCCCGCAACCTCTACGCCGTCAACCTCGGTGCGGTTTCCAGCCCGTGTGTCGGCATTTTCGATCAGCGCCATTCGCAAGAGAAAAACAAGCAAATGACGATCTTCCTTAGCTGCCAACGAAGCAGCTATTTCAACAAGCCTCGCGATATCCGCCTTATGCACTCCAGCCTCCAGCTACAACGTGTTGGATCGACCTGGAGCGAAACGTGGCGGTATCCAGGACCCACTTTAAATTGTTCATAAAGTTACAACCAGCATCGCGCTCGGATGTTCCCGCCACATGCTATTCGGCCCGGTCACATCGCCAGGAGGCCTCGCGACACACAGTCTGCCCACGGCATCGAACGCGGCAGAGATGTGCGGCCTGCGCTACTATTGAACGACATCGTCGCGTCTTTTTGCTTAATCGCCTTCGGCAATGCCATAGAACATACGCGCGGACGCCTCAGCGACAGCACGATGCTTCGCGGGGTCGTATGCCGAACCAGGAAAGGTTTCGAGAAGGTACTTGGCGAAGCTCTCCAGCGTCGCTGGATCCTTTGCAAACCATGGTTGGCTGGTAATGTCGTCGAAGATCTGTTTCAGCGAAGAAAGGTCTTCGGGTGCAAACGAGCCAGTAGCGGTGGAGTGCCATATCATAGCTTGCCCCTTTCCAATTGGGGCGAAAGCTCCTTAGCAATCCAAGACGGCGCCCTCATCAACTGCCGTCCATTTGGAATTCATATCCCGTCTCCCGACGATGTCGAACCCTTCGACGCCTCATCGAAGAACCGTACGTTTTCGTACAGGGCTCATGCCCAAATCCACGCGG
>NZ_JALIQS010000001.1 GCF_024704725.1 Shinella sp. CPCC 101442 | reverse complement strand
CGCCAGCGGCTCGACCTGATCCTCTGTCTCGACCAGCACGGCGCGGTCGGCACCCATGGCGAGTGCTGTGCGCAGCGTCTCTTCGGCCTTGGCGGGACCGATCGACACGACGATCACTTCCTCTGCCTTGCCGGCTTCCTTCAGCCGCAACGCTTCCTCGACGGAAATCTCGTCGAACGGGTTCATCGACATCTTCACATTCGCTAGCTCGACGCCCGAGCCGTCAGACTTGACGCGAATTTTGACGTTGTAATCTACGACCCGCTTGATCGGAACGAGCAGTTTCATGGAATTCTCCTTGTCGTCAGCAGAGGGTGCGGAATCGGTCGACCATCACGTCGAGAACCTCGCCGGGGTCGCGCTTCCACCAGTTGTTCGCAGAAAAAATCTCGACTTCGCACGGCCCGGCGTAGCCCGCGCCCTCGACGCCTTTGCGGATCGCCTTGAGATCGGCGACACCATCGCCCATCATGCCGCGATCGAGCAGGACATCGCGCGTATCGGCGAGCCAGTCGCAGAGATGATAGCCGAAGATCCGGGCCTTGCCGGCACGTATCAGCTGGGTATCGAGGTCGCTGTCCCACCAGACATGATAGACATCGACGGCAACGCCGAGGTTTGGTGCGTCGACCGCGTCGCAGATGTCGAGAGCATCCCGCACGGTCGTCAGGCAGGAGCGGTTGCCGGCATAGACGGGATTGAGCGGTTCGAGCGCCAGCTTGACATTGCATTCCGCCGCATAGGGTGCGAGGTCGGCGACACGGTCGGCCACGATCTTGAGGCTCTCGGCCGTGCCCTTGGTGCCGCGATGCACACCTCCCACCACAATCGTCAGCACGGTCGCCCCGAGGCCGGCGGCCATGTCGATGGAGGCCTTCGCCTCGTCGAGAACCGCAGCCTTGTCGATGGCCTCCGTGCCGACGAGAAACGGGGTGCGGCAAAGCCCGGCCACGGACAGGCCCGCTGCCCGCGCCCGGTCCCCAATCTCGATGGCCCGTGCACCGATTTCCCGACGCCAGAAGACGATCGAGCCGAAACCGCGCGCGGCGCAGGCATCTATCACCCGCTCGGGCTCCCATCCCGCTCCATGGCCTTCGAGGTTGTGCCCGAGGCTGGCTGTGTTCAGTGCCAAGGCCGAATGGTCGCTCGAAAAATCGCGCATCGTCATGCGCCGTAGAGGGCGAGCAGCTTCTTCATGCGCTCGACTGCAAGCTCCGGATTCCGCAACAGGCCGCACTGGTCGGCAAGACGGAAGACCTCGACGAAATAGGGGAGCGGCCGCATGGCATGGGCGCCATTCAGCATCACGAAGTGATCCTGGAAACCATTCAGCCAGGCGAGGAAGACGACGCCGGTCTTGTAGTATTGCGTGGGCGCGCGAAAGATCAGACGGGCGAGCGGCACGGTGGGGTCGAGTGTTGCGCGGAAGGCTGCTTTGTCACCCTCGCCCAGCCGCTCCACCGCATAGGCCGCGGCAGGCGCGAGCGGGTCGAAGATGCCGAGCAGAGCATGGGAGAACCCCTCGCTGTCGCCCTCGATGAGTTCGGGATAGTTGAAGTCGTCGCCAGTGTACATTTTCACGCCGGCCGGGAGGAGGCGGCGCATGACGATCTCTTTCTCCTTGTCGAGGAGGGAGATCTTGATGCCGTCGACCTTCGCCGTGTTCGCTTCGATAACCGCGAGCGCCGTCTGCATGGCAGGTTCAAACGCCGCATCGCCCCAATAGCCGGCAAGTTGTGGGTCGAACATATCGCCGAGCCAATGCAGGATCACCGGCTCATCGCACGCGGCGAGCACATCGGAATAGACCTTGAGGTAGTCTTCCGGCCCTTTCGCGACGCGCACCAGCGCGCGGGAGGCCATGAGGATGAGGCGGCCACCGAGTTTCTGGATCGCTCCCGCCTGTTCCAGATAGGCCCGGCGCACATCGTCCAGGCTCGTCACCGTCGCGGGGTCGAGATGATCCGTGCCGCAACCGTTGGCGACGAGCGCATCCGGAAGCTCCTCGCGCGTGCGGCGGATCAGTTCGAGCGCGCCTGGCCAATCGAGCCCCATGCCGCGCTGCGCCGTATCCATCGCCTCGGCAATGCCGAGGCCAAGGCCGGCGAGGTAGCGGCGAAACTCCATCGTCTTCGACCAGTCCACCGTAGCGCGACCCGAGGGATCGTTCGCTGTGAAAGGATCGGCGACGACATGAGCGGCAGAATAGACCACACGCGCCGGGTTTTTACCGAGCGTCGCAGCCGCGATCGGTGTTCCGGTCAGGGCGTAGTCGGTGCGGCGACCGGCGGTATCGGGAAGGGCAATTTTCATGGAAGTGACCTCAGAAGCGCGGGACGAGCATGCCGGCATCGGCCGGGATCGACAGTCCGGTTGTGTAAGGAAGCCGGCCGGTCGCAAGGGATGCGATCAACGTGCCGACTTCGTCCGGCTCGCCGACGCGTGGGAAGAGCGTAAGCCCCTGCGACGCCCGTTCGCGATAAGCCTCGATGACAGGCGCGGTCATCTCGGTGGCGATCAGGCCGGGCTGGACGTCATAAACGGCAATGTTCTCCCGCCCGAGCCGAACGGCGAGCGTCTTGGAAACCATGGCGGCTGCGGCCTTCGAGGAGCAGTATTCCGAACGCTGCTCCGCTACGGCGACGGCATTCGACGAGGTGACGTTGACGATCGAATGGAAGAGCGATGGCCGGGCGCGTGCAAGAAGGCGGCGGGCGAAGGCCTGGCTCAGGAAGAACAGGGCCTTCGTGTTGACGGCAAAGCAGCGGTCCCAGCTCTCTTCCGAGACCTCCAGCATGTCGCCGCGCTTTAGCACGCCGACACCGGCATTGTTGACCAGCGTGGTGAGCGGCCCGAGCTTTTCCTCGACCGCACCGAGCGCCGCCTCGTGGCCGCCGATCGCGGCGACATCGAACGGGGCGGCGACCACCGGAACGCCATAGGCCGCGATGCGGGCGACGGCGGCGGCAAGCTCGGCATCCTCGACCGGCGCGTTAATCGCGACCGCAAAGCCCTCCCGCGCCAAGGCCTCGGCAACGGCAAGCCCGATGCCGCGTGAAGAGCCCGTGACGAGTGCCGCCGGCCGGGCAGACGCGGCGCTCATGCCCGTGCGCCCTTCTTCAGGAGTTCGCGCGCGATGATCATGCGCTGGATCTGGTTGGTGCCTTCATAGATCTGGGTGATTTTCGCATCGCGGTAGAGACGCTCGACCTCGAAACCGCGGATGTAGCCGGAGCCGCCAAAGACCTGCACGGCATCGGCGGTGCGTTGCACGGCCATGTCGCCGGCAAAACATTTTGCAATGGAGCAGGCTTTCGTTGCATCCGCCCCACTGTCGATCTTCGAGGCGGCGGAGTGGACGAGCAGGCGCGCGGCCTCGATGTCCTTCGCCATGTCGGCGAGCAGCCATTGCACACCCTGGAAATCGGAAATCGCCTTGCCGAACTGCTTGCGCGTCCCGGCATAGTCGAGTGCTGCCTCGAGGCCGGCCTGGGCGATGCCGACCGCAAGCGAAGCAATGCCGACACGCCCCTTGTCGAGCACCGACATCATCATGTGGAAGCCGCGGCCTTCCGTGCCGAGCAGGGCATCGACCGGCAGGCGCACATCCGTGAAGTTCAGCGCGCCGACCTGGCTGGCGCGCTGCCCCATCTTGTGTTCCTTCGGCCCTCTTTCGACGCCGGCCGAATGCAGGTCGACGATGAAGATCGACATGCCGCGGTTGCCGGCTTCCTTGTCCGTGCGCGCCAGCACGAAACCGTAGTCGGCGACCGGTGCATTGTGGATCCAGATCTTGCCGCCGTTCAGCCGCCAGCCGTTTCCGTCGCGTGTTGCCGTGGTGCGGATGCCCGAAACATCGGTGCCTGCCTCCGGCTCGGTGATGCAATAGGCAACCTTCGAACGCATGCCGAGGATCTCAGGCAGAAGAGCCTGCTGGCTTTCCGTGCCATGGCGCACGAGGAGGCTCGAGATGAGTTCGATCAGGCCGCACTGGTCGGCGACAGAAGCATAACCACGGCTCAACTCCTCCATGACAAGCGCATAGGTGAGCGTATCGAAACCCGGCCCACCGAGCGCTTCCGGCACGCCGATGCCGAAGAGGCCGAGCTTTGCCATCTCCTCGTAGAGATCCGCGGGGAAGCGCTCCTCGCGGTCGAGTTCCTCGGCCAGAGGGCGGATCGTTTCGTCAGCAAAAGCGCGCGCCATCTCGCGCACCTGCTCCTGTGTTTCGGTGAGATACATCTGCCTCGCCTCCCATCTAGTAACTATCTGGTTACATACATTCGACCTTCGGTGAACGTCAAGATGGAAAAATTCGTGCGCCGCAAATGTAGCTGCTTGCACAGTCGTTTGGCCCCGTGCATATTATTCACTAATCAGTTACTTAAGGAGGACGAAATGCATCCAGGAGAAAAGCGGAAATTCGGTCGAACGGACCTCGACGTGACCGCCTTCGGCTTCGGCACCGCCCCACTCGGCAACATTTTTCGCGAGATAGACGAGGAGACGTCGCAGGAAATGTTCGCGCGTGCCTGGGAGGCTGGCGTGCGATTCTTCGACACCGCCCCGATGTATGGCCATGGCCTCGCCGAACTGCGGACCAGCCATGCGCTGCGCTGGAAGAACCGGGATGACTTCGTGCTCGCCTCCAAGGTTGGGCGCCTGCTGCGCCCGGCGCGGCGCGATACGATCGACTTCGCGCCCTGGACGAATGCCGCGCCGTTCACCATGCATTTCGACTACAGCTACGATGGTACGATGCGCGCCTTCGAGGACAGCTTGCAGAGGCTTGGGCTGGAGCGGATGGATATGTGCTTCATCCACGACATCGACGTTTTCACGCGCGGGAGCGAACAGCCGGAGGTGTTCGAGCAGGCAATGGACGGCGCCTGGCGGGCACTGGAGCAGCTGCGCTCGGAAAAGCTCGTGAAGGCGATCGGCGTCGGCGTCAACGAATGGCAGGTCTGCCACGAAGCGCTGCTACGCCACGATTTCGACTGCTTCCTGCTGGCAGGGCGCTATACCCTGCTCGAACAGGAAGCGCTGGACACCTTCCTGCCGCTCTGCGAGGCGCGCCGTGCGGCAGTGGTCGTCGGCGGTGGCTTCAATTCGGGCATCCTTGCCACCGGGGCAAAGGAAGGCGCGAAGTACAACTATGCTCCCGCACCACGGGAGATCATGGAAAAGGTCGCGAAGATCGAGGCCGTCTGCGCCGAACATGGCGTGCCGCTTGCAGCAGCGGCCCTGCAGTTCGTCGTAGCCCACCCCGCTGTCCCGTCCTTCATGGCAGGCACGCGCACGATCGAACAGCTGGACCAGAACCTTGCGTGGTTCGCCCATCCGATCCCAGCCGACTTCTGGGCGGATCTGAAGAAAAAGGGCCTGTTGCGCGAGGATGCGCCCGTTCCGGCGTGAACCGCGCCTGCCCGCGCTGCGAAGGCGGCGCGGGCAATTTTAGCGGATCAGGATTGCCCTGAAGTCATTGACGTTGGTTCCTGTCGGGCCGGGCACGAACAGATCTTCCAAACGGTAAAACGCCGTCCAGGCATCGTTGCCGGCGAGCAGGGCTGAGGGATCCGTCCCCAGCTCGCGCAAACGCCTCATGCTGGCGCCATCGGCAAACGCACCCGCATTGTCCTCCGAGCCGTCGATACCATCCGTGTCGGCAGCAAGCGCCGCGAAGGGAACGCCCTCGCCTGCGAGCGCAAGCGACAGCAGGAACTCCGTATTGCGTCCGCCCTTGCCACGCCCCCTGACAGTCACCGTCGTCTCCCCGCCCGAGAGGATAACGACCGGGCGCGAAAATGGGCGGTCGCGACTGGCGACTTCACGCGCAATCGCGGAATGAACGCGCCCGACTTCGCGCGCCTCGCCCTCGATGCAATCCGACAGGATGACGGCAGGCACGCCAAGGGCCTCCGCCCGTTGTGCGGCAGCCTCCAGGGAGAGGCGGGCGGAAGCGACGACATGAACCTCATGCGCGGCAAAGACCGGGTCATCCGCCGACGGCGGCTCTCCCTCATGTCCGCCGAGCCACGCCTCGATCCGCTCGGGCAGCTTGATACCCCATGTCTTGACCAGCGAGCGTGCGTCTTCACGATCGCTTGCATCCGGCACCGTCGGCCCGCTTGCGACCTGCGCCGGATCGTCGCCCGGGACATCGGAGACGACGAGCGTTACGACCTTCGCAGGATGACAGGCCGCAGCAAGCCGCCCGCCCTTGATGCCGGAGACCTGCTTGCGAAGGACGTTCATGACGGAAATCGGCGCGCCGCTTGAAAGGAGCGCGCTGTTCAGTGCAGCCTCATCCTCCAGCGTCAGATTGCCAGGTGGAGCGGGAAGAAGCGCGGAACCGCCGCCGCATATCAGCGCGACGACGAGATCGTCCTCGGTAAGCCCCGTTACGGCGTCGAAAAGTGCCTGCGATGCCGCAAGCCCCGCCGCATCGGGTACGGGATGGGCCGCCTCGAGCACACGGATGCGCCGGCAGGGCGCGGCATAGCCGTAGCGCGTCACCACAACACCTTCCAGCGGCCCCTCCCACAGCTTTTCGAAAGCTGCGGCAAGCTGCGCGGCGCCTTTGCCGGCGCCAATCACGACGGTTCGCCCCTTGGGCCGGGGCGGCAGATACGCGCTCACGGCTTTTTCCGGATCCGCAGCCTCGACCGCGGCACGAAAAAGCTCTGCGAGAAAGTCTTTGTCTTCGGGCTTCATGAGGCCGCCATGGATATCGGGTGTTGAAACGGGGCTACTTGCCGAAATGGGCGGGTCGCTTCTGCCGGTAGGCAGCAAGCCCTTCCGTCAGATCCTCTGATGCAGCCGCAACGGCCCCGGCCAAAGCCTCGACGACCCGCTCGTTTTCCTCGCCCTCGGCGGCGTTGATCAGCATCTTCGTCAACTCCGTCGCTCGTGGCGAGCGTTTCAGCACGCGCGCCGCAGCAGCGTCTGCGGCAGCAGCGCCCTCACCCGTCGCCACGACCTGATCGACAAGACCCAGCGCAAGGGCCTCCTGCGCCGCATAAACCTCGCCGAAAAGCGCCATGCGGCGAACAAGTTGCGTGCCGAAACGGCGTGAAGCGCGCTGCGTGCCGGACCAGCCAGGGATGATGCCGAGGCCGGGCTCCGGCTGGCCGATCTTCACATGCGCCTCGGCGATACGCAGGTCCGCGCAGGCAGCAAGCTCCAGCCCGCCGCCGAGCGCATGGCCGTTCAGCACCGCGATCAGCGGAACCGTAAGACGCGCCAATGCGTCGAAAGCGCCATGCCCGTCGCGCAACCAGCGGCGTGAGAAGGTGTCCGCGTCAAGATTGCTCCACGCATCGATATCACCGCCCGCACAGAAGGATTTTCCGCCCTCGCCGGCAAGGATGGCGACCCGGGCATCCGAGCGTTCGATGATGCGACACGCCTGCAACAGGGCGTCGATCATATCCTCGTCGATCGCGTTCAGCTTTTCCGGACGACGCAGGGTAATCCGTGCAACGCAGTCCTCGATGGAAAGTCCGACGCGCGGATCGCTCACAGCGCCAGCCCCATGGCTTCGGCGCGAAACAGCGCATCCTCCATCACCTTGAGCGTCTTCGAGACCCGCAGCGGCGTCGCGGCCTGATCGAGAACATCGCGCTGGAGATCAAGGCCGGGCGCGATCTCGGTGACGACGAGCCCGTCGGCTTCGAGTTCGATCACGCAGCGCTCGGTCACATAGGTGATCTCCTGCCCCTGCGCACGGGCGCGCTTGCCGGAGAAGCTGACCTGATCGACCTTCGGCACGAACTTGGCGATACGGCCCTCCTTGTCGATCACCAGGCGGCCATCCTCGACATGCATCTTTGCGCCTGCATTGAAATTGCCCGAGAAGACGATCTTTTTCGCGCGCGAGGTGATGTCCACGAATCCACCGGCGCCAGCGGTGCGGTGCGGCGTTGCCGCGAGGCGGCTGACATTGACTGATCCCTCGGCATCGATCTCGAGGAAGGACAGGAGCGAGCAGTCGAAACCGCCTGCCTGGAAGTAACAGAACTGGTGCGGCGAGGCGACGAAGGCCTCCGCATTGGAGGCGCAGCCGAATTTGAAATCGAGGAGTGGCACGCCGCCGACTGCACCCTGCTCGATCACCCAGGTGACCTTGCCATGCAACCCTTCCTCGATGAGGATGCGCGGCACATTAGCCGAAATGCCGAAGCCGATATTGACGGCCCAGTCGGCCTTCAGTTCCTGCGCCACGCGGCGGGCGATGACCTTGCCGACATCGAGCCCGGGCAGGCGGAACGTTTCCAACGGGCGGAAGAGTTCGCCCGAGATCGCCGGATCATAGGGTGTTGCTGTCGTCTGCAACTGGTCGGGCGCTTCCACGATGACGTCCACGAGAATACCGGGCACACGCACGTCATGCGGGCGCAATGTTCCGCTCGCCGCCACGCGCTTGACCTGCGCGATGACGAGGCCGCCGGAATTGCGCGCCGCAAGCGCCATTTCCATCGCACCGAGAGTCGCGCCCTCCTGTTCGAAGGTCAGGTTGCCCTTCTCGTCCGCGGTCGTTGCACGGATGATCGCGACATCAGGGCGGATCGCCGGGAAATGCAGCCAGTCCTCGCCCTCGAAGGCAACGCGCTTGACGAGCGGCGCGGCGCGCGCGCTGGCATTCATCGCACAGCCGTCCTGATCGGGATCGACGAAGGTTTCCATGCCGACCTTGGTCAGCACGCCGGGGCGCTTGGCCGCGCCTTCGCGCAGCATGTCGAAGACGATGCCGGAGGGTACATTCCAGGCTGCGAGTTCCTCCTTGAGGATCATCTGCCAGATGAGCGGCGGCTCGGCATTGCTCGGCCCGGAGGGATAGGAGCCGCCGATGATCTTCACCAGCATGCCCGGCTTGGCGATGTGGTCGACACCCCGCGTGCCGAAAAAGTCGCCGGCGGCGATCGGGTGGATGGAGGTAAGGCCACGCGGATGGCCTTCGTTGTCGAAGCGCTCGCCAAGTGCTTTCAGCACCGCGTCGGGGCAGCAAAGGCCGGAGGAAGAGTTGACGGCAACGACGGCTCCGTCCCTGACGAGCTGGGCAGCCTCCTGTGCAGTCTTCACCTTCTTCATCGCCGAAATCTCCGTTCCCGATTGCATTAAGTAACTAACTAGTTATACATTAATCACAGCCAGGACAATCCGGCAAGTGAGATTTTCGCGTTGAATGGCAATCGCGATGCCGGCACATCAGCCCGCAAAGGAGGAGGCATGAACATCTATTTCCAGAAGAGTTTTCAGCGGGGTTTCGGCACCTATCCGCTCAAAGCGGACGACCTGAGAAACGCCATCGATGCCGCCGTCGACGCCGGATACCGGGCGTTCGACACCGCGCAGATGTATGGTAACGAGGCCGATACAGGTGCGGCACTCGCCGCCTGCGGCGTCGCACGCAAAGACCTCTGCATCACCACGAAGGTCCACCCCGACCACTATTCGGAGGAGAAGTTCCTGCCCTCGGTCGAGGCCAGCCTGAAGGCGCTGCAGGTCGATCGCGTCGACGCACTTCTGCTGCACTGGCCGCCCGTCGGTGGCGACGTGGCACCGTCCCTGCGCCTGTTGCAGACGGCCAAGGACCGCGGCTTTGCAGACACTATCGGCGTCTCGAACTACACGGCCCGCATGATGCATGTGGCACGCACTGTGGTCGATGGGCCACTCGTCACCAACCAGGTGGAGTTTCATCCGCTGGTCGATCAGCAAAAACTTCTCGCCGCCGCATCGGAGACGGGCATTCCGCTTTCATCCTATGCGTCGATCGCCCGCGGCGAAGTGTTCAAACATGGCCTCTTTGCCGAGATCGGCAAAACCTACGGCAAGTCGGCCGCGCAGGTCGTGTTGCGCTGGATTCTGCAGAAGGGCGTGCCGCTGAACACGATGTCGACGAAACCGGAAAACATCCGGGCAAATTTCGACATCATGGATTTCACGTTATCGTCGATCGACATGGACAGGATCGACGCCTTGAACGCCACCGGCTACCGCATCATCAAGCCGGGGCAGCTGCCCTGGGTTCCCGAATGGGATTAACGAAAAAAGGGCGGCCGCAAGGCCGCCCTTCTCGCTTACAGGCTGCCGATCGATCAGGCGTTGCCGCGGATCATGTCCGATGCCTTTTCCCCGATCATGATCGTCGCCGCATTGGTGTTGGAGCCGACGAGGCTCGGCATCGTAGAACTGTCGCAGATGCGGATGCCATCGAGGCCATGCACCCGCAGTTGCGGATCGACCACCGACATCTCATCACGCCCCATCTTGCAGGTGCAAGTCGGGTGATAGGAGGTGCGCCCGTACTGGCGCGCATAGGCCACGTAGTCCGCTTCCGTCCGCACATTGCGATCGGGGAAATGCAGCGCCTTGATGTATTTTTGCAGCGAAGCCTGCGCAAAAATTTCCTGGCTGATCTTCACACCCTCGACCGAGATTTTTACGTCGTCGGGATCGGCAAGGAAGTTCGGATCGATGACCGGCAGGGCGCGCGGATCGGCCGAGCGCAGGCTCACGGTCCCGCGCGACTTCGGCCGCAGCGTGTAGGAATTCAGCGTGATGCCGGACGAGCCCTTAGGCACGCCGGGAACGCCGGCTTCCGCGCCGGCGCCTGCTAGGAAATGGAACTGCAGGTCCGGCGTCGGGTTTGCCTTGTCGCCATACCAGAATGCGCCACCCTCCACGACGTTTGACGTGATGGGACCGGAGTTGAACAGCGTGTACTGAATACCCGCCCAGATCGACCAGTGCAGTTTGTTGTACTTGTCGAGACTGTCGTGGTTCTTCAACTCCGCAACGATGTCGACGCCAAAGTGGTCCTGCAGGTTCTGCCCGACACCGGCCATATCCTGCACGACATCGATGCCGTGGTGTCTCAACGCATCCGCCGGCCCGATGCCCGAAAGCATCATCAGCTTCGGCGTGCCAATGGCACCGGACGTGAGGAGAACTTCGCTTTCCGCCCGTGCGACCGTGCGATTACCGCCGACTTCATATTCCACGCCGACAGCCCGGCGTCCTTCGAAGACGACGCGCAGGACAAGCGCGCCCGTGACGACCGTCAGGTTCGGACGGTTCAGGGCCGGCCGCAGATAGCCGACGGCCGCCGAGCAGCGCCGATTGTTGCGTGTCGTCGTCTGGTAGACGCCGGCACCTTCCTGCACCGGACCGTTGAAATCCGGATTGTAGGGAATACCGAACTCCTGGCAGCTCTGCACGAAGGCGCGCGTCATGCGTTGTGGCTCAGGAATGTTCGAGACGCCGAGTGGGCCGTCCGTGCCATGCCAGGCGCCGGAGAGGATCGAATTGCCCTCCGAACGCAGGAAATACTTCTGGATGTCCTTGAAGCCCCAACCCTCGGCACCCTCTTCCACCCAGCGGTCATAATCGCTAGGCACGCCGCGGGTGAAAACCTCCGCATTGATCGATGAACCGCCACCGAGCACCTTCGCCTGCGCGTACAGGATCTCGCGGTTGTTAGCGTGTTTCTGGGGCGCGGTCTTCAGGCCCCAGGTCAACGGCCCCGTCGTCATCTTGGCGAAGCCGACGGGCATGTGGATGAGCGGATTTGTGTCGCGTCCGCCCGCCTCGACGAGGCAGACCCGGGCGGACGGATTTTCCGAAAGCCGTGCCGCCAGCACGCAGCCGGAGGAGCCGCCGCCGACGATCACATAGTCATAGCCGGCGGACATCATGCGATCCAATGCGTGCGCTTGCCGATCTCGACATGAACGGACTTCACCTGCGTATACTCCTCCACCCCATACATGCCGGCCTCGCGGCCCCAGCCGGATTGCTTGAACCCGCCAAGCGGCATTTCAGGACCGCCCGCCATGATCGTGTTGACCCAGAAGCGCCCGGCACGCACCCGGCGGCTCACCGTCAGCGCCTTGTCGATATTCTTCGTCCAGACGCTCGCCGCAAGTCCATAGACGGTGTCATTGGCAAGCTGAATGGCTTCTTCCACCGTCTCGAAATGCATGGAGCACAGAACGGGGCCGAAAATCTCGTCTCGGGCAATCGCCATGTCGCGGGAAACATCGGAGAAAAGCGTTGGCGCAATGTACTGGCCGCGGCCGAGATCGATCGCCTCGCCTCCAGTGAGCAGCTTGGCGCCGGCCGCCTTGCCCTGAGCGATATAGTCGAGGATCGTGGCGTTCTGCGCTTCGGTGGTGATGGCGCCGACCTGTGTGCGCTCATCGAGCGGATCGCCGACGCGGATCTTCTTCATCTTTTCGACGAGCAGCTTTTCGAATTTCTCGGCAACCGAGCGCTCGACGATCAGGCGCGAAGAAGAAACGCAGCACTGCCCGGTGTTGAAGCTGATGCCGAAGGCCGCGCCATCGGCGGCGTCTTCGAGATCGGAATCGGCGAAGACAATGATCGGGTTCTTGCCGCCAAGTTCCAGGCCGAGCTTCTTGAAATTGCTGTCTGCGGCCGCGTGGACGCAGGAGCGGCCGACGGCCGTCGAGCCGGTGAAGGACAGCATGTCGACATCCGGGTGCTCGGACAGCGCCTGACCGATCGTGCGGCCGGAGCCGGTGACGACGTTGTAGACACCCGCCGGCAGGCCCGCTTCGGCCAAAACTTCGGCGAGCAACAGCGTCGTCGCGGCGGTGACCTCTGAGGGTTTCACGACCATCGTGCAACCCGAGGCGAGGATGAAGGGCACGCGCTCGCAGAGGATCAGGAACGGGAAGTTCCAGGGCGTGATGAGGCCGACGACGCCGATCGGCTCGCGCAGCACCATGCCGAAGAGATCGTCGCCAAGCGAATTAAAGCTGTCGCCATGCAGCATGCGCGCCGCACCGGCGCCGACTTCAAAGCAGGCGATGCAGTGATCGATCTCGCCACGCGCTTGGGAAATGGGCTTGCCGTTTTCCAAGGCTTCCCAATACGCGATCTCATCACGACGGCGACGCAGGATTTCGGCGACGCGTAGCAGGACGCTTCCACGCGCGGCGCCAGAAAGGCCAGCCCAGCGACGATCCTCGAAGGCGTGGCGGGCTGCAGCGACGGCGGAATTCAGGTCATCGACCGTGCAGCGAACCGTGCGCGTGACCGGCGTACCATGACCCGGCGAGCTACGCTCGAAGTGCTCCGCGCCGTCCTTCCACTCTCCGTCGACAAAAAAGCCGAAGGCGCGCGCTGCGGTCGGGGCAGAAAGGAACTGGTTCTTCTGGTCCATGGGATACCTCCACTTCAATAGGTCTTACGCCGCAATGGCGATCTGTGTCTTCAGGTCCTGCGGCCGGTCGCCGAGAGTTTCGAAAGCCTCCTGGATATTCTCCAGGCAATAGCTTGCCCTGGTGAAATCATCCGTGCGGAAACGGCCATGCGACAGCAAAGTCAGTGCGTCGTGCATATCCTCCCCCATGCCGGCAACGGACCCCTTGAGGCTGCCCTCCTCGAGAACCGTGCGGAGGATATCGACGGGGACCGTTTCGCCCGGTGGGGTGATGCCGAAGAAAGCGACATGTCCGCCGCGACGCGCCAGGTCAAAGGCCTGCTCGTAGAGTTTTCGATTTCCGACGCTTTCGATGATGAAATCCGCACCGCGCCCGCCGGTCATCCGAAGCACGGTGGCCTTCAGCTCCGCCGGATCGGATACCGCAGCATCCGCCCCCGCTTCGAGCGCCATGCGGCAGCGATCGGCTGAGAGATCGGCGACGATGATGGGCGCTGCACCGACGAGCCGCATCATCTGCACATGCAGATTGCCGATCGGCCCGGCGCCGAAGATGACCACGGACTGGCCGAACGTCACCTTCGCCTTGCGCGCGGCGCGAACGACGCAGGCGACCGGCTCGGTGAGGGCCAGGATATCGTCAGGGATATCGGCCTCGACGGGGATCGCAAGCCGCGCGGGCACGGCGACGAACTCGGCAAAGCCGCCGTCCCGGCCAATGCCGACCTGGGTGACTTCGGTGCAGTTCAGCACCTCATTGCGACGGCACCAGAAGCAGGTGCCGCAGCCGATATTGATGTCGACAACGACGCGCGCGCCGACGGCCAGATGCCGGACATTGGCGCCGCACTCTGCGATCGTTCCGCAAAACTCATGACCGGGGATCAGCGGCAGTTTGTCGGCGGCGTAGTGACCGTTGAAGATGTGAATGTCCGTGCCGCAGATGCCGGTGCGCGTTACCCGCACCAGGACATCCTCCGGCCCGATGGCCGGGACTGGAACGTCACGGAGTTCGAAGCGCTTCGGCGCGATCAGAACGGCAGCGCGCATGGTGTTCATCGCCATCCCTCACTTCACGGTGCGCAGCTTGGCGCGGTCGATGGTGAGCGCGATGGCGACGATCAGCACGATGCCGAACACGATCTGCTGGCGTGTCGCGTCAATCTCGAAATAGAGCATCGACGCGCGGATGACGGCGACGATAAGCGTGCCGATCACCGTATTGACCACGCCGCCCACCCCACCCGTCAGCGGCGTACCGCCGACAAGAACGGCAACGATGGCCGGCAAAAGGAAACCGTTGGCAATCGTCGGCGCACCGCCCGAAAGTTTTACCGCGAAGAGCAGGCCGGCAATGGCGGCGAGCGCACCGGAAATCGCAAAGGCGAGGATCTTGTAACGCGCGACGTTGAGACCCGAGGCGGCGGCGGCAAGCTCGCCGGCGCCGACCGCCTTCAAGGCACGGCCAAGTGTCGTTCGTCGTTCGATGAACAGGCAGATCGCGACAAGCACGGCGGCAATCAGCAGTTCATGCGGCACGCCCCAGGCGCGACCGATCATCCAGCCAAAAGTCTCGTTGCGCTGCGTCGCATCCATGTTGAGCGCCCGCTGGCCGGAAAGCCATTGCGCGATCGAGAAGGCGACGCCGCCGACCGCGAGCGTCGAGATGAAGGACGGCACGAAAAGGCGCGTTGTGACATAGCCGGAGAGCATGCCAAGCAGGAAGCCCGCGAGCACGCAGAGCACGGCGACCCACGCCCCCATCGACGCAAGATAGACCGAGGCGACGACCGTCACCATGTTCGCCATGGACTGGGCCGAAAGGTCGATGCCGCCGATATAGATGGCGAAGGTGAGCCCGAGCGCCATGATGAACAGCGGCACGATATCGCCGGCAATGCCGAGCAGGTTCGAAGGGCGCAGGAAGCCCGGATCGTTGATGCCGACGATCGCGACGAGCACGGCGAGCGTGATCCAGGGCAGGTGCGGTTTAAGGCGCTGAATATCCATCTTGTCCCTCAGATCATGTAGTGCAACAGGTCGAAGGGCGTGGGCTTGGCGCCCGGCTCGCAGGCAAATTCTTTCTGCATGCGCCCGTCCTTGACGACGATGATGGTGTGCGACAGGCCGATCGCCTCTTCCAGCGTATCGGCGACGAGCACGATGCCGACGCCCGCCGCACTCATCGCGCGGATCATGTCGTAGACGTCTTCCTTCGCGCCGATGTCGAGGCCGCGTGTCGGGTGGTCGAGAAGCATGATATCGGAGCCGCCGGAACGCCACTTGGCGAGCACGACCTTCTGCTGGTTGCCGCCCGAGAGATTGCCGCAATCGGCAAATTCCGAATGCGCCTTGATCGAGAGTTTCTTGATCCAGTCGCGCGCTAGCGCCCGCTCTTCGGCGACGCGCAGGACGCCGTTGCTGGAATGGTTCTTCATCTGCGAGAGCGTCATGTTCTCGTAGACATTCATGCCGGCGACAATGCCCTCGATCTTGCGCTCGCGCGGTACATAGCCGACACCGCTGGCGACCGACTGGCGTGGCGAATAGCCGTTCGCATCCACGCCCTTGATCCTGAGGTGACCGGTCACCGGCGTCAGCATGCCATAGATCGTGCGCAGGATCGCCTCGCGGCCGGATCCTTCCGTGCCGACGAGACACAGAACTTCGCCAGCATGCACCGTGAACGAAATGTCCTCAATGCGGCCCGGCAGGCCGACGCCCGCCATCTCGACCAGCACTTTCGAACGATCGAACGGCGTCTGCAGGTGCTCGCGATAGTATTGCTTGTCGACGTTGCGACCGACCATCTTATGCTGGATCGCCTCCGCCGTCGCGCCACCGCGCTCGACCACGTCGACCACCTCGCCGTCCTTCATGACGTAGATGCGGTCGGACAGCTCCATCACCTCGTCCATACGGTGCGAGACGAAGATGAAGGACGCGCGGGTCGTCAGCTCGCGGACGAGCTTGAAGAGCAGTTGCACCTCGTCCTTGGAAAGAACGGAGGTCGGCTCGTCGAGCAGGATGACGAGGTCGCCCTCCACCCGCTCCTCAAGCGTCAGGACCTTCGCGAGTTCAACAAGCTGGCGCTGAACGAAGGACAGTTTCGACGTGACAGTCGCTGGGTCGATATCGAGCTTCACCTTGGCGAGCTGCGCCCTGGCAGCATTCGCCATCGCCTTCCAGTCAACAACGCCGAAGCGCACGAACTGGCGCTCGTAGCCAAGGAAGATGTTTTCCATGATGGTGAGGTTGGGGATCAGGGACTGCTCCTGAAACACCATCCCGATGCCCTTTTCCATCGCCTGGCGCGGATTGGAAAAGCGAACGGCCGAGCCATTGATCAGGACCTGGCCGCCATCCGGCTGGTAGGCGCCGTAGATGACCTTCATCAGGGTGGATTTGCCGGCGCCGTTCTCCCCCACAAGCCCGACGATCTCGCCGCGCTTGATATGGAAATTGATGGATTTCAGCGCGTGGACGCCGGGGAATTTCTTGTCGACGGATTTCAGCTCGTACATGGTGCGCCTCACTTCACGAAGGAAACCATCTTGCGGTCGGTGGACAGCACCACTGCAAGAATGACGAGGAGCCCGAGCACACCGTCCTGGAGGAAATCGGGCAGACCGATGACGACCATGCCGTTGTCGATGACATTGACGATCAGTACGCCGACGAGCGCGTTCCACACACCGCCGATGCCGCCCCAGAGTGCCACGCCACCAACCACCACGGACGTGATGGAGACGAACATGAAGTTCGCGCCCGTCACGGACTCCGCCTGCCCGATGCGGGCGACGACGAGGATCGCAGCGATGGCGTAGAAGACGCCGGCAAGTGCAAAGCCGGTGACGCGCACACGGGTGACGTTGAGACCCGACGCATGGGCGAGATCCTCACCGCCGCCGACTGCGTAGAAATTGCGACCGAGCGTCGTGTGCGTCTGGATGAACCAGCCGATGAAGAGGAAGAAGGCCGCGACGTAGATCATCAGCGGGAAGCCGAGCCAGCGCACGGTGAGCAGGCCGCGGAAGATGGGGTCGCTAACCTTCACGATGTCGCCGCCGGTGAGCAGGATCGCCGCACCCGTGCCGACGAAGCCCATGGCGAGGCTCGCCATGAAGGACGGGATCTTCAGTTTCACATGCACCAGCCCGTTCAAAAGCCCGATCAGCCCACCGAGGACGAGAACCAGCGGGATGGCGATCCAGCCGAAGCCTGCGAGCGATCCGCCCAGCTGGGCGAAAATGAAGGCGAACGAGACGGCCGTGAGCGAAACCGTTCCTTCCATGGAAAGGTCGATCGATCCCATGACGATGATGAAGGTGACGCCGACGGCGACCATGAGCGCGGGGGCTGCCGCCATCGCGATACGGGCAAAGTTCCGCGACGAAAAGAAGGTCGGGTTGAGCGCAGTGAAAAAGATCACCAGCGCAATCAGCACCAGAAGAGGCGCCCATTTGATCAAGGTTTCGCGCGATAGGCGACGTGTCACGTCAGACACCCCTCTAATGAGATTTCGCAGGAGATGTGGCGGCAGCGCATGCGGCTGCCGCCGTGCCTATGGTCAGGACCTATACTGGATCTGGCCGTTCGACGGCCCCCAGAAGTCCTTCCAATCGTAGGTTGGCACGGTATCAAGGTACTTCGCCTTGAATTCCGCCGCGTCCTTGGCGGTGACGAGGACCGTCGGGCCATAGAATTCGCGGTGCTCCTTCGGCTCCTCGGACGGTTTGAAGGTGCCGATGGCAGCATGGTAGGCAAGGGAGGCACTGATGCCGCCGCCCCAATGCGGATTGGTGAAGACGGTGGCGAGAAGTTGGCCGTCCATGACCATCTGCACGGCTTCCGGATTGCCGTCATAGGCAACGATCGGCATGTTCTCGATGCCCTCGGCGCGCAGCGCCTCGATCACGCCATAGGCGATGTTGTCGTTGGCGCAATGCACGCCCTTGATCTTGTCGCCATGGCGCGTGAGGAACGAGGCCATCAGGGCCGCACCCTTCTGGGTGTCCCAGTCAGCCGGCTGCGCGTCGAGCAGTTCGATCTTCGGGAAATCTTTCAGCGCATTCATCAGGCCGGCAAGACGCTCGACGGCCGGGTTGTTGGCAGCAATACCACCGAGATGGACCACGCCGCCCTCGCCACCCATGGCTTCGAAGAGGATGCGGGCGGTCTGCTCCGCCGGCTTCTCGTCCGACCAGGTCATGTGCGAGACGTAGTTGTCGCCGAAATCCCAGGGATGCAGGTCGTCGGTCTTGTTCCAGATCGTCGAAATATAGGCACCGGCGGCCTGAACGGCCTCGACGACCGGACGGGCATTCGGGCTGTCATTGGGATCGCAGGCGATGGCGCAATTGCCATTGTTCTTGGCAAGGAAGGCCTTGATGTCGGCCAGCGATTTTTCGGTCGAGCCCTCGTTGATGAGGCTGACCAGTGCGCTCTTCGGCTTGCCGAGCGATTCCACGAAGGCCTCACCACCGGATACGACCGAGTTCCAGTAGGCCGATGCGCGGTCCCGGTAGCTCCAGGCAATCGCCGGATCCGTCAGCGCGGCTCGGGCGCTACCACTGCCAAACAGGCCGGGCACGGCCGCCGCGCCGATGCCGGCTGCGGTCGCAAACAGAAAGTTGCGACGGCTGAGCGTCTCCCGCTCGATGAAATCCTTGATAAAGGTCGACATTGGTTCCTCCCAAATCCCCGATTGAAACGCTTCTCGCGCTACCGCTGACCCGACTGCAGAAAAGGAGAGCCCTGCCCTCGGGCCGGACGCTCCAGCGTGTCTGTTTCACCATTTAACGCACTAACTAGTTACTTCTTTAAATTCACCCAAGTCAAGTGGTTTTCAGTAGGATGACGACAGGCAATCGCGTCAGTCGGCTTTGACGGATGGCAATGCGTGCGTGTATGAGTTGCCGGAAAGACATCACGACTGCGCCAGAGGACGGGCTGAAAACATGACCGGCGAACAGACAGAAAAACCGGCGCGCAAGCCCCGCATTCGCGACGCCGAAGCCACCAAGGCGCGCATCCTCGATGCCGCTAAAAAAGAATTTGCGAAGAATGGCTTAGGTGGCGCAAGGGTGGATGATATCGCCGAGAAGGCCAAGGCCAACAAGCGCATGATCTACCACTATTTCGAGAGCAAGGAGGGCCTGTTCCAGACCGTTCTCGAAGACGCCTATCTCGACATCCGCAGCGCTGAGCAGAAGCTGCATCTGGAAGATCTCGACCCGACGGCGGCGCTCGAAAAACTGGTGCGATTCACCTGGGAATATTATCTGAAGAACCCGGAATTCCTGACACTCGTCAACAGCGAGAACCTGCACCGCGCCAAACATCTCAAGAAATCGGAGATCATCAAGGTTTCGAGCCGCAAGCTCGTCAACCTGGTTTCAAGCATTCTCGAGCGTGGCGTGAAAGCGGGCGTTTTCCGCGATGGCGTCGATCCGGTGCAGCTCAACATCACCATTGCGGCCGTCGGCTACTACTACCTGACGAACCGGTTTACCGGTACGATCATCTATGAGCGTGATCTCATGGCGAAGGACGCGCTTGAACAGCGCATCCAGTTCAATATCGAGACGATCATGCGGCTCGTCACGGTTTAACATGATCTGTCAGCAAGCCACGCCATGAAGCGATCGGGCATCAAGGAAGTCGCGGCCGCAGCCGGCGTATCCGTCGCGACGGCCTCCTATGTTCTGTCTGGAACCGGGCGGTCTTCCGAGGCGACGCGCAAGCGTGTGCTTGAAGTGGCGGATGCGCTGGGTTTTATTCGCGACGCTTCGGCAGCCCGTCTTCGCACAGGCAAATCCAATCTCGTCGGCGTCATTCTCAACAATATCGTCAACCCGTTTTTCAGTGAACTCGTCGCCTCCCTGGAGGCGACGGTCTACGAATCCGGCGGCTTGACGCTTCTTGCGACGGCCCAGAACGACCTCGTCCGGCAGGAGCGGCTTCTCGCCTCCATGGTGGCGCAAGGTGTCGGGAGCGTCATCCTCTCCCCGGTTCACGGCAGCACGGCCGAAGATCTGGCGCCGGTCCTCGCACATGGCTTGCGGCTCGTCGTTTGCGTCCGCGACGTCGTCGGCAGCAAGGCGGCTTTCGTCGGCGTCGATGACGAAAAGTCCGGATACCTCGCGGCCGAATGCCTGCTGTCGGCAGGGCATCGCTCGATGGTCTTCATCGGCGGCTATCAGCATACCACGACATGGGATGGCCGTTGCGCCGGCATTCGTCAGGCCCTCGCCGATGGAAATCTACCCGAAGCGGCCTGCCGAATGGTGCCGGGCCTTCTGCATCCGGACTTTGCCGAGGAGAAGATGCTTCTCTTGGCATCCCAGGGCATGTTGCCGAAGGCGGTAATCTGCTTCAACGACGACCAAGCGTCCGGAGCCTACCGGGCGGCCCGCAAGCTGGGCCTTGTCGTGGGACGCGACATCTCCGTTGTCGGTTTCGACAATATTCCGCAGAGCCGCATTCTCGAGCCGGAGTTGACGACGGTCGATATCCGTCCGGCACTCATCGGTCGCACCTCCGCGGAAATCGCCCTTCGCAAGGCGTCGCCGGCTGGGGAAGCCGCCCCGCGGCACAGGCTCGAGCCCTCGCTCGTCCGCCGCAACTCCGTCATCTCCACCTGAATCTGAAATTCGCCTGCACAAGCCCCTTGACTGCGGAGCGCGTTTGATTAAACGTTTCAAGTAACGAACTAGTTACATACTAGGAAGCGAATGATGGAGACGGATTACATTATCGTCGGTGGCGGTTCGGCGGGTTGCGTCATTGCCGCGCGGCTGACGGAGGACGCCGACACGACGGCGCTCCTGCTGGAGGCCGGCGGGCGCGACCGATCGGTGCTGTTCCATTGGCCGGCCGGCTTTGCGAAGATGACGAAGGGCATCGCCAGCTGGGGTTGGTCCACCGTACCGCAAAAGCATCTGCAGGATCGCGTGCTCTGGTTCACCCAGGCAAAGGTGATCGGCGGTGGCTCGAGCATCAATGCCCAGATCTATACCCGCGGGAACCGTCGCGATTATGATGGCTGGGCCGAGGAGCACGGTTGCGCTGGTTGGGGATACCGCGATGTCCTGCCCTACTTCAAACGCGCCGAAGGAAACGAGCGGTTTGCCGACCCATTTCACGGCACGGAGGGTCCGCTCGGCGTGTCGATGCCACGCGCCACGCTGCCGATTTGCGAGGCCTTCGTGCGCGCCGGGCAGCAATGGGGCATGCCCTATAATCCCGATTTCAATGGGCGCAATCAGGCCGGCGTCGGCTTCTATCAGTTGACGCAACGGGATGCCCGACGGTCTTCCGTTGCGGGAACCTATCTTCGCGGCGCCGAGCCGCGCCGAAATCTGAAGGTTGAGACGGGATCCCAGGTGCGTCGGATCATCATAGTCGAAGGCCGGGCGACCGGCGTCGAGATGATGGATGGGACGGTTCGTCATGCGCGCCGGGAAGTGATCCTGGCGGCCGGTGCCATCGGTTCGCCCCGTCTCCTGATGCTGTCGGGCATCGGACCGGCCGATCATCTGCGCAGTGTCGGCATCGAGGTTCGGCATCACCTGCCGGGCGTCGGCGAAAATCTGCAGGACCACATCGATATCTGCGTGCTGGCCGAATGCACCGGACCCCATTCCTATGACGGGGTTCTGCGGCCCGACCGGATGATTGCCGCCGGTCTGCAATATCTGGCCCTGAAATCCGGTCCGGTCGCCTCTTCGCTCTTCGAGACGGGTGGCTTCTGGTATGCCGATCCCGATTCAACCTGGCCAGACATCCAGTTTCATCTCGGTCAGGGATCCGGCATCGAGAAGGGCATCGCCACGATCAACGGTTGGGGCATCACCCTCAACTCGGCAATCATGCGGCCGCGCTCGCGCGGTACCGTGCGCCTTGCTTCGGCCGATCCGCTGGGCGCGCCTCTGATCGACCCGAACTACTGGTCCGATCCCTATGATCGCGAAACGTCGTTGCGGTGCCTGGAGATGGCACGCGAGATTCTGCGCCAGCCTGCGCTGCGCCCGTATCTTCGACACGAGGTTCTGCCGGGAGATGCCGTGAAGGACCGGGAAGCGCTGTTCGACTACGCCTGCCGCATGGCCAAGACGGATCACCATCCGGTTGGTACCTGCCGCATGGGAACGGATGACATGGCGGTGGTCGATCCTGAGCTGCGTGTGCGGGGCATTGCCGGTCTCAGGGTCTGCGATGCCTCGATCATGCCGCGCATCAATTCATCGAACACCAATGCGCCGACGATCATGATCGGTGAAAAGGCCAGCGATCTCATTCGCGGTCTGCCATCCCTGCCTGCGGCCGACCTGAGGGAGGAGCAAAGCCGCGAGCGGGAAATGGCCTGATTTTTCTGAACTATGGGAGGACTTCATGAAGGTCTATGGAATGCAGCATGTGGGCTTCACGGTGCCCGATCTTGACGAAGCCGTAGCGTTTTTCACGAAACTGTTCGGCGCGGTCGAATGCCTGTCGACCGGCCTCGTCGATGTCGATGACGACTACATGCGCCGCCGTCTCGGCGTGGCGGGCAATACGCGCATCGAGGACATCCGGGTGCTGCGCATCGGTAACGGGACAAACCTCGAAATCTTCCGCTATTCCGGCGACGCGGAGCCCGACGCGCCGCTGAAGCGGAACAGCCAGCCCGGCGGCTATCACCTCGCCTTCCAGGTAGACGATTGCAACGCCGCGGCCGATCGGCTTCGTGCTGAAAACGTCGAAGTGCTTGATGGCCCGACCTATGTCGATGGCGGTCCCATGGAGGGATTGACCTGGTGCTATCTGAAGGCACCGTGGGGGCAATTCCTGGAAATCGTCAGCATGGATGGACCGCTGGGTGCCGAGCGCGCAGGTGGTCCCGCACAATGGTCGCCCGCAAACAACTGATATTGCCGCATGCGGCCCCGCACCGCATGCCGTTTTGCTGATTGGTGAAACGTTTCAACAGCGGGATAACGGAGGAGGAAAGAATGAGAAGCATACGAACATTGGCCTATGCCACAGCGCTTTGCATCGCGACATCGGGCTCGGCCATGGCAGAAAAACCGTTTGAAGGCGTCGAGCTCAAGATGCTCGGCATCGGCGACACGTCGGTTACCCGCCTTGCCCCGATCGTCGGGGAATTCGAAGCCCTCACCGGCGCGAAGGTTCAGATCGACATGCTTCCCTATCCGGGCCTTGTCGACAAGATCATCATCGAGGCGAGCTCCGACTCGCCGTCCTATCAGTTGCTCTGGGTCGACAGCCCCTGGGTTGGCATGCTCGGCGAGGCCGGCGCCCTCGTCGATCTCACAGACTTCGCCAAGCGTGACGCGGCGGAAATCAAACTCGACGACATCATCCCCATCCAGCTGCAGGAAAACACCTGGCAGGGCCAGCTTCTCGCCTTCCCGGCGTCCGGCATGACCTGGCTTAACCAGTATCGCGCCGACCTCTTCGAAAACGCCGAAGAGCAGGCGGCGTTCAAGGCGAAATACGGTTATGATCTTGCTGCGCCCAAGACCTGGGACCAATACCGCGACATTGCCGAATTCTTCACCCGCAGGAAAGGCGCGAATGCCGGCGGCAAGCCGTTGGAAAACGACCTCTACGGTGTCAGCCAGTCCTACAGCCGCGTGCAGGGCGCCATCACGCATGACTACTTTCCGTTCATGCGTTCGTTCGGTGGCGACTATTGGGATCCGGCGACCGGCCTCTGCGCCATGACGGGTGAACCGCATATCAAGGCGGCCGAATACATGAAATCGCTGATCCCCTTCAACCCGCCGGACTATCTCGGCCTGATGTGGGACATCCAGTCCGGCTACATGGAGCGCGGCGAGGCCGCACAGGCCGCCTACTGGTCGGTCCGGTCGGTGCGGTTGACCAACCCCGCCGAAGCCAGGCTCGCGGAAATCGGCAAGGCCGGCTTTGCAGCCAACCCGACGGATGGCGGCAAGGCCGAGCCGACCTATACCGGTGCCCTCTCCTTCGCCATCAACGCCAAGGTTTCGGACAAGGAAAAGGAAGCCGCCTGGGCTTTCATCAAGTGGTCGACGAGTGAGGAGCTGATGCGACGCTTCGCCGACGAGGGCAACGGCGTCAGCCAGTTCCGCAAGGCGATCCTCTCCGATCCCGACCTGCAGCAGAAGTATCCCTACTACAAGGTCCTGCTCGACAGCCAGGTCAATGCCAAGCGCCGGATCTTCCACCCCTTCTATCAGGACGTAGAAGAAACCTTCGGTGTCGAACTGAACAAGTTCATGGCGGGCGAAACCGCAACGGCCGAGGAGGCCCTGACCACGGCCTGCAACGCGGTCAACTCCCGTCTGAAGATGTTCCCGAAAGAGACGCTTCTGCGCTGGATCGACGACGTGCCCGCGAAAGTCCTTGCCGACTGACGCGCACGTTCGCCGCGCCGCCCCTGCCTCCCAGGGGCGGCGCTCCCTGACCGCCGGAGTTCCGACATGGCCTATCAAGCAACGCGCAACAGGCGCATCTTCCTTGTTTTCCTGCTGCCCGTCGTCGCCGTCCTTTTCCTCACGACGATCTACCCGATGCTCTATGCGGGATGGTTGTCGTTCCGTAACTACGACCTCGCCAAGCCCTTCATCCCGCGTGTCTTCGTCGGCTGGGCGAACTATGCCGAGATCCTGTCCTCCGGCACGTTCCTGCATGCGCTTTTGACGACGCTGAAGCTGATGGCGATGACGCTCTCGATCCAGCTCGTGCTCGGCGTCGGCATCGCGCTTCTCGTCACGCAGCGCCTGCCCGGCATGGGCGTTGCGCGAACGCTTCTTCTGATCCCGATGATGATCTCGCCCGTCATCGTGGGGCTCGTCTGGCTGTTCCTTTATTTCCCGGAACTCGGCTACCTCAATTATTTCCTCAGCCTCGTCGGCATTTCCGGCGTCGGCTGGATCACCACCACCACCTGGGCGCTCTGGGCAATCGCCATTGCCGATATCTGGCAATGGACGCCTTTCATCATGATGGGCACCGCGGCTGCCCTGCATTCGCTGTCGCCCGAGCCCTACGAGGCCGCGATGATCGATGGCAATTCACGATGGGACGTGTTCTGGCGCGTGACGCTGCCCCAGTTGAAGCCCGTCCTCATCAGCCTGATGTTCCTGCGCGCGATCGACGCCTTCAAGATCTACGACATCATCTTCGTGCTGACGAAGGGTGGGCCGGGCGATTCCACCGAAGTGCTTTCGATGTTCATCTATCGAGAATCCTTCACGTTCTGGCGCATGGGCATGGGCGCTGCCGCCTCCTTCGTCTCGCTCGCCATCATCACCATCCTCGTCACCTTCTTCTTCAAGTCGCTGAACCGCGACCGCGCGGCCGTGGAGTAGTCCCATGAACAAGCCCTCCACCCGTCAGGCCATTCTCATCTATCTGCTTCTCGCGGTCGTGCTGATCGTCTTCCTGACGCCGATCTATCTCGTCGCCTCCTCGTCGGTGAAACCCGCACCGATCATGTTCCAGAAGCCGCCTGCCTTCTTCTTCACCCCGACCTGGGAGCATTATCACGTGCTCTTCACGGCGCGGCCGTTCCTGAAATTTATCGCCAACAGCCTGATCGTTGCCCTTGGTTCGACAGCGATCAGCCTCGTCTTCGGATCGCTCGCCGCCTATGCGATCAGCCGCATCAGGCACCGGCGCATGAACGATGTCGCCTTCTGGATCCTGTCGCTGCGCATGTTTCCGCCGATCACGGTGGTCGTGCCCTACTACATCATCTTCAAGACCGTCGGCCTGCTCGATACGCCGCTGGCGCTGATCATCGTCTATTCCACCGCCAACATCCCGCTGGTCGTCTGGCTGATGAAGGGGTTCTTCGACGAGGTCCCCTCGGCCCTCGAAGAAGCGGCAATGGTCGATGGCTATGGCATCCTCGAAACCTTCTGGCGGGTGACACTGCCGCTCGCGGCACCCGGCCTCGCGGTCTCGGCAGTGTTCTGCTTCATCTTCTCCTGGAACGAGTTCCTCTTCGCCCTGATGCTGACGGGTTCCAAGGCGCAGACCGCCACTGTCGCCGTCATGTCCTTCTGGTCGTCCGATGCCGTCCAGTGGGGCCGCATCATGGCCGGTTCCTTCATCATCCTCATTCCCGGCGTCGTTTTCGTGCTGACCTGCCAGCGTTGGCTGGTGCGCGGCCTGACGATGGGCTCAGTCAAGTAAGGAGAGACGCATGTCGTCCATCGCACTGGAAAAAGTGGTCAAGCGCTACGGCGCGTTCGAAGTCGTGCACGGTATTGATCTGACGATCGACAAGGGAGAGTTCGTCGTGCTTCTCGGCCCCTCGGGGTGCGGAAAAACCACGACCTTGCGCATGGTGGCCGGGCTGGAAGACGTCTCCGGCGGAAAACTCTCGATCGGCGGTCGTGTCGTCAACGACGTGGCCCCGAAGGATCGCGGCATCGCGATGGTGTTCCAGAATTACGCGCTCTATCCGCACATGACCGTGCGGCAGAACATGGAATTCGCCTTGCGCCCCCTGAAACTCGCGCCTGGCGAAGTCGACCGCCGCGTCCGCGAGACCGCCGCCATTCTCGGCCTCGATGCGCTTCTGGCACGCAAACCCTCTGCCCTGTCAGGCGGTCAGCGCCAGCGTGTTGCGATGGGCCGGGCGATGGTGCGGACACCCGACGTCTTCCTGTTCGACGAGCCCCTGTCAAACCTCGACGCGAAACTGCGCACGCAGGTGCGCTGGGAGATCGGCAAGCTGCACAAGCGGCTTGGCACCACCGTGCTCTATGTCACCCATGATCAGGTGGAAGCCATGACGCTGGCCGACAAGATCGTCATCATGCGCGATGGCCATGTCGAGCAGGTGGGCAGCCCCGAGGATGTCTACACGCGCCCCGCCAATACCTTCGTCGCGACATTCATCGGCAGTCCGGCCATGAACCTCGTGCCGGCGCGCGTGATGGGCGGCAAGCTGCAGGCGGAAGCCTTCACTCTTCCCGTGCCCGACCGTTTCGCCAGCCGCGCAACCGAGGGTCAGGCGGTGCTCATCGGCATTCGGCCGTCGGACGTCACGCTGACGGCATCGGATACAGCAGGCGCCCTGCGCGCTACCGTCGAGGTGACCGAATATCTCGGCGACGACGCGCTTCTCGACCTCAGGGTCGGTCCCCACGAACTGATCGCCCAGGTTCCTGCCGCCAGCCGGCCGGCGAACGACGCGTCGATCCACGTCACCTTCAATGCTGCCGGGTTGCATCTTTTCGATGCGGCGACCAGCAACACCCTCCTTTCCTGAAAGCTCTGCCATGCCGTCAGAAATCATCATTCCCGCCCGTCAGACCTTCACGCTCCAGTCCTACGACGACCTCCCGCTGCAACGCGGCGAAATCCGCGGGCGAACGCTCTGCACGCTGATCAGCCAGGGTACGGAGATCGGCTGGGCCAATGGCGACACCTTCCCCATCCGGCCGGGCTATGCCGCGGTCTTCGAAGTCGAGGAGATTGGCGAGGGCGTTACGGGCGTGAAGCGGGGCGAACGACGCTTTGCGATGGGATGCCATCGATCGACGCAGACGCACACGGCCGAGAACACGCTTCGCCTGCCGGAGGGTATGGCACCGGAAACTGCCGTCATCGCACGCCTGATGGGTGTTTCGATGACGACCTTGATGACAACGAAGGCGCGACCGGGCGATCGCGTCGTCGTCACAGGCGCAGGCCCCGTGGGCTTCCTCGCCGCCCATCTGTTCCGGATTGGCGGTTACCGCGTGACGGTCGTGGATCCCGACGCCTTGCGGCGGAGACAGCTTGAACAAAGCGGCATCGCCGATACCCGCGCGGCGATGCCGCTCGACGATCCGGAGATGCAGGGTCGGATCGCGCTGGTCGTTGATTGTTCAGGCCACGAAGGCGCGGTGTTGGAGGCCTGCAACATCGTTCGCCGGATGGGCGAGGTCGTTCTCGTCGGCGTGCCCTGGCGGAAATACACCGACCTCACCGCCCACGACATTACGAATGCCGTCTTCTTCAAACACGTCACGCTCCGGTCGGGATGGGAGTGGGAACTCCCCATGCACGGCCGCAGCTTCCTGTGGGAGGAGTTGCTGGAAGGCTACAACAATTCCCCGCATTCCATTTTCAGTGGCTTTTCTCGCGCCCTCGAATGGCTCTCGGAAGGCCGCGTACCGCTCGATGGCCTCATGCACCACGCGACGCCTGAAAACCCGGAACGCCTATACGCGGACATCATGGCGCGCCATATCGATGAGCCCTTCATCGCTTTCGATTGGGTGTCGCCCGCCCCTGCGTAACGCTTTGGGCCGCGACGAACCGATTGGTCGAAATGAAAGCCACAATGGTTCGGCGGCTTTCATTTCGACAGCCCGCTTTCAGAATTTCTATAGTTAATGATATTTTAATATACGGCTTGCACCACCACAACCGATGGTTCATGAATTCTTCCGTCGACTGGAGCTGCAAAAGGCGGCGCAGGGTGGGGAAAGATCATGGCCGAGATTGAGCAGGCGAAGATCGATGCGCTTAAGGACGGGCTGAACCAGGCCCTCACCAAGATCGAGCAGGCCATAGCCAGTCAGGTCTATGCCGAAAAACTGCCGTTGGTCGGGGCCGGGTTGAAATCGGCCTATGAACAGGGCCAGGCCTGGATAAAGAGCATCACGGCGCTGAAGGACGGTGTGTTCGCCGCGCTCAATGCCATAGATACCGCTGGCGAGCGGCTCGATACAGCCGTGGCGGCCGCCATCAACAACGCGCTGGCAAACAGCGGCTTTATCGGCAACGGCATTTCCGCGACGGTCGACAATGGCGACGTGCTGCTCAGCTTGTCCACGAACAGGTTCGTCAGCGGCAGCATATCCCTTGCCTCCGACCTCGGCATTGCCGGTCTTGGCATCGAGACGAGCGGCACCGCGACGGCCACGATGGGTTACGCCATCAATCTTTCCGTCGGTGTCGACGCGAACGGCTTCTATGTCTTGACCGGACAGGCCAACGAAATCCAGGCGTCGCTGACCATCAGCGGCTCGGATATCAGTGCGGTGGCGGAGCTGGGTTTCCTGAACTTCGCCGCGACCGACGCAGGCTCCTATTTGTCGAGCCTGTTTGCCATCGATCTGAAGGACGGCGATGGCAAGATCCGGCTGACCGAGCTCGACAACGACCTGCTCGACGCGACGGTGAACGGCAGCAGCCATATCGAGGTCGCCCTTTCGGCGGATGGCGGGAGTGAACTCCTGCCGAGCATATCGGCGACGCTGGTGGTCGACTGGGCTTTCGATGTCGGCACCGTCGTCAATCCGAACGACGACAACAGCGGTTTCGGCCTGGTCCCCCAGGTGAAGGTCAAGGACGTCCATATGGACCTTGGCAGCTTCATGAAGGACTTCGTGCAGCCTGCCCTGCAGCAGCTCGAACCCATCCTGAAACCGATCAACCAGGTGCTCGCCGTCCTCAATTCCGAGATCAAGGCCCTCAAGTCGATTCCGGAATGGCAGACGTTGTTTGACAAGACCGGAGACGGCAAGGTCACCTTCGTCGACCTCATCAAGCTGGCCAACCCCGGCGCCGACCTGACCCCGCTGACGAAATTCATCGATCTCGCCCAGAAGGTTCTCGACTGGGCGGAATTCCTGGCCGATGCCGATTTCGGGGCGGATTCCTATACGATCGGCGATTTCATCATCAACGGCGATGTTCGCGCCCTCAACTTCCAGATCGGCTCGGCGAGCACGACGTTCGGCGGTTTCGTCGACGACCTCGGCACGCTCGTCGGCGGATTGCAGGGCGACAGCTGGGGTGACACCTCTTCCGGCGGCGACACCGGCAAGGAGATATTCGAGGCGATCATCGAGGGCGGCGACTTCTCCGTGCCGATCCTCACCGACCCGAGCCAGATCATCAAACTCATCCTCGGCGGCAATGCCGACCTGATGGAAATCGACCTGCCGGACGTCGATTTCTCCATCACCAACACCAACATGCTGACATTCTCGATCTTCCCGGGAATCAACGTGAAGCTCGGCGGCGGTGTGGGTCTCGGTTTCGACCTTGCTTTCGGCTATGACACACGCGGCCTGCTGCAAACCGGCTCGGCGATCGACGGCTTCTACATCATCGACGGTTCCGGCCCCGAAGTTACATTCTCGGCCTCTATAACGCTCGGCGTCGCCCTCGATGCCTTCATCGCCAGCCTTTACGGTGGCGGCGACATCACCGGTACGGTGGATTTCGATCTCGCCGACGATGTCGGTTCGACGGTGGGCCGCATCTATGTCGACGAAATGGCGGCCTTGCTGTCCAGCAACCCGTTCCAGATCTTCGAGACGTCGGGCAAGATCACCGGCGGTTTCACCGCCTATGCCACGGTTTTCTGGGGCGAGGTCTGGCGGCATACCTCGCCGCGCGTCACGCTCGGCTCCTTCTCCTTCGACAACCCGGCCACGGACGACGCCACGACACCGCCTGTCCTGCCGGATCTGGGCGAGAAGATCGGTGCCGACCTGATGGTCAATATCGGTGACCGGGCGTCGCTGCGCGCGCTTTCCGACAAGACCGACGGCGCTGAAAGCATCGAGATCGGTGCCGGTGCTGGCGGCGTCACCATCTTCGGCTTCGGCGAGCAGCATTCGTTTTCGGGCATTACCACGATCATCGCGGCCGGCGGCCTGCTTGGCGACCAGATCGTCATGGGAGATGATGTCAGCGGCGTCAGGGCGGAATTCTCCGGTGGTGCCGGCGAGGATGTTCTGGTCGGTGGCGCCGTCGGGGACCGTCTCGACGGCGGCAGCGAACGTGACTACCTCGAAGGCAACGGCGGCGAGGACGAACTGCTCGGCGGCGCCGGCGACGACATCCTGGTTGGCGGGGCCGGCAGCGATACGATTGATGGCGGGGCGGACAACGATATCGTTTCCTACTTCAATTCGAGCGTCGCAATCGTCATCAACCTGACGACCGGCATCAATACGGGCGGCGACGCAGCCGGCGACACGATTTCCAACGTCGAGATCATCGAGGGATCGAGCCACGGTGACACGATCACCGGCGCCGGTGTTGCGCACACGCTGGCGGGTCTCGGCGGCAACGACGTTCTGACCGGTACCGATGGCAACGACGTGCTGATCGGCAATGCCGGCAACGACACGCTCGACGGTCGCGCCGGCCAGGACATCCTGATCGGCGGGCTCGGCAACGACATCTACTATGTCGATGACCTTGACGACGCTGTGCAGGAAAACCGGATGCAGGAAATCGCCGTCAACGCCGACGGCGGCACGGACCTGATCTATGCCAGTATCGACTATACGCTCGATGCCGCCGACCGGCAGGACATCGAAAACCTCACGCTGCTTGGCGTGGCGCGCATCGGCTCCGGCAACGGCCTTGCCAACCTCATTACGGGCACGAGCGGCGGCGACACGCTGAACGGGCTCGGTGGCATCGACGAACTGCACGGTGGCGGTGGCGCCGATACGCTCGACGGTGGCGATCAGGCCGACACGCTTTACGGCGAGGCCGGTGACGATACGCTCGACGGTGGCAGCGGCGCCGACGATTTGCGCGGCGGAGCCGACAACGACACTTACCTTGTCGATAATGCCGGCGATGTGATCATCGAACTGGAGGACGAGGGCGCGGATACGGTGCGGGCATCCGTCAACTATGTGCTGACAGCCGGCGCGCATGTCGAGTTGCTTTCCACGTCGAACGACAACGGCACGACAACGATTGACCTGACCGGCAATGAATTCAACCAGATCCTGACCGGCGACAAGGGCAACAATACGCTCGAGGGCCGTGGAGGAGCCGATATTTTCGTCGGCGGCGCAGGTACCGATACCGTCACCTATCGCAACTCCGCGGTGGGCGTCACGATCGACCGAAGCTTGACGTCGCAGGCCGGTGGGGAAGCCCAGGGCGACATCATCGGTTCCGATGTCGAGATCATCGAAGGGTCGACCAAGAACGACGTGTTCCGCGGCACGACTCAGGCAGACCATTTCCGCGGCCTTGCCGGCGACGACACCTTTTTTGGCAACGGTGGCATCGACAAGATGGTCGGTGGCGCTGGTGACGACACTTACCACGTCGATTCACTGAGCGACATCGTCGATGAAAGCTCCGCATCCGATGGCGCCGGTCGCGACAAGATCGTTTCGTCGATCAACTACTCGCTTGTCGGCAACGAGGCGGTCGAGGATCTTTCGCTGAGCGGCTCGGCCCGCATCGGCACCGGCAACGGGCAAGCCAACCGCATCGAGGGCACGAGCGGCGACGATACACTGGACGGCAGGCAAGGCAGCGACACGCTCGTCGGCAAGGGCGGCAGCGATCACTACTGGTTCGACAGCGCCGGCGATCGGGTCGAGGAACTGGCGAATGAAGGCACTGATACCGTCCATATCGCCACGACGGATTTCGTGACGCCGACCCAGCAGGATCCGGACCCACTTTTGACTTTCTCGCTCGACACGTCATGGGGCGCCAATGTCGAGAACGCCACGGCCGAGGACAATGTCCGGCGGATCAACATCACCGGCAACGGACTGGCCAACACGCTGATCGGCAACAACCGTGAGAATACGCTGATCGGCCTCGGGGGTAACGACCGGCTGGTGATAGGCAACGGACGCGATACGGTCGATGGCGGCAGCGATGCCGATACGCTGGTGCTCGACTGGTCCGGCATCGGCGACAGCATGGAGGTCTTCAATTTCGCCAAGGCTTCCGACGGCACCGGCTATACCGGCAACATCTACCGCACCTATTACGGTGACAATTCCAGCCTGAACCGTGTCGACTTCGCCGGCATCGACCATTTCGACATGACCCTCGGCTCGGGCGGCGACATTATCCGCACCGGCGACGGCAACGACCGTGTGATCGGCAATGCCGGCCACGACTACATCAATACCGGCAAGGGCGTCGATGTCGTCGATGGCGGCAACGAGACCGACGGCACGACAGGCAGCGACCGCTGGGAGGCGGACAAGTCCGCCGCGACGTTGGCGATGACCATCAACCTGACGGCTTCCTCGTCCAGCTACGTCATCGGCAGCCTCACGGGTACGGTCACCCGTATCGAAGCCCTGACCCTGAAGACGGGGTCCGGCAACGACGTGATCACCACCCGCCGGGACTTCCTCGAGGATGTGATCAAGACCGGCGCCGGTGCCGACACGATCAAAATCGCCGGCGGTCGGGATTCAATCGACATGGGCGCGGGCGACGACAAGCTGATCCTCGACTGGTCGAATATCGGCGACAGCATGGAAGTCTTCAATCTCGCCAAGGCTTCCGACGGCACCGGCTACACAGGCAACATCTACCGCACCTATTACGGTGACAATTCCGGCCTGAACCGTCTAGACTTCGCCGGCATCGACCATTTCGACATGACCCTCGGCTCGGGCGGCGACATTATCCGCACCGGCGACGGCAACGACCGTGTGATCGGCAATGCCGGCAACGACTACATCAATACCGGCAAGGGCGTCGATGTCGTCGATGGCGGCAACGAGGCGGACGGTGCGGCAGGTGTTGACCGCTGGGAGGCGGACAAGTCCGCCGCGACGCTGGCGATGACCATCAACCTGACGGCTTCCTCGTCCAGCTACGTCATCGGCAGCCTCACGGGTTCGGTCACCCGTATCGAAGCCCTGACCCTGAAGACGGGGTCCGGCAACGACGTGATCACCACCCGCTCGGACTTCCTGGAGGATGTGCTTGAAACCAGCGACGGCAACGACACGGTGAAAATTGCCGGTGGCCGCGACAATGTCAGCATGGGCAAGGGCACCGACACGCTGATCATCAACTGGTCGGCCATCACCGAGAATATGGAAATCTTCAACCTGTCGAAGGCGGGCGACGGAACAGGCTACAGCGGCAATATCTTCCGCACCTATTATGGCGATAATTCCAGCATGAACCGCGCCGATTTCTCCGGCGTCGACAAGTTTGACCTCACCTTTGGCTCCGGCGACGACATCATCCGCGTCGGCGACGGCGACGACAAGGTTTCCAGCGGCGCCGGCAACGACTTCATCGACACGGGCACCGGTGCCGACATCGTCGTCGGCGGGGCGGGCAGCGACCGCTGGAAGGCGGATCAGTCCGCCATGACGAGCGGTTTCACGCTCGATCTGACCGACACCACCAAGATAACGAGCTACACGGTGGCCGGACGGACGGGCTCCGTGACCGGCATCGAGATGCTGACGCTGATAACCGGTTCCGGCAATGACGTGATCACCACGCGCAGCCAGTTCTTCGAAGATCAGATCACAACCGGCCTTGGCGACGACCGCATCAAGATCGTGGGCGGCCGCGACATGGTCGATGCCGGCGGCGGTTCCGATACGCTGGTGCTGGACTGGGGCAGCGTTACTGAGAACATGGAGATCTTCAACCTCTCGAAGACGGCCGGCCTGGGCTATAGCGGCAATATCTTTCGGACATATTATGGCGACAACTCCTCGCTTAATCGGCTCGATTTTGCAGGCATCGACCATTTCGACCTGACATTTGGTTCCGGCAGCGACATCATCCGCACCGGGGATGGCAACGACCGGGTGATCGGCAAGGCCGGCAACGACTATATCAATACCGGCGCCGGCGCCGATATCGTCGATGGCGGCAACGAAACGGACGGGTCGGCCGGCCAGGACCGCTGGGAAGCGGACAAGTCTGCCGCGACTGTGGCGATGACGATCAATCTCAACGCCACGTCCTCCACCTACGTCATCGCAGGCCTCACGGGCTCCATCACCCGCATCGAGACCCTGACGTTGAAAACGGGCTCCGGCAGCGACACGATCACCACCCGCCGGGATTTCTTCGAGGACATCCTCACGACCGGCAACGGCAATGATACGGTCAAGATCGCCGGCGGCCGAGACGTGGTCGACATGGGCGCTGGTACGGATACGCTGGTCATCGACTGGTCGAATATTTCCGACAACATGGAAGTGTTCAACCTGACCAAGGCGATCGACGGGACCGGCTACAGCGGCAACATCTTCCGCACCTATTACGGTGACGCCAGTAACCTCAACCGCGCCGACTTCGCAGGCGTCAACACATTTGACGTCACTTTCGGGGCTGGCAACGACATCATTCGGACGGGAGACGGGGCCGACAGGCTTTCCGGCGGCGGCGGTGACGATAGTCTTTCGGGCGGCGGCGGGGCGGATACGTTCATCTATACCAGCGGCAAGGACACGATCACCGACTTCCAGCTCGGCGTCGACAAGCTGACAGGTTCGGGTTTCGCGGCCATCAAGTCCCTCGCCCAGCTGCTGACCATGGTCGACAAGACCGACCTGGCGAACACCGTCATCACGCTCTCCACCGGCAACGTAGTGACACTCGCAGGCGTCGGCTGGAAGTCGCTGACGGGTGGAAGCTTCGTCAATACGGCGCCGACGATCACCTCGAATTCTGGCGCTGCGAGCGTAGCGCTCAGCACGACGGAAAACAGCACGGCCCTGCTGGCTACGGTCAAGGCGACCGACCCGGAAAACCAGCCGATCACCTATGCGCTAAGCGGCGCCGACTCGGCATTGTTCTCCATCAACGCCTCGACCGGTGCTTTGAAGTTCAAGACCGGCGCGAACTTCGAAAAGCCGGCTGACGCCAACAAGGATAACGTCTACAGCGTCGTCGTCAGAGCCGTCGACGGTTTCGGCGCGAGTGACAACCAGACCTTCAACGTCACCGTCACCAATGCTGCGGATGCACCGGTCATCACCTCGAACGGCGGCGGACAGTCTGCAACGATATCGGTCGCGGAAAATGGCGCTGCGGTCACGACGGTCGTCGCGAAGGATGAAGACGCCGGGGCAAAGCTCGCCTATGCCATTTCCGGCACGGATGCCGCACTGTTTTCGATCGACAAGGCGTCAGGCAAGCTCATCTTCAAATCCGCGCCGGACTTCGAGACGCCGACCGACAAGGGCGGTAACAACATTTACGACCTGGTCGTGTCGGCAACGGACGACAAGGGCCTTGTCGACAAGCAGACGCTTGCGGTGAAGGTTGTTGACATCAAGGGCATCACCTTCAACGGACTGAGCAGCGGCGAAACCAAATCCGGCACCGTCGAAGCCGATACGCTGAAAGGCAATGGCGGCATCGACCGCCTCAAGGGTCTGGCAGGTAACGATGTTCTGGACGGAGGCGTGGGAAGCGATTTCCTCGAAGGCGGCACAGGCCGCGACACCTTCGTCTTCTCCACCGCCCTCGGAAGCAGCAATATCGATACGTTGATCTCCTTCATTGCCGCCGATGACACGATTCAGCTCAACAAGAGCGTCTTCTCGGCGATCACCGGGACGAAGGTCCTGAGCACCGACCAGTTCGTCGCGAATGTCGAGGGTGTGGCGACGGATGACAAGGACCGCATCGTCTATGACACGTCGGATGGCAAACTCTACTACGATGCCGATGGATCAAAGGCGGGTAAAGCCACGCTTTTTGCCATCCTCGATACGAAGCCCAGCCTTGCCGCGCTCGACTTCGCGCTTCTTTGAGGCCGGCCAGCGCCGTTGTAGTCCGCGGGCTCAGTCGGATCATATGGGATGAGCGACATCGGTGATGGCAATCATGGCGGATTGCACCGCCAATGCTGGACACCATGTTCCGACTGTACAATCTGCCGGACGAGACGGCCTGATTTGCCTTGACCGACCCCGCATGACGTTTGAGCGAAATCCATTGCGTCACATTGGAGACAAGCGGTCGAGCCAGGCGCAAATCGTCAACAAAAAGCGCTAGCTGGCGCTGGCGCTCGACCTGATCCGGCAGACGCAGCAGGAACGACGGGTGGATGGCAGGGTAGAGCATGCTGTGGCCCTGCATGTGGATCGGCTTGCGCTCAGCTGCACGCGCTACCGATTGTCCCCGAGCGCCGGCATTTTGGCCGGTATGGAGCAGCTGCGCCTTCGCGCAGCCGAGGTCGAAGCGCAGCGACAGGCTGCCCTGTTTGGCCGCGACATCAGCCACACCGGGATCTTCCGTGGCGCAGAGGCCGGAATGCCGATCGGACCGGCGCGCGGCTGATCTCCATCATCTGGTCGAGCACGATGGCTGGTTGCTCGCCGCCCGCATGGCCGTGGCCTCGAAGCCGACGACGTCGGCGATCATGTCGCCCAGCCTGCCGCTCTTCGAAAGGTCGATGGGCTCAAAACCGACCCGGGCCGCGCGGGCGAGACGATCCTTGTTGAAGTCGCCGATCATCACGAAGGGCGCGGGCGGAGGCCGCCGCCGCAAGGTCGACGGGGCCGGCACCTGCCACATAGACTGTTGAGCCGACGTCGACACCGGCACGCACGGCGTGAAAGCCTGTCGGCAGGATATCGAGCGGCATGGTGAGGTCGCGGATCTTGGCCGTCGCCTTGTTGTGATCCGGGACCTTCAGCAGGTTGAAGTCAGCATAGGGGATCGTGACATAGTGCGCCTGTCCGCCGATCCCGTCGCTGAGGCGACCCGTGAAACGTCTCGTGACGAAGGATGGCTGGTCTCCTGACTTCGGAGCCTACTCCCGGACGCCCTCGATGCCTTCCCGGCCTTGGCCAGTGGCATGCGTCGAGATGTTGTTCCCCTACCGTTGCGGGCAGTATCGGATTTAGACCGGTTTCCCAACTACCCTCCTCGGCGATGCCGGGATTTCTCCCGGCATCGTGTTGCTTTCGTCAGAAAAGCTCACTGCGCGGCCCGGCGCAGTTCACCGGCGGCGGCGACCATGTTGACGAGCGCCGGCCTGACCTCCTCCCATTTGCGGGTCTTCAGGCCGCAATCGGGATTGATCCAGAGCTGCCGGTCGTCAAGACGTTTCCGGGCGAGCGACAGGAGGTCGGTCATCTCCTTGACCTCAGGCACGCGCGGCGAGTGGATGTCGTAGACTCCAGGGCCTATCTCGTTCGGATACTGGAAGTTCCTGAAGGCATCGAGCAGCTCCATCTTCGAGCGGGACGTCTCGATGGAGATGACGTCCGCATCCATCGCGGCAATCGCCGAGATGATGTCGTTGAACTCCGAATAGCACATATGAGTGTGAATCTGGGTCTCGTCCGCCACGCCACTTGCGCACAGCCGGAAGGATTCCACCGCCCAGTCGAGATAGTGCCGCCAGTCCTTGTGGCGAAGCGGCAGGCCTTCGCGCAAGGCCGCTTCGTCGATCTGGATCATCTTGGCACCGGCCTTTTCGAGGTCGGCAACCTCGTCGCGGATGGCAAGCGCGATCTGGCGGCAGGTCTCGCTGCGCGGAATATCGTCCCGCACGAACGACCAGTTGAGGATCGTCACCGGCCCTGTGAGCATGCCCTTCACAGGCTTGTCGGTGAGGGACTGGGAATATTGCCACCAGCGCACGGTCATCGGATTCGGCCGTGACACGTCGCCGAAGATGATCGGCGGGCGCACGTAACGCGAGCCGTAGCTCTGCACCCAGGCATGCTGCGTGAAGGCGAAACCCGAAAGCTGCTCGCCGAAATACTGCACCATGTCGTTGCGCTCGAATTCGCCGTGCACCAGCACGTCGAGGCCGATCTCTTCCTGCCAGCGGATGGCGGCCTTCGTTTCCTCCTGCAGGAAGGCCTCATAGTCCGCGTAGCTTAAGGTGCCCTTCGCGTGGGCGGAACGTGCCTTGCGCACCTCGTCCGTCTGCGGGAAGGAACCGATCGTCGTGGTCGGGAAGAGCGGCAGCCGGATCGCCTCCGCCTGAACGGTACGGCGCGCGTCGAAGGCGCTCGCGCGTGCCTTCATGCTCTCGTCGATGCCGGCAATGCGGCCCTGCACGAGCGGGTCGGTCACTTTCGGCGAGATGGCGCGGGCGGCGACAGCCTGCGAGGCATCGTTCAATGCCTCCTGCACGGCATCCCTGCCCTGCGCAAGGGCCTTGCCGAGGGTCGAAAGCTCGCCGAGCTTCTGTGTCGCGAAGGCAAGCCAGCTTTTGAGGTCGGCGTCGAGTGCGGTTTCTTGTCCAAGGTCGATCGGCACATGCAACAGGGAGCACGAGGCCGCGACTTCCACCGCATCCGCGCCGCGTGTGGAAACAACCGGCGCCAGCCGCTCGAGAAGGGCGGCGAGGTCCGCCCGCCAGACGTTGCGCCCGTCGATCACGCCGATCGACAGGATCTGATCGGCCCGCACCGCCTGAACGACAACGTCGAGCTGGTCCGGCGCGCGCGCCAGATCGACATGCAGGCCGGCGACCGGCAGGGCAGTCACGGCGGCGAGGTTATCGGCCAGCGCGCCAAAATAGGTCGCCAGCATCACCTTGAGGCCGGGCGCGGCCTTGTCGAGGGCTTCATAGGCGACCTTGAAGGCATGGCGCTCGCCTTCGGTGAGGTCGAGCGCGAGGATCGGTTCGTCGACCTGAACCCAATCGGCACCCGCCGCCGCGAGCCGGCGGAACAGCTCTTCATAGACCGGCAGCAGTTTCGCCAGGAGATCGAGCGGCTTGAACGTAGACGGTCGCGCCTTGGCGAGCTTGAGGAAAGTGACGGGGCCGAGCACGACCGGCCGCGTGTGGATGCCGAGCGCCTTGGCTTCGAGGAAATGATCGACCGGCTTCTGCGACGTCAGGGTGAAATCCTGGTCCTCGGTGACCTCCGGAACCATGTAGTGGTAGTTCGTGTCGAACCACTTCGTCATCTCAAGCGCCGGAACGCCGTGGCCGTGATGCGCATGGCCGCAATCGGCATGGCCGTCCCCCTGGCTGCCGCGTGCCATGGCAAAATAGATGGATAGCGGCACCGCACCGCCCTTCCAGCGGTAGGCCGCAGGGATAGCGCCGACCATGACGGCCATGTCGAGCACATGGTCGTAGAGGGAGAAATCGTTGGAGGGAATCCGTGTGACACCCTGATCACGCTGGAGTACCCAGTTTTCGGCACGCAATTTCGTTGCCGCTTCGAGGAGGTCGTTTTCCGCGATTTTGCCGGACCAGAAGCCTTCGAGCGCGAACTTCAATTCGCGGTGGCGACCGATGCGCGGGAAGCCGAGGGAGGCGACCGGGAGAGTTTGCTTGGACATTGTCATACCCCATTGGTTTGTGGGGGCATGGGTAAAGCGGACGCGTGCGAACGCCGCCATTATGGACGGGCTTGCAGCAACCACCGGGACACCCCGCCCGTGGACGTTATTTTGTCCTGGCAGGTCTCCTGGCTCGCGGGTCGTCGCTATTGTCCGTCTTCCCAAGGCTTTCGCCTCAGTGACCACGCTGGACAACAACTCGCCGCTTACAGTTGCGGGGGCAGCCCCGGTTTTGCCGACGGATCGACGCACCGGATTCCCTCTTAGCCCTGGAGCGGCAAACCACCCCAGGGAACCATGACGCTGGGATTTCGTCCCACAACAGCGTCAATGTCAAGCGATATAAAGAAATGTTTATATCTTTATTTTCATGCCCGGCTGATTTCGTCGAGATACCAGTCGATGTAGCGAAGCTCGTTGTGCTCCATCGGCGCGATGGGGCCAGGCACGAAATAGTGCGACTGCACGCCGCGCGCCGTGTGCTCGATGATCGCCTTGTCTTCCGCCGTCGTGACTTTCCACAGCCAGGTGAGCTTTTCGAGGTCGTAGTCCGTGCCCTCTTCCGCCTTGCCGTCGACGAGCCAGATCAGCTCCATCTCGCAGGTCTCCGCCGTCTTCGGAATGAAGCGGTAGATCATGCCGTGGTCCGGGTAGCAGACGAGGAAGGTCGTGCCGCCGAGATGGATGGAGGTGACGCCGCCGTCGAAATCGGTGAAACGGCCCATCAGCGGCGCGACCGCCTTACCGTCCTCGCTGCCGCTCTCGACGCCTTCATAGAGCGCGTAGCGGAAGGCATGGATCGCCTCGCGCCCTTCGCGCGAGGTCTGCCAATGGTTGCCAGAGCCCACTTCGATGCCGAGCTCGCAGGTGCGCTGCTCCATCGCGGCATTCATCGCCTCGATCATGTGCAGCGGCTGCTCCAGTGCATGGGTCTGCGAATATTCCGGGTGCGCGGGGCCGCAGTGATAACACTCGACATAGTTTTCCACCGCCAGCTTCCAGTTGGCCGCGACCGGATAGGTTTCGCGATAGGCGACCTTGGCGTTTGCCCAGCCATATTGGCCGCAGGTCGCATGCAGCAGGTTCTGCACTTCGGAAAAATCCAGCGGCTGGTCTGCGAAGCAGATGAAGATCAGGCCTTCGACCACGCGCACATGCAGCGTCTTCAGACCATGGTCCTCGCGCTTGAAATCCTTCGGCATCAGGCGCGCGGCACGCAGGCTTCCGTCATTGCCATAGGTCCAGGCATGATAAGGACAGACGAAAACGCGCGCATTGCCCTTCTGCTTGGTGCACACCTCCGCGCCGCGATGGCGACAGACATTGAGCACGGCATGGACCGAGCCGTCCGGCGCACGCGTGACGATCACCTGTTCGGTGTCGATACGGAAGACCTCGAAGTCATTGGCGTTCGGGATCACGCTCTCATGCGCGATGCAGTGCCAGTGCCGCCTGAAGACACGCTCCATGTCGCGCCGGTAGATATCCGCATCTTGGTAGAATGATCGGGCAAGCCCGTGACCCGGTCGGTGCTCTCCAACAAGGCGATCGATTCTGTCATTTGAGATGTCGATTACGGATTCGGCCGTCTGTACCATGCGCGGGGACCCTAAAATACTTTTTCTGCAACACAGTATTTATGGGTGCCCGCCCGCCGACAAGAGAGCGAAATCACCTCGATTAATCGATGATGTCAATTACTGGCTTGCGCCCAGGGCCGGTTCATGTCGCGAATGAGCAATCGCGGCCTTGGGCGACAAGCCGCGCCGCGGCTAGGCCTCGTCGAGCGCCAGAGTCAAATCGGCAATCAGATCATCGGGATGCTCGATGCCGATCGACAGGCGAACGGTGGATTCCAGCACGCCGATGCGCTGGCGAACGTCGACCGGGATTCCTGAATGCGTCATCGTCGCGGGATGCGATGCCAGCGATTCCGTTCCGCCGAGGCTGACGGCGAGTTTGAAAATCTTCAGGGCATTCAGGAACTTGAACGAGGCCGGCTGGCCACCCTTGATGTCGAAGGAGAAGGTCGAGCCCGCACCGCTGCACTGGGCGGCAAAGGTGCGGCCGGCGGGCGATTCCGGGTCGTTGAAGGGCAGATAGTGGATCTGCTCGACCTTCGCATGGTCGCGCAGGAATTCCGCGACGGTCGCCGCATTGCTGTTGGCCCGTTCCATGCGGATCTGCAACGTTTCGAGCGAGCGCCCGAGCATCCAGCAGGAATGCGGATCGAGCTGCGTGCCGATGGCGCCTCTCAGCGCCTTGACCTGCTTCATGACCGCCTTGCGGCCGAGTGCGGCTCCGGCAATGAGGTCGGAATGGCCGCCGACATACTTCGTCAGCGAGTAGAGCGAGATATCCGCGCCGAACTCGATAGGCCGCTGGAAGACCGGCCCGAGCAGCGTGTTGTCGCAGGCGACGATCGGCACATGGCCCTGCTTTTCCCCGATCGCATCGGCGACCCGGCGGATCATCGCGACATCGACGAGGCTGTTGGTGGGGTTTGCCGGCGTTTCGATGAGGATGACGGACACGCGGCCCTTCTGCATGGCGACGTCGGCCGCGGCCTCTATCGAGGCCTGGTTGGTGCCATCGGCAAATCCGACGGCGGAAACACCGAGATTGAGGAAGGTCTTCGCCAGCAGGGTTTCGCTGCCGCCGTAGAGCGGCTGGGAGTGCAGCACCGCATCGCCCGGCCGCACGAAGGCGAGCAGCGTCGTGGCGATCGCCGACATGCCCGAGGAAAACAGCGCGCAGCTTTCCGTCCGCTCGTAGACGGCCAGGCGATCCTCGACGATCTCGCTGTTCGGATGGTTGAAGCGAGAATAGACGAGACCGGCGCCACGGCCTTCCGGCGGCTCCTTGCGGCCCGACACATAGTCGAAGAAATCCCGGCCGTCTTCCGCCGACTTGAAGACGAAGGTCGAGGTCAGGAAGACCGGCGGCTTGACGGCGCCCTCGGAAAGCTCGGGGTCGTAACCATAGTTCAGCATCTGCGTTTCGGGGTGCAGGGCATGATTGCCGATATGGGTTCTCGGCGGATGCGGTGCGGTCATCGGGTATCTCCCTTGCTGAATGGCGCGAATGCGTGACCGCAATTTATATCAATATTCGCGGCGTGTTCTTGCAATCTACCCCGCCATGACGTTGTCTAATGACAAATTATTGCGGAGCGAAGCCATAAATGCCGCAGAAAATTGCAGACGAAATCGACCGCCGCATCCTGCGGGAACTGTCCTGCGACGCACGTATCACCAACAATGAACTGGCCGAACGCGTCGGCCTTTCCGCCTCGGCCTGCCTTCGTCGCCTGCGACGTCTCGAGGAGAGCAACATCATCCGCGGTTACGCCGCCATCATCGACCCTGCCGTCGATGGCTGGACGATGACCGCCATCGCCTCGATCCGTCTTAGCCGCCAGCATGAGGACGAGATTCGCATGTTCGAGGAGGCCGTTCAGGGTTGGGATGAGGTGCTGGAATGCCGGCTCGTCACCGGCTCGCGCGACTATGTACTGACCGTCATGAGTGCCGGGCTCGATCACTATGAGCGCTTCATCAAAGACAAGATCGCCAAGCTGAAATGCGTCGATACCATCGAGACCAGCTTTGTGATGAATACGATCAAGGCCCGGCGGTTCTGACACGCATCACCCGGTCGCATCGCGACAAGTCAATCGAACCGTCATCGACGATGAGATCGGTACCGGCAACGGTGGCGAGGCAGCGCGCGATAGATCTCGATGATCGAGTCCATGATTCCCGCGCAGGAGCCCTTCGAGAAAGTGGATTTGGCGCGTGACGCAAACGTCGAAGGCAGCTTCGAGCGCCCGCGAATGACGATTGTGACCTTGGGCCGGGTTGCCCTCAGCCCCCGCCGCGATCGCACGGCGGGGGGCTTCTTCGTCGATGCCGCGTTAGGCGGCCTTAAAGCAGGAAATCCGAGCTGGAGACGCCGTTGATGCCGATCAGGTCGATCCGGAAGTCGGCCGTACCGTCGCCGTTGAGGTCACCGAAGACCGTCGTGTTGCCGTTTGCCTTGGTCGTCCACAGGGAGCCGGCGGAAGCGTCTGCCGGTTTGGCTGCCGTGAAGCTGAAGGCGTTGTTGCCCGCGACGGTGAGGTTGGCATCGATCGAAGAGAGGTCGATCTTGTCCAAGCCGCGTTCGAAGTCCTTGATCGTGTCCCATCCGCTGGTCGCACTGTCGGAGACGGATTTGAACTTGAACGTGTCGGCACCGGTGCCGCCCCAGAGGCTGTCGCCGAGCGCACCGCCGACCAGCGTGTCGTTGCCCGCGTCACCGTGCAGGGCGTCGATGTCGGCACCGCCCTCGATCTTGTCGTTTCCGTCGCCGCCCCAGAGTTGGTCGATGCCGACGCCGCCATTGACGAAATCGTTGCCAGCGCCACCGTATACTTCGTCATAGCCGTTTTCGCCGTTGAGGACGTCACCGCCGGCACCGCCGTCGATCTTGTCGTTGCCGGTGCCGCCCCAGATGAAATCGACGCCGTCCTGGCCATAGAGGGCATCGTCGCCGTTTTCGCCGTAGATCATGTCGTCGCCGGTGCCGCCACCGATACCGTCGTTGCCGTCGCCGCCGTGCAGCATATCGTTGCCGCCGATGCCGAAGATCGTGTCGTTGCCGGCACGGCCGTCGATGTAGTTGTTGCCATTGCCGCCGGAGAGGCTGTTGTCGTAGCGATTGCCGTAGCCGCTCTGGTCGCCGGTACCGCCAAGCGAGAGATTTTCGATATAGTCGCCGATCGTGTAGCTCGCCACCTTGGAGATGATCCTGTCGCTACCGCCGCCGCCGTTTTCGATTGCCTTGTCCGAGAGGGTATCGATGACATAGGTGTCGTTGCCGAGGCCGCCCCACATCGTATCCGCGCCGCTGCCGCCGTCGATGATGTCGCTGCCATCGCCGCCGTCGATACGGTCGGCATCGCGCCCTCCGTTGAGGTGGTCGTTGCCGGCGCCGCCATAGAGATTGTCTTTGCCGTCGTCACCCAGGAGCGTGTCGTTGCCGCTGTCTCCGAAAAGGTTGTCGTGTCCGTCCTTGCCGCTGATGTAGTCATTGCCGCCAGCACCACGGAAGGTCTCGCTGCGTCCGGCACCCGTCATGCGGTTCGCGAGATCGTTGCCCTTCAGCTCGCCGCCGCCATCCGGCGTTTCGAAATCGACGAGCGTCATCGTGGTTTCCTCGTAGACGTAGCCGTCTACCTCGAGGTTCTCGACATTGGCGCCGAGCTTGTAGTCGACGCCCAGCAGCACGCGCACGGTGTCGGTGCCGCCATTGGCGTCCTCGTGGATATGGGTGGTGAAGTCGCCGCCGACGTCGATGTAGTAGTCGTCGCCGGCACCGCCATAGAGGTCCATGGCGAAGTTGCTGCTCACGTCAGCAACGTCGAACCTGTCGTTGCCGTCACCGCCATAGGCCTTGCCGTAGCCGCCGAGAATGAACTTGTCATTGCCACCCTCGCCGTAGAGCTTGGCGCTGCTGTCGGTGTTGTTGGTGATGGTGTCGTCGCCGTTGCCCGCATAGACGATACCCTGCCCGGCCGGGAAGAAATATGCGTAGTCACCAATCTGGATGTCGTCGTTGCCATCGCCGCCATAGACCCTGTCATAGCCGTCGCCGGATTTGATGATGTCATTGCCGATGCCGCCATAGATGTAATCGTCGCCGTTACCGGTGGTGATCGTGTCGTTTCCGCCCTCCCCTTCAATGTAATAGTTGTCGTCGTCCGGTGCTTCCCACTTGTTGTCGCCGGATCCCAGTTTGATTTGATACTGACCCATCTGAAATTCTCCTTCCCATTGGTTTCGAAGATCCGCATGTCGGTTCACGCCGATCGGATGGGAGGGTTATCGTTCGTTTTTGTTTCTGTTCGAGTTCGATTCGAGTGCGAAATTGTTTCAGTTGTTTCAGTAAACATCGAATGGGACGAGCCGAAACCGTGCGGCTACACCAAGGGTTCATTCCGTAACGATCGTCGCGAGCACGCTGACGCAGTCACCGGATTTCACGAGACCCGGGAAGTGGCGGGCAACAAGGATACCATCCATCTTCGCCTTGATATCCAGCGGCTCCGCACCGGTGCGTCCGACGGGATGGATACGGGCGACGGCGTCACCGTTCCTCACCGCGTCGCCGAGATCGAAGAGAGGCTCGATCAGGCCGCCGTCCTCGGCGAAGGAAAAGCAGTTTCCGTCGGGCATGTCGAGCCACGTGGTTTGCGCGCCCTCCACGGCACCCTTCAGGATACCCGCGGCCTTCAAGACATTCGCAACGCCTGTCTTGGCGATGCCGGCGCTCCTGGCTGTCGCCGTGCCGCCGCCGCCGAGTTCGGTGGTGACGAAGACCTTACCCATTTCCTCGGCCGCCGTGTCGTACATGCCGACTGCATCGATCTCCAGCATCTTCATCGACCAGGGGGCGCCGAAGGCGCTGACGAGTTCGAAGGCCTTTGCCTCCTGCTTCTTGTCCGGCAGAATGTGGGCGGCGCAGAAGGGCAGGAAATCCAGCGTCTTGCCGCCCGAATGAAAGTCGAGAACGATATCGGCGAGCGGCAGCAGCGTGCGCTGGAAGTAGTCGGCGATCTTTTGCGTGACCGTACCGTCCGGCGCGCCGGGAAAACTGCGGTTCATATTGCCCCTGTCGATCGGCGAGGTGCGCGTGCCGGCAAGGAAGGCCGGATAGTTCATCGCCGGCACGATGATGACGCGGCCCGTCACGTCCTCCGGCTTCAGCGTCCGGGCGAGGTCGAAGAGCGCGATCGGTCCCTCATATTCGTCGCCGTGGTTGCCGCCGGTGAGAAGGGCCGTCGGCCCCTCCCCGTTTTTCACCGTCGTCACCGGGATCATCACCGAGCCCCAGGCGGAATCGTCCCGGCTGTAGGGCAGGCGCAAAAAGCCGTGCTGCACGCCCTCGGCCGAAAAATCGACCGTCGGGCTGATGGGAGAGACACGCATGGCTCAATCCTTCACGAAAAGCTTGCGCGGTACGTTGGCAAGGCACTCGACGCCGGTTTCGGTGATCAGGATGCTCTCCGTCGTCTCGAAGCCCATGTCCTCGAGCCAGAGGCCCGTCATGAAGTGGAAGGTCATGCCCGGCTTCAGCTCGCTCCGGTCGCCGGGGCGCAGGCTCATCGTGCGCTCGCCCCAATCCGGCGGATAGGAAACGCCGATGCCGTAGCCCGTGCGGTTGTCCTTCACGATGCCGTATTTCCTGAGCACCGCGAAGAAGGCATTGGCGATATCCTCGCAGGTATTGCCGGGCCGCGCCTTTTCGAGACCGGCCTCCATGCCTTCGAGCGTGGCCTTTTCCGCATCGAGAAAGGCCTGCGTCGGCTTGCCGAGAAAGACGGTGCGCGACAGCGGCACGTGATAGCGATGATAGCAGCCGGCGATCTCGAAGAAGGTGCCTTCGCCTGACTTCATCGGCCGGTCGTCCCAGGTGAGATGCGGTGCGGACGCCTCGACACCGGAGGGGAGCAGCGGTACGATCGCCGGATAGTCGCCGCCGATACCATCGACACCGCGCGTGCCGGCATCGTAGATTTCTGCGACGAGATCGCATTTGCGCATGCCCACCTCGATCGTGTCGAAGATGCGCTCGTGCATCTTTTCGACAATCCTCGCGGCATTGCGCATGTATTTGATTTCCGTCTCGCTCTTGATGGCGCGCTGCCAGTTGACGAGCGCGGTGGCATCGACGAAGCGGGCATTCGGCAGGTGTTTGACGAGTGCGGCGAAGGCGGCGGCGGAAAACCAGTAATTGTCCATTTCCACGCCGATCGTCAGCGTGTCGAGACCCCGCTCCGAGAGCTTTGCCGAAAGGTAGTCCATCGGGTGCCGCTCGGTGGACTGCACATAATGGTCGGGATAGCCGATGATGTTCTCGTGCTTCAGATAGGCGGTGAACTTTGCGCCGCTGGCGTCCTGACCGCGACCGTACCAGATCGGTTCGCCCGTCGGCGGCACCACCACACACTGGTGCACGTAGAAGGACCAGCCATCGTAGCCCGTCAGCCAGTTCATGTTCGAGGGATCGCTGACGATCAGCACATCGATGCCCTTGGCCTCCATGGCTTTCCGCGTTTTTTGCAGACGCGTTTCATACTCCGGAAGTGAGAACTTCAGGTTCGCTTGTTTCATCGGTTTTTCCTCTGTACCCGGCGAAAAGCCGGTCTCAACTCTCGAAGGTCGTGCCGGCGCCCGCCGCTGCCGCCCGGGCGGCAGCGAGCGTTGCGATGGCCGTGTCCTGGATGCCCGTGCCGGTAAGGTCCGCCACGGTGATCTGATCGGGGCCGCTACGGCCCGGTTTACGCCCGGCGACGATCTCGCCGAGTTCGGGGAAGACCGCGCCGTCCGTCACCAGGCCAGCTTCGATGGCATGGTGCAGTTCGCCGAGACGACGGGTCTGTTTCAGGCTGTCGGCGACATAGAGGCCGGCACCGGTGATGACGGCCGGCTCGATCTCGTTCTTGTGCTCGGCATCCGAGCCCATCGCGGTGACGTGCTGGCCGGGCTGAAGCCATTCGGCCTTGAGCACCGGCGTTTCCGACGGTGTAGTGGTGACGATGATGTCGGCACCATCGACCGCAGCCTTGCCATCGGCCTCGGCCCCTACCGGGAAGCCCAGCTTTACCGTCAATTCCGCCGCAATCGCCTCGGCCTTCGCCAATTCACGTGCCCAGATGCGGGCTTCACGGATGGAGCGCACGAGGCTCAGGGCCTCGAGCTGCAATTTTGCCTGCATGCCTGCGCCGAAGATAGTGGCGACCGAGGCGTCCGGGCGCGAAAGGTATCGCGCGGCGACGGCGCCGGCCGCGGCCGTGCGCACATCCGTCAGATAACCGTTGTCGAGCAGCACTGCCTGCACGAGGCCGGTCTTCGTGGAAAACAGCACCATCAAGCCATTGGTGCTTGGCAAGCCGAGCTTCGGATTGTCGAAGAAGCCGGGGCTGATCTTTATGGCGAAGCCGTCGAGACCGGGCACATAGGCGGTTTTCACATCCACCTCGGCGCGTTGCTCGGGCATGTCGAGCCGCAGGATCGGCGGCATGACCACGGCCTTGGTGGCAAGCGCATGAAACGCCTCCTCCACGCAGGCGATGGCTTCGAGGTCGAGCGGAACGATGCGCCGCAACTCCGCCTCGGTCAGTATCTTCATCCTCGTCATGCCGCCTCCTCCCGGAACGGATCGGCGTTCCCATTGATGACCCGCAGATGTTGCGCCATGTCCACGTTGCGGCCGGAGAGGACTACGGCCACGGGGCCGTCCAGCCGGCCAAGGCGGCCCGAAAGCAAGGCGGCGATGCCGACCGCCCCCGCCCCCTCGATCACCTCGCGCTCTTCGCAATAGGCGTGCCGCATGCCGGCCGCGATCTCGGCTTCGGAGAGCAGGATCACGTCGTCGAGCAGGGCATGGCAAATCGCAAAGGTCACGGCATTGCCAAGGCCGATGCCACCGCCCAGGGAATCGGCGAGGCTTGCGACCTCCTCGACCTGAACCGGCCTACCGGCATCGAGGCTCGCCTTCATCGCCGCGCCGCGTTCCATGGTGAGACCGATGACGCGCGTCCTGGGCGCTCGTCCCTTCACCGCCGCAGCGACACCCGCCGCGAGCCCGCCGCCCGAGAGCGGCACAAGCACCGTCGCCACGTCAGGCATGGCCTCGAAAATCTCCAGCCCGAGCGTGCCCTGTCCGGCGACGATGGCGACATCGTCGAAGGGCGGCACCATGACGAGGCCGTCTTCCGCGACCAACCGCTCGACTTCCGTCTGCGCCTCATCCTGCGACCCGCCGACGATGCGGACGTCAGCGCCCAGTCGGCGGATTTCGGCCACCTTGTTTTCGGGTACGAGCGTCGACATGCAGATCGTCGCGACCGAACCTTCGGCCCTGGCGGCATGGGTGAGCGCCCGGCCGTGATTACCCGTGGAGGCGGCCACGACACCCCGCAGACGCTCTTCCGGCGAAAGCGAAAGCACGACGTTTGTGGCCCCGCGCAGCTTGAAGCTGCCGGTCGTCTGGTGATGTTCTAGCTTGAGGCCGACGGGCACGCCGCAGCGCTCGGTGAGCACAGCCGAAAGCACGAAAGGCGTGCGCAGCACGCGCCCTTCGATGCGCCGGGCCGCGCGCTCGATGTCAGGCAATGTGACGGGAAGGTCGATCATGATTTAGCGCCCCGAATAGGCAAGCGTCATCAGCCGGCCAAGCTCCGGCCGGACAGCCTGGTCGCCGCACAGGCGCAGGCATATCCAGGCCGTTGCGAGGTTGCTGGTGACGACGGGCTTGCCGATGGCGGCCTCGATCTCCGCCGCCACACCTGCTGCCCGTACCGCGGTGCAGGAAATGAACAACGCATCGCTGTCAGGTGCGGTCGCCTCCTTCGCAAACGCGACGATCTCTTGCGGAGAAATCCGCGCCATCTCGCGATCATCCGTTAGGCCAAGGCAGGTGAAGCGGGCGATGTCGAAGCCGAGCGCCAGGAAGTAATCGGCCATCGGCTTGCTGGTTTCGATCGTGTAGGGCGTGAGAACCGATATGCGTTTCGCGCCGAATGCCTTGAGGCCAGAAACGGCGGCGGCGGTGGGCGTCACGACCGTGGCGGTGGGCTTTGCCGCCCTGACCGCGGCCTTGACCTCGGCATCGCCGATCACAACGGAGGCGGACGTGCAGGAATACATGACGACATCGAGCGGCTCATCCGGCAGGATGAGCGCGGCACCGGATGTCAGCGACGGCTGCATCGCACGCAAATTTTCTGGCGTCACCGGGTTGGCATAGGGGATACGGGTCGCGTAGACGCCGATCCTGTCGCTTGCCACCATGCGATGAAAATCCACTTCCGTCGTATGGTCGGTCGCAAGAATGATCAGGCCGATACGCTTTGCCAGCGGCCGGTCGTCCAGTTTTGGCGCATGCGAGGCCAGCGTAAGATCGAGCGTCTGCATCAGCGTTCCTCCATTCGGGCGTATCGTTCCTCCAGCCAGCGCAGGAAGACGACGGAAATCAGGCTCATGACCAGGAAGAACACCCCGACCAGCGTCATCGGCTCGATGTAGCGGTAGCTGCTGTTGGCGACGCTCTTCGCCTGGTTCATCAGTTCCAGCACGGTAATAGCCGAGAGCAAGGGCGTCTCCTTGAACATGGCGATGAGATAGTTGGCGAGCGCGGGGATCATCGGCGGGATCGCCTGTGGCAGGATGACGTGGATCCAGGTCTGCCGGCCGGTGAGGTTCGTCGCCTTGGCGGCTTCCCACTGTCCGCGCGGCACGTTCTCGATGCCGGCGCGGTAGACTTCCGCCGCATAGGTGCCGTAGTGCAGGCCGAGCCCGATGACGCCGGCAAGCAGTGCCGGCAGGCGGATGCCGATGTCGGGCAGCACGTAGAAGATGAAATAGAGCTGCACCAGCAGCGGCGTGCCGCGAATGAACTCCACGATGAAGCTCGTTACCCTCGCGATCGGCTTCGGCGCGGTCATGCGCAGGATGGCGAAGAGAAGGCCGACGACCGCTGCGACTGCGGCTCCGAGCACGGTCGCCAGAATGGTGATCTTCAGCCCGTCGATGAGGGTCGGCATGATCTGCCAGACGAAATTCCAGTCCCATTCCATCGTCAGCTCCTCACACCATCGAGACCGCGGGTGACCCGGCGCTCCAGCCAGCGCATGCCATGGGAAATGGCGAGTGCCATCAGGAAGTAGAGCATGAGGATGACGGCGAAGGGGATCAGCGTGCTGCCAGTCTGCGCGCGCACCACCTGCGCCTGGAACGTCATGTCGGTCAGCGAGATCAGCGAGACGACGGCCGTGCCTTTCAGCAGTTCGATTGCATTGTTGCCGAAGGTCGGCAGCATCAGCGGCAGCGCCTGGGGCAGGATGACGTGGCGCATCGCCTGCCCACGCGTCAGGTTGAGCGCGATGCACGCCTCGCGCTGCTCGCGGCCGATTGCCTTGACCGCGCCGCGCACGACCTCGGCGCCGTATGCGCCGACATTCAGCCCCAGGGCCAGCACGCCGGCCTGCAACGGCGACAGCGTGACACCGGCAAAGGGCAGCACGAAATAGACCCAGAAGAGCTGGACGAAGATCGAGGTGCCCCGGAAGAATTCGATATAGGTCGTGGCCAGCACCCGGACCGCCGTGAAGCGGCTGACGCGGCCGAGACCGGCGAGAAACGCCATGATGACGGCGAGCACCGAACCCATGACGGTGAGCTGCAACGTCACGAGCGCGCCTTGCAGTATCAACCCTATGTAGCCGGACCAGTCGGTCATGGTGTTTCCGTGTGCAAAAGGATTGGCTGTCCCCTCCCCGCACCGGGGAGAGGACGGTTTGCGGTGCGGCGCCTATTTGGCAGCGCAGAGCTTGTCGCGGCTCGTCGACATCGCAGCCTTGGCGGAAAAACCGTAGGGCTCGATGATCTTGGCGAACTCGCCGCTCTCCTTCAGCTTGGCGAGTTCCACGTCGAAGGCGTCACGCAGCGCCTCGTCACCCTTCCTGAAGGCCGCGCCATCGCAGTAGACGGGAGCCCCCTCGACGGGAGCGACGACTTCGATTTCAGGATCGTTCGCCTTGGCGACGAGGTCGTTGATCGAGAGAACCGGCAGCGAATAGGCATCGATGCGGCCATCCTGCAGCATTTTCAGGCCACTCTGGCCATCGGGCACGACGATGACGCGGTCGCGGGGTACGCCGGCCTCGAGCGCCAGCTTTTCTTCCGTACCGCCGCCCGGCGCGCCGATCTTGGCATCCGGATTGTCGGCGATGTCCTTGTAGCTCTTGAGCTTCAACGGATTGCCCTTCTTCAGTGCAAACGCCTCGGCGTCGCAGAGGATCGGCTCGGAATAGGCGACAGCCGCGCAGCGCTCCGGCTTCATGAAGAGGCCGGCGGTGATGACGTCGTGACGACCGGCCTGAAGGCCGGGGATCATCGCGCCGTATTCCGAGATCGATGCGACGATGTCGGCGACGCCGAGGCGCTTGAACACTTCGCGGGCGACATCGGGTGCCGCACCCGACACCTTGCCGTCTGCGGCAACCGCCGTGAAGGGCGGCTCGTTGGCGATGGCGACACGCGCAAATCCCTGCGCCTTCAGTTCTTCCAGCTTCGCGTCATCGGCGAAAGCGGGTGTGGCGGCGATTGCTGCCATCAGCGCGGTCGCGCCGGCGGCCATGGTCAAAATTGTCCTGATGCTCATTGTTGCGAACTCCTCTGGCTGTTCCCTGGTTGTTGCTTGGAGCAGGTTTCCGAAGGAAGCCCTTCAGACGCGGTGCCCGGCCGCGATGATCTTGCGCAGGAACGTCTGTGTTCGTTCCTGTTTGGGATTGCGGAAAATCTCGTCCGGCTTGCCTTCCTCGACGATCCTGCCGCGGTCGAAGAACAGGATGCGGTCGGCAAAGTCGTGGGCGAAGCCCATTTCGTGGGTGACCAGCAGCATGGTCATGTCGGTCTCGGCGGCGAGCTTGCGCATGACGTTCAGCACCTCCTCGACCAGTTCCGGGTCAAGCGCCGAGGTCACCTCATCGAACAGCATGATTTTCGGCGAAAGCGCGAGCGCGCGGGCGATGGCTACACGCTGCTTCTGTCCGCCGGACAGCTGGGCGGGCATGCTCTTCGCCTTGTTGGCGAGGCCCACCATGTCGAGAAGCTCCATCGCCCGCTTCTGCGCCTCGGCCTTCGGTACGCCCTTGGTCAGCATCGGTGCGAGCGTGACATTGTCGAGCACGCATTTGTGCGGAAACAGATTGAAGTGCTGAAAGACCATGCCGATCTTCTCGCGCATCCGGTGCAGGTGGCGGTCGTCCGCCGGCACAAGGCCCCCGTTCTTGGGCATATGGTAGAGCTGGTCGCCCTCGACCTCGATATGGCCGCCGCTGATCGCCTCCAGCGTCATCAAAATGCGCAGGATCGTCGTCTTGCCCGAGCCGGATGGGCCGATGAGCGCGAGCTTTTCGCCCGGCAGCACCTCCATCGACAACCCGTCGAGCACGGTCAGCGGGCCGTAGCGCTTCGTGATGTTGTCAATGCGAATGATGGGTGCGGCCATGCATGTCTCTCCCTGTTGAGACAAGTGATGGCCTAACGATGCGCGGCGATAGAAATCATGTCAATCCGAATAATAATATCAGTACAATTATTCTTCGGGCGCCCAATTGGCGAGCATTTCCATCAAATCGCAAGCAGCAGTGCTTCGGGATTTCCGCTGGCCAGCGAGGCCAGAATGCCCAGCCCCGTGCGAAGTTCCTGCTCGGTGGTCGAGCCGAGCGAAATCCGCACTGCCGGATGCCAGGGCTGATCGCAGGTGCGGAACGACGAGCCGGGGGCGATCGCGACGCCGCGCAGCCGGGCCTGCGAAACGAAGCCCTCCTCCGTATGGCCCTCCGGCAGCGGCAGCCAGACATGAAGGCTCTGCGGATGCGCGTGACAGGGCAGGCCGGCAAATGCCTCCTCCGCGATGGCGTGGCGCACGGCCAGCGCCCGGCGCTGCCAGTTCACGAGTTCCATGGCCGTGCCGTCGCTGACCCAGCGCGTGGCGATTTCGGCGATCGACGGCGTCGCCATCCAGTTGGAGACGAGGTGGCGGTTGGCGACGGCCGCGACATAGCGGTCGGGAGCGGCGAGATAGCCGATGCGAAGGCCCGGCACCGTGATCTTGGTGAAGCTGGTGATGTAGAGCGTGCGCTCCGGCGCATAGGCGGCAAGCGGAGGCGCCTCGCGCTCCACGAGCGGCCCCAGAATATCGTTCTCGATGATCGCGATGTCATGCCGCCGAGCGACATCGGCCAGTGCCTGCCGGCGCTCCGCGCTCATCAGCGTGGCGGTCGGATTGATGACGGAAGGCTGCAGAAAGACCGCGCGAATGACGCCCGTGCGGCAGGCTTCGTCCAGTGCTTCGGGGATCATGCCGTCGTGGTCGATCGGCAGGCCTTGGAGATGCAGGCCGAGATAGGTGGAGAGCGGCACCAGCGTGTGATGGCTGATCGCCTCCGTCGCGACGGTGGAGCCGGGGGGCGCTACGCTCATCAGGGCGACCGTCATGCCAGAGGTCGCGCCATTGGTGAGGTTGATGTTGAGCGGTGAAATATCGAGGCCGCAGCGGGCCAGCCATTCGGCTGCAACGGCCTTGTGGCGCGGGAAAACCATGTTCGGCCGGAAGGAAAGCGCCGAACTCGACGGCAGGTTTTCCGCAAGCCACCCGAAGGCCTCGCGCATGCGCTCCAGATGGAGCTGCTCGCAGACGGGCTTCAGGATCGACAGGTCGACCAGTTCCCCGAGACGCTCGGGGAGATAGGGCGGCTCCGGCTCCTTCGGCCGGGTCTGCACGAAGGAGCCACGGCCGATTTCGCCGGAGATGAGGCCGCGGCGGATCAGCTCGTCATAGGCGCGGCTCACGGTCTGCACGGAGAGTTTGAGGTCGTCGGCGAGCTTGCGATGTGGCAGGAGGCGTGTACCGTTCGGCAACAGCCCTTCCTGGATGGCGCGGGCGATCTGCTCGGCGAGGGAGAGGTAGGCCGGCCGGCGCAATTGGGATATATCGGGACGCCAATTTGTCATGATTTCGACAGTGCTCAAATTCAGTTCAATTGACAACGCAAAAATGCCTTTCCATTGTCTTTTTCCCTCATTTGACATGATATCCGCCCGGAGGGCGACCGCATGAAACTCGACGCCATAGACCTGCGCATCCTGGAAGCCATCCAGGAGAACGGGCGCATCACGAAGCTGGCGCTGGCGGAAAAGGCGGGCCTGTCGCCGACGCCTTGCTGGCTGCGCCTGCGCAAGCTGGAAAAGGCGGGCATCGTCTCGGGCTATCATGCAAGGGTCGCGGTGCGGCGCCTGGCGCCGGTCGCAAGCGTGATGATGGAGGTGACGCTCGCCAACCACCGTCAGGCGGATTTCGAGCGATTTGAACGCGCGGTCGCGGCAACGCCGGAAATCGTCGCCTGTTGGTCGGTCGGCGGCGGCGTCGATTACATTCTGAAGATCATGACGGCCGATATCGACGCCTATCAGCGCCTCGTCGACAGCCTGCTCGACCGCGAGCTCGGCATCGACCGCTACTTCACCTACATCGTCACCAAGACGGTGAAGGAGGAAACGGTCCTGCCGCTTGCAAGCCTGCTTCCCACCGCAGGATAGAGAGATTGTCTACGGCCGCCGGCACCTTTGGTCAAAATCTCTGCCCTCAGCCGCTGCAATAGAGAATCTGCCGCCCGTCCTCTGACAAACTCCTCCCCATCCCAGAGGAGGCCGACATGACCGCTCTATTTGCCCGCACGACTTTTCACGACGCGCTTGCCCGCCTTGCCGACCCGCACCTGCTGCGCGAACTCTCCTATGCCGGCGGTCGCTGGATCGCCGGCCAGGATGGTGCGAGTTTCGAGGTCAAGGACCCCGCGTCGAATGCCGCGCTCGCCTGGGTCGCATCCCTCGATGCCGAGCAGACGGGCGAGGCCATCTCGGCCGCAAGCGAGGCCTTTCCCGCCTGGCGGGATATGCTGCCGCAACAGCGCGGCGCGATCCTGCGCAAATGGCACGGCCTGATGCTGGAGCATCGCGAGGATCTCGCGCTGCTGATGACGCTGGAACAGGGCAAGCCGCTTGCCGAATCCCGCGGCGAGATCGACTACGCTGCCTCCTTCATCGAGTGGTATGCCGAGGAAGGAAAGCGCCTCAACGCCGAGAGCGTCACCAGCCACCTGCCCGGAGCTGAAATGATCGTGCGCCGCGAGGCGCTCGGCGTCGTGGGCATCGTCACGCCTTGGAATTTCCCCTGCGCCATGATCACCCGCAAGGCCGCTGCGGCACTCGCCGCCGGCTGCACCGTCGTCGCTCATCCTTCCAGCGAGACGCCGCTTTCGGCTTTGGCGCTTGCCGAACTCGGTGAGCGCGCCGGCCTTCCCGCCGGAGTGTTCAACGTCGTGACCGGCGATGCAGCAACCATCGTCGGCCGCATGAATGCCGATGCACGCATCCGCGCCATGAGCTTCACCGGCTCGACGGAGATCGGCAAATTGATTGCCGCCCAGTGCGCCCCCACCATGAAGCGGCTCGTCATGGAGCTCGGCGGCCACGCGCCGCTGATCGTCTTTGCCGATGCTGATATCGACAAGGCGGCCGATATTGCCGTCAACGCCAAGTTTGCGACATCAGGCCAGGATTGCCTCGCCGCCAATCGCATCTATGTCGAACGCCCCGCCCTCGCGGCCTTCACAAAGGCATTCAAGGCTCGCATCGAAGCCCTGAAGGTTGGCGCCGGGCTGGAGGCCGGCGTCGAGATCGGCCCGCTGATGCATGAACGCGCCATCGCCAAGGTGGAGGAACAGGTCGCCGACGCGCTAGGGCACGGGGCGAAGCTTCTGACCGGTGGCAAGCGCCACAAGGCCGGGTCGCTCTTCTTCGAGCCGACACTGCTGACAGATGTTTCCGACGATGCGCTGATTATGCGTGAAGAGACCTTCGGCCCGGTCGCGGCCATAGCTGTCTTCGACAGCGAGGCGGAGGTGGTCAGCCGCGCCAACGACACGGAATACGGCCTCGTCGCCTATGTCGTCACCGAAAATGGTGCACGCCAGATGCGTCTTGCCCGGGCGCTGGAATACGGCATGGTGGCAGTCAACCGCGTGAAGATCACCGGCGGCCCGATCCCCTTCGGCGGCTGGAAACAATCCGGCCTCGGCCGCGAGGGCTCGCGCCACGGCATGGAGGCCTTCACCGAACTCAAATATCTCTGCATCGATACGGCAGCCTGATTCCGGCGCCAACGAACACGCGAAAGGAAAGACCATGTCCGACGGAAACAACGAACTCACCGCCTGGGACCGCGACCACTTCTTCCACCCCTCCACCCATATGGGCATGCACGCCCGCGGCGAGACGCCGACGCGCGTCATCGGCGGTGGCGAAGGGGTCTACATCACCGACACGACCGGCAAGACGAGCCTCGACGCCTTTGCCGGGCTCTATTGCGTCAATGTCGGCTACGGTCGCCAGAAGATTGCCGATGCGATCGCCGAGCAGGCGAAAAATCTCGCCTATTACCACGCCTATGTCGGCCACGGCACGGAAGCCTCGATCACTCTGTCCAAGATGATCATCGACCGTGCGCCCGAAGGCATGAGCCGCGTCTATTTCGGCCTCTCCGGCTCGGATGCCAACGAGACGAACATCAAGCTGATCTGGTACTACAACAACGTGCTCGGCCGGCCGGAAAAGAAGAAGATCATCTCGCGCTGGCGCGGCTATCATGGTTCGGGGGTCATGACGGGATCGCTGACCGGTCTCCACCTCTTCCACAACGCCTTCGACCTGCCGCGCACACCGATCCTGCATACGGAAGCGCCCTACTTCTTCCGCCGCCCGGATCGCTCCATGGACGAGGAGCAGTTCTCGCAATATTGCGCCGACAAGCTGGAGGACATGATCCTTGCCGAAGGGCCGGAGACGGTCGCAGCCTTCATCGGCGAGCCGATCCTGGGCACGGGCGGCATCGTGCCGCCGCCCAAGGGTTATTGGCAGAAGATCCAGGCCGTGCTCGACAAATACGACATCCTGCTCGTCGCCGACGAGGTCGTCACCGGCTTCGGCCGCCTCGGCACGATGTTCGGATCGGACCATTACGGCATGAAACCGGCGCTGATCACCATCGCCAAGGGCCTCACCTCCGCCTATGCGCCGCTTTCCGGCACCGTCGTTTCCGACAAGGTCTGGCAGGTGCTGGTGCAGGGTTCCGATGAACTTGGCGCCATCGGCCACGGCTGGACCTATTCGTCACATCCGATCTGCGCCGCCGCCGGTGTCGCCAATCTCGAGCTCATCGACGAACTCGGTCTCGTGGAGAACGCCGGGTCGACGGGGGCCTATTTTCGTGGCGAACTGGCCAAGGCGCTCGGCGATCACAAACATGTCGGCGACGTGCGCGGCGATGGCCTGATGGCGGCCGTCGAATTTGTCGAAGACAAGGACGACCGTGCCTTCTTCGATCCTGCAAGGAAGATCGGCCCGCAGGTATCGGCCGCCCTCCTCGAGCGCGGCGTCATCGGCCGCGCCATGCCGCAGGGCGACATTCTCGGTTTCGCACCGCCGCTCTGCCTCACCCGCGAAGAGGCCGACATCGTCGTGAAGGCAGCGGCGGACGCCGTGAAGGCCGTTCTCGGCTGAGACTTGAAACGGACGGGGCAGCGGCTAGGTTGCCCCGTCAGCCAATATCCTGCAATTCCATCCAAGGCCCGCCATGACATCCGCGCACGACCGTATTCTCAACGCCGTCGATCGGCTTTTCGACGATCAGGTCCTGTTTCTGGAAAGATTGGTTCGCTTCAAATCCCTGCGCAACGAGGAGACCGGCGCGCAGGATTTCATCGAGGCGGCGCTGAAGGAACGCGGCTTCGACGTCAGCCGCTTCCGCACCGATGCCGCCCAGATCGGCCGGCATCCGGCCTTTTCGCCGGCGACGGTCGGTTATGACGAAAGCTGGAACGTCGTTGGTCGCAAGCCCGGTGCGAGCGGGGGACGCTCGCTTGCCTTCAATTCCCATGTCGATGTCGTTCCGGCCGGAAGCGAATACCGGTGGACATCCAAGCCTTTCGAACCGCGACGGGATGGCGACTGGCTTTACGGGCGCGGCGCGGGCGACATGAAGGCGGGGCTCGTCGCGTCGATCTTCGCCCTCGACGCCATTGCGCAAGCCGGTCTGTTCCTGCTTGGCGATGTTCAGGTCCAATCCGTCGTCGAAGAGGAAATCACCGGCAACGGCGCCGCTACGGCTTTCTCCCTCGGCTTCACCGCGGACGCGGTACTCAGCCCCGAGCCGACCGACGAACAGCTCGTACGCGCCAATGCCGGCGTCATCAAGTTCCGGCTGGAAACACGCGGGCGCCCCGCCCATCCGCGCGAACCCGAATCCGGCCAGAGCGCCATCGATTTGATGGTCCGCCTCATCGGCCACCTGCGGACACTCGAAGGTCAGTGGATCGCCGAACGGAAAGGCAAGCGCTGGTTCGAGGACCTCGCCAACCCTGTCGCACTGACGATCGGCACGATTTCAGGCGGCGACTGGATCGCCTCGATCCCGAGCGACTGCGTCGCTGAAGGGCGGATAGGTTTCTATCCCGGCGAGGACCCGAAGGCCCGTGCGGCCGAAGTCGAAGCATTTCTGGAACGGATACAAACCGAAGACCCGGCCTTCGCCGGCGAGCGCCTCGTCACCCTCACCTGGGTCGGCGTGATGCATGCGGGCTACGAGCTTGCGGAAGGCACCGCCGCCGAAGAGGCATTGCGTAGTGCTCACGCCGCCACCCATGCCGGCGCGAACCTCAGCGCCTATGTCATGGCCTGCTATCTCGACGCGGCCGTCTTCTCTGTTCACGGCAACATCCCCTCGCTCGTCTATGGTCCCATCTCGGAAAACATTCACGGCATCGACGAGCGTGTCAGCCTCTCTTCCCTGAAGCGCGTCACAAAGACCCTTGCCCTTTTCACCGCGGATTGGTGCGGCGTTACCGAAAGGGTGTGATGTCCGCCCTCTGCCGATGAGGACGGCGCACTTTCCTCAATGTTCGGGCAGCAGAGCCCAGAAGGCGAAGAGCGGTTTGTCGACGGAGCGCATGGCATGGCGGATGCCGGGCGTGTTGTAGAACGAGCCGCCGATACCGGGCGAAAACCAGCCGGAATCGCCATGCATGAATTCACCTTCGGAGAGAACGAGGTAGGTCTCTTCGGGCGGATGATCGTGGTCGGGGTAGCGCACATGCGGGGCAAGCAGCGAGGCGCCAAACCAGACGTCTCGACGATCCTCGAGCCCGCCCGGACCGACGATCAGCGCATTGGCATGTCCCGCGGCAAAATTCTCGCTCGCCGATCCGTCGTTGTTCGAGCGCACCGTCCATTCCAGCCGTGGCTCGATTGCCCGGAAGCGGTAGAGCAGCACGGCGAGCGCCGGCTCGTTTGCGCCATTCGACAGCGCCTCCTCAAGATGATCGCAAACCGGCAGACGCTTGCCGATATCCCGCCGCGCCGGCTGCGGCGCGTCGAGCAGGATCGTAATACGGTCAACCGAGCGACGCGCCTCCTGGCCGGGCGAAACCCGGCCGAACGCGGCGATTGCCGCATCCAGAAACCCCTGAAGAGCCGCATCGCGCGCCATGATCAGAGATCCTTCGCGAGACGCAGCGCGTCGTAGATGGCCGCATGCGTGTTGCGTGCGGCTACCGCGTCGCCGATACGGAAGAGCTGGTACGCGCCATCCGGATTGCGCTCGACGGTCTGCGGCGCGCCGGACAGCAGTTCGTCGTAGGAGACTTCGCCAAGGTTCTTCGAGAAAGGCTTCAGCTCGAAATAGAGATCGTCCAGCGGGATAGTGCCGTGGTTGACGACGATCTGATCGACCGTCCGCTGCCTGGAGACGCCGCCGTAGTCGCTGCCGACATGGGCGATAAGCTGGTTGCCGCTCTTTTCCGCCGCTTCCAGCTTGTAGGTGACGGTAAAGGTCGTATCGAGCTTCTGCAGCGAGCGCATATAGGGCACGAGGTTCATGGCCATGACTTCCGGCGCGAAAGACCGATCCGGCGTCATGATCTCGACCTTGCCGCCCGCCTTGGCGATGAACTCGGCGGCCTGCAGGCCGGCATGGTCGCCGGCATCGTCATAGATGAGCACGTTGGTGCCCGGCTTAACGTCGCCCGAAATAATGTCCCAGGACGAGACGACCAGGTCGTTCCCCTTGGTGAGCACATCCGTATGCGGCAGGCCGCCCGTGGCGATGATCACGACATCGGGGTTTTCCGCGCTGATCGTGCCGGCATCCGCCCAGGTGTTGAAATGGAAGGTCACACCGCGTTTTTCGCACTGGCTCATGCGCCACTCGATGATGCTGATCATTTCGCGCCGGCGCTCGCTCTGCGCCGTCAGGCGGATCTGGCCGCCGGGATTGTTCGCCGCCTCGAAGACAACGACCTCATGGCCGCGCTCGGCAGAGACCCGAGCCGCCTCCAGGCCGGCTGGACCGGCGCCGACGATCACGATCTTCCGGCGCACATCCGCCTTCGGAATACTGTGCGGCATCGTCTCTTCACGGCCGGTCGCCGCATTGTGGATACAGAAGGCAAGACCGCCCTGGTAGATACGGTCGAGACAGTAGTTGGCGCCGACGCAGGGGCGGATATCGTCCTCGCGCTTTTCGATGATCTTGCGCAGGATGTGCGGATCGGTCATGTGGGCGCGCGTCATGCCGATCATGTCGACCTTGCCGGCGGCGATGGCGTGACGCGCGGTCGCGACATCCTGGATTTTCGCCGCATGGAAAGTCGGGAATTTGGTCGCGGCACGCACGTCGCCCGCGAAATCAAGATGCGGCGCGCTGGCCATGCCCTGGATCGGAATGACGTCCGTCAGACCCGGATCCGTATCGATGTGGCCGCGGATGACGTTGAGATAGTCGATGAGACCGCTTTCCTTGAGACGACGGGAGATTTCCAGGCCCTCGGCCTTTCCGGTCCCGCCGGGAAGACATTCGTCGGCCGTGTAGCGCACGCCGAGAATGAAGTCGTCGCCGACCCGTTTTCGCATCGCCCTGAACACGTCGAAACAGAAGCGCATACGGTTGTCGAGCGAGCCGCCATAGGGGCCGTCCAGCTCGTTGGTGAGCGGCGAGGTGAACTGGTCGATGAGATGGCCATAGGCCTCCAGCTCGACACCGTCCATGCCGCCAGCCTTCATGCGTTCGGCCGCATCGGCGAAATCCTTGATGATGCGCTCGATATCCCAATCCTCGAGCTTTTTCGGGAAGGCCCGGTGTGCGGCTTCGCGATGATGCGACGGGGCGACGACGGGCAGCCAGTCGCCCTTGTCCCAGCGCGTGCGCCGGCCGAGATGGGTGAGCTGGATCATGATCGCCGCGCCCTCTTCGTGCACGGCATCCGTCATTTCCCGGATCCACGGAACGATCTCGTCCTTGTAGGCGAGCAGGTTGTTGAAGACCGGTGGGCTGTCCTTGGAGACGGCGGCGGAACCCGCCGTCATGGTCATCGCCACGCCGCCTCTCGCCCGCTCGACCGTATAGGCGCGATAGCGACCCTTCGGCATGCCGTCCTCCGGGTAGGCCGGCTCGTGCGAGGTGACGATGATGCGGTTGCGGAGGGTCAGATGCTTCAGCTGATAGGGCTGCAGCAGGGGATCGTTCGACATGCGCCGGGCTCCGGTTTATGGGATTTCCACGCCACGGTAAGCAGGGTGTACATATGTGTCAATGATCAAAAACAGTATAGTCCGGAATATCGACATAGGTGTACATTTCGCTTGCGAGGGCAAGGCGGATTTGTTAGGAGGACATCATGGAACAGGCGACGAGTGACAGCGGCTGGCGCGGCTCCCAGGAGGGATGGCTGGAGGCTGCCTACGAGGCTCTGCTCGAATCCGGCGTGGAATCGGTGAAGATCCTGCCGCTTGCCAAGCGACTCAATCTTTCACGAACCAGCTTCTACTGGTTCTTCAAGGATCGGGAGGAACTGCTGAGCGTGCTGATCGCGCGCTGGAGAGACAAGAACACGGGCAACCTCGTGCGGCAGTCCGAGGCCTATGCGGAAACTGTCGCCGAAGCGATGCTGAACGTCTTCGACTGCTGGCTGAACAAGGATGTGTTCGATTCTCAGTTCGAGTTCGCTGTGCGCAGCTGGGCCCTGCAATCGCCGGAAATTCAGGCGGAAGTGCATGCAGCCGACCGGACGAGAATGGAAGCGATCAGCCGCATGTTCATGCGGTTCGGCTATGACGAGGGCCCGGCGGACGTTCGCGCCAGAACGACCTACCTGGTCCAGATCGGATACATCTCGATGCAGTCCGAAGAGGATCTCGCGCTCCGCATGAAGCGCATCCCGGAATATATCGCGATCTATACCGGAAAGGTTCCCCAGCAGCGGGAGCTCGACCGTTTCTTTGCACGGCATGGCTACAAACCGGAGTGACGACACGTTGGAAGCAGCAGGCAAGGGGTTGAGGATTGGCATTGTCGGCGGGGCCGGCTGGCTCGGCGGAGCGATCGCCGCGGCCCTGCTGGATGCCGGCATCGCCTCGCCTCAGGATCTTGTGCTCTCGTACCGCAACCAGCAGCCCGACCGTTTCCCCGGCGCTCTCTGGACGCGGGACAATCAGGCGCTTGCCGACCGCTCGGACGCCATCGTTCTCTGCGTCCGCCCGGCCGACTGGCCCGATCTGGATGTCGCTGTCGAGGGTAAGCTCGTCATCTCCGTGATGGCCGGCATCCGCCTCGCCGCGCTCTGCGCGCATCACCAGACCCGCCGCGCCGTCCGCACACTGCCGAACGCCGCCGCTGAGGTGCGCAAGTCCTATACGCCCTGGATTGCCACCGGCGATATCGACGACACGGACCGGGCGGTCGTTCGCGCGATCTTCGACGCCTGCGGTGTGCAGGACGAGGTCCGTACGGAGGCGGAGATCGATTATCTGACCGGCCTCACCGGGTCCGGCCCGGCGTTTCCGGCACTGCTTGCAGAAGCCATGATGGCGGATGCGATCGCGCATGGACTGGACCGGCAGATCGCCCGGCGGGCGGTGAATGCGGTGCTTGTCGGCACTGGCAGGATGCTGGAGCAGCGGGACGACTGTCCCACCGAAACAGTCCGGACCTTCCTGGATTATCGCGGCACGACGGCGGCCGCGATCGAGGAAATGAGGACGGCGGGTTTTGACATCGCCGTCGCGCGAGGCCTTAAGGCAGCCTTCGAGAAATCGGTCAGCATGGGGGAAAGCTCCTGATGCCGTAAGGGCGGATTTTCGCGGCATCCCGCTCGACAAAACAAGCCGCATATAGAGGGAAACGATAATGAAAAGCTTGCTTGCATCGACATGCCTCTTCCTGGGAACCATCGCCGGCTCTGCGATGGCCCAAGCCGCCGACTGCGGCAGCGTCACCATCGCCAGCATGAACTGGCAGAGCGCCGAGGTGATCTCCAACCTCGACAAGATCATTCTCAATGAGGGTTACGGTTGCAGCGCCGAAATCACCATCGGCGACACCGTGCCGACGATCACCTCCATGGCCGAGAAGGGTGAACCGGATATCGCGCCCGAGGCCTGGATCGACCTGCTCCCCGACGTCGTCAAGAAAGGCACCGAGGAAGGCCGCATTGTGCAGGTCGGCTCGCCACTCCCCGATGGTGGCATCCAGGGCTGGTGGATTCCGAAATATTTCGCGGAAGCCCACCCTGACATCAAGACCATTCCCGACCTCCTGAAACATCCCGATCTCATCAAGGATCCGGAAGACCCGAGCAAGGGCGCGATCTACAACGGCCCGCAGGGCTGGGGCGGCACCGTGGTGACGGCACAGCTCTACAAGGCCTTCGAGGCCGAAAAGGCCGGCTGGTCCCTGGTCGACACCGGCTCGGCCGCCGGCCTCGACGGCTCGATTGCCAAGGCCTACGAGCGCAAGGAAGGCTGGGTCGGCTACTACTGGGCGCCGACGGCGCTTCTCGGCAAATACGAAATGGTCCAGCTCCAGGCCGGCGTTCCCTATGACGAGGCGGAATGGAAGCGTTGCGTGACGGTTGCCGATTGCGCCGATCCCAAGCCGAGCGCTTGGCCGGTCGACACGATCGTGACCCTGGTCGCCAAGCCCTTCTCCGAGAAGGCAGGCCCGGAGGTGATGGAGTATCTCAACAAACGTTCCTGGAGCAACGCGACCATCGCCAAGCTGATGGCCTGGATGACGGACAACCAGGCAAGCGGCGAGGATGGCGCAAAGCACTTCCTCGAAGAAAACAAGGACATCTGGAAGACATGGGTTTCGGCTGACGCCGCTGCCAAGATCGAGGCTGCGCTCTAACCGAGCCTTGCCGTTACAGGTGCGATGCCGCGACCTCGCGCGCATCGCACCAAACCCGCCGACAGAACGACAAGAAGACTTGGATCGGCTCTTTGATCAGGGGAACCGAATGGACTGGTTTTACAAATTTCCGCATATGGACGACGGCGCGCTGCGCGATCTCAAGAAGGCCATCGACGACGGTTTTCGCGGCTTCACGCGCAGCTATGGCGAGATCATCGAGGGCTTCTTCACACCCCTGCAGCACTTCCTCATCGCGTCCGAGCGCTTCATGCTCAAGACGCCCTGGCCCATCATCACGCTGCTTATCCTCGCCATCGCCTATGCGGCGACCCGCAGCCTTCGCATTGTCGCCGGCTGTCTCGCCACCCTCATGCTCATCGGCTATTTCGATATGTGGGAAGATACGATGCGGACGATCTCGATGATCTTCGTCTGCACGGTGCTGTCGATCGCCATCGGCATCCCGATCGGTATCGTCATGGCGCGCTCCGACCGCGTGCAACGGGTGATCAATCCGATCCTCGACGTCATGCAGACCATGCCAAGCTTCGTCTACCTGATCCCCGTCGTCATGCTGCTCGGCATCGGCAAGGTTCCGGGCCTCATCGCGGTCGTCGTCTATGCCATTCCACCGATGATCCGTCTGACCGACCTCGGCATCCGCCTCGTCGACAAGGATGTGCTGGAAGCAGCCGACGCGTTCGGCGCCGACAACAGGCAGAAGCTCTTCAAGGTTCAGCTGCCGCTTGCGCTTCCCACCATCATGGCCGGCATCAACCAGACCATCATGATGGCGCTCGCCATGGTGGTCATCGCCTCCATGATCGGCGTGCAGGGTCTCGGCCAGCCGGTGCTGAAGGCCATCGCCAACCAGTATTTCACGCTCGGCATGTTCAACGGCCTCGCCATCGTCGGCATCGCCATCATGTTCGACCGCGTCAGCCAGGCCTATGGCAAGCGCCTCCAGAAGCACCGGGAGATCGTCCATGGCTGACCATGTCTTCGGCGGCATCAAGATCCGCAATCTCTACAAGATCTTCGGACCCAATGCGGGCTCCCATATCGCGGCCGTCAAGAACGGCCTTACCAAGGCGGAGCTCAACGCCAGGCATGGTCATGTGCTCGGCCTTCGCGACATCAACATCGAAATGCCTTCGGGATCCATCCAGGTCATCATGGGCCTGTCCGGCTCCGGCAAGTCGACGCTGATCCGCCACATCAACCGGCTGATCGATCCGACGGCCGGCGAAGTCCTCGTCGACGGCGTCGACGTGGTGAAGCTGCCGGAAGCCGACCTGAGGGAGTTCCGTCGCCACCAGACGGCGATGGTGTTCCAGAAGTTCGCGCTGCTGCCCCACCGCACGGTGCTCGACAACACGATCTTCGGCCTCGAGATCCAGGGTATCGCGCGTCCAAAGAGCCTCGACACCGCCATGCGCTGGCTGGAGCGTGTTGGTCTCAAGGGGTTCGAGGAGAAATACCCCAACCAGCTCTCCGGCGGCATGCAGCAACGCGTCGGCCTCGCCCGGGCGCTGGCCAACGATGCGCCGGTTCTCCTGATGGACGAGGCCTATTCGGCGCTGGATCCCCTGATCCGCACGGACATGCAGACCGTGCTGCTCGACCTGCAAAAGGAAATCCGCAAAACCATCGTCTTCATCACCCACGATCTCGACGAGGCCCTTCGCCTCGGCGACCAGATCGCCATCCTGCGCGATGGCGAGGTCATCCAGCAGGGCACCAGCCAGGATATCGTGATGCGCCCGGCCGACGACTACGTCGCCAACTTCGTCAAGGAAGTGAACCGCGGACGCGTCGTGCATGTCGAGGCCGTCATGACGCCGAGCATGTCGTCCCCCTCGGGCAGGCCGACCGTCGCCGCCGGCACCACCGTCGAAGACACTCTGCGCATGCTCGCGCGCGACGTCTCCGACGAGGGCGTCGTCGTCTCCCCCACCGGCGAAACCCTTGGTATCGTCACCGTCCGGCAACTCGCCGGCGCAATGGTCAATGTCCACTAGCGCCCAAACATGATGACCGCCCACAGAAGGGCGGTCATCATCAATTCTCGGTACGCCATTCTCGATATTGCTGGCGCTAGAACAAGGCGGCAGTGTTCTTCAGCGTCACCCAGATTCCCCAGACGAGCGGGATGCCGACGACAGTCCAGGCGAGTGCGGCCCGAGCATCCAGCCCGCCCGTGCCGATGCCGAAGGAACCTGTTGGCCCGGCACTGGCTGCGGCGGTCTTGGCTTGTAGAGACGCCACCTCCTCGTCCGACATGAACCATTTCTCGGAGAGCGGCCGCACCAGAAGATTGGCGATGAAGCCGAGCGCCAGCATGCCGGCGAGGATGTACATCGTGCCGGTGTAAAGCGCCGGGCCGGGCTCGACGCCGGCGGCGATCTGCGCCTCGCGGATATAGTTCACCACGACGGGCCCGACGATACCGGCGGTGGCCCAGGCCGTCAGCAGGCGGCCGTGGATCGCGCCCACGAACTGCGTGCCGAAGATGTCGGCGAGATAGGCCGGGATGGTCGCGAAGCCGCCGCCATACATCGATAGGATGATGCCGAAGGCCAGCACGAACAGGGCCTTGCTGCCCATATCGGCCAGGGTCGGTGCGAGGGCATACAGTACGATACCGAGGATGAAGAACGTGTAGTAGGTGTTCTTGCGGCCGATCTTGTCGGAGAGCGAAGCCCAGAAGAACCGTCCGCCAATGTTGAACAGCGACAGCAGGCCGGTGAAGCCGGCGGCGATCGCGGCGATGGCCATCTTCTGCTCCGTATCGAGCTGACTGAAGCCCAGATCCGGCTGGCCGATGAGACGGCCGCCGAAGATTTCCTGCAGCATCGGCGATGCCATGCCAATGACCCCGATGCCGGCGGAGACATTGAGGCAGAGGACCAGCCAGATCAACCAGAACTGCATGGTCTTGTGCGCATCGCGCAGATGAACGTGCCGCGTGGTGATCATGGTCGATTTCGACACCGGCGGCGTCCAGCCTTCCGGGCGCCAGCCGGCTGGCGGAATACGGTAGCCGAAAGCGCCGCCCATCATGAAGCAGAAATAGATCGCCGCCATGACGAGGAAGGTCTGCCAGACGCCGGCCGTCGTGTCCGTCTTGAAGGCATTCATGAGGAGATTTGCAAGCGGCGCGCCGATCATCGCTCCGCCGCCAAAACCCATGATCGCCATGCCGGTCGCCATGCCGCGCCGATCGGGAAACCATTTGATCAGGGTTGAAACCGGAGAGATGTAACCGAGGCCGAGACCGACGCCGCCGATGACCCCGGCACCGAGCCACATCAGCCAGAGCTGATGGCTCATGACGCCAAGTGCCGCGACGACGATGCCGCCGCACCAGCAGCAGGCCGAAACGAAGCCCGCCTTGCGTGGGCCGACACGCTCCAGCCAACCGCCCCAGATGGCTGCGGAACAGCCAAGCAGCACAAAGAAGAGCGTATAGATCCACCCGAGATCGGCGACGCGCCAGTTGCAGCTCGTCGTGAAGAGCGCGGAAAGAAGATTAAGGTCGGCGCAGGCGGGATCCGGTGTTCCCGCAATCGCCTTCGACAACGGCAGCCAGAATACGCTGAAGCCGTAGGCCATGCCGATACAGAGATGGATGGCAAGCGCTGCTGGCGGAACGAGCCAGCGGTTGAAGCCGGGTTTCGCGATGATGCGCTCCCGGTCGAGGATGCTGCCGGAATAGGTGCCGGCATAGGTCTCGGTCGATACAGTCATGGGTCTCCTCCGCAGCGCACCCCTCCGATGCGCAGATGTAATCAAGCGGGAGATGGACGATGTCCTCCGGCCGAAAACCACCCGCACCTCCATGCGGACGGCAGCCGCCGAACCTCCCGGCCTGAAGCCTTGCAAGGCACGTGCCAAAGAGTATGATTATTTAAATCAGTGACTTAGCGGAGATGGGAGAAGGAAAGCGGACAAACTGTCCAGCCGGTCGGACAAACTGTCCGGTCATTCCGCCTCGGGCAGCCACACCGTGAAGGTGGCGCCTTCGCCGATTTGACTGGTCGCGGAGATGGCCCCGCCCTGCCGGGTCACCAGGGTCTGGCTGATGGAAAGGCCGAGGCCAGTGCCTTCCTGTCGTTTGGTGGTGAAAAAAGGGTCGAACACCTTTGCCGCGACATCCGGGTCCATGCCCACGCCCGTGTCGCTGATGACGATCTCCACGCCCGGCCGCCCTCCGCGATCGCCGTCGCGTGTCTCGATGCTGAGCCGGCCACCGTCAGGCATGGCATGAATGGCGTTCACAACGAGATTGACGATGACCTGCTGAAGCTCTGTCCGGTTCATCAGAACCAACCGCGCTGCCGTATTGGCGAGTTGCACGTCGATTGCCGCCTTCGTGAGAAGGTGCTGGACGAGCGGCAGGCAATCGGCCACCGCCGTGCCGGGTGCGTGCCGGTCGACAAAGCCGGCGAATTCTTCGGGCTTTGCGAATTGCAGGAGCTTCGTCACGATCTGGCTGATGCGCTGGATCTGCTCATCGAGCAATTGGAACTCCACCTTCGCCAGCTCCGCCCGATCGCCGACCACGGAGCGAACGACTTCCAGATTGCCCTGCATGACGGCGATGGGGTTGTTGATCTCATGCGCGACGCCGGCCGTGATCTCGCCGATGGCGGCGAGTTTTTCGGACATGATCAATTGCTTCGTCGTGGCCTCGAGCTGCCGGTTGGCGAGCTGGAGCTCGCGGGTGCGCTCGTCGACCCGCACGTTCAGTTCCTCGTTCCATCGCCGCAACTGTTGGTCGCTCCGCTCGAGCTGGTCGAGCAGATCATCGAGATGCACAGCGACGCGGCCGATCTCGTCCTGACTGTCGACGGGACCGGTACGCGCGCCCAGATCGCCGCTTTCGACTTTGGCGATGGTGGTATCGACACGTTCCAGTGGCTCGAAGATACCGCGCGCCCAGCGCAGGAAGATCGGTACGCTCGCTGCCGTTATCGCGAGGAAAGCGACGATGATGGTGAGTACTGTCTGGTGTTTCGCTGCGGTGAAGGGCGCCTCCAGAAAGCCGACATAGAGCATGCCGACATGCTTGCCGTGGCTGTCGGTGATCGGCTCGTAGGCGGAAATGTACCAATCGTTCACGACGAATGCGCTGTCGAGCCAGGTGCGCCCCTCCCCGAGCACCGCAGAACGCACGGCCGAGGAAACACGCGTGCCAAGCGCGCGGCGTCCCTCGAACAGGCGTACATTGGTGCTGATGCGCACATCGTCGAGAAAGAGCGTCGCCGTGCCCTGGCTACCCTCGGGCAGGCTCGCCTCTCGATAGACGAGGTCGTTGATCGTATCGATGAAGACGAGGTTCTGGTTGAGCAGGATACCGCCGACGAGCACGGCCTTGCGCCCGTCGCCGAGCGTCACGGGGCTGGCGCTTTGGACAACCATGCCGCGCGTTTCCTCCGTTCGCTCGGTCGGCACGGCATTGGGCGTGGAGACGAGCGGCAGGCGCGCGCGGGACGCCAGATCCGGCGAGAGGTCCTGGAGATCGGCATTGTCGAAGATATCGATCCCCGTGGCCGGCTTTCCCGCAAGCGCATCACGTATGACCGGCCAGTCCGTGCGCAGCGACGCCGCAGTCTGTGCGGTGACCGAGGTTACAAGCTTTCCATCCGGGTCGATCACGTAGAGGAAATCGAGTTCCAGCCGCGCGCGCGCTTCAGCAAGGAAGGCCCGCAGTGCGTCGTCATCGTCGGCGACATCCCGGAACCGCGCGGAGCCGCCAAGGGCTGTGACATGCTCGCCGGTATTGTCGAGGATATGGGCGAGATACTGATGTGCTATGGTGAGGTCGCCGTTGACCTTGGAAATCAGTGTCGCATCGAACTTCTCGTTCCAGCGATAGACGGTGACGCCGAGCAGCAGCGGCAGGATGACCAGCATGGGCAGAAGCGCGATGGCCAGCAACCGGTAGCGCACGGAGCGCACCGGCCGAATGCTGCGTCCGGTATCAGCCATCCCAGGCGGCCAGTTTTCGGTCGATGGTCTTCCGCGAGATGCCGAGCTGGCGCGCCGCCTCGTCGCGCTGTCCGTTGCAGGCGGCCAGCACCGACAGGATATGCCGACGCTCGACATCTGCCAGCGACCCGCCGTCCCCGGTAGCCGGCGCAGACATGGCGGATCCGAATCCACCCGGGAAGCGGCCAAGGATCAGCGTGCGCTCGATGAGATTGCGCAGCTCCCGCACGTTGCCCGGCCAGTCATAGGCGGCAAGCGCGCGCCGCGCCGCCGCATCGATCGGCACGGCGGGCATGCCGAGCTGCGCCGACAGTTTCTTCATGAAGAGGGTGGCAAGCTCCAGAGAGTCGCCATCCCGCTCCTTCAGCGGCGGCAGATGGATCTGCATCACATTGATGCGGAAGAAGAGGTCGGCGCGGAATCGTCCGGCCTGGACCTCCTTTTCCAGTTCCGCATTGGTGGCGAAGATGAAGCGGAGATCGACCGGCACCTCGCGCTCGGAGCCGACCGGCCGCACCTTGCGGTCCTCCAGCACACGAAGCAGCTTGCTCTGCGTCGCTGGCGGCATTTCGCTGATCTCGTCGAGGAACAAGGTGCCGCCCTGCGCATGCAGGAACAATCCTTCACGCGCCCGCTCGGCGCCCGTGAAAGCGCCTTTGAGGTGGCCGAAAAGCTCGCTTTCGATCATATCCGGCGGGATCGCCCCACAGTTGACGGGAACGAAGGGTTTTGCCGCCCGGTCGGAAAGCGTATGCAACGAGCGCGCGGCCACTTCCTTGCCCGTGCCCGACTGGCCCGTCAGCAATACGGATGTGGGAAGCGGCGCAACCCGCGCGATCGTTTCGCGCACGCCGGCAATGGCGGCCGATTCCCCGATCAACCGGTCGCGCAGCAGAATATGGTCCGACGTCGCCTTCAGCTCGTACCGCAGCACGTAGTTTTCGCGCTGGAGGCGGCTACGGTCGAGACAGCGCGCGACGGCATTCAGCAGCTGGTTCGAGCGGAACGGCTTCAGGATGAAATCGACAGCGCCGGCCCGGAGCGCCTGGATCGCCGTTTCGAGATCGGCATAGGCCGTCATCAGGATGGCATCGGCGAAAAAGCCGATCGCGCGTTGCTCGGCAAGCCATTCCACGCCGTTCTTTCTCGGCATGATGTTGTCGAGGATGACGACGTCGAAATGGTGCTGGTCGAGCTTCTGCGAGGCCTCATCCGTGTTGGCCGCAAGTTCCAGCCGCTGGCAGCGCGGCCCCAGCGTGCGCATCAGGAAATTGCGCATGCCCGGCTCATCGTCGACGACGAGAATGGAGGCCTGCGCCAGCCAGGGGCCGAATTCCGGATCGGCGGTCGTGTCGCGGAGCGCCCGGACGGCTTCAGTCGGCACCTGGTCTCCTCCCCCGGTGTTGATCAAACAGACGCGCACCATAAGAAGCCACCTCCGCAAGCACAAGGCGGCCGGAGACGCGCCGTGCCGCGTTTGACCTCCTAAAAAGGCATCGCGATACGCGTGTTGTCGCCGACCATTCGTTATTTTAGCTTCCCCTTACTCTTTGGGCGCGATAAAGTAGCAACGCAGAAAAATGCTCGTGGCAGAGGCTTGGCCCTGCCGCCCGTCAAAGCCGGACATAGCAGGCATCGTCACCATTTTGCGCGCTGGAGGCAGCCATGATGGCATTCAATATCGTGCGTTTCAAAATCAAACCCGGCATGGAGAAGGCCTTTCTCGATGCCCATCGCAATGTTGCCGCCGACTGGGCGGGCTTGCGCCATGCCAGCATCATCAAGACCGGCGATTCGCGCTATTGCATCGTTGCCGAATGGGAAAGCATGGATGCGCTCGCATCCTGCCGGCCGCAAATGATCGCCACGCTCGACAGTTTTCGCGATACGCTCGAAGACCTCGGCAATGGCCTTGGCGTCACGGATCCTGTGGCTGGCCCGATCGTTCTGGCGCTGAAATAAACGCCCGGGCCGAAACGCACGTTCCCCCCGCAGCAAGGGGCTGATGTCGGTCGTCACACCGGCAAGGGTTCCGTCATTGTCCCATCGATTGCCCGACGGCACATCGTCGCCTGAACCTGTGGAGGTCATGGGCTCGCCGGCTGGCGCTGCCTACACTGCGCGGGTCTCCATCCCCTGCCTATGTCATGCTGATGTCATCACAATCTGATGAAACGCTCCCCCATGCCATCGGGCAATTGTGACAAGCGCGATCAGCGACTGTCCTTTGCATGGGGCGCACGTGCCGCCGGCTTTCGTGGCGGCGCGATGGATACGGACATTCCAGCACAGGAACCCTGCCCGATGATCGAAACGGCCGCTTCTCCCGCCCTCTCCCCCGTCACAGCGCGCAAGGAGGCGGTCGGCAAGCGCCTGAACCGGGCCGTGCGCCGCAATCCGCTGCTTTCGGTTTCCGGCATGTCCGAATATGTCTTCTCGCGGCTGTTCCGTAATCTCGTCTACGCGCAAATCTGGGAAGACCCTGACGTCGATATGGCCGCGCTGCAAATCGAGCCGGGCAATACGATCGTCACTATCGCCTCGGGCGGCTGCAACGCGCTGTCCTACCTCATCGCCGACCCGGCCCGCATCGAGGCCGTCGATCTCAATCCGGCGCATGTCGCCTTCAACCGCCTGAAATTCGCCGCCGCCAACCATCTGCCGGACTACGAGGCCTTTCACCGCTTCTACGGCAGGGGCGACGACCGGCAGAACCTCGCGGCCTACAGGCTGCACCTGCGCCCGCATCTCGACGACGAGACGCGCGACTATTGGGAAGGGCGCACGCTGACCGGCCGCCGCCGCATTTCCATCTTCCATCGCCGGCTCTATCGCCATGGCCTCCTGGGTGGGTTCATTGGTCTCGGCCATACGATGGCCCGCCTCTACGGCGCCGATCCGCGGGGTCTGCTGCAGGCGCGCACGATGGAGGACCAGAGGCGCTTCTTCGAAGAGACGCTGTCGCCGCTGTTCGACAAACGCCTGATCCGCTGGGCGACGGGCCGCAAAAGCTCGCTGTTCGGGCTCGGCATTCCCCCGCAGCAATACGAGGCCCTGTCGGGGGCCGGCAACGGCATGGCGGAAATCCTGCGCGCCCGCGTGGAAAAACTCGCCTGCGGCTTTCCGCTCTCGGAGAACTACTTTGCCTGGCAGGCCTTCGGACGCGGTTATGGCAATGACGAGCACGCGCCGCTTCCGCCCTATCTCCTGCGCCGGAATTTCGAGGCCGTTCGCAGCCGCGCGTCGCGCCTCTCCATCACCAATACGTCGCTGACCGAGTTCCTTGCCGCCAAGGCCCCGCAGACGGTCGATCGCTTCATCCTGCTCGATGCTCAGGACTGGATGACGGATACCCAACTCAATGCATTGTGGGGTGAGATCACCCGCACTGCCACACCCGGCGCCCGCGTCATTTTTCGCACCGCGCCGGCCGAAAGCCTGCTGCCCGGCCGCGTCTCGAATACCATCCTCGACCGTTGGATCTATCGCGAGGCAGAGTCGCGCGCCCTGCATGAGCAGGACCGCTCGTCGATCTATGGCGGCTTCCATCTCTACGAATTCAAGGGCTGACCCGAATGAGCGCCGCATCCGACCACGCCCTGCTGATGGACCGCATCTACCGCTGGCAGCGGCGGTTCGGCATCTATGACGCGACCCGCAAATATTATCTGCTCGGCCGTGATCCATTGCTCGCGGGCCTTGCTCCTCCTCCCGGCGGCTGCGTGCTGGAAATAGGCTGCGGGACGGGGCGTAATCTGGTGCAGGCTGCGAAGCTCTATCCGCAAGCCCGCTTCCACGGCATCGATATTTCCCAGGAAATGCTTGCCGCCGCCGGGGCGGCCATTTCAGGCGCAGGGCTGAAGGACCGTGTCCGCCTTGCCCGCGCGGATGCCGCCGGCTTCGACCCGCAGGTCGTGTTCGGACAGGCGACCTACGACCGTATCTTCATTTCCTATGCCGTCTCGATGATCCCGCCATGGCAGCGTGTCATGGAGGCCGCCGTCGCCCGCCTTTCGCCGGGCGGTGAACTGCACATCGCCGATTTCGGCGACATGCGGGAGCTGCCGCGCTGGTGCAAGAATGCCGTGGATACGTGGCTCGGCTGGCACCACGTCACCCCGCGCGCCGACCTCTTCGACATATCGTCTCAGCTGGCGGCAACCCACGGCAGCATAAGCGAAGAACGGCGCCTTCACCGCGGCTTCTCGTGGCTCGCGACGATCCGCAAAGGCTGACAGCAGAATATCCCTCTTGTAATACGCCTGTCACGGAGGCTTCTTATCGCAGGAGGGCAACGCACCGCTCAAGAGAGGCACTCCCATGCGTAAACTTCTCCTCGCCCTGGCATCGGCCACGATGCTCGCAGGCGCCGCCCAGGCCGCCACCGTCTATCCGCTCGATCGCGCGACGATCCTCGTCGGCTCTCCCTTCGACTTCAAGGTCGAGTTCGACGCCGTCGTGAAGCCCGAAGATGTGAAAGTGACCGTCAACGGTCAGGACTACGAAGCCATCTTCGGCAAGAAGGCCGAATTCGTCGCCGAAGAAAAGGGCAAGGAAGACAAGGTGCTGGGTTCGGCGCTTGTCCTGCGCGGCCTGACGATCGGCACCGCCGGCGCCTACAAGGTCGAAGTCTCCGCCGGCAGCGAAGCCAAGTCTGTTGCCTGGGACGTTTACGAGACCGTCGCTGAACCGAAGGCCAAGAACATCATCTTCATGATCGCCGACGGCCTCTCGGTCGCTCACCGCACCGGCGCGCGCATCATGTCCAAGGGCATGACCGAGGGCAAGGCGAACGGCCGCCTGGCCATGGACGACATCCCGCCTGTCGCCTTCATCGGGACCTCCTCCACGCATTCGATCGCGACCGACAGCGCCAACACCGCTTCGGCCTACATGACCGGCCACAAGTCGCGCGTCAACGCGCTCGGCGTCTATGCCGACCGTACGCCCGACAGCCTTGACGACCCGAAGGTCGAGACGATTGCCGAAGCGCTGCGCCGCACCACGAAGAAGTCCGTCGGCATCGTGACGACCGCCGAGATTGAGGATGCCACCCCGGCTGCCCTCGTCTCCCACACGCGCAAGCGCGCCGACAAGGCCGAGATCGTTGGCATGATGTTCGACGTTAAGCCGGACGTGCTGTTCGGCGGCGGCTCGGCCTATTTCCTCGGCAAGGACATTCCAGGCTCCAAGCGCAAGGACGACAAGGACTACATCGCCGAGTTCAAGAATGCCGGTTATGCGCTGGCAACCGACAAGACGGAACTGGCCGCTGCCGCAGGCTCGAACCAGGAGAAGCTGCTCGGCCTCTTCCACACCGGCAACATGGACGTGACGCTCGACCGCGAATTCCTCAAGAAGGGCACGGTCGAAAAGTTCCCGAACCAGCCGGGCCTCGTCGACATGACCAAGGCTGCGCTCGACAAGCTCTCCAAGAACCCGGAAGGCTTCTTCCTGATGGTCGAGGCCGCCTCGGTCGACAAGATGAGCCATCCGCTAGACTGGGATCGCGCGCTCGTCGAAACCATCGAATTCGACCAGGCCGTCGCCGTTGCCCGCGAATTCGCCGACAAGAACCCCGATACACTGATCGTCGTCACCGGCGACCACACGCATGGCGTCGCCATCATCGGCACGGTCGACGACGAGAAGCCCGGCACGGAAATGCGCGAGAAGGTCGGCACCTATGATAATGCCGGCTTCCCGAACTACGAGGACAAGGACGGCGACGGTTACCCGGATCGTGTCGATGTCTCGCGCCGCCTGTTCATGGCCGCCAACAACGGTCCGGACCACTACGAAACCTTCCGTCCGAAGCTCGACGGCCCGTTCGTTCCGGCCGTGCAGAACGAGGCGAAGGAATATATCGCCAACGAAGCCTATAAGGATGTTCCCGGCGCGGTCTTCGTGCAGGGCAACATTCCGAAGGACGAGGACAGCGGCGTGCATGCCGTCGACGATATCGTGCTGCAGGCGGCCGGCCCCGGCTCGGAAGGTTTCCGTGGCTATATGGAACAGAGCGATGTCTACCGCGTCCTCGCCGATGCTTTCGCGCTCGGCACCGCGAAGGACTAAGAGGCTTTTGCCCTTGGTGGACAGGCGGCTTTCGCCGCCTGTCCACAATCGCGTGAATGAAGAAGGAACCCTGGCATGACGGATGCCCCCCGCACGTTTCTCACCCGGCGGCGGATGCTCGTGGCGCTTGCGGCCCTGCCCGCTCTTTCGCTTGCCCGCCCCGCACGCGCCGATGAAAAGCTGGGCTTCGGCGAACTCTACAAGAGCTTCGGCGTGCTCGGTCTGGAGTTTTCCGACAAGGTGAAGCGGCTGAACGGCCAGGACGTCACCGTCAAAGGCTTCATGGCTCCACCGCTGAAGGCCGAGGCGAATTTCTTCGTGCTGACGGAAATTCCGATGTCGCTCTGCCCGTTCTGCTCTTCGGATGCGGACTGGCCGGACAATATCCTCGTCGTCTATCTCGCCGAAAAGCAGACCTTCGTGCAGTACAATGCCCCCATCGAGGCGCATGGCGTGTTGGAATACGGCCCCTGGACCGACCCGGACACCGGCTTCCGCAGCCAGCTTCGCCTGCGCGAAGCGGCCTTCAATACGGTTTGATCATGCTGGCGCTCGATATTTCCGGCCTGGAGATGCGTTTTCCAGGCCTCGACACCTCCGTTCTCTCCATTCCCAGGCTGCATGTTCCGGCCGGCACGCAGCTTGCTGTCACCGGCGCCTCCGGCTCTGGCAAAAGCACGCTGGTCAACGCCATCACCGGGCTCGAAACGACGACGAGCGGTTCGGTCTCCTGGGGCGATACGGATATCGTGCGCCTTTCCGCCGGCAAGCGCGATGCCTTCCGCGCCGCCCATATCGGCTTGGTGATGCAGGATTTTCACCTCTTTCCCGGGCTCTCGGCCTTCGAGAATGTCGTGCTGCCCGTGCGCCTCTCCCGCCGTCTGACGCCGGCCGAACGCCAGCGTGCGCTTCATCTTCTCGAAACGACAGGCATTGCCCGTCCGGACCAGCCTATCGAGACGCTGTCGCGTGGCGAGATGCAGCGCGTCGCGGTGGCCCGGGCGCTGCTCTCCAAACCGGGCGTGATCGTCGCAGACGAGCCGACCGCCAGCCTCGACCGGCGTACCGGCACGGAGGTTGCCGAACTGATCGTCCGGCTCGCCCGGCAGGACGGCGCGACGCTCGTCGTCGTCACCCACGACCCGGTTCTCATGGAACGGCTCGACCGGCGCATCGCCTTGGAAGGCGGCCGCATCGTCGAAGACAGTGCGGAGGCGCGGGCCGCATGATCCGTTTCATCCTTGCCGATCTCAACCGCTTCAAGGCGGGCGCGCTCGCCGTCGTCGTGCTAATCGCGCTTTCCGTCGCGCTCAGCGTTACCGTCACGCTTCAGGAGCGCGCCGTCCGCCTCGGCAGCGCCCGCGCTGCGGAAAAATTCGACCTGCTGATCGGCGCGGCCGGCAGCGAGACGCAACTTGCTCTCTCCGCCGTCTTCCTGCAGCCCTCACCGCTTCCGCTGATATCCGGCACCATCCTGGCAAAACTTTCAGACGACCCCCGCGTCGCGTTCGCCGCCCCGGTCGGCTTCGGCGATTCCGCGGATGGTCACCCCGTCGTCGGCACGACGACCAGACTGATCGCCGCCCTCTCCCCGGCCCTTGCCGAAGGCGCAGTCTTCGCCCATCTCGGCGATGCCGTCATCGGCGCCGATGTCGCCAAGCGGGTCGGTGCCGAGATCAAGCCGATGCACGGCGCGGCGGACGAAGGCGGCCATACCCATACCGAGATCGTCTATAAGGTGACCGGCCGCATGGCGCCGACAGGCACGGCCTGGGATCGCGCGATCCTCGTGCCGATCCAGGCTGTCTGGCAATTGCACGGCATGACCGCGCACGAACACCACGATCATGCCGGCGAAGCAGCCGAAACGGTTGCGGCGAACGAGCACGACCATGACCATGAGCCGCATGTCGAAGCCGAGGCTGGCATAGACGAGCATTTCGACGCCGAAACGCCGGGCATTCCCGCCATCCTTGTCAAGCCGAAGACCATCGCCGATGCCTATCGTCTGCGCCAGGAATATCGCGGCGAGACGACGCTCGCCGTCTTCCCCGCCGAAGTGCTGACCCGTCTCTATGCGACACTCGGCGATGCGCGCAGCCTGCTGCTCGCCATCGCCATCGGCACGCAGGTCATCGTCATCGCCGCCGTGCTGCTCGTCACCGTCATGCATGTCGGTGCCCGCCAGCGGCAGATCGGCGCGCTCAGGGCCTTTGGTGCGCCGCGCCGCGCGGTCGTTGCCATCGTCTGGGGTGAACTCTTCCTGCTCTTCCTCCTGGGTCTGGCCCTCGGCGTGCTCCTCGGCTACGCCGCCGCCCAGCTCATATCGGCCACGCTCACCGCCAGGACCGCCATCCGCATGCCGGTGGAGTTTGCACGGCAAGATCTGTCGCTGGCATTGTGGTTCGTCGTGCTCGCCGTCCTCGTGTCGGTTGTTCCGGCGCTCTCGACGCTCCGCCTCAGCCCCGCGCGGGCCCTGAGAAGCTGAGCGAGACGATGGCTGGACCTCGGCCGGCAGGCCGGGGTCGATACCTCGAAACATCGTTTCCCTGATCATCCCATCGCCCCGCCGCGACTCTTTGCCCGTTGTCAGCGGATGACAAGCGTCAATGCATGCAATATACAGTCAATATCCGCGCAGCTTGGAAACCCCGGCATGAAGAACTGGCATCCCGATCTCGGCAGGAGCGACAGCCCGCTCTACATGGCTATTGCCGACATGATCGAGCTGGATCTCCGCAGTGGCCGGCTCTCGGCCGGCGACAAATTGCCGACCCATCGCGATCTCGCCAAGCGCCTCGCGATCGATGTCACCACCGTTGCCCGAGGTTATGTCGAGGCGCAGAAGCGCGGGCTCGTCCAGGCGCATGTCGGCCGCGGCACCTTCGTGATGGGAGCCGCACCCAGCACGCCTGTGGCGATGGATGTCCAGCCGGATGCACGCCGCGCCGCCATCGTCGATCCCTCCATGAACATGCCCCCGGAACCGAACGATCCCGACCTCATCGCCAGGATGCGCGAGGGGGTTTCAGCGCTTTCGGCGGATCTGGTGCCGCTTCTGCGCTACCAGACATTCGGCGGCGCGCCGATGGACAAGGAAGCCGCCGCGTTATGGCTCGGACGGCGCGGGCTGACGCCGTCGCAGGAACGTATCTTCATCGCGCCGGGCGCTCATCCGGCGCTGCTTGCCATTCTCGGCACGCTGGCAAAACCCGGCGAGACGGTACTTTCCGAAAACATCACTTATCCCGGGATGCGCTCGATCGCGGCACAGCTTCGCCTGCGGCTTGTCGGCCTGCCGATGGATGACGACGGTATCCTGCCGGAGGCTTTCGCCGTGGCCTGCGAGCGCGAAAAACCAAAGGCGCTCTACCTCAACCCAACGCTGCAAAATCCCCTGACCCTGACCATGCCGGCCGCGCGGCGGGCCGAGATTGCTGCCGTGGCGCAAAAATACCGTGTGCATGTTGTCGAGGATGATGCCTATGGCTTCCTCCCTTCGAACGGGCCTGCGCCGCTTGCCGTGCTGGCCCCTGATCTTACCTGGCATATCGGTGGACTGTCGAAATGCATCGGTGCGGGCCTGCGCCTCGCCTATGTCGTCGCGCCCGAAGACGGCCGCGCCCTCTGGTCCTTCGCCAGCGCGATGCGATCCGGCAATGTCATGGCCTCGCCGCTGACGACGGCGCTGGCCACCCGCTGGATCGACGACGGAACGGCGGATGCGATCCTCGATTTCCTGCGCGGCGAAGCGGCGGCACGCCAGGCGCTCGTCGCCGGGCTGCTTCTCCCCGGCAGCTATCGCGCCGATATGCTCAGCTTCAACATCTGGCTGCCTCTGCCGCATGGCTGGACGCGTTCCACATTCGGCGCCCATATGCGCACCGCCAACCTCGGCACCGTTGCGAGCGATGCCTTCGCCGTCGATGGCACGCCGCCCGAGGCGGTGCGTGTCTGCCTCGGCGGCCCGATTTCCCGCCCCCAACTCCAGACGGCGCTCGAATTCATGGCGCACGCGCTGGAAGGCCCGCCTGAAATGGCCGGCACCTTCTTCTGATCCCCACTTCTGTTCCGGAGAGCGGACAATCCCGACCGCATGTGCCTGCGTCAGTATGTCTGCTGGACATATTGACTGCATAATTGCATCTATATTTCAGCATTGAATGAGTGGATTGATCGTGCACGAAAGGTGCAAGCCATGGACAAGGACTATCCCGCACTGCCCCCGATGCAAACAGGCATCCGCGGCCGCTGCCCGCGCTGCGGCCAGGGCCATCTCTTCAAGGGCTTTTTGACGCTCGCCCCGAAATGCGAGGCCTGCGGGCTCGACTATTCCTTTGCAGACCCGGCGGATGGTCCCGCCTTCTTCGTCATCTGTTTCGCCTGCGTGCCGAGCGCGCTGCTCGCCGTCTGGCTGGAGGTCACTTTCAGCGCATCGCTGCTGACGCAATTCCTGGTGACCGGGCCCTTCATGCTCCTGACCTGTATCCCCCCTCTCAGGCCACTGAAGGGCTGGCTCGTTGCCAGCCAGTATTTCTACAAGGCGGAAGAGGGCAAACTGGTCCGCCGGAGCCCGGAACCCAGCTGATCTCCAAACCCGGATGGCCGTGATTTCTCGACGAGGGCGCCGGCAAGGCTTGTGAATGCTTTGCCGATTCCGGTGGCCTGGATTTGCTTTATCTGGTACCTCCAGCAGACAAGCATCAATCCTCGCCTGCCTACATAGAATGCGCCCCGTGCTCCCCTTCCCTTTCTCCGAATCCGACCCCATTCGTCATCCCGGTCCACCGCCGCAGGCGTCTGACGTGGTGATCATCGGCGGCGGCGTTATTGGCGTCACAACGGCTCTCTTTCTGGCGAAGCGGAATATCTCCGTGACGCTCGTTGAAAAAGGGCGGATCGCGGCGGAACAATCGTCGCGAAACTGGGGCTGGATCCGCAAGCAGGGACGCGACGCGGATGAGCTGCCGATCGTGATCGAGGCCTGCCGCCTGTGGCAGCAACTGGCAGAAGAATGCGGTGAGGATATCGGCCTTGCGGAGACGGGGGTGACGTATCTTGCCCGGTCCGAAAAGGACATGGCAAAATTCGACACCTTCATGAAGATCGCCGCCGATCACGCGCTCGATACCCGTCTGCTTGCTTCCGAGGAAACGGCAAGGCTCTTCAAGGGCATATCCCAGCGCTATGCGGGGGCAATGACCACGCCCTCCGACCTGCGCGCGGAGCCCTGGATTGCGGTGCCCGCACTGGCCCGCCTGGCCGCCCGCCTTGGCGTGACGATCGTGGAAAACTGCGCCGCCCGCACACTCGATCTTTCGGCCGGCAGGGTTAGCGGCGTGTGGACGGAGAAAGGCCGCGTTGCGACCTCCACGGTGCTGGTGGCCGGCGGCGCCTGGTCTTCGCTCTTCCTGCGAAAACATGGCGTTTCCATTCCGCAATTGAGCGTGCGCGCAACGGTCGCCGCCACCGGACCGCTGCCGGAAATCCATGCGGGTGCCGCAGCCGACGCGCATGTCGCGTTCCGGCGCAGACAGGACGGTGGGTATACGCTCGCACCCGGCGGCAGCAGCCTGCTTTATCTCGGGCCGGATGCGTTCAGGCACTCGATAAAATATCTCCCTGCCCTGATGGCCAACCCGTTCGGCGTGTGCTATCTGCCCGCCGCCCCGGCATCCTACCCCGACAGCTGGTCCACGCCGCGGGAATGGACGCCGGATTCGGTCAGCCCCTTCGAGAAAATGCGCATTCTCGATCCCGCTCCCGAGCGCTCGGGTCTGCAATCGATCGAACGCGGCTTCAGGCAGCTCTTCCCGCAGTTCGAAACCGTTCCCATCAAGGCAAGCTGGGCCGGAATGATCGATGCCATGCCCGATGTCGTTCCGGTCGTCGATCGTGCGCAGTCGATCGCCGGCCTGTTCGTGGCAACGGGCATGAGCGGTCATGGTTTCGGCATTGGACCCGGCATCGGCCGCGTCGTCGCCGACATGATCCAGGGCAACGACATCGGCCACAACCTGCACCGCTTCCGCCTCTCCCGTTTCAGCGATGGAAGCACCCTACGGCTGGGCCCCGCCCTTTAGTCCGTTCAGCGGACGTGACATATCGCATCTTGAGGCCATCATGAGTTCCGGATTGATCGACACGAAGCCGCTGGCGGGCATTGCGCTCGCCTCTGCCGGCTATGCCTGCTTCGCCCTGCAGGATGCCCTGGTGAAATGGATGGTCGCCACCTATGAGGTGCCGCAGATCCTGTTCATGCGAAGCCTTGTGATCGTTCTGATCTCCGGCGTCCTCCTGCGGTTCTACCGGCACCCCTCCATCCTGAAGAGCCCGTACCGCGGCACCGTCGTGCTGCGCGCCGCGCTGATGCTCGTTGCCTGGCTGCTCTACTACAACGCGGCGCGCTATCTAGGCCTTGCGGAACTGACCACGCTCTATTTTTCCGCACCGATCATCACGGTCTTTCTGTCGATCCTCGTCCTGAAGGAGGCCGTCGGTGCCGGGCGCTGGATCGCCTGCGTGGGTGGTTTCGTCGGCGTGGTGATCGCCGCGAACCCGTCACATTCGCCAAACCTCATTCCGGCTGCCATGTGCCTCGTGGCCGGATTCTGCTGGGCGTGGAGCACGATCCTCATCCGGCTCGTCAGCCGCAGCGAAAGCACGCTGACGCAGATGTTCGCGACCAGCCTGCTCTTCGGCCTCGCCTGTGCAGCCTCCTTCCCCTGGATATGGAAGACGCCCGACGCGGAAGGCTGGATTCTGATGCTCGCCCTCGGCCTCGTCGCAACGCTCGGCCAGTTCCTGCTTTACGAGGGGTTTCGTTACGCGCCCGCTTCTGCGCTGGCGCCCGTCGAATATACCGGCCTGATCTGGGCCTTCGTCTATGGCTACACGATCTGGGCGGAAGTCCCGGCAGTCAACGTGTTCGTCGGTGCCCTCCTGATTGTCGCCTCCAGCATGGTGCTCGTCTTCTGGGAGCGTCGCGGGGAAATCGCCGCGAGAAATCGTGCGGTTTCATAGCCCGAACGACGTTGAGGCGAATTCTAGCCTTTTGCCGGTCGCTGAGTGCCGCAAGGGTTGACTATCTCCTTTCATGCCCATCTTGAGTATCCATTGGCCGAAGCGGCCAGGGACTGTGATCGGACTGCCAGAATGAACGAGACGACCCGTGTGAACGAAACCCAGGCGACGGCCATCACCCTGTCGGAGCCGGAAAAGAACGTCATCATCGCGGGCGTGCTGCTGTCGATGCTTCTGGCGGCGCTCGACCAGACCATTGTCGCGCCCGCCATGCCGACGATCGGCAAGGCGCTCGGCCATGCCGACTACCTGCCCTGGATCGTGACGGGCTACCTCCTCACCGCAACCGCGATGGCGCCGCTCTATGGCAAGATTTCCGATGTCTATGGACGTCGTCCGACGATCTTCGGTGCCATCGTCATCTTCCTCGCGGGATCGCTGATCAGCGCGCTTGCGCCCAACATGCTAACGCTCATCCTCGGTCGCGCCGTGCAGGGCCTGGGCGGCGGGGGGCTGTTCGCGCTTGCCCAGATCGTGATCGGCGACCTCGTGCCACCGCGCGAACGCGCGCGCTATGCCGCCTGGATTTCCGGCACATGGGCCGTGGCCTGCATTGCCGGACCGCTGATGGGCGGCACCTTCGCCGAACATCTCCACTGGTCCGTGATCTTCTGGGTCAACATTCCGCTCGGCATCGCGGCGCTTATCATCATCAACAACCCCCTGAAGAAGCTGCCCGTCGTCGGCCGCGCGCACAGCATCGACGGCGCAGGCGCCGCCCTCCTCGTCACCGCCACCGCCCTTCTGCTGCTCGCGCTCAACTGGGGCGGTAGCCGCTATGCGTGGCTGTCGCCCGAAATCCTCGGGTTGCTCGGTTGCTCGGTGGTTTTCTGGGCGCTCTTCGCGCTTCGGCTGCGCCGCGCCGCCGAGCCGCTGATCTCGCTGGATGTTCTCGCCAACCCGATCGTGCGTTACGGCACGCTCGCCATGTTTCTCGGGCAGACCGCCAATGTCGGCCTTGCGGTCTATATTCCCGTCTATGGACAATCCTTCCACGGGCTTTCGGCCAGCAGTTCCGGAATGGTGATGCTCGGCCTGCTCCTCGGCACCGTCGTCGGCGCGACCATCAGCGGGCGCACGATCCCGCGTTTCACCCACTACAAGCGGCTCGCGATAGGCGGCGGCGCTTTCAGCGTTCTCTGCCTCGTCGCACTGGCATTCCTGTCCGGGCGCACGACGCTGTTCACGCTGGAGCTTCTGACCTTCGGCGTCGGCTTCGGCTCCGGCATGACCTTCCCGGTCGCCACCATCTCGGTGCAGAACGCGGTCGACCAGGCGCATCTCGGCGTGGCGACCGGCGTGCTCACCTTCCTGCGCTCGCTCGGCGGCGCACTGGGCGTCGCCATGCTCGGCGCCATCGCGCTCAGCAACGGCCTGCCGCTCGGAGGTGAACATCTCCAGGTCGTCGGCAGCGGCGTCTTGGAAGCCCTGCCCTTCACCTATATCTTCATCGCTTGCGCCGCCGCGACCGCCCTGTCGCTCGTGCTTTTCCAGCTGATGCCTGAAAAACCGCTGCGCGGCCGGGCCGAAAACGAGATCACGGCCATCGTCGAGTAGCTTCCTGCTTCAGGAACCTGTCTCCTGAATCCGGTACTGACGCTCGATTTCCAGCAGACGCTGCTTGCGCCAGAGGCCGCCGCCATAGCCGGTGAGCGCACCGTCCGCGCCAAGCACCCGGTGGCACGGCACCATGAGCGCGATCTGGTTCGCACCGTTTGCCCGCGCCACCGCACGTGTGGCGGCGGGACGGCCGATGTGCCGCGCGAGCTCGGCATAGCTGCGCGTCGTGCCGGCGGGGATGCGGCGAAGCTCGGCCCAGACCTCCTGGCTGAACGGGCTGCCGGCCTGGAACAACGGCGTTTCGAAATCGGCGGAACGGCCGGCGAAGAAGGCGTCCAGTTCGGCGCTCGCCTGTTCCGTCACGCCCGTCCGGCCGATCCCGATGCCATCCTTCGTCGCAGCGCGCAGTTTGCGCAGTTCGGCTGGCAGGGCCTTGCGGCCGATGAACTCAAGAAGATGCAGGTGGTTTTCGCTGGCCACGGCGACCATGTCGCCGAGCGGCGTGGCGATCCAGCTTGCCCGCAGCAGCCCGCCCTGCTTGAGGGCGGCCGGCGCACAGCCGAGGATTTTCGCGAAGGCGGCGCGGAAAGCACTGGCACTGTCGAACCGCGCCTCCTGCTGGGCCGCGATGACGCTGCCGCCGTCCGAAAGGGTTTCAAACCCCTCACGAAGGCGCCTTTGCCGCGCCATTTCAAGGAAGGTCATGCCGAACTGACGCTTGAAGCTGCGCCGCACCGTCGAGAGGTCATAACCCAGCCGCTCGATATGCTCCTCCGACCAGCGGGTATCCGGCCGCTCGTCCAGCGCCGCCAGCAAGGCGCCGATCGCCGGATCGGCGTTCGCGGCGGCCTGTAGAGGATGGCATCGCTTGCAGGCGCGAAAGCCTGCCTCGATGCATTCGCCAATCGTCGCGCGGAAAGTGCAATTGCCCGGCAGGGGTTTGCGCGCCGGGCAGGTCAGACGGCAGAAGATGCCGGTGGAGGCGACGCAGACATAGGCCTGGCCGTCATAGCGCTCATCGCGGGCGACAAGCGCCTGGTAGAGAGTGTCGTGGTCGGGAAGGGTAAACAGCATGACACCTTGATAGCATTGCGCCTGACGGCAGTCGGTCGAAAATCGGGCGTCTATTCAAAGAACCTGGATTGGTTCGCCGCGCATCTCCGCACCCGGCTGCGGCCACCGCGCCAGCGCCTCGCGGCCGGCGTCCGTCAGACCGTAAACGCCGCGGTCGACCCGCTCGAACCAGCCGTAGACATTCGACTGCAGGATCTTGCCCGCCTCGGGGACGCTGGCGCGGATGTCGCGGACACGCAGCGGCCCGTCGACCAAGGTTACCGCGCAGCCGAGCGCCTGCTGGCGATAGGCCGTCATGAGGGGCGTACGCGTGCTGCCGCCGAGGGCTGGATCGCCGCGCCGTTTCTGGTGCTCGCGCATGAGCCGGGACCGGCGTTTCGGATTGGTTCGCGGCATGGGGGTCACGGAGCCCACGATCACGCTGACATCGCCCGCATCGGAAATTCCAAGCATGCCGATGCCAAGCCGGCGGCAGAGATCCCGGTAGCGCTTGTCGGCTTCCCGGCCCCGCCCCTTTGCTGAAACCTTCGCGGCGATCCAGACCTCGTCGGAAACGGCCGCCCGGTCGACGGCTTGCAGGATGAGTTCCAGATTGAAGGTCATCTTGAGTTCGCAGACCACCACGACGGGCGGATCGTCCTCGCTGAGGCCGACCAGATCGCAGCCGCCGATTTCGCCCTTGACGACGTAGCCCGCCTTTTCGAGAAAACCTTTGACGGGCAGGTAAAGCGACGTTTCCATGGGCCTAGAGATCGAAGCGGAGAATCATGCGCCGACTATAACGATCGTGCTGCGCGGGTCACCTCCCCGCCACCGCCTGCTGCTTGCAAGGCGCAGGCCGAAAAATGCAAATCAAGGATTAACCGGCAGCAAGCAACTTTAAATGTATATTAATGCAAGTTTAATGATCTGCCCCCGGCCATCGACATTTCCCTTGGTTTTCCAGCGCCTTTGCCCGCAGGCTTCCTTTGCCGGATGACGGGACACGCCGTTCGGCGGGTTTGCGTTTTCGGGCAGGTGGGAAATGATCGCTTTCATCATGCGGCTGAAAAGCCGCGCGCATTTCGTCGTCGCCCCGCAACACGGCGCAATCCTGCTGGGCACCAACGCCCGCCGGCGGAAGCAAGCGCGCCAGCGTCTCGCCATCATGATCGGCCTGTTCACCGTCGCCTATATTGGCCTCGGTGCGCGGCTGATCCAGTACGGCCTGTCTGACCCTATCCAGTCCGCCTCGATCGGCGCTGGGCATGCTGTCGCCTCGCGCCCCAATATCGTCGACCGCAATGGCCTGCTGCTTGCGACCGATCTCAACATGGTCTCGCTCTATGCCGAGCCGCGACGGATCATCGATGCCGACGAGGTGGTGGAAAAGCTTGCCATGGTCGTGCCGAACCTCGACTGGAGCGAGACACATAAAAGGCTGCGCTCGCAGAGCGCGTTCCAGTGGCTCCGGCGGCAGCTGACACCCAAGCAGCAGGCCGATATTCTGGCACTCGGCCTGCCCGGCATCGGTTTCCGGCCGGAAAAGCGGCGCATCTATCCGGGCGGTGTCACGGCCGCCCACGTTGTTGGTCATGTCAATGTCGACAACCAGGGCCTCGCCGGCATGGAGCGCTATCTCGACCAGCAGGGCCTTGCGGACCTTCGCGCCGCCGGCCTGACCGACGACACGCGGCTCGAACCCGTCAAGCTTTCCATCGATCTGCGTGTCCAGAACATCGTGCGCGAGGTCGCCGCCAAGGCGATGGTCGACTACAAGGCGGAAGCGGCAGGTGCCGTCATCATCGATGTCGAGACCGGCGAGGTGCTCGCGATGGCCTCTGTTCCCGACTACGATCCGAATGAGCCCTCGCGCCGGCTTTCCGACGGCAGCATCGACAAGGAATACGAGAAGGGCTGGTTCAACCGCATCAGCAACGCGACCTTCGAGATGGGCTCGACCTTCAAGAGCTTCACGCTCGCCATGGGTCTGGACGAGGGCAAGATCAATCTCAATTCCGTTGTCGATGCTTCCCGTCCCATCCGCATGGGCGGTTTTACCATCCGCGATTTCAAGGGCAAGAACCGCCCACTCTCCATCCCGGAGGTGTTTCAGTATTCCTCCAATATCGGCACCGCCGCGGTGGCCGACATGGTGGGCATCGAGGGTCACCAGCAGTTTCTCACCCGGCTCGGTCTGCTTTCGAAGATGGATACGGAAATGCCGGGTGTCGCCACGCCCACGCAGCCGCGAACCTGGAAGAAGATCAATTCCGTGACGATCTCCTTCGGCCATGGCGTTGCGACGACGCCTCTGCAGACGGCCGTTGCCGCCGCCGCATTGATGAATGGCGGCTATCTCGTACCGCCGACCTTTCTGCCACGCACGAAAGAGGCGGCGCAGGCACTCGCCACCCGCGTCATCAAGGACAGGACGAGTGCCGACATGCGAACGCTCTATGACTGGAACGGCATCAAGGGTTCCGGCCGCCACGCGCAGGTGGAAGGTTTCCATGTCGGCGGCAAGACCGGCACTGCCGACAAGGTGATCAACGGGCGCTATGCCAAGGATATCAATTTCAACGCCTTCGTGGCGGCCTTCCCGATGGACAAGCCGCGATACATCGTGCTGTCGATCATCGACGCGCCCCGGACCGGCGAAAATGGCGGGCGCACCGCCGCCTCCACCGCAGCCCCGATGATCAAGGCGATTATCCGCCGTGTCGCGCCGTTGCTCGGCGTGCAGCCGCGGTTCGGCGAGCCGGATGAAAACATGCAGCTCGTCGATTACTGACCGCGTTCACAGCCGGTCTGTTCCGTTCTGGAGCAATCCACGTCGCCCGGAGTAACGTCGGAAGAATGTCGTCTAAGACTTTGTTTATTGGTCGCCTCTAGATTTCCAGCGAGAATCATCCTGAGGACATGAAGCCCTTGGCCGCCACGGAAATGATGCTGCAATTGACGCAGCTGATGGAACACGCCGGCAATCTCATCGCTGTCTTCGACCCGGAGGACCGCCTGCGGTTCGCCAACCGGGCCTTTCGCGCCGCCTGGTTCATCGAGGATGACGAGGAGCTTCTCTGGTGCGATCTCATGCGCCGCAATTATCACGCCCGGCGCGGCACGATCGTCGAGACCGCGAACTTCGAAACCTGGCTGCATTCCACACAGGCAAGGCGCGGCAAAAGCGGTTTTCGCGCCTTCGAGACGGATCTTCATGACGGGCGATGGCTCTGGATGGCGGAAACGATGCAGCCCAACGGGTGGATGCTGTGCGTGGCGAGCGATATCAGCTCTATCCGCCCGGACGAGCGGTCCCTGCGGCAGGATCGCGATATCGCGATCAAGGCCTCGCAGACGGACGAGCTGACCGGGCTGCCCAGCCGCCGCTATGTGATGGGCAAGCTGGGTGAAATCGTCGGCTCGCCGGGCGGGGCCGATCAGGACGTCGGTTGCCTTGCGGTGCTGGACATCGACAATTTCAAATATATCAACGACCGCTTCGGCCACGGCGTTGGCGATGCCGTGCTCAAGGATTTCGCCGTCACGCTTCAGCGCCATGTGCGCAAGACGGATATTCTCGGCCGCGTCGGCGGCGAGGAGTTTCTGCTCATCCTGCCGAATACGACGATGGAGGATGCCGAGGCCATCGTGCAGCGCATGCTGGTCGCCGTGCGCCACTCCCGGCCCGTGCCCGATCAGGCAAGCTTCCGCTATACCTTTTCCGCAGGCCTCGCCTGGGTCGCCCGCGGCGACGATCCCGCCTCCGTCTATCGGCGGGCCGATCTCGCGCTCTATGCCGCAAAGATGCGCGGGCGTGACCAGATCAGCATCGAAATCCAGCCCGAGCGGCGCCTTGCTTCGACGAACACAACGTCTTCGGAATGATCACAGGAAATCGTCACGGCCCGGCGTGAAGGTGTCGATCAGCAAGCCGGGTGCAAGGGCCACGACGCCGTGCACGAGGTTGGGAGCGACGATGAAGCTGCTGCCGGCGGCAAGGCGTGTGGTAACACCATCCACCGTGACGTCGAACGCGCCTTCGGCGACATAACTCACCTGCGTATGCGGATGGGAATGCAGCGCGCCGACAGCCCCTTCTTCAAAACGGAAGGCGACGAGCATCAATTCCGGACGATGGCTCAGAACCGCTCGGCGATTGCCGGGGGCGACTTCGGTCCAGACGGTGTTTTCGGGTAGGGTATAGGGCTGCATGGGTTCTCTCATCGCGCAAGCCATCCGCCATCGACGGGCAGGATGGTGCCATGGATATAATCGGATGCCGGGCTCGCAAGGAAGACTGCGGCGCCGGCCATGTCTTCCGGCCGCGCCCAGCGGCCGGCAGGAATGCGCTTCAGGATATCGGCATTGCGCTCGGCATCCGCGCGCAATGCGGTCGTGTTGTTGGTCTCGACATAGCCGGGCGCAATGGCGTTCACGTTGATCCCCCGCGCCGCCCATTCGTTTGCCAGAAGCCTGGTGATACCGGCAAGGCCGCTCTTTGCCGCCGTATAGGACGGTACGCGGATGCCGCCCTGGAAGGAAAGCAGGGAGGCGATATTGATGATCTTCGCCGGCCTGCCTGCCGCAATCGCCGCCTTGGCGAAGGCCTGGCAGAGAAAGAAGACGGATTTCAGGTTGGTGTCGAGCACCGCATCCCAATCCTCTTCCGTGAAATCGAGTGAATCCGCCCGGCGGATGATGCCGGCATTGTTGACGAGGATGTCTGGCGTCGCACCCGCCTCCAGCGTCTCGGCAATGACCTTGCCAGCAACACCCGGCTCGGAAAGGTCAGCCGCGATGGCAACAAACCGCCGGCCGGCCGCCTTCACCTCCGCTTCGGTCTCCGTCATGACGGAACGCCCGACGCCGACGATATCGGCGCCCGCCTTCGCCAGTCCCACGGTGATGGCCTGGCCGATGCCGGTATTGGCGCCGGTGACGATTGCCCAGCGGCGGGAGAGATCGAAAGATGTCATCGCAGCGCTTCCATAGGCACCTTGTCCATGTCGGTGAAGCTCATGTTATCGCCGGCCATGGCCCAGATGAAGGCATAGCGGCCGGTGCCGGCGCCCGAGTGGATCGACCAGCCGGGCGACAGTACCGCCTCATGGTTCTTCAGCACGACATGGCGTGTCTCGGCTGGTTCGCCCATGAAATGGAAGACGCGCGTCGCGTCCTGCATCCCGAAATAGAGATAGACCTCCATGCGCCGGTCATGCACATGGGCCGGCATGGTGTTCCAGACGGAGCCCGGCTCGAACATGGTGAGGCCGACGAGCAGCTGGCAGCTTTCGCAGACGTCGGGATGCACATACTGGTTGATGGTGCGGTGATTGGATTCCTCCGCAGAGCCAAGATGCACCTTTTTCGCCATGTCGCGGGTGATATGCACCGTCGGGCATGTCCGGTGCGCGGGAGCGCTCAGGACATAGAACAGGGCCGGTTCGGCGGGATCGTCGCTGGCAAAGCCGAGCGCACCCTCGCCCATGCCGATATAGATGCCTTCCTGAAAGCCGAGCGCAAAATCCTTGCCTCCGACGCCCACCGTGCCGGGACCGCCGATATTGATGATCGCGGCCTCGCGGCGCTCGAGGAATTGATCCGTGCCTGTTTCGGCGACACGGCCGATTTCAAGCCTCTTGTCGGTTGGCACAACGCCGCCGACGATCATGCGATCCAGATGACTGTAGGTGAGATTGACCTCGCCCGGCCGGAACAGCGTCTCGATGACGAAGCCATCGCGAAGCCCTTGCGTGTTGCGCCTTGCGGCGTCCTCAGGCCCGACGACCTGGCGTACAGATACGGAAAGTGTCACGGCATATGCCTTTCAAAAGTGGAAATCAGGTGAGCACGACATAGTCGGTGAGCTGGTTGATCGTCGTGTCGGCCTTGGCGACATCGAAGACCTTGGTGCCGTGGCTCATGATCACGAAGCGGTCGCAGACCTGATAGGCGTGGTAGATATTGTGCGTCACCAGCACGCTGGAGACGTTCTCCGCCTTCAGCTTCAGCACCTGGTTCAGCAGCGCCTCCGTCTCACGTACGGAAAGGGCCGAGGTCGGCTCGTCGAGCAGCAGCACGCGCTTCTTGAAATAGACGGCGCGCGCAATGGCGACGGCCTGCTTCTGGCCGCCCGAGAGATTGCCGACCAGCGTGTCGGGGCTATCGATACCCGAAATATGCACCGCGTTCTGCAGCACCTCCATGGCGATCTCGCGCATCTCGGCCTGCCGCAGGAAACCGAAACGATCGGTCAGCTCGCGCCCCATGAAGATGTTGCGGGTGATCGAGAGGCTGTCGACCAGAGCTGTGTGCTGGTAGATCGTTTCGATGCCGGCATCCGCCGAATCCGAGCGGCAGGTGAAGAGCGTCTTCTTCCCGTCGACGCTGAGGTAACCGTCCGTTGGCTTGTGAATGCCGGAGATCAGGTTGACCGTCGTCGATTTGCCGGCGCCATTGTCGCCGAGCAGGCCCACCACCTCGCCTTCGCCGATATGGAAGCTCAGATTGCGCAATGCTGTCAGAGCGCCGAAACTTTTGGAAATGTTGTGCAGTTCGAGAAGATTGGACATCACGCAACACCCCGCCGCTCGATGAGATGGTTGAAGATGGCGGCCAGCACGATCAGCGTCGCGATGAACATGTCGAGATAGAAGCCGGGAGCGCGCAGCAGCAGCAGCACGTCGGTGATGGTGTGGATGAGCAGCACGCCGAGAAAGATACCAATGATCGAGCCACGCCCGCCGCGCAGTGACAGGCCGCCGATCACGCAGGCGGCGATCGCCTGGAGTTCGAGGCCCGCACCCTGACCGGGCTGCACGCTGCCGACGCGGGCCGTGGCGAGGATGCCGGCAACCGCCGCCATGCCGCCGGCAATGGCAAACGCAACCAGCTTGACGCGATTGGTGTTGATGCCGATGGCCTCCGCCGCCCCGCGATTGCCGCCCGTCGCGAAGACATGGTTGCCGAAGCGGTGGCGATGCAGCAGGAAATGGAAGCCGACGACGAAGAGCACGATCCAGATGAAAGCGGCGTTGATGCCGAGCAGCGTACCGGAAAACAGGCTGGTGAAGACGGGTTCGGGATCGAAGCGCACCTGCACTGCGCCGTTGTAGAGCAACACGGCGCCGCGCCAGAATAGCAGGCCGCCCAGCGTCACGATAAAGGACGGCAGGCCGAAGCGGATCGTGATCTGGCCGTTGAGAAGGCCGATCATCACGCCGGCCAGGACACCGAGCGGTGCGGCGACGAAGGCGCTGACGCCGGCACCGACAAGGCTCGCCATCAGGACGGCGGTGAAGGTGTAGACAGAGCCGATGGAGAGGTCGAATTCACCCGCGATCATCAGCACGCCGGCGCCGAGCGCCAGGCAGCCGAGCACCGGGACCGCCTTCATCAGGATCGTGAGGTTCTGCGGCGAGAGATAGCGGAACTCATTGGGATAGAGCAACGCGCCGGCGATGCAGACGATCTGCAACGTCATGAAGACGAGGAAGATCGCACCGGCGGGCATGCCCATGATCTGCTTGAGGATGGATTGTCTTTGCGTGCGCGAACGGGGCGCGGCGCTGTCGGCAAGGATAGGTGTCACGGTCTGGCACTCGATCTTTTTTCGGGGGAAGGTACCCGCCGGGGCACGCCGGCAGGTTCCCGCGCATTCCGGTTAGCGGAAGCTGCCGATCAGCGGCTTGACCGAGCTGATGCGCGACTTGTCGAGGAAGGCGCCCTGTCCCGTATCGACATCCGTCGGGGTCAGCCCATACTTCTTGGCAAGCGCGATCTGGGCGATCGGATAGTAGCCCTGGAGGTAGGGCTGCTGGTCCATCGTGGCGAACATCGCCCCCGATTCCACCGCATTGACGATCTCGACGGCAAGATCGAAGCCGCCGAACGGGATGTTGACGCCGGCATCCTTGATGGCGCCCGCACCGACCGTCGAGGTGACCGAGCCCGTGCCGAACAGCGCCTTCACGGTCGGATTGGCGATGAGGAACTGCGCGATGATGTTCTGCGCTTCGGCCGGGTCGAGACCGGCACGCACCGTCTCCACCTTGATGCCGGCTTCCGTCATCGCCTTCTCGATACCGCCGCCACGAGCGACCGCGAAGCTCGCCTCGGGGATTTCGCGCGGATTGAAGACGACGTCGCCGGACTTCAGGCCGAATTCCTTGATCATGCGTTCGCCGAGTTCGACACCTGAGGCGAACTCGTCCATGCCGACATAGGCTTGGCGGCAATTGCCCTTGGCGCCTTCGAGGTCGTCATTGTTGAAGCCGATGACGACGATACCAGCCTTGACGGCCGCGCAGATGCTCTCGTCGAAGGCATCCGACGAGGAGATCGCCACCGCGATGCCGTCGACGCCGCTCGCCGTCGCGCTTTCGATCAGGTCGTTCTGGCGCACCGGATCGTTGTTGGCATATTGCACGTCGAGATCGACGCCGAACTGGCTGGCGGCGTCTTGCGCGCCCTTCACCACGGGGTTAAAGAACTGGACACTCGGATCGAGGTAGATGATCATCGTGGCCTTGACGTCTGCGGCAATCGCCGTAGATGCCATCATGGTGGCAAGACCCGCGGCCATTGCCGCGGCTTTCAACCTGGTCATTTTCATTTGCGTATCCTCCCTTTGGATGTGCAATGCGGGTCCAAAAGACCCAAGTCTCGGCTGGCGGGCTCCGACCAAAGATTTCGCCAGCCGAGGTTTTCCTCCTAATGACCGCAAGTCGCGGTCCTGTTACCCGAACCAGGGCGCGGGGCGCCCGAACGTGACGTGCACGCCCTTGAACTGGGAATATTCATCGAAGCCGTAGCGGCCGAGTTCGCGGCCGAGGCCGCTCTTCTTGTAGCCGCCGATCGGCAGTTCCGGCGTGCCGTCGATCACGCTGTTGATCCAGCAGCGGCCGGCACGAATGCGGCGGATACTCTGCAACGCGTTTTCGAGATTGGTGGACCAGACGGAGGCCGACAGGCCGAATTCCGTCGCATTGGCCATCGCCACCGCCTCGTCCGCCGTCTTGAAGGTCAGCGTCGACAGCACCGGCCCGAAAATCTCCTCGCGGGCAATCGACATATCGGGCGTGACACCGGCAAACACCGTCGGCGCGTAGTAGAGACCGGCCTCCCTGCCAACCCTCTCGCCACCGAGCAGAAGCTTCGCGCCGGAAGCGACGCCCGCCTCGACATAGGAATGCACTTTCTCCGCATGTGCCTCGGAGATCATCGCGCCGATCTTGGTGCGCTCGTTCAGCGGATCGCCAAAGGTGACCTTGCGCGAAATATCGAGCAGGCGTTCCATCAGCGCATCGCGGATGCTTTCCTCGACCAGCAGGCGGCTGCCGGAAATGCAGCACTGGCCGGCATTGTGGTAGACGCCATAGGCGATGCCGTCGGCCGCCGCGTCGAGATCCGCATCGGCGAAGACGATCTGCGGCCCCTTGCCGCCCAGCTCCAGACCGACGCGCTTGACGCTGCGCGCCGCGATCTCGCCGAGCTTGGTGCCGACACGCACCGAACCGGTAAAGGCCACCATGTCGATGCCGGGGTCCTCCGCAAGCACCTGGCCGGCCGGATCGCCGTATCCTGTGACGACATTGAACACGCCATCCGGGATGCCAGCCTCACGCGCCAGCTCGGCCATGCGGATCGAGGTGCCGGAGGTGAATTCCGAGGGCTTCAGCACCACCGTGCAGCCGGCGCCGATGGCCCAAGGCACGCGCTCGGAGGCGATGATGAAGGGGAAATTCCACGGTGTGATGATACCGACGACACCGACCGGTTCGCGCAGCACGAGGCCGAGACGGTCGTCGCCGATATTGTTGTGGCTCTGGCCTTCCAATGCACGCGCCTGGCCGGCGGCATAGGACCAGAGGTCGGCGCAGAAGCCGATCTCGCCGCGCGCCTGGGCGATCGGCTTGCCGACCTCCAGGCTTTCGGCCAGCGCCAGCTCTTCCTGATGCACAAGGATAAGGTCCGCCACCTTGAACATCAGGCGCGAGCGCTCGGCGCCCGACATGCGCGGCCACGGGCCGGTATCGAAGGCGCGGCGTGCGGCGGCAATCGCCAGGCGCACGTCATCCGCCGAGGCTTCCGGCCACGTGCCGACGACGGTTCCAATGTGGCCCGGGCTTACCCGATCGATCGTCCGGCCGGATGCCGCATCGACGGACTTGCCATCGACAAGCATCTGATAGCGGGCTTTAATATTCAGCCGCGGGTCACGGGAATCGGGTGTTATGAAATTGGACAGCAATATCGTCTTCCGGCCGGCAAGTTGGCGCCGGCCCCTCCCTGTTGATCCGGATTTGAGGCCACCGGATTTCTGTTGCACATGAATTGTATGGTACTGTATGGTGGCTCCAAATGGATGTCAACGCATGATGGTGGGAAAAGACGTGAACCTTGAATCCTTGAAGATCGACACGGGCGAAACCGCGGCAGCGCAGGTGGAACGGGACCTGCGCGAATCCATCATCCGTCTGGAACTCGCCCCCGGAATGCGGCTCTCCGAACAGGAAATCGCCACCCGCATGGGTGTTTCGCGCCAGCCGGTGCGCGAGGCGCTGATCGCGCTCGGCAAATCGAAGCTCGTCGATATCAGGCCGAATCGCGGCACCGTCGTCGTGCGCATCTCGGCGCGCCAGATGATGGAGGCGCGCTTCGTACGCGAGGCGATAGAGACCGCCGTCGCGCGCCGTGCCAGCGAGAGCTTCGACAGCTGGACCCGGCGAAAGATCGATACGATCCTCGCCCGCCAGAAGGCTGCACGGGATACCGATGACCACAATGCCTTCCGCCGCGAGGATGAGCAGTTTCACATTGCCATTGCCGAAGGGGCGGGCTGCGGGCTCGCCTGGAATGCCATCTCGGATATCAAGGCGCATATGGACCGGGTCTGCAACCTGCAGCTCCGCCATCCCGATTCCATGACGCGGCTGATTGCCGAACACGAGGCGATCATCAACGCCATCGACACTCGCAACGCCGACACCGCCGAGACTGCCATGCGCAGTCACCTCAACGGCATTCTCGCCGACCTGCCGCAGATCGAGGCGGCAAATCCCGATCTATTTGAGTGACAGCGTCTTCCAGCGCGTCACATGCGCCTCCCAGCGCTGGATGAAGGCGTGCTCGACAACCAGCATGACCGCGACGAAGGCGAGGGAATAGACGAGCACGTGGGCGATTTCGAATTGCTGGAAATAGAGGTGGATGCGGAAGCCCACACCGTTCGAGCGGCCGAGAAACTCGACCACGAGCACGATCTTCCAGATCACCGCGATGCCGTTGCGTGCCGCGACCGCAAGCCACGGCGCCAGCTGTGGCAGCACGAGGTGACGCAACCGCTCTCGGCGGGAGAGACGGGCGACGGCTGCAAGGTCCTCCAGCGCCGGATCGAAGCTGCGCACGCCCTGGCGCACGGTGATCATCACCATCGCCGTCTTGTTCAGCGTCACCGCGACGATCGCTGCGAACTCGTTGAGCCCGATCCAGAGATAGCAGAGCACGATCAGCACCAGCGCCGGCAGGTTCATGAAGATCGTCACCCACGGGTCCGCCCAGCGATTGAAGGACCGGTAGCGACCGAGAAGAAAGCCGAAGAGGCTTCCCGCCGCCATCGCCAGCACGAAGGAAACGATCACCCGCAATAACGTCGCCAGCAGTTCGCGCGGCAGCCGCCCGGAAACTGTTTCCGACCAGAAGACACGCGCGACATCGACCGGTCCGGGCAGGACAGCCGGATCGGCCTTCAGGCCGGCGAGTGCAGCCCAGAACAGGCCGAAAAAACCGAGCGATAGAAAGAAGACCATGCCCGAAGGGCGGTCTTCGGCGCGCGTCCGTGCCATCGTAAGTCTCCCATTCCGACCATAGCCGCCGCGCCCATCCGCCGATCCTCGACCTTGGTCGTATGGCGGCGCCTCGGCAGGCGCATAGAAATCAGGGCGGGAGGATCTGACGATGGAGAAACGGCTGGCGCGGCGTCTAGCGCTCCTGGGCGTCCTCATTCTCGGCCTTGTCCTCTGCGGGCGCGGCGCGCTTGCCGCTCCCCTTGACCGGGAGGCGCTCGCCCGCATGGTCGTGCCACCTTATGCGCTCGGCGAGCTGGTAAACGACAAGGGTGTCTGGACGCTGCTCAATTCCGGCGGGGCGGAGGCGGGTTATGTCTTCGAGACAGGCCCCCTTGCGCCGCTTCCCGGTTTTTCCGGCGCGCCGATCAACATGCTCGTCACGATCGACAGGGACGGCCGCTTTCTCGATGTCCGGCTCGTTTCGCACAATGAACCGATCTTCGTTTCCGGCCTTGGTGAGGCGCCGTTACGCGCCTTTCTCGAGCAATATCGCGGCCATTCCATCCGCGAACCGCTCGTCGTCGGCACGCCCTATGGAGAGGCCGGCAACGGTTCCGACCTCGTCTACCTGGACGGCGTGACCAAGGCGACGGCTTCGGTGCGCATCGCGCACGAATCGATCCTTGCCGCGACGCTCGCCGTGGCGCGGGAGAAGATGCAGGGGATAGCAAGCGGCCCGCCTGTCCACCCCGATCCGGCGATAGACGAACCGCTCGACTGGACAGCGCTGGTCGCGCGCGGGCTTGCCCGGAACATCAAGGTCGACAATGCGGGAGTGGACGAGGCGTACAAGGGCACGATCTGGGCACATGACGACCCCGAGGCCGCCGCCGACCCCTCGGGCCTCTTCCTCGATCTGTGGGCAATCGATATCGGCCCTCCGGCAATTGCCCGTGCGGTGCTGAGCGAAGAAAGCCTTGCCGATCTTCAGCGCCTGTTGCGCGTTTCACCGGATGACGAGCCCATCCTCGTCATCGATGCAGGGCGTCATGGCCTCGTCTCTCCGGATTTTGTGCGCAACACGGCGCCTGACCGGCTTTCAGCCGAACAGGATGGCCTGCCGGTCGCCCTTCGGGATGCCGATATGACGGTGGAAACACGCGACGGCGTGCCGCAAGGCACGACCATGCTGTTGCGCGTCGACCGTCGGCTCGGCTTCGACCCGACACGGGACTGGACGCTCTCTGCCCAGGCTGTGCGGGCGCATGGCATGCTGAAACCGGAAATGGGATCCGTGCATTTCCCGCTCGCCCTCAAGGCCGATGCCGCCTTCTATGTCCGTCCCGAGACTGCCGTAGCCCTCCCGCCGTGGCAGGCGGCGATGGTTGATCGCCGATGGGATCTCGCGGCACTCGGCGTGCTGCTGGCCGGGTTGATGGCCGCGGTCGGTCCCGGCATGCACGCGCTTTCCGCGCCCTCGGTGCTGCGCCCCGCGCGGCTTGCCTTTCTCACGCTCGTCGTCGGGTTCGTCGGCTGGTGGGGCCAGGGTCAATTGTCGATCGTCACGCCGCTTGCGGTGCTCAGGACGGCGAGCGGCGGCGGCAACCTGGCCGTCCTTCTGTACGATCCCTTTTCGCTGCTGATCTGGGCGGCAGCCATTGCCGGCTTCGTGCTCTGGGGACGCGGGCTCTTCTGCGGCTGGCTCTGCCCCTTCGGCGCCATGCAGGAATTCGCCCATCACGCCGGCCGCCTGCTGCGGCTGCCGCAATGGAACCCCTCGCCAAAATGGGATGCGCGGCTGAAGGCAGGCACATGGCTTTCGCTTGCGGGCGTCATAACGGTCGCCGTGCTTGTGCCGGAACAGGCGGAAACGGCCGCCGAGATCGAGCCGTTCAAGACCGCCGTAACCACGTTCTTTCAACGCGAATGGTACTACGTCGCCTATGCCACCTTCTGGCTGCTGCTTGCCATGGTCACCTTCAAGGGGTTCTGCCGTTATCTTTGCCCGCTTGGCGCGCTCATGGCGTTGGGCGGTGTTTTGCGCATGCGCAAATGGATACCCCGGCGTGCGCAATGCGGCTCGCCCTGCCAGCTCTGCCGCGTCCGCTGCCCCTACGGCGCCATCGGGAAGACCGGTGAAATAGCCTATTCCCAGTGCTTCCAATGCCTCGACTGCGTGTCGATCCATGACGACGCCACGCAATGCGTGCCGCTGGTGCTCGCAGCGCGCAAGCGCACACCGATATCTGCGGAGGCGAGAGCATGAACCGTCGACGTTTCCTTTTCATCGCCGCGGCCGCCGCCTTTTCCGGCACCGCACAGGCGCAAACCACGACCTGGCAGGCGGACATGCTGGGCGGCACGGTGCGCGTAGACCTGCGTGGCCCGCGTGGGCTTTGCGAGGACACCGCCCGCAGGATCGGTGCGACGATTGCCGAGGTGGAGGCGGCAGCAAGTCTGTTCAAGGCAGATTCCGCCCTATGCCGGCTGAATTCAGCAAGCTATCTGGATAATCCGCCCCCTGTCCTTCTCGCGCTGCTGCACCTCTCCGATCACCTGCACAAGGCAACCGGCGGACTGTTCGATCCGACGGTGCAGCCGCTTTGGCGCGCGCTTGCTGAAGGGCGCAGTCCCGCAGAAGGCCGCATTGCGATCGGTTGGGAACGAGTGTCGATCGGACCGGCCATTCGCCTTGCCGAAGGCCAGGCCCTGACCTTCAACGGCATCGCGCAGGGTTATGCGGCGGACCGCGTGCGCAATCTGCTGCGGGACGCCGGCTACGGCCAGGCGCTCGTCGAAATGGGAGAATTCGCCGCGATCGGAGGGCCGTTCAGCGTCGCGGTGGAGGATCCGGCCCTCGGTGAAATCGCCATTCGCCGCCTCACCGGCAACGCCATCGCCACATCAAGTCCTTCGGCCATGCTGATCGGCAACGCGTTCCACATTCTGGGCCCAGGGGGCGAACGCCCGTGCTGGTCTACGATTTCGGTGGAAGCGGAAAGTGCCGCCGCCGCCGACGGTTTCTCGACGGCCTTCTGCCTGATGCCGGCTGCAGACATCCGTGCCGCATTGCGCCGGACCCGCTCCATCACCCGCGTAACGGCGGTGGATCTCGCCGGCGATGTCTCGACCTTCTGAGCCTAGCGCTGTGGCGCCGTGAAGGTCAGCCCGTGCTCGGCGAAAATACGGCCGATCTCGCCGTCGGCCAACGCCTTCTCGATTGCATCGTCAACGGCATAGGCGAGGTCCTTGTGCTGGAAGTTGATGCCGACGCCGAGCGTCCAGCTTCCCCGCGCGAAGCCGACGAGCGGTGGGGAATGCACTTTCAACCCATCGTCCGGATGCTGAGCGAGCCCGGCTTCCAGCTCGGCGCGTGGTCCCATCGCCGCCTTGGTGTCACCCTCCGCGAGCCCATCCACGGCTGCGGCGGTCGAGCGGAAGCGGTGGATCTTATCCACGGGGCCGATCAGCGACGTCAGGTAGAAATCGGAAATCGAGTCGTTTTCGACAGCGACGGGATCGAAACGGAAGAAGGGCGGAGTGGGCGCCTTTTCCTCATATTCCGCCGCGCGATAGGCGATCGCGACGTTTTCGGTGGCATACTGGCCGGTGAAGGTAACCTGCTCGATGCGGCAGACGAGAGCGCTGTCATAGGGTACATGCAGCATCACATCGCTGACGCGACCGCCGACGGCGGCCCCCTTCCACACATAGTTGAGCAGGTCGGCTTCCAGATTTTCACCGGCAGCGACGAGGCGGAACTTTGCCTCGACACCGAGAGCCTTCGCGATCAGTTTGCCGATCTCGACGTCGACGCCCGCCGCCCTGCCTTTCTGCTCGAAGGACCACGGCGCGTAGTCGTCATAGACCGCGAATTCGATCCAGCCCTCCTCGATGATCCGGTCGAAATCCCGGCCGACATCCTGCGCGAAGGTGTTCTGCGGCTTGGGCTGGGGCTTGTAATCCTCACAACGTGCAAAGGCGCCGCCCGGCAGGGCGGCACCGATGACGAGGGCCAGAAGGACGCGGCGCAGCATGGCGCTTTACTGCGTGGCGGAAAGGCCGACGGTCAGCACTTCCGCCGCCTTCTTCCAGCTTTCCGGCTTGTCGGAGAGGATGCGCGCCGCCTCGTAGGTGACGCTGTCGGCGATCGGGGCGCCGGAGGCCGTCTTCACGTCCGTCGCGATCGTCTCCAGCTCCTTCTTGAGCGCGGCAGTGTCGGCCACCTTGCCGCTGCCGAGCTCATCACGGATTTCGTGCAGGCGCTTCGCGTGGGCGTCGAGCGCGCCGTCCTCGGGTCGCGTTTCCACATAGGTTCGGATCGCCCAGGCAGCCTTCTGGCCGAGGATATCACCGAAGGCCGGCATCTTGGTGGTGCCGTCCTGGGTATAGCCGTGCCGGAAGCGCTCGATGAACCATTCGTCGCCCGCCTCTTCCGCCTCGAGGAAGCGCAGGTCCGGCGCAAGGCCACCCGAAACAGCACCGAGGCCATGACAGCGCGCACAGTTCTGGTTGTAACCCGACGAGCCGATCTCCACGGCCTTCAGCCAGATCTCGTGGCCCGCCTTTGCTTCACGATAGGGGTTTTCGGTGAGCCACTCCTCGCCAACTTCCGGCAGCGCATCCGTATTGACCGGTTGCGGCGCCACGTCGCCATGGGCAATCACCAGGCCGGTCGTTGCCAAGAGGATGACTGCGGCAATCCCGCCGCGAATGATGTTGGCCGACATGCGGTCCTCCCTCGCATTTCAAACTGATCGTTTTCTAAGACACACACCGCATCCTGCGATATGCGACCTAGGTCTCCCCGCCCCATGGCACCAAGGTCGTATTTCCGCTCCCGCCCCAGGACGACATTCTGGCCGGCGGGAGGAATTGACATGCCGGCAGTTTTTGCAGCGCGCCGTTGGGGCCTATGCCTTGCGACCGTGACCGTCTGCCTGGCGTCACCGGCCGCAGCCGGGATCGCCATACCGATGACCTATCTCCGGCAGGAGGTGGAGGCGCCGCCGGTGCTCTCCAACCTCGATCCGATCCCTGAAGATCGCGGCATCGCGGGCGCCGACGTGGCGCTGACGGATACGAAGACGACCGGCAGCTTCATGGGCCATGACTACAGCCTCGCCGTCGTGTCGGTCGAACCCGGCGGTGATTTCCTCGATGCAGCCCGAAAGGCGCTTGCCGCCTCGAAAATCCTCTTTGTCGACGGCACGCCGGAAGGCATGCTCGCCGTCGCCGACCTGCCGGAAGCGAAAGGCGCCCTGCTCTTCAACATCGCCTCGGGCGCCCGGCGGCTGCGCGATGCCGATTGCCGCGCGAACCTGCTGCACACCATGGCCGAAGACGCCATGCGCACTGACGCGCTGATGCAGGTCCTGAAGGCCCGGCGCTGGACGCGCACCGTGCTGATCGTCGGCCCGAAGCCGGAAGACAAGGCCTATGCCGAGACGTTGCGCGCCTCCGCCCAGAAATTCGGCGTCGACATCCTCGCCTCGAAGGACTGGAGCTTCGACACGGACCTGCGGCGCGCCGCCGGCCAGGAAATTCCGCTCTTCACCCAGGATTTCCCCGATCACGACGTTCTGCTGATCGCTGACGAAGCCGATGATTTTGCCCGCTACGTGCAGGACAACACCTGGCTGCCGCGTCCCGTTGCCGGCGCGGACGGGCTTCGCGGCGAAGGCTGGGCGCCCGTGCTCGAGCAATGGGCCGCCGTGCAGCTTCAAAACCGCTTCGAGAAGGCGGCGGGACGGGAAATGGGCTCGCGCGACTATGCCGCCTGGACGGCGCTGCGCACCATCGGCGAGGCGGTGACACGCACCAACTCCGCCGACCCGGCGGTGCTGCGCGCCTTCATTCTCTCGGACAAATTCGCCCTCGACGGGTTCAAGGGCCGCAGCCTCAGCTACCGTGCCTGGAACGGCCAGCTCCGCCAGCCGATGGCCGTCGTCAATGCCCGGGCGCTAGTCGAACTGGCGCCGCTCGACGGCTACCTGCACCAGACCAACGAAATGGACACGCTGGGCCTCGACCGGCCTGAAAGCGCCTGCACCGCCTTTGGAGAATGAGATGAGATTTCCCGCCCTGTTGATCGCCCCGCTCCTGGCCACCGTCCCGCTTCCTGTGCTTGCCGGTGAAATCTGGGTCACGAACGAGAAGGACGACACGATTTCGGTGATCGATACGACAACGCTGGAAGTTGTCCGCACCATCAAGACCGGCGAGCGGCCGCGCGGCATCACCTTTAATTCCGATCACAGCCGCGTCTATATCTGCGCCTCCGACAGCGACACGGTGCAGGTCATGGACCCGGCGACGGGAGAGGTCCTGCACGAACTGCCGTCCGGCGAGGACCCGGAGCAGTTCGTGCTGGCGCCCGACGACAAGCACCTCTGGATCGCCAACGAGGACGATGCGGTGACGACCGTCGTCGATGTGGAGACGCGGCAGGTGGCGGGCCAGATCAATGTCGGCATCGAGCCCGAGGGCATGGCCGTCTCGCCGGATGGCAAGATCGTCATCACCACCTCGGAAACGACGAACATGGCGCACTGGATCGACACCGAGAAGAAGACGATCTTCGCCAACACGCTGGTTGATTCCCGCCCGCGCCATGCCGAATTCGCCAAGGGCGGTACGGAACTCTGGGTCTCCTCGGAGATTGGCGGCACGATCACCGTCTTCGACGTCGCCACGCAGGCGGAAAAGGCAAAAATCCGCTTCGAGATATCAGGTGTCAACGCCGACCTCATCCAGCCTGTCGGCTTCGAATTCACGCCTGACGGCAAGAGGGCCTTCGTCGCGCTCGGCCCGGCCAATCATGTGGCGGTGATCGACGCGGAGACCTTTGCTGTCGATAAATACGTGCTCGTCGGCCGCCGCGTCTGGCACCTTGCCTTCTCGCCTGACCACAAACAGCTTTTCACCACCAACGGGGTCTCGGGTGACGTGACCGTCGTCGACGTCGCGACGCTCGAATCCGTGAAATCCATCAAGGTCGGCCGCTTCCCCTGGGGCGCGGCGACCCGGCCATGATTTTTTGAAGGAGAGGATAAAATGAAGAAAGCACTTTTCGCCGCCATGATGCTCGCCGCCATGCCATTCGCAGCGCTGGCAGACGACGATGACGACGCCAAGCCCGAGGCAGGCATGGGTCTTGCCGGCGTCCTCTCGAAATCCAATCGCGAGACGTTGCCGGAGCTGACGCTCTCGGCCGGGCAACCTGTTGCCAAGGCGCCCCTGACGCTGAAGTCCGGCAAATACTACACGCTGAAGATCGAGGCCGATGGCAGCCAGGAACTGGCTCTGGAAGGCGCCGGGTTCTTCCGTGCCATCTGGGTCAACGAGATCGTCATCGAGGGCATCGAAATCCGCCCGCTCGGCGTCGATTCCATCGAGTTCGACGAGGCGGGCGAGGCAGAGATCAGTTTCGTCGCGATCAAGCCCGGCAGCTACCACCTGAAAATTCCAGGCAGCACGGGCGATACGCAGCAGGTCGCCATTACCATCGAGTGAGCATCATGGGCGGATTGACGGTGGACGGCATCAGCCATGACTGGGGCGCGCGACGCGCGCTCGATGGCGTGTCGTTTTCCGTCGAGCCCGGCCGCTTCTGCGCCCTGCTCGGTCCCAACGGCGCTGGAAAATCGACGCTGTTCGGCATGCTCACACGCCTTTTCACTCCGCGCGAAGGGCGCATCGCCGTCGCCGGACACGACATGGCGCAAGAGCCGCTCGCCGCACTCGCCCGCATAGGCGCCGTCTTCCAGGCCTCGACGCTCGATCCCGACCTTACCGTCAAGCGCAACCTCCTCTATTTCGCGGCCCTGCATGGCCTTTCGGGGCGGGAGGCGGAGACGCGCGCCATGGCGGCGCTCGAGCAGCTCGGCATGGCCGAGCGCGCCGGCGAGAAGGCGGCGAAACTGAATGGCGGCCACCGCCGGCGCATGGAAATCGCGCGCGCCCTGCTGCACAGGCCACGGGTGTTGCTGCTGGACGAGCCGACGGTCGGGCTGGATGCGGCCTCGCGCGCCGCGATCACCGCCCATGTGCACGATCTCGCATCCGCCGGTCTGACCGTGCTCTGGGCGACCCATCTGGTAGACGAGGTGCGGACAACGGACCGCCTCGTCATTCTCCATCAAGGCCGCGTGCTCGCCGATGGAGAGGCCGGCGCGATCGGCGGCGACGACCTCACCGCCCGCTTCCTGGCGCTGACAGGAGAGCGGGCATGATGGCGGAGGCTTTTCCGGCAATCGAAGAGACGTCGCGCGGCTTCCTGCGCTCCCATCCCTTCATTGCGCTCAAAGCCATCCTCCACCGGGAGGTCCTGCGCTTTCTTGGGCAGCGCGGCCGGCTTATCGCGGCCCTGGTGCGACCGTTGGTCTGGCTCTTCGTTTTCGCGGCCGGCTTTCGCGCCGCACTCGGCCTGTCGATCACGCCGCCCTACCAGACCTATATCACCTACGAGATCTACATCGTGCCGGGGCTGGTCGGCATGATCCTGCTCTTCAGCGGCATGCAATCCTCCTTGAGCCTCGTCTATGATCGGGAGATGGGCTCCATGCGCCTGCTCCTGACGGCACCGTTGCCGCGCTGGTGGCTGCTGTTCTGCCGGCTCCTGGCAGGAAGCCTGATCGCCGTTCTGCAGGCCTACGCCTTCCTCGCCATCGCCGCGCTCTACGGCATCCGCTTCCCATGGTTCGGATATCTTGCCGCTGCCCCGGCCATGGCGGCAGCAGCCATGATGCTCGGCGCGCTCGGCCTGTTGCTCTCCTCCTTCATTCGCCAGCTCGAAAACTTTGCCGGCGTGATGAATTTCGTGATCTTCCCGATGTTCTTCCTCTCCTCCGCGCTCTATCCGCTTTGGAAAATGGCCGAGGCCTCGCCGCGACTGCGCGATTTCTGTGCGCTCAATCCCTTCACCCATGCCGTCGAGCTGATCAGGTTCGCCCTTTATGCAAAGGGCAATCTCACAGCACTTGCCGTCACGCTCGCCGCCTTCGTCGTCTTCGGCCTCGTTGCCGTCTGGGGCTATGATCCCGCCCGGGGCCTTGCCGCCCGAAAGGCCTGAACAGGAGAACCACCATGCGCCTTGCCATCCTCGCCGCCAGCCTGCTGCTTTCCGCCACCGCCGCCCTGTCGCAGACCGACGCCGGAGCGGGCGGCACGCTCAATCCCGAGGAGTTGACGCTGAACCGCGTCATGAAAGACGTCGCCGAAGGGCGCACCAGCATGACCATCTGCGCCACCGGCTACTACATCACCAAGTCCGGCCGGCACGAAATGGCGCGCGAACTCTTCGAACGCTGTGCCGCGGCCGGTTGGACGGGAGCCATGACCTGGATGTCGCAACTCGACGACAACGGCCTTGGCGGCGTGGAAGATCCGGATGCCGCAGCGGAATGGGACCGCCGCGCGGCCGAGGCCGGCGACCCCGTCGGCAAGCTCAATTATGGTCTGGACCTCATGCGCGGCCGTGGCGTCGTGGAAAACCGGGCGCTGGGCCGCCAGCTCGTCGATGAGGCGGCGGAGAGCGGGCTTCCCACCGCTCGGCGTCTCAAGGGCGCTGGCTATGACCTCGACGTGGTGACGCCCGACGCCGATAACTGGAAATACGCGCCAGCCTTCTGATCCTCTACAAGCCTTGCCGGGCGTCCTTCCAGACGAAGGATGCGTCCGGCGAGACGCTCCGCCTCCGCGCGCATATGGGTGACGAGTAATGTCGCGCATGGGCGCGCTGCGGCGAGCCGCTCGAAAAGGTCCATCATCTCCGAGGCCAGGGCCGGATCGAGGCTGACGAAAGGCTCGTCCATCAAGAGCAAGTCCGGTGTGGAGGCGAAGGCGCGCGCGAGTGACAGGCGTCGCTGCTGCCCGAGGGAAAGCGTGCCGGGAAAGCGCTCGCCAAGTCCCGCCAGTCCCACCTCCTCCAGCCAGCCTTGTGCCTCGTCCGCGGAAATGCGCGCGACAAGGGTGAGGTTCTGGATAGCCGTGCGCCAGGGCAGGAGAACCGGTTCCTGAAAGACCATGGCAATGCGCTCGGGTGCCTGGCGGTGTCCGGCGAAAGTGCGGTCGAGACCGGCCACGATGCGCAGCAAGGACGTCTTGCCGACCCCGGAAGGACCGGTCAGCGCCACCGTTTCGCCAGGCTGCAGCGACAGCGCCATGGCGCCGAGCACATGGTCCGGTCCCCCGCTTTCGAGGTCGAGGCTAAGAACCGGCTCAACTGCCGGGATGGTGGAAAACGCCATCGGGCAGCTCTTTCAGATCGCCGACGAGATCGGCGCCGCCGAGTTCCGTCAGCAACGCCAACAGGCGGGCGGCGGCCTTCTCATCGACCGCGCCCCGCTTGGGAATGCCGGCAAGGAAGCCTGCCTTCAGTGCCTCGAATTCCGCGTCGCTCGATGCCTTCATCATCGGACGGATGCGCTGCCAGGCGGCCGGATCGGACACGAGCTTGTCCTTGGCGGCATGCGACGCGGCGGCGATCGCTTCGGCAAGCCCGGGACGAGCCTTCAGCAGTTCCCCACGCACCACATAGCCGACGAGCGGCATTTCCGGATCAAGACCCAGGGCTTGTGTGGCCTTGTCGACCGAGACCAGCATGCGCATGCCCGCTGCCTGCATCCGGGCGCCGAAATTCCAGAAATTCAGGGCGCCCTGCACTTCGCCGTCCAACGCCGCCTTGTAGATCAGCGGCGGAGCGCCAAAGACCTGCGCCGTCGCATCCGAGAGGTCGAACCCCTCGGCCTTGCGGGCATAGGCGCGCAGGATCAGCCAGCTCTTGTCGATGGGGCTGCCGGCGACGCCGATCTTCTGACCCTTGAGATCGGCAAGCGTCCGGGCAGGACTGTTCGCCGGCACCATCAATCCACCGACGGCGCGGGAGTAGGGAATGAAGACGAGATCGCGGCCGGCCGCGCGCTGGCGCGCCACCCAGAGCCAGTCGGACACGATCATATCCACCTCGCCAGCGACAAGCGCGATCTGTGCCGCTGGCGCCCCGGCGACATCGCTCACGGCGAGGGAAAACCCGTTCGCCTTGTCGAAGCCGTGGTGGCGGATGGTGTCGGCCTCCCAGTTCACGGTGCCTGAAAGCTGGAGCGCGGCGCGCACCACCGGCGTTTCGGCAAGTGCGGGCATAAAGGACAGAAGTGCGGCGGCGACAGCGCCGGCGAGCGATATCGGAAATCTCATGGGCTCCTCCTCCGGTGAGGCTAACCGCCCGCGCGTCGGCCCGATATACGACCTATTGACGGGGGGCGAAGACGCCCGCAGACGGGCTGAAGGGGCTCTTTACGACCAAGGTCCAATTCAACCCTTCCGGAACTGCGCCGATGATCCCATTCGTGGAGCCCGCACCCTGCTGCGGGCATGGAGTGGGAGGATGCCATGAGGAAACTCGTTCTGGCCGCGATCGCGGCCATCGCCTGTTCGAGCGTAGCGCATGCCGGCGTGACGGAAGACGATCTTGCCAAGGATGCCGAAACCGTCGGCGATATCCTGACCAACGGCATGGGGCGCAGCCTGCAGCGCTTTTCGCCGATGGAGACGCTGAACACCAAGAACGTCAAGAACCTGCTGCCTGCCTGGGCCTTCTCGCTCGGTGGCGAAAAGCAGCGCGGCCAGGAAAGTCAGCCGATCATCTATGACGGCATCATGTACATTACCGGTTCCTACAGCCGTCTTTACGCTATCGACGTCAAGACCGGCAAGGAGATCTGGCAGTACGATGCCCGTCTGCCGGAGGGTATCCTGCCCTGCTGCGATGTGGTCAACCGTGGCGCAGCGATCTTCGGCGACAATATTTACTTCGGCACGCTCGATGCACGCCTCGTCGCGCTCAACCGCAAGACCGGCGACGTCGTCTGGAACAAGAAGATCGCCGACTACAAGGAAGGCTACAGCTATACCGCCGCACCGCTCATCGTGAACGGCCTCGTCGTTACCGGCAATTCCGGCGGCGAATTCGGTGTCGTCGGCGAGGTGCAGGCGCGCAATGCCGAGACTGGCGAACTCGTCTGGACCCGACCCGTCATCGAAGGCCACATGGGCACCTTCAAGGGCAAGGAAAGCACGATGACCGGCACGCTCAACGCGACCTGGCCGGGCGACATGTGGAAGACCGGCGGCGGGGCGACCTGGCTCGGCGGCTCCTATGACGAGGACACCAAGACGCTTGTCTTCGGCGCGGGCAATCCGTCGCCGTGGAACAGCCACCTGCGCAACGCCGGCAAGCCCGTCGAAGGCAACAAGGGCGACAATCTCTATGCCGCCTCGCGGCTTGGCATCGATCCTGAAAACGGCGAGATCAAGTGGCATTTCCAGACGACGCCCCGTGAAGGTTGGGACTTCGACGGCGTGAACGAGGTCGTTCCCTTCGTCGACAAGGGCGGCAACAAGCGCTTCGCGACCGCTGACCGCAACGGCTTCTTCTACGTGCTGAACCGCGAGGACGGTAAATTCGTTTCCGCCCATCCGTTCGTGAAGAACATCTCCTGGGCGAAGGGCATCGATGAGACCGGCCGCCCGATCTACAACGAAGACAACCGTCCGGGCGATGCCGCCGAGGCGGCGGATGGCGCCAAGGGCCAGCAGGTCTTTGCCGTTCCGTCGTTCCTCGGTGGCAAGAACTGGATGCCGATGGCCTACAGCCCGAAGACCGGCCTGTTCTACGTGCCCTCCAACGAATGGGGCATGGATATCTGGAACGAGCCGATCAGCTACAAGAAGGGCGCCGCCTATCTGGGTGCCGGCTTCACCATCAAGCCGCTCTTCGAGGATCACATCGGCAGCCTGAAGGCGATCGACCCGAACACCGGCGAGATCAAGTGGGAATACAAGAACGGTGCTCCGCTCTGGGGTGGCGCAATGACCACGGCCGGTGGTCTCGTCTTCTTCGGCACGCCGGAAGGTGACTTTATCGCCCTGAACAACGAGACCGGCGAGGAGCTTTGGAAGTTCCAGACAGGCTCGGGCATCGTCGGCCAGCCCGTGACCTGGGAACAGGACGGCGAGCAATATGTCTCGATCATCTCGGGCTGGGGTGGTGCGGTTCCGCTCTGGGGCGGGGAAGTCGCCAAGAAGGTCAACTATCTCAACCAGGGCGGCATGGTCTGGACCTTCCGCTTGCCAAAACAACTGGCCTCGCTGGATTGAGATTTGGAGCCGGGCGGAAACGCCCGGCTTTCATGCTTTGGCGCCTGGCCAAAAGGCCGATGAAGACGGATGAATTCGATGCTAAGCTATCGCCAGCCCTATCGGGAATGTCGCATGTTGCCAGTTCTACTGCCGGAAAAACCTGTTCGTGTGCTGAAGTCGGCGCTGATCGTGGACGATCATCCGCTGTTCTGCGACGCGCTGGCCATGACGCTGACAGGGCCGGTCGGTATTCCGGACGTGGAGGCCGTGGGCACGCTGGAGGCGGCACTTGCGCGGCTTGCCGCAGGTCCGCGGCCCGACGTCGTGGTGCTCGATCTCAACCTGCCTGACGTCAACGGGCTCGACGGGGTGGTGCGCCTGCGCCAGGCTGCACCGGAAACGCCGATCGTCGTCGTTTCGTCGCTCGACGAGGTCCGCGTGGTGCGTGCGGCGCTGAAGGCCGGCATCAATGCCTTCGTACCGAAACATGCCTCGCGTGAGGAGTTCCGCGAGGCGTTCTCGGTCATCGCGCGTGGCGAAATCCATGCAAGCCGTCTCGCTCTCGAAGGGTCGGCACCGAGCCTGTCGGAGGAAGCCGTCAAACGGCTCGCGCTGCTGACGCGCCAGCAGGCCCGCATCCTGCAGCTCGTCTGCGCCGGGCGCATGAACAAGCAGATCGCCTACGAGCTTTCCATTGCCGAGACCACGGTGAAGGCGCATGTCACCGCCATCATGCGCAAGCTTGGCGTCCAGACGCGCATGCAGGCGGTGCTCTTCGCCCAGGAAGCGAGTTTCGCGACGATGATCACCGACGCCTAAGACTATCGGGTAAGAACCGCATTCCATGCTGGCCGTCGCTGCGCCGGATGCTTTAGAGTGGAAGACGGGGGAACGGCGGAGGAGGCCATCACCCGTGGATGAACACTATGTCGCCCGTGCGCTCGTTTCCGCGCACGAGAACTGTCCTGTCGATCGTCTGGCGGCCAGCCTTGGCTCCGGTCCGTTTTCGCTCGTGCTGCTTTTCGTTTCGCCCGAGGCGGATGTCGCCGGCATTGTCGCGGAGGCCTCGAAAGCATGGCCGGATGCGAAGATTGCGGGTTGCACGACAGCGGGCGAGATTACCGGTGATGGCTACGACGAGGAAACGATTGTCGCCGTCGGTTTCAACGCCCGCCATTTCGCTGCGGAAACGCTTCTCGTTCCCGATCTCTCGAAACTCGCCGCCAGCGAGCTTTCCGACGCGTTGCTCCTCATTCGCCAGTCGCTCGCCCGCGACCACGGCCACCTGCCGGAGGAATTCGCCCTGCTTCTCGTCGACGGGCTTTCGGCGCGCGAGGACGAACTTGCCTCGGCGCTGGCCGCCGCAACCGGCGCAATGCCGCTGATCGGCGGCTCGGCGGGCGACGGCACGCATTTTCGCGAAACGCTTGTCTTCGACGGAGAGCGGCTTCTCGCCAATGCCGCCGTCATCTCCGTCATTCGCGGTGACTGTCCCCTGCGCTCCTTCAAGATGGACCACATCAAGCCGACGGAGCGGCGAATGGTGGTGACGGAGGCGGATCCTGCGGCCCGTATCGTGCGGCGCATCAATGCGGAGCCGGCCATTCATGAATATGCACGCCTCATCGGCATGGATCCGGAAAGCGTCAACACCCTGACCTTCGCGATCCATCCGCTCACCGTGCGCATGGGCGAGCGCCATCATGTGCGCGCCATCCAGCGGGTGCTGCCTTCGGGCGAGCTGCTGTTCTTCTCGGCGATTGACGAGGGCATGGTGCTGACGATCGCCGAGCCGCACGATCTCGTCGGGCACCTTTCGGCGGAACTGCAGGCGCTGAAGGCGCCGGCCAATCCCGTCGCCGTGCTCGCCTTCGATTGCATTTTGCGGCGGATAGAAGCGCAGGAGCGGCAGATGACCGGCCGTGTCTCGGATCTGCTGCGCCAGCACGGCGTCATCGGCTTTTCCACCTATGGCGAGCAGATCGGCCCCATGCATATCAACCACACGATGACCGGCTTCGCCTTCTACCCACCGGGCACCGTCGTTTCGGGAAAAAGCCCATGAACAGCCGCATTTCCGACGGGCTGTTCGATCCTGCCGATGGCGAGGCCCGCAATCTCGAAAAGATGCTTGTCATCGCCGACGCGCTGATGCGCCATGTCGAGCAGAGCACCGGTGAGCGGGGCGCCGCCTTCGAGCAGTTTCGCCGCGCGGCCATGCTGGAGGAGCGGGTGCGCCAGCGCACGCGCGACCTCGAGGCGACGCTGAAGCTTCTCAACGATGCCAACAGCGCTGCCGAGAGGGCGCGCCGCGATCTCTCGCTCGCCATCGAGGCCATCGAGGAGGGCTTTGCGCTCTTCGATCCGGCGGAGGTCCTCGTGCTGTGCAATTCCCGCTTCTGCCGGGACCTCGCCGATATACGCCCGGCACTTTCGCCCGGGATTACCTTTGCCGACTACGTCCAGACGGTCAGCCGCTCCGTAAAACTTGCACTCCCACGGGGTGTCACGCCAAAGAGCTGGGCAGCGGAGCGCATGCGGCTGCACAGGGCGCGGCAGGTCTTCAATGTCGGGCTTTCCGGCGACCGCTGGCTTCAGGTCAGCGAGCAGCGCACGGCCGATGGCGGCACCGTCATCCTCCAGACCGATATTACCGACCTGATCCGCATGGAGCGCTCGGAGCGCGGCAAGCTCCTCGACGACCAGGCGCGCATGATCCGCGCCACGCTGGAGCATATCAACCAGGGCGTCGGCATTTTCGACGCCAACCGCCGGCTTGTCGGCTGGAACAGCCGGATCGCGCAACTGCTCGACATTCCCCCCCGCCTTTTGCGGCGGGGCATCCCCTTCGAACTCCTGGCCAACCATATCAGCCACGCGGTTACGCTCGGCGACGGTTTTTCGGGAGACATGCTGCGGCAATGGATCGACGGCGGTTTGCCGCGCGGGGCCCTTTCCTTCGAAGTCACGCATGCCTCCGGCATCATCCTCGATGTTTTCGCGCAGGAAATGCCCGGCCGCGGTTTCGTGATGTCCTTTGCCGACGTGACGCGCGAACGCCTTGCCATCCACGCCATGATCCGGGCGAACAACTCGCTGGAGGCGCGCGTGGCTGCCCGCACCGGCGATCTCGCCGCCGCTCTCGCCGAGGCCGAACGTGCCAATTCCGCCCGCGTGCGCTTCGTCGCCGCGGCCAGCCACGACCTTCTTCAGCCGCTGTCCGCCGCTAAACTCTTCGTTGCCGCCGCCCGCGACGATGCGGAAGCGACGCCCATGCAGGGGACGCTGGAAAAAGCGCACAACGCGCTGGTCAGCGTCGAAGGCATTCTGGGCGCGCTGCTCGACATTTCCCGGCTGGAAGCAGGCGGCGCGGCGATCGATATCGGTCCGGTGCCACTCTCGCTGCTTCTCAGGCAGCTCACCGACGAATTCGCTCCCATAGCCGCCCGCAAGGGCCTGCGGCTCGACATCCTGCCCTGCGGACTCACCGTTTCGAGCGATCCGACATATCTGCGCCGCATCCTGCAAAACCTCATCAGCAATGCTATCCGCTATACGGCGAGCGGCCGTATTCTTGTCGGCCCGCGAAGGTCGAACGGTCAGGTCCGCATCGAGGTGCACGATACGGGACCGGGCATCGCGCCGGACCAACAGCAGGCGATCTTCCGGGAATTCCACCGCGTCCAGGGATCCGCGTCCGCCTCGGAAGGCATGGGCCTTGGCCTTGCCATCGTCGAACGGGCCTGCGGGCTTCTCGGCCATCGGCTCTCGCTGCGCTCGGAGCTTGGTCGCGGCACCTGTTTTACCGTTGAGCTCAATCCCGTCGCGCACCAGGCCGGCCCCATCTACCGCGAGGTGACGCCGATTATTCCGGAGGAACCCGGCGACAACGGCGACCGCATCGCCCTGCTCGTCGAAAACGACGTGGACCTGCGCCGGGCCATCGCACTGCTGCTGGAACGCCGTGGCGTCAGCGTGCTGGAGGCGGCAAGCGGCGAGGAGGCGCTATCCTTGCTGGAGGAAATCGGCATCGTGCCCGATATCTACCTCGTCGATCAACAGCTCGACGGCGCGCTGACGGGCATCGAGACGGTGGAGGCTTTGCACGCCCAGTACGGCGAGCGCCCGACCCGCATCCTGACGGCCGACCGCAAGCCGCAGACCCGCCTTGCCGCCGAGGCCGCCGGCATCGAGATCATGTACAAGCCGATCGCTGCCGATGCGCTGGAAGCCTTCGCGCTGCACGCCGGCTGATCCGCAAGGCCGACACCAAGGTCGCATTGCGACGTCAGCCGCCCCATGGGACATCCCTTTCACCTGGTCTGGAGGAGATGGACATGAAGAAATTTCTGGCGGCGGCAGCCCTGATGATCCTCGCGAGCGGCACGGCGCATGCCGCCGAGCACATGGTCAAGATGATGAACAAGGGCGAGAGCGGCAGCATGGTTTTCGAACCTGCCGCGATTGCCGCGCAGCCGGGCGATACGGTCCACTTCATCCCCACGGACAAGAGCCACAATGTCGAGGGCATCAAGGGCATGCTTCCCGAAAGTGTCAAACCCTTCAAGAGCAAAGTGAACGAGGAATATGTGCTGACGGTCACCGAACCCGGCTATTACGGCGTCAAATGCTCGCCGCATTACAGCATGGGCATGGTCGCCCTCATCCGCGTGGGCGACGGTGCGTCGAATGCCGAGGCCGCCAAGGCGGTCAAGCTGCCCAAAAAGGCGGGCGAGCGGATGACGGTCTCCTTCGAGGCCCTAGCGGCGAAGTAGGCACGCGGCGAAGATGGCGCCGGGCGCCATCCATTCAGGTGTCGGCTGGAAGCGGTCGGTCTTCAGCCGGCGCCAAGATAGGGCATGACCTCGAGCGCACCGCGATAGATCATGTCGAGCGAGACATACAGGATGATCGCAAGACCGACATAGGCGATCCACCGGTGCCGGTTGAGCAGGTTGGCGATGAAGTTCGCCGCGATGCCCATCAGCGCGATGGAAAGCACGAGGCCGATGACCAGCACGCTCGGATGCTCGCGGGCCGCTCCTGCGACGGCCAGTACATTGTCGAGCGACATCGAAACGTCCGCGACGACGATCTGCGTGGCGGCCTGGAAAAAAGTCTTCTTCGGCGCATCCTGAAGACTTGCCTCATCCTGGCCGCCATGACCGGCATGCAGCTCGCGCCACATTTTCCAGCACACCCAGAGCAGAAGCAGACCGCCGGCGAGCAAAAGGCCGATGATCGCGAGAAGATGCACCGCAACCGTCGCAAAGAGGATGCGCAGCACCGTTGCCGCGATGATGCCGACGAGGATCGCCTTCTTGCGCTGGGCCGGATCGAGACCCGCCGCGGCAAGGCCGATGACGACGGCATTGTCGCCGGCCAGAACCAGATCGATTGCAATGACTTGCAGAAGCGCCGTCAGACCGGCGGCTGTCAGAATTTCCATGCGTCCCACCTTCCGATGCGCGAGGCTCAGGCGGACCGTCCCCTGCCCACCTGATTCCGATCAGTACCCTTTCGGATTTGCGGTTTGCAAGGCGAATTCACATTTTCGTGAAAATGCAGATCGGCGGGCCGGAGCCCGCCGATGAGAAAGGCCATGATCAGGCTGGCCTCAGATCGCCTGTGGTATGTTTCCGTCCTGATCGATCAGGCTGAAGACCCGTTCTACCGCGCAGGGGATGGGCCCAAGCACCGGCCGGCCGAACCGTGTCCGAAGCTGTTCGGCGGCCTGGCCGAGCGGGCCGCCGCCGATGATAACGGCCTCGGCGCCATCCCGTTCGATGCATTCGCGCACCGAACCCGCAAGCGCCTCCGCCAAAAGCCCGGCATCGGCGGCCAGAGCCAGCGGGTCGCCCGCCGTGCAGCGCGCACCCGCATAGAGATGACCGAGGCCAAGATCATGAGCTCGCTGGTCGATGGCTTCGGCAAGATCCGGCGTCGAGGTGGCGACGGCAAACCGGCGCGCGCCTTGCGAGGCTTCGATCATCGAAGCCTCGCAGATGCCGACGACGGGTACGTTCACCTTACGGCGAAGCTCGGCAAGGCCGGGATCGCCGAAAGCGCTGACGATGATCCCCACACAATCGCGGTCGTGCGCCGTGCCAAGCTCGACCACCTGGCTGGCGGAGGCCGCCAGCTGTTCGGGCGTGGTGATCATCGACGGGCTGCGATCCGCCGTCACGACCCGGACGTCGAGCCTGCCACCTGCGGCCTTCTGCGCGATGGTCTGCATCATGTCGCTGGTGGCAAGCGAACTGTTGGGGTTGATCAACAGTATATGCGGGGTCATTTCGGTTATGTTCCTGCCTTGAGGGGCGCGCCCGCGGCGACGTTTTCACTCGTGCCGACGTTATCCGCGCGTTGGGTGATGTCCTCCATCGACATGCCGTAGGTTTCAGGTCCCAGGCGAATGCAGACCGCGAAGACGGCATACATGGCGGCCGCCAGGCCGAACACGCCGCCCATGCCGTAGCTGTCGAACAGCGCGCCCGAGATGGTCGGTACGAAGGAACCGGCGGCCGAGCCCGATGCCAGGATGAACGCGACGCCGAAGGCACGGATGCGGGTCGGGAAGAGTTCCGGCGCGTAGATCCAGATCGAGGTGTTCAAGAGAAGCACGAAGAACTGGAAGAGCGCGCCGAAGAACAGCACCATATAGATGGTGGTTCCGAACTGGAGGATGGAGAGTGCTGCAAGGCATGCGCAGATCGCGCCGACCGTCAGCACGCGCTTGCGGGGGAAGTAGTAGCCGAACAGCGAGGCAGCGATGGCGCCGAGAACGCTGCCGCTCTGAATGATCATGCTGTAGAACAGGCTGCCCTGCAGCGTGTAGCCCATCGAGACGAAGATGATCGGCATCAGGGTGAGCACGGAAAGCTGCGCGCCGTAGCTCATCAGGATGGCGATCGACACCGGCACGATGCGGCCGAGGAACGGTCTGCGGAAGAGTTCCTTCCAGGCACCCTTGGCACGTGGCGCGTCCTGTTCGTTGTCCTTCGTCAGGTATTCGCGGACGACAAGATTTTTTGGCCGGAGCGTACCGGAATCCAGCACCGAGAGCACCTTGTTCGCCTCGTCGATGCGGCCCTGCGACGCAAGGAAACGCGGCGTTTCCGGCACGTAGCGGCGATAGAAGACGACAAGCAGGGCTGGCAGCGCCAGCGAGGCGAAGAGCCAGCGCCAGCTATCCTCACCGGGGAAGATGGTAAAGATCATCAGCCCGTAGACGGGCGCCAGGAAATTGCCGAAGCCGCCCGCGCCCACATTGACGAGGCCGGCGGCCGTTCCGCGAAATTTCGGCGAGCAGAATTCCGACAGCATGGTGACGGCGGTCGAGATTTCGCCGCCGACGCCGAAGCCGACAATAGCGCGGGCGATGCACAGGAACATGAAATCCGGTGCGAGTGCGCAAGCGGCCGAGCCGAGCGAAAACAGCAAGAGATTGATGGTCAGCATGACCCGACGGCCGTAGCGGTCGCCGAGAATGCCCGAAAGCAGGCGGCCGATGGCCGCACTTCCGAAGGTGATCGTATTCAGGAAGCCGATATCCGTGCCCGTCAGGCCCCAATGCTCCTTCAGGAGCGGGCCGGACACGCCGATCGTGTTCTGCTCGAAGCTGTCGAACAGGCAGCCGATCAGTACCAGCGCGATGATCTGTTTATGCGCGCGCGTGACCCCGATGCGGGTGAGCGCGCCCTCCAGTTGACGAATTGCCGGCGATGATTTGCCGGACTGCACCATGCCTTCTGCTGCCATAGTCTCCTCCTCTTTGGCCTCAGTATGAAAATGTATTTTCTTATACTATATGTATGAAATCATTTTTTCAAGGAACTTTAAGTGCGCTTTGACCGGCGCACCTTGCGAAGTGCGACGGCTCCGTTACAACCTTGATTTTAATGGGAGGCTGGCGTGACCAAGACGGGTTCCACGGATCGTTCGTTTCTGCACCGCGTGCGCGACGCGCTCGACGACCTGCACCCGGCCGAGCGGCGGTTGGGCGATTTCGTCTGCGACTTTCCAGGCGAACTGGCCAGCTATTCCGCCTCTGAACTCGCCAAACTCGCGCAGGTCTCGAATGCTACGGTGACGCGCTTCGTTCGAAGGCTCGGCTATGAGAGCTATGAGGAGGCGCGCCGCCATGCGCGCGACGAGCGGCAGACGGGTTCACGCCTTTTTCTCGCCGCCTCCAGCGATGCCGCCGCAGCGCAATCCGTCGCCGCCCATGTCGCACAGGGCATCAGCAATCTAGAGGGCACCTTCGCGACGATTACGGATGTGCAGGTCGACGCCGTCGCCGATGCCATCTTCGACGCGCGCAAGACCTGGGTGATCGGCTTTCGCAGCAGTCACGCCTTTGCCGAGTATCTGCAATGGCAGATGACCCAGGTGGTGGAAAACATCGTCGCCATTCCCGGCGCCGGCCAGACGCTCGGCGAACACCTCGCCAGCGTCACGGAAAAGGATGTCGCCATCGTCTTCGGCCTGCGCCGCCGCGTGGCGCAGATGGACGCCATCCTGACGTCCATCGAAAAAAGTGGCGCCAAGCTCCTCTACATCACGGATGAGGGCGTGCCCCACCGCGCGACTGCGACCTGGCACTTCCGCTGCCAGACGCTGGCGCCCGGCCCTCTCTTCAACCACGTCTCCGTCATGGCCGTTTGTCATCTCATCACGACACGCGCCATCGAACGCGCCGGCCCTGCCGGCCGCACCCGCCTGCGCGGCATCGAGCGCTTCGGGGACATGCTGGAAGAACTCTAGGCAAACCCGCGAGGGCAAGCGTCATGCCTGTGGAAGCCTTTTGCGGGCGATACTCGCGTGGAAGCTCGCACCGTAAAGCAGTCCGTCATCGTTGAAGTCGTAGGTCGGATTGTGCAGCGGCGCGGATTGCGTGCCGTTGCCGAGGAGGACGAAGCAGCCCGGAACGAAATCCAGGAAGCGCGCAAAATCCTCCGAGCCGGTCATCGGTTCCCGGCGTAGCGCGATGTTTTCGGGTTCGAAGACCGCCGCTGCGGCGGCGAAGGCTTCGTCGGTCAGCGCCACGTCGTTCAGCAACGGCACGAATTCACGCGTATAGGTGACTTCGGTCGAGACGTTGTAGGAAAGCGCCGTTCCCTCGGCGATTACGCGCATCTGCTTTTCGATCGCAGCACTCACCTCCGGACGGAAACTGCGGGCATCGCCAAGGATGCGCGCCAGCCCCGGCAGTGCGTTTCGCGTGCCATCCGTCAGAAGTTCCGTCACGGAGACGACGCCGATATCCGTGGGGTTCAGCCGGCGCGAGACGATCGTCTGGAGGTTCGTGACGAGCGCACAGGCGGCCACCAGCACTTCGTTGCTCCCATGCGGTCGTGCCGCATGGCCGCCGACACCACGCAGCACGATCTCGAAGTTGTCCTCCGCCGACATGATGGCGCCGGGGCGGGTTTCGAAGTGCCCGACGGGCAGGCCCGGCATGTTGTGTATCCCGTAGATCTCGTCGAAGGGAAAACGCTGCATGATGCCGTCCTCGATCATCGCCAGCGCGCCCCTGCCCCATTCCTCGGCGGGCTGGAAGACGAAGCGCACAGTGCCGTCGAAGCCGCCTTCTTCGGCGAGTAGCCGGGCGGCGCCGAGCAGCATCGCCGTATGGCCATCGTGTCCGCAGGCATGCATGAGACCGGGGTTCTTCGAGACATAAGGCACATCGCCCTGCTCGGAGATACGTAGCGCATCCATGTCGGCGCGCAGCGCAATCGAGCGATTTCCACTGCCTCGCTTGAGGGTGCCCACGACACCCGTGCCGCCGACCCCCTCGACGACCTCGTCGAGCCCGAATTCCCGAAGCCGCGCGGCGACGAAAGCCGCTGTCTGCTTCTCCTCGAAGCCGAACTCCGGATGGGCATGAAGATGACGGCGCCATGCGCGCATGTCCGAAACCAGTCGGTCGATACCCATGCCTATTCCCCTTGCGTCAGCGTGCGGGTCACATCCAGCAGGATGTTGGCCCCTGCCAGAAGTTCGTCGTCCCCGGTGAATTCCTTCGGATTGTGGCTGATGCCGCCCTTGCTCGGTACGAAAATCATCGCCGCCGGCGCAATGCGCGCGATCATCTGCGCATCATGGCCTGCACCGGAGGTCATGCGCCGGCAGGAGAGTACCCGCCCCTTGGCCGCCGCGTCGATTTCCGCGACGATACCGGCATGGAAGGTGACCGGCTCGAAGCGCGCAAGCCGCTCCACGGAGATCGCCACATCCTCCTCGGCCGAAAGCATATCGAGGAAGCCGGCGAGAGCCTCCTCCTCCTGCCTGAGCCTCGCCTCGTCCGGATCGCGCAGATCGACCGTGAAGGTCGCTCGCGAGGGAATGACGTTGATGGCATTGGGCTCGAAGGCCATGCATCCGACCGTCGCCACCGTCGGCGTGTTCGAAGCCTTGGCGCGCTCGCGCAGGAAGGTGATGACGCGAGCGGCGGCATGACCGGCATCGCGGCGCATGGAGATCGGCGTCGTGCCGGCGTGGTTGGCATCGCCCTCGATCGTCACCTTCTGCCAGGAGATGCCTTGCAGGTTTTCCACCGCCCCGAGCGCGACGCCCTCACGCTCCAGCACCGGGCCCTGCTCGATATGCAATTCGAGATAGGCATGCGGCGTCAGGAAGCCCGGCTCCCGGTCTCCTGCATAACCGATGCGGCGAAGCTCATCGCCAAGCATCGATCCATCGGTTCCGACCGTGGCCAGCGCCATCTCGACATCCAGCCCGCCGGCATAGACGAGCGAGCCGAGCATGTCGGGCGCATAGCGTACGCCCTCCTCATTGGTGAAGGCGGCAACGACGATGGGCCGCGACGGCATATAGCCTGACGCTTTCAACGTCTCGATGACCTCCAGACCCGCAAGCACGCCGTAGCATCCGTCATAGATGCCCGCATTGATGACCGTATCGATATGCGAACCGAGCATCAGCGGCGGGTGATCCGCGATGCCCTCCGTGGCCCAGATGCCGAAGATGTTGCCGATGCGATCGACCGCGACCTCGAGCCCTGCTGCTTCCAGCCAGGAAACGAACCGGTCGCGGCCGTCCCGCTCGGCGTCGGACGCGGCAAGGCGCGTCAGCCGGCCATCGCCATCCCGCCCGATATCGCCGAGTTCGCGGAGGCGCCCAAGCAGCCGACCCGCGTCGATCGATGAGAGCGTCATGCGGCACCTCGCGACAGGACTTCGGCCGGCGAAGCGCCGACGAGCGCCTGATAGCACCCAGGATCGGTTGCCCCCTCGGTGTTGACCACGAGGATGCGCGATTGCGGGCCGATGGAAAGCGCCGCCTTTACGTCGGGATCGGCAATAGCCTTCAGGAAGCCGGCAAGGCCGACGCCGCCGCTCTCGCCGGAGACGATGGGCGGATCGCCCGCGGCCGGATCGGCAAGGCGGCGCATTACCGAAACCGCATCCTCCTCCTCGACAGTCATGAACGCATCGGCGGCGCGCGCGAGAATGCGCCAGGCGACCCGCGAGGGCTCGTAGCATTCGAGCATCGCCATGATCGTGGGCTCGCCATGCGGTACGGTCACCAGGTGGCCAGCACGCGCCGTCTCGAACAGGCAGGCCGCGCGTGCGGGATCGACGACGGTGAAGAGCGGGCGCCGTTCGCCGAGCGCGATAGCCAGATGCCCGGCAACCGCCGCTGCGATGCCGCCGACGCCGGCCTGGACGAAGACATGGGTGGGAGGCGCCGGGATTTGCCGCAGCGCTTCGCGCACGAGGGCTGTGTAACCCTGCATAACCAGCCCCGGAATACGCTCGTAACCGGGCCAGGACGTATCGGAGACGATCGTCCAGCCGCGTTCTTCGGAAATGCGCGTCGCCTCTTTCACGGAGTCGTCGTAGCTGCCGGCGACGCGGATCATCTCGGCTCCGAAGCGGGCAATCGCCGCCACGCGTTCGTCGCTGACGCCGGCATGCACGAAGATCGCCGAGCGTGCGCCGACAAGCTGGGCACCCTGCGCGACCGAGCGGCCGTGGTTGCCATCGGTCGCGCAGGCGAAGGTCATGCCTTGCGCGATCTGCCGGATGTCAGGGGAATGCAGTGCGGCCATGTCGACCGCGCGCCCGAGACGTGCCGCCGCTTCCTCCAGCACGAGCCGGATGACGGCATAGGCTCCGCCGAGCGCCTTGAAACTGCCGAGCCCCAGCCGCTGCCCCTCGTCCTTTACATGGATGGCGTCGACACCCGTTGCCGCTGCGAGGCCCGGCAGGGAAACGAGCGGTGTCTCGGCATTGTTGTCGCGATAGTGCAGATGGCGCTCCACGCCTGTAGCCGCTTCGAGGCCGAGCGTCTCGGCATCGGTGGGATCGAGCGGGCTGCGATGATCGGGATGGGTGTTGAGAAGAAACATGAGGTCCTCTTTCGCTTTCCCGCAGAAACATATTGCAGAAGAGGCGAAAGCGGCGCTGATATTTGGCGGTCTTTTTGCAAGTTTGTTTCGTGGAGTCGCCCTTGCCGTCCTCTTTTACGCCTCAGCTCGATGCCTTCGACCGCAAAATCCTCGACATCCTGCAGCGCGACAACACGACGCCGCAAAGAACGATCGGCGAAGCCATCAATCTCTCCGCGCCTGCGGTCCAGCGGCGCATCAAGCGCATGACGGAAGAGGGCGTCATCCGCGCCAACGTCGCGATTGTCGATCCCGCGGCCGTCGGCCAGGCGATCACCATTTTCGTCGAGGTGGAGGTCATCAGCGAGACGGCGGAACAGATCGAGCAGGCGAAGCGGGAGTTTGCTGCCGCGCCACAGATTCAGCAGTGCTATTACGTCACCGGCGAGGCCGATTTCGTGCTCGTCATCGTCGTGCCGTCCATGGCCGAATACGAGGCTCTCACCCGTCGCCTGTTCTTCGGCAACAATAACGTCAAGCGCTTCCGCACGTTCGTGGCGATGGATCGCATCAAGGTCGGGCTTGCCGTTCCGACCTGAACTCACCCGCCGCTTTCGTGCGGCGGACGAACCAGCCGCCCTTGCCGCCGCGCAACAGCGGTTGCTCGACAAGGTGGTACCCGGCGAGCCCCAAAGCGATGCCCACGCAAACGGACAGGGCGAAGGCCAGGGCGGGCGAAAGGCCGCCCAGGACTGCCGCTTTGGCTGCGACGGAAATCGCAAATGTATGCCAGAGATAGATCGAGTAGGACGCATCGCCGAGCATGGCGGGAAGCGAGAAACGCACGATGCCGCCGTGCTTTTCAAGCGCGACCGTTCCGTAAACCAGTGCACAGGCGAGCGGTCCGCAGGTCCATTCGTCGAAAGGAAGCCGAAGGATACCGATCGTCGCAAAGCCTGCCAGGCCAAGACCGATGAGCGCGAGAGCCAACGGGCGACGCGGAACATGGCCGTTGAGCCACAGACGGGCGATCAGCATGCCCGCGACGAACTCCAGGATGATCGGACGCGTGTACATGAGGAAGAGCGGGGCGTCGCTCTCAACAACAAGACCGAGGATCACCAGCAGACCGAAGGCCGCTGCCATAACCGTCAGCCTCATACGCGAAGGCAGCGCGAGGCAGGCGGCGAAGACGAGGTAGAAGAACATTTCGTAGTTCAGCGTCCAGCCCTGCACGAGCACGGGCCAGAGTTCCCCGCTGCTCGGCGAACGTGCCGGCAGGAAGAGCAGCGAGGCGGCGACATGGCTGCCGCTCAGTACGAGATTGGGAAAAAGGCCCGCCAGCGCGCCGGCCACCATGACGCCGGTCGCAAGCCAGTAGACCGGCACGATGCGGCGGATGCGCTCGATGAGAAACCGGCCTGGCGATACGGTACGCCGTTCGACGATCACCCACATGATGAAGCCGCTGATGACGAAGAAGACGTCGACGCCGGCTGCTCCGATCGCGAAGGCGTGACCCGTGCGCTCCGCGGCATGGAAGAGGACGACAGCCAGCGCCGCAAAGGCGCGCAGATACTGGATGCCATACAGTGTGCCGGACTTGTTCTGCGCGGTCATGCGAAGGCTGCCCGTTGCGGGCGGCCGTTCACGACACGGCTCCTTCGGCCATCGGCCAGCTTGCCGGCGGCGAAATAGAGCAGGAACGAGCCGACATGGTAGGGATTGAGGATGTCGATCTCCACGAAGGTGCGTACGGCGAGCAGCGCCGCAACGGTGAAGAGCACCAGCGCCTCCTCGTCCCGCGCCGCCGAGAGCAGCCGGCGGAGATGCCCGCCAAGAGTGACGACGAGCACTGTTGTCAGGAGCAGGCAGCCGATGAGGCCCGTTTCTACGGTGGCGGCGATGAAGGTGTTATGGAAGTGAAAGCCGCTGCGCGTGGAAATGAAGAAGTCCGCCCAGAGCTTTTCCGCCAAGGCAAAGCCCTGCACCCAGAAGGCCTGGTAGCCGATGCCGGCGAAGGGTGCTTCGCCCGCCGCTTCGATGCCCTGCTGCCAGAGATAGGTACGGCCGGTGAGCGTCGCGTCCTTGCCGAAGGCGCCGAGCACCATCTCATAGCCCCCGCCATAGGCGCCGGCGATGGCGACCAGCACCGTCAATACCGAAAGCGCCAGGAACAGCATCTTGCGATGGCGCGGGGCAAGCCTTTCAAGCGCCCGCAACGCCAGGCACAGGCCGGCGATGGCGACCGTCGTCAGCACCGAGGTCGCCGATTGCGAGGCCTTGAGGCAATAGAGCGCGATCAGGACGCATCCGATGGCGGCAAGCTTCCAGGGGCCACGCTCGACGCCGAGGAAGAGCGCGGCAAATGCAAAGAGCACCGCCAGCGACGCATAGAAGCCGAGCTGGTTCTTGGACGCGAAGGCGCCGACGAAACTGTAAGTGCCATCGAGCGGGTCGAGGTGATAGACGCCAAAGGCCATGGAGTAACCGAGGACGAGCCCCGTGCCGATCATCCCGCCGCGCACCAGCGTGCGGGTATCGACGACGCGCATGGCGATCAGCGCGCAGATGACATGCGAGAGATATTGCACGCCTGCGCGCGCCGTGGCTCCGGGCGCTTGCGACCAGAAGACGGAAAGGCAGGCAAACAGCGCGAAGGCGAAGATCCAGGCGTAGCGCGTATAGTTGCCGAGCACACGCCTGTAGTCGATGGCGGCAAGCGGCAGCCACAGGGCGTAGTAGGCGAGAATGGACGCCTGACCGAAGCGGAAGGAATAGGCGAAGACGAAAAAGGACAATGCGACGGCGAACGCGGCGTAGGCCTCATTGCCGTCGGGTCCGATCAGGCGCGTCTTCGCGATCCGCATCAAGGCCTCACTGCGTTTTCAGATCGAGTTCCACCTTCACGACATCACCCGGCAGGACCGGGGTCGTTTCGGCGGCGCGAATCTGCTCGGCCTTGCCCTTGACGGTGCGCAGGATCGAGTAGCCGATATTGTCCGCGCCCATCCCGCCCTTCAACGACGCGGCATCGGCCGACTGCATCAAGGCCTCCGACATCAGGTCCCGGCTTGTGCCCAATTTCAGCGTCAGCGTATCCAGTTCCTGCTCGGTGTTCTGCAGCTCCTGCGCAAGCTGGGCGTCCCAATCGTTCTGCAGGTTCGTTTCGTCCTGTGCCGCCTTGTTGATCTCCTGCCTGGCCTTCAGCGAGGATGTGTCGATGTCGAGCAGCGCGGCCTGCAGATCGGCCGTGCGCTGTTCCAGAGCCAGGCGTCGGGAACTGATGGCGAGGCCTTTCTCGGCAAGCGAATCCACCTTGGAGAGATCGCCCTGAACGAGTTCGAGCTGACGCGTCTGCGTTTCGGTTTTCTTGCCGAGTGACTCGACTTCATTGTTGAGCAGCGATTTCAGGTCGGCGAGCGCGGTCAATTGCAGCCGCAGCCGCTTTTCGCGCGAAGTCATCAAGGCCTTCTCGCTTTCGAGGATCGCGCGCGCCTCGTCGGAGGTCCCGAGTTCCTTGGGCATGACGATGTCTTCCGTGCCATTCATCTCGGCAGAAATGCGGGCACGGCGGATTAGAAGGCGGTTGCGTTCGGCCACCTGCACGGCGGCCTCCCCCTCTGAGCGCAGGAAGTCACGCGCAAAGCGCTGGCCCGGATCGCCACGCTTGAGGCCGCCGCTGAGACTGACGGCCTTGAGCACCGTGAGGCCCGGTGCGTACGGATAGGCGCCGGGCGTTTGCACCTCGCCGGAAAGATAGACCGGCCGGTACTCGGCGATCTCCACCGAGGCGGAGGGAAGGTCCTTCAGGCCGAACAGGATCTGCATCTTCCCGCCGATATCCGCCGCCAACTCCGCCGAGGTGCGGCCGTCGGCCGGCAGTTGTCCGATGAAGGGCAAAGAAAGAGCCCCGTCGGCACCGATACTGTAGTCGCCGCTGACGGCACTCCAGTCGCGGATCGCGCCTTCTGCGGTCTGCCATTCGGCAACGCGGATGCGCAACTTGTCCATCACGCCGAGCCGGTATTCCTCCGCAGAGGCTGGCGACGGCGGCGCGACAAGCGCAAGCGCCAGGCAGAGCCCGCCAAGCACTTTCATGGGAAAGGCGGTCGCGGCAAAGGCCGCGGTCGAATTGGTTTTCATGAAAACCCCTGTCTTGGTGCGTTTGCGTGCGTCCGCGATAGCCCGGCGCGCTCAGATCTCCCGCGGCCCTCGAGGACGCGGGAGCGCTTCGGATCAGTAACTGCCGCGGGAGAGGCAGACGGCCGGGATGGTGCGCGCGACGATCATCAGATCGCTGGCCAGCGACCAGTTGCGCACATAGTGGGTGTCGAAGGCGACGCGGGATGCATAGGACACGTCGTTGCGTCCGCTCACCTGCCACAGGCCGGTGAGGCCGGGCCGCGTCTGGAGGTAGTAGACGGCGGAAGCCTCATAAAGCTCCAGCTCGTCCTCCACCACCGGTCGCGGGCCGACGAGGCTCATCTCGCCCCTGATGATGTTGATAAGCTGGGGCAATTCGTCGAGGCTGAGCTTGCGCAGCACCGTTCCCACCACAGTGACGCGTGGATCATGCTGCAGCTTGCGCGTGGAGCGCCATTCCTCACAGGCGGCCGGGTTCTCCTCCAGATAGGCATGGAGAAGAGCATCCCCGTTTTCCGCCATGGTGCGGAATTTCAGGCAACGGAAACTCGATCCGTTATAGCCGATGCGGCGATGGCCGTAAAAGACCTTGCCGCCATCGGACATTTTCACAAGCGCCATGATCAGCACGAAAATCGGGCTGAGCATGACGAGGGCGGCCAGTGCCACCAGAATGTCAAAACTCCGTTTCGATATCCCTCCTACCGGCGGAGCGCCTGATATTGACGAACTGAAAAACGGCGAACTGGCCGATCGGGTCGCGGACTTCATAGAGATGGCTCCATTGGATTTGCGATTTGGTCGGGTCCCTCGGACGCGTTCGTACATCCAAGGCAGAGTGTATGGTCACAGTTTGTTTTTTGAAGCGTGATCGGTGGACAAAGAATCCAATGCCTGAATTTCAGAAGATTATCATGTCCTAATTTTATGATTATTTTCTTCAGAGGACAGTGTCGTTGAATCGTTTTTCAAATCCTCTTGCAATATTATTCAGGTGATTCTGGCGAAACTTTATTTACATCACTTCTTTTGACGCGCTCTCCACCCGTAGTATTACGTGAATCTACCAAAATCGGCTTGAGTCACCTCGCCTCATGCGCTGGATAAACATGGATGAAAGCGATAATTTTGCACTGCAATATTATTTTGCATCGCAAAATTTTCCGTGAGGCGACTCTCAAATTGTAACAAAAGTTGATCGCAGCGGGCCTGAGCCGCAACCCATCAGATGCAGCCAGAAACGGTCTTTTCCCGTCATCGGCGTGGCGATCACCCCGCCTTTGTCCAACCGTGTCGGAATCTGGGCAGGAACGGGGCAGATGATTCCATCGGGCGGTGACGACCGCGGCTTAACGGAAGCACAACACAATTGGGAGAAAAGGGGAACACGGGCTGCTTGTGGCTGGTTAATACCAATGATTGCACGGAAGACGGTGGCGCCCTATAGTCTCCCGTGAGCCTCGGAGGAGAAGGCAGACCTATCGATGAAACGCGCGCCGGAAACGAAATGGCGGGACAGCCCGGCCTATGGGCCGCGCTTCTTCCTGAGCATGTTTTTTGCGTTGGTGGCTTTTGCGATCATTACCTTCGTCTCCACCGGCTCGCTCGCAACGACTGCGATCCAGACCTTCATCTGCGCTGTCCTCATCCAGATCGGCTATTTCGTCGCCCTGCTTTTCATAACCTGGCGGACCGCAAAGGCGCGCAAGGCTGAGCAGGAGAGCGGAACGCGCGGCAAAACGGGGCTGGACACATCCAAGCCGCCGGTGCCCGTTTCGATGAACGAACCGGGCCACTCGCAATCCTGATTGCGCCGCCGCCCCGGCGGAGCCGTTTTTGTGCCCTTTTCACCTTTCATGCTGCATTGCAGCGCGGATTCTTCCGCGCATGGTTCAACGCGTGAAGGGGATTGTCGTGACCGAGGAAGAAAAGGTCTGCGTCATCATTGCTGCGAGGAATGCGGAAGATACGATCGGTCGGGCCGTGCGCTCGGCGCTTGCCGAAGGTGAAGTGGCCGAGGTGGTGGTCGTGGACGACGGGTCGGACGATCGAACCATGGCGGCCGCAGCGGCAGCCGATGACGGAAGCAAGCGGCTCGACGTTATCCGTTTCAAGGTCAATCGGGGCCCATCTGCTGCCCGCAACCACGCGATCGCCGTTTCCCGTGCGCCGCTGATCGCCATTCTCGACGCGGACGATTTTTTCTTTCCGGGGCGCTTTCGCCCCATGCTCGCCTGCAAGGGCTGGGATTTCATCGCCGACAATATAGCCTTCATGGAAAAGGCCGATCCGGCCCACGCACCGGTGGACTTCGCACCACGCCCCAGGCCTCTCCACCTGAAGGATTTCGTCCTCGGCAACATCTCGCGCCGGGGCGCACCGCGCGGTGAACTCGGCTTCCTCAAGCCTGTCATGCGCCGGGCGTTTCTTGATGCCCATGCGCTGCGCTACCGCGAAGACATGCGGCTTGGCGAGGACTACGAACTCTATGTGCGTGCGCTGATCGCCGGCGCGCGCTACACCGTCATTGAAAGCTGCGGCTATGGGGCGGTGGTGCGCGCCAATTCGCTGAGCGGCCAGCACCGGACGAAGGACCTCGAAACCCTGTTCGAGGCGGAGCGCTCGATCCTTGCAGCAGGGAACGTCCCGCCCCAGGCCGAGAGCGCGATGCGCCATCACTGCCGGCAAATCGGCCGGCGGCATGCGCTGCGCCACTTCCTGGATCGCAAGCGGGACGACGGCGCGAGCGCTGCCCTTGCCTACGCGCTCACGAACCCGTCAGCCATACCGGCCATCGCCGGCGGGATTTTCCGGGACAAGCTGGATGCCGCCCATCGACGTGTCCGGCCACGACCATCCGCCCCGCAGCACGGGCTGCGCTATCTCCTCACGACCGACTAGCGCAATTCCGGCAGGCTTCGCAGCGGTTTGCGTCCGCAATTGCGCAACACGCAGAGATGCGGCGTTTTCGCGAGAAAAGCGAAATACCCTAGAGATAGTCGCGCCGTACATTCTCCAGCACGGCATAGAGCCGCTCTTTGCGTTCGAGAAGGCGCGCATCGCTGCTGAGCTGCGGTTCGGCGCGGCTTGCCTGCCACAGCGCCAGGGTCGATGGTGCTGCAAGCATCTGCTTGGCGGCAAGGCGCAGCCCTGACCGTGGCGATGCCTGGGCTACGGCGATCTCTCCGGTCCCCGCGAAGGTCGTCCCCTCATAATCGACGCCCCAGAAGCGGGCGCCCTTGATGATCGCCTCTGCCCTTGTGGAGATGGGGATGCGGCGCGGCCGATGCTCGACGCCGAGCGTCGCCGCCCAGTCCTGCCATTTGAAGCTGTTGATGTTGGCCGACGTGCTGACGGCCACCCACGGCACCCGGAAGGCATCGGCGAGGATCGCACCATGCATGGATTCCGCGATGATCAGCTCGGATTGCGCGATCTCGCCGATCACGTCCTTCGCCTCCCCGCGTGGATCGATATAGTGCATGCCCGCGGTCGCGCAAACGACCGGCCAGAGCCCCGCCACCGCCGATTCCCAATGGGGCACGAAGGCGCAGGGATAACGCTTCGGTTGATTGGAAAACTCCGGCATGTCGGCAACCAGCACTGCGGGGTCGACGATGCCGAGGTCCTCGGCCACGCCGATCTTGCCGGCCGTCAACGGGCCGCGCACGCAACGGATATCCCAGAGATCCCTGTCACGCATATCCGGCAGGCTGCCGTAGCCGAATCCGCTGCCGAGCACGAGTTTTCGCCCCTCTTCCGGCAGAAGGGTGCTGTTCAGCACGGTGCCCACACCGACGAGGAGCACGTCCGCATGCGCCTCGCGGAACCCCGGCAGCAGGAAATCCCAGAGCCAGAGATTGAGATCGTCACCGAAATTGCCATGTTGCGATTCCCAGTAGTAGGGCTTCATGACCTCTCCTTGAAAACGTTGGATCAGCGGGAGAACTTGCCGGCGGCAAGCTCGAAGACGCTGGTAAAGAGCTTGGGATCACGCACCGCCCAGCGAGCGAGCATGTCGAACTGCGGCAGCTTGCGGTGGCGCACGCGCCGCGCCTGGCTCCATAGCGCCTGGCGCCGCGCCGTCTGCTTGTAGGAGCGCAGCGACGCGATTTCAGCCGGACGTTCGGCAAAACGTTGTTCCAGCCGGTCCAGCGCCACCCAGGTGTTGAATTGCTGGTGCAGGAACTGGGGGGAGTCGTTGTCCACGCCGTGGAAGATGTTGAGCCCTTCGCCGCGCACCGCGCCGGCGCTCGCGCTCAGCACAATGCGCCGGGCTCCAAGCACGCAGTCGCAGAAGAACAGCACATCCTCCGCCGCAAGCCGCAGCGCCGCATCGAAGCGTATGCGCTCGATGAGCGGACGACCGATGACCATCGCGGAGAGGTGCAGAAAACTCCAGTTCTTCAGCATGACCTGCGTCAGGCCGGGAATTTCGATGAGCAAGGGATCATTGGAGAGACGGATGACGGACTCGGTCTTTTCGAGGTCGGCAACACCGAAATGATAGTAGAACGCATCGCTGCCGGTGATTGAGGCGAAATAGCAGTTCGCGTCAAATTGCGACATCGCCCTCACTGCCTCTGCGAGGTGGTCGGGAGCCCATGTGTCGTCCGAATCAAGGAAGGCGACGTACTCGGTCTCAATGGGCACATTGTCGAGCCCGGTGTTGCGCGCACCGCCCGGCCCGGCATTTTCCTGGCGCACAATGCGCACGCGGGCGCGTTCTTCCTCGGAAAAACCGATAATGTCGCCATCGGCGGGATAAGGGGATTCGTCGTCGACAACGATGACGTCGAAGTCTTTGAAATTTTGTGAAAAAATAGACGTGAGCGCACGCCTTAGAATGCCCTGATCCTTCTGGTAGAAGGGGATTACAACTGTCAGCTTCGCCATTTTTTCGTCCCTGTGTTCTCTCTAGAAAGACGTTCGTCTGGTCTCCTCCCACCGGGGCGCGGCCGTTTCCGGCGCAGGCTTGTCGTCGTCGTCAAAGCTCCTCTTGCGATACAGGATCCCGCTATGTCCCAGTCCATGAATGCAAAGTCGGTGACCCGAAACGTCGGCTGGAGTGTCCTATCCAAGACAAGCACATTCGGGCTTAAATTTGTCACCGTGCCGATTCTGGCCCGTCTGCTGACGCCCGAAGAGTTCGGCGGCGTGGCTGTCGCGCTTGCCGTCGTGCAGTTTCTGGCGATGATCGGCGGGGCGGGTCTGGCCTCCGCGCTGATCCTTGAGCCTCGCGAAGACGAGGAGACGATCCACTCCGTTTTCTGGGCCAATCTCGCCTTCGCCTGCCTGATGGCGGCGGGGCTCTACATCTGGGCCGAACCGCTCGCCGGCTGGTTCGGCGCGGCCGACGCGGCCTATCTTCTCCGGCTCATGTGCCTGCTCATTCCGCTTCAGCTTGCCGGCGACGTTGCCTATGCGCTGGTCGCGCGGCGCATGCAGTTCAGCCGGGATGCGCTGTGGAGCATGATTTCCGAATCGGTCGCAGCGATTGCCGCCGTCATCCTGGCACTTGCGGGGTTTGGCGTCTGGGCGCTCGTCGCGCAGCTTTTCGTAGCAGGTGTGATACGGCTTGCCGGGCTGTTCTTCGTGTCGCGCTATCTGCCGCGCTTTCAGTTTCGCACCAATGGCGTTGTTCGCCTGGGACGCTTCAGTCTCGGCCTGATGGGCTCGGAAGTCGCCAATTTTGTCACCTTCCAGTCGCCCATGGTGGTGATCTCGCGTTTTCTCGGTCTTGCCGATGCCGGTGCCTATTCCGCGGCCAATCGCTTTTCCAGCATTCCGAATCAGGTGGTGCTGTCAGGCGTGATGGGCGTGCTGTTTCCCGCCTTCAGCGCCATGATGCACGACCGGCGGCGGCGCTCGCAGGCGCTGATGCTGAGCACGCAGGTGACGACCCTGCTGCTCGCGCCGATGATGTTCGGCCTCTGGGCGCTTGCCGAACCCGCCATGCTGCTGCTGTTTGGCCCGCAATGGGCCGCCGCCTGGCCGGTGCTCGGCTTGCTTGCTCTCTCCAAGGGGCTGCTCACTCCCTGCAGCACCTTCATCCCCTATCTCAAGGGGTCCGGTCACGGCGGGGCATTGTTCTGGTGGGCTGTCGGCCGCGCCGTGGCAACGACCGCCGCCGTGGCCTACGGCGCCCACAACGGTACGCTGGTCGAGGCTATGCTGGCGCTCTGCCTCGTCAACGCGTTCGTTCTCGTCGGCTATTCCTGGGTCGTCTTCCGCGCAGACCAGACGCCTTTCCTCTCCGGTTTCTACCGCTCGATCCGCCCTATGCTGACCGCTGCGCTGATGGCGCTCGCCGTGCGCTATGCGCTCGACCACTATCTCGCCCAGCATTTCCATCCCGCGCTGCAGGTCGTGCTCGGCATCGCGCTGGGCGGCCTGATCTATGCTGTGTTCACGCTTCTCACCGAGCGGCCGCTCCTGAAAAAACTCGTCGATCTCGTGCGTCGGCCCAAGGCGGCCGTCGTCGCCGACCTGCCTTGAGCCCGCCGCAATTCGACCTCCGGCGGCCGTATTCACACTGGTCGCCGGCAAAACGCACCCGGAACCACAAAAAAGTTTCGGTCCGCGCTGCACCCAGAAATTGCGGGTAAATCAGTATATTCGCATGGACTTCAAAGTATTGAGGGGCAGGGGCTCGAACTTTCCTGCCGGCACATAAAAATGACGCGACTTCGCGCCGCCGGTCGGACCGCGTATGCTGCAATGCAACCGTTCTTGCCGATGAAATTGCTGCGTCGCCATATTTTTTGCCGCCCGGTCACTCACACTCCACTTCGTAGGCTCCAGTCTGCTCTTGTTTGAACGCCGTCCGGGGGGATCGGCTCACCAGAGGGGTGACGGACATCGTGACCATCGACGCGACCATCTCGGCGCGTATCAACCTGATGCGCATCGTGCTGATTTCCGGGATCATCTTCGTGCATGTTCCCTATGATCCGGCGACGAGCCCCTATATGGGCACATTCGGCGGGCTGGACTGGCTGCGTGTGTTCCTCGCCGACAGCCTGTTTCGCATCGGCGTGCCGTGCCTCAGTGCCATCTCCGGCTATCTGCTTTTTCATCGCGGCCTTGCGGGCTTCGACTACGGCAAGACCTTGCGGGGCAAGGCTTCGACGATCCTGCTGCCTTTCCTTCTCTGGAACGCGGCCTTTCTAGCCTTCGTCTATATCGCGCAGACAGGCGGTATCGGTTTCGGCTACCTGCCGGATGTGGTGAACGCCAGTCCGCGCGAGCTGATGAATCTTGGCCTTGCCATCGAAACCTGGCCGATCAACATCCCGCTCTATTTCCTGCGCGACCTGTTGCTCTGCCTGCTGCTGTCGCCGCTTATCGCCTTCGTCGTCATGCGCTATCCGCGCACCGTGTTCATCCTGATGCTGGCCTATGCGGTGCTGCCGCTGCCGAACGGCATCTTCCTCAAGAAATCCATCCTGTTCGGCTTCAGCTTCGGCGTTGCGGCCGCGCTGCATCGCGTCGATATCACGCGTTTGGATCGTTTCGCCGTGCCCGTCGTGCTCGCCGCTGTCACGATGGCGCTGCTGCTCTCCTTCGCGCTCTATGCCTTCGGCCCGGAATTTCCGGTGTGGCTCGACACGCTGCGCGCCCTTGCCGCGATTGCCGGCATTTTCGGCGCCTGGGCGCTCTCCGCGCTGCTCATCCGCACCGGCACCGGTCAGGCGCTATCGCGGCTCGGCGGCCTGAGTTTCTGGATTTTCTGCGGGCACTATCCGCTGCTCATCCTGTTCTGGATGGTCTGGAACCGGCTCGGCATTGCCGACTATCCGCTGTTCTATGCCGCAAGCCCCGCGCTGGCGCTTGCCATCCTCGTTTCGACCCATGCAGCGGCGCGGCGCTTCACGCCGGCCCTCGCCGCCATCCTCACCGGCCGCCGCGCAGGCGGTCAGAAACGGCCCGTGGCCGGCCATCCGCAGATGGAGCCCGACGGCCCCATCGCCCAACGGAGGTGACAATGACCATTTCCCTGAAAACAACGCTCTGCACCGCGACGATCCTGCTTGCCGCCGGCCCGCTCGCCGCGCAGGAAGGCGTGAGCGGCACCTCTTTCGTCGAGGAGTTTGATACGCTCGACACCGCCCGCTGGTATGTTTCCGACGGCTGGAACAACGGCGGACACCAGAACTGCACCTGGTCGAAGGATCAGGTCGCGGTCGATGGCGGCAAGCTCACGCTGTCTTTCGACGCCCGGCCCGCCGGTGAACGACAGTTTTCCTGCGGCGAGGTGCAGACCCGCAAGCGCTACGGCTACGGCACCTACGAGGTGCGGATGAAAGCGGCGACAGGTCCCGGCCTCAACTCGGCCTTCTTCAGCTACATCGGCCCCGCCGACAAGAGGCCGCATGACGAGATCGACTTCGAGGTTCTCGGCAAGGATACGGGCCGTGTGCAGGTCAACCAGTACATCGCCGGCAAGGGCGGCAATGAGAAACTGGTGCCCGTGGAAGGCGGCGCCGACAGTGACTTCAACGATTATGCCTTCGCCTGGCAGAAGGATCGCCTGCGCTACTACGTCAACGGCGTGCTCGTGCATGAGGTGACGGACCCGGCCAAACTGCCGTCCAACGCCCAGAAGATCTTCCTTTCGCTCTGGGGCACCGACACACTATCGGACTGGATGGGCCGCTTCGCCTTTGCCGGCAAGGCAACGCTCGACGTCGAGCGCATCGCCTTCACGGCAGAAGGCGACCCTTGCCAGTTCGACGGCTCCGTCGCCTGCCTGTTGAACTGACGGATGACCCCGATGCCCAGGGTGCTGTATCTCGTTCACGACCTTTCCGATCCCGCCGTCCGCCGGCGGGTGCTGATGCTTGGCGCCGGCGGTGCCGCAGTGACGCTCGCCGGCTTCCGGCGCGGCGAAAACCGTCTCGCGGACATCGAGGGCGTCACGCCGCTCGAACTCGGTGCCACCGCGGATGCCCGCTTCGTCCAGCGCCTCGTTGCTGTAGCGGGCGCGGCCGCGAAACTCCCCCGGCTGCTGGCTGGTGCTCCCCGGCCGGATGTCATTCTTGCGCGCAATCTCGAAATGCTCGCGCTCGCCGGCCGCGCCTCCACGCATTTCGGTGGCGTGCCTGTTGCCTATGAGTGCCTCGATGTGCACCGCCTGCTGCTGAATGGCGGCATGACCGGCAAGGCGCTCAGGGCGGCGGAGCGCCATTTCGGCCGCAGGGCCGGCCTTCTCGTCACCAGCTCCCCGGCCTTTGTCGAGCATTATTTCAAGCCGCTGTCCGGCCTTCGCGCGCCCGTCCATCTGCTCGAAAATCGGGTTCTGGAGCTCGATGGCCGCGAAACGGCCATCCCGTCCCGCACCCGGCCGGCGGGCGCACCGTGGCGTATCGGCTGGTTTGGGGCGATCCGTTGCCGCAAGTCTTTCGATCTGCTCGCCGCCTTCACCCGGCGCATGGAAGGCCGCTTCGAGGTCGTGCTGCGTGGCCGGCCGGTGCGCAGCGAGTTCGACGACTTCGATGGCCTTGTCGACCGCGAGCCCTTCCTTCGGTTCGAAGGCCCCTACCGCAATCCGGAAGACCTTGCCGCGATCTATGCCGAGGTCGATTTCACCTGGGCTATCGACTTCTTCGAGGAAGGGCAAAATTCGCTCTGGCTCCTGCCGAACCGGCTCTACGAGGGCTGCCGCCACGGCGCCCTCCCCATCGTTCTCGATGGAACCGAGACGGCTCGGCTTGCCACGGAGCACGGCGTTGGCCTGGCGCTTGCCGATGCACGGCTTGAAACCCTGATCGGCCGTTTCACGGGTTTCGACGAAGCCGCCTATCAGGCGCTTCATGCCAATCTCGTCCGGCGCGGCACACGGCCATGGATTCTCGACCGCGCCGATTGCACCGCCTTCGTCCAGCGTCTCGCCGCCCTTCGCCGTCCGGCGGAGCAGGCTGCGGCGCCGCAGCCCATTCCCTCCCTCGTCGCCAACAAGGTGGATTGCCATGACCGTTGACGCTGTCGCAGCCGTGCGTTGCCTGATCGTAATCCCGTGCCTCAACGAGGCGTCCTATCTCGAGTCGCTGGTGAGCCAGCTCGAACCCACCCTTGCCGAGCTCAACGCGACACTCGTTGTTGTCGATGGCGGCAGCACGGATGGCACGCGGGACATCGCCCGCAGCCTCGCGGCCCGCCTGCCGAAGATGCATGTGCTCGACAATCCCAAACGCATCCAGAGCGCGGCGATCAACCTTGCCGTCGAAACCTTCGGCGTCGAGCACGACTATATGATCCGCATCGACGCGCACGGCACCTATCCCAGGGATTACTGCCGCGTACTGGTGGAGGAGGCGCTGGAAACCGGTGCCGACTCCGTCGTCGTCGCCATGCAGACCGTCGGCTTCGGCACCTTCCAGAAAGCGACGGCCGTGGCCCAGAATTCCGTGCTCGGCAATGGTGGGGCCAAGCATCGCGTGGGGGCGCAGAGCCATTGGGCCGACCATGGCCACCATGCATTGATGCGCATCTCGGCCTTCCGGGCCGTCGGCGGCTATGACGAAAATTTCACGGCCAATGAGGACGCCGAGTGCGACTACCGGCTCCGCCAGGCGGGCTATCGCATCTGGATGACTGCGCGCACCAGCATGATCTACTATCCCCGCGCCAGTGCCCTGCCGCTCTTCAAGCAGTATTTCGGCTACGGTCGCGGGCGGGCGCGCAACTTTCTGAAACACCGCGCGCGGCCGAGCCTGCGCCAGATGCTGCCCCTGATGGTGGCGCCGGTCGCCGTCGGTGCATTCCTCGCGGCATTGACCTGGATTGCGGCCGTGCCCTTCGTGCTGTGGGCGGCGGCCTGCCTCGGTTACGGCGCCTGGATGGCGCTGGGCGAGCGCAACCCCTACGGCCCGCTCGCCGCTATCTCCGCGATGATCATGCATTTCGCCTGGTCGGCCGGCTTCTGGCGCGAACTGCTCGACATCCGCCAGCGCAGGGTGCCTGCATGAGTGCGCCGCTTCGCATCGATATCGCCGTCTGCACCTTCCGCCGTGAGGCTTTGACGGAAACGCTCGCATCCCTGGCGACGCTGAAGGTTCCGCCGGGTATCAGCCTTCGCGTCATCGTCGCCGACAACGATGTCGAACCGAGCGCCTATCCCCGTGTCGAGGCTGTCGTGGCGTGGCTACCCATGGAGGTGGCGTATGTTCACTGCCCGGCCGGTAATATTTCGATTGCCCGCAACGCCTGCCTGGATCACAGCGACGCCGATTTCCTCGCCTTCGTCGATGACGACGAGACGGTGGAGCCGCAATGGCTGTCCCGCTTGCTCTATGCGGCGGAACTGAACGGGGCGGATGTCGTGCTGGGGCCCGTCCGCGCCCTCTACGGGCCGGGGGCCCCCGACTGGATGCGGCGTGGCGAATTTCATGCAACCAGACCCGTCTGGGTGAAGGGCGAGATCCGCACGGGCTATACCTGCAACGTCCTGATGCGCCTCGCGGCACCGTCGATCGCCGGGCGACGGTTCGACCTTGCGCTCGGCCGCAGCGGCGGCGAGGATTCCGCCTTTTTCAGCGGGGTCTACGATGCTGGCGGCCGCATCGTCTTTGCCGCCGATGCCTGGGTGGAGGAACCCGTCCCCGCGGCCCGCGCCCGCTTCGCCTGGCTGGCGCAGCGACGGCTGCGCATGGGGCAGACCCATGGCCGCATGCTTGCGGAACGGCATGAAGGTGCCGCCCGTATGAAAGCGGCAGCCCTTGCCGGCGCGAAATGCGCAACCTGCCTTGCGGGTGCCGCCGCCTTTGCCCTTTTCCCGATCCGCCGCAACCGCTTCCTGTTGCGCGGCCTGCTGCATGCCGGCGCCATTGGCGGCCTGTTCGGCGCGCGCGCCATCGAGCCCTATGGAAAGCTGGAGACCGTGCGATGACAGCCCCCGACATCAGCATCGTCATCGCCGCGTATAACGCGGCCGAGACGATCCAGCGCGCCATTCGGAGCGCCCTTGCACAGCAGGGCGTGACGGTGGAGGTGATCGTCGCCGATGATTGCTCGACGGATGCGACACGTGCAGCCGTCGCAGTCTTCACTGACCCCGCCGTGCGCCTCGTCGCCCTGGATCGCAATCGCGGCCCCGGCGGTGCGCGCAATGCCGGCTTCGCCTTGGCACGCGGCCGCTGGATCGCCGTGCTCGATGCAGACGACACGATGCGGCCCGAGCGGCTTGGCGGCATGATCGCAGCCGCAGAGCAGGAAAACGCAGCACTCGTTGTCGACAACATCGACATCCTGCATCTCGACGGCCGCCTCGAAACCATGTTTCCGGACGATCTGCTCACCAGAACCCCACGGCTCGACCTCCCCGATTTCATCGATTCCAACCGGATTTTTCGCAGCACGCACAATTTCGGCTACATGAAGCCGGTCTTCCGCCGCGCCTTCCTGGAAGACAACGACCTTGCCTATGACGAGGCATTGCGGATCGGTGAGGACTATCTGCTCTTCGCCTCGACGCTCGCCGCCGGCGGCCGCTGCGTGGTCACCCCGGCAGGGGGCTATGTCTACCACATCCGTGAAGGCTCGATTTCGCGCGTGCTGCATCTCCGTCACGTCGAGGCGATGCTTGCCGGGGACCAGCGTTTCCTCGCCCGCTACCCTTTGACAGCAGCAGCAGCGGCAGCGCAGCGCCGCCGCACGCGCAACCTCCACGAGACGCGCGCCTTCCTTGCGCTCGTCCAGCATCTCAAGAACCGTTCGTTCGGGCCTGCCCTTAAAGTGGCACTCGGCGATCCCGTCGCACTCCGGCATCTGGCGATGCCGGTTGCCGCCCGATGGCGTCGTCTCGTGACGCCATCCCATCGCAAGACGGCCGCGCGCCGCGCTGCCTCCTCCCCAACGACAGCGCAGGATCGCGCGCTCAAGAACAAAGGATAATGCCATGGAGCGAACCAGGACTGTCCGCAAGGCCATCATTCCCGTCGCCGGCAACGGAACCCGCTTCCTGCCGGCCACCAAGGCCATGCCGAAGGAAATGCTGACCATCGTCGACCGCCCCGTCGTGCAGTATGCCCTCGACGAGGCGCGCGAGGCCGGCATCGAGCATGTCGTCTTCGTCACCAGCCGCAACAAGCAGGTCATCGAGGACCATTTCGATGACACGCCGGAGCTCATCTCGTCGCTCGAGAAATCCGGCAAGGACGATAAGGTCCGCGAACTGGGAGAGCTTCTGCCGCAGGCCGGATCGGTCAGTTTCACGCGCCAGCAGGCGCCGCTCGGCCTTGGCCATGCGGTCTGGTGCGCCCGGGACGTCATCGGCGATGAGCCTTTCGCGCTGCTGCTGCCGGACATGATCTCGTTTGGCCCACGCGGCTGCCTTGCCGGGCTTATGGATCTCTACGGCGAGGTCGGCGGCAATGTCGTCGGTGTCGAACAATGCGCACCCGAAGAGGTTTCGCAATATGGCATCGTCGGCAAGGGGGCTGCCGTGCGCCACGGTTTTGCCGTGACCCACATGGTGGAAAAGCCGCGGGCCGACGAAGCCCCGTCCAATCTTTTTCTCAACGGCCGCTACATCCTCCAGCCGGAAATCTTCGGCCATCTTGCCCGCCAGCAGCGCGGCGCGGGCAACGAGATCCAGTTGACCGACAGCATGCTGAAACTTTCGGGAACCCAGCCGTTCCACGCCCATGCTTACGAAGGGCGAACCTACGACTGCGGCTCCAAACAAGGCTTCATCGAAGCCAATGTCGCCTTCGCGCTCGCGCGGCCGGATATCGGCGGTGCGGTCTACCAGTCCCTGCGCGCCATGATGTCGTCGCACGAGGGCCGGATTCGCGCGGCATAAGACCAAGGCCCCGGATGGGAGGATCCGGGGCCGCCTCCGGGAGGACAGAGTTTCCATCGCGCCCGAAAGGTAGAACGGAGCCCCATGCACCAACGCACCGTACCGCACAGCAGCATCCTGAGACGGGAACCGGATCCGTCCGATTCCTTCATCGACCTCAACCGCCTGCTGACGATCCTCGTTCGCCGGGCGCGGCTGATCGGCCTTGCCGTCGCGCTCGCGCTCGCGTTGGGCGTGACCTATCTTCTGTTCGCGACGCCTGTCTATACATCGATGACGCAGATCCTGCTCGATGAGGACCTGTCGCGCTATGCGGAGGAGAGCGAGCCGGCGCCGCAGAGCAGCCAGCAGGTCGACATGCGCATTGCCAGTGCCGCCGAAATCCTGAAATCAGGCCGGCTGGCGCTGCGCGTCGTCGACGACCTGAAACTCGCCGACAACGAGACCATCGTCAATCCACCGCAATCGCCCCTCGCGATCGCCAAGGGATGGGTGAAGTCGCTGGCGTCCTTCGGCTCCGCCGGACCGCAAGCATCGGAAGACGCGCTCGCCAACGGCCGCCGCGACAAGGCGGCCGCCGTGCTGCAGCAGGCCTTGACGGTCGAACGTGTGTCGCGCAGCGCCGTGCTCGCCGTGTCCTTCCGTTCCACCGATCCGCAACTCGCGGCCGCCGTGACCAGGCGCTATGCCGAAGCCTTCTTCGAGGACCAGTTGAGTTCCAACTTCACAGCGACGGAACAGGCTTCCACCTGGCTTCAGGAGCGGTTGACGGACATCCAGGCTCGCGCACAAGAGGCCGCATTGGAGGTAGAGCAATACCGCACGGAAAACGGCCTCACCACGGCACGCGGCGAACTGATGTCGGAACAGCAGCTTGCCGACCTCAACAGTCAGCTCATCCTCGCGCAGGCCGATGCCGCCAGCGCATCGGCTCGATATGCCCAGTTTAAGGCGATCGTCGAGCAGGGCCCGGATAATGCTATCGACAATGCGTCCATCCCGACACAGGGGGCGGATGCCTCTGCGCTGCAGGAGTTGCGCGGCCGCTACAATTCCGTCGTCAAGCGTGCCCAGGACATTACGAAGAACTTCGGTGCGGATCATCCGCAGGCCACCGCCCTGCGGGCGGAGAAGGCGGACCTTGCCGGGCAGATCTACCGACAGCTTCAGCAGCTGACGGCAAGCTACCGCAACGAATATGACGTCGCCCGCTCGCGCGAGGTTTCGCTCAGGGAAAACATCCAGAAGGTCGCCGGCAACAATGCCGAGGCGAACCGCTCCTCGGTGCGCCTGCGCGAACTGGAGCAGAAAGCGACGGCGCTGAAGGCGCTTTCGGAAAGCTATCTTGGCCGTTTCGAGCAGGCTTCGCAAAAACAGTCCTTCCCGATCGCCAAGGCGCGGGTGATCTCCGATGCGGGCGTCCCCGTCTCGCCATCCAGCCCCAGCAAGACCATGGTGCTCGGCCTCTCGCTGGTGCTCGGCCTGATGGCCGGCGGCGCGCTGACCTTCGTGCAGGAGATGCGCGAACGCGCCTTCCGCCTCGAAAACGACGTTCGCACCATCCTGGGCCTGAAACCGCTCGGTTACCTGCCGCTCGTCGGCGGCGGGCAGAAGAAACGCAAGCCCGCGATGATCGGCGCCAAAGCCGTCAAAACCGAGCCATCGTCCGGCGCTGAGGATGACGACGTCATTCCGCTCGAGCGCATGACGCGCGTGGTGCTGGACGCACCCCGCTCCGCCTTTGCCGAAACCTTGCGCAATGCGAAGCTCACTGCCGAAACCATGCTCCACGGCCGTCAGAACCGCGTGATCGGCGTCACCTCGGCGCTACCGGGTGAAGGCAAGTCGACGGTCGCGACCAATTTCGCGGCCCTCCTTGCCGTCAGCGGCAAGCGCACGCTGCTGATCGACGCGGACGTGCGCCGGCCGGGCCTTAGCGCCATGATGAAACCGACCCCGCAGATCGGCCTTGTCGAGGTGCTGCGTGGCGACATCCCCTGGACGCAGGCGGTCAAGACCGACCGCCGATCCCAGCTCGCCATCCTTCCGATTGCGCTGCGCCCGGGCGAGGCCCGCCGGCACGAAGCCAACGAACTGATGTCCTCGGCAGCGATGAAGCAACTCATCGATGAGGCGCGGCAGAATTTCGACTATGTCGTGGTCGACCTGACGCCGCTTGGACCTGTGGTCGATGCGAAGGCCTTCGAGCCGCTGGCAGACGGTTTCCTTTTCGTCATCGAATGGGGCAAGACGTCTGCGAACTTCGTGCGCGAGCTCCTCGCCGCCGAACACCGGATCGAGGGAAAGACGCTCGGCGTCATCCTCAACAAGACTGACATGGCGGCGCTGACCCGTTACAGCGATGCGGGCGGCGCGGAACAGTACCGTGATCTCTACGAGCAGTATTATACCGACAGCATGAAGGGCATGACCGGCTAGAGGCTTGACGCGCGCACATGGCGTCGAAATCCGCGGGATCAAGCGGGAACGTAGGTCAGCCTGATCACATCCTCGCCAATTCGGTCGTGCGTCATAAGACGGAGCGGCGGCCGGGGCCCCGCGAAATATGGCGTGCCGTGACCGAGCACGACGGGGTGAAGGTAGATGCGATACTCATCGATCAGGCCAAGTTCGGTGAGGCTTTTCGCCAGGACCGGACCGGCAACTTCGATCTCCCCTTCATGCTCCGCCTTCAATCTTCGGATCGCCTCCTCAAGGTCGTCCGCGACAAGCCTGGCGTTCGGACCGACGGAGTTCAGCGAGCGTGAGACGACCCATTTCGGCTGTTTCCGCCATGCCGCAGCAAAGGCGTGTTTGTCTGCATCCCATTCAGGGTGATCATCGTCCCAATAGCGCATGATCTCATAGATCCGGCGGCCGTACACACTGCCCGCCTGCCCCTGGGCCTCCTCGATGAAGTGACGGAAGAGTACGGGGCTTGGCCCAAACGCCATGTGATCGACGTAGCCATCCAGAGACTGGTTCATGCCGAATACGAGCTTGGCCATAGCCACGTCCCTCCCCTGGACGCGACAATCATGCAGATCCGATTGCAATATGCAAGCGGTTACGTCTGGATCGGCGGCTTACTTGCCTGCAACGGGCCGGCCAATCGAAAGTGGATGACCCGTGAAAGTTTGGGTTGACCGCCTTCGATGACCAGACGACACTTCGACCAACCGCGAGGCAGGAGGAAAAATAATGGACGAACCAGACCGGTGGCGCCACATGGCAAGCGCACCCAGAGACGGTAGCCGGGTTCTCGTCACCGTCCGCTCCTCCGAACAGGGGCCGGCGGAAGTGGATGTCGCCTACTGGTCGAATGGCGATCGGTTTGGAGCAGAGGGTTGGCGCGCTTCCGATTCGTCCCCCGGCCGCGTCATTGAATATGCCGAACCGGAACTGAAGTGCTGGATGCCGATGCCCTCGGCCGATCGCAGCCGTGCCTCCGCGCCCTCACCTTGGGAAGGCGAAGACGCCCAGCAGCTTGACGGATCCGGGATCTGACGAACGGCTTCGCGGCCCGGCTGGAAGCCGTCGCCGCAGGCGCATAGCCCAACCTCACCACGCAGCCTACGCATCGTTTTCGGCTAATGTACAAGAGGCCCCCTTGCCTCCTGTCTTCGGAGTGTCTTCCTCGTGAAGTTTGTATTCTTTTCTCCGCAATTTCCCGCGAGCAGCATCGAATTCTGCGACCGTCTTCACAAGGCGGGCGCTACGGTTCTGGGTATCGGCGATGCGTCCTACAGCCATCTCGCGCCAAGGCTGAAAAATGTGCTCGGCGAATATTACCGTGTCGCGGATATGGAGGATGCCGATCAGGTCCTGCGCGCCATGGGCCATTTCATTCATCGCTGGGGGCGGATCGATCGTTTCGAATCCCTCAACGAGCACTGGCTGGAAAAGGATGCCGCGGTCCGCACCGATTTCAACATTCCCGGCATTCGAAGCGACTTCATCGAGAACCTGAAGCACAAATCGAAGATGAGCGCCTTCTTCAAAAAGGCGGGTGTCCAGACGATCCGGCAGCACAAATATTCGAGCCGGGCCGGCGTGGAGGCTTTCGTCGCCGAGGTCGGCTATCCCATCGTGATCAAGCCGGATCAGGGGTCGGGTGCCAGCAACACGGTGAAGATCGACGGCAAACAGGGCCTCGACGCCTTCGAGACGGCGAAGCTGCCGGGCGTGAGCTACGTCGCGGAAGAGTTCATCGACGGCATCGTGCTGACCTATGACGGGCTGGTAGACCGCGACGGTCAGGTCGTCTTCGCCGCCAGCCACCGCTTTGAGCAGAGCATCATGGACGTGGTGAACACCAACTCCCACCTCAACTATTATTGCCTGCCATTCATCGACCCCGAGGTGGAGGAGGCCGGCCGCGCGGCGGTGAAGGCCTTCGGCATCCGGGAAAAATTCTTCCACATCGAATTCTTCCAGACCCGCGCCGACAAGCGCATCGTGGCGCTCGAAATCAACATGCGCCCGCCCGGCGCCTGGATGACCGACGCCATCAACTACTCGTACGACATGGACGTCTACCGAGAATGGGCGCAGATGGTGGTCCATAACACGGTTGGCGGGCCTTTCACGGGGCGCTACTACACGGGCTATGCCAGCCGGAAGAACCATATCCGCTACGTCAACGACCACAGAGCCATCGTTGCGGCCCATGGCGAAAAAATCGTCCATTTCGCGCCGATCGAAGACGTGTTCAGCCGGGCCATGGGCAACTTCGCCTATCAGTTCCGTTCGGAAGATTTCGAAGAGGTGAGAGCCATCGTGCGCTTTATTCAGGATTCGGAGTGCTAAGCAGTGCAGGTCGAGCATCACAAGCGGTTCAGCAGGCATCTCGGGCGGGAGATGGAATTCAAGACCTACGGCCATGCCGGTCGTCCCGTGCTGGTCTTCCCCACATCCAACGGCCGCTTCTTTCAATATGAGGATTCCGGCGGCGTCGGCGCGCTGGCCGGCCGCATCGACGCCGGAGAGCTGCGGCTATGGACCGTCGATGGTATCGACGGCGAGAGCTTCTTTTCCAACGGCCATGACCTGCCAGCCCGGATCGCCCGCCACGAATCCTATTTCCGCTACGTAAACGAGGAATTGCTGCCGGAGATCCTCCATGTCGGCGGGCGTGTGCCGATCCTGTCTGGCTGCTCCATGGGCGCCTTCCATGCAAGCAATTTCCTGTTCCGCTTTCCCGGCCGGGCCGCCGGGGTGATTGCCCTGAGCGGCGTCTATTCCACCCGCCATTTCTTTGGCGACGCGTTGGAGGGTCAGATCTACTACAACTCGCCGGTCAACTATCTGGCCGGGCTGGACGATGAGGGTTTCCTCGACCAGATCCGGGCACGCCGCTTGTTCTTCTGTTGCGGCCAGGGCGCATGGGAAGAGCCCATGATCGAGGATACGCGCCGCCTGGAGGCCGTGCTCCGTGACAAGGCCATTCCGGCCTGGGTCGATTTCTGGGGCACGGATGCCAGCCATGACTGGCCCTGGTGGCACAAGCAGATTGCCTACTTCTTCGACAAATGGCTTGAGGACGACCGGGCGCATCCCCTGACCATCTAGCCACGAAGCGTCGCCCGCCTCCGCTTCCGGAAAATTGCCGTTGCCGTGATGAAACGCGGCACCGTTCGGCCGTCGGTCAGAAATCCCAGTCTTCGTCCTCGGTCGCGACCGCCTTGCCGATGACGTAGGACGAACCGGAGCCGGAGAAGAAGTCGTGGTTTTCGTCGGCATTCGGCGAGAGGGCCGAGAGGATGGCGGGGTTCACCTTGCAGGCCTCGGGCGGGAAGAGGGCTTCGTAGCCAAGGTTCATAAGCGCTTTGTTGGCATTGTAGTGGAGGAATTTCTTCACGTCCTCGGTGAGCCCGACGCCGTCGTAGAGCTCCTCGGTGTACTTGGCTTCATTGTCGTAAAGCTCCAGCAGAAGATCGAAGGAGAAATCCTTGATCTCACGCTTTTTTTCCTCACTCAGGCGCTCGATAGCACGCTGGAACTTGTAGCCGATGTAGTAGCCGTGCACGGCCTCGTCGCGGATGATGAGGCGGATCATGTCGGCGGTGTTGGTGAGCTTGGCGCGGCTCGACCAGTACATCGGCAGATAGAAGCCGGAGTAGAACAGGAAGCTTTCGAGGAAGACGCTGGCGACCTTCTTCTTGAGCGGATCGCCGGAGGCATACTGCTCCATGATCAGCGCCGATTTTCTTTGCAGGAACTCGTTTTCCTCCGACCAGCGGTAGGCGTCATCGACGTCGGGCGTCAGGCAGAGCGTCGAGAAGATCGAGGAATAGGAGCGCGCGTGGACCGCCTCCATGAAGGAGATGTTGGAGAGAACTGCCTCTTCATGCGGGGTTGCGGCATCTTCCATCAGCCTGATCGAGCCGACGCCGTTCTGGATCGTGTCGAGCAGGGTGAGGCCGGTGAAGACGCGGATGGTGAGCTTCTGTTCCTCCGGCTTCAGCGTCGCCCAGGAGGGAATGTCGTTGGACAGCGGCACCTTCTCCGGCAGCCAGAAATTGCCGGTAAGCCGGTTCCAGACTTCCAGGTCCTTGTCGTCCTCGATGCGGTTCCAGTTGATGGCGCGCACGGCGGCTGCGGCCTTCGGGGCCTTGGTCTTCACTTGGATGTTCATGATCTTCCCCGATGTCACAGCGCGCACGAGACGCAGCCCTGCACTTCCGTGCCGGATAGCGCCATCTGGCGAAGGCGGATGTAGTAGATGGTCTTGATGCCCTTCTTCCAGGCGTAGATCTGCGCCCGGTTGATGTCGCGCGTCGTCGCGGTGTCGCGGAAGAACAGCGTCAGCGACAGGCCCTGGTCGACATGCTGGGTCGCTGCCGCATAGGTGTCGATGATCTTGTCCGGGCCGATCTCGTAGGCGTCCTGATAGTATTCGAGGTTGTCGTTGGTCATGAAGGCGGCCGGGTAATAGACGCGGCCGATCTTGCCCTCCTTGCGGATCTCGATCTTCGAGACGATCGGGTGGATCGAGGATGTCGAATGGTTGATGTAGGAGATCGAGCCCGTCGGCGGCACGGCCTGGAGGTTCTGGTTGTAGAGCCCACCGTCCATCACGGCAGCCTTCAGCTCCAGCCAATCCTGCTGCGTTGGGATATGGATACCGGCCTCTTCGAAAATGCCCTTCACCTTCTCCGTTGCCGGCAGCCATTCGGCTTCTGTGTATTTGTCGAAATAGTCACCCGAAGCGTATTTCGAGTTCCCGAAGCCCTTAAAGCTCACGCCCTTCTCAACGGCCAACCGGTTGGAGGCTCGGATGGCGTGGTAGGTCACCGTGTAGAAATAGATATTGGTGAAATCGACGCCTTCCTCGGAGCCATAGAAGATGCGCTCGCGGGCGAGATAGCCGTGCAGGTTCATCTGGCCGAGGCCGATAGCGTGGCTGTCGTCGTTGCCCTTCTCGACTGACGGAACCGAGGAAATATGGCTCATCTCGGAAACCGCCGTCAGCGCGCGGATCGACGTCTCGATGGTCTGGCCGAAATCCGGACTGTCCATCGCGGCCGCAATATTGAGCGAGCCGAGATTGCAGGAAATGTCCTTGCCCATCTTGGAATAGGAGAGATCGGCGTTGAACTCGCTGGCCTCGCTGACCTGAAGGATTTCCGAGCAGAGATTGCTCATGGAAATACGGCCGGCGATCGGGTTTGCGCGGTTCACCGTGTCCTCGAACATGATGTACGGGTAACCGCTCTCGAACTGGATCTCGGCAATGATCTGGAAGAAATCACGTGCCTTGATCTTCTTCTTCTTGATACGGCCGTCCTCGACCATCTCGCGGTACTTCTCCGTCACCGAGATTTCGGTGAAGGGGACGCCGTAGACGCGTTCCACGTCATGCGGCGAGAAGAGGTACATATCTTCGTTGTTCTTCGCCAGTTCGAAGGTGATGTCCGGGATGACCACGCCGAGCGACAGCGTCTTGATACGGATCTTCTCGTCGGCATTCTCGCGCTTGGTATCGAGGAAGCGCATGATATCGGGGTGGTGGGCGTTGAGATAGACGGCCCCTGCCCCCTGCCGCGCGCCAAGCTGGTTGGCGTAGGAGAAGCTGTCTTCCAGAAGTTTCATGACTGGAATGACGCCGGACGACTGGTTCTCGATCTGCTTGATCGGTGCACCCATTTCGCGAAGGTTGGTGAGCGACAGCGCCACGCCGCCACCGCGCTTGGACAGCTGGAGCGCCGAATTGATGGAGCGGCCGATGCTCTCCATGTTGTCCTCGACGCGCAGCAGGAAACACGAGACGAGCTCTCCGCGCTGTTTCTTGCCGGCATTCAGGAAGGTCGGCGTCGCGGGTTGGAAACGGCCGGAAATGATCTCGTCGACGAGGTCCCGGGCAAGTGCCTCGTTGCCGCGAGCCAAGGCGAGCGCCACCATGCAGACCCGGTCCTCGTAGCGTTCGAGATAGCGTTTCCCGTCGAAGGTCTTCAGCGTGTAGGACGTGTAATATTTGAACGCACCGAGGAAGGTCGGGAAGCGGAGCTTCTTGTCATAGGCGTGATCGAAAAGGTCGCGCACGAAGTTGAATGCATACTGGTCCAGCACGTCCTGCTCATAGTAGCCTTCCGTCACCAGATAATCGAGTTTTTCACGCAGGTTATGGAAAAAGACGGTGTTCTGGTTGACGTGCTGGAGAAAGTACTGCTTGGCCGCCAGCCGGTCCTTGTCGAGTTGGATTTTTCCGCCCTCATCGTAGAGGTTCAGCATCGCGTTCAGCGCGTGATAGTCCAGCGCCGTGATTTCCGGTGTCTTTGCCGGCTTTTCGAGCGTCATCGTGTCCAAAATCGTTCCAGCCCCTGTCTGACGTTATCGACGTCCTCATTCGTGCCGAGCAGTTCGAAACGATAGAGGAATGGCACGGCGCATTTCGCGGAAACGATCTTGCCCGCGATGGCGTATCCTGTGCCAAAATTGGTGTTGCCGGCCGCGATCACGCCGCGGATCAGGCTTCTGTTGCGCGGATTGTTGAGGAAGCGGATGACCGGTTTCGGTACCGCTCCCTTTTCACCGCCCGCGCCATAGGTCGGCAGCACCAGTACGAAGGGCTCTTCGACCTCCGGCGGTTCCTCGGTCGCATCGACCGGCAATCGCAGCGCCGTAACCCCGAGCTTCTCGACGAAGCGGTGGGTGTTTTCCGACCGGCTGGAGAAATAGACGAGCCCAGCCATCGCGCCGGCTCAGGCGAGCGCGCTGATCATGTCGGGCCGAAACCCGGCCCAGTGCTGTTCGCCGGCGATGACGACGGGAACCTGGCGATAGCCAAGACCCTGCACGAGCGCGAACGCGTCGGCGTCCTCGGAAACGTCGATGACGTTGTAGTCGATGCCTTGGCGATCGAGCGCGCGGGTGGTCGCGGTGCACTGGACGCAGGCAGGCTTGGAATAAACTGTGATGGACATGGTTTTCCTCGTATCTGGCAAATGGGCGCGACAAACCGTTCGGTCATCCGCCGATGACCGTTCGATGCGCCGAACATGGATGGGCAACCGTCTTGATAACGGCCGGACGCAGGGCGCCGCTTACTCGCGCGGAGGAACTGGAAACAAATTCGACATGACTTCACCCCGAAGTTACTCATACGGGGTATCTGGGGAGACGGCGGGCGGCATCATTCCGCAACCCATCGCTCGCCTGCCGGACACCCCGCCCGTGGACGTTCATGTGCGAGGCAGGTCTCCTGGCTTGCGGGTCACGGCAACCGTTCACCTTCCCAAGGCATTTGCGCCTCAGTGGTTTTTTGAACGAATGCTCGCCGCTTACAGTTGCGGGGGCAGCTCCGGACAGATGCGACCATCATGGTCGCCCCGGATTCCCGTCTTAGCCTTCAACTCTTTCGAATCGAAGGAACCTCGAACACTAGATATAGTAGACAAGGTAAAAATTGCGTCAATGGCTATGATTGGTTATCAACGGTTTCGTGACGACGCGTCATCGCGAATGGCCCCGCCTGTTCGGCATTTCCTGCGGTTTGCCCGGTGCAAGGACGGCGATGGACGACGTCACGATGATCTGCGCTACCGTTCGCTTGTCGGCTTTGTAGTGCCATCCCACAAATCGCGCACCATCTCGCGGAGCATCAGGGCTTCGGCCCAGCGGTCCGTCGTATCGTTGCCGTCCCTTCCGGTTATCGCATAAGGTTTTGGCCCGAGTTCGCAGGTGAAGATGAGTTCGCCATCTTCGGGAGCACGTGAGCGCCACGTGTCAAAACCGTACTCCCACCAGCCCAGAAAGAGTTCGAGCCACGGGCGGTGATGCGGGAAGGCGATTTCGACCTGCACCTGCTCGCGCGACGCGACGCGACCATGGAAGGCGTGAGCATTGTCCAGGATGCGCCGGATGAGCGCGTGATTTTCCTCCTCAACTGGAAAGGCGAACTCGCGGCCGACGAGAAAATGCGAGAGGTCGGCAAGAAGCGGCAGATCCGGCCGACGATCAAGAAGATCGAGCGTGAAGAACAGGTCCGTCGTCATCCGGTCGCGGTGCGTTTCGATGAAGACAGGAATGCCCGCATCCTCGGCAAGCCGCATCCAGCCGTCGAGCAGCGGCAGGCAATCCTCGACCCGGCGCAGGCGCACGTCAGGTTGCAGGTTGATGTGGCTGACGGGAAACTCGGTCGCCAGGTCCAGCGGAAGGCGCAAGTCTTCTATGGAGCGTGGGAAGCAGACGCCTTCGATTTTCAGGCCGGTTCCCCGGATGGTCTCGTTGAGGGAAACGACATCCGTGCGGTTCGTATAGTGCGCACTGATGCCGTCGAAACCCGCTTCCACGATCATTCCGATATTTTCCGCAAGGCTGCGTTCGTGGCCATCGGTATGCCGGCGCTCCATGGCCCAGAGCGACTGGAAAACAAGCAGCTTCTGCATCAGGCAGCCCGTGCGCTTTTGAGGAGCGCCTTGAGGCTTGCCGATGGATCGGCGAGGTCGGCCGGATCGGGACGGGTGCCTGCCGCAATCAGCATCTCCGCCAGTTTGATCTCTTTGGCGAGGCTGTTGCCGGGGCCGAGCCCGGCGGCAGCCACGAGGCGACCGTCGTCGAGGTAGAACTCCAGGTCGCCCTGTTCGAGCGCCCGCAAGACGGTGTGGTGTCCCGGTTGCGGCAGACCGGCAACCTGCAGACCGAGGTCGTACTGATCGGACCAGAACCATGGAACGGCGACAAAGGCTTCGTTATTGCCTGCCATGTTGCGGGCGGCCGTCTCGGCCTGGCTGCGCGCATTGCGCCAGCTTTCGAAGCGCATATGGCCACCACCCGGCTGGGACACGGCCGCGCAGTCACCGGCGGCGAAGATATGGGGATCGCTGGTACGCAGGAATGCATCCGTCAGGATGCCGTTGTGGACGGCAAGGCCGGCTTTTTCCGCCAGTTCGATATCCGGCACGACGCCGATGGCCGATATGACGATATCGGCGGGAACAGACGTGCCATCGGCCAGGATGACGGCATCCGTCGTGATTTCCGCCAACCCTTGCCCGAGATGGAAACGAACACCTTCTGCCATATGACGCTCATGCAGCCTTGCGGCGAAGCGAGCGGGAACGGCGCGGCCGAGCGGCTTGGGAGCCATCTCGACGATACTGACGGCGGTACCTTTGCCGCGCAGCACCGCTGCGAGCTCCATGCCGATCAGCCCGCCGCCGATGATCGCGACGTTTGCATCCGTTTGCGCGTGCGAAAAGATCGCCTCCGCATCCAGGAAGGTCCGAAAATCGAGCGCCCGTTCCGCGCCGGCGCAAACAAGGCGGCGCGGTCGCGCGCCTGTCGCCAGAAGCAGACGGTCATAGGAAAGTATCCGCCCGTCGCCGAGGAGGAGCTGGCGACGGGCGGCTTCGATCTGCATTGCCGACATGCCGGGAAGATAGTCGATGCCGGCGGCCTCGAGTGCCTCGGCCGAGCAGATCGGTTTCATCTGGACGGCGCCGCCCAGGGGTTTGGAAAGCGGTGGGCGCTCATAGGGCAGGTGCGGTTCCGTGCCGACCAGCGTGACCGGTCCGGAGAACCCGGCTTCGCGCAGGGCGAAAGCCGCGCGGGTGCCGGTCTCCCCGGCGCCAATGATGACGATGCCGCTCATGTGGTTCTCCATCGAAAATGGGAGGCCGGCGCGCGGACGCGCCAACCAGGGAGGATCAGTTCTTGCTGGCGTAGTCGGCCATGTTTTTCGCGGTGACGAGTTCGAACGGCACCCAGACCTGCTTTTCGACAGGCTCGCCGCGCTTCAATGAAAGAGCAGCGTCCACGGCGCTTGCCGACTGGGCCTTGGCGTTCTGGAAGACGGTCGCGTCGAGATCGCCCGCCGCCATGGCGGCAAGGCCGTCCTGGGTGGCGTCGATGCCGATCACGATGACGTCTTCCATCGCTGTGCCCGCCGCCTTCAGGGCCTGAATGGCGCCGATGGCCATTTCGTCATTGTTGGCGAAAATCACGTTGATCGGCTGACCGGCCGTGATCCAGTTCGTCGTCATGTCCATGGCGTTGGTGCGCGTCCATGCGGCCGACTGCTCGTCGGCGATCGTCACGCCCTTGCAATCACCGGCCGCCAGCGCTTCCTTGAAGGAGGACGTGCGGTCGCGCGAGGCCTGATGAGCGAGGTCGCCCATCAGGATATAGACCTGCGCATCCGCGCTTTTGCCCTTTTCCTTCAGCAGCGAACAGGCTTCCTCCCCGGCAAGGCGTCCGGCATCGGTTTCCTTCGAGCCGACATAGGCCTGCTTTTCCGGCAGCTTGGCGACGTTTTCGGGTTCGAGATTGAGGAACACCAGCGGAATGCCCGCCTTGGCGGCTGCATCGCTGATACCCGGGGCGGCGGAGGTGTCGGTGAGTGTCATCACGATGGCATCGACGCCGGCTGCGATGAAGTTGTTCACCTGGTTGAGTTGCTTGGAGATGTCCGTCTGGGCATCCTCGACCTGCACGCTGACGCCGTTCACCGCCGCAGCCCTGGCACTGATGCCTTCGCGCAGAAGTGTCTGGAAGTTGTTGTCGAAGCTCTGCATTGAGACGCCGATCGTCTCGGCAAAGGCAGCACTTCCCATCATGGCGGCCAGAGCGGCCGCCAGGCACATGGATTTCATGGTATCCTCCCAATAGGTGCCGGCTCACCCAATCGCACACCGGAGGCCCGACGGGCCTGATTTCCAGAACGCGGCCCTAGCCGAGGGCCACGCGAACCTCGCCATCGACCACTTCGGCCGGATAGGTCTTCAGGTTTTCGCAGGCGGGAAGGCGCAACGCCTCACCGGTGCGATAGTCGAAGGCGCCGGAATGCTTGGGACATTCCACCTCGAAATCCATGACCAGCCCGTCGGCGAGATGGATCGCCTCGTGGGTGCACAGGCCCGCCGTGCAGTGGATGCTGTCATCCGGGCCGCGGTAGATGGCATAGGTGCGGCCACCGTGATCGAAGCGGATTGCGCCTTCCTGTTCGATGTCTTCGAACTTGCAAGCAGATACCCAGCTCATTCCGCAGCTCCCTGGACTTCGTTGCGCGCCTTGCGAGCGGCAAGCTTTTCCTTGCGCTGGCGGTAACGCTCCTGCATGCGGGCCTCGCCCTCGGCGGAGCCGTCGTGCCAGGTGCCGAACCATTTATCGAGCGGGATCAGCGCATCGCCGTAATTCACCTCGAAATACTTGTGGTGCAGGTAGTGTGCGTAGGCATGGCTATCGACCAGCTTGTCCTCGCCGACTTCCACCTTGTCGAAGCCGACATGGCCGGGAATGGCGCCGAAGCCCGCATAGTGAAGCTGATAGAGCATCAGGATCGGATTGGACGGCAGGATCAGGTGATAGAAGGCGGTGCCGAGATAGAGGAAATGCTCGACCGGATGCATCGACAGCGACGACCAGGGGGACGGGTTCACCGAATTGTGGTGGACCGAATGCACCCACTTGTAGAGGAACGGGACGTGGATGAGCCGGTGGATGCAGAAGAAGTGGAATTCGTGGATGATAGGCACGACGAGTGCGACCAGCGCCAGCGTCCAGGGATTTTCCGCAAAGCTCAGCCAGGGCGCGTAGCCGTTGGCATAGGCCCAGAGCATGGCGACCTCGATGGCCGTCCAGATTGTCACGCCCGACAGGAACGTGCGCAGCATGTTGTCGATATTCTGGCGGTCGAACCAGAAAACATTGTTCTTCTGGTCCGCGGGGAATTTGCCGTTGTATTTGAAGCGGTTTTCCTGCCGCTTCAGCACGTATAGATGAAGCTCGAAGGCGCCGTAGAACAGGAAGACGCAGACAGCATTCACCGCATAAAGCCACAGCGCCCAACCGATGCCGAGCGTCCGCATCGTCTCGACCGATGGGATGACCCATGCCCAGTAGGCAACGGCTGAAGCTGCAAAAATGGCATTCCACGGGAAGAAATAGTGCGGCAACCACTTGGCGATCGCCATCAGCTTCGGCGGGAAAACAAACAGCGGCGCAGTCTCCACCGGCGTGTTCGGCGCCCAGTCGCCGCGTTTGTTACGCATGCCATATTTGAGGTCGTCCATTGCGCTCTCCTTCGGGCTTTCGCCCGCACAATCGTCACGGTGATGGAGAGGCGGAACCCGCCTATGTCGGTCATGCCCGACAGCACCCCGCCTCTCCTCTTGATTTGAAGATTATCAGGAGCAGCCCCGGGCGCCGAAGACTTCATTGATCAAAATAGATCAAAGGCTCTCGGCGGTGATTGTGATGAAGCGGATGGGGTTCCGGTCCGGCTCGATTTTCGTGAGCCCGACCCGGCGCAGGACGATATCGAGCGCGCGTTGCGCCTGAGCCTCCGGAGCCTGATCCAGCACCACGTCCATGATGCCTTCGCGTAGCGCCGTGCGGGTATAGTCGGTCAGTTCGTGGCCGATGAACAGGATGTCCTTGCCGCGTCCGCTGCGGCGCAGGACGTCGATCACCGCGGAGTTCGCCCCGCCCACATTGTAGAGGCCGACGAGGTTCGGATACATCCGCAACGCCATCGCCAAGGTCTCGGCGCTGAAATGCTCCTCGTCGCGGGTGAAACCGAGCCATTCGAAATTGATCGGGCCGGGATGGTCGCGGAAATACTCGGAAAACCCGCGCACCCGGTCGCGATGCACCTGATAGATTGGATGACAGAGGGCGACGACCGGTCCTTCGGCCCGGGCCATGCGGCTGATGAAGTGCGCCGCCGTACGCCCTGCCGCGTAATTGTCGATACCGACGAATTCGACGTGCTCTTCGGAAGCACGCGTGACGACATGGACGATTGGCAGGCCCCGGATGGCCAGTTTTTCCACCGCGGCCTTGACCAACGGGCTGTTGGGGACGGCGAGAATGAGCCCGGCGCGCGGATAGTCCGCCCCTGCGATCGCCTTTGCGATCTCCTGCGGGTTCATCTCCTCGACGAAACGCCGGTGGACGACCACGAGCGGATCGATGCTGTGGGCGATCTGTTCGAATGCCTTTGACAGGCGTCGGTAGAAGGTGGTCTCCGGACGCACCATGAGAACATCGACCCTCAGCAGGCCACGATGGGCGTCGGGAAGCAGGCGCGGATAGTTCAGGCTTCGCGCGGCCACGACTACCTTCTCGACGAGGTCGGGCTTGACGCCTCCACGCCCGTTCAAAACCCGCTCTACCGTCGCGGTCCCTACGCCTGACAGCCGGGCGATGTCCTTGTAGCCGGGTCTGTTCATCGTGCTCCCCAAATCAACCGCCAAAATAGTCGGCGAGCCCGCCGTTTGGCAATCATGCCGGTAAACACGGCCTTGAAGAGTATCGAAACGTTCGGACCCCAGGGTTTTGCGCTCGGCTCTCAGAGGGGCAGTCAGCGCGGGTACGTGCCAGCCCTTGTTGTCCATGGAGAAAATCTTCGGAAACGTCTATCCGCATGTCGATGCGGTATCGGTTGCCGGAACATTCGGCGGATGGAAAGGTTAACTTCCCGGTTATCCGTGTAAATCGAGCCCTTCCCACGATGGGCGTTTTTCGGGAAAAGGCGCGCGACCTCGGAAAAGTCAGGCGCGCGCTGCAAGAATTGTGCAGAACGCTGATGAAGACGAATGAGGCAGCGAGATGAAACAACCGGAAACACTTTTCTTTCCCGCCAGCGCATGGGTGCCGAACCACCCGTTTCTGCCGGTGCTTGTCTACCGGGCCGCTCTGTCACCGGATGTGAGGGATCGCGCCGATGCTTTCGAGCAGCTGTTCCGTGATTCAGGGTGGCAGGGGCTGTGGCGCAACGGCGTCTTCTCCTACCAGCATTATCACGTCGGAGCGCATGAAGTGCTGGGCATCGCGGAAGGAAGCGCCGAACTCCTTATCGGCGGGCCGGATGGCGAAGCCCTTGCGGTCCATGCCGGCGATTGTCTTGTGCTGCCCGCCGGCACCGGACACAAGCGCAATGTGGCGAGCGACGATTTCCTGGTGATCGGCGGTTACCCGCCCGGCCAATATGCCGACATCGAGACGGCGGCTGCCACCGAGGGTGAGCTGAAGATCATCGCGGCGCTGCCCATACCAAAGAGCGATCCGCTCTACGGCCCGACCGGCCCGCTGGTGACGTTGTGGGGTCGGGAAAACGGCGACCATGCCTCTTCGTAGAGAACGTTGAACGAGCGGCAGAAGGCAAGCTTGCCTGGACGCGGGGGACACCCCTGTCCCATATGGGACATTGCCCGCCAAAAAACCGATGGTTAGAACGAAGGGGCAGCATTGCCGAGAGCCATCGTCGCTTCCTTGCGCAGAACTCGGCCAAACATAGTTCGTGCGGGAGGGCATCGATGAAGGTTGTCGAGGCGTCGATTGAAAAGCTGCGCGATGCGCTCCAGGCAGGTGACACAACCAGCGTCGGCCTGGTCGCGGCCTATTTGAACCGCATTGCCCACTACGACCGGCATGGTATCACCCTCAACGCCGTCCCGGTGCTCAATCCCGATATGTTCACCGAGGCGCGCGCTTCGGACCTGCGGCGCGCGCGGGGCGAAAGTCTCGGGCCCCTCGACGGCATCCCCTATGCCGCCAAGGACAGCTACAAGGTGAAAGGGCTGAGCGTCGCGTCGGGCTCGCCCGCTTTCGCCGACCTCATTGCGACGGAGGACGCCTTTGCGATTTCTCGTCTAAGGGCCGCGGGCGCTGTGTTGATCGGGCTGACGAACATGCCTCCGATGGCCAATGGCGGGATGCAGCGCGGTGTCTATGGCCGCGCGGAGTCCCCCTACAATGCCGACTGGTTGACTGCCGCCTTCGGTTCCGGTTCCTCGAACGGGTCGGGAACAGCGACGGCCGCGAGTTTAGCAGCCTTCGGTCTCGGCGAGGAAACATGGTCGAGCGGGCGCGCGCCCGCAGCCAACAACGGGCTCTGCGCCTATACGCCGAGCCGTGGCGTCATTTCCGTGCGCGGCAACTGGCCGCTCGTGCCGACCATGGACGTCGTGGTGCCGCACAGCCGTTCGATGGCGGACATGCTGGAGCTGCTGGACATCATCGTGGCCGACGATCCCGATACGCGTGGCGACCTCTGGCGCCGTCAGACGTGGATTTCCATCCCAAAGGCCTCTGCTTCGCGGCCGCAGTCCTATGTCGGCGTCGCCGCGACGGCCAGCCTTGCAGGCAAGCGCTTCGCCCTGCCAGCGATGTATATCAACGCCGACCCGGAAGCGGGAACCGGCGAAAACGTGGGGATCGGAGGTCCGACGGGCCAGCGCATCGAAACCCGCGCCTCCATGATCGCGCTTTGCGCCGCGGCGCGGGAAGCACTCGAGGCCGCAGGGGCAGAGGTCGTGATCACCGATTTCCCCGTTGTCAGCAATTACGAGGGAGACCGGCCTGGCGCACCAACCATCGCGACACGCGGCCTGGTCGACGCCGACTATCTTCACCGCGAGATCGTGGATCTCTCGGCATGGGCCTGGGACGATTTTCTGGCGACCAATGCCGACCCCACCCTGCACCGGCTTGCGGATGTCGATGGGAAACGCATCTTCCCCGCGCCGGGCGGTAGCCTGCCCGACCGCTACCATGGGTTCGACGATCGCATCGCCGAGTATCCCGCCCGCCTGCGCGACCAGCCCATCGCTTCGTTTCACGATATTCCGGGCCTTGCCGACGGGCTTCGAGGGCTCGAGGAAACCCGACGCATCGATCTCGAATCCTGGATGGACCGGCTGGGGCTCGATGCGGTGATCTTCCCGGCCGTAGCCGATATCGGTCCGGCCGATGCGGACATGAACCCCGTCTCCGCCGATCTCGCCTGGCGCAACGGCACCTGGGTCGCCAACGGCAATCTGGCGATCCGGCATCTGGGTATTCCGACGGTGACCGTGCCGATGGGGATGCTGGCGGATATCGGCATGCCGGCGGGACTGACCTTTGCCGGCCGGGCCTGGGACGATACGGCGCTGCTCGCCTATGCCTGCGCCTTCGAGCAGACAGGCACCTATCGCCAGCCACCAACCCGAACGCCCGAACTCCCGGATCTTTCAGACCGAACCGGAACCAACCGTCCGGACGCGACCGACCCGGTGATGAATCTGTCGATTGCCCCCGACGGCCATGGAGGCCAGCGCCTGTCGATACAGGTGCAAAGCCAAAGCCGGTTGCTCTGGTTGACGGTGAACGGCGCGCCTGTCGTGTTTCAGCAGGAGGGCACGCAGATCGATGCGAGCCTGGATATGGAAGACAACACCCATGTCCACAGCGAATGGCGAAACCCCTATGGGCATATCGTGATCGCTTGCGCAGAGGGTGCCGCCGCCTATGCCATCGTTGGCGGTACCGCCTGAGCAACAAGTTCGCCTTGAACTACACGGCTTCGGGAAACGACAATCCGGCGACGAGCAAGCCGGGTCCAGCGTCCGCGGGCGGACCTTGCTTTCTGCCAATGCCTGTGGAATGTCCTGATCGGGATGCATGACGATCAGCTTCACATAGACGCCGATATCGCGCGTTCGATGATTGCGGAGCAGTTTCCGCGATATCGTGGGGAGCCGGTTGTTCTCCTTGTCGCCACCGGCACCACCAATGCCATCTTCCGGGTCGGCCGGCATGTCGCAGCGCGGTTTCCCCTGCGCGCCGACGAACCGGACGCATGCCTGGCGACCCTGCATCGAGAAGCGGCCGCGATGGCCGCGTTCGCAGAGCAGTCTCCCTTTGCCGCATCGCAGCCAATCGGGATCGGCGCGCCGGGACCGCACTACCCATTGCCCTGGTCGCTTCAGAGCTGGCTGGAGGGCGATGTCGCCACACCGGATGGCCTTTCCGCCTCGATCGCTTTTGCCCGGGACATTGCCGGACTTATCGCGCGGCTGCGGCGCGTGGATACACAGGGTCGACGCTTCGCCGGCGAGGGTCGAGGCGGTCACCTTCCCGACCACGATGCCTGGATGGCGGTCTGCTTCGAAAAAAGCGAAGGTCTTCTCGATGTGGCGCGCCTGCGCGACACCTGGCGGCGGCTGCGTACCCTGCCATCCGTCGGCCCGGACCGCATGACCCATGGTGACCTCATCCCCTGGAACCTGCTGGTGCGCGGCGAAAACCTCGTGGGCGTGCTCGACACCGGCGGCTTCGGGCCCGCCGACCCTGCGCTCGACCTCGTGGCGGCCTGGCATCTCTTCGACCGGGACCGCCGCGAGCTGATCCGCACGCTGCTTGGCTCCGGTGAGGTCGAATGGAAGCGCGGTGCCGCCTGGGCGTTCCAGCAGGCGATGGGGCTGGTCTGGTATTACCGCGCCAGCAATCCGGCCATGGCGGCGCTTGGCCGGAGCACGCTCACCCGCCTGCTGGAAGATGCCGATCTTTGAGATCGCAAACGTTCAGGATATGGGTTGCACGGCCTGACGGAGGAACACAGCGTGCCTCTATGCGCCGTATTCGTCGTGCAGGCGCACCCAGTTCATGGTGCCGCCGGCCTCGTTGCGCCCCTTGGGCGTTAAGTCCAGCCAGTTGAACGCCCCCATCAACAGTTCTGTCCCGCGATGATAGGTCGAATAGCTGTGAAAGATGGAACCGTTTTCATCCTTCACGAATACGCTCACGCCGAACATGTCGGAACTGCGCTTGATCGTCGTCAGGCCATAATTGTAGACGGCCTGCCCCGCCTCCCGATCCTCCCGCGTGAAGGACACGCCGAAATCGTAGCTGAAATCGCCGTCGCCTGCCGAAACCCATGGAAACGTCCAGCCCATCCGCTCTTTTATGGCCGCGATGCGGGCGATGGGCGCACGAGACACCGCGACGAAGGAGAGATCGGCATGCTCGAAATGCTGCCGGGCCGCATCGACATGGTCCATCGTGTATGAGCAGCCCGGGCAAAGGTGGTCGGAATCCGGCGGTAGCATGAAGTGATAAATGGCAAGCTGGCTGCGCTCGCCAAAGAGGTCGTCGAGGGTGATTTGCCCGTCGGGGCCTTGAAAAGGATAGACCTTCTCGATCCGCACCCAGGGAAGCCTCTGGCGCTCGGCGCGCAATTCGTCGAGGGCATGGGTCATGGCGCGTTCCTTTTCGAACAGCGCCTTGCGCGCGTTCAGCCATTCCTCGCGTGAAACAATCTCGTGTCGCATCGTCTTTCTCCTTTGCTGTTCAGTCGGGGCGCCGGGCGAGCTTGAGCCAGGGCGCCAGGTGGAAGAGAGCCATCAGCAGATACATCGCCGTCATGCTGCTGATCGGCGAGAGATCGGTGCCGGTGCCGCATATCGCCACCGGTGGCGTGTCAAACACCGAAATCAACGCCATCACGGCGAAGGTCGGCGAGGCTGCCAGTCCGGGCCAGCGGATGTCGTCCTTCGAAAGGCTTGTTGTCGTCGTCGCCATCATCCCGCTCCAAACGTCCGATCGAGGAGCACCCTACAGGCCCTCGGAGGCCGCTCGAGAGTTACAAATGTGACGGGATTTCGTTGCGCAATGCGATCGGGGGCGTTTGCCGGGGCTGCCGACTGAAAAATCAATACATTACCCGATTGCGGACCACCCTCAGCTCTCATATCTCTTCGCCAAGGACTGTCTTGACCTGGAGGATGCCACGTGGCCCTGACGCAAAATCTCATTCGCCGCCTGGAGAACCGGGATCTGTTCGAAACGATTGCCGACCCGGCATGGCTTGGCCTACCAGCGGGCGGCGCGACGTTCGAGGTCTTCAATCCTGCGACCGGCGAGCTTCTTGCAGAAATCCCGGATATGGGGGTTGCGGAGACACGAACCGCCATCGACCGCGCCGCCGAGGCGCAGACCGAGTGGGCGGCCCGCACGGCGCGCGAACGGTCCGATACGCTGTGGCGCTGGCACCAGTTGATCGTGCGGCATACGGACGACCTTGCTGCCATCCTGACGGCCGAGATGGGCAAGCCGCTGGCCGAGGCGAAATCCGAGGTCTCGCATGCGGCGGCCTATCTGCAATGGTATGCGGAGGAGGCCAACCGCATCTATGGCGAGACCATCCCGGCGCCCTCGCGCGACCGGCGCATGATCGTCATCAAACAGCCGATCGGCGTGGTCGGCGCCATCACGCCCTGGAATTTTCCAGCCTCGATGGTCGCACGAAAAATTTCTCCGGCGCTGGCGGCCGGCTGTACGGTCGTGCTGAAGCCGGCGGAGCAGACGCCGCTGGTGGCCGGCGCCATGTTTGCGCTTGCGGAAAAAGCCGGTTTCCCGGCCGGCGTGGTGAACCTCGTCTATGCTTCGGAGGGAGACGCTGTCGGGCGGGAGCTCTGCACGAATCCCAAGGTGCGCAAGATCAGCTTCACCGGCTCGACGGAAGTCGGCCGCCTGCTCATGCGGCAGTGTTCCGATCAGGTGAAGAAGCTCAGCCTGGAGCTTGGCGGCAACGCCCCCTTCATCGTCTTCGACGATGCCGATGTCGATGCCGCCGTCGACGGCGCCATCCAGGCAAAGTTCCGCAATGCCGGCCAGACCTGCGTTTCGGCGAACCGGCTTTACGTGCAGGCGGGCGTGCATGACGCGTTCGCCGAAAAATTCACCGCACGCGTCAAGACGCTTAGCGTCGGTGACGGGTTCGACCCTGATGTGGCGATCGGCCCGCTGATCGACACGCGGGCGCTCGCCAAGATCGAGGCGCATGTCGCCGATGCGGTCGAACGGGGCGGTAGCATCCATTGCGGCGGAAGGAGGATCGATGGCACGGGCACCTTCTTCGCGCCCACCGTGCTCACCGGGATCGCCCGCGACATGCGCATCGCACAGGAAGAGACCTTCGGGCCGCTCGCCCCCATCATCCGCTTTACGGATGCCGACCAGGTGGTGCGCGAGGCCAACGACACGATCTACGGGCTTGCTGCCTATTTCTACGCCTCCAACCTCTCCCGCGTCTGGCGGGTCGCCGAAGCGCTGGAATATGGCATGGTCGGCATCAATACGGGCCGCATGTCCTCCGAAGCCGCCCCCTTCGGCGGCGTCAAGCAATCGGGCATGGGGCGCGAGGGCTCCAGACACGGTTTGGAGGATTATCTGGAGATGAAGTATCTCTGCATGGGCGGCATCTAGGCCGCCCGTCATGATCATGGGGTCAGGGATGCGTCGGCATGTCCATCGCGTCTAGACGGACAAGGCCAGACGAATTGCCCTGACGGCCGCAAGCGCCGTCCGTGTCCGCGCCGTGCTGACGAATTCGGGCCAGCTCGACAGGATGACCGCGGCGAAATCCGCTTCCGGGTCGATATAGACAAGCTGCCCGAAAACGCCGCGCGCCATATACGCGCGGCGTGTGCTGTCCTCGATCCAGAACTGGTTGTGATAGGCGCCTTCGGGCAGGACATCGTGATAGATGCCGCCGAACAGCGTCGGGTCAGCGCCGAAGCGCGTCCCGGCGATCCATTCGGCCGGAACCACGCGCCGGCCGTCGATCTCGCCGCCGCGAAGATGCAGCAAGGCAAAACGGCCATAGTCACGCAGGGTGGCATTGAAGCCGCCGTCGCCCAGGGCGTAGCCTGCCGGATCGACGGTGAAATAGGCGTCCTCCTCCGCCCCCATGGGTGCCCACAATTCGCGGCTGACAAGCTCCGCAAGCGGTGTTGCGGCGGCGCGCTGCAGCACGAAGGACAGGACATCCGTCTCGATCGAGCGATAGCGGAAGGAGGCGCCATGCGGGCACTCCAGCGTCTGCAGCGACAGGATCAGGCCCCAGACATGCGCCGGCCAGTTCGGGTTCCAGCGCTCCTTCCAGCCGCAGGCGGCATCCAGCTGCGCCATGTGGGAATCGAGCGTGGTATAGGTCTCGTCGAAAAGCACGCCGCTGGTCATATCCAGTACGTGCTGGACCGTCGCGCCGTGATAGGCCGTCGCTTCCAGTTCCGGCAGGTAGTGCGTGACCGGGGCGGTCGGATCGACCAGGCCCCGTCCGATCAAGATGCCGGCGAGTGTGCCGACGATCGACTTGGCGACCGACTGCGACAGGTGCTGCGTGTGCGGGGTCATGCCGTTCAGGTAGCGCTCGGCGACGACCGTGCCGCGATGGAGCACGAGCAGGCCATCGGCGTAGCTCGTTTCGAGAAAGCCGCCGATGGTGCCGTGCCATCCGTCCGCCTCGAAGGGAATGGCGTCGATATCCTGCACGTTGCTCGGCAACAGGCTCGCCGGCCCCTGCCCGCGCCAGACCTGCGTGGTCGGCACCATGTCCCGGACATGCTGGAAGGTCCAGCGGTTCCAGGGCGCGCGGTCCCAATCCTGTCGCGGGATGACGGGGTTGCCCGGAGCGGCCGGATCACGGAATGGCGGAATGCTGGTCATGGTTTACTCTCGTTTGACGATTTGGAGCGACGCCTCGATCAGTCGTTGCGGCGAAGATAGCTGCCGCCGACGAACTCTCCGAACAGGCTGCCCATGTCGCTCATCATGGAAAAGTTGCGCTTGGCCTTCGGGCCGAGCTTGGTGGCTACCGCATCGATCATCAGGTTGAGCACGACGCTCAGGCTCGCCGTCGAATCCCAGAAGGTCTTCACATGCGTATGGGCCTCGAAGACGAAGCGTGTATAGGCAAAGGCCCAATGGCTGAACTTGTCGGTGACGATGACCATTGGCATGTCCATCGACTTCAGCATCTCCACCAGCTTGATACCACGCGTGGCATAGGAGGCCGTGTCCACCAGAACGACGACGCTCTGCTTCGGATCCGCGTTGATGATCTCACCGAACGTGCCCGAGGCGTTGTCGATGAAGATCACGTTGGAGCGGGCCCATAGCAGGCGGCTGGCGAAATCCAGCGCAAGGCCTTTCGACGCCTGGAAACCGACGACATAGATGGTGCGCGCCTTCACCAGCAGGGTCGCCGCCTCGTCCCACACATCGGTGGTCGTCAAGGCATAGGCCTTCACGATGGCGTCGAGTTCCAGCCGCAGGCTTTCCTGCAGCACCTGCTGCGGGCCCTCGCGCATCTGGAAACGAGCCATATAGTCGTCGACTTCGCTGTCCTTCTCCGTTACCGCCACGCGCAACCGGTTCTTGAGGTCGCGCAGGTTCTCGAAGCCGAGGCCGCGAACGAACCGTGTGACCGTCATTTCGCTGACGCCCACGGCCTGCGCAATGCTGCTGCCGGTCTCGAAGGGCAGCATCTGGATGTTGTCCAGGATGTAGGCTGCTAGGTTCTGCTCCGAGGGCGAAAAATCGGCCATGCGGGCGCGCAGGAGCGCGTCGATGTCGATCTTCTCCTCAGCGCCGTTCGGTCCCTTGGCATCCTTGCCGTTTCGCGCTTTCGCCACAGTGACAGCCTCCTAGAAATTGCCTGCATGGATGGCCGGACGCCCCTGCCCCCAGATGCCGGGCGCGCTTTCCACCTCTTCCTCGATTTGCCGCGCCGCCGCAAGCAGCAGGTCCTCCCGTCCGAAACGGGCAACAAGCTGGATACCGATGGGCAGACCATCCCGGCTGCGTCCAAGCGGCAGGGAGATCGCGGGTTGCCCCGTGGCGTTGAACAATGCGGTGAAGGTCTCCTTCGGCGCAAGATCATTGAACACGCCGTCCGCATCGATGCCCGCACGATTGGGATCGAAGGTGCCGATCGGTTCCGGCAGGATTGCGCTGGTGGGCGTCAGCAACAGATCGTATCCGGTCATGAAACGGCCGACCTGCCGCGTCGTCCGGTCATAGACGGCAAGCGCCTCGATGAGTTGCGCGCCGCTCACGCCCAAGCCCCGTCGGTACAGTGCGTAGACGCTTGCGCCGAGTGCCTCCTCGAGCTTTCGGTTCATGCGCTGGGCCATCGCCGGCATGTTTGCGGCGGCGTCCGCGGCCCAGATGACTTTCTGGGCATGAAGAAAGGCGGGATAGTCGAAGTCCGGTGAGACTTCATCGATATGGTGGCCAAGAGACGCAACCCGTTCCGCCGCCGATCTTGTCGCCGCCGCCACGTCCGGGTCGATCTGGACGCCGGACCATGAGCGTAGGCACAGGGCTATCCGGAGCCCCTTGGGTGTTCGCTGCATGGCATCGAGATAGATGCCCACCGGCGGCGCGATTTCATATCCGTCGCCGGCATCCGGACCATGGCACAAGTCAAGCAGCGCGGCGGTGTCGCGCACGGAACGGGTGAGCATGAACGCCGTTGCCAGCCCCAGAAGCGGCGCGTTCGCGTTCGGAGAGCCGGTGACCCGGCCGCGCGAAGGTTTCAGGCCGATCAGACCGCAGAACGCGGCCGGATTGCGGATCGATCCACCGCCGTCGCTGCCCTGCGCGAACGGCACGATGCCCGCCGCGACGGCAGCAGCCGCGCCGCCGCTCGATCCGGCAACGCCGCGCTCCGGGTTCCACGGATTGCGGGTCGCGCCGTAGAGCGGCGATTCCGTGGTCGCCGGCACACCGAACTCGGAACTGGTCGTACGTCCGACGTTGACCAATCCACCCTTGCGCAGACGTGTCCAGTAGACGGCATCCTGGGCGGCGCGAAAACCCTGCGCTAGGCGACTGCCGAATTCCGCTGGCCGCCCGGCTTCGATCGGAAAGTCCTTGGTCAAGGTGGGAATGCCACCGAACGGTCCGGCGGCGGCGGTCTCCGACAGGCCTTCCAGTGCATCGGGATAGAGTTCGATGACAGCATTCAGCGTGGGGTTCACCGCCGCAACGGCCTCTTTAAGGCAATGGCCAAGCTCGCCTGGCGTAACCTCGCGCTTTGCCAGCAGGCGGGCGAGGCTGGTTCCGTCATGGGCTGTATATTCGTCAAGTCGCATGGATCGACACCGGTTCTGCACTGGGGGTTGTCTGTAAAGACGGCAGCCTGGCCAGAGAACCGACCAGCGCCTGCGTATAGGGATCCTGTGGCGTGGACAGAACCTGCCGCGCCACGCCTTCCTCCACGATGCGCCCAGCCTTGAAGACATAGACGCGCTGGCAGAAACTGCTGACCACGGAAAGATCGTGCGAGATGTAGAGCAGCGTCAGCGACCGCTCGCGCTGGAGCTTCACCAGCAGTTCCAGGATCTGTGCCTGTGTCGTCACATCGAGCGCCGAGGTGATTTCATCCGCGATGAGCAATTGCGGCTTCAGTGCCAGCGCCCGCGCAAGGCCGACGCGCTGGCACTGCCCGCCGGAGAGCTGGCGCGGTTTGCGATCCCGCAGGCTGCGCGGCAATTCCACCATTTCCAGCAGGGCATCGGCCTCTTTCTGCGCCGCTTTTCGATCGGCAAGGCCATGTCGCCAGATCGGCTCGGCGACCGCCTCGGCAATCGTCAGGCGTGGATTGAGCGAGTCGTAGGGATTCTGGAACACCATCTGCACGCGGCGGCGGAAGGCCGTCAGCGCCTCGCCGCCAAGCGCCCCGACATCCTGCCCGTCCAGGCGGATCGCTCCGCCGCTCGGCGTATTGAGGCGGATGATCGAGCGGGCGAGCGTGCTCTTGCCGGAGCCGCTTTCGCCGACGATGCCAACCGTTTCGCCCGCGTTGATCGTGAGATCGACGCCATCGAGGGCGCGGAAGGAATTGCTGTTTCCCGCCAGTCCCCCGAACAGTCCCTTGCCGGAGGAAAAGGACACCGAGAGGTTTTCGACTTCGAGCAGCGGCGCGCCCCGATCCGGGCGATCGGCCGTGCCATAGGTCTTGCGGCCCGGCTGGGAGTCGATCAACAGTTTGGTATAGGCGTGGCGCGGCCGGTTGATGACGTCATCGATCGGCCCCTGCTCCACCACCTCGCCATTGCGCATCACCACCACATGCGAGCAGATATCCGCGACGACGCCGAGATCGTGCGAAATGAGGATCATCGCCAGCCCGGTCTTGCGGTTGAGCTCCTTGAGCAGTTGCAGGATGCGGGCCTGAACGGTGACGTCGAGGGCCGTCGTCGGCTCGTCTGCGATCAACAGTTTCGGCTGGCAGCCGATGGCGGCGGCGATCATCGCCCGCTGTTTCATGCCGCCCGAGAACTCGTGCGGATAGGAGCGCGCGCGCTTTTCAGGCTCGCGGATGCCGACGTCCTCCAACAGCTTGACTGCGCGCCGCAGGCCCTCGCGCCTGCCGAGGCCGAGATGGCGGATCATCGGGGCCGCGACCTGCTGGCCGATACGGCGCAGCGGATCGAGATGCGAGGCCGGGTTCTGGAAGATCATGCCGATATCGCGGCCGCGAATGGCGCAGAGTTCCTCCTCGCCGAGCGCCAGCAGATCCTGCCCATCGAGCGCCACCTTGCCCTGCGCCCGGGCCGCACCGGTCAGCAATCGCATCACGGCGCGGCAGGTCACGGACTTGCCCGAACCGCTTTCGCCGACGATACCGAGGATTTCGCCCGGTTGGAGCGTGAACGAGACAGTCTTGACCGCTTCGAAATCGCCGAAGCTGACGGACAGGTCCTTGACTTCGAGCAGCGGCGGCTTGCCGGTTTCCAGGCCGTTCATGCCGTAACTCCCCTGCGCTGTATCTGTCCGAGCCCATCACCAAGCAAGGCGAAACCGAGGCCGAGCGAAATCGCGGCGAGACCCGGAAACAGGCATATCCACCAGGCCTGCTGCACGAATGCCTGCCCGTCGGCGATCATGACGCCCCATTCGGCGAGCGGCGGTTGTGCGCCGAGGCCGAGGAAGCCGAAGCTTGCGCCCGCCAGCATGACGAGCACCGCGTCGCTGACCGCATAAGCGATGACAGGCCCGACGGCGTTCGGCAGCACATGATGGCTGAGAATGGCCCTCGGCGGGTAGCCGAGGCATTTGGCCGCCTGGATATACTCGCTTTCACGGATCGTCAGCACCTGCGCCCGCACCAGCCGCGCATAGCTGACCCAGCCGACGAGCGCCAGCGCGAGGATGAAGTTGAGAAGCCCCGGCCCGAGCACGCCGACAATGGCCAGCACCAGCACGAAGAAGGGAAATGCGACGGTCAAGTCGTAGATGCGCATGAACACATTGTCGACGACACCACCGAAGTAGCCGCTCAGCAGCCCGATGGTCGTGCCGATCAGAAGGGGCGGCAGCACGCCGGCGAAACACAGCAGCAGATCGACACGGCTTGCGTAGAGAACACGCGAAAAGACGTCGCGCCCGACCTGGTCCGTGCCGAACCAGTGGGCCGCGCCCGGCGGCGAGAGCATGTTGACGATGTCGATGGCATCAGGATCATAGGGCGCGATCAACGGAGCCGTCAGCGCCACCATCAGCCATCCGAACAGGATGGCGAGCGCAACTGGCATGGTAGGGGTGATTCTGCGGGCGGGCGGCGCGATCTGCGCCAGAACGGGGGTGTCAGCCATGTGCGATTTCCTCAGAACCGGACGCGCGGGTCGATGAAGGCGGTCAGCAAATCCACCAGCAGCGTGATCAGGACCGTCGAGACCGCAAAGACCAGCGTCAGCCCCTGCACGACGTAGTAGTCGCGCCCGAGCAACGCGTTGACCATCAGCGTGCCGAGCCCCGGTACCGCATAGACGGTTTCGACGATGACGGCGCCGCCGATCATGAAGGCCACCATGACACCGAGCAGGTTGAGCGTCGGCAGCACGGCGTTCGGCAACATGGTTTGCCAGAAAATCTGCCGTTCCGTCGCGCCCTGTGCCCGGGCGGCGGTCACGAAGTCGGCCGTCGTCTTCTCGATGAGGGCGGCGCGCAGGCTCTGCGTCAGAACCGGCACCAGCCAGATAGCCGTCGACATCGCCGGCAGGAACAGGTGATGGAGATGCCCCGTGAAGCCCGTGCCGTAGCCCGAAACGGGGAACCAGCCGAGGCTGACGCCGAAGAAACGCGACATCATGATACCCAGCCAGAACACCGGGATGGTGAGGCCCGCAATGCCGACCAGCCGGATGATCTGGTCGGCGATGCCGCCGGGCCGGCGGGCGCCGAGGATGGCGAGCGCGACCGTCGGCGGGATGGCGAGGCAGATGACATAGACGGTGAGGAACAGCGTCGGCCACATGAACTGTTCGATGAGCTGGCTGACCGGCCGCTGAAAGCGCAGGGACTGGCCGATGTCACCCGAAAGCAGATTGACGAGATAGGTCAGAAACTGCCGCCAGAGCGGCAGGTCCAGCCCATATTGCGAGCGGATCGCGGCAATGGTCTCGGCGCTCGCCCTCTCCCCGGCAAGAAGCCGCGCGGGATCGCCGGGCGCCATATGCACCAGCAGGAACGTCACGAGGCTGATGCCGGCCAGAACGCCGATCAATTGCAGCAGGCGCCGCGCGATAAGTTGCAGAAGAGACAATCCGGTTCTCCGGTTCGAGCGTCAAGGGCGCGCCCCTGTCAGGGCGCGCTTGAGGCGGCTCACTGGCCGATGGTCGTTTCTTCCAGGGTCCATTGCAGCGATGGCGTCAGCTTGAGGCCTTCGAGACGCTTCGCGTACGCGACCGCATTCGGCGCGTAGTAAAGAGGAACCTGTGCAACCTCGTCGGTGGTGATCTTCTGGATTTCCTTGTAGATTTCCGCCCGCTTGGCCTGATCGACCTCCTTGGTGCCCTCCTCCACGAGCGCATCCACCTTCGGATTGGCATAGAAGGTGTTGTAGGAGTTCGAGCCGCAGGTTCCGCACACGGCCCAGCGCACGGCAAGGTCGGGGTCCGGTGTCTCGTTGTACCACCAGTTGGCTGCGGCGTCGTAGTCGCCCTTGCCGGTGGCATCCCACCAGGCACCACCGTCGACATTGACGATGACGGGCTTCAGGCCGATCGCCTGCCATTGCGCCTGGATCAGCAGCGCTGTCTGCTGGGACGGCGCGTCGGCGGTCGCCAGGATTTTTACTTCGTGCCCCGCCATGCCGGACTCGGCGAGCAGTTCCTTCGCCTTGGCAGGATCGTAGGGAATGCCCGGATAGTCCTTGTCATGGAAATCGACACTGCCCGGCAGCGTGGTGTTTGCCGGTTCGGCATAACCACGCGTGATGGCCTTGGCCATGGCTTCGTTGTCGATCGCCATGCCTGCGGCCTGCCGTGCCTGCAGGTTGGAGAAGGGTTCACGCTTGTGGTTGAGCAGGGTCATGTAGATGGTGGTCGATGGTTCGAGCCGCATATCGATCGTCTCGACCGTCTTCAGATCGTCGATCTGCGCCCACGGCACTGCCCGGACGACATCGATCTCGCCCGCCTTCAGCATGGCGATACGGGTTTCAGGCGATGCGATCTCGATCAGCTCGACGGTTGCGTCCGACTTCGGATAGCCCTTGCGCCAGTAGTGCGGATTGGGTTCGAGAACGAGCTTTTCGTTCGGCTTCCACTGCTTGACCTCATAGGGGCCGGATGTGACCGGCACCGTGGCGAACGCTGCTTCCTCGCCGCGCTTCTCGACATCGGCCTTGGAAACTATGCCCATATTCCAGATTTCGGCGTTGCCGAGGAACGGCGCGAAGGCCGATTTGAGCTGCACGACCACGGTTTTCGGATCAGCGGCGGTCACGGATTCCACAGAGCTGAGCGGCGCGGGATAAGCCGATTTCTTGTCGCCCCGGATGCGTTCCAGGCTGAAGGCCACGTCGGCAGCCGTGATCGGCGAACCGTCGGAGAACTGCGCGTCACGCAGATGGAACGTGTAGGTCTTGCCGTCTCCGGAAACTTCCCACGTCTCGGCCAGTCCTGGCTCCAGGACGCCGGTCTCCGAATTGCGCCGAACAAGGCGCGAATAGAGCTGGCCATAGGTTTCGATGTTGCCGGCCGCCGCCGAACGCATCGGGTCCAGGGTCGTCGTCTGGTAGGGCGAGACGACACGAATGACGTCGGCCGCCAAGGCGGGTTCAAAAGCAATCAGTCCGGCAACCAGGAAGGTCGCGCCGCGCAATGTCAAACCCATGGCCCGCATGCGGGGCCTGCTCCAAAAGTTCATCTTTTTCTCCTCCCCAAATCCAACGTGCCGTCAGACACAATGCGGAGGCTATGTTATGTATGCCACATCAGTCAACATCAATGTTATGTATTCAACATGACCGGAACGACGACAGGTCAGCATTCTTCGGTGAGATCTACGGCGACCCCGCGAATTGAGAGCCTATAAGGCCTGATCCACTGCCGTCGTCGCGTCCTCATTTATCCAGGTGCAGGCTGCTATCCCCTGCCGTATGGTGCCGAATCGCTATTCTAGGCGGGGGTGCCAGGCGCTTGCGCTGACTTCGCACTGTGTCCTTCCTGCCGACACCCTGACAATGAAGACCAGAGAGAAGTCCATGGAGCCGATCGAGGAAACGACGACCATCGCAAACCGCAGCGATTTCGCCCAATGGGCGATCGAACGCGCTGCGGCCATTGTTGCCGAACAGGGTGGCGCTCTCGCTCTTACCGCGCGAGGAGATGGCGATGAGGCCATTGCCGGTGCTGCCAATGCGCTCGGCCAAGCCATCGTCGACGCGATGCTGGAGGTGTTTGACGGCCTGATCGGCGAAGACTGACGGCCTCCCGTCTCTCGCCGGCGATGCGTATCGGATCGGGGCCGAATACGCCGCGCAAACTCGGCAGGATCTTTGGCTTGATCCGCCGCATGGCGTGGCTTGGCGTCAACCACGCAGTCCGCAAAACGGACATGCGGCTATCCTCTATCGGAAACGAACGGCCCCCCACGCCACGCCGGCGCGATAGGATCGCGGCCGGCGAAGGGCGGACGTTCAGTCAGCGCGCAAGATGTTCGAAGAGCCGGGCCACGGCCTCGGCGCCCGGATCGATGTGCCCTTCGAGTTGTCTGGCGTTGATATAGGCTGCGCGCCCGGCCTTTGCGCGGGTGAGGGTTGCCGTGAAATTCGCTCCTTCGCGGGCTGCCGCCGCGGCGGCGGCAACGCTCTGGCCGAGGGATTCGAGCGCGGGCGCAAGCGCATCGACCATCGTGCGGTCGCCGGCCCGCGCGCCGCCGATTTCCTGCATGCGGGCGAGACCCGCGCGGAGCGCCTCGCGCATCGGCAAGCCACTCGATGCGCCGTCGCCGGCCGCCGCGAAGAAGATGGCGAGCAGCACGCCGGAGGATCCGCCCATAGTTTGGCTAAGCTCCTGGCCGATGGCGCGCAGGAGCTGGGTGTGATCGGACAGCGGCAGGCGATCGATGGCGTTGATCAGCGCGCGGGCGGCGCCTGCCAGCGTCGAGCCGGTGTCGCCGTCGCCGGATTTGGCGTCCAGCGCGTTGAGGTCCTGTTCGGCGGCGATGAGGACGTCGCAGCAATTGATGACGAAGGCACGCGTCGCGGCATGGCCGGAGGCCATCGGGGTGATCGGGGTCAGGCCATCCGGCAGCGCGGCGATAGCGATCGGGCGGATTTCCGAGACGCCGGGCCAGGCGGCGATCGGCACGGGGGCTTTCAGCAGGTCCAGTTCGGCCGCATCGGCGGAGAGGACGGAGATGGAGAAACCCTGCATGTCGAGCGAGGTCATCAGCGGTGCGGGGCCGACGGCGTGGGTGATTTTTGCGCCGATGGACGAGCCGAGAAGGTCATGGGCGAGCACGGACATTTCCACCACCGAGGCGCCGCCGAGATTGTTGATCAGCGCCACGTGCTGCCCTTCACCCATGACGGCGGCCAGCCGGTCGACCATGATCGAAACGGAGGCGCGTGCGCCTGCGAAATCGATCTGTTCGACACCGGCTTCGCCATGGATGCCGAGGCCGAGTTCGGCCTTGCCTTCGGGAATGCGATCCTCCTTCGGCGAACCCGGCACGCGGCAGGTGTCGAGCGACATGCCGATGGAGTGCGTGCGGGCGATGACATGTCTGGCGGCGGCGGTGACCGTGTCGAGGTCGGCCCCCTTTTCCGCAAGAGCACCCGCAATCTTGTGCACGAAGAGCGTGCCGGCGACGCCGCGCGCCTGCGGCAGCTCGGGCAGCGCGATGTCGTCGCCGACAATCACCATGGAAACGTTGAGGCCGAAAGCCCGCGCCCGCTCCGCGGCAAGGCCGAAATTCAGCCGGTCGCCAGTATAGTTTTTCACGACGAGGAGGCATCCGGCGGGGCCTGTTACCGCAAGAATTCCGGCGAGCACGGCATCGACGCTCGGCGAGGCAAAAACGTCGCCGCAGACGGCGGCCGTCAGCATGCCCTTGCCGACGAAGCCGACATGGGCCGGCTCATGGCCAGAGCCGCCGCCCGAGACGATCGCCACCTTGGACTTGTCCCAGTCGCTGCGCAGGACGACCCTGATATGGGGATAGCCGTCGAGACGGGTCAGCGTACCGCCCGAGAGAGCCAGCACCCCGTCGATCGCCTCGGTAACGACGTCTTCACGCCGATTGATGAATTGCGCCATGAAAAATCTCCTCAGACTGATGCGTGATCCGACCGGTGTGAAACAGGAATCGGCAGGATCATGCTGAAAAAACAAAAGCTTTAGCGCTGGTCCGTTGCAAGCGGGCCAGCACTACAGGCGCATGCCGGCCGCATCGAAAAAGAGCGGTCGTGACGGTTGGATCCGGATGGTCTCGCCACCGCGAAGCGGGGTATGGGCGTCGGTGACGGTTATCAGGTCATGCCGCTTGAAGGTGAGGTGGAGGCGTGTCTGGTCGCCGAGGTGCTCGACGCGCTTGACCAGCGCCTCCTCCCCCTCGCCTTGCGCGATATGCTCCGGGCGAAGGCCGATGCTCGTTGCACGCGCCGGGGCGCCGGCGAAAAGATCGGCCGGCAGCACGTTGATGCGCGGCTGGCCGAGGCGGGTTGCGGCGTAGATGCTGACGGGCTGTTCGTAGACTTCGCGCGGCGAGCCGAACTGCACCAGTTTGCCCGCATTGAGCACGCCGACATGGGTCGCCATGGTCATCGCCTCGATCTGGTCGTGGGTGACATAGAGCAGCGTCGCACCCGATTTCGCCTGGATGCGCTTCAATTCGATGCGCAGGTCCGCCCTGAGCTTCGCGTCGAGCGAACTCAGCGGTTCGTCCATCAGGAAGATTTCGGGATTGCGCACCAACGCACGCCCAATCGAGACGCGCTGCATCTCGCCGCCCGAAAGCGCCGTTGCCTTGTTGTCCAGCTTATGGGCGATCTGCAGGACCTCCGCGACCTCCCGCACCTTCCGGTCGATCGCCTCTTTCGGCGTCTTCAGGAGCGGGGATTTCAGGGGGAACTCCAGGTTCTGGCGAACGGTGAGGTGCGGATAAAGCGAATATTGCTGAAACACCATGGCGACATTGCGCTCGGCCGGCGAGAGCCCCCTCATGGAGCGCCCGCCGATATAAACCTCGCCGCTGTCGGGCGCATCGAGGCCCGAAACCATGCGCAGCGTAGTCGTCTTGCCCGCGCCTGTCGGGCCGAGCAGCACGACGAAGGAGCCGTCGGGCACGGTCAGTGAGACATTGTCGAGCGCGACGGTATCCCCGAAGCGTTTCGTCACGTTTTCAAGAACGATCTCAGCCATGTGCCAGCACTCCCTCATTACCCTCGGAGATCATCGCCCTGCCGCTTTCCGCATCGAAAAGCGAGAGGGTGCGCGCATCGAAATCGAGGCCGAGCAGTTCATCCTCACGCGCCGTTTGAGCGGATGAAATGCGCGCCTTCAGGTCGCCATGCTCCGTCGAGAGCGTGACGATCTGTGTCGTGCCGAGATATTCGACGGCGCTGATACGGCCGCGATAGGGCGCGTCGTCGCGGAACGTCACATGTTCCGGACGAACGCCAAGCGTCAGGCGGCCGGCGCGGCCTTCTCGTGCGGCGGGCACGTTGATCCTGATGCCGCCGAGATCGACACTGGTCCCGCCGATGCCGATCATGCCGTCGAACTCCAGAAAATTCATGGACGGAGAACCGATGAACTGGGCGACGAATTTCGTCGCCGGCCAGTCGTAGATCTGTTGCGGCTTGCCGAACTGCTCGACCGAGCCGTGGTTCATGACGACGATCTTGTCGCCCATCTGCATGGCTTCAAGCTGGTCATGCGTGACATAGACGGTTGTCGCGCCCATGCGATCATGCAGAGCCCTGAGTTCCTCGGCCATATGCTCGCGGAACTCGGCATCGAGCGCGCCGAGCGGCTCGTCCATGAAGAAGGCTTTCGGTCGCCGCACGATGGCCCGTCCGAGCGCCACGCGCTGGCGGTCGCCACCGGAAAGCCCGCCTACGGGCCTATCGAGAATGTGCTCTATCTTCAGGATGCGGGCGACTTCGGCAACGCGGGTCTTGACCTCCTCGCCGCGCAGGCCCTGGCTCACCAGCGGGTAGGAGATGTTCTTGCGCACGTTCATGTGCGGGTAGAGCGCGAACATCTGGAAGACGAAGGCGATGTCGCGCTGGCTCGCCGGCTTCATGCCGACTTCCTCGCCGTCGATGAAGATTTCGCCCGACGTCGGCAGTTCGAGGCCGGCCATCATGCGCAACGTCGTCGTTTTGCCGCAGCCGGAGGGGCCGAGCAGCATGAAGAACTCGCCGTCCTCGATGGTGAAGGACGAGGAACGCACGGCAGTGAAGGCGCCGAACTCCTTGCGAACGTTCTGGATTTTGATCTGCGCCATCGGCCTACTCCGGGAAATGGCTGACGATGATGAACATCACCGTGCCCAGCAAGGTTACGACGAAGGACCACGAATAGAGCACCAGCGCGAAAGGCTGCATGAGCATGAAGACGCCCGCCGCGATCAGCACCGAGGCCAGCATTTCCCAGGCGCTTCGCCTGAAATGCAGCAAGCCGTTGAAGAATCTTGTCATTTGCGGACTGCTCCGAAGGTGATGCCGCGCAGGAGATGTTTGCGCAGAAGGATGGTGAACACCATGACCGGGACGAGGAAGAGCGTCGCGCCGGCGGCAACGGCCGGCCAATCCTGGCCGCTGACGCCGATGATGGTGGGAATGAAGGGCGGCGCCGTCTGGGCGTTGCCGGATGTCAGCAGGACGGCGAAGGCATATTCGTTCCAGGCGAAGATCAGGCAGAAGATCGCGGTCGAGGCGATGCCGGTGGCCGCCTGCGGCAGCACCACCTTGTAGAAGGCCTGGAACCGCGTGTAGCCGTCGATCAGTGCCGCCTCCTCGTATTCGATCGGGATCTCGTCGATGAAGCCCTTGAGCAGCCAGACGGACAGCGACAGGTTCACCGCCGTATAGAGCAGGATCATGCCGGCATGCGTGTCGCTAAGGCCGAGCGAACGGAACATCAGGAAGATCGGAATAGCGACGGCGATCGGCGGCATCATGCGCGTCGAGAGGATGAAGAACAGCAGATCGTCCTTCAGCGGCACCTTGAAGCGGGAGAACGCATAGGCCGCCGCCGTGCCGAGCACGATGCACAGCACCGTCGATCCGAAGCCGATGATGACGGAGTTGGTGAAGCGTTCGGCAAAGCGCGAGGGGCCGGAAATGACGAGCCCGTCCTTGCGCACCAGCTTGTCGTACCAGGTGGTGGGTTCGCCAAGCGCCTGCAATTGTTCGGGCGAGAGGCGGGTGCGCGTGGTGAAGACGTTGACGTAGCCTTCCACCGTCGGCGTGAAGAAGGTTTTCGGCGGATAGGCGATGGCGTCCGACGGGCTCTTGAAGCTGGTCGTGATGATCCAGACCAGCGGGAGGATCGTGATCAGCGCATAGCCGATGACCAGGATGCCCGCGGCCCATTTTTGCCGCGGTGACGGCTCGGTGACGGAATAGCTGCTCATCGTTGTTTCACCTTGTTGAGCGCTTTGACATAGATCGAGGCGAGGCCGAAGACCGTGACGAAGAGGATGACGGCATAGGCCGAGGCGTAGCCGGTACGCCATTTCTCGAAGGCCTCGCGCTTGAGGTTGATCGAGGTGAGTTCGGTGATCGAGCCCGGGCCGCCGCCGGTGAGTTGCACGACGAGATCGAACATCTTGAAGTTCTCGATGCCGCGGAACAGCACGGCGAGCATCAGGAAGGGCAGGACGAGCGGGATGGTGATCGTCCAGAACTGCCGCCACTTGCTGGCCCGGTCGCATTCGGCCGCCTCGTAGATGCTGCCCGGAATGGAGCGCAGGCCCGCAAGGCAGATCAGCATGACGAAAGGGGTCCACATCCAGGTATCGACGATGACGATGGCCCAGGGGGCAAGCGACACGTCACCGATCATCGAGAAGCTCGATGGGTCCGCGCCGGTCAGGAAACCGACCGCATAGTTGAAGAGGCCGATCTGCGGCTGGTAGAGGAAGGTCCAGAAATTACCGACGACGGCCGGGCTCAGCATCATCGGAAGCACGATGATCGTCGTCCAGAGATCGTTGCCACGGAACTTCTTGTTGATGAGATAGGCGAGTGTGAAACCGATCAGGACCTGAAGCACGATGGTCCAGATCAGGAAGTGGGCCGTCGCCTGCATTGTCAGCCAGATGTCCCGGTCCGACAGGATGTTCAGGTAGTTTTTAAGGCCGACGAACTCGACTTCGGCATTGGGCCGGTTGACGCGGAAATTGGTAAAACTCAGCCGGATCGTCCAGATGAGCGGGAAGATGTTGACCGCCAGAAGCAGCACGATCGACGGGCCGACGAAGAGCCAGGCGAGCGCGCGGTCCGACAGGCCGTGCATGCGGTTGGCGATGGCGCGCGGCGTCGCTTCGGCGACCCGGTCCACGGATGATTTCAGCATGGGTGTTCCCCTGATGTCAGACTGAGCGGCGGCAGAGCCGGGGCAGATCCCCGGCTCCGGCCGCGCCTTGGCCCACTGGGAGGCGCGGGCCTGGGCCGATGGCGATCAGTACTTGCCTTCGTCGTCGAAGACCTGCGTCCAGTCCTTGGCGAGGCCATCGAGTGCATCCTTGGCGGAACCCTGGCCGGCGACGACATAGTCGTGGAACCGTTTCTGCGCCGCCTGGAGCAGCGAGGCATAGGCCGGCTCTGCCCAGAAATCCTGCACGATCGCCATGGAATCGAGGAAGGTCTGCGCATAGGGCTGGCTGGTCGCGAACTTCGGGTCCTCGACCACCTTCAAGAGCGCCGAATAGCCGCCCATTTCCCACCATTTCTGCTGGATTTCCGGCTGCGCGAACCACTTGATATAGGCGAGCGCATCCTCCTGCTTTTCCGAGGAAGAGACGACGGAAATGCCCTGGCCGCCGAGCTGCGCATAGGCCGCACCGTCAGGACCCGCCGGATTGGGGAAATAGCCCGATTTTTCGCCGCCGACATTGGCGTCGGCATGGATGCCGGGCCAGGTGAAGGCGAAGTTCATGTGCAGCGCGACCTGGCCCGATTTGTAGGCGTCGATGTCTTCCGACATATAGGCGTCGGAATGGCCGGGCGGCGTGCAGCAATCGTAGAGTTCCTTGTAGAACTCCAGACCCTTCACCGCCTCGGCGGAATTGACGTAGCCTTCCAGATCGTAGGGCTTGTCCGGGTTCTCATACTTGAAGCCGAAGCTGTAGAGCACGTCCATGACGCCCATGGTGATGCCCTCGGAGCCGCGCTCCGTATAGATCGCCGCGCCATAGACCGTCTTGCCGTCGATCTCGCGCTTCTGGAAGAACTGCGCGATATCCTTCAATTCGCCGAAGGTCTTCGGCACGGCCAGTTCACGGCCGTATTTTTCCTTGAACTCCGCCTGCAATTCCGGACGGGCGAACCAGTCCTTGCGGTAGCTCCAGCCGACGACGTCGCCGAAGGCCGGCAGCGCCCAGTAGTTCGGCGAGTTCTTCGGCCATTCGGCATAACCGACGACGGTCGCCGGGATGAAATCGCTCATCTTGATCCCTTCCTTGTCGAAGAAATCGTTGAGCTTCACGTATTGGCCGTTCTCGGCGGCGCCGCCGATCCACTGGCTGTCGCCGATCATGAGATCGCACAGCTTGCCGCCGGAGTTTAGCTCGTTGAGCATGCGGTCGGCGAAGTTCGGCCATGGCACGAACTCGAATTTCATCGTGACGCCGCTCTTGGCCTCAAAATCCTTGCTCAGCTCGACGAGTGCGTTTGCCGGATCCCAGGCAGCCCAGCAGAGTGTCAAGTCCTTTGCATTGGCCTGGCCCGTGGTTGCAACACCGGCGGCCAGAAGCGCACCGAAAGCGGCGAGTGATCTGATATGGCGAAATGTCATGGCGGGGACCTCCTCCCTCGCCTCCCGACCCCATCGGAAGGCAGAAAACGCCCATTACGGGCACCTGGCGCGGAATGACTTCCCGGCGGGCTTGCTCTCCTCCGCGCCGCCTCGTGGTGCGCACGTTCCTCCCGGCGACCACGGAACAAGTCATATTGAGGTGCGCACCTCAATGCAAGGGAATTTTGAGGTGCGCACGTCAATTGTTGCTTTCGTCCGCATTTTGCTAGAGAAATCGCGGAGACGTCATGCCGAGTGAACGAGGACGGAGAATGCGGCCAACCGCAAAAGATCTGGCAGAAGCCGCGGGCCTCAGTCTCGCGACCGTCGATCGCGTGCTCAACGAGCGGCCCAATGTCAGCCCCAAGGCGGCGAAAAAGGTAGCTGAAGCCATCGAGCGCATCGGCTTCATACGCAATCCAGCCGCCGTGGCGCTGGCCCGCAACAAGACCTATCGCTTCCGATTCGTCGTTCCGGCCTCCGGCGACCAATATCTCGCCGAACTCATCTCCCGTGTCGGCGAGGCGAAAGAGGCGCTACGCGCCGATTCCACCGACGTCGAGGCCGCTCAGATTCCCATGGGCGACCCGCACCAGATCGCGAAATATCTCTCCGCCATCGACAGCGAGGCGGTGGACGGCGTTGCCGTGATGGCGCCGGAATCGCCGCAGGTCCGCGACGCATTGATGCGGCTCGTCGAGCGCGGCGTGAAGGTCGTGCAGTTCCTCTCCGGCCAGGAGCGCATGGAGAGCGCGGACTATGTCGGCGTCGACAACTTCGCCGCAGGCGCGACGGCCGGCAAGATCGCCGGCCGTTTCATCGGTGCGCGGCCGGGCAAGATCATGGTCGTCGCCGAAACCATGATGGCGCTCGACAGCATCCAGCGTCGACTCGGCTTCGACAGCATTATCAACGCTCAGTTCCCCTATCTCCAGAGCCTGCCGTCGCTGGAAACCTATGCGGACGAAAAGCGCGCCGGCCTCATCATCGGTCGGACGTTGCACCACAACCCGGACACCATCGCCGTCTATGTCCTGAGCTCGGAGGCGCGCGTGCCGCTGACCGCCGTCTGGAGCGCGCAGGAGGGGCGCGCCCTCACCGTCGTCGCGCATGAGCGCACCCCCTTCAGCGAGCAGGCGCTGATAGACGAGCGCATCGACGCCGTGATCGCCCAGGATCCCGGCCATGCCGTGCGCAGCGCGTTGCGCATCATGCGCGCCCGCTCCGACCACCGCGAGCTTCTCGCCTCGCAGGAGCGAATCCGCATCGAGGTCCTCCTCAAGGAAAACCTTCAGGTCGAGTGAGCGGCAACGTCGAGGTCATGTTTACCAAGGAGCGGCAGGGCGTTTCACCTCGTGCATCGCGGACTTCGCGCGACTGGATATGATCAGTCTCCCTCATGCGGCTCTTGGCCTTGATCCCATTGATCTTCGAGTGCGCTTCCAGCGTCGACAGCCCTCAGCGTAGCCGCCCAGCTAGCGCGTCTCCAATCCTCCATCATGCTGCCGCTGACGAAGTCGCCTTTACCCAAAACGCGAGGTGTAGAGGATCGACTTGACTCTGCCGATAGAACTGCCTAGTAAGTTGTAGGCCTAACCCTACAATTGGATGCCATGCGACAGTCCTCTCTGAACTCAACCGTAACGCTGCCCCTTGCGGACCTTCCCGGCCCGGACGTGGCTGTGCGCCGTTTGCGACATCCCGGCCGCTGGGTCAGCGGTGGTATCGTTCTTCTTCTGCTTGCCGTCGTCGCCCGCGCTTTCGCTGTCGGGCAGATCCAGTGGACGGTGGTCGGGCAGTTTCTGACGGCGGAGGTCATCATCACCGGTTTCGGCTGGACGCTGCTGATTTCGGCCTGTGCCCTGGTGCTGGGGGTCGCGCTCGGCTTTGCCTTCGGCATCATGCGCCTGTCGGAAAACCCGATCCTGCGCTTTGCCGCCTGGCTCTATGTCTGGATCTTTCGCGGAACGCCGGTGCTTCTCCAGCTTCTCATCTGGTTCAACATCGCGCTTGTGTTTCCGCGCCTGTACATTCCCGGTCTGGTGGATGAGCGTATGGTCGATGTGGTGACGCCGTTCGTCGCTGCGGTCCTCGGCCTGGGCGTCAACGAGGGCTCCTACCTCACGGAAGTGGTGCGCGGCGGCATCGGCTCCGTCGATCGCGGCCAGAAGGAAGCAGCCCATACGCTCGGCATGACGCCCGACCAGACGATGCGCCGCATCGTTCTGCCGCAGACATTGCGGCTGATCCTGCCGGTGCTCGGCAACAGCGCCATCGGCATGCTGAAATTCTCCTCGCTCGCCGCCACCATCGCCATGGGCGAAATGCTCAACGCGGCGCAGCGCATCTACTTCATCAACGGGGCCGTCATCGAACTGCTGTTCGTCTGCGCCGTCTGGTATCTCGCCGGCACCACGGTGCTGTCCATCGGTCAATATTATCTCGAACGCCATTTCGGCCGCGACGGCGCGACGGCGTCCGGCGAGCGCCGGTGGTTCAAGGGCTGGGCGCGACGTCCGGCCGTCGAGGGGGAAGCATGAGCCTCGCAGTCAAGGCGGTCGGTATCCGCAAGAGTTTTGGTGACCACGAAGTCCTCAAGGGGCTCGATCTCGAAGTCACCCATGGCGAGGTGCTGTGCATCCTCGGCCCTTCCGGCAGTGGCAAGAGCACGTTCCTGCGCTGCATCAACCACCTGGAAACGCCCAATGGCGGCTACGTCTGGGTCGATGGCGCCATCATGGGCTACGCGCTTACCCGCGGCGCCCTGCAGGAGCTGCCGGTCAAGCGGCTGCGCGCCCAGCAGAGCCAGCTTGGCATGGTGTTCCAGCATTTCAATCTTTTCGCCCACCGTACGGTGCTCGGCAATGTCATCGAAGGGCCCATGGTCGTTCGCGGTCTCAGCCGCGCCAAGGCGGAGGCCCGCGCCATGGAGCTGCTGGAGCAGGTCGGCATGGCCGGCAAGGCCGCAAGCTATCCCTCGCAGCTTTCCGGCGGCCAGAAGCAACGCGTGGCCATCGCCCGCGCGCTTGCGATGGAGCCGCGCGTCATGCTGTTCGACGAGCCGACCAGCGCGCTCGACCCGGAGCTTGTCGGCGAGGTGCTGGAGGTGATGCGCGCGCTTGCCCGCGGCGGCACCACCATGATCGTCGTCACCCACGAGATCGGCTTCGCCCGCGAGGTGGCCGACCGCGTCGTGGTCATGATCGACGGCGAAATCCGCGAAATGGGTGCGCCCGGCGACGTCCTCAGCAACCCCTCCGATCCGCGCGTGCGCTCGTTCCTGAGCCGCGTGCTCGCCTGACCCTTTTTCTTTCGTCCAACAATGGGAGTACGGACAATGAAGACAATCCTGCCAATGATGCTGGGGCTTGCCTCCGCCACGTTTATCAGTCTCGCCGGCATCGCACAGGCGGCCGGCGACGAAAAGCTCGCGGCCGCGCTGCCCGAGGCCGTGCGCTCGGCCGGCAAGCTGAACTTCACGATCAGCCTGGCCTACCCGCCGATGGAATACAACGACGCCGGCTCGACGGAGCTGAAAGGCTTCGACATCGATCTTGCCAAGGCGATCGCCGAACGGCTCGGCCTGGCGGCGGAATTCCAGAACGTCGAGTTTCCGCAGCTCATCCCGCAGGTCGTCACGGGCCGGTCGGACATGATCATCACGGCCTTCTCCGACAAGGTCGAGCGCCAGACACAGCTCGATTTCATCGACTACTTCAAGACGGGCAACGTCTTCTATTCGAGCGTCGACCATCAGGCCGAGATCAAGACCGAAGCCGATCTCTGCGGCAAGACCGTCGCCGTGGCGACCGGCACGAGCTGGGTCACCTGGGCAGAAGAGCTCGGCAAGTCCATTTGCCCGGCCGACAAGCTGATCACCGTCATCCAGATCCCGACCCAGGCCGAGCACATCATGCAAATCCGCCAGGGCCGCGCCCAGGCGTCGGTCATCGGCCTGGAAGGCCTGCTCGACCTGATGAAGCAGGAGCCGGGCAAGTTCTACCAGATCGGCGAGGTCGGCGACGTCAACCACTACGGCATCGCCTTCGCCAAGGCGAATGGAGAACTGCGCGACGCGGTGCACGCCACGCTCGACGCACTGAAGGCGGATGGCACTTATGCACAGATCCTCGACCGCTACGGCTTGAAAGAGGCGGGCGTGGAAGAGTTCAAGATAAACGGAACCACGAAGTAACGGAACTCTGCCGGAGCCTGCCTTGACCCAGCCTTCCACGCCAGACGCCAACACCACGAGCCCGGATGACCGGCTGTCGCGCTTTCGCCTCGATTCCTATTCGAGCGAGCAGCTCTATCGCCAGCTCTACCGGGCGCTGCGTGCCGCTATTCTCAGCGGCGATTTCTCGGAGGGGGAGGCCATCCCCTCTGAAAACCAGTTGCGCGACCAGTTCGGCATCGCCCGCACCACCGTGCGCAACGCGATGGCGCTTCTGGTGTCGGAAGGTTTGGTCCAGCAGGTACGCGGCCGGGGCACCATCGTCTCGCATCGACCGATCAGCCACAATATCTGGAATTTCGGCAGTTTTACCGAACTCGCCCGCCGGCAGGGTCAGCGCCCCGTCACGCGGGTGCTCGAACACCGGGTGGAAAATGGCGAGCTGCTGCTCGTCCGCGCCCGAGGGCTGGCCAATGACGAAACGGTCAGCTGGCTGAACGTCGATACGTCCCAGCTCGACCTGGCTCTCTATCCCGGTATCGAGACCAACGATTTCGCGGCGCAATCGCTCTACGAGGTGTTGCGCCGCGACTATGACCGCCACCCCCTGCGCTCGGAACTGCTGCTGACTGTCGTGCCGCCGTCCGAACGCCTGCGGGAGGTCTTTGGCCCGGCACCACATGTGCCTGGCTACCTTTGCGCCAGCGGGGATGTGCTCGACGCGGACGACCGGTTGGTCGAGCGCACGTCGATCGTCTACTCGCCGGCCGTCCAGATGAAATTCGCAACGCGCTGGGGGCGCGATACCGCGCCCGCCTGAGGGCGGCGCGACGCAGGAGAACCGACATGAACCGTCTCAGTGAGACCTTCAACACCGTGAAACCCATTCTCGGCATGCTGCATCTTGCCGGCGAAGGTCCCGCCGCGAAACTCGCTCAGGCCGAGGAGGAAGCCCGCATCATGGCCGGCGAAGGCGTCGACGGGCTGGTGGTGGAAAACTATTTCGGCGATGCCGATGACGTCGAGCGTGTCCTCGACCGGCTGTGCAGCCTCGATCTCGGCGCGAAGATCGGCGTCAATGTGCTGCGCGACGATCCGCGCGCCTTTACGCTCGCCAAACGCTATCCGGTTTCCTTCATTCAGGTCGATTCCGTCGCCGGCCACCTGCCGCCGGAGGACGATGCCGTCTTCGCGGCGAATTTTGCCGCCCGGCGGGCGAGCGTTCCATCGCTGCTGCTCGGCGGCGTGCGGTTCAAGTATCAACCGGTCCTTTCCGGGCGACCGGAAGAAGAGGATGTGCGGCTGGGTGCCGCGCGCTGCGATGGCCTCGTGGTGACCTCGGATGCCACCGGCCAGCCGACGGACATGGACAAAGTGGCACGCTTCCGCGCCGCCACCGGCGGCACAGTGCCGCTGCTTGTCGGCGCCGGCCTCACCGAAGCGAACGCTGCCGAGCACCTCGCCCATGCCGACGGTGCGATCGTCGGAAGCTGGTTCAAGCACGACCACAAGGATACCGGGCGTGTCGAGGCCACCCACGTCGCTCGCCTGATGCGCGCGGTCCGCGCCCTCAGGAGCGCCGCATGAGCGCCGACGCCATCGTTGCCCGGCCTGTGGCGGCCGGGAATTTTGCCCGTTACGGCAAGGTCTACGATCTTGCCGGGGATACCGATCGCGATGTGATCCGCACGAACGGCGACGGATGGCAGGACGGCTTTACCCGTACGCCGCTGATCGACGGTTCGGGCCATCTCGGCATGACTCGCGGCGGAAGCGCGCCGTGGTCCTGCACGGCCATGGAACGGCATCCGCAGACCGAAGAAGCGATCTTCTGCGCCGCCGAGCCGGTCGTCCTCGCCGTGGCCCCTGCCTCGACCGCCGACGCGCCGCATCGCGACGAGATCGAAGCCTTCGTCATCGCGCCGGGCCAGGCGGTGGTGATGCATCGCAATGTCTGGCACGATGCCTGCCGGGGCGCGACCCGCCCGGCGGCGTACTACTGGATGGCAATCTGCGGCCTCGGTGAAAGCCCCTGGATTCCGGTCGCCGGCGGGCCACGCCAGGTCCGGACGACTGATGGACCTTCGGCATGACCGCCTTCTTCATCGGCGACGTCGCGCTCGACGAATACTACACCGCGGACCGCTGGCCTGGCCGCGCCGACAAGGGCATGGTCCGGGAATTGCCCGCCGAGATCGGCGGTTCCATTGCCAACGCGGCCGTCGTGCATGCGACGCTGGGCGGCGACACGCAGTTCATCTCCTTGCTGAACGACAGCCCTTTGTCGCAGCGGCTCGTCGACGATCTCCGGCAGAACTGTGTCGGCGTCGACCATATGCTGACCGACGCCACCATCGCGGAATCGCGCAACCTGATCTTCCTGATCGATGGCGAACATGTGGTGCTCACGGTCGAAATGGGCGAGCAGCCGATGTGGCTGGCGCCCGAAACGCTTGCCGCCTTGCGCCAGCCCGGTTTCCTTTACACGACGCTCTATCGTGTTCGCAGGCTGCATACACAAACGCAGAACGGCATACTCAAGCAGGCCGACCTGCTCGCCGACCTGCTTCAGCACGGTCGTCGTGCCATATTCGATCTCGATGTCGGCGGCTGCACATCCGAGGATATGCCCTATCTCTCCGGTGCGGCCGTCGTCATCTTCAACCAGGTCGGCTTTCGCGCCACCTTCGGCCATGACGACATGGCCCGCATCGGCGACTGGATCGGCGACCACGGTATCGGTCGGGTGGTGCGCACGCTGGCGGCGGACGGCGCGGAGGCTTTCGATGGCAAAACACACCAGCGGGTCGCCGGCTATCCGGTCGAGGTGGCCGACGTGACCGGGGCCGGCGACACGTTCGGCGGCGCGCTCACCTGGTGCCTTGCCCGCAACCAGACCTTCACCGACGCCCTCGACTTCGCCGTCGCCGCCGCCTCCCGTTCCGTCACCATTCACGGCCCCCGTGGCGGCAAGGCAAGCGAGGAAGACGTGCGGCGTTGGCGCCAAGGACAGGGCTCAGCCCAGGCGGATCCCGGGCGCTGAACCTGCCCGCCGCAGCGAGGCCGATTTCCTAATGTGTGCGAGGTTGCGCCGCTGCCAACCATGTCTCAAGCGCTGTGGCCGCCGCATGGGCCTGGGCGACGATCTGTGGCACGAGATCGATATCGGGCAGGCTCCCGAGGCCGAGCGGCCCCATCGCAAAAAGGCCTTCGAAGACCCCTGCCCCTACGAGCGCCCGGCCATCGCGGTCGACGGTGATGCCGAGGTCGAGTTCGTCGCGTCTTACGAGCTGCGCGGAGAGAAGCGAGCGGAACAGCGGGGAATCGAGATCGGTCGGGCGCACGCGACAATCGATCGTCCGGTCCGCCGGCAACACCTGCAATCCCGCCGCGCCTGAAAGCAGCACGCCGTTCGTCGCGATACGCTCGACCCTGCCCTTTCGCACGGTGATCGCGCCGCTGGCGATCGCCTGGCGCAGGCGATCGTAGTGGCCAAGCGGAAGACGGTTGCGGTGGCTGTCGTAGATCGGTTTGACGTGGCGCTTGAAGCGACGGCGCTCCTCCGGCGTCAGGCCCTGCCAGAGTTCGCGCGCGTGCAGGCGAAAATCGTTCATGATCCCCTGCCAGCCCGTGCCTTCCAGCGCTGCGCGGTTCGCCGCCTCGCGCAGATGGCGGAAAGCGCCGCGAAGCGTGTTGGGGAACGGACGATCGGAGGAAACGGTGCCGACGGCCGATGACGCATGCGGCTGCGGCAGGAAGCCGGACGCGGAAATCAGCGTCACATGGGACGCTTCTCCCGCCGCCAGCAGGCGCAAGGCGCGATCGACGGCATGGACGCCACCGCCGATCACCTGCACCTCTTTCGCAGCGGTAAGACCGGCTTTGCCCTCGGCGCCTTCGCGCAGGCCATAGCCCGTCGCCAGAAACACGGTGTCGAAGCGCGCCTGCTCCCCATCGCCTGATGTCACCGAGAGGCCGCCCTGAGGATGCCGGCCGATCGTCGCCACGCTCTCCGCGCGCACCTGGACCATGACATCGGCGCGCGTGCGCAAGGCTTCGGAGAAACGCTGATAGGCGTAGGCGCTGAACACCTCTCCCGGCACGAAGGCGTGGTCGACATTGCCGGACAATGGATCGCCGCGATCACGCCAGTCGTCATTGGTCTCCAGCCAGTGCCGGAAATCGTCCCGTGCCGCCGGATCGACCGAGAGGTCGCGAACACGGCTGTTGAGCAGCGCCGAAGCCGGGCGGCCGATGCTCTCTCCGCCATCGATTTTCGGGAACGGGTCGAACATCACGAGATGGAAAGGACGATGAAAAGTCTTCAGCAGCGCAATCGCCGTCATCAGACCGGTAAAGCCGCGGCCGACGATGGCGATCCGGGCAAGAGAACCGGCGTCCTGCGATTGCGGGAGGAAATGGGCGGGTACAAGCGTCATCGATAGGCTCCTTTCCTGCACAGGGTGCGGCGGCTTCCAGAACTCGTCCTGTCCGACGAGTGGTGACACGGTATTATCGACTAAAACAATAGAATATTGCCCGCGAAATCAAGCCCCCTCCGAGTACGATCCCAGCCGGAATCTCAGAGCGGCAGCAGTGCCTGTTCAAAAATCTTCGTCGAGCGGGCACCCGACCGGCAATAGCCGAGAACCGGGCCGGGCAATTCGGCGAGCGCCTCCGCCATGCTGCTTACCGCCTCGACCGTCGGTCCGGACGGCGCCACGGGAATATGCCGGACTTCGATGCCGAGTTCGCGGGCGCGGGCGGCAATGGCGGCAAATTCAGGCTGTTCGGGTTGTTCGTGGTCCGGGCGGTGGCACACGATCGACCGGAAGCCGTGCAGGCTGACGATATCGACGTCTTCCGCATCGATCTGCGGTGAGACGGAGTAATCATCGTTGATCTTGCGAATATCCATGGGTCTTTCCTTCATTCGGGACTGGAAGAGGATCGCGGCTCGCTACACCGCGTCCAATATGCGGCGCTGGAGGTCGACGGCGCGCGGATCGGCAAGCTCCTGGCGCGGACGGTCCAGATCGATCTCTATGTCCAGCGCGATAGCCCCTTCCCGCAACACAACGACGCGATCCGCCAGCGCGACAGCTTCCGCAACATCGTGCGTGATCAGCACCGTGGTGAAGCCGCGCGCGGCCCAGATGCGTTCGAGCAGCCGGTGCATTTCGATACGGGTGAGCGCATCCAGCGCGCCGAAGGGTTCGTCGAGCAACAGGATCTGCGGCTCGCTGACCAGAGCCCGCGCCAGGGCAACGCGCTGGCGCTGGCCGCCGGACAGGACGCTCGGCCAATCGTTCTCACGCCCCTCCAGTCCGACATCGGCCAGTGTTCGGCGCGCCGTCTCCTGCCAGTTCGGGCCGCGGGCAATGCCGACATTTTCGATGACCCGCTGCCACGGCACCAGCCGTGCCTCCTGAAAAAGCAGGCGCACGGAAGGATGTAGGCGCTCGACTTGGCGCCCTCCAATCCCGACGCGGCCGCTGTCGGCCGCATCGAGCCCGGCGACAAGGCGCATCAGGGTCGACTTTCCCCCACCCGACCGGCCGACGACGGCCAGGAACTGGCCCGCCGGGATGTCGAGGTTGAAGTTGCCGAGCACATTGAGCGCGCCAAAGGATTTTTCGACCCGCGAAAGGCTGATCGGCAGGCCACCGGCGCTTTCCGGCACATAGAAGTCGGCAGCACTCATTTTATGCTCCCCGGCTTCACCTGATAGGCGGGATGCCAGACGAGCACGCGCTTTTCGATCGCCCGGGTCGCCACGTCGGCAAGCTTGCCGAGAAGCGCATAGACGATGATGCCGAGAAGCACGACATCGGTCTGCAGGAATTCACGCGCGTTCATCGTCATGTAGCCGATGCCGCTGGTGGCCGAGATCGTTTCGGCGACGATGAGCGTGAGCCACATGAAGCCGAGCGCATAGCGCAGGCCGACGAGGATAGACGGCAGTGCGCCGGGCAGGATGATGCGCTGGACCAGCGCCTTGCGGTCGAGCCCGTAGACCGACGCCATCTCGACGAGCTGCGGATCGATGGTACGAACGCCGTAGAAGGTGTTGATGTAGATCGGGAAGAAGACGCCGATGGAAACAAGGAAGATCTTGGCCGTCTCGTCGATTCCAAACCAGAGAATGACGAGCGGAATCAATGCCAGATGTGGAATGTTGCGCACCATCTGCAAGGTGCTGTCGAGCAGTGTTTCCGCCGGCTTCCAGAGCCCCGTGAGAACGCCCGCGACAAAACCGAGCCCGCCGCCGATGACGAGCCCGATCACGGCGCGCTGCGTGGAGGCGAGCGTGTGAAAGAACAGCGATCCATCCAGCAGCAACCGCCAGAAGGTTGCGGCGATCTTCGTCGGCGCCGGCATGAGACGGGCGTTGACGAGGCCGGTCTGCGACGCGATTTCCCAGAGGAGGAGGAGCGCGATGGGAAGAGTCCAGGGGGCGAGCGCGCTCCCCAGGCCCTTCAGGTTGAGTTTGCGGCTTTCACCGGCAGCGTAGCCGCCGGCCACCGACGTTTCCGCCATCAGGCACCGCCCTTGCGTACGACGTCCGCAATCGAGATCTTTTCGGGGATCAGGCCGAGGTCGAAGAAGGTATCGGCAATGGCCTGCTGTTGCTTGACCACGCTGTCATCGATGGCTTTCACGCCATAGGACTGCCGCTCCAGCGCAACGGTCAACACATCAGCCGGAATGCCGACGGAAGGTGCAAGCTCGGCAGCCGCGGCCGCGGTGTTGGCCTTTGCCCATTCGTCGATTTCCGCAACGGCTTCGATCACGACATCCACCGCTTCGGAATTGGCTTCCACGAAGGGCTTGGCGCCGAGATAGAACTGATGGTTCGGAACGATGCCCTCGCCGTTCCGCAGCTCGCGCGCCTCGATCGCGACTTCCGCGGCCGCCTGGAAGGGATCCCAGATGACCCAGGCATCGACGGCGCCCTGTTCGAAGGCGGCGCGGCCGTCGGCCGGCGGGAGGAAGGTCGTCTTGATGTCGGTATATTTGAGGCCGGCTTCCTCCAGCGCCTTCACCAGCAGGAAATGCACGTTCGAGCCCTTGTTGAGCGCGACGGTCTTGCCCTTGAGGTCGGCAACGGTCTTGATCGGGCTATCCTTGGGCACGAGGATCGCCTCGCCGCGCGCCGCCGGCGGCTCATGCGCGATGTAGATCAGCGGCGCACCGGCAGCCTGTGCGAAGATCGGCGGCGTCTCGCCCGTCGTGCCGAAATCGACGGCGCCGACATTGAGTGCTTCGAGCAGCTGCGGACCCGCCGGAAACTCGGTCCACGTCACGGTGTAACCGATCTTCTCCAGCTTCTCTTCGAGCAATCCTTTGCCCTTGAGCAGCACGAGCGTGCCGTATTTCTGGTAGCCGATACGGACGACCTTGTCGGAAGCCCAGGCGACACCGCCACCCAGAAGCGGCAGCGCGATCGAGGCGGCAAGAGCGGCGGAGAAAATGCGGCGTGTCATTGTCATGGCGTTCCCCTTCGAGATATTCTCTAAAGACTACATAATCTATAGAATTTAACCATCGGCGAGGACGCCCATTCCAACTTTCACCGGGCCGCGTAGTTTTTTCTCCTATTCTCGCCGCCTGCACCTCGTCCGGCCACCGCCGAAACATTCAAGCCGCTTCCCGTACCTTCCGGAATGTGCGGATCGCATCGATATGTTCCGGCCCGATGCCGCAGCAGCCGCCAACGACGGACGCGCCATCGCGAAGCCAGCGCTCGATCCATTTCAGGTAGTTTTCCGGGTCGAGATCGGCGCGAATGTCGGAAATGCCGGCATAGGGCGTATCGGAGGGCGGCTCCGGCGCGAAGGCATTGGCATAGACGCCGATGGCGGCGGAGGCACCCGTTTCATCCGCCGCCCGGCGCGCGGCACGCACGGCCGCGCCCATCACTTCCGGCTGGCTGCAATTGAAGAAGATCCCGCTTGCGCCCGCGGCGAGCGTTTTGCGCACGGCCTCCTCGACCGGTTCGCCCGAACGCAGCTCCGCCGGTCCCGTGCGCCCGTCCTCGTCTTTCAGCGTATAGGAAACATAGGCCGGCTTGCCGTCGCCGATCACCGCCGACAGTGCAGTCAGAGCCTCGACGGTCGAACTCTGGGTCTCGATCAGCCACAGATCGACATGGGGCCACAACCCGCCAACGAGACTTTCGACGATGCGCGGCGCACCGTCGGCGTGGAAGCGCTCCGGCCGGTAGCTCTCGAACGGCGGCGGGAGCGATCCGGCAACCAGAACCCGCCGGCCGGCGCCATCCGCAACGGCGCGCGCTAGACGGCCCGCACGGTCGGCAAGCGCCCGCCCCGCCGCGGCAAAACGCTCTTCGCCCAGCATATGCGGCACGAGGCCGTAGGAATTGGTCGTGATGATGTCAGCGCCGCTATCGACATAGGCCTGATGCGCCCGCGTAACGTAATCCGGCGCCTCGATCAGTGAGAGCGCCGACCATTCCGGCAGGCGGAAGGGTGCGCCGAGCCGCTCGAGGAGGCGTCCCATGCCGCCATCGAGAATGGTGAAGGACGGTTGGTTCGTGGTCATCTTGTTCCTCCTTGCCGATCGCCGGCGAATGCGCGACCGAAATGCCGTTCCAGGCGGTTCTGCACCAGCTCGAGGCCGATCGACAGAAACCAGTAGATCGCTGCCGCCGTGAGCAGCATTTCCATGTAGTGATAGGTGGCGCGGCCGTAGGACTGCGCCAGAAAATTCAGTTCCCAGAGCCCCATGATCGACACGAGGGAGGAATCCTTCAGCATCGAGATGAAGTGGCCGCCGGCCGGGGGAATGATGATGCGCATCGCCTGCGGCGCGATGATCTTCAAGGCGATGACGCCGCGCCCGAGCCCAAGCGCCACCGCCGCCTCCCCCTGTCCGCGTGGTACGGACAGAATGCCGGCACGGATCGTCTCGGCGAGATAGGCGCCGTAGTTCAGCGAGAGCGCGACAATGCCGGAGGCAAGCCCCGACAGCACCACGCCGAATTGCGGCAGCGCGAGATAGATGATCAACACCTGCACCAGCAGCGGTGTGCCCCGGAAGAAGGACGCGTAGAAGGTGGCGACGCCGAAGGCCAGCGCATTGGAGGACAGGCGGCCGAGCGCCGTCAGGATCGCCACCACAAGCGAGATGGCCATGGAAGCGACCGTGATCAGCAAGGTAAGCGCAACGCCCTGGATGAAGCCGTCGGGCGAGAGGCGCAGGCCCAGCATGAAAGGCAGTTTCTGCCCGATCAGGCCGAAATCCAGCCCGAGATTGTAGAAGAGCCAGAAAAGCAGCATCGACAAGGCCAGCCACGTCAGCTGAACGCGCAGCCGAAAGCCGGCGGGCCCGGTCACGGAGAACCGTGGCCGGGCACCGGTTGATGTCCGCAAGGCGGGAAGACCGACGTCAGAATGCATATCGGGTGATATCGACCTTGAACCACTTCTGCGAAATCTTTTCGAGCGTACCGTCATCCTTGAGTTCGGTGATCACCCGCTTCACCTCGGCATCCCATTCCGGATCGCCCTTGTCGGTGACGACGGCGTTGGGCTCGGCAAAGAGCGGCTCGCCTGCGAGCTTCAGCTTGCCCGTCGCATCGATCTGCCCCTGCGCCGTGCCGAGCGAGGCGACAATGGCGTCAAGGCGCACGCCTGCTCCGAGCGCAAGGTTCTGGAAGTTGACCGTCTCGTCATTCGGCACCGACTGCACGGCACCGAACGGGAAGGAAATCGCCGCCTGTCCCGGGATCGTGAAGCTCTTGTTGACATAGGCCTCGTAGGACGAGCCAGTGCCGACGCCGACCTTCTTGCCGGTCAGGTCGGCGGCAGACCTGATCGTCTGCTCGTCCTTGTTCACGACGAGGACCGCGGGGACGCTGTAGTAGTTCACCGGGAAGTTGACGACCTTCGCGCGTTCCTCGGTCGGGGTGGACGAGGTGATCGCGACGTCCCAGCGGCCAGCCCATCGGCCGCTGATAATCGTTTCCCAGCCGGGCGTTTCGAGCTTCAGCTTTACGCCCAGCTTTTCGGCGAACGCCTTGGCCACGTCGATGTCGAAGCCGTCGAGCTCGTTGTTGTCGTTGATATAGGCGAAGGGCGGATAGTCGTTGACGACGGCGTTGACGACTTCTCCCTTCTGCTTCACGCGATCAAGCACTTCACCGGCTTGGGCCGCAGTCGCAAGGGTGGCAAGTCCGAGCGCCAGAATGGCACTGGTGAATGGTTTCGACATGATCAGCCTCCAGCTATGTCAGATAGCTGACCTTAACGGGGCGGATCGCGCTACAGTAGATAATTAATTCTATAATATTTATGTATTTTGAGGTTGCATACGAAATCGACGGCCTTTTTGCCAATGGCATTCCGCGACACGCCGATTGCTCGACACCCATTCAAGTCGACGGCGTCTCCGCCGCGACGAGATCGAGCAGGCCTGGCAGACGTCTGTCAATCTCCTCGCGCCTGAGCGTTGCCGCGCGGCTATTGCCCCGGTCGACCTGACGGATGAGCCCCGACTCGCGGAGAACGCGAAAATGGTGCGTCAGGGTGGCCTTGCTGACCGGCAATTCGAAGGACGCACAGGTCCGCGCTGTCCCGGCCGGAGCCTGTGCCAGTTCCGTGACGACGCGCCGCCGCAATGGATCCGCCAGCGCCGACAGGACGGCACCGAGTACGATTTCGTGCTCTGCGGGATGACCTTCGTGATCCATGCTGATGCCTCAAGGTATGGATTGTATCGTACCTTTCGTAATGCTAGGTACGATACAATCCATACCAAAAGGAGACGCCATGTCGAGCCCCGCCTTCACCCTTCCCGCACAAGAAACAGATGAGACCGGCCCCTATGCGCTCGCCGGGCAGGCGCGAGCCCAGGCCGGAAAGGCAGAAGCGCTGGAGGCCGCGCTGATCGCTCTGGTCGAACCGACGCGCAGGGAAGAGGGTGTGTTGCAATACCATGTGCACCGCGACCGCGCCGATCCGGACCTCTTTGTGTTCTATGAGGTATGGGAGAGCACCGCGCATCTCGAGGCACATCTCTCGCAGCCTTACGTGCAGGACTTCCTGGCAAAGCGCCAAACCCTGCTCGATGGCGACATGGATGTCCGCTGGCTGCGGATGACGAGCCCCTATCAAGCATGAGGCCGTTGTTCGCCTAGAGCAGGCCGGCGGCCGTCATCAGTTCGACGACCGTCTTGCTGTCGAGCGTGGAAGCCTCGACCTTCGGAGCGTCCAGATCCTTGAGCGGGACAAGCTTGGGGTTCGCATCGCCGGCGATGGCATATTCGAACGAAGTGCCGTCACGCAGGATCGACTGGCCGGCCTTGCCGGTGATCCACTTCAGGAAGGCCTGCGCCTCCTTCTGGTGCGTGCTGGTCTTCAGGATGCCGCCGCCGGAAATGCTGACGAAGGCGCCCGGATCCTGGTTCCTGAAGTAGTGCAGCGCGACGTTGCCGCTGTTTTCGCCGGTCTTCGCCTGATCGCCGAACCAGTAATAGTGGTAGATCACCGCGCCTTCGATCTCGCCGGCATTGACCGCCTTCATTGCAACGCTGTTGCCCTTGTAGGGCGTCGCATTCTCCTTCAGCGCCGTCAGCCAGGCTGCCGTCGCCTCCTTGCCCTTGAGCTGGAGGAGCGCACCGACGATCGCCTGGAAATCCGCGCCATTGGGTGAAGCCCCCCAGCGGCCCTTCCAGGCGGGATCGGCAAGATCGAGCATCGATTTCGGCAATGCGTCCTCGGTGAGCTTGGTCTTGTCATAGGCAAAGACCGTCGAACGCGCGGCGATGCCTGTCCACATGCCATCCGCCGGGCGATAGTCCGACGGCACCTGATCGAGCGTTTCCTTGTCGACGGGCGCAAATCGTCCGGCCGCATCGAGCAGCGCCATGGCAGGCGAGTTTTCCGTCAGGAAGACGTCGGCCGGCGTCAGGTCACCTTCCTGCAGGATGAGGTTGGCAAACTCCATGTCGCTGCCCTTGCGGACCACGACATTGATCCCGGTCTCCTTGGTGAACGCATCGATCCACGCTTTTCCGAGCCCTTCGTGCTGGGCATTGTAGATGACGAGCTCGCCGGCTTCCTGCGCTTTGGCGCCGGATGCCAGAGACGCGAACGCGGCAAGCGACACGGCTGCGATTGTCAATCGGATCGACGGGTTCATGGTGTTCTCCTTTAGAGCCGAGTTGCCGCCAGAAAAACTGGGCAAGCGAGCTCTACTTATCGCGCGGCCAAACCCGGCGCCAGTGTCACCACGCCGCAGGCGGGCATCTCGATTGTGCAAACCATTGCCTTTCACTCAAGAAATCCTTAGGGCAGAAACGGGCGGCCTGTTTATCGCGAAACAGGTGTCCTGTCGTTTTCATGGCATGAAGGCATGAGCCTTGTTGCAGGATAGTACAGCAGAGACATTCGACCGGCCCTGGCCGGCACGGAGGCGCATGCGCGCGTCCCTGCCGCATCTGCCCGTCGTCGTGCTCGCCACACTGGTCGCGCTGTTCAGCCTCGTGCCGCTCGGCTTCATCGGCTGGGTGACCTATGATGTGGGCTGGGAGACGGTGAAGACGCTCGTCCTGCGCCCGCGCGTCGGCGAACTCGTTCTCAGCACGATCTATCTCGAACTCCTGACGATCCCGCTGTCGATCGTCGTCGCGGTTGGCATGGCCTGGCTGACCGAGCGCACCGACATCCCCGGTGCCCGGCTCTGGGCGTGGCTTGCGATAACGCCGCTTGCCGTTCCGGCTTTCGTGCACAGCTATGCCTGGGTCAGTCTCGTGCCGAGCATGCGCGGCCTTGCCGGCGCCACCTTCGTTGCCGTTCTCGCCTACTATCCCTTTCTCTACCTGCCGGTCGCAGCCGCCCTCCGGCGTCTCGATCCCGCCGTGGAAGATGCCGCCGCGTCGCTCGGCCTTGCGCCCGTCGCCGTGTTCTTTCGCGTTGTTCGGCCGCAGTTGCGGCTTGCCATCTGCGGCGGCTCGCTTCTGATCGGCCTGCATCTCCTGTCGGAATACGGCCTCTTCGCGATGATCCGCTTCGACACGTTGGCGACCGCGATCGTCGATCAGTTCCAGTCCTCCTACAACAGCCCCGCCGCCAACATGATCGGCGGCGTGCTCGTCGGCTGCTGCCTGTTCCTGCTCGCCCTCGAATTCCTGCTGCGCGGCAACGAGCGCTATGCGCGCGTCGGTGCCGGCGCGGCGCGGCCGGCCGAACGGCGCCGGCTCGGCCGCCTGGCGCTGCCTGCCCTCATCCTGCCGGTGGGGCTCGCCATCCTCACCCTCGGCGTGCCGCTGGTGACGCTTGGTCGCTGGCTCTGGTTCGGCGGCGCCGCCATCTGGGACGGCGACGTGACCCGTGCGGTGGGCGAGACCCTGCTGCTCGCTCTCTCCGGCGGCATCCTCGCGACCATCGTCGCGGTTCCCATGGCCTGGCTCTCGGTGCGCGCGCCGGGACGGCTGCAACGCATTCTCGAAGCCTGCCACTACTATGTCGGCTCCCTGCCGGGCGTCGTGGTGGCGCTGGCGCTGGTTTCGATCACGGTGCGCTTCCTGCTGCCGCTCTACCAGACCTTCGCGATGCTGCTCGCCGGCTACGTCCTTCTGTTCCTGCCGCGCGCCATGGTGGGGCTGCGCGCGAGCATCGCCCAAGCACCTGTCGAACTGGAGCGGGCCGCCATGGCGCTTGGGCGCACGCCAGCGCAAGCGCTGCGGCAAGTCACGCTGCGGCTCGCCGCGCCGGGTGCGGCGGCAAGCGTCGCCCTTGTCGCGCTTGGCATTACCAACGAGCTGACCGCCACCCTGATGCTGGCGCCGAATGGCGTCGAAACGCTGGCGACGCGCTTCTGGTCGCTGACGAGCGAGATCGATTACGTCGCGGCGGCCCCCTACGCGACCATGATGGTCGTGCTCTCGCTGCCCCTGACCCTTCTTCTCCATGCCCAATCGAAACGGACTGCCGGACAATGACGCTGCTTTCCCTTGAGTCCATCAGCAAGCGGTACGGCGAGGTTCAGGCGCTGGAGTCCGTCAGCCTCTCGGTGAGGCCGGGAAGCCGCACGGCCGTGGTCGGCCCTTCGGGGTCCGGCAAGTCGACATTGCTGCGCATCATTGCCGGTTTCGAGTTTCCCGATCGCGGTCGGGTTTCCTGCGACGGAACGCTGCTCGCCGAAGGCCCTGCCGGCATGCCGGCGCACAAACGCGGTATCGGTATCGTCTCGCAGGACGGCGCGCTGTTCCCGCATCTGAGCGTTGCCGAAAACATCGCCTTCGGCTTCGAGCGCCGCATACCCGACCGCGCAGAACGCGTCGCCGGGCTGCTCGACATGGTGGAACTCGATGGCGCCATGGCGACGCGCCGTCCCCACCAGCTTTCCGGCGGCCAGCAGCAGCGCGTGGCGCTCGCCCGCGCGCTCGGTCGCCAGCCGCGCCTGATGTTGCTCGACGAACCCTTCTCGGCCCTCGACACGGGCCTGCGCGAAACCATGCGCAAGGCCGTCGCGCGGGTTTTGCAAAATGCCGGCATTACCGCGATCCTCGTTACCCATGACCAAGGGGAAGCGCTTTCCTTTGCCGATCAACTTGCTGTGCTGCGCGAGGGGAAACTGATCCAGGCCGGTCCACCGCAGGTTCTCTACCGGCAGCCCCGCGATCGCGAAACCGCACTCTTCCTCGGCGACGCCATTCTCCTGCCGGCCGATGTGAGCGGGGGATTCGCCGATTGCGCCCTCGGGCGCGTGGCCGTCGATGGCGATCATACGGGGCGGGGGGAAATCATGCTGCGGCCGGATCAGATCACCATCACAGCCAACGATTCCGCGCCGGAAGCGGGCGCCCGGGTGGTCGATGTCCAGTTCGGCGGCGCCGTCTCGACGGTCGCCATTGCCCTGCCGGACGCCTCTCTGCCCCCCATCTCCATCAGGACGTCGGGCATCATGCTCCCCGTTCCCGGTGATACCGTCCAGCTTGGCATCGCCGGCCGCGCGCATGTGCTCGCCTAGAGGAGACGAAATGACATCTCCAATCAAAGTCGCCGTCGCAGGGTCGCGCGGGCGGATGGGGCAGACGATCGTTGCCGCGCTGCATTCGGACACGACCTTTCAATACGTGGGCGGGATCAGCCGTCCCAACCAAAGCGGCGCGGGACTGATCGATATCGATGTCGCGCTCAAGACCGCTGACGTCATCGTGGATTTTTCGACGGCGGGGGCGGCAGCGGCACTGGCGCAACGATGTTCCGGACAGGCAGGCCCCGCGCTGGTCATTGGCGCAACGGGCTTCGATGGCGACGAGGAAGACAGGATCGCCAATGCAGCGCGTCAAATCCCCATTCTTCGATCCGGTAATTTCTCCATCGGCCTCAACCTGCTGACAACGCTCATCTCGCAGATGTCCGGGATACTTGCCCCCGACACATGGGACATCGAGATCGTCGAAGCTCATCATCGCCGAAAGATCGACGCCCCCTCGGGAACCGCGCTCATGCTCGGCGAAGCAGCGGCGTTGGGGCGCGAGGTTCCGCTCGAAAAGGTGGAGCGCCGTGGCCGCGACGGACTGACGGGCGCGCGGCCGGATGGCGAAATCGGCTTCTCGGTCATCCGCGGTGGCGGCATCATCGGCGAACACAGCGTGATTTTCGCCGCGGAAGAAGAAACCATCACGATCTCTCATGCGGCGCTGGGTCGGGACATGTTCGCCCGCGGCGCATTGGCTGCGGCCCGCTGGATCGTCGGAAAGCCGCCGGGCGAATACACAATGGCGGATGTTCTCAATCTCGGCGGCCAGGATACAAAGCGCGCTGAAGTCTGACGGCCCGGGAAATTCGCTATCGAGCGATTTCTGCAAGCGCCACTAGAGCGAAGGTTCGCCGCTCTGAGCGATATCGTCGATCAGGTGGATCGGCGATCCCTGCGGCGGCAAGGGTGGGGCGTGCGTCGACAGCCAAAAGGCAAGCATCCCCACATATCGGCTTCGAGATGAAGCATCCGCGTATCGTGTTCCGAAAGAGCTTGTGCGGACCGAGTAACCCGAGTGAATGACCGCGCTGAACCGTTCTGATCCCGGTTCGGCGACAATGTGATATCTTCGACCCGGCCGCCATGCTACGAGGCGCCGAACAACGCCATGAGATACTTCGATGCTTCCCTGGATTCAGCTTGATCGTGCAACCATTCCCGGTGATGGCGGCGAGCTTCGCCTGAAACAGCGCGGCAGCGAGTTTTCCATCATGCTCGGCTCCACGGAGCTTATGAACAGCAGGCTGAGCGGTTCGGAAGAAGCACTGGCGACGCTCGGCTGCGAGCGGATTGCGGGCCGGAAAGACACAAGGATGCTGATTGGCGGCCTCGGCATGGGCTTTACCTTGCGCGCAGCCCTGGGCGCACTGCCGCGTGACGCCTCCGTCGTCGTCGCCGAACTTGTTCCCGCCGTCGTCGACTGGGCGCGCGGACCGATGGCGGATCTGCATGCCGGCACACTCGACGACCCGCGTGTCGATATCCATGTCGGCGATGTCGGCGCGCTCATCCGTTCGAAGACCGCTGCGTTCGACGCTATCCTCCTTGATGTCGACAACGGCCCCGATGGATTGACGCGCGTCTCCAACGACAACCTGTACAGCCACGACGGCCTGCGTGCCGCCAAGGCCGCCCTGCGCCCGAACGGAGTGCTTGCCGTCTGGTCATCGGCGCCCGACAGTGTTTTCACCCGCCGATTGCGTGACGTGGGCTTTGTCGCGGAAGAGGTGAGCGTGCGCGCCAGCACCCGGCATCGGGGCGCGCGCCATGTTATCTGGATGGCGACCAAGCGCTAGAAGCCGGACTCACGACGGATGCGCGGCAAGCCTGCCAGCGGAGGCCCGTTCGATCAGCGTACATCCAACCTTGTGAACGCGATGCGGCCCCGGCGTCGGCTTTTTCGCAAGCTGCGCGATCGCCCAGGCGCCCATGGAACGATGGGGAAGTTCAAGCGTCGTCAGACGGGGCCGCAAGTGCCGGGAAAGCTCGTCGTCATCGTAACCCACGACGGAAATGTCGCCCGGGATACGAAGCCCGGCCTCGCCGATCGCGTTGAAGCATCCCATGGCCATCTTGTCGTTCTGGCAGAAGATGGCCGTCGGCGGCGCCTTCAGTGACAGGAGCTTTTGCGTTGCCTCGAAGCCGGATGTCGGCGTCCAGTTTCCTTCGACCACCAGGCTGTCGTCATAGGAGATGCCAGCCTCCGCCAGCGCCTGCCTGTATCCGGCCAACCGGTCCTGAGCCGCTTCCATGAAGCTCTCGCCAACGATCATGCCGATGCACCTGTGGCCTTTCCGGACAAGGGAAGCGGTCGCCGTGCGTCCGCCTGTCGTTTCATCCGGGACCGCCGAGGGAAATCGATTGTCGCTCGTATAGCAATTCAGCAGCACCAGGGGGACCGGAAGCTGATCCAGGACCGGATCGAGCGAGACGCGGCGGGTGAAGATCGACATGTAGACGATGCCCTGGGCACCGGCCTGGAGAAGCCGCGCGACCGCCTTTCGTTCATGCTCCGCCCTGCCCTGGGTTTGCGCGACAAGGATGGTCACGTCGTCTTCCCAGGATGCATGTCGGGCACCTTCGATCGCGTTGACCGCCTCCGGCGTCGTCGCAAGCTGGTCCACGATGAAACCGATGCAGCTTCCCCGCAGCTCCTCGAGCCCCGCACGGCGGACAGGGCTTGACAGGCCGTAAGCCAGCGACCGCGCGGCCTCCAGCACCCGTTCACGCAACTCCGCCGAGATTTTGATGTCGGTGACGTTGTTCAGAACGACGGAGACCGTCGCCTGCGAACAGCCGGCCGCCTTGGCGACATCCATCATCGTCACGCGTTTGGCGATTTTCCGGCTGTTCATGCATCCCCCTGTCGATCTCCTTTACCGCAACTAATAAACTTCGGCCATTGACTAATAATTATTAGTAGCGATAGGCTGATGTCATATCGGGAGGACCAAGCAGATGAACACGCGACCGACATTCGACTACGATATCGCTGCGCAGATGACGCAACTCGCCGAAGACGGCATCATCGGGCTGAAAGGTGCCTTCAGCCCTGAGTGGGCCGACGGGATGCGGGAGGACATGATGACGGCCTTCTGGTCGGCGATCCAAAGACCCGGCGGCGCCGTCGGGCGCGGCCCGCGCCGCTGGTATGTCGAAATCCACCCGCAAGCCTTTCGCGGTTTCGCCGATCTCGTCACCCATCCCTGGGTGGTGGATGTCTGCACCAACAGGCTCGGGCCAGACTACCAGATCGTGGAAATCGGTCTCGACGTGCCCTTCCAGGGCGCGAAGTACCAGCCCTGGCACCGCGACTTCCCCTCCCCCGTCGATACCTACCGCGACCGGAAAATCACCTCGCTTGCCTTCAACCTGACTGGCGTCGATGTCACCGAAGACATGGGGCCTTTCGAGGTGGCGCCCGGAACGCAATATGACGACGGCCGCAGCTGGAAGCACGAGATGTTTCCCGACAAGGCGCTCTGGGGCCGGTTCCAGGAGCGCGCCACACGCAAGTATCCGCAGCGCGGTGACATTTCCTGCCGGTCCGCGCTGACGGTACATCGTGGCACGGAGCATCAATCGCCCATCGCTCGGCCTGTCCTGGTGCTCGGCGTCGATGCGCCGGGTGCCGGACATGCCGAACTGCACGATATGATGGTGACCCGGGACTGGTATGATGCCTTGCCGGAGATCGGCAGGAAGCATCTCGTCTGCCGCGTGGTCGACGAGCTGGTGCCGATCACGCAGAAACACGACATCGAGGGATTGGTCATGGGTGCGGAGCCGACCTGAGCGCTGTCAGGCGCTGGAGATCATCGGCCCTTGGCAAAAAAGGAAGGACGCGGTCGCCTTGTCGTCGGCATCGCGCTTTCCTGCCCGAGGACGAGGATCGCAACAAGCCATCACACGAAGCGTGGGTAGCGGTCGCTGTCGGGTGCATTTGCCCAGCTCTGCAGCGTCTGGCCACCATCGATCAGCCAATCGACACCCGTCACATGCTTCGCGTCGTCGGATGCGAGAAAGGCGACAGCGGCTGCGACATCTTCCGGCTGGCCGATCCGGCGCAACGGAATTCGCTGGGCGAAGCGTTCGATGCCGGCCGAGTAGGCGGCCTCGTCTCCGGCCGGAACGCCAAGGCGTGTTTCGATGACACCCGGGCAGACGGCATTGATCCGGATGCCGTAGGGGGCAGCATCAAGCGCCGCTATGCGGGTAATACCAACGACCCCGTGTTTGGTCGCGGCATAGCCCACCCCGCCGGACAGGACGTCCCAACCTGCCATCGACGAGCCCATATTGACGATGGCGCCCTGCCGCTTCCCTTCGATCATGGCGGCGAGGGTCGCGCGAAGAACGTAAAAGATGCCGTTGAGGTTGATGCCGACGATCTTCTGCCACTCCGAAATCGGGAGCTCGTGGACCGGCGCCACGGTGCCGGAGATACCGGCATTGTTGAACAGGACGTCGATCCCGCCGAAATGACCGGCAACGGCCTTCACCATGGCTTCGACCGCGACCGGGTCGGCCACATCGACAGCGAACGCCTTTGCACGATCGCCGAATTCACGGGCAAGTTCCTCGGCCTTCGCCCCGTCGAGATCGGCGATCGCTACACGAGCGCCTTCCGAAACGAAACGTCGCACGGCGGCGGAGCCGATAACGCCGGCAGCCCCGGTCACCAGCACGATCTTGTTTTCGAAACGCATCTTCTGTCCTTCTCAATTTCCTGCCGGTGGCAGCGGATAGTCGCGCCAGGAATAACGCGGAACGAAACCGAGCGCATCTCGCGCCCTGCTCGTATCGATGAATGAAGCATGACCTTCAAGTGGCCGACCGAGGGGAGCGCCGGGATAGGCCGTCGCCGCGAGTTCGGCCGAGGGCCTTTCCATATAGCTGTCGGCAGCACTCAGAAACGCGCGGAGATGCCCCTCGATCGGCCGTTCCACGGCAGCCAGGAAAGCGGCAGCGGCGTCGCGCGCGTCGAGGTAGGCCCAGAGGTCGCGGGCCGCTTCGGCCTGTGCTCGACGCGGGCCGATCTGGGCATGGAAGGTTTCCGGCGTCTGGATCCAGGGCATGCGCAGGCTGATGGCTGAAAAGACGCCGCGCCGGACCGAGGCATCGACCATCTCCTCTCCCAGCCATTTGGTGATGGCGTAGACATCCTGCGCGCCGACAGGATGGCCCTCGTCGACCGGCAGATAAGGCGGCACCAACGGGTTTTCGAAGAAGGGATAACCGAGCACGCTGAAGGAGGAGGCATAGACAAACCGCCGGATACCGGCGATGCGGGCAGCCTCGGTGGCCGCATACATGGCGCTCATGTTGATCCGAAAGATGTCGGCCGCGGCGCGACCCGTCGGCCGCGGGATCGCCGCGATATGCACCAGAACATCCTTGCCCGCGGCCAGTTCGGCAACAACGCCGAGATCCCCTGCATCCGCCGTGACATGGCCCCAACCGGAACCCGGCGGCGGAGCCGTCATGTCGAGGCCGGTCACGGCGTGCCCCGCGTCCGAGAGAGCCGCAGCAACGTGGCGGCCCAGGAGGCCGCTGGATCCGGTGACGAGAACCCGGCTCATGCCTGCTCCCCCGACTTGACGGGCAATGCCCTGATGATGCGTTCAGCAAGTTCCAGATCGTCCAGACCGCCCTGGAGGGGCGTCATGGGCACGGCTTTTCCGTCCACGCAGGCAATGAAATGCTGCCACTGCCGACGGAAAGCCGTTTCGGGCGTGCCCGGCAAGACGCGCTCGCTTGGCCCGTCGCCAGCCGCTTCCCGCAGGCGCACGGTCGCAGCCGTGTTGCGGACATAGGGGTTCTGGAAGTCGATCCGCACTTCGTCTTTCTCGCCATGGACGGTCATCCACTCGTCCCACCATTCATATTGCGCGCCGAAGGCCACTTCCAGCAGGGCGGGAACGCGATCGGGAAAACCGAGCACGGCCATGATATGGGTCGGTCCCACAGCCTGAGCATAGTCGACACGCTCCGCAACCCCGAAAGCGCCGCGCAGCACCGCAAGATCGTGGCTGCCGAGCATCAGCAGGGTCATGTAGAGATCGACATAACCGGCGTGATCCTGTCCGAGCCCTGCTGCCACCCGTTTGGCGACGTCGACCTGGGTAGCCTTGATCAGCTCCATATCGACATCCTTGCCGCGCACCTGCGTATAGAGCTGCTGGTAGCGATCGAACCGGCCGGCGAAGTCGTGGACGTGGATCATTTTCGGCCGACCGATGCCGCCGATCTTCTCCAGCCCCAGCCGGTAGCCCGGATCGTACAGTTTCATGTAGCCGACAAGGCCGACCAGACCGCTCTCCTCCGCCGCCTTCACGAGCGGCCGCGCTTCCTGCGCCGTAAAGGCCAACGGCTTCTCGACGATGAAATGTTTGCCGGCCTTGATGGCGGCTTCGACGACGGGGCCGTGATCGAAGGTGCAGATGACGACCGCATCGACGGAGGGATCGTCGAGCAGTGCCTGATACTCCCTGTAGCGGGCGGACACGCCGTATTGTGAACCCAGCGTATCCAGAACCGTCGGGGACAGGTCGCAGAGCGCAGCAAGCCGCAATTCCGGCAGTTCATGGATGATCGGCAGATGCATCAGCTGTGCGATCTCGCCGCAACCGATGACACCGACGCCGATCGGCGTTTTGGAGTGGGAAACTGTCATTGTGAACTCCTTGTCATTCCGGTCAGGATTTGACCGCGCCGGCCGTCAACCCGGCGATAAACTGTTTCTGCATGAGCACGAACACGATGATGACGGGCAGCGTCGTCATCGCCAGAGCCGCGAAATAGAGGTTCCACATCGAGCCGTACTGCTGGAAGAAGGCGACGAGACCGAGTGGTATCGTCTGGAGCGCCGGATCGCGCAGCAGAAGGAAGGCGAGGAAGAAGTCGTTCCAGATCTCGATGAAGCCGAAGATCGTCACCAGAGCGAGGCCGGGGCGGATCAGCGGTAGCATGACCCGCCCGAGGATCTGCAACCGGCTGGCTCCATCTATGCGGGCAGCGTCTTCCAGCTCGGCGGGCAAGGACAGGAAGAAGCTGCGCAGGATGAAAATCGAAAGCGGAAGGTTCGAGGCCGCATGGATCAAGGCGATGCCGATGCGGCTGTTGACCAGCCCCAGATCGCGCGCCGTCATGAAAAGCGGGATCGCCATGACCTGCGGCGGTATCAGCATGGCCGCGACGATCAGGGCAAGAATGATATTGCGGCCACGGAACTTGAGCCGCGAGAGAGAATAGGCGGCGGGTGTTGCGACCACCAGCAGAAGCGCAAGCGCCGTTGCCGTAACGATGACGCTGTTGAGAATGCGCGCGCCCATGCCCGAGACCCGCCATGCCTCGGCATAATTCTGCCAGACGAAGCCGGACGGCAGGCCCCAGACATTGGCGATGACCTCTTCCTTGGTCTTCAACGAACCTGAAAGCACCCAGAAGAGCGGATACAGCGTTTCGACGAGCACGATCGCCAGCAGGCCATAGACAAGCGCGAGTTCGCCGACCGAACGACCGGCAAGCAACCCCTTCCACCAGCGGCGGCTTGCGAACGAGGGCTGGCTGCGCGGATCGGCATGGCGAACGGAGGTGTTTTTCTCCATGACTACATCTCCACCTTGCTGCGTCGCATGATGCCGAGCAGAGCGACGCAGGACAGCGCCACGATCAGGAACAGCGCGTAGCCCATGGCGCTGGCATAGCCCATGTTGCCGTCCTGGAACGCGGTCTTGACCATGTAGGTCATGACGACTTCGGTGGCGTGGTTCGGTCCGCCTTGCGTCAGCACCTGCACGATATCGAAGTTGCGCACGAAAGCTCCGGAAAGCCCCAGAATGACGTTGATCAGGATGACGGGCATCATCAGCGGCAGGGTGACATGCCGGAAGCGCCGCACCGCACCGGCGCCATCGATGCGCGCGGCTTCGTAAAGCTCATCCGGTATGGTCTGAAGGCCGGCAAGATAGATGACGGCATGGAAACCGAGCCACTTCCAGACATCGACGGCGATGATCGAGTAGAGCGCGATATCGGCATCGCCGAGCCACGACATCTTCAGCCCGGAAAGGCCGAGGCCATCAAGCGCGGCGTTGAGCAGGCCGAAGACCGGATTGTAGATCCACGACCACAGGAGACCGGTGGCAGCGAAGGAGAGCGTGACCGGAATGAAGACGGCGGCGCGGATCGGACCACGCATGAAAATCGCCCTGTCCAGCAAAATCGCCAGGCCAAGACCAAGCACATTCTTGAAGAGCAGGATGAGAACCACGAAAATCAGGTTGTTTTCGAGCGCGCCGAGAAACAGCCTGTCGCCCAGAAGCTTCATGTAGTTGGCGGCGCCGACGAAGACCGGCGCCGAAAACCCGTCCCACCGCGTCAGGCTGATCCAAAGCCCGCGGACGAACGGCCACAGGAAGAAAAGCGCGAAAAGGACGGCGGCAGGCGCGAGCATGAAAGCCGCGACCGTCGCATCGTCGTCCCGCCGGATCGTCCTCGTTATCCGCGTGAACATACCCGGCTCCTTCAACGCTTGTTGGGGGTCAGCACAAGCCCAAGCGTTTCGGTGAGATAGGCGACGCTCTCCCTTGCACTCTGCTCGGCGGTCTTCTGCGACGCGTCGAGCTCGACGATCGCAAGGCCGTCGTAGTCGGCATCCAGGAGAACATCGACGAGCCCCGGCATGTCGACGACGCCTGCCCCGAGTTCGCTGAACGCGGCATAGCGCTCCGGACCGACGAGGCTGTCATCCACCCGCGTATCCTTGAGATGCATGTAGCGGACGGCGGACATATAGGTTTTGAGGGCGTCCACCGGATCGGAATGGGTCTGCGCCAGATGTGCGGGATCGATGCAAAGACCGGCATGGCGCGTATCGAGTTCATCCATCATGCGATCGAGCTGTTCGCGCCGTTCGATGAAGGTGTCGAGATGCGGATGATACACGGTGGCGATGCCAAGATCCGCGGTCCGGCGGCCGATGTCTTCCAGCGCGCGGCAGAATGCCTTGTAGTCGTCGGCCGTGTGCTTGTTGCCCGAAGCCTCGGAAGGGCCGCCGCCGAGCACCAGGATCGGCGCGCCAAAACCCTTGAGGATGCGGGCAAGAGAAATGAGGCAGGCGCGTTCGTGTTCCCAGAGCACCGGGTTCACGAAGGTCGCATTCACATAGAGCGAGGAAAGGCGGATGCCCAGATCGCTTTGCGCTTCGGAAAGCAGGGCATAGCGCCGCAGAATATCCGTATCCGTCGTAACACCCGGCGGCGGCAGGTCGCCCAGTTGCATGTATTTGCGGGCGAACTGGTCGGACAGGCTGGTGAAGGCGAGAATTTCAAACCAGCCGAAACCTTCTCCGGCCAGGAAATCGAGCGCCGGGCGCAGCGGCTGGCCGGTCAGGTCCCAGCTGTTGAGGTGATAGCCGATGGAGAAGCGTTGGCGGGAGGAACGGGTCATGGCTTTGTCTTTCAAACGTGCACGTCATCAAGCGCTGCCTGAAGCGCACAGCAATTATCGATGGTGTTGCCGGCGGCGCGTACATTGGCGCGCCGCCGTGCCGCGTCCGATCAATCTTTCGGCGGCCAGTTGCCGTCGTCGACGAGCGATTTGAACGTGGCCTGAACGCTCTGGGCGGCCTCCTCGGGCGTCGCGGTGCCACCCACGACCCCGGCAATGCCGGATGCAACGGCGGTCGTCACTTCACTCGGCCAGATCCAGTCCAGGAACTTGATCGTGTTGGGGAACGCCGTGGCGCGCAGATCCTTGGCGTATTGTTCGTCGACGCCATCGACACCCTTGATGGATGTCGCGATCGGCTGCTCCGCGTCAAGGTAGATCCTGGCCACCTCGGGCTTCGTCAGATAGGCGACGAAATCGAGCGCCGGCTTGACCTTCTCTTCCGGAATGGAGGCGGAAAGGCACATGCCGTTGTCGGCGCCGCCGCCGTGCCGGGCTTCACCGGGCGTTCCAGCCATTTTCGGGAACGGGAAGACGCCCCAGGCGAACCCCTTCACGTTTTCCTTGAGCGAAGGAACCTCCCACGTGCCACCGTAGTACATCGCACTCTTGCCGCTGGAGAAAGCGGCGCGCATGCCCTCCATATCGACAGAAAGCGAGTCCTTGGAAAGGATGCCGTCGTCGACCCATTGCTTGATCAGGCGGAAAGCTTCGACGCTTGCGGCATTGTCGAACCCTTCCTTGCTTTCGAGCTGTGCCTGGGTGACCCCGACGGGATCGCCGGCCGCCTGCGAGAAGGTCTCGAAATACCACATCGGCCACATGACGCTGTTGGCGCCCTGATGCAGCAACGGAATGACGCCGGCTTCCTGCAGCTTGGGCACGGCCGCCTTGAGGTCTTCATAGGTGGGTGGCGTCGGAATGCCGAGCTTCTTGAAGAGATCGACGTTGTAGAAAATCGTCGAGGTCGACAGCGAGGTGATCGGCACGCCATAGACCTTGCCGTTCACGTTGAAGGCGCCAAGACTGGCCGGATCGACGTTTTCGGCAAAAGGCTTGATTTCGTCCGTGATCGGGCGCAGCAGGCCGCGCCGAACGTAGGCGCCATTGACCCAATAGGCCGAGCAGGCGATCAGGTCCATTTCCTGGCCGGCGAGCTTGGCGGTCATCAGGCGCTGAAGAGAGCCCGACTGGGGGCCCTGCGCATCCCACTCGACAGCGGCGACGTCGGGATGTTCCTTCAGGAAGCCGGCGACGATTTCCTCGCGGATTTTCGTCTGGACCTCGGGCGTCTCGCGCGGCGCAAGAACATCGAGCGACGAGCCACCGAAGATTTTCAGGGTAACACCCTCCGCACTCGCGGAAACCGGCATGAACGCCGCCGAGAGGCTGAGCACCGTCGCCAGGACGCGAAACGTGGATTGGCGGCGAAGATTTGCGGGAATACGGGCATGAACTGGTTGAGAAAACGGCATAGCGAACCCCTTATTGCTACGCTCGGCGCAAGCGCGCCGTCGACCATATCGTTGATGGTCATACGAGTAAGAATGAGCTTTCCGTTCTTGTCAAGCGCTCTTGTGCATCGTCTCTCTCGTCGTGAAAATGCATATAAATCCTCGATAATCGGCACATAGAGGCCGCTTTCCGCAAAAACCTCAAAGAAAACCCTTGACTTTGCGGCGCGCGCCTTGATTGTTTGATTATCAAATAAAAGCCGTTCGAACGGTGAACCAAAGGGAACCAGAACAATGTCGCTCGATGTCTTTTCCGCACACCGCAACGAACAGGACGTGCGCCTCGATGCGAAACGGACGGCGATCATCGTGGTCGACATGATCAACGAGTTCTGCAAGCCCGGCGGAAAAATGGTCCTGCCGGGATATGAAACCCTGGTCGGGCCGCAACGCGCCATCATCGAGGCGGCACGCGCGAGCAATGCGCCGGTGATCTGGATCCATGACGCCCACCGTCCCGGTATGCGGCACGAGCGGGAATGGGCAAAGCGCACGCCGCATTGCCTGGAGAACACCTGGGCCGTCGAGATCATCGATGATCTCGACGCGCGCCCGGACGAGATCCATGTGACAAAGCGCCGTTACTCGTCCTTCTTCCAGACAGACCTGGACCTCGTGCTCAAGGACATGAAGATCGATCAGCTCGTCGTGTTCGGTGTCGTCACCAACATCTGTGTCCGCTCGACGGTGCATGATGCATTCTTCAACGGCTATGAGGTTGTCGTTCCCGCCGATGCATGCGCGGCAACCGGCCCGCGCGAGCAGGAAAGCTCGCTCTACGATATCGGAACCCACTTCGGCATCGTCTCGGACTCAAAGGCTGTTGTTGCAGCCCTGAGCGAAGGCGTTACCATCGCCAACCAGGTTGCAGCGTAAACATGTGGGGCAGGACTTGAACATTATCGAAACGATCGAAGACGACGCGCTGGTGGAGGTGAACGGCAGTCAGGAAGCGGAGCCGCCGGAACTTGGCCGGGAGGAAATACTGGCCTATGTCGCCCGCACCGGCTACGCGCTGGAGCACCATCCGGCGCATATCATCCGGCGAGCGCATCAGCGTGCGACCGCATGCTTTCAGGAAGTCATCCCGGTCAGCGACGTAACCCCGACGCAGCTCGCGGCGCTGGTGACGCTGCTGAAGGCCGGCGAGCTCTCGCAGAACCATCTCGGACGCATCAGCCAGATGGACCCGTCGACCATCAGCCTGGTGGTCAAGGCCTTGCTGAAGCGCGGCCTCATCGCGCGCAAACGCTCCGAAACCGACCAGCGCATGACAATGATCACGCTGACGAACCGTGGCGTGCACTACACCCTGCCTTTGCTGGATTCCAGCATGCAGGTGGCCCGCACGCTTCTGGAGCCGTTGAGCCCCGCCGAACAGGCAACGCTCCTCGATCTGCTCAACCGCGTCAGCGGCCCGGAAACCACGGACTAAGCCCGACGCAGCCTGCATGCGCATGGTTGCGGCCTGGAATCTGACAATACAGACAGACTTTAAGGACAAACCATGTCAAATGCCGCCGACCACACCGACCGCCTCCTGATCCGAAACCTGGGCGCGGTGCTCACGGGCGAACTTACCGCTCCCCTGGCGGATGCCGACGCAATCCTCATCGAGGGTGGAAAGATCGCCGCGGTGGGGAAAGAGGCCGATATCGGCTCCCACGGCGTGAAGCGCGTCATCGATGCCAAGGGCTCCGCGATCATGCCGGGCATGATCGACAATCACTCTCATCCGGTCATGGGCGACTGGACGCCGCGCCAGAACCAGCTGGGCTGGATCGATTCCACCCTGCACGGCGGCGTGACCACGCTGGTTTCCGCCGGCGAGGTACATCTTCCCGGCCGCCCCCGCGACGTGATCGGCGTCAAGGCGCTGGCGATCACCGCGCAGCGCGCCTTTTCGAATTTTTCTCCGACAGGCATGAAGGTTCTGGCCGGCGCCCTCATCCTCGAACATGGTCTCGAGGAGAAGGATTTCAGCGAACTGGCCGACGCGGGCGTCACGCTCGTCGGTGAAGTCGGCCTCGGCACCGTGAAGGATGGCCCGACGGGCCGGCGGATGATCGACTGGGCGCGCAAATACGGCATGACGTCGATGACCCATACGGGCGGCCATTCCATTCCGGGCTCGTCGCGCATCGGCGCTGAGGTCGTGCTGGAAGTGGACGCCGACGTCGCGGCCCACATGAATGGCGGACCGACCTCCCTCCCCTTTTCGGAACTCGAGCTGATCTGCCGGGAGAGCAAGCGGGGGCTCGAAATCATCCATAACGGCAACATGAAGGCCGGGCTGTTCGTGCTTGACGTCATCAAGGATGTCGGCGCTCTCGATCGTCTCGTGCTGGGCACGGACGGGCCGGCAGGATCGGGCGTGCAGCCGCTTGGAATGCTGCGCCTCGTCACCATGCTGGCTTCGCTCGGCGGCGTGTCCCCCGAGGTGGCCGTGTGCTTTGCGACCGGTAACGTAGCGACGTTGCGCGGCCTCAACGACCGTGGCCGTATCGCGCCCGGCCTGGCGGCAGATCTCGTCTTCATCGATCAGGCCATGGGCGGCGCCGGCGATGGCGTGCTCGACAGCATGGCGCTCGGCAACCTGCCCGGCATCGGCATGATCCTGGTCGATGGCGTCCAGCGGACGGCGCGCAGCCGCAACACCCCGCCCTCCATTCTCGTGCCCGAGACCCTCGCAGCGTAATCACGAACCTCGTCCTCCCGAACGAAAAAGGCCCGCTGGAAAGCGGGCCTTTTTCGTTTCGGTTGAGCCGGCGAAGATGCTCAGATCAAGCCGTCCTTGCCGACAATCTTGTCCACCGTCAAACCGCCCACCCGCGGGAGCGGACGGCCGGAATCGGTGACGGCAATCGCAACGGCGATCTCGTTTGCGCGCGGCGCATCCGCGACGCGAACCTCCATGCCGTCGAAATGGGTTCTGACCCGTGCGGCATCCTTGTGGCCGAGCGGAATGTCGAACGGTGCACCGGGCGCACCGCGCTTCTTCGACGACGGTATGAGGGCAGCGCCGCCGCCCAGAACATCGCGAAACGGCGCGCCGAGTTCGGGATGAAGGAGCGCCGCGGCGTGCTCAAGCTCTCCATCCTCCCCCACCAGGGCAGCCTTGCCGAAGCTCTCCACCGCGCCGGCCGGCACGCCGAGGGCGGCAACCGCCCGTTCAGGCAGGATGCGCCCCAGCGCGCGGCCGATTGCCATCAGAGGTGTCAGGTCCTCGACATACCGTCCCGAGAACGGGTTTTTGATCACAGCGACGGAGGCGGCGCGGCGCACCGGCTTGTCCAGAACCTTTCCACCCTCGATGAAGGTTTCCTCGACAACGGTGACGATGCGGCGGACGCCCGTATCCTCGATACCGCTCATCGCAGGCCGTCCTCGCCCTTGATGTCACTCGCCTTCAGGCCGCCCACACGGGCGTGAATGCGCGGGCCTGTCGTCATTGCGAGCACGACGACCATCTCGTTGGCGCGCGGCGCGTCGTTGATGCCGACCTCGATCGCATCGAAGTGGCTGCGGACATAGGATGCGTTGACGTGGGTGATGGGGATATCGAGGTGAGTGCCCAGTCCGCCGACTTTCTTCGTGGAAGGTACGATGGCCTTCGCATCGCCCAACATCTCTCGCATCGCATACCCGCCCGGATTGTGCCAGAGCGCGGCGTGCTCAAGCTCGCCGGCCGCGCCGACAATCGCCCCTTTTCCATATCCCTCCACTACGGCTGGATCTCCGCCGAGCGCATCGAGAAGACGCTTGGCCATATCCAGCCCGAGGGGACGGAGCGCATCCATGAAGGGGGCGATGTCTTCGACATACCCGCCGGCAAAGGGGTTCTCGATCACGGCAAGGACGGCCGCCCGCTTCAGCGGGGTTGCGGCTTTCGGTCCCCCCTCGTGGAAAATCTCATCGACCGAAACGACAATCTTGCGTACTTTCACGTCCGCCATCTGAAAACTCCCAAAACTTGTTAGAGTGGAAACAATTCTCTTCGCCCCGGGAAATGTCAAGCCAGCGAAAGGAAAATCGGTGGGTTAGCCCGGAATTCGCTAATTATCGGCCATTACTCATGACATCATCGTCAAAATTGACCATTCAAACTCACAAAAAACGATTGACAAGAAAAAATAGGATGCGCAATCTTTTGTACGACCATCAATGAAATCGACACCCAAGATCGATGCGATGGAAACGCCTTATGGCCACCAGAGGGATTGAACCGCCATGAAGAATTTCACCCAGTTTTTGGCAGCCGGCGTCGTGCTCGCTGCATCCGCAATGCCATCCTTTGCAGCAGACAAGGTCAGCGTCGCAGCCATTTCCGGGTATTTTGCCCAAGGCTTCGGCGTCTCGATCGTCGAAGGCCTCAACAAGGCAAAGGCCGACTTCGGCATCGATCTGAAGCTCGTCGATACCGGCAATCGCGCGCTCGACTACGAAGAGCAGTTCGGCAACCTTGCCAAGAGCGGCGAATACGACCTCATCTTCGTCATGGGTTGGGAACTGGTCGATGCGTTGCAGAAAGTCAGCGCCGCCTATCCGAACCAGCGTTTCGTCTTCATCGACGGTGTGCTCGACAGCGACAAGATCGTCTATGCAAGCTTTGCTGAAGAGCAGGGTTCGTTCATCGCCGGTGCGCTTGCCGCGCTGGTGGAGAATCTTGGACCTGAATTCGACAAGATCGGCGACGGCAAGGCCATCGGCTTCGTCGGCGGCCGCGATATTCCCGTCATCCGCAACTTCCTCGGCGGCTACGAGCAGGGCGCAAAATACGCGGTTCCCGACGTGAAGGTAAATTCCGTCTTCGCCGGCACCTTCGACGATCCCGCCAAGGGTAGCGAGCTCGCCATGGCGCTTTACGGCCAGGGCACCGATATCGTCTACAATGTTGCTGGCCCGACCGGTGAAGGCGTCATGCAGGCAAGTGCCGCCGCCGACAAGTATTCGCTCGGCGTCGATGTCGACATGTGCGCCAGCGCACCGGGCAACGTGCTCGCCAGCATGCTGAAGCGTGGCGATATCGCCGTCTACTCGATCATCAAGGACGAAGTCGAAGGCAAGCCCGCCAAGCCGGGTGTCCGCACCTTCGACCTCGCTTCGGGCGGCGTCGAAGTCAAGCTTTGCGAAGATGTCGCCTCCAAGCTGCCGGCAGAGATTCCGGCGAAGCTCGAAGAGATCCGCAAGGAAGTCGTTGACGGCAAGATCCAGATCGTCAAAGCGAAATAACGCTTGAGCCGGCGGGCGGGAGAGGTAAACCTCACCCTGCCCGCCGTCTTGAAATTTCCCCCTGTTCTGTCCGCTTGGGAAGGCTGTCGATCGGCGTGAGCCCGGCTGCCATCCTTGCTATGATCGCTTGAAACATGACTTTAGCTGTCGACCTCAAAGGCATTACCAAACGCTTCGGCGCCTTCACCGCCAATGCGGGCATCGATCTTGCCGTACGACAAGGCGAGATCCACGCCATCATCGGCGAAAACGGTGCGGGCAAGACGACGCTGATGAATGTCCTGTTCGGCCTTCTCCAGCCGGACGAAGGCACGATTGCCCTCAACGGCAAGGCCATGGCCATCGATAGCCCGGCCGTCGCCATCGACGAGGGTCTCGGCATGGTACACCAGCATTTCAAGCTGGTGCCGTCGCTGACGGTTGCGGAAAATATCTTTCTTGGCATGGAGATCCGCCGGAGGGGACTGATCGACCGTGCCGCGCAGGTGGAGCGCACGAGGGCGCTTTCCCAAAAATTCGGCCTCAAGGTGGATGCCGAGGAACGCGTCGCCGGCCTCTCCGTCGGCATCGAGCAGCGCATCGAAATTCTCAAGGTTCTCGCACGCAACGCGCGCACGATCATTCTGGACGAGCCGACGGCGGTCCTGACGCCCCAGGAAAGCCGCGACCTCTTCCAGACGCTGCGCAGCTTCGTCGACGACGGCATGACCGTCATCTTCATTTCCCATCACCTCGAAGAAGTCATGGCCGTTTCGGACACGATCACCGTCCTGCGGGACGGACGCGTCGTTGCGACCCGGCCCAAGCAGGAGCTCTCCAAACGTGAGCTTGTCCGGCTCATGGTCGGCCGCGACGTCAGCTTCGATCGCCGTCCACGCGAGGTCGCTCAAGGGAAAGCCGTGCTGGAGGTCCAGGATCTCTGGGCGCGCGACGACCGGCGTCTTCCCGCACTGAAATCTGCCAGCTTCTCCGTTCGTGCAGGCGAGATCGTCGGCATTGCCGGTGTCGCAGGAAACGGCCAGACCGAGCTTGCCGAAGTGCTTTCCGGCCTGCGCGAGGCAAGCCACGGACAGGCAAAACTGCATGGCAAGGAGCTTGTCGGCCGTGCACCCGCGGAAATCCGCGCCCTTGGACTTGCGCATGTCCCCGGCGACCGGCTTGCCCGCGGCGTTGATCGCAATGCCTCGCTCTCGACGAACATCCTGATGGGACGCCAGGACAAGGCTCCCTTCGCCAAACACGGTGTCATAAACTGGACCGTCGTGCAGGACGAGATGCGCGCGCTGATCAAACGCTTCGATATTCGTGCGCGCGGTCCGAAGGACGTGGCAAGAAGTCTCTCCGGCGGCAACATCCAGAAGGTCGTGCTGGCGCGCGAATTCACCGCCGGCGGCGACATGCTGCTGATCGACCAGCCGAGCCGTGGCGTGGATATCGGCGCGCAGGAAGCCATCCACGACGAGATCATGCGGCAGCGCGCGGAAGGTCGCGCGATCCTTCTCATCTCCACCCAACTCGATGAACTCAAGGCGCTCGCCGATCGCATCATCGTCATGTTCGAGGGGCGCATCATGGGGATCGTCGAGGGAAATGCCATGGATGAAGATGCGATCGGCCTGATGATGGCCGGCGTAGACCCAGCAGACGTGAAGGAACACGAATGAAAACGGCCCTGTTGCCCGACGGCCTGATCCGAACCCTGACAGGTCAGGCGCTTGCCTTCCTTGTCGCGCTGTCGCTCGGCGCCGTGATCATCCTGCTGATCGACGAAAATCCCGTGACCGTGTTCACGACGCTCATGCGCGGCGCCTTTGGCGATGCCGAAAAGATCGCTGGAACCCTGTTGCAGACGACGCCGATCCTGATCTGCGGCATCGCCGCCTGTATCGGGCTTCGCGGCGGCATGTTCAATGTCGGCATCGAGGGCCAGCTTTTCCTGGGCGGTTTCGCCGCCGCCTGGGTCGGCTTCGCCTTCGCCCTGCCGCCGGTCCTGCATGTCCTCGTGGCAATCGCCTGCGCCGTTCTTGCCGGTGCCGCCTGGGTCGCGATCCCCGCCTTTTTCCGTGTTCGCTACGGAACCAACGAGGTGGTCTCCACCATCCTGGCGAATTACATCGCAACCTTGCTGACCTCCTATTTCACGATCTTTCTCTTCAAGCGTCCGGGCGGTTGGTCCGAAACGCCACCAATCCTTCCGTCAGCCTATTTGCCCGAACTCTTCTCCTTCTCGCGGTTGAACATCGGGCTGCTGATCGGTCTGTTCCTGGCAATCGCCACGGCGGCGTTTTTCCGATGGGCCTCGACCGGCTATGCGGTGACGATGGTCGGATCCGCTCCCAAATTCGCGGAATATGGCGGCATCAATGTTCGCAAGGTGGGTTTTGGCGTTCTGCTCGCGTCCGGTGCGGTCGGTGGCCTTGCCGGCGGCATCGAGACTCTCGGCGTGCACCACCGCTTCATGGAAGGCTTCGCCCCCGGATTCGGTTTCGACGGCCTGATTGCCGCCCTGCTCGCAAACGGCTCGCCGATCGGCACCATCATTACCGCGCTGTTCTTCGGTGCGCTGAGAGCGGGATCGCTGCTGCTCGAGGTCGATACGACGGCGTCACGGGAAATCATCACCGTCATTCAGGCCCTGATCATCCTCGCGGTCTCTGCGGACCTCATGATGCGCCGACGCGGCGATCGCACGGGAGAGCGTCGATGGAAGTTCTAAGCACTATCTTCAACGTCGCGTTGATTGTCGCGACGATCCGCACCACGGCACCGATCCTGCTCGTTGCGCTCGGTGGCTCGTTCACCACCAAGGCCGGTATCTTCAATATCGGGCTTGAAGGACAGATGCTGATCGCCGCCTTCTTCGCGGTGCTTGGCTCCATATGGACCGGCTCCTCCCTCGGCGGGCTGGTGATCGGCGTGGCGGCGGCGCTTGTCTTCGCCCTCGTCTTCGCCGTCTTGGTGATCAGCTTCCGCGCCAATGAAGTGGTCGTCGGCCTGGCCCTCAACATTCTCGCCGGCGGCATGACCGTTTCGCTGATGAAAGCCATCTTCGGCACGCGCGGCTCGATCGTCGGGCGCGGCATCGTCGGCTTGCCCAAGGTGCATATTCCCGGTGCCCGCGACCTCCTCGGGCCCTATGCCCAGCTGATCTCCGGCTATACGCCGCTGATCTATGTCGCGTTCATCGCGGTGCCCCTGCTGGTCCTGATTTATGGTCGTACACGGCTCGGCCTTTATATCCGCGTCGTCGGCGAGAAGCCGGAGGCGGCGGAAGCGCTCGGGATTTCGATCGTCAAGGTCCGCTATATCGCAGCCTTGCTTTGTGGCCTGCTGGCGGGCCTGGCGGGCGCGCATATGTCGCTCGGCTACATCACGATGTTCACGGAAAACATGTCCTCCGGTCGCGGGTTCATGGCCGTCGCGATCCTGATTTTCTCGGGTGGCGATCCCTGGCGCGTGCTGGCCGGCTGCCTGCTGTTCGGCTTTGCCGACTCCCTGTCCCTACGGCTGCAGACGTTCGGTTTTCCGTCCTATCTTGTGCTTGCCGTACCCTATGCGGTGGCCCTGACGGCGCTGTTCGCGCTGTCCTGGAAAGCCCGCCCGAAGTTTATCCGCGAAACCATCGAAACGATGCAGCGGGCACTTTCCATCCACCCGGCGAAATCTGAAACGCCGGACGCTCCATCCAACCGTTCCTGATCTTTTTCACCTATCGAAGGCTTGTCATGCAACGCATCATCCTCGACGTTGACTCCGCCGGAGACGACATTCTCGCCGTCCTCTTCGCCGCCGCCCATCCCGACATCAAGCTGGAGGGCATCACGACGGTCACCGGCGCCGCCGGCCCGATCACGCAGGTCACCAACGTCGTCCTCAATACGCTGTCGCTGGCCGGGCGTGACGACATTCCCGTCCATGCCGGCGCATGGCGGCCGATCGTCGGAAATTCCAAGGCGGACATGGAGGCTCCAGTCCACTTCGAAAAGCGGCTGATTGCACGGTTCGGCGATCGCCTGAAGACCTTCAACCCCCCTGCCCCCGCGCCGAAGCGCAAAGCGACGCCGGGGCATGCCGTCGATTTCATTATCGAAACCGCCAAGGCGCATCCCGGCGAACTGACCCTCGTCACGACGGGACCGACGACCAATGCGGCGATGGCCATTCTCCAGGAACCGGCGCTGCCGTCGCTGCTCAAGAACATGCTGGTTCTCGGTGGTAACTTCTCGACACCCGGCAACATAACGCCGCTCTCGGAATACAACATCTGGGCTGACCCGGAAGCCGCCCGCATCGTTCTGAATGCCGACTGCCCGAAAATCCTCGTGCCACTCGACATCTGCGAAGACAATCGCGTTGCCGACAGCATGCTGACCCGCGACGACCTTGCCGACATGGCAACCGGTGCGAAGGACAATGCGGTCATCGACATGATCGGCGAGGTGTTCCCGATCTATATCGACATCTGGCGCGAGTTCTTCGGGCTCGTCGGTTTCCCGATGGATGACGTGATCACGGTCGCGCTTGCTTTCGCTCCGGATCTCGTGACCACCACAGCACCGCTGTTTGCCGATGTCGTCATCGAGAAGGGTATCGCACGCGGCCAGACCGTTGCCTATCGCGGCCATCAGATCCTCCCGGGCGGAGACGGCCCGAAGACGACACGCATCGCCACCGACCTCGATGGCCGACGCTTCCTCGACATGTTCAAGACGACGATGGCGCGCTACGAGCGCCCTGCTGCCTGAAGGATCAGACCCATGGCCACACCTATCCTCTATGACTGCGATCCCGGGCACGACGACGCCATCGCGCTCGTCATGGCGCACCGCTCGCCGGCAATCGAACTGGTGGGCGTTACGACCACCTGCGGGAATGCGGAACTCGAACGCACAACGGCGAACGCCATCCGTGTTCTCGATTTCCTCGGCGCCACGAATGTGCCGGTTGCGGCCGGCTGCGCCCGCCCGCTCGTCCGCCCGCTGGTTCTCGGCACCGCCGATGGTCCGAGTGGCATGGACGGCTCGCCCTATCTGCCGGAGCCGAAGCGCGGCCCCATCGCCCAGCACGCGGTCGATTTTCTTGCCGAGAAACTAGCCGCGGCTGATGAGCCCATGACGGTCGTCGCCACCGGCCCGCTCACCAATATCGGCCTGCTCGTCTTGAAGCACCCGGAAGTCCTCTCCAAGATCAAGGAGCTGATCTGGATGGGCGGCGTTTTCTATCGCAAGAGCGAGATCATCACGCCGACGGAGTTCAACGCTTTCTGCGACCCTGAATCGCTGAAGATCGTGCTCGAAAGCGGCGTGCCGATCACGATGGTCGGCCTGGATGTGACCATGCAGGTGCTGATCGAGGCCGAGCAATATGAAGAGCTTGGCAAGATCGACACACAGCTCGGCAATCTCGTTATGGACTGGCTGCGCTTCTACGAAAAGCTCCACCGCAACTCGATGGGCGTCGGCGGCGCGATGCACGACCCGCTGGCACTGGCGCTGGTGATCGATCCCACGCTGGTTCGCACCCGGCCGGTCCATATCGGCGTCGACCTCGGCGGCACCTATGCTTTCGGGGCGACGGTTGCCGACTTCTGGAAGGAGCGCGGCGAGCCCGACAACGCCCGCATTGCCTATGAAGTGGATGCAGACCGCTTCTTCAAGCTGATGTTCGATCTGCTGAGGTAACGACTGCACGGGCATCGAGCTGGAGAAAACCGCATGTCAGGTCTCGAACTGAAGAATATCCGCAAGTCCTACGGCGCCGTCGATGTCATTCATGGCATCGATCTGGAAATCAGGAAGGGTGAGTTCGTCGTTTTCGTCGGCCCGTCCGGCTGCGGGAAATCGACCCTGCTGCGCATGATCGCCGGTCTCGAGGAAATCAGCGATGGCGACATGTTCATCGAGGGCGAACGCGTCAACGACGTGCCACCCTCGAAGCGCGGCATCGCCATGGTCTTCCAGTCCTACGCGCTCTATCCCCACATGACCGTCTACGACAACATGGCTTTCGGCATGCGGATCGCCGGTGAGAGCAAGGAGGAGATCGACCGCCGGGTGCGCTCGGCCGCCGATATCCTCCAACTCACCCAGTATCTCGACCGCCTGCCCAAGGCGCTCTCGGGCGGCCAGCGCCAGCGCGTTGCGATCGGCCGTGCCATCTGCCGCGATCCCAAGGTCTTCCTGTTCGATGAACCTTTGTCGAACCTCGACGCGGCGCTGCGTGTCGCCACCCGCATCGAGATCGCCAAGCTCAACGAGCAGATGGCCGACACGACCATGATTTACGTGACGCACGATCAGGTGGAGGCGATGACGCTTGCCGACCGCATCGTCGTGCTTTCGGCCGGCCATATCGAGCAGGTCGGCCCGCCGCTCGAACTTTACGAGCGCCCGGCCAATCTCTTCGTCGCCCGTTTCATCGGCTCACCGTCCATGAACGTCATTCCGGCGAAGATCATCGCCGCAGGCGAGCAGACGACGGTCGAGCTTGTCGGCGGAAAGCGCGATACGCTCGCCATCGCCACGAAGGCGGACGAAGCGGGAAAGACCGCGAGTTTTGGCGTGCGGCCGGAGGATCTGCGGATCGCGGAAGGCGACGACTTCCTCTTCGAAGGCATTGTCTCCATCATCGAGGCGCTCGGCGAGGTCACGCTCCTCTATATCGAAGGCCTCGTCGCCAACGAACCGATCATCGCCAAGGTGCCGGGCATTCTCGATGTTGCACGCGGCGCAAAGGTTCGCTTTACTGCCGATAAATCCAAGCTTCATCTTTTCGACGAAGCCGGCAAAAGCTATCGCTCGTGATCATCCGGTCTTTGAAGCTCGGACCGACCACCATCGTCCACGCTCGATTGACTTTGCCGCTGACGCCGACAAGTCAAAACTGGACATTCAAGAGCCCTTGATATGATCTTCGACTATTGCGTCATCGGTGGCGGTATCGTCGGCCTGGCAACCGCCATGCGACTTCTCGAATCAAGGCCGGGCATCAGTCTGGTCCTGCTGGAGAAGGAAAATGAGCTCGCGCAGCACCAGACCGGCCATAACAGCGGGGTCATCCATGCTGGAATATACTACCCGCCGGGCAGTCTGAAGGCGGAGCTTTGCCGCAAGGGTGCTGCGGCGACCAAGGCATTCTGCGCGGAGAATGACATCCGCTTCGACGTGTGCGGCAAGCTGCTGGTGGCGACATCCGATTCTGAAACGGCACGGATGGAGGCGCTATATGAGCGCTCGAGGCAGAACGGAATCGAGGTCGTCAGGCTCGGCGCCGGCGAACTGAGGGAACAGGAACCGAACATCAGCGGCCTCGGCGCACTGCTCGTTCCCTCGACCGGAATCGTCGATTATTCCGAGATCTGCCGAGCCATGGGCCGGCGTATCGCAATGCTCGGTGGTGAAATCCAGCTGTCGACGCGCGTATCCGGCATCCACGAACGCGTGGACGCCGTCGACATCGACGCCGACGGCAAAAGCTGGCAGGCGAAGAAGCTGATCGTGTGCGGTGGCCTGCAATCCGATCGGCTGGCACGGCTCGCAGGCCTGAGCATTGACCATCGCATCGTTCCCTTCCGGGGAGAGTACTACCGTCTCCCGGCTGAAAAGAGCGCCATTGTCCGCCATCTCATCTATCCGATCCCTGACCCCGCGCTGCCCTTCCTCGGCATACATCTCACCCGCATGATCGATGGCGGCGTAACGGTCGGCCCCAATGCGGTCATCGGCTTTGCCCGCGAAGGCTATCCGCGCCTCTCCGTCAATCTCTCCGACACGGCCGACATCGTGCTTTTCCCGGGATTCTGGAAAACCGCCTTCGCACATCGTAAATCGGCGATGAAGGAATTCCGCAACTCCTTCTGGAAACCGGGTTATCTTGAGGAATGCCGGAAATACTGCCCTAGCCTCGCCCTGGAGGATCTTCTGCCCTGTGACGCGGGCATTCGCGCGCAAGCGGTGCGTAACGATGGCACGCTGATTCACGATTTCCTTTTTGCCGAAACCGATCGCATGCTGCATGTCTGCAATGCACCGTCTCCTGCAGCCACGTCAGCGATCCCTATCGCAGAAATGATCATCGCCCAAATGGAAGGGGCGTGAGCCGAAGTTCACCCTGAGAATGCCGCTACCTTGCCACCGTCGATGCGGACCGGCTCGCCTCGCATCTGCAAAGTCTCGGAAGGGCCTAAGACACCGCCTTGATGCGGCGTTTCCACTCAGCCGAAAAATTTCCTCCGAATAACGAGATGTTTCCTGTAAGGAACATAATTCGCAGGAGATTACGATGACCGATAAGCACGAGAAGGACGGGCAGAAGCTGGCCCTGTTGTCCCAGGATCCGCACCGGGTTCGCGAGCCCCGCGAAAACAATCTGGAAATGGCGATCGGGCACGAGGTTCGAACCTATCGCAAAGCGCTCGGCATCACCGTCACCGACCTCGCAACCGCGACGGGCATTTCCGTGGGCATGCTGTCGAAGATCGAGAACGGCAACATCTCACCCTCGCTGACCACGCTGCAAGCCCTGACCAGAGCGCTCGGCGTGCCGCTCACGGCGTTCTTTCGCCGGTTCGAGGAGCCACACAATGCGACATTCGTCAAAGCGGGGGAAGGCGTGAATATCGAGCGGCGCGGCACGCGCGCTGGGCATCAGTACAGCCTGCTCGGTCACATCGCCAACAACACCAGCGGCGTCACGGTGGAACCCTATCTCATAACGCTGACGACCGAGTCCGACGTCTTTCCGACGTTCCAGCATGAAGGCATGGAGTTCCTGCATATGCTGGAAGGCGAAGTGGTCTACCGACACGGCGATCAACTCTACACGATGCAACCGGGTGACAGCCTGTTCTTCGATGCCGATTCACCGCACGGACCGCAGGAACTGGTTCATCTGCCGGCTCGTTACCTGTCAATCATCAGCTACCCGCAAAAGCGGAACCAAACCGTCTGATTTTGCCTTGCGGAAATTCAAAGCCTGGCGACCGCCTATTGCGTCGCTCTTGCGTCCACGCCGAATTCAAGGCTCATCTGGATCAGCTCATCCCACAGGCTTTCGGCAAAGCCACGCAACACCAGTAGCTCAAAACTTTCCGCGCCTGTTCGGGTGATCAGCGCCGAGATGTGGCCGATCAGCGTCATGGCGGACCGGCCGACGGGGAAGCTGGCTCTGTCGAGATCGACGGCCGTGCCCTTGGCAAGGACGGTTTCGACCGCCCGTCCGCTGATGCCGATCCGGATACGGCCGTGGCCCTGGTCGGAAATGGAGGCCATGCCGTCCAGCAGCGGCGTCTTGCCGAAAATTTCCGCAGCGGAAAGGGCCGCGTCGCCGATGACGAACCATTGTCCGGGGCCATAGGGACGCACCGCATGAGGGCTGCCATCGCCGATCCGTGGGATCAGGTCTTGCAGATGGTCGCTGTCGCGCGCGGCGAGAACCTGCAGCACATGGCCTTCCGGCAGGGCGGTGAGTGTGATCCGTGCACCGGTTGACGGGGCACCGAACGAGCCGGCCTTGGCACCGGCAAGGGCTGGTCGGTGAAGGAGCGCAAAATCAGCCATGGAGCTTTCCGTTTTCCGGGTCGAAGAAGACCGGGCTGCACAGCACGGCCTTGGTGTATTCGTTTTTCAGGTCGTTCCAGACGGTGACATGCTCGCCGTGGCGCTTCGGGCCATGCTTGACGAGGGCGAGGCCGATGGTCGAGCCGAGGTTCGGCGAGTAGCAGCTGGAGGAGACATAGCCATGGTCGTTTTCGAGCGACGGAACAGCACCCTCCGAGAGGATATGCGAGCCGGTCTTGAAGGTCGTCGCCGGATCGAGCGGCTTGACGCCGACCAGCGAAAGCCGGTCCTCCGCCATCAGGCCTTCGCGCGAGAGCATCGCCTTGCCGATGAAGTCCGGCTTGGTCGTGGAGACCATCTTGGCGAAGCCGAGATCCGACGGGATGACCGTGCCGTTGATCTCGGAATGGGTGACATGACCCTTCTCGATGCGCATGACACCCAGCGCCTCGACACCGTAAGGGCAGATGCCATGCGGCTTGCCGGCGTCCATGATCGCATCGGCGATCGCTTCGCCGTAGCCGGCAGGGACTGCCAGTTCATAGGCCAGTTCGCCGGAAAACGAGATGCGGAACAACCGGCCGGTCAGCATGCCGCCGCAGAGCGACACTTCCTTGGCGCTGAGGAACGGGAAGGCCGCGTCGGAAATGTCCTCATCCACCAGCGTTTGCAGGATCGTGCGCGATTTCGGACCGGCAACGGCAATCTGCGCCCATTGATCGGTCGAGGAGGCGAACTGCACGTCGAGATCGGGCCAGAGCGCCTGAGCGCAGAATTCCAGATGGTTCATCACGCCTGCGGCGTAAGCCGTGGTCGTCGTCATGAAGAAATGGGTTTCGCCAAGGCGGCTCGTCGTACCGTCGTCGTAGATCATGCCGTCTTCGCGCAGCATCAGGCCGTACCGCGCCTTGCCGATGGGGAGCTTCAGGAAGGCGTTGCAGTAGACCCGGTTGAGGAACTCGGCGGCGTCCCGGCCAAAAATCTCGATCTTGCCGAGCGTGGAGACATCGCAGATGCCGGCGTTCTTGCGGACATTGAGCACTTCGCGATCGACGCTTTCGCGCCAGGTCGTTTCGCCCGCCTTCGGGAACCAGGACGAGCGATACCAGAGGCCTGTTTCGACGAAGACCGCCCCGTTCTTCCTCGCCCAGTCATGCAGCGGCGATTTGCGCACCGGCTGGAAATGCTTGCCCTTGGAGGCGCCGGTCAGCGCGCCGAAGGAGAGCGGCGTATAGAACGGGCGGAATGTCGTGGTGCCGACGTCGGCCGGCGAGACCTTTCGCGCTTCGGCGAGAATGCCGATGGCGTTGATGTTCGACAGCTTGCCCTGGTCGGTTGCCATGCCATTGGTGGTGTAGCGTTTGGCAAGCTCGACATGGCCATAACCTTCGCTGACCGCGAGGCCGAGGTCCTTGAGGTGCACGTCGTTCTGGTAGTCGACGAAGGCCTTGCCTTTCGATCCGTGGACCCGCCAGAGCGGCTTGGAGACGATTGTCGTATCGGCCTTTTCGGCGAATGCGGCGCTGGCCTTCGAAAAGCCGAGCGCTAGCAAAGTGGACGCAGCCTTTCCGGCGCCGTCTGCAAGGCAGGCTTCAATGCTGCCGATGCTTGCGGCGGCACCCACAACGGTCAGCCCTTCCTGGGCTTGCGGAGCAAGGAATGCGGCCTTTGCATCGGACCAGACCGGCTTTGCGCCGCGATGGCAGGCGAGATGGATGATCGGGCTCCAGCCGCCGGCCATGCCGAGTGCATCCGCCGCGATGGTTTCCGTGCGGCCGTTGTTCAGCACGGTCACGCCCTTGAGGCTCCGGCCGCCCTTGGCATCGACGACCACGGCGCCGGGCAGGATGCGTGCCTTGCCGGACCATGTGCGCGCGGCATCCGGGCGGCTGTCGACGATGGCCGCGACATCAAGGCCGGCGGCTTCGAGATCGGCGGCGGCCGCGTAGCCGGAGGCGTCGTTGGTGAAGATGACCGTGCTCTTTCCGGGCGCGATGGCCTGCCGGTTGAGATAGGAGCGCATGGCGCCAGCCATCATCACGCCGGGAATGTCATTGCCGCCGAAAACCAGCGGACGCTCCTCTGCGCCGGAAGCGAGGATCGCCTGTTTGGCGGCGATGCGCCAGATGCGCTCGACCGGCCGGTTCGGGTCTATCGTGGCCGTGTTCTTCTGCACGCTTTCGACGGCGCCAAACACATTGCCGTCGTACCAGCCGAAGACGGTTGTCCGGGAGAAGATGCGGACATTCGGCATATCCGCCAGCTCGGCCAGCGTCTGGGCCAGCAGGTCGCTCGCGGATTTTCCACTGACTGGTGCCGTTTCTGACAGCAATGAACCGCCGGGTTCAAAACCTTCATCGGCAAGAATGACGCGGGCACCGGCGCGGCCGGCGGTCAGGGCGGCGGCGAGGCCGGCGGGCCCTGCGCCGATGACCAGCAGGTCGCAATGCGCCCAACATTTTTCGTAGCTATCGGGATCGGGTTCATAGGTGGCGCGGCCGAGGCCTGCGGCCTTGCGGATGATCGGCTCGTAGACCTTTTCCCAGAAGGCGGCCGGCCACATGAAGGTCTTGTAGTAGAAGCCGGCGCCGAGGAAGGGCGAGAGCAGGCTGTTAATAGCGCCGAGGTCGAAATCGACCGAGGGCCAGCGGTTCTGGCTCTTGGCGGTCAGGCCGCTGTAGAGCTCGACCAGCGTGGCGCGGGTATTGGCCTCGGTGCGTCCGCCTTCGCCGATCGTCACCAGGGCATTGGGTTCGGCGGCACCCGCCGTCAGGATACCGCGCGGGCGATGATACTTGAAGCTGCGGCCGACGAGCTGGCGGCCGTTTGCCAGAAGCGCAGAAGCCAGCGTGTCGCCGGCAAAACCCTGCATCGGTTTGCCGTCGAAGGTGAAATCGAGCGGCTTGGCGCGATCGATGCGGCCACCCCGGGAAAGACGATAGGACGTCATGCGGTCGCTCCCTCGGCGCTGGCATCCGATACGGCATGGATTGTGTGGGTCATCGTATCGCGCTCGACCACCAGCCAGCGGCGGCAGCCGGATGTGTGGTGCCAATGTTCCTTATGGCGTCCCCGCGGATTGTCGCGCAGGTAGACGTAAGCGTGCCAGGCGTCCTCACCGGCATCCGGCGCCGGGCGGGTGATGCCGGCATCGCCGCGAACGGTGAATTCTTCCTTGGGGCGCGGCCCGCAATGGGGGCAGGCGATCAGGCTGGCCATGAAATGTCCTCAGTGCAGGTTGGGTTGCGAGCCGACGCCCTTTTCATCGATCATCCGGCCGCGCGCGAAGCGGTCGAGCCTGAAGGCGCGGCCGGTCTCGTGCGGTTCGTTCCTGGCGATCAGATGGGCGTAGCAGAAGCCGGAGGCGGGCGTGGCCTTGAAGCCGCCGTAACACCAGCCGGCGTTCAGGTAGAGATTGTCGATGTGGGTGCGGTCGATGATCGGCGAACCGTCCATGCTCATGTCCATCACCCCGCCCCAGGAGCGCAGCACCCGGACACGCGACAGCGCCGGGATCATCGCGACGCCGGCCTCGGCGACATGCTCGACCGTCGCGAGATTGCCGCGCTGCGCATAGGAATTATAGCCGTCGATATCGCCGCCGAAGACGAGGCCGCCCTTGTCCGACTGGGAGACGTAGAAATGACCGGCGCCGAAGGTGACGACATTGTCGATGAACGGCTTCAGCCCTTCGGAAACGAAAGCCTGCAACACATGGCTTTCGATCGGTAGCTTCAGGTCGACCATGTCGGCAACCACGGTGGAATTGCCGGCCGCCGCCAAGGCCAGCTTGCCGCAGCCGATAAAGCCCTGGCTGGTCTCGACGCCGGTGACACGGCCGTTTTCGCGGCGGATGCCGGTGACCTCGCAATTCTGGATGATATCGACCCCGCGCATATCCGCGCCACGGGCATAGCCCCAGGCAACGGCGTCATGGCGCACGGTGCCGCCGCGCTTCTGCATCAGCGCGCCCTGGATCGGGAAACGGGCATTGTCGAAATCAAGGAAGGGCAGCATCTGGCGCACGGCGTGGCGGTCGAGCAGGTCGGCATCGACCCCGTGCAGCCGCATGGCGTTGCCGCGCCGCGTATAGGCGTCGCGCTGGGCGTCGGAATGATAGAGGTTGAGCACGCCGCGCTGGGAGACCATGGCGTTGAAGTTGAAATCCTGCTCCAGCCCCTCCCAGAGCTTCATCGACAGCTCGTAGAACGGATTGTTGCCCAGCAGCAGGTAATTGGAGCGGATGATCGTGGTGTTGCGGCCGACATTGCCGGAGCCGATATAGCCCTTTTCCAGCACCGCCACATTGGTGACGCCGAATTCCTTGGCGAGGTAGTAGGCCGTGGCCAGACCATGCCCGCCGCCGCCGATGATGACCACGTCATAGTGGTTCTTCGGCACCGGACTGCGCCACGCCGGCGCCCAGCCCTTGTTGCCACGCAGGGCGTTCAGGAAAACGGAAAAGGCAGAGTAGCGCATGGCAATCGAATCCCGATGGAGCATGCCGATCATGACAGGATTGCGTTTCGGCACTTGCAGAAAAGAGACGCTTTGAGCCATGATTGAGCCATGGCCTCAGATGACCTGAAAAACGTCCAGAAGATCGGCTTTATCCTAATCCCGGGATTTGCGCTGATGTCCTATGCCTCGGCAGTGGAGCCGCTGCGGGCCGCCAACCTTTTGGCCGGCCGGGATATTTATGCGCTTTCGGCGCATGTCGTCGAAGGGAATGTCGGGATGACATCATCGGGCATTCCCGTTCCCGCCATGCCGCTGCCGGGCCGCGGTGCCGGTTTCCACACCGTCTTCGTCTGCGCCGGCGGCACACCGGTTGACTGGAACGTGCCGGCCGTCCTGGCGTGCCTGCGCCAGCTTGCCCGCGACGGCGTGCGCATCGGCGGCATTTCCGGTGGTCCCTATCTCATGGCGGCGGCGGGATTGCTGGAGGATCGCGACTTCACCATACACTGGGAACATGCCCCGGCCCTGGTGGAGGCCTTTCCGCGTCTTGCACCCCGTCAGGCGCGCTATGTCCTCGATGGCAACCGCATCACCTGTGGCGGCGGCGTGGCCCCGCTCGACATGATGCACGCGCTGATCTCGGAGCGCATGGGCTCGGATTTTGCCCGCCGGGTGAGCGACTGGTACCTGCATACCCAGGTCGAAAGCTCCGGGGCACCCCAGCGGGCTTCGCTGGCGGAGCGTTACGGGGTCAACCATCCGGGCCTGCTGATGGTGCTGGAAAAAATGGAAGCAACGATCGAGGCGCCACTCGACCGGCAGGCCATGGCCAAGCTGGCCGGCATTTCGCCACGTCACCTCGATCGGCTTTTTTCCAGCCTGATGGGCTCGTCCTTCCTGCTCGAATATCGGAAACTGCGGTTGGATCACGCCCGGCGCCTATTGCAGCAAAGCCCGCTTTCCATCTCCGAAATTGCCTTCGCCACCGGGTTTTCCAGTGCCGGGCATTTCGCACGAACCTACCGCGCGGCCTTCGGCGAGCCGCCGGGCGCACACCGCCAGTCCGCAGTGCCGACAGCACGGATGGAATTGCTTTAAAAGAAAATAACTTTCCTCGTAGTTGAAATCAAAAAACGCACCTGCTATCCATCTTTCATCAACGAAACGAAGGATTGTCCCCATGTGCGGAATTGTCGGATTGTTTTTGAAGGACAGAAGTCTGGAGCCGCAATTGGGTGCCATGCTGTCCGATATGTTGGTCACCATGACCGACCGCGGGCCCGATAGCGCCGGCATCGCCATCTACGGTACGCCTTCAGACGGCCGCGCGAAAATCACCGTGCAATCGGCCGACCCTAAACAGGATTTTGCCGGGCTTGAAGCGGCGTTGAAGCCAGCCGATTCGAGCGTTGCCGTGGAGCTGAAAAGCACCCACGCGGTCATCGAAGCCAGTGCCGACAAGGCTCAGGCGGTGCGCGACCTGCTGGTCCAGGAGCGGCCGGAGATTCGTGTCATGGGCTCCGGCGACAGCGTCGAGATCTACAAGGAAGTCGGGCTGCCGAAGGACGTGGTCTCCCGCTTCGGCATTCGCCAGATGGCGGGCACGCACGGTATCGGCCATACCCGCATGGCTACGGAATCGGCCGTCACCACGCTTGGTGCCCATCCGTTCTCGACCGGCGCCGACCAGTGCCTGGTGCACAACGGTTCGCTTTCCAACCACAACAACCTGCGCCGTGAGCTGGTGCGCGAAGGCATGACCTTCGAGACGCAGAACGATACCGAAGTCGCCGCCGCCTATCTGTCGGCCGAGATGGCCAAGGGCAAGGATCTGGGCCAAGCGCTGACCAGCGCGCTCGACGATCTCGACGGCTTCTTCACCTTCGTCGTCGGCACGAAATCCGGCTTCGGCGTGGTGCGCGATCCCATTGCCTGCAAGCCGGCCGTGATGGCCGAAACGGATCAGTACATCGCCTTCGGCTCGGAGTACCGCGCGCTCGTCAACCTGCCAGGCATCGAAAATGCCCGCGTCTGGGAGCCGGAGCCGGCCACCGTGTATTTCTGGGATCATGAGAAGGCGGCCTAACCGTGGATGTCAGCGTCAAACGAGAAAGTCTGGAAGCGATGCGCGTATTCGACCTTGCCACAACGCCGTTGCGCGAACTGAACAGCGCGCTTCACGCCATCGCCCCCGGCACCAATGATACGAATTTCGAGGTCGTCAATCCGCGCGGCAGCCATGCCGTTGCCGTCGGCATCGATCAGCCGGTCACCGTCGAGGTGCGCGGCAGCGTCGGCTATTATTGCGCCGGCATGAACGATGGCGGCACCGTGACGGTCCATGGTTCCGCCGGGCCTGGTGTCGCGGAGAACATGATGTCAGGCACGGTTGTCATCGAGGGTGATGCCAGCCAGTATGCCGGGGCCACGGGCCGCGGCGGCCTCCTGGTCATCAAGGGCAATGCTGCCTCGCGCTGCGGCATCTCGATGAAGGGCATCGATATCGTCGTCCAGGGCAATATCGGTCACATGTCGGCCTTCATGGGCCAGTCGGGTCACCTGGTGGTGCTTGGCAACGCCGGCGATGCGCTCGGCGATTCCCTCTACGAGGCCAAGCTGTTCGTGCGCGGCGAGGTCAAGAGCCTTGGCGCCGACTGCATCCAAAAGGAAATGAAGCCAAAACATCTGAAGCTGCTTGCCGAGCTTCTGGAAAGAGCCGGCATTACGGGTGTCTCTCCGGAAGAATTCAAGCGCTACGGTTCGGCCCGCACGCTCTACAACTTCAACATCGATAACGCTGATGCGTACTAAGGCAGGGACCCGTTCATGAGCTATCACAACCCCTATACCCCGCCGCGCAAGTCAGCGACCTTCGACGATTATACGCTGGCGGAAATCCGGCGTGCGGCGGCGACCGGTATCTATGATATCAGAGGCGCTGGCACCAAGCGCAAGGTTCCGCATTTCGACGACCTGTTGTTCCTCGGTGCGTCGATCTCGCGTTATCCGCTCGAAGGCTACCGCGAGAAATGCGACACATCCGTCGTGCTCGGTGCGCGCCACGCCAAGAAGCCGATCATCCTGAAGACGCCGATCACCATTGCCGGCATGAGTTTCGGTGCGCTTTCGGGCAATGCCAAGGAAGCGCTCGGTCGAGGCGCCACAATCGCTGGCACATCGACCACCACCGGTGACGGCGGCATGACGGATGAGGAGCGCGGCCACAGCCAGACGCTGGTCTATCAGTATCTGCCGTCACGCTACGGCATGAACCCGCGCGACCTGCGCCGCGCCGATGCCATCGAGATTGTTGTCGGCCAGGGCGCCAAGCCCGGCGGCGGCGGCATGCTGCTCGGCCAGAAGATTTCCGACCGCGTCGCCAACATGCGCAATCTGCCGAAGGGCATCGACCAGCGCTCGGCCTGCCGTCATCCGGACTGGACCGGCCCGGACGACCTCGAAATCAAGATCATGGAACTGCGCGAAATCACCGATTGGGAAAAGCCGATCTATGTGAAGGTCGGCGGCGCGCGTCCCTATTACGATACGGCGCTGGCGGTGAAGGCCGGTGCCGACGTCGTGGTGCTCGACGGCATGCAGGGTGGCACGGCGGCGACGCAGGATGTTTTCATCGAGAATGTCGGCATGCCGACGCTGGCCTGTATCCGCCCCGCCGTCCAGGCGCTGCAGGATCTTGGTATGCACCGCAAGGTGCAACTGATCATCTCCGGTGGCATCCGTTCCGGCGCCGATGTAGCGAAGGCTTTGGCGCTGGGTGCCGACGCGGTTGCCATCGGCACGGCAGCCCTGGTCGCTATCGGCGACAACGATCCGCACTGGGAAGAGGAATACCAGAAGCTCGGAACGACGGCCGGCGCCTATGACGACTGGCATGAAGGCAAGGATCCGGCCGGCATCACCACGCAGGATCCGGAGCTTTCCAAGCGTCTCGATCCGGTTGCTGCCGGACGGCGTCTCGCAAACTATCTCAAGGTGATGACGCTCGAGGCCCAGACCATCGCGCGCGCCTGCGGCAAGAACCATCTGCACAATCTGGAACCGGAAGACCTCGTCGCGCTGACGATTGAGGCATCCGCCATGGCGCAGGTGCCGCTTGCGGGCACCAGCTGGATCCCAGGCAAGGGAGGCTTCTGACCCTTAAAAAAACTTCGGCCGTCGTCTGATCTCCCAAGCCAGCGGCGGCCATTTTCTTGAAAAAGTGTCTGAATAATCCAAAGGGGAACACAGTGACACTCGATCTTGCTACCTTTGCCATGGACCGTGGCATCAAATATTTCATGATCAGTTTTACCGACCTGTTCGGCGGCCAGCGGGCAAAGCTTGTTCCGGCCGAAGCAATTGCCGATATGCAGAAGGACGGCGCGGGTTTTGCGGGCTTTGCCACCTGGCTCGATCTGACGCCCGCCCATCCCGATCTCTTTGCGCTTCCGGATGCGTCTTCTGCCATCCAGCTTCCGTGGAAGAAGGATGTTGCCTGGGTCGCTGCCGATTGCGTGATGGACGACCAGCCGGTCGACCAGGCGCCGCGCGTCATGCTGAAGCGATTGATCGCCGAAGCCGCCAAGGAAGGCCTTCGCGTCAAGACTGGCGTCGAGCCGGAATTCTTCCTGATCTCGCCGGATGGCGGCAAGATTTCCGACGAATTCGATACGGCTGAAAAGCCCTGCTACGACCAGCAAGCCGTCATGCGCCGTTACGACGTAATCGCCGAGATTTGCGATTACATGCTTGAACTGGGTTGGAAGCCCTACCAGAACGACCACGAGGACGCGAATGGCCAGTTCGAGATGAACTGGGAATATGACGACGCGCTGCAGACGGCCGACAAACATTCCTTCTTCAAGTTCATGGTGAAGACGGTCGCCGAGAAACACGGCCTTCGCGCCACCTTCATGCCCAAGCCCTTCAAGGGCCTGACCGGTAACGGCTGCCACGCCCATATCTCCGTCTGGGATCTGGAAGGCAAAACCAATGCCTTCGCCGACAAGGCCATGCCGTTTGGTCTTTCGGCCAAGGGAAAGACCTTCCTCGGCGGCATCATGCAGCATGCGTCGGCGCTTGCCGCGGTGACCAATCCGACGGTCAACTCCTACAAGCGCATCAACGCGCCGCGTACCATTTCCGGTGCGACCTGGGCGCCGAATACGGTGACATGGACCGGCAACAACCGCACGCACATGGTCCGCGTTCCGGGTCCGGGTCGGTTCGAGCTGCGCCTACCGGATGGTGCCGTCAATCCGTATCTGCTGCAGGCCATCATCATCGCGGCCGGCCTGAATGGTATCCGGAAGAACGCTGATCCCGGCCGCCACTACGACATCGACATGTACAAGGAAGGCCATACCGTCACCGACGCGCCGCGCCTGCCCTTGAACCTGCTCGATGCGCTCAGGGAATACGACAAGGACGAGGAGCTGAAGGCCACGCTCGGCAAGGGCTTCTCCAGCGCCTACCTGAAGCTCAAGCATCAGGAATGGAATGCCTACGCGTCGCATTTCACGGATTGGGAGCGGCAGACGACGCTCGATATCTGAGGCTTGGCGCTTCGGAAAAGAGACGCCACTTCGGCAATCGTTTGACCGGGAAAGAACCGATGAAAAGCCACGTCCTGACCGTATCCTGCCAATCGACCCGCGGCATCGTCGCCGCGATCACCGGCTACCTCGCCGAGAAGGGGTGTTACATCTCGGATTCGTCGCAGTTCGACGACCTAGAAACCGGCCTGTTCTTCATGCGCCTCACCTTTCTCAGTCAGGAAGGTGTGTCGGAGGAGGACATCAAGGCCGGCTTCGCCCCGGTCGCGAAAAAGTTCGCGATGACCCACCGCTTCAACGACAGCGATGAGCGCATGAAGGTGCTGCTGATGGTGTCGCGCTTCGGTCATTGCCTGAACGACCTGCTCTACCGCTGGAAGATCGGCGCGCTGCCGATCGACATCGTCGGCGTCGTGTCGAACCACTTCGACTACCAGAAGGTCATCGTCAACCACGACATCCCCTTCCACCACATCAAGGTGACGAAGGAGAACAAGCCGCAGGCCGAAGCGCGCCTGATGGAGGTGGTGGAACAGTCCGGCGCCGAACTGATCGTGCTCGCCCGCTACATGCAGGTTCTGTCGGATGCGGTGTGCAAGAAGATGTCGGGCCGGATCATCAACATCCATCATTCCTTCCTGCCGTCGTTCAAGGGGGCCAACCCGTACAAGCAGGCCTTCGAGCGCGGCGTGAAGCTGATCGGGGCGACGGCGCACTATGTGACGGAGGATCTCGACGAGGGTCCGATCATCGAGCAGGACGTGGCGCGCATCACGCATGCGCAATCGGCGGAGGATTATGTGTCGATCGGCCGGGACGTGGAGAGCCAGGTTCTCGCCCGCGCCGTACACGCCCACATCCACCACCGCACCTTCATGAACGGCAACAAGACGATCGTCTTCCCGCCGAGCCCCGGCAGCTACGCGTCAGAGCGTATGGGTTGAACCATGGGGAGTGCGACGCGCATTGACGGGAAGAAAGTTGCAGCGTCGGTGACCGAGGCCGTGAAGGCTGCGACCTCGGCGCTTGAAGAGGAAACCGGGGTGAAGACCGGACTTTCGGTCGTCATCGTTGGCGATGATCCGGCAAGCCACACCTATGTCGGTGCCAAGGGTCGTCTGGCCAAGGAATGTGGCTTCAACTCCACCCAGCACACGCTGCCGGAGGAGACAACGCAAGGGGACCTCGCAAGCCTGGTGGCGTCGCTGAACGCGGATCCCGCCGTGCATGGCATCCTGGTGCAACTGCCCCTGCCGAAGCACCTCGACGCCGAGCCGATCATCCAGTCGATCAGGCCGGAGAAGGACGTCGACGGCCTGCATGTGGTTAATGCCGGCAAGCTTGCGACCGGCGATCTGGCAACCGGCCTGATTTCCTGCACGCCGGCGGGCGCCATGCGCCTCGTCCGCTCCATCCATGGCGAGGACCTGGCGGGTCTGACAGCCGTCGTCATCGGCCGCTCCAACCTCTTCGGCAAACCGATGGGGCAATTGCTGCTCCATGCCAATGCGACGGTGACGATCGCGCATTCGCGCACGAAGGACCTGGCGGACGTCTGCCGTCACGCGGATATCCTCGTCGCCGCCGTCGGCCGTGCGGACATGGTGAAAGCCGATTGGGTGAAGCCGGGTGCCACCGTCATCGACGTCGGCATCAACCGCATCGATGCGCCGGAGGGCGGCGAGGGCAGGAGCCGTCTGGTGGGCGATGTCGCCTATGACGAGGTTTCAGAGGTTGCCGGTGCGATCACCCCGGTTCCGGGCGGTGTCGGGCCGATGACCATCGCCATGCTGATGGCCAACACTGTGATCGCCGCCTACCGCGCGTCTGGCCGTGAGCCGCCGCGTTTCTAGACTGATGCCAAAGAACAATGGAGATACCAGTTTTAACACTCTTGCGAGTTTGAGCAGCGGCGATATACTCAGGAAATAAATATTCCGCAAAAGAAAATGGGAACGAGAATATGAGTCTTAGCTGGCGTTTTTCCGCCCTTGCAGACAGGCATCGGGCACTCGGATCGAACCTCGAAGACTGGAGCGGCATGGGAACCGCCTGGACCTACGACAAGGACATCTACGAAGAGCACATCGCGGTGCGCACCAAGGCCGGCATCATGGATGTCTCGGGCCTGAAAAAAGTCCATCTCGTCGGCCCACACGCGATTGCCATTCTGGAATACATCACCACCCGCGACATGACGAAGGTCTATCCCGGCAAGTCGGTCTATGCCTGCATGCTTAACGAGCGCGGCCATTTCACCGACGATTGCATCGTCTACCGCACCGGTCCCAATTCCTGGATGCTGGTGCACGGCTCGGGTTCCGGCTTCGAGGAAATCGTCAAGCAGGCACAGGGCCGCAATTGCGCGGTGCTGTTCGACGACGACCTGCACGACCTGTCGCTCCAGGGGCCGCTCGCCGTCGATTATCTCGAAAAATACGTGCCGGGCATCCGCGACCTCAAATATTTCCACCACATGCAGACGACTTTGTTCGGCGCACCGGTGATGATCTCGCGCACCGGCTATACCGGCGAGCGCGGCTATGAAATCTTCGTGCGCGGCCAGGATGCCGGCATGGTCTGGGACCGGATCGTCGACGAAGGCAAGGCGATGGGCATCATTCCCGTCTGCTTCAGCGTTCTCGACATGCTGCGCGTCGAAAGCTACCTGCTGTTCTACCCCTACGACAATTCGCAGATGTATCCCTTCGCCAACGAGCAGCCCGGCGATAGCCTGTGGGAGCTCGGCCTCGATTTCACCGTCAGCCCCGGCAAGACCGGCTTCTGCGGTGCCGAGGAACATGCCCGTCTCAAGGGCAAGGAGCGCTTCAAGATCTTCGGCCTGCTGGTCGAGGCCGATGGTCCGACCGATCTCGGCGACGAGGTCTGGGCCGGCGACAAGAAGGTCGGCGTCATCACGTGCCCATCCTATTCCAAGCTCACCAACCGCTCCATGGCGATCATGCGCGTCGAGGTTCCCTATGCCGTGCAGGGCACCAAGCTCGAAGTGAAGGGCAAGACCGTCAACGCGCCGGCCATCGCCCACACCATCACCTTCGACGATCCGAAGAAGACGAAACGGACGGCGCAAGGCTGAGGATATCGGCATGCTCGTACAAGGGATCAAAAGCAGGCCGGAATATAAGGGGCTCGATATTGATCCCCATGCCAAGCGCCACCTCTTCGTCCTCGAGGGCGAAGGGGCTCAGGCCCTGATGGATCAAGTCGGGGCGAAGGGCCCCGACTTCCTGGCAAAGTCGGAAATCCTCTATCTGGCGGCGGGTGCGGCCCCCAAAGCCTATGACGTCGCGCTTTCGGCGCTCGCGCCCGATGTCTTCTGGCAGGCGCCGACGCTTCAGCCGCTGCTCTTTCGCCTGCGCGCCTGTCTTGAGCAGGCCCGGATGGGAACGCGGCTCTCCATTGCCGGCACCGAGGGCTTCATCGGCCAGATCATGCAGGTGGCGATCGAATACGGCATCGACTACCATTCGATCCACACCGAACATCGCGGTTCGACGGCACGCCGCGTGCAATGCGTGCACTGCAAGGGCATCACTGACAATGTGACGACCAGCCCCTTTGCCTGCAGCCATTGCGGTCTGCCGCTTCTGGTGCGCGACCATTACTCCAGACGGCTTGGCGCCTTCCAGGGCGTCAACATCGATGCAGAAGAACCGGGCACGGCCCCAGAACCTGAGGAGATGTTCCCGTGAGCCTCAACACAGACATGCCTGTGCGGGTCGCCGCGGTGACGCAGGTGACCGATCTGGTCAAGCGCTTCCGCTTCGAGCGGCTGGACGGCCATCCCATGCCGTTCTTCTCCGGCGGCGCCCATGTCGTCGTCTCGATGAACGACAACGGCCTCCTGCGCCGCAACCCCTATTCGCTGATGTCCAATCCCGACGACAACAGCGCCTATGAAATCAGCGTGCTCCGGGTTCCCAATTCCCGCGGCGGGTCGATCTTCATGCACGAACAGGTGCGGCCGGGCGATCAATTGACCGTCAGCCAGCCGGTCAACCTCTTCGCGCCGGACCATCGCGGACGCAAGCACATCCTCATTGCCGGCGGCATCGGCATCACGCCGTTCATCGCCATGATGGAGCAGTTCAGCCGCGACAACATTGCGTTTGAACTGCACTACGCCATCCGCTCACGCTCGCACGGCGCCTACTGGCAGCAACTGCTCGATCGCTACGGCCCGCGGCGCATCAAGATCTATGTCGACGAGGAAAAGACATTCATCCCCGTCGCCGAGATCGCCGACAACCAGCCGCTCGGCACGCATCTCTATGTCTGCGGCCCGGCGGGTATGATCGACGGCGTGCTGATGACCGGGCTGAAAGCCGGCTGGCCGAAGGAGAACCTGCATTCGGAACGGTTCCTCGCGCCGCCCGCCGGCCTGCCGTTCCAGGTCTTCCTCGAGAGGTCCAATATCCACATGACCGTCGGTGAGCACCAGAGCATTCTGGAAGCGGCCGAGGCCCATGGCTGCGATGCGCCCTACATGTGTCGCGGCGGCGCCTGCGGCCAGTGCGAGACGGAGGTGCTCTCCTGTGACGGCACATTGCAGCACAACGACATCTACCTGTCGGACGAGGAAAAGGCGTCCGGCAAGAAGGTCATGATCTGCGTCTCGCGGTTCAAGGGCCAGCAACTCGTTCTTCAATTGTAGCTTAAGGGGACCGGACAGATGACCATCACGTTCAGGAGCGAAACGTTCCGCGACGACTTCACCTTCCGCAACAGCCTCTACAACATCAAACGCTTTCCCTTCCCCTTCGATCGCGACGAATACATGTATTCGGTCAATATGGAGCCGCATATCCGGGGCAAGGCGGACAGCGTTTTTGAAAACCTGATCGATGTCGACGAGCACTATGTCGCCGAGATGCAGGACCGGGCGATGGTGCTGAAGGACGATCCGCTGCGCTGCCAGGCGCTGCCGCATATGATGGCGGCGCAATGGGACGTGCTGGAGCTCATCATGGAGCATCAGGCACAGGATTACCCGGAGCATTTCACGCTGACGAAGGACGGTGACCGCTGGCGCTGGATCAACCGGCCGATGGGCATTGACGACACCTTCACCTTCGGCGATCCGGCAACGCTTCCCCATCCGCCGATGGAATACATCACTCGCCAGGCCCAGGGCGATTTCTGCATCGTTGACCAGCGCGACAACAATCTCTGGATGGATGCCGGTATGGTGACCACTCAGGCCGACTGGTCGCTGGATTTCGACATCGGCATGAACTTCATGGAATGGCATGGTCCCGTACCGCTTGCCCACCAGATCGGCGTGTTCGACCGGGCGCTGAAATTCCTGCTCAACCTGCAACAGGGCAAGCCGACCCGCCGCCTCAACTGGACGATGACGGTCAATCCGCGGCTCGATACCTCGCCGGAAAACTATCACAAATGGGGGCCGGACCGCACGACGGTGACGCCGGAGAATGTCGGCGACAAGATGCACCTGCGCGTCGAGTTGCAGAGCCTCTGGCGCCTGCCGCGCTCCAACGCCATCCTCTTCGTCATCCGCTGCTACCTGATCAGCCTGAACGAACTGGTGACCGTGCCCAAATGGGGCCGCCGCCTGCCGCGCGTGCTGAAAAGCCTGCCGCCGGAGATCGCCGACTACAAGGGTCTGACCCGCAACCGGCCGATCATGATCGACTGGCTGGCGAAATACGACGATGGGGCGCCGACAAGTGCAGGCATCCATCCGGATTGAAGGTCTTCATAAAGCTTACAACGATATAAAAGGGAACAGACACATATGACCAGAGTAGCGGTGATCGGCGCAGGGCCATCGGGCCTTGCTCAATTGAGAGCCTTCCAGTCCGCCGCCCAGAAGGGTGCGGAAATCCCCGAAGTGGTCTGCTTCGAAAAACAGGCCGACTGGGGCGGGTTGTGGAACTACACCTGGCGCACCGGGCTCGATGAATATGGCGAGCCGGTCCATGGCAGCATGTACCGCTATCTCTGGTCTAACGGACCCAAGGAATGCCTGGAGTTTGCCGACTATTCCTTCGAGGAACATTTCGGCAAGCCGATCGGCTCCTATCCGCCCCGCGCGGTGCTGTGGGACTACATCAAGGGGCGCGTCGAAAAGGCCGACGTGCGCAAATGGGTGCGCTTCTCGACCCCGGTTCGCATGGTGCGGTTCGACGAGGCGACGAAGAAGTTCACGGTGACGGCGCACAACCGCGTCGAGGACCGGATGTATGACGAGGAATTCGACTATGTCGTCGTCGCCTCCGGCCATTTCTCTACACCGAACGTGCCCTATTTCGAAGGCGTGAAGACTTTTGGCGGCCGCGTGCTGCATGCCCATGATTTCCGCGATGCCCTGGAATTCAAGGACAAGGATGTGCTGATCGTCGGCCGCAGCTATTCCGCCGAGGACATCGGTTCGCAGTGCTGGAAATATGGCGCGAAATCGGTGACGACGAGCTACCGCTCCAAACCGATGGGCTTCAAATGGCCGGAGCGCTTCGAGGAGCGGCCGCTGTTGCAGAAACTCGTCAACAAGACGGCCCATTTCGCCGATGGATCGACCAAGGAGGTCGATGCCCTGATCCTCTGCACCGGCTACCTCCATCATTTCCCGTTCCTGCCGGACGACCTGCGCCTGAAGACCGCCAACCGCCTGTGGTCCGACAATCTCTACAAGGGCGTGGTTTACGAGGACAATCCGCAACTGATGTACATCGGCATGCAGGACCAGTTCTATACCTTCAACATGTTCGACGCCCAGGCCTGGTATGCCCGCGACGTCATCATGGGCCGCATCGGCCTGCCCTCGAAGGTGGAGATGAAGGCGCATTTCGACACATGGCGTGCCCGCGAGGAAACGCTTGAGGATGCCGAGCAGATGATCTGGTTCCAGGGCGATTACGTCATCGAGCTTCTGGAGGACACGGACTATCCGAAGTTCGACGTCGAGGGCACCAACAAGACCTTCATGGAATGGGAGCACCACAAGGCCGAGAACATCATGGGCTTCCGCGACAACGCCTACAAGTCGCTGATGACCGGCACCCTCGCACCCAAGCATCATACGCCGTGGCTTGAGGCTATGGACGATACGCTCGAGGTCTATCTGAAGAACTGATCCGTTCGATGACGGCGCGGCCGAAGGCCAATGGTCTTCGGCTCGCAATCTGAACAGCGGACTGTCTTTCACGGCCACCGCCAACCTTCCTGTCCACACTCCAGCAACCGCCAGGTTCCCATGGATTTTCTGAGCAGCGTTCTCGGTCGCATGAATGGTTTTCTGTACCGGTGCCGGGCAGACGAGCATTATACGATGCTGGAAATGACCGACGGCATCCAGCGGATCTTTGGCTATCCGACTGACGAGATCGTCGGCAACCGTGTGCGCACCTTTACTTCCATCATGTGCGAGGAGGACGTCCCGGCCATGGACGCGGCGGTCGGCAAGGCGCTGGAAAACCACACCGACTGGACGCTCGAATACCGCATCCGCCACAACAAGGGTCACTATCTCTGGGTCACCGAAACCGGTGGCGGCGTCTGGGGCACCAACGGCGAGTTGCTCTATCTCGAAGGCAGCATCGTCAACATCGAATCCTTCTACCAGCGCATCGACGAGCAGACCGCCGACATGCGCGCCACAGCCTCGCGCACTGCCGAAATCCTGCATTCTCTGCGCTCGCTGAAACTGCTCGCCGTCAATGCCGGCATCGAGGCAGCTCGCGCCGGCACGGCCGGTGCCGGCTTCGCCGTCCTCGCCTCGGAAATGCGTGCCCTTGCCAATGATTCCGAGGCTGTCGCACGGCAGATTGCGACAACGCAGGGCAAATCGGGCTGAAGGCCGTCCGCTCCTGAGAGCAACGTTTCGACGGACTGCGTGGCTCATACTAAGCGTTTTTGTGATTTGTTCTTATCCATGATAGGATGCCCCAAAGGAGTATCCACATGGCGACCATGACCATATCCCTGCCCGACCCCATGAAAGAATGGATCGAAGCCCAGATCAGCAAGGGCGAGTACGCGAGTACCAGCGATTATGTGCGCGATCTCGTGCGCCGCGATCGTTCCCGCAGAGATCAGGAACTGACCATCGACGACTTGCGCCAGATCGTTCTGGAATCCCGGTCGAGCGGGCCCGGCAAGCAAAGCATCGACGAGATCTTCGAAAATGCGGAGCGCCTTGCCAGAGCAAGAGGCGTTGTGCGTGACTAGCTACACGCTGACGGAGCGTGCCGAAGATGACTTGCTCTCCCTGTTTCTCGATGGCATCGAGATGTTCGGCCTCACCCAGGCCCGTCGCTACAAGGATGAACTGGTACGCTGTTTTCAGTTGATAGCGTCGCGTCCACAGATGGGCAGGCTCGTCCCATCGATCGGCGAGCGTGTGCGGCGGCACACGCATCAGAGCCACATCATTCTCTACGAGGCGGCGGCAGATACCGTCCTCATCCTCGCAGTCGTTCCCGCGAGGAGCGTGCGCCTTCTGAAACTCTAGACGCTACGATCGCGGCTTGAGCTTCTGCGGATCGTAATGGGCAAACGGCACGATCTTCGCCGGGAGCCGCTTCTGCTGGCCGTCCAGTTTGCCGATCTCGACGTCGGTGCCGATTTCCGAATGGAGCACATCCATCCGCGCCAGCGCGATCGTCTTCTTCAGAAGCGGTGAACGCGTCGAACTGGTAACCACGCCCACCTGTGCCCGACCGATATGCACCGTGTCGCCGTGGCCGACGGCGTCGTTGGCGTCGATATCGAGGCCGACCAGCTTGTAGCGCGGGTTCTCCTTGCGCTTGATCAGCGCCTCGCGGCCGATGAAATCCTCGGTCTTCGACTTCAGCGGCACGGTGAAGCCGATGCCGGCCTCGAAGGGGTCGGTCTGGTCGGAGAAGTCATAGTGGGCGAACACCAGCCCGGCCTCGATGCGCACCATGTCGAGCGCTTCCAGTCCCATCGGCCTCAGCCCGCGCTTCTGGCCAGCCTCCCAGACCGCATCGAACACGGCAAGGGCATCCTTCGGATGACAGAAGATTTCGTAACCGAGCTCGCCCGTATAGCCGGTGCGCGAAACGACGACCGGCGCGCCTTCGAAATGACCGATGCGGCCGACCGCGAAGCGGAACCATTCGAGCTCGCCGATCGACGGCTGCGCCGGTGCCGTCCAGATGATCTCCTTGATGATCTCGCGGCTCTTCGGCCCCTGGACGGCGAGGTTGTGCATCTGGTCGGTGGAGGAGCGCACCCAGGCCTTGTAGCCCATTTTCTCCGCTTGCTCGCGCAGCCAGATGCCGCTGACGTCATCGCCGCCGATCCAGCGGAAATTGTTCTGGCCGAGCCGGAACACCGTGCCGTCGTCGATCATACCGCCGTTCTCGTAGCACATGGCCGTGTAGACCACCTGTCCGGGCGACAGCTTACGGATATCGCGGGTGACGCAATATTGCAGCAGCGCCTCCGCGTCCGGTCCCGTCACCTCGAATTTCCTGAGCGGCGATAGGTCCATCACCACGGCATTTTCGCGGCAGGCCCAGTATTCCTCGATCGCCCCTTCATTGTTGAAGCGGTTCGGCAACCAGTAGCCGCGATATTCCACATGGTTGCGGGTCAGGCCTGAGAAGCGGGGATGGAAGGCGGTTTCCTGGGTCATTTCGGGCTCTGCATCGGGGGTCATTCGGATGGCGACGGCGCGCGAGAATGTCTCCTTGTCCGAATAGGTGCGGACATGGATGTCGGTCGGATCCCAGCCATTCGCCGCATCGATATCATCAGGACAGGACGAGGAGACGCAGACGAGATCGGTCAGCGCCCGCATCAGCACATAGTCGCCCGGCCGCGACCAGGGCTCGTCGAGATAGAGCTGGTTATGATGGTCGACATTGGTGTTGTAGAAGTAGTTGAGCGCTTCCCAGCCCTTGCGCGGCGCAATGCCATAGGGCGCCAGCGCATGGTTGAAGTTATCCGTGCAGTTGACATGCCCCGGATAACCCATGTCGTCGTAGTAGCGCGAGTTGCAGGCAGTGGCGAAGGCATCGTGGCGCCCGACCGTATCCTGCACGATCTCCACCAGCGGCTCGAAATCCCGGTCGAATGCCTTCGATGGCAGGCCGGGCATCGGGTAGCTACGTCCGAGAAGCGTGCGCGTCACCGTCGCATCGAGCGCGAGATCCAGCCCCTTGTCGACCTTGCGGGCCGAAAAAGCCTGGAAATCCGTGCACTGCCGGCCTGAAACATCGATGATCTGGATGAACTCGCCGGCCCGCACGAAATAGGCCGAAGCGCGCGCTGCCTGAATGCGCAGATCCTGTATCGGATCGGCCATCGGCTCGGGCAGCATTTGCTCGTAAGCGCGTTCAATCGTCGAGCGGATGACGCGTAGCTCGAGCGCAGTCGCGGTGTTCTGTGCTTCCGCGTCCATCGGTGGCGCCGGAGCTGCGACGATCAGCAGGCCGTCCAGTGCGATCGCCAATTCGGCCGAGGCACCTGGCGAGGAGCTTTCCCCGAACAGGACCAGCGCCTGCGCGCCCGCAGGGTCGACATTGCGCCGTTTCAATGCGGCAAGCGTCCGCCGCGCACTGTCCTCATCCCGCCCGAGAATTTCCTGAAGACCATCAGCGGATCGCGAAAACGCGATGCCGAGGCCCGCTGCGTTGAACCGGCCGCCGGCATCGACGAAGCTCACTTCACAGAGTTGTCCGCCTTCGACGTCCTTGATGACGACCCGGTCGCCAGCTGTGACCTTGACCACCGTCGTACCACGTCCCTTGACACGGTAGCGCTCGACGCCGGCCGGCAGCGCCGGCATGCCCGGCCGCAGAATGGTGCTCGGTCTTGGCGGCATCAGGATGCCTGCAAATCGTCCGGACGTGTCCATCTCAGCTCCCACCCAATGCACGGTCGTTTCGTTGCCCTGGAGGGGCCGCTTTATGCACCGGCAATATGGCAAAACTATCCTACGGGAGGCCCCGAAAAGTAAAGAGAGACTTGACCCAGAAGAAAAAAAATTCACTATGAGAATAAGTTGCGGTCGCGAAATTGCAAACGGGAACAGGTGGTGACACTGCGAAAACGCAGGCGCCATCCAGCGAAGACACCGCAGCGAGAACCATCATTCATGGGGACGCGCGCAAACGCGCTTCACGGCAAAAACTGGTCGAGGAGACTGTTTATGGCATCTATCGTTGAGACCGAGGGATCGGCTGCCTCGGGCACGGGGTTGATTCGTGCGCTGGACTGGAAAGGGGCATTCTGGGTCGCCGCCGGCGTGCCCCCGCTCGTGCTGTTTTCCATCGGCGGCATTGCAGGCACGACGGGCAAGCTCGCCTTCGTAGTCTGGATCATTTCCATGGTGATGGGCTTCCTGCAATCCTTCACCTACGCCGAAATCGCCGGCATGTTCGGCAACAAATCGGGTGGCGCCTCGATCTATGGCGCCACCGCCTGGCTGCGTTATTCGAAATTCATCGCGCCGCTCTCGGTGTGGTGCAACTGGTTCGCCTGGTCGCCGGTGCTGTCGCTCGGCTGCGCCATCGCGGCGGGCTATATCCTCAATGCGCTGTTCCCCATTCCCGGCGCCACGTCCCCGGCCGTCGTGGAATGGGTCACCGCCAATATGGCAACGTTGACGGCGGAAAGCCCGCGCGTCGTCGAATGGCTTGCCGCCAATGCCGGCAAGACACCGCAGGATGCCATCTCGGCCCTGCTGTCGACCGATGCCGTTGCGGCGCTGACACCGGCGATCCGCAACTGGTCGCTGCTCACCTTCGACATTCCGTTCCTTGCCACGGCAAACCTCAACGCCACCTTCGTCATCGGCGGCATCCTGATGCTGGTCATCTTCGCGATCCAGCATCGCGGCATCCAGGGAACGGCAAACGTCCAGAAATGGCTCGCCCTCATCGTCCTGCTGCCGCTCCTGGTCATCGGCCTGTACCCGATCTTCTCCGGCCAGATCGACAGCGCCAACGTCACCAACCTCGTTCCGCCGACGGCCGGTTATTCCGGCATCGACGGTGTGTGGAGCAATGGCGGCTGGACGCTGTTCCTCGGCGGTCTCTATATCGCCGCCTGGTCGACTTACGGCTTTGAAACCGCCGTCTGCTACACCCGCGAACTGAAGAACCCGAAAACCGATACGTTCAAGGCGATCTTCTATTCCGGCCTTCTCTGCTGCCTGTTCTTCTTCCTCATTCCCTTCACCTTCCAGGGCGTTCTCGGCCATGCGGGCATGCTCGCCCCCGGCATCGTCGATGGCACAGGTGTCGCGGAAGCGCTGGCCAGCCTCGTCCATGGCGGCCAGATCGTCACGCAGATCCTCGTTCTCCTGATGATCATGGCGCTGTTCCTCGCCATCATGACCGCAATGGCCGGATCGTCGCGCACCCTCTATCAGGGCTCGAAGGATGGCTGGCTGCCGAAGTATCTCGACCACGTCAACGAACACGGCGCGCCAACCCGCGCCATGTGGACCGACTTCGCCTTCAACCTCATCCTGCTCGCCATCGCCTCCGACGTGGCCGGTTACTTCTTCGTGCTGGCCGTCTCCAATGTCGGTTACATCATCTTCAACTTCCTCAACCTCAATGCCGGCTGGATCCACCGCATGGATTCCGGCCATATCCCGCGTCCCTGGAAAGCACCGACCTGGCTGATCGGCCTCAACACCGTTCTCGCCTTCGTCAACGCGCTGTTCCTCGGCGCCGGCGCAAAGGTCTGGGGTTACTCCAACGCGCTCTGGGTCGGCTTCATCTTCGCCGCCCTGATCCTGCCGGTCTTCGCCTATCGCCACTATGTGCGTGACGGCGGAAAGTTCCCGGCCGGCGCCATGGAAGACCTCGGTCTCGTCGGCCAGGATCTGGGCGTCAAGAAAGCCGGCCTCCTGCCCTATGCAGCGCTCGCCGCCGGCCTCGCCGTCGTCCTCGCCGCCAACGCCTACTTCCAGCTCCCGGCCTGACCGGATAGCTGACAAACAAGACGGAGCCGCGCATCGCGAGATTGCGCGGCTCCACCTGCTTTCCGGGGACGGTTCGTAGACAGGCCGTTTTGCGCGTCGAGTTCGGCACCGGCAGGCGGCTGCCTCACCGGATGCCGGTCATCCCATGCGCTCGGACGCGTAGCTGCCGGGGCTCGGCGGGAAGACGATGGTCTTGTTGCCGTTCATGAAGGTGCGGTGGTGGATATGCGCATGCACGGCGCGCGCCAGAACCTGGCTCTCCACATCGCGGCCGATCGAGACATAGTCCTCCGCCGACTGCGCATGCGTGATGCGCGCCACGTCCTGCTCGATGATCGGACCCTCGTCGAGGTCTTCGGTGACATAGTGCGCCGTCGCACCGATCAGCTTCACGCCACGCTCGAAGGCCTGCTTGTACGGGTTGGCACCCTTGAACGACGGCAGGAACGAGTGGTGGATGTTGATGATCCGCCCCGACATCTTCTTGCACACCGCATCCGACAGAACCTGCATGTAGCGGGCGAGCACGATCAGTTCGGCGCCGGACTGTTCCACCACCTCCATCAGGCGCGCTTCGGCCTGCGGCTTGTTCTCCTTCGTCACCTTGATGTGGTGGAAGGGGATGTCGTGGTTGACGATGACCTTCTGGTAGTCGAAGTGGTTCGACACGACGCCGACGATGTCGATCGGCAGCGCGCCGATCTTCCAGCGGTAGAGCAGGTCGTTCAGGCAATGGCCGAAGCGCGACACCATCAGCAGCACCTTCATCTTCGTTCCGTCTTCGTGGATCGCCCAGTCCATGTGGAAAGGAGCGGCAACGGGCTTGAAGCCTTTCTGCAAGCTCTGGAGATCGGCACCCTCTTCGCTGTTGAAGCTGACGCGCATGAAGAAGCGGCCCGTCACCGTGTCGTCGAACTGCATGGAATCGGTAATGTTGCAGCCTGAATTGGCCAGATAACCCGAAATCGCAGCGACGATTCCGCGCGCAGTGGGGCTGGTAACAGTCAAGATGTAGTGGCTCATCGTTGCTTCCTTGGAGTAGTGCTACGGCGCTTCATCAAAGTTTGAAACGGAACACGCAGCCGAAGATCAGACATGGAAAATCAGCCGGGAGCGGCAGCAATGACTGCCGCTCCCGCCGAAAGGCCCACCCGCCAGCGGGGCTTCCGGGCTCCGACGGAGCGCGATGGTGGTGGATATCGGAAACGAGGGCACCGATATCCACGTGCTTTCAGAGCGCGCGTGCGAGATCGGCGCAAATGTCCGCGCCGTTTTCGACGCCAACCGACAGACGGAAGATGCCGTCGCCGACATAGTCGTTCCAGCGCGCCAGGGCATCGCCTTCGAAGAGATAGGTCGAGCGCAGGATCTGTTCGGACGGGATCCAGCAGACGAGCGAGCGATGGTGACCCAGCGACACGGCATAGTGCACGATCTTGAGTTCCTCGATCATTCGGGCAGCGATTGCATCGCCGCCTTCGTGCGTCTGGAACGACATCATGCCCGAGAAATTCTTCATCTGACGCTTGGCAAGATCGTGCTGCGGATGGGATTCGAGGCCCGGATAGAAGACGCGCTTGACGGCCGGATGCCCTTCGAGGAACCGGCCTACTTCCAGCGCGCTCTTTTCATGCGCCGCCATGCGCATTGGCAGCGTCGCAGCACCGCGCAGGATGAGCCAGGCGTTGAACGGCGACAGGATGCCGCCGTAGTGCACGGTCGCTTCCATCGACATCTTGTCCATGTCGTCCTTGCGGCCGAGCACCGCCCCGCCCATGGCATCGCCATGACCATTGATGTACTTCGTCAGCGAATGGACGACGAAATCGCAGCCCAGTTCCAGCGGACGCATGCCGATGGGCGAGCAGAAGGTGGCATCCACGGCAACGTCGCGTACACCCTTGCTGTGGGCGAGCGCGGCAACAGCTTCGACATCCGCGAGCTTCATGGTCGGATTGGCCGGCGTCTCCAGCCAGACCATCTTCGTGTTCGGGCGGATGGCGTCCTCGACGGCCTGAAGGTCCGCCGTATCGACAAAAGTGACCTCTACACCGAAGCGTGGCAGCGTGTTGCGCGCAAATTCCGCCGTGCCGACATAGGTAACTTCCGGGAAGATCAGATGATCGCCGGACGACAGCCGCGACATGATCAGGGCGTGGGCCGCAGCAATGCCGGAGGCAAAGACACGGCACGTTTCAGCGCCGTCGAGTGCTGCGAGCTTTTCCTCGAGCTGCTGCACGGTCGGGCTCGAAACACGGCCGTAGACATGGCCGTTGTACCCGCCCAGCTCGAGAGCGGAGAAGGATGCGACGGCAGTAGGAGCAAAAGTTGCCGACATCACCAGATTGGGTGAAGAAGACCGCGTTGCAGGATCGATGTATTCGCCGGCATGGACCGCGATGGTCTCGATGCTGGCTTTGTTCTCATCGTTGAAGGAACCAGACATAGTAACTCCTGTTGATGGCGCTGATGGTCATTCCAGTTTTCGTTCCGGTCTGGGAGGACCGTTTTCGTCCTGCACGCAACCACGTCGTGCGATCTGGTCTGGAGCCATCTGCTCGCGGTTTGAAACAAAGAAAATTCATTGTCCTGCGTGCGTGCAGGCATTGAGCACAGGGCGCAACCGCCCTGCCCTTTCGTGGCGGGGCGCCGCCTCGGCTTGATGCTAGCCGAAGATACGCATCGCGCTTTCGATGTCATCCCAGATCGACTGCACGAAACTGCGCGGCGCGATGATGGAGAATCCATCCGGTGTCCGCTTCACATTGACCGACAGGTGGCCGAGCCGCGTCTGGATGGCCCCGCGCCGCGCAAAGTCTTCGGCCGCCAGGTTCGCACCGGACAGGGACGACAGGACGACTTCGCTCTTTTCGCCCTTCAGGTGCAGAAGCACGCTGCCATGGGACTGGTCCGTCAGCGTGACCGATGGGTCAGTCGTCGCGGGGACGTCGCCGACGACATAAAACTGGCCCGGCGCAATCGGCCGGCAATCCAGGCCGATGAAGGCCGGCGATGCTGTAGCCGACTGACTGACATGCGTTATGCGCGCCCGTGGCTCCCAGCCCAGTGTCAGGCCATGGATGCTGGCCAACTTCCCCGAAGGCAGCGGATCCGTTCGTTCTAGCTTAAGCATTCTTGCCCCCATTGGCTTCGGCGAGGTGGTCGGTACTGCAGATCACGGCCTCGACGTCCGTTCCCAGAAGGGCGTTCCACACGCGGACCTTTTCGCCGATACGGTTGCGGCCACCCTTGACCAGCGCGAGGCCGATATAGCCCTTCACGACCGGCGACCAGACGGACGACGTGACATAGCCCTGGTCGTTTTCGAGCGACACCTGATCGCCGATCTTCAGGACATGTGCGCCTGCGGTGAACCGGTCTTCCGCTTTCAGCGCGCGAACGCCGACCAACTGCTCTCGGTTTTCGCGCACGAGACCTTCACGGCCGAACATGTGCTTGCCGACGAAATCATCCTTGCGACGGGAAACCATCCTGTCGAAGCCGAGATCGGCGACCGTGACCATGCCGTTCATCTCGGCGTGCGTGATGTAACCTTTCTCCAGGCGCATCGTGTTCAGCGCTTCGACGCCATAGGGAATAGCGCCCGCGGCAACGATGGCGTCAGCGACGGACGGTCCATACCCTGCCGGCACCGCGATTTCGAAGGCCAGTTCACCCGAGAACGAAATGCGGAACAGGCGTGCGTTGACCACGCCGGAGCCGAGTGTGACTTCCTTTGCGCTGAGGAACGGGAAGACCTCTTCCGAGATGTCTTCATCCACTAGCGACGCAAGGATTTCGCGCGCGCGGGGGCCAGCGATCGCCATCTGCGCCCACTGGTCGGACACGGACACGAACCGTACGTCGAGGTCCGGCCAGTGCTGCTGATGGCAGAACTCCATATGAGCGAGGACGGGGCCGGCGTAAGCCGTCGTCGTCGTCATGAAGTAGACGTTTTCGCCAAGGCGCGACGTCGTGCCATCGTCGAACGGGATACCGTCCTCGCGCAGCATGAAGCCGTAGCGCGCACGGCCGACCGCGAGCTTTCCGAAGTCGTTGCAGTAGAGAAGGTCGAGGAACTTGGCCGCATCGGGACCGGTGACCTCGATCTTGCCGAGGGTCGATACGTCACAGATGCCGGCGCCGGCGCGCACCGCAAGCACTTCGCGGTTGATCGACGCCATCATGTCGGTGTCGCCAGCCTGCTTGTAGTACATCGGGCGATACCAGAGACCGGCATCGACCATCTCGCCGCCACGGGCGAGCGACCATGCATGCAGGGGGGAGCTACGAACCGGCGCGAAGTGCGTGCCGTAGTGGGTTCCACTGAGGGTTGCGAAGCTGACCGGGGTATAGAACGGCCGGTAGGTCGTGGTGCCGACTTCGGCGATCGAGCAGCCACGGGCACGGGCGATCAACGCGATCGCATTGATGTTGGACAGTTTGCCCTGATCGGTCGCCATGCCGTTCGTGGTGTAGCGCTTGGCCAGTTCCACATGGTCGAAGCCTTCCCGAACGGCAAGGCCGATGTCCTTGTAGTGCACGTCGTTCTGGTAGTCGATGAATGCCTTGCCCTTGACGTCGCCGGGGAGCCAGAGGCCGGACGGATTGCCGGGTGTCTTGTCCGCGAAATCGGCTGCGGGCGTTGCAGCGTCAAAGCCAAGGCGGGTGAGCGCTTCAACAGCCTTGTCTGCGCCGTCGTTGAAAGCCTGCTGGCTGGAATAGGCACCGGCGACGCTACCGGCAGGCGTCAGTGCGCCGTTGGTGTCCGGTGCGAGGAAGGCTTGCAGGTCCTCGTTCCATACCGGTTTCTGCTGCCGCTGGCAGGCGAGATGCACGATCGGCGAGAAGCCGCCGGACATGGCGAGCGCATCGACCGAAAGGGTCTCTTCCTTTGCGCCCGTGCGGACGGTCACCGATTTCAGGGCCTTGCCGCCCTGCGTCGCGATGATCTCGGAACCTGTCAACACACGTGCGCGGCCGGTCCAGCTCGGAGCCGTGGAGCGCGTGTCGATGATGGCCGCGACGGTGATGCCCGAGGCTTCCGCTTCGGCAGCCAAGGCATAGGCGCTGTCGTTGTTCGTGAAGATCGCAATGTTGCGGCCGACGGCGACGCCGAAGCGGTTCAGGTAGCGCCGCATGGCGCTTGCCAGCATCACGCCCGGAACGTCGTTACCCGCAAAAACGAGCGGTCGTTCTTCCGCACCCGTCGCCATGATGACGTGGCCCGCAGCGACACGCCACAGGATTTCGACGGCCCGGTTGGCCTCCGGAGCCGCGACATGCTTCTGCTTGCGTTCGACCAATGCAACGACGTTGTCGTCATACCAGGCGAGCGCCGTCGTGCGCGTCTTGAAGGTCACGTTGGGAAGCCCGCGCAACTCGGCGACGGCATCTTCGACGAAGGCTTGCGCCGACTTGCCGTCGACCACTTCACGCGTATCGACCAGATGCCCACCTGCAATCGCATGCTCGTCCACGATGACGACCTTCGCGCCCGCTCGGCCCGCGGCGAGTGCGGCGGCAAGGCCGGCGGGGCCGGAGCCGGCGACCAGAAGGTCGCAATGCAGCCAGGCCTTGCCATAGGTGTCCGGATCCGCTTCTTCGGCAATCCGGCCGAGGCCGGCCGCCTTGCGGATGAAGGGCTCGTAGACTTTTTCCCAGAAGGACTTCGGCCACATGAAGGTCTTGTAATAGAAGCCGGCACTCAGGAATGGCGAGAGCAGGCTGTTGGCGGCGCCAATGTCGAAGTCCAGCGACGGCCAGCGGTTCTGGCTTGTCGCATGCAGGTCGGGATAGATTTCCTGCATGGTGGCGCGCGTGTTGGGTTCGCGCCGGCCGCCCGTGCCGATTTCCATCAGCGCATTCGGCTCGGCAGCGCCCGCCGTCATCACGCCGCGCGGGCGGTGATACTTGAAGCTGCGCCCCATCAGGCTCACGCCATTGGCAAGCAGGGCGGAGGCGAGCGTATCGCCCGCGAAACCCTCATACTGCTTGCCGTCAAATGTAAAGGAGACCGGGCGCTTGCGGTCGATCAACCCGCCGGTGGACAGACGATACGGTGTCATTTCTGGCTTGTCTTTTCAGTGGGGCTGATCATCGGCGCGATACCTGCTGCGTCGCGCGTGCCGCCGAATTCATGGGTGAAGGTGTTGCGGCTGACCACGATCCAGCGACGGCAGCCATCGGCATGATGCCAGAACTCGTCATGCATGCCGCGCGGGTTGTCACGCAGGTAGACATAGTCCGTCCAGGTTTCGGAATCCGCAGACGGCGACGGGCGCGTGACGGCGCTGCCCAGCGTCGTGAATTCCTCGCGCGGCCGCTTGCCGCAATGCGGGCAGTCGATAAGACTCGCCATGTTCGGTTACTCCACGGAATTTCAGTGACGATTGGGGGTGGGGCCGGAGCCTTCTTCGTCGAGCATGTTGCCACGCGCGAAGCGGTCCAGACGCATCTGGCGCGTCAGGGGATGCGGCGCGTCGTTGGCGATGAGATGCGCATAGCACCAGCCGGACGCCGGCGTCGCCTTGAAGCCGCCGTAACACCAGCCGCAGTTGATGAAGAGGTTTTCCACGGGCGTCTTGTCGATGATTGGTGAACCGTCCATCGACATGTCCATGACGCCGCCCCAGCTGCGCAGGTAGCGCATCCGTGACAGGCGCGGGATCATCGTCTTGCCCGCTTCGGCCACGTGTTCGACCATGGAAAGGTTCCCGCGCTGGGCGTAGGAATTGTACATGTCGATGTCGCCGCCGAAGACGAGGCCGCCCTTGTCCGATTGCGAAATGTAGAAGTGACCCATCGAATAGGTGATGACGCTGTCGATGAACGGCTTGATGCCTTCGGAGACGAAGGCCTGCAGCACGTGCGTCTCGATGGGCAGCTTCAGGCCGGCCATCTCGGCGACGCGGGACGAGTTGCCGGCGGCGGCCATCGCAACCTTGCGCGCGCCGATGAAGCCCCTGGTGGTCTCGACGCCGACGACACGGCCGCCTTCGCGACGGAGACCCGTCACTTCGCAGTTCTGGATGATATCGACGCCGCGGCTATCCGCGCCACGGGCAAACCCCCAGGCGACGGCGTCGTGACGAACCGTGCCGGCGCGGGGCTGGAACAGTCCGCCGACGATGGGGAAACGCGACTGATCCACGTCGAGATATGGCGCGAAGCGGCGCACCGCTTCCTTGTCGAAATATTCGGCGTCCACGCCGTGCAGGCGCATGGCATTGCCGCGCCGCATCGCCGCGTCGCGCTGTCCGTCATTGTGGACGAGGTTCAGAATGCCGCGCTGGGAGATCATGGCATTGTAGTTGAAATCCTGCTCGAGCCCTTCCCAGAGTTTTAGGGACAGTTCGTAGAACGGATTGTTGCCCTCGAGCAGATAGTTCGAGCGAATGATCGTCGTGTTGCGGCCGACATTGCCTGAGCCGATATACGACTTCTCGATCACCGCGACGTTGGTGATGCCGTGGTTCTTGGCCAGATAGTAGGCCGTCGCAAGGCCGTGGCCGCCGCCGCCGATGATGATGACATCGTACTGGGGCTTCGGATCGGGCGCGCGCCACATTTTCTGCCATGCCGTGTTGCCGCGCAGGCCATTGAGAAAGACAGACAGTGCCGAATACTTCATCGGAATCGTTCCGCATTAACAGGAGAGAGTTGGGCGCATCGCAGGAGACCTTCCCCGCGCTTCGCCGAATGATGAGGGCCGCAGCCGCGCGTCAGCCCTTGCGCGTATCGAGTGCGTCGCGCAGGCCATCGCCGATGAAGTTGAAGCCCGTCACCGCCATGGTGATCGCGATGCCCGGAACGATGGCAAGCCACGGCGCCGAGGTCAGGTATTGCTGTGCGCCGTTCAACATGTTGCCGAGCGAAGGCAGCGGCGGCTGGATGCCGTAACCAAGGAAGGAGATGTAGGCTTCCAGCAGGATGGCACGCGCGATGGTGAGCGTCGCGGCCACGATCACAGGGCCCATGGCGTTGGGTAGCAGTTCGCGGAACATGATCCAGCGTCCACGCAGACCCAGCATACGGGCCGCCTGGATGAACTCACGGTCGCGCAGGGACTTGATTTCAGCCTCGATGATGCGGGCAAGCTCCATCCAGCTGGTGACGGCGATGATCAGGGTGATCATGACCGGGCTCGGCTTGATGAAAGCAGCCAGCGCCAGCAACAGAAAGACCGAGGGGAACGAAAGGAACGCATCGGTGATGCGCATCAGGACCGCCCCCACCCAGCGCCCATAGTAGCCGGCCACGACACCGATCGTCGTGCCGATCACGGTGGAGATGATCATCGCGCAAAAGCCGACGAACAGCGAGATCTGGCCGGCATGGAAGAGGCGTGCGGCAAGATCGCGCCCAAGAGGGTCGGTGCCAAAGATATGGCCGCCGGTAAGCGGCGGGGCGAAGCGGGCGCGCAGATCGATATGAAGCTCGTCATAGGCGATCAGATGCGGGCCGATGAAGCATGCTGCGAGCAGAATGAGCAGCATAAGCATGCCGATCACGGCCAGCTTGTTGCGCAGAAACTGGCGCAGGACGCGCGATTGCCGCCAGCTGCCGGAATTGTTGTTGCTGAAGGTCGTCGTCGTTGACATTCAATATACCCTTCAGTTCAGCTGAATACGCGGGTCGATCATGGCGGAGATAATGTCCGCCAAAAGGGAACCGAGCAGCACGAGGATCGCCGAGAACATCAGGATGCCCATGACGACCGGATAGTCGTTGTAGCCGAGGCTATCGAGGAAAAGCCTGCCCATGCCCGGCCAGGTGAAGACGGTTTCGGTCACGAGCGCGCCTCCGATGAGGGCGGGAAGCTGCATTCCGGCAAGCGCAATCATCGGCAGCAGAGCGTTGCCCATCACATGCTTGACGAGGATACGGCGCGGCCGGACGCCCTTGGCGCGCGCGGTTCGGATGAAATCCTGCCCGAGCACTTCCAGCGTGGACGAACGCATGTAGCGCGACCAGATCGCAACGTTGACAAGCGCCAGAACAATGGACGGCATGATGAGATGCACGGTGACATCCCACACGGAGCCGTCGCCCGGCGTCATCATGTTGCCGGCGGGCAGCCATCCCAGCTTGACCGAGAAGACATAGATGGAAATCAGGCCGAACCAGAAGGTCGGGACCGACAATGCGACCATTGCGAGAACCGTTGCGACGTAGTCGAATACGCTGCCGCTGCGCACGGCGCTGTAGACGCCGATGACCGTGCCGATCAGGACGGAAATGATGGTCGAGCCAACCATCAGCAAGAGGGTCGCCGGCAGGACGGAGCTGATTACGGAGAGCACGGGGCGGCCATCACGGAAGGACTTTCCCCAGTCGCCCTGAACGAGCTTCCAGGCCCAATCGACATATTGCACGTACAGCGGGCGGTTGAGGCCCATCTGCTCGGCGATCCTGTCAAGCGCTTCCTTGGTCATGCCTGGCATCAGCGAATACTGTGACAGCGGGCCGCCGGGCGCGAGGTTGAGGACGCAATATCCAATAATGGAAACCAGAACCAACAGGATCAGGCTTTGCCAAAGTCTGCCGAGTATAAAAGCGATCATCACGCCGCATCCGTTATGTGGGACCACAACCCTTTCACGGGTGCCGGTCGGTCATGGGGTGCCGTGACGGCACCCCATTCTTTCGATTGTCAGCCCTTGGCCCAACGCCACTCGCGAATGTTCCAGGTATCGGAGCGCGAGTTGATGTTGTAGCGGATGCCTTCGAGGCCGTTCTTGTAACCGCGCACGGCCTGGTACTGGAACAGCGGCAGGAACGGCAGGTCCTTGCGGATCTCGCTCTGGATTTCGCGGTAGATCGCGAGACGCTCTGCAGCATCGTTCAGCTCTGCGCCCTTGACGAGGAGTTCGTCCACCTTGGGGTTGGCATAGACCCAGGTGTTCTGGCCGACGCCACCCGTTGCCGGCGAAGAGGTCGACTTGTAGTAGTCGGAGCATTCGGGGTCGGCGCCCGTCATGACGTTGAGGCCGACGATGACGCTGTCGAACTCGGACTTCAGCCAGTAGTCGCCCCACATGACAGCAGGCGGCAGGTTCGAGATGGTCATCTCGACACCGATTTCCTTGAAGGTCTGCTGCAGGAACTGCTGCGTCTGTTCACGCAGGTTGTTTCCGGCGGTCGTGGAGTTGGTGAAGGCAAGGCGTACGCCATCCTTCGCACGAACGCCGTCGCCGCCCTTTGCCCAACCGGCCGCATCGAGGATCTCGTTCGCCTTGGCGATATTGAATTCGTGCTTGGGAAGGTCAGGATTGTAGTAGAAGGATTCCTGCGGCATGAAGCTCTCGGTCGGCCGCATCGTGCCGTAGTAGAGAGCGTCGATGATGCCCCCCTTGTCAACGGCGAGATACAGCGCCTCGCGGACCTTGGGGTCCTGGAACTGGGGCTTCTTCATGTTCAGGGAGATGGACTCGACGTAGCCGTTTCCGACCAGTTCGACCTTCTTGTCCGCCAGCGTCCGCGCTTCTTCATAGACGTCGGGCATCAGGTACTGGATGCCGACGAGATCGTAGTCGCCGGTCTTGAACTGGGTGTAGAAGACGCTGAAGTCCGGGATGTACTTGAAGATGGCGCCCTTCAGGTGCGGGCCGTCTCCAAAATATTCCGTGTTCGCTTCCAGTTCGACGTGGTCGCCGGCAATGCGGTTCTTCCACTTGAACGGACCGGTGCCGATCGGCGACTGGTCGAACGGCGCTTCGTTCAGATTGGTGATGCCGTCATAGGCATGCTTCGGGATGATCGGCGTCGAGGCCAGGATCGCGGCATAGGGCGCATAGGGACGCTCGAGGCGGAACGTCAGTTCGGTCGGCGAAACGACCTTGAGATCGCGCACCAGCTCGTGACCGGTCTTGCGCCAAGAGGCGAAGTCCGGATTGACGAGCAGTTCGATGTTGAATTTCACGTCTTCGGCGGTGAACGGCTTGCCGTCATGCCACTTGACGCCGTCACGCAGCTTGATCGTCCAGTTCAGGCCGTCAGCCGAAATGCCACCGTTTTCGATCGTCGGAACGGTTTCGGCGAGAACCGGGTGATATTCACCCTTTTCGTCGATTTCGACCAGCGTGTCGTAAAGCGCGGCATGTACGGCCTCATCGGCTTCGATATGCGGCTTGTGCGGATTGAAGACCGTCGGCTCGCCGGTGAAAGCGATGATGACACGGCCTTCCTGGTCCGTGCCTGCGGCACGGGCGACCGAATGGCCGAGCGTCGTCGATGCGAAGGCGGCTGCGCCCGCCAGACCCATCATCTGCAGCGCACGGCGGCGCGTTAGTTCAAACCCAGTAGTTTTCGTCATTTCGCTCCCCTTTACGCTTCGGGAGCAATCTGGCTCCCTCTGCAATCATAGAAATCGTTACGGTCCCTGCGTCGGCGAACGCAGCTCTCGGCGTGCCGGAGCGGCGATAGGTGCCGCTTACAGCCTCCCAAGGATCGGAACCGCTCTTCTTGTGTGGCGCCAATTGTTCACTCGCAATGGTGCAGACTGACCAATGAAAGTATCAATTCGCTCATTCCGTCGCCGTTTCGACCGCGCTGCCCCAAGGTTTGGACATCCCGCGAGTGCGTTCCGCAAAAACCCTTATGGCTCCTCGGGCTCAAAGCCTTGCTCGCGAACCTTGCGCTGGAAACCTTCGTAGGCGCTGCGCAGCAGGCGAAGCAGTTCCTGCCTCTCTTCGGCCGGGATGAAGTCGTAAAACTCGTCTTCCTGCCCCTGAATGACCTGCCGAATTTCCTGCGCCACTTCGCGCCCCTTTGGCGTGATGAAGAGGCCTATGCTGCGTTGGTCCGCATTGTCACGCTGCCGCTCGAGGAGGCCTTCCGAAACCATTTTGTCGAGCATCCGGCCGGTGGCGGGACGGTCGCGCATGAGAAGCGTCGCAATCTCGGAGGGGGTGACGCCCGCAGTTCGGTCGATGACGAGGATGGCGGTGATATGGCCCTTGCCGCGCGCGATCGGAAGATGCGCCATGCGCCGTTCAAGTTCGCGCGTAACCCAGAAATCGAGCGCGCGGATGTAGAAGCTGAACGCCCCCGCGAGAACGTCCTCGCCAAAGCTCACATCCGCCACCTCGTCAAGCGTTGGTTTCATGCTCTCCTGCCCCCTGTTGGAGACAAGTTTTCATATTTAATTGTGTTTTACAACTACTTTGTGAGAGGCGCGCACGGATGATGTCGGATTGTCCCCGGGGGCGGGCGGACGCCGGTGGCGCATCGATGTCCGCTGATCCTCGTCCGGATCGAGTAATTGCTGACCGAATATCAACTAAGTGCTTGAAAACAGCCCAAGCTCGGGAAAACCAAGGGCAACCCCTTGAGGTTTGACAGCCGGCGCATATCCGGTTCGACCTTCGTCAAGGTGAAGACGGCGCTATCGTAGTCTCGCCTACCGCCAATCAAGGCTTTCAAGTTGTTCTCTAAAAGCAAAGCGCAGGAGATGCGATTCGATTGCGGATTGAGCCCAGGCGCGGGTCTCGTCCTTCTCCGCCGTTACCCGCATTCGAAGACCTTCCGCAGTCGCATCAAAGACTGCAATGCCGCCCTCGAAGCGGCATTCGCCGTGGGTATCGGAATAGTCGACCTCGATCTTATGCGCGAAATGCTTGCACATCTGAACGAGGTACTTCGCCCCAAACTCGGTCTCTACATATGCGGTCGCTTCCATCATGCCTCTCTTCCATTCACTGATTGTTGCGCCCTGGGGCGAGGGGATTGCCGTGCGTTCGGCTATCGGATCACGATCAAGGGGCCGATCCGCGTCACTTTCAGGTCCAACGCCTTTCGGATGAACGAAAGCGCGGCGCCCGTGTCTGAAACCGTGATCGTGCCGCTCACCCGCCGATTGGCAACTGCGCTGCCGGCAAGAACGATCCGACCCTGGAAATGTCGGCTCATCTCCTCGACCACGTAGGAAAGCGGCGCGTTTTCGACGGCGAGTTGTCCGCGCTGCCAGGCAAGCGCCACGAGGCCATCGACGGGTTGAACCTTCGTCTTCCCGCTGCCGCGCTCGTATGTTGCCTGCTCGCCCTCGGAAACCTTCAGGGAAGAAGGGTCCGCGCTTTCGAGTTCAACGAGAACGGCGTGTTCCGTGACCGTGACCTCCGTATCGGTCGCGCCGAAGCGGACATCGAAGGCGGTGCCCAGTGCGGTCACGCGCGTCGTCCCTGCTTCGACCGTGAAAGGTCGTTCGGGCGCCGCGGCGACCTGGAAGAACGCCTGACCGCGAAGAAGGCGGATGCTTCGCTGTTTTGCATCGAAGTCGATGGCAATGGCCGACGACGCATTCAACTGCACCGTGGAACCATCCTCGAGAGTGAGAACCGGCATCTCATTCGTTCCGGCCATGGCATCCGCCTGCAGCCGCATCGGGCCGTCCATAGCCAGGAAAATCGCCCCCGCGCAGACGAGAAGAACCACGGACGCCATGACGGATTTGGCCCGACTGCGCGGCTCGAGCCTGAGGCCGCGCAGCGTCGGGTCGGACTGGATCGCCGTCCGGGCATCGCCCATCAAGCCCTCTGCGGCCTGGTAGGTGCGACAGTTTTCGGGGTCGCTCAGCCAGTGCTGGAAAAGGGCCTTGTCATCCCTGGATTGCGCGGGATCGCTGTTGCGCAGAAGCCAGTCGATGGCTTGCCTGTTGCGTTTTCTCTGCGCTTGTATGGCACGGTTGCCCGGCATTCACTTCTCCCGGAGCGTTTCGTCCTGCCAGGTAGACGATTGGCATCGCCCTTTCGGGACTCTTAATCGATCCAGAGAAGGCGGTCGAGGCAATGGGCAAATGCGCGCCGCAGGTGGCGGTCGACCATATTGCGGGAAATCTTGAGTTTCAGCGCAATCTCATCCGGCGAAAGATGATGCAGGCGGTGCAGAATGAAGACGACACGGCGCCGTTCCGGCAGTTCTGCGATAGCCTCGCGGAGGATGGCCACGCGCGCCTCTATTTCGAGCGCCAGATCGGGCGCAGGCCCGAGGCTGGCGACGGCCATGGCCTCCTTCTCCGTTCCGGAGAAAAGGCGCGCCTCCCTGTTTTCCCGCCGCTGTCGGTCGATGCCGAGGTTGATGGCAGACCGGCAGAGAAAGGCTTTTATCGACCGCTTGTTGCGCAGGACGTCGGGCTGAGCGGCAAGCTTGATATAGAGGTCGTGAACCACGTCTCTGGCGGTGGAAAGCGGATGGCCTTTACGGCGAACAGCCCTCGTGATGTCGGCATAATGATCCTCCATCGCTCGGTTCAGGAGGTCGTTGGCGTCAAGGACGTCCCAGGCGAGTGGAGAGGAGGAGCGCGACATCGGCAGTCTGTTCCAGATCCAGGATAATGAACCAAGCTCGGACGAGCCGAACGTTTTCATGGCGATGCAAAATGGCTATCCGTTCGAGAAAATCGCTGCAAGTGCAATAGCTTACAATATTTTCCCCTGGCCGGTGCCAGCGCAATTAAAACAAGACAAAAAAACTCATCTTTATATCTGATTTTGTTGCCAGAATCCCGCACCGCATTGGGTAAGCCGGTACTGCGACCCATGATGAAAAAGCCGGCCGGCGTGGCATTTCCGCAACGCTCTTTCGCGCCGCCAAGCCTGCTATAGCGGCACGCAAAGAGGTGTGCCTGCGACCGGATCGCGGATGATGACCGAGTGGACGCCGAAGACATCGGCAATCGCGGCTTCCGATATCACGTGCTCAGGGCGGCCGGCCGCGGTGATCTTTCCGCCTTTCAGCATAACGATATGCTCGGCATAGCGGGCCGCCTGGTTGAGATCGTGCAACACCGCAATGACTGTCTTGCCGTGATCGCGCACCAGTTTGGTGATCAGGTTCATCAGCTCGATCTGGTGGGCGAGGTCGAGATAGGTTGTTGGTTCGTCGAGCAGCAGCACCTCGCCTTGCTGCGCCAGCGTCATGGCGATCCAGGCCCGCTGCCGTTGACCGCCCGAAAGTCTTTCGAGTGGTGTGTCGGCCAATGTCGTCGTGCCCGTCAGCATCATGGCGTCTTCACACGCCGCCTCGTGTTCTGCAGACCAGCGCCCGAAAAGCGAGCGATGCGGATAACGGCCCTGTTTGACGAGGTCGCGCACCGTCAAACCCTCGGGAGCGACCGGCCCTTGCAGGAGTACGCCCACGCGCTTTGCCATTTCCTTCGTGGAGAGGATGTCGATGCTTCTGCCGTCGAGCAGGATCGTTCCCTTCGTCGGGGCCATGAGCCCGGCGAGAGCCCGCAGGATGGTGGATTTGCCGCTGCCGTTCGGTCCGACGAGTGCTGTGAACCGGCGCTGCGGTACGATGAGATCCAGGTTTTCGACGATGCGCTGTTCGCCGTAAGCGATGGATACCTGCTGGCCGGCGAGCTTCGCCGACATGGTTGCGTCATCCGCGGGCATGCTGGCGCCCCCATAGAAGATAGGCGAAGAACGGCGCGCCGATCAGCGCCGTGACGATTCCGGCCGGCAGCTGAACCGGCGCGAGGGCCAAACGCCCCAAGAGATCGGAGGCCATGACCAGGATCGCTCCGCTGAGAGCGGCAACCGGAAAAATCCTCGCATGGGACGGGCCAACCAGCCGACTGGCGATATGGGGGGCAACAAGACCGACAAAGCCGATCAATCCGGCGGCAGCAACCGCAGCACCGGAAATGAGCGTGCACAGGACGATCATCAAACCCCGAACAAGATCAACCGGCTGGCCCAGGCTTCGCGCCGAGTTGTCCCCGAAGCGGATCACATCCAGCTCGCGAGAAGATATCCAGGCAAAGGCCATCGGCAGGATCAACCAGAAGAACAGCAGGCGAACCTTCACCATGTCGGCTTCGTAAACGCTTCCCGCGAGCCAGATCATCGCGCGCTGGACATCGCCGATCTCCCCGAAGGCCGAAAGGAAGGTGGTAATGGCGCTTGCAAGCGCACCGAGGCCGATGCCGATCAGGATGATCCGCAGCGATGATGTGCCGTTGCGCCACGCCAGAAGATAGACGGCCGCTGCCATGACCACCGCACCGACGAAGCCGGCAATAGGCAGCAGGACCACCGGCGGCCGCGGCATGAGAACGATAACGGCCATCACAGCCGCCGCGGCGCCGCTGTTGATACCGAGAACGCCCGGCTCGGCGAGCGGATTGCGCATGACGGCAAGCATGATCGTCCCAGCCGTCGCCAGCGCCGCGCCGACGAGAAGGGCGAGCAGGAGACGCGGAAGGCGCAGATCGAAAACGATCATCGCGTTCTGCGGGGTTGCGTCCGGCGATCCCGAAAGGGTTTCGAGCAGGTCGCGCCAGGACAGGGATATGTCACCAAGCGCCAGACTTGCAGCGACCAACCCCAGGAGGAGGACGACAAGCAGCGTCGTGAGCCGCATCATACCGCCTCCCCTGCCCGATTTCGTGCCAACCAGAGGAAAAACGGCGCGCCGATCAACGCGATCGTCACGCCGACAGGGAAACTCTGGCTGGCGAAGACCATGCGTCCCGCCGTGTCTGCTGCGATCACGAGCAACGCTCCACCAATCGCGCAGAAGGGCAAGATCCAGCGGTAGTCCACGCCGACCGTCAGCCGCGCGATATGCGGAACAATGAGCCCGACAAACCCGATAGGACCGGCCAGCGCAACGGCGCTGCCGGCAAGCAGAATGACGATGGCGATGGCGACCGCGCGCCAGACCATCGGATTCTGGCCAAGCGACCGGGCCGCATCGGCCCCGAGGCTCAGCGTCACCAGGTGCCGGGCAAGGAAAAACGCCGCAATCAGACCTGTCAGAATATAGGGTGCAACCGCGGCGACCTGGGCGGTGGTGCGCCCCGCCAGGGAGCCCGCCGTCCAAAGGCGAACCGCATCCAGTGTGCTCTGGTCGAAGATCAGCACGGCGCTTGTCAGCGCCGTCAGGAAGGTTGCGACGATAGCGCCGGCTAGAATGAGCCCGGTGGTGGAATGTCCCGCCGGACCGAAAGAGCCAAGCGCATAAACGAACAGCGCCGCGCAACCGGCGCCGCAGAATGCGAACCACATATAGACGTCGCCGGTCCCCGCGCCAAAAAATGTCATCATCAGGACGACGGCAAAGGCTGCGCCGGCATTGATGCCAAGCAGCCCCGGCGAGGCAAGCGGGTTATTCGTCACCGCCTGCATGATCGCGCCGGAGACCGCCAGCGCGCTGCCCGCAACCAGGCCGGCAAGCACGCGCGGCAAACGGATCGTCGTCACAAGCAGATGTTCACGCGAACCATCAAAGCTGAAAAGCGCGTTCCACACGGTGAATGGCGAGATACGCATCATGCCAAGCGTGACCGCCCACATCGACATGCCAACGAGCATGCAACACAGGAAGAGCAAGACAAACAGCCTCTTCCCGTCGTTCGTATCAAAACCGCAGATCATCGATCCGCCAGGATGTAGCGTTCGATGTCATCGAGGATGCGGTTGGCGGAGGCGATGCCGGAAAAGCTCTGCCAAGGCCCACGATCCACCCGGTAGGCGCGGCCGTTCTGCACGGCCGGCAGCAGATGCCAGAGCGGGTTTGCCGTCACCTCTTTCTCGAGCGCGTCGTCCGGTCCATCCTCGAAACCGCTGGCGGAGACATACAGGAGAATGTCGCCGTCGAGATTGGCGAGCTCCTCCCAATCCGGCCGCTTGACGATCGTACCGTCCGTCACCGTCTCGTAGGCGGAGCGCGTCACGCCGGCCTCGCTCAGAACCGAAAAGGGCGCGTAGGCGGCGGGACCGTCGACAAAGACAACGAAACGACCCGGCGCAAAGCGCACGGTCGAAACGGTCACGTCCTTGTCCCTCACCCGCTTTCGGATATCGGCGATGCGCTTTTCGTAGGCAGCGAGTTCGTCATCGGCCGCACCCTCACGGCCGGTGATTTCCGCCAAACGCCGACGATATTGCTTCCAGTCGGTATGATCCAGGAACACCGTCGGGGCGATTTTCGAGATCATCTCGTAGATCGGTGCATGTGCCTCCGAACTGCCGATGATGAGATCGGGCTTCAGGGCCGCTACCCGCTCAAGGCTGGGTTCGCGCGGGTTGCCGAGATCCACCAGCTTTGCGTGCTTGAGGTAATCGAGCACTGCTGCGTCCTGGATACCCATATAGGGCGTTGCGATGACGGGCGCCTTCAGCTCGATGAGGAGACCGAGCGTTATAAGGGGATCGAGCGTGACGATCCTCTTGGCTTCTGCGGGGATACACAGCGGCGCATTGTAGACGCCCTCCGTAACCTCCTTCCCCTGGCACGCGGCGCTGGCCGCGGAGACGGAAAGGAGCAGAAAGACGAGGGCAATATAGCAGCGCAAGACAGGAACCACTTCAGATCGACACAGGAAGGGGATTGCGGGGCTTTGCCCCGCAATCCGAAGCTCAGAACTTTGCCCGCAGGTTCAAGCCGAAGGAACGCCGCGCACCGGCCTGACCGAATGCCAACGCGGCATCCGGATCGACGATGGTGAAGTATTTCTCGTCGGTTAGGTTTTCCGCGAAGGCGGTGATTTCCCAGTTGTCCTTCTTGAAGCCCGCTTGCGCGTTCACGAGGAAACGGGAGTCGATCTTGTACATGCCCTTCGTACCGAACCGCGAATTGTAGTCCGTGGTGTATTTGGCATCCGCACCGATATAGACGCCATTCTCGAACTCATACCGGCCACCGAACCCGACGGTCCATTCCGGTGCTTCCGGGAAAGACTTGCCCGCCTGATCCCCGAGACCGCCATGGTTCCATTCCAGGAACTTGGTGTTCAGGTAACCGATCGACGCAAATGCCGAAAACTGTTCGGTGACCTGATAGGTCGGTTCGATCTCGAAGCCCCAGGCACGCGAGGAGGCGGCATTCTCCGTGACGCGATAACCCGGTATGTCGGAGCGCGGCCGGATTTCGATCTGCTGGTCCGTATACTTCGTGTAGAAGAGGTTGGCGTTGAGCGTCAGCAGGTCGTCGAGCAGCATCCCCTTGTAGGACAGCTCGTAGCTTTGCGAGTATTCCGGATCGTAGGTATCGATCGTGTAGATGGGCGCCTGACTGCGGTTGACGTAGGAGCCGCCCGAACGGAAGCCCTGGGAATAGGTGATGCCGACCTTGTGGTTGTCGCCGAATTCCTTCACCAGACCGACCTTCGGCACGAAGTTCACTTCGTTGAAGGACGAGGTTCCATTTGGCGGCGACCAGACCGGGTCCATCCCGTGGAGGACCATGGAGTTCAGTTCGGTGTTCTTTTCCTTCAGATAGTCCAGGCGGCCGCCGAGGGTCGCAAACCAGGTGGGTGCAAACTCGTACGTCGCCTCGCCGAAGACCGCGAGGTTCGTCGTCACGCGCCTCTGGTCGTCATCGAGCTGGTAAATAACGCCCGGCATGAAGTCGGGATAGGGCTCCGCGATGAAGCGCGACGAGCCGTCAAAGACCTGGTGGCTGCCGAAGACGCCCGCGACCCATTTCCAGCGGTCCGCCTCATAGTTCAGGCGAAACTCCTGGGTGAAGATCGAATCGTCATCCGTGCCCCAGATGCCGGTGACATAACCGGGCGTGTCGCCATCGACCGAACGCCGGTTGTTGATGCCGTACTGGAAGCCCGTCTGCGAGGTGCCGCGCAGCGTGTCGGAGAAGTCATGCGTCACTTCGAGGCCGAGATTGTGGACCTCGGTCCAGCGAAACTCCGTGTAGGTATCGGGATTGTTGTTGAAATCGCCACGGCCGCTGTAGAGGCCGACCAGCCGGTCGTTCGGCCGGTCCTTCGAATAGGAGTAGGTCGCGACCGCGCGGGTTTCCGGCATTTCGGACGGCGTGATGAGCACCTTGGCGCGGATGGTGCCGCTGATATCGGTCGTCAGGTCGTCATAGCCGGCATAGTGCTTGAAGTTCGAATAGCTGACATCGGAACGCGAGCGCTCGAATGCGCCGGCAATGCGAAGTGCGATCTGGTCTTCGACGAGCGGCGTATTCACCATGAAGGCCGTTCCAACAAGATTGTTGTTTCCGACGGTGCCTGAAAGCTCGACCTCCTTGTCGAAGGTCGGATCCTTCGACTTGATATAGACGGCACCCGACATGGCGGCGCGGCCGGAGAGTGTCGACTGCGGGCCGCGATAGACCTCGACCTGCTCGACGTCCCAAAGGTTTCTGGCGCCGAAACGGGCATTGTATCGGGTCTGGAGAATGCCATCGACATAGAGCGAGCCGACCGGCGCGCCGCCCGGAACGAAGCCCTCGGAACTCATGCCGCGGATGACGAAGCCGGAATTGACCGTCGCACTGTCCAGCACGTTGGCAAGCCGGCGATAGGCATCCTGCGTATGCCGGATCTGTCCGTCCCGGATCGCTTGGGAATTGACGATGCCAACGCTGGCAGTTGTGTCGTTCAGTGTCGTCGCCTCGCGTGCGCCATAGAGCGTGATCGCTTCCAGCATGGTCGCATTCTCGTCGATCTGGCCCGTCGTGGCGCCCGTTCCCGTGGGATCGACACTCAGCGTCACCTGATTGCTGCCGGCAAAACGCGCATCGACGCCGGTCCCCGCGAGCACCGTGTTGAGCGCCTGCTCCGGCGTCAGGTTGCCGCGCGCGCCCGTCGTCGATTTTCCTTCTGCAAGCGATGCGTCATAGAGGATCTGCAGGCCTGTCTGGGCGGCAAGACTGTTCAGGGCGGGCGTCAACGCTCCCGCCGGCACCGTGATCGACCGCGCCGCCGTCTGCGACTGCGCAGGCTCCTGCGCGACGGCCGGCATCATCAGGGCATCCCCCAGAACGGCGGTACCCGCTAACAGCACGGCCCGCAGATAGGCCCTGCCGGAAACATTCTTCTTCATCAAAACCCCCAATCGTACGGCGTTCAAGGCGCCGCAGTCCCATCACGACAAGCGGATTGAATCGCGCTCACTGGGTCTGACGATTGGAGTTCTCAATTTGGGACTCGCGGCTTGCGAAAATTAAACCGTCCCGGATAGCGGATGTTCTTCCTGTGCGTTCAAAAGCGGCCGCGTATGGACGCGCTGAACATACGCCCAGGCCCGGGCACGAGCGGTGCGACGTCCACATCTTCATCGAAGACATTCGATACGCTGAACGACAGCGAAAGGTGACGATCTTCCGATTCCCAGCCCGCGCCCATGTCCGTGACGAAGGCGTCATCCATCCACACCGTCTCCCCGGAGGCGCCGTGAACGTCACGGGTGAAGGACATCCTCTTGCCGATGTAGCTTTCCGCGATGAAGAATGTGAACCGCTCCGGGCTCATGTAGTTGAAGCCGATGCGGCCGGTATGTTCGGGTACCGTGGGCAGCCAGTCGTTCCAATCCGGAATCGGGTTTCCACCCCAAATGCGCGAATAGTTCGCAAAGAAGGTGACGCCGCCGCCGATCCAGACGTTCGCGTTCAATGTCAAACGATCGATCTGGGCTTGGGGCAGGTCCAGAGAATAGGAGTAGACTGGGATGCCGACCGAGAGGTTCTCGATATCCTGATGCTGGTACTCGACCGCGGTGAAGAAGCGATCGTTCCATTCCGCATCCCAGCGCAAAATCCCGGTCTTGGTTTCCCCTGAGGCCGGAGGAATGTCTGCTCTGAGGCCCACGATGGTCAGCGGCGAAAGCGTGCTTCGCTCGCTGAGCGGCGTGCGCTCCGCATAGGCCGCTCGCAGATATTGCCCTTCCGCCACTTCCCATGCCGCGCCGATATGCGGATTGAAGCTCGTGTCCTGCGAGCCGTTCTGATCGTACCAATCGAGAAACAGGTTGGCCTCCACCTTTATCTCCGGTGTCAGTTCGGCCATGCCGCCGATCCAGGCGCGGACGTTCTCGCCCTCGACATGGGTTGTTGTGAAAGGATCCCGGACGTTCACGGTCGGATCAAAAATGAAATACCGGAGCAAGGAGGACGATACCTCGTATTCCGACCGACCGCCCTCCACGCCCCAACGCAGGGTGACGTCATCCGTGACCTCGACGATATGCGAGACGCCAAGCTTCAGGGAAAACTCGTCCTCGTTCACGTCCTGATCCTCGCCCACCGGATCAGCGCCTGGCCAGTATCGAACGAGAGAGTTTCGACCGGACCTGTCGATGATCGAGCTGAAGAGCCCGACATTGAGGACATTGTGATACTCGAAAGTGTGGCTCCAGCCGAGAAACATGTCCAAGCCGTCGGCATTGAGCGTGTCTCGGCGGGTTACGTCGAACCCGTCGCTGATGGCGCCGTCGATTGACACTCCGCCTTCGACATGCACGCCGTTCAGGTAGCCGACGATCCGGTCGTCGGGCGTTAGTTGGGCGCCGAACACGGTGAGGGAGTTCAGGTTCTGCGCAGTCTGGTCGGCAAAGGACGGGTTCATGTAGGAGTAAGTGAGATCCGTCGTCAGTGCATAGGGTAGCGGATCATAGCCCAGCTTCTGGTAGCTCGCCGTACCCGTCAACTGGATGTCGCGGCCCATTGTCGTCATGCCGACGCCCACCTCGGTTTCCTCGAAGGGGAACCGGTAGAAAGCTGGCCGGCGGCGGGGGCTGACGATGGCGAGCGGATCGAGCAGTGCGCCCTGGATGTAACCGGAAAACGCGGCATCGTCGCCGGTGTTGGGCTCGGTCACCGCGACGAGACCCGGCGCCGTGGCAAACGGCGACACGCTGCCGGTCAGGTTCTGATCGAAGTAGCTTGCGCCCTGGAACGGATCGAAAGCGCGGTCGCCCCAATAGCGCGCCCATGCATTGAGGGAGGCCGTTCGATAGATGCCGCCGAGCGTCGAGCCGAAATCGTCACTGGCTTCGACCGAGCTGTAGTCGCCACCTCGCGCCCGCGCCCGTGCAACCGACTCCTGACCCAGCTCGATCGCCCGATCCAACTGGTAGTTATAGAGCTCCAGGAGCGCTCGATACTGCGCCATGATCGGCGATGTCGGATCGAGCCTATCGGCAAGCTCGAAAGATTGAGCGGCCGGCTCCATGTCACCGCGCGAGGCATAGGTTGCGCCAAGCGCAATCAGGCCGCGCCCATAGGTGGGATTGGCCGCGGTTGCGCGCAGCATGTCATCAAGCCCGCCATCCGGATCACCGGACTGGAGCTTCGCCCGGCCGCGGTGATAGAGGGCGAGTTCGAAAGAACTGTCACCCGCCAGGGCTTGATCGACCAGGCGGCGTGCCTCGTCGTTGCGCCCTGCATAGAGCAGAAGTCCGGCATAGCTTGCGAGCGTCTCCGGTGCGTCAGGGTCGAGTTCGATGGCCTTGCGATAGGCTGCCTCAGCCTCTCTGGTTGCGAGCCTGCCGACCTGTTCCTGTCCCAGGCTCAGCCAATATTCCCATCTGCCGGGCGAGCTGGCGACCGCTGCCTCCAGGTCGCGCACGGCACCGCGCACGTCGCCCTCCACATGCGATCGATATTGCGCCCGGATATGGAGAAGCGCCGGATCGCGCGCGTCAATCTGCTCCGCCTTGCGAATTGCGCTCAATGCCGCGCCGAAATCAGCCGTTTGCATGGCCCTTTCAGCAACTGCGATCTGCAAACGAATATCGCCGCCAAAGCGTGGCTCAGCCGCTTGCAGAAACTCCATCGCATCGCGGGGAGACTGCAGCATGCCGAGGATCGTCTCCTCGCCCATCAAGGATGCGAAGGAGGACGAAACGGGCCTGGGCTTCGGATAGATGACGGTGGGGTCGGCCAGCGAATGGGCGAAATAAGCGAGGTATCCGGCGCTGATACGGTCTTCGCCGGAAAGGCCTTCCCGCGCCCTGTCAAAAAGCTTCGCGGCCTCGGCATAGCGGCGCGCGCTCGCAAGCACTCTGCCCTCGATATAGTCGAGCCGGGCCCGCTGTGTCGTAGAGAGCGGGCCTGAGCGGGCGGCGGCAATCGCTTCGATCGTGCCGGCTTTGCCATGCTGCTCGAAACTAGCCTCGGCCGCCGCGACCTTGTCCCTGGCGGATGGCAGCGCGTCTCGCGAGAGCCCGAACGCGTCTTCATCGTCGTCGACGGCGCGGCGGCGCGGCTTGACGATCCCGCTCCCGCCGAAGGCCTCGCGAAGGCTGAGATTGTAGAGCATCTGCTGCCTGATATCGCCACCCGCTATCACGACCTTGGACGGCGCGCCGCCGAGGGTGGCAACCGCTGCCTCGCCGGTGGCGACGCTGACCAGGCCGCCGGCATTGGACAGGTCAACCAGGCCCTCGATGACGGTGAGCGTGGTGCGCTCCGCGACGACCGTCATCGTCCAATCCGTTCCGCGGATCGCTGCGGTCGCGGCAGGTGTCTCGACGGTGACGCCGGAGCCCCCGCGCGCTGCGCGACCGTAGAGCTGGCCGCTGCGCAGCTCCAGCGAAACGCCGCCGTCAGCGCGCACATCCTTCACGACGAGAACCGAGTTACGGCCGACCCGGACCTGCGTTCGATCTGCGAAGACCAGGGCGATCTGGCCGATCTCGTTGGTGCGCACAACGTCGCCCGCCTTCACATCCTGACCGATTTCAAGCGGCTGGACGGCGGGTGTTTCGATAAACGAAATGTCCTCGCCGATCCGCGTCTGGATAATCTGCCCGCTGATTAGCGGCGTGCGCGGCTGCGGCTCGGCGAAAGCCATCGCCGGTATCGCAAGGCCAAACGAAATCAACGCCAGCCGCCGGGAATCAGGTCTCATTTTGCCGCACCGCTAATCGAGATCGTAACGAACAGAGCGGCAGCTAGTCGCCGCTATTTACGATTGTCAACGAAAGCGTGAGCAAAGGTCGTGGAAGGACGTGCAGCTTGCTTTATTTGCTCGTCAGTGTTGCGCCATGTCAACGATCCCGCCGGCTGTCGCGGCGCGGCCGGGCCCGCTTCCGGGGCGTTCGAGCTCGTCGTGTTCCCCGGCGCTGGTTATGCCGTTATCTTCCTGCGGCCATACGCAAGCAGGACGAATCCGGAAGCGTACATGAGCAGACCGAACAGTGCGGGCGGCACGGCTACCTCTGGCGAGCGCATCATGGTGATGGCCAAAACCATGCCGATCGCCGCGTTTCGGATGCTGATGGACAAGGCGACCGTTATCGCCTCTGCAGACGACAGGCCCAGCAGGCGCGAGCCAATTAGGCCGACGGCTATTCCGCTGGCAGTCAACCCGATCACGGCCGGTCCGGCGGTGACGAGAATGGCCACCCATCGGTCCTTTACGGAAGCGCCTATCCCGATGATAAGCGCGACCAGTACAAGGACACCGAAGACAGCAACGAGCTTTTCGGCCCGAGCCGCGAAACCGGGAGCCTTGCGTCGTATGCCCATTCCCAGCATGACGGGAAAAAGGATGATCAGAAGCATCATCCCGATGGTGCGCAGGATGGGAAGATGCACCTGCATGTCGCCATCGCCGAAGTAGTCGATTGCGAAGTTCGCGAAGAGGGGGAGCGTCGCAATCGCGACGAGGCAGCCGATTGCGCTGAGCGCGATCGAAAGGGCGACGTCTCCGCGCGCAAGGTAGGAAAACAGGCTGGTTGTCGTGCCGATCGGGCAGGCGGCGGTGATGACCAGTCCGATGGCAATGTCCCGCGGTAAATCGAGTATGACGGCCAGTGCTAGACCGAGAACCGGAAGAATAATGAGGGCGGCCGTAATGCCCCAGATCAAGGCTTTTGGCCGCGTTGCCACACGCTCGAAATCTCGGGGGGAAAGCGTCATGCCGATGCCGGCCATGATGATGAACACGACAGCCGGCAAGCCGATATCAATGAGAGCAGACTGCTCCATGCTGTTTCTCCACCCTAGAGATATGATGCATCCCGTCCACAAACTACCAACGTTGTGTGTGCGAGCCATTAACTCGGATGGCAGGCAATATGGGGTCTCAAATGTGCGGGCGGCGTCTTTTCCCGTTGTGTGCTGAAAACTCAGCTGCCGAGGCGGAACTCGACGTGCTTGCTTGGTTTCTGGCACCGGACCGCGTTGCGGTCCCGGTTGCTCTCTTCCAGGGCATAGTGCAGGGCGGCGTCCTCGGTGACGAAGATGCCGCCGACGCGGCCGAGGCGGTCCTCGACGACCCACCAGCCGTGATGATCGCGCCCTACCGTGAAACGAGGCGGCTCGATAGGGGCTACGGGACGGCGTGGGCGATGGTGCCGGGCGCGGGAACGCATGGATATTCCTTTCGTTGATGGGGACGGCGCGGCTTTGCGCGCTCAAGGATGCGGGAGAAACTGCTGCGCGATGCCGGCGGCGGCGAGGATCAGGCCGACGCGGATCAGAAGCGCTAACATGGGCAGGGGCGGTTTCGGCTGTGGCAAGGCGACGGCAATCGCTGCCGTTTTACGGGATTTCTTGTTGGCCATGTCGGTCGCTCTCAGCTTGCCCTGGCCAGCGGTACGGCGCATTCCGGCAGGCCGACAAGCGCGCTGCGTATGGCCGCCGCTTCCGACGACGTGACCGGCACGAGCGGCAGCCGCACTGTTTCGGAAAGCCCGAGGACGGAGGCAAGCCCGTGTTTGACGGCGGCGGGGTCCGTCATGCCACCAAACGCGGAAAAGAGCGGCGCAAGACGATCCTTCAGATCGAGCGCAAGGTCGACGTTGCGGGTGCGCAGCGCCTGGTGCATGGCGCTCGTCAGGCGCGGCGCGAGGTTCGCCGCAGCCGAAAACGTTCCGCTGCCGCCAAGCACGTTGAAGGCGAAGGCCGTCGTGTCGTGAGCGGAATAGAGCACCAGCCGCTCGCGCAGCTTGCGATCGATCACGGCAAGGCGCGCGATGTCGCCCGATGCGTCGATGAAACCGTGGATGCCGGGAATCTCGCCGAGGGCGACAAGGGTTTCTGCTGTGACGTCCGAGCGGGTCGCAGCCGGATCGGCAAGGACGAGGATCGGAAGCGTGCAGGCTTCGGCCACGGCGCGCATATGCGCGATGATGCCCTTCTGCGTTGGCTTGCTGTAGTACGGCGTGGTGACGATCAGGGCATCCGCGCCCTCCGCTTCCGCATCGAGGGCAAGTGTTATCGTCGCCTCGGTCGCATAGGTGCCGACGGAGGCAAGGACCGGCACGGCAAGGCCGGCGGCCTGCACGACGGTGGCAAGCACGGCCCGTCTCTCCTCGCGGCTCAGTGAGGAGGCTTCGCCAAGCCTGCCGCAGACCGCAAGGCCGGTAACGCCGCTGGCGATCTGCCAGTTGACGAGGGTGGCAAGCCCCTGAAGGTCCACGCCGCCATTTGCAAAAGGCGTGACAAGATCCGTTACGAGACCCTGAACGGGGATACGGCGCCGAAAATCGGGCATGACATGGGTTCCTTTCAATGTTTGACCGGGCGGGAACGGTCGAGCGTCACGAGCGCGGCCATGATGGCCGCCACCCGGTCGATATGGATGGCGACGGCGCGAGGCACGGCCCCATCCGACAGGATGCGGGCGACCCAGCAGCCGTCCACGCTTTCCAGCCGGTCGAGGCGGCAGGCAGGACGTGCGGCGTCGACGAGGGCCTGGCTTGCGGCCACGAGGTCTTCGCGCTCCATCAGCACGCGGAAGAGGTGCCGGAACTCGCTGTCGTCGCGGGCCTCGGCGAGAGACGGTAGGGTTCGCAGGATTTCCCACAGGTGATGTTCGCGCAGGCGCCGGACGTTGGCGATACGGTCCGCAAGCGCTTCGGCCGGTGGGAGATCGGCCTCCGCCGCATAGCGGCGCACGGCGCTTTGCGATGAGGAAAGTTTAGGCATGGAGGACCCCGAAGACCATCGCGGCGGCGAGAAGGAGAGCAACCAGCCCGGCCCAAGCGGCGAGCGGCAGGGCACGCGCCGTGTCATCTCCGCGCGGGGCATTCAGACGGGTCTGGTCGTGCATGCGCACGCGATGATGGAGAAAGATCATCCGCGTCGATAGCGGTGGAAAATGATGGTCCGTCAGTTCTTTGCGCATGGCGGCACCTCTGCTGTGGTTCGCCGTGACCGGCCGCCGGAATGAGGCGTCGATCACGTCGATCTCAAGCTAAGCGCCGGCGGATAGTTTCTCGATTGGAGTGCCGAGGCAAAAAAATAGGAAAAGCATAGGGGAGCCCCTGCTGCTACGGCCGGGTGAGCAGGACGAAGATTTCTTCTGGGCTCCTGGCAGCGCGAATGGCATGGACCGTGGCATCGTCGCGCAGCTGGCGCGCGAAGCAGGAGAGGATGTTGAGGTTCTGCCCTGCGGCGGGCGACAGCAGCAGGACGACGATATCGACAGGAATGTCGTCCACGGCTTCGAAGTCGATCGGCCGGGCAAGCCGGGCGACAATGGCGAGGGTCTTCGGCAGTCCTTCGACCAGCGCGTGCGGAATGGCGATGCCCCGTCCGATGCCGGTGGAGCCAAGACTTTCACGGGCGGAAAGGGCCTTTGCGAGGATGCCCGCCCCTATTCCGGTCTGCCGGGACGCCGTGTCGGCCAGTTGCTGCAGGAGCTTGTGTTTCGACACGGACGACAGGTCCACGACGACGTTCTCCAAAGCGAGATGGTCGCTGAGTTGCATGATAGGCTCCATGATAAAGTGGGGTGCGTCAGCTCGCGTCAACGAGCCTGTAGCCGACGCCGGTCTCGGTGAGAATGTATTGCGGCTGGTCCGGCGTGCGCTCGATCTTCTGCCGGAGTTGGCGGACATAGACGCGCAGATATTGCACGTCGGTCAGGCCGTCCCAGACATGTTCGAGCAGGTAGCGATGGGTCAGCACCCTGCCGGCATGCTGCACCAGGATGCGCAGGATGTCGTATTCCTTCGGTGAGAGTTTCACCTCCTGGCCCGCAACCTTGACGATGCGCTTGACGAGGTCGACGGAGAGCTCTCCGACCTGAAAGACCGGCTTTTCGCCGTGGGTTTGCAAGCGGTGGCGCAGCGCCACGCGGATGCGCGCGACCAGCTCGTTCATACCGAAGGGTTTGGTGATGTAGTCGTCGGCGCCGAGTTCCAGCGCCTTCACGATGCCGGCCTCGTCGGTGCGGCTGGACAGGATGACGATCGGCAGGTCCAGTCCCTCCCCGCGCCATTTGGCGAGCAGGTCATGCCCCGGCATGTCCGGCAGGCCGAGGTCGAGCACGATGAGATCGGGTTTTTCCGATTTGACCATCTCCACCGCCACCTTGGCGTTCATCGCCTCGCTGATGGCGTAGTCCTGCGTGGAGAGCCCGACGCGCAACAGCTTGCGGATCGGCGGCTCGTCATCGACGATGAGAATGCGGACAGCAGTGTTGGTCATTCGTTGCCTCCCAATAGGGGAATTTCAGCCGGAACCGGCATGCGGATCGTGAAGACGGCGCCGGAACGCTCGGTGCGGTTCGCAGCCGTGATCCTGCCGCCCATGGCCTCCACGAAGCCGCGGCAGATGGAAAGTCCGAGCCCCGTACCGGCCCGCACATGGTCGCCTTTGCGCACCCGGTAGAAACTGTCGAAGATGCGCTCGATGTCATCGGGGGGAATGCCGGGGCCTTCGTCAGAGACGCAGAGTAGAACGGCATTGCCGTCCTGCCGGCCGCTGATCTCGATCAGCGTATCCTCGGGCGCGTATTTGGCGGCGTTGTCGATGAGGTTGAACAGTACCTGCTCGAAGAGCACGGGATCGACCCGCAGCATCGGCAGCGTGTGCGGGATGCGCACCTCGATCTTGTGGTGGGAGATGATCTTGCCCGCGCGGGCGAGCGCCGAGCCGACGATGTCGCCGGCATAGTGCCAGGCGTAGTTCGGCTCCATCGCGCCGGAACCGATGCGGGTCATGTCGAGCAGGTTGGCGATGAAGCGGTTGAGCCGCTCGGATTCGTCGATGACGGTGGACAGAAGCTCGCGCCGCGCTTCCTCGTCAAGCTGCGCGCCCATATCCTTCAGCGTGTCCGCCGAGCCCATGATGGCGGCGAGCGGCGTCTTGAGATCGTGCGAAATGGATGTCAGCAGCGCCGTGCGCAACCTGTCTGTTTCCGCCGCGAGCCTGGCGCTGTCCACATCGGAGACCAGTTGGACGCGCTCGATGGCGAGTGCCGCCTGGTCCGACAAGGCATCGAACAGCCGCTGCTGGTCGGGCGTCAGGATAGGCCCCTGCCGGTCGTTGTCGAGGCCGATGACACCGACCGCCTCGCGCCCGGTGCGCAGGGGAAGATAGAGCCGCTTGGCGCCCGGAAGCGTATCGGCGCCGCGGCCGGCCGGACGATTGTGCTCCCAGGCCCATTTCGCCGCGGCGATATCGGCATCGACCAGCGTGTCATCGGGCGGATAGCCGGCTTTGACCACCACCGAACCGCCTTCCGGCAGCAGGATGACAACCCTGACCTTCAGCATGGAGGCAATCTGGAAGGCGGTCGCCCAGAGAACGTCGTCGAGCGTGCCCGTGCCGGCGAGTTTCTTGGAGAAGAGATAGAGGTCTTCCGTCGTGCGCGCGCGCTGCCGGGCGGCGGCGGCCTGGCGCTGCACGGCAGCGGTGAGGTTCGAGGCCACAAGGGCGACACCGAAATAGAAAAACAGCGCCACGAGGCTTTCAGGGTCGCGAACCGTAAAATTGTAGCGCGGTTCCAGAAAGAAGAAGTTGAACGCGAGCGCGCCGAGCACGGAGGCGAAAAGGCCGGCGCCGAGCCCGCCGCGCACGGAGGCCGCGAGCACCGCCATCAGGAAGACAAGCGCCAGGTTTTGCACGTCGAGCGTCTGGTCGAGCGCGATGCCCGCAAGGATCGCAAGCAGCACGAAGACGACACCGAGCAGGTAGGGCCGGACGCTGAAGGGTTGCGGCGCCTGGGCGCTCTTGACGCCGCGCCGCGGCTCGCCCTCCTTCACCTCGCCGGAAATGACGTGCACGCTGATATCGCCGGCATAGCGGATCAGGTCCTGGGTGACGGAGCCATACCAGATTTGCCGCCAGCGTGACCGGCTCGGCCGACCGACGACGATATGGGTGAAGTTGTTGGCATTGGCATAGGCGATGATTTCGCGTGAGGGCGAGAGCGCGGGCAGCGTCACCGTCTCGGCGCCGAGCTGTTCGGCAAGCCGCATGTTGGCAGCGAGCCGATCCTTGTCCTCGTCCGAAAGACTGATTGCCTGCGGCGTTTCGAGATGCAGCACCGCCCAGGGCGCGCGCAGCCGGTCCGCCTGGCGTCGGGCATAGCGCACGAGGCTGGCGCCCTCGTGGCCGCAGTCGAGGCAGACCAGCAGGCGTTCACCTGCCGCCCATGGCCCGGAAATGGCATGGGCCTGCATATGGTTGAGCAATTGCTCGTCGACCCGCTGGGCGGTGCGCCGCAGGGCCAGTTCGCGCAGCGCCGTCAGGTTGCCGGGCGAAAAATAGTTCTCGATCGCGCGCTTGGCCGTCTTCGGCACATAGACCTTGCCGTCGGCGAGCCGCTTGATCAGGTCGTCGGGCGTGATGTCGATGATCTCGATATCGTCGGCCCCGTCGATGATGGAATCCGGAACGGTTTCGCGCACCCGGATGCGGGTGATCTGCGCGACGACGTCGTTGAGGCTCTCGACATGCTGGATATTGAGGGTCGAATAGACGTCGATGCCGTGGGAAAGGATTTCCTGCACATCGAGATAGCGCTTGGGGTGGCGGCTGCCGGGCGCGTTCGTATGGGCGAGTTCATCGACGAGGACGAGGGCCGGCCGACGTGCGAGGATCGCATCGAGGTCCATCTCTTCGAGCCGCTGGCCGCGATAGTCGATCTGATGGCGGGCGATGACCTCGAAGCCCTCGACGAGCGCCTCCGTCTCCTTGCGGCCGTGCGTTTCGACGACGCCGATGACGACATCGGCGCCGTCTGCCCGCCGTGCCCGGCCGGACATCAACATTTCATAGGTCTTGCCGACGCCCGGCGCCGCACCGAGGAAGATTTTCAGGCGGCCGCGCGCGGCCCGCTCGGCGCGGTCCAGCAGGGCGTCTGGCGACGGCCTGTTTTCACTCTTGCGATTGTCGTCCGGCATGACTTTTCACCCAGTTTCTCCGACCGGCCGGCAGGCCGGTCGGAGACGCCCATTTCAGGTTACGAACGGGCCTCGTCAAGCGCCATGTTGAGGCGCAGGACATTCACCACAGGTTCGCCGAAGAAGCCGAACTGCCGGCCTTCGACGTGCTGCTCGACAAGGGCGCGCACCGCCGTCTCGTCCATGGTCCTTGCCTTGGCGACGCGCGCAACCTGGAAATAGGCGGCTTCCGGCGAAATGTGCGGATCGAGGCCGCTGCCCGACGCGGTGACGAGATCGATCGGTACGTCGGCATTCGGATTGCTCGCCTTGGCGGCCTCGTAGTCCGTCTTCACCCGATCGACCAGCTTCTGGCTGGTCGGGCCGAGGTTGGAGCCGGACGAACCGGCGGCGTTGTAGCCGTCGCCAGCCGCCGAGGGCCGCCCGTGGAAATAGGTCTCGCCTGCGAAGGCCTGGCCTATGAGTGTGGAACCAACCACCTGGCCGTCCTTCTCGATCAGGCTGCCATTTGCCTGGGCCGGGAAGACGGCCTGCGCGATGCCGGTCATCGCGGCGGGATAGAGCAGGCCGGTGATGGCAGTGGTGGCGAGGATCATGACGATCGCGGGACGCAGTTGCTTGAACATGGTGTTCGTTCCTTAGACGAGGCCGAGGGCGGTAATGGCGACGTCGATCGCCTTGATGCCGATGAAGGGCACGATGATGCCGCCGAGGCCATAGATGAGAAGGTTGCGGGAGAGCAGAGCACCGGCGCCGACGGCGCGGTATTTCACGCCTCTCAACGACAGCGGAATCAGCGCGATGATGATGAGCGCGTTGAAGATGATCGCCGACAGGATCGCACTCTGGGGGGTCGAGAGGCCCATGATGTTCAAGACGCCGAGCTGCGGATAGAAGGCGAGGAACATGGCCGGGATGATGGCGAAATACTTCGCGATGTCGTTGGCGATGGAGAAGGTCGTCAGCGCGCCACGGGTCATCAGGAGCTGCTTGCCGATCTCGACGATCTCGATGAGCTTGGTCGGGTCGCTGTCGAGGTCGACCATGTTGCCGGCCTCGCGGGCGGCGACGGTGCCGGTATTCATGGCAACGCCAACATCGGCCTGGGCGAGCGCCGGCGCGTCGTTGGTGCCGTCGCCGCACATGGCGACGAGCTTGCCCTTGGCCTGTTCCTCGCGGATGAGCTGGAGCTTGTTTTCCGGTGTCGCCTGGGCGAGGAAGTCATCCACGCCTGCTTCCGCGGCGATCGCCGCCGCCGTCATCGGGTTGTCGCCAGTGATCATCACTGTGCGGATGCCCATGCGGCGCAGTTCGGCGAAACGCTCGCGAATGCCGCCCTTGACGATGTCCTTGAGCTGGATGACGCCGAGCAGCTTGCCGTCGCGTGCAACCGCAAGCGGTGTGCCGCCCGCCTTGGCGATCTCCTCGGCAATTGCCTGCAGTTCGCGCACGACATCCGAGGGCACGGCATTGCCGACATAGGCGAGCACGGCATCGACCGCGCCCTTGCGGATCTGCGATCCCTCGAGATCGACGCCGCTCATGCGCGTCTGGGCGGTGAAGGGCACGAAGGTCGTCTTGAGGCTTGCCATGTCCCGGCCGCGAATGCCGTATTTCTCCTTGGCGAGCACGACGATGGAGCGTCCTTCCGGCGTCTCGTCGGCAAGCGATGCGAGCTGGGCCGCGTCGGCGAGATCCTGCTCGGTGACGCCGCGCACCGGCGCGAAAGCGGTCGCCTGACGGTTGCCGAGCGTGATGGTGCCGGTCTTGTCGAGCAGCAGCGTATCGACGTCGCCCGCCGCTTCCACCGCACGGCCGGACATGGCCAGCACGTTGAAGCGTACGAGGCGGTCCATGCCGGCAATGCCGATGGCCGAGAGCAGCGCGCCGATGGTCGTCGGGATCAGCGTCACGAACAGCGCGACGAGAACGATGACCGGGATCGAGCCGCCGGCGTAGGCAGCAAAGCTCGGAATGGTCGCCGTCGCCAGCACGAAGATCAGCGTCATGCCGGCCAGCAGGATGTTAAGCGCGATCTCGTTCGGCGTCTTCTGGCGCTCGGCGCCTTCGACGAGCGAGATCATGCGATCGAGGAAGGTGGAGCCGGCAGCGGCGGTGATGCGCACCCGGATCCAGTCGGACAGGACCTGGGTACCGCCGGTGACGGCCGAGCGGTCGCCGCCGGATTCACGGATGACCGGGGCGGATTCGCCCGTGATCGCCGCTTCGTTCACCGAGGCGATGCCCTCGACGACTTCACCGTCGGAGGGGATGATGTCGCCCGCCTCGACGAGCACGAGATCGCCGACCTTGAGGCTGGTGCCGGGCACCATCTTGTAATCGGTGGTGCTGTTTGCGGCCAGCAGCTTGGCCTGGGTTTCGCTGCGGGCGCGACGCAGAGAGTCGGCCTGCGCCTTGCCGCGGCCTTCGGCGACGGCTTCGGCAAAATTGGCGAAGAGCACGGTGAACCAGAGCCAGAGGTTGATCTGGAAGGAGAAGCCGAGATCGCCGCGGCCTGTAATGAGGTCGCGCAGGAAGAGCACGGATGTCAGCACCGAGACCGTCGCCACGACGAACATGACCGGATTGCTGGCGAGCGTGCGTGGATCGAGCTTGGTGAACGCGGCACCGATCGCCGGAACGAGAATGCGAGTATCGAGGATGCTCGCGGATTTAACCTGGCTCATAAGAGACTCCAGCGTTGATAGAGGGCGCGGTCAGCCGCGCAGGAATTCGATGATCGAAACGATCGCGATCATGGCGGCCAGCATCACGAGAATGACGTTGGATGCACACCATCGGCGCGGCATTCCGCCCCGGCGTACCGGGGCGGAAGAGGAAGGTCTTGTCACGTGACGCGTCATGGCCGTTCCTCAGAAGGTCTGTCCGGCGAGCATGGCGAGGTGTTCGACCACGGGACCAAGGGCGAGCGCCGGGAAGAAGGTAAGGCCGCCGACGATGAGGATCGTACCGACGAGAAGGCCGACGAAAAGCGGGCCATCCGTGGGGAACGTGCCTGCCGAGGCCGGCACCGTCTTCTTGGCGATCAGCGAACCGGCAATCGCCAGCGCCGGGATGATGACGAGGAAGCGCCCCATCAGCATGCCGAGGCCGAGCGTGATATTGTACCAGGGCGTGTTGCCGGTCAGGCCGCCGAAGGCCGAGCCGTTGTTGGCCGCAGCCGACGTATAGGCGTAGAGGATTTCGGAGAAGCCGTGCGGCCCCGCCGTGCCGATCGACGCGACCGCCGAAGGCAAAACACTCGAAATCGCCGTGAAGACCAGCATGGCGAGCGGCAGGCAGAGGATGGCGAGCACGGCCATCTTCATCTCTTTCGCCTCGATCTTCTTGCCAAGATATTCCGGTGTGCGACCGACCATCAGGCCCGCCACGAAGACGGCGACGACGATGAACAGGATGATGCCGTAGAAGCCCGCGCCGACGCCGCCGACGATGACCTCGCCGAGCTGCATGTTGAGAAGCGGGATGAGGCCGCCCAGCGCCGTGAAGCTGCCATGCATGGCATTGACCGCACCGCAGGAGGCCGCCGTCGTGACGACCGCGAAGAGTGACGACAGGGCGATGCCGAAACGGGTCTCCTTGCCTTCCATGTTGCCGCCCTGCAGGCCGAAGGCGTGCATCAGCGAATTGCCGGAGGCTTCCGCCCAGTAGGTAATGGCGACACCTGCGACGAACAGCACGCCCATGGCGGCGAGGATCGTCCAGCCCTGGCGCTGGTTGCCGACCATGCGGCCGAAGACGTTGGTGAAGGCTGCGCCGATCGCGAAGATCGACACCATCTGGATCATGTTGGAGATGGCATCGGGATTCTCGAACGGGTGGGCGGAGTTCGCGTTGAAGAAGCCGCCGCCATTGGTGCCGAGCATCTTGATGGCAAGCTGCGAGGCGACCGGGCCGAGTGCGATGGTCTGCTTTGCACCTTCCAGCGTCGTGGCTTCCACATATGGGCCGAAGGTCTGCGGCACGCCGAGCGCGACATAGGCCGTTGCCAGCACGATGCAGATCGGCAGCAGGATGTAGAGCGTGGCGCGGGTCATATCGACCCAGAAGTTGCCGAGCGCCTTGCCCGAAGCGCCCGCGAAGGCGCGGATGAGTGCGATGGCGATCGCCATGCCGGTGGCGGCCGAAACGAAGTTCTGCACCGTCAACCCCGCCATCTGGGTGAGGTAGGACATCGTGCTTTCGCCGCCGTAGTTCTGCCAGTTGGTGTTGGCGACGAAGCTGATGGCGGTGTTGAACGACAGTTCAGGGCCGACGGCGGTCATGCCGGCCGGGTTGAGCGGCAGCCCGCCCTGCAGGCGCTGGAGCGCATAGAGCAGCAGCAGACCGGCCAGATTGAACGCCAGCATGGCGAAAGCATAGGTCGTCCAGCGCTGCTCTTCGCGCTCACTGGTCCCGGCCAGCGCGTAGAGGCCCCGTTCGATCGGAACGAGGACGGGGGAAAGAAATGTGCGCTCGCCGGCGAAGACGCGCGTCATGTAGCCGCCGAGCGGTTTGACGAGCGCCACGACGATCCCGCAGAAGAATAGGATTTGCAGCCATCCGATTAGGGTCATGGGAGGAAACTTTCAAAGCCCGGCCGCTTCATCAGAAGCGCTCGGGGCGGATGAGGGCATAGGTCAGGTAAAGGGTGAGGAAAACGGTGACCGCACCGCTGAAGACGTAGTCGAACAGCATGGCGCGCTCCTTACAGCCTGTCGCAGGCTTGGGTGTAGGCAAAGCAGAGGCCGAAGAAGGCGATTGCGGTGCCGATTAGAATGATGTCCATCATCGATCCGGACTCCTTTGTTGTGCACACGCCAAGACAAGCCCGCGTCGCCGCCGGTTGGGCGACGCCGAAGGGGCTTTCTGGCGCGGAGACGATCCCGTCTCGACGCCAGATATGCGTCCGAACCGGATAGGGGTTCGAGAGTGATCGGGGCGGAAAAAAATAGGAATCCTATAGGAATTTCGGCGCGTCACCGAAGGTTGCCTGCGGATCTTGTCGGAATATGCCGGTAAAAATGCCGCCTGCCGCTTGCCCTGGCGCGCCGGTCGGGCCACCTATGGCGGCTTGTCGCTGCTTGTTTTCGGACCCGCCCATGACCGTCGTCGCCGCCTTTTCCTATAAGAACGGAACCCGTGCCAATCCCGTCGAACTTGGCGAAGAGCGCTATGTGGCGGCAGAAGACGAGTTCGTCTGGATCGGCTTGACCGCACCGTCGGAGGACGAGATGGCGAAGCTGAAGGCGATGTTCGGTCTGCATCCCCTCGCCGTCGAAGATGCCTTGAATGGCCGCCAGGTGCCCAAAGTGGAGATCTATGGCGACCAATTGTTCGTGATCGCCAAGACCGCCCATCTGGAAGGCGACAAGATCGCCTATGGGGAGACGTGCATGTTCGTCGGCAAGCGGCACATCATCACGGTGAGACACGGCTCCGCCCGCGCTCACAAGGAGCTTCGCGAACAACTCGAGCAGTCGCCGAAGCTCCTGGAGCACGGGCCGGATTATGTGCTTCATGCGATCATCGACTTCATCGTCGACGGATACCTGCCGATGGTCGAGAAAATGGAAGACAATGTGCTGGCGATGGAAAAGCACATGCTTGCGTCCTTCCTCGAGCGCGAGCAGATCCGCCGGCTGTTTCGCATGCGGCGACAGGTCATCCTCTTCCAGCGTGTGCTGGGGCCGATGGCCGAAATGCTCGGCAAGCTCAGCCATCTCGAGCTTCCCTGCATCGACGACAATGCCAAACCCTATTTCCGGGATGTGCACGACCATATCAGGCGTGTCGAAGTGATGGTGTCGGGGCTTAGGGAGGTGATCACATCGGTTTTCGAGGCCAGCAACCTCCTGGAGCAGCAGCGGCAGGGCACGATCACGCGGCAACTGGCCGCCTGGGCGGCCATCCTCGCCGTGCCGACCGCGATTGCCGGTATCTACGGCATGAACTTCCAGTACATGCCCGAACTTCAAACGCGTTATGGCTATTTTGTCGTCCTGGGGATCATCGGGGTGGCCTGCTCCATCCTCTTCCTGCGTTTCAAGAAGGCCGGCTGGCTCTAGTTTTCGGCTCTGGACCGTGGTTTCGGTGGGAAACGTGCCCATTGCAACGGAATAGCCAAAGACACGATTTGCGTTCCATCTCGCGCTGCACCATATTCGCGCCACCGCATAAACCGACGCCGGAGACGTTTTCAACGTGTCGCACGCCACCTCGCACGATCGCAGTACCGACACCCGAAAGTTTCTCGTTCTTCTCCTCGGCTCGATCGGCGTCGTCTATGGCGACATCGGCACGAGCCCGCTCTATGCCTTTCGCGAGGCCCTCCGGCCATTTGTCTCCGACGGCGTGATCCGCGAGGAGGTCGTCATCGGCCTCATCTCGCTGATGATCTGGACGCTCACCATCATCGTCACCTTCAAATACGTGCTGTTCCTGCTGCGCGCCGACAATGACGGCGAAGGCGGGACGTTGTCGCTGCTGGCGCTGTTGATGAAGAAATCCGGCAGCTACATGCCTGTGCTGTTCTTCGCCGGGGTCATCGGGGCGGCTCTCTTCATCGGCGATGCGATGATCACGCCCGCGCTCTCCGTCATGTCGGCGCTGGAAGGCATGAAACTGGTGACGCCGGCTTTCGCCGACTATGTGCTCCCGCTGTCTGCGGCGATCATGGTGGGGCTTTTCCTCGTCCAGTCGAAGGGCACGGCCGCCGTTTCGAAATTCTTCGGTCCCATCACGGTCGTCTGGTTCCTTGCGATGGCCTGGGGCGGTCTCATCCATATCGGCGACAACTGGACGATCCTGCAGGCCTTGAATCCGCTGAATGCGCTCTGGTTCATTACGCATGCCGGTATTGTGGGGCTCATCGTGCTCGGTGCGGTCTTCCTCACCGTCACGGGCGCCGAGGCGCTCTACGCCGATCTTGGCCATTTCGGCCGCAAACCGATCCAGGTGGCGTGGTTCATCCTCGTCTTTCCGGCACTTGCGCTCAACTATCTCGGCCAGGGCGCCCTCGTGCTGACCCACCCGGAGGCCGTCGAGAACCCGTTCTACCTGCTCTATCCCGACTGGGCTCTGCTGCCGATCGTCATCCTCGCCACCATGGCGACCATCATCGCCAGCCAGGCGGTGATCACCGGCGCGTTCTCATTGGCCCGCCAGGCAGTGCACCTCGGCTTCCTGCCGCGCCTGATGATCAAGTTCACCTCCGAGACCAATACGGGACAAATCTATGTTCCCGCCGTCAACGGCGTGCTGTTCATCGGGGTCATCGTGCTCATCTTCTCTTTCGGCGATTCCGAATCGCTCGCGACGGCCTATGGCATCTCGGTGACGGGTGCGATGGTGGTGACGACGCTGATGGCACACCAGTTCCTGCGGCAGGTCTGGGGCTATTCGGTCGTGACCGCGAGCCTGCTGCTATTGCCGCTGCTCCTGATCGAAGGCGTATTCCTGATCGCCAACCTCACGAAAATCCACGACGGCGGCTGGGTGCCGGTCGTGCTTGCCGTCGCCATCATGCTCGTCATGTGGACCTGGACGCGCGGGTCGAGATACCTCAAGAACAAGATCGCCCAGAGCGATATTCCGCTCACGGATTTCATCGCGGCCCTCGAAAAGAAGTCGAAGCATGCGCCCGCGATCGTATCGGGGACGGCCATCTTCCTGACGAGCGTGCCGGACCGAACGCCTGCCGTTCTCCTGCACAACATCAAGCACAATCACGTGCTGCATGAGCGGAACGTCATCCTCACGGTCTGGACGCAGGACAAGCCCTATGTCCCGGATTCCGAACGCATCCAGATTCAGACCCTCAGCGAGCGTTTCATGCGGATCGACCTGACTTTCGGCTTCATGGAAGACCCCAACGTCACCAAGGCCCTCAGCGCCTGCCGGAAGAAGGGCTTCAAGTTCGAGATCATGAACACCTCGTTCTATCTCGGCCGACGCGTACTCGTGCGCTCGCCCAATGTCGGCCTGCCGGGCTGGCAGGAGCGGCTCTACATCGCGCTTGCCGATTTCGGCATCGATCCCTCCGACTATTTCAAACTGCCCGCCAACCGGGTGGTCGAACTCGGCGAACAGGTTGCGATCTGACGGCTTGACCTCCCGGAGACGAGGTCGGGCGCATCCCTTCATTAGCCACAATGGGGCCGTCGCCGTGTGAGATAGCGCGAGGCCGGGCGGCGGGCAGAGCGGGTCTGCCGCATGGTTGACCTATTAAACTTGACTAAGTTTCTCAACTTAGGCTATGGCGATCTCTCGCAAGGCATGCTCCGGCGCCATCACTCCGCCGCGGGCGCAAGCAGTAGAGGGAACAGGTCGTCTTGAAGGACGGGGACGCGACGGCGTTGCTTTACGCCACCCACAAGCCCGCTCTGGTGCGATACGCCACGCGCATTCTCGGCTCGCGGGAGGCGGCGGAGGATATCGTGCAGGATGCCTTCATCCGGTTTGGCCCCGCCAACACGACCGGCACGGCCGCGGGCCAAACGCTCGCCTATCTCTACCGCATCGTGCGCAACCTCTGCTTCGATGTCATCAAGCGGCGGAAAATCGAGATGAGGGAGCGCGACCGTGAGCCGCCCTATTGGTCGATCCCACGCGCGGTCGAGACACCGGAAGAAAACGTCCTTGTTTCACAGGAGTTGCAGGTGATACGCGACGTGCTCGATGGCTTTCCGCTCGATGTGCGGGTCGCGGTCGAAATGCATCGCTTCGGCGGGCATACGCTGGAGGAGGTGGCGGCTCACCTTGGTGTCTCGGTCGCCACCGCGCATCGCCATGTGCGGGCCGCACTTGTCGAAATTGCGCTTCGCCTTGCCGATGCAACCTCGCGATGACGGCGATATGAAAAAAAATCGCGGCTAAATCGTCCCTACGCAGATATTGATTATTCGGCTAGAACTCGCGCACGGCACGGGGAGCCGGGGCACAGGTAGTATTTTGATCAGGGATGACACAGACGGGCGGCGCGCGATGGAAGAGGCCATGGATTGGCTTCTGCGCCTCAAGGACGAGCCGCAATGTCAGGAGGCCGTCCGCGGGCTTCATGCGTGGCTGGAAGCTTCCGAAGACAACCGCGCAGCATGGCAGGCGGCCCTGCGCACGTGGCAACTGCTCGGCGAAGTCAAGCCGCAATACACCGATCTCTGGTCCGTAAAGCCTGCTGAAAACGTTGTTGCTCATCCGGCCCTGCGTCGGCGTCGCTGGATTGCCGGCGTTGCACTTGCCGCGGTTGCGGCGATCGCAGTCGTTCTCGCCGGTCCTGCCCTGCTTCTGCGCCTTCAGGCGGATGTGATGACGGCAACGGGCGAAAGCCGCCTGGTGACGCTGGCGGACGGGACCGAGGTCAATCTCTCGGGCGGAAGCGCGATTGGCGTGGACATCACGGCGGAAGGGCGTCGGGTGCGCCTGCTCGCAGGCGAGGCTTTCTTCGATGTGGCGCATGATGCCGCCCGTCCGTTTACCGTGAAAGCCGGTGGCGCCAAGGTCGTCGTGCTCGGTACGGCCTTCGATGTGGCGCTCGACCCCTCCTCCACGACGGTGCAACTGGCGCGCGGCGTCGTCGGCCTTTCCGGCGCCGTCGCGTCGTCGGTCACGGGAATGGCGCCGGGCGATATGGCGACGGTCGATCACGATACCGGCGAAATCCTGCATGAGACCGTGCCGGTCGGCGAGATCGGGGCCTGGCGCAACGGACTGCTGTTCGTCAACGACGTTGCCGTGGAAAGCGTCGTCGCACGCCTGCAACGTTACCATCCCGCCTGGATCAGCCTGCCCGACCGGGCGCTTGCCCGGCAGCGGGTGACCGGCCTCTATGACCTGCGCGATCCCGACCGGGCTTTGCGTGCCCTCGTCCAGCCCCTGGGCGGGAAGGTCCGCACGGTGTCCGACTACCTGCGCGTGGTCTCGCGTTTTTAAGCTCACGAAAACTTTTCTGAAAAAATCAAGAAATTCGCACCGGACGTGAAAAAGATTCCGGCGCCGGTCGTCATTGCACCGGGAACGCGCGCCGGGGCGGCGCGTCCAAGGGTTATGACACCGGGGGTAAAATGCGTTTGCATATCGATCGAACGAACGGCGCGCGGGCCGGCGCACGGGTTCGCAATGTCTTCTTTGCCAAGCTGATGGTTTCCACGGCCGCCGCACTTCTCTTCAGCCTGCCGCAGGCCGCGTTTCAGCCGGCCGCGGCGCAGGAAAAGACGGCCCGTGTCGGTACGGTGGCTTTCGACATTCCGGCGCAGTCTCTGGCAAGCGCCTTGAATGCGTTCGGTCGCCAGTCGGGCCTGCAGGTTTCGCTTGCGGCGGCGACGTCGCGAGGCGTGACGTCCAGGGCGGTCAAGGGCAGCTATACGCCGGAGCAGGCGCTTGCTGCGCTTCTCGAGGGTACGGAAGCGCGCCATTCGATCACGCCCGAGGGCACGGCGATCGTGACGCCGAAGCATATTTCGCCGCTCGTCACCGGCTCGGTCGAGGATGGCTCGACAACGTTGCAGCAGGTGACGGTCGAAGGGGAAAGCAACGGTCAGGGCGGTGTCGGCAAGGTCAATATCACGGCCAAGGATCTCGAACGCAAGAACCCGTCAAATCTCCAGGACGTCTTCCGCGAGGAGCCCAGCGTCAAGGTCGGCTCGTCGCTGCCCATGTCGCAGAAGGTCTATGTCAACGGTATCGAGGAAACCAACCTTGCCGTCTCGATCGATGGCAGCCGGCAGAACAACAAGGTTTTCCATCACAATGCGACGACGCTGATCGATCCGGCGCTCCTGAAGGCTGTGAGTGTCGATGAGGGTGTGGCGCCCGCCGATGCCGGTCCGGGTGCCCTTGGCGGCGCCATCGCCTATGAGACGAAAGATGCGCGCGACCTTCTCGACGGCGACGGGTTCGGAGGCTTCGTCAACTCCAGCTACAATTCGAATGGCGGTGTTTTCGGCACCGGTGTTTCCGCCTACGGCCTCCACCAGGGTTTCGAGTATCTCGGCTATCTCAATTTCAGCAGGGGCGGCGAATTCTCCGATGCCAATGGCGACAAGGTACTGGGAACGCGTTCGAACTTCCTGAGCGGCCTCGGCAAGGTTGCCTATGAGTTCGAAAGCGGCGACCGTATCGAGATCAGCCACGAGGGCATCAAGGACAATGCACCCAGGCCCTTCCGCGCCAACATGCGCCATACGGACGGCAGCAAGCCGGGCGAACCCGTTGTCCGCGACTATAGTCTCGACCGAAACAACACGGTCCTGACCTATACCGACGAAACCCCTGAAGGCTGGTGGGATCCGAGGCTTGTTCTTGCCTATGGCACGACCGATGTCGGCACCACGGTTTACCTGCCGCCCGGCAGCGTGCCGGAAAAATATCCGATCGAAGGCATGACATCGACTTTTAACGGCAAGTTTGAAAACCGTTTCCATGTCGGCATCGGTACGGTGACGGCGGGCGTCGACTTCTACAGCGATCGCGCGGAACTGGATGATCTCTTCGATCCGGCGGTGGAAAAGGCGCAGAACGTTGGTGCCTATGTGCAGGCTCGCCTGGAGCCGTTCGACCGCGCACGCCTGTCGTTTGGCGGCCGTGCCGACCAGCAATGGTTTACCGGCACAGGCGGTCAGGAATTCGACAATGCCGGCCTCAGCGGCAACATCTCGGGCGAATACGACATTCTCGAAGATTTCCTGACGGCAAAAGCCGGCTACTCCCATGTGTGGTCCGGCATCCCGCTTGCGGAAAACTTCATCATGAACCCGAACTGGGTGTATCTGCCGGAGCCCGAGCCGGCGACCGCCGACAACTACACGGTGGGCCTCGAGGCCAAGTACAACGGCTTCTCGCTTGAAGGCACCATCTTCCGCACGGACATGGAGAATGTACGGTCGGCACGCTACCGCACCGCCTATACGCCTCGCCATGTGGAATCGGAAGGTTTCTCCATCGCTGCCGGCTACGAGTGGAACGAAAGTTTCGTGCGCGTGAAATACGTCAATACGGATTCGCTGATCGATGGACAGCCGGCGGATTCCGACACCGGTACCTATCTGACGACGCCTGTTGGCGAGATCATTACCATCGCAGCCGCCCATACCTTCTCGGACTATGGCGTCACGATCGGTGGCGACGTCGAATTCGCGCTGAAATATGACAAGCTGCCCGCGGCGCCGGTGGGCGAACCGGCCTACAAGCCCTTCAAGGCCTACCAGGTGTTCAACGCCTATCTCGAATACAAGCCGCCGAGCCACAAGAACCTGACGCTGCGTGCCGACGTGAAGAACATCTTCAACGAGGTTTATGCGGATCGCGCGACCTACGGTCAGGAATTCGGCGTGGTCGATCCGCTTTACCAGCCCGGTCGCTCGTTCCTCGTGAGCCTGCGCGCCACCTTCTGACATCATCGTTCCCGGCGGCGCGGTGCCGCCGGGAACGGACCATCGGAAAGAGGAGGACCCTCCATGGAAGCCACCACCCGATTCGAAACCGAAAACAGCGCAAAATACCTGCAGCAGCTCTGCAAGCATTTCGCCCACAAGGTCGTTGTGACGCTTCGCGAGACCAGCGGCGAGTGCCGCTTTTCCTGCGGCACCTCGGTGCTCACCATCGCGGATAACGGGCTCGACATCCATGTCGCCGCCGCGGACGAAGAGGGCCTTCGCGATACCAAGGCCGTTATCGAGGATCACCTCCTGCGCTTCGCCTTCCGCGAGGCTCCGCCGCCGTTTGTCTGGCGCGCTGTCACCTGAGCGCACGCCCAGTCGTCTGAAATCCCGTTTTCAATTTCGAGCCGGCTTGCCGTATTGCGCGGCGCTGTCGGCCGGCGTTCCAGGTGAACCATGGTTTCTGTACAACAGACTGCCGAAGCGGCAACCTTCCAGAGTTTTGCGAACTGCTACCTTCGCGAGATCAATCCCGGCGTTTCCGCCACCCATCGCGATGGTTTGCGCAGCGTCGAATGCATCGAATGGACGCTGGCCAGCCAGCGCCTCGTGCTTCGCGCCGAAATTTCCTCCCGCTCGCTTTGCGGCCCTCTTCATTTCGGCACGATCTGGACACGTCCGGCGGCGGATCCGCAATGGCGCAGCATCGAACCGATGAGTGCCCTGCCTTTCCTCATCCAGGATGCCGGCCGGCTTTTCGAGGGTGGCAGGCGCGAAAGTGCGCGTGCCTATGAACTCGGCCTGATGCAGCGCGTGCTGCAAAGCTATCAGGGCACGGCGGAGAACCTGGCTGCTGCCCGCCCGCTGGCGGCCGACAGCTTCACCTTCCTCGACGCCGAGCGCGCCATCGCCTACGGCCACTGGCTGCATCCGACGCCGAAGAGTCGCGAAGGCATGAGCTTCTGGCAGCAGGACACCTATGCCCCCGAATTCGCCGGCGACTTCTCGCTACGCTATTTTGCGGCGGCGAACGACCTCGTGCGGGCAGACAGCGCAATCGGCCGGTGCGCGGCGGACATCGTGCGCTCGCTCGCTCCGGATGCGCCGCTTGCCCCGGGTGAAACCCTCCTCCCCATGCATCCCCTGCAAGCCGAGGCATTGCTGCTCGACCCGGCTGTGCAGGCATTGATCAATGACGGCGCATTGCGACCGCTGGGTCCGCGCGGTCCGCGCTTTGCCGCGACGTCTTCCGTGCGCACCGTCTACAATGCCGCCCTGCCCTTCATGCTGAAATTTTCGCTTCCGGTGCGCATCACCAATTCGCTGCGCGTCAACCGGCTGCATGAGCTGAAGGCGGGCATCGCCGTCGCGCGGCTCATCGACCGGGCCGGCATTGCCGGACGTTATCCGGGCTTCCACATCGTTCGGGACCCCGCGCATATCTCGCTCGCCCTGCCCAGCCGGGCCGAAAGCGGCTTCGAGGTGATCGTGCGCGAAAACCCGTTCCGTGCCGGTCGCGACCGGGGCATCGTGACGTTGGCGGCGCTGACGGCCGATCCGCTGCCGGGCGGGGTTTCGTTGCTGGAGGCCGTTCTTCGCCGGCTTTCGACGGGCGGTGAGTGGGATCTCCCCCGCGTTGCGGCCATCTGGTTCGAGCGCTATCTCGACCATGCGCTCGATCCGTTGCTGGCGCTCTACGACGACTTCGGCATCGCGCTTGAAGCACACCAGCAAAACAGCCTGCTCGACCTGTCGAGCGGTTTCCCCTCGGCCTATTACTACCGCGACAATCAGGGCTTCTACCTCGCGGAACGGCATCGCTCATCCCTCGCCCGGCTCGTGCCGGAAATGGAAGAGATCGAAGGCCTCTATTTCCCGGAGGCCGATATCCACGATCGCTTTGCCTACTACGCCATCGTCAACCAGATTTTCTCCGTCATCTCACGCATGGGCCATGACGGCCTCGCCGAGGAGGCAGCGTTGTTGAGGATCCTCCATCGGCGCCTCGAAAACCTGGCGCACGTGCTGACCGGAGCCGGCCGGCGTTTTGCCGAAAGTCTCATTCACGCTCCGACCATTGCCGCCAAGGCGAACTTGAGGGCACGGCTCTTCGGTGTCGATGAATTGCAGGCGGAGGATACCCGCTCGCTCTACCGGCGCATCGAAAACCCGCTGTGGAATGCCGGTGCGGCGGAAAGGCTTGGCCATGCCCTTGCCTCTTGAAGACGTAAACCGTCCCGACGACCGCGTCCTGCGCCAGCTCGTCGCCGCGCTCATCTTCGAAAAGCTCGTGGCACCGGTGCACGACCCGATCCTGCCGGACGGCCTCGTCTGGCACCTTGGCGATCGCGCCTATCGGTGCCGCGCCGCCATCGGTCCTTTCGGTCGCTTGCGCATCCAGCCTTTCTCCGTCGAATGCCGGTTTGCCGATGGTTGGGCTGCGGCTGACCTTGCGGACCTCATCTCGGCTCTGCCGGGCCCTGCGGAAAACCGCGAGAAGCTGCTCTCCGAACTGAACCTGACGGTCGCGTTCGCCCGTTGGAACCGTGAGGAAATCATGCTGCGCGACCGCCGCGCAATGTCCTTTGCCGGTATCGAAGGTGCGCTCGAGGAGGGGCATCCTTACCACCCGTGTTACAAAGCACGCAGCGGGTTCACGTTCGACGACAACCGGGCCTATGGGCCGGAGGCGAGCATGCCTTTCCGCCTCGTCTGGCTGCTCATCGCGCGCCGGCACTTGGGGCAGGCGCTGCCCGCCGAGGAGGAAGCCTTCTGGGTTGCCGAACTCGGTACGGAAACTTTTGCCGAGCTTCAGGCGCGCTGCGCCGGGCTGGGCCTTTCCACTGCCGATTTCGGTTTCGTGCCATTGCATCCCTGGCAATGGGGGCATCTGAAGGATGAACGGCTTGCCGATTGGCTGGCGAGCGGCGAGGCGCATTTTCTCGGACCCGCCGGAGACCGCTATGTCGCAAGCCAGTCCGTCCGCTCGCTGCACAATCTCGACAACCCGCGGCGGGCAAGCGTCAAACTGTCACTCGGCATCGTCAATACGTCGTCGCGCCGCATTCTTGCACCGCATTCCGTCTGCACCGCGCCCGTCCTCTCCGACTGGCTCGGCCGCGTTGTGGCCAGCGATCCCCTGTTTACGGACCGCTATCGGCTGACGATCCTCAAGGAATATGCGGGTATCGTCGCCGATCGCGACGGCCCGCTCGCCGGTGAAATCGCCGTCATCTGGCGCGAGAGCGCGGAGGCGATGGTGTGCCCCGGTGAAGCGGTCGTACCGTTCAATGCGCTTGCCGTGTTCGAGGTTGACGAAAAACCCTTCATTGCACCGTGGCTTGCGCGCCATGGCTTCGACGCATGGTTTTCCCGTCTGATCGAGGTCGCGGTGCTTCCCGTGTGGCACCTGCTGGTGAAGCATGGCATCGCCCTGGAGGCTCATGCGCAGAATATGTTGCTCGTGCATCGCGACGGCTGGCCGGAACGGCTGATCCTGCGCGATTTTCATGAAAGCATGGAATACGCCCCGGCCTTTCTGCGCGACCCGCAGCTTGCACCGGGTTTCGCCGCGCTGAATCCTGTCTATGCGGCCGCCGAGCCGGATGACTACTACTGGACGAATTCGCTCGACATGCTGCGCGAGCTCGTCATGGACACCCTCTTCGTCCACAATCTCACCGACCTCACCCATCTCCTCAAAACCGCCGGCCACGCCACGGAAGATGCGCTTTGGGCACGGATCGCCCAACGTCTCGAAACCTACGCCGCCGAACATGGCCTTGCCGACCGTCAGGCAAAACTCGGTCACCGAGCCCGCACTATCCGCACGGAATCGCTGATGGTGCGCAAGCTGCTCGCGGTGGCGCCCGAATATCACCACGCCATTCCCAATCCCTTTGCGCCCGAGAAACGGGCCACAGGAGGACCCATGCTGCAGATTGACGACCGTGCCTACGGACAGGCCGAATTCGAAGACCGTATCGAGACGATGGCCGAAACGGCCGGTCTCGACCGCGCGGCAGGCGGGCGGCTTGCCGTCTGCTTTCCGGAAACGGCCGACTGGCTGGCCCTCTTCTTCGCCATACGCGCCCGCGGCGCGAGCGTGCTGCCGATCCACCCCGGCACGCCCTACGATGCTGCGCTGAAGCTCGCCCGCACAGCAGGCTGCGACCGGCTCTACTACAACAGCACGATCCCGGAGGAGATCGGCGAGCGCATCGGCGGCGAGGGCCAGCTTCTGCAGATGAGTTCCGGCACGACCGGCGCGCCGAAATGCATTGCCCGCAGCTGGTCGGAGATCGACGCGGAGGTGCGCAGCTATGTCGACACCTTCCGTGAACCGGAAACGATGACCCCCGTCGTCGCCTGCCCGACCACCCACTCCTATGGTCTCATCTGCGGCATCCTCGTCGCGCTGGAGCGTGGCCAGACACCGCTCATCCTCAATACCGCCAACCCGAAATACCTGCTGCGCCGCCTGCGCGAGACCGAACGGCCCTTGCTCTATTCCTCCCCGGCAATCCTGCATACGCTCGCACGCCTGACGCCCGAAGGGGAAAAGCTGCACGCGGTGATGACCTCGGGCACGCTGTTACCGGAAGCCTGGTTCGGCACGATCCGTGCGAAGGCAAACCATGTCTTCCAGCAGTACGGCTGCTCGGAAGCCGGATGCATCGCGATCAATCCGGACCTGACCGCCGCTGGCGACATGGGCTATGTGCTGCCGCACCTCTCGCTGGAAATGGGCGGTTCGGCAGATGCGCCCGGCGAGATCGTCGTGACGCGCAACGGCCGGCCGATCGCCACGCGGGACCTCGGCTACCGGCGCGCCGACGGCATGCTCGTCTTCGTCTCGCGGCTCGACGACATGATCAACGTCTCCGGCCTCAACGTCTATCCGGCCCAGGTCGAGGAGGCCGTCATGACGATGCCCGACGTCACCGATGCGGTCGCCTTCCGCCGCGAAGACCGCTTTGCCGGCGAGCGCGTTGGGCTCGTCTTCTCGGCCAGGACCGCCGCGTCACCACAGGATATCCGCGCCTGGTGCATGCCGCGCCTCGCCTCCCACCAACTGCCGACCGAGATCGTGCAGGTCGATGCGGTTCCGCGTCAGGCGAACGGCAAGATCAGCCGGCGCGAGGTCGCCGCGCGCTTTGCGGCCGGCGCGTTCACCCCGAGCAAGGAGGCCGCCGAATGAGCGAGATCGACATCATCGCCGCTGTTCGCACGGTTCTTGCCGTGCACATGAACCATCCTCATCTTGCGGGCTTTGCGCCGGAGGCGCGGCTCAACGAAGACCTCTATCTCGACTCCGTGCTGATCCTGCAGATCTTTCTCAATCTGGAACTCGAGTTCGGCCTCAGCGTGCCGGAGGAAATCATCAGCCGACAGGACATCGCCACCGTCGCGGACCTCGCTGCCCTCTTGGCTCGCGGCAGTGCGCCCGCCCCGCTGCCCGTGGCAGGAGAAGGCGTGCATGGTGAGCTGGACTACGACATCAAGGTCCATTGCTTCGTCAGTTGCCTCTGCGACGGGTTGAAGAAGCGCAAGCTCGATCACCGGCCGTTCTATTTCGGCATTTGGGATACGCCCTTTGCCGTCAGCGAGCGGTCACAACTGCTCTATCATGGTCCCGGCATCACGCAGGACTTCTTCAAGACCTGGTTCGAACGGCTCTACGGCATCGCTGTCGAGGATTGGTACGACGAGGCTCGTTCAAAGGAGCAGAATATAGAGACGCTCCTGACGCGTGTCGCGCACCGGCCCGCCGAGGGCAGTGTCATGGTTATGCTCGACATGTTCCACCTCCCGGAGCGCGAAAACAAATTCAACCAAAATCCCTTCCCGCATTACCTGATGCTGGAAGAATCGGAAAATCCGGCGATGTTCAGCGTGCTCGACCCGGACTACCGCTGGGAAGGCGAGATCGCCCGCGAGACGGTCTTGAATGCCGTGCGCCAGCCGACGGTCGCCGGCGGCTATTCCTTTGACGGAAGTGCTGCGCATCCTCCGGAGGATGCGGACGTGCGCGCCTATTTCGAAGCCTGCTTCCGCCCGCACGACAATCCGCTCGCCGATCGCCTGCGCGAGATCGTGCGTGTCCACCTCGCCGGCCGCGGCGGGCTGACGCTCGGCGATCTGCCGCTTGCCGTGCGCGAGCTGCCGGTCATCACCATTCGCAAATATGCCTATGAGCACGGCTTCGCCTATTTTTGGCGCGCATTGAAGCTGCCGGCGGCAGAATTCGATCCGTGGTGCGACGAGATCGAGATGCTGATTCAGCTTTTGAAAACCCTGCACTATGACTGCATGAAGCTTGGACAAACGGCAGATACGGGTCTTGCCGCCGCCGTGCTCAGGCGCATCGACGAGATCGACGCGCAGGAGTTCAAGCTGAAGCGAAAGCTCGGCGTGATTTTCGAGCAATGGTGCGCGGAACGCTTCCCTTCCGATCTTGCGCCCGAAGCCCGGAGGGCCACACGATGAGGCTTTCGCTCTGCACCATCACCTTCCGCCATCACCTGATTTCGCTCGACGAGATCGCCGCTTTCGCCTGGGCTAACGGCTTCGACGGGATAGAGCTATGGGGCGTGCATGCCCGCAGCCTCGATCACCGTCCCGAGCGGAATGGCGAATGGCTTGCCGCGCTCGGCCTCGGCGTGCCCATGGTGAGCGATTACCTCCCGCTGGATGCCGAGACCATGGAGTTGCGTCGGCGCATGTTCGCGCTGGTGCGTCTGGCCCGGCGCTGGCAGGCGCGCAAGATCCGCACCTTTGCCGGGAGCAAGGCGAGCGTGCGCACCGATGCGGCGGAACGCCGCCTTATCACCATGCGATTGCGTGAGCTCGCCGCACTCGCCGCCGACCACGGTCTGTCGCTGCTCGCCGAAACGCATCCGAACACGCTTGCCGATTGCGGAGCATCGACACTGCAGTTGGTGGAGCAGGTGGATCATCCGGCCTTCGGGATCAATTTCGATACGCTGCATGTCTGGGAAGGGGGCGATGATCCGGTGGCCTTCCACCAGCTGATCCGGCCGCATGTCCGCCACTACCATTTCAAGAACATTCGCGCCCGCGCTGACCTGACGGTCTTCGAGCCGGCGAATGTCTATGCTCCGGCGGGTCGGCGCGATGGCATGACGCGGCTTTTCGAGGGGGCGGTGGATTATGGGCCCTTCCTGGAAACGCTTGCCGGAGATGGCACGGTCGAGGCCTCGCTGGAGTGGTTCGGTGCCGATTGCCTGGATGTACTGCGTCACGACAGGCAGAAGCTCACGGAAGCCAGCGCCGTCCTGCTCCGTACCGCGAGCTGAATAGCCGGGACAACACGACGCGTTGCCGCCTTCGGCTCGGGCGAGCAGAGCGCCAAGGCGAGACTGGACAATGAACTCGTCGCCCCGACCGCGGCCTGGCAGAAGGGGCAGGTCGTCTGCCTGCCCTCGGGGGATTTCTACATCGCGGCCGGCGGCGCGCGCGCCCATGGTGCGAGCCTTCGACGCGATCCCCAGGGGCTTTGGCGAGGCGAACTGACATCGGGTTCGCCATCTCAATACATCTTGACGGCGCTTCCCCACAGGCGCCGTCCGCGGGGCAGATCTTTCGCTGTCCCTCACCGGAAGCGCGTCCCATCGGGACGCGCTTTTCGCTTTCGAACGCTACGGCTGAAGCCTGATATCCAAGAGCTTCTCGATGGAGCGGATGCCGAGTGCGATCAGTTTCTCGACGCCATCGGGCGACTGGCTGAGCCCGGCCTCGATCCAGAGGCCGTCGAGCATCGCATGAACGACCACGGTGGTGCTTTCCAGCTCTTCGGCCGAAAGCGCGCGCCCTTCGGCGGCAAAGACGGCGGCGATCAGCGGTTCGGTGGCGTGACGCAGCGCCAGGTAGCTTTCCTCGCGTATCGCAGCGATCTCGGGATCGACGCGGCTCTGGCTGACGAACGTTGCCCAGAGCGAAAGCAGCCGTGAGTTGGAGGCGGGTGTGTCGAGCGTGGCGACGATGAAGCGGCGCAGCCGCGCGTGCGGCGTGCCGTCGGTGGCTCTCAGTTCACGCATGGAATTGGTGGAAATCAGCTCGATGGTGCGGCGGTAGGCGGCGAGGATGAGGTTTGCCTTGGCATCGAAATGATGGCGGATGAGGCCATTCGATACGCCAGCCCTCGCGGCAACCGCGCGCACGGACGTGCCCTGGATGCCGAGTTCGGCAATGCATTCCAGCGTCGCCTCGATGAGGTCGCGCTGTTTCCCGCTATCGGGAAAACCGTCGTCGGCGCCTGTCATGTCCACGCTCCCTGCATCTATGCTTCTTATAACGAAAGGGCGATCGGTTTCCAAATTTCCGACTATACACTCGCATAGTCCTATGCAACTGTATAGTCGGACGACAGGCCCTGGGGAGGAAAACCATGCGCGATCCACGTTACGACATCCTGTTCGAGCCGGTGCGGATTGGCCCGGTCACAACGCGCAACCGCTTCTATCAGGTGCCTCACTGTAGCGGGATGGGGCATCGCTACCCCGAAGCGGATCTGTCTCTGCGCCGCATGAAGGCGGAAGGCGGCTGGGGCGTGGTTTCCACGCAGGAAACTGAAATCCACCCTTCCTCCGACATTTCGCCCTCCAATCAGCAGCGCATCTGGGACGATTGTGACGTCGATCGGCTCAAGAAGCTGACCGAGGCGGTACACGAGCATGGAAGCCTTGCGGCCATCCAACTCGTCCACAACGGTATCCACACCGCCAATCGCCTGACCCGCATCGCGCCCTACGGCCCTTCGGACATGGTCGTTGACGTCGAGGATCCCGTGCAGGCGCGCGCGATGGACAAGGCCGACATCGCTGCGTTCCGCAAATGGCACCGCGATGCGGCGCTGAGGGCAAAGCGCGCGGGTTTCGACATCGTCTATGTCTATGCCGGCCACGATATGACGCTGCTCCAGCATTTTCTGCTCGCGCGGCACAACTCCCGAACCGATGAATATGGCGGCAGCTTCGAGAACCGTTTGCGTCTGTTCCGCGAGGTTCTGGCCGATACGCGCGATGCCGTCGGCGACCGCTGCGCTATCGCGGTGCGGTTTGCCGTCGAGGAATTGCTGGGGGCCGAGGGCTTGCAGCATGACGGCGAGGGGCGTGACGTCGTTGCAGCACTGGCGGAAGAGCCCGATCTCTGGGACGTCAATCTTTCCAACTGGTCGAATGACAGCCAGACCGCCCGCTTCTCGCAGGAAGGTTTCCAGGAGGCTTATACCGCCTTCGTCAAGACGGTGACGACGAAACCGGTCGTCGGTGTCGGCCGCTATACCTCGCCGGACGCAATGGTGCGGGCGATCCGCAGCGGCGTGCTCGACCTCATCGGCGCGGCCCGTCCCTCCATCGCCGATCCTTTCCTGCCGAAGAAGATCGAGACGGGCCGCATCGACGACATCAGGGAATGCATTGGCTGCAACATCTGTACTGCGGGCGATAACACGGTCGTGCCGATGCGCTGTACGCAGAACCCGACTATCGGCGAGGAAGCCCGCAAGGGCTGGCATCCGGAAATCATCCCGGCATTCTCAAGGCCGCAATCCGTGCTCGTCATCGGCGGCGGCCCGGCCGGGTTGGAAGCCGCGCGGGCGCTTGCCCAGCGGGGTGCGGATGTCACCGTCGCCGAGGCTGGACGCGAATGGGGTGGCCGGGTAACGAAGGAAGCCAGGCTCCCGGGCCTTGCGACCTGGGCGCGGGTGCGCGACTGGCGCATGACGCAACTGCGTCAGGCCCCGAATGTCGAGCTCTATCTCGATAGCCCGCTCACCGCCGAGGATGTGCTGTCCTACGGGATCCAGCATGTGGCGATCGCGACAGGCGCTCGCTGGCGCACCGATGGCGTCGGTCGGATGCACCGAGCACCCCTGCCCTTCCTGTCCGGCAATCGCGTTGTCGGTGTCGATGCGCTTCTCGACAAGGGGGCGGCGGCCCTTCCGGACGACGGCCCCGTCGTGATCTTTGATGACGACCGCTATTACATGGCGAGCGTTCTCGCCGAAATGATCGCGCTGTTGGGCCGCAAGGTGACCTTCGTCACGCCCGCATCCATCGTCGCGCCCTGGACGGATCACACGCTGGAGCAGCGCCGGGTACAGACCCGCCTGATCGAGCTTGGCATCGACATCGTGCTGTTGCATCAGCTTGGCGATTTCAAGCCAGATGTCTTGAGCGTGGAATGCGTCTATTCCGGAAAACGGCGGGAGATCGACTGTTCCACCGTGGTGCCGGTAACGGCGCGCCTGCCGGTTAACCACCTTTGGCATGGCCTTTCGGCCTGCGCGAAGGCCTGGGCGGATCACGGCATCGAGACCGTGGAACGCATTGGCGACTGCCTCGCCCCCGGCATCATCGCCGCCGCCAATTATGCCGGGCATTTCTACGCCCGAAAACTGGCCGGGACGGAAGCCGAGGATTGCAATGCCTATCGCTGAGCGGGAAAGAGAGCCGCGCGGCTCTTGCCAAGGGCGTGTTGCTGGCGTTTGTTGCGCGCGGAGCCGAAGCGCGCCTTCGGCTCTACATGTGCTTACAGACAGGGTAATGGAATGACGATGCTTGATACTGCGGCGCTCGACCGGGCGCTGAACCGCCTTCCCCATCGGTTTCGCGGGCCGGGAGGCGTGGCCGGTATCGTCAAGGATGGCAAGGTCGTGGCACGTCGCGCCTGGGGTTTTGCCGACATGTATCGCCGGCTGCCGATGACGGCGCAGACGCGCTTGCCGATCTGCTCGATTTCCAAGCAGTTCACCTGCGCCTTGCTGCTCGACCAGTTCGGCGATCCCGCCACGCTGGACGACAAGGTCGGCGAATTCCTGCCCAACTATCGCGAGCGGCTGCCGACAGTTTCGGAACTCTGCCACAATCAGTCGGGCTTGCGCGACTACTGGGCGTTGACGGTGCTGCAGGGCGCCTATCCGGAAAACGAGTTTCGCCGCGAGGATGCCCTGCCGCTCATCGCCAGCGCGAAGACCGGCCATTTTCCGGCCGGCGCGCATTATTCCTACAGCAATGGCAATTTCCGCATTCTCGGTGAACTGATCGAGCGGGGCACAGGCCGCGACCTCGCCGACCTCCTTGCAGAGCGCCTGTTCGTGCCGGCCGGCATGTCCACGGCTGTTCTGTCGCCGAACACGCGCGTGCCGCCCGATGGGGTCATCGGCTATGAAGGCAACGACGATGTCGGCTTCCTCCCGGCGGATAACGGCGTCTACTGGTTCGGCGATGCCGGCATCGCCGCCTCGCTGGACGACATGCTCGCATGGGAATGCCATATCGATGCGACACGGGACGATCCGGGCGGCGTCTACAATCGTCTCTCGGCACCCGCCTTCTATGCAGATGGCGCGCCCGCGACCTACGCCTATGGCCTGCGCCAGGATGTCTATCGGGGCTTGAATTTCACGGGCCATGGCGGAGGCCTGCGCGGCTTCGGCTCCTACCGCATGCATCTGGCGAAGGAGCGTCTGTCGGTGGTCGTCATGTTCAACCACGGTACAAGCGCCTACAACGCGGCAACGATGCTGGTTGACGCCGCGCTTGGCTTGGACACCGCGACGGAAACGATCCCGCCGACGGATTGGGACGGGTTGTGGCTGGACGAAGCACAGGGGCTTGTCGTGCGCACCGTAGCGGATGCCGACGGCGTGAAACTCCACTACGGTCCTTCCGCCACCCGAGCGACCGTTGCACCCGACGGCATCGCGCGTGGACAGGATTTTTCACTCGGCAAGGAAGATGGCCGCCTGCTCATGCTGCGAAGGAGCGAGAATCTCACCGTCTCGGCGCGCCAGCTCGAGCCGGTGGAATGGGCGGATGCGACGCTGATCGCCGGTCGCTACTGGTCCGAAGAGCTGGAGGCCTTTCTGGAGATCGAAGCGCGCGATGGCGCAGCCTTCGCCGTCTTTGAAGGTCTATACGGCAGGGGGCCGATGGAGCGCATGTACGCGTTGGCTGAGGACGTCTGGATCGTCACCAGTCGTCGCGCCCTCGATGCCGCCGCTCCTGGCGACTGGACGGTGCTGATCCAGCGGGATGCCGCCGGTGTGGTAACGGGCCTTTCCGTCGGCTGCTGGCTGGCGCGCGGCGTTACATATCGCCGCGTGATTTAGGCCTCCCATACGCCTATCGAGAAAAAACTGCGTGGAGACGCATTTCGCGATTGCTAATCCTCGCTCCACTTAATATGTTGTTAAGTGAGGAGTGAGGCTATGGGCGACATCGCGGTAGCGACGAAGAATCAGGCCGTCATCGGCGAGAAGGTCAAGTCCTTCCGCACGGCCCGACGCATGTCGCTGCGGGCGCTGGGGGATGCGACGGGCACCACCGCGAGTTTCCTCAGTCAGCTGGAACGCGGCCTTAGCGGTGTGAATATCAGTACGCTGATGCGTATCGCCGGTGCGCTCGGCATTAGCCTTACGGACCTTTTCGACGACGGCTCGCCGGCGGTCGGCCGCGTCTTGCGCAAGGACGAGCGTCCGGCCCTGCCGCCGGCGGAGGGCTATCGCAAGATGCTTTTGTCGCGGCGGCCGATCCGCGACATGGAAGTCTATATCGGCGAGTTCGATCCGGGTGGCTCGACGGGTGAAAAGCCCTATAGTCACGGGGATTCACAGGAACTGTTCTTCGTTGTCCGCGGCGAGGTTGAACTCACCCTCGGCGACGAGCGTCATGTGCTGTCGTCCGGTGACAGCATCGAATATCCAAGCTCGGTTCCGCACAAGACCGTCAATATCGGCACGGAAACCGCTGAAGTCATCTGGATGATCGCGCCGCCCACCAGCGTCGCCGATGATCTCGACAAATACCTGCCCCGGCCCGGCTCGTAGCCCCGGCAGGAACAACGTAACGCGAGCGCTACTGGGAGTATCAACATGAAGAGATTTGCGAGGGCTTTGGCCCTGACGATGACGTGCGCCCTGGCGTTGCCGGTATTCGCACAGGACAAGCCGGTCGCCGGCGAAATCAAGGAAGGCTCGCTCAAGGGCAAGACCCTGACCTTCGTTTCCTATGGCGGCATCTATCAGGACGGCCAGGTCGCGGCGCTCAAGGAATTCGTCGACAAGTCCGGCGTGACGCTTTTGAATGACGGCCCGACCGAAATCGCCAAGCTGAAGGCGCAGGTCGATGCCGGTAACGTGACCTGGGACGTGGTCGATACCGCCGACCTGCCGCCCTACGTGCATTGCGGCACGCTGTTCCAGAAGCTCGACTTCTCCAAACTCGACGTCTCCAAGATTCCGCCTGGCCAGGTCGGCGAATGCTCGGTTCCGGCGATGAACTACGGCGTCGTCCTGATGTACAAGAACGAGACCTACAAGGATAACCCGCCGAAGAACTGGGTCGATTTCTTCGATACGGAAAAGTTTCCGGGTTCGCGCGCCATCGATGGCTCGGGCGATCCGACCGGTGGCCTGATCGAGCAGGCCTTCAAGGCGGCTGGCGGCGATCCGAAGGCGATGACGCCTGACGATATCGAGAAGGGCATCCAGAAGCTGCGCGATCTTGGTCCCGACACGATCTACTGGAAGACCGGTGCGGAGAGCCAGCAGCTCGCCGAATCCGGCGAAGCCGACATGATCATGATGTGGACCGGACGTGCCATGACCGCCGTGAAGAACGGCGCCGCCTATACGCCGGTCTGGCAGGATTGGCTGGTCGTGATGGACCAGATGACCATTCCGGTCGGTGTCAAGGATACGGATGCGGCCTACGCGCTGCTCAACGCCTATCTCGGTGCGAACGCTCAGGCGGTGCTCACCGAAAAGACCTCCTACACGCCGATCAACTCGGACGCCAAGCCGAAGGTCGATGATGCGACGGCCGCCTTTCTCACCTCGACGCCGGAGCGCAACGCGCAGGGCTACCAGCAGAACATTCCGTTCTGGGTGAAGAATTTCGACCTCGCCGCCGAAAAGTGGAACGCGCTTCTCTCCGGCAACTGAGCCGCTGATTGACCGCAGGCCCGGTTTTGGCCGGGCCTGCTTCCAACACGGGAGATGTCCATGACCGCCACGCCCGATGAAGGTTTGCGGACCGGCCCCGCCGCCGGTTCCGGCCAACCCGTATTCCTTTCACGTTTCCGGCCGCGCGGTGCGGTCTGGCTTGCAGCACCCGCCGTTCTGGTGCTACTCGTCGTGCTCGCCTATCCGCTCGGCATCGTCGTGTGGCGTTCCTTCACCGATCCCGCACCCGGCATCGAAAACTACGTCTGGTTCTTCCAGTCCGCGGTGAACCGCACGGTGCTGCAACGCACCTTCATCGTCGCCGGCTGGGTCACGCTCGTTTCCCTCGTCTGCGCCTATCCCTACGCCTACGCCATGACCATCGTCGGCAAGAACATGCGGCTGGCGCTCATTCTGTGCGTGCTCGTGCCCTTCTGGCTGAGCGGCGTGGTGCGCACGCTCGCCTGGGTCATCCTGCTGCAGGATTCCGGCGTCATCAATTCCATCCTGCGAGGCCTCGGCCTGTCGCCGGTCAAGCTCATCCGCACGTTGCCGGGCGTCATCATCGGCATGACGCAGGTGCTGCTGCCCTTCATGATCCTGCCGATCTATTCCGTGATGAAGGGCATCGACACGCGCCTGTTGCAGGCCGCCCGCAGTCTTGGCGCAAAACCCTGGAAGGCCTTCCTGCAGATTTATATGCCGCTGTCGCTGCCGGGCGTCTATGCCGGTGCGATCATCGTCTTCATTCTGTCACTCGGCTTCTACATCACGCCGGCTTTGCTCGGCGGACCGCGCAGCATCCTGTTGTCTTCGCTGGTGCAGAACCAGGTGCTGAGCCTGCTCAACTGGGGACGCGGCGGCGCGATGGGTGTGGTGCTCCTCATCGCCACCTTCGTGCTTCTCGCCCTGGCGGCCCCGCTGATGCGCCAGAAGCATACGTCCTCGCGCAGGGAGGCTTGACGCCGTGCCTTCGTTCTCCCGCATTCTGCTCGGTCTTTTCTGCCTGCTCGTCGCGATCCTGCTGCTCGCGCCGACGCTAGTCGTGATCCCGATGTCGTTCAACGGCAACAAGTCGCTGGCCTTTCCGCCTGTCGGATTCAGCTGGCAATGGTACGAGAACTTCTTCAGCAACCCGGACTGGACGACGAGTTTCACCAATTCGCTGATCGTCGCCCTCATCGTTGCCGTGGTCGCGACGGTGATCGGCACGCTCGCCGCCTTCGGCGTCACCCGCGCGGCGGCGCGGACCGGCGGGTTGCTGCGCGCCCTGCTGATCACGCCGATGGTCGTGCCGGGCGTGGTGCTGGCGATCGGCATCTACGCGGTCTATCTCGATGCGCATCTCGTCGGCACCGTTACCGGCTTCGTGCTGGCCCATACCATGCTCGCCATTCCCTTCGTGCTCATCGCCGTGCAGGCGAGCCTCGAAGTCTTCGATCGCCGGCTGGAGACTGCCGCTTCGAGCCTGGGCGCCGGGCGCTTGACGGTGTTCCGAACGGTGACGCTGCCGCTGATCCTGCCGGGCGTCCTCTCCGGCGCGCTTTTCGCCTTCATCACCTCGTTCGACGAAATCATCGTCGCGCTGTTCATCACCAGCCCCTATCTCAAGACGCTGCCGGTGCAGATCTACTCGTCGATCACGCGCGACGCCGATCCGACCGTCGCCGCCGTCGGCACGCTGCTCTTCATAGCCACGTCGCTCATCATCATTGCCGGCCTGCTCCTGGGCATGCGCCGTGGAAGGACCTGACCATGACCGCACCCCAACGCTCCGCCGGTGCCGCGATCGAAATCCGCAAGGCCTCGAAACACTACGGTGCCTTCACGGCGCTCAAGGATATCGATCTCCACATCCGACCTGGCGAATTCATGACGCTGCTCGGTCCTTCAGGCTCCGGCAAGACCACGACGCTGAACCTGATCGCCGGTTTCACGGACATCAGCTCCGGCGCGCTGGAGATCGGCGGCAAGAGTGTCACCGGCCTGCCCTCGCACAAGCGCAACATCGGCGTGGTCTTTCAGCACTATGCGCTTTTCCCGCACATGACGGTTGGCAAGAACGTCGCCTATCCATTGTCCCTGCGCGGCATCAAAGGGGACGACCGTGAGAAACGTGTCAGGCGCGCGCTCGACATGGTGAAGATGGCCGATTTCGCCCATCGTTACCCCAACGAACTCTCTGGCGGTCAACAGCAGCGCGTGGCGCTCGCCCGCGCGCTTGTCTTCGATCCGCCGCTTCTCCTGATGGACGAGCCGCTCGGCGCGCTCGACAAGAAGCTGCGCGAATGGCTGCAACTCGAGATCAAGCGCATCCACCGCGAACTCGGCACCACTTTCGTCTACGTGACGCACGATCAGGAAGAGGCGCTTGTCCTCTCCGACCGCATCGCCGTATTCAATGGTGGTCGCATCGAGCAGATCGGCACAGGCCGCGAACTCTACGACAATCCAGCCACGCTCTTCGTCGGCCGCTTCATCGGCGAGTCTACCGTGTTGCGCGGCGTAGCGGAAGCGTCTGGCGACAATACGATCGTGACCATCAGCGGCCAGAAGATCCTTGCGCATGGTCGTCTTGCCGGCGATGCGCGCCCGGTCATCCTGCTGCGGCCGGAACGCGTGGCGTTGAAGCGCCCGGGCGTTGATGCGATCACGGGGGAAAACCGCCTCACCGGCACGGTGGCCGAAGCCATCTATCTAGGCTCCGGCTCGAAATACGAGGTGCGGTTGGCGGATGGCACCACTGCCGTCGCGCGCAGTCCGCTTGGCGCCGTCGATTTTGCCATCGGCGACACCGTCGATATCGCCTTCCTGCCCTCCGATCTCATCCTCCTCCCAGATGACGCCAGCGCCGACGTGACGCTGACCTGAACCCGAAAGCACTGCCATGGACGTCAAGACCAACGGTAACATTTCCTTCTGGTATGCCGATATCGGCGGTATACCCCAGAAGCGCCCTGCCCTTCCCGGCGATCGCGAAGCCGATGTCTGCATCATCGGGGCCGGCTATACCGGTCTGTGGACCGCCTATTACCTGAAGAAGGCCGACCCCTCGCTCAACATCGTCATCGTCGAGCGGGAATTCGCGGGCTTCGGCGGATCGGGCCGCAACGGTGGCTGGCTGTCGGGCGGCTTCAGCTGGTCGCGCGAAAAATATCTCAAGACCTCCAGCCGCGGCGCCGTCGTCGACATGCAGCGCGCCATGGCCGGCACCGTCGACGAGGTGATCCGCGTCACGGAGGCCGAAGGCATCGACGCGGATATCCTGCGCGTCGACAATATTACCTTCGCGACCAACACGCCGCAGCTCGAACGCGCCCGCGAGGAATACCAGTTCTATCTCGACTGGCAGATGCCGGCGGAGCGCATCGAAATGCTGTCGGCAGAGGCTGCGGCAAAGCGCATCCGGGTTGCCAATGTCCTGGGCGCCTTCGTCATTCGCGACATGGCGCGCGTCCAGCCGGCCAAGCTGGTGCGCGGTCTTGCGAAGGTAGTGGAAGGGCTGGGTGTCTCGATCTTCGAGGGTACTTCCGTCACGGGCTTCGAAAAGGGCCGCGTCGAAACCGATCGTGGCGTGGTGCGCGCGCCGGTCATCATCCGTGCGACGGAAGGTTTCACCGCCGGTCTACCGGGGCACGAACGCACCTGGCTGCCGCTCAACAGCGCGCAGATCGTCACCGAACCGGTGCCGGAGGCGCTGTGGAGGGAGATCGGCTGGGAAGGTCATGAACTGCTTGGGGATGCTGCGCACGCCTATTGCTATGCCCAGCGCACCCGTGAGGGCCGCATCACCATGGGTGGGCGCGGGGTGCCCTATCGCTTCGGTTCGGCGACAGACGTCAACGGCCAGACGCAGCAGGCGACCATCGACCAGCTTCACGGTATCCTCACGCGTCTGCTGCCGCAGACGAAATCGCTGAAGATCGACCATGCTTGGTGCGGCGTGCTCGGCGTGCCGCGCGACTGGTGCACGACGGCGGGCTTCGACCGCGAGAGCGGCATCGGTTGGGCTGGCGGTTACGTCGGGCTTGGCGTTTCCAGCACAAACCTTGCCGGCCGCACGCTGGCCGACCTCGTGCTTCGCCGCGATACGGAACTGACAGGCCTGCCCTGGGTCAACCGCACCGTGCGCAAGTGGGAGCCGGAACCGTTTCGCTGGCTCGGCGTGCATTCCATGTACCAGCTCTACCGCATGGCCGACGAGCGCGAATTCGCCGGCCTGCAACACACGTCCGAACTCGCGGCCCTGGCAGACAGCATCACCGGCCACTGACCCCTATTCAAAGGATTTTCCCATGATTAGTTTTGAGAATTTCGGCGACCTCCTGAAGCTCGACATCGGCGCTTTCACGGCCAAGCCCACCTCCATCGAAGGCGACCAGACGGAGGCGACGCTGGTGCTTTGGACCAGTGCGCACGAGAAGATGGAAACCGGCATCTGGGAATGCACACCCGGCCGGTTCACCGCCGACCGCAGCCAGAATGCCGAAGTCTGCCACCTGCTCACCGGCCGCGTCACGCTGCACAACAGCGACGGCACGTCGCGTGAGATCGGTGCGGGCGAGATGTTCGTGCTGCCGCTCGGCTGGCGCGGCGAATGGACGATCCACGAACAGACCCGCAAGATCTACACGATGCTTGCCAGCGACGCCTGACGGGCCTGATCGCATTGGGAGGAGGACACTCTATGACTGAAGCCGACCTTTCGCGCGGAGCGGTCGCGCACGCGCCATCCGCGTTTCCGCATCTGTTCCAGCCGCTGAAGATCCGCGGTGCGGAATTGAAGAACCGGATCATGTCCACCGGCCACGATACGACGCTGCCGACGGACGGCCTCGTCAACGAAGCCCTCCTCGCCTACCACGCCGCCCGTGCCAAGGGCGGCGTCGGCCTCATCGTCAGCCAGGTGGCGGGCGTGCACGAGACGGCGCGCTATACCTCGCACATGCTGATGGCGACGGAGGACGACTGTATCGACGGCTATCGCCGGCTTGCCGATCTCTGTCATGCCGAAGGCTGTGTGCTCTTCTCACAGCTCTTTCATCCCGGCCGCGAAATCATGGAAGGTGGCGACGGTCTTCTGACTGTTGCCTATGCCCCGTCGGTTACGCCGAACGAACGGTTTCGCGTCATGCCTCGCGCGCTCGACAAGCGCATGATCGACGAGATCGTCACCGGCTATGCGTCTGCGGCCCGGCGCATGCATGCGGCCGGCGTCGATGGCGCCGAATTCGTGGCAAGTCACGGCTACCTGCCGGCACAGTTCTTCAATCCGCGCGTCAACCGCCGTGAAGATGGTTATGGCGGCTCGCTGGAAAACCGGCTGCGTTTTGCCGAGGAAGCGCTTGCGGCGATGCGTGCGGCGACGTCGGAGGACTTCGTCATCGGCATGCGCATCAGCGCCGGTGAACGCGACGAAGCGGGCCTTGCCAATGACGAAGCGCTGGAAATCTGTCGTCGGCTGGAGCCGATGCTGGACTATGTGAGCATTACGACAGGTACGTCCGCCTCGCTCGGCGGGGCCGTGCATATCGTGCCGCCGATGGCCTACCGTGCCGCCTATCTCGCGGGTGACGCGGCGCGATTCCGCAAGGCGCTTGGCATTCCCGTCTTTGTGGCGGGCCGCATCAACCAGCCGCAGGAGGCAGAGGCGGTGATTGCCGGCGGTTCGGCGGATGTCTGCGGCATGACGCGCGCAATGATCTGCGACCCCGAGATGCCCGGCAAGGCGCTGGAGGGGCGCATGGACGACATCCGGGCCTGCATCGCCTGCAACCAGGCCTGTATCGGCCACTTCCATCGGGGTGTGCCGATCTCCTGCATCCAGCATCCCGAAACCGGCCGCGAGCTGAAATTCGGCTCGCTCGAGCCGGCCGCCCGCCCGAAATCGGTCATGGTCGTCGGCGGTGGACCTGCCGGCCTGAAGGCGGCATCCGTTGCCGCAGCGCGCGGTCACAGGGTGACGCTCTACGAGGCCGCAAGCCAGTTGGGCGGCCAGGCGCTGCTTGCCCAGCAACTCCCGCGACGCTCGGAATTCGGCGGCATCGTCACCAACCTTTCCCACGAGGTGGCGCTCGCCAATGTGCGTGTGGAACGCGGCATCCGCGTCGACAGGGCGCTGGTCGAGGCGGAACGGCCGGATGCCGTCATCCTCGCCACCGGTGCAAAACCCTATCGGCCGGAGCTTCCGCTTGATGACAGCGTCCAGGTCGTCGATGCCTGGCAGGTCCTGCGCAAGGAGGTGAAGACCGGCAGCCGCGTCGTCGTGGTCGACTGGCGCTGCGACTGGATCGGTCCCGGCATCGCCGAACTTCTCACAAACGAAGGCTGCAGTGTCGATCTCGCCGTGAACGGCACGCATCCGGGTGAGTTGCTGCCGCTTTACGTGCGCGACAACATCGCCGCCGAACTGCACCGTATCGGCGTGCGGGTGACGCCCTATGCCCGTCTCTACGGCTGCGACGGCGGCACCGTCTACATGCAGCACACGACGAGCGACCAGCCGATCCTCTTCGAGGGTGTCGACACGCTGGTGCTGTGTCTTGGGCACGAGCCGGTCGACGAACTCTCCGGCATCCTGCGCGATCTCGTGCCGGAAGTGCACATCATTGGCGACGGCCTTGCCCCGCGCACGGCGGAGGAAGCGGTCTACGAGGGGCTGAAAGTGGCGGCCAGGCTGTGAGGGCGGTTACAGGCTCGGTGGCGCGAGAAACTGATAATAGGCCCAGACGAGAGCAATCACGACGACAACAGCGAGCCAGACCAGTCCCTTTTTCGGTCCCGGCGCGACAGGCTTCTTCTCCTGCTTCGGTTTGCGGGGTTCGAATTTCAGAACATTGTTGTCGTTCAAGGCGTCCTCCGTCGCGCTGCGAGTCGGCAAGAGACTTAGCGGCCATGAGGGGCCGGCTGCAAGCATCCAGTTGTCGAAAAGATCGTTCAGCCCGGATTGCCGAGCGCACCGATCCGTTCGAAGTGGCCGCGGCCGAGATGACCGGTGCCATCGCGGATATCGGCGGCGATGGCAGCCTTCAGGGCTTCGGCATCTTGTGCGACGATGGCGATCAGAGCTTCGGCATGGCGGTCGACCTGATAGTCGGCCGAAAAGGCCTCGCCCGCACGACGCATGAACGGACCAAGACGCAGCCAAAGGGACTCGATGAGAGGCAGGGTGATCGTGCCCGGGCATGCTTCGTAGAGGCAGCGATGGAAGTCGAAATTGGCTTCGACCAGCCGACCGAAATTGCGCACGGCGAGCGCCTGATCTGCCTGCTGATCGAAAGCACGCAGACGCGCCAGCCTCATGCCGTCGATGAAGGGCATGGCGCGTTCGGCCGCGCGGGTTTCCAGCGCGATACGCGCCTCCAGCACCTCCTCGAAGCGCTGTGGATCGAGGTCCGGTACCCGAACGCGACGGTTGTCGAGAAGCTCCAGCGCACCGTCGGCGACGAGCCGGTGCAGGGCCTCGCGCACCGGCATGGCGCTGACGCCCAGCGCCTCGGCAAGGCCGTTGATCGTCACCGGTTCCCCCGGCTCGAACTGACCTGTCATGATGTTTCGCCGCAACACGCGGTACACCCATTGCTTGGCAGATTCGGACGCTTCCCTCCCGGCTGCGACCAGCATGCTGATACCCTCCCGTCTGTCGGACCCGGCGGCGCCGGTTATCGTCTCTGAGCTGAATTCTCTGGGCTTTGCACGCAGAACTGATAATCTCGCAAAGCTCAAAATGACCCTTTACAGATTTGATCAAATTATGGTTTGTTGTGATCATAAGCAAGACAAGCCTATCACATAAGAGCCGTGATCAGCGGCCGGACAGAGGATAGCCGGCGATGTGGGCAGAGGACGCTCGGGGCACGCCGGTCGAAAAACGGGGAACCAATGACTGACACCCGAACGACCGCGGCCCATGGCGGCGCCATAGGCCTGCATGGCATCAAGAAATGGTTCGGCACCTTCCAGGCCGTCGACAATGTGTCGCTGGAAATCCGCTCGAACGAATTCTTCACCCTTCTCGGCCCCTCGGGCTGCGGGAAGACGACCCTTCTTCGCATGATTGCGGGTTTTGAGCTGCCGACCGAAGGTCAGGTGTTGCTCGATGGCGTGGATATTTCCCGCCTCCTGCCCAACCAGCGACCGGTCAATACCGTTTTCCAGAACTATGCGCTCTTTCCGCATCTGACCGTATCCGAAAACATCGGTTTCGGCCTGAAGATGCTCGGTAAGCCGAAGTCGGAAGTCGATAGCGTCGTCAAGGACATGCTGAAGCTTGTTCACCTCGATGGGCGCGGCAACAATCCCGTCACGCAGCTCTCCGGCGGTCAGCAGCAGCGTGTTGCGCTGGCGCGCGCTCTTGCGCCGCGGCCGAAGGTGCTGCTGCTCGACGAACCGCTTTCCGCGCTCGATCTGAAACTGCGCAAGTCCATGCAGATGGAGCTGAAGCGGCTTCAGCTCGAGACCGGCATCACCTTCGTCTTCGTCACGCACGACCAGGAAGAAGCGTTGACCATGTCCGACCGCATCGCGGTCATGTCGACGGGCACGGTCCGTCAGGTCGGTTCGCCCTGGGATATCTACGATCGTCCGGCCGAGCGCTTCGTCGCCGACTTCATCGGCGAGACGAACTTCCTCGAAGCGGACGTCATTTCAGTGTCGGGCGAAAGGGCCCGCGTGCGGCTTTCCTCCGGCGCCGAGATCAATGCGACCTATCCTGAAGGCATCACGCCGAAGGGCAAGGTCACCATCGTCGTCCGCCCGGAACATGCCCGTCTCGGTTCACCCGGTTCAGGCATGCTGGAAGGCGTGCTCGACGACATCGTCTATCTCGGCACGGACAACCATTTCCACGTCAAGGTCGATGGCGGCAGCACTTTCATCGTGCGCCAGCAGAATGCCAAGAGCGGCCCCTGCGGCTTCTCGGAGCAGGATCGCGTGGGCATCGCCATCAATGACGACGTTGCCCAGATATTGAGGGACTAGCCATGACGGTCAGCCCTCAAGAGGTCAGCGAACAGCGACAAAAGAAAGAAATCAGGGATCGCTGGTTTCTCAGCGCCCCCGCCCTCATCCTCATCGTGTCGGCCAGTGTCGGCCCGCTCGTCATCGTGTTGCTCTATTCCTTCCTCGCGCCCGGCAACTATGGCGATGTGAAGTGGGAATTCTCGACCGAGGGCTGGTTCAACGTTCTCTTCAGCCGCGACATCTTCGACGATACGGTCTCGCTGGCGGATGCCCATTTCCTGATCTTCTGGCGGAGCGTCAAGCTTGCCTTCGCCACGACGGTCTTCTGCCTGATCTTCGGATTCCCGACGGCCTACTTCATTGCGACGCGCGCGCCCCACAATCGCTCGCTCTGGCTGTTCCTGATCACCATCCCGTTCTGGACGAACATGCTCATCCGCACCTTCGCCATCCAGGAGGTGATCCGCTCGGAAGGCATCATCAACACGCTGCTGTTGAAGATCGGCCTCATCTCGGCGCCGATCCAGATGATGTTCACCGACTTCGCCATCATGCTCGGCATGACCTATGTCTTCCTGCCGCTGATGGTGTTGCCGCTTTATGCAAGCCTGGAAAAGCTGGATTTCCGTCTGATCGAGGCTGGCTATGATCTCTACGCCTCGCGTTTCGGGGTGCTGTGGCGGATCGTCATTCCGCTTGTGAAGCCGGGCATCATCGCCGGTTCCATCCTCGTCTTCGTGCCGGCGCTCTCGTCCTACGTGGTCCCGCGCGTTCTCGGCGGCGGCAAGAACCTGATGGTCGGCAACCTGATCGAGCTGCAATTCGGGCAGGGACGAAACTGGCCGCTCGGCGCGGCGCTGTCGGTCACGCTCGTCATCATCGTGCTCTTCGCGATGCTCTACTATGTCCGCAATGCATCGAAGTCCGGAGGCAGCGCCCATGGCTAAGTCCTTCTCGATCAAGCGCCAGCCGGGCTTCGCGACCATTGCGATGTTCTGCTTCTTCCTGCTCTACCTCCCCATCGCGACGCTTGTCGTCTATTCCTTCAATTCCGGCATGTCGATCGCCACCTGGGAAGGCTTCTCGCTGCGCTGGTTCGAAAGCGCCTGGAACAACCAGCAGGTCGTTGAAGCCTCCTGGCGTTCGCTGCAGATCGCCGCTGTCGCCGCGGTCATTGCAACGGCCTGCGCGACGCTGGCGGCCATCGCCACGACGCGCACCGGCCCCTATCGCGGCCTGACCTTCAAGTATTCCGTCATCAATATGCCGCTCCTGGTGCCGGAAATCGTTACGGCCGTGGCGCTGCTTATCCTGTTCTCGCGCGTCAAAGTTTGGACGGGGTATTCCGGCCTCGGCTACCTCATCGTCGCCCACGCGGCCTTCTGCGTACCCTTCGCCTATATGCCGATCCGGGCGCGTCTCGAAAGCATGGATCTCTCGCTGGAAAAGGCTGCGGCAGACCTTTACGCCTCGTCGTTCCAGACCTTCCGTTATGTCACGCTGCCGTTGCTGTGGCCCGGCATTCTCGCTGGCCTGATGCTCGCTTTCGTCATCTCGCTCGACGATGTCGTCATTACGGAATTCGTGAAATCCGGCGGACAGGACACGCTGCCGACCTACATGCTCGGCCAATTGCGCCGTGTCGTGACACCGGAGATGAATGCCATCTCGACAGTCTTCCTTGTTCTGTCGCTGGCGATCGTCACCCTCTTCTTCTTCCTGAGCCGCACGCCTCAGAAAGACAACGAATAGAAAAAGGAGAACAGCCGATGAAAATGAAACTGGGATTGATGGCACTTGCTGCTGGCATGATGGCCTCCACCGCCATCGCGCATGCGGAAGGCGAACTCAACATCTTCAACTGGGGCAACTATACCAGCCCCGAAATGATCAAGAAGTTCGAGGAAGCCCACAAGGTCAAGGTGACGATCACCGACTATGACTCGAACGATACCGCGCTCGCCAAGGTTCGCCAGGGCGGCCATGGCTTCGACATCGTTGTCCCCTCGGCAAGCGTGATGCCGATCTGGATCTCGGAAGGTCTGCTGCTGCAGTCCGAACCGAACCAGATGGAGAACTTCAAGAACGTCGACGAGCAGTGGGTCAAGGTTCCCTTCGACGAAGGCCGCCACTACTCCGTTCCGTGGCTGTGGGGCACGACGGGCGTGACCGTCAACAAGGGCGTCTATGCCGGCGATATCAACACCTCCGCCATCTTCCTCGATCCGCCGGCCGAACTCGTCGGCAAGGTCAACGTGATCCCGGAAATGTCCGACGTCATGCATATGGCCGTGACCTATGCCGGCGGCGAGCCCTGCACGGGTGACCTGGCGATCCTGAAGAAGACCCGCGACATCCTCACGGCCGCCAAGCCGAAGTGGATTTCCATGGACTACGGCAACATCGAGAAATATTCCAAGGAAGACCTGGCGGCCGGCGTGAACTGGAACGGCGCTTCCTTCCGCGCTCGCCTGCAGAACGAGAAAGTCACCTACGGTTATCCGAAGGAAGGCTACCCGGTTTGGATGGACAACGCGGCCATCCTGAAGGACGCCAAGAACGTCGATAACGCAAAACTCTTCCTGAACTTCATCATGGATCCGGAAAACGCCGCCATGCTCTCGGCCTTCGGGCGCTATGCGAACGGCATCAAGGGCTCCGAGCCGTTCATGCCTGCCGACATGAAGGATGCACCGGAAATCCGGATCCCGGACGAACTGAAGGCTGCCGGTAAGTTCAACCTCGCCTGCCCGCCGGAAGTCCAGGAACTTTACACCAAGATCTGGACCGAACTGCAGAAGTAAGCGGTTTTACCGCCAAAAGAGGACAGCCCACGCGGGAAGGTCATGCGCCTTCCCGCGCCTTGGCTGAATTTTCATGATCAAGACCTTTAAGGACAGGCACGGCTTTGCCCGCGCCGATGTGACGCTCGCCAATTGGCGCACTTCCCCCTTCAGCCGCTGGACCTTCCAGAACGTGCGCGACTTCGTGCCGACGGCCGTGATTGCCGCCGAAGCGGTCGTCGCGGAACGACCGTTCGCCAGCGATACGTTCCTGGACGAGGCGATGGAAACCGGCCTTGCCGGCGCCGAAACCGCCCGCGCCTTTCTGGAATTCGCCCACACGGATGCCTTCGTGATGATGCGCAAGGGCGAGATCGTCGCGGAATATTATGCCGCACATGCCAATCCCGATGCGCCGCATCTCGTCTTTTCCATTTCCAAGTCGCTGACGGCGGTCGTCTCCGGGATCCTGGAGGCCGACGGTATTCTCGATCCCGATCGCCCGGTGACGGATTATCTGCCGGAAGCCAAGGGCAGCGTCTATGGTGACTGCACCTATCGCGACGTGCTCGACATGCGTGTCAGCCTCGATTTCGAGGAGGCCTATCTCGACCCCTATGGCGCTTTCGCGCGCTATCGCCGCTCGATGCTCTGGAACCCGCCGATGCCGGATGCGGAGCCTGAAAACCTGGCCGCCTTCCTGCTCACGCTGCAAAAGGCCGAGCGCCCGCATGGCGGTCCGTTCTACTATGCGTCGCCAAATGCCGACCTGCTCGGCGTGATCATCGAGCGCGTCACCGGCGCCCGCTTCGCGGACCTCACCGCCGATCTGCTCTGGAAGCCGATGGGCGCCAAGGGCCTCGCCGATATCACGGTCGACGCGATCGGCACGCCTCGCACCGCGGGTGGCGTTTCCATGACGGCACGCGACCTTGCCCGTCTTGGTGAACTCCTGCGCAACGATGGCGCTCGTGACGGCCAGCAGATCATCCCGGTTGCCTGGATCCGCGACATGCAGGAGAACGGCGACAGGCAAGCGTGGCAGCTGGGCCGTAATGTCGACCTGCCGAACGGGCGCTACCGCAGCCAATGGTATCAGTCCGGCGAAGCCGACCACGCCTTTTGTGCTATCGGCATCCACGGCCAGTGGCTCTATGTCGATCCCAGCACGGAAACGGTCATCGTCAAGTTCTCCTCCCAGCCAGAGCCGCTGGGCGACGAGGAGAACCAGGACATCTTCACGTTCTTCCGCGCGCTCTGCCGCCGGACAATCTAGATAACACCGAGGAAACACGCCATGCAGACCGAAGCGAGCTTTATCATCCGCAATGCGCGGGTGTTGACGATGGACGAGGCGAATCCGCGTGCGAGCGCGGTTGCCGTTTCCGGAAACCGCATTCTGGCCGTTGGTTCCGAAGCCCAGATCGATGCCTTTTCCGGCCCCGATACGCATGTGATCGATGCCAAGGGCGCGACGGTCCTGCCCGGCTTCAACGAGGCGCATATGCACATTTTCGGCGGTTCCGCCGAGCTGCGCGAACTCTCGCTTTACGGAATGAAGGGCTTTGATGCGCTGGATAAGGCGTTGAAGGCCTATGCCGAAGAGTATCCGGAACGCCAGTTGCTGATCGCCCAGCACGCCGACTACACGATCCTTTCCGACGACGAACGCGTGACGCGCCATCACCTCGACCGCATCCTGCCGGACCGTGCCGTGCTGATCTTCGCTCCGGACCATCACACCGCCTGGGCGAACACGCTCGCACTGAAGCTCGGCGGTATCCTTGAAGGCCGCGATGTCGGTGTGGGCAACGAGATCGTCATGGGCGACGACGGGCTTGCCAGTGGCGAATTGCGCGAAAGCAACGCCATCCGCCCGGTTTCCTCGCTCAGCGAAACGGGTGGCCGCGAAATGCTCGGCGTCGGCACGGGCGGCGATCCGGAGCACGTGACGACGGAAGAGCGCGCCGGCGATATCGATATCCTCAAGGAAGGTCTGGCCTACGTCGCGTCGCTCGGCATCACGTCGCTGCAGAACATGGACGGCAGCCTCTACCAGCTGGAAATGCTCGACGAGATCGAGAAGACGGGCGGTCTGCCGGTGCGCGTGCGCATGCCCTTCCACATGAAGAACTTCATGCCGCTTTCCGACCTCGAGACCAAGGCGGCCGCGTGGCGCGAACGTTTCAACTCGGATCGCCTGCGCTCGGACTTCGTCAAACTGTTCATGGACGGCGTGACGGAATCCGGAACCGCCGTCTTCGTCGACGACTATTGCCACCAGCCGGGCCTGAAGGGTGATCCGCTCTTCTCGCAGGAACACTTCAACGACGTCGCCATCGCCTCCGACAAGCTCGGCCTGCCGGTTGCCGTGCACGCCATCGGCGACGGTGCGGTGCGCATGGTGCTGAACGGCTACGAGGCTGCCATCGAGGCGAACGGCATGCGTGACAGCCGCAACCGCATTGAGCATATCGAGGTCGTGCATCCCGACGATATCAAGCGCTTCAAGGAGCTCGGCACCGTCGCTTCCATGCAGCCGACCCACCCGCCGGGCAGCGCCGGCCTGCCGCTGGAACCGTATCTCTCCTATATCGGCGAGGACCGCTGGCCCTATGCCTTTGCCTGGCGCACGTTGGTCGACGCCGGCGCCGAGATCGTGTTTGCCACAGACTGGCCGGTCTCCCCGCTCGATCCGATGAACTGCATCCAGTGCGCCATGTCGCGCGAGGTCTGGAAGGACGGCATGAAGGACGAGCGGCTTTCACTGCACGAGACGCTTGCCGCCTATACGAAGAACGGCGCCTGGGTTGAGTTCATGGAAGACCGCAAGGGGGTTCTGAAGCCCGGCTATCTCGCCGATATCGTCGTGCTTTCGGCCGACGTCGAGGCAACCGACTTCACGAAGCTCGCAACGGTTCGCCCCGTCACCACCATCTGCGACGGCCGGATCACCTATCAGGCCTGATCTGGAAAAGAGGCCCTATCGGGCAGACCGAATCCATGCGATAGGCCGGGCATTCAACCGCCCGGCCTTTTCATGTACATCGCTGAAATTCTCGCCCTGTCCGCCGCCGTCTGCATTGCGATGAGCGGCATGCTCGTCAGCGAATTGCAGGGCCGCCTGCCGCTCTTCGATCTCGCACGCCTGCAGATGGGCGCCGCCTTTCTGATGACGGCCGCCGTTTCGCTTCTCCTTGGCGGCTGGCGCACCGTGGAACTCTGGCAATTCGGCTATCTCGCGGTTTCCAGCCTCTTCGGCATCGTCATCGCCAGCACGACCTATTTCGCGACGATCTACACGGCCGGCCCGCGCACCACGGCCCTTCTCTTCTCGCTCGCTTCACCTTTCGCGGTGGTGCTCGGCTATTTCTTTCTGGGCGAAACCCTGTCGGGCCAGCAGGGCATCGGCATCGCCTGCGTTCTTTCAGGCATCCTGCTGGCGATCAGCGGCCGGTCGTCCTCAAAAGCCAAGGTGGAGCGAACGCCCTGGCTCGGTATCGTGCTGGGTGTCGTTACCGCTTTCGGACAAGCGCTCGGCAGCCTCGCCGCGCGGCCGGCCATGGTTGGCGGCGTCGAGCCCTTTACGGCCATGGCGGTCCGGTCCGGCCTTGCGGCGCTGTTCTTCCTGTTGTTGATGGCCGTGCCGCATCCGGCGCTGAAACCGGCGTCGAACATTGCGAAGCGATCGCTGGGTTTTGCTGTCGGTTCCGCCTTCCTCGGCGTCGGCCTCGGCATGTCGCTCCTGATGGCGGCGCTGGCGCATGGCAATGTCGGGGTCGTCACAACGCTCTCGTCGATGACGCCCATCGTCATCCTGCCCATGGTCTGGGCGCGCACCGGCATCTCGCCGTCGGCTCCCGCCTGGATCGGTGCGGCGCTGGCGGTGGCCGGGACTGCCTTGATCAGCCTCTAGCTCGGGCGGCCGAGATCGACGAGATAGGTGTTTTCCGCCCGTGACCTGGCATAGTCCTCGGGACGGATTTCCGCAAAGAGCAGGGTTTCGCCTTCAGCCGGCGCTTCGGCGAGCAGCTTGCCGTCGGGTGCAGCGATACGCGACAAGCCTGCATAGGTGAAATTGTCGTCGGCGCCGCAGTGGTTGATATAGGCGACGAAGACCTGGTTTTCGAAGGCACGCACCTGGATCATGTGATTGGCGATGAAGGTGCCGGAGGAGCCCTTGGGCAATGCGGTGGGAACTACGACCAGGTCGGCACCGGCAAGCGCAAGACGGCGCACGTTTTCCGGAAATTCCACGTCGTAGCAGATCAGCATGCCGAGCCTGATGCCGCCGAGTTCCACCATGACGGAGGCGGGCGTGCCGGGCTTGAAGACGTTGCGTTCGTATTCGCCGTAGAGATGGGATTTGCGGTAGACGGCATTGGTGCCGATGCCGTCGGTGAAGAGCGCGCTGTTGTAGGTCAGCGTGCCCTCCTGCTCGGCAAAGCCGGCCACGATGGCGATCCCGTTGTCCCGCGCAATCGCGCTGAGGCGTTCGGCCACCGCGCCCGTCGCGGGAGAGGCGAGTTTTTCGAACGCCGCCTCGCCTGCCCCGTAACCGGTGACGGCAAGCTCCGGCACGATCAGCAGCTTGGCGCCACCCCCGGCCGCATCGGCGGCGGCGGCCGCGATGCGCTCCATATTCGCCTCGCCGTCACCGGCAATCGCATGCATCTGAAGGGCGGCGATCCGCATGGTTTTCTAGTCCTTTGACGACATGGCGCCGAGCAGCTTCGGCAGGTCGCCGAAGCGCGCGACGAGGCCGAAGATCGTGGCCGCGATCGCCACGAAGAGGATCGTGACCGAGGCCATGGTCGGCGTATAGCCGTAGCGCAGCGCATTGAAGATCTTGATCGGCAGCGTTTCCATCGTGAAGCCGATCGTCATATAGGCAACGATATACTCGTTGAGCGACAGCACGAAGGCGAACGCATAACCGGAGATCAGGTAGGGCAGGATCAGCGGCAGGACAACCGTGCGGAAGATCGTGCGGTCATCGGCGCCCATCGTCGCGGCGGCTTCCACCAGCGAGCGGTCGATGGAGGAAAAGCCGAGCGACAGCGTCACCAGCGGCAGCGTCACGAAGAAGATCGCATGGCTGATGACGGCGGTCGCCGGCTGGCCGTAGAAGCCCGTCGCGGCCCAGAAGGTGAGCAGGCCGAGCGCCGTGATAACAGGCGGTAGCGTGAACGGTGCGATACCGAGCAGCTGGAAGATATTTGCCCAGGGCGCATGGCGCCGCCAGAGGAACCAGGCGAGCGGCAGTGCGATCAGCAGTGCGACGGCGGCCGAAAGCGCCGCCAGCGTGATCGAGGCGAAAAGCGCGTTGCGCCACTCGACATTGGCGAAAATCTCGCCGTACCAGCCGAGCGAAAAACCCTTCGGCGGGAAGGCCAGATCCTGCTTCTCGTTTACGGATACGCCGGCAACGACGATGAGCGGCAGCGACAGGAAGAGGCCGACGAGGCCGAAATAGACCTTTTGCAAAAGACCGTTCATGCGGCTTCTCCCTTGCGGCCGGCAATGACCGTGAGTGCGACGAGGCCGAGTGTCACGAGCACGAGGAAAACGGCCATGGCGGCGGCGAACGGCATGTTGGACTGGTAAATCGCCTGGTCGGTGATGAGCACCGAAAGCGTCCAATGCTGCGGCCGGCCGAGGATCTGCGGCAGCAGGTAGGAGCCGAGCGCGAAGATGAAGACCATGATCAGCGTGGCGACGATGGTGTTTCTGAGTGCCGGTACGACGACGGTGAAGAAGGATTTGACCGGCGAAGCGCCGAGCGTGCGCGCGGCCTCCGTCAGGGTCGGGTCGAGCCGCACCAAGGCGGGATAGAGCACGAGCACGGTATAGGGTAGCGCCTGGTAGGTCATGGCCGTCAGCACCGCACCGAAACTCGGGTTCAGCGCCACCGGTTGATCCATGATGCCGAGCATCACGAGAAGATTGGTGATGCCGGCAGTGCGTGAAAACAGCGTCGACCAGGCAAAGCCGATGATGACTTCCGAAAGCGACAGGATCGACAGCAGCGCGACCAGCCAGAGCACCTGCGTCCGGCGTTTCGCGCGCGAAAGCAGGTAGGTGAAGGGCACGGCCAGCACGACGCAGCAGATGGCGACAGTGACCGCCAGGAACAGCGAGAAGCCGAGCACCTTGCCGAAGAACAGGCTGAGGAACCGGGCATAGTTGTCGAAGACGAAATCCGGTGTGTAGAAGCCGGACGGATCGCGCCGGAAGAAGGAAACGGCGATCATCGTCGCGAAGGGCACGACGAAGAACACGATCAGCATGCCGGCGGGGAAGACCAGCGGGCCATAGTCGGTGAGTTTTTGCGGGGCTTCGCGTCTCATGACTTCAGCACCACGCAGTCATCAGGGTTGAGCTGGATCCCGACGGACTGGCCGACGCTGACGTCCGGCCGGGCATTCGGCATGGAGACGGCGACGATCTGCTTGCCGGCGGCTTCCACGAAGGTCTCGATCGTGCCGCCGAGATCGCGCACGAAGGTGACGGTACCCGTGACCGGCGCGTTGCCGGGCGCGGTGAGATGCACGTCTTCCGGACGGACCGAAATAATGCCGGACTTGAGGCCTGCTGGAACCGAGAGGCCGGGGATTGCGGCGCCGAGCACGTGCGCACCGGCGCCATCGGCGCTGAAATCGATGAGGTTTGTCATGCCGATGAAGTCGGCAACGAAGGTGTCGGCGGGCCGGCGATAAATTTCCACCGGAGCGGCGGCCTGGCGGATTTCGCCACTGTTCATCACGACGACCGTGTCGGCCATGGTCATGGCTTCACGCTGGTCGTGGGTGACGACGATGGTGGTGATGCCGAGCCGCTGCTGGAGCTGGCGCAGTTCCACCTGCATGGCCTCGCGCAGCTTGGCGTCGAGGGCCGAAAGCGGCTCGTCGAGCAGGAACAGTTTCGGCGAGATGGCAAGCGCGCGGGCAATTGCCACACGCTGGCGCTGGCCGCCGGAGAGTTTTGCGACAGGGCGGTCGGCATAGCCGGTGAGGTGGATCATCGAAAGAAGCTCGTCGACGCGCTTCTTCTGCTCCTCCTTGCCAACGCCGCGGATGCGCAAGGAGTAGGCGATGTTTTCGCCGACCGTCAGGTGGGGGAAGAGCGCCAGCGACTGGAAGACCATGCCGAGGTCGCGCTTGTGCGTGGGAACGTTGGTGATGTCCTTGCCGTCGAGCTTGATCGCGCCGCTGGTCGGCAGGTCGAGACCGGCGACCATGCGCATCAGCGTGGTCTTGCCGCAGCCGGACGGGCCGAGAAGGCAGACGAAGGTGCCATGCGGCACGGTAAGTTCTACATTCTTCACGGCCGTGAACTGGCCGAACTGCTTGACGATATTCTGGAGGGTCAATCCGGACATTGGGGCTCCGCTCGGCGCTGACGGGTTGGAGACCGGCCGGCTATCGAAGCCGGCCGGTCGTTTTCAGGAAAGGCAGGGATCAGCCTGCGATCATTTCCGTCCACTTCTGGTTCAGCCAGTCGGCCTTGGTCGTATAGAGGTCGTAGCGCGGGATGATCGGATCGATATCCGAGGACACCGCCGCGAACTCTTCGGCCGTGAGGTCGATGAGGTCGCGTTTGACGGTGGGCGCGGTGCCGACCTTGCGCGACAGCAGCGCCTGGATCTTCGGCTGGCTCATGTAGTTGATGAAGATGTGGGCTTCCTCGACCTTGCTCGAAGCGCGCGACAGCGCCCAGCAACCGGAGTCCATGATGCCGCCTTCCTTCGGGAAGGTAGAGCGCACAGGCTGGCCGTCAGCGGCGGCAAGGCCCGTTACGTCGTGGTAGTACTGGCCCATCGGGATTTCGCCCGACTTCAGCGACTGCTCGAACTGGGCTTCGTCACGGTACCACAGGCGAACGTTCGGCTTGACCTCGGCGAGCTTTTCGAACGCCTTGAGGAGACCTTCCTCCGTGTCGAGCGCGTTGGTGCCGCCGAAATGGGTCTTGGCGGTCACTTCCAGCAGGAACGAGTTGGAAACGAGTGCCAGCAGGCCGAGCTTGTCGGCGTTTGCCGGATCCCAGAGGGCCGTCCAGGAGGTCGGAGCTTCCTTGAAGACATCCGTGTTGGTGACGAGCGTGATGTACCAGGCAACGGCGCCGACGCCGGCGAGGCGGCCATCCGGATATTTGTTGACGAAGTGATCGATGAGGTTCGACAGATTCGGGATCTTTGCCGCATCGAGCGGCGCCCAGAGTTCGGTCGACTGGCCCTTCAGCATGGCGACCTGCGACATCATGGAGACGTCGGCCGGAGCCTGGCCGGCCTTGGCGGCCTGTTCGAGCTGGACGAGCCAGGCTTCACCGGTCGGCTCGGCGATCGATTCGACGGCGATGCCGGTCTCCTTGGTGAAATCCGCAAAGATGTTCTTGTCGAAGGAGTCCTTGAAATAGCCGCCGTAGACGCCGACCTTCAGCGACTTGTCCTGCGCACGCAGGATCGCCGGCATGGCGAGCAGCGAGGCGCCGGCAACGCCGGCGCCCAGCACGGCGCGGCGGCTGACATTGGTCTTGAGGATGTCACGCATAGTGGTCTTTCTCCTGTTAGGCCGACCGGTTGATCCGGCCGGAGCGTTCCCGTTGTTGCTATTCTACGTCAGGCCGTCCGCGCCACGGAAGGGCTGAAAACCATTAGGCTGAGAATTTCGAACAGAACCTGCGCGCCGGCATGCGCGCTGTTGGTCGTCGCGTCATATTGCGGCGCGACTTCCACCACATCGCCGCCGACGAGATTGATGCCCTTGAGGCCGCGGATGAGCTCCAGAACCTCCCGCGTGGTGAGGCCGCCGATCTCGGGCGTGCCAGTGCCGGGCGCAAAGCTCGGGTCGAGGCTGTCGATATCGAAGGAGAGATAGGTCGGGCCGTCGCCGACGATGGCCTTCGCCTTTTCGATGATGGCGGGAATGCCCAGACCGCTGACTTCTTCCGCGTGGATGACGGTCATGCCGGACTCGTAGGAGAACTCCCAGAGATATTCGGAGGAACCGCGGATGCCGATCTGGATGGTGCGGGTCGGGTCGAGCACGCCGTCGAGCACGGCGTTGCGGAACGGGCCGCCATGGTGGAATTTCGTCTGGTCGAACATGCCGCCCGTATCGCAATGGGCGTCGATATGGATCATGCCGACCGGCTGCTTCTTGCCGACCGCTTTCATGATCGGATGGGTGATCGAATGGTCGCCACCGACCGCAAGCGGAATCACGCCGGCATCGACGATCTGGTTGAAGCGCTTCTCGATGTCGTCATGGCTGAGTTCGAGGCGGTAGCGGCTCTGGAAGGGCACGTCACCGATATCGGCCACGCGCAGTTCCTGCACCGGCGCGCAATCGAGGACATGGTTGTAGGGGCCGATGCGCTCGATGGTGCGCATGGCGCGCGGCCCGAAACGCGAGCCCGGGCGGTTGGTGACGCCGAGATCCATCGGCACGCCGGTGATGGCGACCTGCAGGTTGCCGAAATCGGGCTCGTTGGCATCGACCTGCATGTAGGGCGCGGAGAGGAATGTCGGGACGCCGGCGTAGGGCGCAAGGCGCGTCCCGTTCTTGGTGAAGATCTTGTCGGCGACCTTGCGGAAGGCGGGATCGAACATTTCGCCGCCATGGCTTGCGCCGTATTTCGCCTTGAGTTCGTCCAGCTTGCTGCCGCTCATCGTGTCTACCTCATTTCATTAGAAAATGTGAAGGCAGACCGGGGGCCGGTGCAGAAGTCTTCTATTTTGTTCCCCCGGGGCTTTGCCCTCGTTCTTCATAGTATCGTAATAAAACGACTGGAAAAGCAATTGACATTGTTATAGCGATTAGCGTGAGAAAAACTAACATATCGGGCTCTCCGTTCCATGGCCGCGCGTCTTCCGCCGCTCAACCCCCTTCGCGCCTTCGAGGCGACCGCCCGTCGCGGCGCCGTGTCGGCCGCCGCGCGGGAATTGAATGTCACCCACGGCGCGGTGAGCCATCAGATCAAGGCGCTCGAGGAGGCGCTGGATACCGTACTGTTCGAACGCGGCGGCAAGCGGCTGAAGCTGACGCCGCAGGGCGCGCTGCTGTTGCCCGCCGTCACCAATGCCTTCGGAGAGATTGCGGCGGCGACCGCCCTGATGAAGCAGCCGGTGACGAGCGGCGACCTCACCGTCACCTGCGTGCCGGCCCTGCTCTCGCTCTGGCTCATCCCGCGTCTCAACACCTTCACGGACCAGTTCCCCGGTGTGCGCGTCACGCTGATCGCCGCCAACGATCCGGAAAACCTGCGTTCGCTCGATACCGATGTCAGCGTACTCTATGGCGACGGCAACTGGCCGGACTACTGGACCCGGCTCTGGTCGCGTCTGGACCTCTTTCCGATCGCCAGCCCCACTTTGCTCAACAGCCGCCCGCTTCGGTCGCTGCGCGACCTTTCCGACCATACGCTTTTTCATGGCGATGACGGGCGCGAATGGAGCACCTGGCTTTCGGCGGCCGATGCGATCGATATCGTGCGCGGCCGCCAGCATTTCATGAGCGATGCGCGGCTTTCCACCGAGGCGGCCCTGCACGGCCAGGGTATCGCGCTTGGCGACACGATCACCGCCAGCCATTTGATCGCGCGCGGCGAACTGGTTGTGCCGTTCGATCTCACGGTGCCGGCCAATGACGCGTTCTATGTGGCCTGCCGGCAATCCGCGCGGCAGGCGCCGATCGTTAAGGTCTTCATCGAGTGGCTGTTCTCCTCGCTCGAGGAAAGCATGCCCGAGCCACAGACTTCCGCACGTATGCTGCTGCGTGGCCGCGGCGCCCGTGCGGCCGAACCCTTTCGCCCGATCCCGGCCAAACGCCGGACCGCGTCCAACCCCCAGCGCAAGACCCGCGCCTGATCTTTGACGGAAATGACCATGCCTCGCTTCAACCCGCTCGTCGAAACCCTTGCCGCCCCGCCGATCCCGCATGTCTTCGCCTGGGGCGATGCCTATGACGGCCGCAGCGGCCCGATGATCGATTTCTCGCAGGCCGTGCCCGGCTATCCGCCCCACCCGGAGATGCTGCGCCTGCTTGGCGAGTACGCCGCTTCACGCGCCTATACCGGTTACGGTCCGATCGAGGGCGAGGACAGCCTTCGCAAGGCCTATGCGGATCATCTTTCCGGGACCTACGGCCTGCCGCTTGCCGCCGGCAACGTCCATGTGACGGCCGGCTGCAATCAAGCCTTCATCTGTGCTGCCATGGCGATCGCCGGGGCCGGAGATGCCGTGCTGATGACGGACCCCTACTATTTCAACCAGGAAACCACGCTTGCCATGCTGGGCATCAAGACGCGGTTTGCCGCCTGCGATGCGGCCAATGGCTTCCTGCCGGATATCGGGACGATCGCGGCGGCGATCACGCCGGATGTAAGGGCGCTCGCGCTTGTGTCGCCGAACAATCCGACGGGTGCGGTTTATCCCGTGGCGCTGCTGTCGGAGATCTATGATCTCTGCGCGTCCCGCGGCATCTGGCTGATCCTCGACGAGACCTATCGCGACTTCCTGCCGGCAGGCGCAGGACGCCCGCATGATCTCTTCGGCCGCACAGGCTGGGAGAACACGCTGATCAGCCTCTACAGCTTCTCGAAATCCTTCTGCATTCCCGGTCATCGCCTCGGCGCGATCACGGCGGGTGCCGATGTGGTCGAGCAGGTGGCGAAGATCATGGACAATCTGCAGATTTGTCCGCCGCGGTCGGCACAGGCGGCCGTCGCCACCGCGCTGCCGCTGCTGGCGGAATGGAGGCAGGAAAACCGGCTGGAGATCGCGCGCCGTGTCGAGGCGCTGCTCGCGACGATGGCGGGCGCACCGGCCTGGCGGGTCGGTGCTGTCGGTGCCTATTTCGCCTTCATCGGCCACCCCTTCGAAGGCGTGTCGTCTGCCCGCGTGGCGGAAAAACTCGCCAAGGAAGCCGGGATTCTTTGCCTGCCGGGAAGCTATTTCGGCGCGGGTCAGGAGGGCTATCTGCGATTTGCCTTTGCCAATGCCGACACGCAGACAATCGGATTGCTGAGGGAGCGCCTCAATCGATTCGCGATGGACTGATCGCGGTAAATCCTCTTTCGGTTGAGTTAAGGCGTACTGAAATAAACTCAGGGCGTCGAGCCCGACTTGAAAATTCGCAAAATCATTCCTCGTCCCTTGATTGCAAGTGGAATATTCCTGCAATCGCGTATCAGGTGCCTTGCGTCATCCGCGCGGGGTTCTATGGTCATGCGCGGGCCGCACGCCGGAATTCTTCCGGCGCCGGGGAAAGGTGGCCAAGCTATGGAAAAGATAAGCGAAACTTATGATGCTCCATCAGTAGAGGGGTTGGATGCGTCTGCGGTCTCTCAAAGCGTTGCGCATCAACTTCGTCGAGCGCACAGCCAGTTCATGCAGCGGTTCCTTCACCACTTCTCGGTGGTGAGCCTGCGCCCCACGGAATACAGCGTGCTGGCGTTGATCGCCGAAAACCCAGGGCGTAAACAATCTGAAATTGCGGCGGCACTTGGTATTCAGCGCGCGAATTTCGTGTCGCTTATGAACGATCTCGAGGGACGATGTCTGACGGAGCGGCGGAGCGCTCCGAACGACCGCCGCTCCCACGCGCTCTATCTGACGGTGTCAGGCGAAAACCTTCTGAACCATGCCCGGCGTGCCGAGGCCGATTTCGAGGCGGATTGCCTGGAGCGATTGGGGGGCGCGCGCGCCCGCGATCAGTTTCTGGCGCTTCTTTCGCGGCTTTTCAGTTGATCGGAATCATCCCCGCGGGGCTTGACCTTGCCATGGGGGAAGGCTTCAGCATGCTTGGGCAAATCAGGAGACTGCCCATGAGCGCCACGCATTCCTTCACCGTATCGGACATGACCTGCGGCCACTGTGCCAAGACCATTACCAGCGCCGTGCTGGGTGCCTACCCGGCTGCGAAGGTGGAAATCGACCTTCCCTCCAAGCGCGTTTCGGTCGAAAATGCCGGTGACCGCGCCGCCGTCGCGTCCGTCATCGAGGCGGAAGGGTATTCGCCGGTCGTAGCAGACTGAAGGCAAAAACCGCTTGACCTTGACATGATGGGAAGGTGCACGATCTATCTAAGTTGAGGCCATACCCCCCTCGGTCCACTCCCGGGCTGAAGGGGGTGGCCTCGGGATAGAAGGCGCATCATGCTCACCACAATACCGCCGGCAGACCGGCAGACGATCAAGCTTTCCATCTCCGACATGACCTGTGCGTCCTGCGTGCGCCGGGTCGAGAAAGCTATAGAGAAGGTGCCGGGCGTGTCCGGCGCCGCCGTCAATCTCGCGACGGAGAAAGCCGATGTGATCTTCACAGGCGCACCGGATGCCGCGGCCGTGGCCGAAGCCGTGCGCAAGGCAGGTTATGGTGTTGCCGAGGAGGTGTTCGAATTTCCCGTCGAAGGGATGACCTGCGCGTCCTGCATCGGTCGCGTCGAGAAGGCGCTGAAGGCCGTTCCGGGTGTGCTGGATGCGGCCGCCAATCTCGCTCAGGAGCGAGCCCGCGTGCGCGTCCTAAAGGGCGCCGCCGCCTTTGAGGACTTTGCGGCGGCCATCGAACGGACAGGCTACAGGGCGATCCGTGAAACGGAGACGGCCCCTGCCGAGGAGGATCGTCGCGCGGCAGAAGCCAGAACCCTGCGGCGCGACCTCGTGATCGCCGCGATCCTGACGGCGCCGCTCTTCGTGATGGAGATGGGCGCGCATGCCTTCCCGTCCTTCGGCCACGTCATCCATGAAACCTTGGGCATGCAGACGAGCCGCGTCATCCAGTTCGTACTGGCGACGCTGGTCCTTCTGGGACCGGGCCTGCGTTTCTTCCGCAAGGGCATTCCAAGCCTGCTGCGCCTGGCGCCCGACATGAACTCGCTCGTCGTCATCGGCACATTTGCCGCCTGGAGTTTTTCGACCGTTGCCACGTTCGCGCCGGCCCTGCTGCCGGGCGGTACGGCGAATGTCTATTTCGAGGCGGCAGCCGTCATCGTGACGCTCATCCTCGCCGGCCGCTATCTTGAAGCGCGCGCCAAGGGGCGCACCGGTGAGGCGATCCGGCATCTGGCGGGTTTACGGGCCAAATCCGCGCGTGTCCTGCGCGATGGCAGGGCGGAAGACGTGCCGCTGGAAAGCGTCGTTCCCGGCGATATCGTGCTGGTGCGGCCGGGCGAGAAGGTGCCCGTCGATGGCGAGGTGACCGAAGGCAATTCCTATATCGACGAATCGATGATCACCGGCGAGCCCATGCCCGTCGCCCGCACTGCCGGCGATACGGTCACCGGCGGCACGGTCAACACGACGGGCTCCCTCACCTTCCGCGCCACCCGTGTCGGCGCCGACACCGTGCTGTCGCAGATCATTCGCATGGTCGAGGACGCACAGGCGGCGAAACTGCCGATACAGGCGCTGGTCGACCGCGTCACGCAATGGTTCGTTCCCGCCGTCATGGGCGTCGCGCTCCTCACCTTCGGTATCTGGCTCGCCTTCGGGCCGAGCCCGGTTCTGGCCCATGCGCTGGTCAACGCCGTCGCCGTGCTCATCATCGCCTGCCCCTGCGCCATGGGGCTTGCGACGCCGACATCCATCATAACGGGCACCGGCCGTGCCGCCGAACTCGGTGTGCTTTTCCGGCAAGGCACGGCATTGCAAACGCTGGAGGGAACGCAAATCGTCGCCGTCGACAAGACCGGCACGCTGACCCTCGGGCATCCGACGCTGACGGAGATCGTGCCGGCGCAAGGGTTTTCGCGCCGTGAGGTCCTGTCGCTGGTCGCCGCCGCCGAGGTGCATTCCGAACACCCGATCGCCGCCGCCATCCATGAGGGAGCGGTTGCGGAGGGAGTTGATATTCTCGCTGCCGGCGATTTCAGGGCTATTTCCGGCCAGGGGATTTCCGCCGTCGTTTCCGGCCGCAGGGTCGAGGCCGGTTCGGTCGGTTTCCTGTATTCCCTTGGCCTCGACGTCGCCGGCTTCGCCGATGACGCGGAGCGGCTGGCTGCCGAGGGTGCCTCGCCGCTCTATGCAGCCATCGACGGCAGGCTCGCCGCCCTCTTTGCCGTGACGGATCCGGTCAAGCCGACGACGAAGGATGCGGTTGCCGCGCTGAAGGCGCTCGGCATCGAGGTCGCGATGATCACTGGCGACAATCGCCGTACGGCGGAGGCTGTCGCGGCCACGCTCGGTATCGACCGGGTGATGGCCGAGGTTCTGCCGGACGGCAAGGTTGCGGCCGTGAAGGCACTCTCTGCCAATGGTGCGAAGAAGGTCGCCTTTGTCGGCGACGGCATCAACGATGCACCGGCACTGGCCGCCGCCGATACGGGCATCGCCATCGGTACCGGCACGGACGTCGCCATCGAAAGCGCTGACGTGGTGCTGATGGCCGGCGACATGCGCGGTGTCGCCATCGGCATCGCGCTGTCGCGGGCGACGATGCGCAACATCAGGCAGAACCTGTTCTGGGCCTTCGGCTACAATGTCGCGCTGATCCCCGTCGCCGCCGGTTTCCTTTATCCGGCCTTCGGCATTCAGTTGTCGCCGGCGCTGGCCGCGGGCGCCATGGCGCTCTCCAGCGTCTTCGTCATCTCGAATGCGCTGCGCCTCAAGCGCTTCAAGCTGCCGTTCCAGAAGGGAGAGCTGGCATGAACATCGGCGAAGCGGCGGACGCCACGGGCGTCACCGCCAAGATGATCCGTCACTACGAGCAGATCGGCCTCATCCGCGAGGCCGGCCGCACGGGTGCCGGCTACCGCACCTATGGCCCCAAGGATCTTTCGACGCTGTCCTTCATCCGGCGGTCGCGCGATCTCGGTTTTTCGATTGCCCAGATCCGCGATCTCCTGACGCTTTGGCAGGATCGGGCCCGGGCATCGGGTGACGTGAAGCGTATCGCCGGTGCCCATATCGATGAAATGAAGCAGAAGATGCGCCTGCTGCAGGAGATGGTGCACACGCTGGAGCACCTCTCCGCCCACTGCCACGGCGACGACCGGCCGGATTGTCCGATCCTCGAGCAGCTCGCGACCGGCAAGGCCGAGGACGGTTGCTGCTAGAGCATTTTCCAGCCGAAGCAAGACCGCTTCGGCGTCGGAAACAAACCCTTGTAGCAATACCTGCAAACCGGCGTCTGCCCGTATTGCGTTGGATCAGGCGGCGGCGGAAAGGTGCTCGTGCACGGCGAGCCAGCGGCCTGCGGGGGTGCGCGAAAAGACGATGGTTTCGCGCTCGTTGTTCTTCACCGTCTCTCCGCCGACGGACACGTCCGTCTCGACGGCGTGGGTGAAGATCGCGACATCGCCCACGAGTTGAACCCTGCGGTCCGTCGAGCGGCAGGCCAGCACGCGAAAACCGTCCCGTTCCTCCCAGAGCGCCCACTCCGCCTCATAGGCCGCACGACCCTCGAGCGGTCGGTCGAGATTGTAGAAGAGGAAGGTCGCTTCCGGCGCGAAGGCGGAGAAATAGGCATCGCGGTCATGCCGGGAAAAGGCGCCGACCAGTGCGTCGGCGGCGGCAAGGACGGTGGATTCCATGTCAGTCATAGGTGCCTCAAACGATCTTGACGGTGCTGATGAGCGCGGCGATCGGCTCGTGCTGCGCGTTGACGCGGGCCTTCAGCTCCTCGATCGGCATGGCGTCCACCTTGCAGAACTCCATGAACATCATGTTGAGGTTGTTGAAGAATAGCTCGCCCATGACCTGCACGTCGATGCTGGCATGGACAACGCCGCGGGTCTGCAGCGTCTGCACGAGCTGCACGACCTGTGCGCAGAGCTGGGCGTCGAGTTCCGTATAGCGGCGGGAAAGTGGCGTTTCCGGCTGTTGGATGGAGATCGCCATCGCGGTGCGCCACATCTCCTTGGAGAGGTAGAACAGCGAGTGGTCGTAATATTGCTCGATCAGCGTGCGCAGCGCCTCCGCAACGTTGAGCGGTGGATTGGCGACGATCCGAGTGCCCGCTTCCAGCACTTCCGTCACTTCCATCGCCACGGTCGCAACAAGGATGTCGCCCTTGTTCTGATAGTAGTTGTAGAGCGTGCCGACGGAGACTTCCGCCATTTCGGCGATGTCCTCGATACGGGCGCTGTCATAGCCCTGCTCGCGGAACAATGTCGTCGCGGATTCGAGAATGCGGCGGGTCTTGTCCGCCTTCTGTTTCGCGCGCAATCCGGCCATCAGAACCTCCGTTGGAATCTCCTCAAAAATGAGATTGACTTAAAAAATGAACTCGTTCAATCTTTTTCTCAAGGCGTCGCAACGAGCGCCATTCGCCAGGGCCAAAAGCCTTCAGCCAGAGGGAAAGATGATGAAAAGAACCGTTTCCGGTGGGTTTGCCCGCCGCATGCTGCTTGCCACCGCCGCCGTTTCGCTCCTGCCCGCCGGTGCGAGTGCGCAGGACGAACTGAATGCGCTCGTCTGGTGCGACCACACCGATCCGGCGCTTGTCGAGCCGTTCGAGAAGGCCAACAACGTCAAGGTCAATCTCAAGGAATACGAGGGCACGGGTGCTGCGATCTCGATCATCGAGCAATCCCGCCCCGGCGATTGGGATGTGCTGGTCATCGACGCCGTCGACGTACCGCGCGCCATCGACATGGACATCCTCGGTGAAATGCCGGCCGACAAGCTGCCGCTCAACGATCTCTTCCCGGAAGTGCGCATGGACGCGACGACGACCAAGGGCGGCAAGGTCTACGCGGTCACCGAAAAATTCGGCTACAACACGATTTCCTACGACAAGACGAAGGTCGACCCGGCCGATATGGAAGACCTCTCGGTGGTCTGGTCGGACAAGTACAAGGGCCGTATCGCGCTCTATGACTACTATCTCCCGATGGTTGGCCTGACGGCTGTCGGCATCGGCAAGAAGACCGCCGATCTCAAGCAGGACGACCTGCCGGCGATCAAGGAAAAGCTCTTCGAGATGAAGAAGGTCGCCCGCCAGGTGAGCGACGTCGTCGCCTCGCAGACCGCATTGGCGACCGGGGAGGTCGATATCGTCGTGGGCGGCGGTGAGTGGCTGACGGCCGGCCTCTCGGCGGAAAAGCCCAATCTCGACTGGACGATCCCCAAGCAAGGAGCGCTGCGCTGGGCACAATCGATCGGCGTCTTCAAGGATTCGGAAAAGCAGGATCTCGCGCTGAAGTTCGTGCAGTACATCGTCAGCCCCGAGGGCCAGGCACGGCTTGCGACCTCCGCCTGCTACTGGGCGATGCCGGCCAATGCCAAGGCGGGTGCGCACCTGACCGACCAGCAAAAGACGGCGCTTCGCTGGGACAAGCAGCCTGAATATCTGAAGAACTCGCAACTCTATCCGGTGGCGGACGCCGACATGGACGCCGCGATGCAGGATATCTGGACGGAAACGCTCCAGCAGTAAGCTTGATGCGGTGGACCACCCTCCCCTCCGGGGGAGGGTAACGCCCAACGTTCCCCCTCTGAAATACGCTGGAATTCGATCCGCGCTGGGCTAGGCTGCAGCGTCAACGGAGTGTCATGCCCATGGCCGCCACAGCCTTAGAACGCACGGAGCGCCGCAAGGCCTGGGCCTTTGCCCTACCGGCGCTGCTCTGGACGGGGTTCTTCTTCCTGGTGCCCTTCGCCTATATGGCGGCGATCAGTTTCTGGACGCGGCAGGGGCGCGAGATCGTCGCGACCTGGACGCTCGACAACTACGTCGCCTTTTTCGGGAAAGCCCATTTCTTCAAGGGGCTTGTCGTGTCGCTGGAAATCACGGCGACAGTGACCGTCATTTCCATCCTGCTCGCCTATCCGCTGGCCTGGATCATCGCCGAGCGTGTCCCGAAGAAATGGCAGCGCGTCGCCCTCATCATGGCGATCCTGCCGTTCTGGACGTCCTATGTGGTCCGCTCCTATTCGTGGCTTCTGGTGCTTTCCAAGGGCGGCGTCGTCAACCAGGCGCTGCTGTGGCTCGGCATCGTCGCCGAACCGCTGGAGCTTTCGGCAAACCGTACCGGGACGGTCATCGGTTTTGTGCATTTCTTCGTCATGCTGCTGACGCTGACGATCTACGCCAATCTCATCCAGCTTTCGCCGAATTACCGCCGCGCCGCGGCCGACCTCGGCGCAAACGCCTTCCAGACCTTCTGGTTCGTCGTGCTGCCGCTGACGTTGCCCGGCATCATGGTCGGCGCGTTCCTCACTTTCGTGCTGTGCATCGGCGATTACATCACGCCGCAGATCCTCGGGGGCAATAACGAACTGGTACTGCCCCAGGTCATCATGCTGCAACTTGGAAGGCGGGCGGATTTCCCGATGGCGGCAGCCCTTTCGCTCGTGCTGATGGTCGTCGTCACGCTTGCCTATATCGCCTGCGCTCGTTGGCTCAAGATGGAGAGGACCTGACCATGCGCCACCTTTCCACCGCCCTTGCCGCCCTTTATGCGGGCCTCATCTACCTCTTCATCTTCCTGCCGGTCGTCGTGCTGGTGCTCTTCTCCTTTCAGGATGGCAGCCTGCCGGTGCCGCCGTTGAACGGACTGACGCTGCGCTGGTACGAGGCGATTTTCGCCGATGGAAAGCTGATGGCGGCGCTTGGAAACTCGCTGCTCGTCGCGGTGATCTCGTCTGCCGTCGCCTGCGTTCTCGGTTTCCTCGCGGCCTATGCCTTTGCCCGCTATACGCTGCCTGCATCCGGCCTTCTGCGCGGCCTCATCGTCGCGCCGATGACGGTCAGCACGCTGATCATCGGGCTTGGTCTGCTCTCGATGCTGAACATCTCCGGTCTCAGGCTTTCGCTCGTCACCGTCGGCATCGGCCATGTGGTGATCAACCTGCCGCTCTGCTTTGCCATCATCTACGCGTCGATGGGCGGGCATCAGGTGAACATCGAGCGGGCGGCACGCGACCTCGGCGCCAAGGACTGGCAGGTCATGCTGCTTGTCACCGCACCCATGCTGCTGCCGTCGATCCTGGCCGCCTTCTTCCTGTCCGTCACCTTCAGCTGGGATGAGTTCATCGTCGCGTTCCTGCTGTCGCGCTTCGACGTGACGCTGCCGGTGGAAATCTGGAGCATGCTGCGATCCGGCCTCGACCCCAAGACGAACGCCATCGGCAGCATCGTCTTCCTCATTTCCGTTGCGTTCCTCGTCGTGATGGAATTCACCGTCTTCCGCAAAACCGGGAAATCCTCATGACCGCCGACCTTTCCATCCGCAATGCCACCAAGGTCTTCGGTGCATTCCGGGCACTCGACGATGTCTCGCTCGATATCGCCGCCGGCGAGTTCATCGTGCTGCTCGGCCCCTCCGGTTGCGGCAAGACCACCCTGCTCTCCATCCTCGGCGGTTTCATCGAACCGACCTCCGGGATGATATCGATTGGCGGGCGCGATATGACACATGTCTCGCCTGCCAAGCGCCCGACGACGACGATGTTCCAGGATTATGCGTTGTTCCCGCATATGTGCCTGCGCGACAATGTCGGCTTCGGCCTCAGGATGCGCGGCATGGGCAAGGCCGAACGCTTCGAGAAGGCTTTCTCCTATCTGGACCTCGTCGGGCTCAAGGCGTCATCCGCCAAGAAGCCGCATGAATTGTCCGGCGGCCAGCGCCAGCGTGTCGCCCTCGCCCGGGCGCTTGCCGTCGATCCCGACGTGCTGCTGCTCGACGAGCCGCTCGGTGCGCTCGATCTGAAACTGCGCCGGCAGATGCAGGATGAGCTGAAGGCTATCCAGAAGCGTGTCGGCACGACCTTCGTCCATGTCACGCACGATCAGGAGGAGGCGATGGCGATCGCCGACCGTATCGTCGTGATGAACAAGGGGCGAATCGAGGATGTCGGTACGCCGGCCTCGATCTATATGCGCCCGCGCTCGCTGTTCTCGGCCGGCTTCATGGGCGAGGCCAATTTCCTGCCGGCCAGGGTGCTTGGCGCATCCGGGGGCGAGGTTGAGGTGGAAACGGCGCTTGGCCGCGTCGTCCTCCCCGCTTCCGCCTTCACATCCGGTCACCCGGTGGCGGGTCGTGCGGTCACGCTCTGCATCCGCCCGGAGCATTTCCGCAGCGCCAATGCGGATGCGCCGACCGTGTCGCTCGGCCGCGGACGTATCACCGGCAGCGCCTTCTTCGGCACGCATCATCGTTGCCATGTATCGGCCGACGGCACGACGCTTACCGCGCATCTACCCCAGACCGACAGTCCTGAAGTCGGTGCCGAGCTTGACCTTCGGCTGAAGGCGGATAGCATCGTCGTGCTTGAGGACGGAGCGGGAGTGTAAGGTCTATGCGGCGCATCCGCCCCGAGGATTGGTACAGCGTGCGTCGCATCGACGACGACGTGACCTCGATCTCGGAACCCTATATCCAGGAGTTCTATCGCTGCAATATCTGGCATGTGCGCGGTCGTGACCGAGACATGCTGGTCGATAGCGGCATGGGCGTCGTTTCTCTCACCGCGTGGGTGCCGCTGGTGACGGAGCGAGATCTGATCGCGGTGGCGAGCCACACCCATTTCGACCATATCGGCTGCCATCACGAATTCGAATGCCGCGCCGTGCATTCGGCAGAGGCCGATCTTCTCGCCAATCCGACGCGGGAAAACACGCTGGCCGATCCCTATGTCACGGACGAAATCTTCGATGCGCTACCACCCGAGCCCTATTGCTCGAAATGCTACGCCGTGAAGAAGGCGCCGGCGACGCGCATTCTCGAAGATGGTGACGTGATCGACCTCGGCAATCGCCATTTCGAGGTCATCCACACGCCGGGCCACTCCCCAGGGGGTATTGCGCTCTACGAAAAGGCAACGGAAATTCTGTTCTCCGGCGACATCGTCTATGACGGTCCGCTGATCGAGGATACCTATCATTCCGATGGGATTGACTATATCGCCTCGATGGAGCGGCTCCTGACCCTGCCGGTGCGGCTGGTGCACGGTGGCCATTTTCCAAGTTTCGGCGGCGAACGCTACCGCCAGCTCATCAAGGGCTGGCTCGATGAAAAACAGAAGTGACGGGAGAAAAGCATGCTCGACAAACGCAAATTCTACATCGACGGGCAGTGGGTGGATCCGCTGAAGGCCAATGACCTCGCCGTGATCAATCCGGCGACGGAAAAGCCGATCGCGGTCATCACCATGGGCACCGCGGCCGATATCGACCGCGCCGTCGCCGCTGCCAAGATGGCGTTTGCGACCTATAGCCAGACCAGCGTCGAGGAGCGCCTTGCACTGCTCGAAAAGCTGCTCAAGATCTACAAGCGCCGCTATGAGGAGATGGCACGCACGATCACGCTGGAACTCGGCGCGCCGATCTCCATGAGCACCGAGCAGCAGGCGGATGTCGGCGTCGGCCACCTCCAGGGCTTTATCGACGGCCTGAAGCGCCTGAAGGCCCGCGACGTGCTGCCGAACGGCGACGTTGTGCGCCGCGAGCCTATCGGTGTGTGTGGTCTCATCACGCCGTGGAACTGGCCGATCAACCAGATCGCGCTGAAGGTCGTGCCGGCACTGGCGACGGGCAGCACCTGCGTGCTGAAGCCCTCGGAGTTCACGCCCCTTAACGCCCTGCTCTATGCGGAGATGGTGCACGAGGCCGGCTTCCCTGCGGGCACGTTCAACCTCGTCAACGGCGACGGTCTCGAATGCGGTGCTGCCCTCTCCAAGCACAAGGACGTCGACATGATGTCCTTTACCGGCTCCACCCGTGCCGGCATCGCCGTCAGCAAGGATGCGGCCGAGACGGTCAAGCGCGTGACGCTGGAACTCGGCGGCAAGTCGCCGAACCTCGTCTTCGCCGACGCTGATCTCGAAGATCGCGTTGCCGGCAGCGTGCGCGAATGCTTCAACAATTCCGGCCAGTCCTGCGACGCGCCGACCCGCATGCTCGTCGAGCGTTCCGTCTATGACAAGGTTGTGGAAATCGCCGAGCGCACCGGCAAGGAAGCCCGCGTCGGCAATCCGGAAGAGGCTGGCGAGCATATCGGCCCGCTCGTCTCGCACATCCAGTTCGGCCGCGTTCAGGCGCTGATCGAGGCGGGCGTGGCGGAAGGTGCGCGCGTGCTCGTCGGCGGTCCCGGCAAGCCAGAGGGTTTCGAGACCGGCTATTTCGTCAAGCCGACGATCTTCGCCGACGTCAACAACGACATGCGCATCGCCCGCGAAGAAGTGTTCGGTCCCGTGCTGTCGATCATCCCCTTCGACACGGAAGAGGAAGCGATCGCGATCGCCAACGACACCGCCTACGGCCTCGCCGCCTATCTCCAGACCGGCAATCCGGATCGCGCGGAGCGCGTCGCTGCGCGTCTGCGTGCCGGCATGGTGCATATCAACGGCGGTCCGCACCGTTATGGCAGCCCCTTCGGCGGCTACAAGCAGTCGGGTAACGGACGCGAGGGGGGCCTGTTCGGCCTCGAGGACTTCCTCGAAGTGAAGACCGTTCACCGGCCCGATGCGGCCTGACGGTTTTTGCTGACAATTGCGAAGGCGGCGCTCGAAAGGGCGTCGCCTTTTTACATGCTTCCAAAAGTTTCCGATCAAATCGACACGCACTGGCTGGTTCAAGGCGGCCCGGTCTGATAGCCCCGCTGCTTTCGTGAATGATCGGACTGCCGCCGTGCCCAGGACTGCCTCCTCCCCGAACACCCGCCTTGCCGTTGCCGCTCTCCTGTTGGGCGGCATGGCCATCGGCGGTTCGCCGATCTTTGTGCGGCTCTCGGAAGTGGGGCCGCTGGCGACGGCGTTCTGGCGTGTCTCGCTGGCGCTGCTGCCGTTCTTCCTGATGTCCCGCCTGGGAAAGCAGAGTGACGAGCAGCCCTCCGACCTGCGCGACTATTTCTTCCTGTTGCTGCCGGGCGTCTTTCTCGCCGCCGATCTCGTTGCCTGGCACCTTTCCCTGCACATGACTTCGGTCGCCAATGCGACGCTGCTTGCCAACCTTGCGCCGGTCTTCGTGACCCTCGGTTCGTGGCTGTTCTTCCGCGTCCGCATCACGCCGATCTTTTTGACCGGGCTTGTGATCGCACTCATCGGCATCGTCGTGTTGAAGGGTGGGCCCCAGGCGCTCGGCGGCGGGCAGTTGGCGGGCGATGCGACGGCCGTCACGGCCGCCTTCTTCTACGCCTGTTACATGCTGGCGCTGGGCCATGTCCGCGCCCGGTTCTCGGCGCCGCGCATTCTCGTCTGGACAACCATTGCGGCCACCGTCTGCATGTTGCCCATCGCCTACTTTTTCGAAGACGGCCTGATGCCGGTGACGCTGTTCGGCTGGGCCATGGTGGTCGGCCTTGCCTTCATCAGCCATGTCGGCGGCCAGGGGCTTTTCACCTACGCGCTTGCCTATCTGCCGACGGCCTTCTCATCGCTGACGCTTCTGCTCCAGCCGGTCGTCGCGGCTCTTCTCGCCTGGATCGTGCTGTCGGAACCGCTCGGCATGCTGCAGGCGGTCGGCGGCCTCATCATTCTGGCCGGCATCCTGATCGCCCGCCGCGGCTGATGGTCGACTTCAAGGTTGCGTCGCATTTGATGCAGCCATCAAAATTGCTGACTGGATCGCCTGCGCGGAATGTGTCACAGCCGCAGCATCCCGAGACCGAGTTCCCCGACATGACCGATATCGCAGCCCCCTCTTCCGCCACCGGCACCGCGCGTCTTGGCGTGCTGCTGATGCTGCTCGGCATGGTCATGTTCTCGTTGAACGACGTGCTCGGCAAGTGGCTGGTCGCCACCTATTCCGTCGGCCAGCTGATGCTGATCCGCAGCATCGCCGCGCTCGTCGTGCTGGCGCCGTTCTTCTGGCGTGTCGGCTGGCGGCGGCTGATAGAGGTCGAGCGGCCCAAGCTGCACCTGTTGCGCGCCTTCCTCTTCGCATTCGAGGCGTCCGGCTTCTACTTCGCCGTCGCCTATATGCCGCTCGCCGATGCCATGACCTATTGGCTCGCCGCCCCCATCTATGTCGCAGCGCTTTCGCCGTTGATGCTGGGAGAAAAGGTCGGCTGGCGGCGCTGGACGGCAATCATTATCGGTTTCGTCGGCGTCATCATCGCGCTGGAACCGTCGAAGGACAGTTTCACGCTGCCGGCCCTCATCGCACTTGCCGGCAGTATGGCGTTCGGCCTGGCTATGGTGCTCGGCCGCTCGCTGCGCGCCACGCCCGATACGACGCTGGTCTTCTGGCAGATCGCCGGCGCGGCCGTCTTTTCCGGTATCTGGTGCCTCACCGATCCCGCCGGCTGGGCGCCGGTGAGCAGCATCGATTTCGGTCTGCTCAGCCTGCTCGGAATCGTCGCCATGAGCGCGCATATGCTGGTCAACCGGTCGCTGAAGCTTGCCGATGCCTCAACGGTAGTGCCGCTGCAATACACGCTGCTGATCTGGGCGGTGCTCTTCGGCTGGATGTTCTTCGGCGATGCACCTCGCCCGGCCATGCTTGTCGGCGCCGTCTTCATCGTCGCCTCCGGTCTCTTCATCTTCTTCCGCGAGCAGCAGCTCAAGCGCCGCGGCTGATCACTTGTATCGTCCGTGGCGCTGCAGGACCTCGATCTTGTAGCCGTCCGGATCGGTGAGGAAAAAGAAGCGGGCGAGCAGCCCACCATCGCGGTTGAACGCGACGATCTTGCCGGGTGCAAGGCCGAGGTCCGTGACGCGGGCATGTTCCGTATCGAGGTCATCCACGGAGACCGCGAAATGGCCGTAGCCGTCCCCGAGCTGGTAGGGTTCTGCACGGTCCTTGTTGATCGTCAGCTCCAGCTCGAATTCGCTTTCCGCATTGCTGAGATAGACCAGCGTGAAGGTTTCGAAATCAAGCCGTTCGGCAACAGAAAGACCCAAAGCCCTCTGATAGAAATCGACGGATCGTGCCTCTTCAAGCACGCGGATCATCGAATGGATGGACTTTGCCATGGCTCTCTCCCGTTCGTTCGTTTCGTGCCGCTACGAAACCCATGGATGGCGCCGCGTCAAGGTCAGAAGGTCGGTGGGGTGTTGATCCAGATGAGCACCGTCTCGCCGTGGTGACGGTTGCGCCAGGCATGACGCCGGGCGCTTTCGAAATAGAGGCTGTCGCCGGGGCCGAGGTCGTGGAATTCCTGGCCGTCGAGCACCATCTCGATGCGGCCGGAAAGCACGTGCACGAATTCCTCGCCTTCGTGTTTGTAGGCGCCGTCCGAGGAGGCGCCGGGGGCCAGAACGAAGCGGTGGCAATCCATCATGTTGCGCCCGTCGGCCAGGACCTGCACCGTCACGCCGGGAGACGTCTCGGGCCAGAATTTCCATTCCCCGGCACGGACGACGGAGCGATTGTCGCTCTCTTCCTCACCGGAAAGTTTTGAGACGGTCGTGCCGTAATATTCCGCGAGATCATGCAGCACGCGAAAGGTCACGCCCTGGGAGGTGCGCTCGAACGTGGAAAGCACGGAAGTTGCGATGCCGATGTCACCGGCGACCTGCTCCAGCGTTTTGCCCGCGTCGTGCCGGAGGCTGCGCAGCTTGCGGCCGACACCCTGCGGCGTGTCGCCTTCGGTGGCGGTGCTGTCGATGGCGGGATCCTCCGCCTCCAGCGCTTCGCGTATCGCGGCCGGATTGAGCCCGCGTTCGGTACGATACCAGGCGATACGCTTCAGCCGGACGACGTCGTCGGCGCTATATTGCCTGTGCCCGGTCTCGGAACGGCCGGGAATGACGAGCCCCTGCGTTTCCCAAAGCCTGAGTGTCGAGGCGGAAACGCCGGCGAGCCGCGCGGCCTCCGCCACCTTGTAGTGCACCGGTTCCTCGGAACCCATCGCGCCAATCCCTGATTCTGTATATGGTTTCTTATAGCACTCGCCACGTCGGGTCCGGCCCGAAAAACCGTCGCATTGTCCGCGTAAAATGCCGGTTGCATTCTTGCAGAAAAAATGTAGGAATTCCACTTGATACTTGCAGAAAAAATGTAAGTTAAAGCGATTTCAGCAAAAGTGCGAAGCGGTTTTGCGCTCGGAATCGCGGTGAGACCAGAACGAAACGAAGCCTCCAGATTCAGGATAGCGCCATGACCGCCACGACCCTTACCGATCGCAAGAACGCCGCCATTTCGCGCGGCGTCGGCATGACCACGCAGATCTATGCAGATCGCGCGGAGAATGCGGAAATCTGGGACAAGGAAGGCAACCGCTACATCGATTTCGCCGCCGGTATCGCCGTGGTCAACACCGGCCACCGCCATCCGCGTGTTATCGAAGCCGTCAAGAACCAGCTCGACCGCTTTACGCACACCTGCCACCAGGTCGTGCCCTACGAAAACTATGTCGAGCTCGCCGAACGCCTGAACTCCATCACGCCCGGCAACTTCGCCAAGAAGACGATCTTCGTCACGACCGGTGCCGAAGCCGTTGAAAACGCTGTGAAGATCGCCCGCGCCGCCACCGGCCGCCAGGCGGTCATTGCCTTCACCGGCAGCTTCCACGGCCGCACTTTCATGGGCATGGCACTGACCGGCAAGGTCGTACCCTACAAGGTCGGTTTCGGCGCCATGCCGGCCGATGTCTATCACGCGCCGTTCCCGGTCGAGATGCATGGCACGACGGTCGAGCAGTCGCTTTCCGTTCTGAAGAAGCTGTTTGCCGCTGACGTCGACCCGAACCGCGTCGCCGCGATCATCGTCGAGCCGGTCCAGGGCGAAGGCGGCTTCTATCCGGTACCGGTCAGCTTCATGAAGGCGCTGCGCGAAATCTGCGACCAGCACGGTATCCTGCTCATCGCTGATGAAGTGCAGACCGGCTTTGCCCGTACCGGCAAGCTCTTCGCCATGGAACACTACGGCATCGCAGCTGACCTGATGACGATGGCCAAGGGCCTTGGCGGCGGCTTCCCGATCGCCGCCGTCACCGGCCGCGCCGAAATCATGGATGCACCCGGCCCCGGTGGCCTCGGCGGCACCTATGCTGGCAGCCCGATCGGTGTCGCGGCGGCCCATGCCGTTCTCGACGTCATCAAGGATGAGGATCTCTGCAACCGCGCCGAAAATCTCGGTGCGCGCCTCAAGCAGCGTCTCGCCTCCCTGCAGGACAAGATCCCCGAGATCGTCGATATCCGTGGTCCGGGCTTCATGAATGCCGTCGAGTTCAACGACGTCGCGACGAAGCAGCCGAGCGCCGAATTCGCCAACAAGGTGCGCCTGAAAGCCCTCGAAAAGGGGCTGATCCTGCTCACCTGCGGCGTGCATGGCAACGTCATTCGCTTCCTCGCACCGATCACCATCCAGGACGAGGTTTTCGCCGAGGCGCTCGACATCCTCGAAGCTGCGATGATCGAAGCCCGCGCCGCCTGATCGGCGGCGCAACCGCCCAAACAACATCTCCCAAGGCGGCACCCGGAGCATATGCTCCGGGTGAATGCCTTTTCATTGCCGAAAGGAACGAAATCATGGCCTTCTACGATGCTCTCACCCGGCACCTGAAGTCGACCGAATTCCTGCGCGATGCAGGCTATGTCAATGGCAACTGGATCGGCGGCAACGGCGCCGAGACCTTCGACGTCTTCAACCCCGCGACCGGCGAAAAGCTTGCGACCCTGCCGGAAATGGGTGCGACCGAGACGGCTGCTGCGATCGACGCCGCCTACAAGGCGCAGGCCGTCTGGGCCGCCCGCCCGGCCAAGGACCGCAGCGTGCTGCTGCGCAAGTGGCACGACCTGATCATCGCCAATGCCGACGAACTCGCCGCCATCCTGACTGCCGAAATGGGCAAGCCCCTGCCGGAAGCCAGGGGTGAAATCCTCTACGCCGCCTCCTATGTCGAATGGTATGCGGAGGAAGCCAAGCGCATCAACGGCGAGACGATCCCTGCCCCGTCCGTCGACAAGCGCATGCTCGTCATCAAGCAGCCGGTCGGCGTCGTCGGCACGATCACGCCGTGGAACTTTCCGGCCGCGATGATCGCCCGCAAGATTGCTCCGGCGCTCGCCGTCGGCTGCACGGTGGTCTCCAAGCCCGCCGAGCAGACGCCGCTTTCGGCAATCGCCCTTGCCGTGCTGGCGGAAAAGGCCGGCATTCCGGCCGGTGTCTTCAACGTGATCCTCGGCACAGACGGCCCGGCGATCGGCAAGGAACTCTGCTTCAACCCGAAAGTCCGGAAAATCTCCTTCACGGGTTCGACGGAAGTCGGTCGCATCCTGATGCGCCAGTGCTCCGACCAGATCAAGAAGGTGAGCCTGGAGCTCGGTGGCAACGCACCCTTCATCGTGTTCGACGACGCCAATCTCGACGCGGCCGTCGAAGGCGCGATGGTGTCGAAGTACCGCAATGCGGGCCAGACCTGCGTCTGCGCCAACCGTATCTACGTCCAGTCGAATGTCTATGACGCCTTCGCCGAGAAGCTGGCGAAGAAGGTCGCCGAGCTTTCTGTCGGCAACGGTTTTGACAAGGGCGTAACCATCGGCCCGCTGATCGAGGAAGCGGCCATCGACAAGGTCGAGGCTCATATCGCCGATGCGGTTTCCAAGGGCGCCACCGTCGTTGCTGGCGGCAAGCGGATCGCCGGCAACGGCACTTTCTTCGAGCCGACGGTGTTGAAGGGCGTTGCCCGTGGCATGACGGTTGCCCGGGAAGAAACCTTCGGTCCCGTCGCCCCGCTCTTCCGCTTCGACACGGTCGAGGATGTCATCGAGCAGGCCAACGACACCGAATTCGGCCTTGCCGCCTACTTCTTCGCCGGCGACCTGAAGAAGGTCTGGAAAGTCACGGAAGCGCTGGAATACGGCATGGTCGGTGTCAATACAGGCCTCATCTCCTCCGAAGCCGCTCCTTTCGGCGGCATCAAGCAGTCCGGTCTCGGTCGCGAAGGCTCGGCGCATGGCGCGGACGACTATCTGGAGCTGAAATACGTCTGCATGGGCGACGTCGCCTGATGAACCAAAAGATCGCCCCGTCTCGTGCGGGGCGATCTTTCTGCGAATCAATATCCGTCCTGGCAAACCAGCTCTACATTCACGAGGGGTAAGCCGGTCGACCACCTCTCGCGCCGAAAGATCAGGCGCCTTTCACCGCTTCCGGATGCGCTGCCTTGAAAGCCGGCAATGCGCGGCAATTTTCGGCGATACGCCTTACCTGCGTGAGGTCGGCGATATCGACGCCCCAGCGTTCTGCGTTGTAGACCTGCGGTGCGAGGCAGAAGTCCGCCATGGACGGGGTATCCCCGTGGCAGAAGAAGCCTGTTGCCGGGTCGCTCAGCAGCACGTCGACAGCGGCAAGGCCCTCGCCGATGAACTTCCTCATCCAGGCGATACGGACTTCGTCTCCTCCCCCGGTGATTTCCATGACATGGCCGATGATGCCCGTGTTGCAGACGGCGTGGATTTCCATGGCGATGGCATAGGAAAGTGTACGCACGCGCTGCCGTCCGAGCGGGTCGGCGGGCAGGAAACGCGCCTGAGGGCGCGTTTCTGCTAGATATTCGATGATCGAAAGCGATTGCGTCAACATGTGCCCGTCGATTGCAAGCGCCGGCACGAGGCCCTGCGGGTTGCGGGCGCGGTGGTCTGCGGAACGCTGGGCGCCCGCGAGCAGGTCGACGGATTCCCGACGATAGGCAAGGCCGAGGCTTTCGAGTGCGATGCGCACGCGATAGCTTGCGGACGAGCGCCAGTAGTCGAAAAGCACGATGTCATCGCTCACGGCTTCAATCCTTTTCGTATTTCTCGACCGTCTGCTCGATCGCGCCGAAGATCGAATGGCCGGTCTTGTCCTTCATCTCGATGCGCACGATGTCGCCGAATTTCATGAAGGGCGTTTTGGGCGCACCTGTCGAAATCGTTTCGATGGTGCGGAGTTCGGCAATGCAGGAATACCCAGCGCCGCCCTCCGAAACCGGCTTTCCGGCCCCGCCATCGAGCTTGTTGGAGACTGTACCGGAACCGATGATCGTGCCGGCGACGAGCGGCCGGGTTTTTGCCGCATGGGCGATGAGCTGGCCGAAATCGAAGGTCATGTCGATACCGGCATCGGCTCGGCCGAAGGCCTTGCCGTTCAGGGAGACGAGAAGCGGCAGGTGCAGCTTTCCATCCTTCCAGGCATCGCCCAATTCGTCGGGCGAAACGGCGACCGGGGAGAAGGCCGAAGACGGTTTGGACTGGAAGAAGCCGAAACCCTTGGCGAGTTCGGAAGGAATGAGGCCGCGCAGCGACACGTCGTTGACCAGCATGACGAGCTTGATGGCATCGCGCGCTTCCTCGACACTTGCGCCCATCGGCACGTCATCGACGATGACGGCGATCTCGGCCTCCATGTCGATGCCCCAGGTCTCATCGGCTGCGACAATCGGATCGCGTGGTCCCAAAAAGCTGTCGGAACCACCCTGGTACATCAAGGGGTCGGTCCAGAAGCTCTCCGGCATGTCGGCATTGCGGGCCTTGCGCACCAGTTCGACGTGATTGACATAGGCAGAACCATCCGCCCAAGCATAAGCACGCGGCAGCGGGGAGGTCGCGTCGTGCTCGTGAAAGCGTGCGGTCGGCTGTGCGCCGGTTTCGAGCCCCTCGGCGACGCGCTCCAGCCGCGGCGCAACATGCTCCCAGTCATCCAATGCGTTTTGCAGGGTGCGGGCAATGTGGCCCACTTCCGAGCAGCGCGTCAGGTCGCGCGAAACGACGACCAGCCGGCCGTCACGGGTGGAATTCTTCAGCGTCGCAAGTTTCATGCGTGTCTCTCCCGATCTTGTTTGCAGCCGTCGGATCGTGTCATCTTCCGGCTACCTGCCTCCACCCTCGTGCGCCGCTCCCCGCGGCGCATCGCATTCTTCAAGGAAATCCCGCGTGAACCGCACGGCTCGAAATTCCCTGCTGATCGTCGTAGCCTTCATCGCCGCGACGGCCGCCATCCTTTATACGATGGGTCAGCCGCTCATCTGCAAGTGCGGATATGTCAAACTCTGGCATGGCGTCGTTATTTCTTCGGAAAACTCGCAGCACCTGTCCGATTGGTACACGCCGAGCCACATCATTCACGGCATCCTGTTTTTCGGCTTCTTCACGTTGATCCTGCCCAAGGCGAGCATAAACGTGCGTCTTACGCTATCGCTGATCGTCGAATGCGCGTGGGAGATCCTCGAAAACACCGACATGATCATCAATCGCTACCGAGAGTCGACCATCTCGCTCGACTATTTCGGTGACAGCGTCATCAACTCGAGCGCCGACATCCTCGCGATGGTCGTCGGCTTCTTCCTGGCGTCTCGCCTGCCGGTCTGGGCAAGCGTTGCTATCATCGTGATCTTCGAAGCCACAACCACCTATCTGATCCGCGACGGCCTGACGCTGAATGTCCTGATGCTCGTCTGGCCGCTGGAAGCGGTGAAAACCTGGCAGGGTGGCTGAGCCTATTTGATGCGCGACGCACCGTCGCGCGCGAGACAATAGCGAATCACGAAAGAGAGAGCCGGTATGGACGGCCCCACTTCCCGTATTCGCCCGAACGAATCGCGGGACGCCCATTGGCGGTCGGGCGTCAATACGCCAGGCTGCAAATTATTGATGCGCCACGGCTTTCCCGTGCTGTACATCCGCGCCGCTAGCCTTGCCCTTCCTTCCGAATCGGTTCTAAATGCGATTTAAATTGCCAAATAGGCTTTGAAACGCATTTTGAGATTAGCGACATGAATATGGCTGCAATGTTCGGGCAGGCAATTTCCGAGGTCGATCAACTGATCATTGGTCAGGCGCACGAGCTGTCGGACAAGCTGAAGCAGCATCGGCTGGAAATGTTTCCGCCCGTTGCGCAAAAGACCCTGCGCCAGTTTCAGCTGAGCGAGGCGGCGCATTTCCTTGGCGTCACCAGTGGCTATCTGCGCAATCTCTCCCTGGAATCCAAGGGGCCGCTGCCGCAGGTAACGCCGTCCGGACGCCGGTCCTATTCCGCCGACCAGCTCCAGGAGATGCGCAAGTATCTGGAGCAGAACAGCCGTGGCCAGCGCTACGTTCCTCATCGAAAGGGCCGCGAGCATCTGCAGGTCGTGGCCGTCGTGAATTTCAAGGGCGGTTCCGGCAAGACCACGACGACGGCGCATCTGGCGCAGCATCTCGCGCTCACCGGTCACCGCGTTCTCGCCGTCGATCTCGACCCACAAGCCAGTCTTTCGGCAATTCATGGTTTCCAGCCGGAATTCGATGTCAACGAGAACGAGACGCTCTACGCAGCCATCCGCTACGACGACCAGCGCCGGCCGCTGAAGGAAATCATTCGCAAGACGAATTTTCCAGGCCTCGATATCGTGCCGGGCAATCTCGAACTCATGGAGTTCGAGCACGATACGCCGCGCGTCCTGGCACAGGGCAACCGGGGCGATTATGGCCGTATCTTCTTTGCCCGCCTCGACGAGGCGCTGTCCTCCGTCGCCGACGATTATGACGTAGTGGTCATCGACTGCCCACCGCAGCTCGGTTTCTTGACGATGAGCGCGATCTGCGGCGCGACGGCGGTGCTGATCACCGTGCATCCGCAGATGCTTGACGTCATGTCGATGTGCCAGTTCCTGCAGATGCTCGGCGAGGTGTTGAACACGCTGAAGAGCGCGGGTGGCAACATGAACCTGGATTGGCTGCGCTACCTCGTCACCCGATACGATCCGGCGGACGGACCGCAGACCCAGATGGTCGCCTTCATGCGCTCGATGTTCAAGCAGCATGTGCTGACCAGTCCGATGGTGCGCAGCGTCGCGATCGCCGACGCCGCGCTGACCAACCAGACGCTTTACGAAGTCGACCGCAGTCAGTTCACCCGCGCGACCTATGACCGCGCGTTCGAGTCCATGGAAGCGGTCAATTCGGAGCTCGTCGAACTGATCCATAAGGCATGGGGGCGTTGATATGGCGCGCAAGAACGTTCTTTCCAATCTGATGGCCCCTGCCAACGACAAGTTGACGCCGGTAAACCCGGTGGCGGAAGAGCAACGCCAGCATGTCACCTACAAGGGCATCGGAGCACTCGGCGCGGTGACGCGCAGCATCGATGCACTTGCGGCGAAGGCGGATGCGGCCAAGGAGATCGAAGCAAAGCTGACGGCCGGAGAGGTCGTCATCGAGCTTGAGCCAGATCAGATCGAGGATTCCTTCGTTTCGGATCGCCTTGCTCATTCCGACCAGCAGTTTCAGGAGCTGGTGGATGCAATGCGTGTGCGCGGCCAGGACTCGCCGATCCTCGTGCGTCCGCACCCGACAAAGGACGGCGTCTATCAGATCGCCTTTGGCCATCGCCGCGCAAAGGCGGCGCGCCTGCTCGGCCGCCCGGTGCGCGCGGTAGTCAAGGCCCTTACCGACCGCGACCACGTTATCGCGCAGGGCCAGGAAAACAGCGCCCGCGCAGACCTCTCGTTCCTGGAGCGTGCGACCTTTGCCGGTGAACTGGAAAGTCGCGGTTTTGATCGTGAGACGATCATGGCCGCACTCAGTATCGACAAGACGACAGTTTCAAAAATGTTGTCGGTTGTGAACAGGATTCCGAAGGCGGTGCGAACCGGCATCGGCCCAGCGCTCGCCATCGGCCGCGATCGTTGGCACGAGTTGGCGACCCGTTTCAACGAGCCGGCCAATGAGGATAGGGCCGTCGAATTCCTCGGGCGGGAGCGGATCAGGGTTCGCGCGCCGGAGGAGCGTTTCAATCTTGTGAGCGGTCACCTCTCCAAGGCCGAAACGCCGACAAATGCCGTCAAACCCGCCCCCGCCGCGTGGGAGCGCAAGGATGGCTCGATCCGCGCCAGCATCAAGGGCAATGGCCGCCAATACACGATTGCTCTGAAAGCTGCGGAAGCCGCGGCTTTCGGCGCCTATATCACGCAGAACCTGGATCGCCTCTACGATGCGTACCGGGCTGAAAAGAAACAGAAATCGGGAGATTGATCCGCAAAAGAAAAAGGCCCCCTCAACGTTACCGTCGCGGAAGCCCTTCTCATCGTTTAGCAGCCTGAGAGTCGCACTTCCCCGAATCACAGTCAAGCGTTTTTGGCATCGGCTTTCGATGAAGGGGTCTCTTTTGCCTTTTTGAAGGTGAAGAGACATGGAAACGGACGGTATAACGACGCCCTTCGGGCAGCGAGCGATGACGCTTGGCATGTTGGCAAGCCAGGCCATTGCCAAGACGGTCTCGCCGGAAGCGAGCATCGACAAGTGGAAGCTCTATCGCTGGCTCTGTGAAGCCCGGCCTAAGCTGCGTGTCAGCGATCGGGCGCTCTCCGTGCTGAACGCGCTGATGAGTTTCTATCCGAAGACGGAGCTTTCGGGCAGCGACAGCCTGGTCGTCTTCCCTTCCAATATGCAGCTTTCCCTGCGTACGCATGGCATGGCGGAAACGACGCTACGCCGGCATCTCGCCGCACTGGTCGAGGCCGGTCTCCTGACGCGACGCGACAGCCCCAACGGCAAACGATATGTCCGCCGCGACAGGGGAGGGGAGATCGGGGAAGCTTTCGGCTTTTCGCTGACCCCCCTCCTCGCGCGGGCAGGGGAGATCGAACAGCTTGCGGCAGCAGTTACTGCCGAACGACTGCTGCTGCAACGTCTTCGCGAACGCATCACGCTTGTTCGCCGTGACATCGTCAAACTGATAGAAACCGCATTGGAAGACGGCCTTTCCGGTGACTGGATGCAGTTTGAAGCCGAATATCGTGTGCAGATACTCGGCCTGCCGCGAGTGGCAACGCCAGAAATCCTGACGCCGATCCTCTCAGCGCTCGAAGACTTGCGGTCGGAGATACTCAAGTGCATGGAACATCAGATTATTTTACATAATCCGGCTGGCTATCCCGGCCAAACTGAGCGGCACAAACAGAATTCAAAACCCGAATCCACCTCTGACTTTGAACCTCGCTTCGAAAAGAAGCAGGGCGGAAAGGCTGAATTCCAATCGGAGACGCTGGCGACGGCTGATACCACAGCGGAAGCGAAATCCGGAGATGCCGGTGAACCGGTGCTTGGCGTTGGCAGCGCGAGGACGGACAGACATCAGCGCGCCCCAACGCCCGGGGCGGACCCGCTGAAACCCTATCCCCTCCCCCTTGTTTTGCAGGCCTGCCCGGAAATTATTCCGTTTGGTCCTGGCGGGACGATCTCTAGCTGGCGGGATCTGATGACGGCGGCCGTCGTGGTTCGCTCGATGCTGGCGATCAGCCCGTCTGCGTATGAGGATGCCTGCGCAGTGCTTGGGCCGGAAAATGCGGCGACCGTGATCGCCTGCATTCTGGAGCGTTCGGGGCACATCAATTCGGCGGGCGGCTATCTGCGGGATCTCAGCCGACGCGCGGAACGCGGTGAATTCACGCTCGGTCCGATGCTGATGGCGCTCGCGCGGGCGAACGGCACGCCTGCCAAACGTGCGGGATGATCACAAATCGGCACAGTGAATTCGGCTTTGGAAACCGCATGTTAACCATGCAATCCGTAATCATGGGGGGAAGACAAGGAAGCTCGAATCAATGCCCCCCTACGCCTCCGCTCAGATGCGCCGCCGTTTTGTTCCAGTTGATACGGGGCCGGTTGTCCCCTTCCCCGCTGAGCGCCGCACGGCAAAAATTCGTCATTGCGCCGGCGAGCTCGATGGCTTGCAGGGCGAGGATGCGCGGCTTTATTGGCGAAAGGTCTGCCGCGAGCTGGCAGACGAAATGCGCAAGCTCGGATCGAGCGACGATAGCGCCCGCGCCGCGGTGTTCGCTTTTCAGGACGAAGTGCAGCAGGAGCTCTTCCGTATGCACCATGCGGAAGATGTTTGATCGCCAGGATCAGATAAGGCCTGTTGCGCTCGTCGCAAGGCCGAGCGAAAAGATGACCAGAAAAACGGCCGCAATCCGGTAGACCAGCCGGGGCTGCACGATCGGAGCTTGGCCGACCAGGCTGCCGAGCGCGAGAAAGCTCGTTCCTGCCGCCGCGACAAGCAGACAAAAAAGCCCGAGCGCCGGTGCTATCTCCAACAGTGGACCATGCGGCATGATGACGAGCCCGATAATCGGCGCTTTCGGATTGAGCGTCGTGGTCAGAAAAACCTGACTGACGGTCACAGGCTTCGCAGTCCCCTCCCCTTCCTGCTTTGCGGAAACACGCCATAGCCGAACGGCGAGAAGAAGAACCCAGCACGACGCGAGGATGCGCAGCGCGGCGGCCAGCGTGGGGCGGCCCTCAAAAAGGGCGGCGGCGACCGTGGCCAGGGGTAGGACCACGGCGAGATAGCCGAACAATTCGCCAAGAAGCAACGGCAGGCTTTTACGAAAACCGTTTGCGGCCGCGCCCACTGTCAGCAGGGTGTTGGTCGGGCCTGGTGTCAGGAGCAAAGCGAGGATGGCGAAGATGAACAGGCTGTCCGGCATTGGTGGTTCCTACGAAAGGCGCGATCGCCGTTCCCCTTCCTATGTCTCCTCCTGTAGAGCAACCTTGATCTCCGTCAAGAGGTTCAACTGCTCGCAAGATCACCCTTTCCCTCATCCATATGTCCCGCTAGGAACAGAAGGGCATTTTTGCAGAGGGAACACGATGACCGATATGATCGAGGACGATATTCGCCGACTTGAAGAGCAGGAACGGCTCCTGCGTTTTACCCGGCTCAGCCCGGACGATGCCTGGGTCCTCGGCAACCATGTGCGGGAAACGGCGCTTGCCATTGGCGCGGGCGTCGCGATCGACATTTCCCTGCGCGATCGGCTCCTCTTCCATTGTGTTCTTCCGGGCACTTCCACTGACAATGTCGAGTGGATTCGCCGCAAGCGAAATACGGTGCTGCGGCTTTGGCATTCGTCTTATCTGGTCGGTCGCCGTCTCGCACTAACGGGTCGCGACCAGGAAGAGGCGCACAATCTCCCGCTATCAGACTTTGCCGTGCACGGCGGTAGCTTCCCGCTTTTCGTCGCTGATCTCGGATGTGTTGGCGCGGTGACTGTTTCCGGCGTGCCGCAGCGGACGGACCATGCGATCGTGACAGATGCGATCGCCGCCTTCCTCAAGGTGGACCTCGGGGACAGCCGCCTGCCGGACTGACCCCTCCCCTCTAGAAATGGGGTAAAGGGCTGCGTAGGATGGGCCGGCCGGAGTGTTTCGGCCGGTGGAGGAGAGGAGCCCCCATTCCGTGAAAGTGCGTCATGCCCTGGCGTTCGCGATCTTGCCGATCGCCATCGTCCTTGCGATCCTGCAAGGCGGAACGCTGATGACGCGCAGTTACATGGATGAAGCGTCGTTGCAGGCCGGCTCCGCTCTGCGCCTCGCTGTCGCAGCGCTCGGCGGTCATCTCAGCCGATACGAACCGCTGCCCGCATTGATCGCCGACCATGACGATATCGAAGCGCTTCTTCAAAAGCCTGGCGATCCGGTCCTTCGCCGAGTGGCAAATGATTACCTGAAGGAAATCAATGGATTGCTGGAGTCGTCGGATATCTATGTGATGACGCCTGACGGCAATACGATAGCGGCCAGCAACTATGACAGGCCGGCGACCTTCGTCGGGCAGAACTTTCACTATCGTCCCTACTTCCAGGATGCGATCAAGGGACGGCAGGCTCGCTTCTTTGCGCTCGGAACCACGTCACTGAAGCGAGGCTACTATTTCTCCTCGCCCGTGGAGGTTGGCGGAAAGATCCTCGGCGTCATCGTCTTCAAGGTGGATATCGATTCCATCGAAACATCCTGGCGGGGTGGTGAATACAAGATCTTCGTCGCCGACCCCGAGGGGATCATCTTCATGACGGGGAGCCCGGAATGGCTCTATACCGGCGTTCTACCTTTGGATGCATCTCGCCTCGCACGCACGCAGGCCTCCCGCCGATACGCCGAGGCGCAGCTACGCCCCCTCCCCGTGACCGAAACGGTTTACCACGGTCAACATCTGATGCGCATTGCCTCCGACGGGGTAAGCCGGGAATATCTGCGACTTTCTCACTACATGCCTGAAGCGGATTGGACGGTGAACGTCCTTCTCGATACGGCGTCGGTGCGAACACAAGCGCGCACGACCTTGATTGCCGTTTTGCTTTTCATTTGCCTGACCGGACTTGGTGGCGCCGTGCTTTGGCAGCGCCGCGCCCGAGTGGTCGAACGCTTGCGCCTGCAGGAGGAAACCCAAAACGAACTCGAGCGACGGGTCGAGGAACGCACCGCCGATCTGGCACGGGTCAACGAACAGATAGAACTGGAAATCGCGGAGCGCCGTTTGACCGAGCAGGAACTGCGCAAAACCCAGGCCGATTTGATTCAGGCCGGAAAACTCGCTGGGCTGGGCCAGATGTCGGCCGCGCTCTCGCATGAATTCAATCAGCCTCTCGCCGCGGCAAAGACTTATGCGGATAGCGCCGCTCTGTTGATCGACCGAGGCCGTGTGCCGGAGGCGCAGGATAATGTGCGGCGTATTTCCAGCCTGATCGATCGAATGGCTTCTATAAGTCGGCACTTACGTAATTTCGCCCGCAAGCCCAATGAAAAACTCGGTTCGGTTCTACTCTCCGACGTCATTGCGGACACGCTTGAAATCGTTACGCCCAGGCTCAAGGCGGCTGATGCGCAGCTGAAGCTTCACGTAGAGAAACAAGGATTAGCGGTGCTGGCGGGGCCGGTGCGGTTGCAACAAGTTCTGGTCAACATCATCAGCAACGCGGCGGACGCAGTCGAGGGGTTGGAGAACAGGGACATCGTGCTTTCGGCCGACCAGGTTGACGGGCGCATTGTCATTACAGTGCGGGATCATGGACCGGGCGTGCCGGCGGCTATAGCCGAGCGGATCTTCGATCCCTTCTTCACCACGAAGGGCGTGGGCAAGGGGCTAGGCCTGGGGCTCTCTATTTCCTACAATATTATCAAAGACTTCGGCGGCGATCTGGCGGTCACCAACCATCCGGACGGCGGTGCGGTCTTCCGCGTGGTGCTCGCCCCGGCCGGTATCGCTCGCGAGGCGGCGGAATGAAGGGCCCCCATGTCCTCTTGATCGACGACGATGAAGAGATGCGCCGCTCGTCTGCCCAGGCTTTGGAACTCTTCGACTTCGTGGTCGAGACGTTTTCGGCAGCCGAACCGGTTCTGGAGCGTGTCGGCTATTCTTTCGATGGTGTCGTGGTCAGCGATATCCGCATGCCCGGCATGGATGGCATGACGCTGCTCCAGCGTGTCCGCGAGGTCGATCCGGAAGTGCCGGTCATTCTGGTGACGGGACACGCGGACGTGCAGCTCGCGGTCAGCGCCATGCGCGCCGGCGTCTATGACTTCGTTGAAAAGCCGTTTGCCGCCCAGCATCTGGCTGTCGTCATTCGACGCGCGATGGACCGGCGCAGCCTCGTTCTGGAGAACCGCCGTCTGCGCGCCGTCGCCGGAAAGCGCGATGATATCGAGGCGCGCCTGCCCGGCCGCACCCAGATCATGGTCGATCTGCGCTACAGGCTCCGGGCTATCGGCGCGACCGACGCGGACACCTTGATCATCGGTGAGACAGGTGTCGGGAAAGAAGTCGTGGCCCGGGCGTTGCACGACATCAGCGGCCGCGCCGGCCGGCCGTTCATTGCGATCAACTGTGCGGCCCTACCCGACAATCTTATCGAGAGCGAATTGTTCGGCCATGAGGCTGGCGCCTTTCCGGGTGCCGTTCGTCCTCGCTACGGTAAGTTCGAACATGGCCGGGGCGGCACGATTCTGCTCGATGAAATAGGCTCTATGCCCTTCGATTTGCAGGCAAAATTCCTCCGCGTGCTGCAGGAACGCGTCATCACGCGCCTGGGTTCGAACGAGCCGGTCCCGCTCGACGTGCGTTTTATTGCCACCAGCAAGGTTGACCTTGATGCGGAGGTCGCCGCCGGTCGCTTTCGTGCCGACCTATTCTATCGCCTGAATGTCGCGACCCTCCATGTGCCGGCTCTGTCGCAACGTCTGGCCGATATCCCCCTCCTCTTCCTTCAGCTCGTGCGCGAAGCCGCGGCACGTTATATGCGCAGCGATATCGACGTCGCGCCGGAGCTGTTGACCGAGATTGCCGCGCGCGGCTGGCCCGGTAACGTCCGGGAGTTACGCAATGCCGCCGACCGCCTGGTGCTCGGCCTCCCCGCGACGCCGGAGGAAAACCAGCCCGATGCGGGGCCGCAGCGTCTCGCAGACAGGGTCGCATCGTACGAACGCGGGTTGATCGCCAGTGCGCTGGCCGCACATGGCGGAAGCCTCAAACCGGTTTACGAACAGCTCGGCGTGTCGCGAAAGACGCTTTACGAGAAGATGCAGAAATACGGGCTGGACAAATATGCCGGGTCCGACGCCTTTCAGGACGACGCCTGACGGTGATTGGGTGGATTTCCACCCATGGATAGCCTCCATTGTCCCCGAAGACACCCATTCTGCCTAGGTTTACCGCCGTAAACTGGCCGTCAACCCCTCGGTTGGCTTGTTCCAGGCGCGTGTTGCTTCACTCTCGGGACAACCAGAATCGGTGCGGGAGGAGCTGCATCGGCTGGTCATTTCATCTCGGGAGGATTTGATGAAGACCTTGAAAGCCCTGTTCGGCCTGTCCGCTGTTCTTGCAACCAGCCTGCTCGCGACGGCCGCGTTCGGACAAACCTATCCGGAACGCACGATCACCATGGTCGTGCCCTTCTCCGCCGGCGGCCCCACCGACACGGTCACACGCCTCGTTGCCGAGGCCATGTCGAAGGACCTTGGCCAGCAGATCGTGGTGGAGAATGTCGGCGGCGCGGGCGGAACGCTCGGCGCAGGGCGTGTCGCGAGCGCGGACCCTGACGGTTATACGCTTCTCTTGCACCACATTGGCATGGCAACCAGCGCCACGCTGTATCGCAAGCTCGCCTACGAAACCCTGAATGCTTTCGAATATGTCGGTCTCGTCACCGACGTTCCCATGACCATCGTCGCTCGCAAGGACCTGGAGGCGACCGACCTCAAGGGTTTGGTCGAGTACATGAAGGCGAACAAGGACACAGTGACGGTTGCCAATGCCGGCATTGGCGCAGCGTCGCATCTGTGCGGCATGATGCTGATGAGTGCGCTTCAAACACAGTTTACCACCGTTCCCTACAAGGGCACTGGCCCTGCCATGACCGATCTGCTCGGCGGCCAGGTCGATGTGATGTGCGACCAGACCACCAACACCACGAAGCAGATCCAGGGCGGCACCATCAAGGCCTATGCCGTGACCTCCCCCGCCCGGCTGGGTAATCTACCCGATGTGCCGACGGCGGAAGAAGGCGGACTGCCGGGCTTCCAGGTCGGTATCTGGCACGGCATCTACGCGCCGAAGGGCACGCCCGCGGAGGTGACGGATAGGCTCTCGAAGTCCCTGCAGCTAGCGCTGAAGGACCCGAATGTCGTCGCCCGTTTTGCCGAATTGGGCACGGCCCCCTCCTCCGACGCCGACGCCACGCCGGCTGGATTGAAGGCCAAGCTGGAGAGCGAAATCGCTCGCTGGAAGCTCGTCATCGAGGCGGCGGGCCAGTACGCCGACTGATCCTGTTTGCGAAATGGAATCGTGACGGCGGTAAACGCCGTTGCGATTCCTGACGGCGCGCGATCTTTCCGCGATCACGGAGGAGGGGATTTCATGAAAAACCTGCAGTTCGACAGTATCAATGCGATATGCGGCCTGACCTTTATCGCCCTTGGCAGCTTCTTTATTTATCAATGCTTTACACTGGAGCTGGGCACGGCGTTGCGTATGGGCCCCGGCTATTTTCCGCTTGTTCTGGCGGTCATTCTCACCCTTCTCGGCGTTGTCGTCCTGGTGCAGTCAACGCGGGTTCAGGGCGAGCCGATCGGGCCGATTGCGTTGCGCGGCATGCTTTTCATTCTGCCGGCTCCGGTCTTTTTCGGGTTGACGGTGCGCGGTCTCGGCTTCGTGCCTTCGCTGTTCTTCGCGGCACTCATTGCTGCTTTCGCTTCCAGCCGCATGAAGCCCGGCATGGCGGTGGTTCTCGCGGCCGCCATCACGCTCTTCTCGGTAGCGGTGTTCAGCTACGCCCTCGGTCTGCCGTTCGAGCGGTTCGGCCCCTGGACACGGCTCTAGGAGGCCTGACATGGATCTTATCAACAATCTGGCGCTTGGTTTTTCCACGGCCGCCTCCCCCGCGAACCTCGCGTTTTGCCTGATCGGTGTCCTTCTCGGTACGTTGATCGGCGTGCTGCCCGGCATCGGCGCCACGGCGACGATCGCCATGCTCCTGCCCATCACCTTCCAGTTGGAGCCGGTATCCTCGCTGATCATGCTTGCGGGCATCTATTACGGTGCGCAGTACGGTGGTTCCACCACTGCGATCCTGATCAATATGCCGGGCGAGTCCTCGTCTGCCGTGACCGCCATCGACGGCTACCAGATGGCGCGCAAGGGCAGGGCGGGCGCCGCGCTGTCCATTGCCGCGCTGGGTTCGTTCTTCGCCGGCACGGTCTCCACGTTCCTCGTCGCGATCTTCGCCCTCCCCCTGACGGCCATCGCGCTGAAGTTCGGTGCGGCGGAGTATTTTTCGCTGATGGTCGTTGGCCTCGTTTCTTCGATCGCGCTTGCTCACGGCTCCATCGTCAAGGCGCTCGCCATGGTCGCGCTGGGCCTGCTGCTCGGCCTTGTCGGCACGGATATCTATACGGGGACGCCGCGGTTTACCCTGGGCATCCGGGAATATGCCGACGGTCTCAATTTCGTCGCCGTTGCAGTGGGCGTCTTCGGCATCGCGGAAATCCTGCGCAATCTCGAAGGCGAAAAGAACCGCACCGTGTTGATGGCCAAGGTGTCCGGGCTTTGGCCCACCAAAGACGATTTCAAGCGTATGGCCGCCCCGGTTCTGCGCGGAACGGTCATCGGTTCGGCACTCGGTATCTTGCCGGGGGGAGGGGCCATTCTCGCCGCCTTCGCCTCCTACACGGTGGAAAAACGCGTCTCGGACCATCCGGAAGAGTTCGGTCATGGTGCCATTGCCGGCGTTGCAGGCCCGGAATCGGCCAACAATGCCGGTGCGCAGACATCCTTTATCCCATTGTTAACACTTGGAATTCCCGCAAACCCGGTGATGGCGCTGATGGTCGGCGCAATGATCATTCAGGGCATCGTGCCCGGCCCGAACGTCGCGACCGAACAGCCGACCCTGTTCTGGGGCATCATCGCCTCCATGTGGATCGGCAACCTGATGCTCGTGGTGCTGAACCTGCCGTTGATCGGCCTCTGGGTAAAGCTGCTGACGGTGCCCTATTATGTGCTCTTCCCGATCATCATGGCGTTCTGCTCCATCGGCGTCTACAGCGTGAACACCAATGTCTACGACCTCTACGCGGTCGCGCTGTTCGGTCTCGGCGGCTATCTGCTGGTGAAACTGCGCTGCGAGCCTGCGCCGCTGCTGCTCGGCTTCGTGCTTGGCCCGCTGCTGGAGGAGAACCTGCGGCGTGCCATGATCCTGTCGCGGGGGGACCCGACGACGTTCGTGACACGACCGATCAGCGCGATCCTGCTGGCTATCGCGCTCGCGGTTCTCGTCGTCGTCTTCCTGCCGTCGGTCAAGAAGAAGCGCGAACAGGTGTTTCAGGAAGAAGATTGAGCATCGTTCAAAGCGATGGCGGGAAGGGGCGGCCAAGCAGGCCGCCCCTTCTGCTTTGCGACGATATTGCAATGCGGCGACGGTCGGGATAAAACTTGACAAAAAGGTGAAGGAATATTGGGCGACGCAATGACGTTCCAGCCGCGCATGCAAAACAAGATCGAAGGATTTTCGGTGGTCGGCGGGCTGAACCGGCGGCACTGGAACGGTATCGTGGCGGATGTCTGGGACGTCGAATGCGCGCCGCATGCCGGCGGCTACTATGTCGGACGGGATCCGCGGCTGTTCATCCTCCTCGACAAGCGAGGGCCGGGCGCCTCCCGCACCCGGCTTTCGCCGGGTGGCGTGGAAACCATCGGCGATTGGGCAAGCCGCCCGATTTCGTTCATCCCTGCCGACTTCGAGCTCTGGGCCGATCTAGCCGATCATCGGTTCCTGCGCCATCTCGACCTGCATTTCGACGTGGAAACGATCAGCCGGCGGCTCGCCGAGGACCTCGATCCCGAGCGCCTCGTGACGCCGCAACTCTTCTTTGCCGACAGCAAACTCCTGTCGCTCGCGCAGTTGATCGCGGCCGAATGCACCAACCCGCAACCGTTGCATGACCTCTATGGCGACGGGCTCTCTCTGGCGCTGATCATCGATGTGATGAAGCTTGCCAAGGCGCCCGGCCGCAAGCGCAGCAAGCTTGCCGCCTGGCAGCTGCGCCGCGCGACGGACTTCATTGAAGAAAACTGCTTGCGCAACATTCGGCTGGAAGAGATCGCCGGCCTCATGGGCCTGTCGCAATCCCATTTCAGTCACGCCTTCAAGGCATCGACGGGCATCGCTCCGCATCAGTGGCAGGTGAATGCGCGGCTTCGGCATGCCAAGCATTTGATTCTCAAGGGGGAGCAGTCCCTGACCGAAATCGCGGCCGAAACCGGCTTTGCCGATCAGGCACATTTCACGCGGGTTTTCCGGAAGAATTTCGGAACGACGCCGGCGTATTGGCAGAAGGCGAATGCTGCCTGATCTCTGGTTGCGAGCGAATCTTCGCCGCCCGGAAAATTGCCCAAGAACGTTCTATTTTCGCGGAATGTGACAATCCTGGTCCTTAAAATTGAGTTAATCACTCATCTTATCGTATCCGGCCCGGAGAGGGGACGGCGTGAGTGGGGTGCCCGCAATGATGAAGACGACGAAGAATACGCATGCTCTGAGGCTGGCTTTGGCCTGCGGAACGGCCGCAATTGCCTTGCTGGCATCGGCCTCGGCCTTTGCGCAGGACGCCGATGGTGCGACCCGGCTTGAGGAGATCCGGGTCGAACAGGGCGATCCGAATGGGAGTGCCGCAGAAACGGGCGTGGAGCCCGTGCGGGGGATCGTTGCGAAATCAACGCGGAGCGGCATGAAATCGACCACTGCGCTGACCGAGGTGCCCCAGTCGGTCACCGTCGTCGGTCGTGAGCAGATCGACGACCAGAGCCCGCAGAAGATAGACGAGGCGCTGCGCTACGTCGCAGGTGTCAGTACATCTACCTATGGTACCGACGCTGACACGGACTGGTTCTTCATCCGTGGCTTCCAGGCCGAGCAGACCGGCGTTTTTCTCGACGGGCTTTCGCTTTTCCAGACCGGCTTCGGCACTTTCCTCGTCGATCCCTTCTTCCTTGAGCGCATCGAAGTCATCAAAGGACCCAGCTCCGTACTTTACGGCAGCGGCAATCCCGGCGGTTTCGTCAATATGATCAGCAAGCGGCCGACCGAAGAGCCGCTTCGTTATGTGGAAACCGGCATCAACAGCTTCGGCAATGGCTATCTCGGCCTTGATTTCAGCGACAAGCTCGGCAGCAGCGATGTCATGAGCTATCGCGTCACCGGCAAGATTTCCGGTGGCGGCTGGCAGACGGACCACGCCAAGGATTTTCGCGGCACGATCGCGCCGAGCCTGACTTGGAGCCCGGATGATGCGACCAGCCTGACGATCCTCAGTTCGTACCAGAACATCGACCTGACGCACACGAGCACCGGTTTCCTGCCCTATGTCGGGACGGTCGTGGACTCGCCGAATTTCGGGCGCATCCCGCGTGATTTCTTCTACGGTGATCCGGACTTCGATACTTACGAGCGCCAGCAGGCGATGATCGGCTACGAGTTTGAGCACTCGTTCGACAACAACTGGACGGTCCGTCAGAACGTTCGTTACGCGAACGTTTCGCTGCACGAGGATGCGCTGTATGCCAACGGTCCGTCCTTGGTCGACCCGACCAAGATTGCCCGCTATCGGTTCGCGCACGACACCGATGTCGGTCTGTTGACGGTCGACAACCAGCTCGAGGGTGAATTCGCCACCGGCGCCCTTCAGCATAGCCTGCTCGTCGGCCTGGACTACCGCCATTACAACATCGACCAGGTTCAGGCGACCGGCGGATTTGTCCCGGGGGATCTGGACATCGATCCGCAAAATCCCGTTTACGGTAATGTTGTCCTGCCCGGACTTTTCGACCCCTATGCGGATAACGAATTCAAGCGGGACCAGGTCGGTATCTATGCACAGGACCAGATCAAGTTCGGCGGCGGCTGGATCGCGACGCTGAACGGGCGCTACGACTTCGTCTCCACGAAGATCGACGACCGCACAGCGGCGGCGCTTGGCTCCACCGATACCGACAACGGCAAGTTCACCTGGCGCACGGCGCTGGCCTACGAATTTTCCAACGGCCTGACGCCGTATGTAAGCTATTCGACGTCCTTCAACCCGGCGACGTCTGTCGATCCGGACAATGGATTGCCAGACCCGGATGTGGGCAGGCAGTGGGAAGCCGGCGTGAAGTACCAGCCGGACTTCATGGACGCGATTTTCACCGCTGCCTATTTCGACATAACACGGGAAAATGTCGTCAAGTCTGAATTTGACGGGAAGCGGTTCCTGACGCGATACTACGCTATCGGCGAAGTGGATGTTCGCGGGTTCGAAGCCTCGGCCCAGGCGAATGTGACGGAAGGTCTCAAGGCGATTGCCGCCTTTACCTATCTCGACATGAAGGTCGTCAAGGACCTTCGGCCGGAACTCGTCGGTAACACCCCGGTGCAGGTTCCCGACCTCACCGCATCCTTCTGGCTTGACTACTCGTTCCAGAACGACGCCCTCAGCGGCTTGAGCGTCGCTGCCGGTGTCCGCCATGTGGGCAAGTCCTGGGCAGATGACGCCAACACGTTGAGAGTGCCGTCCGCCACGCTGGTGGACGCGGCCATCCGCTACGAAAAGGATAACTGGTCGGTGGCATTGAATGCGTCGAACCTGTTCGACAAGCGTTACGTTGCGTCCTGCCAAAGCGCAGTGAGCTGCGGCTATGGCGCAGGCCGCACGTTCATGCTCAAGGCAAGCACCTCGTTCTGATAGATCGAAGCGGTCCCGAAAGACAAAACCCGGCGAATCAATCGCCGGGTTTTTAGTTTACTGCAGGCAACTTAGTGGGTGAGGGTAATGGTCACGCCGGCGGTCTTGAGGGCCGTTGCGACATCGCGCGGCGGGGCCTTGTCGGTGAAGAGGTCGGTGAGGGCTGCAAAGTCGCAGACGCGCACCAGGCCCTGCCGGCCGAACTTCGTATGGTCGGTAATAACGACGGCGCGGCGGCCCTGCGCCACCACGGCGCGGGCGAATTCGGCTTCCTCCAGATCATAGTCCATGATGCCGATCGTGGCGTCGATCGCGCCCGTCGATATGACGGCGTGGCCGACTGTGAAATGGCTGATGAACTCGATGGCCGAAATGCCGAAGGCCGCGCCATTGTCGCTGCGCAACTCGCCGCCCGCCATATAGACGCGATTGTCGTTGACCGTCGAAAGCGTGCGGGCGATGTCGGAGGAATTGGTCACGACCGTCAGTCGCCTGTGGCCGAGCAGCTCGCGGGCGAGATAACTCGTCGTGGTTCCCGTATCGAGCATGATTGAATCGCCGTCGCGGATCGTCGCGGCGACCGCGATGGCGATCGCCTTCTTCGCATCGCTATTTTCGCGCATGCGTTTTTCGAATGGTGCTTCACCGAGTATGGAGGGCAGCGCCACGGCGCCGTGCATCTTCACCACTGCGCCGTTTGTCGTCAGCGGTTTGATGTCCCGCCGCACGGTTTCGAGCGAAACGTCGAGTTTTTTGGCGAGATCGGCGATCGTCACCGTGCCGTCCTGCTGGAGAAGCCGGAGGATGTCGTTATGGCGCTTGGAATGGTTCATGTCTTTTGGTCCGCGGCGACGTTGTTCCCTTCATAATCTTCTCGAAGCCATCTGGCAAGAAAGCCGCAAAATCGGTCACAAAAACAGAAAAAGCCACATTTGAGGATTGACACCCGCTTTCATCCTGCATGAGATTGTCGACGCGGGGCGACCAACAAGACCAATAGGGAACGGCGCTCCGGCAAGGCACGCGGTACATCCGCGCGGCCGCTTGGGGAGAGCGTTGATGGACGGACACGTCGAGCTCAGCCGCGCCGTGGAGGATCGCATTCGTGCGATGCCCTGCTGGCACGGCCGGATCGGGATTGCGCCGCTGAAGGGCGGCATCAGCAACGAGAGCTACGTCGTCAGCGATGGCGCCGGGCGCCATGTCGTGCGCTTCGGCAAGGACTACCCGTTCCACCACGTGTTTCGCGATCGCGAATTGATGACGGCGCGGGCGGCGCATGCGGCCGGATTCGGGCCGGAGGTGCGCTATGCCGAGCCCGGCATCATGGTGTCCGCCTATCTCGGGGCGAAAACCTATGGGGCAGGGGAGGTCGTCGCGGAACGGCGGCGCGTTGCCGATCTGCTTCACCGTTTCCACACGCAGATGCCGAAGGAAATCAGCGGCGCCGCCTTCCTCTTCTGGCCCTTTCATGTGGTGCGTGACTACGCTCGCACGCTGAAGGCCGGCAATAGCCGCATGGCGCCGCATCTGCCTGGCTACCTCGCGCTGGCGGACGAGCTGGAGGCCGCGCAGGCTGCGCTGCCCATCGTCTTCGGTCACAACGATCTTTTGCCGGCTAACATTCTCGACGACGGCGAGCGGCTCTGGCTGATCGATTTCGAATATGCCGGCTTTTCCACCGCCATGTTCGATCTGGCCGGCGCGACCTCCAATGCGGGGCTTTCGCCTGAAGAGGCGGAGGATTTTCTGGACGCCTATTTCGGGAGCGCCACGGATCCGGCAATCCGCCGCTCGCATGCCGCCATGCAATGCGCTTCGCTGCTGCGCGAGGCGATGTGGAGCATGGTCTCGGAGCTGCATCTCACCGCGCCCGGCGCCGACTATGTCGGCTACACCTCGGACAATCTCGCCCGCCTCGACAAGGCGCTCGACCACTACAGATCGCAATACGGGAAACCACACACATGACCCTGCCATCCCATGCCGAGATCGTTGTCATCGGCGGCGGCATCATCGGCTGCTCGACGGCCTATCACCTGGCGCGCGACCACAAGGCGGACGTGGTCTTGCTGGAGCAGGGTACGCTGACGTCGGGCTCCACCTGGCATGCGGCAGGCCTGGTCGGGCAGCTGCGTTCCTCGGCCTCCATTACCCGCGTGCTGAAATACTCCGTCGATCTCTACAAGGGCCTCGAGGCGGAAACCGGCCTTGCCACTGGCTGGAAGATGAGCGGCTGCCTGCGCCTTGCCACCAACCAGGACCGCTGGACCGAGTTCCGCCGCCTCGCCACGACCGCCAAGAGCTTCGGCATGGACATGCACCTGCTGACGCCGCAGGAGGTCAAGGCGATGTGGCCACTGATGGAGGTCGGCGATCTCGTCGGCGCCAGCTGGCTGCCGACGGACGGGCAGGCGAGCCCCTCCGACATCACTCAGTCGCTCGCCAAGGGTGCCCGCATGCATGGCGCGAAGATCGTCGAGAACGTGCGCGTCACGGGCTTCGACATGGAGGACGGCCGCATCCGCGGTGTGCGCACCACGCACGGCGATATCGCTTGCGAGAAGGTCGTCAACTGCGCCGGCCAGTGGGCGCGGCAGGTGGGCGCGATGGCCGGCATCAACGTGCCGCTGCAGCCGGTCAAACACCAGTATATCATCACGGAAAAGGTGCCCGGCCTTTCGACCGACGCGCCAACCATCCGCGATCCCGATCGGCGAACCTACTTCAAGGAGGAGGTCGGCGGGCTCGTCATGGGCGGCTACGAGCCCAACCCGCAGCCGTGGACGACCGGCGATGTGCCGGACGAATGGGCCTTCCGCCTGTTCGACGACGATTTCGACCATTTCGAGCAGCATATGGGCGAGGCGATCGCCCGCGTGCCGGCGCTCGAAAACGTTGGCGTCAAACAGATGATCAACGGTCCCGAGAGTTTTACGCCCGACGGCAATTTCATCCTCGGCGTGGCACCGGAATGCAGGAACATGTTCGTCGGCGCCGGCTTCAATGCCTTTGGTATTGCTTCCGGGGGAGGGGCGGGCTGGGTGCTGGCGCAATGGGTCGTCGACGGAGAGGCGCCGCTCGATCTCTGGGTGGTGGATATCCGCCGCTTTGCCGGCATGCACCGCGACCGCCAGTGGGTGCTCGACCGCACGTTGGAGGCCTATGGCAAGCATTACACGATCGGTTTTCCGCACGAGGAATACGAGAGCGGCCGCCCGCGCGTCGTCTCGCCGCTCTATGAGCGCCTGAAGGCGCATGGCGCGGTGTTCGGCTCTAAACTCGGCTGGGAGCGGCCGAACTGGTTTGCGCCCGAGGGAACGGAGCCGAAGGATATCTACTCCATGGGACGGCAGAACTGGTTTGCCGCCGTGGGCGACGAACACCGCCATGTGCGCGAGGCCGTCGGCATCTTCGACCAGTCGTCTTTCGCCAAATACGAGATGACGGGGCCGGATGCACTGAAGGCGCTCGACTGGATCTGCGCCAACGATGTCGGCAAGTCGGCCGGGCGCCTGACCTACACGCAGCTCCTCAACACCCGGGGCGGCATCGAGGCGGACCTGACGGTGGCGCGCCTTTCGGAGGAGAAATTCTACATCGTCACGGGCACCGGCTTCCGCACCCATGATCTCGGCTGGATTGCGGACCATATTCCGGCCGGTCTCGACGTATCCTTGCGCGACGTCACCGAGGATTTCGGCACGCTCTCGCTGATGGGCCCTAAGGCGCGCGGCGTGCTCGCCGCCGTCACGGATGCGGATGTCTCCAATGCCGCTTTCCCCTTCGGCCATGTGCGGGAAATCGACATTGCCGGCCATAATGTCCGCGCGCTGCGCGTCACCTATGTCGGCGAACTCGGCTGGGAGCTGCATGTGCCGATCGCTGCGATCGGATCGGTCTTCGATGCGCTGATGACGGCGGGCGCGCCTTTCGATATCCGCCCTGTCGGCTACCGCGCGCTGGAATCGCTACGCCTCGAGAAGGGCTATCGCGCCTGGGGCTCGGATATCACGCCAAACGATACGCCCTTCGATGCCGGTCTCGGCTGGGCGGTGAAGCTGCGCAAGAATACCGACTTCCTCGGCCGCCGGGCGCTGGAAGGCGTGCAGGGCGAGCCGCGCAAAAAGGCCTTTGCCGGCTTCACGGTCGATAATCCCGATATCGTGCTCGTCGGCCGCGAGACGATCCTGCGCAATGGGGAGCCCGTCGGCTACCTTACCAGTGGCGGCTACGGCTACACGCTCGGTAAAAACATCGGCTACGGCTATGTGCGCCGCGCCGAAGGCATCGACGACAACTTCCTTGGTGACGGCGACTATGAACTCGTCGTCGCGATGGAGCGCACGCCGGCGAAAATTCATCTGGAGCCGCTCTACGACCCGGCAACTGCGCGGGTGAAGGCCTGAAACATGGGAAGGAGGGGCGGAAGGCCCCTCTTTTTTTATCTACGCATGGCGGCTTTCGGGCGCTCAGAGGCTCGCTGGCGCGTTTTTGTTTCTCGACGAGGAAAGGGGCTCAGGCAAGGGGCGTGCCTGCGTCTGGCGGCCTGTGAGCGCCTTTCGCGGGCCTGTCCCATCCCCTTTGTTGCTCTCGCCCTTTGCTCCTGCGATCTCCGATACCGGCATCACCCCACGCAGGCTTATCTGACGACCGCAGGACGACGTTGGACTTGGCGTCTGCTATCGCTTGTGTGAAAGATATTTCAGCGCTCGGCCTTGATTTCAGTTCGATAACATGAAATATATTTCATTGTGTGAATTATATTGACACGTAATGTGCAATACGGTTAGCTGCTCATACCGGACTTCGAGGAGGAAGCCGGTCTTCACTGAGATCAGCGGCGTCGAAACCGACGCCCACGGGCTTTTTGGGAGGGGCTTTTGCGCCCCGAGGAGGACACTTGCGCACTTTTTTCACGACGACCGCCATGGCGGTCCTTGCGACCACGCTTTTTGCCGGCGCTGCCGCGGCTGAAACGGAAAATCCGTTCCGCTGCAAGCCGGGCGAAAAATACGTCATGAACGTCATGGTATCGGGCGTCGAATACTGGTTCCCGGTCTATGAGATGTTCAAGCAGGCCGGCCAGCAGCTCGGCTGCGAGACGGAATATACCGGCACGCCGGAATATGACGTCAACAAGCAGATCGCCACCTTCGACCAGGCGCTCGCACAGAACCCGGCCGGTATTCTCGTTCATCCGATGAACTCCGACCCGTTCATCGAGCCGATCAACCGCGCCATCGACCAGGGCACGGCCGTCGTGACGTTTGCCGCCGACTCGCCGCTGTCCAAGCGCGTTTCCTTCATCACCTCGGACAACAACCGCGAAGGCTCCTATGCAGCCGACGCGATCGCCGAGAAGATGGGCGGCAAGGGCGAATATGCGGTCCTGGAAAATCCGGGCCAGGACAATCACGACAAGCGCATCACGGCCTTCATCGCCCGCATGGAAGAGAAGTGGCCGGACATGAAGCTGGTCGGCCGCGCGGCCTCCAACCAGGATCCGACCAAGGCCTATCAGGGCCTGTCGAGCCTCATTCAGGCCAATCCGAACCTCGGCGCGGTCTTCATGCCGGAAGCCAACTCGGCGATCGGCGCGGCACAGGCCAACAAGGAAGCCGGCGGCAAGGTCCTCGTCATGTGCGCCGACGTCAACGCCAATATCCTCGACATGATCAAGGCCGGCGAAGTCTTCGGTTCGATCAACCCGAACCAGGGCATGCAGGGTTACATGGGCTTCATGCTGCTGTGGCTCGCCAAGCACCCGGAACTCATCGACCCGATGAACGACGCCAAGCGCTCGGGTTTCAACCCGATGAGCATTCCGGTCGTCGACAACGGCCTGTCCATCGTGACCGCTGAAAACGCCGACGACTTCTACTGGGACAAGTACCTGAAGCGCCGCGGCACCAAGGGTATCGAGGAGTAATCTCCCGAGCGAATACCATCCGCGTCTAACGGCGCGGATGGTCTCGGAAGGAGTAGGAGGAAGACGATGGCGGAGCCGGTGCTCACCATTCATGGCGTGACCAAGCATTTCGGAGCGGTGAAGGCGTTGACGGATGTCGACTTCACGCTCGAACGCGGCGAGGTCCATGCGCTCTGCGGCGAAAACGGTGCCGGAAAGTCGACGCTGATGAACATCATCGCCGGCGTCCTGCAGCCAACCGAAGGCGAAGTTCGCGTCGACGGCCAGCCGGTGCGCATCGCTTCCCCTGCCGTCGCCCAGTCGCTCGGCATCGGCCTGGTGCATCAGGAAATCGCGCTCTGCCCAGATGCGACGGTGGCCGAAAACATGTTCATGGCGGCCACCAACCGCCGCCGCTCGCCCTTCATGAATTATGGCGCGCTGGAGCGGGACGCGCAGAAGGTCATGAACCGGCTCGCCGCCATCGACGTTCGTCGCAAGGTCGCCGACCTGCCGATTTCCAGCCAGCAGCTCGTCGAGATCGCCAAGGCGCTGACGCTCGACTGCCGCGTGCTGATCCTCGACGAGCCGACCGCAGCCCTCACAGAAACCGAGGCGCAGCAGCTCTTTTCGATCATTCGCGACCTCAAGGCCAACGGCATCTCGATCATCTATATCAGCCACCGCATGGCCGAGATTTTTTCTCTCTGCGACCGCGTGACGGTGTTCCGGGACGGTCGCTATGTCTGCACCGATCGCATCGCGGACGTCACGCCCGACGATGTGGTGCGCCGCATGGTGGGTCGCGAGATCACGCAGCTCTATCCCGACAAGCTCGGTGCCAGCGAAGCGTCCGATGAAACCATCCTTGAGGTTGACGGCATCGGCGACGGCTTGCGCTTCCGGGATGTCAGCTTCGACTTGCGCAGGGGCGAAATCCTCGGCATCGGTGGCCTGATCGGTTCCGGCCGCACGGAGATCGCCGAGGGCATTTGCGGCCTTCGCCCGCGCACCACGGGTGCGGTGCGGCTGCATGGCGCGGTGCAAAAGATCAATTCCTATTCCGATGCGGTGAAGGCCGGCGTCGTCTATCTCTCGGAGGACCGTAAGGGCTCCGGCGTGTTTCTCGACATGTCCATCGCGCAGAACATTTCCGTGCTGGATCTGAAGGCGCTGACAAACGCCGCCGGCCTCCTGAACGGCCGCGCGGAAACGGTGCTGGCGGAAGATTTCGCCAAACGGCTCGCCGTGCGCATGAGCGGTGTCGAAGCGCCCGTCAAATCGCTGTCCGGCGGCAACCAGCAGAAGGTGGCGATTGCCAAGCAGCTGGCCGTGAAGCCGAAGGTCATCGTGATGGACGAGCCGACGCGCGGCATCGATGTCGGCGCAAAGACCGAAATTCACCGCCTGCTGCGCGATCTTGCGCGCTCGGGCATCGGCATCATCGTCATATCCTCGGAAATGCCCGAACTGCTCGGCCTTTCCGATCGCGTTCTGGTCGTCCGGGAGGGACGTATCGCAGGCGAACTCGGTGCGGACGAAATGTCGGAGGAGGCCGTGATCCGTCTTGCCTCGGGGCTCGGCGCGGCGAAGGCGGCAGACCATGCCGCGTGAAGACAAAGTGGGAGAGAGGGAAATGGCAATCGACACGATGGCGGGGGCAGCACCCAAAACATCGTCCTTCAAGCGTATCGGCACGATGCGCGAGGCCGGGCTGATCGCGATCATTCTGGCGCTTGGGCTCATCATGAGCTTTGCCTCGCCGCACTTCCTGACGCTCGGCAATTTCCGCGCCATGCTGATGAGCTTTTCTGTCGAAGGCATCGTTGTCGTCGGCATGACGATCCTGCTCATCGTCGGCGGTATCGACCTTGCCGTCGGATCGGTCGTCTGCTTCGCGATGGTGCTGTCGGGCTCGCTCTTCCTTGCCGGGCTGGATCCCTGGACGGCCTCGCTGATCGGCATCCTTGCCTCAAGCGCCATCGGCGGCATCATGGGCTTCTTCGTGACGGTCGTCGGTCTCAACCACTTCATCACGTCGCTGGCGGCCATGGTGATCGTGCGCGGCCTCTGCCTCATCATCACCAAGGGCACGCCGCTCTCGCTCTTCACGCTGCCGGCCGGCTTCAAGGCGGTCGGGCAGGGCACCTTCTACGGCATTCCCTATGTCATCCTGATCTTCGTCGCGGTCGTCATCCTGTTCGATTTCCTGCTGCGCCGGGCGACCGCCTTCCGCAAGGTCTTCTACACCGGCAGCAACGAGAAGGCCGCGCTCTATTCGGGCATCAAGACCAACCAGGTGAAATTCTGGGTGACGGTGCTGTGCTCGACGCTCGCCGGTGTCGCAGGGGTCATCTACATGTCCCGCTTCGGGGCTGCCACGCCGACCTTCGGCGCCGGCATGGAGCTGAACATCATTGCCGCTGCGGTCATCGGCGGGGCCTCGCTCAGCGGCGGATCGGGCACTGTCCTCGGCGCCATCCTCGGCATGGCGCTGCTCTCGCTCGTCACCTCGTCGCTGATCCTGCTCAACGTCTCCGTCTACTGGCAGGACATGATCAAGGGCTGCATCCTGCTCGCGGCCGTGTCCATCGATCATTTCATGCACAAGCGGAAGGCCAGCTGACATGCCGATCGCCAAACTGAAACCCAAGACATCAGCGCCGCGTGAAGAGATCGTCATCGCCCGCCAGATGCACCAGGCGCTTGTGCTGCACTTCCTGGAGGGCCTGACGCAGGCGCAGATCGCCGACCAGCTCGGGCTGTCGCACGCCACCGTCAACCGCCTCATCAAGCGCGGCCGTCAGCTCGGCCTCGTCGAGATCAAGATCAGGTCGCCGATGGAGCCGCTGGTCGATCTGGAGGAACGGCTTCTGGCGCTCGGCGGCATCAGCCGCGCCGTGGTGGTGCCGACCGTCTCCGACAATCCCCAGACAGCCCTTCAGGCGGTGGGGGAGGCGGCTGCGAGGCTGCTTCTGGAAGAGATCGCCGACGGCGATACGATCTGCATCACCGGCGGCAAGGGCGTCAGTGCCGTCGTGGCCGGGTTGCAGGCCGCGCGCCGTTACGATGTCGAGGTCATCCCCGCCACCGGCTGCGTGCAGGGAAAACACTATACCGACGTCAATCACGTCTCGACGATGATGGCCGACCGGCTGGGCGGACGTTCCTACCAGATCCATGCGCCGCTCTTTGCCGACGATGCCGCACAGCGCGCGATGCTGATGAACATGCGCTCCGTCGCCGACGTCTTTCAGCGGGCACGCGAGGCCAAGGTCGCGGTGGTCGGTATCGGCTCGATCCTGAGCCAGGATTCGACCTATTACGACCTGCATCCCTCCTCCAGCGAAGACCGCAACGCCATCGAACATTCCGGCGCGAGCGCGGAACTTCTTGCCCATCTGCTGGATGGCGAGGGTCGGGTCTGCGACTACAGCCTCAACCGCGCGCTGGTTTCGCTGACGCTCGGAGAATTCGAATCCATCCCGGCGAAGATCGGCGTGGCGAGCGGCCTCAACAAGGCCGGCTCCATCCTCAGCGTGCTGCGCGGCAACCATCTCGACACGCTCGTCACCGACGAGGCGACCGGTGCGCGCATCCTTGAACTGGCATCCGAAGAAGGACTTTGTGCATGAACGGCGAACAGTTGACCCGTCCAATCGGACGCTCCGGCGTAAATGCCTCCGCCGTCGGCCTCGGCACCTGGGCAATCGGCGGCTGGATGTGGGGCGGCACGGACGAGGCGCAATCCATCGCAGCCATCCAGGCCTCGCTCGAGGCTGGCGTGACGCTCATCGACACCGCGCCCGCCTACGGCCTCGGCCGCTCGGAGGAGATCGTCGGCAAGGCCCTTGCCGGGCGCCGCGACAAGGCCGTCATCGCCACGAAATGCGGCCTCGTCTGGCACACCGCGAAGGGCAATCATTTCTTCGATCAGGACGGCAAGCCGGTCCACCGCTATCTCGGCCGCGACGGGATCATCCATGAGGTCGAGGAAAGCCTGCGCCGGCTCGGCACTGACTATATCGACCTCTACATCACGCACTGGCAGGACCCGACCACGCCCATCGAGGAGACGGTCGCGGCGCTGCAGGAGCTGAAAAAGGCCGGAAAGATCCGGGCGATCGGTGCGAGCAATGTCAACCGGTCGGAACTCGAACAGTATATTGCTACCGGGTCGCTCGACGCGATCCAGGAGCGGTTCAGCATGATCGATCGCGAGATCGAGGCGGACCTGCTGCCGCTCACTCTTGCCAGCGGCGTTTCGACGCTGAGCTACTCCTCGCTGGCGCTCGGTCTGCTCTCCGGCACGATCGGACCGGACCGGGTGTTTGCCGGCGACGACCAGCGCAAGGACAATCCACGTTTCTCGGTCGCCAACCGGCAGAAGGCGACGGATTTTTCCGACGCGATCCGCGCGATCGCGGAGCGGCATGGCGCCAGCATCGCGCAGGTGGTGATCGCCTGGACGCTGGCGCAGCCGGGCGTCACCTTCGCGCTCTGCGGCGCCCGAAATCCGGCGCAGGCGCTCGACAATGCCCGGGCCGGCACACTCCGGCTCAATGCGGACGATCTTGCGGCCATCGACGCCGGTATAGCGGCAAAACTGGCCAATATGGACGGATAACGGACTGTCATCATGAACCGGACAGAGACATTGCACGGGCTTCGTGAGAGCCCGAAGGTGGACGTGTGCGTCCTCGGCGGCGGCATCAACGGGCTCAGCGTCTTCCGCGAGCTGGCGCTGCAGGGCGTCGACGTGCTGCTCGTCGAGCAGGCGGACTATTGCTCCGGCGCGAGTGCTGCACTCTCGCGCATGGTGCATGGCGGCCTGCGCTACCTGGAAAACGGCGAGTTCAGCCTCGTCAAGGAATCGCTCGTCGAGCGTGACCGGTTGCTGCGCAATGCTCCCCACTATGTCGCACCGCTGCCGACCACGGTGCCGATCTTCGACACTTTTTCCGGACTCGCCAACGGTGTGGTGCGTTTTCTCGGCCTCACCCGCCGCCCCAGCCGCCGCGGCGCCATCGCCATCAAGGCGGGCCTCGGCATCTACGATTTCCTGACGCGCAAGCGCGCGCTGATGCCGAAGCATCAGTTCCGCAGCCGCAGGGCGACGCTCTCGAAATGGCCGGCGCTCAATCCGTCGGTCCGCAATTCCGCGACCTATTTCGACGCCTGGGTCAGCCATCCCGAGCGCATCGGCATCGAGCTGTTGCGCGATGGCCTGTCTGCCGGTCCGAATGCAGGTGCGTTGAACTATGCGACGATCGAGGAGGCCGGTGCCGGTCGCTTCGTCCTGCGCGACGGCCTGTCCGGCGAGGCGCTCCCGCTTGAGCCGCGCCTGATCATCAACGCGACGGGCGGCTGGATCGACATTGCGAACGCCACGCTGTTTCCAAGCGAGGCGAGGCCGGCGCCGCTGGTGGGGGGCACCAAGGGATCGCATCTCATCGTCGATAACCCGCGGCTGCGCGACATGCTCGACGGTCACATGATCTATTACGAGAACGAGGACGGCCGCATCTGCATCCTGTTCCCCTATCTCGGCAAGGTGCTGGTCGGCTCGACGGATATCCGCGTCGATGACCCCGGCACGGTGCGCTGCGAGGCGGATGAACGCGACTACATCCTGCAATCGCTCGCCTTCGTGCTGCCGGGCGTCACAATCCGGCCGGAGGAGATCGTCTTCCAGTTTGCCGGCGTGCGCCCGCTGCCGGCCAGCAAGGACAGTTTTACCGGCCGCATCCCGCGCGACCATTTCTGCACCGTGCTGGACGGCCGGAACGGCGGGCCGCCGGTGCTCTGCATGATCGGCGGCAAGTGGACGACCTTCCGCTCCTTCGGCGAGCTCGCCGCAGACATGGCGCTGGAACAGCTGGGCGTGACACGCCGTGTCGATACGGCGGAACGAGCGATCGGCGGCGGGCGCGTCTTCCCGAAAGATCGCGACGCCTGGATCCGCAACCTTGCTGCATCGACAGGTCTTTCCGTCGTGCGCCTCGCGGTTCTCTTCGAGCGCTACGGCACGGAGGCCGAGGATATCGCCCGTTTTATCGCGGCGAAACCGGATCAACCGCTGCCGCACGCTCTCTACAGCACGCGGGAACTCCAATATCTCATCCGCGCCGAGGCGGCCGAGCACCTGGACGACATGCTGCTGCGCCGTACGACGCTTGCGATTTCCGGCGAGCTTTCGCTTGCCATGGCCGAGGCCGTGCTCGAGCTGCTTGCCGCCGAAAAGGGCTGGTCCGCACAGCGCATCGCCGATGAGCGCATCCGTTTTCTAACCCTCATGCGTGAACGCCACGGCGTCACCGAACAAACCCTTTCCGCAAGGAACGAACACAGGAGTGAAGTATGCGAGACAACCGCAAGGTCCGGATGAACCGGCTGTTCGGCAATGGCCGTTGCCTGGATGTGGCGATCGATCATGGTGTGTGCAACGAACCGTCCTTCCTGGACGGACTGGAAGACGTGCCGACCGTTGTGAAGGCGCTGGTCGATGCGGGGCCGGATGCGATCCAGATGAACTATGGCCAGGCCGACCTGCTGCAGGACATCCCCGGCAAGGACAAGCCGGCGCTCGTCATGCGCATCGACATGGGCAATCCCTACAATCGCATTCGCCACCGCGACATGTGGGCCGTGCTGCAGAACGAGGCCGAGCCGCTGATCGGGGCATTGCAGATGGATGCGGCCTGTGTGGTCGTGAACCTCTTCATGCTGCCGGATGAGCCCGATCTCTTCCGCCAGTGCGTGCAGAACATTTCGCGCGTTCGGGCCGATTGCGAGAAATACGGCATGCCGCTGATGATCGAGCCGCTCGTCATGCAGCCCGTCACCGAACGCGGCGGCTACATGGTGGATGGCGATGCGGACAAGATCGTCACCCTGACGCGGCTTGCCCGCGAGATGGGCGCCGATATCGTCAAGGCCGACCCGACGACCAATGCCGAGGATTTCCACCGTGTCGTCGAGGCGGCGCGCTGCCCGGTTCTGGTGCGCGGCGGCGGTAAGGAAGACCTTTCCGCCGTCTTCGCGAAATCTGCCGCCTTGATGCGACAGGGTGCAATGGGCATGGTCTATGGACGCAACATCTACCAGCACGCCAATCCGAGCGCCGTGGTGCGCGGGCTGATGGCGATCATCCATGCGGATGCGAGCGGCGAGGAGGCTTTTTCGCTCTATCAGCAGGGATAACGGGTCGACGAACCTGGGAGGGGTTCCACATGCAAAAATATCTTCTGGGGCTCGATGCGGGCAACACGGTCATCAAGGCTGTCATCTTCGATCTTGAGGGCCGTGAGCTCGCCCATGCCGGGGAGGAGGGGCACAGCCGCATGCCGTGCCCCGGCCATGTCGAGCGGGATCTCGGCGAGCTCTGGGCCAATGCCCGACGCGTTATCCGTATCTGCCTCGACAAGGCGGGCATCGCGGCAAGCGATATCGCTGCGATCGGCTGCGCCGGCCACGGCAACGGGCTCTATGCGCTCGACAGGAGCGGCGAGCCACTGATCGGCATCCAGTCTATCGACACACGCGCGACCGGCCTCGTCGAGGAATGGCTGGCCGAAGGTGTCGGCGACCGCACCTATCCGATCGCCCGCCAGCGCCCCTGGCCATCCCAGACGCCGACGCTGCTCGCCTGGCTGAAGCGCTACCGGCCCGACGTCTTCAAGCGTATCGGTACGGTGTTCTATTCCAAGGATTTCGTCGTCAACCGCTTGACGGGGCAACGCGTCAGCGAGGTCTCGGACATGTCCGGCGCCGGCCTGCTCGACCTTGCGGCGCGGCGCTACGACAAGGCGCTGATGGACGCCTACGGCCTTGGCGACTGCATGGACCTCCTGCCGCCGCTCGTCGAAAGCGCTGACATTGCCGGGCGCGTGACCGAGGCTGTTGCGGCGGAAACCGGGCTTGCCGCCGGCACGCCTGTCGTCGGCGGGCTCTTCGACGTCGTCGCCTCGGCGCTCGGCTCGGGTGTTTCGCGCACGGGCAGCGCCTCGGTCATCGCCGGCACCTGGAGCATCAACCAGGTGATCATCGACGGTCCCGATCTCGACGGTCCGGTCTTCATGTCGTCCACCTTCGACCGGACGCGCTACATGGCGATGGAAAACAGCGCCACGTCGGCCGCCAATCTCGAATGGCTGGTACGGGAATTCTTTGAAGGCGACCATCACGCCGGCGTCTCGCCCTTCGACGCCTGCTGCGCGCTGGCGGCGGCCGTCGAGCCCGCCGCGGATGACCCGCTTTACCATCCCTACCTCTATGGCGCCCAGCAGGATGGCCACGCAAGGGCGGGTTTCTACGGCATGGCCGGCTGGCACACCAAGGGGCATCTGGTGCGGGCTCTGCTGGAAGGCGTCGCCTTCGGCCATCGCCAGCATATCGAGACGATCCGCAAGGCAGGCGCTAGGTTCGAGGAAGCGGTGCTGTCGGGCGGCGGATCGCGCAGCACGCTCTGGCCGCAGATATTCGCCGATGTGCTCGGCGTGCCGGTCTCGGTTGCCGCTTCGCGGGAAACGGGCGCACTCGGTGCGGCGATTGCGGCGGGTACGGGCGTCGGCCTCTTTGCCGACTTCACCGAGGGGGCGGAGGCCATGGTCCGCATGGAGCGGCATTACAGGCCGAATGCAGCCCTTGGCGCCCACTACGCCAGGCGCTACGCACTCTACAAGGACATCGCCGAGGCGATGGCCCCGCTCTGGCGGCGGTTGTCGGCTTCGGAAAGAATGGCAACGGGAGTTGCGGCGTGAACCAGCATGTAAGCGAAACACCCGTCGATGAAGGCACGTACGATTTCATCGTCGTCGGTGCCGGTTCGGCCGGATGCGTTCTGGCCAACCGCCTTTCGGCCGATCCGAAGAACCGGGTTCTGCTGCTCGAGGCGGGCGGCTCGGACCGTTACCATTGGGTCCATGTGCCGATCGGCTATCTCTACTGCATGGGCAATCCGCGTACCGACTGGATGATGAAGACGGCGGCGGAAGCCGGCCTCAACGGTCGTGCGCTGAATTACCCCCGTGGAAAGTTGCTCGGCGGCTGCTCGTCGATCAACGGCATGATCTACATGCGCGGCCAGGCGGCGGATTACGACGGCTGGCGGCAGGCGGGCAATGCCGGCTGGAGCTGGGACGACGTGCTGCCCTATTTCGTGAAGTCGGAAGACAACTACCGCGGAAACTCGGCCATGCACGGGGCAGGCGGGGAATGGCGCGTCGAGCGCCAACGCCTCTCCTGGCCGATCCTCGACGCCTTTCGTGATGCGGCTGAAGAGCTTGGTATCCGCAAGACCGAGGATTTCAACGACGGCGACAACGAGGGCTCGGGTTACTTCGAGGTCAACCAACGCGGCGGCGTGCGGTGGAACACGACGAAGGCGTTCCTGCGCCCCGCGATGAAGCGCAGGAACCTGCGCGTTCTCACCGGTGCCGAGACGGAGCGGCTGGAATTCGACGGCAGGGCCGTGACAGGCGTGCGCTTCCGCCTCGGCGGACGGCTCTGCATCGCGCGGGCCTCGCGCGAGGTCGTGCTGTCGGCCGGGGCGATCAACTCGCCGAAGATCCTGGAATTGTCGGGCGTCGGCCGACCGGACCTGCTGTCCGGCCTCGGGATCCCCGTGCAGCACGAGCTGAGGGGCGTCGGCGAGAACCTGCAGGATCATCTGCAGATCCGCACGGTCTTCAAAATCGAGGGTGCGCGCACGCTGAACCAGCTTTACCACAATCTCTTCAGCCGTGCCGGCATGGGACTGCAATATGCGTTTCGGCGCTCCGGTCCGCTCTCCATGGCGCCGAGCCAGCTCGGCATCTTCGCCAAGAGCGATCCGGCCGTCGCCACGGCCGATCTCGAATACCATGTCCAGCCGCTCAGCACCGACCGGCTCGGCGAACCGCTGCACCGCTATCCGGCGGTGACGGTATCCGTCTGCAATCTCAGGCCCGAAAGCCGCGGAACGGTGCATGTGACGGCGCGCGATGCCGGGCTTCCGCCGGAAATCCGGCCAAACTACCTTTCGACCGCAGGCGACCGGTTGCTGGCGGCCAAATCCATCCGCCACGCGCGCAGTCTCATGCAGGCCAGGGCGATCGCGCAATTCCGTCCGCAGGAAATGCTCCCCGGTCGCGAATATCAGAGCGAGGAGGAGTTGATCCGCCGCGCCGGCGATATCGCAACGACGATCTTCCATCCTGTCGGCACCTGCAAGATGGGCAGCGACCCCATGGCCGTGGTGGATGCCAGACTGCGTGTGCACGGGCTCGACCGGCTGCGCGTCGTCGATGCCTCCATCATGCCGACCATCGTTTCCGGCAACACGAACTCGCCCGTGATCATGATCGCGGAAAAGGCGGCGGAGGCGATGCTGGAGCGGGCCTAACGGCCGATCCGGTCAAGGAAGTGCAAAACAGCGTCGTTGAAGAGCGCCGGCCGCTGTAGCGGCGCGAAATGGCTGACGCCGGGGAGGATGGCGAGTGTGGCTCCCGGAATGGTCTGTGCGAGATAGGCGGCATGCTCGCGGCGGATGAATTCATCGTGCTCGCCGAGCACGATGGTGACGGGGACCGCGATCCCGGCAAGGTCTTCAGCGGTGTAGTTCGGTTCGGTCTCCATCATCCGCGAAACGTCGGCGACGAACGTGTCGAAGATGTCGGGCGTTGCCGACAGGGCCTCGTAGTCCAGGCGGTGCCGGTGGAAACAGCGGTCGAGCACGGGCGTCGGCCGGAACTCGAGCGTGCCGCCCGGATCCATGTTGCAGGCGAAGAAAAAGACGCTGTCGACGCGCTCCGGATGCCGGTCGGCGAGGATGAGCGCGGTGCAGCCGCCATCGCTCCAGCCGAGGAGGCTAGCTTTTCCGATACCGAGATGATCCATCACCGCCACGATATCGCCGGCCATGCGGACATAGCTGAACGGTCCGGCATCGCGGGTGCTGCGTCCATGGCCGCGGCTGTCGATGGCGATGACCGTCTTGCCCGCGGCGACAAGCGCCGGCACCTGGTTTCCCCAGTTCCCGGCATTGCCGAGCCCGCCATGCAGTAGGATGACGGCCGGCCCGTTGCCAAAGACCGCATGCCAGATCCGAGCGCCGTCGTTTTCGACATGACCTTCCACGAGAGCTGAAGGCAGCGGCGGTGTGCCCTGCCGCTCGAACCGCACGAGATCGTCATCTGTAAGCATCGGTCTCTCCTCCCACCTTTCACAAAAGACGCGCAGCGGGGCCGCCTTCCGACATCTCCGGGAAAAAACTGCAGAAAGCCGGCCGCGAAACCGGTGGTGAGCAGCGCGGCATTTGCATAGCTGCATTGCACAATAAATGTTTTCCATCTGGTCAAAAACTGGGCATAGTGCATGCAGTTGATGCACACGGCGGTTTTCCTCCCAGTGCCGCCGCATCAGCTGTTCCCCTCTGGAGGTTTTTAACCTTCACACTTCAATGGGCCGCGATTTTCGCTGGCCCATTTTTTTTGCCTGCCCTTGGCGTTGTGAAAAAAGATCCGTTCGAAATGACGCAGATAGAATGCAATCTTTTGGTTGCATTAGCACTTTCATTACGCTCTTGTGCTCCAATCCCCTTGCTGACGTAGTGGCGCATAACCCGGATTTCCGGTCGCCATGGGCAGGGATGCGCGTAATGAGACTGGCAGGCAAGACGACGGTGATCGCGAACAGGCAAAGGCAACCGGCCCGCGGCACGGCAACCTTTTACCTGCAGAGCCGGGGTTTTGCATGACGCAGTCCCCAAAAACGACACTGCGCCTTATCGCCGTCGCCTGGCCGTTCGTTCTCATCGTCCTTCTGCAGACCGCGCTTGCCACCTTCAGCCTGCAGGTGACCTCGTCGCTGCGTGCCTTCGTGACGGGCGAGAGCCTCTGGTCGAAAGGCCAGCATGACGCTCTCTACTACCTCAACCGCTATGCCGAATCCGGCAACCGCGCCTTCGTCGCGCGCTATCACGAGGCGATGGCGATGCCGATGGGCGATCGTGCGGCGCGGTTGGCGCTGGAGGCCGATCCGCCTGATGTAGATGCGGCCTTCAGGGGCTTCCTCGCCGCCGGCAACCATCCTGACGACATTCCGAACATCATCTGGCTCTTCCGGTACTTCCGTTGGCTTCCGGTCATGGAGGCCAGCATCCGCGACTGGCGCACGGCCGAGGGCGTGCTGATGCAGTTGATCCCGATCGGCGAAGCGATCGATGCCTCGCGGCATATCAATGAGGTCGATCGTCGCGACATCACCCGCCAGCTCGACGAGATAAACGCGCTCGTCACGCCCCTTACGAGGCGCTTCTCGGACCGGCTGGGGGAGGGGATGCGGCAGGTGCAGACCGTCCTCTTCATCAGCAATGCCGCGATGGCGCTGGTTTTCATCCTGCTGATCGTCTGGCGGCTGAACAGTTTCCTGGCGCATCGCCGCAATATCGAGGGCCAGCTTTCCCACAATGCCAATCATGACGGCCTCACCGGTCTGCCGAATCGCCGGCTCTTCGAGGAGCGGCTAACCCGCGCACTGGAGCAACCCGGCAGTCGCCATGCGCTGATGTTCATCGATCTCGACCAGTTCAAAGCCGTCAACGACAATGGCGGCCATGCGGCCGGCGACGAGCTGCTGCGCCGCATTTCGCGCGATCTCGACAAGGCCATTCGTGGTACGGATCTGCTCGCCCGCCTGGGCGGCGACGAATTCGGCATCATTTTGCCGAACTGCTCGCCGGAAGATGCACTCCGTATCGCCCTGCGGCTGCGCGAGATTGCCGAAGCGATCGATTTCGTCTGGAATGGTCATCGTTACTCGATCAGCGCCAGCATCGGCGTCGTTCATCTCGCCGAACGGCGCTTTACGCCGCAGGAGGCGCTGCGGGCGGCCGATATCGCCTGCTACATGGCAAAGGAGAAGGGCCGCAACCGCGTGCATGTCTTCGAGACGACGGATGCGGCGCAGACCCAGTTCACCGCCAATCTCAACTGGGTGCAGCGTCTGCATCGCGCGCTGGAGGAAGACCGCTTCCAGTTGTATTGCCAGGAAATCGCCACCATCGACGGCGACGAGGCACCGGCGGAGCACTGTGAAATTCTGCTGCGCCTGGAAGAGAACGGCAGGTTGCTCGCGCCGGGCGCTTTCATTCCTGCGGCCGAGCGCTTCGGCCTGATGCCTGCCCTCGATCGCTGGGTCGTGCGCCATGCGCTCGACGTCATCGGCCAGCGCAAGGGCGTTGCGACCGGCACCTATTCGATCAATCTCAGTGGCCTGACGCTGAAGGACGAGACGTTCCTGCCCTTCCTGCGCGAGGCGCTGCATCGCAGCCGCGTGCCGGCGGATGTGCTCTGCTTCGAGATCACCGAAACGAGTGCCATCGAAAACCTCGACGAGGCCATCGCCTTCATGAACGCCATGCGCGCCATGGGCTGCCGCTTCGCGCTCGACGATTTCGGCGTCGGCATGTCCTCGCTGACCTATCTGAAGCGCCTGCCCGTCGACTATGTGAAGATCGACGGCAGTTTCGTGCGCGACATGCTGACGGACAAGGCGGACTGGATGACGGTCGAGATGATCAACCAGATTTCGCATCTCGCCGGCCGACGGACGATCGCCGAGTTCGTGGAGAACGCGGACATCCTCGCCGCGCTCCGCACGATCGGCGTCGATTATGCGCAGGGCTACTTCCTCGGCCGCCCGGAACCGTTCCTGCCGGACGCCACAGGCTCCGTCATCCCGCTGCGCCGTGCCGGCGTCGCTTAAGCCTGCTCGGCTCGCTCCAGCGCCTTCAGCATCGTGCGTTCGGCGAGGTTGAGATAGGTCTCCATCAGCGCGGCGGCCTCCGCCGGCTTTCCCTCTTCCAGAAGGGTGACGATCGCGTCGTTCATGTCGACGAAGGGCGAGTGCAGGTGCTCGGGGTCGTTCAAGAGCCCGAAGCAGAGGCGCAGTTCCGCCGAGATGCGCTCGTAGAATTCGGTCAGCCGCGCGCTGTCCGAGAGATCTATGATGGCGGTGTGAAAGATCATGTTGGCGCTGCCGACGCCGACCCAGTCGCCCCGATCACGTTGCTCGCGCGCATTGTTGACTGCCTCGCGCATCACCCGGATTGCCGGATGCTGCTGCCAGGCCTGGCGCAGCGCGCCGCATTCCAGCATGCGCCGTACGCGGTAGATATCGATGACCGAAGACATGGACGGGACGGTGACGAAGACGCCGCGATTGGCCTCGTGGCGCAAAAGCCCGTCCTTGGTCAGCAGGCGGAAGGCTTCGCGCAGCGAATTGCGCGAGACGTCGAAGCGCTCGCTGAAGGCTGCTTCCGAGAGGCGCTGGCCGGGCGACAGCTCGCCCGAAATCAGCAGTGTGCGAATGTGCCGTGCCAAGCGGTCCGCCAGCGGCAGGCCTTCTCCGTCTTCCGTCATGTCATTCTCCCTGCCGGACAGGTTGTGCCCGGCGACCCACTTTCCCGTCTGCCCTTAGCATGAATGCAAGTGCAATGGGGTCGGAAATTGTGGCGAATCTGGTGCTATGTGGTTGGTAAAGCGGCCATAATAAGGAACGATACCGAAATATTGTTGAACAATATTGACATTTTTGTGTAGCAGAGCATGATATTCCCCCATGAGCTACCGTCAGCACGGCGGCAGACCCGGGAGGACACCCATGCAGCAGAACGAGCTTGCGGCAATCCACGCCGTACCCCCGGCGCAAAACAAGGCGACCCAGCGCCGCGCCCTGCTTTCGGCCATGTTCCTGATGTCGATGTCGGCTGTCGGGCCGGGCTTCATCACGCAGACGGCCAATTTCACCGTCAAGCTTGGTGCAGCCTTCGCCTTCGCCATCCTCGTCTCCATCCTGATCGACTTCGTCGTGCAGGCGAACATCTGGCGCATCGTCGCCGTGACGCGCATGCGCGCGCCGGCCATCGCCAATGCCGCGATTCCCGGCTCCGGCTATCTGCTCGCGGTTCTCGTCATCATCGGCGGCCTGTTCTTCAACATCGGCAATATCGGCGGCGCCGGCCTCGGCTTCAATGCGATGATCGATCTCGACCCGAAGATCGGGGGGGCGATCGGCGCGCTGGCTGCCATCGGCATCTTCCTGTCGCGTCGCGCCGGCATTGCCATGGACCGCGTCGTCATCGTCGCCGCCTTCGTCAAGCTGGCGCTGATCGTCTATGCGGCCATTGCGTCCGGCCCGCCGGTCGCCGAAGCCTTCCGCCAAACCTTCCTGCCCGATACGATCGACTTCGCCACCATCACCACCATCGTCGGCGGCACGGTCGGCGGTTACATCACCTATGCCGGCGCACATCGCCTGCTCGACAAGGGCACGTCCGGCGTCGAAAACATCGGTGCCATCAACCGCGCGGCCTTCAGCGGCATCGCGATAACGGGCGTGCTGCGCTACATCCTCTTCCTCGCCATCCTCGGCGTTGTCGCAAGCGGCGTGGTGATCGACCTCTCCGGCCAGGCCGCGAACCCCGCCGGTCAGGCTTTCCATGCGGCCTCCGGCAATATCGGCTTCCGCCTGTTCGGGGCCGTCTTCCTCGCTTCGGCCATGACCAGCATCATCGGTGCGGCTTATACGTCCGTCTCGTTCCTGACGGCCTTCAAGCCCGACATGACCGAGCGCCAGCGCAATCTCGCGACCGTCGCCTTCATCGCCTTCTCGCTGGTCTGCTACATCCTGATCACCACGCCGCCGGCTGCCATGCTGGTCTTCGTGGGCGGCCTCAACGGTCTCGTCCTGCCGATCGGTTTCTCGATCTTCATGTATGCCGCCTGGGCGCGCCCCGACCTGATGAACGGCTACCACTATCCGCGCTGGCTGCTGATCCTCGGCGTCCTGACCTGCGCGCTGACGTGGTATATGGGCTACAAGTCGGCCGGCAACATCTTCAGCCTGCTCGGCGCATAGGGGAGGGGACCATGACAGCGATCGATCTCAACAGCGATCTCGGCGAAAGCTACGGCGCCTGGCGCATGGGCGACGATGCGGCTATGCTCGCTGTCGTCTCCTCCGCCAACATCGCCTGCGGTTTCCATGCCGGCGATCCGGCCGGCATTTTTCGCACGGTGAAGGCGGCTGCGGCAAACGGCGTCGTCATCGGTGCCCACGTTTCCTATCCCGACCGCGTCGGTTTTGGCCGCCGCGATCTGGACGCCACGTCCGAAGAGCTGATCGCCGACGTGATCTACCAGATCGGTGCGATCAAGGGCGTTGCCGCCGCGGCGGGCACGACGGTGCGCTACGTCAAGCCGCATGGCGCGCTCTACAACCGCATCGCCTATGATGCGAAACAGGGCCAGGCGGTGATCGACGGTATCAAGGCGGTCGATCCTTCGCTCGTCCTGATGGGCCTTGCCAATGCGCCGATCCTCGATCTCGCCCGCAAGTCCGGCCTTGCCGTCGTCGCGGAGGCCTTTGCCGACCGTGCCTATACGCCTAAGGGGGAGCTCGTTTCCCGCCGTGAAGCCGGTTCCGTGCTGCATGACGAGAAGAAAATCGCCGACCGGATGGTGCAGCTCGCCCGGGAGGGCACGCTGGAAGCCATCGACGGCAGCACCATCCGCATCGAGGCGCAGTCGATCTGCGTGCACGGCGACAGCCCCGGTGCCGTTGCGATCGCCCAGGAAATCCGCCGCCGCTTCGAGGCGGAAGGCATTGTTGTCAGCTCCTTCGTGGACAAGGCGTGAGGTGACATAATGACGATCCCGACCGCCTATCTGGACCATGCCGATGCCACGGCCGCCCGCAAGGCGCGGTCCACTTACCGGGATGGGCTTGTCGCGCCCACCTCGGGCATCGCGCCCGGCTTCACCCAGGCCAACATGATCGTGCTGCCGCGCGACTGGGCCTTCGATTTCCTGCTCTATGCGCAACGCAACCCAAAGCCTTGCCCGGTGCTCGACGTGTCCGATCCGGGCTCGCCGACGACGCTTCTGGCGCCCGGTGCCGACCTTCGCACCGACCTGCCGCTGTACCGCATCTGGCGGGATGGAAAACTCGTCGAGGAAACGCCTGACGCCACCGCCGCCTGGGCGGAGCGCGACGACCTCGTCGCCTTCCTGATCGGCTGCTCCTTCACCTTCGAGACGCCGATGGTGGAGGCGGGCATCGAGATCCGCCACATGACGGACAGGACCAACGTGCCGATGTACCTGACGAACAGGGCCTGCCGCCCGGCGGGCAGGCTCAAGGGCAACATGGTCGTCTCCATGCGCCCGATCCCGGCCTCGCGCGTTGCCGATGCCGCCACCATTTCCGGCCGCTTCCCGGCCGTGCATGGTGCGCCCGTTCATGTCGGCGCGCCCGGTGAAATCGGCATCGGCGATCTCGCTAAGCCGGATTTCGGCGATGCGGTTCGCATCGAGCCGGGCGAAGTGCCGGTGTTCTGGGCCTGCGGCGTCACTCCGCAGGCGGCCGTGATGGCATCGGGCGTGCCCTTCGCCATCACCCATGCGCCGGGCCACATGTTCATCACCGATGTCCCCGATTCCGCCTATCACGCGTGAGGCTTCGATGCGTTTTCTTCCCGTCAGCCTGACCACCATCCTCGTCGAACTCGCCGATCTCGACGAGACGCTCGCGCTCTTCGCCTCGCTGCAGGCCGATCCCGTCGACGGCATCGCCGAGATGGTGCCGGCCGCGCGCACGCTGATGATCAGCTTCCGCCCGGACAAGGTTTCGGCTTCCGACCTTGCGGGCCGCATCGGCACCCGCGACCTCTCGGCGAAGATCGCGCCGTCGGAGCATCTCGTCGAAATCCCCGTGCGCTATGACGGCGAGGATCTCGGCGATGTCGCCGAATTGACCGGCCTTTCCGTCGAGGAGGCCGTCCGCCGCCACACGGAAAGCGAATTCACCGTCGCCTTCTGCGGTTTCGCCCCGGGTTTCGGCTACCTCGTCGGCGGCGATACGGCACTTCACGTGCCGCGCCGCAAAAGCCCGCGCACCCGCATCCCGGCCGGCTCCGTCGCGCTCGCCGGCGCCTTCAGCGGGGTCTATCCGCAAGCGAGCCCCGGCGGCTGGCAGATTATCGGCACGACGCCGATCAAGATGTGGGATATCGACCGCGACCCCGGCGCGCTGTTCCAGCCCGGTTATCGCGTGCGCTTCTTCGATATGGAGAAGGCGGGCAGGACCGTCAGCATTCCTGCGCCTGCTCCCCGGGTGGAGCGTATCCTTGCAGCTGATGCCCCGCAGTTCACGGTGCTCGCTGCCCCGATGCCCGCTGTCTTCCAGGACCTCGGACGGTTCGGCCAGACGGGACAGGGTGTCTCCGCCTCCGGTGCGCTCGACCGCGGCACCTTCAACGCCGTCAACCGCATCGTCGGCAATCCGGCGAACACGCCGGGCCTCGAACTCACGCTCGGCGGCTTCTCCTTCGAAAGCAGTGTCCGCGCCGTCATCGGCCTTGCCGGCGCGACCTGTCCGGTGACGGTGCGCGACAGCGCGGGTCGCGTGCAGGACTTCGAGCCCTATTGCCCGATCGCGCTGGAACCGGGCGACGTCGTCACGATCGGCCATCCGAAAAAAGGCATGCGCGCCTATCTCGCCGTGCGCGGCGGTTTCGATGTAGTGCCGGTTCTCGGCAGTGCGGCGACCGATACGCTCGCCGTCGTCGGTCCGGAGCTGGTGATCGCCGGGACCGTGCTGGCCCTGAAGAGCGAAACGGCCGGACTGGCGAGCGTTGCCTGCGACGAAGTTCCCGCCTTCGACCTGCCCGCTGCCGGTGACGTGGTGACACTCGACGTGGTGCTTGGCCCGCGCACGGACTGGTTCACGCAAAAGGGCCTGGAAACGCTGACGAGCCAGCTCTGGCAGGTCACGCCGCAATCGAGCCGCGTCGGCATCCGCCTTGCCGGCGATGTGCCGCTGGAGCGCAAGGACAGCGCGGAGCTGCCAAGCGAGGGCACGGCGACGGGCGCCATCCAGGTGCCGCACAGCGGCCAGCCGGTGCTCTTCCTCGCCGACCATCCGTTGACCGGCGGCTATCCCGTCATCGGTGCGGTCGCCGAATACCACCTGGATCTTGCCGGCCAGGTTCCCATCAACGCCAAAATCCGTTTCCGCCCGGTCGGCCCTTTCGCCGATATCGCCGCGACCCGCTAGGAGCAATGCCATGAAGAAAGTGCTGATTGCCAATCGTGGCGAGATCGCCGTGCGTATCCTGCGCGCCTGCCGTGACCACGGCCTCCAGTCGGTCGCCGTCTATGCCGACCCGGATGCGGACGCGCTGTTTGTTCGGCTTGCCGACGAGGCCTATGGCCTTGGCGGCGTGCGCCCGGCGGAAACCTATCTCGATATCGAAAAGCTGATCGCCATCGCAAAACGCGCCGGCGCCGATGCGGTGCATCCGGGCTACGGCTTCCTGTCGGAGAACGCCCGGTTCGCCAAGGCCGTGCAGGACGCCGGCCTGACCTGGATCGGGCCCGAGCCGAAGGTGATCGAGGCGCTCGGTGACAAGGTCGAGGCCCGGCGCATCGCGCTGAGCGTCGGCGCGCCGCTCGTCGCCGGCAGCGATGGCCCGGTGTCTTCGGCCGCCGAAGTGATCGCCTTCGCGGAACAGCATGGTCTGCCGGTCGCCATCAAGGCGGCGCATGGCGGCGGCGGGCGCGGCATCAAGGTCGCCTGGAAGATGGAGGAGGTCGCCGACCTCTACGAATCCGCCGTGCGCGAGGCGACGGTCGCCTTCGGCCGTGGCGAATGTTTCCTCGAACGCTTCCTGGACCGCCCGCGCCATATCGAGGCGCAGGTCATCGCCGACAAACATGGCAATGTTCTGGTTCTCGGCACCCGTGACTGCTCGGCGCAGCGCCGCAACCAGAAGCTCATCGAGGAGGCGCCCGCACCCTTCCTCTCGCTGGAACAGCGTGAGACGATCCACGCTGCCGCCAAGGCGATCTGCGCCGCCGCCGGTTATTCCGGCGCAGGCACGGTGGAATTCCTGCTCGGCGTGGACGGCACGATCTCTTTCCTCGAGGTGAACACACGCCTGCAGGTGGAGCATCCCGTCACGGAAGAGACGACCGGCATCGACCTCGTCATCGAGCAGTTCCGCGTCGCCGAAGGCCAGCGGCTGACCCTGCTCGAGACGCCCGCCCCGCGCGGCCATTCCATCGAATTCCGCATCAATGCGGAGGACCCCGGCCGCGGCTTCCTGCCGACGCCGGGCATGATCACCGTTTTCGATCCGCCGTCCGGACCGGGCGTACGCGTCGATAGCGGCGTCGTCAGCGGTTCCAGCATTCCGGGCGTCTTCGACTCGCTGATGGCCAAGCTGATCGTCACCGGTGCGACGCGCGAGGAAGCGCTGCGCCGCGCCCGGCGGGCGCTGAAGGAATTCCGCATCGAGGGCGTGGCGACGGTCCTGCCGTTCCACCGCGCCGCTATCGATACCCAGGACTTCATCGGAACCGATGGCTTCAAGGTGCACACCCGCTGGATCGAAACCGACTTCGCCGCCATGCCGGATGCGATGGCACGTCCAGAGCCGGCTACCGATCCGACTCTGATCCGCACCCATCTCGAGATCGATGGCAAGCGTGTTTCGCTGGCACTGCCGAGCATACTGCTCGCGGGGCTGGGAGCGGCCGGGCAGGGCACGGGGTCCGTCGGGAGCGGCAAACCCGCCGAGGACGGCATCGCCGCCCCTGTTTCCGGCACGCTGCAGGCCTTCAAGATCGCCGATGGCGCCGAGGTTGCCGAGGGCGAACTCGTGGCGGTGATGGAGGCCATGAAGATGGAAACGCAGGTACTCGCCCCCAAGGCCGGCCGCCTGCGCCTGCGGGTCAAGGAAGGCGATTATCTTCAGGCCGGCGACACGCTGATGCTCTTCGAGGGCTGATCACCCATCCCAAATGGGACATTGACCCGAAAGGGCCGCGCTTGCCTTAATCCACCCAGACTTTTCATCTGGGGGACACATGGCACGCACGCTTGCAAGCACGCCGAAGGCCGACGGTTTTCGCGCACCGGGAGAATTCGAGCCGAAGGCCGGCTGCTGGCTGATCTGGCCGGAGCGGCCGGATACCTGGCGTCTCGGCGCCAAGCCCGCGCAAAAACTTTTCGCGCGGGTCGCGGCGGCGATCGCCGAGAGCGAGCCGGTGACGATCGCCGTCTCCTCCCGCCAATGGCTGAATGCCCGCGCCATGCTGCCGGAAAACGTTCGCCTCGTCGAAATGTCGACGGACGATTCCTGGCTGCGCGACAGCGGCCCGAACTTCGTCATCAACGATCACGGCGCGGTGCGCGGCGTCGACTGGACCTTCAATGCCTATGGCGGCAATGACGGCGGCCTCTATGCGCCGTGGAACCTCGACGATCTCGCCGCCCGCAAGGTGCTCGAAACCGAAAACCTGGACCGCTACCGCTCGACGCTGATCGCCGAGGGCGGCGGACTGCAATGCGACGGTCAGGGCACGCTGATCACCACGGAACAGTGCTTGCTCAACCGCAACCGCAACGGCCATCTCGGCAAGGCGGAGGTCGAAAAGCAGCTTTCGGACTATCTCGGGCTGGAACATGTCATCTGGCTGCCGCGCGGCTTCTGTTTCGACGAGACGGACGGTCATGTCGACGATGTCTGCTGCTTCGTACGGCCGGGCGTGGTGGCGATGAGTTGGACGGAGGAGCGCGACGATCCGCAGTACGAGATCGTGCGCGAGGTGGAGGACGTGCTGCGTTCAGCCCGCGATGCGCGTGGCCGCAGCCTCGAAGTGCACCGTATCCTCCACCCCCGTCCAATCGAGATGACGACGGAGGAGGCGGCGGGCGTCGATCAGGTCGACAGCACCTGGGCACGTCCGGCCGGCAACCGCATCGCGGCCACTTATATCAACTACTACCCCGGCAATTCCGTCGTCGTCGTGCCGCAGTTCGACGACGAGAAGCTGGATCTCGCCGCGAAAGCCAAGCTCGCCGAACTCTTCCCGGAACACCGTATCACCGGCATCGAGAATTCCCGCGAAATCCTGCTCGGCGGCGGCAATGTCGCCTGCATCACTCTGCCGGTCTATGCCGGCCAGACGAAAGCCTGAGGGAGAACACCATGCGCAGAAGAACGCTCGTCTCGGTCCTCGCTTTGCTCGCTGCCATCGGCGGCGCCGAAGCGCAGGAGGAAAAGGTCGTCAACGTCTACAACTGGTCGGACTATATCGCGCCGGATACGGCCGAAAAGTTCGAGAAGGAAACCGGCATCCGCGTCGTCTACGACGTCTATGACGGCAACGAGGTGCTGGAAACCAAGATGCTGACCGGCGGCGCGGGCTATGACGTCGTCTATCCCTCGGCCTATCCGTTCCTGAAAAATCAGGTGAAGGCCGGTGCCTTCCAGCCGCTCGACAAGGCGAAGCTTGCAAATATCGGCAAGCTCGATCCGCAGGCGCTGTCGCTGATCGCGGGCGCCGATCCGGGCAATGTCTTTGCCGTGCCCTATATGTCCGTCACCGACGGCATCGGCTACAATGTTGCGGCGGTGAAGGAGCGCATGGGGGACGCCCCTGTCGACAGTTTCGCCATGGTCTTCGACCCTGCCATCGTGGAAAAATTCGCCGATTGCGGCGTCGCCATGCTCGATGCGCCCGCAGAAATCATCCCGATGGCGATGAATTATCTCGGCATCGATCCACATTCGACCAGCCCGGATGATATCGCCAAGGCGGAAGAATTGCTGCTGAAGGTGCGTCCGCACATCCGCTACTTCCATTCCTCGCGCTATATCAACGACCTCGCCAATGGCGATATCTGCGTCGTGCTCGGCTGGTCGGGCGATATTTTGCAGGCGAAGGCGCGTGCGGCCGAAAGCGAGAAGAAGCTGGAGATCGCCTATGCCATCCCGAAGGAGGGCACGCTGATCAACTTCGACACGATGGTGGTGCCGAAGGACGCGCCGCATCCGGAAAACGCACTGGCCTGGATCGACTTCAACATGCGGCCCGAGATCGCGGCGGCCAATTCCAGCTACGTTTCCTACGCCAACCCCATTCCGGAATCGCTGCCGCTGATGGACCAGGCGGTGGCGAAGGACCCCGGTGTCTTCCCGCCTGACGACGTGAAGGCAAAACTCTTCGTGGTGGAAACGAACGACGCGAAGCTTCTCCGCCTGCAGAACCGCATGTGGACGCGCGTCGTTTCAGGGCAGTGAGGGAAGGGCAAGGCCGCCGTCCCGCGCGGCGGCCATCAGCTCGACCTGCGAGTGGATGCCAAGCTTGCGGTAGACCGTCTTGATGTGGTTGCGCACGGTGCCGGGCGAGATCGAGAGATCGCGCGAAATGGTTTTTGCGCAGCCGCCGTCGATGAGGAGGACGGCGATCTGGCGTTCGCGTGCGCTGAGGTCACCAAGCGACAGCTGGTTTTCGCCAGGCGGTCGCCATTGCCGCCACAGCCGTTCGAGCACCATACGGGTCGCATCGGCGGTGGCTTCGGCGGTCGCCACGTCCTCGGCCCCGAAGGGGCGGGCACCGCGCCGGCGCAGGTAGGTGACGAAGCCGGCGGCATTGCGGTCGAAATTGAAGACGCCGGTGATCTCGTCGAAACTGCCCGACGGTTCGTAGAAGTCACGGTAATAGGCGCTGGTGTGGAAATCGCCCTTGTCCAGAGCGGAGAGCGGCAGCAGAAAATCCTGCCGCGAGCCGGCGAAGAGGCGGAAGAACGGGTCCTGCTGGTATTTTCGGGTGTCGTAGTTGCGGTTCCAGTGATCGGGATCGCGCTCGTAGATGGTGATCGAGGCGCTGTCGCGCAGATAGAGGCCGATATAGACCTGATCCGAGGCGATGAGATCGCGCGCGCCGGCCGTGAAATGGGCCGAAATCTCCTCGGGCAACGTGGCGCTCACCGCAGAGGCGATGCCGCTGCTCCAGCGCTGGAGTTGTTCGAAGGTGAGGTTCGCACGCATGGGAACAGGATAGACGGGGCAGCCGGGAATTCAAGCGGGCCTATCCCGCGGCGCGATCACACCATGACGAGCGGCGGGCTGTGAAGATAGCGGGCGACCTTGCGTTTTGCGGCTATGTCCGTCCAGACCAGTTCGACCTGGCTTGAACGAAGGCCGGTCGCTGCCGCCACAGCCTCGACCGGCAATGCGTGGTTCAACCCGTAGAGGCAGATGTCCATCTTGTCATAGGGCAGGGCGAAATAGAATTCCTCCTGTGTCTGCGGCAGGGAATAGGTGTCGGTCGTCGGCGGGCGGGAGAGGATTTCGGCGGGTACGCCGAGATGGGCCGCAAGCTGGTAGACCTGCGATTTGTAGAGATGGGCGATGGGCTTGATATCGGCCGCGCCGTCGCCATTCTTTACGAAGAAGCCCTGGTCGTATTCCAGCCGGTTGGGCGTGCCGATCACGGCGAAATTCAGCCGGTCGGCATGGTAATATTCGAGCTGCTTGCGGCTGCGCTGCTTCATGTTCGTGGCTGCGACGATACCGAGATAGGCGCTGGCCGGCAGGCGCACCTTGCGCATCTCGCCATCGGGCGAACGCACGACGAGCGAGGAGATGTTGTAGCCGCCCGTTGTCAGCGTGCTATCGAAGACGATCTTGGACGCCCAGCCATCTCCATAGTCCGGCACAGCCTCGCGAATGGCGGCGTCGCGACGTTCATAGCAGCCCATGGCGGCGAGCGCCGGGCCGATATCCTCCAGCGTGCTGTCGATGCCGAAGGTTTGTGCGACGCTGCGCCCGAGCCGCAGGCTTTCGGGATCGGAATCGTTTTCCGGCATGTAGAGGGCAAAGACGTTCTTCGCGCCGACCGCCGTGACGGCCAGCGCCGCCGAGAGGCTGGAATCGATGCCGCCCGACAACCCGAGTACCAGGCCGCGCTTGCGCAGGTCGAGCCGCAGCCGTTCGCGCATCCATTGCGCGATGCGCTCCGCCTCGGCGGCGGGATCGAGCACGAGCGGGGCAAAGGCGGGCGTGTGGGTCATCACTTCGATCCTGTCGGGTTGGCGGGCAAGGCGGCAAGGCGGCGGCTGGCCTTGCCGCTGTCGGTTCGGGGCAGGCTGTCGCGAAATTCGATGATTTTCGGGACCATGTGGTCTTCAAGGTGACGGGCGCAGAAGCGCTGGATTTCGCGTTCCGTGAGATCGGCATTCGAGGCGACGACGACGGCTTTGACAGCCTCCCCGAGCACGTCATGCGGCACGCCGAAGACCAGCGCCTCGGCAATATCGGGCATGCGGCACAGCACCTCTTCCACCGCCTGCGGCGCGACCTTCTCGCCGCGCGATTTGATGATGTCGTCCATGCGGGAAACGAAGGTCAGATAGCCGTCGGCGTCGGCCGTGAAGAGATCGCCGGTGTGGAGGCGAAGAGCTCCGGTGCGCGGCTCAGGTCGTAGCGCACGGCTGGTGGCCGCCGCGTTGCGCCAATAGCCGAGCATCACATGCGGCCCGCTGATGACAAGCTCGCCGACGGTGTCGGGTAAAACCGTTTCGCCCGCCTCGTCCACCACCGTGGCGGTGGTGCCCGGTATGGCGATGCCGACCGAGCCTCGCTTCGCGTCGATTGCTTCCGGCGCAAGCCAGGTAGCACGGGTGCATTCGGTCTGGCCGTACATGCAGTAGATCCGGACATGGGGCAGGAAGGTGCGCAGCCAGTCGAGATGGGCGAGCGGCAGTGGCGCGGCTGCGCTGGTGATGTAGCGCAGGCTTGCAAAGAGCGACGCGTCGAGTTCGCGCGCCTGCATCATCATCGCGGCCATGGCCGGCACGAGCGGAAACCCCGTCACCTGTTCGTTGCGGATCGTCTCGAAGACGGCCTGCGGGAAGGCGAAGGATTTTTCGATGACGAGCGTCGCGCCGCACAGCATTGCCGTCACCAGCTGGTTGAGCCCGTAGCCGAAGGACAGCGGCAGCACGACCAGCAGGATATCGGCAGCAGTGTTTTCGAGATAGCGGGTGATCGACCGGGCAGCGGCGTCGAGCGTGGCGTGGCTGTGCATCACACCCTTGGGTGCACCCGTCGAGCCGGAGGTGTAGATGAGCGCGGCGAGATCGGTGTCGGGAAAATCCTCGGCCGGGGCGAAGGGAGTGGCCGAAAGCGCGGCATCGAAGCAGCCGGCCTCGCCCACGACAAGGCGGGGGAGTGCCGCAAGTTCCGGGCTTTCCTCGACGAGGCGTTGCAGACGGTTTTCGACGATGACGACGGCGGGATCGCAATCCCGTGCGATGGCGGCGAGACGTTCGGTTTTCGTCGAGGGGTTGACAGGGCAGATCGCGGCACCCGCCGTCCACGTCGCCAGCACGGCAACGGCGGTGCGCCAGCCGTTGTCGAGGAGAATGAGCACACGCTCGCCGCGACCGGCGCCGTGGTCGTGGAGCGTCGTCGCAAGGCGTTGGGACAGATCGAGCAGGCGGTCGTAGCTCAGCCGCGTCTCGCCGGAGACGATCGCCGTCCTGGCGCCGTCACGCTCTGCGCTGGCCTGGAGATAGTGCTCGATCCGCATCGCCGCCTGCCGTCAGGCGGCCTGTTTGCGGGCGATGAAGCCGGCAATGCGGTCGATCGTATCCAGATTGGCCGGCACGATATCCGCATCCGTGATGGTGATGGCGAAACGCTCCTCCAGAAAGCCGACCAGTTCGAGAATGCCGGTGGAATCGATGAGGTCGTTGTCGATCAGCGAGAGGTCGGCGGCAAGCGGCTGGCTGTCGTCGCCGAACAGGAAGTTCTCCACGATGAAGGCGCGGATGGCGGTTCTGGTTTCGTCGGACATGTCTGGGATCCCGATCCTTTATGCGCGGTGTGTCGATGGCGCTGCTGCGCCGAGAAGCTGTGTCGAAAGAATGCCGATGAAGGCGGCGTTGTCGCGAAAGCCGCTAGCCTGTCCCTTGACGACTTTCTCCTTGAGTTTTCCGACGGCCGGGCCATTGAAGAGGCCGTTTTCGGCAAGCCGCGCCGGCGAAAGAACGTCGTCGAGATAGGCCGGCGTGCCCGGCGCGGCGAAACTTTCGCTGTCCGGCGCGCGGTACGGCTGCTTCGGGCGATCGATGATCGCCTCGGGCACGAGGCCGCGAGCGGCTTCCTTGAGAATGTGTTTTTCGCGCAGGCCCTGCAGCTTCGTCTCGGGCGGGAGGTTTGCGGCGAAGGCGACGACGCGATGATCGAGGAAGGGAAAACGTCCCTCCACGGCATTCGCCATCATCACCCTGTCCCCCTGGCTGGAAAGGATGTAGCCGGGCAGCAGAAAGGCGGTTTCGAGATACTGCGCCTGGTGCAGCGGATGCCAGCGGCCGAAATCCGCCGGCAGCTGGGCGGCGAGGTCGGCGGCCGCATCATAGTCGCCGAGCGTGTCCTTCAGCTCGGCCGAGAAGAACAGCTTGGTCGCGGCCGTCGAGCGGAAGCGGGGCCGGTGGGAATAAAGCGGATCGTCGAGCGTCTCGGCGCCGAAGGCAAAGAAGCGCGCGAGATATTCCGGCGTCTGCTGGTGCAGGCCGGGCAGGTACGGATAGAGCCGCTGGAAGAGACGGGGACGGCGGGCGGACAGGGGCTGGCGGCCGCAGAAGCGCCGGACACGCGCCTCGCGGAAGATATCGTAGCCGGCAAAGATTTCGTCCGCGCCCTCGCCGGTCAGAACGACCTTCATGCCGCGCTCGCGCACGCGCGCCGCGAGAAGATGAAGGGGCACAGGCGCCGTGCGCAGGATCGGGCATTCGATATGGCGCATCACCTCGGGCATGCCGGCCGCAATCGCCGCCGTCGTGCATTCCACACTGTCGGTCTCGGCGTCGAGCGTCGCGGCCATCTGCCGCTGCCAGCCGCTTTCGTCGTGCTCCTCGCTGCGGAAGGTCAGGGAGAAGGTGCGCAGGCCATGGGTAACCGTGCGGGCGGCCAGCGCTGCGATCAGCGAAGAATCGAGGCCGCCGGAGAGATAGGCGCCGACCGGCACGTCGGCGCGCAGGCGGATGCGGGTGGCGTCCGAGAGCAGTGCCCGCAGTTCCTCGGCCTGCTCGCCCGTTTGGCCAGCCGACGGCACGTCGGCACGATCGGGGAAGGAGAGCTGCCACCATGGTCGGATCGTCCGCTCGCCGTCTCGCACGAGCATCATGTGGCCGGGTGGAAGTTCATGGATGCCCCGGTAGGCGGTGCGGGGTGGGATGGGGCACCAGAGCGTGAAGATCTGGTCGAGCGCGAGCGGATCGATCTGTGCCGTCATGCCGGGGAGCGCCAGCAGCGCCTTGATTTCCGAGGCGAAAAACAGCGCGCCCTCGTGCTCGGTATAGAAGAGGGGGCGAACGCCCATGCGATCGCGCGCCAAAAGCAGCGTGCGGTTGCGCGCATCGTAGAGGGCAAAGGCGAAATCGCCGTTGAAATCCTGCAGGCAGTCGATGCCCCGCGCCTCATAGGCCTTCAGCAGCACTTCGGTGTCGGAGGTCGTGCGGAAGCGGTGGCCGCGGGCTGCAAGGTCCGCGCGCAGTTCCACATAGTTGAAGATCTCGCCGTTGAAGGAGACGGCGAGCGATGCGTCTTCCGTTTCCATCGGCTGGGCGCCGTCGGCAAGGCCGACGATGGAAAGGCGGGTGTGGGCCAGACCGGTATCGCCTCTGACAAGAACGCCTTCGGCATCCGGCCCGCGATGGCGGAGCGCCGCGACCATGCGGGCGAGAGCGTCCGCGGCCCGCTCGGGTGAAAAATTCCCCCCGTGATATCCGGCGATCCCGCACATGGCCGACCTATCCGAAGCGGTCGCCGATGAGGCGCGTCCAGCCCTCGCCGGCAAGGCCATTGAGGAAGGGCTGGCCGTGCGTCAGCGCGGCGAGAATGGCGGGGTCGCGGGCGTGCACGACGGTCGAGGACGTGTGCAGGAAAGCGCATTTCTTGCCGATCATCGCCTGCAACAGCTGCGGCTGCGTGCGGCCCCTGACGGCGACGAGGCCGCGTTCATGGGCATTGCGGATAAGGCAGTCGATGACGATCGCTTCCTGTCCCGGTGCCGCCATCACCTGCACGGCGCGGCCGATGCCGCCGGGATTGCCGTAATAGAGATAGAGGCCGACAGGCTTGCCGGATCGCGCACGCACGATGTGCTGGATGCGCTCGCCATGCAGCGCCTTGCGCTCGGCGTGTTTCAGCATGGCCTCGAGCGTGGGCTGGTCCCAGGCGGGACGCAGGGGAAACTGGGCGACAAGCTCAACGCCGAGGGCGGCGAACTCGGCGTTGTCGGCGGGTGTCGCCGCGAAGGCATCGGCCTTGCCGGCAAGCGGCGCATAGTGCGACCAGGTCTGCTTGCCGCCGCGCCGGCACAGGATGGCATCGCCAAGTTTCGCGACGGGCGACAAGAGGCGCGCGGCCGAAACTTTCCCGGCTACCGCTTCCAGCGCGAAGGCGGCGGGTTTGAGAATACGCAGCCATTCCAGGCTGTAGGAGGCGAGCACGCCCGCGCGCATCGTCCGCCACATGTCGGTGGATATGTCGTTCGAGGTCTCGCTAAAGGACAGGTCCTGCGGGCCCGAGAGCACGTCGCGCAGGAGGCGCGCGCCGGCAAAGGGGTCGCTGTCGCGGTCGTCGCAGGCAAAGGTGCCGCAATTGGCGGCCAGCAGGCGCCGCCCTTCGAACTGCATCTCGACGGGCAACACGCCGAGGAAACCGGAGACGGTGCCGTCGGTGCGCACATGCACGCGCGAGAAAAGGCCGGCGTCGCGGTTGGCGCCGTCGAGGAAGAGGGTGTGGATGTAGGCCTTCAGGTCGTCGTTTGCCGGCTGACCGCTCTTGCGCAGCAGTCGCTGGAAGAGATCCGCGACCGCATCCACATCCCCTGCCTCAAATGAACGTACACTCGCCATTGCGACCCACTCAGAACCTGCCCCATTTCGGCTCCCGGCGAAGAATTGCCGTCAGTTTTCCTTACGTGAGGAGCATGAAGAAAGGGTCAAGAATGGAAAAGCGCCGCCGCCTGGGGCGGCATCTTCGATATTCTGCGGCTTGAGCATCGCCAGAACCGCCTTCGAGAAGAGGATGAACCATTCGGCTGCGCGCAGGGTGAAGGGCGAACCGCCGACGGTGTAGCGTGCGGCTATCACGGTTAGCACGATCGCTGGTCGGTAGGTGGCCGCTTTGGGGGCGGCGATAGGCTTGCCGAGATAGCGGCGCAGGCCGTCATGCCGCCGATCCTGACGCCCAACAAATTGGCAATACCAACAGCGGCAAAAATACCAGTCGCGCTGACGAGAGCCGGCTGGCGCTCAGGTCTTCCTTCATGAATCTCAGGATTCCGGGATGTTTTCTCGGAAGATGACCTGAAGCCGCGGCGGGTGGTGTTCGAATTTCTGGCCGAGGATCGTGTTCTTCAGTACCGAGATCGCTTCGCGTGCCTCCACCCGCGGGTTTTGGTCGATGACGGCATCGATGGTGCCGTCGAGAAGAAAACGCTTGGTGCTCTCCGTCAGTTCGTGACCGACGAAGATGACGGAGGATGCCATGCCGGCTTCGTGCAATGCTTGCCCGATCCCGGCATTGCCGGCGCCGATATTGTAGATGCCGGAGAGATCGGGGTGGCGCTTGAACAGCGCGACCGCTTCCTCATAGGCGCGCTGCCGGTCGTCGCGGACTTCGCGCAGCTCGACGATATCGAGATCGCGGAATTCTTCCATAATGACGTGGCGAAAGCCCATCTCGCGCTCTTCGTGGCCACGATAGGAGAGCGAGCCGGCAAACAGCGCAATCTTGCGCTTGGTGCCGCCGCCGAGAAACCGGCCGAGCAGATAGCCGGCAAGCCGTCCCGCCGCCCGGTTGTCGATGCCCACATAGCCGGCACGCGGGACATGAAGGATATCGGAGGCGAGGGTGACAATCGGCACGCCGGACAGCGAGAGTGCGCGCATGGCCTCGCGCACCGTCGGATGGTCGAGGGCAATCACGCCGACGCCCTGCGTCACGCCGACCAGCGCATGCAGCGTGCGGGCAAGCGTATCCGGATTGAAGCCTTCGATAGACTGGATCCGGATGTCGAGGTCTTCCTGAAGGGCGCCCTGGTTGACGATCTGCGTGAGGAGATTGGCTATGAAGGTGTTCGTGCCGGCCGGCAGGACGAAATCGAGCCGGATTTTTCCGGACGTTTGCAGCGTCTCGGAAAAGGGCGTGGCGAGGTAGCCGAGTTTCCGCGCGGTCTCAAGCACGGCGTCGCGGGTTCTTTCGCGCACCCCCATGCGATTGTTGAGGACCCTGTCCACCGTCGCCGGCGAGACCCCGGCTTCACGGGCAATGTCCATCAATGTCGAGCGCAAAGCCTGTCCTTTCACGAAATGATGGGAAATGATGTATTTCTCTGCGGGCCAAATACAAGGTGGTGCGCATATTTCGAATGGCTTTTCCTCAAAAAACCACAGGAGTGATACCTAGAAACCTCATCATTTCCCGTCAGTTGGCGATATGGTTCATCACTCGATACCTAATTGAGGTCGATAAAAGATGCAATATGATTGCTTTTGATGTTGACATGCATCATTGCGGCGACCATTACTCATCACGCTGACGGGTGAGGAGACCTCTCGGCATGGAGGAGAACATCAATGAGCGAGATTCTGACGGTCTCGCGCCGTGGCCTTCTGGCAGCCGGCGCGAAGACATTTGCATTGACTGCTGCCATCGGTATCGCACCGCAGTTCATCCGTCCGGGCCGGGCCTTTGCGGCCGACGCGCTCGCGCCCGGCATGATCGGCGGTCCGACCGGATTTGAAGGCGCCGAGCGTTACCAGTATGGCGCCGACACGCCGGAAGGCCGCGCCGTCGAGGCCGCCAAGGCGCTGAAGGCCGCCGGCAAGGCGCCGGAGCGCATCGTGCTCGGCCTTTCCGATGGATCGATCGGCCAGCTGACGCAGGCCTTTCCGGCCGGCGCGCCTTCCATCAAGGAGCTGTGGGAAAAGGAAACCGGCATCACGCTCGACATTGTCGGCGTGCCGAACGGCCAGGAATTCACCAAGACGATGCAGGACATCTCCACCAAGGGTGGGGCGTTCGACATCTATGCGGTGGAGTGGAACCGTCTGGGCGATCTCGCCGAGACGGCCGGCATCATCAAGCTCGACGACTATGTCGCGACCCACAAGCCCGAATGGGACGATCCGGAGCGTGGTTACGTCAACGGTGCCAAGGGTGTGTCGCTTCTCAACCAGTATCGTGGCTCGACCTACGGCGTGTCGCTCGACGGCGACTTCCAGACCTGGAACTACCGCACCGATCTGTTCAACGACGAGACCGAGAAGAAAGCCTTTTCCGACAAATACGGCTATGCGCTCGCACCGCCGCGCACCTGGAAGGAACATGCCGACGTCGCGGCCTTCTTCCACCGCCCGGACAAGGGTCTGTTCGGCTCGACCGACCTGCGCAACCAGGGCTGGGGCTATACCAACTGGTATCAGCGCTTCGTCTCGATGGGCTCGCCCAACCAGTTCCTGTTCGGCGACGACGGCAAGGCCCTGATCAATTCCGAGGCCGGCTATCTCGCCACGCAGGAATATGTCGAAACGCTCAGCCACCATTCGCCGGATGCGATTTCCTGGGGCTGGCCGGAACAGTACGGCAATTTCGCCTCGGGTGGTGCTGCGATGACCTGCGCCTTCTCGAACCTGCCGAAGTTCCTCGACAACAAGGCGAACGAGGGCTCCAAGGTCACCGGCAAGATCGGTTCCATGCTGCCGCCCGGCCGCGATGTCGGCGGCCAGCTCGTCAGCCGCTCTGTCCTGTGGCTCAACCTCTCGGCGTCGGTCTCGGCGCAGAGCAAACATCCCGAGGTCTGCTACCTGCTGCTGCAATGGCTGGGTTCCAGCCGCATCTATTCTTGGATGACGGCCAATCCGGGCGGCTATTTCGACCCGTTCCAGCTGTCGAACTTCGCCGATCCGCTGGTGCGCCAGACCTATCATGACTACCACATGGACGTGGTGCGGGAGACGGTGGCGCGAACCGTGCCGTCGATCAACTATCCGGGCGCGACCGCATTCCACAACGCGCTCGATGAAAACCTCATGGCAGCGCTGACCAAGGCGAAGACGCCGGAGGAGGCGATGGCCGATACCGAGAAGCAATGGCAGCGCATCGCGCGACGCACGGGTGAGGACAAGCTGCTCGAAGCCATCAAGTCGAACAAGCAGGCGTGGCCGACGGTGCTCGATCCGCTGGCCGGCTGAGCCGGCATGACCCGATCGCCGGGCGGCCTGTTCGCCCGGCGCCTTCTTCCTGTTTTCGACAAGTGACCTTTGCGATCATGAACCGCTCGCTGACCTTCGAGATCTTCCGCTACACCGCCATTCTTCTGGCGCTGGCGGTCACGCTCATCCCGACGCTCTGGATGGCCTCGATGGCCTTCAAGCCGATTGCCGAATGGTCTGCCGCCGGCGCCGACCTGACCTGGTGGCCGAAGAGCCCGACGCTCGACAACTTCCGCTTCATCTTCGGCACTTCGACCTCCGACCTCATCGTCGCGCTCGACCGCACCGCCGGAAAGCCTATCCTGGCGTCGTTGCTCTCCGCCGTCTTCGGCACGCTGATCGCCATGACGGCGGGCACGGCCGGCGCCTATGGCCTGTCGCGCTTCGGTTCGGGGCAGAACCTGCCGCTCGCGCTCATCCAGCTCCGGCTTTTTCCGCCGATGGCGGTCATGATCCCCGTCATGATCATGTGGGCCTTCTTCGGCCTCGTCGATACCTGGTGGGGGCTGGCCCTGATCTACGGCATCGTCACGCTGCCCTTCGCCTTCTGGCTGATGAAGACCTTCTTCGACGACATGCCGCGCGAAATCGAGGATGCGGCGCTGGTCGAAGGCTGCTCGCGCCTGCGCGTCTTCATGAAGATCACGCTGCCGATGATGCGCCCGGCACTCGCCAGCTCCGCGCTTTTCGTCTTCATCCTGAACTGGTCGGACTATCTCATCGCGCTGCTTCTGACGACGCGCGAATGGGTGACCATCCCGGTCTACATGGCTTCGCTGTCGTCCTCCATGACCGGCCAGCTTTATGGCGCCAAGGCCGCACTCGGCCTGATCGCCGCCGTCCCGCCTGTCATCATGGGCATCGCCATCCAGAAGCATCTGGTGCGCGGTCTGACCTTCGGAGCGCTCAAGCAATGAGCATGCTCGCAACCGAGGAGAAACTCTCCGTGACCGGCGACCGTTCGACGCCCGAGACCCGCATCGAGGACGGTGGACGCCGCCTTGGCCTGATGCTGACGCTGCCGGCCCAGTTGCTGGTGCTCTTCATCGCGGTCTTTCCGCTCTTGATGCAGCTCTATATCAGCCTCACCGACTGGTCGCCGCTCGACGGCATCGGCTGGTGGCAGGCCTATGAACTGTGGAACAACTTCGCCAACTATACCGACCTTGCAGCCGATAGCCGCTTCTGGGATGCCCTAGGTCGCACGGCGCTGGTTATGGCGATCTGCGTGCCGGCCGAATTCCTGCTGGGTCTCGGCCTTGCCATCCTCTTCATGGACAATTTCGTTGGCAAGCGCCTGTTCTATTCCGTCATGCTCATTCCCATGATGGTCGTGCCCGCCGTCGCCGGCTACATGTTCTTCATGCTGTTCCAGTCCGGCGGGCCGGTGAACGACATCGTCTCGACGCTGATCGGCCGCCCCTTCGCGCTCGCCTGGCTGTCGAGCCCCGGTACGGCGCTGATCGCCGTGATGATCGCCGATATCTGGCAGTGGACGCCGCTGATGTTCCTCATTCTGCTCGCCGGGCTCGTCGGCGTGCCTGAGGATCAGATGCGCGCCGCGACACTGCTCGGCGCGAGCTGGTCGCAGCGCTTCCGCACCATCGTCATGCCGAAGATGAAGACGATCATCATCATCGCGCTGTCGATCCGCGTCATCGAGAACTTCAAGATCTTCGACACGCTCTACATCATGACGGGCGGCGGGCCGGGTGTCGCGACGGAAACCATCTCCGTCTATATCTACAAGGTGACGCAGCAGGATCTGATCTGGGGCTATGTCGCAGCTATCGCGCTCGTCATCCTGATCGCGCTTTCCATTCTCGTATCGCTTGCCATCAGCCGCATGAATGCGGCGAAGGAGGCTTGAGCCATGACCGCCATCCACCTTGAAAACCTGGTCAAGCGTTTCGGGGCCTTCACGGCGCTGAAGACGATGGATCTCGAAATCCGCGACGGCGAGTTCATGGCGCTGCTCGGCCCGTCCGGCTGCGGCAAGTCCACGACCATGAACATGATCGCCGGCATGGAGCAGCCGAGCGGGGGGCGCATCACCTTCGACGGCCGCGACATGAACGGCGTCGCCATGGGCCGGCGCGGCGTCGGCTTCGTGTTCCAGAACTACGCGATCTTTACCCATATGAACGTCTACGACAATCTGGCCTACGGCCTGAAAGTGCGTGGGACCTCCGCATCCGAAACCGACCGTCGCGTCAAGGCGATGGCCGATTTCCTGCAGCTGACGCCGATGCTCGACAAGCCCTCGGCCAAGCTCTCGGTCAATATCCTCCAGCGCCTGGCGATCGGCCGCTCGGCCATCGTGGAACCGGCGATCTTCCTGCTGGACGAGCCGCTTTCCAACGTCGACGCGGCCTTCCGCGCCGTCATGCGCACCGAGCTCAAGCATCTCCAGCGCCAGTTCCGCCAGACCATGGTCTATGTCACGCACGACCAGCTCGAAGCGATGACCATGGCGGACCGCATCGCCGTCATGGATCACGGCGTTTTGCAGCAGGTCGGTACGCCGCTGGAGGTCTATAACGACCCCGTCAATCTGTTCGTTGCCGATTTCATCGGCTCGCCGGGCATGAACCTGCTCAAGGGCACGCTTGCCGATAGCGACCGCGGCCTGGTGATCGATCTCGGTGCGCTCGGTGTGACCGCGCCGCTCGATCCCGCGCTCTCTGCCGTGGCGCGGACAAACGGCGTGCGTGAGGTCGTCTATGGCTTCCGCCCGGAGCGTGTGGTGCTGGCAACAGCGGGGCAGGGACTTGCCATGCCCGTCACCTTCATCGAGCGCATCGGCGCGCGCACCGTCGTTCACTTCGGCGACGGGGAGCAGAGGGTGAAAGCCGTGTTCGACAATGATATCGCCGTCCAGACAGGCGAGACCGTCCATGTCGCCGTCGAACCGCGCTTTGCCCGTATGTTCGATGCCGCGACCGGCGTCGCGATCCGGGAGGTTTGAGCATGGCCGGTATTTCCTTCCGCAATGTCACGAAGCGTTTCGGCAAGACCCTCGCCGTCAACAATGCGAGCTTCGATATCCAGCCGGGCGAGTTTTTCTGTTTCTTCGGACCGCCGCTCTCTGGAAAATCCACCGTGCTGAAGCTGATCCTGGGACTGGAGACGCCGGACGAAGGCGAGATCCTGATCGGTGGCAAGCCGGTCAACCGCATCTCGCCTGCCGACCGCAACGTGGCGATGGTGTTCCAGAACCTCGCGCTCTTTCCGCATATGACGGCGGGCGAGAACGTCCGCTTCCCGCTCGTCGAGCGCAAGGTGCCGGAGGACAAGATCCGCGCCCGCGTCGAGGCCGTCGCAGCGAAGCTTCATATTTCCCACCTGCTGCACAAGCCGCCGGCGCAGCTTTCCGGTGGCGAGCGTCAGCGCGTGGCGATTGCGCGCGCACTCGTGCGCGATCCCGTCGCCTATCTCATGGACGATCCGATTTCGGCGCTCGATGCGCGGCTGCGCGAGGAAACCCGCGTGGAGCTGAAACGCATCCAGCGTGATCTCGGCCAGACGCTGATCTATGTCACGCACGACCAGGAAGAGGCCATGTCGATCGCCGACCGTATGGCGATCATGGAAGAGGGCGAGATCCGCCAGATCGGTTCGCCGACCGCCATCTACGATACGCCGGTCAGCCGTTATGTCGCCCGTCTGCTTGGCGCCCCCATGATGAACATCCTGCCCGCGGTGCGCGGCAAGGCGCTGGAAATGGCGGACGGCACGATCAGTCTGCCGCTCGAGGCCGTTCCGGATGGTGCCGCACATGTCGGCGTGCGCCCGGAAGACCTCAAGGTCGAGCCGTGGAACGATGCGCGTCCGGGGCGGCCGGCCACGGTCTACGAGATCGAACCGCTCGGCGGCTACACCGTGGTCACGGTCGATACCGGGGCGGAAAAATTGAAGGCGCTGATGCGTGGCCAGCCGGATATACGGCTGGAAAGTGCGGTGGCACTCAGCTGCAATCCGATCAAGGCGCATTTCTTCAATCAGGCGGGGGAGGCCGTCAGCCTGTGAACGAGCATATCAAACGGGAGGTTACCATGAGCGAAGCCAGGGGTTTTGCACCCGATCCGCAGGTGCGGGTGCGGGAGTACAAGATCGGCTGCATCGGCGCCGGCATGATCATGGCGGAATGCCATCTGGCGGCCTACAAGGAGGCCGGCTTTCCGGTCGTCGCCATCGCCTCGCGCACGAAGGACAAGGCCGCGGCCGTTGCCGAGCGCTGGGGCATTGCGACCGTGCACGACACGCCGGACGCGCTGATCGCTGATCCCGCCATCGACATTCTCGACATCGCCTTCCCGCCGGACCAGCAGCCGGAGCTGATCCGCAAGGCGCTCGCACAACCGCATATCAAGGGTATCCTCGCGCAGAAGCCGCTGGCGCTGACGCTGGAGGACGCCATCGAGTTGCGCGATGCCGCAGCCAAGGCCGGCAAGATCCTCTCGGTCAACCAGAACATGCGCTACGACCAGTCCATGCGCGTGCTCAAGCAGATCCTCGACAAAGGTGAACTTGGCGCGCCTGTCATGGCGACGATCGAGATGCGCGCCATTCCGCACTGGCAGACCTTCCTCGAAGACTATGACCGGCTGACACTGTCCAACATGAGCGTGCACCATCTCGACGTGCTGCGCTTCCTGTTCGGCGACCCCGAGACGATCACGACGCTGACGCGGACCGATCCGCGCACGACATTCGCCCACAAGGACGGCATCACCGTCTCGACGCTCACCTTCCCGAGCGGCGTCATGGCTGTTTCCATGGAGGACGTGTGGTCCGGCCCGCGCGAAGAGGGTTTCGACAGCGACATCTACATCAAGTGGCGCGTCGAAGGCACGGACGGCGTTGCACAGGGCACCATCGGCTGGCCCGACGGTTCGCCCTCGACGTTGACCTATGCCTCGAAGACGACGACCGGCGGCAAGTGGGTCACGCCGACCTGGGACACGATGTGGTTCCCGCATGCCTTCGTCGGTGTGATGGAGCAACTGCAATATGCGGTCAAATCCGGCGAGCCGCCGGCGCTCTCCGTCGCCGATAACGTCAAGACCGTGGCGCTGGTCGAGGCCGGCTACAAGTCGATCGACGAGGGCCGCACGGTCAGGCTTTCCGAAATTTCCATCAATTCATGAATAACGAGGGAGGATTCTCATCATGATGCAAACAGGTATTTTCACCGGCTATTTCCCCTATGCGCTGGAAGAGACGGCGAAGAAGATCCGGGCACTCGACTTCAACACCGTGCAGCTCGACATGCACTTCAAGGATATCGATCTCTCGGCGGGCCAGATCACCAAGGACAAGTGCGTCAAGATCCGCGAGACCTTCCGCGATCACCACCTGCCGATCTCCTGCATCTCGGGCTACACGAACATCATCCATCCTGATAAGGCCGAGCGCGAGCGCCGCGTCGGCTATCTCAAGGAAATCATCCGTAACGCGCGCCATCTCGGCACGCCCTATGTCATCTCGGAAACCGGCACCTACAACACGGAATCCGACTGGGTGCATCACCCGAAGAACAAGACGGAAGAAGGCTTCGAGGAATGCCGCAAGGTCATCGCCGATCTCGCCCAGCATGCCTATGACCACGGCGCGGTCTTCCTGCTCGAAACCTACGTGAACAACGTCGTCGGCTCCGTCGAGGAGACCGTCAAGATGTTTGCGCAGGTCGATCATCCCGGCCTCGGCCTGCTGATGGATCCGACCAACTATTTCGAGACGCACAATATCGACCGCATGGACCAGATCCTGAACCAGGTGTTCGATACGCTCGCCGACAAGATCAAGATCGGTCATGCCAAGGACGTGAAGCGGTCCGGCGACGACAAGTCGGAAAAGCATGCCGATATCGGCGATGCGGATGCGCTGGAAAGCCACACCTTCCGCGGCGTCGGCGAAATCGAGCTGCCGGCCCCCGGCCTCGGTTCGCTGAACTACGATCTTTACCTCAAGCGCCTCAGTGAGAAGCACCCGAACATCCCTATGATCATCGAGCATCTCGACGAGAGCGACGTGCCGCGCGCCAAGAAATTCCTCGACGGCAAGCTGCGCGCCCAGGGCCTTTGACAATCCGGCGGCCGGGCTTCGGTCCGGCCGCCTCTCGAGACAGCATGACCTGCCTGGCAGGGAGAAGGAACAACACGATGGTCGAACTATTCGGGGAAGCGAAGTCGCGCCGCGATGTCGCTGCCAGCGCAGGAAGTTTTTCGCAATTTGCCGGTGTACGGCTGATGACCTTGTCCGACGGTCTCGAGCGCGGCATCCGCATGCTTGAGTTCCGCAGCGGCACGGGCCTGCGTTTCACGGTTCTGGTGGATCGCGCCCTTGATATTGCGGACTGCGAATATCGCGGCATGGCGATCGGCTGGCACTCGCCGTCCGGCTTCCGCCATCCGGGCCTGCACGAATACGAGGGCGAGGGCGGTCTCGGCTGGATGCGCTCCTTCTCCGGCCTGATGATCACCTGCGGCCTCGACCATATCCTCTTCATGTATGACGAGCCGGCCGACCACTATGTCTATGGTCCGAAGAAGACGGTGAAGCATTCCATCCACGGCCGCGTCGGCACCATCCCCGGCAAGCTGGACGGTTACGGCGAGCGCTGGGACGGCGACGATTGTTATCTCTGGTGCGAAGGCACCGTCACGCAGGGCACGGTGTTCGGCGAACATCTCGAACTGAAGCGCCGCATCGAGATCAAGGCCGGCACCAACGATATCCGCATTTCCGACAGGGTGGCCAATCGGGGTTTCTACCGCACGCCGCACATGTTCTGCTACCACATCAATGTCGGCCATCCCGTGCTTGCCGAGGGCTCGCGCTATCTGGCACCCGTGCGCGACGTCGTGTGGGCGGCGCATGCCGGAGCGGATTACGAGAAGCAAGGTGTGGGCTACCGTGCCATGCCGGCGCCACAGCTCGGTTTCCACGAGCAGGTTTGGCAGCATGAAATGGCGGCGGATGAAAATGGCGAGGTGCCCGTGGCGCTGGTCAACGACCGTCTCGGCCTCGGCTTCGAAGTCATCACCCGCAAGGACCAGTTCCCCTGCATGTACGAATGGCAAAACCTGCAGGCGGGGCAATATGCTGTCGGCATCGAACCTTCGACCAACCATGTGCTCGGCCACGGTGCCGCCCGTGACCGTGGCGAGCTGATCTGGCTCGAGCACGGCGAAGAGCGCCACTACGACACGACGTTCCGCATCCTTCCCGATGCCGCAGCGATTGCGGCGAGCGAGGCCAGGATTACGGCGATCGCCCGTCAGCCGGATGCCGATTTCCCAGAGCCTTCCGGCAACCATGTCGTTCTGGAGGGCCGGTCATGAACATGCAGGCGAAGCAGCTAGTGCAGAAGGAAACCCCCATGATCTCGGTTGCCGGCAAGGTCATTCTGTATACCGGCGCGGCTGGCGGGCTTGGTGCGGAAACGACGCTGAATTTCCTTCGGGCCGGCGCGACGGTTGTCGCACTCGACAACGATCCCGCAAAGAATGCCGCCTTGCAGGCATCCGCCAACAAGGAGGGTCTCGAAAACCTGGTGATCCGGGCTATCGATCTTTCCGATCTTTCGGCCCTGCGTTCGTGTCTGGAAGATCTTTCGCGCGAGGTCGGCGGGTTCGACGTGGTCATCAACAATGCCGCGATCTATCCTTCGAAACCCTTCGAGGACTATTCGATCGAGGAAATGCAGCGGGTCCAGCGCATCAATGTGGATGCGGGCATCGTCTGTGTTCAGGTTGCCTTGCCGCATATGCGCGATCGCGGCTGGGGTCGTATCATCAACATCGCCAGCGTCACGTCCAATGGCGGATGGGCCAATCTCTCGCCGTACGTCCAGTCTAAGGGCGCGCTCATCGGTCTTGCACGCGCCTGGGCGCGTGAATTCGGCGCCTATGGCATCACGGTCAATGCGGTGTCGCCCGGCGCTTTTCCGACGGATGCGGAAAAGATTCATCCCGATCCGGAGGGCTATACCCGCTTCGTGCTGGATCATCAGGCGATCAAGCGGCGCGGCAGCGCCAGCGACATCGCCAACGCCCTGATGTTCCTCGCCTCCGACGCCGCCGGCTTTATTACCGGACAGACGCTGAACGTCGATGGCGGCTGGGTGATGAACTAGCGCTGCGGTTGCGAATATGCCATGTCGGGGCGCAGGGCATGGCCGTGCCCATGATGCCTGTCGCCCTGGAGTTTTCGCGTGAGCCAGTCACTCTACCTCGCCGTCGGATCGCTCAATCGCGAGGCGCCCTATTTCCAGGGCGCGCGCGGTGAGGGCCTTACCATCTTCTCCTTCGACGAGGACGCGCTGGAATGGGCGCGCCTTGCCGGCACATCGACCATCGACAATCCCACATTCCTCAGCGTCGATGCGGTCTCCGGTGTCGTCTATGCCAATTCGGAGGTGTTCGGCTGGCATGAGGGCACGGTCAGCGCCTTCCGCTTTTCGCCTGAAACGAACGCACTGACCTATCTCAACAAGCAGCCGACGCTCGGCAGCATCGCGGCGCATAACATGGTGTCGCGTGACCGGCACTTCGTGCTGGTCGCTAACTATTCGATGGGCGGTGATGGGCCGGACCAGTCGGTGGCGGTATTCCCGATCCGGGAGGATGGCGGTCTTGCGCCGGCGGTGGCATCGGTGCGGCTCGATGGTCCACTCGGCCCGGTCGCCGACCGGCAGGAAAGACCGCATGCCCATATGGTAAGCGAGGTTCCGGAGGGCGGTGCGGTGCTGGTTGCCGATCTCGGCCTTGACCAGGTTGCAGAGTACAAGATCTCCGGTGACGGCAAGCTCGTGCAGGCCGCCAGCGTGGCGCTGCCCGCAGGCGCCGGACCTCGCCATATCGCGCAACACGCGAACGGTCGTTTCGTCTATGTTTCTAACGAACTGGATTCCACCGTGACTTTCGTCCTGCGCCAGGCCGGCAAAATGACGGTGGAGCAGACGCTGCCGACCATCCGGCCCGGCGTGGAATCCCATGGCGCCGACATTCATCTGTCACCCGACGGGCGTTTCCTCTATTGTTCCAACCGGGGCGAGGACAGTATAGCGTGTTTCATGGTCGATCAGACGACGGGACAGTTGGCGCTGCAGGACATCATCCCTTCGGGCGGCAAGACGCCCCGCAACTTCGCGCTGACGCCGAGCGGCCGCCATGTGCTGGTCGCCAACCAGAATGGTGATGCAATCGTGATCTTCCGGCGGAACGAAGAGACGGGTGCGCTGACGGACAGCGGAAAGCGCATCGAGATCGGCACCCCGGTATGCGTGAGGCCCTTCATCCTGTGACGGACGAAAAGCAGCCTGCAAAACGAGGCCGCCGAAAGGGCGCCGGAGTGACGATGGCGGATGTCGCTGCCGCTGCCGGCGTCTCGATGCAGACGGTTTCGCGCGCGCTGCGCTTTCCCGACACGGTAACGCCGGAAAACCGCAAGACAATCGACGACGCGATCCGGAAGACGCATTACGTCCACAATCTCGCGGCAAGCCACCTCGCTTCGCATAAGAGCAACACGGTCGCCGCCGTCATTCCGACACTCTCGGCCTCCGTCTTCGCCGAGACGATGCAGCATTTCTCCGAGGTCCTGCATCGCGAAGGCTACCAGATTTTTCTCGGCAATACCGATTACCGGCTGGACCGCGAGGAGGAAGTGATCCGCAGCCTGCTCGGGCGGCGGCCGGATGGTGTGTTTCTGATCGGCACGCACCATACTCGCGCCAGCGTGGCCATGCTGAAACGCGCCGGCATACCGGTCGTCGAGGGGTGGGACATGACGGAAAAGCCGATCGACCGGCTCGTCGGCTTTTCCAATACGGCGGCCATTTCCGAGATGGCGCGGCATCTCGTGCGCTCTGGCCGGACGAACATCGTCTTTGCCGGCGTACTGCGCAAGGGCGACAGTCGCGCAGCCGAGCGGCGGGATGGCTTTGCCGCAGTCATGGAAGAACTTTTTCCCGGCAAGACGCCGCGCATTTCCATATCACGCGACCTGCCTTTGACCATGGCCTCCGGAGCGGACCTGCTGCGCAAGGCACTCGCGCGCTATCCCGAAGCCGATGCCGTGATGTTCTCGAGCGATATCATCGCCTCGGGCGCGCTACAGGAAAGCGTGCGTATCGGGCTGAAGGTGCCGGAGCGCCTTGCCATTACCGGCTTCGGTGACTTTGAACTTGCCCGGCATCTCATCCCATCGCTGACGACGGTCTCCGTGCCCTCGGCGGAAATCGGCCGCGAGGCCGGGCGTCTTCTTCTGGAGGGCATGCGCGGCATCGAATCCGAAACCACGCTCATCGATATGGGCTTCAAGCTGATGATCCGCGACAGCGGCTAGAATGCCGGAATTTCCGGCCGGTGCTCGAAATCGGTGAGCACCTCGCAGCCGGTCGCCGTCACGCGCAGCATGTATTCGAGCCGCACGCCGCCGATTTCCGGATCAAGCGCGGTCGGTTCCACCATGATCACCATGTCTTCTTTCAGCGTCTCGCGTTCATAGGCGACGAGGCGCGGCCATTCATGCACGCCCGTGCCGATCGAGTGACCGGAATGGTGCGCATAGGAATAGCCATGCCGGGTGATCGCTGCCTGCAGGCTCTGGTCGAGCGCGTCGATACCGAGCCCCGGACGAACGGTTTCCATCGCCAGGTCCAATGCGGTGCGGGCGGCGCTGAAGAGCTTTTCGAAGCCGGGCGACGGTTGCCCGATCATCGCGGATGCACAGCTGTCGCCCCAGTAACCGGCGACGCGCGGTGCGAGATCGCAGATCAGCGGATCGCCTCTTTCGAGGATGCGGTTGCCTGGCCACCCCATGAACTGCGACGTACGCTCGCGTCCGGAGATCAGGTCGCCGGTCACCGGCAGCCGTTCACCGGCCCGAGTTTCCATGGCCAGGCGGACGGCGGCGAACACGTCAAGTTCACTCATCCCGGCACGGGTGGTTGAAAGGAACGCCTTCTGGCCCTCTGAGGCCGTCAGCGCCGCTTCGCGCAACAGGGCGATTTCGGTTTTGGTCTTGATGGCGCGCTGGCGCCGGAAGGCCGGTTCTATGGGAACGATCGGATTGCCTTCCAGCAGCGGGAGGATCGAGGCGGGTAGAGCGTGGTGCTCGACCGCGATTTTTCCACCGACCTTGAGGCGCTGCAGCAGGCCCTTCGCCTCCGAAACATAGTTCGCGAAGATATCGGTCGGCTCCTTGAACGAGAAGCCCGTATAGGTGACGACGAGATCGGCCCAGCTGCCGGTTCCTGCCTCCAGATTGGTGACGAGCAGCCCGGTTTCACCGTTCACACCGACGATGCCGAGGCTGGGGCCGCCTGCGAAAGGCGAAGGGCCGGCCTCGATGCCGGAGATATGGCCAAGCGCATAGGCGACGCCGTCGGGACTGGTAAAGAGGCCCCAGTCCGCGCCGGACTGTCTGATCGCGGCGATGGTTTTTGCGAGCCGTTCGTCCATGGGGCTCTCCTCAGATCAGGTTGCGGATGTGCTGGTCGCGTCCGTAAGCCGCAACCAGCAGGAGGATTAGCAGGCCGAGTGCGGACTGGACCAGCGCTTCCGACAGGCCAAAGCCGATCAGCAGCGTGCGCAGTTCGACGAGGACGATGGCGCCGGCGACCGTGCCGACGAAACCGCCGCGTCCGCCGATCAGCGCGGTGCCGCCGATCACCACCGCTGAAACCGTCTGGAACAGATAGGGCGTGCCAACGGTTGCGCTCGATGAACCCGTAAATCCGACAAGCAGGATGCCCGCAAGGGCGGCGAAGGCCGCGCTGAGTGCAAACGTCGTCGTCCACATCGCAACAGGTCGCACGAGGGCAAGTTCCGCCGCCTTCAGGTTGGAGCCGAGCGCATAGAGGCGGCGACCGTAGACCGTTCGCTGCAAGACAAAGACGCATCCGAGTGTCAGCGCGAGCGTGAACGGGATCAGCCAGGGAAAGGGCAGTGGGCCGATCGTTCCGCCGAGCGATACGAAGTCGTTGATAAACGGCGGCGCCGAGCCGGTAGGAAGGCCGCGTGTCCAAAGCTGCACGGCGGCCTGAACGATCGTGCCGACGCCGAGCGTGACGATCAGCGGGTGGATCGAGAGGCCAGCCGATAGCGCGCCGGACACCGCGCCGATTGCGCCAGCGCAGGCGATGACGATGAGAAAGGCCGGTAAAGCCGGCATGCCGCTGCCATAGAGGCTGGCGAAGACGACGTTGGCGAAACCGATCACAAAGGGGATCGAAAGGTCGATGCCGCCGAGGATCATGACGAGCGTCTGGCCCAGGGCGGCGATCGCCAAGAGCGATGCCAGGATCAGCATGGCACGCACCGAGAACGCGCTGCCGAAGCCCGGAATGAAGATCGTTCCGAGCAGGAAGACGACGACCACGCCGATGAAGGCGATCAGGGCGCGGTTGGAGAAGAGGGCGGTCGTCATCGGCTGGCCTTCCAGGTCTGGAACCGTGCTTTGAGCGTTTCGGAATTGAGGCAAACGGCGAGCACCAGCACGACGCCATAGGCGGCCTGCAGCATGAAGGTGGAGACGTTGAAGGAGGTCAGCACGTTCTGCAGCAGGAAGATATCGGCCGCGCCGATGAAGGCTGCCGCCAGCCCGCCGACGCCGCCGGCGAGACTGACGCCGCCAAGGGCGGCCGCCGCAATGGCGATCAGCGTATAGCCGGGCCCGATGTTCGGGTCGCCGGAACCGATCAGCGCGGTTAGCGCAAGGGCGGCGACACCGGCAACCAGACCGGAAAACACATAGGCGAAGAAGCGGATGACGGGCACATTCACCCCGGCGGTAAACGCGGCGCGATCATCGCTGCCGACGGCCATCAGAAGCTCGTAGAATGGCAGCCGCTTGAAGAAGAGCCAGGCGACAATGACGACACTGACGGGGATGAAGGACACCGGGCCTGAAAGCGCAGACAGCCATCCCGGCACGGTGCCAGAGGGCGATGGCAGAATGGAGAGCGCAAGGCCGCTATAGATAAGATAGGTGGCGAGGGTCGCAACGATCGGCTGGATGCGTAGGATCGCGGCCAGGAAGCCGTTCAGGGCACCGGAGGCAAGCCCGAGCAGGAGAGCGGCCGGAACGATGATCCAGGGCGAGGATATGCCGAGATCGCCGATGACCACCTTGATGAGGATGACGTTGATGAGGCCCATGAGTGGACCGACCGATACATCGATGGAGCCGCGGCCGGCGAGGAACGGCAGCGTCGTCGCCATGGTTGCAAGGATCATCGGGGCGGCGAGGCCGAGCACGGTCGGCCAGTTTGCCGGCGAGAACCGAACGGGGTTGAGGACGGCGTTGAGCAGAATGAGTACAACGAAAAGGATCGCTGCGAGGCGTGTCTCGCTGCGATCCCAGAAGCGCGGTTTGTTAAATGTCATCGGATCGATGCTCATGCCTGTGTTCCTTCCTGGCCGAACATGGCGGCCATGACGCGGTCCATCGACATGGAGGCGCGGTCGAGAACCGTGCTGCATTCGAAATCCCGGAAGATCGAGACCGTGTCGCAAAGCGTGAGGATTTCCTCGATCTCGCTCGAGAGGATGACGAGGGCGATGCCGTTTTCGGCCGCAAGCTTGCGGAATGCTTCGTAGAATTTCAGGCGCGTGTTGAGATCGACACCGCGCGTCGGGTCGTTGAGCAGCATGACGCGCGGCTTGAGCGCGAGCAGGCGCGTCAGCAGTACCTTCTGCTGGTTTCCGCCGCTGAGTGCTGAAATCGGTGCATCGGCCGAGGGATAGCGGATCGACAGGAAGTCCGTGTAGGCGGCGAGTTCGTCCTTCAGGCGCTTGCGGTTCAGGATGCCGGCCAGTGAAAAACGCGGCATGGACGGTATTGCGAAATTGTCCAGCACGGAGAGCACGGGGAAAATGCCGGTCGCCCGCCGGTCGCGCGGCAGGTAGACAACGCCGTGCCGCGCCGCCTCGTAGTGATCGCGATAGCCGAGCGGGCCGCGATCTGTCGTCTCGACGGTAATCGCGCCTTCGCGGATCCGGCCGAGGCCGGCCAGTGCCAACAGGAATTGCTCCTGCCCATGGCCTTCGAGGCCGGCGATGCCGGTGATCTCGCCGGCACGGATGGCGCCGGACAGCGGCGCCCTTCCGGGCGCGAGGACGAGGTTATCGTAGCGCAGAAGGATGGTGTCGTCAGGCATGGATCGCCGCCTCCGGGGCCATGAGCTTCAGGAGCCTCTCGGCGGTAATGCCGTCCCGCTCGAGCGTTTCGACGATGTGTCCGCTTCTGAGCACGGTGACGCGGTCGGACAGGCGGCGCACCTCTTCAAGACGGTGCGAAATGAAGATGACGATGTTGCCGGCAGCCGCATAGTTTTCGATCGCATTGAAGACGAGATCGCGGTCGGCATAGTCGAGGGCGGCCGTCGCCTCGTCGAGCAACAGGATGGACGGCAGGCGGACGAGGGCGCGGGCGAGAACGATGAGTTGCTGGCTTGCAAGCGGCAGTTCGCCCGCCGGCGCCGACAACGGAATGGGGAAACGCGAGATTTCGGCAAGCAGCGCCTGGGCGAGCGGCGCGCGCGCGGATTTCGCGATCCGCCGCTTGAGCGGGCCGTCATAACCGAGAAAGATGTTTTCGATAACCGTGCGATGTGGTGCGATCAGCACTTCCTGGAAGACCGTGGAAAGGCCGAGATCATGCATGTCGCGCGGCGTGCGCGGGTTGATCGCGCGGCCGTTCAGGGAAACGGTGCCCTCGCTTTGCGCAACGACGCCGGAGAGGATCTTGAGCATCGTGCTCTTGCCGGAGCCGTTTTCACCAAGGATCGTGTGGATGCCGGCCGTGAACGTTACGGATGCGTCGCTGAGGGCCAACGTCTCGCCATAGCGCTTGGTCAGGTGGCTGACCGAGAGCTCGACGCTGCCCTCGCGATGGGGCGTTGCCCCGCCGTTCTCGGCGACGACGCGATGGATCCGGGACGTCGCGACCGCCAGTCCGGATTGCGGATGTGTCGTAGCAAGCATTCAGAGCAGCCTTTTCATTGCCGAACGCGGCGGGACCACCGCCGGGTATCCGGCGGTGGTCCTCGCACAGGCGATTACTTCGCGCAGGAGGCCGGGACCTTGGCGAAATCGTAGAGCGGCGTTGCCTGGCCGTTCGAGAAATAGCCGTTGAGCAGCTCTTCCGAGAACGGGTCCTGCGGCGGGATCGGGAAGATCGCGGCCGAATCCGGCTTCATGCAGTCCTTGTACCAGGTCGGCAGGTCGGCCTGCGTGATGGTGGGCATCGGCGCAATGATCGTGTTCACGATCGGCTTCTGGCCTTCGATGATGCGCAGGGCGACGCGGAACGCGTTCTGCGCGGCAACATGCGGCGAGACCTCGCCGCCGTAGAATTTAAAGGTGTCCTGGTTTTCGTGCCAGAAGCCGAGCGCATCGCCCGAAATGGAGCCTGCGATCAGCGGGAGAGGCCGGCCGGCCTGCTGAAAGGCCTCGGCGATGAAGCGGGCCTCGCTGCCGGTGGACCACACCGCATCGATCTGCTGCGGCGTCGTTGCCAGCGCCTGTAGAACGGCGGACTTGGTGGTCGTGCCGGTCCATTCGCCGCTCACCTTGCGGGCGATCGTCAGGTTGCCGCTTTCGGCAACGGCCTTGTCGAGGCCTGCATTTTCCTGCTGCACCAGCGGGTGACCGGAAATGCCTTCGACCTGAAGGATGGTGCCGCCATTGGGCAATGCCTCGGCAATGCCCTTGCCCATCTGGTAGCCCCAGAGGTTCTGGTTGTGCATGACATTGATGGCAGCGGGCGTCGTTACCGCGCCTGCGGACGTGATGACGGGAATGCCTGCCTTCTGCGCGTCTTCGATGACGGCATTGAGCGCGGTCGAGGAGCCGGCAATCGTGGTGATGACCGAGCAGCCGCGTTCGATGAAGGAGCGGATCTGTGAGATCTGCTGCGTGGCGTCGCCGTTGGAGTCGGAAACGATGAACTCCGAGACGTCGCCAGCTTCCTTGGCGCCGTTGACGAGACGGGCGAGCTCGTCATTGAAGGTCACGCGCCAGGGATTGCCCATGTAGGATTCCGAATGGCACCAGCGCCACGGCTTGGCCGGTGCCTTGAAGTCGGCGAGGGCGGCCGGCGCCACGTCGACTGCGTCCGTGTAGAGCGCGCGCACGTTTTCGGGCAAAGCCTGCAACGCGTCGGACCGGGCGTCTGCGTATGCGGGTACTGCGGCCGACGAAAGCAGCGCGGCGGCAAGCAAGCTCAGGCGAAAGCCTGACTGAAACGTCTTCATTGATTTCCTCCTCCAGCGGCGCTCGGGCCGCTCCACCTTTACCAATGAATTATCTATTCATCATGCATCCGTTGGTCAATATCAAAGTTAGCGCTCATCAATTCACGCTTGATAATTGCCATGATGAACGGATCATTGTGCCTGCGCAATTCAAAAATAGTTAGCGCTCACTCTGGACAGGCCAAATTTATCCGCTAAGTTGCCGCCAACTTGAAGGCTTGCAGGAGAGCGACCGCATATGGGTGTTTTGTCGGGTATCAGGGTTCTGGATTGCTCTATCGCCATGGCGGGACCGTTTGCGGCCCAGCGGCTTGGCGATCTGGGGGCGGACGTGGTCAAGGTCGAACCGACGACGGGTGAATGGCAACGCCATGTCGCGGCCGGCGGCGCTGGCGGCAATCGCGTCAACGTCTCATTTCTGTCGCTCAATCGAAACAAGCGTTCGCTTGCCGTTGACCTCAAGTCGGAAGACGGCAAGAAGGTCTTGCTGGATCTCGTGAAGACGGCTGACGTCTTCCTGCAGAACTATCGTCCCGGCGTCGCCAAGCGCCTCGGCGTCGATTACGAAACGCTGTCGAAGATCAATCCGCGCCTCGTCTATGTGTCGATGTCGGGTTATGGCGAAGACGGCCCCTATGTGAACCGTCCGGGACAGGATCTCGTTCTCCAGGGCATGTCCGGCGCCATGCTGTCGGCCGGCCGCGAGGGCGAGCCGCCGACGGCCGCCGGTCAGTATCTCGTCGATGCGATCACGGCTTATACGGCTTTCGAAGGCGCGCTAGCCGCACTGTTCCATCGCGAACGGACCGGTGAGGGCCAGCTTGTGCAGGTCAACATGCTGGATGCCATCACGACGATCCAGATGCAGGAGCTTTCGGTCTTCACGGTGGGCGGCAAACCGCAGCAGCGCTCCGCCGAGCCGCATGCCCATGTCTATATCCGCGCACCCTACGGCGCCTTCGCCACCAGCGACGGTTTTATCATCGTCGCCTTCCCGAAGCTGAAGACGCTGGGTGAGGTGATCGGCGAAGACAGTTTCCTGACGATGGACGACGAGGTCGATAGCTGGGCGCGGCGCGACGAAATTTTCGCCAAGACCCGCGACCGGTTGAAGGCCAGGTCCTCGGCCGAGTGGCTCGAATTGCTGCGCGCCGCCGATATCTGGTGCGGCCCGGTCTATGGCTATGCCGATCTCGTGGAGGACGAGCAGATCAAGCACAACGGCACCTTCGTCGATTACGACCATCCGACGGAAGGCCGGGTCAAGACGCCGGGTTTCCCGATCAAGTTTTCTAAAACCCCGTCCACCGTCGAGCGTGGCGCGCCCGTTACCGGCCAGCACACGCACGAACTGCTGAAGGAGGCCGGCTACGACGACGCGGCGATCGCCGCGCTCGTGGCGAATGGCGCCGTCGCGACGGGAACGATCTGACCATGGCGACGATCAAGGCACTGACCTGGGACCATCCACGCGGGTTCAACGCACTCGCCGCAGCCGCAAAGCGGGACGAGGTGATCGCGGCCGGCCTCGATATCCAATGGGAAAAACAGCCGCTCGAAGGGTTCGAGTCGCATCCGATCGCCGATCTCTGCGCGCGTTACGATCTCGTCGTGCTCGACCATCCGCATGTCGGCGAAGCGGTCGGCGGTGAATGCCTGCAATCGCTCGAAAGCGTGTTCGGTGCCGATGTGGTCGAGGCGCTTGCCGCCGAAAGCATCGGTCCGTCCCTGTCGAGCTACCGCTATGCCGGCCAGCATTGGGCACTGCCGCTGGATGCCGCGACACAGGTAATGGCGCTGCGCGCCGATCTCGTCGAAGGCGCCGCACCGGAGACCTGGGCGGCCGTTGTCGATCTTTCCCGCCGTACCGGCAAGGTCGCCCTGTCGCTCGCAGGGCCGCATGCGGCCCTGAGTTTCCTGTCGATTGCCGCCGCCTATGGCGAACCGCCGGCCGGAGCGGACCCGGATGTCCTGGTCTCCGCGGAAACCGGGACTGTGGTCTATGACCTGATGGCGGAGCTGGCGTCGCGCAGCCCGCGTGTCGTCAGGGAAAAGAACCCGATCGGCATTCTCGACCATATGGCCGCGTCTGATGACGTGGTGCTGTGCCCGCTCGTCTATGGCTATGTGAACTATTCGGCGCCCGATGCCGGGAAGCCGGTCGCCTTTGCGAATGCGCCGCGCCGTGTCGCGGGCGGTCGCCCCGGCTCCACGCTCGGCGGAACCGGCATCGGCATCTCGAAGCGTTGCGATCCAAGCCCGGAACTGAAGGCGCATCTGCTCTGGCTGATGAGCCGTGACGCGCAGATCAATTTCATTCCCGCCCATGACGGCCAGCCTTCGCGGCGCGAGGCCTGGTTCGACAATGGCGTCAACCGGCGCTGGAACGGCTTCTACCGTCAGACGGCGGAGACGATCGAGGCGGCTTACGTGCGCCCGCGCCATGACGGCTACATCGCCTTCCAGAGCAAGGCATCCGCGCTCTTGCGCGACGCATTCGAAACAAACGCGGCGGCCGCGAGCGTGCTCGCCCAACTGCAGGACCTCTACCGCGCCCACAGGCGTGGCGGTGAGGAGCGATAGGAGACGACATGACGGAGGAGATCATTTTCGAGGTGGACGGCGCGATCGCGACGATCACCCTGAACCGCCCGGCCAAGCTGAACGCCGTCACGCCCGAAATGGCCGAGGCCATCGTGGCGGCGGTCAAGGAATGCAACGACAGTGACACGATCCGCTGCGTCATCCTGACGGGTGCCGGCGAGCGCGCGTTCTGTGCGGGCTCCGATATCCGCGAACTGGATACTTACGAGACGCCCTGGCAGTTCCGCAATCGCGAGGACTATTGCGATGCCATTCACGCGCTGCTGAAGCCGACGATCGCCGCCGTCAACGGCTATGCCTTCGGCGGCGGGCTCGAAACGGCCATGGCCTGCGACATCCGCATCGCCTCGTCCAACGCGCAGTTCGCCGCACCCGAAATCAAGCTCGGCTGGATCGGCGGCGGCGGCATGGCGGCAGGCCTCGCACATTCGATCGGCCCGTCGAATGCGGCATTGATGATCATGACGGGCGATCCCATCAGCGCCGACAAGGCGCAACAATGGGGCCTCGTCAGCGATGTGGTGAGTTCCGAGGACCTGCTGCCGCGGGCACGGGCCATCGCGAAAACGATCGCCTCCCGCGCGCCGATCGCGGCGGAAACCGCCAAGCTCAACCTCAAGGCCGCAGCCTCGATGCCGCACGAAAAGGCCGTCGAATACGAGCGCGACCTCCAGACGATCTGCTTTGCCACCGCCGACGCCCAGGAAGGCCGCCAGGCCTTCAAGGAGAAGCGCCCGCCGGTCTTCCGGCGGCGATAGGAGCGGGCCATGAATACGGGACTTTCCACGCTCAAGCGTCTCGGGCGCCACCGCGAAGCATCGGTTCTCCTGATGCTTTTCGTGGTCGCCGCCTATCTTTCCTTTGCCAGCGAGTATTTTCTGGCGCCGCGCAATCTTTTGAACATCGGCAGGCAGGCGTCGGTCGTCGCCATTGTGGCGCTCGGCCAGGCGCTGGTCATCATCGGCCGCGGCATCGATCTGTCGGTCGGTTCGGTCATCGGCCTTTCTGCCGTGGTCGCGGCCGTCGTCATCAGGGATACGGGGCTTGAAAGCGTCGGCCTCATCGCGGGTCTTCTCACCGGCCTCGGCTGCGGCATCGTCAACGGCCTGCTCTATACGCGGCTGAAGATCAATCCGTTCATCGCCACGCTCGGCACGCTGTCGGTCGCGCGCGGTATAGCGCTCCTGATGACGGGCGGCATTCCGGTTCCGATGGGCGGCTTCGCCGAATTCGTCGGCGCGGGCCGCATCGCCGGCATCCCGGTCTCCTTCCTGCTGATGATCGTTCTGGCCGTCGTCGTGCATGTCTTTTCCGTGCGCACGGTGCGCGGCCGCGAGATCTACGCGATCGGCGACAATCCGAAGGCGTCGCGCCTCGCAGGCGTCGATCTGAAGGCGACGCGCCTCTTCATTTTCGCCTTCTGCGGCCTGCTGGCCGGTCTCGGCGGCCTCATCCTGTCCGGCAACCTGGCAAGCGCCGATCCCAATCTCGGCGTCGGCTACGAACTCGACGTCATCGCCGCCGTCATCCTCGGCGGTACGGCGCTCAGCGGCGGTCGGGGCTCGATTGCCGGCGTCGTCATCGGGGCGCTGCTGATGGCGCTACTCAACAATGCTTTCGTGCTGCTCGGCATTTCCGCCTACTGGCAGGTCGTCACCAAGGGGCTGGTGATCATCTTCGCCGTGGCGTTGGACGGCCTGCAGCGCGGCAGCGAAGACGATTGATCAACCCAGTGGAGGAGATGAACATGATCAGCAAAATCACGAAATTGACGGCTGCGGCCGCATTCGGTGTCGCATCGGTATTTTCCGTGGCGAACGCGGCGGAACCGCCGAAGGGCGGCACGGTCGCCGCCGTCGAAAACACGAAGGGGCCGATCAAGATCGCCTTCCTGTCGTTCCAGAACAATCCGTTCTGGACCCCGGTGACCGACGGCGCCAAGGCCGCCAACGACTATCTGAAGGGTTTCAACGCCACGGTCGATTTCGTCGATCTCGGCAACGAGCTTTCGGCCGAAGCGGTCGTCGCCGGTATCGAGGGCGCGCTGGCCAAGCAGTATAACGGCATCGTGGTCGTTCCGATCTTCGACGGCACGGCCCGCATCATCAACGAGGCGACGGAAGCCGGCGTGCCGGTCTTCAACATCGTCGCGGAAGGGGCTGCTCCCTCCGAGCGCCTCGCCTTCATCGGTCAGGATGCGACATCCGCTGGCGAGCAGATCGGCAAGTTCATCCAGGAAAAGATGAACGGCAAGGGCAAGCTCGGCGTGATCACCGGCTATTTCGGCGCCACGCAGCACACCCAGCGCATGAACGGTGCTGTCGATTATCTGAAGGCCAATGCGCCAGATATCCAGATCGTCGGCCCGTTCGAGAACAAGGACAAGGCGGAAGAGGCCTATTCGCTCGTTCAGGACATGATGACGTCCAATCCCGATCTGTCGATGGTCTATGTCACAGCGGGCGGCCCGTTCGGCGCGGCGAAGGCCGTCAAGGACCTCGGCCTGACCGGCAAGGTCGGTGTCGTCGGCTTCGACCATACGCCTGACAACATGCAGTATCTCAAGACCGGCGAAATGGTCGGCCTGCTCGACCAGGCGCCTTACCAGCAGGCTCTGGATGCAAGCGTGCTGCTCTATAACTACCTCGCCGCCGGCACTGAGCCGCCGGCCAAGGTCATCCCCGTCGTCGGCAACCTGCTGACCCCCGCCGATGCCAAGTAACGTCATCGAAAACACGACCGGCGCGCCTCGCGCCGGTCACGCTCAGCCGCTCGTTCGCGCCCGCGCGGTCGCAAAGGCCTTTTCCGGCAATGCGGTGCTGCATTCCGTCGATCTCGATCTCCATCCGGGCGAGGTGGTCGGGTTGCTCGGGGAAAACGGCGCCGGCAAATCGACGCTGATGCATATCCTTTCCGGCGGCCTTACGGCCGATTCCGGCACCATCGATCTTGCCGGCGAGCCGGTGCGGTTCGGCAATGTCGGCGATGGCATCGCCGCCGGCATCAGCTTCGTCCACCAGGAGCTTTCGGTGGTCGGGGCACTTTCGGTCGCGGAAAATCTGTATCTTGGACGCTTTCCGCGTACACCGTTTGGCTTCGTCGACAAAGCGCTGATGCGCGCCTCGTCCAAGGCCTTGCTTGAAAGGGTCGGCGCCGGGGCACTCGACCCTGAGCAGGAAGCGGGCGGGCTTCGCGCCGGCGAGCAGCAGCTGATCGAGATCGCCAAGGCGGCCGGGCGCCAGCCGCGCCTGCTGATCCTCGACGAGCCGACCTCATCGCTGACGCCGCACGAGGTGGAGAGCTTCTTTTCCTACGTCCGCAATGCGCGGGATGCCGGCACGGCGATCATCTTCATCACGCATCGCCTCGAAGAGGCGCTGGGCCTCTGCGACCGACTGGTGGTTCTGCGCAACGGCGCCATCGTCAGCGAGCGCAGACCGGCAGAGACAAGCCGGGAACAGCTCATCGCCGACATGACCGGAAAGCCGGCGATTTATGATTACAAGCCGCGCACCATCGATGAGAAGACCGTCGCGCTGTCGCTGAAGAACGTCTCTGATGGCACGCATCTCGAGGACATCAGCCTTGAGGTGCGGCGAGGCGAGGTCCTCGGCCTGTTCGGCCTGGTCGGGGCCGGACGCACCGAACTTCTCGATGTGATTCATGGCGTCAGATCCGTGAAATCAGGGCAGTTGACCCTCAATCAGCAGCACTTCGCGCCTCGTGATCCGAGCGAGGCGGTGAAAAGCGGCGTGGTGCTGGTGCCGGAGGGGCGCAAGACGGCGGGCATCCTCCCGCAACATTCCGTGCGCGACAATGCGGCCATTTCTAGCCTGCGGCGTTTCGCCGGTCGGTTCTTCTCCGATCGAAGCGGGGAGGCGGGCCGCATGGCAGCCTTCGCCAAAAGCCTCGGCATTCGCATGGCGAGCGACACGCAGCCGATCTCTACGCTGTCGGGCGGCAACCAGCAGAAGGTCATTTTCGCTCGCGCGCTCATGGCCGAACCGCAGCTGCTGCTTCTCGACGAGCCGACGCATGGCGTGGACGTGGGAGCGAAGGCTGATCTGTACACCATCATCGCGCAGGCCGCCGAACGGGGCCTGACCGTGCTCATGGCCTCGTCCGAGGTGCCGGAAATCCTAGCCCTTTGCGACCGCGTGGCGGTGCTGTCGAAGGGCCGGCTTGCCGGTATTCTCGAGCGGGCGGAAATGAGCGAAGACCGAATACTGACATTGGCTTTCAGGGAGCATTGACCGTCGTGACCGATACTATTTCAAGCTTTACAACAGGATGTTTCGTCGGCCGGGTCTGGTCGCCGGAGGTCGAAGGGCCGGTCCTCGTGACGATCCGCGGCGGCCGCGTCTACGATATCACGGCGAAGGCCTGCGCTACGGTGCGCGATCTTCTGGAGCTGGAGGCGCCGGCGGAATTCGTCCGCAACGCGCAAGGCCGCGATCTCGGGCCGCTTGAAAGCCTGTTGTCGCACAGCGAGCCGGACCGCTCTCAGCTTCACCTGCTGGCGCCGATCGATTTTCAGGCGATCAAGGCCTGCGGCGTCACCTTCGCCCGCTCGATGATCGAGCGTGTCATCGAGGAGCGCGCGGCGGGCAATCCCGAGCGTGCAGCAAACATCCGTGAAAAGGTGTCGCAGATCATCGGCGCCAGCCTTCGCGACCTGAAGGCAGGATCGGAGGACGCTCAGCGGGTGAAGTCCGCGCTGATCGAGGAAGGCCTGTGGTCGCAATATCTCGAAGTCGGCATCGGCCCTGACGCCGAGGTCTTCACGAAATCGCAGATCATGTCTTCCGTCGGGACGGGTGCGGCCGTCGGCCTGCATCCGATTTCGAAGTGGAACAATCCCGAACCGGAAATCGTGCTTGCGGTCGATAGCGAAGGCCGCGTCAAGGGGGCTACCCTCGGCAATGACGTGAACCTGCGCGATGTTGAAGGGCGTTCGGCCCTGCTGCTCGGCAAGGCCAAGGACAACAACGCCTCCTGCTCGATCGGTCCGTTCATTCGCCTGTTCGACGAAACCTATACGATCGACGACGTGCGCAATGCGGAACTGGACCTGCGCGTCGAAGGCAAGGACGGCTTCGTGCTGCGCGGAAAAAGTTCGATGAAGGAGATCAGCCGCGATCCGCTGGATCTCGTTGCCCAGACGCGCGGTGCCCATCACCAGTATCCGGATGGTTTCGTGCTGTTCCTCGGCACGCTTTTCGCACCGGTCGAGGACCGCGGTGCGCCCGGACAGGGCTTTACGCACAAGGTCGGCGATGTCGTGACGATTTCCAACGACAAGCTCGGCGCGCTCGTCAACACCGTGAGGCTCGCAACCGAGTGCCCGCCTTGGGTTTTCGGAGCGTCGCATCTGATGCGCAATCTCGCTGCGCGCGACCTCCTTTAGGACCAACCCGCATGACGCCGACGATGCCGTCGGCAATCATGCGCGCGCCTCGGGGGAAGACAACAGGACAGCGATTACCGCCGACAAAGCTGTCTTTCCCGCCGGGTCGCATTGGCGGACCTTCACATCGTCAAGCGTTCCAACAGGAAATCGGGAAGCGCGCCATGCGCTTTGGAGATCAGGGCGAGATCGCCTTCGGAACTGGTTGCAAGCACGCCCGTTCGAACAAGGCACGACGCGAGGTCCGCGCCGACGGCGCCCGCGATGTCGTGTTCGATGCTGTCCCCGATGCAGACAATGCGATCGGCAGCGGTGTTGGAGACCAGGGATTGGGCGTGTTGGTATATTGCGGGGTAGGGTTTTCCAAACCAACGGACGGGACCACCGAGAGCCTCATAGGCAAGCGCGATACTGCCGGCTCCAGGCGCCGTCCCGCCACCCGTTGCCAGTTTGTGGCGATCGGGGTTCGTGCAGTAGCAGAGGATCCCGCGTTCCGCTGCTGGCCTCAGTCGATCACGATAGGTCGAAAGCGGAACCCTCTCCGCCTCACTTCCCGAGATGATGACGATATCGGCGCGCGCTGCATCCTCCGTGCTTTCAAAGCCGAGCCGTTCGGCAAGATTGCGATCACCCCCGCTTGAAATCGTCAGGCATCGCATGACGCCGGCGTTGCCGCCGGTCTCCTGGGCGAGAATGCTGTAGGCGACGTCGCCGGAGGTCAGGAAATGGTCGAAACCTGCCCGGTCAAAGCCGAGTTTGACCAAGCGCTCGGCGTTGTATTCGCCGCTGCGGCCGGAGTTTGAAAGGATGACGACGGTTTTTCCGAGTGCTTTCAGATGACGCAGTGCTTCATTGGCGCCGGGATATGCGCCTTCGTCGTCGCGCAGCACGCCGAACTGGTCAATGAAGAAGGCGTCGAAGCGCGCCGCCAAGGCGGCAAGAGTGATGTGCTGTGCAGTCCTCAAGGCCAGCGATCCTTTCCGGCAAGAACAAGGGAAGCGGTGCCGACGGACGCTTCGGCCGAGCGCGCCGAAAGAAAGGGAACCGCGAGCGTATTTTCCCGCATTCGCGTCCAGGCCGGATTGGCCGCCCCCCCGCCGACCGTGCGCACAGACAACAGCTTCGGGCCGCCCAGCTCAGCAAGCCGGTCATAGCCCGATTTCTCGATGGTGGTTATTCCCTCGAGAATTGCCTGGAAGAAGGTGACGTCATCGGCCGGGCGCGGGCTCAGCCGGGGCGGGTAGGTGGGGTCGTTGACAGGAAAACGCTCGCCTGCCGTCGCCAGCGGGTAGTAGGCGAGACCGGTCGAAACGTCCGGCTGCAGTTTCGGTGTCATGGATTTCAGTTGGTCGTCATCGAAGAATTTCCGGATGACCGCACCGCCCGCGTTCGACGCGCCGCCGGCAAGCCAGAAATCGAGGATGCGGTGCGAGTAAATTCCAAAGTTGGCCGCATTTATCGGCCGCGCGCATGCAAGTTTTACAACCAGCGTGGAGCCGAGCGCGGTGACGCCGTCGCCGACTGTCGAAGCGCCCGTAGCCAGGAAAGAGGCGCAGCCGTCCGTCGTCCCGGCGAAATAGCGGCATTCCGGTGGCAGGCCGAGCGCGAGCCCCCCTGCTGTGATCGTCGACAAGGGTGAGCCGGCCCGTTTGACCGCAGGCAGCAGGGCAATGTCCATTCCGCACGCTTCCAGCCAGTCGGGCCAACGTTCGGCAGTAAGATCGTAGCCGGTCTTGAGTGCATTGTTCTCGTCACTCGTCGCGCTGGCGAGACCGAGATTCATCAGGATCCAGTCGGCCTGGTGCACGATTGCCTGCACGCCAGGTCGGCGGGACAGGTGGATCGCGCGCGCGAGCGCGGAGGTCGCCCCACGTGCTGGACTGTCCGGGGGCGCCTCGGTGTCGATGCGCTCGACAATGGTGCGATCGGGGCAGGGATCGTTGTACATCATTGCCTCGCCCACCGGCATCCCGCGGGCATCGATCGCGACGACCGTTCCGGATGTGCCGTCAACCGCAACGCCTTCGAGTGAAGCGAAGGCGTTGCGCGAGGCAAGTTCGGCAAGGCAAGACTTGACGCCGCTCCACCAGGTCGATGGCAATCGCGCGGCTGCGGGGTTCGGGAATGGGCAGGCAGCGATATCGATCAGGTTGCCGTCGTCGGACAGCAAGGCGGCGCGTACGCCGGAGGTGCCAAGGTCGATGCCAAGTGCGACGGCGGGCTTTCTGTCGGTGCTCATGCCTGTTTGCTTGCCTTGCGGTCGAGCGCCTGACGGTACTGTTCAGCCTCCCAGTGGGTCAGTTCATGCTCCTGATCGGGGCTGAGATAGGCCACCGATGCGCCATCCGGGATGCGGGAGACAACCTCTGCGAGGCAGCGCGCCATAACACGGCCGCCTGCGGTAAGTTCGTTGGCCAGCAGCACGCCGCGGCCGGGTGCAAGCAATATCTTCGGGACTGGAAGATCGCGCGAGCGGCGGGCTTCCCCATAGGCATTTGCCGTCTCTCCGTCGTCGAGCACACCGATCTCGGTGCCAAGGAAGATGACATGATCCGGATAGAGTGAACCGCGCGTCGCCACCGTCACGTTGGCCTGGCTGAGTGCCGTTTTGTGGCTGCCGGCATCCTCGGCCACGTGGAAGTCCGAACCGTCCGCCAGAGCTTTCAGCGCAACAGGGTCTGCCTGCGCGGCCGCGCGCTGGTCGACGGACAGGGCGGCGGTAACGCGGGCGATGCGCTCACGCACCTCCTCCACCGTCTCGCCCGTTACGATGATGCCGTGGTTGTAGAGGATCAGCACGTCCGGTCGATTATCGGCAACGCGGTCGATCTCGTAAGCGAGTGGCGTACCCGGACGACGGTATGGGATGGTCGCCCAGGTCAGGTCGGGAAGTTTCGCCATATGTCCCGCAATGACGGCTTCGCGGTTTTCGAGCACCGAGAGCGCAATCGCGTTGACGCAGTGATAGTGGGCAACGACCGCCTGTGGCAGGGCGGCGTGAAAACTGGTCTCGATCGAGGGGCGCAGACCGGAGGCATTCAGTGCCGAAACGATGAAGTCGGTTGCCTTTTCGGCGCTTGGGTCGCCGGCCCGGAGCGCCGCCACCAATGGCGCCACGGCTACGGGCACCATGATGTTGCGCTCACCGGCATGGGCAAGCCAGGTGCCGGACGCCTTTACCCACATCATGCCATCGCGCTTGAACGAGGTGTTGCCGCCAGCACCTTGCGTCTTCAGAACGTCACTGCCGATTTCCCTCGAAAGACCGAGAAATGCGTCGAAGGCCGGAATGTCTTCCGCCCGAATGCCCGAAGCCATGCTGGCCTCCTCCTCTAGAAAAACCTGTCAGCCATCGTCGGCAATTCGCACCATGATGAGCAAACTTTTCTGTAGATCGTATTGATATGATTGAATGTCGTCAATAGTGAAGAAAATACGTCACATATCTTGATCGCATCGTATTAGTGTGATTATCTTCGTTCATCGGCGAGGGAGACGCCGGAGAGGAGCACCCGTGAACGACACCGAGCGCCATAAGGCTATCATCGACCTTTTGCGGGAAACGCCCTTTGCTTCGGTGCGCGATCTTCAGGAGCGTCTCGGCGCATCGCCCGCCACGATCCGTCGCGATATCGACAAGCTTCATGAATTGGGCCGGGCCCGGAAGGTCTATGGCGGGATTTCCGCCAGCGAGGCGGGCGACAGTGGTCGCCTTTCGGCAAGGCCCTACGACGAGAACCGCGACATCGCGGTCGAGGCAAAGCGGGCAATCGCCGCCGCCGCTGCGGATCTCGTGCGCGACGGCGACTCCATCATCGTGCATGCCGGCTCGACCTGCTATCAACTGGGCACCCTCCTGGCGCGGCGCAATCTTCGTGTCTGGACCAATTCGATGCCGCTTGCCGCTCATCTTGGCGAGCATGGCACTTGCCAGCTGTCGGTCGCCGGCGGCGAGCTCTACCGTGAGCCGGGCATTATTCACGACCCTTCGGCGGGATCCCCGGGCTTCTTCGCCTCGCGGTTCTTTGTCGGCACGCAGGGCATCAGCAGCAAGGGGCTGCTCGAGTCCCATCCGTTGCTCGTCAAGGTCATCGGCGAACTTGCGGCCTGCGCGGATGAGATCGTTCTGCTGGCCGACAGCCGTAAGTTCTCGATCCAGCCGCGCAACGTTGCCCTGCCTCTGTCGCGTATCGGAACGATCATCACGGATGACGGCCTGACCGATGCCGCCGCCAAGATGATGGAAGATGCCGGCGTCAGCATCGCGATCGCAACCACCGGGGGGGCAAATTGAGCCAGTCCCCCATCGCCGTCTTTGATCTCGGCAAGACAAACTCCAAGCTGTTCGTCGTTTCGGCCGAGGGCCGGGTGATCGACGAGGCGCGGACCCGCCCCGTCTGGCACGAGCACGCGGATCTGCGCGTTCTGGATGATGCGGCTCTCTTTCGCTGGATGGAGGACGAGCTGGCGCGGGCCGTTGCGACGTACGGGGTCGATCGCATGATCTTCTCGGGGCATGGCTGCACCTTTGCGCTTGTTGCGGGCGATGCGCTCGTTCACGCAATCCTGGACTACGAGCAGGAGCCACCCGCTGACATCGCCAGCCGTATCGACGCGATGGCGCCCGAATTCAACGAAACCTATTCGCCGCCGCTGCCGCTGGGGTTCAACTATGGACGGCATCTGCTGTGGCTGAACGAGCGCGACCCGGGCCTCATCGCCAAGGCTGATGCCATCCTCGCCTATCCGCAGTTCTGGACCTGGAAGTTTTCCGACCGGCTTGTCTCGGAGGTTTCCTATCTCGGCTGCCATTCCAATCTTTGGGCGCCGCTGCAGGACGATTTCAGCAGCCTCGTCGATCGCATGGGCTGGCGCGGCCAGATGCCGGAATTCTCGCGCGCCGGCAGCGTCATTGGCACGCATACGGTGACGCTCGACGACGGGCGCAGCACGAAGGTCGCGGTGCATAACGGCGTGCATGACAGCAATGCCGCGCTCTACTTCTACCGCTCGCTCGGCTTCTCGGATTTCACGCTGGTATCGACCGGCACCTGGGTCATCATCTTCAATCCGGCAAGTGCGCTTGAAAAGCTCGACGCCGCGCGCGACATGCTGGCCAACGTCACGGTCGACCATCAGCCGGTCGCGACCATCCGCTTCATGGGCGGTCGGGAATATGATGTTGCGAGCGGGGGCTGGACACAGCCGGTTTCTCCGGAGGCAGTGGCGGCAGTGATCGCCAAGCGCGCTTTTGCCCTGCCATCCTTCGCGCCCGGTGGGCCGATGCCGGGCCATGAAGGGCGTTTCGTCGGTCCGGCGGTCGAAGGCGAGGAACAGGCGGCTGTCGCCATGCTCTATGTCGCGCTGATGACGGATCTGTCTCTCGACCTCATCGGCTCGGCCAATGCGATCGTCATCGATGGCGGCCTTGTGAAGACGGGACTTTATGCCTCCGTTCTGGCGACGCTTCGCTCGCTGCAAACCGTGCACACGAGCGCCAATCCGGAGGGTAGCGCCTTTGGTGCCGCTGCACTCGTCTTCGACGCGATTGGTCGCAATCCCTTCGTCAACGATTGCGTGGTCGCCGAACCTGCTCTGATTCCCGGCCTCGACGAATACCGGCGGGAATGGCGGCACCATGTCGATGCCATGACATCGGGTGAACCGGCCTCGCGAAGGGAGAAGCGCGCATGACGGCAACGACGAACGGGCAGCGCGCGCTCCTGGAAATGCGCGATATCAGCAAGACCTTCGGTGCGTCGAAAGCCTTGTCGCAGGTGAGCCTTGCGGTCCATTCCGGTGAAGTGCACGCGTTGATGGGCGAGAACGGCGCGGGCAAGTCGACGCTGATGAAGATCCTGTCAGGCGCCTACACGGCCGATCCGGGCGGCTCGGTGCTGATCGACGGCGAGACAGTGACGCTCGGCGACCCGTTGAAGGCCAAGGCCTATGGCATTGCGGTCATCTATCAGGAACTTTCGCTCGCGCCCAACCTGACGGTGGCGCAGAACATGTTTCTCGGAAACGAGCCGTCGCGTTTCGGCGTTGCCGATCGCGCGGAAATGCGCCGCCGGGCAGAACCTATTCTCAAGCAGCTCGGCATCGGTTTCGACGCCTCCCGTCGCGTTGCTGAATTGTCGCTGGGCGAGCGGCAGATGGTGGAAATCGCCCGGGCGCTGACCACCAATGCCCGCATCATCGTCATGGACGAGCCGACGACGTCGCTGACGAGCCGCGAGACCGACAGGCTGTTCGACGTCATTGCCCGTCTCAAGGCCGATGGCATTGCCATCATCTATATCAGCCACCGCATGGAGGAGGTCTACCAGCTCTCCGACCGGGTGAGCGTGTTGCGCGACGGCGCCTATGTCGGCACCCTCGACCGCGCGGATCTTTCCGCCAGCAAGCTCGTCTCGATGATGGTCGGCCGCGATCTCTCGTCCTTCTACAAGAAGGAGCACCGGCAGGTCGCAGGCGAACGCGCGGCGGTGCTTTCGGTCGAAAAGATCGGCGACGGTATCAAGGTGCACGATTGCTCGTTCGAGGTGCGCGCCGGCGAAGTGCTCGGCATTGCGGGTCTCGTCGGCTCGGGGCGCACGGAACTGGCACGCCTCGTCTACGGCGCCGACAACCGGACCTCCGGTGACGTGATGCTGAACGGCAGGGCGCTTGCGATCAGCTCGCCACGTGACGCGCTGGACGCGGGTATCGCCTACCTCACCGAGGATCGCAAGGCGCTCGGCCTGTTCCTCGACATGTCGATCAGCGACAACATCAATATCGGCGTGATCGCCGATGATGCGAAGGCGGCCGGTATGCGCAACTTCGCGCGAGCGCAAGAGCGGGCGTCGCATTCGGTGAAGTCGCTCTCGATCCGCACCGCAGGCACGCAAATCAATGTCGGTGCGCTGTCCGGGGGAAACCAGCAGAAAGTGCTGCTTGCACGCCTGCTCGAGACGAAGCCCAAGGCCATCATTCTCGACGAACCGACACGCGGCGTCGATGTCGGCGCCAAGTCGGAAATCTACCGGATCATCGACGAACTCGCCCAGAACGGCATCGCCATCGTCGTCATCTCCAGCGATCTGCCGGAAATCCTCGGCATTGCCGACCGGGTGCTTGTCATGCGCGAGGGGCGGATCGCCGGTGAAGTGACAGGGTCGGCGGAAGCGCCGATCGAGCAGGAAGCGATCATGGCGCTTGCGACCGGCTCAGCCGGCCATGCGGCCTGATTGCGAAGACAGAAACGAAGAAGACGGGACGAAACCATGAGTGCAAGCGAAACCGAACAGGGCCGGATGGAAAAGCTGAAACTGCGCTCGACGCTGACGGCGCTCGGCATGCTGCCGGTCCTCGTGCTTCTGGCCATTGGCTTCCATCTGCTCAGCGGCCGGTTCCTCTCCGTCAACAACCTGTCGATCGTCATGCAGCAGGCATCGATCAACACGGTGCTGGCGGCCGGCATGACCTTCGTCATCCTGACGGGCGGCATCGACCTTTCCGTCGGCTCGATTCTCGCGGCCTCGGCCATGGTCGCGGTCATGGTTTCTCTGGTGCCGGATCTCGGCATGCTCGGCATTCCCGCGGCGATCGCGGCCGGCCTTGCCTGCGGCTTCCTCAACGGCGCGATCATCGCCTGGCTGAAGCTGCCGCCCTTCATCGTGACGCTCGGCTCGCTGACCGCCATTCGCGGCGTGGCACGCCTGCTCGGTGGCGATACGACCGTCTTCAACCCGGACCTGCCGTTCGACTTCATCGGCAACGGCTCGCTGTTCGGCGTGCCGTGGCTCGCGGTGATCGCGATCGCAACGATCATCGCGTCCTGGTTCATTCTGAAGCGCACGGTGCTGGGCACCTGGATTTATGCCGTCGGCGGCAATTCCGAGGCGGCACGCCTTACCGGCATCAAGGTGCCTCTGGTGCTGCTCTTCGTCTACTCGATGTCGGGCCTGCTTTCCGGCCTTGGCGGCGCCATGTCGGCAGCCCGCCTCTATGCGGCCAACGGCCTCCAGCTCGGACAGGCCTACGAACTCGACGCGATCGCCGCGGTCATCCTCGGCGGCACCAGCTTCGTCGGCGGTGTCGGCTCCATCTGGGGCACGCTCATCGGCGCGCTGATCATCGCCGTCCTCTCCAACGGCCTCATCCTCGTCGGGGTTTCGGACATCTGGCAGTACATCATCAAGGGCCTCGTCATCATCGTCGCCGTCGGCCTCGATCGCTACAGGCTCAAAGGGCTTGGCCGGACGTGAGGTCTGGCTGAACGAACCGGTCGCAACCGGAGACAACGGCGCGACAAGCGCCACCAAAGGAGGAAAACATGCGTCTTATGTCCACGTTGCTCGTCGGCACCGCCATGGCTGCCGCGCTCGCCATGCCCGCAGCCGCCAAGGACCTCAACAAGATCGGCATTTCGGTCGGTCTTCTCGGCAACCCGTTCTTCGTCGCCACCATCAAGGGCATCGAGGATCGCGCCAAGGAAATCAATCCGAATGTCGAAGTCATCTCGGTCTCGGCCGACTATGACCTCAACAAGCAGGTCTCGCAGGTCGATAACTTCATTGCCGCGGGTGTCGACATCATCATGCTGAATGCCGTCGATGCAAAGGCCATTACGCCCGCTGTGAAGAAGGCGCAGGCCGCCGGCATCGTGGTCGCCGCGTTCGACGTCTCCGCCCCCGGCGCCGACGTCACCGTCATGACCAACAACGTCAAGGCCGGCGAAGAAGCCTGCAACTACATCGCCGACAAGCTCGGCAACAAGGGTGACGTCGTCATCATCAACGGCCCGGCCTCCTCCTCGATCCTCGAACGCGTTCAGGGCTGCAAGGATGCGCTCGGCAAGCATGCCGACATCAAGATCCTCTCCGACGACCAGAACGGCCAGGGCTCGCGCGACGGCGGCCTTGCCGTGATGCAGGGCCTGCTCACCCGCTTCGACAAGATCGACGCCGTCTTCGCGATCAACGATCCGACCGCGATCGGCGCCGAACTCGCCGCCAAGCAGCTGAACCGCAGCGAGTTCTTCTTCACCGCCGTGGATGGCGCGCCGGATATCGAAACGTCGCTTGCCAGCGGCAATTCGATGATCAAGGCATCGGCATCGCAGGATCCCTATGTCATGGCCGGCCAGGCACTGAAGCTCGGCGTCGAGGTTCTGAACGGCACCAAGCCGGCTGAGCCGGTCGTTCTGCTCGATCCGCAGCTGATCACGGCTGATAACGTCAAGGATTACAAGGGCTGGACCGCAGCCCGCTAACCCTTCCTCCCAGACGGCCGGGCACGCAGGCGAAAGCGGCGTGCCCGGCCGACCTTGTTTCAATCCATTTCAGAAAGCAGCCGGGATCATGTCGAAAATCGGTGTCCATTCCTTTGTCTGGAGCGCAGGCTCTTCGCGCGAGGAGCTTGAAAAGGCGCTCGAGAACACGCACCGGCTGGGCTACAAGCTCATTGAGTTTTCCTATCTCGATCCGCAGCAGGTCGATGTGAAATGGCTTGCCGGCCGCATCCGGGAACTCGGCCTCGACGTGGCGATCAGCATGGGGCTTCCGCCGGAAGGCGATATTTCGAGCGATGACGCCTCGGTGGTCGCCAACGGCACGGATATTCTCGACAAGGCGGTGGCGCTGGTGCGTGATCTCGGCGGCACGAAGCTCGCCGGCATCCTGAGTTCCGCACACGGCAAGCAGGAACATGCGCTGACCCGTAAAAGCTGGGACACCAGCGTTTCAGCCCTCTCCAAGGTGGCGGACCGCGCCAGGGCCGCCGGCGTCACGCTCAATCTGGAGATCGTCAACCGCTTCGAAAGCAATATGCTCAACACCGCCGCGCAGGGCATGGCCTATATCCGCGATACGGGCGCGCCGAACGTGCTGCTCCACCTCGATACGTTCCACATGAATATCGAGGAGGCTGATGTTGGCCTTGCCATCCGTCATGCAGCCGGCAAGATCGGCTACATCCATATCGGTGAAAGCCACCGTGGTTACCTTGGCACCGGCACCGTCGATTTCGCCGCGATCTTCGATGCGCTGGTGGCGATCGGCTGGGACGACTATGTCACCTTCGAATCCTTCTCCACGACGATCGTCGACAAGGACCTGTCGCTGAAGACGGCGATCTGGCGCAATCTATGGGACGACAACATCGCGCTCGCCAGCCACGCCAACCGGTTCATCGAATTGGGTCTGGAGACGGCTCGTCTCAAGGGGGAGCTCGTTCGTCAAGCCCACCTTCCTGTCTAGCGGATGGGAAGACGGAGATAGGATGGTCGGCGGTCCCAGCCCTCCGCTGTCCGCCTGCCATCGCGATGAGGGTTGCCGACCGTACTCATGGAACTTTCAGCCCGGGCAGGGCTCACGAGTGAGGCGCCTCGTCAATCCGCCGTTCCGAACCTCCGCAGCAAGCCTGCGGCTGCCGAGAACAGAACGATCAGCGTGCCGTAAGCCAGCGCTGTTGTCGTCAGGCCAAAGGCGCCGACGGCCATGCCGGCCAACAGGGCGGGTAGACCGAAGGCGAGATAGCTCAGCGTGAACAGCGCGGCGAAGAGTTCGCCGCGCTCGTCGGGGCGCACCGTCGGAACGATCGAACGCAGCACGCCGTAGAAGCAGGTTCCAAAACCCGTTCCGGCAATCGCGAGCGCGGCGAGATAGGCGGGAAGCGATTGCCACGCGATCGCGACAAGCGTGAGCGCGGTGCCGATGGAAAGCGCCGATGTTCCGTAGAGCGTTACCTGCCGCGACGTATGCCCGCGTGCGATATAGCAGGCGAGCGCACCCGGAGCACACAGCAGCGCGATCACGCCGGCCTGCGTCAGATGATCCTGCGCGCCGAACACGTGACGGACGATCGGCGCGCCGAGCGAGAGATAGAGACCACCCGTCGCCCAGCCTGCGATGACCGCCGGAGCGCTGCGCCAGAAGGCTTTGGCGGCGGTGGCGGGGACGCCGATCCGCGGTTTAAGCGAGGCCCAGACACCCTCATGCCGCGGCGCGGTCTCGGGAATGAGCCAGATCACGGCGGCAAACAGTGCATAGGCGGCGACAAGCGTGCCAAACACATCGGCTTCCGCCATGTCGGTGATGTCCATCAATATGCCCGCCACGAGAGCACCCGCGGCAAGCCCACCCAGCGGAATGACCGAGTTCCAGACCGAAGCGCTGCCGGGTCTCTCCTTCGGCTCGAGATCGACCACGGTCGCCGACAGCGCGGAGAGAAGCAGGCCGGCCGCAACACCTTGCAACGCGCGCGCGATCATCAATCCCGTCACGTCACCCGCCTGCCAGAACAGCAGCAGGCTCAATGCCATCAGGCCAAAGCCCGCCGAGATCACCGGCCGCCGGCCGACATGGTCCGACAGCGAGCCCATGACGAGCAGGGAGGCCAGCAGCGCAACGGTATAGACCGCGAAGATACCCGTCAGCGTCGCCGCCGAGAAGCCGATCTCGTGTTGCAGCGATGGATAGAACGGCGAGGGCGCGCTGGCGCCAGCCATCATCACTGCCATGCCCGCAAGGGTGATACGGAAACCTGCAAGGCTGCGCAGCGGCATGGAGAGCGTCGTATCGGTCACGGTGCACCTGATGGTTCGAATAATTTCGAACCAATCTCTACTATCATTCCTGTGACGGTTCAACTAAATTCGAACCATGGCGACCGAGATCCTGGAACTTCCCCATCCCGCGCGCAGCGACCTGCGGCTGACCGACGTGCTTTTCGCGTTGAGCGATCCCGAGCGCCTGGCCATCGTGCGTCAACTCGCCGGCGGCCCGCTCGAAATGGCGCAATGCCATCTCTCGGACCCCTCGATACCGAAATCGACCAAGTCGCATCTTATGAAGGTACTGCGCGAGGCCGGCATCATCCGCAACGAGCCGTTCGGACGCGGCCGCCGCCTTAGCCTGCGACAGCACGACCTGGACGCACGGTTTCCAGGCTTGATCGACTCCGTATTGTCCGCTTGCGACGGCGACGCTGCGAAGGGCGCCAGTCGAGCAGGGTCACCAGCCGGCAAACCCTGAAACGACCTCGTCAGAGACCGTGGCGCTTTCGGAGAATGCTTTGTCGAGCAAATCGACCGCCTGGTGAATTTCGTCTTCCGACATGGTTAGGGGTGGCGTAATTTCGAGGACATTGCCGTTCATGCCGACATAGTAGAGGACGAGGCCGAGTTCGTAGGCGCGATAAATCAGCTTCGCCGTCTCGATCCGCGCTGGTTCACGGGTTTTCCGGTCGCGAACAAGTTCCACGCCGCAAGCAAGACCCCGGCCGCGAATGTCGCCGATCAGGTCATGCCGTTCCGCAAGACCTGCAAGCCGTTCACGCAGAAGCTGGCCCTTGCGCTCAGCCGCCGCGGCGAGGCCTTCCACGTGGATGGTCTGAAGCACGGCAAGTCCGGCGGCGGCGGAGATCGGGTTGCCGTGCAGGGTCTGCATGGCGAAGGCGCTTGCGCAATCGAGGATTTCGGCCGGCGCAATGACGGCGGAGAGCGGCAGGCCGCCACCCAGCCCTTTGCCCAGCACCAGAATGTCAGGGACAAAGCCCTCGTGTTCGAAGCAATGCAGACGGCCGCTGCGGGCAAGTCCTACCTTCACCTCGTCGCAGACGACGAGAATGCCATGGGCACGGCAGATATCGGCAAATTTCCGCAGGAAGCCGTCCGGCGGCACGATCAATCCCCCGTCGGACTGGATCGGTTCGATGAAAGCCGCACCGATTGAACCGGCCGCCACGGCCGCCAGTTTCTCCTTGAAGAGCGTCAGGATGGTGTCGCCGGTAGGGTCGCCGTCATGGGGGCGATAGGGATCGGGGTAGGGCAGGAGGATCAGGCCGTCCGCCTTGGCCGCGTCCGCCTGCACGCTGTGGCCGGAAAAGGCCATCGAGCCGACCGTGCATCCGTGATAGGCGCCGACGAAGGCGACGACGCCGGTGCGGCCGGTCGCTTTGGTGATGGCCCGATAGGCTGCCTCGTTGGCGTCGGAGCCGGAATGGCCGAACCAGACCTTGTGTGTGTCCCGGCCGGGAAATGTCGCCAGCAGTCTCTCGGCCAAGGCGACCGCGGGCCCGTTCGAGGCTGAAAGGATGCTCGCGCCGGCCGGATTGGCGACGGCGCGGGAAACGGCCTCGACAACGGCCGGATGGCCATAGCCGAGGCTTGCCGCACCCCAGGCGCCGGAGAGGTCAAGGAGTTCGCGGCCGTCCTCCTCCACAAGTCGCGCGCCCTTTCCGCCGGCAATGGCAAGCGGAAAAAACCGCAATTTCTGCAGATTGCCGATTGCTGCCGCATCGCGACTGTAGAGGTCGTCCGCCATCGTCAATGCTCCTTCAAGGTGTTTTCGAAACAGCGGGTCAGGCGGGCACCCCATTCGTCGATGCCGGCAATTGTGCCGATGAGATCGTGGCGCACCTCGATCAAGGCACCCGGCAGGCCGCGGGCATCCGCATGCACGGGTACCGTATAGTCCTCGTCCCGATGGATGGTGTAGGGCTCGTTATCCCCGATGGTGAGGGCAGCGTCTGCTTGCAACTCACCGATCAGTGCCCGGCCGAAGCCGGTCGCCTCGCCATAGAGGATGCCGGCATGCCACGGGCGCTGCCTGCCGAAATAGACCGGTGTGAAGGAGTGGATGCCGACGACGATCGGACGCTTGCCCTGTTCTTGCAACAGGTCGAGCCGCCGTGCGACGGCATCCGCGTATGGCGTGAACAGCGTGTCGATGCGCTGCTGCCTTTCTGCCACCGTCAGGTCGAGATTGCCAGGGATTTCCGTCGTCTCGCTGATTTCAGGGATAGCCGAGGGCACGCCGAGCGGCCGGTTGCAATCGATGACGAGGCGCGAATAGTTGGTCATGAACAGAGGCGCGTCGAGGGTGCGGCTCAAGTGCTGGGACAGCGCGCTGACGCCGATGTCCCAGGCGATGTGGCGCCCGCGCTCGGCCTCGGGCAGGCCGAGATCGCCGAGCGCCCGGGGAATGCGGTTGGACGCGTGCTCGCAAAGCAGCAGATAGGGTGAGGCACCGTCAGGATTGATGACGGCGTAGGGCGGCGGCTCGTCGATGGCGAGCAGCGGCTGGGCGGGATCGTGCCGCCATCGGTTCTCTGTGCGCGGGATGACTTTGCTTGTCGTCATGATATGCGTGCTCAGTAGACGGTCGCGTAACGCGCGCAGAGGGCTTCGGGCGAAAGGTCCCCGACGATCTCGATCTCCTTGCGCTTCATGGCGAAGTAGCAGTCGAGGAAATCCTTCGAGAACCAGCCCGTCACCACCGGGTCCGCGGCAAGTGTGTCGAGCGCTTCGGAGAGGCTTGAGGGAAGGCGGCGGATGCCGAGCCTGGCCTGCTCTTCGGCCGAGAATTCCGAGGGATCGGAATTGATCAGCGGCGGTTGTTCCAACCCGGCCCGGATGCCCTCCAGACCGGCGCGCAGCACGACGGCGAGCGACAGGTGCGGGCTCGCGCAGGCATCCGCTGCGCGATATTCCATGTTGAACTGCTTTGCCGGATTGCTGCCGGGCAGGTCGAGCGTCGGGCAGATGCGCAGCGTCGCCTCGCGGTTCTTTTCGCCAAGGCAGGTATAGGCGGCACTCCAATGGTGCGGCACGAGGCGCATATAGGAGAGCACGGAGGGCGCGGTGAAGGCGGCGAGCGCCGGCAGGTGCTTGATGACACCGGCCGCGAAGGATCCGGCGACCTTGGAAAGCCGACCGGGACGCGACGCATCGAAGGTGACGGGGTTGCCGTCGAGGTCGGTGAAGCTGACATGCAGGTGAACGCCGTTGCCGACGCCGTTGGGATCGGTCTTCGGGGCGAAGCTGGCGGTCCAGCCGAAGAGGGCGGCGACTTCCCTTGTGACGGCGCGGATCGTCGCGCCGCGATCGGCGGCGACAAGGGCGGGTGCCGGCCGGCAGGTGACTTCGAACTGGTCCTTGCCGTATTCCGGCAGGAACATTTCCGGCTCGGCGCCAGCTTCCTTCAACGCTGTCATCAGCAGCGAGCCGAAGGGTTCGGCGCGGCGCTGGGCGCGCAGGCCGAAGGCAGGCGCGGCGGGCCAGTCCGCGCCGAGTATCTGGAATTCCTGCTCGACAGCGCTGATGACCTTGAGGCCGGCTTCCTTTTCGAACTGCACCAGCGTCGCCTTCAGGAAGCTGCGCACGCAGCAATCCCACGGTTCGCCCGTGAGGTCGGTGATGTCGGAATGGTAAAAATGCAGCGGCGTCTCGTCCGGCAGGCAGGCGACGCGGGCCTTGCTGGCGGGATCGGCCATCAGGCGCAGGTCGCCGGCCGAACCCCAGGGGTTCGGATCTGCGATAAGGTCGAACGGCGTCAAGGCAAGGTTCGCCGGCACCCAGCCGACGCCCTTGCGCAGATAGTCGTCGATTTCGGAGGCCGCGAAGCTGCGGCCGCGGGTGATGCCGGCAATGTCGGTCGTGACGAAGGTCGCAAGTTCCGTCAGGTCGGCGAAGGCCTTGCCGTTGCTGCTCTCGTTCATGATGATCCCCTTGTGATCCGATCAGGCGCGGCCGAGTGCGGCAAGACGGCTGACGACGGTCTCGGTGTCGGTGATCCAGCAGTAGCCGGAATAGGCGCGCATCGCCGCGTCGTGGCGTTCCTGGCTGTAGGTGGCGCAGGCATCCTCGACGACGGTCACGAGATAGCCACGGTCTGCGGCATCGCGCACGGCCATGTCGACGCACTGGTCGGTGACGACGCCGGCAATGATCAGGTAGCGTGTACTGAGATTGCGCAGCACGTAGTCGATGTTCGTCGAATTGAACACGCCGGACGAGGTCTTCGGCAGCACGATCTCGTTGTCGATGGGCGCAAGCGCCGGGATGACCTGCCCTTCGGGCGAGCCCTTCGGCACATGCATGTCGGAGAGCTTGTGATCGAGCGAGCGGTCGCGACCATCCAGCGTCAGGCTTTCGATGATCGTGTGCAGCACGTTGCAGCCGGCCTTGCGGCCCGCTTCGAGAATGCGGACCTGATTGGGGATGACCTTATCGCGCAGGCGGCGGTGGTAGTAGCTGTCGGCGTCCTGCGGATGGGTCGGATCGAGGTTCGGCTCGCACCAGATGCGCTGCATGTCGACATAGAGCAGGGCCGTCATGCCGGCCTCATAGGCGCTGTCGCGCCGCAGCAGGTCCTTGCCGTATTGCACTTCAATCGCAGTCATCTTTGTCCTCCAATGGGTGTCTGTTCGCCGGTGCCGGCGCGATGATCATTTGTTGTTGTCGACCGGCGGGCTGTAAGCGTCTTCGGTGATGCCGTAGCTTCGGCGCAGCTCTTCCATGCGTTCGATGCGGCTGCGCGACTGGTTGGCGAGGCGGGCGGTGAGGCCGGCGATCAGCGCCTCGGTCTGGGCGATGGCGGGCACCATCGTGTCGTAGGGCGAGACCGTATCGACGGGTGCCATCAGCGTGACCGAGGCGAACTCCGCGATCGGCGAGACCCAGCGGTCGGTAAAGAGCACAATGCGCGAGCCCTGCTTGGCCGCCTGCCGCGCGAAGCGGATCGTGTCGATCTGGTAGCGGCGATAGTCGTAGACGAAGAGCACGTCGCGCTTGCCAAGATCGACCAGCTGGTCGACCTGGTCGGCCTGCGAGCCGTTGATCCAGCGCGTTTCGCCACGCAGCTGCTTCATATGCGACCAGAGAAGACCGGCGAGAAAACCGCTGAAGCGTCCGCCGAGACAATGGACGCGCATGCTGAGATCGGCCGCGGCATCGATGGCGGCCTCGAAATCATCGGGTGGCAGCATTTGCATCGACGATTCCAGCGCATGAATGCTGGCGCGCAAAAAGTACTGGTAGAAATTCTCCTGTTCCAGCGAGGGCTTGCGCGTATCGAGCATGGAGAGCGGCGAACTCATCCGCTCCTGCACCTCGCCCAGAAGGGCCGCCTGAAATTCCGGATAGCCCTCGAAGCCGAGTTTGTTGGCGAAACGCACGACCGTCGGATTGCTGACGCCGGCGGCGCTGGCGAGGTGCGCGACCGTGTTGAGGCCGGCGGCCGGATAGTTCGACAGCAATTGCCGGACGATCTTCAACTCTGCGCGAGTGAAGGTGATTTCCCCGTCCGTCAGGCGGTCTCGAATGGCCATTCCTTGCCTCCCCCTCGTGATCGGCGTTCGTGGCGCGATTTTAATTTTGTTACATTCTTGCTAGCAGACAATAAAAAATGAAACAAGATTGACATATGCGTTTTCTCGATTAACGTTTGTTGCGGGAACGGGCTCGACAAAACGAAGCCATAAATCGGGAGAATGCTGATGGTGCGCATAAGGCGCGGAACCGTCGTCGGGATCGTCGCGACGGTGCTCCCCCTGGTGATCGCCGCGCTTGTGGCGAAAGGCTTCTTTCCGGGGGCGGGGGAGCGGCTGATCACGCTGTTTCTGATCAACGTGATCGCCGTCATCGGCATCGGTGTCTACAGCGGCAATTCCGGCATCATCTCCTTCGGCAATGTCGGCTTCATGGCCGTCGGCGCCTATGCGTCCGGCCTTTTGACCATCAATCCCATCGTGCAGAAGACGGCGCTGCCGCATCTGCCGGACTGGCTGATGGGCTGGGGCATGTCCTTCCTGCCCGCACTTCTCGTCGCGCTCGTTGTCGTCGCCCTGGTCGCGGTCGCCATCGGTATTCCGGTCGCCCGGCTCGGTGGCTCCTCCGCCTCGATCTGCACGCTCGGCTTTCTCGTCATCGTGCATGTCGTGCTGGTCGCATCCAGCGACTTCACCCGCGGCAGCCAGACCTTCTTCGGCATTCCGCGCGCGGTGAACATCTGGATCGCGTTGCCTTTCGCCATTCTCGCTGTCGCCATCGCCCGCATCTATCGCGACAGCGCCTCCGGCATGAAGCTGCGCGCCTCGCGGGAGGACGAGATCGCCTCGACCGCGGTGGGCGTCAATGTGCGCCTGCACCGCTTCCTCGCCTGGGTGCTGGGGGCGATCCTGTCCGGTGTCGCCGGCGTGCTGTTTGCCCATTTCATCGGCGCATTTTCGCCGAAGGACTTCTATTTCAACTTCACCTTCATGCTGTTGGCCATGCTGATCCTCGGCGGCATCACCACCGTGTCCGGCGCAGTGCTCGGTTCGGCGATGATCATGGTGATCGTGGAACTGCTGCGCAAACTTGAGGGCGGCGTCGACCTCGGCTTCCTTTCGCTGCCGACGGTGTTCGGCCTCACCGATATCGGCATCGGCCTTGCCATCCTGCTCGTCATGTATCGCTTGCAGGACGGGCTGCTCGGCGTGCGCGAGGTCGATGAGCAGGTGCCCTTCCTCAAGCGCCTTGCCGCCGGTGCCGCAAAGCCGGTGGTCGAGCAGCCGGCGCAAACCACGGCCGGGGAAACCGGTACGCTGCGCGTCGAAAATGTCGGCAAGCGCTTTTCGGGGCTGGTCGCGCTGGAAAAGGCCGATTTCGAAATCCGCCCCGGCCTCGTCACCGGCCTGATCGGCCCGAACGGTGCCGGCAAGTCTACGCTCATCAACAGCGTCTCCGGCGTTGTGCCGCCATCGACCGGCCGGGTGATGATCGACGGCACCGACGTCGCCTCCCTTCCGGTCCATCGGGTGCCGGTCACGGGCCTTGCGCGTACTTTCCAGAACATCCGCCTCTTCAAGAACCTTACCGTTCTGGAAAACGTCACCGTCGCCGCAAGCGCCGTCGCGGGCGAGCGTGATCCGGTCGATCTGGCTCGGGAAGCGCTTGCCGAGGTCGGTCTCGGCGATGTTGCCGGCCAGCTCGCCGGCACGCTGTCCTACGGTGCGCAACGGCGGCTGGAAATCGCCCGAGCGCTCGCCCTGAAACCCCGCTACCTGCTGCTCGACGAGCCGGCCGCCGGCATGAACCCGGCCGAGACGCAGGAGTTGATGGCCGTGCTCGACCGCATCCGCACGAAGCACCGCCTGGGCCTCCTAGTCGTGGAGCACGACCTGAAGCTCATCATGCGGCTCTGCGACGTGGTCGTGGTGCTCAACAAGGGCCAGCAGATCGCCATCGGTACACCGGCGGAAATCCAGGCCAATCCCGCCGTGATCGAGGCCTATATCGGCCGCCGCCGCTCGGCCGCCCAGCAGACCAGACCCGCAATCGACGCCACCTTGCCGGATCTCGATCCGCATGCCGCCGGCAAGCCCGCATAACCACCAGAGGAGTATAAAAATGAAAACGACATTGAAGGCCTTGTTCCTGTCCACCGCTCTTGGGGCGCTTGCATTCCCCGCCCTCGCCGAAGACCTCGTCGTCGGCCTTGCGACCGCTCAGACCGGCGGTCTCGCCCCCTATGACCAGCCCTCGCTGAAGGGCCTGCAAATGGCCGTCGACGAAATCAACGCGGCCGGCGGCGTTGCGGGCAAGTTCCCGATCAAGCTCATTACCAAGGACACCCGCTCGGATGCCGCGCAGACCGCGCTTGTCGCACAGGAACTGGTCGATGAAGGCATCAAGATCCTGATCACGCCCTGCGACGCCGACCCGTCGATCGCAGCCGGCCAGATCACCCAGGCCGCGCAGATCCCGGCCTTCTCCTTCTGCGCCACGACGCCGACCATGCCGCTTGCCGTCGGCGACTACATGTTCGGCAACTACCCGGCCGACAACGTGCAGGCCGCCGTGCTGGCGAACTACGCCAAGGAGAAGGGCTTCAAGACGGCCTATGTGCTGAAGTCGCCGGATACCGCCTATACGCTGAAGCTGCCGGAATATTTCGCCACCAGCTTCAAGGGCAAAGGCGGCGAGGTGATCGGCGAGGGCACCTACAGCATGGGCCAGCAGGACTTCAGCGCTGAAGTCACCAAGATCAAGGCGCTGAATCCGGCGCCTGACGTCATCATGACCGCCGCCTACGAGCCCGATTTCCCGGCCTTCATCCGCCAGCTGCGCGGTGCGGGCGTCGCGACGCCGATCCTCGGCAGCGACGGCATCGATTCCCCGACGACCTTCGGCCTCGGTCCGCTGGTCGATGGCGTGGTCTTCACCACGGCCGGCTTTGCGACGGAGGGTAGCCCGCTCGCCGCCTTCAACGCGAAGTACAAGGCAAAGTTCGGCCAGGACCCTGATACGGTCTACATCGCCAACGGCTACGATCTCGGCAAGGTCATCGAAGCCGCCGTCACCAAGGCCGACACCGTCGAGCCGACCGCCATCCGTGAGGCCATCGCCTCGCTCGACGGCGTCGAGGGTGTGACCGGCAAGATCAGCTATGTCGGAACGCAGGGCATGCCGTTGCGCTCCGTCTCGCTGGTGCGCATCGAGGGCGGCAACCGTTCGCTGGTCAGCCAGGGCGTGCCGGCTGCCGAGGACGTTCCCGCACCGTGATCTCCCAAGCGATGCCCTCCGGCCTTGGCCGGAGGGCGGTCTTCCTGCTGTTGGCCGGGGCGGACATGCCACGGCGAGGATCTGCCCGATGACGCGTGATATCCCCGATGAGCCCCCCTTGCTCGAGGTCAGTGGCCTCAAGGTTGCCTATGGGCCGGTCGAGGCGCTGAAAGGCGTCGATCTCAAGGTCCGCAAGGGCGAGATCGTAACCCTGCTCGGCGCCAACGGTGCGGGCAAGAGCTCGACGCTCAATGCGCTCGTCGGCCTCGCCGCCAAGAAAGCGGGCCGCGTAACCTTCGCGGGCAAGGATATTTCCGCATTGCCGCCAGAGATGATCGTGCGCATGGGCATGACATTGACTCCGGAAGGGCGCCGCATCTTCCCGACATTGACCGTCGACGAACATCTTCTCCTCGGCGGCGCCATGCACAAGGGCAGGGGGCAGATCGATGTGGTGCGCGAGGACATGCTGTCGCGCTTCCCCATCCTCAAGGAGCGGCTGCACCAGAAGGCCGGTTCGCTCTCGGGCGGCGAACAGCAGATGCTGGCGATTGCCCGTTCCATGATGTCGTCGCCCGATCTCCTGCTGCTCGACGAACCCTCGCTCGGCCTCGCCCCGCAGATCGTCGACCAGATTTTCGAGCTGATCGCCGGTCTGCGCCAGCGCGGGCTGACAATCCTGCTCGTCGAGCAGAACGTCTCGCTGTCGCTGGAGATCGCCGACGCCGGCTATGTCATGGCGAACGGCCGCGTCGTGCTGTCAGGCCCGGCAGCCGATCTGCGCAACTCCACCGAAATCCAGGGCGCCTATCTCGGCGCGTGACCGGCAAGAAGGAAAACCATCCATGGACATGTTCCTGCAGCAACTGGTCAACGCGCTGAGCCTCGGCGGCACCTATGCGCTGCTCGCGCTCGGCCTCGCCGTGGTCTTCTCGATCATGGGCCTCATCAATTTCGCCCATGGCGAGCTGATGACGGCCGCCGGCTACGGCCTGTGTTTCGCGCTCCTTTTCGGCCTGCCCTTCGGCCTTGCCATCGTCTTTGCCCTTGCCGTCGCGATCGTGCTGGTGCTGCTAATGGAGCGCACCGCCTTCCGGCCGGTGCGCGGGGCAAGCGGCACGACGCTGCTTCTGACGAGTTTTGCCGTCAGCGCCATCCTGCGCGTGCTGTTCCAGAATTTCATCTCGGCCCGTCCCAAGCCGGTGCCGATGCCGATGAGCCTTTCCGGAACGATCGAGATCGGCGGCCTGCACATCGGCGTCATCCAGGCGATCTCCATTTTCGTCACCGTCATCATGCTGGTCGGGCTGAACCTCTTCCTGCGCACCACCGTGCTCGGTCGCGCCATGCGGGCCGCGTCCGAAGATTTCGCCATCGTTCGCCTGATGGGGATCCGTGCCAATGCGGTCGTCGCCACGGCTTTCGCAATCTCCGGCCTGATGGCCGGGGTTGCGGGCATCCTGTGGGTGGCGCAGCGCGGCAGCGTCGATCCGCTGATGGGCTTCCTGCCGGTGCTGAAGGCCTTCATCGCGGCCATCATCGGCGGCCTCGGCAGTCTCTCGGGGGCGGTGGCCGGCGGTTTCCTGCTGGGCTTCATCGAAATCTTCCTGCAGGCCTACCTGCCGGAAAACCTGCTCAGCTACCGCGATGCCTTCACCATCCTCCTCGTCATCGTCGTGCTCCTCTTCGCGCCGCAAGGCTTGCTGGCGCGGAAGACGACGGTGAAGCTCTGAGGCAACCGTTCAGCTTGCGGACAGATGCCGTATGAACAGGCCGAACAATTCTGCCTGGCTGGAAATCCTGAGCTTGTGATGGATGTTCTTGCGGTGAATTTTCACGGTGCCGGGCGTGATCTTGAGCGCTGCGGCAATCGATGAATTGGAGTGGCCGCGCAGCACGAGGGAGGTGATCTCGACCTCGCGCGGGGTCAGTACGCCGTCCGTCATCCTGTTGAGGGAATCGTTGATCGGGTCGTGCCCGGGCACGGGACCGGCAGCGGCCGGATCGCTGTTGGCGCCGCCCCAATGTTTTTCGCCGATGATGCGCAGCAGCGGTTCCGCACCGCGGATCAGCGAGAGGTCCCGCCGCCCGAAGGCTGGCGCGGTGACCGGGCGCGTGATGCTGATGACGACACCCGTCCAGTTTGCCGGGCGGCACACGATGCCGATCTCGTCCCGGATGCCGGTCAGGACATAGTGCTGCCGGTAGTATTCCGAACTGTAGAAATGGTCGGGCGCCATGTCCTTCAGCCGGCGTATCGCCGAGCCCCTGGTGTCCATGGCGGCACCGTAGAATGGATCGAGCAGGTAGGGGCCGGCGACATAGGCGTCGACGATCGTCTGCGCGCGATGCGGGTCGATGTTGTGATAGCAGCACACCGGTTTCTCGGCGCCGCGATAGCCGAAGACCATCACGATATCGAAGTCGAGAACGGACGCGAGCGCGGCATTGAGGCGCTTGCCGAACGTGTTCGTGCCGACGGCATCCACGGCCGCAGCGGCCGCGGTGTTCCACGCCGCAAATCCTTGCTCCAACACTTTCCCTTTCAACCGTTCCGTCGAAATCCGCAGGCGGAGCCCGACGGTCACCCTCTATCCCCACGGGGATATTTTCATGCCACAGCACCCGGCCCTAGGCTAACCTCAATGCTGGGAACAAGTCATGTCGAAATCACAAGAAAAGAACAAAACCTTCGAAACCAAACTGCAGGAGATCGGTGCCCGCTCGGTGCATATCGGCATGGTGGATCCGGAAGGTGAGTTCCGCGACAAGCTGGTCTCCGCCGAGAAGGCGGTGAAGCTTGCCGAGGACGGTTATCCGTTTTGCGAGGTGCTCTATTTCTGGGACATCGCGGAAAAGACCTATCGCGACGGCTCGTTCGTTGACCGGCCGGCGAAGCTCCACGCGGATACGATCCGCAAATATCCCTTTGCCGACGACATGGCGCTCTGCCTTGCCGATTTCGAAGGTGACTTCGGGCGCCGTTCTCCGCGCAATATCTGCCTCGCGCAGATCGAAAAGGCCGCGGAACTCGGCTTCAGCGTGCATGCCGCCTTCGAGTTCGAGTTCTTCGTCTTCGATGAGACGGCGGAAAGCATGCGCGCGAAACAGTATCGCGACCTGACGCATTTCGCGCAGGGAAACCGCACTTATTCGCTCCAGACGTCGGCGCTTCACGGCGATCTTCTGGCAGGCCTGGAATCGACGATGGAAACCTTGGGCGTGAAGCTCGATGCCATCCATACCGAACTCGGTCCCGGCTGCTTCGAGGCACCGCTCTATCATGCAAAGGGCATCAAGGCGGCCGACGACGCGATGCTCTTCAAGAATTTCGGGCGTGCCTATTTCGCCCGCAACGGCAAGACGGTGAGCTTCATGTCGAAGCTTTCGCCGAAGCTTTCAGGGCAATCGGGTCATCTGCATCTGTCGCTGCGCGACCGCCAGGGCAATCCCGTTTTCTCCGACACCTCCGCGCCTGACGGCCTCAGCCGCACGGCGCGGCATTTCCTCGGTGGCCTGCTGAAGCTTATGCCGGAACTGCTGGCCATGTGCTCGTCCACCGTCAACGCATACAAGCGTCTGGTGCCGGGTGCCTGGGCGCCGACGGCGGCCAACTGGGGTGTGCAGAACCGCACCGCGGCCGTGCGTGTCGTCAATGACCAGCCGGCGAGCACCCGCATCGAGTTCCGCGTGCCGTCTGCGGATACCAATCCCTATCTGGCATTGTCGATGATGCTGGGCGCGGGCCTTGCCGGCATTCGCGAGGCCATCGAACCGCCGGCGGGCAGCGGGGAAGACTTTTATGCGTCCAAACCGGCGCCGGAGGCGATCTTCCCGCGGGATCTCCACGAGGCTGCCGCCCGCTTGCGCGGGAGCGACAAGGCAAGGGAACTCTTTGGCAGCGACTTCATCGACAGCTTTGCCGAAAGCCGCGCGGTGGAGCATGCCGAATATCAGAGACAGGTCAGCGAGTGGGAGATCAGGCGCTATCTGGGCGTGGTGTGATGCCGCGCCTTATTTAATGACTTAAAGAAAGGAAGAAAAATGAAAAAGGGAACAGCAGATATCAGCTCAAACATCGGCGCCATGAAGCGCCGGTCCGTGCTCAAGGGCATGGGTGGCCTGGGCCTCGGCCTTGCCGCCGCAAGCAGCGGCTTCCTCGCATCGCGGCGCGGTGCGGCGGCGGCCGAAAGCCTCAACTACATGTGCTGGGAAGGTTACAACGCGCCGAACATTATCGAGCCCTTCCAGAAGGCGAAGGACGTAACGGTTTCCATCGACCTGATCACCGACTCCGCCGGGGGCTTTGCCAAGCTCGCGGCCGGTGCATCGCGTGATTTCGACCTCGTCTCCTCCGACAGCCCCTGGATCCAGCGCATGGGGCCGGCAGGGTTCTGCCGCTATATCGAAGAGGCCGATTTCGCCGATCAGTTCGCCGAATTCTACCCGCAGTTCCGTGCTCCGTTCGAGCCGCTGGCCTTCGAGGGCAAGGCAACCGGCCTTCCGACCCGCTGGGGCTGGGTTGGCCCGACCGTCAACACCAAGTTCGACAAGCTTGAGACATGGTCGAGCTACGCGCCGGTGTTCGACAGCGCCTACAAGGACAAGATCTGCCTTCTCGACTGGGGTGACTGGCCGATCATGCCGCTCGCGCTCTATGCCGGCGTCAACCCCTATGAGGAACTGGACGCGGCCGCACTCGAAGAGGTCCGCAAAGTCCTGCGTGCTGCCTTCAAGAACACGCGCGCCATCGTCGCCGATCTGGCCGTAGCCCAGAAGGGCCTGATCGACGGCTCCTTCCGCGCCCTCATCGGCGGTGGCACCTATGCGACCTCGGCCCTTCGCATGAAGGGGCACGACTACATCCAGTCCATCGTGCCCGAGCCTAAGAACGGCCTGAAGCAGGGCATCATCTGGATGGAAGCGACCGGCCTGATCGACAATGGCAAGAACTCGCAGATCGCGGCCGACTTCCTGAAGTACATCGTCTCGCCTGAAGTGGCCAAGCAACTTGCAATCACCGATGCGACCTGCAACCTGGTGCCGAACAGCAAGGCGGAAGCCCTGTTCTCCGAGGCGGAGAAGAAGGCGCTCCAGATGGACTACATGTGGACGGCCTGGGACAACAGCCAGTTCCACACCGTGGCGCCCAACATCGATGACATGCTGGCGATCTGGCAGGAAGAACTCGCCGCGCGCTGATTTCGCGCGAAAGCAAAACGACAGGCCGCCCGAAGGGGCAGGCCTGTCCGTTCCCATTGCAGACATCAAGGAATAGCGCTTGACCAGCCCCATCATCGACGCGTCCGGCATTGTGAAGGATTATGGAGCGGCGCGTGCGCTCCACGGCGTTTCGCTGCAGATCGGCACCGGCGAATTCGTCGCGCTTGTCGGTCCTTCCGGTTGCGGAAAGACGACGCTCCTGAAAATCCTCGCAGGGTTCGAGGAACCGACCGATGGGCGGCTTGAAATTCAGGGCGTGGACATGCGCGGCGTGCCGGCGGCAAGTCGTCCCACGCGCATGGTTTTCCAGAAGCTCGCGCTCTTTCCGCACAAGACGGTTGCCGAGAATATCGGTTTTTCCCTGAAGCTTCAGAAGGTCGAGAAAGGGCAGGCCGACAGCCGCATTCGCGCGATGCTCGACCTGATGCATCTCAAGCCCGACTATCTCGAGCGTTATCCGGCCCAGCTTTCCGGCGGCGAACAGCAGCGCGTGGCGCTGGCTCGCGCGCTGGTGTCCCAGCCGGGCGTGCTTCTGCTGGACGAGCCCATGAGCGCGCTCGACGCCAAGCTGAAGAAATCCCTTCAGGCGGAGCTCAAGAAACTGCACCGCGAGCTTGGCACGAGCTTCGTCCTTGTCACGCATGACCTCGAAGAGGCGATGATGCTGGCCGATCGTATCTGCGTGATGCGATCGGGACATGTCGTTCAGGTCGGAACGCCCACCGATATCTACTATCGCCCGGCCAATATGTTTGTCGCGGGCTTCATCGGCGAGACCAATTTTCTGCCTGTGACCGCAACCGCTTCAAGCGTCGGTATGGACGTCGTGTCGCCGCTGGTCGCCGCCGGGAAAACGAGCATTGCGCCCGAACATGTCTCGCCATCGCTCTCCGCAAACGGCACGGCGCTTCTCGTGCGCCCCGAAACCATCCGCTTTGTGAAGGGAGACGCCGCCCCTGGCGAATGGCTGCTCGATGGGCAGGTGGAGGAATACTTCATCAAGGGTGCGTCCACGCAATACCGCATCCGCATTCGCGGGCTCGATGCTGCGGTCATCATGGACCTTCCCGGATCGATCGTGCTGCCGGCGGTCGTCGGCGAAGCGGTGCGCATCGGTTTCGACCCGGCCCAAGCCTTCCTGCTGTCGGAGTGAGCATGAGGATCGAACACAAATCCTGGAACGATCCGGTTCTCGTCGCCACTGTCGCGCCGCTGGCGCTGGCCATGGTGGCGTTCTTCCTCATACCGCTCCTGATGACGGCCGTGTTGACCTTCCAGACGACGCAATATTACCGCCTCGTCTGGACCTGGGATCTGAAAATCTGGACCGAGGTTTTCTCCAAGCCGCACTACTGGACGATCATGATGCGCACGGTGACGATGGCGCTCGTCTGCGTCGTGCTGACCGTGCTGATCGCCTTTCCGGCCGCCTATGCGCTGGCGACCCGGCTGAAGACCTTCAAGACGCAGATCCAGATCCTTATCATCTTTGCCTTCCTGACCGATGCGGTGCTCAAGACCTTCGGCTGGATCCTCATCCTCGACAAGAACGGCGTTGCCAACTGGCTGCTGATGCATGTCGGCTTTCCGCCGGAAATGCTGAACCTGCTGTTCACGCCCGCCGGCACCATGATCGGCATGGTCTACAATCTCGTGGCCTATCCGATGTTCACCATCTATCTCTCTCTGGTGCGCATCGATCGCGATCTGATCCTTGCCGCATACGATGCCGGCGCTTCGCGCATCCGGACCTTCTTCGAGGTCACGCTGCCGCTTTCGCGGCCGGGGCTTTACTCGGGCGCGGTGCTGGTCTTCGTGCTCAGCCTCGGTGCCTTCCTCGAGCCCAAGGTGCTCGGCGGCGGAACGTCTCCACTCGCCTCCGAACTGATCCGCCAGAGTTTCGAGACACGCGTGAACTGGCCGCTCGGTGCTGCCCTTACCGTGGTGCTGATTGCGATCGGCGCGCTGATGCTTGCTGCCTGCGCGGCCTTCGCCCTTCGCCGCACGTCCAGCACGGGGAGGCCTGCATGATGTCGCAACGCATGCGCAACGCGCTCGTCGATACGATGCTGGTCGGCACGGTCGTCCTTCTCCTGGTGTTCTTCTATGCGCCGATCGCCACGCTGGTGGCCTTTTCCTTCACATCGAGCCGCGTGCTGACGCTGCCGATCGAAGGCTTTTCCCTGCAGTGGTATGGCGAACTGTTCGACAAGCCGGACTTTTGGCCCGCCGTTCGAAATTCCGCGGCCGTGGCAACGGTCTCGACCATCTTCGCGACTGTGCTCGGCACCGCGGGTGCCGTCGCCTGGATCCGGTATCGCTTCCGCTTGCAGGGGACGTTCCGTGCGCTCACCTTCGCGCCGCTGCTGTTTCCGCAATTGCTGCTCGGCGTGGTCATGCTGTTGTGGTTCTCGGTGCTCGGCAGCTGGCTCGGGTTCTCGACGGGCCTCGCCACCGTCATCGTCGGCCATGTCGTCTACATCACGCCTTTCGCGCTCGTCGTCGTCGCCGTGCAGGTCTACGGCTTCGACGAAACGCTGGAGGATGCCGCGCGTGATGCGGGCGCAAGCGGATGGGAGGTGTTTCGCGAGGTCACCTTCCCGCTGCTCTGGCCCGGCATCTTCTCCGCCGCCATTTTCTCCTTCCTGCTCTCCTGGGGAAATTTCTATGTTTCCTACTCACTTGCTGGCACGGCGCGCACGCTGCCGATCTTCGTCTATAGCGGCATCGCCGTCGGCTCCTCGCCGATCTATCCGGCGCTCGCCACCGTCAATCTCGTACCGGCACTTCTTCTGGTCATCATCGCCGAAGTGCTGCGCCGCCGGGCGCTGAAGCGACAGGCTTCCGGCATTTCCGAATCCTAACAGCAAGGTCCGCACCATGCCCATCGACACGCCTGCCGTCACCAGCAACTGGAGCTTCCCTACCGCCGTGCGCTTCGGCAATGGCCGCATTGCCGGTATCGGCGACATGGTGCGGGAGCTCGGCGCCAGCCGCCCGCTCGTCGTCACCGATGCGGGGTTGAAGGATCTCTATCCGGTGCAGCGCACGCTTGAAGCGCTGAAGCGCGCGGGCCTCGCAGCCGGCCTGTATTCGAGCGTGAAACCCAATCCCACCGGCGGCAACGTCGCCGATGGCGTCGATGCATTCCACGCCGGAAACCACGATCTGGTCGTGGCGATCGGCGGGGGCAGCGCGCTGGATGCGGCGAAAGCGATCGCCTTCATGGCACGCCAGACGATCCCCATGTGGGAGCTGGAGGATATCGGCGACAACTGGACGCGCGCCAATACCATCGGCCTCGTGCCGGTCATCGCCGTCCCCACCACGGCTGGCACCGGCTCCGAACTCGGGCGCTCCTCGGTGATCACGCATGAAATCGAAAAGCGCAAAGTCATCGTTTTTCATCCGTGCATGATGCCTGATATCGTGATCATGGATCCAGAGCTCACCACCGGCCTGCCGGCACATATCACCGCCGCCACAGGCATGGATGCGCTGTCGCATGCGCTGGAGGCGCTGAGCGCCCCATCCTTCCATCCGATGGCGGAGGGTATCGCGCTCAATGCGCTGCGGCTGATCCACAAATGGCTGCCGATCGCCACCCACGACGGCGGCAATCTCGAAGCGCGCGGCCAGATGCTGATCGCCTCGGGAATGGGCTGCGTTGCCCTGCAGAAGGGACTGGGCGCCATCCACGCGCTTGCCCATCCGCTCGGCGCGCTCCACGATGCCCATCATGGTCTTCTGAACGCTGTGCTCATGCCCTACGTCGTCGAGTTCAACGCGCCGGTCATCGCGGACAAGCTGGAATTGCTGGCCCGTGTCATCGACCTACCGCGCAAGGATGCACAAGGGGTCGTGGACTGGATCATCGACCTTCGCCGCGATCTCTCTATCCCCGAAAAGCTTTCCGGAATGGGCGTGACAAATGTCGATGTCGAGAAGGTTGCGGAGATGAGCCTGCTCGACCCCTGCGCTGGCGGCAATCCCGTCAAGCTGGACGAGAGAAACGTCCGGCAGCTTCTGTCCGAAGCGCTGTGATTGTATCCTCTCGCACGCAGCAAATGCGCGTCGGCATGTTCTCCAAGGCGCAGGCTATTTGACCGCTTTGCCTAACAAAGCGTGGGCGACGAAAGGCGCCCGTAGGGGTGCCTTTCGTCGTTACAGTCCCGCTGTGCTCGCACGTGCTTTGCTGCGTCAGTTGACCGGCCGGCTACAACGCCTTCAGAATGATATGCCAGAGTGGGGGCGGCGGCTGGAGGCGAAGATCAGATCCAGTTCCTCCGCAACCTCGCCGGAAGCCGTCCAAAGACGGCCCGACGCTGCGAGAGACGACGCTTGGTGTGCGCCGAATATCAGGGCGGCCAATTCCGCGATTGCGATCCGGGCCTCCGGCCTTTCGGTGCTGCGTGCCGCACCCTCCGGGCCGAGAGACCAGAGACCGCCATTGTCGGGGAACAGATCGTCTTCGACGGCGAGCGTTACCTGCCGCGTCCCGCCAAGGCGGCGGGCGGAGAGCAAAGCCGCGAGGTTGAGGGGGCGTATCCAGCTTTCGTCACGCTGACCGGAGATTTCCAATGTCCGAGGATTGCGCAAAAGCAGGGGCAACGGGTCATCGACCGGTCGGGACGGGAAAATCGCGCGATGCAGGATATCCTGCGTGAAGAGATGGCCGATCAGGCCTCGCCACGCCTCATCGTCATGGGCGATGAGATCATCGACGATCACCGTCCGTTGCGATGATGTGAACCAGTTGTCAGAGGATTCGATATGGAAGCGCAGGTAGCCGCGCTCGTTGCCTTCGGAGCCGAAGACGACAGCGTGGTGGGGTGTCGTGCCGTGGGTCGTGCGATACTCCTGCATGGCCCACCAGCCATCCCAGCGCGACAGGGTCGTCGCGCGCGGCGTCGGATCGGAATCGACAATCTGTCGAAACAGGGGAAAACTGTCGCGCGCATCGACAATGCGAAGCTCTTCGCGTGGCGTGGCAGCGACAAGTTGGGCGTGGGTGAGGTCGAGGTCATGTCGAACCGACCATGACGCGATCCCATACCCGTATCGCCCGTAAATTCCAGTATCGGACGCCCGCAGACCTGCGACGACATAGCCTTCCGCGCGGGCGCGCCGAAGCTGCTCGACAATGAGCTGGCGGGCGATGCCCCGACGCGTCGCATCCGGAGACACACCGACATGCGTAACCGCCAGGTGGCGCACATGCCTGCCACCGGGGAGGGTGATCGACGAATCATAGCCGTTCACGACGCCCCGCAGGATATCTCCCTCGAAGCCTCCAAGCGATTGGCCTTCAGCGAGAAACCGCGTTTCGGTTTCTGGATTTGTACGGCCGAAATCTCCGATTCCCAGCAATGCCTGCCGAAAGACCGCAAAGGCCTTCCGGCGGTCCTCGTTACCATTCAGCGATCGGATATCCAGGCTTGGGCTGCCCGAAGATGAGACTATCGAGAGCGATGGCATGTGCCTCTCCTTATGACTGCGGTGTTAACGGAGCGAGACGGCCCCGCGCCTTGAGAAGGGCAGCGGCGCCCTCGCCGAAATGCCAGGCTTCTTCAAGATGAGGCTGGCCTGAGAGGATGAAGTGATCGAAACCGACGTCGTGATAGGCTTCGATCAGGTCGGCGACCTGCGCATGGCTGCCGACGAGGGCCGTGCCCGCTCCGCCGCGCACGAGCCCATAGCCCGACCAGAGGCCAGGGTAGATTTCCAGTTCGCGCGCTGAAGCCGGCAGGCCTTCCCTATGCGTGTGCAGCGCCGACATCTGGCTCTGGGCTACGGATTCGGATTTGGCGAGCAGGTCGCGCGCCTTTCGGACACGATCCGGCGAGAGCCATGTCAGCAGCTTGTCGGCCACGGCCCAGGCTTCGTCTTCCGTATCGCGTGAAATGACATGCAGGCGCACGCCGAAGCGCAACGAGCGGCCTTTTGCGGCAGCACGCGCTTTCAGCTGCGCGATGTTTTCCGCCTCGAGTTCCGGCGGGCGCCCCCAAACCAGATAGACGTCGGCCTGTGCGGTTGCCACGTCCAGAGCGGCCGGGCTGGCGCCGCCGAAGAAGATCTGAGGGAGGCCGTAGGGCGCAGGATCGATGCGCGCTTCCCGGATGTCGTAATGCTTTCCCGTGAAGGAGAAGGGTCGCTCCGCTGGTGCGGACGTCACCCCACGCACGACAGAAAGGAATTCCTCCGTCCGTTCATAGCGTGCGTCATGGTCGAGATGATCGCCAAAGCGTGCCTGTTCGAAACGATCGCCGCCTGTAACGACATTGAGAAGCAGCCGCCCGCCGGTCATTCTCTGGAAGGTTGCCGCCTGATGGGCAACGAGCGTCGGCGATATGAGCCCGGGTCTGAACGCGACGAGGAATTTCAGTCGGCTTGTTTCCCGGGCGAGGGCCGCGGTGGTGATCCAGGCGTCTTCACACCATGTGCCGGTCGGGGTCAAAACCGCATGGAAATGCTGTTGTTCGGCGGCGCGTGCGACTTCTCCAAGATATGAAAGTGTCGGTGCACGGAAGCCGCCGGAAACCTCGACAACGTGACTATCGTTTCCCGAGCCCGTCAGGCCCCGGCTGTCGCCATTCGTCGGTAGATACCAGTGAAGATGGATATTGCCGCTCATGCCGAACGCTCCCCACGAGCGCAGAGCGAGCGCGCTCGGCCGGGCAAAGCGTTTAAAATTAGCAAGGGAGGATGGTTTTGATGCTCGCTCGAAGCCATTGGGGGCAGCCTATAGTCTATAAATTTTATAGATTTATGCTACGGGATTTGACGCTTGGCGTGGGCAATCTGTTCTAAATACGGCCACCTGAGGGAAAATCGTTCCCAATTTTCGCGGTAGAGACGGTGGCAACGGTTTGGGCAACGTTGGCCGTCATCGGTGCGGGCGGTGTCGCGTGGACAGAACGAAACGCTTCGACGCGACACTGATTTTCTGGCGAAACCCGCTTATCTGCATCTTATTTTTCCGGCGGGGGCTGAAATTGGAACGTCGCTTCGTTTCAATAATGCATAAAAACTATAGAAATAATGTATTCAATTCAAACCGAGGCGATCCACCCCATGCATGCTAACGTTCTTTTGCGCTCCGCCAAGCGGGCCGCCGTTCCGCTTCTTGCCGCTTACACCGCCCTGTGCGCCCCGGCACTCGCCGATGAGCCGAAGTTCGGTGGTACGCTGCGCATCGCCTCGCTTGAAGCCGATCTCGACGCCTTCGATCCGCTGACCGGTTACAGCGTCGAGTCCTGGGAGATCCTGCGCGCGACGACACGCCAGCTCGTCACCTATCCGGGTTCCCCGGTCGGTCTCAAGGAGGACACGACGTTGGTGCCCGATCTCGCCAAGTCCTGGGATGTCAGCCCGGACGGCAAGACGTACACCTTCCACTTGAAGGACGATATTTTCTTCTCGGGCTCGACCGAACGCAAGATCGTCGCCGGCGATTTCGTCTACGGCATCAAGCGCTTCTGCGACCCCAACAAGCAGGTCGCGGCCATCAACTATTTCAACCTCGTGTTTTCGGGCTTCGTCGACTACTGCAAGGAGTTTTCGAAAGTGCCGACCGGCGATCTGGCGGCGAGCAAGGCCTTCATCGATAGCCACGAAATTTCCGGTGTGTCTGCTCCGGATGACAAGACTTTGGTGATCCATTCCGACACCAAGAACTACGACTTCCTCAATATTCTCTCGATGAATTTCGTATCGCCGGTCGCTTCCGAAATCGCATCGAAATACTTCCCGGACTCGCTGGAATCCCGCAAGAACCTTCCTTCTAGCGGACCGTATTATGTCGTCTCCTACGACCAGGGGCAAAAGCTGGTTCTCAAGAAGGCCAAGAATTTCAAAGCGGAGTCGGACGAAGCCCGCAAGGCCTATGTCGACGAGATTCATGTCGACTTCACCGCCAACAGCGAAGACGCGGTCGTTCAGAAGATTCAGGCTGGCGAGGCAGATCTGTCGCTCTATCTCGACACGCCGCCACGCGGCACCATCCGGCAGTATGTGTCGAAGGACAGCCCCTATCTGCACGCGACCAACAGCGGCTCGGCCAACTTCATCACCATAAATGCGCAGAAAAGTGCGACGAGTGAAGGGATCGAGGCGCTGCGCAAGCCCGAAGTGCGTCAAGCCTTGTCCTACGCAGTCAATCGCGCCCATCTGGTGCAAACGCTCGGCGGGTCTATTGCCGCCGTGCCCCTGTCGCAGATCATCACCTCGACGATTTCGGGCTACGAGCAGTTCGATCCCTATCCGACTGAAGGCAACAAGGGGAACCCGGAAAAAGCCAGGGAACTCCTGGCGAAGGCTGGTTATCCCGACGGCATCACGCTCGATGCACTCTATCGTACCAACGCCCAAAACGAAACGATCGCCGTAACGCTCAAGGAGGACCTCGCGGCTGCCGGTATCACGCTGAACTTGATCCCGGCGCCCGCCAGCGAATGGCGAGCCTATGTTCAAGATCCCAAATCGCGCTGGGATATCTTCCTGAACGCGACCTTCTCGCCGGATTGGCAGGGCCCGAGCACGCGAATGCTGCTCGGCGGCTGGCTCAACTCGGATGCGTCGCCTTGCGGCCCCGGAAACGTCTATGCGATTTGCTACAGCAATCCCGAACTGAACAAGCTTGCGGCGGAAGCCTATCCTTCGGACAATCCCACGCCCCTTTGGACGAAGGCCGACAAGATCGTCTCGACGGACTTGCCTTGGATCCCGCTCTTCGAAAAGCGCAAGATCGCCATCACCTCGGATCGCATCAGCCATTGGGTATGGTCTTCGCTCGCGGTGCAGGCTGACATCACCAACATCGCGCTGAAGAACTCGGGTTCATAGCGGAATGTCCGTCTTCTCCGTAGATCATCTGCGCGTTCGATTTGGCGGTGTCCAGGCGGTGAGGGGCGTTTCCTTCGGCGTCGAATCCGGCAGGACACTTGCCATTGTCGGCGAGTCGGGATCGGGAAAGAGCGCAAGCCTTCTGGGTGCAACCGGGCTTCTGCCCGGTTCCGCCTCGGTGGAGGGCAACGTTCTGCACCGTGGCCAAGAAATACTTGGCCTGCCCGACAGGGATCTGCGCAGGCTTCGCGGCCCGCAGATCGGGTTCGTCTTTCAGGACCCGCTCAGCAACCTCCATCCCCTGAAGACCATCGGTGATCAGATCGGTGAGGCGATCTCGGTCCATCAGAGAATAACACGACGGCAAAAGCACGAGCGCGTGCTGGCTCTGCTTGACGATGTCGGTATCGCCGACCCGCAGGCCCGGTTCTCCGATTATCCGCGCCACCTCTCGGGCGGTATGCGCCAGCGGGTGATGATTGCCATCGCCATCGCGCTCGATCCGGGACTGATCATAGCAGACGAGCCGACGACTGCCCTTGATGTCACCGTCCAGGCGGCAATCCTCGATCTTCTCAAGCGCCTGCAGGAAGAGCATGGAACGGCTTTGATTTTCGTGAGCCACGATCTCGCCGTCGTGTCCGACATTGCCGACGATGTGGTCGTCATGCGCGATGGTCTCGTCGTCGAACAAGCGCCCGCGGATGACATCTATCTCCGGCCGCGTCAGGACTATACCCGGGAACTGCTCGGCGCAGCGCGCCTCGGCGGTCCCAAATCTTATGCCGTGCAAAGAGATCGACAGGCTACGCGCCCTCTGCTCGACGTGCAGGCCGTCGCCCGTTCCTTCGCATCGCGCCCCGTACTCGATGACGTCTCCTTCACCATTGGAGAAGCAGAAATCCTCGGTCTCGTCGGCGAATCCGGTTCGGGGAAATCCACCATAGGGCGGTTGATCGCCGGTCTGGACCGGCCGAACGCGGGGCGCATCAGCCTGAAGGGAAGGGATTATTCCCAACCCGGTTCCGGTGGCGTGCTGCCGGGCGACCTTCGCAGATCGATCCAGGTGGTCTTTCAGGATCCCTATGCCAGCCTCAATCCGAGACGGCGGATCGAGGCCATCCTCGCGGACCCTTTCGTCATTCACGGCACGGTCGACAAGGCGGAGCTGCGCGAGAAAGTGAAACAACTCGTCACCGACGTGGAGTTGTCGCATGACGTCCTGGAACGCTTGCCGTCGCAATTGTCCGGCGGTCAACGGCAGCGTGTCGCCATCGCGCGGGCGATCGCGCTTCGCCCTTCGCTGATCGTTGCCGACGAACCGGTTTCCGCCCTCGACATCACCACCCAAGCGAAGGTCATCAGGCTGCTCGCCCGTCTTCGCGACAAGCTCGGCGTATCGTTTCTGTTCATTTCGCACGATCTCGGCGTCATCGGCGAGCTGTGCGACCGGGTGATCGTGCTGGAAAAGGGACAGATCGTCGAGGTCGGCCAAACACAACAGGTCTTCGAGCGCCCCGCGCATGCCTACACCCGGCGGCTGCTCGCATCCATTCCAGGACGTAAACGTCCGCCCGCAGAGGCGGAACTTGAGGATGTCATCTATGGCTGACACCATTCACTCGCCGGTCGCGCTGATAGTTCCCAGAGCATCGCCGTCACCGGGCATTCTGCTTCTGAAGCGCCTTTGGCGCGAGAGAGCAGTGCGCACGGGGGCCGTCATTGTCGGTATCGTGCTGTTGGCGGCCCTGTCAGCGCCGGTGGTGAGCCATCTCTTGGGGCACGGCCCCATGGAGCAGTTCGAGGGGACCGCGCTTGACGAAATGGGCTTGCCAATCGGTCCGACGCTAGAGTTCCCGCTGGGCGCGGATGGCAACGGCCGCGACGTTCTTGTCAGAACGCTCTATGGCGCGCAGGTTTCGCTGCTCGTCGGCGTACCCGCAACAACGATCGCGATGATCATCGGTACGGCCATCGGTCTGGTCAGCGGCTTTTTTGCTGGCCGGACGGATCGCATCATCTCACAGGCGATCGACGTTGCCCTGTCTTTTCCCTTCGTCGTGACGGCGCTCAGCCTTCTGGCGCTCAATCGCGGCGGCACCGGCCAGCCGATCGTGCCGCCCATGGTCGTGGTCATCACCATCATCGCCCTGTTTTCCTGGGCCTATTTCGCGCGCCTTGCGCGCGGGCTCGTTCTCGAATTGCGCACCAGCCCGATGGTGGAGGCTTCGCGCACCATCGGCGCGTCATGGGCGCGGATCATCTGGTTCGACATTCTTCCGAACATCCTGCCGACGGTTTTTGTCTATTGGGCCGTGCAGCTGCCCGCCAATATCGTCGCGGAAGCGACGCTTTCCTTCCTGGGCGTCGGCATTCAGGCGCCGATGCCAAGCTGGGGCAACATGATCGCCGAAGCGCAGCGGACCTCTCTCTATCAGGAGCAGCCGTGGTTTCTGGCCGGCCCCGGGCTCGCCTTGTTCCTGACGGTCGTAGGCTTCAATACGTTGAGTGCAGGCTTGAGAAACGTGCTCGACCCAAATCGCAGACGGGCCTGAGATCATGGTGAAACAGTTTTCCTCCGTTGTCTTGCGCTCGATCTCGACGCTGGTGATCGTTCTCATCCTGTCGTTCTTCATCACCCGGATCGCCTATCGCAACCCCGCGGCGATGCTCGCACCGCGCAATGCGACACAGGAGTCGATCGATGCCGTTGCGCGCGCGCTTCGCCTCGATGACCCCTGGTATTTGCAGCTGTGGTACTACCTGTTCCGCGGTCCGGATATCCAGGGCGCGCCGATGGGATTGATGCATTGGCCGCCAGCTCTTGGATATTCCTTCCGCAAGCAGGCGCCGGTTACGGATCTCATTCTGGCGAAGGCTCCAGTGACCCTTTCGCTGGCAATCGGCGCCCTGGTGATCTGGATGACGATTGCCATCTTTTCCGGCGTTGCCGCAGCGCGCTGGCAAGGGCGGCTCATCGATCATGTGCTCGCCTTCTTCGCCTATGTCGGCCTCTCGGTTCCCACTTTCCTGAGTGGAATCCTCATTTCCTATTTCCTGTTCTTCCAGCTTTCGAACCAGGGCATCCACTGGTTCCCGAGCAGCGGCTATGTCCCCTTGAGCGAGGACCCGCTGCAATGGGCCCGACATCTAGCGCTTCCTTGGGCGACGCTCGCGATTGCCGAAATCGGCCTATTTCAGCGCATGGTCAGGGCCAGCATGCTCGACGTGTTGGGGCACGATTTCATCCGCACGGCACGCGCCAAGGGCGTACCCGAAGGCCGGGTCTACTTCTCCCATGCCCTGAAATCGGCGTTGAATCCGATACTGACGCTCGGCGGGCTGGAGCTTGCAGCCATCATGGGCGGGGCAATCGTGACGGAGACGATCTTCGGGCTGGACGGGGTCGGCCGCATGGCGATCGCCGCCGCGCTGGAGGGGGATTTCCCTGTCGTCATCGGTACGACCATCTTCGCCGCCTCCGCCTTCATCACCACGACCCTCGCCGTCGATCTCGTCGCGCAGTGGCGTGATCCAGCCAATCGAAACTGAACAATTCACGCACTCCGACCATCCCTTTCATCGGACAGAAAACCAGGCATGCCGCGCCACCGCGGTCGAACAAGCCCCGATCACATCTGTCCCGCAATTGTTGACGTACCAGCATTCAGGAGAACAAAATGACCACTGTAGACGCGCCGACTTCGCTGACTTATCTGCGCTCCGCCACAGCGAAGGAAGAAGCTCTCGTGGAGCGGTTTCAGCCGATTTTCGACCGTATTGCCGAGGGTAATGTCGAGCGTGAGCGCAATCGTACATTTCCTTTCGAGCAGGTGCAGTGGCTGAAGGACGCGGATTTTTCCCTCGTGCGCGTACCGGAAGAGTTCGGTGGGTGGGGCGCCTCGCTAGAACAGACATACTATCTGCTGGCTTTGCTGGCGGAGGCTGACGCGAATGTCGCTCACGTATGGCGCAATCATTTGGCCTTCATCGAAGACCGCCTCAACGCGCGGCCTTCGCAGGCCAACGACCGCTGGCTGCAACGCTTCCGGGATCGCGAGTTCATCGGTGGCGGGTGGACGGAAGCAAACAACGGCACATACGCCAACATCAAGACGACGGTGACCCGCGAAGGCGACACCTACAAAGTGACCGGCGCGAAATTCTATGCCACCGGCAGCCTCTATGCCGATTGGCTCGACGTGATCGGCAAGGGAGAAGACGGCTCACTCATCACCACCTTGGTCAGCCGCCACCAGCCGGGTGTCGTGCTTGCCGACGACTGGCCGGGGTTTGGCCAGAGCACCACGGCAAGCGGCAGCGCCACCTATCAGGATGCGATCGCCCATGAGGGGGATGTCTTTCCGGCGAGCGAACGTGTCGTTTATCAGGGTCACTTCTATCAAACGGCGTTGCTCGCCGTCCTCACCGGCATCACGCGTGCGATCCTGCGTGACGGGACCAAGGCGCTGAAGGCGCGTGGGCGCAACTATCCGCAAGGCCTGAACCCGGTGCCGGCGCTCGATCCGCAATTGCTGCAGGTGATCGGCGAAGTATCGGTGCGGGTCTTCTCGACAGAGGCTGCATTGCGTCGCGCCGCCAACGCACTGGACCTGATCGCCGCCGCCCATGCGGACGGCGACGTCGCCTTGCGCGACAAGCGGGTCGTCGCGGGAGAGGTGGCCGTGGCACAGGCGCAGCTCGCGATCATCGACGGTGTGCTCTATTCCGCAACGCATATTTTCGGTGCTCTCGGTGCCTCCGCAACCTCCGAGGAGACGGCGCTTGACCGCCATTGGCGCAACGCGCGTACGCTCGCGTCGCATAACCCGGTCGCCTACAAGGCCCGCATCCTCGGTGACTATCTGGTCAACGACAATTCTCCGGCATCCAGCATCGACCGCCTGGGTCGCGGCGGCCAAGGCAACTGAGGAGACGGCACCATGACGAAACCCTATCTAGCCCTTGGTCTTGCCGGCCCGCATCTGGTGGAGCTCACCACAAGCCCATCACTGCTATCCCGCTGGGATGCACTGCCGCTTGCGTTCAGCGTGCTCGGGATCGACCGCATCGATGGTAGCGCGCCTGCGCCGGTTACGCTTGCAAGCAGTGCCGCCGGCGCGACCCTTGCGGGTTCCACGAAGCATGGACGGTTCCTCATCGCCGCGACACCGCAGCGCGACCACCCGTATAACATCGCGCGCCGTGTCGCCTCGCTTTCCCATCTGTCGGGCGGTCGTAGCGGACTGCTGATCGGCGTTCGGGATGCCTACGCACCCGAAGGCCCGAAGGACGCCCCGGCCTGGGGTGGCGCCGGCCTCGGCGGGGGAGCGCCGCTCAATGCTCAGACAGCCTACGATACGGCGCGTGCCGTGCGCGCACTCGAGCAGAGCTGGCCCTACGATTCGATCATCGGCAACCGCGAGACCGGCATCCTGGTGGAAGCGAACCGTATCGTGCATGTCGATATCGACAACAGCTTCTCCATCGCAGGGCCGTTGAACGCGCCCGAACCGGAAACAGGTGCGTCGGTGATCGCTTGGTATGCCGAAGCACCGGCGGACGCCCCGCCCGTCGATGACAACAACCCGATCGACCTTGTTCTGGGCGGCTCTGGCTCCGTGCCTATCGTCGTGCTGGGCGACGAGCCGCCCGCAGGTGCATTTGCAGGCGTCGTGCTGCGCGCGGGAATTGAACAGTCTGTGAATGACCTGCTCAGCGCCGCAGAACGGTGGCTTGCCGATGGTTTTGCTCCCACATCACTGGGTGGACCACTGCGAGCAGCACTCAATCTGCCTGCACCGGAGCCGCTGCCGTCAACCGCGCGGCCCGCGTTCCCTGTGCCGCAACCTCATGTCTCTTTGTAGACAACAACGGAGACATTCCCCGTGACAAACAAACGAACTGGCCACGTTCTCCTCGGTATCAACGCGTTGGTGCTGGGATATCTTCCAGCGGCGTGGAAGACACCGCTTCTCAAAAAGGATGCGTTCATTGACCCGGATTACTGGGCAAATATTGGCAAGGCCGCCGAACGCGGCACGCTTGATGCCATCTTTCTGGCTGATGGCCCGCTGCTTGGCGATCCAGCATACGATGCCAATCCGATCCGACTCGAGCCCACGGTAAACTGGGGTCACGTGGCCGCGGAGACGTCGCATGTGGGCCTGGTGGCCACGGCCTCGTCCACCTTCAATGACCCCTTCGAACTCGCCGAGCGATTTCTGTCGTTCGATCATCAGACAGGCGGCCGTGCCGCATGGAATGTCGTGACAACCCGCGGCGTTCCCGCAGCACGCAACTTCGGGATACCCGATGTCCCGTTGCGGGATGATCGCTACGAACGTGCAAACGAGTTTGTCGACGTCGTTCGGGCATTGTGGGAGTCGGCCGCCACGGGCAGGGACGTGCATTTCCACGGCGACTTCTTCGACATCGATGGGCGCTTGCGGGTGCCGCCGTCAAAACAAGGCCGTCCGATCATCTTTCAGGCCGGGGGCTCGCCGCAGGGGCGCGAATTGGCCGGGCGCGCGGCTGAGGGTGTCTTTGCTGCCGAGCTCACGAAAAATCAGGCCATCGAGCACTACCGTCTGGTCAAGGGTTTCGCACGGAGCAATGGCCGCTCACCTGATGAGATCAAGATTCTTCCCGGCCTGCTGTTAAGCTTGGGCAGCACCGAGGAGGAGGCGCGACGCCGCAGCGATGAACTCCACGACGCAGGTCCGGCGTCATACTCCATCGGCTGGCTTTCACAGGCGATCGGCGTCGATGCCTCGAAGCTCGAACTCGATGAGCCGTTTCCAGAAGAGGTTCTCGGCCCGCTGGACGACACCCAGACCTTCCTCGGAAGTATCGGCTTTCGCGAATCGATCATTACGCAGATCCGCAAGACCAATCCCACAGTGCGCGACTATCTCAAGCAGACCCGTTACACCGGCTCGGGCCATGCCGGATTTGTCGGGACGCCCGAACAGCTGGCCGATCACATCGAGGACTGGTTTCATGCCGGAGCCATCGACGGCTTCAATTTGCAGCCGGATCGCCTCATCGACGGGCTCGATGTCATCGTCGATGAACTCGTGCCGATCCTGCGCAAGCGCGGCCTCTACCGGCATCAATACGAAACGCAGACGCTCCGCGAGCATTTCCAGGCGGCCTCACCCACGCCTGCCTTCTAGGATCTCGCAACAGGAGGGACGCGAATTCGCGTCCCTTCGGGATCTTGTGCGCGTTTGGCGTGGCAGCGCCTCTTCATTCGGGCGTTGAGGTCATGCGATATCGCGGCGAGTTCCGCTGTCGCCGTGCCTCGCCAACCGCTTTCTCGGCCCGAAAAATCCGGGCGTATCGACACAATAATCTATAAAAAAGATAGATTTAGTAATATATTTTCTGGCATGCCTCGATCGGGTCGCTACAGTGGCCACCAACTTGATGCCATCGCAGGCGACGCGGTGCGCATAATTCGTTGAGAGGGCTTATCATCATGAAATTATTTCCAACTCTAGCCGCAGGCGTATCTCTGGTCGCCGCCACTTATTCATATGCCGCTCATGCCGGCGAGGATGACAAATATGGCGGGACGCTGGTCGTTGCCCAGAACGCGGAGATCACGCAGCTTGACCCCGGCCGACAGTTGGGTTGGGAGACGTTCCGGATCACGCGCCACATTTTCGATGCGCTCGTTTCCGAAGATCTCTCGAAATCTGGCAATGATGAGCCTTCCCCAGCCATCATCCCGGCGCTGGCCGAGTCGTGGGCGGTCTCGCCCGATGGCAAGGTCTATACCTTCAAGCTTCGCCAGGGCGTAAAATTTCATGACGGCACGGACTTCAATGCCGAAGCCGTAGCCTTCAACATCCGCCGCGCATGGGATCCTTCCTTCGAATTCTACGACGAAGTGACCGCGGTCAATGTCCGCAACACCTACATCTATCTCGACAAGGTGGAGACGCCGGACGCATCCACCGTCGTCCTGACATTCAAGCAGCCCTTCAGCCCACTTCTGCGGCTTCTTGCGCAGGGCTCCGGCGGCACGGGCCTCATCGCGAGCCCGGAATCGATCCGCAAGTACGGAAATGACGGCGTGGTGGAGCATCCGACCGGGACGGGGCCGTACAAGTTCGTCGAGCGCATTCGCGGCCAGTCGGTCGAGATCGAGCGTTTCGACGATTACTGGGGTGAGAAGCCTTATCTCGACCGCATCGTCTTTCGCCCCATTCCGGACGGCAATGCACGTGTTGCGGCACTCGAGACCGGTGAGGTGGATCTCATCTCCTGGCCGCCGCGTGACGCCGTGGAGCGCCTGAAGGGCGAAGGCTTCGACGTTCCGAACGTCAGCATCCCCTCGATCTACTATTACAACGTCAATTTCGCCAACGAAGCCTTCAAGGATGTCCGGGTTCGTCAGGCACTTGTCCATGCCATCGACCGCGAGGCGCTGGCCCGTGACCTCCTGAAGGGCACGGCCAGCCCGGGATACAGCGTACTCGTTCCCGGTAGTGCGGCTTTCGATCCCGCGTTCCGAGACTACAATTTCGATCCGGAAAAATCGAAGGCGCTTCTGAAGGAAGCCGGACTTGAGAAGGGCGTGAGCGCAACGATCAGCATCTATGCCGGTGGCGAAGCTGTTGCCGAATGGGTTCAGCGCGATGCGGCCAAGGTCGGTATCAATCTTAACATCCGTTCCTATGACTGGAACAGCTTCCTGGCGCAGGAACGCACGCCGGGTGCCGATGTCGGCTTCAGCTCGATGGAATGGGGTTTCCTGACACCCTATTGGCTCTCGATCGTCGGCAACAGCAACAGCGGCTCGAACACCGGCGGCTACAAGAGCGAGGCGTTCGACGCCGCCGTTTCGAAGGCGATTGCCGCAACCGATCCAGCCCAGGAGGTTGCCAACTGGCGGGAAGCGAACCGCATCATTGCCGAGGATGTCGGCAAGATACCGCTCTTCCTCGAGCGCACACACTACGCGGTCGGTAAAAACGTTCGCGACTTCGCGTCACCCGCCCAGGCCTGGTACGACCTGAAAAAGGTCTGGCTGGCAGAAAAGTAACGGCTGTCCGGACAGACAATGATTGCTTTTTTCCTCAGAAGACTGACGGCCGCCATTCTTGTGCTGGCGGCTGTCACCTTCGTGGTCTTCCTGATCGTCTATCTCTCCCCGGGCGATCCGGTGAAGACGCTGCTCGGCCAGTCGGCGACGGCCGAGCAGATCGCGGGCATGCGGGCAAGGCTTGGCCTTGATCTGCCGTTCCACGAGCAGTACGGCGCCTGGCTGTGGCGTGTGGCTCACGGTGATTTCGGCCGTTCGATCAGCACGCAGGTTCCGGCGATGTCGATCCTGCTTCCCGCCTTCGGCAATACGCTGATCCTCGCCCTGTCCAGCCTCTTCCTCTCGCTTCTGTTCGGTATTGCCATCGGCGTCACCTCCGGTTTTCGGGCGGGGCGTCTGCTCGACAAGGTTCTCATGTTCTTCACGGAAGTTCTGGCGGCAACGCCGGTCTTCTGGCTTGGTCTCATCCTGATCTGGATCTTCGCCCGCGAACTCGGCTGGCTTCCGTCCTCCGGGATGCGCAACATGCGGGCGCGGGGCTCCAGCCTCGATCTTCTGGCGCATCTTGTCCTGCCGTCGATTGCGGCCTCGGTACTGGCGATTTCCATCATAGCCCGGCTGGTACGCGGTGCGGTGATCGACGTGCTGGCGTCCGATTATGTGAAGATCGCCCAGGCGGCGGGCATGTCCTCGTTCCGCATCTTCCGCAAGCAGGTCTGGCGCAACATCCTCCCGCCGATCATCAGCGTCGGTGGCCTGCAGTTCGGCACGCTGTTCGGCGGTGTCATCTTCGTCGAGGCGGTCTTTGCCTGGCCGGGCATCAGCGCGCAGCTCTTCAATGCCATTACGGCCGGCGACGTCGCCGTCATCCAGGCGGGCGTCCTGATGATCGCCGCGACATTCGTCGCGATCAACCTTGTCGTGGACATGGTGCTTGTCTGGCTCAATCCGCGGAGGGCACTGTCATGACAATGACCGCTTCGCCGCTGCCGGCGCCCAATCGCCGTCCGGCTTTCGGCGCCGGCTTCCGGCTCGGCCGTACTGCGGTTGCGCTTGTGGTGATTGTGGTTGTCGTTGCAGCCGCCCTTCTGGCGCCGTTGCTTGCGCCCTTCGATCCGCTATCCGGAGACGGTGCGCTGCGCTTGCTGCCACCGGGAACGGAAGGCCATTTGCTGGGTCTGGACGCGCAGGGCCGAGACGTTTTGAGCCGTCTCCTCTGGGGGGCGCGTCCTTCCCTGATCGCCGGCCTAGTGCCTGTCGCTGCAGCACTCGCCATCAGCCTGGTCCTTGGCCTTCTCGCTGGCTATGCGTCGTCTTTTCTGGGCGGACTGATCATGCGGGTGATCGATGCGCTGTTTGCCTTTCCGATGATCCTTTTTGCAATCGCCACCGTCTCTCTGCTCGGCCCGGGGCTCACGACGATCATCGTGACGATCACCGTTTCGCTCGTGCCTTACATGACGCGCATCGTCTACGGTGCCGTCGTCGGGGAGATCGGCAAGGGTTATCTGGAGACGGCGCGGCTGCTCGGGGCAAGCCGCAGCCAGGTTCTCTTCAAGGAACTCCTACCCAATGTCGTCTCGCCATCGATCGTCTACGCCACGACCCTGATTGGACCGATGATCGGTTTTTCCTCGGGATTGAGTTTTCTCGGCCTCGGCATCCAGCCGCCCAATGCCGACTGGGGGCGGATGACGGTCGAGGGCGTCGAAGTGTTTGCGCAGGGTGCGCCCCATGTCGTGCTCGCGGCCGGCATCGCTATCATCGTGACGTCCCTTGCCTTCAACTGGCTTGGCAGCGGACTGCGCGACATCCTCGATCCGCAGCAGGGCTGACCGCATGAGCACAGATCCCACCGCCAAGCCGTTGCTCGACATTGCGGGACTGAGCGTCGAACTGTCGGGCCGCTCCGGCAGCCGGCGCATTCTGGACACGATCGATCTCAGCGTTCAGCCCGCCGATATCCTGGCCATCGTTGGAGAATCCGGCAGCGGCAAGAGCGTGACGGTATCCGCCGTGCTCGGCCTCCTGCCTGCCAACATCATGCGCGTATCGGCCGGAAGCATTCGTTTCGATGCCGAGGATCTTCTGCATTCGCGTGAAACAAGGCGCCGTATCCTGCGAAAGGATATCGCGTTCATCACACAGAACTCGCTGACCTCGCTCAACCCGGTCCATACGATCGGCAACCAGCTTTCGGACATGATCGCCTTTCGCAACGGCGTGGGGCGCCGGCAGGCGCTGGTCGATGCCGGCGAATGGCTGGTCAAGGTGGGCATCGCTGACGTCGAGCGTGTGCTCTCATCCTATCCGCATAGTCTCAGCGGCGGCATGCGCCAGCGGGTGATCATCGCCATGGCGATCAGCAGCCGGCCGCGCCTCCTCATTGCCGACGAGCCGACGACGGCCCTCGATACGATAACGCAGTTGCAGGTGTTGAACCTGCTCCGCGACATCAACACAGAGTTCGGCACGGCCATCATCGTCATCACGCATGACTTCGGAGTGGTGTCGTATCTCAGCAAGCGGGTTGCGGTCATGCACAGGGGGCGCATCGTGGAGGAGGGGCCGACACGCCGCGTGCTCGAGGCGCCGACGGAGGTCTATAGCCGCAGCCTCATTGCCGCTGTCCCGCAGCTCGATCTTACCTCCTGAAACCCGCGAGGATCCTGATAGAATGGCCGTTGAATCCCCCCTGGTCGATGTGCGCAACCTCCGCCGGACATTCGAAATCGGGCACGGACTGTTTCGGCGCATATCCCGCAGGGTGGCCGCCGTCGACGATGTTGCCTTCTCGATCCGCGATGGCGAAACCGTAGGCCTAATCGGCGGTTCCGGTTCCGGCAAGTCTACGATTGCCCGCATCCTGACCGGATTGGAGCGGGCGGATGCCGGCAGCGTTTCCTTCGACGGCGTCGATCTGTCGGGGCTTGCGGAAAAAGATCGGCTGGCCTACCGCCGCCACATACAGCTCGTGCCGCAGGACACGTCCGCGTCGTTGAATCCGCGTCGCCGAATTGGCGCCCAGATCGCCGAACCGATGCTCAATCTCGGGATCGTGACGTCGCGGCAGGAAGCCGAGCAGGAGACATTGCACCTCCTCGAAAGGGTGGGGCTTCGCGGTGAGGATGCCAGACGTTTTCCGCATGCGTTTTCGGGCGGGCAGAGACAGCGCATCAACATTGCTCGGACGCTGGGCGTCAAGGCCCGGTTTGTCATTCTCGATGAACCGACATCCGCGCTTGACGTCTCGATCCAGGCGCAGATCCTCGATCTGCTGCGCGAACTCAAGCGCGAGTTCGGCCTGACCTACCTGTTCATCGGCCACAATCTCGGCGTCATCCAGTCCTTCTGCGAGCGTATTCTGGTCATGGAGGAAGGGCGTTTGGTGGACAGTTTCGCATCGGCTGAACTCGGCCGGGCAGGGCGCCACGAGGCGACGCGTCGGCTGGTCGAGGGTGTTCTGCCGATCCACCGGTAGCAGCGATACGCCCCGGGAGCGTGCAGGCCTTGATACGGCTGTCGCCGTCGAGGAAGAGGGTGGTCAAGAATGGAAAAGCGGCGCCGCTTGGGGCGGCGCCGGTGTGTTTTACATGGTGTGGGCGGCGATATAGCCGAGCGAAGCGGCTGCCATCCAGAGCGCCATGGCGATCATCATCAGGTTCTCGGTCAGCGAGATGAAGCCGAGAGGAACGTTGCTCGCACCGCCGACGCAGGCGCATTTCAGTTCGCGCCTGTCGATATAGACGGCCTTGAACACCGAGGCCGCGCCGATCGTGCCGATGAAGAGCGCGATCGGGACGGACAGCCAGGTCAGCGCGCCCGCCACCATCAGCACGCCGGCCAGGCCCTCCGCATAGGGGTAGATGTAGCTGTAGGGCACCCAGCGCTTGGCGAGCAGGTCATAGTTGAGGAACATCGTGGCGAAGGCTTCGACATTCTGCAGCTTGAGCATCGCCAGAACCACCATCGAGAAGGCGATGAACCATTCGGCTGCGCGCAGCGTGAAGGGCGAACCGCTGACGGCGTAGCTTGCGGCCATCGCGGTCAGCGCCGTCAGCGCGAAAAGCACGATGACCGGCCGGTAGGTGGTCGCCTTGGGATCGGCGACGGGCTTGCCGAGGTAGCGGCGCAGGTCGTCGTAACCGCCGACACGCGTTCCGCCGATGAAGACCTGCGGGGTGGTGGCGACATCATGCTCCGCCTTGAAGGTGTCGGTGGCTTCGCGGGTCGTCAGGTGGCGATCCTCGATCTCATAGCCCGAGCGCTTTAGCAGATCCTTGGCCTTCAGGCCGTAAGGGCAGGTGTGGCTCTCCATCACCATGCGGTAGAGAACGGCCTTCTTCGTATTCAGATTGTTGCTATCCAACATCTCACTCTCCTGTCTTGTGAAATCGTTGGCAGGACTATAGGTTCCGTACCATGGTACGGAGTCAACAGCCAAAAGACCTGACAATCGGAAAATTTGCGGCGGCGGCGGATGTCGGCGTCGAGACGGTGCGTTTCTACCAGCGCCGCGGCCTGCTTTCGACGCCGAAGCGCATAGACGGTATCCGCCGCTACGACGATACCGATCTCAGCCGACTGCGTTTCATCCGCCAGGCGCAGGCTGCGGGCTTCACGCTGGAGGAAATCCGCCAGCTGCTGGCGCTCGATTCCGGTGAGGACCGCGCGGCGGCGCGCGCCATGGCGGCCAAGCGTCTGGCCGAGCTCGATGCGCGCATGGAGGAGCTGCAGCGCGCCAGAGCGTCGTTGCAGAAACTCGTTTCCGAATGTGCCGTCGGAAAGACGGGGCCATGCCCGATCCTCAAGTCCTTCGAGGCCTGACGGCATCCGGCCGGGGTGCTTGACAAAGACCAACCGAGCGTATTTCAATCGTTTCCAACAAGCGGGAGCGGTTCTCCCGCCGTTCTCACATGACTTCGTTTGTCGAAGGGCAATAGCGCCCACAGCGGCCCGGTCTCCGGGGCTTCCCGCTGTGGGCTTTTCGTATTGGTGGCTGATGCAGGAAAGCGTGAAGATCGGCATCCTCTATTCGACCTCCGGTCCCTATGGGGCGATGGGGCGGGATGCGCATGCGGGCGCCGAATTCGCCTTTCACGATTATCGCGCGCGGGGCGGCTCGCTCATCGAGCCCGTCTTTTTCGATCCGCGCGCCGATCTCTCGGCCTATCTGGAGGGCGCGCGCAGCCTCATCCGCGATCATGGCTGCCGCCACATCGTCGGCACCATCACGTCTTCTGCGCGGAAAGAGGTCATTCCGCTGGTCGAAAAACATGACGGCCTGCTCTGGTATATGTGCCCCTATGAGGGGTTCGAGGCGAACGAGAACGTCATCTATATCGGCGGCTGCCCGAACCAGCACCTGATCCCGCTTTTCGACTACCTGCTGCCCCGCCACGGCGTGCGGCCCTATCTCGTCGGCGCGAACTATGTCTGGGGTTGGGAGATGAACCGGCTGGCACGCGAGCTGATCCACAATGCCGGCGGCACGGTGCTCGGCGAACGCTACTTGCCGCTGGAGGAGACCGCCGTCGAACGCATCGTCGCCGATATCGCCGAGAAGCGGCCGAGCTTCGTGCTGAACAATCTCGTGGGGCCGTCGAGTTATGCTTTCCTCGCCGCGATGCGAAAACTCGGCGAGCGCGACCCGGCCTTCCTGCCGGAAAACTGCCCGGTTGCCAGCTGCGATCTGCAGGAATGCGAACTTGGGGATATCGGCGAGGGGGCGGCCCTCGGCCAGCTCTGCGCGGCTTCCTATTTCGATACGCTGGACACGCCCGACAACCGGGCCTTCAAGGCGCGGCTTGCCGGCTGGAGCGGCGGCGAGCGTATCGTCTCCAGCCTCTTTGCCAGCGCCTATACCGCCGTCAGCCTTTGCATCGCGGCGATCGAGGCGGCTGGTTCCGATGCGCCCGAGCGCGTGCGCGGTGAGGTACTGGCCCGCGCCTGGCCGTCGCTTTTCGGCGACATGCGGGTGGACGCGGCAACCAACCATGCAGCGCTTCCCTTTCTGCTCGGTCGCATCAACGACCGGCATGGTTTCGACGTCATCGCGTCCGCCCCCGCACTTGCGGCCGATCCGTACCTCACCGGGGCTCCGACGAAGCGCGCCCCGCGCCTGAGGGTCGTGTCATGACGACGAGGACGCCGAATTTCACCGGCTGGCGTGCCGTCATCCTCAGCGAGGAGGATGGCAATACGGATCGCCTGCGCCGCCAGTTCGGCCTGCTCGGCATTTCGGCTTCCCTTCAGTGGACGCCGCTCGCCGTCGCCGACCTGCCTGATCTCGTGCTCATCGACGCCGACCGTGGCTGGGACGAGCTGTTGCCCATCTCCGATATTGCGCCGGCCTGCCCGGTCGTGGCGCTGCTCGGTTCGGAAGCGCCGGGTCGCATCGCCTTCGCGCTGCGCCACGGCGCCGGTGCGATCATTCCGAAGCCGGTTGCCGCCTCCGCCGTCTATCCCGCGCTGGTGCTCGCCGCATCCGTTCATGCGGAGCGCGTGGAAGCGCGCCGCCGCATCGCCCATCTCGAGGAGCGGCTGAAACTGCGGCCGATCGTCTTTGCCGCCGTCGCACGGCTCGCGGGCGAACGACATGTCGACGAGGAGCGCGCCTATGCGATCCTGCGCGACTGCGCCATGCGCCGCCGCATGCCCATCGAACAGCTTGCCGCCTTTTTCCTCGGCGGTTCCGAAACCCTGCGCGAGGTCGGTTGATGCGGGTCCTGAAGGAATTGTGCCGCCAGCCCGCCGCGGTCTTCGGTCTCGTCATCGTCCTTGCCGTGGTCTTCGCGGCCATCGCTGCACCCTGGCTTGCGCCCTATGAGCCCGACAACCAGATGTTCGACGGCCTGACGCTGGAGGGTGCGCCCATCCCGCCGGGTGAACAGTTCATGCTCGGCACGGATACGCTTGGCCGGGACCTGCTCTCGCGCCTGCTCTACGGCGCGCGCACCTCGCTGATCATCGGCCTCGTCGCCAACGGCATCGCCGTTACGATCGGCCTCTTCGTCGGTGTGACGGCCGGTTACATGCGCGGCTGGGTCGGCGGCCTGCTGATGCGCTTCACCGACCTGATGATGGCCTTTCCTGCGCTGCTGCTGGCCATCGTGCTCGCCGCCATCCTCAAGCCCAGCCTCTGGATCGTCGCCATGGTGATCGCGCTCGTCAACTGGGTGCAGGTGGCGCGCATCGTCTACACGGAGACGCGCGGACTGGTGGAGCGGGATTTCATCATGGCCGAGCGGGCGCTCGGTGCCGGCAACGCCCGCATCGTGCTTTTGCATATCCTGCCGCATCTCGTGCCGACCGCCATCGTCTGGGGCACGCTCGGCATTGCGACGACCGTGCTGCTCGAAGCGACCCTTTCCTTCCTCGGCATCGGCGTGCAGCCGCCACAGCCCTCCTGGGGCAACATCATCTTCGAGAGCCAGAGCTATTTCCAGGCCGCCCCCTGGCTCGTCTTCTTCCCCGGTGCGGTGATCCTGCTCACGGCGCTCGCCTTCAATCTCGTCGGCGACGCGTTGCGCGACATCCTCGACCCCACCCAGCGGGGTCGCGGCTGATGGCAATGCTGCTCGCAAAACGTCTCGTCCAGTCCTGTCTCATCCTGCTCGGCGTTGCGGCCATCACCTTCATACTGCTTTATGCGCTGCCGGCCGATCCCGCGCGCATGCTCGCCGGCCGTAGCGCGACGGCCCAGACGGTGGAGAACATCCGCCGCGAACTCGGCCTCGACCAGCCGTTGCTGACCCAGTTCCTGCACTATCTCGGCAATCTCGTTCAGGGCGATCTCGGCCGTTCCTATGCGCAGAAGACCGAGGTCGCGACACTCATCATGGCCCGCCTGCCGGCGACGCTGACGCTGATGGCGGCCGGTATCTTCGTCGAGGTGCTGTTCGGTCTCACCTTCGGGATCGTCGCGGCGCTGAATCGTGGCGGCGCCATCGACCGCATCGTCATGGCCTCCGCCTTCGTCGGTGTCTCCGCCCCGCAATTCGTCGTCGCCCTCCTGCTGCTCTACGTCTTCGCCGCGACGCTCGGCTGGTTCCCGATGAGCGGCTACGGGACATTGGCCCATGTCGTGCTGCCCGCCATGACGCTCGGCATTCTCGGCGCCGGCTGGTATGCGCGCATGGCGCGCTCGGCGATGATCGACGTCCTCAACCAGGATTTCATCCGCACCGCCCGTGCCAAGGGCCTTTCCGGCCGCCGCGTCGTGCTGCGCCATGCGCTTCCCAACGCCATCCTGCCCATCGTCGCGATGATCGGTATCGACATCGGCCAGTTCATGGGCGGTGTCGTCGTGGTCGAGGCGGTTTATGGCTGGCCGGGCATCGGGCAGCTTGCCTGGCAGGCGATCCAGCAGGTCGATATTCCCATCATCATGGGCGTCACGCTCACCTCCGCCTTCGCCATCATCGTCGGCAACCTCGTCGCCGACCTCATCGCGCCGATGATCGATCCACGCATCCGTTCGCATTGAAACCAAAAGGGGAACTTAAAAATGTTCAATCGCTGGATTTTGACAACAACCACGGCGGCCGTGCTCGCCTTCTCTCCACTCCTTGCGCATGCCGAAACGCCGGCGCAGGGCGGCGAGATCGTCGTCACCTACAAGGACGACATCACCACGCTCGACCCGCATATCGGCTACGACTGGGTCAACTGGTCGATGATCAAGAGCCTGTTCTCGCGCCTGATGGATTACGAGCCGGGCACCGCCAACCTCGTCCCTTCGCTCGCCGAGAGTTTCGAGGTCGCGCCTGACGGCCTCACCTATACGTTCAAGCTGCGCAAGGGCGTTAAGTTCACCAATGGCCGTGAAATCGTCGCCGGTGACGTGAAATACTCCATCGAACGCGCCATCAATCCGAAGACCCAAGGCCCGGGCGCCGGCTTCTTCGGCGCCATCAAGGGCTTTGACGACCTGACGGGCGGCAAGTCGGAACTGCTCTCGGGTATCGAGACGCCCGACGACCAGACCGTCGTCTTCCACCTCTCGCGGCCGGATGCGACCTTCCTGCATGTCATGGCGATCAACTTCGCCTCCGTCGTGCCGAAGGAAGCCGTGGAAGCCGCTGCCGGCGATTTCGGCAAGAAGCCGGTCGGTTCCGGTTCTCTGGTCCTCAAGGACTGGACGATCGGCCAGAAGCTCGTCTTCGAACGCAACCCCGACTATTTCGTGAAAGACGTGCCGCATGTCGACAAGGTGACGATCGAGGTCGGCCAGGAGCCGCTCGTGGCGCTCCTGCGCCTGCAGAAGGGCGAAGTGGACATTGCCGGCGACGGCATTCCGCCGGCAAAGTTCCTGGAGATCAAGAACTCGCCCGAGGGGGCGGCGATGATCGTCGATGGCGAGCAGCTGCATACCGGCTACATCACGCTTAACACCAAGGTGAAACCCTTCGACGACGTGAAGGTGCGCCAGGCCGTCAACATGGCGATCAACAAGGAGCGCATCACGCGCCTCCTGAACGGTCGCGCAACCGCCGCAAACCAGATCCTGCCGCCGCTGATGCCCGGCTATGACAAGACCTTCACCGGCTATGCCTATGACGTGGAGAAGGCAAAGGCGCTGCTCGCCGAGGCCGGCCACCCCGATGGTTTCGAAACGGTGCTCTATTCGACCAACACCGATCCGCAGCCGCGCATCGCCCAGGCGATCCAGCAGGATCTCGCCGCCATCGGCATCAAGGCCGAGGTGCGGGCGCTGGCGCAGGGCAATGTGATCGCCGCGGGCGGCACGGAAGGCGAAGCGCCGATGATCTGGTCCGGCGGCATGGGCTGGATCGCCGACTTCCCGGATCCGTCGAACTTCTACGGCCCGATCCTCGGCTGCTCCGGCGCTGTCGCGGGCGGCTGGAACTGGCCATGGTATTGCAACGAGGCGATCGACAAGCGTGCCGGCGAGGCGGATGCCATGTCCGATCCGGCCAAGGCGGCGGAGCGCCAGGCGGCCTGGAGCAAGATCTTCACGGATGTCATGGCGGATGCGCCCTGGGTGCCCGTCATCAACGAGCGCCGCGTCGTCGCGAAGTCCCTGCGCATGGGCGGGCCTGACAACATCTACATCGATCCGACGCGCGTCATCAATTACGACGCGATCTTCGTGAAGCCCTGAGCCTTCGATATCGCTCTCCCCGCACAGGCGGGGAGAGCTTTCCAAGACCGATAAAACGACCGGGAGGCTTTTCATGTGCGTCGCCTGCACCCACACCATCCACCGCGCGCAGCATAATTTCGGCTGGAACCGCGATTTTCCGCCGGCGCTGACCGCCCGGCCCGGCGAGACCATCCTCTTCGAATGCCTGGATTCCTCCGGCGGCCAGCTTGGCAGGGATGCGACGCTGGAAACGCTGGCGGCGCTCGATTTCGGCAAGGTGAACCCGGTCTCCGGCCCTGTCTATGTCGAGGGTGCCGAACCCGGCGATGCGCTGAAGGTGACGATCCGCAAGTTCCACCCCTCCGGCCACGGCTGGACGGCTAATATTCCCGGCTTCGGCCTGCTCGCCGATCAGTTCAAGGACCCGGCACTGCACATCTGGTCCTATGACACGGCATCCATGGCGCCTTCGGCCTTCGGCCCCGGCGGCCGCGTTCCGCTGAAACCCTTTACGGGCACGATCGGTGTCGCACCCGCCGAACCCGGCCTGCATTCCGTCGTGCCGCCGCGCCGCGTCGGCGGCAACTTGGACATCCGCGACCTGACGGCCGGTGTCACGCTCTATCTGCCGATCGAGGTGGAGGGCGCGCTATTTTCCGTCGGCGATACCCATGCCGCGCAGGGCGACGGCGAGGTCTGCGGCACGGCCATCGAAAGCCAGATGAATGTCGAGCTGACCCTCGACCTCGTGAAGGGCGCCAATCTCCAGACACCACGCTTCACCACGACCGAGCCGGTGACACGCCATCTCGACGGCGCCGGCTACGAGGTGACGACCGGTATCGGTCCGGACCTGATGACGGGCGCTCGGGAAGCATTGATGCGCATGATCGACCTTCTGGTTGCCGAGCACGGCTACAGCCCCGTCGATGCCTACATGCTCTGCTCGGTCTGTGGCGATCTTCGGATCAGCGAGATCGTCGACATGCCGAACTGGGTTGTCTCCTTCTACTTCCCGAGGATCGTCTTCGCGTGACCTCCAGCAATGCCGCCCCGGTTCTTTCCGTCCGCAACCTCTCCGTCGATGCGCGCACGCCCGAAGGGCTGAAGCGCATTCTCGACGGGGTGAGTTTCGACCTCGCCGCAGGCGAGACGCTCTGCCTTGCGGGAGAATCGGGGTCCGGCAAATCCGTGACCTCGCTTGCGATCATGGGGCTGTTGCCCAAGGCCTCGCTGAAAGTGTCGTCGGGTGAAATCCGGCTGGAGGACCGCAACATCCTCGGCATCCCGACCCGGGCGCTCCGGAAAATCCGCGGTGGCGACATCGCGATGATCTTTCAGGAACCGATGACCTCGCTGAACCCGGTCATGACCATCGGCGACCAGATGGTGGAAGCGATCCGCGAGCATCGCGAGGACCTCTCCGAGGGTGCGGAGGCCATCGCGCGATCGATGCTCGACGCCGTACAAATGAGCGAGGCTCCGCGACGGCTCAAACAATATCCGCACGAACTGTCCGGCGGCATGCGCCAGCGCGTGATGATCGCCATGGCACTCTCCTGTCGGCCGAAGGTGCTGATCGCCGACGAGCCGACGACGGCGCTCGACGTGACCGTGCAGGCGCAGATTCTGACGCTGATGCGCGAACTCCGGCGTGAATTCTCCACCTCTATCCTGATGATCACCCACGACATGGGCGTGGTCGCGGAGATGGCGGACCGGGTGGCGATCATGCAGCAGGGCCGTATCGTCGAGCAGGGCGATGTACTCGACGTCTTCGCCCGCCCGAGGGAGACCTATACGCGCCAGCTCCTCGCCGCCGTGCCGCGCCTCGGCGCGCATGCCGGCACGGACGGCCCGCCGCGCCTGACGGCGGCCAAGGTGCCCGTGGCTGAAAAGCCGGTGCTGGTGGTGAAGGACCTCAGCGTCACCTATGGCGCGCGCGCCGGCTGGTTCAACCGCTCGCGCGTCGCGCCGGCGACGGTCAGCGACATCTCTTTTACCATCAAGGCGGGCGAAACGCTCGGCCTGGTCGGCGAAAGCGGCTCCGGCAAATCGACGACCGGCAAGGCGGTGCTGAACCTCATTCCCTTCGAAGGCAGCGTCGCGATCGACGGACGCGAGACGTCCGGGTTGAAACCCGCAGCGATGCGGCCGGTGCGCCGCGTCGCACAGATGATCTTTCAGGATCCCTATGCCTCGCTCGATCCGCGCATGACGGTCGGCGCCGCGATTGCCGAGCCGCTGGTCATCCACAACGTCGGCAATACCTCCGAGCGGCAGGACCGGGTGGCGGCGCTGCTTGCCCGCGTCGGCATGCCCACGGATGCTGGCAGCCGCTATCCGCATGAATTTTCCGGCGGCCAGCGCCAGCGCATCTGTATTGCCCGCGCACTGGCATTGGAGCCGAAGCTCATCGTCGCCGACGAAAGTGTTGCCGCGCTCGACGTCTCGGTGCGCGGCCGCGTGCTCGACCTGATGCTGGAATTGCAGGAACAGATGGGCCTTGCCTATCTGTTCATCTCGCACGACATGGCCGTCATCGAGAAAATGTCGCACCACGTCGCCGTGATGCGCGGCGGGCGTATCGTCGAGATGGGCACGCGCCGGCAAGTCTTCGAAAACCCCGGCGACGACTATACCCGTAACCTCATGGCCGCCGTGCCGATCCCCGATCCGGCGCTCTACCGGAAGGTTGCGAACGGTTAGTCCTCCGGCGCCAGCTCCTCGACGAGACGGCTGAGCATGGTGTCGCAGCGGGCAAGCTGTTCGACGCTGACGAACTCGTCCGGCTTGTGCCCCTGATCCATGAAACCGGGGCCGCAGACGGCGGTGGAGATGCCGAGGTCCCGGTCGAAAAGCCCGCCTTCGGTGCCGAAGGCGACCTTGAGCGTGGCGTCGTCGCCGAGGATCCTCTTCAGGAGACGCACGGCGGGTGCATCTGCACCGGTGTTGAGGCCGGGATAGCCGGAGACGGGTTCGATCTCGATACAGGCCATGGGAAAGCGGTTGCGATAGGGTCTGGCAATGGTTTCGGCATCCGCCTCGATGCCGGCGAGGATGCTGCTCGGATCGTCCTCGGCGATGTTGCGGATCTCGAAGTCGATCTCGCAGCGGTTGGGCACGATGTTGAGCGCGGTGCCGCCATGCATCATGCCGGCATGGATGGTGGAGTAGGGGATATCGTAGTCGTCGTCACGCGCGCCGTGGTCGGCAAGCTCCTGCTGCCGCGCCTGAAGCGCCTGGATGAAGGCGGCGCCGAGATGCAGCGCGTTCAGCGCGTTCGGAGCCAGCGCCGAATGGCCCTCCTGCCCGTGGCAGCAGGCGCGCAGCGCAAGCTTGCCCTTGTGGCCGGTGGCGATCCGCATGCCGGTCGGCTCGCCCACGATGCAGAGCGCCGGCCGTTCCGGCCGTACCGCCAGCGCCTCGATCATGCCGCGCACGCCGATACAGCCGATTTCCTCGTCATAGGAGAGAGCAAGATGCAGCGGACGCTTCAACGGGCGCTCGGAAGCGAGCAGGATTGCGCGAAGCGCCGACGCGACAAAACCCTTCATGTCGGCCGCGCCGCGCCCGTAGAAACGGCCGTCCCGGAGGGTCAATGCGAAGGGATCGCCGCTCCATGCCTGTCCCTCGACGGGCACGACATCCGTATGGCCCGACAGCACCACGCCATCAGGTCCGTCGGGACCAATGGTCGCGAAAAGATTGGCCCGGCTGCCATCCGGATGGACGAAGCGCTCGATGCGCGCGCCGGCCGGGCGCAGCAGGCTTTCCACATAGTCGAGCAGCGCGAGGTTGGACATGCGCGAGACGGTGGGTTCAGCGATGAGGCGGGCGAGGATTTCCGGGGTCGAGGGGATCATGCGCCCGTCCATTCAAGAAAAAGCGGCGAGGGGCAAGGTCGCCCCTTCACCGTCACAGATCGCCCGGCACGCCGTAGCTCGGCGCTCCCGAGGGGTTGAGCGCGCGGGTGACATAGGCGTCCATCTCGCCACGCCAGCGTTCCCAAAGCGCGGCGCATTCCTCGATCGGGTCGCCATCCGTCCAGTCGATGCGCAGGTCCGCGACGTTCCAGGAGACCTTGTCGACCATGACGAGGCCCATGGAATGCACCGGACCTTCCTCGCCGCCGGCCGCGAGGGCGGCGCGCATGGCGGCGATCAGCCGGTCGCCGAGATGCTGGCCCTTCGCCGCCTCGAAGGCCTCCACCATCTTCTGGGGGATGCCGGTACTCGTCAGCATATTGCCGGCCGCGACCACGTTGTCGCCGCGTGCGGTGGCGTGAGTACCCAGCGTCCTGGCGCCGGAATAGGAGGCCGTCCGGCCTGCGGCATCGACGAGGGCGAGCTGGCGATATTCGATATCAGGCGCTTCCGCGACCAGCCGCTTGAGCGCGGCCTCCGCCGAAAGGCCGCCGGCCATCAGGTCCAGCCCTTTCGGGCCGAGACGGGGGTCGGTGACGTTCTGCGTCGAGACGGCGCCGACGCCGGCGCGCACATGGGCGCAGCGTGCCGCGACACTCGGCGAGGAGGAGGAGACGGCGATGCCGAACATGCCGGTCTTTTCGCAGCGGCCGGAGACGGAAAAGGTCATGCCGTCCTCCTTCAGGCTTCGTCGGGGATGACGGCGGTCGCCTCGATCTCGACCAGCCATTCCGGACGGGCGAGTGCGGAGACGACGAGACCCGTCGAGACGGGGAACACGCCCTGGAGATATTTTCCCATCTCGGTATAGACGGCCTCGCGGTAGCGGATGTCGATGAGATAGACGACGACGCGGCAGATATGGCTGAGGTCCGAGCCGGCCTCTTCCAGAAGCATCTTGATGTTTTCCATCGCCTTGCGCGCCTGCGCGCCGGCATCGCCGATATGCACGCTCTCACGTGTGTCAAGGTCCTGCGCTATCTGCCCGCGCACGAAAACCGTGGCACCCCGCGCGACGACCGCCTGGCAGAGGTCGTTGTTCAGCTTTTGCTCGGGATAGGTCTCCTTCGTGTTGAAGGGGCGGATGCGGGTGTGCACGGGCATGGATGTCTCCTTGAGGACGGTAGGGTGAGCGCCGCGGTCGCCCGCGGCGCAAAGGTGCGATTATTGCAGGAGCTGGGTCCAGACGCGGGTCACCAGATCCTGTGCGGCGGCCGAGCAGGTGCGCGAGAAGGTGATCGGCACCTCTGGGTAGAGTTCCGGTGCCGTTTCCTTGGTGTTGACGACCTTCTCCTGGATCACCTTCATCGGCGAGGAGTGGGAATAGAAGTTCATCTGTTCCGTGGCGTTTTCCAGCGTCGACATGAACTCGACGAACTTCACCGCATTGTCGCGGTTCGGCGCGCCCTTCGGGACGACATAGCTGTCCATCCAGCCGACGAGACCCTCCTTGGTCATGGCGAGGCTGACAGGGGAGCCGGCCTTGCGGGCCCTGAGCGAGTCACCGTCCCACCAGAAATGCGCCGAGACCTCGCCGGAGGCGAGGCGGCTTGCGATATTGTCGGAAGAATAGGCGGCAACCGACGGCTTCTGCGCCATCAGGAGGTCCAGAACCTTCTTCATCTCCGCCTGGTCTTCCGAGCAGAAGGGCACGCCGAGATAGAGCTGGGCGGCGCCGATCACCTCGTCGGGGTAGGAGAGAAGAGCGATCTTGCCCTTCAGCTCGCCTTCCGGCTCGAAGAAATATTTGAAGCTGTCGGTCGGACCCTTGTACTGGTCGGTGTTCACCACGAAACCGGCGGTGCCATAGGCGAGCGGGATCGAATAGTCCTGCGTCTCGTCCCACCACTGATTGCGCCACTTCTCCTCGATGTTTTCATAGGCCTTCAGCTTGCTGGCCCCGAAGTTCTCGATGATGCCCTGGTCGATCATCACGCGCAGGAAGTGCTGCGAGGGGGTGGCGATGTCATAGCCGGAGGAGCCGGCCTGCAGCTTGGTCAGCAGGTCCTCGTTGGAGGTGAAGCTGTCGACGTTCACCTTGACGTCGTTCTCCTTGGAGAACTTTTCGATGAGGGCGGGCGAGATGGATTCGGCCCAGGCGTAGATATTCAGGTCTCCCGCGGCCTGCGCCCCGGTGGCGAAGCAGAGTGCGAGGGCCGTGGCTGCAAAATACGTCTTCATTTTATGTTCCTCTCTTTGATTATGGTTCGGCATTTTCACGGGTGCCACGCGCCGCAACGAGCAATGCTGCGGTGGCGAGGACGAGCGAGGCAAGGATCAGCAGCGTCGCGATGGCGTTCAGCTCTGGCGAGGTGCCGGCGCGGATCAGCGAGTAGATATAGACGGGCAGCGTCGTCGAGCCGCCGGTTGCCAGGAGATTCGACGTGATGAAGTCGTCCATCGAGATCAGGAAGGCGAGCATGGCGCCGGAGAAGACGCCGGGGAAGATCAATGGCAATGTCACGCGGCGGAACGTCGTCCAGCGGTCGGCATAGAGATCGGCACTCGCCTCTTCGAGGTCGAGCGACATGCCCTGCAGACGGGCACGGATCGGCAGGAAGGCGAAGGGTGTGCAGAAGGCCGAATGGGCGATGGTGAGCCGTACCATGCCGTTCTGGATGTCGATGAGCGAGAACAGGATGAGGGTCGCCACGGCCAGCACGATCTCCGGCAGCAACAGCGGCAGGTTGACCACCGTTTCGGAGAGTTTGCGGAAGCGGACATTCTTGCCGCGGATGATGGCAAGGGCGGCCGAGAGCGCGATGAGGGTGGAGACGGTGGTTGCGATCGCGGCGATGATCAGCGACGTCTCGAGCGCGTTCATCAGCGCCGCATTGTTCAGCGCCGAACCGTACCATTTCAGCGAAAAGCCGGTCCAGACGCCCGCGACCCGGTTGGCGTTGAAGGAATAGATGACGATGACGGCAAGCGGTGCGTAGAGATAGAGGAAGAAGAAGGCAGTCAGCGGCCCGAGGCCCGGATAGCGCTTGACGTCGTGGCGGATGCTCATGACATGGCCTCCCGGCGGGCGGCGCGCAGTGCCGTGGCGATCAGGAAGATCATGACGAGCGCCATCAGAGTCATGGCGATGGCTGCGCCGAAGGGCCAGTTGCGGCCGCCGCCGAATTGTAGCTGGATCAGCGAGCCCATCATCATCTGCTTGCCGCCGCCCATCAATGTCGGCTCAAGCACCGCGCCGAGTGCCGGCACGAAGACGAGGATGGCGCCGGCGGTGATGCCGGGCGCCGTCAGCGGCAGGATGACCCGGCGCAGCGTTACCCACCGATTGCCGTAAAGATCGTGCGAGGCTTCGATCAGCGTGCCGTCGAGCTTTTCGATGGAGGCGAAGACCGGCAGCACCATCAGCGGCATGGCGGTATAGACCATCGCCGTCAGCGTCGCCCCGTCGTTGAACATGAAGCTCATGCCAGGCTGAAAACCGAGGATTTCCAGCAGGTTCGGCAGGGTGCCGTCCTTGCCGAGAATGATCATCCAGGCATAGACACGCAGGATCATCGAGACCCAGAAGGGAAGCGTTACGAGATAGACGAGGATCGCCTTGCGGCCCGGCGGCTGGCGGGAGATGAAATAGGCGACCGGTACGGCGAAGGCGAGGCAGATCAGCGTCGTCGCGCCGGCAAGCAGGAAGGTCCTGATGATGATCAGCAGATATTGCGGGGTGAACTCCAGCTCGCCCGTCCAGCCCTCGTTGAAGAGGATCTGGGTGTAGCCGGCGAGGTTGAAATCCCAGGTGAAACCGCCGTAAGCGCCGCGGGTCGCCACCGAGACGGCGGCGATGATGAAGATCGGCAGGATCAGCGCGAAGCCCATCAGCAGCCGCGACGGCAGCAGGCCCCAGAAGGCGAGGTCATGCCAGAAGCGAGTGCGCGGGCGTCGCTCCGTTTCGGCGGTGGTGGGGAGGGCGCTCTCCGTCATGCGGCCAGAACCCGAGCCGAACCCGCGACGAAACCGACCGGAACGGTCGCACCGACCGGGATCGTATCCCCCTCGCGCGAGGCATTGCGGCGCGAGGCGCGCAACTGCGTGCCCGCGACATCGAGCGTATAGTGGGTGTAGCCGCCCATGTAGTTCTTGCTGGTGACGTGACCCTCGAAGGTGATACCATTGGCAATCCCCTGGGCCTGATTGCCGAGATTGATCTTTTCCGGACGGACGGACAGCGTCGCCCGGCCCTTCGCAGCGCTGCCGGTCGCCGGCACGGTGATGTCAAGGCCGAAGGGCGTGCGCACGGTCGCCTGGCCGCCAAGGGTTTCCAGCACCTCGACATCCAGAAAGTTCGTTTCGCCGACGAAATCGGCGACGAAGCGGTTGACCGGCTCCTCGTAAATTTCCGTCGGCGTGCCGATCTGCTGTACGTCGCCACCGCCGAGCACGGCGATGCGGTCCGACATGTCGAGCGCCTCTTCCTGGTCGTGCGTGACGAAGACGAAGGTGATGCCGGTGTCGCGCTGGAGCGTGCGTAGCTCGTCGCGCATCGCCTGCCGCAGCTTCAGGTCGAGGGCCGAGAGCGGCTCGTCGAGCAGCAGCACCTCCGGCTCGGGTGCGAGCGCGCGGGCGAGCGCGATGCGCTGGCGCTGGCCGCCGGAGAGCTGGGCGGGCTTGCGCGCCGCCATCGCCGACATGTGGACGCGTTCCAGCATTTCGCCGACTCGGTTCCTGATGCGCGCCTTCTCCCAGCCGAGGTTTTCGAGGCCATAGGCGACGTTCTGCTCCAGCGTCATGTGCGGGAAGAGCGCATAGCTCTGGAACACGGTGTTGACGCGGCGCTTGTGCGGCGGGATCGAAACCACCTCCTTGCCATTGAGCAGGAGGGAGCCCGTATCCGGGCTTTCGAAGCCGGCGAGCATGCGCAGCAGCGTGGTCTTGCCGCAGCCCGACGGGCCGAGCATCGTGAAGAACTCGTTGTTGCCGATGTCGAAGCTGACGGATTTCAGCGCCTGATAGGCCCCGAAGCTCTTCGAGACCGATTTCACTTCGATGGCCTTGTTCATCCGTCTCTCCTCACGCCGGCTCGAGTTGGGTGACTTCGCGGCGGAAGGGCAGGGCATCGCCGATATCCGGCGTGTCGAGTTCCCGTGCGTAGCGGTGGCCGGCATAGGTCGCCCAGGCGATCGGCGCGGGGGCTGCCGCATCGCCGATGATTTTTACGCTTTTGATCCCCGCATCCGCCCAGTCGGCCTGCCTGGCGAGAAGATCATTGTAGAGCGCATCCTCGGAGAGGCGCGAGGCAACCATGACAACCGCGTCGCAGCCGATGGCGCTGCGGCGGCCGGTATAGGTGCAGTTGGTCTCGACCTCGCCGGCGCGGATCGCGGTGACGCCGCGGTTGAGGCGGATGTCGACGCCGAGATCGTCGAGGCGCACATGGATCGCGCCCTGCTCCAGCGTGTTGCGCGTCCAGTCGGACACGTAGGCCGATGGCGTGACGAGGATGACCTTGGCGCCGGCTTTTGCCATCACCTCGGCCATGACGCCGCCCATGTAATAGTGGTCGTCGTCATAGACCACGACGGTTTTGCCGGCGAGGGTTTCGCCGTGCGCCTTCGCCATGATGTCGTCCGGCGTGAAGACGGTCATCGTCGGATCGATCGGCATGGGCACGACATGCTGGCGGGCGACGCCATCGCGGCGCCAGTGCGAGCCGGTGGCGATGGCGACATGCTCGAAACCGAAGGCCAGCACGTCTTCGGCGGTCAGCCGGCTGTCGAAATAGGTTTCCACATTGGTGCGCTGGGAAATCTGGTACTGGCGGTAATCGACCACGCGGCCCCAGGCCGAAAGACCGGGCAGCAGGCGTTCGCGCGCCACGCGGCCGCCGAGCGTCGTGGTGGCCTCGGCGAGCGTCACGTCATAACCACGCACGGAGAGCGCACGGGTGGCCTCCAGCCCGGCCGGACCGGCGCCGACGACGAGAACCGTCTGGCTGTCGCCCTTCGCATTCATGCGTTCCGGGTGCCAGCCCTTGCGCCACTCTTCCATGAAGGTTGGGTTCTGCGTGCAGCGGCTGATCGACATCGTCATGTCGCCGGTAATGCACATGTTGCAGCCGATGCACTCGCGGATGTCCTCGATACGGCCTTCCTCGATCTTCTTGGGCAGGAAGGGATCGGCAATCGAGGGGCGGGCGCAGCCGATGAAATCGAGCACGCCCTGGCGGATCATGCGCGCCATCACGTCCGGCGAGGTGAAACGGCCGACGCCGACGACGGGCCGGGTGGAGAGTTCGCGGATACCCTTGACCAGCAGCTCCTGCGCGCCTTCCTCCTTGAAGCGCGAGGGGCCGGAACAGTCTTCCCAGGCGCCGTGCGCCAGGTCCCAGAGGTCCGGCAGGTCGGCGTTCATCTCGACGAATTCGCGCACTTCGGCATTGGAGAAGCCGAGTTCGCCGATCGTCTCGTCGAGGCTGACGCGCATGGTGATCGCCGTCGTGTCGCCAACGGCGTCGCGGATATCGGCGACGACTTCACGGGCGAAGCGCGAGCGGTTTTCGAGGCTGCCACCGTATTCGTCGGTGCGCTGGTTGGTGGCGCGCGACAGGAAGTGCTGGAAGATCCCGAACCCGTGCGCGCCGTAAAGACAGATCAGGTCGAAGCCGGCGATCTTTGAGCGTTTCGCCGCGTTGACGAACCAGCGGCGCAGATCCTTGATCTCCGCCTTGTCGAGCGCGCGGGCCTGCACCGGATCGTTGGTGAAAGTGCGGATCGGCAGCGCCGAGGGCGCGAGCGGCACCTCCTTGGTATAAAAGTTCGGGCCGTTGATGCCGGAGTAGGCAAGCTGGATGCCGGCAAGTGCGCCATGCACCTTCATGGCATCAGACATGCGGCGAAGGCCGGGAATGTCCTTGTCTTCCCACAGGCGCAACTCGATGAAGGGGGTGATTTCCGAGGTGTGGTGCATCTCGGTCTGCTCGGTAAAGATGACCCCCCAGCCGCCTTCGGACTTGATGCCGCGCATGGCGGCAGCCGCGGATGGATCGCGATAGCCGCCGCCATTGCAATGCGGCACCTGGTAGAACCGGTTCTTCGCGACGTGCGGGCCGATCGCTACGGGTTCGAACAGGATATCGTATTTGGCGTCACGCATGGCAGTCCTCGGAGTTTCTGGGTCTATAGGATTGGGCAACGGGCTTCCGGTAAATGACGCGTTCCGGAAACATGGATTAGGTTCAGACTAATCAGAGTTCGCCGTGTGGTGGCGCGTGATTTCAATCTGGACGCGAAGGTGCGACCGGCATCCGACGGTCGAGAAATTCTCGTTTATTTTCAGCCGGTTGTGAAGGGTCAAACACCGATCCCCGTTCGCGCAAGAGGACGCATTAGGGGACCGGCGCTGTCGATGGTCGAAATCCGGGCGATGCGGTGTCGCCGGAGCGGGCAGGTGCCTAGTATTTCACCCACACGGTTTTGAGCGCGCAGTACTTGTCGAAGCTGTGAATCGACAGGTCGCGGCCGAAACCGGACTGTTTCATGCCGCCGAATGGCGTCATGGCCGACAGCGCATCGACCGTGTTGACCGAGACCGTGCCGGCATTCAGCCGGTCGGAAACGGAGAGCGCCCGCGACAGATCCCGCGTCCAGACCGAGGCGGCGAGGCCGTATTCGCTGTCATTGGCGATCCTCAACGCCTCCTCGTCGCTGTCGAACGGCGTGATGGCGAGCACGGGGCCGAAGATCTCTTCCCGCGCGATGCGGGCATTCGGCGCGACCTCGTTGAAGATCGTCGGCTGGATGTAGCAATCCGACCCGTCCCGCGTCTCGCGCGCGCCGCCATGCGCCAGCCGGGCTTCCGAGCGGCCGATCTCGATGTAATCAGCCACGCGGTCGGCATGCGCTTTCTCGACCAGCGGACCCATGCGGGTGGCAGGGTCGAGCGGATCGCCAAGCGGCCAGGCGGCCGTTGCCGCGATCAGCTTTGCGGTGAATTCCTCCTGCACGGAGCGGTGCACGAGCAAGCGGGAATTGGCGGAACAAACCTCGCCGGAGTTGAACAGGATGCCGAAGGCCGCCATCTCGGCCGCCTTGTCGAGGTCGGCATCGGCAAAGACGAGACTCGGCGACTTGCCGCCGGTCTCCAGCCAAACCTGCTTCATGTTGCTCTGCCCAGCATAGGTCATGAAGAGTTTGCCGACCTTGGTCGAGCCGGTAAACACCAGCGCATCGACATCCGGATGCAGGCCGAGCGCCCGGCCGGCATCCTCGCCAAAGCCGGGCACGACGTTGAGCACACCGTCCGGCAGCCCGGCCTCGGAGGCGAGTTCCGCCAGCATGAGGGCGGAGAGCGGCGATTGCTCCGCCGGCTTCAGCACGACGGAATTGCCGGTGGCGAGCGCCGGTGCGAGTTTCCACGTCGCCATGTCGAGGGGGAAATTCCACGGCACGACGGCGCCGATGACGCCGAGCGGCACGCGGCGGATCAAGGCGAGGTCACCACGCCCGGTGGGGGCGATTTCGTCATAGAGCTTGTCGATCGCCTCGGCATGCCACTGGAAGAAGTGGGCCGAGCCGGGCGCATCGATGGTCGAGCTGTCGCTGATCGGCTTGCCGACGTCGAGGGTTTCGAGAAGCGCCAGTTCCGGGATATTTTCGCGGATGAGGGTTGCGAGGCGCAGCAGCACCTCCTTGCGTTCGGCCGGTGACTTGCCCGACCAGCGGCCGTCGTTGAAGGCGCGGCGGGCGGAGGCGACGGCGGCGTCGATGTCTTCCGCGGTGCCGCGGGCCACGTCCGTCAACACCTGCGCATTGGCAGGGTTGATGGTTTCGAACCGCCCGCCCTTCGCCGCATCGCGGAACCGGCCGTCGATATAGACGCCGCTGCGAAATTTCAGGTTTTTGGCGCGGGCGCGCCAGTCGATGGTCGTGGTCATGAACTGCCTTTCCGTTCTGAATGGGCGTCGACGGAAACCGGCAGGTCCATGACCATGTCGCCGATCTTTTCGCCGCAGAAATCGATGAAGCGCCGCACGGTGAGCGCCGGGCTGGCGCCGCCCATGGCGAGGATGCCCATGCGCATGGGGCGCAGGTTGCCGGTCAGCGGCACGAAGGAGAGCCGGCCACCATCCAGCGCATAGGTGGAGACGGGGCGGATATTGGCGATGGAATAGCCGAAGCGATTGGCGACCATGGCGCGCATGACTGACATATCCCGCGTGCGCTCGACGATATGCGGCGTGAGACCTGCATCGCGGAAGAGCGAGAGGAAATAGGCGGAACTGTGCGGCAGGTCGAGCAGGATCATCGGGTGGCGCGCGAGGTCCTCCATCGTCACCTCCCGGCGCCCTGCGAGCGGGTGCTCCTCGTGCAGCACGGCATAGGGCGGCAGGACAGCGAGCTCATGGAAGGCGATGTCGGCGGGAATGTCGAGGTCGTAGGAAAGCGCGATGTCGAAGCGCGCCATGCGCAGCCCTTCGAGGATGCGCGCCTGATCACGCTCGTACTGGAAGAAATCGACATCCGGGTATTCATCGGAAAAGGCGCGGCGCAGCGCCGGGATGACGGCCTGCGCGAAGGTGACGAGACAGGCGACATGCAGCGGGCCGCGCACCTGTCCGGTGAGCTCGTTGGAGAGCGCATTGAGCTTGGCGGCTTCACCGAGAATCTGGCGCGCCTGATCGACGAAGGTATGGCCGGCCTGCGTCAGCGACAGTCCATGCGCATGGCGGCGCACGAAGAGCGTGATGCCGAATTCCTTTTCCAGCTGCGAGATCGCCGCCGAGACCGAGGGGGCGGAAACGTTCACCCGTTCGGCAGCCTCGGTGACGGAACCGTATTCCCCGACCGCGACGAGATATTCCAGTTGCCGGAGTGTGAAGCGCAAGGCCATGTCTGTTCCCCTGTTCAGGCCCCAATTAAGGAACAGATTTTCGCGCGCGGGAAGGGTGTGGCTCTCCGGGCTGTGGACGAGTTCGCTACCGCCGGGAATTTGGTCTCGCATCATGGCATGCTCGCCTCCTCCCACGCCTTGCGGTCTATGGCCTCAGGAGGCCGCGGCTGCGGCCTCGGCCTTTCCGCCGCTGCGGTGTTCGGCGATGTGGCCGGCGAGGTAGTCCGCATCGTGCCAGCAACCCCAGATGAAGGAGGAGGCGCGGCGCGAAAGCCAGGGCAGGCCGACGAAGAACAGGCCCGGCACCTTGGAGACGCCGCGCTCATGCACTGGCCGCCCCTTTTCGTCGAGCGCGTCGAGCTTCAGCCAGCCGTAATCGACCGCATAACCCGTCGCCCAGATGATGGAGGTAATGCCGGCCTCCTTGAGGTTCAGCTGGAGGATCGGGTCGGTGACGCAGGCCGGGTCCGGCTCCTTGCGGCGGGCCTCCGGCTCTTCCGGCAGGTCGAGATTGTTTTCTGCGGCATAGGCGTCGGCGCGGTCGAGCAGCGAAAGCTGGTTGGCATCGCCCCGCGCGATGTTGTCGGCGAGGTCGGGCGCGATCTGCAGCACGCCGTCCTTGAAGGTTTCCGCCCGGCCGAGCAGCACCATGCCGCGGTTGCCGAGGCGGCGGAAATCGACGGTGTTGCCGCCATAGGCGCCGCTGACGGCGATGGTGACATGCTCGGTGTTCGGGGCGGGCACCTTGAGGTCCCAGATGCCGAGAACGCCGAGCCACCAGCAGAAGTCCTTGCCGCGATAGCGCCGGGGCGGCCGATCATGCGGGCCGATGGAGAGATAGACACGTTTTCCCGTACGCAAAAGCTCGTCGGCGATCTGCGTGCCGGAGGATCCGGCGCCGACCACCAGCACCGCGCCTTCAGGCATCTGGGCAGGATTGCGGTAGGTGTTGGAATGGATCTGCGTGAGGCCCGCTTCCGCCGGCACGAGGGCCGGCATGACGGGGCGCTGGAAGGCGCCGGTGGCGGAAACGACATTCCTCGCCTCGATCACGCCTTCGGATGTTTCGACGCGAAAGCTGTCACCCTGCTTTGATACGCTCTCGACCGCGACGCCGGTGCGGATCGGCGCCTTGATCTTCTGCGCATAGGCGACGAAATAGTCGGCAACCTGTTCCTTCGGGGCGAAAGCGTCGTCCTCGAGGCCCGGAAAGGTCATGCCGGGGAAACGGTCGTGCCAGGCGGGGCCGTTGGCGACGAGGCTGTCCCAGCGCGCAGTGCGCCAGCTCTCGGCGATACGGTTCTTTTCCAGCACCAGATGGGGCACGCCGCGCTTGCCGAGATGCTCGCTCATGGCGACGCCGGCCTGGCCGGCGCCGATGACGAGCGTGTCCACTTTTTCCACTGACATGCCGGCTTCCTCTTGCTCTCCGGTGCTGCGGCCCTTGCGGCCGCGACATGGGAAAGGTGTAGAGGAAGCCCGTTTTACCCGACATAAGAGTTTGGTTCAGCGCTGATTAGGTGGCCGCTAAGCCGGACATGCTCCAGGGTTTTGTCTTGCCGCATTCTCCGGCTGGAGATGCTTAGTCGAGGATCGCCATATCGAGCTCTGCCTGGCGGCCGAGCTTGGTCATCCATTCGGTATATTGCGGCTGCTTGCGGATCTGCCTGCCGTAGTGGCGGCGCAGCGCTGCGGTGAGGTCGCCCTTGCGGCCGAGCTGCTCGTCGGCAAAGCCGATCATCTGCGAGTTCGGCCAGGCTTGCGGACGAATGACGGCGAGGCGGGTGAAGAGGTTCTCGGCCTCCTCGTCCGGATTGCCCTGCGCCATAAGGGTCAGCATGGCGGCCGTCGAGCGGGAGATGCCCATATGGCAGTGGACGAGCAGATGGCTCGGCGCTTCCCGCTCCTGGCGGTTCAGGAAATCCTGACCGAAGGCGAGGATCGATTCGACGTGATCGGGCCGCGGCCGCACGCGTTCGGGCAGGTCGGCGATGATGTCATGGAAACGCAGCGTCGTGCGCAGGTGCTTGCCGTAGCTTTGAAAAGCCTCGAGCTCGGGCAGTTCCGGATCGAGCAGCGAGAGCACGTGGGTTACGTTCCGGGCGCTCTGGCCGGGCAGCTCCTCGATGCCGCAAATGGTGAGCTCCGGAGAAAATACGACGTCCATTTCCAAATCCTTCAAATCAGCTGATACGCGGCACGATACAGTCAGCCTGTGGGGAAACGAAGGCGTTTCTTGGCCGATCTTGCCCGGCGCGTTTCGATCGTTATCCTGCGGCGGTCCGGTTTTAAAATGGGAGTAACGGGATGTCGTTTTTTGCTGCGGAAGAGCCCGAATTCTCGACCTTCGTGCTCGGCAATGCGCCGCTCAAGAAACTGGCCGGCGGCTTCGACTGGGTCGAGGGGCCGGTCTGGTTCGGCGATCACGATTGCCTCTTGTTTTCCGACATTCCCAACGACCGCATGCTGCGCTGGAGCCCCGCGTCGGGCATCACCACGTTCCGCGAGCCGTCGAACTTCTCGAACGGCAACACGCGCGACCGGGAAGGCCGGCTGGTGACCTGCGAGCACGGCACGCGCCGCGTCACCCGCACGGAACATGACGGCACGATCACCGTGATCGCCGACGGTTTCGAGGGCAAGCGGCTCAATTCGCCGAACGACGTGATTGTCGCGTCGGACGGCGCGGTCTGGTTCACCGACCCGCATTACGGCATCGCCTCCGATTACGAGGGTACGCGCGCAGAGCAGGAGTTGCCCTGCAACGTCTATCGCGTCGATGCCCTCTCGGGTGAAATCCGTGCTGTGCTCACCGATTTCAACTGCCCGAACGGCCTGGCCTTCAGTCCCGATGAAAGACGCCTCTACGTGGCGGATACGGGCCGCATGTTCCATGACGATCCACGCCATATCCGCGCCTTCGACGTCGGGGACGACGGGAGGCTGACGGGCGGCAAGGTCTTCCACACGATCTCGCCCGGCTGCGCGGATGGCATGCGGATCGATGCGGCGGGCAATCTCTGGTCTTCGGCGGGCGACGGCGTGCATTGCATTGCGCCGGACGGGCGGCCTCTCGGCCGCATTCTCGTGCCGGAAACCGTTTCCAACATCTGCTTCGGCGGCCGCCATGGCCATCGCCTGTTCATCACGGCGACGACGTCGCTTTATGCCGTCTCGCTGGCTGTTCGCGGTGCAATCCGGCCCGTTCTGTAAAGTCGCTCGGTTCGCAAAACGCAAACATTACAAAAATATAAGGAGGCGTTGGGCTTTCCCTCCGCTATGTGTGGCTCCACATGTGATGGAATGGGACGGATGAGGCATGGCCTCGCTACGGGAATGCCGATGACCAAAACCGTACGACCGAAAATGGATGAAAAGCCCGCCGATCAGGCCGGGCACACGAATGTCACCTTCATGCCCGGTGCGGTGCCACCCGCGCGCAGAAAGCGCCGCTCGCGCGCCTGGTTCTGGCTGCCGGTCATCGCCGTGCTCGCCGGCGCGGGCTATTACGGCTGGCGCGCCTATGCCCCGGCGGAGACCTCGACGGCTGTCATCACGCAGGCCGTCATGCGCGGCGATATCGAAAATGCAGTGACGGCGGTGGGCACGCTCGAGGCGGTGAAATCCGTCGATGCCGGCGCGCAGGTTTCCGGTCAGCTGAAGACGCTGCATGTGGTGATCGGCGATACCGTTAAGAAGGATCAGCTGCTCGCCGAGATGGACCCGGCGACCATCGAGAACCGTATCGAGATCAACCGCGCGGAACTGGCGAACCTCCAGGCGCAGCTCGACTCCAAGAAGGCGCAGCTTGCGCTGAAACAGGCCAACATTGCCCGTCAGCGCAACCTCGTGGCCGGCAATGCCGCCGCCAAGCAGGCGCTCGACCAGGCCATCGCGGACCTCGCCGCAGCAGAAGCCGATGTCAACGCCACGGAGGCGCAGATCCGCAAGCAGCAGGCGACGCTCGCCGGTGACGAGGTGGATCTCGGCTACACGAAAATCTATGCGCCGATGGCGGGCACGGTCGTCTCCAATCCCGTCAAGGAAGGCCAGACGCTGAATGCCGTGCAGAGCGCGCCGACCATCGTCACCATCGCCGACCTCTCGACGATGACCGTGCGGGCCGAGGTGTCGGAGGCCGATGTCAGCCGGCTGAAGGTGGGCATGGAAGCCTATTTCACCCTACTCGGCCAGCCGGGAAAACGCTTCACGGGAACGCTCCGGCAGATCGAGCCGACGCCGACGGTCGAGAACAATGTCGTTCTCTACAATGCGCTGTTCGACGTTCCGAACCCGGACGGCGAACTGATGATGTCGATGAGCGCGCAGGTCTTCTTCGTGCAGGCCGCCGCGCGCGACGTGCTGCTTGTGCCGGCCGGCGCGGTCGCGAGCAAGCAGGATGGGGCGGAAGTCACGGTCGTCACCGCTTCGGGCGCGACGGAAGTGCGCAAGGTCGAGACCGGTATCCGCAATCGCGTCAGCGTCGAGGTGAAGAGCGGGCTTGCGGAAGGCGACAAGGTCGTCGTCACCGCCGGTTCGGCGGGCGATGCGTCGGCGCGCAATTCGCGGCGCAACAACCGCATGCCGCCGATGTTCTGAGGCCGCCATGACCGCGCTCATTTCGCTCAAGGATGTGACAAAGACCTTTTTCAACGACGGGTTTGCCGTCGAGGTCCTGCATGGCGTGTCGCTCGACATCGAGGCGGGCGAGTTCGTCGCGATCATCGGCCAGTCCGGTTCCGGCAAGTCGACGCTGATGAACATCCTCGGCTGCCTCGACCAGCCGACCTCGGGCGAATATCGCATCGACGGCGAGCCGGTCTCGGATTTCGAGACGGACGAGCTGGCGGCGCTGCGCCGGCGCACCTTCGGTTTCGTCTTCCAGAGCTACAATCTCATCCCGACGGCGAGTGCCCGCGAAAATGTCGAGGTACCCGCGATCTATGCCGGTCTTTCGGCGCGCGACCGGCAGGAACGGGCGGAAATGCTGCTGTCCTCGCTGAAGCTCGGCGACAGGCTCGATCACCGGCCGAACCAGCTTTCCGGCGGCCAGCAGCAGCGTGTTTCCATCGCCCGCGCGCTGATGAATGGCGGCCGCGTCATCCTCGCCGACGAGCCGACGGGTGCGCTCGACAGCCAGAGCGGCGAGGAGGTGATGGCGCTTTTGCGCCGGATGCATGAGGATGGCCACACGATCATCCTCATCACCCATTCACGCGAGGTGGCGGAAGCCGCCGACCGGCTGATCGAGATTCGCGACGGCCGCATCATCTCCGACCGCTCCAAAAAGGCGCGTGCGCCTTCCGAGGCTGCGGCCGGGTTGCAGAAGGCGGTGAAGGAAGGCTCTGCGGCCATCGCCGATGTCTCCGAAGCCGTGAAGATGGCCATTCGCGCGCTGCACGCCAATCTCTTCCGCACCGTGCTGACGCTGCTCGGCATCGTCATCGGCGTCGGCTCCGTGGTGGCCATGCTGGCGATAGGCACGGGTGCGCAGAATTCCGTGCTCGACCGCATTTCCGCTATGGGTTCGAACGTTCTCCTGGTGCGGCCGAGCATGGCGAATTTCCGTGGTGGCGGCAGTGCCCCGGTGACGCTGATCCCGTCCGATGCCGACGCGATCCTCGAATTGCCGAACGTTTCCTTCGCGGTGCCGGAAATGACCAGCTCCGTGACACTGCGCTATGGCAACATAGACTATCAGACGACGGCGAACGGCACGGTTCCGGCCTTCACGCGGGCAAAGAACTGGAAAGTCGCCTCGGGTGAATTCATCAATGCCGACGACATGGACACCTACGCGCCCGTCGCCGTGCTCGGCCAGACGGTGGCGAAGACGCTGTTTCCCGATGGCGAAAGTCCGCTCGGCCACTATGTGCTGGTCAACAAGATCCCCTTCCAGGTCATCGGCGTGATGGCCGAGATGGGCGCGAGTGCCGGCGGCAACGACCAGGACGATATCATGCTGGTGCCGCTCACCACGGGCAGCATGCGGCTGTTCGGCCAGCGCAACGTGCGCACGATCACCGTGCAGGTCGAGGACGCCTCGGCAATCGATCTCACGCAGGATGCCATCCAGACCCTGCTCGACACGCGCCACAAGGCCGAGGACACGCAGATCACCAACATGTCCTCCGTGCGCGAGGCGTTCACCGAGACCTCCAACACGATGAAGCTCTTCCTGGGCTCGGTCGCCGCGATCTCGCTGCTGGTCGGCGGTATCGGGGTGATGAACATCATGCTGGTTTCCGTGCGCGAGCGCACCCGCGAGATCGGCGTGCGGATGGCGACGGGCGCACGGCGTCGCGATATTCTGCTGCAGTTTCTCATCGAGGCGCTGGTCGTCTCGGCGATCGGCGGGGCCATCGGCGTCGGGCTGGGTCTGTCCGTGGGCGCGCTGGCGAAGGTTTTTGGCATGCCGGTCAGCTTCACCCTCGGTCCCGTCGCACTCGCCTTCGCCTGTTCGTTCCTGACCGGTCTCGTCTTCGGCTACCTGCCGGCACGCAACGCCTCCCATCTGCAGCCGGCCGTCGCGCTCGGCGCGGACTGAGGTCTACGACTTCAGGACGATTGTCGCAGACCCCTTCCTGTGCGACCATGCCTGCGGGAGGATGACTGGATGGTGTCGACGCTGTCGCACATACGGGAGATCGAGCGCGTCGGCATGGGCGCGGTCAGTCCGCGCGATGCGCCCGTCGTCCAGTCCTGGCTGCGCTGCCTCAACGACTACAAGCTCGACCCGACAGTGGCGCAGGAAGCCTATATCGTCCCGGAACTGAAACTGCGCGAACACCGCGAGCAGGCGGAAGAACTGATCCGCATCGGCCGTTCGGGCCTGGAAACACTGTTCAACCAGATCGCCGAGCAGAACTATGTGCTGCTCCTGTCGGATGCGCGCGGCGTCACCGTCGATTTCATGGGCGACCCGACCTTCGACAACCAGCTGCGCCGCGCCGGCCTCTATCTCGGCTCCGAGTGGTCGGAGAACCGGGCGGGCACCTGCGCGGTCGGGGCCTGCCTCGTCTCGGGCGAGCCGGTCATTATCCATCAGGACGATCATTTCGATACCAGCCATATCGGCCTCACCTGCACCGCAGCCCCCGTCTTCGATACGCTTGGCGATCTGACGGCAGTGCTCGATATCTCCCAGCTTCGGTCGCCGACCGCCAAGGCCAGCCAGCAGCTGGCGCTGCATCTCGTCGCCTCCACCGCGCGGCGCATCGAGCTTGCCAATCTGATGACGCGCACCCGCAATGACTGGGTGCTGCGCCTTGCCCGCTCGCCGGAGTTTCTCGACGTGGACCCCGACGCGGCGATAGCGCTCGACGGCAGCGGTCGTATCACCGGCATGACCCATGGCGGCTTCGGCGCGCTCGCCCGCGCGATGAACCTGCGCGAGCTTTCGACACGGGATTTCCTCGGCCAGCCGATCTCGCAGGTCTTTGACATCGATATTGACGATTTGCCGCGCTTCATGCGCGGCCGGCCGAATGGCGAACGGCTGATCCAGGCCAAGAACGGACTGGTGCTCTTTGCCAGCGCCATCGCGCCGGCCGTCAATCTGCGCGCGCCTCCGATGCCGGAGCCGCGCCTGCCGCGCGCGCTGCGAGACCTGAGCGGGGGTGATGCCGCGATGGAGCGGGTGCAGGCACGCGCGGCAAAACTCGCCGCCCGCGATATCCCGATCCTCATTCAGGGCGAGACGGGCAGCGGCAAGGAGTTTCTTGCCCGCGCGATCCATGACAGCTGCGAAAGCCCGGGCAATTTCGTTGCGGTCAATTGCGCGGCGATCCCCGAACATCTCATCGAATCCGAGCTTTTCGGCTACGCGCCCGGCGCCTTCACCGGTGCCAGCCAGAAGGGCAAGCGCGGCCTGATCGAGGAGGCGAGCGGCGGCACGCTGTTCCTCGACGAGATCGGCGACATGCCGCTTTCCCTGCAAAGCCGGCTCTTGCGCGTGCTCTCGGAAAACGAGGTTCAGCCGGTTGGCGCGCTGAAGGCACGGCCGGTGCGCCTGCGCGTCCTTTCCGCCTCGCACCGCGACCTTGGGGAACTGGTGCAGGAAGGCCGCTTCCGGCAGGACCTCTATTATCGCCTCAACGCCGCAACGCTCAGCCTGCCGGCACTGCGCGAGCGGCAGGACCTCGGTTGGCTGATCGGCCAACTCCTCGGCCGCATCGAGACGGAAAACGGTGAGGCCTACCGCATCGACAAGGCGGCACGTGGCGCCCTGCTGACGCATGGCTGGCCGGGCAATCTGCGCGAGCTTTCCAATGCGCTGCGCGTCTCTGCCGCCCTTTCGGAGGGCGGTCTCATCACGCCGGACTGCCTGCCGGATCACCTTTTTGCCGAACCCGTTCTGGCGGCCTCCGGCGATGACGATGCCTTGCGTCAGGCGCTCAGCGAGTGCGGAGACAATGTCTCGGCGCTTGCCCGCAAACTCGGCGTCAACCGCTCCACCGTCCACCGCCGCCTCAAGCGCCTCAACTGACGCAACGCCTGCAACACCTGTTGCGGGCCACCTGTTGCATCTCTCGGGCCTTCTCAGCTCGGCGCTCTCTAATTGATTGACGAAATTGAACAAATTGATCCGGCGTCATTCTGGCACGACGCTTGCTGTCCTTCCTGTGCAAGAACAACACGAGGAGGAAATGCCAATGAAGGCTTTGCGCTTTCACGCTGCCAAGGATCTGCGCATCGAAACCGTCGACGCGCCGCCGTCGCCCGGGCCGGGTCAAGTGCTGGTCGAAAACCGCTTCTGCGGCATATGCGGAACGGACCTGCACGAATATGCCTATGGCCCGATCTTCGTGCCGAAGGAGCCGCACCCTTTTACCGGCGCATACGGGCCGCAAATCCTCGGCCATGAGTTCGGCGGCGTCGTCAAGGCTGTCGGCGAAGGCGTCAACCATGTGAAGCCGGGCGACCGGGTGTCGATCCAGCCGCTCATCATGCCCCGCCATGGCGACTACTATGCCGACCGCGGCCTGTTTCACCTGAGCGGCAACCTCGCGCTTGCCGGCCTTTCCTGGCATTCCGGCGGCATGGCTGAGGCGGCCCTTCTCAACGACTACAACGTCCAACCCATTCCCGATGAACTCAGCGACCAGGAGGCGGCGCTGATCGAGCCGACGGCGGTCGCGGTCTATGCCTGCGATCGCGGCGGCGTGACGGCGGGCAACAGCGTGCTCGTCACCGGCGCGGGGCCGATCGGCATTCTCGTCGCGATGGCGGCGCGGGCTGCCGGTGCCTCGCAGATCTTTCTCTCCGATCCCAACGATACAAGGCTTTCGCTGGCGCGCGAGGCGCTGGGCGAGGTGCGCACCATCAATCCGAAAACGGAAAAGGTCGGCGACGTCGTGCGCGCCGAGACGGAAGGCGGCGTCGGCTGCGACGTCGCCATCGAGTGCGTCGGCAACGAACATGCCTTGAAAAGCTGCGCGGATGCGGTTCGCAAGCAGGGCGTCGTCGTGCAGACGGGACTTCATCCCGGCGAGAACCCGCTCAACTGGTTCGACGTCACCTTCAAGGACATCGATATCCGCGGCTCCTGGGCCTATCCGACGCATTACTGGCCCCGCGTCGCCCGGCTGATCGCCAGCGGCCAGATCCCGGCGAGCCGGATCGTCACGAAATATGTCTCGCTTGGCGAGGCCGTTCCGGAGGGGTTCGACCAGTTGCTCGATCCCGCCGGAAAGCACCTGAAGATTCTGATCGACCTGTCCCGATAGGCCGATCCGTTCTGCGGGGCGGTTGAGGAGCCGCCCCGTTTCCAACTGAGCAGGAGGAGAAAACGATGCTCGACAAGACCCCCACAACCCGCGTCCAGGCGCTTCTCGATACGCTGGGCGCCGCCCTTGAATCCGGCCGCATCGAGGATGCCGTCCATCTCTTTGCCGAGGACTGCTACTGGCGCGACCTCGTCGCCTTCACCTGGAACCTCAAGACCGTCGAGGGCCGCGATCAGGTGCGCGACATGCTCCAGGCGCAGCTTGCCACGGCCAAACCGTCCAACTGGCGCGTCGCCGCCGGCGAGGAGGCGACGGAGGCCGATGGCGTGCTTGAGAGCTGGATTTCGTTCGAAACGGCGACCGGGCGCGGCTACGGCCTCGTGCGCTTCAAGAACGGCCTCGTCTGGACGCTGCTGACGGCGCTCGCCGAACTCAAGGGGCACGAGGAGAAATCCGGCTTCACGCGTCCGCTCGGCGCCAAACATGGCCAGAATCTCGGCGCGAAAACCTGGAAGGAGGAGCGCGAGCACGAGGAACGCACGCTCGGCTATGAAAAGCAGCCCTATGTCGTGATCATCGGCGGCGGGCAGGGCGGCATCGCGCTTGGTGCGCGGCTGCGCCAGCTCGGCGTGCCCGCCATCATCCTCGAAAAGAACGACCGGCCGGGCGACAGCTGGCGCAAGCGCTACAAGTCGCTCTGCCTGCACGATCCCGTCTGGTACGATCACCTGCCCTATATCGATTTCCCGAAGAACTGGCCGGTCTTCGCGCCGAAGGACAAGATCGGCGACTGGCTGGAATTCTACACCAAGGTCATGGAGCTGAACTACTGGACGCGCTCCACCGCAAGGTCGGCGAAGTGGGATGAGGCAACGAAGGAATGGACCATCGTCGTCGACCGCGACGGCGAGGAGGTGGTGCTGAAGCCGAAGCAGCTCGTCTTTGCGACGGGCATGTCCGGCAAGGCGAATATTCCTGATTTCAAGGGCCGCGCGCGCTTCCAGGGCGAGCAGCACCATTCCTCGCAGCATCCGGGACCGGACGGCTACAAGGGCAAGAAAGTGGCCGTCATCGGCTCGAACAACTCGGCCCATGACATCTGCGCTGCCCTCTACGAGGCGGGCGTCGACGTAACCATGATCCAGCGCTCGACGACACATATCGTGAAATCCGACACGCTGATGGATATCGGTCTCGGCTCGCTCTATTCCGAGCAGGCGCTGGCGAATGGCGTGACGACGGGCAAGGCCGACCTGATCTTCGCCTCGCTGCCCTACCGGATCATGCACGAGTTCCAGATCCCGCTCTACGACAAGATGCGCGAGCGCGACGCCGATTTCTACGCGGCGCTGGAGAAGGCCGGCTTCCAGCTCGACTGGGGTGCGGACGGTTCCGGCCTCTTCATGAAATATCTCCGTCGCGGCTCGGGCTACTACATCGATATCGGCGCCTCGCAGCTGATCATCGACGGCAAGGTGAAGCTTGCGGCGGGGCAGGTCGAGGAGATCACGGAGAACGCCATAAAGCTCTCGGGCGGCACGGAAATCCCCGCCGACGTGATCGTTTATGCGACGGGCTACGGCTCGATGAACGGCTGGGTCGCCGACCTCATCGACCAGGAAACGGCCGACAGGGTCGGCAAGGTCTGGGGTCTCGGATCGGATACGCCGAAGGATCCCGGCCCGTGGGAAGGCGAGCAGCGCAACATGTGGAAGCCGACGCAGCAGGAGGCGCTGTGGTTCCATGGCGGCAACCTGCACCAGTCGCGCCACTATTCGCAGTATCTCGCCTTGCAGCTGAAGGCCCGGCTCGAGGACATCCCCACGCCGGTCTATAGCCTCCAACCGGTTCACCACCGGAAATAGACCGGCACCTGGGCGGGCAGCTTCCTCCCGCTGCCCGCTCTTTCTTCTGGGCTAGATGGCGCGGTGCCGCGCCATCAGCTTGGCCTGCAGCACGACGACGACGAGCAGGAAGGCGCCGCGGATGACGGATTGCCAGTAGGCCGAGAGCGAAATCCAGCCCAGCCCGTTTTCGAAGTTCAGAATGTTGAAGACCATGGCGAGCAGAAGCGCGCCGGCAAGCGTCGCGCCGACCGAACCCGAGCCGCCCGTCAGCAACGTGCCGCCCACCACCACCGAGGCAATGGCGAAAAGTTCCCAGCCCACGCCCTCCGTCGGCTGGCCGGCGCCGAACTGCGAGGCGAGGATGACGCCGGCAAGACCGGCAAGCGTGCCCGAGGCGAGATAGACGGCGGCGAGCGTGCGCTCGACCTTCAGACCCATCAGCCCGGCCGTCGCCTCGCCGTCGCCGATGGCGAGGATATGCCGACCGACGGGCAGTTTTTCGAGCACCAGCCAGCCGAGCACATAGGCGGCGAGCCCGATCCAGGCGGGAATGGGAAAGCCCAGAAAATCGTCCTGGCCGATGACGGTGAAGCCGGTATCGTAGGAGACGGAGACGGATTGGTTGTTGGCGAGCAGGAGACCCGTTCCATAGGCGGCAAGCATGGTCGCGAGCGTGCCGATGAAAGGCTGGATGCGCATTCTGGTGATGATGAAGCCATTCAGCGCGCCCACGGCAAACCCCGCCGCCATGCCGCCGAAAAGCCCGGCCGCCCAGTGATAGGGCGAAAGCAGGGCTGCGACCACGCTTGCCATCGCCGCCGTCCCGCCGACCGAAAGGTCGATGCCGCCGGTGATGATGACGAAGGCCATGCCGAGCGCGATCAGCGCGAACATGGAGTTGTAGCGCAGGAAGCTCAGGATGTTGAAGGGCGACAGGAAGTTGTCGTAGCGCAGCGCCCCGAACAGGATGAGGCCGACGAGCGCGAGGATGACGCCGAAGCGGGCAAGATCGCCTGACGATTTGATGGCGAAGGGACGGAGGAGGGCCTGCATGTGTGTTTTCCTCAATGCTTGTCGGCGCGCTGCTGGATGAAGACGGCGAGCACGATCAGTCCGGCCTTGACGATGAGAGCGGCGGCATCCGGGACGCCATTGGCCAGCAGCGTGTAGCGGACGAGCTGGATGACGAAGGCGCCGAGCAGGGTGCCGACGATGTTGGCCCGTCCGCCGGTCAGAAGCGTACCGCCGACGGCAACGGCTGCGATGGCGTCGAGCTCCATGCCGAGGCCGACGAGATTGGCGTCGCTCGCCGAGTTGCGGGCGACCACGATGAGCCCGGCAAGGCCGGCAAGCGCGCCGCTGATCATGTAGACGAGCAGTTTGACGCGTTTGACGGGGATGCCCGTCAGCCGCGCGGCCTTCTCGTTGCCGCCGACCGCGATGATCTGGCGGCCGATGACGGTATAGCGGATCATCGCCGAGGCGAGGATGACGATGACGATCATCAGCATGACCTGCGCCGGAATGCCGGCGATGCGGCCCATGGCGATGAACTGGAAGCCCTCGTTCTTGAAGACCTGCAGGTTGCCGTTGGTCATGACCTGCGCGATGCCGCGGCCGGCGATGAAGAGCACGAGCGTCGCGATGATCGGCTGGATGGAAAACCGCGTGACGAGCAGCCCGTTGAACAGGCCGAAGAGGCTGGCGACGATCACCGGCAGAAGAAAGGCGAGCGCCACGGCAAAGGCCATGCTTTCGACCTGCCAGAACTGGCCCATGAAGATCATCGGCGCAAGCGCGCCCGATATCGCCATCAGCGAGCCGACCGAGAGGTCGATGCCGCCGGTGGCGATGACCAGCGTCATGCCGGTGGCGACGATGACGATGGTGGCGACCTGCGTGAGGTTCACATTGAGCGTCTGCCAGGACAGGAAATTCGGCGTTACCGCGATGTTGAAGGCGACGAGCGCCAGGAAGGCGACGAAGGTGCCGTAGCGGCTTGCCAGCGAAAACAGCCGGCTGCCGGAGGAGAGTGTGCCTGAGGGCTGCGGGGCAGGGGTCTCGATTGTCGCCATGTCATTCTACCTGATGGGCCATGGCGGAAAGCAGCGCCGCCTCGCTCAGATCCTTGCGCGGCAGGGTCGCGACCGACGTGCCGTCGCTGAGTACGGTCACGCGGTCGGCAGCGGCGAGCAGCTCTTCGAGCTCGGAGGAGATCATCAGCACGCTGAGGCCTTCGTCGGCGAGATTGCGCAGCAGTTTGAGGATTTCCGATTTCGCGCCGATGTCGATGCCGCGTGTCGGCTCGTCGATGATGAGGACACGCGGATCGGTGGCAAGCCAGCGCGCCAGCAGCACCTTCTGCTGGTTACCGCCGGAAAGCTCCTTGATCGGCTGGTCGGGCGAGGCGCATTTGACGCCGAGCGCGCGGATATAGCGCGTGACGATCTCGTCCTGCCTGACACGGTTGACGATGCCGGCCTTCTTCAGCTTTGGCAGAAGGGCGAGGGTCATGTTCTCGCGAATGCTCATGTCGGGCACGATGCCGTCGATCTTGCGGTCCTCGGAAACGAGCCCGATGCCATCGGCGATGGCGTCCGCCGGCTCGCGATAGGCGCGCTCGCGGCCATCCATGCGAATGACCCCGCGCTGCATCCTGTCGGCGCCGAAGATCAGGCGCGCCGTCTCCGTGCGACCGGAGCCGAGCAGGCCTGCGAGGCCCGATATCTCGCCCTCGCGCACGGTAAGGCTGACATCGCGCACACGCACCCCCGCGCCGGCGTTTTCGACCGCGAGGCGGACGGGGCGGTCGGGCACGTCCCGATCCGACGCCATCGCCTGGAAGGCGGCGAGCTCCTTGCCGAGCATATGGCGCACCAGCGCCATCTTGGGCATTTCGGCCATCGGGCTTTTCGCCACCGTCTGGCCGTCGCGCATGATCGTCACCCGGTCGCAGATCGCATAGAGTTCGTCGAGCCTGTGGCCGATGAAGATGACGGCGACGCCGGTGCGCTTCAGCGTGCGGATCGTCTCGAAGAGCACGGCGACCTCGCGCTCGTCGAGCGAGGAGGTCGGTTCGTCCATGATGACGAGGCGGGCGTTCTGCGTGACGGCGCGGGCGATCGCCACCATCTGCCGCGTCGCGGCATCGAAATGCGCAACGGGCCGGTCGACGTCGATGGCAAGGTTGAAGGTTTTCAGCACGGCCTCGGCGCCGCGGCGCATGGCGGCGTGGTCGATCAGGCCGAAGCGTCTAAGCTCGCGCGATAGGTAGATGTTCTCGGCCACCGAGCGCTGGGGGGCGAGGTTGATTTCCTGGTAGATCGTGGCGATGCCTGCACCTTGCGCCTCCGCCGGCATGGTGAAATCGACCGGTCGGCCGTCGAAGGTGATGTCGCCCGCGTCGCGGCGATAGACGCCCGTCAGGATCTTGATGAGCGTCGACTTGCCCGCACCGTTCTGGCCGACAAGCGCCATGACTTCCGCCGGCTCGACCTCGAGCGAAGCGGCTTTCAGCGCGGCGACGCCGGCAAATGCCTTGGAAACGCCCTGCATGGACAGAAGCATCGGGTTCCTCCTCTCCGCCCTTCGGGACGGGCCTCTCGAGCCTACACCCGAACGAACCAAAGGTCAGGCCCGTTCAAAAAACGGCCGAGACGGTTTTGCCGCCCCGGCCGCGAAGTGCTTGGGAGATGCGATCAGTAGGCGTTGGCGAGTTCGGCGGCCGCATTGGACGCGTCGTAGAACTTGTCTTCGTTGACTAGGGTCGGCTCGATCGCTTCGCCCTTGGCGTAGCGCTGCATCGTCTCGAATGCCTTGGGCCCGAAGCGCGGATTGCACTCGACGACCGCCGCGATCTTGCCGTCGACCACCGCCTGCACGGCTTCCTTGCCGCCGTCGATGGAGAGCACGAGCACATCCTTGCCCGGGACCTTGCCGGCGGCTTCGAGTGCGGCGATGGCGCCCATCGCCATTTCGTCGTTGTGGGCGTAGATGATATCCGCATCCGGATGGGCCTGAAGCAGCGCTTCGGCCACCTGGCGGCCCTTGTCGCGGGCGAAATCGCCGGTCTGCGAGGCAACGATCTCGAAGCCCCCGGCCGCCTGGATCGCCTCGTCAAAGCCCTTCTTGCGGTCGTTGGCCGGCGACGAGCCGGTCGTGCCTTCCAGCTCGATGATCTTCGACTTGCCATTGGCATTCTTGGCGAGCCATTCGGCGACGCGCTTGCCTTCCTCGACGAAGTTCGAGCCGATGAAGGTCAGATAGTCCTCGCCGGCCTTGGCAAGCGACGGATCGACCGAGCGGTCGAGCAGGATGACCGGAATGCCGGCCTTCTTGGCGGCCATGACGGCGGGGATCAGCGGCTTTTCCTCGCGCGGTGCGAGGAAGATGACGTCGACGCCCTGGGCGATCATCGAGTTGACGTCGGCGACCTGCTTTGCAGCCGAGCCGGCGGCATCCGTATAGACCAGCTGGTAGCCGAGCTTTTCAGCCTCGGCCTTCATGCTGTTGGTCTGGGCGATGCGCCAGGGATTGTTGGATTCGGTCTGCGCGAAGCCGACCTTGTAGGTGTCCTTCTGTGCCAGCTTGGGTACTTCGGCGATGGCGACGCCGGCAACGGCAAGCGCGCCGATGGCCGTTGCCGCAAGCATGAAGGTGCGACGGGAAATGGTGGTCATGAGCGGGTTCTCCTCCCAGGTTCTGGCCGGTGCTCCTCTACCGGACGTGAGCAATTTCCTGCTTCACATGTGCAAATCTTGCGCTAATAATATGAGCAGTCAAGAGCCAAAATTATGAGCACTTGCAAAAAATCCGCGTGCAGTGCAATGCACGTCCAGGGGCGAGGAACGACGCATGGCCAAGGGAAACGGGCGCAATTTGGACAAAGAGGGCAGCGGACGCCCGACAATGACGGATATCGCCCGCATTGCTGGCGTTTCCCAATCCAGTGTTTCGCTCGTGCTCAACGAAATGTCGGGGTCGCGCATTTCGCAGGAAACGCAGCAGAAGGTGCGCGAGGCCGCTCATAAAATAGGTTATAAATTACCTGCGACGCGCAGCCCGGTCGCTGCCGCGCCCACAGTCGAGAAGGACACGATCGCCTTCATCGTCGATGAAATCTCCACCAGCCCGCATCCGGTCGTCAGCCTCGACGGCATCCGCGACTACGCTTTCGAACAGGGACTGCTGGTCTCCGCCCATGCGACGCGCTCCAATCCGGACCTGGAGGAGGCTGTTCTGCGCTCCGTGCTGCGCGATCCGTCGATCGCCGGCGTCATCTATGCGACGATCTTCACGCGAAAGGTCTCGGTTCCCAAGGCGTTGAAATCCATCCCGACGGTGCTTCTCAACTGCTATTGCGAGCCCCGCCAGCATGTGGCGATCGTGCCGGGCGAGGTCGCTGGCGGTTTTACCGCGACGGCGCATCTGACGGCGCTCGGCCACAAACGCATCGGCTTCATCAACGGCGAGCCCTGGATGGATGCGGCGATGGATCGTCTCAAGGGCTACAAGCAGGCGCTTGCCACGGCCGATATCGCCTTCGATGCGAGCCTCGTGCGAGACGGCGACTGGCTGCCGCTGCGCGGCTACGAGGCGGGCCTCGACCTGCTCTCCATGGACAATCCGCCCACGGCGATCTTCTGCGGCAACGACCTGATGGCGATCGGTGTCATGGAGGCGGCGCAGGAGAAGGGGCTTCGCGTGCCGCAGGATGTCTCCGTCATGGGATACGACGACCAGGAGCTCGCCCGCTACACGCATCCGCCGCTCTCGACACTGGTGCTGCCCAATTACGAGATGGGCCAGAAGGCTGCCGAAATCCTGATCGACATGGCCATTCATGGCAAGCAGACGCGTGCCATGACCATCAAGGTCGATGGCCCGCTCGTCGTGCGCGAGACGACGGCGGCACAGCGTTCCGCGCGCGCCTGAAGGACTCGCACCACGCGCGGCGCCCGCGTTTTCGTCAGATTTCCCTTTGACATGCCGGCCTCGTTGCGGGATTCAGCAATCGGGGAGCCGTTGCGCCCGGCGCTTTGACAGGCCGGTGATTGCCGGACATGGTGCGCGACCGATGCCGCGAGACGAGGGATTTTGAAAAGCGCGAAGAAAGACAAGGTGCCGCGGCCCCGCAAGCCGAAAACCCTGCTGCAACAGCTCGCCGCCAAACCGGAGAAGCTGTTCTCGGGGGCATTTCGCCAGCAATATGCCGCCCTGTGCTTTCGCCGTCTACCGCAAGAGAGCGGCATCGAAATCCTCGTGGTGACCTCGCGCGACAGCGGACGCTGGATCATCCCCAAGGGCTGGCCGATGAAGGGAAGGAAACCCTACGAGGCGGCTGCCATCGAGGCACTCCAGGAGGCCGGCGTCTCCGGAAAAATCCGCAAGAAGCCGGTCGGCAGCTATACCTATCTGAAACTTCTCGACGATGGCGATGTTGCTCCCTGTGTTGTCGATATCTTCCAGATCGAAGTCACCGAGACCGCAGAGAAGTTCAAGGAGAAGGGCGAGCGGATCCTCGCCTGGGTCAACCCCGACGAGGCGGCGCGGCGTGTGCGCGAAATCGAACTGAAATCGCTGCTGGTAGAGTTCGAGCCCCGCTGAGGTCCGTTCACCCGCACGACGGTCGGGGAGGCGGTCCCGAAGGGGTGATTCCATCGTCACCCGGAATTCTCGCCGGTTGTTCTGCTTGAAGGGGTGAAGGATCCTCCGCCTCTCCGGTCTTTCATGGCCCCGGACGGCTTTGCCCGCACGCAGCAATGGCGCTATACGAAGGGGATGGCGCGATGATGCGTGTGGCTGCGTCGATTTTTTTGGGCGGCGGGACTGCATCGCGGGCACCTGAAACGTCCCCATCCCATGGGCCGGAGCCTGGCCTCGATCGAGTTGCGACCGGAGATGCGTGCCATTTTGTCTATCCGCATAGCAGGAACGGGGCACGTGGTGCCGGCACGGGTGGTTCTGTCGGAAGAGCTCGACTGCAAGCTTGGCTTTTCTGCCGGCCATCTGGAGAAGGTTTCCGGGGTTCGCAGCCGTTACGTCTGCGAGGCGGAAGACCAGATCGACCTTGCCGCCGCCGCCGCCCGCCTTGCGATGGAAAGGGCGACGGTCGCTGCGAGGGATATCGATCTCGTGCTCGGCGCCTGCGGTATCCCCTACCAGACCCTGCCGGCAACCGCTCCGCTCGTCATGCGCAGGCTCGGCATTCCCGACGGTGCGGCGGCTGCCTTTGACGTCAATGCCACCTGTCTCAGCTTCCTCTCGGCCCTCGAACTGGCCGCCGGTCGCATCGCTACCGGACAATCCCGCACGGCGCTTGTCTTTTCCGCGGACATTGCCTCGCGTGCGCTGCCCTGGAAAGAGCAGCCGGATGTCGCAGCGCTGTTCGGCGACGGCGCTGCCGCGGTGGTGCTGACGGCGGCGGAGGAGGGCGCGGGCGCAATCCGCGCCAGTCTGATGCGCACCTATCCGTCGGCCTATGAAGCCTGCGAGATCGGCGCCGGCGGCACGCGCTTCGATTTCGAGCGGAAGCCCGCGGAATTTACCGCTCACGCCGTCTTCCGCATGGATGGCAAGGAGCTCTTCCGCGTCACGCATCGCCATTTTCCCCGCTTCGTCGATGACTTGCTCGCGGCGGCCGGATGGTCGCCCGCCGATGTGGATCTCGTTGTGCCGCACCAGGCGAGCCCGCTGGCGCTGGAGCACATGATCGAGCAGACGGGCATGCGGGGCGAGCGTGTGGTCAACATCGCGGCGCGCTTCGGCAACCAGATCGCCGCCTCCATTCCAACCGCCCTCGACATCGCCTGGCGGGACGGTCGCATCAAGAGAGGAACGCGGCTTTTGCTGCTCGGCACGTCGGCCGGCGTCTCCTTTGGCGGCATGGCAATCGAGGTCTGATCCGGATGCGCGTGCTTGTCACCGGAGCGACGGGATTTCTAGGCGGCAGGCTGATCCGGCATCTCGGCGCCCGCGGCTTCGACACGCTCGCGCTGGGCAGGGATGAAAGGCGGTGCAACGCCCTCCGGGAAGCGGGTTTTGCGACCGTTCGCGCGGATCTTTCCCATCCCGTCCTGCATCTGGCGAGTGTTTTCAGCGAGGTGGACGCGGTCGTGCATTGCGCCGCGCTCTCGGCCCCCTGGGGTCCCCTTGCAGCCTTCCGCGCGGCCAATGTCGAGGGCACGCGAAACGCGCTCGATCTTGCCGACATGCTGGGTGCCCGCCGGTTCGTCAACATCTCTTCGCCGACGGTCTATTTCGAGATGAAGGACAAGACGGACGTTGCCGAAACCGCGCCGCTGCCGCGCCCGGTCAACGCCTATGCTCGCACCAAGGCGGAGGCCGAGCAACTGGTGCTTGCGCGCGAAACACTCGGTCCGGTCAACCTGCGGCCTCGCGGCATCTATGGCGCCGGGGAAGAGACGCTGCTGCCTCGTCTTGTCGCTGCCGCCCGGCGCGGTCCACTGCCGCTGCTGCGCGCCGGCGCCGCCGCTATCGACCTCACCCATGTCGATGACGTGGTGGCGGCCATCGAGGCGGCGCTGACGGCCGGACCGGCGATTTCAGGCGAGACCTTCAACATTTCGGGTGGCGAGATGGTGAAGGTGCGTGAGGTTGTCGAACATGTCTGCGGGAAACTCGCCGTTCTGCTGCGCTGGAAGACGGTGCCGTTCCGTCCGGCATTGATGGCCGTGCGGCTGGCGGAGCTGGCAAGTCTCGCACGCCCCACCCCACGGGAACCGCTGGTGACGCCCTATACGTTGGGTCTCTTCGCCTTCCGGCAGAGCCTGGATATTTCCAAGGCATGCCGGATGCTCGACTGGCAACCCCGGATTTCGCTCGGCCAAGGGCTCGCCATGACCCTCGACGGACGGCGGGTGCCATGAAACCGGTTTTCGCCAACAGCGCTTTCGTTACCGCGCCGGAGCGCCTGTTCCTGCGTGGCGGAACCTGGCGGCGGGTGCCGCTGAAGGTGCGCTACGGTATCTTCACGCATCCCGAGGCCGGGCTGGTGCTTGTCGATACCGGCTATGGGCCGCGGGTGACGCGAGGGCCGCGCAGCCCGTCGCTCCGTCTCTACAACACGGTCCTGCACCCGGAACTGGTGCTGGAGGGCCAGCCCGGAACCGTGCTGCGAAAACTCGGTTTCACGCCCCATGATGTCGGCACTGTCATCCTCACGCATTTCCACGCCGACCACGTCGCCGGCCTCGATCTCTTCCCGAAGGCCCGGATCATCGCAAAGGCCGAGGTGCTTGGGCGCATCCTGAAACAGCGCGCCTGGAAAAGCCTGGGCCACGGCATTTTCACCGAACTTCTGCCCGCCGATCTTGCTTCCCGGACGTTAGACGTCGACGGGATTTCTCCCAGGGAGGCTCCGCTCGGGCTTGGGGTCGGTCGCGACCTTTTTGGTGACGGCAGCGTGCTAGCCATCGATCTTCCCGGTCATGCGGAGGGCCATTTCGGCCTCTGTTTTACGGACCTGCCCAAGCCGCTCCTCTATGCCGTGGATGCACAATGGTGCACCGATGCGCTCGGGGACGAACGGCATCCCGGCTTCCCGGCAAACCTGATTGCGGACGACGCGTCTGCACTTGTCGAAAGCGCCCGACGCGTCCTCGCCTTCCGCCAGGTCGGCGGCGCGGTGCTTCTTTGCCACGATCCGGCGGCGAGCCCCTATGACTTCGCGCAGGAGACACCATGACGGGACGTCTCCGTATCGCCTCGGCTTTCGCGCAAACCCTGTGGACCTGCCGCGCCGGCCGTCCCCGCGCCGCATTCGAACGCTGGCAGGCCGGCATCCTTCGCAGCTGGCTCGAACGGGACCTGCCCGCCGTCGGTTTCTACCGCAATGCGCCGCCCCGGCTGGAGGCTCTGCCGGTCATCGACAAGGCCACCGTCATGGCGGATTTCGCCGCCTTCAACCGGGGGCGCATCTCCGCTGAAGAGGGCTGGCGCGCTTTCGAAACGACGGGCCGGATCGGCGAGGTCAGCATCGGCGCCAGCACCGGCACGAGCGGCAATCGCGCCCTCTACGCCATCACCGGGGCCGAGCAGGAGCGCTGGCTCGGCACCATCCTCGCCAAGGCGGTGCCGCGCTTTCTTGTCGAGCCAGAACGCGTTGCCGTCATCCTGCCCCAGAATTCCGCGCTTTACGACGGCGCCAACCGCTCGCGCCTGCTGCGGCTGGCATTCTTCGACCTGCGGCAGGGCTTCGAGCGCTGGCTGCCGGCGCTGGAAGCCTTCGCGCCGACCACGATCGTCGCGCCGCCACGGGTGCTGCGCCATCTTGCCGAACAATCCGAGCGGCTGCAGCCGCGCCGGCTTTTTGCCGGGGCGGAAACGCTGGATGCGGTGGACCGAACCGTCATTGAGGCGCGCTTCGGCGGCAAACTCGGGCAGATCTACATGGCGACGGAGGGGCTTTTCGCGGTGTCCTGCGCCGAGGGCCGGCTGCATCTGGCGGAAGACGCCAATTTCTTCGAGTTCGAGCCGGTTGCGGACAGGCTGGTCGCACCGCTGGTGACGGGCTTGCGCCGCCGGTTCCAGATCATGGCGCGCTACCGCATGAACGATCTCCTGCGCCTGTCGGAGCGTCCCTGCGCCTGCGGCTCGCCGCTGAGGGCGGTGGACGAGGTGGTGGGCCGGATGGACGACGCCTTTCTCTTCGACCGGGCCGATGGCGCCCAGCTTCTGGTGACGCCCGACGTGATGCGCAACGCCGTGCTCGACGCTGCCCGGGAGATCACCGATTTCCGCATCCTGCGGGAGGAGCGTGACAGGATCGTGCTCGTGCTGAAGCCGGAGTTGGCGGAGGAAAGCGCAAGGGTCGCGCTCCGTGCACTCGGACAGGTCTTCTCGCAGCGTGGGCTCTCCCCGGAGATTGTTCTGCGGCGGGAGGCGATGGCGTTCGAGGTGCATCGCAAGCTCCGGCGGGTGGAAAACCGGTTCCAGCCGGAGGGCGGGGCATGACGGTGCTGCCGGGAGAGAGCGAGCGGGTGCGCAACGAGCCGGAAGCCGTTCGCCGCTTCGTGGAGTTGTTCAACGCCCATCCCGTGTCCGATCTCATCGGCAACCTGACAACAAGGGTCGATGCCGTCGAGGTCGAGGGACGGCATTTGCCGGTGAGCGTCAATGACGGGACCGATGCGCCGACCTGCTATATCTGCTGTCCGAGCAGCGCCTATGTCGATTATGCCATCGACGAGACCCGCAACTTCGCGGCCGCCCCCCTCGTGCGCCGTGCGGCCCGCACGCTCATCCGCGCCTGCCGCCCGCTGGTGAAGGCAAGCGGTCTCGACCGGCAGGTGCAGGTGAACAACTGGCTGCTTTCCACCAATCCGGTGCCGACCATAGACCCCTCGGCCGCCGCGGCGCTTGTTGCCCGGCTGCGCGACCGGTTTCCCGACAGGGCCATCGTCATCCGTTCTCTCAACGAAACGGCCGATGGGCCAACCATCGCCAGTCTCGAGATGGCGGGTTTTCGCTTTCTTGCGGCGCGCCGCATCTATCTGTTTTCCGGCGAGACCGCGCGCGATACGCAAAACAGGCACTATGACCGCACGCTGCTCGGTCGCACACCCTATCGCTTCGCACCCGGCGAGAGTTTTACGGAAGTAGACTATGCGCGCGCCGCCGAACTCTACAAGCTGCTCTATCTCGACAAGTACACCCCGCTCAACCCGCATTATTCCGCGCTCTATATCCGTGAGATGCATCGGCGCGGCCTGTTCGACCTTGTCGGCTTCCGGGATGGCGAGGGGCGGCTGGTGGCGGTATCCGGCTTCTTCGCGAATGGCCGCACATTGACGCAGCCGATCGTCGGCTATGATACGAGCCTTCTGCTGAGGGACGGGCTCTATCGGCTGGTGATGGCGACGGGCCAGGCGATGGCGGCCGAGCGTGGCCTCTTCTTCAACATGAGCGCCGGTGCCGGCCGTTTCAAAAGCCTGCGCGGCGCGGTGCCGGTCATCGAGTACAACGCCGTCTATGTCGCCCATCTTCCGCTCAGGCAGCGCCTGGCGGTGCGGCTCATGGAAGGGCTGCTGCGGCGCATCGGCATTCCGCTCCTGGAGGCATTCGACCTATGACCTTTTCCCCCGATGGATGGCAGGCGGTTGCCATTGCGGCCGAGATCGGCAAGACGCCGCGGCGCATCCTGCTTTCCGGCCTGCCTGTCGTGTTGTTCCGCAGCGGAGAGGACATCGCCGCGCTGCACGACCGCTGTCCGCATCGGCATGTGGAATTGTCGAGGGGCAGGGTCGAAAACGGCGAGATCGAATGCCCCTATCACGGCTGGCGCTTCAACGCCGCCGGCACCTGTACGGCTATTCCGGGGTTGACCGGTGCGGTGCCGGGCTATCGTGTCCCGAGGTTGAAGACGGTCGTGAAGGAGGGCGTCGTCTTCGTCGCGCGGGGTGAGCCGGAAGGAGAACCCTATCTGCACTGTGCGGAGGGGCAGGAAATCATCCTGAAGCTCGTGGGGAGCAGCACGCGCTCGACGCTGGTCGATACGGCCGAAAACATCCTTGACGCCACGCACACGCATTTCACCCACAAGGGTCTTTTGCGTGGCCTGAGCAGCCAGCGCCAGCGTGTTCGCGTCGATGTGTCCGGCGGTCCCGACTGGGTCGAGGCGTGTTACACCGGGGAGGAGCGGCAACATGGCCTGATCAGCCGGCTGCTGGAGGGCGACCGGGTCAAGACGATCGGGCGCTTCCGTTCTCCCGGCATTGCGGAACTGGAATATTGGGGTGCGAAAGGCCTGGTGCTCGCCACGACCTTCCATCTCCGGCAGGCGGCGGAAAACCAGGTGGACGGCATCGGTTGCCTGATCGGCCCGCGCGGCGGGTTGCTCGATCACCTCAAATCCTATGCCTTCCGGCCGATGTTCCGCATCGCGCTGGAGCAGGATCGCCGGGTGCTGACTTCGGCAAGCCTGAATGCGGCCTATTGGCCCGAAGCCTCCCCCATCGTCGGCCCGCTCGATTTCCTGCGCCGCAGCATCGAGGCCATCGTGGCCGGCATCCTGCCGCCTGTCGCGGAACGGCCGGAGACGTTTTACATAGAACTTTGATCCGGCCCGTCCCATTCGATGTCGCGGGTGGAGGCGCGTTGCAGGGAGATCCGGTGGCGGAGAGCAAGGGCCACGATCTCGCCAAGCGCCCGCCACTGCGCCCGTTTCGGCGCCGGATCGTCGGGCCAGTCGAGAAGCTCGTCGGCGTCCTTGAGGTTGCGGAGGAAACCGCTGATCTGCCCCGCCCGCAATGCGGCCGGCAGGCCGTAGAGCCAAAGCGCCAGGCGGACGGTCTGCGGGCGTAGGACGTCCGGTTCGACCGTGCCGTCGCCCGCTGCGATTGCTGCCGCGAAGGCCTGCGGATTGCGGAAGAAATGCAGGCCGCTCGTGGCCCGGGGATTGCATTCCAGCGGCAGCACGGTGCCGTCTGGTCGGCGGATCAGGTCGAAGGACAGCTGACCCGTCCAGCCGGTGCCCGCGGCGAAGCGGGTGACGAAAGCCTTGGCCGCCCCGTTTTCGACCGGCACGAAATAGATGCCGGCACCTTTGCCGGCCCGGTAGACCGAGCGGTAGAGCGAGAAGGCCTGTAGACGCCCGCCATTTGCGATGGCGTAGACGCTGAGTTCCTCGCCTTCGAGGAATTCCTGGGCGACCCAGGGCGCCTGTGGCGTCGGGGCAAGTGCGTCCAGTTGTTCCGGCTGGGGGCGAAGCAGAACCCGGCTTGCGAAACGTGACCAGGCCGGCTTGAAGACCAGTTTTGGCGCCGATCCCCTGATGGCGGCGAGGTCGGCCCGACTTTTGATGAGCGTCGTTTGTGGTGCGGCAAGGCCGAGGTCATTGCAGAGTTCGATGAAATCGAACTTGTTGTGCGCGCGGCCGAGGAGGTCGATATCCGGGGCGAAGAGTTTTGCCGTGGGGCGCCGCTCGCGCCAGATGGCGGCAAGGTAAAAAACCTCCTCGCAGGTCGGCAGGACCAGCGCGATGCCTTCCCGTTTCACCAGAGCCTCGACGGCATCGCCGTATCTTTGCGGCTCGAAGCGCGGCGGCGGCAGGCGGACGTAGCTCGCGCAGGTGCTGCTGGCGGCGGAGAGGGGAGAGGCCGGCGTATCGGCCAGCACCACGCGCCAGCCCGCGCCATGGAACAGCCGTGCCAGATGCAGCGCGACCGGCGCTCGTGCACCGGTGATCAGGACGGATCTGGGCGGGATGGAGACTGGCATCGGATCCGGTTTTCGTAGGCCTTGTTCTATAGACGATTCTGCCGCGTTGGATCACTCCACCGCTGCCCTGAGTGCGCGCATGATCTCGTCGGCGAACATGGAGGCGGCGAGCGCGCGTCCGCGCTTTTCGCGCTGCACGAGGGAGAGCACGTTCTTGCCGAAGGTGCGGTCGCGTATCTGTACATAGGTGAGCAGGCCGTTGCGCTGTTCCTCGGCGATGTCGAACTTGCTGAGAAAGGCGATGCCGTCGCCGCTGGCGGCCAGGCACTTCATCGCCTCGATGGAATTGGTCAGGAAGGCCGGCTCCACGGCAAGCCCGGCCTCCGAAAAGGCATCGGCGACAATGCCGTGGATCAGCATCGACTTGTCGGCGAAGATCAGCGGGTAAGGTTCGCAGAAGGAAAGCGGCAGGGTCTCCATGCCGGCGAGCGGATGTTCCGGCGAGACGACCGCGCCGAGCCGCGTGTCCAACTTCCAGAGCGTTTCGATCTGCGGCATGACGGGCAGGTTGAAGGCGAGGCCGAGGTCCGCCTCGCCGTCGATGACCGCCTGCACGATATCGCGCACGAACATCACGCGGATGGAGATTTTTAGCCGGGGGTGGCGGGCGCAGAAGCTCGCGGCCGCCTTCGGCACAATGCCGCCGGCAAGGCCGTTCATGGTGGCGATGATCACCTCGCCGCTCTGCAAGGTCTTGATATCGCGGATCTCGGCCTCGACCTGACTGTATTCCTTGATCGTGCGGCGCACATGGGCCAGCAGGATTTCGCCCGCCGGCGTCAACCGCAGGCCGCGCGGCAGGCGCTCGAACAGCGGCTCGCCGATCGCCTCCTCCAATTGCAGCACATGCTTGTTGATGGCCGATGGCGCGACGTTCAGCCGTTCGCCGGCCGCGCGGATCGAGCCGAGCCGCGCCACCTCGTCGATATAGCGCAGCACGCGCGAGTGCAGCATGGTCGTCTCCCTCAACCGTTCTCGAAAAGCGTACGCTTTGCGCGTAAAATACTGCTTTTCGGAAGCGGTTCAATCGCGTTCTATGACTTTCGAGAAGCGCGGATGCAGGAGCCGCGCTTGCGGGGGCAACCCCGAACGATTGCCGGCCCGGCTGCGGGCCGAAGAGACCGGAGGACCATCATGAACCAGCATGTGACCATCGCGGAGGCCGCCCACTACGACAAGGTGCGGGCGATCTTCGCCATCCTGAACGGCGAGCGGGAGGCGGACCTGCTCCTGAAGAACCTGAACATCCTCGATGTTCACGGCGAGACCGTCTATCACGGCTCGATCCTCGTCTACGACAAGCGCATCATCGCGCTCAATCCGGACGAGAGCATCCTGAAGGTCAAGGAAGTCTTCGACGGCAAGGGGCTCTACGCCATTCCGGGCCTGATCGATGCCCATATCCATTTCGAATCCCAGCTCGCCCATCCGACGGCACTCGCCGAGGCCATGGTGCCCTGCGGCACGACGACGATCTATTCCGAATGCCTCGATCTCCTGAGCGCTGCCGGGGAAGAGGGCGTCGAGGCGGCGCAGAAGCTGTTCAAGGACTACGACAAGCTGCCCTATCGCCTCTATGCCTTCGCACCGGGCAAGAAGACGGCGGCCAATGTCACCGAGGCGGTCTTGAAGATGGAACCGGTGATCGGTCTCGGCGAGTTCGAGCACTTCACCTATTCCTCGGGCAATGACGACGATTTCCGCAAGGCGGCCTGGGTTCGTGCGCAGGGCGGCTTCATGAACGGTCACTGGGGCGTCACAGCGCTCTCCGACATGATCCTCAATTACCTGCCGGCCATCGGCTGCTCGAACAACCACGATGTCTGGAACGAGAAGGACCTCGAAAAGAGCGTCCGCTACGGCTTCCCGACCCATATCAAGTTCGGCGTCGGCAGCGCGGAGGTGATCAAGGTGCTGCTGCGCGCCATCGTCGATCGCAAATGGCCGACCGACAATTTTATGCTCTGCACGGACAACATCTCCATCGAGCGCCTGCTGACCATGGGCCATATGGACTGGATCATTTCGCTCTGCGCCGAGATGGGCATCAACCCGATCCATGCGATCAAGATGGCGACGCTCAACACGGCGCGCTCCTTCCATATGGAAGACAAGCTCGGCTCGCTGACACCAGGCCGCTTCGCCGATATCGTGCTGACCGACAGCCTGTCGAAGATCAACCCGCTCTATGTCTTCAAGGACGGAGAGCTGGTCGCCAAGGACCGCAAGCTGCTGACGAATGCCGAGATCGATTATTCCGGCATGTGCAAGAAGGGCGTTCCAGGCCTGGTCGACCTCGCTGCCGACCAGCTCGATATCGTGCCGCTGGAAATCTCTGACGATGGCAACGCGGCAAAAGTCTATCTGTTCGACGTCTATGGCCGCGGTCACGCAAAATTCTATCAGGAAGTCTGGGTGCCGCTGCGGGACGGTAAAGTGGTGCCGGAGGTCGATGGCATCAAATATTCGCGCCTTTCCGTCATCCAGCGTTATGTCGATGGCAAGCGCCACATCGTCAACGGTCTGTTCAAGGGCGTGTCGATCGATCGCGGCGCGGTCGCGACCTTCTGGCCGGCGCCAAAACCCTACTTCGTCGTGGTGGGGGAAGAGAGCGCGGAAATGTGCCACTGCGTCAAGCAGGTCGACAGCCATGCCGGCGCCTGCATCGTGACGGAGAACGGCCAGGAGAAGGCGGTGATGCCGCTCGAAATCTACGGCGTCATGGCGAACATGACTGTTTCCGAGCTGACGGCGGCGGCCAAATCCATCGATGCGGCGCTCGAGGCGATGGGCAACCGCAATGAGGGCGAGCCCGTGGTCAACAAGCTGCTCAGCCTGTTCATCTCGCTGCATCGCTTCCGGCTGATGCATTGACGGAAAGAACCGTGCCGGCAGGGGCCTCGTGCGCTTGCCGGTACCCAAAAGTTACGGATTGACCGGGAGAAGGAGTTCCGAGACATCCGCGAAAACGTTTTTGAGCGCGGCAGGCCGGGAGTGACGGGAGGCTCCGCGCAACGCCCTTGGGAGGAAACCATGGCACATAATGCGGCGGAAGCCGAAATCGTCGATACCGGCAGCCTCACCCGCCGCTGGATCATGTATGTTCTCGGCATCTACATCCTGACCTTCGGGGTCAGCCTGGCGATCCGCGCCGGCATCGGCATCTCACCGCAAAGCAGCCTGACGCGCACCATGACGCTCGTCTTTCCGCCGCTGAGCCAGGGCACCTACAATTTCATACTCGAGCTGATCATGCTCGCGCTGACCTATTTCGCCCTGCCGAAGGATTTCAAGCTCAAGAACTTTGCGTCGCTGATCCCGGCCTTCGTGCTGGCGGTGTTCCTCGATCTCAATCTCAAATTCACCGAGTTCGTGGTGCTGGAGGAATACTACCTGCGCGTCGCGCTGCTGGTTTTCGCCGATGCCGCGCTCGCCTTCGGCCTCTTCCTGATGATCCGCGCCAATCTGGTGCTGATGCCGATCGACATGTTCGTCAACACGATCTTCAAGCGCACCGGCTGGAAGTGGGGCAATATCAAGACGGGTTTCGACTGCACGCTTCTGGTGACGTCCGCCCTGATAGGCCTCGGTTTCCTTGGAGAAATCCACTTCATCCGCGAGGGCACGATCATCAATGCCATCCTCATCGGGCAATATATCCGGCTCTATTTCTTCCTCTTCAAGAAGCTGAACGCCAAGAAGGACGTGCCCGAGGCAGGCACGCTCGAAGCGACCGCGAAGTGAGATTGGACGAAAGAGATCGCAAGGCAGGGCGCCCCGCACGGGCGCCCTGCGGCGTTTTGCGGAGCAACCGGGCAAATCGCTGGCCATCCGGGCGAATCCCGCTTATGCCGGACGCTTGAGCGCGCTTGCGCATCCGGTGAACATATCGACGTCATGAAAGCCATTTCCGGCACCAATCTTGAACAGGCGAAAGCGCACAACCGGCGGGTCGTGATCGAGGCGATCCGCACCAACGGTCCGCTGTCGCGCGCGGCGATCGCCCGCCTGACGGCGCTGACCGCGCAGACCGTGTCGAACATCGTCGAAGAACTGGAAGGCTCGCAACTGCTGAAGCCCGATAGCCCGCAGAAGCTGGCGCGGGGCCAGCCGATCACGCCCTATTCGATCAATCCTGACGGCGCCTATTCGATCGGGCTGGAGTTGGAACGCGACCACGCAGCGGGCGTCCTGACCGACCTTTCGGGCACGATCCGTGCGCGCGTCACCCGCCCCATCGATCCGCCGACGCCGGAACAGGCGATCCCGATCCTCGCCGCGATCAGCGCGGAATTGCAGACGGCGTTTCCCTTCGACCGCAACCGCCTGCTCGGCGTCGGCATCGCCATGCCTGGGCGATACGCGGCGGAGGGCATCACCTCGCTCACCCCGATCGCGCTGCCGGGCTGGCAGCACTACGAGGTGGGGCCGGCGCTGGAGCGGCTCGTCGGCGTGCCGGTCCTGGTGGAGAACGATGCGACGGCGGCGGCGATCGGCGAACGGCTTTACGGCGTGGCGCGGGGCCTGAGCAGCTTCGTCTATCTCTTTCTCGGCGGCGGTATCGGCGCGGGCATGTTCCTCGACGGCCATCTCTATCGCGGCAGCCGGGCCAATGCCGGCGAGATCGGCCATATCGTCGTCGAGCCTGATGGACTGCCCTGCGTCTGCGGCAAGCGTGGCTGCCTCGACCGTTATGTCTCGCTCGGTGCGGCTTACGAGCATTTGAAGATCGACGATCCCGGCGCGTATGCCGTCGAAGCGCTCGATGCGATGATCGAGGAGGCCGGGCCGGCGCTGGACGGCTGGCTGGATGCGGCGGCGGAGCCGATGCGCCGGACCATCGATTTTCTCGAACTGGCCTTCGATCCGCAGACCATCGTGCTCGGCGGGCCGATGCCTGCGGGCCTGCTGGCGCGGCTTGCCGCGCGCATGGAACCGCTCTATCCGCCGGTCGATCCCGACGAGGAGCGGCGCATAGCCCGCATCATGATCGCGGCGACCGGCAAGGACACCTCCATTCTCGGCGCTGCCGCCCTGCCGGTCTTTTCCGAGACGAACCCGCAATTCGCCGTGTTGCAGAAGCCCATCGCGTAAGAGACGGCTTACGTTATGGGGAAGCCGTAGAGTACCGGCATCAGGCCGGCTGCGGCCTTGAAACGCTCCCAGGATTTGCGCTCCGGCGCTGTCCAGCCGGTTTCGGCGATGGCCGAAAGGCGTGGGAAGACGAGGCGATCGAAGACGGCGCGATCCTTCATCGGCTCCGACCAGATGCAGGCCTGTACGCCCCTGAGGTTGTATCTCTGCGCATCGCTCCAGCCAGCGACGGGGTCGAATTCATAGGTCATCTCCGGTGCCGACCAGCCGGCCCAGCTGGCGCCCGGCTCGTCCCAGTCGAGGCTGTTGGCCATGTCGAGATAGTAGGCCTGGCCGGGGCAGACGACCATGGAATAGCCTTCGCCTGCAAGGGCCGCCGATACCTCCATGTCCCGCCAGCCGCAGAGATAGGTCGCAGCCTTGTCGATGACATTGCCATGCGCCGCCTCCTCCCATCCGCCGGTAACACAGCCCTGCGACGCCAGGAATTTCTGGATGCGTTCGAGGAAGAGCGCCTGCAGGACGGCTGCACCGGATCCGTCGATGGCATCGGCGCCGTGCGTGTTTGTGATGACGTTCAGCCGGCGCGCATGGGCTTCGGCCATGGCCTCGCCGCCGATCGCGCGCAGCCTCGCCAGCGCTTCCGGCGAGCCGGACCAGGCACCGATCGGCACCTCGTCGGCGCCGACATGGATCGTCTTGAACGGAAAGAGCTCGATCAGCTCCTTGAAGATGGTCTCCAGCACCTCGTAGGTCTTTTCGCGGGCCGGGTTGAGGCAATTGTCCGGGAAACCCTGCACGGAATAGTAACTGCCCTGTTCCTCGGGGTCGCGCAGTTCCGGAATGGCCTGCTGCATGGCGAAACAATGGCCGGGCACGTCGATCTCCGGCACGATCTCGATGCCGATGGTCCCGGCATAGGCGACGATGCCGCGGATCGTCGCCTTCGTATAGAAACCGCCGCTCTTTTCCGGGCCGGTGCCAAGCAGCGGCGGTACGGGCAGGCCATGGCCGCGCCAGGCGCCGATCTCGGTCAGCGCAGGATAGGCGTCGATTTCGACACGCCAGGATTCGTCGTCTGAGAGATGCCAGTGGAAGCGGTTGAGCTTGTTCCAGGCGAGGATGGCGAGAAGTTTGCGGATCTCCGCCTCGCCGTAGAACTGGCGCGCCACGTCGAGATGCAGCCCGCGCCAGTCCATGGACGGCGCATCCGCAATCGTTCCCGCGACGGGGAAGCTGTAGGCGTCCGGAAAATGCCGCGCGCCGCGCCAGATCTGGCCGAGCGTGACGAGGCCGTAGAACAGGCCGGTGCGGCTGGAGGCGGCAATGGAGACCGCATCGGCGGCAAGGTCGATCTCGTAGGCCTCTTTCCCAAGGCCATCCTTCAGATGCAGGCGGATCGACAGCCCGCCTTCCGAGGCGGGGCGGACGATGCCTTCCACCGAGAAGAGGTCTTCCGTGAGTTGCGTGAAAGCGTCTGCGGCCGCACGGGCTTCGGCGTCATCGGCGAGCAGGGTGAAGCCGGCAGGCGCTGCGCGCCGGCCGGAGATGGCGACCTCCCTCGGCCATGGGATCACCGAAACGGGAACCGGCGGGCTGGCGGGAACGGGAAAGGCGGCGACGCCGCGCTTCGGTGGTGCGTTTCCGCCGACCCGGAGCGTCGGGCCGGTGCCGACGGAAAGCGTGCCGCCATCGGCAAGGGCAAGATACGCGCCGCGTGCGCCGTCCGTCCAGTGTTTGAAGGCCCAGCTGAGACCATGCACGGCCACCGTCCATGTGGCACCGGGGTCCAGCACGAAACCGTCCGGCGGTAGCAGTTCCGTGAAATTGGAAAGCCGCGTGCCGACCGAGCCGCCATCGACGCTTGCGGCCGGATCGACCCGGCCGGGGCCGCTGACGCAGAGGCGGAAGCCGGCAAGGGGCGTCTTCGAATGGTTGGTCAGCTTGAGCGTATAGGCAAGCGGGCGGTCGTCGGTGGCGGGTGTCCAGGAAGTTTCGAGGGCGAAGGCGGATATCGGCATGGCAGTCTCTGCGGTCTGGAGCATTTCCAGCCGAAGCGAGATCGCCTTGGCGTCGGATAATGCGGTTGAAACGAACACCGGAAATGCTTCAGGGGATCAGGTAACGTCGAGCAATCCGGCATAGATGCCGGGGGCGGAATTGGGGATCGGCATGGCGCCGACCGTCTTTTCGTAGAAGGCCGAGGGGCCGACATCGCCGATGATGGCGTAGGCGTAGCCCATGGTCTTCAGGTCGAAGAGGGATGCCAGCAGCAGGGCATGGCCGATGCCGAGCCCGCGTGCCTCTTCATCGACGCCTGTGGGGCCGAAGAAGCCGCGGGCGATCGACTCGTGGCAGGCGAAGCCGACGAGTTTTTGCGCACGCGTGGCGATGAAGCAGGTCGGCGGCTGGCGCGTCAGCGCCACGGCGGTTTCGCTCGCCCAGCCCTTGCCGAATTTTTCCGTGACCCATTCGGTCACCAGCCGTGCCTCCGGCGCGAGCGGCCGGCGGATCGTGACGCCGGCCTGCGCCATTCTGGCGTCGAGGTCGGGCTTCGGCGTCAGGAGCGAGAGATTGACGAGATAATCCAAGCTGAAATCCTCTAGTTTTGTGCCGCGAGCGCGCGGACGAAATGGTTTTTCCCGACCTGTTCGACCGCAGTCGATGTCGGCCGGCTCAGCGCGCGGACCTTTTCCGCCCGTTCGAGGAAGCGCGCGCTTTCGCCGATGATAAACGGTCTCGCCCCGTCAGGCACGGCCGAAAGCAGGAGTTGGGTATAGGGATGGCGTGCATCGGCAATCACCGCCTCCGTATCGCCCCACTCCACCATCTGGCCGGCGAACATCACCACGATCTCCTCCGCCACATGGGCTGCGGTGGCAATGTCGTGGGTGATGTAGAACAGCGCCAGGCTGCGCTCGCGCTTGATGCGGGCGAGCAGTTCCAGGATGCCGAGCCGGATCGAGACGTCGAGCATCGAGGTCGGCTCGTCGGCGACCAGCACGCGCGGTTGCACGGCGAGCGCGCGGGCGATGTTGACGCGCTGGCGCTGGCCGCCGGAAAGCTCGTGCGGGTATTTTTGCCGTGTCACCGCCGGGTCGAGGCCGACATCGGCAAGCAGCGTGGAAACCGCTTCGGCGACGCCGGCTTTACCCTCTGCATGGCGATGCAGGAGGACCGGGCGGGAGAGGTGGTGATCGATGGAAAAGACGGGGTTCAGCGAGGAGAAGGGGTCCTGAAAGACCATCTGGACGTCGCGGCGGTAGGCCCGTTCCTCCTCACGCGTGCCCGTCGCGGTGGCGTCACGGCCACGGAAGGAGAGGCGGCCCGATGTCGGCCGGTCCATACGGGCGATGATGCGGGCACAGGTCGTCTTGCCGCAGCCGGATTCGCCGACCAGCGCCAGCGCCCGGCCTGGCGTCAGCGAGAGCGAAATACCGCGCAGCGCTTGCACGGCACCAAAACTGCGCTCGATGTTTTCCAGACGGATGACCGGCTCCACCGCGGGCAGGGAAAGGTTTGGGGCGAGGTTCATGCCACACCTCCCGCCAGTTCCGGCCGACCCGGCAGCTGTGGAATGGCGTTCCACAACCGGCGGGTATAATCATGCGCCGGAGCGCCGCTCACCTGCCTGACTTCGCCGACCTCGACCAGCTCGCCCTTCAGCATGACGCCGATGCGATGGCAGAGCTGCGCCATCAGGTGCAGGTCATGGGTGATGAACAGCACGGAAAAACCGTGGCTGCGTTGCAGGTCGATCACCTGTTCGAGGATTTCCCGCTGCACCACCACGTCGAGCGCGGTCGTCGGCTCGTCCATGATGATCAGTTCCGGCTGCAGGGCGAGGCAGATGGCGATGACGATGCGCTGGCGCATGCCGCCGGAAAATTGGTGCGGATAGTCGGAAAGCCGGCCGGTGGGAATGCCGACCAGCTTGAACATGGCTTCCGCCCGTTCGCGCGATTGCGCGCGCGTCGCGCCGGTATGCCGGTGCAGCACGTCATGGAATTGCGCCTCGACACGCATCAGCGGGTTCAGCGAGTTCATGGCGCTCTGGAACACCATGCCGACGCGCCGCCAGCGTACTTTCTGCATTTCGCCTTCCGGCAGTTTCAGGAGATCGCGGCCGTCGAGCAGGATTTCACCGCCGGCAATCCAGGCGGGCGACTTGGCAAGGCGGGTGATGGCAAAGGCGATGGTGCTCTTGCCGCAGCCCGATTCCCCGGCAAGCCCGAAGATCTCGCCGCGGCCGATATCGAAGGAGACGTTCTTCACGGCACGGAAGGCGCCCTTGTCGAGGAGATAGTCGACCTCGAGATTGCGGATTTGCAGCAGCGTGTCGCTCATCATGCGCCTCCAAGGCTTCTGTTGCGCTGGCGGTTGAGGCGCAGCCACCGCGTCAAAGCGGGGCCGGAGCGCAGCTGCGGATTGGCGATCTCGTCGAAGGTGAAGTTGACGAGCGCAAGGCCGAGACCGATCAGCGCGATGCCGGTGGCGGGTGCGCCGATATCCCACCAGGCGCCGAGGATGATCGCGGAAGAGTTCTGCGCATTGTAGAGCATCGTGCCCCAGGTCACCTGCAACGGATCGCCGAAACCGAGATATTCGAGCGTCGTCTGAGCGACGACCGCATAGATGATGCTGCCGACGAGATTGATGCCGATCAGCGGCAAAAGGTTCGGCAGGAGCTCGACGAAGAGCACGCGCCAGGCCGGCTCGCCGATCATGCGCGCGGCGATGACGAAATCGCGGTTGCGCAACGCCATGGTCTGCGAGCGCGTCATGCGCGCACCCCAGGGCCAGGAGGTCAGCGCGATGATCGCCATGATGGCGAGCGGCCCGACCGTGCCGGCAAAGGAGGCGAGCAGGATGAGCAGGGGTATGTTGGGGATGACGAGCACGGCATTGGTGGCGAGGTCAAGGGCGGCATCGGTGCGCCCGCCGGCATAGCCGGCGACCAGGCCGATGGCCGTGCCGACAATGGTGATGGCGATGCCCGTTGCGAAGCCGACAGCGAGCGACGTGCGGGAGCCCCAGACGAACTGGGTATAGACGTCGCGGCCCATCTTCGTCGTGCCGAAGACATGCTCGACGGTCGGCGGCTGGTGCGAGCGGCCGACACGGGCGCTCGGCGCGCCGGGCGCGATGATGGGGGCGAAGAGCGCCATCAGGCATAGCGCTGCGATGATGATCAGGCCGGCGACGGCCTTCTTCTGCTGGAGGAGGATTTTGAGGCCGGATATCATGCGGAACCGTCCTTCAGTCTCGGGTCGATGACGCCGTAGACGATATCGACGAGAAGATTGGCGCCGAGCGTGGCGAGCGTCATCAGCAGCAGCTGGCCCTGGATGACGGGATAGTCGCGCGCGACGCTGGCGGTGAAGAGGGTGAGGCCGAGGCCCGGATAGTTGAAGACGATCTCGGTGACGATCGACCCGCCGAAGACTGCGCCGAGCATCAAAGCGAGGTTGGTGAGGACGGGCAACATGGCGTTGCGCGCGCCGTAGCCGAGCATGACGGTCGCCGCCGTCAGCCCCTTGGCGCGGCCCATCGTGACATAGTCTTCGCCGAGCACCGAGATCATCGACGAGCGCATGGTCGTCTGGAATTCGCCGATGAGATAGGGCGAGAGCGTCAGAACGGGCAGGATGGCGTGGTAGAAGACGCTGCCGGCGAAGGTGAAGTTGATGCCGGGGTCGAGGTTTGGATCATAGGCATAGCCGACCGGGAACCAGCGTAGCGACACGCCGAAGACGAAGAGGGCCGTCAGCGCGATGATGACGGGCGGCACGGCGATCATGACCACCGAAAACGGTGAGACGACCGTGTCGAACCGCCCGCCGCGCCGCCAGGCGGCGATGGCGCCGAGCAGGGTGCCGACGACGAGCGAGAAGGTGATTGCCGTCACGACGAGGAACAGCGTCCAGAGCGTCGAACGGGCGAGCACCTCGGTCACGGTCTGCGGATAATATTTGACGGAGACGCCGAGATCGAGCGTCGCCAGTCCCTTGAGATAGTCGAGGAACTGGGCGGCGATCGGCGCCTCGACGGCGCCGAACCTGGCTTTGATCGCCTCGACGGCGGCGGGCGTCGCGCGGGGACCGAGCTGGGCGATCATCGCATCGACGGGGGACCCCGGCATGAGCCGGGGGACCGTGAAGTTCATGACGATCGCAAAGCCGAGCGCCACCGCATAGACGCCGAGGCGCCGGGAGGAGATGTACATCCCGCGATCCCGCCTTATTCCACCGGCTTCAGACGGAGCAGGTGCACGAGGCGCATGCGGTTGTTGTCATGGTTTTCCGGGTTCATGACGGGCTCCTTGTCCGTCACCCAGCCGGTGAAGCGCTTGGTGGAGAACTGATACCAGGTCGGACCGTTGAAGACCGGCACCATCGGCAGGTCGTCGGCGACGATCACCTGGATGTCGCTGAAGAGTTTCTTGTGCTCCTCGTCCGTCGTCACCTTGCGATAGGCATCGAACAGAGCATCGAGCTTCGGGTTGGAGTAGCGCGACGGCGCGGTGGTGATGCGGCCGGCAAAGGCCGTCGACATCGACTGGTAGTAGCCGCGGAACGGCGTCGAGCCGTCGGCGCGCGACTGGAACGCCACGTCGAAGCTGCCTTCGAGCAATTGCTTTTGCCATTGCTCGTATTCCGGCGTCGCGACCGAGGCGTTGAGGCCGGCGGCACGCAGGCCCTCGGCGGCAATCTGCGCGGTATCGATCCAGTCGGTCCAGCCGTTCGGGATGATGATGGTGAAGGAAAGCGGCTTGCCGCTCTTCGTCTTGCGCATGCCGTCGTCGCCCTTGGCGTAGCCGGCCTCGTCGAGCAGCTTGCCGGCCTTTTCGACGTCGAAGGTCATCCATTCGTCCTTGGCGCCTTCCGCGTCCGGATTGCGCCAGGCCTCGAAGCGCGGCGGCAGGCCGCTCGCATGCAGGTTCACCTTGGGATAGCCGAAGCTCGCGATATCGACCATGGCCGTGCGATCCATGGCAAGGCTGAAGGCGCGGCGGAAATTCAGGTCGTTGAAGGCTTCCTTCTTGGCCTCGTCGCTGCTCTTCAGGTTCATCTGGAAGGCGACGGTTTCGGCGGGCGGCTGCCAATACCCGTTGTGCTCGGGGTCGAGCGCCACGAAGGTCTTGTCGATCTGCGGCAGGAAGGAGCCGATCCAGTCGAGATTGCCTTCCGGCAGCAGCGCCAGCATCTGGTCGTTGCCGGCGATCTGCGGCAGTTTCAGGCAATCGACATGCAGCGAGGCGGCGTCCCAGTAGTTCGGGTTGCGGCACTGTTCGTAGACCTGCGGCGTGAAGCGGCGGATTTCGGTCATCGGGCCGGAACCGACCGGCTTGTCGTTCTTGAAGGCGACGGGATCGGCGACATCCTTCCAGATATGCTCCGGCACGACCGCGAGGTCGGAGATCGATTCCGGGAACTGGCTGTTGACGCCCTTCAGGTGGATGACCACCTCGGTCGGCGAGGGCGCCTCGACGGAGGCCACGGTCTCGCCGAGGCCGGCGGTATCGACGGCCGGGTTCTTCAGCATCAGGTCGATCGTGTATTTGACGTCCGCAGAAGTCAGCGGCTGGCCGTCGGACCATTTGACGTCGGGACGCATCGTGTAGGTGATCGACTGCATGTCGTCGGAAAACTTGAAGTCCGTGGCAAGGCGGAAGACCGGCTTGCCGCCGTCATCGGGATTGAAGATCACCAGCGGCTCATAGATGAAATCCATCGTGCTCTGGCGGCGCCCACCGAGGTCGAACGGGTTGAAATTCTGAACCCAGCTCGTCTGTTCCTCGATGTGCATGGTGAGCACCGCCTCGGCCTTCGCCGATGTCGCGAAGGCGCCGCTTGAAACAATCGAAGCCCCGAATGCTGCCGCCGACAGCAGCAGCGTACGCCGGGTCAATGACAGGTAATTCTTTGTATTGATTGGCATTTCATTCCCCTTTTAGCTCTTGTTTTTAAGAGTCAATCAATTTGATTTAATCAAAGTCTGATTTTTGTGCATCCGTCAATCGGGGTCGGGAAAAATTTGTTTGGGCATGTCGGGGCGCCGATTTTTCAGTGTGGCAGGCTGCCGATAGCGACAGACAAGTTGCTGGCAGAGGGAAGGCCGGAGCCGCGGCGGAAGCCGTGGGCGGTCACCGTCAATCGTTGCCGCCCCGCTTCATTTTTTCACGCGGCCCTTGACGAAAATTCGAAACCGTTATTTAGTTCGGTGACAGAACGAATTAAATGAGGCGGATGTGAGCGAGACCCTTCGGATATCCCGGAAATTCTCCCAGCGGGCGGTCATGGAAACGATCGTGCAGGGCGGTCCCATCTCGCGGGCATCGATCTCCAAGCTGACGGGCCTTTCCAAGCAGACGATCTCGGAAATCGTGCGCCAGCTCGAAATCGAGGGCTGGGTGCGCGAGACCGGCCGCACCAGCGGCCATATCGGCCGCACCGCCGTGACGTATGAGCTGGTGCCGGATGCCGCCTATATCGCTGCGGTCGATCTCGGTGGCACCAAGGTGCGTGTCGCCATCGCCGATCTCACCTGCCAGGTCTTCGCCGAGGATGTCGCGCCGACCGATCCGCGCGGCGGCCAGGCGGTCGTCGACCAGATCGTCGACATGTGTTTTCGCGCGGCCGATACGCAGGGTATTGCCCGCGAGCGTATCCGCCTTGCCGTCATCGGCGCGCCCGGTGCGCCCGATGACAGGACCGGCCGCATCTTGCTCGCGCCGAACATTCCCCATCTCGACACGATGAACGTCGCCGCCGCCTTCGAAGAGGGTTTCGGTTTCGACGTCATGCTGGAAAACGACGTCAACCTCGCTGTTCTCGGCGAGAACTGGCTCGGGCAGGGGCAGGGCATCGACAATCTTGCCTACATAGCGCTCGGCACGGGTATCGGCGGCGGCTTGATGGTCGGCGGCAATCTTGTGCGCGGGGCGAGCCATGCGGCGGGCGAACTCGGCTTTCTACCCTTCGGCGCCGATCCCTTCGAGCCGGAATCGCTGCATTACGGCGCCTTCGAACGCGTCGTCGCCTCCGCCGGCATCATCGACCGGTTTCGCGCGGCAAGCGGCAAGACCCTCTCGGTGCCGGCAATCTTCGATCTCGCCACGGAAGGCGATGTGGATGCGCTGAAGGTGCTCGACGACACCGCGCGCCTGCTTTCGCGCGGCATCGGTGCCATCGCTGTCATCGCCAACCCCCAGAAGGTCATTCTCGGCGGCTCCATCGGCCTGCGCCCGGAAATGCTGGAGCGGGTCAAGATTTTCCTGCCGCAGTGCTTCCCCTATCCGATCGATGTCGAGGCCAGCGCCTTGGGCGCACGTGCCGCCCTGGTCGGCGCTGCCGCCATCGGACTTGGCCACCTGCACAACACGCTGTTCGGCGCCGATACGCCCGACAGCCGCATTTCGCTGCCGCCGGCCAGCACGGTCGCCCTTCGGGAGGTCGCCCAATGACGGCGGCCCTCACCGAGCGTCTGCGCGCCGCTCTCGACAGTGACGATGCCATCGCACTGCTGCGCGGTGCTATAGGATGCAACAGCGTGACGGGCAATGAGGCGACCGTTGTCGCCTATCTCGAAGCGCAGATGCGCTCGCGCGGCGTCGAAGCCGTCGAGACCGCCGACTTTCTGCCCGGCCGCCCGAATGTCTGGGGTGAGCGCAAGGGTGCGTCCGGCGGTCGTCGGCTTCTCTTTATCGGCCATACGGACACCGTCCATGTCGAAGGCTGGCGCGAGCATTGGGCCGGCACCGAGCGCGAAGACCCTTTTGGCGCGCCGATCATTGACGGCGCGATCTGGGGGCGTGGGGCAGGGGACCTGAAGGCCGGCATCTGCACCGCGCTTGCAGCGCTCTCCCTGCTGGACAAAGTCGGCATCCGGCTTGCCGGCGACCTCGGCTTTGCCTTTGTCGGCGACGAGGAGAGCGGCGAGCCCGGCTCCGGCGTCTCGGCCGGTGTGAAGGACTATGTCGAGCGTATCGAAAGCGGCGCCGTCGCCCGTCCCGACTTCACCGTCTATGTCGAACCGACCCGTCTTGCCGTCTATCCGGCGCAGATCGGCTTCTTCATCGCCGACATCACCATCACGGGAAAATCCGCCTATTTCGGCGTGCCGGAACTGGGCAAGGACGCGCTGAAGGCAAGCCATGCTGTCATGTCCGCCCTCTGGCGCCATTCCGACGCGGTGTCCGCCCGCGCCGAACACGACCTGATCGGCCGTGGCTTTCTGCTCATCACCGGGCTGCAAGGCGGTGGCTTCATCGCGGTCCCGGAGACCTGCAAGCTTTCGCTCATCCGCAAGCTGCTGCCGGGTGAATCGCTCGATACCGCGGCGGCCGAGATGGAGGCCGTCATTCGCGGCGCCGTCGAAGACCCCGAGATCCGCGTCGAGATCGCCTATCCCGCCGGCCGCGACCATGCGCTCGGCGGTACGGCGGCGGAGATCGCGGCTGACAGTCCCGAAGTGGCGCTGCTGTCGGAAGCGGTTGCAGCCGCCATGCCAGGCCGGGGCATCGTCGAGGGTGCGCCCTTCTGGTCGGAATCGCCGTTCTTCGTCAACCGGCTCGGCGTGCCCACGGTCTATTGCGCGCCCGGCGACATCCGGAACTGCCACACATTCGAGGAGCATGTCGATATCGAGGAATATCTCGCCGGCATCGTCGCCTTCGCAAGTTTCATGGCCCGCTATTGCGGCGTGATCGACTGAGTGAACGAACAATCAAAAGAGGGAACGACATCATGTTCATGCGGAAATTTCTGAATGCCACCATGCTGGCGGGCCTGCTGCTTTCGACGGCGCCCGCGCTTGCCCAGACCGTTGGTCCGTCCGGCGAAGCGGCGACCCCGAGCGCGGAGGTCAACCTCTCGGATGCGGATATCGCGGCGCTGAAGGACAAGGGCTACAAGGCGGCGCTGCTCTGGCACACCTCTTCCGACTTCGTGAACGCCGTGACGGCGGGCGCCAAGGACGAGTTCGCCCGCGCGGGCGTCGAGGTCGTGGTGCAGACGGATGCCGGTTTCGATGCCGCCCGCCAGCGCTCGGATATCGAAACGGCGCTTGCCGCCAAGCCGAATGTCATTCTCGCGCTGCCGCTTGATCCGGTAACCTCGGCCGAAGCCTTCCGTCAGGCCGTCACCGACGGCAGCAAGCTCGTCTTCCTGTCCAACCTGCCGGCCGACTACAAACACGGCAAGGACTATGCGGCTATCGTCACCGACGATCTCTTCCAGATGGGCAAGCAGGCGGCCGATGCTCTGGCCAAGGCGATGGGCGGCAAGGGCAAGGTCGGCTGGATCTTCCACGACGCGACCTATTACGTGACCAACCAGCGCGACAACGCCTTCAAGTCGACCATCGAGAAGGATTATCCGGATATCAAGATCGTCGCCGAGCAGGGCATCACCGATCCGGCCCGCGCGGAAGAGCTCGCCAGCGCCATGCTGCTGAAGCATCCCGATCTCGACGGCATCTACGTTACCTGGGCGGAACCGGCGGACGGGGTGCTCGCCGCCCTTCGCGCGGCCGGCAACACCAGCACGAAGATCGTCACGCTCGATCTGGCCGAACCTGTCGGCCTCGACATGGTCAAGGGTGGCGCGGTCGTCGCGCTCGTGGCGGACAAGGCCTACGAGCTCGGCCGCACCATGGCCGCAACGGGCCTGAAGTCGCTGCTCGGCCAGGAAACGCCCGCCTTCATCGTCGCGCCTGCGCTCACCGTCACCAGGGAAAATGTGGCGGAAGGCTGGAAACTGTCGCTCAACCGCGACGCACCGCAGAGCATTCTCGACGTCGTGAAATAGTCATAAGCGGGCGCGCGTAACGCGCGCCCTCCCGTCACCGGTTCCAATGGAGGAAGAACCATGCCCAGACTTCTCGGACTGTCGGCACTCGCCGCCGCATGCCTTATTATGACCAGCGTTTTCGCCGCCGATGGCGCGACCGTCGGCCCGCATGGTGAAAAGCCGACCCCGGCGGCATCCATCACGCTGACGGACGCGGAGATCGCCCAGATCAAGGACGGCAAACATTCCGCCGCCCTCGTCTGGCACGAGATGAGCGAATATACCGCCGCCGTCGATCGCGGCGCAAAGGATGAATTTGCCGCGCTCGGCATCGAGGTCGTCGCGCAGACGGACGCCGGCTTCGACGCCGCCCGCCAGCAGGCCGATGTTGAGACGGTGCTTGCCAAGAAGCCCACCATCATTCTGTCGCTGCCGGTCGACCCGGCAACCGCCGCCGCCGTCTATGATTCTGCCCGCAAGGCCGATGTGAAACTCGCCTTCGTCGACAATTCGCCCGCCGGCTACGAACACGGCAAGGACTACGTGACGATCGTCTCCGACGACCTCTTCCAGATGGGCAGCAAGGCGGCGGATGCCATGGCCGCGGCGCTCGGCAAGAAGGGCAAGCTCGGCTACATCTTCCACGACGCCGATTTCTACGTGACCAACCAGCGCGACCAGGCCTTCAAGAAGACGATCGAGCAGGATTATCCCGATATGTCGATCGTCGCCGAGGCCGGCATGGCCGATCCGGCGCGCGCCGAGGAGATCGCCCAGGGCCTGCTGACCCAGAACCCGGATCTCGACGGTATCTACGTCACCTGGGCCGAGCCGGCGCTGAGCCTGCTTTCCAGCCTGAAGGCTGCCGGTAACACGAAGACGAAGATCGTCACGCTCGACCTCAACGAGCCGGCGGCGCTCGACATGGTCAAGGGCGGCAACTTCGCGGCGATCGTCGCGGATGAGGCTTACAATATCGGCCGCACCGCTGCGCGCGCCGCAGCCGCCTCGCTGATCGGCAAGGAGGCAGCGCCCTTTCTCGTCGTGAATTCGCTTGCCGTCACCAAGGACAGCGTGCTCGACGGCTGGGAAGCCTCCCTCAACAAGGATGCGCCCGAAAGCATCGTCGAAGCCCTGAAGTAAGCCCCGTGGCGGGAGCTTGGCTCCCGCCGAAAGACCCGGCTCCCGTGAGGATGATCGCCATGTCCCAACCCAAGCAGGCGGCCACGCCGCTGTCGACGCCGATGGAGAGACCGTCTCTTCTGAAGCGCATCAATCTCCAGCAATATGTCGTCTATCTCGGCTTCCTGGCGATCTTCCTGTTCTTTGCCATCGTGCTGCGCGACAGCGGCTTCCTGACGGTGCGCAACCTCTCCAATATCGTGCTGCAGACGGCGCCCGCGACGATCATGGCGATCGGCCTCGTCTTCGTGCTTTCGGCTGGCGAGATCGACCTGTCCATCGGCTCCATCGTCGCCGTCTCGGCGCTCGCCGCCGCTGTCACCATCAATGCCTATGGCATGGTGGCGGGTATCGCCGTCGGGCTCGGCGCGGGCCTTGCGATCGGTCTCGTCAACGGCGTGCTCGTCGCCTATGTGCGCCTGCCGTCCTTCCTGGTGACGCTGGCCACGATGGGGCTCTTTGCCGGCGTGGCGCGTTCGCTCACCGACCTGCGCTCCATCCCCGTCACCGACAGCACCTTCACCGGCTTCTTCGGCTCCGGCGCGCTGCTCGGCATTCCCTCGCTGGTCTGGTGGACGGTCATCGCCATCCTTATCGGCCACATCGTCTATCGCGAGACCCGTTTCGGCGCACATGTTCTGGCGACCGGCGACAACAACCGTGCGGCCAGCGTCTCCGGCATCAGCGTGCCGCGCATCCGCCTGGCCGTCATGATGCTCTCGGGTGGCCTCGCGGCCCTTGCAGGCCTGCTCTATGCCGGCCGCCTGCAGGCGGCGAAATACACGCTCGGCGAAACCGACCTGATGACGGTCATCGCCGCCGTCATTGTCGGCGGCACGCTGCTCAACGGCGGAAAGGGCTCTGTCGTCGGCGCGCTGGTCGGCTCGCTGATGATGGGCATGCTCAACAACGGCCTCATCCTGATGGGCCTGTCCGTTTCCGACCAGATGATCGTTCGCGGTCTCATCATCCTCGCCGCAGTCGCCGTGTCGCTGCGCGAAAAAGCCCGCTGAGGAGGATTTCATGTTTCTCGACGTTCTGCGCCGCCGCAACCCCGCCTTCATCGAAGCGGCCATGGCGCTGCACCAGCAAGGCCTGATCCCCGCCAATGCCTATGTGCTCGATCTCGATGCCGTCGAGGCCAATGCCCGCGTGATCAAGGCCGAGGCCGACAGACACGGCCTGAAAACCTTCGCCATGACCAAGCAGGTCGGTCGTGCGAGCTCCTTCTGCGCCGCCGTGCAGCGCGGCGGCATCGACCGCGCCGTCGCCGTCGACATGGCCTGCGCCCGCGCGACCCACAAGGCCGGCCTCAAGGTCGGCCATCTCGGCCATCTCCAGCAGGTCGCGCGTCACGAGGCGAAGGCTGCGGCCGAGCGCTTCCGGCCGGACTACTGGACCGTCTTCAACGATACGAAGGCGCAGGAAGCAGCCGCCGGAGCGAAAGCCGCCGGCTACGTGCAGAACCTGCTGGCCCGCATCCGCGCCGAGGGTGACACCTTCTACCGCGGCCACGAGGGCGGTTTTGACGCGGCGGATGTCGCGGCCGTTGCCGACCGTCTCGATTCGCTCGAGGGCGGTCGCTTCGCCGGCATCACCACCTTCCCGGTGCTGCTCTTCGACCATGCCAGCCGCAAGGTGCTGCCGACGCCCAACCTCGCGACGCTGACCAGGGCCGCCGAAGCGCTGGCGAAGGCCGGACGCCGCGACATCGAGGTGAATGCCCCCGGCACGACCTCGTCGGTCCTGCTGGCCGCACTCGCCGAAGCCGGCGCCACGCAGTGCGAACCGGGCAACGGCCTGCATGGAACGACGGCGTTGCATGTGATGGAAGACCTGCCGGAACTGCCCGCCGTGCTCTATCTCACCGAGGTCTCGCATCTCTCGGGCGGCAAGGCCTACTGTTTCGGCGGCGGCTTCTATATCGATCCGATTTTTTCGGATTACGATGTGAAGGCCATCGTCGGCCGCGAGCCGACCGTTGCGGCCAGCGCGCTGCGCAGCGTCGAGGTGCCGCCACCCTCGGCCATCGACTATTACGCGATGATCGATGCGCAAGGTCCCGCCGCGCCGCAGCCGGGGGATACCGCCGTCTTCGGTTTTCGCGGGCAGGCTTTCGTCACGCGCGCCTTCGTCGTCGGCGTCTCCGGTATCTCGAAGGGCGCGCCGAAAGCGGAGACCATCGAAAACAGTTTCGGCGAAACCGCCGCTTGGCCGGTCTAGGAGTTTACGATGCAGACTTCATCTTCCGAACCCGTCCTTGTCCTCAAGGACATCCGCAAGAGTTTTGGCGCCGTCACGGCCATCGAGAATTTTTCGCTAGATATCCGCCCCGGCGAGATCGTGGCGCTCGTCGGCGACAACGGCGCCGGCAAGTCGACATTGATCAAGATCATCTCCGGCGTCTACGCGCCGAGCTCGGGCTCGATCACCATCGAGGGCGAGACGGTATCGATGGCAAGCGCCAGCATGGCGCGCGCGCATGGCATCGAAGTGGTCTACCAGGACCTCGCGCTCGCCGACCAGCAGCCCGTCTACATGAACATGTTTCTCGGCCGCGAGCCGGTGAACCGCTTCGGCCTGCTCGACCGGCGCACCATGATCGCGGAGACGGAAAAACTGGTGAAAGAACTCGACGTGCGCATCCCCTCCGCGCACGCGACGATCCGCGACCTCTCCGGCGGCCAGCGGCAGGGCGTGGCGATTGCGCGTGCGACGCGCTGGGCAAGCAAATTGATCCTGCTCGACGAGCCGACGGCGGCCCTCGGCGTTGCCGAAACCGCCAAGGTGGAAGCCATCGTCCAGTCGCTGAAATCGCGCAATATCGGCGTCCTGATCATCAGCCACAGCCTGGACCAGGTGTTCAAGCTCTCCGACCGCATTTGCGTGCTGCGCCGCGGCAAGCAGATCGGCCTCCGCAACACGGCCGAGACGAACAAGAACGAGATCGTCTCGATGATCACCGGCCTCAACTGAGACCCTACTGACGCCTGCTGCCACTTTCTGGCGGCAGGTCTCTTCTATAGATTGACGCCATGTCCCGATCCGAGCGTCTTTTCGATCTTCTGCAAGTCTTGCGCCGCCATCGCCTGCCGGTCAGCGGCAAGGCGCTGGCGCAGGAGACGGGCGTCAGCCTGCGCACCCTCTACCGCGACATCGCCAGCCTTCAGGCGCAGGGCGCCGATATCGAGGGCGAACCGGGTGTCGGCTATGTGCTCAAGCCGGGCTTCCTCCTGCCGCCGCTGATGTTTTCCGCCGAGGAAATCGAGGCGCTGGTGCTCGGCACGCGCTGGGTCGCCGACCGGGCGGACAGCCATCTCAGCGGTGCCGCCCGCAATGCGCTGGCGAGAATTGCCGCCGTGTTGCCGACAGACCTGCGCAATGAACTCGATACTTCGCCGCTTCTCGTCGGGCCGGGTGCAAAACTGCCTGACGACAGCATCGACGTCGCGCTGCTGCGCAAAGCGATCCGCATGGAGCGCAAGCTCGCAATGACCTATCGCAACGGCGCGGGAGAAGCGTCGGCGCGCATCATCTGGCCGTTCGCGCTGTCCTTCTTCGATCACGCCCGTGTCGTCATCGGCTGGTGTGAGCTGCGTGAATGTTTCCGCCATTTCCGCACCGACCGTATCGAGACGGCGGAGATGCTGGACGAACGTTATCCAAGGCGGCGGCAGGCCATGCTTCGGGCGTGGCGGGAGGCCGAGGGAATTCCGATCCGTGGCGCATGATGCTGCCAGAAACTGACAGTGTCGGATGTTAGTTTTCTCCTATCCAACCAAGACAGGAGAACATCATGTCCAACAGCATTCTTCTTTATGTGACCGATGTAGCGGCAAGCACCCGCTATTACGAACGCATTCTCGGCCAGAAGCCGGTGGAGGCAAGTCCGACCTTCGCCATCTTCTTCCTGAAATCAGGCCTTGGTCTCGGCCTGTGGGGTCGGGGTGGCGTCGAACCGGCATCGTCGGTTCCGGGCGGGGGATCTGAAATCGGCTTCAAGGTCGACAGCGCCAGCGATGTCGATCGATGGCATGCCGCGTGGAGCGCCAACGGCGCCGCCATCCTGATGCCGCCATCGGAGCTGGACTTCGGCCGCAGCTTCGTCGCCACCGACCCCGACGGGCACCGCCTGCGCGTCTACGCTGTCACGGACGGGGCTTGATGGCAGTGTTTCGATAGTTGTTTTCTATCAAGCCATACGATCCGTCCCCTTGATACGCGGGGGCGGATGGCAAATACAGGAGGCATGAACACACCTTTTATCGGAAAGAAGTCCTCCGCGGCCGGCGGCTGGGGGGCGTTGAAGAGTTGTGGCAAGCAGCTTCTGCAAAGCGGCATGCCGATCTCCGGCGCGCGCACCCTCCTCAAGGCCAACCAACCCGATGGTTTCGATTGCCCCGGCTGCGCCTGGGGCGATCCGGAGCACGGCTCCTCCTTCGAATTCTGCGAGAACGGGGTGAAGGCGGTTGCCTGGGAAGCGACGGAAAAGCGGGCCTCGCCGGCCTTCTTCGCCGCGCATACCCTGTCTGAACTGCGCAAGCTGACGGATTATGAGCTGGAGCTGCACGGCCGGCTGACCCATCCGATGCGCTATGATGCGGCAAGCGACAAATACCTGCCCGTTGCCTGGGCGGATGCCTTTGCGGAAATCGGCACGATCCTCAAAAGTCTCGCCAATCCTGATCGGGCCGAGTTCTACACCTCCGGCCGCGCCAGCAATGAAGCGGCCTATCTCTACCAGTTGTTCGTTCGCCTCTACGGCACCAACAATTTTCCCGATTGCTCGAACATGTGCCACGAGGCGAGCGGCGTCGGGCTTCGCCAGTCGGTCGGCGTCGGCAAGGGCACGGTCCTGCTGGAGGATTTCGAGGAGGCGGATGCGATCTTCGTGATCGGGCAGAATCCCGGCACCAACCATCCGCGCATGCTGGGCGACCTGCGCCGGGCGGCCCTGCGCGGCGCGCGCATCGTCGTCTTCAATCCCATCCGCGAGCGCGGCCTCGAGCGGTTTTCCGATCCGCAGGACAAGATCGAGATGCTGCGCGGCGGTGCGACCGACATTGCCAGCCACTATTTCCAGCCGCAGCTCGGCGGCGACATGGCGGCCGTGCGCGGCATGGCCAAGGCATTGTTTGCCGTCGAGGATGCGGCCGTGGCGATGGGCCTTCCCTCCGTGCTCGACCATGCTTTCCTGGCCGAACATTGCGCCGGTTTCGCCGACTATCGCGCCGCCGTCGATGCGACGGACTGGGCTGTCATCGAGGACCAGTCCGGCCTGACGCGCGCCGAGATCGAGCGGGCGGCGGATGTCTATATGACCGCCGACCGCGTCATCTGCACCTGGGCGATGGGTGTGACGCAACATCTGCATTCCGTCGCGACGATCCGCGAAATCACCAATTTCATGCTGCTGCGCGGCAATATCGGCCGCCCGGGCGCCGGCCTTTGCCCGGTGCGTGGCCATTCCAACGTGCAGGGCGACCGGACCGTCGGCATCAACGAGAAGCCTCCGGCTGCCTTCCTCGATGCGCTCGAGAAGGAGTTCGGTGTCGCGATGCCACGCAAGGACGGGCACAATGTGCTTGCCGCGATCGGCGCGATGCTGGATGGCACCGCCGATGCCTTTATCGGCCTTGGCGGCAACTTCGCCCGTGCGACGCCGGATAGCGCGCTGGTCGAACAGGCGCTGCGCCGCCTGAAGCTGACGGTGAACATCGCGACCAAGCCTAACCATTCCCACCTCATGCCGGGCGAGGTCTCCTTCATCCTGCCATGCCTTGGCCGCACGGAGATGGACCTCAATTCGACGGGCCATTCGCAGCTGATCAGCGTCGAGGATTCGATGAGCATGGTGCACGGCTCGGCCGGCATCAACCGCCCGGCCTCGCCGCATCTCCTCTCGGAAGTGGCGATCATTGCCGGCATCGCTGCGGCGACGGTCGGCAATGGTACCGTCGACTGGCACGAACTTGCCGACGATTACGATCGCATCCGCGACCATATCGAGGCCACCATCCCGGGGTTTGAAGACTTCAACAAGCGCCTGCGCAAGCCGCGCGGGTTTCACCTGCGCAACACGGCGGCCAACCTCGAATGGGATACGCCTTCGGGCAAGGCAACATTCTTCTCCGGCCCGCTGCCGGAAGAGACGGTGCATCAAAGGGCAAAACGGGGCGGCGGACGCTTCGCGCTCCAGACCTTCCGCTCGCACGACCAGTACAACACGACGGTCTATGGTCTCGACGACCGCTATCGCGGTGTCTATGGCGAGCGGCAGGTCATCTTCATCCATCCGGAGGACCTGAAGGCCATCGGCTCTGCGGCAGGCGAGCGTGTGGACGTCCTCGGTGATCATGACGACGGGATCGAGCGCATCGCGCCGGATTTCCGCTTCGTGCCCTATGATATCCCGCGCGGCAGCATCGCCGGCTATTATCCGGAACTGAACGTGCTGGTGCCGCTCGCCAGCGCCGGCGAAGAAAGCGATACGCCAACGTCCAAGTCGATCATGGTGACGTTCCGCAGGCGCGAGGCCGCGTGAGCGATGATGCGCCCGAGGCCGGGCGCTTCATGGCGCTCGTGGAAAGGCTAGAGCGGGAAGACCCGCTTCTGACGCCGATCCAGGCAGGACTTCTGGTCGCCGCCGGTCTCGGCCTTGCCAGCGACAGCCGCACCTTCGCCCGTCTGCTCGGCCTTGCCCATGCATTGGTCCTGCGCGAACTCACCGCGCTGACGGACCGGGATCTCCTGCGCGTGACAAAGCGGGACGGGCGGACGATGCGTACACATTTCGCGCCGGGCGACGCGGCGGCGCGGTACGCAAGCCTTTTCCAGACAGACCCGGTCACCTGATCCACCTTCGCGGCCGGGCGTGGCAAATGCTGCAAAAACTATTTGACTAAGTATTCAGTTTGTTTTCTTTTGTGCGCAGCGCATCCCTTGGGAGGGTGGATGCGCAACCGCGGCGGAGGGAGGAGCCCCGCGCGGAAAGCCATGACGTTGACGGTTGCCCTGTGCCGGTGCGGTTCTGCCGCCCGATCGATGTCGGCTGCCGGGACGGCGGGCCTCCCGAAACGTTCAACAGATCCGAGGGAGTGTTTCATGCGCCTGCTTGTGACTGCCGCCACATCGATCCTCACGCTTCTGCCGCTGTCGCCGGCAGAAGCGGCCGGGGTCCTGAACATCTACAATTGGGGGGAATATACCAATCCCGAACTCGTTGCGAAGTTCGAGAAGGCCTATGATGTCAAGGTGACGATCACCGACTTCGATTCCAACGACACGGCGATCGCCAAGGCCCGGCAGGGTGGAAGCGACTTCGACATCGTCGTGCCGTCCTCGACCTTCGTGAAGATCTGGATCGACGAGGGGCTGCTTCTGGAATCGCGCCCCGACCAGATGGAGAACTTCAAGAATATCGACCCGCGCTGGGTGAACGTGGATTTCGATCCCGGCCGGCGCTACACCGTACCGTGGCAATGGGGCACGACCGGCGTGATGGTCGATAAATCAGTCTATTCCGGCGATCCCAACACGTCCTCGATCTTCCTCGATCCGCCGCCGGAGCTGGTGGGCAAGATCAATGTGATCCCGGAAATGGGCGATATCCTCTCGCTCGCCATCTACCATGAAGGCGGCGGCGCCTGCACGGCCGACAAGGACATCCTGCGCAAGGTGCGCGACCGGCTTTCGGCAGCGCGCGACAAGTGGATCGCGCTCGACTATCCCAGCATCGAGAAATACACGTCCGGCGACTATGCGGCGGGCGTCAGCTGGGGCGGGGCGGCGATGCGCGTGCGGCTGAAGAGCGACCGTTTCGTCTACGGCTATCCGAAGGAGGGCTATCCGATCTGGATGGATAATGTCGCCGTGCTGAAGGCGGCGCCGAATGTCGAGAATGCAAAACTCTTCCAGAACTTCATCATGGACCCGGAGAATGCCGCGCTGATCTCCGCCTATGCGCGTTATGCCAACGGCATCAAGGGGTCTGAAAAGTTCATGCCGGAGGACATGCGCAACGCACCGGAAATCGATGTGCCGGAGGAATTCCTCGCCAAGGGTGTTTTCTCGCCGGCCTGCCCGAAGGAGGTCAACGACCTCTATACGAAGATCTGGACCGAGGTGCTGAAGTGATGCGCCCGGCCGACAAAACCCACTCCCCGGAGCAATCCATGACCGATCTCGACCTGTGTTACCTTTCCGCCCATGAGGCTATCGCCCTCTTCAAGAGCGGCAAGCTCTCCCCCGTCGAATTGATGGCGGCGACGATCCGTCGGGCCGAGGCGCTGAAGGGCTCGGTCAATGCGCTCACCTACACGCATTTCGACGAAGCGATGGACCTCGCCCGCAAGGCGGAGGCGAAATATGCCAAGGGTGCGCGTACCGGCGTTCTGGAAGGCCTGCCGGTCGGTATCAAGGACGAAAGCGAGATCAAGGGTAAACCGACCTCGATCGGTTCGCTGATCCACAAGGATCATGTCGCCGATCGCACCTCGACGATGAATGCCCGCGTCATGGCGGCGGGCGGCATCGTGCATGCCCGCACCGCGACACCGGAATTCTGCTGCGCCGGCACCACCTGGTCGCGGCTGTGGGGCGTCACGCGCAATCCGTGGAACCCGGACTTCACCTGCGGCGGCTCGTCCGGCGGGGCCGGCGCATCGCTCGCCTCGGGCACCTCGACGCTCGCGACGGGTTCGGATATCGGCGGCTCCATCCGCATTCCGGCCTCGGCCTGCGGCGTGGTCGGCTACAAGCCGCCCTATGGCCGCAACCCAGACGATACGCCCTTCAACCTCGATTTCTTCTGCCATACCGGCCCGATGGCCCGCACGGTCAAGGATGCGATCCTGCTGCAGAACGTCATGTGCGGCCCGAGCCCCGATGACATCGTCTCGCTCCGGCCGAAGTTGCGCCTGCCCACGGACTACAAGCCGATCAAAGGCTGGAAGATCGCCTTTTCCATGGATCTCGGCGTCTTCGAGGTCGATCCGGAGGTGCAGAAGAACACGCTTGCCGCCCTCGATGTCTTCCGTTCGCTCGGCGCGACGGTGGAGGAGGTCGATCTCGGTTGGCCGAAGCATATCCTCGATGCCGGCATGGGCTATCTCGAACATCTCTTCGGCGGCTATCTCTCGACGCTGCTCGACGAGCACGGCGACGAGATGACCACCTATGCCCGTCAGTTCGCCGAGAACGGTCGCGGTTCGAAATCCACGGATTTCGTCGCAAGCCTGGAGGTCGTCGGCGAGATGTACAAGACGCTCGGTCCGATCCTCGAACGTTACGACGTGCTCGTCTGCCCGACCAACGCGCTGCCCGCCGTTCCCGCCGATTTCGATCATTCCACCGGAACCGTCGAGATCAACGGCAAGGTGGTCAATCCGTCGCTCGGCTGGGTCATGACGACGCCGTTCAACATGATGAGCCGTTGCCCCGTCCTTTCTGTTCCGACGGGCCATGCCGCCAACGGCGTGCCGACCGGCCTGCAGATCGTCGGCCGCACCTATCGCGATGCGGACGTCTTCCGGGCCGGCCTCGCCTTCGAGGAGGCCGTCGGCGGCTGGTACGGGAAAGCGGCGAACCGCCCAAGCCTCTGAAGGAGGCGTTGACCGGTGCGATCCACCGTCCGATAAGGGCGGTGGATCGCTTGTTGTTCTGGAATGATGCATTGAAGACACCCAAGGCCGTCACCGCGACAGCGCCCGATGAGGCAGGCGACACATCGACGCCGATGACCAAGACGGGCCGCAAGGACCGTCGGCATCTGCGCGGCCAGGCGAGCGCGCAACGCATCATCGACACGACCATCCGCCTGATCGGGGAGGAGGGGATCGCCGGTGTCACGATGCAGCGTATCGCCAGTGAGGTCGGTTCGTCCAATGCGCTGGTCGTGTTCCACTTCGGCTCGAAGGAAAAGCTTTTCCGCGCCGTGCTCGAATATCTGAACGATCAGTTCGAGAGCCTCTGGCAGAAGACCGTGTGGAAGCCGGGCCTTTCGGCGGCGGAGCGTGTGATCGCCTCCATCGATTGCGCCCGGCATTTCCGCATCCAGCATCCCGACTGGGTGACCGTCTGGGTAGTGTTTGGCGGCGACCGGCAGACCATGCAGCTCGACCGCATGATCAGTCTGCCGAGCGACCAGGCCTATCTCGCACAGTCGCGCGCTTTTCTGACCGAGGTGGCGCGCGAGGGCGGCTATGAGGGCTTGGATATCGATACGCTTGCCGAAGGGCTCAATTACCTGGTGCACGGCGCCTGGTACTGGGACACGTTCAATCCGGACACGGTCCGCTCAGACGCCCTGCACGCGACGGCCTTGGCGCTGCTTCGCCAGGCTTTTCCCAAGAGTTTCTGAAGAAAAAAGAGCCCCGCACGAAGCGGGGCAGCAAGCGCCACGGTTTGGCTCCCAATGACGCGGGGAAGCTCGCGGGTTGCGCGAGTGCTTTCCACCTATGCCCTTGCATCGCGCCAGGGAAGGTCTGATTCGGCGATTCCGGTACGCTTGTGCAAATAAAATGCAGATGCGGCGCTTTTGATCGCGGCGTTGCCTGGCGCATCGGCAGACGCGCAACGATCTTGCGGCCTGCCGATCCCGCCGGCTTCGGACGGAAGATGCGCTAGGACGCCACCGCGTCGACCTGCGATGCGCCACGCATGGCATCGGCCGAGCGGCGCACCACCTCGGCGATCTGCCGGAGCTGTCTGGCAAGCGGGGTCGAGTTGCGCCAGATCATGCCGATCGTGCGGGAGGGACGCGGTGCGGGAAAACGGGCGATCGATACGGGTGCCGAGCGTGTTTCCACCGGCACCGCCATTTCCGGAATAAGCGTGACGCCGATGCCCGCGCCCACCATCTGCACCAGTGTCGAGAGCGAGCTCCCCTCCATGATTTCCCGTGGCCTGGCTGAGCCGATGCGGCAGAAGGACAGCGCCTGATCGCGGAAGCAATGGCCCTCTTCGAGCAGCAGCAGCCGCATTTCGCGCAGGGCGTCGCGTTCCGGCACCGGCTTGCCCTCATCCTCGCGCCGCCGCACCAGCACGAAATCCTCCTCGAACAGCTTCATCTCGGTCAGCGACGGCTCGGAGACCGGCAAGGCCACGATGGCGATATCCAGTTCGCCCTGCGTCATCTCCTGGATGAGCTTTGCCGTTTGCGTCTCGCGCACATCGATCTGAATTCCGTCGAAGGCGCGGTTGAGATCGTTTATGATGATGGGCAACAGATAGGGCGCGACGGTCGGGATGATGCCGATGCGCAGACGGGCGAGAAAGGGATTGCGCGCGGCGCGGGCCAGTTCGCCGAGTTCATCGACGGCCCGCAGGATATCGCGCACCCGGTGCGCAAAGGTTTCGCCGAAGGCCGTGAGTTTGACGTCGCGGGCGCTGCGTTCGAAGAGGCTGTTGCCAAGCTCCTCCTCGAGTTCCTTGATCTGCATGGACAGCGCCGGCTGGGAAATCGCGCAGGCATCGGCAGCGAGGCGGAAGCGACCATGCCGCGTCAGGGCCTCGAAATAGCGCAATTGTTTCAGGGTCAGATTTGTCATAATTAAAACTTATCAAAGCGATCAGAAAATCCAACTTAAATTTATCATACGCTTCGGGTAAGGAGGAGGCAAGGAAGGAAAACACACGCACAATTGCGGCCCCGCAAGGCAGTCGATCTCGCAATGTGCTTGCCTTCGAAATCCAGACAACTGACGCAACAGGAGAAAACCATGGACCAGAAAACTGATACTGCGGGCAAGTGTCCCGTCGCCCATTCGGTCGCCAAGGGTCGGTCGAACCGCGAATGGTGGCCGGACCAGCTGGACGTCCAGGTCCTGCACACGCATTCCAACCTCTCCGACCCGATGGGCAAGGACTTCGACTATGCCGAGGCCTTCAAGTCGCTCGACCTCGACGCGGTGAAGAAGGACCTTCATGCGCTGATGACCGATTCGCAGGAATGGTGGCCGGCCGACTTCGGGCACTATGGCGGCCTCTTCATCCGCATGGCCTGGCATTCCGCCGGCACCTATCGCATCACGGACGGGCGCGGCGGCGCCGGCCAGGGCCAGCAACGTTTCGCTCCGCTCAACTCGTGGCCCGACAACGTCAACCTCGACAAGGCCCGCCGCCTGCTGTGGCCGGTCAAGCAGAAATACGGCAACAAGATCTCCTGGGCCGACCTGCTCATCCTCACCGGCAACGTCGCGCTCGAATCCATGGGCTTCAAGACCTTCGGCTTTGCCGGCGGCCGTGCCGACGTCTGGGAGCCGGAAGAACTCTATTGGGGCCCTGAAGGCACCTGGCTCGGTGACGAGCGCTACAGCGGCGAGCGCCAGCTTGCAGAACCGCTCGGCGCCGTGCAGATGGGCCTCATCTACGTCAATCCGGAAGGCCCGAACGGCAATCCGGACCCGCTGGCGTCGGCGCGTGACATCCGCGAGACCTTCGCCCGCATGGCGATGAATGACGAAGAGACCGTGGCGCTGATCGCTGGCGGCCACACTTTCGGCAAGACGCACGGTGCAGGCGACGCATCCTTTGTCGGCATCGATCCGGAAGGCGGCGAGCTGGAAGCCCAGGGCCTCGGCTGGAAGAGCGCCTTCAATTCGGGCGTCGGCACCGATGCGATCGGCAGCGGTCTCGAAGTCACCTGGACTTCGACGCCGACCAAGTGGAGCAACAACTTCTTCTGGAACCTGTTCGGCTACGAATGGGAACTCGAAAAGAGCCCGGCCGGCGCGCACCAGTGGGTTGCCAAGGGCGCAGGCGCCACGATCCCGGATGCCTTCGATTCCACGAAGAAGCACCTGCCGCGCATGCTCACCTCCGACCTCGCGCTGCGCGTCGATCCGGCATACGAGGCGATCTCGCGCCGGTTCCTGGAAAACCCGGATCAGTTCGCCGACGCCTTTGCCCGCGCCTGGTTCAAGCTGACCCATCGCGACATGGGTCCGAAGGCTCGTTACCTGGGTTCGGAAGTGCCGGCGGAAGATCTGATCTGGCAGGACGTCATCCCGGCCGTCGATCACCCGCTGGTCGATGACAAGGACATCGCCGACCTCAAGGCCAAGGTTCTGGCCTCGGGCCTCACGGTGCAGGAACTCGTTTCCACCGCCTGGGCATCGGCCTCGACCTTCCGTGGCTCCGACAAGCGCGGCGGCGCCAATGGTGCGCGCATCCGCCTGGCTCCGCAGAAGGATTGGGAAGCCAACCAGCCGGAACAGCTCGCCAAGGTTCTCGGCGTGCTTGAAGGCATCCAGAGCGACTTCAACGCGGCCCAGGCCGGGGGCAAGAAGATCTCGCTGGCCGACCTCATCGTGCTCGCGGGTGCAGCCGGCGTCGAAAAGGCGGCGAAGGCCGGCGGCTACGACGTCAACGTGCCTGTTACGCCGGGCCGCGCCGATGCGTCCGACGCACAGACCGACGCTGCTTCCTTCGCAGCGCTCGAGCCGCGCGCCGACGGCTTCCGCAACTATGTGAACGCCAATCGCCAGCAGTTCCTGAAGGCCGAGGAAGCTCTCATCGACCGTGCCCAGCTGCTCACGTTGACCGCGCCGGAACTGACGGTTCTCGTCGGCGGCCTGCGCGTTCTGAACGCCGGCACGCCGGAGCATGGCGTCCTCACCAACCGCCCGGAAGCGCTGACGAACGACTTTTTCGTCAACCTGCTCGACATGGGGACGGTCTGGTCGCCGGTTGCCGACAAGAAGGGTGTCTATGAAGGCCGTGACCGCAAGACGGGCGAAGCGAAGTGGACCGGCACCCGCGTCGATCTGATCTTCGGTTCGCACGCCCAGCTGCGCGCCTTCGCGGAAGTCTACGGCTCGTCCGACGCCGGCCAGAAGTTCGTCAAGGACTTCGTCTCGGCCTGGAACAAGGTCATGAATGCAGACCGCTTCGATCTCGTCTGATCGATCCGTTTAACCAATGGAATGGCCGGCGAAAGCCGGCCATTTTCGTTCAAGCCTTTGAAAACAGGTGCGTCAGGCCGTTTTTGCATGAGGTTTTGCCCAAATTGAATTGGTAAGGCTCCACAAGTCGCACCAATGTTCCGCCCAACGACAATACGATGCGCGAAGAGGAACAGATGGGCCGGATCGTCTATGTCCACGGTGATTTCGTGCCCGAGGAAAATGCCCGCATCGGGCTTTTCGATCGCGGCTTTCTGTTCGGCGATGCCGTCTATGAGGTGACGGCCGTCATCGCCGGACGGATGATCGACAACGACCTGCATCTCGCCCGGCTCGAACGTTCGCTTGGCGAACTCGGCATTGCGCTTCCGCTGTCGCGCGCCGAGATCGAGGCCCTGCAAGCAGAGCTGATCACCCGCAACGGGCTTGCGGACGGTACGGTCTACCTGCAGGTCTCGCGCGGCGAAGCGGACCGTGATTTCCTCTATCCCGAAATAATGGCGCCGAAACTCGTCGGCTTCACCCAGACGAAGACACTGACCGGCACCAGGGCGCAACGCGAGGGCATCGCCGTCGATCTGACGGACGACCCGCGCTGGCATCGCCGCGACATCAAGACATCGATGCTGCTGGGGCAGGTCATGGCGAAGCAGGCGGCGCGTGCGCGCGGCTTCGACGATGTCTGGCTGGTCGAGGCCGGGCTGGTGACGGAGGGGGCGTCCTCGACGGCCCATCTCATCACCGCCGATGGTCGTATCCTCACCCGTGCCGCCTCCCGGGCAACGCTGCCCGGCTGCACGCAGCGGGCGCTCGCCCGGCTCTGTGAAGCTGAAGGCCTGCAACTCGAGGAACGTGCTTTTTCGGCGCAGGAGGCACAGGGCGCGGCGGAGGCCTTCCAGACCTCGGCCTCCAGTCTCGTCATGCCGGTCGTGAAGATCGGCGGCCGGGTGATCGGCGACGGCAAGCCCGGCCCGATGACGCGGCGGCTGCAGGCGCTCTATCTGGAAGCGGCCGGCGTTCCGGCATAAGGAAGGCCGACACGTTCGGAGGTTTGACATGAAGACGGCGCGCGAACTTGAACTGATGCCGGAAAGCCGGCTTGCGGTGGGGCTGGACAACGCGATCACCGACGTGCCGGGCGTCGCGGTCGGGCATCGTTCGCTCCGCAGCGACGGCATCTTTACCGGCGTTACGGCCATCGTCCCGCATCCGGGCGACCTCTTCCGGGTAAAGCCGCGCTCGGCCGTCGAGGTCATCAACGGGTTCGGCAAGTCGGCGGGACTGATGCAGGTGGCCGAACTCGGCACGATTGAGACGCCGATCCTGCTGACCAACACTTTTGGTGTCGCGGCCTGTACGGAAGCGCTGATCCGCCGGGCGATTGCCGACAATCCGGCAATCGGGCGGAAGACGTCGACGGTCAATCCGCTCGTCTGCGAATGCAATGACGGCAGTATCAACGATATCCAGGCGCTGGCGGTGACACCCGGCGATGCCATGGCTGCGCTGGACGCAGCCCGGCCGGGGCCTGTCGAGCAGGGCGCGGTGGGTGCCGGCTCCGGCATGACGGCCTTCGGTTTCAAGGCAGGCATCGGCACGGCCTCGCGCGTCATGCGCATCGCCAAACGCGATTTCACGCTCGGCACGCTGGTTCTTGCCAATTTCGGCGCGGCCGGCGATCTCATGCTGCCCGACGGGCGCCGTCCCGATCCGCGCCTGCCTGCCGTACCCGAGCGCGGCTCGGTCATCGTCATCATGGCGACGGATCTGCCGCTCGGCGACCGGCAATTGCAGCGCGTTGCCCGGCGGGGCGGGGCGGGGCTCGCCCGGCTCGGCGCCTTCTGGGGCCATGGCAGCGGCGATGTCGTGCTGTGCTTCACGACGGCCGATCCCGTCGAACATGATCCCTCCGCGCCGATCACCGGCCAGCAGCGCCTTTCCGACGACCATATCGACCTCGCCTTCCGCGCGGCCGCCGAGACCACGCAGGAGGCGGTGCTGAACGCGCTCTGCATGGCGCCTGCGACCGCGGCCCGGAACGGCCGTGTCTATCCCGCCCTAGCCGACTGGCTGAAGGAGAACCAAAGCCCATGAAAGTCTTCATCTCCGCCGATATCGAGGGAACGGCAGGCATCGCCCAATGGGACGAGGCCGAGCGCACCCACGCCGACTGGACCGAGTTCCGCGCCCTGATGACCGCCGAAGTGGTCGCCGCCTGCGAGGGCGCGCGCGCCGCCGGCGCGACCGAAGTGGTGATCAAGGACGCCCATGACAGCGGGCGCAACCTCATCCTCGACCGTCTGCCCGATTATGTGCGCATCGTGCGCGGCTGGTCCGGCCATCCGGACGCGATGATGTTCGGCCTCGACGCCGGCTTCGCCGCCGCGATCTATACCGGCTATCATTCCAAGGCCGGCAGCGAGGACAATCCGCTCGCCCATACCTCCAACATGCGCATCTCGCGCCTTCTGCTCAATGGCGAGGTGGCCTCGGAATTTACCGTCAACACGCTCTGCGCCGCCGGATACGGGGTACCCTCGGTCTTTCTGGCCGGCGATGCGGGCATCTGTTCGGAGGCACGGGCCATGGTGCCGGGGCTGAAGGCCGTCGAGACGCTGGAGGGCAAGGGCCGCGCCGCGACCTCTATCTCCCCCGCCTGGTCGCGGCGGCTTATCCGGGAGGGTGTGGCGGAAGCGCTTTCGGGCGATTTCGCGCAGGCCCTGCCGGCCAAGGCGGAGCGCTACGAGGTCGTCATCGAGTTCAACAACCCGACGGACGCCTATCGCGCCGGCTGGTATCCCGGCGCCTATGCGCACGGTCCCCGTGCCGTTGCCTTCAAACACGCCGATTTCACCGAAATCCTGCGTGCGCTGGTTTTCCTGAAGGTCTGATCAGGCGGGCTCCCGCTCCAGCAACTGCTTCGCCGTGCGCCAGAGGTCTTCGACCTTGCGGCTGCGGCTTGCGGCGTGGCGGTAGAGGCGGATTTCGAGGGCGAGGTTCCAGCCCGCATCGGTGGATGCGGGCACGAGGCGTCCCGTTTCGATCTCGTCGCGCGCCAGGCTCTCCGGCAACCAGCAGATGCCGGCTCCCGTCATCGCCATGTTCATCAGCCCGGCGCTGATCGTGTTCTCATGCGTCGTGCGGCGGCGGAAGGGCGGGCGGCGCAGCAGCAGGCGCGACAGCGCCACGCCGAAGAACGAATTGAAGCCATAGCTCAGATAGGGAATGGCAAGCCGCGGCTGCGCGACGGCGCGGTCGAGAATATGCAGCCCCGGTTGCGCGCCGCCCGGCATCGAGACGTTGGTTGCCGCAAGCGGAATCAGCCGGTCATGCGCGACCGTCAGCGACGAGAACTGCCCGCGATCGAGATGAAACGGCACTTCCGGATGAGCGTAGGTGAGGAAAAAATCCGCCTCGTCGCCAACGAGCGCGTCAAGATTGGCCTCGATGCCGCCACGGTCCGGCATCAGCGAGGTGCTGAAGGCGCCGCCGGCTTTTTCCAGAGCCTGCAGCCAGCGCGGAAAGAACGTGACCGTCAGCGTGTGAAGGGCTGCGAAACGCACCAGGCCCGGTTCATGGGACGGACGCAAGGCTTCGCGCGCCGCATAGAAGGTGCGGATCGCTTCCTGTGCGACCGGCAAGAAGTTGCGCCCGGCCGGCGTCAGTTCGGCCGGCATGGTGGCGCGGCTGATCAACGTTGCGCCAAGCCAGCTTTCAAGCTGCTTGATGCGGCGGCTGAAGGCAGGCTGCGTGACATTGCGCAGGTCGGCCGCGCGCGAAAAACTCGACGTGTCGGCCAGCGTCACGAAGTCCTCCAGCCATTTGATCTCCACGGCCTCGCGCCCTCCCGATCCTGTTCATCCGTGAAATCGATCATAAGTCATTCAATCGAAATGGGTATGCCGATTCAGCATGGGGTGGTGCCAAAAGCGAATTAGCCAAGGTCGCCACAACCTTTCACGTTGCGTCAGGAGGAACGGGGCGCCGGCTCGGCCGCCCCGACGAGGGAGTTGTGAATGTCCGTTGCAATCGAAGCCGATCTGATCCTGCACAATGGCCGCATCTGGCGGGGCCGGGAGGAGGGCATCAGCGAAGCTGTCGCCGTCTGGCAGGGCAAGGTTCTCGCTACCGGCAGCAGTGCCGACATGTTGAGCCTCAAGGGGCCGCGCACCGAGGTCATCGACCTTGAGGGCCGTTTCGCCAGCCCCGGCCTCATCGACAATCACCTGCACCTGATTTCGACCGGCATCACCATGGGCTGGGTCGATGCGACGCCCGCTGCCGCGCCGACGCTTTCGGCTCTCACGACGGCGCTTGCCGAACGTGCGGCCAAGACGCCGAAGGGCGGGTGGATCCAGGCGCGTGGCTATGACCAGGTCAAGCTCGACACCGGACGTCATCCGACACGCGAGGATCTCGACCGCGCGGCGCCCGATCATCCGGTGCTCCTGTCGCGTGCCTGCGGCCATGTCGCCATTGCCAATTCGCACGCGCTGAAACTTGCAGGCGTGACCGAGGCGACGCCTGTGCCGGATGGCGGTGTGATCGGCCTCACCGACGGTCGTCTCAACGGGCTGCTGGCCGAAAATGCCATCAACCTCATCAAGGCAGCGATGCCGGAGGTCACGGCGGACGAACTGATCGACGGCATCGAGCGGGGTGGGCGGTACCTGCTTTCGCTCGGTATCACCAGCTGCATGGATGCGGCGGTCGGCCAGCTCTCGGGCTTCTCGGAAATCCAGGCCTATGAAATGGCGAAGGTTTCGGGTCGCCTGCCGGTGCGCGTCTGGCTGACGCTGCTCGGCGATCCCGGCGTTTCTATCGTCGAGGATTCCTGGCGGGCGGGGCTCATCTCCGGTGCCGGCGACGACATGCTGCGCGTCGGTGCGGTGAAGATCTTCCTCGATGGTTCTGCGGGCGGGCGCACCGCCTGGATGTCGAAGCCCTATCAGGGCGAACCCGATAATATCGGCGTGCAGATGCTGCCCGATGCCGAGGTCGAGGCGCTCGTCAAATCCTTCCACGACCGCGGCTACCAGATGGCCTGCCACGCCATCGGCGACGGTGCGATCGAGCAGCTGATCACGGCCTATGAGAAGGCGCTGGCCGCCACGCCCGATCCGGACCGACGCCATCGCATCGAGCATTGCGGTTTTTCGAGCCCGGAGCAGGATGCGCGCATGAAGACGGCCGGCATCCTGCCCGCGCCGCAGATGGCCTTCATCCACGATTTCGGCGACAGCTACATTTCCGTGCTGGGCGAGGAGCGCGGCAAGGGCTCCTACCAGATCGGTACCTGGATGCGCATGGGCCTGAAGCCTTCGACCGGCTCGGACGCACCGGTCTGCTCACCGGATCCCTTCCCGAACCTGCACGCCATGATCACGCGCAAGACCGGCAAGGGCACGGTGATGAAGGCGTCCGAGACGCTGAGCCGCGAGGAGGCCTTGCAGGCCTATACGGAATTCGGCGCCTGGTCGCAGAAGGCTGAAGCGGTGAAGGGCAGGCTGGTGCCCGGCCAATGGGCCGACATCGCCGTCTTCGATAACGACCTGCTGGAGGCGCCGACCGACACCATTCTGTCAGGCACGCGCTGCCTGTTGACCCTGCTTGCAGGCCGCGTCGTGCACGACGCACGATAAGGGCCTGCCGGACTGAACCATCGAAACGATGCCGAAAACGGCACGAGAGGGAGGACGAAATGTTGAAAAGACTGACACTCGCCGCCATGCTGAGCCTCAGCGTTGCAACCGGGGCGCTGGCCGCCGGCGAACGTTCCGGCGGAACGCTTGTCTTCACCGCGCCCTACGGCTCCAGCTTCGCCACGCTCGACGTGCAGGCCAGCCCGAACACGCAGGAAGAGTTCATCACCCAGGCCATCCATCGCGGTCTCTACAGCTGGAACTCGATCGAGAACAAGCCGGTGCTGGAACTGGCCGATTCCGAGGAGGTCTCCGAGGACGGCACGGTCCACACCTATCACCTGCGCAAGAACGCGGTGTTCCACAACGGCAAGCCGCTGACGGCCGATGACTTCATCTACAGCTACAAGCGCATTGCCAATCCGAAGAACGCCTTCCCGGGCGCCAGCTTCATCGCCGTCATCAAGGGCGCGGAAGAGTTCATCGCCGGCAAGGCGGAGGAGATTTCCGGCCTCAAGAAGATCGACGACAACACGCTCGAGATCACCTATACCGGCCCGATCAATCCCGGCTTCCCGCTGATGCAGAACACGACGGTCATCTATCCGTCGAATGTCGAGGACGAGTCGAGCTTCGCCAAGAATCCGGTCGGCCTCGGCGCTTTCGTCTTCAAGGAGCATGTGCCGGGCTCGCAGGTCGTCGTTGAAAAGTTCGGCAAGTACTACGAGGAAGGCAAACCCTATCTCGACCGCATCAACATCGTGCTGATGGCCGAAGACGCCGCCCGCGACGTCGCCTTCCGCAACAAGGAAATCGACGTCTCGATCCTTGGACCCACGCAGTACCAGGCCTATCAGGGCGAAGAGGGCCTGAAGGATCACCTGCTTGAAGTCGCGGAAGTCTACACCCGTAACATCGGCTTCAACCCGGCGTTCGAGCCCTTCAAGGACAAGCGCGTCCGTCAGGCGATCAATCACGCCATCAACGCGCCGCTGATCATCGAGCGCCTCGTCAAGAACAAGGCCTATCCGGCTTCCGGCTGGCTGCCGCTGTCCTCGCCGGCCTTCGACAAGGACAAGGCCGCCTATGCTTTCGATCCGGAGAAGGCCAAGGCGCTCCTGGCGGAAGCCGGTTATGCCGATGGCTTCGAGTTCGAAGTGACGGCAAGCCCGAACGAGAGCTGGGGCGTGCCGATCGTCGAGGCCATCCTGCCGATGCTGAAGAAGGTCGGCATCACCGTGAAGCCGAAGCCGGTCGAAAGCTCGGCGCTGGGCGATGCGGTCACGTCGAACAACTTCCAGGCCTTCATCTGGTCGAACCTGTCCGGTCCCGATCCGCTGAACGCGCTGCGCTGCTACTATTCCAAGACGGCGCAGTCCGCCTGCAACTATGCAAGCTATGCGAGCCCGGAATTCGACAAGCTCTATGAAGCCGCCCAGCAGGAACGCGATCCGGCCAAGCAGAACGATCTCCTGCGCCAGGCCAACAACATCGTGCAGGACGACGCGCCGGTCTGGTTCTTCAACTACAACAAGGCGGTCATGGCCTATCAGCCGTGGATCCACGGCCTCGTGCCGAACGCCACAGAACTGGCGGTCCAGCCCTATGACGAGATCTGGATCGACGAGAACGCGCCCGACGCGCGCAAGTAAGCCCTGAGAGGTTCGGGGGCGGCGTCAGAGCCGTCCCCGCATCGATTGTCGCGCCCGCAAGGGCGGCCAAAACGGAACCGCTCATGCTTCGTTTCACCCTGCGCCGAATCCTGCAGGTCATCCCGACGGTCGTCGTGGTGGCGCTCTTGATCTTCGTCATCTTCTCCGTCGTGCCCGGCACCTTCGCGGCCAGCCTTTTCGCCGATGGCAAACGTGCTGCCGACCCGCAGATGATCGCCCGCCTCAACGAGGAATTCGGCTTGAACAAGCCGCTGATGGAGCGCTTCGTGACCTATGTCACGGACCTCGCCCAGTTCGATCTCGGCACCAGCTTCCGCACCCGCCAGCCGGTGATCGATCTCATCGGCGACCGCATGGGCGCTTCGCTGCAACTTGCCATCGCCGCCATGGTCTTTGCACTGGTCGTCGGCGTGCCGCTTGGCTTTCTGGCCGCGCTCAGGCCGGGCTCCATCCTCGATACCGTGACGATGATCGGCGCCGTCTCCGGCCTGTCCATGCCGCAGTTCTGGCTGGGCCTGCTGATGATGTATCTCTTCGCCCTGCAACTGAACTGGCTGCCCAGTTTCGGTTATGGCGACGGATCGTTTCGCAATCTCATATTGCCCGCGGTCACGCTCGGCGTGACGCCGCTCGCGCTTCTTGCGCGCACCACGCGCGCGGGTGTGCTGGATGTGCTGAACGCCGATTTCATCCGCACCGCCCATTCCAAAGGCATGAGCGAGATGAAAGTTGTGCGCTGGCACGTGGCGCGCAATGCGCTCGTGCTGATCGTCACCACGGTCGGCCTGCAGTTCGGCTCGCTGATCGGCCAGGCCGTCGTCATCGAAAAGCTTTTCGCCTGGCCGGGCATCGGCTCGTTGCTGGTCGATAGCGTGGCGATCCGCGATATTCCCGTGGTGCAGGGCACGATCCTCGTCATCGTGCTGTGGTTCCTTGTCATCAACACCGCCGTCGATCTGATCTATGCCGCGATCGATCCGCGGATCAAGCAGGAGTGACGGGGATGCGCTTCGGCTTCAATTTCTGGCTCGGCGCCGGGCTGACGACACTGGTGATTCTCGCCGGCATCCTCGCCCCGTGGATCGCGCCCTTCCATCCGGTGCTCGACGCGGACCTGATGAATTCCGAGCTGCCGCCCGACGCCACCTTCTGGTTCGGCACGGATGCGCAGGGGCGCGACGTCTATACGCGCATCCTTTACGGCGCTCAGATTTCGCTGACGGTCGGCGTCGTGTCGCAGGTCATCAATTCGATGATCGGCATCACGCTCGGCATGACCGCGGGCTATTGGGGCGGCTGGTGGGACGATCTCGTCAATGGCCTGACGAATGTAATGCTCGCCATCCCCTCGCTGATCTTCGCGCTCGCGGTCATGGCGGTGCTCGGCCCGGGCCTGCCGTCGCTGCTCATCGCGCTCGGTCTCACCAACTGGAGCTGGACCTGCCGTATCGCCCGCTCCTCTACGCTTTCCCTGAAATCTCAAGGATATGTCCAGGCGGCGCAGACGCTCGGCTACGGCGACCTGCGCATCATGTTCACGCAGATCCTGCCCAACATGATGGGCCCGATCCTTGTCATGGCGACGCTCGGCATGGGCTCGGCCGTGCTGTCGGAAGCAGCACTTTCCTTCCTTGGGCTCGGCATCCAGCCGCCATTCCCGAGCTGGGGTTCGATGCTGACGGATGCGCGCCAGCTCATCCAGCTCGCGCCCTGGGTGGCGATCTTCCCCGGCCTTGCCATCTTCCTCTCGGTACTCGGCTTCAACCTTCTCGGCGACGGCCTGCGTGACAGCCTCGACCCGCATATGAGGACGCGCAAGCCATGACCGCGCCGCTTCTCGACATCAAAGACCTGCGCCTCGGCGTGGCTGTCAATCGCTCCACGGTCCACCCGCTCCTCAAGGGCATCTCCTTCCAGATCATGCCGGGCGAAGCCTATGGCCTTGTCGGCGAATCCGGCTCGGGCAAATCGGTGACGTCGCTTGCCGTCATGGGGCTTCTGAAGAAGCCGCTTACGGTCTCCGGCGGCGAAATCCTGTTCAAGGGGCAGAACCTGCTCGCCCTTCCGAAGCGCGAGATGCGGCGCCTGCGTGGCAACCGCATCGCCATGATCTTCCAGGAACCGATGACGGCGCTCAATCCGCTTTCGACGGTCGGCCGGCAGATCGCCGAAATGTTCGTGCTGCATCAGGGCAAGAGCTGGGGCGAGGCGGAAAAGCTCGCCGTCGAGGCGCTGGGCAACGTGCGCGTGCCCAACCCCGACCGGCGCGCGAAAAACTATCCGCACCAGATGTCTGGCGGCCTGCGCCAGCGCGTGATGATCGCCATGGCGCTCGCCTGCGACCCGGACCTCCTGATCGCCGACGAGCCGACCACGGCGCTCGACGTGACGGTGCAGGCCGAGGTGTTGCGGCTCATCAAGGAGCTTTGCGCGGCGCGTGGCACGGCGGTGCTCTTCATCAGCCACGATCTTGGCGTCATCGCCAGCGTCTGCCAGCGTGTCGGCGTGATGTATTCCGGCTGCCTCGTCGAGGAGAACGATACGAGGGCGCTTTTCGACAACCCTCGCCATGAATATACGCGCGGCCTGCTCGGCGCCCTGCCGCGCCTCGGCAGCCGCAGCGAACATGGCCGCCAGCGGCTTGTCGATATCGACAGCATCATTGCCGACCGTTCGAAGCTCACCGAGACCCGCTTCATCGCGCCGCGCGGACCGGAAGGGAGCCAGCCATGACCGCCCCCCTGTTGCAGGTGGATGATCTCCACGTCCGTTTCCCGATTTCCGGTGGCGGCCTGCTCGGCGCCGGCAAGCGTACGCTGCATGCCGTCAACGGCATCAGCTTCGAGCTGGCCAAGGGGGAATGCCTGTCGATCGTCGGCGAATCCGGCTGCGGCAAGTCGACGACGGCGCTGTCCATCCTCGGCCTTCAGGAGCCGAGCGAAGGCATGATCCGCTATCGCGGCCAGCCGCTCGCCGGCCCTGGCGCCCCGGGCCGCATGCAGCGGGCGAAGGCGGTGCAGATGGTCTTCCAGGATCCTTACGCCTCGCTCAATCCACGCCAGTCGGTACACACGTCCCTTGCCGCTCCCCTGCGCCTGCACGGCGTCACCGCGGCCTCGGAAATCGAGGGTCGCATCGAGGCCATGCTGAGGAATGTCGGCCTGACGCCCGAGCAGGCGAAGCGCTATCCGCACGAATTTTCCGGCGGCCAGCGCCAGCGCATCGGTATCGCCCGGGCTCTGATCCTCGAACCGGAAATCGTGTTGCTCGACGAGCCGGTTTCCGCGCTCGACGTGTCGATCCGCGCGCAGATCATCAATCTCCTGCTCGATCTTCAGGAAAAGCTGGGTCTTTCCTACCTGATGATCAGCCACGACCTCAGCGTCGTGGAACACATGAGCGACCGTGTGCTGGTGATGTATTTCGGCGAGGTTGTCGAGGAGGGCGGCTGGCGCGACATCTTTGAAGCGCCGGCTCATCCCTATACGCGCCGCCTGATCGCGGCCATCCCGGATCCCGCCGCCGCGCTCAACCCGGTTGAAAGACAGGATCGGGTTGACAACGTGCCGTTGCTCGCCGGTCGGCGTTTCGTTTCGGACGGAAGCACGTCGCCTGACGTCTTTACGGCACCGGTGCCCTCCGAACTGGTCGAGATCGCCGGTAATCACAAAGTCCGGCTGGCTTCGGCCTGACCCGATGGACGAGCCCGGCGACATGTGCGAAGCCTCGGCTCGATCCGATTGAATTTGACCGCGAAAACAGGTGGAACGCAATGGATCGCAAGCCAAAGATCGCCGTGATCATGGACGAGAACACCAGTTCGGGTGGCGACTGCTATGATACATCCAAGAGCTACTTTTCCGCTCTCGGCCGAGCCGGCGCTTTCGCTTTCGGCATTCCCTATGCAGTTGATCTGGTCGATCACGTCGTCGAGACGTTCGATGGTTTCCTGAGTGTCGGCGGGCGGATCAACTTTCCGGGCGAGTGGTACGTCGAAGGCGACCGGTCGCAGTATCCGCTGTCTGATCGTCTTGCCGTCGAAATGGCGCTGATGGAGGGCTTCCTTGCGCGCGACAAGCCAGTGCTGGGCATCTGCAACGGCATGCAAATGCTGGGATGTCTGCACGGTTGCCGCATGGTCTCGGATGTTCGCTCTTCCCGGGCGGGCGTGCTGGAGCATGACAGAGCGGATATGCGTCATGACGTCCATATTCCCCAGGGCACCAGGATGGCGGCTATCCTCAATGCCGATACCTTCAGCGTGAACACTTTTCACCGGGAGGCGATCGTTGAGGTCTCCGACGCCGTGATCGTGACCGCTCGGGGAACCGATGGCGTCATCGAGGCGATAGAGGTGCCGGCGTATGCTTTTGCCATGGGCCTGCAATGGCACCCGGAACGGCTCGATGCGGAAAGCCATCCCGGCGCGCGCATATTCGACGCGTTCGTGAGCGCGGCAAGCCGGTAGAATTCCAACCGGGAGAGCCAGGCTCTCCCGGTTGGCCCGTCTTAGCCGAGCGTCTTTTCGACGTCGGCGAAGGTTTCCTCGAGCACGGCGATCAGGTGATCGGCGTCGCGTTTGGAGAAGATCATCGGCGGGCGCATCTTCAGCACGTTGTCATACGGGCCCTCGGTGCCCATCAGCACGCCGCGCCGGCGCGCGCCGTTGGAGACGGCGCGGGCGAATTCGGTGGCGGGCGCCCTGGTCTTGCGGTCGCTTACCAGCTCGATGCCGAGGAAGAGGCCGAGGCCGCGTACGTCGCCGATCGCCTGATAGCGCGTCTGCATGTCGCGGAAGGCGTCCATCAGGTAATTGCCGACGGCAAGCGCGTTGCCGCGGAGGTCCTGGCCCTCGATGACGTCGAGGACCGCGAGGCCGACGGCGCAGGAGACCGGGTTGCCGCCGAAGGTGTTGAAATATTCCATGCCGTTGTTGAAACTGTCGGTGACCTCACGGGTCGTGACGACGGCGGCGAGCGGATGGCCGTCGCCGATGGGCTTGCCCATGGTGACGATGTCGGGCACCACGCCTTGCGTCTCGAAGGCCCACCAGTGGCTGCCAACGCGGCCGAAACCGACCTGCACCTCGTCGGCGATGCAGACACCGCCAGCTTCGCGCACCAGCCGGTAGACCTCCTTGAGATACCCTTCCGGCAGGAAGACCTGGCCGGCGACGCTCGGGATGGATTCCGCGATGAAGAAGCCCGGGCCTTCGCCCTTCGCTTTCATGACGGAGATCTGCTCGGCGACGCTTTCGGCAAACCGCTTGCCGTGCTCTTCGATCGGCCAGTCCGCCGGGGCGTGATAGCTGTCCGGGACGGCGGCGATATGGATATGCGGCTTCGGCCCCTTGCCGCCCTTGCGGCGGAACTTGTAGGGGCTGATGTCGATCAGCTCCTGCGTCGTGCCGTGATAGGACCAGTCGAGCGTGATGGCGTTTTCGCGGCCGGTATGGGCGCGCATCATGCGCAGCGCCAGGCTGTTGGCCTCGGAACCGCTGTTGACGAAGCCCGCGACCGTCAACTCCTTCGGCAGCGTCGCCGTCAGGCGCTCGGCATAGGCGACGATATTGTCGTGCAGGTAGCGCGTGTTCGTGTTGAGCGTCGCGGCCTGTTTCGCCATCGCCTCCACGACGGCCGGATGCGCATGGCCGATGTGGCAGACATTGTTGAAGCAGTCGAGATAGGCCCGGCCGCTGTCATCGATCAGCCAGACGCCTTCGCCGCGCACGAACTTGATCGGCTTGTCGTAGGAGATCGAGAGGTTCGGCAGAAGCAGCTCGCGCCGCATCTTGACGATCTCCTCATGCGAGCGACCTTGGCGTTCGAAGAACTCTTTCGCGACACCGGCGAAGATGCGCGCATCGGGGAAGAGTTCGGCCCAGACATCGAGGTAGCGCGGTTCGCCGACGCCGAGGATTTCGGTGGCGGACAGCGTCGTGTCGGTGGAGATCTGCAAATGCAGGTGCGGTGCCCAGCCGCCGTTTTCCTTGGGTGCTCCCATTTCGCCGACCAGCGCGCCGGCCTCCAGCCGGTCCCCGGCCTTCAGGCGGTTCACGGCCTCATGGGCAAGGTGCCCCCAGAGCGAGATGAAGGGCGGACAACCCTCGGGTTCGTGGAGAAGCGCGATCAGGCAGCCATAGCCGAGCGGGTCCTTTTCGACCTCGACGCTGACCACGGTGGCGGCGAGCGGCGCGAAGACCTTGGTGCCCGCCGCCATGAAGAGGTCGAAGCCGAGATGGTGGGTGCGGCGCGCACCTTCGATGAAGCGCGAGACGAACATCTCGCCGGCATAGACGGTGCGTTCCTCGCCGAAGGGGCCGATGCCGAGTTCGACGCCGGTGTCGCGGCAGTAGGCGTCCCAGATCGCCTGCGCTGCGTCCGGCTGTTCGGCGGCGGATTTGACGGTCATCGGGTGGGTCGGATCGCCATAGGGCACGAGGGCGGCCGGATAGGTGGCGGCCGGTTTTACGAGCAGCGGGGCGAGCGACTTGCGGTTCTTTTCGATCCAGTCGGCCACCACGCGGGCGCCGGGTACTGCCTCGAAGCCGCAGGCCTTGCGCAGGATGGCGGCGGCAAAACGCGGGTTCATGCGGTCGAGCTTGCGCAGCAGCGTCCAGGCCGGACGCTCGCTGATCGCGAGATAGGGGTTGTCCTCGGCATGGATGCGGCGCGAGGCCGACATGGTGACCGAGGTGACGAGGCGCATCGCGATGAGGTCGTAGAGAAGATCGACCTCCTCTTCGAGCAGCGGATATTGCGCATGGAAGCCGCGGACGATGGCGGCGGCCGCGCCGATCGGGTCGGCGTGGTCGAGGCCGGCATAGGCGGCGGCAATCGCCACTTCCGCGATGACCGGCGTATGGAGTGCATCACCGAAATCGATGAGGCCGGAAATGCGGTCAGGATTGCCGGCATCGACCAGCACGTTCCAGTCGTTGGCGTCATTGTGGATGACGGCGGCGCGTAGCGTCGCAAGGCGCGGCGCGACCGTCGCAAAGCGCTTTAGGAAGCGCTCGACGAGAGCACGGTCTTCCGCAGCCGTGACATGTGAGAGACGGTCCGCCGAGCGGCCGGCAGTGCGGATATCCCAGTCGAGATCGCGTAGCGCCCCGGGATGCATGAACCCCTTCAGCGCCGCATCGAACCGGCCGAGCATGTGGCCGAGGGATTCGAGCGCGGCTTCGCTGCGCGTCGTTTCGGCAAGCGGCTCGCCTTCGACCCAGCTGACAAGGCGGACGCGGTGCGCCGTGCCGTGCGGGCTCGTCGTAGCGGCAAGGCTTTCGCCCGAGAGCGTGGGACGGATATGGGGCACCGGCAGATCGCCGGCATGGGTGCCGAGATGCGCGAGCAACGCCGTCTGGAAATCGCTTTCCACGACCGGCTCGGCGGCGTTGACGATCTTCAGGATGAAGGTCCCCTCTGATGTTTCCACCTTGAAGTTCTGGTCGCGCTCGCTGGCGAGCGGCGACAGCCTGCCCGACAGGCCGTATTGCTGCTTGAGCAGCGCGGCTGCGGCTTCGAGGGAAAAGTCGGGGGTCGTTTTCAGCATGTCGTTCATGGCAATCCTCTTTTGTGCGTGGAGAGTTGCATGGACGATGGATCGGCGCATCCGGCATTATGCCGGTTGTGCCTGCACAGTGTATATAATAACCGTCATCTTGTCGGCGCAGTCAGGGGAGGCATCATGCAGGGCACGGATACCATCGACCGGACGATCCTCAGCATCCTCACCAAGGAGGCGCGCATCCCCATGAAGTCGCTTGCCGGCCGCATCGGGTTGTCGCGCAGTGCGACGACAGAGCGCGTCGCGCGGCTCGAAAAGGCCGGCATCATCAGAGGCTACCGGGCCGATATCGGCCAGCTCGACGACGGTCAGATCCAGGCCTTCCTGCTGATGACGCTGAAGCGCACGCCTTCCATCGGCGTGCTCGACCGCCTCGCCGGCTTTTCCGCCGTGCGCAAGGTTTCTTCGGTCAGCGGCCAGCTCGACCTCGTGGTGGAGGTCGAGGTCGGGTCGATCAATGCGCTCAACGAATTGCGCGACGAGGTCGCGACGATGGACAATGTGGAGGACCTGACGACCTCCATCGTGCTTCGCCGCGACATCGAGCGGATTTGACGTCTTTAGCGCCAGCCCAGTGCTGGCGCGACGTGTTTCAGGATCGCCTCGATGACATGGGCGTTGTATTCCACGCCGAGCTGGTTGGGCACGGTGAGCAGCAGCGTGTCGGCTTCCTGGATCGCCTCGTCGGCGGCGAGCTGCGTGATGAGCTTGTCCGGCTCGTCGGCATAGGAACGGCCGAAGATCGCGCGGGTCTTGTCGTCGATGAAGCCGATCGAATCCTGTTCCTTGCCGCCCCGGCCGAAGTAAGCACGGTCGCGGTCGTCAACCAGCGCGAAGATGCTGCGGCTCACCGAGACGCGCGGCGTGCGGGTATGGCCCGCTTCCTTCCAGGCCTCGCGATAGGCGCGGATCTGCGCCGCCTGCTGGACATGGAAGGGTTCGCCCGTCTCGTCGTCCTTGAGGGTGGAGCTTTGCAGGTTCATGCCGCGCTGGGCGGCCCAGACGGCCGTGGCATTGGAGCTGGCACCCCACCAGATGCGTTCGCGCAGCCCCTCGGAATGGGGCTCGAGGCGCAGCAGGCCCGGCGGGTTGGGAAACATCGGCCGCGGGTTCGGCTCGGCAAAACCTTCGCCCTTCAGGATGTCGAGAAAGACCTCGGCATGGCGGCGGCCCATATCGGCGTCGCTCATACCCTCCTGCGGCTGGAAACCGAAGTAGCGCCAGCCGTCGATGACCTGCTCGGGGGAGCCGCGGCTGATGCCGAGCTGAAGGCGGCCGCCGGCAATGAGGTCCGCCGAACCGGCATCCTCGGCCATGTAGAGCGGGTTTTCATAGCGCATGTCGATGACGGCGGTGCCGATCTCGATCTTCTTGGTGCGCGCGCCGACGGCGGCGAGCAGCGGGAAGGGCGAGGCGAGCTGCCGGGCAAAGTGATGGACGCGGAAATAAGCACCGTCAGCACCCAGTTCTTCCGCCGCGACCGCAAGGTCGATCGATTGCAAAAGCGTGTCGCCCGCCGAGCGGGTCTGGGATTGCGGGGAGGGTGTCCAGTGGCCGAAGGAGAGAAAGCCGATTTTCTTCATGAATGTCCGCCTCGACGCGATGCGTCCGTTGCAAGATGTGTTGGGCGGAACATGGTGCATAGCGTCAGGCTTGAAAAGGCGCCCCACGAGAACGCAGCGTTCACAAATCGGCGCTTGCGGACGGAACGGCGTTTTCACGCCGTTCCGTCGACTTGTCAGGCCGGTACGACGTGGACGGCGCGCGGCAGTGACGACAGGATTTCCGGGCCGTCGGCGCGCAGGATCAAGATATCCTCCAGGCGGATGCCGAAACGGCCGGGCAGATAGATGCCGGGCTCGATGGAGAAGACCATGCCTTCCTCCAGCACCGTTTCGGATGTGGCGGTAATATAGGGCGGTTCATGGCCGTCGATGCCCATGCCGTGGCCGGTGCGGTGTACGAAATAGTCGCCATAGCCGGCATCGGCGATGACCTTGCGGGCGGCCGCATCGACCTCGCGGGCGATAACGCCTGGCTTTGCCGCCTTCAGCGCCGCCTGCACGGCCTTTTCGACGATGGCGTGGATCTCGCCATACCCCTCGGGCGCATGGCCGATGACAGCCATGCGGGTGATGTCGGAGGGGAAACCCTCCTTGCGGCCACCGATGTCGATGACGACGGCGTCACCGTCCTCGACGACCTTGTCGCTTGCCGAATGGTGCGGAAAAGCGCCATTGCCGCCCGCGCCAACAATCCAGAACTGCGGCGAGGCGCCTTCGGAGGAGAAGTGGGCGCGGATCTCGGCAGCGACGTCCTTCTCTGTCATGCCCGGGCGGATGGCGGCGAAGGCCGCCTGCATCGCGCGGTCGGCAATGCCGGCATTCATCTTCAGCTTGGCATATTCGGCGCCGTCCTTGCGCATGCGGAGGCCGCCGAGCGTCGCCGGCGTGAAGTCGCGGCGGGTATCGGTCGGCAGCGCATCGAGGAGGAGGAGGGCGAAGTCGGCGCGCATGGTTTCGTCAAGCGCGACGAGACCGGGGGCCTCCGCGCCGATATCGGCGAGTGCAGCGGCAAGGGCTTCGACCGGGCCCGTTTCGTCCGCCCAGTTGTGGAAGGCGATGTCGGTGAATTCGCGTGTTCCCGCCGCATTCAGCACCGGCATCAGGAAAGCTTGCCTTTCCGGGCCGATCAGCAGCAGGCAGGGTCGCTCGTCGGGATGCGGATGGAAGCCCAGCACCCAATCCATATGGGAGCCGGGTGCGATGGCGACGAGGCCGGTGCCGGTCTCGGCCATGCGTTGGCGCAACGCCTTGAGGCGCGTGGCGGTCTGTTCGATCATGATGCTGTCCTTGAGGTTAATCTGTATCGAAAGTGGGGGAACTGCGTTTGACGACGAAGCTTGCAGGTGTGTCTGCTGCTTTTTCGTCGCCGAAGACGTCCATGGTGCAGGTGTGGAAGATCGTCGTTGGCCGGTCCGTATGGTTCCAGGTGGCATGCGTCAGCGTCGAAAGGAAATGCGCGGAATCGCCGGCTTCCAGGATCGTGCGCTCGCCGTCGATCTCGATGGTCAGCGCGCCCTCCACGATGAAGTAGATTTCCTCGCCCTCATGCGACATCGGCTCGCTGTGAAAACCCGCGGGCGCGTGGATGAGCGCCGATCGCAGCACATTGCCGGGGAAGGAGGCGGACAGGCGCTCATAGGTGACGGCATTGTCGGGGGTGCCGCCGAGACCATAGACGGGACGCCCATGGCGTCGGGTGATCGGCGTTTCCACGCGCGGCGGCTGGAAGAAAGACCCGGCATCGGTCTTCAAGGCCCGGCAGACAGCGATCAACGAGGTCAGCGAGGGAACGGTGATGCCGCGCTCGATCTGCGAGATGAAGCCGACCGAGAAGCCGGCGGCATCCGCCACATTCTGCAAGGTCATCTTCAAGGCCCGGCGCCGTGCGCGAAGGCGCTCGCCGATGTCGGGCGCATCGCTCGCCCCGGGTTCTCCCATGCTTGCCATCCATTCATCGAGTTTTTAGTATTACTTCAATAGTGCGCGACGCAATGGCGTTGTCAATTTCTTTTTTAGCCGGGCTAAAAATTGTACGCGGCAGGGCTGGGAACCGCCGGGCATTGCCTGCCCGTGCAGGTCGGGGTGTGGAAATGCCTCTTCAACCGCGATTTGGCAAAGGTTGGCTACCGGCTTCGATACGCGGGGCGCGCAGGTGGCTTGAACCCACGATATCTCATGCCGGCAAGGATGACGGGCCCGCGGCCCGCGGTTCAGCCTTGTCTCTCCAGCAGCGCTTTGCCGTGCGTCGCCATCATGCGCTCCTCATTGGCGGCGATGACGAGGATGCGAAAGGGCTGGAGAAAGGCGAGGCGTGACAGGATCGCCTCGCGCACCGGCGCGGCGTTCTCGCCGATGCCGCCTGTGAAGACGAAGGCGTCGATGCCGCCCATCGAGGTCGCCATCATGGCCGCATATTGCGCCACCTTCAGGGCGAAATAATCGAGCGCGAAGGCCGCGCGCGGGTCGGAACTTTCGATCAGCGTCTTGACGTCGTTGCTGACGCCCGAGAGCCCCTTGAGACCGGAGCGCTCGTAGAGCATTCGCTCGACCTCGTCCACCGAGAAGCCGAGGCTGCGCATCATATAGGTGACGGCGCCGGCATCGATCGCACCCGTGCGGCTGCCCATGGGCAAGCCGTCGAGCGCCGTCATGCCCATCGTCGTGTCGATGCTCCTGCCGCCCTTCATGGCGCAGAGGCTGGCGCCATTGCCGAGGTGGCCGGCGACGACCCGGCCTTTCGCGACGTCGGGATAGTCCCGGGCGAGCACGCGGGAAATCCAGTCGTAGGACAGCCCGTGAAAACCGTAGCGGCGAATGCCTTTTTCGCGCAAGCTTTCCTCGACCGCAAAGGCCTTGAACACCGGCGCCTGGGCGGCATGGAAGGCCGTATCGAAGCAGGCGATGTCGGGCGCGTCCGCCAGCCGGTCCGATGCGGCGATCCCGGCGAGATTGTAGGGCTGGTGCAGCGGGGCGAGCGGCACGAGCGTTTCCAGTTCGGACAGGATTTCCGGGGTGACGATGACCGGATCGGCGAAGGTTTCGCCGCCATGCACGATGCGGTGCACGGTTGCGACCATGCGCCAGCCGTCGTCGTAGCAGTCGATCAGGTCGATCACCGCGCCCATCGCAGTGTCGTGGTCGTCGTCGGCCAGCGGCCGGTCGATGACGGTGCCGGTCTCCTCGATGGTTGCGCTGAGCATCGCCCCGCTGCCGATGCCGGTGACCTTGCCCTTGGCGAGCCTGTCGAGTTTTTCGTAGCCGAAAACCTCGAACTTCAGGCTGGACGAGCCGGTGTTGAGAACGAGCAGGACATCGATCACAGGATGCGTCCCTTCGTGCGAGCATCGGCGAGCAGGACGGCGAGCGCGCAGGAGAGGAGGCGCGTGCGTTCGTTGTCGGCGCGGCTCGTGAGGATCACGGGCACGCGCGCGCCGAGAACGATGCCGGCGGCTTCCGCCCCACCGAGGAAGGTCAGCTGCTTGGCCAGCATGTTGCCGGCCTCGATATCGGGCACGAGCAGGATGTCGGCTTTGCCGGCGACCTCGGAGACGATGCCTTTCTCGCGCGCCGCCTCCACGCTGATCGCGTTGTCGAAGGCGAGTGGGCCGTCGATGAGGCAGTCGGTGATCTGTTTGCGATCCGCCATCTTGCAGAGCGCTGCCGCATCGAGCGTCGCCTGCATCTTCGGATTGACCGTCTCGACGGCGGCAAGCACGGCGACTTTCGGCATCCGGTCACCGAAGACGACCCGCCAGAGATCGACCGCGTTCTGTACGATGTCGGCCTTGACCGGCAGCTCCGGCAGGATGTTGACGGCGGCGTCGGTGATGATGAACGGCTTCGGGTAGGTCGAAATGCTCATCAGATAACAATGCGAGATGCGCCGCTCGGTGCGCAGGCCCGCATCGGCTCTGACGATTGCACTCAGAAGCTCGTCCGTGTGCAACGAGCCTTTCATGATCGCATCGACATGGCGGCCTGCGGCTAGCTCCGCGGCCTTGGCCGCCGCCGCATGGCTATGTTCCGTATCGACGATTTCCCATCCGGCAATGTCGACGGCCGCCTCCTTCGCAGCGGCGGCTATCTTCGCAGCAGGGCCGATCAACACGGGTACGATCAGCTTTTCCCGCACCGCCTCGGCTGCCGCCTCCACCACGTTGGGTTTTACCGCATGCACGATCGCGGTGCGCGTCGGCGGCAGGGCGTGGCAGAGATCGAGGATGGCGTCGGTCTGTCGGCTCATGCGGCGGCGTTCCTGATTTGAGGCTTTTGCGCACCATAAAGGATTTATGTCGCCGCGCCATGACGTGCTCACGTCGCGTAAACCAAATCCTTACACCGAGCCACTAGCTTCTTGCGGATGGTGCAATGACCACACCGTATCCGTGTAGCGAGTAGCAAGCGTATGAGCATGCCTGACACCGCAGTTCAGCATTCCCCAGTGCCGGACGAGGCCCATTCCCGCAGGTCCCGCCAGGAGGTGGACTTCTGGATGAATTGCGTCGGCGCGCCGCTCGTGCTCATGGAAAAGCAGACATTGACGGTGCGCTATGCCAATGCGAATGCCGCAATCCTGTTTGGCCGCGGCCTTGAAGGGTTTGGCAACTGCTCGGTCGAGGAGCTTGTCGGCCCGGAAGCGACGCTGATGCTCGGCCAGATCTGGAGCGTGGCGCCGGTCGGTGTTCCCGGCGAGCCGTTCCTCATCCGCGCGCATGTGCAGGGGCAGGAGCGCATGCTCATGGTTCAGGTCACAAAGGTTGCCGTGGAAGGCGAGCTCCTGCGGCTCTTCACCTTCCTGGATGCACCGCCGCAAGGTTCCGTGACGCTTGCCGGCTGGCAGGAGAACGTCATTTCGCTGCTCAACTGGTTGCCTTTCGGCTTCGAGATATCGGGCACGGACGATCAGATCCAGTTTGCCAACTCCACGTTCAAGGCATTGTTCGGCTACTCGCAGGACGAAATTTCCAACATCGAGGACTGGTGGCGGCTTGCCTATCCCGACCCTGACTACCGCGAATTCGCCCGGACGCAATGGTACGATTCCATTGCCGTGGCCCGCGCGGAAAACCGCGAGATGACGCCCTTCGATCTTGATGTGGCGACGGCGAGCGGGGAAACGCGCACGATTCAGTTCCGTCATCGCACGATCGGAAATTTCAACGTCAACATGTATATCGACGTGACGCGTGAGCGCAGCTACGCCAAGGAACTAAAGGTTCTTGCGGACACGGACCCGCTGACCGGCGCAATGAACCGCCGCCGCTTCTTCGAGGAAGCCGATCGTATCCACGCGGATTGCCAGAAGAAGGGGACGCCTGTTGCCTTCCTGATGCTCGATATCGATCATTTCAAGACGATCAACGACCGTTATGGCCATGGCGTCGGCGACCAGGTTCTTATCGCGTTCACGCAGCGTTGCCGTGATATCCTCCAGCTGGAAGACCGGTTTGGCCGCATGGGCGGGGAGGAGTTCGCCGTGGTGCTGAAAAGGCCGGACTATGGTTCGGTTCACGAAGCCGCGGAGCGTCTGCGGGAGGTCGTGCGCACGCTCCCCATCGTCATCGATACGGATTCGCTCATGGTAACCGTCAGCGTCGGCGGTGCTGTCTGCGATCTCGCGGAAAGCGTCGGTTCGGTCATCTCCCGCGCAGACAACGCCCTCTACGACGCCAAGAAAGCCGGCCGGGATCGGGTCATCGTCCGCTGAGGCGTTTTACGCCCGGCGGTGTTTCGGGGAAACGCCGTAGGCCTTCTTGAAGGCCGTCGTGAAACTCGAAGGATTGCGATAGCCGGCAAGATAGGCGGCCTGCGAGATCGGGATGCCATCCCTCTCCAGTGCGGCACGCGCCGTCTCCAGCCGCTCCTGGCGGATGAAGTCCGACACGTTGGTGCCGAAATGCTCCTTGAAATGACGCTGGATCGAGGAGGTGCTGATGCCGACCTCGCGCGCGATGCGGTCGAGCGTCAGGTCCTCGCAGACATGGGCAAGGATGTAGTCGCGCACCTTTTCGCCCAGACGACGGCTGAGCGCCATCGGCTGATGGGCCGTTGCATCTTCTTCGACGAGGACCGAGCAGGCCTGGCACATGATGTCGAAGGCATGGGAATTGCGGTAGAGCGTCAGAAGCTCGCCCGCCATGGCGCCCGGGGGCTTCAGGATATGTTCGGCGATCTGCGAAAGATGCCGGTTCGGCGCGAAGCTGAAGGTCGCAAGATGGCGCGAGAAGAAGGCGCGCAGCTTCGGCATGCTGGTCGGCTGCGAGCGGATCAGGCGGTCGATCCAGGGCAGCGGCGCCGAAATCATCACCTTGCGCATCGGGGTCGCGGTTTCGTTGACGAATTGCAGTTTGCATCCGCGGGCTACGTTCAGCATGAACACGACCGGCTCCGGGCTGTCCGCGCCGCCCGCGTCGATGCGGAAATGCTCTCCATCCATCACGAAATGCTGCTGCCCCTGCAGGAGCACCATGATGAGGAACTTCGGCCAGACATCGTAGAGATTGTCGTCGGGCGTGCAGCTCGCCGGCCCGTCCATGGCGCCGACGAACAGGTGCTGGGGAATCTCTGGTTTGATCCTGATGTTCAAGACGCCGCCCTCTTGCATCGCCTTACCCGCGTGGAATGGCCTGTTGCCGCCTGCGCAAAGTTTTCTGACGCCTCAGCGAAAGTCTTTGCCGTCGACAGGTGAACCCAGCTACTGGCATAGTTGACTGCGTTAATCAAGTTTAATCGCCGGCCGCAAAGCCGGCCTTTGGCATGTGGGTTTGGGGATATGTTGGGCACTCTTTCGCCGTCCATGGGACGACGTCGCATCATGCTTTTGGCGGCAGCCAGCGTTCTGACGCTGAATGCGGCTGCGGCGCAGGATCAAAGCGCGGCTGCGGGCGACACCGCGCTGGAGGCCGTCGTGGTCGAGGGCGGCGCGGGTGAAAGGGGCGATGGCCCGGTTGGCGGCTATGTCGCCAGGAAAAGCCTGACCGGTACGAAGACGGATACGCCGATCGCCAAGACCCCGCAGACGATCGCAGTCGTCCCCAAGGAGCAGATCCAGAGCCAGAACGCGCTCTCCGTCGCCGAGTCCCTGCGCTATACGCCGGGTGTCGTCACCGAATATCGCGGTGCGTCCAATCTGCGCGACGAGATGTTCGTGCGCGGCTTCTACTACGTGCCCCGATATCTCGACGGCCTCTTCCTCGGCGGCGATCTCTCCTATGCCAAGATCGATCCCTATCTGCTGGAGCGCGTCGAGCTGATCTCCGGCCCGGCTTCGGTGCTCTACGGTCAGGCCAATCCGGGCGGCATCGTCAACATGGTCAGCAAGAAGCCGACCGACGAGCCGTTGCGCGAAGCGGAAATCTCCGTCGGTACGGACGGCTATCTCTCCGGTGGTTTCGACGTCAGCGATCGTTTCGATGATGCCTTCAGCTATCGCATCGCCGCAACCGGCCTGAAGCGCGATCTGCAGGAAGATTACGCAAAGCAGAGTTCCTTCGCCATTGCGCCCTCCATCACCTGGTCGCCCGACGAGGGCACCTCGGTGACGGTGCTCGGCGGTTACCAGAACGAGCCGGATGCCGGTTTCCGCAACTTCCTCGACGCTGCCGGCACGGTCGAGCCGATCCCCGGTTTCGGTTTCATTTCGCCCGATTTCTTCGTGTCCGACCCGGATTTCGAACGCGCCGAGCGCCAGCAGGCCTGGATCGGCTATGAGTTTAAGCACGAGATCAACGACAATCTGACCTTCCGCCAGAACGCACGCTACCACCGCACCGACTGGCTGCACCACACCCTCGTCTATGGTTGGCTTTCCGCCGATCCGGTGACCGGTAACAACACGATCCTCAACCGCAGCGCCCGCGGTGGCACGGACGACTGGAACCAGTTCACCATCGACAACCAGCTCGAGGCGAAATTCTCGACGGGGGCGGCGGAGCACACGCTGCTTGCCGGTGTCGACTACCAGTATCGCAAACGCGATTATCAGTGGGGCTCGGCTTCCGCGCCGACGCTCGATCTCACCGATCCGCAATATGGCGGCATCGACTATGACTCGATTGCGCTTGCGACGACCGACCTGACCGAGACGACCGCCCGTCAGGCTGGCGTCTATCTTCAGGATCAGGTGGAGATCGGCAATCTGAACCTGCTCGCCGGCATTCGATACGACCGGGCGGAGACGGAGATCGACGACCTCCTCGCCGGCACCAGCCAGTCCTACGACGATGGTGCGTTCACCTGGCGTACCGGTGCGCTCTATACGTTCGACAACGGCATCGCGCCCTATGTCAGCTACGCGACCTCCTTCGAGCCGGCGCTCTATTCGCCGCCGGCGGGTGATCCGGCCTTCAAGCCGACGACCGCAGACCAGTTTGAAGTGGGCGTGAAATATGCGCCGGAGGGAACGGGCCTGCTGCTGACGGCCGCCTATTACGACCTGACGCAGAACGACGTGGTCGATGGTGCCTGGGATCCGGTCGCCGGCAAGACGGTCTATTCGCAGATCGGCGAGATCCACAACCGCGGCATAGAGCTGTCGGCCCGGGCCGAGGTGACGGACAACCTCTCCCTCATCGCGGGCTATAGCTATATCGATAGCGTCGTGAAGGCCTCCGTCGACAGCAGCATCGTCGGCAAGACGCCGTCACGTGTTCCGCAGCATCAGGCCGCACTCTGGGCGACCTATACGGTGGATACCGGCGCGCTTGAGGGCCTGACGGTCGGCGGCGGCGTGCGCTACATGGGCTCGAGCTGGGGCAATGGCACCAATACGTTCAAGGTCGGCGCCGTCACCCTGTTCGATGCGATGGCCTCCTATGACTTCGGTGCGGCAAGCCCCGACCTGAAGGGCCTGTCCCTCCAGGTGAACGTCAAGAACATCGGTGACGAGCGCTATGTCGCCTCCTGCGCCAATGCCTATGCCTGCTTCTACGGCGAAGGCCGCAGCATCGTCGCGACGCTGAAGAAGCAATGGTAGTCTTGCGGACAGTCGGGCTGGGTTTCGTGGCCATGGTCCTGTCGATGACACCGGCACCTGCGGCGGAGACGCCCCAGGCCTTGTCGCTTGCCGTGGGCGCAGCGTTGGAAAACAAAGCCGAAGCGATTGGGACGGCGCAAGCCTTCGATCCCGGCGTTGCCCAGGGTTCCTACGTCAAGGGCCAGCTGCGTGTCGCCACGGGGCGTTTCGATCTCGATCTTGTGGATGCGTCCGGCCGGCACCTGCGACGGCTTGCCGACGGTGCCCGGGGCACGGTCGAATTCCAATTCATGGCCGAAACGCCGGATGACCGGCTCATCGTGACGGGGAGGGAGCCCGGAACCTATGCGCTGACACTCGATCGGCTGGTGACGCGCGCGGACCAGTTGCCAGCCGCGCCGACCTATCTCAGCCCGACGATTGCCGGCGTTGCCGAAACCGTTGCTGCCGGCAAGGCGACGGACGGCTTCTGGGCGATGGTCGAAGCGCAGGGCACGCCGCTTGTCGAGGCTGGCGAGGACGGCCGCAAGATCGTCACCTTCCTCGGTCGCGGCGCGCAACGCAACATCCGCCTGTTCGGCGCGCCGAGCGGGGACCATGAGGAGCTGCAGCAGCTTGCCGGTTCGCACATCTGGTTCAAGAGCTTCGACGTTCCCGATGGCACGCGGCTTTCCTACCAGCTTGCCTTCGACGTGCCCGACGTGCCGGGTACGGCGCGCGACCGGCGCATCGCCATCCTTGCAACGGCCAAGGCCGATCCGCTCAACCGCCACCCGTGGCCGGCCAAGGCGAGCGACGCCTACAATCAGGACAGCGTACTTGAACTCGAGGGTGCACCGCCGCAGCCGTGGCTTGCGGAAAACGGCAATCCCACCGGGACGCTGAAAACGCTTTCCATCGAAAGCGAGGTGCTCGGCAACCGCCGCGACATCACGATCTATCGCCCGGCCGGCTTCGACCCGGCGCGCAAGGACACGATCCTGCTCTTCGTCTTCGATGCCGACCAGTATCTGGAACGGGTGCCGGTGCCGCGCATGCTCGACAACATGATCGCCGCCGGTGCGGTGCCGCCTGTCGTCGCGGTCTTCGTCGCCAATCCCGACCGGGCGGCGCGGGCACGCGAACTGCCGGCCAATCCTGCCTTCGCCGATTTCATGGCGGTGGAGCTTTACCCGCTGGTCGTCAAGGAGACCGGGGTGGCCGTTTCGGCGGCGCGCACGGTGCTCGCGGGGTCGAGCTATGGCGGGCTTGCCGCGGCGACAGTCGCCATGCGTCACCCGGAGGTTTTCGGCAACGTTCTTTCCATGTCCGGCTCCTTCTGGTGGAGCCCGCCCGGCACGCCTGAAGACCGGAGGGAGCATGTGGCGGGGCTGATTGCCGCAGGCGGGGTACTGCCGCTGCGCTTCTTCCTCGCTGCCGGCCTTTTCGAGACCGGCGCCCACGGTACGGCCGGCATCCTCGATACAAGCCGGCACCTGCGGGACGTGCTGCAGGCCAAGGGCATTCCCGTCACCTACCGGGATTATGCCGGCGGGCACGACTATCTCGTCTGGCAGGGTGTCCTGCCGGATGGGTTGATCGCGCTCTTTGGCGGGGACCGGCCGTAGCGGCCGGCTTCCCTTGCCGGGAAAACATGAGTAAAGACGTTATGTTTTGATCGGAGCCCGAAAGGGTTGCGATTCTACGCTGAAAGGAAAGGCCATGCCCCAATCCTCCGCCTATCTCGAGACCGCGAACGGACCGAAATACCTGGTCCAGCTCTGCAAGCATTTCGCGCACAAGATCACGGTTTCCTACACGGAAACCCAAGGCGAATGTCAGTTCCCCTGCGGTACGGCGAGCCTCGAGGCGGACGCTCAGGGCCTGCGCATGGTCGTGACGTCTGTCGATGACGAGGGGCTTGGCCAGACGCAGTCGATCATCGAATCGCATCTCGCGCGCTTCGCTTTTCGCGAGACGTTCGAGACGCTCGACTGGCAGCGGCAGGACAAGGCCGCCTGATCGCGCGCCTTCCATCAGCCTACAGGTGATTCATGAAACATATCCATCGCATCGCAGCCGTCGCTGCCGCCTTCCTTTCCGCCTTTCCGGCAAGCGCCATGGACATCGTGACGGCCCGTGGGCCGGTCGAAATCGACGGCACACCCAAGACGGTGGCGGTCTATGACGTTGCCGCGATCGACACGCTGGTCCGCCTCGGCATCCGCCCCGCAGGCCTGCCGGACAAGCTCTACGTTCCCGAGCTGGAGCCGGTAAGGGAGGGTGCGACGCCGGTCGGCACGCTGTTCGAGCCGGATCTCGAAGCGCTGAGCGCGCTTGGTCCCGACCTCATCATCGTCGGCAGCCGTTCGGCCTCCAAGGCGGACGCGACGGCGAAGGTCGCGCCCACCATCGACATGACCATCGACGGCGACGACCTTTTCGACCAGGCCAAGCTGCGCCTTGCCGCCTATGGCGAACTCTTCGGCAAGCCGGCTGAAGCCAAGGCCGTCGCCGACGAACTCGACGCCAGGCTCGCCGCCGCGAAGGCCGCTGTCGCTGGCAAGGGCAAAGCGCTGATCGTCATGTCCAACGGCCCGAAAGTTTCGACCTATGGGCCGGGTTCGCGCTTCGGTTGGGTACATGCCGCGCTCGACCTGCCGGCAGCCGTCAACGAGATCGAGACGGCGACGCATGGCGAGGCCGTGTCGTTCGAATTCATCCGCCAGGCCAATCCCGACTGGCTGCTGGTTCTCGACCGCGCTGCCGCCGTGGGCTCGAACGAGCAGGCGGCCAGGGTAACGCTCGACAACGAGCTCGTCGCCGAGACGACAGCGTGGAAGAAAGGGCAGGTCGTCTACCTCCCGGCGCCGGATTTTTACATCGCGGCGGGCGGCGTACAGTCGCTTGAGCGTGTTCTGACGACGATCACGGAGGCCTTCGCCGCCGCGAAATGATTTCAGCCGTTTCCAAACCGTCTCTCTGGACAGGATTGATCGCGGGCCTCGGGCTCGCGGTCCTTTTTGTGTTGAGCCTCGCCGTCGGCGTCAGCCCGCTGCCCTTGAACAAGGTGCTGAGCGATCCCGAGGCGATGCAGCTCCTCGCCGTCAGCCGCCTGCCGCGCACGTTTGCCGCCGTGCTCTGCGGCGCGGGCCTTGCGATTGCCGGGCTCATCATGCAGACGCTTTCGCGCAACCGTTTCGTCGAGCCTGCGACGGCCGGCACGGCGCAAAGCGCTGAGCTCGGCATCCTTCTCGTCACGCTGCTCTTTCCCGCCGCAGCCCTTTGGGTGAAGACGCTGGTTGCGGGTGGAGCAGCACTGGTGGGCACGTCGGTCTTCCTCGCGACCGCCCATCGCCTGCCGCCCCAGCAGCCGTTCCTCGTGCCGCTGTTCGGCATCGTCTATGGCGGTGTCATCGGCGCAGTCGCGACCTTTGCCGCCTGGCAGGCGGACCTCCTGCAATTCCTGTCCGTCTGGACCAATGGCGAATTTTCCGGCGTTCTGCGCGGGCGCTACGAGCTCTTGTGGATCGCCGCCTTGATGGTCGCCGTCGCCTGGATCGTCGCAGACCGTCTGACGATCATGGCGCTTGGCCGCGAGGCGAGCATCGGGCTTGGCATCGATTATGCGCGCATGATGCAGATCGGCCTCGTCATTGTCTCCGTCATCACGGCGCTGGCCGTCGTCATCGTCGGCATGATCCCCTTTGTCGGCCTTGCCGTGCCCAATATCGTCTCCAGGCTGATGGGCGACAATGTACGCGGCACGCTCGGCTGGGTCGCGGCGGGCGGGGCAGGGCTGGTGCTGGCCTGCGACATTGCCGGGCGCCTCCTCCGCTACCCCTATGAAATTCCCGTCGGCACCGTCATGGGGGTGGTCGGCGGAGCGGTGTTCCTCTGGCTCCTGTTTCGGCGGGGCGGCCATGGCTGATCGTCGCCTCCACGGCCTTGGTCTCGCTGCGCTCGCCGCGGCCGCCGCCTTCCTCGCCATCGGCCTCAAGGGCAATATCGCCTTCGTGCTCGAACTGCGCCTGCTGAAGCTGGCCGCACTCGTGCAGGTCGGTGTCGCCATCGCCGTCTCGACGGTGATCTTCCAGACGGTGACCGGCAACCGCATCCTGACGCCCTCGATCATGGGGCTCGATGCGCTCTATCTTTTCGGCCAGATGCTGCTGGTCTTCCTGCTCGGCGGCGTCGGCTATGTGACGCTGGATCCGCAACTGAAGTTCGGCCTCGAAGTCGTGCTCCTGATGGGCCTCGCTTGCGCTCTCCTGTTGCCGATGCTGCGGAGCCGTCTCGATATGGGATTGATGCTGCTTGCCGGCGTGGTTTTCGGCGTTCTCTTCCGCAGCCTGCAGTCGCTGCTTGCACGCCTCATCGATCCCAACGAATTCGCCGTCGTACAATCGGCAAGCTTCGCCAATTTCAACGCCGTGCGCACGGATCTGCTGGTTTTCGCCGCTATCGTGACCGTTGTCGCTCTCATCATCGCCTGGCGGGCGCGGCATGTGCTCGATGTCATTTCGCTCGGCCCCGACGCGGCAATGGGCCTCGGCGTCAGCTGGGCGGGGACGGTGACTGGCCTTCTGCTGCTCGTCTCGGCGCTTGTCGCCGTCTCCACCGCGCTGGTCGGTCCGGTCGCCTTCTTCGGCCTGCTGGTCGCGGCCCTTGCCGAGCGCATCGTCAACAGCCGTCGCCACGCCGTGCTGCTGCCGGCCGCCGGCCTGACCGGCATCGTCGTGCTCGTCGGCGGGCAGACGCTGTTTCAGCACGCGCTCGGCAACGCGACGGCGCTCGGCGTCGTCATCGAATTCGTCGGCGGGCTGATCTTCCTCCTGCTGCTGGTCCTCGGGAGCCGCAAATGATCCGGATAGAAAACGTTTCCTTCAAGCACCGGGCGACGCCGATCCTCTCCGATATCAGCCTTGATATCCCGAAGGGCGGCGTCGTGGCGCTGATCGGCCCGAACGGCGCGGGCAAATCCACGCTTCTCTCGCTTGTCGCACGGCTTCAGCCGCTGCAGGCCGGCGTCATTTCGGTCGATGGCCTGCCGGTCGATACGACGCCGAGCCGGGACCTTGCCAAGGTCCTCGCCATCCTGCGGCAGGATACGACGATCGCAAGCCGCCTGCGCGTGCGCGAACTGGTCGGTTTCGGTCGTTTCCCGCACGGAAGGGGGCGGTTGACGCAAGAGGACGATGCCATCGTCGACGCCGCCGTCGCGCAGTTCGACCTCACAGATCTCTCCGACCGCTTCATCGAGACGCTTTCGGGCGGTCAGCGCCAGCGGGCGCTCGTCGCCATGGCCTTCGCCCAGGATACGGACTACCTGCTGCTCGACGAGCCCTTGAACAATCTCGACATGTACTATGCGCGCGCCCTGATGCGCTCGCTACGATCCGTCGCCGATGCCAACGGCAAGACCGTGGTCATCGTGCTGCACGATATCAACCAGGCGAGCGCCCATGCCGACCGGATCGTCGCGATGAAGAGCGGGCGGATCATCGCCGACGGCACGCCGGGCGAGATCCTCACGCCCGATATGCTTGACACCGTCTTCGGCTTCCGCATGCGCGTGGAGACGATCGAAGGCAAGCCGTTTGCGTTGCATCAGCTCTGATCGTCAGGGAAGATGTACGACAACTTGCCAGCCAAAAGGCCGGCGTGGCATGGTCCCCGATATGTGACGAATTCATAACGGATTTCTATGGGCCCATCTCATCGTTTCATGAGTTGATCTCCTCGCCGCTCTTGACTCGGCAAGGTTTCCCCTGACACATTCAGTTGTCAGACATCTTACATAAAGGGGATCCGAACTGACGGATCACAAGGAGGACCACATGAAAAAGCTCTTCATGCGACTGGCCGTAGGCGCCGCCTTCGTCGCTGCCGCCGTCTCGGCCCAGGCCGGCGAGACGCTTGACCGCGTCATGGAAAAGAAGGCGATGGTTGTCGCCACCAACAGCGGCTGGCCGCCCCAGAGCTATCTCGACGACAGCAACGAGATGGTCGGCTTCGATATCGACGTGTCGCGCGAGATCGCCAAGCGCCTCGGCGTCGAAGTCAGCTTCGAGACGCCGGATTGGGCGACCCTGACGGGTGGCCGCTGGCAGGGCCGTTATGACCTCGGCGTAGGCTCGGTCACGCCGACCAAGGCGCGCGCCCAGGTGATCGATTTCGTCGGCATCTACTATTACAGCCCCTATGTCTATGTCGTACACAAGGACAGCGACGCCAAGACGGTCGCGGACCTCAACGGCAAGGTGATCGGCGTCGAAACGGCGACGACCTCGGAAGACTTCATCAACCGCAAGCTGGAAATCGACGCGCCGGGCCTGCCGCCGATCGAATACAAGGTGGAGCCGGGCGAGGTTCGCACCTTCGCCGATTCCATGCTGCCCTTCGACGATCTGCGCCTCGGCCCCGGCGTTCGTCTCGACGCGGTGATCGCACCCGAGCAGACCGCGATGAACGCCATCAAGAACGGCTATCCGGTCAGGGCTCTCGAAGGCGAATATGCCTTCCGCGAACCGCTCGTCGTCATCGCCGAGAAGGTCGATCCGGAATGGACCGCCAAGGTCGGCGGCATCATCGAGGAAATGAAGAAGGACGGCACGCTGGGTGCGCTCACCACCAAGTGGTACGGCAAGGACTACAGCGCCGACTGATATTTTTGGCGCGGGTGATCTTTTCGCCCGCGCCGTTCTATTCGAGGGGGAGCAACGATGGCCTATCCGGACACCTATTACAAACGAACCATGGCGGACCAGACGGCGCGCCCGGCGCTTTCGGGCACGGTCGAATGCGACGCGGTCATCGTCGGCGGCGGCCTTGCCGGTCTTTCGACGGCGCTGCAGCTCGCGCGCGCCGGCAAGCGCGTCACGGTGCTGGAGGCCGAAAGCGTCGGTTTCGGGGCCTCCGGGCGCAATGGCGGTTTCGTCAGCCCCGGCTATGCGACGGGAGGAGACGACATTGCGCGCGTGACCGGCAAGGAGGCGGCGCGCAAGCTGCACCACCTCTCCATCGAAGGCATGGAATTCATCCGCGAGAACATCCGCGCACTCGGTATCGATGACGCGGCCCCCGAGGCGGGCATCATGAGCGTGCTGCGCTATGACGACGGCCCCAGCCTCAAGGCCTATGCGGAAGAGACCCGCCGCGAATACGGCTACGAGCTTGAATATATGGACCGCGACGCCGTGCGTTCGGTGCTGAAGTCCGAGCGCTATTTCCAGGCGCTGCGCAGTCCGAATGCCTTTCATATGCATCCGCTCAACTATCTGCGCGCCATCGCGGCAGAGATCGAGCGCTTCGGCGGTCGCATCTGCGAACAGTCGCCGGCCACATCTGTGGACGTTTCCGGCGCCGAGAAGCGCGTGAAGACCGCCGGTGGCGAGGTGAAGGCGCGCGATGTCGTCTTCACGACGGGCGGCTATACCGGAGGGCTGAACGGCAAGCTGAAGCGCTCCTACCTGCCGATCGCCACCTATGTGATGGTCAGCGAGGACGCGCCGGAACTGATCGCCACGGCGATCGCCACGAAGAGCGCCATCGGCGACAATCGCCGGGCCGGTGACTACTATCGCCTCGTCGATGGAGGCCGCCGCATCCTCTGGGGTGGGCGCATCACCACCCATGCCGCCTCCACGGCGGGCCTCGTCAAGGAATTGCGTGCCGAAATGGTCGGCACCTATCCGCAGCTTGCCGACCTCAGGACCGAGCTGGCCTGGTCCGGCCTCATGTCCTATGCCCGCCACCTGATGCCCCAGATCGGGCGCATGAGCCCCGGCGTCTGGTATTGCACCGCCTTCGGCGGCCACGGCCTCAACACGACGGCGATCGGCGGCAAGGTCATCGCCGAGGGCATTCTGGGCGAGACCGAACGCTACAAACTTTTCGAGCCCTTCGGCCTCGTCTGGGCAGGCGGTCTCGCAGGGCTTGCCGTGGCGCAGCTCACCTACTGGAAACTCCAGGCGCAGGACTGGTGGCGCGAGCGCGCGGCGTAAGTGGCTTCAAAGAGAAGAAGGGGCGGAACATGATTGGCCGACTGATACTCACTTATCCCGAAGCGTCGCGCCGGGCGGGCGGTCTGTTGATCCTCGCCGTTGTTGCGGCGGTGCTCTATTCCATCGGGGTCAGCTCCGCCTGGATCGGCCGTGTCCTGCCATCCTCGACCGACTGGCTGAAGGAGAACCCGGCCCTCGGACGCATCGTTTCCTCGGTGCTGATCGCACTCATCATCGCTGCAAACTGGAAGGCGCTGCAACAGCTGCCGCGCCGCCAGCAGGTCATCGCCGTCTGGCTGGAGCTGTTCACGCTCCTGATGCTGTTCTTCTATTCCTTCGATCTTTCCTTCGCCTTCATCGCCAAGAAAGTCGGTTTTCTCATTACCCAGGGCGTGACGACGACGCTCTACATTTCGGCGATCTCGATCATCATCGCCACGATCATCGCGCTTGCCGGCGCCATCGCAAAGCTCTCCAGAAACGGCGTCGTCTACGGCCTGGCGACCTTCTATACCTCGCTCTTCCGCGGCCTGCCGCTGCTGATGCAGATCTACATCATCTATCTCGGCCTGCCGCAGGTGGGCTATGTCATCGGTGCCGTGCCGGCCGGCATTCTCGCCCTGTCGCTCTGCTACGGTGCCTACATGACGGAGATCTTCCGCGCCGGCATCCAGAGCATTGACCGCGGGCAGACGGAGGGCGCGACCGCGCTCGGTCTCAGCCCGGCGCAGACCATGACGCTCGTCATCCTGCCGCAGGCCATGCGCGTCATCATTCCGCCGACCGGCAACCAGTTCATCGCGATGCTCAAGGATTCCTCGCTCGTCTCCGTGGTCGGCGTCTGGGAAATCATGTATCTTGCGCGCACCCTAGGCCAGACCGAGTTCCGTCATATCGAGATGCTGATCACCGCCTCCATGATCTACTGGATCCTTTCGATCGGCCTGGAATATGCCCAGTCTCGCATCGAGGAAAGGTTCGGCCGTTTCAATGTCCGCTGAGGCATCCGTGGCAGAGAGCGACGGCGCGCCGGTCGTGCCGTCGAACGGGAAGGGCGCGTTGATCGTGCTCGTGGCGTTCTTCGTGTTTTCCGCGACCGATGCCATCGTCAAGATCATGGCCGGCACGATCCCGGCGCCGCAGGTGACGTTTCTCATCACGGTCGCGGCGCTGATCCTGCTTCTGGTCCACGCCCTTGCCACGGGGCGCGTTCGCCGCCTGATACCGCGCCAGCCGTCGCTCGCCTTCTGGCGCGCGCTTCTGTTGGCGCTCGATACGTTGTTGATCCACTACGCCTTTGCCAAGCTGCCCATGGCCGAGGCCTATCTCATCGCCTTCCTGACGCCGATCCTGGTCGCGATGCTGAGCTTTGTCTTTCTGGGCGAGCGGCTGTCGCGTATCGGTTGGGCCGGCGTTCTCATCGGCTTTGCCGGCGTCGCCGTGGCGTTGAAGCCGGGTGCCGCGCCGCTCAATGTCGGCCATCTCGCCGCCTTCGCATCGGCGGTCCTGTTTTCGCTGTCGCTGATCCTGCTGCGGCGGACCAAGCTGGCGGAGACGGATGAGGCGCTGGTCGCCAGCCTGCTGGTTGTCATGACGCCTGTCGCCTTTATCGTTGCGACCGTCTCGGGTGATTTGGTGCCGCTCGGCGTTCCCGATTTCGGCTTTGCGGTGGCGGGCGGTGTGCTCATGATCGTCGGCAATGCGCTGCTGGTGCGCGCCTTCCGGGTCGGCGAGGCCTCGGTGGTCGCGCCATTCCAGTACAGCCAGATCATCTGGGGTTGTCTCTACAGTCTCTTTCTCTTTTCGACGCCTATAGAGATACACACGCTGATGGGCGCCGCGATCATCATCTTCTCCGGCTGGCTCGTCCTGAAATAGCCGTCAGAGCGGCTTGGCCTCCTGCGGGAACCCGCCGACATGGGTGCAGGTCAGCGCCGCCTGGTCGCGCCCGGCGGCCAGGCAATCGGGGAGCGGCATTCCGGTGATGCGGGCCGCGAGAAAGCCGGCGATGAAGCTGTCGCCGGCACCGGTCGTATCGACCACTTCCACCGGGCGAATGCCCACCTCGAAATGATCCATCCCGTCGCTGACGAAAGACCCCTTGCTGCCGGCCGTGACGACGGCGAGCGGCACGCCATCGCCGAGCAGGCGACGGAGCTGCGCATCCACAGCACCGTTCTCGCTGCCCGCCGAGGCAAACGCGATGGCAAGGCCGCCGGTGCCGAGATTGGCGGGATCGGCATTCACGGAAACATCCTGGGAGACGCTGACGCCCGCAGCGGCAAGCGTGCGGCGCACCGCACCGCCATCGTCCATCCAGCCGATATGGACATGGTCCATGGTTTTCAGCACATCGATATCGGCCTCGTCCGGCCGATAGCCGGCGCAGACGCCGAAATCCTCATAGGCGAAGACACGCTCACCGGAGGCAAGAACATCGATCTCCGTATAGGCGGTGATGCCCGCTCGCTCCTTCAGATGCGTGACGTCGACGCCGTTTTGCATCAGCAGCGCGCGCGTCCACCGGCCGGCCTCGTCCGGGCCGACGGCGCCGAAGTAGAGCGATACCTGGCCGAGCCGTGCCAACTGCACGGCGACGTTCACCGCATTGCCGCCGACGAGCGACTTCGAGACAGGGGGCCGAAAGCGGTCGATACAATTGTCGCCGACGGCGGCGAAGCGGAGGTTCTTCATGCGGTTCTCTTCAGGGACGGCAAAGCCGCGAAGGCGGACAGGCGCATTCGCGGCTCTCAGGCTCTCACGTCAAGCCGGCGACTGCTGGCCGCTGATATCAGTAAGCGACGCGCTTGTAATAGCGGCGGGTCGTCAGCGGATGATTGCGCATGACCTCCAGATGCGCGCTGATGCGCTCCAGAACGGTCGCAAGCAGCATCGGCGAGATGAGGCCGCGCACTTCCGGCGAAATGCCGGGCAGGTCGAAGCCGGCGGTATCGAGCACCGTCAGCTTGTCCGTATAGCTCGGCGCGAAGTTCTCGACGCGTTCGGCCAGCGGGCGCAGGGCATCCTCGCCCTTGAACAGGATGACGCTCACGTTCTTGTCGACCAGTTCCAGCGTGCCGTGGAAGAAATCGGACGCATGGACCGGGCGGGTGCGGATCCACTGCATCTCCTCGAGAATGCACATGCCGTAGTAGAAGGCTTCCGGCCAGACATTGCCCGCGCCGGTGACGATGTGGAAATCCGAACCGGCGAGCACTGCGGCAAAGGCTTCCGCCTTCGGCTCATAGGCGCGCTTCACTTCGAGCAGCAGTTCCGGAAGGCGCGCGAGTTCGGCGACGATGGTATCGTGGTTATCGATCTCGCCGCGATACTTGAGGACGGCCAGCGCGACGAAAAGGGACTGGAGATAGAAGGATTCGCACGACGTGTCGTCTTCGGCGAAATTGACGAAGACATGGTCGCCACCCTTGCCGAGCGGCGTTTCCTCGTGGCCGACGAGCGTCAGAACCGTCGCGCCGATGTCCTTCAGCTTGGCGAGCAAGGCCACGCTTTCCTTCGTCGTGCCGGAAAGCGAGGGCATGACGACGATCGATTTGTCCGTGAGGTTCGCCGAGCCGGTGAGCACCAGTTCCGCCGGCATGTCGATGAAGGCGGGGAAACGCGAGCGGCGCTGCAGAAGTTGCGCTGCCGGCTGCATGAGGATCGCCGCGCCGCCCGTACCGAGGAAGAAGATGTTTTCAGCGCCACCTGCAAGGCAGGACGCGATCACCGTTTCAAGCCGCTTCTGCAGGCCGACAGCGCCCGACTGGATGCGCAGGAATCTCTGTTCGTCGAAGTTCAGCATGGACATGCCCTCATAGTCGTAGATTTCAATGTTGTAAGACAACTGACATCGTGGATGGTGAGTGTCAAGCCGATCGACGGAATTTTCATGGAGGCGGAAGCGTAACATATTGCACAAGGTTGCGGCTAACCGGGCGTCTACTTGACCACGCAGGATTTGTCAGACAAGAAAGGCGAGGCGACAACGACCAAACGAGGTATCCGGTGGAGGAGCCCCTTCGCGATTCACGCACCCTCGCTGTCCAGCTCAGGGACCGGATTGCCGATCTGATCAAGGACGAAGAGCTGAAGCCGGGCGACAAGCTGCCGACCGAAGCGCAGTTGACGCAGCGTTTCAAGATTTCACGCCCGGCGTTGCGCGAGGCGCTGAAGCTGCTCGAGCAGGACGATGTGATCTATGTCGAGCATGGTCGCGGCCGGTTCGTCTCGGCGCTGTCGGCGGTGCAGGTCGACCGGCCGATCACCGTCTTCGAGAGCGTCACCGACATGGCGCGCCACTACGGCTACCGGACGATCAACAAGGTGCTCTCGATGTCCGAGGAGGTGCCGGACAAGCGCGTGTCCGAAAGCCTGCGGCTCGGCCCCGGTGATCGCGTGATCCGCATCGAGCGCATCCGCCTGCACGATGACGAACCGATCCTCTACTGCATCGACTACGTGCCGCGCAGCATCATCCCCGGCCGGCTCTACGATATCGAATGGAGTGGCTCGCTGATGCAGATCCTCGAGGAGCACGCCAACCGCCCGCGCATGTCGGCGGCAAGCGTTTCGGCCGTGATGCTGCCGGACGATGTGGTCGAGCGGCATGGCCTCCGGGATTTCGGGCCGGCACTGCTCATCACCGAAACCTGTTTCAACGCTGCCGGCGTGCCGGTGAATTATGCGATCGACTACCATCGCGGCAGCCACTTCTCCTTCAGCCTGACCCGCAAGTAACGCGGCTGGCGAAAATATCCCGACAGAGGCAGACATGACGGATCAGACGACCCCAAGAGTAGCGCTTATTGCCGGCGGGGCCGGTGGCATGGGAGCTGCGATCGCCGCGCGGCTATCGTCGGAAGGTTATGCGGTGGCCATCGCCGACCTGGAATCCGAGCGGCTGACGGCAACCGTCGATACCCTCGCGGCCGGTGGCGGTGATGCGCTGGCCGTACCGCTCGACATGCGCCGGATCGCCTCCTGTGCCGCAGCGGTGGACGCTGTTCTGGCGTGGCGTGGTCGCCTCGATGTCGTCGTCAATTCCGCCGGTGTCTGGCGCGAGGGCGATAGCGTGACCATGACGGAAGCGGACTGGGACATCGTCTTCGACGTCAATCTCAAGGGCGCGTTCTTCCTCATCCAGGCGGCAATCCCGCATCTTGGCGCTGGCGCCTCCATCGTCAACATCGCCTCGGATGCCGGTCTCGTCGGCAACAATGGTGCCGCGATCTATTGCGCCTCGAAGGGCGGCCTGGTGCTGCTTACCAAGGCGCTGGCGCTGGAGCTCGCGCCGCGGCAGATCCGCGTCAATGCCGTCTGCCCCGGCGACGTCGCGACGCCGATGATCGAGTTCCAGGCCGAGCGTTATGGCGAGGGCGATCCCGACGGTTACAAGGCAAAGCTGCTGTCCAACTATCCGCAGCGGGCCGCCGCGCGCTTCATCAGGCCGGAAGAGATCGCCCGCATGGTGGCGTTCCTCTGCGAGCCGGATGGGGCGCCGATCACGGGTGCTGCGCTGTCCATCGATTTCGGCGTCACGGCCGGTTACTGAGGAGGCGCCCATGCCGCGCAAGACCGCGATCATTACCGGTGCCGGCGCCGCCGACGGCATCGGCTTTTCCTGCGCGAGAGGCCTCGCGGAGGAGGGGCTTCACGTCCACCTAGTCGCCACCAGCGATCGCATTTTCACGCGCGCCGAGGAACTGCGCGCATCGGGATTTGCCGCGACCGGCCATATCTGCGACCTCACCGATAAGGCGTCCGTCGAGCGTCTTCGCCAGGCGACAGGTCCGGCGGCAATTCTCGTCAACAATGCCGGCATGGGCAGCATTTCGCAGCCGGCGCTGCAGCGGGAATTCGTCGATCTGGAGGAAGCGGACTGGGATCGCGGCATCTCCGTCACCCTCAAGACGGCCTTCCTTGCCACACGCATCTACCTTCCGGACATGTATGCCGACGGCTACGGTCGTGTCGTCAATGTCGCCTCGGTGACCGGCCCCTATGTCGCCAATCCCGGTGAAACGGCCTATTCCGCCGCCAAGGCGGGCATGGTGGGCATGACGCATGCGCTGGCGCTCGAAGCCGGCCCGCGCGGTGTCACCGTCAATGCCGTCGCACCAGGATGGGTCGATACGGGTGCCTCCACCGAGGAGGAACGCCGGGCCGCACGGGCAACGCCCTGCGGGCGCGCCGGCACGCCGGCCGAGATGGCGGCTGCCGTCGTTTTCTTCGCTTCGCCAAAGGCGAGCTATATCAACGGTGCGGTGCTCGTCGTGGATGGTGGAAACATCCTGCAGGAACGCAAGGCGTAGGCGCAAGGCCGTTTCCTCCCGAAGCGTTTCGTACCATAGTGCGGCGGCATCAAACATGCGTCGTCCGTTCACCGGCGTCGCGACAATCCGAAGGTTTTGCCATGTACTCTCCCTGGCCCGAAGTCGGCACGCCGCTCGATCAGGTCGCAACCCCCATGCCGGTCATCGACGAGGACCGGCTTGCCGCCAATATCCGGCGCACGCAGGCCTATTGCGATCAGCACGGCAAGGCTTTCCGCCCGCATATCAAGACGCACAAGATCGTCGCGATCGCCGAGGCGCAACGCGCCGCCGGCGCGGTCGGCCTGAATTGCCAGAAGATCAGCGAGGCGGAAGTCTTCGCCGATACCGGCTTCGATGACATCCTGATCACCTACAACATCCTCGGCGCGGCAAAGTTGCGCCGCCTGCGCGCGCTGCATGAGCGTGTGGCGCATCTAGGGGTCGTCGCCGACAGCGCTGTTACTGTCGAGGGACTGGCGGGTACGTTCGATGCGGCGCGGCCGCTGACGGTGCTGGTCGAGTGCGATACGGGCGGCAAGCGTTGTGGCGTGCAGACGCCGGAGGCGGCCGCGGCGCTTGCGGAGACGATCTCGGCATCGCCGTCGCTGCGCTTCGGCGGTCTCCTGACCTATCCCGCACCCGGTGGCGCTGAGGCGATCGAAGCCTTCCTGTCGGGCACGATGGCACTGCTTGCGGCAAAGGGCATCGATTGTCCCGTCCGCTCCAGCGGCGGTTCGCCGGATCTCTTCAAGGCCCATCTCGTGCCGTCGGCGACGGAGCACCGCGCGGGAACCTATGTCTATAACGATCGCAGCATGGTGCGCGCCGGCCATTGCACCCGCGCCGACCTTGCCATGCATATCCTCGCCACCGTCGTGTCGCGCCCGGCGGAAAACCGCGCCGTGCTCGATACGGGTTCCAAGGCGCTGACCTCCGACCTGCTCGGTTTCACCGACTATGGCGAAATCGACGGCTTCGAGGCCGCGCGCATCGTCTCGCTGTCGGAGGAGCACGCGGTCGTCGATATCAGCGCTTACGGTGACAATTTTCCGCCGATCGGCAGTGTGGTGCGCATCGTGCCCAACCACACCTGCGTCGTCAGCAATCTTTTCGACCGCATGGTCTTCCACCGGGACGGCATCGTCACCCGCGTGGAGGATGTCGCCGCGCGCGGCACTGTCTGGTGAAGCACAAGCAAGGAGAACAGTCGATGGCTGACAATAACGCACCCTTCTTCATCGAGGACACGGACGAGAGCGAGATCTCCTCCGACACGACGGGTCTCGGCAACCTGCTCTTCACGACGCATATCCCGTTGCGCGCCGATGGCTCCATCGAGACCGGCGATATCAGGACCCAGAGCATCGCCACGCTGGAAAGCCTGAAGGCCTCGCTGGAAAAAGCCGGCAGCAGCCTGGCGGACGTCATGCACCTTACGATCTACCTGACCGATATCAACGAGCGCCCGGCTTTCAACGAGGTCTATTGCGCCTATTTCAAAAAACCGTATCCGGTCCGCTGTGCCGTCGGCGTCGCGGTACTTGCCGATCCCGACATGAAAGTGGAAGTGACGGCCATCGCCGCGCGCCGTAAGCCGGTCTGATGAGGTTGCAGCGCGCCGCCTCCATGCGGCGCGCTGTCCCGCACAGGGGGAGCGGCATGTGTCTCGTGCATTGAGCATATTTTCTATAAAAATAGTCAAATAAGAAAAGACGTGTCTGCTGCTTCGCGTTTTCCTTTGCTATCCCTAGGGGATATCCGGGGTCTCAAGCGGAGCGGACACGATGAATGCGCATATCGAAAATACCCTCTTCAACGATCGCAACGCGGCTGTGCTCGATCATCCCGCCGATGCCGATCATCTGAAGGCAGCGTTGCGCACGCTGGGCGGCGGCGTCAGCATCATCACGGCAGGCGAGGGCGAAACCCGCACGGGCGCTACCGTCACTTCGGCGACCGCGCTTTCCGTCGAGCCGGCGCGCATGCTCGTTTCGCTCAATCGCTCGTCCTCCACCTGGCCGGTCGTCGAGCGTTATGGCCATCTCGGCATCAACATCGTCGGCGCCGACCATGAGAGCCTCGCCAACCAGTTTGCCGGCCGCGGGGGCTTGCGCGGTCCCGACCGCTATCGCGGCGGCGAATGGACGACCGCCGTCAGCGGCGCACCGCTGCTCGTCGATGCGGTCGCGGCGATCGACTGCGTTGTCGAGGAGGCGATCGAACGGCACAGCCACGTCATCGTCATCGGTCGCGTCGTGGCCATCCGCATCGGCGCCGGCCATTCGCTGCTCTACCAGGACGGCCGCTACCACGACGTCACCGCACGATAGGCTTTGACCCCGTCCGTTGTGGCCGCTAGACGAACGTCATCCGGCCGCGAAGCGGGCTTTTGCCCCACGATCGGACTGAAGAGGCCTTTCGACGGGGGTTCCCATGACCGATCTTTTCGACGCTGCGCCGCGCACCGGCTCGATGCCGCTTGCCGCCGAGTTGCGGCCGGCAACTCTGGACGACGTGATCGGCCAGGAAAAGGTCATCGGTGAAGGGACCATGCTGCGCCGCCGCATCGCTGCCGGCCGGCTTGGCAGCATCATCCTCTATGGCCCGCCGGGGCTTGGAAAAACCTCCATCGCGCGCGCCATCGGCAATATGCTCGGCAAGAGTTTTCGCCCGCTGCACGCCGCGCACAACAATGTCGCGGATATCAGGAAGATCGCCGACGAGGCGCGCATGCGACCGACGCTGCTTTTCGCAGACGAGGTGCATCGCTTCAGCGCCACGCAGCAGGATCATCTGCTCGCGCTCTGCGAGGAGGGCGTCGCCGATTTCATCGGCGCCACGACCGGCAACCCCTATCACACGCTGACGCCCGCGCTCATCTCGCGCTCGACGATCCTCAAGCTGGAACCGCTCACCCTCCAGGAGATGGAGGAGGTGGTGCGCCGCGGCGTCAGGCATCTGGCAAGCCGGGGCATCGAGGTGCGGCTGGAGCCGGAGCAGCTGCGCCGCATCGCCGGCCGTTCCGGCGGCGACGCACGCCGGGCGCTGACGGTGCTCGAAAGCCTTGCCGTCGGCCATGCGCCCGATCGGCCGGTCGTCCTGACGGAGGCGATGGTGGAGGAGGCTTACGCGGCGGCACCCGTCAACCATGACCGCTCGGGCGACGCGCATTACGATGTCGTCTCCGCCTTCGTCAAATCCATGCGCGGCTCGGATCCCGATGCGACGCTCTACTGGCTCGCCCGGCTGATCCATGGCGGGGAGGACCCGCGCTACATCGCCCGCCGGATCATGATCCATGCGTCCGAGGACGTCGGCCTTGCCGACAATACCGCGCTCCAGACGGCGGTCGCGGCGCTGCATGCGGTGGAGAAGATCGGTTATCCCGAGGCGCAGATCATCCTGGCCCACGCCGCCCTGCATGTCGCCCGGGCGCCAAAATCAAATTCGGCCTGCCGCGGCATTTCGCTCGCGCTGGCCCATGTCGCGAACGAGCCGCCCTCGGCCGTGCCGATGCACCTGCGCGACGCACATTACAAGGGCGCGGCGGCACTCGGCCATGTCGGCTATGCCTTTCCGCATGACGACGGGCGCGGCTGGAGCGAGCAGGTCTATGCGCCCGACGTGCCGCGTGGCGCCTTCTATCAGAGTGACGCGCGCGACGCCGCGACCTTCGAGCGGCGTGCCGACGAGCACTGGGAACAGGTAATCGGCCGGCCGACGCCGGGCCGGTTCGGGGGAAAGCGATAACTGTTTAAAAACGGGATGTCTTACGCGCCGTTTGCGAGGCCGGCACGCACCCGGTTGACGACGGTCCAGGCCAGCAGCACGCAGGCCATGGGCTGGATATGCCATGTCCAGGCGGGCAGGGTGCCGAAGACGGCGACCAGCGCGCCGAGTGCCCCGAAGAGCAGCGCGCGGTCGCTCTTGCCCATCGGCCCCTCGTAGCTCCGCCCGTTGCCATGGGCGACGCCGAGCACGCCGGCAAATTCCGTGAGCGTCGCAAGAAAGATGATCGCCGTCAGCCAGGGCAGTGAAAACGGTGCGATGAGCGCGAAGGGCGCATAGAGCGCGGCATCCGACACCACGTCGGCGATCTCGTTGAGATAGCCGCCGAGCGCGCTCGTCTGGCCATGCTCGCGGGCAAGCATGCCGTCAATGGCATTGAACGCCATGCGCAGGACCATCCAGACTGGCACGAGCGCGAAGAGCGCAGGTTCGGGCCGGGCAAGCAGCAACGCACCGATGGCCACCGACACGACAGCAGCGACCAGCGTCACCTGGTTTGCGGTAAGCCCCATGGGCGCCAGCCGCCCGACCAGCGGGCGAAGCAGGGACTGGAAGGACGATTTCAGTTTATAGATCGACATCAATGCTCGAATCCGCTCGATTGCTTCGGCTGAAATGAATGTGCAATCGACGGGAAATCAACTGCAAATATAAGGCCTCATCCGTATAGGGTGAGGATGACATCTGCATGAGGGGATACAGCATGATCGAAAAGGCCTTTGCGAGCCATGACGGCGTGAAGCTTTTCTACCGCTTCTGGCCGGCCCGCTCCGGCACGGCAAAAGGCGCGATCGTGCTGCTCCATCGCGGCCACGAGCACAGCGGTCGCGTCGCCCATATCGCCGAAGAACTGGGCCTCGACGATTTCGACTTCTACGCCTGGGATGCCCGCGGCCACGGCCGTTCGCCCGGTGAGCGCGGCCATTCGCCGTCCTTCGCTCATTCGGTGTGCGACCTCGATTGTTTCGTGCGTCATATCAGGGAAACCGGCGGTTTTGCCATGGATCAGGTCGTTGTCCTGGCGCAGAGCGTCGGCGCGGTGCTGGCCTCGACCTGGGTGCATGACTATGCGCCCGATATCCGCGCGCTGGTGCTCGCCTCGCCCGCCTTCAGCGTCAAGCTCTACGTGCCCTTCGCCAGGGAGGGTATCGCGCTCTGGCAGAAGCTGAAGGGCACGTTCTTCGTCAATTCCTACGTCAAGGCGCGTTTCCTGACGCACGACCCCGAACGCATAGCCTCCTTCGAGGCCGATCCGCTGATCACCCGCCCCATCGCCTCCAACATCCTGCTGGAGCTTTACGAAGCCGCAGACCGTGTGGTGGCGGATGCGCGCGCCATCACCGTGCCGACGCAGCTCCTCATTTCCGGCAGCGATTTCGTCGTGCGCCACGCCCCGCAGCACCGCTTTTTCGAAAACCTCGGCGGCACGATCAAGGAGCGCCACGTGCTGCCCGGTTTCTTCCACGACACGCTCGGCGAGCGGGACCGGTCCAAGGCGCTGGAGAAGGTGCGCACCTTCATCCTGGCGCGTTTCGCCGAGCCGCCCGTCGTCGCGGATGTCCGCCGCGCGCATCTCTCGGGCTATACCCGAGACGAGGCCGACCGACTGGCGACGCCGCTTTCGCTCTTCTCTCCACGCGGCCTCTACTGGGCGATGACGCGTGCCTCGATCCGGTTTGGCGGGCTGTTTTCCAAGGGCATCGCGACGGGCGTGCGCACCGGCTTCGATTCCGGCTCGACGCTGGACTATGTCTATGAGGACGAGGCGCGCGGGCTGGGCCCCGGCGGGCGGCTGATCGACCGGCAATTCCTCGAGGCGATCGGTTGGCGCGGCATCCGTCAACGGAAGGTGCATCTGGAGGAGCTGATCGGCAAGGCGCTGAAGCGCCTCAAGGGCGAGGAAAAACCGCTGCGCGTGCTCGATATCGCGGCCGGCCATGGACGTTACGTGCTCGATGCGGTGGCCGTATCCGAGCCAAGGCCCGACAGCATCCGCCTGCAGGATTATTCGCCAGTCAATGTGGAAAAGGGCACCGCGCTGATCGCCGAACGCGGTCTTCAGGATATCGCCGCCTTTCATCGCGCCGACGCCTTCGACACCGAGGGATTGGCGGCCATCGAGCCGCGGCCGACGCTCGCCATCGTCTCCGGCCTGTACGAACTGTTTCCGGACAATGCCCAGATCGAGGCCTCGCTCGCGGGCCTCTCGCGGGCGCTGGAGCCCGGATCGCTTCTCATCTACACCGGCCAGCCCTGGCATCCGCAGCTCGAGATGATCGCGCGTGCGCTCACCTCCCACCGTGGTGGCGAGGCCTGGATCATGCGCCGTCGCACACAGCAGGAGATGGACCAGCTCGTTGCCGCCGCCGGCTTCCGCAAGATCGAGCAACGCATCGATATCTGGGGCATTTTCACCGTCTCGCTGGCCGAGCGTATCTGAGGTCGCAATGGGGGAGGGGGTTGTTTCCGTGTCGACTGTCGATCGCCGTGCGGTTCTGCGCGCGGCGATGCTCTGGCTCGCCTTTCTCGCACCGTTCTTCTACCTGACCTATGGCGTGGCGAACTGGCTGGCTTCCCAGCGCGCCGATGTGCCGAATCTCGCCTTCGGCTGGGAGCGGCATATTCCCTTCCTCGCATGGACCATCGTTCCCTACTGGTCGATCAACGCCTTCTATGCCCTGTCGCTCTTCGTCAACGAGACGCCCGAGGCGGTCGGGCGCCTCGCACGGCGCTATCTGACCGCCCAGGTCGTTGCCGTCACCTGCTTCGTCGTCTTTCCGCTGCAGGCGATCTTCGTGCGGCCGGAGACGGATGGGCTGCCCGGCTTCATGTTCGATGTGCTCGGCGGCTTCGACAAACCGTTCAACCAGGCGCCCTCGCTGCATATCGCGCTGCTCGTCATCATCTGGGACCATTGGCAACGCCGGCTGCGCGGGGTGGCGCTTGCTCTCTGGCATGCATGGGCCTTGCTGATCGGCCTGTCGGTGCTCACGACCTGGCAGCACCATGTCATCGATATTCCCACAGGTGCGCTGCTCGGCCTCTTCGCGCTCTGGCTTTTTCCGGCAGACGGCCCACCGCCGCTCGCCGGTTTTCGCCTGACAGGAGACGTCAAGGCAAGGCGGCTTGCGATCTACTACGCTGCCGGTGCGGTGGGCCTCCTGCTGCTGACCGCGCTGGCGACACGGGATTCCGGCGCCGGCCTTCTCCTTCTCTGGCCGGCTCTGGCGCTCGCCATCGTCGCCCTCGGCTATGCCGGTGCGGGTCCCCGCGTCTTCCAGAAACAGGCGGATGGCCGCATCAGTCTTGCCAGTCGCTGGCTGTTTTGGCCCTATCGGCTCGGTGCGCGGCTGAATGTTCTCTGGTGGACACGAAAGCTTGCCCCTGCCGTCGAGCTTGCGGACGGGGTCTTTCTCGGTCGCGCCCCGCGAGGCTCCGAGCTTTCGACCTATGTGGCCGTCATCGATATGACGGCGGAAATGCCTGCCATCGCGGCACCCGGCCTGGCCTGGCATGCCTTTCCGTCCATGGACCTGTTGCCGGTCGAAACGGGGCGCATCCGCGAGGCGGCGCTTGCCGCTGCGGCGGCCAGCCAGCACGGTCCGGTCCTCATCTGCTGCGCGCTCGGGTTCCAGCGCAGCGCCGCCGTTGCCGCCTGCTGGCTGGTCCGCTCGGGGTTGGCTGCGAATGCCGCGATCGCAGGCGAACGGATCAAGGCGGCGGGGCGTCCCGTGCATCTGCGGCTTGAAACCTTTGCCGCCATCGACGAGGCGGCGCGATGAGCGACTGGAAGACGGTCACGGGCGATGTCGCCGGGCGATTGCGTCGCAACGGCCTTGCCGGCGGCGCTTTAGCGCTGCTGGTCCTCGCCATCGCTCCCCCGACCGCCGGTGCCGAGGGTTTTGCCGGGCCGCTCGCCTGGTGGCTGTTGCTCGCCTTCTGCCTCCTGCCGCTCGCCGTCTCCGTTCATCTTCTCTTCGATGCCGCGCTGTTCCGCCTCGCCGCGTCCCATGACGACGAGGCGACAGGGCTTGCCGCGATCGACGATGTGCTCGCCCGCATGGGGCTGCGCTCCCCGAGCCCTGTCCCGCCGCCGTTGACCGGCCGGCTTGCCGGATGCCGCCGGCTTGTCCGGTTGCAGCGCCTATCGCTGGCAATCGGCGTCGCGCTCTATCTCGTCCTGTTCCTCGATATGGCGGCAGGAGGGGACATGTGATGGCGAACGGCGCATCCCTTCTGCAAACGGCGGCCGGCGCCGTGCTGGCGGGACTTTCCCGCGCGGTGACGGGTGTGAGGCCGATCTGGGCCGGCACCGGACCGAACGGCCGGCAGCGGATCTATTTCGCCAACCATGCCAGCCACGGCGATTTCATCCTCGTCTCGACCTGCCTTACACCGCCCGAGCGGGCCCGCACCGCCGCCGTCGCCGGCGCGGACTACTGGAATGCCGGCGTTGCCAGGCGCTTCGTCGCCGGCCGGCTTCTGCGCACCGTGCTCGTCGAGCGCAACTGGGTGGAGCGCACCGCCGATCCCATGCAGGTGATGCTCTCGGCGCTCGATGCCGGCCAGTCGCTCATCTTCTTTCCCGAGGGGACGCGCAACATGACGGAGGAGCCTTTGCTGCGCTTCCGCTCCGGCCTCTACAATCTTGCCTGCGCCAGGCCGGACGTGGAACTCGTGCCCTGCTGGATCGAGAACATGTCGCGCGTGTTGCCGAAAGGCGCCGTGCTGCCGATCCCGCTGCTCTGCCGCGTCGTGTTCGGCACGCCCGTTGCGCTGGAGGAGGGCGAAGACCGCAAGGTCTTCCTCGAGCGCGCCCGAAACGCTCTCCTCACGCTCGCGCCCAACAAGGATGGAACACGCCGATGAGCGACGACACCACGCGTCTTTTTCTGGGCCTCGTCGCCGTGCTCACCACGGCAAGCCTCGTCGCGGGCGTGCTCTCCTTCCGCAGCCCGACGCCGCTGCCGGCGACGCTCGAAAACCTCAATGCGCGCATAAAGGCCTGGTGGGTCATGGTCGCGGGCATCAGCGTCGCCTTCCTGTTCGGTACCGGCGGCGTGATCCTGCTCTTCGCCTTCGTCTCTTTCGCCGCCTTGCGCGAATATGTGACGCTCACCAACACGCGCCTTGCCGACCGCTGGACGCTGCTGGGCATGTTCCTGATCATCGTCCCCACGCAATACTACCTGATCTGGATCGACTGGTACGGCCTCTATTCGATCTTCATCCCCGTCTACTGCTTCCTCGCCATGCCGGCGCTGACCGCGATCCGCGGCGACACGTCCCGCTTTCTCGAACGGGTCAGCGAGCAGCAATGGGGCATCATGCTCTCCGTCTACTGCATCAGTCATGTGCCGGCGCTGGTGACGCTGCCCATTCCCGGCAACGAGGGGCGCGGCCTGCTGCTGATCGCCTTCCTGATCGCGACGGTGCAGGGCAGCGATGTGCTGCAATACATCTTCGGAAAGCTCTTCGGGCGCCACAAGATCGCACCCAATGTTTCGCCGTCCAAAACGTGGGAAGGTCTGATCGGCGGTATCGTGAGCGCATCGGCGCTCGGCGCCGGCCTCTACTGGCTCACACCCTTTTCGCCTGTCGAAGCGGGGGTGCTCGCCGGCCTTGCCTGTATCATGGGCTTCTTCGGCGGCCTTGTCGCGTCCGCGATCAAGCGCGACCGCGGCGTCAAGGACTGGGGCCACCTGATCGAGGGCCATGGCGGCATGCTCGACCGTGCCGACAGCCTCGTCTTCGCGGCCCCCGTCTTCTTCCACATCGTGCGGTATGCCTGGACGTGACGGAGGAAGCCGTCTGGAAATGTTAACCATCGCCGCTATCCTGATATTAGGAAGTTGTGCGCATCCTTGATTCTCGTCTGGCGTGCGAATTTCGATGGATAACATACTTGACGTGTGTGTCCGCCGCCCGCCTCGGGGGTGTCTTGGATGCGTGTCCTCTCGTGCTTCGTTGCGGCACACAATCTCTGGCTTGTTCTGCTGGCGCTTCTCGTCGGCATTGCCGGCAGCTGGGTGACATTCCGCCTGTTCCGCCAGGCGCAGGCGCGCAGGGGCCGCCAGCGGGCCGGATGGATCCTGCTCGCCTCGCAGGCCGCGGGGTCCTCGATCTGGTGCATGCATTTCATTGCTGTCGTCGCCTATGATGCCGGGGCGGCTTTCACCTTCGATCCCGCCTGGACGATGGTCTCGCTTTTCGTCGCCGTTGCGGGCTGCGCCTATGGGTTGTGGATTGCGCTTTCGAACCGCCTGCGCGCCGCGCCGGAGCTGGGCGGCGCGGTGGTGGGTCTTGCCATCGCGGCCATGCATTACAGCGGTATGCTCGCGTTCCACATCGAAGGCCTGATCGAATGGAAGGCCGGTTACATCCTGCTCTCGCTCGTCTTCGCCGTGTTCTTCGGCGTGCTCACATTGCGCCAGGCGGTGCGGCCCTTCGTCCGTGATGGCGGCTATCTCGTGGTCGGGCTTTTCGTGCTTGCGGTCGTCAGCCTGCATTTTACCGGCATGGCGGCCTTTGCGGTCACGCCCATTGCAGCGGGTGGCGAGTCGATATCCTCTGCGCTTGCCGCCTTTGCTGTCGTCGGCGTCGGCATGCTGGTGGCCGGCTCCGGCGTCATCAGCTATCTGCTCGACGAGCAGGCCTCGCAGGAAACCCTGCGGCGTCTCGAGCATCTTGCCCTGCACGACGCGCTGACGGGCCTTGCCAACCGCCCACGCGCGCTTGCCCATCTCGACAGCACGTTTGTGCAGGCGGACAAGAGCGGCGAGAAGGTCGCGGTCATCGGGGTCGACCTCGACCGCTTCAAGGAAATCAACGACGTCTATGGCCACAAGACCGGTGACGATGTGCTGGTAACGATCGGCGGCCGGCTGGAGGCGCTTCTGCGCGAGGACGAGTTCGTGGCGCGCATCGGCGGCGACGAGTTCATGGCGGTGAAGCGCTTTTCGGACCGCGTCGCCCTCGACAGTTTTCTCGCCCGGCTCGATTGCGCGCTCAGCATGCCGGTTTCCGTTGCCGGAAGCGCCCTGCCGAGCACGGCGAGCATCGGCGTTGCGATCTATCCGGACGACGGGGCCGATCGCGAGATGCTGATCTGTCATGCGGATATGGCGATGTACCAATCCAAACACGATCTTTCCCGCCGCATCTCCTTCTACGATCAGGCGATGGAACGGGCGACGCTTGAGCGTTTCGGGCTTGCGCAGGATCTCGGCCGCGCGCTCGATCTTGGCCAGTTCGCATTGCATTACCAGGTGCAGAAGGACGTCGCCTCGGGAAAAATCGTCGGTTACGAAGCATTGCTGCGCTGGAACCATCCGCTTCAGGGCAGCATTTCACCAGCCGTCTTCATTCCGATCGCCGAGGAGACGGGCCATATCCTGGCGATCGGCGAATGGGTGCTGCGCACCGCCTGCGCCGAGGCCGCCGCCTGGGAGGCACCGCACAAGGTCGCCGTCAACCTTTCGCCCGTTCAGGTCATCAACGCGGATATTCCAGGCCTGCTGCGCGCGGTTCTCGTGGAGACTGGCTTGTCGCCGAAGCGGCTCGACCTCGAGATCACCGAATCGACCTTCATCGCCGATAAGGCGAAGGCACTGCGTGTGCTCCGCCAGGTCAAGGCGCTCGGCGTTTCCCTGTCGATCGACGATTTCGGCGTCGGCTATTCCTCCTTCGACACGTTGCGCTCCTTTCCCTTCGACAAGATCAAGCTCGACGGCTGCTTCACGCGCGATGCGGACCGCAGCTCCGAGGCGCGGGCGATTCTGCGCTCCGTGCTCGCGCTTGGCCGCAGCCTCGGCATTCCCGTTCTTGCCGAGGGCGTGGAAACGGCCGAGCAACTGGCGCGGCTGCGCGACGAGGGCTGTGCAGAGGCGCAAGGTTATTATCTTGGAAAACCGATGCCGATGGAGCGGGTGCGACCCCTCGCCAGACGCTCGGGTTAGACATTCGAGAGAATTATCGCCGCTTTGGCATCTGTGCGAGCGGGCCGAGGCTGTCGAGATAGGCCGATGCCCCGCCGTTGTCATAGGTCGTGAAGGCAACGTTGCGATCCCGGTAGGATTTCAGCACCTGCCCGAGGCCATTGGCACCTTCCGCGCGCACCTGCCGCACGAGGCCGAGATCGACGTTGATGGGAAAGATTTCCGTCACCTGACCACACTGATGCACGACATTGCCAGTCGGATCCGCAACAAGCGAGCGGCCGACGCCGCCGGCGTCCAGCCCGTTCACGTCCACCACGTAGCAGGAGAACATGGCAGCCGTCGCCTGAACGATGGCAAGTTCGGCTTTTCGGTCGGTCGTGCCGGTCAGGACGGGGTGGATCAGGACTTCGACGCCTGCGGATGTCAGCGTCCGCGTCGTCTCCGGAAACCAGATGTCGTAGCAGATGGACAGGCCGAAGCGGCCGATATCGGGCACGTCGAAGATCAGGAACTCGCTGCCACCCGCCACGCCCGCCTCGAAGGGCATGAAGGGGAACATCTTGTCGTAACGCCCGACGATCTCGCCGCAGGGATTGATGACGATGGAATGGTTGTAGGTCCGGCCTTCGCGATGCACGAAATAGGTGCCGGGAATGATCCAGACCCGGTGCTTTGCCGCGAGCGCCTGGAAGGCGGCCTCGTCCAATGTCGGATCTTCCGCCATACAGGCGTGCAGCGGTCCATGCATGGCAAGCTCGGAAAAGACGATCATGTCCGTGCCGGGGAAGAGCGCCATGGTCTTTTCAATCTGGATACTCATCGCCGCGATGTTGCGACCGCCGATCGGCACGGACATCTGGATGCCTGATATCATGAAGCGGGAATTGTCCCGCCGACCGGTGGCGTACGGCAATGCGTTTGCTTCGGAGAGGGAGCCTGACATGATTTATCTCTGTGAAAATTATTTGCCGGTGCGGGGGGCGAGCCGGGTCGGCACGCCGCGCGGCGTCGGGGAAACGAGATCGTCGAAGGCCACGCCCCGATAGGGCTTGCTCGACTTGAGCACGATGTAGCTCGAAAGATTGCCGATCTTGGGGCCGAGCCGCAAAAGCTCGTCCGACAGCATCTGATAGGAGGCGATATCGGGGCAGACGAAGCGCACGAGATAATCGATCGGCCCGCTGACCTTGGTGCATTCCACCACGTAGCGCATCTCTTCGACCATCGTTTCGAAGATCTGGAAATCCTCCAGCCCATGGCTGTTGAGCGTCACCGCGGCGATGACGTCAACATGGCGGCAGACCTTCGCAAGGTCGATAATGGCATGGTAATTGGTGATGACGCCGGCCTTTTCGAGCCGCTTCACCCGCTGCAGGCAGGGGCTGGGCGAAAGGCCCACGGCATCGGCCAGCTCCTGGTTCGTCATGCGCGCATTGGCCTGAAGACATGCCAGAATACGCAGATCGATCTGATCGAGCCGGATCGACCCGTCTTCATCCTTCATTCACTCGCCCCCTGCTGCATGGACGGGCCATGCGTCTCCCGATGAGCGTGGCCCGACAGCCTCGACCCATAAGGATACGTTTGTCCTGACCCTGTCAAGCTGGCCTCCGGGTCACCGTTTCGCCCCTCCCGGCTCCCCCTTGACGCTTGCGACAAGAACTTTCGAGAAGGGTGCTGCGCTCAGCAGCAAGTGTCGGAAAATGACAGAAATACGGCAGCACCTTTGCCGGACCCGACGCTACAGTGATTGCATATGGGGAGACATCGGGGGGAACGATGGCGTCAACTATCCTGGAACAAATCACACGCAAGAAGCCGGTCGACCGGCTGATTGCGGACACCTCGGGTGCCGGCGACGGGCATGGCCATCTCGGACGCTCGATCACGCTGTTCCAGCTGATCATGTTCGGCGTGGGGGCGACGATCGGCACGGGTATCTTCTTCGTGCTGAGCGAGCAGGTGCCGGTGGCCGGCCCCGCGGTCGTGCTCTCCTTCATCATTGCAGCGGTCGCGGCGGGCCTGTCGGCGCTCTGCTATGCCGAGATGAGTTCGATGATCCCGGTCTCGGGCTCTTCCTACTCCTATGCCTATGCGACGCTTGGCGAGGGCATCGCCTTCTTCGTCGCCGCCTGCCTCGTTCTGGAATACGGAATTTCCGCCGCCGCGGTAGCGGTCGGCTGGGCCGAATATGTCGAAAAGCTGCTCTTCAACATCACCGGCATCGTGTTGCCCGGCTGGATGATCAAGGGGCCGATCACCGTCGTCGACGGCGACCATCCCTTCGCCATGGCCTTCTTCGCGGAAGGCTCCGGCCTCATCAATCTGCCGGCCGTCATTCTTGTCATGCTCTGCTGCATCCTGCTTTTGCGCGGCGCCAAGGAATCGGCCCGCGCCAATGCCATCATGGTGATGGTCAAGCTCGCCGTGCTAACCCTCTTCATCGTGATCGCCGGCAGCGCCTTCAACAGCGCGAATTTCATGCCCTTCTTCAACGAGAGCGGTTTTGGCGGCGTGCAGGCGGCGGCGGCCTCGATCTTCTTCACCTTCGTCGGCCTCGATGCCGTCTCGACGGCGGGCGAGGAGGTGGTCAATCCGCGGCGCAATCTGCCGATCGCCATCATCTCTGCGCTCGTCATCGTCACCGGCTTTTACATCCTGGTCGCGCTGGCCGCCCTCGGCGTACAGCCGGCGGACGCCTTCGACGGGCAGGAGGCGGGCCTTGCCACGATCCTGCAGAACCTGACAGGTGCCGCCTGGCCGGCGAACCTGCTGGCGGCCGGCGCGGTGATCTCGATCTTCTCGGTCACGCTCATCGTGCTCTACGGCCAGTCGCGCATCCTCTTTGCGGTGTCGCGCGACGGCCTGCTGCCGTCGATCTTCCACAAGGTCGATCCGCGCAGCATGACGCCGGTCGCCTGCACCATCATCGTCGCGGTTTTCGTGTCGCTGATCGCCGCCTTCGTGCCGTCGGGCCTGCTCTGGGACCTGACGAGCATGGGCACGCTCACCGCCTTCACCGTCGTCTCGGCCGGCGTGCTGATCCTGCGCTACACGCAGCCCGACATGCCGCGCGGCTACCGCGTGCCGTTCGGCCCGGTTTTGCCGGTGCTCAGCATCGTCGCCTGCCTGTACCTCATCTTCAAGCTCAGCTGGATGGTCTATGCCATTACCGGCGTCTGGGTGGCGATCGCCGCACTCGTCTATTTCGGTTACTCCGCCCGCAACTCGCGGCTCGAAAAGCCGGCAGGTCTCGGCGAGGCGGCAGAATGAAGATCCTCGTCGGTCTATCCGCCGACCAGGGCGGGCAGGAGGCACTGGCGCTCGGCGCGGTGCTCGCCCGGTCCTGCAAGGCATCGCTCGTCGCCTGCACGGTGACGCCCGACACCTGGGGCCATCCTTCGCCGGCGCGTGTCGACGGCGAATATGGCAGCTTCCTCGCCCGACACACCGCCGCGGTGCAGGCCGAGGCGAAGGCATCGCTTCCCGACGACGTAACCGCGGAGTTCCTCGCCGTTTCCGCCTCCTCGGCCCGCGAAGGTCTCACCAGGACCGCCTCCGAGATCGGCGCCGATTGCCTCGTGCTCGGTTCGGCGCGCGAGGCTCCATTCGGTCGCTTCGGCGAAGGCGGCGTGACGACGGAACTCTTGCGCTCCGCACATTTGCCGATCGCGGTGGCGCCGCATGGCTATTCGGCCGGTCCCGAGAGCCGTATTCGCCGGCTCAGCGCCGCCTATTCCGGTTCGTCTTCCGCGCCTGGCATCATCGCCCGCAGTGCGGCACTCGCACGGGAGTACTCGGTGCCGCTTCGTCTCGTGACCTTCGTGGTGCGCGACAAGCAGATGTATCCGACGGGTGCCGGCTATGACGCGGAACACTTCGTCTCCAATGTGCTGCGCGAGCAGGCACGGGATGCGCAGACCACCCTGCTTGCCGGACAGGCTGGGCTTTCCGCCGAGATCGCCGATGGCCCGAGCTGGAAGGCGGCTTTCGAGTCGCTCGCCTGGGAGGAGGGCGAGCTGCTCGTTCTCGGTTCCAGCAAGCTGGGGCCGCTGATGCGGGTCTTTCTCGGCTCGAATGCCCGCAAGATCGTGCACAACGCGCCGGTGCCCTGCCTCATCCTCCCACGTGCCGAAGAATAATCGAAAAGGGGTATTCCAGCCGTTCGGAGAAGTCCCGTAGAGTGTCATTCAGGATGGGGCAAAAGACGTGAAACACCGCCCCGCCGGAGGAAAACAGATGACGACCAAGACGTTCAACCAGCCGCTCGGCGGCAACGAAATGCCGCGTTTCGGCGGCCCCGCAACCATGATGCGCTTGCCAACGCAGCCGACTGCGGAAGGGCTCGACGCCTGCTTCGTCGGCATCCCGATGGATATCGGCACGTCGAACCGGCCGGGCACGCGCTTCGGGCCGCGCCAGATCCGCACCGAGAGCTGCATGATCCGCCCTTACAACATGGCAACACGGGCAGCGCCCTTCGAAAGCCTGCAGGTGGCCGATATCGGCGACGTGGCGATAGACACCTTCAACCTGCCGAAATGCATCGACATCATCACCGATGCCTATCGCGATATCATCAAACATGACTGCACGCCGCTGACGCTCGGCGGCGACCACACCCTGTCCTACCCGATCTTGCGCGCCATGGCGGAAAAACACGGCCCTGTCGGCCTCATCCATGTCGACGCCCATGCCGATATCAACGAGCACATGTTCGGCGAGCCGATCGCTCATGGCACGCCGTTCCGCCGTGCGGTCGAGGCCGGTGTGCTCGATACCAAGCGCTGCATCCAGATCGGCGTGCGCGGCACGGGCTACGCCGCCGACGATTTCGACTGGTCGCGCGAACAAGGTTTCCGCGTCGTGCAGGTGGAGGAGTGCTGGCACAAGTCGCTGACGCCGCTGATGGCGGAAGTCCGCGCGCAGATGGGCGACCGCCCGGTCTACCTCACCTTCGACATCGACAGCCTCGATCCGTCGATTGCACCGGGCACCGGCACGCCTGAGATCGCCGGTCTCAACACGATCCAGGCACTGGAAATCATCCGCGGCTGCTGGGGTCTGAACCTCGTCGGCTGCGACCTCGTCGAAGTCTCTCCGCCCTATGATCCCTCAGGCAACACGGCGATCACGGCAGCGAACCTTCTCTTTGAAATGCTTTGCGTCCTTCCGGGCGTGCAGAGGCGATAAAACAATGGCAGACACCCGTCTTACAACAGGCGAATATCTCGTCCGTCTCCTGGAATCCTACGGCGTCGAACTGATCTTCGGCATTCCGGGCGTGCATACGGTCGAACTCTATCGCGGCCTGCCGGCCACGAAGATCCGCCACGTCACGCCGCGCCACGAACAGGGTGCGGGCTTCATGGCCGACGGCTATGCGCGCGTGACCGGCAAGCCGGGTGTCTGCTTCATCGTCACCGGTCCGGGCATGACCAATATCGCCACCGCCATGGGCCAGGCCTATGCGGATTCCGTGCCGATGCTGGTCATCTCCGCGGTCAATGCCCGCAATGAGCTCGCCATGGGCCAGGGCCGCCTGCACGAACTGCCCTCGCAGCGCAACCTGGTGGCCGGCGTCAGTGCCTTCAGCCACACGCTGCTCGATCCCGCGCAGCTGCCTGAAGTGATGGCGCGTGCCTTCACCGTGTTCAATTCGGCACGCCCGCGCCCCGTTCATATCGAAATCCCGCTCGACGTCATCGTCGCGCAGGCCGGGCATCTTTCGACGGACGCCTGGCCGCTGCCCGGCCGTGCTGCGGCCGATCCCGCCAGCATCGCCAAGGCGGCGACGATCCTCAAGGCGGCCAAACGCCCGCTGATCATCGCCGGCGGCGGTGCTGCCGATGCGGCGGCCGAAATCGCCGCGATTGCCGAAAAGCTCGACGCACCGGTCTTCATGACGATCAACGGCCGCGGCATCCTGAAGCCCGGCGACCCGCGCATCATGACCGGCAATCTCAGTATGCAGCCGCTGCTCGACGAACTTGCGACAAGCGATGCGATCCTCGCCATCGGCACGGAGTTCGGCGAGACGGAAATGTATCCCGAGCCAAAACCGCTTTCCTTCGGCGGCCCGCTGATTCGCATCGACATCGACCCGGCGCAGATCGTCACCGGGCTGCGCGCAGACGTGCCGATCGCCGCCGACGCGAAGCTTGCCGCGACAAGTCTCAGCGCCGCGCTCGGCGAGGGCAGGACTGCCGGGGAGGGTGCCGCGCGGGCAAAAGCCGTGCGGGAAAAAGTGGAGACCGGGCTGTGGCCCGCCTGCCGCACCCATGGCAAGCTGATGGAGGTCATCACCAAAGCTCTGCCCGACGCTACCGTTGCGGGCGACCAGACGGAGCCGGTCTATGCCGTCAACCAGTTCTACCAGGCACCGCAGGTCCGCTCCTTCTTCAACTCCTCCACCGGCTACGGCACGCTCGGCTACGGCCTGCCCGCCGCCTTCGGCGCCAAACTCGGCGCACCCGACCGCCCCTCCGTCTGCCTGATCGGCGACGGCGGCCTGCAATTCTCCGTGCAGGAACTGGCAAGCGCGGTGGAAGCGGGCATCGCCACCGCCGTGGTCATCTGGAACAACACCAGCTACGGTGAGATCAAGGCCTTCATGGCCGAGCGCGACATCCCGCAGATCGGCGTCGACATCTTCACGCCCGACTTCGTCGGCCTTGCCAAGGCACTCGGCTGCGAAGCCTCCCGTCCCACCTCGCTTGCCGAGCTGGAAAGCGAACTGAAAGCCTCCGCCACCCGCAACGTGCCCACTGTCATCGAAATACAGGCCGGCTCAACGCTCGCAAAAACCCTGGCGGCGTGAGGCGGCGATGCGAAACCAGCTCTTCATCGACGGAAAATGGCAAGAGCCTGTAGAGCCCGGCCGCATCCCGGTCTTCGAGCCCTATCGCGGCACCGCCTATCATGAGGTCGCCGCAGGCGGTCCAGCGGATGTAGACAAGGCTGTGGCGGCGGCGAAGGCTGCCTTTCCGGCCTGGCGCGACGCCGGTGGCCGTGAGCGCGCCCGCTACCTCGCCGCCATCGCTGAAAAGCTTCAAGACCGCGCCGAGGAACTGGCTCGCCTTTCCTCCCGCAACAACGGCAAGCCACTCGGCGAGGCGCGCATCGACATGGCGGACGCGGCCGCCTGCTTCGCCTATTACGCCGAACAAGCCATCGCCCTTCAGAACCGGCAGGATGCGGATGTCGCCTTGCCTGACGATGGGTTTCACGCCCGGCTGCGGCAGGAACCGGCAGGCGTTGCAAGCCTCATCGTGCCATGGAATTTTCCGCTGGTGACGACGTCCTGGAAGGTCGCTCCCGCACTTGCCGCTGGCTGCACGGTGGTGCTGAAACCGTCGGAAATCACGCCCATTGTGGAACTGGAACTGGGCGCCATCGCCGAAGAAATCGGCCTGCCGCCCGGTGTGCTCAACATCGTTACCGGCACCGGCGAGCGCGTCGGCACGCCGATGACGGCGCATCCGGATGTCGCAAAAATCTCCTTCACCGGCTCGAACGCCGTCGGCGCACGCGTCATGGCGGCAGGCGCCCCGGGCGTCAAATCGGTGAGCCTCGAACTCGGCGGCAAGTCGCCCATCGTCGTTTTCGCGAATGCGGATTTCGACGAGGCGGTGGAATGCGTGCTCGGCGGTATCTTCTTCAATGCCGGCCAGATGTGCTCGGCCACCTCTCGCCTTCTGGTGGAAAAATCAATTGCGCTAAAGCTAATAGACGCCATAATCGCTGGAAGCCAGGCGCTGAAGCCCGGTGATCCCTTGGATGAGGGGACGCAAATCGGCCCGATCACCATGAAGGCGCAGCACGACAAGGTGTTGGCCTATATCGAGCGCGGCAAGGCCGAGGGCTTGAGCTTGCTCACTGGCGGCGGCAAGCCTGCCGGTCTGGACGGCTGGTTTATCGAACCGACAATCTTTGGCGATGTGCCTACGACCAGCGCTCTGTGGCGCGAGGAGATTTTCGGGCCGGTGCTCTGCATCCGCACCTTTGAAACGGAAGAAGAGGCCATCGCGCTCGCCAACGACTGCGATTTCGGCCTCGTCGCTACCGTCGTCAGCGGCGACGAGGCGCAGGCGAACCGCGTGGCCAATGCCATCGAAGCCGGTCATGTCTGGATCAACAGCCCGCAGGCAATTTTCGTTCAGACGTCCTGGGGCGGCTTCAAGGCGAGTGGCATCGGGCGTGAGCTCGGGCCGTGGGGCATGTCCTCCTACCTTGAGGTGAAGCACGTCACGTCACGCCTGAAACGATAACCCAAACGACGGACCGGGGGGCATGTCGAAAAAGAAGAAAGAGCGGAAGAACGAGAAGAAGCGCGACAAGCGCAAGAAGCACTCGAAGAAAAATGAGGGGTACATCATGGAAACCATTCGCAACGTGGCCGACCTGCGCGTCGTCATGCACCGCAACGAGCGCCCGATCTATTTCATCTCCGCGACGAACTTCAACCTGATCGGCATCGACGAATGGGTGCGGAACTTCAAGTTCGTCAGCTATATCGATTGCTTCGACGGCCGCCATCCGAACGTCTTCGTCCCATCCGAAATCCCCCATGCCGAATTCGAGAGCATCGAGGACATCAACAATTACCTGCTGCAGCACAAGGAAGTGATCGACTACATCACCAAGCGCGGCGGCCGTGCGGTTGCGACCTTCCTGATGTTCGATGAATCGACCGAGGAAATCTGCGACGAACTCGGCATCGAGATCTGGTTCCCCCGGGCAAAACTGCGCCAGCGCTGCGACAACAAGATGGAGACCGTGCGTATCGGCAACAAGGCGGACGTGCCTTCCGTGCCCAACACGCTCGCTCCCGCGCGCACCTATGAGGAACTGCTGTCCTCGGCGAAAAAGGCCGGCATCGGCAAGGACCTCGTGGTGCAGACCGCCTTCGGCGACAGCGGCCACACGACGTTCTTCATCGCCAGCGAAGAGGACTACAACCGTCACGCCGCGGAGATTTCAGCGGAAGACGAAGTGAAGATCATGAAGCGCATCAAGTGCCGCGGCGCGACGATGGAGGCCTGCACGACCGGTTCCGGCACGCTCGTCGGCCCGCTTCTGACGGAAGTCGTCGGCCAGCCGGCGTTGACGCCCTACAAGGGCGGCTGGTGCGGTAACGAAATCTTCCCCGGCGCCTTCTCCGAAAAGATCCGTGCCAAGGCGCGCGACATGGCCTACCGCTTCGGCAACCAGCTGCGCGAAGAGGGCTATCGCGGTTACTTCGATCTCGACTTCCTGATCGACGTCGAGGACAACGAGGTCTATCTCGGCGAATTGAACCCGCGCATCTGCGGCGCCAGCTCGATGACCAACCACGCTGCCTTCGCCTATGCCGATGCGCCGCTCTTCCTGTTCCACCTGATGGAGTTCTCCGGCATCGAGTACAAGATCGACGTCGAGGAGTTGAACAACCGTTGGGCGCGGAAAGAGTTCATCGATTCCTGGTCGCAGGTGGTCATCAAGTCGACCGAAGACCTCGTCGACATCGTCACTCATGCGCCGGCGACCGGCATCTATCGCATGGCGCCGGATGGCAGCGTGTCCTATGATCGCTTCGATTATCACCGCCAGGCGATCGAAAGCGAGCAGGAGGCCTTCTTCCTGCGCATCACCGGTCCCGGCGACTACCGCTACGAGGGCGCCGATCTGGGCATTCTCATCACGCGCGGTCGGGTGATGGACGACGAATTCGAACTGAACGAGCGTGCCAGCAACTGGATCAAGGGCATCAAGCGCCTATATGCCAGCAAGCCGCTGACGGAAATCCAGCGCGATGACGCGCCGGAAGCCGGTTCGTTCAAGATCCTGTAGGACATCATGGACCTCCAGTTCGAAGCCATCGATGAAGACATGCCCGGCCCCAAATGGCGCCGGGTGTTCGATCGTCACTGGCACGCCTATAGCCGCTGGTTCGTGCGCGACGGGGTTCGCTCGCGCCCGACCTATTTCATGAGCCTCAAGGCGCTGCGAAAGCACATGCCGGAACTGCTGCCTACCTATGAGGCGATTGTCGCGACGGCCGGCGACGGGGATCTGGAGGCGCGCTTCCTCTCCATGTGGTGCCCGCCCTTCTATGTCGGCGGCTGCTCGCAGGCGATCCTGACCGGCGTAGAGCCGGCGCTGATCCGCAACTACGACTACAGCCCGCGCCTTCTCGAGGGCACATGGCTGGCTTCACGCTTCAACGGGAAACGGGTCGTCGCGGTGGTCGATTGCCTCTGGGGCGTGCTCGACGGCATCAACGAGGACGGGCTTTCGGTCTCACTCTCCTTCGGCGGGCGCACCGCCGCGGGGCAGGGGTTCGGCATTCCCGTCGTGCTGCGCTACGTGCTGGAATTCGCCAGCACCACGGCGGAGGCCGTCGCCATGCTCCAGCGCATTCCCGTGCACATGTCCTATTCGATCGCCGTCATCGACCGGCAGGGCAAGCACGCGACCGTCTATGTCAATCCGGATCGCCCGGCCGAGGTGGTGGAACGGCGCGTCAGCACCAACCACCAGCACGGCGTCGAATGGGCGCGCCATGCCGAGACCACCAAGTCGGTCGAGCGCGAGGCGGCGGTGGAAAAGTCGCTGGCCGGGTCGGCGGATGTCGAGCGCGTTCTTTCCGGATTTCTTCGCCCGCCGGTCTACCAGACATCCTATGGACGCGGCTACGGCACGCTCTACACAGCCGTCTATCGGCCGCTCGATGCCTCGGTGGAGCTCGTCTGGCCGGGCTCGGTCTGGCGGCAATCCTGCGCCGAATTCCAGGACGAGGTGCGCATTATCCGCTTCAACGACGGGGATTCCGGCGGCTTCGCACCGACTTTCAAGCAGGGTGCGGTGAGCAGTTAAGAACAAAAGGCTGGCCGTTTCGCAAAGCGGAAAAGCGGAACCGCGCCAGGGTGAGGGGAGTGTCATGAAAGTAGTCGTTCTGGGGGCCGGCGTCGTCGGCACGGCGGCAGCGTGGTATCTGTCGAAGGATGGCCATGACGTGACCGTGCTGGAGCGCCACGAGGACGTGGCGCGCGGCACCAGCCAGAGCAATGCGGGCCTCGTCTCGCCGGGCGATTCCACCGCCTGGGCTTCGCCGACAGCACTCACCACCTTTATGAAATCGCTGTTCCGCTCCGATCTCGGCATCAAGGTGCGGTTCAGCCTCGATCCGCAATTCCTTTCCTGGTGCCTGCGTTTCCTCATGCAGTGCACGCAGTCGCGCGCCAACGCAAATACCGAGGTGAAGCTCCGCCTCGCATTTTATGCGCGCCAGTGCATTAATGCGATCCAGGAAGAGACCGGCATATCCTATGATGAACGGCGCAAGGGCATCCTCTATTTCTACCGCTCGCAGCAAAGCATGGATGCCGGTGTAAAACACATGCAGTACATCGCCGACCGGGGGCTCGCTATCGAAGTGGTGGACCGCGAGCGGCTAGCGGTGCTGGAGCCGGGTCTTGCCGGTGTTAAACACCAGCTCGCCGGCGGCGTCTATTCCTCAATGGACCAGACGGGGGATTCCTCGCTTTTCACCCGCAGCCTCGCCGCGCAGGCCCGCATGCGCCACGGCGTCGATTTCCGTTTCGGCACGACGGTTACCGGCCTCGATGTCCAGGGTGGGCGGGTCAAGGCCGTGCTGACGGACAAGGGGCCTGTTTCCTGCGATGCCGTGGTGCTGTCGCTTGGCCCGGAAAGCGCGCTGCTGGCGCGCAAGATCGGCATCGATGTTCCGGTCTATCCCGTGAAGGGCTATACCGCGACCCTGCCGATCGATGCGGACAAGGGGCCGACCATGGGCGGCGTCGACGAGGACCGGCTGATCGCCTATTCGCGCCTCGGCAATCGCCTGCGCCTTGCCTCCACCGCCGAATTCGCCGGCTACGACCGCAGCTTCAAGCCCGCCGACTTCGCGAACATGTTCCGCACCGCGCACGACCTTTTCCCCGGGGCGATCGACGAAACGAAAGCCGTGCTCTGGTCGGGCCTGCGCCCGATGATGCCGGGCTCGGTGCCGGTGCACGGGCAGGCGCGCTACGAAAACCTCTTCCTCGATACCGGCCACGGCCATGTCGGCTGGACGATGGCCTGCGGCTCGGGGAAACTCGTCGCCGATCTGGTTTCTGGCCGCAAGCCGGAGATCGACACCGCGGGCCTGCTTTATAGGAACTGATGCATGTCCGACCCGCAAATCTCTATCGATCTTGCCCGCATCGAGCACAATGCCCGCACCGTCGTGGATCTCTGCCGTCAGTCCGGCATTACACCGTTCGGCGTGACGAAGGGCACCTGCGGCATGCCGCAGGTGGCGCGCGCCATGCTGCGCGGCGGTGTGGCAGGTATTGCGGAATCCCGCTTCGAGAATATCCGCCGCCTGCGCGATGCCGGCATCGATTGCCCGATCATGTTGCTGCGCAGCCCGCCACTGACACGTGTGGAAGAGCTGGTGCGTACCGTCGACATCAGCCTGCAATCCGAGCTGCAATTGATGCGCGAGATTTCGCGCGTCGCCGAGCGGCTTGGCCGCGTGCACGACGTCATCCTGATGATCGATCTCGGAGACCTGCGTGAGGGCATCTGGCCGAACGATCTCGTGCTGACCGTCGAGGCCGTCATGGAGCTTCCCGGCGTGCGCATCGCCGGCGTCGGCACCAACCTCACCTGCTTCGGCGCGATCATCCCGACGCAGGAAAACCTGACACAACTCGTCGGGCATGCCTACAAGGTGGAAAGCATCACCGGCCGCCCGCTCGACTGGGTTTCCGGCGGCAATTCCTCCTCGCTGCCGCTGCTGCTGGCCGGCGGCATGCCGGCGGGGGTGAACAACCTGCGCGTCGGCGAAGCGATCCTGCAAGGCGGGCGCGAAACCTTTCTCACCGAGCCCTGGGGCGCGCTCGACCGCGAGGTCTTCGAACTGACCGGCGAACTCCTGGAGGTGAAGATAAAACCCTCCATGCCGATCGGCCTGTCCGGTCTCGACGCCTTCGGCAATGCGCCTGTTTTCATCGACGAGGGCGACCGGCTGCGCGGCATCGCCAATATCGGGCGGGAGGACGTCATCGCCGAGGGGTTGATCCCGACGCAGCGCGGTGTGCGCGTGCTCGGCGCCTCCAGCGACCATCTGGTGCTCGATCTCACCGAGGCCGACCCGCCCTTGGCTGTGGGGGAGAATGTCAGCTTTCGCATGAATTACGGCGCGCTGCTGACGGTGATGACGTCAGAATATGTGGAGAAGGTTCCGATGCGGGATGTGCGCGAGACGGGTGAGACAAGGACCTATGCGATCGAGACGGACGCCATCGGCGGTGCGCTCGTGGTCGTGCAGAACATCGCCGAACGCATCCAGCATCTCGGCTTCGAAAGGGGCTTGGATGAAAACGCCCTGGCGCTCTCCATTTGCGCGCGCCGGCGCGATATCCTACCCCATGTGGAGGCGTCCGGCCGACGGCACGATGCGCTTGGCCTCGTCTGGATCGATTCCGATGCCGCGATGATGCCGGATGGCGATGCGGATGCGCCGCCGCCGGAAAACGCGGTGCTACGCCGCATGCTCGATTGCTTGCCGCCCCACATCGCGCCTGAGAACATCGTGCTCATCGGCCTGCGCAATGCAGCACCCGAGGAGGTGTCGGCGCTGAAAGCGTCGCGCATGCGCAGCTTCACCATGTCGGAAATCGATGCGGTCGGGCTGCGCCAGGCGATGCGCGAGGCGATTGCGATCGCGTCCGCCGGTACGCGCGGCTTCCATCTCTGCTATTCGCCGACGGCGACCGACATGTCCGGCTGGAGCGGCGGCATCGGCGGGATCACGGTGCGCGAAACCCATTCGGCGATGGAAATGGCGGCGCTCAGCGGCAAGTTGCGCTCGCTCAGCATTTCCGGCATTGATGCCGCTCTGCCATCGCCGATCGGCGCGGAATGCGCCAACTTCATCCTGTCGGCCTTCGGCAAAACCATTCTCTGATCACAACCAAGGGAGATTTTTGATGATCAAGCGTATCAAGCCCGGCAAGCGCTTCTGCGAAGCCGTCGTCGTCAACGGCGTCGTCACCACGGCCGGCGTCACCGGCGATGGCGCCGACACGGTGGCCCAGACCCGCGACATCCTGGCAACGATCGACAGCCTGCTGACGGAGGCCGGCACTTCCAAGGCCAATCTCATCAGCGCCAATATCTGGCTGCGCGATATCGCGCATTTCAGCCAGATGAACGAAGTCTGGGACCAGTGGGTCGACAAGGACAACCTGCCGGTCCGCGCGACCGTCGAGGCCCGCCTTGCCGCGCCGGAACTGCTGGTCGAAATCCAGGTCACAGCGCTCGTCTGAGCTTTCTGACTGCACATGAAAGCCGAGGCTGCGAAGGCAGCCTCGGCTTTTTTGCTTAGAGCGTCTTCAGCACGTCGCCAAGCGCATCCACCAGCATGTCGGCATTCTCACGCGAGAAGACGAGCGGCGGGCGGATTTTCAGCACATTGGCGCGCGGGCCCGACGCGCTGATCAGGATGCGTCGGTCGCGCAGGCCATTGACGATACGGCTGGTCAATGCCGCGTCGGCGCTTTTTGCGGCGGGATCGGCGACGATTTCGACGCCGATGAACAGGCCGGAGCCGCGCACGTCGCCGATGGCGGGATGGCGGCCGGAAAGGCTTTCGAGGCCGTCCATCATATAGCGACCGACATCGAGCGCATTCTGTTGCAGGCCCTCGATACGGATCGTGTCGAGTACGGCCTTGCCGGCCGCCGCCGCGATCGGATTGCCGCCGAACGTGTTGAAGTAGCGCGCCTGCGGGCCGAATTCGGCGATCACCTCCGGCCGCAGCACGATGCCGGCCATCGGATAGCCGTTGCCCATCGGCTTGCCGATCGTCACCATGTCGGGGGATACGCCATGGCGCTCAAAGCCCCACATGGCCTCGCCCGTGCGGCCGAAGCCGGGCTGCACCTCGTCTGCGACGAACAGGCCGCCGGCTTCGTGAATGGCGTCCACCGCGGGCTTCAGGAAGCCCTTCGGGCCTGCGAAGATGCCGTCACTGGAGAAGATCGTATCGGTGATCAGCATGGCCGGCTTGATGCCGTGGCGCTTGAGATCGGCGATGGCGGCACGCACGTCGCGGCCGAATTTTTCCATCATTTCTTCCGGCGAATGACGGTAGCTGTCCGGCGCGGGAACGGTGCGCACATGCGGCCCGAGCGTCACGGACTCGCCAAGAGAGGGCGAGAATTCGGCGACCGCGCTCGTCAGGCCGTGATAGGCGAGTTCCGTCGCGATGATGCCGGTGCCGCCGGTCACGTAACGGGCGATGCGCACGGCAAGGTCGTTCGCTTCGCTGCCCGTGCAGGTGAATATGGCCTGACTGAGCGCTTCCGGGAAGGTCGCCGTCAACGCCTCGGCATAGTCGACGATGCCTTCGTGCAGATAGCGCGTGTGTGTGTTGAGGACGGCGGTCTGCTTCGTGATCGCCTCCACCACGCGTGGATGGCAATGGCCGAGCGAGGCGACGTTGTTATAGGCGTCGAGATATTTCTCACCGGAAGCGTCATAGAGGAAAACGCCTTCGCCGCGCACGAGATGCAGCGGCTTCTCGTAGAACAGGCGGTAGGCGGGACCGAGCACCTTTTCCCGCCGGGCAATCAGCGCCTGTTCGGCCTCGCCCAGTCGTTCGAAATCCTCGCGCGAAAACGCATTCACCATCGACATGATCAAGCCTCGGTAAGGTTGGGCACGAGCTGCTTCAGCCCGGCCGCAGTGAGATCGGCAATGTTCTGCAGGCCGCGCCAGGCCGTGGCGTGGTTGCGCATGATGTAGGCCCGGTTCTCCGGGAAACGCGCCGAACGCCATTCCGCGATGATGACGGACATGGCAAGGCGGCAGCGCATGAGAAGCGGCAAAAGCTCGATTTCGGCCGGCTGCAAGGCACGTGCCGAAAGGAAACCTTCGAGGAAGGCGCGGGTGCGGGCAGTCCAGTTGTCGGTCGCCAGGTGATAGGAGATGCCGACAGCGAGGTCGTTGATCAGCGTGGCATGCACCATGTCGCCGAAGTCGATAATGCCGACGACCCTGGCCGGCTCCGCCGGGTCGAGCAGGATATTGTGCGGATTGAAATCATTGTGAATGATCTGCCGGCGCTCCAGCGCGGCGATGGCGGGCAACGACCGTTCGAATTCGGCAAGCACCGCCTCCACCTGCGCACGGCGCTCCGCGGCGACATCGCCGACGACGGCCGTAAGATCGAGCGTATGGGAAATGTCCCACATCAGCTTTCCCTCGGGCGGACGGCCGTCATAGTGCTCGAGGCCGAGCCCGAGTTCGGCAAGGGAGCGGCCGACATTTCGGCTCTGCGCCTCCGAGGCCGGCGTGCGGTATTGCAGCTCGCCGTCGAGGAAGGTGAGCAGGCGCATGATGCGGGGGCCATCGGACGTGGAGAGCGTATGGCTCGGCTCGCCGGAGCGCGTCGGCACCAGCCGCGGCACGGGAACCGAGGGGGCTGCTGCTTCCAGATGCATCAGGGCGCCGTCCTGGAATTCCAGCGCCGCCGGATCCTCGGCGGGGTTGGCGATCTTGAGGATGAAATCCGTAGCGTCGGCGCGGGTAAAGAGAAAGGTTTCGTCACGCTCGCTGGAGAGGCGCTTCACCTCGCCGCCAAGCCCATAGATGTCGGCAACGGCAGCCTCGGCGTCCTCGATGGCTGTCACATTCCATGTCGCGGACATGGAATCCGGTTTCTTGTCGGCGGATGCAGGCTCCGTCATGTTCGCTCCATTCTGCGCGGTGCCCCGCTGTGTCGTCGAGGACGGTCTCCGGCGCTGTTGACAGCGCTTCGGCCAGCATTGCCACGGCCTTTCCTTCCAGGGAAAATGCCGCTGGCGACGGCTCATACTTGAAACACGTCAAAAAAGATGCATCAAGTATCTTATTACTCGATTTTGCGGACCAGTTCCATGCCCGAATTCGCGACACTGGAATATGAGAACCTCAACAGCGTGGTCTATGCCGCGCTGTGCGATGCGTTGATGCAGGGACGGTTCCAGCCGGGTGACCGACTGAAGATCCGCGATCTCGCCGAACAATTCGGCACCAGCGTCACGCCGATCCGCGATGCGGTCCTGCGCCTTGCCAATGACGAAGCCATCACCTTCCGCTCGCCGCGCGACATCCGTATCGCCGGCTTGAGCGAAGGCCGCTACCGAGAAATCCGCGCGATCCGCGTCCGCCTCGAAGGTCTTGCGGCTGAAACCGCCGCACAGGTCGCGACGAGCGCCGATATCCAGGTTTTGGAGCAGATTCTGCGGGAAAACGAGCAGGCGATTACCGACGGCGACCGTTTGAGGGGCACGCAGCTCAACCAGGCTTTTCACTTCATGCTGCCGCAGATCGCCGGATTGCCGGTTCTCACGACCATTCTCCGGCGGCTCTGGCTACAGATGGGCCCGCACATTTCCGACGCCTATCTCGCTGGCGGCCGCGCGATGATCGACCATCACTATCCCGTCGTCGAGGCGCTGAAGCGGCATGATTCGCCGGCAGCATCCATGGCCATCGTCGACGACATCCTGCTTGGCGGAAAGCCGATCCTCGACCGTATTGCTCGCGGTGAGGAGCGGGAAGCACGCCGCGCCTGACCGCGTCGAAAGAGGAGGCTTGCAATTTGCCGGTCGCTGATTACGATGTATCAAGCATCAAGGGAGAACGCTCCGCATGACCGAAGAACGCCGCTACATGTTGCTGACGGGAGCGAGCCGCGGCATCGGCCATGCGACGGTCAAGCTCTTCCAGTCCAAGGGCTGGCGCATCCTCACCGTCTCCCGGCAGGCTTTCTCCGAAGAATGCGCCTGGCCGTCCGCCCGCGAGAGCCACATCCAGGCCGATCTTGCCGATCTCTCGCAGATCGACCGTCTTGCCGCGACCGTGCGTGAGCGCCTGCCGAACGGCAGGTTGCACGCCCTTGTCAACAATGCCGGAATTTCGCCGAAGGGGCCGGAAAAGAGCCGCCTCGGCGTGATGGGCACGGATGCGGACGTCTGGACACAGGTGCTCAATGTCAATGTCGTCTCGACGGCGCTGATCGCCCGCGCCCTCATGCCAGAGCTCGAGGCGGCCAAGGGGTCGATCGTCAACGTTACCTCGATTGCCGGAACGCGTGTCCACCCCTTTGCCGGTGTCGCCTATGCGGCATCCAAGGCGGCCCTCGGCTCGCTCACGCGTGAAATGGCGCATGAATTCGGCAGGCGCGGCGTGCGGGCGAACGCCATCGCGCCGGGCGAAATCGAAACGTCGATCCTGTCGCCCGGAACGGATGAATTGGTGGCCGCGGAAGTGCCGATGGGACGGCTGGGAGATCCGCGCGAAGTCGCGGAAACCATCTATTTCCTCTGCACGGAGCCGTCTTCCTACATCAACGGCGCGGAAATCCACATCAATGGAGGGCAGCACGTCTGACAACGGTCAAAAAGGGGAAAAATCCCCGTTGACCGGCAATGACCGGAATGCATCAATCGGTCGAACGCCCAGGGGAAAGGGCGCGACGACCGGAGAGGCCCCAACGACTGCCGAAAAAGGTGGCGTGGGTGGTCCGCATGAGATCGTCACCGGAGCCGCAACGGCTCCTTTACAATGAAGAAAAGGGGAGTGCCATGAAGAAAATTCTTAAATCGGGTGTTCTGGCGGCCGCAGCCGTCGTTCTGTCGGCCAGCATCGTCGTGCCGGCTTTTGCACGCGACCTGACCGTCGTGTCCTGGGGCGGCAACTATCAGGATGCGCAGCGCAATATCTACTTCAAGCCGTTCGCCGAAAAGACGGGCAAACCCGTGCTCGACGAAGCCTGGGACGGCGGCATCGGCGTCATCCAGTCGAAGGTCAAGGCCGGTGCGCCGAACTGGGATGCCGTTCAGGTGGAAGCCGAAGAGCTGGCACTCGGCTGTGCCGACGGCCTCTACGAGAAGATCGACTGGGACAAGCTGGGCGGCAAGGACAAGTTCCTCGACAGCGCCGTCAATGACTGCGGCGTCGGCGCCATCGTCTGGTCGACAGCGATTGCCTATGACGGCGACAAGCTGAAGGAAGGCCCGGCCTCCTGGGCGGACTTCTGGAACGTCGAAAAGTTCCCCGGCAAGCGCTCGCTGCGCAAGGGCCCGAAATACACGCTCGAATTCGCGCTGCTGGCCGACGGCGTTTCGAAGGACGAGATCTACGACGTGCTCGGCACGGAAGAAGGCGTCGCGCGCGCCTTCAAGAAGCTCGACGAATTGAAGGCGAACATCGTCTGGTGGGAGTCCGGCGCCCAGCCGCTGCAGTTCCTCGCCTCGGGCGAAGTCGCCATGGCCTCGGCCTATAACGGCCGCATCACCGGCATCAACCGTTCGGAAGGCAAGAACTTCAAGGTCGTCTTCCCCGGCAGCATCTACGCCGTCGATAGCTGGGTCGTGCTGAAGGATGCTGAGAACAAGGACGCGGCACAGGACTTCATCGCTTTCGCGAGCCTGCCGGAAAATCAGGCCAAGCTGCCGGAATTCGTCGCCTACGGCCTCCCGAACAAGGAAGCCGCGGCGAAGGTGCCGGCCGAATTCGCCAAGGACCTGCCGACGGATCCGGCCAACTTGACGGACTCGATCCCGCTCAATGTCGATTTCTGGATCGACAATGCGGAAACGCTGACGGAGCGCTTCAACGCCTGGCTCGCCCAGTAAGAACATCCGTGAAGAAGGGCGCTCCCGTGGGGCGCCCTTTCTGCATGGCCGGATGCGTTCCCAAGCGCGCATCGCCCGCCTCAAGCGATGGAGTCTTCCGTGGCCGAATTCATTCGATTTGACCGCATCAGCAAATTCTACGGCCCGCTCTGCGTGGTCGAAAATCTCGATCTGGGCATCGACAAGGGCGAGTTCGTCAGCCTGCTCGGCCCGTCCGGCTCCGGCAAGACGACGCTTCTGATGATGCTCGCCGGCTTCGAGCAGCCGACCTCCGGCAACATCCTGCTCGACGGAACCGCTATCAACGCCGTGCCCACCCACAAGCGCGACATGGGCGTGGTCTTCCAGAGCTATGCGCTCTTCCCGCATATGTCCGTCGGCGACAACATCGCCTTTCCCTTACAGATGCGGGGCATCGGCAAGGCGGAGATCGGCGAGCGCGTCAAGCGGGCGCTCGACATGGTGCAGATGTCGGCCCTGGTCGACCGGCGCCCTTCGCAGCTTTCCGGTGGCCAGCAGCAGCGCGTGGCGCTCGCCCGCGCGCTGGTCTTCGAGCCGCGTGTCGTTCTGATGGACGAGCCGCTTGGCGCGCTCGACAAGCAGTTGCGCGAGCAGATGCAGCTCGACATCCGCGATCTGCACCGCCGCCTCGGCCTGACCATCGTCTTCGTCACGCATGACCAGTCCGAAGCGCTCACCATGTCCGACCGCGTCGCCGTGTTCAACAAGGGCAAGATCGAGCAGATCGGCACGCCACGCCAGGTCTATGACGAGCCGGCGACGCGCTTCGTCGCGGAGTTCATCGGCGAGACCAATCTTGTCGAAGGCGTCGTGGAGGCCGTGCAGGGTCAGGAGGCGACCGTGCGCCTTCCCTCCGGCGCGCAGATCGTCTCCGCCGTGTCGGGCACCGTCGCCTCCGGCCAGCCCGTCTTCCTCTCCATCCGGCCGGAACGGGTCGATCTCAGCGAGACACGCGGCGAGGCGCGCAACGTGCTCGAAACGGAAGTCACCGACAGCGTCTATCAGGGCGATCACCTGCGCGTGCAGTTGCAGAATGCCACCCATCCGCTGATCGCCAAGCTCGGCCGCCGGTCGCGCGAATTTCCGCCGGGCACCAAGGTCTTCGCGGCCTTTTCGGCTGGCGATTGCCGGGTTATCGCGCCATGAGTGCAACCTCCTCCCGCACCGGGCGGTCGCTGCTTCTTCTGGCGCCGCTGCTTCTCTTCCTCGTCGGCTTCTTCGTCTGGCCGCTGTTCAGCATGATGTCGCAGGCCGTGTCGGATCCGGCCGTGCTCAAGCTTTTGCCACGCAGTGCCGAGGTTTTGACGGGTTGGGACCGCAAGTCGCCGCCGTCGATGGCCATGCAGGCCGCGATGATGGAGGACCTCAAGGCCGTCGACGATGACCAGGCGCTCGGCGACATGGTGCGCCGGCTCAACAGTGCCCGCTCCGGCTTTCGCACCTTGATGGGCAAGACGACGAGCGCGCTCGCCGACACCGCCAACCCGCCCGCCGACCTCATTTCCATCGACAAGCGCTGGGAAAAGCCGGAATTCTGGCTGGCGATCGCCGATGCGCTGTCACCCTACACGGACCGTAATCTGCTGGCCGCCGTCGATCTCGGTCGCAATGCCGCGGGCGCAATCGAGCATCTGCCGCCGGATCAGTCGGTCAACCGCGTGATCCTCGTGCGCACTTTCTGGATTGCCGCGCTCGTCACCTTCTTCTGCGCTGCGATCGGCTTTCCCTATGCCATCATCGCCGCCTCACTCGACGGCTGGAAGCGCGACCTGATGCTCGCCGCCGTGCTGCTGCCGCTCTGGACCTCGCTTCTGGTGCGCACGGCGGCGTGGTTCATCCTGCTACAGGAAAAGGGGCTGATCAACGATCTCCTGCTGACGCTCGGTATTGTCAATTCACCGCTGGCGCTGATCTTCAACCGTACCGGCGTCATCATCGCCATGACCCATGTGCTGTTGCCCTTCATGGTGCTGCCGATCTATTCGGTGCTGATCACCATCCCGAAGAACCTGATGCCGGCAGCCGCCTCGCTCGGCGCGCCGCCGCTGCGGGCGTTTGTGCGCGTGCTGCTGCCGCTCAGCCTGCGCGGTGTCGCCTCCGGCGGGCTGCTCGTCTTCATCTCGGCCATCGGCTACTACATCACGCCGGCGCTGATCGGCGGGCCGGGCGACCAGATGATCTCGTCCATCATCGCCTTCTACGCCACGGGCTCGGCGAACTGGGGCATGGCCGGCGCGCTCGGCATGGTGCTGCTCGTCGCGACGCTGCTGCTCTACAGCGTCTATGCGCGGCTCTCCAGCGAAGAACCGGGGAGGCGCTGACCATGCCGATGAAAATCGCCAAGGCGACGTTCGCCACGCTGACGATCCTGTTCCTCGTCGCCCCTCTCATCGCCATCCTGCCGCTCGCCTTCACCTCGAGCGTCATCCTGACCTATCCCATCCCGTCCTGGTCGCTGCGCTGGTTCGAGGAACTGTTCTTCGCCGATGCCTGGCGCCGCGCGATCGTCAACAGCCTGATCATCGGCACGGGCACGACGCTGCTGGCGACCGTGCTCGGTACGGCCGCATCGCTCGGCCTGCGCAACCGGCTCATTTTCTTCCGTGGCACCATACGCACGCTCTTCCTGCTGCCCATGGTCGTGCCCGCCGTCGTGCTCGGCGTCGGCATGCAGGTGCTGCTGGCGGGCTTCGGCCTGACGAACAGCTATCTCGGCGTGATCATCGCCCACACGGTCGTCGCGGTGCCTTTCGTGATCGTCAGCGTCACCGGTGCGCTTGCCGGTATCGACGAGCGGGTGGAGCTTGCGGCCCAGAGCCTGGGGGCCGCACCGATCACGGTGTTCCGCCGCGTCACCCTGCCGCTCGCCATGCCCGGCGTTCTGTCAGGCGCCGTGCTCGCCTTTGCGACCTCTCTGGACGAAGTGGTGCTGACGCTCTTCGTCGCCGGCCCGAACCAGCGCACGCTGGCGCGGCAGATGTTTTCCTCGATCCGCGAGAATATCAGCCCGGCCATCGCCGCCGCAGCCTTCCTCTTCATTGCCGCGACGATTGCCATCGGCCTCGTCGTCGTGCTGTCGCGCTCCATGCTGGCGAAACGGCGCTAGGCGGCGCGCTTCAGCGCCTCTGTCAGCACCTTGTAGACGCGCGGATCGGCCATATGGGCGACGTTGAAGCGCATGAAGCCGGCGGCGGTCTGCGAGATGCTGAAGACATTGCCGGGGGCGAGCACCAGACCATCGGCGACGGCGGCTTGAGCGACGTCGCCGGAATCGAGCCCTTCCGGCAGCCGGCACCAGAGATTGAAGCCGCCGCGCGGCATGAGCCATGGCGTGATCCCCAGGCTCGTCAGCCGGTCCGCCGTCTCGCGCCGGGCGCGCACCAGTCGGCGGCGCAACTCCTCCATATGCTTGCGATAGCCGCCGCCGGCGAGCATATGGGCGATGATTTCGCTGGAAATCGGGCTCGGTCCACCGAAATTGGTGGCGATCTGCAGGTCGACCAGCCCTTCGATCCAGTCCGCCCTTGCCGCGATATAGCCGCAGCGGGCGGCGGCGGAGAGCGTCTTGGAAAAGCTGCCGATGCGGATGACGCGCTGCAGGCCGTCGAGCGCGGCAAGCCGGGTGGTGGGCTCGGGCTCGAAATCGGCAAGGATGTCGTCCTCGATGACAACGGTCTCGTTGGCCGCAGCCGCATTCAGCAGCCGGTGCGCCACCTGTGGCGAGAGCGTCGCGCCAGTCGGATTGTGCAGCGCCGAATTGGTGACGTAGAGCCGCGGACGCTCGGTCGACAGCAGGGTCTCGAAGGCGGCGATGTCAGGGCCGGCAGGCGTATAGGCGACGCCGATCACCTTCACCTGATGAGCCTTCAGCAAGGCCTGGAAATTGAAATAGCAGGGGTCGTCCACCAGCACGGTATCACCGGGCCTGAGCAGGAAACGGCAGAGGAGGTCGAGCGCCTGCGTGCTCGTATTGGTCAGCATCAGATGTTCCGGTCCGGCCGCGACGCCCTCTTCTGCCAGGCGGCCAAGCAGCAACCTGCGCAAGGCGTTGGAGCCGCGCGTGTTGCCGTAATAGGCGAGCATGGCGTCGTCGGCGCGCGCCAGGCTGCGGATCGCCCGGCGCAGCGCCTCGTTCGGCATCCATTCGGCCGGCAGCCAGCCGCAGCCGGGTTTCAGCGCGCCGTCCTCGGCATCGAGCGATTGCCGTGACACCCAGAAGGGATCGACCGCACGTGCCTTCGGCGTTTCGGCTTCCGCGAGCTGCAGCGGCAAGGGTGCGGCATTGGAAACGTAGAAGCCGGAGCCACGCTGTGCCCGGATCAGCCCTTCGGCCGCCAGCCGGTCATAGGCTTCGACGACCGTCGACGGCGAGACGCCCATCGATGCGGCAAGGCCGCGGATCGAAGGCAAGCGGTCGCCCGGCGCCAGCGCGCGCGCCGCAATACGGCTGCGGATGGTGGCCATCACGCTTTCGGTGCGATTTGCAATGATGTCCTTGCTCAAGTGTATGACTTCTATAACCGATACAGTTATTCAAAATTGTATGGTTTTGTTTCTGTCCTGACCAGCCCCGCAGACGTAGATTCACGGCGATTGCGAGGTGCATATGAAAACATCCATGGACGGTTGGGGCAGCGGGCTTATCGGTGTCATCATCTTCAGCGGGTCGCTGCCGGCGACCCGTGTCGCGGTGGCGGATTTCTCGCCGCTGTTCCTGACGTCGGCGCGCGCCGTCATCGCGGCATTGCTGGGGGCGGCGCTGCTGGTTGTGCTGCGCCAGCACAAACCCTCGCGTGACGACCTTTTTTCGCTGGCCATCGTCGCGCTCGGCGTCGTCGTCGGCTTTCCGCTGCTGACGGCACTGGCGCTGCAGTACATAACCTCCGCCCATTCGATCGTCTTTGTCGGCCTCCTGCCACTGGCAACGGCGGTCTTCGCGGTTCTCAGGGGTGGGGAGAGGCCAAAGCCGCTCTTCTGGCTGTTTTCCGTCATCGGCAGCGCGATGGTGGTTGGCTTCGCGCTGAATTCGGGCGCGGAGATCTCTCTCGTCGGCGATCTCCTGATGGTGGCGGCGATCATCGCCTGCGGGCTCGGCTATGCGGAGGGTGCGAAACTGTCCCGCACGCTCGGTGGTTGGCAGGTCATTTCCTGGGCGCTGATCCTGGCGCTGCCGCTGATGGTGGTCATTGCCCTCTTGACGTTGCCGGAAAGCTGGGGCGGCATTGCTGGCGGCGCCTGGCTGGGCCTTGCCTATGTCTCGGTCTTCAGCATGCTTGTCGGCTTCGTCTTCTGGTATCGTGGTCTGGCGATCGGCGGTATCGCCGCCGTCGGACAGTTGCAACTGCTCCAGCCGTTTTTTGGCCTGCTGCTCGCCGCCGGCCTGCTGCACGAGCGTGTCAGTCCGCTGATGCTGCTGACCACGCTCGCCATCGTCGCCTGTGTTGCCGGCGCCCGGAAATTCGCCCGGTAAGCTCGGCCCCAATCCGCACACAAACGCCGCGCAGGGAATGGAGCGCTCGGTCGAAATCTGCTATGGCTGTCGTCGGCGGTTCGGCTGGCGACGATAGTGTCCCCGCCTGCTGCTTGGGAGAGTTGAATGACGGTGGATGTGAGGACATCGCGGGACACGGGCAACCACGCGGCGCCCAAGGCGCTTCGCGTCGGCTTCATCCTGTCGAAAAGCTTCACGCTTTCCGCTTTCGCGCTGTTCGTCGATACGCTGCGGCTGGCCAGCGACAGCGAGGACCGCTCTCGCCGCGTCAATTGCGATTGGGATGTGTTGAGCAGCACACGCAATTTCATCTCCTCGTCGAGTGGTATCCAGGTTGCCCCGACGGCACCCTTCGCCGATCCCTCGGCCTTCGATTATATCGCCGTCGTCGGCGGTCTCTTGAAGGTCGATGAGCAGATCGACAGCTATGCGCGCGCCTATCTGGCCAAGGCTGCCAAGGCCGGCGTCGGGCTGATCGGCCTCTGTACCGGCAGCTTCGTCCTCGCCGAAGCCGGCCTGCTCAAGGGCCACACCGCCTGCGTGAGCTGGCTGCACCACCGCGAATTCCGCGGCCGTTACCCGGATATCGAGGCGACGTCGGAGCAGATCTTCCGTTTCGACGGCAAGGTCGCGACCTGTGCCGGCGGCAGCAGCGTCGCGGATCTCGCCGCAACGCTGGTGCGCCACCATGTCGGCGAGGCGGCGGAGCGCAATGCGCTGGAAATCCTGCAAATCCGCCACCGCCGCGATGCGACGGACCTCCAGCCGCGCAATCCGCTCGGTCTCGAAGCGCGGGACCGCCGCGTGCATCTCGCCATCATGATGATGGAGCAGCACACCGAAGATTTGCTGTCCATCGATAGCATCGCCACCATGACCGGCGTTTCCCGCCGCCAGCTGGAGCGCCTGTTCGAAAGCGACATGGGGGCCTCGCCGAGCGGGATCTACATGAAGATCCGCATGGCCGCGGCGCTGAACATGGTAATACGCACCAACAAGCCGCTGATCGAGATCGCGCTCGAAACCGGCTTCGAGAGCCTGTCGCACTTTACACGCCGCTTTCGTGCGGCTTTTGGCGATACGCCCTCGCAGATCCGCCGCGACGGTCGCCGGCAGGCGAGCTGATTTCGCCTCTTTGCGGGAACCAAGACGCCCGCCATCCGTTCGGTTTCTATTCTAAAAGGAGACCGCAATGGCAAGCACTGACGTTCAATCCCAGATTTCCGCTCTTCGCGCCGAAATCGCCACGCTCCAGAAGGATCTCGGTGATCGTGGCGCCGAGGCTTACGAGACGATCCGCGATCGCGCCGGCAACGCCGTGGATGCGGCCCGTCCGGCCGTGCGCTCGGCAACGAAATATGTGCGGTCCGAAGGTGCCGCCGTGGCGCAGGCCGCCCGCGAGCATCCGGCCGGCCTCTCGACGGTCGTGCTGACGGCCGGCCTTGCCGGCATCGTCATCGGCTATCTGCTCGGCTCCCTTGAAAGCGAACCGCCCCGCCGTCAACGCTGGTTCTGATGAAACGACAAAGCCCGGCAATGCCGGGCTTTTTTCTGCGGGCTGAAGGAAGGATCAGCGGTGGCGCAGGCCGAAGAGGTAGCCGATGAAGGCGGCGCCTGCGAGCGTGGCCAGCGGATTGGCCTGGATGGTCTGGCGCAGGTCCTCGCGCAGCGATTCCGCCTTTGCGACGGCGAGTTGCCCGGTACTTTCGGCAATCAGGCCTGCGGACTCCTTCAGCCGGCTGATTTCCGATTTCAGGGCTTCGATTTGCTCGTTGATCGAGGCTTCCGCTGCCGCGGCACGCGCCTCTTCCGAAATGCTGTCGCTTGCCTCGACCACGCCAAGCGTGCGTTTGCCGGTGCTCTTTTCGTCAGCCATGGACATGTCTCCTGGATTGAATGGAATGGCGAAAGGAGAACTTCCGCGGCGCCACTTGGTTCCCGTTTCTGATTCAAACTGTGATCATTGCTGTCGGGAAGAACGATTGACTCTCTTCTGGTTTGAGAACAAAAAGAGAACAATTGCCCTTCAACAAGGAGCCCAACGTCGATGTCCGCCTTTACCGCCAGTGCCGTTGTCGCGGATCTTCGCGACCGCATCCGGCAGTTCGACGGTCGCGCCGCGCGGGATCGGGCGGTGCTGCCCTTCGGCGTGCCCGAGATCGATGGCCGCCTGCCGGGTGGGGGGCTGGCGCTCGCCAGCCTGCACGAGGTCTGCGGTGGCGGCAACGATGCCGTCGAGGGGGCAGCCGCCATGCTCTTTGCCGCCGGTATCGCCGCGCGCACCAAGGGGCAGGTGCTCTGGTGCCTGACACGGCCCGATCTCTTTGCTCCGGCGCTGGCGCAGGCGGGGCTTGCGCCCGGCCGTGTCATCTATGTGGAGGCGGCTGATGAAAAAAGCCTGCTCCTCTGTTTCGAGGAGGGGCTGCGCCATGGCGGGCTCGGCGCTGTCGTGGCGGAGGTCGCGCGCCTGCCGATGACCGCATCGCGCCGCCTGCAGCTGGCCGCGGAAGCCGGCGGCACGCTCGGCCTGGCCCTGCGCCGCTTCCGGCACATGAAGGAGGCGACGGCCTTCGACCAGGCGACGGCTGCGGTGACGCGCTGGCGGGTTTCCGTCAGGCCGTCCTCAAGCCTTCCCGTGCCGGGCATCGGCCGGGCGCAATGGTTGCTGGAGCTGACCCGGTGCCGGGCCGGCACAGCGGCGGAATTTGATGTGGAGGCTACCGATGCCGAGGGTTGTATCGCTTTTTCTTCCCGGCTGGCCGATCGATCGCCTGAGACGCAGCTTGGGCGCTTCGGCGCCTCCGCCTGATGATCGGCTCGTGCTTGTCGGCCGCGAGGGCGCGCGCCGTATCGTCACCGCCGTGAGCCGGCCTGCCGAGCAGGCGGGCCTGCGTGTCGGTATGCCGCTCACCAAGGCCCATGCGCTTTTGCCCGATGTGATGACCATGCCGGCCGATCCGGCGGCGGATGCGGCGGCGCTCAACCGCCTGGCGTTCTGGGCCTTGCAGCACTATGCGCCCATCGTCACACCCGACCCGCCGGATGGCCTGGTCATCGACACGACCGGTGCCGACCACCTGCACGGCGGCGAAGAACGCATGCTGACCGGCCTCGTCAACCGGCTCGGTGCCTCCGGCATCGCCGCCCGCGCCGCCATAGCCGATACCCCGGGCGCGGCGCATGCCGCCGCCCGCTTCCGCGCCGACCCCGTGTGCATCATCGCACCCGGCGGAGCGCGCGAGGCCGTGGCGCCGCTGCCGATCCTCGGGCTCAGGATCCCGTCGGATATCGTGACAGGTCTGCATGTGCTGGGCTTTGCCACGGTCGGCGACGTGCTCGCCGTGCCACGCGCGCCGCTCGTGCTGCGTTTTGGCCCGCTCCTCGGCCGCCGGCTCGACCAGCTGCAAGGCACCATCTCCGAACCCGTCGATCCGCTCCGCGATCCCGAACTTGCCAGCGTGCGAAAAGTCTTCGGCGAACCCATAGGTGCGCCCGAAACCATCGCGCGCTACACGACAAGCCTCGTCCATGACCTCTGTCTGGCGCTGGAAAAGCGCGGTCTCGGTGTGCCCGAAGGCTCGATCTCCTCTTCCACCGCGTCGACAATTCGCTCCAGGCGATCCGCGTCGGCACGGCGCAGCCCGTTCGGGATGAAAAGCGGCTCACCCGGCTCCTCTCGGATCGCATCGAGACGATCGATCCGGGTTTCGGCATCGAGATCATGGACCTGACCGCCACGCTTGCCGAACCGCTCGTCTTGCAGCAGGCGGTCTCTTCACTGATCGAGGAGGAACAGGCGGACATTGCCGGCCTCGTAGACGTGATCGCCAACCGCATCGGCGCGCGCAGGCTTTACCGCATGGCCCCCGTCGAGAGCGATGTGCCCGAGCGGTCGGTCCGTCGCGTCGCCCCGCTGGCTCCGGATGACGGCGCGACCTGGCAGGGCCGCTGGCCGCGCCCGTCGCGCCTGCTGGCCCGGCCCGAGCCGATCGAGGTCATGGCACTCCTGCCGGACCATCCGCCGGGCGCCTTCACCTGGCGCGGCGTGCGGCGGCTGGTAAAGCGCGCCGACGGCCCCGAACGCATTTTCGGTGAGTGGTGGAAGCGCGATGCCGAGCTTGCCGCCGTGCGGGACTATTTTCAGGTCGAGGATGCTTCTGGCGAACGTTTCTGGCTCTTTCGCTCAGGCGATGAGCAACAGGCGGCAAGCGGGGCGGGCCGCTGGTTCCTGCATGGGGTTTTCGCATGAAACCGCGTTACGCCGAGCTTCAGGTCACGTCCCACTTCTCCTTCCTGCGGGGTGCGAGTAGCTGCGCGGAGCTGTTCGCCCAGGCCAGCGCCCTCGGCATCGAGGCTGTGGCCGTCGTCGACCGCAACAGCCTTGCCGGTGTCGTCCAGGCCTTCAAGGCGGCGCGGGAGCTTTCGCCGGATGTGGCACAAGTACGTCTGGTGGTCGGTTGCCGCCTGGATCTTGTCGACGGCATGTCGCTGCTTGTCTATCCGACCGACCGTGCCGCCTATGCCCGTCTCTGCCGCCTGCTTACCATCGGCAAGAAGAGGGCCGGCAAAGGAAAGTGCCATCTCGACTGGGCGGACGTCGTGGAATGGAACGAAGGCCTGCTCGCTGTGCTGGTGCCCGACGAGGCGGACGAGACTGTCGCCTTTCACCTGCGCCGCCTGCGCGAAACCTTTCGCGATCGCTGTTATCTCGCCCTCACGCTTCGTCGCCGGCCAAACGACCAGGTGCGGCTCTTCGACCTCTCCAACCTCGCCACCCAACACCGCGTTCCCACCGTCGTCACCAACGACGTGCTCTACCACGAGCCCGGCCGCCGCATGCTGCAGGACATCGTCACCTGCATCCGCCACACCGTCGTCATCGACAATGCCGGTTTTTTGCGCGAACGCCATGCCGACCGCTACCTGAAACCGCCGGCGGAAATGCACCGGCTCTTTGCGCGCTACCCGGAAGCGCTCCAGCGTACGCTGGAGATTGTGGAGCGCTGTCGGTTTTCACTGTCCGAACTGGAATACCAGTATCCGGAAGAGAAGACGCATCCGGACCTCACGCCGCAGGAAACGCTGGAGAAATATACGTGGGAGGGGGCGGCAAGCTGGTATCCCGACGGCATACCGGAAATGGTCCGCAACAAGCTCAATCATGAATTGACGCTCATCGCGAAGATGAAATATGCCCCCTACTTCCTCACGGTGAATTCGATCGTGCGTTATGCCCGCTCCATCGACATCCTCTGCCAGGGCAGGGGGTCGGCGGCCAACAGCGCTGTCTGTTTCGTTCTCGGCATCACCTCTATCAACCCGACCGTGAACGGCCTTCTGTTCGAACGTTTCGTTTCGGAGCAACGTGGCGAGCCGCCCGATATCGACGTGGATTTCGAGCACGAGCGCCGGGAAGAGGTGATCCAGTGGATCTATGAAACCTACGGCAAGCAACAGGCAGCCCTTTGCGCCACCGTCATCCGCTACCGCTCGCGGGCAGCCATGCGGGATGTTGGGCGTGCACTCGGCATGCCGGAGGATGTGCTGAAGGCGTTGTCATCACAGGTCTGGGGCTGGTCCAACGATGTTCCGCAAACCCATGCGCAATCGGTGGGGCTCAACGTGGACGATCGCCGTATCCGGCTGCTTTTCGAGCTGGCCCGGCAATTGATCAACACACCGCGCCACCTCTCGCAGCATCCCGGCGGCTTCGTGCTGACGCGCGACCGGCTGGACGATCTTGTGCCCATCGAGCCTGCGGCCATGGATGACCGGCAGGTGATCGAGTGGGACAAGGACGACATCGAATATCTGAACTTCATGAAGGTCGATGTGCTGGCGCTCGGCATGCTCACCTGCATGCGCCGCGCCTTCGATTTTCTGACGGAGCACCAGGGAGAGAGCTATACGCTCGCCACCATCCCGGCAGGCGACGAGGCAACCTACGAGATGATCTCGAAAGCCGATACGGTCGGCACGTTCCAGATCGAGAGCCGGGCACAGATGTCCATGCTGCCGCGTCTCAGGCCGAAGGAGTTCTACGACATCGTCATCCAGGTGGCCATCGTGCGGCCGGGGCCAATCCAGGGGGATATGGTACATCCTTATCTTCGGCGGCGGCAGGGATTGGAGAAGGTTGATTATCCCAGCCCAGCCTTCAAAAAGGTTCTGGAAAGAACACTCGGCGTGCCCTTGTTCCAGGAGCAAGCGATGCAGGTGGCGATCGACTGCGCCGGCTTCACGCCCGGCCGGGCCGACGAACTGCGCCGCGCCATGGCGACCTTCAAGCAGACGGGTGGGGTCGACAAATTCCGGAAGGAACTCGTCGAGGGTATGGTCAGTCACAACCACCCGCGCGACTTCGCCGAACGCATGTGCCGCCAGCTCGAAGGTTTCGGCTCCTACGGCTTCCCGGAAAGCCACGCCTATAGCTTCGCCATCATCGCCTATGCCTCCGCCTGGGTGAAATGCCATCATCCGGATGTCTTTTGCGCGGCCCTGCTCAATTCCCAGCCGATGGGCTTTTATGCCCCCGCGCAGATCGTGCGCGATGCGCGTGAGCATGGGGTGGAGGTGCGGCCTGTCTGCATCCACAAAAGCCGTTGGGACTGCACGCTGGAACCGACGGAAGAGACGGGACGGTTCGCCGTCCGCCTTGGGCTGCGGCTGGTGAAAGGGCTCGACAACAAGGCTGCGGGCAGGTTCATCGCCGCCCGCGAGGAGGAGCCCTTCGCCTCCGTCGATGATTTCTGGCGCCGCTCAGGCCTTCCCGCCGATGCGCTGGTGCGGCTTGCCGAGGCGGATGCCTTCCTGCCGTCGCTCGGCCTTTCCCGCCGCGAGGCGCTCTGGGCAATTCGAGGCCTGCGGGACGAGCCGTTGCCGCTCTTTACCGCCGCTGCCGAGCGTGAGGCGGCAACGGTTCCGGAAATCAGCGAGCCCGCTGTGGCGCTCCGCCCCATGGCGACGGGGGGCGAGGTGGTGGAGGATTACGGCCATGTCGGCCTGACGCTGCGGGCCCATCCGGTCAGTTTTCTGCGTGAAAGTCTCCAGCGCCGCCGCATCGTCACCTGCGCAGAGGCCACACGGCTGCGTGACCGTCGGAAAGTCGAAACGGCCGGCATCGTGCTTATCCGCCAGCAACCGGGCTCCGCGAAAGGGGTGATCTTCGTGACGATCGAGGACGAGACGGGCATTGCCAATCTCGTCGTCTGGCGGAAGGTCTTTCTCGCCTATCGCCCTATCGTGATGGGCGCACCGATGATCGGCGTCAAAGGTTATATCCAGCGGGAAGGCGAGGTGGTGCACCTTGTCGTGCAGCACCTCACCGATCTTTCCGCGGATTTCGCCACGATCGGCCGGCGCGGCGCCTCAGGGTCGGAAGACGCGGGACAAGTCGAAACGATCCGCGTCAAATCCCGCGACTTCCATTGAGGACGATTCCAGCAAAGACCACCGGATTTGACTCGGAGGCATAGGAACAGCCCTCACATGAAATCGCGTGGGATTGCCTTCTCGAACGTCTTCTCGAAAATCTGAACCTCACCCTCGAAGGCACGGACGGAAGCCGAGATCAGCCAGTTCGTCGCCGTGCAGGCGATGGTCGCCGTCGAGACCGTGCGGACGAACCAGCCGGGGCGCTGCATGTCACAGGTCCAGACGGACGTGCCGGTCATCGACAGCGGATCGTCTTGCGCGATCGACCAGAGTTCGTCGCGCACCTGCCGCGTGGCAAGCCCCGTGCCCGGATGTTCGAAGAGGCCGGTATCCTCGTAGATCGAATATTCGGTGAGACCGTTTGTCAGGTCGCGCTCGACGCCGCGTGCCGTTTCGCCGGGTGCAAGCTCGGTATATTTCGGCAAAGGATCTGGATTGGCCGGTTCGGGAATGGCGACGACCTTATGTGCGCCGAGTTTCGGCAAAGCCAGGCCGAGCGACGCGAGATCGATCGTCACGCCGGCATCCGCTGGCGGCGGCAGCACCATCGGCCAATAGGCGGTCGAGAGCGACAGGCGGATTCGATGGCCGGCGCGGAAGCGGTAGCCCATGGCGTCGAGCACGAGGCGGATGCGGGTCTTCTCGCCCCTCGGCATGGCTTTCGGCTCGGCATTGCCGTCGCGGTGCGCGAGGTTCACGACACCGAAGGTGACGCGCGTCGCGGTGCCGTCCGGGTGTACGTCGACGAGGCGGGCGCAGAGATTGCCGATCTCGGCCTCGGTGGAAACATCGAGTTCCAACACCGGCTGGCCAAGGAAGTCCTGGGGCTCGGTGAGCGGCGGCGTCTCGATGACGAGCGAGCCGGCATCGTCGAGACGCTGGTCGAGTGCCATCTCCGCATCCGGCTTCAGCGTGAACCATTCGCCGGCCATAATGCCGGTGTCGAGCGGCGACTTCAGATAGCGGTCGTGACCGGAAGCCCCGGTAATCGGTATTCCGGGCGTGAGCGTGCCGTATTGCTCCACGTAGAAGGTCGCCATGTCCGGCACCTCCCAAATGTCCTTGGCAATCCAGAAGCCAGGCTCGACCTCGCGGCGAAGCGCGGGACGGGCGGCGTCCTGGATATAGGCGCGGACTTGCGGGGTGCTTTCAGCACCGCTCTTTTCACCGCGCAGCCAGCGGTTCCACCAGGCGATGGCCTCGCCATGAAAATCCATGCGCGGCTTCGGCCAGGCAAAATGCGGATATTTGTGGACCCACGGTCCGATCAGCGCCTTGGCCTTGTCGCCAAGCCCCTCGACGGCCTTCAGAGGCGTGCTGCGATAACCGTCCGCCCAGCCGGCGATCACGAGGGCCGGCACGGGAAAGCCGGAAAAATCCTCGCAGATCGAACCGTGTTTCCAGAAGGCGTCGCGGCGCTGGTGCTGCAGCCACTCCTCCAGGAAAAAGGGCTCGTTTTCCAATCGCTCCAGCCACATGTCCTTCCAGCGGTCACCGACGATCTCCGGATCGGGCGAGCGGGACTGGTAGGCGAGCATGGTTGCGGCCCAGGAGAGCTGCGCGGAGAGGTGCGTGCCGTTCTTGTAGTGGATGTCGTCGTTGTAGCGGTCGACGGTGGAGGCGATGGAGATGACGGCCTTCAGCGCCGGTGGCTTGAGGGCTGCCACCTGCAGGCAATTGAAGCCGCCCCAGGAGATGCCCATCATGCCCACGGAACCGTTCGACCACGGCTGCGCCGCGATCCAGGCAACGAGTTCACAGGCATTGGCAAGTTCGAGCGGCGTATACTCGCCGTCGATGACGCCGTCGGATTCACCTGAGCCGCGGATGTCGACACGCACGCCGGCAATGCCGGCGGCGGCGAAGACGGGATAGGTCGATTCATCGCGCGGGCTGGTTCCGTCTCCCTTACGGTAGGGCAGGAATTCGAAGACGGCAGGCACGGGATCGTTCTCCGCGCCCGCCGGCATCCAGATGCGGGCGGCGAGCCGCGTGCCGTCGGCAAGCGTGATCCATTCGTTTTCGATGGTGGTGAAGGCGCGAGACGTCATGAGCAATCCTCTTCTGCGCTCTTTATGGAGCGCACCCCGGAGGTGGGCAATATGATGGTTTTGACCTTCCGTGTCGCTTTTGGTGTGCTTGCCCACCCCGCAAAACTCGCCTACGAAAACGGGAACGAGGGGAAAGCGCCATGCAGGAACAACATGCAGCTTCGGATGCGCGGCTGGACGATGCGCAGCGCGCCTACAAAATCCTGATCGCCGATCTGATCGGCCTGCGCTTCGATGCGGACGGCAATCCCGATCCAGGCGAGGTGCGCGCGCATATCGAGGCGAAGGGTGGTATCTTCCACGAAGGCGCCTACCAGCGCGAGACGCTGCCGCCGGGTGTGCATTTCTTCTACCAGCCGGATTTGAGCGCCGAGGCCGAAATCATCGCGCAGACGGCGGATGGTCGCTATGACGCGCTGATCGCGGCGGCGACCTTCATTCCGAAACAGGCGATCTTTCCGCTCGGCGGCGTGCGCATCGGCGCTGGCACCGGCAATATGGGCTCGGCCTCCTGGGGTGGCGGCGATGGCGATGGCGGTGTTGCCGTGCTGATGAACACGCCTGGCATCAACAGCCGTGCGACGGCCCAGATGGTGATGAAGGCGATCCTGAAGGTGACGCCGGACCTGCCGGTCGATCACCTGCATGAGCGGGTGGCGGCCGGCGATTTCGACACGGGACGCGATCTCAAATCCTATCCGACCGCCAAGCTCGAAGGCCGCCGCATGGCGGTGCTCGGTTATGGCAATATCGGCCGGGAGGTCGCCAGGCTCGCCCGGGCCTTCGGCATGCAGGTGACGATCTATGCCCGCGCAAAGCACCGGCAATGGATCGAGGCCGAGGGATTCGGCTATGCGGCAACGCCGGTGGAGGCGGCCAGCGGTGCCGATGTGCTCTCCGTCCATGTCGGCCTCGGCCGGCTGGACGATGCGACGCGGATCTATGCCAATGCCGGCATCGTCGGCGAGGCGGTGATGTCGGCGATGGACCGCGGAGCCGTCGTCGTGAACTACGACCGCGGCGAGGTGGTGGATACGGCGGCGCTCGACCGGGCGCTGGCCTCGGGCCAGGTGCGCCACGCGGCAATCGACGCCGACCTCTTCAAGAACACGACCAGCGGAGCGCTGAGCGGGCCGATGCAGCCGTATCTCGCGCTTGCCGAACATCATCCGGGAAAACTCGAACTGTTGCCGCACGCGGCCGCCGATACGGATCACCCGTCACGCGTAGCCGGCGCCTGCCAGGCGGTTGACCAGATCGTCGATGTCATCCGCTTCCGGCGCGTGACGAACCGCAAGGGCACCCTGCCGGACGGCTATGTCGATGCCGGGGCGAAGGTGCCGCATGGGATCGGCCGGGTCACGACGGCGGCGCTTGCCGCGGCTGCGGTCGACCCGCGCTTTGCCGAGCTCAACGGCATTTCCCGCGAGATCGCCGATACGTTCGAGGCGATCGTCGAGGCGGTGGACGAGGGCATGACACACCAGCCGGCGCATGGCGACGTCGCCGCGTTGACCCGTCTCCTGCTGCGCCAACGCCAGCTCATCGAAGCGCTGGGGCTGGATGGGCCTGCGGAGGCCTGAGGAACTTTCGTCCCGTGTGCAGGTTCAGTTCCTGAGACGTAATTCAGGGAGTGCCCGCCATGACCCACCAGCAGGATGAACGTGGTGATCCGATCACCCGCACGCATGATCCCGCCCGCAAGGATTATTCTGCGCGCGAGACCCGACAAGGCGGCCCGGGCCGTCCGGTGCTGAAAGTGCTCGGTATCAGCCTCGCATTGGCCGTTCTCGCCTGGGGCGCCGTTGAAATCTTCGGCGAGCGGATCGATCCGTCTGCGCCGGTCGATGCGACCCAGACGTCGTCCACCACCAGCGGTGAGACGACGCAGGATACGATCGACAACAGCGTACCCGGCGGCGGCGAAACCGTTCCGACGGACCGGTCGCCTACCCAGCAGCCCAGTACAGGCGGCGACAACCAGCGCGTGACGCCGGATGGCACGGTAAACTGACGGGATGATGGCCGGTGTTAAGCGCGCCGGCCATATTGTTGCATGATAGCCATCAGCGCATCGTGATCGATGGCGTCGATGCGGAAGCGGTCATGCGGCGTGCCGCCGGCACCCTCTGCCGCCAACATGGCGTTGACCACCGCCTCCTCCACGCTATCGACCGCCGCCGCATAGACGGGATCGAGATATTCGTCGTTGACCATCTCGATGTTGAGCCTTGCCGACGCTCGATGTGCCATGGGCTGCGGATTGGCTGTCGAGAAGGCGAGGAAGATGTCGCCGGAATTGTTGCCGCCGGGCGTGCCGTTGCGACCGATGCCGATCGAGGCGCGGCGGGCGAGACGCTTCAACTGGTGCGGCGCCATCGGCAGGTCGGTCGCGATGACGACGATGATCGAGCCGCGTTCCTTCAATTGGCTTTGCGGCGTGTTGTCCATGAGGTGTTTTCCCACGGGCACGCCGCAGATCGTCAGCCAGTCGCGCTGGCCGTGATTGGCCTGCACGAGCGTGCCGATGGTATAGTCCCTGTCGCCGTAGGCAACGACGCGCGAGGATGTTCCGGTGCCGCCCTTGAAGCCGTAGGTGATCATGCCCGTGCCGCCGCCGCAATTGCCCTCGGAAACGGGGCCGCGGGAGAGGCTTTCCAGCGCGGCGCGCGCATCCGCTTCCGTCACCGGCATGCCGTTGATGTCGCTGAGTGCCCCGTCATAGGTCTCGGCGATGACGGGCATCAGCCAGAGGAAGTCGCCGATATCGTAGGTGGAGGCGTAGCGTTCCAGCATCCAGCGGATCGTCGCGTGATGGGTGATGCCGACGCCGTGCGTGTTGGTGATCATGACCGGGCCGAGGAAGGTGCCGCCGTCCTCGATCCAGTGCGTACCGGTCATTTCGCCATTGCCGTTGAAGCGGTGCAGGCCTGCATAGACGGGAACGGGCGTTTCGCTCTGGCTGTGCGGCAGGATGGCGGTAACGCCTGTGCGCACCGGCAACTTGCGGCCGGGCCGCGGGGCTTCCTCCCGGATGGTCTGGAAGCCGACGGCAATGCCCTCGACATCCGTGATGGCATTGAGCGGGCCGGTGCGGCCGCTGAAGGGCAGGCCAAGGGTGCGGGCGCGTGGTTTTTTATGGGTCATGATTATTTCTGCCGGGAGCGAAGATAGAGGCCGAGGGAGGCGATGACGAAGGAGAAGGTCAGCATCATCACGGCGATGGCGTTGATCTCCGGCTTGATGCCGCGCCGGAGCATGGCGAAGATGAACATCGGCAGCGTCGTGACATCGACGCCGGCGATGAAATAGGTGATCACGAGATCGTCCATCGAGATGATGAAGGCGAGCAGCGCGCCGCCGACGATGCCGGGCAGGAGCTGCGGAAACACCACCTTGCGGAAGGTCGTCCATTCGTTCGCCCCGAGATCGGCAGAGGCGTGCTCCAGCGTGCGGTCCATGCCGGCAAGCCGGGCGGTGACGACGATGAAGACATAGGAGATCAGAAAGGTGCACTGGCCGATGATGATCGTCGTCAGGCCGAGATTGATGCCGGAATTGACGAAGAAGATCAGAAGCGCGATGCCGAGCACGATATCGGGCATCAGCATCGGCATGAACATGACGACGCGGTAGAAGCGCCGGCCGAAGAAATCGAACCGATAGAGCGCGATCGCCATGGCACTGCCGAGCACGGTGGAGATCGCCGTGGTGGAGGTGGCGATGATCAGGCTGTTCCAGAGGGCCTCGACGAGCTGGCTGGTCGATTCCAGATAGAGCGCGTTTTCCGAAATCGTCGTCTTGAAGCCGAGGACCTGGGCGTACCATTCGGTGGTGAAGCCGGTCCAGGTCATCATGTTGACCGGGTTCGCATTGAACGAATAGACGGCGATCAGCGCGAGCGGGATGTAGATGAAGGCGAAGAACAGCGCGGTATAGGCAATCAGGCTGCCGCGGGCGAGGGTGGCGAAAATCTTCATGGCCCTCTCCTCAATGTCCGGTCGCGGGATCGAAGCCGCGACGGCCGGAAACGACGACGTGGATGAAGAGCAGCACCAGCATGACGGTCATCACCATCATGGCGAGCGCCGAGCCGAAGGGCCAGTTGCGCGCGGCGAGGAACTGCTGCTCGATGAGATTGCCCAGCATCATGACCTTCGCGCCGCCGAGAATGGCCGGCACGACGAAATTGCCGAGTGCCGGGATGAAGACGATGACCGCGCCGCCGGCAATGCCGGGTGCCGTCAGCGGCAGGATGATGCGCAGGAAGGTGCGGATTGGTCCTGCGCCGAGATCGAGCGAGGCACGCACCAGCGTCCAGTCGAGCTTTTCGACGCTGGCATAGACCGGCATGAACATGAAGGGAATGAACACATAGACCATGCCGAGGATGATCGCGCCGTCCGTATAGATCAATTCCAGCGGCCTTGCGATGACGCCGGTGCCGAGCAGGACCTCGTTGACGAGGCCGGTCTGGCGCAAAATCAGTACCCAGATGAACAACCGCACAATGAGGCTGGTGAAGAAGGGCAAGGTGATGAGGAAGAGGCAGAAATTTTTCCAGCGGTCCGAAAGCCGGCTGATGCAGAAGGCGGCCGGGTAGCAGACGAAAAGCGTCGCGACGACGGTCAGCGCCGCGATTTTCAGCGAGCGCAGGAAGATTGCGATGTAGACCGGATCGAAATCCTCGAACATGGGATCGGCGAAGCCGAGGATGCGGCCGTAATTGTGCGGATACCAGGTCCACTCGACGCCACCGTAAAGACCGGGCGCCAGAAAGCTCGTCACGATCATGATGGCGAGCGGCCCGAGGAAGAATACCGCCAGGAACAGGGAGACCGGCCCGAGCAGGATGGCAAGCTGGGCGCGGCGGCGAAAGGCAATCGATGACATGTCAGGCCGCCTCCCCCGGAAGGAGATGTACCGCCGCGGGATCGTAGGCAAGGCGCGCGCGGCGCGACTGCTCGATCTCGCCGACGAGGCTGCGCCGCACGGCGGGGATTTCCGCGATGACGCGCCGGCCGGTTGCGGTGCGGCCGAACAGCTCGAAAGTCGATCCGACGAAGACGATCTGCTCGAGATCGACATCGAGGCTCGGGGCGGTGTCGCCGGGTTGGGCGAGGAAGAACTGTTCCGGGCGGATGAGCGCCGTTGCCGCACCTGTCGCGTCCGGCCGGCCATGGGAGATGGCGATGCCGTCCTTCGTGACGAGCTGCCCTCTGGTGGCCTCGCCCTCGAAGAGGTTGCTCGCGCCGACGAAAGTGGCGACGAAACTGTTCTTCGGCTGGTCGTAGATGGCGCGCGGCGTGTCGAGCTGCTGGATACGTCCTCCGGAGAGGACCGCGACGCGATCCGACATCGTCAGCGCCTCCTCCTGGTCGTGCGTCACGAAGATGAAGGAGATGCCGAGCTCGTGCTGCAGCGTCTTCAGCTCGATCTGCATGGACTGGCGCAGGTTCTTGTCGAGCGCCGACAGCGGTTCGTCGAGCAAAAGCAGCTTGGGGCGGGCGATGATGGCGCGGGCAAGGGCTACACGCTGCTGCTGGCCGCCCGAGAGCTGGCGGGGCTTGCGACCTTCCATGCCTTCGAGCCCGACCATGCGCAGCGCATCGGCGACGCGTCTGGTGCGTTCCGCCCTTGCGACACCGGCGACTTCCAGCGCGTAGCCGGTATTTTCACCGACCGTCATATGCGGAAAGAGCGCGTAGTTCTGGAACACCGTGTTGACCGGGCGGCGATAGGGCGGCCGGTCGGTGATGTCCTCGTCATCGATCAGAATGCGGCCGGCATCGAGCTGGACGAAGCCGCTGATCGCCTGGAGCAGCGTGGTCTTGCCGCAGCCCGAAGGTCCCAGCAGCGTCAGGAATTCATTGCGCTTGACGTCGAGGTCGATCGCGTCGAGCGCCGTCACGGTCTGACCTTCAGGCGTGGCAAAGGCCTTCGCCGCCTTTTCCAGGCGGACTATGGAATCTCGCATCGTCGTTCCCCATTATGTTATAAAAATAACGCTTGTGCGATTTAGATATCTGGATACCATTTGTTCATCCAAGTCAACGGCCGAAAGAAGCCGGGACGGGAACAGCGGCGCAAAGGAAAGCGCCGGGGCCACGACGGGCCGAACCATCAGAGGAGACTATTTATGTCGAAATCGCATGACGCCGGTCTGTCCGGCTTTCGCCGCGCCGCCTTTTCGCTCGCCGTGCTTATGGCAACGACGGGCATGGCAAGTGCCGCCGAACTCAACGTCTACAACTGGGGCGAATATATCAACCCGGAGGTTCTGAAGAAGTTCGAGGAGGAAACCTCGATCAAGGTCAACCTCTCGACCTACTCTTCCAACGAGGAAATGCTGGCCAAGATCCAGGGCGGTGCCACGGGCTACGACATCGTCTTCCCGTCCGTGCACATGCAGGACATCATGGCCAAGCTCGATCTTCTCGAGAAGACCGACATCAACACCTATGAGGGCTTCAAGAACATCGATCCCGCCTTCCTGCGCGCAAAAAGCGATCCGGACGGCGCCTATTGCCTGCCCTATGCCTGGGGCTCGGTCGGCATCATGTACAACCGCAAGATCATCGGCAAGGATATCACCGGCTGGAAAGACCTGATCGAGACGGTGAAAGCCAAGGGGCTCAAGTTCACCCTGCTCGACGACATGCGTGAAGTGCTCGCGGTCGGCCTCATCCTGAACGGCCACAAGATCAATTCCACCGATCCGGCGGAGTTGCAGCAGGCGGCCGATACGATCATCGCCATGAAGCCCGATGTGGCGGCCTTCACCTATGACGAACGGCCGATGGTGCAGGCAGGCGACGTCGCAGCCGGCCACGCTTTCGTCGGCGCCATGGTGGACATCTTCGCCAATGAGAAAGACCTCGGCTACGTGATCCCCGAGGAGGGGGCGACCATGTACCAGGAGGACATCTGCGTGCTGAAGAGCGCACCGAACAAGGAGAACGCCATCAAGTTCCTCCAGTTCTATACGCGCCCGGAAATCGTCGCCCTCAACGTCTCGCAGCAGACGAATGGCACCGCCAACGTGCCGGCGCGGGAATTGACCCCGGAAAAGATCAAGAATAGCAAGGAAATCAACCCGCCGGCCGAGACGATGGCGCGTCTCCAGATATTCGAGGATCTGGGTCCGGCGCTGCGTCAGGTGGACCGTGTCTGGACGCGGGTCAAGACGGCCCAATAAGCGCGGTGTGAGCGCGGTTGATCCCCGCCCGTCTTCGGACGGGCGGGACTTTGAGGAGAGGGGCGACGTGTCGAAACGCATTCTGAAGCTCGTTCAGTCCGACGCTCTCCGCCGGTCCAAATCCGACAAGCTGATTGCGCATTACATCGAGCGCAACATCACCGATCTGCCCTTCGAGACGGCGCGTTCCATCGCCCAGCGTCTCGAACTCTCGCCCATGACGATCGGCCGCTACCTGCGCCGCATGGGGTTCGACGGGCTCGACGAATTGAAGAGCGAATTGCGTCGCGGCAGTTCCAACCCCGCCTGGCAGGTCAAGGGACAGGTCGGCCGGCTGGAGCAGGATCGCAAGGACGGCAAGCTGCTTGCCGGCCTGATCCAGCAGCAGATCGACAATCTCGGCGAGATCTACGCCATCACGACGGCGCCGGAATGGCAGCAGACGATCGACGCCCTGATCGGCGCGACCGAAGTCTATGTTGCCGCCTATCAGAACGTGCGCGGCATCGCGCAATATTTTGCAAGCCAGCTGTCCTATACCCGCCCGCGTGTGCAATTCGTCGACGGCGTCAACGGCACCTATGCCGAAGTGCTCGACGGTTCCGTCGAGGGACGGCTGCTCTTCCTGCACGACGTGCGCCGCTTCGCCGCCAAGGCCCGGCCGCTGGCATTGGAAGCGCGGCGTGCCGGCGTGAAGGTCGTGCTGCTGACCGACGAATTCTGCCCCTGGGGGCCTGACGTTTCCGATATCTGCCTCATCGTTCCCGGCTCGCACGGCCCGCTCTGGGATGGCGCGGCCACCATGACGGCTGTCATGGACCTCATGCTCAGCAACATCATCGTCGAGATGGGCGAGGAGGTGAGCGAACGCGTCGACAGACTGACACGTCTGCAGGACGTCTTCGGGGATTTCGAAAGCTGATTGCCGCGCTCGCCTTGACGCTGCCGAGGGCCGCGGACTAAGGATGGGACGACGGTTCCCTGAAGGATGACTCCCAGGGGATTAATAGGGAACACGGTGCGGACGACCCAACAGGGACCCATTCCGTGGCTGCCCCCGCAACTGTAGGCGGATTGTCGCCTGTCCTCGTGACGCGTTTGCGTCGTGCCACTGCGTGTCTTGCGCGGGAAGGCAGACAGGCAACAGATATCCGTGAGCCAGGAGACCTGCCGTCAGAGCCAGAATCCAAGTCACGGGCGGGGAAGCCCGGAACAGGAGACGCCATGACGAGCCAGACTGCCGCCCCCGGCAGACCCCCATTCGTTTTCTCCCGTCCGCATTCGATGCGCCCTTTGCGGCCTGTCGGCTGAGCCCGCACGCTTTCCTTTCTCCGGAGAAAACCATGATCATGTTCCCTGCGGCCGCACGCGCCGCCACCCTCGTTTCCGTATTAGCCGGCGCTGCGGTGCTTGTTCTTTCCTCCGGCACGGCCCAGGCCGCCGAGACGCAATATCCGCTGACGCTGCAGAATTGCGGCCGCCCGGTCACCTTCCAGAAGGCGCCGACGAAGACCGTTTCGATCGGCCAGAGCTCGACCGAAATCCTCTACATGCTCGGCCTTGCCGACAAGGTGGTGGGCACGGCGCTCTGGGTCGGCCCGGTGCTCAAGGGCTACGAGGACGTCAACGCCAAGATCGACCGTCTTGCCGACAACGAGCCGAGCTTCGAAAGCGTGCTTGCCAAGAAGCCTGATATTGTGACCGTGCAGTTCGAGTGGCAGGTCGGCCCGGAAGGCGTCGTTGCCAAGCCCGAGCAGTTCGAGGAACTCGGCATTCCCGTCTACACCTCGCCGTCCGATTGCGTCGGCAAGGAGAATAGTGCAGCCAGCGACGGCGTTCGCCATCAGGTCTTCACCATGGATCTCGTCTACCGGGAAATCCGCGAAATGGCGCAGATCTACAATATCCAGGACAAGGGCGAAGAGGTCGTGGCGGCGCTGAAGGCGCGCGAGGAGGCGGCCCGCACCAAGGTCGCCGCGGTGAAGGACAAGCTCTCGGCCGTGTTCTGGTTCTCCAGCGCCGCCGATGCCGATCCCTATGTCGCCGGCAAGAACGGCGCACCGGGCTACATCATGTCGGCGCTCGGCATCGAAAACATCATCAAGACCGAGGACGAATGGCCGACGGTCGGCTGGGAAACCATCGCCAAGGCGGCTCCGACGATGATCGTCGCCGGTTCGATGGACCGCCGGCGCTATCCGCTCGACAGCCTGGAAGCGAAGGTCGACTTCCTGAAGACCGACCCGGTCGCAAGCCTGATGCCGGCCGTCAAGAACAACTATGTCTTCGACATGGACGCGCAGGCCATGAACCCGACGATCCGCACGATCGAGGGTCTCGAAGGTCTTGCCGATGCGATCGAGAAGGCTGGTCTGGCCAAGTGATCGCCGATCGCCCCATACTGCGTCGGACGGGCGCCGCTTTCGCGGCGCTCGTCCTCCTGCTTTTTGCGCTCGGCGTCGGGGCTGCGGTCGGCGAGACGGCGATTCCGCTCGACGTGGTGGCGAAGACGGTGGCCAATCGCCTCTGGCACGCCGGCTATGCGCTGGAACCCATCGACGAGGGGATCATCTGGAATTACCGGCTGAGCCGGGCGATGGTCGCCGCCTGCTGCGGCTCTGCGCTGGCGCTTTGCGGCGTGATCCTGCAATCGCTGCTGCGCAATGCACTGGCCGATCCGTATATCCTCGGCATTTCGGCGGGTGCCTCGACGGGGGCTGTCAGCGTGGCGATCCTCGGCATCGGCGCGGGCGCCCTGACATTGCCTGCCGGTGCCTTTCTCGGCGCTATCGTCGCTTTCGGCCTCGTCAGTGCGCTGGCCTTGCGCGCCGGCCGCGGCACGAGCGCGATTATCCTTGCCGGCATCGCGGGCTCGCAGCTCTTCAATGCGCTGACCTCCTTCATCGTCACCAAGGCGGCAAGCGCAGAACAGGCACGCGGCATCATGTTCTGGCTGCTCGGCAATCTCTCGGGCGTGCGCTGGCCGGATGTCTGGCTGGCGCTGCCGGTTGCAATCCTCGGCCTCATCGTCTGCCTTTGGCACGCGCGTGCGCTCGACGCTTTCACCTTCGGCACGGAATCGGCCGCTTCGCTCGGCATTCCCGTGCGCCGCGTCTATGTCGTGCTCATCGCCATCTCTGCGTTGCTGACGGCGACCATGGTGTCCATCGTCGGCTCGATCGGCTTCGTCGGCCTCGTCATTCCCCATGCCGCGCGCATGGTGGTTGGTGTCCGCCACGGCCTGCTTTTGCCCGCCTCCGCGCTGATCGGCGCGATCTTCATGATCGCGGCGGATGTGCTGTCGCGCGTCATCATTCCCGGCCAGGTCCTGCCCATCGGCGTCATCACGGCGCTGTTCGGCGCACCGGCCTTCGCGCTCATCCTCAGCCAGAGGAGGTCTGCCCTGTGACGCTTTCCTCCAAGAACCTGCACTGGTCGGCCGGCGGCGCGGCCATCCTGTCGGATGTCTCGCTCGATGTCCGTCCCGGTGAGTTTCTCGGCATCATCGGCCCGAACGGCTCCGGCAAGACGAGCTTGATGTCGTTGCTCTCAGGCATCCGCAAGCCGCAGGCGGGTTCCGTGCTGCTCGACGGCAAGCCGCTTTCGGAGCATGGCCGGCAGGCCATCGCCCGGCGGATAGCCTTCGTCGAACAGCAGGCGGAAACGACCGAGCGCATCACGGCGCGCCAGGCCGTCGAACTCGGCCGCACGCCGCATCTCGGTGCGCTGACGCCGTGGTCACGGGCCGATGACGCCATCGTCGACCGAGCGCTGGAGGAGGTCGACATGGCGCATTTCGCCGGCCGGCTCTGGCATACGCTCTCCGGCGGCGAGCGGCAGCGGCTGCACATCGCCCGGGCGCTTGCCCAGCAATCGCCGATCCTGCTGCTCGACGAGCCGACCAACCATCTCGATATCGGACACCAGATCAGTCTGCTCCAGCTCGTGCGCGAACAGGACCTGACCGTCGTCGCGGCACTTCACGATCTCAACCACGCCGCCATGTTCTGCGACCGCATCGCCGTCATGCAGGCGGGCCGCATCGTGGCGCTTGGCACGCCCGCCAAAGTGCTGGAGCCGCAGCGCTTGCAGGCGGTCTTTGGTGTCACGGTGGATGTGGAGCGTGACGCCGGCGGCGGCTGCTTCATCCGCTATCGTCGGCCGGAACCGCGCCCGCCGCGTCTGAAGCTTGTTGCAGGTGAGGGGACGTGATGCACGGCACGCTCCCCAACAACCACCTCAAGGAAGACATCCGCGAATACTGGTCGCGCCGCTCGCAAACCTTCGATCTGGCCTTCGGCCATCGCATTCCCGAAGGCCCCGAATTCGACGCCTGGGCAGCGGCAATCCGCCAACGTCTCGGACCCGAGCCGCGCCGCGTGCTGGAACTGGCCTGCGGGACGGGGGAGGTGACGCGCCTGCTGCTCTCGCTCGGCCATGCGGTGACGGCACTCGACTTTTCCGAGGCGATGCTGGCGGTTGCGCGCAAGAAGCACGCCGGGGCAAAGAGCTTGCGCTTCCTGCTCGCGGACGCGGAAAACCCGATGGAGCCGGACGAAAGCTATGACGCCATCGTCTGCCGCCATCTCGTCTGGACGCTGACGACGCCCGAGCAGGCCTTTGCCTGTTGGCATCGCATGCTGAAGCCCGGCGGTACGCTGCTGTTTTTCGACGGTGACTGGGCCGCCCCCACCCGGATTGGCCGCCTGGCAAGCCGCGCTATCGCTGTGCTCGATCGCTTTGTCGGCGCCGATCCGCATTATGACGGTGCGATGAGCGACCGGCATGCCAGCATCATGGAGCGCCTGCCCTTTGGCGACGGACTGACCGCCGAGCGCGTGCTGCCACTCCTCGAAGCGGCCGGCTTTCGCGACTTTGCGGTCGGCTCGCATGCACCGGTTGCGGTCGCGCAGCGGCGAACCGCGGATCTCCGCAACAAGCTGCGTACGTTGCTCTATCGCCGCTTCATTCTCTGCTGCCGCAAGCCGGCCTAAGCGTCCATCTCCACCGTCAGCTTGACGCGGTCGGCGGCAAAGCGGGTTCGGGAGAACTGGATCGGCCTTCCCTCAAGGTCGGTGTTGATGGCTGTCGCGACGAGGATGATGGCTCCGGGCGAGAGTTTCAGGTGCCTGATGTCGTCGCCCTCGGCGTGGATGGCCGATATTTCCGTCGAGCGCCTGACATAGTCGGGTACGCCCAGTTCGCGGAAGGCCGCAGTGACCGAGCGGGTTCGTTCGAAGATCGCGCCAATCTCCGCGAAGCGTTCGGCCGGGAAATAATGCGTCGCGCGTGAGATGGGGCGCTTGTCGGCGCTGTTCACGGTCTCCATGCGCACACAAAGCGTGCCTGTGGGCATCCCGAGCGCCTCCGCGACGATGCCGGGCGCAACTTCCGTCGCCGCTTCCAGCATCCTGCCTTCGATGTCGCGTGCCTGGTTGCCGAGGCCCTGCGCGAACCGTGTTCGGCGCGAGATGGGAAAGCGCAGGCGGTCGCGCCGCTCGATGCGGGTGCCGATACCCTGAATCGGGCGCACGATGCCTTCCTCCGCCAGCGCCGCCATGGCGCTGCGCACGGTGTGGCGGTTCACGCCGAAACGGGCAGCCAGTACCGTTTCGGGCGGCATCATGCCGGTTTCGTCGTAATCCCCATTGTTGATCGCAAGCCGCATGCGATCCGCGATCTGCCGCCACAGCGCCACGCCCGATTGCCGTTCCACCATTTTCGCCCCCGAAATTCCCATTGTCACACCCTTGTCATTCCCGCCCGTTAAGACAAGACTTAGATGTTCGGTTGTCTAGATTAATAGACATTTGGAGATGAGGCAATGGCATCACTAAACAAATCTGCAGAAGTCGCCGGCAAGGATGCCGGGGCTGAACGGCAGAAGGCAATGGGCCTGCTTGCGAAGGCAAGTCGGGCCGAGTTGCAGGCGGCATTCGGCGCGCTCGCCGACAAGCCGACCGTGCAGCCTGTACGCGGTCCGGAGACGGGCCTCGTCATGGTGCGTGGCCGCATCGGTGGCGGCGGCGCGCCGTTCAATCTCGGTGAGGCGACGGTAAGCCGCGCCAGCATCCGCCTCGACGACGGCACGGTCGGTCACGGCCAGACGCTCGGCACCGATGGCGCAAAGGCGCGTCTTGCGGCGACATTCGACGCGTTGTTCCAGCAGCCGGCCCGCAAGGCCGAGGTCGAGACGCTGCTCGATGCCGTGGCCGCCCGCGTTGCCAAAGAGGACGCCGAAAAGGCCCGCCAGACGGCGGCCACCCGCGTCGATTTCTTCACCATGGTTCGGGGAGAGGACTGATGTCACTCGATACGCTCGCCTTTGCTGGCGGTTTTCAGAAGCCGGTGTTCGAGGCGCAGGCCGTCTTCCGCACGCTGATGGATTGTATGGCCCGTCCTGGCACGATCGGCCGCGTTGCCGCGACCGTGACGCCGCCCGCACCGCTCAAGGCTACCGCTGGTGCCGTGGCGCTCACGCTCTGCGATCACGACACATCGGTCTGGCTGACGCCGGTGCTTGCCAAGTCGGCGCTGCCCGGCTGGCTCGCCTTCAATGCCGGCGCGACCGTGACGGAAGAGCGGCAGGACGCCCGTTTCGCCTTCGTGGAAAAGGGTGCGATGCTGCCCAATCTCTGCCTGTTCGCCCAGGGCACGCAGGAATATCCGGATCGCTCGACGACGCTCGTCGTCGAAATCGAGGCCTTCGAGGGTGGTCGGCCGCTGGTGCTGACCGGCCCGGGCATCCGGACGGAAGAAGAGATCGCGCCGATCGGCCTGCCGGACATGTTCCCGCATTTCTGGTCGGAGAACCGGCAGGGTTTTCCGCGCGGCGTGGACCTGATCCTCGTTGCCGGTGACGGCATCCTCTGCCTGCCGCGCACCACCGTTCTTCGCGTCAAATCTGCCGCAGGGGAGGCCTGAACCATGTACGTTGCCGTCAAGGGTGGCGAAGCCGCCATCTCCAACGCCCATCGCCTTCTCGCCGACCGCCGCCGCGGTGACCGCTCGCTGCCGGCAATCGGCATCGAGCAGATCGTCGCCCAGCTTGGCCTCGCCGTCGACCGCGTGATGGCAGAGGCCTCGCTTTACGATCGTGCGCTGGCTGCGCTCGCCATCCGGCAGTCGCGCGGCGACATGATCGAGGCGATCTTCATCCTGCGTGCCTATCGCACGACATTGCCGCGCTTCGGTTATTCCAAGCCGGTCGAGACGGGCGCCATGCTGATCGAGCGCCGCGTCTCGGCGACCTACAAGGACCTGCCGGGCGGCCAGCTTCTCGGCCCCACCTTCGACTATACCCACCGCCTTCTCGACCCGTCACTTTTGGGTGACGAGACTGTCGAAGCGGGCCTGGAGCGGGAAGAGCCCGGCGAGGCGGTCATGCGCGTCTCCGACATCCTGGCCGATGAAGGCCTGGTCGAGGACGATGGCAGCTTGCCGGACGGCCATGTCGCAGGCGACATCACGCGCGAGCCGCTGGAATTCCCGATGGCGCGTGACCTGCGTTTGCAGGCGCTCGCCCGTGGCGATGAAGGTTTCCTGCTGGCGCTCGGCTATTCGACCCAGCGCGGTTATGCCCGCACCCATCCCTTCGTTGGCGAAGTGCGCATCGGTGAGGTCGAGGTGGAACTGGATATGCCGGAACTCGGCTTTTCCGTCTCGCTCGGCCGCGTCCAGGTGACCGAGTGCCAGATGATCGCCCAGTTCAAGGGCTCGGCGAAAAACCCGCCGCAGTTCACCCGCGGCTATGGCCTCGTTTTCGGCCAGAGCGAGCGCAAGGCCATGGCCATGTCGCTCGTCGACCGTGCGCTGCGTGCGGAAGAGTTCGGTGAGGATATCGTGGCGCCTGCGCAGGACGAGGAGTTCGTCATTTCCCATTCGGACAACGTCCAGGCGACCGGCTTCGTCGAGCACCTGAAACTGCCGCATTACGTGGATTTCCAGGCCGAACTCGATCTCGTGCGCCGCATGCGGCGGGAATACGAGGCCGCGCAGAACATCGATCTTCCGGAGGCCGCAGAATGAATATGACCGATCTGGCGACCTACAATTTCGCCTATCTCGACGAACAGACGAAACGCATGATCCGCCGGGCGATCCTCAAAGCGATCGCCATTCCCGGCTATCAGGTGCCCTTCGCATCGCGTGAAATGCCCATGCCCTATGGCTGGGGCACCGGCGGAGTGCAGGTGACGGCGGCGATCCTCGGACCGGACGATGTGCTGAAAGTCATCGACCAGGGCGCCGACGACACGACGAACGCCGTCTCCATCCGCGCCTTCTTCCAGAAGGTCGCCAATGTCGCGGTGACGACGAAGACCCGCGAGGCGACGATCATCCAGACACGTCACCGTATCCCGGAGGAGAAGCTGACGGCCGGCCAGACGCTGGTCTACCAGGTGCCGATCCCGGAGCCCTTGCGCTTCCTCGAACCGCGCGAGACCGAGACGCGCAAGATGCATGCGCTGGAAGAATACGGCCTGATGCATGTCAAGCTCTACGAGGATATCGCCAAGAACGGCCATATCGCCACCACCTACGCCTACCCGGTGAAGGTCGAGGGTCGCTACGTCATGGACCCGTCGCCGACCCCGAAATTCGACAATCCGAAGATGCACATGTCGGAAGCGCTCCAGCTGTTCGGCGCGGGTCGCGAAAAGCGCATCTATGCCGTGCCGCCCTATACCGAGGTCGTCAGCCTCGATTTCGAGGACCATCCCTTCGAGATCCAGACCTTCGACAAGCCCTGCGCGCTGTGCGGCGCAGAGAATGTCTATCTCGACGAGGTGGTGCTCGACGACAGGGGCGGGCGGATGTTCGTCTGCTCGGATACCGACCACTGCGAAGACCGCTGCGCCCACGGCCACCGCGGCCATCTCGCCTATAACAAGGAGGCTGCCGAATGACCGACATGCCGCTTCTCAAAGTCCGCGACATCTCGAAATTCTACGGCGCGCGCATCGGCTGTAAGAATGTCTCCTTCGACCTCTGGCCCGGTGAAGTGCTGGCGATCGTCGGCGAATCCGGCTCCGGCAAGACGACGCTGCTGAATTGCCTCGCAACGCGGCTGATGCCGAGCTCCGGCTCGGTCGAGTACCGCATGCGCGATGGCGAAATGCGTGAACTCTCCCGCATGAGCGAGGCGGAGCGCCGCTTCCTGATGCGCACCGACTGGGGCTTCGTGCACCAGAACCCGGCCGATGGCCTGCGCATGGCCGTGTCGGCCGGCGCCAATGTCGGCGAGCGGCTGATGGCCGTCGGCGAGCGGCATTACGGCAATATCCGCGAGACGGCGGGCTCCTGGCTCGGCCGCGTCGAAATCAGCGTCGATCGCATCGACGATCAGCCGCGCGACTTTTCCGGCGGCATGCGTCAGCGCCTGCAGATCGCCCGCAATCTCGTCACCTCGCCGCGCCTCATCTTCATGGACGAGCCGACGGGCGGCCTCGACGTTTCGGTGCAGGCCCGCCTGCTCGATCTGTTGCGCGGCCTCGTCCAGGACCTTGGCCTCTCGGCGATCATCGTCACGCACGATCTCGCCGTGGCGCGTCTCCTCTCGCATCGCATGATGGTGATGAAGGACGGCCTCGTCATCGAGCAGGGCCTGACCGACCGCGTACTCGACGATCCGCGCGAAGCCTATACCCAGCTCCTCGTCTCCTCGATCCTTCAGGTGTAACCATGCCCACACCCCTCGTTGTTTCCGAAGTTGCGAAGAGCTTTACCATGCATCTTCGCGACGGCATCCGACTGCCTGTCATGTCGAACGTCACCTTCTCGGTGAAGTCAGGCGAATGCGTCGTGCTGGGCGGCCCGTCCGGCATAGGCAAAAGCTCGCTGCTCAAGATGGTCTACGGCAACTATGCCGTCGATACCGGCCAGATCCTGGTCGATCACGATGGCAAGCTGCTCGATCTCGCGACCGCCGATCCGCGCACGATCCTCTCGGTTCGCCGGGCGACACTCGGCTATGTCAGCCAATTCCTGCGCACCGTGCCGCGCGTCGCGGCCGTCGATGTCGTGGCCGAACCGCTCACCGCCCGTGGCGTCGATGCGGCCGAGGCGAAGGCGACGGCAGAGGCCATGCTGGCCCGGCTCAACCTGCCGCGCGAACTCTGGCAGCTTCCGCCCGCCACCTTCTCCGGCGGCGAACAGCAGCGCGTCAACATCGCCCGCGGCTTCATCACCGATCACCGCATCCTGCTGCTCGATGAGCCGACCGCCTCGCTCGACGCGAAGAACCGCGCCGTCGTCGTCGGCATGATCGAGGAGAAGAAGGCGGCCGGCGTCGCGCTGCTCGGCATCTTCCATGACGAGGACGTGCGCGAAAAGGTCGCCGACCGCATCGTTGACGTCTCGGCCTTTTCCCCGCGAAAGGCCGCCGCATGACCAAGCTGTCCGAAACGCCGCTGATCCACCCGACAGCCATCGTCTCCGATACGGTGCTCGGCCGCTACACCGAAATCGCCGAGAACTGCCGCATCAGCGAGGCCGAGATCGGCGATTATTCCTACATCATGGAGGGCGGTTCGGTCTGGTGCGCGACGATCGGCAAGTTCGCCAACATTGCCTCGTCGGTCCGTCTCAACGCGACCAATCACCCGATGTGGCGCGCGACGCTGCACCACTTCACCTATCGGGCCAACGACTACTGGCCCGATGCGGACCACGAGAGCGAATTTTTCTCCTGGCGGCGCGAGCATCGCGTCACCGTCGGCCATGACGTGTGGATCGGCCATGGCTCGACGATTTTGCCGGGTGTCACAATCGGCAACGGGGCTGTCATAGGGTCCGGCGCGGTCGTCACAAAAGACGTCGAACCCTACATGATCGTCGGCGGCGTGGCAGCGAAAGTCATCCGCGAACGCTTCCCGCGAAGCATTGCCGAGCGCATGGAAAAACTCGCCTGGTGGGACTGGGATCATGCCCGGTTGCGTGCCGCTTTGGACGACTTTCGCAAACTTGACGCAGAAGCCTTTCTTGCCCGTCACGACGGCTGAGCGGGCATGTGCAATGCCGGAAATTCAGGCCTGTGGACTGTAATTTTTCCGACATGAAACTGACATCGCCGCTTCATCAACAGCGTTTACAGCCAGTCCCGAAAACGACATTGCCCCATCACGGGCTCGCTACTGAATTAGAGGGATCCGCCATGTTCCGACTGAAGAATGTCACCCGCCGTTTCGGCGAGCGCGTTGCGGTCGACGCAGTGACCTTCGACATCCCGCAGGGCCAGATGGTCGGCGTCATCGGCCGCTCGGGTGCCGGCAAGTCCACCATGCTGCGCATGATCAACCGTCTTGCCGATCCGAGCGAAGGCTCGATCCATTTCAACGACGTCGTGGTCTCGTCGTTGCGCGGTTCAGCACTGCGCAACTGGCAGCGCGACTGTGCGATGATCTTCCAGCAGTTCAACCTCGTGCCGCGCCTCGACGTCTTGACCAACGTTCTGCTCGGCCGCCTCAACCACCGTTCGACGACGCTCAGCATCCTCAATCTCTTCACCCGCGAAGAGCGCATCATGGCGATTGCGGCCCTCGAGCGCCTCGGCATCGAGCAGACGGCGCTCCAGCCGGCCGGCACGCTCTCCGGCGGGCAGCAGCAGCGCGTGGCGATTGCTCGTGCCTTGATGCAGAACCCGAAGATGCTGCTCGCCGACGAGCCGATCGCCTCGCTCGACCCGCTCAACGCCAAGATCGTCATGGACGCGCTGCGCGACATCAACGAGCGCGAAGGCATCACTGTGATCACCAACCTTCACACGCTCGACACGGCACGCGCCTATTGCGAACGCATCATCGGCATGGCGCACGGCCGCGTCGTGTTCGACGGGTCGGCACGCGAGCTCGACAGCGAAGCGGTGCGCACGATCTACGGCACGGGCGCCGATGGCGCGGAGATCGACGAGAGCCTCACCTCCACGGCGATCCGCAACCCGGCCCGCCAGGACAATATCAAGGAATCCGCCAGCCCGACACCGCTGGCACTGGCCGGGCTCTGAGCTCCGCCGGGATCGAACGACCCGCGTAAAGGGTCAGACAACTTCCAGTCCGGCAAAGCCGGTCAAACAGGAGAGAGACCATGCTGAAGAAAGTACTTCTCGGCGCCGTCGCGCTCATCGCGCTCGCCGGCCACGTCCAGGCTGAAGACCTCAAGGAATTCCGCGTCGGCATCATCGGTGGCGAAAACGAAGCCGACCGCCTGCGCAACTACCAGTGCCTCGGCGATCACCTGAAGGCCGAACTCGGCTTCGAGAAGGTCTCGTTCTTCCCGGCTGCCGACTATGACGGCGTCATCCAGGGCCTGCTCGGCGGCACGCTCGACTACGCCGAACTCGGCGCTTCCGGCTTTGCCAAGATCTACCTCGCCAAGGCCGACGCCGTCGAGCCGATCCTGACGACCGTCCAGACCGACGGCTCGACCGGCTACCACTCGATCATGGTCGCCCGCAAGGACAGCGGCATCACCAAGCTCGAAGACCTCAAGGGCAAGAAGCTCGGCTTCGCCGACCCGGACTCGACCTCGGGCTACCTCGTACCGCTCGTCACCCTGCCGGAAGCCATCGGCGGCCCGGTCAAGGAATATTTCGCTGAAACCGGCTTCGGCGGCGGTCATGAAAACCTCGTCCTCGAAGTGCTGAAGGGCACCTTCGACGCCGGCACGACCTTCGGTTCGGGCGTTGGCGAGTGGAAGGACGGCTACACGTCCGGCAACCTGCACAAGATGGTCGAGAAGGGCATTCTCGACATGAACGACATCGTCGAACTCTGGAAGTCGCCGCTGATCCCGAACGGCCCGATCGTCGTTCGCACGTCGCTCGCCGACGAGACCAAGGCGAAGTTCAAGCAGTTCATGCTCGACCTGCCGAAGAAGGACGCCGCCTGCTTCGCAGCCGTCATGGGTGGCGACTTCACCTCGTTCACGGAAGTCAACGTCGACTTCTACAAGCCGATCATCGACGCCCGCAAGGCAACGATCGGCGGCTGATAGCCACGCAGACACTGGCGCCGGCCGCAACCCGGCCGGCGCCTCGTCTTTTTTGAGCCCAGGCGGAACAGACATGGCCTTGAACACGCTTCACGACGGCTTCAGCGAGAAGGGCGCTCTCATCGAGCGGCACTGGCAGGAGCTGAACGCACGGCGCCGCCTCTACACCTGGCTCGGCCTTGCCATCCTGGCCGTCGCGCTTTCCGGTTCGCTGTGGTTCGCCAACGAGACGAATGCCGGCAAGTTCTTCGACCGGCTGCCCTATCTCTTCGACTTCGTCGGCGACATGGTGCCGCGCGATGGCCTCGAAGTGTTCCGCGCGCTGTTCGACCTGCCGTCGCCCTATGACGACGGCAGCTTCAAGTACAATTATCCCGAAGGCCGGCTCTACATCACAGAGAGCCTCTACATCCCGGAATATTTCCACAAGATGCTGGAGACGCTGAACATCGCGCTATTCTCCACCATCATCGGCATGGTCTTCGGCTTTCTGCTCTGTTTCCTCGCCGCCAAGAACCTCGTCGCCAATCGCCTGCTGCGCGGCTTCGTTCGCCGCTTCATGGAAATCCTGCGCGCGTTTCCGGAAGTCGTGCTGGCCGGCTTCTTCCTCGCCATTCTTTCCCTTGGGCCTCTCCCAGCCGTCATCGCCGTGTCGATCCACACGGTCGGCGCACTCGGAAAACTGTTCTTCGAGGTGGTGGAGAATGCCGACATGAAGGCGGAAGAAGGGCTTCGCGCCGTGGGCGCCAGCTGGATCGAGCGCGTCTGGTTCGGTATCGTGCCGCAGGTCCTGCCGAACTTCGTGAGCTATTTCCTGCTGCGCCTTGAAATAAATGTGCGCGCCTCGACCATCATCGGCGCCGTCGGCGGCGGCGGTATCGGCGAATTGCTGCGCCTGTCGATCGGCCAGAACCATCAGGCCAAGACGCTCGCCATCGTGCTGCTTCTCCTCATCACCATCATCGCCGTCGACCAGTTTTCCGCCTGGCTGCGCCGCAAGCTGGTCGGCGATCATGCCTTCCGGCTGGCCCAATAGGAGTGTGCCATGACGACCCTCAATCCCGCTGAGATGGATGAGATCGCGGCACGCCATCCGGCCGTCTTCCACCGCTCGTTCTGGCAGCGCTTTCGCGTGGCGTTCATCACCGGCGGCTTCGTGCTCTACGCGCTCTATTGCTGGTGGTTCTTCGCCATCGGCCATGTGCTCGGCACGGCCAACTGGAACATTGCCGGCACCTATCTCGCCGACTGGGTTTCCTACGAGGTGCGTCCCGAGGTGACCATTGCCGATGATGGCGCGATGAAGCTCACCTTCCCACGGTTCTCGCCGCTCGGGCCCAATGCCGAGCCCGACTGGGTGGAAATCGAGCGCGGCACGATGACCCGCACGACTCCGGCCGCGGGAGCATCGATCACCACGGCCAAGAAACCCGCATCCATGGGCTTCATGGGCGAGGGGGCCGTCCTCGGCGGCTCGGCTGCCGCCGCAGAAGGCATGGCGACCGCGACGACGCGCGAAGAGGAGGTGGTCAAACGTGCGAGGATCACGCTCAATTCGTCAACGAGCGTCGAGGTCGTGCCGGACCGCGTGACCGTCCAGCATGCCGGCGAGACGCTGGTTGTCGATATGACGGGCTCTCATGTGAAACCCGAAGGCGCGCTGCCGGCCTGGGCGACGCAGAAGACGCCGGGCCAAAAAATCACGCTTGCCTTCGGATTCGCTGGCTGGGGCGAAATCGAGGCTGGCGACGTCAGCATCCGCAGGCGCTTCCTCGGTTGGGCAAACTTCATCTTCGACACGAACTCGCCGTTCCATGGAAAATCGACCTCGGAGGTCGTCTCGCTGATCACCTCGGGTGACCGGATCGACGCGAAGCAGTCGAACCTCTCGCTTGCCTGGAACAACATTCTCTACAATGCGGAATGGCAGCATCTCGACGTCTGGACGAAGCTGCTCCAGACCATCGTCATGGCCTTCGTCGGCACGCTGTTCGCCATGCTGCTGGCTTTCCCGCTCGCTTTCCTTGCGGCGCGCAACATCACGCGCAACTGGTTTTCCAACCAGATCACCAAGCGGCTGTTCGACTTCCTGCGCTCCGTCGACATGCTGATCTGGGCGCTGTTTTTCACCCGCGCCTTCGGCCCGGGGCCGCTGGCCGGCATGTCGGCGATCTTCTTCACCGATACCGGCACGCTCGGAAAACTCTATTCCGAAGCGCTTGAAAACATCGACGACAAGCAGCGCGAGGGCGTGAAGTCCGTGGGCGCAGCGCCCGTCGCCGTACAGCGCTACGGCGTGCTGCCGCAGGTCATGCCGCTCTTTGCCTCGCAGGCGCTTTATTTCTGGGAATCGAACACCCGTTCTGCCACGATCATCGGCGCGGTCGGGGCTGGCGGCATCGGCCTCAAGCTCTGGGAAGCGATGCGCACCAATTCGGATTGGGAGAACGTCGCCTATATGGTGCTCCTGATCCTCATCGTCGTCTTCGTCTTCGATGGAATCTCGAATGCGCTTCGCTCACGCCTGATGGGCAAGCCGGCGCACTGATATCGCCGTGGCGGCATGATGCTGCCACACGAATCCCTTCAAGCTCCGGCGTCGCCCTTCCAGGCGGCGTCAACCGACTTTTACAGGAATGAGCCCTTGCGTTACGCCCTCTACTTCACGCCGTCCGCCTGCGATCCGCTGACCCTTGCCGCGCAGCGCTGGCTGGGTCGCAATGCCTTTACGGGCGCACGCCTGGAGCAACCGGCCGTGAGCGGTTTCGAAGCCGAGGCGCTTGCGGGTTTGACCGCCGATCCGCGCCGCTATGGTTTTCACGCCACGCTGAAAGCGCCTTTCTCGCTCGCCGAGGGCCGCAGCGAGGCCGAACTGATCGCCGAGATCGGCCGCTTCGTGTCCGAGATCGAACCCTTCGAGATCCCCGAAGTCGTCGTCGGTCGCATCGGCTCGTTCTTCGCGCTGGTGCCGGGGGAGCAATGCGATCCGCTGCATGCTTTCGCTGGCGAGGTCGTGCGTCGCTTCGAACGCTTCCGCGCACCGCTCAGCTCCGCCGACATCGCGCGCCGCAAGCCGGATGAGCTGACGACGGACGAGCGTCAGAATCTCGTGCAATGGGGTTATCCCTACGTGTTCGACGAGTTCCGCTTCCACATGACGCTGACGGGGCGCGTTCCGGCTGATCGCCGCGATGCCGTCGAAGGCGTGCTCCTCGATCAGTTCGCCGAATTCCACGGCAAAGCGCTGCCGGTTTCAGGCCTCGCGCTTTTCCGGGAACCCTCGCGCAGCGCCGATTTCACCGTCCATTCGCTCTTCCCGCTGGGTGGGGCCGCCAACAGAAAGACCGCCTGACATGACCCGCGAAACCGTTCTTTCCAATGCCCGCATCGTGCTTGAGGACCAGATCCTCGATGGCACGCTGGTGCTGCGCGATGGCCTCATCGCCGACATCTCCGCAGGATCCACGGCTACCGGCGAGGATATGGAAGGCGACTTCCTCATCCCCGGTCTTGTCGAATTGCATACCGACCACCTCGAAGCGCACTACTCGCCGCGTCCCGGTGTGCGCTGGGGCCTGACGGCGGCGATCCAGGCGCATGACGCGCAGGTCGTGACGTCCGGCATCACCACGGTCTTCGACTGCCTGCGCATGGGTTCCGACGAGGACGGCGGCTTCGAAAAGGGTGAGATGCGCGCCATGGCCGATGCCATCGCACAAGCCCAGAGCGAGGATCGCCTGCGCGCTGAGCACCTCATTCACCTGCGCTGCGAGGTCTCGACCGACAATGTGCTCGACCACTACGAGGAGTTCGAGGACGATGCGCTGGTGCGCCTCGTCTCGTTGATGGACCATGCACCCGGCCAGCGCCAGTTCCAGACGATGGAACAATACGTCCTCTACTACCAGAAGAAGCGCGGCCTTTCGGACGCCGAGTTCGCTGAATTCTGCAAGCGCCAGCAGGATCTTTCCGCCCGCTACGCCAAGCCGCACCGCGACGCCATCGCCGCCTCCTGCGCTGCCCGAAACATTTCGGTCGCCAGCCACGACGATGCGACGCTCGAACATGTCGAGGAAGCCATCGGCTATGGCATCCGTCTTGCTGAATTTCCGACGAGCTTCGAAGCCGCCAAAGCCTCGCACGGCGCAGGCATGAGCGTGCTGATGGGCGCGCCGAACATCGTGCGCGGCAAGTCCCACTCCGGCAACATCGCCGCGCGCGACCTCGCCGGGATGGGCGTGCTCGACGTGCTCTCGTCCGACTACGTGCCCTTCAGCCTGATGCATGCGCCGTTCATCCTCGCCGACGAGGGCATGGACCTCAGCAAGGCCATCGCCATGGTCTCGACCACGCCGGCCCGCACCGTCGGTCTCGATGATCGTGGCGCCATTGCCAGGGGCTTGCGCGCCGATGTCGTGCGTGTGCGCCGCCTGGAGGGCGTTCCGGTCGTGCGCTCGGTCTGGCGGCAGGGCAAGCGGGTGGCATGACCATGGATGCCGAAATCGCCGGCGCGCCGCCATTGACGGTTGCCGCCGGCACGATGGTGGTGGTGGTCGGCCCGAGCGGGGCGGGCAAGGACAGCGTCATGGCCTACGCCGCCCGGCGCTTCGCCGACGAAGCGCGGGTGACCTTCGTGCGCCGCGTCATCACCCGCCCGGCGGATGCCGGCGGGGAGGCGCACGAGGCGATCGATGCGGACGGTTTTCGCCGACGCGAGAGCGAAGGTGCCTTTGCCGTGTCCTGGGATGCGCATGGCCTTTCCTACGGGATCCCGCGTGAAACGCTCGGCGACCTTGCGGTAGGCGTCACGCTGGTCGCCAATGGCAGCCGCTCCGCGCTACCGGCCTTCGCGGACGTTTTTACGCGCCTGAAGGTCGTGCTGATCACCGCGCGCCCGGAAATTCTCGCTGCCCGCCTTGCCGCACGCGGCCGGGAAAGTGCCGAGGCCATTGCCAAGCGCCTCGACCGCGCCGCGCCGGAAATCGTGATCGCTGCCGATACCGTCGTCATAGACAACAGTGGCGCGCTGGAGGACGCGGGCGAAGCGCTGGTCTCGCTGCTTGCCTCGGCTCTGTCGCGCGAGGGCTAACTGTCCTTCAATGCCTTGTAGGCGCCGAGTGCTCTTTCGCGGGCCTTGGCGTGGTCGACAAGCGGCTTCGGATAGGTTTCACCCAGCACCACGCCGGCCTTCTTCAGCGTGCTTTCGGGTGCGTCGAAGGGCTTGTGGATGAAGGCGGAATCGAGCTTTTGCAGTTCCGGTACGAAGCTGCGCACATAGGTGCCGTCAGGATCGAATTTCTCGCCCTGCAGGATCGGATTGAAGATGCGGAAAAAGGGGGAGGCATCGGCGCCCGAACCGGCGACCCATTGCCAGTTCGCCGCATTCGATGCCGCATCCGCATCGACGAGCGTGTCGCGAAACCACTTTTCGCCGCGCCGCCAGTCGATCATCAGATGTTTGATGAGGAAGGAAGCGGTGATCATGCGCACACGGTTGTGCATGAAGCCATGTTTCCAGAGCTGGCGCATGCCGGCATCGACGATGGGATAACCGGTCTGGCCGCGTGTCCAGGCTAAAAACTCCGTGGTGCCACCTTGCCAGGGGAAGGCGTCGAAGCGGTCGTTCCAGTTCTTCTCGGCCAGGACTGAAAAATGGAAGTGCAGGTGGTGGCAGAATTCGCGCCAGGCCAGCTCCTTGCGGAAATGGATCACATCGTCCGTCGGCGCCTTCAGGCCGCGCGTCGCATGCCATACGCGCGCCGGGGAGATTTCGCCCATCGCCAGGTGCGGCGACAGCAGGGAGGTGGCGTCGATGGAGGGATGGTCGCGTTTCACCCTGTACCCGTCGATCGCGCCATCGACGAAGGTGTCGAGGCGCTCGAGAGCCGCATCTTCACCTGGCGTCCAGACCTCGCCGAATGCCGAGGCCCAATCGGGTCGGCTCGGCAGCAGGCCCCAGTCACCAAGCGTTTCGGATTTTGGCGCCGGGTGCGGGGTATCGAGCTTTTCCGGCGCATCGAACGGCTCAGGCGGCTCGCCATCCCGTTCCAGGGCGCGCCAGAAGGGCGTGTAGACGCGGTAGGGCTTCTTCTCACCCGTCAGCAGGCGGGTCGGATCGTGCAGCAATTCGCCCGCAAAACTCTTTGCCGCGATGCCGCGCGCCTTCAGGGAGGCCTTGATATGCGTATCGATCCTGATACCCGCTGGATCGTACCGGCGGTTCCAGTAGACCGTCTCGGCGCCTGTTTCCTCGATCAATTTGTCCAGAACCGTGCCCGCATCGCCGCTGCGCAGGATAAGTGGCGTTCCTAGCGCCTTGAGGGTCTCGCCAAGCGCAGTCAGTGAATGGTGCAGCCACCATTGCTGCGCTCCGCCGAGAGGTCCCGTGCCGGTGTCCGGTTCGCGGATATAGAGCGCCACGACGGGCTGGCCGCTGTCGGCCGCGGCGGAAAGGGCTGAATTGTCATCCGTGCGAAGATCTCGGCGGAACCAGACGATGACAGGGATTTTTCTCGGCTCCGTCATGGTCTCATTGCCCTTTCGGCAGCGGGCGGGTCAGGATGAAGAGGGCACTGCACGAAAGGACCAGACCGACGACTGCGGCAAGCAGGGCCGAAGGCTGGGTACGGTAGAAAAAGAAGGCGTAGCTTGCGACGATCAGGCTGACGGCGAAGACCTTGGTGCGGGCGGAAATTGCGCCTTCACGCCGCCAGTTCTTGAGCGGTGGGCCGAGCGTCCTGTGGTTCAGCAGCCATTGCTCGAGACGCGGCGAAGAGCGTGAAAAACACCAGACAGCGACGAGCAGGAAGGGTGTCGTCGGCAGGAGCGGCAAAAAGGCACCGACAATGCCGAGCGCCGTCATCAGGAGGCCGGCCATCATGTAGATCGTGCGCACAGGGAGCCTCGCTGAAAATCCAATCGACCGCTCAGATAGAGTGCTTTGCCGCCGGCTCCAAGGGGCAAGGTGCCGCGGCTGTGGAACGAAGATGATCGTGGGGCATTCCTGGTGCAGTTGGAGCTGGAGCGGCCGCGCATGTTGGACGATAGCGAATTTACCGGCGACCATGTGTGGTGGATGACCTCGCGCGGGCCGTCGCCGATCGTCGGCACCGCTATTCACAATGGTCACTCCGTTCGGGAAAACCTTCTTTCCAGGATGGCGCTCGAAGACGACGAGCGCCTGCGCGAGGAGGATCCCTTCACCGCCGAAACCATCCATGACCTCGCCAACCGCATCGTTTTCCAGCGCTCGCGTTTCGAGATCGATCTCAATCGCGCGCGGGACATTGCGGTCTATCAGCGGCCCGAGCAGGCCTGGGGCCTGAACGTCTGGCGCGAGCCGTTGTCCGGCGCCGACCTTGCAGAAAGCCTTGCATTGCATGACGCCTATTACGGCATGCTCGAAAACTACCTGCGCGGCGTGGAGGCACAGTATGGCGCCTTCGTGGTGCTCGACATCCACAGCTATAACCATCGCCGTGACGGGGCGTCCGGCATGCCGACTGCGACGGCCGATGCGCCTGAAATCAATATCGGTACGATCTCCATGGATCGTACCCGCTGGGCGCCGGTCGTCGATGCGTTCATGGATTTCTGCGCTGACTACGATTTCCTCGGGCGCCGGCTCGATGTGCGTGAGAATGTCGCCTTCCAGGGGCGCGGCGAGCAGACCCGCTTCATCCATGAGCGCTTTCCGGTAAGCGGCTGTGCCATCGCCGTTGAGTTCAAGAAAATCTTCATGGACGAATGGACCGGCGTGCCGGACTGGCAGGCAATTTCTGCGCTCCGCTCCCTCATCGCCGCTTCGGTGCCTGTGCTCGAAAGTGCGCTGCGGGAGGTTGTATGAGCCCAGCTAAGGCGGCGCGCACGCCGCGCGCGAAGACGGAAAAGAGCCTCGTCGAGGACGTGATCGAAGCACTGGAGGCCGGCAAACCGGTGCGTCGCGAGTTCGAAGGTGGGCGCCTGCATATCGACCGCCCGCAACCCTTTCTCTTCCTCCATGTCGGTGATCCGGAGAGGCATATCGTGGCGCGCGAGGTGGCAAGCGCCAATGCCTCCCACCTGCTGGCTGCAGATCTCGAAGAGGCCGTGAAGCTGATCGGGCCAATCGCCACGGTCCTGCGCAAGGTGTTCGGGACTTTCTTGCTTGTTGATATCGACGAACTGGAGCGCGACCGGCTGCTCTCCGACGATGCCCCTTTCCTCCAGCCGTTCGAAGTGAGCCTTTCATCGACACGCGGCATTGCGGCAAATCGGGCGATGAAGGCTTTCGAGGCGGCGATCAAAGCCTTCGACGCGCGATTCCGCACGCCGCATGTCGATCTCTGCGAGGCGCAGGAGGATCCGTGCGCGCGCCCGGATCTTCTGAAATTGCGCCTGCCGCTCGTCACGCTGCGTTTTGCGCCGATCTACCGCGTCACCGGATCGGATGCGACCTATCCGGATCTGCGCGAACGCCTCGTCGGCAATTTCCTCGATGCCGGCCTGCATGCCGTTGCCGCCTTTCTCGATGCTGATGGTTTTCCCAAACCGGTCACCTACCGCGCCTTCGGCCGCAAGGCCTTTGTCGATGCGGTGGAGCGGGCGGATCGCGGCATGGACGATGTCGCCTCCAGCTTCGATTTCCTGCTCTGCGTGACGCCGATCAATGCGAGCGCTGCCTGGAAAGAGTTCAAGGCAAATCATCACGACAAGCCCCCGCGCTTCCTCTACCGGCCGCTGAGCCTTCTGGTGGAGCGGGAAAAGCGCCGGCTCTATTCGATTTCGCTAGACCATCTCGAAGACCCAGTCCTGCACCAGATCTACCGCGAAAAGCAGCAGGAACTCGATCTGCAGCTGACGATCATCGGCCATCGGGAAAAAGCGCGTTTCGTCGAGTTCGGCCGTGCGCTCTACGGCCCGGTCGAACCGTCGCTGCTCAAGGCCGCGCGAGAGGTTCTTGAGGGCACGGGAGAGGCAAGCCGCCTATCTGCACTCACATCCGATGACGATGAGGTCGTCGACTGCTTTTTTGTCGAGCACCGCGCCCGAACGATGATGACGGACTACCAGCGGCGCTATGAGGGTTTTGACGCGGCGATCGAGCTTCGCGACGACGTGCCGCCCGGCCTTCTCGTTTCCGGGCCACGGCTGCTCATCTCCCGCCGCACGCGCATGATGCGGCATCGCGTCGATGCCCTCCTGAGCCATGAAGTGGGCGTGCATCTTCTGACCTATTTCAACGGCTCGGCGCAGGGGCTGCGTGTCTTTCGCACCGGCCTTGCCGGCTATGAGGGCATGCAGGAGGGGCTTGCGGTCTTTGCCGAATTCCTGGCCGGTGGTTTCACGCCGGAACGGCTGCGGCTGCTTGCTGCACGCGTCATCGGCTGCGATCTCATGCTGTCGGGCGCCTCCTTCGTCGAAGGCTTCCGGCTTTTGACGGGGCGGCATGGTTTCGATGCGGAAACCGCCTTCGGCCTGCTGCTGCGCGTCTTTCGCGGCGGAGGACTTGCCAAGGATGCGATCTATCTGCGCGGGCTCCTGTCTCTGCTCAGTCACCTGAAGGCAGGGGGCGCGCTCGATCCGTTCTGGATGGGCAAGATTTCCGCCGCCGATTTCACCGTGATGGAAGAACTCGGAGCGCGTGGCCTGCTGAAGGCGCCCGTCCTGCGGCCCCTTTGTCTCGAAACCGAACGCGGGCGTGCAAGGCTGGAGCGCGCCCGTGACGGCCTCACCCCCCTTGCCATGCTCGAAGCTTGAGGAGAGCAACCATGCGTATCGCCTTTTTCGTCAATTCGATCGAAGACGAGACCCCGACCTTCACCACAACCTCGCTTGCCATGGCCGCGCTCTCGCGGGGCCACGATATCTGCTACCTGACGCCTGGCGACTTTGTGCTCAGGGCAGATGACAGTCTTTCCGTGCGCGGCCGTGTGCTGCCGGGCAAGCGCTACAGGAAAGCCGAAAGTTTTCACGCCGCCCTTCAGGGCGATGAGGCGACAATCGAGACCATGGATATCTCCGAGGTCGACGTCCTGTTCCTGCGCAACGACCCGTCGCTCGACGCCGACGGCCGCCCCTGGGCGGCCCATGTCGGGGCGATGTTCGGGCGGCTGGCCGCCGCACGGGGCACGCTTGTGGTGAATGATCCCGATGGCCTGTCGCTCGCCCAGAACAAGCTCTATTTCCAGGGTTTTCCGCAGGCCGTGCGGCCGCAGACGCTGATTTCCAAGAGCATCGAAGAGATCCGCGGTTTTATCGACCTGCACAAGGAGGGCGTGATCATGAAGCCGTTGCAGGGCTCCGGCGGCAAGAACGTCTTCAAGATCGGCTCGACCGGCGAAGCCAACCTGAACCAGATTTTCGAGGCCGTCAGCGGAGAGGGTTACCTGATCGCACAGAACTATCTGGCTGCTGCGACCGAGGGCGATATCCGCCTCTTCCTGATGAACGGCCGCCCGCTCGAGAAGGATGGCACCTATGCCGCGATCCGTCGCGTGCCGGCAAAAGGCGAGGTCCGTTCCAACATCCATGCCGCAGGCACGGCGGTGAAAGTGGAGATCACGCCGGAAATTCTGGCGATTGCCGAGATGGTGCGGCCCAAGCTGGTGGAGGATGGCATGTTCCTCGTCGGCCTGGACATCGTCGGCGACAAGATTCTGGAAATCAACGTCTTCACGCCAGGCGGGTTGAGCGCGATGTTCGATCTCTACGGCGTGGATTTTTCCGAAAACGTCATTGTCGCGCTGGAGAACAAGGTCACCCAGCGCGATGCTTATGAAGGGGCGATCGCCAACAGGATCCTGGCGACGCTCTGATCAGATCGGTTTGCTGTTCGCCGCCTTGACGGATTTCGCTTTCGCGGCCGCCTTGGCGGCAGCGGCCGGTTTTTCGGCGCTGGCGGTTTTCTTCTTCGGCTTCGCAGCCTCTGTGTCCGTGCCGTTGGAAATCTGGATCAGCGGCTTTTTCGCAGATTTCGTGGGCGCTGCCTCCGGCTCCAGGGCCACGCGCTCGAATTCGTCGCGCTCGCGCACGGCCTGTTCCCAATGGGCATTGTCATCGCCATCGGGCCGGCCTGACGCCTCCCAGATCGAATAGGCCCGTTTGCTGATCCATTCCTTGCGTGCATCCGTCATCGTGTATCCCCGTTTGAGAGTGAACTGACGCCGTGCCGATGCTGCGGATGTGCAGGCAGAACCGGAACACGGAACTCGCTGGACGGCCGGGCGAGCAGCAAATCCAGATACTCGACGCACCTTCGCTCCGGGCGCGGCCCTTTCTGGAGCAGGTCTGCTTCATGCGATTCGCTTCGCTAGGATGCGCCGAAAGGCACAGGGCATCAAGGCGCGCACCGGCCACATCCTTTCCCCAAGCAAGGCCGGTCAAGGAATTCCTTGCGCGAAGTGCGATAAATCGGCGTGATTTCGCAAAAGTTTTCCGCTTGCGGGTGGACAGTGCCGATCCCGCCAACGTATTGTCCGGACGAGAGAATATTCAACCTGGGCAACGGCATCGAGAGGCAGGGCGTTTGACAGCAACAAGGCAACAGCATCGACCGGTTCGTCGGGCTCTTGGCCTCTTTTGCACAGCGTTCACCTGCTTTCTTCTGTTGATAACCACGCTGCCGGCGCCATCTGCCGCAGGCGCCGCCGCAAAAGTGCTTCGTTACGGCACGCAGAAGCCTGCGGGATATGCGTCTTCCACGAACGAGCGGGACTGCCGCAAGCGCACCGGTGCGGGCAAGGTCGCCTCTCTGGCGCGAGGCGGCGTCGATCTAGCCTGTCCGCCGGAAGATTTCGCGCGTCGTTCGCAGACTGTGGACAAGCTTATCGTTGCCATGGTTTCGCCCGGCGGGGCCGGCAAGGGCAATATCGAGACGCGGGGCGCGCGTGCCCCTCCTGTGTTTTTCGCCTGACGGCTGCCTCGATCGCAAAGCTTGATCGCGCGGCCTTTCCGATGGTGCCGGTTAGCGGCATTCCAGAGACGCTCTGACGTTCGAAAGCGATCGACCAAACGATGACAGGTGACATGATTCTGGTCCTGCTGGTCTGCCTTCCCTTTGCGGGAAGCCTTGCCGCGACCATCCTGCTCAGGACCGATTCGCGTGTCCTTGCGGCGCGCATGTCGGGTGCGGTGACCCTTGCCGCGCTCGTCCTGACGGCCTCGCTCTATCCCGCGGTTCGCGCGGGCGGCAAGGTGCGGCTGGATCTCGAATGGCTGCCGCAGCTCGGCCTGAACGTCACGTTGCGGATGGATGGTTTCGCCTGGCTCTTCGCCATGCTCATTACCGGCATCGGCTTCCTCGTCGTTCTCTATGCGCGCTACTACATGTCCGAGGAGGATCCGGTTCCGCGCTTCTTCTCGTTCCTGCTCGCCTTCATGGGGTCGATGCTCGGCATCGTGCTGTCGGGCAACATCATCCTGCTTTCGGTGTTCTGGGAACTGACGAGCATCTTCTCCTTCCTGCTGATCAGCTACTGGCACCACAACGCCGCCGCGCGCGATGGCGCGCGCATGGCGCTGACGATCACCGGCATCGGCGGCTTCTGCCTGCTGGCCGGCCTGCTCGTGCTCGGCCATATCGTCGGCAGCTACGACCTCGATGTCGTCCTGGCTTCGGGCGACCTGATCAAGGCGCATCCGCTGTATCTGACGGCGCTCGTCCTCATCCTCATCGGTGCGCTGACCAAGAGCGCGCAGGTGCCGTTCCATTTCTGGCTGCCGAATGCCATGGCGGCACCAACGCCCGTTTCGGCCTATCTGCATTCCGCGACCATGGTGAAGGCGGGAGTCTTCCTGCTGGTGCGGTTCTGGCCGGCTTTGTCGGGCACCTATGAGTGGTTCATGCTGGTCGGCATCGCCGGCATCAGCACGCTTTTGCTCGGCGCCTATTTCGCCATGTTCCAGCAGGACCTGAAGGGCCTGCTCGCCTATTCGACGATCAGCCATCTGGGCCTCATCACCACGCTGCTCAGTCTCGGCAGCCCCCTCGCGGCGGTCGCTGCGATCTTCCACATGATGAACCACGCCACCTTCAAGGCTTCGCTCTTCATGGCCGCCGGCATCATCGACCACGAGACCGGCACGCGCGACATGCGACGATTAAGCGGATTGCTCAAATACCTGCCGATAACGGGCACGCTCGCCATGGTGGCGAGTGCGGCCATGGCCGGCGTGCCGCTGCTCAACGGCTTCATCTCCAAGGAAATGTTCTTCGCGGAAGCCGTGGAAACGCATGCCGATTCCGTGCTCGACCGCATCCTGCCCTATGTCGCGACGCTTGCCGGTGCCTTCTCTGTCGCCTACTCGCTGCGCTTCATCCACATGGTTTTCTTCGGCCCGGAGCCGACGGATCTGCCCAAGCCGAAGCCGCATGAGCCGCCGCACTGGATGCGCTTCCCCATCGAATTCCTCGTGCTCGCCTGCCTCGTCGTCGGCATCATTCCGAGCCTGTCGATCGGCCCGTTCCTGCATTCTGCCGTCGTCTCCGTTCTCGGCGACCGCACGCCGGAATACAGCCTTGCCGTCTGGCACGGTATCAACACGCCGCTGATCATGAGCCTCATCGCGCTCGTCGGCGGCGGGGCGCTCTATTTCGTGATGAAGGACTATCTCGCCAAATGCGACGACGGGCCGCCGCTTTTCCGGCATCTCGGCGGCCAGCGTATTTTCGAGCGTGTTCTCGTCACCGTTTCCTGGAAGTGGGCGCGCTGGCTGGAAAGCAATCTCGGCACGCGCCATCTCCAGCCGCAGCTTCGCCTCATCGCGGCCGCGGGCTTCCTGGCCGGTGCGGTATCGCTTTATCTCGCGGGCTTTTCTCCCAAGCCATTGTCCTTCGATGATATCGACCCGATCTTCGCCGCCGTCTGGTGCATCGGCGCCTTCTGCGCTCTCGGGGCGGCCTATCAGGCAAAGTACCACCGACTCGCAGCCCTGGTGCTGCTGGGCGGCGCGGGCATCACCACCTGCATCACCTTCGTCTGGCTCTCGGCGCCCGATCTTGCCATCACGCAGCTCGTCGTGGAGATCGTTACCACGGTTCTCCTGCTCCTCGGCCTGCGCTGGCTGCCGAAGCGCTCGGAGAAGGTCGACAATTCCGTCTCGTTTGCCGCGCGCAGTCGCCGCTTCCGCGACTTCCTGCTCGCGATTTCCTGCGGCTTCGGCATGTTCCTGTTCTCCTATGCGATCATGACGCAGCCGGTGCCGGATGCGATCGCAAGTTATTTCCTAGACAAGGCCTATAGCGAAGGCGGCGGGCGCAACGTCGTCAACGTCATCCTCGTCGATTTCCGCGGCTTCGACACGATGGGCGAGATCGCGGTTCTGGCCATCGTGGCGCTGACGGTCTTCGCGCTGCTGCGCCGCTTCCGCCCGGCGCCCGACAGCATCGAAAAACCGGAGCAGCAGCGCATTCAGAATGCTTTCGACGCGGAGCGCCCCGAGCGTTCGGCCGGCGACACGGTGCGCGACTATCTGCTCGTTCCCTCGGTCATCATGCAGTGGATGTTCCCCGTGATCGCGACCTTCTCGGTCTACCTCATCATGCGCGGCCATGATCTGCCGGGCGGCGGCTTTGCCGCCGGTATCACCATGGCGATCGCCTTCCTGCTGCAATATCTGGCGGGCGGCGTGCGCTGGGCGGAGGACCGTCTGCGCATCCTGCCACTGCGCTGGATGGGTTTCGGCCTCCTGATGTCCGCGATGACCGGCATGGGCGCCTGGCTGTTCGGCTATCCGTTCCTGACGACCCATTCGCAATACATAGAGGTGCCGTTCATCGGCAAGGTGCCGGCGGCAAGCGCGCTCCTCTTCGATCTCGGCGTCTTCTCGCTCGTGGTCGGCGCGACGGTGCTGATCCTCATCGCACTCGCCCACCAGTCCGTACGCATGCATCGGGTCCGTAGTCTCGACGCCCCCAAGGCGGAGGAAGCCTGATGGAACTCGTTCTCGCAATCGGTATCGGTATCATGACGGGATCGGGCGTCTGGCTGATCCTGCGCCCACGCACCTATCAGGTCATCATCGGCCTGTCGCTACTCTCCTATGCCGTCAACCTCTTCATCTTCGGGGTCGGCGGGGTGAAGTCCAATGCCGCGCCGCTGCTTGGCGAAGGCGTCGACGTCTCGACGCTGACGGACCCCGTACCGCAGGCGCTGGTGCTGACCGCGATCGTCATCGGGTTTGCGACGACGGCGCTCTTCCTCGTGGTCCTGCTCGCCGCTCGCGGGCTTACCGGCACGGACCATGTCGATGGCCGGGAGCAGCCGAAATGAGCGGCTGGCAGCAACATCTCATCATTGCGCCGATCGTCATCCCGCTGATCGCGGGTGCCCTTCTCCTGTTCTTCGACGAGCGTCAGCGCGTCGTCAAAGCCATGATCAGCGTCGTCTCGTCCCTGGCGCTGGCGGCCGTCGCGATCAACCTGTTCCGGCTGGCCAATGGCGGCGATTTCGAAGGCGTCTATCTGCTGGGCAACTGGCCGGCGCCTTTCGGCATCGTTCTGGTCGTCGACCGGCTCTCGGCGCTGATGCTGGTTCTCGCCTCAATCCTCGCCATTCCGGCGCTGGTCTTCGCGCTGGCCCGCTGGCACGCCGCCGGTGCGCATTTCCACTCGCTGTTCCAGTTCCTGCTGATGGGCCTCAACGGCGCTTTCCTGACGGGGGACCTCTTCAATCTCTTCGTCTTCTTCGAGGTGATGCTCGCCGCCTCCTACGGGCTTCTGATGCACGGCTCCGGCCCCATGCGCGTCAAGGCGGGCCTGCACTACATCGCCGTCAACCTCGCCGCCGCGCTCTGCTTCCTGATCGGCGTCAGCGCGATCTACGGCTCCGCGGGCACGCTCAACATGGCCGACCTCGCCATGCGCATCGGCGAAATCGAGGGTGAGCGGCGCATGCTGCTGGAGGCGGGTGCCGCCATTCTCGGCGTCGTCTTCCTCATCAAGGCCGGCATGTGGCCGCTGAATTTCTGGCTGCCCGGTGCCTATAGCGCGGCGGCGGCGCCCGTTGCCGGCATCTTCGCCATCATGAGCAAGGTCGGAATCTACGTCATCCTGCGACTGTCGCTGCTCGTCTTCGGGCAGGGCGATTCGGCCGGTCTCGGGCTCAACGTCCTGCTCTATGGCGGCATGGCGACCATCGCCTTCGGCACGATCGGCGTGCTTGCATCCCAGGCGCTCGGGCGTCTGGCGAGTTACAGCGTGCTCGTGTCGTCCGGCACGCTGCTCGCCGTTCTCGGCCTCAGCAATGGCGAGGTCACCGCGGGTGCGCTCTTCTACATGGTCAGCTCCACGCTGACGATCGGCGCCTTCTTCATGCTGATCGAACTCGTCGAGCGCGGTCAGGATGCCGGCGCCTCGGTTCTTGCCGTCACCATGGAAGCCTATGGCGACGCCGACGAGGAGGAGCAGGAGGTCGAGGTCGGCGTCACCATGCCGGGAACGATCGCGGTGCTCGGCATCTGCTTTGCCGCCTGCGGCATCCTTCTGTCCGGCCTGCCGCCTCTGTCCGGCTTCGTCGCGAAATTCGCGATGCTGACGGGTATGATCGGTACGGGAGCCGCGGCCGACCAGCCGATCCCTGCCTCCGTCTGGTGGATCGTCGCTCTGCTTATCCTGTCGGGTCTTGCGGCACTGATCTCGATGACGCGTGCCGGCATCCGCACCTTCTGGGCCTCCATGGAAGGAACGGTGCCACGCGTTCTCGTCATGGAAATGGCACCGGTCATGCTTCTGATCGCGCTCACCTTGACACTGACGATCAAGGCCGGCCCGGCGATGCACTACATGGAGGAGACCGTGCGCAACCTGCAGCAGCCCGGCACCTATATCGACGCCGTGATCAATGCGCGTCGTGCCGGTGTCGCGGAGGCGAGCGGGCCGGATGGCGGGGGAGGGATCTGACATGCTGCCCTATCCGCTGCTCAGTGCCTCGCTCGTCCTCATGTGGCTCGCCCTCAACGGGTTTACGCTCGGCCATCTCATTTTGGGCAGTATCGTCGCGGTCTTTACCTCCTGGGGCATGGCGTCGCTGCGCCCGGCCAAGCCGCGCATGCCGAAATGGTACCTGCTGCCGAAACTCGTCGCCATCGTGCTCTACGATATCGTGCGCTCGAACATCGCGGTTGCCTCCATCCTGGTCGCGGGGCGCGGAAAACGCTTCAAGTCGGGGTTCATCACCGTGCCGCTCGACCTGCAGAGCCCGACGGCGCTCGCCGTCCTGGCCGTCGTGGTGACGAGCACGCCGGGCACTGCCTGGCTTGAATACAATTCACTCAGCCGGACCGTGCTGATCCATGTTCTCGATCTCGTCGACGAGGCGGAATGGCAGGCCCTGATCAAGGGGCGCTACGAGGCGCTGCTGATGGAGATTTTCGAATGAGCCAGATGATCCTCTCCTGGTCCATGATGTTTGCGCAGGTGTGCCTGGTCGTCGCCATGGCGCTTGCGGCCTTGCGCATGTCGCGCGGACCCCGCGCGCAGGACCGCGTCCTGGCGCTCGATACGCTCTATGTGAACTCGATGCTGCTCCTGATGGTCTTCGGCATTCGCACCGGCAAGGTCATCTATTTCGAGGCTTCGCTCGTCATCGGCATGCTCGGCTTCGTCGCCACGGTGGCGCTCGCCAAATTCCTGATGCGCGGGGAGGTGATCGAATGAGCACTATCGAGCATGCAGCCGACCTGCCGGCCTGGGCCGCCCTTGCCGTTTCCTTCTTCCTCGTCATCGGTGCGGGCCTGACGCTGATCGGCACGATCGGCTTTGTGCGCCTGCCGACGTTTTACGAACGCATCCACGCGCCGACGCTTGGTACGAGCTGGGGCACCGGCGGCATCGTCATGGCCTCGATGATCTTCTTCACGGTGCTGTCCACAAGGCTTGTCGTTCACGAGATTTTGATCGGGATTTTCGTGACGGTCACAACGCCGGTGACGCTGATGCTGCTCGCCCGCGCGACCCTGCACAGGGACCGGGTCGAAGGAAATCCCGGTGTTCCGGGAGAGGCGCCCGCGGAAACCGGGGAAGGGGACGGCGCGGCAGCCGGGGCGGACTGACCGAAGGCGTGCGAAAACTCGCCCGCCTTATTCCGGTAATGTTAAGGTTGTTTCGTATACCTTTTTCGCATGGACCACAGTCGCTCAATTTCCGTCGATCGCGAGACGTCGATACGGGGGACGCCTACGCTTGATGGCAGGAGGATCGTCATCCTGTCGTCGCATGTCTTCCTGAACGGCTTTCGGAAAGCGAGCATCCATTTCGTGGCGCGCCGCTGGGCCGCTGCCGGCGACGAGGTCTGCTTCACCACGGTCGGGCACAGCTGGATGAGCCGCTTCAAGCAGAAGGAGCGTCTTGAAGCGCTGCGCCGCGCACAGGGCAATCGCTACGCCGAAGTCGAGCCGCGGTTGTTTGCTGGCGCCTATCTGCCGCCATTGCACGCCTTCAGCACCGGCAAGCCGCTCGTCAACGTACTGGTGAAACCGCTCTTTGCCCTCTACGGGCGCCACCTTCCCGCATTCGTCCGCCAAAAGATCGAGAGTGCCGATCTCGTGGTGATCGAAAGCGGCACACCCGTCGTCTTCCTCGATCTCGTGCGCCGGCTGAACCCTGGGGCCAAGCTTCTCTATTTCTGTCGCGACCTGCTGCGAAGTGTCGGAGCCGCACCCTATCTGCGTGCTGTCGAAGAACGGGGCATCGGGTTCTTTGACAGCGTCTGCGTTCCCTCGCGTCGCCTGGGTGAGATGCTGCCCCCCGGTGGCAAGGTGCATTTCGTGCCGCAGGGCATTGAAGCCGAGGTTTTCGACCGCGCGGTGGTCTCGCCCTATCCTGCGGGCAGCTGCAATGCGATCGCGGTCGGCGACATGCTTTTCGATCAGATTCCCATCGATGGAATGGCCGCCGCCGCGCCGGATGTGACTTTCCATCTTTTCGGCATACGCTGGTCTGGCGATGTGCCGCGCAATGTCCGGGTGCACGGCGAACACTCCTTCGAGGCGCTGGCGGCCTATATCCGGCATGCCGATATCGGCCTTGCGCCCTACCGGGTGAAGAGCAGCGATGTCTACCTGGCGGAATCGAGCCTGAAACTCCTGCAATATGCCTATTGTCGCCTGCCGGTCATCCTGCCCGATATCATCCCGGTCTCTCGCGGGAACGAGATCACCTATTCGCTGGATGCGCGGAACGATTGGCGGGCGATCATCGACGCCGCCCTTGCCTGGCCGCATAGCGAGGCCTATCGCGACGGCATCCTGACCTGGGATGACGTGGCGCGGCAGACACTTGCCACGGTGCACGCCTGAAAACGATCAGCCGGGACCTGGCGCAGGCGCAATGAGACCGGCGATGCGACGCGCGAGCGGACGAAGGCCGCCCGGCAACCGCCCCTCGACCATGTCGACGATCCGCGCCGCCTCGTCGGAGGCAATCAACCGCAGCATCCGCGCCGCAACGGCATAGACGAGCGCTCCGAGGGCCACGGCGACCGGCAGCCCCACAGGGCCCGGCAGCAGGATCGTCACGGCGAAAGCGACGCCGCCGCATGCGCTTGCCGCGACGAATGTGCGGGCGAGGGCGCCCCAGGGCACGGTGGGGCCGCCATGGGAGCCGACCGCCATCAGCAGAAGCCCGAGCGTCAGGCTCTCGGCAATGATGCGCGCCGATCCCGCGCCGAGCAGGCCGGCCGAGGGAACGGCGATGACGAGCAGGATGAAGACGAGGACGGCGGAAGCGACTGTCACCCTGAGCAGCCGGTTGCCTTGCTCGCGCGCCGCAAGATAGGACCAGGGCACGACCGCAAGACCCGCCGGCACCGAGGCGAGCATGAAGAGCACGCCGGCATTCGCCGCCGGGGCGAAGTCCGCGCCGAAGACGACCGGGATGAGCGCGGGGATGATCGCGGCCCCGCCGATGCCCAGCGGCATGACGAAAAGCGCCGCGAACCGCAGGCAATTGCGATAGAGCGCGCTGGGTGGAGCGGCGCCGTCGGTGGCGGCGCGCGCGGCAAGGCCGACCAGGAAGGCCGGCGAAAGCTGAAGCGTCAACTGGCTGACCAGGCCCGAGAAGACGATTGCTGCAGCGAAGTAACCGATATCCGCATCGCCAAGGAAATAGCCGACAACCAGGAATTCGATGCGTGTGAGGACGACGATGTCGATCGCATCGTTGGTCCACATGCTGCGCCGATAGGCGTGCATTTCCGGCGTCAGGGCCGCGGGTGGGGCAGGTGTTCGGCGGTCGAGGTGCCTGGCAAGGCAGAAAACCTGCGGCAGGTAGCGCGTCAGCATTCCGAGCAGCGCACCACCGGGGCCGATGATGACGGCGCCGGCGAAAACGACCGGCACCTGGAACAGGCTGCCGACAACGGTGGTGGCGGCCACCTCGCCGAAGCGTCCGCGCCCACGGGCGACAGCGATGGAAAAGGCCGACAGCGTATAGGCGAGGAACAGCAGGCTTGCGCCGATCCAGAGCCAGGAGGCGGGTGCGCCCGACACATGGTGATGGACGCCATAGGCGAGGAACAGGAGGAAGGCGACGGCGACCGCCGGGAGAAAGACGGTGAAGGCGCGGCGCACGAGCGGCGCCCAGGCGTTGTCGCCCCGGTCGCTTACGGCTGCCACGTAGCGCAACACCAGTTGCGGGAAACCGCGATCCGCCACTGCGGCCGCGCAGACGATGACCCACATCGCATAGGCAACCAGGCCCGAGCCCGCCGGGCCGAGCACGCGCGCTGTGATGACGCTGACGAGGAAGCCTGCGACCAGCGAGACGAGCGTTGCCGCCAGGTTGAGCAGGGAGGAGCCGAGAACGCTGGTCATTCGCCCTTTTCTCACGAAAAGATAACTTTGAATTAAATAAAGCCGGGCATTGGTGGGGGACGGCAAAATAAAGGTATCTGAGGCGATCATGGAGAAACCGGTCCGCGAGGAGACATTCCTTATTCCCGGCTCCCAGTCGCGGTCGCTCAAGCAGATGTTTCACCATCTGATCTGGCGCGTGATTGCGCCGCTGCCGGATAAACTTTACCTGAAGCTGAAATACTGGGTCATCAAGGGCGAATGGCCCGACATCGATCGTCCCCGGACGTTCTGCGAGAAGGTTCAGGCGCGCAAGCTCTACGATCGCAAGCCGATCTACGCCATGCTGGTCGACAAGGCGGGCGTGAAAGCCTTCGTCGCGGAAAAGCTCGGTCACGCCTATGTGACGCCGACCTACTGGGTCGGAACCGACCTAGCGGCGGTGGACTGGACGAAGGTGTCGCTGCCGGCGGTGGTGAAGCCGACCCATGCGAGCACGCAGGGCCGGTTCCTCTACACGCAAGCGGACATACGTCGCCTTCTCGAAGACAATCCGGCGCCGGCCTGGCTGAAGCTCGATCACGCGCATTACAATCGTGAATGGGCCTACAGCGCGGTTGAGCCGCAGGTCCTGATCGAGGCAATGCTGGTTGTCGATGGCGGCGTGCCGTGGGATTATCGCTTCTTCACCTTCGATGGTGTCGTTTCGCATATCGAGGTGAACATGCGCGTCGACGGCAAGGGCTATGCCTGCCACTACACGCCGGACTGGGTCCGCCTGCCGCTCCATGATCCGGACTATCTCGAGGCGTATCCGGGCGAGGTGCCGAAGCCCGCGCGATTCGACGAGATGATGCGCATCGTCGAGGCGGTCGGGCGTGATTTCGATTTCCTCAGGATCGATCTCTATGCCAGCGACGACTGGGTTCGGCTCGGGGAAGTGACGCTCTATCCGGACGGCGGGTTCATGCGGTTCGATCCGGCGGACTATGATCGCCTGCTCGGCGAGAAATGGACCCTCGGCTTCAAGATCCCCAACGCTGCCTGATCCAAACCGCCTACTTGCCCTTGCTGACAGGCCGATCCGCATGGATCGGCCTTTTGCTTTTTCATGGGTGATCAGCCTGCTTGCCGATGACTAACCTCTTGACAGGGGAGGGGTGTCGCATAATGCTAAGATGTCAGACCAATTTGAGAAGCTGACATCAAACAGGGGAATTGGCGTCATGCCAGCGGAACCGAGCAGCAGGCCGCAGATAGCGCCGTTGCCGCCCATCGACCGTGCGCGGCAGGTGACGGAGGCGCTGGCCTCCTACATCGACCGGGCAAGCCTGAAGGCGGGCGACCGGCTGCCGGCCGAGCGCGAGCTGATGGCGGCGCTTGTGGTCGGGCGTTCGACGATCCGCGAGGCGATCCGCCATTTCCAGGCGCTCGGCGTCATCGAAAGCCGCAAGGGCAGCGGCACCTATCTCCTGAAGCCGATCACCACGGCGACCGTGCACATGCCGCTCTCCTTCGATGCCGCGCATCTGCGCGACATCCTTCTTCAGACGCTGGAAGTTCGCCGCGGCATCGAATGCGAGGCGAACATGGTGGCGGCGCGGCGCCGTACGGCCGAAGATCTCGTCATCATCGAGGAAAAGCTCGACGAGATGGAGCGGGTCCATATTGCCAAGGGCACGTCCGGCCCGGAAGACCTCGCCTTCCACCTCGCCATCTACGACGCGACGCACAACCCGCTGTTCAGGCAGCTTCTGGAACAGATGCGCGATGCCTTCGAGCGTTTCTGGGAAGAACCGTTCGACCGGCAGGATTTCGCCCGGCGCTCCTTCCCGTTCCACCGCACGCTCTTCAATGCGATCGCCGCGCAGGACCCCGAGACCGCGCGCATCGAAACCCTCAAGATTCTCGACGTCGTCGAGGAAGACATCAAGGAAATGTCCCGATGACCAACGGAGCCGATCCGTTCGACTTTGCCTCCCTCATCGTCGCCCATGACGAGGCGAACGCCTTCGAGGCGGTGGTGCCGCCGATCGTGCAGACCTCGCTCTTCACCTTCGGCAGCTATGACGAGATGGTCGCCGCCTATCGCGGCGAGATCGTGCGGCCGATCTACACACGCGGCCTCAACCCGACGGTGCGCGCCTTCGAAGAAATGCTGGCCAAGCTTGAAGGCGGCGAGGATGCGCTGGGCTTTGCCAGCGGCATGGCGGCGATCTCCTCCACCGTGCTCTCTTTCGTTGAACCGGGCGACCGCATCGTTGCCGTCCGTCATTGCTACCCGGATGCCTTCCGCCTGTTCGGCACGCATCTGAAACGCATGAAGATCGAGGTGACCTATGTCGACGGGCGCGACGAGGAGGCGGTGGCCAAAGCCCTGCCGGGCGCCAAGCTGCTCTATCTCGAAAGCCCGACGAGCTGGGTGATGGAGGCGCACGACGTCGGCGCGCTCGCCGCACTCGCCAAGCGCCACGGCGTCGTCAGCGTCATCGACAACAGCTGGGCAAGCCCGATCTTCCAGCGCCCGCTGACGCTCGGCGTCGATCTCGTGCTGCATTCGGCCTCGAAATATCTTGGCGGCCACAGCGACGTCGTCGCGGGCATCGTCACCGGATCGAAGGAACTGGTCGGCCGCATCCGCGCGGAGGCCTATCCTTATCTCGGCGGGAAGCTGTCGCCCTTCGATGCCTGGCTGCTGATCCGCGGCCTTCGAACCCTGCCGATCCGCATGAAGGCGCACGAGGCTGCGGGGCTCGAGATCGCCAGGCGCCTGCAGGCGCTCGATGTCGTCGAGACGGTCTGCCATCCCGCGCTCGCCAATCGCCTGCCGCCGGGCCTTAACGGCACATCCGGCCTGTTTTCCTTCATCTTCCGCGAGGGCGTGGATATCCGCGCCTTTGCCGATCGCCTCAAGCTCTTCAAGCTCGGCGTCTCCTGGGGCGGGCACGAGAGCCTGATCGTGCCGGGCGAGGTCGTGCTGGAGCAGAAGGCCCAGCCCAATTCCGCGCATGCCTTCGGCATCCACGCGCGGTCCGTGCGTCTCCATATCGGCCTGGAGGGAACCGAGGCTCTGTGGAGTGATCTGGAAACGGCGATCTCAGCCGCGACCGAAGCCTGACGTCAAAATCCGAAGCAACCAGAAAAGAGGGAACGACCATGAAGAGACTTTTGACCGCAGCCCTGCTCACCTCGTTGATGGCGACGAGCGCGCTGGCCGATACGACGCTGAAGCTGGTCGAGGTGATCACCAGCCCCGAGCGCACCGAGACGCTGAAATCCATCGTGGGCAAGTTCGAAGCTGCGAACCCCGGCACCAAGGTCGAGATCATCTCGCTGCCCTGGGGCGAGGCGTTCCAGAAGTTCGCCACCATGGTCTCGGCCGGGGAAGTGCCTGACGTCATGGAAATGCCCGACACCTGGCTGTCGCTCTATGCCAATAACGGCATGCTCGAAAGCCTCGAACCCTATCTGAAGACGTGGGAGCATACCGGCGGCCTGACCGAACGTGCGCTGGAACTCGGCCGCGACGTCAACGACACCGCCTACATGCTGCCCTACGGCTTCTACCTGCGCGCCATGTTCTACAACAAGAAGCTGCTCGCCGAGGCCGGGGTTTCCGAGCCACCGAAGACCATGGACGATTTCGTCAAGGCGTCGGAAGCCGTGGCCAAGCTGCCCGGCAAGTCGGGGTATTGCCTTCGCGGCGGTCCGGGCGGCCTGAACGGCTGGGTGATGTTCGGCGCAACGATGGCCGGCTCCAACAAATTCTTCAACGAAGACGGCACCTCGACGATGAACGAGGAAGGCTGGGTCAAGGGCCTGACCTGGGTCATCGATCTCTACAAGAAGGGTCTAGCACCGAAGGACAGCGTCAACTGGGGCTTCAACGAAATCGTTGCCGGCTTCTACGGCGGCACCTGCGCCTTCCTCGACCAGGACCCGGATGCGCTCATCGCCATCGCGGAACGCATGAAGCCGGAAGACTTCGGCGTCACCACCATGCCGAAGGGGCCGAGCGGCAAGGCCTTCACGACGATCGGCTTCGCCGGCTGGTCGATGTTGTCCTCCAGCCAGAACAAGGACCTGTCCTGGAAGCTCATCGAGGCGCTGGAAAGCCCCGAGGGCAACATCGAGTGGAACAAGCGCACCGGCGCGCTGCCGGTTCACAAGTCGGCGGAAAAAGACCCGTTCTATGCCAGCGAGCAGTTCAAGGGCTGGTTCGACGAGCTTGCCGATAAGGATGTCGTGCTGACCGTCATGCCGACCTACCTCGAGGAATTCGCCTTCTTCAAGGATTCCATGGCGATCAAGACCACGCAGGAGGCGCTTCTCGGCGATATCACGCCGGAAGACCTCGCCAACCAGTGGGCCGACTACCTGACCAAGGCGCAGCAGAAGTTCCTCGCCAAGAAATAGGCCTGAGGAAACTCCGGGCGGAGATACGAGGCTCCGCCCGGAGACATTCACCCTTTTGAAACGCCCCGCCACCTCAAGCAATTCCGGCAAAGTGCGCAGCGATTTCGCGCCCGGAATCGCTTAAAGGCCCCAAGGGAAGCGAGACGATGACCTTTGCTGCCCATCCGCACGCCGCAAAACCGCTCCGGAAGCGGATCGCCGATGCGTCGGAACCCTATCTTTACAGCGCGCCCGCGCTTGTCCTGATCATCGGCGTCATGCTGGTGCCGCTGGCGCTCGGCATTTCCTATGCCTTCCGGGATATCCAGCTGCTCAACCCGTTTTCCGGCGGCTTCATCGGGCTCGATCATTTTCGCGCGCTCGGGCAGGACCAGGCCTTTTTCCGGGCGTTGCGCAACACGCTGTGGTGGACGGGGGCTTCGGTCTTCCTGCAGTTCATCTTCGGGCTCATCCTCGCGCTTTTGCTCGACAAGCCCTTCGCCGGTCGCGGCCTCGTGCAGGCGCTGGTGTTTCTGCCCTGGGCGGTGCCGAGCTTCCTGGCCGGTCTCAACTGGGCGTGGATGTTCAATCCGGTCATCGGTCCGCTGCCGCACTGGCTCCATGCGCTCGGCATTCTCGATGCGCCGAACAACATCCTCTCCGATCCGCATCTCGCCATGTGGGGGCCGATCGCCGCCAATGTCTGGTGGGGCATTCCCTTCTTCGCGATCACGCTGCTGGCCGCACTTCAGGCGATCCCGCGCGATCTCTATGAGGCCGCGAGCATAGATGGGGCGGGGCCGGTACAGCGCTTCGTCTCGATCACGCTGCCGTTCCTGGCGCCCACCATCGCCATCACCGTTCTCTTGCGCACGGTCTGGGTCTCCAACTTCGCCGACTTGATCATCGTCATGACCAATGGCGGACCGGCGGACCGCACGCAGATCGTTGCAAGCTACATCTTCACGCAGGCCTTCAAACGGCTCGACTTCGGCTACGCCTCGGCAATCGCCCTCGTGCTGCTCGTCCTTCTACTCGTCTATTCGCTGCTGATCGTGCTGCTGCGGCAGACGCTGCTGAACAAGGGGTGATGCCATGAGAAGCAGACCCGTCCTCACCATCCTGCATCGCCTCGCGATCCTCGCCTATATCGTCTTCGCGCTCTTCCCGCTGTTCTGGCTGCTGAAGGTCTCGGTGACGCCGAACGACCTGCTCTACAGCGAAGGCGTGCGCATGTGGCCGTCGCGCACGACCTTCGACCACTATGCCTTCGTCATCGCACACAGCGCCTTCCCGACCTTTTTCAAGAACAGCCTCATCGTCGCGGGTTCCACGGCGATAACGGTGACCGTCCTCGCCTCGCTCGCCGGCTACGCGCTGTCGCGCTTCCAGTTCCGGGCGAAATACTGGATCGTCGCCCTGATGCTGGTCACCCAGATGTTCCCCCTGGTGATGCTGGTCGCCCCGATCTTCAAGATGCTCTCGCCGCTTGGGCTTACGAACAGCCTCACCGGCCTCGTCATCGTCTACACCGCCTTCAACGTGCCCTTCGCGACCTTCCTCATGCAGTCCTTCTTCGACGGCATTCCGAAGGACCTGGAGGAGGCGGCGATGATCGACGGCGCCACGCAGTTCGTCGCCTTCCGCCAGATCATCCTGCCGCTGACGCTGCCCGGCATCGCCGCCACCCTCGGCTTCGTCTTCACGGCCGCCTGGAGCGAGTTGCTCTTCGCGCTGATGCTGATCTCCGGCAACGATGCCTCGACCTTTCCGGTCGGGCTGCTCACCTTCGTTTCGAAATTCTCGGTCGATTTCGGGCAGATGATGGCGGCGGGCGTGCTTGCGCTTATCCCGGCCTGCCTCTTCTTCCTCCTCATCCAGCGCTATCTCGTGCAGGGCCTGACGGCCGGCGCGGTCAAAGGCTGAAAGGGTTTCCCATGGCTTCCATCGATATCCAGAGCATCCGCAAGAGTTTTGGCACCTTTCCCGTGCTGCACGGCGTCGACCTCACCATCCGAGACGGCGAGTTCATCGTGCTCGTCGGCCCCTCGGGCTGCGGCAAGTCCACCCTGCTGCGCATGATCGCCGGCCTTGAGGAGGTCACGTCGGGCGAAATCCGCATCGACGGAAAGCGGGTCAACGACCTCCCGCCGAAGGACCGCGACATCGCCATGGTGTTCCAGTCCTACGCGCTCTATCCGCATATGAGCGTCGCCGACAATATGAGCTACAGCCTGCGCCTGCGCCGGTCCACCAAGGAGAAGATCGCGAGCGCCGTCGGCGGGGCTGCGGCCAAGCTCGGCCTCGAACCGCTCCTGGAGCGCCGTCCGCGCGCGCTTTCAGGCGGCCAGCGCCAGCGCGTCGCGATGGGCCGCGCCATCGTGCGCCAACCGAAGGCCTTCCTCTTCGACGAGCCGCTCTCCAACCTCGATGCACGCCTGCGCGAACAGATGCGCGCCGAAATCAAGAAGCTGCACGGCGATCTTCGTGCCACCTCCATCTACGTCACGCACGACCAGATCGAGGCGATGACCCTGGCTGACCGAATCGTCGCCATGCACGGTGGCATCGTCCAGCAGCTCGGCTCGCCGCTTGAGCTCTATGATCGGCCGGCCAATCTCTTCGTTGCGGGCTTCATCGGCTCGCCCGGCATGAATTTCTTCGAGGGGCGCTATCTCGTCTCGGGCGATCACGCCGATCTCAGGCTCTCGAACGGCACGATGCTTCCCATCCGCAAGCGCGAAGGCCTCGAATCGGGCTCGGCGGCCACACTCGGCATCCGTCCGGAGCATGTGGTGCTCGCGGACAACGGGGCGCTGGAGGCCGGGGTCGATCTCATCGAGCCGACCGGCTTCGGCATCATCATGCATGTGACGATCCATGGCATTCCGATGAAAATATTTTCACAGGACAGACGGATGCTGAAACCCGGCCCCGCGATCCGCGTGGACCTGCCGCAGGACAGGCTTCACCTCTTCGACAGCGAGGGAAAACGGGTGGATTGAAACGGGAGCGGAAACACGATTTCCGTCCGTTCCAAAGACATTGTTAACCTTCATTTCCTAACCATCTACGCATCCCTATCGGCAATGATCGTCGAGTGTGCAGGTTCATGCGTATTTCCAGAACAAACTTCTATCCCATCCTCGAAACCGAAGGGGAAAGCGACGATCAAACGTTGCAGCACCCCTACGAAAACAATGCCTTGCCCGATGTGGCGCCGGAGGTGGAAGACTGGCACGCGGCTGAAGAGCCGGTGGCGAACGACGAGGCCTATCATCCGAGGTTCCGCTCGCCGGCACTGCGCAGCTACGATCCCGGCCAATTTTCCGATGGCAGCTGGGAAAGTCATTTCTACATGGCCCCGAACGTGCGTTTCACCCGCACGCCCGACAAGGTCGCCGCCAGGATCGAGGAAGCCGCCGCCGAAGAGAGGCAGCAGGCTGAACCCGCCGTCAACACGATAGAACAAGCAGTGCAGACACCCCAACCCACCCTGACGCCCCAGCTCAGCCAGGCCGAGCTTCTCCAGCGCCTGCGCGAAGCCCTTGACGACCGTCGTCGCCGCTTCGAGGAGAAGCAGGCGGAAGCCGCCGCGCCCGCGCCGGCCGAACCTGCCCCGCCGCTGGTCCAGGCGGTGGTCGCCGCCGGCACGACCGGTGCGCCGGCCGATGCCGCTGTCGTGTTCAAGCCGAGCGCGCCCGTCGTCGCACGGTTGGCCGTCCCGATGCCCGCGCCGGTATCGGCCATCGCGAAGCCCGTGGTGAAGGCGGATGTGCGCGCGGCGATCGCCCGCTTTGCCCATCTTTCTGATCACGCCTTCTGGGAAACGCTGGTTCCCGACGAGGACGCATCCGAGATGCGCATGAAGCCCGCGCCTGCGGTTACGGTCGTGCGCATGCCGCCGCCCGTCGCGGTCGCTCCGGCGCCCGTGCCGGTGTCGGAAAAGCGTGACGAGCCATCCTCGATCGCCGCACTCTTCCGCGTCGTCGAATGCCGCCCGGCGGTTGCCCGTATGGCCGCCGCAGAGCCGGTCGTCCTCGTGCCGGAGGTGAAAGCCGAGCCTGTGGTCGTTGTTCCGGCGCCCGCCGTGGAAACCGCGTCCGAGATCGTGCTGCCGGTTTTCGAATTCACGCCGACGCCCGCCGCCGTGGTCCCGGCCGTATCCCCGGTCGCGATTGCCGAACCCGTGCGCGAAATGCCGTCCTCGGTGCTTTCGCGCGCCAAGCCGTTCCAGGTCACCCTGGCGACGCCGGCCGGCGATACCTACGAGTATCCGCCGCGCGACCTGCTGCAGGAGCCGCCGCGCACCGTGGGCTTCGTTCTGACGCAGGAACAGCTGGAGCAGAATGCCGGTCTCCTCGAAAGCGTGCTGGAAGATTTCGGCGTCCGCGGCGAGATCATTCATGTGCGTCCGGGTCCGGTCGTCACCCTCTACGAATTCGAGCCTGCGCCGGGTGTTAAATCCTCGCGCGTCATCGGCCTCGCCGACGACATCGCCCGCTCCATGTCGGCACTCTCGGCCCGCGTCGCGGTCGTGCCCGGCCGCAACGTCATCGGCATCGAACTGCCGAACCAGACGCGCGAAACGGTCTATTTCCGGGAGATGATCGAGAGCCAGGATTTCGCCCGCACCGGCTTCAAGCTGCCGCTCTGCCTCGGCAAGACCATCGGCGGCGAACCCGTCATCGCGGAACTCGCGAAGATGCCGCACCTGCTCGTCGCCGGCACCACCGGCTCGGGCAAGTCCGTTGCCATCAACACCATGATCCTCTCGCTGCTCTACCGCTTCCGCCCGGAAGAGTGCCGCCTGATCATGGTCGATCCCAAGATGCTGGAACTGTCGATCTATGACGGCATTCCGCACCTGCTGACCCCCGTCGTCACCGATCCCAAGAAGGCCGTCATGGCGCTGAAATGGGCGGTGCGCGAGATGGAGGACCGCTACAGGAAGATGTCGCGCCTCGGCGTGCGCAATATCGACGGCTATAACAGCCGCGTGGCGACGGCGCGCGACAAGGGCGAAACGATCACCATCAATGTCCAGACCGGCTTCGATAAGGGAACCGGCGAGGCGATCAACGAGGAGCAGGAACTCTCGCTCGATCCGATGCCCTATATCGTCGTCATCGTCGACGAGATGGCCGACCTGATGATGGTTGCCGGCAAGGAGATCGAGGGTGCGATCCAGCGTCTGGCCCAGATGGCGCGTGCCGCCGGCATCCACCTGATCATGGCGACGCAGCGCCCCTCGGTCGACGTCATCACCGGCACGATCAAGGCCAACTTCCCGACGCGCATCTCCTTCCAGGTGACGTCGAAGATCGACAGCCGCACCATTCTCGGCGAGCAGGGTGCCGAACAGCTCCTCGGCCAGGGCGACATGCTGCATATGGCCGGCGGCGGCCGCATTTCCCGCGTGCACGGCCCCTTCGTCTCCGACGAGGAAGTCGAGAAGGTCGTGCTGCACCTCAAGGCCCAGGGCCGTCCGGAATATCTGGAAACGGTCACCGCTGACGAGGAGGAAGAGGAAGACGAGAAGCCGGCAACCGGCGGTGCGGTGTTCGACAAGGGCGACATCGCGGCCGAGGATGGCGACGACCTCTACGAGAAGGCCGTGAAGGTTGTCCTGCGCGACCGCAAGTGCTCGACCTCCTACATCCAGCGCCGCCTTGCCGTCGGCTACAACCGGGCTGCGTCCCTCGTCGAGCGCATGGAGAAGGAAGGCCTGGTCGGTCCTGCCAACCATGTTGGCAAGCGCGAGATCGTCTCGGGCGAGCGCGGCAGCTTCCAGACGCCGGAACCGGCCGAAGACGACTGACATTTTCTCCGGCGGCGATTGCCCAGCCGTCGGGCATTTGTCCTACTTATTTGAAATGGATGGATTTTCCGGATCCGGCCCGCGCGAGCGGGCCGGATTTTTACCCTATCCACGGGAAATTTATTTCGCTTATGCCATTTAATCGATTTGGCTTACACTGCGGTCTTTGAGGCCTGTTGCATATGGCGGACCGTTCTGTGAATAGTGCCGCGAACCCGTGAAATCAGCATCCTAAAGGAGGACAGGAATGGCATTGATCACCATGCGGCAATTGCTCGACCACGCAGCGGAGAACGACTACGCACTGCCGGCATTCAACGTCAACAACCTGGAATATGTCCAGGCGGTCATGCGTGCGGCGGATGCGACGGACTCCCCGGTGATCCTGCAGGCAAGCCGCGGTGCGCGCTCCTATGCGGGCGATGCGTTCCTGCGTCACCTCATCCTGGGCGCGGCCGAAGAATACCCGCACATCCCGGTCTGCCTGCATCTCGATCACGGCGACCAGCCCTCGACCTGCATCTCGGCCATCACCAACGGCTTCACCTCCGTCATGATGGACGGCTCGCTGCTCGCCGACGGCAAGTCGATCGCCAGCTACGAATACAATGTCGACGTCACGGCCGAGGTCGTGAAGATCGCGCATGCGGCCGGTGTTTCGGTCGAAGGTGAGCTTGGCTGTCTCGGCAACCTGGAAACGGGCGCCGGCGAGAAGGAAGACGGCCACGGCTTTGAAGGCAAACTGACGCGCGACGAGCTGTTGACCGATCCGGACCAGGCGCTGGACTTCGTCTCCAAGACCGGCGTCGATGCGCTTGCGGTCGCCATCGGCACCAGCCACGGCGCCTACAAGTTCACCCGCGCACCCGATGGCGACATCCTGTCGATCGAGACGATCGCCAAGATCAACAAGAAGCTGCCGAACACGCATCTCGTCATGCACGGCTCGTCGTCCGTACCGCAGGACCTGCAGGACCTCTTCACCGCCTATGGCGGCGAGATGAAGCAGACCTGGGGTGTTCCGGTCGCCGAAATCCAGAAGGCGATCCCGCTCGGCGTGCGCAAGGTCAATATCGATACCGACCTGCGCCTCGCCATGACCGGCACGATCCGCAAGAACTTCAAGGAAAAGCCTGACAATTTCGACCCGCGCACCTACCTGAAGCCGGCGACCGCCCGCATGCAGGAAGTCTGCCGCGAGCGCTTCGAAGCCTTCCGCACCGCCGGCAAGGCCTCAAGCATCCGCACCAAGCGCCTGCCTGACATGGCGAAGTTCTACGCCACGAAGTAAGCGCGGTCACAGATCGTCCAGCGCCCTTCCGGTTCTGCCGGGAGGGCGTATTCGTTTTTGAATGTGCCTACGAGGTTCATCGCAGAGGCGAATGGAAATATTTCATTTGTAAATAGATCATTTGCAAGAGAATGTTCCCGCTCGCTCTTGCCGCGTCTCCATCCTCCTCTTAAAGATTGCCATCCCCCGATGAAACGGAATGTCGTGGCTACGGCCCGACAGGTGTGAGGACATCATGAGCGTAGAGCAGGCCCTGACGATCGCAGACCTCAAGGAACAGGCACGCCGTCGTGTGCCGAAAATGTTCTTCGAATATGCGGATTCCGGCGCCTGGACCGAGGGCACCTACCGGGCCAACGAAGAGGATTTCCACAAGGTCAAGCTGCGCCAGCGCGTGCTCGTCGACATGACCAATCGCTCGCTTGCCAGCGAGATGATCGGCGAGAAGGTATCCATGCCCGTCGCCATCGCGCCGACGGGCTTTACCGGCATGCAGCACGCCGATGGTGAAATGCTGGCAGCCCAGGCCGCCGAAGAATTCGGCGTGCCCTTCACGCTCTCCACGATGAGCATCTGCTCGATCGAGGATGTGCGCTCGGTCACGTCAAAGCCCTTCTGGTTCCAGCTCTACGTGATGCAGGACAGGGATTTCGTCCTCAACCTCATCGACCGCGCCAAGGCGGCGGGGTGCTCGGCGCTGGTGCTGACACTCGACTTGCAGATCCTCGGCCAGCGCCACAAGGACCTGCGCAACGGCCTCTCCGCCCCGCCGCGCTTCACGCCGAAACATCTTTGGCAGATGGCGACGCGCCCCTTCTGGTGCCTTGACATGCTTGGCACCAAGCGCCGCACCTTCGGCAACATCGTCGGCCACGCCAAGGGTGTCGGAGACCTGTCGTCGCTCTCGTCCTGGACGTCGGAACAGTTCGACCCGCAGCTCTCCTGGAAAGATATCGAGTGGATCCGCGACCGCTGGGGCGGCAAGCTGATCCTCAAGGGCATCCTTGACGAAGAGGACGCGCGCATGTCGCTCGGCAGCGGCGCGGACGCCATCATCGTCTCCAACCACGGCGGCCGCCAGCTCGACGGCGCTGCCTCCTCGATCAGCATGCTGCCGCGCATCGTCGATGCCGTCGGCGACAAGATGGAGGTCCATCTCGATGGCGGCATCCGCTCCGGCCAGGATGTGCTGAAAGCGCTCTGCTATGGCGCCAAGGGCACCTATATCGGCCGTCCCTTCCTCTATGGCCTCGGTGCCGGCGGCAAGGCCGGCGTGCGCCGCACGCTCGAGATCATCCGCAAGGAACTCGACATCACCATGGCACTGTGCGGCGAGCGCGACGTGAAGAACCTGTCGCGCAACAACCTGCACAAGGACGTGTGAGGGCGCCTCAGGCGCCTTCAAACCCCTGTAGCACATTCACGGCGTTGACGCCGAGTGCGTCGACAGCGTAGCCGCCTTCCATGACGAACAGCGTCGGCAGGTTCAAATCGGCGATGCGGCGGCCGATGGTCGTAAAGTGCTCGCTCTCCAGCTTGAACTGCGAGATCGGATCGTCCTTGAACGTATCGACGCCGAGCGAGATGACGAGGGCGGTCGGAGCGTAGGCGCGGATTTTTTCGTGCGCGTCCTCGAAGGCGGTTTGCCATTCCGGCCATGTCGTGCCGGCGGGCAAGGGATAGTTGAGATTGTGGCCTTCGCCATTGCCGGCGCCGCGTTCGCGGGCATAGCCGAGATGGAAGGGGAATTCGAAATCCGGGTCGCCGTGCAGGCTTGCCAGCAGCACGTCGTCGCGGTCGTAGAAGATTTCCTGCGTGCCGTTGCCGTGGTGGTAATCGACGTCGAAGATCGCGACGCGCGCATGGCCGTTGTCGAGAAAGCGCTGGGCGGCGATGGCGGCGTTGTTGAGGTAGCAGTAGCCACCGAAGAAGTCGCGCCCCGCATGGTGGCCGGGCGGGCGGCAGAGCGAGAAGGCGGCCCGCTCGCCCGCGAGCACGACATCGGCGCCGGCAAGCGCGGTGTGGGCGGCCCGTTTGGCGGCTTGCCATGTCGTCTCGGTGATAGACCCGGCCATGTCGAAGGAATAGTAGGAGAGCCGTGCGTCGAGGCCCGCGGGCGGGGCGTCGATCATCGGCATGGAGCGGTGGCGCCAGCTATAGGGCCAGACCTCGCCGTCGCGCCCGGCCGCCCGCCACTCGGCGAAGACGCTTTCCAGAAAATCCAGATAGTCGGGCGTGTGGATGCGTTCGATGATGGCGCGGTCGTAGGATGCCGGTTCCAGAACAGGGCCGAGGCCGACGTCCTGCACGCGTTTCAGGACGATTTCGGCGCGCACCGGCTTTTCGAAGGTTTCCACGATGCGGCCGAAGGAGAGCTCCATGCCGCTGTGATGCAGGTTATGATCGGCGGTGTAGAAGGTTTTCATGGTCAGACGATCTCGCCGTAGAGCGAGCGTTCCAGCGCGGTCACTTCGCTGGCGAAGCGGCGGTATTCCGCACGCTTGAGGGCGAGGTAGACGTGGTGCAGCCGTTCGCCGAGCGCTTCCTTCAGGAAAGGCGAGCGTGTCGCCGTCTCGATGGCGCTACGCCAGTCCGGTGGCAGTTCGTCACCCGTCGCCTCGGCATAGGCTGTGGTTTCCGGACCGGGATCGGCCTTTGCGAGAATGCCCTTGCGCATGCCGGCAAGCACCGTCGCGCCCACCAGATAGGGATTGGAATCGATGCCGGCGGCGCGCTGTTCGAGGTGACGGCCGGCAGGAGAGCCGGCGGGGACACGCACCGCGACGCTACGGTTGTTGGTGCCCCAGGTGGGGGTGGTCGGCGCGTAGCTCTGCGCGGAGAAACGGCGCCAGGAATTGAAGTGCGGGGCGAAGACCAGCATGGACTCGTGCATGGTTTCGAGAAGGCCCGCGACGGCCTGTTTCAGGAGCGGCGAAAGCGCCTCGCCTTGGTCCGCGAAGAGATTGTCGCCTGCGCCATCGGCAAGGCTCGCATGGACATGCATGCCGGAGCCGGCACGGCCCGCGAAGGGTTTGGCCATGAAGCAGGCCATCATGCCGTGGCGCACGGCGAGCGCCCGGATAAGGCGCTTCAGCATGGCGAGATCGTCGGCGGCACGCAGCGCGCCGCCGTGGCGCAGCGTCAACTCGAACTGGCCCTGGGCATATTCCGAAATCATGGTTTCGACGGGCAGGCCCTGCGCTTCCGCGCCGCGATAGACCGCGTCGATGAACGGTTCCAGCCGGTCGAGTTCGGTGACGCCATAGACCTGGATACCATCCGGCCGTTCTCCCGAGAGCGGCAGGCGGAGCGGCTGGAAATCTCCACCGGCCGTCCGTTCGCGGTCGAGCAGGTAGAATTCCAGCTCATAGGCGAGAACCGGGTGGAAACCGTCGGCTTCGAGCAGCTTGACCTGACGCGCCAGCGCATGGCGCGGGTCGGCTGCCATCGGTGCGCTGTCCAGCTCGAAGAGCGCGAGGCGCACTTCGCCGCGCGGAGGCGACGTCCAGGGCAATGGAACGAGCGAGCCGGCGATGGGCCAGGCGCGGCGGTCGGCATCGCCATCGGCCCAGACGAGACCGGTCTCCTCGACATCCTCGCCCGTTACGTCGAGACCGAGGATGGAGCCGGGCAGATGTCGGCCGGAGCGGAAGATCGGCAGCAACTCATGCCGGCGGATGATCTTTCCGCGCGCGATGCCGTTGAGGTCGATCAGCACGAGATCGAAGGACGTGATTTCCGGATGCGCGGCGAGGAAGGCTTCAGCTTCGGCAATATCGGCTGCCTCCGGCGGGCGGGTGGCGAGATCACGGCTCACGCGGCGGCCCTCCGCTCGGCAAGGCGGCCAAGCACGGTCGCGAAGGCCTCGACGAGGCCATCCGCCTGCTTTTCGGACAGGGCAGGGCTGACGAGTACCATATTGTGGAAGGGGGTCAGCAGGTAGCCGAGATTCAGCATGGAGAGATGCAGTGCGGCCTCGATCACATCGGAAGCGGCAGCGCGGGCCTCGGCGGCATTCGTCACCGGCACGGGCGAGAAGACGACTTCCAGCCGGGCGCCGACGCGCGAAACCGTCCAGTCGAGGCCGGCGGCGGCGATGGCCGCCTTGAAGCCGGTTTCGATGCGGTCGGCATTGGCCTGCATCCTGCGATAGGCATCCTCGGTCATGACATGTTCGAGGCAGGCGCGCAGGCAGGCGAGTTGCAATGCGCTGCCGGAGAGCGTGGTGCCGATGCCGGAATGGCCGTGGCCGCTCTGTTCGCGGCGGATGACGTGCAATTTGTCGGAAATCGCCTGCGTCATGCCCCAGACACTGACGGGAACGCCGCCGCCGATCGGCTTGCCCATGACGACGAGGTCGGGCTCGAGACCATGCACGATGGAATAGCCGCCGAGGCCGGTGGAGATCGTATGTGTCTCGTCGATGAGCAACAGCGTGCCGGCGTCGCGCGTCAGGCGACGCAGCGCATCGTGGAAACCGGGCGCGGGCGGGATCATGCCGCAGTTTGTCATGACCGGCTCGGCGAGAACGCAGGCGATGTCGTGCGCCGCGAGCGCCTTTGCGAGTGCCGCTTCATCGTTGAAGGGAATGGAAACGGTGAGTTCGCCGAGGTCGCGGACCTGGCCGAGAAGGTTGCGGCGGGAGATGGTCTTGCCATCGACGAGATCGACCAGCGTGTCATCCACGGCGCCGTGGTAGCATCCGTCGAAGACCAGCAGTTTGGCGCGGCCGGTGACGGCGCGGGCGATGCGGATGGCGAAGCGGTTGGCGTCGCTTGCCGTCGCGCCCAGTTGCCAGCGGGGCAGGCCGAATCGTTCGACCAGCAGGCGGCCGACGATCTGCGCATCCGAGGAAGGCAGCATGGTGGTGAGGCCGCGCGTAGCGGTGTTCTTCAGCGCTTCGAGAACCGGGGCCGGGCCATGACCGAACATCGCGCCAGTATCGCCGAGGCAGACATCGACGATGCGGTTGCCGTCGAGATCGACGAGGTCGACGCCGCTCGCCTGATCGACGACGAGGGGGAAGGGGGTCGGCCAGTCGAGCATCCAGTGCTGCGGTACGCCATCGAAGAAGCCCGATGCCGCCTCGTCATGCGCAGCGGCGCAACGCGGCCTCTTCGCGCGAAACACCTCTGCTTCCGCCTCGATGAGCGCGCGGGCGCGCGCCTCCAGGTTCGCCCTCTCCATCCCGATCTCCAGCTGGTTCATTCAAGAAATGTGATCACATATTGTTTGATGTGATGTCAGCTGTCAAACGGCAAGATGTCTACAGGGAGCCGATGATGCGCAGCCAGTCATGGACCGACGCGGCAGCCTGTCGTTCGACGGAACTGAGGGGGCGGGGCTTGCGATCGCCTGTCTCGCGCACCTCGCTCGGGCTCATGCCGAACTGGTGGCGGAAGGCGCGGGAAAACGCCGAAATATCAGGAAAACCAGAGGCGTAGGCGATTTCGCCGACGGTACGTTTGTTATCATTCGCCAGCGTGTCGAACGCGGCGCGCAAGCGCCGGGTGCGGATATAGTCGGTGACGCCGCCGACCGGCTCGAAAAGCCGGTAGAGCGAGGCGCGCGACAGGCCGAACATCTTGCAGAGGTGGTCCGGGCCAAGATCCGGATGGGCCATTTGCTGCTCGATATACCGCCGGATTTCCATGATGACGGCCCCGCGCACGGTCGGGGAAGGCTGGCTGCGATCGTTGATCTGCGGGCCGACGAGATTGGTGACGAGGTTTGCCGTGGCGGCAACGATTGCCGGCGCTTCGGCTTGGGTAATGTCCGAGAGGTCTTCGAAGAGAGTGCGCAGATGGCTGCCGATCAGCCGTGCCGTGCTGGTCGGGCGTTTGAGGACGAGACCGTGCAGAGCGTCATTCTGCACATCCTTGCCGAAGAGCATGTGGCGCGGCAGCACGAGCGTGAGATTGCGGCAGCCTTGCGTTTCGGCCTGCATGGGGCGTGAGAGGTCGAACATGGAGATATCACCGGCCTCGACATGGAGGATCTCGCCGTTGACGGTGCGGATGTCGCCGCCATCGAGCGTCACCTGAACGAGGATGAGGTCGAGCCCGGTGCGGGCGATCCTGCGCAGGTCGCGGGAGAATGTATAAGTCGTGCCGGCCATGTCGGCGGCGAAGAGCAGAGCTGGCCCCATGAAATAGGTGGAAAGCTCGGCGTGGAAGTTGTCCGGCCGCTCCGGCGTCAGAAGCGTGGTGCGAAACACCGGATCCAGCGTTTCGGCGAAGAGGTGGCTTGCCCGGCGAACGTCTGCACCGGCCCGGGCGGTTACGGAGTTGGAGAGCAGCTTGTCGGCAGAACTCATTGCGATTCACGATCATTAGGCTGCGGGCATATACCCCTCAAGTCCTTAAACGGGCGAAGGTTCCTGGAAATTCGCAAGGCGAGGGGTTGGGGCGGTTTGGCACTGCGTATCATTCTTTTGTCGCTGCGTCTCATATTGATGCATGCATGAGTTGCCACGATTGACAGTTCGCGCCCACTCGAACCCCATGGAGAATATTGGGTCTTTTAGATCCCGGCGCCGGGCAGGGCGCTGATCCGAATAGGGGAGCAGCATGGATCAGGTTCGTTTCGACGACGCCTCGGTGGCGTTTCGCGTGCCGCCGTACCAATTTTTGGCCGCACCGGGATTTGCCGAGGCTCGCGACCGCGTGATAGCCGGCAAGCTGGCGCTCTATGAAGGAAACCATCTCTTCAACCGGCTTATCCTTGAGGAGGGGCGTTTTCTCTGTTACCTCGCGGTCCTGGCACTGCATGCCGGCCAGGATACCGCGCAGTCCTCCACCTGGCTGACGCTCGGTCGCCTTCAGCGGGAGGTGACGGACCTCGGCGTTGCCAGCCGCAACCGCGTCGAGGCGCAGGTCTCCTACCTTCGCAAATATGGTTTTCTCTCCCAGCAGCCCCACGCCTCCGACCGGCGCGTGCGCCTGCTCGTGCCGAGCAATGCGCTTCTGGCGCGCGACGCGAAGGTGCTCGGCGTTCTTCTGGACGGGCTTTCGTCGCTCGGCCTCTCGCCGACTGAAGGGCGGAAGGGGCCACCGGACACGACGTTGCACAAGGGCATGCGCCGCGCCACGCTGGCGCATCTGCCCGATATCAGTCGCCTCATCCGCCGGCACCTTCCGCTTGCGCCGTTCCTTGCGCATGACTGCGGCTACATGATCATGCTGCTTCTTCTACGCGGCGCGCAGGGCAACGACGGTGCGGTCGTCGCGACCGGCTACCAGCGGCTGGCGGTGCAGACGGGTGTTTCGCGCACACATGTGCGCCGTATCGTCGAGGCGGCGCGCGATGTCGGTCTTGTCGAGACGGATACGCGCGGCGGCCATGATATCAAGCTGGCGCCATTGATGTGGCACGCGGCGGATCGCTGGTTCGCCGACCAGTTCGCGCTCACGGATCTCCTGCTGCGCGAGGCGCTGTCCTAAATCGTCTCCAGCAAAAGTGCGAAGCGGTTTTATGTCCGGAAATGCGCTAAGCGGCAGATCCGGCGGCGAGAAGGATCGCAAGGCCGATATGGGTGAGGTGATGCAGCGTCTGGTCGAGGCCGAACAGCCACCAGAACGCGGTCTGGCGCGGGGTCAGGGCCTTGCGGCGCGTCGAAATGCTCTTCAGGCGGTCGATGGCGCCGTGCACGAGCATATCGACGAGCCCCAGCCAGGCCATCGACGGGGCGACGGCGAGGAAGAGCATACCGGTCATCGCGCCATGCAAGCCGGCGTGGGCGGCAAGCGGCAGGAGCCAGCCTTCCGGCCGGTCCTTGCCCGCCGCCATCCAGTCCGTCTGCAAGAGAAAATCCGCCAGGAAGTGTTTTGCGAGGAACGCCACCGAGGCGGCGGCGAACCATGCGGTCGAGATCTGGTCCGGTATGTCTATCATTCCAATCCCGTCTGCCCGGCGGTGAAGAGGCGGCCTAGCGGCCGCCCGCCTCGATGATGCCCCTGGTGAGGCTGCCCGTCGCCGGATAAAGCGGGATCAGGCAGGCCTGGAGCGCATGATAGATGTCCCCCTTGCCGGCGAAAAGGGTGTAGCTCGGCACGAGGTCTTCCGTCAGTTCCTCATGCCAGCCGCCACGGTCCTGATCGAGGAACTGGCGGGCGATGACGTCCCAGATCTTGCGATACCAGATCTCGTGGAAATCGCTCGGCAGGTGCTCGGCGAGGAAGGCGGCGGCGCCCACACCCTCGGCCATTGGCCACCACAGCTTGTTGCGCTTGGCCGGCTCGTCGGCCCAGTCGAGCGTGTAGAAAAAACCGCCCTTTTCCGTGTCCCAGCCGAGCGCGATGGATTGCGCGAAGAGCGCCTTCGACGCGTCCAGCATCCAGCCGTGCTTCTTGCCGCCGAGCGCGTAGAGCTGGAGGATGAGGCGTGCCCATTCCAGCCAGTGGCCGGGCGTCGTGCCGGAGGGGCGGAACATCTCGTTGCCGCGATAGTCCTTGTCGAGCACCCAGTTCTCGTCGAAATGCTCGGGCACGCGAAAGCCGTTTTCGCCGGCGCGGCGGCGGATGACGAGGTCGGCGATGCTTTCCGCCTTGTCGAGATAACTCTTCTCGCCGGTCGCCTCGAAGGCGGCCATCAAGGCTTCCGTCAGATGCATGTTGGAGTTCTGGCCGCGATAGCCGGGGACCGGCGACCAGTCCGCTTCGAATTCCTCAGCAATCGCGCCATGCGCGGCTTCCCAGAAACGGGTTTCCAGCACGCCGGTGACATCAGCGATCATGCGGTCGGCATCCGGGTGGCCGGCAAGCTTGGCGCTGGAAGCGGCGAGCAGAACGAAGGCGTGACCATAGCCCTGTTTGCTGGCGTCGAGCAGGCCGGAATTGTCGAGTGACCAATGGTAGCCGCCGCGTTCGGCATCACGGTGCTTTTCCCAGAGATACTTCATGCCGTGGTCGACGACGTCGTCCGAACCAGGGCGGCCGAGCAGGCTGCCGATCGCGAAGCAATGCACCATGCGGGCGGTGGAATGGAGGCCGCGAATCGGATTGCCGGGGTTGAGCGGCCGGCCCTCGGCGTCGAGTTCGTGGAAGCCGCCGAGCGGGTTGAAGGCCCGGTTCTGGAAGAAATCGAACAGGCGGTTCGCTTCCCGCCAGAGCCATTGACGATGGTAGTCGCGCTTGCGCCAAGCCGTGCCAAGGTGTCCCATGATGCGTTCTCCTTTTTGTCGGTCCGCATTGTCGTTACCCATGCCGGGGCCGAACCGGAGCGCGGGGGGATTCGCCGTGGCGTGGGGATCACGCACGGCCCGCGACACTCATGATGACGGCTGGCCTTCGACAGGTGGGGAGCGATTTATGGCCCAGAACGCATGGCGTCGCAACCCGCCAGCGGCACGCCTCAGGCTGGCTTGATGTACCAGCCCCAGGGCTCGTCGCTGTTGAAGGACGTGATCTGCTTGACCTCGAGATGGTTCGAAAGGCCCTTGCCACCCGCTCGCAGCGCGCCTTGTCCTTCGACGTGACGGCGGCGGCGAGGCCGAAGCGGCTGTCGTTTGCCATGCGGATCGCGTCCGCCTCGTTCTTGAACGTCTTGCCGCAGACGACCGGCCCGAAAATTTCCTCGGTCCACGCAAAATTGTCCTCGGCCTTCTCGATATCGCCGTCGGCGAAGATCACGAAAGGCGACTTGCCGCCGAGTTCGAGGCTGACATTCTTGATATCGCGCACCTCCGCCATGATTTTCGCGCCCGTCGGCACGGTGCCGGTGAAGGTGAGCTTGTCTATGCCGGGATGTTCGGACAGCGGCTGGCCGGCCTCAGGGCCAAGGCCGGTGACGATGTTGAGCACGCTGGCCGGAAGCCCTGCTTCCGCAACGATGGCGCCAAGCTCCAACGCGGTGAGCGGCATCAGTTTCGAGGGCGTCAGCATCGATGACCTCGAATGTGCCACCCTTCACGGGAGAAGCTCAGATGCCGTCGATGAAGAGGTGGTCACGCATTCGATGCCTCTCCCGCCCCGATGGAGGCGTCCGACATAACCCGGACAATTTCCTCCGCAGCACGTGTCACGCCCGCCGCCTTATGCATCTTTGCTGCATTCGCCTTGAGGCGCGCCTGCATCTCGTGATCGCCGAGCAGGCCGTCGATGGCGGCCGTCAGGTCCGTGTCGCTCCAGTCATAGCGACCGAGCCGGCGGCCAACGCCGGTTTCGGCGGCGCGCGCCGCATTGTCGTGGCCGTCCCAGCAATAGGGCATGACGAGCGACGGCACGCCGTAATAAAGCGCCTCGCAGAAGGAATTGTTGCCGCCGTGATGGATGAAGAGGCTTGCCTGTTCGACCACCGAAGGCTGCGGGAACCAGCTGTCGATGAAGACATTGTCCGGCACCTCGCGATACTCCTCGCGCCAGTGACCGGCATTGACGAGGAAGCGGCAGGGCAGGGTAGCGAAGACGGCGATCATGCGCTTCATCATCGCGACATCCATCGCGCCGAGCGAGCCGAAACTCGTCAGCACCAGCGGCGCCTCGTTGTGGCTGGCGAAACGCGGCGGCGTATAAGGCGCCTCATGACGCACGCAACCGTCGAGAAAGATGAAACGCCTGGGGTCGAGCGCCGCATGGCGATCATGGCGGATGATGTCGGGCGCCAGCAACAGGTTCAGCCAGGGCGAGGGGCCGAGGAAGACCGGTGCCGTCGGAGCCTTGAGGCCGCATTCGGCAAGGAAGGCGGAAAAGCGCCTGTGGGCGGACGCCACGGTCTTTTCATAACGGTCGGCGAACGCCGTCCAGGCTGCACGCTCGTTGTCGCCGCAGCCGGACAGGTAGGGCGGCACATTCTCGTCCGGGATTTCCGTCTCGGCGCAGGAGACGACGCGGATCCACGGTACGCCGGCATTGGCGATGGCCGGAAACATCACGACGTTGTCGAGCACGATCGCATCCGGCTTCAGCCGGCCGAGCAACTGGCGCAGCGGCTCCTCCACCCGCATGGCCGTATCGACGATCGCCTCCCAGGTCGGGCCGACATAACTTTCCAGCTGGTCGAACGGGGCCTGCCGAAAGGCATCCTGGTGGCGTTCGATGAAGTCGTTCCAGTCCGTCGGCGCAGCGTCGGCCTCGGTCAGCTGGTATTCGGCAAAGCCGTATTCCGCGAAGACGCCGGAAAAGCCCGGGTGGCAGATGAAGACCGGGCGATGGCCCAAACGCCGAAGTTCCTGGGCGATGCCGACGCAGTTGAGCGCCGCGCCGTAGCTCGCTTCCGGGAAAAGGGCGATGGTCTTTGCTGGCGCCATGGAGGGCTAACGCGCGATGAGTTTGAAGGCGGGGGGAACGCCGCGGCCGGCAAGCCGGGGGCGCTGCGATTGGGAGAGCTGTATATGCACACGCATCAGATCGGCGGCAAGCTCCATCTGGCCGCGCTCGATCTGCTCGAGGATCTGGATATGTTCGATGTTGGACTGCATCAGTCGGAAGGCGTTCACGTGGCCGGCCGGCGGGCTGGCGCGGCGGCGGCGATGGTGGTTGGTCAGTGCTTCCGCCATGAACGGATTGCCGCAGGAGCGGGCGATCAATAGATGAAAATCGTAATCCGTCCGGTCGAAGAGCTTGCGGTCGAAATTCGTCTCGTTCATCCCGCGCAGGATCAGCATCGACTGGCGTAGCGCCGTGATCGCCGGCATGTCGCGCTTGAACTCCGGCAGCGTCAGGGCAAGCGGTTCCGTCGCAAGACGGAATTCGTAACTTTTCGCAGCCGCGTCCCCGCTGATCGCGAAGTGCTTGAGCAGCCATTGCTGTCCGGCGGCGCGTTCGGCGAGATTTTCCTCGGCCAGTTTCATCAGTGCATTTTGTACCGTCTGGCGTGAGACGTCATAGCGGCGCTGCAGGGCGGCGACGGTCTGGTTTTCGGCGATGCGCCCGGCGGAGAGGTCGCGCAGGATCGCGGCATAGATTTCGCCTTCGCCCTCGCCTTCCGCGGTGTCTTCGAGGCGGGCGGTCGCCACGGGGTCGATGGCAAGCAGATAGCCGCCCTCGGCATCCGCCGTGACCAGATCGCGCTCGGCAAGTATCTGCAAAGCCTTGCGGATCGGAGTTCTCGAGACGTTGCAGAGCGAGGCGAGCGCCTGTTCGGCCAGCCGCTCGCCGGGCGCCATGCCGCGCTCGCCGGCAACGTCCAGTATTTTTTGCGCCAGTTCGACATGGCGGAAGTTGGTGCGTTTCGGCTCGGGGGTCATTGTTCGCGTCTGCCTTCCATCGCCGTGCATGCTGCCCTTTGAGCCGTGGTTTCGCAAGTCCGGAAATACGCGGGCCACAAAAATGCACCGACCCTATTGACGTATTTTTTTTCTAAATAATACTGCCATGCGACAGGGAATGAGACCGGAGAACCGGCGCGCCCGTCAAAGAGGTTGGAACAACGAAACAAGGGAGTCTTCCGTGACCGTGAAGAACCGACTGACTGCGACCTGCGCGGCCGCGGCGCTGGCTGCCGCATGCCTTGCGGCGGGTACGGCGTCTGCCGCCGATCTCGTCATCTCGAACTGGGCCGGCTACATGGCCCCCGATATCGCGGATACGTTCAAGGCCGCGACGGGACTGGAGATCGAGGTGGTCAACCATGCCACCAATGAAGAAGTCATGGGCAAGCTGATGGCGAGCGGTGGCAAGGGCTACGACGTGGTCTTCGTCTCCTCGCCCTTTGCCGAAATCCTGAACGGGCAGGGGCTCGCCGAGCCGATCGACAAGGCGGCCGTGCCGAACCTTGCCAATCTCTACCCGGAAGCCGCGACGCTCGCCTATGACCCCGGCAACACCTTCTCGGTGCCCTATACCTGGGGCACGACAGGCCTCTGCTACCGCTCCGATCTCGTGAAGGACACGCCGGACAGCTGGTTGAACCTGCTCCAGCCGGCCGATGCCATCAAGGGTAAAACGACGATGCTGGCGACCGATCGCTGGCTGATGGCCGCGGGCGAACTCGCCAAGGGTTTCTCGGTCAACGAGAAGGATCCGGCCAAGCTTGAGGAGGTCAAAAACCTGCTCATCGAGGCGAAGAAGACGTTGCTCGCCTATGACGACACGACCTTCTATTCCAAGCTCGTCTCCGGCGAGGCTTCGCTGGTGCATGCCTGGGACGGCTGGTGCAACTATGGCATCACCGAGAACAAGGACATCAAGTTCGTCGTGCCGAAGGAAGGCTCCGACCTCTGGATCGACACGATCGTCGTCCTGAAAAGCTCGGAGAAGAAGGATGCGGCGATGAAGTTCATCAACTTCATCCTCGACGCCAAGAACCACGCCTGGGCCGCGCAGAACATCCTCTACAAGGTGCCGAACAAGGCGGCGATGGAAAGCCTCGACAAGGCGCTTTCCGAGCAGTACCCGAACATGGCCATGGCGCCTGCGGACCTCGTCAAATACGAGCTTCTGCGTGATCTCGGGACAGCGCAGAAGGATTATTCGCGCATCGTAAGCGAGATCAAGGCCGCGAACTGATCTTGGACCCTTCCCGTGGCGGCCGGAAGGCGGCCTGTCGCCACGGGTATTCTTCATCCAGAAATCCTGTATGCGCGGTGGCTTGCGGCACCGCGGGAGCGAAGCCTTGTCCCTTAATGCCACCAGACCGAACCTGCTCGCCGCGCCCGGCGTCGCCTGGCTCGTCGCCTTCATGGTGGTGCCATGCCTGCTGGTGTTGAGCTATGCCTTCTTCCAGCGCGGCGTCTGGGGTGGGGTGGAATACACGGTCACGCTGGAAAATTTCGCCCGCGTCGCCGATCCGCTCTATGCGAAGATTTTCCTGAATTCCGCGCGCATCGCGCTGACGGCGACAGTGATCGCCATCCTCATCGCCTATCCCGCCGCCTACGCGATCAGTCGTGCGCCAAGGATGTCGCAGCCGATCCTGCTGTTCTTCGCCGTGCTGCCCTTCTGGAGCAACTACCTGATCCGCACCTATGCCTGGATCGTGCTGCTCAATCGCGAGGGCTTGATCAACAATCTCCTGCGTTCGCTTGGCTATACGGGCGAGCCGCTGTCGATGCTCTACACCGAGAGCGCCGTCATCACAGGTCTCGTCTACAACTACTTGCCCTTCGTCATCCTCGCGATCTATTCGACGCTGTCGCGGCTCAACCCGGAGCTGATGGAGGCCTCGCGCGATCTCGGTGCCGGTCCGGTCCGCACCTTCCTGCGCGTCACGCTCCCGCTCACCTTGCCGGGGGTTGCGGCGGGCGGCGTCTTCGTCTTCGTGCTCTCCATCGGCAACTTCGTGACCCCTGCGCTTCTCGGCGGCGGGCGGTTCCAGATGGTCGGCAATCTCGTCTACGACCAGTTCCTGACGGCGAACGACTGGCCCTTCGGTGCCGCGCTCGGTGCCGCGCTGATCCTCACGATGATCGTGCTGCTCCTGCTGCAGGCCCGCGCCACGGCCCATGCCAGCGGCGAGCGCAAGGGGGAGGCGGCGCAATGAACGCGACGTTTTCCAGCAAACTGCCGGGGCGCATCGTGCTGCTCCTTGTCTTCGGCTTCCTCTACCTGCCGATCGCCGTGCTCGTGCTGCTCTCCTTCAACGACAGCGGCCTGCCGACCTCCTGGTCCGGCTTTTCCGTCCGCTGGTACGGTGCTCTGCTGGCCAATACGGATATTCTGCGCGCGGCCGGCAACACGTTCATCGTCGCTATCTTCGCGACGGTCATCTCGACGGTGCTCGGCACGCTGCTGGCGCTCGGCATGGAAACGCGGCGCAGGAAGAGCAACGGCCTGGAAGCGCTCGCCTTCGCGCCGATGGTCATTCCCGACATCGTGCTTGCGGTGGCGCTGCTCACCTTCTTTTCGCGCCTCGGCCTGGCGATGGGCCTGCACACCATCGTCATCAGCCACGTCATCTTCGACCTCGCCTTCGTCTGCTCGGTCGTGCGCGCCCGGCTCAAACATTTCGACTTCTCCATCGTCGAGGCCTCGCGCGATCTCGGCGCGTCCGGCTGGACGACTTTCTGGCGCGTCACCTTTCCGGTGCTTCTGCCGTCGATTGTTGCCGGCGCGCTGCTCGCCTTCACGCTCTCGGTCGACGAGTTCATCATCGCCTTCTTCACGGCGGGCGCCGGGCGCTCGTCCATCACCCTTCCCATGCAGATCTATTCGATGATCCGCTTCGGCATCACACCCGAGGTCAACGCGCTCGCCACCATCGTCATGGGCGTCAGCGCGACGGCGCTTCTGATCTCGCAATGGCTCAACAGACAACAGCAGGTCCCATGAACGCATCCAGCAATCCGATCCTGCGCATCGAGGGTGTCGGCAAGGCGTTCGGGCCGGTGACGGCGGTCGATAATGTGACGCTCGATATCCGCGAGAACGAGTTCTTCGCGCTGCTCGGCCCCTCGGGTTGCGGCAAGACCACGCTCTTGCGCATGCTCGCCGGTTTCGAAAGCCCGAATGCCGGCCGCATCCTGCTCGAGGGCAAGGACATTTCCCCGCTGCCGCCGGAAAAGCGGCCACTCAACCTGATGTTTCAGTCCTACGCGCTCTTTCCGCATATGACGGTCAGGCAGAACCTGTCCTACGGCCTTGAAATGGAGCGGCTCGCCAAGACGGAAATCCGCCGCCGCGTCGATGAGACCATGGCGACGACGGACCTGACGCAATTCGCCGACCGCAAGCCCGAACAGCTCTCGGGCGGCCAGAAGCAGCGTGTGGCGCTCGCCCGCGCGCTGGTGAAACGCCCGAAGGTGCTGCTGCTCGACGAACCGCTCGGCGCGCTCGACAAGAAGCTGCGGGAAAGGATGCAGCTCGAACTGAAGCGTATGCAGAACGAGATCGGCATCACCTTCATCATCGTCACGCACGACCAGGAGGAGGCGCTGGTCATGGCCGACCGCATGGCGATCCTGAAGGACGGCCGCCTCCTGCAGGTCGGCGCGCCGGAAGAGGTCTACGAGCGCCCCGCGGATCGCTTCGTCGCCAATTTCATCGGCGTCATGAATTTCATCGACGGCAAAGTGGACGCGAGTGGCGTCTTCGCGGCTGACGGTCTGCAGGTGAAGGCACGGGGCAATGCCGGCGCGGCGACGCTCGCCGTTCGCCCGGAAAACATCGCCATCGGCCCGCCCGGCGACCTGCCGGTATCCGGCGCCATCGTCGATATCGCCTATCACGGCCTCGACCGGGTGCTGCATGTCAGGACAAGCGCCACCGAGACGCCGCTTCAGGTCCGCATCCCCGCGAGCGGTGCGGGCAACTGGAAGATCGGCGATGCGCTGAGCCTCAAGATTGATCCGGCGAAAAGCCGGATCTTCCAATGAATAAAGAGGGGAACACCATGTCCAAGACCATCGCATTTTTCCCGGAAGCGGCCTTCGGCCCGGCGCTGAACTCCGTCGGCATCGCGCAAGCCGTCGAGGCGCTCGGCCACAAGGCCGTCTTCCTCTCCGACCCCGGTTTCGTTTCGGTCTATGAGGGTTACGGCTTCGAAGCCCATGCGGTGAACCTCTCCGAGCCCATGCCGCCCGAGCAGATGGCGAAGTTCTGGGAGGATTTCATCAACGGCCACATCCCGAATTTCCGTAAATCGCCCTACGACCAGGTCGACAACTATGTGAAGGATTGCTGGACGGCGATCGTCGACAGCGCCAAATGGGCCCAGAAGGACCTGCCGGGCGTGCTGGCCAGGATCAAGCCGGACCTCATCTGCGTCGATAACGTCATCCTCTTCCCGGCGATCAAGCAATACGGTACGCCCTGGGTGCGCATCATTTCCTGCTCGGAAAACGAGATCGAGGATCCGAAAATCCCGCCGCATCTCTCCGGCTGCGGCGAGAAGGATTTCGCCGGCCATGCGGCCTATCGCGATCATTTCAATGCCGTGATCAAACCGATCCACGATGACTTCAACGGCTTTCTCGGCGAGAACGACGAGGCGGCCTATCCCATCGGCCAGTTCTTCGAAGCCTCGCCCTTCATGAACCTGCTGCTCTATCCGGAGGCGGTGAAATTCGACCGCGAGCATCGGCTCGACCCGACACAGTTCCAGTATCTCGAAGGCTGCGTGCGCAAGGAAAAGCCCTACGAGGTTCCGGCCTTCGCTGAGAACAACGACAAGCCGCTGATCTACATCTCCTTCGGCTCGCTCGGCGCGGGGGATACGGATCTCCTGAAGCGGCTGATCGCGACCATCGGCAAGCTGCCCTACCGGGCGCTGGTCAATGTCGGCGACTACAAGGACCAATACGAGAACCTGCCCGGCAATGTCATCGTCGACAGCTGGTTCCCGCAACCCTCGGTCATCCCGCAGGTCGATGCGGCCATCCATCACGGTGGCAACAACTCGTTCACGGAGTGCCTCTATTTCGGCAAGCCGGCGATCATCATGCCCTATGTCTGGGATGGCCACGACAATGCGACACGTGTCGACGAGACCGGCCACGGCTTCAAGATGCCGCGGTACGATTGGACGGATGCAGACCTCGCCGCCAAGCTGGAGGCTTGCGTCAACAATCCGACCATGAAGACGCGCCTTGCCGCCACCAGCGCCCATATGCAGGCCCGCAACGGCCCGAAGAAGGCGGCCGGCATTCTCGACCAACTCGTGAAGACAGGTGTCTACAATGGTTGAGACGACGAAAGCCACGGCGCCGCACATCTACAACGCGACGACCTTTTCCGATCTCGTCGATTGGGGCGACCAACCGGATAGTCAGGAAGGGCAATCCCGTTCCTCCGGCCGGCTCGTCTTCAAGGGACCGAACAACCAGCCGGAATCCGGCATCTGGGTCTGCACGCCCGGCCGCTGGCGCCTGTCGATCCCGCGTGACGAGTTCTGCCATTTCGTGGCCGGACGCGCGGTCTATCGCTCGGACGACGGCGAGGTGATCGAGGTCGAGGCCGGCACCGTCGTCATGTTCCCCGGTGGCTGGACCGGTGAATGCACCGTCATCGAGACTATGCGCAACATCTACATGCTGGTCTGACGCAAAGAAAAAACGAAAGGAAACACCCATGACCGCGACACCCCTGATGCGCAAGCCGCTGGAAGAAACCGATCTCAAGGACTGGGGCGTGATCCCCACCATGATCGAGGGTGAGAGCCGCACCTCCGGCAAAGTCATCCACAAGGGTCCGGATGGCCAATCCGAATGCGGCCTCTGGATCTGCACGCCGGGCAAATGGTTCTGCCATGTCACCAGCGACGAGTTCTGCCACTTCCTCGAGGGGCGCTGCACCTATGTGCACGAGAGCGGTGAAGTGATCGAGATCATGCCCGACACCGCCGCCTTCTTCCCGAAGGACTGGAAGGGCGAATGCACGGTCCATGAGACGGTGAAGAAGGTTTACATGATCCGCTGAGGGAGAGGCTTCGACCTCCCGTCCGCCTCCCGGTCTCTTCTCTCCGTAGGCGGGAAGAAGGGACTTGTTGCGCCGCATCGTCTCCCTTCCTCCACGAGCGGGAAGGGAAAAGGTCGGTCAGCCTTCCGATCCGCAGAACGTCAAGGAAAATACCATGTTCAACCCCGCCGAACCCGTATTCTACCGGCACCCGGCCTATGTCTCCAGCAAGGGTGCGCACCATGGCGTGATCGACCCCGCGACGCTCGCGACCGTCGGCACTTTCGCCGATACGACGCTCGACGACATGGACGCCGTGCTCGATGCGGCCGCGACGGCGCAGCGCGGCTGGAAGCGGCTCGACGCCAAGGCCCGGGCGACGGTGCTTCATCGCATCGCCAATCGCATCGAGGCGACCGATATGCGGCGCTGCGCGGAACTGATGTCTCGGGAAATGGGCAAACCCTATCCGGAGGCGATCGGCGAGGTGGCGAACTGCGCCGGCGCCTTCCGCTATTTCGCGGAAATGGCCCGCGACGAGGCTGGCAAGGTTGCGGGCACGACGCAGGCAGGGTCCTTCCAGCACGCGCGTTATGAGGCGCTTGGCACCAGCGTGCACATTATGCCGTTCAATTTTCCGATCCTCCTGATGTGCTGGACGGTCGCCGCCTCGCTCGCCTCGGGCAATGCCTGCATCATCAAGCCGGCGCCGGCGACCACACTTTCCACGCTGGAATTCATGACTGTCTTTGAGGCGCTGCCCGAGGGCCTGATCGCGTGCCTGCCGGGCGGCGCCGAACTCGGCAGCGCGCTGATCGCCTCGGCCAAAACCCATGCGGTCGCCTTCACCGGTTCCGTTGCCGCCGGCAAGGCCGTGGCGATGGCCGCGGCGTCGCAAATGAAGCCGGCCATCATCGAGGCGGGCGGCTCCGACCCGATGATCGTAACGGCCCATGCGCCGCTCGATGTCGCCGCCGCAGGGGCCGTGACCGCGGCTTTCCACATGTCCGGCCAGGTCTGCACCTCGGCGGAGCGATTTTTCGTTGTCGATGCCGTGCATGACGCATTCATCGAAAAGTTCGTCGCCGAGGCGAAGCGCCTGCGCATCGGCAATGGCCTCGGGCGCGCCGAAATTGGCCCGCTCGTCAGCGAGGCGGCACGTGCAAAGGTCATCCGGCTGGTCGAGGATGCGAAGGCCAAGGGCGCGACTGTGGTGCTGGGCGGAAAAATCCCGCAGAGCGAGCCGACCGGCTGGTTCTACGAGCCGACCATCCTCACCAACTGCACGCCCGACATGGCGATCCTGCGCGAGGAGTGCTTCGGGCCTGTCGCCGCCGTCATGCGGGTGAAGGATTTCGACGAGGCCATCGAGCGGGCGAACGACAGCGAATTCGGCCTCGGCGCGTCGATCTTCACCACCTCGCTCGAAGAGGCGATGGAGGCGGCGGACCGGCTGGAGGCCGGCATGGTCTGGGTCAACAATCCGCTGATCGACAATGACGCACTGCCTTTCGGCGGCTGGAAGAAATCCGGCCTCGGCAGAGAACTGTCGAAACTCGGGCTCGATGCCTTCCGCCGCTCGAAAATGGTCATCATCGACCACAAGCCGGTGATCCAGAGCTGGTGGTATCCCTATCCGGACGACTGGTTCTACGAGGATGGCGGGCGCAAGCACGTCTGAGACATTTTTCATTCAAGGACAGAACAATGATCATCACCCTTCTCGGCGGCGCAGGCTTCATGGGCGCGGGCATCGTGCGCGACCTCGTTTCCGACCGCGCCATCATCGACATCACCGCCATCCGCATTTGCGATGCGGCGCGTGAGAAAATGGAGGCGCTGGCAAACGAGCTCGCCGACCTGCGTATCACCCTCGTCGATCTCGACGTGACCGATGCGTCGGCGCTGAACGCCGCCATTTCCGGCGCCGATATCTGCATCAACTGCGTGCCGACCCTGCTCGGCTTTCAGATGACCATCTTCGAAGCGGCGCTTGCCCTCAAGGTGCCTTACATGGACCTTGGCGGCCTTGGCACCTACACGGTCAAGCAGCTGGCCGAGCACGAACGCTTCAAGGCGGCGGGCGTTCCGGCGGTCCTGGGGTGCGGTGCCGATCCCGGCATGTCGAATGTCATCTGCCGCGCGGTCGCCGATGAACTCGACGAGATCGACAGGATCAACCTCTACTGGGCCGCCGAGCTGGTTGGGGACGAAAACCCGGTTCTCGTACCGCCTTACAGTGTCTCGACGGTGCTTGCCGAATACGCCCATCCAAGCACGCAGTTCTACGACGGCAAACATGTCGAATGCGCGCCGATGAGCGGCAGTGAATTTCTCGACCTGCCGGAGCCATGGGGCCGCTGTGAATTCATGCATTCGCCGCATTCCGAACAGCTGACCGTGCCGCTTGCGGACGGCATCCGCGAGAAGGGCATCCGGGAGTTTTCCTGGAAGCTGCATCTGCCGCACCGCGAGCACGAGGCGTGGGTGGGGCTTGTGAAGGCAGGTTTCGGCGATTTCGACGAGCCGGTGGAGATCGGCGGCGTAAAAGTGAAACCGCTCGATGTCCTGAACAAGGTGATCGAGCGCAATATCCGCAAACACGCGGAGAAAATCCCCGCGCAGGATAGCCATGAAATCCACTTCGCCATCGGCCGTGGCCGGAAGGACGGCGTGGAGCGCACGGTGCGCGTCGAGGTCACGGTCTCGCCGGACCCGCTATACGGTCCCTATGTCGATGCCTGCACCTCGATGAACGCCTCCATCGCCGCGCAGCTCATCCTCAAGCTGCCGAAGAAGCCGGGCGTCCACGCACCGGAAAGCTATTTCGACGTCGCGACCTATTTTCCCGAACTCGAAAAACGGAAGTTTCGTATCGCCAAGTCCGTCACGTGACAGAAGTGTGAAACGCGAATTTACGAGTGTGGCGAAATTGAGAAAAAATACCCTACCAAACTTATAGGGATCCTATATAACTTCATTCCAGAGAACGGGCGGGCATGACAGTCCGCCCCCGGAAGGCCAAAAAACAGCCTCCAAAAAGGGATGATGGCGAATGAGCAATGTGAAACTCGACGGCCGTTCCACCTATGGCGCACTTGGCGCCATCAGCGACCGCCGTGCGCGTCGCGCAGAGCGGCAGGTTCTGGTCAGCAACATCGCCGTTGTCGGCGCATTCCTCTTTGTCAGCGCCGTGATCTTCGGCTTGGTCGGCTGATATCTCCCTTCGCCGTTCCGGCCAATGACGATTGAACCAAGCCGCTGGCGTTAGCCGCGTATCAGCCCGGATCGCGCTCCCAGTACCAGGCAACATACATGCGCTTGCGATCATGCTGCCGCGTCTTCAGCGCGGCGCGGATCTGGCGAACATCCTCCTTCTCACAGGCAACCCAGAGGAAAGTCTCTTTGTCGATCCCGGCAATTGCTGCGAGGGCCGTCTCGGCGATCGTGTTTGCTGCGCCCGGGGGATAGGCCTTGCGATGCAGCCAGCGGGCTTCGAGCGTGCCGGCGGTTGCAAGAGGCTGTTCCTCTGCCGCATCCTCGACTTCGATGATTGCGTCTATCCGTGTGCCCGCCGGCGCCTCGGCGGCGATGCGGGCAATAGCGGGAAGGGCGCTTTCGTCGCCGACCAAGAGGATTTTTTGGGCCTGAGGCAGGCCGCCGCCACCCGGTCCGAGCAGCGCCGCCCGGTCGCCCGGCTGCGCGTCGCGCGCGAAATCCGCGCCGGGTGTCGAGACGCCGGCCGCGGGGTGCTGGAGCACGTCGATCCACAATTCGCCGCGTTCGACATCGACAGCCCGGATCGTGTAAATTCGCACCAGTAACTTGTCCTCGCCGGTCGGCCAGGCGGCGCGGCCATCCTCTTGCAATCCCGGCCAGACCGGAATGCGTCCCCGCGGCGGCACGAGAAGACGTACATGCATATCGGCATTGACGAAGGGCGCAACGTCGGCGCAGGCGAATTTCACCCGCCGCATATGCGGCGTCACATCCTCCGTCGAGACCACCGTGATCTCGTGGATGTTCGGCAGTTGGGCAAGTGTTGCCGGGTCGGACCAGATAAGCTCGAACGGATCCTCACCGGCGAAATAGAAGAGGTGTTCTGCGACGATGTTGCGGCTGATCTGCAGCAGGTCCGGTGACGGACAGGCAAGCTCGATCCGCAACTCGCCATCCATGAGGCGCAGGTCCGCAATGCCGATTTCGCTCGTCATCCGCACGAGATTGCCGGTGCGATGGACCTCGGCATGATCAAGAAAATGCTCGCAGACTTCGTCGAGCATGCCGGCGGCATCCTTGGGCCGTGCGATGCCCGAGAGCTTGAATTGCGGAAGCGCGTTCATGGTCATCCTTGTTTTCTGGGACGGTGTCGGGCTGCGTCGCCGCGCGGTTACGGGCGATCGGCAGCACGGCCGGATGTGGATAGAAATGACAGGTCCCGATGGAGGTGCCGGCCTCTGGCCGGTCGCGGAAAAGATATACGCACGGTCGAGCATTGCCGTCCGGGCGGAGATTTAATATGATGAAAATTATCATGTTTGCGCGCGATGGCAAGCCGCAAGTTTGCGCGCCCGAACAGGGCGCGCGCAGAAAGCCGTTTTGGCCGACAAAAATTTGTCGCGGATGTGGAAGAGACGGGTTAGTTGATCGTCATAGTCGCAGCGCCGATACTGAAAGCATAGTTGATGTCCGACCTCCTGAAGCGTTTTGCCGCTTACTACCGCCCGCACCGTGGCCTGTTCGCACTGGACTTTTCGTCCGCCGTCGTGGCGGGCCTGCTGGAGCTCGCCTTTCCGGTTGCCGTGACGTTGTTCATCGATCGCCTGTTGCCGACCGGCCAGCTCGACATGATCGCGCTTGCCGCCGTGGGGCTGTTCCTGATCTATCTCTTCAGTGCCGGCCTGCAGGTCATCGTCACCTATTGGGGCCATATGCTGGGCGTGCGCATCGAGGCCGAGATGCGTCGTAAGGCTTTCGATCATCTGCAAAAACTCTCCTTCGGCTATTTCGACAACCAGAAGACCGGCCATCTCGTGGCAAGGCTGACGAAGGACCTCGAGGAGATCGGCGAGGTCGCCCATCACGGGCCGGAAGACCTCTTCATCGCCATCATGACGCTGATCGGCGCCTTCCTCCTGATGCTCTGGGTGCATGTGCCGCTGGCGCTGATCACCGCCGTCATCGTGCCGCTGACGGCTTGGGTGACGACGCATTACGGCGCGCGCATGACCACCACCTGGCACGCGCTCTACGGCCGTGTCGCCGACTTCAATGCCCGCATCGAGGAGAATGTCGGCGGCATCCGCGTCGTTCAGGCCTTCGCCAACGAGGATCACGAGCGCAAGCTGTTTGCCGAGAGCAACAGCAACTATCTCACGACCAAGATGCAGGCCTACAAGGTGATGGCGGCCTCGGCCTCGCTTTCCTATCTCTCGATGCGCTTCGTGCAGGTGGTGGTGATGCTGGCGGGCTCGTGGTTCGTCGTGCATGGCGAGCTTTCGGCCGGCGGCTTCGTCGGTTTCCTGTTGCTCGTCAATGTGTTCTTCCGGCCGATCGACAAGATCAATTCGATCATCGAGACCTATCCGAAGGGCATTGCCGGCTTTACGCGCTACACGCAGTTCCTCGATACCGAGCCTGACATCCGCGACCGGGCGGATGCGAAAGAGGTCAGCCGCCTCCGGGGCGATATAGAATACCGCGATGTCGGCTTCGGCTACAGCGCCGCCAAGGCGGTGTTCGACGGGCTGAACGTGTCGATCAAGGCGGGTGAGACCATCGCCTTCGTCGGTCCCTCGGGTGCCGGCAAGACGACGATCTGCTCGCTTTTGCCGCGGTTCTACGAGATCACATCCGGCACGATCGCCATCGACGGCGTGGATGTCAGGGACATGACCCTGCGGTCGTTGCGCTCCAATATCGGCATCGTGCAGCAGGATGTCTTCCTCTTCGCCGGCACGATCCGCGAGAACATCGCCTATGGTCGGCTCGATGCCACCGAGGCGGAAATCCTCGATGCGGCGAAACGCGCCCGCCTCGACGATGTGATCGCCAACCTCGCCGACGGTCTCGACACCGTCATCGGCGAGCGCGGGGTCAAGCTTTCGGGCGGTCAGAAGCAGCGTCTGGCGATTGCCCGCATCTTCCTGAAGAACCCGCCGATCCTCATCCTCGACGAGGCGACGTCGGCGCTCGACACGGAGACGGAGCGGGCGATCCAGCAATCGCTGGCCGAGCTTTCGGCAGGCCGTACGACGCTGGTCATCGCCCACCGTCTCGCCACGATCGCCAATGCCGACCGCATCCTCGTCGTCGACGATGGCCGTATCGTCGAGAGCGGCAATCATGCCGATCTCATCGCCCGCAAGAATGGGCGCTATCGCAATCTCCAGGCGGCGCAGACGGAAGGCGGCTCCGTCCATCCCTTTCCGGTAAGGGGCTGATCCTCCGTTTTTGCCCGCGTCGGCATTGTGGTGTGGTGGCCGATTTCCCGGCGCTCATCCCCGTCGTCGCTGGCATCCGTTCCAGCGTCGCGCCGCGCGACTGCGCTGCCGACGGACCATCTCAAGGGTAAGACCGCTTGATTTCACGGTCCGCTTGACGCATGTGCAAGGGAGCCTCGACGATGGCGATGCGGTGGATGGATGAAACCGAGCGGACTGAACGTACTTGTTATCGACGAGAATCGCATCCGTGCCGCCATCATCGAAGAAGGGCTGCGCGATGCCGGTTATGATCAGGTCACGGTCATCGATATCATGCACGGCCTCGCGCGTCGCATCGCCGATCTCAATCCCGATGTCATCGTCATCGATCTCGAAAATCCGAACCGCGACATGCTGGAAAGCATGTTCCAGCTCTCCCGCGCCGTAAAGCGCCCCATCGCCATGTTTGTCGACCGGTCCGACGAGGCCTCCATCGAGGCTGCGGTCGAGGCCGGCGTTTCGGCCTATATCGTCGACGGGCTGAAACAGGAGCGGGTACGCCCGATCCTCAAGATGGCGATCAGCCGCTTCAATGCCTTTTCGCGGCTCAATCGGGAACTCGAGGAAACGCGTGGCGAGCTGGAAAACCGCAAGGTGATCGACCGCGCCAAGGGCCTTCTGATGCGCTCGCGCGGGCTCTCGGAGGATGAAGCCTATGCGCTGCTGCGCCGCACGGCGATGAACCAGAACCGCAAGATCGTCGAGATCGCCCAGAGCCTTGTCACGGCGGCCAGCCTGCTCGATCCCGGAGGGACGCAATGACGACGCGCCACGCCATTACCGCCGGCTTCGTACCGTTGCTCGACAGCGCACTCCTTGTCGTCGCCCGCGAAATGGGCTTTGCCGAAGAGCAGGCGATCGACCTTACGCTGTTGCGCGAACGTTCCTGGGCGAGCATTCGCGACCGTCTTGCCGTGCGCCATATCGACGTCGCGCATATCCTCGGGCCCATGCCGATCGCCGGCAATCTCGGCCTCAACGTTCCCGCGCCGGAAATGATCGTGCCGATGGCGCTCGGGCTTGGCGGCAATGCGGTGACGGTGTCGCCGGCGCTCTGGCAGGCAATGGCGGAGCATGGCGCGACGGTGGATCTCGACGCGCGCACGAATGGCGCGGCACTCCGCAAGGTCATTGATGCGCGGAAAGGCACGCCGCTGCGTTTCGGTGTCGTGCATGCCTATTCCGGTCACAATTACGAACTGCGCTATTGGCTGGCGGCGAACGGCATCGATCCGGATCGCGAAATCGAGGTCGTCGTGCTGCCGCCACCGGATATGGGCGATGCGCTGGCTGAGGACGTGATCGACGGTTATTGCGCGGGCGAGCCCTGGAACACTTTTGGCGTGCTTCGCCGCGGCGGACATCTTGCGACCGTCAAGGCGGCGATCTGGCGGTCGAGCCCGGAGAAGGTGCTCGGCGTCAATGCTCGCTGGGGCGGAACCAATCCGGAAGCCATGGCCGCGCTGCTGGTTGCGCTGCATCAGGCCTCGCTCTGGTGCGCCCGGCCGGAGAACTACGAGGCGCTTGCGACGCTTCTCGCAAAGCCCGCCTATGTCGGGCGCGACGTGGAACTGCTTCTCCCGGCGCTCAACGGCAATCTGCCGGTCGGCGGCGGAGCGGTGCAAACCATCAGCGATTTCTTCGTGCCGAACGCCAAGGCCGCGACCTTCCCCTGGAAGAGCCACGCCCTGTGGTTCTACACCCAGATGGTTCGCTGGCGGCAGATCGAGCACACGGCGGAGCGTCAGCGCATCGCGGCGGAAACCTATCGGCCGGATATCTATCGAGCCGCGCTGAAAGACCTTGGTATCGCCATGCCCTCTGCAAGCGCCAAGGTCGAGGGTGCCTTGACCGTCGCGACGCCTGTCGGTTCCTCCGGCGCGCTGACGCTTGGACCGGATGGGTTCTTCGATGGCGGGCGCTTCGATCCTGACGATGTGGAGGCCTATATCGCCTCCCAGTCCACCGGCTGAACAAGCGGCGCTTAATTTATGCGCACTGCACAAAATTTGGCTCTGCGCTGCACAGGTTAAGCGCCGTTCGCTGAGTGCTGCACGCTGGAAATCTCTTCTTCTCCCGCTAAAACAATGGCTTGTCGAAACTGGCACGCCGATTGCTTTTCAATAATCGGGCCCCAGGGCCACGAAATCGGTGTCCAACGACGGGCACCCCACCAGCAAAGCCGCTGATCAGGATTCTGTGCGCACGGACCCCGTGCCGCCAGCACCTGGCCAGCGGCTTTTTGTTTTTCACCCCCAAGATGGAGCGGCACGACCTTGTCGGGCCTCGGAGAAGCCATGTCTGAGATCAAGCAGCCTTCGTCCCCACGCGAACCCGCCATCGCGCTCTGGATGTCCACCTTCGCCTTCACCATCTGTTTCGCGGTCTGGACGATCTTCGCGATCATCGGCATCCGCATCAAGGATGACCTCGGCCTCTCGGAGGCTCAGTTCGGTCTCCTGGTCGGGACGCCGATCCTCACCGGTTCGCTGGTGCGGATCCTTCTCGGTGTCTGGACGCCGCGTTTTGGCGGCCGTCTCGTCTACACATTGACCATGCTGGCATCGGCGCTGTCGACGCTTCTGCTGTCGCATGCCACGACCTTCCCGCAGATGCTGCTCGCAGGCCTCGGCGTGGGGCTTGCCGGCGGGTCCTTCGCCGTCGGTGTCGCCTATGTCTCGCCCTTCTTCCCGGCGGAAAAGCAGGGCACCGTGCTCGGTATCTTCGGCGCGGGCAATGTCGGCGCGGCGCTCACGAAATTCGTCGCGCCCTTCGTGCTCGTCGCCGCCGGCTGGCAGATGGTCGCGGAAGTCTGGGCCACGGCGCTGATCCTCACCGCATGTCTCTTCTGGTTCACCACCAGCGACGATCCGGCCTTTCGGAGCCGCCGTGACGGCAAGGCGCCGAAGCGCAGCCTGCGTGAGGAATTCGCGCCCTTGAAGAAGGCCCAGGTCTGGCGCTTCTCGCTGTACTATTTCTTCGCCTTCGGCGGCTTCGTGGCGCTGGCGCTCTGGCTGCCGCGCTACCTCGTCGGCGTCTATGGCTTCGACATCGCCACCGCCGGCATGGTCGCCGCCGCCTATTCCATTCCCGGCAGCATTTTCCGGGCGCTTGGCGGCATGCTGTCGGATCGCAAGGGCGCGCGCTCCGTCATGTACTGCATGTTCGCCGTCTCGGCGGTCGCGACGCTCATCCTGTCGCTGCCGTCAGGCCTCACGCCGGCCGTCTTCATCGTCGTGGTCTTCGTGCTCGGCTTCGTCATGAGCCTCGGCAAGGCCGCCGTCTACAAGCACATCCCGGCCTACTATCCCGATAGCGTCGGCGCCGTCGGTGGCATCGTCGGCATGGTCGGCGGGCTCGGCGGCTTCGTCCTGCCCATCGCCTTCGGCCTGCTCAAGGATGCGACCGGCCTCTGGTCGAGCTGTTTCCTGCTGCTCTTCGCCGTCGTCGCCGTCTCGCTGATCTGGATGCACCTCTCCATCCGCCAGATGGAGCGCCCCTCCGTCTCGGCCGTCGCCGCGTAATCGCAAGGAAACATCATGACCGAGAAACTCGTCATCATCGGCAATGGCATGGCGCCGGGGCGCATGCTGGAGCACCTCCTCGAAAAGGCGCCCGGCCGCTACGAGGTCACCATCTTCAACGCCGAGCCGCGCGTCAATTACGACCGCATCATGCTCTCGCCGGTCTTGTCCGGGGAGAAGGATTACGAAGAGATCATCATCCACGGCGACGGCTGGTACATCAAGCACGGCATCACCCTCTACAAGGGCCATCGCATCGTCGCCATCGATCGCACTGCCAAGACGGTCACGTCCGATCACGGCGTGACGGAGCGCTACGACCGGCTGGTCATCGCCACCGGCTCCGTGCCCTTCATCCTGCCTGTTCCGGGCAAGGACATGCCCGGCGTCATCACCTACCGCGACCTCGACGACGTGCAGGCCATGCTGCTCGCCGCCCAGTCGCGCGAAAAGGCCGTCGTCATCGGCGGCGGTCTGCTCGGCCTCGAAGCGGCGGCGGGTCTTGCCGGCCGCGGCATGGATGTCACCGTGCTCCATGTCATGCCGACCCTGATGGATCGCCAGCTCGATCCGGCCGCCGGCTACCTCCTGCAGAAGGAGCTGGAAGGGCGCGGCATCAAGATCGTCTGCAAGGCGAACACCAAGGCCATCATCGGCAACGGCAAGGTCGAAGGCATCGAGCTGGAGGATGGCCGCATCATCCCCGCGACGCTCGTCGTCATGGCCGTCGGCATTCGCCCGAGCGTCGGGCTTGCCAGGGAGGCGGGACTTGCCGTCAACCGCGGCATCGTCGTCGATCACGGCATGCAGACCTCCGACGGCAGCATCTGGGCGCTCGGCGAATGCGCCGAGGTCGGCGGCATGGTCTATGGTCTCGTCGCGCCGCTCTACGAGATGGCCCGTGTGACGGCTTCCCATCTTGCCGGTGAGCAGGGGGCCGCCTTCAAGCATTCGGATACGCCGACCAAGCTGAAGGTGACCGGCATCGAACTCTTTTCGCTCGGTGACTTCGCCGATGGCGACGACCGCGAGGAGATCGTGCTGCGCGATGCCTCGGCCGGCGTCTACAAGCGGCTGGTGCTGAAGGGCAACAGGATCATCGGCACGGTGCTCTATGGCGAAACCGCCGATGGCGCCTGGTTCAACGATCTCAAGAAGAAGGAGACCGACATCTCGCAGATGCGCGAGACGCTGATCTTTGGCCAAGCCTATCAGGGGGGTGCTCCGCTGGACCCTATGGCGGCCGTTGCAGCCTTGCCGGATGATGCGGAAATCTGCGGCTGCAACGGCGTCTGCAAGGGCAGGATCGTCTCGACCATCACGGAGAAAGGCCTCACCGCACTCGACGAGGTGCGCGCCCACACCAAGGCGTCGGCCTCCTGCGGCTCCTGCACCGGCCTCGTCGAGCAGTTGATGACGCTGACGCTCGGCGACAGCTACAACCCCGTCGCCGTTCAGCCGATGTGCGGCTGCACCGATCTCGGCCATGACGATGTGCGCCGCCTGATCAAGGCGAAGGGGCTGAAGACCATTCCGGCCGTCATGCAGGAACTGGAATGGAAGACCTCCTGCGGCTGCGCCAAGTGCCGCCCGGCGCTCAACTATTACCTCGTCTGCGATTGGCCGGACGACTATGCCGACGACTACCAGTCGCGCTTCATCAATGAGCGCGTGCACGCCAATATCCAGAAGGACGGCACCTATTCCGTCGTGCCGCGCATGTGGGGCGGGGTGACCAATTCCGGCGAACTGCGCGCTATCGCCGACGTGGTCGACAAGTTCGAGATACCCCTGGTGAAGGTCACGGGCGGCCAGCGTATCGACCTGCTTGGCATCGAGAAGGAAGACCTGCCCGCCGTCTGGGCCGATCTCGGCAAGGCCGGTTTCATCTCGGGGCAAGCCTACGCAAAAGGGCTTCGCACGGTAAAAACCTGTGTCGGTTCCGACTGGTGTCGCTTCGGCACGCAGGATTCCACCGGGCTCGGCATTCGCATCGAAAAGTTCATGTGGGGCTCCTGGACCCCGGCCAAGCTGAAGCTCGCCGTCTCCGGTTGTCCGCGCAACTGCGCGGAAGCGACCTGCAAGGACATCGGCGTCATTTGCGTGGACTCGGGTTTCGAGATCCATTTCGCCGGTGCCGCAGGCCTCGACATCAAGGGCACGGAAGTGCTCGGCCTCGTGAAGAGCGAGGACGAGGCGCTGGAGCATATCGTGGCGCTGACGCAGATGTACCGCGAGCAGGCGCGTTATCTCGAGCGCATCTACAAATGGGCGAAGCGCATCGGGCTCGATGAGATCCGCCGCCAGATCATGGGCGATGCCGACAAGCGCAAGGCCTATTACGAGCGCTTCGTCTTTTCCCAGAAATTTGCCCAGGTCGATCCCTGGTCGGAGCGTGTCTCCGGCAAGGACAAACATGAATTCAGGCCGATGGCGACCATCGGCTACCCGGAAGCAGCGGAATAGGAGGTCGGACATGAACTGGTTTGCCATCGGAGATATCGCCGACATTCCGCTGCGTGGCGCGCGTTGCGTCAAAACCCCGCAAGGCAAGATCGCCGTGTTCCGCACCGGCGAAAACGAAGTTTTCGCCATCGAGGATCATTGCCCGCACAAGGGTGGACCGCTGTCGCAGGGCATCGTTCATGCGAAAGCGGTGACGTGCCCGCTGCACAATTGGGTGATCTCGCTCGAAACCGGCAAGGCGCTCGGCGCGGATGAGGGGGCGGTGAGGACGATTGCGCTGAAGAACGATGGCGGCGCGCTCTTCATCGCGCTTGAAAGCCTGATGGTGGCGGCCGAATAGATGGAAAAGGCGGTCAAGACAACCTGCCCCTATTGCGGCGTCGGCTGCGGGGTCATCGCGACGGTCGCGCAAGATGGCACCGTCTCCGTGACGGGCGATCCGGACCATCCTTCGAATTATGGGAGGCTCTGCTCGAAGGGCTCGGCGCTTGCCGAGACGATCGATCTCGACGGCCGCATCCTTCATCCTGAGATTGGCGGCCGGCCGGCATCCTGGGACGAGGCGCTCGACCTTGTCGCCGAGAAATTCACCACGGCGATCGCGGAGCACGGCCCCGATTCCGTCGCCTTCTATGTTTCCGGCCAGCTCCTGACGGAGGACTATTACGTCGCCAACAAGCTGATGAAGGGATTTGTCGGTTCGGCCAATATCGATACGAATTCGCGGCTTTGCATGTCCTCCTCCGTTGCCGGCCATCGTCGCGCCTTCGGGGCGGATACGGTGTCGGGAACCTATGAGGATCTGGATCTGGCAGACCTCGTCGTTCTCACCGGTTCGAACCTCGCCTGGTGCCATCCCGTGCTCTATCAGCGCATAGCTGCCGCAAAGGCGAAGCGGCCGGGGATGAAGGTGGTCGTCATCGATCCGCGCCGTACCATGACCGCCGATATCGCCGATCTGCACCTCGCGATCCGGCCGGATACGGACGTGGCGCTGTTCGTCGGCCTGTTTTCCCATCTGGTCTCCAATGGCGCCGTCGACCAGAATTATGTCGCGGCGCATACGTCCGGTTTCGCGGATGCTTTCGCAGCGGCCGGTGGCGTTTCCTTTGGCGAGGTGCTGGAGCGGACCGGGCTTCCGGCCATGCAGCTGCGCGAATTCTACCGCCTGTTCACGGCGACCGAAAAGGTCGTCACCTGCTACAGCCAGGGCGTCAACCAGTCCTCGTCGGGAACCGACAAGGTCAATGCGATCCTCAATTGCCACCTTGCCACCGGCCGCATTGGAAAGCCGGGCATGGGACCGTTCTCGCTGACCGGCCAGCCCAATGCCATGGGGGGGCGCGAAGTCGGCGGCCTTGCCAACATGCTCGCCGCCCATATGGCGATCGAAAGCGCCGACGACCGCGACCGCGTGCAGCGTTTCTGGGCGTCTCCCTCCATTGCGGACAAGCCGGGCCTCAAAGCCGTCGACCTGTTCCAGGCCATGGCGGAGGGGCGCATCAAAGCCCTCTGGATCATGGCGACGAACCCCGTCGTCTCGATGCCGGATGCCGAGGCCGTCGAGGCGGCAATCCAAGCCTGCCCGTTCGTCGTCGTCTCCGACATCATCAAACAGACGGATACCGCGCGCCACGCCGATGTGGTGCTGCCTTCGCTCGGATGGGGAGAGAAGAGCGGCACGGTCACCAATTCCGAGCGCCGCATTTCCCGGCAGCGTGCCTTTCTCGATGCGCCGGGCGAGGCCATGGCGGACTGGCGTCAGCTCGCCGAGGTTGCCCGCCGCATGGGTTTCGTCGAGGCCTTCGCCTATGACGCGCCAGCAGAAATCTTCTCCGAACATGCGGCCCTCTCGGCTTTCGAAAATGCCGGCAGCCGGGATTTCGATATCGGTGCCCATGTTGGTCTTGACGCAGACGCCTACGATGCGCTCGAGCCCTTCCAGTGGCCGCGGCCGATGGGGCAGGCGCGCACCGAAACCCGTTTCTTTGCCGATGGTGGTTTCTACCATGCCGATGGCAAGGCCCGCTTCATCGCCGTCGAGCCGGCCGATGCCGACCGCACCAACGCCGATTATCCCTTCACGCTGAACACCGGCCGCATCCGCGACCAATGGCACACCATGACGCGCACGGGCAAAAGCGCGCGCCTCTCCTCGCATATCGCGGAACCCTTCGCCGAACTGCATCCGCGCGATGCGATGGAGATCGGGATCGGCAATGCCGGGCTCGTGGAGATCGAAAGCCCAAGGGGCAGGGTGGTCGTGCGGGCGCTCATCACCGAGCGTCAGGCGCGCGGCAGCATTTTCGCGCCCATGCACTGGAACGATCAGTTCGCGGCCAAGGCGCGCATCGATGCCGTCGTGCCCGCGATTGTCGACCGTCTTTCCGGGCAGCCGGCATCGAAAAACGTTGCCGTCGCCGCACGCCGGTTCACGGTGCGGCACTATGGCTTCGCGGTCTCGCAGGTGAAGCCCGTCGATCCCGACGCCGCCTACTGGGCCCTGGCGAAGGCTGAAGGCGGCTGGCGGCTGGAACTGGGCTTCACCGATCCGGTCGCTGAATGGGCGGACTGGTGTCGCCGCGTCTTTGTTATCCCCGATGGAGTGGAGCCGCTCGGCTACACCGATGCGCAGACCGGCGACGCGCGTCTCGCCTTCTTCGACGGTCCGCGCCTCCTTGCGGCCTGCTTCCTGGCGCGCGAACCCGTTGCGGTTGCCCGCAATTGGGCAATCGCCCAGCTTTCGGCCGATCACGCCAACCTGCGCAAGCGTTTTGCGCTCGTCGCCGGCCGGCCGGGAGCGGACAAGCCGGATCCCGGCGCGACCGTCTGCGCCTGCTTCGGTGTCGGCGTCAACCAGATCGTCGCCGCTGTGCGCGGCGGCTGTCAGAGCGTGGAAGCCGTCGGCAAGGTACTCAATGCCGGCACCAATTGCGGCTCCTGCCGCGCCGAAATCAGGGGGGTCGTCGATGGATGTCTCGCCGCCGCTGCGGAATGATGTTTTCGCCCGCATGGAGCCGCTGGCCAAGCTCCCGGTTTTCTGGGCGCTGGAGGGGCGGCGCGTCGTCGTTGCGGGTGGCACGGATGCTGCGATGTGGAAAGCGGAGCTGCTTGCCGCCTGCGGCGCCCGGGTCGATGTCTATGCCGAGATGTTCAGCGAGGCTTTCGAGGCGTTGCTCGCCCGCGCGCCGGACCGTCTGACCCCGCACCGTCGCCCCTGGTCTTCGACCGATCTTCCCGGCGCCACGCTCGCGATCGGCGATTGCGACGATGACGCGGCGGCGTTCTTTGCGGCGGCCCGGGCGGCGGGTGTACCCGTCAATGTCATCGACAAGCCGGCGTTCTGCCAGTTCCAGTTCGGGTCCATCGTCAACCGCTCGCCCGTCGTCATCGCGATCTCCACCGACGGTGCCGCCCCCATCCTGGCACAAACGATCCGCCGCAAGATCGAGACGCTGCTGCCGCGCAGCCTGAAAGCATGGGCAGTGCTGGCGCAGTCCCTGCGCGAGACGGTCAACCGGCGTCTCCAGCCCGGTCCCCAGCGCCGTGCCTTCTGGGAGCGGTTTTCCGACTGCGTCTTTTCCACACTGGATACGCCGGAGGAGGGCGTAGGCGGGGTGCTTCTTGCTGATGCCGAAAGGTTCGCGGAAGCCCCCGCCATCGGTCGCGTGACGCTGGTCGGTGCGGGGCCGGGCGATGCGGAGCTGCTGACGCTGAAGGCCGTGCGCGCGCTGCAGGCGGCCGACGTCATTCTCTTTGACGACCTTGTCTCCGCCGACGTGCTGGAGCTTGCGCGGCGGGAGGCGAAACGTCTGCTGGTCGGAAAACGCGGCGGCCGCGAGAGCTGCCGCCAGGAGGACATCAATGCCCTGATGGTCAAGCTCGCCAAGGCCGGCAAAAAGGTGGTGCGGCTGAAATCCGGCGACCCCATGGTCTTCGGTCGGGCCGGCGAGGAGATCGCCCATCTCGACCGCGAAAAAATCCCCGTCGATGTCGTTCCCGGCATCACGGCGGCAAGCGCCATGGCCTCCCGCCTCGGCCTGTCGCTGACCAACCGCGACCACGCGCAATCGCTGCGGCTCGTCACCGGCCATTCCCGGCATGGCGGCCTGCCTGACGACGTCGACTGGGCGCGCGTCGCGGATCGCCGAACCACCACGGTCTTCTACATGGGGGGGCGGACAGCCACGCTGATCGCCGACAAGCTCGTCGAGCAAGGGCTACCGGCGGCAACACCCGTTGTCATCATGAGCGAGATCAGTCGCGCGACGGAACGCAGCTGGCGTGGAACGCTCGCGGCGATTCCCGAGGGGATCGCGCAGATCGGTTACGACAATCCGGTCCTGATCGCCGTCGGCGATGCGCTCGCCGCCCGGAACACCAGTTCCGCCATCGATGCTCATCTCCCTTCTCAGCCTCCACGGCACGCGCTCTGCAAATCGCTGCGGTGAGGAGACCTCGGGATGCTTGCCTGCGCATAAAGCAGGGGTACGACGCGCGTTCGCATGCTTCCCGCTATGCGGGTGTTACCAAAGGAACACCTTTGCGCTATTGGTCCGATTAGCAATCGATGCACGCGCCATCGGGCGCAGGTTCCAATTGCGAGGAAGCCATGAGCCAGAAAACGATTTCCATCGCGCCGCTTCAGGCGCCTCTTTCCCTCGAAGCGCTTGCCGCCTACACCATTCCCGGCGTCGGCAACCAGACAGTCACCGGCACCAATGCCAACAACAGCATCAGCACCGGTTCGGGTGACGACACGATCACCGGAGGGCTCGGCGCCGATACGATCAAAGCCGGGACGGGCGACGATGAAATCCGCAACCTGAGCGTGGCGGAGCTTGCCGGTGACAACATCGACGGGGGGCTTGGTTTCGACGAGCTCGAAATCAACTTCAGCGCCTCCACCAAGGGCGTGAGCTTCACCGCCTTCGATCCGATCCTCTCCAAATCCGTGTTTGGCGCGACGATCGTCAATGTCGAGAGCTTCCGGCTGGAAGGCAGCAACTTTGCCGACACGTTCACCGGCGGGCGCTGGGACGACTGGTTCGAGGGCGGCGACGGCAGCGACACGCTGAGCGGCGGCATCGGCCGCGACTGGCTGTCGGGCGACAACGGCAACGACAAGCTCTATGGCGGCAACGGTAACGACTCGTTGCTCGGCGGTGCCGGTGACGACTACATGTCCGGCGGGTACGGCGTCGACTGGCTTTCGGCCGATGACGGCAACGATACGCTCTATGGCGGTGCCGGCGGCGATTACCTCTACGGCCACGACGGGAACGACAAGATTTACGGCGAGTCCGGCGGCGATACGATCCAGGGCGGCCGCGGCCGCGATGTGATCGACGGCGGCACCGGCGACGACTATCTCAGCGGCAATGGCGACGACGATACGGTTCGCGGCGGCGAGGGCAACGACGTGATCCTGCACAGCATGGAAAGCTGGTCGGCTGAAGGCAAAGATATCCTGGATGGCGGTGCCGGCGTGGACGAGCTTTCGCTGAGCGGCGTTTCAGGCACGTTCACAGCCAAGACATCCGCGACGAAGCAGACGCTGTCGAACGGAACGACGATCGTCAATTTCGAGACCTACGACATCAGCGGTTCGGAAAACGCCGACAGGTTCACCGGCTGGACCGGCAACGATACGCTTTCGGGCATGTCGGGCAACGACACGCTGATCGGTCTCGGCGGCAACGACCATCTGAATGGCGGCATGGGTATTGACGTGCTCGACGGCGGCAACGGTGACGACCTCCTGATCGTCGGCAGCGGCGGCAAGGACACGATCAAGGGCGGCAAGGGTTTCGACACCGTCTGGGTCGATCGGGCCGACAGCACGGCGAACCTCACCTTCAGCGTCTCCGGCGCGACGGCCAGGCTCTCCGACGGGACCGTCATCACCGATGCCGAAAGCTTTACGATCGAAACCGGCAGCGGCAACGATGTGCTGTCCGCCGGCACGGCCGGCCATGTCGATTTCGATGCTGGCAGCGGCAACAACACGATGACCGGCGGCAAGGGCGACGACCAGTTCTACTCGACCACCGGCGACGACAAGGTGACGGGTGGCGATGGCAATGACCGGATCATCGACGGCGGCGGTGCCAACCGTCTCGATGGCGGCAACGGCCACGACCATATCTCGGCCGACGCGCGCACAGGCACAGGCCTGACGACGATCATCGGCGGTGCCGGCGACGATATCGTCACCATCAACAATGCGAGCGGTTCCGTCGCCGGACGCTATACCGCCGATGGCGGCTCGGGCACGGATACGCTCTGGATCAACCGCTACGACAGCACGAAGAACCTTTCCTTCACGCTTTCGGCCAATGCGACGATGGTCAATGGCGACGTCACGGCCAAGGGTTTCGAGCGGGTGCACATTTCCGCCGGCCAGGGCAACGATGCGATCACGGCAGGCAATCTCGACGACTACATCAACGGCATGGCAGGCAACGACACGCTCAAGGGGCTCGGCGGCAGTGACGAGCTGATTGGCGGGAATGGTGCCGATACGATCTCTGGCGGTGACGGCAACGACATCATCTGGGCCAGCGGCGGCATCAAGGATACAGGCGCCGACAAACTCTACGGCGAGGCCGGCAACGATGTCCTCAACATGAATGCCGGTGACTATGCCTCCGGCGGCTCCGGAGCGGACCGTGTCGTCATCGATTTCTCCGAGGAAACCTTCAACGCCGCCTTCGTCTTCACCGGCGGCCTCGTGAAGATCAACACGACGACGTCTTTCACCGGCATGGAAGCGCTCGACTACATGGGCAGCGCCGGCAACGACACCGTGACGGCGGGCGCCGACGCGGACTATCTCGATGGGGCGGCCGGCAACGATACGCTGCGGGGTGGAGCAGCCGATGACTATCTCATCGACGGCAAGGGCAATGACAAGCTCTATGGCGATGTCGGAAACGACCATTTCGTCCGCTACACGGACGAGACCGGCAAGGACTACTTCGATGGTGGTGCGGGTATCGACACGCTGGAGTTCAATATCGTTTCCAATCAGTCCGTTATTCTCGACCTTGCGGACAACACGAAGAATGGTGGCGTGGCGACCGGCCTCACCGTCACCAGCATCGAGAATGTCATCGGCCGCAACAGCGACGACACCATCCTCGGCAGCAGCGCCGCGAATTACCTGAAAGGCGGGCTCGGTGATGACAGGCTGGATGGCCGCGCCGGCAACGACAAGCTGGAGGGTGGCGGTCATGGCGATACGCTGACCGGTGGTGCTGGCGCCGATCAGTTCGTCTACGCATCCGGCGAGGCGGTCGGCTCAGGCGACCTCATCACGGATTTCAAGCGCGGCGAAGACAAACTCGCCATCGACAACGACGTCTTCGGCTTCTCCAAGCTCGTGCTCTATTCCGGCAACGACCTGAAGGCGACCGGTGCGGCCGCGCAGTTCTTCTTCGAGAAGGACAATGGCCGCCTCTGGTACGACGCCGACGGCACCGGCAACGAGGCGGATGCCGTCCTCGTCACCACGCTTGCCAAGGTGACGACGCTTTCGACTTCGGACTTCCTGTTGATCTGACCGCTCGTCCGACAAGCGGAACTGCAAGACCGGCCGCCCATCCCTGGGCGGCCGGTCTTCGTTTGCGTGGCAGGTGCTGAATCTTTGTGTTTGACACAAGAGTGAATCTCTATTGTATTCTCTATTGTATATTATCCGGCATCCTTCGGCCGCGGCCCGGGTTGCACAATCTGGAGGCTGTGATGACCAGCGCAAGTGCATTCGCAACGGCAGTACACCCGGAGCCGGTAGCCGCCGTTCTCGATGTTCGCGGCCTCCGGATCGAGTTCCCCATCCGCGAGAGGGCGCTCGTCGCGATCGACGCCGTGTCCTTCTCGATCGGGCGTGGCGAAATCCTCGGAGTCGTCGGCGAATCCGGTGCCGGCAAGTCGCTGACGGGCAGCGCGCTTATCGGCCTGCTGCAGGCGCCGGGGCGGATTGCAGCTGGCACCATCCATCTCTCCGGCGAACGCATCGACAATCTGCCGGAAAAGGAGCAGCGGCGGCTGCGCGGAAAGCGCATCGGCGCGATCTTCCAGGACCCGCTGACCAGCCTCGACCCGCTGTTCACGGTCGGGCGGCAGCTCACAGAGACGATCCGCACGCATTTTCCGGCGATGTCTTCGGCGCAGGCGCGTCAACGGGCCATCCAGCTTCTCGCGGAAGTCGGCATTGCCGATCCCTCGACGCGGTTCGGCCAGTATCCGCACCAGTTCTCCGGCGGCATGCGCCAGCGTATCGTCATCGCCCTGGCGCTGGCCGGCGAGCCGGAACTGATCATCGCGGACGAACCGACAACGGCGCTCGACGTTTCCATCCAGGCCCAGATCCTGGCGCTTTTGAAGCGGCTCGCACTGACGCGCGATACCGCGATCATGCTAGTGACGCACGATATGGGCGTGATCGCCGAGGTCGCCGACCGGGTTGCGGTGATGTATGCCGGCCGCCTTGTCGAGATCGGGCCGGTCGATGATGTCGTGCGGCGTCCCAACCATCCTTATACGGCGGGCCTCATGGCCTCCATTCCGCCGCTCAACCGCCAGCCGGAGCGGCTCGCCCAGATCAGCGGATCCATGCCCCGCCTCGGCAGCTGGCCGACGGGCTGTTCCTTCCATCCGCGCTGTTCGAAGGCCGGGCCGCGCTGCGGTGCCGAGACGCCCCTGCTGCAGCCGGCAGGCGGCACGGAGGCTTCGTGCTTCCTGCAGCAGGGTGGCGTCGATGGATGATGGCTTTCATAATTGTACACAATTCAGAATAATTTAGAGTACAAATATGTGGACTATCGAATGGGCTTGTGAAACTATGCTGATGCCCGGGCTTCTTCCGGGCGGCGAGGCGGACAAGCCATGGCGCGGACACGCTCGCTGATCGGCAACATTCAATCCTGCGATATCGGCGAGTGACATAAGACAAGACGATCCCTTCGAGGGGGACCACTGGCCGGGAAGCGCTCTAAGCTGGGAGTAGCTCATGAACCGCTATCTGAAAGTCCTTTTGGCCGCATCCTGCGCCGTCCTGGCAACGGGGGCCGCGAATGCGAACACGCTTCGGTTCGCCGAGGCGCAAGAAATCAGCTCCATGGATCCGCATGCCGCGCGCGACGATTTCACGCTCAGCCTGCTCTCCAATGTCTATGAGGGCCTGGTGCGCTGGAATGCAGACCTGAAGCTCGAGCCGGCGCTTGCCGAGAGCTGGGAAGCGGTCTCCGACACGAAGTGGAAATTCAATCTCCGCAAGGACGTGAAATTCCACAACGGCAACCCGTTCACCGCCGATGATGTCATCTTTTCCTTCGTGCGCGCCGGCTCGCCGGGTTCGCCCTTCGCCGGCCTGCTGGAGCCGGTCAAGGAGATCACCAAGATCGACGACCACACGATCGAGGTGACGCTGAAGCGCAAATACGCGCTCCTCCTCAACGACTTTGCCGGCTGGTACATTCTCGACAAGGAATTCCAGGAATCCGTCGGCGCCGACAAGCCGATCGATCTTTCCACCAATACGGGCGGTGCGATGAGCACGCAGGGCGTCGGCACCGGCCCCTTCAAGCTCTCGGAGCGTCAGCCCGACATCCGTACCACCCTCGTGAAAAATCCGGACTGGTGGGACAAGCCGCAGCATAATCTCGACGAGATCGTCTATACGCCGATCACTAATGCCGCGACGCGCGTCGCAGCACTGCTGTCGGGCGAAGTGGATTTCATCCGTAACGCACCCTCGCAGGACATCGCGCGCATCGAGGCGACGCCGGGCATGAAGATCATGCGCGCGCCGCACCTGCGCAACATCTTCTTCGGCATGGATCAGCAGAGCGCCGCGCTGGAAGGCAGTGGCGTCGAAGGCAACCCGCTCGCCGATGCGCGCGTGCGCAAGGCCATCTACCAGGCCATCGACATCGAAGGCATCAAGCGCTCCATCATGCGCGGCAACAGCCGCCCGACGGCGCTGCCGCTCGCGCCCGAACTGCCGTTCTATGACGCCAGCCTCGATGTGCGCTTCCCCTTCGACATCGAGGCGTCGAAGACGCTGCTCGAGGAAGCGGGCTACAAGGACGGCTTCAACCTGCCGATGGATTGCCCGGCCGGCTCGTTCATCAACGACGAGCGCATCTGCCAGGCCGTCGTCGGCATGCTCGCCAAGGTCGGCATCAAGGCGCAGCTCAACATGCACACGCCCGTGCAGTTCGATACCGAGCTTCCGGCAGGCAAATATGCCTTCTACATGCTCGGCTGGGCCGGTCTTCCGACCATCGACGCCTACAACATCATGTCGGCGACCATCCACACGCCGACGGGTGATCTCGGCGCCTGGAATCCGAAGGGCTATTCCAACAAGCATGTCGACGAGCTGATCGAGAAGATCGGTACGGAATATGACCCGGCCAAGCGCCAGGAGATGATCTCCGAGGCGGTGAAGATCCACCGCGACGAGGTCGGCAAGATCATGCTGCACCAGCAGTTCCTGACCTGGGGCATGAGCGACAAGGTCAATGCCATCGTTCCGGCCGACGAATATACCCGCTTCTGGTACTACACGATGAAGTGACGCCACCGCTGGACGGCGCAGACCCGCGCCGTCCTCTCTTCCCCGTGAGAGGCTGCGATGATCTCCTTGCTCGCCACCCGGCTCACCAGCGTCGTTCTCGTCATGCTGGTCGTCTCGGGTCTGTCATTCTGTGTCTTCAATTTCCTCGGCGATCCCGTGAACAACATTCTCGGGGTGAACGCCACGCTGGAACAGCGCGAGGAGCTGCGCGTCGCGCTCGGGCTCGACCAGCCGACCATCGTGCAGTTCTGGCGCTTCGTCGAGCGCGCAGCCGTGGGCGACTTCGGCGTCTCCTACCGCAACCGCCAGCCGGTCATCGACCTGATGCTGGTGCGCCTGCCGGCGACGCTGGAGCTTGTACTGACCGCAACGCTCACGGCGCTTCTCGTCGGCATACCCATGGGCATCTATACGGCGCTTCGCCCGAAGGGCCTGCTCAGCCGTATCGTCCAGCTTGTTTCGCTCCTCGGCATCTCCATGCCGCAGTTCCTCATCGGCATGCTGCTGATCCTCGTCTTCTCGGTGGAGCTGCGCTGGCTTTCGGCCTTCGGAAGAGGAGAGACGGTGCAGATCGGCTGGTGGACGACGGGGCTTCTGACCACAAGTGGATTGAAAGCGCTGATCATGCCGACGATTACATTGTCGGTTTTCCAGATCTCCATGATCATGCGCCTCGTGCGCGGCGAGATGCTGGAGGTGTTCCGGGCCGATTTCATCAAGTTCGCCCGCGCCCGTGGCCTTTCAGACCGTGCCGTCTATCTCACCCACGCGCTGCGCAACAGCCTGCTGCCCGTCATCACGGTCGTCGGCCTGCAGATCGGTTCGCTCATCGCCTTCGCCATCGTGGTGGAAGCGGTGTTCCAGTGGCCGGGCATGGGGCTGCTCATCCTGCAGGCGATCGAGTTCGCCGACTTCCCCGTCATGGCCGCTTATCTCGCCTTTGTCGGCTTCAGCTTCGTCACGATCAACCTGATCGTCGATATGACCTATCTTCTCGTCGATCCGAGGATGCGCGTGAAATGACCCGATTGACCGGACTTCTCAAGGACTGGGCGGCAAGCGATTTCGCCTGGCGCTTCCGCACCTCGCCGGCGGTCATCTTCGCGACCGTCGTCTTCCTGGCGCTCGTCTTCTGCGCGGCTGCGGCCAACTGGATAGCCCCGCACAACCCCTTCGACCCCGCGACGCTCGACATCATGGATTCGCGCCTGCCGCCGGTCTGGTCGGATGGCGGCACGGCCAGGTACCTGCTGGGCACCGACGAGCAGGGCCGCGATATCCTGTCGTCGATCTTCTACGGCATGCGGATCTCACTGCTGGTCGGCCTTGCCGCCGTGCTGTTTTCGGTAACGATCGGCGTGCTGCTCGGCCTTGCCGCCGGTTATTTCGGCGGCTGGGTCGATGCGCTGATCATGCGGCTCGGCGATATCCAGCTGAGTTTCCCCACCATCATGATCGCCTTCTTCATCGACGGCGTCGCCAAGATCGTCATGCCGGTCGCCATGCGCGAGGAGATGCGGTTCTACGTCGTGATCCTCGCCATCGGCGTTGCCGACTGGGTGCAGTTCGCCCGCACCGTGCGCGCCTCGACCATGGTGGAGCGGCGCAAGGACTATGTCGCGGCGGCGCGTATCAGCAAGGTCAGCGGCGCCCGCATCGTGCTCACCCATATCCTGCCCAACACGATCGGGCCGGTGCTGGTGCTGGCGACCCTTGGCCTCGGCGTCGCCATTCTCACGGAAGCGATCCTCTCCTTCCTCGGCCTCGGCATGCCGCCGGCGCAACCGTCCCTCGGCACGCTCATCCGCGCCGGTAACGACCTTCTGCTCTCTGGCGAGTGGTGGATTTCGCTCTTCCCCGGCGCTGCCCTCGTCCTTCTTGTCCTGTCCGTGAACATGGTCGGCGATTGGCTGCGCGATGTTCTGAACCCCCGCTTGCGCTGATATCAGGAATGTTTTCATGACCGATCTGCTTGTAACCAATGTCCGCCCCGATGCCGGGGAAACCGCCGATATCCTGATCAAGGGGGGCAAGATCGCCGCCGTCGGGAAAAACCTGCCGCACGAGGCAGGAGTGCCGGTGCATGACGGGCGAAACGCCGTTGCAATAGCGCCCTTCGTGGAGGCGCATGTCCATCTCGACAAGATCCTCTGGGGCCTGCCGTGGCACAGCATCAACGTGCCGCCGTCGCTGCGCGCCATGATCGACAACGAGGTGGAGATCCGCAAGAACCTGCCCTGGGATGTTGAGGAGCGCGCCGGCAACCTGATGCGCCAGTGTGTCGCCATGGGTTCGACCCATATCCGCAGCCATGTCGATATCTCCACCGGCTACAAGCTCGACAACCTGCACGGGGTGCTGAAGGCCTGGGAAAAGACGAACCATGCCGTCGGCCTCGAACTGGTCGCCTTCCCGCAGCTCGGCATGATGATCGATCCCGGCACAGCCGACCTGATGGAGGCGGCAATCGACGAGGGCGCTTCGGTCATCGGCGGCATCGATCCGGCCAATATCGACGGTGACCCGAAGGGGCATCTCGACACGATCTTCGACATCGCCAATCGCAAGGGCGCCAAGATCGACATCCACCTGCACGAATTCGGCGAGCTCGGCCTGTCCGAACTGGCGATGATCGCGGAGCGCACAAGGGCGCTTGGTATGCAGAACCGCGTCGTCGTCAGCCACGCCTTCTGCCTCGGCGATGGGCCGGTGGACAAGGTGGACGCTATGATCGATACGCTCGTGGAGGCGGGCATCGGCATTATCTCGGCGGTTCCCGGCGAGATCAACTTCCCGCCGATGTTCGAACTGGCGCGGCGGGGTGTGCGTTGCGCGGTCGCCTCGGATTCGCTGCGCGACACCTGGAACCCGCACGGCAATGGCGACATGCTGGAGCGCTGCTGGCTGCTTTCCTATCGTTCCTATTGCCGCACGGACGAGGAACTGGTGGCCGCCCTCGACATGGGCACCAGCCGTGGTGCCACGCTGCTGGGCCTTGAAGGGCACGGCCTCGACGTCGGCTGCGAGGGCAGCCTGGTGCTGATCGAGGGCGAGAACCGCGCGCAAATCCTCGTCGACCGGCCGAAGCGCAGCCTCGTGGTCAAGCGCGGCCGCATCGTCGCGCGCGATGGCGCCTGGGTGGAGTGATGCCATGGGAAACGCCGCCGATACCGCACTGATCAAGGTCGTCAATCTCGGCAAGAGCTTCGATGTCTCCGAACCCTTCCTGCAGCGCGTCGTCACGCGTTCGGGACGCAAGATCGTCAAGGCCGTGGACGGCGTCAGCTTTTCCATCGAGCGGGGAACGACCTTTTCCATCGTTGGCGAGTCCGGCTGCGGCAAGTCGACGATCACTCGTCTTGTCGCCGGCCTCGACCGGCCGACGGCGGGCGAGATCGCCTTCAACACGCCGGATGCCGCGCCCGTGCGCTTGCAGATGGTGTTTCAGGACCCGATCGGCAGCCTCAATCCGCGTTGGCGCATCGGCCGCAGCATCGCCGAGCCGATGGACAGGGCGCTGGACGGCAACGCGCGGCGTGAACGCGTCGGTGAGCTCCTGAAGACGGTCGGCCTCGCGCCGGCCGATGCAGGAAAGTATCCGCATGAATTTTCCGGCGGCCAGCGCCAGCGCATCTCCATTGCCCGGGCGCTCGCGGCGGATGCCGAGCTTCTGCTGCTTGACGAGCCGACCTCGGCGCTCGACGTCTCCGTGCAGTCGCAGGTGCTGAACCTCTTGAAGGACTTGCAGGAACGGCTCGGCCTTACCTATCTCTTCATCAGCCACAACCTCTCCGTCGTGCGCTTCCTGACGGACCGCATCGGCGTGATGTATCTCGGAAGGTTGGTGGAGGAGGGGGCGGGGCAAGCTGTCTTCGACACCCCGCAGCACCCCTATACAAAGCTGCTGCTTGAAACGATCCCGGACATGGAAAACCCCAAGCGCGACCGCGCGCCGCTGACCGGGGACCTGCCGAGCCCGCTGAAGCCGCCGTCAGGCTGCGTCTTCCATCCGCGCTGTCCGCTGGCCATGGAGGTCTGCTCGACGGTGCGGCCTGAATTGCAGGTCGCGGAGAACGGTTCGAACGTCGCCTGTCATGCGGTCGCGCAAAGCGTGGTTGCTGCCTTGCCGCTCAATCGCTACGCTGCCGTCTGACGATCCGTCAGGTCGGGAACTGCCGGTAGCACTCCTCCGCGATCTGTTGCAGCAGGTCGCGGGGAATGTCGCCGGTGACGGCATAGCCGAGGGCGCCGTCGATCCAGTAGAAGGTCTCGACATTATCCGCCGCGGCGACGCGGAAGCTCGTTTCGCGGTTATCCTCGTTGCGGCCGATCAGGACGGTGATGCGCTGTCCGGTCTCGTTCTCGTACATGAACATCGCACCCGGCTTGTCGGCGACGGGCAGCAGGCGGCCGCCGACGAGCTTGAAGCCGAGCGTCTGGAGGTTCGGTACCTTCATGTCGGCAATGGAGAGGCGTTTTCCGAGCCACGTTGCCAGATGCGCCTCCTGGTCGGCAAAGACCTCGACGGGGTGGCGCACTTCGCTCGCATAGATGAGATAGGCGTTGCGCGCCTCGTGCGGCAGCGCCTCGATCGCTGTTTGAGCCGGCGGCTTTTCAAACAGGGCCGGGCCGAAATGACCGGCGAGGCCACCGAGCGCGAAGACCAGCACTGCCGCTGCCGCCAGGGCGGAATGGCGCGGTGCCCGGGGTGATTTGGCGCCTGCGACGAGCAGAAGATCGGAGGGGCGGGTGGTCGCGTAGCCGGCAAAAGCGTTGCGCAGTCCGTCGTTTTGCGCCTGCCAGTCGGCGACCATGCGGGCGGTTTCCGGGTTTTCGGCAAGATGCGCCTCCACCCGCTTGCGGCCGGTCTCGTCGAGCAGGCCGTCGGCATAGGCGTGCAGCTCCGCTTCGGGAACGGGATGCGTCTCGTTCATCTGGGGCTCCGCAAATGGATCACGTTTTCTTCCTGCAGCTTCTGCCGCAGCATCTGCCGGGCGCGGGAGAGGCGCGACATGACGGTGCCGAGCGGGATCTCCATGATACCGGCGACCTCCTGATAGGAATGGCCCTCCACCGCGACCAGCATCAACACGGCGCGTGCGTCGTCGGGAAGGTCTTCGAGCGCCCGCACCAGCCGATTGCGCTCCAGCGGATCGGTGGCAAGGACATTCGACACAACGCCCTCCGCCTCCTCGATGCCCACGGAGGGCCGGCGCGCGACGGCGCGGCGGGCGTTGAGGTGGAGATTGGTCATGATGCGATAGGCCCAGGCGCGGATGTTCGCGCCGCGCCATTGCGCGCGGTTGACGAGCGCCTTCTCGACGCAGTCCTGCAGCAGGTCGTCGCTTTCGGCATCCGAGCGCGTCAGGCTGCGCGAATAGCGCCTGAGCTGCGGCAGCAGTGCCAGAATCTGCGCGTCGAAAGACGGCGGCGGGGAGGCGATGCCCTCCCGCCTGCCATCCTCAGGCTTCTTCGGCTGGTCAGGGCTTGGCGACATGCCAGACGTCGTTCACGCCGTCGCCGGTCGTATCGCCTTCCTTCTTGTCCTTGATCCAGTAGTAGAGCGGCATGCCATCCTTGGCCCATTGTTTGGCGCCATCCTTGCGGGTGACGAGCGAATATGCGCCCTCCGCCTTGGCATCGGAAGCGGCGACGGCCGGCGGCCAATTGGCGGCGCATTTGTCGTAGCAGTAGGACTCGCCCTTCTCGTCCTTCTTGAACGTATAGAGCGTCATGCCCTTTTCGCCCGCGAGAACCTCGCCCTTGTCGGTCTTCACGGTCTTGAACGGTTCGGCGGCAAACGCGCTGCCCGTGAGGGCGGCAACGGCGAATGGCAAAAGGATCAGCAACTTCATGGTCGTCTCCCATCGTTACGGCGGTTTTTTGTGCCGCCGATGTCAAGACACCGATGCCCTCGGGATTATTCCCTCGCCGTTCGAAAAAAGAGTGAAGGGCGCTCTTTTTCTTTGCCTATGCGCGCGTCTAGAGAAACAGCGGCTGCGTGCGGACCCATAGTTCCAGCGTCGTTTCAGTGCCAAGCGTCGCCGAGCGATGCGGCAGATGCGACTGGAAATGCATGGAGTCGCCCTTGTTGAGGATGTGGCGCTCGCCATTCACCTCCAGCAGCACGCAGCCTTCCAGGACATAGACGAAATCCTCGCCCTCGTTGTGCATGATCTCTGAGACGTGGCCCGGCGGACGGCGCACCAGCGTCGGATGGAGTTTTGCATTGGCAAAGCTGCCGCCGAGCAATTCGTAAGTGCGGCGCGCATCGCCAAGGCTGAAGGACGTGCGTTCGCCCTGCCGCGATACCGAGCCCGACTGGCGCGGCGCCTTGATGAAGGCATCGACATTCGTGCCGAGGGCTTCGGCGATGTTGCACAACGAGGCGAGCGAGGGCGTCGAGGCGCCACGTTCGATCTGCGACAGGAAGCCGATGGAAAGCCCCACGCGCTCGGACACCTGCTGCAGCGTCATGTCCATGGCACGGCGGTGCTTGCGTATCTTCTTACCGAGCGTGTCTTCCGCGACGTTGTCTGCCACGTCCCTCTTTCTCGCTTTCGCCTCTTGCGGCATTGCAACACCTGTTTGCGGATCGGTTCGATTTGCCGAAATATGAGCCATGGCATCCGCAATGTCGATGCACGGAACGGCTTCACCGAGAGGATTGCGCCGAACGCTGCCCCCTTCTACGCTCACCATTCCCTGACCTACAAAAATTTTACTACAACCCCTCAATTTCTTTTGCAATGGTTCAAATTTTGAGTAATGACTCTGCCTCGTGAGGATAGGGCTCAAAGGGAGGAACCCATGCGGATGCAGAAGAACTTGAAGTTCCTGATGGCGACGGCGGCCGTGATCGGCACGTTGCAAGCCGGCAGCGCGCTGGCGCAGGAGGAGCCGCAGACCGGCGGCGTGCTGCGCATTCTGGCCACGGGCGAGCCCGATCACATGGACCCGGCGCTTGCCGGCATGGTTCCGACCAACAATCTCATGCGCGCCATTTCCCGCCAGCTCGTCAGCTACGAGGCCTCGGCCGATCCGGATGTCGCGCTCAAGCCGGTCGGTGATCTCGCGACCGAGGTTCCGCAGCCGACCGACGGCGGCCTCACCTATACGTTCACCCTGCGCGACGGTGCGATGTGGAATGCCCCCTCCGGCGCGCGCCAGATCACGTCGGCCGATGTGGAGCGTGGTTTCAAGCGCCTTTGCAACCCGCATATGCAGGCATCGACGCTCACCTATTTCACGGCGCTGATCTCCGGCCTGTCCGAATTCTGCGACGGCTTTGCCAAGGTCGAGCCGACGGCGGCTGCGATGAAGGCCTATCTGGAAGCCAACGACGTCACCGGCATCGAGACGCCTGACGACAAGACGGTGATCTTCAAGCTCAAGGAACGGGCCGGCGACTTCGTCTACATGCTTTCCCTGCCGATGCCCGCACCGGCCGCCGTCGAAACGCTGGACTACATTCCTGACAGCCCGGACTATCGCGCCAATTTCATCGGCAGCGGCCCCTACACGATCGGTGAATATACGCCCGATACCAGCCTGAAGCTGGTGCGTAACCCGGCCTGGAAGGCCGAGAGCGACCCGTTGCGCAAGGCCTATGTCGACGAGATCGACATCACGATGGGCCTGCAGGCCGACGCGATCATGCAGCAGCTTCAGTCCGGCGATGCCGACCTTGCCTATGACATCAACGTGCCGACCGCGATCCTCGCCACGCTTGCCGCCACCGGTGACGAGAAGCTGACGGCGATGTCCTCCGGCAACACGAACTTCCTGTTCATCAACACGGTGTCGGACAACAACAAGGGCGCGCTGAAGGATCTGCGCGTGCGCCAGGCGCTGCAATACGCCGTCGACAAGGCGGCCATCGTGCAGCAATGGGGCGGAGCGACCGTCGCCGAGCCGGCAAACGGCATTTTCGGCATCGGCGTGCTTGGCCATCACAAGTTCGACCTCTATCCCTCGCCGGAAGCGAAGGGCGATCCGGAAAAAGCCAAGGCCCTGCTGACCGAAGCCGGCTTCCCCGATGGCATCACGCTGAAGATGCCCTATCGCAACAAGGACCTGGAGGTGGCGACCGCCGCAACGCTGCAGGCGAGCCTTGCGCGCGCCGGGATCACGCTGGAAATGACGCCGGTCACCGCGGCCGACTATTACTCCAAGTTCATGACCAACCCGGTCAACACCAAGGAAGGCACCTGGGACATCGCGCCCGTGGGCTGGACGCCGGACTGGGTGGGCGGCGCGGCGCGCTCGGTCTTCCAACCGCAGTTCACCTTCGACGGCACGCACCAGACCTATAACTATACCGACTACAACAATCCGAAGGCCAACGAGATCGCCACCAATGCGATCAATGCCACGACGCCCGAGGAGACGGCCAAGCTCTGGGCCGAGGTCGATGAACTGGTGATGGCGGATTCACCGGTCGTGCCGCTGATCGCCAACAAGAACCCGCGTTATCGCAGCGAGGCGGTAAAGAACTACCAGCCCTATGCGCTGGGCGTCGAAGGCGACTGGACCAACCTCTGGCTGGAACGCTGATCGGCTGAAATCCCAGCCGGCGGCGACCCGTCGCCGCCGGCATTTCCTTTCCTCTGCAGACGAACGGGTTCTGGCTTGGCTATTCTTGAAGCGAAGGGTCTCACCGTCGATATCCCGACCGAGGACGGCACCGTGCATGCGGTGCGCAACGTCTCCTTCTCCATCAAACCGGGCTCGCTGTTCGGCATTGCCGGGGAATCCGGATCGGGCAAGAGTGTCTTGACCCAGGCGGTGATGGGGCTCCTGCCCAATGCCGACATCGGTGGCGAGGTCTGGTTCGAAGGGCGCAATCTCATCGGCCTGCCGCAGGAGGAGATGCGCCGCCTGCGCGGCGGGCGTATCGGCATGATCTTCCAGGATCCGCTTTCGAGCCTGCATCCCTTTTATACCATCGGCGCGCAGATCGCCGAGGTGCTGCATGCACACGAAAAAATCAGCCCGGCGGAGGCGCGGGCGCGCGTCGTCGACATGCTCGGCAAGGTCGGCATCCCATCCCCCGCCGAACGCTTCGACGATTATCCGCATCAGTTTTCCGGCGGCATGCGCCAACGCGTGATGATCGCCATGGCCCTGATCCTGAAGCCAGCGCTCGTTATCGCGGACGAGCCGACGACCGCACTCGACGTCACCGTGCAGGCGCAGATCGTGGCACTGCTCGATACCATGCGGCGCGAATTCGGTACGACGGTCATCCTCATCACCCACGATCTTGGCCTGCTCTCCAGCGTCGCGGACGACGTCATGGTGATGTATGCCGGGAACCGGCTGGAATATGGCGGGGCGGCGGACGTTTTTCGTGCGCCGGCACATCCTTATACCGCCGGGCTTCTGCGCTCGACGCCTGCAAATTACCGCCCCGGCACCGAGCTTGCCCCGATTGGTGGCCGGCCGCCGAGCCTTCTTGCGACGCCTGCCGGCTGCGTTTTCGCGCCGCGCTGTGCGGAGGCCCTGCCGCGCTGTTCCAGCGAGCCGCCGCCGCTGCGCCGCTACAGCGACGGCGTCGAAGCCCTCTGTTGGCTGGAGGAAGGGGCAAGTATGGTTCGGCCGGTCGCCCCTGCCGCAGTCGCTGCGACGAAATCAGCGGCACCCGAGCCGGTGGCGGAGGTCGAGGATGTGCGTCTCACCTACCAGGTCGGCAGTTTCTTCGGTCCGAAGCGGTCGCTCGACGTGCTGAAGGGCATCGACCTGACGGTCGGGCGCGGCGAGACGGTCGGGCTGGTCGGCGAAAGCGGCTGCGGGAAATCCACGCTGGCGCGCATCGTCGCCGGGCTCGTGCCGGCGACCTCCGGCCGCGTGCGCGTGCTTGGCCGTGACATGGGCACGCTCGATGCGCGGCAATGGCGCGAGATGCGCCAACAGGTGCAACTCGTCTTCCAGGACCCCTTCGGCTCCCTCAATCCCCGTCGCCGCGTGGGCGCCATCATCGGCGATCCCTTCCGTCTGCATGGCATTGCAAGCGGCGAGGAGCGGCGGCAGAAGGTACGCCACCTGATGGAACTCGTCGGCCTCAATCCCGAGCACTACAATCGCTTTCCCGCCGAATTTTCCGGCGGGCAGCGCCAGAGGATCGGCATCGCCCGGGCGCTGGCGCTCAACCCGGCGCTGATCATCTGCGACGAGCCGGTCTCGGCGCTCGACGTGTCGATCCAGGCGCAGGTCCTCAACCTGTTGCGCGAACTGCAGCGGGATCTCGGCCTGACCTACCTCTTCATTTCCCACGACCTTTCGGTGGTCCGCCATGTCTGCGACCGTATCGCGGTGATGCAGGACGGACGCATCGTCGAGATGGAGGCGACCGAGCGGCTGTTTTCCGATCCGCAGCACGACTATACGCGAACGCTGCTTTCGGCCTCCAAGACGCTACCGGCTTTCGCCGAGCGCGAGCGCCGGTCATTGGTCGAGACACGGGTGGCATCATGAGCAAGGTGACGACGACCGAAACCTCTCCACAGACCGAGATCGTGCAGCGCGGCTCCTTCGCGCTGACGGTGCGGCGGCTCCGGCGCGATACGGCCAGCATGGCGGCGCTCTGCGTCATCTTCGCGGTCATCGTGCTGGCGATCGCGGCTCCCTGGGGCGCGGCGATGACGGGCCATTCGCCCATCGAGCAGTTCCGCGAGACGGGCCTTTCGCCGGCCGGGATTCCTGTCGGGCCGGGCGCGGAATTCTGGTTCGGCACCGACCAGCTCGGCCGTGACGTGCTGGTCAGGCTCGCCTATGGCGCGCGGGTGTCGCTGCTGGTTGGCGTCTTCGCCTCCATGCTCGCCTCGCTGATCGCTGTCATCGTCGGCACGACGGCAGGCTACTTCGGCGGCACGGTCGATCTCGTCCTCAGCCGATTGACCGATCTGGTGATGAGCGTGCCGTTCCTGCTCTGCGCGCTGGCACTGGTCTCGGCCTTCGGGCCGAGCCTCCAGCTCTCCGTTGCCGTCATCGTCTTCTTCAGCTGGGCGCCGATGGCTCGCGTCATCCGCGGCCAGGTGATCTCGCTGCGCCGGCAGGATTTCGTGCTGGCAAGCCGCTCGCTCGGCGCGGGGCCGTTCTCGATCATGGTCGTCGACATCCTGCCCAATCTCGCGGTACCGATCATCGTCTACACGACCATGCAGATCCCCAATTCCATCGTCTTCGAGGCGACGCTCTCCTTCCTCGGCATGGGTATCGTGCCGCCGACGCCAAGCTGGGGCGGCATGCTGGCGGACGCGTCCTCCAACTCGCTCTATCTCGTCGCCTGGTGGCTGATCTTCGTGCCCGGCACCGCGCTTTTGATGACGACGCTCGCCTTCAACATCCTCGGCGACGGCCTGCGCGACGCGCTCGATCCCAAGAGCGCCCGCACCGCCCGCCGCCTGAAGCGCCAACCCAAGGCAGGAGGCAAGTCATGATCCGCTTCCTCGCCCATCGCATCGGTTTCGGCGCCGGCGTTTTGCTGGTCCTGTCGGCCTTCGTCTTCTTCCTGTTCTTCGTGGCGCCGGGCGATCCCGCCCGCATGATCGCCGGCGACAAGGCGACCGAAAGCCAGCTTGCGCAGATCCGCAAGAATCTTGGCGTCGACCGGCCGATCATCGTGCAGTACGGCGCCTTCATGCAGAAGGCGCTCACCGGCGACCTCGGTTTCTCCTATCGCAACCAGCAGCCGGTCGCGCCGATCATCCTCAGGCGCATCCCGGTGACGCTGTCGCTGGTGCTTGGCGGCGCACTGCTGTGGCTTGCCATCGGCGTGCCGATCGGCATCATGTCGGCGCGTTATGTCGGCAGTCTGCGCGACCGGCTGGGGCAGGCCTTCATCCTCGTCGGCCTCAGTTTCCCCACCTTCGTGCTCGGCATGATGTCGCTTTACCTGCTCTACTTCCTGCCGAAGCAGTCGGGCTTCACGCTGTTTCCGGCTGGCGGCTACAAGGCGCTCTCCTCCAATCCCGTACTCTGGGCTTGGCATCTTGCCCTGCCGTGGATGACGCTGGCGCTGACCATGGCGGCGATCTATGCCCGCCTCACGCGCGGCCAGATGCTGGACGTGATGGGCGAGGACTATATCCGCACGGCCCGTGCCAAAGGCCTTTCGGAGCGCCGGGTGGTCTGGAAACACGGCATGCGCGCAGCCCTGACGCCGCTCGTCACGCAGCTCGGCGCCGATATCGCCCTCATGTTGGGCGGGGTCATCGTCATCGAGCAGGTCTACGGCCTGCAAGGCGTCGGCGCGCTCGCCGTGCAGGCGGTTGCCAATCAGGACCGGCCGATCATCATCGGTGTCGTGCTGCTCGGCGGCGTGTTCATCGTCATTGCCAATATCGTGGTCGACCTGCTTTACGTGCTGCTTGACCCGCGAGTCCGTTGAGGAAAGTCCATGATCGTCTCCGAATACACCATCCCCGGCCTGCATGTGCGCGATCATGTCGTGACCGTGCCGCTCGACTGGAACAATCCGCAGGGCAGGAGCATCGAATTCTTCGCCCGGGAAGTGGTCGATCCTACCCGCAAGGACGAGGCGCTGCCGTTGCTCTGCTTCCTGCAGGGCGGGCCGGGCGGCAAATCCCCGCGTCCGACGAAGAACAGCCCGCCCTGGCTCGCCAAGGCGCTGAAGACCCATCGCATCATCCTGCCCGACCAGCGTGGCACCGGGCGCTCGACACCGGTCGATGCCGCGACGATCGCAGGCTTCGACGGCGAGGCGGGCGCTGATTACCTTGCCTGCTTCCGCGCCGATTCCATCGTCGACGACCTCGAACATCTGCGCAAGACCGCCTTCGACGGCGAGCGCTGGCAGACGCTCGGCCAGAGCTATGGCGGCTTCCTGACGCTGACCTATCTCAGCCGCGCACCGGAAGGTCTTTCCGCCTGCTACGTCGCGGGTGGCATCCCGAGCATCGACCCGTCCGTCGATACGGTTTACCGCCATACCTATCCGCGCGTGCGTGCCAAGAACGACCTGTTCTACAAGCGCTATCCGGACGACAGGGCACTCACTGCCCGCATCGCCGATTTCATCGATGCCAACCCGGTGACGCTGCCCGATGGCGACCGCCTCTCGGTTCGGCGTTTCCAGAGCCTCGGTCTCGATTTCGGCATGGGACAAGGCTTCGAGAATATCCATTGGCTGCTCGACGAGGCCTTTGCCGCGCCGGATCGCCTGTCCGATCAGTTCCTCGGCTCGCTCATGCATCTGACCGCCTATAACGGCAACCCGCTGTTTGCCGCAATCCACGAAGCGATCTACGGGCAGGGCGAGGGCGCGACGGCATGGTCGGCCGAACGCCTGCTTGCCGAATTCCCGGAATTCGACGCCACAGCGCGGCCGCTGCTCTTTACCGGCGAGATGATATATCCCTCGATGTTCGAGGAGGTCGCGCTGCTGAAGCCTTTCCGCGCCGCCGCCGAGGCGCTTGCGCGCCGCCCGCGCTACAGCCGCCTCTACGACAAGGCTCGGCTTGCCGAAAATGCCGTGCCGGTCTCGGCGGTCGTCTACCACGACGACATGTATGTCGATGCGGGCCTGTCACTCGAGACGTCCCGTGCCGTCGGCAATGTCGATGTCTGGATCACCAACGAATTCGAGCATGACGGCATCCGCCAGTCCGGCGCGGTTTTCGAACGGCTCGTCGCGATGGTGGCCGAAAAGGGTGGTCCGCTGAAGGCCGGCCGCTAAACGAAAGCGAATGACATGACCATAAACGACCGTGCGCCGGTGCTTTCGGCGCTTCGCGGCTGGCTGGACGCGGCCGGGCTGGACGGGCTGATCGTGCCGCGCACCGACGCCCACCAGAGCGAGGTGACGGCGCCGCGCGACGATTGCCTGCGCTATCTCAGCGGCTTTTCCGGTTCGGCCGGGCTGGTGCTGGTCCTGAAGGACAGAGCGCTCATCTTCGTGGACGGACGCTATCAGGTACAGGTGCGCGAGGAAGTCGATCTGTCGTTCTTCGAGGTGCACCACCTGCACGACGATCCGCTCGACGGCTGGCTGAAGGACCATGCGCGGTCTGGCTGGCGCGTCGGCATCGATACGATGCTGGTGGCCGGCAGCCTCTACGACAGGCTGGCCGGTGGCTGCACCGCCGCGGGGGCGGAGCTGGTCGCGCTCGATGCCGACCCCTTCGACACGATCTGGCGCGCCCGTCCGGCGCGCCCGCTCGGGGCCATCAGGGCGATGTCGCCACAGACCGCAGGGGAAACTGCCGCCAGCAAACGCGCACGCATCGCTGCGGACATACGGCAGCGCGGCGCGGATGTTCTGGTCGAAACCCTGCCTGACAATATCGCCTGGCTGCTGAATGTGCGCGGCTCCGACGTGCCGATGAACCCGGTGCCGCACTCCTTTCTGCTGCTTGACGCGGAAAACCGGCTCGAATGGTTTGTCGACCGCCGCAAGCTCGGCAATGATCTCGATGCCTATGAACTGGAGGGCGTAGCCCTCTCTCCACCGGAACGTTTCCTAGAACGGCTTGCCGAGGTGGCGGCGGGGAAGGCGGCGATGATCGACGCAGATTTCGCGCCGAGCGCCGTTCAGGCCCGCATATATGCGGCGGGTGGGCGGCTCGTACCGCAGACGAGCCCGATCACCCTTGCCAAGGCTTTGAAAACGCAGGCCGAATTGCAGGGCTATCGCGATTGTCATCTGGAAGACGGTATCGCCGTCACCGATTTCCTTGCCTGGCTCTCTCTGGAGATCCCAGCGCGGCAGGCAAGCGCAGGCTCCCTCACCGAACTTCAGGCCGAAGCCCAGTTGCTGGCCTTTCGGCAGGAGAGGCCGGGGTTCCTTGAGCCGAGCTTTCGCACGATTTCCGCCGCTGGCGCCAATGCCGCCATGTGCCACTATGCGGCGAGCGAGGAGACGGATGCGCCGATCGGCACGGCCGCGCCCTATCTCGTGGATTCCGGCGGGCAATATGGGAACGGCACCACCGATCTTACGCGCACCGTCATGCTCGGTACACCGACCGCAGAAATGACGGTTGCCTATACGGCCGTGCTCAAGGGCTTTGTTTCCCTGATGTCCGCGCGCTTCCCGGCGGGAACGCAGGGCCACCAGCTGGATGCCTTCGCGCGCCGGCCGCTATGGGAAGTGGGCCTCGATTACGACCACGGCACCGGCCACAGCGTCGGCCACAATCTGCTGGTCCACGAATATCCGCACCGCTTCGACCGCAAGCCGAACCTCCACGCCTTCGAGCCCGGCAACATCATGACGGTGGAACCGGGCTACTACAAACAGGGCGCTTTCGGCATGCGCATCGAAAATCAGGTGGAAGTGGTGGCCGATGGTGTCGGGTTCTGCCGCTTTGCCTCGCTGACGCTCGCCCCCATCGACCTCGCCATGGCCGACCTCGATGCCCTGACGCCGCCCGAAGTGGCCTTTCTGGACGGATACCACGCAGTCGTCCGTGCAAGCCTGCTGGAGCAGGTTCGCCCTCAGACGAGAGCCTTTCTGCTGTCGCAGACCCGCCCGGTGGCCGAACAGCAGGAGGCCCGGTCATCCATCGGCCCTGCTTCCGGTGGCTCAGCGTGATCCATGCAGCGAAAAGGAGCCCTATGGCGGGGTGGTTCGTTCGACGGCGCTGGCGATAAACACTGCTTTGAGGTGCTCGGCGGCGGGCGAGAGACTGTGATGAAGGCGCTGTAGCAGCGAAACGTCGCGCATGACATGGGGATCGGCGAGATCCACCGTCGTGACCCGCACGGCGGAGGCGAGTTGGCTGGAGTTTTCCGGTAGAACGGCGACGCCCATGCCGGCGGCGATCATGCTGATGGCGGTGGTCGAGAAGCGAACCTCGTATTTCGGCCGATAGTTCGGCACGACGCGCAGCAGATTGTGTTCGACGATGTTGCGCAGCGGATTAGCAGCGGCGAGCGTGATCAGGTTTTCGTCCTGCAATTCGCTCCAGCGCACGGACTTGCGCTTGGCAAAACGGTGGTCCTCGCGGCAAAACAGCATCAGCTTGTCGCGAAGAAGCGGGGTTGCGGCGATCTCGGGGTCGTCCTCCGAGAGCGTGCCGATCGCCATGTCCACCTCGTTGCGCTTGAGCGCCGGGCTTATCTGCTCCTCCGGCATGTCGCGGATATTGACGGAGATTTCCGGATACATGCGCAGAAACCGCGCAATGATCGGCGGCACGATGGTGGCGGCAAGCACGATGGCTGCGGCAATCGTCACCTGGCCACGTTTCAGCGAGGCATTGTCGCGCACATCGCCGACGGCAAGCTCCAGATCCTTCAGGATCTTTCGCGCTTGCGGCAGGAATTCCTGGCCGACGAGCGTGAGCGAGACCATGCGCGTGTGCCGGTCGAACAGGCGCACGCCGATTTCCGATTCCAGGTCGCGGATGAGAATGCTGACCGCCGACTGGGTGAGATGAAGGCTGCGGGCGGCCAGATTGAACTGGCCGAGTTCCGCCACCGCGATGAAGGCCCTGAGTTGCCGCAGAGTAATATTCATGGACGCGCGGCCCTCCTGTTATGCGACGCCATCAAACCCTGCCGCTTCTATCCTGTCTAGCCGACAAGTGCTGGTTGTTCCGTCTGGCCGGCCATGAGCAACCCTAGTTCGTCAAGCCGGGTTCGGTCCGGCGGCAGCTCGCCCAGGATTTCGCCGTGGAACATTACGAGGATGCGGTCGCAGATCGCGAAGAGTTCTTCGAGTTCGGTGGAGATGAGCAGGATGGCGCGACCGTTGTCGCGTTGTTTCAGCATCTCCTCCATAACGAACTCCATCGCGCCGATATCGATGCCGCGGGCAAGCTGGTTGACGAGGATGAAGTCCGGGTTGCGGGCAAGTTCGCGCGCGACGACAAGCTTCTGCTGGTTGCCGCCCGAAAGCGATCCGATCGCCTGATCCTCGTCGCGGCTCTTCACGCGAAAACGCTTGATGAGGTCGCGCGTGTGTTCGCCGATCACCCGGCGGTTCAGCATGCCACGGCTTGCGAAGGGTTTTTGGTCGTAGCGCTGGAGAATGGTGTTTTCGCTGAGCGACAGCGAGGCGACGATGCCGTGTTTGTGCCTGTCCTCCGGGATGTGGGAGAAGCTGCTGGCATTGATGCGGGCGGGGTCGAGACCAGTAATGTCCTTGCCGCTCAGCATCACGCGGCCGCCATCGACCGGCAGCAGGCCGGAAAGGGCGAGCGACAGTTCCGTCTGGCCGTTGCCGGACACGCCGGCAATGCCGACGATCTCGCCTGAGCGCACGTTGAGGCTCACGCCGCGCACGGCGGGAAGGCCGGTCTCGGCGCGGCAGGTGAGGTTTTCGACCGACAGCACGACGCGGCCGGGCGGCTCGGGGCTGCGCGGCAGCTCCATGCGCACGTCGCGGCCGACCATCATGTGAGCCAGCGCGCGCGCATTCGTTTCGCCGACATTGACGGTGTGCACGACGCGTCCGTCGCGCATGACGCTGATACGGTTGCTGACGCGCATCACTTCGTCGAGCTTGTGCGAGATGAAGACGACGGTCTTGCCGTCCTTGACGAGATCGCCCATCAGGGCGAGCAGCCGGTCGGTCTCCTGCGGGGTCAACACGGCGGTCGGCTCGTCGAGGATGAGCAGGTCGATACCGTGGAACAGGACTTTCAGGATTTCGACGCGCTGCTGCTCGCCGACCGAGAGGTCTTCGATGATGGCGCCGGGGCGCACATCGAGGGCGTAGCGGTCCGAGAGTTCGCGGATCCTCGCATGCACCTTGTCCATGTCGTTGATGATGCGCAGCGCCGAGCCCTGGCCGAGAACGTAGTTTTCCGCGACCGTCAGGTTCGGCACCAGCATGAAATGCTGGTGCACCATGCCGATGCGCTGGCGGATCGCCTCGCGCGGGCTGTTGAAACGCTCGGACTGGCCCTTGAAGACGATCTCGCCCTCGTCGGGTCGCACCATGCCGCAGATCATGCTCATCAGCACGCTCTTGCCCGCCCCGTTTTCGCCGAGCAGCGAGTGGATTTCGCCCTCTTCGATTTCCAGTGACACGCCGTCGCTGGCGACGATAGGACCGAAGCGCTTGCGGATATTGTCGATGCGCAGGAAGGGTTTCTGGGACATGTCCGTTACCTCATCTCGTAGGGCTGGCCGAGCTTGCTCGGGGCCGCGCCCTTGCCGCGGAGCACGACGAGCGTGATGATCGTCATGATGTAGGGAAGCGCCTGCAGAACCTGGTAGGGCACGATGATCGATGCCTGTGCCTGGAGCATGAGCTGCAAAGCATAAAACAGGCCGAAGAGCAGCGAGACGAAGAAGGCGCCGATCGGCGACCATCTTGCAAAGACAACCACGGCCAGCACGATGAAGCCCCGACCCGACGTGATACCTTCGACGAACTGGTTCGAATGGCCGAGCGTCAGGAAGGCGCCGCCGAGGCCGGCAAGCCCCGTGCCGACCATGACCGCGCCGTAACGATAGGCCGCGACATTGCGACCGGCGACGTCGACGGCTTTCGGATGTTCGCCGACCGCCCGCAGTGTGAGCCCGAAGGAGGTGCGGAAGAGCACGAGGCTGGCGAGGATGGCGACGAGAACCGTCGAATAGACGATGAGGTTCTGCCGGAAAAAGGCCTCGCCGAGGAAGGGGATATCGCTGAGGAAAGGGATGTGCACGGGCTGGGCGATCTCGATGCCCTTGCCGGTCGAGACATAGTAGGTGCGGAACAGGAAGGCCGTGAGCCCCATGCCGAGCAGGTTGAGCGCCGCCCCCACCACGATCTGGTCCGCCTTGATGGTGATCGTGAAGAAAGCGAAGAGCAGCCCGAACAGCATGCCACCCGCGATGCCGGCCAGAAGGCCAAGCGGCACGCTTCCGGTGGCGAAGGCCGCCGCGAAGCCGCAGAAGGCGCCGACCAGCATCGTGCCTTCCAGCCCGATATTGAGCACGCCCGCCCGTTCGGAGAATACCTCGCCGATCGAGGCGAAGATCAGGGGCGTCGCAAGTCTCCAGGCGGCGCCGGCCAGCGTCGCGAGGAAGGTGAGAAACATCATGTCGTCCATGGAGATACCCTTCAGGAAGGTCGCCTAAGGTTTTGTTTTCCCTTGGGGCTCAGGCGCCCCGCGGGAGTTTCCATTCTTTCAAGCCACGATCCTGAGGATGTCGCGCAGCTTGGCGAAGGCGACGACCGAAAGGATGACGATGCCCTGGATGACCAGCACGAGGACCTGCGGTACCTGCGAGGTTATCTGCAGCACCTCCGAACCGGAGCGCAACGTCGCGAAGAGCCCGCCCGAGACGATCGCCGCAAGGGGATTGTTGCCCGCAAGCAGCGCGACCGCGATGCCTTCGAAGCCGTAGCCGGGCGAGATGTTCTGGTAGAGCCGGTGCGTGACGCCCGCCACCTCAAAGGCGCCGGCAAGCCCCGCCATCGCGCCGGAAATGCACATGGCGAGCATGACGTTGCGGGCAACCTGCATGCCGGCATAGCGTGCGGCGTGCGGGTTGAGGCCGACGACGCGCAGCGCAAAGCCGCGGCTGCTGCGTTGCAGGAAGATGTAGAGCGCGACCGCCAGAACGATGGCGACGAGGATGCCGATATGGAGCCGCATGTCCGAGACGATGCGCGGCGTCCAGGCTTCCCGGATGAGGCGGGCGGACTGTGGATAGGCTGCACTTGCATCGCGCATCGGTCCGGTGACGAGGTAGCTCGTCAGGATCAAGGCGATATAGTTGAGCATGATCGTGGTGACGATCTCGCTCGCCTGGAAACGCACCTTCAGATAACCGGCAATGCCTGCCCAGGCCGCCCCCGCGAGCGCGCCGGCCAGCATGACGAGCGGCACGTGGACCCAGACGGAGAGCCCTGTGAAGCTGGTGCCGACCAAAGTGGCGGCGATCGCTCCGGCATAGAGCTGGCCTTCGGCGCCGATGTTCCAGATCGAACAGCGGAAGGCGACGCAAAGGCCGGCGCCGATGAGGATCAGCGGCGTTGCCTTCAGCAATATCTCGCCGACGGAACGCATGTCCTGGAACGAGCCGAAGATCATGACGGTGACGATGTCGCTGCCGTTGAAGCCATTGAGCCACAGCAGGGCTGCGCCGAAGGCAAGGGCGACGAGGACCGCCGCGATCGGAGTCACGGCGCTGATCGCGATCTGCGACAGTGTCCGGTAGAAGGTCTGGGCTGCTTGAGGATACACGGTCTCGCGCACTCCCTGGTTTACCTGTGCCATAGGATCGGTCCGGATGTTTGTGTGGCATTCGGCGAGGCGCGCTGCGGCCGGGTGGCCCGCCGCAGCGCGCGACCGTTTATTCGCCGCCGGTCTTGATCTCGCCGGCCGCGATCTTGTCGCTGATCGCCTTCACTTCGGCGCGGATCTCCGCCGGCACGGAGACCGGACCGTCATCGCGGAAGGTGAAGGACATGACCTTCGGGTCCTTGAGGCCGAAGATGACGTTTTCCGTCGGCGGGCTGCCGTCCTTGATCGATTTGACGACCTCCACCACACCCTGCGCATAGTCGGCGACATAGAGGCCGAGAATGTTGTTGGGCGCGACCGGCGTGAAGTCGCTGAAGATCGAGAAGGAGCGTACGTCCTTGCCGGATTCGGCGATCGCCTGATAGCCGCCGACGGTGGCACCCGATGCGTTCGGCACGACGAAATCGGCCCCCTGCGAGATCATGCTCAGTGCGGCTTCCTTGGCTGCCGTCGTATCGGTGAAGTTGCCGATATAGGCTTCGCTGATCGGGAAGTCCGGGTTGACGCTTTTCGCGCCGTTCTTGAAGCCGGCGAAGGCCTGCTGGATCGGCGGGATTTCCATGCCGCCGACGAGGCCGGCCTTCTTGCCCATCTTCGCGGCGATCACGCCCATCAGGTAGAAGGGCTGGCTGGTATCGGTGTTGAGGCCGATGACATTGCCTTCATGGATGCTGCTCGACGAGATCAGGAAGTAGGTGTCGGGATAGTCGAGCGCGACTTCCAGAGCTGCGTCCTGGAACTCGAAGCCGTGGCCGAGAATGACCTTGTAGCCCTGGCTCGCATAGTCGCGAAAAGCCTTTTCGAAGGAGGCCGGGTTCTGCTGCAGCTCGACATAGCTGATCTTCGCGCCGAGCTGGCTTTCCACGCCCTTCAGTGCGTTGAAGCCGATGCGGTTCCAGCCCTCTTCCGAGACGCTGCCGGGCACGAGAAGGCCCATCTTGAAATCATCGGCCTGTGCGATTGCCGGGATGGCAAGGGCGATCGACAGGGCCGCCACACCTTCCAGGAACAGTCTTCTTGAGAATTTCATTGTACTTCCTCCCATTGTGCTGGTTTTCCGGGGCCCGCGCCGGATCTTCACGTCACTTCGCGCGGGTCTGGATATCGCCTGCAACGATCTTCGCGCGCACGTCGTCGACGAGTTTGCGAAGCTCCGCGGGCACCGATCTGGTGGCCGCGTCGTTGTAGGTAAATTTGATGACGTCGGTGTCCTTCAGGCCGAAATCGACATTGCTGTCCGGCACCTTGCCGTCCTTGATGCCCGAGACGATGCGCACGATGCCCTGCCCGTAGTCGGCGAGGAATGTGCCGAGCACGTTCTCAGGCGCGGCGTGGGTATAGTCGCTGTAGACACTGAACGTGCTGGCCTTGCCGCCCGATTCCCGCGCGGCCTGGATGACGCCCATGCCCGCCGAATTGGCATTGGGAATGACGAAATCGGCGCCCTGCGAGATCACGCTGAAGGCGGCTTCCTTCGCCGCGCTCGCATCGGTGAAACTGCCGAGATAGACGGTCGAGACCGGGAAATCCGGGTTCACGCTCTTCGCGCCGTTGACGAAGCCTTCGAAGGCCTGCGTGATGGGCGGGATTTCCATGCCGCCGATGAGACCGGCGCCCTTGCCCATCGTCGCGACGATCACGCCCATCAGATAGAAGGGCTGGCTGGCATCGGTGTTCAGGCCGATGACCTTGCCCTCGTGGATGCGGCTCGACGAGATGAGGAAGACGGTATCCGGAAAATCCTCCGCCGCCGTCAGCGCGGCATCCTGGAACTGGAAGCCATGGCCCAAGACGACCTGATAGCCTTGGCTGGCATAGTCGCGGAACGCCTTTTCGAAGGCGGCCGGGTTCTCCGGCAGTTCGACATAGCTGATCTTCGCGCCGAGTTCGTTCTCGACGCGCTTCAGTGCGTCGAAGGCGATCCGGTTCCAGCCTTCTTCCCCGATGCTGCCGGGGACCAGAAGGCCCATCTTGAAGTCGTCGGCACGAGCAGGCGCCTGCAAGGCTGGGCCGGCGAGCGTGAGTGCGATGGTGGATGCAAGCAGCGAACGACGTGAAAACACGGTCTTGTTCATTCCAGTCTCCCCTTAGATTGAAGTCCAATCCCCCCGGAGTCGCCGCTCGGTTATGCATCCTCCTTGATGCGGACCGTTTCGGTCGCGCTGTGCGAGACGAGACGGCCCTTCGAGAAGACGAAGGCCCGGTCCGGCCCACCGGCAACCAGCGTGTCGGTGTCGATGCAATCGGTGACGATGAAATCGGCGCGCGCACCGGGCTTCAGTCCATGCTCCTTGCCAAGCCCCATCAGGCGGGCCGGCGCCGTCGTGATCATGCGGTGGGCGGCGGCAAGCTCGTCGCCGCGCAGATGACCGGCCAGCAGCGTCCAGCGGGCGATTTCCAGCATGTCGCCGGAGCCTGTCGGCACGAACGGGTCCTGGATATTGTCGGAGGCCGTCGCGATGGTGACGCCGGCGCGATAAAGCTCGGCGACGCGCGTCAGGCCGCGCGGCGGCAACATTTCGGCGTCGCGGCCCTGCAGATAGAGGTTTGCCGCGGGCAGCGTCACCACGCCGACATCCAGCGCGAGCAGGCGTTCGGCGATGCGTTGAAATTCCTTGCGGGGCAGGGCGCTCAGCACGGAGACGTGGCTGAACACGGTGCGGCCCTGCATGCCGAAGCGCTCGACCCGTTCGAGGGCGGCGTCCAGCAGGTGCACGTCGGCCTTGAGATGCTCGTCGAGATGCAGATCGACCGGCTTGCCCGCCTTCACGGCGGCGGCAAACAGCATGTCGAGATAACGCGGCGGGTCTTCGGAGACAGCCGGCGTGCCGCCGACGGCATCGGCAAGCGCCACCGCGCCGTCGATGTTCTTGCCGAGCCAGTCGAAATCCTGGCCCGGATGCGGCGTCATGAAGGCGACGAGCTGGAGGGTGATGCGATCCTTTTCGGCATCGCGGATACCGGCCAGCGTCTCGATGCCGTGGAAGCCGGCATCCTTGTCGACGTTGATATGGCTGCGGATGCCCGTCGTGCCGCGGGAGAGACATCGCTCGACGGTGCGCGTGGCACGCTTGTGGATGTCGTCGGGGCCGGCGGTGCGGGCATATTTGGCGAAGGCCTCGCGGGCGCCCTGCAGCGTACCGGAAGGATTGGGCGTGAAGCGCAGCACGCCGGTCTTGTCGAGATGCTGGTGGGCATCGAGGAAGCCGGCAGAAACCAGCATGCCCGTGATGTCCACGCAGGCGCCGCAGGAGCCGGTGTCGAGATAGGGTTCGACCGCAACGATGCGCCCGTCCGCTCCCACGATGATATCGCCGGCCGATTGCGTGCCGTCCTCGTGAATGACGGTTCCGCCCGTAAGCGCAAAGGACCGGCCGGGGGCCAGATTTGCGAGCGACGCAGTTGCAGTGTCACGTACCATTCGTTCCCACCTTCTTGTTATGGCGGAAAACTAAGCATGGGCGATTAGTTTAAACAAATTCATTATTTCAATTGTTTGATAAATGATCCGTAATAATCGCAGGTGCTAAGTTTTCTCGCATTTGCAAAATATTCTGGAGAAAATTCTAATAATTCAATTGATTGGCATTTCAGAAAAAGGGCGCCAATACTCTGAGCAATGGCGCCCATTCTTCAGGAAATTAATGCCGATATTGTGGTTCTTCGGCGTCCAATTGCCGGCGGATGGCCGCGAGATGAGCCCTGGCGGACGCCGCGTCGCCTTCGCGCATCTGCTGGTAGGCAGCCTGCGCGATATCGGGATCGACCGGTGAGACCGTGCGGCCGGTCGACATCGCAAGCACCTGCACTTCAGCGGCGCGCTCGAGATAATAGAGGTCGTCCCAGGCCTCGGCGATGGAGGGGGCGAGCACCAGCACGCCATGGTGCTTCAGGAAGACGATGTCGGCATCGCCGACAGTGCCGGCGATGCGTGCACCTTCCGCGTAGTCGAGCGCCAGACCGTTGTAGTTCTCGTCGACGGCGGTGCGGCCGTAGAATTTGAGCGCGGTCTGCCCGGCCCAGATCATCGGCGGCCCATCCGTCATGGAGAGTGCCGTCGCGTAGGGCATATGCGTGTGGAAGGCGACCCTGGCGCGCGGCAGGCGGCGGTGGATTTCGGCGTGGATGTAGAAGGCGGTGGCTTCCGGCGCGCCCTCTCCATCGACGACGGTGCCGTTGAAATCGCAGACCAGCAGCTTCGAGGCGGTCAGTTCTCGGAAGGCGTAGCCGTAGGGATTGACGATGAAAAGATCGTCATGGCCGGGTACGACGGCGGAGAAATGGTTGCAGATGCCTTCCTCGAAACCGTTTCGCGCCGCCATGCGGAAGCAGGCGGCAAGGTCTTCCTTTGCCGTGCGGATGGCGTCGGTGGAAAGATCGGGGCGATTTGGCCGGGCGGGTTCGCCGGAATGGATGGCGCGGTCGTTCAGGGCGTGAGCCATGAATGCTCCTGGTCTGGTGTGGCTGGGAGCGGCGGCTGGCCCGGCGCGCATCGGGCACCGGCCTCCGCGCGCAGCGTCGAGCCGCTGCGCCCTGCCTGCCCGGCTATCGCGCGGTCCAGCAGCACCATCAGATAACGCTGGAATTTTTAGCGGGTCAATGGACCGATTTCAGCAGGAAATCGCGAAACCGCCGCGCGGCCGGCGACAGCGAGCGGCCGCGCTTCTGGATCAGACTGACCTCGCGCTTGATATGCGGCTCCTTCGGCGTGCGCACGACGAGACCCATGGAGGTGGCAAGCCGCGTGACCGCCGAGGTCATGATGGCGACGCCAAGCCCGCCCTCGACCATGCCGATGATCGTCAACGGCAACGCCACTTCCTGCATCGACTTGTCGAGCGGCAGGACGATGCCGTTGCGCGCCAGTTCATTTTCCAGCCGGTCTCGGATCGGGTTGCCGCGTTGCGGGCCGATCAGCTTGCAATCGGCAAGGTCCGTCCAGCGCAGTTCAAGGCGTTTCACCAGTGGATCCTCGGCATGCAGCACCACGAGGAACTCATCGGTGGTGAGCCGTGTGCCGACGAGTTCCGGGTCGTCCTCCGGCACCGTGCCGAGCCCGAGATCGACGGAACCGTTGGAAACTTGCTCCAGCACCGTCTTTTCCGCGACGTCATGCAGCGCCACCGTAATCTCCGGGTAGAGCTTGGTGAAGCCATGCACGAGCTGCGGCAGCATCAGCGCCGCCTGCACGGTGCCCGCGGCCATCGTGACCTTGCCGCGACGCAACGCATTCAGCTCCTGCGAGCTTTCCACCATGCCCTCGATATCGGCGACGGCGCGCGCGGCGATCGGCAGGATGTCCATGCCCGCCTGGGTCAGGCGAAGAAGCCGGGTGTGCCGGTCGAACAGCCGCAGGTTCAGATTCGTCTCCAGCTGCCGCACCAGCGTGCTGACGGCCGATTGCGACGAGCCGAGCTTGTCGGCGGCGAGCGTGAACTGCCCGAGATTGGCCACGGTGACGAAGGCCCGAAGCTGTTTCAGCGTGATGTCCATGCGGCCCCATTCATTCAATTACTAGATGAATAAATATAATTATGCCGATTGTTTGCTGATTTGGCCAGAAGCATGATCCCGCTTGTACGGCGTGCGGTGACAAAACATGAGGCCAAGATGCCCACCACCGCGCCGGAAGCTGTTCGCTGGGAGGAAAGCGAATGTCCAAGCCCGATACGACGGATCCCGTCGAAAAGATGTATCCCGTCCCGAGCCTGTTTGCTCTGGGTCTGCAACATGTTCTCGTCATGTATGCGGGGGCGGTCGCCGTACCGCTCATCGTCGGCAGTACGCTGCACCTGCCGAAGGAACAGATCGCGATGCTGGTCAGCGCGGATCTCTTCGCCTGCGGCATCGTCACCATGATCCAGGCGCTCGGCATCTGGAACATCGGCATTCGCCTGCCCATCATGATGGGCGTCTCGTTCACGGCCGTGCCCTCGATCATCGCGACGGGCACCAATCCGGAGCTGGGCATGCCCGGCGTCATCGGTGCCGTCATTGGTTCCGGCGTCTTCACCATCCTTGTCGCGCCGTTCTTCGGACGCTGGGTGCGCTTCTTTCCGCCTGTTGTCACCGGCACGGTCATGCTGGTCATCGGCCTTTCCCTGATGCGCGTCGGCGTCAACTGGGCGGCCGGCGGCCAGCCCATGATCCGGGGGGCGGAAGGCATGATCCCGAACCCCGCCTATGGCGCGCCCTTCGGACTTGCTGTCGCCGCCATCGTGCTGCTCTCCATCCTGCTTCTTACCCGCGTTCTCAAGGGCTTTCTGTCCAATCTCGCCGTCCTGATCGGCATCGGCATCGGCTTTTCCATCGCCATTGCCGCCGGCAAGGTGGATTTCCATGGGGTTGGCGATGCCGAGTGGGTGCGCATCATCCACCCGCTCGCCTTCGGCTGGCCGATCTTCGAGTTCTGGTCGATCCTGTCGCTCTGTGCGGTCATGACGGTCATGATGATCGAATCGACCGGCCAGTTCCTGGCGGTGGGCGACATGGCCGGGCGCAAGATCAGCCAGTCGGACCTCGCCCGCGGCCTTCGCACCGATGGCGTCGGCAACATCATCGGCGGCCTCCTCAACACGTTCACCTATACGACCTATGCGCAGAATGTCGGCCTGCTCCAGATCACCGGCGTGCTCAGCCGCTTCGTGGTCGCCGCGGGCGGCGCCATCCTGATTCTGCTTGGCTCGCTGCCGAAGGTCGCCTTCATCAGCGCGTCCATCCCGAGCTACGTCGTCGGCGGTGCCGCCATCGTGATGTTCGGCATGGTCTCGGCGACGGGCGTGAAGATTTTGGCGAAGGTGGATTTCGTCGCCAACCGGCGCAACCTCTACATCGTCGCCGTCAGCGTCGGCCTCGCCATGGTGCCGGTCGTTGCGGAAAACATCTTCGACCAGCTGCCGGCTGCGGTCGGGAAATTCCTGCACAGCGGCGTGCTTGTCGGCACCTTTGCCGCAGCACTGCTCAACATTCTCTTCAACGGCATACCCGCCAAAGAGCCGGAGGAAACCGTGATCGAGAACGGCGCCCCGGCCACCGGCCACGCCTGAAGAGTGCCACGACCAGTCCGGCGGCCCGCGCCGCCGGAGCCCCGAACCCCATGAGGAATGCCATGAGGCGCTTTGAATACCACCGGGCGGAAACGCTGGAACATGCCTCCCGTCTTCTTGCCGAACTCGGCGAAGACACCTTTCTGTTCAACGGCGGCACGGACCTGCTGGTCGAAATTCGCGAGCGGCTGCGCCGTGTGCGCCACGTCGTCGATATCAAGCAGATCCCGGGTCTCTCCGACATCACCTATGACGAAACGCGCGGCCTGACTTTTGGCGCGCTGGTGACGGTCGGTCGTCTGGAGCGTCTTGCGCTGGTACGCCAGCGTTATCCGAACCTGCGCGCGGCCTTCGCCTCGCTCGGCTCCATCCAGGTGCGCAACCGCGCCACCGTCGTCGGCAACGTCTGTCGCGCCTCGCCGTCGGCGGACACGATCCCGCCGCTGATCGCCGACGGCGCCTTCGTGCACATCTACAGCCGCACCAACATGCGGGTGGTCCCGCTTGCCGAATTCTTCACCGGACCTGGCAAAAGCGTGCTCGCCAAGGGCGAGATCGTCACCGGCATCACGGTGCCGCCAGCGCTGGACAACAGCGGCAAGGCCTATCTGAAACATGGACGCCGCAAGGCAATGGAACTGTCCACCGTCGGCGTCGCCGTCAGCCTCACCATGGAGGACGGCCTCTGCAACGACATCCGCATCGCACTCGGCGCCGTTGGCGCGACCGTGCTGCGGGCCCCGGAGGCAGAAGCCATGCTGCGCGGCACGGCGCTCGATGCGGCGACGATCAAGAATGCCGCGAACAAGGCGATGGAAGAGTGCACGCCGATCAGCAACGTGCGCGCCAGCGCCGATTATCGTCGCGACATGGTGGGCGTGCTGACTGGTCGCGCCATCAAACAGGCACTGGAGGCTTTTGCATGAAACGGATCGTCGAACTCACCATCAATGGCGAGGCGCGCGACATGGCGGTGGAGGCCTGCTGCTCGCTGCTCGACGCGCTGCGCGACGATGTCGGCCTTACCGGCACCAAGAAGGGCTGCGACGTCGGCGATTGCGGGGCCTGCACCGTGCTGGTCGACGGCGAGCCGGTCAATGCTTGCCTGATGCTCGCCGTCGAGGCCGAAGGCCGCTCGATCGAGACGGTCGAAGGGCTGCAGCCCAGCGTCGATACGCTGCATCCGTTGCAGGATGCCTTCATGCAGCACGGCGCCTCGCAATGCGGCTTCTGCACGCCGGGCATACTGATGATGGCCAAGAAACTGCTCGCCGACAATCCGCGCCCGACCGACGAAGACATCCGCTTCGGCCTCAGCGGCAACATCTGCCGCTGCACCGGCTACACCAAGATTTTCGACGCGATCAAATCCGCCGCGCGCGAGATGGAGGCTGCAAGATCATGAACATCAACACCCCTATCGAAGAGCGCGAATTCAAGATCGTCGGCAAGAGCGTGCGCCGTGACGACGTGCTGGAAAAGGTGACGGGCGAGGCCGAATATACCGGTGACGTCAAGCTTGCCGGCATGCTGTACGGCAAGACCAAACGCGCGACCGTCGCCCACGCGCGCATCAAGAGCATCGATGTCAGCAAGGCGCTCGCCTATCCGGGCGTCAAGGCCGTGCTGACGCACGAAAACGTGCCGCGCGTGCTGCATTACGGCTCGCCGCATCCGCGCTCGGCCTCCTGCACCAAGGATCAGTATATCCTCGATGACAAGGTGCGCTTCTGGGGCGAGGGCGTAGCCGCCGTCGCTGCGATCAGCGAGGAGATCGCCGACGAAGCGCTCGACCTGATCGAGGTGGAATACGAGCCCTTGCCGGCCGTTTTCGAGCCGGAAGACGCGGCCCAGCCGGGTGCCCCGCTGATCCACGAGGTCGGGCCTGGCGGCAACCTGGTGCTCGATCCGGTGCGCGTCAATCGCGGTAACGTCGAGGCCGGTTTTGCCGAGGCGGATTTCGTGCTCGAAGGCACATTTTCCGGCGGTCGGCCGCATCCGGCCTATATGGAGCCGAATGTCTGCATCGCCGACTGGGACGGCTCGAACAAGCTGACCTTCTGGACCTCCACGCAGTCCTCCTTCATGGTGCGCGGCATCCTTGCCGAAGTGCTCGGCCTGCCGCTCACCAAGGTGCGCGTGCTCGTAGACCATATGGGCGGTGGCTTCGGCGCCAAGCAGGACTGCTTCCAGCACGAATTTTTGTGCGCGCTGCTTGCGAAGGAAACGCGCCGCCCGGTGAAGATGGAATTCACCCGCCACGAGACCTTCATTGCCGGCCGCGCGCGCCACCCCTGCAAGATCTGGTTGAAGCAAGGCTTCAAGAACGACGGCACCCTCGTCGCCCGCGACATGAAGCTGGTCTACGATTCGGGCGCTTACGGTTCGCACGGCCCGGGTGTGACGATCGTCGGCACCACCGCCGCGACCTCGCTTTATCGCTGCGAGAACGTGCGGCTGGAAGGGCGCTGCGTTTACACCAACACGCCGATCAACGGCGCTTTCCGTGGCTATGGCGTGGTGCAGAGCTATTATGCGCTCGACATCCAGATGGACGAGGCCGCCGAACGGCTGGGCATGGACCCGGCGGAGCTGAAGCTGAAGAACGTCGTGCGGGAAGGCGACATAGCGCCGTCTGGTCACCCGATCCTCGGTCACGGGCTGGAAATCTGCCTCCAGCACGGCATCGACGTGCTCGACTGGAAGACGCTGCGCAACCGCGACCGCACGCCGGACCCCAGGCAACCGCACATCCGCATTGGCTGGGGCGTCGGCTGCGAAATGCACGGTTCCTCCGCCTATCCCGGCATCAAGGAACAGGGCAACGCGACCGTGAAGGTCAACGAGGACGGTACGGTGACGCTGCTCACCGGGGCTGCCGGTCTCGGCACCGGCGCGCATACCGCGCTGGCGCAGATCGTTGCCGAAGAACTCGGCGTGCGCTTCGAGGATGTCGGTGTCATCCACGGCGATACGGATGTGGTTCCGTGGGATATCGGCGCCTTCGCCAGCCACACCACCTATCTGGTCGGCACCGCCGCCAAGATGGCCGCTACCAAGGTCCGCGCCGCCGTGCTCGAACGGGCGGCGATCAAGCTGCAAGTGTCGTCCGCCGACCTCGATCTCAGTGAAGGCACGATCTTCCTGAAATCCGACGCCGGCCGCTTCATGACGGTGGCCGAGGCGATGGGCCCGTCGCGTGGCATTCCCGCCGCCAACATCGTCGCGAACGGCACCTACGAGCCGACGAAATCCTACTCCTTCGCCGCGCATTTTACCGAGGTGCATGTCGATACGGAAACCGGCATCGTCGAGGTCAAGCGCGTCATACCGGTGCACGATATCGGCCGGGTCATCCACCCGATCGCGGCGCAGGGCCAGATCGAAGGCGGCATCCAGCAGGGTATCGGTCACACGCTGACCGAGGACTACGTTATCGACAAGAAGACCGGCCGGTCGCTCAATGCCGGCCTCGTCGACTACAAGATGCCGCTGTCGATGGACATGCCGGACATCGAGACGATCATCCTCGAAGCCGCACCCGATCCGGGCGGCCCCTGGGGCGCCAAGGGTGTCGGCGAGGACCCGATCATCGCCATCGGCCCGGCCATCGCCAACGCCATCCACGACGCCATCGGCGTCCGTTTCCATCACTATCCGATCACTCCGGAAGACATCCTGAAAGCCTTGAGGGAGAAGGGCGCATGAACATGCATATCGAACCGGCCAACAAGAAGCTCCCGATCACGATCCTCACCGGCTTCCTGGGATCGGGAAAGACGACGCTGCTCAACTACATCCTCACCGAACGGCATGGTCACCGCATCGCGGTGATCGAGAACGAGTTCGGCGAAGTGGATGTCGACAGCGACCTGGTGCTCGCCTCCGACGAGGAAATCTTCCAGATGCAGAACGGCTGCATCTGCTGCTTCGTCGATGTGCGCAACGACCTCATCGACGTGATGAAGAAGCTGCTCAGCCACAAGGACAAGTTCGACCACATCATCGTCGAGACATCAGGTCTGGCAGACCCGACACCCGTCGCCACCGCTTTCTTCGTCGACCGCAGCGTCGCCGACGAAGTCGAGCTGGACGCCATCGTCACGCTTGTCGATGCCATGCATATCGACCAGCACCTCTACGATCCGGTGCTCGACGGCAGCGACAACCAGGCGGTCAACCAGATCGTCGCGGCCGACCGCATTCTCGTCAACAAGATCGACCTTGCGTCAGAAGAAGCCCTCGGCTCGCTCGAAACGTCGCTGCGCAAGCTCAATCAGACGGCGCCGATCCTGCGTTCCACTTATGGCAAGGTGGATCTGTCCAACATCCTCGGCGTCAACGGCTTCCGGCCGTCCTATGTGCGCGAGCGGGCGGAAATCCTGGATATCGACATGGACGACGACGGCGACGCGCATGGCGATCACAGCCACGATTGCCATGATGCGGCCTGCGGCCATCCGGACCACGATCACGGGCATAACATCGAATGCCACGACGCAGCCTGCGATCACCCGGACCACCACCATGATCACGGCCAAAAGCATGATCACACCCCGGTAACGGCCCTGCGCCCGCATCGCCACGATGCGACGGTGAAGTCGCACTCCTTCGTCTATCCGCAGTCCTTCGACGGCGAGAAGCTGGCGGGTTTCCTGAAGGACTATCTCGGCGAACACGGCGACGACATCTTCCGCACCAAGGGCATCGTATCGGTCGCGAACGACGACCGATTCTTCGTGCTCCAGGCGGTGCACAAGCTGGTCGATTTCCGCCCGGATCACGCCTGGGGCGAGGATACGCCGAAGTCGAAATTCGTCTTCATCGGCCGCAACCTCGACCGTGACGGCATCGACAGAAACTTGCGCGCCTGCCTGGCGGCCTAGCGGCGCTTCTCCTGCCGCTACCCGCCTGCTCAAGACCTTCTGTCTGAACCGCCCGCGCACCCTCCAGCGCGCGGGCGGTCGCTGGCATTTTTCTAAAAATATCTTTTAAAAATAATGACTTAGATTGATATTTTTATTGACATAAAGCCGCCGCCATGGTCTTTTTGGCGTCGAGTATAAGCACCGACAATTGCTCACCGTCTGTTGGAAGATGAGGCTGCGATGTCGATGCTGACTACGAAAGGAACACCCGCCGTTTGCGCCCCGTTCGGGCCCCCGGCCGTTCTTCTCCGTCATCGGCGTTTCCTGAGTTCGCGGATCCACGCCCGGCTTTTGCCGGCATGGCGTTCATCGCGCGGCCCCGCATCGACCGGACCCTCTACGACAGGAGAACAGGAATGATAATTGACCTAAGCTGCTACCCCACCGATCTGGTGGACCTGGCTTGGCGCCACGATGGACCGCCCTTCACCGGCGACAAGCTTTTGAAGATGATGGATGGCCCGTATTATGTGAACGGCAAGCCGCGCCGCGTCGACAAGGCCTTCATCCAGCCCCCGCAAGGCAACACCATCTACACCCACGAGATCATGGACCTGGAAGGCAAGGCTGCCATCCGCCAGTACATGGCCTATACGGAAAAGATGGTGACCGAGCATCCCGACCGTTTCCTCGGCTGCTTCGTCTACAACCCGCGCTACGGCACGCAGAACGGCGCCGAAGAAATCGAACGCTACGCCAAGGAATTCGATTTCAAGATGGTGCAGCTGCAGGCGAACATGCACGCCTACCGCCCCGACCGCGCGCTCGACTGGCTGCGCCCGGCGCTCAAGAAGTGCGCCGAGCTCGGCCTGATGGTGAAGGTGCATACCGGTGACGGTCCGTACTCGATCCCGACGGAATTCTACCCGATCATCCGCGAGTTCCCGGAAGTGAACTTCATCCTGGCGCATTTCGGCGTGCAGACCGGCGGCGTCTACGTGTTCGAGCCCATGCAGATGGCGCTGGATACGCCGAGCGTCTACGTCGAATCCGGCTGGTGCCTCCAGTCGCGTATCGTCGAATTCGCCAAGGTCCTGCCCAAACGCAAGATCCTCTTCGGCTCCGATACGCCGCCGAACGAGCCGGGCATGTGGATCAACCTTCTGGAAGTCCTCTGCCACGAGCCGCCGCAGGGCATGAACCTCGATGAGGACACGCTGGAGGATTACCTCGGCAATAACGTCGCCCGCATGATCGGCCTGGAGCCGACCAAGCCGCCGGCAAGCGTCGAAGAGGCCGAGGCGTATCTGCGCCAGCACGGCATCTCGCTCGCCGCGTAAATTGAACGGAGTGAACAATGATCATCGATACCCATCTTCACCCGACCAACCTCGTCGACGAGGCGTGGCGCCATACGGGTACGCCGTTTACCGGCGAGCGCATGCTCAAGCTGATGGACGGCCCCTATATGATCAACGGCAAGCCGCGCCGGATCGACATGGGCTTCATCCAGCCGCCGCCGGGCAATACCGGCTATCGTGACGGCAACCGCAAGGGCCGCGACGGCATTCGCGACTACATGGCCTATATCGCCGAGCTGTGCCAGAAATATCCGGACCGCTTCATCGGCAACTTCAACTACAACCCGCGCTGGGGGCCTGAAAACGGCGCGGCGGAGCTGGAATTCCACGTCAAGGAATACGGCTTCAAGATGCTGAAGCTGCATGCCAACATGCACGGCTACCGTCCCGACCGCGCACTCGAATGGCTGCGCCCGGCGATGAAGAAGTGCGCCGAACTCGGCGTGGTCGTCCTCATCCACACCGGCGACGGCCCGTACACGATCCCGACGATGTTCTACCCGATCATCCGCGAGTTCCCGATGGTCAACTTCATCATCGGTCACTTCGGCATCCAGACGGGCGGCAACTACTCGTTCGAGTCGTTTTGGATGGCGATGGACACGCCGAACGTCTACTGCGAATCCGGCTGGTGCTTCCAGTCGCGCATCGTGGAGTTCGCCCAGCAGCTGCCGAAGAACAAGATCGTCTTCGGCACGGACAGCCCGCCGAACGACCCGGGCATGTGGCTGCGCGAGCTGGAAGTGCTCTGCAAGGACCCGCCGCACGGCATCAACCTCTCCGAGGACGATCTGGAAGGCTATCTCGGCAACAACATCGCCAAGCTCGTCGGCATCGACCCGTCGCCGCCGCCGCGCGACGTCAAGGACGCCCAGGCACGCCTGACGGACAGTTACGCCGGCGTCGACCGCGCCACCGGCAAGCACCTGCTACAGCCGGCTTGATAAATAACGCCCGCCGTCGAAAGGCGGCGGGCTTTGCATATCGGGCGGGCATGACGCCCCGCCAACCCCGAACACCGAGGCCGAGAGATGAGCCAGTACCACAAGCAAGACATCCGCCGTTTCCTGGCCGATTACCACGCGGAGCATCCCGAGGACGTCATCACCATCGACCGGCCGGTCTCGGACGATCAGGACGCCACGGCGCTGATCTGGAACCTCGCGGACAAGGGCCAGCATCCGATGCTGCACCTGAAGAATGTCAGCGGCATCGGCGCCGAAGTCGTCTGCAACATCTTTGCCTCGCGCGACCGCATTGCCCGCCTGCTCGGCTCGACCGCCGATAGGCTGCACGAGGCCTATCAGGCCCGTTCCAACCGGCCGTTCACGCCGGAACTGCTGGAAAGCGGCCCGATCACGGAAGAGATCATCTCCGGCGACGATGTCGATCTCAACGCGCTGCCGATGTTGAAGCACTTTGATACCGACCGCGCGAAATATATCACCTCGGGCATCATCATCGGCGAGCACCCTGAAACCGGGGCGGGCAATCTCAGCTATCACCGCGCGATGATCCATTCGAAGAATTCGCTGGCGACCTCGCTCCATTCGCGCGGCCATCTCTGGCGCCTGATGAACATGTCGAAGGAGAAGGGCAAGCCGATGCCGGTCGCCATGGTGATCGGCGGCCATCCGCTGTTCATGATTGCCGCCTCCGCCCGTCTCGCCTTCGGCGAGGACGAGCGCGACGTGGCCGGCGGCCTGATGGGCGAACCCTTGCAGGTGGTGCGGACGCCGAAATACGGCATCCGTGTTCCCGCCCATGCGGAGATCGTGCTGGAAGGCGTGATCGACCCCGAGGCCCATGTCGAGGAGGGGCCGTTCGGCGAGTTCACCGGCTATTCTTCCGACCGCTCGACCAACAATCTCTTCACCGTCGAAACCATCATGCGCCGGCGCGATGCCATGCTCGTCTCGGTCGCGGGCGGCAATTCGGCCGAGCACCTGAACCTTGGCCGCGTGCCGCGCGAAGCCGAAGTCGTGGAGAAGCTGAAGGCCCGCTTCCCCTCGATCACGGCCGTACACTACCCGTCCTCCGGCACGCACTTCCACGCCTATATCGCGATGAACCAGACCCGCGAGGGCGAGGCGCGGCAGGTCATGCTCGGCCTGCTCGGCTGGGACCAGTACCTGAAGAACGTCGTGGTGGTGGATGCCGACGTTGATATCACCAAGGACTCGGAAGTCCTCTGGGCGCTCGCCACCCATTTCCAGCCGCACAAGGACGTCGTCATCATCGAGGGCCTGCCAGGCAATGCGCTCGACCCCTCGGCCAGCGGCATTGGCACCACCTCGCGCATGGGCCTTGATGCCACGCGCGGCCCGAATTTCCATGGCGTGCGCGCCCGCATCAGCGACGAGGCTTCCGCTCGCGCCGCCGCACTCCTCAAATCGGTGGGATAGGTCATGACGACGCGGCCAAGACGCATGATCGTCGGCATTTCGGGCGCTTCCGGGGTCATCTACGGCAAGCGCATCCTGGAAGTGCTGCGCGACCTCGAGATCGAGACGCACCTGATCATGTCGCGCGCCGCCTGCATCACGCTCGCGGCCGAGGCGGACTTTTCGAAGCAGGATCTGGAGGCACTGGCGACGACCACCCATTCCAACAAGGATATCGGCGCCGTCTGTTCCTCCGGCTCCTACAAGACACTTGGCATGATCGTCGCGCCCTGCTCGGTGAAGACCATGGCGGAGATCGCCACCGGCACGACGGACAACCTTTTGTCGCGCGCTGCCGACGTGGTGCTGAAGGAACGCCGCCGGCTCGTGCTGATGCTGCGCGAGACGCCGCTTCATCTCGGCCATATCAGGAACATGGCGCAGGTGACGGAAATGGGCGGCATCATCTATCCGCCCGTGCCGGCCTTCTACGCCAGGCCGCAGAGCCTCGAGGAGATGGTCGATCACACCGTCGGACGGGTGCTCGATCTTTTCGATCTCGATCCGGGCATCGTGCGCCGCTGGCAGGGAACGCAGGGAGGGGAATGACATGGTCGCCGGCATCCTTCCCGACCCGGAAATGCACGTGCCGGAACCGCGCGCCGCCTTCCTTTCGGACGACGCGATCGACATCCTCGCTTTCGCCGCGCAGTCGCTTGAAGAAGGCTCCCGCACCGCCCTCGTCACCCTCGTGGAAATCCACGGCGGTGCCGCACGCGCCATCGGTGCACAGATGGCGGTGCGGCAGGACGGCCTGTATTGCGGCTTCGTCTCCGGTGGCTGCACCGAGGCCGCCGTCGCCGCCGAAGCGGTGGTCGCGCTCGGCAAGGGCATCGACCGTATCCTCCGCCTCGGCGAAGGCTCGCCTTTCTTCGATATCGTTCTGCCTTGTGGCGGGGGCATCACCCTCGCCATTCATGTCTTGCGGGACACCTCGGCGCTGCGCGGCGCTTTGGCGGGCCTTCGGCGCCGCACGCCCGTGCGCCTGCGCTATCATCCCGGCACGCAGGCCCTTTTCTTCGAGCCCGGCGCGGGGGCAAGTGGTTGGCACGGGGACGCCTTCGTTCGCGCCTATCGCCCGAAGCCGCGTCTTCTTCTCGCCGGCAATCCCATGGAGACCGGCGCCGTCGCGCGTGTCGCGGCCGCCTCCGGCTACGCGGTCTTGACCATCGAGCGCGGTGAGGCGCCATCACCGGTCCAACTCGATGCCGATACGGCCGTCGCGCTCCTCTTCCATGACATCGACCGTGAATTGCCGCTGCTCGATGCTACACTCGCCTCTCCGGCCTTCTACATCGGCGCCCTGGGCAGCCGCCGCACCCATGCAAAACGGTGCGAAGCGCTTCGCCGGCGTGGCCATGGCGAAACGGCTTTTGCCCACATCAAGGCACCGATCGGTATCTTCGACAAGGCAAGGGATTCGCGCGCGCTCGCCCTTTCGATCGTTGCCGATATCGCGCAGGCCTATGGGCGGTCATATCCTTCTTCCGAACAGTGATCCCGCACGCGTGGGTGAACGGGGCGCGGTCGCCATCGGCCCGGTCTGATCGGCAGGCCGCCGCCTGCACCTATTCCTCACCGAGCCCCCTCCACGATCAGCTTTAATGCTTGTATTGCTGCTGCAGCATTCTGCGCCGGCCTGCACGTTCCATAGCCATTTGCGCGTCCGCAGACGGTGCGGGTCGCAAAGGCGAGGGGCCCTGCGGAAACGGAGATAGCGAACCGTAACGAAAATCGTATAGAAAGCCGTTTTTCGGATTCATCGGCCAACGGCGGGTGAACATGTTCAGGCTGAACCTCGCGCCCGATGCGCGCGGACCATGAGAGTGAGAATGACGGACAACGAGCGCGACGACGGCCTTAGGCCCGACCCCGATGCATTGCTTGCCCTGGCGGAGAAAGACCGCAGGGGCAAGCTGACCGTTTTCCTGGGGGCCGCGCCGGGTGTGGGCAAGACCTACGCCATGCTGACGCGCGCCGGGCGCCTGAAGGCCGAGGGCGTGGATGTCGTCGTCGGTCTCGTGGAAACCCACGGGCGCGGCGAGACGGCCGCTCTCATCGGTGGCCTGGAAGTGCTGCCACGCGCGTCCGTCGAACATCGCGGCAGGGTGCTGGAGGAGTTCGACCTCGACGGTGCGCTCACCCGGCGTCCGAAAATCATACTCGTAGACGAACTCGCCCATTCCAATCCGGAAGGTAGCCGCCACCCGAAGCGCTACCAGGATATCGAAGAGCTGATCGCGGCGGGCATCGACGTCTGGACCGCGCTCAACATCCAGCATCTTGAAAGTCTGTCCGATGTCGTGGCGCAGATCACCGGGGTAACGGTGCGCGAACGCGTTCCCGACGTGGTGCTGAAGAAGGCTGACGAGGTCCTGCTCATCGACCTGGCGCCGACCGAACTGATCGATCGCCTGAAGGAGGGCAAGGTCTACCTGCCCGAGAGCGCCAGCCGTGCCGTCGATCGCTTCTTCCGCCTCGGCAACCTGACGGCGTTGCGCGAGCTTGCTCTTCGCCGCACCGCCGACCGGGTGGATGAGCAGGTGGTCGATTATCTCAAGCAGAACGCCATCGAAGGCCCCTGGGCGAGTGGCGAGCGGCTTCTCGTCTGCATCGGGCCGGACGATCTCTCGGAAAAGGTGCTGCGCGCGGCAAGCCGTCTCGCCTCGGGCCTCAACGCACCCTGGATCGTCGTCTCCATTCAACGCGCCGACCGGGACGCGGAGACGACCGAGCAGTTGCAGCGCATGGAAGCACTGTTCCGGCTCGCCGAACAACTCGGGGCGGAGACGCGCCGGGTGGTCGGCAACGATTTCGTCGAGGAAATCCTGAAACTCGCCCGCCGTGAACATGCGACGCAGGTCGTGATCGGCGCGCGGCGCAACCGCGGCTGGCGCAAATTCTTCCTGCCGTCGCTGCCCGATGCGCTGTCGCGCAAGGCCGCCGGTCTCGGCGTCTATTTCGTGACGCCCGAAAAGAAGGAAAAGCCGCCCGCGCCGGCGCGCTTCGCGCTGCCGGGTATCGCCTCCTACAGGCAATCGGCGCTGATTGCCGCAGCGCTCACCGGTGCGACCGCAATCGCCGGCAAGCTGGTCTTCGTCTTCGCGGAGCTGCCGAACATTTCGCTGCTCTTCCTGCTCGCCGTTCTCGGCTCCGCGGTGCTGGGCGGCTATGTCTCGGCTTTCATTTCGGCGGTTCTTTCGGCGCTCGCCTACAACTTTCTTTTCATCGATCCGCTGCATACCTTCACGATAACGGCGCCGCATGAGGTGTTTGCGCTGGTCGTCTTCCTGTCGGTGGCGATCATTGCCGGCGGTTTTGCCTCGCGCATCAAGGAACAGGCGGAAGTCGCCCGCGTGCGCGCCACCGCGTTGCAATCGCTCTACGAGTTCTCGCGAAAACTCTCGACGGCGGACAAGGCCGACGATGCGATCTGGCTTGCGGTCTCCCATCTCCAGGCCAGCCTCAAGCGCAATATCGTTCTGCTCGTGCCCGACAAGGGCGATCTCAAGGTCGCTGCCGTCTGGCCGCCGGATACCGAACTCGATGTCACCGACTTCACGGCCGCGCGATGGACGCGCGACAAGCAGGAAGTGGCGGGCGCGGGAACCGGCACGCTGCCAAACAGCCGTTTCGAGTTCCGCCCGCTGATGGGGCCGCATGGCCTCGTCGGCGTTTGTGGGGTCCAACTGAGCGAGGAGCAATTGGGGCCGAATGCGGAGCGCGCGCTTTCGGCCATTCTCGACCTGACGGCCATTGCGCTCGACCGCGCGCGGCTGTCGGAGGAAAGCGTGCGGCAGGCGGCGCGGCTGGAGGGCGAACGCTATCGCGAAGCCTTGCTGTCGTCGATCTCCAACGACCTGCGCACGCCGCTTTCCACCATCATGGGCGCCGCCGCCAGCCTTCGTCAGGCCGACGGCGAGATGGAGCCCGGGAGCCGCGACGATCTTCTTCTGTCCATCGAGGAGGAGGGAGGCCGCATGAGCCTCTTCGTCTCCAATCTGCTCGACATGACGCGGATCGAGGCAGGAACGCTGAAACCAAGAAGCGACGGTCTTGACGTCTCCGACGTTGTTCACGCGGCTGTCGAGCGCGCGCGAAAATATTTTCCGGGGACGACGATCGAAATGGGTATCGCGCCGGATCTCCCGTTGATCGAGGGTGATGCGGTGCTGCTCGGCCAGGTGCTCTTCAATCTGCTCGACAATGCCGTGAAATTCGGCGGCGAGGAGCCGGTCAATGTCTATGCGCGGCGCGACGGGCAGGACGTGCTGATCTCCGTCACCGATCTCGGCAAGGGCATTGCGCCCACCGAAATCGACCGCATCTTTGACAAGTTCTACCGACGTGGCAAGCCGGATGGCCGAACGCCCGGCACGGGTCTCGGCCTCTCCATCGCCCGCGGCTTCGTCGAGGCGATGGGCGGCAAGGTCCACGCCGAAAGCCCGGCCGTGAAGAAGCGCGGCACGCGTGTCGTCATCCGTTTTCCGGCGGGCGAGGTCGCAAAGGCCGGCAAGGCAAAATGAGCAGCGAGCGCGTCCGTGGATAGGGGGCTGGGGTGCCGGCGGGCAGCGGTTCAGCCGATCTTTTCCATGATCGGCGGTACCTGCACCACGGTGATGTCCGTCGCACCCGAATCGATGATGCCGAAGACGGCCTCCAGCATTTTCGGCACGTCCTGCCGCACCATCTCGATATGGTCGCCGAGCATGGCGACGAAGGGATCCCAGTCGAAGCAGCCGAGATGCGGCATGCGCTCGGCATAGTGACCGGAGCGGCGGATCCAGCGCATCACGCCTTCCAGTGAAATCGTCGAGTTGACGAACATGCCGCGCGGCAGGTTACTGGTCCGCTCGGCGAGTTGCCTCATGGCATTTTCCGCCTTTTCCGGGGCGTAGCCGCAGGTCTGTACCAGCGCCTCGTCTACCGGAACGCCGGCTTCCGCATGAGCGTCGCGGAAACCGCGCACGCGCTCCATCGTGTTGTGGTCCGTGCCGCGGCCGCCGATGAAGAGGAGAGGGGCCTTCGCGCCGTATTCCCGCTCGCAATTGGCAAGCACCCGGCGCGTCAGCTCCAGCGCCCCGCCATAATTGTCGGAGATGACGGACGGGGCGCGGGAGCCGGGAAGGTCGAGATTGATGGTGCGCACGCCCGCGGCGGCGCACAGGTCCATGACACGGTCGGGGTCCGTGGCGCCGGTCGCAACCAGGCAGTCGACCTGATAGGACAGCATGGCACGCGCCGCTTCCAGTTCCAGTGCGGGATCGCGCATCGTGCAGGTGATGATCGGGAAGAGGCCGCGCGCGCGGGCGAGCGCCTCGAACTGCTCGACGATCGAGCCGAAATAGCGGTTGTCGTATTTCGGCACGATCATGCCGATGATTTTCGACCGCTCGCGACGCAGCACGCTGGCCTGCATGTTGAGCGCATAGCCCTGTTCCTCGGCCAGCTTCGTGATCTTTTCGGCAAGCTTTGCGCTGATGCGCCGCTTCTTCCAGTTGCCGTTGAGAACGGCGCTGACGGCACTCGCGGATGTGCCCGCCAGCTCTGCCAGATCATAGATGGTCGTCCTTTTCGCGGGCGTCGTCCGATTCACATGCCATCTCCGTTTCGAAAGCCACCTTGACACCATTAGCGTTTGGTGACAATTCTTGCTTCATCGATTGAGCAAATGTGCTTCATCGATGAAGTTGCCTGAACAGCAAGGCTGACCCAAGGGAGGAGTCAGACGGAGCATCGACGAACCGGACGTTGCGGCACCGCTGCGACGAAGGATGATCCGCGCGCTTCTGGCGTGCGGTGTGCGTCGGTCCTGTCGCCCTTGGCGGCTTGAGGTCGCCGGCGAATGAACTGAAAATCAACCGTGGAGGAACCCAATGAAGACGCTTACCACTCTGCTCGCATCGACCGGCCTCGTCCTGTCGCTCGGCAGCGCCGCTTTCGCCCAGGAAAACGCGACCGTCGCCTTCCTGATGCCTGACCAGGCCTCGACCCGCTATGAGCAGCACGACTATCCCGGCTTCAAGGCTGAAATGGAAAAGCTCTGCGCGACCTGCACGGTGATCTACCAGAACGCCAATGCCGATGTGGCGCTCCAGCAGCAGCAGTTCAACTCGGTGATCGCGCAGGGCGCCAAGGTCATCGTGCTCGACCCGGTCGATTCTGCCGCTGCCGCCGCACTCGTCGAAATCGCCCAGTCGCAGGACGTCAAGGTCATCGCCTATGACCGTCCGATCCCCGCCAAGCCGGCCGACTACTACGTCTCCTTCGACAACCAGGGGATCGGCAAGGCCATCGCGCAGTCGCTGGTCGAGCATCTGAAGGCCAAGGGCGTCGCCGATGGCGCCGGCGTGCTCCAGATCAACGGTTCGCCGACCGATGCGGCCGCCGGCCTCATCCGCGACGGTATCCATGAGGCGCTCTCCGCTTCGCCCTACAAGACGCTCGCCGAGTTCGACACGCCGGATTGGGCGCCGCCGAAGGCACAGGAATGGGCCGCCGGCCAGATCACCCGCTTCGGCGACGAGATCAAGGGCATCGTGGCTGCCAACGACGGTACGGGCGGCGGCGCGATTGCGGCGCTGAAGGCGGCCGGCGTCAAGGAAATGCCGCCGGTGACCGGCAACGACGCGACGATCGCGGCGCTGCAGCTCATCATCTCGGGCGACCAGTACAACACGATCTCCAAGCCGTCGGAAATCGTGGCTGCCGCCGCGGCCGGCATCGCCGTCAAGCTGCTCAAGGGCGAGACCCCGGAAGCCACCCACAAGCTCTACGAAACGCCTTCGCAGCTGTTCGTTCCGGCTGTCGTGACGGCTGAAAACATCAAGGCCGAAATCTTCGACAAGGGCATCAACAAGCCTGAAGAAGTCTGCACCGGCGAATATGTTGAAGGTTGCCGCAAACTCGGCATCATCAACTAATCCAGCCCATCGTGTCCGGCCGCGTTGTTCGCGGCCGGACATTCCGGTCCGTTGAAAGGTGCAGGGGCATGACAGCCACGCAAAGTCTTCCGCCCAAGGGGCAATCGGTGCTGCGTCTCAGCGGCGTTTCCAAGAATTTCGGGGCCGTATCCGCGCTGACGGATATCGAACTCGATGTGAAGGCCGGTGAGGTCGTTGCCCTTGTCGGCGACAACGGCGCCGGTAAGTCGACGCTGGTCAAGGTGCTCGCCGGCGTGCACCAGCCGTCCTCCGGTACCATCGAATTCTGCGGCCAGCAGGTGGCGCTCGACAGCCCCGCCAAGGCGCTGGACCTCGGTATCGCCACGGTCTTCCAGGACCTTGCGCTTTGTGAAAACCTGGACGTCGTCGCGAACCTCTTCCTCGGCCACGAAATGTCGCCCTGGGCGCTCGACGAGGTTGCCATGGAAGTGCGTGCCTGGACGCTGCTGCGCGAGCTTGCCGCACGCATTCCCTCCGTCCGCGAACCCATCGCCTCGCTGTCCGGCGGCCAGCGGCAGACGGTCGCCATCGCCCGTTCGCTGCTGCTCAATCCGAAGCTGATCATGCTGGACGAGCCGACCGCCGCCCTTGGCGTCGCGCAGACGGCCGAGGTGTTGAACCTCATCGAGCGTGTGCGCGACCGTGGCCTCGGCGTCATCATCATCAGCCACAACATGGAAGACGTGCGCGCCGTTGCCGACCGTATCGTCGTGCTCCGGCTCGGGAAGAACAACGGCATCTTCACACCCGACTCGTCCAACCAGGAACTCGTTTCCGCCATAACGGGCGCCACGGACAATTCCGTCTCGCGCCGCGCCGACCGCAAGGCCGGTGAAGCACACGAACATCATGGGGGAGCAGCATGAGCCAGAATCCGTCCCAGCCGACACTGGACCGCAGCGACGAACGCGTGCGCCACGATGACAGCTTTGCCGCCATGGCCCGAGGCTTCGTCGACCGCGTGCGCTCCGGTGACCTCGGCATGCTGCCGGTCGCCGTCGGTCTCGTCGTCATCTCCATCGTCTTTTCCGCGCTGAACCCGATTTTCCTCGCGCCGAACAACCTCGTGAACCTGCTCTTCGACTGCGCGACGGTGGGCGTGATCTCGCTCGGTATCGTCTGCGTGCTGGTGCTCGGCGAAATCGACCTCTCGGTCGGCTCGATGAGCGGGCTGGCGTCGGCCATGGTCGGCGTGCTCTGGGTCAATCAGGGCTGGCCGATCGTCGGCGCCATCCTTGCCGCCCTCGTCGTCGGTGCAGGCGTCGGCCTGCTCTATGCGACGCTCTACAATCGCCTGGGCATGCCGAGCTTCGTCGCCACGCTTGCCGGTCTGCTCGCGCTGCTCGGCATGCAGCTCTACATTCTCGGCCCGACCGGCTCCATCAACCTGCCCTATGCTTCCTCGCTCGTGCGCTTCGGCCAGATCCTCATCATGCCCGACTGGCTGTCCCATACGCTTGCGCTTGCGCCGGGTCTCGTTATGATCGGTCGCGGTCTTCGCACCCGCAGCCAGCGCCTTGCCGCCAATCTGTCGGCGCAGCCGATGCGGGCGCTGATCCTCAAGGCCGTCGTGCTGACGGTCGCGCTGGAAGCTGCAGTCTTCTACCTCAATCTCGGCCGCGGCATGCCGTGGATGTTTGCCCTTTTCATCGCGCTTGCCGTCGTCCTCAACTATGCGCTGACACGCACGAAGTGGGGCCGCTCGATGTTCGCCGTCGGCGGCAACAAGGAGGCGGCGCGCCGCTCGGGCATCAATGTGCGCCGCATCTATATGAGCGCCTTCATGCTCTGCTCGACGCTCGCGGCCCTCGGCGGCATCCTCTCCGCCTCGCGTCTGGCCTCGTCGAGCCAGCAGGCCGGCACGGGCGACGTCAATCTCAACGCGATCGCGGCTGCCGTCATCGGCGGCACCAGCCTCTTCGGTGGGCGTGGCAGCGCCTATTCGGCCCTGCTGGGCATCATCGTCATCCAGGCGATTTCGAACGGCCTGACGCTGCTCAACCTGTCGTCCTCGCTGCGCTACATGATAACAGGCGGCGTTCTCGCCATCGCTGTCATCGTCGACTCGCTCGCCCGTCGCTCGCGCGTCAGCCACGGCCGCGCCTAACGAATACTGAAATGGAGTTTTAAACTATGGCTGACCTCATGAAGGGCAAGATCGCCGCCATTACCGGTGCCGCCTCCGGCATCGGTCTCGAATGTGCCAGAACGCTTCTGACCGAGGGTGCGAAGGTAGTGCTCGTCGACCGCGCGCAGGACAGACTGGAGCAGCTCTGCAAGGAGCTTGGCCCGAACGCCCTGCCGCTCGTCGTCGACCTCCTCAAGCCGTCAGACGTTTCCGGCATGCTCCCGCGCATTCTGGAGATCGCCGGTGGACTGGACATCTTCCACGCCAATGCCGGCGCCTATATCGGCGGGCCGGTGGCGGAAGGCGACCCGGATGCCTGGGACCGCATGCTGAACCTCAACATCAACGCGGCTTTCCGCTCCGTCCATGCGGTGCTGCCCTACATGATCGGGAAGAAGACGGGTGACATCCTGTTCACCTCCTCGATCGCGGGCGTCGTGCCCGTCGTGTGGGAACCGATCTATACGGCCTCGAAATTCGCCGTGCAGGCCTTCGTGCATTCGACGCGCCGTCAGGTGGCGCAGCATGGCGTGCGTGTCGGCGCTGTCCTGCCGGGTCCGGTGGTGACGGCGCTGCTCGACGACTGGCCGAAAGAAAAGATGGACGAGGCATTGGCAAATGGCAGCCTGATGCAGCCGAAGGAAGTGGCCGATGCCGTGCTCTTCATGCTGACGCGGCCGCGCAATGTCACGATCCGTGACCTCGTCATCCTGCCCAACAGCGTCGATCTCTAAGCGAGCGGCAAGCGGCATGATGCCGCTTGCCCAAGAAAATCCTGATTGCAGGCGGTAGATCCATGAACACTCCTTCCTCCGCACGCTCGGCGGGCGGCGAACGCTATCTTGTCGGCGTCGATGTCGGCACGGGCAGCGCCAGAGCCGGCATTTTCGACCTCTCGGGCCGGATGCTCGCGTCGGGCAAACGCGACATTTCGCTGTTTCGCGAGCCGGGCGCCATGGTCGAGCAGTCGAGCACGGAAATCTGGGCCGCCGTCTGCGCCTCGGTGCGCGAGGCCGTCGAGAAGGCGGGGGTCGCACCGGAGACGGTCGCGGGTATCGGTTTCGATGCGACCTGCTCGCTGGTGGTGCTGGGGGAGGGTGGCAAGCCGCTGCCTGTCGGCCCTTCGGAGGATCCGGATCGTGACATCATCGTCTGGATGGACCATCGCGCGGTGGATCAGGTCGAGCGCATCAATGCGAAAGGCCATGGTGTTCTGCGCTATGTCGGCGGCATCATTTCGCCGGAGATGGAAACGCCGAAGCTCCTGTGGCTTAGGGAGAACCGCCCGCAGGTCTTCGACGCAGCCTGGCAGTTCTTCGATCTCGCTGATTTCCTGACCTGGCGCTCGACGGGCGATCTTGCCCGTTCCACCTGCACCGTCACCTGCAAATGGACCTATCTCGCGCATGAGAAACGCTGGGATTCGAGCTATTTCCACGGAATCGGCCTCGGTGTTCTCGCCGACGAGGATTTTGCCCGCATCGGCCAGCATGTCGTCGAGCCCGGCACGCCGCTCGGCAAGGGCCTGACGGAACGCGCGGCTAACGAACTCGGCCTTGTCGCGGGCACGCCGGTCGCCGCCGGCATGATCGATGCGCATGCCGGCGGCATCGGCACGGTGGGCGTCGATGGCCCGCCGGAGAACAATCTCGGTTACGTCTTCGGCACATCCTCCTGCACGATGACCTCGACCCATGAGCCGGTTTTCGTGCCGGGTGTCTGGGGTCCGTATTTTTCCGCCATGGTGCCGGGCATGTGGCTCAACGAGGGCGGCCAGTCAGCAGCGGGGGCGGCTATCGAGCAGCTTCTCTCCTTCCACCCGGCGGCCGGCGACGCCACGGCGCTGGCGAAGGCGCGCGGCCTTTCCCTGCCGGTGCTGCTGGCGCAACTGGCGTCTGAAAAGACAGGGTCTCTGTCGGACGTGGCAAGGCTCGCGGATGGCCTGCATGTCGTGCCGGAATTCCTCGGCAACCGCGCCCCCTTCGCCGATCCCCATGCCCGCGCGGCCATTGTCGGCCTCGGCATGGAGCGCGATCTCGACAATCTCGTTGCGCTCTATATCGCCGGGCTCTGCGGGATCGGTTATGGCCTGCGCCAGATCATAGACGCGCAGGCGGCGGCCGGCGCTCCGATCGACAAGATCGTCATCAGCGGTGGCGCGGGCCAGCTCGATCTCGTGCGCCAGCTTCTCGCCGACGCCACGGGTAAACCTTTGCTCGCGACGCGCGCGGACGAACCCGTCCTGCTTGGTGCGGCCATTCTCGGCAGCGTCGCCGCCGGGGCGTTCCCGGACGTGCGCGCCGCCATGGCGGCACTTTCGGCAACGGATCGCACCTACGAGCCCGCCGACGGCGAGATCATCGCCCTGCATGCCAGGCGTTACGATGCCTTCCGGCAGCTGCAGAACTTGGCACGCGACATTCGCTAGAGTTTGTCAGGGAAAAGTGGGGGCCGGTTTTCCCGAAAAGACAGACTCTAGCGGCTGAGCAGCAGCGCGACAGGGTCGGTGGAGAGCAGTTCCGAAAGCGGGATTGTGCCGCCGAGCCTGACCTCCCGGTTGTCGAGCACGGATCGCATCGTGTGGCCTTCGAAACCGGCGGGAAGGGTCAGCGACACATTCCGTGATACCGCTTCGGTCAGATACAGCGCATCCGGCCGGGTCTTGCCGAAGACGAGGCGCGGAGCGGCCGTGATCGCAAACGCCTCCGGCGTGCCGCGCAGAAAAGCGAGGGCCTGTCGGGAACCGTCGGAAAGATCAAGCGGGCGATACGGTCCGCTGAACGGTCGGGGCTGTTCGTTGCGTGCGGCAAGCACGGTCGCGATGAGCCATTGTTTATAGTCGGCGAAGTTCTCACGCGTGGGACGCGGGCGTTCAGGCACGGTCAGGGACACCACGTCCAGCAGGGGGCGGTTATCCGGATCGACCAGCGAAAAATCGCCGCGCTCGCTGCCCTGATAAATGTCGGGAATGCCCGGTGCCGTCAGCTTGACCAGGGTCTGCGCGAGAGCGTTCATCAGGCCGGCATCGATGAAGGGCGCAAGCGTCTCCGCGAAATCGCCCAGAAAAACCTCATGGCCGAGAACATCCTCTACGAAGCCAGTGACGTTTTGCTCGTAGTCGATGTCGGGCCGGTTCCAGTTCGAGCCGATCTTGGCCTCGCGCAGCGCCTTCACCACATAGGGCACCATGCGTTTTCCGAGGTCCGCGCGGCCGTGTATTGGCCATATGCCGGCCAGCGCCTGATAGATCAGCCATTCGACATCGGGCTCCGGCACCGTGCGTCCCCCGTGCGAGCGACGGAAGCGGAAGTTGAGGCTGGCCCAGCGCTGCGTGGCGTCGATCCAGTGTTCCGGCGCTTCGCTGAGCGTGTAGAGCCGCGCCCGCGCATCCTCGCCACGTTTGGTGTCGTGGGTCGATGTTGTCGACAGGCTGTGCGGCATGGTCTGAAACCGTGCCTGCATGGCGGCATGGAAGGCGGCGGGACCTTCGGTGGCCTCGCCCGGATTGCCGCCGACTTCGTTGAGCGCGAGGAAGGCGTTTTCGCGATAGAAAAGCATGTCCTCCAGCGCCTTGGCCATGATCGGGCCGCTTACCTGCTGGAAGCGGCTGCGGAATTCGGCGCAATCCTTGAAGGTGCCGGCGACACGGTCGTCGACAAGCAGCTCCCAGACGAAATCGATCGCCTCGCGCACCTCCGGCAGGGCGCTCTCCTGTGCGGCCTGCCGCGCGGTCGCAAGACGTTGGCGGTCGCGTTCCATGACGCCGGCCGAGGTCATGTAGGTTCGGTAGACGGGGAGGGCGATGATGATCGCCCGCACCGCCTCGGTCAGGAAGCTGCGCGAAAGGTCGGCCTGGGCGAGGTCCGCGATGCCTTTCGCGAGCGTCGCGAGACGATGGACCTCACCTTCGAAATTTTCGGTCAGCATCTGCCGTTTGCCGGCTTTCGCCTCTTCGGCATAGGTGCCCCGATAGTCCTCGTTCTTCAGGAGACGAAAAGCCCTCGCAAGCCGCCCGCTCTCCTGCTCGTCGGCGAATGCATCGGCGAGCGAGGCGATGAATTCGTAGCCTGTCGTTCCCGCCACCGGCCATTCCGGGGCAAACGGCTCGTGCTTCTCAAGAATCTTTTCCACGACGATGTAGACGTCGGGACCGACGGCGGCGCGCAGGCGCTCCAGATAGCCCGCCGGGTCGGCAAGTCCGTCGATATGGTCGATGCGCAGGCCATCGACGGTGCCGTTGCGCACGAGGTCGAGGATCAGCCGGTGGCTGTCGTTAAAGACGGCGGAATCCTCGACACGCAGGCCGGCAAGACCGGCGATCTCGAAAAAACGGCGGTAGCTGAGATGCCGGCTCGCCGTCTTCCAGTCCGTGAGCATCCAGGGCTGCGCCGCATGGATGGCGGCGATCCGTTCGGGATTCGCCGAGAGGGTATTGAGGTGCTTTAGCAGCGCGTGGCGGGAACCCGACGCGGAGAGCGCGGCGGAGAGAACCGCGCGGCCCTGCGGATCCGCCTCTGGATCGGGTACGGCGGCGGACAGGCCCGCTTCCACCAGCAATGCCCGGCAGGTCTGCGGATGCAGCGGATAGAAACTGTCGTGGTAGGCGAGGGCAGGGGCATCGTGCCGCGCGTCGATGGCGAGCCGGATCGTACCATCGGCCAGTTCTTTCGCAAAATCCTCGCCAAGGAAAGGCAGGGTCAGCTTCTGTGACCAGTCGATGTCGAAATGGCGGGCAAAGACGCTCTCGGCGCCCCAGGCAACGACACTGCGCCACCATGGATTTTCAAGGCTTGCGGCCATGTGGTTGGGCACGATGTCGAGGAGGAGGCCCATGCCATTTTCATGCAGATCCTCCGCCAGCAGGCGCAGTCCGTCGAGGCCGCCGAGCGCGGGATCGATCTCGTCGGCACGAGTGGCATCGTAGCCATGCGTCGAGCCGCTGACGGCGGTCATGAGGGGCGAGGCGTAGAGGTGGCTGATCCCCAACCGTTTAAGGTAGGGAACCAATCGGCGCGCTCGCGCGAAGTCCATGCCGTTGCGAAACTGCAGGCGGTAGGTCGAGTGGGGAGATGTCATAAAGCCCAGAAGATGCGAGTAAAGCCCGGCCCTAAACGCAGATCCTCCCGTTTTGTTCCAAATGGTTCTTCGGACTTTGGGGATGGCCCTTTTGCCATCACGGTTCCCGCTGGCCTTCCCCGCAGACGATGTGACAAGGTACGCGCAGCAGGAGAGGAATTCATCCATGGGCAATCATCTTTTCGACGCGATCCGGGCTGTTGCAACGCCGGACGCGGTCTTCATCGAAACGGCCGATGGCAGGCGATGGACCTATGGCGACATGATCGCCCTCTCTGGCCGGCTGGCGGGAGCACTTCAGGCACTCGGCGTGCGTGCGGGCGATCGGGTCGCGGTGCAGGTGGAAAAGAGCCCCGAGGCGCTGATGCTCTATCTGGCGTGCCTTCGGGCGGGGGCAGTCTACCTGCCGCTCAACACGGCCTATACGCTGGCCGAGCTTGATTATTTCATCGGCGATGCCGAGCCGGCGCTTGTCGTCGTCGGGCCGAAATCGCGCGAGGGCGTCGCGGCGATTGCCGGAAACCATGGCGGCCGTGTCGAGACCCTCGATGCGTCCGGCAGCGGCAGCCTCATCGAGCGGGCGGCAGACGAACCCGTGGATTTCACCGATGTCGAGCGCGGCCCGGACGATCTGGCGGCGATCCTGTACACGTCTGGTACGACCGGCCGCTCCAAGGGCGCCATGCTGACGCATGACAATCTGCTCTCGAACGCCCTGACGCTGCGCGACCACTGGCGTTTCACGAGCGCCGACCGGCTGATCCACGCGCTGCCGATCTTCCACACGCACGGTCTCTTCGTCGCCTCGAACGTGACGCTGCTTTCCGGCGCCTCGATGTATCTGCTGCCGAAATTCGATGCGGACGAGGTTTTGACGCTGATGGAAACCGCGACCGTCATGATGGGGGTGCCGACCTTCTACGTCCGGCTGGTGCAGCATCCCGGCCTTACCGGCGAGGCGACCGCGAAAATGCGGCTGTTCGTCTCCGGTTCCGCGCCGCTTCTGGCGGAAACTCACAGGGCGTTTTCGGAAAAAACCGGGCATGCCCTTCTCGAACGCTACGGCATGACCGAGACCAACATGAACACGTCCAATCCCTATGAAGGCGACCGGATCGCCGGAACGGTCGGTTTCCCGCTGCCGGGGGTTTTGCTGCGCGTCAGCGAGCCGGAAGGCGGCAGGCCGGTGCCGGATGGCGAGACGGGCATGATCGAGGTGAAGGGGCCGAACGTCTTCAGGGGCTACTGGCGCATGCCGGAAAAGACGGCGGCGGAGTTTCGCGCCGATGGCTTTTTCATCACCGGTGATCTCGGGAAGATCGATGAGCGCGGCTATGTCCATATCGTCGGCCGCGGCAAGGACCTCGTGATCTCCGGGGGCTACAATATCTATCCGAAGGAAGTCGAGACCGAGATCGACGCCATGCCTGGTGTCGTCGAAAGCGCGGTCATCGGTCTGCCGCATCCCGATTTCGGCGAGGGCGTGACGGCGGTGGTGGTGCGTGCGAAGGGCGCGACACTCGACGAGAAGGCCGTGCTGGATGGTCTCAAGGACCGGCTGGCGCGCTACAAGCAGCCCAAACGTGTCCTCTTCGTCGAAGACCTGCCGCGCAACACGATGGGCAAGGTGCAGAAGAACGTGCTGCGCCAGACCTATGAGGATCTCTACAAGGCCTGATCGTAGGCAAAGTGCTTTCGAAGAATGTCGAGAACCTCGGTTGCGAGCTCGCCGACAATGCCGCCCCGTTCCCAGGAATAGAGCGAGGCGACGACGGGTGGCTCCGGCGCGAATTCGGCGAGCGGCTTGATCCGCCAGCCCCTGGCGGCGTCGATCGGCAGCATGGAGAGGCCGAGCCCGGCCTCGATGGCCATCAGCACGTTGCGCAGGCTGGCGGAGGTGAAGGCGACGTACCAGCGCCGCCGCTCCCGTTCCAGCCGCTCGAACATCGCGTCGCGATAGAGCCCGCCGGTCGGGAAGGTGACGAGCGGCACGGGATCGGGAAGATCGGCGGCCGCGTCCATGGCGGTGAACCAGGCGATGGGCTCTTCGAAACTCGCCCAGGCGTCGGCGTTCGGCGTGTCCTCCTTCAAGACCACGATGTCGAGTTCTCCGGCGCGGTAACGCCGTGTCAGGTCCGAGCGCAGGCCGGTCGTGACGTCCAGCCGGGCTTCCTTGTGGCGCTTGGTGAAGGTGGCGAAGACGCGGGCCATTTCGGGCGTGGCGATATCGTCGGGCATGCCGATGCGCACAGAGGTGGTGCCGGAGGTCTCGGCCACCAGCGCCAGCGCCTCGCTCTGCAAGGCGAGAATGCGGCGGGCATGGCCGAGCAGGCGCTCGCCGGTCACCGTCAGGCGCACCGGGCGGGCGGCGCGGTCGATGAGGTCGCGGCCGATCATCTCCTCCAGGCGGGCGATCTGCTGGCTCATCGTCGACTGGGTCATGTGCAGCCGGTCGGCGGCAGCGGTGAAGCTGCCGGCATCGGCGATCGCTACGAAAGCCCGGAGCAGGCGCGGGTCGAGCACGATATCTCCATTGAAAACCGGAATGGTGGGTATCTAAACATGTAATTTGCGCATGATTCAAGCGAATGGTAGCGATGGAGTAGCAAGACGGCGCGATCCCGCGAGCCGCCAGATGACAGAAGTCAAGCGTCAGCAGGAAGTCGAACCATGGCAGATACGCGCGCCGCCCGTGATTGGGCAATGCTCGGGCTGGTCGTCCTTGTCGGACTGAACCTGCGGCCCTTCCTCGCCGCCCCCGCGCCCATTCTCAACGAGATCGTGGCGGATACGGGCCTCGGGCTTGGCGGCGTGGCGCTTCTGACGCTGCTACCGATGTTCCTGATGGGGGTCGGCGCCTTCGTGGCGCCGGGGCTGCAGGTGCGCATCGGCACGCGGCGCGGCCTGCTGATCGCTCTTGCCATCCTCCTGGCGGGTTCGGCATTGCGGCTCTATGCGCAGAACGGTGTCGCGCTGATTGCGACGGCAGCCCTCTGCGGCATCGGCGTCGCCTTCATCCAGGCGGCCTTTCCCGGCATCATCAAGGCGCGCTTTCCGACGAGCGTACCCGTCGTCACCGGGCTCTACTCCGCGATGATCATGGCGGGCGGCGCCTTTGGCGCGCGGCTGATGCCCGCCTTTATCCATGCCGGCTATTCCTGGCGGGCAGCGCTTGCCTGGCTGGCGGTGCCGGTCGCCATCGCGCTCGCCGCCGCCTGGCGCATCCTCTCGGACGTGCAGGCGAACCGTCCTGACGGCACATTGACGCGCCGGCTGCTGGCGCGGCCGCGCACCTGGGTGCTGATGGCCGCTTTCGGCCTCATCAATGCCGGGTATTCCTCGATGATCGCCTGGCTTGCGCCCTACTACCAGGCGCAGGGCTGGACCAGTGCCGACAGCAGCGGCCTCGTCGCGGTCATGGCCATCTGCCAGGCGGCCGCGGCGCTTGGCCTGCCGACGCTGGCGCGCGGCAATGTCGACCGCCGCCGCTGGTTGTGGCTGACCATCGCCTTCCAGGCCATCGGCTTCTTCGGGCTCGCCAATCTGCCGGAAGCCGCCCCCATGGTCTGGGCGGGGCTTTGCGGCGCGGGCCTTGGCGGCAGCTTCGCGCTTGCCCTCGTGACCGCACTCGACCATCTGCCGCGACCGGAGCAGGCCGGCGCGCTGGCCGCGCTCATGCAGGGTGGCGGCTTCCTCATCGCGGCGCTCGGCCCCTACGCCGTGGCGTTGCTGCACGACTGGACGGGCGGCTTTGCCGCCGGCTGGATGCTGCATCTCGGTTGCGTGCTGGTGACGGCGCTGCTCTACCTGCGCTTCGATCCGCGCCGCTACAATGTCGCCATGTCCCTTGTGCGTTGAACGAAAAACCCGCGCTTCGTAAGGGCGCGGGTTTTCAAAGAAGGGAAGCCGATGCGAACTCGCGTCGGCTGGAAATGCTCTAGCGGCGCGACCCGAAGGGTTTCAGCGCCATGTGACGGTTGACGTCCTTGTAGAGCAGGTAGCGGAACGGCTCGGGACCGCCGGCATAACAGGCCTGCGGGCAGAAGGCGCGCAGCCACATGAAGTCGCCGGCTTCCACTTCCACCCAATCCTGGTTGAGACGATAGACCGCCTTGCCCTGTAGCACATAGAGGCCGTGCTCCATGACGTGAGTTTCGGCGAAGGGAATGACCGCGCCGGGCATCAGCGTGACGATGGTGACGTGCATGTCATGGCGCAGGTCATTGGGATCGACGAAGCGTGTGGTCGCCCAGCCGCCGTTCGTGCCGGGCATTTCCGATGGCTTGATGTCCTTCTCGTTGAGGATCAGCGGTTCGGGATGCGGCAGGCCATCAACGGCTTCATAGGCCTTGCGGACCCAGTGGAAGCGCGCATGGGCGCCCGAACGGTTGCGCAGCGACCATTTCAGCCCCGGCGGCAGAAAGGCGTAGCCACCAGGTTCCAGCGTGTGCTTGCCCGATGGCAGCGACAGCTCCACTTCGCCATCGACGACGAAGAGTACGCCCTCGGCTTCCGGATCCTGCTCCGGGTTGTCGCTGCCGCCGCCCGGCGCCACTTCCATGACATATTGCGAGAAGGTCTCGGCAAAGCCGGAGAGCGGGCGGGCGATTACCCAGCAACGCGTGCCGTCCCAGAAGGGCAGGAAGCTGGTGACGATGTCCTGCATCACGCCCTTGGGGATCACCGCATAGGCCTCGGTAAAGACGGCTCGGCCTGTCAGGAGGTCGCTCTGCGGCGGATGACCGCCGAGGGAGGAATAGTAGCTGCGTTGCATCGTCTCAGGCCCTTTGATGTGAGTGTTTCCGATATTTTATGAACACGGCGTTGGCCGCCGCGCTGTTCTTGGAGAGCGCTATTTCGCCCCCGCCTTTTCGAGAAGAGCAACGATCTCGCCGAAGCCGCGCCCCCGCGCGTGCTGGAGCGGCGTAATGCCGTCATTGTCCGCGAGGTTGACGTTCGCGCCGGCCTTTATCAACAGATCGGCGATTTCGACATGGCGCCGCCCGCCATCGCCGAGGATGATGGCCTCGAGAAGGGCCGTCCAGCCAAGCCGGTTGACATGGTCGACATCGACGCCTGCCTTGATCAGCGTCTCGACCGTCTCGACATGGCCGCGCTCGGAGGCGGGGATGAGCGCCGTGCCGCCGTAGCGGTTGATGCTTTTGAGATCGGCACCGTGGGTGAGCGCCAGCTTGAGGATTTCCAGGTGCCCGCGGGCTCCGGCATAGAGATAGGGGCTGTCCTCGATATCGTCCTTGGCATTGACGTCGGCGCCGGCATCGATCAGTGCGCGGGCGGCATCCACCTTGTTGGCATGAGTGGCGACGAGAAGTGCCGTGGCACCGCTGCCGTCGCGCGCCTCGATTGCCGCGCCCTTGTCGAGCATGGTCTTGATCGCGGCGACATCATTGGCGGCGGCGGCCTTGTGCAGTTGAAGATCCATGGCGTCACCGGCAGCAAGAAGGGGAGAGCAGAGGGCCGCAAGGAAGAGCCAGGCCGACAGCAGGAAGAATTTCAGCATGCGCTATCCCATTGGTTTGTGAAGGTGAAACTAGCAGGGGGCGGCGCCATTAGAAAATTAAATGTGTAAATCCGGATCATGCAGAAGTTGGAATTTGGCCGTGCCTGAGGCTATAAGCGGCAAAGACCATCGAACACGCGAAAGGGCGGATCCATGACCACGGAACAGGGGCTGCTGCGCATTTCCATCGCTGTCACCATCGTGCTGGCCGGCGTCGGCATCCTGTTCGGTATCCTCTCGGGTTCCTTCGCCATCGTCTTCGATGGGGTCTACGCCCTGACGGACGCCGTCATGACCATCGTCGCGCTGCTCGTCTCGAACCTCATCGCCGCCTCGGCCTCCGGCAGCGGCAAGGGGCGTTTCGTCAAGCACTTCACCATGGGCTTCTGGCATCTCGAGCCGATGGTGCTCGGCCTCAACGGCATCATGCTGACGGGCGCGGCCATCTACGCGCTGATCAATGCCATCGGCTCCATCATGGACGGTGGACGGGCGCTCAATTTCGACCAGGCGATCATCTATGCCGTCGTGACGATCGCGGTCACGGTTACCATGGCGATCATCGGCACGCGGGCGAACCGTACGATCCAATCGGATTTCGTAGCGCTCGACGCCAAGGCCTGGATCATGTCGGCGGGGTTGACGAGCGCGCTGCTCGTCGCCTTCGTCATCGGCTATTTCATCCAGGGCACGCAGCATGAATGGCTCTCGCCCTATATCGACCCGGTGGCGCTGGCGCTCGTCTGCATCGTTATCATTCCCATTCCCGCCGGCACCATACGCCAGGCGCTCGCCGATATCCTGCTCGTCACCCCGGTGGATCTGAAAGGCCATGTCGACACGGTCGCCAAAGCGATTGTCGAAAAACACGGTTTTCTCTCCTACCGCGCTTATGTCGCCCGCGTCGGCCGGGGCCGGCAGATCGAGCTCTATTTCATTGTCCCCGAGAATTTTCCGGCGCGGAAATTGCAGGATTGGGATCGGATTCGCGATGAAATCGGCATTGCAATCGGCGATGAAGGCCCGGATCGCTGGCTTACCATTGCCTTTACGACCGATCCGGAATGGGCGGATTGAGCATTCCTTTGCGGAATGTTTGGCATTTTGACTATCTATTTGTGTAATGTATGGGCATGCCCGATCTTCCCCGCCAGCAACAAGGGGAACGAACATGTTCAAAAGCATTCTATCCTGCGCCATGGCCGCCGGCCTTGCCTTCTCGGTTCTCGCGACGCCCTTCGCGGCGAGCGCGGACGATCTGGAAACCGTCAAGGCGGCAGGCGAATTCAAGTTCGCCAACAGCGGCGCCTATCCGCCCTTCAGCTTCGTCGATGACAGCAACCAGACGGTCGGCTTCGACGTCGATATCGGCAACGAGATCGCCAAGCGTCTCGGCGTGAAGGGCACCGGCCTCAGCACCGCCTGGGACGGTATTATCGCGGGTCTGCTTGCCGGCAAATACGACTCGGTCATCGGCAGCATGACCATCACGCCGGAGCGTGAAAAGGCCGTCGATTTCGTCGGTCCCTATTACAAGTCCGGCCGCGGTGTCTTCGTTGTCGAGGGTTCCGAGGTCAAGTCGATCGACGACCTCAAGGACAAGACGATCGGCGTGACGCTCGGCGAAACCCACGAGAAGTGGGCCCGCGAGCGCGGCGGCTGGGAAATCCGCACCTACAAGGGCCTGCCGGAACTCTTCCTCGAGCTGAAGGCCGGCCGTATCCAGGCGATGATCGTCGATGCCGTTCCGGTCTCGATCGCCATCAAGGAAACCGGCGAGAAGTTCACCAAGCTCGACGTGCCGGAATTTGCAGGCACCGAGGACAAGATCGGCATCGCCATCCGCAAGGGCAATCCCGAGCTGAAGGCCGCCATGCAGAAGGCGCTCGACGACATGATGGCCGACGGCACCTACGAGGCCATCGCCATGAAGTGGGTCGGCTCGGACATCCGCTGATCGTTTTCGCATCCTGAGACGGCTGTCCGGCGGGAAATCGCGCCGGACAGCCTGACCGATTGCCGAGGATCCGGGAATGGACATCGCTCTCATCGGCCGCATCATCCCTGTCTTCGTCCAGGCGGCCTGGACGACCGTTCAGCTCTCGCTGCTTTCGCTGGTCCTCGGTCTTGCCGTGGCGGCGCTGATCGCGGGCCTGCGGCTTTCGCATCTGGCGGTGCTGCGCTTCATCGGCACTGCCTATGTCAGCGTCTTTCGCGGCACGCCGGCACTTCTCCAGATCTTCCTGCTCTATTTCGGCGGCCCGCAGATCGGCATCCAGCTCGAGCCCTTCGCGGCGGGCGCCATCGCGCTCGGCCTCAACATCGCGGCCTATATGGCGGAATCGATCCGTGGCGGCGTGCTGTCGGTGGATCGCGGCCAGATGGAGGCGGCGCGCTCGCTCGGTTTCGGCGAGGGCCAGTCCATGCGCTGGATCGTGCTGCCGCAGGCCGCCAAATTGATGATCCGCCCGCTCGGCGTCAATGCCGTTGCGCTGGTCAAGGGCACGGCGCTCGTCGCCACCATCTCGGTCGTGGAGCTCACCTATACGGCGCAGCGTTTCATCGGCTCCACCTACAAGCCCTTCGAGATCTTCGCGGTGACGGCGGTGCTCTACATGATCATGGTCTACGGCCTGACGCTTGTCATCGACAGGCTCGACCGTGCCTATGCCGAGGAGGCGTAAGCCATGCAGGGTCTCGATTTCAGCATCGTTCCGGAATATCTGCCGCTGATCGGCAAGGGCCTGTGGTGGACGGTCGTCATCTCCGTCGTCTCCGCCCTCTTCAGCATCATCGCCGGCATGGGCTTTGCCCTCATCGTGCTCTATGCGTCGCCCGTGGTGCGCTACCCCGTGCGCCTCTTCATGTGGCTCTTCATGGGCACGCCGCTGCTCTTGCAGCTGTTCCTGATCTATTTCGGCCTCGTGCAGATCGGCATCGATATCCCGGCCCTCTGGTCCGGCATCATCGGCCTCAGCCTGCATTTCGCCGTCTACAACGCCGATATTTTTCGCGCCGGCATTGTCTCGCTGGATAAAGGGCAGACGGAAGCGGCGCGCTCGCTCGGCTTCGGCGCCTGGCAGACGCGGCTCTACATCGTCGTGCCGCAGGCGCTGCGCAACACGGTGCCGGCCGTCGGCAACATGATGATCGCGCTCCTGAAGGAAAGCTCGATCGTCTCGATGATCGGCATCGCCGAACTGGTGCACAGCGCCCAGCTCGTCATCAGCGAGACCTACCGGCCCTTCGAATTCTACCTGACGGCCGCCGCCCTCTATTACGTCCTCAATCTCATTCTCGAAGCGGTCCTCGGCAGGATCGAACGGAAAGTGGAGCTTTCGCGATGACCGATGTCCGTCCGATGATCGAGGTGCGCGGCGCGCGCAAATTCTTCGGGCCGCTGGAGGTGCTGAAGGGCATCGATTTCAGCGTGGCGCGCGGCCAGATCGTCGCCGTGATCGGTCCGAGCGGTTCGGGCAAGAGCACGCTGCTGCGCTCGATCAACCATCTGGAAACGCTCGACGGCGGCGAGGTGTGGCTGGATGGCGTCAAGGTCAACCAGACGCTCCCCCGTCGCGCCTTCGAAAAGCACATCAACAGCGTGCGCCAGCAGATGGGCATGGTGTTCCAGCATTTTAACCTCTTCCCGCATCTGAGCGTGGCGGAAAACATCGCCATCGCCCCGATGAAGCTGAAGGGCATGGCGAAGGTGGACGCGCGGGCGCTCGCCCTGAAGATGCTCGACAAGGTAGGGCTCGCCGACAAGATCGACGCGTTCCCGGCGCGCCTTTCCGGTGGGCAGAAGCAGCGTGTCGCCATTGCGCGAGCGCTCGCCATGCAGCCGAAGGTGATGCTGTTCGACGAGGCGACCTCGGCGCTCGATCCGGAGCTGGTGGACGAGGTGAACCTCGTCATGAAGCAACTCGCGGCCGAGCACATGACCATGGTGATCGTCACCCACGAGATGCGCTTTGCCGCCGAAGTCGCCGACCGGGTGATCTTCATGGCGGATGGCGCGGTCGTCGAGGAGGGCAAGCCCGACGATCTCTTCCGAAATCCGGTGCAGGAACGCACCCGCAGCTTCCTCAAGAAGTTCCTCAACGGCTAGACTGTCTCCGGCCGCTGCATTTTTATCTTTTTCAATGGATCGATCATGAGCCAGCAATCGACTGCGCCCGGTGAACGCCCGGCATCGCACCTCTTCTACCAGTCCCGCATGCGTCGGCCGCTCGCCGACCGCGCCGAGGGCATCTATATCTGGGACGAGCACGGCCGGAAGGTCATCGACGGCTCCAGCGGCGCGATGGTCGTCAATATCGGCCATTCCAACCGCAATGTGCTCGACGCCATGAAGCGGCAGATGGACAAGGCGACTTTCGCCTATCGCCTGCATTTCGAGAACCAGCCGGCGGAAGACCTGGCGCGCCGGCTTGCCGGCCATATGCCCGAGGGGCTTGACCGGGTGTTCTTCGTCTCCGGCGGTTCTGAAGCGGTGGAATCCTGCCTGAAGCTCGCCCGCCAATGGGCGCTCGCCACCGACCAGCCGGAACGCTGGAAGGTCATCTCGCGCTTCCCCTCCTATCACGGTTCGACGCTCGGAGCGCTCGCCGTCACCGGCTACGACGAGCTGAAAAAGCCCTTCCTGCCGATGCTGCGCGACATGCCGCACATCAAGGCCCCGACCGCCTATCTCGACCGCGACAACTTTTCGATGGAAGAGCGCGGGCTTCGTTATGCCGACATGCTGGAGGAAAAAATCCTGGAGGAGGGCGCCGAAAGCGTGCTCGCCTTCATCATGGAGCCGATTGGCGGGGCCTCCACCGGCGCACTCGTGGCGCCCGACAGCTACTATCCGCGCATTCGCGAGATCTGCGACAAGTACGGCATCCTGCTGATCCATGACGAAGTGATGAGCGGCGCGGGCCGCACCGGCCGCTATCTTGGTGGCGATCACTGGAACTGCCGGCCTGACATCATCGCGCTCTCCAAGGGGCTCGGTGCCGGCTATTGCCCGCTCGGCGCGATGATCGCCCATTCGAAACTGGTCAAGCCGGTGCTTGATCGCGGCGGCTTCGCCCATGGCTACACCTATGCCGGCAATCCGCTCGCCTGCGCCGCCGGCCTTGCCGTGCTCGACGAGATCGAGCGGCAGGATCTGCTCGGCAATGCCACCCGCATCGGCGATCTGATGAAGGCCGAGCTTGAGGGATTGGCGGAACGTTATCCCTTTATTGGTGACGTGCGCGGCAAAGGCCTGCTGCTCGCCGCCGAATTCGTCTCCGACCGCGAGACCATGGCGCCGTTGCCCAAGGCGCTGGAGGCGCACCAGCGGGTCGTCGATATCGCCTATGAACGCGGCCTGATCATCTATTCGCGCCGCACGCGCGGCGGCGTGGAGGGCGACCATTTCCTCGTCTGCCCGCCGATGATCACCACGGAAGAACAGGTCGGCGAGATTGTCACGATCCTCGACGCGACGCTGGCGCAGCTTGCCGGCGAGCTGTCTTTGCCGGTGCGAAAATAAGGGGCAGGCCATGAAATCCAACAAGGTCATCATCACCTGCGCCGTCACCGGCTCGGTGCACACGCCCTCCATGTCGCCGCATCTTCCCTACAAGCCGGAAGACATCGCCGCCCAGGCCATCGAGGCGGCAGAGGCAGGGGCCTCGATCCTGCATCTGCATGCCCGCGACCCGGAAAACGGCCGTCCTACCGCCGATCCCAAGGTCTTCATGCGCTTCCTGCCGGTCATCAAGCAGGCGAGCGATGCGGTTATCAACATCACCACGGGTGGCTCCTCCTTGATGACGCTGGAGGACAGGACGGCGGCAGCGCTCGCCGCCGAGCCGGAAATGTGCTCGCTCAACATGGGCTCGATGAATTTCGGCCTCTACCCCATGCTGGACCGCCCGCGCGAATGGCAGCACGCCTGGGAGCCTGAACTTCTGGAGGCGACGCGCGGCACGATCTTCCGCAACACCTTCGGTGACATCGAGACGATCCTCAAACGCCTCGGCGAGGGCTGCGGCACGCGCTTCGAATTCGAATGCTATGATGTCGGGCATCTCTACACGCTCGCGCATTTTCGCGATCGCGGCCTGATACCAGGCACGCCCTTCATCCAGTTCGTCCTCGGCATTCTCGGCGGCATAGGGGCCGACCCCGAGAACCTGATGCATATGAAACGCATCGCCGACAAGCTGTTCGGCGACGACTACCGCTTCTCCGTTCTGGCGGCAGGCCGCAAGCAGACGCCGATGATCACCATGGCAGCGACCATGGGCGGCAGCGTGCGCGTCGGGCTGGAGGACAGCCTGTTCGATGGCCGCGAACTTGCCACCTCCAACGCCGTCCAGGTTCGCCGAATCCGCGCGATCCTCGAAGGCCTGTCGCTTGAAGTCGCGACGCCTGACGAGGCGCGCGCTATGCTCGGTCTCAAGGGCGGCGACCGCGTCGCGTTCTGAGGAGAGACCATGCAGGACAACATTCGAATTCGGCTCGCGCTCGTCGATGACGCCGAAACCATTCATGCGGGGCTGAGGGACATGGCCGCCGGCATGAAGGCCGGGCCGAAATTCGTCTCGACGGTCGAGGATATCAGGCACCATGGGTTTGGTGCGGTAGCGGCTTTCGAGGTGCTGCTTGCGGAAGCGGACAATGCCTTCGCCGGTCTCTGCCTGACGTTTGCGAGCTTTTCGACCTGGATGGGCACGCCCGGCATCTATGTGCAGGATCTTTTCGTCGCGGATGCTTTTCGCGGCCGGCGCATCGGAGAGCGGCTTCTGCATGCGGCGGCCCGTCGCGGCCGGGAAAAGGGCGCGCGTTACATGCGCCTCTCGGTCGACGTCGAGAACCCGAGGGCGCAGGCCTTTTACGACCGGATCGGCATCCGCCACTCCCGCGATGAGCTGATCCATATGATCAAGGGCGCGGATTTCGACGCCTTCGCCGGTGAGGACACAGCATGAAGACCTTTTTTGCCGAAGAACAGAAGCGTCACGACCCGACATTCTTCCTGTCGAGCGGTGCGCCGCAGCCGAACCCGGAGCAGCCGGAACGTGTCGAGCGTCTGCTTGCCGGCGCTCGGGCCGCAGGCACGGAAATCCTGCGGCCTGGAGATCACGGTCTCGGACCGGTCTCCGCCGTGCACAGCCCGGAATATCTCGATTTCCTGCGCCGCATCTATGAACGCTGGCAGCGTATCGAGGGCGCTTCGGCGGAAGTCATCCCGAACATTCATCCGATTGCCCGCACCGGCAGCTATCCGGCCTCGGCCGTGGGACAGGCCGGCTATCATATGGCCGATACGTCCTGCCCGATCTCCGAGCACACCTGGGAGAGTGCCTGCTGGAGCGCCTTCACTGCCGTCTCGGCCGCCGAGGCTGTCATGGCGGGAGATGAATGGTCCTACGCCCTCTGCCGCCCACCGGGGCATCATGCTTTCAGGGATGTTGCCGGCGGCTTCTGCTTTTTCAACAATTCCGGGATCGCCGCGCAGCATCTGCTGCGGCAGGCAAAGCGTGTCGCCATCCTCGATGTCGACCTGCACCACGGCAACGGCACGCAGGGCATGTTCTATGAGCGTGCCGACGTGCTGACGGTGTCGATCCACGCCGATCCGGTGCGTTTCTATCCGTTCTTCTGGGGACACGCGGATGAACGCGGAGAGGGGCTTGGCCTCGGTTACAATCTCAACCTGCCGCTCGCCCGCAAATCCGGCGATGCCGTCTATCTCGAAGCGCTCGCCGCCGCCATCCGCCGTGTCGAGGCGTTCTCGCCGGATGCGCTCGTCGTGGCGCTTGGCCTGGATGCTTTCGAGAAGGACCCGTTCGGCGGTCTTTCGGTCTCCACGCCCGGTTTCGCGCGCATCGCCGAGGCTATCGCCAGGCTTCGGCTGCCGACGGTCATCGTGCAGGAGGGCGGTTATCTCTGCGACGAGCTCGGCGACAACCTGACCGCCTTCCTTACCGGTTTTGGTGCAAAAGCCTAGGGATAGGTCCGTTGCTCGAAGGGGATCGTCGCAATCGCCTGGTGCAGCTCCGCCAGCAGCAGGCTTTCCGCACGGCTGCGGCGGGCCGAGCCGTCATAGACGACATGCACATCGATGACGGGCGCATTCTCATAGGGGGGCAGACGCCAGAGGCGGCCGGCGCGCACGTCTTCCTCCACGACATGGATCGGCAGCGGCCCGAAGCCGAAGCCGGCGATGATCAGGCGCTTGACCTCTTCGAGATGCGAGGAGGTGCCGACCGTCTGCCCCTCGAACCCCTCCTGCTGGCGCAGGAGGGCGACCGGCCAGAGCGCGCCGGACATCTGATCCGTCTTGAAGGAGACATAGGGTTCCTGGCGCAGCGTCGAGATCGGCAGGTCCTTCTTGCCGAACAGCGGATGCCGGGCGCCGCAGAAATAGCCGAAGCTCTCGCGGAAAAGCACGTCATATTCGAGCCTCGGATGACGCTCCTGCATCAGGCAGATGCCGAAACAGGCGTCGCGGTTCAGCACCGCCGCCACGACATCGTTGCTGGAGGCGACGGAGAGCGAGAGCGTGACCTGCGGAAAGGCGCTGTGGAACGCGGCGAGCGCCTCGTCGAGGAGCGGGCAGACGACATGGCTGGCAAGCGCGATCTCGATATGGCCCGTCAGGTCGCCGGGTTGCTCTTCCATATGCTGCGGCAGCCCGGAGACGATGTCGAAAAGGGCGACGCATTCGCTGTAGAGCCGTTGACCTGCGGGTGTCACCGCGAAAAGCGAGGCGTTCCGCTCGATGAGCCGGCAACCCATATGGGTTTCCAGCCGCTTCAGCGTGTTGCTGACGGTCGGCTGCTTGAGCGAGAGCTTTTCTCCCGCTGCCGTCAATCCACGTTCCTGCACGATCACCATGAAGGTGCGCAGCAGATTCCAGTCGATTTCCCAGACGAAACGCCGTCTTTGCCGCGCCATGCCTATCATTCTCCAAAGCTATGCTGTGGGGCAGACCTATTGCATGGCGCGATCCCGCATCAAAGTCCCAAGCCGGACAAAGGAGGTTTGCCGTGCCGTCTCTGACCTATCAGGGTGTTGTCTATCCCGCGCAATGCGATGCAATGGGCCATATGAACGTGCAGTACTACATAGCCGCGTTCGATCAGGCGCTTTGGCACCTGATGGCGGCGGCCGGCTATTCGGCAGACTGGATCACGACGCGGAAGGAAGGCTGGGCGGATCGCCGCTACGAGATCGATTTCCGCAGGGAATTGCCGGTCGGCAGCCTGTTCGAAATCCATTCTTCCGTCGTGAAGGTGGGGCGTACTTCGCTCACGACGCAGCACCGGCTGACGAACAAGGCGGACGATGCGCCATGCGCCGAACTGCTGGCTGTCTCGGTCTATTTCGATCTCGCCGCGCGGCAATCCCTGCCGCTGCCGGCCGCAATCGTCGCTGCGGCCGGCAATCTCGTGGAAGCCCCTTAGAGGCCGGCTGCCGCGATGGCGGCATCCATGCGCTCGCGCGCCTTCTTCGGCAGCTTGCCGGTCTTGACCACATCGAGATTGGCCGGCGCATCGCCGACGATCACCACACCCACCATGCCCATGCCGGTATGCGGGGTGCACTTGACGCCATAGGCGCCGGCCTTGTCGAAGGTGACCTTGTAGGTTTCGTTCATCTTGCTCTTGAAGGCTTCCGCACCTTCGGGGATCATGTCCTTGATCGTCTCGACATTGTGCCCCTTGTCGGTCGGGATGAAGGTGACGGTGTCGCCGAGGGCGACCTTCACGAAGGCGGGCTCGAACACCATGGCGCCGGCGGCGCCCTTGTTGAGCATATGCACTTCAAAATCTGCCGCACCGGCGGGAAGGGCGAGCGCGAAAAGGACCGCTGCTGCGCCGACGATGCTCTTTGCTATGATACGCACTGGAATTCTCCTTGCTGACGAACGTCAATCGTTCATGTGCAAGGGATAGGCCTGCCGCACCCCTCCTTCTTTGACGTTGATCAAACAAGGCGGAGGGGTGCGCGTGGCGTCCTGTCGCAGGCGCTTACTTCATCAGGTCGGTCCAGATCTTCGTATAGATCTGCTGGACGTCGGGCGAGCAGGCGAGGTTGAAGGACCCGGCTGCCTGGAACTCCGCCGGGATGTTGACCTCCGGTGCGGTCTTCATGTCCTCGGGCATGAACTGTTCAGAACCCTTGATGCCGTTGCCGTAGCGGGCGAAGGCGGAGATCAGGGCGGCGTTTTCCGGGTCCATGACGAAGTTCATGAAGAGCTTTGCGTTCTCGACATTCCTGGCGTCCTTGATAATGCCGAGATTGTCCATCCAGATCGGATACCCTTCCTTCGGATAGCCGTAGACGATGTCGGGGTTTTGCAGGCGGGTGCGGAAGGCGGCACCGTTCCACTCGACGCCGAGGGCAAAATCGCCCTTTGTAAGCGAGTCGATCGTGCCGTAGTCGAGCGAAAGCCACTTCGGCTTGGCGGCAAGCAGCACTTCACGCGCTTTCTTCAGCACCGCAAGGTCGTTCGTGCAGGGCTCGCCGCCGACATAGCGGATGGCGAGGAACATGATGTCGGACATTTCAGGCACGACATTGATCTTGCCTTCCAGTTCCGGCGGCGGATCGAGGAAGAGGGCCGACGTGTTCGGGTCGCCCTTGTAGACGGTCTTGTTGACGGCAACGCCCGTCGTGCCCCATTGCCACGGAACGGTGTAGTGGCGGCCCGGATCGAAGTCGACATTCAACCAACGCTCGTCGACATTCTTGAAATTCGCCATCTGGTCGGGCCGCGCCTCGAGCAGCAGGCCTTCGTCGATCCAGACCTTCAGCACGTTGGCGGAAGGCACCACCATGTCGAAGCCGTGGCCGCCCTGGCGGATCTTCGCCAGCGCCGTGTCGTTCGAATCGTAGTCCGTCACGGTGACTTTGACGTCGAATTCCTTCTCGAACTTCTTGATGAGGTCGGGATTTGTGTAGTTGCCCCAGTTGAAGATGTTGAGCTCGCCGGCCGCATGGGCGGTCGTGGAGCAGAGAAGCATGAGGCCGAGTGCGGCGAGCCTTGAGGTTCGTGTCATGGATCAATCCTTTTTGCGGCTGATGAAGAAGAAGGCGGTGACGATGGCGATGGACAGGAGCAGGAACACCGTCGAGATCGCGTTCATTTCGGGCGTGACGACGCGGCGCAACTGGCCGAGCATGTAGGTCGGCAGTGTGTCCTGCCCGCCCGATTTGACGAACTCGGTGATGACGACGTCGTCGAGCGAAATGACGAAGGCGAGCATCAGGCCGGCGAGAATGCCGGGCCACAGCAACGGCAGCGTCACCCTGCGGAAGGCCCTAAGGGGCGTCGCGTAAAGATCGGCGGCGGCGGTTTCCAGCGAGAGGTCCATGCTCTCCAGCCGTGCCCGGATCGGCAGGTAGGCGAAGGGGATGCAGAAGGCCGTGTGGGCGGCGACGAGATAGCCGAGGCCGGAATAGCCGGTCGCCATCTTGATGCGCGAGAAGAAGATCAGGAGCGCCACGGCGACGACGATTTCCGGCACCATCAACGGCATGTTGATGAAGGCGTATTTCGCGTCGAGGCCGCGATAGTTCCGTGTGCGCGTGGTGGCAAGCGCCGCCATGGTGGCGACCACGGTCGCGATGAGGGCGGCGCAGGCTGCGATCTGCACCGAGCGGATCGAGGCTTCCACCACCTTGTCATTGTTCCACGCCTCGGCAAACCAGCGCAGCGACAGGCCTTCCCAGGTGGCGATCGAGGTGCCGTCGTTGAACGAGAAGACGACGAGGGCTGCAATCGGCAGGTAGAGCAGGAAGAAGCAGACCACCGCGACGGTGGGAAAGCCCGCCTGTCGGCGGACGTCGAAGGTTTCAGTCGGATCAGCCATGAGCATTGCCTCCCTGACGTCCGGCGAAGCGGACCTGAAGCATGAGCGCCACCATGACGATGGCGAGCAGCGCCATGGAGAGCGAGGCGCCGAGCGGCCAGTTGCGGCCCTGGCCGAACTGCAGTTCGATGAGGTTGCCGAGCATCATCTTGCTGCCGCCGCCCAGCATGCGTGGCGTCACGTAGGAGCCGAGTGAGGGGATGAAGACGAGGATGGAACCGGCGATGACGCCGGGCTTGACCAGCGGCAGGATGATGCGCTTCAGCACGCGCCAGCGGCTGGCATAGAGGTCATAGCCGGCCTCGACGAGGCGGAAATCGACCTTTTCCAGGCTCGCATAGAGCGGCAGCACCATCAACGGGAAGAAGACATAGGTCATGCCGGTGAGGATGGCGAAGTCGGTGTACATCATCTGGATCGGCGCCGAGATCAGGCCGGCCTTCATGAGCAGCGTGTTGATCATGCCCTCGTTGCGGATGAGTTCCTGGATCGCGAAGGTGCGGATGAGCAGGTTCGTCCAGAAGGGGATGGTGATGAGGAACAGCCAGATCTCGCGTGTGCGCTCGGGCCGTGTCGCGATGAAATAGGCGGTCGGGAAGCCGAGCAGGAGCGTCGTGACGGTGGTCAGCAGCGACAGCCAGACGGAGCGCCAGAAGATCGACAGATGCGCATCGGCGATCGACCAGGTGCCGTCGAAGATATCCTTTTCGAGGAGTACGGCGATCCATGCGTCCGGCGAAAACGTCCAGACGACGTCGCCGTAGCTGCCGGGCATCAGGAAGGAATAGACGAAGACGATGGCGAGTGGCCCGATGGCCGCAAGTGCGATGATGAGGAGCGCCGGCGCGGAGAGGAGCCAGCGGTTGCGGATATCCTGCGCCTCGACGCGGCGCGCGGCTTCGTTTGCGGTGCTGGTGAGGGTGCTCATAGGTGTCAATCCTTCAGCACCTGGGCCGCGCCCGTCTCCAGCACGACGCCGACCATATCGCCTTCTGCGAAGGCCGCGCCCTGTTCGAGACTGTTCTGGCGGCGCACGCAGAAACTCTCGCCGCTTTCCAGCGCGACGCGGAAATGCGTGTCCGTGCCCACATAGACGACGCTCGACAGCTTGCCGCGCAGATGGGCGCCGTCCGGGTTGGCGACGATGGCGGCATGTTCCGGCCGCGTGACGACCGTGACCTTGCCATGGGGGACAAAACCTTCGGCCAGACGGGCGCAAACACGCGTGCCGCCGGGCAGCACGACATCCGCCTTACCGTCTGCGACCGTGGCGACATCGGCCTTCAGGAAGTTCGTCTCGCCGATGAATTCGGCGACGAAGCGCTCGGCGGGTCGGTCGTAGATATCGCGCGGGCCGCCGATCTGGAGGATCTTGCCTGCCGACATGACCGCGATGCGGTCCGACATGGTCAGCGCCTCCTCCTGGTCATGCGTGACGAAGATGAAGGTGATGCCGGTCTCCGTCTGCAGCCGCTTCAGCTCGATCTGCATGTCCTTGCGCAGCTTGTAATCCAGCGCCGACAACGGCTCGTCGAGCAGCAGCACCTTCGGCTGCGGGGCAAGCGCACGGGCAAGCGCCACGCGCTGCTGCTGGCCGCCGGAAATCTGCGCCGTCTTGCGGTCCTTCAGGTGTCCCATCTTGACGAGCGCCAGCATCTCCTCGACGCGGGCGGAAATCTCGGCCTTGGGGCGGTCGAGCATTTCAAGGCCGAAAGCGATGTTTTCGCCCACCGTCATATGCGGGAAGAGCGCGTAGTTCTGGAACACCGTGTTGACCGGTCGCTTGAACGGCGGCAGCGCCGCAATGTTTTGGCCGTAGAGCCTGATCTCGCCGTCCGTCGGATAGGTGAAGCCGGCGATCATGCGCAGGAGCGTGGTCTTGCCGCATCCGGAGGGGCCGAGCAGGGTGAAGAACTCGTTTTCCCTGATATCGACGCTTACATGGTCCAGGGCCTTGAACGCGCTGTCGCCCGCGCCGAAGACCTTGCTGACGTCACGGACTTCAATGGCACTTTTGTGGATTCGATCCGTCACTATCGATCGTCCTCCCGTTTTGCCCCTTGCGGTGGCGATGATTGTCGAATGGGTGCAGCGCATCGTGCCCGCAGCGTGCGCTGCGTGCCGATATGTCTTCCCGTTGAAAGAATGAGACCTCAGGCCTCGTAGGTGACCCGGCCGCCGCAGATCGTCGTCTTCGGACGGATCTCGTGGATGCGTTCCGGATCGATGGCCTCGATGTCGTTGTCGAGGATGACGAGGTCGGCGAAGTAGCCCGGTTTGAGCATGCCCTTGCGGTCTTCGGCAAATCCGGCATAGGCGCTGCCGATCGTATAGGCGGCGATGGCGTCGTGCAGGCTGACGGAATGGTCGGGATCGCCCTCCTGCCAGAGCTTCCGCGTCACCGCGGCGTGGATGCCGGCGATGGGATCGATCGGCGAGACCGGCCAGTCGGAAGAGAAAGCGAGTGCGGCGCCCGTCTCCTTGATGCGCCGCCAGGCATAGGCGAGGTAGCGGCGCTTTTCACCGATGCGCGAGAGGGTCGGCTCGAGCGGAAAGCACATGCCGCCCGGCGGATGGGGCGGCTGCATGGAGGCGACGACGCCGAGTTCGGCGAAACGCGGCATGTCCTCTTCGGTGATCAGTTCGACATGCTCGACGCGGTGGCGGCTGTCGCGCACGCCATTGGCCTTCTGCGCCGCCTCGTAACCGTTCAGCACGCGGCGCACGGCGCCGTCGCCGATGGCGTGCACGGCGATCTGCAGGCCGCGCCGGTCGATCTCGGTGGCGAGTTCGGCAAATTCCTCATTGCTGAAATAGGGCTCGCCGTGCCAGTCGGGCCGGTCGGCATAGGGTTCCACGAGGAAGGCGGTGCCGGATTCCATCACGCCGTCCATGAAGACCTTGACCATGCCCGAGGAGATCCATTCTCCGCGGTAACGCCTGTCCATCTCGCTTGCCTTTTCGAGGTCGGCGAACGTCATCGGCTTCTTGAAGTGGAAGGGGACCTGGCCGCGCACGGTGATGGTGCCGTCCTCCTCCAGCGCCGACAGGAGCTGGAGTTGGTAGAGATTGCCATCCATATTATGGAACGAGGTGATGCCGTGTCTGGCGGCGTGCGCAAGGCCGGCGCGCATGATCGCCTTGTCGGCCTCCCATTCCGCCGCCGTCGGTGCCGGATCGGGCTCGCCGCCGGTCTCGATGCCGAGATGCGTGCGGTTCGGGCCGGCAAGGTGCAGGACGGGCGACATGGCCTCGCCCTCGCGCAATTCGCCCGTCGCAAGGCCATCCGGCCCCATGACCACCTCGTTGCCGGGATTGACCACCTTGCCATGCAGGATGCCGGCCAGTTCCAGCGCCCTGGTATTGGCCCAGCAGGTGTGGTGGTCGGCGGCGACGATGACCACGGGACGGTCGGCGACGATGCGGTCGATATGATGGCGTGTCAGCGTCTCGGTTTCGGAGATGATCGTGTAGCCGGCACCATGCGCCTTCAGCAGGGCATCGTCCGGGTGGGCTGCGGCGTGGGCCGAAAGGCTCGCCTTCAGCGCCTCGAAGCCCTCGATCTCCGCGACCTGCAAATGCGGCAGCTCCTCGGCGCCGCCGAACATGTGGATATGGCTTTCGATGAAGCCCGGCAGTACGGACGTGCCGCCCGCATCGATAATCTGCGTCTCCTCGCCCTTCAGCGCGAGAACATCGCCGGTGCTGCCGACGGCGAGGATCCGCCCGCCAGCGAGCGCGATGGCTTCCGCGCGCGGATTGGCGTCATCCATCGTCAGGATGTGCGCATTTGTGACAATCAGATCGGCGGTTACGGGCATGCAGGTTCCTCCTCTTGCTACCCCGGACGCGATCATCGAGCGACCGTGTCTGTCCTTTGGCGCAGGCGACAAGACGAAGGAATACACCAAAGGGATAGGTGCCTGCCGGGAAGACGGATATCCGCATCAGCGGATGCGGGCACCTGCGGCGTCGAAGAGGAAGGATTTTGCGGCGGAGAGGCCGACGGTCAGCCGGTCGCGGTTGCCGGTTCCGCGAAAGCCCTGATGTTCGACGATGATACGCTCTTCCGGCGAGGCATTCGCGTAAACATAGCTCGTATTGCCGAGATGTTCCGCCACATCGACGTCGAGTGCCAGGTCCGCATCGCCGCTGCCGGCCGGGAGAAAGTGCTCAGGGCGCACGCCGAGGCTCACCTCGTCACCGGGCTTCGCCGTCGTCGAGGCAAGGGGAAGGCGAAGCTTGCCCTCGGGCTGGCTCGCCAGCGCCACGGTGACATAGCCCGGCTCGCCGGTGACCACGCGGGCCTTCAGGAAATTCATGCGCGGCGAGCCGATGAAGCCGGCGACGAAGGTGTTGTTGGGGTCGTCATAGAGATCGAGCGGCGCGCCGACCTGCTCGACGATGCCGGCGCGCAGCACGACGATCTTGTCGGCCAGCGTCATCGCCTCCACCTGATCGTGCGTGACGTAGATGATGGTCGATTTCAACGCCTTGTGCAGCTTGGCGATCTCGACGCGCATATGCACGCGCAGTTCCGCGTCGAGGTTGGATAGCGGTTCGTCGAACAGGAAGACATCGGGATTGCGCACGATGGCGCGGCCGATGGCGACGCGCTGGCGCTGACCGCCGGAGAGCGCCTTGGGCTTGCGCTCCATCAGGGGGCCGAGTTCGAGGATGCGGGCGGCGTCGTTGACGCGCCGCTCGATCTCGTCCTTGGCCATGCCGGCGAATTTCAGCGCGAAGCCCATGTTCTCGCGCACCGTCATGTGCGGATAGAGCGCGTAGGACTGGAAGACCATGGCGATGCCGCGCTTCGACGGATCGACATCGTTCATGACCGTGCCACCGATCGTCAGTTCTCCGGAGGAAATATCCTCCAGGCCGGCGATCATGCGCAGCAGCGTCGATTTTCCGCAGCCCGAGGGGCCGACGAAGACGACGAACTCGCCTGTCTTGATCGAGAGGTCGACACCCTTGATGATCTCAAGGGAGCCGAAACGCTTGCGAATGTCGGTAAGGCGCACATCGGCCATGGGCTCAATCTCAGCTGACGGTGAAGGTGATGGACTGCGGCAGCAGGCGGCGTGTCGAGGCGGTCAGGTAGAGCTTGCCCTTCTCGTCGCCGGCCTCCACCCAGAAGCCGGTCGCGCCGCCCTTCAGCGTGTGCTCACTCGGGCCGATGATACGGCCGGGGCCGGAGAGCACAAGCGACACCGGTTCCTCAAAATACGGCAAGAGGTTGCCGCACTGGTCGAGCACGCGCACGACGACGCGCACGGCATCCTTCTCGCCGGCGCGGAGCGCCGTGTCGTCGGCCACGACTTCCAGCGTCGTCGGCACCGGATCGGCCGGCAGCGTCAGGGTCTTCACGGCCTTACCGTCGACATAGCCGGTGAAGGTGCCTTCACGCCAGACGCGGCCCCAGGTGCCGAACTCCTCCGGCGTGACCGAGCGCAGGTCGAGCACGACGGGCGGATGCGCCAGATGCGGATAGTTTTCCTTGTCCGGATAGACGCGCTTGGCCGGCCATTCGCCGAACTTCACCTCGACATAGTCGCAGTTGGTGAGAACGATCAGCGGCAGCACGCCGCCGATGTTGCGCTCGCCGCGCGCCCAGAAGGTCACGGGCTGCATCACGACATTGTCCTTCGGATCGCCCTGCGATGCATAGGCGTAGGCCGCGAGCTTCGGGATGCGGTACATGTCGAGCACGCCGTGATAGCAGACGCGGTCGCCGGAGCCGAAATCCTTGTGCGTGTTGTAGTCGAACATGCACCAGCCGGTGGAACCCGAAATGTCGCTGTCGCCGGCCACCGCATTTAGGATCAGCAGGTGGCGGGTGACGTGTTCGGCCTGTCGCTGCTCCTGGTCGAAGCGCTTGGTCGGGTACATGTGGCCGTTATATTCGGTGATCATATAGGGGATCGGCTTGGTGATGCCCGTCGTCTCCACCCGGTCGCGCAGCACGACGCGGCCGCGGTTGTTGCCGGGCATTTCCTCCTGGCCCAGGATGAAATCGTTCATCGTGTAGACGTCTTCGAGCATCTCGGAGTTGGTGATGAAGCGCACGCCGCCGGTCTGGCGCGTCGGGTCGAGTTCGCGGGCGAGGCGGTTCGTCTCGGCATAGAAGGCGTGGTTATCCTGGCTCTCGTTGATGCGCACACCCCAGATGATGATCGAGGGGTGGTTCCAGTCACGCTCGATCATGCGGCGGACGTTCTCGATGGATTCCTGCTGCCAGGCCGCGCCACCGATATGCTGCCAGCCGGGGATTTCCTCGAAGCAGAGCAGGCCGATCTCGTCGCAGCGCTCGATGAACCATTTCGACTGCGGATAGTGCGAGGTGCGTACGATATTGCAGGCAAGCTCGTATTTCAGGATGTCGGCATCCTTCTCCTGCGCGCGCCGGCCCATGGCATAGCCGGTATGCGGCCAGGCCTGGTGGCGGTTGAGGCCACGCAGCTTCAGCGGCCGGCCGTTGAGCAGGAACCCGTCCGGCGTGAAGAGTGCCGTGCGGAAGCCAAAGCGCTGCGTCAGCACGTCCTCGCCGTGACCGGTCGAAAGTTTCAGCGAGAGGGCATAGAGGCTCGGGTTGTCGATGTCCCAGAGTTCGATGCCGGTGAGGCCGGTGAAGGTGAGCGTCGCTTCGTTGCCGTCGATGGCAGCCGAGGTCGCCGCGACATCCCCGCCGCCCTTGCGCCGAATTTTCGCGTCGAGCGTGCCGGAGATCGCAAGGCCCTGCGGATTGGCGAGGAAGACGCGGGCGGTGACGGTCTTTTCCTCGGCCAGCGCATCCGGCGTCTCGATCTTCACATTGGCGATGGAGACGGGGCTTGCCACCTTGAGCCAGACGTCGCGATAGAGACCGGCATAGCAGAGATAGTCGATCTGGCCACCGAAGGGCGGGATCTCCGGGTTTTCCGAACCGTCGATCTTCACGGTGATCAGGTTTTCGCCCTGCTTCAGATGCGGCGTCAGCCGCGCCGTGAAGGGCGTGTAGCCATCCTTGTGGGCGATGATTTCCTTGCCGTTCAGATAGACCACGCTGTCGGCCATGGCGGCGTCGAAGACGAGTGAGACTTCCCGGCCTTCGAAATCTGGCCGCCAATCGAGCACCTTCTGGTAGGTGAAGGGCTTCTGGTACTCCGTCTCGTCGAAATAATTGTAGGGCAGCTCGACGGCGCTGTGCGGCAGGCGCACGGTCTCGCCCTCCTGCACCACGCCTGCACGGGCGGCGTCGAAACCATGACGGAAGAGCCAGTTGCCGTTGAAGTTTTCGGTAATGCGCATGGAGGTATTCCTATTTGACCGAGCCGAGCATGCCCTGCACGAACTGGCGCTGCATGACGAAGAAGACGAAGAGGGTGGGGAGCGTGGCGAGGATCGTGCCGATCATGACCACGCCGTAATCGGGGTAGTAGGCGGAGGCGAGCGAGGAGACGACGAGGGTGATCGTCTTGGTCTCGTTCGACTGGAGAACGATGAGCGGCCAGAGATAGTTGTTCCAGTTCGTCATGAAGACGATGACGAAGGCGGCCGCATAGGTGGAACGCATCACCGGCATGTAGATGTAGAAGAAGATCTGCCACTCCTTCAGCCCATCCACCTTGGCGGCGTCGCGCAGTTCCGTCGGGAACGCTTTCGTCGACTGACGGAAGTAGAAGATGATGAAGGCCGATGCGATGGTGGGCAGCATGATCGCGATATGCGTGTTGATGAGCCCGGTCTTCGCCATCATCAGGAACAGCGGGATCATCAGCGCGCCGAAGGGGATCATCAGCGTCAAGAGCACCAGTGAATAGACGCGCTCGCGCGCCTTCGACTTGAACATCTCGAAGCCGTAGCCGGCGAGCGACGAGACGACGATGGTGAGCACCGTCGCCAGCACCGCGACCTTGGTCGAGTTCCAGAAGACCAAGGGCACATCGACCTGCGTGAAGAAGTTCACGACGTTGGTGCGGAACGCCGCGCCGAAACTCGTCTTGCCGCCGATGATGTCGATCGAGGTGTTCGACGCGCTGACCAGCATCCAGAAGAACGGGAAGATCGACAGGAAGGCGGCAAGGCCGAGAAAGGCATATTGCAGCGCCGTGCCGAAGTGACGCGAGGTGTTCATGACCGGTCCCTCGCGGCATAGAATTGGAGGAACGAGAGCAGCGCCACCATGATGACGATGACGTAGGAGATCGTCGCCGCGTAGCCGAAGCTCGGCATGAAGCGGAAGGTGAGGTTGTAGATGTAGAGCGAGAGCGTGATGGTCGAATTGGCCGGGCCACCCTTGCCCTCGGTGAGGTTGTAGACCTCGTCGAATAGCTGGATCGTGCCGATGGTCGAGATGATCGTCGTGAAGAGGATCACGGGCTTGAGCATGGGGATGGTGATATAGACGAACCGCGCCCAGGCCGGCACGCCGTCGATCTTCGCCGCCTCATAGATCGACTTGTCGATGTTCTGGAGAGCGGCGAGGTAGAAGATCATGTTGTAGCCGGTCCAGCGCCAGGTGATGGCGAGGATGACGAGCACCTTGGCCCAGAAAGGCTCGGTCAGCCAGCCGATCGGCGAGCCGATGAGGCCGATCGTCATGAGCGCCTGGTTCACGACGCCATCGACCGAGAACATGCTCTTGAACAGCACGGAATAGGCCACCAGCGAGGCGACGCAGGGCAGGAAGATCGCCGTGCGGAAGAAGCCGATGAACTTCAGTTTTTCATTGTTGAGAACCGACGCCAGCATCAGGGCGAGCAGGATCATGATCGGCACCTGCACCACGAAGAAGGTGACGGTGTTGATGAGCGCCTGGATGAAGACCGGGTCGTTCCACAGGCGCACGACGTTTCCGAAGCCCGCGAACTTCATCATCATGCCCTTGCCGGAGAAGAAGGACAGATAGAGCGAGCGGAAGATCGGATAGACGAGGAAGATCGCAATCAAGAGGACGGACGGGGCGATGAACAGCCAGCCGTTCAGATCATGATAGCGCTTCAATCCGCCTGTTTTGCCGGCAGCCATGGAACGACCTTCAGTGCAGGGAACAAGGACCGGACCTCCCGCCCGAAGGCAGGAAGGGTCCGGGAGTGGGGCGGGCGCCAGGCGCCCGCCGGGAGGATACTACTGGATCTGGCCCTGTGCCTGGCTGTCGATGGCTTTGAGCACCTCATCGATATTGGCGCCCTGGCCGAGCGACGGCAGGTGTGCCGTGACGGCGGTGTCCACCTCGTTGGTGAAGACGCCGTAGTTGACGGCGGGAACCTTGGCGAGCCAGTCCGAGAAACTCTGCCAGACCTTTTCGCCGCCGAAGAAGGCGTCGGCCTCGGAATAGGCCGCACCCGTGCGGGCGGCGAGCAGCGAGCCGACGGCACCGCGGTCCGCCAGGATCTTCTGGTAGAAATCGACATCCTTGGCATAGACCTCGTTGAGGAAGTCGATCGCCTCGTCCTTCTCCGCCGAGCCCGCCGTGACGTACCAGCTGGAACCGCCGAGGTTGGATGCATGTCCCGCACCCTCGACATTGAGCTTCGGAATGGGGGCGATGCCCCACTTGCCGCTCTGGTCGGCCTGCGCCTTGACCGTACCGGTGATCCACACACCCGTCGTGACCGTGGCGACATCGCCCGACGTGAAGGCGTTGACCCATTCCGTCCAGCCGGCGGACGGCTTGTAGATGTTGGCCTGGAGGATCTTCTGCGTGGTTTCGAGCGCGGCCTTCAGCGCGGGGTTGTCGGCGATCGAGAGATTGCCGTCCTTGTCGAAGTACCAGCCGCCGGCAGACTGCATGAGGATGCGGATGAAGCCGGCGTCGTTGATATCGAGACCGAGCATCTTCTTGCCAGTCTTGGCTTCGACATCCTTGCCGATCTCGATGAAGCGGTCCCAGGTCAGGTCCTGCATGTCCGCGGGCTTGAAGCCGGCCTGTTCCAGATAATCCTTGCGGTAGTAGAGGCCGGTGACGCCGGAATCGAAGGGCATGCCGTAGACGGCGCCGTCGAGCGTCATCAGCTCGACCTTGTAGGGTGCGAAGCCGGAGAAATCGATCTTGCTGGACAGTTCGGCGAAGGCGCCGGGGAAGGACTGGAGGTACTTCTGCGCGCCGTAGTCCTCGATCAGCACGATATCCGGCAGCGCGTCCGTGGTGCCGGAGGACAGGCCCGTCTGGAGCTTCTGCTCGACATCGGCCTTGGCGAAATCGACGATGTTGAAGGTCGTGTCCGGATGCTTCGCGGTATAGCGCGCGGCGGCTTCCTTCATGATGGCGACGTTGAAGTTCGGGTCCCAGCACCAGACGGTGACTTCGCCTGCAAAGGCGGCCGTGGATGCCAAGAGGCTCGCACCGGCAAACAGGCCGGCAGCAAGGCGCGACAGAATCATCTTGTTCATCGTTTCCTCCCAAGAAACCTGATGCGGCAGGGATCTCCTCTCCCGCCGTCGGAGGGAAGATTTACCGAATTTCAGGAAACGCGCAAGGAAAATTTAGTAAATATTTATTGCGCCTGCGAAGGCTTTTGAAAAGTATTATAATTCCAATGGCTTGCGGCAGCTGTCGCGCCAGATCAACTCGGTCGCGATGCGCACCTGCTTGCCGTAGCTGCGCCCGGAAAGGCGCTCCAGCAGAAGATCGACCGCCGTCTCGCCGATATGCTCGCCGTGAATGCGCACGGTGGTGAGCGGCGGGGTGAGGAATTGCGCGACGGGGATGTCGTTGAAGGAGATGACGGCAATATCCCTGGGGATCGAAAGACCGGCTTCCTGTAGCGCGCGATAGGCGCCGATCGCCATGTTGTCGTTGGAGGTGACGATGACGTCAGGCCGTTCCGTCAGGGCAAGGAGATCCTGTGCCAGGCGGTAGCCGGTGTCGAGCCTGAGGCTTTGGCCGTTGGAGCAGTCGGCGAGCACCAGAAGGTCCGGATCGAAGGTGCCGTTTTTCTTCTGCCAGTCGATGAAGGCGACGCAACGCTTTTCCGCGAAATGCTGGACGCTGCCGTTCAGGCTCTCGTGGCTGCCGATGAAGCCGACACGCTTGTAGCCGCTGGATTTCAAGGAATCGAGGATCTTTTGCGTGGCAAGCCCGACATCGGAGAAGACGCTATCGAGGTGGTCGCTCTTGGGGTCGAAATCGGCGAAGACGACGTGGCGGGCATGCTGTCTCAGCCAGGCAATTTCATTGTCGGAATGTTTGCCGATGACGATGATCCCGGAGGCGCTTTCGAGTAGCGAAGCCTCCGGCAGGTCGTCGGAATGAAAGACCTTGACGATCTCCGTCTTGAGATCGCGGCACCTCGTTTCGATGCCGAGGCGCACGCCGACATAATAGGGGTCGGCGATCTCGTCCGAAGGCTCCAGGAAATGCACGATGACGAGCTTGGTGAGCAAGCTCGGCGCGACAGGGCCATTCGCCTTGTTGCGGTTGCGCGGCGTCTCGTAGTTGAGCGCCTCCGCCGTCTCGATGATCGCCTGCCGCTTGACGGGCGAGATCGACAAAGCCGGGTCGTAGTTCAAAACGCGCGAGACCGTCGCGGAGGAGACCCCGACGGCCTTGGCGATTTCCTTGATCGTCACCATTCCGACATTCCTTGCTCGCCGCAATGTGACACGGATTTGGGAAAATCGAAATCGCTTTCAGTAAATTTTTACTTCAGCGTGACGCGCGAAAACCCCGCCCGGACGGCGATAACGGCGTGAATGCCGCAGGTTGCCGGTATAGCCAAGCGGTAAAATCTTCTCAAGCGGGGTCTGCGGATCGACGCAGGAATGGCCAAACGGTCGTTTGAGGCACGGTGATCGGTAAAAACTGTCCTAGCCGACACGCGCCCATTCGGGGATCCAGTCGCGATGGGCAATCAGCAGATCGTCCATCAGCGCCCAGATCTGGTCGAGGTCGAGTTCGGCGGCGGTGTGCGGGTCCAGCATGGCGGCGTGGTAGAGGTGCTCGCGGTTTTGCGTCATCAAGGCCGCGACGGTGAGTTCCTGCACGTTGATGTTGGTGCGCATCAGTGCGGTCAGCTGTGGCGGCAGCGCGCCGATATGGGTCGGCTGGATGCCGGAGGCGTTGACGAGGCAGGGCACTTCCGCGGCGCAGTTTTCCGGCAGCGATGGGATGCAGCCATTGTTGCGCACATTGCCGTAGATGACGGAAGGTTCGCCGGTCCAGACCGAATTCATGATGGAGGAGGCGTATTCGTGGCTCGCCTTCACCTCTATCGTCTCGGCCGCCTTGTAGGCCGCCGCCTCGCTCTTCCATCGCTCCACCTGCTCAATGCAGCGCTTGGGATATTCATCGAGCGGGATGCCGAATTTCTCGATCAGGTCCTCGCGGCCTTCCTTGATGAAATAGGGTGTGTATTCGGCGAAATGCTCCGAACTTTCGGTGACGAAATAGCCGAGTCGCGTCAGCATCTCGTAGCGCACCTTATTGGGGCAACGCGGATTCCAGTGGCTGGGCTTGGGGAAACGGCCTTCGCGATAGCCGGCGAGAAGGTCCGGATAAAGGTCGCGACAGCTGCCGTCGGGCTGGCGGTGTTCGAAGGCGAGATAAAACGCCATATGGTTGATGCCGGCGGCGCGGTAGCGGATTTCGCCGACGGGGATATCGAGATCGCGCGCCAGCTCATAGGCCGTGCCCTGCACGGAATGGCAGAGGCCGACCTGGCGGATATCAGGATATTTCTCGGCGATCGCCCAGGTGTTGATGGCCATCGGGTTGACATATTGCAGCAGGATCGCACGCGGGCAGACCTCGAGCATGTCCTCGCAGATTTTCCAGAGATGCGGCACGGTGCGCAGGCCGCGCATGATGCCGCCGACGCCGAGTGTGTCCGCGATCGTCTGGCGCAGGCCATATTTCTTCGGCACCTCGAAATCGGTGACGGTGCAGGGCTCGTATCCGCCGATCTGGAAAGCCACGACGACGAAGTCGGCCCCTTCGAGCGCCTTGCGTTGGTCCGTATGCGTTTCGATCACGGCCTTGCTGCCGAGGGTCGCCGCGAGTTTTCGCGCGACGGTCTCGCTTTCGGAGAGGCGCTCCCGGTCGATGTCCATCAGGGCGATCGTCGCATTGGCCAGCGCCGGCCGCTGCAGGGCGTCGCCGATGATGTTCTTCATGAAGACCGTTGAACCGGCGCCGATGAAGGTGATCCTAGGGTGCTGCATGGGCGTCTTCGTTCTCTTCGCAGGGGGTGGGGTAAAATCGCGCGCCACCAACCGGCTTGCCGACTGGTCACAACAAGAATTATTCTGGCTATATGTGCGCGTATAGGGAGGGATTGTGCTTTCATGGGTAATTCTGTGCTGAACAAGCTCGTCGCTTCCGGATCTTTCATGAAGACCATATCGCTGCCGCACGGGCGCCAGCGCCTGCATACCATGCCGACCAGCACGGGTTACGAGATCCGCACGCAGCCGAGCTATGACTGGGATGGCCGCAAGCGCGGCCAGACGCCGTTCACGGTGCTGCAGCACACGCTGGAGGGAGCTGGGAACCTTTGCTACGAGGGCCGCACCTATCGCATCAGGCCCGGCGAAACGCTGTTGCTCACCGTGCCGCACAATCATCGCTACTGGCTGGAGGAGGGGGGGCGCTGGGCGTTTTTCTGGCTGTCGATGAACGGGGAGGAGGCGCTGCGTTTGCACAGGGCTATCCTTGCCGCGGCCGGTCCCGTTCTGCGGCTGAAGCCCGCAACGATCGACCAGTTCGCCTTATGCAGTCTGCGCCTGGCCGAAGGCGAGGGCGAAACCCCCGGCCGCGCTTCGGCCGCGGCCTATGAGGCGGCGATGGCGCTCTATGACGACGTCTTTGGCGCGCATGCGCCGGATGGTCGGGAGGAGGGCGCGATGCGGCATGTCGTCGAGCATATCGAACGAAACCTCGACCAGCCGCTCCCGGTCGAGGAGCTGGCACGCCTGTCGGGTCTCAGCCGCGCGCATTTCTCCCGCGCCTTCCTGAGGGCAGAGGGCATGCCGCCGGCAGAATTCGTGCTTGCCCGGCGGCTCGCCAGGGCAACGAAGCTTTTGACGGAGACGCAGGCCGTATCCGTCAAGAACGTCTCCGCCCGCTGTGGCTTCGACAATGCCAACTACTTCGCAAAGGTTTTTCGCCGGCATTTCGGCGCAAGTCCCACGGAGTTCCGAACGACCGGCATGTATGCCAGCCTGCCGGCAGAGCGGGACGGCCCCACGGCACCTGTCGTCAGAGGACCGTGACGGTGATCGCGCCGAGGCCGTCGATCTCTGCCTTCATGATATCGCCCTTTTCGACGGCGCCCACACCGGCCGGCGTGCCGGAGAAAATGAGGTCGCCCGGTTGCAGCGTGAAGAAGCGGGAGAGATAGGTGATCATTTCCGGTATTTTCCAGATCATCTGGTCGAGATTGCCGTTTTGGCGCAACGCATCATTGACGGAAAGCCGGATAGCGCCCTCCGCAGGGTGGCCGATATCGCTCGCGGCATGGAGCGGGCCGCAGGGCGCGGACTTTTCGAAGGCTTTTGCGATTTCCCAGGGGCGCCCGTGTTTCTTCGCTTCCGCCTGCAGGTCTCGGCGCGTCATGTCGAGGCCGATGGCATAGCCGAAGACGCAGTCGAGCGCCTGTTCGACCGGAATGTCGCTGCCGCCGTCTTTCAGGGCGACGACCAGTTCGACCTCGTGATGTACGTCCTTGCTTGCGGGCGGATAGGGAAAGCCTTCGGACGGGGCCGTCAGTGCGTCAGGGTTCTTCTGAAAGAAGAAAGGCGGTTCCTTGTCCGGGTCGTGCCCCATCTCGATGGCGTGGTCGGCAAAGTTCCGGCCGACGCAATAGACGCGGTGCACCGGAAAGAGCGCAGCACGGCCTTCGACCGGCAGCGCGGGAACCGGGGCGGGAGTGAAGACGTAAGCTTGCGATGTCATGGCGTACGGCACTTTCGAGTGGCTGATTTGCGTGGCACGCTAGCATGGCGGGAGGCGGCAATCGATTCGTTCTTCCTGGCCCGTATGGCCTCATGATTGCGCGAACTCCAAAAATCGCGGATAGAGGCAGGATGACGAAGGATGCCTCTGTGGACACGATGCCCCCCGACACGACGCCCGCCGGTGCGGCAAAAGACAAGCCGCGGCGCGAGCGCCGGCGGTCGCTTGCCATCGGCCTCCTCAAGGCGCGCGAAGCCGTCATGAGCCATTTCCGCCCGATTCTCGCCGATCACGACGTGACCGAGCAGCAATGGCGCGTGCTGCGTACGCTGTCGGAAGCCGGCCTGCTCGATGCGACCGAAGTGGCGGAAAAAGCCTTCATTCTCGCGCCGAGCCTGACGCGCATGCTGCGTTCGCTTGAAGAGCGCGGTTTCATCACGCGCCACAAGGACAAGGCCGACGGCCGCCGCGTACTGCTGCGGCTCGAGCCGGCGGGGCAGACGATTATCGATGAGGTCATGCCGGATTCGCGCCGCGTCTATGCGGATCTCGATGCGCGCTTCGGCGCCGAGCGCGTCGAGCAGCTGCTGGACATGCTGGAGGAGCTTGCCGCCCTCAAGCTGGATGGCAAGGCGGGCGGCGAGGAATAGTCCCGCCGCCGCGATTTTCTATATCCGTCCGCGGGCGATCTCGGTGATGACCGTAAAGGCGGTCTCGGCATCGTCACGTGTCATTTCGAACTGGCCGGCCTGGAAGCGGATGGCGATGCGGCCTTCCACGCGCGTCTGCGTGAGGTAGATGCGGCCATCGTCGTTGATGGCGTTGACGAGAGCGATATTGTGCTGGTCGGCGTCTGCACCACCCGTGTGGCGGAAGGAGAAGAGCGATAGCACCGGCGTGCTGACGATCTCGAAATCCGGTTCCTTGGCAAGGCGTTCCGCCAGTTCCTCCGACCACGCCACATGATTGCGGATCATGCCGCGCAGGCCCTCGAGCCCATGATAGCGCATGAGGAACCATAGTTTCAGCGCGCGGAAACGGCGGCCGAGCGGCACCGACCATTCGGAATAGTTGATGATGCCGTCATGGCCGTGGGTCTTCAGATATTCCGGCTGGATGGCGAGCGTGCGGACCTGGTCTTCCGGGCTGCGGATGAATTGCACCGAGCAATCGAAATTCGCGCCGAGCCATTTGTGCGGGTTGAAAACGATGGAATCCGCCTCCTCGACGCCGTCCCACAAGGTGCGGAATTCCGGGCAGATCATCGCCGATCCCGCCCAGGCGGCATCGACATGCAGGTAGAGCCCGTGCGCCTTGACGACAGCAGCGACGGCGCGGATCGGATCGCAGGCGCCGATCGAGGTGCCGCCGGTGCAGGCGATGACGCCGGCGGGGATGTGGCCGGCTGCCAGATCCGACTTGATGGCGGCGTCCAGCGCCTCCGGGTCCATGCCGTTGAGAGGCCCCTTGGTCGGGATGCGCACGAGGTTCGCCTCGCCGATGCCGGCGATCCAGATCGCGCGGTCGATGGAGGTGTGGACCTGTTTGGAGGCGTAGACGCGCACGGCCTTGTGCGCCGCCAGCCCCTCGCTGTTGCCCTTCCAGGCCAGCGCCTTCTCGCGCATGACGAGCACGGCGGCGAGCGTGGCGGTGGAGGCGGAATCCTGGATGACGCCGGCAAAGCCGTCGGGCAGGCCCATGGCCTGGCGCAGCCAGTCGACGACGCGGGTTTCCAGCTCGGTTGCGGCCGGTGAGGTCTGCCAGAGCATGCACTGGGCGGCGACCGACGTGATGAGGTAATCCGCGATCACCGATACCGGCGCGGCATTGGCCGGGAAATAGGCGAAGAAGCGCGGATGTTGCCAATGGGTGAGGCCATCGGGAATGATACGCTCGAAATCGGCGAAGATCGCGTCCATCGCTTCGCCGGATTCCGGCGCCGCATCGGCGATCTGTTTGATGATGTCGCCCGGCTTCGTCTGCGCCCTTACTGGCCGCTCGCGCAGGCCGGCACGGTAGTCGGCGCCCCAATCGGCCACTGTTCGCGACCACTGGCGGAATTCTTCGCTGTCCATGTCTCACTCCCTGTCCGGTTGCCTTTTTCGGCGCTCGGATGTGCAATTGCAATGGCCCCTGGGCTCCTTCAGGGGTGTTTTAATTAACATGTTAAAAACATGGGAGGGCTGTCAAGGGCGAGAAGACAGGTGTGTGGCCGGCTTGCTGGCGCGTTCTCTCAAGGGATGGCCGCATACGCGGCCTGAACCGGTCAGGCCGCGAGTGGAAAAACGGCGTTGACCTGCCCCGTGCCGGACGAGGTAAAATACTCTGTCAGGATTTCGGCCTGGCCGCCATAACGCTCACCGCCGAGCGCGCCAAAAAGCATGGCGGTGTCATGCATGAAGCCTTCGCCGTGGCAGAGCTTCGAATAGAGCGGCAGCATCTTCACGAATTCGTCGTGGCGGCCTTCGCGCCAGAGGTCGAGCACGCGCAGATCCACCTGCTTGTAGAACTCGTCGGAGATGGTGTGGATGCCGGCGGGCGCGGCGTTGTTGTCGTGGATGCGGTGCGAAAGCGAGCCGCTGGCGAGGATCGCGGCGTTGCAGCCGCTCGCTTCAATCGCTTCGCGCACCGCGCGGCCGATGCGGAAACTTTCCTCCATCTCGTGCCAGGGGCACCAGGCCGAGATCGACAGAACCCGGAAGCGGGCGTCGGCGTTGATGTAGCGCATCGGCACGAGCGTGCCATATTCCAGTTCCAGCGTATCGACGTGATGCGCCATCATGCGGATGCCTTCGGCCGAGACGCGGCGGGCGATGTTGTCGCCGAGCTCAGGGGCGCCGCGATAGTCGTAGTCGAGGTTCTGGATGAAGTGGGGGAATTCGTTGCTCGTATAGATGCCCTTGTACCGCTCGCGGGCATTGATGTGATAGGCCGTGTTGACCAGCCAGTGCGTGTCGAAGACGACGATCGTATCGACGCCGAACGTATCGCAGCGCCGACCGATCTCTTTCAATCCGTCGATCGCGGCCTGTCGGCAGCCGTGGTTCGGGCCGGGCATTTCGGAAATGAACATGGATGGGACATGCGTGATCTTGGCAGCGAGCGACAGGGTTCCCATGGCTTTCTCCTCCTTTGGCCGTGTGGGAAAAGGATAACCGGGGCGGACGAGCGCACGTTGATCCAGATCAAATACTAAACATGTTAAATATCAACCGGCTGACATCAATGGTTCAACATCTGAACCAACGCTTCAAATATAGACTTGCAATGCGTTTGGTTTCTTGCCAGATTAATTCTCATGTTAAGTAATCCGCTTGCTCATGCCGGAGGGGTAGGGTGTGCGGATCGGGCTTGACGCCGGGAGAACCGAATGGATGTCCCGGTAGAGCCCGCCATACCAACGAGGAGGAATGGTTGATGAGCCTGAGCGCCCGTCCGCCGAAGATTCTGGTGATCGGCACCGGTGACACCAAGAGCGAAGAACTGCTGTTCATGGCCGAAGTCATCGGCAAGGCCGGCGGCGTTCCCGTCATGGTCGATGTCAGTGTGCTCGGCGAGCCGCCCTATGCGCCTGAGCACTCCAAGCACGACATCGCCAAGGCTGCTGGTACGAGCATTCAGAACATCGTCGACAGTGGTGACGAAAATACCGCCATGGCGCTGATGGCCAAGGGGGCGGCCGAACTGGTGCGCGGGCTCTCGGATGCCGGTGCGGTGGACGGCATGATCGCGCTCGGCGGTTCGCTCGGCACGGATCTGGCGCTCGACGTCGCCGCCGTGCTGCCGCTCGGCGTGCCGAAGTTCATCGTCTCCACCATTGCCTACTCCCATCTCCTGCCGCCGGAGCGTATCGCGCCCGACCTCATGATGATCCTATGGGCCGGCGGGCTCTATGGATTGAACCCGATCTGCCGGGCGGTGCTGTCGCAGGCCTGTGGCGCCGTCGTCGGCGCGGCGAAGGCTGCCGAACGGCCGGACCGTGTGCGGCCCTTGATCGGCATGACATCGCTCGGCTCCTCCTGCCTCAAATATATGAAATACCTGAAGCCGGAGCTGGAAAAACGCGGCTATGACGTCGCCGTCTTCCATGCCACCGGCATGGGCGGCCGGGCCTATGAGGCCGTGGCCGCAGACAGAGGCTTTGCCGCCGTCTTCGATTTTTGCATCCAGGAAGTCACCAATGCCGAAAACGGTTCTGTTGTCACCTCGGGGCCGGATCGTCTGGAAAATGCCGGTCGCGCCGGCATTCCGCAGATCGTCGCACCCGGCGCCGTCGACATGGTGGACATGCCAGCCTGGCAGGATACGCCTGCACGCTTTGCCGGCCGGCCCTATCATGCTCACAACCGGCTGATCGCCTCCGTGACGGTCTCGCCCGAGCAGCGCCGGGAGGTCGCCCGCGTCGTCGCCGCCAAGATGGCCGGCGCCTCTGCTCCCGTCGCCTTCCTCCTGCCGTCGCAAGGCATTCAGGAATGGGACCAGGAGGGCGAGCCGCTGCACGAGCCCGCCGCCCTCGCTGCCTTCCTGGACGAGATGCGCAAGGTCGTAACCGCCGCCGTCGCCTTCGAGGAGGTCGATACGCATATCAACGCCCCGGCCTTCGCCGCCAAGGCTTTGGAAGTCTTCGATCGCTGGGTTGCCGAAGGCATCGTCGAGAAAGGCCGTATCGCATGACCAAGGCACTGATCCTCGATTTCGGCGGGGTCGTCACCCGCACGCTGTTCGAGACGCATGACATCACCGAACGCGCGCTCGGCCTGCCGGCGGGCACCCTGACGTGGCGTGGCCCCTTCGATCCCGCGACCGACCCGCTCTGGGTGTCGATGCAGGCGCGGGAAATCACCGAGCGCGACTACTGGATGACCCGCACCCGTGAGGTGGGCAGCCTGCTCGGCGAAGAGTGGACGGACATGAAGACCTTCGTGCAGCGGGCACGCGGGGCGGATGCCGAGCTGGTGCTCCGCCCGGAAGCGCGCGATGCCATCCTAAAAGCCAAGGCGGCCGGACTGAAGCTCGCCATCCTCTCCAACGAACTCGACCTCTTCTACGGCGTCGAGTTCCGCAAGCGTTTTCCGCTGATCGAGCTTTTCGACGTCATCGTCGATGCCACCTATACGAAGATCCTGAAGCCCGATCCGCGCGCCTATGAACGGGTGATCGCCGAGGTCGGCATCGACCGCGCCGACTGCGTCTTCGTCGACGACCAGAAGAAAAACATCGAGGGTGCGCACGCCGTGAACCTCCCCTACGTGCATTTCGACGTGACCCGGCCTGCCGAAAGCTACGCGCAGGCGCTGAAAATGCTTGGAATTTGAAAGGATATCCCCATGCGCGATTCCAACTTCCTGATCGAGAACAATGCCCGCCATCTCTGGCACCCCATGGCCCATCCGGCTGAAATGCAGGCCAAGCCGCCGCGCATCATTCAGGGCGGCGCGGGCGTGGATGTGGTGGATATCCATGGCAAGACGGTGCTCGACGCCGTCGGCGGCCTGTGGAACGTCAATCTCGGCTATTCCTGCGAGCCGGTGAAGCAGGCGATCCGCGACCAACTGGACACGCTGCCCTACTACTCCACCTTCCGAGGCACCACCAATTCGCCCCTGATCGAACTGTCCTATGAACTTGCCGAATTCTTCAAGGAGGACGGCCTGACGCGCTCGTTCTTCACGTCGGGCGGTTCTGATTCGGTGGAGACGGCGCTCAGGCTCGCCCGCCAGTTCCACAAGATCAACGGCCAGCCGGAACGCACCAAGTTCGTGGCGCTCAAGAAGGGTTATCACGGCACGCATTTCGGCGGCGCCTCGGTCAACGGCAACGCCAATTTCCGCCGCAACTACGAGCCGCTCCTGCCCGGCGTCTTCCATCTCGCCGCGCCCTATCCCTATCGCAATCCGTTCAACACGACCGATCCGGCCGAGATCGCGCAGGCGATCGCCCGCCAGTTCGAGGACGAGGTGGCCTTCCAGGGCGCCGATACGATCGCGGCCTTCATCATGGAGCCGGTGCTGGGGGCGGGCGGCGTGATCGTGCCGCATGAAACCTTCATGCCGCTTATGCGCGCCATCTGCGACAAACACGGCATCCTCCTGATCGCCGACGAGGTCATCACCGCCTTCGGCCGAACTGGCGCCTGGACCGGCTCGCGCGGCTGGGGCGTCAAGCCCGACATGATGACGACCGCCAAGGCGATCACCAACGGCTATTTCCCCTTCGGCGCCTTAATGATCTCCGACAAGGTGGCGACGGCCTTCGAATCCAACAAGGATTCGTTCGGCTCGATCGGCCATGGCTACACCTATTCCGGCCATCCGGTGGGTGCGGCCGCCGCCCTTGCGACGCTCAGGGAGACCGCCAAGGTCAACACGGCCGCCAATGCCGCCGCCCGCGGCATCGAACTCATGGCAGGCCTCGAAGGCCTGAAAGCGAAGCACGAGCTCGTGGGCGACGTGCGCGGCAAGGGCCTGATGGCGGCGCTGGAGCTTGTCTCCGACCGCGCCAAGAAGAGCGCTGCCGCCAAGGATGTGGTGCAGAAGGTCTATGACACGACCTATGAGGCGGGCGTCATGGTGCGTACCTCTGGTGCCAACGTCATCATCTCGCCGCCGCTCATCATCACCGCGGCCGATGTGCAGAAGATCGTCTCGGCGCTCGATGAAGGCCTCAGCGCGGCGGAAGGCAAGTAGGATGGCGGGCGAGGAGGCTCTGCGCGCCCGGCGCGAAAAACTGCTCGGCCGCAACATGTCGCTTTTCTACGAGGACCCGGTTCATCTCGTGAAGGGCGAGGGTGTGTGGCTGTGGGATGCGGACGGGAAACAGTATCTCGACTGCTACAACAATGTGCCGCATGTCGGCCATTGCCATCCGCGCGTTGTGGAGGCGATCTGCCGGCAGGCCTCGACGCTCAACACCCACACCCGCTATCTGCACGAAGGCATCCTTGACTATGTCGAGCGCCTGACCGCGACCTTCGACAAGAGCCTCGACAGTGCCATCCTGACCTGCACCGGCAGCGAGGCGAACGACGTGGCGCTGCGCATGGCGCAGGCCGTGACCGGCAAGACGGGCGTGATCGCCACCGACTTCACCTATCACGGCAACACCACGGCGGTATCGCAGCTTTCGACCCGCATGCCGCCGGTCGGCGGCTATGGCGGCCATGTCCGCCATGTGCCCGCACCCGATGCCTATCGGCCGCTCGGCGGCGAGGGCGGTGCTGCTTTCGCAACGGCCTGGGCGGTGAAGGTGGAGGAGGCCATCGCCTCGTTGCAGGAAAGCCCCTTCGGCTTTTCCGCGCTGATCATCGATCCCTTCTTCGCCAATGAGGGTTTTCCGGACCTGCCGGAAAACTTTCTCGCCCCCGCCGTCGCTGCCGTGCGCAAGGCTGGCGGCATCGTGATCTGCGATGAGGTGCAGCCCGGTTTCGGCCGCGCCGGCACCCATATGTGGGGCCACCAGAAAGCGGGTATCGTCCCCGACGTCGTTACCCTCGGCAAACCGATGGCCAATGGCCATCCGGTCGGCGGTGTCGTCGCCGGTGCCGAGACGCTGAACGCCTTCCGCAAGGCTTTTCGCTACTTCAACACCTTCGGCGGCAATCCCGTCTCCTGCGCGGCGGCCCTGGCGGTGCTCGACGTGCTGGAGGATGAAAAGCTGCAGGAAAACGCGCTGGACGTCGGCGCCTATGCCCGTGCAGGCCTGCAGAAACTGGCGGATAAACACCCGCTGATCGGCAATGTACGCGGCAGCGGCCTGTTCTTCGGCGCCGAACTGGTGCTCGACCGGGCGGAGAAGACCCCGGCCTCCGACATTGCCACCCGCGTCATCAACGGCATGCGCGAGCGCGGCGTGCTGATGGGCAAGCTCGGCATCCACCAGAACGCCACGAAAATCCGCCCGCCCATGCCTTTCTCGAAAGAGAACGCGGACCTGATGTTGTCGACGCTCGACGATGTCCTGGGCGGGCTCTGAGCCGATGGGCGGCATGGAGGAGATGCTGACGCGGCGGGCCATCGCCGCGCTTGCCCATTGGGATCTGCCGGAGCAGGTGCCCGAACTCATCAAATACCGCGAAAACGCGGTGTTCAAGGTAAAGCTCGCCTGGGGCGATCCTGCGGCACTGCGGCTGCATCGCCCGGCCTATCATTCGCAGGCAGCACTCGCCTCGGAACTCGCCTTCATGGCGAACCTGCGCGATCGTGGCCTTGCCGTGCCGCAGCCGATTCCGGCGGCAAACGGCGCCTTGCTCGTCGCCTTCGGCGATGGGCCGCATTACGCCGACCTTATAGGTTGGATCGATGGCGAACCGCTCGGCGAGACCGGTGTTCCGCTCTCCGAAGAGGGCCGCGACCTGCCGGTGATCTTCGATGCCATTGGCCGAGAAATGGCGCTGCTGCACGGTGCCGCCGATGCCTTTCGCCAGCCGGTGGGTTTCGAACGTCCCGCCTGGGATGCTGCCGGCCTGCTCGGCGAAACGCCGTTCTGGGGCCGGTTCTGGGATTGCGCAGCGCTCTCTGCCGAAGACCGGACCTATTTGACGGCGCTGCGTGAAACGCTCTCGGTTCGCCTTGCATCCGTCGCGTTGCGCCTCGATTACGGCCTGATCCACGCCGATATCGTGCGGGAAAACATCTTCGTGCGCAAAGGTGCGGTCGCTTTCATCGATTTCGACGATTGCGGCTTCGGCTTCCGCCTGTTCGACCTGGCGACGACGCTGCTGCGCAACCGGCGCGAACAATCCTATCCGATCCTGCGTGCCGCATTGCTTGACGGTTACGCCGCCATCAGGCCGCAGGCGCAGGCGGAATTCGAATATCTGCCGCTCTTCCTGCTCTTGCGTGCGCTCACCTATATCGGCTGGGCTGCGGCCCGTCCGGACCTTGCCGACAACGCCGCCCGCTTGCAGCGTTACGTCGCCGACGTGCGGTCGCTGGCGGTCGATTTCCGCGCTTGAAAGCTGCCGCTAGTGCTTGTGGGTTCGGTAGGTGAAGTGCGCGGCCGTCGAAGCCTGTTCGGCGATGATATGATCCACGATGGGGCGAGCCGGCGCATGGCGGCAGACCGGGTCGGTCGCCGTGGCATCGGCGGCCAGCGCCATCGCCTGGCAGCGGCAGCCGCCATGGTCGTGGTCGCGCCGGGCGCAGCTCCGGCAAGGCTCCTGCATCCATTCATGGCCCCGGAACGCGTTGAAGGCGGCGCCCTCGTACCAGATGGTCGAAAGGGATGTTTCGGTCACCCGGTCGAATACGAGACCGGGGATGGTCGCCGCGGCGTGGCACGGCAGGACGGCGCCGTCGGGGGCTATGTTGATGCCGGTCGAGCCCCAGCCGCCCATGCAGGCCTTGGGGTAATCGGCATAGTAGTCGGGCGGAACGAAATCGATGGTCATGCGCCCGGCATAGACCCGACGTGCGGCGGCGACGGCCTCCTTGGCATGTTGGACTTGTGCGCGCGTCGGGAGCAGGGCGGCGCGGTTTGCCAGAGCCCATCCGTAGAATTGCACGCAGGCCACCTCGATCCGGCGGGCGCCAAGATCGGCGGCGAAGTCGATTGCGGCCTCGATGTCGTCGATCGTGTGCCGGTGCATGACGGCATTGACCGTCAAGGGAATGCCGCGCCGACGGACTTCGTCGGCGAAGGCGAGTTTGCGGACAAATCCCCCCTTGTAGCCTCCGACCCAGTCGGCCTTTTCGGCCGTCGTCGCCTGCAGCGAGAGCTGGACGTGGTCGATCCCTGCTACTTCGAGCGCATCGAGACGCGCCGGCGTGAGCCCGATGCCCGACGTGATCAGGTTGACGTAGAGTGCCGCATCCCGCGCCGCCTTCACGAGGGCTTCGAGATCGCGCCGGGATGCCGGTTCGCCGCCGGAAAGGTGCAGTTGCAGCACTCCGAGATCGGCGGCCTGGCGAAAGACGTCCGACCAGACTTCGGTCGACAGCTCATTGTCACGCGCTGTCAGCTCCAGCGGGTTCGAGCAATAGGAGCAGGACAGCGGACAGCGATGCGTCAGTTCCGCGAGCATGGCGATCGGTGGGGCGGGACGGTCCGTCATCGATAGTCCACCAGCCTCTGGGCAACGAGCCCGCCGAGAAAGTCGCGGACATCCGACGCAACATCCGCCTCCGGCGCGCCATAGCGCTCTGCGAGGCGGGCGGAAATCGCTCCGAGGGACAAGCGGCCATCGACCTCGCCGAGAATGGCGCTGCCGATTTCGTCGAGCAGAAGCGCGCGCTCCGGAACGAGCAGAACCATCGTGCCGCGCACCCGGTCATGGTGCAGGCGGGTTCCGCGCGGGAGGAGGGGAACGGGATCGTCCGTCATGCGCGCTCCATCCTTTGTCCTTCGCCGGGCTTCCAGGCGCCCGGCGGTCTGTGTCCCTCGACATAGCCGCCCCAGAGCGCATCGAGCTGCGCCCAGAGCACATCCGTCTTGAAGGTCAGCGCGGCGATCGCGGCTTCCTGCTCCGTGCGGGTCGCGGCGTGGGTCAGCACCCAGTCGAGCGTGAACCGAACATCCTTCGGCGCTTCGCTCAGGCGGTGGCGGAAATAGGAGATCGTTTCGCGATCGGCGAAATCGTAATGCTCCAGCAGGCCGTCGATACGGCGCGTGTGGATGGCGGGCGCGAACATCTCGGTCAGGGAACTCGCCATCGCGGCAATGAGCGGTTCATCGCGCACGAAGCGGATATAGGCATCGACGATGAAACGCGTTGCCGGCATCACGCCGCGACCGGAGGCGACATAGGCCGGATCCAGCCCGACGCCTTCCGCAAGCCGCAGCCAGCGCCGGATGCCGCCGCCATCCTCGGGGCTGCCGTCGTGGTCCTCGATGCGCGACCGCCAGATGCGGCGCAGATCCGGATCGCGGCAACGCGACAAGAAAGCGGCGTCCTTCATGGGAATGGAACACTGGTATTGCCAGCGGTTGATCACCCAGGCCTGCACCTCGTCCATCGTGCAGGCGCCACCGTGCAGCCGGTCGTGAAAGCGATGTTTGTCGTGATAGCGCTCCTCGCCGACCCGGCGCAGGCGCGCCTCGAATTCGTCGCGGCCGAGGGGCTGGTCTTCGTGCTTTTGGCTCGGGCTCACAGGACGACCTCCATGCCATCGCTCGCGATTTCCCATCCGGCGGCGGCGATCGCGATGCGTGCCGCGCTTTCGGGTATCAGTGCCGGGTTCGTGTTGTTGACATGCGTGTAGATGCGTCGGCCCCGAAGCCCGGCGAGGCGTTCAAGCGAGCCGCCCGCACCGCTCATCGCGATATGCCCCATGCGCGCGCCGGTCTTGGCGCCGGTGCCGGACCGGGGCATCTCGTCGTCGGTCCAGATTGTACCGTCGAAAAGCACGGCTGCGGCGGGCGTCAGCCGATCCACGAGCCAGTCCGGCAGCGCAGCACATCCGGGAACGTAGTGCGCCTCATGCTCCCCGGATTGTAAACGCAGCCCAACCGTCTGCTCGCCGAGCATCGCCAGATCGGGCGCGCCGTCTTCGAGATAGAGCGGGACCTTTCCCGGAACGGCATAGGCCGTGACCATCAGGCCCGGAAGCGGGCTGAAGGGCTGGTCTAGGGTGATGGTCCGGCGCTCCACCAAAGCCGGATCGAGAACGCCGAAGACAGCATTTTCCAAAAGGACCCGATGGGTCGCCTCGGTGGCATGGAGGGTGAAGCCGGTCTTCTCGCGCAGGGTCAGAAGACCCGCGATATGATCGACATCGCCATTGGTCACCACCACCGCTTTCACCGGGCTGTCCCGCAGCCCCTTCGGATGCAGCGACGAGCAGGCGGCGAGCTGCTGACGCAGATCCGGCGAGGCATTGAGCAGCACCCAGCCTTCGCCATCGACGCTCACGGCAAGCGTGCTCTGGCTCATCGGAGCAATCAGGCCCTGCCGCGCGGCGGCGCACTGCGGGCAGCCGCAGTTCCATTGGGGCAGGCCCCCCCCGGCGCCTGCCCCGAGAACAACGATACGCACGGTCTCCTCAGAACGGATGATCCGGACGCGGATCGTCTTCCGAAGGTCCGTACATGTTGATTTCCATGCCGCAGGCAATGTCTTTGATGACGGGTTTCTTCCAGGCCATATGCTTCTCCTCCAGATGTGGAACAGCCACCCCGTCAGCTTGCGCTCGTTGCCGGTGGCCACACAATGCGACCAAGGTCTCGATCCTCTCGATCGCCAACCCGGAGCGGTCTATGGAGCGCGCGAGCAACGAAATCCCGTTGCTATTCAAATCCGCGCATTGCATTGGTTTTTCGGTTCCGGAGTTCGTCCATGCCGCTCGCCAGCCTCTTCATGTATGTCAGCCCGCCGCCGGTTGCGCAGGCGACGCATCTGTTCTGGGCGGCGCTGGGCCGGCGCGCCCGCGCACTTGGCCTTGAAGCACCGGCGACGCTTGACGATATCTCTCCCGACACTTGGCTCAGGCCGGATCTGCTGTTTAGCCAGACCTGCGGATATCCCTATGTCCAGCATCTGCGCGGCAAGGTGCAGCTTGTCGCAACGCCGGTCTACGGGCTCGCGGGCTGCGATGGTCCGCTCACATGCAGCTTCATTATCGTCAACGCCCAATCCTGCGCCACCGCGATCGAGGATTTGAGAGGCGCGCGTGCCGCGATCAACGAACCCGGCAGCAATTCCGGATACAATCTCTTTCGCCATTCTGTCGCGCCTCATGCGATCGACGGTCGCTTCTTCTCGTCGGTGATCGAGACCGGGGGCCATCGGGAGAGCATCGATGCGGTTGCCCGTGGCGAGGCTGACATTGCGTCGATCGACTGTGTCACCTTCGGCAACACGCTGCGCTTTGATGCCGATCGTGTTGCCGGCGTGCGTATTCTCGCCGAAACCGCCAGGGGGCCGGGCCTACCCTTCATCACCTCCGCCTCGACCCCGGCGAAGGATCTCGCCATCCTGCGCCGCGCTTTGGCCGAAACCATTGCCGATCCCGATCTTGCCGAGACCTGCGATACGCTGTCGCTGCGCGGTATCCGCCTGCTTGGCGATGCCGACTACGAGGTGCTGGCGGAGCTGGATCGGGAGGCCGCGCGTCACGGCTATCCAGCAATCGCCTGAGGTTGATTGCTGGTGTTTCTCCGCGACATGGCGCTGTTGGCATCGGCTGCAAACCAAGCAAGGTCCGTCGCCGGATCGATCCGGTAGGGGGCGTCCTGTGGCTACGCGACCTCTTTCATGCCGTGGCCATCGACGGAGACAGCGCTGGGAATCTGCCGGAGCACTTCGAGCGCCAGCGCGCGGGCGTTTTCCTGCGCCTTGTCGAGGTTGCTGACCTGTCTCGCATCCATCGAGTAGAGCGTGCCACCGCAGCCGAAGATGTCACGGAAGGCGGAGCGTTCGACGATAGGCGTTTCGAGCAGGTGCACGCGGCGCGCGGCGAGGAGGTCTTTCACGGCATTCATCGCGCGGGTCGTCACCATCGAATTGACGCGGGTGAGCACCACGGAGTGGCGGATGCGGATGTTGGCCTTGTCCTCGAGATACTGAAGGAGCTCGATGACATTGGCGCCGCCCTGGGCATCCATGGCCGAGCCCTGCACGGGGATCAGCACGTAGTCGGCATGACCGACCGCCTTGGCGAGCAGGGAGCTGCGTGATCCCGGCAGATCGATCAGCACGAAGTCGGCCCTGGCCTTCTCTTCGGCGAGCTGCCGGTCGATCGTGCTCATGGTGACATAGGGAACGACATGCAGCCGATTGCCGCGAGCGCCCTCGGAATTCTCATACCAGCGGGTGATCCAGTGCTGCGGATCCGCGTCGAGCACCGAGACGCGAAAACCAAGCCGTGCAAGCTCGGTCGCGAGCAGCAGCACCGCGGTCGTCTTGCCGGCGCCGCCCTTGGTATTGGCGAAGGTGATGACGGGCATGAGCCTCTCTGGATCGGTTCGTGAGCCGGTCATCGCTCGAACAAGACACCCCGCATGGTGCTTCGTCACTCTGGCCAATTATGGTTAACGGCCGGTGAAAATGCTTTATCGGCGACGGTCCGCCGCAAGGATTTCGCGGGCAAGCTGGTCGAGGGGCAGGATCTTGTCGACGCCGCCATGGGCAATTGCTTCCTTCGGCATGCCGAAGACGATGGAGGTTGCCTCGTCCTGCGCCACCGTATAGGCGCCGGCCTGATGCATCTCGGCCATGCCGCGTGCCCCATCGTCCCCCATGCCGGTCATGATGACGCCCATCGCATTGCCGCCGGCCGAACGGGCGGCGGAACGGAAGAGCACATCGACGGATGGCCGGTGACGGGAGACCAGAGGGCCTTCGCGCACCGCGACGTGATAGCGCGCGCCCTGCCGCTCCAGCATCATGTGTTTGTCGCCGGGCGCGATCAGCACATGGCCGCGCAGCACAGGATCGCCATGCACGGCCTCCTTGACCTCGACGTCACACAGACTGTTCAGCCGCTTGGCGAAGGCGGCGGTGAATTTTTCCGGCATGTGCTGCACGATCACGATGCCTGGAGAGTTGGCCGGCAGTTGCTCGAGCAGCACGCGCAGCGCCTCGGTGCCGCCGGTCGATGCGCCGATACAGGTAACCATTTCCGTCGTCTTTGCCATGGCGCGGCCGCTTGGCGGCGGCAGCACGGCGTCAGCGGTGAGCTTTGCCGTCGGGCCGCTCGAAACTGCCGCGCGCCGGCCGTGGCCAAGGCGCGCCACCGCGGCGCCTTTGACCGCCTCACGGATGCGCGTGCCGGATTCGGCAAGGTGGTCGGCGGCGCCGATCTTGGGCTTCAGGATGATGTCGACGGCGCCGGCCTCCAGGGCCTGCATCAGCGTTTCGGAGCCTTCCTCGGTCAGCGATGAGCACATGACGACTGGGATCGGCCGCTGCGACATCAGCTTGCGCAGGAAGGTGATGCCGTCCATGCGCGGCATTTCCACGTCCAGCGTGATGACGTCGGGAATTTCCTCCTGGATCTTCTTGGCCGCCATGAACGGGTCGGAGGCGGCCCCCATCACCTCGATCTCCGGATCCTGCTCCAGAACGTGGGTCAGCGCCTGGCGCACGCTTGCCGAGTCGTCGATGATGAGAACGCGGATCTTCTTGACCGGAAGGGGCATCAGATCTTCTTGAAAACCGTGTTGGCGACCTGGCGCACCGGCAGGGAGATGCCGGTGACCGTTTCGGAATGGCCCACATAGAGATAGCCGCCGGGTATCAGGCAATCGCACAACCGCGACAGCACCTTCGCCTGCGTCGGCTTGTCGAAATAGATGAGCACGTTGCGGCAGAAGATCATGTGCATCGGCTCGCCCACCTTGTAGGCGCTGTCCATGAGGTTCATGCGCGCAAAGCCGATGGCTGCGCGCAGCCGGGGATGGATACGCACTTCGCCACGCGAGGCATCGCGCGAGACCATCACGTAGCGCCGCTGTACGTCTGTCGGCACGGGCTGGACCATGTCGCGCGGATAGACACCGCGGCGTGCCGCCTGCAGCACGTCCGTCGAAAGATCCGTCGCCAGGATGCGATAATCGATGCCCGGTGTGCTCTCGGCGAAATCCTGCAGCACCATCGCCATCGTATAGGGTTCGGCGCCGACGGAGCAGGCTGCGCTCCACAGGCGCAGTCGCTTGTGTCCGGCCGCGGCGAGTTCCGGCAGACCGGTTCGTTCCATGAACTCGAAATGCTTCGGCTCCCGGAAGAAGTCCGTCTTGTTCGTCGTCACGGCATCGATCAGGAAGATCGCTTCCTTCTCGATGCCGCCATGCTTGAAGAGATAGTCGCAATAGGCATTGAAGTCGGCGATGCCGGTGGCCCGGAGGCGTCGCCGCAGGCGGCCTTCCAGCATCGTCAGCTTGGTGATCGGCATCTTGATGCCGCTGTAATCGTAGATGTAGCGCGACAGGGCCTCGAAATTCCGGCTGCTCAAGCCGTCTCCGCTCGCCTGTGCTCGCAATGCTGCTCCCACGCCCGTCTCCTCGAAAATTATGCCGTGGCGGCGATGCGGTTTGCCGAGCCCATCATCGCGACTTCCGCACCGGAAAAGAGACGGGCGAGGTCGACGATGACGACGAAGCCGCCGTTGCGGCGCACGACGCCTGCGATGTAGTCGGAGGACCAGCGCACGCCGATGTCCGGCGCGCCCTCGATCTCCTCGTTTCGGAAGGGAATGACCTCGTAGACGCGATCGGCGACGAGGCCGAGCGTCAGGGTCTTCTCGCCGATCGGCACGTCGAGCACCAGCGCTCGCGTGTGCTGCGTTTTCTGCGTCTTCGTCATGCCGAGACGAAGACGCAGATCGATGACCGGCACGCCCTGGCCGCGCACGTCCCTGAGACCGAGCAGATAGTCCGGCCCATTCGGGATCCTGAAGGCCTCCTCATGGTCGAGGATTTCCCGGACCACCGAAACGGGGACCGCGAAAACCTCGTTGTCGAGGGAGAAGGTGACATACTGGGATTCGGAGGACGTGCCGGCCATGATCAGGCGCTTTCCCGGAAATCAGCGTCGTCGGCATCCGGACCGCCCATCGACATGTCGAGGGCGAAGCCGCGGGCGCGAGCCTGCTGGGCGTTGACGGTGTTGTCGGCCTTTCGGAACGGCGCGGCGGCGGGTTTTGCCGCCGGACGGGTCGCGACCGGTGCCGGACGGCGCTGCGCGGAAGCCGGCGCACCTGCCGCGCGATCGACGCGGAAGAAGGCGATGGACGTCTGAAGCTCCTCGGCCTGTGCGGCGAGTTCTTCCGAGGTGCCGGACATTTCTTCCGAGGCGCCGGCATTCTGCTGGGTCACCTTGTCGAGCTGCTGGATGGCCTCGTTGATCTGCGAGGCGCCGATATCCTGCTCGCGGCACGCGGCCGAGATTTCCGAGACCAGCTCGGCGGTCTTGCGGATGTCAGGCACCAGCCGGTTCAGCATGTCGCCGGCTTCGGTGGCGACGGAGACCGTCTGGCCCGACAGCGTGCTGATTTCGGCGGCTGCCGCCTGGCTGCGCTCGGCGAGCTTGCGCACTTCCGAGGCGACGACGGCAAAGCCCTTGCCGTGCTCGCCGGCACGGGCCGCTTCCACGGCGGCGTTCAGGGCGAGCAGGTCGGTCTGGCGGGCGATCTCCTGGACGATGGAAATCTTCTCCGCAATGGTGCGCATGGCGCCGACGGCGCGACCGACGGCCTCGCCGGAAGCTTCGGCATCCTTGGCGGACTGGCGGGCGATCTTTTCGGTCTGGGCGGCGTTGTCGGCGTTCTGCTTGATGTTGGCGGCCATTTCCTCCATCGAGGCGGAAGCCTCTTCGGCCGACGAAGCCTGTTCGGTCGCGCCCTGCGAAAGCTGTTCGGAGCTGGCCGAGAGTTCCTGGCTGCCGGAGGAGACGTTGTTGGCGGCCGAAAGGGCATCGCCGACGACGCCGCGCAGGCGTTCGACCATGCTTTCCAGGGAAGCGCCGAGCGTATCCTTGTCGGAGAGCGGCTTCGGCGTCACGGTCAGGTCGCCATTGGCGATCTGGTCGGCAATGGTTGCCGTATTGCGCAGATTGCCGGTCATCACGTTGATCGTATCGACCAGATCCTTGATCTCGTCGTTCGTCTTGATTTCGACATTCTGGTTAAGGTCGCCGATGGCGACAGCTTCCGCGACCGCCCTGATCTTGCGCAGGCCGGTGTTGATGCCGAGTGCAATCCAGAGGGCAGCGCCGACCGAGAGCAGGAAGGCGGCAACCGTCAGCGTAACGAGCGTGTAGAAGGCCGTCTCGTAGCTCGCGTCGGCCACGGTATCGGAATCCTTGATGGCGGCCTCGGTCAATGCCGAAAGACCTGCGGTCATTTCGTCGAGCTTGTCGGCTGCGGCGCCGCCTTCCGTCTGGTTGACTTCAAGAGCGAGGTCGCGCTGGCCGGAGGCGATGAGGGAAACGATCCTGTCGTTGATGGCCATGTAGTCGTCCCAGAAATCCCGGACTTCCTGCCACTTCGCCTTGAATTCGCCGGTCGCGTCGTTCTGGCCGTCGTTGAGCGCCTTTTCGAATGTTTCCCGTTCCGCCGCGATGGTCGCCTTCGCCTTGTTCGCCCGCTCCGGCGTGGTGGCCATCAGCAGGTCGCCTTCGGCAAGGCCGAGCCCGTCGAAGGCGGCGGCGAGATCGTTGGCGTAGTCGTCCTGCTGGATCGGGCCTTCGATGAGCTCGTTGCGCAGCGTGTTCATTTCGCTGAGGCTGCGAACGCCGATGCCAGCCGAAATGCAAAGTAGGGTGATCAGGAAGCCAAAGGCGAGGCCCAGCTTCAGCTTGATGGTAAGACGCATCCCGGATTCTCCTTGTCGCAGATGCCTTTAGGGCGGAGTGGCGCGATTGCGACACTCCCATGCGTGAAGACCGATACACTCACCCTTCCGCGGGCTGCGGATGCAGCCCTTTTCCGGCGTCTACATGCGCCGGGTTCGATTGCACGGCGCGCCCGTCGCAGGGCGCGCCGTCATCATTGATTTCGATCAGGCGCTTTCACGGAAGTCCGCGTCGTCCGAGTCCGGGCCACCCATCGACATGTCGAGGGCAAAGCCGTTGCTGCGCGGCGTCTTGGACGCCGCCGTTGCGGTGCGGTGCACGGCCGGGCGCTTGACGGCGGCAGGGGCCGCCATCTTCGCGGCGGTCGCGCGCAGCTTTTCGGCGTGCTTCGCTTCCCTGCGGCCGGCATTGTCGACACGGAAGAAGGCAATCGAAGCCTGCAACTCCTCGGCCTGTGCGGCGAGTTCCTCCGAGGTGCCGGACATCTCTTCCGAGGCCCCGGCATTCTGCTGGGTCACCTTGTCGAGTTGCTGGATGGCCTCGTTGATCTGCGAGGCGCCGATATCCTGCTCGCGGCAGGCGGCCGAGATTTCCGAGACCAGTTCGGCGGTCTTGCGGATGTCGGGCACCAGCCGGTTCAGCATGTCGCCGGCTTCGGTGGCGACGGAGACCGTCTGGCCCGACAGCGTGCTGATTTCGGCGGCTGCCGCCTGGCTGCGCTCGGCGAGCTTGCGCACTTCCGAGGCGACGACGGCAAAGCCCTTGCCGTGCTCGCCGGCACGGGCCGCTTCCACGGCGGCGTTCAGGGCGAGCAGGTCGGTCTGGCGGGCGATCTCCTGGACGATGGAAATCTTCTCCGCAATGGTGCGCATGGCGCCGACGGCGCGACCGACGGCCTCGCCGGAGGCTTCGGCGTCCTTGGCGGACTGGCGGGCAATCTTTTCGGTCTGGGCGGCGTTATCGGCGTTCTGCTTGATGTTGGCGGCCATTTCTTCCATCGAGGCGGAAGCCTCTTCGGCCGACGACGCCTGTTCGGTCGCGCCCTGCGAGAGTTGCTCGGAGCTGGCCGAGAGTTCCTGGCTGCCGGAGGAAACGTTGTCGGAGGCCGAGAGCGCATCGGCGACAACGCCGCGCAGGCGCTCGATCATCGTGTTGACGTGGCCGAGCATGTCGCCGATCTCGTCCTTCGTGGTGATTTCGGCAAAGCGGGTGAGGTCGCCATCCGCCACGCCTTGTACGGCGCTTGCAGCGCGATTGAGGCCGCGGTTGATCGACAGCACGATCCAGACGGCCGCCATGATGGCAACGAGGACCGCGATGGCGGCGGCTGTGACCATGAGCGTGCGCGTGCCTTCATACTGGGCCTGGGCATTCGCCTCGGCTTCCTCGAGACGGCCTTCCTCGAGCTTGACGACTTCGCTGAGCAGGGTGTCGATCTCGTTGGTCACGGCGCGCGCATCGGTGGTCGAGATGCGTGTCGCACCGGCCATGTCGCCGGCAAGCGCCAGGGTGCGGATGCGGTCGTCGTCGCGGCGGAAATCGGTGGTGAAGGCGGAGAGCTTGCTCCACATCACCTTGCCCTGTTCCGTCGCCTTGGCGAGGACCTTTTCAATCGTCGCATCGAATTCCTTGCGCGCTTCGTCGCTGAGGCCGATGTAGCGGTTCGTCTCCGTGGCATTTGCGGACAGAAGCATGTTCTTCTGCTGGCGGATCTGCTGGAGTTGCAGGTTGTTCAGCGACTGGGCGAGCTTCAGACGCTCGGCCGGACCATTCAGCACGTCGCCAAGCGTCGTGTTGAGGCCACCGAGGCTCATGATGCCGTAGCCCGCGGTGCCGACGAGCACGGCGATCATGAAGCCGAAAGTCAGGAACAGCTTGAGTTTGATGGTAAAGCGCATGGGTCTCTCCTGAGCGCCTAGTTTGGCGCTTGCGCGTTGCCGGCTCGATCCTTCCGGGATGAAAAGATCGCGTGCAGGTTCGGAACGATGATGAATTCGCCGCCTCGCTTGACGAGGCAATTGATGTAGTCGGCGCGCCAGCGCATGCCCACGCTCGGCGGCGGCTCGCTTGCGACCTTCGACAGCGTCGTGACTTCATTGACCTTGTCGGTGCGGATGCCGACCAGCGTGGGTTCGTCGTCGAGGTCGAGTTCGATGACGATGATGCGGCTGTCGATGGTGGTTTCCGTCGCCTCCATGCCGAAGGCGAGACGAATGTCCGCAAGCGGGATCACCTTGCCACGGAAGTTGATGACGCTCGAAACGAAGGGCTTGCTGCCGGGAACATGGGTTTCCGGCAGAAGGTCGAGGATTTCCTGCACGACGATCGCCTCGATGGCGAAGGTCTCGCCGTTGAGGTTGAAGGTGAGGACGGAAAGGTCGTCCTCGTTACCCCAGATCGTGCCGTAGTCGAGTTTCCGTGCCGCTTCGCTCATCCTGCCGCCCGCATTTGCGCCTCCTGGTGCTGTCCGGCCGCGACGAGATGCGTGACGTCAAGGATCAGCGCGACGCTGCCGTCCCCGAGGATGGTCGCGCCCGAGAAGGTGGCGACGTCATGGTGCAGCTTGGACATGGATTTGATGACTGTCTGGTGGTCGCCGATGATCTGGTCGACGACGAGGCCGACACGCTCCGAACCGGTCGAGATGACGACGACCTTCTGGTGTTGATCGGGCTGGGTACCGGTACGGAAGAGTTCCCGCAGGCGCAGGAACGGTACGAGACTGTCGCGCAGCGAAATGAAGGAGCGTCCGCGCGAGCGCAGGTCGTCTTCGAGCGACAGTTCGAGGCATTCCTCGACGGCCGAGAGCGGGATGACGTAGCAGCCCCCGCCGACGCGCACGAGCAGGCCTTCGATGATGGCGAGCGTCAGCGGAATGCGCAGCGACACTTCCGAGCCGTCGCCCGGCTTGCTGGTGATGTCGATGGCCCCGCGCAGCGCTTCCACCGTCTTCTTCACCACGTCCATGCCGACGCCGCGGCCGGAGAGGTTGGTGACGGCCTGGGCCGTCGAGAAGCCGGGCTGGAAGATGAGTTGCAGCAGTTCCGGATCGGAAAGCGCCTGTCCCGGCTGGATCAGGCCGGAGGATTCGGCCTTGGCGCGCACGCGCTCGCGGTTGATGCCGCGTCCGTCGTCCTTGATGGTGATGATGACCTCGCCACCCGTCTGGTGCGCCGAGAGAATGACCTTGCCCTTCGGGTCCTTGCCGGCGGCGATACGCTCTTCAGGTTGTTCCAGACCGTGGTCGATCGAGTTGCGCACGAGATGGACGAGGGGATCGGCGAGGCGGTCGATGACCGTCTTGTCGACCTCGGTGCTTTCGCCCTCGGTGACAAGCTCGATTTCCTTGCCGGTTTCGCGCGACAGGTCGTGCACGAGGCGGCGGAAGCGGCTGAAGAGGCTGGCGACCGGCATCATGCGCAGCACCATCATCGTGTCGCGCAACTCGCCGGAAAGACGTTCGATTTCCTCGGAGACGGAACGCAGGCCAAGATCGGCCGCGCTGCCCGCGAGCTGGGTGAGGCGGGACTGGGCGATGACCAGCTCGCCGACACGATCCATCATCTCGTCGAGGCGTTCGGCTGGCACGCGGACGTTTTCCGCGGATTTCGCCTGTTTGGAATCATTGGCGGCCTGGATGGCCGGCGCCTCGCGCTCCGTGACCACCACGGCCTTCGGTATGGCCGCTGCAACGGGGGCCGGGGCCGGGCCTTCGGCGGCGATCTGCGTGATGTCGAGCTCCATGTCGTCCATGACGAAGATGAAGACGTCCTCGATGTCGCTGCGGGGCTTTTCGGTCTTGAGCGTCACGTCCCAGGCAAGATGGATGTCGCGCGGTTCGAGCGTGGCGAGGTCGGGAACCTTTGCCGTGTCGGCGACGATCCGGCATTCGCCGAGGTCGCGCATTTCATCGAGCAGGCCAAGCGGGTTGGTGCCGTTCGCCATGGCATTGACCGGCAGGCTGAAGCGGATGCGCCATTCGCGCATCCCGCCAGCGGCTTCGGCCCGGGGTGCCGCCGTTGGGGCAATGCTGACGGCGGGGGTAGGAGAACCCGCACCGTTGACGGCGCGGTGCAGATTGTCGAGCAGGCTGGCGCTCATCGCGTCGTGGTCGCCGTTCGGCGTCTCGAGCAGGGCGCGCATATGGTCCTGCGCGGAAAGGACCGCCGAGACCAGCTCGTGCGTCGCGGGCACATCGCCTTTGCGCACACGGTCGAAGGCGGTTTCGCAATGGTGCGTGAAGGCGGCGAGCGCCTCGAAACCGAACATCGCGCCGGAGCCCTTCAGCGTGTGCAGGCCGCGGAAGACGGCATCGATCTGGTCGCGGTCGTCGAGGCTGCGCGTCAGGTCGAGCAGGCCGGACTCGATCTGTTCCAGCAGTTCGGCCGCTTCTGTCCGGAAAACTGAGATCGGGTCCGGGTTGCTCATTTGCCGAGAACCTTCCTGGCGATCTTGACGAGGCTTTCCGGATCGAACGGCTTGGTCAGCCAGCCGGTGGCGCCGGCGGCCTTGGCCTGCGCCTTGATTTCGCCGTCGGATTCCGTGGTGAGGAAGATGACCGGCACGCCGGTATGCGCGGGCAACTTGCGCAGTTCGCGGATCATCGTGAGGCCGTCCATGTTCGGCATGTTGAGGTCGGTGATCACGAGGTCGTATTCACCGGCCTGCAGCTTGCTCAGACCGTCAAGTCCGTCGACCGCTTCGGTCACGGTGTAGCCGGCATTGCTCAGGGTGACGCGTGTCGTCAGCCGGATGCTGGCGGAATCGTCCACGGTCAAGATTTTCGCGGTCATCAATTTTTCTCCTGATGCAACCAGAAATGTGCGGCGTCCGGCGTCATCTCGTCGAGAAAGCCGCCACGCTTCAGCACGTCGTAAAGGTCTCCTGCCGCCGGGCGGGAAAGTAGAAGCTGGACCCCGCGCGACTCAGCCTGCTTGCGCGCTGCCGTCACGAGCTGGACGAAGCTGAGGTCGACCTGCGCCTCCGCGTCGATATCAAGTATCGCTGCTGAATTATCGGCCAAATGGTTCAAGATAATCTCTTGAACGGCTAATATATTCTTGATGGTGAGCGTATTTGGTAAGGTTAATGACGCGTCACCGGACAAGGTGGAGGACATGCTGGCCCCGATAAACGTTTTGCAAGGGAGTATTCCCCGCGCCAGAATTCCTCGATAGGCTTAATGAATCGTAAAGTACGGTTGCTAAATTCATCCCTCGGTGGTTGCTGCAGTGCTTATACACCAGGTCACGTAAAGTGAGGAATTTGCATTAAGTTACTGATTTAAATATATAAATTAAAGGAGACTACATTAGAGATATTATTTATAAATCCCTAATTCTAGTGATGCTCACATCCACGGGTAGGGCTGTGCAAAACGGCTTCCGGAAGGCTGTTTCTACTACATGAGGGGATGCGAATTTACGGTGCGTTACATTGTTCGCCCTAGGCTCAGGTCAGGGTTTCTTGAAAGTGGGGTATGGCGTGTCAAGAACAGCGAGCGCAGTCCGCGTAGAGCGGCAGACGACCGAGACGGAACTCGTTTCCCGTCTCGAAGGGGCCCGTTCCCGCATCGAACAGCGCTTCCTCGACGGCGGTGTCGTGCTGCTCGCCGTACTCGACGTCCTGAACCGTCTGGTTGCATCGCTGGAGAATCTGTCACGGTCTCTCGATGACGAGACAGCCGAGGCGACGATCGGCCGGCTGGTCGCGACGGTCGATCATCTTACGGCTCTGCCTGCCATCGAGGATACGCGCCAGCAGCGTCTCGCCGGCGTGGCGGTGACGAAGAAGTCGCTCTGCACCTATATCGCGGATATGCAGGAGACGCTGCGATATCTGCGCACCTTCGCGACGACGGCCAAAATCACGGGTGCCGCCATTCCGGATTTTTCCGGCTTCGCGGAAGAGATCCTCGAACGCATCCAGTTCGGCACGCGCGAGGTCAATGCGCTCGGCGCCAAGATCGACACGCTCGGCAGCGTGATCGACGCGGCTTCGGCCGGCGGCGGTGAAGCGTTGGAGCGCTTTCGCCGCAGCGTGCCGGATATTGCCGGCAATCTCTCGCGCAATGCGGCGGAACTCACTTCTCAACGCAAGCACCTTTCGCAGCTCGCCGGCAAGGTCGGCAGCTCTGCGCGCCTCGTGCAGACAAAGGTTGCGACCACGCTCTCCTCCATGCAGATTGGCGACATCACGCGCCAGCGCATCGAACATTGCCAGTCGGCCTTTGCATTCCTGGAAGAGTATCTTGCGGCTGCCACACTCGATGGCGAGGCCGCTGGACGCCTCACCGTCCTCGTGCGCCATCTCGTGCACGACCAGCTTGTCGAAATCACCAGCGACTTCGGGCGCGAATGCAAGACCGTCGTCGGTACGATCCGCAGTTTCGGCGCTGATATCGACAGGCTGATGGCGCTTTACGGCGATATGGATGCGACCGACGGCCACTCGGCCGACCGGGCGATGCGCACGCTGGAGGCCGATATCGATGCGGCCCGCACCGTCGTGCGCGACATCGAGCAGGCTGCCGGCAAGGCGAATGCGCTGGGTACCAGCACGGTCGAGACGGTGCAGGAGCTTTTGAAGGGCGTGAAGACGATCCAGCTGGTTCGCACCGACATCCACTATATGGCGCTCAACACAAACCTGCGCTGCAGCAAGCTCGGTGAAGAGGGGCGGGCGATCAATGTGGTAACCGCGGAACTGCGCAGCTTTTCCGCGCAGCTCGACGAGACGGCCGAACGCATTCTCACGGAGCTGCAGTCGCTGGAAGGCGATGCCGTCAAGCTTGGCGAAGCCGGCAATGCGGCGGGCGGCTCGCTCGACGCCCATCTCGAAGAAGTGCTCGAGCATATCCGCCGTGCGGGTGACCGCATGGAAGAGGATATGGCAGCGCTGCGCGATTGCGGCGCGGACATTTCGGCCAAGGCCAGCCGGACCATTGCAGGCCTCGACTTCAACGCCGAACTCGGCGACGTGCTCGCCGACTGCGCGGCAAGCGCGGGAACCCTGATCGATCGCGACATGCCCGACACTGCCGGCCTCGAAGACGCGATGGCCGATCTCGGCAGCCGTATTGCGCGTGTCTACACCATGGCCTCCGAGCGCGAGATCCATATGCGCGTGTTCGGCGGGATGATCGATGCGCAGGCCGCGCAAACCGTTGCCATGAGTGACGAAGATCTCTTTGACGATGCGCTGTTCTGACGCTTCGTCAAATGGGTCGGTTCAAGCCTTGTTCGAATACCGTACTCCCTGTCTATCGAGGAACTTAGCCGGTTGTCGTTACGGACGGCCGGTGGCGGTCGTTCGTGGGCATAACATGGCATTCAGTTGAAAAGGTAAGTCTGGGCTTTCCAAGAAGCGGCTTCGTCTCCTCTGGCAGTCGGGGTCAAGGGGAGACCTCCTATCGGGAGGGGGCGGTCGATTCCAGACGCGTTGTTATCCCGTCAACCGATCGATGCATGCCTTCACGCGTGCAACGCCCTCCACGATGTTGCCGCGCGGGATCGAGGAATAGCCCATGCGGAAAAAGCGGCAGGGCTGATCGCTCTGCGGGAAGAAGGGCGATCCGGATTCGACGAGGACGCCATCGCGACGCAGCTCGCTGACAAGCTGGTCGGCGTCGAGGCCTTCAGGTCCCTCCATCCAGAAGGACGTTCCGCCGAACGTGGATGCTCCGACGATCTTCAGGTCCTTCCCGCGCAGTGCCGTGGCCATCACATCGTGACGTTTATGATATTCGGACCGCATACGGTGAAGCACCGCGTCATAGTGCCCGAGTGCAAGGAAGTAGGCGACGGTGCGCTGCAGGTGGCCCGGCGGATGACGCAGCATCAGCGAGCGCAGGGCGCGCGCTTCCCGGATGAAGGGGGCGGGCGCCACCAGATAACCGAGCCTGAGGCCTGGGAACAGCGATTTGGAAAAACTGCCGATGTAAAGGACACGCCCCGCCGTATCGAAGGACTTCAGCGCCGGCGAGGGTGGGGCGAGGTAGCTGATCTCGAACTCGTAGTCGTCCTCGACGATCACGAAATCCCGCTCGGCGGCAGCCTGCAGAAGCCGTATGCGCCTGTCGATCGGCATGGTCGCGCCTGTCGGCGAATGGTGGCTCGGCGTTACGAAAACGGCTTCCGTGTCGTCAGGAAGATTTTCCGGCGGCAACCCCTCGCCATCGACATCCACGGTCGTGACCCTTGCACCGCTGAGCAGGAGCGAGGCGCTGATATCGGGATGGCACGGATTTTCGCATACGGCGCTCGATCCCTTTTCGAGGATCAGCCGTGTGACGATCCACAATGCGTTCTGCGCGCCGACGGTGACGAGGATTTCGTCCGGCGTCGCGTGAATACCGCGTCGCGGCAGGGTTCGTGAGCAGATGTAGTTGACGAGCTGTACATCGTCGGCGGCAGCAAAATCGCTCGCCATCAGGATGAAGTCCTCCTGCGCCAGCGCCCGCCTGGCACAGTCGCGCCAAGCGTTGAGATCGAACAGTGTCGGGTCCATCTGGCCGTAAAGGAACGGATAGGGATATCGTCGCCAGTCCAGAGGTTTCTCGACGCGGCGGACGACGCCGAAATCCATCTTCAGCTTGCCGCTCCAGTCCACCGTGGCGGATCCCGAGGTCGGGAGATCCCGCCCCAATGCCTGATGAGGCGGGTTGAGTGCGATGCGGTAGGAACTGCGATCGGCGGCTTCGGCATAGCCCTGGGAGACGAGCTCCTGATAGGCAAGGGTTACGGTGATGCGCGAGATGTTGAGATAGTCCGCGAGCTTGCGGGTCGAGGGCAGGTGCGCTCCGGGTTGCACGCGCCCGGCCAGAACGGCCGAAACCACCGCCTCGCGCAACTGGGCCTGCAAACCGACACGCGTGTCCCGGTCGATGAAGAAGATCGTCTCGGACACATTGGTGCGCACAGGCATCTCCATCACGAAGCTAAACTGGCATTATTCAACTTCCAGACTGGATATAAGGCAAGTGGGATGTCACCATTATCTCTATTCGGACAAGACCGGGACATCCGGCTGGGAACCACCAAAGGAGGACAACATGCTTTTCAGAACTATTCGTGGCCTCGCGGCCACGACGAGCATCATTGCAGGGCTTTTTGCGTCAGGCGCCGCTTACGCTGAAACCCAGCTGGTCGTCGGCTACCAGCAGATCGTCGGCCCCTTCGTCGCCGCCATCGCCGACGGCCGCTTCGATGCCGCCGCCAAGGAAGCGGGCTACGCCATCGACTGGCGCCAGTTCTCGTCGGCCGGCGACATCACGACGGCGCTCGCCTCGGGTGACGTGCCGATCGGCGTGATCGGTTCCACCGGCACGGCTGCGGCGGCGACGCGTGGCGTCGACCTGCAACTGTTCTGGATCCTCGACAATATCGGCAAGTCCGAAGCGCTGGTTGCCCGCAACGGCTCGGGCATCGAGACGCCGGAAGACCTCAAGGGCAAGAAGGTCGCGGTGCCTTTCGTGTCCACCTCGCATTTCCACCTGCTCGTCGGCATGAGCCAGGTGTGGAAGGTCGATCCGAAGGAGGTCGAAATCCTCAACCTGAAGCCGCCGCAGATCGTCGCCGCCTGGCAGCGCGGCGATATCGACGCCGCCTACGTCTGGCCGCCGGCACTGTCGGAAATCCTGAAAACCGGCAAGGCGATCTCAGACAGCGAGGTCGTCGGCGCGGCGAGCGTGCCCACCTTCGACGGCCTGGTGGTCGACAAGGCCTGGGCGGCGGAGAACCCGAAGCTGATGGAGGCCTTCACCAAGGTGCTCGCCCAGTCCTATGCGGACTACAATGCCGACAAAGCGGCCTGGACGGCGGATTCAGCCCCGGTCCAGAACATCGTCAAACTCATCGGCGGCGACGGTCCAAGCACGGTCGAGGCGCTGGGCCTGCTGTCCTTCCCCAATGCCGACGAACAGGCATCCGATACCTGGCTTGGCGGCGGGGCGACCCGCGCGCTCAATGAAAGCGCGAGATTCCTCGTCGAGCAGAAGCAGATCGGCAAGGCGCTCGACGACTATGCGCCCTTCGTGAACGCCGATTTTGCGAAAGCGGCCGCGAAATAGCGCACAATCGCCGCTCTGGCACTGGCCGCTCCCGGCGGCCGGTGCCACCGTCATCGCATAGAGCAATTTCAGCAAACGTGTTTGAACGGGTTGCGTCCGGAGTTGCGTAAAACTCTATACGAACCGTGACCGAGTGCAGGGAGGCATGTCGCATGGAAACGCTTAGCGTCAGGAATATCAGTCTAACCTATCCGGGGCTCTACTCGGACCAGGCGGTGATCGCCCTCAAGGGGGTCAATCTCACCATCAACAGCGGCGACTTCGTCGTGGCACTCGGCGCATCGGGCTGCGGAAAGACGACGCTGCTCAACCTGATGGCGGGCTTCATGGCGCCGTCGGACGGCGATATCTCGCTTGGCAACCACCGGGTCAACGGCCCGGGCGCCGAGCGCGGCGTGGTGTTCCAGAAACACGCGCTCCTGCCCTGGCTGAACGTCATGGAAAATACGGAATTCGGCCTGAAGCTGCGCGGCGTCGACAAGACGACACGCCGGGAGCTGGCGGCCAAGAACCTTGCCCTTGTGGGGCTGCAGGATTTCCACAACCACATGATCTATCATCTTTCGGGCGGCATGCAGCAGCGCGTCGGCATCGCACGCGCCTTGACCTGCGATCCCGCCATGCTGCTGATGGACGAGCCGATGGCGGCGCTCGATGCGCTGACGCGCGAAACCATTCAGGAACTGCTGCTGAAGGTCTGGCAGCTCACCAACAAGATGTTCTTCTTCATCACGCACAGCGTGGAGGAGGCGCTCTTCCTCGGCTCGCGGCTGATCGTCATGTCGCCGCGCCCCGGCCGCATCACCCATACCTACGAACTCGATTTCAATCGCCGGTTCCTCGAAGAGGGCAATGCCCGCGCCATCAAGTCCAGCCCCGAATTCATCCGCATGCGCGAAGAGGTCCTGGGCATCATCTATGGTGACGAGCGAGCGTCCGGCAATCCGGAGGTGGCCCATGCTTGACCGTGTGACCCGCGCCAAACCCGCCAAGGCGGGCAGGATCTTCGGCGCCCCCGGCGAGGGTGCCAGCGGAATGATCAGTCTGATGACTGCGACCGTGCTGATCGCGCTGTGGTTCCTCGTCACGGAATCCGGCTGGGTCAAACCGCTCTTCCTGCCATCGCCGCTGGCGGTCTGGGAGAAGTTCGTGATGGCGCTGACGGAGGGGGTCTCCAATTCCACGCTCTGGCAGCACACGCTGGCCAGTATCGGCCGCGTCTTCGGCGCCTTTGCGCTCGCTCTCGTCACGGCGGTGCCGATCGGCGTCCTGATGGGCGTCAACCGCTTCGTGCGCGGCCTGTTCGATCCGATCATCGAGTTCTACCGTCCGCTGCCGCCGCTCGCCTACCTGCCGCTGGTCATCATCTGGCTCGGCATCGGTGAATTCCCGAAGGTCTTCCTGATCTATCTGGCGATCTTCGCGCCGATGGCGATTGCTGCAAGGGCAGGTGTCCGCTCGGTCTCGACGGAGCAGATCCATGCCGCCTATGCGATGGGGGCCACCCGCGGGCAGGTCATCAGCCAGGTGATCATGAAAGCCGCCCTGCCGGAAATCTTCACCGGCATGCGCATCGGCATCGGTGTCGGCTGGACGACGCTGGTGGCCGCCGAAATGGTGGCGGCCAATCGCGGTCTGGGCTTCATGGTGCTGAACGCGGCCGAAAACCTCGAAAGCGATACCGTGATCATGGGCATCTTCATCATCGGCATCTTCGCCTTCGCCTTCGACCTTCTGATCCGCTACCTCGAAAAGGTGCTGATCCCCTGGAAGGGGCGCATCTAAGCCCCACCACCCCATTTCGACCCCGGCCATGGCGGCCCTGCAGGACGGCATTCGCCGCCCACGGCGGAGCCATGCCTTCCGACAGACAGAGGACATGACGATGACTTTGACCGCAACCGACCTGAAATCGCTTTTCGACGCCTTCAACCGGCACGACATCGACGGGGTCATGCATTTCTTCGCCGAGGACTGCGTCTTCAATGCGGTTGGCGGCCCGGAGGTCCATGGCACCCGCATCACCGGGGGGCAGGCGATTGCCGAAGCCTTCAGCGGTGTCTGGACGGCGATGCCCGATGCGGAATGGGGCAACCACAGCCACTTCGCCGATGGCGAGCGCGGCGTCTCCGAATGGACCTTCTCCGGAACGGCGGCCGATGGCAGCCGCATCGAAGCGGAGGGCTGCGACCTCTTCACCTTCCGCGACGGCAAGATCGTGCGCAAGCAGGCGTTCCGCAAGAACCGCCCGGTCCTGCAACCCCGCTACTGATGGCCGGAGCAAAGCCATGCATCAGCACGCCACGCCCCTGAAGGCCGAAAGACGGCCCTTTGATCCCGCCTACGACCCCAACCATGCCCCGAGCCCCGGCACTGGAAAGGACTATGCCCCGACCTACTGGATCGGCACGGCCGGCCCGGAACCGGAAGATGACGGCCCGATCACGCGCGACGTCGATGTCGACGTCGCCATCATCGGCTCGGGTTATACCGGTCTCTCCTGCGCCATCCATCTGGCGCGCGAGCACGGCATCAAGGCGACCGTGCTGGAAGCCAATGGCGTCGCCTGGGGATGCAGCACCCGCAATGGCGGGCAGGCCCAACTCTCCGCCGGCCGGCTGAAGCGCTCGCAATGGATCGCCCGCTGGGGCGTCGATGTCGCAAAGCGCATGCATTCCGAGATCGCCGAGGGTTTCGACCTGTTCCGCGCGCTGGTCCGCGAGCCGGAGATCGACTGCGATCCGCAGGATGGCGGCCATCTCTACATCGCGCATCGCGACAAGGTTCTTCCGGCGCTCGAAAGCGAGACCCGCATTCTAAACGATGTCTTCGGCTACCGCGCCCGCATGGTTTCGCGTGAGGAAATCCACAGCGATTTCGTCAATGATGCAGAAGCCCGCGGCGCCATGTACGAGCCGGACGGCATGGGCATCCACGCCGCCAAGCTCGCCTTCGGCTATCTCCGGCTGGCGCGACGCCTTGGTGCCACGGTACACACGTCGAGCCCCGTGCTCGACTGCACCGCCAAGGGCGGCGTGCATTACCTCCGCACCCCGGGCGGTACGGTGCGCGCCCGCGCCGTCTGCATCGCGACCGCCGGCTACACGTCTCCCGGCATGAACGCGCTGACGAAGCATCGCCTGATGCCGATCCTGTCGAACTCCATCGTCACGCGGCCGCTGACGGCGGGCGAGCAGCAGGCGCTGAATTTCAAGGCGCGCATTCCGCTGACCGATACGCGCACGCTGCGCCACTATTACCGCATGCTGCCGGACGGCCGGGTGCAGATCGGCAGCCGCAGCGCCATCACCGGGCGCGACGCGACCAACCCGAAACATCTCACGCTGTTGCTCGAAGGGCTCTACCGAAAATTCCCGACCTTGCGCGGTATCGAGGTCGACTATTCCTGGTGGGGATGGGTGGATGTCAGCCATGACATGATGCCGCGCATCTTCCAGCCGGATGCCAGCCAGAGGCTGTTCTACGCCATGGGCTACGGCGGCAACGGCGTCATGTATTCGGCCCAGGCCGGCCGTCGCATGGCGCAGATGGTCGCTGGAAAAAGCGCCAGCCTCGACCTTCCGATCTTCACCTCGCCGCTCCCGAGCCACGGGCTTCTCACGCCGTTCCGTCGGCTCGGCCAGTGGGGAATGTACCGCTGGTACGCCCTGCGCGACGAAATCCTCTAACCGCCAGACATCTCGATCAATTCCGTCAGGGAAAGGAACCCGCCATGAAAATGACCACCGAGGAAGCCTTCGTCAAAGTTCTCCAGATGCATGGCCTCGAACATGCCTTCGGCATCATCGGCTCGGCCATGATGCCGGTGTCGGACCTGTTTCCCAAGGCCGGCATCCGCTTCTGGGACTGCGCGCATGAAACCAATGCCGGCATGATGGCGGACGGATTCAGCCGCGCGACCGGCACGATGTCGATTGCCATCGGCCAGAACGGCCCCGGCGTCACCGGCTTCATCACCGCCATCAAGACCGCCTACTGGAACCACACGCCGCTCCTGATGGTGACGCCGCAGGCGGCCAACAGGACCATCGGCCAGGGCGGCTTCCAGGAAGTCGACCAGATGGCGATGTTCGAGGAGATGGTCTGCTACCAGGAAGAGGTGCGTGACCCCTCGCGTATTCCCGAAGTGCTCAACCGGGTCATCGAGAAGGCGATCCGAGGCTGCGCCCCGGCGCAGATCAACATCCCACGTGACTACTGGACCCAGGTGATCGACGTCGATCTGCCGTCCATTGTGCGCTTCGAGCGCCCGGCCGGCGGACCGGAGGCGATCGCCGAGGCGGCAAGGTTGCTGTCGGAAGCCAAGTTCCCGGTCATCCTCAATGGTGCCGGCGTCGTCATCGGCGGCGCGATCGACGCGTCCATGAAGCTTGCCGAACGGCTTGATGCCCCGGTCTGCTGCGGCTACCAGCACAACGACGCCTTCCCCGGCAGCCACCGCCTGTCGGTCGGCCCGCTCGGCTACAACGGTTCGAAGGCGGCGATGGAGCTGATCTCCAAGGCCGACGTCGTGCTGGCGCTCGGCACGCGGCTCAATCCGTTCTCGACCCTGCCGGGCTACGGCATCGACTACTGGCCGAAGAATGCCGCGATCATCCAGGTCGACATCAATGCCGACCGCATCGGCCTCACCAAGAAGGTGAGCGTCGGCATCTGTGGCGACGCCAGGCAGGTGGCGGGCCAGATTCTCGAGCAGCTTTCCTCGACTGCCGGCAATGCCGGCCGCGACGAGCGCAAGGCGACCATCCACCAGACCCGCTCGGCCTGGCAGCAGCAGCTCTCCTCGATGGACCATGAGGACGACGATGTCGGCACTGAGTGGAACGAGGCCGCCCGCAACCGCGAGCCGGACCGGATGTCGCCGCGCCAGGCCTGGCGGGCGATCCAGGCTGCGCTGCCGAAGGAAGCGATCATCTCGACCGACATCGGCAACAACTGCGCCATCGGCAACGCCTATCCGACCTTCGAGCAGGGCCGGAAATATCTCGCACCCGGCATGTTCGGTCCCTGTGGCTACGGCTTCCCGTCGATCGTCGGCGCCAAGATCGGTTGCCCGGATGTGCCGGTGGTCGGTTTTGCCGGCGACGGAGCCTTCGGCATCTCGATGAACGAGATGGGCGCCATCGGTCGCGAGGGCTGGCCGGCGATCACCATGGTGATCTTCCGCAACTACCAGTGGGGTGCGGAAAAGCGCAACACGACGCTCTGGTACGACAACAACTTCGTCGGCACCGAACTCAACCCCAATCTCAGCTACGCCAAGGTGGCCGAGGGCTGCGGGCTGAAGGGTGTTTCCGTCGATACGCCCGCCGCGCTCACCGAGGCGCTGTCGAAGGCGATCACTGACCAGGCGCGTGGCGTGACGACCTTCGTCGAAGTCATCCTCAACCAGGAACTCGGCGAGCCCTTCCGCCGCGACGCGATGAAGAAGCCGGTGCCGGTTGCCGGCATCGACCGTGCCGACATGCGCCCGCAGAAGCGCGCCTGATCGGCCCGAACGATCCATGTCCTGCCCGGCGGAAGTCGGGCGGGCGAGGCCCCGCCAGCGACCGGAAAGACATCATGACCTTCGCCGCCTCCGTCCAAGACCGTTTCCGGGGCATGCCCTCCGGGTTTGCCACCTATTGGCCGGGTATCGCCGTCACCGCGGCCGTCGCCGTGGCGGCCCAGTTCCTGTCCGACCATTACGGGGCACCGGCCATGCTGATGGCGCTGCTGCTCGGCATTGCCTTCCATTTCCTGTCCGAAGAGGGGCGCTGCGTGGCAGGCATCGACTTGTGCGCCAAGAAGGTGTTGCGGATCGGCGTGGCTCTGCTCGGCATGCGCATCAGCGTCGAACTGCTGATCGGGTTGGGTGCGAGCACGATCCTGCTGCTCGTCTCGGCGCTGGTCGCCACGATCTGTTTCGGGCTGCTCGCGGCAAAGCTGCTCGGCCGCGGCTGGCGGATGGCATTGATCACCAGCGGATCGGTCGCCATTTGTGGCGCGTCCGCCGCCATGGCCATTGCCGCCGTGCTGCCCAAGAACGAGTTCTCCGAACGCAACCTTATCTTCACGGTGCTGTCGGTCACGGTGCTCTCCACGCTCGCCATGATCGCCTATCCGATCATCGCCCAGACCATGGGGCTCGACGCGCGCGCCACCGGCATCTTCTTCGGCGGCACCATTCACGATGTTGCCCAGGTGGTCGGTGCCGGCTTCTCCGTTTCGCCGGAGGCGGGCGAAACCGCGACGCTCGTCAAATTGATCCGCGTCACCATGCTGGCGCCGGTGGTGCTGGTCTATTCGATCTCGCTGCGCAACGTGCCGCAGCCGGAGGGCGAAACCGGCAAGCGCCCGCCGCTGCTGCCGGGCTTCGTCGTTGCCTTCCTGATCCTGGCCGCCCTCAATTCTTTCGGCCTCGTTCCGGAGATGGTGGCGAAAGCCGGGATGGAAACCTCCCGCTGGGCGCTGCTTGCCGGCATCGTCGCGGTCGGCATGCGAACCTCTTTGCGCCGGGTACTCGATGTCGGCGGCGATGCGGTGGCTCTCGTCGTTGCCGAGACCGTCTTCATCGCCGTCTTCATCCTTGTCGGCATTCACTATCTGGGACACGCCTGATGAAACCGCTCGACCGCATTCTCGAAGCCGCGAAAGCCGCACCCCGTCATATCGTGCTCCCCGAGGGAGAGGACGCGCGCATCGTCGAGGCGGCCGTGCGCGCGGTGCGTGCCGGCATCGCGTCGATCACGCTGGTGGGCGATCAAAAGTCCGTCGAAGCCCGGCTGGCGGCGCTCGGTGCCGATGCAGGCGAGATCCGCATCGAGGATCCGGCGACGTCCGCGCTCACGCCCCGCCTTGCGGCCGCCTATCATGCGCTTCGCAAGAGCAAGGGCATCGACGCGGCGGCGGCGGCGGCCGCGATGGGCTCGCCACTCGTCTTCGCCGCGATGATGGTGCGCGAGGACGAGGCGGACGGCACGGTGGGCGGGGCGGTCGCGACCACTGCCGATACGGTGCGCGCCGCGCTCCAGACCATCGGCCGTGCGCCGGATGTCGGCCTGGTGTCGAGCTTTTTCCTGATGATGCTGTGCGCGTCCCATCATGTGAAGAAAGGCGCCTTCGTCTTCGCCGATTGCGGGCTGGTGGTCGATCCGGACGCCGCGGGCCTTGCCGACATTGCGGTCATGTCGGCGCGCTCCTTCGAGGCATTGGCCGGCAAGCCGGCGAAGGTGGCGATGCTCTCCTTCTCGACGGCGGGCAGTGCGGCGCACGAGCGCGTCTCCAAGGTGGTGGAGGCGACGCGGCTGGCGCACGAGGCCGCGCCCGGTCTCGTCATCGACGGCGAGTTGCAGTTCGACACCGCCTTCGTCGAGGCCGTCAGCGCGGCCAAGGCGCCGCAGTCGGCGCTCAACGGCGAGGCCAATGTCTTCGTCTTCCCGAACCTCGATGCGGCCAATATCGGCTACAAGATCGCCCAGCGTATCGGCGGCGCCTCCGCAATCGGCCCCATCCTGCAGGGCCTTGCCAAGCCGGCCAACGATCTGTCCCGCGGCTGCAATGCCGACGACGTCTTTCACATGATCGCCATCACGGTGGTGCAGGCAAACGAAGGCCAGCGCCGGGATCGGCCCGACGCGTCACGTTGAAAGGCCGAACCCGGACGGCAGCGTCCTCTGTTTCTCGGTTCAGATGCTGGGCGATGCAGGCCGCTGATCGGGGAGGTCTTGCCGCAGCAAGCTCATCATGGCCGTGTCCCAACGCGCGCCTTCGACGCGTGCGGAGGATCTGCGCACCCCTTCCAGACTGAAGCCCGATCGCTCGTAGGTCCGTATGGCCGGGGCGTTCCAGGTGTAGACGTTCAATTCCAGCCGTTCAACCGTCTCGAAACGGAATGCCGTTTCGATCGCCAGCGCAATCAGCGGAAACGCCAGGCGCCGGCCTCTCATGTCAGGTGCGATGGCGACGCGCGAGAGCAGGGCGTTTCCATTGCGCCAGTCGAAACCGAGCTGGACATGGCCGACGGGAACGCCTTCGCTTTCCGCCATCCAGCATAGCCGTGCCGGGGGATCGGACCTGCCTTCCGCGAGCATGCGTTCCAACTGATCATGCGACAACGGAAACTCCAGCAGCGGCCCGCCCCATTGCACGAGCTCGACATGGGTTGGAAACCAGTCGAGGAGGAGCGCGAAATGCGCTGAGGTGAAAGGTGTCAGCGTCAGCATGGCATGTCCGGGAAGCAACTATTTGGCAGATCGCCGAAGCGGTTTTGAGAAGGATGGTACAATACGTCCCTGCTTTCGTTGCCGGCAACCGCCTGCAGCAAGCCCGGCGCGGGGAATTGCGACGCAAACCATCGTCTTTCCCTGCATGGCACTCGCCGAGCATCGGAGAGGCTAGAGATCGTCGCTCGCGGAAAATTCTTTCCTGACGATGCCGTGGCGCTGGAGCTTGTCATAGAAGGTCTTTCGCGGGATGCCGAGCGCGGCGATCGTTTCCTGCACATTGCCGCCATGGGTGGCGAGCGCTTCACGGATGATCTCCGCTTCCAGTCGTTCCAGCCTCCTGGGAAGCGAGCCGGTTTCCATCGATGCCGTGGCGGAGACCTGCGACGTGGCCGCCGGTGGCACCATGCCCAGCACGGCACGCTCGGCGAAGTGGGAGAGTTCGCGCACATTGCCCGGCCAGTCGTGTTCGCGCAGGTGACGCAGGATATCGGCCGACAGCGTCGGTGCCTCGCGTTGAAAACGACGGGCGGCGCGTTCGGCGAAGTACCTGAAGAGCAACGGAATGTCGTCGCGCCGTTCGCGCAGCGGCGGGATGGTGAGAGAGACGACGTTGAGGCGGTAGTAGAGATCCTCGCGAAACGCCCTGCGCTGTTCGGGATCGGCAAGATCGACCTTGGCGGCCGCGACGATGCGGATATCGACGGGACGCACCTCGTTGGTGCCGAGCGGTGTCACTTCGCGCATTTCCAGAACGCGCAGCATCTGGATCTGCGTCGAGAGCGGCATGCTCTCCAGTTCGTCGAGGAAAAGCGTGCCGCCGCTCGAATGCTCGATACGGCCGATGCGCTTCTTCTGCGCGCCGGTGAAGGCGCCGGGCTCGTGGCCGAAAAGCTCGCTCTCGATCACCTGTTCGGGCAGGGCGCCGCAGTTGAGCGCCACGAAGTTGCCGCGCGCGCGGCGGCTCCAGCCATGCAGCAGGCGTGCCACGACCTCCTTGCCGCTCCCCGTTTCGCCCGTCACCAGCACATCGACATCGGTATCGGCGATCTGACGCAGGGTCTGGCGCAGCCGATCCATCACGGGTGTCTGGCCGATCAACGGGAAGTCGTCCTCCGCCTGCCGCACGGCCTCGCGAAGGCGGCGGTTTTCGAGCACGAGGCCGCGCTTTTCCACCGCGCGATGCACGCACTGGATCAGCCGCTCGGCGGCGAAGGGCTTGGCGATGAAGTCGTAGACGCCATCCTGGATAGCCTTGACGGCGGTGGGAATGTCGCCGTGGCCGGTGATGAGGATGACGGGAATTTCCGCATCGATCTGGCGGATTCGTTCGAAGAGCTGGAGACCGTCCATGCCCGGCATGCGGATATCGGAGACGACCACGCCTGAAAAATCCGCGCGGAGAACCGACAATGCCTCGGTTGCCGAGCCGAGCGCCGTGACGGTGAAATCCGCCAGTTCCAGCGTCTGTGCCGTGGCATGCAGCAACTGCTTGTCGTCATCGACGAGAAGGACAGGTGGGTTCATTTCCCAACCTTTCTGAGATGGATACGGAAGCTGGCGCCGCCGGCATCGGTCTTGACCTCCAGCTGCCCGCCATAGTCGGAGACGATGTCCTTGGCGATGACGAGCCCCAGTCCAAGACCCTTTTCCTTCGAGGTGTTGAAGGGTTCGAAGAGTTGGGCGAGGATCGTGTCAGACAGGCCCGGGCCGTTGTCGGTGACGGCGATCAACACTGCGCCCTCGTGAACCTCCACGGTGACGTCGACGCGGCCATCGGCGCGGGGCTCGACGGCTTCCAGCGCATTCTGGAACAGGTTGATCAGCACCTGCTCCAGCCGCAGCCGGTTGCCGAAAACCTGAAGACCCGCTGGCAGCGGCGCGATGACAAGCCGCTCCAGCCGACCGGTGAAGCGGCTGCGTAGCAGGAGGATCGCACCGTCGATGACCTCGCGCACGGCGACCGGCTCCTCGGCGGTGCGGCCCTTGCGTGCCAGTGCCTTGAGGTCTTCCGTGATGGTGGCGATGCGGTCGGTCAGGCCGGCGATGTGATCAAGGTTTTCGAGGACGGGTTCGGGTTTGCTGCGGCCGAGAAATACTTTCGCATTGTCGGCATAGGCGCGAATGGTGGCGAGCGGCTGGTTGATCTCATGGGCAACGCCGGCCGCGACCTGGCCGAGAATGGCAAGCCGGTTTGCCTGTACCAGATCCTGCTGCACGAATTGAAGTTTTGTCTCGGTCTCCCGGTGATCGGCGATCTCGGTCTCGAGGCGATCGCGCGCCAGGCTCAGATCGCGCGTTCGCTCGACGACGCGTCGCTCCAGTTCCTCGCGCGCTGCCTGTTCGCGCGCCGCATTGGCGAGTGCCCTCTGGCGACGCTGCAGCCAGAAGGCGGCGAGAAGGGTGATGGCGCCAAGCAGGAGAAGGGCGAAGAGCCGGGCTTCGCGCATGGCTGCGGCGACGGCTTCGCCCGTCGGGACGAGATATTCGAATTGCCACGGCGTCGAGATGACGGGGACGGTGATGCGCAGGTAGGATTGCGTGCCCCCGCCGGGCAGGAGGGCGCGAATGAGGTTATCGTCGGCCTGCCTTTCGAAAGGGAGGGGCGCGAGCGGCGCTTCGCCGAACTGTAGGCTTTCGCGGATGGCAGCCAGACCGTCGGCCGGCAGCGGCTCGGTGGTCATGAAACGCCAGGAGGGGATGCTGCTGATCAGCACGACATGGTTGGCGTCGACCACATAGGAGGGGCGCTGCGTTTCGTGCCAGTCCCTTTCGAGCTGGTCGAACTCCATCTTCACCACCACGACGCCGAGCGGCGCGGTCGCCGGGCCGATCCGGTGCGAGATGTAGAGGCCGGGCCGCTTGCTGACCGAACCAAGCGCGAAGTGCTCGGCTGTGCCGTCTTTCATCGCGCGGGAAAAATAGGCGCGAAAGGAATAGTCGTTGCCGACGAAACTCGTCGGTTCGCGCCAGTTGCTCGCCGAGACCGCCACGCCCCTGGGGTCGATGACGTAGATCACCGCCGCACTCGTGCCGGTGACGAGCTCTTCCAGCTTGCGGTCGAGGAATTCACGCTTGCCGGCTGCGGTGTCCGTCAGCGCATCCGAAACGTCCCTGTCGCGGGAAAGCAGGAACGGCAGGGCGCGCGGACGCTCCAGCACGGCGCGCAGAAGGGCGACCTTGAGGTTCGCCTCGGTTCGCCCCTGTTGCTCCAAGACGGAAAGCGCCGTGGCCCGGCCGTAGACGCCGGCTGCATGGAGCGCGCCGAACGACAGGACGAGAAGAAGCGCGGCGAAAGCAAGCCACTGCCGCCGTGTCGAGCGGGAGAGGTCGGCGGAGCTGCGATTGGCCGATGGGGCGTCCATTGTGTAATTTGAGCATAAAGCCGCACGACTTTCAATGTGCGCGTGCGGAAATCCGCACAGTGCTTGACGTCGAGTTCTGTGCCAGGAGAAATAATCCAGCGATTATAATAGCTTAGATTGCGAATTACGAATTGGCACATCCCTTGCTGAGCTTGTCGCAGTTACAGCAAGTCACCCCGGGAAGAGCCGGTTCTCCGGTTGGGGTGCGAAAGGAGGAAGCCGTGCATATCTCGTCTGCCGTCACGGAAACGCGTGACCCGAAACCCTTCTACACCCATCTCTATTTCCAGGTGATCGTCGCCATCGTCGCCGGCATGCTCGTCGGCCATTTCTATCCTGATTTCGGTGCGGGGTTGAAGCCGCTCGGCGATGCCTTCATCAAGCTGGTCAAGATGATCATCGCCCCGGTGATCTTCCTGACGGTCGCAACGGGCATTGCCGGCATGTCGGATCTGAAGAAGGTCGGCCGCGTCGCCGGCAAGGCGATGATCTACTTCTTCACGTTCTCGACGCTGGCGCTCGCCGTCGGCATGCTGGTCGCCAATGTCGTGCAGCCGGGCGCGGGCATGCATATCGATCCGGCGTCGCTCGATGCCAATGCGGTTGCGACTTACGCCACCAAGGCGCATGAATCGACCATCACCGGCTTCCTGATGAACATCATCCCGCAGACCATCGTCGGCGCTTTTGCCGAAGGGGACATCCTGCAGGTGCTGTTCTTCTCGGTGCTCTTCGGCATCGCGCTCGGCATGGTCGGCGAACAGGGCAAGCCCGTCGTCGATTTCCTGCAATCGCTGACGACACCGGTCTTCCGTCTGGTCGCCATTCTCATGAAGGCCGCCCCGATCGGCGCCTTCGGCGCGATGGCCTTCACCATCGGTAAATATGGCATCGGCTCCGTCGCCAACCTCGCCTTCCTGATCGCCACCTTCTACCTCACCGCGCTCCTCTTCGTTTTCGTGGTGCTGGGGGCGGTGGCAAGGTACAACGGCTTCTCGATCGTGGCGCTCATCCGCTATATCAAGGAAGAACTGCTCCTCGTCCTCGGCACCTCGTCGTCGGAAGCGGCGCTGCCGGGCCTGATGCAGAAGATGGAGCAGGCGGGCTGCAAGCGCTCGGTCGTCGGCCTCGTCATCCCCACCGGCTACTCCTTCAACCTCGACGGCACGAACATCTACATGACGCTGGCGGCGCTCTTCATCGCGCAGGCCGTCGATATCCCCTTGTCGTTCGGTGACCAGGTCCTGTTGCTGCTCGTCGCCATGCTGAGTTCGAAGGGCGCGGCCGGCATTACCGGCGCTGGCTTCATCACATTGGCCGCGACGCTCTCGGTCGTGCCCTCCGTGCCGGTCGCCGGCATGGCGCTGATCCTCGGCATCGACCGCTTCATGTCCGAATGCCGTGCGCTGACCAACTTCGTCGGCAACGCGGTCGCGACGATCGTCGTCGCCCGCTGGGAAAACGAGCTCGATGTCGAGAAGCTGAACGCGGCGCTGAAAGGCGGCGTCACGGAAACGCTTGTCGAGACGCCGGCCCTGCAGCCCGCCGAGTGATCCGACACCCCAAAAGCAACAACCCCGCGTAGGCGGGGTTGTTTTGTTCGTGGCTAAGCCTGCTGCCGGGCGGCATCGCCGGTCTGTTGTTGCACAATACCCGCTGCCTGCTCGCACACGTCCACATGCCGTGCCAGCGCCTGATTGGAGAGGATGGCGCTGATCGTGGTGATGTCACGGCCCTGGTATTTGGGCATCTTCTGGGCGACTTTCAGTCTCTCCAGCAACGCTAAACGGCTCATGACACTCTCCTTTTCAGTGGTTTAAGCATGCGGCTCCGGTCCTCTTTTGAGGCGCCGGTGGCCTGGGTTGTGGTCCTTCTTCGGGATTGCCCGTTGCCGCTGTCCCTGAAGGGCGCGGCGGTTGAATGTTTCTGGCGTCAGGCGGCTTTCTTGCCGGCGTCGAACGGGATCTCGATATCGACGGCAAGCGTCGAGACCTGTGGACCTCGTTCCATCTTGATCGTGACCTTTTCGTCGTCGACCTGCATGTGCTTGGAAATCGCCTTCAGGATTTCGTCGCGCAGCTTGTTGACGAGATCGATGTCGCCTGTCGCGGCCCGCTCATGGGCGAGCAGCACCTGCAGCCGCTCGCGGGCGGCCGGTGCCGACTGGGCACGGGAGAAAAAGCGGAAAAGGTTCATGCCGCTTTCCTTCCGAAGATCTTGCCGAAGAATCCGCGCTTGTCGCCAGGGATGGTGATCGGCAGGTTTTCGCCCTTGAGGCGGCGCGTCGCTTCGAAATAGGCGATGGCCGGCGCGCTGCGATTGTCGGCGAGCGTCACGGGGGCGCCGACGTTGGAGGCGCGCAGGACGTCCATGCTTTCGGGAATGATGCCGAGCAGCGGAATGGAGAGGATCTCCAGGACGTCGTCGACCTTCAGCATGTCGCCGCGCTCGGCGCGCAGGGCGTCGTAGCGGGTGAGCAACAGGTGCTTTTCGACGCGCTCGCCGTTCTCCGCCTTCAGCGTCTTGGAATCGAGCAGGCCGATGATGCGATCGGAGTCACGAACCGAGGAGACTTCCGGGTTGGTCACGACGATGGCGACATCCGCATGGCGCATGGCGAGCGTGGCGCCACGTTCGATGCCGGCGGGGCTGTCGCAGATCACCCAGTCGAAAGCGTTCTTCAGCGCAGCGATGACCTTCTCGACGCCTTCGGGCGTCAGGTTGTCCTTGTCGCGGGTCTGGGACGCCGGCAGCAGGTAGAGCGTTTCGACGCGCTTGTCACGGATCAGCGCCTGGGTGAGCTTGGCCTCGCCCTGGATGACGTTGACGAGATCGTAGACGACGCGGCGTTCCGCACCCATGACGAGATCGAGATTGCGCAGGCCGACGTCGAAGTCCACGACGACGACCTTTTCGCCGCCCTGTGCGAGTGCTGCGCCAAGGGCTGCCGACGACGTCGTCTTGCCGACGCCGCCCTTGCCCGATGTGACAACGATTACCTTACCCATGTACCTCTCCAGTGGTTGGGGATTCTGTTCAGCCGAGTGTCGCGGCCTTGATGGTTTCGCCTTCGAGCCAGACCTGTACCGGCTTGCCGCGCAGTTCGGGTTCCATGTCGTCAGCCGTCTTGTAGAAGCCGTCGATGGCGATCAGTTCCGCCTCGAGCTTTCGGCAGAAAATGCGTGCTTCCGCATTGCCCATCGTGCCGGCCATGGCACGGCCGCGTAAGGGGCCGTAGACATGGATCGAGCCGCCGGCGACGACTTCCGCGCCAGAAGCGACCGAGCCGATAATAGTGACGTCGCCCTCTGGGAAGAAGATCGACTGGCCGGAGCGCACGGGCCGGGAGACGACCAGCGAGGGTGTCGTCGTGGCGGCGCCGGAGACGGGCTCCATCACAACACTCTGCACCGGATCGGCCGCGCCCGTCTTTTCGGAAGCGGTCTTCTCTGAAACCGCCGGGGCCTCGAAATCGGCGGCCGCGCGGCCGTCGGTCATGGCGGGCGGCATGTCCGGGCCGAGCTGCGAGGTGCGAGCGCCCTCGATACCCATGACGCGCACGTTGCGGGTCGAGAGTTCGTTGACGAGATCGCGCAATTCCTGACGGTCGATGTCGAGGCCCTCGACGTCGAGCACGACCGGCCGGCGAAGGAAGAAGCCGGCCGAACGGGCAGCCAGATCGTCGAGCCGCACCAGCCAGTCCTGGACGGGCAGCTCAGGGGTCAAGGCGAGCGCAAGGAAGGAGCGCCCCTTGAGGCGGATCGGCCGGGGTTGAGTTAACACGTCAGTCATCTTGGTTAATTTTCGGTTGCTTCGGTGTACCGGTGAAATGGTTAACAAAGCGTTAATTTACAGTGCTGGCTGGTGCGAGGCATGCCGTGCCACAATGTGCCCGCTGACCGTGTGGCGAACGCGGATTGCATCTTTACTCCGGCGACGAGCCTCTATTAACAGACTGAATATGTTTCATTCTTTGCGAAAATCGAGTGTTAGTGGAGCTGCGCGCCTATCCTGGGTTTCCCGCGAACGCGCGTCCGTCGCACGCTCTTCCCCGATTGACGACTGGCAATTCAAGGGGCGCCGAAAACCGGGGCGATCCTCTGGGGAATGGCTGGCGAAAAATCGGCCAGACCGCGCAACACTCTGCCATTTGCGGGTTCTGCCCGACCGCCATGGGATTCGCGGGTCTTTGGCCTGTCGCGCGATGATTCGTCCTTCGTGGCCGGCGCTGATTCTGTGCGTCACGGTGCCGGTGCTTGCTCCTCGTCGCGGAAACTCGCCGTTGCCGGTGGGTGGGGGCTGGTGCGGAAGCGGGCCCCCTTGAGCCAGAGTTTGAGCGCTTCCCAGTGAATGCCGGCCATCACCTTCAGCGTCATAAAGGGAAAGCGCAGGAGGCAGCGCGCGAGATTTACATCGGTGAGCGCCGCAGCTTCCGCATTGAAGGTGGCGGCAAGCAGCGGTTCCGTGCCGGCGGTTTCGTGGATGCGCACGCGCACGGTTTTTCCCGGCGGCAGGATGCGGAAATGGTAGCGCAGACCCATATCCATGAAAGGCGAGACGTGAAAAACCTTCGTGCGCGTCTGGCGAATGCCGGCAGGGCTTTCCTCGCCGGGAAGGACCGGCGCCACATAGCTGTGCCGTTCGCCGAACGTGTTGCGCACGGCATAGATGATCGCGATCAGGCGTCCCGCCGTGTCATAGGCGAAATAGGTCGAGAGCGGATTGAAGACGTAGCCGAACATCCGGGGATAGGCCAGAAGCAGGATGCGCGCCGCCGGCTCCTCAAGTCCGGCGCGCGCCAGCAGGCGGTCCACGAACTGGCGCAGCGTCTCGCCATCCTCTTCCACATGGTCGCGCGCGTGGAAGGAGAGGACGCCGGGCCGGTTGACCGCAAGCAGGCGGGAGAGGCGAGCAAGTTCCCCGAGCCGGTCGATATCGACCAGCAGCGAAAAGACCGTGTAGCTGAAGCGGTGGCCGAAGGGGTTGAGCCGCTGGTGCATGACCTTGCCGGGATAAAGCGTTCCGGCGGACGTGGGTGGCGGACCGTTCTCCTCCATGCTGGTGATGCGCTCGGCCTTCATGTCTCGACCCCTGCCGCCATCGTCACTTCGCCGGTTTCCAGTGCACGTTCTTACACAGCACGCCGCCGAGAATGCAGCCGCGCGTAAGAAGCGCGTTGTCGGAAACCTGTACGGTGATCGCATAGGTACGGTCACGCTTGGCATCGTACGCCGTTCCCGTCAGCGTGTCCGGCGATTTCGGCTTGAGCGACATGACCAGACGATCGCCCGGCTCTTCGCCTTTGCTGGTATCGCCGATCCAGAGATTGGTTGCGCAGATATTGCTGCCGCAGGGTGCGATGCGCACGCGCGCATTGCCATCGTCCCGCAGCCACACGCCGGTTGGGTCGACGGATTGTTGTGCGAGCCCAGGGGCAATCGTGACCATCAGCACGGCAAAGGCAGCCGAAACCGTCTTCATCATCGGTCGATCTCCTCGCTTTGCCTTCTATACGCAGACGGGTGCCGACCGGTTCACTCGAGGGTGATCCGGCGAAGCGGGAATCGCGTAGCCATCTTTAAACGCCAGCGGAGGCTCCGGCATGAAAACCGTCATCACCGCCTATCTCGCGGCCGGCATCGCCTTCCTGATCGTCGATGCGATCTGGCTGACGACGATGGCCGACATGCTCTACCGACCGCTGCTCGGCGACAAGCTGGAGCCCCAGTTCCGGCTTGCGCCGGCGGTCTGCTTCTACCTGATCTATATCGCCGGCATCGTGTTCTTCGCGATCCTGCCGGCGCTTCAGAGCGGTGGGCTTGCCAAGGCGGCGTTGAACGGCGCGGTGCTCGGCCTCGTCGCCTATGCCACCTACGACCTTACCAACCAGGCGACGCTCAGGGGCTGGCCGCTCGCCATCACGCTTGCCGACATTCCCTGGGGTGCCTTCGTGACCGCCGTCGGCGCCTCAGCCGGATTTCTCGCCGCGCGCCGCTTCGGCTGACCGTTCTGCCTCCGAGAGCATATTGGAAAAGAGAAGGGCGACGAAAGCCGTGAGTGCGCTCGCGCTCATGATGTTGAGACGGGCGAGCGCGGCATATTCCGTTGCGTCATAGTGCGCCAGCGGCTGTCCGTAGACGCCGTGCAGCAAAAGGAAGGCACCGAACGCGAGGCCCGCGAGCGACAATCCGACAAGACGTTCGGTCGGGCGGAAGAGCAGCAGGGCAATCACGCCACAGGGGATGAGAAAGATTTCGACTGCCGAGGGCGTGCCGAAAAGCCAGGCGGAGAGGACCGTGTTGCCGATGCCCGCAAGCGGCAGCAGTGCTCGGCCCGCCAGCGTGTTCCAGCGCGCAACGGCCGGCACGGCGAGGAAGAAGGGCGTCGAGAAAAACGTGAACCAGGCGGGCTTGATGTCACTGCCGACGAACCAGAGCAGGTAGAGCGGATAGAACGGCTGGTTCGAGGCGACCAGCAGGGAAATGATGTTCGCCGCGGCGACGCGTGGATCCGGATGGCGGGCGTAGGTCCGCACCGCTCCGGCCAGGGCGTTCAGCAGCGTCATCGTTCTTGGCCGGTGGGGCGCAGCCTGTAGTGGCTGACGCCCCATTCCTCACCGTCCGCATGGCCGAAAAGCCCCGCCGTCGCAAGAAAGAACAAGCGCCAGCGCCGCAGCCAGAGCGCGGCGTCATGGCCATAGGTCGCCTCGAAGATCGTCCGGATCGCCTCGCGGTTCCGGTCGAAATTGTCGAGCCAGTCGAGGGCCGTCCGCGCGTAGTGCTTGCCGTTCCAGCGCCAGTCCTTGTCGACGGTAAAGCTCTCGCCGAATTCGCGCACCAGGCCATGGCTCGGCATCACGCCACCGGTGAAGAAATGCTGGGCGATCCAGTCCGCCTTGTCGGCATGGTCGAAGCGGTAGGCCGTCGTTCGGTGGGAGAACACATGCAGGAAAAGCCGGCCATCGGGGCGCATCCAGCTGCGCGCCCGCGCGAGCAGGGCCTGCCAGTTGGACATATGCTCGAACATTTCGACGGAGACGATGCGGTCGAAAGTGCCTTCCGGGGAAAAGACGTTCATGTCGGCGGTGATCACCGTGAGATTTTGAAGGCCGCGCCGTTCGATTTCCGTCTCGATGTAAAAACGCTGCGGGGCGGAATTCGACACGGAGACGATGCGCGCATTGGGATAGCGCTCGGCCATGAAGAGCGAGAGCGAGCCCCAGCCGCAGCCGAGTTCCAGAATGTCCTGCCCGTCGGCGAGGTCGGCATGACTGCAGGTCTCCTCAAGCGCCGCGATCTCGGCGTCCGCGAGCGTCGTGCCGGCTCCGGGATAGAGGCAGCAGGAATATTTGCGCCGGGGCCCGAGCGCCAGTGCGAAGAATTCCGGCGGCAGTTCGTAATGCTGGGCATTGGCCTCGTCGGTGTGCACGGCGATCGGCCATTCGCCCATCGCCTTTGCGAAATCGCGGTCCGTCGGGTCGTCCCCGTCCGCCAGCAGGCGGCGCGTGCGGCTGATGAGCTGGTCGATGCCGAAGCGCAGCGCGCTGTCGGGAAGGGGCAGCCGCTCGGCGGCAGTGATGGCGGTGACGGCGAGGTTCATGTCGGCTTCTCCCTGTTTTGCGGGCCTGGCCAGAAGGCGTTGACGCGACTGGCATAGGAGGCGAAGGCGATGCCGCGTGAACGCAGCATATGCGCTTCCAGCGGCGGAATTCCCGAGACATGCACGAGCAGCCAGTACATGAAGGCCGGACCGGCGAGCGCCACCCAGCCCCAGCCCCATGTCCCCGCCGGACCGATGGCGATGACCGCATATCCCGTCCAGCCGAGCCACTGGAAGAAGTAGTTGGGATGGCGCGAAAGGCCCCACAGCCCGACATCGCAGACCTTTCCCTTGTTAGTGGAAGTGCCGCGGAACCGCGTCAGCTGGGCATCCGCCAACCCTTCGCCAAGCACGGCGATGAGCAGGACGGCGGTGCCGGCAATGTCGCTCCACCGCAAACCCGGCGCGGGATTGCGGGCAGCGAAGAAAATGGTCGTTGCCAGCAGGAGTGCGGCGGCCGCCTGTATCTGCAGGAAGAGGAAGAGACGGGAGCGCCAATGTTGCCCCCACTCTTCGCGCAGCCTGGCATAACGCGGGTCCTCGCCGCCATGCAGCGTGCGCCTGGCAATATGGAGGCCGAGGCGGCAGGACCAGAGACCCACGAGGATGGCAATCAAGATCCTCCGCTCGCCGTCTCCCTCCCATCCGCTGACCGGAAGGAGCGCCGCGGCCATTCCCGCCGATCCCACAAGGAAGGACCAGATCGCATCGACCCAGCCGGACTTGGCGCCGCGCAGGACGAGAAGCCAGGCGAGGGTCATGACAAGGGACAGGGCGGCGGCGAGGAGGAGGAAGAACGCCGCCGGGCCCATGGCTCAGATCCCGAAGATGGGTTGCAGCATACGGCCGATGACGCTCTTGAAGCGCATCCTGCCCTCCATGGCTGCGAGACAGATGCATTCGCCGTCCGTGTCGACCACCGGCTGGTGTTCGACGTCATCGTCCATTTCGGCGAGGTCTCCCGGCCGGAACGTGCCGAACCTATCGGTGAACGAGCCCGAGACGATATAGGTGAATTCCGTTCCGACATGCCCGTGATCGGGCAGGGCGCGGCCCGGGCCGACCTTGAGCAGAATGAGATTGGCATCCGGATCCTGCGGCACGCCGACCCGGCTCATCTTCATGCCGGGACCGATCCAGCGCCAGCGCCCGATATCGCAGCCGCGCAGCGCCTCCGGCAGGCGAATGCCCTCGATCTCCACCGGCGCCAGTGGCGGGGGCACAGCAACCGCCGCGTCGTCCTCGTCATCAAGGAGGGCAAGAACGTCGTTCAGCGCCGTCGCCGAAAGCGGCGTGGGTTCGATGTCTTCGAGCAGGGCGCCGCCGAGCGCCTCATAGGTTGCGACGCGGGCACGGCAGGCCGGGCAGCTTGCCAGATGCGCCTTCACGACGATGGCAGGCGCGGCGGCGAGCGTGCCGGCGGCATAACGCATCAGGGTCTCGTCGGTTGCGTGATGTGTTTGGCTCATGGTTGGTCTTCCAGCAGCGCGCGCAGACGGTTCATCGCGAGGCGTGTTCTCGATTTCACGGTGCCGAGGGGTATTCCCAGTTCATCGGCGATTTCGGTCTGCGATTTCTCGCTGAAATAGGAGAGGCGGATGATCGTCTGCTGCTCCGTGGACAGCGCCGTCAGCGCATGGCGCACCTGCGCGTCCCGTTCGGCACCGAGCAGTCCGTCCTCTACCGTCTCCGGTGCCTCCTCCGGATCGGGCGGCAGGGTGGAAGGATCGCGTTGCCGACGCAGGTGATCGATGCGGATATTGCGCGCCACCGTAAAAATCCAGGTCGCGACGCCAGCCCGCGCCGGATCGAAGTAGGAGGCCTTGCGCCAGACGGTCAGCATCGTTTCCTGCACCAGGTCCTCCGCCACGCCGGACGAGATCGTCCAGCGCAGGAAGAAGGTCTTCAGCCGCGGTCCGAAATGGCGGAAGAGCAGCGCGAAGGCCTGCCGGTCCCGGTCACGGGCAACCTGCATCATGAGGCCCGCCAAAACGTCGGGCGTCGGCATCTGCGGTGTGTCGATCGAACTCACGACGGCAAGCCGCCGGCCAGCCGCAAAAGCAGGCGGTATTTCCAACACGACGGGGCTCGAAGCTTCATACATGCACCCTTTTACGGGACCGCTTTGGGAGCGGATCACCGGTTTTCGAACAGGCGTCGGACGGTGATCCGCCGGAGGCCCCTCATCGTAGAAGGTATAGAAAGTCGCCGATCAAATCGACAGCCGCAGAAGGACCGCGATGCGCCATTTTCCCCAATCGGACCGGCCCATGAAAATCGCCGTGGTCGGCACGGGCATTGCAGGCCTTTCCGCGGCCTGGCTGCTCGCGCAGCGTCATGATGTGACCGTGTTCGAGGCGGAGGCGCGGATCGGCGGGCATTGCCATACGGTGGATGGTGGCGGCACGCCCGTCGATACCGGCTTTATCGTCTATAACGAAACGACCTATCCGAACCTCACGGCGCTGTTTCAGCATCTCCGCGTTCCGACCAAGGTCTCGGACATGTCCTTCGCCGTATCGATGGATGAGGGGCAGCTCGAATATGCCGGCACCAACCTTGCCGGCCTGTTCGCGCAACGCAGCAACCTGGCAAGCATCCGCTTCTGGTCGATGCTGCGCGATCTCGTGCGCTTTTATCGGCAGGCGCCGAGCGGCGTGCGCAATCTCGACCCCGCCGCAAGTCTCGACGACTATCTTGACGGCGCGGGTTTCGGCCGGGCTTTTCGCGAGGATCACCTTTATCCGATGGCGGCGGCGATCTGGTCGACGCCGGCGCTGGAGATCGGCAATTATCCAGCCCTCTCCTTCGTACGGTTTTGCGAAAACCACGGTCTCCTGAAATTCGTACGCCGCCCCGCGTGGCGCACGGTGGACGGTGGCAGCCGGGCCTATGTGGAGCGGCTGACGGCGCCCTTCCGGGATCGCATCCGCACGAACGCACCGGTCAAGGCGATCCGCCGGGTCAACGGCGCGGTGGAGATCACGGTGCCGGGTGCCGAACCCGAATGGTTCGACCGTGTGGTCATCGCCGCCCATGCCGACCAGGCGCTCGGCATGTTGGCCGACCGGTCGGACCGGGAGGCCGACCTTCTGAGCGCCTTCGCCTATGGCGATAACGAGACCGTGCTTCACAGCGATGAAAGCCTGATGCCGCGTCGGAAGCGGGTCTGGGCGAGCTGGAATTACCTTGCCAGCTCCGGGCGCAAAGGCGCTGCGCCGCGCAAACCGTGCGTGACCTACTGGATGAACCGCCTGCAGGGCATTCCTGACGAGCACCCGTTCTTCGTAACACTGAGCCCGCTGCATCAGCCGGCGGAAGACAAGGTGATCTGGCGCGGCCTCTACCAGCATCCGCTGTTCAACGCCGCGACGCTGTCGGCGCAACAGCAGCTCTGGTCGCTGCAGGGCCAGTCCAACACCTGGTTCTGCGGCTCCTACTTCGGCTCCGGCTTCCACGAGGACGCGATCCAGGCGGGGCTTGCGGTCGGGGAAAGTCTCGGCGGCGTCAGCCGGCCATGGTCCGTCGAAGGGGAATCGGATCGGATCTTCCGGAGTTTTCAGTCCGTGTGAAGGCGGTTGCCGACACGCCCGAACAGGCGTGTCGGCGCAAGGCCGGTTTACTTGCCGGCGTTGTACTTGGCGTCGACCTCGTTGATCGCCTGGACGTTGCCGGCCGAACGGCCGTTTTCGTCAAAAGTCTGGGCGAGGTAGGCGTCGGCGATGGCCTTGGCGAGTTCCGAACCGATGACGCGGGCGCCCATGGTGATGATCTGGGCGTTGTTGGAGAGTGCTGCGCGCTCGGCCGAATAGGTGTCGTGCGTCAGCGCGGCACGGATGCCGGGCACCTTGTTGGCGGAAATGCAGACGCCGATGCCGGTGCCGCAGACGAGGATCGCACGGTCGTATTCGCCGGCGACGACGGCCGAGGCGACGCGGTCGGAGAGAGTGGCGTAGAAGGCGTCCGGGCCGGCATCGGTGCGCGAGACTTCGTGCACGTCATGGCGGTCCTTCAGGTGATCGGCGAGGACCTTGGCGAGACCTTCGCCCGCGCTGTCACCGGCAATAGCGAGTTTCATGGGAATTCTCCTTCTTCAGATGGTGGCGGCTGAGCGCGCCAGGATGTCGAGGTAGCCTTCAACCTTCCAGGCAGAACGGCCGATGAAGAGCCCGTCGATATCGGGGCAGGCGATCAGTTCTTCGCAATTCCCGGGGTTCACCGAGCCGCCGTAGAGGCAGGGAATGCGGCGGCCGAGAATATCTTCCGCCACCTTCGCGATTTCGGCATGGCGTGCGTTGGCATAGTCGGCGGTGGCGGGAATGCCGTTTTCGCCGATCGCCCAGACAGGCTCGTAGGCGAGCAGGATTTCGGCTTGTTTCTGCGCACCTTCGAGCTTGCCAAGCGCGCCGCGCACCTGCGCGGCCAGCACATCCGCCGCACGGCCGCTCTCGCGGTCGGCCAGCGTTTCGCCGATGCAGATCAGCGGCACGAGTCCATGACGCACGGCGGCTTCCGTCTTGAGACCGACGCGCTCATCCGTTTCGCTAAAATGCTCACGGCGTTCGGAATGGCCGAGTTCGACGAGGTCGAGATTGCAATCCTTCAGCATGACGGGCGAGACTTCGCCGGTCCATGCACCTTCATCGGCCCAGTGCATGTTCTGCGCGCCCACCTTCACGGAGGTATCCGCCAGGAGAGCCTTGACTTCGCGCACGGCGGTAAAGGGCGGGATGACGAAGCGCTGGATGCGGGCGTCACGGCCGTCATCGGCGGCCTTCAGACCTTCGGCGAAGACTTTTGCCTCCGCCAGCGTCTTGTTCATCTTCCAGCTCGTGCCGACCCAGAAATTCCGGCCGTGGCTCATGTCGTCGTCTCCTTGGCGATGCGCACCACGGTCTTGCCACCGCCAAGTTCGGCGGATGTGTCGTGGGGCAGGGGTTTGTCTGAAATGACGGTGTCGAATTCGGCGAGATCGGCGAGCACATGCAGTGCGGTGTGGCCGAAGCGTCGGCTGTTGATCATCAGGCAGGTCTGGCGGCTCGACGCCATCATGGCCCGCTTGGTGCGCACCACGGCCTCGTCCATGTGATAGGAGAGGCGGCCCGATGCCGCAGGCGCCGAGATGAAGGCAATGTCGGCGCGAAGCCGCGACAGGGCCTCTTCCGTGACGATGCCGAAATAGGCGTTGAACTTGGCGGAATAGACGCCGCCGACGGCAATCAGCGTCACCCCGGACAGGCCCTTGGCGCGCTCCATGATCGCGGCATTGTTGGTGATGATGGTGATCGGCTTCTTCTCGGCGAGCACATCGCCGAGCACCGAAGCCATCGAGCCGTCGTTGATCATCACGGTCATGCCTGGTTCGACGAGCTCGGCCGCAGTCTTCGCCAGCGCGCGCTTGACGTCGGCCTCCTGCAGTTCACGGAAACGGAAGTCGCTCTCGAACTGGGTGCCCGCATCGATCGTCGCGCCGCCACGCACCTTGCGCAGCACACCGGCGCGTTCGAGATCGTCGAGGTCGCGGTGAATGGTCATCTTGGAGACACCGAAGCGCGCCGCGATGTCATCGAGTTCGACGGCCCGGCTTTCGACCAGAAGATTGATGATCTCCTGCCTGCGCTCTTCCCGTTTCACCGCATCCTCCTGATGTTCCCAGTTCTATAACATCAAATTCGGCAAATTATAACATGAAAAGTGTGATTTTGTGATTTTTGTCACGCCGAACTTTGCAACAGAAGACGTGCGGTCCGCTCGTCGGTAATGAGCCCGTGGAGCTTGTGGCTGTGCAGCACGGCGCGGATCGCCTCGGTCTTCGCAGGGCCGCCGGCAATGGCGACAACCCGGTCACGCCCGGTTTCCGAGAAGGAGGCAGCAAGCGTGCGTGCCGTAACCGACGTCTCGAGGATCCGGCCCTTGCTGTCGAAGAAATGACCGAGCAGTTCGCCGACGCCGCCAAGAGCTACGATCTCTTCCAGCTCGTCCGGCTGCAGCATGCCCGAGGTGACCAGGTGGGCCTGATTGTCGACCGTACCGATACCCACGAGCTTCAGGTCTGCGCTGCGGGCGAGATTGAAGACCTCGCTCACGCCGCGCTGGGAGAGCAGCACCTCGCGGTCTTCCTCCGTATTGGCGAAGAAGGGCACGGGCATCACATAGGCCTGGGTGCCGGTCTTGGCCGCCAGCCGATGCATGACATCATAGGGATTGGCGGCATAGTTTCGGGTGAGGCCGCCGAGAAGCGAGACGAAGCGCGTGCCGCTGGCGCTGATGCGGGGCAGATGGTGGACGGCCGCCGAAAGCGTGCGCCCATGACCCAAACCGATGACGGCCACTTCGCCGCGTTCGATCTCGCGGCGGAGGAAATCCGCGCCGACATGGCCGAGCGTCGTCAGCGCCAGCGCATCGTCGTCGACATCGGGGGCCACCTCGCAATAGTCGAGACCGTACCGTTTGGAGAGTTCCACTTCCAGGTTGACGCATTCGGCGATATCGCCGTCGATGCTGACCTTGACCACGCCTTCGGCGACCGCGCGCGCGATCAGCCGATGCGCCTTCACCGAGGGAATGCCGAGGCGCTTGGCCACGGCGGACTGCGTGAAGCCCCCGATGTAATGCAGCCAGGCGGCGCGGACGGCGAGGGAATCTTCATTGTCGGTCATCGGCGATGTCCTGTCCTGCTCTGCAAGCGAAAGCGCTTTTCAGGTCCAGTCTTAGCAAGCGGTCGAGGAACGGTCAGCCCAGCTTGAGATCGGACTCACCGGTATCGATATGCGGCGCCCAGAAGGCGATGCTTTCGGCGATCTGCGGAATGACCTGCCGGTCGTTCGGCTCGCGTTCTTTGAAGGAGAGTTCCAGGCAGATTTCGTTGTCGAGCGCGCCGCCCTCGGCAAAGGCCTTCAGCAACGGTTCCGGCTGGATGCGGCCCTTGGCGTTGAATTCGGCGGTAAAGGGACGGTGGCCGCCCTTGTCCATCAGGCTCTGCTTGATGTGGATGATCGGCGAGATTTTTGGAACTGCGCGCGCCCAGGCATAGGGCTCGTAATCGTCAGGATTGCTGGAGGTCACGTCGCCATGGTCGATATCGGCCATCATCCACATGGGGACGGCCATGTCGGCGGTGGTCAGCCGGTCCTGAAGCTTGATGCACTCGGCGATCGTCTCGCCGAATTCTCGGCCGACGCTCATCGGTTCCCAGAAGACATAGGAAAGGCCGGCACCTTTGGCGTGCTCGGCCACTTCGGCCCAGCAGTCGATGGCGATCCGGATCAGCTCCTCACGGCGAACCGGGTCGTCAAAATCCTTGTAGGTGAAGATGGCGAACTGGGTGCCGACGGAGGTGCCGCCGAGATCGCCGATGATATCGGCAAAGGTCTTGAACCAGTCGACATAGTAGCGACGCACATCCGCATCCGGATGGCCGAAATGATTGAGGCGGCCATAGGGACCGGTCATGCCCGAGGTGACGCGAACGCCGGTGCGCTGAAGCGCCCTGTCCATCTGCCGCGTCAGCCGGTTGATCGTCGCGGCATTCCAGCTCGGATTGATGAATTCGTGCGTAAGCTGGAGATCGCGCAGCTTCAGGTCCCTTGCGACGGTCTCGATGAGATCGTCGGGATCGGCGAAGCGGTTGACCAGCGGATTGGTGTTGAGCGAGAGCGTCAGCGACATGGAATCCTCAGGCGGCGGCAAGGCGGGTGGCGTTGAACCAGTCGGCGAAAGCCGCACGTTCGGCTTCCGTCAGGTGCAAATAGTGTTTGGTGCGGCGGTAGAGCACGTCTTCCGCCCGTTGCGCCCATTCACTGGCGACGAGGTAGCGCGCTTCCGCCTCATAGAACTGCCCGCCGAAATGCCGACCCAGGCCTTCCAGGCTGGTCGCGGTGCCGACAATGGCTTTCGTGCGGGTGCCGTAGAGACGGCCGTAGTGCTGCACCAGCTTGCGCGGCATCCAGGGATAGGCATCACGCAAGCTATTGGCGAAGGTCTCGTAGTCGGCGTTCGGCATGTCGCCGCCCGGCAGCGGGGCCTTCTCCGTCCAGTCGCCGCCCATGTTGGGGAAGATGTGCTGGAGGCGGTGCATGCCGCGCTCGGCCAGCTCGCGGAAGGTGGTGATTTTGCCGCCGAAGACGTTGAGCAGCGGCGCGCCCCCGGTTTCGTCGAGGTCGAAGACATAATCGCGGGTGACGGCGGACGGGTTGCCCTTGCCGTCGTCGAACAGCGGGCGCACGCCGGAGAAGGAATGCAGCACGTCCTGCCGGCGCAGCTTCTCCTTGAAGTAGCGGTTCACCGCCTTCAGCAGATAATCGATCTCAGCCTCGTCGGCCGAGACGTCCTCGGCGCGGCCTTCATAGGCGATATCGGTGGTGCCGATCAGTGCCTTGTCGCCCTCGTAGGGGTTGATGAAGATGACGCGCTTGTCGTGGTTCTGCACCAGATAGGCATTCGCGCCTGCCCAGAACTTCGGCACGATGATGTGGCTGCCCTTGACGAGGCGCACATTTCGCGACGAGTTCGAGCCGGCGACGCGGTTGATGATGTCGGAAACCCAGGGGCCGGCACAGTTGACGAGGCATTTCGCGCGGAAGGTTCTGGTTTCTCCGGTCGCACCGTTCGTCGTCGTGACCGTCCAGGCGCCGTTTTCGCGGCGGGCGGAAGTGGCGGGCGAGCGGGTCAGGATGACGGCGCCCTTTTCGGCGGCGCCGATGGCGTTCAGCGTCACGAGGCGGGCGTCATCCACCCAGCAGTCGGAATATTCGAAGCCGCGCGCGTACTGGTCGAGGATCGGCGTGCCCTCGGGATCGCGCTTGAGATCCAGCGTGCGCGTGCCCGGCAGCTTCTTGCGGCCGCCGAGATGGTCGTAGAGGAAGAGCCCGAGGCGCACGAGCCAGGCCGGACGATCCTGCGGGCTATGTGGCAGCACGAAACGCATCGGCCAGATGATGTGGGGAGCGGCATTGAGCAGCACTTCGCGCTCGATCAAGGCCTCGCGCACCAGGCGGAATTCGTAATATTCGAGATAGCGCAGGCCGCCATGCACAAGCTTGCCGGAGCGCGACGACGTGCCCTCGGCCAGGTCGTCCTTCTCGCAGAGCACGACCTTCAGTCCGCGGCCCGCCGCGTCGCGGGCAATGCCGGCGCCGTTGATGCCGCCGCCGATCACGAAGAGGTCAATAAGCTCGGGCTCGTTCATCTCGTTCTCCTTCAGCGCCGGCCAGGGAGGGCCGCGCATTCGTCATTTCGTCAGCGCGCGGCCAGGATGTCCCAGGCCGGCGCGATGCCTTGGCGCACCTCGGAATAGGCGGCGAAGAGGCGGGTCATGCGTTCGGTGTCTTCGGGTTTGGGCTGTTCGGCATCGCCAAGCTCCGGCGTCACCCAGTCGGCAATGCAGTCGTCCATCGTGCGATAGGCGCCGATGGCGACGGCGGCCATCATTGAGGCGCCCGCAGCGCCCGCTTCTTCACGGGTGCTGACGCGAACCGGCGCGCCAAGGGCCGCACCGAGCGTTTTCCGCAGCGAGGCCGAGCGGGCGGCACCGCCGCTGACGCGAAGTTCGGAGGGCAGGGCGCCCATGGCGGCGTAGCAGTCGCGCGTCGCCATGCCGAGGCCTTCCACGACGGCGCGCACGAGATCCGGATAGCGGTGGCGGCTCGCAAGGCCGGTGAAATTGGCGCGAGCGCGGGCGTTGACGAAGGGGCCGCGTTCGCCGGCCTCGGAGATATAGGGGTGATAAAGGATGTTGCCGGGCTTGCTCGCGGCAATCCACTGGTCGACGCGGCCGATCATGTCGTTGAGCCCGACGGTGACGCCGAATTCGCCGAGAAGATCGGCGCCGAGCTGGAGCAGCCAGTCGAGATTGATCGTCGCGCCCATATTGGTCTGGACCTGCGTGACGATGCCGGGGATGGGGAGCGCGATGACATAGCCGGTGCGTTCGGCGTTCAGCACGACGTCGGCCACGGATTTCGCCTGGAGATGGACGCCCGTCGAGCCGATGGCGGAACAGGCGGCATTGCGGCCTTCGCTGCGAACGCCCGCACCCAGCGCCGTCATGCACATGTCGACATAACCGAGGCAAACAGGCGTTCCGGCTTTAAGGCCCGCGGCCGCCGCGGCTTCCGCCGTCAGCGGATGCGTGGTTTCCGTGCCCTCGATGACTTCGGGCAGCAGGTTGCGGCGATGCGTCAGGCCGAGGGCGGCGAGCACGTCTGCGTCGTAGCATCGCGTGCGAAAATTGCCGAAGGTGAAGCTCACTTCGGAAGGATCGGTGGCGCGCACCCCCGTCAAATTGAGATAGAGCCAGTCCTTGCAATGCATCGCGACTTCCGCGCCGGCAAGCAGTTCGGGGAAGTGGCGGTCCATATGGGCAAGCTGCGTGCCCTGCTGGCAGGTGTTGAGACCGGTGCCGGTCGCCTCGAAGCGCTGGCGGTCGGCATCGCTGGCGGCCAGCCGTTCGACGGTCGGTGCCGCGCGGGCGTCAAGCCACAGCCAGGCGTCACCAACGGGGCGGTTGCCGGCACCGACGAGCCAGGTGCCGTCGCCCTGTGCCGTGACGGAAATGGCGGCGGTGCGTTCGGCGAGATTCTGGACCTTTTCGGCGAGCCCGCGCAAAGCGCGCGTGCAATCGAGCCAGGTCTGTTCGAGGGATTGTGTGACGGAGCCATCATCGCTGGTCTTGTAGCTGTTGCGCACGGAAGCGCTGGCGATCTGGCGCCCGGCGAGCGTGAAGGCGACGGCTTTCATGACCGACGTGCCGGCGTCGATGCCGATGATCAGGCCTTGCGCCTCAGTCATGGCGCGCACCTATGCCGGCCGCGACAATGCGCGCCGCTTCGCCTGACCCGAAACAAAGCATTCGATCCTCCCGATAGTCTCACGAAAGCGCGTGCGCTCCTCATGGCCACTTGGCCGGGGTCTCGACGACCCTGCAAGGAATTTCCACGCGGATCTCCCGTGCCTCGCAAAATAACATAACATAAAGTTATCACGTGTCTCGTAAAATTTTTCTTATTAAGAATTTTTTTTCAAGTATGATGCCTGGGTGAGGCGTGAAAGAGATGCGGCGCATCTCGATGGTCTCATGGCTCCGCATCCTGATGCATATAGATAACACCAGCCGCTTTGAAATTTCCGATTTCACGGATTTTTTCAAGGAAAAACAGCCTTACTTCCACCTTTTGTATGCCTGTTTTCCTACTGCTTCCGTGGTGACAGAGGTTGCGCGTAGATTCCGTGTTCATGGGTAATCTGCCAGTTTTGGGCAGCGATCACAAAACGGTGCAGTCTGAAATCGTCGATTGACAGTCTGTGTTAAATTAACATATACACTGGGACATATCACACACATATATCGCAACTGCGAAAAAGTGTGCACTGCAGCGCAAAGCGGGTGAGGAGATCTGGCTGGCGCGTTCATGGGGAGGACATCATGACATGTTCTGTTTGGAAGGCATCGACACAGGGCCCTGGCGCCATAGATGTGTTTCTCAGCCGATTGATGCCACCGGCTCTCCGCCGGCGCGCCCGCTGACGCTTCCATCGTTCAACTGCAAGGCCATCTGACATGACTGACGCCACGCTCCCGAAATCGTCCCAGCCTGCACGCAGCTATCGCTGGATCGGCATAGCCGCTGCCGTCGTGCTGGTCGGCGCCATGGCCTTCGATACGAAGATCGTGCAGATCGGCTCGGAGGCCGACGTCCAGGTCCAGAAATTCTCGCCGGTGGCGTTCGGGGCCGAGCAATTCCCCGTCATCAAGCAGAGCGTCGAGACGCGCGCGGCCGATGCGGTCGAGCTGGCGCAGGCCATTGCTGCCGACAAGAAGGCGGCAAGCGAGAAATATGGCGTCAAAACCACAACCGGCCCGGTCTTTCCGGTCAAGTTCACCGGTGTGATCGGCGAGCGCAAGGCGAATTACAGCGTCATCGCCGTCGAAGGTCTGCCGGCCGAACTGACACTGCGCGTCCAGACCGGCCCGGCGTTGAACGGCACGGACCTGCGCGATGCGACGGGCCAGATCGAATTCGGTCAGTTCAAGAACCAGATCGAATATCAGGACGCGGGCTCCGCCATCAACAACGAAGTCAAGAAGGTCGTTCTCGGCGACCTCGACCCGGCATCGCTCTCCGGCAAGACCGTTTCCGTCATCGGCGTCTTCAAGCTCGTCAATCCGAAGAGCTGGATCGTCACTCCTGTCAGGTTCGACGTCCAATGAGCGCGATCCCGGAAGCCGGCCCGAAAGGCGAAGTCGTTCTTGCCGCGCGCAACGTGGCAAAGTCCTACGGCAGCGTCCATGCCCTCAAAGGCGTCAATTTCGATATTCATCGCGGGCAGGTAACGACCCTGTTCGGCGAGAACGGCGCCGGCAAGTCGACGCTGATGAAAATCCTGTCCGGTGTGGTCAAGCCGACATCGGGCGACATTATTCTCGATGGGGAATCGGTCGTTTTCGCGTCATCCTCCCAAGCACGTGACCGCGGTATCTCCATCATCCATCAGGAGCTCAGCCTCGCCCCGAACATGAACGTTCGCGACAACATCTTTATGGGTCGCGAAATCATGACGGCGACGGGTGTTGATTTCGCCGAGGAAGAGCGCCAGACGCGTCTCCTGATGGAAGAACTCGAAGAGGACATCGATCCTCTGACGCCTGTCGAGGACCTGCGCCTCGGCCAGCAGCAGATCGTCGAGATCGCGCGTGCGCTTTCGGTCAATTCGCGCATTCTGATCATGGACGAGCCGACCTCGGCGCTATCTGCCTCGGAAGTCGAGGTGCTGTTCAAGGTCATCCGCGACCTCACCGCCCGCGGCGTCTCCATCGTCTATATCTCACATCATCTTGAGGAGGCGCTGCAGATCACCCATCACGCGGTGGTGCTGCGCGACGGCACGATGACGGCCTATGCCGAGCGCAAGGATATCGATCTCGAATGGATCGTTCGCCACATGGTCGGCGACAATTTCGACCTCGGCTCGCCGCCCTCCGGTTATGAAATGGGCAATGTTTCGCTCTCCATCGAGGGGCTGACCGTTCCCGATCCGGGTGGTGCCGGCTACTCGGCCGTTGACGGCATGTCGCTGTCGGTGCGCGCCGGTGAAATCGTCTGCATCTATGGGCTGATGGGCGCCGGGCGCACGGAGCTTCTGGAAACGGTCGCAGGCCGTCTGAAACCCGCGGCCGGCAAGGTCGTGCTGAAGGGCAGGGACGTCACCGGCCAGTCGATTGCCGAATGCATTCGCGACGGGCTCGTGCTCGTGCCGGAAGACCGGCAGCGCGACGGCCTGGTGCAGACCATGACCGTCGGCCGCAATCTCTCGCTTGCCAGCCTCGGCGCTTTCACGCGCGGCCTCTTTACCTCGACCTCCCGCGAAAACGGGCTTGTCGAAAATGCGATCCGCAAGGTGCACATCAAGACGGATGGCGGCGCAGCGCCGATCGGCTCGCTCTCCGGCGGCAACCAGCAGAAGGTCGTCATCGGCAAGATGCTGGCGACGGACCCTGAAGTCATCCTGCTCGACGAGCCGAGCCGCGGCATCGACATCGGCGCCAAGGCGGAAGTCTTCAAGTTGCTCGCCGAGCGCGCAAGGCAGGGTCTCGCGGTCGTCTACACGACCTCCGAGGTCGGCGAGTGCCTCAGCATCGCGCATCGCATCATCGTCATGCGGCGCGGCCGCATCTCCGCCGAATTCGGTCCCGACGTGACCAAAGAACAGATCATGGCCGCCTCGGGCGAAGCCGTGCATGCCCATTAGGAGCGCTGAATCCATGTCAGTCACACCTGCAATCCAGACAAAGGCAGCGGTAAGCGGCGGCAAACGCAAGAAGAGCTTCGTCGAGCTCCTGTTCGAGGGGCGCGCCTTCTTCGCGCTGATCGCCATCATCGTCGTCTTCTCCTTGATGTCGCCGAACTATTTCACGGTCAGCAACTTCCTGATCATGGCCTCGCATGTCGCCATCTTCGGCCTGCTCGCCATCGGCATGCTGCTGGTCATCCTCAATGGCGGCATCGACCTCTCGGTCGGTTCCACGCTCGGCCTCGCCGGCGTCGTCGCGGGTTTCCTGATGCAGGGCGTGACGCTGCCGCAGCTCGGCATCATCCTCTATCCCTCGGTCTGGGTTGTCGTGGTGCTGACCTGCCTGCTCGGTGCCGTCGTCGGCGCGGTGAACGGCGTGCTGATCGCCTATCTCCGGGTGCCGGCCTTCGTCGCGACGCTCGGCGTGCTCTACGTTGCCCGCGGCGTCGCGCTGCTCATGACGAACGGTCTCACCTACAACAATCTCGGCGGCCGCCCCGACCTCGGCAATACCGGTTTCGACTGGCTCGGCTTCAACCGTCTTGCCGGCGTGCCGATCGGCGTCCTCGTGCTCTTCGTCTTCGCCATCGCCTGCCACATCCTGCTTGCCCGCACGGCCTTCGGTCGCTGGCTCTATTCGTCCGGTGGCAACGAGCGTGCGGCGGAACTGTCGGGTGTGCCGGTCAAGCGCGTGAAGATCACGGTCTATGTGCTCTCGGGCATCTGCGCCGCCGTCGCCGGCCTCGTTCTTTCCTCGCAGCTGACCTCCGCAGGCCCGACCGCCGGCACCACCTATGAGCTGACGGCGATCGCGGCTGTCGTCATCGGCGGCGCGGCCCTGACGGGTGGCCGTGGCACGGTCATCGGCACCATGCTCGGCGCCTTCGTGATCGGCTTCCTTTCGGACGGCCTCGTGATCATCGGCGTCTCGGCCTACTGGCAGACGGTTTTCACCGGCGCCGTCATCGTTACCGCCGTTCTCCTGAACAGCGTCAAATACGGCCGCCGCTGAGATCAGCGACGACCGACACCAACTGACCGATGCCGGGAGAGGCGGACCACCGAGTGGCCCGGCAGCGGAAAGTATTGCCGAAAATCGGCGTAAACGAACTCAACAAAGGGAGTGAGATCATGTTCAAAAAAGGTATGCGTGTACTCTTCGCAGCAACTGCCGTCATGCCGCTGCTGTTCAGCTCTGCCTGGGCCGAAGGTCTGATCACCGTCATCGTCAACGATCCGTCGAACCCCTACTGGTTCACGGAAGGCGAAGTTGCCAAGAAGACGGCTGAAAGCCTTGGCTACACGGCCAATGTCGGCGCCCACAAGGGTGACACGAACACCGAGAGCAATCTCGTAGACACCGCCATCACCAACAAGTCGGTCGCTATCATCCTCGACCCGGCAAATGCCGACGGTTCGGTCGGTGCGGTCAAGAAGGCCGTTGCTGCCGGTATCCCGGTCATCCTCGTCAATGCCGAGATCAACCAGGAAGGCCTTGCAAAGGCGCAGCTCGTTTCGAACAATGCCCAGGGTGCCGCTCTCGGTGCGCAGCAGTGGGTCGAAGCGGTCGGCGACAAGGGCAAGTATGTCGAGCTCTTCGGCGCGCCCTCCGACAACAACGCCGCAACGCGTTCGAACGGCTACGAAACCGTGCTGACGCAGTATCCGGACCTTGAAAAGTCCGGCAAGGAAGTGGCTGACTGGGATCGCACCAAGGGCCACGCCAAGATGCAGTCCCTGCTTCAGGCAAACCCCGACATCATCGGCGTGATCAGCGGCAACGACGAAATGGCGCTGGGTGCTATCGCAGCGCTCAAGGAAGCCGGCAAGCTCGAGCAGGTCAAGGTTGGCGGTTTCGACGGTTCGCCGGACGCAGTCGCCGCCATCAAGGCCGGTGAACTGCAGTACACCGTCCTTCAGCCGGTCGCCGTGTTCTCGGAAGCGGCCGTCAAGCAGGCCGATAACGTGATCAAGAACGGTTCGACCGGTGTCGACACCGAAAAGCAGCTGTTCGATTGCCTGCTGATCACCAAGGACAATGTCGACAAGTACACCGCTCCCTTCGTTCTGAGCGAGTAATCGATATCGGGGGCGCCTTTCGGGGCGCTCCCACCCTCATGCCCCGGGGCATCCCGGGTCAGCTTGGCATTTTCCTTGCCGCCCGATACGAGATACGAAAGCTCTCACCTCGAAGCATGGCAGGATCTCCCGTGAACAAGAAAGTCGACGTCAAGGATTTGCTGTCGGAAGAGTTGCCGAGCGACAGCCGGCACGCGCGCCAGCTCGTGCGGCGTCAGATGATCGCCGAGACGGTCATCGCCGAAGGCTCCATCCGCATCGAGGACCTGACCGAGCGCTTCGGCATCAGCCTGATGACGGCGCACCGCGATGTCGACGACCTCGTGAGCCGGGGGCTCTTCCGCAAGACGCGCGGCATCGTTTCGGCCGCACCCACCAGCCTCATCGAATCCTCCGATGCCTACCGCGCCACAAAGCAGGCGAAGGAGAAGAAGGCGATCGCGAAGGCGGCGATGCAGTTCGTCGAGCCGGGGCAGGCGATCTTCATGGACGATGCCACGACCGTGCATGAGATGACGCGGTTTCTGCCGGCCAAGGTGCCGCTGACGGTCATCACCAATTCGCTCGTTCTCATCAACGAGCTGAAGGAGGTGAGCGATCTCAACCTCATCTGTCTCGGGGGCCAGTTCTACCATTGGTGCAATGCCTTCATGGGGCATATCACCACCAACGAAATCCGCCGGCTGCGCGCCGACACCGTGTTCATGTCGCTCTCGGCCATCGTCGACGACGTGGTCTACCACCAGTCGCCGGAAACCGTCGCGACGAAGCGCGCGATGTTCGAAAGCTCCGCCCGGCGCGTGCTTCTGGCGGATCACACCAAGTTCGAGCGGCGCGCGTTGCACCACTTCGCGACGCTTGAAGAATTCGACGCCGTGATCGTCGACGAAGATATCCCGATCTCCCACCTGTCGCGCATGCGCTCGAAGGGGATCAACGTCATTGTGGCGGACGGGGAACGGGCCGGCTGAGGTTTCCGCTGTCGCGGATATCCTGATGCCGTGTGCCGTTCTTCCTTCGTTTGAGAATGGAGAGAGCGATGCCCTGCATCATGGGTATAGACAGCGGCCTGACGGTCACCAAGGCTGTTATTTTCGACGCGGACGGAACGGTGCTCGCCATCGCCCGTCGCCGCGTTCCGCAGCTGATCCCCGCGCCGCAGCATGTCGAGCGCGACATGGATGGGCTGTGGACGGCAACGGCGGATGCCATACGCGAGGCGGTCGCCGCCTGCGGTCGTCCGGCCTCCGATATCGTTGCGATTGCCGCAACGGCGCATGGCGACGGTATCTATCTGCTGGATGACGACAAGAAGCCTCTCGGCAATGCCATCGTCTCGCTCGATACGCGCGCCGGTGCGATTGCCGATGCGTGGAACGAGGGCGAGGTCGGCGAACAGTCGTTGGCACTCACGGGGCAGAAGCCGCATGCCTCCGCACCCTCCGCCATTCTCCGCTGGATTCGCGAGCATGAGCTGGAGCGCTACGCCCGTATCGCCCATTTCATCGCGGCGAAGGACTGGTTGCGGTTCTGCCTGTGCGGCACGATCGGCACGGACCGCACCGAGGCGAGCACCTCCTTCACCAATGTGCAGACGCAGGACTATGCCGACGACGCCTTCCGCCTCTTCGGGCTGGATCGCCTTTCCGGCCGGCAGCCGTCGATGGCGGGCTCTACCGAGGTCGTCGGCGGCGTGACGGCCGAGACGGCGCGGCAGACCGGTCTCGTCGCCGGTACGCCGGTCATGGCGGGCCTGCATGATGTCACGGCGTCTGCGCTCGGCATGGGCGGTTATGGCGAGGGCGTCGTCGCCGTCATCGCCGGCACCTATTCGATCAACGAGACGGTGTCGCCGGCGCCGAAGGTCGATGCTCGCTGGTTCTGCCGCAACGGCATTCTGCCGGGCGAATGGAACAACATGTCCATCTCGCCCGCCTCTACCGCCAACTACGATTGGTTCATCGAGCAGTTCTGCGCCGGCGATGCACGGCAGGCCGAGGCGTCAGGCGAGAGCATCCACGCGATCCTCGGCAAGGAATTCGAGGTCGCACGCCGGCGCCCGTCGAGTGCCTTCTTCCATCCCTATCTTTTCGGCTCGCCCTTCGGCGGTGCGTCGAGCGCCGGCTTCTACGGGCTGAATGCCTGGCATGACCGGGGTGATCTGGTGCGCGCCGTGCTGGAGGGCATCGCGTTCAACCATCGCGTCCATGTCGAAGCGCTGCGCGATGGTTTTGCGCCGACATCTGCACGCCTCACCGGTGGTATCTCGCGCAATCCCGCCATGGCGGGTCTCTTTGCCGATATCCTCGGCCTGCCGGTCACGGCGACGCGTACGGAAGAGGCGGCCGCATGGGGAGCTGCGCTTTGTGCAGGCGCGGGTGCCGGGCTCTTTGCCTCGCCCACCGCCGATCCACGCGACCTTGCGTCGATCGAGACGACGTATCAGCCGGATCCCGACCGGCAGCGCGCCTATGACGAGAAGTATCGGGTCTTCCTCGATCTCGCCGAGGCCATGAAGCCGCTCTGGCCGACCCTCCGGCGTCTCGGCGCGTAGACAACAGGAATCCCCATCATGACGGACACAACAGCCGGCCCGGTCGAGACCTTCGACGTCATCATCCTCGGAGCGGGCATCAACGGAGCAGGGCTTTTCCGGGACCTCTGCCTCCAGGGCCTGAAATGCCTTGTTGTCGATAAGGCCGACTTCGGCTCCGGCACCAGTTCAGCCCCCTCCCGCCTCATCCATGGCGGCATCAAATACTTGGAGACGGGCGAACTCGGCCTCGTTGCGCAGTCGACGCTGGAGCGCAATCTCCTGCTGCGCAACGCGCCGCATTGCGTCGAGCCGCTGCCGACGTTCATTCCATCGTTTTCGCTGATGAAGGGAGCCTTTGCGGCGCTCCGCACGCTGCTCGGCTCGACGACCGCGCCACGCAGCCGCGGTGCGGTGCTCATCAAGATCGGCCTTGCGCTCTACGATCTCTACGGCGCGCGCCATCGCGTCATGCCGAAGCATCAGTTCTTCTTCCGCCGCAAGGCGCTTGAGGAGATGCCGGAGATCACGCCGCGCATCGTTGCCGGCGGTATCTACTATGATGCCAAGATCAGCCGGCCGGAACGGCTGGTCTGGGAAGTGGTGCGCGACGGTCTCGACGCGAGCCCGATGTCGGGCGCGATGAATGACACGACGTTGCTCGGACAGCACGATGGCGTGCTGCGGCTAAAAGATCCCCGCGGCGGCGAGCGACTGGTTCGCGCCGGCATCGTGGTCAACGGGGCCGGGCCATGGATCGACCACGTCAACGCGACGCTCGGCATTTCGGGCAAGCTGATAGGCGGCACGAAGGGCTCGCATATCCTGCTGAAGCATCCCGAACTGGTGAAAAGCCTGAAAGGCCGCATGATCTATTTCGAGGCGGACGATGGCCGCATCTGCCTCGTCTACGATTTCCTGGGCCTAGCCCTCGTCGGCTCGACCGACATCAAGGCCGACAACCCGGAGACGGTGCGCTGCGAGGAAGACGAAATCGACTACTTCCTCGCAAGTCTCGGCTCATTGTTGCCAAAGTTGCGCTTCGGCCGCGACCAGATTGTCTATGCCTATAGCGGCATCCGTCCGCTCCCGGCTTCGGACGCCAACAATCCCGGCCTGATCAGTCGCGACCATTCGGCGCCCGTGGCGGAACCGGCTGATGGCCGGCCGTTCCCCGTCATCTCGCTCGTCGGCGGCAAGTGGACGACCTTTCGCGGTTTTGCCGAGGAGGTGGCGGATACGATCCTTGCCCGCATGGGGCGTAGCCGCAAGACCAGCACGCAGATGCTGCCGATCGGTGGCGGGCGAGCTTTTCCGGTGGACGAGACGGCACGCCGCGCCTGGATTTCCGAACGCGCCGCAAGAAGCGGCCTGCCGGCTGCGCGCATCGAGGCCCTCCTGTCGTGCTACGGAACGACGGCGGACGCCATCCTTGCCCATATCGCGCAAGCCGGTGACGCGCCGCTTGCCCATGTCGAAGGTTACGGCCGCGCAGAGATCGGCTGGATCGCGCAAAACGAAATGATCGAACATCTCGCCGATATCGTCATGCGCCGCACGACACTCGCGATTGAGGGCAAGGTAACGGCGCAGGGACTGGACGAACTGGCCGATATTGCCGCGGCGGCACTCGGTTGGGACGAGAGCCGCCGCGCCTCGGAGGTTGCGGCTATTGCCGAGCAGTTGAGGGCCTTCAACCGCGTAAGCCTTTGACGTGTCTTAGACCGTCGGTTGTTTCTTTGCCCTTTTCTCCGCTCGATCCATGTTGCATCTTCGCGGCATGATTGCCCGCAGGAGACGCCCGTGACCAAGATCGTCGACGACCCCGAAGCCTTTGCCTCATCCGCGCTTGCGGGCTTTTCCCGCGTCTATGGGCGCTATGTCCGGCTAGTGAAGGGCGGGGTCGTCCGCGCGACGGCGGTGCCGCTGGGCAAGGTCTCGGTCATTGTCGGTGGTGGTTCCGGCCACTACCCGGCCTTTGCCGGTTATGTCGGGCCGGGCATGGCGGATGCGGCGGTGGCCGGAGAGATTTTTGCCTCGCCATCCACGGCGGCGGTTGCGCGCGTCTGCCGCAATGCGGACCATGGCGGCGGTATCCTCCTCGGTTTCGGCAATTATGCCGGTGACGTTCTCAATTTCGGCGTCGCGGCTGAACGCCTGCGCGCCGAGGGGATCGATGTGCGTATCGTCACCGTCACGGATGACGTCGCCAGCGCCCCGGCGGAGCAACATCTGCGGCGGCGCGGGATTGCGGGCGATTTCGTCGTCTTCAAGGTCGCGGGCGCAGCGGCAGAGGCCGGGCTTGCAATCGACGAGGTCGAGCGCGTGACGCGGCTTGCCAACGCTCGCACCTTTTCTTTTGGTGTCGCCTTCGGCGGCTGTACGCTTCCGGGGAGCAAGGAGCCGCTGTTTACCGTGCCGAAGGGCATGATGGCGCTGGGCCTGGGCATTCATGGCGAGCCCGGCATCCGGGACACGGAGATCGTGCCTGCAAACGCGCTCGCAAGGCTGCTGGTCGATACCGTTCTGGCCGAGCGCCCGACCGGTGCGCGCCGCGCCGCCGTTCTGCTCAATGGTCTCGGCGCCACCAAATACGAAGAGCTCTTCGTGTTGTGGAATGCGGTGGAACCGCTGCTGGCCGCCTCCGGCGTCGATCTCGTTTCGCCCGAAGTCGGCGAATATGTCACCAGCCTCGACATGCAGGGCTGCTCGCTGACCGTGCTGTGGCTGGACGAGGAACTGGAGCGCTACTGGCTGGCACCATGCGACACGCCGGTCTTCCGTCGAGGCGAAGTGTTCCGGACGGAGCCGGCCGCATTCAAGGCGAATGCCGAGGACGAGACACCGGTCTTCGGCCCGGCATCGTCGGCTTCGCAGGAAAGTGCCCGCTGCCTTGCCGGCATTCTTGATGCCATGGTGTCGGCGCTTCAGGAAGCGGAAGCCGAACTGGGGCGGATCGATGCCTTTGCCGGCGATGGCGATCACGGCCAGGGCATGCGTCGCGGCGCAACTGCCGCCCGTGATGCGATCCGGCAGGCCGTGGCGGCCGGTGCCGGCGCGAAGAGTGCGCTTGGTGTTGCCGGCGACGCCTGGGCGGACCGGGCGGGCGGCACCTCCGGCGCGATCTGGGGTCTGCTGCTGCGCTCCTGGAGTTCCGCCTTTTCCGATGAGAAAGCCATCGAGGGGGCCGACGTGGTGCGCGGTGCCGGCATCGCGCTTGACGACGTCATGCGCCTCGGCGGCGCAAGGCCCGGAGACAAGACGTTGGTCGATGCCTTCGTGCCCTTCGTCGCCACGCTTGAAACGGCAAAGGCCGATGGTCTTTCCCTGAAGGAGGCGTGGCGGAAGGCGAGTGTCACCTGCAAGGCGGCGGCGGAAGCGACCGCTCCGCTCGCGCCACGGCTTGGCCGCGCGCGACCGCTCGCCGAGCGCAGTATCGGCCATCCCGATGCCGGCGCCGTCTCGCTCTCCCTCATCGCCGGGACGATCGACGCCTTTCTCTAACGGTTTTTGGGCGCGATTGTCGGCGCCGAACACCACATCCTTGATGTGACTTTGAGCCGGACGTTGTGTGACGTTCGGCTTTTTTGTTGTTTCGTCGTCTGGAAAAATCTCGTTTTTCCAATCTGTTGCCCGGTTTTTCGGATATTCGCGCACGATCCGGTGGCATGTGATGTTTGCCGCACATCACATATTCCACTAGATAGTTATTGACTTGTTATACCAGTTGAGAAATATAAGCCCATACCGGGCGACCGGTGGAGGAAGTTTCCGGCCGGGCGCGTTTCGTTCAGGCCGTCTGCAGTTAGGGAGATCTTCGATGACATCGATCGCGTTGTTCGGCGCCGGCGGTAAAATGGGCTATCGGCTCGCCAAGAACCTCAAGGGTTCGCGCTTCGATGTCCGGCATATCGAGGTGAGCGACGCCGGCAAAGCGCGCCTTGCCGACGATCTCGGGCTCTCCTGCGTGTCTGCCGATGAAGGCCTCGATGGCGCTGATGTCGTCATTCTCGCGGTTCCCGACACGGCGATCGGCAAGGTCGCAGCCGGCATCGTCGACAAGCTGAAGCCGGGCACCATGGTCGTGGCGCTCGATGCTGCCGCCCCCTTCGCCGGCCACTTGCCGGAACGCGCGGACCTCACCTATTTCGTCACGCACCCCTGCCACCCGCCGATCTTCAACGACGAGACGGATCCGGCCGCCAAGCGCGACTTCTTCGGCGGCGTCGCTGCCAAGCAGCACATCGTGTCCGCGCTGATGCAAGGTCCTGAAGAGGCCTACGCGCTCGGCGAGGAGATCGCCAAGGTCATCTGGGCGCCGGTCATGCGTTCGCACCGCGTCACCGTCGAGCAGATGGCGCTGCTGGAGCCGGGCCTGTCCGAAACCGTCTGCGCCTCGCTGCTCGTCGTGATGCGCGAAGCCATGGACGAATGCGTGCGCCGCGGCGTTGCCAAGGAAGCCGCCCGCGACTTCCTGCTCGGCCACATGAACGTGCTCGGCGCGGTGATCTTCGAGGAGACGCCGGGCGTCTTCTCCGATGCCTGCAACAAGGCGATCGAGTTCGGCAAGCCCGTGCTCATGAAGGACGATTGGAAGCGCGTGTTCGAGCCTGCGGAAATCGCAGCCAGCATCCAGCGTATCACCTGATTTCCGGCGGGCCTGGCCCGCCGCGGCCGGCGTCACGCGCCGGCTAAAGATCGCACCGGGGCGGCCATTTTCAATGGAGGGATGGCTGCTGGAATTCGGTGCCTAACCGGGAGGAGAGACTATGAACATTACCCGCAGACTGATCACCGTCGGCTTCGCTGCCGTCATGGCCGCAAGCGTTGCCATGCCGTCTTTCGCGGCCGACCTCATCGCCATCATCACGCCAAGCCACGACAACCCGTTCTTCAAGGCGGAAGCGGTTGGTGCGGAAGCCAAGGCCAAGGAACTCGGCTACGAGACGCTGGTTCTGGTGCATGATGACGACGCCAACAAGCAGTCGCAGCTGATCGACACCGCCATCGGCCGTGGTGCCAAGGCGATCATCCTCGACAATGCCGGCTCGGAAGCTTCTATCGCCGCCGTGCAGAAGGCCAAGGATGCGGGCATTCCCTCCTTCCTGATCGACCGCGAAATCAACGCAACGGGCGTCGCCGTCTCGCAGATCGTCTCGAACAACTACCAGGGCGCCCAGCTCGGTGCCGAAGAGTTCGTCAAGCTGATGGGCGAGAAGGGCAATTATGTCGAGTTGCTCGGCCGCGAAGCCGATCTCAATGCCGGCATCCGCTCCAAGGGCTACCACGACGTCATGGACGAATATCCTGACATGAAGATGGTCGCGCAGCAGTCGGCCAACTGGAGCCAGACGGAAGGCTACTCGAAGATGGAGACCATCCTTCAGGCGAACCCGGACATCCAGGGCGTGATCGCCGGCAACGACACGATGGCCATGGGCGCGATTGCAGCACTCCAGGCTGCCGGCCGCAAGGACGTCATCGTGGTCGGTTTCGACGGGTCGAACGACGTGCGCGACTCCATCAAGGCAGGCGGCATCAAGGCGACCGTCATGCAGCCGGCCTATGCCCAGGCCCAGCTCGCCGTCACCCAGGCGCATGAGTACATCACGACCGGCAAGGCGCCGGCCGAGGAAAAGCAGCTCATGGACTGCGTGCTCATCACCGCGGACAATGCCGGCAAGCTCGAGACCTTCGCGCTCTCCGAATAATCCTCCCGCGATGGCGCGAGGCGGGGTCGGTCCCGCCTCGCGTTTTCTGTTTGTGACGGAGAATGGGAATGCTGAGGTTCAACGCTGCCTGTACACTCGTGCTTGCGGGCGCACTCGCGCTCAGCGGCTGCAAGTTCGTTAAGACAGAGGACGAGCAGAAGCAGGCGGCGGCGGGCGCCTTCAACCCCGACAAGCTGGTCGCCGACATATGGGACGCCAAGGTCGTGCCCTATCTCGAGGAGCGCGGTGGCGCCTTCCAGGACGTCTCGGCTCTTGCGGCAAGCGATTTGAACGCGGCCGCAGAAAAATACGGCCACAAGGAAAAGCAGGGCAATGCACCCTGGACCTTTGCCGCCAAGATCGACGGCGTGATCGTCGGCGAAGAGACCAAGTCACGTGCCGGGTACGTCGACGTGGATGTCGATGGCGACAAAAAGGCCGACGTGCGCGTTTCGATCGGCCCGGCAATCCGCGGCACGGCGCTGCGCGACAGCCTGAAATTCGTGAACTTCAACGAGTTCAAGAACCAGATCGAATGGGCGCAGTACGGCAAGTCGTTCAACACCTATGTGAACGGTGCGCTGCTGGAGAAACTGTCGCGCGAAGGCCTGACCGGCAAGACGATCAAGGCGACCGGCGCCTATCCGCTGCCCGCCAAGGGACAGCTGCCGCAGTTCGTGCCGGCCACCATCACCGTGGGAGGCTGACGATGGCCGAACAGGACGACGGCGACGTCATTCTCGAACTCAAGGACATCACGAAGGCCTATTCGGGCATCGTAGCACTGAAGAAGGCGGACCTGAAACTTCGGCGCGGCGCAGTGAACGTGCTCGTCGGCGAAAACGGCGCCGGAAAGTCGACGATGATGCGCATCATTGCCGGCGTCGAGCGGCCGACGCTCGGCGAGATCTGGATGGATGGCGAGCGCATCCATCTCAACAGCCCGGCGGACGCGGTGCGCCACGGCATCGGCATCGTCTTTCAGGAGTTGAACCTGTTCGGCAATCTCTCTGTTGCCGAAAACATCTTTGCCACCCGCGAGATTACCCGCGGTCTGCGCGGCATCGACCATAAGGCGCAGGTGGAAAAAGCCAACGAATTCCTGAACCGTCTCGAGGCCGGCATTTCCGCCGACACGCTGGCGGAAGACCTGCCGATCGGCCAGCAGCAGCTTGTCGAGATCGCCCGCGCCGTCTCGCTGGATACCCGCATCCTCATCATGGATGAGCCCACCTCGGCGCTGAGCGCTGCCGAAGTCGACGTGCTGTTCCGTGTCATCGCGGACCTCAAGGCACGCGGCGTGGCCATCGTCTATATCTCGCACCGGCTGGAAGAGCTGATGCGCATCGGCGACTATATTACCGTCCTGAAGGACGGGCAGATCACCGGTCATGCCATGGTCAAGGATATCGACACGCGCTGGATCGTGCGCTCGATGATCGGCTCGGATGCCAAGGATTTTGCCAAGCAGGTCGATCACGCGCCGGGCGAGGAGGTTTTTCGCACGGAAGACATCTGCCTGCCGCGCGCGCAGGGCGGCTATGCGGTTGATCATGTCTCGATCGGCGTGCGCGAGGGCGAGATCCTCGGCATCTACGGCCTGATGGGCGCGGGGCGTTCCGAGCTTTTCGAATGCATCATGGGCCGGCACGAGCATTACACGGGAAAAATCTTCGTCGAGGGCGAGGAGTTGAAGGGTCGTGACACGACCCGGCGTATCCGCGAGGGGCTTGCGCTGATCCCGGAGGATCGGCAGCGCGAAGGGCTCGTGCAGTCCATGTCGATTGCCGACAACCTGTCCATGGCGAGCCTCGGCCAGTTCCTGAAAGCCGGCTTCCATATCGACCTGAAGCTGGAGAAGGCGGCGATCCTCGAGGCGATCCGCAATCTTTCCATCAAGGCGAAGAACCCGGATTTCGACGTCACCTCCATGTCGGGCGGCAACCAGCAGAAGGTCGTTATCGGCAAGGCGCTGATGACCGGTCCGAAGGTGCTGCTGATGGACGAGCCCAGCCGCGGCATCGACGTCGGCGCCAAGGCGGACGTCTTCCGCACGATGCGGCGCTTGGCAGGCGAGGGCCTCGCCATCCTGTTTTCCACCTCGGACCTCGAAGAGGTCATGGCACTGTCCGATCGCATTGCGGTGATGAGCAACGGACGGCTGGTGACGGTCGTCGACCGCAAGGACGCCACCGAAGAGATGATCGTCTCGGCCTCCGCAGAGGGACATAAAACCAAAAGGATGCATGCGTGATGACGACAGCAACGCAAACTGCCGCCACCGGCAACCACCTCTCCACCGGAGCCGCCCTGCTGACGCTGATGAAGCTTCGAACCTTCATTGCGCTCTTTGCGGTGATCATCTTCTTCTCGATCTTCGCGCCGAATTTCCTGTCGACCGCCAACATGATCCTGATGTCGAAGCACGCGACACAGAATGCGTTTCTGGCAATCGGCATGACCTTCGTCATCATCACCGGCGGCATCGACCTGTCCGTCGGCTCGATCGTCGGCCTCTGCGGCATGATCGCCGGTGGGCTCATCATGTATGGTGTCGCGCTGCCGCTGGGCTACACGGTCTATTTCAACATCGTCGAAGTGGCTGTTATCGTCATGGTCGTCGGCATCCTGATCGGCGCGGTCAACGGCCTCTTGATCACCCGCCTGAACGTCGCCCCCTTCATCGCGACGCTCGGTACGCTCTATGTGGCGCGCGGCATGGCGCTGCTTTATTCCGACGGTCAGACGCTGCCCAACCTCACGGGGCGCGAAGACCTCGGCAACCAGGGTTTTTCCTATCTCGGCTCCGGCTCGATCCTCGGGCTGCCGGTCTCGGTCTGGATCCTCATCGTCGTCGCGCTGGGGGCCGCCTATTTCGCCCGCTTCGTGCCGCTCGGCCGCCATATCTTCGCGGTCGGTGGTAATGAACGCGCGTCCCGCATGTCGGGTATCCGCGTCAACCGCGTAAAAATGTTCGTCTACATGTTTTCCGGCTTCTGTGCGGCGATTGTCGGCCTCATCATCTCCTCGGAGCTGATGGCCTCGCATCCGGCGACCGGCACGAATCTCGAACTCAACGCCATTGCAGCAGCCGTTCTCGGTGGTACATCCATGTCGGGCGGGCGCGGCACGATTGGCGGCACGATTATCGGCGCCTTTGTGATCGGCATTCTCTCGGACGGGTTGGTGATGATGGGTGTGAGTTCCTTCTGGCAGATGGTGATCAAGGGCCTCGTCATCATCGTTGCCGTCGTGGTCGATCAGGCGCAGCGCCGCCTCCAGCAGCGCGTCACCCTGATGCAGATGGCAAAGGCAGGTTGAGCATGGCGAAGACGAAGGGTGCGCTCATCGGCTGCGGCTTCTTCGCCGTCAACCAGATGCATGGCTGGCAGGACCTGCCGGACGTCGAGATCGTGGCGATCTGCGACCGTGATCCGCAACGGCTTGCGATCGTCGGCGAACAGTTCGGTGTCGACAGGCGTTATCACTCGGCGGACGACATGTTTGCCGACGGCGGCTTCGATTTCGTCGATATCGCAACGACGGTCGGCAGCCATCGGGCACTGGTGGAGCTTGCCGCCAGCCACAAGGTTCCGGCGATCTGCCAGAAGCCCTTTGCGCCGACGCTTGAAGATGCCAAGGCGATGGTCGCCGCCGCTGACAAGGCCGGCATTCCACTGATGATCCACGAGAATTTTCGCTGGCAGACACCCATTCTTGCGGTGAAGGCGGTGCTGGACGGCGGCGCGATCGGCGATCCCTTCTGGGGTCGTGTCTCCTTCCGCTCCGGCTTCGATGTCTTCTCCGGTCAGCCCTATCTCGCCAAAGGCAAGCGCTTCATCATCGAAGACCTCGGCATCCATTCGCTCGATATCGCCCGCTTCCTGTTCGGCGACGCTAGCCGCATGACCGCCCGTACGCGCCGCATCAATCCGGACATTGCCGGCGAAGACGTGGCTACCATGCTGCTCGACCACGACAACGGCATCACCTCGATCGTCGATGTCAGCTACGCGACGAAGTTGCCGGAAGAACCGTTCCCGGAGACCTTCGTCGAAATTGATGGCAGTAAAGGCACGCTGCGCCTCGGCAAGGATTACAAGCTCGTCGTCCACGGGCCTGATGGCACGACGGAAAACATCGTCGCGCCGAACCTGCTGCCCTGGGCGTCGCGTCCCTGGCACAACATTCAGGAAAGCGTTGCGCTCATCCAGAAACATTGGGCCGAACGGCTGACAGAGGGCCGTGAGCCGGACACGTCCGGTCGCGACAATCTCAAGACCTTTGCCCTCGTCGAGGCAGCGTATTTGAGCGCCGAGCGCGGCGAGACCGTTACCATCGCGGACCTGCTTTCATGAGCAGTGACCTGCTCAGGCTCTATGGTACGAACGAGCGCGAGCCGGAAAACCGCATATTCACCGCCGGTGACCTGAACGTGGCATTTCAGGACGGCAATCTGCGCACGCTGCGCTTTCGTGGCCATGAAGTGCTGCGCGGTGTTTCCTTTCTTGTTCGGGACAAGGATTGGGGTACGTGTAGCGCCGAGATCTCGGGCCTCGATGTGCAAGAGTCCGGGGAGCGTTTCGACATTGCCTATACGGCCCGCTTCAAGGCTCCCTCCGGTGCCCATCTCGATTGCACCATAACCATTTCCGGCACGGCGACAGCGGTGACGTTCGCAGCCGACTGCGTCAGCGATGCCGATTTCGAAACCGCGCGCGCGGGGTTCGTCGTGCTGCACCCGGTCATCGGCGTTTCGGGGCAACCCGTCGATGTCCGCCATGGCGATGGTCGTGTCGAGCGCGCGCAGTGGCCGGACCGTATCGAGCCTTGGCAACCGTTCAAGGACATCTCCGCCATCACCCATCGGGTCGCGCCTGGCATCTCGGCGGTGACGGAATTTGTTGGCGATATCTTCGAGATGGAAGACCAGCGCAACTGGACCGATGGTTCCTACAAGACCTATGTGCGCCCGTTGGCGCTGCCCTGGCCCTATCTCGTGTCGAAGGACCAGCCGTTCAGCCAGAAGGTGGCCGTCGAAATTCAGGCTGCGGACGATGCCGTGCCTGCGACCGGCACCTCGGATGTCATCACTGTGCAGCTGGCACCGACGGCCCGCCGCTTTCCCGAAATCGGCGTCGGCCTGCGCCCGGAATGCCTTGCGCAGGAACTGGCGGCCGTCGATACCCTGAGGACCATCGGCGCACGGCACCTCATCGCCCATTTCGATCCGGATGCCGGCCATGGCATAGCGGCCTTGAAGGGCTATGCCGATATCGCGGAAAAATCCGGCCTCAAGGTCACGCTGGAACTCGCCGTGCCGTGCAGGCGCCCACTCGCCGAAGAGATGGCCGGCTTTGCCGCGCTGGTGCGGGATGCCGGCCTGATACTGGAGACGCTCTTCGTCTGTCCGTCGGTCGATCGCCAGTCGACACCGCCCGGCAGCATCTGGCCGGAGTGCCCTCCGCTGGAGCATGTCTACGCCGCGGCGCGGGCTGCCTTTCCCGGCGTCCGTCTCGGCGGCGGCATGATGAGCTATTTCACGGAACTCAACCGCAAGCGGGTGCCTGGCGATCTTGTCGATTATGTCAGCCATTGCACGAACCCCATCGTGCATGCGGCCGACGATCTCTCGGTCATGCAGACTTTCGAGGCTCTGCGCTCCGTGGTCAGTTCGACCCGTGCCATCTACGGCGAAAAGCCCTATCGCATTGGCCCGTCGACGCTGGCCATGCGGCAGAACCCCTATGGCAGTGCGACGAAAGAAAATTCTGCGGGTGCACGCATTCCCATGGCGAATATCGACCCGCGGCACAACGGTGCGTTCGGTGCTGCCTGGACGCTGGCTTATGCTGCGACGGTTGTTGGGGCTGGGCTGGAGGTCCTGACGCTTTCCACGCTCGCAGGCTCGTTCGGGCTAGTGGCGGGCGAGGGCGAGGCAACAGCGCAGGGGGCGCTACGGCCACTCGCCCATGTCCTGGAAAGCCTGGGCGCGTTGACGGGGCAGGATGTGTATTCCGTCGAGACATCACGGCCGAATGCGGTGCTGGGTCTTGCATCGACGGAGCGGCTTCTGATGGCAAATATCACGGCCGAGATGCAGAGAGTGGCCCTACCAGCGCTGCCGCTCGCGGTTTCGCTGATCGGAGGAGAGGCCTTGCCGGTCTCGGAACAGGTGATCGTCCCGCCCTACGGCTGCGTCGAGGTCGTGCTCTGAACCCTATTTCTGCCCTTTGAGGGCATAGAGCGCGCGGGAGCGTTCGAGGTGCTTGATCATCGCCTTCTCGGCAAGGTCCGCATTGCCCTTCTCGATGGTGCGGATGATTTCCTCATGCTCGGCGAGCGTAAAATTCTCGCGGCCCGTCCAGATGAGCATTTCGGTATGATAGGATTTCAGCCAGCCCAGCATTGCGCCGCAGACGGCGGCGAAGATCGGATTGCCCGAGATCTGCGCGATATATTGGTGAAATTCCATATCGGCATCGATGAAGGCGTCGGCATCGCCAAGGCTGGCTTTCTGTTTGTCGAGGAGGGCGCGCAGTTCGGCGATGTGCTGCGGGGTGGCCCGGGTCGCGGCCTCACGGATCATGCCGCGCTCGAAGAAGATACGGGCGCTCTTCAGGTGCTCCAGCGAGTCGGAGGAGCCGGAGAGCATCATCTTGGCCGGCAGGTCGACCTGCCGGAAGATGGATTCGGCAGTGATGCGGAGCACTTTGGCGCGCTCGCCCTGTGAAATCTCGACCAGGCCCTTGCCGGCGAGCGCCTGCATGGCCTCGCGAATGGCCGGGCGGCCGACGCCGTAGCGCTCCATGAGTTCGCGCTCGGAAGGCATGTCGTCGCCGGCCTTCAACTCGCCGGTCTCGATCATGGCCTTCAATCGCGCGAAAACTTCGTCGGAAAGTTTCTTGCGGATGATGGGTTCGGAAACGACGTTCATGAGTCACCTGATTTCGACAGGTTTGAATATGCACCAAGTTCCTTCGCCGCAACAGCTTTCACCGTGATCGGCTTGCAATAACATAAATACTCATTATACCAGCCATAAGGTATTCACAAGCGACATGTCGCGGCTGCGGAAGGATGAAACGTGATCCGTCTGACCTATCGGATAGAAACACCCGGTTCGGTGGAGAAGATGGCGACGAAGATCGCCAGCGACCAGTCGACCGGCACCTTCGTCGCGCTGCCAGGCGAGACGGAGGAATTAAAGGCGCGCGTCGCGGCCCGCGTCGTCGCCATCCGTCCGCTATCGCCGACGGACCGTGCATCATTCCCCGATGAGGCGGGCGGCGCCACGCTGTTCAATCGCGCGGATGTCGATATCGATTTCCCGCTGGACGCCGTGGGTACTGACCTCTCCGCGCTGATGACGATCGCCATCGGCGGCGTCTTTTCCATCAAGGGCATGACGGGTATCCGTATCGTCGACATGAAGCTGCCGCCCGAATTCGCCGCCGCCCATCTCGGCCCGCAATTCGGCGTATCCGGCAGTTTTGCGCTGACGGGCGTCAAGGACCGACCGATCATCGGCACCATCGTCAAACCGGCGCTCGGTCTTCGTCCGCCTGAGACGGCGGCGATGGTCGGCGAATTGATCGATGCCGGCGTGGATTTCATCAAGGACGACGAGAAGCTGATGAGCCCGGCCTATTCGTCCTTGAAGGATCGAGTCGCGGCGATCATGCCGAAGATTCTCGATCACGAGCAGAAGACGGGCAGGAAGGTCATGTACGCCTTCGGCATCAGCCATGCCGATCCGGACGAGATGCTGCGCAACCATGACACCGTGCTGGCGGCGGGCGGCAATTGCGCCGTCGTCAACATCAACTCGATCGGTTTCGGCGGGTTCGCATTCCTGCGCAAGCGCTCAGGCCTCGTGCTGCATGCCCACCGCAATGGCTGGGATGTTCTCACGCGCCATGCGGGCCTGGGCTTCGAATTTTCCGTCTGGCAGCAGTTCTGGCGGCTGCTTGGGATCGACCAGTTCCAGATCAACGGTATCCGCGTGAAATACTGGGAGCCGGACGAAAGCTTCGTGCGCTCCTATCAGGCTGTCACCACGCCGCTGTTTTCGGACAAGGACGTCGCGCTTCCTGTCATCGGTTCCGGCCAGTGGGGCGGGCAGGCGCCGGATACGATCGCGGCGACAGGTGGTTCGACGAACCTGCTTTATCTCTGTGGCGGCGGCATCGTCAGCCATCCGGGTGGACCGGGCGCGGGGGTGAAGGCGGTGAAGCAGGCGTGGGAGGCGGCCGTCGCGGGCGTGCCGCTCGAAACCTATGCCAAGGACCATCCGGAACTTCGGCAATCCATTGAAAAATTTGCCGATGGCAAGGCGGCCTAACCATGACGCGACCCCTGATAAGCTATTACGGCGATGATTTTACCGGCTCGACGGATGTGATGGAGGCGCTTGCCTCGAACGGCGTCGAGACCGTGCTCTTCCTGAAAGTGCCGGATGCGCAGTTGCTCTCGCGCTTTACCGGTGCGCGTGCCTTCGGTCTGGCCGGGGCAAGCCGAAGCGAAACGCCGGACTGGATGGATGCGCATCTCCGCGCGGCCTTCGTCTGGTTGAAGGCGCTGGATGCCGAACTTTGCCACTACAAGGTCTGCTCGACCTTCGATTCCGCCCCGCATGTCGGAAATATCGGAAGGGCAATCGAGATCGGCCGTGCGGTCTTCGGTGCCGGGACGGTGCCGCTCATCGTCGGTGCGCCGCAGATCCGTCGCTACACCGCCTTCGGCGAACTCTTCGCTGCCTATCAGGGCCGAAACTACCGCATCGACCGTCATCCGGTCATGTCGCGTCATCCGGTCACGCCGATGGATGAGGCCAATCTTCTCTTGCATCTGTCGCGTCAGACGCAGCTCTCTTCCGCCTTGGTGGACAATGTAGCGCTGCTCGGCGCGCCGGAACCCCTAGACGCCGATATCCTCCTGCTCGACGTGCTCGACCAGCCGACGCAGGCGGCGGCCGGTGCTTTGCTCTGGAATCGGATGCGTGGAAGCAGCCGCTTCGTCTGCGGCTCCTCGGGCGTCGAATATGCCCTGATCCCCGCCTGGAGGGCGGATGGTTTGATCGGTGAAAAACCGGCTTTCGCCGATGCCGGTCCCGTCGACCGCATCGCCGTCGTTTCCGGCAGCGTTTCTCCCACGACCGAGCGCCAGATCCGCCATGCGCTGGCCGATGGCTTCGGAGGTGTGACGCTCGACCCGCTCGCCCTTTCCGGCGAGGACAATGCGGCAACCATTGCTGCGGCCATAGCAGCCGGTCTCAACGTGCTGGAAACCGGGCAAAGCGTCGTGCTCTATACGGCGTTGGGACCTTCTGCCGACCGGGGCGGCGAGCTCGATTCCTCCATCGGTGCGCGCCATCGTCTCGGTCGGGCGCTTGGCCGCATCCAGTCGGAACTCGTTGCGCGGACGGGTCTCGCACGCGCCGTCGTCGCCGGCGGCGATACGTCCAGCCATGCGCTGGGCGAGATGGGTATTGCCGCGCTCACGCTGAAGATGCCGCTGCCGCAAACGCCCGGATCTCCGCTCTGCGTCGCCCATGGCGGTCCTGCGGATGGTCTGCAGATCGCGCTCAAGGGCGGCCAGGTCGGCGGCGACGATTATTTCAGCATGATCAGGGCGGGTGCCGCGTAGGACTGATTTCCTGCCACGATCTGCTCGATCCCGCTTCCGTCTGCCATTGCAGCAATCGGCAACGTTTTCTTAATCCTCGCTCAAGCCGCCGCTGGCAGTGTAGGGTATGAGGATAACCACGATCACCAACTGGGCCTATGGCATCACGGTCGTTCTGACCGCGCTATCAGGCACCGCATTCATTCTGTCGTCACGCAGCGCGCTCGAAGAACGGGCGACCGCCGAGCAGCATCTGATGCTCGATACGCTGGCGGAAGAGCTGGCGCTTGGCGCCGAAGTCACCAGCGACGAGGCGCGGCTCTATGTCATGCGTGGCGAGGAGCGCCATCTGCAGGCGTTTCAGGTCAGCGAAGGCGAGGAGCGGCGCCGGGAGGCGGCAGCCGCCAAACTTGCGTCGCAGGGCCTGGTGCCAGCCGAGGCGCAGGCACTGCTTGCCATCAATGCGGATGCGGAGGAACTGGACAAGATCGAACGCACCGCGATCGAGGCCTACCAGCGCGGAGACAAGGCTGCGGCGCAGGATCTCCTGTTCGGTCAGGAGCACGAACGGGTCCAGCAGGCGCTTCTCCAGACGGTCGCCCATTTCCGCGACCTGACGGCAACACGCTCGGGCGCCGAACTGGAAGCGGCGCGTGCGCGCAGCAACACATGGAGCCTTGTCGCCAAGATCATGCTGGCGGTGACGGGCGCGCTGTTCGTGGCAGTGCTTTATTTCGTTCTGCGGCGGCGGGTGGCGATGCCGTTGACGCGCATGACGGGCATCGTCAGCCGCCTCGCCAAGCAGGATTACACCGTCGAGGTGCCGGTCGACCGCAGAAGCGATGAAATCGGCGAGATGAGCGAGGCCATCGAGATCTTTCGCGCCAATCTGATCGAACGCGAACGGCTTGATACCGAGCGGCGGGCGGACCAGCAAACAAAAGATCTGATCCTGCAGATGATGCACCGCGTGCAGGCGTGCCAGAACCAGGCCGAGCTGACGGATGTCATCGTCCGCTTCGCGCCGCAGATATTTCCCGGCCTTGCCGGCGGGCTCTATGTGCTGAGTGAGGCCAACACGTCGCTGACGCGTACCGGCGCATGGCTTGAACCGCAGCATTCGGCGGCCGTGTTTCCCGCGGCGGAATGCTGGGGTCTCAGGCGTGGCCGATCTCATCACAGCAGCGTCAACGGTTCCGACGTGCCGTGCCAGCATATCAACCCGCCCGGCATTGCGGCCCTTTGCGTGCCCCTGACGGCGCAGGGCGATATGATCGGGCTTCTCTACTTCGAAGAGCGGGAGACCGAGGCGCTCGGGCCGGCGGGCCCACGGCTCTATCTCGAGCTGATCGCGGAGAATGTCGGCCTCGCCCTCGCCAATCTGCAACTGCGGGAAAAGCTGACGATGCTCGCCGTCAGCGATCCGCTCACGGGTCTGTTCAATCGTCGCTTCCTGGACGAGACGCTGCAACGGCATGCGCGAGACCACAGGCATGAGCCGCTTGCCTGCCTAATGATCGATATCGACCACTTCAAACGCTTCAACGATCAGTTCGGGCATGATGCGGGCGATCTCGTCATGCAGTTCGTCGGGCAGACGCTGCGCGAAACCTGCGGCGCGACCGGCAATGCGTTCCGGTTCGGCGGAGAGGAATTTACCGCACTCCTGCCGTCCCTCGATGAACAGGGCGCGGCCGATCTCGCTGACACGCTGCGTGAAAAGGTCAGCAGCGTCGCGCTTTCTCACGCCGGGCAAATTCTGGGTATGGTCTCCGTCTCCGTGGGCGTGGCGGCCTCTCCTGTCGGTGGCTCCGTCGAAACGCTGATCACGCGCGCCGATGCCGCTTTGCTCGAAGCCAAGGCGAAGGGACGAAACAGGACGGTCGCCGCAAGCGCGGTGAAGAAGGTGCTCTCCTAGGATGAGGTCCCCACCCTAGGGAAGGCCCCCCGAGATCCCGGGAGTCCTGTCCGAACGAGCCGAACTCCCGGCTGATGCCGGATTTCTTGAAGCCGCCGAACGGGGCGAGCGGCTCGTGCGACGCGCGGTTGATCGCGACCCGGCCGTCACTCCAGGCGCGCCGGGAATCCCTCCGCCCGGAGATCCTGCCCGACGGCGTCTTCCAACAACTTGACGATCTGGGTCGACTGGGCAGTACCGCCGTAGGTTTCCTTTCCCTTGAGAAAAATCTCGTTTGTACGCTGGGCGAGCTCCAGTGGAACGTTGAAGGCGCTGCCGTAATTCATTGCAAATCCGAGATCCTTCAAAGCAAGGTCCATCGTAAAGCCGACGTCGTAGCTGCCATTGAGGATGAGTTGGCCTTCCGTTTCGTGAACGAAGCTGTTGCCGGAACTTGCCTTAATTGCCTGCCAGGCCTGCGCCAGATCGATGCCGCCGCGCTTGGCAAGCATAAGGGCCTCGCCATCGGCCACGAGATGAATGAAGGCCAGCATATTGGTGATCACCTTGATCACAGCCGCATTGCCGAGCGGACCCATATAGAAAATCTTGTCGCCCATCGCCTGCAATGCAGGAAGGTGCCGATCGAAGAGGTCCTTCTGTCCGCCGGCGAGCATGGTGATTTTGCCCTGCGCGGCAAGGTGGACACCGCCGGTCACGGGCAACTCCATGGTCGTGACGCCCTTCGCTGCGGCTTCGGATGCAAGCCGAAGTATCTCTTCACGGCCAACTGTGGACATCTCGATCCAGGTCAGTCCTGGTTTTGCCGCACCGAGGATTTGGCCGAGGACCGCCTGCGAAATCTGCGGCGACGGAAGACAGGTCAGAACGACGTCACATTGCTGAGAAAGCGAACTGACGGAATCGGCCCATGTCGCGCCTGCCTGGATAAGCTTTTCGGCCGTCGCGGGTGCCCGATCATGCACGACGAGCCCGAAGCCCGCGCGCAGCAGGCTGGCCGCCAGATGCCCCCCCAGATTTCCGAGCCCGATGAAACCATAGCGCATTGCAGGACCTTTCTGTCGTCGAGGAGGTTGTTGTCCTTGTCCAGGATCGATCACGGCACGACCGGTTCGGCGACAAGGTTCAGGTGGAGTTCGCTACCCTTATAGGGGGCTGCAACGATCGCCTCGTCGTTCAATGTCACGCCGAGACCGGGAGCTGTCGGCGGAATGACGAAACCGTTTTCCCAGACGATCGGCTCGTTGAGAAACCGCATGAAGGGGCCATCGAAACGGCCGATCGATTCCAGGATGAGAAAGTTCGGACTGCACGTCGCGATCTGGATATTGGCGGCTGCCACGACCGGGCCACAATAGAGATGCGGCGCAATCTGCGCAGATCGCGTCTCCGCCATCGCGGCGATCTTCTTTGCTTCCAGTATGCCACCCACGCGGCCGAGGTTCATTTGCAGGATGGAAGCGGCGCCTGCCTCGAGCAGGCGCGCAAATTCATGTTTGGTGCAAAGGCGTTCGCCAGCGGCGATCGGGATGGCGGTGTAGCGGGCGACTTCCGCCATGTCCCCAGGATTTTCCGGTGGGATAGGTTCCTCGAACCATAGTGGATCGTAGGCTTCGAGCCGGCGGGCCAGGCGCTTGGCGCCGGAAACGGTGAACTGCCCATGGGTGCCGAACAGCAGGTCGGCTCTGTTGCCGACGGCTTGCCGGATGCGTTTGCAGAATTCTTCCGACCGCCAAAGATCCTCCATGCGAGGCTGATGGCCATCATAGATCGTATAGGGGCCGGCCGGGTCGAATTTGACGGCGGTGAAGCCCTCTTCGACAGCGGAAGCAGCTACCGCGGCGGCAATATCTGGATCGTTATAGACGTTGGGAAGGCCCGGGTCGGGATAAACATCGCCATGCGGCGGATAAAGATAGGTGTAGCTGCGCAGCCGCTCATGGACCTTGCCGCCCAGAAGTTGATAGACGGGCTGGCCCGCGGCCTTGCCGATGATATCCCAGCAGGCCATTTCAAGGCCGCTCAGGACGCCCGTTACGGTCACATCCGGGCGCATCGTAAAGCCGGCCCCATAACTCCTGCGCCACATCTGCTCGATATGATGCGGATCATTGCCTTCGAACTGGCGAGTGAACATGTCGACGGCCATCGCCGCGCAAAGATGCGGGCTGAACGTGGCGTTGTAGATTTCCCCCACCCCGCTGATGCCGCAGACCGTGGTCAGGCGGACGAATATGAAGTACCGGCCGCCATGACGCGGCGGCGGGTTGGCGACAACGAAGGTTTCTATTCGATCGAGCTTCATCGAGGGCCCCCTGTAAAACCAGTGTCAGGAAAAAGGTTCTGCGTTCCTGGACGTCAACGTGCGTGTCAGCCAGTCGGGATCCATTTCCGGCACGGACTGGAGAAGTCGCGTCGTGTAGCCGCTCGCGGGACGGGCGAAGACATCGCCGACATTGCCGGCTTCCGCGATACGTCCATGCTGCATCACGATCACCTCATCCGCAACGGCCTTCACCGTCGACAGGTCGTGCGTGATGAACAGGAGCGCAAGGTTGCGCTCCTTCTGGATATCCGCCAGCAGCTTCAGGATACCGGCGGCGACGATCTGATCGAGCGCGGAAGTCACTTCATCACAGATGATGAGTTTCGGTTCCGCTGCGAGCGCGCGCGCGATGCCGATGCGTTGTTTCTGCCCACCGGACAATTCGGACGGCAACCGGTTCATGTATTTCGCCGGGTCGAGTTCGATCTGTTCCAGCAGACCGGCGATGCGCCTGTCCCGCTCGCGCCCGCGCAGGCCGAGATAGAACTCCATCGGACGACCGACGATATCGCGGATGCGCTGCTTCGGATTAAGCGCTGTGTCGGGCATCTGGTAGACCATCTGGATGTGGCGCAGATCCTCTCGCGAGCGGGTGCGGTAGTCCGCAGCGAGCCGTCGCCCCTCGAACAGGACCTCTCCGAGCGAAGGTCTCACGACGCCGCTGATGACGCGCGCCGCGGTCGATTTCCCGGAGCCGGATTCACCGACGACGGCGACGGTTCGGCCTGCATGCACGTCAAAGGAAACACCTTCGAGGACTTTCAGCGCGCCATAGGCGGCATCGATGTTGCGCACGCTCAAGACCGGCCCCACGGTCGGACGTTCCGGCGCGCGCGCATGATCCAGAGAACGTACGGACCATAGGGATTTGGTATAGTCCTCTTTCGGGTCGCGGAGCATGGTGCGGGTAGGGGCGGTCTCCACCGCCCTGCCGCTTTTCAGCACCGTGATGCGGTCCGCCATCTGCGCCACGACCGCAAGGTCATGGCTAATGTAAATCGCGGCCGTGCCGAACTGCCTGACGATATCGCGAATCGTTGCCAGAACCTCGATCTGGGTCGTGACGTCGAGGGCGGTGGTGGGCTCGTCGAAGATGATCAGATCGGGCCGGCACGCCATCGCCATCGCCGTCATGGCGCGCTGCAGCTGGCCGCCCGAGACCTGATGCGGATAACGGAAACCGATCTCTTCGGGTTGCGGCAGCCGCATGCGCCTATAGAGATCGACGGCATCCTTCATCGCCTTCTCGCGCGGCATGACCTTCTTGACGACCGGCGCTTCGCAATGCTGGACGATGAGCTTGTGGGCCGGATTGAAGGAGGCGGCAGCGGACTGCGCCACATAGGCGATGCGCTTTCCGCGCAGGTCGCGCCGGACCGTTTCGCCGGAGCCGACGAGATCGATTCCGTCAAAATCGATGGAGCCCCCCGCGATGCGGCATCCGTCGCGGGTGAAGCCCATGGCTGCCAGGCCCAATGTCGATTTCCCCGCCCCGGACTCGCCGATCAGGCCCAGAATTTCTCCGCGCGCCAAGTCGAGATCGACGCCGTCGACGAGCTTGATCCACCCTTCCGAAGAGCGGCCTTCGATCGTCAGATTGCGGATTGAAAGGAGCGGCGATCCTGCCTTGATGTCGTCGGTCATGGCTTAGTCCTTCAATCCGCTGGCCCGGTGGAGCATCCAGTCGATGACGAAGTTGATGGAGACGGTCAGCAACGCGATGGCCGCCGCCGGCAGGAGCGGCGTTACGTCGCCGAAGGAAATCAGCGTCGCGTTTTCCCGAAGCATGGAGCCCCAGTCGGCCGTCGGCGGCTGAATGCCGAGGCCGAGGAACGACAGCGCCGCGATGAACAGGAAGACGAAGCAGAAGCGCAGCCCGAATTCGGCAACGAGTGTCGAGGCGATGTTGGGCAGCACTTCCCGCAAAATCAGCCAGGGCAGCCGCTCGCCGCGCAGCCGGGCGGCCTGCACGTAATCCATGACGACGACGGTCTGCGCCGAGGCCCGCGCGAGCCGGAAGACCGGAGCGACATAGATCAGCGCGATGACGAAGACCATGCTGGCGATCGAGGTGCCGACGATGGTGAGCAGCATGAGCGCCAGGATCAGCGACGGAATGGCCATGATCACGTCGATGATCCTGGAGAGGATGCGGTCGGTCATGCGCCCGAGAAGAGCGGCGAGAATGCCCAGGATCGAGCCGATGGTGAAGGCGATGACCGTGGTGAGCAGCGCAAGGCCGACGGTATTGCGCGTGCCATAGACAAGCCGCGTGAACATATCGCGGCCGAGATTGTCCGTTCCGAGGAGATACTGCCGGCTCCACGGCTCATACTGGGCTCCGACCACGGCGGTTTCGCCGTAGGGTGCAATCAACGGCGCGAAGAGACCTATGACGGCAACGATGAGTATGACGATCATGCCGAAGCGCGCGGTGAAGGGGGCGGCGGCAAAAAGCCGGAAAAGGTTTGCCATCAGCCTTCTCCATTCAGAATGCGCGGATTGCTGACGATGGACAAAAGGTCGGCGATCAGGTTGAGCAGAATGTAGGCAGCCGCGAAGATGAGACCGACCGACTGGACGACCATGACGTCGCGATGGCTGACCGCGTCCACGAACAGCTGGCCAAGCCCCGGATAGACGAAGACCACTTCGACCACCACGACGCCCACGACGAGATAGGCGAGGTTCAGCGCCACCACGTTGATGATGGGCGCGAGGGCGTTCGGAAGGGCGTGGAACAGAATGACGCGCAGGCGGCCCATGCCCTTGAGCCGCGCCATCTCGATGTAGGGGCTCGCCAGCACGTTGATGATAGCTGCGCGCGTCATGCGCATCATATGGGCGACGACCACCAGTACGAGCGTCAGGGCTGGAAGGAACGAGCGATACAGCAACTCTCCGAACGGCATTGCGGCGTCGATGTTGGAGAGCGAGGGAAACAGCGCCATGCGCACCGAGAAAAACAGGATCAGAACATAGGCGACGAAGAATTCCGGCAGGGAAACGCAGACCAGGGCGACGACGTTGCAGAGCCGGTCGAAGACCGAATTCCTGTAGAGCGCGGCCAGAACGCCGAGGGTGAGCGCCAGCGGGATGGAGATGGCCGCGGCGAAGGAGGCGAGAAACAGCGTATTGCCGAGCCTTGCCGAAAGGAGTTCGGAAATCGGCCGATTGTTCGAGAGGGAATTGCCGAAATCGCCGTGCAGGGCGCCCGCCAGCCATTGGAAATAACGCTGGACGGCCGGCTGGTCGAGGCCGAGCTCCCTGCGGAACGCCTCAACGGTTTCGGGCGTCGCGGATTGGCCGAGTATCTGCTGCGCAAGATCGCCAGGCAGCAGCTCGACACCGAGGAAGATCAGCGCGGAAATCGCGATCAGGGTGACGACACCCAAGGCTAAACGTTCTCCGAGGAGAACCCAGATTCGTGACATGCCGCCTCCCAGCGTCGTTCGTAGGTTTCTGCTTGCCCAGCTCTGCCGGAAGAGCGTTTCCGGCAAAGCTGGGCAAGGCATCAGGCCATCCACCACCGTTCGATGAAGTGCAGGCTATCCATGTTCCACATTTCACTGAGCTGGCCGTGCTGGACGGTATCCTTCAGTGCGAAGACGTATTGGCCGAACATGGGGATCAGCGCGCCACCGTCGTCGCGGCACAGGCGTTGCATTTCGGAATACATTTCAGCACGCTTGCCCTGGTCGACCTCTGCGCGTGCTTCGAGCAGAAGCTTGTTGAAGCGTTCGTTGTTCCACTTCGTGTCGTTCCACTCGGCGTCCTTGGAGTAGCCCGCGGAGAACATCCAGTCCGGAGTCGGGCGGCCGCCCCAATAGCTGCAGCAGAAGGGTTTCACCAGCCAGACATTGGACCAGTAGCCATCGTTCGGCTGGCGAAGAACCTCGATGTTGATGTTCGCCTTCTTCGCCTGTTCGGCATAGAGGATCGACGCATCGACTGCACCCTCGAACGCGGCTTCCGCCGTGTAGAGCTGCACATTGAGGCTGGAAAGTCCTGCCTGCTTGAGATGGAACTTTGCCTTGTCGGGGTCATAGGCACGTTGCTCGATCGATGGATCGAAGAAGGGCATCGAGGAACTGACCGGATGATCGTTGCCGACAGATCCATAGCCCTTCAATACCTTTTCGACCAGTTCTTCGCGATCGATCGCGAGCTTGAGGGCCATGCGCACGTCGACGTTGTCAAAGGGCGCGGTGTTGACATGCATGGGCATCGTATAGTGAAGCGTGCCGGAAACGGTCTCGACCCGCAGGCCCGGCGCTCGCTTCAAAAGATGGATGGTCTTGAGGTCGGGTCGGTCGATGAAATCGACCTGTCCCGTCATCAGGGCATTCATGCGCGCCGTCGTATCGGAAATGGTGGTGATCTCGACCTGATCGAAATGCGCGCGACCTTCCTTCCAGTAATTGTCGCGCCGTTTCAGGCGGACGCGAACGCCCGGCTCGAAGCTTTCGATCGTATAGCCACCCGTCCCGATCTGGCTGAGCGGATCGATCTTGCCGTTTACCGCCTGCTTGATGCAGAGGTGATAGTCGGCGAAGATATAGGGGAAATCGGCATTTCCCGTCGAAAGCTCAAAGACGACAGTATGATCGTCCGGCGCCTTCATCTCCGCGATCTGGGAAAGAACCGGCTTGACCGCGGACTTCGAGTCTTCGCCGAGATGATATCCCAGGGATGCGATGACGTCGGCGGAGGTCAGCTTTCTGCCATCGGAAAATTCCACGTTCTTTCGCAGCTTGAAGGTCCAGATCTTGGCGCCAGGCTCCGGCGCGAAGCTCTCGGCTAGATCGGGCGCAATGACGCCACCAGGTGCGAATTCCGTGAGGTGGTTGAAGACGGCGTAGTTCGTCGCGAACATGAAGTCGTTGTTGTAGGTCGCGGGATCGAAGGAATCCGAGGTCGATCCTTGCAGGAAGCCGACGCGAAGCGTGCCGCCCTTCTTGGGAACGGCCTGTTCCGCCTGGGCGAAGGCGGAGGATGCGACGGACAACGTTGCGCCAAGCGCGAGTGCCCCCGTCATGAACCCGCGACGGTCCATTTTTCCCGCCAAGAACGAGCGCTTCAATATATCAAACTGGTCTGTCATGCCTGCCTCCCTGTGAATGATGAATTGCCTTCCGCTCAATGGCGGATGGTGATCGCCTTCGTGCGTGTGTAGGCCTCGATCCCTTCGAGCCCTTTTTCCCGCCCGAAGCCGGACTTCTTGGTGCCGCCGAACGGCACTTCGATGCCGCCGGCCCAATAGTCGTTGACCGTGACCTGACCGGCCTCGACGCGGCGGGCGATTTTCAAGGCCTTGCCGATGTCGCGTGTATAGATGCCGGCGACGAGGCCGAACTCGGTGCCGTTGGCGACATCGATCGCTTCCTCCTCGCTGTCGACGACCTGTACCGTCAGCACAGGGCCGAAGATTTCGTCCTGAACGGCCGGATCATTGACGGATGCGCCGTCAATGATGGTCGGCTCGAAGAACCAGCCCTGTCCCGTTTCGCCATCGACCGTGGCTTGCCCGCCGGTGACGATCCGGCATCCCCGCCGGCGCGCGGCGTCGACATGGGCGGCAATGCGGTCGAGGTGAAGTTTCGAATTGATCGCGCCGACCTCGGCGGCCGGCGAGAGGCCGTGTCCGAGGTGCAGGGCGCGGGCCTTCTCGGCCAGTCTTTCCAGCATGCGGTCATGGATTGGCCGTTCGACCACGAGCCGCGACCCTGCCGAGCAAATTTGTCCCGCATTGGAGAAGATAGCCCAAAGCGCACCGTCCACCGCGCGATCCAGGTCGCAGTCGGCAAGCGCGATCAGGGGCGATTTTCCGCCCAGTTCGAGCGTCAGGCCGGTCACATTTGCCGCAGCTGCCTGCATCGCGCCGATACCCGTCGCGACGGAGCCTGTAAATGTGACATGGGAAATCGCGGGATGCCGGACGAGCGGTGCGCCCGCGTCGAGACCGAACCCCGTGACGACGTTGAGCACGCCCGCCGGCAGTCCGGCTTCGACAAGCCAGGCTGCCAGGATGAGGGCGGTGAACGGCGTCGTTTCCGCGGGCTTGACGACGGCGGCGCAGCCGGCCGCCAATGCCGGCGCGACACCGCGGGCAAAGGTCGAGGTGGGATAGTTCCACGGTATGATATGGGCCGTGACGCCGACCGGCTCGCGTTCCGTCCAGCTGGTAAGCCCGGGGCCGAGGGGGATGGAGCGTCCTTCGAGTTTGTCCGCTGCCCCCGCATAGTATTCGAAGCAGCGAATGGCGGATTGGACGTCGCCGCGTGCTTCGGCCAGCGTCTTGCCGGAATCCAGCGTTTCGACGAAGGCGAGATAGTCGCCTTTCGCCCGGATCACGTTCGCCATCCGGTTCAGAACGCGGCATCTTTCGGCCGGCGCGGTGTCGCGCCAGACCGAAAGACCCTTCTGCGCCGATTCCACGGCCCGTTCGATGTCCGCCGCATTCCCGGCCGGAAAGGTGGCGAACGGGCGTGCGAGGCCGGGGTCGAGGCTTTCGATCGTTTCGCCCGTCGCACCGGCCACTGTGGCGCCGTGGATGAAATGGCCCGTCGGCAGGCCCTCGACGCGACCGCCCGTAAAGTAGCAACGGGCAAGGTCTTCAGCGGTCAGGGTCATGCTGCGATCTCGCTTTTCTGATATAGCGAGCGGGCGAGCCAATCAGGGGAGATTTCCACGCCCCAGCCCGGACGATCGCTGACGGTCACCGTGCCGTTCGTCACGGTGTAGGGATCGTCGACGAAAAGCCCTTCCTGCCACGGATAGTAGTCAGGCCCCTCGATCGAGAATTCGAGATACTTGCCGGCATTCGGGATCGCGCGGAGAAGGTGCATCGTGAACAGGGTTACGAGGGACAGGTTGGCGCTGTGCGGTGTGCAGGGCAGGCCCGCCGCCTCGGCCATGCGGGCGACTTCCAGAGAGCGTGTCATGCCGCCCATATAGAGGATGTCGGGCTGGACGACATCCACTGCCTTCATGGCGATCATCCGTTTCCAGTGCTGCATGTCGAAGTCCTGTTCGCCACCCGTCACGTCCAGTGACAGCGCCGCGGCGACCTCGCGGGTCTGCTCCATCTCCCAATAGGGGCATGGTTCCTCGAAATGCTCGACGCCGTTGGCTTCGAGCATCTTGCCGACCTCGATGGCCCGGCGCGGCGAGTAACAGGAATTGGCATCGACCAGCAGCGCGGCATCGTTCCCCAGCGCCTTGCGGACAGTCGGAACGATACTGTCGGTCCGGCCGTCCCATTCGTCCCTGTCGTGCCCGCATTCGGAGCCGATGCGGAACTTGAAGGCGTCGAAACCGTATCGGTCGCGCAATTGCAGCAGGCGCATGGCCTCGTCTTGCGGCGTGATATCGCGACGCATGGAGGAGCCATAGGCGCGCAGCGAACCGGCAGAGCCACCGAGAAGCGCGGCCACAGGCTTTTCAGCGGCTTTGCCGCGCCAATCCCATATCGCCGTGTCGAGGCCGGACAGGGCGCGGTAGAGATAGGAGCAGGAGAAGAACTTGTGTTCGCGTTCGGGGATTTCCGTCACCAGCGCTTCAAGGTCGCCTGTATCGCGCCCGAGGGACCACGGCGCGATCTGGCGGTGAAAGACCGTTGCCGTAACATCCGCATTGTAGGTGGAGAGCTGGCCCCAGCCCATGGTCCCGTCCTCGCATGTCAGGCGCACGAAGCCGACGTACGGATCGGTGAAAGTTTCGAGCTTGCAGATTTTCATTCGCATTCCATCCCAAGGAATTGTCGATCGGATTGTTTGGCGGCTTCGAGGATCAGGTCGGCCGCGCGATGGGCGAGCATGATGGTGGGCGCGTTCGTGTTTCCCGAGGTGATGCCGGGGAAAGAGGAAGCATCGGCGACACGCAGGCCCGTGACGCCGAAGACACGCAGTTCACAATCCGTGACGCCCGTCGCCGCATCCTGCGCCATGCGGCAGGTCGAGACCGGATGAAAGACGCTGCCGCACCGCTTGCGGAAATCGTCGAGTATGCCGTCATCGTCCAGCGTCTGGATATCGGGCGCCATAGCCTCCTTCGTGAAGCGGCGCATCGCGGCCGTGCCTGCCATGCGCTGGATCAGCCGGCCGCCGGCGATTACGTCGTTCAGATCCTTCGCCGTCGAGAGGTAGTTCGGGACGATCTTCGGCGCGTCTTCCGGGTTCGGCGAGACGATCTCGATCGTGCCCCGGCTGGTCGGCCGTGTCGGCTGAAACGAAAGGATATAGCCGGGGAAGGGGTCCGGATTGATGATCGGTCGCTTGTCGGACGGCGCGGTCGTATAGGTGACGGGGTTCAGATACAGCTGCTGGTCGGGCCGCCCGAGCCCCGCGTTCGAGCGCACGAACCCGCCGCATTGGTTGACGCTCAGGCTCAGCGGCCCGCGGCGGGTCAGGATATAGCGGGCGCCCTGGATCGCCTTGCCCCACCACGGCGACAGCATCGAGTTCAAGGTGGGCTCGGTCGCCTTGTAATAGTAGTTTATGCCTAGATGGTCCTGGAGATTGGCGCCGACATTGTCGTTTGCCATGACAACGGGAATGTCGAGCCGTTGAAGAAGCGCGGCCGGCCCGATCCCCGAGGCCTGGAGCAGCTTCGGCGAATTGACGGTGCCAGCGCTGACGATGATCTCCTTACGCGCTTTGAAGACCTGAACGCCGGACGCCGACCGAACCGATACGCCCGTGGCACGCCTGTCCTCGACAATGATGCGGTCCACCAGGCAGTTCTTGAGCAGGGTGAGGTTCGGGCGGCCGAGAGCCGGCTTCAGAAACGCATCGGCGGCAGACCATCTTTTTCCGTGTCGCGTCGTGATCCGGTAGCGGGTGACGCCTTCGGGCGAGGGGCCATTGCAATCGTCCGTCACCGGCAGGCCGAGTTCCTCGGCCATGCTGAAATAGTGCCGGTTCGACGGGTGAATATCGTTGCTGACGTCGCTGACGAAGAGCGGGCCGTTGCCCTCAATCTCGCCGTTCGCCAGGATTCGGCTTTCGATTGCCTCATAGTGCGGACGCACGTTGTTCCAGCCCCAGCCCTGCGCGCCGGCCGATTCCCAGTCGTCGAAATCGGCGGGAAGTCCACGACAGTAGATGAGCGCGTTGATCGAGCTCGAACCGCCCACGACCTTGCCGCGCGGCCAATAGCTGACGCGGCCGTCGGTCTGCGGATCCGCCTCGGTCGTGTACATCCAGTTGATGCGCGAATCGAAGAAGGTCCGGCCGTAGCCGATCGGCGTCCGTATCCAGAAGCTCTTGTCCGAGCCGCCGGCCTCCAGGACCAGCACCCGGTTGGTCCCGTTTCTGGAAAGGCGGTCGGCCAGAACGCAGCCGGCAGAGCCCGCGCCCACTACGATATAGTCAAATGTATTCAAAATGCGGCCCTCCGGCCTTCCCAGGATGCATTTGGCTTCGCCGCCTGATGCCCCGTCTCCCGGCGCTAAAGTTCATTCGTGGCTTGGCCAAAGTCAAACAAAGCTTTATTGCTGTTAGGCATCATTTTATTTGAAGCGGGATCGGCCATGGCTTACGCACTTCCACCTCTTCAATGGTTGCGTGCCTTCGAGGCGGCAGCGAGATCGTCGAGTTTTTCCACGGCGGCGGCGGAACTCAATCTCACGCCGGCGGCCGTCAGCCATCAGGTCCGCTCTCTTGAGCGGCATCTACGGTTCCAATTGTTCAAAAGATTGCCCCGAGGCTTGCAGCTGACCGATGTCGGCAGGGCCTATCTGCCCAGTGTCGCAAGAACGTTCGACGAACTGACAGTCTCGACCGTAGGTCTGTTTGGTCGCAGCCAGCATACGCATGTTTCTGTCCGGGCTTCACTCCTGTTTGCCACGACCTGGGTCGCGCCACTGCTCCCGAAGTTCTATGCGAAGTTTCCGCATATCAAGATCAGGCTGCTGGCGGCGGTGTGGGCCGATACGTCGACGAGCGTCGATGTCGATGTTCGCTTCGGGGATGGTCATTGGAGTGAGTTCGAGGTGCGCCCCTTGTGGCGAGAGCCCTCGGTCCTCGTCGCCAGGAAGGATGACGTGATTGCAGGCGACTGCGACCGGGAACGGCTGCTCTCTCTTCTGAAGGGAGGCGTCGTGCAGATCATGGGCTGCGAGGATCGCTGGACGAAGATCTTGCGCAAGCACGATATTGGCGAAGCCGGATTGCGGGTCAACACGATGACGGACAACTCGCTCATCGCCCTCGAACTGACCGCCGCCGGCTTTGGGCCGTGTATCGTGCAGCAGAGCTATACGACGCACTATCTGAAGGAGCGGCACCTCCATATGCCCCTCGCCGAGGGCATATCGATCAATGAGTCCCACTTCATCCTGACCGCGCGCTCGGCCGAGCGGACGGCGCCTGAAGCGGTGATTTTCAGGGACTGGCTGATCGCCGAATTGAAGGATGTCCAGGCTGGGAGGGATGAAGCCGGTCGCATCGAGGATCATGGCAATGGCCCAATGGAGCGGGAGATCGTCGATACTGTAGGCGTGCCCACTCAACATGTTCTGCAAAATCAACAGGATTTATGAGGCGTTGATCGATCCGATCCAAAGCAGTGTCATCAACGCAAGTTCGAAGATCCGTCATCCCCGTGAATGCCGCTGTACAGACGGGTGAGACGACCCTGGGTCCCGAGAAGCGAGCCGGCGCTCCAGCCAAGCGCGGTGAAGATGTGCAATAGAGCATCCGCGGTCGGCCTCCGTCGCTGACCCCGAAGGTGAGCTTGGCCTCTGGATCGGGCAGCGCGTGATCCGAAACATTGCGGATGATCGCGGAGAGCTTCCCCGTCGGCACGTGGCTCCTGCCGTCTTCATCGATATCCCAGAGCTGGATGAACATCTCCAGCCACGCTTCTGAATTCGAGACGCAGTCGAGCGCCGAGAACGCGCCCGCCTTGACCTCGGTTATAGGATAACCCGCCCTTCACCAGGTGTCCTTCGTAGGGAAACACGAGCGATGCCTCGGGCGCAGCCGCAAGGCCGTCAAGAAGTTGGCCAAACGTGGTATCGGAGGAAATGGTCTTGTCGATTGCTGTTCTGTGCGCTATTCCTCCGATTCAATAATTCAAGGATTATTGAATAATGGATGAACGTCAAGCCCTCACGTCATTCGCGGCCCTGTCGCAACAAACCCGTCTCGCCATCGTTCGCACGCTGGTTGTCGCCGGACCGGATGGGTTGGCCGCCGGCCTCATAGCCGAGCGTATGGGCGTCTCGCCTTCGAATGTGTCTTTCCATCTGAAGGAGTTGGAGCGTTCGAGCCTTATCATGCAGCGCCGGGAATCTCGGTCGATCGTTTATAGCGCCAGCTACGATGCGCTGGCCGATCTCGTGAAATTCCTGATGGAAGACTGCTGCGCCGGACACCCCATCATCCGCGAGAACGTCCAACGGCCCGAAGGCTGCAGCAAGACGGATGTTGCCCGGAGCGAGGGCGACATCGTTGCGTAATCCGAATGTTCCTGTCGGCATCGTTGCCGCACTCGGCCTGACCCAGATCATCGGTTACGGCACCCTCTATTATAGTTTCAGCATTCTGGCGCCTGGCATGGCGGCGGATCTCGGCATTACCGTCTCGCAGGTTTTTGCCATCTTCTCCGCATCGCTCTTCGTTGGTGGTTTATCGGCACCCTATATCGGCCGGCAGATGGACCGCGTTGGGGCGTCGACCGTGATGGCTATCGGCTCGGTGTTGTCTGCCTTGACCTTGATCCTCTGCGCCTGGTCACCATCGGTGGCGATCTTCGCCTTAGCCATCGTCCTTCTGGAAATCTCGTCCGGCATGGTTCAGTATCAGGCTGCGTTCGCGGCGTTGGTCGAGGCCGGCCCACGGTCTGCATCGCGGAGCATCACCTATCTCACCCTGATCGCCGGCTTTGCTTCCACGATCTTCTGGCCGATTGCCACGGCGCTGCTCGGCTATCTCTCGTGGCGGGAAATCTACCTCGTCTATGCCGGGCTCAATCTTGCCATCTGCATGCCGTTCCACGTCTGGATCATGCGAAAAGGAAAGATGGCCGCGGTCGGCGGGCAAAGACCCATGCGCGAGCCTGTCGTCGGGGCTATTCCGCGCGAGCGTCGGCGTGGTGCGGTTATCGTCGTGTCGGCTGCATTCGCTCTGCTCAGCTTCACACTTGGAGCGATGCTGGCGCATATGGTGCCGATGCTCGGCGCGCTCGGCTTCGGAAGTGCCGCCGTCGTCATCGGCTCCCTGTTCGGCCCGGCGCAGGTTCTCAGCCGTCTCGTGAACATGATCTTCGGCACGCGGCTCGCACCGCCGGGCCTCGCGGTCGTCTCCGCGGCTTTCATGGTGCTGAGTGTCGTCATCCTGGCGCTGTCCGGCAACTGGCTCCCCGGCGCGGTCGCCTTCTCGATTTGCCTCGGCCTCGGATCGGGCATCAACAGCATCGCGCAGGGCAGCCTGCCCCTCTACCTGTTCGGCTCGGATGGATATGGTGCGCTCACCGGCAAGATGGCGGCGGCAAGACTGGCTGCTGGCGCTGCCGCCCCCTTCGCCTTCGCGGCGACGATGGAGCAGTTCAGCATAGGCGCATCGCTCGTCCTGAGCGCGTTCCTCGGCTCTATTGGTATCGTAGCCTTTGTCGTGGTGGCGGTGGCGACCAAGCGGACGCTCGTCGCCACCGCGAGCCTGTCAAATTGAGCGCAGCGACACGCGCTTCTCAAGCTCGGCCGCCTGTTCCTTCCGCTCGCTGTAGCGGTCGGTGAGATAGGCGGAAGCATCGCGCGTGAGGATGGTGAATTTCACCAGTTCCTCGCAGACGTCCACCACCCGGTCGTAGTAGGGCGAGGGCTTCATTCGGCCATCGGTGTCGAACTCCTGATAGGCCTTGGCGACCGAGGATTGATTGGGAATAGTGATCATCCGCATCCACCGGCCGAGGATACGCATCTGGTTCAGGGCATTGAAGGACTGGCTACCGCCCGAGACCTCCATGACCGCGAGGGTCTTGCCTTGCGTCGGTCGAACCGATCCGACCGAGAGCGGAATCCAGTCGATCTGCGATTTCATGATGCCGGTCATCGCGCCATGGCGTTCCGGACTCACCCAGACTTGGCCTTCCGACCATTGCGAAAGCTCGCGCAGCTCCTGCACTTTCGGATGGCTCACCGGCGTTTCGTCGGGGAGCGGCAAGCCCTTTGGATCGAACATGCGCACGTCGCATCCGAGCCGTTCGAGCAGCCGGCGGGCCTCGAACGCGAGCAGGCGGCTATAGGAAACCTCGCGCAGCGAGCCATAGAGGATCAGGATGCGCGGCTTGTGTGTCGAGAACGCCGGGCGCAGGGCATCGAGATCGGTCGAGTGCAGGTGATCATCCTGCAATGCGGGGAATGTGTCAGGCAATGCGCTTTCCTTCCCGGTCAAGAACCTGCTCACCGTCTTCCTTGAAGAATGGCCCCTTGAAGGGGGCCGGCAGGATGTCGAGCACCGCTTCGGAGGGGCGGGCGAGCCTCGTGCCGAGCGGTGCCACGACGAAGGGACGGTTGATGAGGATCGGCGTCGCGATCATCGCGTCGAGCAACTGCTCGTCGGTCAGGTTCGGGTTGTCGAGGCCGAGTTCGGCATAGGGCGTGCCCTTCTCGCGAATGGCTTCCCGGACCGTCAACCCGGCGTCTGCGATCATCGTTGCAAGCTGCTCGTGTGTCGGCGGATGCTGCAGGTACTCGATGACAACAGGGTCGATCCCGACCGCGCGGATCAGTGCCAATGTGTTGCGGGACGTTCCGCAGGCGGGGTTATGATAGATGGTGACGTCCATTCTCAATGCCTTTCGGTAGCAGTGGTTCGGGAGACAGCGGGGGCCGATTCGTACCAATCCTTCGAGCGGTTCACGATCCACACGACCGACAACATGACCGGCACCTCGATGAGCACGCCGACGACGGTGGCGAGCGCTGCCCCGGACTGGAAGCCGAACAGGCTGATGGCGGCGGCAACCGCGAGTTCGAAGAAGTTGCTGGCGCCGATCAGCGCCGAGGGACCGGCAACGCAGTGCCGCTCGCCGGTCATCCGGTTCAACAGGTAGGCGAGCCCGGAGTTCAGATAGACTTGGATCAGGATCGGCACGGCGAGCAAACCGATGACGGCGGGCTGGGCGATGATCTGTTCACCCTGAAAAGCGAAGAGCAGGACGAGCGTTGCGAGGAGCGCCAACAGCGAGACGGGCTGGAGCTTTGCAAGAATGCCATCGAGTGCGCGCGTCGTTCCGTCAGCCGTGAGCCGACGGCGGATGACCTGCGCGATAATGACGGGCACGACGATGTAGAGGGCGACGGAGAGAACGAGCGTTTCCCACGGCACGGTGATGGCGGAGAGGCCGAGCAGCAGACCGACGATCGGAGCGAATGCGACGACCATGATGGCATCATTCAACGCGACCTGCGACAGCGTGAACAGCGGCTCCCCGCGCGTCAGGTTGCTCCAGACGAAGACCATCGCCGTGCAAGGGGCTGCAGCGAGGATGATCAGTCCGGCGATGTAGGAATCGATCTGATCGGCAGGCAGGTAGGGGCGGAACAGCCAGCCGATGAACAGCCAGCCGAGCAGCGCCATCGAGAATGGCTTGACGGCCCAATTTATGAACAGGGTCACGCCGATACCGCGCCAATAGGTGCCGATCTGCGCCAGCGACCGGAAATCGATCTTGAGCAGCATCGGGATGATCATCAGCCAGATCAGGATCGCGACGGGAATGTTCACCTTTGCGATCTCGGCCGCACCGATGATCTGGAAGAGACCGGGTATGAAGTGGCCGAGGGCGACACCGGCGATGATGCACAGGAACACCCAGATGGTCAGGTAACGCTCGAACGTGGACATCAGGCAGACTTTCCTTGCGGCGAAGTCGAACCTTCCATCGCGCCGATCTGACGAAGCTTCGTCTCAAGTGCCATGTGATCGATGGATGCCAGCGGTAGGTTGACGAAAGCTGCGATTCGGTTCTTGAGGAAGCGCGCGGCCTGAGCGAAGGCGCGCTGGATCTCGACGTCCGATCCCTCGATGGCGGCCGGGTCCTCGACACCCCAATGGGCGGTCATCGGATGGCCGATCCAGACCGGGCAAGCCTCACCGGCGGCGCTGTCGCAGACGGTGAAGATGAAGTCCATCTGCGGAGCATCGGGCTCCGCGAACACGTCCCAGCTTTTCGACGAGAAGTTCGTCGAGGTATAGCCGAGCGCTTCCAGTTCCTTCAGGGCATGCGGATTGACCTCACCCTTCGGCTGACTGCCGGCAGAGTAGGCTTTGAACCGTTCGCCACCGTCCTTGTTGAGGATGGATTCGGCGAGAATAGAACGAGCGGAATTGCCCGTGCAGAGGAACAGCACGTTGTAGGTCTTGTCGGTCATGGTCGTGATCCGTGGTTAGGTCGGCGGCTTGATACGCTTCATGATCGTCGCCGATGATGGGCAGATGGAGGAAAGCTGGCGGGTCGCCAGCACGGCTGCGGGCACGCTATTGCGCTGGACTTCAGAAAATCCGATGCGCGTGAAGAATGGTGCTGCACTCGTCGTGGCAAGGAAGACGTCGCCGGCATGATCGAGGCCCGCCAGTGCCTGTTCGACCAAAACGCTCCCAAGTCCTTGTCCACGGTGATCGGGAAGCGTGATGACCGAACTGAGGAGGAAATCGTCACCGCAGCGCTCGACACCGGAGAAACCGACAACCCGGCCATCCGATGACAGAGCCCTGAAGAAGGTGCGGTCGTGATCCTCGATGTCATCAGTTGGCAGGTGTGCGTCCGTCAACGCCGCCCTGAGGTCGGCGTCGTTGTCCTCAATTTGCTCCAACCTGATCGCGCTCATGATATCTTCGCCTCCGGGGCGCAGCAGGGTGTCAATTCGGCAATGAGCGGAGCGCAAAGCTCCGTCGATCCGCCGCAGCAGTCCTTCAGGAGGAACAGGGTCAGGTCTCGCAGGCCATTGAGGTCTGCCCGGTAGATGATCGACCGGCTCTGCCGCTCGCTCGTGACCAGTCCGGCCCGCGAAAGCGTTGCGAGATGCGCCGACATGGTGTTCTGCGGCACGTCGATGAGGCGGGCAAGTTCGCCCGCTGGAATGCCATCGGGCTCGTGCCGCACCAGCAGCCGGAAGGTCTCCAGCCGTGTTGTCTGGGCCAAGGCGCCGAGCGCCGCTATCGCTGTGTTGTTATCCATGTATCCAGAATAACGGATATTTTGAGCCTGTCAATCAAAGTCGACAGTCAGAGTCTCCAGCTGTGATAAAGAGAAGCATGCTCCATGCTCGGCCCTCTATCAGCAGATGTATGATGGGTTCTTCATCTTCCTCGTCTGGACCTCGGCGCTCAACTCCGCGCTCGCCGGCATAGGCATCGCCGATTACGCCTTCCTGCGCGGCCAGAAGCTCGACATGCGCAGCCTCCACGCGCCGCAGGTAAACAGTCCCTACCGTTTCTGGGCCGACTTCTACCCGATCGGCCTGTTTGCGCTGGCCGTCGGCTTCGGGGTCTACGTGCTGGTCTTCCATCCGCAGACGCTCGAAAGCCTGCCGATCTTCAAATACCTCAGGGCCTCCGTGCCTTCCTGCCTTGCGGCCGGCGCGGTCCACTATGTCCTGACCCGGTTGTTTGCTCGCGGGCGCGGCTGGGGCCTCTATCCGTAACCTTTGGATGGTCGCCATGACCGAGACCTACGACTATATCATCATCGGCGCCGGATCGGCCGGCTGCGTGCCTGCCAACCGGCTTTCGGAAGATCCGGATGCTCGAATATGGCGGCAGCGACAAGTCGATCTTCATCCAGATGCCGACGGCGCTGTCCATTCCGATGAACTGCACCAAGTACAACTGGAAATATATGCCCCTGCCGGAACCCGGCCAAACCTCAACGTCACTACCCATGCCATGACGCGGCGCGTGCTGCTGGAAGGCAAGCGCGCCGTCGGCGTCGAATATGAACTCGGCGGCGAGCACGTCATGGTCAAGGCGAGCCGAGAGGTGTTGATTTCCTCCTGTCCGATCGGCTCGCCGCACCTCCTCCAGCGCTCCGGCATCGGCCCGGCCGCCGTGCTGCAGAAGGCTGATGTTGAGGTGCTGCACGATCTGCCGGGGTTGGCGAAAACATGCAGGATCACTCGGAGGTCTATATCCAATATGCCTGCAAGGAGCCGATCACGCTCAACGGCAAGATGGGGCTTTTGAGCAAAGCGCTGATCGGCGCGGAATGGCTGCTATCTCGACCGCGAGGAGGACCGCGAGGGCTTCCGCCGCTGCCTGCGCCTCACCCGCGAAATCGTCGCCCAGCCGGCCTTCGACCGTTTTCGCGGCGAAGAAATCGCGCCGGGCAAGGATGTCCGCAGCAATGACGAGATCGACGCCTGGGTGCGCGAGACCATGGAAAGCACCTATCACCCCTGCGGTTCCTGCCGTATGGGCGAGGATGCGATGGCGGTCGTGAACAGCGACCTCAAGGTGCGTGGCCTCGAAGGGCTTAGGGTGATCGACAGTTCCGTCTTCCCTGCCGAGCCGAACGCCAACCTTAACGCGCCGACTATCATGCTCGCCGAACGTGCCTCGGACATCGTGCGCGGCAAGCCGCTGCTAGCGGCCTCCAATGCTGAAGTCGGCGTTGCGCCCGGCGTCGGTGTGACCCAGCGCAGCGGCACGCCGAAACGTATCCTGCAGCATTGAGGTAGCGGCGATGCCACGGGGGATCGGCCATGTGCTTGCCCGGCGCGACCCGGAGAATCCCGAGGAGCCGCGTGATTGGGCGCTTTTCATACAGGCGCTCTTTCGTGAGCTCCTGGCCCGCTTCGCCGGCATGCCCTTTGGAGACCGGCGACAGCAACATCAGGATCGGGAAAGCGCCTCGGCGAAGCGGCTGAGATAGGGGCGCATGCGCTCTGCCGGCACGCCGGCATAGCCGAGGACGAGTGCGTTCGGTCTTGGCGTCGCGATGGTGTAGTCGGAGAGCGGGTAGCACTGCAGGCCCGCCTCCAGCACATCACGCTGGGCGACCCGATCTTCGCGCCCGTTCGTGAGCCAAACCAGCGCGTTGAGGCCGCTTTCGGAACAGTCGATATTGGCCAGGCCGGCGAGCGCTGCCTGCCCCGCGTCGAGAAAGGCGCTGCGGCGCTCGGCATAGAGCCCGCGCATTCGGCGCAGGTGGCTGGCGAAATGGCCGCCGCCGATGAATTCGGCAAGCGCAAGCTGGGTTTCGACCGGCACGCTGCGATGGATCAGGCCTGAAAGATTGCGGAAGGTGCCGACAAGCTGCGGCGGCAGCACGAGATAGCCGACGCGGATGCCGGGATAGAGCGCCTTGCTGAAGCTGCCCGCATAGATGACCCGCCCATGGCTGTCGATGGAGCGCATGGAGGGCAGGGGCGCGCCGTCGTAGCGGAACTCGCTGTCGTAGTCGTCCTCGATGATCCAGGCGTCATTCGCCCGCGCCCATTCGAGCAGGGCAAGCCGGCGCGGCAGGGAGAGTGTTGCGCCGAGCGGATGATGGCGGGAGGGCATGACGAAGGCGAGTCGGGCATCGGGATAGTGCGCCATTGCGCCCGCCACATCCATGCCGTCTTCGTCGACGTCGGCCAGGCAGAGGTCGAGGCCGAGCGTGCGGAACAGGTTGGAGGTGGTGACGGGGCCGGGGTCTTCGAACCAGACGCCGTCACCCGGATCGGCCAGCGCCAGGGCGGCGAGCGTGAAGGCGGCGTGTCCACCGGGCGTGATGACGATCTGTTCCGGATCGCAAGGGTCGCGCCGGTGCAAAGCGAGATATTCCGCGATCCGCTGGCGCAGGACGAATTCCCCAGCGACATCGCCATAACCCATGCCTGCCCTGCCGCCGCGGGTCGCGGCATTCCAGCACTTGCGCCAGACGGCGAACGGAAACCGGTCGAGCGCCGGCTGGTTGGGCAGGAAGGGTTTGGGTTCCACGCGGTCTATTTCCGCCGAAACCCCACGCGACAAGGCGCCGATCCGCGACAATCTTGGCGGGGCATCGTCCTCTGCCTGTGCGAAACGCGCCTTTGCCGGGCGGCGCGGCAGGGCGGCTGAGACGAAGGTGCCCGCACCTTGCCGTGCCTCCAGATAACCTTCCGCCTTGAGGTTCTCCAACACCCGCACGAGGGTCTGCCGCGACAGGCCCAGCTCCTCGCAAAGAATGCGGCTCGCCGGCAGGCGCGTACCGGCGCGCAGGTGCCCCTGCAGGATTGCCGTGCGCAGCTGGTCCTGCACCTGCCGGAATTTCGGCAGGGCGATGCCGGCATCCAGGCGAAGGAAGGGCAGGATCGGGCCTTCGAGCTGTTTGGCCAAGGCCTATCTCCAAAATTGGTACAGTTGAACGCACAATAATGGACGTTTTATTGTTGTCCAATTGTTACATGCTCTGCCTACACGAAAAGCACCGATGCAGCCCCGAAGGACGCAGACAGAGTGCGGGGGAACCGGAATGCACGGACCGCGGTCGCGGCCGGATGCAGAGACCGACAGACAGTCAACGCTCACGCGCCGTCGCAGACGGTCAACAGGAGGACTTCATGAAAACGCGCCTATCGCATGCCGCCCGCTCGGCTTTCGTTTCCACGCTTGCCATCGCCGCCGCGCTGCCGGGCCTTGCCCGCGCCGAGGCGCCGCAGGATCTCGTCGATGCCGCCACGAAGGAGGGCATGCTGACCGTCATCGCCCTGCCGCATGACTGGTGCAACTACGGCGAGGTTATTGAAGGCTTCAAGGCGAAGTATCCCGGCATCACCGTCAACGAACTGAACCCCGACGCCGGCACGGCCGACGAACTGGAGGCGATCCGCTCCAACAAGGGCAATACGGGCTCGCAGGCGCCCGACGTCGTCGATCTCGGCCTCGCCTTTGCGCCGGCGGCCACGAAGGAAGGCCTCTTGCAGCCCTACAAGGTGGCGACCTGGAACGAGATCCCTGACAACATCAAGGACGCGGACGGCTACTGGTACGGCGACTACTATGGCGTCATGGCCTTCGGCATCAACAAGGACCTGATCCAGACCCCGCCGGCCGACTGGTCGGACCTCACCAAACCGGAATATTCCGGTTCCGTCGCGCTCACCGGCGATCCGCGCTCCTCGGCACAGGCAATCCTTGCCTTGATGTCGGCGGGCATTTCGCGCGGTGCCGAGCCCGGCGCGGACTCCGGCAAGAAGGGTCTCGAACTCTTCGCCGAATTGAACAAGGCCGGCAATTTCGTGCCTGTGCTCGGCAAGGCCGGCACCATCGCACAGGGCCAGACGCCGATCATTGCCGCTTGGGACTACAACCTGCTGTCCTGGCGCGATGCGCTGAACGGCAATCCGCCGATGGACGTCATCGTGCCGGCGACCGGCGTGGTGGCGGGCGTTTACGTACAGGCGATCTCGGCCTATGCGCCGCATCCGAATGCCGCCAAGCTCTGGATGGAATATCTCTATTCCGACGAGGGCCAGACCGGCTGGCTGAAGGGCTACTGCCATCCCGCGCGCTTCAACGCCATGCTGAAGGCCGGAAAATTCCCGCAGGAGCTGCTCGACAAGCTGCCGCCTGCCGAAGCCTATGAAAAGGCGATCTTCCCGTCCGTTGAGGCGCTCGACGCCAACAAGAGCGCGATCGTCGAAGGCTGGGACAAGGTGGTCGGCGCCAACGTGAAGTAAGCCCGCATCCGGCCGGAGGCTTTGCTCTTCTCGCGAAGCCTCCGGCCAAGTCCTCCCCGCAGGAAACATCCGATGACGACAAGCGCCGCTTCTCTGCCGGCGGCCTTGCGGCCGCGGCAACTTATTCACTGGATCGGGGTTGCTCCGTTCTTCCTCTTCGCCACGCTGTTCCTGATCCTGCCGACGCTCAACATCGTCATCGGCGCTTTTCGCAACCCGCAAGGCCAGGTGACGCTGGAAAATCTCGGCAAGCTGCTCTCGCCCTCCATCCGGTCGGCCTTCTGGATCTCCATCGAGCTCAGCCTGCTGACTGCCGCGCTCGGCTGTCTCTTCGGCTTCCTCATCGCCGCCGCAATCACGCTCGGCGACCTGCCGCGCTGGCTTCGCAACGGCATCATCACCTTTTCGGGTGTCGCCTCGAACTTCGCCGGCGTGCCGCTCGCCTTCGCCTTCATCGCAACGCTCGGCCGGCTCGGTTTCGTGACCATGCTTTTGCGCAACTGGTTCGGCATCAATCTCTACGGCTCCGGCTTCAGCATCGTCTCGTTCCTCGGGCTGGCGCTGACCTATCTTTATTTCCAGATCCCGCTGATGGTGCTGATCATCACGCCCGCGCTGGAAGGCCTTCGCCGCGAATGGCGCGAGGCGGCCGAAAGCCTCGGGGCTTCAGGTGCGCAATACTGGCGGATGGTAGCGCTGCCGGTGCTGTGGCCCTCGCTGCTCGGCACGCTGGCCCTGCTCTTCGCCAATGCGTTCGGCGCCGTCGCCACGGCTATCGCGCTCACCGGCTCCTCGCTCTCGATTGCGCCCATCGTGCTCTTCGCGCAGATCCGCGGCGACGTGCTCAACGATCCGCATCTCGGCTATGCCATCGCCTTCGGCATGATCGCGCTCACCGCAATCGCCAACGGCATCTACATCCTTCTGCGCATGCGTGCCGAACGGTGGGTCAAATGATTGGAAAGCGCTTCTGGTCTCTCTTCGCCGTCGCGCTCGGCGGCATCTATTTCCTGCTGCCGCTCGCCGGCATGGTCGATTTCTCGATGCGCATGAAGCGCGGCGAATACAGTTTCGAAGCCTACCGCATCGTGCTTGCCGATCCGCAGTTCCAACAGACCTTCCTCTATTCGGTCGTGCTGGCCTTGCTGACCATCGTGCTCGGCATCCTCCTGGTCGTGCCGACGGCTTACTTCGTGCGGCTCCGACTTCCTGGCCTCAGGCCCGTCATCGAGTTCATCACGCTCCTGCCGCTGGTCATTCCGCCTATCGTCATCGTTTTTGGCTATATCCGCATCTACAATACCTCCTCCATCCTGCCGCTGACGGGAACCTGGTTGGGCACCAACCTGCTCCTGCTCTTCGGCTATGCGACGCTGGCGCTGCCCTACATGTACCGTTCGGTCGACACAGGCCTGCGCACCATCGACATCGCCAGTCTCACCGAAGCGGCACAGTCGCTCGGGGCTGGCTGGGCGCGCATCCTCACGGTCGTAATCCTGCCGAATGTTTTCGTATCTGTCCTGTCGGGTGCATTTCTGACCTTCGCGATCGTCATCGGTGAATATGTCTTTGCCGCCCTGCTGAACGTCAATTCCTTCGGACCCTACATGGTCTGGATGGGTGGCAACCGGGCCTATGAGCCCTCGGCGCTTGCCGTTGTCGCCTTCGCCATCACCTGGGCCTGCATGGGACTGATCCAGCTCGTCACCCGATTCTCCAAATTCTCCACCGCGAGGCGCTGACCATGGCCTTTCTCGACATCCATCACCTGGAAAAAGCCTTCGGCGCGACCCGCGTCGTCAAGGATTTCAATCTCGGCATCGAAAAGGGAGAGTTCGTCTCCTTCCTCGGCCCCTCCGGCTGCGGCAAGACGACGGTTCTGCGCATGGTCGCCGGCTTCGAGACGCCGACATCGGGCGCAATTCGCATCGATGGCCGGGATGTCACGGGCCTTCCCGCAAATCGGCGCAAGATCGGCATGGTCTTCCAGGCCTATGCGCTCTTTCCAAACCTGACCGTGGCGGAAAACATCGGCTTCGGCCTCAAAGTGGCGGGTGAGGACAAGGCGTCGATCGCGCGGCGCGTTGCGGAAATGCTGGAACTGATCGGCCTGCCGCAACTCGGCGCCCGCTATCCCTTCCAGCTCTCCGGCGGCCAGCAGCAGCGCGTGGCGCTCGCCCGGGCGCTGGCGCCGCGTCCTCAGGTGCTGCTGCTCGACGAGCCGCTCTCCGCGCTCGATGCAAAGATCCGCATCAGTCTGCGCGAGGAAATCCGTCGCATCCAGCAGGACCTCGGCATCACCACCATCTTCGTCACACATGATCAGGAAGAAGCGCTCTCCATATCGGATCGTATTGTGGTCATGCACCAAGGGATCGCCGACCAGGTCGGCACGCCCTTCGATATCTACAATCGTCCTGCGACCCGTTTCGTCGCGGAGTTCGTCGGCACGCTCAATCTCGTCGATGTCGATGTGGTGGAGGCGGCCAATGGCCGCGTTCGCCTCGGCGAGGTGCCCGTCGTGTTGAACCGGCCATTGTCTGCCCGTGCCGGTGAACGCATCAGCCTGGCGCTTCGGCCGGAAACGGTAGCGCTTGGCCGGACCGAGGGGCACGACGTGGTGCTTGCCGGTCGCATCGCCGAGGTGCATTTCCTCGGTTCGGTGATCCGCATTCGCGTCACGGTCGGCGGCCAGAGCCTGTCCCTCGACACGTTCAACCAGCCCGACCGGCCGCCGCCGGCCGTGGGCGCGTCCGTCGAGGTGAGCATCTCGGATCGCGACCTTCTGGTGCTCGCCGCCTGAAGGATGCGTAACCTGAATTATGGAGGAACCGATATCGTGACGGAAATGCCGTGGAGCCTTGAGCCGCCGGACTGGCGCAAGACAATCGCCGCGTTGGATCCGGCAAGCCGAGCCCGGCTTGCCGCGCGTGCGCGCGGTGCGCCGCTTTTTGCCCATGCCTATGCCTTTCATCTCAATATGCGTTTCGGCGGCATGACGCCGCTGCGGCTCGCGGATTTTACCGCAGCGCAGCGCCTTTCCGGTCTCAAGCTGCATGTCGACGATGGGGAGCAGGCCAGCCTCAGCCGCATGGATGACGACACGCTCGCCGCTTTAGCAACGCAGCTAAAGGCGCGTGGACTGGAACTCCACGTCGAGACCAGCACGACGGAGGAGGGCGGCCTTGCCGATGCCGTGCGCATCGCGCTCACCACCGGCGCGACCTCGCTGCGGTGCTACCCACGCTACGAGGGACGGGTGTCACAGATCATCAACTGGACGATCGCCGACCTCCGGCGCCTTACAGATTTCGATCCGGAGGGCCAGCTGCGCTACACGCTGGAGCAGCACGAGGACCTGAAATCGCAGGAATTGGTTCACATCATTGAAGCGGTTGCCAATCCACGCCTCAGCCTGCTCTTCGATTTCGGTAACATGATCAATGCCTACGAGTTGCCGATGCCGGCTCTCGCGATCCAGGCTCCCTACATCACAGAGGTTCATGTCAAGGACTGCCTGGTCGAGCCGGATCGCGGTGGTTGGGCGCATCTGGCCTGTGTCTCGGGCGCGGGCCATCTGCCGATGCAGGCGATGTTCGTGGATCTGCTTCTGCTCGGTGAAGACCGCTCGCAGATTCTCGCCTTCGGACTGGAGGAGGAGGAGGGCTACTTCGCCCCGGCGCTACGCCGGCCCTCGGATGGGCCGGATCCCTTCATTCCCGACCGAACGGCGAGCTTCACCGATCTCGGACCGGGAGATCTCGCGGCGCGTCTCAGCCGCGAGGCCGTCGCCGCCCAGCGGCAGGTGGAAACGATCCGGACCATGCTCGAGGATATCGCGCAAGAAGCCGAAAGGACCGAAGGATGAATGCTGAAACCACCTGCCCGCCGGCTTTTCTGGCGATCGCCCACGCCATGGCGGATGCCGCCGCAGAGGTGATCCGCCCGTGGTTCCGCAAGCGAATTCCGGTCGATGCCAAGGCCGATGCCAGCCCCGTCACCATCGCCGATCGCGATGCCGAAACGGTCATGCGCGGCATGATCGAGGCGGCATTCCCCGAGCACGGCATAAGGGGCGAGGAATTCGGCGCGTGCCGGACCAATGCCGAATGGATCTGGGTTCTCGACCCGATCGACGGCACGAAATCCTTCCTCTCCGGCTCGCTCGCCTTCGGCACGCAGATCGCGCTGCTTCACCGGGGCAAGCCCGTTCTCGGCCTGATCAACCAGCCGATCACCGGCGAACGCTGGCTTGGCACACATGCCACTGCGACCCTCAACGGTGCGCCGATCCGCACAAGCGACCAAATCCGGCTCGGCGAAGCCATCCTCTACACTTCAGCCCTGGAGCAGTTCGATCCCTCGCACCACGAGCGTTTCGCCGCCCTTGCCGCAAAGGTCCGTTTCAGCCGCTTCTCGCATGACTGCTACGCCGCCGGCTTGCTCGCCCTCGGCGGCATCGACCTTCTCGTCGAAAGCAACGTCTTCGACTACGACATCCTTCCGCAAATGCCGATCGTAGAGGCGGCCGGCGGTGTCGTAACCGACTGGCACGGTCGGCTGCTCATCGACGCCCCGCAATATGAAACCGTGCTGATGGCGGCCAACGCGGAAATCCACCGTGCGGCCTTGGACCTCCTGCGTCGGGATTGATGGAGGCGTGGAAACGCCCCTGCGCGATGGCCCGGTGCCGAGCTTTCGCTCGGCACCGTAGTCATCTACCTTGCCAACAATGCGTCCTGGGCAGCCTGCAGGCCATCTCCGCCGTCGCGTGCCGTCACGCCAGCCAACCATTTTTCAAGAATCTCCGGCCGCTTGGCGATCAGCCTCTTCGCGGTTTCGGCCGGGTCGGCGCCATCGGTCATGATCGCATTCATGCCGATGTTCTCGTAGTCGAGATGGAATGTCAGGTTCTTGAGCAGCTTCGCGACATTCGGGCACTCTTTGGCGTATCCCTTGCGGGCGATGGTGCGCACCGTCGCGCCGCCGTAGTTCGGGCCGTATTCCGCATCGCCGCCGTTCAGATAGGTGAGCTTGTAGTTGATATTCATCGGATGCGGTTCCCAGGCCAGGAACACGATCCATTCGTTGCTTTTGGTCATCTTGTCGACCTGCGTGAGCATGGCGGTCTCGCTGGATTCGATGACCTGCCAATCCTTCAATCCGTGGCGATCGGCGGTGATCATGTCGAGCAGGGGCTGATTGGAACCTGCCTCTATCCCATAGATTGTGGCGTCGAATTTGTCGGCGTGTCCGGCGAGGTCGTCGTAGGATTTGACACCCGCTTCGGCGACATAGCTCGGCACTGCGAGCGTGAATTTGGCTCCCGTCAGGTTCGTCACGATGACCTCGACGTCCCCGTCATCGAAGTAGGACTTGAACTGCTCCTCCTGCACGGGAAGCCAGTTGCCGAGAAAGACATCGACCTGGTTGGTCTTCAGCATCTCGTAGGTGACGTTAAGGCCGAGAAGCGTCTGCTCGGTCTCGTATCCCAGTGAGTTCAGCAGCAGGGATGCCGTGGCGTTCGTCAAGGCGAGGTCCGTCCACCCAAGATCGGAAAGGCGGACCTTCTGGCAGCTTTCCGGCTCCGCCCAGGCGGACGCAGCAGAACCCAGAAGCGCGAGCGAAACGCTGGCGAAAAGGACGTGAGTTTTCATGGTTCCCTCTTTTTTATTGATCGTGCCAACAATAATATCTTTTTTGTTGGCGCGATCAATAAAAAATGCAAAATGCCTGTGTCATGCAGGAGGACACGGGATGCCAAAGGTCGGCATGCAACCCATTAGGCAGAAGCAGATCATCGCTGCCGCCATTGAAACCATTCACGAATTCGGGATCGAACAGAGCTCCATCCGACAGATCGGCATGAAGGCTGGTATTTCCCCCAGCCTCATCACCCATTACTTCGGTAGCCGGGATGCGCTCTATACGGTGGTCCTGCGCCATCTGAACCGCGAGCTGTCACGGGCGACCGTTGAGCGGCTTCGTGGTGCAGGGACGCCGATGGAACGGTTGCTGGCTATCGCCTCCGCTCAGTTCGAGCCCGCGCAATTTCAGCCCGCTGTTGCGACGACGTGGTTCGCCCTGTGGGCCAGCCTTGCCGGAAATCCCGAGATGATGCGTTTCCAGTCGATCTATGAAAGGCGGCTGGCCAGCAACATCGCCCATTGCCTGCGCTCCCTCATCCCGGCTGATCGGATCGAATTCGGCGTGAATTGCCTTCTCGCCATGATCGACGGGCTCTGGGTGAAGGCGGCACAGCCGACCAGCCGCATCACCACCGAAAATGCCTTTCCGATCTTCAAGGACTATGTCCTTCAACTTGTTGCACAGCTTTCGCGCGGGCAGGTGGGGCAATGAAGGAATGGGAATACAGCGCTTTGGACGGGGTGGCGCTTGCAGACCTGATCGCGCGAGGAGAGGTGTCCCGCGAGCAGGTCACGGCGGCGGCAATCGGGGTGATCGAAAGCCGCAATCCCGATCTGAACGCCGTGATCCGCTATAATTTTGATGGCATCCGGGACGGCTCTTCTGAAATCCGCAGCATGCTCGATGGGGTTCCGTTTCTCTTGAAGGACGCCAACCTCTATTCGTCCGGCATGCCAACGACCTTCGGCTCGGCGTTCTTCCGCGATGCGGCTGCACGACCTGACAGCCTCATGGTCGATCGTTGGCGCAAGGCGGGGCTGTCCATCCTCGGCAAGACCAACACGCCTGAATTCGCAGCCGAGTTCGTGACGGAGCCGCGCGCCTACGGCACGACGAAAAACCCGCGTGCGCCCGGATTGACGGTCGGCGGAAGCAGCGGCGGTGCAGCGGCAGCGGTGGCCGCCGGCATGGTGCCGATTGCGCACGCCACCGATCTTGGCGGCTCCATCCGGATCCCGGCCGCCTGCTGCGGTGTTTTCGGGTTCAAGCCGACGGCTGGTCTCAATCCCGTTGGTCCCTACTTCGCCGAAATTGCCGGAGGCCTTAACTCCGACCATGTCGTCACCCGATCGGTTCGCGACAGCGCAGCCTCGCTTGACATTACCGCGGGCCGAAAACCCGAAGGAGGCTCCTACCTCAAGGCCCTCCACCAACCTACAGGCCGCCTCAGGATCGGCATCAGCGCGGTCGATCCCATGGGCCGCAGATCCGGTGCGGAGCAGCAGCAGGCGTTGAGCGATGCAGCGCGGCTTCTTGAGGGCCTTGGGCACGACGTGTTCGAGTATGTCTACCCTGAAGGCCTGTCCGCGCCATGGTTCGACGACCTCTGGATTTTCGACATCGTGAAGCTGGTGGATGAGAGGGCGCGGGAGATAGGACGCAGTCCCGAGCGTGAGGAGCTCGAGCCTCTGACGTGGCATCTGCTGGAGAAAGCGAAAGCCGGCGGCCCTGCGGCTCATGCAGCGGCACAAACGGCGCGTATCGGCTACAATACCCGCTATCTTGGCTCCATGCAGGAGATCGATATCGTGTTGACGCCGACCCTGGCGGCGAACCCGCCAAAGGTGGGCACCTTGGCCTTCACCAGTTTCGATGGCGTGGATGCCTGGAACGAGGCGGGCTATGGTTTCGCACCGTTTTCGACACCCTCGAATATTTCAGGTCAACCTTCGGCGTCCTGCCCGTGGTTCGCGAGCACGTCGGGTCTTTCTATCGGGGTGCAAATCAGTGGCAAGCCGGGAGGCGATCTTCTGGTTCTGCAGCTGGCTGCACAGTTGGAAGAGGCGAGATAGCCCCGCCTGAAGGCATGCGAGGGAAGTTTCAATCATCGGGCAATTCTCGATGGAAATATCGGCCACGCCGGGCAGCGGTACATGGGCTGAAATTCTCAATGCATCTGTGGCCGGCAGGTGGTCGGCCGTCATTGCTCATTTGAAGTGCGCATCGCTTCTTGCGCGAAGAAGGATGAAAACCGTCGCGAAAGTTCGCTGAGATCCAGCATGACCCGCCGCAGGTGCAGTTTCATCACTTCCTGGGCGCGGTCCACGTCACCGCTCGTCACGGCATCCAGTACTTCCTGGTGATCTTGCACGAGCTGGTCGAGTTGGCCTGCCTGCACCGACAGGCGACGGACGCGATCCATGTGCTTCTTCGCATCGGAAATGAAGCCCCAGACCCCGTCGCGGCCGGCCAGGCTGCAATAGAGCGCGTGCATGCGCTCATCGCATTCGAAGAACAAATCCGGATTGTCTTCCTGGATGGCAAGCGCCTGCTCTTCGATGGCTTGGCGGATGCCAAGCAGGATGCGGCGGTTCGATTGCCGCGCCGCTTCCGCCACGATCGCGAGTTCGAGCTGTTCGCGGACGAACTGTGCCGTGCGCACCGCGTCCATGCGGATCGGTGCGACCACGACGCCCGCCCGCGACCGGATATCGACCAGCCCCTCCGCGGAAAGCCGCGACAGCGCCTCGCGCACCGGCGTGCGGCTGACGCCCAGGAGGTCGGCCATCGCATGCTCCCCGATCGGTTCGTTCGGCTTCAGCTCGAGCCCGATAATCTTTCGTGAAAGGGTACGGTAGCAATGCTCCGCCGCCGAAATCTTCGTGTCACGCGTCATGGGTTGAACACCTCTTGTTTTCTTGCATGCAAATCGCCCGCACGCGCAGGATAACCCGGGAAACAAAGATATTCCACTCGTACCAATGTCGAAGCTTGACCATTGCCGGAATCTTGCATACAAGAATGCAAGACATTTGGGAGGAGACCGATGACACTGCATGGCAAGTTGCGGCCCGCTATCGTGCGGACCATTGCATCTACCGGAATGGCCGTATTCATGGCGGGCGCGGCAAGCGCTGAGGATCTGACGATCGGCGCCCTGTACCTTGATGCGCAGGGCTTTTATGGCGGCATCAAGAAGGGCATCGAGGCAGGTGCCGGTGATGAAAGCGTGCGCCTGCTCGGGCAGAATTCCCAGGGCGATGCGGCCAAGGAAGCGCAGTTTGCTTCCACGCTGATCTCCTCGAAGGTCGGCGCCATCATCATGTCCCCGGTGTCGGCCACCGCCTCCGTGCCGGTCGTAAAGCAGGCGGCGGAGGCCGGTATACCGGTGGTCTGCTACAACACCTGCGTGAACGACGAGGACGCCAAGAAATACGTCAAGGCGCTCGTGACGACCGACCAGTACAAGCTCGGCTACGATGTCGGCCTCGTCGCTGGCGACTACTTCAAGGGTAAGGGGATCGACAAGCCCCGGTTCGGCATTCTGAACTGCGACGTCTACGAAGCCTGCGTCCAGCGCAAGGCCGGGTTCAAGAAGGCCGTGGAGGAGAAGGTTCCGGGCGTCGAATGGGCGGCCGACCAGGCGGGGTTCGAGCCGGGCAAGTCGACCGAGACGGCAACGACCATGCTGACCGGCGACATGGCGATCAACGCCATGTTCGCAACGACGGACAATGGCACGATCGGCGCCATCCAGGGCATCATGGCCTCGGGCCGCCAGGGGCAGGCGGTGGTGTTCGGCAACGATATCAGCGTGCAGCTCGCGCAATATCTCATCAACGCGCCCGAAACGCTGATCGCCACCAACGGCCAGCAGCCGCAGCAGATGGGCAAGGATTCTGTGCGCATAGCGCTGAAGGCCATCAAGGGCGAGGCGGTCGACAGCTATCTGACCATCGTGCCGACGGAAATGTTCCTGTCGTCCGATCCGGAGAAGGTGAAGTCCTGGCTGGAAGCGCGGCCCGACGGCATCCCCTGATGCTGGTTCTGTTTCCTCCCGGAGGAGGGGCGCGGCTTGCCGCGGCCTTCCTTCTTTTTCAATCGCAGTCAGTGGCATGGTCCCCATGGTCGAACCGCTCGTTCATATGCGCGGAATATCCAAGGCGTATCCCGGCGTTGTCGCCCTGGAGGACGTGAGCTTCGCCCTGGCGCGGGGCGAAGTCCGTGCCCTGCTCGGCAAGAATGGCGCGGGCAAATCGACGCTGGTAAAAATTCTCGCCGGCGTCGAACGGCCGGACGAGGGTACGATCCTGATCGATGGTAAAGCCGTCGCGCTGCGCGCGCCCATGGATGGCATCCGGGCCGGCATCGCCACTGTGCATCAGGAATTGAGCGTGGTGCCGGAGCTTTCCATCGCGGAAAACGTCTTCCTCGGCCGCTGGCCGACCCGCGGCAGGCGCGTCGATTGGCGCCGGATGCAGCGCGAAGCACATGATGCACTGGCCCTGCTCGGCCTTCATCTCGATCCACGCCAGCCGGTGGCGCGCCTCTCCGTGGCGGAGCGCCAGCTCATCGAGATCGCGCGCGCCCTCAGCCAGGGCGCCCGCCTGCTCATTCTTGACGAGCCGACCAGCTCGCTCGTCGCCCAGGAGGCGGAAACGCTGATCCGTGTCGTGCGGCAGCTCGCCGAACAGGGCACCAGCATCATCTACATTTCCCACCGCATGGATGAAATCCGCAAGGTGGCGCATTCCGTCACCATCATGCGGGACGGCCGCCATATCGCGACCGCACCGGTTGCCGATGTCTCGAACCGCGAGATCGTCGACATGCTGCTCGGCAGCGCGCAGGGCGAAGGCGGTAGCACACGCATCTTCGGCCAGCCGGGTAAATTTACCCCGTTGCTGACGATCAGCGACCTTCGTGTTGCGCCGCGCATCGAAAACGCGAGCCTGGAGATTCGGGCCGGCGAGGTGCTGGGCATCGCCGGCGTGCTCGGATCCGGCCGCACGGAGCTCCTGCAGGCCATCGCCGGCCTGCGCGCCGCCCATGGCGGCTCCATGACGCTTGCCGGCAGAGACTTCAGGCCGACGAGCCTGCGCGAGGCGCGGGCGAACGGCATCTTCATGACGCCGGAAGATCGTCGCGGCGAGGGCGCCGTGATGATGCTCGGCATCGACGAGAACCTGGTCATGGCGAGCTGGGGGTCGGTCTCGCGTGGTGGCGTGATCGACCGGGCGGCCATGCGCAGGAAGGTTACCGCATCGATCCGCTCGCTCGGCATCAAGCTTGCCCATCCCGGCGAGGCGCTCGGCAATCTCAGCGGCGGTAACCAGCAGAAGGTCGTCATCGGTAAGGCACTGAATGCCGCGCCGCGCATCCTGCTGCTCGACGAGCCGACGCGCGGCGTCGACATAGGCGCCAAGCGGCAGATCTACCAGCTGATGCGGGATGCCGCCGCCGACGGCCTCGCCGTCGTCTTCGTCTCCGGCGAGATCGAGGAATTCTGCGAGGTCTGCGACCGCGTCCTGATTCTGCGTGGCGGCTGCATAACGGGCGAGGTGGAGGGGTCGGCGATCCGCACGGAGACGCTGGCCGACCTGACGACGGGCGAACACGGAGTGCATTGACGATGGCCCCTATCCAATCCGAATCCTATCAGAAATTCGATCTGCGACACTTCCTGAGCGGGCGTGCCAACGAGATCGGCCTCCTCGTCGCCATCCTTGTGCTCTACGCCTTCCTGGCGGCTTTCGCCTCGAATTTCATGACGCTGCCCAACCAGCTCAATATTCTCCGCGATGCCGCCTTCGTCGGCATCATCGCCTGGGGCATGACGCTGGTGCTGATCAGCGGCGAGATCGATATTTCCGTCGGTCCGCATGTCGCCTTTGCCGGCGTGCTTCTCGCCTCGCTGGCGCAATCCGGCGTACCACTTGCCGTCGCTGCGCTGATCGTCATCGTCCTTGGCGCGCTGATCGGCTGCTTTACAGGCGTGCTGCGCGCCTTCCTCGACGTGCCGAGCTTCATCGTCACGCTGGCGCTTTGGCTCGGGCTGCGCGGTACGGCGCAGGTCATGTCGGATGCCGTGCCGATCGTGATCATGGATTTCAGCTTTCAGCGCCTCGGTGCGGGCTGGTTCCTGGGGATTCCGACGCCCGCGGTCATCATGCTGATCCTTTTTGCCATCTTCAGTTTCGTTGCGACGCGCACGGTCTTCGGCCGCAGCGTCTACGCGGTCGGCGGCAATGCGGAGGCCGCGCGCCTCTCGGCCATTCCCGTTGCGCGGGTGCGCATCCTCGTTTTCGCCATCACCGGCGCGCTGGCGGCACTGACGGGCATCCTGATGGCAAGCCGCCTCGGCTCCGGTAACAGTGGCGCGGCCTCCGGCCTGGAGTTCGACATCATCGCCGCCGTCGTCGTCGGCGGAACCAGCCTGTTCGGCGGGCGCGGCACCATGCTCGGTACGTTGCTCGGCGTGGTGTTCATCGCAGCCCTCGTCAACGGTCTCGTCCTCATGGGCGTCGATCCTTTCGCGCAGGGTATCGTGCGCGGCGTCGTCATCCTCGTCGCCGTCATGGTCAACATCATCAGCATCAAGCGCATGCGGGGGCGCACATGAACCTCAACGTCACAAGGCCGAACCGGGCAGCCGTGCTCCTGTCGCCCAACCATGTCGAGTTGCAGGACTGGCCGGAGCCGGCCGCGGGTCCGAACGATGTGGTGGTGGAGGTCGCCGCTGTCGGCGTGTGCGGATCGGATGTGCACTATTTCCGCCATGGCCGCATCGGCAATCTCGTCTGCGACCGGCCGATCGTGCTCGGTCACGAAGCGGCGGGTACGGTCGTCGCGACGGGCGGTGCGGTTACGCATCTCAAGCCCGGCGACCGCGTGACGCTGGAGCCGCAGCGGCCGTGCGGCCATTGCGAGCAATGCTGGTCGGGTGCCTACAATCTCTGCCGCGACGTGGTGTTCATGGCGACCCCTCCCCATCACGGGGCATTCGCGCGGCGAGTCGTCAATCCGGCCGACTTCACCTTTGTCATTCCCGACAGCCTCTCCTTCGAGGAGGCGGCAATGATCGAGCCGCTGGCCGTGGGACTGTGGGCGACGGAGCGGCTCGACCTCAAGCCGGGCAGCTCCGTACTGATCGTCGGTGCCGGTCCGATCGGGCTTCTGGCGGGGCAGGCGGCGGCGGCGCGGGGGGCCACGCGCATCATCCTTTCCGACATCAACCCGGCGCGTATCGGCCTCGTCGCCCGTTTTCCGCGTTTCGAGGCGCATGATGCGGCAGCCGATCCGGCCTATGAGACGATTGCCGAGGTGGATGCCGTCATCGAATGCAGCGGGGCGCCGATGGCGGTGACGCGCGCCCTGCCGCGTATCCGTCCGCGCGGCGGCCTTGCTCTGGTCGGCATAAACCCGACGGGCGCTGCCTCCGTCGATTTCTGGCCCGCCATGGAGCGGGAGCTCTCGATCCACGGCGTCTTTCGCTATGCCGGCATGTATCCGAGGGCGATCGAACTGGCCGCAAGTGGTCTTGTCGATCTGAAATCCGTCATCACGCACCGTTTCGGTCTCGAGGAAACGGCGGCGGCGCTTGCCAAGGCGAGCGACGATCCGTCCTCGATCAAATCGGTGGTGCTGCCATGAAGATGACGATTTCCCTGCTCCTCGATGCGCAGGACACCGTCGGTGAGAGCGTCGTCTGGTCGGGTGAGGAGAACGCGCTTTACTGGGTCGATATCGTCGGCCGGCGCATCCATCGGCTGGAACCCTCCAGCGGCCGCCACGATGTCTGGCCGACGCCCGATTTCGTCACCTCCATCGGCATGCGGGCGGATGGTGGCTTCATCGTCGGCCTGCGCCGCACTGTCTGCCTGTGGCTGCCGGGCGGCGCCTTCGAGGAGTTCGCGGTGCCGGAGCCGGATCTGCCGGACAACCGCCTCAACGAGGGGCGCGTCGCGCCGGACGGTACCTTCTGGGTGTCGACCATGCAGAGCAATCTCCATCCCGACGGGTCGCCAAAGGATATGGACCGCAATGCCGGGGCCATCTACCGCATCGATGCGGGCGGCCAGGTCGCACAACTGACGCCGAACGTATACGGTATCACCAACACGATGGCCTGGACGCAGGATGGCCGCTTCTTCTTCGCCGATACTCTGGCGAACGAGCTCTATCTCTTCGATTGCGATGTCGCCACCGGGACCCTTGCCAACCGGCGCACCCTCGCGGCCGGTTTCCCGCGTGGCTTTCCGGACGGCTCCTGCCTCGATGCGAAGGATCGGCTGTGGAACTGCCGTGTGGCGGGCGGCGCGGCGGTCGCAGGTTTCGACACGGATGGCGGTCTCGTCGGCGTCGTCGAACTACCGGCGGGCTGGCCGACGAGCTGCACCTTCGGCGGGCCGGATCTTTCCACCCTCTATGTCACCTCGGCGCGCTTCACCATGTCGGCCGACCATCTCGATGCGCATCCGCTGGAAGGCGGGCTCTTTGCCGTCGAAGGCGTCGGGCGTGGTCTCGCCGAGCCGAAATTCGGGGCCTGTGGCCAAAATCCTTCCGTTTCGGAGAAAGCATGATGAGTGAATTTGACGGCAAGAGCATCATCGTTACCGGTGGTAGCCTCGGCATGGGGCTTGCCTGCGCACACCGTTTCGCGGCGGGCGGCGGCAAGGTGCTGATCGTCGCCAACGACAAGGCTTCGGTCGATGACGCGGTGGCGGCGATCGGCAGTAGCGCCGCCGGCTTCGTCGGCGATGTGCGCAGCAAGGACGACATGGCGGCTGCCGTTGCGGCCGCGGTCGCGCGCCACGGCGGCGTCGACGTGCTTGCCTGCTGCGCCGGCATCCAGCGCTACGGCACGGTGGTCGATACACCGGTCGAGGTCTGGGACGACGTGCTGGATATCAATGTCAAAGGCCTCTTCCTCGCCGCGAAATTTGCCATCCCGGAAATGAAGAAGCGCGGCGGCGGAGCGATCGTCGCCATCTCCTCCGTGCAGGCCTATGCCTCGCAGGCGGGCGTCGCCGCCTACACGGCGAGTAAGGGCGCCATCAACGCGCTGGTGCGCGCCATGGCGCTCGACCATGCGCCTGATAACATCACAGTGAACGCCGTCTGCCCCGCCTCGATCGACACGCCCATGCTGCGCTGGGCGGCGGATATCTGGAAAGGTGAGAGCACGGCCGAGGCGACGCTCGACGCCTGGGGCCGTGGCCATCCGCTCGGCCGCGTCGGCAAGCCGGCCGAGGTCGCCGATCTCGTCGCCTTCCTCGCAAGCGACAAGGCCCGCTTCATCACCGGCGCCGATATCAAGATCGACGGCGGCGTCCTCTCCAAGCTCGGCATCATCATTCCCGATTGATCGGAAGGCTGGCCATGAAACCGTTTCCCGATTTCCGCTCGAAGACGTTCCTGCTCGCCCATCTGCGCGAGATCATGGATTTCTACCACCCGATCTGCCTGAACAGCGAGGACGGCGGCTATTACAACGAATACCGCGACGACGGCTTCGTCACCGACCGCAAGACACAGCATCTCGTCTCGACCACGCGATTCATCTTCAACTATGCGACGGCCGCCGTGCTGTTCCAGCGGCCGGACTTCGCCGAAGCTGCCGCCCACGGCGTCAAGTATCTCGACGAGGTACACCGTGATCCCGACTTCGGCGGTTATTTCTGGTTGATGCACGGCCGCGAACCGGTGGATACGACCAAGCATTGCTACGGTCACGCCTTCGTGTTGCTGGCCTATGCCACGGCGATGAAGGCCGGCATCGCCGGCATGGCCGAGAAGGTGTCAGAGACCTGGGACTTGCTCGAAAACCGCTTCTGGGAGCCGGAACACGAGCTCTACAAGGACGAGATTGGCCGCGACTGGCAACGAGTTTCGCCCTATCGCGGCCAGAATGCCAACATGCACATGACCGAGGCGATGCTGGCGGCCTATGAGGCGACGGGCGAGACGCGCTACCTCGACCGCGCCGAAACGCTCGCCCGCCGCATCTGCGTCGAGCTTGCGGCCGGTGCCAAGGATGTCGTCTGGGAGCACTATCGCCAGGACTGGGCGATCGACTGGGATTACAACAAGGACGACCCCAAACACCTTTTCCGCCCCTACGGCTATCTGCCGGGCCATATGACGGAATGGACCAAGCTGCTGCTGATCCTCGAGCGGTATCGCCCGCGGGAATGGATGCTGCCCAGGGCCGTCCTGCTCTACGAGACGGCGCTCGCCAAAAGCGCGGACCTCGAGTTCGGCGGCATGCACTACAGCTACGGCCCGGATGGCAAGCTCTACGATCTCGACAAGTACCATTGGGTTCATTGCGAGACGGTGGCGGCCGCCGCCGGCCTTGCGGAGCGCACCGGCGAAGAGCGCTACTGGCAGGACTACGGCCGTCTCTGGCGCTACAGCTGGCGGCATCTCGTCGATCACGATCACGGCTGCTGGTTCCGCATCCTTTCACCCGCTGGCGAAAAGCAGAGCGACATCAAGAGTCCGCCGGGCAAGACCGACTATCACCCCTTCGGCGCCTGCTACGAAATCCTCCGCATACTGGGGGAGGCGAAGTAGCGCCCGATGGAAAACGGCCGGCCGCGCCAGGCGCTCCGCGGCTCGTCTCTCGGCAGAGAGCGCAAGCAAAGATTATGGGAGGGAATGACATGCTGAAGACATCGCTAGCCGCATTGGCGTTGGGCGCCGCGCTCGTCACGGCCGGTGCCGCCGGGGCGGCGGACAAACCGAAATTCGTCTATCTGACGCAGACCGGCATCGACAACAGCTTCTGGCAGTCGATCAAGCGGGGCATGGACGATGCCTGCGCCCAGTTCGAGGCGGATTGCCAGCTCATCTTCACGACGCCGAACGGTGACTTGCAGAAGCACCTGCAGAATCTCGAAACGGTGGTGGAGCAGGGTGTTGACGGCATCGTCACGGTCGTCGTCAACGACGACCTCTACGACGAGACCGTGAAGAAGGCTGTCGACAAGGGCATTCCGGTCATCACCGCCAATGTCGATGACAGCCAGGGTGCTGCCGGCAACGCGCGCAACGCCTTCGTGGGGCAGGATCTTTTCGAGGCGGGCTATGTCCTGATGAAGGGGCTCCATGCGAAAATTCCGGCCGGCCAGCCCATCCATGCGCTGCTGGGTCTCTCCCGTCCGGGGGAAAGCTGGGCCGAGGCGCGTATCGGCGGCGCCAAGAAATTCCTGGAGGAGGCAAAGGCGGCCGAGCCGAACCGCGAGATCACCTACGAGGTGATCGACAGCTCCAATGACATTTCCGTCACGGCGTCCCGCATCTGCCAGTATGTTCAGGGCAAGCCGGAAACCAACGCCTATGTCGATGCCGGCTTCTGGGGTGCGGGGGCGGGTGAATGCCTGCGCGACCTCGGCATCAAGCCCGGCCAGCTGCACATGGCGACCTTCGACCTCGTGCCCGTCGTGCTCGACGAGATGAAGAAGGGCTATGTCGATATCACCATCGATCAGCAGCCCTACTACCAGGGTTATCTGCCGATTCTCCAGCTAGCGATGATGAAGAAGTTCGGTCTCAGCGCCTTCGACGTCAACACCGGCAAAGCCGTGGTCGAACCGAAGGACCTGGAGCAGGTGGAGAAATTCATGTCGATGGGTGTCCGCTAAGCCCGCCGTTTCCCAGCCCTTCCGCCAAGGCGCGGGAGGGCCCTTCAAAGGCCTGACACCATGAAACTCAATGTCCGCAACCTGATGGCGCGGCCGGAAATGGCGGCGCTGCTGATCTTCGTCGCCCTGTTCGTCGTCTTCAGCTTCATCAACGACCGGTTCTTCGCGACCGGCAACATGACTGTCTATCTGCAGCCGATCCCGGAACTGGCGATCGTCGCGATGGGCATCACGATCCTGATCATCGCCGGCGAGTTCGACCTTTCCGTCGGCTCCGTCTTCGGCCTCTCGCCGATGGTGACGGTGCTCTTGATGCAGAACGGTTGGCCGACCGCGGCGGCAATCCTCGCTGGTCTCATGATTGCCGCGTTGATCGGCTTCGGCAACGGCCTGATCACGCTGAAACTCAAGATCCCCTCCTTCATCGCGACGCTCGGCATGCTGTTCATGGCGCGAAGCTTCGCGGTCGTGCTGGCCGGCGGCTTTCCGCCGATCTTTCCGCGCGAACTCGATGTTTCCTGGCTGGTCGGACGGCTCGATCTCGGGCTCGTCACGCCGCGCGTCTCGTTGCTCTATATGATCGCGATTGCGCTGGTGCTCGGCTTCGTGCTGCGCCGCATGGATTTCGGCCACTGGATCTTTGCCACCGGCGGCCATCCGCAGGCGGCGCGCGACATGGGCATCAAGACCGAGCGGGTGAAAATGGCCTGCTTCATGTTGTGCGCCACGCTCGCGGGATTTGCCGGTATCATCCAGAGTTTCCGCGTCAAGGTGATCGTGCCCAATCTCGGCACAGGCCTTGAAATGCAGGCAATCGCCGCGGCCGTCATCGGCGGCGTGGCGCTCACCGGCGGCGTCGGCTCCATTCTCGGCGCGGTGGTCGGCACGCTGCTGATCGCCATGATCGAGAACATTCTCATCCTCAGCGGCGTCAATGCCAACTGGTTCATGTTCGCCGTCGGCGCCATGATCGTGGTGGCGGTCGTCCTCAACACGCAGACCCGGCTGAAAGCCGAAGGCATGAAGGGGTAAGCCATGAGCACCGCTGCCAATACGGCCGAAGAGCCGATCATCAAATGCGTCGGCCTGCAGAAGTGGTACGGCGCCGTCCATGCCCTGAAGAATGTCGATTTCCATGCCGCGCGCGGCGAGGTGATCGGCCTCGTTGGCGACAACGGTGCGGGCAAGTCGACGCTGATCAAGATCCTGTCCGGCGTGCACACGCAAGACAAGGGCGACATCTTCATCGAAGGCCGCAATGTCTCCATTACCGGCCCGGAAGTGGCGATGGGCCTCGGCATCGAGACGATCTACCAGTACACCGCCATGGTACCGGAAATGTCGATCGCGCAGAATTTCTTCATCGGACGGGAGCCGCTGAAATTCGGCCGTCCCGGCCTCGGCATCGTCGACCGGGCGAAGATGGCGCGCGAGGCGATGGAGGGGCTGCGCGGCGTGGGTCTTCACCTGCGCGGGCCCGATACGCCGGTCAAGGCCCTTTCGGGCGGCCAACGCCAGGGCGTCGCCATCGCGCGCGCCATGCATTTCCGCTCGAAGGTGCTGATCCTCGACGAGCCGACCAATCACCTCTCGGTCAAGGAGACCAACAAGGTGCTGGATCACGTCGTCGAGCTGAAGGGCCTTGGCATCACCTCGATCTTCATCAGCCACAACCTGCATCACATCCATCCGATCTCCGACCGCATCGTCGCCATGGCCCGCGGCGAGAAGATCGCCGATCTGCCTGCCGGCGAGATCAGCGTCGACGAGATGACCCGGATGATCAGCTAACGGCCTCGCTGGCCAGAGCCGGGATGTCCCCGGCTTTCCCGACAGACAGTTCCATTGGAGCCTCCCATGAAGCGACCCAGAATTACCGATATCCGTGCCACGACCATCACCGTTCCGCTGGAGGCGCCACTGCGCCATTCCAACGGGGCCCATTGGGGACGTTTCGTGCGCACCATCGTCGAGGTGGAGACCGATGTGGGCATCGTCGGCCTCGGCGAGATGGGCGGCGGCGGAGAGAGCGCCGAAGCCGCCTTCCGGGCGTTGAAATCCTATCTCGTCGGGCACGACCCTTTCGAACTGGAAAACCTCCGGTTCATGATCTGCAACCCGACGGCAAGCCTCTACAACAATCGCACACAGATGCATGCGGCGCTCGAATTCGCTTGTCTCGACATCATGGGCAAGTTCCTCGGCGTACCGGTCTATGATCTGCTCGGCGGCAAGATGCGTGAAATGGTGCCCTTCGCCAGCTACATGTTCTTCCGCCTGCCCAACAAGGACACGGGTCTCGGCGAAACGCGCACGGCCGACCAGCTCATCGAACAGACGCTGGCGCTGAAGAAGAAATGTGGCTTCACCTCGCACAAGCTGAAAAGCGGCGTCTTCCCGCCGGACTACGAGCTGGAGGTGTATCGTGCCTGGGCGAAGGCGCTGGGGCCGGACAGCGTGCGCTACGACCCCAACGCCGCCTTCTCCGTCGAGGAGGCGATCCGTTTCGCCAAGGGGATCGAAGACCTCAACAACGACTATTACGAGGATCCGACCTGGGGGCTCAACGGCATGCGCCGCGTGCGCGAGAACACCAACATGCCGCTCGCCACGAATACCGTGGTCGTCAATTTCGAGCAGCTCGCCACCAACATCCTCAACCCGGCGGTCGATGTCATCCTGCTGGACACGACCTTCTGGGGCGGCATCCGGCCCTGCGTGAAGGCAGCCGGTGTCTGCGAGACCTTCCAGCTCGGTATCGCCGTGCATTCCTCCGGCGAACTCGGCATCCAGCTCGCCACCATGCTGCATCTCGGTGCCGTCGTGCCGAACCTCGTTTTCCATGCCGATGCGCACTACCATCAGCTTGTCGACGACATCATCGTCGGCGGCCCGATGCGCTACGAGAACGGCGCGATCAAGGTGCCGTCCGCGCCGGGTCTGGGTGTGGAGATCGACCGTGACAAGCTCGGCAAATATGCCGACCTTTACAAGACGCTGGGCGGCTATCCCTACGACCGCGATCCGTCGCGCGAAGGCTGGTTCTCCGTCGTGCCGAATACGCGCTGGGCGGATCCGGATGACAACCGCGTCGTCAACTACTGAGGGACCGGGCTATGGAGCTGGATCCTCAAGGCACCTTCGTCGGCCGCGCCTGGCTTCCCGCCGTGGCCGGCCCCTCTCTTGTCGTGTTGCGCGACGGGACGCTGGTCGACATCACCTCGCGCCAGACGCCGACCATGCGCGACCTGCTCGAAATGGACGACCCCGCCGGCTTCGTGCGGGCACAGGCCGGAACGGCCGTCGGCCGTCTGGACGACATTCTCGCCGCGTTCGGGCGCAGAGACGGGCCATGGCTTCTCGCGCCCTGTGACCTGCAGGCCGTCAAGGCCTGTGGCGTGACCTTCGCGCGCTCGATGATCGAGCGGGTGATCGAGGAGCGCGCGGCCGGCGACCCGGCCCGCGCAAAGGCGATCCGGGAGCGGGTGGCGACGCTTGTCGGCGCCAGCCTTCGTGATCTGAAAGCCGGTTCGCCGCAGGCCGCGAACGTGAAGGCCGCTCTCGTGGAAGAGGGGCTCTGGTCGCAATATCTCGAGGTCGGCATCGGCCCGGATGCGGAGGTGTTCACCAAGGCGCAGGCGCTGTCGTCCGTCGGCCACGGCGCGGATGTCGGGCTGCACCCCATTTCGAGCTGGAACAATCCCGAACCGGAAGTCGTCCTCGCTGTCGACAGCCGTGGCCGGGTGCGGGGCGCCACGCTTGGCAATGACGTCAACCTGCGCGATGTCGAGGGCCGCTCCGCGCTGCTTCTCGGCAAGGCCAAGGATAACAATGCCTCCTGCTCCATCGGTCCCTTCATTCGGCTCTTCGACGAAAGCTACTCCATGGAGGACGTGCGAAATGCCGTTCTCCAGCTAAAGGTGGAAGGCGAGGACGGTTACGTGCTCACCGGAAGCAGCTCCATGAGCGAGATCAGCCGTGACCCGCTTGATCTCGTGGCCCAGACGATCGGCGCCCATCACCAATATCCTGATGGATTCATGCTGTTTCTCGGGACCATGTTCGCACCGGTCGAGGATCGCGGCGTTGCCGGCCAGGGTTTTACCCACAGGATCGGCGACCGGGTCAGCATATCGAACGACCGGCTCGGCACGCTGGTCAACCGGGTCAGGTTGTCCACGGAATGCGATCCCTGGCTGTTCGGCATATCCGATCTGATGCGCAATCTCTCGAAGCGCGGTCTGCTTTAGGACGAGCTGGGGAAAGCGCCTGCGGGCGGGCGGAGGTGGAGCCGCCATTTTTCGAATTGACACTCCTTCGGGCGGAGGCTAATTAAAGGTTACGCTATACCTATATGATAGGTTGGAGGATAACTTGAAAGAGATCGCGCCGGATGGCACGCCACCCCGCATTCAATCGGAGACCGACGGGCTGCTCGGGGGCGTCATCAATGCTGTGAAGGCTCATATCCGTGAGAATGGGCTGCAGGTCGGTGACTGGTTGCCGAGCGAGGGGGCCTTTTCGGAGAAATTCGGCGTCTCCCGCGGCATCGTGCGGGAGGCGTATCGTTCTCTCGCCGCGTTGACGCTGATCGATATCGGCAATGGCCGCCGCCCACGGGTGGCCGCGCCCAAGGCGGATGTTCTGGCGCTGATCACCGATCACGCCGTCTACACCGACCAGGTGACGATCCAGCAAATATTCGACGTGCGCCGGACGATCGAGCGCCGCACCGTCGTACTCGCCGCCATGCGGCGCACCGACAGGGAGGCGGCCGAGATCATCGCGCTCGCCGATGCGATGCAGCGCGATTTTCAGGATCCGCAGAAAGTCATGGAGCACGATATCGCGTTTCACGAGGCGATCGGCGCCGCGTCGCGCAATCCCATGTTCGCCCTGATCGTCGGCTCCTTCCACGTCGTCACGCGCCAGACCTGGCCGATCGGCTGGGCAAGTCGCGCCAGCAACGAAACGCGGCAGGAGAGCATCGATGGCCACATGACGATCGCGCAGGCCATTGCCAATGGAGACCCGACGCTGGGCGAACAGGCGATGGTGGAGCATTTCGATCTGACGGTGAAGGCGCTGTTGACGGCGGGAGTGTATTGAGCATGAAGATTACGGCGTTCGAAACGGTCCGCGCCCGCGACTTTCCCAACATTCTCTGGGTCCGCATCCACACGGACGAAGGCCTTGTCGGACTTGGCGAGACCTTCTTCATGGCTGCGACGGTGGAAGCCTACATCCATGAGGTCGTCGCACCCAAACTCCTCGGCCGCGATCCGCTGGAGATCGACCGGATTTCCAAGGACCTGACGGGCTATCTCGGTTTTCGCTCGACGGGCGCGGAGATGCGCGGCAATTCCGCCGTCGATATCGGGCTTTGGGACCTCTTCGGTAAGGCGACCAACCTACCGATCGCCCAGCTTCTCGGCGGCTTTTCGCGACAGGAAATCCGGACCTACAATACCTGCGCCGGCAACACATACATGCGTGAGGCGAAGGGCCAGCAGACTGCCAATTACGGCATCGGTGGCCCCCAGCGCGACTATGACGACCTCAACGGTTTCCTGGAGCGGGCCGATGAGCTTGCCGAGGATCTGCTGTCGGAGGGTATCACGGCCATGAAGATCTGGCCTTTCGATATCGCTGCAGAGAAGAGCGGGGGGCAGTACATTTCCGGTCCGGATATGCGCAAGGCGCTGGAACCCTTCGAGAAAATCCGCAAGCGCGTCGGCGACCGTATAGATATCATGGTCGAGTTCCATTCCATGTGGCAGCTGACGCCCGCTATCCAGATCGCAAGGGCCCTGGAGCCCTATGCCACCTTCTGGCATGAGGATCCGATCAAGATGGATTCACTCTCCAGCCTGAAACGTTACGCTGCGGCCAGCCGCGCGCCGCTCTGCGCTTCGGAGACGCTCGCCACCCGCTGGGCCTTCCGCGACCTGATGGAGACGGATTCCGCAGGCGTCGTGATGCTCGACCTTTCCTGGTGCGGCGGTATTTCGGAAGCCAAAAAGATCGCCACCATGGCGGAGGCCTGGCACTTGCCGGTCGCGCCGCATGATTGCACCGGGCCGGTCGTGCTGGCCGCATCGACGCATCTTTCGCTCAACGCGCCGAACGCGCTCGTGCAGGAAAGTGTGCGCGCCTACTACAAGACCTGGTACGCCGAGCTGACGACGCAATTGCCGACCGTGAGGAACGGCATGATCACCATTCCGCCGGGAGCAGGGCATGGTGTCGATCTCGCGCCGGATCTTGACCGCAAGTTTGACGTTTCGCGCCGTATGTCGGCTCTCGAAGGGTAGGGCCTTCGGGTGTCTTGCCTGCGCGCGGACGGCATCTGCGCGATTTTCTGAAGATTGCCGGGACTGCAAGGTCCCGGGTGGAGTTCCGCGACGGCGTGAAGGAGCGCCGGACACAACGATCGATGTTCAACGGGAGGTACGCATCATGATCCGAAAATTGATAACGGGAACAGCCCTCGGGCTGGCATTCATGGCTTCCGGCGCCAGCGCCGAAGGGCTCAACATCGCCTTCATCAGCCACTCGTCCGCTTCCAACACCTTCTGGCAGTCGGTCAAAAAGGGCTATGACGATGCCTGCGAGAAGGTCGGTGCCTCATGCCAGCTGATCCTCACGCAGACGGAAGGAGCCGTCGAACAGGCCGTCGCCAACCTTCAGGCGGCGATTGCTTCCAAGCCGGATGCGATCTTTGTCGCGATCGTCGACAACAAGGCCTATGACAATGTGATCCAGGAAGCGGTCGATGCCGGCATCCTCGTTCTCGCCGTCAATGTCGATGACAGCGAAGGCGCCAAGGGCAATGCCCGTAAAGCCTTCATCGGCCAGGGCTTTACCGCAGCCGGCTATTCGCTCGCCAAAGCGCAGTCGGAGAACTTTCCGAAGGACGGCCCGCTCAACCTGCTGGTCGGCGTGAATGCGCCCGGCCAGACCTGGTCCGAACAGCGCGCCGGCGGTGTGATGAAGTTCCTCGAAGAGTACAAGGCCGCGCACACCGATCGCGAGATCACCATTACGCGCATCGATTCTGCGACCGACCTTGCGCTGACCGCCGACCGTATCGGTGCATATCTCAATGCCAACCCCAACACGACGGCCTATTTCGATACGGGCTACTGGCACGCTGGCGTCGCCAAGGTGCTGAAGGATAGGGGCATCGAGCCCGGCAAGGTTCTGCTCGGCGGTTTCGATCTCGTGCCGGAAGTGCTCCAGCAGATGGAGGCTGGCTATGTGCAGGTGCAGGTCGACCAGCAGCCCTACATGCAGGGCTTCATGCCCGTCATGCAGGCCTATCTGTGGAAGACGGCCGGGTTGACGCCCTCCGACATCGACACCGGGCAGGGCATCGTTACGCCGAAAGACGTTCCGATCATTCTTGAAATGGCAAAGCAGGGCCTGCGCTGATCCGGCGCACCCGACACGCAACCGGCGTCTTGTCCCGGAAGGCGAGACGCCGAACCATAAGTGGCGGTTCATGAAGCGGTTTCTGAAAATCTATCTCGACAAGCCGGAACTCGCCGGCCTCGCTCTGCTGATCGTTCTCCTGGCCGTTTTCCAGGTGAAGTCGAACGGCATCCTGCTCTCCTTCGAGAACGTGCGCGGCGTCATGGGCTTGCTGCCGGAAATGGCGCTCGTCGCCATCGGCGTGACGATCCTGATGATCTGCGGCGAGTTCGATCTGTCGGTCGGGTCGGTCTTCGCGCTGATGCCGATGTCTATGGCCGTGATGCTGAACGGCGGAGTACCCTTCACGGGCGCGGTTCTGCTGGGGCTTCTGGTCTGCGCGGTGATCGGCTTCATCAACGGCTATGTCACGTTGCAATTCGCGATCCCGAGCTTCATCACCACGCTCGGCATGCTGTTCATCGCGCGTTCGCTGACCATCGTCATCTCCGGCGGCTTCCCGCCGTTGCTACCCTCCGACCTGCCGACCTGGCTCTTCACGGACTATATCTGGCAGGGCGCGCTGTTCCGTATGTCCTTCGTCTGGTTCGTCGGCATTGCGGCGCTGGTCGGGGCCATGCTGTCGCTCACCAATTTCGGCAACTGGATCCGTGCAGCCGGCGGCTTCAACGAGGCGGCCGCCTCGATGGGCATCCCCGTCAAGCGCGTCAAGATCGCCTGCTTCATGCTCTGCTCCGTGCTGGCGGGGTTCGCCGGCCTCTTGCAGGTGCTGCGTCTCGGTTCGCCGCTCCCCTCCATCGGCGAGGGGCTGGAGCTGCAGGCGGTCGCGGCCGCGGTCATCGGCGGCACGGCGCTGGCGGGCGGCATAGGCACGGTCTTCGGCGCGATCATCGGCACGCTGCTGATCCGCACGATCGACAATGGTCTGGTTCTCTCGCGCGTCGATGCCAACTGGTTCAAGTTCGCCATCGGCGTGCTCACCATGTTCGCTGTCATCGCCAATGCCTGGATGGGCAAGCTTTCCCGCAAGATCAAGGTGGAGGCGCACAAGTGACGACGCCGGTCATCGAATGCCGCAACCTGCAGAAATGGTACAGCGGCGTGCACGCGCTGAAGAGCGTCAACCTCACCATCCATCCCGGCGAGACCGTCGGGTTGGTGGGCGACAATGGGGCGGGCAAATCGACGCTCATCAAGATCCTCTCCGGTGTCCACCATCAGGATTCCGGCGAGGTGCTGATCGAAGGCAGGAAGGTCGAACTGCGCAGCCCCAAGGACGCGATGCGTCATGGGCTGGAGACGATCTACCAGTACAATTCCATGGTGCCTACCATGTCGATCGCCCGAAATCTCTTCATCGGTCGCGAGCCGATGAAATGGTCGCTCTTCGGCATCGGCATCATGGACCAGAAGCGCATGCGCGCCGAAAGCGTGCAGGCCATCGCCGATGTCGATCTGCACCTGCGTTCGCCGGATGCACTCGTCGGTGAGCTTTCCGGCGGTCAGCGGCAGGGTGTCGCAATCGCGCGTGCCATGCATTTCAAGTCCAAGGTGCTGATCCTTGACGAGCCGACCAACCATCTCTCCGTCAAGGAGACCGACAAGGTCATCGGTTTCGTGCGGGGCCTGAAGGCACAGGGGCTGACCGGTATCTTCATCTCGCACAACATGCAGCATGTCTTCCAGTCCTGCGACCGGATCGTAGCCATGGCCCGCGGCGAGATCGTGTTCGACAAGCCCACGTCCGAAACCTCCATCGACGAGGTTCACGCGCTTCTGTGAGGAGACAATGACAGAGCTGACAGGAAAGACCGTCCTTCTCACCGGCGCGCTCGGCACGCTCGGCCGCGCCCAGGCAAACCGGCTTGCGCGTGCCGGGGCGAGCCTGCTGCTGCTCGACCGTCCGGACACCGGCGGCGGCGAGGAATTCGCTGCCGAAACGGCCCGGGCGTACACCGGTAAGGCAGTCTATATCGGCGAGGACCTGAACGACCTCGCCGCTGCGGAAAGGCGTGTGTTCGTGCTCGCGCGCGAGCACGGCGGCATCGATATCCTCATTAACAACGCCGCGCTCATCATCAACAAGCCCTTCGAGGCGTTCTCGCTCGAGGAATACGAGGATCAGGTCCGCGTCAACTCCTCCGCCGCCTTCGCGCTGGCCCGCGCCGTCGCGCCGGCCATGAAGGGCAGGGGTTACGGCAAGATCGTCAATTTCTGCTCGGTAACGCTGAACGGTCGCTGGGACGGATATGTGCCCTATGTCGCTTCCAAGGGCGCGATGCTGGGGCTGACGAAGTCGCTTGCGCGCGAACTCGGCCCGCATGGCGTGCGCGTCAATGCGGTCTCCCCCGGCGCGGTGGTGTCGGAGGCGGAGGCGCGTGTCTTTGCCGACCGGCTGCAGGCCTACAACGACTGGATTCTCGAAAACCAGTCGCTGAAGGCACGTATCCAGCCGGAGGACGTTGCGGAACTGGTGCATTTCCTCGTCTCGCCGGCATCCGACATGATCTCCGGCCAGAACATAGCCGTTGATGGCGGCTGGTAATGACGGTTTCGCTTTCCAACGGCAGGGCGCGCATCACCGTGCGGCCTGATCTCGGCGCCGGGTTGGCGGCGTTCGACGTGTTGCATGGGGCGGACTGGCAGCCGATCTTTCGGGCAGTCGATCCCGGGACGGCTCATCCCTTTGCCCTATCCAACATCTTGCTCGTGCCCTTTTCCGGACGTGTTTCCGGCGGTGGCTTCTCCTTCAATGGCGACTTCCACGCATTGTCCCGCAACATGGACACAGAGGCCTATCCCCTCCACGGCAGCGGTTTTTCATCTCCATGGCGCGTGGCAGCGGAGGGAGGGGATTTCATAAGCCTGGCGCTCGCGGCCGAGGGGCCGGGGCCATTCCGTTTTGATGCGACCGCGACGTATCGTCTCGTCGATGCCGGGCTCGTCATGACGCTCGACGTCACCAACCGCGCAGCCATCCGGCTACCTTACGGCGCAGGCTTCCATCCCTGGTTCGTGCGCGATGCGGATACGACGCTTGCCGCCGCGGCTACGGACGTCTGGCTGGAGCAGGCCGATCATCTTTCGAAGGGCCGCGAGCCCGTTGGCATGCATCCGGACATGGATTTCAACCGGCCCCGGCTTCTCCCGGCCCGGTGGATCAACAACTGGTTCGACGGCTGGAACGGCAAGGCGCGGATCGCCTGGCCGGGGAAGGGCCTGGCGGCGGATATCGAGACGAGCGAGCCGCTGAACCGGTACGTCGTCTTTTCCCCTGCCGCGGATGCGGATTTCATCTGCTTCGAGCCGGTGACGCATCCCGTGGATGCTTTCAACCTGCCCGGTGAACCGCAGGACCATGGGCTCAGGGTGCTGGAACCGGCCGAAAGCCTGAGTGTCTCCATGCGCATCACGGTCTGCCCCGCGTGATGAAAAAGCAAAGCCGCGGTCGGGTGCGGGAGCCGTGGTCTCTATGAGCTCGGTCGGGCGTGCATGGTTCACCGACGATGGTAACTGTCTACCGCGGCAACGGCAGTTGCATATGTAAAGGGGAAAGTCTCTGTGGAGGGTGATCATATCGGCGAACGGCTTGAAACAGTGTGCCATTGCTCCCCGGGAAGCGGCATGCCCTCGAACCCCAACTGCATGAGAGAGAAATATGGTTTAGCACTGAGTCCCAGGTTTGGGCCGCCGGGATTTGGAATTTTCCGGCTTTGATCACGATGACCGGCTGATTTTGTCATCGGGATTGTGCATGGCAATCGTGACGTTGTATCCGATTGCCGAGTGGGGACGATCTTCAGTGTTTAGTCCCTGTATTTGATGGTGCAATCTTTTCCATGGAATGGAAGGAAGCACTATGGGCCAAACACGTCACGACCGCGCTCGCAGGAGCCGCGTTCAACTGTTGTCAGTGCAGAAGAGGAGGCGGTCATCGTTGCGTTCCGGCAGCACATGTTGCTGGTGCTGGATGATTGCCTCTAAGCCCTCCAGCCGACAATCCCGCATCTGACGCGCTCGTCATTGCATCGATGTCTGCAACGCCATGGGATTTCGAGATTGCCGGAGGTCGATGGTGATAAACCGCCGAGAAAGAAGTTCAAGGCCTATGCAACCGGCTATTTTCACGTCGACCTGGCCGAGCGAGCAGCCACCCGAACGGCGTCACACTTCCTGGATGCGCCGGTTGCTGCTGTACCCTTCGAGATCCGCACGATGTTAACCGACAGCGGAATTCAGTTCGCGGACATCCCGAAGAACTGCAACGGGCCAGCCGCCCGGTTCTGGGGGCATCCGTTCGATCGGGCATGCTGACGACATGGCATCGAGCATCGGCTGACCAAACCCAGGCATCCATGGACAAACGGCCAGGTCGAGCGGATGAATCGGACGATCAAGGAGGCAACCGTCAAACAATATCACTCCGACAGCTACGATCACCTCCGCAGACACATAGGCGATTTCGTCTCGACAACAATTTCGCAGGCGGCTCAAGACCTGACAGGCCTCACGCCGTATGATTACATCTTGAGCGTCTGGACAAAAGAACCCGAAAGATTCAGGCTCGCTCCAACCCGCCAAATATCAGGACCAAACACCTAGAGCGTCGCAGCCATCGCCTTGATCAGCATGGCGGCGGAGGCGGCGCCCGGGTCGGTATGGCCGAGCGAGCGTTCGCGCAGGCGGGCGGCGCGGCCCTTGGTGGCAACCATGGTGGCGGTGGCGGCAGCGCCGTTCTCTGCGGCGGCTTCCACGGCCTTCCAGAATTCGGGTTTCTGGCGGTGAGCGGCAACGGCTGTCGCGGCAGCCTCCGCGGCGGGCAGCCAGACGTCGAGCATCGTCTTGTCGCCGCGCTGCGCCTTGCCGCGGTCGCGGATGCCCTCGGAAATCGCGCTGAGCATGTCTCGGCAGGCCGCAAGATCGAGCTGGTCGCAGCCCGCAAGCGCCTGCCCGGCGCGGCGAAAGCCTGTTGCATAGAGCGGGCCGGTGGAGGCGCCGACGGCGTCGAGGAAGCCGCTTGCCGCCGTCGACATCACGTCGGAAGGGCTTGCACTTTCAAGATCAAGCGCGGCCAGTGCCGCCGTCACCGCCTTGAAGCCGATCGACATGGTGATGCCATGGTCGCCGTCGCCGATGGCGCCGTCGAGTTCGGAAAGGCGGTCCTTTTCCGTTTCGATCACCCTGGACATCCGTTCGAACATCCGGGCAAGCACCCGTGCGGCAGTTTCCGACATGTCTTCCTCCCCTAGGGCACAAGCGGCCTCAGCCCTTTGCCGCTTCGTCCGCTTCAGGCGCATGGATGGTCAGGATCGCCGTCCGGCACGGATGGTGCAAAAGCCCGGTCAGCTGACGGTCGAGATGCAGGATCGAGATGGAGGCGCCGACCATGTCGAGCGAAGTGCAGTAGTGCCCCACCCAGTTCGCCTCGATTTGGATGTTCTTGGCGGCGAGCCGCTGCTCTACCCGGCGGTAGAGGATGTAGAGCTCCATCAACGGCGTGGCGCCGAAGGAGTTGACGAGAACCGCCACCTTGTCGCCGGGCTCGGCCTTCATCTCCTTGAAGATGTTGTCCATGATCGCATCGACAATCTCGTCGGCGGTGCGCACGCGCTCGCGCGATACGCCGGGCTCGCCATGGATGCCCATGCCGAGTTCCATGTCATCGGGGCCGATTTCGAAGTTGTGCCGCCGTGTCTGCGGCATGGAGCAGGATTCGAGCGCGACCCCGACCGTATAGGTACGGTCGTTCGCCTTGCGGGTGACGGCCTCGCATTCGCCAAGCGTCATGCCGAGATCGCAGGCAGCACCCGCCACCTTGAAGACGAAGAAATTTCCGGCAACGCCGCGTCGTCCCTCCTTGTCCTCGACGGGCGAGGAGGCGATGTCATCGGTGGTCAGAACCGTGCGGATCGGGATGCCCCGTTCCTCGGCAAGCTCTGCGGCCATCTCGAAATTCATTACGTCGCCGGCATAGTTGCCGTAGACGAACAGTACGCCCGCACCACCGGAGGCCGCCACGGCGCATTTCACGATCGGGTCGGGCGGGGGGGAGGAGAAAATGTTGCCGAGCGCCACCGCATCGGCAAGCCCCTTGCCGACATACCCGACGAAGCAGGGTTCATGTCCCGTGCCGCCGCCGATGACGAGGCCGACCTTGCCGGGGCGCGGGCCGTTGCGGGCGACGAGGGCGCGGTGGGAGGTGCCGATCGGCTGGAGGTAAGGCCTGTGCGCGGCGATCAGGCCGTCCAGCATCTCTTCGACTACATCATTGGGATTGTTGAGGAATTTCTTGACATGGCTGCGATAGCTGTTGGCGACCGGCGTGCTTTTCTGGCGTTGCGAAAGCTTGCCGTCGAGACTGGTGACGCCATCGGCGCGGAGAATGCCGGCGCCTGTTGCCGCATCCGTTACAAGCACATTGACATAGCCGCCGCGCAGGGCGGCGAGGAGGGCCGGTACCTTGTCGAAGCCGCCGGCCACGGCGACGCGCGTGCCGATGCCGCGCAGCATTTCGAGCGAGATGCCGATGGTGCGGTCGTCGAGTGGACCGGCGACGGGACGGCCACGTTCGTCGATGAAGCGGCCGGCGAGCACGCCGGCGGCGCCCTTGGCGAGATAGTGCTGCAGGGGTACGGATTCGAAGAAGCCGCTGGTGTGGATCGTCGAATTGGGGCGCAGCGACGAGATGCCGAAGACGATGCGGTTGGCACGCGCGAGCGTATCGAACTGCTCGCGGATCAGCGGCTCGGCCAGCAGCATGTCGTGCATCTGCGCGGAGGCGACGACGGCGGGTGCGGTGATGTTGACGCAGCGCGCGGAGATGGCACGCGCAACGGCGGCGGTGGTCAGTTCCGGCGTGTAGGCGAAGCTCGCGGTGGTGCCACCGGTCGCCTGTACGACGGTGACGTCCTGCAGGGAGCCCATTTCGAGATGTTCGCCGACCGAAAGGATCGTGCGGCCCCAGGCGACGGCGAGCGTGTCGCCGGACTTGATCATCTTGGAAAGCGCCTGCGCGCCGGCAGCGCCCAGCCGGCCGATCAGTGGACGTGAATCGTCGCCGTTTGGCACGACGAGGCAGTCGGCGAGGCCGAAATGGCGCTTCAGTTCCTGCGCGATGGTGAGAGAGGCGAGGCGGGCGGGCTCGATGGAGATGTTGACGATGCCCTTTTCGCGGGCATCGGCGAGGTAGCTGTTGACGGTGGCGCGCGAGACGCCCATCGCCGAGGCGATCTCGCCCTGCGTCATGCCGTCTTCGTAATAGAGCCAGCAGGCCCAGACATAGGGGTCATCGCCATAGCGTAGCGGGATCGTGTCGATGCCCTCAGGCCCGGTGCCCCGGCCGGGGCCGCCCTTGCGCGGTGCGGAAGTCTTCAATACCATCGGTTTCGCCGGTCCCCCATCAGGCGGCGAAGATGAAAGCAACGCCGCCGGTTTGCAACATGCCACGGCAAAAAAGCGGTGCGCGACCCGTCACGAAGGACAGGCCGCGCATCCTGGGAGGAACTTTTCGTCTGTCTCAGGCGAGGCGTTCGCGCGCGCCGCCGGACAGTTCCTTGAGAATGATGGCGCAGGAGGTGGCGCCCGCATCCAGCACACCGAGCGAACGTTCGCCGAGGCGGCTCGCACGGCCGATCTTGGCAACGAGGTTGATTGTCGAGTCGCGGCCGGCTTCCGCGGCGGCGACAAGCGCTTCAAGTGCTTCGCCGAACGACTTATTAGCCGCCGTCGTCGTGTCGAAGGCCTCGACGGCGGGCGCGAGAGCGTCGATCAGCGTCTTGTCCCCGACCTTCGCCGAACCGATCGACTGGATGCCCGCCAGGCCGGCATGCAGCATCCTGCTGTAGGTGGCCGCGTCGATCTTTTCGATACCCTGGAGGGTCTCGGCGAATTCCGTGAACATGACGCCGTAGAGCGGGCCCATCGAACCGCCGATTTCCGTCATCAGTACGGTGCCGAGCGTGTCGAGGGATTCAGAAAGCGAAGCGTCCTTGCCCTTCAGGCGCTCGGCGGCCATGGCGAAACCCTTGGCCATGTTCACGCCGTGGTCGCCGTCGCCGATCTTGCCGTCGATCTCGCTGAGATAGGCGCGGTTCTCGACGATCCGTTCGGCCATCGACAGCACGATGGCACCTGAGGAGGCATTGTCGAAGGTCTGCATGTGTCTTCCTCCGTTACAGGATCATCGTGCAACGCGTCTCGACCTCGAGCAGCGTCTTCAGTTCGTCGTCGAGCGCCATGACGGTCAGCGTCGCGCCGACCATTTCCAGCGAGGTGAAATAGTTGCCGATCCAGGTCTTGCGGATTTTCAGGCCACGGGCCGAAATCTCGCTCTCGATCGTGTCGTTGAGGATGTAGAGTTCGTTGAGCGGCGTCGCGCCCAGGCCGGAGACGAGGACCGCGACCTCGGTGCCCTCGGGCAGGTTGTGATCGTCGAGCACGATCTTCACCATGTCCTTGGCGACCTCTTCGGCCGTCTTCAGCTTTTCGACGCGCACGCCCGGTTCGCCGTGATGGCCGATTCCGACCTCCATCGTGCCGGGCTCGATCTGGAAGTTCGGATGCCCGACGGCCGGCAGCGTGCAGGGGCCGAGGCCGACGCCGATCGAGCGGCAATTGTCGATGGCCTTCTGCGCGGTGGCGCGAACCTCTTCGAGGCTGGCGCCGGTCGCGGCCTTTGCGCCGCCCATCTTCCACATGAATATCTCGCCAGCGACGCCGCGGCGCTTTTCGCGCTCCTGCGGTGGGGCGGAGCAGACGTCGTCATTGGCGACGACGGTCGCGATCTCGATGCCGTCCTTGGCGGCGAGCTTCGTCGCCATCTTCACGTTCATGTTGTCGCCGGCATAGTTGCCGTAGAGCACGACGACGCCCTTGCCGCCATTGGCCTCGCGGATGGCATCGTAGAAGCTCTTGGCGGTGGGCGAGGAGAACAGTTCGCCGACGGCGACCGCATCCAGCATGTTCTTGCCGGTATAGCCAATGAAGGCCGGCTCATGGCCGGAGCCGCCGCCCGTCACCACACCGACCTTGCCGGCGAATGGCGCATCCCTGGCGACGACGACGCGCGGGTTCTCCGCAAGGCGCACGATGTCCGAATGGGCCTTGACGAAGCCCTTGACGGTGTCTTCGACCACCAGATCCGGATCGTTGATGAAACGCTGCATGATAAGTCCTCTCACAGAATGGTGTAGCCGCCGTCGATCAGGAGATCGGCGCCGTTGATCATGTCGGCGCCCGGCGAGGCCAGGAACACGGCGGCGGCAGCGATCTCTTCCGGGAAGGCGAAACGGCCGTTGGGGATGCGCTTTTTGGCGGCTTCGCCTTTCTCACCGGCCCAGGCCTGCTTGCCCAGTTCGGTCAGAACGATGGTGGGGGAGATCGTGTTGACGGTGATGCCGTGTTTGCCCCATTCGGCGGCAAAGGTCTTGGACATGCCGATGACACCGAATTTCGAGGCGCAATAGGCGACGTGATCCTCGATGGCGACCGTACCGGCCTGCGAGGCGAGGTTGACGATCTTGCCACCCTTGCCGGCCGCGATCATGCGGCGGCCGACGGCCTGGGTGATCAGGAAACTACCCTTGAGGTTGATGTCGATCGTCCTGTCCCACTGGGCAAGCGTCAGGTCTTCGGCTGGCGCAAGGGCCACGATGCCGGCGCTGTTGACCGCGATATCGATGCCGCCGAAGGCTTCGACCACATCGGCTACGGCTTTTTCGACGGAGGCCGGATTGGAGACGTCGCAGACGAAGGGCTTTGCCGAACCGCCGAGCTCCTCGGCCTTCGCCTTCGCGACCTCGACATTGATGTCGAGCACGGCGACCTTGGCGCCCTTGGCGGCAAAGGCGGCGGCGACGGCCGCGCCGATGCCGGAGGCGCCGCCGGTGACGAGCGCGACCTTGCCGTCGAGCGGGAAGTTGAGATCGATCTTGGGAGGTGTGTCGGTCATCGGTTCAGCCTTCGAAGGGTTGGGAGAGCGGGGCGGCATCGACCGCCCCGCGAATGGTCGTTACTTGCGCATGCCCAGGAGCTTGTCGACGTTGTCGGCCGTGACCGGCGTCCACGGAACATTGTACTCCTTGTCCTTGCCGTCGTTGAACGGCATGTCCGGATACTGCGCCCAGATGTCGGACTGCGGCTTGTAGTCACCCTTCCTGGCGTGGAAGATCGCGAGATCGAGCGCACCCTGCGCCTGGGCGCGGGCATCCTGCAGGATCGAGGTGATCGTGCCTTCCTTGACGGCCGTCAGCGCGTCCGTGATGCCGTCGATGCCGGCGATCGCGAAATCCTCGGTCTTCAGGCCGGCGGACTTGATCGCTTCGACGGCGCCGAGCGCCATTTCGTCGTTCTGGCCGATGACGCCGTTGATCTGGCCGGGATGCGAGGTCAGCCAGTTTTCCATCAGCGTCTGGGCTTCGGCGCGCGACCAGTTGGCGGTCTGCTGTTCGAGAACCTTGACATCAGGGCACTCGGCAAGCGCCTTCTGGTTGCCTTCAAGGCGCGAGATCTGTGCGGACTGGCCGATCGGGCCTTCGATGATCACGACATTGCCCTTGCAGCCGATCTTGTCGAGCACGGCTTTGGCTTCCATGTAGCCGGAGATCGTGTCGTCGGAGCCGACATAGGAGGCGAGCAGGTCGGAATTGACGCGGGTGTTGGAACCGACGACCGGAATGCCGGCGTCGCTGGCGGCCTGCACGGCGGTCGCGCCGGCTTCGATGTCGATCGGCACGAAGATGATCGCATTGAACTTCTGGGTGATCATCGTGTTGAACTGTTCTTGCTGGACCAGCGCGTCGTAGCGTCCGTCGAAGACGGTCAGCTCGACTTCGCCGCTCTTGACGGCCGGGTGTTCCTCGAGCGCTGCGGACCAGATCTGCATGAATTCCGCGTTGAGGCCGTAGGGTGCCGCGCCGATCTTCAGCTTCTCCTGGGCCATGGCGGACGAGGCGAGCAGCACCGTCGCAGAGGCAAGCGCGATCATCAGTTTCTTCATGTCATTCTCCTCCTTTGAGAATTTCGGCCGCCCTCCGGCGTGCCGTTCGTCCACGGGCGTGGGAAGACGCCCGGTTTCTGCGGGCTAGAGGCCCTGATTTCGCTTCTGGTCGAGCATGACGGCACCGACGATGAGGGCACCCTTGAGGACCTGCTGGTAGTAGGACTGGATGCCCATGAGATCGAGGCCGTTGTTCATGACGCCGATGATGAGCGCGCCGATCAGCGTTCCCGTCACCCGGCCGACGCCGCCCGAAAGGCTGGTGCCGCCGATGACGACCGCCGCGATGGCGTCCAGTTCGTAGGCGATGCCGGCCTGCGGCAGGGCCGAACCCGTGCGGGCCGACAGGATCATGCCGGCAAGGCCCGATAGAGCGCCCGAGATGACATAGACCATGAAGCGGATGCGGGTGACGTTGAGGCCCGAGGTCTTGGCCGCATGCGGGTTGCCGCCAACGGCATAGATGTAGCGGCCGAAGCGCGTGCGGGTGAGCACCCACCAGGAGACGCCGAAGACCAGCGCGAGCAGGATGACCGGCATCGGAATGCCGAGAATGTTGCCCGTGCCGATCCAGCGGAACTCGGGGCTGAGGCCCGGCACCGGCTTGCCGCCGCCATAGATCAGCGTGGCGCCGCGGGCGGCCGACAGCATGCCGAGCGTCGCAACGAAGGCCGGCACCGAGAAGCGCGAGACGATGAAGCCGACCAGCGCGCCGCAAGCGACGCCGACGAGGATGCCGACGGCGAGCGCCACGACCATCGGATAGGGCGCGCCGGCAATGCCGGCGGTCGCCGAACTCGTGACGAAGCTCGCGCTCACCATGCCGGCCAGCGCCACGACCGAGCCGACCGACAGGTCGATGCCGCGCGTCAGAATGACGAAGGTCATGCCGATGGCGAGAACGCCGTTGATGGACGTCTGCAGCAGGACGTTGGAAATATTGCCCGGCGTCAGGAAGAACTCGTTCGACAGCGCGAGGACGCCGACGAGCAGCAGAAAGGCGAAGAAGATGCCGTATTCCTGCAGGATCAGCCTGCGGCGGTCGGAATTCAGCCAGCTGCTGGCGGTGTTGTTTTCTGCACTGGACACGGTGTCACCTCTTGCCATGCTTGGGTCGATGCGTCGCTCGGGGTCTCGTTTCCGTCAGGTCGACAGATGCACGAGGGACTGGGCATCCGTCTGCCGCCGGTCATGGATACCGGCGGACCGTCCCTGCCGCATCACGAGGATGCGGTCGGACATTCCCAGGATTTCGTCGATTTCGGAGGAGATCATCACGACCGTACCGCCGGCGGCGGCGAAGTCGCAGATGATGCGGTAGATCTCGCGCTTGGCGCCAACATCGACGCCGCGGGTCGGCTCGTCGAGCAGCAGCACGCGCGGTTGGCGCTGGAACCACTTGCCGAGCACGACCTTCTGCTGATTGCCGCCCGAAAGGCCGGAGACCGGCATCGTGTCGCGCGCGGCCTTGATGGCGAAGCGGGCGATCATATCGGCGCTGGCGGCCTGCTCCTCGCTCTTGCGCATCACGAAGGCCGGGCTCATTTCCGGCAGGCTGGCGAGGCAGATATTGTTGCGCACGCTGTCCGTCAGGTTGAGGCCCGTGACCTTGCGATCCTCGGTGACGAAGGCGATACCTTCGGCCATGGCGTCGGACGGCTGGCGGATCGTGACGGCCTGGCCGTCGAGGCGGATGTCGCCTGCCGAGGGCCGGTCCATGCCGAAGAGGCAGTTGAAGATTTCCGTGCGGCCCGAGCCCATCAGGCCATAGATGCCGAAGATCTCGCCCTTGCGGGCCGTGAACGAGATGTCGTCGATCTTGCCGGGTGCAGACAGGCCCGAGACTTCGAGGCCGGCGATCTCGGTCGGCGTGTTGGTCTTGATGTATTCTTCGCCGAGATCGCGGCCGACGATCATGCGGATGAGGCCCGGCCGGTCGATATCGGCGAGCTTGCCTGCCCCCACGAAGCCGCCGTCGCGGAACACCGTGTAGCTGTCGGCGATCTGAAAGATCTCCGAGAGGCGGTGCGAGACATAGACGATGCCCTTGCCCTCGGCCTTCAGGCGCTGGATGGCCGAAAAGAGGTGCTGCGCCTCCTTCTCGCCGATCGCGGACGTCGGCTCGTCCATGAAGATGACGTCAGCCTCGTGGCTCAGCGCCTTGGCGATCTCGACCAGCTGCATCTGCGCGACCGAGAGGTTCATCATGTATTGCGTGGCGGAAATGCTGAATTCGAGGCGGTCGAGCAGCGACTGCGCATTGCGGTTCATCGTCTTGAAATCGATGCCGCCGAAGCGGGCCGATGGCTCGCGGCCGAGATAGATGTTTTCCGCCACCGTCATGTGCGGAACCGGGCTCAGCTCCTGCTCGATGATGGCGATGCCGGAGCGCAGTGCCTCTGCGGGGTTGGCGAATTCGACCGGATTGCCACGATGCAGGATCGTGCCGCCATCGCGCTTGTGGATACCCATGAGGATGGACAGGAAGGTCGATTTGCCTGCGCCGTTGCCGCCGCACAGCGCGTGCACCGAGCCGGCTTCCAGCTCGAAGCGGCCGTCGCGAAGCGCGGCAACGCCGCCAAAGGACTTTTTCAGTCCTTCCACTTTCAGAAGTGGCTGCATGCATTCCTCCCGGCATTTCGGGCGATGCTCTCCCATCGCATTTTTACAAAATACGTTTATGTGTCGACAAATGTCAACATTGGAAAATGACAAACGATGATGATCGCTTGTCTTTTGTAAGGTGGGCGAATGTCATCGGTCACCATGCCTTTGGCGGCATTGGATTTTTCGCTCCGAAACTCGGCCAGTCGGTTCGTGAAAATGTGTGGAGGAAACGACCCTGGTGGCGTTCGACCGCAGGAACGCAAGCGAAAACGGCGCGACCGCGCCGCGCCGTTTCCATTGGGGACTCTGGTGTGATGGCCGCCGTCAGCCCTTGGCGGAGATGGCGCTCAGTTCCTCGAGATCGAGATCGCGCTCCAGTTCGTGCAGGGTCTCGTCGTCGATATCGCCGGCGCGGTGGAGGCGGATGAGCTCGTGGCGGCCGGCGGCGACGATTTCAAGGACGAGGTCGAAATGCGCGTGCAGCAGCGGCGTGTAGTGCTCGGTGCGCTCGGCATAATCGACGATGGCCACGGCCCGGCGCTGGTATTTCTCGAGAAGTTGCGGATGGATGAGCGCGCCGTCGCCGTCATAGGCCCGCTTCTGCACCGTCGCGAACTGCGCCTGCGCCATGGTCATTTCCGCCTGGCTCATCGAAAGGCGTGGTTTTTCGGAAATGGATTCGCTGAGGCCGGCCCATTCGATGATCTTTCCGAGGGTCGTGCCTTGGATGAGAACGGTGCCGAGAATGACGGCGAAGGACGTGACGAGGATGAAGTCGCGGCCCGGAAAGCTCTCGGGCACGCTGAGCGCCAGCGCCAGCGTCACCACGCCGCGAATGCCGGCCCAGCTCAGCACCGTCGCGCCACGGGCACCCACCGGCGTGTAGCGCTTGAGGCCAAGCGTGTTGCCCACGACAATTGCGAGGTCCGACATGAATATCCAGGCAAAGCGCGCCAGCGTCAGCGCGACGAGGATGACGAGGATCGGCAGGCCCCAGGTGGCGGCGACGACGTCGAAGCCGCCGACGCGTTCCACGACGCCCCGCAGCGAAAGGCCGATCAGGATGAAGACAGCCGCCTCCATCAGGAAGACGACGACCGTCCAGAAGGACGTGCCGCGCATGCGCGTCGCGGCCGAAAGCACGGTGTGCTGGTGCCAGCTGGCAATGAGGCCCGTCGTGACGGTGGCGATGACGCCGGAGACATGCAGGTACTCGCCGAGCAGGTAGGAGGTCCAGGACAACAGGGCGGTGGCGGCGATCATCAGGTACTCGTCGCCCAGACGGCGCACCACCAGTACCCAGGCCGTGCCGATGGCCGTGCCGACCAGCGCACCGCCGACGGCCAGGACGAAGAAGCTGCCCACCGCCTCGGATGCGCTGAAGGCGCCGGTGACGCCGGCAGCGATCGCGAAGCGGAAGAGCACCAGGCCGCTCGCATCATTGAGCAGGCTTTCTCCCTCAAGCAGGATCTGCAGGCGCCGGGGCAGTTTTACGCGCTGCAGGATCGCGCGGGCGGAGACGGCATCCGGTGGCGAGACGATGGCGCCGAGCGCCGCGCAGGCCGCCCAGGGCAGTGAGGGAAACAGGAAATGGGTGACGACGGCGACGACAACGGCGGTGAAGAACACGGCGCCGACAGCGAGCGAGAAGATGCCGATCAGGTGCCGGCGCAGGCGTCCGACGGCGATGGTCCATGCGCCATCCAGCAGCAGCGGCGGCAGGAAGATGACGAGCACGAGTTCCGGGTCGACCTCGATGGTCGGCAGGCCCGGCACGAAGGCCAGCATGGCCCCACCGGCCAGCAGCGCGACGGACGGCGGCAGGCCGAGCCGGTGCGCGGCATAGTGGAGCGCGATGATCGCCACGAACATGCCGATCACGAGCTCGAACAGATGGGTCGGATCCATGCTCTCTCCGCAGCGGTCCATGCCGCAAAGCTTTATTACAAGAACGTTTTGCGCAAACGCAATTGCATCGGGCCGTCAACTGACCGGAAAGCACGGAAATCGCTTCTTCAATGCAGGCCGAGATAGGCCTTTCGGACATCTTCGTTGTCGAGCAGCGCGGCGCTTTCGCCGGACAGATGGATGCGGCCGTTGACTATGACATAGGCGCGTTGCGAGAGTTTCAGCGCATGGTTGGCGTTCTGCTCGACGAGGAAAATGGTTTTTCCCATCGCGGCGATCTCGCCCAAGACCTCGAAGACACGCTTGACGACAAGCGGCGCGAGACCGAGCGAAGGCTCGTCGAAGAGCATGAGTTCGGGGCGGGCCATCATGGCACGGGCGATCGCCAGCATCTGCTGCTCGCCGCCGGACATGGTGCCCGCGGTCTGGTTGCGGCGCTCGCGAAGACGCGGGAAGAGCTCGAACATCGTCGCGCGGTCCTCCTCGAAATGCGCCATGCCGATGGGCGTCGTACCCATCATCATGTTCTCCTCGACGCTCATGTCCGGATAGATCTGCCGGCCCTCCGGCACCAGCGCGATGCCGCGACGGGAAATCCGGTTGGTTGGAAGGCGCGAGATATCCTCGCCCCTGTGCAGGATTTTGCCTGCCGTGGCGCGTGGCGCACCGAAGATCGCGGAGAGGAGCGACGTCTTGCCGGCGCCGTTGGCGCCGATCAGGCTGACGATCTCGCCCTTGGAAATGTGGACGTTTACATCCTTCAGCGCCTCGACGGGTCCGTAATGGGCGTGCACGCCGGAAAATTCGAGCAATCTCGTCATGCGTTGACCTCTTCTTCGCTGACCCCGAGATAGGCGGCGACGACAGCCGGGTCGTTTGCCACATGCTCGGGCGTTCCGTCGGAAATCACCTCGCCATGGTCGAGCACGACGACGTGCTGCGATATGCGCATGACGAGGCCCATGTCGTGCTCGATGACGAGGACCGTCTGGCCGTGTTCGTGACACAGCCGCTGGATGACTTCGGATAGCTCGCGCGTCTCGGACGGGTTGAGGCCGGCGGCCGGTTCGTCGAGGCATATAAGTTTCGGGTCCGTGCACATGGCGCGTGCGATTTCGAGGCGTCGCTGGCGGCCGTAGGGCAACTCGCCGGCGAGCCGGTTGGCGTCCTCTGCCAGGTTCATCTGCCGCAGCCAATGATACGCCCTGTCGACGGCCTCGCGCTCCGCCCGGCGGAAGGCCGGCGTCCGCAGGACGCCGCTGACGATGTTGTTGGCGGTGACGCGATGCTGGGCGACCAGCAGGTTTTCCACGACCGACATTTCCTTGAACAGGCGAATGTTCTGGAAGGTGCGGGCGATGCCGGCGCGGGTGACGAGATGCGAGCCACCTGTGATGGGCCTCGTCATCAGCGCGCCGATGTCCTGCGGTCCGTCGCGGCCGTTAAGCAGGATCTGGCCTTCGCTGGCGCGGTAGAAACCGGTGATGCAGTTGAACATGGTCGTCTTGCCGGCTCCGTTCGGGCCGATCAGCGCGGTCACCGCGCCGCGCTCGACGGAGAAGCTGACGGCGCGGTTTGCGACGATGCCACCGAAGCGCATGGTAACGTTGCGCACGTCGAGGAGGGGTGTCGTCATCGGGTTGCCTCCGCTTTGGCCGCAAATGGAAGGCTGCCGGTTTTCTCGGCCGTGGTGCTCGGGAAGAAGGCCGGGCGCTTGATGCGCACGAGGCCGCGCGGTTTCCAGATCATCATGACCACCATCAGCACGCCGAAGATCAGCACACGATATTCGGCGAAGTCGCGCAGCAGTTCCGGCAGGATGGTGAGCACAAGGGCTGCGGCGATGACGCCGACGGTCGAGCCGAGGCCGCCGAGCACGACGATGGCGAGGATGAGCGCAGATTCGAAGAAGGTGAAGGAGGTGGGATTCACGAAACCCTGGTGCACGGCGAAGAACACGCCGGCAAGTCCGCCCGTCGATGCGCCGAGCATGAAGGCCGTGAGTTTCGTGAAGACGTGGTTCACGCCGAGCGAGCGGCAGGCGATCTCGTCCTCGCGCAGTGCTTCCCACATGCGGCCGAGCGGCATGACGCGCAGGCGCTCCACGGCGTAGATGACGAGGCAGACGACGAGGAAAAGCACGAGGTAGATGAACCAGAATTTGTAGTCGGCGCTGTAGGCGATGCCAAAATAGTCGTGCAGAGGCACGCCGCCCTGCTTGGCCGTGCGGGTGAATTCGAGCCCGAACAGGGTGGGCGCGGGAACCGGAGCACCGTTCGGGCCGCCGGTGAATTCCAGCCAGTTGTTGAGGACGAGACGGATGATTTCGCCGAAGCCGAGCGTGACGATGGCGAGGTAGTCGCCGTGCATCTTCAGGACCGGGAAGGCGAGGATCATGCCGAAGAGGCCCGCCAAGAACGGCGCGATGACAAGTGCGCTCCAGAAACCAAGTCCGAGATACTGATAACCGAGCGCCAGCAGATAGGCGCCCACGGCATAGAAGGCGACGAAGCCGAGATCGAGCAGGCCGGCAAGGCCGACGACGATGTTGAGGCCGAGGCCGAGCAGGCAATAGATGAGCGCGAGGATAGCGATGCCGAGAAAATACTTGTCGGCGAAGAAGGGCAGCGCGATGCCGGCGAGGAAGAGGAGGGCGAGAAGGGCGGTGGACGATTTTTCCTCACCCGTCATGACCGTCACGCCGCCGCCACTCGGTGCGGCCCCGCCGGCGAGTTTCCGCCCGAAGGCCGTCATGCCGATCAGCGAAAGTGCGACGCGGCCGAGGGTTACGAAGGCGGCGAGCACTACGGCGCGCGTCAGTTCGTTGCGGAATGAAAAGCCCTCCAGCACGAGGCCGGAAATCGGACCAAAGAGGATCAGCGAAACGGTGAAGGTGAGGAGAGCCTGCTTGAGCAGCGCCGGGAGGCGGTTCGTTTCCATGGTCGTTCTCCTCACACTTTCTGGATTTCCGGCCGGCCGAGCAGACCATAGGGGCGGAAGAACAGGAGGGTGATGAGCAGCGCGAAGGCGAAGACGTCCTTGTAGTCCGTACTGACATAGCCGGCGAACAGCGCTTCGGTCAGACCCAGCAGAATCCCGCCGAGCACGGCGCCGGGCAGCGAGCCGATGCCGCCGAGCACCGCCGCCGTGAAGGCCTTGATGCCCATGACGAAGCCGATGAAGAAGTTGAACGAGCCGTAATTGAAGGTGACGAGCACACCGCCGACGGCTGCCGTCGCGGCGCCGATGACGAAGACGGTCGAGATGATGCGGTCCGTGTTGACGCCGAGCACGGCGGACATGCGGATGTTCTGCTGCGTCGCCCGGCATTCGCGGCCGATGCGCGTGTAGTTGATCACATAGGTGAGGATGCCCATGGCGATCAGCGAGGCGAAGAGGATGACCGTCTGCATATAGGTGATCTGTGCGAAATGCACGCCGTCGCCGAAGCGGAAGGCGCCGCTGATCAGCGTCGGCACGCCCTGATCGCGTGCACCCTGGGCGATCTGCACATAGCTCTGCAGCATCAGCGAAATGCCGATGGCAGAGATGAGGGGAGCAAGCTTGGTGGAGCCGCGCAGCGGCCGGTAGGCGACGCGCTCGATGGCCCAGCCATAGACGGCAGTGATGGCGCAGGTGATCACCAGCACGGAAATCAGCGCGAACGGTACGGACTGGATGCCGAAGAAGGTGAGAACGGCCAAGGTGATGGCGGCGATATAGGCCGAGACCATGTAGACGTCGCCATGGGCGAAGTTGATCATGCGTATGACACCATAGACCATGGTGTAGCCGACGGCGATGAGGCCATAGATCGTGCCGAGCGTGATGCCGTTGAACAGTTGCTGGACCAGGATATAGACGTCCATGGCGCTCCCCTCTCTTATATTTTGCGGGCATGGTGAAGCCAGTCGGACGCAAAGGTCCGGCTGGTTCGAGCAGACCTGCCTCAGTTCACGAGGGCGGGGGTTCCCTTGTCATCGAAGTTGTAGAAGACGAACTTGAAGTCCTTGATGTCGCCTTTCTCGTCCCAGGTGATTTTGCCGATGGCCGAATCGACCGTGTTGCCGCGCAGCCATGCGGCTTGGGCATCGAGGTCTTCGCCGGCCTTCAGCGCCGCGACGACGGCCTGCGCATTGGCGTAGCCGTAGAGCACGTAGTTGGCCGGGGTGACGCCCGCCTTCGTCAGCGCGTCCTGAACATCCTTGGTCGACGGGTCGGCCAGCGGATCGGGCGTTGCCGAATAATAGACGTCCTTCAGGTTGGCGGCGCCGCCGGCCGCGGCGACGACTTCTGCCTGCGCGAAGGCGTCACCCGTGACGAAGACGACATCGACGCCCTGTTCCTTCAGCTGGCGTACCAGCGGGCCGCCTTCGGGGATGAGGCCGCCGAAGTAGACCGCGTTGGCGCCGGTGCTCTTGATCTTGGTGACGAGCGCGTTGAAGTCGCGTTCGCCGCGCGTCAGGCCTTCGTAGAGGACGGGCTGGATGCCGCGCGCCTCGATCGTCTTCTTCACGGCGTCCACCAGGCCCTGGCCATAGGTGTCCTTGTCGTGGATGAGGGCGATCTTGTCCCGCTTCAGCGTGTCGAGGATGAAGCCGGCGGCAACGACGGCCTGCTGGTCGTCGCGGCCGCAGCCGCGGAAGAGGTTGTCGAAGCCACGGTCGGTGACGGCAGGATTGGTCGAGGACGGCGTCATTTCGAGAATGCCGGCGTCGTTGTAGATTTCAGAAGCCGGGATGGTGCTCGAGGAGCAGAAGTGGCCGATCACGGCCTGCACCTTGTCCTGGTCGACGAAGCGGTTGGCGACGGCCACGGCTTGCTTCGGCTCGCAGGCGTCGTCGCCCTTTACCAGTTCGATCTGCTTGCCGTTGATGCCGCCCGCGGCGTTCACGCCGTTCACATAGGCCGACACACCGTTGAAGACCTGCTCGCCGAAAGTGGCGTTTGCGCCCGTGTAGGGGCCGGCGACGCCGATCTTGACCGTATCGGCGGAGAAGGCCGGCGCCAGCAGCAGCGCGGACGCGATGGCAGTGGCGGTGAGGAATTTCGAAACATAGGACATGAAAGGCTTCCCTCTGGTTAAGCCGTTGATCTTCCTGAAGGTGACGCGCGTTTTCCGGCGTTCGATCTTCTTCTTGCGGCCCGTCTTCTGCTTGTTTGCGGATGGGAAGACGGCCGGCATCCCGTCCTGTTCGCGACGCTTGTCCCGTCGTAAACAGGCCTCGATTTCAGTTGACACATGTATGATAAGTGATATATCCAAAATCCGTCAAGCGGAAATCTTGCATCGATGCGCCAGCCGTGGAAACTGGTGCGTCAGAGCTTCGCCCGGCGTTTGCGTCGGACTAGGATTGAGCGCCGAGGGTGCGTCTATTTGGGGAACGAAATGCCAAGCAACGTGTCGCGCAACTGCCGGGTGGGGGTCGATATCGGCGGCACCTTTACGGATATCGCCCTTGATCTCGATGGTGTTATCCATTCGACCAAGGTGCTGACCGACTACACCGCGCCGGAGCGGGCGATCCTCAAGGGTGTCGCCGCCGTCGCAGTGACGGCTGGCGTCGCCCTTTCCGAGATCGACCTTCTGATCCACGGCACGACGCTCGCCACCAACGCCTTGATCGAGCGGCGCGGCGCCAGGACGGCTTTCGTTACGACCGAAGGTTTTCGCGATGTGCTGGAAATGCGCACGGAAAACCGTTTCGAGCAGTATGATCTCAACATCGTCCTGCCGCCGGCATTGATTGCCCGCGCCGACCGTTTCGTGGTGCGCGAGCGTATGAATGCGGCCGGTCAGGTGCTGCTGGCGCTCGATGACGCCTCGGTTTCCGCCGTCGTCGACGCGATTGCAGCCGGCGGCTACGAGAGCGTCGCCATCGGCTTCATCCATGCCTATGCCAATGGGGCGCATGAAGGCGCGGTGCGCGAGGCGATCCTGAAGCGCCTGCCGCATGTCTCCGTCTCGATTTCCTCGGAAGTGTCGCCGCAGATGCGCGAATTCGAGCGGTTCAACACGGTCTGCGCCAATGCCTATGTGAAGCCGGCGATCAAATCCTATCTCGACCGTCTCGTCGTTTCGCTGAAGGAGATCGGTGTCGGCTGCCCGGTCTTCATGATCCATTCCGGCGGCGGCATCGTCTCGGTCGAGAGCGCTTCGGAGTTCCCGGTTCGGCTGGTCGAGTCCGGGCCTGCCGGCGGTGCGATCTTCGCGGCCGACATCGCCCGCCGCCATGGTTTGGATACGGTGCTGTCCTTCGACATGGGCGGCACGACGGCAAAGATCTGCCTGATCGAGAACCAGGTGCCGAAGACGGCAAAGACCTTCGAAGTCGCGCGCACCTATCGCTTCCGCAAGGGGTCCGGCATGCCGATTTCCATCCCGGTGGTGGAAATGGTGGAGATCGGCGCGGGCGGCGGCTCGATTGCCTCCGTCGATGGCATGCGCCAGATCCGCGTCGGCCCGCATTCCGCGGCCTCCGAGCCGGGGCCGGCCTGCTACCAGCGCGGCGGCAAGAATCCGACGGTGACCGACGCCGACCTTATCCTCGGCAAACTCGATCCCGACAATTTTGCCGGTGGCGCAATCCCGCTTTCCGTGGCGGCCAGCCGCCAGGCCATGGTCGACGATATCGGTTCCGTCATCGGTCTTGATCCAGACGCGGCCGCCTACGGCACCTGCGAGATGGTGGACGAGAACATGGCCAATGCCGGCCGCGTCCACACGGTCGAGAACGGTAAGAACATCGCCGATTTCACCATGATCACCTTCGGCGGCGCCGGCCCGCTGCATGCCGCCCGCCTCTGCGAGAAGATGGGCATTTCCACCTTCCTCGTGCCGTCAGGCGCCGGCGTCGGCTCCGCTATCGGTTTTCTGCGCGCGCCGTTCGGCTACGAATCCGTGCGCAGCGCTGTCTTCAACCTCTCGCATTTCGATTTTGCCGCGGCGAACAGGCTGGTCGCGGCCATGCAGGCCGAAGCGCTCGGCTTCGTCGAAGGCGGGCTCGACAGCGGTGCGCCCGTCGTCGAGCGCACGCTCTTCATGCGCTATGCCGGGCAGGGCTGGGATATCCCGGTGCCGCTCGAAACGGAAAAATTCGATGCCGTCAGCGCCGAAAAGATCGCGGCCCTGTTCGAGAGCGAATATGCGCGCTTCTTCGGTCGCGCCATCGAGGGCCTCGATATCGAGATCGTCAGCTGGTCGGTGAGGGCAAGCTCGCCGCTGCCGCCGGTCGCCCGCGTCGCCACCGTCGATGAAGGCGCCGTCGTTGTGCCGGCCAGGACCCGGCGTCTCTTCGAAGCCGCGCAAGGCACCTTCCTCGATGCTGGCATCCATGAACGCGACAACCTGAAGCCCGGCGATGTCGTGAAGGGCCCCGCCATCGTCGTGGAGCGCGAGACCTCCACCATGCTCACCGCGTCCTTCAAGGCCATCGTCCAGAACGATGGCTGCCTGCTCGTTACCCGGCTGTAAGGGATAGAATCATGAACCAGTCGATGATCGATATCCATATGCAAGTCATGTGGAACCGCCTGATCTCCGTCGTGGAAGAGCAAGCGCAGACGCTGATCCGCACCGCCTTCTCCACCTCCGTGCGCGAGGCGGGTGACCTCTCGGCCGGCGTCTTCGACCTCGAAGGCCGCATGCTGGCGCAGGCCGTGACCGGCACGCCCGGCCATGTCAACGCCATGGCCGAATCCGTCGCGCACATCATTCGCGACATCGGCCCGGAAAACATCTTCGAAGGAGATGTCTACATCACCAACGACCCGTGGAAGGGCACCGGCCACCTGCACGACATTACCGTCGTCACGCCATCCTTCCATCACGGCAAGTTGGTCGGATACTTCGCCTCCACCGCTCATGTCGTGGATGTCGGCGGGCGCGGCTTCGGGCCGGATGCACGTGAAGTGTACGAAGAAGGCCTTTTCATCCCGATCATGAAGTTCTTCGAGCGTGGTGAACTGAACCGCACGCTCATCCACATCGTGCGCAACAATGTGCGCGAGAACGACAAGGTGGTCGGCGACTTCCATGCGCTTGCCGCCTGCAACGAGACCGGCCATCGCCGCCTCATCGACATGCTGACGGAGTTCAACCTCGAAGATCTCTCGATGATCGGCGGCTTCATCCTCAAGCACAGCCGCGAGGCGACGCTGGAGCGCTTGAGGAACCTGCCGCACGGCAGCTGGTCCTACAGCCTCGATCTCGATGGCTACGACGAGCCGGTGCATCTCGCCGCAAAACTCACCATCGGCCCCGACGGCGTGCTGGTCGATTTCGACGGCACGTCGGGCATGAGCAAGTTCGGCATCAATGTGCCGCTGGTCTATGCCAAGGCCTATGCCTGCTACGGTATCAAATGCGTCGTGGCGCCCGACATCCCCAACAATGCCGCCTCGCTCGCGCCGTTCGACATCTCGGCCCCGGAGGGCTGCATCCTCAATGCCAAGCGGCCGGCGCCGGTCGCCGTGCGCCACGTGCTCGGCCATTTCGTGCCGGATCTCGTGCTCGGCGCGCTGCATCAGGCGCTGCCCGGCCAGGTGCCGGCGGAAGGTGCGAGCGCGCTCTGGAACCTGCACATGAGCGTACGCCCCATCTCCGACCAGATCGGCGGCAAGGGCGCGGAAATCCTGATGTTCAACTCCGGCGGTTCCGGCGCGCGCGCTTCGCTGGATGGCCTCAATGCCACTGCTTTTCCGAGCGGCGTTCACACGATGCCGATCGAGGCGACGGAGAATGTCGGCCCGGTTATCGTCTGGCGCAAGGAACTGCGCGAAGGTTCCGGCGGGGCCGGCGCCCAGCGGGGCGGTCTTGGCCAGATGATCGAGATCGAGGCGGCAGAGGGTTTTTCGTTCCGCTTCTCCGCGATGTTCGACCGGCTCGACCATCCGGCCCGCGGCCGCGACGGCGGCCTCGATGGTGCACCCGGCGGGGTGGCGCTCGATGACGGAACGGCGCTGAAGGGCAAGGGGCTGCAATTCGTGCCGGAGGGGCGGCGTCTCGTGCTCTCCCTGCCCGGCGGCGGCGGCTATGGCGAGCCGAAGGAGCGGCCCGCGGATGCCGTCGTCCACGACGTGAAGCACGGATATATCACCGAGGAACAGGCCGTGCTTTATGGCAGGTCGGGAGGAAAGCCATGAACATGATCGTGTTTGAAAGCGCGCGGGCATCCACCATCAAGTCGTCCCCCTCCATGGCCGTGTCCATGGCCGCCAAGGCCATGCGGGCCAAGGGCGAGCACGTCATTGACCTGTCGCTCGGTGAGCCGGATTTCGACACGCCCGCCCATATCGTCGAGGCGGCCGTCGATGCGATGAAGCGCGGCATCACCCGCTACACGGCACCGGACGGCCTTCCCGAACTGCGCGAGGCGATCGTCCGGAAGTTCAAGCGCGAGAACGGCCTCGACTACGCCGCGGATGAAATCTCGATCGGCAACGGCGCCAAGCAGATCCTGTTCAACGCCTTTCTCGGCACGCTGGAGCCGGGCGACGAAGTGGTGGTGCCGGCACCCTACTGGGTGTCCTACACCGATATCGTGATCTTGCACGGCGGCATGCCTGTTATCGTGCCTTGCGGTGTCGAGGATGCCTTCAAGATCACGCCGGAGCGGCTGGAGGCGGCGATCACGCCGAAGACCCGCTGGTTCCTGTTCAATTCGCCGTCCAATCCGACCGGCGCGATCTACACTGCCGGCGAACTGAAAGCGCTGGGCGAGGTTCTCGCCCGCCATCCGCGCGTCGCCATCATGTCGGACGAGATCTACGAGCATATCGTCTGCGCCGACGTGCCTTTCACGTCCTTTGCCAATGCCTGCCCGGATCTGCGCGACAGAACGCTGCTGATCAATGGCGTGTCCAAGGCCTATGCGATGACCGGCTGGCGGCTCGGCTATGCGGCCGGGCCCAAGAACCTCACCAGGGTGCTGAACAAGATGCAGTCGCAGAGCACGACCTGCCCGTCGTCGATCACGCAGGTCGCGGCCGCAGCGGCGCTCGATGGGCCTCAGGACTTCGTGACGACATCGGTCAAGGAATACAAGGCGCGCGGCGAGCGCGTCGCCAAGGGTTTTGCCGCCATTCCGGGTCTGGAGGTGCGCGCGCCGGAAGGGGCTTTCTATCTCTTCCCGAAATGCGCGCCCTATATCGGCAAGGCCGCGCCGGACGGCACCCTCATCGCCAACGACACGGCGCTCGCCTCCTATCTTCTGACGGAGGGCAAGGTCGCGACCGTGCCGGGTGCCGCCTTCGGGGTCGAGCCCTATATCCGCCTGTCCTTCGCCACCTCCCGCGACAATCTCACGCTCGCCATCGACCGCATCGCCGATGCGCTCGCCCGGCTTCGCTAAGAGGAACCGACCATGTCCCATTTCCAGAACGTTCTTCTGACGGGTGCTGCCGGCGGCGTCGGGACGGCACTGCGCCAGTCCGGCACGCGGCTCGGCAAGGCCGTGCGGCTCTCCGACCGTGAGCCCTGCGAAAACATCGCCTCGCATGAAGAGGATTTCCCGCTCGAGCTTGCCGATTTCGCTGCCGTTTCGCAGGCCGTGAAGGGCTGCGACGCCATCGTGCATCTCGGCGGCCAGCCGCTCGAGGCCGAATGGAAGACGATCCTCGATAGCAACATTTCCGGCGGCTACAATATCTACGAAGCCGCGCGCCAGCACGGCGTCAAGCGCATCGTCTATGCCAGCTCCGTGCATGCCATCGGCTATTATGAACGCACCGAGACGATCGACGGCACCGTGCCGACCCGGCCCGACAGCCTCTACGGTGTGTCGAAGACCTTCGTCGAAAATCTCGGCCGCTACTACTTCGACAAATTCGGCATCGAGACGGTGTCCATCCGCATCGGCTCCTGCTTTCCGGAGCCGACGGATCGCCGCCATCTCATCACCTGGCTCTCCTACCGCGATTGCCGCCAGCTGGTCGAAAAGTGCCTGTCGGCCGAGCGCGTCGGCTTCATGATCGCCTACGGCATGTCGAACAACAGCCGCGCCTTCTGGGACAACCGTACGGCCGCCTCGCTCGGCTACAGGCCGGAAGACAGCGCGGACGATTACGCCGAGAAGGTTTTTGCCAGGACCAGCCAGGGGGATCCGAACGATTCGGCCGTGCGCTTCCAGGGCGGCAGCTTCACCGCCGTCGGCCATTTCGAGGACACGTGATGCCGGCTTCGAAAACATCCTATGACGTCGTCATTGTCGGCGGTGCCGTCGTTGGCAGCGCAACCGCCTACTTCCTGGCGACCAATCCCGATTTCACCGGCTCCGTGCTGGTCATCGAGAAGGACTGGACCTATCAGCGCTCGGCGACCGCGCTCTCCTCCAGTTCCATCCGGCACCAGTTTTCCAATGCGATCAATGTGCAGGTCTCGCAGTTCGGCACGGAATTCATCCGCAATTTCAAGGAAAACGTCGCGGTCGACGAGGACACGCCGGAGATCGGTTTTCACGAAAACGGCTATCTCTTCCTCGCTGGCGATGAGCGTGGTGCCGACGTGCTTCGACGCAACCATGAAACGCAGGTCTCCTGCGGGGCCGAAGTCTCGCTGTTGGATCCTGACGGGTTGGGCAAGCGGTTTGCGTGGCTGAACACGGAGGGGCTGACGCTCGGCAGCAAGGGCGAACGCGGCGAGGGCTGGTTCGACAGCGTCGGCCTGTTGCAGGGTTTTCGCAAGAAGGCCCGTTCGCTCGGCGTCGAGTATATCGAGGACGAGGTCGTCGCGATCAACCGTGAGGGCGATCGTATCGTTTCGGTGACCACCAAAGGCGGGCAGACGATCGCCTGCGGCGCGCTGGTCAACACGTCGGGCACCAACGGCAAGAACATGGCGCGTTTGGCCGGCCTCGACATTCCCGTCGAGCCGCGCCGCCGCTCGCTCTTCGTCGTCGATTGCCGCGAACCGCTCGGCCCCGGCGTCGGTCTTACCATCGATCCGACGGGCGTGTTCTTTCGGCCGGAAGGAAAGTTCTACCTGATGGGCACCTATCCCAAGCACGATCCGGAAGTCGATCCGAACGATTTCGCCGTCATGCACGACGAGTTCGAGGAAGAGATCTGGCCGACGATGGCGCAGCGCGTGCCGGCTTTCGAGGCTATCAAGGTCGTCAACAGCTGGGCCGGTCACTACGACTATTGCACGCTCGACCACAACGTCATTCTCGGCCCACATACCGAGGTGAAGAATTTCCTCTTCGCCAACGGCTTTTCAGGTCATGGCCTGCAGCAATCGCCCGCCATGGGACGGGGGCTTTCCGAGCTGCTCACGTATGGTGGTTTTAGGACACTCGATCTCTCGCCCTTCGGCTACGAGCGCGTCGCCGCCAACAGACCCTTCCTTGAGGACGCCGTGATCTAGCGGCTGAGGAGACAGACATGACAACCGAATACGAGACCCGCAGCGGCGGCCAGGTTCTGGTCGACGCACTGAGGATCCATGGCGTCGACCGGGTGTTTGGCGTTCCGGGTGAGAGCTATCTCGCCGCCCTCGATGCCTTCCACGATGCGGAAGACGCGATCGAATTCGTCATCTGCCGACAGGAGGGCGGGGCGGCCTATATGGCGGAAGCCTATGGCAAGCTCACCGGCAAGCCGGGTATCTGCTTCGTCACCCGTGGGCCCGGCGCCACCAATGCCTCCGTCGGCGTGCACACGGCCTTCCAGGATTCCACCCCGATGATCCTCTTCATCGGTCAGGTCGCGCGCGATCAGGTGGAGCGCGAGGCGTTCCAGGAAATCGACTACCGCCGCATGTTCGGCCAGATGGCCAAATGGGTGGTGGAGATCGAGGATGCCGCGCGCATTCCCGAACTGATCAGCCAGGCTTTTCACCGTGCCGTCAACGGCCGGCCGGGGCCGGTCGTGGTGGCGTTGCCGGAAGACATGCTGACCGACAGGGTCGCGCTCGCCGATACGCCCGTCTACAAGCGCGTCGAAACCTATGCCGGGGGGCCGCAACTCGAAGACCTGGCGGCACTTCTGGCGAAAGCCGAGCGTCCGATGGTCGTCGCCGGTGGTGGTGGCTGGACCAGGCAGGCCGTCGCGGATCTGCGCGCCTTCTCGGAAGCCTTTGCGCTGCCTGTTGCCGCCTCCTTCCGCTGCCAGGACCTTTTCGACAACACCCACGAAAACTATGCCGGCGATCTCGGCCTTGCCGCCGGACCGAAGTTGATCCAGCACGTCAAGGATTGCGACCTGCTGATCTCCATCGGCGCGCGGCTCGGCGAGATGACGACCGGTGCCTACACGCTGATCGACATTCCCGTGCCGAAGCAGACGCTTGTTCACATCCATCCGGGGGCGGAGGAGCTCGGCCGTGTCTATCACGCGACGCTGCCGATCAATGCCAGCGTTGCGGGCTTCCTGTCGCAGGCGGCGACGCTGAAGCCGGCCATCGCGCCCGCCTGGGCGGATTGGACGACGACCGCCCATGCCGATTATCTGGCGAATATCCGGCATCCGCAGGTCCCCGGGCCCGTGCAGATGGGCGACGTGATGGAGTGGCTGCGCGGCCATCTGCCGGCCGATGCGATCCTGACGACAGGCGCAGGCAACTACTCCGCCTGGGCGCACCGCTTCTATCAGTACCGCACGTTCCGTACCCAGCTCGGGCCGACGAACGGTTCGATGGGCTATGGCGTGCCGGCTGCCATCGCGGCAAAAATCACCGCGCCGGAGCGCATGGTGGTGGCCTTTGCGGGCGATGGCTGCTTCCTGATGAACGGGCAGGAACTGGCAACCGCGATGCAATATGACGCCCGCGTCGTGTTCCTCGTCATCAATAATGGCATGTATGGCACGATCCGTATGCACCAGGAGCGCAGCTATCCGGGCCGGGTTTCCGGCACCAGGCTGACCAATCCGGATTTTGCGGCGCTTGCGCGGTCCTACGGCCTGCACGGCGAGACGGTGGTGGAGACGGACGAGTTTGCCGATGCCTTCCGTCGTTCGGAAGCCTCCGGCAAGCCGGCGCTCATCGAAATCCGCATCGATCCCGAGGCGCTGACGCCGAAGATGAGCCTGACTCAGATCCGCGAACAGGCGCTTGCCGCCGGAAAATAGGGACTGAAGGGCGGCGGGGCGTTATTCTTCCGCTTCGCTGCCCGCCGGATCGTTCAACATGGCGCGATAGCGGGTGAGGCTTTCCTCGAGATGCGCGACGAGCGCCTGTTTGGCGGCCTTCGGGTCGCCCTGCGTGATCGCCGCCAGGATAGCTGCGTGCTCCTTGTTGATCTTCTTCAGATAGGCGTTGTAGGTGCGGCCGGACTGGCGATGCTTCAGCACGAGATCGAAATTGATCTCACCCATCACGGCTTCGAGGAAACTCGGAAAATGCGGGTTGCGCGTCGCCTTGGCGATGGCGAGATGGAATTCGAAATCCGCCCGCGCCTCGATCTCTGCGTCTTCAGTGTCGAGGTTTTCGATATAGTCGAAGGCGCGGGCGATTTCTGCGAGGGCTTCCGGCGTGCGGCGCTGGGCGGCAAGCGCCACGGACTGCATTTCCACGCCAAGGCGCAGTTCCAGGATCTGCATCGCTGAGCGGATGTCGTCGATCCGGCTGATCTCGAAATTCAGCGTGCGGACGTCCTTGTCCGTGACGTAAACACCCGCTCCCTGGCGGGAAATGACGCGGCCGGCCACCTTCAATGAGGTCAGCGCCTCACGGATGACGGTGCGCGAAACGCCGAACTCTTCGCAGAGTTGCGCACTTGACGGGATCTTTTCGCCGGGCGCATAAAGTCCGCTATCGATGCGCTCGGACAGCTTGGCGACGACGATTTCTGCGAGATTGCCACGCTGCGTGATGATCGACATGCCCGTCCCGCCTTTTTTCCGATAGTTTACATTTATCACATATCATACCTGGCGCCTTTACTTAAAGAAAAGCCCGGGTTCTCCCTGAGAATGGCGAGGATGGCCTGAAGTGGATGCGGCAGGTGCCGATCCGCTATCAGCTTCACCTGCGAACGGCAGGAATAACCCGTCGCCATCACGATGGCGTCAGCCCCGGCGCGTGCCAGCGCCGGTCCCCAGCTCATGGCGTAGAGTTTTTCGGACATGTCCCGGTTGCGCATTTCGTGGCCGAAGGTGCCGGCCATGCCGCAGCAGCCGGTGTCGAGGGCGGTCAAGTCTACGCCCAACCTTGCGAAGACGGCGCTCCATTGGCTGACGGCGGTGGGCGCGTTGGTGCGCTCCGTGCAATGGGCCATCAGCAGGTGACGCTTCGCCTGTCCAGGAAGGGAGGGGAGGCGGTCAAACAGGGAGGCCAACCATTCCTGCGGCAGCTGGACGCGGGCGCGCATCCGCGTACCGGCATATTCGCCGCGATAGGCGAGCGTCATCGACGGGTCGAGACCGACCAGCGGAATATTGGTTTCGGCGAGCTTGTCGAGCCGCTCGGCCGTGCGCCGTGCCGTTCTTTCAAAGGCGCCGAGATAGCCATGCACATGCAGTGCCTTGCCGTTGAGGAAGGGAGGCGAGACGAAGGGCCGAAGCCCGAGCCGGCGCGCCACCTCGACCGCATCGAGCAGCACTTGCGGGTCGAAATGCTCGGTGAAGGCGTCGGGGACGAATATGACGGCGTTTGCCCTTTCCGCCTCACCAAGCCGGGCAAGCGCGGCCGGCGTTGCCACGGGGACCGCGCGAAGGGCGAGTTCGCGGCGGGCGGAACGTGCGGGAAGCGATGGAAGCGCGGTGAGGCCCACAAAGGCCAGGGCCGCTTTTCCGACGGTGGAGGCGGTTGCACGGTTATAGAGGGGACGCAGGCGCGCCATCAGCGGCAGCATGGTCTCGATGGTCGCGACGACAGGATCCTTCAAGGGACGCAGATAGCGCCTGTAGTAGAGTTCGAGGAATTTTGCGCGAAAGGCCGGTACGCTCACCTTTACAGGGCACTGGCCGGCGCAGGCCTTGCAGGCGAGGCAGGTGTCCATCGCCGCACGCACCTCATGGGAAAAGTCGTTGCGGTTCAGCGGGTTCAAGCTGTTCCACGCCCGCAGCGGGAGGGTGAGGCTGGCGAGGGGCCGGCGCTGCCGTTCGGCCTCGCGGCGGGGATCGATGCCTTTTTCCGACAGACGACGCAGCCATTCGCGCATCAGCGAGGCACGGCCTTTCGGCGAATGGCGCCGGTCGCCGGTCGCCTTGTAGGAGGGGCACATCTGGCTGTCCGCGTCGAAATCGAAACAGGCGCCGTTGCCATTGCAATAGGCCGCATTGTCGAAGGCGGCGCGAATTTCATTGCCGATCTGCCGATCGAGCGTGCCGCGCAAAGGAATTTCGTCGATTTTCGGCAGCGCCTTGCCAGCAGGTGCGACGATCTTGCCGGGGTTGAGCTGGCCAAGGGGATCGAAGGCCGTCTTGATGTCCTGCAGGCACGGATAGAGCGGGCCGAAGAATTCGGGCACATATTCCGACCGTACGCCCTTGCCGTGTTCGCCCCACAGTACGCCGCCATGTTTGCGCGTCAGCGCCACGACGGCGTCGCTGATCCGGCGAACGAGCGTCGCGTGCTCGGGTCGGGTAAGGTCCAGCGCAGGGCGTACATGCAGCACGCCGGCATCGACATGGCCGAACATGCCGTAGGAGAGGCCCTCCCCGTCGAGTAGGGCACGGAATTCGCGGATGTAGCCGGCGAGATTGTCCGGCGGCACGGCGGTGTCCTCGACGAAGGCGACAGGCCGCGTCGGGCCGTCCACATTGCCGAGCAGGCCGACGGCGCGCTTGCGCATCGTCCAGACCGCGTCGATCTCCGCCTTGCCATGGGTGGTCGTAAAGCCCTTTCTTCCGGGAAAGGGGGTGCCCGCCAGCGCCGCGGTCACCGCGAAGAGCTTGTCCGCAAGCTCCTCGGGCGTGTCGGCCAGCACCTCGGCGATATTGATGCCGTTGGCCGGCCCGTCCGCATCGTCGGGGAAAAAGGGTGCGATGCGTGGCCAGATGATATCGCCCTTGGCAAGCCGCAGCACCGTCTCGTCGATCGTTTCGACCGAGGCGACATTGAGTGCGACGAGATTGCGCGCATCTTCGAGGGCGGCGTTGAAATCGGCATAGCGGATGTTGACGAGGGCCGCGTGCGCGGGAAGAGGCAGCAGGTTGAGTTCGGCCTCCGCGATGATCGCCAGCGTGCCCTCCGAGCCGCAGAGCACGGCATTGAGGTCGAAGCGCCCGTCCCCGCGTTGCAGATGGGCGAGATCATAGCCGGTCATGAAGCGATTGAGCTTTGGGAAAATCCGTTCGATTTCGGCACGCTCGACAGTGGCGATGCGCGCGAGCGTGCGATGGATATCGCCGATCCGGTCGCCCCGCGCCTGCAGCGCGCGCAATTCCTCTTCGCGCACCGGCCGGGAGAGGAAATCGGTGCCGTCGGTCAGGACGATACGCAGGCCGAGCACATGGTTGCTGGTCTTGCCGTAGAGACAGGACCCCTGGCCGCAGGCGTCTGTGGAGATCATGCCGCCGATCGTCGCCCGATTGGAAGTGGAGAGTTCCGGCGCGAAGAACAGGCCGTGCGGCGCGAGCGCCTTGTTGAGCTGGTCCTTGACGACACCGGCTTCCACCCGCGCGATACGGCGCACGGGGTCGATGTCGAGGATGCGGTTCATATGGCGCGAGCAATCGACGACGATCCCCGTGGTCAGCGACTGACCGTTGGTGCCCGTGCCGCCGCCGCGCGGGGCAAGTGTCACGCCGGAGAATTCGGCGCGGGCGAGGGTCTTGGCAATACGCTTGAGGTCGTGGATGTTTTTCGGAAACAGGATGCCAGCGGGTTCGACCTGGTAGATGGAGTTGTCGGTGGCAAAGACATTGCGGTCTGCCGCGGACACGGCGATGTCGCCCTCAAAGCCCGCACCGGCAAGATGGTGCAGGAAATCGTCGCAGGGGGCGGACGCGGTCGGTATGGCGCTGAGGCGGGGGATCATGGGCGGGAGTCCAGAAACGGCTTGCGCTTCGCTAAAGTTGGCATATAAGTGATAACATACCAATATGGCGGCGCAACCCGAAATCGCGAGGTAGGAACGTGAAGAACCAGTCTGTTGTCATCGTCGGCGGGGCTTCAGGCCTCGGCCTTGTGACTGCCAAGCTGATGATCGCACAGGGGGCGACGAAGATCGGCCTTATCGATCGCAACGAAGCGCTGCTCGCCTCCTCGGCGACGGAGCTCGAAGCGCTTGGCGCAGAGGTGGCGACGGCCGTTGCCGACATTTCCCGCGCCGAGACGGCCCATGCCGGCTTCGAGGCGGTAGCCGCCAAGCTCGGCCGCATCCATGCGTTGGTCAACAGTGCAGCGATCTATCCGCGAAAAGCCATCCTCGAAATCACCGACGAAGACTGGGACCTCGAAAACGCCATCAACGTGAAGGGCACCTACCATATGATGGTGGCTGCCGTGCGCCACATGCGCCAGTTCGTCAGCGTGCCCGAGGTGACAGGCCGCATCGTCAACATCACCTCCGTCGACGCCTTCAAGGCGCATCCGCAGAATGCGCATTATGCCGCGACCAAGGCGGCCGTGGTGAGCCTCACCAAATCCTTCGCCCAGGAATGCGCCAAGGATCAGATCCTCGTCAACTCGGTCGCTCCGGCGGGTTTTGCCACCGATCGTGCCAAGGAACTCGGTTTCCTGCCGGAACTCGCCAAGGCAAGTGCGCTCGGACGCGCGGCGGAACCTGCCGAAATGGCTGAGTGGATCGTCATGATGGCCTCGAGCCGCAACACCTATGCGACCGGTGAGAATGTCGTCATCAGCGGGGGCTACATCTATGTCTGACGCCTATCGTGTCGCCGTCGTCACGGGTGCCACCAGTGGCATCGGCAAGGCCATCGTGCCGGCATTGCGCGCCCGCGGCCTCACGGTCTACGCCGTCGGCCGCAACGAGGCGCAACTCGCCGCACTTTCCGACGCGACCGGTGCGATCCCCGTCCAGGCGGATGTGCGCGATACCGCGCGTATCGCCGAGGCACTCGACGGTGTCGCGGTCGACATTCTCGTCAACAATGCCGGCATCCTCTCCACCCGCGCGGCTTTTCAGGACATCGATCCCGTCGAGATCGATGCGATGATCGATGTCAACCTGAAGGCGCCGCTGCATCTCACACGCGTCGTGCTGCCGGGCATGGTGGCGCGCAAGCGCGGCCATTTGATCTATATCGGCTCCAGCGGCGGCCAGGCGCCCTATCCGAACATGGGGGCCTATGGCGCCTCCAAGGCCGGCCTCAGCCTGTTCTGCGACAACCTGCGCTGCGATCTGCTCGGCACGTCCGTCCGCGTCAGCGAGATCGTGCCGGGTCGCGTCCAGACGGACCTTTACCGCACCTCGATTGCCGACAATCAGGCGCAGGCCGCGCTCTACGATGGCTATCGCCCGATCCTCCCGGAACATATCGCCCGCATCGTCACCGACGTGATCGCGCTTCCTGTCTATGTGGATGTCGCTCGCGTCGAGGTTTTTCCCACCGATCAGGCGCCGGGTGGTGGCACGATGGTGAAATTTCAGGCAGAATAAGGGTTTGCGGGGAGGGGCGCATGAGCGACAGGACTGATAACAAAACGATAAGCGTGAAACCGGATCTCGTGCGCAATTACCGCCCGGTTGCGATTCGTTCCGTCGTTGCCGCCCACGCGATGATCCCCAAGGCGCGCCCGGAAACCGCGTCCGAGCCGTCTGCTGCCGGGACGGGTTTTGCTCTACCGCCCGGCTTCCACAACCCTCCGGAGGAATGAGGGACAGGCCCCTGATACGCTGCCGCGTCAGGGGTTGTGGGTGGTCCGCGTCAGCGTCAGCGCCGCAATGGTGCAGATGGCGCCGGAAATCAGGTAGCCGCCGATGAAGATGATGCCGAAGGTGCTGGCAAGGCCGAGCGCCACGAGGGGTGCAAAGCCGGCACCGAGCAACCAGGCGAGATCGGAGGTCAGCGCCGCGCCGGTATAGCGGTATTGCTGTGTGAAGCGCGAGGATACGGCACCCGAGGACTGGCCGAACGTCAGGCCGAGGATGAAAAAGCCGATCAGGATATAGGCATCCTGGCCGCTGCGGCCGGCGTCGAGCAGGAACGGCGCCGAGAACGAGAAGATGGCGATGAGAACCGCGCCGAGCATCAGCTCGTTGCGCCGGCCGATCCGGTCGGCGATGAAGCCGGACAGCACGATGCCGACCGCGCCGAGCGCCGCGCCGGCCACCTGCACCCACAGGAACTGCGCCGCCGACTGGCCTCCCGTCAACGTCACCCAGGAGAGCGGGAAGATGGTGACGAGGTGGAACATGGCGAAGCTTGCGAGTGGCACGAAGGCGCCAAGCACGACGTCCATGCTGTGCTTGCTCAGCATTTCGAAGATCGGTCGGGCCTGAAGTTCCTGCGCCTGCATCGCCGCGCCGAATTCCTTGCTGGCGACGATTCGCAGGCGCGCGAAGAGCGCCACGACGTTGATGGCGAAGGCGACGAAGAACGGATAACGCCAGCCCCAGGCGAGGAAATCGGCCTCGGAGAGGTTCGTGACGAAGTAACCGAAAAGGATGCTGGCCAGCGCGAAGCCGAAGGGTGCGCCGAGCTGCGGGATCATGGCGTACCAGCCGCGTTTGTTCTCCGGCGCGCTGAGGTTGAGGAGCGAGGCCAGGCCATCCCACGCCCCGCCGAGCGCAAAACCCTGTCCGAGTCGGAAGAGGGCCAGCAGCGCCACCGCCCAATAGCCGATCGTGTCATAGCCGGGCAGGAAGGCGATCGAGGCGGTGGAGCCACCGAGGATGACAAGCGCCGCCGTCAGCTTCGTGCCGCGACCGTAGTTGCGGTCGATCCACATGAAGACGAAGGAGCCGATCGGTCGGGCGATGAACGCGAGCGGGAAGAGAGCGAAGGACATCAGCGTCGCGGCCACCGCGCTCGACGCGAAGGGGAAGATCAGCTTCGGGAAAACGAGGATCGAGCCGAGGCCATAGACGAAGAAGTCGAAGAATTCGGAGGTGCGGCCTATGACCACGCCGATGGCGATGCTGCCCGGGGAGAGCGGCTTGTCGTCGTCGTGCATGCGACGGGCATCCCGTTCCATGCCGGATGATGTGGGGTGGTGGGTGGCCGAACTCATGAACTCCTCCGCGCGGATTTGCGTCATGTGGTTAGAATGTTGATCAATCGGCGCCGGAGATCAAGGACTGGATAGGGGGCCGGTGCCGATTTGCCTTCGGTGCCTGAAATTGACGACAGGCATTTCTATTGCGCTAGTACAAACGCGCATCGACAGATAGCCCCTGATTGACTAACCTCCTGCGACAGAATGCTGCGCTGCGACGAACGACCTCATTTCCAAGTGCCGTGGTGCCCGATTATTGCCGACTAGACAGAACGCAAGTTGAGGCCGAAATGCCGAAGCAATTCAGTTTAGCCCGACGATCCATCATTTTTGCCCTGATGCTGGCCACCCTTTCGGGGTGCAATATGGTCGTCATGTCGCCCTCGGGCGATATCGCTGCGCAGCAAAGGGACCTCATCGTCATCTCGACGATCCTGATGCTCGTCATCATCATTCCCGTGATTTTCCTGACGCTGTTCTTCGCCTGGCGCTATCGCCAGTCGAATACGGCGGCGACATACGATCCGGAATGGCACCATTCCACCGGCCTCGAAGTCATCATCTGGTCTGCGCCGCTCGCCATCATCATCGCGCTCGGCGCCATCACATGGGTGAGCACGCACAAGCTCGATCCCTATCGCCCGCTCGACCGGATCGATGCGGCCCGGCCCGTTACCGAAGAGGTGAAGCCTGTTACCGTCGAGGTCGTGGCGCTCGATTGGAAATGGCTGTTTTTCTATCCGGACTACGGCATCGCGACCGTCAACGAGATGGCCGCACCCGTCGACGTGCCGATCAATTTCAAGCTGACCGCCTCGTCCGTGATGAACTCCTTCTACGTCCCGGCGCTTGCCGGCATGATCTACACGATGCCCGGCATGGAAACGAAGCTGCACGCCGTCATCAACAAGGCCGGCGAGTATGAAGGTCTCTCCTCGAACTACAGCGGCGACGGCTTCTCGCATATGCGCTTCAAGTTCCACGGCGTGGATCAGGCCGGCTTCGACGCATGGGTCGCCCGTGTGAAGCAGAACGGTACGGCGCTCAACCGCGATGCCTACCTGAAGCTCGAAAAGCCCAGCATCAGGGAGCCGGTCCGCTATTTCGCCTCGGTCGATGACGGGCTGTACCAGGCTATCCTCAACATGTGCGTGCGATCCAACCAGATGTGCATGAAGGATATGATGCACATCGACATGATGGGTGGTGCGGGCAAGGAGAGCCACGAGAACAAGGCCAAGCTCGAGCACGACAACCGGCATGCGGCGGAGGAAGCGCCTGCCGCCACCTTCCCGGAAACCGGCAACCCCGCGCGCAGCGAAGAGCCCGCCGAAGGCGTCGAGGAGCGGCAGGAGGAGCCGGCCACGATGAACCACGACGCGCACCAGTCGCACTAGGATTTCATCGCGTCCGCCGGTCACGGTGGACGCGCAATCGACAAGCTATTGGACGATCCCATGTTCGGTGACATCAGCCTCACGAAATTCCTCTTCGGTCGGCTTTCCCTTGAAGCGATCCCCTATCACGAGCCCATCCTCGTCGTGACCTTCGCGGCCGTGGCCGTCGGCGGCCTTGCGGTTCTGGCGCTCGTCACGAAGTTCAAGCTCTGGGGCTATCTCTGGAACGAGTGGTTCACCAGCGTCGATCACAAGAAGATCGGCATCATGTACATCATCCTCGCCATCGTCATGCTGCTCCGCGGCTTTGCCGATGCCATCATGATGCGCATCCAGCAGGCGATCGCCTTCAACGGCAACGAGGGCTACCTCAATCCGCATCACTACGACCAGATCTTCACCGCCCACGGCGTGATCATGATCTTCTTCGTGGCGATGCCCTTCGTCACCGGCTTCATGAACTATGTCGTGCCGCTGCAGATCGGCGCGCGCGACGTCTCCTTCCCGTTCCTGAACAATTTTTCCTTCTGGATGACGACGGCCGGCGCCATCATCATCATGATGTCGCTCTTCGTCGGCGAATTCGCGCGCACTGGCTGGCTCGCCTATCCGCCGCTTTCGGGCGCTGACTACAGTCCCGGCGTCGGCGTCGATTATTACATCTGGGGTCTGCAGGTGGCGGGTGTGGGAACGACGCTGTCGGGCATCAACCTGATTGCGACCATCGTGAAGATGCGCGCGCCGGGCATGACCTTCATGAAGATGCCGGTCTTCACCTGGACGTCGCTGTGCACCAACATCCTGATCGTCGCGACCTTCCCGATTTTGACCGCGACGCTCGCGCTGCTCTCGCTCGACCGTTACGTGGGGACGAACTTCTTCACGAACGACCTCGGCGGCAATCCGATGATGTATATCAACCTCATCTGGATCTGGGGCCATCCGGAAGTCTACATCCTCGTGCTGCCGGCTTTCGGCATCTTCTCCGAGGTGGTCGCGACTTTCTGCGGCAAGCGCCTCTTCGGCTATACGTCGATGGTCTACGCGACCTGCGTGATCATGATCCTGTCCTATCTCGTGTGGCTGCACCATTTCTTCACGATGGGCTCGGGCGCCTCGGTCAACGCCTTCTTCGGCATAACGACCATGATCATCTCGATCCCGACGGGTGCGAAGATGTTCAACTGGCTCTTCACCATGTATCGCGGCCGCATCCGCTACGAGCTGCCAATGCTGTGGACCATCGGTTTCATGATCACCTTCGTCATCGGCGGCATGACGGGCGTGATGCTCGCGATCCCGCCGGCCGACTTCGTGCTGCACAACTCGCTGTTCCTCATCGCCCACTTCCACAACGTCATCATCGGCGGCGTCCTGTTCGGGTTGATGGCGGGCGTCGTCTACTGGTGGCCGAAGGCCTTCGGCTACAAGCTCGATGTGTTCTGGGGCAAGATGAGCTTCTGGTTCTGGCAGATCGGCTTCTTCTTCGCCTTCATGCCGCTCTACGTGCTCGGCCTGATGGGCGTCACCCGCCGCGTCAGCCAGTTCGAGGATCCGTCGCTGCAGATCTGGTTCATCATCGCCGCCTTCGGCGCGGGCCTGATCGCGATCGGCATCGCCTCTTTCGTCATCCAGCTCGTCGTCAGCTTCCTGAAGCGTGACCAGCTGCGCTGCGACAGCGGTGATCCGTGGAACGGCCGCACGCTCGAATGGTCGACCTCCTCGCCGCCGCCGGACTACAACTTCGCCTTCACGCCGGTCGTGCACGATCACGACGGCTGGTACGACATGAAGAACCGCGGCTACGAGCGTCCACTGGAAGGGTTCAGGCCGATCCACATGCCGAAGAATACCGGCACGGGCGTCATTCTCGCCGGCATCAGCATCGTGCTCGCCTTCGCTCTGATCTGGTACATCTGGTGGCTGGCTGCGGTGTCCTTCGTCGCCATCGTCGCGGTGTCGATCGCCCATACCTTCAACTACGATCGTGACTTCTTCATCCCCGCCGAGACCGTGACGGCGACGGAAGATGCGCGCACGAAGCTGCTTGCAGAACGGACCTGAGCCATGAGCGCGACCCAAGTCCAAAACACCGATGAAAAACCAGTCTTCTACCTGAAGGAAGAGCATCACCCGGAAAACAGCACCATGCTGGGTTTCTGGCTCTACCTGATGAGCGACTGCCTGATCTTCGCCGTGCTCTTCGCTACCCATGGCGTGCTCGGTCGCAACTACGCGGCCGGCCCGTCGCCGGCCGATCTTTTCGACCTCAACCTCGTCGCGATCAACACGGCGATGCTGCTCCTGTCCTCCATCACCTACGGTTTCGCGATGCTCCAGATGGAGCGCAACGCCAAGATGGAGACGCTGGTCTGGCTCGGCATCACCGGTGTCTTCGGCGCGGCCTTCCTCGGGCTGGAACTCTACGAGTTCTATCACCTGATCCTCGAAGGCGCCGGCCCGACCCGCTCGGCCTTCCTGTCGTCCTTCTTCACGCTGGTGGGCACGCACGGCCTGCATGTCACCTTCGGCATGATCTGGCTGATCACGCTGATGGTGCAGGTCAGGCGATACGGTCTCAACCCCGAAAACCGTCGCCGGCTGATGTGCCTCTCCATGTTCTGGCACTTCCTCGACGTCATCTGGATCGGCGTCTTCTCCTTCGTCTATCTTCTGGGAGTTCTCGGATGAGCGCGCACCCCACGCACGAAAGCGCACACGACACCCACCATGCGCACAGCCATGGCGCCGGCGCCGGACACGGCTCGTTCAAGGGCTATATGACCGGCTTCGTCCTCTCGATCATCCTGACGGCCATTCCGTTCTGGCTGGTCATGGGCGAGGTGCTCGACAGCAAGCTCTTCACCGCCGTCCTCGTCATGGGCCTCGCCGTGGTGCAGATCGTCGTGCACATGGTCTATTTCCTGCACATGAACACGCGCTCCGAAGGCGGCTGGACGCTGATGGCGCTGATTTTCACCCTCATCATCGTCGGCATTGCCATCGCCGGTTCGCTCTGGGTCATGCATCACCTCAATACGAACATGATGCCGATGACCCACGAGATGATGAAGAATATGCCCTGACGTGACGATGCGCAGGGATCAATGGCCTGACGGGGAGGGTGCGAAGCCGCCCTCCCGCGCACGGATGGTTCTGACGGCCCTCCTGCTCGGCCTCGCCGTGGCTTTCATCGCGCTTGGCACCTGGCAGGTGCAGCGCCTCTTCTGGAAGCTCGACCTCATCGCCCGCGTGGAGGCCCGCATCCACGCCGATCCGGTGCCGGCACCATCGGGCGCGACCGATCAGGCGGAGGACGAATACCGCCGCGTTACCGCCATCGGCCTTTTCGAGCATGGCAAATCGGTGCTCGTGCAGGCGGTAACGGAACGTGGCCCCGGCTTCTGGGTGATGACGCCGCTCCGGCAGGTCGATGGATCGACGATCCTCGTCAACCGCGGCTTCGTGCCTTCGGACAGGAGTTCTGCCGATGCGCGCGTCGGCAGCGAACTGGCCGCCGGCCCTGTTTCCGTGACGGGCCTTCTGCGCCTCACCGAACCCGGCGGCGGTTTTCTGCGCTCCAACGATCCGGCAAACGATCGCTGGTTCTCGCGCGATGTCGAGGCGATAGCGGCGGCGAAGGGATTGGCCGACGTCGAGCCCTATTTCATCGATGCGGATGCGACGCCCAATCCAGGTGGCCTGCCGGTCGGCGGGCTTACCGTCGTGGCCTTCCGCAACAGCCATCTGGTCTATGCGTTGACCTGGTATGCGTTGGCGGCCATGAGCGCCGGCGCGGCCTATGGCGTGATGCGCCGGCGGTTCGTGTAACGCTGACTACACTTCGAAGTGATCCTCGAAGGCTTCCGGAAAGCTCTGGCGGGCGACACGCTCGTTGATCTGCAGCATCGCCTCGTAGGACAGGGGATCGAAATCCTTGTCGGCCGCAATGACCTCCCGACCGAAAAGCAGGCTGAGGCGCGCGGCGTCGAGATTGCCACGCTCGAAGGGTTCTGCACCGAAATGGTACCAGAGCGCATGCATGAAAGCAGCGTCGATGCGGTACTCTGCCATGCCTGCCCGCGCCTTGCGGGGCAGCGCCTTGACAGGCGTCACCCCGCGCGGATTGGCGCGGCGGATGGTGAACTGAACCCCGGTGCCCGGCATGCCGGAGGGAAAACCGCGGTGTTTGATCATGTCGGGCAGCGTCGCTTTTCCCATGGTCCTCAGGTCCCGTTCTGGCCGATCTTGTCCTGCGTCTTCGTGTCGAAGTCGGAGGCGTCGTGGCGTTCATGCAGCTGTTCGGACGGATCGCCGGTCAGCTTGTTGACCATGCGGCCGCGCTTGACGGCGGGGCGTGCGGCGATTTCGGCCGTCCAGCGCTGGACGTTTTTGTAGCTCTGCACATCGAGGAAGGTGCCGGCATCGCCGTAAGCCTGACCGAGGGCGAGGCCACCGTACCACGGCCAGATCGCCATGTCGGCAATCGTGTAGTCCGCGCCTGCCATGTACTGGTTGTCCGCCAGATGACGGTCGAGCACGTCGAGCTGGCGCTTCACCTCCATGGCGTAGCGGTCGATGGCGTATTTGATGTGGATCGGCGCATAGGCATAGAAATGCCCGAAGCCGCCGCCGAGGAAGGGGGCGGAGCCCATCTGCCAGAACAGCCAGTTGAAGGTTTCCACGCGGGCGCGAAGGTCGCTCGGCAGGAAGGCGCCATATTTTTCGGCGAGATAGAGCAGGATCGAGGCGGATTCGAAGAGGCGTACCGGTTCACCGCCGCCCTTTGGCGCGTGGTCCATCAGTGCCGGGATTTTCGAGTTCGGGTTGACGTCGACGAAGCCGGAGCCGAACTGGTCGCCATTGCCGATACGGATCGGCCAGGCATCGTATTCCGCATCCTTGTGGCCGGCGGCCAGAAGCTCCTCCAGCATGATGCCGACTTTCACGCCGTTGGGCGTGGCGAGCGAATAGAGCTGCAGCGGGTGTTTGCCGACCGGCAGGTCCTTGTCATGGGTCGGACCGGCGACCGGCCGATTGATATTGGCGAAAGCGCCACCATTGCCCTGTTCCCACTCCCAGACCTTGGGTGGCTGGTAGCCGGCGGGAAAATTGTCGCTGGGCGATTTTTCGGTCATGAAATTCAACCTTGTTTGGCGGGAGGAGATCCATCTGCCGGAATCGGCAAATCTCCATATAGGAATACTCTCGGCTTTACTCACCCCTCCCGCGCCCGGTTTCAAGAGGGTGTTTTCCAGACATGCGGCCGATTGCCGTTAAAGCGGTACAAAACGCGCGCTGAGGGTATCTCAATTTGTTTACGCCTATTGTCCGGCCTATCGAAAGTGATTGGGTGGATCGACATGGTCGGAGCAGTTTCCTCATCGACATCAGCAGCCGTTACGCTCACATCCTCGTCGGGCGGCAGTGGTCTTTCAGCGCTTGAAGCGCAGCTTTCCGCTAAGGAGAGCGAGCTTTCCGAGGCGCAGGACGAGGACGCGAAGGCCGAACTCAAGGATGCGATCGCCACGCTCAAGGCCGAGATCGCCGCACTGAAAGCTGCGAAGGAAACGAGTTCGCCACAACAGCAGGCGGCGCAGGCTTCCGGAAGCGAAGACACCTCGCGCATCGGCACGCGCAATTTCGAGGACGGCGATCCCTTCGGCGAACGGGAAATGTACGTCTGATCAGTTTTCCGGCGCCGGGCGAACGCCGGTGCCGTGGACGAAGATGCGGATGCAACGCCGCATGTAGTCCTTGCGCGCGTCGAGGCCCGGCCACTCGGCGTGCGCACCCGTTTTCGTCACGATGGCGCCGAACATCATGTCCATGAGCATCCTTGCGGCGCTCGGTGTGTCGTCGATGAAGAACCGCCCTGCCTGTTTTTCCGTCTCCATCCATTCGGCAAGTAGAGCATGCGCCCGCTGCCCGCCGAGCCGGTGCAGCATCTCGCCGACCTCGGGATAGCGTGCGGCCTCCACGATGGTGAGGTTGAGAAAGGCCTCCCGTGCCCTATCTTCCTCTTCGCTGATATCGATCTGGAAAATCCGTTCGAGGGCATGCGAAAGGCTCAATCCCTCGTAGTCACCTGGAAGAGCCAGCATGCTGGTACGATGCTGCTCGATGATAGCGCCGAGCAGATCGGTCTTGGAGGGAAAGAGTTCGTAAAGCGTGCGCTTGGAAGCGCGGCAATGGGCGGCGACCTCGTTCATCGTCGTGCCGCCATAGCCCTGGGCCAGAAACAGCTGGCGCGTTGCCGCGATGATCTTCGCGCGTTGTTCGGCAGGCGTCGCAAGCTTGGGGCGTCCCCGGGTTCTGCGTTTCGCGGGGGGTGTCGAGGCCGGGGTTTCGGGCATGGGGGATTTCCGTGGAGGCGGTAGCCATTGACTATCTCGGTTCATGGAGATTAATGGTACTTATTGGTTTTGTAAATATGGCAAACGGGCAGGATGATCTGCCGTCACCGGAAAAGGGTGCATGATGCACGAGAAAATCCTGCGGATCGGCCTTGTGGCGGCTGGGCTTCTTCTGGCCGCCTGCTCCGATCAGAATGGTGCAAACGCCCCGGCGGGCGGTACCATGCCTGCGACCGAGGTGGGCTTCGTGGTTCTCAAGGCGCAATCCGTGCCGCGTTATGCCCAGCTCTCCGGCCGCGTCGTGGCGCATGCCACGGCGGAAATCCGCCCGCAGATCGACGGCATCATCGAGAGCATCGATTTTCGCGAGGGGCGGCAGATGAAGGCCGGAGACCTCCTTTTCAAAGTGCGCGATGCCAAGTTCAGCGCGGCCTATGCGGCGGCGGCGGCCGTGCTGTCGCGTGCCGAGGCGACGGAACAATCCGCCCAAGCTACGTTCGCCCGGAACGAGCGGCTGCAATCGCAGAGCGCGGTGAGCCAGCAGGTGCTGGACGAAGCGAAGGCGGCGCTGTTGCAGGCGAAGGCCGATGTGGAATCGGCCAAGGCCAGCCTGGAGGCGGCGCGGATCGATCTCGACAACACGACAATCAAGGCGCCCATCGACGGGATCATCGGCACGGCCAGCGTCAGCGTCGGTTCGCTTGTCACCCAGAACCAGACGGATGCGCTGGCGACGATCCGCCAGATCAACCCCGTTAATGTCGATCTCGTCGATACCAGCGCCAACCTCCTGCGGATCCGGCAGGATGTCGAGGCCGGGCGACTCGGACGCGAGGGCGAGGGGGCGCCGAGCGTCAAGCTGACCCTCGAGAACGGCGCAGAGTACAAGCAAACCGGCACGATCTCGCTGGCGACGGTCAATGTCAGCGAAAGCACCGGCACCTTTACGCTGCGTGCGAGCTTCCCCAATCCCGAATACATCCTGCTGCCGGGCATGTTCGTGCGCGCTTCCGTCGATCTCGGTACCATGCCGAACGCCTTTCTGGTGCCCCAGCGCGCCGTGCAGCGCAGCGGCACGGGCGATCCCATCGCCTATGTCGTCTCCGCTGACAGCAAGGTGGAGCAACGCACGCTTTCCACCGGCGGAACGAGCGGCAACGATTGGATCGTCACGGAGGGGGTGAAGGACGGAGACCGCCTGATCGTCGATGGGTTCCAGAAGATTTCCGCTGGCGCCAGCGTGACGCCGGTGGAAGCGACGATCGATGAGGATGGTGTTGTCGAGCAATCCCTGGCAGCCCCGGCCGTTGCCGGCGATGCGTCGGGAGACGCGAAATGACCGAAGGCCTCCGGCGCAACGCCCTGGCGAGCTTCTTCATCGCTCGCCCTGTCTTTGCCATCGTGCTTGCGATCGCGACCCTGCTTTCCGGGGTGATGGGCATCTATTCGCTCTCGATCTCGCAATATCCCGATGTCGCACCCGTCACGGTCCGGATCAGCGCGAGTTATTCCGGCGCCACGGCGGAAGCGGTCGAAAATTCCGTCACCACCAAGATCGAAAGCGTGCTCACCGGCCTTGAAGGCCTGCTCTACATGGAATCCACGTCGAATACCGGCTCGGCGTCCATCTCGCTCACCTTTGCCAGCGGCACGGATCCGGAACTGGCGCAGGTGGAGGTGCAAAACAAGCTGGCGCGCGTCGAATCCCAGCTTCCCGAGGCCGTGCAGGATGCCGGCGTCAGCGTTTCCCGTTCGCCCTCCGGCATCCTGATGATCGGCAACATCATCTCGCGCGACGGCCGCTACACTTCTTCGGAACTTTCCGACATCATGTCGAGCAGCATCGAGGAGCGCATCGAACGTCTCGACGGTGTCGGTTCCGTGCAGTCCTTCGGCAGCGGTTATGCCATGCGCATCTGGCTCGATCCCGACCAGATGCAGAAATACCAGCTGGTGCCCTCCGACGTCACCACGGCCATCAAGGCGCAGAACGCGCAGGTCGCCGCCGGGTCCATCGGCTCGACGCCCGTGGTGCGCGGCCAGCAGCTCAAGGCCAGTATCGTCGCGCAGACGCAAATGACGTCGGCCGACGAATTCAAGAAGATCATCCTCAAGACGGCGACCGACGGTTCGGTTGTGCGCCTCGGTGATGTCGCCCGCGTGGAAATCGGCCTCGAGAGCTATGGCCAGAGTTCGACCTTCAACGCCATGCCGGCGGCGGGCTTCGGCGTTCAGCTCGCAAGTGGCGCGAATGCGATCACGACCGCGAACGCCGTGCATGCGGAACTCGACAGCCTTGCCGGCTCGCTACCCGAGGGCGTGGAGATCGCCTATTCCTACGAGACGACGCCGTTCGTCGAACTATCGATCGAAAAGGTCGTGGAGACGCTGATCGAGGCGATCGTGCTGGTCTTCCTCGTGCTCCTGCTCTTCCTGCAGAACCTGCGCGCGACGATCATTCCCATGATTGCCGTACCCGTCGTGCTGCTCGGCACGTTCGGCGTGCTCGCAGCACTCGGCTATTCCATCAACATGCTCACCATGTTCGCCATGGTGCTGGCCATCGGCCTCCTCGTCGACGATGCGATCGTGGTGGTGGAGAATGTCGAGCGCGTCATGTCGGAGGAGGGGCTTTCCGCCCGCGAGGCGACGGAAAAGTCGATGGGAGAGATCACCGGCGCGCTGATCGGCGTGGCGCTCGTCCTCACGGCGGTCTTCATTCCCATGGCCTTCTTCTCGGGGTCGGTCGGCGTCATCTACCGGCAGTTCTCCGTCACCATCGCCAGCGCCATGCTGCTCTCCGTTCTCGTCGCCATCATCCTGACGCCGGCGCTTTGCGCGATGCTTCTCAAGCCCACCCATGGCGGGCTGGCGGCGCGTGTCTTCGGCGGTTTCAACCGGGGTTTTGAGAAGACGACGCGTGGCTATGTCAGTGTGGTTGCCGGCATGCTCCTGCGGCCGCTGCGCATGCTCGTGCTGTTTGCGACGCTGCTCGGCGGCGCCTGGTGGGTCTATACGCAATTGCCGACCTCCTTCCTGCCGGAAGAGGACCAGGGCGTGCTGATGACGCAGATCACGCTTCCGGCCGGCGCCAACGCGGCCCGTACCCAGGCCGTGATCGACATGGTCGAAAGCTACTTCCTCACCAAGGAGAAGGATGCCGTGCAAAGCGTCTTCATGACGCTCGGCTTCGGCTTCGGTGGCAGCGGCGAAAATGCCGCGATGGCCTTCGTGCGGCTCAAGGATTTCGACCAGCGCACGGATACGGCACTCTCCGCCTCCGCTATCTCGCAGCGCGCCACGGCGCATTTCCGCAAGATCCGCGATGCCGAGGTTTTCGTGCTTTCGCCACCGGCCATCCAGGGGCTTGGCCAGAGCAACGGCTTTTCTCTTTATCTGGAAGACACCGGCAACAACGGCCGGGAGGCGCTGACGGCGGCCAGCAACCAGCTGGCCGATCTGGCGCAGACGGACGACACGGTCGGCAATGTGCGGGGCAACACCCGCACGCTGGAGAGCCAGCTGAAGATCGAGATCGACCAGGAAAAGGCAGGCGCCCTCGGCGTCGATCTCAGCGGCATCAACGGACTGATCTCCACCGCTTTTGCCGGCAGCAACGTCAACGACTTCGTCTATAACGGCGAGATCAAGCCCGTCTACGTGCAGGCCGATGCGCCGTTCCGCATGCAGCCGGAGGATATCAATCGCTGGTATGCCCGCAACGGCAACGGCGAGATGGTGCCGTTCTCCGCCTTCGCCACAACGAAGTGGATCCAGGGTTCGCCCTCGCTTGCCCGTTTCAACGGAACGCCGGCCATCTCCATGAATGGTGCGGCTCAGCCCGGTGCCAGTTCCGGCGATGCGATGGACCGTATGGAAGCGCTCGTCGCCGATCTCGACGGGGGCTACAGCGCGGCCTGGTCCGGCCTTTCCTATCAGGAGCGGCTCGCAGGTTCGCAGGAGGCGATGCTCTATGCCGTCTCCATGCTGGTCGTCTTCCTCTGCCTAGCGGCACTTTACGAAAGCTGGTCCATCCCGCTTTCCGTCATCCTCGCTGTGCCGGTGGGCGTGCTCGGCGCGCTGGTTGCCGCCTGGCTGTTCGGCCAGTCGAACGACGTCTATTTCAAGGTCGGCTTGCTGACGACGATCGGCCTGACGGCCAAGAATGCCATCCTGATCGTCGAGTTCGCCAAGGATCTGCGCGATCAGGGAAAAAGCATCGTCGATGCCGTCCTGGAAGCCGCGCGCATGCGCCTGCGGCCCATCGTCATGACGTCGCTCGCCTTCGTGCTCGGTGTCCTGCCGTTGGCCTTTGCAACCGGCGCCAGCTCGGCGGCGCAGAACGCCATCGGCATCGGCGTGATGGGCGGCATGATCGCCGCGACCGTACTCGGCATCTTCTTCGTACCGCTGCTCTTCGTGGTCATTACGAAACGGCGAGCCTGATCGTCACGAAACCCCCAAAAGCAAAACGCCCCGCAAATGCGGGGCGTTTCTGTTCCAGCGATCGAAGGAAGCCTTAAGCGGCCTGACGGTTTTCCACGTCGGTCGGGACCGTGGCGATCGTCTTCAGGATCTGCGAAGCGATCTGGTAGGGGTCGCCCTGCGAGTTCGGACGGCGGTCTTCCAGATAGCCCTTGTAGTCGTTGTTGACGAAGCTGTGCGGTACGCGGATCGAGGCACCGCGGTCGGCCACACCATAGCTGAACTGGTGGATCGAGGCGGTCTCGTGCTTGCCGGTGAGGCGCATGTGGTTGTCCGGGCCGTAAACGGCGATGTGGTCGGCGCGGGCTTCGGCGAACGCGTCCATCAGGTCTTCGAAATAGGCCTTGCCGCCGACTTCGCGCATGTATTCGGTCGAGAAGTTGGCATGCATGCCCGAGCCGTTCCAGTCGGTGTCGCCGAGCGGCTTGCAGTGATATTCGACGTCGATGCCGTACTTCTCGGTCAGGCGCTGCAGCAGGTAGCGGGCAAGCCAGATCTCGTCGGCGGCCTTGCGCGAACCCTTGCCGAACACCTGGAATTCCCACTGGCCCTTGGCGACTTCGGCGTTGATGCCTTCATGGTTGATGCCGGCAGCCAGGCAGATGTCGAGATGTTCCTCGACGATCTTGCGGGCGAGACCGCCGACATTGCTGAAGCCGACGCCGCAGTAATACGGGCCCTGCGGAGCGGGGAAGCCGGCATCCGGGAAGCCGAGCGGGCGGCCGTTCTGGTAGAAGAAGTATTCCTGCTCGAAGCCGAACCAGGCGCCGTCGTCGTCGAGGATCGAGGCGCGCGTGTTGGACGCATGCGGCGTCTTGGCGTCGGGCATCATGACTTCGCAGAGCACGAGAACGCCATTCTTGCGCTCCGGGTCGGGATAGACCGCGGCGGGTTTCAGCACGCAATCGGAGCTCGAGCCTTCGGCCTGCAGGGTGGAGGAGCCGTCGAAGCCCCAGAGCGGGAGCTGGTCGAGCGTCGGGAAAGCGTCGAATTCCTTGATCAGGGTCTTGCCGCGCAGGTTCGGGGTGGGCTTGTAGCCATCGAGCCAGATGTATTCGAGCTTAAACTTAGTCATTTCGTTCTCTCACGTGACGCTGGTTCCAAGACCGCCGGGCATCCTCTCCGACAGTCACTGAGCTGTCATATGCATGTGCCGTGCCAGTTTGAGATTGGCGTAAAAACCGGCCGAATTTTCGCCTTTGCCGTGCCAGTCGATGTCTTGCGGGAGTTGTTTCGCGCAAGGAAGAGGCGGACTGCTCAAAAAATAGGCGACACGTTGTGAGAGAACAGGCAGAGCGGCACAGGCACCTGGCAAAGATCAAGCTTTCCCTCGAACCGTTTGCGAATCTGCGCTAAATTAGCGACCTGCCCGCCCGCCGTACCGGTGACGCGCTTGCAGACGGGAGGTGATGATGGATCATGTCCGCAACTTCGCGCCCGCCCCGGCGCAAGAGGGGATCGTCGCCTCAAGCGTCTACGCGGCCGGCCGGCGCATTGCCGATATTCCCATCGAGGAGGCCGGCGCCTGGGCGGCGAAGGAAGGGCATGTCGTCTGGATCGGCCTGCTGGAGCCGAGCCGCGAGCTTCTGCTGCGCGTGCAGGCGCAGTTCAGTCTGCATGATCTGGCCATCGAAGACGCAGAACACCCGCACCAGCGCCCCAAGCTGGAGCAATATGGCGATGCGCTGTTCATCGTGGCGCGCACAGCGCAGTTGATCGAACGCCGCGTCATCTTCGGCGAAACGCATCTCTTTGTCGGCAAGGGCTATATCGTCAGCGTGCGGCACGGTCCCTCGACCTCCTATGCCACCGTCCGCCAGCATTGGGAGAGCTGCCCGCATTCGCTGGCGAAGGGCGAGGACTTCGTGCTCTATGCCATCCTCGATTTTATCGTCGACAATTACATGCCGGTGCTGGAGCAGCTCGAATACGAGGTCGAGGAAATCGAGGACAAGGTGCTCCTCAAGCCGATGACGGGGCCGGAGATCGAACGGCTTTACATGATGCGGCGCGACCTTCTGCGCCTGCGCAACGCCGCACTGCCGCTGGTGGAAGTGTGCCGCCGTCTGACGAGTTCCGACCTGCCGCAAATTCAGGCAGCCTTGCATCCGCTGTTTCGCGATGTGACCGATCATATCCGCACGGTGCAGGAAAAGATCGACAGCCTGCGCGAGGTGCTGGCCTTCGCCTTCGAGGCGAGCCTTCTGGTCGGCCAGAGCCAGGAAACGGCGATTTCCAAGAAGCTCGCCTCCTGGGCGGCGATCCTCGCCGTGCCGACAGCGCTTGCCGGCATCTACGGAATGAATTTCAACGATATGCCGGAGCTGCGGATGGCGTACGGCTATCCGATGGTGCTCACCGCCATCATAGCGACCTGCACCTTCCTCTATTGGAGGTTTCGCAAGAACGGCTGGTTGTGAGGGTGATCATTCTCGCCGAAGCGGAGTGCTCCGGCGAGACGGTGGTTTTCCCTAGAACTCGTCCCACCCCGCTTCGACAGCCGGAGCGGCTGCTGCACCACCGAAGGCGCTCGCGATCCTGCCGACCATGCGCCGTGCCGGTGAAGGGACGTGGCGCGAAGCTGTATTCGCTGCCGCGATCGGGGCCCTTGCAGGTGCCGAAGCTTGGCTGGATACCGCAGCGACCTGGAACTGGCCGACGAGCTGGCGCAGCCGTTCGGCTTCCGTGGCGAGCGAGGCGCTGGCGGCCGTCGACTGTTCGACCATGGCGGCATTCTGCTGCGTCGTCTGGTCCATCTGGTTGACGGCGGCGTTGACCTCGGCAAGGCCGATCGATTGTTCGCGCGCCGAGGTGGCGATGGCGTTCAGCTGGCCGTTGATATCGTTGACATGCTGGCCGATGATCTTCAGCGCATCGCCGGTTTCCGTCACAAGGCGCACGCCGCCTTGGACTTCCGTGGCCGAATGACGGATCAACTCCTTGATTTCTTTCGCCGCCTGGGCGGAACGTTGGGCAAGCTCGCGCACCTCCTGGGCGACGACCGCAAACCCCTTGCCGGCTTCGCCGGCACGCGCCGCTTCCACGCCGGCATTCAACGCCAGCAGGTTGGTCTGGAAGGCGATTTCGTCGATGACGCCGATGATGTTGGAAATCTGGCGCGAGGATTCCTCGATGCGCTGCATGGCCGATACGGCGTCCGAGACGACCTTGGTGGACAGGTCGGCCGAGCCCGTGGCTTCCAGGGCCTTCGCCCGCGCCTCTTCGGCGCGCTTGGAGGAATTGGAAACATTGGCGGTGATCTCGTCGAGGGCCGCGGCGGTCTCTTCGAGGGCTGCGGCCTGCTGTTCTGTGCGACGTGACAGATCGTTGGCGGCCTGGCTGAGTTCCCGAGAGCCGCTGTCGATGGAGCCGGTGGCTTCGGAAACAGATTGCAACGCGGTGCGCAACTGGCCGACGGCGGCGTTGAAATCCTGGCGAAGCGCCTCGAACTCCGGGGCAAAGGATTGCGTCAGCTCGCAGCCGAGATCGCCGTCGGCCATGCGCTTCAGCCCTCTCGCAAGGCCGTCGGTCGCCTCAGCCATGGCTGCGGCGCGCCCGCGATCGATCTCGGCGCTGCGTGCGCGCTCGGCTTCCGCCGCGCCGCGCTGGGCTTCGGACGAGGCTTCGAGTGCGCGGGTGCGCAGGCCGTTGTCCTTGAAGACCTGTACGGCGCGGGCCATGCTGCCCACTTCGTCACGGCGTTCGGTTTCGGCAATCGCAACGTCGAGATCGCCATTGGCGAGCGTGGTCATGGTGCCGGCAAGCGCGTTGAGCGGTCGGGCGATCCAGGCGCGCACGGCGAAGAACCCTGCGACGAGCATCACGGCAAGGCCGATGATGACGGCCAGGACCGTCGTGAGGATGGTTGTTCGCGTGGCTTCCACCAGGGTCGTCTGACGGGTTTCGGTGGCTGTGGTGATCTTGCCGATCTCATCGGTTATGGCGGCGATGACGGCGGTGAAGGCCGGTTTGCAGGATGTGGCGAAGTCATCGTGTGTACGCTTGATCGAGCCCTCGTCGAGCGCGGCGGTGGCGGCCGTTACGACGGCGGCGCAATGGCCGTTCAGCGCGTCGAGCGCTGCAACCTTGATCGCGTTGATCCGCTCGTTGCCGGGTGCTGCGGCAATCGCCGTGTCCATCTGCTTGGTGAAGAAGCCTTCGCTCAATTTTATGTCCGCGGCGGCCGCTGTTGTCTCCTCCGGCGTGCGCGCCATCAGCAGGTCTGCGATGGCGGAGCGGATGGAAACGAGACTGCGGCTTGCCCGGGCCAACATCAGTGTCGCGGCGGAATCTTCGTCCAGCAGCGAGGAATAGGACGTATCGATGAAGGCGATGCGCCAGGTGCTGTAGGCTGTCACGCCAGCAACAAACAAACCAAAGGCGCAGAGGATGACGAGGAACTTGCCGATAACAGGAATATTGCGCATGGCGGCGGCCTAAGCTGGAGAAACTGCTCCTTTGGTAGGCGGTGACCGTTAGATTTCGCTTAAATTTTTACCCCTCAATCGGCAAGGCAGTTTTCACACTTTGGCATCAATAAGCATCAGCGAATAAAGATCAGGCCCATGCCGAGGATGACGAGAGCGGCACCCGCCCACGCGCCGGCAGCGGGGCGTTCACCGGTCCGCAGCCACAGCATCGGCAGGATAATGGCGGGCGAGGTGGCCGAGAGCGTCGAGACGATGCCGACCTTGCCGCCCGAAAGCGCGAACAGCAGCAGCGTCATGCCGATGGCAAGAGCCGTAACGCCGGTAAGCGCGGTCATAGCAAGGACCTTTGGTGTCAACGGCCCTTTCGGCTTGACGGAGGCTATGGGTAGCTGCGCCATCACGCTGAGGCAGGCGGCCGCGACGCCGACGCGCAGCAGCGAGGCGACGAAAGGGTCGAGGCCGGTTTCCATGACCGGACGCGCGATGATCGAACCGATGGCCTGGCCTGTTGCCGCACCAAGGCCCAGCAGCACGCCGACCGAGAGCGGCCCCTTGATCGTCTCCCATTCGTGCATCTGTGCCCGGCGCTTGCCGAAGATGATGGCGAGGAAGACGCCCGATGCCGTCAGTGCGATGCCCGCGAGGGCGAGGGGCGGCAGCGCCTCGTCCAGCACCAGCCAGCCGAGCAGCGCCGCGATCGGCGCGTTCAGCGCGAAGAGAATGCCGGAACGGCGCGGTCCCAGCCGGTTGAGCGCGGAAAAAAGCAGGGTGTCGCCGATGAAAATGCCGATGAAGCCCGAAAGCAGCAGAGGACCGACCGTCGCCATATCCAGCTCGCGCCATGTTCCCGTGACGATCACGTAGATCGTCAGCAGCCCCGTGACGAAAATCTGGCGAACGCGGTTGAAGGTCGGCGCGCCGAGATGACCGGCAGGGCCTGCCGAGATCAGCCCCGTCAGGGCCCAGCAGGTCGCGGCGCCGAGCGCGGCAAGTTCATGAATTGGCATTGCAGTCCGATCGGTAGGCAGCCCGGAAGCGGCGTTCCGTCCGCTCCGTTAAAGCGCGATCGAGCGGCTTTCGTCCAGAGCCGCAACGCTGGATCAACAGGCTTCTGTTGCGTGGCGAGATCGTCAGTTCACCATGAAGCGGGAGCTGAAGGGAAGGCTCGCAGCGCCGACGGCTTTCGGGGCCGCGGAGGTCCTGCCCACGACGGCGTTCACCGAGGGGATTTCCTGCCGAATGAGCATGCAGAGTGCGGCACAGATATCGGCGGGAACGAAGGACGAGAGAACGACGGTCTTCAGTTCGATGAATTGCAGCAGCGATTGGGTGAGCTGAACGAGGCTTTCCGCGCAGGCCTGCTGCCAGGTGGCAAGCTGTGGCCCCATGGACGGCCAGGCGTGATCCTGGCCCCAAAGTTTTTCCGCAGCCGCATCACCCGGCGGCAAGGCGCGTTCCAGCGCGAGCACGCCGACATCGTAGCTCAGGGGAGAGTTGCCGTTGTAGATCTGGTGGTTGAGCACGAGCCGCCCGTGCAGCCGGGCGCCGAGATAGAAGAACAGGAAGTCCTGCAGTTGCCGCGCCGTGCCGAACAGGCTTTCGCCGCCGGCCGCGGCCGTGATGTCGTTCTGCACGAAGACGGGAAGGCCAAGCTCGGCCTCCAGATAGCGGTGCAGAACGTCATGGTCCGGCCCGGAGCGGATCGGCGGGGTGGGCAGAGCCAGGCCGACGCCGGCGATGCGCGTCTGCCGGCTTTGCGAAAGTCCCGCGATCGCCTGGTGGATTTCGAGCGCCAGCGCTTCCGGTGCATCGAACGTATCGGCGGTCTTGTGCGGCATCACGCGCTGATGCTGCACATTGCCGATGAAATCGACGACGACGATATGGGTATTGCGATAGCCGACGCTGACCCCGACGGAATAGGCGCCTTCGGAATTGAGCATCAGCGGCGTGGTCGGCGGGCCGACACGGCCCTTCTGCGCCTCGCCGCGCACGACCAGGCCTTCCTGTTCGAGCGAGCGCACGATGACGGAGATGGTCTGGGCCGAAAGGCCGGTCTTCTCGCCGATTTCGAGACGGGTCGTCGCCTCGTTTTGCAGGAGCAGCGAGAGGACGAGACGTTCGTTGTGGCTGCGCACGCTCAACGAATTGAGGCCGCTGGCGCGGTCGGCGATGCGAAGCGGGTTGGGCGGCGCGAAACGCATATCAGGCAAGGCGGCGATCCTTCCCTGAAAGGGTGATGATCCGGCGGCAGAGATTACGCATCGGCCCACCCGATCGCCAGAACCTCCTGCGCAAGCGCTTCGCCGAGCTGGCGATGCGCCGCCTCGTCGATATGGAAACCATCGGCTGGCGAGCATTGGCAGACCGTGCCGGCATCGAAGAAATGCGCTTCCAGCGAATCCGCCATGATCTCGAACTCCAGCGCAAGCTTGCGGGATTTTTCCTGCGCGCCGGAGAAGATCGATTCCCACTCGCGAAGATCGTCCAGCATCGGCGGCGGGGCGACGATCATGATTTCCGGATCGTGCCCGGCGGGGCCGGGCGAAAGCTCGCGGATATCGTGCACGAGGCAGCCTATGCCCATGGCGACCTCCGATGGCGGCATGTTGAAGCGCCGCTTCAGGTCGTTGGTGCCGAGCATGATGATGATGAGGTCGAGCGGCGTGTGGCTTTGCAGGCAGGGGCGCAGATAGGTGCGGCCGTTCTTCAGCGCGCCCTCGATCGGGTCGTCATGAACCGTCGTGCGACCGCTCAACCCCTCTTCGATGATCTGCCAGCCCGGGCCGAGCAGGCCTTCCAGGACACCACCCCACCGCTGTTCGCGGCGATAGCGTTCAAGCGGCCCCCGACCGGGAATCTGGCCGTGCGTGTTGGAATCCCCGAAGCATAGAACGGTTCGCGCCACTGTCTCCTCCACCGGGCCGCATGCCCGCTTTTCGGGTTGAGACTTCGCATCCGGAGGGGCGATTTGCAAGGATGGTCGATTATTCATTCAGTCTGAATAACTATTGACAGCCGAAAGCGCCAGTGGTTTTGTGTCGGTCGGAGGAGAGTTTCAGGTCGTTTCAAAGGCTGTGCACGAGCACCGGACATGCGTCACGGGCTGTCGATGCCGCATGTCTTCCGGCCGACCTTCCCCCTTGTGGACGCCAGCTTTTGGAGGAGAAGTATGAGCAGCATCATCAAGAAAATAGGCCTGTCGGTTCTGTTGGCCGGTGTGGTCTTCGCTACGAACGGTTTTGCGCAGGAGGCGCCGCTGCTCGAGGGCGTCACGATCCGTGCGGAGAACAACCCGACGGTGGAAGAGGGCAAGTACAAGAAGGACGCGCCCTGGGTCATCGGCATGAGCAGTTTTGGCGTCAACGCCAACACCTGGACCGTGCAGGTGGCGCATGAGGCGCAGGCCGCTGCCGACCGCGACAAGCGCATCACCAAGTTCGTTCTGCTCGATGCCGGTTTCGACCAGAAAAAGCAGGTCGCCGACATCGAGGACCTGATCGCGCAGAAGGTGGATGCGATCATCGTCCAGCCGGTGACGTCGACCTCCGCCAATGCCAGCATCGAGAAGGCCATCGCGGCGGGTATCCCGGTCGTGCTGCACACCGGCCGCATCGAATCCGAGGCCTATACGACGGAAATCCAGGGCGGCGCCGAGCATTTCGGCAAGGTCATGGGCGATTTCCTCGTCAAGGAACTCGGCGGCAAGGGCAACATCTGGGTGCTGCGTGGTCTTGCCGGCCATCCGGAAGATACCAACCGCTACAATGGTCTCAAGCAGTCGCTTGAAGGCAGCGAGATCAAGATCACCGCCGAGGAGCACGGCGACTGGCAGTATGACAAGGCCAAGAAGGTCTGCGAGACGCTTTACCTCAACGACCCGAATGTCGCCGGCATCTGGTCGTCGGGCGCGGACATGACGCGCGCCTGCGTCGACGTCTTCAAGCAGTTCGGCGCCGCCATCCCGCCGATATCCGGCGAGGGCAACAACGGCTTCTTCGGCCAGTGGATCGCCGACGGCTTCAAGTCGGTCTCGTCGGAATACAGCCCCGCGCAGGGCGCTGCCGGCATCCGCGCTGCGGTCGCTCTTCTGGAAGGCAAGGCGCTCCACAAGCACTACGACTACAACCCGCCGGGCTGGGATATCGAGAAGGTCAAGAAATACTACCGCGACGACCTGTCGGCCAATGTCTGGTGGCCGTCGGAACTCTCTGAAGAACAGCTCAAAGAGTTCTACGCCAAGCAGTAGGCGGATCGTTACGGGAGGCGGACATCTGCCTGCCTCCCGTTGTCCGGTAGGGGAAATCCATGTCGCATCTCATTGAAATGACCGGAATCTCAAAAGCGTTCGGCGGCAGCGTCGCGCTGCGTGGCGTGTCGCTGGCGCTGGCTCCGGGCACCGTACACGCGCTGATGGGCGAAAACGGTGCCGGCAAATCGACGCTGATGAAGATCCTTGCCGGCGTGCACCAGCCTGACAGCGGCGAGATTCTTCGCGCTGGCCGGGCCGTCAGCTTCGCCAACCCGCGCGCAGCACTTGAAGCCGGCATATCCACGGTGTTCCAGGAACTGTCGCTGCTGCCCAATATGACGATTGCGGAAAACATGTTCCTGGGCCGCGAACCGATCGGTCGCCTTGGTGGCATCGACCGGCGGCGCATGCGCGACGAGACAAAGGGCGCGCTCGCCCGCCTCGGCCTGACGCTCGATCCCGACACGCTGGTGTCGGAACTTTCCATCGCCGAACGCCAGTTTGTCGAGATCGCCCACGGTATCGATGCGGACGCCGATGTCTTCATCCTCGACGAACCGACGGCCGCGCTGAATGCCGCCGATGTCGAGGTTCTCAACCGGCATATCCGGACATTGCGCGACACCGGCAAGGCCATCGTCTACATCTCCCACCGCATGGACGAGATCTTTGCCATCTGCGACGTGGTGACGGTGCTGAAGGATGGCCAGCGGGTCGGCACCCGACCGCTCTCGGAGATGACGCCGGCCTCGCTGATCGCGATGATGGTCGGGCGAGAGCTGGAAGATCTTTTTCCCGAGCGCGGTGAAGGCGAGGGTGCCGCGGCGCTCTCCGTGTCGGGGCTTCGGCTTCGGATGGATTCCAAACCCTTCTCCTTCACGGTGAAGAAGGGAGAGATCGTCGGTTTTGCCGGGCTCGAAGGGCAGGGCCAGCAGAAGGCGCTGCGAGCGCTGGTCGGTCAGTTCGCGCCGGCCGAAGGAACGGTCTCCCGGCGCGGAGAGACCATCAGGCTTCCCGTGTCGAAGGAAAGCGGCGTGCGGCGCTGGCAGGCGCTCGGCGGAGCCTTCGTGCCGGAGGATCGCAAGGACGAGGGCCTGTTCCTCGGCCATTCCGTTGGCCAGAACATCGTCACGGCGCTGCATGCCGCTCGACCGGCGCTGAAGGCGGCGAAACGCTACGGTGCCGTCGTCGCCGAGACCATGCGCCGGCTGAACGTCAAGGCGTCCGGACCGTCAGCCGCGGTCGGCGCGCTCTCCGGCGGCAATCAGCAGAAGGTGCTGCTCGGCCGCTATCTGGCGACCGATGCCGACCTTCTTCTGATCGAGGAACCGACGCGCGGCGTCGATGTTGGCGCCAAGGCGGAAATCTATCGCATCCTGCGCGATTTCGCGAAGGCGGGTGGCGCCGTGCTGCTGCTGTCGCGGGAAACGGTGGAGCTCATTGGCCTCTGCGATCGCCTCTATGTGATCCACGGCAACACGATCGTATCGGAAATGCGGGCTTCGGATGCGACCGAGCACGGCATTCTCGACGCGGCGCTCAGCGCATGACGGATTGGAAAGCCTGATGAACCCTTCTTCCACCTTCGGAAAACTGCTCACCGGCCGCGGCAGCCGGCAAGGCCTCTGGCTACTGCCGCTCATCATCGCGCTTGCCATGGTGTTGTGGCTCGCGGTCGCCACCAGCCAGTTCGCTCAATGGAGCAATCTTGCCAATCTCGTCGCGCAGGGAATGCCACTGCTGATTACGGCAGTCGGGCAGATGTTCGTCGTGCTCGTCGGCGGGCTGGATCTGTCCATCGGCTCCGTCGTCAGCTTTACGACGGCGATCCTCGCGCTCGATTTGCCGGGCTACGTTACCATCCCCAGCGTCTTTCTGCTCGCCGGGCTGATCGGCGCGACCAACGGCTACTGTGTCACGCGGCTCAACGTGCATCCGATCGTCGCCACGCTCTCCATGCAATATGTCGTGCTCGGCATCACGCGCGTGCTGCGCCCGGTTTCGGGGGGCGCGGTGCCGGATGGCGTGCGCTGGCTGGTCGAGGGCTCGATCTTCGGCCTGCCGCTGCCGGTCTTCTGGGGCATCGTCACGATCCTCGTCGCCTGGAAGCTGCTCTACGGCTCGCGCTACGGCCTGCATCTCTTCGCGATCGGCGGCGGTGTAGCTTCCGGCTCTGACGATGCCGCGCGCAATTTCGGCATCCCGGCCAGCCGCAACATCCTGCTGGCCTACGTCGTCTGCTCGCTGTTCGCCGCGCTTGCCGGCGTGTTCCTGGCGGGGCGCATCGTCTCGGGCGATCCGAATGTCGGCCTGCTGATGGAACTCGATGCGATCACAGCGGTCGCGATCGGCGGCACGCAGCTATCGGGCGGCGTCGGCAGCCTGCATGGCACGGTCATTGGTGTCGCGGTGCTGGCTCTGCTCTCCAACGGCATGAACCTGCTCAACGTCACGCCTTTCGTCCAGACGGCGATCAAGGGCATCCTGCTCATGGCCGTCGTCGCGCTCCAGTCGCGCAAAAAGATCGGACTCTGATCATGTCGGCTCTCGTCAACTCGTCCCTGTTCCGGCGCATTTCCAGGGTTCCGCCATCCTACTACCTGCTCGTCGCGCTGCTGGTGATCCTCTTCGTGACGCGCCCGCAGATGCTGAACGCCAATGTGCTCGGCGTCTTCGTGCGGCAGGTCGTGCCGCTCGGCATTCTCGTGCTCGGGCAGCTGCTGGTGATGCGGGTAAAGTCGATCGACCTCTCGGGCGGCGGCGTCATCCTTCTCATCAATTACTGCATTTCGTCCGGCATGTTCCCCGGCGCCTCGCTCGGCTTCTACATCGTGCTGGCGCTGGCGACGGGCCTTGCCATCGGCCTCTTCAACGGCGTGATGGTGGCCAAGCGTCGGGTTTCTGCGGTCATCGTCACGCTGGCGCTTTCCATCGTCCTGGTGGGTTTCGTGCAATACCTGTCGAGCGGCAAGCCGCCGGGCGATGTGCCGAAAATCTTCGCGGACCTATTCAATACCCGTTTTGCCGGGCTGCCGAGCCCTGTCCTGTTCTGGATCGCGCTCACGGCACTGATGGCACTGCTCCTGTCGCAGACCGTCTTCGGCCGCTTTGTCGCCGCAGTCGGCGAAAGCATGCCGGCCGCGCATTTTTCCGGCGTGCCGGTCGAGCGCACAGTCATCCTTGCCCACACGATTGCCGGCCTGATGGCCGCGATTGCCGCACTCGTGCAGACGGCCTCCATCGCCGTCGGGAGCGTGCGCGTCGGGCTCGATCTGCCGATCCTGTCGGTCGCCGCGACCATTCTCGGCGGCGTGGTGTTCGGGCGCGGCGAGGGTGGCGTCTGGGGGCCGTTCTTCGGCGTGCTCTGCTTCGCCTTCCTCTTCGTCGTGATGACGATGTTCGGCGTGGGCGATGCGGGGAAACTCGTCGCCCAGGGGCTGATCATCCTGTTCGCCGCCATCTTTTACGGCCTTCGCGCCGGCAAGTGACATCAACAGCCATTCAAGGAGGACTAAATGGCCGAAAAGCGCTCAATCCTGTGCTTTGGAGATTCTTTGACCTGGGGCTGGATTCCCGTGAAGGAATCCGCGCCCACGCTGCGCTACCCCTATGAGCAGCGCTGGACCGGAGCCATGGCCGCACGGCTTGGCGAGGGATACCATATCATCGAGGAGGGTCTCAGCGCCCGTACCACCAGCCTCGACGACCCGAACGACGCTCGGTTGAACGGCAGCGCCTATCTTCCTTCGGCGCTCGCCAGCCACCTGCCGCTCGATCTCGTCATCCTCATGCTCGGCACGAACGACACGAAGTCCTATTTCCACCGCACGCCCTATGAGATCGCCAATGGCATGGGCAAGCTGGTCGGACAGGTTCTGACGTCGGCGGGCGGTGTCGGCACGCCCTATCCGGCGCCCAAAGTGCTGGTCGTTGCCCCGCCGCCGCTCGCGCCGATGCCTGATCCGTGGTTCGAAGGCATGTTCGGCGGTGGCTATGAGAAGTCGAAAGAGCTTTCCGGCCTCTACAAGGCACTCGCCGATTTCACCAAGGTCGAGTTTCTCGCCGCCGGCGACCACGTCGCCACCGACGGCGTCGACGGCATCCATTTTTCCGCCGAAACCAACATCAAGCTCGGACACGCCATCGCGGACAAGGTCGTGGCACTGTTCTGAGCGAAGCCACTCCGGTGCCTCCCTTGCCGGAGTGGCATTCTTCTAGCCGGCGATTGCGTCGAGTTCCGCCACGGCATCGGCCGGCAGGACGATGTCGGCCACGGTGAGATTTTCCTGAAGGTGGATCCGCGACGAGGTGCCGGGAATCAGCAGGATGTTGGGCGCGCGTTGCAGAAGCCAGGCAAGCGCCACCTGCATCGGCGTGTGTTCGAGCCGGCCGGCGACGGCAGATAGCGTCGAGGATTGCAGCGGCGAGAAGCCGCCGAGCGGGAAGAAGGGCACATAGGCCGTCCCCTCTGCCGCCAGTTGACCGATCAGCGCATCGTCGTTGCGATGGGCGAGGTTGTACTGGTTCTGCACGCAGACGATATCAGCGATCTTGCGCCCGTCGGCGATCTGCCTGGCCGTCACGTTCGACAGGCCGATATGCCGGATGAGGCCCTGGCGCTGCAGATCGGCCAGCACCGAGAGCGGCTCTTCCAGCGATCCCTCAGCTGGGCCATGCACGTCGAACATGGCGCGCAGGTTGACGACATCGATGACGTCGAGGCCGAGATTGCGCAGGTTGTCGTGCACCGCTTCGGTCAAGGCTTCCTTCGAGAAGGCCGGGTTCCACGAAGCATCGGCCCCGCGCGTCGCACCGACCTTGGTGACGATCGTAAGGTTGTCCGCATAGGGATGCAGCGCCTCGCGGATGATCTGGTTGGTGACATGGGGGCCGTAGAAATCGCTCGTGTCGATATGATCGACACCATTTTCGACGGCCGCGCGCAGCACCGCGACGGCTTCCGCGCGGTCTCTCGGCGGGCCGAAGACGCCTTTGCCGGCGAGCTGCATGGCGCCGTAGCCCAAGCGCTTCACCTGACGGTCGCCAAGCGTGAAGACACCGGATTTTTCAAGATTGGGCATGATCCATCTCCTTTGATTGCGAGGCTGGAGATAGGGCTGTTTCAGCGTCATGATAATTGGCTATAATCCGTATGGGCCGTTCGGATTTTCGGACAGTGATCGAGGCGATGATGAGCAGCAAACCCGACATGGAAGATCTTGGCGCCTTCCTCGCCGTTGCCCGCGCCGGCGGTTTTCGCGAGGCGGCGCGGATTGGCGGGGCCAGCGCCTCCGTCCTCAGCGACGCGGTGCGGCGGTTGGAAACCCGGTTGGGCGTGCGCCTTCTCAACCGCACCACGCGCAGCGTCGTGCCGACGGAGGCGGGACGCGGTCTCCTGGAACGGCTCGCCCCGGCCTTCGGTGAAATCGATGCCGCACTCGCCTCCGTGAAGGATACGCTGGGTCGCCCGGCCGGTAGGTTGAAACTCAATGTTCCCGTCAGTGCCGCCAGGCTGGTTCTGCCGCGCATCGTACCGCCCTTTCTGGCGGCTTACCCGGATATCCGGCTGGAAATCATGACCGACGAAAATTTCGTCGATATCGTCACCGCCGGCTGCGATGCCGGCATCCGCTACGACGAACGACTGGAGCAGGACATGATCGCCGTACCGATCGGCCCGCGCCTGCAGCGTTTTGCAAGTGGAGCTTCGCCCGCCTATCTGGCTGCCCATGGCAAGCCGGAGCATCCGCGAGACCTGTTGGCGCACACCTGTATCCGCGGCCGTTTTGCCGGCCGGGCCATCACGCCCTGGGAATTCGAGCGTGACGGCGAGCTGGTGCGCGTCGATCCGCCGGTCGCACTCGTCGTGCAGGCTGGCGGCGGTTCGGATCTCGGCGTCGCCGCCGCGATTGCAGGCACGGGGGTCGTGTCCCTCTTCGAGGACTGGCTGCGACCGTATTTCGAAAGCGGTGCGCTGGAACCGGTGCTCGAACCCTGGTGGCAAAGCTTTTCCGGCCCGTTTCTCTATTATCCCGGCCGCAGGCTTGTGCCGGCGCCCTTGCGCGCGTTTATCGATTTCATAAAGGCTCTTCCCGAGGACTGAGTATCCGGATCGGTTTTTCCTTCATCGGCCTGTGCGTTGCGCCTATCGTGATCGCGAAGAATCACCAGGCGGACGACGATGGCAGAAAGACGATATGGCGAGGCACCGCCGAAGACCGATGTCACCATTGCCGGCGCGGACTGGTATGGCCGACAGATCGAGCGCGAGCGCCATGAGAAGACGCTGTTCGCCGATCTCGACATGAGCGAGGCGCAGACGCTCGGCGTGGTCTTCCACGAATGTATCTTCCGCCGTGCCCGCTTCAATGCCTCGTCGCATCAGGCGAGCGCCTTCGTCAATTGCACCTTCATTTCCTGTCGGTTCTTCGACAGCCGTTTCACCGAATGCAAGCTGGTCGGCAGCATGTTCGATGCCTGTGATTTCGACCAGATGCAGGTTTCGGGCGGCGACTGGTCCTTTACCGGCTTGCCGGGCGCCGTACTCGGTCGCGCCGTCTTCAAGGGCGCGCGCCTGCGCGAAGCCGATCTCACGGGCGCCTTCTGCAAAGGCGGCTCGATGTGCGACGTCGATCTCTCCGGTGCGTGGCTACACGGCGCGGACTTCACCGCCTGCGATCTCCGGGGCAGCGACCTCAGCGCCATCGACCCGGTCAATGTCCACCTGAAGGATGCGATCATCACGATCGACCAGACGATCGTCATCGCCGAGGCTTTTGGTTTTGACGTGCGATTGAAGTGATTCTTCGCGGGTAAAATCCGTCTTGCCGCCTGCTGGCGCTGGCGTGCCAAGCGGCGTGAGGCGCCCCTCGGCAAAGGCCCGCACGAGCGACGTGAGCAGTGTCACCGCCCGGGCGAGCACGTCGATATCGTGCCCTTGCGCGGCAAGCCGCTCGATCGCCACCGCCTGCCAGCGACGCGGTTTTTCACGCGGGATGATGCCATCATAGGTGGATTGGATTCGAGTAAGCGCTTCTTTTGGGAGATCGGAACGCTGGGCTGTCTTCCCTGCTCGCGGAGCTTCGCAGGAAAAGTGTGAAGAATCGCCTTTCGACGACGCCCATGGGTGTGGCTACCGTTCCGAGGTCTCAAAGAAAGGGCGTAACGGCGATCGGCAGGGCCACGACGATGATCAGGCTGAAAAACACGGCGGAAGCCAGCTTCAGGCGGTTGCGCTTTCGGGTCGACTCGCCGGTCCAATCATACGCCATACTCTTCCCCTCATAGGCACGCTTGTCGCGATTGCATTCGCGAGCAGGCAAATCTGTCTCCAACGTGGCGTCATGGCAACCCCTGAAATCTTGAGGCTCACCGTCCGCAACAGGAATGCTTGTTTCGCACGGCTCCGAAGAAGCCCTGCACCATCGATGCGCAGCCGTCTGCGCGACGTTCCCCGTCTCCCGGCAGCGCTGCAGCGCTTCCTGCAGGATGCGGCGGGCGCGGTATGCGCTGAGCGGAGCAGGCTGGTTCGCGCGGCGGGCCTGTTCGAGACGCCTGTCTATGTTGCGGATCGCGCGCGCCAGGCGTTCGATGGGCGGCAGTTCTGGCAAGGGCGGGCGGAAGCGTCGCAGGGGCATGTTCATTTCCTCGAATCGGCCCCGTCATGGAGCCGTGCAGACCGTAGCGGGCTCGCCGCTCGATCCAAGGTACTCATGATTGCGAGGTGCATTGCAGTCGATAAAGTCTCATCAGCCGCCTGAAAATTTGAATCGAATGCGAGATATCGGCCTGCCGCCGACGTCGCGCGATGCAACCATGCCTCTTTTCGAGACGTCACGAGCAATGCCGGAACCCGGCAGGGCGATTGCGCCTTGACCTGTCGAGAAGGAATGAAGGCAGAAAAATGGAAGCAGGCCGCGAAACTGAAATCCGCCGCCGTGGCATCGCCTGGACGGAAGCGTGATGATACGCACCGTGATGGCCGACCTATGCGTGCGTCCGCGTTATGGAGCGGATATCATCCGGTGATGCGCTTCAGTACCCGGTCCAGCGCCAGCCTCAACGCATCCGAGCCACCCTCGTTGTCGAAGTCCCGGAAGACCTGCTCGTTGAGGCCGCCTTTGGTCGCAAATTCGTGGCTCATTTCCATGAATGCGGTTTCCTTGCTGCCCCGCAGGGCCGTGTCGGAGAGGCTGGCGAAGAGGGGCGCGAGATAGGCGCGGGCTTTTTCTTCCGGCAGGCCGTTTTCCGAAAGCCATTGCGTCGTGCGGTGCATGATACCGAAATAGGTGGCCATCAGGGCGCTTGCAGCGGCAAGCAGGTCGTACTCCGCCCGTGTCTCACACTCGACGGCATTGCCGAGCACATTGAAGATGGCGGCCGTATCCGCGTCGGCCGGATAGACGGCGGTGACGCCCTTGCGGCGCGCGACGAAGGGCAGGGGAACCGCCTGCGAAAGGCGCACATCCGCGCCGATCCAGTCGAGAAGCGCCTCGCGGCTCATCGCAGCGACGACGCTGATCACCCTCTGCCCGTCGCGGAACTGCAGGGGACGGATGACTTCCTCGGCAATCTGCGGACGGATGGCCAGCATGACGGTGTCGCAGCCATCGACGATCGCCTGGTTGTCGCCGGAGACGAGAACCTGCGGATAATCGGCGGCGAGCGCGGCCGAGATATCCGTGCTGCGCTGCGAGACCATGACATGCGGCACGGCAGCGGGCTTGGTGAGCAGGCCGCGCACCATGGCGTCGGTGATGGTTCCGGTTCCGATAAAACCGATTTTCTGGGGGAGGGACATGATCATTCCGCAGCAGCAAGAGGGCCGAAGGAGACATCGGTCGTGTAGTTTTCGCGCAGGAACGCGATAAAATTGTCCTGGAACTGTCGCGTATGCGCGTGCGCCAATTCGTCGGCACGCTCGACATTCTTGGCACGGATCGCTTCCAGCATCAGTTCGTGCTCGTCGGTCAGGAGATAGCCGTCGCCGGTGCGCTCCAGATATTCGAAATGCAGGTGCAGCATGCGCTGGCCCTGGTTGAGCAGGCGCTCGTAGAACGAGGCGAGATAAGCGTTCTTGCCGGCATAGGCGACGGCCATGTGGAACTGCTTGTTGGCTTCCGACATCTTGAGATGCTGGCCGGTCTTCACCGCCGTCTCGAATTCCTTCTGGCGCTTGGCGATGATCTTCAGGTCGGCCTCGGTGCGCAGTGCCGCGGCAAGGCGCGTGTTCATGCGCTGGGCGACGTCGAGGGCTTCGACATATTTCGGAAAACTCGCCACTTCGATGGGCGCGACGATGGTGCTTCGGTTGGAGAGCGTGATCACCAGTTCTTCACCGGCAAGCCGGATCAGCGCCTCGCGGATCGGCGAGCGCGACATATCGAAACGCTCGGCGAGCGTCGTCTCGTCGAGCAGCTGACCGGGCGGCAGGGTGAGCGCCAGAATTTCGTTGCGCAGCGTGTCGTACACACTTTTCGAGCCCATGCCGCGCACGCGTTTCGATTCAATTTCCTCAGACACTTACGTCCCTTTCCGCATTTCACGGCCATTGGGCCAGAAAATCCACGCCGCAGCAATCTTAAAATTTGCGCTTGACTTTGTCGACACGGTGGCGACATAAATTCACCAGTCGACACGGAGCCGACATAAAAAGACCGCAAGAACGGCCAAAGCCGACGGGTGGAACCGCGCGTCCTACGCGCTCAAAATGGGAAGATGCACATGCTTTCGAAAGTGATGACGTCCGCTCTGCGGACCACGGCCGCGCTCGCCCTGATGGCAGGTCTTTCGGCTACGGCCGCATTGGCCCAGGAGACGGCAGGATACTGGCAAGGTGTCCAGAAGAACGGTACGCTGCGCTGCGGCGCGGCCGTTGCCCCGCCCTACATCATGCGCGATCCGGCAAGCGGCGAATATTCCGGTTTCTTTGCCGATCTGTGCCGCGAATTCGCCGACGTCCTGAAGGTAAAGCCCGAGTTCGTCGATACGACCTGGGATAACATCGTCGCGGGCCTTCAGGCCGGAAAATGGGATGTCTCGCTGGCGCTGAACCGGACGCCTGCCCGCGCCATGGCGGTGCAGTTCTCCATCCCCGCGATGGAGTACCAGATCTCGCTTGCCTACAACAAGGAGAACCCGAAGGTCCCTGCCGGCGCCGCCTCGGTCGCCGATATCGACAAGGCCGACGTGACGCTTGCCGTCATGTCCGGCACGGCACAGGACAAGGCGATCTCGGCAGCCGTCAAGAATGCGACGATCCTGCGTCTGCCCGGCAATGACGAGACGCGTCTCGCCGTCGTCTCGCGCCGTGCGGATATCCTTGTCGACGCCTCCGACACCAACCAGCTTTTCACGCAGTCGAACCCGGAATGGGCCGTTGCGCTGAACCCCACGCCCGCACTTGCCAAGCAGGGCGTCGCCTTCGGCCTGCCGTACCAGCTGTCGGCTTCCGACGTCGAAGTGGTCAACATCTTCCTCGAGGAGCGCGTTGCCACCGGCCATGTCGAAGAGCTGATCAAGAAGGCCGTCGACGACGTTCTCAAGGCTTCCAAGTGATCGATCGGGAAGCCGGGTTCTCCCGGCTTCCCGCCAACGCCCAGGCTGGAGAACCCGCATGACCTCCGCATCCGCTCCCCTTGTCGCCATCCGCGCGCTGCACAAGAGCTACGGCCCGCATATCCAGGTGCTGAAGGGGCTCGATATCGAGATGAAGCCCGGCGAACGCGTCGTCGTCATCGGCCCCTCGGGCGGGGGCAAATCGACGCTCCTGCGCGTGATGATGGGCCTCGAGAAGATCGACAGCGGCGCCGTCACCTTCGGCGGCAAACCCTACATCTCCTCCGCCGGCCCCGAGGCGAAGACGCTCATCGATACCGAGGTGCGCCGCTCCATCGGTATGGTGTTCCAGCACTACACGCTGTTTCCGCATCTCAGCGTCATCCAGAATCTGGTGCTCGCGCCTTGCAAGGTCCGCGGCGAGAAGAAGGCGAGCGCGATGCAGCGGGCACAGGCGCTGCTGGAGCGTTTCGGCCTCGGCGCCAAGGCGAACGCTTTTCCGGCTCAGCTCTCGGGCGGCCAGAAGCAGCGCGTCGCCATTGCCCGCGCGCTGATGCTCGATCCGAAACTGATGCTGTTCGATGAAGTGACGTCGGCGCTCGACCCCGAACTGGTGGCGGAAGTCGAGCAGGTCATTCTCCAACTCGCAAACCAGAACATGCCGATGATGATCGTGACCCACGACATGTGGTTTGCCAAGAACATCGCCTCGCGCGTCATTTTTTGCTCCGGGGGCGTGGTGGTCGAGGATGGCCCGCCCGAACAGGTGCTGGGCGCCCCGCGGGAGGACCGCACCCGCGAATTCATCGACCGCGTCTTCCACATCAAGCAATAGGAGATGGCGGTGAACTATACGTTCGATTTCAATGCCGTCTCGCTCGGCCCGCTGATCGAGGGGCTGATCGTCACGCTGGAGCTGACCGTCGCGGCCAATCTCATCGGCGTCATTCTCGGCTTTCCACTCGCGCTTTTGATCATGAGCCGCTTTGCCGTCATCCGCTGGCCGGCGACGCTGTTTGTCGAATTCTTCCGCTGCACGCCGGCCATCGTGCAGATCGTCTGGTTCTTCTACTGTGTGCCGATGCTGTTCAACGTCTTCCTCGGCTCGATGACGATGGGCATTCTGGCGCTTGGCCTCAACCTCATGGCCTTCAACGCGGAAGCCTACCGCGCCGCCATCCAGGCCGTGCCGCGCGAACAGCTCGATGCCGGCATCGCGCTCGGCCTAAACCCGTTCCAGCGTGTGTTCCATATCGTGCTGCCGAATGCGCTTCGGGCTTCGATCCCTGTGCTTTTGACCAACGGCATCGTCATTTTCCAGCAGAGCGCGCTGGTAGCCATCGTTGCCGTTCAAGACCTCATGTACCAGGCCAAGACGCTTGCGACGGAGACCTACCGGCCGATCGAGACCTTCACCATCGCCGCGCTGATCTACTTTGCCGTCTCGTTCCCCGTCTCGCAGGTCGTCGGCTGGCTCGAACGCCGCCGCCAGATCCTGACGAGCTAGGAGAAAAGCCATGTCGCTCGACTTCTCCGTTCTTTTGCGCTTCCAGGAGGCGCTTGCACTGGGCCTCTGGACGACGATCAAGCTGACGCTGATCTGCATCGTGCTCGGCTGCTCGCTCGGTTTCCTCGTCGGCCTTGCCCGCACCGCACCCAGCGTCATCGTGCGCGGTATCGCCAGCGTCTACGTCGAATTCTTCCGTGGCACGCCTGTCCTGATCCAGCTGTTCTGGATCTTCTTCTGCCTGCCGCTGATCCTCGGCGTCGAGCTCTCGAACCTTGCCTCCGGTGTCATCGCGCTGACGCTCTATGTGGGCGCCATCACCAGCGAGACGTTTCGCGCGTCGCTGAAATCCGTCGGCCGCGAGCAGATGGATGCCTGTATCGCGCTCGGCCTGCCGCGCCGGGTGCAGGTGACGAACGTGATCCTGCCGCAGGCGGTGCTGCGCGCCGTTCCGACGCTGCTCTCCAACTGTGTCAGCCTGTTCAAGGAAAGCGCGCTGGTTTCGGCGGTCGGCATGGCGGACCTGATGTTCGTCGGCCAGAACATTTCCAACAACACGGCCCGCCCGGTCGAGGTGCTGACCATCGTCGCGCTCATCTACTTCGCCATCGCCTTTCCGCTGACGCGCGCCGTCACGCTCGTCGAAGGCCGCATCCTCAAGAAACTCGCCATTTAGGAGAAAGACCATGAAACTGTCAGGCGTCATGCCCGCCCTCGTCACCCCCTTCGACGCCAACAACCGGGTCGATTTCAAGGCCTTCGAGAAACATCTCACAGGCCTGCGCGCTGCCGGCGTCACCGGCTGGGTGCCGATGGGCTCGACAGGGGAGTATTTTTCGCTCTCGAACGAAGAGCGCGAGGACGTGCTGAAATTCGTCAAGGATTTCGCCATCGAAGGCGAAGCGCTGATCGCCGGCACCAATGCGCCGGCCACCCGCGAAGTCATCGAAAACACGCTGCGCGCCAGGGAGATCGGCTACGACACGGTGCTGCTCGCCACGCCCTTCTACACGCGCCCGACGCAGGATGAGTTGCTGGCGCATTACCGCGCCGTCCTCGATGCGACCGACATCAACCTCATCCTGTACAACTATCCGCCGAAGGACGGCATCGAGATCGGCTTCGACCTGATGGATGCGCTTGCCGACGACCCGCGCGTCATCGGCATCAAGGAAAGCTCGGGCGTGCTGCAGCGCGCCGTCGATATCCATGCGCGCTACAAGGGGCGCATCGACCTCGTCTCCGGCTCGGACGACATCGCGCTCGACTTCATGTTCTGGGGCGCCGACTGCTGGATCTGCGGCCCCGCCAACTGCATGGCCGCTGCCTGCGTCGATCTCGACCGCGCGTTCCGTTCCGGCGATCTCGCCAGGGCGAAGGAGAAGATGACCGTGCTCTACCGTGCGATGAACATCCTCGAAAGCGGCAAGTTCGTGCAGAAGATCAAATATGGCTGCGAGCTGCAGGGCACGCCCGTCGGTACCTGCCGCGCGCCGCTGGGTGAACTCACCGAGCAGGAAAAGGCCGATTTCCGCGCCGCCATCGCGCCGGTTCTCAACTGACGCAACTTAAGCCGGAGGCGTAGGCCTCCGGCACCTCTTCGAGGAGCGCTTCCCGTGTCATCCACCGCCGTCGTCGGCGCCGGCATCATCGGCACCACTATCGCCTATGCGCTTCAGCGCCGCGGATTTGCCGTGACGCTGGTCGATCGCGATGCACCCGGCAAGGGTGCCTCCTATGGCAATATGGCGAGCATCGCGGTGACCGAGTTCATGCCGGCCTCGCGACCGGGCGTCTGGGCGCAGATGCCGAAATGGCTGCTCGATCCGGAAGGGCCGGTGCGCATCCGCCCGGCCTACATGCCGAAGCTGGTGCCGTGGTTCCTGCGCTTCCTCGCGGCGAGCCGCCCGTCGAAATTGCGCGAACTGGAAGCGGCAGGTGCGGCCCTTTGCGGGCGCGTCCATGAGGATCTCGATGCGCTGCTCCGGGAAACCGGCCTGACCCACATGCTGGGCGTCGAGGGCTGCCTCAGCCTCTATGCCGACGAGGCGGAATTCCGCGCCGACCGCGAGCATATCGACATCCTCGAACGCTTCGGCTTTCGCCACGACGTCATCGGCGGCCATGCCATCCGCGATCTCGAGCCGGCCTTGACGACGAAGATCGCCAAGGCCGTGCGTTTTCCGGACAATCGCTCCATCGCCGATCCTTACCGGTTGGTGACGGCGCTTGCGGACCGGTTCCAGGCGCTGGGCGGCGCCATCCAGACCGGCGATGTCGTCGGATTTGAACAGGGGGAGGGCGGTGTTTCGGCGCTGCAGTTCGCCGATGGCCGGCGCCTTGCCGCCGATCGCGTCGTGCTGGCGGCAGGCGCCTTTACGGGGCGTCTCTCCAGACTGCTCGGCGAGCCGATCCCGCTTGAAACCGAACGCGGCTACCACACGCAGATCATGGCACCAGGCATTTCGATGCGCCACTCGATCATATGGCCCGCCCGCGCCTTCATGGTGACGCCGACGGCAGGCGGCATCCGGGTCGGCGGTACGGTGGAGATGGCCGGCCTCGATGCGCCTCCGGATTATCGCCGCGCCAAGGTGCTGGTGAAGCGTGCGAAGGAAGCGCTGCCCGATCTCAAGGCGGAAGACACCAGCGAATGGATGGGGCATCGCCCGGCGCTTCCCGATACGGTGCCGGTCATCGGCCCGTCGGCCAAGCGGAAAAATGTCTTCTACGCCACCGGCCACGGCCATCTCGGCCTTACCTATGCCGCGACAACAGGCCGGCTGATTGCCGATCTCATGACGGGCGCAAACCCGCCCGTCGATCTCAAACCCTACCGCATCGACCGTTTCTGAAAGGCCTGACCATGCGAAGCGAACTCTACATCGATGGATCGTGGAAAGCCGCGTCCGACGGCAGGACCCTTGAGGTCGTCAATCCGGCGACGGAAGAGGTCATCCACCACATCGCCGCCGCTACGGCGGAGGATGTCGATTTGGCCGTGAAGGCGGCCCGCCGCGCCTTCGACACGGATGGCTGGCCGAGGACATCGGGTGCCGAACGCGCGCGATATCTCCGCGCCATCGCAGCGGGCATCCGCGCCCGCCAGGCCGAGATCGCCCGGCTCGAAACCATCGACAACGGAAAGCCTTTTCCGGAGGCCGACTGGGACATCGCCGATGCCGCCGGGTGCTTCGATTTTTATGCCGGCCTTGCCGAACAGCTCGACAGCAACCCGGAAGAACCCATTGCGCTGGCCGATGCGCGTTTCACCTCCAAGGCCGTCAGGGAACCGATCGGCGTCGCCGGCGCCATCATCCCGTGGAACTATCCGCTGCTGATGGCGTCGTGGAAGGTCGCCCCGGCGCTCGCAGCCGGCTGCACCGTCGTGTTGAAGCCTGCGGAAGTCACCTCGCTGACCGCGCTGGAACTTGCCGCCATCGCCGACGAAGTCGGCCTGCCGCCAGGTGTGCTCAACATCGTCACGGGCGCCGGTTCTGTCGCCGGCCAGGCGATCATCGATCACAAAGGCGTGGACAAGCTGGCCTTCACCGGCTCCGGCCCGGTCGGCTCGAAGATCATGGCCGCCGCCGCCCGCGACATCAAGCGCATCAGCCTCGAACTCGGCGGCAAATCGCCCTTCGTGGTCTTTGACGACAGCGACATCGAGAAGGCCGTCGAATGGATACTCTTCGGCATCTTCTGGAATCAGGGCCAGGTCTGCTCGGCAACGTCGCGCGTGCTGGTGCAGGAGGGGCTCTATGAGCCGTTGCTGAAGCGGTTGATCGAAGAGACGAACCGCATCCGCATCGGCGACGGTCTTGCAGACGGCGTGCTGCTAGGGCCGCTTGTCTCGAAGAAGCAATACGACCAAGTCATCGCGGCCATCGAGGCTGCGAGGTCGGCAGGCGCGACGCTCGCCTGCGGCGGCAGGAGGCCGGAGGGTTTCGAGAAGGGCTACTACCTGCGCCCAACCGTTCTCACTGACGTGCCGCTCGACAGTGCCGCCTGGGTTGAGGAAATCTTCGGTCCTGTCGTCTGCATGCGTTCCTTCAAGACGGAAGCCGAAGCCGTTGAACTCGCCAACGATTCCCGTTTAGGCCTCGCCGCCGCCGTCATGTCGGCCGACGATGCGCGGGCCGAGCGGGTGGCAAAGGCCTTCCGCGCCGGCATCGTCTGGATCAACTGCTCGCAGCCCACGTTCACCGAGGCACCCTGGGGCGGCTACAAGCAGTCCGGCATTGGCCGCGAACTCGGCCGCTGGGGTCTCGACAACTATCTCGAGACCAAGCAGATCACGAAGTATGTGAGCGAAGATCCCTGGGGCTGGTACATCAAGTAGGAGCCCGCGCCATGCACTTCGAAAAAGTCCTCGATCTCCTGCTCGTCCACTGCCAGGGCGAGCTCGGCCATGTGCTGATCGACGGCGCACCGGACATTCCCGGCGCGACCATGCTCGACAAGATGAACCACATCAACACCGTGGACGACAGCCTGCGCCGCTTCCTCACCTTCGAGCCGCGCGCCCATGTCGCCCAGTCGGTGAACCTCGTCGTCGCGCCGACGCGGCCGGATGCGGATGCCGGTTTCATCGTGCTTCAGGCCGATCGCGCCCATCCGATGTCCGGCAGCAATTGTATCTGTGTCGTCACGGCTCTTCTTGAAAGCGGCCGGGTGGCGATGCGGGAGCCGGAGACGCTGGTCCGCCTCGATACGCCCGCCGGCCTTGTGGTGGCGCGGGCGCGCTGCGAGGGCGGACGCTGCCTTTCCGTTAGTCTCGACAATGTGCCGAGCTTTGCTGAGCTGCTGGATCATGGCCTCGATACGCCCTGGGGCCGCATCAACGTCGATATCGCCTTTGGCGGCGTCTACTATGCATTGGTTGATGTCGGCCAGCTCGGTCTCACCATCAGGCCGGAAAATGCCCGCGCGCTCGCCGAGGCGGGTATCGAATTGAAGCGGCTGCTTGCCGACCAGGTGAAGGTGCGGCATCCGACGCTGCCCGGCGTCGATGAGATCGCCTATGTCATGTTCCGTGACAGCGAGCCGGATGGCGCGGTGCGCACCTGCACCACGCTCCCGCCCGGCCGGGTCGATCGCTCGCCCTGCGGCACGGGCAGCTCCGCCAACCTCGCCACGCTCTTTGCGCGGGGAGCGGTTTCGGTGGGCGACGTCCGCACTTCGCGCTCCATCATCGGCGGTGAGTTTCTCGCCGAAGCTATCGGCGAGGTGGAGATCGGCGGACGCCGCGCCGTGCTGCCGCGCATCACGGGGTACGGTTATGTCTATGGCCGCACGCAACTGCGCCTGGACCCGAATGATCCATTCGCCAGCGGTTTTGCGCTGTCGGATACATGGGGCCCGCAGGTCGATCGTCTGAGGTAGGAACATGCACATGTCATTGCAGGGACAGACCATTCTCGTCACCGGCGCCTCGGGCGGTATCGGTGCCGCCATTGTCGAGCGTCTGGCGGGTGAGGGTGCCCGCCCGATCATTCACTATGGGCGCGACGCAACCGGCGCGGAGGCGCTCCTTGCCCGTGCCGGCGGCAACGGGCTGCTGGTGCAGGCCGATCTTTCCACGCCGGATGGTCCGTTTGCGTTGTGGCAGAAGGCGCTCGATGCGGCAGGCCGCATCCACGGCCTCGTCAACAATGCCGGCATCCGCACGGAGATTTCCATCGCGGCATCGCCCGAGGACTGGAAGGCCGCGTGGCAGAAGGAGTTCCAGATCAATGTCTTCGCTGCCGCCGATCTCTGCAAGGAGGCCATCCGCCACTTCAAGGCGACAGGCGGCGGGCGCATCGTCAACATGGCGAGCCGTGCCGGCCAGCGCGGCTATGCGGCCGATGCCATGCCCTATGGCGCAAGCAAGGCGGCGCTGGTCAATCTTACCAAGTCGATTGCCCGCAGTTTCGGCGCCGATGGCGTCACGGCCATCGCTATCGCGCCCGGTTGGGTGCGCACCGACATGGCCGAAGACTTTATCGCCACGCATGGCAAGCAGGCGGCTGTCGCCGATATTCCGATCGGTGAGATGGCGTCACCCGCCGACGTGGCCGAACTCGTTGCCTTCGTGTTGCGTCCGTCGCAGGCCTCGCTGAATGGCGCAACGCTCGATGTCAACGGTGGCAGCTATATCCGGTAAATCAGGGAGGGTTTCATGAAGCGGTTTGAAAACAGGGTCGCCATCGTCACGGGCGCGGGTGGAGGGATCGGCTCGGCCATCGCGCGGCGGCTCGCCGCCGAGGGTGCTTTGGTGGTGGTGACGGACGTCAATGTCGAGGCTGCGGCGGCCGTGGTGCAGGGCATCGAAGCCGAGGGCGGGCGGGCGACGGCGATTGCCGCCGACATCGCGAAGAAGGATGCCTGTCTCTCCCTTATCGAGCAGGCCTTTGCGCTGGAGGGCCGTATCGACGTGCTGGTCAACAATGCCGGCATCAACAGGCGCGGCAATCTCCTCTCGCTTTCGGATGAGGACTGGGAGATCAGCTTCACCGTCAATCTGGATTCGATGTTCCATCTCTGCCGCGCGGTACTGCCGCATATGATCGCGGCAGGTGGCGGGGCCATCGTCAACACCGCCTCGCAATGGGGGCTCTATCCGGCGCCGAACCACATCGCCTACAATACGACCAAGGCCGCCGTCGCCGCCTTCACGCAGAACCTCGCCCGCGACTATGCGCCGGACAAGGTGCGCGTCAATGCGGTCTGCCCCGGCGAAATCCACACGCCGATGCTGGAAGCGGGCGTCAAGCGCTCCGGCCGCACCATCGCCGATCTCGACAAGCTCGTTCCCTACGGTCGCATCGGCAAGCCCGAGGAGGTCGCCGCCCTCGTCGCCTTCCTCGCTTCGGAGGAGGCCGCGTTCATGTGCGGATCGCTGGTGGAGATCACGGGTGCGCAGGCCGTGGCCTGACGCACCGGCTGGCGGGGCTTGCGGTCGGCCGATGACCGCAAGCCGCGCTCCACGCAGGATTGACATCACGCTTCGTCCTGCATCGAACTGTTTCCTGCGTGAATGATGTAAGGTCCGCGAACAGTGTGATGGCGAGAGGGCGGGATGGCATCGGAAAAGACGAATGTGTCGGCGGATCTCACGCTGCTTCTCCTGCTCTCCACCCTCTGGGGGGCGTCCTATACCTTCATCAAGATCGGCGTTGAAACGATCCCGCCCGTGACGCTGATCGCTGCGCGGACGCTGATCGCGGGAGGTCTGCTGATGGTTCTGGTCAAGATGCGTGGGCTGTCGCTGCCGACGGATCGCGAAAACTGGGCCCGTTTTCTCTTCCAGGCCTGTCTCAACAGCGTCATTCCGTTCACGCTGATCGCCTGGGCGGAGCAGACGACGGATGCGGGGCTTGCGACTATCCTCAATTCCACGTCGCCGATCTTCACCTTCCTTCTGACGGTCCTCGTCACCCGCCACGAAGCGGTAACACGGCGAAAACTCTTCGGTGTCTCCGCTGGCCTGGTCGGGGTCTGCCTCATCGTCGGCTTCGAGGCACTGGATGGCCTCGGGCGTGAAGCCCTGGCGCAACTCGCCATTGTCGCGGCGACGATATCCTATGCCGGCGCGGCGATCTTCGGCAAGAGTTTCAAGGGCATGGATCCTATGCTGCCCGCCGCCGGGTCGATGATCTCGGGAGCGCTAATCCTTCTTCCCGTCAGCCTCGTCGTCGATCGGCCATGGACATTGGCGCCGAGCGGTCAATCCATCGCAGCTCTTTTCGGTCTTTCCGTCTTCTCGACCGCACTCGCCTTCGTGATCTACTTCCGGCTGATCCAGACGCTGGGCTCGGTCGGCACGACGGCGCAAGCCTATATACGGGTGCCGATCGGCGTCGGTCTCGGCGTGGTGTTCCTGGGGGAAACGGTGACGCCGACGGCGGGGTTGGGCCTTGTCTGCGTGCTGGCCGGCGTCGTTGCGATGACATGGCCGGCAAGAGCACAGCTCGCTTGATCTACGCGCCGCCCGTTCCTTCCCAGCTTCGCGTCAGCGACGGGCGGGCAAGCGCGAGAAGGTCGATGGCCCGGGCGGCGAGGTGGTCGACAATCTCGGCGACGGAGTTCGGCCGATGATAGAAGGCGGGGACCGGCGGCATGATGATGGCGCCCATCTCGGTCGCCGAGACCATGGCGCGCAGATGGCCGAGATGCAGCGGCGTTTCCCGCGCAAGCAGGACAAGCCGGCGGCGCTCCTTCAATTGCACGTCGGCTGCACGCGTGAGCAGCGTATCGGCGCGGCCGGTGGCGATGGCCGACAACGTCTGCATGGAGCAGGGCGCGACGATCATGCCATGGACCGGGAAGGAGCCGCTGGCGATGGAAGCGCCGACATCGTCGATCGGGTGATGACGATCGACGAGGGAGGTGAGGTTTTCAGGTGTATCGAGACCGCATTCGAGCGCAAGCGTGCGCCGCGCCGCGTCGGAAACGACGAGATGGGTTTCGATGTCGGGGAGTGCCGAGAGCCGCTCGACAATGCGCACGCCGAGCGCTGCACCGGATGCGCCGGAAATGCCGACGATGACGCGCTCCACGGTCATGCGATCGTCTCCCCGAGGCCAAGCGAATGCCAGAGGCCATCGACCCTTGCCACGACATCGGGCGTCATCGCGAGGGGGCGCCCCCATTCGCGGTCGGTTTCCGTGCCGATCTTCGTGGTGGCATCGAGGCCGAGCTTGCCGCCGAGGCCGGATTTCGGCGAGGCGAAGTCGAGATAGTCGATCGGCGTGTTATCGACGATCATGAGGTCGCGGCTGGCGTCGAAGCGGGTCGAAAGCGCCCAGATGACATCCGGCCAGCTTTTGACATCGATATCGCCGTCCACGGCGATGATCAGCTTGGTGTAGCTGAATTGCGGCAGCATGGACCAGAGGCCCATCATCACCCGCCGCGCCTGGCCCGGATAGCGCTTGTCGATGGAGACGACCATGGCGCGGTAGGAACAGGCTTCGGGCGGCAGCCAGAGATCGTGGATTTCGGGAAACTGCCGCTTCACCAGCGGTACGAACAGGTCGTTCATCGCCTCGCCGAGCCGCGAGGGCTCATCCGGCGGCCGGCCGGTATAGGTGGAGAGGTAGAGCGGGTTTTTCCGCATCGTGATCGCCGAGAGCGTCAGGACCGGGAAGGCCTCGACGGAGTTGTAGTAGCCCGTGTGGTCGCCATAGGGACCTTCCTCTGCCGTTTCGCTGGCGGACACGGTGCCTTCCAGCACGATCTCCGCACTGGCGGGGATGGGGAGCGGCACGGTGACGCCCGATGCCGTCTGCTGCCGTCGGCCGCACAGCACGCCGGCAAAGGCGAGTTCGCTCATGCCGTCCGGCAGCGGCATGACGGCGGAGAGGATGGTGGCGGGATCGGCGCCGATGACGACGGCAACGGGCATTTCTTCTCCGCGTGCCTGCCAGAGCCGGTGGTGGCGCGCCCCTCCGCGATGCGCCAGCCAGCGCAGGATCAGTCTGTTCTTTCCGAGCTTCTGCATGCGGTAGATGCCGACATTGATGTCGGATGGGTCGTCGGGTGCCCGGGTGATGACGAGCGGCCAGCTGACGAGGGGTGCAGGTTCGCCCGGCCAGCAGGTCTGGATCGGCAGGCGGCCGAGGTCGATGGCCTCGCCCTGCCAGATCGTGTGTTGGCAGGGCGGGCGGGAGACCGCGCGCGGGTTCATCGACAGGGCGGCTTTGAGATGCGGCAGCTTCCGCCAGGCATCGCGCATGGATCGCGGCGGTTTCGGATCGCGCAGGTCCGCGAGGAAGGAGGCAAGATGCGGCAGGTCGCCGGTTTCGAGCCCGAAACCCCATTCGATCCGTTCGCGCGTTCCAAAAAGATTGGCAAGGAGCGGCACGGGCTGGATGTTGCCGCCACCATCGACAGACCTCTCGAACAGCAGCGCGGGGCCCTCCTGCGCAAGCACGCGACGGTGGATTTCGGTGACCTCGTGTACCAGCGAAACGGGCTCGTGGATGCGCTTCAGCCGCGCCCGCCGTTCGAGCAGGGCGACGAAATCCTGAAGGCTGTCATAGCGGCGCGGAATGGGGATATCGGCTTTCATGCCGAACCCTTGCCGGGGAAAAACGTCACGGTCTTTGTGCTGGAGCAAACTCCCCCGGGTCAACGCTCCCTAGGCTTTGCGCATTCATTCCCGCCAAGGCGAACCCGCATGCCCACCCTTCCTCCCCTCCTTGCCAAACCTGTCGAAATCGCGCCGCTCTGGTTCGTGGAGCGCGTGGCGCGTGCGATCTTTTCCAGCGTGCTGAAGGCGCACCCCGATCTCTTCGACCGGCTCGGGCAGTACAAGCAGACGCGTTACTGTTTCTCGCCCTGCGACCTGCCGCTGCATTTCCGCGTCGTGCCGGCGGCCCAGTCGCTTGCCGTTTCGCGTGGTGAGCCGCCCTTGGCCGATGCGCGCATCGAGGGGCCGCTCGCGCTGCTGCTCGGCCTGCTGGAAGGGCGCTGCGATGCCGACGCGCTGTTTTTCTCGCGCGATCTCTCCGTCACCGGCGACATGGAAGCGATGCTGGCACTGCGCAACACGCTTGATGACAGCGCCATCGACCTGCCGAGGGAATTTGGCGCGCTGGCAGGCCCGTTTTCGCCGCTGGTGGCGGCTGCGGCCCGCCACATCCGGGCGCGGGCGCTCGAAGGGAGGGACGCGGCATGGAACTGATCTGCCCCGCCGGCACGCCCGCCGCTTTCCGCGAGGCGCTGGAAGCCGGAGCGGATGCCGTCTATTGCGGTTTTCGCGACGAGACCAATGCGCGCAATTTCCCGGGCCTCAATTTCAGCCGAGAGGAGCTGCGCCAGTCGATCATGCTCGCCCGCCGCAAGGGCGTACAGACCTTCGTTGCCCTCAACACCTTCATGCGGGCCGGCGACGAGGCCCTCTGGTATGCCGCCGCCGACGACGCGGTGGCGCTGGGGGCAGACGCTCTCATCGTCGCCGATTTCGGGCTGATGGCCTATGTGGCTGAGCGATATCCGGAGCAACGGCTGCATGTCTCCGTCCAGGCCTCGGCCTCGAACCCGGATGCGATCCGCTTCCTCGTAGAAGCCTTCGCTGCCAAGCGCGTGGTGCTGCCGCGCGTGCTGACAGTTCAGGACATTGCCCGCCTCACCCGGCAGATCGATTGCGAGGTGGAGGTCTTTGCCTTTGGCGGTCTTTGCGTGATGGCGGAGGGGCGCTGCTCGCTGTCCTCCTACGCGACAGGCAAGTCGCCGAACATGAACGGCGTGTGTTCGCCGGCAAGCCATGTGCGCTACCGGGAGGAGGAGGGCGCGCTCGTCTCCGAACTCGGCGCCTACACGATCAATCGCTTCGGGCCCGGCGAGGCCTCCGGCTATCCGACGCTCTGCAAAGGCCGCTTCGATGTCGGTGGCACGGAAGGCTACGCCTTCGAGGACCCGGTCTCGCTCGATGTGATCGACGAGATCGACGCGTTGAAGGCGGCTGGCGTCTCGGCGCTGAAGATAGAGGGGCGGCAACGCGGCAAGGCCTATGTCGCCGAGGTGGTTTCCTCGCTGAAGAAAGCGCTCGGCGCGACCCCGGCGGAACGCTCTGCCCTCGTTTCCCGATTGCGGACGATGAGCGAAGGCCAGCGCACCACCTCCGGCGCCTACGACAAGCGCTGGCGTTAGGAGATGACAGGATGAAAATGAAGCGGGCAGCCCTGAGCCTCGGGCCGGTCTACTATTTGTGGGACGGGCCGAAGTGGCGGGATTTCTATTTCCGCATCGCCGACGAAGCTGCGGTCGAGTATGTCACGCTGGGCGAGACGGTCTGTTCCAAGCGCCAGCATTTCAGCGAGCCGCATGTCGCCGAGGTCATCGAGCGGCTGGAGGCGGCCGGCAAAGAGGTGACGCTCTCGACGCTCGCGATGGTGACCCTGGAGCGCGAAAGCCGGCAGGTGCGCGATCTCATCCGCGATAGCGTTCATGCGGTGGAAGCGAACGACCTCTCCGCGCTTGGCCTGCTCAAGGGGCAGCCGCATTCGATCGGTCCGCTGGTCAATGTCTACAATGCCGCCACGGCGCGCACGCTTGCTGCGCGCGGAGCGAACACTATCTGCCTGCCGCCGGAGCTTCCTGCTACCTCCGTCCATCGGATGCTTGAAGCCATGCCCGGTTTTTCCTTCGAACTCTTCGCTTTCGGCCGTATGCCGCTGGCCATCTCCGCGCGCTGTGCCCATGCGCGCTCGAAGGGGCTGACCAAGGACAATTGCCAGTTCATCTGCGGCGGCGACCCGGACGGTCTGCCGTTGCGCACGCTCGACCGCCAGTCCTTCCTGGTGCTCAACGGCGTGCAGACCATGTCCAGCAGTTGCGCCGTCCTGCTCGACGATCTCGCGCCATTGGTCGATGCGGGTCTTTCCCGTATCCGGCTCTCGCCGCAGGACTGCGACATGGTCCGCGTCGCGGCGCTCTACCGCACGGTGCTCGACGGGCGTATGGACGGCGAAGAGGCACTTGTGGAATTGGCGAAGGCCTATCCGGGTGTGCGCTTTTCGAACGGCTTCCTGCATCAGCAGGAAGGGGCCGCCTGGGTTTCACGAGGCCGGTCCGCGGGCCTGGGGCATGGCTGAGGCGCGTGGTTCGGATGGCTGCTCCACTTGTAGATAGGTAAAACACTTTTAAAACATATGGGAATTTTTACATTCAATTATTCTAATTTTATTTCGCTTTTTAGTCTGCGCTCTCTATTTTGGCGAGATGAACTGAAGGGTTTCTCGATCTTCGTTATATTTATTAATATATATCGCTTGTTGATATTTGACAAGTATTATCATGAGTGGAATAGTTTAGTTTTTTCTGCTTTATTTTCAGTTCTCCAGTGCTACTATCGCGTCAATGATCTTGCGTCGGAGGAAGTGAACCTTGTCCGAAGTCTCGACAGAACATACGTCGCCGCAGGTGTCGAAATCCACGCGCCGCCGCGAATTGATCACCTTCCTCATTCTGGCTTTCGGAATCTGGCCTATCGTCGCCGTCGGCATCGTGGGCGGCTACGGCTTTCTGGTATGGGGGCTCCAGATCATCTATGGGCCTCCCGGCCCGCCGGCCCATTGAGGGCGCGACGATGGAGCGGCGCGAAACGGTATCGAGACGGGATTTCCTGAGAGGCGGTCGTCGAAACGCATCCGTCCATATTCGTCCGCCTGGGATCGAAGAGGCGTCGCTTGCCGCGTGCACGGGCTGCGGCGCCTGTGTCGAACGCTGTCCGAGCCAGATCGTCAGTCTTGTCGACCGGTTGCCGGTGCTCGATTTTTCGGTCGGCGAATGCACTTTCTGCGGCGCCTGCGCGCAACACTGTCCGGAGCCGGTGTTCACCGGCGCCCCGGCCACCAGCTTTGCCCACATCGTCGCCATCGAAACCTCGTGCCTGCCATTCCAGCGCGTCGATTGTCAGGCCTGCCGGGATGGCTGTCCCACCGGCGCGATCCGTTTTCGCCCCGTGCGTGGCGGGCCGTTTGTACCGGAGTTGCTGGCCGAAGCCTGCACGGGCTGCGGTGCCTGCATCTCCGTCTGTCCCGTCGGTGCGATAGCGCCGGCGCCGCGAGAAGCGGAGGCCGCCTATGCCTGATCGGCGGCAACATCACATTTCCAGCGCCGTGATCGCCACAAGACCCGTGGCGATCGACGGCGTGCTGACCGCACTTGCCGAGTTCGACAATGTCGAGGTGTACGGTGCGGACAAAGGCAAGATCGTCATCGTCATCGAGGGGCCATCGACCGGCGTGCTCGGAGATACGCTGATGCGCATCTCGCTCCTCGACGGTGTGATCGCCGCAAACATGGTTTTCGAACATGTCGAAATGGAAGGGAACGAGGCTGATGGGCAGCGAACTGACGCGGCGTGACATCCTGAAGGCCCAGGCGGCGGGCGTCGCTGCGGCGGCGGCCGGCATTGCGCTGCCGGTCGCCGCCCAGCCGGTACCGGGCGGGGTGAGCGCGCTGGAAATCAAGTGGGACAAGGCACCCTGCCGCTTCTGCGGCACGGGTTGCGGCGTCATGGTGGGCGTCAAGGAAGGTAAGGTCGTCGCCACGCATGGCGACATGCAGGCCGAGGTCAACCGCGGCCTCAACTGCATCAAGGGCTACTTCCTGTCCAAGATCATGTACGGTGCCGACCGCCTGACGGCACCGTTGCTGCGCAAGCGCGACGGCGCCTACGCCAAGGACGGCGAGTTCGAGCCGGTGACCTGGGAAGAGGCCTTCGATGTGATGGCGGAACAGGCCAAGAAGGTGTTGAAGGAGAAGGGGCCGACGGCGCTCGGCATGTTCGGTTCCGGCCAGTGGACGATCTTCGAAGGTTATGCCGCGACCAAGCTGATGCGCGCCGGCTTCCGCTCGAACAATCTCGACCCGAATGCCCGCCATTGCATGGCCTCGGCGGCTTACGCCTTCATGCGTACCTTCGGCATGGACGAGCCGATGGGCTGCTACGACGATTTCGAGCATGCCGATGCCTTCGTGCTGTGGGGCTCGAACATGGCGGAGATGCATCCGATCCTTTGGACACGCATCGCCGACCGGCGGCTCGGCCATGAGCATGTGCGCGTGGCGGTTCTCTCAACCTTCACCCATCGCAGCATGGACCTGGCCGACATCCCGATGGTCTTCAAGCCGGGCACGGACCTCGTCATCCTCAACTACATCGCCAATCACATCATCCAGACCGGCCGGGTGAACGAGGATTTCGTTCGAAACCACACGAAGTTCGTGCGGGGCGTCACGGATATCGGCTATGGCTTGCGCCCCGACAATCCGCTGGAGGTGAAGGCGGCGAACGCGGCCGATCCGACCAAGACCGAGGCGATCGACTTCGAGGCCTTCAAGGCTTTCGTTGCGGAATACACGCTGGAAAAGGCCGTCGAGATGACCGGCGTCGAAGCCGGCTTCCTCAAGCAGCTTGCCGAACTCTATGCCGACCCGAACCGCAAGGTCATGTCGCTCTGGACCATGGGCTTCAACCAGCATGTGCGCGGTGTATGGGCCAACCAGATGGTCTATAACCTGCATCTGTTGACGGGGAAGATTTCCGAGCCCGGCAACAGCCCGTTCTCGCTGACCGGCCAGCCGTCTGCCTGCGGCACGGCGCGCGAGGTCGGCACCTTCGCCCATCGCCTGCCGGCCGATATGACGGTGACCAACCCCGAGCACCGCAAGCACGCGGAGGAGATCTGGCGTGTTCCGCATGGCATCATCCCGGAAAAGCCCGGTTATCACGCCGTGCAGCAGGATCGCATGCTGCGCGACGGCAAGCTGAATTTCTACTGGGTGCAGGTCAACAACAACGTCCAGGCCGGTCCCAACACCTCCAACGAGACCTATCTGGGCTATCGCAATCCGGACAATTTCATCGTCGTCTCGGATGCCTATCCGACGATCACGGCGATGAGCGCCGACCTCATCCTGCCCGCCGCCATGTGGGTGGAGAAGGAAGGCGCCTACGGCAATGCCGAGCGGCGAACCCATGTCTGGCACCAGCTGGTACAGGCGCCGGGCGAAGCGCGCTCCGACCTCTGGCAGATGGTGGAGTTCTCCAAGCGCTTCACCACCGACGAGGTCTGGCCTGCGGACCTTCTGGCCGCGAACCCCGCTTACAAGGGCAAGACGCTCTATCAGGTGCTTTTCGCCGAAAGCGATGTCGCAAAGTTCCCGATCAGCGAGGTCAAGCCGGAGCACGACAACAACGAGGCCCAGCACTTCGGCTTTTACCTCCAGAAGGGGCTGTTCGAGGAATATGCCGCCTTCGGCCGCGGCCATGGCCACGACCTGGCTCCCTACGACACCTATCACGAGGGGCGCGGCCTGCGTTGGCCGGTCGTCGATGGCAAGGAGACGCTCTGGCGCTACCGCGAAGGTTACGACCCCTATGTGAAGCCCGGCGAGGGCGTCAAATTCTACGGCAACAAGGACGGCAGGGCGGCGATCATCGCGGTGCCGTACGAGCCGCCGGCTGAATCGCCTGACGATGAGTTCGACACCTGGCTCGTCACCGGCCGCGTGCTGGAGCATTGGCATTCCGGCTCGATGACCATGCGCGTGCCCGAACTCTTCAAGGCCTTCCCGGGCGCGCGCTGCTTCATGAACGCCGACGACGCTCGCAAGCGCGGCCTCAACCAAGGCTCGGAAATCCGCATCATCTCGCGGCGCGGCGAAATCCGCTCGCGCGTCGAGACCCGCGGGCGCAACCGCATGCCGCCAGGCGTGATCTTCGTGCCGTGGTTCGATGCCAGCCAGCTCATCAACAAGGTCACGCTCGACGCCACCGATCCCATCTCGAAACAGACGGATTTCAAGAAATGCGCAGTCAAGATCGAACCCGTCGCATAACCTTCCGCAAGGGATGGATGCTGGCTGTGCTCAGCGCCGCCGTCATCGCCACCAGCGCCATGGCGCAGATGGTGCCGCAGCTCTCCGGTCCCGATGGAGACAAGATGCAGGAGGTGCCGGCCGATCCGCTGCCGAAGTGGATCGTCGACGATATCAGGCGCATGCGCGCCTATCCCGAGCAGCCGCCGATCATTCCGCATTCGATCGACGGCTACCAGCTTTCGGTCAATGCCAACCGCTGTCTCTCCTGCCACAAGCGCGAGTTCTCGCAGGATGCCGGCGCGCCGATGATCAGCGTCACCCATTACATGACGCGTGAGGGCCAGATGCTCGCCGACGTCTCGCCGCGCCGCTACTTCTGCACTGCCTGCCACGTGCCGCAGGCGGATAAGAAACCGCTCGTCGGCAATACCTTCAAGGACATGAGCGAGCTTGGCGTCACCAATGCGGGAAGCGAGTGATGATGGCGCGCATCAAGGAACTCATCGTCTGGGTCTGGACCATCCTGACGACGCCGGCGGCGACCCTCAGCCTCGCCTTTCTGACGCTCGGCGGCTTCGTCGGCGGCGTGATGTTCTGGGGCGCCTTCAACACGGCGCTGGAGCTGACCAACACCGAGAAATTCTGCACCTCCTGTCATGAGATGAAGGACAACGTCTATCAGGAACTGACGAACACCGTGCATTTCACCAACCGCTCGGGCGTGCGCGCCTCCTGTCCGGATTGCCATGTGCCACACCAGTGGACCGACAAGATCGCCCGCAAGATGCAGGCCTCGAAGGAAGTCTGGGGCAAGATCTTCGGCACGATCAGCACGCGTGAAAAATTCCTCGACAAGCGGCTGGAACTCGCCAAACACGAATGGGCGCGCCTGAAGGCGAACGACAGCCTGGAATGCCGCAACTGCCATTCCGCCGTGGCGATGGATTTCACCAAGCAGACCCAGCGTGCCGCCGACATTCACGCGAAGTATCTCCTGCCGGGCAAGGCGACCTGTATCGATTGCCACAAGGGTATCGCGCACGAACTGCCGAACATGAAAGGTGTCGAGCCCGGCTGGAAGATGCCGAAGGAACTGGAAGGGAACGAGCTTCCAGCGGCCTCAAACGATGCCATCGGCGACCTGCGCCGGGCGGTTGCCAGCGCGCATGGCGTGACGACGTTCTAGACGTCAGCCGCGTGGCCGGCGCTGGGCGACCAGCATGCCGGCCATGATGAGCACGACGCCGAGACTGGAAAGCCAGAGCGACAGTTTTCCGGATTGCAGGAGGTCGATCGCAAGACCGCAGACCATCTGCCCGCCGATGATCAGGAGGGCAGTGTTGACCGCGCCGATGCGCGCGACGAGCCAGCTGCTCAGCGCTACGAAGACGACGCCGATCGGACCGCCGAGATAGGCGTACCACGGTGCGTCGGCTGCACTGGCAGGCCACAGGCCGCCGACGATCAGCCCGAGCGCCGTCAGGGCGACGAAACCGACAAGATGGTTCCAGAAGGAGGCGATCAGCGGGGAGGTCGAAAGGCTGAGCCGGCCGTTGAGTTGGCGGCTGAGGCCGACGAGAAGGCCGGCGGAGCAGGCGATCAGGATGAACGGGCTCATGCGGTGACATTTCCTGCGAGAAGGATGAGCAGGCTACCGGCCAGAACCAGCGCAAGGGCTGCGAAATCGCGCAGGGAAATGCGCCGCTTCGGCAGGCCGAACAGGCCCCAGCCATCGGCTGCCAACCCGAAGGCCAACTGGCCGGCAAGCCCGAGCGCAAGCGTGCCGGGAAGACCGGCGGGTGAGTTCACGGCCATGGAGGAGAGAACGACGGTCGCCGCACCCGAGAGCCCGCCGAGATAGGCCCAGAGCGGTGCGGGTGGTCGTGGTTCGAGGGCCGTGCTGCGGCGGGGCAGCACGAGAAGGAACAGCAGCGCCGCGACCGTTCCCGTCGCATGCGCGGTCCAGGAGGAAAACAGCGAATTGCCGTAATGCGCCAGAGCGCCGTTGAGCTGCACCATCAAAGCGAGCAGGCCGCCGGTGCCGAAGGCGACGAGAAAGCCGAGCGGATGGGAATGGGTCTGGTCTTGTGGGCTGGAACGCATCGTCGGGCCTCCCGCACGGTTGCCGACCCGATCGTCCGCACCGTTCTCCTCGGCTCCTGTCAGCAAAGCGGCCGAAGATCAAGCCGGCTTTTGCGCTAGAGCCGTCCATAGGCGCCGCCCGCGCCCGTTATCGCCGCGAGGAAGCTTGCGAGGCCGGCGGAGCGCAGGGGAAGGTAGGATTTTCCCTGTTCGCGGCACAGGCGCTTCACGAGGCCGACGGCCGCGTGGCTGATGTGATCGACCGGGAAGAGGACGGTTGCCGCCTGTCCGACAAGGGCCGGCAGCAGCGTCGTGCTGTCCTCCATGCCGCCGTCGTGCAGGAGGAGATCGACATTGCGGTTTTCCGCGCAGGCCCTGAGGTGATCGAACAGGTTGCGCCTGCCGCCGACATAGAGCACAGGACCGGCCGTCTGTGTGGTGACGTTCTTGGTCGCATGCCGATCCTCGGCGGCGACGATCGCCTCGAGGGCTTCGTTTTCGCGCAGGACCGAATGGGAGAGGTCCTGCAATTGCTCCAGCTCACGCTGCAGGGCGCCGCAGCGCTCCTCGGTCGCCGCGAGGCGCCGGGCAAGCGCATCGGAGCGGGGGGCGTCGGTTTCGGTGCGCCCGGCGGGAATGGTCTCCTGTTGTCGCGCGCGCCGGGCATGGGCGGCCAAGGCTTCTGCCTGCACGGCTCGCTCCTCCAAATGGCGGATGCGCTGTTGCAAGGCGATGCGCTCCTCGGCGGCGACCTTCAAGCGTGTTTCCTGGCGGGCGGTCTTTTCCCGCTCGTCTTCCAGTTCCCTTTCGAGCCGGGTCAGGCGGGCGATGTCGAGGCGGCTGGCGCTGCCGACGAGATGCGAGAGCATATGGACCTCGCCGAAAATGTCACGCACGAGGCCCGGCGGCGTGGCCGGATGGCTGATCAGCGCCCAATAGGGGCCGGCAATGTCGCCGCGGTCGAAACTCTCTCGCCAGATGCGTCGGAGCATCGTCTCGTCCGCCTGCCGGGGGATGCGCTTGATGCTGGCCTCATGGCGTTTGTCGAGCGCCTTGTTGAGCAGTTTCGCCGCCTGGTCGCGCTGGCCTGCCAGGCGCACGCCGCGCCCATGCAGGCCATGGTCCGTGGCGGCTTTCGCGTCCTCCTGGCCTGCCTTGAGCAGGATCTGTCGCAATTCGCTATTCGTCAGGCAGGTGCCGATGATCGAGCAATGAAAGGCGGTGGGAATATCCCAGGTCTTCAGGCGCTGGGAGCTTGCCTTTTCTGCCGCGGTATCCGGTGCCCTCGCGCTAGAGGGGAGGGGAATCGGCATGGAAACGGATGGTGGCAGGAGGCGGGGTTGGGTCGGCATGGCATATCCTTTCAACGTTATATTTCATAAAACATAACGAATGGGAAGCGTATGCCGCTGTCCCGGGCGGCTATGCTAGGCCGGTCGGGCCGGCCGCTGCATTCAAGCCCTGCGTATCCTTCAGGGCTTGAATGCCGTTACAGGAAGAGGTGGACGATCAAGGAGGTCAGGACGGCATTGAGGCCCATGGCGATGCCGGAAAACAGCCCGGCGACCGGATCCACGGAATAGGCGCGTGCCGTGCCGATGCCGTGCGAGGCGAGCCCGACGGCAAAGCCGCGGGCGCTGTAATCCTTGATCCGCATGGCGTTCATCATCGGCGTGACGATGATGGCGCCGCAGATGCCGGTCAGCACGACGACAGCGGCGGTCAATGCCGGGTCGCCTTGAAGGCCTGAGGAGATGGCCATGGCGACGGCCGCCGTGGTGGATTTCGGCGCAAGCGAGGCGACGACGGAAGGCGAGAAGCCGAAGAGATGGGCGAAGAAGACGGTGGCGCCCACAGCGGTCAGACTGCCGACGACGAGGGCGGCCAGCATGGGGACCAGATTGCTCTTTACCAGCGAGAGCTTTTCGTAGAGCGGGATGCCGAGCGCGACGGTCGCCGGCCCCAGCAGAAAGTGGATGAATTGCGCACCCTCGAAATAGGTCTTGTACTCGATGCCGGCGAAACAGAGCACGGCAGCGATCAGGGCAATGGTGAGCATGATCGGGTTGAGAAGCGGATTGCCGGGACGCAGGCCCGCCATGGCCGTCGCAGCGAGCCAGACGACCAGCGTACCTGCGAGCCAGAGAAGGGGCGAGGTGGCGAGATAGACCCAGAGAGCGTTATTCATCGGCATAGCCTCCCGAAAGACGCTTCACCAATATGAAGACCCAGACCGTCACCGCGAGCGTGATGACCGTCGACAGCAGAACGATGGCGAGGAGCGCAAAACCGCGGTCACGAATGAGATCGAGGTGCTGAATGATGCCGACCCCGGCCGGCACGAAGAGAATGCCGAGATTGGCGAGAATCGACCGCGAGGTTTCCAGGGTCTGCCGGTGGGCCGGCTCAAGCATTTTTACGCCGCCTGTCAGCGTCAGGACCACCGCGATCATCGCCATGCCGATGACCGGACCGGGTACGAAGCCGCCGAGAAAATAGGCTGTGACTTCGCCGATCAATTGGAAGACCAGAAGGATCGTTATTCCGACAAGCATGCGTGCTCTCCTCGTTCCGTGTCCCGACACCGGATGTCGCCAATCCAGCCCAACGGAAGGGCCGTTGCCGGAGGGATGAGGCGCGCCGGTTGATGGAAGGATTAAAGGCGTTCGGCCGTTAAATCCACCGCCCCAAAAGGCAGGATCGAGATTTGCGCCGATGGACGACGACGTCGTCTGATCCGCCGCCGCCGGTTCCGCGCTCTGCGTTTGCACGTCGCTTGAGCAGGAGGTCAGATGCCTCTTTCTCAAGGAGTGGGGACAGCCAGAAAGAAGGGTTGTCTTTCCCCTCAATAGTATGATTGACTTACGAAAATGACATCCGCCCGATCGGATGCCAAAAGGACAATCGTGTTAAACGGGGAACGGAAATGAACAGGGAAAAGATCACCAGCCGCATTCGCCCTCTGCTCGCGGGCACCGCCTTCTCGCTGCTGCTCGTTTCGGGCGGCATGGCGCCGGCCTTTGCGGAAACGCCGGCCGATACGCTGGTCCAGGCCTGGGCAATCGACGATACGATCACGCTCGATCCGGCCGAATCCTTCGAACTGTCACCGGCCGAGTTCATCGGCAACGCCTATGACATGCTTGTTCGCCTCGATATCGCCGACACGACCAAGGTCAAGGGCGGCATCGCCGACAGCTGGACCGTTTCCGACGATGGCCTCACCTATACGTTCAAGCTGAAGCCCGGCATCAAGTTCGCCTCCGGCAACCCGGTCACCGCCGAGGATGTCGCCTGGTCCTTCGAGCGTGTCGTCAAGCTCGACAAGAGCCCCGCCTTCATCCTCACCCAGTTCGGCCTGACGGGCGACAACGTTGCTGAAAAAGCCAAGGCCCTGGACGAAAACACCTTCGTCTTCACCGTCGACAAGGCCTATGCGCCGAGCTTCGTGCTGAACTGCCTCACCGCCACCGTCGGCGCCGTGCTCGACAAGAAGCTGGTGATGGAGCACGCCGAAGCCAAGACGCCGAGCGACGAGTACAAGTACGACACCGATTTCGGCTATGGCTGGCTGAAGACCAACTATGCCGGCTCCGGCCCGTTCAAGATCCGCGACTGGCGTGCCAACGAAATCCTCGTTCTGGAGCGCAACGACAACTACTATGGCGAAAAGCCGGCGCTGACCCGCGTCATCTACCGCCACGTCAAGGAAAGCGCGACGCAGCGCCTGATGCTGGAAGCCGGCGACGTCGATGTTGCCCGCAACCTGGAGCCGGGCGATCTCGACGCCGTTTCCAAGAATGCGGACCTCCAGACGACAAGCGCGCCGAAGGGCACGGTCTATTACATCAGCCTCAACCAGAAGAACGAAAACCTCTCCAAGCCCGAGGTGCGCGAGGCTTTCAAGTATCTCGTCGACTATGACGCGATCGGTGCGACCCTCATCAAGGGCATCGGCGAAATCCGCCAGACCTATCAGGCCAAGGGCGTGCTCGGCGCGCTGGAGGCGAGCCCCTACAAGTTCGACGTGGCGAAGGCCAAGGAACTGCTGGAGAAGGCAGGCCTGAAGGACGGCTTCTCCGTGACCTTCGACGTGCGTAACACGCAGCCGGTGACCGGCATTGCCGAATCCTTCCAGCAGACCGCCGGCCAGGCCGGCGTGAAGATCGAGATCATTCCCGGGGACGGTAAGCAGACGCTGACCAAGTACCGCGCCCGCAACCACGACCTTTATATCGGCCAGTGGGGCATGGACTACTGGGATCCGAACTCGAATGGCGAAGCCTTCACTTCCAACCCAGACAATGGCGACGACGCCTCGGTCAAGACGCTCGCCTGGCGCAATGCCTGGGACATTCCGGAACTGACAGCCGAATCCAAGGCCGCCCTTCTCGAGCGTGACAACGACAAGCGCGCCGCGATGTATGAGGCGCTGCAGCAGAAGGCGCTGGAAACCAGCCCCTTCGTCATGATCTTCCAGCAGACGGAAGCGGCCGGCATCCGCGGCGTGGTGCAGAACTACAAGCTCGGACCGACGATGGACACCAACTTCCTTTCGACCGTGACCAAGGAATGACCTGAAGGAACGGTTCCTTGAACACTGCTGCTAGACACAAGCCGGCAAGGCGCGCCAACCGGCGCGCCTTTGAGAGGCTGAAATCGGTCGCCGGCTTTCTTGTCGTCGTCGCCACCACCTATCTCGGCCTGCTTGCCGTCACCTTTTTCATCGGCCGCGTCGTGCCGATCGATCCGGTGCTGGCGATCGTCGGCGATCGTGCGCCTGCCCATGTGGTCGAGCGCGTACGGCAGGAAATGGGGTTCGATCTGCCGTATTATCAGCAGTTCTGGCTCTACCTGAAAGGTGTGTTCCAGGGGGATTTCGGCACCTCGGTGCTGACGACCAATCCCGTCATGACCGACATCCGCCGCGTTTTCCCCGCGACGATGGAGCTTGCCACGGTCGGGACGATCTTCGGCGCGCTCCTCGGTATTCCGCTCGGCGTGCTCGCGGCCGTCCGGCGCGGCAGCATTGTCGATCAGGTGGTGCGCATCGTCGGCCTCGTCGGTTATTCGGTGCCGATCTTCTGGCTTGGCCTTCTGGCGCTGCTCGTCTTTTATGCGCGCCTCGGCTGGGTCTCCGGCCCCGGCCGCATCGATGTCGTGTTCGAATATACGTTCACGCCCATCACCGGCTTCTTCCTGCTGGACGCGATCATCAACCGCGACTGGGCGGCCTTCCGCGATATCGTCTCGCACATCATCCTGCCAGCCTCGCTGCTCGGCTATTTCTCCATGGCCTATATCAGCCGCATGACGCGCTCCTTCATGCTGAACGAACTTGGCCAGGAATACATCGTCGCCGCCCGGGCGAAAGGCCTGTCGGAGACCCGCATCATCTGGGGCCATGCATTGCGCAACGCCGCCGTGCCGCTCGTCACGGTGATCGCGCTCTCCTATGCCGGCCTGCTCGAAGGCTCGGTGTTGACGGAAACCGTATTCGCCTGGCCGGGGCTGGGTCTCTACATCACCAATTCCCTGCAAAACGCCGACATGAACGCGGTGCTCGGCGGCACTATCGTCATCGGTTCCGTCTTCATCGCCATCAACCTTCTCTCCGACGTGCTCTACCGCATGCTCGATCCCAGAACGAGGACACGATGAGCGAGGCCGCCACCATGACCCGTCGCGAATGGCTTCTGACCGACCGGCCGCAATCGCGCCTGCAGGCGAGGCTCGGCCGTGCCTATGTCGCCTGGCGGCGGTTTACCGCCAATCGCCTTGCCGTCATCGGCCTCGTCATCATCCTCGGTCTGGTCTTTCTCGCCGTCTTCGCGCCGTTCATCGCGCCCCATTCGCCCTATATCGGCGACCTCGCCAAGACGCGCCTTCTGGCGCCGGGCCAGGGGCACTGGCTCGGCACGGACGATCAGGGCCGCGATATCCTCTCTCGTCTCATCTACGGTTCGCGCCTCACCTTGCAGGTCGTGTTGCTGGTCGCGGTCATCGCCGCCCCCATTGGCCTTCTCGTCGGCACGGTCGCCGGCTATGCGGGCGGCTGGGTGGATGCCGTGCTGATGCGCATTACCGACATCTTCCTCGCCTTTCCGAAACTCGTGCTGGCGCTTGCCTTTGTCGCCGCCCTCGGACCGGGCATCGGCAACGCCATCATCGCCATCGCCATCACCTCCTGGCCGCCCTATGCGCGTATCGCGCGGGCCGAGACGCTGACGGTGCGAAATTCCGACTATATTCTTGCCGTGCAACTGATGGGCGCCTCGCCCTGGCGCATCGTGCTGCGCCATATCATGCCGCTCTGCATGTCCTCGCTGATCGTTCGTGTGACGCTCGACATGGCCGGCATCATCCTCACGGCCGCCGGCCTCGGCTTCCTGGGCCTCGGCGCGCAGCCGCCGCTGCCGGAATGGGGCGCGATGATCGCGTCCGGTCGCCGCTTCATCCTCGATCAATGGTGGGTTGCCGCCGCCCCGGGTTTTGCCATCCTTATCGTCAGCCTCGGCTTCAACCTGCTCGGCGACGGTCTGCGCGATGCGCTCGACCCGCGCGGGAGCGGCCAATGAGCACTCTGCTTGACGTCGAGGACCTCCGGGTCTCCTTCCCGACGCGCACGGGCGTCATCGAAGCCGTACGCGGTGTCTCCTTCACGCTTGGCCGCGAGCGGTTGGGCATCGTCGGCGAAAGCGGTTCCGGCAAGTCGCAGACCGGCCGTGCCATCATGGGCCTGACGGCCGAGCATGGTGTCATCGAGGCCAAGAGGCTGGATTTCAACGGCACCGATATCCTCAAGGCTTCGAAAGCCGAGCGGCGTGCGCTGCGTGGCAAGCGCATCGCCATGATCCTGCAGGATCCGAAATATTCGCTGAATCCGGTCATGACCATCGGCCGCCAGATCGTCGAGACGCTGCGCACACACGAGCCGGTCGGCAAGGCGGAGGCGAAGAGGCGGGCGCTCGACATGCTCGCTGCGGTGCAGATCCGCGATCCCGAACGCGTCTTCGGCCTCTATCCGCACGAAGTTTCCGGCGGCATGGGGCAGCGCGCGATGATCGCCATGATGCTGATTGCCGGCCCCGAACTGCTGATCGCCGACGAGCCGACTTCGGCGCTCGACGTGACGGTGCAGCTTGATGTGCTCGCCATCCTCAACCGGCTCGTCGTCGAGCGTGGCATGGGGTTGATCTTCATTTCGCACGACCTGCGCCTCGTGTCCTCGTTCTGCGACCGCGTCATCGTCATGTATGCAGGCCGCATCGTGGAGGAACTGCCGGCGGCAAAGCTCTCCGAGGCGCAGCATCCCTATACCCGCGGCCTGCTCAACTGCATGCCTGAGATCGGCGCGGACAGGCATCCGCTACCCGTGCTCGATCGCAAACCGGAGTGGAGACTATGACGCCGGCTCTCGCCATTGACGGCCTCGGCGTCGAGTACGACGACTTCGTGGCGCTGGATGATGTCAGCCTGACGGTTGCACCGGGCGAGTCCTTTGGTCTGGTCGGTGAATCCGGCTCCGGAAAATCGACGCTGCTGCGCGCCGTTGCGGGGCTCGCGCCCGTCTCCGCCGGCACCATCACGGTCGATGGCAACGTGCTCGGCAGCAAGCGCGACAAGGCTTTCTACCGCAAGGTTCAGATGGTCTTTCAGGATCCCTATGGCTCGCTGCACCCGCGCCAGACGGTCGACCGGCTGCTGCTGGAGCCACTCGCCATCCACGGCTTCGACGATGCCGAGGAGCGTATCGTGCGTGCGCTCGACGAGGTGGGGCTGGGCGCGAGTTTTCGCTTCCGCTACTCGCACCAGCTCTCCGGTGGCCAGCGCCAGCGCTTGGCGATCGCCCGCGCGCTGATCCTCGAGCCGTCCATCCTGCTGCTCGACGAGCCGACCTCGGCGCTTGACGCTTCCGTGCAGGCCGAGGTGCTGAACCTGCTCGAACAGCTGCGCGCAACCCGCAACCTCACCTTCGTCATGGTCAGCCACGACCTGGCCGTCGTTACCCATATGTGCGACCGGCTGATGGTCATGCAGAGCGGCCGTGCGGTGGAGCAGCTTGCTTCCACCGATCTTGCCGCCCGCAAGGTCACGCAGGACTATACGCGCGGCCTGCTCACTGCCAGCGAGGGTTTTCGGCGCGATCCCGCTTAAAGCCGTTTGCCGCCGGATGCGCGCATGATAGGGCAGGCGACACTTTCGATCGCCAAGCCGGATGATATCAATGACCGTTTCGCTCTACGCCGATTACATCGCGGATCTGCGCGTCCTGTTTTTGGAACTGGACCGCAGTCCCGACCTCTTCCAGAGCATCGACGTGCATCTGGAACTGGCGGCCGGCGGCAGCCTCGTCGTCTACGAGACCAAACGGCGCAAAGGCCAGACGGACAGCCTTTACTATGGCCGCCCCACGGCGGGGGATGCCAACCGCCAGATTTCTCAGGCCACCGCCTTTTCTGCGATCGACCGTTTCTTCGCCCTCGGCCAGTTCATCGCCCTGACCGGCGAGGCGACGCAAACGCTGGATACGCAGTATCCGCATTGCGCCGTCAATTTCTCCTACCGCAAGAAAGGCCATCCGGCTGCACGCTCGATGCTGATGGTGTTTGTCGGGTTCAACGACGAGGCGGATGCCTTGCACTATATCGCCGCAATCGACGATCCCTCGGTTTTCGTTTCCGAGCGCCCCTACAGGACGGCCAAGGCCTACGAATGGAAGTGAGCACTGCTCACGGTGCGAGCCGTGTGCCTCGCCAGTCCGCCCCTTGTCGCTCGAACGCATAGCGGATGTGGTCAGGAGGGGACAGGTCGAGCCATTCGAGACGTGTCAATGTGACGGTGACCAAGGCGAAGCGGTCGTAGGCGCTGCCGGTCGCAGAGGGCTCGACCGCCTCCAGGGGCTGGTTGCCGTCGCCCAGAACGGTCCCGGGCGCGTGCGGTGCGTCGAACAGGATCAGCGTGCGTTCGCGCAGCGCCTCCCACATGGCGCGCCGCTCTGCCTCGTCGCTGACGATTGCGGCTTTGCCGGAAAGTCGAAGCTGGACCGATGCGGTCGGATCGAAGCCGACGAGGGCGACGCGCGGCTCGTCTTGGATCTCCCGAATTTTCGGAGAGCGCATGTCGGTGACGAAGGAGAGCGTTCCGCGTTCGACATTGCAACCCCGCAGCACGATGGTGCGCAACTGCGGCGCGCCGTCCGCGCCAGTCGTGGCGAGCTGCAGGAAATTGAAGGGCGACCGGCTCGTCGCGGCGGCGTCCAGACGTTCCCAGATCGTGGCCAGAATGGTTGCCGTCAAAGCTTGCTCCGTCGTGGGGTGTTCCGCTTCTGTAACACGGGTTCATCGGGCTGTCGAAACAGTTTGCCGTTCTCATTGCGATAGAAAATCTGCTATGGGAGAAGTCCCTTTCATCCGAAAAAGCATCCATGGCCGACCGCATCGGAAAATTGCCTTCCCTCAATGGTGTGCGTGTCTTCGAAGTCGTGGCGCGGCATCTGAATTTTCGGCTGGCGGCGGAAGAGCTTGGCGTCACCCAGGGGGCGGTGGCGCAACAGATCCGCGGGCTCGAGGCCGAGCTTGGCCTCAAGCTGTTCGAGCGCCATCCGCGGGCCTTGGCGATCACCGAAGCGGGGCGCAGCTATGTCGGCAGCATCCGCCGCGCCTTCGAGTTGATTTCGGAGGCCACGGAGACACTGCGGCCCGAGCCGCAGCACCTGACCATCAGCGTCACGCCGACATTCGCCTCGAAATGGCTGATCCCGCGCCTGCCGGATTTCACGGCTGTGCACCCCGAAATCGACCTGCGCATCCTCGCGACCGACCGGATCGCCAATTTCCAGACCGATGCCGTCGACCTCGCCGTGCGCTACGGTCGGCCATCGTTCGGCCCTGGCCTTCAGGCGGATCTGCTCTTCGAGCACATCGTCGTCGCGCTCGGCAGTCCGCTTCTCATCGACAAGCTGGGAAGGCCTGAAATAGCGGACAATCTTGCAGCCTATGCGCTGCTGCACGATGCGCATAATTTCTGGCCGCAGTTCCTCGAGCACGCCATGGGCAAGACGGCGCCCGTCATGGCGGCGAAGAACATCCGGTTCAACCAGACGTCGCTTGCCCTGGAGGCGGCGATTGGCGGGCAGGGGTTGGCGCTCGCCAGCAGCTTCTTCATCGAAGAGGATATTGCCGCGGGCCGCCTCATGCGGCTGTTCGAAACGGAGTTGCGGGTGGGAGGCGATTTTTACATCGTCGCACCGCGAAAACCGCGCCACGCCGCTTCTGTCGAAGCGGTGCGTGGCTGGCTTTTGCGGGAAAGCGCGAAGTTCAAGGGCTGAAGACCAGCATTCGATAGATTTTCTACAGGATGATGCGCGCATTTTTGTTTGGTCGCGCAAGGGGCCGCCGTGCCAGAATGGCGGCAAGCAATCAGAGAGCGAAAGGACATTCCGATGACAGAACAGAAGGTCGCATTGATCACCGCCGGCGGCAGCGGCATGGGGGCTGAGGCGGCCAGACGGCTGGCTGCGGATGGTTTCAAGATCGGCGTGCTGTCCTCCTCCGGCAAGGGCGAGGCGCTGGCCGCCGAATTCGGCGGTTTCGGCATCACCGGCTCGAACCAGTCGAACGACGACCTGCAGCGTCTTGTCGATGGCGCGATGGAGCGCTGGGGCCGGGTGGATGCCCTGGTCAACAGCGCCGGCCACGGGCCGCGCAAGCAGATTCTCGATCTCACGGATGAGGATTGGCACGTCGGCATCGACGTCTATTTCCTCAACGCCGTGCGCCCGACACGCCTTGTGACGCCGATCATGCAGAAACAGAAGTCGGGCGTCATCATCAACATCTCCACCGCCTGGGCCTTCGAACCGAGCGCGATGTTCCCGACCTCTGCGGTCGCCCGGGCGGGCCTTGCCTCTTTCACCAAGATTTTCGCCGACACCTATGCGGCCGACAATATCCGCATGAACAACGTGCTGCCCGGCTGGATCGACAGCCTGCCGGCGACGGAAGAGCGGCGCGATGGCGTGCCGATGAAGCGTTATGGCACGAGCCAGGAAATCGCCGCGACGATTTCCTTCCTCGCCTCCGACGGCGCGGCCTATATCACCGGCCAGAACATCCGCGTCGACGGCGGCATTACGCGCGCCATCTGACGAGGTGGCCGGAGCAACGGCGCCCGCAAGCGCCGTTGCTCGCATCAGATGGCTGTAAACCCGTTATCAACGAAGAGATGGGTGCCGCTGACGAATTCCGATTCGTCGCTGGCAAGATAAAGTGCCGCGCGCGCGATATCCTCGGGCTCGCCGATGCGGCCCTGCTGCGCGGCGAGCGCGGCATCCGAGACATCCACGCCATAGCGGTTCAACGCTTCGATTTCACGGTTGCCGTGCGGCGTGCGCACGAAACCGGGGCAGATGGCGTTGCAGCGGATGTTGCGGTCGCGGAACTCGACGGCGATGGCACGGGCAAACATATGCACCGCACCCTTCGTCGTGCCGTAGAGCACCTCCATCGGTGTCGCGGCCACGGCCGAAATCGACGACGTGCAGACGATGGAGCCGCCGCCGGCCGCGATCATGCCCGGCAGCACGGCGCGTGTAACGAGGAACATCGAGCGCACATTGATCGCCGTCAGCCGTTCCCATTCCTCAAGCGTCGTTTCGAGGAAGGGTTTTACGATGATCGACCCCGCATGATTGAACAGCACATTGGCCGCGCCATAGTGGTCCTCGGCCGCCTTGATAGCGGCGATGACAGCAGTTTCGTCGGAGACGTCGGCCATGAAGGCCTGTGCATCGCCGCCGTTTGCGCGAATGTCGGCGGCGGTCTCCTCCGCTGCCGCCAGATTGTAGTCGACGATTGCGACGCGTGCGCCCTCCCTGGCGAAGAGGCGCGAGGCTGCCCCGCCCATGCCCGTCGCACCACCGGAAATGATTGCCGTTTTTTTCTCAAGTCTGTCCGCCATCGCCGCACGTTCCTCCAGGTTACGGATGGGGCGGGTCTTTCGAAACCCGCCGGGATTTGCATCGGCAAATTCGTCGTCTTCTCGACGCTGGAGTCAATGGGCAGGCGCGAAAGCATCCGGTTCGGCAAAGCATACCTTGCAACTTTAGGCACTTGTTCAGTATTCTTGCCTAACGTCAGGCAATTATTCCGCATACGGGGACTTCGACGATGACCGTCGTGACGCTGGACCAGGTGGAGCGCCAGAGGGCGCGGGGTTTCCGCTTCCTGCGCTTTTCCCCCGAAATCGAGGCGTATTTCCGCAAGGACTATGCCGCCGAGCGGGTGCGGCTCGCCGTGATCTGGGGCATCATCGGCACGTTGATCTACGATCTCGTCTATTTCGGCGACCGAACCATGATGGCGGATGTCTTTTCCGGCCTCGTCACGGTGCGTTTCTTCATCTTCACGCCCTTCGTCATCGCCTGCATCCTCGCGGTGCGCCGCTGGCCGGATGCGGCCCTTTATGACGGGCTTTCGGTCGCCATAGCCGTGCTCGGCGTCACGCTGCCGATGGCCGTCGCCATCGGCAGCGAAAGCCCCTATCTGTTCGTCTACCAGAACGGCAATTCCGCCGCCTTCCTGTTCTTCGTCATCGCGCTGCGGCCGCGCTTTCCCGCCATCCTCGTCGGTCTCGTGCTGATGTGCGCCTCGCATTTCACCACGACATCGCTCACCGGCGCCTTCGATGCCGTCACCTACTCCGGCATCGTCACCTTCTACGTGACGCTGTCCATTTTCCTGGCAGTGAGCGCCTATTTTCTGGAGCAGAAGGACCGGCAGAATTTCCTCAACCAACTGCGTGGAAGCCTGCTTTACCAGCAACTGGAGCACAATGCCGACCTCGACGAACTGAGCGGCCTGCTCAACCGCCGCTCGCTTTCCCGCGTCCGCGATGCGGTTTGGAATGGCGCCCCGACCAGCGTCGCGGCGATCCTGCTCGATATCGATCACTTCAAGCGTTTCAACGATGTGCATGGCCATATCGAAGGCGACGCCTGCATCCGTGCCATCTCGCAGTGCATTCACGGCACTGCGGACAAGGGCGCCCATGTGTTTCGCTTCGGCGGTGAGGAGATATTGGTGCTTTCGGCCGGCCAGTCATCCCTGCAGGCGCTTGCGCAGGCCGAGCGCATTCGCAAGGCGATCGAGGCCCTCGCCATTCCCCATAAAGGCCTGGACGATAGTTGCGTGACGGTCAGCCTGGGCGTCGCGCTGGTCTCTCCGGCCGAGGTCGCGCTGGAGCGCCTCCTGCAGGACGCGGATGCCGCTCTTTACGAGGCCAAGCGCAGCGGCCGAAATACGGTCGCACTTGCCTCGGGCCTGGTTGCACCCATCCGGGATGATTGGGCTGCGGCCTGACGACCGGATACAACCATCGCGCTTTTGGAATTTGCGAAAAATTCCACCGGCAAAGCCATGCGAACGGCCGCATAGCGTGATTTTCCATAAAGGCTTTATTACTTATTAAGTTAAATACCGCAGCGTCGGGGCATCCAATTGCAACCATCGCCGGTATCGCGGCGAAACAGGACCGACCCCATGGCCTCAACCTCTGCTGCGCGTCCGAAATCATCCCGTTCACTGGCCGTCAAGCTGCTCTCCGTGAGTGCTGTCGCGATTGCCTGCGTTCTGGCGTTGACCTTCCTCGTCGTCATTCTTCAAGTGCGCGAACGCACCGTGGCCATCACGCTCAAGCAGGCGGAAGCCGAGGCCGAGGCGACGGCGCAGGCAATGAGCGGCAAGATAGACGCACTCTCCGGCGCCACGCGCAGTCTCGCGGGTATCATCGAGCGCGGCATTGCGGCAGGCAAGCTCGACCGGGCCATGATCACGACGATGCTGCCGGCGCAGGTCGAAAAATTCGACCTCGTCTTCGGCGCGTGGATCGTCGATACGGAGCAGGGGCTCGACGGCACGCTCGGGCCGAAGGACGATGCGGCACAGGGCACCAATGCGGACGGTGTCTTCACGCCCTACTGGGTCCGTGGCGCCAGCGGCATGGAGCTGCTGCGGCCCACCGTCGATCGCAACGCCGAATACTACCGCCTCGCCGCCGCGAGCAAGAAGGGCGCTGCGACAGAACCCTATGAAGAGCCGTCGGCCAACAACCTCCTGATGATGACCGTCACCCAGCCCGTCATCGTCGACGGGCGTCTGGCCGCCGTCACCGGCCTCGACGTCGCCCTCGGTTCGCTGGCCGAATCGCTGAAGGCGGAACGTCCCTTCGGGGAGGGGCGCGTCTACCTGCTCTCGGGCACCGGCAAATGGCTGGCAGCGCCGGATGCGTCGCAGGTGATGAAGGAATATGCCGCCGAAGGCACCGATCAGGTGAAGGCGGCCCTCGGCGAGGGCAAGACCGTGACGCTGCACGATGTTGCCGGCAGTGACGGCGGCTCGGTCTACCGCGTCGTCTATCCGTTCGATCTGCCGGGTCTCAATGCCCGCTGGGCCGTGGCGGTCGATGTGCCGGTCGCGGCGGTGTCCTCCGTCGTCAACGAACAGACGAAGATTCTCGTGATCGGCGGCATGTTCATCCTGGCGGCCGTCATCGGCTCGCTGCTGCTGGCCGTGCGTGCCTTCGTGCAGCGGCCCATGGCCTCGCTGCTCGGCGATGTCGCGCGCATGTCCGAAGGGCAGCTGGAACAGCCGGTCGCCGGCCAGGAGCGCAGCGACGAAATCGGCAAGGTTGCCGTCGCTCTCGAAGCCTTCCGCCATCGCCTCGCCGACGGCCATCGTCTGGAAGCCGCCAATGTCGAGCAGCGCCAGCTGGGCGAAAACGAACGGCGCCAGGCCGAGGCCGAGCGCACCCGCGCCGCCGAAGAACAGCGCAAGGTCGTCGAAGCTCTCGGTCGCGGCCTCGCCAATCTCTCGCGTGGAGATCTCACCAGCCGCATCACCGAGGCGTTCCCGCCGTCCTATGTAGGGCTGCGCGACAATTTCAACGACACGATGGACAGCCTCGAACGCACCATTTTGCAGCTCAACCAGACCGTCCACTCGCTGAATGCCGGCATCGGCGAGATCAGCCGCAGCTCGGACAATCTTTCGCGCCGTACGGAGCAGCAGGCCGCAAGCCTGGAGGAAACGGCGGCCGCCATGAACGAGATCGCCGAGCAGATGCACACCAGCACCCGCAATGCCGGCGAGGCCGCGACGAAGGTCAACGCCGCCTGTTCGGATGCCGACCGCTCCAACGCCGTCGTTCGCAAGGCGATCACCGCGATGGAGGGCATCGAGGATTCCTCGAAAAAGGTCAGCCAGATCATCGGCGTGATCGACGAGATCGCCTTCCAGACCAACCTTCTGGCGCTGAACGCCGGAGTCGAAGCCGCCCGCGCCGGGGAAGCCGGCAAGGGTTTTGCCGTGGTGGCGCAGGAAGTGCGCGAGCTTGCCCAGCGCTCAGCCCAGGCCGCCAAGGAAATCAAGGCGTTGATCTCGGCCTCCAGCGCGCAGGTTCAGGAAGGTGTTTCGCTCGTCGGCGAAACCGGCGGGGCACTGACGCGCATCGCCGAGCAGATCCTGTCCGTCAACAAACTGATCCAGGACATCTCCGCCTCGTCGCGCGAGCAGTCGTCCGGGCTTCAGGAAATCAACGTCGCCGTCAACAATATGGATCAGGTGACGCAGCAGAACGCTGCGATGGTGGAAGAAACCACCGCCGCCGCGAACCTCCTCAACGACGAGGCGCATAGCCTGCGCGACATGGTGATGCGCTTCTCCGTCGGCGATGGCGGCGCGGTGCAGCACCGACGCGCTGCCGCCTGAGGTCAACCCGCCTTATCCTGCGGGCGCGGTCATCGCGCTCGCGGGATAACCCTCGATCCTTGAAACCTGGCTGAAACACAGCGCACGAACGGGTGAAACCGTCGTCTGGCAAGGTGTCGGCAGATCAAGGAGAGGATCATCCGATGTGTGCAGCCATTCGACGTGTCTTTGCCAGGGCCCTCGTGACGGGCATTGCCCTCAGCCTTGCCGTGCCCGCCTTTGCGGCGGACGGGACGAAGCTTTTCAGCTTCGTCAGCGAGGACGGGGAGATCGTCGCGGCGCTGACATCGGAGGACGCTGCGCTCGGCGCGGACGTCGGGGCCATCGGGAAGGTGCTGCACGATCATGGCACGCTTACCGTCTGGCGCTATGCCGTGCGCAAAGCGACGGACGGCGAACTGGAGCAGGCGCCTCTGGCGAAGATCAGCGTGCAGGCGCAGGGCAATCTTCGGGTCGAGCCTTACACCACGCCGTTGCGCGTGGTGCCGTTGCAGTAAGCCCCGCCTGCGCCTTCCGTTCGGCGGCTGAAACACAAGCGAAACACTTGCCGGCTAGTCTTCCGCGGCCCCGCCATCATCCTGCGGCCCTCCGTTCTTCCGGGGGTGCCCGGTTTCCCGGAAGGACTGCGCATGAACACACCGTCCGAGTTCCGCGAACTCGAAGCCTATCATGCGGCGGTTGTTCGGAGCGCGCTCGATGGCATCGTCGTCATCGACGGCGAAGGGCGGGTGGTCGATTTCAACCCGGCGGCGGAAGCAATCTTCGGCTATGAGAGGAATGCGGTCATCGGCGCGCCCATCGCCGACCTGATCATTCCGCCTGAACACCGCTCCGCGCATGACAATGGTCTTGCCACCTATCTCGCGACGGGGACGAGCCGCATGCTCGGCAAGCGGCTGGAATTGCCGGCCATGCTTTCGACGGGCGAACTGATCCCTATCGAGCTTGCCATCACGGACGTCACGCTCGGTGGCCGGCGGCTGTTTGCGGCCCATATCCGCGACCTGCGGGCGGCACGACGTGCCGAAGCGGAAATCCGCGAGCAGCGCAACGCGCTCCACCAGAAGGAAAAGCTGGCGGCACTCGGATCGCTTCTCGCAGGCGTAGCCCATGAGCTCAACAATCCGCTGTCGATCATCACCGGGCAGGCGTTGATGATGCGCGAGGCGATGGAGGAGCGGGCCGTTGCCGACTGGAACGGTCTCGTTCGGCGCTGCGACCGCATCTCGACGGCGGCGGATCGCTGCGCGCGCATCGTGCGCAGCTTCCTAGACATGGCGCGGCAGCGCGAGGCGGAGCGCACGCCGACGCGGCTGGAGACGGTGGTGAACGAGGCTGTCGAACTTCTTGGCTATACGATGGGCGCGGCCGGCATCACCGTCGAGCGCCGCTGGGCGGAGGACCTGCCGATGCTTGCCCTCGATTCCAGCCAGATCCATCAGGTCGTGCTGAACCTGCTCGTCAATGCCCAGCAGGCGCTGGAGCAGGCGGGCGGTGCGGAGCGAAAGATCACCGTCGGTATTGCCGTCGATCGGGCGGCGGGTGCGGTTTCGCTCACCGTCGATGACAACGGCCCCGGCGTGCCGGAGGCGATCCGCAGCCGCATCTTCGATCCCTTCTTCACCACCAAGCCGCAAGGGGCTGGCACCGGCATTGGCCTTGCAGTGTCGAAAGGCCTCGTCGAAGCCCATGGCGGCAGCCTGACGCTCGCCGATGCGCCGGGCGGAGGTGCGCGCTTCATCATCCGGCTCCCCTGTGAAGCGGTACAGCCGAGCGAGGCGGAGAGCGCCCGGCCGACAGCGAAGGTGGATCGACCGACCCCCGACCGGCACCTGCTGGTGGTCGATGACGACGCGGCGATCGCCGAACTCCTGGCGGAGATCGCCGGGCGCCTCGGCTATGCCGTCACCGTCACGCATGGCGGGAACGAGGCGCGGGGCAGAATTGACGCGCGAGGCGGCAAGTTCGATGCGATCCTTTGCGATATCCGTATGCCCGCCGGCGATGGCCCCGGTCTCTACGACTGGCTTCAGGAGAGCTATCCGGCGCTGGCCGGACGGATCGGCTTCGTGACGGGGGACACGCTCGGGCCGCTCGCCGGTCGCTTCCTTGCCCGGTCCGGCTGCCCGATGATCGAGAAACCGTTTACGCCCGGCGATATCGAAGCTTTCCTCGAGGATCTGACGACACCGTGCTGAAACAGTTGAAACATGCCGGATCGAGGCGGGAAACGGCCATCGTCTAGCGTGGCACCATCGAACAACCGCTGGAGCCCGTGTCATGGATGACCGCAAGATCGCATTGCTTGAAACCACATTCGCCGAGGTGAGGGCCTCTCAGGATGCCGCCGCCGCGCTGTTTTACGAACGGCTCTTCGTCAACGACCCGTCGTTGCGCCGGCTTTTCACGGCGTCCGACATGTCCGCGCAGGGCCGCAAGCTGATGGCGGCGCTGGCACTCGCTGTCAATTCGCTGCGCAAGCTCGATGCGCTCGTGCCCGTGCTGGAAGGCCTTGCGGTGAAACACGTCACTTATGGCGTCGAGCGCGGCCACTATGAGACGGTGGGCAAGGCGCTGATCGAGACCCTGTCGCTTTCCTTCGGGGAGCGGTTCACCGCCGAGGTCCGCAACGCCTGGACCGACACGTACCAGCTCGTCGCCGGCGTGATGATGCGCGCGGCCTATGAGCCCGAGGCGGTGCCGGCTTGAAGCTGTTCCGGCGAACGTGTGCAGCGGCCGTGTTCGGAATGGCCGGCAAACGCTCTAGGTGCCGCGATTGGTGACGAACATGTAGCCGACGCCGCGGATGGTCTTGATGGTCGCCGGCTTGGCGGGGTCGGCTTCGATTTTCTTGCGCAGGCGCGTGATGCGGACATCGATCGAGCGGTCGAAGGGCTCGTTGTCGCGGTTGTGGGCAAGATCGAGCAGTCGGTCGCGGCTCAGCACGCGGTTGGGGTGTTGGGCCAACACGCGCAGCAGGTCGAACTCCATGGCCGTCAGCGTCTCGCGCGTTCCACCCTCGAGGATGAGGCAGTGGCCTTCAAGGTCGAGATGCGCCCGGCCGAAGGCAACGAGGCCTTTGCCCGCCACGGGGGCGGGCGGGGCGGCTGGCTCGGCCGGTTGGGTCGCCCCGCGGCGCAGCACGGCGCGGATGCGCGCCTTGAGTTCGCGCAGGTCGAAGGGTTTGGTCACGTAGTCGTCCGCGCCCATTTCCAGCCCCACGACCCGGTCCACCACATCGGAGGCGCCGGTGAGCATGATGATGGGAACGGCGGACCCGGCCCGGATACGCCGGGCAATGGAAAACCCGTCCTCGGCCGGCAGGTTCAGATCGATGATCAGGAGATCGGCCGGCCGCTCGCAGAGGGCGGCATCGAGAGCCGCGCCGCTTGCGACGCCGCGCACGGAAAATCCCTGACCGGCAAGATAGTCCGAGACCATCTCCCGCAGGTCCTCGTCGTCATCGGTGACGATGACGTGGGGTAAAACGGCATGTTCGTTCAAGAGTGTGGCCCGGTGTCGTCTGTTCTTCCTCTAGTTGAACATAGCGCGAAGAATGGCGCCTGTCGCGGCCGATCACTGGCCGGACAGGACGAATCCAACCAATTTTTTCCAAAAGTGGCGTTCGTGCCGCGCGTTGGTTTCGCCGGCAGGATTTGATCCCCTGTTCATGCGCGCGAGCGTTTGCTAAAGCTGGGCGCGAAGAGCTTTGGCACCCAGAGGTTCCGTTTTGCCGTCGTAAACACCGGTCTCACCCCTTTCGCCCCATGGAGCAGGATGGCGCTTGCCATGCTGGTCCGTGCCTTGTCCATCGGGTGATGGTCTGAGACCGGTCTGGCATTGTCGACCTGTGCCATGCGCAGCCGTTTACGGCTGTCTCAGCTCTTCCGCCCTCGAAACATCGCCACACCGCGCCCGCAACGGGCTCTCACGACCGTCTCTTGGTGAACTTCCTTTCGGAAGACCAAGACGACATGCATCATTTCCTCATGGTCCGCTGGACCATCGTTCCCTCCCGGGCGCCGCAGCCCATTCTCCCGTGCAGCACCTGCGGTGGTCCAAGACCCTTCAGGTCGAGCGACCGGCTTCGGCTCAATGCAAATGGCAAGAAGCTCGACGCCTGGCTGATCTACAAATGCACCCAGTGCGACAAGACCTGGAACCGCACGCTCTTCGAGCGCCGCAACATCCGGGAGATCGACCCGGCGACATTGCAGGCTCTGCAATCCAACGACGCGCAATGGGCGCGCCGGCACGCCTTCGATCTCGATGCCCTGCGGCGGAAGGTGTCGCACATCGAGACCTTTCCAGACAGCACGGTGCATAAGGCCGTGCTTGGGGGGAATGCGGGTGGAAACAGTTTGGAGATCGTTTTCTCGGTGCCCATGCCGAGCCAACTCCGGCTCGATCGGTTGCTGGCGAACGAACTCGCAATCTCCCGTTCCCGTCTTCAGGCGCTTGAAGCCGCCGGAAAGGTCGGCTTTCATCCTGAGCGCAAGGATGCCTTGCGGCGGCCGGCATCGGATGGCTGCGTGGTGCGCTTCGCGGTCGAGGGGTTGCCGGAGTGCGAGGCCCTGATATCGGCGGCATGTGGCATCGAGACCGGATAGGCCGTAGCATGCAGGGGTGGTCGCCTGGCGTCCACCCCTGCACTACGAGCGCCGGGATACGCTTCAGCCCGGCAGAATGCCGGATGGCGCTGTCGGCGAGCAGGGGGGACTGTTTCAGGCCGCTCCTGTTGCAATCCTACGATTGTCCCGAGAGATAGCTGTTCGTCAAAAGAGAGTGCAGGGAGGGGGAGGTGTTGCCGTGCACACCCTCCGGCCGAATTCGGGGTCGTCTGATCCCCAGCCAGCCAGCCTCTCGAGCCTCCTTCGGGGTCATGCCGAATTCGCGCCGGAACGTCCGGCTGTATGTCGATGCGTCGAGGAAACCCCACTCCTCGGCGATCGCCGAGATGGTGCGCCTGTCCGTCTCGTCGGCGAGGATGTCTCTGGTGCGCAGCAGACGTTGACGCCGGATGGTGTTGGAGATGCCGCCCGAGGGCTCGAAAATCCGGTAGAGCCTGGATCGCGAGACGTTCAGGTCTCGGCATAGTTTTTCCGGCGAGAGATCGTGATCGGCGAGTTGTGTGGCGATGAGCTTGTTGGCGCGCGCCATGATCACGGCATTGATCGGCCCTTCCGCTTCGAAAATGTGATTGCGGGACGGGACTATGCATGCGGCAATCAGATTGATCGTCGCAATGGCGATATACTCGGCATCGCGCTCCGTTCGATCGGGAAGCGAGCGATAGAGGAGCTGGACGTAGTCGGAAATGAAGGTCGCCATCTCCGGGCGGATGGTGAGATCGAAAGGCTGCGAGAATGCAAAATCCCGTGGAAGGAAAAGCGAAAGGACGCCATCGTCCTCGGCCTGGTCTTCATGCGGCGCGCCAAGGCACTGCCAGCGTAGTTTTTTGGCCTGCAAGGATCCTCCGTCCGAGGCAAGCCTGAACGGGACGCTCAGCACCCAGTGGTCGAAAACGGGGTTCTTCTTGCTGCTCCAGCGCCGTCGATAGCCGTTGCCGCGACAATCCAGCGATAGCAGCGTTAAATTGCCGAGCTGCCAGATCCGCTGGCGGGCGGCAAAAGTTTTGAATTTGTTCCGCAGGAGCGTAATGTCCACAACACCGGCGTTCCAGGTTCGGTAAAAATCGAACTGTTCAGCCGGTGGCGCCAAGGACGTGTCGAGGTCGATGGCGCACTTTAGAGGGATCTGTTCGGCGTTGCCCGCGGCGGTTTGAGTTTCTTGCTGCATGGCCATCCCTATCGTGTGGCCTCTGGCGATTGGCCGAGGAAATTGCTGATCAGAAGATGGGGATCGATGAGGCGGAGTGTCCTGTCTATTCCCGCGTTCATGATCAACTCCTGATCCCGTGGCGCCGCGCTAAAAGCGCCCTCTGTCACCGCTATGGAACCGGCCAGACGTCATTGAAGCCAACCTTTCCACCTCTGGGTAAAATGCATTCAAGCCAAGAACAAATGGTGTGAAACTGGAACACCTGTATCGAATGATCGCTGTGAGTCTAATCTCACCATGGGATTTGAACATATGCAGCCGGTCCCAATTATGGGTGCTGCATCCTCTTGCTGCTTGAACAGGCGGCTATTGGCCGACGGATTGGCAACCCCCGTGCTTTCAGCACTATGCGAGACGGAGCGTTCATCCGCACTGCCGGTGAGCGCATCACGCGTTTTGAGCTGGCGTTCGCGGCAAATTTAGTTTGAGCCCCTCCAGCGGGCTCAAAAATCCGATAGAGGCGCAAACGGGAAATGCCGAGGTTTTGCCGGTATCACTACCGGGGCGCGAGCCTTGCATCGATCGGATGCTGCGCCTCTTCCAGCTTTTCGCTGCAAAGGGAGAGTGTTGCGGCGATGAGGAAACTGGAGAGATTGCGTTGTCTCATCTGAGTGACATTGCATTGAAGGAGGATCAAATAATCTGCACCGCATGGAAGTAACGATAGCGGGGAGGGGAGCAAGGCCTCCCAACTTCTGTTTCCCGGGCTTATTTCATGCTGCCTCGCGCACAAGCCGCTCGGGCGCGTGACTACTCGCCGGCCATGCGCAAACTTTGGAAATATCGTTGATTTTTGGGGTGGGGCTCTGGCTGCAACGTCGGATTAGAGACGCAGCGCATGGGTTTGGGACATGCGACTGATTGTACTCCGAACGATATTTGCAAAAATGCTTCGTCGCAATGCTGCGATCCCGCAAGGGGGAAAGAGTTTGTTTCGGAGAAAGAAAATGAAAAAAGTCGCTGTTGCTGTGGTCTGCGCCATGCTTGTCGCAAGCTGTACCTCGAACGAACAGCGCGTGGCGGGAACGACCGTCGCCGGTGCCGCGACCGGCGCCGTTATCGGCGGCATTGCCAATGGACGCCGTGGCGCTTTGGTCGGCACCGCAATCGGTGGTGCTACGGGCGCAATGGTCGGCGTGGCCACCAATCCTCGCGAGTGCTGGGCACGGGACCGGTGGGGTCATCGCGTCCGCGTTCGTTGCTGATGTACCGCCGACCGATAGCGCATAACGTCTAGCCTTTTGCGAGCGAAGCCCTTCAGAATCGCGTCGGCGGCAGCATTCGCGCCGCCGACGGCAAGGCATGATAAAACAAAATCATCGGTTGTGAGGTATGGAGGGCAATCGCACATTGGAATAGCATTGTCCTTGGCCGCCACGGTTTGTGGTTGGCGCGCCCAGGGAACATCGACATCATGAACAGCCGAGCATTGCTTACCCCCCTCTTCATTATCGCGATCGTTGCGCTTATATCCGCCTTCAAGATTGCGGCCGCCGTGTTTGCTCCCGTGGCCGGGGCGCTCTTCATCATCGCGCTCGTCTGGCCGTTCCAGAAGAACCTGCAGCGTTTTCTACCGAAACTGCTGGCTCTGGCGCTGGTGGTCGCGACCATCGTCCTGGTCTTCGTCGTGCTCACGTCGATCGCCGCCTGGGGATTTGGGCGCATCGGCCGATCCGTGATTGCAGACAGCGCACGGTTCCAGGTGCTTTACAGCCAGCTCGCCGACTGGCTCGACGGTCATGGTATTGCCATTGCCGGTATGTGGGTCGAGCATTTCAACGTCGGTTGGTTGCTGCGCATGCTGCAAGGTGTGACCGCGCGGCTGAACACGACGATCTCGTTCTGGATCGTCGTTGTCGTCTATGTCCTGCTCGGACTGCTCGATACGGAGGCCATCGCCCGGAATATCCGCAGGGCCCTCTCCGCCGAAACCGCCGATGCCGTGATCGGTGGTGGCGTGCTCACGGCATCCAAGCTGCGGCGCTACATGCTTGTCAGGACGGTCATGAGCGTTGCCACCGGCACGCTCGTCTGGGCTCTTTCCGCCGCATTCGGGCTTCGGTTCGCTGCCGAATGGGGTGTCATCGCCTTTACGCTCAACTACATCCCCTTCATGGGGCCATTCGTGGCGACACTCCTGCCAAGCGTCTACGCTCTTGCGCAGTTCGGCTCGCCGGAAGCGGCCATCCTGATCTTTGCCGGTCTCAACGTCATCCAGTTCGTCATCGGAAGCTATATCGAGCCGAGAGTGGCGGGTTACGCGCTCGCGATGTCGCCCTTCCTGGTTCTCTTCTCGGTCTTCTTCTGGTCGTTCATCTGGGGCCTGTTCGGCGCGTTCATCGGCGTGCCGATCACCATCATGATCCTGACCTTCTGCGCGCAGTTCCCTTCGACGCGATGGATCGCCGAGATTTTCGGGGCGCCCGCTGCCGCGGAAAACGAGCAGTCGGGCTAGTCCGTTCCGGCTTGTGGATTGGTTGCCGCCGGGCAGGCTCGAGATGGTGCGCTTGCGCGAAAACGTGGCCGACCCCATGGGCGTGGTGTTGGCCATGTCGATGGCAAGCTGCACCCCGCTCGTGATGGGAAGCCACCGCAGACGCGTCCGGGCCGCGCAGCGCGTACACCCATTCGAGCCGGCGACAGAGATCGCAGGAGCCACAGGGCGGCGCCGACCAGTGCCGGCCTCTTCACAAAGCATACAAGGACGGCAGTGGCGTTCCTTCGATTGCCGTCACCGCCACGGGCCAGGCTCCGCGATCAGCGTTAATCCAACCGACGCCATGCGCGATCAGATCGATTCCTAGGAATGCGCCGATCACCCAACTGCTGGTCGATGGATGTCTCGTCAGAACTGGAAGGCCGATCTCCGCGACCCCGCGCAGATGGCAGCGATCGCGAGCACGGCGATCCTGACGATCGTGGCGAGGGCACCGTCGGCGAGGACGAAGGCACCGGCAAGGGCAAGGGCGATGCCGATGGCTGCGTTGATCCCGCGCGAGGAACGGGGTTGCTCTGCGGTGGATCGGCGCATCATCACCCGGTCCCTTCAGCGAGCCTTGGTGAGGAGCCTATCGGCGGCGAAGCCGATGGACGTCGATGACGCGGCCTGTACGGGAGCTGAGCGCGATCTCGAAGGTGCTGTTGCCGCGCCTTGCGTGATAGATGTACGTGCGGCCCCTGCAGTCGATACGGCGGACATCGCGGAAGCCGCGGTTGCGAATGAGCTGCTGGCCCTGCCTGCAGGTAATCGCGCGGCCGAAATTAAGGTTGGAGCCGACGTGGATGCTCACCTCTAGGGCATAGGCCGGGGCAGGCAGCGACACTGGCAAAATCAGGCTGAACGCGAGAGCAAATGCCGACCATGTGTTTTTGCGCATCTTCTTTCTCCATCGATGAAAAGCTTCGCGATGATAGGTTTCGCTTCCGGCGCCTTGTCAAGGCGTGGTTTTCTGGCATCCCCGTTTTCGGGACGCGATGCCTATTTTTAGGAATGAATTCATCAAGGCGCGGTTGCCGGACAAAGACGTAACGATACAAAAAGGCGCCAGTTGCCCGGCGCCTCTATCTCACTGATTGTTCACCTGTCAGGCCTGATCGACCGGCAGGGTTACGAACCGGGTGCTGCCGTCTGCTTCCAGCTGGAAGAGAGCGTGCTTGCGACCGCCTTTGCGGGCCTCATCGAGGACTTTCCCCGCATCCGCGGCGCTGACGACTTTCCGGTTGTTGATCGAGACGATCTTTTCTCCACTCTTGAAGCCCTGGTCGGCCGCGCTGCTGTCGGGGTCGACATCCGTCACGACGAGACCGGATTGATCGTCGGCCGGCGTGACGGTAAGGCCAAGCTCCGTCATTTCGGTCTTTTCGGAGGGCACCTGCTGGTCGCCGCCCTGGTCAGCGTTCGCGGCGACGTCGTCGCTTGCCGTCTCGCCCAGCGTGACCGTTACGGTCTGGGCCTTGCCGTCGCGAACCAAGGCAACCTCCGCCTTGACCTGCGGGCCGAGGGCCGCAATGCGGCGCGACAGGTCGCGGGCGTCCTTGACCGGTTGGCCATTGACGGCCGTGATCACGTCACCTTGCCTGATGCCGGCTTTCTGGCCGGGTGAATCTTCCTGGGGAGCGACGACGAGTGCGCCGGCTGCGTCCTTCAGGCCGAGGGAGTCTGCGATATCCTTGTCGACGGGCTGAATCTGCACGCCGAGCCATCCGCGGTCGATCTTGCCGTCCTTGATCAGGCTGGCGACGACGCCCTTGGCCGTGGAAGCGGGGATTGCGAAGGCGATGCCGACATTGCCCCCCGATGGCGAGAAGATCGCGGTGTTGATGCCGACGACGTTGCCGGCGAGGTCGAAGGTCGGGCCGCCCGAGTTGCCCCGGTTTACGGCCGCGTCCACCTGGATGTAGTCGTCATAGGGACCCGAGCCGATGTCGCGGCCGCGGGCAGAGACGATACCGGCGGTGACGGTGCCGCCAAGGCCGAACGGGTTGCCGACCGCAACGACCCAGTCACCGACGCGGACCTTGGAGTCGTCCGCGAACTGGACATAGCTGAATTTGCGCTTGTCATCGACCTTCAGCACGGCGAGGTCGGTGCGGCTGTCCTTGCCGATCAGCCTGGCATCCAGCTCGGTGCCGTCGTTCAGCACGACCGTATAGGCCGAACCGTCGGCGACGACGTGATTGTTGGTGACGACATAGCCGTCTTCCGAGATGAAGAAGCCGGATCCCTGGCTGGTCGGGCGAAGATGGCGGGGGCGGCCGCCGTTCTGCTTCGGGTCGCCACTATCGCGATCAGCCCGCTTTTCGGCTCCCTCATGCTGCTGGCCGGATCTTTTATCGCCGAACTCATGAAAAAAGCGCTTCAGCGGATGATCTTCGGGGAGCTGATCGAAATTCCCGCCGCCGAAATTGCCGGAAAAGTCGCCGGCATCGCTGGATACGCGCTGCACATCGGACTTGACGCGTATGGAGACCACGGCGGGCGAAACCGAGGAGACGACATCGGCGAAGCTCGGTGCCTGCGATGGGGTGACGCTGACGGGAGCAGCGAAGGACTGAGCGACCTGTGCCGGAATTCCGGTGGCAAACATGACCGCCGCAAGACCGGCCACGGAGGCGGTTTGCAACGTGGTTTTCAGTGAGGGGCGAGTGGGAATGCGCATGGGGACGAACTTTCCTTTCAAGCTGGCTCGTACCGGGATCGGTTCGGCGAATGAGAAAGGTATGTACGAGTCCAGGTTACGTCCGCATGGAGGAAGGGTGAAACATTGGTAATGCGTCACGACCTGTGAGCCCGCCTGACGTCGTTTATGGAGCAGCGTGACGTCCGGTTCTTAGACGGGCTGATTTGCCCTGTCGTTTCATTGGGCTACAGCACGATAACCCGGGCCCCGTTGCGAACGGTGGCGAAGAGCTCCAGGATATGCTCGTTCAACATTCGGATACACCCGGAGGACGCGGCCTGCCCGATACTCCATGGCTCGTTGGTGCCATGGATGCGGTAAAGCGTATCCTGGCCGTTTCGATACAAATACAAGGCCCGTGCCCCGAGAGGATTTTGCGGGCCGCCAGCGACGCGCACCGGCAGGTTCGGGTTGCGGCGGCGCATGTTGGCCGTGGGAGTCCAGCTTGGCCACCGGGCCCTTCGTCCGACAACAGCTTCGCCGGTCCATCTCTGCCCGTCCCGGCCGACCGAGATGCCGAATCGAAGTGCGCGGCCGGTGTCTTCTATGTAATAAAGGAACCGTTCCTGCTTGCTGATGAGGATCGTCCCGGGAGCCTCACGCCCCGAATATGCAACCACCTGGCGATGGAAGCGGGCCGGAAGAAGCGACTTGTCGACCAGGGGAATGTCGAATGGCTGCTCAGGAATCCTGCCGATATACCAATCCCGCTGGGAAGCCTGTCCCGAACCGGAGAGGGCGAGAAGGGACAACATCCCCCCGAGCATCGATCGCCTGTCTAACAAATGTGCCATGCGCGTCCTGGTCTGACCGTTTCGATTGGCCCTAATCGACGAATTGCTCCCGCGAACCGCCTTGCAGCCGGTGCCGGTTTCTCTTCGTCAGCCGGGCCGGGTAAAGCCGAGGTCGTCACGGATGACCGTGCCGGGACCGATCGGCAGCACTTCGGCATCTGCGATATCCAGCTTCTCGAAGTTTATCTTGTACTTCCACACCGTTTTCAAGAAATCCTCGAACGCATTGATAGTCAACTGCTCGCCGGGACAGCGCCGATACCCGAAACCGAAGGGCGCAAAACCGGCATGGTCGCAAACCGGCAACGCTTTGCCGTCCGCCACACCGAACACGGTTCCGAAAGCGCTGTTGTCGAGCGAGACCTTCCGCCCGTCTTTTACGGGAAAGCTCGCATTTTCGAACGGACAGCGCGCCATGCCGATACGCTTGACGTGATTTTCGTCCGCCTGGGCGCTGGTCGGTACCGTTTCATACCGGGCCGGATCGAATGCCGCGGGCTCCTTCCAGTGAACGGGATCGTGGCTTGTCGATGTATGGGGACTGATGATGTAGCCCGAACGCTCAAATGCCGGCGGCGTGGTCTCCTGCAAGGAGGAGATGCTTCCGCCGTTCGGCGAAATGACACGGAAGAGTTCCATGACGTAGCGCTCGAGCGGCGTAAAGGAGGTGGCTTCGCTGGCCTGATCGAAGGAACCCTCCATCGTTTTCCTGAAAGCGTCGCGCGTATCGGTATCGCCGGTCTCGGCGCCGAGCCTCAACATGACGTTGTAAAGGGAGTTACCCCACTGGCTGAAAGCCACGAAGTTGTGGAAGCATTCGAACACAACATCCTTGTGCGCGAAATTCTCATCCCCTTCGCCGTTCTTGAGCCAGTACCATGCGAATGTCTTTTCCGCATCGGGCGTCTTGCCGGTCTCGATATCGGCCAAGCGCTCCTCGATCCACGTCTTCAGAAAGTCGAGGTCGTCGCGTACGGACATGTAGTTCTCGTAGACGACGCGTTGCGTGGGGTCGAGATAGGCCAGCACCGTGTTGAAACTCATGCCGATCCGGCGGACCTGCAGTGGGAGCGCATTGCCCTTGACGCCCAGATGCAGGTCCCAATACATGTCCCAGAAGGTGTCGAGATAGAGCCGCATCAGCGGCTTGCCCGCATTGTTCTTCGAGAAAAGCCCTTCGAAGAATGCCGTCACCTTCGGGCTGTAGGCGTCCTGGTAGAGGTCGGGCGTGACGGCGCTCATGTAGATGCGCTTGCGGCGGTTGTCGGGGCCGCGCTTGTCGAGCCCCTGCAGGAAAACGGTCACGCCCTTCTCGGGAGCAGGTCTCCAGCTTTTGCTTATCAGGCCCCACAGATATGTCGGGAGCGCATTTTCTTTCGACAACGTCTCGTCGATCATCGGCAGCATCGCGCGCTCGCCCTGATACACGCTGACAAGGAAGAACGGCAGGATCGCATTGTCGACGTATTGCTGGTCGAAATCCTGGGAGAAACGGGCGCGCAATTCCGCCGCCGCATTTTCAAGCTCCGAGATGGCGAGAGGCTGACGCGCGCCGTCGGATGATTGGGAGAAGGCAGACTGAGCGGACAGGCCGGCTGCGGCCGTTGCGCTTCCGGTCAGAAACGTACGTCTCTTCATATCAGGCTCCCTCGTGTTAATGGACAGGGAAGGTATAGTCCTCGCGATGGGCGAAAAAAAACTGATCAGGCCGGGATTTTACCGCAGCAAAGCCAAAAAGGGATGCGTCGCACAAAGGCAGGATAAACTGCATATGCTGCCGCGATCATGAGAGCCTGACCGCGGCCAAGGAGTCGGCGGCCAGATGCATCTCTTCTGCCGGCATCGATATGGGTCAATCCGGACGGGCGAATCGCATAAAACGGTCACACCCGGCATCGTGCTCACCGGATGACGCAGTCTTGGAGACCATGATGTCAGAAGCGCCCACATGGTACGCCCGCAGATACAACTCCGTCGTGGCCCGAACCCGTGAGACCGACCCCGATGCGGAGTTTCATATCCGGCAGATCGGCGCGCAGAACCATGCCTCGCGCTTGGCAACCATCGACTATGGCGACGCGTTCGTCCTCGACCTGCAGGATAAGGGCGGCATCGCAATGTCAGGAGCGATTCATGACCAGGCGTTGACGGCAGTGTTTCTCTGGGGGGAGGGCACGACCTTCAACGGGGAGAAGAGCGAGATACCACAACTGCGGATCATCGGGCCGGGAACGGAATTCAGTCTGGAGATGCCGGGTCGTTATCGCCTCATGCGGATCGGGCTGCGCGGCGAGGCGCTTGCTTCATTGCGCATGGCATCGGCATCTCACTCGGATCGTCAGCACCGCCTGATGCCGGGAGTGCACCAGCCGCGCCTGGCGCCGGGAACGGAAGTGGAGCTCCAGCAGAAGCTGCTGCGGACCGCCGGATTCGCCGAGGCGGCCGCGCAACGCGGCCACGACCTTCGCGCTGCCCTGGCGGTTGCTGCCAGCGAGGCGGGAACCGCGCTCGCGCAGGTTCTCACGCATGCGCAGTGGCCACCTGCCCCAAGCCTCAGTTCCCGTGAGCGGCGCGATATGGTCGATGCCACTCTCGCCATCCTGGAAGCGAACCCGTCCAGTCCTGTTTCGGTTGGAGCTGTCTGCGAGGTTCTGAACGTCGGGGAGCGCACGCTGGAGCGTGCCTTTCAGGAATGCCTCGGGGTCAGCCTCCGTGCCTATGAGCGGGAACGGCGCCTGCGTGGCGTTCACGGCCTTATCCTTGCGGAGGGAGACCGTCTGTCGATCACGGATATCGCCATGAGCTTCAGCTTCTGGCATCTTGGCCGCTTTGCCGGAGCTTATGCCGCGCTCTTCGGGTGCTCACCCAGCGAGACGCGGAGGCGCATTTGGGAGAGCAGACCGCAAGACCCATGAAGGGTGCCGGGCAACCGACGGTTCCGCCGATTGGGCAATCATCGGCAAGTGGATTTCTCTGACGGGCGATATCTCTGTCTTACTTCTGGCGATGGTTCGGTACGTTTACCGACGGTTAACCCTATCCTGTCCGCACCGCTCCACGCTGGTGCAGAACCGCTCTCCGGTCACCCTGCCTGTCGGAAAGTGGATAGAGTTTCCCTTGCATTCGGGAAACTCTGAGGACGCGATCTCGTCGCATCGACTGGTTCCAGAACGAACTCAACTCTCGGGCCGTCCATGAGATCGGCATCGTCGCGAATGACAGAGGGCAGACTGATGTTCGACCATCCTCCCACACACGGCCACCGTGCCCATCCGCACGCATCCAGGCGCGGAAATTCCGACATCACCCCAACTCTCGAACCCGTCGGAAGAAAGGCCCAGGGCACAAAGCCCTCTGCCGGGGCCTGCACGGCGTTGGCGGGATAGGATCTGCCATGGACGCAAGACTGCATTCGGCCGGCGTTCCGATCGATCCTTTCGCCAATGAGCCCCTCCGTTGCACTATCGACACGGACACCTCGTCGCATCCGCCTGCCGACCAGTTCGGTTTTTTCCAGACCTGGTATGCCGGATTTGCCAATGTCCAGCTTCTCCGGGCCGACGGCCTCTCATTCCCAGCCCGCCAGCAGGTATGGCAGCTGGGAGACCTGATCTTGAGCGCCACGCGGCTTCCTGGCTGCGGCCTTCGATGGACCCATCGGAAGCGACCTCTTCTGGACCATTGGATGCTCGACATACCATTCTCGCAAACTCCTGACGGCGGCATGGTTCCGGGAAGCCCCGGCATAACATGCCTGGCAGCGCCCGATGAGAAGGTGACTAACGACGATCTGCTCATCACGCTGTTTCTGCCGCGAACATGGTCGGCGGCGCATCCTTCAAGTATTCAGGTGGACAGCGCCGCGTTGAATTTCCTGGCTCAGTACACAGTTCTGTTGCACCGCTCTCTTTCCCATTTGAGAGAGGGAGACTTGCCCCATATCGTTACCGCGACGGCCAGCCTTCTTTCTGCGGTTCTCATGTCCTGCGATGATCCTCCCGCAGCGGCGCATGGGGCGTTGGATGCCATTGCTGCAGCACGGATCACCAGGGTCATCGCGCAAAGACTGGCCGACCGCGACCTGACGCCGGATAGGCTCTGCCGGGCAGCCGGCGTCTCGCGTTCCTGTCTCTATCGGATCTTCGAACCGGCAGGCGGGGTGTCCAGCTACATCCGTCGCAAGCGGTTGCTCAGAACACGCGACATCCTCGCAGATCAGTCGGATCGCAGAACGATCGCCAGCATTGCCGAGGGGTGGGGCTTTACCGAAGCCTCGGCTTACAGCCGGATGTTCAAGAAAGAGTTTGGCATGTCCCCGAGCGAGGCGCGCGATCTTGGCTGGAAGGGCGTCAAACACTCGTCCTGGCTGAACGTCGAGTGGCCGGGCGGCCGGGAATGTGTCCTCAGCAACCTGCTGATCTACAATACTCTAGGGTTATCGCTTTCCCCGATGCGGTAAGCCCCATGGGTCATGCAGGCTGGAGCGTGACGTCCCTGCAAGCGGCGCGCCGGGAAAGTCCTCGGGCACGGCGCAAAGATGGGCTGGCACTACGCAAGGCAATGGCCGAGACTACAACGAGTGCGCCCTCGCGCGGTCCTCGGCTGTTTGTCGCCGACGGAACCTGCTGGCTGGTGCCGTGATTTCGATGGGCCGCCCTGGTCCAATCACGGCCGGAGGCGAACGCTTCTGCCGGACCACCAAGCATAAACGCTTCAGAAAGCGCCCTGCCATGCTTCAGGGAGGGGGATTTTTCAGGAGTCAGGCCGTTCTCCGCTCCCCATATGGCTGCGTTTGATTTGGCCTGCATTCGGGTCCCTCAGCGCCAATGCTTTTCACAAAATATGCTGAGTTTGGAATGTGTGTCTTTGATAATCTACTAAAAACATAGAATATAAATACAACGAATAGCGAGGGACGAGCGTGAAAATCCTGGGTATTTCCGGCAGCGTCAAGCGGCCATCGCGCACGCTTCATATCGTGGAGCGCATTGTTGCCGCAATCGGACAGACGGCGGACGTCGAAGCCGATCTCATCGATCTCGCCGATGCCGCGCCGGTGCTGTTTCGGGCACTGCGTGCCGATCAGCTCGACGAGGCCGGACGTGCGATCATCGATGCGGTCGAGGCTGCCGATGTACTCGTCGTCGGCTCGCCGGTCTATCGGGCCTCCTATACGGGCGCACTCAAGCATCTCTTCGATCTTGTCGATTTCCGCGCGTTGCAAGGCCGGCGTGTGATCCTTGCCGCAACGGGCGGCACGCCGCTGCACGGTCTGATGCTCGAGCACCAGTTTCGCCCGCTTTTCGGTTTCTTCGGCGCCGTCACCGTGCCGACGACGGTCTACGCCGTCGAGGCCGATTTTACGGAATACACACTTTCGAACCCGGCGGTCGAGGCGCGCATCGCACGCGCCGTCGCCGATCTCTTCGACCTTCTGCCCGCCACGGCCCTTGCCGCCGGCGAAACCCACCCGACCCTTCGCGTCGTTGCGCGCGAAACGGTCGCCAACTGACATCAGGAAAGAGGAGTATCCCATGACTGAACAGAACAGGGACGCCGTGAAATTCGCATACTGGGTGCCGAATGTCTCCGGTGGCCTCGTCATTTCCAACATCGAGCAGCGCACCAGTTGGACGATCGATTACAACCGCAAGCTCGCCCAGATCGCCGAAGCGAGCGGCTTCGACTATGCGCTGAGCCAGATCCGTTTCACCGCGGGCTACGGTGCGGAATTCCAGCACGAATCCGTGGCCTTCAGCCACTCGCTGCTTGAGGCGACGAAGACGCTGAAGGTCATCGCCGCAATCCTGCCCGGCCCGTGGAACCCCGCACTCGCCGCCAAGCAGATCGCCACGATCAATCATCTCACGAACGGCCGCGTCGCCGTCAATGTCGTCAGCGGCTGGTTCCGTGGCGAGTTCCATGCGATAGGCGAGCCATGGCTCGACCATGACGAGCGCTATCGTCGCTCTGAAGAGTTCATCCGCGCGCTGCGCGGTATCTGGACCGAAGAAAGCTTTACCTTCCGCGGCGATTTCTATCGCTTCAACAACTATTCCCTGAAGCCGAAGCCGATCGATCCGCAGCCGGAAATCTTCCAGGGCGGCTCGTCGCGTGCAGCACGCGACATGGCCTCGCGCGTGTCCGACTGGTACTTCACCAACGGCAACACGCCGGAGGAAATCGCCAAGCAGGTCAATGACCTCAGGGCGAAGGCGCGGGAGAACAACCACTCGGTCAAGGTCGGCGTCAACGCCTTCGCCATCGTGCGCGAGACCGAGGAGGAGGCGAAGGCGGTGCTCGCCGAGATCATCGAGAAGGCCAATCCCGAGGCGGTCAACGCCTTCGGCCACGAGGTGAAGAATGCCGGAAAAGCCTCGCCGGAAGGCGAGGGCAACTGGGCGAAATCGAGCTTCGAGGATCTCGTCCAGTACAATGACGGCTTCCGCTCCAACCTCATCGGCACACCCAAGCAGGTGGCCGAGCGCATCGTGCGCCTGAAGCGCGCCGGCGCCGATCTCATCCTTCTCGGTTTCCTGCATTTCCAGGAAGAGGTCGAGTATTTCGGCAAGCACGTCATCCCGCTGGTGCGTGCGCTGGAAGAGGCCGAGGAAAACGCCGCGATCGCGGCCGAATAAGGCAAGAGCACAAACGCAGCGGCGGCCCGGCCGCCGCTGACTGCAACGCGAGCACGAGCGTGTCCGCGAAGGAAAACCTGTGCCCGCTGGGCGATGGACGGAACGAACCATGTCGGCATCGAATTTTCTGCTCGTGGGCCTCGGCAGCGAGGTGGCGATCCCGCCCGATATCGCGGAGCATCTTGCGCTGCGCAGTGCGCGCGCCGAGCCGCAAACGGCGCGGGCAGACCAAGCTCTCGCGCTTGAACTGAGCGGGATCGATCTTTCTTTCGGTGGCGTCGTCGCCCTCAAGGATGTGGATCTGGCCGTGCGTCACGGTGAGATCCGGGCGATCATAGGCCCGAACGGCGCCGGCAAGAGCTCGCTCATCAACGTGATTTCCGGTGTCTATCGGCCGGACCGCGGCCATGTCGCGATCGACGGTACGGCTTACCGGCCGGTCCCCACGCAGAAGCTGGCCAAGCTTGGCGTCGCCCGCACCTTCCAGAACCTAGCTCTGTTCAAGGGGTTGAGCGTGCTCGACAATGTGGCGGCTGGCCGTGCCTATGCCGGACGCGCGAACTTCCTGAGCCAGATCATCGGCCTGCCGGGCGCCCGCCGCGAACAGACGGATGCCCGCGAGCGGGCTCGCAGCATCATCGATTTTCTGCACCTGACGCCTTATCTCGACCGGCTTGCAGGCACGCTGCCCTATGGTCTGCAGAAGCGGGTCGAGCTGGCAAGGGCGCTTGCCGCCGAACCGCGCATCCTGCTGCTCGATGAGCCCATGGCCGGCATGACGGCAACGGAGAAGAACGAGCTGGCCGACTATGTTCGCCTCGCCCGAGACGAATACGCCATCACCGTCGTGCTGATCGAGCACGATGTCGGCGTGGTCATGGGCTTGTCCGACCGCATCGCCGTGCTCGACTACGGCCGCAAGATCGCCGACGGCACGCCGCAGGAGATCGCCAGCGACCAGCGCGTCATCGACGCCTATCTCGGCGTTCCGCCTGAAAACGAAGGCGGGGAGGGCATCTGATGGCCGAATTCGACTGGCTTTTCTTCACCGAGGTGCTGATCGGCGGGCTTCTCTCCGGCGTCATGTACTCCCTCGTCGCGATCGGCTTCGTACTGATCTACAAGACCTCGGGCGTGCTCAATTTCTCGCAGGGCGCACTTCTTCTGTTCGCCGCACTGACCTTCGTCAGTCTCACCGAGCGGGGCGTGCCTTTCCCCGCCGCTTTCGCCATCACCTTCGCGGCAATGGTGGCCATCGGCATCGCTATCGAGCGCACGGTGCTGCGCCCGCTTACCAACAAGCCGCCGATCACGCTCTTCATGGCCACCCTCGGGCTGTCCTACATCATAGAAGGTGCCGCACAGCTCATCTGGGGCACGCAGGTGCATGGTCTCGATCTCGGTATCGAGGACATTCCCTTCGATGTCGGTGGCGTGTTCATCAGCCAGTTCGACATCTTCGCCGCGATTGTCGCCGCTGGCATGGTGGCGGCGCTCTCGGCCTTCTTCCGCTACACCCGCATCGGTCTCGGCTTCCGGGCGGTGGCGGATGACCAGTTCGCCGCCCTTGCCGTGGGCTTGAAGCTGCCCTGGATCTGGGCAAGCGTCTGGGCGGCCGCCGGCCTCGTCGCGCTGGTCGCCGGCCTGCTCTGGGGCGCTCGCCTCGGCGTGCAGTTCTCGTTGTCTCTGGTGGTGCTGAAGGCACTGCCGGTGCTCGTTCTCGGCGGCTTCGATTCCATTCTCGGCGCCATCATCGGCGGCCTGCTGGTCGGCGCATCCGAAAAGCTCGCCGAGGTCTATATCGGCGATTACTTCGGCGGTGGCATCGAGGGCTGGTTCGCCTATGTCGTGGCGCTCGCCTTCCTGCTCGTCCGCCCATCCGGCCTGTTCGGCCAGAAGCTCGTGGAAAGGGTCTGACATGTCCGCCGTCACCGCCGATCTGGCCCCTCCCTTTTCGCTGCCGCGCCATGCGGGAACGCTTGGCGTGCTCGCCGTCGCCTATCTCGTCGTGCCCTTCATCGGATCGAGCTATCTCTTCGAGGCGATCCTGCTGCCGTTCCTGGCGCTCAGCCTCGCTGGCGTCGGGCTCAACATCCTGACGGGTTATGCCGGCCAGGTCTCGCTCGGCTCGGCCGCCTTTATGGCCGTCGGCGCCTTTGCCGCCTACAATTTCAACCTGCGGGTCGAGGGGCTGCCGCTGGTCGCCTCCATCGTGCTCGCCGGCCTGTCTGCGGCGGCGGTCGGGCTTGTGTTCGGCCTGCCGAGCCTTCGACTGCGGGGGTTCTACCTCGCCGTCTCGACGCTAGCCGCGCAGTTCTTCGTGCAATGGGCGCTGACGAAATTCAGCTGGTTCTCCAACAATTCGGCCTCCGGCGTCATCGATGCGCCGCCGCTGTCGCTTGCCGGCCTCTCCTTCGAAGGCCCCGTGGGACGCTACCTCTTCGCGCTGACGGTGGTGGCCGGCCTTACCTTCCTTGCCTATCGCCTCGTCTCCTCGCAGACCGGCCGCAACTTCATCGCGGTGCGCGACAACGAGACCGCCGCGCGCATCATTGGCGTGCCGGTGCTGCGCACGAAACTGCTCGCCTTCGCCATCTCGTCCTTCATCATCGGGGTCGCCGGCGTGCTCTGGGCCTTCGCCTATCTGCGCACGGTCGAACCGGCCGGCTTCAATCTCGACCGGTCGTTCCAGATCCTCTTCATCGTCATCATCGGCGGCCTCGCCTCGATCCGCGGTGCCTTCTTCGGCGCGGCGCTGATCGTGGTCTTCCCGCTGGTGCTTTCCCGGCTTGGGTCTTTCCTGCTGGGCGACGTGTTCGATTCCGGCGTGCTCGACATGACGCAGCGCATCGTCATCGGCGCCTTGATCATCCTCTTTCTGATCCTTGAGCCCGATGGTCTCGTCGCGCTCTGGGATCGCCTGAAATCACGCATAACGGCCGCCTTCCGGCGGGCGTGAGATCCGAAGCCTTCGGCTTCCAACAACAAAAGCCTTTGAACCCTCGAAATCAACACGGACGGCCGAGCGCCAGCCGACAGACGGAGTGTGTCCAACATGACCCTTTACACCAAGATCAGAGCCGCCGCCTTCGCCGCCGGCATCGGCCTTGCCGCCATCGCCTTCCCGGCTCAAGCCGACGAGCAGCATTTCCCTCTGCAGAGCTACCGCGTCGGCCCCTATGCGGCCGGCGGCACCGGCTTCTTCGGCGGCTTCATCGATTATCTCAACCTCATCAACATCAGGGACGGCGGCGTCAACGGCGTGAATCTCACCTGGTCGGAGGCCGAAACCCAGTATGAGGTGGAACGCGGTGTCGAGGCCTATGAACGCCTGAAGAGCAATCAGGGCATCGCCGCCTGGAACCCGCTGTCGGTCGGTATCGCCTATGCCATGATCGACCGGATCACGCAGGACAAGGTGCCGCTGATCACCATCAATCATGGCCGGACCGACAGCACCGACGGCCGCGTCTTCCCCTATGTCTTCCCGCTGCTGCTCAATCCCTACAGCGAGACCTCGGGCATCGTGAACTACATCGCCTCCAAGGAAGGCGGCCTTGAGAGCCTGAAGGGCAAGAAGATCGTCGTGCTCTATCACGGCTCGCCCTATGGCAAGGAAACCATCCCGATCTATGAACTGCTCGCCGAGAAATACGGCTTCGAGCTGCAGCAGATCGAGGTGCCGCATCCGGGCAACGAGCAGCAGTCGCAATGGCTGACGATCCGCCGCGCCAAGCCTGATTATGTCGTGCTGCGCGGCTGGGGCGTGATGAACCCGGTGGCCCTGAAGACGGCGGCAAAGACCGGCTTCCCGGTCGATCATATCATCGGCAATGTCTGGTCGAACTCGGAAGAGGACGTCATTCCGGCCGGCGATGCGGCCAAGGGCTACACGGCGATCACCACGCAGGCTTCGGGCGCCGAATATCCGGTCGTCAAGGAGATCGTGAAGACGGTCTACGACGCCGGCAAGGGTAACCTCGAGGACAAGGGCCGCATCGGCTCCGTCTACCACAATCTCGGCATCGTCAACGGCATCCTCAATGTCGAGGCGGTCCGCATCGCGCAGGAAAAATTCGGCAAGCGCACGCTGACCGGTGACGAAGTCCGCTGGGGCTTCGAGCACCTCCAGCTCGACCCCGCCCGCGTCGAAGCGCTGGGTGCCAAGGACCTGTTCCACTCGATCAACGTCACCTGGGACAATCACGAGGGCAATGGTTACGTGACCTTCCAGCAGTGGGACGGCAAGAAGTGGAACGTCGTTTCGGACTGGATCGCGCCGGACTGGGCTCTGCTGCGGCCGATCATCGAGAAGTCCTCTGAAGCCTATGCCGCCGAAAAGGGCATCACGCTTCGCACGGCCGAAGATGCGGGTGCCGCGACGAACTGATGCCTCTGGCCGCGCGCCCTACCGCGCGGCCCGCGGCCGGGCATCGGGAGGCTCTCTCCTCGCCGTGCCCGGCCGCAAATCCCCCGAAACCCAATAGAGGCGTTCGACATGACTGAGGAAAACCGGCTGCTCGCCGTGGAGGACGTCCATGCGACCTACAACCATTCTATCACTGCCCTGCACGGCGTGACGCTTTCGCTGGCGCGCGGTGAAATCCTGGCCATTCTCGGAGCGAACGGTGCCGGCAAGACGACGACGCTGAAGGCGGTCTCGAACCTGCTGCCGGCCGAACGCGGACAAATCCTGGCCGGTCGCATCCTGTTCGAGGGGCGCGATGTGGCGCGCGAGGCGCCGGCAAGCCTGGTGCGGCGCGGCCTCGTGCAGGTGCTGGAGGGGCGGCACTGCTTCAAGTCGCTGACGGTGGAGGAAAACCTCGTTTCCGGCGGCCTCGGCCGCAGCGCCTCCCGCGCCGAAATCGCCACCGACCTCGAGAAGGTCTATACGCATTTTCCGCGGCTCAGGGAAAAACGCCGGGTGCTTTCCGGCCTCACATCCGGCGGCGAGCAGCAGATGACGGCGATTGGTCGGGCGCTCATGTCGCGCCCCAGCCTGCTGGTGCTCGACGAGCCCTCGATGGGGCTTGCGCCCCTCGTCGTGCAGGACATTTTCCGCACGCTGAAACGCCTCAACCGCGACGAGGGCCTGTCGATCCTCGTGGCCGAGCAGAATTCGGCGGTCGCGCTCACCTATGCCGACAGGGCGGTCATTCTCGAAAACGGCGTCAGCGTGCTCTCGGGCAGCGCCGCCGAACTCAAGGCTCGCGATGACGTCAAGGCCTTCTATCTCGGCCACAAACCCGTCGCGGCCGCGTCCGCTCTTGCCCATTGAACCCAACCCGAAGAGGAGACTTGCGATGACCATTTCCAACGTCAACACGAAGGATGCCGTCGAGGGCGTTCCGGCCGTGCCGCGACCGAGCGAGCCGGCCCATATTATCAGGAGCGATGCCGAGGCGATCGCGGTCGCGAAAAAGATTGCAGCCGAGATTGCACCGGGAGCGGCGATCCGCGACCGCGACCGCATCTGGCCGGTCAAGGAACTCGATGCCTTCTCGCAGAGCGGCCTGTGGTCGATCAACGTGCCGAAAAAGTTCGGTGGTCCGGACGTCTCCTATGCGACGCTTGCCAAGGTGATCGAGATCGTCTCGGCGGCGGATTCGTCCATCGGCCAGATCGCGCAGAACCATCTCGGCGTCGTCGCGGCCATCCGCACGGTTTCCGACGAGGCACAGCAGACGCTGCTCTTCGCCGAGGTGCTGCGCGGCACGCGCTTCGGCAACGCCTTCTCCGAATTCGGCTCCAAGCGCGCGGCGGATTTCGAGACGAAATTCATCGACGCCGGCGACCATGTCGTCGTCACCGGCCAGAAGTTCTATTCCTCGGGCGCGCTGCTTGCCCATCTCGTGCCGGTCGTCGCGCTCGATGAGGAGGGGCGTGCCTGGTATGCGATTGCCGAGCGCGATGCGCCCGGCCTCACCGTCATCGACGACTGGTCTTCCTTCGGCCAGCGCACCACGCTGTCGGGCACGGTCATCCTCAACAATGTGAAAGTGCCGAAAACCCATCTCGTGCCCGGCTACAAGGGCTATGCGGTGCCGACGGCCGACGGCGCGATCTTCCAGATCATCCAGGTGGCGGTGGATACCGGCATCGCGCAGGCGGCAATCGACGAGACCGTCTCATTCGTGCGCACCAAGAGCCGCGCCTGGGTGGACAGCGGCCTGGAGCGCGCCTCCGACGATCCCTACACGATCCATGCCGTCGGCGACCTGACGCTGAGGCTCCATGCAGCGCAGGCGCTGCTGGAAAAGGCCGGCCATGCCATCGACCGCGCGATCGAGAACCCCAATGCCGAGACGGTCGCCGAGGCCCAGATCGTCACCGCCGAGGCCAAAATCCTGTCGACGGAAATCGCGATTGCCGCGACCAACAAGCTGTTCGAGCTGGCCGGCACACGCTCGACGCTCGCCGAGCATCACCTCGACCGCCACTGGCGCAACGCCCGAACCCACACGCTGCATGATCCCGTGCGCTGGAAATACGCCATCCTCGGCAAGTATTTCCTCAACGACGAAAAGCCGCCGCTTCATGCCTGGAGCTAAGGCATATTGCGATCGCTCCGAAGGTCACGGATTCCAGGACTTTGTCTTCAGGCATGTCGCGCAAACTCTTGCGCGACATACTGCTCCGACTCATTTTTGCTGACGTACAGCTCCTGCGACGCTCCGATCCATTGTGTCCGCAGCGGACCGGGTTTTGCTCTCTCCTACCTCGAGCGTTTGATGAGCTTCGGGCGTAGCGCGCATCATCATCTCGATGTCCACGCCTATGGGCGGTGGCGTGATCGTCTTGAGCAATTCGGGACGCAAGCCGTCCCCTCGCTGAGCGGCAATGGCATTTAAACCCGACAGCATGGTCATCATGGCTTCCCTCCTTCATTGATCGACGACGGTGCGGCCGTCACACCGCATTGACGTATCTGAGTGCTGCGGAGTGCCCCCAGATACGATGCCGGGGCGGCTCGCCCTTGGGGTCATCGAGCGGATCAACGTCCGGAAAGAGCGCCCGCGCCCGCAACGTCTCGGAGATCCGATCCGGGCCGAGGACGTGTTCGAGATCGTTGATCTGGGCGGCCACCCATTCGACCATCCGCCCCAATTCGGGATGCGAACTGTCGTCCACCGGACGGGCATAGGCGCTGATCCAGCGCTGCAATCCGTCCGCGCGCCGTTGTGCATCAACGAGGTTTGCGAGCAATGCCAAGCGCGCGCTCTCGCGCTGGCGGCGTGCTGCCGCCATCTGCTGTCGGAGGCCAAGCTCTTGCGGATCGTAGATATCTGGGATGTTCATTTGCTGCTCCATCGCGCTTCTGTCACCGACGATACGGTTGCTGTTCGGGCAAATGCGCTCCGAATATTGCTTTCAAATCGAAAATTGGTGTCCGCACCGAAAGAGATGCCACCGACCGATATTTGATTTGGAAGCAAGGATCGGAGCGTCAGGCAGCACATCGCCTTCTAAGCTCGTTTCACAGCGAACGAAGGAGGTCAGGACGATGCGTGAAACTATTCGATTTGCATGGGGAGATAGCTCCCTTGGAGACTTTGTCGCCGCCGTGTCGGACAAGGGGATCGTGGCGCTCGAATTCAGCGCGACCCGCATCGCGATGGAAGACGCGCTGCGCACCCGTTTTCCGGAAGCCGCACTCGAACCCGGCCAGCAGGAACTCGCCAGCGTGATCGACATCGTTGGCGGCGTGATCGACGACCCGGCGCGGGCGTGCGATCTCTCGCTCGATCTGCGCGGGACACCGTATGAGGTGCAGGTCTGGCGCCTGTTGCAGGAAATTCCCGCCGGCCAGACCACGAATTATGGGACGCTCGCGGCCAAGCTCGGCTCGCGCGATCCGCGGGACGTGACGGCTGCGATCGCCAGCAACCCGATCGCCGTGATCGTGCCGTGCCATCGGGTCATCAAGAAGGACGGCTCGATTTCCGGCTATCGATGGGGTGTCCGGCGTAAGCGGGCGCTTCTGGTGCGCGAGCAGCACGCCACGGGGGAGCGAGATGCCGGATGTTCCCACGGCTGAACCGCTGCAGGTCATCCGGCTGTCGATTGAGTCCGTGTCTGGCTGCGGCACGTGCCATGCACCTGGCACGCAGCCGAGGCGATTGCCTGTATGCGCGCTGGCGGCACATTCGAGGATTGGGCCCGGCTCTATGCGCTTGATCCCGGCTGGCAGCGACGATGGTCTGCACTGGCCGGCAGCGATCAGAACATTCGTCGTACTTTGCAAAGGCGCCCGGCGCCGCGGTGATCACGACGCCGGCTTTGCACTGTCATCGTGCGTCGTGAAAAATGATCCCGACGGTATGGCGCATGCCGGAGCGGATGCGGCTCACCCCGTGGCGCAGGTTCACGCGGTAGTTTCCCTTCGTCCCCTGGACCGGACGGTTATGAACGGCGAAGGCGACGGCGTCGCCCTGACGAAGCGGTACCACCTCGACGCGGCTCTGCATGCGCGGCCGCTGTTCGGTCAGCGCGAATTCGCCGCCGCTGAAGTCGCGGCCCGGCTCGGACAGCAGGATCGCCACCTGGATCGGAAAGGCAAGGTCGCCGTAAAGGTCCTGGTGAAGGCAGTTGAAGTCCCCGGGGACATATTGCAGCAGGAGCGGCGTCGGTCGGGTCTGGCCTGCGTTGTGGCATTGCCGCAGGAATGCGGCGTGCTCGCCGGGGAAACGTTGTTCCAGTCCCATCCGCTCGTTCCAGGCATTGGCGACTTCGGCAAGGCGTGGGTAGAGCGCCGTGCGCATGCCGTCGATGAGATCGGGCAACGGATATTTGAAATAGCGATATTCGCCCTTTCCGAAACCATGTCGCGCCATGATGACATGGCTGCGGAAATGGCTTTGGTCTGGATAGAGCGACGCAACGCTGCTGCATTCCTCCGATGTGAGAAGACGGGGAAGAACGGCGCAGCCGAAGCCGTCGAGCTCGCCGTCGAGCGCCTTCCAGTCATAGGCGGCAATCCGTGCCTCCGGGGATGCATTCGCGGAGGCTGGAACCCTATCGATCGCAGACGTGTTCATGCCGAGGTTTCCTTCTCGATGAGGATGCGCTTGCGCTCGAGCCCCCAGCGATAGCCGGAGAGCGCGCCGTTGCTGCGCACCACGCGATGGCACGGAATGGCAAGCGCGATCGGATTGGCGGCACAGGCGGCCGCGACGGCGCGTGGATGCGAGAAGGGGCTCAGCCAATGGGCGAGTTCCGTATAGGTCACCCTGCGGCCGACGGCGATGGTCTGCAGCTTTTCCCAGACGCGGCGCTGGAACGGCGTGCCGCGCGTGTCGAGCGTCAGCTGCAGGCCGTTGGCGGGCTTTGCGATATAGCGCAGAACCCTTGCTACATCGTCCTTTGCCATAGCCTCGCTCGCAACGAGCGTTGACTGCGGGAAGCGAGCGGCAAGATCCGCCGCCAGTTCCCCGGCGTCGATGCCCAGCAGGATCGCGCAGACACCCTTCGTGCTTCGCGCGATCAGCACCTTTCCGAGTTCGCAGTCGGCGATCGCGTAGGAAAGAACGTCGGCCGCCGTTGGCGTGACGTTGGCCAGTGGATCCGGCCGCAGCGTGTCGGTTCCGATCATGCAATTCATCACCGTATCTCCTTGTTTCGTCTTCACGGTCGAACCTATGTCCTTCGCCGATCCCCCGAACTCCGATCCTTGTTTTCAAATTGAAGTTTGTTCTGAGGCGCGGAAAAAATGCCGCGCTGCTGCGCTCGACCTACGAATAGAGTTTCGAGCCACACCACCCGCTCACGCGCGGCGTTCCGGCTGGTTGCCGCATCAAGCGAGCCTGAGGATCGCCGTTTCTGCGAGAAGATAGGTCTCGCCGGAGGCGAAGCGGATTTCGAACTCTCCATTGTCGAGCATTTGCAGTTCGGCATAGCCGGCGACCACGAGCTGGCCGATATAGGTCGTCACGAATGTCTTGTCCGGGTTGCCCCGGGCACCTGCAACGAGCATGTCGATGGCGCTGGTTTCGGACCGTCTGCACCGGCCCGCCCTGGCGCTGAATCCGCCTCGCGAAAACATGAGCGTCGGCTTCCTTGCTTCGGTCGTTGCGGCGAGCAGATTTTCGAAATCCGACGATCGCCTGTCGCCCCCCGATGAACGACATACCTGGCCATAAGGCGGCTCCGGCGGCACTCCGATTGTTGTCGCCAAACTGAAAGAAGATCGGGGTGCTATAGAGCGCCTCGAAAGGTGAGGTTGATGCGCATCCGCCCGACGGTCTCATGGATGCCGTCCCTCAATTCGGGAACGCCGTGATGGAAGAGCCGCGACGGGCCGCCCCAGACGGCTACATCGCCGTGCCGCAGCGCATATTTCCTCACGGGATCGTTCCGCTTCAGGCCTCCGAACTGGAATGTCGCCGGCAGGCCGAGCGATACCGACACGATCGGATTGGCGAAGTCGCGCTCGTTCTTGTCCTGGTGCAGCGAAAGGCGGGCGCCGGGCTCGTAACGGTTGATCAGGCAGGCGTCCGGGCGAAAATCGGGATAGCCGGCCCGTGTCGCCGCATCGACCGCCAGGTCGAAGAAGCATTTCGGCATGGAAGGCCACGGTCGTCCGCTTGCGGGATCATTGCGGTCGTAGCGATAGCCGGTGCGGTCCGTAACCCAGCCGGCCGCCCCGCAATTCGTCATCGCGACGGACATGGTGAAGCCGCCGGGTGTGACCATGTGCCGGAAGGGTGAGTGGGCGACAATGTCGCCGAGCGCGGCCAGCAGATCCTTTTCGTAGGGCAGGGCCACTGCGCGCAGCAACAGCGCGCCGTCCGCCATGACCTCGGTTTCGGGCGAGGTTGGTACGAGCGTGTCAAAAAGGTCGGGCATCGTCGGGCCTGTCAGGTGACGGGTTGATCGAAGGGTGAAGAATGGGTCTGTAGCCCGCGAAGAACGCCATGACGGTGGACGGCGGCGTCAGCAGCCAGTCCGCATCGTGAAGAACCCGGGCACGGCCATATCCGTTGTCGGTCCAGCGATAGGCCAGACCGGCGCAAAGCGTGTAGGCATAGCCATCCAGGGCAACGACTGCACCGTCAGGCAGATCGGACAGCAGCAGCTTCAACGGATGCAGGCGCTTGCGGCCATGCTCGAGGCGCTCGGCATGCAATACGGCATCCATCTGTTTGGCGGAGGGCGGCGGCTCGGCTCTGGCCGATGCCCAGCACGTCCGGAACCGTTCCGCAGCTTCGCGCCGGCAGAGGAAGCAGGGGCGGTGACCGGCAGCCAGCGCCACGGCCTCGTCGAGGAAAAACAACTCGGTCCAGCTCCGGCCGGCCATCACATTCCGTCGGCGCCCCTTGAAATCGCAGGTGCAGACGAGCCAGGCTCGCGTCGTCCAGTGCCTCCGCAACAACGTCTGCGTCACAGGGTCGTGAATGATGCCGCGATTGCCTGTGAAAAGGCCGCGCTGAGAAATGGCGACGATGCTACCGTAGGGCGTAACGCGATTTTGACGCGGCATGGCGTTCTTCCCGGAGCCGTATCTACGTCAACACGTTGCCGCGCTCGCGCGGGATGCGCCAGAGATACCAGGCCGCGACCGTACGATGAGGCGACCAGATCCTGGAGAGTTCGCGCAGCGCCTTGGGCTTCGGCTGTTCGGGTAGCGATTTCAGCACACGGTAGCCTTCGCGAACGCCGAAATCGTCGGCGGGCAGGACGTCCCTCCGCTCCAGCGAATACATCAGCAGCATCTCGACGGTCCAGCGGCCGATGCCCTTGATGACAACCATGCGCTCGATCAGCGCCTCGTCGTCCATTGTGACGGCGACGTCGCGGGTGGGGATGAGGCCGTCAATCGTCCCTTGCGCGATCGCTTTGATGGTGGCGATCTTGCTGCCCGAGAAGCCACAGGCGCGAAGCGGGTCGAATTCCGCCGCACTGAGATCTTCCGGGGTTGGAAAATCGCGGCCGTCGAACAATCCCTTGAGCCGGCCGATGATCGCATCGCCGGCCTTTGCCGTCAGTTGCTGGTAGGCGATCGCCCGGACGAGCGCTTCGTAGGGCTCCCGGGCTGCTTTGGGATCGTGCCGGCAGGGGCCGACCAGTTCGATCAATCTGGCCCAGTCGTCGTCATGGCTGGAGAGAAAGGCAACGGAGTCGTCGTAGCGTGAAAAGGGGCTCATATGTCTCTTTCCGGTGACGTCATGCGCTCTGGAGCACTTCCCGATCGAGTAGAACGCGCTTGCGATCGACGCCCCATGCGTAGCCGGAAAGCGCACCGTCGTTGCGCACCACACGATGACAGGGAATGGCGACCGCGATATTGTTTGCCGCGCACGCGCCGGCGACGGCCCGCGTGGCGTTCGGCAAGCCGATGCGGCGGGCAACGTCTGAATAGGATACGCGCCCGCCGACGGGGATCTCCTGCAGAGCCTGCCATACCCGCCGCTGGAAGGCCGTGCCGCGAACGTCGAGCGGCAGATCGAGGCCGACGCCCGGATTCTCGACGAAGCCGCAGACCTTGGCGATCAACGCCTCGTAGTCGCGGTCCATGCCGATCAGGCGCGCCTTGGGAAAGCGATTCTGAAGATCGCGAACCAGCGCATCCGGGTCGTCGCCGAGCAGGATCGAGGCGACGCCCTTCGCGCTGGAGGCGACGAGGATCGCGCCGAGGCAGGATTGGCCGACCGCAAACTTGATATCCTCATTGACGCCGCCCTCGCGATACTGCGTCGGCGTCATGCCGAGCATGCCGTTTGACTTCTCATAGAAGCGGCCGCTGGAATTGAAGCCGGCGTCATACATCGCCTCGGTGACGCTCGTGCCGGTTTCGAGACCCTCACGCACCTTTTTCGCACGATGGCCGGCGGCATAGGCCTTCGGGGTCAGTCCGGTCGATGCCTTGAAGATGCGATGGAAATAGCTCGGGCTGCGCTCGACAGCCGCGGCCAGGTCCTCCAGCGACGGTTCGTCCTCGCTCTCCTCGATAAGGCGGCAGGCCTTGGCGACGAGCGAAGCATTCTCGCATTCGAGCGAAGGACCATCAGGGTTGCAGCGCCGGCAGGGGCGGAAGCCGGTCGCCCGCGCGCTTTCGATCGTATCGTGCAGCGTGATGTTCTTCGGATTCGCCGTGCGTGACGGACATGAGGGGCGGCAATAGACGCCGGTTGTCGAGACGGAATACCAGAGCCGGCCATCGGCGGATTTGTCACGCGCGACGATCAGCGCCCAGCGGGGATCATCCGCTACGGCAGGGTGCTGGACGCGAAGGGGTGATGCGGGGCGAATGTTCATGTCCATGGTCTTCCACTCGAATCTGTCCTGGCGCGATCCTGCTTTCCGTCTTCGCTGATCACACTCCGATCCTTGCTCTCGAATCGAACAAAAACCACCCGGTTCTTGCGCAGCCTCTCGACAGAGCGTCGGGCCGGCTGCGAGGCGCAAAGCAGATGAGGCTCGCGCCGGGGACTGCGCGAGCCTCAGTTCTCTCGATCAAGCGTGCCCAACAGGGCCGCGCTATCAGGCCTTCCGGATCAGCTCGAGTTGCATCATCGCCGTCAGGCCGTCGCCGAGGCCATGCGCTTCAACGATCATGCCATCGACCACCTTCGGCACGGTCTTGTCGGTATGGACCGGGCATCGTTCTTGAAGCACCACAATCTGGTTCATTCGGTGAGCCGATGTGGCAACTATCATGACAATGCCGTGGCTGAGAGCGTCTTCAATCTGCTGAAGCGGGAGCGGATAGGCCGAAAGGTCTATCGTGCAAGAGACGACGCCAGGCAGGACGTGTTCGAAGAGCAGCAGAAAACGTAACGCGAGGATGTCTACGAAACTAGGGGCTATTCAATCAGACGATCTCGACATGCACTTTGGAAGCGCGAATAAGGTCCAGTTTGTCCGGCGGTATATCGCCCGTGAGGATGACCAGGTCAAAATCCGTGATCTCGGCGACATAGTTCAATGCGCTGAATTGGAATTTTGTGGCATCGGCAAGCAAAATGCGCCGTCTTGCAACGTGCATCATCGCCTGCTTGGCGCGAACCACGATCTCGTCCGGGGTATAGAGCGAAAGGCCCTGGATCGTGGTTGTGGACAGGATCGCGACGTCGACGTGATAGGAGCGTATGGCCTTTTCGCAATTGGCGCCAAAATAGCCGTTATAACCCGGATGATAGCGTCCGCCGGTTGATACCAGATCGATCTCGGGTAGGTGGCGAAGCCTTTCCAGGATCGGCGCCGCATTGGTGACGACCGTCAACGGCGCAACCTCCGGCAGAAATTCGCTGAGATGGTAGGTGGTGGTGCTGTCGTCGATCATCACGGCATTGCCGGGCTCTAGATGCGCAAGTGCCGCGCGTGCCAGCCGCTTCTTGTCCTCCACGTTCTTGCGGCCGCGATAGTTATAGCTGCTCTCGAACAGCAGGGATTTTTCCGCCGAAACCGAACCGCGCAACCGTCGGACGAGACCTTCCTTTTCCAGCACGGACAGGTCGCGGTGAATGGTCATGAGGCTGACATCCAGCATTTCGGCCAGATCGCGGATCAAGGTCGACGACCCGCTCATCAGAACCTGGATGATTTTCGTGCGCCGCCGTTCCGCCTTTGAGGATGCGGCGTCGGTGTCGACATCGAAATTGTTATGATCTGTCATCGCGCGCCCTGCTGAATTTAACATTTTCTGTATCAAGCAATTTCGATGTCTTGTCTATTAGTTTCTGAAATTTGAGAAATACACGGATAAAAGTCAATATTTACAACTTGTTGCGCTGAGGCTTTCTGGATCGGCATTTATGGTGCGAATGTTTCTTTTCACATTGCAGATTTCAAAAATGTCGCATTGCAACATAAATTTCGATATAGATAACAAAATAATTGATATCTCTCACCGGGCCTGCTAGGAATTGAGCATCGGGGTGGGAAGGCCACCGGCAAAATCTAAATCTTCGCCTACAGGCGAAAAAACATGTTTCCAGCTCGCGAGCCTATCGGTTCGTGGCGTTGGAAACGCGCGTCAGCAGACGGCCGCGCAAGGCGGCACAAGAGAGGATGACATGGCAGATCTGGACGATATCAAGGATGGCAAGGATTGGGGCCGCGACCGGCCGGCCGATACGTCGCGCTTCTTCCTGAAGGGCAACGCCCACCATGACTGGGGCATGAAGGCGCGGCTTTCGCAAGTCTTCCGCCCCGATACCGGACGCACGGTCATGCTGGCTTTCGACCACGGCTATTTCCAGGGCCCGACCACCGGTCTGGAGCGTCTCGACCTGACGATCGCTCCGCTCGCCGCACATGCCGACGTGCTGATGTGCACCCGCGGCGGCCTGCGCAGTTCCATCCCGCCGGACGCGCTCAAGCCCGTTGTGCTGCGCTGCTCGGCAGGCAATTCGATCCTGACGGAGCTTTCCAACGAGCTTGTGAGCGTGGATATAGACGATGCCATTCGCCTTGGCGCTTCGGCCATGGCCGCGCAGGTCTATATCGGCGCGGAATATGAGCACAAATCCATCGCCAACGTCGTGAAGCTCATCGATGCCGGCACGCGTTATGGCATCCCGACCATGGCCGTCACCGGCGTCGGCAAGGCCATGGCGCGCGATGCCCGCTACTTCGGTCTGGCCACGCGCATCGCGGCCGAAATCGGAGCGCAGTTCGTCAAGTCCTACTATGTCGACGAAGGCTTCGAGCGTATCACCCTCGGCTGCCCGGTTCCGATCGTCATTGCCGGTGGCAAGAAACTGCCGGAACGCGAGGCTCTGGAAATGGCCTATCGCGCCATCGACCAAGGTGCGGCCGGCGTGGATATGGGACGTAACGTCTTTCAGTCGACCGATCCGGTGGCAATGCTGACCGCGCTGGCGGCAGTCGTCCACGAGGGGCGCACTGGCGCGCAAGGCTATGAGCTCTTCCAGGACCTGCACGGTAAGGCGGCGGCGTGACGCCGTCACCGTAAATGAGCGGGGAGCCGGGCCCGCGCGGCCCGGCAACAGAAATCAAGGATCATCGCATGGAAAATCTCTGGAACGAGGCCGAGGCCGGCGAGGCCGCAACCGGCCTGGATTTGCGGGCCTACTCGTCGCGGCTCATCGGGCGTGATCCCGCCATGGTGCTGCATGGTGGCGGCAATACGTCCTACAAGGGTCTCGCCACCGACCGTTTCGGAGCTGAACAGCAGGTGATCTGGGTCAAGGCCAGCGGTTTTGATCTGGGCACGATGGGGGTGGAGGGCTTTACCGCGCTCGACCTTCCCGCCGTACTCGCCCTGGCTGAACTTGAAACACTGTCCGACAGCGACATGGTTGCCGAGGTCAAGCGGGCGCGCCTCGATCCGCAGGCGGCGGCGGCGTCCATCGAAGCCATTGTCCATGCGCTGTTTCCTGCCGCCTATGTCGACCATTCCCATGCGGACGGCGTGCTCACCGTCTCCAACAGCCTGAACGGCACGGCGCTGCTCAGGGAGATCTATGGTCCGCGCGTCATGATCCTGCCTTATGTCAAGCCGGGGTTCGATCTGGCCCGACAGATGCGTATGGTGATCCTTTCGCCGGAATTCGCTGAGGCCGATGCCATCATCCTCGAACATCACGGCGTCTTTACCTGGGGCGATACGGCCCGCCAGAGTTATGACCGCATGGTGGCGATTTGCGCACGCGCCGAGGATTGGCTTGCCAGCCACATTCCGTCCCTGCCGGCCGCCCCGCAGACCGAAACCGATCCGGTCGTCATCGCCCGGCTGCGCGGCGCAGCAAGCCGCCTTGCCGGTCGGGCCCAGATTTCGCGTCCAGCGGCGGCCCTGCCCGTCGCGGAAATCGCTGATGTCGCCCGGCTTTCGCGCCACGGCACGCTGACACCGGAACATGTCATTCACAACAAGCCCTTTCCAGCGGTCGTCCACGATGAGCCGGAAAAGGCGCTCGAGGATTTTGCAGCCGAATACCAGGCCTATGTTGCTCGCGGTGACGATGCGGGTCTGATGCCGCTGCCGCCGCATCCCCATTGGGCGCTTCTTGCCGACGGCGCCGTGCGCAGTTTCGGGCCGACGCTGGCACGCGCGCGCGTCTCGGCGGACGTGGCGGCGGCTAATTTGCGCGCCCTGCGGCTCGCCGCCCGCCTTGGCGGCTGGCAGGGATTGGAAGACGGTGACCTGCGCGCCCTAGAATATTGGGAGCTGGAGCAAGCCAAGCTCCGCGCCCAGGGCGCCCTGCCCCCCCTGGCAGGCAAGATCGCAGTTGTGGGTGGTTGTGCAACGGGTATTGGCCGCGCGACAGCCGAGGCATTGCGCGACCGCGGCGCGGTGGTGATAGGGCTGGATATCAATCCCGCCGTGAAGGACCACATGAACCGTCCCGGCTATGACAGCATAATCGTCGAACTGACCGACGAGGCGAAGGTAAGCGCCGCTCTCCGGCAGGTGGTCAACGACTACGGCGGCCTCGACATTCTTGTTTCCAACGTGGGTATCTTCCGCGCTGGCGCCAATATTGAAGTGCTGGAGGACGCGGCCTGGGATGCATCGCTGGCCGTCAATCTGACATCGCACCGCAAGCTCCTGAAGCAGTCGATCCCGTTCCTGCGTCACGGCGTCGAGCCGAGCGTCATTCTCATCGGCTCCCGCAACGTGCCGGCGCCTGGTGCCGGCGCTGCAGCCTATTCCGTATCGAAAGCGGGACTGACGCAGTTGATGCGCGTGGCAGCCCTTGAACTCGCTCCCGAAGGGATCCGGGTCAACGTCATTCACCCCGACGGCGTCTTCGACACCGACCTCTGGACACCGGAGGCGCTGGCCACTTCGGCGCGGCGCTACGGTTTGACGGTGGAGCAATACAAGGCGCGCAACCTGATGCGGACGGAGGTGACGTCTAAGGATGTCGCCCGCGCCGTGGCAGCTCTTGCCGACAGTACGTTTTCCCGAACCACGGGGGCGCAGATTCCGGTGGACGGCGGCAATGACCGGGTCATTTGAGCCGGGAGGAGCACAACACCAGAAAAGGATGGCTGCGTGAAACCAGCCATTGAGGAGCAACAGCAGGATGATCCGGTTGTGAAGCAAGTACCAGCACTAAAGGAGGATATGATGCGAGGCTTTTTGAAGGGACTGACAGCGGTATCGGCGCTCTGCCTGATGGCAGGTGCAGCCGCGGCCAAGGACTACAAGGTTGCCGTTATCCGGTGGGAACCGAACGACATCTATTTCAACGGCGTCGCGCTCGGCCAGCAGCAGGAAGCCAAGCGCATCCAGACCGAAAGCGGCGACACGATCACGTTCAACGTCTTCGGCGCGAACGATGCCGGCCAGCAGCTGAAGGCGCTTCAGGCGCAGTTCGACAGCGGCGTCGATGGCGTGCTTCTCACCTCCTGGCGTGGTGAAGCGATGCGCAGCATCGTCAAGCAACTGCAGGAAGCCAACATTCCCGTCGTGACGACCAATGCCTGGGTTCCCGGCGTGAAGCAGACCTTCGTCGCGTTCGACAATGAAACGGCCGGTCGCCTTGGCGGCGAGGCTCTGATCAAGCGCCTCGACACGCTACGCGGTGAGGGGTGGGCCGAAAAGGGTGGTGTCTTCATCGAACTGCGCTGCATCATCACCGCCTCCTTCGATATTGCCCGCCACACAGGCTATCGCTCTGCGCTCGATCCGATCGCGGCCAAATATCCCGGCGTGAAGATCGTCGAGCAGGAGGCAGGCTGCGACGGCGGCAAGGCACGCAAGATCGTTGACGACGTGATCTCGCGCGAAGGCGCCGACAAGATTCTCGGCATTGCCAGCATCGACGGTACGATGGGTATCGGCGGTGCGGTTCCGGCCTTCAAGGCGCAGGAACTGCTTTTCCCGATCGACGATCCCAAGCATATTCCCGTCGCGACGATCGATGGCACGGTGCCGGAATTCCAGTCGATGGCGCGCGGTGAGATCGACCATATCTCCGTTCAGCCTGCGACCGGCGAAGGCATCATTTCGATGCGCATGCTTTACACGCTGATGTCGGGCAAGGCATTGCCGGACGAGGCCAATGTGCTGCTCAAGGGCGAGGAACCGGTCTGGGCACCTGTCAAGGTGCTCACGCCCGAGGCGATCGAAGGTTCCTGGTACCAGACGCAGGCTTACAGCGTGCCGGGTGATGCGAACTATGACGACCCGCGCAACTGGGCGAATGAAATGACGGTCGAGCAGACAGGCAAGATGCCCGACTTCGGCAAGTAACCGCGTCAAGACTGCGAGCGCGCAGGCGCTCGCAGTCATTCTCGCAACAGGAGTTTCCATGACACTGGACCCTTCGCTGAGCTTTGCCGTGCAAGGCGTGACACGCCGGTTTCCGGGCGTTCTGGCGGTCGATTCCGTTGATCTTGACGTCCGCAAGGGCGAGATACACGGCCTGATCGGCAAGAATGGCGCGGGCAAGTCGGTGCTCGTTTCCCTGGTGGCCGGATTGCTCGCACCGAGCCAGGGACAGATCGTCACTGACCGGGGTGCCCTGACGCCGTCACAATCCGGGCCGTCTCGGGCCAAAAAGCTCGGCATCGCACTCGTCACCCAGGAACCGGCCTTTGCCGCAGACCTCTCGGTTGCGGACAATCTCTTCATGGGCCGGCATCCGGGCGGTCGACTGAATTTCCTATCGCCCGGCATAACACGCCAGCAGTCGGCCGATGTGATCGGGCAACTTGGCCTGCGTGCTCGGCCCGAAGACCGCATGGGCGACCTGCCGCTTGAAACCCAGCAGCTTCTTGCCTTCGGCCGTGCCGTCTTTATCGAAAAGGCGCGTACCATCCTGCTGGACGAGATCACGGCCTCCCTGACCAGCGAGCGCAAGGAAAGCCTCCTGCGTCTCCTGCGCCGGTTGATCAACGACCAGCCCGACCTGTCTTTCACCCTGATCTCGCACCATGTCAGCGAAGTCATGGGGTTTACCGACCGCGTATCGGTGATGCGCGACGGCGAGCGCGTCGCGACGCTGGAGACGGCGAAAACGACCGGCAGGGAACTGGCCGACTGGATCGTCGGCGATGTTGCCCGCACCGAGATCAACTATACCGACCAGCCCGAATTTTCGGCCAAACCGGTTGTGAAGGTTCAGGCGCTGAAGGCTGGGCGTTCCCTCATACATCTGGATTTCGAGCTTCACCGCGGTGAAGTTTTGGGCTTCGCCGGCCTGGAAGGCTCCGGCAAGGACGCGGCCATCGAAGCGCTCTACGGATTGGTCCCGAACTATGGTGGATCAATCGCGATGGACGGTGCCGACGTGCAGATGAAAAGCCCCAAGGCGGCGCAGACGGCCGGCGTTTCCTTCCTGCCCAAGCACCGCGAGGAGCAGGCGGTGATCCAGAACCGGTCGGTGCTGGAAAACGCGATCATCGCCGGGCTTCCCGTGCTCACGAACCGGCTGGGCTTCGTGCGCCGTGCGGAATGCGAAGCCGTTGCCCGCTCCATCGTCACGCGCCTCAAGGTCAAGACGCCGGGTCTCGACGTGCCCATCGACGGGCTGTCGGGTGGCAACAAGCAGAAGATCCTGCTCGGGCGCCTGTCGCTGACGGCGCCGCGACTGGTGCTTCTGAACGAACCGACGCGCGGCGTGGATATTTCCGCCAAACCGGACATCCTCAAGATGATCCGGGAGGACCTGTCGCGCGATGCGGGCGTCATCATGATCTCGGAAAGCGAGGAAGAGCTGGCCGAGATCTGCGACAGGATCCTGATCTTCTATCAGGGACGGGTGGTCCGGGAGTTGAAGCGCGGCAAACCGGGTTTCGATGTCGAGACGATCTACAAGGCGATACAGGGTGTTGAGGTGCCGGCATGACTTCGGTGAATAAATTCATTTTTCTCGTTCTGGAAAAGCATCTGATCTGGGCCCTGCTCGCGCTGTTGTGTCTGGCCGGGTTGGCGGTTCCGGGCTTTCTGTCGGCGCGCAACATTCTCAACGTGATGTGGGCGGCAGCTCCGCTCGGCTGCATGGTGCTCGGACTGTTCTTCGTCCTTCTGACCGCGAATGTGGACCTGTCGCTTGAATCGACTTTCGCCTTGGCGCCGGCGCTGGCCATCGTTCTGTTCTTCCAGAGCCTCTCCCTGGACAGCTACCCCATTCTCGCCGTGCTCGGCACGCTGTTGTTCGGTGCGCTGGCAGGGCTGGTGAACGGCATCTTCTCCGTCAAGCTCAGGGTCAGTTCCTTCCTCGTCAGCCTCGGTACGATGCTGTTAATGCGCGGCATCGTGGTCTACCTGATCCCGGAAGGGATCTATTATCTGCCCGAGGGCTACGTCTATCTCGGTTCGGCAAAGCTGTTCGGCATCATGCCGGTGGCCGTGCTGGTGTGGATCGCGATCTTCCTCGTCGCCTGGCTGCTGATCGATCGCCACCGCCTCGGCAAGGATATTCTCGCGCTCGGCAACAACGAACATGCCGCCTTTGTCGCCGGCGTGAACATCGAGCGGACGAAGATCATCTGCTTCGCCATTGCAGGCTTCCTCGCGTCGCTCGGTGGCCTTCTCGAGGTCGGTCGCCTGGAATCCGTCGTGGCCGACATGGGGCAGGGCGACATCATGATGGTCTTCGCAGGCACCATCCTTGGCGGCACGGCAATGACCGGCGGCAAGGGCAATGTCGGCGGTGTCTTTGCCGCGGTGCTGGTGATTGCCATCATCGAGAACCTCATGAACCTGCATGGTGTACCGCCCTCGATCCGGCAGGTCGTCTTCGGCGCCGTGCTTCTGGTGGCGATCTATCTGGCGAGCCTGCAGGAAAGACTGCGCCACGCCCGGCTGGAATCCTGACATGACGGCTTATCTTCTCGGGCTCGACAGCGGCCTGACAGTCACCAAGGCCGTGGTCTTCCGGGAGGACGGCAAGGTCGTCGCCCTTGCCCGGCGCGAGATCGCGCAGATCAAGACAGTGCCCCGCCATGTCGAGCGGGACATGACGGACCACTGGCACGCCTCCGCCGGGGCCATTCGCGAAGCGCTGGAACGTGCAAGCGCGATCGTCGGTGCCGAGGTTCGTCCCGCCGCCGTTTCGGTGGCCGGGCATGGCGACGGCCTCTATCTGCTCGACCGCGCCGGAGCACCACTCGGCCTTGCCGCAACGTCGCTCGACAGCCGGGCGCAAATGCTGCTGCAGCGCTGGGACGACATTGGCGTATCGGCGCGCGCCCTGGAACTGACCGGGCAGCGGCCCTTTCCGTCATCGCCGGCACCCTTGCTTGCCTATCTGCGGGACGAGGAGCCGGAGCGGTATGCGCGCATCGGCGCCATCCTGTCCTGCAAGGACTGGCTGCGCTATTGCCTGACCGGCGAGGTGGCCACCGATTTCACCGAGGCCAGCGTCGCCTTCACCGACATCCGGACCCAGCTCTACAGCAACGCCGCGCTCGAACTCTTCGGGCTCGGTGCCATTGTCGACGCCCTGCCTGATGTTCGTATGCCATGCGCGGTTGCGGGACACGTGACCCAGCAGGCTGCGGCCGCCACGGGTCTCGCCATCGGGACGCCCGTTGCGACGGGGCTGCACGACGTCACCGCTTGTGCGGTCGGATCTGGCGTCACCAAAGCCGGCACGATCGCGGTGATCGCCGGTACCTACTCGATCAACGAAATGCTGGTCGATGCGCCGAAAATCTCGGTCGGCTGGAATGCACGCAACGGACTTCGGCCGGGCCAATGGATGAACATGTCGGTTTCGCCGGCCTCCAGTGCTAACCTCGACTGGTTCCTGGCCACGGCCGCACGTGATGCGCTGGCGGGTGGAAATCCTTTCGCCACACTTCAGGCCGAACTGGACGCCGTTGCCGATGACCCTTCCGACATCGTTTACCTGCCGTATCTCTACGGATCGCCCCATGCCGAAGACGTGCCCGCCGCTTTCCTCGGCCTGCGGGGCTGGCATGGGCGTGGCCACATGCTGCGCGCTGTGGCGGAAGGAATTGTCTTCAATCATCGCCACCACATCGATCTGATCGACCCCGAAAGGGAGGTCGGTCGCGTACGCCTGACCGGGGGAAGCAGTCGCAACCCCTATTTCGGCCAGCTCTTTGCCGATGCGCTGGACCGCTGCATCGAAGTGCCGGAAATGCCTGAAGCCGGCGCCCTCGGTGCGGCCATCGCGGCCGGCATCGCCGCTGGCGTCTATGGCGGGTGGGAGGACGCAAGCCTGCGCACCACACCGCAATTGCGCACCTACCACCCTGGAGAGGCCGTGGTGCGGCTTGAGGCCGGTTACGGCCGCTATCGCGAAGCCGTCGGCACCATCATGAAGCGGCACGAAGAGAAGACCCCATGACTGCAAATGAACCCACGCGCGAGGCGCATCTGGCTGCCTTGCGCCGCACCGGGCACGTTCCTGTCCTGATCGTCGGCGGTGGCGTCAACGGCATGGGAACATTCCGCGATCTTAGTCTTCAGGGTGTCGATTGCCTTCTTGTCGAGCAGGGCGATTTCTGCTCGGGCGCCAGTCGCGCGCCGTCGCGCATGATCCATGGCGGGCTGAAATATCTTGAGACGGGCGAATTCCGTCTCGTCCGGGAATCCGCAGCCGAACGCAACAGACTGCTGCTCAATGCCGCGCACTATGTCAGTCCGCTGGAAATGATCATCCCGATCCATTCATGGTTCGGCGGGGTGGTGCCGGCGTTGCGCAAGTTTCTGCGCATGCCGGCGAAGATCACCCAGCGCGGTGCATTCGTCATCAAGTTCGGGCTTTGGCTTTATGATCTCTATGGCGCGCTGAACCGCGTCATGCCGCGCCATCGCATGATTGCGCGTCAGGATATCCTGCGCGAAATCCCGGATCTCGACCCCTCGCTGAAGATCGCTGCCTCCTACTACGACGCCTGGATCACATCGCCCGAGCGGCTCGTCCTGGAACTGGCACTGGACGGAATGGCTGCCAAACCCGGCAATATTGCTCTCAACCATCTGCGTTTCAGCGGGGTGAAAGGCGATCGGGTCGAACTGCAGGACGTCGACAGCGGCGAGACCTTTTCCCTGACCTGCGATGTGCTGGTCAATGCTGCCGGTGCATGGATCGACCGGGTGAATGCCTGCGCATCTCAATCGCGCAAGATGATCGGCGGCACGAAGGGCAGCCATCTGATGCTCGACCTGCCCGCACTGGCGAAAACCCTGCATGGCCGAATGATCTATTTCGAGGCCGATGGCGGACGCATCTGCATCCTGTCGAACTTCATGGGACATGTCCTGCTCGGTTCCACTGACATACCGGTCGATGATCCCGATGGCGTGATTTGCGACGATGACGAGGTGAATTATCTTCTGGGGGCGTTCCGTCGGCTCTTCCCACAGGTGCCCGTCGACCGGTCGAACATCTTTTTCAGCTATGCTGGCGTTCGCCCGCTGCCGGCCAATGACGCGAGCGACCCCGGCGCGGTCAGCCGTGATCATTCCATGCCCGAACTTCCTCCGGACGGGGAACGAAAGTTCCCCATCCTTTCGCTGGTCGGAGGAAAATGGACGACTTTCCGCGCATTCTCCGCTGAGGCAACCGATGAAATCCTCGGGCGCCTGGGCAAGCGTCGGTCGTCGTCCACGGTGGATGTCCCGATCGGCGGCGGTGCGGGTCTTTCCCAGGCAACGGCTCCCACGGAAAAACTGCTTTCGACCATCACGAAGGATCACGGACTTGCCCGGCAAAGAGCGCACCAAATCGTCAACCGCTATGGCACGCGTGCAAAACTCCTGGCGCCAGCGCTGGCCGCAGGTGAAACGTTCCTCGCATCCTTGCCCGAATTCTCAGAGGAGGAGATCGCTTTCATCTGTGAAACGGAACTGGTCCTGCACGCTGAAGACTTCCTCTTTGGTCGCACCTCTGTTTTCCTGGAGCGCCCGCTTGACCACGCGGCACTGAGCGAGTTGGTCAACGCAATCGGCTCCGTCCGCGGCTGGGATGATGTGCATCGGGCGGTGGAACTTGCGCGGTTGATAGAACGGTACCGCAAAATCCATAGAGTGGAAGTCTCGGCGCTACCGAACCGAAGGCCGCAATTTGTCTAGGTTCGAACGTCGAGCGCACGACCGTCAAAGACCAATCGCTTCGGATGTTCATTTACACGTTTGCGCGATCAGGGCGGCAGTGGCGCCGGGATCGCCGGTCAACCCGAAAACAGAATGTTAGCTGACAGAATGATTGCGCCCCATGAGGGGATCGGCAGGTCGAGCTCCATGGGCATGGGGATGCTAGCGATCGTCGTGGCGAAGGTCAGCCAATCGTCACGGTTCTAATCTCCTCGTCCAAAATCCAGTGCCCATGAGCGGAGATCTCCGTGACCAGCTCGGCCAGTTGATTTTGAACAGCCAAAACAGCGTTGCTGGTCTGGCTTCTTGGCGCGGTGGATAGAACAAACTTCCTGTAGAGGGCAGGGCTTGAAATCAGTGCGCTTGAGAAACCGCGAGGGCCGCCCTCGGACGCCGTCAGGCTCCATCCCATGACGGTCATGCCCAGGCCTTCGCGAACGGCGGCTTTGATACTGCCAGCGCCTTCGATCTCAATGTCGACATTCAGCTGGAAACCGGCTCTCTCGGCCTCGCGCTCCATGAGTATCCGGATCGCATGCTTTCGAGAGGGAAGAATGAGCGGCATCCGCGCCAGCTGTTGAAGTGCAATTTTCGGTTTTCGTCCCTTGAAGTAACCTTGAGGGCCAAGAACATAGAGGCTTTCCCTGAAGCCGAATGGAGCGTTGTTCCCCGCAATGTCCGACAGATTGAGCGCGATGTCATAGCTGCCAGCCTCCAGGCCTGCCCGTAACGTCTGACTGTCGCCTTCCCGTAGGATGAGGCGGAGGCGCGGGAATTTCTCCCGGCAAGTCTTGATGAGGCGAGCCGACAGAATAGGCGCTATCGAGCTGACGAGACCCAGGATGACGTCCCCGGAAGGAACCGCGGATTTTTCCCGCGTCGCATGCTCCGCGCGCTGTATCGCATGCAGAATGCTCTGACAGTGAACGAGCAGCGTATCTCCGGCTTCGGTCAGCTCCATTCCGCGTGCGGTGCGCGTCATCAGCTTTACGTTCATTTCGTCTTCGAGAAGACGGATATGGTGGCTGAGGGCAGGCTGCGCGATTCCGAGTTCCGCCGATGCCTTTGTGAGCGAGCCGTGTTCGGCAATGCTGACAAAGTACCGCATTCGAATGACAGTCAGGATCAATGCGAGCTCCCTCAGAAAACGCAACGAAATGGATCGGATTGCCTGAAGTATAAAAAAAATCTATCGCAGGCATTAGCATTATATATTTGATTGATTTCAATGCGCAATATACCCCTCCTCCAACGACTGCAACGCGCAGAAAATGGCTTTCTTGGAGGAGCAATGATCCATCTTCACAGGACAATCGAACGTCCCGCTCCCGGTCTCGTGAAGGCTCTTGGCGCCTATTCACCGGCAACGATTCACGAAGCGCAGGGACGGCGCGGAGCGTTGTCGTCACGTATCAAGCCGGTCAATCCGGACATGAAGCTGTGCGGGCCTGCCTTTACCGTTGTCTGCGCGCCGCGCGACAACATCATGCTTCAGGTCGCGATCTCCTATGCGTCGCCGGGGGATATCATTGTGGTGTCGGCAGGCGAGTATGAGGAGGCGGGTTCATTCGGCGACGTTCTGGCCAACGCGTGCCTGGCTGCCAAAATCGGCGGACTTGTTACCGACACGGGTGTCCGCGACACGCTGCAATTGCGCCAACTCGGCTTCCCGGTCTTTTCGCTCAGCGTGTGCATCAAGGGCACTGTCAAGGAAACCCTGGGGGCGATCAATCAGCCCATCGTCATCGGGGGAGAAACCATCAATCCGGGTGATGTCGTCGTGGGGGACGCGGATGGCGTTGTCGTCGTCAGGAGACAGGAAGTCGCGGATGTCGTGGAGCTGTCGCGTACACGTGAGGAAAACGAGGCCGGCTACATAGCCGCATACAAGGCCGGAAAGTCCGTCATCGAGGTTAGCAATCTGGAGGAGAAGCTCCGTGAAAAGGGCTTCGTGATTGGCGCCTGATCAAGGCGTTTGGAGCGCCGTGGCCCAAGAGATTTCACCGCGGAAGTTCAACAAAAGGGGAATGACATGACCGATCTCAAATCACTCGTTCTGGCAGGCGGCATCATTGCAGCAGGCATGGCTTGCGCGACGCCAGTCAGCGCCGATGTGTTGAAGGACATCAAGGACCGCGGCAATTTCATATGCGGTACTCTCGGCACATCCGAGCCGTTCAGCTTCCAGGACGCCACGACGCGCGCCGTGGTCGGATATGAGATCGATTTGTGCCAGGCGATCGCTGATAGCCTTGGCGTTCCGCTTGAGCTGAAGCTGATCTCGGTCGAGGCGCGCATCCCGGAGCTGGTTGCCGGTCGCGTGGATCTCGTCGCGGCCAACTTGGGTTGGAATCCTGAGCGTGCGCAGCAGATCGATTACTCCAATCAGCATTTCGTAAGCATGCAGAAAGTACTCGTCCGCGCCGATGCCGGCCTGAAGTCTTCCGACGAATTGGCGGGAAAGCGCGTTAGTGCCGTTCGTGGCTCCAGTTCGGAGCGTGGTGCACGCGAGCACATCAAGGATGTGAATGTCCTGACCTTCAAGGACGGCGGAAGCGCGTTTCTTGCCGTTCAGCAGGGGAAGGTAAGCGGCATGGTCTCCTCGGAGATGGCGCATATCAAGCTTCGCGATGCTGCCAAGAAGGACGGCGGCGTCGAGGTGATGATCCTTGAGCCGGCATTGTTCGCAGAGCCATGGGGCCTTGGCCTTCGCAAGGGCGAAGATGCGTTCAAGGCGCATGTGAACAAGGTTCTGGCGGATCTCGAAACCTCCGGCAAGTTCGACCAGATCTTCGATAAGTGGTTCGGCGTGGAAACGTCGTTCGGCGGCCTGAAACGGGCGTTCAAGATCGAGGAAATCACGGAGTAAAATCGTTGCTCCGGAAGCAGCCCGCTCGCGGGCTGCTTCTCCAGTACGTTTCCGTCGCGGCTTTGAACTCGCGTCCGTAGCGGGAAGGCCAAAACGAAGTGAGATGAGGCCATGCAATACAATTTCGATCTTGGCGTCATCTTCCAAGAGCAATATTTCAGCCTCCTCGTTTCGGGTTTTTCCACGACGATCATGCTGACACTGACTTCGCTGTTGCTTGCGTTTCTTGTCGGCAGCCTGCTTACGGGACTCCGGTTGACGGGCTGCCGGAGTGCCGACGTGTTCGTCGCCCTCTATGTGGCATTCCATCGCAATGTCCCGATGGTCGTGCATATTCTGTTTTGGTATTTCGGCGTCGCAGCGTTGCTGCCTGCGACCATGACCGACTGGCTCTACAGCCACAATGCCGAATTTCTGATGGCGATGATTGCGATCGGCTTGGTGGGGTCGGCCTATATATCGGAGGATTTGCGCAGCGCGGTTCGCTCCATTCCTGCAGGTCAGACAGAGGCCGCACGGGCGCTCGGACTGAACTACGTGCGCACGCTGCGCAGGATCATTTTGCCGCAAGCGTTTCGCATCGCCATTCCACCTTTGGTGAACCAGACGGTACTGATGTTCAAGAACACCAGTCTGGCGATGGCGATCGGCGTACTCGAACTCACCGCAGCCGGACGTGAAATCGAGAACTATACTTTTAAGACATTCGAGATTTACGTGGTGATCACCGCTTTCTATCTCGTGTTCTCGTTGTTCATCATGTGGGGCGGCGGAGTCCTGGCAAGCCGATATGCGGCAGTTGTGCGTGACTATGTCGCGCCGGTGAAGGCAGGTTGAGGATGATCGAGATTATCCAGAACAACTGGCTTCTGCTTCTCGTCGGGTCGTATCCGCACGGTCCAGTAGGCGGGCTCGTCGCGACACTAGGAATGGCAGTGACCAGCATATTGCTGGCATTGCCCCTGAGCATCCTTCTCGCCCTCGGTCGTATCAGCCCGTTTGCCGTAGTCCGCTTGCCTGCGACCGCTGTAGTCTATGTGGTGCGCGGTGTGCCGCTGCTGATGTTCATCTTTTGGGCCTACTTCCTCATTCCTCTGGCCACCGGCACGCCGGTGCCCGGATATGTGATCATGGTCATCACGCTTGCGTTCTATGAAAGCGCCTACTTGGCGGAGATCATCCGCGCCGGCATTCAGGCACTGCCCGCCGGCCAGTATGAGGCGGGACGCACTCTTGGCCTGCCATATCTCAAGGTGATGCGCGTGATCATCCTTCCCCAGGCTCTCTTCAACATGCTCCCGAGCATGCTGAACCAGTTGGTTTCCACGGTGAAGGAGACATCGCTGGCTTACATCATTGCCACGCAGGAACTCACCTTCGCGGCGGACCAGATAAACAACGTCCTGTTGACCAAGCCGTTCGAGGTGTTTGGGCTTCTGGCGCTGACCTACTTCGCGCTGAACTTCGCTCTCACCTCCATCGCGAAGTTCGCCGAGAATAAAATCAACGACAAGCGTTCCGGCGCCTCATCGACAGTCGAGAGTGTAGCGGCATGATCACGTTTTCCAATGTTTGCAAATGGTATGGCCAGTACAAGGCGCTGGATGGCATCAGCGCTACCGTCAATCGCGGGGAGGTGGTTGTCGTTTGCGGGCCGTCCGGTTCCGGGAAATCCACGCTGATCAGGACGATCAATCGCCTCGAGGCGATCCAATCGGGCGATATTCATGTGGATGGCGTGAATGTAAATGCGCGGTCCACAAACATCGACGAGCTGCGCACGCATATCGGTTTTGTGTTCCAGCAATTCAATCTCTTCCCGCATCTCAGCGTTCTGGAGAACCTGACGCTGGCGCCGCTCGAACTGAAGAAGACGAAAAAAGCGGAAGCTCAGGAACGGGCGATCGAATTGCTGACCCGTGTCGGCCTGGCGCATAAGGCGAACGCCTACCCGTTGCAGCTTTCCGGTGGTCAGCAGCAGCGCGTGGCGATTGCGCGAGCTCTAGTCATGCGGCCGCCGGTTATGCTTTTCGACGAACCGACAAGCTCGCTCGACCCGGAAATGGTGGGGGAGGTGCTTCAGGTCATGAAGGCGCTTGCCAGCGACGGCATGACGATGGTGTGCGTCACGCACGAAATGGGGTTTGCACGCGAGGTCGCTGACCGCGTCTGGTTCATGGATGAGGGGCGTCTGATCGAGACTGCGACGCCTGAGGACTTCTTCGCAAATCCGCAGAGCGAGCGCGCAAGAAAGTTCTTATCCGAGATTCTCTAGGGCGCGTGATCCCGGGCACCGCAAAGTCCTGGATCAGGACGGACATGAACGGTGCCCTGCGCCAATCTTAAACCAGAAGGACATTATCGTGACTGAGTTTCAAGCCGCCTCCAGGGTGAACCGCATCAAGCCTTCGCCGAGCTCACTGGCGTCAGCGCGGGCGCGCGACCTGAAGGCTGAAGGGCGTGACATTGTCGATCTCACGGTCGGAGAACCGGATTTCGACACGCCTGAGAATATCAAGGCAGCGGGTATCGCGGCCATTCAGGCCGGTGATACGAAATACACTGCGGTCAATGGAACGGTGGCCCTTCGAAAGGCGATCCTGGCGAAATTCGAGCGCTCTCTTGGCCTTACCTACACGCATGAACAGATATGCGTCGGCGGCGGAGCCAAGCAGATCATCTTCCTTGCGCTGATGGCCAGCGTGGAGAGCGGTGCCGAAGTCATCATTCCCACTCCGTATTGGGTGTCCTATCCGGACATGGTCCTGGCCAACAACGGCAAGCCCGTTATCGTGGACTGCACCGAAGGCAATGGTTTCAAGCTCACGGCCGAAGCGCTCGAAGCCGCCATCACACCGAACACACGCTGGTTGATCCTGAATTCGCCGTGCAATCCTTCCGGTTCCGTCTACATGCGGGAAGAGCTGACCGCTCTTGCGGCTGTGCTGCTCAAGCATCCGCACGTCTGGGTGCTTGCCGATGAAATCTACAATGAGGTGCTGTTCGATACGGAGGCGGACATCAACCTGGCGATTGTCGAGCCGCAGTTGAAGGAGCGGCTGTTCATCGTCAATGGTGTTTCAAAGACCTATGCCATGACGGGCTGGCGCATCGGATACGGTGTTGGTAACGCTCGGCTCGTAGCGGCGATCAACAAGCTGCAGTCGCAGATGTCTTCCTGCCCATCGTCAATCAGTCAGGCAGCCGCCGTGGAGGCGTTGAATGGCGACCAGAGCTTCATCGTCGAGGCCACGAGTGTCTATCGGGCGCGGCGCGACCTTGCCGTCGGGCTCCTGAATGCCGTGCCCGGTCTGCGATGCCCGTCCCCGAACGGTGCTTTCTACGTATTCCCGAACTGCGCCGGCGTTCTTGGTAGGATGACGCCGGACGGCAAGCGGATCGAGAGCGACCTCGATTTCATCCTCTATATGCTCGAAAGCGTCGGCGTTGCTGCCTTGCACGGCAGTGCATACGGGATGCCGGGATATTTCCGACTCTCAATCGCCACCTCCGAGGAAACGATCCGGGAGGGGTGCCGCCGTATCGCGGCTGCGGTGACGGGGCTGAGATAACGTCGATTCAAGAGAAATGATTGAGAAGAATAGGAGCCACGCAAATGAGTGGTGACGTATTGCGTAGGAAGCTGGCGAGCGGTGCGAACGTGACGATGTTCAATCCCCATCACGTTTCAAGCGGTCTGGCGGCCCGTCTCATCGAGCTCGGAGCGGATTCCGTTTTCCTCGATTGTGAACACGGCACCTGGGGTTTCGATGATGTCCGCGCCACGGGGCAGATCGCACGCTCGGTTGGCGGTTCGGCGATCGTACGGCCGCATTCTCATGAGCGGCCTGTCATCATTCGCTACCTGAATGCCGGCGCAGACGGTATCATGGTGCCAATGGTTGAAACTGGCGAGCAGGCTCGCGCTGTCGTTGAGGCTGTGCGCTATGCCTTGCCGTCGGACCACGCGAAGCGCCTCGTCGTTGCGATGGTCGAAACGACGGCTGCGATCGACAACCTGGAAGACATGCTTTGCGTGGACGGCGTAGACGTCTTTTTCATTGGTCCCGGTGATCTTTCCCAAGACATGGGTTTTGCGCCGGCGCCGCCGTTTGGCGAGCCCCGTCCTGCCGAGGTGCTCACCAAGGTCGCCGAGGCCGTCGACAAGATTCGCACCGCCGGAAAAGTCGCCGGTACACTTGCCACCCTCGAGGAAATTCCACACTGGCGCGCCAAAGGTGTGCAGTTCTTCTATGTGCATTCCGATCCGTTCCTGCGGCTCGGGCTGACTGCCGTTAAGAGCGCGCTTGCCGGCTCCGCCTGAGTGCATTTCGTCTGACAACAAAGCTGTACGTGCCGCGCTATCCATAAGGGAGGAGCCGCACGTCGCCGGAGATCCTTTCATGAGCTCAATCGAAATTCTTCAGGTTGGCCCTTATCCCTCGTGGGACGAGGAGCGGCTGAACGCGACCTTCAATATGCACCGCTATTTCGAAGCGGCAGACAAGATGGCGTTTCTTGCCGAACGCGGCGCAGACATTCGCGGTGTCGCGACGCGCGGCGAGCTTGGCGCCGGTAGGGCAATGATCGAGGCGCTGCCGAAGCTGGAGGTCATTTCCGTCTATGGCGTCGGCTATGACGCCGTGGACTTGGCAGCCGTCCGTGAGCGTGGCATTCGCGTTACCAACACGCCCGATGTGCTCACGAAGGATGTCGCCGATCTCGGTGTCGCGATGATGCTCGCGCAGGCGCGCGGCATGATCGGCGCGGATCGTTGGGTTCGCAGCGGCGACTGGGCCGGCAAGGGCCTCTATCCGCTCAAATCTCAGGCGCATGGAAAGCGCGCCGGCATTCTCGGCCTCGGCCGTATCGGCTTCGAAGTCGCCAAGCGGCTTGCCGGTTTCGACATGGACATCGCCTATAGCAGCCGCACGCCGAAGGATATTGCGGGGAACTGGACCTACATCGCTGATCCCGTCGCACTCGCCGAACGCTCGGACTTTCTCTTCGTCACACTGTCCGCCTCCGCCGCGACGCGTCACATCGTTGACCGCAAGGTCATTGAGGCGCTTGGCCCTGAGGGCATGCTGATCAACATATCTCGCGCCTCCAATATCGACGAGGATGCGCTCCTCGACGCGCTGGAGACAAAGGCGCTCGGATCCGCGGCGCTCGATGTCTTCGAGGGCGAGCCGAAACTCAATCCACGTTTTCTTTCGCTCGACAACGTGCTGCTCCAGCCACACATGGCTTCTGGCACGGTGGAGACCCGAAAAGCGATGGGAAAGCTCGTCTTCGACAACCTCTCGGCCCATTTCGACGGCCGTCCGCTCCTCACACCGGTTCTGTGAGGGCGCGATGAAAGCGATCGTCATCCATGCGGCCAAAGACCTGCGCATCGAGGAACGGGAGCCGGGAGCACCCGGCCCCGGCGAGGTGGAAATTCGCCTCGCTGTCGGCGGCATTTGCGGTTCGGACCTGCATTACTACAATCACGGTGGCTTCGGCACGGTGCGCTTGAAGGAGCCGATGATCCTCGGGCATGAGGTCGCGGGCCACGTCGCGGCCCTAGGCGAGGGCGTTTCGGATCTGGCCGTCGGCGATCTCGTTGCCGTCTCGCCTTCTAGGCCGTGCGGCGCTTGCGACTATTGCCTGAAAGGTTTGGCGAACCATTGCTTCAACATGCGCTTCTATGGCTCGGCCATGCCCTTCCCGCACATTCAGGGCGCCTTTCGGGAACGGCTGGTCGCCAGCGCCAGTCAATGCGTGAAAGCTGAAGGCCTTTCCGCCGGCGAGGCCGCGATGGCCGAACCGCTGTCCGTGACCCTGCATGCCACACGCCGAGCCGGCGAGATGCTGGGTAAGCGTGTGCTTGTCACCGGTTGCGGTCCGATCGGTACGCTCTCGATCCTCGCCGCCCGCCGCGCTGGTGCTGCCGAGATCGTCGCCGCCGATCTTTCCGAACGGGCGCTCGATTTTGCGCGCGCGGTGGGCGCGGACCGCGTGATCAATCTGTCGGAAGACCGCGAGGGTCTTGTTCCGTTCAGCGAGAACAAAGGCACATTCGACGTGCTCTATGAGTGCTCGGGCGCACAGTCCGCCCTCGTCGCCGGCATCCATGCATTGTGCCCGCGCGGCGTTGTCGTGCAGCTCGGTCTTGGCGGCGAAATGACCCTGCCGATGATGGCGATAACAGCCAAGGAACTGGACCTGCGCGGCTCTTTCCGCTTTCATGAGGAATTTGCGGTCGCGGTAAAGCTGATGCAGGGTGGTCTCATCGACGTGAAGCCGCTGATCACCCATACGCTGCCGATTGCGGATGCGCTCAAGGCGTTCGAGATCGCCTCGGACAAGGGCCATTCGATGAAGACGCAGATCGCATTCTCCTGAGGAAGAAACCCATGAGCACGCACCTTTTCAACCTGACGGGCAAGCGCGCCCTCGTCACCGGCTCCTCGCAGGGTATCGGCTTAGCGCTGGCGAAAGGCCTTGCCGCAGCCGGCGCCGAAATTGTCCTCAACGGTCGCGACGAAACCAAGCTTTCAGCCGCCGCAAAGGAACGCGGTGCAAAACACACGCTCGCATTCGACGCCACCGACCACGAAGCGGTGCGCAAGGCGGTCGATGCCTTTGAGGCAGAGGTCGGCGCCATCGACATCCTCGTCAACAATGCCGGCATGCAGCACCGCACGCCGTTGGAGGACTTTCCCGCCGATGCCTTCGAGCGGCTCCTGAAGACGAATATCTCGACGGTGTTCAATGTCGGCCAAGCTGTTGCGCGCCACATGATCACGCGCGGCGCGGGCAAGATCATCAATATCGCCAGCGTGCAGACGTTGCTCGCCCGCCCGGGCATCGCGCCCTACACCGCCACCAAAGGCGCCGTCGGCAATCTAACCAAGGGCATGGCGACGGACTGGGCAAAATACGGTTTGCAGTGCAATGCCATCGCACCAGGCTATTTCGACACGCCGCTGAATGCCGCGCTCGTCGCTGACACCGACTTTTCGGCATGGCTGGAAAAGCGCACGCCGGCTGGCCGCTGGGGCAAGGTGGAAGAGCTTGTCGGCGCCTGCATCTTCCTCTCCTCCGATGCTTCCTCCTTCGTGAACGGACATGTGCTCTATGTCGATGGCGGCATCACGGCTTCCCTTTGATATGGCCGATCTTTCCAATCCAAGACGCATCGTCCTGATGGGCGTCGCTGGCTGCGGCAAATCGGCCGTCGGCGCGGCCCTCGCCGCTCGTCTCGGCGCGACCTATATCGACGGCGACGATCTGCATCCGCCTGACAATATCGCCAAGATGAGCCGTGGCGAACCTTTGACGGACGACGACCGCTGGCCGTGGCTGACGCGCGTCGGCCGAACACTCGCGGAGCCCGAAAGCATTCTTGTTCTCGGCTGCTCGGCGCTCAAGCGCCGCTACCGCGACCATATTCGTCTGGAGGCAGGCGCGCCGGTCGCTTTCGTCCACCTTTCCGGCAGCAAAACGCTGATCGCGACCCGCATGGGCGCTCGATCGGGCCACTTCATGCCGACAAGCCTCATCGAAAGCCAGTTCGCAGCGCTCGAACCGCCAATGGCAGACGAAGCCGCTACAACTGTCCACATCGATGCGGCGCCGGAGGTGATTGCCGACCAGATTATCGCTCAACTTGGCTTTCAATAAGCAGCGCCGCTTGCACAAGTAATGTCGAGAGCTGCATTTTCCGCGCGGGAATGCGAAGGACGCAAAGCGTCGAAATGGCCGAAGCCTCGCTGCACCAGTGATGATGGCCAGATGCCTTGGGGCTTTTTGTCGAAGCAAGGGCTTCTCTTGTCAGAGGCGTTAAAGCCAGCCTGAAACGAAAATGTTAGGTGCCTTCGCTATCGGCAGCGGCAGCTTCAAGACATTGAAGGGCTGCGGGATGCTTTCTCAATCACTAAAGGCTCTCCCGGGTGTGAACGTCAAACGGGACAATCCACGTATCCTCGTCGGCAATGACGCCGGCTGTGGCAACCACTTCTGCGAACTACAGGCGGTTGAAAACGTCTCCTCACCGGCATCCGGGATCGACCGCCAGAGCCTGTACCTGCTGGTTCATTCCGGTTCCCGGGGCTTCGGAGCGCGTGTCTTTTCCGACACCCTGCCGCTCGAACCGGACCTGATGTCGGGCTCGATGTCGCGTCTCCGGCCAGCCTCCATTGGCTCGGCCTGCATGACCAATGTATTGCCTGGGCATCGCTCAATCACAGCCTGATCGCGCAAAAGGCGGCATCGGCGCTGAGTACCGATTGCCGTCTGGTGGCCGATGTGCCGCATACACGATGAGCTAGGTCCTGGTGTTGATTGCAGCCTCGTTACAATTTTTAGCGTCTGCCGTTTTTCTGCACGCGCAATGGTGGTGCGTTGCAAAATCAGGCGATGTTGCTGCCCGTATTCCGATCGTTCGATGTCTATGCTGTGATCCCAATGCAAGTTACAGCCGTGCTCCCCTCAGCCGCTTCTCCACCGGGACGGTCACGGTTTCTAGCGACCGAGCATGATATCGGACGCCTTCTCTCCGATCATGATCGCGGCTGCGTTGGTGTTTCCTGAGACAAGGCTTGGCATGATGGAATTGTCGACCACGCGCAGGCTGCGCATTCCCTTCACGCGCAATTGCGGGTCGACAACCGCACATTCGTCGTTACCCATCCGGCAGGTTCCGACTGGATGAAAGACTGTCTTTCCGCGCCCGCGAATATAGGCTGAAAGTGCTGCGCCGTCGCCCAGGTCCTTTCCAGGATAGGCTTCCGTCTTCTCGACGAATGGTGCGAAAGCCGGTTGCGCGAGGATGCTGCGGGCGACCTCAAGTCCTTTCAGGGAGAGGCGCATATCGTCCGAATCTGACAGATAGCGCGGGTCCACGACGGGGTGGGCTTTCGCGTCGCTCGAACGCAGGCGAATTTCCCCCCGACTCTTGGGTCGCAGGACACAGGGGTTGATCGTTGCGCCGGCGCGCCGGATCTTCTGGTTCAGGTAGCCATCGATGAAGACGATCGGAGCGAAATGCATCTGGATGTTGGGTTCGGCGTCTTCGTCGTCGACATTCATGAAGGCGCAGGCTTCGGTCACATTGGACATGGCAGGCCCGGTGCGGAAAAGCAGATACTCCAATCCGTTCTTGATCGCCCGAAGTGGCGAGTCCTCGCCATGATAGCCGTGTCGGCCGGTGCAGAACCGTATCGCGGGAAACTCCATGTGGTCCTGGAGGTTCTGGCCAATCTCTTCGCGGCGTTCCCTGATCGTTATTCCGTGGCGTTTTAGTTCTTCCTCTGGTCCGATGCCAGAAAGCATCAACAGTTTCGGGGTTTGTATCGCTCCGCCGGAGAGGATGACTTCCAAGCCGGCATGAACCTGCGTGAGGCGACCGCGTTGGAGATATTCGACGCCGGTCGCCCGATCTCCCTCGAAAAGGACCCGCGTGACCAGGCAACCGGTCTTGACGTCGAGGTTCCCGGTCTTGTGGGCCGGTCGCAGATAGGCGGCGGCCGCGCTGCACCGCCTTCCATTCCGTGTTGTCGTCTGGACCAAACCGACACCGCGCTGCCGCGCGCCGTTGAAATCCGACGTATAGGGGATCCCCGCTTCCTGCGCACTGCGTACGAATGCGCGCGTCAGGTCACTGACGTGACGCAGATCCGAAACGCCGAGCGGGCCTCCGCTGCCATGATAGGCATCGATCAGCCTGTCATTGTCTTCCGCCCGAATGAAATACGGTAGGACATCGCGATACGACCACCCTTCCGCGCCGCCTTCGGCCCATCCGTCGTAGTCGGCGCACTGCCCGCGAATGTAGACGGTAGCGTTAACCGAACCGCCGCCGCCCAGAACATGCCCCTGCGGTAGGATCGGTGCGCGCCCGTCGAGCGAAGGTTGAGGTTCGGTCTGATAGTGGTGGAGCAGTTTCCCATCCAGAAGCTTCACGAAGCCCGCCGGGATGTGGATCAAGGGGTGCCAATCCGACGGCCCCGATTCCAGGACCAGGACTTTTGCCCCGGCCTGTGCGAGCCGACCCGCGAGCGTCCCTCCGGCTGAGCCTCCACCGACGATGATATAGTCCGTCACTTGCCTGTCTCCAGGAACTCACGCACCTTCGGCAGGACAAACTCAGGCGCTTCGAGGGTCGGGCTGTGCCCCACTTTCGGGACGACTACGACTGTAGCGTCCTTGAGGTGTGACGCGCATTCCTGCGCCCATTCGGGCGGACGCTGGAAATCTTCCTCACCATTCACCAAAAGAACGGGAATGTTGATCTTGTCGAGGAGATGCAATGCGTCCTCCCGCTCAATCACGCCTTTCATCGCCGGAAGCAGCCTGCGCGGTACGGCACTGATGCGATCCTCCCATAGCGTGACCAGCGCTGCTTTGGCCGGGTCGCTACGGGTCGTTGCGCCGAGCATGATTTCCATGGTTTCGTCGAGCGCCTTGTTGATGAAACCCATCTCGCCGGCACGCCCTACCCAGGCGCGCAGCCGCTCGATTTTCGCTCGATCTTCTTCTTGCACGGAGGAACCGAGCATAATGAGCATTGAGAAAAGCTCTGGCCGAGCCGCGACCATGCGCGCAGCGACGTCGCCACCCATCGATTGCACGATGAGGCGGATATCGCGAAGTCGGAGATGTTCGATCAGCGCCAACATGTCTTCGGCGCAATCGTCCATGGATATGATCGGAGCGCCGGAAAGGTCACTGCGGCCCTGTCCGCGAAACTCGGGACGGACGATCCGGTATTCCTCTGAAAAATAGGCGACGAGGCCATCAAACATCCGGGAATCGAGGAACAGCGAATGCAGGCAGAGTATGACGGGCAAATCGGGCTCGCCGCTGTCCTCGACATAGAGGTTGGTGCCGTTCACGGCGATGAGGGAGGGTGTCATGGGATTTCCTGTTCGATTGCAAAAATGGGAAGGGATCTATCGGCGATGCGTCAGGACATGACAGTCCCACCGTCGACATTCAGCGTCTGGCAGGTGATGAAAGCGGCGTCGTCGCTTGCAAGGAAGACGGCGGCGCCCGCCAGATCATGCGGCTGGCCCATCCGCCCCATGGGAACCGCACCGATGAAGCGTTGCGTCGGCTCGCCGACCGGCAAGCCCATGCTTTGCGCGTAAAGCTGATCTACAGTCCTCCACATAGGGGTATCGGTGATGCCCGGCGCGATCGCGTTGACTCGGATGCCATGCGGGGCCATCGCAAGGCCTGCGCTCTGGGTATAGCTGATGACAGCTGCCTTTGAGGCGCAGTAGTGGGCTACGAGCGGCTCGCCGCGCCGTCCCGCCTGCGAGGCGACATTGACGATCGCCCCTTTGACGTCGTGCTCGATCATCTGGCGCAGTACCGCCTGCATGGTGAAGAACATGCCCTTGACGTTCACACCGAACACCCGGTCGAAGCTTTCGACGCTCGCCTCCGTCACCGGCGCCAGATCGAAGATCGCTGCGTTGTTGAACAACCGGCTGATCGGCCCGCGCTTTTCCGTGGCTTTGGCGATCACGGCGCGAACGCATGCCGCATCGGCGACATCAGCTGCAACATAGTCGAGCTGCGACCGGTGAGCTTTCAATAGTGCTTCGATGGCTTCGCCGGGGGTGTCTGCAAGATCGATCGCCGTGCATATGGCACCTTCCGCGAGATAGGCGGCGAGTACGGCCAGCCCGATCCCGCCACCGGTTCCGGTCAGAAGCGCGTGATGTCCAAGAAGGCGTCCCGTATTCGCCATGTTATCCTCCTGCATGTTGTTGCTATTTGATGACCACAGGGTTTACCGGCGCGCCCGAGCCGTTGACGACCTTCAGCGGTGCGGCTGTATAGAGGAAGGTCCATTGCCCATCCTGGACGCAGTCCGCGGCCAGATCGTCGAGGGCGGCGATTTCGGTGAAGGCGACGCCGAGATTGCGCATCAGCGCGCAATGGAGCGGGATCATCACGCCGGTTTCCGGCTCCAGCGTCACCTCGTTGGCGATGGTATCGGTCACAAGGTTTGGGATCTCCATATCCCGGAACCATTCGACCAGCGCCGGACTGAAGGTGAGACCCGGTTCGATGAAGTCGGCGTAGAACTCGTTCGGGTCACGACGGTAGAAAGAGCCGATCCAGCCGGTGCGCACGAGCAGGACGTCGTGCCTTTCGATGCGGACGCCTTGCGCCTCGGCAGCGGCCATCAGGTCGCCATGGTCGAAGGTCTCACCTTTGCCGAGGACATCCTTGCCGCGATGGCGAGCCATGTCGATCAGGATGCCGCGCCCGACAATACCGCGCTCCGCGAGCGGCAGGACACTGGCCTTGCGCATGCCGCCGGCCGTCGTTTTCGCGTCGAAGCCATTGTAGATATGATCGTCGTACCAGACATGGCCAAGTGCGTCGTACTGGGTGGAACCCTGCAAATACATGATCATCAGGTCGTCGGCGAATTCGTGGCATCCGGGGATGTCCGGTCCGTGACCGCAGATGAAGTCGCCCTTGTCCATAAGGTTGAAACGTTGCGCTCCGCGGCGGCCCGGCCAGACGGGATCGCCTCTCGGGTCGCCCATACGGACCTGCAGCGTGAAGGTCTTGCCTGAGCGAACGGAGGCAACGCCCCGTAGCACCTCGGCCGGCGTCAGGTAGTTGAGAGCGCCAACCTCGTCTTCGGTGCCCCATTTTCCCCAGTTCGTCGGCAGGCCGGCCATGAGTTCGCGCATATGTGGCACGGCTTTCGCATCGATATCGGCATTGCACATGAAGGTATTTCCTTCCCCATTCAGGATGTTTCGCGCGACGTTGCGAGCAGAACGGCAAACAGCACGAGACCGCTTGCGATGTAGCGAAGGGCCGGGCTGAAGCCGAGGGTGATGAGCAGGTTGGTCAGGAGCGTGAAGATGATCGCGCCGAGTACCGTTCCTGCGAAGCTGCCCTGTCCACCACTGAGTGACGCGCCGCCGATAACGGCTGCGGCTACCGACATCATCGTGTAGGGCGCGCCGAGCGATAGGTTGACGCTCCCGGCAAAGCCAAAGAGCACGACACCGGCGAGTGCTGAAAGGATGCCGCTCGCCATATATGCCCCGATGACGACGCGGGCCGTTGGTACGCCGGCCGCCCGCGCGGCGCGTATATTGGACCCGACGAAATAGAGCATTCGGCCGTAGCGGCTGTACCTCAAGAGCAGCGTGAGGGCGATGGCGAGCCCTGCGGCGACTATGACGATCCATGGAACGCCCCAAAAGCGGCCGACACCGAGCGTCTCGATGAAACGGCCCGGCATGGAGGGAGCGCGCGCCTGGGCATAGACCAATCCGAGACCTTCGACGGCGAAGGACACGCCGAGCGTCATGATCAGCGGGTAGAGCCTCAGGACTTGCACACCGAGCCCGTTGAGGAGGCCGATTGCCGCGCCAAGGATCAAGGCGGCGGCCACTGCCGGCGCGAGCGCGCCGTCGGACGTGCCGCCGATGCCGGAAACCAGCAGCGCCGCGCAGGTCATGATCGTGCCGACCGACAGGTCGATGCCCTGGTTGCCAGACAGGATGACGAGCGTCTGGCCGGCGCTGGCGATAGAGAGCATAGCCGCGATGGACAATACGCTCCACAGGTTGGTGGCCGAGAGAAAAGCGGGGTTTATGACGAAGCCCGTGAGCGCCAGGCCGGCGATGATGGTGAAGCTGCCCGCATGGGGAAATAGCAGAAGTGTCCGGAAGGTACCGGCTTGCCCCTCGGAGGGGATAGGACCGGAGGTCTTTGCCTCGTTCATGCGGCTTCTCCTCTTCTGATGGTGCTGAGGGTGAGGGCGATGCGCGCATCCTCGGTGCGGTCGATCGAGCGGCGAAGCAGGACGACGCCCGCCAGACCGCACAGCAGCACAGTGCCGACGATGAATTGCTGGTAGAAGGGCGAGAGGCCGATCCCGAGCGCGAGTTCGCCGGTGATGCCAATGAACATCGAGCCAAGGATCGCGCCGATACCACTTCCAGAGCCGCCCATCAGCGCGACGCCGCCGATGACCGCGCCGGCTATGGTCAGCAGCGTGTAGGGCTGACCGATCAGCGGATCGCCTGCGCCGATGGTCAAGGTCACGAAGATGCCCGAGAGCCCGCAGAAAAGTCCGGCAAGGATGTAGGCACAAAGCCGCGTTCGCAGCACCGGCACGCCGGAATTGAAGGCCCGTTGCGGATCACTTCCAGTGCCGCGCAGAAGCAGCATGAAGCGGGTACGCGCGAGGACCTGCCAGAGTGCAACAAGCGCAAGAAGAGCTACGAGGGCGTTCGGCACACCGAGGCTCGATCCGTTCATCATCGTCACCGCGCCGATTGGCGCCATTCCACCCGGTGCAGGCTGAATCTGCAGGCTAAGGCCGAGCAGCACGAAGGACATGGCGAAAGTAGCGAGCAAGGCGTTTATCTTGAGGACGGCGATCAACAGGCCATTGGCGAGGCCGATCACGGTCCCCGTCAGAAGCGCTGTGGGCAGAACAAGCCAGAGCGGCCAGCCGAGACCGAAGAGGGCGATCGCCACCACGTTGACGAGACTGACGGCCGCGCCCGTCGACAGGTCGATGCCACGGCCGACGAGGACAACGGTCTGAGCGAGCACGGCCGCCCAGAGGCCGAGCTGCGAGGTCGACCAGCCGATCAGACCCGCTGGTGAGACAAGGCCGGGATTGATGATCGCCGCCAGGCCGAGACCAAGGCTGGCGAGGGCGAGCGCCGGGATGGCGGAATGGCTGCGCAGGCGCGGCGCGGCGGAGGGGAGCGCGCTCATGCCGCTTTCTCCTGTTTCATGTAGGCGGAGACGATTGCTTGGGCCGAAAGGCCGCCTGTGGCCCGGTCGAGATCGGCGACAACCGCGCCATCATCCATGACGAGCACCCGGTCGCAAAGATCCGCGAGTTCCAGATCGTCCGAGGACGTCACGAGGATTGTCGTGCCCTTTGCGGCAAGATCACGAAAGAGCCGGTGCACGTCCGCACGCGCAGCGACATCGATGCCCTTCGTCGGGTCTTCCGCCACCAGCAGCGCTGGATCAGCGAGAATGCATCGGGCGATGAGAACCTTTTGCTGGTTGCCGCCCGACAGCGAACTCATCGGCATGTCCAGGCCGGCGTAGCGCGTCGAGAGCAGTGAGAGCGCAGCGGCAAGTGATGCGTCGTTCGGCCGGTCGGCGCCTCGGGCGACAAAGGGGGCGAGCATGTTCTCGCGGATGCTGCGCGCCGCAAATACGGTTTCGTCGCGGTCTCCGCTGACGAAGACGATTCCCGCACCTGCCGCGTCGGTCGCTGCGCCTAAGATGGGGCGCTTCCCGGCAACGGAAATGTCAGGTTCGGTGGCAGGCCGGGTGAGGCCCGCGAGGATACGAAGCAGCACCTTCTGACCCTGGTCGGGAAGTCCGCCAAGACCGGCGATTTCGCCCGCGGCGAAGGAAAGCTGAAGTGAGGCCTCGCGCCGGCCGAGACGAAGATTGTCGATCTTCACGGCGGTGGGCCGATCTGTCGCCGCCGATCGGTTCGCAGTTGCGACAGAGGCGGAAGAACGCCCGCCCGCCCAACCGACCAGGTCGGCGTCGCTGACCGCCTCCAACCGTTCATCCGCCACGCGTCGGCCGTTGTGAAGGACGGTGATTGTCGAGCAGAACCGGCGAAGTTCGTTCAGGCGGTGGCTGACGAAGAGCGCGCCACCTCCGTCAGCAAGATGCCTGTCCAGCAGTTGGGCGAAGATATCGACTTCGGAGGCGTGCAGTGTCGTCGTCAATTCGTCGATAACGATGTAGCGCGGCTTGAGATAGAGCGCCTTCGCCAGCTCCACGAGATACTTCTCACCCGTCTGGAGCGCGTTCGCCTTGACGCCGCAGAAATGCTCGAGGCCGATCTCGGCGAGATGCCGACGAGCATCGGCGTAGAGACGCCGTCGATCGGTGAAAAGGCCGAAATGGCGCGGTGCGTCGCCGATGACAACATTTTCAGCGACGCTGAGATCGGAAAGCAGGCTAAGTTCCTGGAAGGTGATGCCGATACCCAACATTCGCGCGCGTCGGGGAAGGGCGGTGCCGAGGAACTGGCCGTCGATCTTGACTTGTCCGCCGGAGGGCGCGACCGCGCCGCTGACGATGCGCGCCGTTGTGCTCTTGCCAGACCCATTGCCGCCATAGAGCGCACGGCATTCGCCAGGCTCGACCGTCAGCGAAACATCATCCAGTGCACGCACCGGGCCATAAATTTTGGATATATTTTGAAGGCGCAGCGCCATTGTCTTCTCCTCTCCGTGACGGTCGGAACCGGGCCCGTCTGTTGCATGGCCCGGCTCCGTCTCGGGAGAAACGTCACTTGAAGTAGTGCTTGCGGATGCCGTCGGCGGACATGAAACTGTCGATCGAATAGTTGTCCGGCTTGCCGTCGAGCAGTTTCAGCGCCTCGTCGAGCGAGATGCATTTCGTCGTTTCCGTGCACCAGTTCCGCCCGGTGTTCGCTTCCCGCTCGATAACGTAGGGCTCGGGAACGACGATCGTGTTCTTGTAGGAGGGGTTAATCGGGTTGGCGACGAGTGCCTCGGTATTCAGCGTGTTGCCGCGCAGGAGTTCCGTGGCGATACGCAAGGCGTCCGCGCCAACGCCGGGCGGATTGGCGACGACCACGCTCAACAGTTCCGGCGTGTCCTTCCAGTATTTGAGATAGGAATGCACATAGTCGCCGGTCATCGGCTTGAGCGGCACGCCAGCGGCGGTAAATGCGCGGATTGCCCCTTCCGGCATGACCTCCTGGATCAGTACGCCGTCGATATTGTCGTGGGCGGCGAGCAGGCCGGTCATGGCTTCGCGGGCGGTTGCCTGATCCCATTGTCCCGGAACGGAGGCCAGCAGTTTCACGTCCGAGTTTTTCGCCAGCACCTCGTCACGGGCGCGCACGCGCCAGTCGTTGGCGGTGTTGCCTGCAAGTCCTTCGATTGCGACGATGTTGCCCTTGCCATTCAACGTCTCGACCAGCCATTGCGTCTCGATGCCCCAATATTGGGTGTGATCGAGCGGGACATTGAGAACGTCCGGCATGTCGAGCGGATTGTCGACGACGACGACCAGCACGCCTGCTGCGACGGCACGGGCGACGACTGGCTTGAGGGCTTCGCCGGAAACCGGGTTGATCACCAGCGCGTCGATGCCGCGCGACAGAAGCGAATTGATCTGGGTGATCTGTCCGTTCGCGCCGCTGGTGGAGTTGACCACGATGACGTCCTTGACGTCGCCGTCAGCCTTTAATTCGGCGGCGACGGCCTCGATATCGGCTACGAACTGGGCGCGCCAAGCGTTGCCGATGAAGCCGTTGGACACGCCGATGGTAAATGGCTTCTCATGTCCAGCGGCATTTTTCAGGAATGGTAGGTCCTCGCTCGCGGCCGGAACGGCTGCAAGCGTGATCACGCCGGCAATTGCCAGCCATTTGGTCAATTTCATGATGTCCTCCCGATTGAATGCGATAGCAGGTCCTCTCCTCAGTCCCTGTGTAATGGTGATATATTATATATCATGTAGGATTTGCAAGGTGTTTGTTGCGTCTGGCGGCTTGCAAATAAAATATATGATATATAATGGTATGGAGCGAAATGGGAGAACTCCGATGACCTTGAAAGACCCGAGCCTGCTGCGTCAGGCAGCACTGGTTGGCACGCGCTGGATCGAAGCCGACGGCAGCGGCATCGCGGTGAAGAACCCGGCGACGGGGGAGCTTGTCGGCTATGTGCCGAAGCTCGGTGCTGCGGAAACCAAGGAAGCCATCGACGCGGCCGCCGTCGCCCAGAAGGGCTGGGCGGCGCGCACGGCCAAGGAACGCTCGGGCATCCTGCGCAAGTGGTTCGAGCTGATGATCGACAACAAGGACGATCTCGGCCGCATCCTCACCATGGAACAGGGCAAGCCCCTGGCCGAAGCCACCGGCGAGATCGTCTATGGCGCAAGCTTCGTCGAATGGTTCGCCGAGGAAGCCCGCCGCCTCTATGGCGATATCGTGCCCGGCCACCAGAAAGACAAGCGTATCCTGGTGATGAAGCAGCCGATCGGTGTGGTGGCGGCCATCACGCCCTGGAACTTTCCGAATGCCATGATCACCCGCAAGGCCGGCCCGGCCTTTGCCGCCGGCTGCGCCATGGTGCTGAAGCCCGCCTCGCAGACGCCGTTTTCCGCCATCGCGATTGCCGTGCTGGCAGAGCGTGCCGGCCTGCCCGCCGGCCTGTTCTCGGTCATCACCGGCTCCGCCCGCGAGATCGGTGCGGAGATGACGGCGAACCCGACGGTGCGCAAGCTGACCTTCACCGGCTCGACGGAGATCGGTGCGGAACTCTACAAGCAGTGCGCCCCGACCATCAAGAAGCTCGGCCTTGAGCTTGGCGGCAATGCGCCCTTCATCGTGTTCGACGATGCCGATCTCGATGCGGCGGTGGAA